>CAWCRS010000001.1:0-484521 GCA_963798085.1 uncultured Gemmatimonadales bacterium
AGGATACCGAAATCGCGGAGGTCATCTTTCGCACGGAGGGCACCGTGAAGGTCTGGGAATGACGGCATGGCTACGAGCGTGCATGATGGGACTTCGTGCGCCGCCTCGCCGCTGGCGACAGAGCGATTCTTCCGTCTCTCTTTCGGGGCAGGTGCTTTTCGCTGTTGCGTGTCGCTTGGGACGTGTGCAGGCGAACAGGGTGGAGCCGGCCGGGATCGTGATGCGATTCGTCGCACTGAGGCGGCGACGACCCTGCCCTGCTTTTCAGACGGTGGTGGGCTGAGCGAAGCGGGCTTCGATCTGGGCGATGGACATGGGCGCGCGAACAGATAGCCCTGGCCCAGCTCGCAGCCGATGTTGCGCAGCGCAACCTCCTGATCGGCGGACTCGACGCCTTCGGCGACCGTGCGCAGGGACAGCGCGCTGCCCAGTGCGACGATCGCGGATGCCAGCGCCGCGTGGGACCCACCGCGGGCGACGGGGTCGACGAAACTCTTGTCGATCTTCAGCACGTCGAAGGGAAAGCGCTGCAGGTAGCTGAGCGCGGAATAGCCGGTGCCGAAATCGTCCACGGCGAGTCTCACGCCGAGCTGTTTGAGCGCGGCCAGGCGTTCGTAGGCGACGTCGGGACGATCGAGTACCGAGCTCTCCGTCAGCTCCAGCACGAGCTGCGCGGGCAGCAGGCCGGATGCACGCACCGCGCCGGCCACATTGCTCACGAAGTCGGGCTCGCGCAGCTGCCGGCCCGAGATGTTGACGGTGATCGTGATGGGATGCGGCGCAAGGTGAGCCGCGGTCCAGCGCGCAGCCTGGGCGCACGCCTGTAGCAGCACCCATCGGCCGAGCGGCACGATCATGCCGGTTTCTTCCGCCACGGCAAGAAACCGGCCGGGCGCGATAACACCGTGTTGCGGGTGCTGCCAGCGCAGCAGCGCCTCGAAGCCGACCAGCGCCTGGTTCGCCATGTCCATGATGGGCTGGTACACGAGGTGGAACTCGCCGCGCTCCACCGCGCCGCGCATGGCATGCTCCAGCTCGATGCGCTCGAGCGCGGCGGAATGCAGCGTGCGCTCGAACATCGCGAATCCCGACTTGCCCTGGCCCTTGGCGTGGTACAGCGCGAGGTCCGCATTGCGCAGCAGCGCCTCGAACCGCGTATAGATCTGCGCGCCCCTTTCGTCCTCGCCGTCGCCGTTGCGGGAGAGTGGCAGCTCGGTGCCCGGCCAGTTCTCGAGTACCGAGTCGCCGCGCGCGATGCCAATGCTGGCGCCCAGCATCACCGATTCGGTAAGGGGAAACGGCACGCTCAGGGCGGCCAGGATGCGTTCGGCAACCACGATGGCATCGCGATCGGAGCGCACGTGCTCCAGCAGCACGGCAAACTCGTCGCCGCCCAGCCGGGCGACCGTGTCGCAGCCGCGCGTGGCGTTGAGCAGACGCTGCGCGAGCTGCACCAGCAGCGCATCGCCGGCGCCGTGGCCCATGGTGTCATTGATGAGCTTGAAGTCATCAATGTCGAGCACGAGAACCGCCAGCTGATCGGGATTGCGCAGCGTGTTGCTGATGGCGCGCTCCGTGCGCTCGCGGAAGCGCGCGCGATTGGCCAGTCCGGTGAGCGCATCGTGAAAAGCCTGGTGCGCCAGCTGTCGCTCGAGCACCACGCGTTCCGTCACATCGCGAACGCACCAGACGCGGCCCACGATGGCCGCGTCCAGCCGCCTGGGCCGCGAGCTGCTCTCGAACACGCGGCCATCGGCCAGGTACAGCAGGCCCGACTGTTCGTCATTCGCGTCTGCAGGAGGCGTGGCACCGGCGAGTGAATCGGGCTGCGGCTCCGCGATCTGCGCGAGCAGGCGATGCGCCAGCTCGGGCGCTCTCGCGGCTGCCACATCGGCGTCGCGCAATCCCCACAGTTCCAGGAATCGCTGATTGCAGCTGGTCACGACCCCGCCGAGATCGACCACCAGGATCCCGTCGGCCGTGGCTTCCAGTGTGGCCTGCAGCGAGAGCGCGTGCTCGCGCGCGGCCTCAGCCTCGAGTGATTGCTCGAGCAGTGCACGCTCGCGATCAGCCTGCTCGTACGCCGCGCTCACCGCCTGCAGAAACGGAGCGAGCTGCGGCGCGCTGGACGGCGCATCGCCGAAGAACTGCTGCAACTGGCGCGACAGCAGGGGATGGTGCGGTCGCATGGATGGGTCCTTCACCGCGCGCGCGGCGCGGGCATGGGGATCGTCATTGTCGCCCTCGAGAAACTGTCACCCTTGCGTCGATCGGCAACGCATGCATCTACGGAGTAATATCGGCGGGCCGGTGCAGGTCGCTTGAGGGCGGCGGAAGAAGCGCGGGTCGCGCCGGCAACGTGACCCGTGTCGTCGCCTGCGCCCCGTTCCGTAAGCCGGTGTTACAAAACCGCGACGGGACCGGCAGAGACGGGCGGGCTGGCGCAGGTTTGCCGGCGGCGCCTGCCCCGGAACCGATCCGGGAGGTGGCTGCCGGGGTCAACCGTCGCTTTGCGCGGTCAGTACTCGGCGAACGCGTCGTCCGGATAACAATAGAGCCAGCGCTCGCCGGGTTCGGCGGAGGCGACGACAGGGTGTCCAATGGCCCGCGCATGCTTCGAGGCGTGCTTGTTGGGCGAGCTGTCACAGCACAGCGTCGCACCGCACTCCTGACACGTGCGCAGATGCACCCACTGCGCGCCTGTCTTTACGCATTCCTCGCATTCGCGGCGCTTCGCGTGCTTCACGGACTTCACCACGCCAATGTGCGCACAGGCTGCCTGCGGCATCGCTGATCTCCTCTATTCGTGCAGTACCTTGTGAACAAACGAAATCGCAATCGACCCCTCGCCCACGGCGGATGCCACACGCTTGACGCTGCCGGCCCGCACGTCGCCCACGGCGAACACGCCCGGCAGACTCGTCTCGAGCAGATGCGGCGGTCGAGGCACCGGCCACTTCGCGGCTCGCCAGCTCGTCGCGTGACAGTTCGCGTCCCGTCTTGATGAAGCCGTGGCTGTCGAGCGCCACGCAGCCGTTCAGCCAGTCGGTGCAAGGCGACGCACCGGTCATCACGAAGATGTGGCGAATGTCGCGCGTCTCGGTGGCGCCGTCCGCACCCCGCCAGGTCACGCGCTCCAGATGGCCGTTGCCTTCCAGTGCGCTGACCTCCGTGCGCGTGCGCAGGTCGATCTTCGGACTCTGCTCAATGCGGCTGATCAGATAACGCGACATGCTCAATGCCAGACACTCACCGCGCACGAGCATGTGGACCCTCGCCGTGGTCTGCGCCAGGAACATTGCTGCCTGGCCGGCTGCATTGCCGCCTCCCACCACCACCACTTCCTCGTCGCGGCACAGCTGTGCCTCCAGGTAGGTCGCATCATGGTAGACGCCGGCGCCGTCAAAGCGCGCATCGGATTCCACCGCGAGACGCCGGTAGGTTGCGCCGGTCGCGATCACAATGGCGTGCGCGCGCACAGGCGGTCCGTCATCCACCTGCACGGCCCAGGGCCGGCGCTCGCAGAGCAGCCGCGTGGCCTGGCGCGCGATCAGCAGCTGCGCCCCGAACTTCTGCGCCTGGGTGTACGCGCGCGCCCCCAGCTCCTGACCCGAGATGCCCGTGGGAAAGCCGAGGTAATTTTCAATGCGTGAGCTGGAGCCCGCCTGTCCGCCGGGACCGGTCGACTCGATCACCAGCGCGTCCAGGCCTTCCAATGCACCGTACACGGCGGCCGCCAGTCCGGCCGGCCCCGCGCCAATGATCACGAGGTCGCGAATCTGCGTCGCATCAATGGTCTCGTTGAAACCCAGCGCAGCCGCAATCTGCTGATTGCTCGGATTCCGCAGCACGATGTCGCCGCGCCAGATCACGACCGGCACATCACGCACCGCCACGTGGAAGCGATCCAGCAGGTCCTGTACGGAGCCTTCCCTGTCCAGGTCGATCACCGTGTAGGGGTACCCGTTGCGGGCCAGGAACGCCTTGATGCGGTGCGTCTCCGAGCACCACTCGGAACCGATCAGAACGACGTCCGCGATCCGTTCGCCAGCAGCTCGACGCGACGCAGAATGAACGCGCGCATGAGCACGTCGCTCAGATCACTGTCGGTCTGGATGATGGCCAGCAGCGCGTCGCGGTCGACTTCGATGATTTCGCCGGCTTCCGCCACGCGGATGTGTACCAGGCTGCGGCGACCGGCCAGCAGGTTCACCTCGCCGCTGAACATGCCGGGCTCGTTCAGCCCCACCATCACGGTGGGCTCATCGGGCCGCATGATGTCGACATGCGCAGTGGCGACCACGAACATGCGCGCCGCCGGCTCGCCCGCCTCGGTCAGCACCTCGCCCTGGGCGACGAAACGCCGGCGGCCGCGCGCCGCCATGCGTTCCATCTGCGCGGGCGTCAGCCTTGGAAACGCCTCCGGGCGCACTGCGAACGGCCGGGAGAGGATCGCGGTTTCGGTTGCCATGCAGCCTGGTCCCTCGTCTCGAGATGTCCGGCTCTGTTGCAAACGGGCAACCGGGTGCGTGGTCCGTGCCACGCGCCCGGAGCCCATTGAGCGCACGTGTACGCGATCAGGTCGGCGCCGACGCGGCGAATATCACGCGAAGTCATGCGTGATACGGTAACAAACCCGGCAAGGGGCGCCGGACCCGATCGAGAATCGTCGACTGCGGTCCGTTACCCGGAACTAGTGGACGAAACGTTTGACGAACGTCATGGCCGTTTCCGCCACTTCCTGCCAGCCGTGGTCGATGACCAGCGCGTGGCCACGATCCTTCATTTCAATGATCTCGGTTACGCTCGCATTGTCCTTCTGGCGCTCGAACGACGCGTGCGCGATCGCCCACGGCACCGTGTGATCCTTCTCGCCCGAGATGATCAGCAACGGCCCCCGCTCCGGGTTCTTCGTGTCGACCTTCGCCTCGGTCCACGGATTCAGGTTGGCGGTGGCTGCCTGGAAGAGGGGCACGCCCGACGTGGGCACCGAGAATTTCTCGTACAGCTCCTTCGCTTCTTCCTCGCTCACGACATTGGCGAAGGCGTAGCGGAACTGCTCGAACGTGAGCGGTACGGCGCGGTTGCGGTTGGCCGGGTTACCCAGCACCGGCCACGCCGACTTGAGCGCGGAAAACGGCAGCGGCAGCACGCCTCGGAACGGCGCCGGATCAATGGCGACGGTCGCTGCGGCAAGGCCACGCCCGGCGAGCATCTGCACGAGCAGGCCACCGAAGGAGTGACCAATGATCGCCGGCTTGCGGCCGAGCCCGCGGATGATCTCGTCGAAGTGATCCGCCACCTGGCCGACGGTCTTGTGCGCGAAGACTTCGGGGTGCGCCTTGGCCTCCTCGACATTGTCCGGGTCATCGGGCCAGCCGGGCGTGAGTGCGGTGAAGCCGGCCTCTTCGAACAGCGCCGCCCAGCGGTCCCAGCTGTTGGGCAGCAGCCAGAGCCCGTGAACGAAGACGACGGGCTGCAGGCCCGTCCTGTTGGCGCGCTCGACCTGCTGCTTTTCGAAGTCGGTGATGGTAGCGGCGTCTGTCTCAGTGGACTTCCCTGTTGCGCTGGCAGTGCTCGTGGCCATGCGAAGCCTCCTCCGGAGTGGGTCGGGACAGTCGAGGACAACCACGTCCCCGATCGATCTGGATGGCAGCGGCCGGCAGACTCTGGCAGGAACAACCACGTCGTCGCAACCCCGACTGCCCGCGACCGCGCGACAATGATACACGGTGGCACGGCGAATGGCGTCGCCGTCACGGGTAACCTTCTGCTGATCCTCATGGATGTGACGCGCATACACGGAATTACCCATGCCGCAGCACACTCACAATTGCACATTTCCGCCGATGCGGCGCGGCTGCTGCGGGTACTATCATGGATGCGACGATCGGGTGTACCGGTCGCCCGCACCGATGTGAAAGGAACCGGATCATGAACGCAGAGCACACGACCGAGCGCGTGAACACGATCGTTGTCGGAGCAGGCCAGAGCGGACTGTCCGTTGGCTATCATCTGGCGAAGCGCGGGATTTCCTTCCTGATCCTCGAGGCCAATGCGCGCGTTGGCGACAACTGGCGCAAGCGCTGGGATTCACTGCACCTGTTCACGCCGGCTCGCTTCGACGGGCTCGCAGGCATGCCCTTCCCGGCTCCCGTCCACGCGTTCCCCAGCAAGGACGAGATGGCCGACTATCTCGAGTCGTATGTGAAGCGGTTCCACCTGCCCGTGCGCACCGGCGTGCACGTGGAGCGGCTGGCGCGCGCCGGCAACCACTTCGTCATCGAGGCCGGCGAGCAGCGCTTCGAGGCGGAGAACGTGGTCGTCGCCATGGCCACGTTCCAGCAGCGCAGCGTGCCTGCCTTCGCACGCGAGCTGGATGCCGGCATCACGCAGCTGCACTCCAGCGAATACCGCAACCTGGCACAGCTGCGTGAGGGCGGCGTACTGGTCGTGGGCGCGGGCAATTCGGGCGCGGAGATCGCGCTGGAAGCGGCGCGCGCGGGTTACCCGACGTGGCTGTCAGGCCGCAATGTGGGGCACATCCCCTTCCGCATCAATGGACTTCCCGCTCGCCTGTTCCTTGTGCGCCTGGTGCTGCGCGGTCTGTTCCATCGCGTGCTCACCGTGAAAACGCCCATGGGCCGCAGGATGCGGCCGAAGGCGCTGACGCACGGCGGTCCGCTGATTCGCGTGAAGCCGCAGGACCTGAATGGCGTGGGCGTGCAGCGCGTTCCCCGCACCGCGGGTGTGCGCGATGGCCGGCCGCTGCTCGACGACGGCCGCGTGCTCGACGTGCACAATGTCGTCTGGTGTACGGGTTTTCATCCCGGCTTCTCGTGGATCGATCTGCCCGTGTTCGACGACAGAGGCGAGCCGCTGCACGAGAGCGGCATCGTGACGCGCCTGCCGGGTCTCTACTTCGTGGGCCTGCATTTCCTGCACGCCTTGTCTTCGACCATGATTCACGGTGTGGCCCGCGATGCCGAGCGCATCGCGAGCGCCGTGGCCGCAGGCGTCGAGCGGCAACCCGCCGTGTCGCCCGACCGCAAGGCGGTCTCCTCCGGCGCGGCGGCCTGAGCGGCTCTACTCCTCGCGCAGCACACGCGCGGGGTCGAGGCGCGTGGCGCGCACTGCCGGCGCGAGCGACGCCACGAGCGCAACCGCGATGAACAGCACGACCGCACCGGCAATCGCGCCCGCATCACGCACCTGGGCGCCGTGCACCAGCGCTGCGGTGGCACGGCCAGTCGCGAATGTGACCGCGAGTCCGGAATGGCAATGGCCACAGCCGTCATGCGCGCACTGCGGGAGAGGATCCACCCGAACACGAGTCTGCGTTCCGCGCCCAGCGCCATGCGCAGCCCGATCTCGCGCGACCGTTCGGTTACTGTAATGGCCACGGCTGAGAAGAGGCCCACCGTGGCGAGCAGCAGGGCGAGCGCGGCCACGAGCAGCAGCACCGCGGTGTGGAAGCGCGCACCCGAGAGCGAAGCGCCCACCAGGTCCGCGACGAGGACGGTCTCCCCGCCATCCGGACCGCTGGCACGCAGCGGCTGGTCCGGATCGACGGCGTGGATGGCATCGCGAACCGGCCGCGCCAGCGCCGCGGCATCGCCGGCCGTGCGCACAATGAAGGTCTTGGATATCAGGAATTCGATGGAGTACGGCACGTACATCTCGGGCACCGCCGCCTGATCCAGGCCGAAGTGATGCACGTCTCCCAGCACGCCGACGATCTCCGCCTCGAAATCGCCACCGTATGTAATGATGCGTTTGCCAATGGGGTCGACGTTCGGGAAGTAGCGCCGGGCCAGCGCTTCGTTGATCAGGATCGTCCCGGGCTCGGGCGCCATGTCGGCTTCCGTGAATTCCCGGCCGCGCACGGGAATGCGCATGGTGCTGGCATAACCGGGACTGATGCCGCGCACACCGGCGAACGGCTGGTGCTGGGGATCGGGCGCCACGCCGGCGATGGCGAACGTCTGTTGCGAACTCGAGCCCGTGAATGGCATCGAGTTGATCATCGCCGCCAATGTCACACCGGGAATGGCGCGGATTCTCTGCAGGACTGCGCTCGTGAAGGCCGCTCGCCGTGCCTGATCGGGCACGCGATCCCGGGACAGCGCCACGGTGGCGGCCAGCACGCCGTGCGCATCGAAGCCGGGCGACTCGGCACGCAGACGCATGAACCCGCGCAGCACGAGCGACAATGCCGCCAGCAGTGCGAGCGCGAGTGCCAACTGCCCGATCGCCATCGCATCGCGCACGCGACGGGCACTGCCCGTCCTGCCGGCCCGGATCGCATCGTAGACACTGGAGCGGGCCGCACGCAGCGCGGGCAGAGCGCCCAGCAGGACGGCAACCAGCAGCGCGGTAACGGCGGTTACGGCCAGCACGCTCGCATCCATGCGTGCATTCGCGAGCCGGGGCAGGTCGCCGGGATTGAGCAGGATGATTGCCGCCAGCAGCAGACGCGCTACCACAATGCCGCCGGCAGCCGCAATGCATGCCAGCACCAGCGACTCGATGAGCGCACCGCGGATCATGCGGCCACGACCCGCACCCAGAGCAACCCGCACCGCCATCTCTTCGCGTCTCGCCAGTGCGCGATTGAGGACGAGGTTGGCCACATTCGCACACGCCACCAGCAGCAGCAGCGTCATGGCCCCCCACAGCGGGAACAGCGCCGCACGCGTGTAGCCGACGATCAGCTCCTGCCACCCGTCCAGTCGAATCGTCCAGTCCCTGTTGGATTCCGGGTACGCCGACTGCAGGCGAGCCCCCAGTGCGGCCATTTCCGCGCGCGCGGTTTCCAGCGTGGCGCCTGGCTGAAGCCGGCCCACCACGCTGTACGACCGGTCGTCGCGCCCCTGCGCGGCGGGATCGATCACGAACGGAACCCACACATCCATGCGCGCGCCGATCCATTCGCCCGGCGCATTGAACTGACGCGGCATTACACCCACGATCTCCGTCTCGCGACCGTCCAGTACGAGTGTCCGTCCAATCACGTCGGGCGCGCCGTCGTAGCGACGCTGCCAGAAGCCGTAGCTCAGCATTGCCACCGGCGCCGCACCGCGCCCGTCTTCACCGGCGCGCAAGGCGCGGCCCAGCAGCGGCTGCACACCGAATGTCGTGAAGAATGATGGCGACACGTACGCGCCGTACACGTACAGCGCGTCGCCAGCACCCGTCACCGCCATGCTGCGCCCGCGGAACAGGCCGAAGTCCGCGAACGTTTTCGATTGCTCCCGCCAGTCGACGTAGTCGGGCACCGCGGCGTAGCCCGGCTCGCGGAAACGCGTCGCGTGCACTTCCGAAACGGCCACCAGCCGATCCGCCTGCGGATAGGGCAGCGACTTCAGCAGCACCGCATCCACGACGCCGAACGTGGCCGCGTTCGCGCCCATGGCCACGGCCAGCGTCACGATCGCCACCGCACCGTACACGGGCCGCTTGCGCAGCGCGCGCACCGCATGCTTCAGTTCGCCTAGCCAACCCGATCCGATGCCTGCGCGCGAACGCCGCTCGGCGGAATCACGGCCCTCGCGCAACACCGCATTGCGGCGCAGCACCGGCCCGATGGATGCCGCCGTCTGCCGCCAGTACCACAGTCCGGCGCTCATGCGGCCGTGCAGTTGCGCGCGCCGTTCGAATTCCTCGTGCAGATCGCCCAGTACCCAGTCGCGATCGGGCGCGCGCACCAGCGCACGCATCAGCCATTCCGCCATGCGTGGCGGCCGCCGCCCCCGCTCGCTCCGCTGCATTGTCGCCTCACCGGCTGCCGGTATATTTGTTCTACATTATAGCAAATATGCCGGCGACGACCCCCGCGCAAGCCGCATGGGGCGAGGACCCTGCGGGCGCGCGCGGTGCCGCGTGACGCCGTGCCCCCGGTGTGCATCCGTGATCATTGCCGGGCCCGCTCAAAGGGCTGGCGGTACCGGCCCTGCGACGGCGCGCGCGGTCCGGGTATTGCGCCCGCCAGCCGGGATCGCTTGCTTGCGCACGGTACCCGCTCCGGAGAAGGCCATGCCGCGCGCCGCACGCGTTACCGCAGTCGTGACCGCTTTCGCCCTCGCCGCCGCCGGATTCACGGCGCGGACCGGCGGCCGTGGCGTCGTCCATCAGTCACGGATTGCAGGCGACGACGCCGCCTCTTCGCCCGCGTACACGATCAATGCGATTCGCTACGCCACGATCCGGGGGTTTCCGCTGTCCGGCCTGGTGATCGGCGCGGCCGGCGATCAGCGTGTGGACATTGCCATGGTGGTGTGGCTGATGCGTGGCGATGGCCGGGTGATCCTTTTCGACAGCGGCTTTCATCGCGCGCGCTGGTTCTCGCAGTTCGACGTGGCCGACTATCTGCGACCGGACAGTGCGCTCATGCAGACGGGCGTGCAGCCGGATCAGGTCACGGACCTGATCATCAGCCACGCACACTGGGACCACATGGATGGCATCGACCTGTTCCCTAACGCCACGCTATGGATCCAGAAGGCGGAGTACCAGTACTACACGGGTGCGGCCTGGCAGGCGGGCGGACGCAAGGGTGGCATTGACGCGGACGACGTGCTCGAGCTGGTGCGGCGCAACACAGCCGGCAGGCTGCGCTTCGTCGACGGCGATGACGTCGAGATGCTGCCCGGCATTCGTGCGTACACGGGTGCGCGCCACACCTTCGCTTCGCAGTACATCCGGGTGGATGGCGATCCCGCCTTCGTGCTGGCCTCGGACAACTGCTACCTCTACCAGAATCTGGACACGCATCTGCCCAGCGCCACGTTCGAGCCGGGTGACCGGCCGGGGAACATCGCGGCGCAGGCGAGGATGATCGAGCTGGCGGGCTCGGCGGCGCGCGTCGTGCCGGGCCACGATCCACTGCAGTTCCAGCGCTTCCCCACGAACGGCCGTATTGCGCGCATTCGCGGTTCCCAATGAAAACCTCGACCACGGGTTCGACCATGCGACACGCTCCCCTTCGTGTGCTGCTCGCGGCGTGCGTGACGGTGCCGGCCATCGCCTCGCCGGCTGCGGCGCGCCAGAAGCCGACGGTGCACAAGCTGCCCGCCTCGCCTGCCACCGTCGCGTGGGGCCACTATGACCGCGGCAGCAAGCCGGTGCTGACCGTGAAGTCCGGCGACATTGTCGAGATCGAGACGGTGCTGACGAACAGCCCGACGGGGCTCGAGCGCGCGGGGCTGCCGCCGGCCGAGGTGCAGCAGTCGCTGCGCGCCATCTATGCGCAGGGCGCGGTGACGGACCGCGGGCCGGGCGGACACATTCTCACGGGCCCGATCTTCGTGGAAGGCGCGGAGCCTGGTGATGCGCTGGAGGTGAAGATCCTCGCCATCGACCTGCCCATCGACTACGGCTACAACGGCTGCAGCGGCTTCCAGCGCGATCTCTGTCAGGACCCGCGCACGCGCATCCTGCGGCTGGACCGGAAGAAGATGACATCGGAGTTCGCACCGGGCATCGTGATTCCCCTCAAGCCCTTCTTCGGCAGCATGGGCGTCGCGCCGCCGCCGGACTCGCAGCGCGTCAGCAGCAATCCGCCCTGGAAGCACGCCGGCAACATGGATAACAGGGAGTTGGTGGCGGGCACATCGCTGTTCGTGCCGGTGTGGGTGTCGGGCGCGCTGCTGGAGGTGGGCGATGGCCACGCGGCGCAGGGCGATGGCGAGGTGGACCAGACCGCGATCGAGACCTCGCTGACGGGACGGCTGCAGCTGATCGTGCACAAGGGCATGAGCCTGGAGTGGCCGCGCGCGGAGACGCCCACGCACTGGATCACCATGGGCATGGATCACGACCTCACGGAAGCCACGCGAATCGCGATCCGCAATACCGCCGTATTTCTCCAGGAGAAGGGGCTGACGCAGGGCGAGGCGTACCGGCTGACGAGCCTCGCCTGCGACCTGCGCATCACGGAGCTGGTCGATGGCAACGTCGGGGTCCACGTCATGATTCCCAAGGCCATCTTTGTGGGGGGCAAACAGTAGGCGGAACGGCGTTTCTGGGGCTCGGGCCGGGGCTGGGGCTGGGGTTGACGGAGTCAAGGGCGCTGCTCGGGCTGGTTGCCGCGGCTGGTTGCTCGGGAACGGATGGAACTGCGTTGGCTTGGACTTCTTGCCGGTGAACGGATGGAACTGCGTCGTCTGGTTGTGGGTGAACGGATGGGACGGCGCTGCGGGCTGGCGCGGGGATTCAGGGATTGACGTGGTTTTCGCGAGCGCATGAATAGATGGAATTGCAGCCGATGGTTGCGGCGGTAGCGGACGGGGACTCGGGCGCGGGATCGGCGGCGGGCACGTCTGGCGTTACGGGTGTCAGTGGTGACTTCGGCGCAACGGGCGGGAAGTGGACGGCGTCCGGGCTGGTGGTGGTGCTGGCGGCGGGTGCGGTGGCGATCGTGCTGGTGGGGGTGCACTCGCGTCTGTACGACCTGGACCGGCACGCGGTGCCGAAGGAGCTGGTGCTGCACGGGGCGGCGCTGCTGGCGCTGCTGCTCATGCTGCCAGGCTGGCGGCGCGCGGGTCGGTTGCAGGCGAGTGTGGTAGAGGCTCTGCTGGCGGCGTTCGCGGGCTGGAGCGCACTAACAGCGTTGTTTGCGACCAACCACTGGCTGGCGCTGCGCTCCTTCGGGCTCACGTTCTCGGGCTTCATTCTGCTGCTGGCGGCGAGGCGGGTGGCGCGCGCGGGAAAAGGGCGGCTGGTGCTGGGCGCCATGGCGGCAGCCGCCGCGCTGGGTGCGCTGCTGGGCTCGCTGCAGGCCTACGGTCTGAACCTGGACTGGCTGGCGACGGATCGGCCGCCCGGCGGGACCTTCGGCAATCGCAATTTCCTGGCGCATTTCACGGTGATCGCGCTGCCGCTGGTAACGCTCATGGCGTTGCGCGCGCAGCGGCGCTGGGCCGTGCGCTTCTGGCTGGCGGGCGTGCTGGTGTGCGCGAACGCGGTGATCCTCACGCGCAGCCGCGCCGCGTGGCTGGCGCTGGTCTGCGTGCTGATGGTGTTCGCACTGTCGCGGGTGCTGGGCCGCCGTGTGCTGCGCGGAGTCGAGCCGGAGAAACGGCTGCGCCACGTTGCACTGACTCTGGTGGCGGGCATGCTCCTGGCCGTGGTGCTGCCCAATCAGCTCGAGTGGCGTTCCCGCTCGCCATACGCGGAAACGCTCACGCGGATCACGGACTATCACAGCGGCTCGGGCAAGGGGCGGCTGGTCCAGTACCAGAACTCGCTGCGACTCGCGTTGCAGGATCCGTTGTTCGGCGCAGGACCCGGGAACTGGTTCGTCGCCTATCCCCGTGTTACAACGCGCGGCGATCCCTCCTTCGACAACGACGATCCGATTCCCACGAATCCATGGCCCAGCAGCGACTGGGTGGCGCTGCTCGCGGAGCGGGGCGCGCTGGCGGTGGTGCTGGCACTGGGCGCGGGAGCGGCGATCGCACTGACCGCAGCGCGCCGGCTGCGCAGCATGGACGCGCAGGCCGTACAGGACGCGGGCGCGCTGCTCGCTGCGCTGTGCGCCGTTGCGGTGACGGGCGCGTTCAATGCGGTGCTGCTGAATGCGGCGCCATTGTTATTCATCGCGGTGATCACGGGGCTGCTGCTGCCGGGGACGCGGCCCGCATTCGACAGGCCGCTGCGCGGTCCCTGGCGCACAGCGCTGCTGCTGGCGCCGGTGTTCGTGGCGGCGCTGCTCGTATTCCGCTCGAGCATGGAACTGGCAGCCGTGCGCGTCACGGCTTCATCAGAGACGCGCGCCAGCATCGAGCGCGCGCTGCGCTACGATCCGGCCAGCTATCGGCTGCACCTCGTGCTGGCGAGGCGGGGAAACTGCAATGCGCGGTTGCCGCACGCGCGCGCCGCGGCCAGGCTGTTGCCATGGCATCAGGCGCCGCGCAGTGCCCTGGCCGCGTGCGGTGTGCGTGCGACATCAAACACACGCGTAGCCCGCTGACGCCTTGCCATGTCAGCGTGTTTCATTTATGATGCGCGGTAGTTTACTCGTCCATCCAACGGCACGACCTGTCAAGCAGTTCTGTTAGTCGTCGCGGCGTCCACCTCCAGGCCGCGGCAGCAACAATCCCTTCGCGATGATCGCCGTCGAGCAGGTTCGGGAACTCTTCGTGTTCCAGCGCCTGCCGGGAGGAGTGTGTCTTGTGGCCATGACGTCCCGATCCTCCGGAATCGCGCATGATGCGCCCATGACCGAAATCGCCGAGGTCGAGGCTGCGCTCTGCCGCGTGTCATTCCTGCTGGAAGAGAGCGAGGAAGACCGCCTCACTCTTGCCCGCTCCGCCGAAATACAGGTGCGCGAGCGCGGTGCTGTGCTCTTCGAGCACGGCGAAACCTGCACTTCAGTGTTCCTCATCATTCGCGGACTGGCACGGCTGGCCCTGCCCGGCGTGGGCGGCCGCGAGGTCAACCTGGCCGTGGTGCGGGCCGGCGAATTCGTGGGCGTGGATGCCGCGCTCGAGGGGCGCAGCTGCGTCGGCACGTGCACCGCGCTGAGCGATTGCCGCGTCGCTCGCATTCCCAACGATGCCCTGCGACGCTGGGTGCGCGAGCACCCGCGGGTGCAGGAGCTGCTGCTGGTCGAGTTCGCGCGCAAGCTGCGCAGCGCCTGGAACATGCTGGGCGCACAGGCCTTCCTGCCTCTGGGCCGGCGCGCGCTGCGTGCGCTCCTCGACATGGCCCGCCCGGGGGCGAAGCGCCCGGGCCAGCCGCCGGTCGCCCGGCCGGGTGCGCCACTCGCGGACGTCCCGGCCGGGGGACGCGATGCCGTCGTCCAGACGCTCGATGAGCTGCTGGACGAGGAGTCCGCGCTCGCCGGGCCCAGCAATGTGATCAGCGTGCCGCCCGACGACCTGGTCCTGGACGAGCTGAGCAGCTGACCGCGCCTGCCGACGCCGTTTCCCGCCCGCCGGGGTGGACGGCGCCGCAACACCCCGATCTCACACGCCACCTGCCGTGTACAAACGGCCCATGCGTCGTATCGCCCGTTTCCTGCGACCGCTGACACGCCGGGTTCTTTCCGCAGCCACCGCCGCGGCCGGCCTCGCGCTGCTGCCTTCATCACTCGCGGCCCAGCGTTTCTTCTCGCGTGAGCCCGAGATCGACAACCTGCCTTACGATGGACGCTTCACGTTCGCGCGCATCAAGTACGAGACCGGCCCGGGCGGCTACTACTACATGGGTCTGCCCGCCTGGGCGCACGGCTATCCCAGGGCCGAGAACAATCTGATGAAGATCCTCGACCTGATGAGCTACCTGCATCCGCATCTCGGATGGCAGCAATGTCGTGGCGCTCAATGACCCCGCACTGATGCGATACCCGGTCGCGTTCATGACGGAGGCCGGCTACTGGACGCTGAACGACAGGGAAGCCGCCGCCATGCGCGCGTATCTGCTGAAGGGCGGCTTCGTCATCTTCGATGACTCGCGCGACAATCGCGGCAACGCAGGCTGGGAGAATTTCGTGTTCAACATGGAGCGCGTGCTGCCGGGCGTGCGCTTCTTCGACATGACGGCGGATAACCCGATCTTTCACTCGTTCTTCGAGCTTGCCTCGCTGGACATTGTGCCCCAGTACTACGATTACGGCCCGCCCATCTTCCGCGGCATCTACCAGGACAACGACCCGCACAAGCGGCTCCTCGCCATGATCAACTTCAACACGGACGTCTCCAACTTCTGGGAGTTCTCCGACCAGGGCTTCTTTCCCGTCGATCTCTCCAATGAAGCGTACAAGCTGGGCGTCAATTACATGATTTACAGCTTTACGCATTGAGGCAGTCCCGGGCGGCGTGGCGGAACGGCGTTGCTGGGGCTGGGGCTCGGGCTGGTTGCCGGGCACGGCTTGAACGGCACCGGCGGTGGATCGAGTCGAACACGGATCGAGCTGCGTGAGTCTTCGGTTCGGCTCCAGAAGCTGGCCCGAGGAATTCGTTCCCCAGCAACCAGCCCCAGCAACGCAGGCCGTGTGCTGCGGGCGTGGCTCCGAGACCTGAGCGCATCTTGAATCGTCGCACGGTGGTGCCGATCCTCATCAAGGAATGGCGTAATCCTCATCGGTGACAATGGACATCTACGTCGCGCGGCAGCCGATTCTGGGGCGGGATCGCGAGATCTCGGGCTACGAGCTGCTGTTCCGCTCGGGGCCGGAGAACGTGTTCCGCCATCATGATGCGGACGAAGCATCGTCGCGCCTCATCGACAACAGTCTGCACAGTTTCGGACTGGAGCAGCTGGTGGCGGGCAAGAAGCTGTTTGTGAATGCGACGCGTCGCGTGATCGTGGACGAGCTGTACACGGTGCTGCCGCCCGAGCTCACCGTGATCGAGCTGCTGGAGACGGTGGACCCGGACGACGAGATCGTGGTGGCCTGCGAGAATCTCAAGCGGCAGGGCTACACCCTCGCCCTCGACGACTACACATTCGACGACCGCTGGGAACCGCTGGTGCGGCTGGTCGACGTGATCAAGGTCGACTGGCGCTCCTCCACGCCCGAACAACGCGCCCAGCTGGCCCGGCGGCTGCGCAACACGCGTGTTACCCTGCTCGCCGAGAAGGTCGAGACGTACGAGGAATTCGAAGAGGCGAGGAAGGTGGGGTTCCGGCTGTTCCAGGGCTACTTCTTCTGCAAGCCGGAAATGATCGCGGGTCGCGACATCCCGAAGTTCAAGCTCAACTACATGCGTCTGCTCCAGGAAGTGAACCGCCCCGACATTGATTACGTCGCGCTCGAGCGCGTCATCAGCCAGGAGCTGTCGCTCTCCGTCAAACTGCTGCGTTACCTGAATTCCGCCGCCTTCGGCTGGCGTCACGGCGTGAATTCCATCGACCATGCCATTCGCGTGCTGGGCGAGCGCCAGGTGAAGCGCTGGGCCTCCATGGTCGCGCTCTCCGGTGTGGGCGAGGACAAGCCCGCGGAGCTGGCGGTGTCGTCACTCGTGCGCGCTCGCTTCTGCGAGTTCCTGGGCGCTGAAGCCGGCCTGCGCACGCGCGACGTCGAGCTGTTCCTCACAGGCCTGCTCTCGCACGTCGATGCATTCTTCGACATGCCCCTCGACAAAGCACTCGAAAACCTCAGCCTCGCACCCGACATCCGCCACGCCATCCTGCAGAACGGCTCGCCGCTTTCCCCCGTGTACCGGACCGTGCAGGCGTGGGAGCGCGGCCACTGGGATGCCATCCCCGAACTCGCCAGCAACATCCAGGTCGGCGAAAACGTGATCGCCGACGCCTACCGCCGCTCCATCGACTGGACCGACCAGACACTCCGTTCTGCTGGCTGACTTCCTTGCACCGCCGAGGGCAGTGAGGGCGCGGAGTTGAGGATCACGCGTGCCTGCACAATTCTCCGAGCCCGACAGCGACGGGGAGGCTTGCCGTCACACGGAGGCACGCATGCGGGCGGGAACGGTGTGAGTGCTGACCTGAACGACGCAACTTTGACCTGGAGACGGATCAACGGAATGTTCTCACACAGAGGTACGGAGGGCACTGGGGTGCGCACGGCCAGCCTGGGGGCGTTGCCGATGCGCGCGGTCTGGATCCGAATTGACGAGTGGAAACGGATGAAGGGATTCTGATTTCAACGCCAACGGATCACGGTGATCCCATCGTGTCCAGCTGCCCGCAGTCAGCACACGCCCGACCGCTCCGTGCCTCCATGTGATAATGACCCGTTAATCCGTTCCAATCGAAACACACGCCAGGAACCACGCCTGTGCACGGGTATCCGCCGATCACGCAACGCCGCTGCACCTCCCGCGTCGCGATCCATCGTTCAGGTGAAATGATCATGCAGCACTCGGAACCCGCCTGACGACCCGGCCGTGCGACGCATGTGGAGATGCGCATGGTGGAGCCTTGCCCTGCGTCCTCCAGGCGACTAGGTTTGAGTTAAACTTAGTGGGAGACGAGCCATGCGGGCACGCGATCCGGGGGAGCTGCTGCCGTTGCCGCATTCTGACGTATCTCGTGCTGCTGGCGCTGGCGGCGGGCGCTGCGCACGGGTGGGTGCTGATCAAGCGGATACGGGAGATCACGGGGGGCGCGACGAATCCGAGTTCGGGGTCATTGTACCTGGCGATGGTGCGGCTGGAGGCGCGCGGGCTGCTGGAGGCGACGCGGGCGCCGGCGGAAGCGGATGAGAGACGGCGCTATTACCGGCTGACGAAATTCGGGCGGCAGGTGCTGGAGGCCGAGAGTACGCGGCTGGCTTCGCTTGTGGATGTGGCGGCGAGGTGGGGTGCACTGGAGGGCGGGCGCGTGCGGCCGGTACGTGGCAAGGCGTAATGCGACGGCTCGCGCGCCTGCTCTTCGTCGCAGCGCAGTTGCTGCTGCTGCCGCGTGCGTTTCGTGCCCGGGCGGCGGTGGAGATGCGGCAGGTGTTCGACGACCGGCAGCGCGAGGCTGCGCGCGCCGGGTGGCTGTCGGTGCTTGGGGTGTGGCTCAGCGAATTCGCGGGCCTGCTGTCGGTCGCGTGGCAGGCGAGGCGACCGGCATGGCGGGAAGCGGATGTGCTTTCCGCCGCGGCGACTGCAACCTCGGGACAACGGGTTCTCATGCGTGGTGATCGGCTGCGTCAGGATCTGCGATTCGCGGGGCGGGCGGCGGCGCGCCGGCCCGGTCCCTATCTGCTGGCGCTGTTCACCTGTGCGGTGGGCATTGGCGCCAGCTCGGCGATGTTCAGCATCACGGACACGGTGCTGCTGCGGCCGTTGCCGTACCCGGACGCGGATCGCGTAGTGTCGGTGTATCCGACGATCCCGGCATGGCGGGGTCACCCGACGCTGGGCAGCGTGTGGGATCGTGCGAGCTGGTCGTACCCGGAATTCGAGGACTGGCGCACCGAACAGACTGTTTTCGCGCAGGCGGCGGTCTATGGCACGGGCGCGGTTGCGCTTTCCGGCAAAGGTGAGCCAGCGCGCATCGACATTGCCGCCGCCAGCTCCGGCCTGTTTGCCATGCTGGGCGCGCCGCCACTGCTGGGCCGCGACATTGCCGATGCGGATGGTGCGGAGGGTTCCTCGCCGGTGGTGGTGCTGACGTGGGGCTTCTGGCAGACGCACTTTGGCGGCGATCGCGATGTGATCGGGAAGGAGCTGCGGCTCAATGATGCGCCGTATGTGATCGTCGGCGTGCTGCCCGCGCGTTTCCAGCTGACGGGCGTAGATGCGGAACTCTGGCTGTCGATCACGGGCAGCGACCGCGACAACCGTGACGATCACAGTCTCTACATGCTCGCGCGGCTGGCGCCCGGGGTGACACTGGCGCGCGCCAATCAGGAGACGGAGCGCATCCTGCGCGCGCTCTCCGCGAAGCACGGGCCCGGCAACAACATCGTGCACGGGGCGAATGTGGTGCCGCGACTGGCGGATGCCACGCGCAAGGTGCGCACGCCGCTGCTCATCCTGATGGCAGCGGCCGTGCTGCTGCTGGTGGTGGCGTGCGTCAACGTGGCGGCGCTGCTGCTCGGCCTGGGCATCGACCGTGAGCAGGAGCTGGTGGTGCGCGGCGCAATCGGCGCGGGCCGGGGGCGCCTGGTAGCACAGCTCCTGACAGAGAGTTTGCTGCTGGCGCTGGTCAGTGGCGCCGCGGGTGTGCTGGTTGCCTGGCTGGCCACGAAGGCGCTGGTGCTGCTGGCGCCGCCGGGCGTACCCCGCATGGGCGATGTGCGTCTGGACGGGCGCGTGCTCGGGTTTGCGGCGCTGGTCTCGGCGCTTGTCGGCGTGGCGTTCGGCCTGGTGCCTGCGCTTTCGCTGACGGGCCGCTCATTGGCGGGGCGCCTGCGCGGCGCGCGCACCACGCACACGCGACATTGGCTGCACGGCACGCTGGTGGCGTCGCAGCTGGCTCTCTCGACCATCCTGCTGCTGGGCGCGGGCCTGCTGCTGCGCACGTTGCTCGAGCTTGCGGCGGTGGACCCCGGCTTCGATCCCGGCGGCGTGCTCGGCGTGCGCGTGTCCCCCGTGTTCTCGCAGTTCATGGTTGGCGGAAAGTTCGACAGGGCGCGTTACGACCAGCTCTTCGCACGCATTGGTGATGCGCTGGCGGCCACGCCCGGCGTGCAGGCCACGGCCATCACATCGACGCTGCCCTTCGGCGGCAACCGCGCCAACAACGATTTCGAGGCGGAGGGCTATGCAGCCTCACCCGGCGAGCTGATGGCAGCGGAGCGCAATTTCGTTTCCGGGAATTACATGAGCCTGATGCGGATGCGACTCATCGAGGGCCGCCTGTTCAACGACTCTGATGATCGCATTGATGCTGCGCCGGTTGCCATCATCACACAGAACCTGGCGCGGCGCTACTACCCGGACGGTGCGGTTGGCCGGCACTTCAAGTTCTGGGCTGGCGATTTTCTGATTGTGGGTGTGGTTGGCGATGTGCGCGACCGGCAGCTCGATGTGGGCGACGAGATGCGCTTCTACATTCCGCGTGGTGAGCGGCCGGGTCAGGGTGGCAGCTTCGTGCTGCGACTCGAGTCGGGCGTGCGGGCCGCCGCGCTGACGCCGCTGCTGCGCGAGCGCATCTGGTCTGTCGATCCTGATGTCCCGATCACGTCCATCGTGCCGCTGACCGAGCGCATTGCGGACTCGCTTGTCGAGCAGCGCTACCGCGCACGGCTCATGGGTGTGTTCGCCGCATTGTCCGTGCTGTTCGCATTTCTCGGCATTTATGGTGTCACCAGTCGCAGTGTGGCGAGCCGGCGGCGGGAAATCGGCATTCGCATGGCGCTGGGTGAACGAAAGACGTCGGTCATGGGCCTGGTCATCGGCCAGGGTGTTCGGCTGGCAGTGAGTGGCGTTATGATCGGCCTGCTGGGCGGCGCGGCCTCGTCACGCGTGCTGAGAGCGTTCCTCTACGGCACGAGCCCGCTCGATCCGCTTACCCTCGCGCTCGTCGGCGCATCGCTTACGACCCTCGCCGTGTTGGCCAGCTTCGCGCCATCCCTGCGCGCGGCCAGCGTGGATCCGATGACGGCACTGCGCATGGACTGAGACAGCGGCGCCACGGGGCGCGGCTCCGGCTCTGGCGAACGCACACCGAAACCGGCATGCTGGGACCCGGCCCGCACCAGAATGGCAGCGTCGTCGCACAGGACCGTCTCGTGACTCAGCCGCAGCGCATTTCCGGATTGACCCGAGCAGGCGAAGCGCTGGCACGGGATGTCCGCCACGCGTTCCGCGCGCTGCGCCGTACTCCGTTGTTCACCATCGTGGTGGTTGCCTGTCTCGCGCTGGGCATCGCGACGAATACCACAATGTTCTCGGTATTCCACGCGATCGCGCTGCGCGCGCTGCCTTTCACTCACCCGGAGCAGCTGGTCTCGCTGTACGAGCGTGAGCCGGGCACAGGCCGACGCGCCACGCTTTCATGGACCGCGTTCACGGACTGGCGGAGCAATGCGCATGCTTTCACGGAGATGGCTGCGCACACGAGTCGCGTTCTGGTGCTGACGGAGGGCGAGGATCCGGAACGCGTCGCCGGGCGGCTGGTATCGGCGGGCTTCTTCCCGCTGCTGGGCGCACAGGCGCAGATCGGGCGTCTCTTCGATGCTAGCGACGACGCGCCGGGCGCGCCGCACGTGGTACTGCTGAGCGATGCGCTCTGGCGACGACGGTTTGGCGGCCAACGCTCGATTACAGGTCGCGCGATCTCACTCAACAATGTGTCTTACACGGTGGCGGGTGTGCTGGAGCCCGGCTTCGCGTATCCCGGCAGCACTGAGTTGTGGATCCCGCTGGCGCCGGAGCTGGCAGCGGACCGCCGCGACGTGCGCGGGCTGAGCACCATCGCCCGGCTCAAACCCGGTATCAGCGTGCAGCAGGCGACGCGCGAAGTCACGGAATTGGCGCGTCGCCTGCACCGTGCGTACCGGTCCGCGAGTGATGCGCAGGATACGCTCTGGATGGGCGAGGCGCGGTCGCTGCAGGGCAGCATCACGGGGAGCGATGAGCGGATCGTAGCGGCGGCCATGCTGGGCGCAACGACGTTCCTGCTGCTGATTGCGTGTGCGAATGTCGCCAACCTGCTGCTCACGCGTGCCATTGGCAGACAGCGGGAGATCGCGGTGCGCGCCGCGATCGGGGCGGGCCGGCACCGCATCGCGCGACAGCTCATCACGGAAGCGGTACTGCTCGCGGTGCTTGCCTGCGTCGTGGCGCTGCCTGTCATCCGGCAGGCGCTGCGCTGGATCGCGGCAGCGATTCCACCATCGGACGCGTTCCCCTACTACGTGCACTGGTCGCTGGATCTGCCCACGTTCTGCTACGCGGCCCTGGCTTCGCTCGCGACCGGCATCCTGTTCGGTCTGGGGCCCGCGCTTCTGGCGGCGCGCGTGCCGTTGCAGGAGGCGCTCAGGACGGGGACGCAGGGCAGCGGCAGCGGTCCACGCCAGCACCGGTTGCGCCACACCATGGTGGTGGCGGAGGTGGCGCTGGCGCTCGTGCTGCTCGTGGGCGCGGCTCTCTTCGTGCGCACCTGGGTGGGCATTCGCGCAACCGAGCTGGGCTATGATACCAGCCGCATCATGACCATGCGCTTCTATCTGCCGGGTGCGCGCTATGACAGCGCAGGGCCGCGCACGCGTGTGGTGGCGGACATCGCGCGCCGGATGCAGGCATTGCCGGGCGTGGAAGCCGCCGCGGTTTCCGACCTGATCCCGCTGGATGACGAGGGCGGCGCGGAAGGCGAAATCACGATCGAAGGCGATGCCGGCGATACGCGGCGATCGATTGCCTACTGCGGTGTTACCGGCGACTGGTTCGGCACGTTGGGCCTGACTCTGGTGTCCGGGCGTGCGTTCAGCGAACAGGAAACGCGCGACAGTGTCCCCGTCGCCGTCATCAATCGCGTGATGGCGAGGCAGTTCTGGCCGGGCAGGAACGCGCTGGGCCAGCGTTTCCGGCTGGCCGGCGATGCGACGCGCACCTGGTTCACGGTAATCGGCGTGGCGCCCGACATCCGCACCGTCAAGCTGGACGAGAATCGTCGCACACCACCCACCGTGTACCTGCCCTATCGCTTCACTCCAACACGCGATTACGGCGTGCTGCTGCGCACGCGCGCGCTGCCCGCCGCGATCACGGGCGAAGCGCGCACCGCACTGCACGCGGCCGATCCGTCACTGCCGCTCTTCAACGTGTGGACGATGGACGAGGTGCGCTATCTCAGCTACTGGATGTACGTGCTGTGGGGTCTGCTGTTCGGCAGTTTCGGCATCAGCGCGCTGGTCCTGGCCGCGCTCGGCGTGTACGCCGTGATCTACTACAGTGTGGCGCAGCGTACGCGTGAGATCGGCGCGCGGGTGGCACTGGGCGCGCAGCGAGCGGACATCCTGCGACTGGTGCTGGGCCAGGGACTGGCGCTCGCCAGCACCGGTGTCGCCATCGGCCTGGCGGGTGCGCTTGCGTTGACGCGGGTCGTGGGCAGTCTGCTGATCGGTGTGTCGGCAACGGACCCGCTCAGCTTCCTGGGTGTCGCGCTGTTCCTCACCGCGACGGCGCTGCTGGCCAGCTACCTGCCCGCGCTGCGCGCCACACGGGTGGATCCTCTGGAGGCGCTGCGCCAGGAGTGAGGCGTGGGGTGACGTGGGTGCAAAACGAAGCCCGCCAGCCGGCGTACGCGACGCGGCTGGCGGGCGTCTGCAACTTCGATCAGGAGGTCTTCTTCTTCCAGATCATGTTCTCGCGATTGGCCATGCGCACCACGCCTTCGGTGGGATAGTAGTAGATGCGCATGTCATAGGCGCGCAGCACGTTCTCGTACTTCATGTCGTAGCGCACGCGTCCGGATTCCTCGTGGCTGCTGATGGTCTTGATCCGGTAAGGCTCGGTTACCGCAGCGTTGGTCTGCAGGAAGAGGCTGTCTTCCGTGATGCGGAATCCACGATCCTTGTAGGCCGGTACATCCGTCGCCCATGAGCCGATCAGCTCCTGCGCCACGGGCTCCCTGCTGCAACCCGCCGCCATGCCCAGCGCGGCGGCGACAATCGTCAGCGACAGCGATTTCCTGTTCAATGCAGCCTCCCTGGCCCCGCCCGCGTCACGCGGGTCGACGAACCTGCCTCGTGCGTGGTGAAGTGTCTGCGTCTGTCTGCGTCAAACTGATCGTTAGAAAGCGTCCCGGTTGCGGATCCCTGCCGCCTCAGTAATTGCTGGCGACGCCCATGTAGCCGCCATCGGCGGCGCGAATCACATCATCGCGGCTGGCGCCCATGGTGATGGACTGCGCCGAGGCGCCGTCGATGCCGTTGCTGTACAGGTCATAGTCGGTGCTGAGCGGCGCGCCGAACTGGTCCTGGCGATAGCCGGCCGGCGGGGCGCAGCCACCACCCGGACATTTCGGGAATGGCAGATACTGGTAGAGGTTGCCCCACGGATCGAGCAGCGTGTTGCGACCGATGTCCGCCAGCGTTG
Source organism: uncultured Gemmatimonadales bacterium (assembly GCA_963798085.1). Taxonomy (GTDB): domain Bacteria; phylum Gemmatimonadota; class Gemmatimonadetes; order Longimicrobiales; family RSA9; genus DATKCF01. The sequence goes on from CAWCRS010000001.1 coordinate 24,447, forward strand.
CGGGCAGATTGCCCGAGGTGGCTTCGTAATAGGCGATCTCGTCGTTGATCGTGCGCAGCTCGTGCGCCGCGCGCGCCGTCTTGGCCACGTCGATCACCGCATGGAACTGCGGGATCGCGATGCTGGCCAGGATGTACGAGATCGTCAGTGCCGTGAGCAGCTCGACCAGCGTGAAGCCTGACCGTGCGCGGGCACGCGGCAAACGGCGGTGCATCCGCCGCAGTGCGCGCTGCGTACCTGCCCTCAGACGCGCGTGGCAGGCGCGAAAAGCGAACTTCGTCATGGCAGTGCTGATCAAGCGGAAGAACCGCCTGACTCCCCTGAAAAACACGCGCTGCCCGGCCCCTCGTGACCCGGGCAGTCCAGCAGAGCCGCACAGCCCCTGTTCGGGTGCGACCCACTACGGGGAGAGCAAGAGCAGGGCCCGCCTGAACCGGGGCCCCATCTGCTTGCTATGGCCAAACTTCGGCAATTATCGCCGATTTCTTTACTTCGCGTCCTGCCTACTTTCTGCGAATTGCCCGGAAACGCGTTTCCGGATCGGGTCGCGGCCGGCAGCCCGGGCCACGGCCGCCGGGAATGGCGACCGGCACACTGGAGGCGTGTGCGCGGGGATGCCCGGCGGCGGATCGCCGTCTACTCGGTCCGGAGCGCGATGGCGGGGTGCACGCGGGTAGCGCGGCGGGCGGGCAGCCAGCTGGCGAAGAGGGCCAATGCGGCCAGCGCCAGCGGCACCGCAACGAAGGTGAGCGGGTCCAGCGGGGCCACATCGTAGAGCAGGCTGCGCAGCAGGCGGACGGCGAAGAAAGCTGCGCCAAGGCCGGCGCCAATGCCCAGCAGGGCCGTACGCAGCGCATTGGACAGCACCAGGCGCAGCACATTGCCTCGCCCTGCGCCCAGCGCCATGCGCACTCCCATTTCGGCGGTGCGGTGCGCGGTGAGGTACCCGATCACACCGAAGATACCGAGCGCGGCGAGGACCACGGCGAGCCCGGCGAACAGGCCGAGCAGCACGGTGTGGAAGCGCGGCCGGCGCAGCGACGCGCTGATCAGGTCGCTCACGGTCGCGATGTTGACGGCGCGCGCGGCCGGCGAAACCTCGCGCACGACCTGCCGCAGCGCGGGCACCAGCGCACCGGCCTCGCCGGCGGTGTGCACCACGAGATGATTGAGCGGCCACTGCGACTGCGTGCCGGGCACGTACACATTGAGCGAGACGTCACGCAGGTCGCGGTAACGCGCATCGCCGGCCACGCCCACGATGGTCAGCCACGGGCTCTGACTGTCAGGGCCGCCCCATTTGATGCGACGGCCTGTGGCGTCCTGGTGGGGGAAGAAGCGCTCGGCGACGGCGCGGCTGACGACCACCACACCCGGCGAAGTGGCGTTGTCCGCGGGGGTGAAGCCGCGACCGGTAAGCTGCGGAATTCCCATGGTGGCGAAGTAATCGGGTGTTATCGCCTCGTAGTTGAGGTAGGGGTTCTTCGACTGTGCGTCCGCCGGCTGGTTCTCGATGGTGAAGGGATAGTCGTAGCCATCCGGCCCCTCGAGCGGTCGCAGCAGCACGCCGGCCGCGTGCTCCACACCGGGCAGCGCGCTCGCGCGCTCGATGAGCCGGTCGAACAGTGCGGCCACGGCTGCGGGACCGGCCGGGCGGGGGTCCGGGTCGAACAGCTCGAGTGTGACGGTGCCCTGGCGGTCGAACCCGGCATTCACATCGCTCAGGCGGATGAAGCTGCGCACCACGAGTGTACCGGCAATCAGCACGACCACGGCGAGGGCCAGCTGCGCGGCCATGATGGCGCGGGAGAGACGGCGAGTCGGAGCCCCTGTCGTCGCCCTTGATGCGACGCGCATCAGGTCCTGCTGCATGCTGTTGCGCAGGGCGGGCACGAGTCCGAACAGCACGGCGCTGAGCAGCGCCACGCCGGCGGTGAAGAGCAGCACGAGCGGATCCACGCGCACGGCATCGGCGCGATACAGCTCTTCGGGCAGCAGGCTGCGCAGCGCGCCCACGCCGATGGCGGCGAGCCACAGGCCGAGCGCGCCGCCCACGATGGCCAGGGCCAGCGATTCCGCGAGCAGCAGCCGCGTCAGGCGGCCGCGTGATGCGCCCAGCGCCGCGCGCACCGCCAGCTGCCGCCGGTTGGCCGCGCCGCGCGCCAACAGCAGGTTAGAGACATTGGCGCAGGCGATGAACAGCACCAGCAGCGCCGCCGCGGTCAGCAGCAGCAGCGCCGGCCTCGCCGGGCCCAGCAGTTCCTCGCCGAGCGGCAGCAGCCTTGCTGCCGCTCGGAAGCTGGGCGGCGCATACTGCTCGGACAGCCGGTGCGCAATGGCGTCCGATTCGGTGGCCGCAGCCGCGCGCGAAATGCCGGGGCGCAGGCGTCCCACCACGTGCAGGAAGCCGATCGTGCGATTCTGCGCATAGGCATCGATCTGCGGGCGCAGCGCGGTCCAGATTTCCGCGTGCTGCGGATAATCGAGGCCGGGTGGCATCACGCCCACGATGCTGTAGGTGGTACCGTTCAGCCGCAGCGTGCGGCTGGTGATGTCGCGGGCCGCACCGAAGCGGCGGGTCCAGGCGTTGTGCGAGAGCACGGCGACGGGCGGTGCGCCGGCGACATCATCGCCGGGGCCCAGCGTGCGGCCGAGCGCGGCCGTGGCGCCCAGCAGACGGAAGAAGTCGCCGGACACCCAGGCCGCGTGCACGGGCTGCGCGTCGTCGCCGATCTCGAGGATCTGCCGGGGCAGCGTCGTGGGAAAGGCGCTGAGCGCGTCCAGCGTGGTGCTGGCGGCGCGCAGGTCGCTGTAATCCGGATACGAGATGTCGAACGGCGCCGTCGGATTCCCCACGGGGAATTCATGCACGACGAAGAGCTGTTCCGGCTGCGCGAACGGGAGCGGGCGCAGCAGCACGGCGCGCACCACACTGAAAACAGCGGTGTTCGCGCCGATACCGAGGGCCAGCGTCCCGGCGGCCGCCAGCGTGAACAGCGGCGCGTGGCGCATCTGCCGCAGCGCATAACGCAGATCTCGCGGGAACTGCATGACGTGCTCCTGTGCGTCGAATTCCGGGAACGCGGGGAACGCTTCCGGCGCTGCCCCGGGATGCGGACGGCATTCGCGGTGCCATCCGGCGATGGATCCGGCCGCCTTCAATGCTGCTGCGCAAGCTAGAACGCGAGGCTTTGCCCGGCCATTGTTCGAGGCCAGGCAACTTGCCGGACAGCATGAGGTGCGCAACGTTGTCGCCAAATGCGTGAGTCTGGCCAGGTGGCGGCCGGCATGCCGCGTTCAGGTCGCCACCATCCCATCCTGCGCCGGACTCCAGCTGCGCTGCCGCCTCGCGTGCGCGCTTTCGAAGGTTTGCAGGGGGTGCCGCATGACGGAACCGAAGGTACCGTGTTGACTGCACAGCTGCCGACTGGCCCGTCCGCCTGCGGGTCCCGGTGTCCACGTGCAGCCGCGCGCTTCTACTCGCGGGCGCTGGCGATCAACCTGCGCGCACTGCTCGCTGTCGTCACGCTGGCATCGCCGCTGGCGGCGCAGCGAGGTGGACGCGGGCAGGATCGCCTGTCGCAGGCGGACAGTCTGGCGACGTGGTACGCGCTGGGCATCGGCGCGCACCACCTGTGCGCCGGCCTCTGGGTGGTGGGCCGCGACTACCGTCGCTCGCCCGAGGCGGTGGTGGCGGAAGACATTGCGCGCTTCCCGGCGTTCCGCTGGGGCGCCGACTTCCGCTTCACGGTGGACAGCGCAGCACACACGGTGACGATCACGGACCCGCAGGCGGGCAGCCGCAGCGCGAAGTATTCCGGGGATCAGGGCTGCGCGATCCTGCCCGCCGGCAATAACGACGTGTTTTTCCAGCCCGTGGCGCTGCGCTCGACACTGCCCGCCGCGGCGGCGCAGGACTGGCCCATGGGCGATCGCAATGCACGCGCCCGCTTCGCCGAATGCGGACAGCACGAAGCTCGAGGCCGCACTGGACTGGGCTTTCGACGATGCGGCGCTGCGCCGGCCGCAGAACACGCGCGGCATCGTGGTGGTCTATCATGGCCGCATCATTGCAGAGCGCTATGCGCCCGGCTGGGGTGCGCACACGCCGCAGATCAGCTGGTCGGAGGGCAAGAGCATTGGCGCCACGCTCATCGGCGTGCTGGTACAGCAGGGCCGCCTGCGCCTGGACCAGCCGGCGCCGCTGGCCGAGTGGCAGGGCGAGCGCGATCCCCGCCGCAACATCCGCATTGCCGACCTCATGCACATGTCGAGCGGACTGGACTTCGACAACTTCGGCCTCGATCCGCGCACCTCCTACACAGCGGCCAACGAGCATTTCCGCATCTACTTCAATGCGCTGGACGTGGGTGCGCACGCCATCAACCAGCCGCTGCGCTTTCCACCCGGCACGGTCTGGCGCTACCGCAATTCGGATCCGCTGTCGCTCATGGTCATAGCCCGCCGCACGGTGGAGGCCATGGGCCAGTCTAACCTGACATTTCCACAGCGCATGCTGTTCGACCGCATTGGTGTGCGCAATGCCGTGCTGGAAACGGATGCGTGGGGCAACTACATCATCACCGGCTTCGACTACGCCAGCACGCGCGACTGGGCGCGCATTGGCCTGCTGTACCTGCGCGATGGTGTCTGGCAGGGCCAGCGGCTGCTGCCGGAAGGCTGGACCCGATTCGTGGCGACGCCCGCGCCGGGCGATCCGTCACGCGGCTACGGCGGACTCTTCTGGCTCAACCGTGGCGGGGCGATGCCGCACGTGCCCGAGGATGCGTACTGGGCGGCCGGCTACATGGGTCAGACGACGATGGTCATACCATCGCGCGATCTCGTCGTCGTGCGACAGGGTCCCAGTCCGGGCGGCGATCAGCCGTACTTCGACGAGCTGGTCGCGCTTGTTCTCGGTGCGCTGGGTAACGCCAGCAGCCGCTGAAGCATGCGCAGTGCAGCGGCCTCCGGCGCGCCGGTCGTGTGACTGCAGCCTGAGCGGCGCGCCAGCCGACACTTGCGGGGGAACCCGCGCTCCCCTTCTTTTGGCCGCCTCATGCTCATGCGAGTTCTCAGGTCCCTGCGCGGACGTGCACGCCTGCTCCGTGCTGTGCCGTTCGCGAATCCCCTGTTGCGCGCGGAAATCGCACGCGAGCGCAGCGGCTTTGCCGTGGAGTCGGAGCACGAGCCGCATCTCGTTGCCGCCGTGGACTGGCTGGTGCGCGCCCAGGATGGCACACCCAATGACGGCTTCGCGCGCGGCTACAGTCTGGCGTACAACCCGCAATTCGGCGGGCAGGGCTGGCAGCCGTCCTATCCGGAAACCACGGGTTATATCATCCCCACAATGCTGGCCGCGGCCCGTCGCCTGAACCGGCCCGAGCTGGCGCAGCGCGCGCTGCGCGCGGCGGCGTGGGAGGCCGCCATCCAGCTGCCCAATGGCGCGGTGCAGGGTGGCGTCATCGGTCAGGGGCGCTCGCCTGCGATCTTCAACACGGGCCAGGTAATGCTGGGCTGGCTGGCGGCGTTCGACGAAACCGGTGATGCGCGCTTCGCCAATGCGGCCCGCCGCGCGGGCGAATACATGATCTCCGTGCAGGACGAGGACGGCCACTGGCGCAAGGGTAACTCGGAGTTTGCGCGCAAGGACACCACGCTCTACAACGCGCGCGCCGCCTGGGGACTGGCGGAAGCGGGCGCCCGCCTGGACAGCGCGGCCATGCGCGAGGGCGCGCACCGCAACCTGCTCGCGGTCGCGGGCATGCAGCACCCGGACGGCTGGTTTCCGAAGTGCTGCCTCTCCGACCCGGTACGGCCGCTGCTGCACACACTGGCCTACACCGTGCGCGGGCTGCTGGAAGGCGGGCGGGTACTGGGCGACGACGCACTCCTCGACAGCGCGAGCCTCGCCGCACGCGCTATCGCGCGGCAGGTGCGCAGCGACGGCTGGCTGGCGGGTCGCTTCAACCAGGACTGGTCGGGCGCGGCGTCATGGAGCTGCCTCACCGGCGAAGTACAAATGGCGAACAACTGGATGCGGCTGTTCACCATCACCGGCGACCGCAGCTGGCTCGATCCCGTCGCGAACGTGATCCGCTTCGTCGCCTCCACACAGAACCGGGAGAGCCGCGACCCCGGGCTGCACGGCGGCATCAAGGGCTCGGCACCCCTAACAGGCGACTACGGCCGCCACGAGCTGCTGAACTGGGCCACGAAATACTTCGCGGACGCCCTCATGCGCCACGACGTGGTGACCGGTCGCTGGACCGGCGAGCTGCCGGCGTCCTTCGTGCTGGCGTGATGCGCAGCAAGCGGAAGCACGGACGGGAACGGTTCGCTTCACAGTGACCGGCGGGATCGCGACGGCGCGCCCTCACCCATGGGCGCCGCGGACCGGTCCGGTACGCAGTGGATCCGCTGACGGGCGTGCTAACGGGAGAGGCGGCGGCGGATGGCGGTGAAGGCCTGACGCGCGAAACTCTTCACTTCCTCCGCGTAACCGCCGCTGGGATGGCCGGCCAGCGTTTCGTACCCGAGCGCGCGCAGCACGTCGCCGGCGCGCTTTTCGAACGAGAGCCGCAGGCCGGGCGACATCTCGCGTTTCCACGCGGCCACGCGATCCTTCTGCGGCGGCTCGCCAATGAGTGGCCAAATGTGGCGCTTGGAGTCGGGAATCGATTCCGCGGTGCGGCAATGATACTGCAGCATGGCGGGGTCGAAGGGCACGCCCACGAAGGCGCACACCCGGCGCAGCACGGGTTCGGGAGTCTCGACCAGCCGCTCGTACAGAATCTCGCAGTAGCGGTCGGGTCCCAGCAGCTCGCCCATGGAGCGGACCCACCACACCTGTTCGCGCCACGCGGTGGCGCAGGGCAGCACGTCGTCGAAGCCGAATTCCTTCTGCTTCTTCTGTGACATGCAGGCGTCGCGGCCATCCCGGATGATGTGGATGATGCGGCACCCCGGGAACCAGCGGTTCAGCTGCGGGATGCGCGTCATGTTGCCGGGCTCCTTGTCGGCCCATATCGGCTTGCCGCGCGCCTGCGCGTAGGCCCGGTAGAACGCTTCGATAACACCGGGATAGCCGGGTCGCTGCCACAGTTCGAGTATGCAGCCGGCCGTGAGCGGCGTCTGCCAGAGCGTGATGCGTTCTTCCTGCAGCAGATCGTCCACCAGCCGCCCGCGGTTCGCGGACTGCGTCAGATCACCATAATCGCCCAGCTTCTGCGCGTAGCGATCCCACAGGCCCGTCGTATCCAGCGGAATCGCGATCAGCGGGTGACTGTCCAGCATCATGCGCAGGAGCGTGGTGCCACTGCGCTGGAAGCCGACCAGGAAGAATGGCGGAACGTCCATGCGTGCTATGCCCGGCCGCGCATTTCGCGCACGAGGTTCACGGTCTTCATGATGCGCGGGCGGTAGGTGGAGAGCATGAAGCCGGCATAGACGGCCGCGCCAAGCGCGGCTTCGAAGCCCAGCCTGACGAGCCGGATCTGCGGCTGCGGCAGGAACGCACGCTCGAGCAGAATCGCGGCGGCCATTACGATCGATCCCAGCGTGGCGGGCCACAGTGCGCCCAGGTACTCACCCAGCGCCATGCCCGTGATGTCGAGGGCGACGAACAGGCCGGGCAGAATCACCAGCGTGTAGCCGACCAGCCAGGCGACGCCCACACCGAGCGTGCCGAACCAGTGCGCCCCGATCCAGAACGCCGGCGGCAGCACGGCGAGTGCGAGCAGCGCGAAGCGCATCTGCTCGCGGGAGCGGCCGGTGTAGTTGAGCAATTGCGGAAACAGCGTGCTGATCGAGCGGACTGCAGCGCTGAGTGCCAGCAGTCGCAGCGGCACAATTGCGCCTCGCCATTTCTCGCCCAGTGCAGCCAGCACGAAATCCTCGGCGACCAGCGCAATGCCCACCGCGAGCGGGAACGTCAGAAACGCGAGCCCCTCGCTCAGCCGCAGCAGATAGCGGCGCAGCGCAGCCTTGTCATGCTTGACCTTGGAGAACACGGACGGCGTGACCTGCCCAACCATCGCACTGATGCGGTTCACCGGAATGCTGGCGAGGCTCCAGCCGAACGTGTACGCACCCAGCACCGCCTTGCCGAGCGACCGGCCGACGACGGCAAAGTCCGCGTTGCTGTACAGGTACCAGCTGATGCGCGACACGACAATGTGTCCGCCGAATTTCACGGTGTGCGAAATGGTGCGCAGATCGGAGGGCCACCGCAGCACGTGGGCTCGCCAGAACAGTGCCAGCAGTGTGCCGGCCAGGCTGCCCGCGATCGCGCCCCACACGAGCGACCAGTAGCGATAACCGAGAAACGCGAGCGTCAGCGTGACAATGGTGGTGACGATGGCTTCGCAGACGTCGACTGCGGCCACGCGTTTGAACTGGAAATCGCGCACCATGAGCGAGCGCGGCACTACGCGGAAGCCCATGGTGACGAAGGTGACACCGAGAATGCCGATGATCGGGCGCACACCGGGCTCGCCGAAAACCCAGGAAACCGGAACCGCCGCGATCCAGGACAGGCCCCATATGCCGAGGCCCATGAGAATCGAAACGCCACCCAGCTGCGCGATCTGCTCGCGGCGCAGGGCATGGTCGTGAATGATCGAGGCGCCCAGACCGAACTCGCTCACCATCTGCACGAAGCCGAGATACAGCTGCGCCATCCCCATCAGGCCGAAGTCGGCCGGCGTCAGGATGCGCGCGATGATCAGCGTGGAGGCCCACGTCAGGATCTGCGTGGCCCACTTCATCCCCCCGTCCAGGCAACACCGTGGACGATGGAGCGATCGAGCTTCCGTTGTGAGTCGATGGACGTCTCGGGAGGCGGGAGCGTCGGTGGTACCGTTTCCGTCGTCAAGCAGCCTCCACCAGGGTTTCCTCAAGCCGTGTGATGCGCGGACTCAAGCAAGAGCAGTACCAGCCCGGGCAGTCCAGGCGACCCCATGACAGGCCGGTCATTCTGCCGTCCGCGATTCCCAAAGTCCAGTGCTGGCAGGCATTTGCCGGGCTTGCACCACGGTCGGTCGCGCGTGTTGCCGCCGCACCGAGCGTCGCGGCCGCAACGGCTGCACACGGCTCAGTGCGCGTACCACGCCACGAAATTGACGGCCATGTGCGACAACGTCACGTACGCGATGCTACCCGTCCATTGCCGGGACAGTCCGGTCAGCACGAAGCCGGCCGCTGTGTAGCCCAGCTGGAAGACGAGCCATCCGGTGGACATGCTGCTCAGCAGGTTGGGCAGGTGCCACGTCGCGAAGCACACGGCGCCGGCGAGGAGTGCGCGTCGGACGCGCAGCCGGGGCAGAACGTATGCGGGGAAGGCGACCTCCAGCCGGCCATACACGAAGCCCATGAACACCAGGTCCTGCGCCAGAGGCGAGAGCAGCCACATCTCCGCGCTGGCCCCCGCGAACGGTCGTTCGTGCAGCTGCGGATACACGAGCGCGGCCAGCAGCACAGGCAGACCACAGACGAGCAGCACGCCCTTCCAGTGCGCGCGGATGCTGCCGATGCGCAGACCCTGGCGGCGGGGCGCCGGCAGCGTGAGAGCCAGTCCGAGCGCGAGCAGGACGAGCGAGTGCAGCGTCGCATGACGGAGGGGCAGGACCTGCCGCAGTGCAGGACCCAGCGTGCGGACCGGCCATTCCCACTGCACTGCGACAATGGCGATGACCGTGGCAGCAAGCGCCAGCGCCAGCGCGGTGCCGCGTTGCGCGGGCTCGGGTGCTGCGGCTGCGACGGGATCGGGGCTCACGAGTTGCCGCGTGCGACCGTCGCCCTTGCGAACGCTTCGCGATGGGCCGGCGTCAGCGCATTCATCTCGAACACACTGACGCCCGCGGCGCCGGCCTGACGGGCAATACCAATGGCGCTGGCGAGCTGATCGGGATTCAGATCCGGCAGGTAGAGCCCCGCGTGCAAGGGCGTGTCCTGCGACAGCGCGGCGACGCCTTCCTTCACGCCCGTGCCGATCCAGTCCAGGCCTTCGTTGTAGAAGCCGTGGTACAGCATGGGAAACACCGTGTCGACCGGCCACTGCTCCCACGCCTGGCGCACCAGCTGGCGCGCGATGGTGGGCGTGGGAAATACGGCGGCGCTGATGGGCTTGCTGCGCGCGTGCACGGCCTCGGCCAGCACGCGCACGAGACCGGTTACGCTGTTCCAGCGGAACTCACGCCAGTCGGCATCCGCGGTGGGATCGGCCAGCTTCAGCGGATCACGACCAGTCTGTGCGCGGAATGCAGCGCGGCAAACAGCGCAGTAGCAGAAGTCGAACTGCGGGTACTCCCGATCCTGCACGAGGTTGTACTTCGGCCACAGCCCGACGGGAAGGATGACGTCGGAGTGTCGGACGTAATCGAGATGCACGCCATCCACCGCCGCATCGCGCGCCAGTGCGTCCACCACGCCGCGCAGGTACGCGCGCACTTCTGGCCGTGTCGGGCAGAGCCACTGGTAGTAGCTCACATAAGGCGGTTTCGTCAGGCTGGACTCGCCGCTGCGGCTGATGGTGAACCACTCCGGATGCTGCTGTTTCACCAGCGCGTCACCGCTGCGGTTCAGCGTCCAGATCCAGCGGTGGAACTGGAGCCCCGCGGCGCGCGCGGCGGCGGACAGAACGGCGATGTCGCCATCCGCGACGAGCACGCCACCGACGCCAATGGCGCGCAGCTGCGCGAACCGGTCCTGCCACTCGGCCGCACTGCGCTGCCCACCCGCGCGCACCCACGTCCAGTGGTGCGGCAGCGCAAGGCGGGGCGTGTCGTCTGTACCTGAGGTGTGCGGCCCCGGTTGTGTGCGCCGTCGGGAGCGCGGGCGAGCACGCGCAGCCCGGGCCCGGGGCACCCGTCGGTCGAGCAGGGATCGCCCCGCCGTGTGACTAACAGCGCGCTTGCAGCACTGGCGAGGAAGGCGCGGCGCGAGAACTTCGCCAAACCGTCAGTGACGGTTTGCGGGTAACGATCCGTGTCTGCCGACATGGGCGTCATCGCCTGCCTCCACGATCGCGGGGCGGTACGCCGAATGGCCGGGTCGCGCGGGCGGTCGCCATTCGCTACCGCGCGCGCGTCGTGCGCCAAATGCGGCCATCATCGCGGATGTGCCAGGTGCTGCCGGCAGCCAGCCCGGCCGCGCGTGCGACGAAGAAGTCGCTGCCCGCCTGAATCTCGAAAGCGCGCGGTGCTTTCCAGTCACCACCGTCGAGACCCAGCGCAGCCAGGTCTGTGGTGTAACCATCGTGTTCGCGAAACCACGCGTACTCGGCCAGATACACGCGGCGCAGCGCGCGGCGCACCGCTTCATCGGGCGGCGGCGTCCAGGCGACGGCGGGGCTGCCCGCTGTCGCAGCGCTGAACTGCACGATGCCCCAGAGCTCGGGACGGTGCATGTCGATCACGCCCTGCGGCGACCACACCCAGTTGTGTTCGGGCAGGGCCTTGCCGGTGCGTGCATCCGTACGCTTCGCGTAGCCGCTGGCGCGTACATCGACATCCCATTCGACGCGCGAGAAGTTGATGCGCCAGTACTCGCCGGCTCGCGGTGCACGGCGCTCCGGCGCCGCTTCGGAGAGCGCACTCCACGGCAGCGCCAGCTCGACGGTCCAGCCACGATCGCGATCACCGGGCCTGTTCAGCGTGCCCTGCACGCGCACCGCAGAACGCAGTCCCGCAATGTCCCACCCGTGCAGCGGCGGTCCACCATCGCGATACGGCTTGACCAGAAAGAGATCCCACACTGTGCCCAGCGCGTTGATCTCCAGCTCGTAGTAGTCGTGCGTGTCCGCGTCGGGATCGATGAACAACTCGAAGTCGTTGTCCTGGAAGATCACCGCATCGCGCTGCGTCAGTGTGCCCCACACATCAGGCTCTTCCAGCTCACCCGCGACGTAGAGGTAGCGATCGTCCCATAACAGCTTCATGCGCGTGCGCAGAGGCGGCCGCGGCTGCGCACTCCCTTCAATGTCCACGAACGACTCGGACCACGCCGCCGCCTGCCATGCCGCATCGTCGAGGCTGCCATCAATGCTGGGCGGATTCACGGCGCGTGTGCAGACATAATGGAGCGGCTCCGTGGCCTGGGCCGGCGCGGGCGGTCGCGCGGTGCCGGGCGCCTGGGCCAGCACCATGGTCAGAAGGAGCAGCGGGGCAGGCATGTCGCCAAAGTTTACGCGCACTGGCAGATAGCGCCAGTTGCAATGCCGGCGTACGGACACGTCCTGGCGTTCTTTCCTTTCGGCCGGGACGCGCAGGGGTGCACAGCGTACGGACCATCTTGGCATTCTTTCCTTCTGGCCGGGACCCAGGGGTGCACAGCTTACGGACCGTCTGCATTCTTTCCTTCTGGCCGGGACCCGCATGGGCGTGACCCAGGCGCGCAGGAAAACGGGGCGATCATTTGCAGGGGGGCTTCTGGCATGGCTGATTGTGGCGGAACCCAAGAATGCCAGGACGGTCCGAGGCTGTATATCGCCAACGGGCGTCCACCGGAACCCTCGCTCCGCACGCGTGCGTTCCACGTCAGTGCCTGGCGCGATGCGGGTGCGCCTTGCCCGCCGCAACAGCGGCCGGGAGCGGTTGGCCGCGAAGCGTGCCGAGGTCGTCCCAGTCGGGCACCACGGCAACCAGTCCGTAGTCAGGCAGTGTGGTGTGGTATCCGGCCGTCAGCTGCAGGTGATAACGCTTCAGGTAGAAGTCGAAGCCATCGGCGGGGTCGGCGTCAATGGCCTGCAGCTCGGCCTGCACCATGTAGAGCTTGCCGAAGCGCAGCGTGCCGCCGCGCAATAACACGTAATTACGCGCGGCAACCGGGAGCGGCGGATCCGGAACAGCGGGCGCGTCCGGCGCGCCGAAGACCTGAAGCACTTCGTCGCCTTCGATCCGTACCTCCGTCAAGCGGCCGTGCAGCACAGGCGGCGGCAGGAACTGCGTTGGATCCAGCAGGATGTCGTTGCCATCCAGGCTGGCACCGGGCGCGTGGCGCAGGTCGACCAGGCTGGCCAGGTGGAGGCCCAGCCGCCGCAGCAGTCCGTCGCTGTCAATGCCGAGAATGCGGATGTCCGTGGGATGCGCGCGGATGCGGCCATCATTGCTAACACCAAGTTGTGCAGAAATGCGGAAACGCAGGTTCACCACCTTGTGCAGGCTGCCCGTCTGGACGATGTGGTCGCCTTGGATCCGCACCTTCAGGTGGCGCAGCGGGGCGCCTGGGTAACCGAAGGCGTAGCGGTTGAGCAACCGTGTCAGGTCGTCTGCGGTCAGACCGATCTCTCCCAATGTGATGTCCAGCTCCATGTGCGCGGGATCATCGAGTGCCACAATGTGGCGGCCGGTGAGATCACGCACGTGGCCCTGCAGGCGGTGCACGTGCAGGCGAGTCTCGTCGTCGATGCGGAACAGGACGTTGCGCATGGCGATCGCCACGACCGTGTCGCGCGCGGACGCCTCGGCCGGAGACGTGACGGGCGCAGGCAGCGGCGCGATCGGTTGGGACCGGTCATGCGTGCCTGCCGGGCGGCCCCCGTCGCAGCCGCCCATGTTCAGCGACAGCGCGCACAAGGCCAGAGTCCCGCCCCGGAACCTCATGCCTTGCGCAGGGCGCAACTATCGGACCGCTCAGCGTCCTTCGTTGTCGCGTACGGACCGTCTTGGCGTTCTTTCCTTTCAGCCGCTCCGGGCATGCGTGAGGCCCGCACACGCATGAAAACGGGGCACCCATGCGTGCGTGGGTATGCGGCATGGCAGGGCGTGGCGCAACCCAAGAATGCCAAGACGGTCCGTGAACTATGAAATCGGCCGCCCCGCTTTCGTCACCACGAACGGGACCCCCAGGCGCTGGGCCAGCGCATTGATGGACGCGAGATCGGTGGTGATCAGTGTCTGGAGCTGCGCCAGATCGACCTGCAGCTCCTGCTGCTGCTCGACCCACACCTGGCGCATGCCCTGCGTGGGCGCGCCGTCGCCATCGGTGACCCAGTTGTAAAGGGGTGTCAGACGGGAATAGAGCTGCGAGCCTTTCGCCAGGATATCGTACGTCACGGTGGCATCGGGGTTGTGCATCCGTTTTTCCAATGAATCGAGGCGGGCGATGAGCGTGTCCGCGCGGGCGCGCAGCGGCGCCGCGTCGGCGCGGTCCTTCACGGCCGCACTGCGGTCGCGCAGCTGCTGGCGGATGTCTTTCACCTGCGCCACCGCATCGGCCAGCTGATCCAGCGCGGCTTTCAGTTCACGGCCCAGCGCCTGCTGCGCCGCGCGGTCCGCATCGCTCGCGCTCACGCGCGGATCGGCGCGTACCACGAGCTGCGCCGTCATGCTCGTGCCCGCGACCGTGAGCCGCAGTGTGTACGTGCCGGGCGGCGCCCATGGCCCCACAGCCGGATCGCCGGTATCGATCATCGCATTGTGGATGCGCTGCGCGCCTTCGAGCCGCAGGTCCCACACCGCGCGCTGGATGCGCGCCGAGTCCGTCTTCAGGTCCGGCTTCGGTTCTTCTTCATCCTCGGAATGGCCATCCTTCGGTTTCGCGACGCTGCTCAGTCTGCGTACGACGCTGCCCTGCGCATCCAGCACCTCGAGCGTGACTTCGCCCGCCGGCTTCGACTTCAGCCAGTAATTGACGATCGCGCCGGCCGGCGGATTGTCGCCGGCCGGCTTCTCTCCGGTGCCACCCGCCAGCCGCCATTCGATCGCAGGCTGCGGCGGAAACAGGAACATGTCGTTAGCAGCCAGCGAGTCGCTCCACATGCGCACGGGCGTGAGGTCATCGAGGATCCAGATGCCGCGGCCGTGCGTCGCCAGCACGAGATCGTTGTCCTTCACGACCAGGTCGTGCACGGCCACAGTCGGCAGATTGAGTTTGAGCGGCCGCCACGTGCGGCCCTCATCGGCCGAGTACATCACGCCGCGCTCCGTCCCCAGGTACAGTATGCCTCGCCGCGTCGGGTCGGCGCGCAGTGCGTGCAGGTACACGTCCTGCGGCAGCCCGCCGTCGAGACGCGTGAACGACTTCCCGTAATCCGTGGTGCGATAGAGCCAGGGGTGCATGTCGTCGAGCCGGTGCGCGTCCACGACGATGTACGCGGTGCCCGCATCGAAAGGCGATGCCTCGATCAGACTGACCGTACCCCACTCCGGAAAACCGGGCATGGCCTTCGTGACGTCGGTCCAGGTGCCGCCGCCGTCGCGTGTGATGTGCACGAGGCCGTCGTCGCTGCCCGCCCAGATGAGTCCCGCCTGCAGTGGCGACTCGGCGACGGCGAAGATGGTGCCGTAGTACTCGACGCCGGTGTTGTCGCCATTGATGGGGCCACCCGACCATTTCTGCTTCGACTTGTCGTTGCGCGTGAGATCCGGACTGATGGCCTGCCACGTCTGTCCGCCATCGCGCGTGCGGAACAGCACATTGGCCGCGTGATAGATGACGTTCGGATCATGCGGCGAGGCGGCAATGGGGGCGGTCCACTGAAAGCGGTACTTCGCGTCGATGTCGCCGTGGCCGCTGGGATTCTCGGGCCAGGCGCTGATGTTGCGCGCACTGCCGGTCTGGCCATCCCAGCGCGTGATGATGCCCAGGTACTCGCCCGCAAACACGATGTTGGGATCGTCCGTGCGCGACACCACGAAGCCCGCCTCGCCGCCACCCACATCGTGCCAGTCGCCGGCCGTGATGCCGCCGCCCTTCAGGCTGTTGCTGGGTCCCTGTGCCGTGCCAATGTCCTGTTGCGCGCCCTGCACGTCGTAGGGCACACGGGAGTCCGTCGCCACGTGATAGAGCTGGCCCAGCGGCATGGGCGGCCAGTACCAGGACTCGCCGCCATCCACGCTGATGCTGACGCCACCGTCGTGGCCCACGATGATGCGCCTGGGATTATCGGGATCGATCCAGGCGTCGTGATTGTCGCCGTGCGGCGCTTCCTTCACGATGGTGAGCGTGCGCCCGCCGTCGATCGTGTGCACCAGCGGCACCTGCGGGAACCAGACTTCGTCCGCGTTCTGCGGGTTCACGGTCAGCGAGGCGTAATACCACGTGCGCTGCGTCAGCAGGTGCGAGGGACTGATGCGGTTCCAGCTGTCGCCGCCATCGTCGGAGCGGAACAGTCCGCCACTGTCTGCCTCGATGATCGCGTAGACGCGGCGGCCGTCGGACGGCGCCACGGCCACGCCGCTCCGGCCCCACACGCCGGCCGGCAGGCCCTTGCCCGTCAACTGCGTCCAGGTGTCGCCCGCATCGCGTGACATCCAGAGCCCGCTGCCCGGCCCGCCGTCCACCAGCTCCCAGGGCCGGCGCCGGGTCTGCCACAGCGTCGCAAATACGATGTTAGGATTGGACGGATCGAGGGCGACGTCGGCTGCGCCCGTGTCCGGGTCCTTCTCCAGGACCTGCTGCCAGGTCCGGCCGCCGTCGATGGTGCGATACACGCCGCGCTCCGGATTGGGGCCGAAGGCGTGACCCAGCACCGCGGCAAACGCCGTGTTGGCATCGCGCGGGTGCACCACGATGCGGCCGATCTGGCCTTCCTGCGTCCACACGTGCGTCCAGGTCTTGCCCGCATCCAGCGACCGGTAAATGCCATTCCCTGCCGCCACATTCCCGCGAATGTTGGCCTCGCCCGACCCGACGTAGATGACGTTCGGGTCGGACGGCGCGACGGCGATCGCGCCAATGGACGAGATGGGCTGGTCGTCGAAGATCGGTTTCCAGGTGAGCCCGCCGTCCTGTGAGCGCCACACGCCGCCCGATGCGCTGGCGGCGTAATACGTGGTTGGATCGCCCGCAATGCCCTGCACGCGGCTGACCCGCCCGCCCTGGAACGGGCCGACCAGCCGGTACTGGAGACTGTCGAAGGCGACCGGCTGTCGCGGGAGTGCGGCGGGCACCGTTGGCTGTGCCGCCGGTTTCGCTGGCCCTTTCTTTTGTGCGTCGACGCGGCCCGGGATGAAGAGGACCAGGAGAGAGATGGCGACAGTGGCAAGACGCGTCTTCATGGAGGCCTCGGTTACATGGATGCGCAGATCGTTCGTGCAGGCACTGCTGCTGCGTATTCGCAGATGCGTTCCTGCGACGACGCAAGTCGGTGTCCGCGCGCGCGTCAGTCGACAGGCGCGCCGCCCGCGCGCGACGGCGCCGGATTCCCCGTTTTCGAGATACAGCGCACGACGCGGTTCCGAAAGCGGAAGGGCTCAGTGGCAGTGGCCTCGACAGTGACGCCAGGAGCCGCAGCAGCCGTCTCCGCCTTGCACCGGACGGGCCACGGAATCAGCGCGCAGTCAGCACAATGCACTGCCCGCGAGTGCGCGGCCACAGCAGGCTGGCCGGAGCCCGGGCACCTGGCACCCGCGATCGAGCCTCCGCACAACGCCGTCGGAGCTGCTCGGTGAAGCCCTCACAGCGGCCCACGCATCACCGTCCGCATCGGTTGTGCCCGCACGGTTTCGTCGCATCTTTTCCACTCACCGGGTGAGTGGAGAGATGAAAACGACACCTTCCGAATTGCTGCTGAGCACGGTCGATGTCCTGATCCTGCGGGCGCTGGCGGCGGAATCAATGCACGGGTATGCGATCTCGCGCTGGCTGGACCAGCGCAGCGGGGGTGCGCTCGCCGTGGATGGCCGGCGTTGTACCAGGCGCTGCATCGTCTCGAGCAGCGCAAGCTGGTCGTCGCGTCGTGGGGGCTCTCCGAGAACAACCGGCGCGCCGGGTTCTATGAGCTGACGCCGGAGGGCCGCAGGCGGCTCCGTTCGGAGTCCGCTGTCTGGCAGCGCTACGCGGACGCGGTGACGCGCGTGCTGAGTCCGGCTTGAGAACTTGGATGGCATCGAGGCGACCCAGGCTGTTCCGATTCCCGGGGCGCTCGCGCGACGCGATCGCGCGTGATGTCGACGCCGAGCTGCAGTTCCACATCGACGCGCGGACAGCGGACCTTTTCGCGGAAGGCTCGAGTCCCGAGGCGGCGCAGCTGCAGGCGAGGGAGGAGTTTGGCGACATCGAGTCCGCTTCCCCGAAAGAAGTATGGGAGGACTGGTTGACGGAGAGACGCAGGCCAGCCACCGGCTGCGGTATTCTCCCGTTACTGACGGCCGGCGACCCGGTCGTGGCTGGCCGAATCGAAGAACCCGGAATGGGAGACGACGTCGTCGCCATGATTCATCACCATCACAAGATCACGCGGTATGCGACCGGCGCGGACAATGCAGTCGAGCGCTCCCGCGAAGCGGACTGGATCGATGTGACGAGGGCGTCATGTCGTTCGGTCTGCCGCGCGCCTTCCCGCGTGAAGGGTTCGCGGCCTTCCCCGATGCCGGCTTCCACAGGCAGGTGGTGCAGCTGACTTTTCAAGGCTGCTGCGCCACCTGCTGAATCCACTGCCCATGTTCCGCTTCTGATGCCTGGCTGCGCTGACCTGCGGTGTTGTAGGACGGAGTCAGCGCTGCCACAGCGCGGACGCCGGGTCGATGCGGGCCGCGCGCCAGCTGGGCAGGCCAGACGCGGCAACGCCCGCGCCGAGCAGCAGCACACTCACGGCAGCCAGTGACAGCACATCCGTCGGACTCACGCCGAACAGCATGAAGCGCAGCAGTCGCGTGAGCAGCAGTGCGCCGGCCAGCCCGATGCCGGTGCCCGCCACCATGAGTGCCGTGCCCTGGCGCATGACGAGGCGGATCACGGACCAGCGATTGGCGCCCAGCGCGATGCGCAGGCCGATCTCCGGTACGCGCTGCACCGCACTGTATGCGACGACGCCGTACACACCGCGGACCAAACGGCTGATCGGACCAGCCCGCATTCGCCCACAGCTCGACACTGCCGCGCAGCGTCTGGCCCGGGTGCCAGAAGTCCGCCGGCATGACGCCAATGATGGTGAACAGATCTTCGTCGATCCTGATCTTGCGACCGATCACGGCGGGATCGCCGCCGAAGCGCCGCTTCCACAGTGCATCGCTGATCACGGCAGTCAGGCCAATGCCCGGCACGTAGTCGCTCGGCTGGAACGTGCGTCCGATTTCCGCCCTGGCGCCCAGCAGGTCGAAGTAGTTGATGTCGACGAGCAGCGCCTCGACACGCTCCGGCTCGTTGCCGCCCGTCAGGTTCGCGTCGATCGGGTACACACCGCTGATGCCCGAGAACAGTCCGGGATCGTCGCGCATGTCGAACAGCTCGAGTGGCGCGAGGCCGGCATCGCGAATCCCAATGCCCGGCATGTCGGCCGTCACGCGCACCAGCGTGCTCTCGTCGCGCACCGGGAACGGGCGCAGCAGCACGCCATTGATCACCGAGAAGATCGCGCTGTTCGCGCCGATGCCGATGGCCAGGGTGCCTATGCCCAGCAGCGCGAAGCCGGGGCTCTTCCAGAACGCACGCAGCGCGGCGCGCAGATCCATCGGCAGCAGACGAATCACGTGAGTCTCCTGGCTCGGGGACATTGCACGGTGCAAATGGAAGTTGTGGGGCGGCTGCGTCGCAACTTCCGGCCGCGACAATGCGGGATTCCCCTTCGTGCCACCAAGCGCAGGGGGCCCGGGTGGCGTCCGGTGCGGGCCGAGTGGTGCTCCGTGCGGGGCGAGCGGTTCCCCAGGACAGGCGCCCTGGGCGGGGCGAGGTTCCGGGAAGCCTGCTAACGGCCTGTCATGGATCGTTGCGCGCCACAGCCGCGCGCAGGCGTTCGCGCAGACGCTGCTCTACGTCGGCATCGAGCGCGTCCGCTTCCCGCAGCGAGGCGCGGAACGTGCGCATGATGTCGGCGAACTCGCCGCCGAAGCGCTCGCACCAGTCGCAGCCGCGGACGTGCGCCTCGAGCTGCTGCACGCGTGCCGCCGACAGCTCGCCGTCGACGTACGAGGACAGTGCTGCCAGCACCTCGCGGCAGCGCACGCCCGCCACCAGCCGATCCAGCTCAGGCATACTCCCTTTCCTTGCGGACTTCCGCGGCCAGCCGCAGTCGCGCCCGATGCAGCCGGCTCTTCATGGCCGCGACGGTCAGGCCGAGCATCGCGGCGACGCTCGCGCCGTCCAGCTCTTCCAGTTCGCGCAGCACGAGGATCTCGCGGTCTGATGCGGGCAGCCGTGCCAGTGCTGCCTGCAACGCCTCGCGGCGCAAGGTCGCGGACAGCGCCTGCTCGGGATCTTCCGCGCCCCAGCCGGCATCGAGGCCCAGATCATCGAGCGACACGAAATCGGCGGGCTCGCCGGCGCGGCGACGGCGGGCGTGGCGCGCCGCGTTGCGCGCAATGCCGAGGATCCACGCGCGCGGCGGCGCATCACCCCGGTAGTTCGCGCTACTGCGCCAGGCGGCGACGAACGTCTCCTGCAGCGCATCTTCCGCGTCCGCCGCATCCGCCGTGGATGCACGGAGGAAGCGGAAGACCGCGGCCTGATGCAGCGCGACGAACGCCTCGAACGCACCGCTGTCGCCCGCTGCGCTGCGCCGCAGCAGCTCCACCTCGCCGGTATGACCCGTGTCCGCCATCCTCCGCCAGTGCCGATGGACGCGACCTCGCCTGCCGCGACGGCGAGATCGCCCGTCCTGATAACAGGTGCCGGAACAACCGCTGCAGGATTCACGGCGCCGGAAACGGGAAGAGCATCGTCGCCTGAATCCCGGACGCGTGCATCCGGCACATACTCCGGGAACCAGGAAGTAATGGCAAGTTCAACGACCGTCCGGGGAGCACGACAATGTCAGGCTTTTTCGCCAGGAATGTGGGCGGCGCCGATCGCATGATCCGCGTACTGCTGGGTGTGGGCGTCCTGTCGCTCTTCTTCATCGGGCCGCAGTCGCCCTGGGCTCTGCTCGGGCTGGTGCCGCTCGTCACGGGGCTGGTGGGCACCTGCCCGCTGTACTCGCTGCTGCGCATCCGCACGACGCCAGTCGTCACGCACTGAGTGCGCACTGCGTGTCGGCGGGAATTGAACGAGGGGCGACACGCTGGCGTCGCCCCTCGTTGCGTCGCGGTCCTGACTTTCTGTCAGGCTACCTGCCCGCCGCTAGATCATGGAGAGTAGTTTCGTGAAGCCATCGGCGTCCCACGCCCGCATCGTGGTGCTGCGCACGTTGCCGAGTGCCGCGGTGGACAGCGCGAACGCGGCCGCCGCGTCCTCGTTGCCAGCTTCGGAGATGATGACCAGGTCGTACGGTCCCTGTGTGTAGTACGCGCTGAGCACTTTCATGCCCGCGGCTTGGGCGCTCTGGATGCCGGCCTTCAGACGCTCGGGCGACTGCTTGATGGCGCGCATGCCCTGGTCCGTGAAGTTGTACAGCGTGACGTACACTGCCATGAAGGAGCCTCCTGTCTGGGGAGAAACAGGGTGAAAGCGAACGGTAGGCCTCCCGGCTGGCGGCGGCAAGGGGCGGCCCCACCGGGCACCGCCCCTGTGACTTTTCGCCCGATAACACAATGTCATCAGGCGACGCGCATGGCATCAGTTGCGATGGCCGCTCCCGTCGCTCACGACCGGCTGCGCGCGATTCGGATAGGGCGGCCGCTTCGGCCTGACCGGAGGATGCTCCTTCAGTTCCTTGAGCACCTCTCTGATGCCCGCCTCGAGCTGCGGATCGATGCCCTTCGCCAGCTGCGCCGGATCATCCTCGACCTCAATGTCGGGGTCGACGCCGTGGCCCTCGATGATCCACTTGCCATCGGTGCTGTAGATGGAGAAGCTGGGCGCGGTGACGCCGCCGCCGTCAATGAGCGACGGCTGACCCGAGTAACCGATGAGCCCGCCCCAGGTGCGCTTGCCGATGAGCGGCCCCACGCCGGCCTGCTTGAACAGGAACGGGAACATGTCGCCGCCGGAGCCGCTCCAGCTGTTGATGAGCATGACCTTGGGGCCCTGCTGTACACCCAGCGGCCAGGACCAGTCAATGCCGTCGCGCACGGCCCAGTAGTTCGAGCGCGGGCGGTTCAGCAGCTCGACGAAGCGATCCGGAATCTGGCCGCCGTTGTTGAAGCGCTCGTCAATGATCAGCGCATCCTTGTCGGTCTGCCCGAAGTACTGGCGCACCAGCTCGGTCTGACCGTCAATGCCCGTGCTGGGCACGAAAATGTACCCCACGCGGCCCTGCGTCGCCGAGTCCACGCGCAGGCGGTTGTGGTTGATCCAGGCCAGATTGCGCAGCCGGTACTCACTGGCCAGCGGCGTGACTAACACGGTGTGAGATCCCTGCAGCGTGGGGCGGTCGTTGACGGTCAGCGATACGGTCTTGCCGGCCATGCCCTGGAAGGCCGCGTACGGGTCCTGTTTCACGTCCAGCGGCGTGCCATCCACGGCCAGAATGTAATCCCCTTCCTTCACCTTGATGCCGGGCCGGGCCAGCGGCGAACGCACTTCGCTGTCCCAGGGTGCGCCGTCGACAATGTGCCTGATGCGGTAGGCGCCATTTTCCAGGGCGAAGTCCGCGCCCAGCAGGCCCACACTGCGCTGTTTCGGCTGGTCGACATCGCCGCCGCCCTTGTAGGTGTGCGATGAATTCAGCTCGCCGAGCAGCTCGCCGATCACGTAGTTCACGTCATCACGCGTGCGGGCATCCTCGAGCATCCCGCCATACCGCTGGCGCATTGCGTTCCAGTCCACGCCGTGCATCTCCGGGTCATAGAAGTAGTCCCGCTCGATGCGCCAGGCGTCATTGAAGATCTGCTTCCATTCGGCGCGCGGGTCGACCGTCATCTCGAGTGACGCCGTCGCCAGCGGCTTGTCCAGCTTCTGCTCCGGCTTGATGTCGAGGATGGCGTATTTCGGCCCCTTCGCCACCAGCAGCTTCTGGCCATTCGCGGAGACCGTGAACGCGTCCGCATCCGCCACGACCGTCTTCTCCTCGCGTTCCTTCAGGTCCCAGTACACGAGCGCGTTCTTCGTGTCGCTGGCGCCGGTGCGCGGCTGGCGCAGCACCAGCAGCTTGCCGGGCACAGCAAGCAGGCCGGCGTAATTGCCCGGCTCGAGCGGCAGGATCACGGTGCGGCGTTCCATGTTGTCGAAGTCGATGTTCACGGCCTTCGGCGCAGGCGACGCTGCCGCTGCCGTCTTCGTGCTGTCCGCCGGCGCCTTCCCTTTCGCCGTGTCCGCGGCGGCCTCTTCGTCGTTGCGCGGCGCCAGCGGCGAGTCGACATCGGTGCGCAGCGGCAGCGCCGCGACTACCGTCGAGTTAGGATAGATCCAGGTATTGTCCACGTCGCTGTAGACGGGATTGAAGGAGCGGCCCGTGAGGAAATAGAGGTAATTGCCCTCGGGATCGAAGATGGGCTCGCGCGCGCCGTAGAAGCCGCGCGTCACCTGCTGCGACCTTGCGGTCTGTGTGTCGTAGATGAAGATGGCGGTGGCCGGCTGCTCCAGGTCACGTGCGTACGACAGCCAGCGGCTGTCCGCGGACCAGCTCGCCTTGAACGCCTGCAGATTGCCCTCGTAGAAGTAGTTCGCGTGGTCGATCACCTTGTCCGTGCCGCTCGCGACGTCGACCGTGTGGATGCGCATCGCCTGATCAATGAACGCGACCCGCCTGCTGTCCGGCGACCAGTAGATGTGATAGCGGAAGCCCGGCCCCAGCTTCGTTACCGTGCGCGGCTCGCCTGTGCCATCCGCGTTTTCCAGAGTCAGCTCGTACTCACCCGTGCGATCGCTGAAGTACGCCACCGACTTGCCATCCGGCGACCATGCCGGGAAGCGCTCGGCGGAGCCGGAGCTGTGTGTGAGATCGAGCGTGACGCCATTCTCCGCGGGCAGCGAGAACACATCGCCCCTCGCCTCGATCAGCGCGCGCTTGCCTGTGGGCGAAATGTCTCCACCGACAATGAGCGACGCCACGTTCCCGGTGTGCGGGCGCAGTGAAGCCAGGTCGGTAACGACCGTGACATCGACGGTCTGCAGCTTCTCCGTTGCCAGGTCCATCAGCCACAGCCTGTCGCCGTTCTCGAACACGATGTCCTGCGGGCCAATGGCCGGGAAGTGCGTGTCGTAATCCTTGAACGTGGTGACCTGGCGCATGCGGCTGCTGCGCATGTCCATGGCCCAGAGGTTCCAGCGCTGTTCCGGCCCGCGGTCGGAGAGGAAGTACAGCGTGTCGCCGCGCCACATCGGCTGACTGTAGTTGGCCTGATCATCGACCAGCTTGCGGGCCGTGTTCTTCTGCAGGTCGTAGAGCCACAGTTTGGGCGCGAGGCCGCCGCGGTAGCGTTTCCAGGTGCGGAAGTCGCGCGTGGCCGGCGTGTAGACGATCTGCTGCCCGTCCCGTGAGAGCGCCCCGAACTCGCCGTAGGGCATGGGCAGCTGCACCGCCAGCCCGCCGTCCTTCCCCACGCGGAACAGCTTGTTATAGCGATCCTTCTCGCTGGTCATGCTGGATGCGAACAGCAGCTGCCTGCCATCCGGATACCAGTCCAGCAGCCGATCCGGGTCGGGATGGTGCGTGATGCGCTCGGGCTCACCGCCCGTGACCGGCATCACATACACATCCTGGTTGCCATCATAATCGCCCGTGAAGGCGATGGACTGGCCGTCCGGCGAAAAGCGCGGAAAAGTCTCTTCACCCGGCGGCGAACTCAGGCGCTGTGCATTGCCGCCGGTCTTCGGTACGATCCAGACATCGCCCGCATAGACGAACACAATGCTGGTGGCGGAGACATCGGGCTGCCGCAGCATGCTTGCATGAATTTGCGCGGCGGCTGGCCGGGCCAGGCTCAGGCAGAGTGCGGGGAGAAGCAGTCGAGCACGCATTGCGACCTCGGGAAGCGGGACACATCCGTCGTGGAATCCGGCGAGTCAGCCGGGGCTGCAATATGTCGCTTTTGTAGACAGAGTTCCAACCGTTCCGACACGGCCGGAAATCGGGTCGGCCCCGGCCCGTCGGCGTTCGTCCACAGCGGTGTTGTCACTGCTTCGGCCAGGCGATGTGGAAGCGTTTGATGTACTCGATGTCCAGCGAGTCGCGGGCCACGCCCCATGCCTGGTCGCCACGCGTCTCGCGCAGCGACACGCCTGCGGGGGGCTCGACGCGGCCGAGGTAGCTGCCATCCGACTCGAATACATCGTACACGGTGGGCTCGAGCCAGGTGAGACGCATGCCACGATTGTGCGTCGTATCGGCCGGGGGCGGAACGTGCTTCGCTTCCGTGTACAGCAGCACCCAGATGCGACCGTCCGCACCCGTGACGATGTCCTCGTAGAAGGGCTTGGTGTCGGGGACACCCGGCCCGTTCCAGTTCCAGCCGGGCTGGGTGTGACGCAGACTCGACGTGACCAGGTCCCGCCGTTCCTGCGCTTCCTCACTGTGCACGGGCGCGGGTGTTGCCTCTTTCTCGATGCGCAGGCGTCTGCCGCCGGGCAGGAATTCGTCGAGGCGATAGTGGCTGGAAACGCCTGCCACCACAAAGCCGAGCGGGCTGATCGTCCACGATTCCGTGGGGGTGAACGGCACCCAGGCGGATGCTGACGCGTGCTCGCTCTGCGCCAGCAGTGCGGCCGGCTGGAAGCCGAAGTCCGGCTCGGCAATGGTGTCGATCACCGCACCCGTGGCCGAGAGGTGCAGCCAGCTGCTGACAAACTGTTTGCCCGGCGACGCCGCGCGCCCCTGGATCATGAGGTAGACGTGGCCTGCCGTGTCGATCTGGATGCCCTTCTGCGAGAACATGCCGCCCGGCTCGCGCCACGTATCCAGCACTTCGCCGTCCGGCGAGTAGATGGTGAGTCGGCCGGCGGCCGGGTCCCAGGTATAGAGTCTCCCGTCCGGGCGCGTCACCATACCCGTGATCTGGCGGTACTCGCCCGGTCCGTCGCCGGCGCGGCCGAACTGTTTCACGAACACACCATTAGCATCGTACTTGCGCAATGCGGGCACCTGCTGGTCCCACGCGTAGATGGAACCGTCCGGCCCCGCGACCACTTCGAACACATACCCGAACTGATAGACCTCTTCGCCTTCGAGCCTGCCAATGCTCAGCTCTTCCGTGAGCGGCGCCAGCGCCTGGGCTGCGGGCACATCCGCGTTGTGCACAATGATCGTATCGCCCACCGTGTCGCGGCGGGTTGCGCCGGCGGCGCTGCGCGCGGCATCGCGGCCGCATGCGGTCGCGGCGATGGCCAGGGACGCCGCCACCAGCAATCCCTCCACCGCCCGCGTGCGCACGGCCGCAGCGCCACGCGGTGCACCGGGGAGCCTGCGGGAACAGGAAGGATGAAGCATCGGGACGCATGCCGGAGGTGTCATCGTCGCCTGCAATGAGAGCGTCAGTGCAGAGTCCAGCAGCCTTTCAGGAGATACCGCCCACTTCGCCTGTGGTTTCCTGCGTCTGGCCACGGCCCACCAGCGCGGCCGCGGCCAGATCGCCCGTCACGTTCAGCACGGTGGCGAACAGATCCGGAATCGCATCCACGGCGATGAGTATGCCGATGCCCTCCGCGGGCAGGCCGATCGCGAGGAACAGCGGCGTCAGCATGAGGAACGCGCCGCGCGGCACACCGGGCGCCGCAAAGGCGAGGAACATCGACGCGAACGCCACCGTGGCCAGCTGCGTGAGATGCAAGCTGATGCCGTAGAACCAGCCGATGAAGAGCGCGCCGATCGTCCACGAGACCGGAGCCGCAATATGGAAGGTGGACACGGCGAGGGGCAGCACGAACCCGGTGATGCGCTCGGGCAGCTTCAGCTCGCGTTCGCCCGACTCGATGAGCGCCGGCAAGGAAGCGATCGATGAGCTGGAGCTGAAGGCAATGAGCTGGGGCGCCAGCGCGGCGCGCGCCCAGCGGCGCACCGGCACGCGTGCGGCCAGTGCAACTGCCGGATACAGCAGCAGGATCACCACAATGCTCGCGACCGAGTAGATCAGAATGTAGATGCCCACCGCGCCGGCCAGGCCGGCGCCGCCGTGTGCGGCGAGGGGCAGCATCAGGCCGAACACGCCAATGGGTGCGAGCAGGATCACCCAGCGCACCAGCACGAGCATCGCTTCGGCCAGTGCGCGGAAGAAGCCGGCGAGTGTGTTGCGCGCGGACTCCGGGCTGCGCGCAATGGCGAGTGCCAGCAGCAGCGTGAACAGGATGAGCGGCAGCATGGCGCCGTTCGCGGCGGCCGCGACCGGGTTCGTAGGAATCAGCGAGGTCAGCCAGCTCGCGAATCCGGTGGGTTGCGTGTTCGCGGCGATTTCGCCGGCCGCCTCGAGCGCGCCCGCAGGCATGGGCGGCCGGCCCGCGAAATCAGGCAGCATGGCGAACACGGATATGGCGAGCGGCATGATGAACAGCGCGACGCCGCCGAGCAGCAGCACGAACATGAGCAGCGTTCTGCCGCCCATGCGGCCCACGGCGCGCAGGTCCGCCGCCGAGTTCACACCCGTGATCAGCAGTGACACCACGAGTGGAATCACGGTCATGCGGATGGCATTGACCCACAGTGTGCCGATGGGCATGAGTGTGTCGGCCGCGTGCAGCAGGCGGGGATTGCCGCTGGCGGCAATGGCGGCGCCGCCGGCGAGACCGGCGCTCAGCGCCAGCAGCACGCGCGTGCTTTCCTTCATGCGCTACATCATGAGGTCGCCGCCATTGATGTCGAAGCACGCACCGGTGATGTAGCCCGCGGCTTCAGAGGCGGCGAAGCAGATGAGGTCCGCGACTTCCAGTGCCGTGCCCAGTCGCGGCACCGGATAACTCGCTGCTACCCGTTCCAGCACCTCGGCCGACGCGGACTCGCGTGTCAGCTCGGTGTCGATCATGCCCGGGCACACGGCGTTCACGGTGATGCCGTGGCGGCCCAGCTCTTTCGCGGCGGCGCGCGTCAGGCCCAGCAGCCCCGTCTTCGATGCGGTGTAGTGTGCGCCGCCCAGTGTGCTCACCATGCGGCCGGCGGTGGACGAGATGTTGATCACGCGGCCGTAGTTCTGCGACTTCATGACCGGCAGCGCCGCCCTCAGCAGAAGGAACGGCGCGGTCAGGTTGGTCTCCTGCGCCCGGCGCCATTCTTCCGCGCTGATCTGCTCGAAGCGCGTGGTCGGCGCAAACGCCGCGTTATTGACGAGGATATCCAGGCGGCCGAAGTGGTCCACGGTCCGGCGCACGAGGTCCGCGGGCACGCCTTGCGCGGTGATGTCGCCGGGCGCCGCGAGGGCGCGGTCACCCAGCGCTCGCGCGAGATCCTGTGCGCGCGCGTCGTCGCGTACATTGACGGCGACCGCAGCGCCACGCTCGAGCAGCCGTTCCGCGGCGGCGCGGCCCAGACCGCGCGCGGCGCCCGTGACCAGCGCGACGCGTCCCGCGAAATCCTGTGTCATGCGGCCGCGCTCACAGGCGGGCCGCAGGCGCGAAGCCCGGTCGCGCCCGTGCGCTGCACACTCAACTCTTCGAAGGTGCCCTGGCGCAGCGCCAGCAGCGGAGGCAACGCGAACACGATGGCTGCGATCAGAGCCGGGACCGCCGGTACCCTGTGGTTCATGAGCACTCACGGTGGTGGGCGTCGGCTGCTCAGGAGCGTTATTCATAGCCGCCATTCGCCGCCTGCGCCAGCACAGGCAACGCCCCGCGCGCTCTTTGCTGGGAGACGAGCCCTGCTGACCCGCCAGCCGCGCGACCACTGTCATGCTCGCGGGTTGACGCGCGCGCCCCGGCGCTGTTTCATCCCTGCGTGCCTCGCCCCTTCCACTCCAGTCGCGGGGAATGCGCCCAGAGATGCCCGGCACCCGCTCAACGCTGCTGCTGTCGCTGGTTCTGCCGCTCGCACTGTGGGCGACGATGCGTGTTCATGTTGCGCGCGCGCACGACGCTCAGAGTGTGCCGCTGCGCGCCGGCATGGTGATCACTCAGTCGGTGCGCATCACGCCTGGCACGTATCGTATTCCCTCGCCGGTTTCGCTGGACAGTCCCGTCATCGTCATTCGAGGCGACGACATCACCGTCGACTTCGCGGGCGCCGTGCTGGAGGGCATCGCTCCCGCGGCGGAACCGGACCTGGCGCGCGGCCTCGCCATCCGCATCGACGGTGGTCGCAACATCAGCGTACGCAACGCACGTGTTCGCGGCTACAGGATCGGTCTGCTGGCGCGCGGCACGCGCGGTCTCACGCTCGAAGCGAATGACCTGAGCTACAACTGGAAGCCGCGGCTGTTCAGCCTGATCGAGCACGAGAGCCTGGCGGACTGGCTCTCGCACCATCACAACGAGAACGATGAGTGGCTGCGCTTCGGCGCGGGCGCGTACCTCGCGGATGTGCGCGGCGGCGAGATCCGCGGCAACCGCATCGAGCAGGGCATGGAAGGCCTCATGCTGGTGCGCTGTGACAGCCTGCTCATCTGGAACAACACCATCGAGTTCAACTCCGGCGTGGGCATTGGCCTTTATCGCTCGAGCTACAATCGCATCCTGCACAATCACGCGAGCTACAATGTGCGCGGCTACAGTGAGGGCTTCTACCGCCGCGGGCAGGACTCGGCCGACCTGCTGCTGTACGAACAGAGCTCGAACAACATCGTCGCCTTCAATTCCATGACGCACGGCGGTGATGGCCTTTTCCTGTGGGCCGGCCAGTCCACAATGGACACGGGCCAGGGCGGCGCCAACGACAATCTGTTCTACGCGAACGATTTCAGCCGGGCGCCCACGAATGCCATGGAAGCGACGTTCAGCCGCAACCGCTTCCTTGGCAACCGGGCGCGGGGCTCCGAGTACGGGCTCTGGGGCGGCTACAGCTACGACTCGGAGGTCAGCGGGAACGACTTCGCGGACAATCGCACGGGCATTGCCATCGAGCACGGCCAGAACAACCGCATCACGGGCAACCGCTTCCTGGGCGATTCCGTGGCCGTGAATCTCTGGGCCAACGCCATCGAGCCTTCCGACTGGGGCTATCCGAAGCAGCGGGACACGCGCAGCCGCGACTACCATATTGATAACAATGTGTTCGCCGGCAACCGCGTGGCGCTGCGGCTGGCGGACACGCGCACGGCATCCTTCACGGGCAACCGTCTGGTCGGGGTGGACTCGGTGCTGGCGAGGCAGGACACGTCGGAGCTGCGCATGGCGGGCAATGACACGAGCGGACTGCGCTCGGCGCGTGCGGGCCAGGGCTGGCCGCCGCCGCTGCCCTCGCCGCTGGCTGGCGCGGAGGCACTCCCGCAGCCGCTGGCCGGCGGCCTGGCGCTGACGGGAGACTCGCTGGCAGGTCGCGACCGCTCGGCCATCATCGTCGACGACTGGGGGCCATACGACTGGCGCTCGCCCAGGCTGTGGCCGGCCGGCAGTGCACAGGCAGCGCCGCTGCCGCTGCGCGTGCTCGGCCCGCCAGGCGAATGGCGAATCGTGTCGCAACACGGTGTCAGGACGCTTTCGCGGCAGCGCGGTCGCATGAACGACACGCTGCTGGTGACGCCCGCGCCGGACGCGACCGGCGACTGGGCCATTACGCTCGAGTACCGTGGCGGTGCGACGATTTCGCCGCGCGGCGAACGGCGGGTCGCGGGTGTCGCCTACCGTTTTTCGTGGGAGCATTTCCAGCCGGTCGATCACTGGCAGGTCGCGTTCTTCGCGTGGGACGACCACGCCGACCCGCGCAGCAGCGCGGACGCGTTCGCCGCCCTGCTGCGGGGAACGCCGCTGCTCACCCGCCGGGAGGCTCGTCTGGACTACCTGTGGTTCCGCCCCTCGATCGCGGGACTGCCGCAGGCGAAGTTCGCCGCGGTGGCCACCACCACGGTCAACCTGGCGCCCGGTATGTACACGCTGCGCGCCATCAGTGATGATGGCGTGCGCGTCCTGGTGGATGGCCGCGTGGCGATCGACAACTGGCGGCCGCACGAGTCGCTGGTCGATAACGCAACCTTATCCGCGGGCCGCCACACCCTGCGCGTCGAGTACTACCAGGTGGATGGCTGGGTCGAGTTGCGCGTCGAGATCCTGCGCGGCCGCCAGTCCTCGACCGGCTCGCCGGGCCCGCACTGACCCGGGCCAGCCACGCGCGCGTCGGCGTCCGTGTGATCCTGCCTTCCCACGGTCCGCTGGTGTATTGTCCGCCGCGAGCACGAGCGGAGCCTGCCGACCCTCATTGCGGAGTGACAATGGTCACTGCGCCGGGCGCCGGCATCCGGCTATAGTGAAGAGGCGGTGTGGCATGGGCCGGACCGCGCCCGTGCTCCGAGGCGGGGCAGACGGTCACCAGCGGAGGCAACATGCGGCGGCACCTCATTTCCATTCTCGTGAGCACGCTCCTGGGTTCACTCGCGACGCTGACCACGGTGCGCGCGCAGGACACCGGTCACATGGCGGGCATGGGCATGGCCCACGATTCCGCGGGCGGGCAGATGGCCGTGATCCACCAGCTGGTCATGAATCACGAGAAGATCCGGCGTACGGTCACGAACCTGGACGACGGTGTGCGCGCAGTGACGGAGTCGGACGATCCGGCCATGGTCGCGCTCATTCGGCAGCACGTGGGCGGCATGCAGCTCAGCCTTGCGCACGGCCATGACCCGCAGCTCCCCATGGAGAGCGCGACCACACACGCGATCTTCGACGGCGCGGGCAAGGTCCGGACGCGGGTCGACAGCACCGCGCTGGGCGTGGTCGTGGTGCAGACGTCTACCGACCCGGCCATCGTCAAGCTGCTGCAGGAGCATGCTGCGGAAGTGAGCGATCTGGTGAAGCGCGGCATGGCCGCCATGCACGACGGCATGATGGGCGGGATGATGGGTGGAATGATGCACGCGGACTCTGACACCGCGTTCGCCTCGATGCAGATGCGCGGCAGGGCCGCCATGGGCGTGGACCAGTACACGTCGACGCACCGGTTCGACGCACTGCCCGATGGCGGGCGCATCGAGCTGCAGCGTGATGTCGACGATGCGGCCGGCGTGGCGCAGATCCGGGAGCACCTGCAGGGCATCGCGCAGGCGTTCCGTTCCGGCGACTTCAGCACACCCGCCTTCGTGCACATGCAGCAGGTCCCGGGCGCCGCTGTAATGGCCGCCAAACGCGCGCTTATCACGTACACCTACCACGACCTGCCGCGCGGCGGCGAGCTGCGCATGGCGACCCGTGATTCCGCGGCACTGGAAGCGATTCATGCGTTCATGGCGTTCCAGCGCGGGGAGCATCACGCGAGCGGCAAGGACAGCGGGAAGTAGCTATGCCGGTGAGTCGGCTGGCGGCGTCAGGTCTGCCTGCACCCTGAGCAGTGCGCGCGCAATGCCGTCGCGCACCATCTCGCCGTACGGGCCTGCGGGCAGATACGCGCAGCTCGCCTGCGCCCGCTCGTAGTAGCGCCTCGCCTCGAGCGGCTCGCCGCAGTGCTCGAAGGAAGCGCCCGCGTTCAGGTACAACGATGGGTAGAAACCGCGCACGCGTTCGTCGCCCACCGCATCCGCGTGCTGCAGCGCCAGCAGATTCCACTGCATTGTCTGCTCGACGCTGTCCTGGTGGCGGGCCAGGTAGTGTGCGGCGATGCATGCCTCGAAGTCATCGCTGCGGCTTTGCCACGCCTGCTCGAACAGGGCGCGCGCGGCGTCGTTGCGGCCCTCGCCCTCTGCCTGCATGCCTTCCGCGCACAGCTTCACGACCGCATTGTCAGGGTCCATGCTTCCAAGCTTAACCTCGCCGCGCTGCCGGGGCCATTGAACTTTGCCGGCGCGCGGCGCGTCACTACAGCGTGTCCGGTACCGGGTCCTGCGTGGAACTGCTCGCCATGGCAACACAGTGACGGTGGACAACCTGCGTCTGCACCTGACGGTGCTGCGCTGTCAGGCGGGGGACGAAGCCGCGTTCGCCCTGCTTTTCGAGTGGTTCGGCGCGCGGACGCACGGTTACCTGCGCGGCCTGGTGGGTGAGGAAGCGGCCGAGGACGTCCAGCAGGAAGTCTGGCTGTCGGTGTTCCGCGGCATTCGCGGGCTCAGCAATCCGCAGGGATTCCGCACGTGGCTCTTCCAGACCACGCGGCATCGCGCCATCGATTTCCTGCGCCGCGTGCGGCGTCATCGCGAGCTGCTGGACAGCGCGACCACGGAGCTGGCGGACCGCAGCGATGAAGGCGACGAACCGCTCACGGACATGGACAGCAGCGTCGTCGAGCAGGCCCTCACCGCACTGCCGGCGCCGCAGCGGGAAGTGCTGCTGCTGCGCTATCGCGATGACCTGAGCTATGCGGAGATCGCGCTGGTGGTGGGCTGCTCCATTGGCACGGTCCGCTCCCGGCTGCACCACGCCAAACGCCGGCTGCAGGGAATCCTGAAACAGCAGAGTTAGCGGCAGCAGGCGAGCGTCAATTCACTGTGGAGGCAGACATGACAGGTTCGCGAAGCGACGAATTGTGGAACGTAGTGCGCAAGGAGAAGCGGGTGGATCGCATCATACGGTGGGTCAGTGTCACCGCCTGGGTCAGTACCTTCGCCGTGCTGCTGGTCTACGCATCCGTGATCTTCTCGCAGGTGGCGTGGACGAAGAAGCTGGTAGCGCTGGGCACGGCGCCGCAGGGCGCCGTGTGGCAGACGGCCATGCCGCTGGTGATCGTGGTCGGTCTGTTCTGCGTGCTCGTCGCGACGCTGAGCACGATCGGCGTTTTCCTGCGCTTCCGCACGGCGAGTCTGGCCGAGATCCAGCTGCGGCTGGCCGCGCTGGAGGCCATGCTCGCCGGGCGAGGCGATGCCGCGAATGGCGAGTGAATCAGTGCTTCTGCAGTGCGTAGCGGCGCACGGTCTCCACATCCAGCGCGTTACGGAACACGCCCAGCACGTAGTCGGCGCCGATCTCGTGCGGCTGGAACGTGGCCGGAAATGAGACGACGCCGAGCCATTGGCCGCCCGCATCGAACACGGTCCATGTGTTCGTCGTGTCCACCGCCGTGCGATAGTCCTGGGCCCCGAGGTCATTATCGGAGTCGATGATCCAGGCATTGCCGAAGGCGGGCAGCGTTTTCAGGCGAGGCCGCTCTGTGTAGTCCTTCTGGATGGCGGCCTTGCGCTCCGGTGTGGTGGCCGCGGCCAGTTCGGCCTCCTGCAGGCGGTTCACCAGGGCGTCCGTCACCGGCCGTGGCTCGAAGCGACGGCGCATGCTGCGCAGCTCGCGGCCGTGCACGTCGTACTCGTCGACCGCATAGCTGTCGCCCATGCCGCGCAGGAACGCGAGGCCGTGCGCCATGATAACGGCGAGTTTGGCGAACCGCGGTGCGCCGATGGCACCGTTCGCCAGCGTCACAAAGTCCGATTCCGGGAAGTGGCCGAGCGTATCCAGCACGGTGCCATCGGCCTGGCCGCGCAGGGCCAGCGTGAGCGAGCGGCCCTCGCCCTGCGCGTTCTCGATGAACTGATTGCGTCGCATGTAGAACGTGCCATCCGCGAAGCGAGCCCACGCGATCCAGGCCACGCCGCGCGAACCCTTCTGCTCGAACGTCACCATGTTCAACGGCTTGCCGTCCGCATCGAACGTGGTGATGCGGGAATTGGACGGGTCGAACACGATCAGGCTGTCGGGTGGTGCCAGCCACACATCCCAGATGGCGCGATACTCGCCCGGGCCCGCGCCGCTGTGGCCAATGCTGTGCTGGAAAGCACCAGACTTGTCGAACACGCGGATCTCGGCGGGCCGGTTCGCGTTCACCACGACAATGCGGCCATCGCCCAGCGTGTAGAGGCGACGAATCGTCGTGAACTCTTCCGCGGGTGACTTCGGGTCCTCACCGATCGTCAGCGTCGGGGTCGCGGCGATGCGCCAGCCCTGCCCGGCCCGCCATACCGGCGCGCGGCTCGTGATGATGCGCACACCCGCACTGTCCGTGATCAATGCGGTGCCCTGCGCCCGTGCGCCGGACGCGAGCACGGCGAGCGGAAGCAGCAGCGTCGCATACCATGCGGAACAGGGCGCCAGCGCAAGCCCGCGCCGGTCCGGGTGCACGGACGACTGCCGCGCGCTCACGGACTCACGAGTCGGGCGAGCAGGAAGTAGAAGCCCGCGGCCAGCAGGGATGCTGCGGGAATGGTGAGCAGCCATGCCCATACGATGCGTGCGGCAATGCCCCAGCGCACCGCGGACAAACGCTGTGTTGCGCCCACGCCGACGATGGAGCCGGTAATGGTGTGGGTGGTGCTCACGGGAATGCCGAACCGAGTGGCGAGCAGGATGCTGAGGGCGCCGCCGGTTTCGGCGCAGAAGCCGTTCACGGGACGCAGCTTCGTGATGCGCGTGCCCATGGTGTGCACGATGCGCCAGCCGCCGAACAGGGTGCCCAGCGAAATCGCGCTGTACGCA
This sequence comes from uncultured Gemmatimonadales bacterium, assembly GCA_963798085.1. Lineage (GTDB taxonomy): Bacteria > Gemmatimonadota > Gemmatimonadetes > Longimicrobiales > RSA9 > DATKCF01. Next base: position 59,661 of record CAWCRS010000001.1, read on the forward strand.
CACAGCTCGACCCAGAGCGGGATGTGGTTGGTGGCCGTCACGTGCATGAATGACAGCCAGCCGGTCTCCCCGGCGAACACCGTCTGGCTGGCCGCCAGCAGCCCGACGATGATGCCCATGGTCTTCTGCGCGTCATTGGCGCCGTGGGAGAGCGAGAAGAATGCCGAGCTGGCCAGCTGCGCCACGCGGAACGTGCGATCGACCCGGCCCGGCGGCACGCGGTGGAAAGCCCAGTACGTCGCCACCATCAGCGTGTAGCCCAGAATCAGGCCGATGAGGGGCGAGAGCACGATGAAGACCAGCGTCTTGGTCCAGCCCGCGGGAATGATGGCGGCCGGGCCGATCTTCGCAATGGCTGCTCCCGCGTAGCCGCCCAGCAGTGCATGCGACGAGCTGGAGGGCAGGCCGAAATACCATGTTATCAGGTTCCAGGCGATCGCGCCCAGCAGGCCGCCCAGAATGACGGAGGGCGTGACCGCGGCGGCATCGATCATGCCGCCGCCCACGGTTTGCGCCACAGCCGTGCCCACCGTGAACGCGGCCGCGAAATTGAAGAGCGCGGCCCAGCCTACCGCCGCAATCGGTGAGAGCACACGCGTGCCCACCACCGTGGCGATGGAGTTGGCCGAATCGTGAAACCCGTTGATGAAATCGAAAATGAAGGCGATGAGTACGATCAGGACAATGTAGTTGATCACGTGGCGCGCGTGGTCAGCTGTGTTTCAGGCTGATGCTTTCCAGGACATTCGACACATCCTCGCACGCATCAATGGCGTTCTCCAGCGTGTCGTACAGGTCCTTCCACTTGATGACCTCGAGCGGATCCGGTGAGCCCGCGAACAGGCTCTCGAGCGCTTCGTGGTAGATCCCATCGCCTTCTTCCTCGAGGCGCTTGATCTCGCGCGTGCGCTCGCCCACCACACGCGGCTTCTTCACCGCTACCACCGCGATCTCAATGGCGTTGCCCGCACGCGCCAGCACATCGGCGAGTCTGCGCGCGGGCTCGCGGCTCTCCTTGACGTGATAGACTCGAATGCGCCGGGCCGTGCCATCCAGCAGGTCGATGACATTGTCCAGGCGGGACGCGAGCAGGTGGATGTCTTCGCGGTCGAACGGCGTCACGAAGGTCTGGTCGATGCGCGCGATGATGCCGCGTGTCAGCTGGTCCGCCTCGTGCTCGACGGCCTTGATGGCGCTCACGATCTCATCCAGCCGGCCAATATCCTGAAACAGCTGATTGAGCAGCCGTGCCGCAGCCGTGACCTGCCGGGCCAGCTGATCGAACATCGTGAAGAACTCCTCATCGCGCGGCAGTATGCGCATGTGCGCGGCTCAGGTCTGGTGCAGCGTGCGCGCCGGCAATGTCCTCGCCACGTGCCACGCAGGGAAGAGCGCGCCGGCCAGTGCGGCACCGACAATGGCGAGCAGTATGGGCAGTGCCGTGTGCGCATCGAGCGTGGGCATGCCGCCAATGCGCATTCTCAGTGCACGTCCTGCGGACCAGGCGCCAATGCTGCCCAGTGCCACACCGATCAGCACTGTGCGTGTCGTCCTCGACATGACCAGGGCGAGCAGTCGCAGCGGCGTCGCGCCCACCGCCGCGCGCAGCGCCAGCTCGCGCCGGCGGGCCCGCACCTGCGCCCGCACCGTGGCCAGCACGCCGTGCAGTGCCAGCGCCGCCGCGGCCGCGGCCATCAGCGCGAAAGCCGCACCGAACCAGCGCAGCGGCGCCACGGCTTTCTCCATCTGCGTCGTCATGGTCGAGGGATTCTGCACCGTGGCGTGCGCCACACCGGCCACGGGCCGCACGCGGTCCGCTACCACCGCGGGGTCGTCGTCGCTGCGCACGGCCAGCCCCACGGTGGCCGGCGGCTGCTGCACGACGGAGAGATAGAGCACGGCTTCATCGCTGCGTGGCGCGCCCAGTCCGCGCGCAGGCAGATCGCGCACCACGCCTACCACCGTGTACCATTCGCTGTGCGCATCACCCACGCGCACGCGGTGCCCGATGGGATTGCCCGCCTCGAAGCTGCGCTTTGCAAATGTCTCGTTAACCACGGCCACCTTCGCGGTGTCGAAGTTGTCCGAGCTGCGGAACGTGCGCCCGCTGACCAGGCCAATGTGCAGTGCCTCGAAGTAGCCGGCACTGACGGCGTGGTGGGTGACGAATGCGCCCTGCACGGGCAGGAACATGCCGCCACGCGCGCAATTGCCACACTCGACCAGCACGCGGTCATTCACGCCCAGGCCGACCCATGTGCCCGGACTGGACAGCGATTCCGCCTGGATGCCGGGCAGCGCGCGCACGCGCTCGAGAACCGTGGCCCACGCGACCGCACGTTCCCTGGCTGTAGCGCCGGCCGCGTTCAGCTCGACCGTCACCAGACCGGCACTGCTGAAGCCCGCATCACCGGGCGAGCGCTGGCCGAAGCGCAGCAGCAGCGCGCTCGTGCAGCACAGCACCAGCGCCAGCGCGATTTCGGCGACGACGGGTGCGCCGTGTGCGCGGCGTTCCTTCCGACTCGCGGTAGCGCTGCCGCCCGCGAGTGCACCGCGCAGGTCGGGCGCCTGCCCGCGGGCACGCGCCGTGAGCACGAGCAGCAGCAGCGGCGCCAGGGCCAGCGCCAGCGCGGCACCGGCCAGACCGAAGCGTGCCATTGGCTCGAGGCCCACCGGCCACGTCGACCGCGCGACTAACAGCAGACTTGCGCCCGCCAGCGCGGCCAGCAGCAGGCCACCGCCATAGAGGAACGCCGCCTCGCGCGCGCGGTCCGCGAACAGAATGCCGCGGCTCCGCGCCCAGGGCGGAGCGGATCGCGAATTCCCGACGTCGCTGTGCCGCGCGACTGGCGGCGAGCGCGAGCACATTGCCCAGCGCCATCGCCGCGGCCGCGCCGGCCAGCGCCAGCAGCACGCTCACGAGCGTGGCCACACTCGCGGCCTGGCTGCCCGCCGGCGAGATGGCCCTGTCGCTCCAGCTGCTGGACCACACGGTGTCGGCAATCGCGTCCGCGCGCACACGCGCCGCCACGTGCACCGGCCACAGCGTCGCGACGCGCAGCAGCCCGCCGGCCGCGATGACCAGCGCCAGGCCTCCCGCCAGCGAGAGCCAGACGAACGCAATGAAGCCGCGGTGCCGGCGCGCGAGTACTTGAATGGACACGTCGCCTCCTGGGGTTTTGTAACAGCCCCATTCTGGCCGGCGGCGGGAGGGCGCGCAATGAGGCGGGGTCCGGGCGCCTTTCGCGCGCGCCTGGCCGAACCTCGGCGGGACAGAGGAGCGAAGGAGGGCAGAGCGTTCTACGCCCTGCCCTCCAACCGGACCCGGTCCGCCTCGTCGTGACCTTGCGCGCTCGGCCCCGTCGCGCGACGGTCGGGTCTATGCGTTGCGGTCGAGGCACCCTTCCACGAGCGGCCTCGTGTTCGGGTTGTTGTCCTCCTCGATGGGAATCGGGAAGTTCAGGTCTGTCCCGAACGACCCGCCCTTGAAGTACGCGCCCGAGGGAAACACCGCGTCAGGCGAACGCTGGTACTGCCGTATCATGCGGCGCATGTCGCCCACCCGGTGCGCCGTGCTGTAGAACCAGAGCGCCCGCTCCTGGAAGTGCAGGTTCTCCAGCTCGACGGTGCTCTGTCCCGTGTCCGTCAGCGGCGCCAGTCCCATCGTGGCGCGGGCCGCATTGTGCTTCGCGAAGAAGGTCACGCGGTCGCCCGCCTTGAGTGCGGCCTCGGCCTCGATCATCCTCGCCTCGACACCGGTCGCGAGCGGCACCGGCGAATCGATGTCCGGACTCACCAGCTGCAGGAACAGCGTCGTCTGCCCATCAAAGCCGGTTTCGTGCGTGTTCTCCCACGGCACACGCGGATCATCCAGCGCGCGGTAGTGAATGCCATTGCCGCCATCGCCATCAGCCACGGAGACACGACCGTTGGTGCTCAGCGACCAAAGCCCGTTGTTCTGCGCCGGTGTGGTCGACGAGTGCAGCACGAAGTTCTTGAAATTCGTCGGCACCAGAGCGGCGATGGCAGCGGCATCCGCGAACTGACCCATGTCCAGCAGCGCCCTCGCCTTGCCCACCCTCGCCATGTTGCTCGCCGCATCCGCGGTCAGCGCCTTGTCGAATGCGGCCACCGCGTCCTGGAAAACCTGCTGCGTCGTGCGGGGCTGCCCGTAGACAATGGTGTTGCCCTGCAGGTCGCTGGCAGGCACACCCGAGCAGAACGTCTCGCCCAGGAGCGTCTCGGCATAACCCTCCAGACTGCGCATGTACGCGAGGTTCTCGTTCTCCGGATCGAATTCCTCGATCGCGGCGGCCGAGGCACGGGCCGAAACACGGGCCACCTGCAGGCCGCTGTACACGCCCAGCACAATGGCGTTGTCGGTGCGGTCAATGTTGCGGCGGTCCACTTCGATGCGATCCGGGAACGTTTCCGAGTTCACGTACTCATCGGTGAACATGCCCTGCGCCACAACTGTGCTGTTATTGAAATTGCCGTTGAATGCGATCTGGAAATCCAGGATGGCGCCGGCCACGCGCGTGGGAATCGCGTCCTTGCCCTGGAGCTGATCGGGCCGCACGACATCGGGATCACTGACTTTCAGAATGTTGTCGCAGCCTGCAAGCGTCACGGCCAGCAGGGAAGCGACGATGCCCGTGCGGCGCAGGCGCAGGATCGCGCGCTGCCCGCTCGTCTTCGGCATACCCGTCATGGGATGCGTCCTCCCCGTCAGAAGTTGATGTTGATGCGGGCGGTCCAGTAGCGGACCTGCGGCTGCGTGCCGAACTCGCCCTGCGTGAAGTTGCTGGCGGAACTGGACTCGTTGCCTTCCGGATCCAGGCCCGGGTATTTCGTCCAGGTCCGCAGATTGCGGCCCGCGAGCGTGAGGCTCAGTCCGCTGATGCGGCCGAAGCGCTGCACCCAGGTGCGCGGCGGCGACAGCGTGATCGCCAGTTCGCGCCACTTGATGAAGTCCGCCTTGTGAATCATGCCGGACAGCGAGACCGTGCCCGTGTTGGGATCGCCGAGAATATCCGCAATGGCGGCCGCCTGGTCCGCCAGCGGCGCCTTCGGATCATCGAAACCGGCGCAGCCGCGGTCACTGGTCAGCACGGAGAAGAGACAGCGGAAATTCTCGTTGTCATCCAGCTGGTACTGCCCCGCGCGACCCTCGAACAGCGCCGACACCCGCAGGAAGTCGAAGATCTGCAGGTCGGTCGAGACCGAGCCCGTGAGCCTGGGCAGCGATGGCCCGATGTAGCTGGCCGTGTCGTCCACACTCACTTCGCCCGGATCCAACAGGCCGTTATGATCCGCATCCTGGAAATGGATGGCCGGCTGCCAGTAACCGCCGGCCGGGAATCCCGCAATGTGCTTCTGGTTGCCGCGGTTGAAAATGATGGGATCAATGCCGGCGCCCAGCTCGAGGATCCTGTTGCTGAGCGTGGCGGCCGCGACGCGCACGCTCCAGGAGAGCGGCCGTGATTCGATGACGCGCGCATTGAGGCCCAGCTCGACGCCCTGGTTGCGCACGTTGCCAATGTTCTCGAAACGCGTGCCCGATCCGGTGGCCGGATTGGTTTCACCGAGCGATGGCGGCAGATTGCGCGCGATCAGCGCGTCGCGCGTCTCGCGCTGGAACACGGTGAACTCGGCCGCCAGCCGCTCGCCCAGCAGACCGGCATCGAAGCCTGCTTCCAGCTCGCGTGTGCGCTCGGGCTTGAGGTCGAGATTGCCCGTGCCGCCAATCGTGACGCCCGGCTGATCGCCGGTCGGCGTCGCGGCGGTGGCCGGGCTGTAGTACGTGTCCGCCTGGCGGAACTGCGGCCGCTGGCCGGATTCGCCCACTGCACCGCGCAGGCGCAGCGAGCTGAGGAAGCTCATCTTCGGGAAGAAGGGCTCGTCGCTGATCACCCACGAACCCGTCACGGACGGGTAGTAGACCAGACCGAAGTCCGAGCCGAACGCGCTATTATCATCGGCCCGCAGCGCACCCGACAGGAAGAGACGGTCATTGAGCGCCACCTGCTCCTGGACGAAGCCGCCCACCGTGATGACGTCCGAGTTCTGCTCGGCGATCTGGAAGAGCGTGCTGGTACCGCTCAGCGAGCGCGTGCCCGGCGTCAGGCCGAAGCCCTTGCCGCGCGTCACGCCCAGCCGCTGCTTGTTGTAGTCGAAGCCCGCCGTGCTGCGCGAGACCAGACGGGAACTGAGCTGGAAGGACGCCACGGTGGCGCCATTGCCCGTGTACTGCAGGTTGGTGCCGCGGCTGTCCTCGGCCCAGCCGTTCACCCACGTCTCCGCAATGGGCGCCACATTGGGATCGAGGATCTGCGCGTCGTGCAGGCTGAACTGGTCGATGCCGGCCGTGCCATTGACGCTCAACCACGAGAACGGCTGCCAGCTGGCCGTCGCGCTGCCCGTGAAGCGATTGATCCCCTGCGTGGCGTAGAACTTCTGCGCCGTGACATCCGGCCCGAAGGCGTAGTAGGCGCTGGCCGTGTCCGAGTGATCGAAGTAGGCACGCCCCAGCATGCCGTTCAGAATCGGACTCAACACGCTGTTATCATTGGAGGGCTGCGAGAAGTTGCTCGCAATGTAGCTGGATGACGCCGACAGCGTCAGGTTGTCCCGCAGCAGCGTGCGTATGTTGGCACGCAGGTTCACCTTGTCCAGGAAGTTGGAGTCGTAGACGCCGTTCTCCCGCTCCTTGTCCGCGGACAGGAAGTACGTGAGGTTGTCGCTGCCGCCGCTCATGCTGACGCCGGTCTTGCGCCGGTCCCCGTTGCGGAACGGCGTGAATCCCGACTGGAAGGGATTGAAGCGCGCAATCGAGTCCTGCGTGCACGCGCCCGACGCCGCCTGGAAGTCGCGGCAGTGGCCCAGGGTACCGTTGCTGCGGCGGAACAGTCCGGCCACGTTGTCCGGCCAGTCCGTCCGTTCCTGCACCGCGCCGCCTTCCGCGTAGAGGTTCCAGCGCGTCTGTCCCGCACTGCCCCGCTTCGTCTTGATCAGGATCACACCGTTGGATGCCGACGTGCCGTAAATGCCGCTGGCCGCCGGCCCCTTCAATATCTCGATCGATTCAATGTCATCGAAGTTCAGGTCATTGAGCCGGTTCGGCACCTGCTCCGGCGCACCCTCCGAGAAGTTCGGATCCATGAAGAGCGTGCCATTGTCGAAACGGATGCCGTCGATGATGATGAGCGGCTCATTGTCGAGGGATATGCTGTTCGCGCCACGAATGCGGATGCGCTGGCCGGCACCCGTGGTGCCGCTGATGTTGCGTACTTCCACGCCCGCGACACGACCGGTGATGACATCAGCGGGCCGCGCCAGCACGGCCTTGTCCAGCGAGCCCATGTCGATGGAGCCCACCGCATTGCCGATCTCGCGCTTGCGCTCGCGTTCGCCCGTCACCGCGTTCACTACAATGCCGCCCAGCTCGACCGCGGTTTCCTTCAGCTGGAAATCGACTGTTGTCGTGCTGCCGGATGTGATGGTGACGCTCTGCGACGACTGCGCGTACCCGATGAACGTCGCCGTCACCGTCTGCGTCCCGGCCGGCACATTGGGAATGCTGTACCGCCCCTTCTGATCCGTAATGGCGCCGCGCTGCGTGCCGGCAATGAAGACCTGCACACTCACCAGTGGCTGATCCGTCCCGGCAATCACGACGCGACCGGCCACCGTCCCACTCCCCTGGGCGCGTGCGCCCGAGGCGCTCGCCAGCGCCAGCAGCAGTGCGGCGAGACCGTATCGCTGTACCCGAAACCGCATGGATGCTCTCCTTCCGCCGGCAATCCCTGGCCGGCAACGACGTTCTGCTGTCCGTGAACCGGATCGCCGCGACGCGCGATATGCGCGCAGCGCCGCATGACCCCCATGAACCCCGGCTCACGAGTTAGAACGAGATGCTGACTTCCGTGTTGACGGCGCCGGTTCGAGTGAGCCGGATCGCGGGACGGAGTCAGGTTCGGTCGGGACGGAATGTGTCACGTGTGGGCGTGTGTCTTACATATAGACAGACGAACGGCGTTGCTGGGGCTGGGGCTCGGGCCCGGTTGCTGGCGAGCGGATACGGATTACGACGGACTGTTGCTGGGGCTCGGGCTCGGGCTGGTTGCTGGCGAACGAATGCGAATTACGACGGACTGTTGCTGGGGCTCGAGCTGGTTCTTGGCGAACGGATACTTTACGGAAAGAAAGGCATGCGGCTCGCCGCGTATCGGCCGGGGCGAACGGCAATGGAGCGGCGTTCATCTCCGGCCCGGACGCATGCCTCCAAACACCGAGTTTGTCCGACACAGGTGGCACTGCCATTCGCCCCGGCAACCGGCCAGCCAGTGGCAGCACCGTACTCGGTTGCAGTTCAATCCATTCCCGGCAACCAGCCCGAGCCCCAGCCCCGGAAACGCAGTACCGGTTTCCGCACCGGCTTCAGCTCAGATTCTTGTGACAGGAACGGCACTCGGTAGGCGCTTTCCAGACGTGCGCCTTGTGGCACTCAATGCACTTGCCGGCAATGGGATGGTTCAGGCCCTTGTGGTAGGCGGTCAATGTCTCCGCGCTGGAGTGACAGCCGGCTTTCGTGCAGGAGCGGATCGCGGCGGCGGGTGTGGTCTGCGTGTGCGGATTGTGGCAGTCGCCGCAGACGCCTTTGTGCGGATCCTTGTCGGGCTCGAAGTTGGCCAGCACGCGCCTCATGTCATGACAGTCGAGACAGCCCTGGAACGTGGGCACGAGGCCCTGCTTCGCCAGGCGAAGGCTGTCGGCTTCGTTGATCGGCTTGGTGAACTTGTGGCAGGCCAGACAGTGGAACGACGTCGTGGAATCTGCCATGGCGCCCAGCACCATCTGCGTGCTCTGCGGCTTGTGACAGCCGGTCTGGCCGCACGTCTTGTCCGCCGGCACGAACTTGTGCACTTCGACGCCGTGACAGGTCACGCACTTCACATCCTTGAGCGCGCTCGAGTCCAATGTCAGGTGTACCTTGTGACCCGCGGTCGCGGAAATGCGCTGCCACGTGCTGTCCTTGTCCTGGACAATGTGGCACTTCACGCACACTTCGTTAGCCACCTTGGCGTGCGGCCCAATGTCCTGCGGCCGGTCCAGCACCCACAGATAAACCTGTCGCAGGCTGGCGTAGAGCGGCTGCTGGTGGCAGTCGTGACACTTGCGCCTGGAATGCTCGCTGTTGAGGAAGCGCGTGTAGGCCACATCCATGACGTGGCAGGCCTGGCAGAAATCGTTCTCGTGCTGCGTGTAGTTGAAGCTGATCACACCAAAGACGCCGCCTGACACGGCGACCAGCAGCACGCCCACTGCCAGCCCCGCCTTCACGCCCGTGGGCCGCGTCTTGAGCCACGTCCAAATGGCAATGCGGCGCTTCCACAGAAACCATACGATGATTCCCGCGACCGCCAGCCCCAGGACGAGGCCGGCGATCTGGATCCACTGCGGCACCTGGAAGAACCAGCGGATCGCGGCCGCCACCCCGCCGGGCAGCGGCGGCGGCGGCAGCTGCTGCGACAGCTGTTGTGCGCCGAGCGCGGGCGCCTTGACCACCGTGTTTCCTCCGATTGTCATCACCGCGCGCAACGAGCGAGGGTGTACCCCGGCGTCCGGGCGGGCAGGAGCGCGCCGGCCGGACTCCGTACTACTGCGTACCGGCCTAATCTCGGTTGAGCGACATCGCGCGGCGGTAGGAGATCGCGCGACACCATGGTAGGGGAAACCCGGACACCGCCGACGGCAGTACGGTCGTCGGCATGGCCGGGCCGCCGGCCGGAATCCGCAGTCAGGAGAGAGCGCCAGCCAGAGGGGACATGAGCGAATCGGAGCGGGGGCAGGTCACGCGCAGTGCTGCGGACATCTACAATGCGTTCTTCGTGCCCGCGCTGTTCAGCGAGTGGGCGCCTCGCGTCGCGCGTGCGGCCGAGATTACGCCGGGCCAGCACGTGCTCAATGTGGGTTGCGGCACCGGCGTCCTCGCCCGCCACGCGGCGACGCTCGCGGGCGCGCGCGGCCGGGTCGTGGGCCTCGATGTCAACCCCGGCATGCTGGCGGTCGCAGCGCGGGCGCGCCCGGCGCTCGAGTGGCGCCAGGGCGAGGCGGAATCGCTGCCGTTCACGGACGGCGAGTTCAATGCAGTGGTGTGTCAGTTCGCGCTGATGTTCCTGGGCGACCGTAAAGCCGCGTTAGAAGAGATGGCCCGGGTGACGAGGCGGGGCGGCCGCCTCGCCCTTGCCGTCTGGGCCGGCCTCGACGACAACCCGGGCTACACCGCCGTCGCGCGGCTGCTGCACGCGCTGTTCGGGCCCGCCGCCGCGGCCGCGGTGGAAGCGCCGTTCGCGCTGGGTGACGTCGCGGCGCTGCGCGCGCGGTTCGCGGACGCCGGCCTGCCCGACGTGCGCATCGAGACGGTCACCGGCGCGGCGCGCTTCCCCTCGATCGAGTCGTGGATGCACACGGAGATCCGCGGCTGGACCCTGGCCGACCGGATCGATGACGCACAGTTCGCCGCACTGCTGGCCGCCGCGCACACCGAGCTGCAGCCGTTCTGCCGGCCGGATGGTCGCGTCGCCTTTGCCATGCCTGCGCACATCGTGAGCGCGACGCTCTGAGGCGGACTACGGCACCGGTATCCGGCGGCGGATCCGCCTCACGTTCGGGCAGCAGCAGAGCGCGCATCCCCGGCTGACAGCGTTGTCAGGTGGCGTTCCGTGACCCGCGCTGATTTCGCTGCACCTGATAACACAGCTCTACCACGCCGTTCCGGCAGGCGTTGACCTCAGTGAGATGCAGCGCAATGTCGCGGTCGAGCCTGCCGAAGAAGGGGATGCCATGGCCGATCAGGACCGGCAGGATGGAATAGCGGACTTCGTCGGCCAGGCCGAGACGGAGGCATGCGCCGGATACCGCACCACCTCCCACGAACCAGATGCTGCGGAACGTGGGGCGCAGGCGGCCGTTCACGAACTGCGCGAGGTCGCCTGAATGGAACTCGACGGTGTCGCGGGTCCGTGGCAGCTGGCGGCTGGTGAGGACGAACGTCGGTTTGGCGCCGTACAACCAGCCCAGCCCCCGGGCCTCGAAACCAAGCGCGGTCTCATAGGTTCGCGATCCCATGACGTAGCAGTCGATCGTCGCGAGGAACGCCCCGACAGCCGCCGCATCCATGGTGCTCCCGCCCGCGAATTCGTCCGAAGTTTCGAGCCAGTCGACACTCCCGTCCTGCCGCGCGATGAAGCCGTCGAGGCTCGCCGCCATGTGGATCGTGACGCGAGAATCAGCAGTCGCCATGATTCATCCGTGCTTCGAGGCGTGCATGGCGCGACGCAGGCCTGACTCGCATCACGCCGGCCTCCCAGGCGCTTCCTCGCGATACATCTCGAGCCGGTTCGCCAGCTCTTCCGGATGGCCCAGCGCCGGGAGGTGACCGCTATCCATCTCGTCCGGCACAATGCCAAGCCGATCTTCCACGATGCGGCGCAGGAAGGCGGGCGGGAAGAAGCGATCCTTCGTGCACAGCAGGAACGTGGTCGGCACCGCGGGCCACGCGTCGAGTGGCCACACCTCCTCGAACGGTCTGCGCGACTGGTAGCGCTCCCCGCGTGCCATGGCCTCGGCGACGACGTTGCGCGGCACGTCGTGGAAGAAATCCGCCATCACATCGAAGCCGCCGCCCGGGCGACCCTGGCGCGCGAGCTCCTCCGCGCGGGCCTGCTCCCAGCCCGTGTGCGACCACCAGTCGCCGAGTCGCTCGCGCGGCAGCGGTATCATGGCGGCGACGAGCACGAGCAGACTGGCCGGGAGCCGCGCACACACGAGCGGCGCCGTGAAGCCGCCCATCGACTGGCCGACCACAATAATCTGCATCTGCCCGCGCGCCAGGTCGCCGACCGCCTCCAACACCGCGTTAGTGTACGCATCAATGCCGGCCGCGTCGGAATCAATGGGCAGGTCCGGCGCCACCACCGCATGGCCGCGGGCCTCCAGCAGCGGCACGACGCGGTGCCAGTACCACGAGTCCGTGGACGCGCCATGGATCAGGATATACAGTGCCATCAGACGCGTCTCCCCAGCGTCACCCTCGGCATTGCCAGACGGGAGTGAGCGTTCGGACGTAGTCCGCTCTTGCGAGTGTCGGAGTCGGCTATCGTTGCGGTCGCTCGCCGCGAACCGTGACGCGATAGCCGGACCGTACCTGCGGGAAGTAGTCCCACACCGCGTAGTGCTGCGTGCAGCGGTTGTCCCAGAACGCGATGGAGTTCCGTTCCCAGTGGAAGCGGCACTGGAACTGCGGGTTCTTCACGTGATCGAACAGGAAGTCGAGGATCGCGTCGCTTTCCGCGGCCGGCAATCCGACGATGCGCGTGGTGAACATCGAGTTTACGTACAGGCACTTGCGGGCGGACACGGGATGCGTGCGCACGACCGGATGCGTGGCCCGCGGATACGTGCGGCCGCCATCCTCGCGCCCGAGAATCGCATTGACGCCGCGGTAGTAGGGCGCGCCGTCGTGAACCGCGTCCAGCCGGTCGAGCATCGCCTTCAGCGGCTGGGACAGCGCATCATACGCGGCGTACATGCTGGCGAACATCGTGTCACCGCCGCTCCCGGGCACGACGAACATGCGCAGGATCGAGCCCATGGGCGGCTCTTCCGCGCACGACACGTCGGAATGCCACATCTCGCCGGCCACGCGCTTCGACTTCTCATCCGCATGGATGATCATGACCTCCGGATGGCCCTGGAGCCCGGGATCGTTCGGATGAATATCGAGCGTGCCGAAGCGGGCGCCGAACGCCTTGTGCGCCTCGACGCTGATGTCCTGATCGCGGAAGAACACGACCTGGTGCCGGGTCAGCGCAGCGCGGATCGCCTCGAACTGCGTGTCCGAGAGATCCTCCAGATCGACGCCCAGGATCTCGGCACCAATGGTGGGCGTGACGGCTCGGATCGTCAGGCCGGATGCGCGCGTTTCGCTGTCGATCACAGGACCTCCTGGCCGTCCGCGTGTGAGATCGCGCGTGCCACAAGCAATGCATAGCATACTGCCAGCCGGCCGGACACGATACGCCGGCATGCAGCGAGCGCAACGATTTGTGTGGCGCCTGGTCCGCCGGCACGATCTGTTCCGCTGCGCACTCGGATTTGAACGCCACCGGGGGAGGCCGGGAATGATCCGCGGAGCTCGATCGTGACACCACGCTCGGCGCGGATGACGCCATGAACCCGGACCGGTACCGCACACCGCTGCTCGACGTGAGCGCGGAACTGCAGCGTCGCCTGGCCGCCGAACCGGCGGTCGCTGCCATCACGCTGGCTGATGGCATGCCCGGCATGAGCCGCCACCTGGCGCAGCTGGAGCTGCAGCGCGCCAGCGAGCCGCCGCATCTGGTCGACACGAACGTGGATGGCAAGAGAGCCTGGCTCGCGTTCGTGGACACCGGCTTCTTCGGCGCGTTCCGCCTGCCGCTCGTCGCCGGTCGAGGCTTTGCGGAGAGCGACGCGCGGGCGAGGAATGTCGTGGTCGTCAATGAAACGCTCGCGCAGCATGGGCGGCAATGTCCTGGGCGTGCGTCTGCGCTACGCGCCGCAGGGTGCAGGGCAGGCGGGTCCGGGGTACGAGGTGGTGGGCATCGTGCGCGAAGCGAGTGTCGTCCCCGCGGACCGGGATTTCCTGTACCATCCCGCTTCCGCGGCGAATCTGTCTCCCCTGGTCGTCGGCATGCATGTGCGAGGCAGCCCGGTCGCGTTCGAGCCCCGCCTGCGTGAGCTGGCGAAGCAGGTTGATCCCGGCCTCCGCCTGTACGACCTGCTGCCCCTCGACGAAGTGATGCGCCGCCACAATGCCTAATGCCGCCCCCGCGATGACCGCCGTGTTCGCAATCGTGCTGCTGCTGAGTGTGCTCTCCGCCGCCGCGCTCTATTCGCTGGTCTCTGTCGCCGTGACCCGTCGCACCCGCGAGATCGGCATCCGCCTCGCCATTGGCGCGAGTCCGCGGGATGTGCTGACAGCGCTGTTCGGGCGCGTGGCGGCGCAGGTGGGGATCGGGCTGGTGCTGGGGGATGCGCTGCTGCCGCCTGTCATGCACGCGCTCGGGCAGTCCGAACTGCGGGTTAGCGAAGTAGTGCCTGTGATGCTGGCCGCCCGCCGGCGACATCCCGGGAGCTTCGTTGCCGCCTGCCTGGTTGTCGCCTGCTCAGGGGCGGAGCCGACCACGCCGATCCAGAAGATCGATCCCGTACCTGCGTCCATTTCGCTGTCGGAAACAAGCCTCAGCTTCGCCTGGCTCGGAGAAGGGAGGGAGATCGCCGCCACGGTCAAGGATCAGGATGGCCGCGTTCTCGGCCTCGAGATCACGTGGACTTCGACGGACACGGCAGTGGCGACGGTGTCGAACAAGGGCACCGTGCTTGCCTGGAGCAATGGCGCGGCGGAGATCGTGGCTTCGACGTCGTCGCTCTCCGCTCGCATCCCGGTATCAGTGCAGCAGGCGCCGGCAGTATCCCGGGACGCGCGAGCAATGGCCGCCGTATCGGATCGCCGTGGACTGGATCAAGTGCAACTATAACTTTTCGTTAGGGACGGCGGTCATGAACTCGGGCATACCTTCGGCTTGCCGCACCCGGCCGATTTTCAGTGTGCGGGTCTCGCGGAAGTGCTGGTCATGCAGAGCCAGTGGAACACGGATCTGGCGAGCGAAGGCTTTTTCAGACGACCCGCAGGCTTCACGGGCAACAACATCGGCATCATGAAATCGTGGGATCCCGTTGCCGGCCGGCCCACGGATCCGACGCAGGGCTACGCCGCCGGAATCGGTACGACGAGCCGGCCCAACGGCAAATTCCACAGCGAGCCGGAGATCCTTCTGGACAATCCGCACTTCATCAGCGGAGCACCGTCCGTGCTTCTGCGCGGCAGAAACCGGGGAAGTCGATAACAGTCGTCTGTGCTGCGCACAGACTTCCCCCGCGCATGGACCGCGGGCGGGTCGCGTCGCGTTTCACGGCGCCAGGAAAGGCGACTGACGGCCCGCCTCGCTGCCGGCATCGCGGATGATCGCCGAGAGAACGCGCATGTCTCGCGACTCACCACGCAACGCGGCTGTGAGTTCATGCGCGGTGAAGCGGCCCGCGATCGTGAGATAGATCGCGCCCCTGCCGCTGGGCAGCCCGATCGCCACGACCGTGTCCTCCGCCGACCACGCGACCGGAATCTTGCCGCCGATCGCGGTGATCAGCGCAATATCGTGGTCGCCGAGCCACGGCGCGCCGTCGAGCATCTCGGCCAACGAGCCGACCGTCGTCGTCCCCGGCGACACGTGACGGCGAACCAGCTGGATGAGCGCGAGCATCCGATGCGCATCCGCCCTCGTTGCGTCGTTGGCGATGGCGCTCCAGAACGACGGCGTCTCGACCACGGGTGCGACCTGCTCCGCTGCTCCACGGAGTTCGGCCTCCGTCGCGTCGCGCCGCTCGAACACCTCGAAAGGATGGGACGACACTATCTTGTTTCTATCTTTGTCGTCTTTGTTGCCTTCTTACCCTTGGCACAGCAATCCCATGTCGCTTTCAGCGTGTGCGAGATCGCGCCGGTTCCGCCACTCAGAGTCGGGGCGCTGGTGGTCGCGGGCAGGATCCACGTAGGTGCCTTGTTAGTGACCGTGAAGCTGGTCGGCAGCGTGAGGTCCTCGTAGAATTCAGCGGTCCCCCTGACCGTGACGGTTCCCTTGGTGTCACTTCCAGGACCAGGGGTAGAAAAGGAGTCGTCGTTGACGTCCCCGCCCTCGGCATAGGTCGTGACCTTCTGGTCCTTGTTGATCTGCCACGCTTCCCAGACCGGATACCAGCTCGGTTGCAACCCACCGACTTTCGCCGGATCGACCGCCTTGTTGCTGCAGTCCTTGACGCTGTACGGCACTTCTACCTTCTGAACTACCCATCCACCTTTGGTCGTCGGCTTGTCGAGCTCCCACTGAATCATCCAGTCGAAGCCACCGCAGTCATTCGCAGTCGGGCCTGACACATTCGACTTCTTCAATTTCGGCGGCTTGGTGGCGGCACCCTTTACCGCCTTGGCACCAGCGCCGCTGGTTTTCGGCCCGTGGCCGCCGGTTACCTCAGGCCACTGCCCTTCAGCCGGCAGGGATGCACCGAGCTTGCCGGCAACGTTGTCTGCTCCCCGCACGTTACCGGCACTCGCTCCGCTCGCATCGCGCCTCGCCCGGGCCGTCGCCGCCTCAGCGGCGAGTATGGGAATTCGGCCGAAATCATGACGCGCGCGCGGAATGCCGCTGGAATCGCGTGTGTCGGTTCCGGCACCCCCATCCAGCATGCCCTGCGCGGCTTGATGCGCGATTGTTTGCTGGTAATGACGCGTCGGGTGCACCTCGTTGCGGAACACGGCGGGCCCTCGACCGGACAGTCCGGGTCTGACAAATGTGGTCTGCCCGGTCGTCGGTTTCTTCGACTGCTTTGCGAAGGCGGGCATGATCATCTCCTGCGTGCGCATCAGAGCCTGAACTTTCGCTGCCGTCAGCTGCGTGGCCGTGCGCAACTCCAGAGTGCGATGATCGTGACCGCCGCGCCAGCTTCATTGCCCGACCGGGAACGGCCGTGGTCCCGGATCCCGCTCACCCCGCGGGCAGCCGCCCGTGCGCGCGCAGGAACGGCACCAGCCCGCCCGCTTCCAGCAGCGACAGCGCAATGTCGGGGAGCGGTTCTGCTGCCTGCACGGCGTCGCGCGTCAGGTTGCGGATCTCGACGCCCGCAGCAGCCACGTGGATGTGCAGTCGATCACCCTCCCGTACGCTGCCGGTATCGCAGCACAATGGCATTAACCCGTTGTTCACGGCGTTGCGGAAGAAGGCGCGCGCGAAGCTCTGCGCGAGCACGGCGGGGATGCCCGCCGCCAGGATCACCGTGACGGCAACTTCCATGGCCGAGCCGCAGCCGAAGTTGCGGCCCGCCACCAGCACATCGCCGGGCTGCACGGATGCGGCGAAGCCGGGATCCACCGCCTCCAGCAGCCACTGCTTCAGCTGCGCTTCATCGAGCGTGTCGCGCTTGCGTGTGGATGCGATGATGTAGTCGCTGTTGATGTGGTCGCCGAACACGCGCGCCCTCGCCTCCATGCTGCGCAGCGTGCCGGTCATGACGCGAACGCGCGCGGATCGGTAATACGCCCGCTTGCAGCCGCCGCGCCACACGCGGCGGGCGAGGCCAGGTAGATGGCGGCCCGCGCGTTGCCCATTCTCGCCTTGAAGTTGCGGTTCGCGGTGGAGAGCACGTTCATGCCGTCGCCGGGAATCGCGCCGCTGGTGCCGCAGCACGCGCCGCAGCCGGGCGTCGTGATGATGGCGCCCAGGGCGGCATAGCGTTGCAGTGTGCCATCGGCCAGCAGCTGCAGGTACACTTCGCGCGAAGCCGGTGTGAGCACGAGCTGCACGCCCGGCGCAATGCGCCCGCCCGCGCGCTCCAGCGTGGCCAGTGCCTCATGGAAGTCGACGACGCGCCCTCCGGTACACGTCCCGATGAACACCATGTGCACCGGTGTGCCTGCCGCCTGCTCGATGCCCACCACATGGTCCGGCGAATGCGGCAGCGCCACAGCCGGCCCCAGCGCATCCAGGTTCAGAGTGACCTCGCGAACGTAATGTGCGTCGTCGTCCGACCTCACCGTCGTACCGCGCTCCGTGGTGCGACCTTCGAGGTATGCGTGCGTCTGCGCATCGGCGGCAAAGATGGCGGCCTTGGCATCCATCTCCACGGCCAGGTTGCACAGCACCATGCGGTCGTCGACTGACATTGCCGCGGCGGCCGTGCCGTGGAATTCCAGAGTCTGATACGATGCGCCGTCGTTGCCCAGCTCGCGCACCAGGGCCAGCGCGGCATCCTTCGCGCCCACGCCCGCACCACAATGTCCGGTCAGCCGCACGCGGATCGTCGCGGGCACGCGCAGCCACACCTGTCCGGTGAGCATGGCGGCCGCAAGGTCGGAGGAGCCGACGCCGGTGGCGAAGAGACCGAGTGCGCCGCAGGTGACGGTGTGGCTGTCCGCGCCAATCACCAGATCGCCCGGCAGCACACGGCCCAGCTCCGCCGCCAGCTGGTGGCTGATGCCCTCCCCCACTTCGTGCAGCTCCACGCCGTAATCGCGCGCAAAGCGGCGCACGCGATCATGGAACGCGGCCGTTTTTGCCGAGGCCGGCGGCGAGTAGTGGTCCAGCGCGAAGAGCACGCGCGCGGCGTCGAACACCGCGTTACCACCCATTTTCGCGAAATAGTCGATGGCCATGGGCGACGACGCATCGGTACCAATGACGCGGTCCACGCGGCACACGACGATGTCGCCGGCCCTCGCCTCGCGACCGGCCGCGCGACTCAGGATCTTCTCGCTGATCGTGCGCCCCGGCATGGCGGTCACGCGCTGCTGGCCGCTGCGGCCGTGGCGACCGGCGACGTCGGCAGCGTCTCGCCTTCGCCGCGCGCGACCCACGCGCTGCCCGCGAGATTGCCAATCGTGTTGACCGTGGTGCGGCACATGTCGAGCGGGCGATCTATGCCCGCCACCAGGGCAATGGCGGCCGCCGCCTGCGGCCCCAGCCCGATCGCGTTCAATACGATGAGCGTGGTGACCAGCGAGCTGCCCGGCACGCCGGCCCCGGCAAACGCGGCCATGGTCGCGGTGAGGACGATGGTGAGCCGTGTCGCCCCCGTCAGTCCCACACCGTACAGCTGCGCGATGAATACCGCCGTAACCGCCTTGTAGACAGCCGCACCGTTCTTGTTCAGCGTGGTGCCCGCGGGCAGCACGAAGCTGACAATGGTGTTCGAGATGCCGAGTCGGTTGCGCGCCGCCGCCATGCTCACGGGCAGTGTGGCGCTCGAGGATGCGGTGGAGAAGGCCAGCAGCAGCGCGTCGGAGGTGTCACGGAAGAAGCGTCGCACGCCGACCCGTGCGCCCACACGCAGCAGTGGCAGCAGCACCAGCGACACGTGCAGGGCCAGCGCCAGAATCACGCACAGCCCGTAGAGCAGCAGGCTGCCCAGCAGCCCGGCGCCCGAGCGCGCCACGGTGGCCGCCACCAGCAGCGCCACGGCGACCGGCGCCAGGCGCATCAGCCAGCCGATCACGACCATGCACAGCTCATTGATGCCCTGAAAGAACGCGAGCACGGTCTGCGCCGCCTGACCGCGTGTCAGTGTGGCGGCCGCGCCGAAGATGCAGACTGCCACGATGAGCGGCAGCAGATCCGCCTGAGCGGCGGCGGCGAACGGGTTCTGCGGGATCATGGCAAGCAGTGTCTGCCCCAGCGTCGGCGCTACCGCCAGCGGCATCTCTAACGATGCGTTTGCCATGCCCAGCGAAGCCCTTGCCGCCGCATCCAGCCCGGCGCCCACGTGCAGCAGCAGCGCCAGCACCAGCCCGATGGTCGCGGCGCACAGCGTGGTGAAGAGGAACCAGAGCAGCGTCCGCCCGCCGATGCTCCCCAGACGCCGCACATCGCCCAGCGAGGCAATGCCGGTGAACAGGCTGGCCACCACCAGCGGCACCACCACCATCGTGATCAGTCGAATGAACGCGGTGCCGAACGGCTCGAGTGCGAACACCACTGTCTGCACGCTGTCCGCGCCCGGCAGCTTCGCGCCGGCACCGATCACCGCGCCGGCCAGCAGACCGGCGAGGATCTGCGTGTGCAGCTTCATGACGGGGGCGGCGTCGCCGCCACGGTCCGGCTCACTCGATCACGCCCTTCTGCCGCAGTGCGCCGTCGATCTCGGCGCGATACAGTACGCCCGCGTGGATCTCCTCGATACGCAGGCGCTCACGCTCCGCCAGCGCCGCGACCAGCTCGAGCACTTCCGCCGCACTGTCGCGCGGCACGACCGCGATGCCGTCGCTGTCACCCACCACGATGTCGCCCGGTGACACCACCGTGCCGCCGCAGCTGATGGGCCCATTGATCTCGCCCGGCCCATCCTTGTCACAACCACCCGGACTGACCGTGCGGCTGTACGCGGGGAAGCCCAGCCGCGTGATGGCCTCCACATCGCGGATGGCGCCATCGACGACAATGCCACCCAGGCCCTTGCCCACGGCCGTGTGACACATCAGCTCGCCAAACACCGCGCTAGTCGTGTTGCCGCACGTGTTCACCACCACGATGTCGCCGGGCTCCGCCTCCTGCAGCGCCTTGTGCACCATCAGGTTGTCAGCGGGCCGGCAGCACACGGTGACCGCCAGGCCGCAGAGCGGCAGGGCGCTGCGCGCATGCATGCCGGGGTCCATGAAATGGAAGCGGCCCATGGCATTGGCCAGGTTGGGTGCGGCCAGTCCCTGGAAGCGGGCGACCAGCGCGGCAGCCAGGCGAGGCGGCGCTGGCAGCACGCGGAATCCCGGCTTGCCCGCCTTCGGCATGATGGCATCTCCTGTCGCGCGGTTGCGACCGTGGCGTGCACACGTGCCTGCGCACGAGTCGCGCGAATCATGCGCGAGACCGGCGTAGTGCCGCAACTGCGACCGGCAGGCACCCGGCGAGAACCGGCGAGCGCGTCCTGCCAGCGAACCATTCAACCAGAGCTGAAGCCGCCTGTTCATGTGCCGCGCACCTGGTGTGCGGCTGTCGTTGATCCTCGCGGCGCGGGGATCCAGATCCTCGGGCCCTTGGATCTACTGCCTTCGATCCATTGCTGCCGTCTGCGCGCGAGGCCGACATTCGCGCCGGATCTTCAGCCGGAGCTCGGACGACGGCTCGTGGAACACGTTCGCGTCGTAATGGCCGGCCTGCCACGCATGCTCCGGGACCTGATCCGCGTTCAGCTGGAAGCGGAGCCGGGCGTGGTCGTGGCGGCGGAAAGTGGCGTGGTAGCGGCGCTGCCCGAACTGCTGTCGGATGGTCGGGCGGATGTGCTGGTGCTGGGCGTCACCTCGGAGCCGAGCTGGCGTGCGGTGTGTGAAACGCTGGCGCTGCGCGAGCGGTTGCGGATGCTGACCGTGGGTGAGGGCGGGCGCGTGCTGCGCGTGTACGCGCTGCGTGCGCGTCCGGTCGAGGGATCGATCGCAAGTCTGATCACCGCGATCCGTGAAGAGAGCGGCGAGTGAGCGGCAACCGGCGGCAGACCGGCTGCTCGCGTGTTGACGTCGAGGAGGTGCCATGCCTGCAAGCCTGACGTTCCCCGGTGTTTACCTCGAAGAATTGCCCAGCGGCGTTCGCACGATCACCGGCGTGGGCACATCGCTGGCCGCGTTCCTCGGCTTTACGCCGCGCGGCCCCGTGAATCGTGCGGTGCGCGTGCAGAGCTTCGCCGATTTCGAGCGCAGCTTCGGCGGGCTCAGCACGGCCAGTCCGCTCGGGCACGCGGTGCGACAGTTCTTCCTGAACGGCGGCGCCGACGGCTATGTGGTGCGCGCCGCGGCGGGCGCACAGACCGCGAGCGTGCAGCTGCTCGACACGGGCGGCAATCCCTCGCTCGAGGCCACGGCCTCGTCGCCGGGCGCCTGGGGCAACTTCCTCCGCCTGACAGTCGATTACGCCACCGCATCGCCCGAGAGCACGTTCAACCTGCGCGTGACCGAGCTGGTGCTGGACGGCGGCACGCCGCGTGTGGGACGCGCGGAGAACTTCGGCGGCCTCACCATGAACAGTCTGGCCGCGAACTACGCGGTCGACGTAGTGAACGCCGCTTCACAGCTGATCCAGCTCACGCGTCTGGCGGGCGCAGCGGCCAATGCGGGCACGGCGTTCAGCGGCCCGATCGTGGCCGCTGACCTGGCCGCGCTCGACGCGGGCCACAACCGCCTGGCCGTCTTCGTCAACGGACAGGGTCCGTTCGAGGTAGCGCTGGCGCTGCCGGTCGCCGATGTCGCGGATCTCGCGAACAAGATCACGACCGGCCTGAACGCGACCGGCGATCCGCTGGCCGCGGGCGTCACCGTCTCCGCCGCGGGCAGTCGCATTCAGCTCACGTCGGGCACGACGGGTGACGACTCGACGCTTCGCGTGGGTCCCGCCAGCACCAATAATGCATCCATCAGGCTGCACTTCGGCGTGATCAATGGCGGTCGCGAAGTCAATGCGGCGGGCGTGATCCGTCCCTCGCCCAGCGGCACGACAGGCGGCGCCGCCATTGACACGGCCACGGTGGCGACCGGCCCGCTCGACGTCACGGTCACGCCGCGTGTGGGCGGCGCGGCCACCGACACGCTCGCGCTCACCGTTCCCCCGCAGCCGCTGACCGCGGCGCAGGTGCGCACCATTGTCGAGCAGGCCCTGCGTGCGGCCACACGCCCGGCGCTGCGCACAGCCACGGTCGCGCTGGTGGATAACAGACTTGTCATCACTGCCGCCAATGACGATGCCACCCGCCTCGGCTTCGGCAACACGCTGGCGGCACCGCTCGGTCTGACGGGCGGCACCAGCAATGTTGCCATGTATGCGCTGGGCACCGGTCCGACAGCGGGGCAGCAGGTGCAGGGCACGTCGGGTTTCGATGGCAATCCGCCTTCGCCTGCCGACCTGATCGGCAGCCGCGCCGCACGCACCGGCCTCTACGCGCTCGAGGGCGTCGACCTCTTCAACATCATGCTGGTGCCCGGCGAAACCTCGAACGCAGTGTTATCCGAGGCGCTGGCCTACTGCACCGAGCGCCGCGCCATGCTCATTGTCGATCCGCCGCAGAATGCGCAGTCGGTGGATGATGCGACGACGTGGCTCGACTCGATCGGCGCCCTGCGCAGCCGCAACGCGGCCGCCTACTTCCCGTGGGTCTCGCTGGAGGATCCGGTGCGCGGCTTCCGTCCCACCGGCTTCCCGCCCTCGGGCACCGTGGCCGGCGTCTGGGCGCGCACGGATACCGAGCGCGGCGTGTGGAAGGCACCCGCCGGCACCGACGCCAGCCTGCGCGGCACCATCGGCCTCGCCAGCACGCTGACCGACGCGCAGAACGGCGTGCTCAATCCGCTCGGCCTCAATGTGCTGCGCACACTGCCCGTGTTCGGCTCCGTGGTCTGGGGCGCGCGCACACTGCGCGGCGCCGACCAGATGGCCGACGAATACAAGTACATCCCGGTGCGCCGCCTCGCGCTGTTCCTCGAGGAAAGTCTGTTCCGCGGCCTGCAGTGGGTGGTGTTCGAGCCCAATGATGAGCCGCTCTGGGCGCAGATCCGTCTCAATGTCGGCGCCTTCATGCAGACGCTGTTCCGCCAGGGCGCATTCGCCGGCACATCGCCACGCGACGCCTATTTCGTGAAGTGCGACAGCGAGACGACGACGCAGAACGACGTGAATCTCGGTGTGGTGAATGTGGTCGTCGGATTCGCGCCGCTCAAGCCGGCGGAATTCGTCGTTATCAAGATCCAGCAGATGGCCGGCCAGGTGCAGACCTGAGTCGGGACTGTCGGCAAGTAATCTCGTCGGAGGCCGGTCATGGCACAGTTCACGGTCAATGCCACGCGCTTCGATCCCTACAAGAACTTCAAGTTCCGCGTGAAGTGGGATGGTCGATACGTCGCGGGCGTGAGCAAGGTCGGTTCGCTCAAGCGCACCACGGAAGTGGTGAAGCACCGCGAGGGCGGCGATCCCAGCTCGAGCCGGAAATCCCCCGGTCGCACGGAATTCGATGCCATCACGCTGGAGCGCGGCGTGACACACGACACCGAGTTCGAGAAATGGGCCAACAAGGTGTGGAACTTTGGCTCGGGCCTGGGCGCGGAGACGTCGCTGCGTGATTTCCGCAAGGACGTGATCCTCGAGGTCTACAATGAAGCCGGTCAGCTGGTGCTGGCCTACAAGATCTTCCGCTGCTGGGTCTCCGAATTCCAGGCGCTGCCGGACCTCGACGCCAACGCCAATGCTGTCGCCATCCAGCACATCAAGCTGGAGAACGAAGGCTGGGAGCGTGACTACAATGTGGTCGAGCCGCAGGAGCCCAGCTTCACTGAACCGCTGACGTAGTCGTGGGGCGCAGTACGAGTCCGTCCGATCTGCTGCGCGTCTGGGAACGAGGCGATTCGCGCCCGCTGCCCGAGCGCGCGCTCGAGCTGCTGGCGCTCGCGCTGCCGGACGCACCGTGGGACGAGCTCGCCGCCCTGTCCTTGGCCGCGCGCGATCGCGAACTGCTGCGGCTGCGCGCGGCGCTGTTCGGCGAATCGCTCGATGCCACCGCCCGCTGTCCCGCGTGTGCGGGCACGGTCGCGTTCCGCACGACAGTTCCGGAGATGCTGCGCGCCCTCTCCGGCGACGCACCGGTTCAGCGGCTGGATCTGGAAGGCGACACGTTCCGGGTCCGGCCACCGAACGCGCTCGACCTCGTCCTCGCCGCACGCTGCGCCGATGCCGCTGCCGCCACCCGCCTGGTCATGCAACGTTGTGTTAGCACAGACACCGGTGCACCGGACGACGGCAGCATGACGGCGGGGGCAGGCGCGGACGGAGCAGGTCCGGCGGCCCGGGATAACGGCTGGTTTGACGGATTGCCGGATGCCGCGCAGGCTGCCCTTGCCGCGGCCATGGATCGCGTCACCGAGCCCGCTTCCCTGCAGATCGCACTGGCTTGCGCGGACTGTGGCGCGCATGTGCCGGTGGAGTTCGACATTGTCCCTTTCCTCTGGCGCGAAGTCGCCGCCGAGGCGAAGCGGCTCGCGAGTCAGGTCGTGCTGCTGGCCCGGGCCTTTGCCTGGCGCGAACGCGACATCCTCGAGCTCTCCGCCGCCCGCCGCCGTCTCTACCTCGAGCTGGCAGGCGGCTGATGGGCGCGCTCGATCGTCTGGTCTCGCGCACCCTGGAGAGCGCGCCCGTGGCCCGGCCCGTGCTGACACCACTGTTCGCAGCACCCGGCCCGCCGCCGCCATTGCCCGGCCTGCCCGTACCGGAGGCTCGCGGTGCCGTCCCTGCCGGTCGCGCAACCGCCGAGCCGCGGTCGAGCGATCGGCCGGCAGGCGCCCGCGCAGAGCGACTCTCGCTCGAGGAATGGCTCGACTCCCCGGCCCGGCAGGCCAGCGCATCCGACCGCTTCACGCGCGCGGTTTTGTCAGCGGGCGAGGCTGACGCGAATGTTGCGCGCCCGCGGGGTGCAGCGTGGGCGGATCCCGCAGAGAGTGCGGCTCACGTGGCGGCGGTACGCGAGACCGTGCCCACCGGGTCGGCGCCGCGTGCGCCCATCGCCGACGCCGTCACGCAGGGCGGCGATGCGGCGCAGGCCGCGCGTGGGTCGGCCGCCGAGGCGATCGACAGGCTGGCCCGCCGCCTGGACGCGCGCGAAGCGCAGGATGGCGCACGCCCCGCTCCACGGATTGCAGGCGACGATGCCGCCTCGGCTCGCCGGCCCGCTGCCGCGAACCCGCCGGTCGTCTTCGAACAGTCCGTTAGCAGCGCTGCCGGCGCGCCTGCGGAAGCGCCGGTGGTGCGGGTGAGCATTGGCCGCGTGCTGGTGCGCGCCATCCTGCCGCCGCCTTCGCCTCGACCCGCGGCGCGACCGGGCCCGGCCGGACCCACGCTCGAGGAGTACCTGCGCGGAGGCCGGCGATGAGCAATGCGCTGTGCATTGCCACGGTCACGTCGACACTGCGGCGCGAACTGACGCTCGCACTGACGGCGAACGTGGCCGGTCGCGTGCCCAACACCACGGTCACGACCCTGCGGCCGGACCGCGTGCAGAATCCGCTCGCCGATCCCACTGTCAATCTGTTCCTCTACGCGGTGACGCCGGACCCGTCGTTCCGCAACGTGGATCTGCCCACGCGCAGCAGCAACGGCCGGCTGACGGCGGGAAACCGCGTCGCGCTCGACATGCACTACCTGCTCACGTTCCACGGCGATGATGCCACGCTCGTGCCGCAGCGGCTGCTGGCCATTACCGCGAGAACGCTGCACGCGCACCCCGTGCTGACGGCGCAGATGATCCGTGACACGGTGGCGGACGCGGCGACGTTTCCGTTCCTGGCCGGCGCCGACCTGGATCAGGCCGATGAGCCCGTGCGCATCACGCCCGCGCCGCTGACGCTCGAGGAGACATCGAAGTTCTGGGCCATGTTCCCGCAGACGTCGGCCGCGCCATCACTGAGTTACATCGCGGCCGCCGTGCTGGTCGCTGCCGAGGCGCAGCCGGCGGCAGGACCGCCGGTACGGCTGCGCAATGTCTACGTGGTGCCGGCCGCACAGCCGTTCATCGAGCGCGTTACTGGGCCGGCCGGCATCAACGACCCGCTCGTCGCGAGCAGTACGCTGGTCATCAGCGGACGTGCGCTGCGCGCCGATATCACACAGCTGCGCGTGGAGGCGGCCACCATCGATGTAGTGTCCAATCCAGCGGGCACGGAGATCCGCGTGCCGGTGCCCGCGACCGTACTCGCCGGACTGCGGGGCGCGCAGATCATCCAGCCGCAGCAGCTGGGCACACCGCCGGTGCCGCACCGCGGCATGGAATCCAACGTCGCGCCGTTCCTGCTGCGGCCCGCGATCGCGCAGGACAATCCCGGCAACTTCCTGGTCTCGGCCGGCAACATCGTTGCGGGTGCGGGCAATCTGCGTACGGCTGACATCACGTTCACCGTGACGCCCGCGGTGGGCAAGCGGCAGCGCATGCTGCTCTACCTGATCGAGCGGCTGCCGCCTGCGGATCGCGCGCCGCGCGTGTTCGCGGTCGTAGCGCCATCGCGTGACGTGCCGGCCGAACCTGAGACGCGCGCGGTGTTCACGCTCACGGCCGCGAACATCGAGGCCGGTGATTACGTGGCCAGGCTGCAGGTGGATGGCGCCGACAGCACGTTCGTCGCCGACGCCGATCCGCAGAGCCCCACGTTCAACCAGTTCATTGCGCCCCGCGTGCAGGTCCCGTGAGCCGGCGGCCCGCTTTTTCGCCCGGTCCGGAAGACTGGACCATTGCCAACCAGACGTATCTCGTCGCGGCGCTGGCACGCGTGCGAGCGCTGCTCGAGGCGCACGCTCCCGGCGCGCCGGCGCGCAGTCCGGTCACCGGTCCGACGCTCGCTGCATCGGCAGACTCCGATTCAGGCGGGCTGCCCGGCCTCGGCTGCATTGCCTCCGAAAGCCTGCCCGCCGCCGACTGGCCGCACCATGCGCCGCCGGCCATCGAACACGTCGTTAGCACTTTCGGGCTTTCCAGCTTCGAGCGCGCTGTGCTGCTCTGCTGTGCGGGTGTCGAGCTGCACGGTGAGTTCAGCGCGCTGTTCGGCCGGGGTCCCACATTCTCGCAGCTGCTGAGCCGGCTGCCCGACGCACACTGGAGCGCGCTCTCGCCATCTTCGCCCTTGCGCATGTGGCGGCTGATCGAGCTGGCGGCGGATGGGCCGCTCGTACTCACGCCGCTGCGCATCGACGAGCGCATCCTGCATTTCCTGGCCGGCGTCAATGCGCACGACGAGCGGATGCCCGGCTTTGTCTGCGCGCTGGATGCCTCGCCGCCGCGCTCGACAACACTGCGCCGGGCGGCGGACCGCGTGGCGCAGCGGCTGGCCGATGGCGCGCCCGCAGTGCAGCTGTGCGCCGCCGATCCGGGCAGCGGCCGCTGCGTGGCCGCGCACGCGTCGCACCTGCTTGCTGCGCAGGCGTGGTCGGCGAGTGCCGCCGATCTGCCGCAGCTTCCCGCAGAGCGCGTGCAGCTGGCCAGACTCTGGGACCGCGAAGCCATGCTGCGCGCGAACCTGCTCGTGCTCGAAGTCGAGGACGGCGGGGAGCCGGCGAGGCTGGCGGCATTGCTGCTCGATCAGTTGCGCTCGCAGGTCATCGTGCTGAGCCGGGAACCCGTCGGCGTGCGCGCGATGCGGCCGCTGGCGCGTGTGGATGTGCCGTCGCTCACACGGAACGAGCGCCAAATGCTGTGGCGCTCCGTGCTCGCGCCGGTCGCGGCCAGGCTGGATGGCGACATCGAGCGGCTGGCCGAGCAGTTCGTGCTGAGCGAGCCAGCCATTGATGCGCTGGCCGCCGGGCTTGGCGAGATCGCGGACCCCAATGCTGCCGGCGACGACGCGGTTCGCCGCCGCGTCTGGGATGCTTGCCGCGCGCAGCTGCGCGCACGCATCGAAGGTCTGGCGCAGCCGCTCGAGCCGCGCGCGCACTGGGATGACATTGTGTTGCCCGACGAGCAGCGCGCCACGCTGGATGAGATCGCACTGCACGTGCGCGAGCGCGCCACGGTGTACGGCCGCTGGGGCATGGACACGGGCAGTGCGCGCGGCCTGGGCGTAACCGCGCTGTTCGCGGGACCATCGGGCACCGGCAAGACACTGGCGGCGGAAGTGCTGGCCAGCGAGCTGGGCCTCGATCTCTACCGCATCGACCTGAGCCAGGTCGTCAGCAAGTACATCGGCGAGACGGAGAAGAACCTGGCTCGCCTGTTCGATGCCGCGGAGGCAAGTGGTGCGGTGCTGCTGTTCGATGAGGCGGACGCGCTGTTCGGCAAGCGCAGCGAGGTGAAGGACAGCCACGACCGCTACGCGAACATCGAGGTCAGCTACCTGCTGCAGCGCATGGAAAGTTACCGCGGGCTCGCCATTCTCGCCACCAACCTGAAGAGTGCGCTCGATCCTGCGTTCCTGCGGCGCATCCGCTTCGTCGTCGAGTTCCCGTTCCCCGGTCCCGCGGAGCGCCTCGCCATCTGGGAGCGCGCGTGGCCGGCAGCCACGCCGCTGCAGAACATCGATTTCGAGCGACTCGCCAGCCTCGACTTTGCCGGGGGCAGCATCCGCTCCGTCGCACTGCACGCCGCCTTCCACGCGGCGGGCGAACATCTGCCGGTCGGTCCGCAGCACGTGCGGCGCGCGGCGAGGCGGGAATTCGTCAAGCTGGGCAAGCCGTTCACCGGACTGGAGGACGGCCAATGAGCGCGCACGCCGCGACCCGCCGGCCACAGCATGGCTCGCCCTCTCGGCCGCCGCGGTACGAGCTGCACATCGAGGAAGTCGTACTCGAGGGCTTCGACTCGCTGCCGGAACGAGCACTGCGCACAGCAATCGAGCAGGAGCTGACTCGCCTGTTCCGCGAGCGCGGCGGGCGGGCGGGCGGGCGGGACCTCGCAGTGGACCGCGTCGATGCGGGCGCCTTCCAGGCCACCAATGTGCGCGCCGCACCTCTGGGCGCCAGCATCGCAAACGCGGTGTTCGACGGGTTGCCACGATGAGTGAGCGCGCCGCCGTGCAGACTGCAACGCCCGTCCCGTCGAGTGCGGCACGCGCCGCTTCACCGGTGCGGCTGCTGCGCCGCAAGTGCGGCTGCGGCGGCGACCACGAAGGCGAGTGCGACGAGTGCAGGAAGAAGCGCATGGGCACCGTGCAGCGCTCGGCAATCGATGCCGCGTCGCTGGATCGCATTCCGCAAGAGGTCGACGAAGAGCTGGCGCGCGCCGGCACGACACTCGAGCCGGGTGTGCGCCGCTTCATGGAGCAGCGCTTCGGCCACGACTTCGGCACTGTGCGCGTGCACAGCAATGCGCGGGCCGCCGCGTCCGCTGATGCCGTGCGGGCACGGGCCTACACGGTGGGCTCTGACGTCGTGTTTGCCGCCGGCCAGTACCAGCCGGAGACCGGTGAGGGGCGGCGCCTGCTGGCGCACGAGCTGACCCACGTCGTGCAGCAGTCGGGCAGTGCCTCGCCGGCCGCGGATTCCGCCACGGCGGAAGCCCGTGACGAAGCGGAAGCGGTGCGCGCCGAACACATGGTCGCGGCGTCGTCGCCTGCACCCGTTGCGGTTTCTTCCTCGCCCGGCAGCGCGCTGCGCCGGCAGGGTGGCGGCACGCAGGGGCAGCCTGCGCCGAAGAAGCCCAGCGCGATCGAGAAGCTTACGCACCTGACCTTCCATCTCGGTGATGCCACCTTCGAGATCGACCTGCCTTCCTCCGTCTCAGCGACCCTGCCCATTGAGCTGTCCGGCAGGACGAAGATCACGTTCGCGCTGAAAGGCACGACATCGGGCGCGTTCACCTTCACGGCCACGCTCGACGGCATTCCCCACGTGCGCATCATCGCGAAGGCCGGCGTCGAAGTGGGCGACAAGTCGAAGGCCACCGCGGGCATCACGGTCGAAGCCACGCGCAAGGTCTGCCGCGTGAAGAACGAAGGCGAGATGCGCAAGGATCTGCAGAGTGCGGGCGACAAGCTCAAGAGCGCGATCGTCGACTTTCAGAAGCTGCCCGACGCCCTGGCGGGTGTGAGCGATGAGGTGGAGCGCGCGAAGATCATTGGTACGCGGGCGGGTGCAGTCGGCTCGGCCATTGGCGCAGTGAACAGCGCCATCGAGAAGGCGAAGGCGCCCTGCAAGGAGACGCCGGTGTTCTCGTTCGATTTCGGCGTGCAGGCGCCACTGCAGCCGGCGCAGCCGGACTTCTTCGGCCCCGGCTCCTCGGCGCCGCCCATGGGCCCATCCGTGGGCGCCACCTTCACGTGGCATTTCTAACGCCATGTTGAGCGCCTGCCGCCTCCGTTGCAGCGCCGTCGCGCGCACGAGCGTAATGCCGGTGCTGCGCCGCACCTCGCATGCGCCGTTGATGCTGCACGGCGCAGTACGCGCCGCTGCCGATGGCGCCGCGAACGCTGCGCCGCTGCTCGCGCCCGCAACACACGATTTCGGACGCGTACTGGTGAGCAGCCGCGGTCATGGCGGCTTCGGTGATGGCGGCGACAAGCCGGTGGTCGCGGACAAGGGCAAGGAAGGCGAGCAGGGCAAGGACGCCGGCCCGGGCTCCGCAGGAACGCCGGCACCACCCGTCACATGCGTGCCCGACAAGGCGCTCGACTTCACGGACTACACGGGCACCGCACCGTCGGGCACGGGACACGCCGGCAAGACCACGTACGACTTCAATGTCGTGAGCGGCACGGGCGGCGATGTCATCCAGGCGAAGTTCGCTGGCGCCAGCTCGTGGCTGCGGTCCGACGTCCTCAACGGCGGCGACCGCAATGCCAACGGCTGCGCCGGTATAACAACGGATTGCGAGGCCAGCTTCACCCAGGAAGGCGACTATTACGAGCTGGATTCGCGACCCGTCCCGGGGTGCGCCGCGAGCGAGCGCTACCCGGCCGGCACGAAGGCGATGAAGAAGAGCGAGTGCCGCTCCAAAGTCGAACCCGTGTGCATGACAACGAAGAAGAAAGAGGCCGCGCGCGTGCTGCACCATGAGCAGAGGCACCTCGACCTGGGCTGCGCGCTGGCCGCCATGGGCACGGCCGCCATTGCCGCGGGCAGCAGCTCGAGTGCAGCGCTGGACCAGGTCAAGTACACGGATGGTGTGCTGACCGCGAAATACGACAGCGAAGCGAAGAACGGTTGTGATGCCACTGCGCAGACCAAGTGGGACACCGAGATCGGCGGCGGACTGCCGTCGTACAAACTCATGACGAGGCCGAAGAAGAAGAAATGAGCACGTTCCCCGGTTCACCGCGTGTGCTCAAGGCGGGCCTCGTGCTGCTGGATCCGGACACGGCCGCGGTGCAGCGCGTCATTGTGCTGCAGTACAACCCGGACTCGCTGTCGCGCACACTGCAGATCCAGTCGGTGGGCGGCACCGAGGCGGAGCGCTCCGATGTCGTGCGGCTCAAGGCGCCGCCCATCGAGACGTTCAAGCTGGATGCCGAGCTGGATGCGACCGACCAGCTCGAGCATCCCGACCAGAATCCGAACGCGGTGGAGGTCGGCATCCTGCCCGAGCTGGCCGCGCTGGAAACACTGCTCTATCCCACGAGCAGCCGGCTGCAGACGGTCGATGCGCTGGCGAGGTCCGGCACGCTCGAGATCACGCCGCAGGAGGCGCCGCTGGCGCTGCTGGTGTGGAGCCGCGAGCGCGTGGTGCCGGTGCGCGTCACGGACTTCAGTGTGACCGAGGAAGCCTTCGATCCCTCGCTCAATCCGCTGCGCGCCAGGGTCAGCCTCGGATTCCGCGCGCTGAGCATTGCCGACCTGCCTTCCGGCCACCGCGGCGCCACGCTGTTCCTGAGTTATCTGCAGCGCAAGGAACGGCTGGCGCAGCGCAGTCCCTCTCGCCCGCTCGGCTCGCTGGGCGTGGAATCGATCTCGTGAGGAGGCCGGATGCTGCCGCCTGACAGCCGCTACAGCACGATTTCCACCGCCACGTACACCCGCGCGGATGGCGTGACAATCGTGTACCTGCGACGCCGGTTGTTGCCCGATCCGGAACGGCTCGCGCAGATCGCCCTGCACGCCGTGGTCGCGGGCGAGCGCCCCGACCTGGTCGCCGCACGTTATTACGCTAACCCGGCCTTATGGTGGCGCATCGCCAATGCCAATGGCGTGCACGATCCCGCCGAGCTGACCGATACGCCCGGAAGGCGGCTGCGCATCACGCTGCCCGAAGGCATTCCGGGGCCGGCCCATGCGTGACGCCATGCTGCTCACGCTCATGGTCGGGCCCGGTGTGCCCGTGCCTGTGCCCCGCTCGGTGCTGGACGCGCTGACTTCCGTCCGCGTCATCACCGACTCGGGCGAAACCATGAGCGGCTTCGAGCTGACCTTCACCATGGACGCGCGCTCCCCGCTGCAGACGCTGTTTCTGCTCGCAGGCGGATCGCTGCCGCCCATCTTCCGCGTCGTGCTGGTAGCCACGGTCAATGGTATTGCCGAAGTGCTGATCGATGGCGTGATGACCAGCCAGCGCACGGCGCAGGCCGATGATGGCAAGGTCACGCTCACCGTGACGGGCAAGGACCTGCTCGCCGTGCTCGACTACCTGCCGCCCCTGCCCATTCCCTGGCCCGCCATGCCCGCGGAAGTGCGTGTGCTCGCCATTCTCGCGAAGTATGCGGTGTTAGGCGTTGTGCCGCTGGTCATTCCCAGCATCATGGTCAATGTGCCCATACCCACGGACCGCATACCGCGGCAGCAGGGCACGGATCTCGAGTACGTAAAGGCGCTCGCGGATGAAGTGGGCTACGTCTTCTACCTGAAGCCGGGGCCGGTGCCGGGCATGAGCGTGGCCTACTGGGGACCCGAGATCAAGGTGGGCGCGCCGCAGTCCGCGCTGACGCTCGATGTCGAGAACAACCGCAACGCCATTTCCATTTCGTTCAGCTTCAATGCGGAAGCCGCCGAGCTGCCCATTGTCTGGATCCAGGAGCCCATCTCCGAAGGTGCCCATCGGTATTCCCATACCCGACATCACGCCGCTGAATCCGCCGCTCGCCGCGATTCCGCCGATCCCGAAGAAGTTTCCGGCCATCGATGAGACGGCGAAGTACTCGCCCGTGCGCGCACTGCTCGTGGGCCTGGCCAGGGCTGCACAGCGCGCCAATGTCACCACCGGCGATGGTTCCCTCGATGTGCTGCGCTACGGCAGGCTGCTGCGGGCGAGGGAGCTGGTGGGCGTGCGCGGCGCCGGGACCGCGTTCGATGGACTGTACTACGTCTCGCGCGTCACGCACGAGATCGGCCGCGGCGCGTACACGCAGAGCTTCACACTGAAGCGCAACGGCCTCGTCTCCAATGTTCCGCAGGTACCGGTATGAGCATTCCGCAGCGCTTCTATGGCAAGTATCGCGGCACGGTGATCAACAATATCGATCCCATGCAGCTGGGCCGCGTGCAGGTAATGGTGCCTGATGTGTCGCAGGTGGTGCCCACCAGCTGGGCGATGCCGTGCATGCCGTTCACGGGCAAGCAGATGGGCATGTGGGTGCTGCCGCAGATCGGCGCCGGTGTGTGGGTCGAGTTCGAGCAGGGCGATCCCGACTATCCCATCTGGGCCGGCTGCTGGTGGGGCTCCGCCGCGGAGCCGCCCGCACTCGCGCTGGCCGCGCCACCCGCCGTTCCTAACTTCGTCATACAGACGCAGGCGCAGAACACGCTGATGATCAGCGATGTGCCCGGCCCCACCGGCGGCATCCTGCTGAAGACCACGACCGGTGCCATGATTTCCGTGAATGACATCGGCATCACGATCTCGAACGGCAAGGGCGCGACCATCATTCTGGCCGGCCCGACGGTGACGATCAACCAGGGCGCACTGGCGGTGACCTGATGCCCGGACCCCTCGCCCATCTCGGCATGGTGGCCATCTGCCCGCACGGCGGCCAGCTCAGTGAGATCACAACCAACGCGCGGGTCCTGGTGAGCGGCCAGCCTGTCGTGACCGTGGCGGATCAGTACCCGATCGCGGGCTGCACTTTCACGCTGCCCGGGCCCAAGCCATCGCCCTGCATCCGCGCGCAATGGCTGACGCCCGCGCTGCGCGTCCTGGTCAATGGACAGCCGCCCATTCTCCAGACCAGCAGCGGGCTCTGCCTGTCGCCGGAGCAGGCGCCGCAGGGGCCGCCCACGATCATTACCACGCAACCGCGTGTGATCGGCACATGAACCTCGACTTTCCGCTCGGCTTCGATGGCCGCGGCCGTAGCGCCGCGACGACGCCCGAGGAACACGTGCGCGACCTCATTGAGCAGGTGCTCTTCACTTCGCCGGGTGAGCGGGTGATGCGGCCGGACTTCGGCAGCGGACTCATGCAGCTGGTCTTCGCACCCGTGGGTGGCGAGATCGCCGCCGCTACGCAGATGCTGGTGCAGAGTTCGCTGCAGCACTGGCTGGGCGACCTGATCGATGTCGAGGCGGTCGATGCCAGCTTCGATGATGGCGTGCTCAGCGTCAGCGTGCAGTACACGCTGCGCCAGAGCGGCGAGCGGGCTGTGGCCGAATTCGCGAGGCCCGCGACATGACGCGCTACCGCTGCGCGGACGATGAGCGCCGCGCCCGCCTGCTCGAGCAGATCACCGGCACACCGCAGATTCCGCCGGTGCCGCCGGCCAGTGCCATCAACGGCATTGATTTCCTGGAAGTCGACGACGATCCCGCCGACCCGCTCGCCGACCGCCAGCGCACACTGCACGTCCACTTCCTGTTCGACGTCGCGCCGCTCGGCCTGACCGTCGACAACCTGCAGCTCGAGGGTGGCGAGCGCATCCGCAACGTGCAGATCGAGGCGGGCACGTTCGCGACCGCTGGCAATGTCGTGACGTTCGAGGTGGACGAGGCCGGCGACTTCTCGCCGTACACGCTGCGTCTCGTCAACTCCGCGGTGGACATCACGCCACCGCCCGGCTGCGATCCCATCCTTTCCGCAGTGACGTTCAGCTTCAAGGCTGGCTGTCCGAGCGATTTCGACTGTCGCGATGCGACGACATGCGCGCCTGTTCCGCCGCCGGCGACGGCTCCTGACATCGACTATCGCGCCCGCGACTTCAATGCCTTGCGCACGCTCATGCTGGACCGCCTGGCTGTGCTCTCGCCGGCGTGGACCGAGCGCAATCCCGCAGACCTCGGTGTGATGCTGGTCGAGGCACTCGCATACGTCGGCGATCAGCTGAGCTACCGCCAGGACGCGGTCGCCACGGAAGCGTACCTGCACACCGCGCGCAGCCGCATTTCTGTGCGCCGTCACGTCCGCCTGGTCGATTATCAGCTCCGCAATGGGTGCAACGCGCGCGCCTTCGTGCAGCTGCAGGCGAACGCCGACGGCGTGCTCGTTCCTGCCGCGACACCGCTGCTCACGGCGATCACGGGCCAGCCCGCACGCCTCGACGCGCTGCCGGCAGGGCTCGATCAGTCGGATGCGCCCGCCGTCTTCCTGACCCTGATGCCGGTAACGCTGACGCAGGCGCACGACACCATGGGCTTCTACACCTGGGGCGGGCGCGACTGCTGTCTGCGGCAGGGTGCGACCAGCGCCACGTTGCGCGGCGCTTTTCCTGGTCTGGTGCGCGGCACATTCCTTGTGTTAGCCGAAGCGAAGGGCCCGCGCACGGGCGAGGCAGAGGATGCGGATCCGACGCGTCGCTGCGTGGTGCGCCTGACGCGTGATGCACGCATCACCGTCGACCCGATCGGCGGCCGCTTCGATTCGCCGCCCACCGGCAATCCGGTCACGCTCACCGAAATCGAGTGGAGTGTCGCCGACGCGCTGCCCTTCACGCTCTGGATCAGCGGCACCGCGGATGCCGAGCACCTGGGCGTGGCCATCGACGACATCAGCGTCGCGCACGGCAACATCGTGCCCGCGGACCACGGCCGCCCGGTGACTGGCGAGCTGTTAGGCGATGTGCCCGGCGGTCTGCTGCGTGTGGGCGGGCGCACGGCATGCTGCACCGTGCTGGACGACACCCTGGTTCCACCGCGCTTCCGCCCCCGCCTTGCCGAAGCGCCGCTGACGCGCGCCATCACGCTCGACCTGAGCGTGCCGTCGCCGCCGGTCTCTGGTGAGGCCGACACGCTGCTGTCCGCGCAGGCCTTCGCGACCGCGACCGCCGATCAGGCCGAGCCTGTGATCGGGCTCGATACCGTGGAAGCCGTTCCCGAACCCTGGAGCCCGGTGTCGGATCTGCTGGCCAGCGGCGAGGACGATGCGTCGTTCGTCGTCGAGAGCGAGAGCAATGGCGCGTCGTATCTGCGTTTTGGCGATGACACGTTCGGCCGGCGCCCCGCCGCAGGCACGGCTTTCGTTGCGAACTACCGTGTTGGCAACGGCAACAGCGGCAATGTCGGGCTGGCGGCGATCCGTCACGTGGTCAGCACCGATGGCCGGCTGACGGGCGCAGCCAACCTGCTGCCTGCTGCCGGTGGCATCGAACCCGAGACCATCGCGGAAGCGCGTCTGCGCGCGCCCGTCGCGTTCCGCACGCAGGAGCGTGCCGTCACACCCGACGACTACGCGCGTCTCGCGGAGACGCACCCGGAAGTGCAGCGTGCCGCGGCCGCGTTCCGCTGGACCGGCAGCTGGCGCACGGTATTCCTGACCGTGGATCGCGTCGGCGGCCTGCCCATCGATGATACATTCGAGGCGACGATGCGTCGTCATCTGGAACGCTATCGTCTGACCGGCCACGACCTCGAGATCGAGACGCCGGATTTCGTATCCCTCGAGATCGCCATGGATGTCTGTGCGGGGCCGGAACGCGCGGCGTCGGATGTGCGACGCGAGCTGCTCGACATCTTCAGCGCGCGTCAGCTGCCCGATGGCCGCCGCGGTCTCTTCCACCCCGACGCGCTGACGTTCGGCCAGACAGTGTTCCTCAGCCGTCTCTACTCGGCGGCGCAGAAGGTCGCCGCCGTGCGCACGGTGTCCATCACCACGTTCCAGCGGCAGAGCCAGCCGCTGTCGTCGGGCATTACCTCGGGCCGTCTGGAATTTGCGCGCACGGAGATCGCCCGCCTCGACAATGATCCCGATTTCCCCGAGCACGGCGTGCTGACCATAACCGTGGGAGGTGGCCGGTGACCGAGCCGCGGCTGCCTGACAGCGAGTTCGAGCGCAACCGCCACGCGGCCCTGCGCGCGCGTCTGCTGGCGCAGCTCTCGGCCGCGAATCACCCGGCGCTGGCCGGCCTGACATCGCGCGCGCCCGATGACTTCGTCATTGCGTTGCTTGATGCCTGGGCGGCGGCCGGCGACGTCATCAGCTTCTATGACGAGCGCATCGCCAACGAATCGTATCTGCGCACGGCGACGGAGCGCTTCTCCGTGCTCCAGCTCGCGCGGCTCATCGGCTACGAGCCTCGCCCGGGCCTCGCGGCGGAGACTTTCCTGGCGTTCACACTGGAGACCGCGATCGGCGCACCGCGCGCGGTTACGATTGCGCCGGGCGCCAGGGTGCAGAGTCAGCCCGGCCCGGGCGAGCTGCCGCAGCTGTTCGAGACCGTCGAGGAGATCCCTGCACGACCCGCGTGGAACGCGCTGGTGCCACGTCTGAGCGTGCCCCAGAACGTGACCGTGAACAACGCTTCGTTCACGGTGGCCGCCGGCGCCGCGATCCAGCCTGGTGATGCACTGTTAGTGCGTGCGGGCGGCGCCTTCCAGGTGCGGCGCGTGCGCCGCGTCGTACCTTCGCCCGATGCGCGCACCACCCGCCTCGATGTGAGCACGGGCGCCACCGGCACGGGTGCGCTGGTCGAGCTGTCCACCGGCGCCTTCGCCGCGCCTTTCACGGATGCCGCGCCGCTCAATGCAAACACCGTGAACAACCGCATCCTCGGTCGCAAATGGCATCAGGCGGACCTGCTGGCGCTGGCGGCCGCGCAGCAGTGGCCGCTCGACAAACTCACGGCCGCGATCCAGGGCCAGCTCGCGGCGCGCGCCTCGGCCTCCGCCGGAGAGCTGTACGTGATGCGGCAGCGCGCCGCGCTGTTCGGCCACAACGCGCCCGCGTACGAGTCGCTCCCCGCATCACTGCGCTTCACGAGTTTCCGCGAAGCCACCAAGACGACCGCGGGCATCGCGACGTTCGCATCGGTCGGCGCCGCATTCGGCACGAACTGGGAGAATCGCACGGCCGCACAGGAGGCCGGGTCGCAGCCGGTGATCTTCCTCGATGCCGTGTATCCCGGCATCACACCGGGCGGCTGGGTGGTGCTGCGCGACGGCGACAACCAGCGCGCCTATCAGATCACGGACGTCGGCGAGGTGGCGCGCACGTCGTTCACCTTGAGTGCAAAGGTTTCCCGCCTGCTGCTCAACACCGCCGCCGATCTGGGCCTCTTCAAGCTGCGTACCACCACCGTGCTGCTGCAGAGCGAGCCGCTCACGCTCACGGGTGTTCCAGTGGCAGCACCGGTGGCCGGCAGCGCCATCCAGCTCGACTCGCCGTATCTCGAGCTGCGGGCGGGACAGCGACTCGCCGCCAGCGGCCCGCGTGCCGACCTGGCCGGTGCAGCAGCGGGCGAAGTGCGCTCGCTGGCTGACACCGTGCTGGACGACGGCCGCACCGTGCTCGTGCTCGACCGTGCGCTCGATTTCACATACGTGCGCAGCGACCTGCAGCCGGAGGGGCGGGTTCGCCTGTGCGCCAATGTCGCGCGCGCCACGCACGGCGAGTCCGTGAGCGAGATCGTGGGCGCCGGCAATGCGCGCAAGCCGTTCCCGACTTTCGCGCTGCGCCAGTCGCCCCTGACGTTTGTGAGCGCTGCCACGCCTTCAGGCGAGGCGTCCACGCTCGAGCTGCGCGTAAATGATGTGTTATGGAAGGAAGTGCCCACGCTCGTCGGCCAGGCCGCCACGGCCAGGGTGTTCTCCACGCGCGTCGAGGATGATGGCAGCACCACGCTGCAGTTCGGCGATGGCAGTACGGGCGCCCGCCTGCCCTCGGGCACGGACAATGTGCGCGCCACGTATCGCAAGGGCATTGGCACGGCCGCCCTGCTGGATGCGGACCGGCTGACACTGCTGTTGACGCGGCCGCTGGGCGTCAAGGATGTGACCAACCCGGTGCCGGCAGTGGGTGCGGACGATCCGGAATCACGCGATGCGGCGAGGCGCAATGCGCCGCTCACCGTGCTGACACTGGGCCGCATCGTCTCACTGCAGGACTACGAGGACTTTGCGCGCGCCTTCGCCGGTATTGCCCGCGCCTTCGCCACGTGGATGTCGCTGGGCAATGAGCGTGGCATCCTGCTCACGGTCAGCGGTCCCCGCGGCGAGGATGTCGCGGAAGGCAGCGTACTGGCGGGCAATCTGCTGAGCGCCATCGCGCAATCCGGCGATCCCAGGGTGCCCGTTCGCCTGGTGAATCGCAGCCGCGTCTGGTTCCGCCTGGACGCGCGCGTCCGCACGGATCCCGACTTCACCCGCCTCAAGGTCCTGGCGCAGGTCGAGCAGGTGCTGCGCACGCGCTTCGGCTTCGATGCCCGCGACTTCGGGCAGGCGGTCACGCTCGCCGAAGTCATGGCCACCATGCACGAAGTGGCGGGCGTTGTCGGCGTGGATGTCGATGCGCTGTACCGCCCGGACGAGCAGGGCGCCATTCCTAACACTGTCGTACCCTCCCATGTGCCGCCCGCCGGCACGGCGCTGGCCACACCCGCCGAGCTGGTGCTGCTGGACCCCCGGCCCCTCAACTTCGCGGAGCTGTCGTGACCATTACCGCCGATCGGCTCGCCGGGCTGCTGCCGGCCCTCTATCGCGTCCGCGATGCGGAGGCGGGCGGACCGCTGCAGGCACTGCTCGAAGTCATTGCTGCTTCCATGGCAGACCTCGAGGAGGAGATCGAGCAGCTTTACGACAATCAGTTCATCGAGACCGCTTCGCCTTCGGTACTGCCGTGGTTCGCCGATCTCGTGGGCGCGCGCGCCTTCGGCCTGCCCGTCGAGAAGGATGAGACGCAGCCGGAGCGCAGTGCGGAATCGCTGCGCGCGCAGATCGCCAACACGGTGGGTAACCGGCGCCGTCGCGGCACGGCTGCAGCACTCGAGCAGGTGGCGAGGGACATCACGGGCTGGGACGCCGTCGTCGTCGAATTCTTCCAGCGTCTTGCTGCCACGCAGGCGCTGCACCACCTGCGGCCCGGCAACATCGTGACCGCAGACCTGCGCGACATTGCCGGCCTGGATCGCGTCGGCTCGGCCTTCGAG
The DNA here is from genome assembly GCA_963798085.1 of uncultured Gemmatimonadales bacterium. Taxonomy (GTDB): domain Bacteria; phylum Gemmatimonadota; class Gemmatimonadetes; order Longimicrobiales; family RSA9; genus DATKCF01. The sequence continues at coordinate 100,024 of CAWCRS010000001.1, forward strand.
CCCGTCACGCGCACGGTGGACGTGCGCCGGATTGCCTCGGGCCGCGGTACGCACAACATCCCCAACGTCGGCATCTTCCTCTGGCCGTTCCGCGCCGAGCGGTGGGTGCTGTCCCCCGCCTTCGAGATCGATCCCCGGCGCTTCGTGCTGCACCCGCTCGGCATCGACGCGGCGCTGCGCACAGATCCCGTGGCCGAGCGTTCGCTGGCCGGACTGGCGCAGCCGCTCAACCTGCCACTGCCCATCAGCCGCCGCGCCATGGACGCCGCGCTGGACGACTACTACGGCGCCGGCAGAAGTCTGCTGCTCAATGTGGATGGCGTGCCCGTTACGAGCAACGTGTTAGTCGCCGACCTGTCGAATGTCGGCGCGGATGACGCGTCCGGCTGGTCCTGTGCGCCCGCTGCAGGCGACATTGCGGTGGACCCCGTGCTCGGCCGCATTGCCTTCCCGCCCGCGGCGCCGCCGCCCACCACGGTGCGCGCCAGCTTCTTCGCTGGGCATCGCACGGGCATGGGCGGTGGCGCCTACGAGCGCGCCGCCAGCTTCCGCTCGCCCGGCTCCGTGCTCGCGCAGGTCACGGGCGCGGTCAGCACGATCCCCACCGCCATCGCACAGGTGCTGGATGGCGGCACCATCGAGATCACGGACAGCGATCGCTACATCGATTCACTCCTCATTCAGGCGAATGACAACGCGCAGATCGAGCTGCGCGCGGCCAACGAGCACTTCCCGCACCTCGCGCTGCCCGACGACTTCGAGATCAATGGCGACGGCATCGAGGTCTGGCTGAATGGCCTGCTCATCAGTGGCGCCGCGATTGTCGTGGGGCCGGGCGTGGCGCAGGTGCACATCCGCCATTGCACGCTGGTGCCCGGCAGCGGCCTGAACCGCAATGGCACGCCCGTCGACACCACGGCGCCGTCGCTCATCATCGAGGGCACCGCCACCAGCGTCGAGATCGAGAGCAGCATCGTCGGCACGGTGCACCTCACGCGCGGCTCCTCGCTCAGCGCGCGTTACAGCGTCATTGATGCCACAGCGCCGGACGGCATCGCGCTGGCCAATGGCACACTGGCCGCTGCGGGTGGTGCCGTGTCGCTCGAGCAGTGCACGGTGATCGGCAAGGTGTGGACGGAACAGCTGGATGCATCCGACAGCATCCTGTTTGCCCGCCTGGCCGCCGCCGATCCGTGGACCTCACCGGTGCGCAGCGAAAAGCGACAGGAAGGCTGCGTGCGTTTCAGCTTCGTGCCGCCGGGCTCGCTCACGCCGCGGCGCTACCGCTGCCAGCCCAATGCCGCGCACACCGGCCTGCTCCCGCGCTTCCGCACCCTGCGCTTCGGCCTGCCGGACTACGCCCTGCTCGCGAAGAACTGCGCGCCCGAGATCGCGGAAGGCGGGGATGATGGAGGCGAAATGGGCGCGTTCGTAAGACTGCGTTTGCGCCAGCGCGTGGCCAATCTGCGGGCCGCGCTGCCGGAGCATCTGCGATTCGGGCTCGAGGCCGGCACTTTCGTGTCGGAACTCTGACAGGTCAGCGTACCCGCACCGCGCGGGTACCGCACAGGAGATCGACCATGCACGGCGACTTCAGCCGCCAGACATTCGAGCCGCGCAAGCATTATGCGGGCGTGCTGCTGCAGCAGGGTCGCGTCCAGACCAATGCGGACTGGAACGAGGCCACGCAAATCGGGCAGCACCAGCTCGAGACCACGGCCGCCAATGTGATCGGCCCGACGGGTGCTCCCCGTGATAACGCCGGGTTCCAGCTGAGCGCCGCGGGCGCCACCCTCAACATTGGCGCCGGCCGCTACTACGTCGACGGCATCCTCTGCGAGAACGAGGCGGCCCTGGCGCTCAGTGCGCAGACCGGCGCGGCGCCACCCGCGGGCGCCGGCCTCTACGCCGTGTACCTCAATGTGTGGCGCCGCCATGTCTCGGCCATCGAAGACCCGTCCATTCGCGAGCCGGCATTGGGCGGGCCCGATACGGCAACGCGTGTGCAGACCGCATGGCTGGTTCGCCTCGTGCGCATTGGCAATGCCAACGCCAATGCGGTGTGCAGCACGGTGTCGCCGCAGTGGCAGGCCACACTGCCCGCCAGCACCGGTACGCTGCGCGCGTCCACGCAGGCGGTCGCTGCGCCCACCACGCCCTGCGTGCTGCCCGCCAGTGCGGGCTATCGCGGCCTCGAGAATCAGCTCTACCGCGTGGAAGTGCACGGGGCCGGCAACCAGGCAACCGCACGCTTCAAGTGGTCGCGCGAGAACGGCTCCGTGGTGGCCGCCGTGGAGAGCGTGAGCGGCGCCGATGTCACACTGCGCGACCTGCGCACCGATGACCCCCTCGGCTTCGCCCAGGGCGACTGGGTCGAGCTGATCGATGATGCGCTGGAAGCCGCGAACCAGCGCGGCGATCTCTTCCAGATCGCGCAGCTCGCGCCCGAGATCCGCCGCGTGACGCTCAATACCGCACCCGCGCTCGTGGCTAACGCGGCATTGCACCCGCGGCTGCGTCGCTGGGACCAGACGGCGGGCGCCACCAGCCAGGGCGTGTCCATGGTGCCGGGCGGTGGCGCCACCTCCATATCGCTGGAGCGCGGCGTCGAGGTGAGCTTCGGCGCGGGCCAGTACAATGCCGGCGACTACTGGCTCATTCCCGCGCGCACCGCGCTGGGCAACGAGCTGGGCACCATTGACTGGCCCGCGGGCCAGTTCCTGCCGCCCGCCGGCATCCGCCACCACTTCGCGCTGCTCGGCGCGTTCAACTTCGATGGCGCGAACTTCAGCGCCACGACAGCGGCCGACTGCCGCGAGATCTTCCCGCCGCTGACCGATCTGCACGCAGTCGACGTGGCCTATGACGCCGGCGCCTGCAGCGACCTGGCGGGCGTGACCACCGTGCAGCAGGCGCTCGATGTGCTGTGCGACCGGCGGGAGGAGTGCTGCGGCATCGTGCTCGAGCCGCTGCCCGGCTGGGAAGCGGCCTTCGACCAGATCCCGGCCGGCGGTCACGGCCACTTCTGCTTCCGCGCGGCCGACTATCCGCTGGCGGCCACGAAGACCATCACCGGCAAGGGCACGATCCTGCTGACGGGAGCCGGTCCCGCGAGTCGCATTGTCACCAACAACGAGTGCGCGCTGCTCTTCTCCGGCTGTACCAGTGTGACGGTGCGCGATGTCGCGTTCATCAGCGGCAGCCCGGGCAAGCCCGTGACTGGCCTGAAGGCGCTGAACGGCGTGCTCACCTGCGACAACGTGGCTGCGGTCACCATTGAGCACGTCTCCGCCAGCTGCTCCGCGTCTACGCGCAAGAAGAGCGCATGCCTGGCCGTGCGCAATGCCGCGGTCGCGAGCGCCACCGCGGCCGGACCCGGAACGGTGCGCATCCGTGGCTGCGACATCGAGGTGGGCTATCAGCAGGTGGGCATCCTCGTGGTCAATGCGCTGCGCGCCACCATCGAGGACAACGCGCTCCGCGTCGGTCCCGACGTGCCGGCGGGCGCGCAGATCCACCGCCGCATCACGGACCCGGCCGTGCGCGCGCCCATCAGCAAACTCCTGGTTAAGGCGTCTGTAGCGAAAGCCGCGGGCTCGTCCGTGCCCGCGCCGGTGGTCACCACGGCGGCCGGCGGCGCCATCACGCTGCGCGCGGGCGCGCAGCAGGTCAACTTCTCCACGGATCCCTCGCTCGCGCCGGCGTGGTCCGCGCTCATCGCCGCCGCACCGCCCACCGACACCACCACCGCGGCGGCTGTCGCCGCGTACGTCAGCTCGCTCGCCAATCGCGTGCTCTTCGACCCGACGTTCCGCGAGCAGTTCGCGCTGCTGCGCACCTGGTTCGACACGCTGCGCGCCGACAACCCTCCCGCCGCGGCGCAGGGCATTGTCGTGGGCGGCCAGGTCGCGCGTGACGTGCGCGTCCGCGGCAACACGCTGTCAGGCATGATCGAAGGCGTGCACATCGGTGTGAGCCACCGCGAGGGACAGCGCGGTACGCCCGACAGCGCCGGCACCGTCCTGATACGCGACAATTCCATCGACACCGTGCTGCCTGCCGCCACCACGCGCCAGCGTTATGGCATTTACCTCGGCAACTGCGACAGCGCCGTGATCGAGGACAACTTCATCAGTGTGCAGCGCACCGTGCTCACACTGCGCATGCACGTGGATGGCATCCACATCTTCGGACGCATGGGCCGGCGCCTGATCGTGCGCCAGAACCACCTGCGCGGCTTCCAGACCGGCGTCGCCTTCACCCCCACACCGGCATCGCTCACGGCGTCCCGGCTCTGGGTGGTGGCGGAAACCATGGCGGAGTCCGCCAGTGTCGCCGTGACGGGGCCGGCGAGCCTGATCCAGGCGAACAACATCAAGTGAACCCGGGGACTGCGCCACGCCGGCGCCGAATGCATGGTCGTCGGACAGGGTCTCGGTGTGGCCGCCATTGGCGCAGGCATCGGCGTGGCCATCGCGTTGCTCGTCACACGACTCATGGTGAGCCTCCTCTACGGCGTGCGGCCGGGGGACCCCCTCACGCTGATTGCCGTCGCACTGCTCATGCTGTTTGTTGCGTGCGCCGCGGCGTGGGCGCCCGCGCGGCGTGCGGCGCGCGTGGATCCGCTCGCGTCGATGCGCCTGCAGTGAGTCGAGGCCTGTGGACTCCGGCTCTTCCCACTCGGCAAGAGGATGCCCATGCACCTGACATTACAGATGTACGTCGGTGTCGCGGGGGACTCAGGCCGCGGTCATGCGGATCACGGACTTGATCGCACGACGCTCGTTCATGGCCCGGCAGGCCTCCCGCGGAGCAAGGTTGCACGACTCGCTGCAGGGATGCTCTAACCGGCGCCCTCGCCGGGGACGCGCGTCGCGGGCGGAGCCGCGGCAGCGGACCGGCGCAGCATCCATCCGTAGAGCAGCACGATCAGCCCGACGAAGCCGAGCACGCCCAGCCACGGTCCTGGCACGAACGTCTCTGGAACCACAGCGAGCGGCGCGTCCTTCGACGTGGCTACGATGAGGCCGGCGTTGATCACGCCCCAGATGCTCTCGCCTACGATGAGGCCGGACGCCACGAGCGTGCCCAGCCGTTGCGCACGTCCGGCATCCGGCATGGGCCGGCTGCGCCGGTCGTACCAGTGCGACAGCACCGCACCCACGACTACGGCGAACACCGCGGACATGGGCAGATAAATCCCAATGCCAACAGCGAGCGGCGGGATACGCAGCTTCTTCATTGCACCCAGCACAGCGTCCACCACGATGAGCCCGACACCGATGACGGCGCCGATAAGGATCATCTTCCATTCCAGACTGCCGCCGATCACACCCTGCGCCAGCGCCGCAATGAGCGTGGCCTGCGGCGCGGGCAGCGGGTTCAGGGCGACCACACCGATGTTGGCTGCGCCCGCGAAGCCGTACGCCTTCGCCAGAAGATTCAGCACGGACGGAATCACGGCCGCGCCCGCACCCACGCCGACGATCAGCGCGATCTGCTGGCGCATCGGCGAAGCGCCCACGAGCTGGCCGGTCTTGAGATCCTGGAGGTTGTCGTTCGAGATCGTGGCGCACGCGAAGACGATGGCAGTGACGAAGAGTGCGAGGGCGACGAGCGCGGTGCGATTATCCGCCGTGGGCGGCACTGCGATGGCCAGCACCCAGGCGCACAGCACGATCGAGAGGATGCCCACGCCCGAGACCGGACTGTTGGAGGCGCCGATCAGCCCCGCCATGTACCCGCAGATCCCCGCGATCAGAAAGCCGCCGATCAGAACGAACGGGACCGCAACCAGCGTGAGCCGCGTCGCATGCTCCGCAAGCACGGTGCCGCCCGCGAAGGTGTACGCGAGCCAGCCCGCCAGCAGCATGCACGCGCCGGTGAGCGTGAGAATCCAGAAGGGCGAGAGATCGCGATCGAGTTCGTCCTGGCGGCCCGTCGCACGCGACGCCGCAAGGGTGCTGACCAGCCCGCCTAACACGGGCTTTGCCAGGGTCGCGAGCGTGTAGATCGCGGCCACGCCGATCGTGCCCGCACCAATGAAACGCACCTGCGTGCGCCAGATCGTCAGTGTGTGCGCCGCCAGCGTGACGCCCGCCGCCGCCGGCTGCATGGACGTGAGGATCGGCACCGTGATGCCCCACGCGATCACCAGACCCGTGAGCATCGCCATGCCCACCGACAGCCCGACCAGGTGCCCCGCCCCCACCAGCGCAAGCGACCACGCGAAGTCGTATCCGCTCGAGGCCATCGCGCCAATGCGGAAGAACCCGCTGACCCCGCCCGCTGCAATCCGCGTCGCCGTCACAATCGCGAGCCCCGCAGAAGCGACGGAACCGTAGACCACGGCGCGCAGGCCCTCGCGCGCCTCGCCTGTTTCGTCCTTCGTCTCGCCCCGCGTACCCGAACCCACCTTCAGCACTTCGGCGGCCGCCACGCCTTCCGGATACGGCAGGTCCGACGTCGTCACCAGCGCGCGCCGCAGCGGAATCGTGAAGAGCACACCCAGCACGCCGCCGCTCACGCAGATCAGGAACGACTGCCAGAACGGGAAGCCCGTCCACCAGCCGATGATCACGAGCCCCGGCAGCACGAAGATGATGGCCGAGAGCGTGCCCGCCGCGGACGCGACCGTCTGCACGATGTTGTTCTCGAGGATCGTCGAGTCCTTCACCGCGCTCAGCACCGCCATCGAGATCACCGCCGCCGGTATCGACGAGGCGAAGGTCAGCCCGACCTTCAGGCCGAGGTACACGTTGGCCGCCGTGAACAGCGTCGTGATCAGCGCACCCAGGATCAGGCCGCGGATCGTGAGTTCCCTGGGTTTCATGGGCGCTCATAGTACGGCGGGCAGGCGTTTCCGTGCGAGGGCCGCGAACCGCGTTGGACTCCGATGGCAGGCCCGGCTCCCTGGGGCTCGCTCGGCAATGGATCGGACAGCCGGCAATCCGCGGTCGATGGAAGAGCGCAGAGCGGTCACGGCGCGAACCCCGACACTGCCGCTTTCGTCAAGCCGTTCCGCAGCAACGAGCCCCAGCAACCAGCCCCGGCAACGCAGCCCTTCCGCGCCCTCTACTCCTGCTCTCACCCAGGGGTGGAACTGCATCGTTGGATCTATTGACCGGGGAAACCGACGTCGCGACATTTCGCTTCGACACGACGCAATCTCCTGGTAGAGGCGTGTTGGTCAGTACAAAGGTCTGCTATCGTGGCATCGTCTTCGAAAGCGTTTCTGAGGAAAGCTGATTCGTAGGGTTCGAATCCCGCGTCGTGTCATTGGGCGAGCCTCTCGGCTCGCCCATTCTATTTCTGCCCACACCGCTTCACACCTGCCCGTCCACCGACGTCGCGACTCACCCGGAGTGCAGCCGCGTCGATACCGCATCCCCGGTCCACGAGGACTCCGGGAAGGAGCGGAACGCACCCCGCCGCCACGTGCCGGCCCGCCGTAGATGCGCCACGGCTTCGCCTCGCCGGCGCACGCGCAGCTTTTCCAGAATGTTGTGCACGTGATTCTTCACAGTGGAAAGACCAATCCGCAGGCGGCGCGCGATTTCCTTGTTGGAGAGGCCCTGCTCGATCAGCTCGACGATCTCGCGCTCGCGGGTGGTGAGCGACGCTTCCGTGTCCACCGGGGTCGCGCGCGCATCGGTCAGGTCCGCGACGCGGCGGAACAGCATGCCGGCCACGCGCGGTGAGCACCACGCCTCACCTCGCACCACGCCCTCGAGCGTGGCCATGAGATCGCTCAGGCTGGCACTGCGCGGGACATACGCCGCCACGCCCGACTCCGCACACGCCAGCACCGCACTCTCGTTGTCCTCGACGGCGAAAGCCACGACGTGCATCGTCGCCTGCAATCTGCGCAGCTGACGGGCGGCCTCGAACGCATCACGCATTGAGATGTCGAGCAGCACCACGTCGGGCGACATCTGCTCCGCCTGGACGAGGGCGCTCTGCGCATCCGTTGCCACGGCCGCGACGCGCAGGGCCGTGGAGCCATCGAGTGCGCGCGTCAGTCCGTCGCTGAGCAGCCGCACATTGGTGATGACGAGCACACGTATCCCGGCACCGTCGTGAGGCGCGACTGGGGAGAGAGGAGCGGACGAGGTGGACGGGACCGCATCATCCCGCGGCAGCGATAACCCGGCCATCGTAACGGCGAATGAGGATGCGGCGAGGTCGATTCAGGGAAGACCCTCACCGCTGGCCAAGATAGGACTCGCCCTCCGACCGATCAAGAGAAGCGACGCGCGGCCCCGCCGCCGGTGCTGAACTGGCTGCCTGGCCTGAAGCCCTGACTACTTCGCTTCCGCCGTCGAATCTGCCCGCTCCAACCGGGCGTAGGGCTACCGTCGGCACCTCGCCACCCGCACATTCCCGCGCACACACACAGAGGTACTCATGGCCGAAGCCCTGCACGAACTCCGCCTCGCATTCCGCGTCATGCGGCAGCGCCCGTTGTTCGCGACGGTCGCGATCGTCTCGCTGGCCGTGGGCCTGGGCGCGAGCACGGCCATATTCAGCGTGGTAAATGCGCTGTTATTGCGGCCGCTGCCCGGGGTGGGCGAGCCGGATCGCGCGGTCGAGATCGGGCGGACCACAGGCGGCCGCGGCTTCGACACCTTCGCCTACCGCGAAATGCTCGACATCCGCGAGCAGGTGCCATCGCTCGAGCAGGTGGCGGGCTGGACCATCCGACCGGTCAGCCTGAGTGCCGGCGGCGAGGGGCAGCGCGCGCTGGGCATGCTGACGTCGTGGAACTACTTCGCCGCGCTGGGCGTGCGCCCGCTCCTGGGTCGCTTCGCCACGCCGGACGAAGACATCGTGGGCGCCCAGGGCGCGGTCGCCGTGCTCTCCTGGCAGTTCTGGCAGCAGCGCATGGGCGCGGATCCCGGCATCCTCGGCCGCGAAATCTCGATCGACCGCCACGCGTTCACTGTCATTGGCGTAACGCCGCCGGAATTCCGCGGCAACGTCGTCGGCATCGCGCCGGATGTCTACATCCCGATCACCACGGCCGGCGTACTCGTTCCCGGCCTCACGGATTTCGACAGTTATCGTGCGAGCTGGTTCACGATCGTGGGCCGGCTCGCGCCCGGCGGGACACTGCCCCAGGCGCAGGCCGCACTGAACGCGCTGTTTGCCCGCATGCCGCAGGAGGCGGCGGAAGGCGACCTGCGCAACCTGCGCGGTGCGCGCGTGATGCCGCTCGGTCCGATACCCGGCGCGGGGCGCACGATCGTGACGGCGTTCCTCGGCATGCTGTTCGGCGTCGTGGGCCTGGTGCTGCTGATCGCGTGCTCGAACGTGGCGGGCATGCTCATCGCTCGCGCCACGGCGAGGGGTCGCGAGATCGCGATCCGTCTGGCGCTCGGCGCCGGACGCCTGCGTCTCGTGCGACAACTCCTCGTCGAGGCGCTCGCCCTCTTCGTGCTCGGCGGCCTTGCCGGCATTGCGCTCGCGTGGTGGGGTGTCGGCCTGGTCTCGCGCATTCACCTGCCCGTGCCCATTCCCGTCGACTTCGACTTCCGCCCCGATGGCCGCGTCCTCGGCTTCGGCCTGCTGCTCGCGCTGTCGAGTGGCGTGATCTTCGGGCTCGCGCCTGCGCTGCAGGCCACACGGTTCGCCGTGGTGGGCGCGCTCAAGAACGAGGCGGCACGCCGCGGCAGCCGCGGCGGCAGGCTGCGCCGCGTGTTCGTCGCCGCGCAGATCGCGCTCTCCGTCATTCTGCTGGTGTGCGCCGGCCTGTTCCTGCGCTCGCTGCAGCGCGCCGCGCAGATCACCACCGGCTTCGATCCGGCCGGTGTGCACGCACTGAGCTTCAACCTCGCCATCAATGGGTACGACGACGTCGCCGGCGCCGCCTTCGAGCGCGACCTGCTGGACCGCGTCCGCAGCGTCCCGGGGATCCCCGCCGCGGCGTTCGCCTCGGACCTGCCGCTCGACGGCAGCAAGAGCGGCGAGCCCGCCTACCCCGAGGACAGCGCTGCCGGCCGCCGCCGCGATGGCATGGATGCGTCGTTCTGTGTCGTGAGTGACGGCTATTTCGAGCTGCTGGGCGTGAAACTGTTGCGCGGCCGCGTGTTCAACAGTGCCGATGGACCGTCTGCGGAGCCCGTCATCGTGGTCAGCCGCAGTTTTGCCGAGAGCGCGTGGCCGGGCAGCGAAGCGGTGGGCCGGCGGGTGCGCGTCGGTGGACCCGACCAGCCGCTGCGCACGATCATCGGGGTGGTGGACAACGTGAAGAACCAGATGCTGTCCGAGCAGCCCGAGCCAATGTACTACCTGCCCTTAACACAGCGTTACGACGGCTCCTTGTATCTGCTGACGAAGGGTCCGGGCGATGGCGCCGCCGCCGCCGCGGCCGCGCTGCGTACCGTGCGCGCGCAGGATCCCCGCCTCTCGCTCACCGAGCCGCAGTCGCTGGCTGCGATCACATCGCTGGGGGTGCTGCCCCAGCGCATTGCCGCAAGCCTGAGCAGCAGTCTGGGCCTGCTCGCGCTGCTGCTCTCCGCCATTGGCGTGTACGGCGTCATTGCCTTCATGGTGGCGCAGCGCACGCGGGAGATCGGTGTGCGCATGGCGCTGGGCGCACGCCGGCCCGATGTCTTTGCGCTCGTGCTCCGCGGCGGACTGCTGCTGGCGCTGCCCGGCTTCGCGATCGGCCTGCTGGCCGCGCTCGCGCTGAGCCGCCTGCTGCGCAGCTTCCTCCTCGGCGTACCGACGCTCGATCCGGTCACGTTCCTCGGCATGCCCGCAGTACTGCTCGTCACGATCATTCTCGCCGCGCTCGGACCCGCACGCCGCGCTTCCGCGGTGCAGCCCGTGCGCGCACTGCGCAGCGACTGATGCCGGGTCCGGCGCGGAAACCGCGCAGGCTCACGTTTGCGCGCGTCCTGCTGGCGCTGCTGCTGCTCCTCGCCGCCGGCGGAGCCTGGTTCGCCTGGGGCATCCGGCCCAGCAATGACCGCAACTGGGTGCCCGATCAGGCGCACACGCTGACCGCGACCATCACCGGACCTCGCGTCGTCGTCCACAATGTGCGCAATTTCGACTGGACCGCCGGCGATATTCCCTCGCCGCGCTGGGAGGACCGCACGCTCGACCTCGACCGCATCGAGTCCGTCTGGTTCGTGCTCACGCCCTTCGACACGAACTGGCGCGGGCCCGCGCACGCGTTCCTGAGTTTTGCTTTCGCCGACTCGCAGTACCTCGCCATCTCCATCGAGGCGAGGCGTGAAGTGGGCGAAACCTACTCGATTCTGAAAGGCATGCTGAAACGTTTCGAGATTGCGTACATCGCAGGCGACGAACGGGATGTCATCGGCCTGCGCGTCCTGCAGCATCACAGCGAGGTCTACCTGTATCCTGTCCGCGCCACACCGGAAGCAGTGCGCGAGCTGTTCACCGGCATGCTGCAGGCCGCGAACCAGCTCGCGGCCAAGCCGAAGTTCTACGGCACGCTGCGTGACAACTGCACGACGCGCATCCTCGACCACGTGAACGCGATCGCGCCGCACACCATTCCCTACAGCTGGCGCGTGCTGCTGCCCGGGTACTCGGACGGACTCGCGCTGTCGCTCAACCTGATCGACACGGACCTGCCCCTCGAGGACGCGCGCCAGCGGTTCCATGTGAACGACCGGGTGCGCAGGTTCATCGCCGCGCCGGACTTCTCCGAACGCATCCGTGAGCCGGTCGCGACCGCACCGCCCGACAGTACCCCGCCGGCCGCACGCAGCACGCGCACACAGCTGGCTGCCGCCGTGTACAACTGACTGTTTGCGGAATCGACAGAGGACGGGACCATGCTTGCTATCGTTCGCCGACCGGCCCTGGTGCTGCTGAGCACGCTGCTGCTGCCCGCCGCGGTGGTGCGCTGGGGTCACGAAGGACACCTGATGGTGGGGCTGGCCGCGGCCTCCCGCCTGCCGCCCGACATGCCCGCGTTCTTCCGCGATGCGAAGGACGAGCTGGGCTGGCTCGACTTCGAGCCCGATCGCATGCGCAATCCTGCGCTCGTCGAGATGAACGATGTCATGCAGTACGACCATTTCATCGATCTCGAGAAGATTCCCGACGCGGCGCTCGCGGCGCGCAACCGCTGGGCCTATTTCCAGGCGCTGCAGAGTGCGGGCATCGCGCACCCCGAGACCATGGGCTTCCTGCCCTTCCGCATTGTGGAAGGCTACGAGATGCTGGTGCAGGAGTTCACGCTGTGGCGCAAGGCGACCAATGCGCAGGAGAAGCACTGGATCGAGCAGCGCATCCTGAACGAGGCCGGCATTCTCGGCCACTTCGTCGCCGATGGCTCGAACCCGCACCACGCCACCATTCACTACAATGGCTGGGCCAGCGGTACGCCCAATCCTGAAGGGTTCAGCACTGACCACACGATTCACAGCCGCTTCGAGGAGGTGTACGTCTCCTCGCACGTGAAGCTCGATGACGTGATGGCGCGCGTCACAGGGCCTGCGCGCCAGCTCAATGACGTGCGCGCCGATGTGCTGGCGTACCTGCGCAAGAGCAATTCCCTGGTACGCACGCTGTACGAGCTGGAAAAGAAGGAGCCCTTCTCGGCTACCACGCAGTCAGCGGATCACAAGGCGTTCGTGGTGGAACGGCTGGCCGCAGGCGCGGAAATGCTGCGCTCGGTGTGGTACACGGCCTGGCTGAAGAGTGCGACGATGTAGCTTCAGCCGTCCTTCTCGATCTCGCGTACTGCGATGATCGCGCTGGTGTTGACGGCGACCGGACCCAGCAGCTTGTCCGAACCCGCGATCGTCGCCTGCGTTACCGGCAGGAACGCGGGCGCGGCATCGAAATAGTCCGTCAGCCGCTGCTCATCCGCGATGTACAGCCCGGCCTGCATCACCACGCCATCGTCCAGTGTCAGCTCGGCCCAGCGCGGTGTCGAGGTAGGCCGCTGATTCGTCGAGATCGGCAGCGCATCGTCCAGCGAGCCCGCCCACAGCAGTTTCTCCGTGCGGATCGCCATGTGGGGCAGCACCTGCATGCCCGGGCCGATCCAGCGGGCCTCCGTGATGCTCGTCAGATAACGCCGCGTTTGCAGGAACACGGCCAGCGACTGCCCTTCCGTGACGTGGATGTTGCCTTCCACGATGCGGCCACCGCGGACCATGAAACGCACCAGACGGCGCGTGAACTGCGCAAAGGCCCGCGGCCGCTGCATTGGACGAGCATCCATCGGAAAGTCCTTTTCACGGATCCGGAAAGCGGCGGATGCCGCAATCCTCGCGGCGGGCCGGGCGTTGTCCTCCCTCCGACCTCGACGTTTCCGGTTTGTCTGATGTTTTCGGCCTCGGCGCGCGTAAGTTGAGGAGTTTGTGACGTGACGCGCCGATTCCGGGCCCTGCAGGCCGGTTACAGCACCAACGTTGACCGTTCACCGACGCGCGATTATCTTGGCCGCCCTGAACCTCTGAACTGGGGAAAGATGCGTCGATTTTCCGGAATCCCTCACAGCATGGCACGACCGCGGTGCACCCGCGTCGGTGTCACCAGCGCCGCGCCGTATGCGCGGCGTGATGGGCTGTGCATGAAGCAACCCGTACTCACCAGCGACGGGAAGCGAGCAGACCAGGAGTAGCGGAATCGCCGCTATTGGCCAGTATCGGCCTCCCGGGTGCTCGGCTCCCGGGAGGCCGCTTCGTTTGAGACAGGAAACGCAGGACCGCACAACTGCGGAGCTGAAAGTGCCTTTGCGTAACCGGCTGCAATCGGGCGCGTCACTGCTGCGCAGTGCCTTGCGCGGCGAAGGCGTGGACCCGGCGCGTGACGCGCTGACCCGCGCCATCGTCTTCCTCGCCGTGCCCATGGTGCTCGAGATGGTGATGGAGTCCATCTTCGCGGTGGTCGACATCTTCTTCGTTTCCCGCCTGGGCGCGGAAGCGGTTGCCGCCGTCGGCCTCACCGAGTCGATGCTCGCCATCGTCTACACGCTCGCGGGCGGGCTTTCGATCGGCGTGATGGCCATGGTCGCGCGCCGCATGGGCGCACGTGACCCGGATGGCGCCGCCGATGCCGCTGTGCAGGCCATTGCCCTGGGTCTGCTGGTGGCCGTGGTCTTCGGCATTGTCGCCGGCGTCAACGCGCCGCGCCTTCTGCACATCATGGGCGCTGATGACAACGTGGTTCGCGTGGGCCACAACTTCACACGCGTGATGCTCTCGGGCAGTGGCGTGATACTGCTGCTGTTCCTGAACAACGCGGCGTTCCGCGGCGCCGGCGACGCCGCCGTAGCCATGCGTGTGCTCTGGACCGCGAACCTCATCAACCTGATCCTGGACCCCTGCCTGATCTTCGGGCTGGGACCGTTTCCGAAGCTGGGTGTGCTGGGCGCCGCCGTGGCTACCACCACGGGCCGCGGCTCAGCCGTGGTTCTGCAGCTGGTCACACTGCTGCGGGCCGATGGCCGGCTGCGCCTGCGCGCGCGTCACCTGAAGCTGCACCCCGCCGTCATGGCAAGGCTCGTGCGCCTGTCCGGTACCGGTACGCTGCAGGTGTTCATCGGCACGGCCAGCTGGATCGGACTGGTGCGCATCCTGTCGACGTTCGGCAGCAACGCACTGGCCGGCTACACCATCGCCATTCGCATTGTGCTGTTCGCACTGCTTCCCGCGTGGGGCCTGGCCAACGCCGCCGCCACACTCGTGGGCCAGAGCCTGGGCGCGAAGAACCCGGAACGCGCCGAACAGGCTGTTTGGCTGGCCGGCTTCATGAATCTGCTGTTCCTGGGCAGTGTGGGCATCCTCTTCATACTGCTGGCGCCGCAGATCGTGCACTTCTTCGGGGGCGACCCGGTCACCGCCGGGTTCGCGTCGCGCGGCCTGCGCATTGTCAGTGCCGGCTTCTTCTTCTACGCCTACGGCATGGTGCTGACGCAGTCCTTCAACGGCGCCGGCGCCACCTGGACGCCGACGATCCTGAACCTGTTCTGCTTCTGGCTCTGGGAAATCCCCGTTGCCTGGGCACTGTCACACAATGCCGGCTTCGGTGCTAACGGCGTGTTCCTGGCCATCACCACCGCCTTCTCCATCATCGCGGTCGTAAGTGCCATCCTCTTCCGCAGAGGGAGGTGGAAGTTGAGTGTGGTGTAAGCGGAGGCGTACTTCCCGGCCGGGAGTTGGCGGAGGACTGGCCACTCGTTTCGTCATGCGGCCACGCAACCTGACACCCGACGATGAGACGGGCACCGGCAGGTACAGCGAGCACCAGATCTTCAATGCGCTGTGCTCCGGGCTGCGCCCGCGCGCGACACCCGACGGCGCGATCACGTCCGGCACGCCTGGCCTGGGCAACTGCCCGAAGAATCCGGATTACCAGACGAAAGCCAAGGCCGATGTCCAATCCCGGATCGGCGCTAACGATCTCAATCTGACGTGTCGGTGGCCGTTTCGGCGAGGCGAGTCAGCTCGCTGACGACGTTCTCCAGCTTTTCCGCTTCCGACTTCGACAATCGCCGGAGAATCGCGCGCAGCCCACCGAACACGATGGAGAGGACGGCGAGGACGATGAGGACCGGTATCACGCTGTCTGTCTTCACGGACGCAAAGACACCTGCCATCGATACGAACAGACTCAGGATGCCGGCCGGCAGGAATGCGATGAGCGCGGCATTGTTCAGATTGCTGGCTGCGCGGATCGTCGTGCTGCCGTCCCTGGACCAGACACTCACGTGCCTCTCGACGAAGTCGCCGCGTGCGCTCCATTCGAGGGAGCCGCGGATGTCAGCGACTTCTCCCTGCAACCCCGTCGTGTCGCGAATGAGCGAGAGCACGCGTGGCGCATCCTCCGGAGCGATCACGCCCTCCACGGTTCGCTCGAATTGCAGCTGCAGCGGAGCTCCGATCAGCGGATTCTCAGGCGCGCCGCGGCGCAGCGCGACATCGCGCGCCGCCTCCTCGATGCGTCGGGGATCGATGCCCGCTTCGCCCGCGATCGCCCTGAGCTCGGCGAGCGAGAGACCCTCGCGTTTCGAAAGGCTGCGCGACGGGGCGTGCTGCACCGCCCGCTTGAGGATCTCGCGAACCTCGGTGTCGGTGAATCGCCGGTCGTCGATCGGGGTGTCCGCCATCGCTATCGTACGCTAGCCGGTGCCGACGCTGTGGGCCAGACGGGCGCTCGACCTGGACGTTCCTCGACTTCGAAGCGATTCCGAGTCGGTCCGCCTGACAGCTCGAACAATCCCTCCGACTGGTGTTGCGGTTTCGGCTGGCCAGGCAACATTCATCGCAGTCAATGCCGTATCGGCCGCTGACGGCAACACCAATTACGGCAAGCATTGACCGGAGTCAACCTGTGAGAACGAACGCTACCATCCGTCATCGCCGCTTCGAGTCAGGCCGCCCGGAATGGGCGATGCTCGCGGCAGTCCTGCTCGCTTTGACGTCCGCGGCGCCGGTCCTGGGCCTCCAGGCCAGTGATCCGAGCGCACGCGCGGCGGACCGGGCGGATTCGTCGAAGAAGGTGCTCAACGTCGCGGACTACGCGCGCTGGCGCACGATCGGAGACAAAAGCATCTCGAGCGACGGCCGCTGGGTCACGTGGGTCTATCGCTTCACGAACGTCGCCCAGAAGGACGAGAAGCCCGAGTTGCACGTCCTGAATCTCGAGACGAACCAGGACGTGAAGATCGCCGGTGCGAGCCGCGGCACGTTCTCCCCGGACGGCCGCTGGATCGTCTACCAGGTCGACTCGATTCCCTCGCGAGGCGGCCGCGGCGGCGGCGGGCCGGACAGCGCGGGTGCGGGCGGACAGGGTGGAGGCGGTCGGGGCGGTGCGCCGTCGACGTTGCACCGCATGGAGCTGCGCAACCTCGCCACCGCAACGACGCAGGTCTGGCACGACATGCAGTCGGCGACCTTCAACCATTCCTCGACGCACGTGCTGGTGCGGAATCGCGCCGCCAGCGGAGGTGGCGGCCGCGGTGGCTTCGGCGGTGGCAGGGGTGGAGCCGGTGCCTCGCCCGCGGCCCGGGGATCGGACGCCATTCTCTTCGATCTGGCAACCGGGCGCGGACAGCTGCTCGGAAGCGTCGGTGACGCGGAGTTCAATCGCGCCGGCGACATGCTCGCGTATACGGTGGACGCGACAACGCGTGATGGTAACGGCCTGTTTGTGGTCGACCTCGCGTCGGGCGCGACGCGAGCCCTCGACAACGAAGCGCGCACTTACAGCCGCCTCGCCTGGAACGAGGCAGGTAATGGCGTCGCCGTGCTCAAGGGCAAGGACGTCCCGAAGATGAGGGAGCGCGACAACGTGCTCCTCGTGGTTCGCGATGTGCGCGCCGCGCTCGCCAATGCGAAGCTGCCACCGGCAAGGCTCGACTCGTCGGCCGCCGGCTTTCCCAGGGGCTGGGTCCTCAGCGAACGCGCGCCGCTCAGCTGGAGTGGGGACGGCGCTCGCGTGTTCCTCGGCGCCATGCCCCAGACGCCCGCCATCGACACGATCAAGGTGGAGAGCTCGGATTCCACGACCGACGTCGACGTGTGGCGCACGGACGACCGCTGGATCCAGTCCGAGCAGATGATCCGCGCGCAGCGCGATCGCAACTTCACGTACAACGAGGCGTTCGACGTCACGCGCGGCGCGTACGTCGCACTCAGTGACTCGACGATGCGCGATCTGGAGATCTCGACGGATGGCCGTTGGGGTGTAGGTCGCGATGCGCGCGCCTATATCTCCGACTGGAAGCCCGACCTCGCCGATTTCTATCGCGTGAACACTGCGACGGGCGAGCGGACGCTGATGTTCAAGGGGCTGCTGACACAGCAGTCGACGTTCGGCATCTCGCCGGACAGCCGCAAGTTCGTGTTCTGGAAGGACGACCGGTTCCAGGCGTACGATCTCGACACGGGCGCGACGACGACGCTCGGCGTCGACGCACCGACGTTCGTGGACACCACGTTCGACCATCCCGGACCGAAGCCATCGTGGGGAGTGGCCGGCTTCACGAGCGACGGCAAGAGCGTGATCGTGTCCGATCGCTACGACCTGTGGACACTCCCGCTCGATGGCAAGAGTGCGGCGCGCAACATCACGAACGGGCTCGGCACGAAGAACCGCACGCGCTTCCGCCTGGTACGCCCGGAACCGATCGACCCGCTGGCGACGCGGCGGGAACGCACCGGTCGCGAATACGACCTGAGCAAGCCGGTCACGCTCTCGGCATTTGGCGAGCTGACGAAGAAGTCAGGGTTCGATCGCCTGTCGAAAGGTCGCGTCGATAACATCGTGTTCGACGACGCCAGCTACGACACGCCGGACAAGGCCGCCCACGCCGACCGCTTCCTGTTCACGCGCGAAACCTTCACGGAGTCACCCGACCTGCGCGTGTCCGGACCCGACTTCGCCGGCGCGAAGCGCATCACGGATTCCAACCCGCAGCAGGCCGAGTACCGCTGGGGCCACGCGCAGCTGTTCGACTTCACGGACAAGCACGGTCATGCACTGCAGGGACTGCTCTGGCTGCCGGACGATTACCAGCAGGGCGAAAGGCGACCCACGCTCGTCACCTTCTACGAGAAGAATTCGCAGATCCTGAACCGGTACCCGATGCCGGAGCTGCTCGTCAGCATGGGGCGTCCGGCCATTGAGGCCGTGAGCCGCGGCTACATCGTGATGATCCCCGACGTCTGGTACAACACGGGCACATCGCACGACGACCAGCTCGATTGCGTCGAAGCTGCGACTCGCAAGGTGATCGCGATGGGCTACGTCGATCCGCAGCACATTGGTCTCCACGGGCACAGCTACGGCGGCGAGGGCGCGGCGTACATCGGAACGAGGTCCCATCTCTTCGCGGCGGTAGGCGAGGGCGCGGGCGTCACCGATCTCTACACGGACTTCAGCCAGGAATGGGGCTGGTCCTATCAGGTGAGCGGCGGGTCCGGGCAGAACGGCAACCAGTACTACATCTATGGACAGGGACGCTGGGGCGTATCGCCGTGGGAAAAGCCGGACGTGTATCGCGACGAGTCGGCGCTCACGCACGCGGCGGAGGCGTCGCAACCCATCCTGATCCTGCACGGCACCGCGGATCCGACGGTCTCGTTCAATGAGAGTCTCAAGTTCTACAACGCGCTCCGTTACAACGGGAAGGAAGCGATTCTGCTCGCCTATCCGAACGAGGGCCACCACCTCGACAAACTCGGGAACCGGAAGGATTTCACGCTTCGATTCTTCGAGTTCTTCGACCACTACCTGAAGGGCGCGCCGGCCGCGAAGTGGATGACCGGTGAGGTGCCCTTTCTCGAGAAATCGGCCGTGAATCGTCCCGTGGCCGAGACGGCGGGCGGGAATCACCGATGAGCGCGCCCGTCGGGCGGCCGAGCGCGTCCTGCCGGGCTGCCCGGTTTGGTGACTCGGCCGTGCGCCAGGTCGTTAGCGAGAACCTGCCGCCTTCGGTCGGCCCTTTGACGGTCCGCTGCGCGTGCTGCACATTTGGCCGCCGCACCAACCGTCCGCTACCGATTCCAGTGAGGTCCGCCGTGCGCCCGCGTATCCTTGCCACCGCGCTCGTCTCGCTCGTCGTCTTGACAGCCGCGTCTCTTCCCGTGTCCGGCCAGAAGGGCTCGGCGGCCCGGGCCGACCAGAAGCCGGTCTGGCCCGACGAGGGCCCGGCCGTGTGGGCGCCCCGGCCCACCGTCGCCGACATCACGGCCAACGATCTGCGCACTCGCCTGTACGGCTTCGCCGACGACTCGATGATGGGCCGGCGCATTGGCGAGCTGGGCAACCAGAAGGGCACGGCGTACATCGCCGCGGAATACAAGCGCCTCGGCCTCGAGCCTGCCGGTGAGGGCGGGACGTACTTCCAGGACCTGCCGTATGGCCCAATTGGCTTTGATCGTGCCGCTTCACGACTCCTCGTGGCGGGCCGCTCCGCCGCGGCAGGCCAGGACTGGATCCCGCTGACGCCTTCCGCCGCCAACGGTCTCGGCGGCACTGCCGACCTGACGAATGTGACCGCGGTGTTCGCCGGCCGGTGGGGCGACCAGACGCCACTCGACGCCGCCGCGTTCAAAGGCAAGGTCGCGGTCTTCGCCGGAGGGCCTTCCGCTGGCCGAGTCGGTGGCGCTGGCAGAGGCGGCGCGCGCGAACTCCCGAGCTGCGACGAGCTGCCCAACCGCTTCGGCGCCGAGGCCGTTCTCGCTTCCGATGCGGCGCAGCGTGCTGCGGGAGGGCAGGCCGCCGGCCGCGGCGCACGCGGCGGCCGCGGAGGACCGGGCGGCCCCACGCGCGACACACGGGCAGTGGACGCGGGCGCCGTCGCCGTCCTTTTCGTGAACCTCGACGACGAGCCGGACGCGGCGGCCGGCGCTTTCGCGCAGCGCAGCACGATGCGACCGGAAGCGGCACCGTCCGGCGAACCCGCCGGCGCGTCCGTCACGCGCGCCACCGCGGAACGCATCTTCGGCAAGCCGGTGGATCAGTTGACGGTTGGCGCTACTGGCAAGGCGGTGTCAGGCCACTGGGACTACGCGTGGCACATGTCGGAGTGGCCGGCGAGGAACGTGATCGGCGTCATCAAGGGATCCGATCCCGCGCGGGCCGGCGAGTACGTGCTCATCAGCGCACATAACGACCACGTCGGCGTCAATGGCCAGGCCGTGGACCACGATTCGCTGCGCGCCGTGAACATGGTGACCCGGCGCCAGGGCGCGAACGACCCGGTGTGCCGGCCCACCGCGTCACAACAGCACGAGATCGACTCGCTCATTGCGCGCGCCCGCAGCATCCGGCCGCCGCGCAGGGACTCGATCATGAACGGAGCCGACGATGACGGCTCAGGCACCGTGATCATGCTCGAGGTCGCGGAGCGCTTCGCCGCCGAGCATCCGGCCCGCTCCATCATTTTCGTGTCTCATGAGGGTGAGGAAGCCGGACTGCTGGGATCCAGGTGGTTCACCGACCACCCCACGATTCCCCTCGCGTCCGTAGCTGCGGCGCTCAACATGGATATGGAGGCGAAGGGGCGTGTGGAGCAGGTGAAGTACGGCGGACCCACGTCGATTCAGATCCTGGGCGCCCGCCGGTTGTCCATCGAGTTCGGCAGCGTCATCGACTCCGTGAACGCGATCCGACCGGTGGTCATGGCCATCGACCGCTCATGGGATGTGTCGGGGAATCCGCTGAACCGGTTCTGCCGGAGCGACCAGGTGAACTACGTGCACCACGACGTGCCGGTCGCGTACTTCTCGACCGGCTACGCCGAGGACTATCACCAGCCGACGGACGAACCGCAGTACGCTGACTACGATCACATGGCCAGGATCGGCGGCTTCATCCACGACATCGCCATGGCCATCGCGACGCGGCAGAACCGGCCGGCGATCTCGGGCGCCGACCCGAGCTACCCGCAGTGCCGGTAGCCTGATCGCGTGAAGAGAGAGGCGCGGGGGATGCGACCCGCGCCTCTCGATCCTTCCGCGTCTGATTATCCGCCCGGCTGCGTCCTCTCCATCCGATTCTCCAGGGCGATCCTTCTCACCCGTGCATCAGGATCTGCCCCGGATCCAGTCGCGTCGCCTGCCTCGCCGGCACCAGCGCCGCCAGCACCGCAGCCGACAACAGGACTGCCGCTACGATCACGAACGTGATGGGGTCACCCGGCTTCACGCCGAACAGCGCGTTCCGCAACACCCGTGTGGACGCCGCCGCGAGCGCTCCGCCGATCACGAGACCGAACAACACCGGCAGGATCCCCTGCCCCGTGACGAGCGCCAGGACATTGCGTCGACTCGCACCCAGAGCCATGCGCAGCCCGATCTCGTGTGTGCGACGTTTCGCGTAATACGCCACGACGCCATAAATGCCCACGATCGCCAGCGCCAGGCCCATGAAACCCAGCACCGCGAGCAGCTGCGCGTTGAACCGGCTCGTCGCAAACGAACCACGCACCCGATCCTCCATTGACCGGACATCCCAGACCGGGACGCCGGGCGCCACTGACGCCACGGCGTTCCGGATCGCGCGCGCGCTCGACTGCATTTCTCCACCCCGCGATCTCGCCACGAGCGCCAGCGTGTTCTGAATCCAAGAGAACGACACGGCAGGCGCCTGGGCCAGCGGCAGGTAGAATTCGGGCCACGGCTCCCGGCCTGGGCCGCGCGACTTCACGTCTGCTGCAACCCCGATCACCGTCTTCCACATCGGATCCGCGTCCGAGCCCTCGCAGCACGCCACGCGGCGTCCGATCGGATCCTCATCGGGCCATGCAAGCCTTGCGAACCGCTCGCTCACCACCATCACGCGATTGCCGCCCGTGACATTGCGCGAATCGAAATCCCGGCCGCGGGCAAGCCTGATTCCCATTGCGCCGAAGTAGCCCGGGGTCACGATTCGCAGCACCGTCTGGATCGAGCTCTCCACAGCCAGGGCACGGCCCTCCGGGATGAGTCCGATGAACCCGCAGCAGCCGGGCCCGGTCGGCACCTGGGAGGACAGGGCCGAGGCGACGATGTCTGGCTGCTCCTTCAGCGCCCGGCTCAGCTCGATGAACGTCCGCCGGGGCCCCTCCGAATCGCCGTAGTCCGTCGGCGGCAGCGTCACGAGCGCGGTCAGCACACCCTCCGGATGGTATCCGGGACCATCCCGTGCCAGACTGATCGCCGTTCGCACCAGCAGGCCCGCACCCGCAAGCAGCGCGAAGGCGAGTGCCACCTCGGCCGCTACGAGTATGTCGCGCGCTCGGTCCGAACCGCCCACCGTTCCCCGACCACCCGACCGCAGCGTGCCGAAGAGGTCGCGCCGGACGATCCGGAGCGCGGGCGCCGCGCCGCACAGCACCGCGCTCACGACGGCGATCGCTGCCCCGAACAGCCCTGTCGTCCCGTCCACCGAAATCAGGCCCAGGCGAGGCACTCCCGGCGGCGCCGCCGCGATCAGCGCGCGCATCCCGGCCCAGCCCAGCAGTCCACCCGCCAGTGCGCCGAGCACCGACAGCACCAGACTCTCCGTCAGCAGCTGCCGAACCAGCCGCCGTTGTCCCGCACCGATCGCCGCTCTCACCCCCAGCTCGCGCAGCCGCCCGGTGCCGCGGGCCAGCAGCAGATTCGCGACGTTCGCGCACGCGATCAGCAGCACGAAACCCACGGCACCGAGCAGAATCAACAGCCTGGCCCTGACGTCGCCGCTCACCACGACGGCCGAGAACTGGCGCACGGTGATCTCACCGCGCGCGTTTTCCTGCGGAAAGCGCTCCTTCATCACCCGCGCCACCCGATCCATCTCCCGTTGCGCCGCCGTGCGAGTAACTCCCGGCGCGAGCCTCGCCGCCACCATGAGATAGTGCTCGTCGTGCATCTGCCGCCGCGCTTCCGTGAACGCTGCGGGAAACCAGAGCGCTTCGCCGGCGTCGAACGGGTCGAAGTCGGCCGGCATCACACCGAGCACGGTACTCGGCTGTCCGTTCAGTCGGATCTCCCGCCCCACGATCGACGAATCCGCGCGAAACCGGCTGCGCCAGAGCCCGTCCGACAGCACAACCACGCCGTCACGGCCCGGGATATCCTCCTCCGCCGTGAAGGTCCGGCCCAATGCCGGCTGCACGCCGAACACGTCCCAGAAATCGTGCGTCGCCTGGACGGCGAGGACATGCTCCGGCGATTCCTCCGTCGCAATGTTGACGTTCGTCCACCGCAGCGCCGCCATCGACGCGAATGATCGGCTGATCTCCTTCCAGTCGACGAAATTCCCCGCCGACACGTCGCTCGCGTTGGCATCGTCGCCTTCCTCGACGACCACCACCCGGCCCGGCTCGCGAAACGCGTACGGCCGAAGCATCACGCCTTCGACCACGCTGAAGATCGCAGTGGTCCCGCCCATGCCCAGCGCCAGCGTCAAGATCGCCGCGACGGCGAAACCGGGGGCCGTGCGCAGCTGCCGCAGCGCGTAGCGCACGTCCGTTCCGAAATCTCCAGCGATCATTCGCAGGCTTCGCCTCCGATCCCGCCGCCGGCCGATCGCGGCGCATTCTTCCCGTAAGCGGTCCAGATCACCAAAATGTCGCAGCGCCTCCCGCCTCGCCGCCTCACTCGTCCAACCCTGCGCCTCCAGCTCACGCGTCCGCATCTCCAGATGGAACGCCAGCTCGTCCGCCACTTCGCGATCCGCATCGACCCGGAAGACGCTGCGATCGTATCGACGGCGCTCCACGCGCCGCGCGCGACCCCTCACGTCGCCTCCCGGCCGGTTGGACGCAGCACTCGCGACACCGCCGCGGCGAAGCGCAGCCATTCCACTGAGTCTTCCGCCAGGCGGCGAGCCCCTGCTTTCGTGAGCCGGTAGAGCTTCGCCCGCCGGCCCAGCTCGGAGACGCCCCATTCCGCGTCGAGCCAGCCGCGCTTCTCCATGCGATACAGCGCCGGGTACAGCGAACCCTCTTCCACCCGGATCGCGCCACCCGATTCCTGCTCGATCCGCCGCGCGATCCCGTATCCGTGCAACGGCTCTTCTTCGACCGTCCGCAGGATGAGCGAGTCGAGCGTGCCGTGGAGCCAGTCCTTGGTGGCATTGGTCATGGGCGGCCTGGCGTCGTGGGATCGTAATGCGACTACCTAGATAATCTTGGTATCACCTGCAATGCTGCGTCTGCGATACCTCGATTGTCAAGGCTTCCTGCGTGGCGACTTCGCGAGCGCGGTGCGTTCCCTGCGCACATGGCCGACGGGTGCATCCCATGGAGATCGCCGCAACGACGGACAGCGTGTGCACAGGGACATCAGTGCCTTTCTAACACCACGTTACAATGGCGCGAAGAAGGTCCTTGCGGGACGCAGCACCGACGCTCCGGCTCGCGCGTACCCCCTGACCCCGCGCTGGAGTCAGGGGGTGACCGGAAGGTGCTCGGGATCCCAGCGCAGAACCGCCTTCAGGACGCCCTCGAGGTGTTTCCGCATGCGTTCCCTGACCAGCTTCGCGTCGCGCTGTTCCAGAGCTTCGAGGATGGCAAGGTGTTCCCGGTGGTCTTGTTCGCGCGACCCGAAAATGCCGAGGATCAGGCGCTGCTCGTCCGAGAAGAGGTCGCCGAGAACATCGAGCAGCTGCGCCAGCACGGTGTTGCCGGAGGCGAGCGCAATGCGCCGATGAAACGCCATGTTAGTCGTGTTGAGGACGCCGTCGTTGTTCAGGTTCCGGCCGGCGGTCTCGAGCAGCTCCCGCATCTCGGCGAGGTCGGCGGCGGTCGCCTGCGCCACCGCCGTCGACGCCGAAAAGATCTCCAGCGGGATCCGCGTCTGCACGAGGTCCACGAGCAGCTTCTTGGTCACCGTGCCGCCGTAATCCCGGCTGGCGTGTACCAGCACGTCGTGGCCGCGACTGACGTATACGCCGGACCCGTGCCGGATCTCCACCATGCCCGTGGTCTGCAGCTTCTTGAGCGCTTCTCTGACCGTCGGGTGGCCGACGCCGAAGCGGCGCGCCATTTCCATGATGGCGGGAAGGCGATCGCCCCGCGCGTATTCGCCTGCCATGATCAGAGTGCGGATGCGGCGGGCGAGCCGATCCGACAGGCTCTCCTTCACCACGGGCCTGAACGGGTCCTTCATGCGCGGCCTCCGCGTGCCGGACGTGTTCATCAGTCTACCCGGTCGCCTTCGGTTTTGCCATTCGAGGACTGTGCCTCTGCCCGTGCCGGCATTGCCGGTGTCCGGGATGCGCCAGGCGGGGTATGATGGAGGTGAATCGACCGCGCCCCACTGTTCATCAGCCGGGAAGGGGCAGATGAAAGCCCGCAGACTCACCACCGCCCTGGCCATCTTCGCTTGCAGCACGCTCGCCGCCTGCGGCCTGCACCATGGTCGAGGTGCGGAGAAGCCGAATCCGGAACTCATCACACACCAGCAGCTCACCGAGAACCGCTTCGTCAACGCCTACCAGGCCGTCGAGGCGATGCGCCCGAACTGGCTCGTGCCGCACGGGCCCGACAGTTTCAGCTCACCGAGCGAGGTCCTCGCCTATCTGGACAACGTCAAGCTCGGCTCCGTCACCGAACTGCGCTCGATCCTCACGCCTGACATCTCCTTTCTGCGCCACTACGATGGCGTCGCGGCCACCACCCGCTTCGGCGTGGGTCACGCCGCGGGTGTGATCCAGGTTTCCACGTTCACGGAGAACCGGCGCTAGGCTGGTCGGAGGCGCAGGCCGGGGCGCGGCAAGTTCAGCGGGACTTTCTAGACCCGCTGCTGCGCGCGCCGGAAGCGGTGGCATGCGTCGCGTTCCATTTACGAATGGCAGCCGTGACGCCGCGCAGGTGGTTCGTCATCCGTTCGCTGGCGAGCCGCTCATCGTGTGCTTCGATCGCGGCAAGGATCCCGAGATGGTCCTCGTGGTCGAGCTGGCGAGTGCCGAAGATCCCGATGATCAGTCGCTGCTCGTCGACAAACAGCTCCTGAAGCACGGAAATCAGCTGAACCAGTACTGCGTTGCCCGAGGTCAGCGCGATCTCGCGGTGAAACGCCATGTTCACGGTGTTGAGCTCGACCTCGTTCTCGGTCGCGCTCGCCTTTTCCAGGAGGCGTCGCATCTCGGCGAGATGCAGCGGGTCCGCGTTCTTCGCCGCTAGCGCTGCGGACAGCACTTCCAGTGGTGCCCGGGCCTGGATCAGATCCAGGAGCAGCTTGCGGGTCACCGTGCCCGCGTAGTCCGGCGTGGCGACGACCATTACGTCGTGATTGCGCGTCACGTACACGCCCGAGCCGTGCCGGATCTCCACCATACCCATCGCCTCGAGCTTCTTCAGCGCTTCGCGCAGCGAGGGATGCCCGACGCCGAACCGTCGGGCCATCTGCATGATCGGAGGCAGTCGGTCTCCTTTCCGGTACTGCCCTTCCTGGATCATGGCCCGGATGCGCTGCGCCAGCCGGTCCGCGAGGTTGAGTTTCAGCACCGGTCGGAACGCCTCATCCGCGGGCTCTCGGCGCAGTGGCTGGTTGCCTCGGATTCTCGCCCGGCCCCTCGCGGGCGGACCCTGGCGCTCCGGACCGGGCGTCACCGCGAAGCGGCGGTCGCCGGTTCGGCGTACTGCCTCCGCCGCTCCGCCAGCCCGTCCTGGATTTTCAGGTTGAGATCCTTCCCGATCCGGTAGAAGAGAAGGGACGCCACGACGATGGCCAGGAAGACGGCCGGGTAGACGCTCGCAGTGAGCCGGATCCCGAGCAGCGCTCGCGGCGCCTGCGTCACGTTCGCGACGTAGCCGTAGGCCCCGAGGAGCCAGCCGGTGAGCGCGCCGCCGAGCGAAAGGCCTGCCTTCAGCGCGAACAGGATGGTGGCGAAGATCACGCCGGTGATCCGCCGTCCAGTGGTCCACTCCGCGTAATCCGCCACATCCGCGAACATCGCCCAGAGCAGCGGGATCGTCGGCGCATAGCACAGCGCGCGAACCCACTCGAGCACGTAGGTGGCCCCGATCGCGTTCGCCGGCAGCAGGATGAACGCCGCGGCGAGTACGGTGGCCAGCGTGAAGCCCACGAGGGCCACCGCCTTCTTGCCGAACCACCGGGCGAGGAACGCCGAGGCCACCACGCCGAGGATGGTCACGAGCTGCTGGGACATCTGGAAGAAGCTGAAGCCCACCGACGCGACGTTGCTGCGCGTCTCGTTGACCACGAGCCCGAACGTCTCCAGCAGATATCGCAGCACGCCGGACGGGCCGGCTCCCGCCTGGCCCAGTCCGAACTTCTCCAGGAAGCGGTACAGCTGCTCGCCGTCCACGTAGTAGGTGAAGTAGTAGAACATCGTCCCGCCACGCATCGCCACATAGATGAAATGCGCGAGCGTGACCCCGAACATGACGATCCACGGACCGTTGTGGAGCAGACCCGCGAAGTCCTCGCGCGGTGAAGACTTCTGCTCCGGCGGCGGCAGGATGCGCTCGCGCGTGGTGAGGAACGTGATCAGGAAGAACACGACGCAGACCACCGCCCACAGGCCCATCGTGAGCTGCCAGCCCCGAGCGTTGTCGCCATGCCCGAACTTGGCCACCAGCGGCAGCGTGAACCCGCCCACGATGAGCTGCGCGATCATCGCCGCGAAGAACCGGTACGACGAAAGCGTCGTGCGCTCGTTCACGTCCCCCGTCATCACCCCCATGAGCGCCGAGTACGGCGTGTTGTTCGCCGAGTACAGCGTCATGAGCAGGACGTTGGTGACGACAGCGTAGACGAGCATTCCTGTGGCGTTGAAGGACGGCACGGTATACGCCAGCACCAGAACGACGGCCCAGGGTAGCGCCGTGCCCAGCACCCAGGGTCGGAACTTGCCCCAGCGGGTCTTGGTGCGGTCCGCGAGCACGCCCATCATGGGATCGAAGAACGCGTCCCAGAGACGCCCCACCAGCAGCAGTGAGCCGGCCGCACCGGCCGTGAGCCCGAACGTGTCTGTGTAGAAGCTGAGCTGGAAGAGGATCATCGTCATGAAGACGAAGTTTGCCGCGGCGTCGCCGAGGCTGTAGCCCGCCTTCTCGACGAACGAAAGCTTCTCTCTTTCCGCCATGCGTTGCAGTTCCTCGTGTGCGCCGGGAATCAGCGCGTGACCGTGAGTGCCAGCGTCTGCAGGTCGCAGTCCCGTGACGAGGTCCCGACCATGATCGTGAACTCTCCGGGCTCGACCACCCGTTGCATGTCGATGTCGTGGAAAGCCAGTGAATCGGGTGTGATCTCGAGGGCCACCGTGGCTGACTCGCCGGGGACGAGCGTCACCCGACTGAAGCCCTTCAGCTCCTTGACCGGCCGCGTCACGGAGCTGAACTCGTCGCGGATGTACAGCTGCACCACCTCCGTGCCTTTGCGCGACCCGGTGTTCGTCACCTCCGCCAGCACGCGCGTGCGGCCGTCGCACGCAATCGTGCTCGCCTCTAGCCTCACGCGCTCCACGCGGAACGTGGTGTAGCTCAGACCGAAGCCGAACGCGAACAGCGGCGTTGCATCATCGAACAGGTAGCCCCGCCGCGCCGACGGCTTGTGATTGTAGAACACGGGCAGGTGGCCCGCGCTGCGCGGGAATGAAATCGGCAGCTTGCCCGACGGATTGCAGTCGCCGAACAGGACGTCGGCGATCGCGCGGCCGCTGTCCTGCCCGAGGTACCAGCATTCCAGGATCGCCGGCACGGTCGCGGCCAGATGCGGAATCGCCAGTGGGCGACCGTTGAAGAGCAGCGCGATCACCGGTTTGCCCGTGGCCAGCAGCGCGTCCACCAGCTGCTGCTGACGGCCGAGCAGGTCGAGGTGTGCGCGGTCACCCATGTGCGTTCGTGACCACGCCTCGCGCGACGTTTGCTCGTTGCCGCCGATCGCCAGGATCACGACGTCGGCCTGCAACGCGACTGCGACTGCCTCCCCGATCTTGCGCGCGTCCTCGGCCGGATCCGCGGCCACGACCTCGTCCTGGTTCCACGAGCCGCCCTGCGTGATGCCGCAGCCCTCCGCGTACAGCACGGCGTGCGCCCCTGCCTTCTCCCTCACGCCGTCCAGCACGGTCACGAAATAGCCGGGCACGCCGCTGTAGCCACCCAGCATGGTGCGGTGCGCGTTCGGGCCGATCACCGCGATCGTGCCGCAGCGGTCGGCGTCGAGAGGCAACAGATCCGCTTCGTTCCGCAACAGTGTGATGGCCTCGCGCGCCGCGGTGAGGCCGAGCGCGCGGTTCGGTGCGGACCCGACGATCCGTTCCGCCGCATCCGGGTCCACGTACGGGTCGTCGAACAGGCCCATGCGGAACTTCCAGTAGAGCATGGGCGCCACCAGCTCGTCGAGCTCCGCCTCCCGCAGCGCGCCTTCGCGCACCAGCTCCGCCAGGTGCAGGTAGCAGTCCGGCTCCGGCAGCTCGATGTTGACGCCCGCGCGCACCGCCAGTGCGCACGCTGCCCTCCGGTCCGCCGCCACCCGGTGGCCGTGCGTGCCCGGGCGGTCGGACAGCTCCCAGATCGCGTAGTAATCCGAAACCACATAGCCGGTGAAGCCCCACTCGCCGCGCAGCACGTCCCGCAGCAGCCAGCGGTTCGCGTGCGAAGGAACGCCGTCGATCTCGTTGTACGACGCCATGACGCTGATCGCGCCCGCCTCGTCGATGGCCTGGCGGAAGGGAGGGAAGAAAACGTCGCGCAGCAGACGCTCCGAGATTTCGGCCGGCCCGCAGTTCATGCCGCCCTCCGGCTGGCCGTGGCCGGTCATGTGCTTGAGCGTGGCGATCACGTGCTTCCGGCCGCGGAACGTGCCATCGCCCTGGAAGCCGCGCACCGCCGCCGCACCCATCCGCCCCGCCAGATACGGATCCTCGCCGTACGTCTCCTCGACGCGACCCCAGCGAGCATCGCGCGCCACGTCGACCACTGGCGTCAGCGCCTGGTGCGTCCCCCGCGCGCGCGCCTCCTCTGCCGTCATCGCGAACAGCGACGTTCCACCAGCTCCGGGTCGAACGTGGCCGCCAGAGCAATCGGCTGCGCGAAGCTCGTCGCGCCCACCGCCGCGTGGCCGTGCAGGCACTCCTCATGGAAAATCACCGGGATGCCCAGGCGACTCTCCTCCACGAAGAACCGCTGGATCGCATTCGTCAGCTCGGCGGTTTCGCGCGGTCTGAGACCGCCTGCCGCGTCGCTCGGCCGCCCGACCTGCCCCAGGCCGTGGCCCGCCGCGAATGCCCGCTCCGCCTTCTCCCGGTCGAACCGGCCCGCGGCGTCAACCAGCGTGTCGGCCTTCTGCTGCCACACGCACATCATCTGCGCGGCCTTCTCCTCGAGCGTCATGCGCGCGAGCAGATCCTTCAGCCGTTCCTCGGCCGGCAGCACGGGATTGCGGTACGGCTCGCTCACCTGGTTCGGCATTTCGACCGGCGTGGTCACGGGTCGACTGCCGGCTCGAACGGCACTCGTTGCCCGCCGTGGTCACGGAGACTGCTCCGGCCGCGCCGCTCACACAGCAGCCGGCCGGATTTCGGAGAGGAAATCGCGCGCATTGCAAAGGCCTCGCCCACGGGTCCGTGAGGCTGACCTCGTGGTCGCCTCGTCGGAACAGCCGGGGAGGCGTGCGCTGCGCCATTGATAGAATGATAATATGACTTTCGCAAGAATCAGCTACGCGGGCAGGCAGACGCAGCGACGGGAACCGCCGGTTCGCGCGAAACGGGACTGCGGCCGGAATCCGCGCTGATGGGGCGGCCGATGGACGGCGGGTCGCGTTCGCGTGCTCGATCGGCGCGGTCAGCGGAGGCGGGGGGTGCTGCGCGCGCCCCCGCCGCTCGCCGACGGGCGCATGATCTCCGGACACGATGCGTGGACCAGGTTCATGGGGCAACGCAGCTGCCGGTAGAAATCGAGATTGTGCGCCGGCTGCTCGTATCCGGCAGGAATCGGCAGCCCGGAGAACGTCTGCCAGTAGAGCAGCGACGCGTCCCGCCACCAGCGGGCCTCTGCCACTTCCTTCTCGAGGTTGACGCGCGCCTCCCGGAACCGGTCGTCGTCGATTCGGCCCGCGAGGGAAACCCATGTGCGCAGATTCGCCTTCACGGTGTCCACGCCCATGTTGTAGTGCCGCACAAGCTCCTCCCAGAGTGTACGGCCGGACGGCAGCCGCTCGGTCCAGGCGACGTGGTGAAACCAGAGCAGCAGGGTGTCACCGACCGTGCTGCGGTCAGCGAATCGATGGTCGAGCGGCGGGTGGTACTGCGCTACGGCGTTGCTACCGCTCGGTGTGCGGTCGAAGCCGATCCCCACGCGGTCCGCGCGTGCGTAGTAGGGCGGCGTCCAGTCTGCTCGCGGTCCGGCGGACTGCCACGGCCCCGGGCCGTAGTGCCCCCGCGCCGACATCTGATGGGCCAGACCGAGCGGCGTCATGTAGTTCACCGCGGCCTCACGCGAGTGGAGCATCATCGCCTTCACCTGCGTGACGAACGTGCTGTCATTCGTGAACGTCATGCGGATCCACTCATCCGCGATCGTGCCCGCGCTCAGTTCGTGGTCCCAGGCCAGACGTCCGAACGCATACCAGTTCGCCTGGTTGAACGTGGAGCCGCACCAGTTCGGGTCGTCCCCGGTATTGGCCACGCCCGCCATGCCCGTGTGCGGGTAGTGCGTCAGGCTGCCATCGAGCATGCGCGCCACCGAGGACCCCGACCCGTGCGCATACGTGTCTGCGCGCAGCACTTCCGTCCACATCGGGGCGAGGTAGACCAGGCTCGAGTACTGGCCCAGGTACTCCTTCGTGACCTGCACCTCCATCATCAGCGGCGTCTTCGGCATGGCGCCGAAGAGAGGCGAGAAGGGCTCCCGCGGCTGAAAGTCGAGCGGTCCGTTCTTCACCTGGATGAAGACATTCGGCCGGAATTGCCCGTCCAGTGGCGTGAACTCGTCGTACGCCTGTTTCACCCGGTCGATGGCGGCGCTGTCCGCATACACGAAGGCTCGCCAGAGGACGATGCCACCGTGCGGCGATAGCGCGTCCGCGATCAGGTTCGCGCCCTGGGCATGAGAGCGGCCGTAGTCCCTGGGTCCCGGTTGTCCCTCCGAGTTCGCCTTCATCAGGAAGCCGCCGAAGTCCGGGATCAACGCGTACACTTCGTCCGCCTTCTGCTTCCACCACGCCTGCACCGCCGCATCGAGCGGGTCCGCCGTCGCCAGACCGCCGGTCTCCACCGGCGAGCTGAAGCGCGCCGTCAGAAAGACGCGGATGCCGTACGGCCGGAACACGTTCGCCAGCGCGGCCGCCTTCACCAGGTAATCGTGCCGGAGAAATATCGTGTTAGCGTTGACGTTCGTGAGCGCGACGGCATTCAGGCCCAGGGATGCGTCGGCGCGCGCGTAGTCGGTGTAGCGGGGATCGAGCGTGTCCGGCAGCTGACTCCACTTCCACAGCGAGCCTCCCGCGTAGCCTCGCTCGATGCTGCCGTCCGGGTTGTCCCAGTGGTCCAGCATCCGCAGCTCGAACGTCGGCGCGCTGGTCAGCGCCAGTCCTGCCAGCGGACGATGCGTCTGCAGCTGCCGCAGGAACGCGAACACGCCGTACAGCACGCCAATGTCGCGGTTGGCGGTGATCACGATGAGGCGCCGGCCCCCCACGGCCACCGGCCGGATCAGGTAGCCCTCACTGCCCAGGGGCGGCAGCTCCGCGGCCAGCGGCAGCGTGGCAATGAACCGGGAGCTGGCCGGCGTCCCCGCCAGCACCGTGCCCTCGCCCACCGCGCCGCCGACCGCGAGTGAAGTACCGAGCAATCCATTGATGCCAATCGTGAGCTCCCGCCGTGCGGCCGCCAGCGTCGGCGACTCGCCCTCCACCACCAGGCGCTGGATCGCCGCGCGATAGGAACCCAGCAGCGCCGCGTCCTCGACGCGTGGGTAGCGCAGCCACAGCGCGTACCCGTTCTCCACGCGCGTCCGCTCGCTCGCGGCCAGCAGTGGAATCAGCAGGAGTGCGCCCTTGAGCAGCTTCCGGATCCTCATGTTCCTGCCTCGTTCTTACCGGTGGCGCCGGCAGGTCGTTCGAATCGACGACCGCGCGATTCCGCCGCGGGCATGGCAGAGTCACGGTGCGGCGTGAGGCGTTGTCAACAGGTCGGCCGACTCGTAATCTGATATTATGAGCCCGCACCTATCCCGGCCATAGCGCGACCCGCGCGCCGCGCGATTGCCTCGCAATGCCGGCTGCCGCACGCCGGCGTGGCACGAACCGACGAGCATGAAGACGAACCCGTCGCTCCTCCTGGCTTCGACCTTCCTCTGCAGCAGCCTGGCGACCGGGACGGTGCGCGCCCAGACGCCGGTCATACCTGCGCGCAATCCGATCCTGTGGGCGGACGTCCCGGACCCCTGCGTCATCCGCGTGGACAGCGTCTATTACATGACCAGCACGACCATGCACATGAGTCCGGGCGTGCCCATCATGCGGTCGAGGAACCTGGTCGACTGGAAAACGATCGGATACGCGTACGACCAGCTTGCCGACGTTGACGCGATGGCCATGCGGCAGGGCGAGAACGCCTATGGTCGAGGGACGTGGGCGAGCAGCCTCCGCTACCATGCAGGTACCTTCTACGTGGCCACGTTCTCGTACACGACGGGTGAGACCTACGTCTTCACCACCCGTGACCTCGAGAAGGGTCCGTGGCGTCGGTCGTCACTCAGCGCGGTCTACCACGACCAGTCCCTGTTCTTCGACGATGATGGGCGCGCCTGGCTGGTCTACGGCGCGGGCGACATCCGCATCATCGAGCTGACGGCGGACGCGCGCGCGGTGAAGGCGGGCGGAGTGGACCGGCTGCTGATCCCGAACGTGGGCGGCATCGCGGGCACGACCTTCAACGTGCCCGGCGAAGGTTCGCATCTGGAGAAGGTGAACGGGCGGTACTTCCTCTTCCTCATCGTCTGGCCGCGGGGCGGGATGCGTACCGAAGTCGTCTACCGGGCGGATCACCTCACGGGTCCGTGGGAGGGCCGGATCGTCCTCGCCGATGCGGGCATTGCGCAGGGCGGCATCGTCGACACGCCGGATGGCAAATGGTACGCGCTGCTGTTCGGGGACCGCGGCGCCGTCGGCCGGATTCCCTACCTCGTGCCGGTCACGTGGAAGGACGGGTGGCCGGTTCTCGGCGACAACGGCAAGGTGCCGGAGACGCTCGACATCCCCACTGATGGAACGGACGTGGGAGGCATCGTCGCATCCGACGAATTCTCTGGAGACGCGCTGGGACCTGCCTGGCAGTGGAACCACAATCCGGACGCGCGGCTCTGGTCGCTCGTGAGCCGATCCGGCTGGCTGCGTCTCACGACGGGTCGCACCAATGCCGGCTTCGTCGCGGCTCGCAACACGCTCACGCAGCGGACCTTCGGACCGCAGAGCACAGCGAGCACAGCGCTCGACGTAACCGGCATGAAGGACGGCGACGTCGCCGGCCTCGGGCTTCTGGCCGAGTACTGGGGCTATGTCGGCGTGAAGAAGGAGAATGGCACCGCAACCCTGATCATGGCGAGCGCCGACGAAGGCGAGGTGGCGCGTGTCCCGTTGGAGTCGTCGATCATCCAGCTTCGCGCAGAAGCCGATTTCCGGAACCAGACGGACCGCGCCGTCTTCTCGTACAGCAGCGACGGCGTCCGCTGGACGCCGATCGGCGACACCCTCCGCATGCGCTACACGCTGGGCCATTTCATGGGCTACCGCTTCGCGCTCTTCCATTACGCGACGAAGACACCCGGCGGCTGGGCCGATTTCGACTATCTGCACCTGGGCAGTCCGGCCGATGCTGCCGGTGGTCGGAGCGAGCGACGAAGGAGGGACAACTGAAGAGCTGGCTCCGCGCTGCCGCTTCGCTCGCACTGCTGCTTCCGGCCTGTTCGCCCCACCTTGCCCGGCCAGAGGCGGCGCGGTCCTATCGCGATCCCGCAATGCCCGTGGATGCGAGGGTGGCCGACCTCCTGGCGCGCATGACGCTGGAGGAGAAGGTGGCGCAGATGGAAGCGCTCGCGCTGGGCCGGGACCTGGATTCGCTCGAATCAGGCTCGAGGGTGGACCGCTACGGCCCGGTCGGAGCGCGGCTCGGCTTCGGGGCCGTGACGGGGCTGGGCTTCCTGGCGAGGAGCGGGCCCGGTGCGCGGGCCGAGCTGGCGAATCGCGTGCAGCGGTACTTCGTGGAACACACGCGTCTCGGGATTCCCGTCCTGATCACGGATGAGGCCCTGCACGGTGTGGTCACGCAGAGTGCGACCAACTATCCGACGCCGCTGGCTCTTTCGAGCACGTTCGACACGGCGCTGGTGCACGAAGTCTTCAGCGAGGTCGGCCTGGAGGCGGCGCTGCTGGGGACGAACCTCGTGCTCTCGCCGGTGCTCGACCTGGCGCAGGACCCGCGGTGGGGCCGCGCCGAGGAGACGTACGGGGAGGACCCGTACCTCAACTCGCGGATGGGTCTGGCGGCGATCACCGGCTATCAGGGCGAGCGCGCGCCGCTGATCGACCGGCGGCACGTCGCCGCCACCACGAAGCATTTCGCCGGACACGGCTCGCCCGAGGGCGGGCGCAACATCGGCCCGGTGCACATGAGCGAGGTGGAGCTGCGCAACCTGCCGCTGCGCCCCTTCGAGACGGCGGTGCGCGAGGCGCACGTCGCCGCGGTGATGCCGGCCTACCACGAAATCCTGGGCGTCCCGGTCCACGCGAACCCGTTCCTGCTCACGCGGGTGCTGCGCGACGAGTGGAAGTTCGACGGCATGGTCGTGTCCGACTTCTTTGGCGTGCGCTACAATCTCGAGCCGCATCGCGTGGCGCGGGACACCGCGGAAGCGGCGCTGCTGGCGGCGGAGGCGGGGGTGGACATCGACATGCCCGAGCTGGCGTCCTACCGCAAGCTGGTCTCGCTGGTCCGTGAGGGAAAGCTGGACGAAGCCATCATCGACCGGTCTGCGGGCCGGGTCCTGCGCACGAAGTTCCGGCTCGGCCTGTTCGATCAACCGTACGTGGATGGGGCCGAAGCAGCGCGCGTGGTGGGCAGTGAAGCGCACCGTGCGACGGCGCGGCGAGCGGCCAGCGAAGGCATGGTGCTGCTGAAGAACGAGGGCGGTCTGCTGCCGCTCGACGCGGCCCGCATTCGCACGCTCGCCATCATGGGTCCGCACGCCGACCTCGCCGAGCGCGGCAACTACTCGGGCATGCCATCCTCCAGCGTGACGCCACTCGCGGCGATCCGGGAAAGGCTCGGCAACGGCGTTCGCGTCCTGTATGCGGAAGGCGTCCGTCTGCTCCAGGGCGGTAGCGGGTTCGGTCCGGTTGGTCTCGCGGCTGACAGCACGAACCGGCGCCTGATCGCGGAAGCCGTGGGAGTCGCGCGGGAGGCCGATATCGTGGTTCTCGCGCTGGGCGCAACCGCATCGATGATGCGCGAGGCGTGGCCCGGCAGAGAGGGCGACAATGCGAGCCTCGAGCTGCGCGGCATGCAGAACGATCTGGTGGATGCGATCCGCGCCACCGGCAAGCCGTTCGTCGTGCTGCTGTTCAGCGGTGGCCCGCTCAGTTTCGCGCACGTGGACAGTGTGGCTCCGGCCGCGGTCTACTGCTGGTATCTCGGACAGGAGACCGGTCACGCGATGGCGGACGTGTTGTTCGGCGACGTCAATCCCTCCGGCCGCCTGCCGATCAGCATCGCGCGCAGCGTCGGCCAGCTGCCCGTGTACTACAACCATGCGCCCAGCGCGCGCCGCCAGTCCTACCTCTTCGAGGAATCGTCACCACTCTACCCGTTCGGCTACGGCCTGAGCTACACGACCTTCCGCTTCAGCAGCCTGCGCCTCTCGGCCGACGCCATCTCGGCGCGCGACTCTGTCGCCGTGTCGGTGGACGTCACCAACACCGGATCGCGCGGCGGCACCGCCGTCGTGCAGCTCTACATCCGCCAGGACTTCACCATTCCCACACGGCCGGTCAAGGAATTGAAGGACTTCGCGCGGGTCACCCTTGCGCCTGGCGAGACGAGGCCGGTGCGCATGGTGCTGACACCGCAGAAGCTCGGGCAGTACCTCGCCGATGGCACGTTCGTGGTGCGGCCCGGGCCTTTCCATGTGATGGTGGGGGGCTCGTCGCGCGATGAGGATCTTCTCAGCGTCGAGCTCCAGCTGAAATAATCGTTCAGGCGGGAAGTGAGCACCGGGAGGCGGCACCGTGAACCAAGGCGAAGCGCTACCGGCACGCGGTGCGGCCAGGGACGGGAGCCGCCGTGACCAGCTGCGGATGATGAGCGCGGGCATGGCCGCCGGTCCCGTCGTGATGGATCGGGTGGTGGGGTCGCGCATGACGGCGAATCCGGCAGGCTGAGCCATGGTCGGACCGATCATCCGCAATCCCATCCTTCGCGGGTTCAATCCGGATCCATCCATCGTGCGGGTCGGGGATGACTACTACATCGCGACATCGACCTTCGAATGGTTTCCGGGCGTGCAGATCCACCATTCGCGCGATCTGGTACACTGGCGCCTGTTGACACGACCGCTCGAACGAGCAAGCCAGCTGGACATGCTCGGAGACCCGGACTCGTGTGGCGTCTGGGCACCTTGCCTGAGCTGGGCCGACGGGCGGTTCTGGTTGATCTGCACCGACGTGAAGCGCTACGCGCGCACCACGACGGCGGGCGCCTCGGGAGCTGCGCTCCGCGACTTCCACAATTACCTGGTGACCAGCGCGTCGATCGATGGCGACTGGAGCGACCCGATCTACCTCAACAGCAGCGGCTTCGACCCCTCGCTCTTCCACGACGATGACGGCCGCAAGTACCTGGTGAATGTGCTGTGGGACTGGCGCCCCGGTCACAACCATTTCGGCGGGATCGTGCTGCAGGAGTACTCGCCGGAGGCGAGGGCTCTCGTCGGCGAACGGTCGAACATCTTCCGGGGCACCGGGCTCGGCTTCACCGAGGCACCCCACCTGTACCGTCGTGATGGCTGGTACTACCTGCTCACAGCCGAAGGCGGGACCTTCCGGGACCACTCCGTCACGATGGCGCGCTCCCGGTCGCTGCAGGGACCGTACGCGCTGCACCCCGACACGTACATCCTGAGCGCGCGCCAGCGGCCCGACCTGCCGCTGCAGAGATCCGGGCACGCGGATCTCGTCGAGACGCAGGACGGCGAGACGTACATGGTCTACCTGTGCAGCCGACCGTTAGTGAACCGCGGGAGGAGCCCGCTCGGCCGCGAGACCGCGATCCAGCCAATGGTCTGGTCCGCGGATGGCTGGCTCCGCACCACCAATGGCGAAGGCCTGCCGCAGCTCGAGGTGCCCGGACCCGCCCTCCCGGCGCATCCGTTCCCTGCTCCGCCGGAGCGCGAGGACTTCGATGGCGCGCGGCTCCCGATCGAGTTCCAGTGGCTGCGTTCCCCCTGGCCCGATGCGCTGTTCAGCCTCAGCGCGCGTCCGGGTCACCTGCGCCTCTTCGGTCGCGAGACGCCGGGCAGCCTGTTCCGCCAGTCGCTCGTGGCCCGGCGCCAGCAGGCGCACTGCTTCAGCGCCGCGACGGTCGTCGAGTTCGAGCCGGAACATTACCAGCAGATGGCAGGCCTCATCTGCTACTACGGCGGCAGCAAGTTCCATTACCTCTTCATCAGTCACGATGAGGTCGTGGGAAGGCACGTGCGGGCGATGACCGCGTCGCCTGACAATCCGGCGGCGGACGCGTTCACGACGCCGGTTCCGTTGCCTGCCGGGAAGCGGATCGAGCTGCGGGTCGAGGTCGACTACGCGAGGCTTCGTTTCGCCTTTCGCGTCGAGGAGGCTGACGGCCGGTGGCGATGTCTGCCGGAGCCGTTCGACGCCAGCATCCTCTCCGACGAGGTGACGCTTCCCGGCGCGCCGAGCTTCACCGGCGCGTTCGTCGGGATGGCCTGCCAGGACCTGGCCGGCATGGGCCGGCCAGCGGACTTCGACTGGTTCGAGTACCGGGAACGGGATTTCGCCCCGCCGGGTGGCGGAAGGAGCGAGCGAACGTGAGGCGTCTGGCCTTGCTGGCGATCGCGGGGGCGGCGCTGTCGGCCGCCTGTGCGCGAGCGGGCACCGAAACAGCGGCTGTTCCGGGGACCCGGCGAGGCGCAGCTGAGACGGGCAGGTACCGCAACCTGTTCGCCGAGGCCGGGCACTCGCAGGGGGACATCCGACGGAAGATCAATGCGGCGTGGCTCCAGCTCTTCCACGGCGATTCCGTGACCCAGACGGTGTTCTACTGGGCGGGCAGGAACGAGAACGGCAGGCTTGCCTACCTGAGCGACATCAACAACCACGACGTGCGTTCGGAGGGCATGTCGTACGGCATGATGATCGCCGTCCAGATGAACCGGAAGGCGGAATTCGATGCGCTCTGGAACTGGTCCCGCACGTACATGTACCACGCCGACCCCGCGCACCCCGCATACCGCTTCTTCTCCTGGTCGATGAACCTGGACGGTACGCCGCGCAGCGAATCGCCAGCGCCGGACGGGGAAGAGTACTGGACGATGGCGCTCTACTTCGCATCCGGGCGGTGGGGTGACGGCAAGGGCATCTACGCCTATCGCGCGCGTGCGGACGAGCTGCTGGATGCAATGAAGAACCGGGGTGTGATCCGGGGTCCGTGGAAGAGCCGGCCGGAGCACATCGCGAGCGAGGGCGCGGAGTTCAACCCGGAGCACCGGATGGTGCGGTTCACTCCCGACACGAGCCGCCCGGACCACACGGATCCTTCGTACCACCTGCCGCACTTCTACGAGCTGTGGGGCCGCTGGGGCCCGGAGAAGGACCGCCCGTTCTGGCTGGCGGCTGCGCGCGTCAGTCGGGATTTCTTCCAGAAGGCGACGAATCCCGGGACCGGGCTCGCGCCCGAGTACGCCCACTTCGATGGCACACCGGTCACGGACAGCTTCAACGGGCGATCCGGCACCTTCGGACCGGACGCGTGGCGGACAGCCGCCAACTGGTCGGTGGACTGGTCGTGGTGGGGAGTGGATCCGCGCGAGCGACTCCTGAGCGACCGGATCCAGATGTTCTTCGCATTGCAGGGCCGTTACGGCAACCGCTACACGCTGGACGGCGAACCGCTCGATTCCGCGCATTCCACAGCCCTGGTCGCGACCAACGCGATCGCGAGCCTGGCGGCGACCGACAATGGCAGGGCCGCGCGATTCGTGGCAGAGCTGTGGGGCGCGACGATTCCTTCGGGCCGCTACCGCTACTACGACGGCATGTGGTACCTGATGGCGCTGTTGCATGTGAGCGGGCAGTTCCGCGTGTGGACGCCGCGGGGCGTTGCCCACCCGTGAAAGCGACGCGACCCGGCGCAGTCCTGCTGCTGGTTCACGTTCGCGCTCGTGAGCGGCATCGGGCACGGCTGGCTCGATGCCGGCTACGCGTCGGTCGCGCGCAGGCAGCGGAGACCTGCACGGCCAGGCGCCCGTGCTCTGGGCCGCGACCGCGCTGCTGTGCTGATGTGAAAGGCCCGGCTCACTCCGCGGGAGTGAGCCGGGCCTGCTTCTAACAGATCGTTAACGCGGACTACCAGCCCGGGTTCTGCGGGTACGCCTTCGGACCGGTCACGCCCTGAATCTGCTGCGCCGGAATGGGCCGCAGGTAGTGCTTGTCCGTGATATTCGGCCGGGCGTACGGGTTCCACTTCTTGATGCGATCCAGAAAGAACTGCTTGCCCGGGCGATGCAGATCGTCCCAGCGTGTGAACTCGCCCGACATCTCGCGCTCGCGCTCGTCCATGATGAAGTCGATGGTCATCTGGCCAGCCGACGCGAGGATCGCCGGATCGCTCTTGTGGCTGACCGCGCACAGCTTCGGAGCGTTCGCCGGTGTCGGGTCGCAGGCGGCGCGCACCCGCAGCACGTTGATCATGGCCGCCGCCGTGGCATTCTGACCCAGGCCCACGGCCGCTTCCGCCGCGATCAGGTAGGTCTCACCCAGGCGGAAGACGACGCGGTCCTTTCCGCCGTTCAGGTCATTGAAGCCGCCCGTGCGCCCATTGTCCTGGAACTTCTTGAGAGACGGATAGTGGGCGTAGCCGAACGTGCCCTTCGCGTCGTTGTCCTTGCCGCAATCGTCACCCGGCGCCGTCGTGCAGGGTGTTCCGATCCGGTACGCCTTGGACATGCGGTAGGCATCGGACACCTGGTAGGTCAGGTAGACCAGCGCCGTGTCGGAGCCGGCCGCGGCGCCGACCTGGCTGCCCGGCAGCATGGTCCCTTTCATGGCGGCGCCGCTGGTGCACTTCGGGCAGGTGCCCGCCGGGTTCGCGGCGTTGCTGTTCGCGAACCAGACCGTCTGGTAGCTGCCGTCGAAGCGGGTATCTACCACGTCAACACCGGGCGCGCACGGC
Source organism: uncultured Gemmatimonadales bacterium (assembly GCA_963798085.1). GTDB lineage: Bacteria > Gemmatimonadota > Gemmatimonadetes > Longimicrobiales > RSA9 > DATKCF01. The sequence continues at coordinate 141,865 of CAWCRS010000001.1, forward strand.
TGGCCGCCGCAACGCGTCTCGTTGAAGAGCGCGATCGTGAACGGCGTCGGCCGGATCCGGCGGAACGGCCGGCCGTTGTCCAGGTCGCGAGTGATCCCGGCCGCCCAGCCGCCGGCACCGCCATCGTACTGGCTCAGGAAGACGACGGGATTGTAGTTCGTGGCCGTGTTGGTGTATTGCACGGGATCATAGGAGAACTGGGTCGACCAGATGACTTCCTTGTTGTTCTCGCTGTACCCGTTCGTCACATCACAGAAACTCTGGCGGCCGGGATCCGGCGGCTTGGTCGCGCCGTGCGTGCCGCACCACAGGTCCGCGTAGATCGGCACCAGCGAGTAAGTGCCGGAGTTGATGACCGTGTTGGCCATATCCAGCGCCTTCTGGAAGTCCGACTGCTTGTTGGCCGTGTTCCATTCGCGGTAGGCGCGGGTCAGGTACACCTTCGACAACATGTGCTGTGCCGCACCCTTCGTCGCACGTCCGAAATCCGACTGTGTCACGGGAAGCAGATTGATGGCGTCGTTCAGGTCGCTGATGATGACCTTGTAGACACTGTCCTCCGGCTCGCGCTCCGCCTCGGTGCTGATGTCTCCGGAGTGCAGGTTCACGGTCAGATCGCCGTACTGCTGCACGAGCTGGAAGTACGCCCACGCGCGCAGGAAGTGCGCTTCGCCCAGGCGCGAGTCCTTGATGGTCTGAGTCAAATTGCCGCCTACCGGCGTGTTAGGGCCGTTGTCCAGTACGACGTTGGCCCGGGCGATGATCGTGTAGCCCGCCTGCCATTGCGGATTGATGAACGCGGAAAGGGTCGTGTACTGCGGGTCGTAGGTGTCGAGGTACACCCACGGCTGGGCACCGCCGGCTGCGACCTGGTCCGCCGCAGTCCACGTATCGACGCCCATTTGCTCCATCCCATAATAGGTGTCGCCGCCGTCGTAGCCCCTTACCGCGGCGTAGATCCCGTTGGTCAGGTCCGTGAGGCCCTGCTGCGACTGGGCATAGTTGGAGCCCAAGCTCGATACCAGTTTCTCGTTGAGGTCGAGGCAGGCCATCGAGCCGGCCACCAGAGCCAGGGCCAGACCGGTCTTCAGGATTCGGTTCATGATCTCATCCCTTTCCAAGTTTCCGGCCCTAGAAGGTGACGTCGGCGCCGATCAGCAGTGTCCGGTACACGGGCGATCCGCCCGCGTAGCCGGATTCCGGATCGAAGTAACTGTACTTGTAGTGCACGTACGGCTCGGTGGCGGTCAGGTACAGCCTCGCGGTCGAGGCGCCGAACCGTTTCGCCATGTTCGCGGGCATGGTGTAGCCGAGCTGGATGTTGCGGATGCGCCAGTGGGAGCCGCTGGTGTATCCGCGAGAGTCGCCGTACGAGAGCGGGTTCCCGTTCAGGTTCGGCGACGGGTTCACATTGGTCGGATTGGTGGGCGTCCAGTAGTCCGCCACGTACTGGCCGTACCGGCCAAACAGCGAGGGGAGGAACGTGTCCCAGATCGTATAGTCCCACCGGATGACGGCGAGAGCGGACACATCGAAATCGCCGTACGTGAACCGGTTGTACATGCTTGCGGTCCACTTGGGGTAGGTGTTGCCCTGGAGGACGCGGTCGGCGGCGGTGATGACGCCGTCCCCGTTCGCATCGAGAATGCGGATCTGACCGGGCTTGGAGCCGAACTGCGCGGCCTCCGCCTCCTGTCCCAGCTGCCAGACGCCGATCTGCTTGAAGTCGTACCATGTGCGCCGCTGCGGGTCGCCCGTGAATGCGCCGTTCGAGTTCAGCGGATTGGTCTGGCCACCCGTGTTGATGGGCTGGCCGACGTACCAGCCGTTGTTCGCATCGCAGCGCGGCGCCTCACGTGGGCACGCGGTGGTGTCCGAGTAGAAGGCGAGCGCGGTGATCTCGTTCCGGTTGTGCGCCCAGCTGAGGTCGGTCTGCCACTGCAGCCCGTGCCAGTTGCGCGCATTGATGCTCGAAAGCTGCAGCTCAATGCCCTGGTTTCGCGTGGCGCCGATGTTCTGCAGTGCTGAAGTGTAGCCCGAGGTTCCCGGAAGGCTGCGTGTCATCAACAGGTCGCTGGTGTTCTCCCGGTACCAGTCCGCGCTGCCCGTGAGGCGATTGCCGAACAGGCCGAACTCGACCGCGGCGTCCGTCTTCGCAGTCTTCTCCCAGCCCAGGTTCGGGTTGGCGGGGTTGTTCGGGTTCGGGTAGTACGCCGGCGCGGTGGTTGTGCCGAAATTGATCTTCCCGTTGGATAGCGCTCCCTGCGTCTGGTACGCGCTGACGGCCGAGTTGCCGGTCCGGCCCCAGCTCGCGCGCAACTTCAGACTGTTCAGCCAGTCGACGCCGCGCAGGAATGACTCATCACCCACCTGCCAGGCCACGCCGACGGTCGGGAAGGTCGTCCACTTGCGGCCCGGCGCCAGCACGCTGGAGCCATCCCGTCGGACCGCACCCATCACTGTGTACCGGTTCAGCAGCGTGTAAACCAGGCGGCCCATGTACGACTCCAGCGCCGTCTCGGTCAGGCCCGTGTTCGCTATGTAGTTGTCGCCCTGCCCGATGGCGTAGTAGAGCGCCTCGTCGTACGGGATGTGCTGCGAGCTTTCATTGCTGAACACGAACCGGGTCTTCCCGATGCCGTAGAGCAGTGTGCCATCGATGTGGTTCGCCGAACCGATGTCACGATTGATCTGCAGTATGTTGTCCAGCGTGTACTGGAAGTTCGTGTTCTGGTTGTACGACGCGGTCCGGTACGAGGCGCCGCCGAACTGGACGTCCGCGCCCGTGAAGTCGCCGGCGCTGGTCTGCGTGTAGTCGGGCCCGAAATCCACGCGCAGATCGACGCCGTCCAGCAGGTTGAACGTCGCGAAGGCGGAGGCGAACATGCGGTCGCGCCGGTTCTGGCTCACCCTCCCCTGGACCAGCTTGAGCGGGTTGTAGGCCAGGGGATCGCCGTCGGGGTTGGTGATCAGCGCGCCGCCCGCGTCGTATGCCAGCCCGAAGCCGGTCTGCTGGCGCGCGGCGCCCCAGAGACCGTCGCCGCCGTTCACGGTCTGAAGCGAGTGCGCATAGTTCGCAGTGACGCCCAGGCGCAGGCGGCCTTCGACGTGATCCACGGAAGCGCTGCCGGTGGTGCGGTTGAACTGCAGACCGACGGCCGTGCCTGTCTGCTTGAAGAAGTCACCGGAGATGTTGAAGCGCGTCGTCCCCGAGTTCCCGCGCATGCCCACTCGGTAGTCCTGCTGGTAGCCCGTGCGCTCGATCACATCCTGCCAGTTCGTGTGCTGGCCGGCCTGGAAGGCCGCATAGGCCACGTTGTTGAGCAGCGACTGCGGGTCGCTGCTGACGCCGGTGTACGCAGCCGCGGCCTGCAGCATGGCCACGTACTGGTCGTTGTTCATCAGCGCGGGCAGACCGTACGGCCGCTGCCCCGCGTAGCTCATGCCTGCGCTGAACTCCGTGGCGACACCGCCGGCGCCCGCGCCTTTCGTCGTGATGAGCACGACGCCGTTCGCGCCGCGGCTGCCGTAAATGGCCGTAGCCGCCGCGTCCTTCAGAATGTCGATCGAGACAATGTCGTTGGGGTTGAAATCGCCGATGCCGCCCGCGATCGGCACCCCGTCCACCACGAAGAGCGGGTCATTGGTCGCGCTGATCGACCGCACTCCGCGAATCCGGATACTGACGCCGTCTCCGGGCTTGTTGCCCGCATTCGTGATGTCCACGCCCGGCACACGGTCCTGGATCGCCTTGACCGCGTTGAACGTGGGCACCTCGTGGATCTTGTCGGCGGTGACGGTCGCCATCGAGCCCGTGACCGCGCGCCGCTGCAGCTGGCCGTACCCGACTGCAACGACGCCTTCCAGCTGCACTGCCTTGACGAGCAGCGTGAAATCGGCGTTCGCCGGCGGCGCGGTGGCAACCTCGACTTCCTGCTGCGCGTCGCCGTAGCCGATCAGTGATGCCACGACCACGCGTTTCCCCAGCGGCACCTCGGTCAGGAGGTACCGGCCGTTTTCGCTGGTCACGGCTCCGATTCTGGTGCCCCGCACCGTCACGCTCGCGTTGGCGATCGGCTGACCCTGCTCGTTCCTGACGATCCCCGTCACGCTCCCGGTGCCCTGCGCCTGCAGCGGACCTGCGGCCGCGAGGGCCAGAGTCAGGACGTACCTCCATGATCTCATCATTCGGTCCTCGACAAAGAATGGGTGGAACAACTCCACTGCCTGCCGTGGTGAATCGCCCGTCGCTCCCGGTCCAAGGTGGGTGGCGCGCGCCCGAGCGCGTGGCGGAGCGCATGGGAAGGCGGCGCGTCCACGCAGCGGGGGCCGGTCCACGCCTCCGGTGGAGGGCCATCGGAGCAACCCGGGAATCCTGACGCCATTGGCCGTCGCCGGTGTTGGCCGGAGCCGGCCCCGGGCCAGAGGTCAGGCGAAACGAAATCGGATCTGGGGCTCGTCACGGTCCCGGTCCGGACCGTCCCGAGGTGCATGTGGCCCCTTCGGGTCCTCGCCGGCACCGAGCCGGTCCGGACCTTTCGGTGGAGGACCCCATGTCGGCGCACCGGATCGTGGTGCGGACCCAAAAGTTCTTAGGTGACATTATCACCTCACGAAAGCCATGCTACTGTCCACCACCGGACCTGTCAAGAATTCTGGGATCCGCCTGCAACCCGCGATGCGGATGCCATACTGTGACCCGCCGCATGCGAGTGCGGGAGAATGCGCGCTCATGCGAAAACGCATGTCGTTACGGGAGCGCGGCGCTTCGGTTACCGGTGCGGCCAGAGGGGGGAGCGGTCTCGACGAGGACAGGAAGACTGTCGGCCACATCATGGGCTGCGTATGCTGTCGCACGGCTCTCGCGAGACACGCGCCGCGTCCGGCTTCTGTCGAACCGGTCGCCTGGTGCGAGCGGCGCGGGCCACGTCGTGCGCCATCACCGCGGCCCACCTGACGCCCTGTCGCGCATCGCCGTCCATTCGTGAAGGTGGTCGACAGGGAGTGTGCGAGGCGGGTTCATCCGGTGGCTTCCTGGAGGAAACCGTGCGCCGAACGCTGCTTCTGCTTGTGTCGATCGCCGTGCTCGCGCGCGGCCTGGCCGGCCAGCAGAATGGGCCGCGCACCCTACCGCCAATGGTCGACCCGGTGATCGACGAGGGTGCCGGCCCGTTCTCCTACTTCAGCCACCCGACCGACGTGATCGGCGTCATGGATGGCCGCGGCACGGAGGTGACGCCCGAAGGCTGGCTCTACACCGGTTTCGGCGAGCTGATGTTCTTCGCCGGCCCCACACTAACACCGGTCGAGCAGCGCATCCGCACGTTGCGTGGCGGGTGGCTTCCGATCATCGAGTACGACGCGCAGCGCGGCGATGTCGCCTACCACTTCACGCTCTTCGCAGCCACGCTCAATGGACAGCCGGAGAGTCCGGTCGTCGACTTCGTGCGCGTGACGATGACGAACCGCGGCACCGCCCCCACGCGTGCACGCCTCGCCTTCGCGGTCCGCTACACCGCGCCATCCACGACGGGAAACGGCGTCGGCGACAATCGCTTTCGCCGACCTGCCGCAGCCGCGCGCAAGGGTCAATACGAACAGCCGGGCACAGCGTTCGATACAGCGTGGACCTACGGTTTCGCGGATGGCGCGTTCCTGCGCGGGGGTCGTGTCATGTACCTCTATCCGACGACGCCGCAGCCGGAGCTGCGTGTGGTCATCGGGCAGGAGGGCTCCCGTGCGAGCAGCATTCCAGCGCGGCGGGTTCGCGTGCAGGAAACGACGCCCGTGGGTGTGACGGTCCGTGACACCGTGTTAGCGCCGGGCGCGTCGACTGACATCGTCGTCAAGCTTCCCTGCACACCGGTTGCGCCGGACGACACGTTCCTGAATCAGGTGCGCGCGGCCGGCTTCGATGACTACCTGGCACGGACGGAGTCGTTCTGGCGCGGGATCGCGGCGCGCGGGATGCGCGTCTCCATCTCCGAGCGGAAAGTCGGGGACACGTTCAATGCCAGTCTCGTCTACAACCTGATCGCGCGCGACAAGCGCGGCGACGACTACGTCCAGACGGTGAACGAATTCCACTACCACGCGTTCTGGCTGCGCGATGCATCGTACATCGCGCGCGAGTACGACGTGACGGGCTATCCCGACCTCTCGCGGCAGGTGCTCGACTTCTTCGCCGGCTGGCAGCAGCCGGATGGCAACTTCGTCAGCCAGGGCGGGCAGTACGACGGCTGGGGCCAGACACTGTGGGCGTACGGACAGCATTATCGTCTCACGCGCGACCGTGTGTTTGCGGAGCGCGTGCTGCCTGCCGTTCGCCGTGCGGTGGACTGGCTGCGCACGGCGAGGGCCGGCGACTCGCTGCATCTGGTGCCGGCGACAACGCCAGGCGACAACGAAGAAATCACGGGACATGTCACCGGCCATGACTTCTGGGCGCTCGCCGGGTTGCACGGCGCCATCGATCTCGCCGAGGCCGCCGGACATGCTGACGATGCTCGCGCGTTCCGGCGCGAGTACGATTCGCTGAAGCAAGCGTTGCTCGACCGGTTGCGTGTCGTGACGGCGTCGACCGGCGGGTACATCCCGCCCGGACTCGACAAGGCGGGCGGCTACGACTGGGGCAACATGATGGCGGTCTACCCGGAGCCGGTGCTCGATGCGCACGACGCGATGGTAACCGCGACGCTCGACACCACACGCGCGCGCTACGCCGAAGGCATCATGACGTACGCGGACGGCTTCTATCTGCACGATTACCTGACCATGAAGAACACGGAGACCGAAGTGGTGCGCGGCGACCAGCAGAACGCGCTCGAGGAGTTGTACGCCGTGCTCGTGCACACCAGCTCGACGCACGCCGGCTTCGAGTACACGGTCCGTCCCTGGGGCAACCGCGACTTCGGCGGCAACCTGTCGCCGCACGGCTGGTACGCCGCGAAGTACCGCGCACTGCTGCGCGACATGCTCGTACGCGAAGCGGGGAGCGAGCTGCACCTGCTGTCCGTGCTTTCGCCGGCATGGCTGAACACCGGCGACAGCGTAACCGTGCGCGCTGCGCCCACCGAATTCGGGACGATCGGCTTCGCCCTCGATATGCGCTCGGACAGCGCGGCGTCACTAACGCTGGATTCGCACTTCGCGCGCAATCCGTCAGCGATCGTGCTGCACCTGCCCTGGTTCATGGAAACGCGCAGCGCCACGGCCAATGGCAGGAAGCTCGCGATCCGCGCGGGCCAGATCCGGCTGTCTCCCGGAACCCGTCGCGTCGAGCTGACGTGGCGCCGGCAGCCGGACACGCCGTCGCTCAGCTATGACGCGGCCGTGCGTGACTACAAGCAGGAATACCGGCGACGCTGGGAAGCGTGGCTGCGCGGCAGCCGCTGAGAGTGTATCAGCGTGGCAGCGTGCGGCCGACCAGCACGGTGACATTGTCGGTGCCGCCGCCTTCGAGCGCGTCGGCGATCAGCTGCTCCGCGACCTGGCGGGCGCTGGTCATCGTCCTGAGCCGCTCCCGGATGCGGGCGTCCGATACGTGCCGCGTCAGCCCGTCGCTGCAGAGCAGGACAACGGTGCCCCAGTCGCGCACCACGCGCGTCACCACGGGCGCCGCCTGGTGCCCGCCAATCGCGCTGGACAGCACGTGCGCCCAACGGCTCCGCTCCGCCACCGTCCGCGACATTACGCCACTGTCGATGAAATCCTGCGCAATGGTCTGGTCGCGCGTGATCTGCGTCAGTTCACCATCGCGCAGCACGTAGCAGCGGGAGTCTCCCACCTGCAGCAGATACGCCTGCGGCCAGAGCCCCAGGAACAGCGTGAGTGTGGTGGCGAATCGCCGGTCGCCGCCTTCTTCGCGTGCGCGCAGCAGCAGGGCCTCGTGACACGAGAGCGCGGCCTCCTGCAGCAGGCGCGAGAACACGTCCGGGTCGTCCGGTTCGTCGACACCGGCCTCGAAGAAGCGCGCCACGGCATCGGTCAGTTCGCGCACGGCGACACGCGCCGCCTCATCCCCATCGGATACGCCGCCCGCGCCGTCCGCGACCACCGCCAGTGAAGCCAGCCGCTCCACCCCGTCCGGCAGCTGCTGATCCTCCACGGCGCTCACGGCCTCCACGCGATCCTTCCGGGCCAGGCCACCGACGAAGAAATGGTCCTGGTTGTCCTTCCGAACGTAGCCCTGGTGGCTCGCGCCCCATGCGTCGATGTCGGCAAACTGCGGGCGGGCAGTCCGCCCCGGTTCATTCCCGCTCATGGCTTCGTCTCTCCGGCCGGTCGTCCGCCACCAGTTCGCGGCCGTCCTGCCGCAGACGAAGCGGCCGCCTCCTGACAGCGGTCATAATACGGCGGCGCCATTGGCTCACAAACCCGGCGCGCCCGGCCACGGCTTCGAGAGCTGCGCCGGGCCCGCTCCCCGCAAAGGGCCGCACCCGGTTGCCCGCTGTTCTCTGGCGAAGCGGACGCGCACGTGCAACGATGCAACGCGCACGTGTCCGTTCCGCCACCCGGTAATCGTGCCCGCATCCGCACCAGGGGCTGCCATGACCGATCACCCGAGCCGCAGAAGCTTCATGGGTCTCACCGCCGCAACCGTGGCCGGCATGCTGACGCCGCGCTGGCTGCGCAACGGCCCGACTAACGGCGTGCAAGGTGCGGATCCCGAGCTGATCGTCCTGAACGCCAGAGTCTGGACGGTAGATCCGGCATCGCCCCGGGCCGAGGCGTTCGCGGTCAGCGGCGGGCGCTTCGTCGCGGTCGGAAGCACGGCCGACATCAGGGGCCTGACCGGCAAACGCACGCAGACTTTCGACGCGAAAGGGATGACCATCGTCCCCGGCTTCATCGACTGCCACAATCACGCCGGCGGCACCACGCTTCTCTACGAAGTGCTCGTCGGCAATCCATTCGAAGTCGAGTTCGTGACCATCGCCAGCATCGTGGACAAGCTTCGTGCGAAAGCACGCGAGACACCGCCGGGCACGTGGGTGGAGGGCTACTTCTTCGACGATACCAAGCTCCAGGACAAGCGCCCGCTCAACCGTCACGACCTCGACCAGGTTTCGACGGCGCATCCGGTCGTGGTGCGGCATCGCGGCGGGCACACATCGTTCTACAACAGCAAGGCGCTCGAGCTGGCCCACATCACGAGGGATACGCCGAATCCGCCGGGCGGCACCTTCGATCGCGATGCCGGTGGCGAACCGAATGGCCGGGTGACGGATCGCGCCAACGGCGCATTCAACGGCGTCGGCCGACGACCCGAGTTCACCGCGGAGCAGCGCGCCGAGCGCGACCGCGATGGGCTGGCGTACATCTCGAAGCAATTCGTGCGCTACGGCCTGACGAGCGTGCATCACGAGGGCGGCGACCTTTCCGCACTGCAGGATGTCCGCGCTCGGGGCGACCTGCTGCACCGCGTGAGCTACGAGTCGAGCGGCCGGGTTCTGGACTCGATGATGGCGAGCGGCATCAGGACGGGGTTCGGTGACGAGTGGATCAGACTGGGCGCCACATCCGAGCACACCGTGGACGGCTCCTTCTCCGAGCGCACCATGGCGCTCAGCACACCGTATCCCGACAGCCAGCCGCCCTACAAGGGCAACATCACGGAAACGCAGGAGGATCTGAATGCGTGGGTCGAACGCGTGCACCGGGCGGGCATCCAGGTGAACTGTCACGCCAATGGCGATGTCGCCATCGACATGTATCTCACGGCCATCGAGCGCGCGCAGAAACTGTTCCCTCGCCGCGATGCACGGCCCAAGATCACGCACTGCACGCTCATCAACGACGACCTGGTGGGCCGCATCAGGGCCGTGGGCGCGGTACCCGCGATGTTCACGACGTACGCGTACTACAACAGCGACAAGTTCGTGTTCTACGGCGAAGAATTGATGCGGCGCTGCATGGCCTACCGCACGCTGCTCGACGCAGGCGTGCCTGCGGCGGCCGGCTCCGATTTCGCCCCCGGCCCGTTCGCGCCGCTCATGGGCATCCAGGGCATGGTGACGCGCACGGGCTGGGATGGAAAGACGTGGGGCGCGAACCAGCGCATCAGCGTGGATGACGCGATCCGCGTGAACACGCTCAATGGCGCGTACGCATCGCTCGAGGAAACGCTCAAGGGCTCGATCACGGCGGGCAAGCTCGCGGACTTCGTCGTGCTCGCGGAGGATCCGCATGCGGTGCCCGCGGAAAAGATCAAGGACATCACGATCGTGCGCACGGCGGTGGGTGGCAGGACCGTGTACGCCGCATAGCACGGCGCGGAGGTAGCGGCCCGGAGTACCCAGCGCCAGATTCGGGTCATGACCACGTCGGATCCGTCCATGCGCAAGTGGTATCTCCAGCCGGAGACCTTCATTGCCCTGGCCGCGCTGGTCGTCAGCGTCTCGGCGGTGGTCGTCGGCATCTATGAGGCCGCGCTGCAGCGGCGGCACGATCGCGCGGAGGTGTGGCCCAACCTCGAGGTCCAGACCTGGATCGACGACAAGGGGGCCAGGGTGACGCTCGAGAACACGGGCGTCGGGCCTGCCATCGTGGTCTCCGCCATGGCCACAGTCGACGGGCAGGCGCGACACGGCTGGCTCGACGTGATCCGCGCGCTCACCGACTCCACGCACGCGTACGAAATCACCACGGTCGTCGGCCACAGCCTGCGGGCCGGCGAATCCGCGACGCTCATCGGGCTCCCGACTGCTGCATTGCATACCCCGTTCTATCCCTGGATCGGGCGTGTGAAGGTGCGCATGTGCTACCGCTCCATCTTCGATGATTACTGGGAGGTCGATGCGCAGCTCGGCGTGGGCGGCCACGCGCTGAAGGTGAAAGGCTGCGCGGCGCAGCCCGACAGTACGGATTTCTGACCCTCGAGCGGCGGACCTCATGCCTTTACCCGTCACCGGGCATTGACTTCACGCCGTGAGTTCGTCGAGCGCGCCGCGCTTTCCGGCATTGCCCTGATGCTGCGGCGCGGTGCGACCGCGCCTGCCGCTTCTGCAGCGTCTGCGCAGCACGGATTCCTCAGCCTGCTGCGACCGCCTGACAGCGTGTTCGTGCAGATCACCGATGCGGACCTGGCGCTGCGGCGGGAGAGCGGAGAGCAGTGGTCGGGTGAGAACGGCATTCGGGTGGCGACGACGCCGCTCGCCGGCATCCTGCGCGTGTCGCTCGCGTCTCCCGCCGCCGCGATTCGGCGGCTGCGTCTCCGCTGGCAAGGCGATCTGAGCGACACGCGACTGATTCTGGGCGATGCGTGGGAACGCGCGTACGGCGATCTCGAGTGGCACGCATGGGTGCCGGACCGCGTCATGCCGTGGTACTTCCTGGCGTACGATGGCGCGCGCACGCACGGCTACGGCGTGCGCACGGGCGCGCGCGCATTCTGCTGGTGGCAGGCCGATCCGCGCGGCATCACGCTGTGCGCGGATGTGCGTAGTGGCGCCGCCGGTGTGCTGCTGGGCGAGCGCACGCTCGAGGTCTGCGACGTGGTGTGCCGGGCGGGTCATGGCGGCGAGAGCGCGTTCGCCGCGCAGCACGCGTTCTGCCGCCAGATGTGCCCGCAGCCGCGCCTCCCGCCTGACCCGGTGTTCGGCAGCAACGACTGGTATTGGGCGTACGGCCGGAACAGTGGGGAAACCGTGCGCACCGATTCGGCCCACATCGTCGAGCTGTCCCCCGCCGGTACTAACCGGCCGTTTGCCGTGATCGACGATGGCTGGCAACCCGGCCGTGGCGCCGACAAGGCGGGCGCCGGCGACTGGGACCGCGGTAACGACAAGTTCGGCGACATGGCTGTGCTTGCCGCCGATGTTCGCCAGGCGGGTGCGCGCCCCGGCATCTGGATACGCCCGCTGCAGGCGCCGGCGCACGCGCCCGACAGCTGGCGCCTGTCACGCGATCGCAACGTGCTGGACCCGACCCTGCCCGATGTGCTGCAGAAGGTCCGCGATGACATTGCGCGCATGCGGCAGTGGGGATTCCAGCTGATCAAGCACGACTACACAACGTTCGACATCTTCGGCCGCTGGGGATTCCAGATGGGCGACGCGCTGACACGCGATGGCTGGAGCTTCGCGGCCGGCACGGATCGCACGACAGCCGAGGTGATCGATCAGCTGTATGCAACCATCCGTGCCGCCGCAGGCGACAGCCTCATCATTGGCTGCAACACCGTGAGTCACCTGTCCGCCGGCCGTTTCGAGATCTGCCGGATCGGCGATGACACGAGCGGCACCGAGTGGGCGCGCACGCGCAGGATGGGCGTCAACTCGCTCGCGTTCCGCGGCGCGCAGCACGGCGCGTTCTACGTTGCTGATGCGGATTGTGTGGGCGTGACCAACGCCGTGCCCTGGAGTCTCACCCGTCAGTGGCTGGATCTGCTGGCGAGGAGCGGCACCATGCTGTTCGTGTCGCTCGCGCCGGATGCGCTGGGCCAGGCGCAGCGCGCGGACCTGCAAGCCGCACTCGCGCTCGCGGCGTTGTCGCAACCACTGGGAGAGCCGCTGGACTGGCAGCGCACCGTGTACCCCGAGCACTGGCGCCTCATGGGCCGGGAGCGCGCCTTCGAATGGGTCGATGCCGATGGTGTCGGCTGGCAGTGACAGCGATAGCGGACACGCGCGGATTCCTTAGCGCATGTTCGCGTCCTGGCTGGGGATCAGCCGGAGACGCTGAGCCGCGCCCGGCGCCGGCTCAAGCCGGAACGGTCGCCGCTCCTGATCCGATCAGTGACCGGGCTACGACACCGTGTTAGCTTGGACTTCGATCCAGCCCGATCCGCCGTCTCAGCCGGAGGCCGATATGCACGCGCCCTGCGCCACCCGTCGCGGCCCATTCTCGATACCTCGCGCCTCTGCCTGCCTCGCCGTAGCCGCTCTCGTGCTGCTGCAGGCCCAGCGCGTATCCGCGCAGGCGAAGACGCTGGTCGCCGTGCTGGCGCACGCCGATGACGAAACCCCCGCCGGTCCCGTCCTGGCCCGCTATGCGCGCGAGGGCGCGCACGTCTACCTCATCATTGCCAGCAATGGCGGGCAGGGCACACTCGCCAGTGGCGGTGCCATGCAGCCCGACTCCGCGCAGATCGCCGCAATGGCGAGGGCACGGGCCGACGAGGCCCGCTGCGCGACCGCCGCGCTCGGCGCCAATGCCCCCATCCTGCTCGGATTCCCTGATGGCAAGCTGGGCGACTACACCGCGGACCGTTCGCTCCTCTATCGGCTCACTGCGAGCATTGCCGCAGAACTCGAGCGACTGCGTCCCGACGCGGTGATCACGTGGGGACCCGACGGCGGAACCGGACACCCGGATCACCGCCTGGTCAGCGGCATTGTGTCGCAGCTCGTGCACGCCGGCGCGCCGGGCGTACTCGAGCGCCTGTTCTATATGTACATCCCGCCGCAGGGCTTCAGTGACATCAATCCGCAACGCGGTGCGCCACCGCTGCTGGTACCCCAGCCGAAGTATCTGACCGTGCACGTTCCCTTCCAGCCCACCGACCTCGACGCTGCCCAGAAAGCCATGGCCTGCCACAAATCGCAGTTCACACCGGAAACGCTGCAGCGCTACTTTCCGGCGCAGGCCCGCCTGCTGAACGGACAGGTCACGTTCACGCCTGCATTCTCGAATCTCGCTGGAACTGACCTGTTCCGCTGAAGGCCTGGGGCAGCGCGCCGCGTGACATGCCAGTACGCCCCTGTAATGGCGTGTTATATGACGACGCAGGCTGCACCGCCTCGCGACAGACAGCAGCCCTTCCACCGAACAAGCGCCCCTCAGGTCCCCCCGTGTCCACTGTGTGATAATGAGCCGTCAGCGTGGCACCACCCCGGGCCGTGGCACCGCCCCGGTCCACAAGTAACAGGACCCGCCGCACCCGACCGCCACCCCCGATATCACGGGAACGCCCAGACCCCATCCTTACTCCCCCCTCATACTCCTGACGGGATCCACGCGGGTGGACCGCAGCAATGGAATGAAGCTCGCCAGCCAGCCCGCCGCTCCCAGCACCACCAGCACACCGAGGAACGTGAGCGGATCGCCCGGCTTCACCTCGAACAGCAGGCTCTGCATCAGGCGGGTGAGGAACAGCGCCAGCACCACGCCCGCGGCCGCGCCATAGCCGGCGGCGGTCATGTATTCGCGCTGCATCATGCGGCGCACGTTCGCGGGCGCGGCGCCCAGTGCCAGGCGGATGCCGATCTCCTGCCGCCTGCGCTCCACCGCATACGCGACGACGCCGTACACGCCCACGCTCGCCAGCACCAGCGCACTGCAGGCGAAGGCGGCAATGATCATGAGGATGAAGCGGCGCGCGGCCAGTGTGCCCGACAGCTTCTGCTCAATGGTGCTGAACAGCACCGGGACATCGGCGTCCACCGCTCTTACCGCATCGCGTACCGGTCCGATGAGCGACTCGGCGCGCGTGTCGCCGCGCGGCCGGAGCAGCGCCGTCATGCTCCATGCGCGGAACGGGCGCTGCGTATAGGGAAAGAAGATGGTAGGCGATGGCGGCCGCGTGAAATCGCTCTGGCGGATGTCACCCACCACACCGATGATCGTGGCGCGGTCCCGGGTCTGCCAGTGATCGTCCATGCCGCCGCCCGTGATGCGCTTGCCCACCGCATCCTGCCCGGGCCACACCGCTTCCGCAAACGCGTGGTTAACCACGACGACAGGTTCGCTGCCGTCGCGGTCGCGGCTGTCGAACACGCGGCCGCGCACCACGGGAATACCGATGGTCTCGAAATAGCCCGGACCCGCAACCTGGTAGAGCGCGCTGGTCGTGGGCTTCGCCGCGTCGTCCACATCGATCATGCCGTTGGACACGAACGTGAGCGGCGCCGCGTTCACCAGGCCCATGGACTCGACGCCGGACAATGCGCTCAGGTTCTGCATCAGCGCGTCGTAGTACTGCCGCTTCGTGGCGTTGTCACCGTAGCGCGATTCCGGCGGATCGACGGTGGCAGTGAGGATGCGCTCCGTATGGAATCCCGGGCGCACGGCCAGCACGCTCCAGAAGCTGCGCAGCAGCAGGCCCGAGCCCACCAGCAGTAGCAGCGCCACCCCCATTTCGGCGGCGACCAGCCACTTCCAGATGCGCTGCCGCCGCGGATCGTCGCCGCCGCGCGTGCCGCTGCGCAGCGAGCGAATGGCGAAGCTTGCAATGCGCACACCGGGCAGCAGGCCCGCCAGTGATGCGGCCAGCAGCGACACTGCCATGGTGAACGCGAGGACAGGCACGTCCAGGTGCACGTTGTCAATGCGCGGAATGCCCGCGGGCGCGAAGCGCACCAGCAGCCGCAGCACGCTCCAGGCAACCGCCAGGCCCAGCGCCGCGCCCATCAATGACAGTGCGAACGACTCCGCGAAGATCACGCGCACCATGCGGCCGCGGCCGGCGCCCAGCGCGTGCCGGATCGAGTATTCCTGTTCTCTTGCGGTGCCG
The DNA here is from genome assembly GCA_963798085.1 of uncultured Gemmatimonadales bacterium. Taxonomy (GTDB): domain Bacteria; phylum Gemmatimonadota; class Gemmatimonadetes; order Longimicrobiales; family RSA9; genus DATKCF01. Next base: position 157,319 of record CAWCRS010000001.1, read on the forward strand.
CGCGCGAGCGTCGTGCTCGCCAGGTTCGTGCACGCCACCAGCAGCACGAGCGCGGACGCGGCCATCAGAATCCAGAGCGGCCGGCGCGTGCTGCCCACAATGGCGTCGCGCAGAGTCTGGACCGACGTAGTCTGCGGGAAGTAGTCGTTGTAGCCCTCTTCCTGCGCTACTGCCGGCTCATTCGTGGTGAAGCGCTTCGTGATCGCATCCAGTTCGGCCTTCGCGCGCGTCAAGGTCACGCCGGGCGAGAGCCTTGCCAGTGCCTCGAAGTTGTGCGCCGTACGATAGGGATTCGCCGGCTCCAGCTCGACCGGATACCAGAATGTCGACCTTGCCCGGATAGTCGAAGCCGCGCGGCATCACGCCAACGACGCGTGCGGTGTATCCCGCCATGGTCAGCGACTGCTCGGCGAAATCCGGCCGCGCACCCAGGTGTGTGCGCCAGAACGCATCGCTCACCACCACCGCAGGCGAAGCGCCTCGCCGGTGCTCGTCCGCGCTGAATGTGCGGCCCACCTCGGGCGGCACACGCAATGTTGCGAAGAAGCCTTCGCTCACGGCGGAAATCCCGACGCGCAGCGGCTGCCCGGTGCCCAGCACGGTGCCCTCGCCGCCCGGTGTGTGGATCACGAATCCGTCGAACACAGTCGCCGCATCGTGCCAGTCCTTGAAGTTCTGCCATGCGACCTGCATCTGGCCGCCGGCGCCGGACACTTCCCGGATGCGCACCAGCCGGTCCGACTCCGGAAAATCGAGCGGCGTGAGCAGCACGCCTTTCACCAGGCTGAACACGATCGCGTTCGCCGCAATGCCCAGCACCAGTGTGGTGAGCGCGACGATTGTGTAGCCCGGGCTGCGCGCCAGCGCGCGGAACGCGAAACGCAGGTCTTTCATGAACATGATTGCCTTGTCATCCCCGGTGGGTCGAGACGATCATGCCGCCGCACGTGCGGGCGTACGCCTGATCGTCGTGTGGTTTCGCCAGGGTTAGACCGACACTGAGGCTGGCAGGGTTGAATCAGGCAGGCTATTTCCTGTCGCCGCCGGCCACTTGATCGACCACCCGTTCACAAGGGAGAGCCGATGCGCCCGTATCTGAAATCGCGGCTGGTTCAGGTCGGACTGGTGCTGCTCGTCTTCGGAGCGGGGCCGCTGCTCTTCATCATCTTTGCGGCCGCGGTGGGCCTCTGGCCGGATCCCAACCCCAATCCCATTGGTCCGGGCATTCTTGCCTTCTTCACCTTCTGGCCCGGCGTGATCTGCACACTCGTGGGTATCGCGCGCGTCTGGCTGCGCCGCAACGAGGGCGTCTGATCACAGGCGACGACACCGCCCCGGGAACCGGCACGGTCCCCGAGGTTCCATCGTCGCCTGCACGGTTCATTGCTGCTGCTGTGACTTGATCCAGCGCTCGATCTTCTGCCGCAGCATGACCAGCGGCACTGCGCCGTCTTCCAGTACGCGGTCGTGGAAGGCGCGGATGTCGAAGCGCGAGCCCAGCGCCTTCTCCGCCTCCTCGCGCAGCCGCCGGATCTCGAGATTGCCCAGCATGTAGGACGTGGCCTGGCCGGGCACCGCGATGTAGCGGTCCACCTCCGACTCCACGCTGGCCTTCGATTCGGCCGTGTTCTGCAGCATGTAGTCGATGGCCTGCTGCCGGCTCCAGCCCAGTGCGTGCATGCCCGCGTCCACCACCAGCCTCGCCGCCCGTAACGCCTCGTTAGAGAGCAGGCCCATGCGGTCCACATCGCTGGTGTACAGCCCCATCTCGTCCGCCAGCCGCTCGCAGTACAGCGCCCAGCCCTCGCCGAAACCCGACAGGAAGATGTAGCGCTGCACCGGGTGCAGTCCCTTGCGCTCGAGGGCAATGGCGCCCTGCAAATGGTGGCCCGGCCAGGTCTCGTGGAACGCGGTCGCCTCAATGCCGGCGCGGGGTTTGGTGTCGGCCTGGTAGAGGTTGATGTAGTAAATGCCGGGGCGGCTGCCATCCTCGGAGCCGTTGTTGTAGAAGCCGCCGGGCGCGTTGGGCTCGGAGAATGCCGGCACGGGCTGCACCTCGACCACGCCGGCCGGCACGATGCCGAACCACTTCGGCACGCTGTCCCTCGCCCGCTCGACCGCCGACTTCGCCGCCGCCAGCATGGCCGAGCGGCTGCCCATCAGGTATTGCCGATCCGTGCGCAGCTTCTCCAGTGCCGCATCCACATTGCTGGTGGCAAAGGAGCGCTCCGCAATGGCCGCCATTTCGCCGCGGATCTTCTTCATCTGGTCCAGCCCGGTCTGGTGCACCTGCTGTGGCGTCATGTCCACGGTGGCGTGATAGCGGATCGCCGCCTGATAACACTGGGCTCCATCCGGGTTCGCCGAGACGGCGATCGCATCCCTCGCCTCGGGCTGGTACTCGAGACGCAGGAAGTCGCGGTAGCGCAGGATGGCCGGCCGGATCGCCGTTTCCTCGAGCTGCTCCATGCGCTTGCGGAAATCGGGGATCGACTCGGGCGCCATCGCGACGAAGGGCGAGTCCTTGATGGGCGCGTTGAGCAGCGCGTCCATCTGCTGGATCACCGCTTCGACATTCCCCTTCGGTGCCGAATAGCCGCGCTCCAGCCCGGTGCGCAGGTTGGCCATCTCCTGGTCCAGATAACGCGGGATTTCGGAAAAGCGACGCACCGCCGCATCGTCCTTCTCCGCTGTGCCGATCGGCTGCGAGTTGGCCAGCAGTGCCAGCACCGCCTGCCAGCCCGTCCACGTGGGACTCACGTTCCACAATTCCATGTGGCACACGCGGTAGCCCTGGTCATTGCGGATCAGCTCGGAGAGGAAACCGTGTGTTACCGCCTCGGCGCTGCCTTCCGGCAGCTTTGCGGTGTCGATCGCCTGCAATGCGGTGAGGATCGAGTCTTCCGTGGCCTGCCACTGCGCGAGCGTCGCCGGCGAAAGGTCGGAGAGCCGGTCGTGCGGTCCCGCGGCCGCGCCCAGCAGGGTGGCGTTTTCCGGGAACGTCGCGAAGTACGCCGCCATGTAGCGGTCCGCGAGCTGATTGATGTGGCTGGCCATGGTCCCGCTTCCCGTGCCTTCCCTGCCGCAGCCGGCGAGCGCCAGCGCTGCGAACATCGCTGTCAGCAGCTTCGTGGAACGCATCATTACTTTTCTCCGTCGGGACTTGCGGCAGCGGACCCGTCGTGGCCCGCCCGCGTGTTGCGCCATTGTCAGATCGCAGCAGCCTGCGCCAGTGCGCCATCGATTTCGAGTGCCCGGCCCGCCGCCTGCTCCGCGCGAGCGCAAGCCCGCGACCGCCTCGAACGCGCGCTGCGCATTCGCGGAATCGCCTTCCCGCAGCAGCAGATCAGCAAACTGCGCTCGACCAGCGCGCCCGCCCACGCCGCGGTCACGCTCGTGACCAGCGGCGGCGCCTGCTCCAGACCCTCGCGCGCCGCGGCCGGCGTCGGTCGACAATTCGGTTCAGGCGTCGCGCCGCGAGCACCAGCAGCGTACCCCCGTCATTCCGTCGTCACCGCGCTCGGTCCCCGCCTCGCCTCCAGCTCCGGCCTCGCCTTGGTGCGCGCATCCAGCAGCCGCTCCGTGAACTCCAGCCGGTCCTCGATCGCCTCCAGCCGCTGCCCTACCTTCTCCAGCAACCGCTCGAGCCGCGGCTCCAGTGAAGGCGACTGCTGCGCCGGTATCAACCGCACCTCGGGCGCCGGCAACGCCTGCCTCTTCGCCTCCCGCCGCCAGTTCATGGCCGCCTTGAAGAAATAGCCTACGGGGATGCCCACACAGGTGCCAAAAAAAAGGCTGAACACGATCTCCGGCGGCATGTCTGCCTCCCCTCCGCGCAAGTCCGTTCCGGCCTGCTGCACACTCGGCCCGCTGCCACCAATCAAGCGACCCGGCACCCCGCCTGCAACCGTGATCCGCCCGCGTCGCTTCACTGCCGCAGACCGGCCTCCGTTCACTACGCGTTTTCGCGGCTGACGTTGCCACTGTCAGGATGATACTATCGTTCTGACACTAAAGCCGGCGCTCCGCTCATGCACTCGGCAGCGGTCGTCCGGACATGTGGCAGCAGCACGGCTGGCGCACCGAGGTGGGAGCATGTGATGGGTACGTCGGACACGGATTTCAGGCGACGATTCCAGGGCGACCCACCGTCGCGACCGCCGCGTTTCTATCGCGTCCTGCTGCTGGCGTTCCCGCCGGAGTTCCGGTCGCGCTACGGCCCGTCAATGGAGGCGCTCTTCGTGGATCGGCTGGCTGCCGCCGGCCGCCTGTCGAGACCGGGTGTATGGTTGCGCGGGGTTGGGGACGCGTTGCGGCACGGACTGGCCGAGCGCCGTTCGCTGCGGCGTGCGTTGCGCCAGGCGCAGCGTCTGGAGCCGGGGAGCTCGCGTGGTCGCACTGGCAAGCCGCTCTCGTCGCTGGGCCGCGACCTGCGACAGGCGATGCGCGTTGCGCCGCGCGCCTGGCAGTGCGCTGGCGGCGATCCTCACACTGGCGCCGGCATCGGGCTCACGGCGGCCGTGTGGAGCATCATGTATGGCGTGCAGCTGCGGCCGCTGCCTCTTCCCCAGCCGCGGCGGCTGGTCTCGCTGACACGCGTGTTAGCGGGGCATTCGGAGCAGCGCGCGGATGTGACCCTCGCGCAGTTTGCGGACTGGCGGGCAGGGCTGCGTTCCTTTGCCGATCCGGCCGCGTGCTACGAGGACGAGGCCACGCTGTGTGGCGGTGCTGTGCCGGAGCGACTGCATGTGACGCGTGTGACGCCTTCGCTGCTGCGCCTGCTGGGTGTGCAGCCAGTGCTGGGCGCTGGCTGTGCGCGGATGATGACCTGCCGGGCTCGCCTGCGGTGCTGCTGATCGGCTGGTCATTGTGGCACCGTCCGTTCGCTGCGGATGCGGGGGTGGTCGGGCGCACGATCCGGCTGGACGGCGCACCCGCAACCATCGTGGGCGTGATGCCGCAGCGGTTCGTCTTTCCCGATACGGAGCAGGCGTGGCTCCCGATACGTGCGGACGTGCCCGGCGATCGCGCTGCGGGTCCCGGCGTCCAGGTGCTGGGCCGCGCGCGGGATGGACGGACGCTCGCAGAAGCGGCCGCTGAGCTGGATGAGATGGCCGGGCAGCTGGCGCGTGCCTGGCGCCTCCGCTTGTGCACGTGCCCGCGGTCAACGTCACGCCTTCGTTCTTCGATCTGCTCGGTGTGCGTGCCGAGGCCGGCCGAGTATTCACGGATGCGGATCGGGACGGCACGCTTCCCGTCGTGATCGTCAATCGCTCGTTCGAGCGCCGCTTCTTTGCGGGCCGCAGTGCGGTCGGCAGACAATTGCGCGTCGACACCGCGGTGACCGCCGGCGGCATACTCACCATCGTCGGCGTCGTGCCCGACCTGTTCGCGGCCGGCGTGCACAACCGTCTGCCCGAAGCAGTCTACCGCCCCGTGGCACAGGCCGGGCCGGCGGAGCTGCACGTGATGGTGCGCGCCGCCACCACGCGCGAGGCGGCCGCTGCCCTGCGTGTCGCAGTGGCCGCGGTGGACCCCGACATGGCACTCGACAACAGCGGCACGCTGCAGCTGCTCTTCACCGCCGCGCTGGCCAGCTTCGTGCCCGCGTGGCGCGCGGCCCGCGTCGACCCTCTGCGAACGCTGCGCAGCGACTGACCGTTCGTGCCCCGACGGTCCGGTCCCTGGCCGCGTCGTGTTGTCCGCGGAACGGGCAAATGCTAAGGTTCCGCGATTATGAACAAAAGAACTCTCGCGCTGTCCGGCATTGTGCTCACGTTGTGCGCCTCGACGGGCGTGCACGCCCAGGAGAATTACGAGATCCAGGTGTACGGCTCGGAAACGATGCCGGCCGGGATCACGATGTTCGAGTTGCACAGCAACTTCACGATCACGGGTCGCAGGCAACTGGCCGGCGTGCAGCTGCCCACGTATCACGCCTTCCATGAGACGGTCGAGATCACGCATGGATTCGGCGATTGGGCGGAGATCGGTTTCTATTTCTTCACGAGTGCCCGCTCGGGCGACGGCTGGCAGTGGGTGGGCGATCACATTCGGCCGCGCGTGCGCGTGCCGCCGTCATGGCACTGGCCCGTGGGCGCCAGCCTGAGCGCGGAATTCGGCTATCAGCGCAGCGAGTTCTCCGAGGACACCTGGTCACTCGAGCTGCGGCCCATCATCGACCGCGATTTCGGCCCCGCCTATGTGTCCCTCAATCCCACTCTGGAACGCTCGTTCCGTGGCGCCAACTCGGGCATCGGTTTCGAGTTCTCGCCCAACGCGGTCGTGGGCGTTGATGTCAACCGCGTGCTGAATGTGGGCGTGGAGTACTACGGCAGTCTGGGCCCGCTGCGCGCTCTGGATCCTGTCGATGAGCAGGAGCATCAGCTCTATGCGGCTGTGAACCTGAATGTCAGCCCGGACTGGGAAATCAACGCCGGTTATGGCCAGGGCCTCACCGGGGCCGGTGATCGCCGACTCATCAAACTGATTCTGGGACGACGCGTCGGACACAGCCGTTAGCGTAGCGACAACCCACCCGCTGCTGCCGCTGTCGCAACCGAACAGCGGATTCACTGCGTCATTCCCGGCCGCTCAACGGCTTCGTGCGCTGCTGCCCCAACGGGGACTTTCCCGGGGTGCGACATTGCGCGGGTTTTCAATCCGCGGTTGCTGCTTGCGCGTGGCTGTCAGCCCGTCAGCTGCGAAGCGCGGCTTCCCGGATGGGTGTCGACGGCAGAGCCCGCAGTGCCGCGAGTTGCGCGGCACGCAGCGCGTCCGCACCCGGCACTGCGATGTCAGGCTGCACGCCCGTGCCCTCCCAGTCACCGCCGGTCACCACATTGATGGGCCGCGTGATGGGCACGGGTGCGCTGTAGTGCGCCCCGGGCACCACGGTGGTCCACATCTCGGTGGTCTGGTCATCGGGCCGCGAGTAGATGCGCGCGACCAGCGTGCGCTCCGGTATCAGGTAGCCCGCCAGCTGCATCACGCCATCGGGTGACCCGCCCGGACAGTCGCGCAAGTCAATGATGAGCGCGTCCGTTGCCTCCACTTCGTGCATCGCGCTGGCCAGTTCGGGCGCGAGCCGCTCGGGCGGTGGAAACATGCGGAAACGCAGATAGCCGAGGTTGGCTGGCAGAACATCCGCGTTGACAGCGGCACCATTCGGCCGCGCCGGCGTCGGCCCGCCATGTCGGCGCGGTCGCGATCACGCAGCTGGGCGCGAGCGCCGGCAAAGGTGCAGGCGAGGTAGAGGCAGGCGGACAGGTGGATCGCGGGCAAGCGACGCATCGGTGCCCTCCCATCGAGTTGTGTGCCAGGAGCCCGTGTGATGCCGCGCGATCGCCCGAGTGTTGCCTCGTGGGCCGACCGGACCGCGAGTGGCACGCACTCGCCTCGTTGCGTGTGCCTCAGCAGCCTGCTGCGGCAGTCCGCTGCCCGCACGCCGTGCCGCTGGCAGCGGACTGCGACATGGCTGACGTCACTTCGATGTGGGGCGGGCCGGCATCACTTGGCGACAGCCTTGCCGTCCGGGCCGACCTGGATTTCCCTGCGCTTGCCACCGGTCAGTACCACCGCTTCATACGCGACCAGCTTGCCCTGTCGCGTCAGCGCTTCCACTCTCTCGATCTTCCCCTGCCCTGCCTTCGCCGTCAGCGCGGAACGCGCGGCTTCCGGCACATCGCTCAATGCCGTCTCTTCCTCGATTTCCTGCACCTCGCCGTCGCTGCCGATCACCATGTCGCGCGTGTGGCCGTTCACCGTAAGCTCGAGTTCGTATGTCGTCTTGCCGTTCTCCGTTTCCTTCGACAGCCCGCGAATCGTGGCGCCCTGACTCTGCGCCGCCACGGTCTTCTCCACTGCCGGCGGCAGATCGGCTCGCTTCACCCTGGTTTCCTGCGCTTGCGCAGCACCGGCCATCATTGCGAGCCCAATGACCGCCGTCAGAACTGCCTGCTTGTTTCTCATCATGTACTCCGAACCGGTAAGGGAATCCGCGCTGGAGGCGCGCGCCACGGAACCGGCAATCCTAGCCGCGGCGCATGTCCGGATCATGACGGGAGCGCCTGCCGGTTCAATCGAGGTAGACATCCTCGAAGCTCGTCAGCCGTCGTTTCCGGCCGACGACCGGCGGCGGTGCGGCTAGTCCTCAAATCCCTCTTACGATGGATGGTGAGTCGCCGGGAACCGTGTAGACTTAACAGGGCAGCCAGATCCGCGCAGCTTCTCTCGTGCAGTGGCAGCGAATCACCTGTTAAGGCTTCACGACCGCGATCTCCGACCTGTGCCTGCCTGGTACAGGAGCGGAGAACCATGATGGAAACTACCCGACAACGTGGAAAGCATCGCGGCCGATGCGTCAGCGCAGACTGGCACGGTCGGGTGGATCAAGCAAAGGAGAGCACCATGAGACGGACAATTCCCGGGTTGATTGCTTTGGCCAGCCTTCTGCTCTGCGCCTGCAGGACATTGCAGTCGGCTGACAACAGCATCCCCGGTGAAGTAAGCCTCAAGGCCATGTCGGGTACGCAGATCGATGCCACGACGCTGCGTACCATCTCATCGCAGAGCGACAATGCAGGGGACACCTTCACTGCCAGCGTATCGAACGACGTGAAGGACGGCCTTGGCCGTATCGTGATTCCCGCGGGCTCAACACTCGATCTGACCATCACGGAGCTGGAGCCGGCCAGCGACAAGAGCAAGGTCGACGGAAAGATCACGCTGCTCGTGGACTCGGTGAGCATCGGAAACCGGACCTATCCGCTCAAGGCGGACATCACCTCAATGGAGCACACGCTCAACGGGCAGGGCGTCGGCGCCGCTGAAGTGGAGAAGACGGCGGCCGGAGTGGTAATCGGCGGCATCGCGGGCCGGATCATCGGCGGAAACTCGAAGGGCACCATCATCGGCGCGGTCGTTGGTGGCGCCGCTGGTGCGGCGGTCGCCGTGCAGACTGCAAATCGGGATGTGGTCGTGGTTGCGGGAACACCGATGGTCGTGACGTTGAGCGCACCGGTGACCGTCGCGATCAGTCAGTGATACTGAAGCCGCGGCCGACTGCGTGTCCCGATGAATGCCATTCTTGCCCGTAAGACAGGAGGCACCGTATGAACCGAATGCTGGACTGGCTGAGACAGATCGGTCGCTGGATACGGCCGTTCACCACACCCTTTGCGTGGAGCCCGCGCAGATGACCTGAGCGGCCTCGCCCGCTCCTGGCTAACGCGGTGCTTGATCAGGCGGCGGATGGATCGAGTCGACCCACGCGACTTCCTCGGGCGGCTCGGCAGGCGAGAGGTCGAGATTGACGACGACGGGATCCTGGCCGCTGCGCACCAGCACGCACTGCAGCGGCTCGTTGCGGCTGGCGTTGATCTCCTGGTGCGGCACGTACGGCGGCACGTAAATGAAATCGCCCGGGCCCGCTTCCGCGGTGTACTCCAGGCTCTCGCCCCAGCGCATTCTTGCCCGCCCGCTCACCACGAAGATCACGCTCTCCAGATCACCGTGATGGTGCGCGCCCGTCTTGGCGTTGGGATGGATCGTGACCGTGCCTGCCCACAGTTTGCTGGCGCCGGTGCGTGCGTGCGTGATCGCGGCGGCGCGCGTCATGCCCGGCGTCTGCGGCGTATTCAGATCGAGCGCGCCGCCGGAAACAATGCGCACGCCATGGTCGCGCCAGTAGTCGGCGGGGGTGGCATCCATGCGGGTATTTTCGCTGGGCGGCGGGTCGCGCGCCAGTCGGCCGGACGCCCGGGTTCAGACGTTGGCGACGCGCAGCACTTCCTCGATCGTGGTCACGCCCTCGCGCACAAGGCGCAGGCCATCGTCGCGCAGCAGCCGCATGCCCTTGGCGAGCGCCAGGCGCATGAGGCGGCCGGCACTGGCATCCTCGTGGATGGCGGCGCGCAGCTCTTCGTCCATCACGAGCAGCTCGTAGATGCCGGTGCGGCCGCGATAGCCGGTGCCACGACACGCCGCGCAGCCTTCACCCTACCAGCCGCGAGGCAGTTCTTCTGGCGGAAACGACCGAGCGCGGTGCGCTGCTCGGTGGTGATCGGCGCCGGGCGTGCGGCAGGTCTCGCAGATGCGGCGCACCAGGCGCTGCGCCAGCACGGCCTCCACCGTGCTGGCCACGAGGATAGGCTTCAATGCCGAGATCGAGCAGGCGAGTCAGTGCCGTCGCCGCATCATTCGTGTGCAGCGTGGACAGCACGAGGTGGCCGGTGAGCGCGGCGTGCGTCGCGATATCCGCCGTCTCCTGGTCGCGGATCTCGCCCACCAGCATGATGTCCGGGTCCTGGCGCAGCAGCGCGCGCAGCGCGTTGGCGAACGTCAGTCCGACTTTCTCGTTGACCGGCACCTGCGGCACGCCGGTCAGCTCGTACTCGACCGGGTCTTCCACGGTGATGATCTTCTCGCGACCCGTCCGGATGCGGTCCACCGCCGCGTAGAGCGTCGTCGTCTTGCCCGAGCCCGTGGGTCCGGTGGAGAGCACGATGCCGTGCGGCTTCGAGATGACAGCGACGAAGCGGCGCAGCGTGTCGCCGGCCATGCCCAGCTCTTCGAGGTCGATGCGGCCGCGCTCCTTGTCGAGCAGTCGCAGCACGACGCTCTCGCCGTGCAGCGTAGGCAGTGTCGGCGACGCGCACGTCGACCTGCCGGTCGTGCATGCGCAGGCGGATGCGGCCGTCCTGCGGCACCCGCCGCTCGGCGATGTCCAGCTCGGCCATGATCTTCAGCCGGCTGACCACCGCCGCTGCCAGGCGCCGCGGCGGCGCGGGCGCATCCTGCAGCACGCCGTCGATGCGGTACCGCACGCGCAATCCGCCCAGGTACGTCTCGAGGTGCACGTCGGACGCGCGCGCCTCCAGCGCCTCGAGCAACAGCAGGTTAACCAGCTTGACGACCGGCGCTTCATTGGCCAGGCTGACCAGATCGTCGAGCGCGGCGTCCAGCTCCCCGACCGGCCGCACTTCGTCGGACAATCCGGCGATGACGTCCTCGGCGGTCAGCGCGTCGGGCGAGTAGATGCGACGGATGGCGGCGCGCAGCTCGGTCTCCGGCATGCGCACGAGGTCCAGCGGCGCGCCCGCGATGAGCGCAGATCATCCAGTGCGACCGGGTCGATCGTGTCGCTCCACGTGGCAACGGTCAGCCGGCCATCCTCGAAGCCCAGCGGGAGCACCGCGTGATGCTCGAGATAATCGGCTGTCAGCAGTGGCGACAGTGGCTCGGCCGCCTGCAGCACGGCCTGTGTTTCGAGAGCGGGCGTGACCGCTTCGAGCGGCACCCCGCCCCCGTCGCCGTTGGCGGGCAGCTCCGCCATCGCCATCAGAAGCCTCCGCCGCCCTTCGTCGTGTCGCCCGGCAGACGGATCGTCGTCGGGATGTACGGCTGTATCGGCACCAGGCCCCTGAGCAGCTCGCTGTGATTCTCGATCTCGCGGCGCAGGCGGTCCGCATCGTCGTCCGTCGCCACGATGTACGGCGTGAGGAACAGGAACAACTCGCTGTTGCCCACCGTCTCGCGTGTCGAGCCGAACAGATAACCCAGGATCGGGATGTCCTTGAGCAGCGGAATGCCGGAACGCGTACGGTCCGTCTGCCGGTCCACCAGCCCGCCGATCACCACGGTCTGCCCGTTGCGCACGAACAGCTGCGTCGTGGCTTCGCGCGTGCTGATCACGGGCGCGCCGAACTGCAGCTCGCTGGTCGCGTTGCTCACCTGTTGCGCCACCTGCAGGTTGACGTAGCCGTCTTCATTGATGGTAGGCGTGATGTCGAGCGATGTACCGACATCGCGGTACTGCACGACCTGGCGCAGCGCACCGTTGTCGGTGGGCAGCGACTGCGCCACCTGCACGAAGGGCCGCTCGGAGCCGACCAGGATGTGCGCCAGCTGGTTGTTCTGCGCCAGCACCACGGGCCGCGAGAGTATGCGGACGTTGCCCGTGGAAGCCAGCGCCGAGAGCGTCGCGTCCACGTTGATCTCGCCGCTGCGCACGATGTGCAGCGAGAAGTTGTCCGTGGTGTTGTCAGGCGCGCCCGCGTTGTTGAGTGCGCCGCCCGTCGACGTGCCATTCGCCGTTGCTGTTGGTGGCGTTGACGGACAGTCCGACATTCAGGTCATTGGTGTGGCGCACCTCGGCGATCACCACCTCGATCACTACCTGCAGCGGCCGCAGGTCGAGGGACACAATGGCCTGCTGGATGACCTGCCAGTCGGCGGGCGTCGCGCGCACGAGCAGCGAGTTGGTGACTTCGTCGGGCACGATGGTGACCGGACCTTCCAGGTCGCCGGCACGGATCTGCGGTACGACGATCTGGTTGGGCTGGTTGGGCAGCCCCGCCTGCTGGCGGATGGCCGACTGCTGCTCGATGATGCGCAGCTGCTGCGACAGCGTGGCCGCCGCCTGCGCCGCGCTGCCCGTGCGGATCACGCCGCCGCCGAACAGCTGTGACAGCGTGTTAGCCAGAATCGGCGCGCGGGCGTGGTGCAGCCGGTGGATGTACAGCTGGCGAGGCGTGGCCGCGTCGGTGGTCGCGTTGCCCTGCAGCCGCATGAAGCCATCCGTCCTGCGTCACGCCCACCCCGTTCGACGCCGCCAGGTCACGGATCAGGTTGGCCACCTGTGCGGCTGAAACCGGCTGCGATGTGCGCAGCGTCACGTTCTTCGACGGCAGGTCCGTGTACACCACGTTCAGCGAAGCTGCCTGTGCCAGCGCGCTGATCACATAGGACAGGTCCACATCCTGGAAGTTCAGGATGATGCCCGTTGGCGTCCGGCGTATCGGATTCACCTGCGCCCGCGCGGCGGGTGCGGCGACCAGCAGCAGGAACAGGGCGAGGCACAGACGCTTCATCGCTACCTCTCTCATGGCTCGTTGGGCGCGCGCGGCTGCGGCGCGCTCAGAGTGTCTGGCCGCGGACGCAGCGGCACGCGACTGTTGCCCTGCCGGCCGGTGGTGCTGCCGCCACCGCCACCACCCGTGTCGCTGCCACCTCCACCGCGATTGCCTCGCCCGCCAAACCGGCCCTGCAGGCGCTGCATCATGTTCTCAATGACCTGATCCGGCAGCCCCGTCTCCTTCAGTCGGTCCATCATCTGCTGCTGCGCATCCTGCGGCCCCGCATTGCGGCCGCGTCCGTTTCGTCCGCGCGACGGTCGCTCCGATGCATCAGCCACGGTGAGACTGACGGACTGGCCATCGCGCACCATTGTCGCGGTCGTGCCTTCCACGTGATCCAGTATGTAGCCCAGCATCGACTCGCCCACGGCCAGCACCTGCGGCGTGGCATTGTTCACCTGGATCAGCGCGTTGCCGTTGCCCTCACCCATTTCGACAATGCCCAGCACGCGGAACGGCGGCGGTGGTGGCAGCTCGGGCTGCTTCGGCTGTTCCCGCGGCATTTCACTGGGCAGCCGATAGGGCTCGGCCCGCCTGCGATCCGGCTGGAACGGGTCGTTATCAACCGCGAGGCGCAGCGCATTGGTCGGCAGTGCGCGCTCCGATGGTACGCGCGCGTTCGTGCGCGCCGGCGGCGGCGCCGGCTTTTCCGCAGACGGCGAGGGCTTCGGAGCCGACTGCGCATCGCCGTTTTCCGCAGCCACCGCGGGCGGCCCATCGAGAGTCAGTGCGCGCGCCAGTGCGCGCCCGAACACGAGCGTCGCCACGGCAAGGACTGCCACGGACAGGGCGACGCTTCCCGGTATGCTCTTCTTCACGAACTCACCTCCGATGGTGAGGCCTTGTGTTCGGGTGCGGATTCCGGTGGCGCGTACGCCTCCACCAGCACCATGAACTGCATTACGCCCGTAGGCTGAGCGGGCAGTGCGGCGGGCCGCCGTGTGTCGCTCGAAACGCGACTGCTCTGGCTGCTCGTGCGGCTGCTCTGCGGCCGCGGTTTCTCCAGCACCGGTTCCAGCGACAATTCCAGTGTGCGCACCAGCATCTGCCCTTCCTCGAGCTGGTGCAGGAACGCGGTCACGCCGTTCAGGTCGCTCTCGCCGCGGATGGCGAGTCGCATGGGCCGCAGACCACCCGGCTTCGCGGCCGAGCGCGGCAGCTGCGCGTCGCGCATCTCCTGGATCAGCACGTGACTGCGCGTGGCGGTCGACTCGAGGTAGTCACTCAGCGCGGCAGCGGCCAACGGCACGTTAGCGGCGCGCACCAGGCGCTTGGCGGTGCGCTCCGCCACCTGCTGCGCGCCGCGCAGCTCCTCCGGCAGCGCGCCCGCCTGCGTCAGCAAAGTCTGCTCCCTCGCCAGCAGCCCGGCCTCGGCGCTCGTGCGCTCCGCAATGCGACCCAGCAGCGCCCGGTAGGGCCTGACTACGCCCATCCAGAGCAGCGCGGGCGCCAGCACGATGAGGCCCAGCAGGATGGCGCGACGATCGCGCGGCGCCAGCGAGCCGAAACGCAGGCGCCCGCTCATCGCGACCCCTTCGCGTCGGCCGGATGCCTCGCCATGGCGGCCGCATTGCGCAGCGCCAATGCGGTGTGCGCCTCAGGCTCGGCAATGGGCGCCAGCCGCGCGCCCAGGTGGAAGCGCTCCACCGATGTGGTGCCGCCCTCAATGTCCCGCTCGACATTGCCGATCAGCCGCACATCCGTCAGGCTGCCCGCGCGGCGCAGCGCCTGAATGGATTCACCGGCGCGCGATCCCACCGCATCGAACAGCAGTGTGTCGCCCTTGGCGTTGAGCGCCGTCACGTGCGTGTCGCCGGGCAGCAGCAGCGCCAGGTCGAACAGCGCACGCGTCCAGCGTGGCGCGCTGCCTTCCATCGCTGCCACCATGTGACTGGCATCGTTCAGCCGGTTGATGGAATCGCGCATGGCCAGCAGCGGCGCCACCTGATCGCGGATCAGCATGCGCTGCGCGTGCACCGCTTCCAGCTCGCGCTGCGCACCCCAGAGCTGCACCACTGCGGTGCCGAGGATCAGGAACGCCGCGGCCGCCGCAATGCGAACAGCGAGTTTGCGCGTGCCCGCGCGCTGCTCCGCAGCCAGCGAAGGCGGCAGCAGTGAAAGCCCGGCCCTCGCCGCACACATGGCCGCGGCCTCGGCGGCGCTGACAGGCGAGTTCGCAGGCTCGCGTAGTGTCCACCCGGCAGCCGCGAGCGTGCGGCCAATGCTGCTGCGCGCGGGATCCTCCGCCAGCACAATGGCGCTGCCCGCCACCGGCCCTGCGGCTTCCACGATCTCGTCCAGCCACGCGGCCGGCACCCGGCGCAGCGCGGTGAGCGAGCCGCCTTCGATGCGCAGCACGTGGGCCGCATCATCGATCACCGCCACCACCACCTTCGCCTGCCCCGCATCCCGCCTGCCTCCCACCTGCTGCGCCAGACGCAGCCACGCGGCATGCGCCGGCACGATGCCGCCCAGCATCCAGCCGGCCGCGGCACGCACCGCCTCGGCCACGGGCACACTGGTGGCGGCGGCGAGCACGGGCGGTGACGCCGAACCGAACGCCATCTGCCCGCGACTCTGGCGGTTCAGCGACACCGCCACGACGCGTGCTTCGTTGCTGCCCACGAAATGGCGGGCGGCATCGCGACGGATCACGGCTTCGGCTTCCGCCGCGCGCAGGCGGGGCAGCGGCACAAGCCGGGTATCGCCGAGCGGCGGCAGCAGCGCCACGTGCACGCGCGCGCTCTTCGCCTGTCGGCCCAGCGCGGCCGCCAGCTGATCGGCCAGGCCCTTGAACGCCGCCGCGATGGCGGGCGAGGGGTCTTCCCCTTCAGGCAGATGCAGGCGCACGGTCGCGCGCAGTGTGGCGCCGCCCGCCCGCGCCACCGCCGTGGCCTGGGTCGCGCCCAGCGCCACGCCGATGTGCAGCCGGCCCGCCGGTCGCACGCTCACCGCGACCTCTCCCGGATTTCTGTCCTCATGTTACTCAATCCACCTGGCGCCAGATGACGGCGGCGCCCGCAGTCGTGCGCGTCACCACTACGGTGGCCTGCACGTGCACGGGTCCGCCATCCACCCGACCATCGGCCAGGATCTCGACTTCGTTGGTGGCGAACGTCGTGCTGCGGTTGAACGCCTGCAGGTTCGCCTGGATGTCCGCGGCCTCGGCGGCCGGCAGCATCTGCCGCAGCTCCGTCGAGCTGCGTGGATAGGTACCGGAATCGCGCAGCTGCATGATGGTCGCAGCCGTGGCCGGTGTCATGCCGGGCAGCGCCTCGAGCACCGGCTCGGGCGCCGCGTTCACGTTGATGATGCCCGAGCCGATCAACGTCACGTAGGGCCGGATCGCGGCAAAGAGCTCCGGCGTCATGCCCATGACGTAGCGCAGCTCGTCGATTTCCGCAAAGTCGCGGTTAGGCGGCAGCATGGGCATGTCGGCCTTGATGTACTGCTCGCGCTCCGCACCGCCTTCGCTGGGCAGGTCATCCTCATCGCGCCAGTCCATGATGGCCTGCGCCAGATGGTCCGCCTGCGAAAAGTCCACGTGCATGCCGTCGGCGAAGAACTGCCGCAGCATGTCCTCGTCCGCGTAGTTCAGATTCAGCGCGGCACCCGTATCGCGCAGGCGCAGCGTATAGCGCGCGTCGCCAAACGCCATGTCAGGATCCACCAGCTCGTCCGGCTCCCGCCACGGATCCACCGACGGGTCCGAATTGCTGAACAGGCTGCGCAGACTCTGGTTCAATGCCTGGCGCTGCTGCTGCGTCGTGCGCGCCCGGCTCAGGGCATCGGCGCGCAGCTGGCTGGCGCGGTCCAGCATGGCCGCGGTCAGGCGCGAACGCGCGTACTCCGTGCCGGCGATCGCCGCGGCCCTCGCCCTCGTCGCATCGATCACATTGGCCGATGCCAGCCGCCGAGTCCGTGCGCGCAACGCCGCATCCAGCCCCACTGCGGACAGCGCAACCAGCAGCCAGAGCGCAGCCAGCAGTACGAACCCCGCGCGTCGCGCTCTCATCGCAGTGTCGCCAGCGTGACGCGTATCGGATAGCGCAGCAGCAGCGGCAGCGAATCCCCGGCTGCCGGTGTGAGCGTCAGCTCCACCGCGCGCGGCAGCGCATTCTGTCCCTCCCAGCTTTCTTCCCATTCAAGGGTCTGCGCCACGTCCGGCAGATAGCGGATCTCGAGGCCCGCAGCCTGCGGCACCAGTTCGACCCGGCGAGGATCGTCCTGCTCGCGCTGCTTCAGCTCCGCCACGAGGCCGTACTCGGGCGTGTCCGGGTCTGTGTCTATGTACAACCGCACCATCGAGTTCCTGACGTGCAGCGGGGTCACCGCCGTCGTCGGAAAATCCAGCTCGTCGCTGGTGAGTCCCTGGTCTTCTCCATTGACGCCCTGAAACCCGCCCCCGTTATTCGGCGCCTGCAGCCGTGCATTCGAGACCCAGTCGACCAGCAGCTCCCTCGCCGTTGCGCCACTCAGTGCGACCTGTGCGTCCGCCTCCGCCGCGCTGCTGCGATCCCCGATGAAGGACAGCGCTGCAAAGCCTGCGGTCAGCGCCAGCGATGCGACTGCGAGGCCCACGAGCACCTCGAGCAGCGTGAACCCTCGCCTGGGCCGCGTCACTGTCTGCCTCGCCCGCATCACTTTCTGCCTCGCCCGCATTACTCCATGCCTCGCCCGCATCACTGGCTGACCCGCCCGCATCACTGCCCGCCTCTGCCGGTGGGAGCAGGCGAACTACCTGGCCCGGTCGACCCGGTGGGCGTATTTGGCGAACCACCTCGCCCATCCGGCTGCGTCGTTTCCGTCGTGGGTCGGGGCACGTGGATCAGCGTTTCCAGTGGGAACGTCTCGCCGCGGCCGGCGATTGTGACCTGGGCGCCGAACAGGTCGTATTCTCCCTTGATCGAGTCGACCTGCGCCGTCCATGTGAATTCGTCGAATGGCGGCGGGAACGCACCCGTCGCGAGGGAATCGGGCAGCTTGCGCAGGTCGTCGTAGCTGAGGAGGCGCAGCGCGCCAATGCGGTCGCCGGCCAGCGCCTGCTCGGTCAGCAGCACTTTGGCCTTGCTGGCCGCGCGCAGCTGTGTGCCTGTGGCCTGCAGCAGTGCCAGTCCGACCAGCGAGAGGATGGCCAGCGCTACCACCGCCTCGATCAGCACGAAGCCGCGGCGCCGCTCAGCGTACCACAACATCGCCGGTCCAGGGATCGAGTGTGATCAGGCGAGTGCCGGCCGCGCCCTTGAGCACGAGCGAATCGGCGAACGCGGCGCCCGTGGGCGCGAACGTGAAGCGCGCGCGCGCGGCGCTCAATTCCAGGCGTACACTGACAGGCAGATCGAGAGACGAACCCGCGTCCGCCGTGTCGCCTGCGCTCTTCATGCGCATGGAGGAAGCCGACAGACTGAAACCGCGACCCACGCCCATGCTGCCGTGCGCGGTGGTTGCCGTGGAATCGGTGAGTGAAACGGGCAGCTTCGCATTCAGCCAGACATTCGAGCTGACGGAGTCGATGAGCACGGTGACCGGCTGGCCGCCGTGGATCGCGGAATCCCGGGCCAGCTGGAAAAGCGCCTGTACGCGACCGGTGGCCTGCGTGAGGTCGTCTTCTTCGACCAGCCTGCGGAACGCGGGCACGGCCACCGCCGCCATGAGCGCCAGGATGCCCAGCACCACGATCATCTCGATCAGGGTGAAGCCCGGGCGCGCTAACGCGGTGTTGCGGGTGCTCATCGGAAGGAACTGGCGTTGACGCCGTAGATGGCCTGCAGCAGCGCCAGTGCGACCAGCGCCACGAGACCGCCGAACATCACGATCATGGCCGGCTCCGCGAGGGCCACCAGCCGCTCCACCGCGCGCTCGGTGCGGCGCTCCAGCATGTCCGCCGCCTTCAGGAGAAAGTCTGCGAGGCGACCGGCTTCTTCACCGAGTGCCACGAGCTGCGGCAGCACGGCGGGGAAGAGCGAGCGCTCCGCGATCGCGGCATTGAGCGAGCTGCCCTCGCGCACGCGTGTACGCACGCGTTCCGCTTCACTGCGGGCGACCGGGTCGGTCATGCAGTCGCGGGCATCGGCCAGCGCCGCCAGCACGGGTGCGCCGCCCGACAGCAGCTCACCCACCATGCGCGCGAACGCGGCCGCCAGCGTCTGCCGGCGCCAGCTGCCCACCAGCGGCACCCTTATCAGCGTGTTAGCCGCGACCAGCCGCCCGCTCTGCGTCGTGCGCAGCCACGCCGCCAGCACCACGATCGCGGGCGGGATCGCCAGCAGCAGCCGCCACTGTTCGCGCGCGCGGTTCGCCACGCCCAGCATGAGCGATGTGGACCAGGGCAGCGCGGTCCCGGAATTGAGCAGCAGGTCGGCAAAGCGGGGCAGCACGAACAGCACGAGCACGCAGACCGCAGCCACGCCGACCATGGCGAGGAGTGCGGGATAGATGGACATCGAGACCAGCTTGGAGCGCAGCTCATGCTCGCGCTCGAGGTGCTGCGCCAGGCGGCTGAACGCCGCATCCAGCGCACCGCTCTTCTCACCCGCGCGCACCACGCCGACGTAGAGCGGCGAGAAGAGTCGGGGATACTCGGCCAGCGCCGCCGCCAGCTCATCGCCGCGCTCGACGCGCATGCGCAGCGCATCCAGCGTGGGCCGCAGCGAGCCCGGCGCTGCGGCCGCGCCCGCGGCCAGGGCGCGGGCCAGCGGCATGCCCGCGGGCAGCAGTGCTGCGACCGCACGCGTGAACTCGAGCACGCCCTGGCGCCGCCCCAACCCGAAACCGCCCGATTGCGTCCGGCCGGCTGCCGATTCCAGGACTTCCAGCGCCAGCAGGCCGCGCGTTTCCAGCTCGCGCGTTACCGCCGCCGCCGTGGCGCCTCCCAGCTGGCCGCGCGACCGGCGACCGGCCGCATCAACCGCTCGATAGGCAAAGACCGGCACGTTCCCCTTCTAATTCGAGATATCCGCGTCTTCGCCTTCGCCGCCCACCACGCCGTCAGCGCCATACGAGAGCAGGTCGAAACCCCAGGTGTGCGCTTCGCCCGGACTCGTGTACACATAGGCGTTACCCCACGGATCCTTCGGCACCTGCTTGCGCAGGTACGGCCCCTTCCAGTTGTTGGGCCGCGGGTCCGTGGTCGGCTCTTCCCAGAGCGCTTCCAGACCCTGCTCCGTCGTGGGATAGCGACCATTGTCCAGGCGATACGCGTCCAGCGCCGAGCCCAGCATCTCGATCTGCGATTTCGCCGTCGCATCCTTCGCCGTAGCCACGTGCCGGAACACATTCGGCGCCACCAGTGCCGCCAGCAGCGAAATCACCGTGATCACCACGAGGATCTCGATGAGCGTGAAGCCCTCACGCGAGCGAACGCGGCGAGCCCGTCCCGTCTGCGAGCCATTCATGATCCTGCCACCTGCTTCGGTAGGAGTACGAGGGTGAAGAGGCCAACTACATCCTAAGTCGAGACGCGCACGCCTGCAAAAGTGTTTGATGCTCGGGGGAAACGCGAGGTTGCACGGTGGGGGCTGCGCCCCTGTTTCTGGGGCTGGGTGTTCGGGTTACTCGTGGTGCTGCGCACATCGTCGGCATCATCGTCGGGCCGGGCATCAACGGATCAGTTTCACACAGAGTCATCGGTGGATCGGAGGGGTGAGGTCCGAAGCACCGGGGTTTTCCTCAGCTCATCGCCGGGCTGGCATTAACGACAGTTTCACACAGAGTCATCAGTGGTTCGGAGGGGTGCGGTCGGTAGCGCTCAGGCCATCCTGCGCATCATCGCTCACGGGCATCAATGGAGCAGTGTCACTCAGAACGCCCCTCCGTTGCCACTGCGTCCACTGTGTGAGAACAATCTGTTAATGCCTGAGGAATGCGCCCGCGTCCTCCTCCCGGGCTGGAGCCCCTCGCTCGGCCTGGCCCCCACCCACCTCCGCCCCCTCACGAACGTCCGAGCAGCACGATCCCCGACCACGGCCTCTTCCCCTGCCTCCCTTTCGACTCCGGGAGCAGTGCGAGGATGCGCCAGGAGAGCCGGACGCGTTTGAGGCGAGCGGCGGTCTTGAACGAGGACTCCACGACCTCCGGCGCCCACCCGAAGGCCCGGAAGAAACCGGGGCCTTCCTCCGGCCCGAACTTGAACGGCGCAGGCTGGTGGAAGTTCTGGCCCCATTGGCGGCTCACCATCTGGATGAGGCCGGGCGACGCGATGTCGATGATCCAGTTGTGGAACGACGACTGGGTGAGGAGGTCGGTCGCGAGTTCGCCGACGTGTGTCGGGTCGAGGTAGATCAGCAGGCCCTCACTGATCACCACGGCGCGCTGCGCGTCGGCGCCGATGCGCGCGAACAGGGCCTGGCGAGCCTCACGCTGCGCGAGATCCAGCGGGATGCGCTCCAGCGCGCAGTTGGGCGTGGCGTCGTGCAGGATGCTTTCCTTGTACTCGAGCAGCGCGGGCAGGTCCACCTCGAACCAGCGCAGCTTCGACGGCAGCTGCATGCGATACGGTCGTGCGTCGAGGCCGGCCGCGAGATTGATGACGGTGTCCGCGCCCTGCTCGATGGCGCGGCGCAGCAGCCGATCGATGAGGTAGGTCCGTACGACGAACGCCCACGCTTCGCGATTGCCCGGCGCCAGCTGGCTCGCGATCTGCTGCCCGCGCTCGCCGGCAAGCCGGCGCGCGTACGGGTCGTGGAACAGCGCGTCCGGCCGCTCGCTCTCCTGCGCGCGGTATACGGCCACCCAGCGCGCCGTTTCCGAAATGTTCGCGATCGTCGGCTCGTGTTGGCTCATGAGCTCCGCATCGGATGCTGGAATCGTTGCGGGCGGACGGTAACGCCGGTGCCCCCGGCGGGCCAGCCGCATGACCGCGTCACGCACGGTCGCTGCTCCTGTGAGCCGGGGGGTCGGGTCGCTGAGCCGCCGACCGTTCGTCACCTCGGCCTTTGTTGTCGGCGACGACACACGCCTCACGGGACCGGCGCGGCCGCCATCACCTTGCTTCCGCCGCGATCTGCAGCAGGCGGGGCGCCAGCAGGAAATGATCCGCGCCCGCGCCCTGGTTCATGAGCACCACCACCGTGATCCCGGTCTTCGGGTCGAACAGCAGCAGGCTGCTGCCGAAGGATGCGCCGCCGCTGTGTCCGAACTGCGTGCGTCCCAGATAGGCATAGCTGCGAATGCCCAGGCCGACACCCGTCTCGCCCGGGATATTGCCGGCCGCCGGCAGCAGAGCCGGGCGCTGGCCGCTCCCCCGGTGCGCTCGGGGGGAATTCCAGCTGTCACACGGATTAGGCCCACTGCGTCCGGCATCTGGCGCTCCGACGGTCAGGCCCTAGTTTGGCGGCTCATGCGGACACGGGTGCTGAAGCGAAGTCTGGCCGGCGGCATTGCCCTGTGGTTCACCGTCCTCTTCTCGGCGGAGGGGACGGTACATCACTGTGCGATGCACGATATGCCAATGCCGTCCTCGCCCATGCATCACAGCGGCGCCAGCGGGGGTGATGGCCATGGCGATTCGCCCGGTCAGCCATCGCACAATCATCCCTGCACCTGCCCGCAGGTATGCTGCTGCGGATTTGCCACTACGGCCGCACCCCGGGTAGTGGCCCCGCTGTTCGGACTGGCGCCCGTGGCGCTCGTACAATCTGTCACCTCGGTTACGTCCAATCGCCGTACGCCGCTGGCCTTCCAGGTACCCTGGTCCACCGGCCCGCCCCCGACAGTGGTCGCCCGATAGACATCCAGCTCCACCGACAAACGAGGCTTCGCGCAGCGCGGCGCGCCGTCGGCCAATCCGCTCACACCTGTGTGCGTATTGCGCTGTCCGGTCGGCGACGAGCGCGAGCCAGTCAATCGACCACTGGAGGCAAAGATGATTTTGAGAACAGGCGCTGCCGGCAGTCGAGCGTTGCTCGCAGCGCTGCTGCTTGGCGCATTCTCGACCACGCGTATCCTCGCCCAGAGCGTGGGCACCGTGGGGGGTCGCGTACTTGCCGATCGCACGGGCGAACCACTCCACGGCGTGACCATCACCGTGAAGGGAACGGATATTTCCGCAGTCACGGATCTGCAGGGCCGTTACCGGCTGACCGGTGTGCCGGCCGGCCGTCAGACCATCGTCGCCGATGGCCTGGGCCGTGTGGCGAAGCAGACCGCGGTGTCGGTTTCCGCCGGCGACACGGCGGTGCAGGATTTCGCGCTCGTGGAGAGCGCGATCCAGCTGTCGCAGGTCACGGTGACGGCGACGCGCGAAGCAGAGCGGACGTCGAACGTGGCTGCGAACATTGGCGTTGTCGGCCAGAAAGACATCGAGTTGGCGCGTCCGCACCACTCCGCCGAAATCGTGAACCGCATCCCCGGCGTGCTGAACATTGACCTCGGCGGCGAAGGCAGCACCGTGGCGATGCGGTTGCCCATCAATTACAGCGCCGTGTACGGCTACCTCGAGGACGGCGTACCCATCCGCTCGACCGGCTTCTTCAACCACAACGCGCTCTACGAGATCAACGTGCCGGGCGCGGACCGCGTCGAGGTGTTCAAGGGTCCGGCTTCCGCGCTGTACGGCAGTGATGCGATCGGCGGTGTGTTCAATGTACTGACCCGGCCACCCTCCGGATCGGCTGACATCGAGCTGTTTGCCGAAGGCAGTGAGCACTCCTACCAGCGGACGCTGCTGTCGGGCAGCAATACGTGGGGTGCCGACGGCGTGCGCGCGGACGTCAACATCATGCACTTCGGCGGCTGGCGCGACGGCGCACACATGAACCGGCAGACCGGCACCTTGCGCTGGGATCATGCGCTCTCCGGCAATGCACGGTTCAAGACGGTGATTACAGCGACGAACATCAACTCGCCCGGTGATGGCGGCTCCGACATGGGCCTCAGCGATTTCGACAACGCGCCGCACGTCAACTACACACCCATCGCGTTGCGCGAAGTGCAGGCCGTCCGCTGGTCCACGGCGTACGACGCGCAGTCCGGCCCGTCGTCCTGGGAAGTGATCGGCTACGCGCGCTACAACCGCCTCAAGCTGCTCCCGTTCTGGCAGCTCACGTACGATCCGCAGGTCTGGGACAACCACAACAAGTCGGTGGGAATGATGGCGAAGTATCGGCGCGACTTCACGCGCGGCAACGTCATCGTGGGCGCCGACTTCGATTACAGCCCCGGCGCCAACCAGGAAGATGAGATCCTGCCCACCATGACGCCCGGCTTTGTCTTCGACTCCTTCACCACCGGTGCCCAGCAGTACGACTATGATGTGACCTTCAACGGCATCTCGCCGTACACGCAGCTCGTGCTCAATCCGGTTCCGACGCTGCACGTGAGCGCGGGGTTGCGCTTCGATCACATCGGCTACGACTACAAGAACAGGCTCGCCGTCGTTGACACGGGTCCGCATCGGCGCCCGGCATCGACATCGGTTTCCTATTCCCACGCGAGTCCGAAGCTGGGCCTGACCTGGGATGTCACGCGGGCCGTGAACATCTTCGCGTCCTACCGCCACGGCTTCCGCGCGCCGTCCGAGGATCAGCTCTTCGTGCAGGGCTCGGCCGAGAACAGCGTGGGCCTGCAGCCGGTGAAGGCGAACAGCTTCGAGAGCGGCATCCGTGCACAGGCGGGTTCGCGCCTCTCGCTCGAGGCCTCGGCCTACTCGATGGAGATCACCGACGACATCGTGTACTTCTACAACACCACGACGTTCACCTCGGAAGTGTCGAACGCGGGACGCACGCGCCATCGCGGCCTGGAGGCCGGTGTCACCCTCGCCCTGAGCCCCGCAGTGCGACTGGAATCCGCGTTCGCGTACGTGCGCAGCCAGTACCTGCACTGGGTAACCGCAACCGGCACGGACTACAGCGGCAACCAGATGGAAGCGGCGCCGCGCACCATCGCGAACACGCGGCTCACGTGGGCGCCCACCGGGGGCAGCGCGTTCAGCGCCGAGTGGGCGCGCGTGGGCTGGTATTTCACGGACGCCGACAACCTGCACCGCTACAATGGCTACAACGTGCTCAACCTGCAGGCGGCCACACCCGAGATTCACGGGTTCTCGCTGATCGGCCGGCTCGCCAATGCGACCGACGAGCGCTACGCCGTGACCGTGTCGTTCAATCCGTTCGTGCCGGAAGACCAGCAGGATCGCTACACGCCTGGCCTGGGCCGCACGCTGTACCTCGGGCTCCAGTACCGTGCACGCTGACACGAGAAATGACCATGATCACAATGAAACGATCTGTTAGTGTGCTCGCGGCCGCCACACTCATGTTGGCGGCGGGCTGCGGCAGGGAAAGGAATCACGGGATCACGTGGGCGCCGGCGCAGGAGATCGGGGCCGGCGCCGCCCCCGTGTTCGCCCTCTCCCCATCCGGCCGCCTCGCCCTCGCCTGGGTATCCGCACCGGCCGGGGGCACGGATGGCCGCCTGTTCGTGCAGTCTGTGGCATCCGGTGGCGTTGCGGAACAACCAGCCAGGGGCGGCGCGGTCGAGTTGCGGGATCCGCTCGGCAGCCTCTCCATCTACGGCGAGGTGCCGCCCAAGATCGCATTCGGTCCGGACGGCTCGCTGTATGCCGCCTACCTCGTGACCCGGGTCGTGCCCGGCATGCGCTGGCCGCAGAATGCACTGCGCTTCGCGGTCTCGCAGGATGGCGGAGCCACGTGGGACGAGCCGCAGACCGTGACTGGCGACACCGTGTTCGGTTCCTATGACGATCACGCGCTGCACGTGGCGACGGATGGCACCATCTATCTCTCGTGGCTGGCCGAGGTGAAGCCCGACACCTCTCACACGTTTTTCGCGCGCTCCAGTGATGGCGGGAAGACCTGGTCGAAGCCGGCAACGATCGACAGCGACCTTTCCTGCCCCTGCTGCCGCACGGCCATGACCACCGGGCCCGAAGGCGAGCTGTATGTCGCCTGGCGCAAGCGGTTCCCGGACGGCACAGCGGAGGATCGCGACATCGTGGTCGCACGTTCCGAGGATCACGGCGCAACCTGGAGCCGGCCCGTGCGCGTGCACACGGATGCATGGAAAGTCGACTACTGCCCCGATGCCGGTCCCTCCATCAAGGTGACACGCGATGGCACGCTGCGCGTTGCGTGGTGGACCGGGAAGGACGGCGCGGCCGGCACGCAGTACACGGAATCGCGTGACGGCGGCCGCACGTTCTCTGCGCCCGTGCCGCTGGGACTGGCCCAGCACTCGCGTGCCGCACACATCCAGCTCGCGCAGAACGATGCCGCACCCGGCCTGATCGCGACGGCGTGGGACGACGGAACGCTGGAGACGCCGCGCATCATGCTGCGCCTCTCGCGTGACGGCGGGCGCACCTTCGAAGCTGCGCAGCCCGTGAGCGCGCCGGCAATGGCCGCCGGGTATCCCGTCATCGTTCTGCGTGCTGACACGGTGCTGGTGGCATGGCAGGAACGCACTCTGAACGCCGCGGCCGCGGATTCCGCGGCGCACGCCAGCATGAACCGGAACGACCCCGCGGCCTACGTCAATTCCGTGGGCGCCCTGCACATCGTCATGCGCCGGGGCGTGATCGCGGAAGCGCAGTCGCATTGAAGCTCAGAGGAAGTTCCGCTGCAGGGCGGACACACCGTGGGACCGCGGCGGTTGCGCGCGGCCCGCGGAGTGCCGCCTGTCTCGCCACGCAGGCTGCTGCGTTCGTGCTGACACTGCTGTCAGCATGCGCGCGCCGCGACATTACGTTTCAGCCGCTCGCGGTGGGTGACGCTGTTCCGGCATGGGCCTCGGCCACGCTGGCCGGTGACACGGTCGCGATCGGCGGCGCGCAGCCGGTTACGGTGCTCAACGTGTGGGCCACGTGGTGCACGTCCTGCCGTGAGGAAATGGCCGACCTCGAGGGCCTGCAGCAGGAATTCGGAGCGCACGGCGTGCGCGTCGTCGGCGTCAGTGTGGATGCCGGCGAGCCGTGGCGCGTGCAGCGTTTCGTCGAAACAGCAAAGCTCACCTTCGTCATTGCGCACGACCCCGCGCAGAGCATCCAGCGGCTCTACCATGTCGTCGGCGTGCCCGAGACCTTCGTGATCGGCGCCGACGGCCGCCTGCTCTGGCGCCGCGTGGGCAATCTGCACCCGGCAGTCGATTCCGTTCGATCGATCATTGCAGCGGCGGCCGGCACTTCCTGACCGGCTCATACCCCCGCTGCATGTGAAACCATTGCTGGAGTGATCCGATCATGCACAGACACCAGAAGGCGCGGTGCATCCTGCTCCCGGGTGCGTGCTCGTTGCTGCTGGCCGGTTCGCTGGCCGCGCAGGAACCGACGAAACTGGCTGATATCACAGTCACCGCACGGCGTGGCGCGGAGCAGAAGGTGCACGAGGCGCCGGTCAGCGTGACCGTGATGTCGCGCGAGGCCATCGAAGCATCGCCTGCCACGACTACCGAGGAGCTGCTGCGCGGCATACCCGGCGTGCAGCTGCCGTATACGAACTACGCGTCCTCCTTTCCCGGCAACCCGAGCATCGCGCTGCGCGGCCTCGGCCTTGGCGACAACGCCACCCGCGTGCTGGTGCTGCTCAATGGCGTGCCGCTCAACGCGCCAATGTTCGCGAGTGTGTACTGGAGCCGCATTCCAACGAGGACGACCCTTCGGTCGTGGGCAACCGCTCCGAGGGCGTCTCGAAGCACGCCGTCTCCGGATCGCTGACCTGGCGGGTGCCGTCATTCCGGGCCACGCTGCGCAGTCGCTATTTCAGCGATCAGTTCCAGGACATCACCAATGAGGTGCGCCTGCCTCCCCATGCCGTCTTCGACTTCTCCGCGGCGGTAACCGTGCGGCGAGGTGTCGAGCTGACGGGCTCGGTGGAGAACCTGCTCGATCGGGAGTACATCGCGAGCAATTACGGCCCGACCGAGCTGGGTGCACCCCGTACGCTGTCGCTGGGTGTGCGTCTGGCCGCGACCGCTGGCAGCCGTCAGGACGGCAGCGTGCTGCGCATCCACGAGCGCGACCAGGCCGGGATTCGCCTGACGCCTGACGCCGCTCGTTGCGCTCCGCGGGCTCGCCCGTCCTGCGCACGGGCCGGTCTCGCAGGTGGCTGCATCCGTGCTAACGATCCATTACAGGGAGGTACGCGCGCCAGGGGCCGACCGCTTCACGATACTGCTTCGCCATGACGCGCGCGGTCTGCGCCACATGCCCGAGATCGTGCGCCGTCCAGGTCGAAAGCAGCTGGCGCAGCGTGACCGGCCCGAACTCCGGGTGCTCGCCCTGCAGCCCGAGCTGGGCCTCGCCCAGCTCCCAGCCGCGCAGCGTACGCAGGTTCTCCGCGCGCAGCCGCGCGAACTCGTCCAGCAGCGCTGCCAGTGACTTGCCGGCGCTCTCGCGGAACTGCGCGAACCGGTCGTAGGGCGAGAAGCGCCGGTCCTCGCCCTGCTCGAGGATGATGCGCGCACGCGGAATCCAGTCCGTGCGCTCGCCATGGATGAGGTGCCCGACGATCACGAACGGGCTCCACGTCTCCGGCCCCTCCGTCGCATCCGACCACACCGCCGGCAGACCCGCCAGCATGACCCGGAACGTCTCCGGTGTGCGCTCCAGCACCGCGAGTGCGGCATTCAGCTCGAAATCCATGCGGCTCCCCTGGTGACTCGCTTTCGCAGCCCCGTCGGGCCCGACTCTGCCTTGACCCCACACGGCCGCTACTTTACCATACAGAGAACTTGGAACAACGAAAATGTCCGCCTTCGACCTGCTCTTCATTATCCTCTTCCTCACCACCGCCGCCACCCTGCTGACGGCGGTGGCAACGGCCTGGCGCGGCAACCGTGGTCGCGCCGGCACGCTGCTCCGCCGCCTGGGCATTGGCGCAGTGCTGTACTTCGCGGTGCTGTTGCTGGTCTCCGCCTTCACGCCGCAGCGCTACCTTGGCCGCGGCGAACGCGAGTGCTCCGACGACTGGTGCATCGCCGTGCAGGCGGCGGGCAGGACGCGGATGGCCGACGGACTGCACTACGAGGTCACGCTCGAGCTGTCGAGCCGGGCGCGACGCGTGCCGCAACGGGAGCGGTTCGTGGCGGTGTACCTGCGCGACGCCGACGGCAGGCGCTACCCGCCGGTTGCCGATCCCGGTGCGGTCCCCTTCGACACGCTGCTGCAGCCCGGTCAGGCCGTTGCGGCGCTGCGCCGCTTCGCCGTGCCGGCCGATGCGCGCATCCTCGGGCTGGTTGTCACGCGCACGGGCTTTGCCGGTCCGGGCTGCTGCATCATCGGCGACGACGCCAGCCTGCTGCACCGGCGCACGATCCTGAAGCTCGACTGACGGAGGGCGCCGCGAGGCCACCACGGTTGCGAACAACCGTGTCAGCACGACCCTGGATGAGCCGCTATGGGGTTGCGGGGAATCAGAACGGGTCGAAGCAGTCGTAGTTGCGCTGCCGTCGGATGCGGCCGCCCTCGAATTCCAGCACCATGCAGAAGCGCGCCTTCATCGCGTCACCGGGCGCGAGCGACCCGAATGCGACCGCGATGGTGCCGATCCACGTCACTTCGACCACCGCCTGCGCGCCCGCTGCGATGATGTTGTGGATCTGGTACGTCTGCTTCGTCAGCACCTTCCGCCCTCGCTGCGAGGCTTCCAGCATGGCGTTCAGGTCCCGTGTCGCGCCGTTCGGTGTGACGCGGTTGGGGAACTCCTCCTGAATCACGTCGGGCGTGAAGAAGCGGGCCAGGTCGGCCTCCGCCACGCCGTTTTCAATGGCGGCCAGGTACTCGCGGACGAACTCCGTGTGGTCGTGGCCGGTTGTTCCGCTCACCCGTTCGTCTGTCATTTCGGGAAGATCGCCGGGAACACGACATCGGTCGTGTAGATGCAGCGATCGTTGTGGCCGCATTCGGGAACGATGATCGCGTTGTGATGCGCGCCCATGGTCCCGTTCACGTACGTGAAGAAGGCTTCGCCGCGGGCGCGACGCGTGGGCCCCTGCGCCATGGCGGCGGGCGAGGAATCGAAGCCACCCAGCGGCAGCACGTCGACCTGGCCGAGCAGGTACGTGGTGGGCCGCTCGACCAGCTGCCTGCGCAGCTGCTCCGCGCTCATGCCCGCGGTGTAGCCATCGAGCGAGTCGAGGCCCATGGGCCAGCGGTCGTAGTTGCGCACTTTCGTGGCATCGAACGGGCCGTACGTGAAGTTGTCGTGTACCGTCTCGCCGTCGCGACCTAACGCTTCCTTGTCGGCGCTGGCGGGGTCGGCATCGTCCTGCGGCAGCGGCCGCAGCGCCACGGGCCAGGCATAGCTCGAGGGATTGGCCACGACGTAACTGATGGTGACGCCCAGCCTGTCGTGTACCTTGTTGGCCATTTCGTAGCGTGTGGCGAACTGGCCGCCCGCGGAATGGCCGGCCACGACGATGTGCGTGAGGTTCGGAAACGTCTTCTTGTCCGCGAACCTGCGCAGCAGCTCGTCGACGAAGTCGAATGACGTGAGTGTCGGATTGGTGGGTGAGTTGCCGCCCGAGCGCCAGCTGTTGCGGCCTTCGGGCCAGACGATCTCGTTCGCCCGCGGCGTGTCGCGCGCCGCGATCATGTGCGGCGCCACTACCACCGTGTTATCCAGCGCCCCGGCCAGGAAGGCCGCGGCCATGGCGGTCTCGAAGTAATGGTCGGCGTTGCGGTTGGCGCCGTGCACCATGATGAGCGCGCGGGTGATGGCGGGATTCGGCGTGTCCAGCGGGTAGCTGGCGTAGACCATGGACCGGCCCGGCCCGCCGCCCAGCGTCACCCAGCGCTCGCACGCGGGGGTCGCGGTCGTGCAGGCCGAGGCCCGGCGGACCGCGGAAGCGCTGCCGTACGGTTCCCGCAATGGGACCGCCAACAGCGTCGTGAGCAGCACGAACGGGGCGATACGCATGGTGGCCATCCGGGCATGGGTGTCGAGCGATTGTCGCTCCCATCCTGCGCGGCCGCGGCCGACGGCGCAACGTCTGGCGACGTCCGTCGTGCGGAGGATCGGGCTCGCGTTCAGCCGCCGTCGCGGAGGCTCGTCGACGGATCGATGCGGGCGGCGCGCCGCGCCGGCTGGAGCGAGGCGAGGATCACGGCGGCCGCGACGACCGTCGTGGCGATGGCGAAAGCGAGCGGATCCATGGGTCGCACGTGGAAGAGGAAGCCGCGCAGCAGCCGCGTCAGTGCGAAAGCGCCGGCCAGACCACCGAGGAGGCCCGCCACCAGCACGCGCATTCCCTGCCCCAGCACGAGGGCGTGGATGGTGCGTGCCTCCGCGCCGATGGCCATGCGGATGCCCAGTTCGCGGGTACGGGAGCGCACACTGAAGGCGAGCGTGCCATAATGCCGACGGCGGCGAGCAGCAGTGCCGAAAGCGCGAATCCGCCGACCAGCGCGGTCTGGAAACGCGGCACCGCGCGGGTCGCTGCGACGCGTGCGTCCATGCTGGCGAAGTCCATCGGGGGCACGCGGCCGTATCCGGCGCTCGCCAGTGCGTACCGGATGTCCGGCAGCAGGCTTCCCGGCTCACGCGCGCTGGACAGCACCACGTTCAGGCCGACGGGGCCCGACTGCGTGTACGGCAGATAGATCGCGGGCTGCAGCCCATCCTCGACGCGCGACTGCACCGCATCGCCGCTCACGCCGACCACCTCGACGCTCTGCGGCGGGCTGCCGGACTCGTCCGTCAGGCGCAGCACCTGACCGAGGGGGTCCGCGTTGCCGAAACGGGCGCGCGCCAGTGACTCGCTGATGATGCAGACGGCGCGCGTGTCGGGCCGGTCCGCATCCGTGAATTCGCGCCCCCGTCGCAGCGGAACACCCGTGAGCGCCAGATAACCCGGCGTTATCACATAGCTCGGAGTGGCGACGCCCTCGTCGGATCCCGGCTGGTCGGCCCGCTCCACCCGCACGGCCTGCGTCGAGCGCTGCAGTGGCACGCTGGACGTGATGCCGGCATGCGTCACGCCCGGCGTCGACTGCACGGCCTCGAGGATATCGCCCCACGCCGGCACGATCTGATCGGTCTTCCAGGGGAAGAAGAACGTCTGCAGGTCATGCGGCTGAAAGCCGAGCGGCTGCGCCCGCAGCTCCGCGAACGAACGGAAGAGCAGGCTGGCGCCGACGCCCAGCACGAGCGCCAGCGCCAGCTGCGTCGCGGCCAGCACGGAGCGCAGGCGGGCGCTTTCCCGGGTGAGCACGCCGGCCTGCACACGCATGCTGGCCAGGCCCGCGACATGACCGGCGCGCAGCGCGGGAATGAGACCAATGGCACCGCCCACCACGATCGACAGCAGCACACCGGCCAGCGCGATCCGCCGATTCACCGCCACCTCATGAAGGCGCGGCAGGTCCTGCGGTCCCCAGTTCTGGAATGCGGCGACGCCCAGCCGCGCCATCAGCAGGCCGACCAGCCCGCCGAGCATGGCGAGCCCGATGCCTTCCGCCACGTGGCTCACCACGATGCGGCCGCGGCCGGCGCCCAGCGCCCGCCGGATGGCCACGTCGCCGCTGCGCTCCAGGCCGCGTACCAACAGCAGGTTAGCCGCGTTCATGCCGGCCAGCAGCAGCACCAGCAGGGCGGCGCCCAGCAGCACCAGCGTGGGCCGCGCCGCGCTGCCCACGGTCGCGTCACGCAGCGTGTTGAGGCCCGTGCCCACGGGCGTACCGTCGCGCAACAGGTTGCCCGCCGGCTCGTCGCGCATCAGCTGCGCCTGCGCCGCATCCAGCTCCCTGCGCACCTGCGCCTCACTGGCACCCGGCCGCAACTGCGCCAGCACGCGCACGGAGTGGCGCTGCCGGTCGTTGTAGCGTCGTTCCGTCGGGTCCAGGTAGATGAAGAACTCGACGTCGCCTTCGACAATGGCCTGCGGCTGGCGGAAGCTCCGCGGCAGCACGCCGACAATGGTGAACTGGCCGCCCATGACCTCGTGGCCGACCACGGCGGGATCGCCGCCGAAGCGACCCTGCCAGCCGTCATAACTGATCAGCGCGGGTACACCCGAAGCCTGCTCGTGGTCACCAGGCCCCAGCAATCGACCGAGTCGCGGCTTCACGCCGAGCATCTGGAAGAACTCCGGTGTTACGTTGGCCACCTCAATGGGCGCCGCATCCTGACCCTGATTCGACAGCCACTGCCTCCGCTCGAGCATCGCTACCGACGCGAGATCCGGCAGCTTCGCCTGCAGATCGCGCACGTTGGGCGCCGACATCCTCTGCAGTGTGAGCAGCCCCTCCTGCGCCTTCGGCGCCAACCTTTCCGGCAGGACATTACCCAGCAGGACCAGACGGTCCGCGTGCGGATAGGGCAACGCCCGAACCAGCATCGCATCGACCACACTGTACAGCGTCGTCGTCGCGCCAATGCCGATCCCGAGCGTGGCAATCACGATCACGCTGTAACCCGGCCGTCGGGTGATGCCGCGCACGACCTGGCGCAGCTCGGTCCACGTGATCGCGGACGCGGCGCGGCGCGGTTCGCGCTCCGCGCGCGCACCGGGCGAGCGCCGCCCGAACCACCAGTGCCGGAGGGACCGCACCACATCGAGGACGAAGCCGGCACGTACCCGCATGGTATTCCCCTCCTGTTGCACGCGACAATGCCACGCTTCCTCCAGATCGCCGAGCAGCGTTTCCGCATCCGCACCAATGATCGCTCGCATCAGCAGACGCCCGGGCCAGGGCGGACGCGGTGGCGTGCGACGGCTCATCGGGCAGGGCCTTTGCGCCGGGCAGCGAGACCTGCAAACTGCGCGCGCAGCGCCGGCACCACGCCCAGCGACATGTCGGAGAGCGCCTGCACCGATTCCGCCAGCATGCGCGCGCCTTCCGTCTCCAGCCGGTAGAGGCGTTTGCTGCGGCCACCACGCTCGCCTGTCGGCTCGCCCAGCCGGCTCGCCACCAGCCCCCTCGCCTCCAGCCGGCTGAGCGCCGTGTAGACCGCGCCCGCCGACACCCGCCGCTCCGTGCGTTCCTCGATCAGCTCGCGGATCGGCACGCCATACGCCTGCTCGGCTGGCAGGTCCAGCAGTGCCAGCAGGATGAGGTGTTCGAAATGACCAATGCCGCGCGCCATGGGCAATTAGTACTACACTGCATGGATAATGGCAAGCGTGATGCGCCGAAACCCGGAACACCGCGTGCGCGCGAAGCGCAGACCGAGTCCACAATGATCGTAGCGGACGTCGGCTGCCGACCAATGCTCCGGGCAATGCGCCCGATTCACTGAACGAGTGTTGGTGTGTGCGCCGCTCAGCGGCTGTCGCTTCCCAGCGCTTTCGCAATTGCGTTCCATGTGCCCCAGCTGCGCGTGGTGGCCGGCGCGCCGAAAACCTGATCCAGCCTGCCCAGCTGGCTGATGACCTTCATCTGGCGCCGGTGTACACCGATCACGAAGCGCTGGCGGCAGGCGAGGATGCGCACGAGCCACTCGCCGCCCTCCGGCAGATCCAGAGGCAGCGATGGCGTACGGCGCGCAGCCCGTGACAGCAGGCTCACGAAGCGGATGATGTCGGGTCGTGGCGGATGATCCGCGAAGAAGTCGTGCGCGACGAGGCCCGTCACGTCGCGGCCATCGCAGATCATGATCTCCGCATCGAACGGAAGTCGGCGCAGCACTTCCGTGCGCAGCTTCGCCCGAGTGACCGGGCGCCGCACCACGAAGGTACCGGTCGCGCCAATGTTGAGCGCATCCGAATGCCTCAACTGGCGGGCAAGCTCCGCCGGCCGGAACCGTCTGTGCCCGCCGACGTTGATGCCTCTCAGCAGCAGGACGAGCGCCATGCGTCAGCGGCGCACCGCGTAGATCTCGACGTATTGCACCCCCGGATCATCCCTGTTCTATACGCTGTGCGCTGGCGCCAGCTCTGACATGCTGCCGGCGCCCTTCACTATTCGCAGGATCACCGGAGCGGTAATGATGCCGAGGATGAGCCCGCCCACCAGCAGCACGCCCACGTACAGCAGGGCGCCGACGATGCCCGGGATTTTCGGCAGATAGCGATCGCTGACAATGATCATGCCGCTGCCCAGGCACCAGCCGATGGTCGCCGTGGGTACCCACCACAACGCCGCACGCGAGCGGCGCCGGAGAACGCGCCATTGCAGCACACTCACCACGACCCCACCCGCCACCACGAGCAGTGCGAGAGAGTAGGGGCGCTGCGTCATCAGGGCTTTCAGAATGTCCGACACCATGAACGGCGCGGTCAGGCCCGCCGCGGACGCGATCCACCAGCGTCGCGCATCGCCGACGCTCCCACGCAGCACCCTTGCCTGCAGAAAGCCCGTGCCCAGACCCATGCCCAGACCAATGGGAAACTGCGTGTTACCCAGTCCGACCATGCTGGTCAGCGCGATGAGGACGAGGACGAGAAGGAAGCCCACGGTCCAGCCGCCGAACGTCGCGCCGATCCAGCGCGTGAGGAATCGATCGCCGCGACTCGAGGCGTCAAGGACGTTGGACACGTTCGCGCTCCCGGTTGTGGTCATAGCGTGGCCTGCGCGAAGCGTTCCGCGATCGCCGCGGCGAGCCCGCGGCCCGCGCCGAAGTCCCAGCGCAGATGATTGTGGTCGCCCACATGGTCGCCGAAAACGTCACGATAGTTCTCGACGCGCGCGGCGTTCCACACACGATCGACGACCAGGCAGCGCAGGTCGCGCGCGCGGTTCTCGTGCAGGGCTCGGCGGATCGCGGCGCGGGTGAGAAAGTCGTCGCGGGGGAGCGAATAGCCGAGAAAGACGAACTCGTGTGCCGTCTGGCACACCTGCAGCACATCCTGCCAAATGCGCTGCTGTTCAATGTAGCGGAACTGCTTGGCGAAAGTGGGCGCGGTGATGACCGGCGGACAGGCGAGCGGCGAGTGCACGGTTGCGCCGTCCACATCGAGCGGCAGCGCGACCTCCGAGAAGGCGACAATACGCTGTTCGTAACGCGGGATGCGCACGTCGTTGCCGGCGATGAAGTAGGATTCACCATTGCCGATCCCCATTTGCACATCGTACCAGCCGACCGAGCCGTGTGGCTTGAGGACGAGCACATGCGGATCGCGCGCACGATGCTCGGCATCCCACGCGCCCAGCGTGTAGGAAACATCGCGATGCAGATTCCAACCCAGATGGTAGTCGACTTCCTCGTCCCAGTTGAAATTGACGATCGCGTCTCGATCCGGTCGCACCGCAGCGATGGCGCCGGCCAGGTCCGCCGGCAGAGCGAGCGCGTCGCAAATGTCATGGAAATACGAACGTGTAACCGCCGCCAGATCGTGAAACAGGCTGCTCTCCGTCGAGGTTGCGCCGTTGCCGGCAGGCACGCCGCCCGGTCCCGGGCGCCGGTCCTGAACCAGCCAGGGGCTGTCGGCCAGCGTCCCTGCCATGGTGAAGAACTCCGCCACATCGATCTCATCAATGCGTGCACGACTGCTGGCGAAGTACTGGGCGAGGACCTGATCGATGATCCCGAGCAGCTGCCCCACGCGCTCCCGGTCGTTGCGCGTGCGCCGGACGCTGTTCGTGAAGCCGGGCGGGTATTTCCATGCGCTGCGAGACCGCGGGCCCGCAAGGTAGTCGACAATGCGGCGCATCAGATCACGGCCGACCGGATACTGCGCGCCGGCCGAGAAGCCGGCGCCGATGAAATACACCCGTTCGAAAGAGCGCTTCATTGGGCGATCTGTGCGCACCGGCTCCGATGGATGGCGGCGAATCGAGCCGCGTGCCATAGTGTTAGCCGTATGCGGGCAGCGCAAGCCACTTGATCCTGACGCCGCCGCGGTCAGGCGAGCCCTGCGGTTTCAGACTCCGGGTCATCCGACCCGGACGCCTCGGCTCACTCCATCGTGATCACGACCTTGCCCCGCGCGTGCCCTGCTTCCTGGTAGCGGATCGCCTCGGGAAGCTCGCTGAGCGGCCAGGTCCGATCGATCACAGGCGTCAGTTTTCCGGTCGCCATCAGATCGCCCAGGATGTTCAGGTCTTTCACATTGAGGTTCGACAGGAAGAAGCGCATGGTCTGCGGCACGAAGCGCGTGTACACGAGCGCATTGAGCACCCGCGGCAGCGGCGCAATCCACTTGCCCGACGACGCGCCGATCATGATGACGGCGCCGCGCGGCTGGAGCACCCGCCTGAGGTCGCGCAGCGAATGATTGCCCACCATGTCGAGAATCAGGTCGTAGTGCTGACCGCTCTTCGTGAAATCATCCTTTGTGTAGTCAATGACTTCGTCCGCGCCGATCGAGCGGACCATGTCCACGTTTCTCGTGCTGCACACACCGGTGACGTGCGCGCCGAACGACTTTGCGATCTGCACGGCGAACGTGCCCACACCGCCCGAGGCGCCGTTGATGAGCACGTGCTGGCCGGCCTGGACCCTGCCGGCATCGCGCAGTCCCTGCAGCGCAGTGATCGCCGCCACGGGGACGGCCGCCGCCTGTTCGAACGTCATGTTATCCGGCTTCCGCACCAGCTGGTCCGCGCGCACCGTCATGTACTCGGCAAACGCGCCGGTCCTGCCGCCGAAGACCGCGTCGCCCGGCTTGAGCTGCGTGACGCTCCTGCCCACCCCTTCGACGACCCCTGAGAAATCGACGCCCAGCCGTATGTCCGCGGGTTTGCGCAACCCCATGACCATGCGCGCGATGTAGGGTTCGCCCTGCATGAAGTGCCAGTCGAGCGGATTGACCGAGGCCGCGCGTACGCGGATCAGGACCTGGCTGTCACCGGGGACCGGCTTCTCGATATCCACGAACTTCAGAACGTCCGGCGATCCGTAGTCGCAGTAAATGAAAGCCTTCATCGGGTCACCCGGCACAGCGGTGCGATCGCTGCAGCTGTTGTCCGACCTCCAGTAGGCAACGAGTCCCGTTGCCAGGATCCCGAGCAGCAGCGTGCCTGCGCTCCATGCTGCAACGCGCTTGAGCTTCATGGATTTGCTTCCTGTGGAATGATCTCCGGGGCGGGCTTTGCGTTCGAGCCGCACGACTCGACCGCATGGGAGTGTACTTTCGCCTGCATCGCCTCGCCGTACTACGAGAAAACCGGACGTGCAGTTTCGTTTCGTCGCTCGCGCTTGCGCAGGCAGCGACCGCGTCTGTTGGCGGAATCAAGGGGAACCGCGCCTCAAACATGGCGTTAGAGGTCCGGTGGCCGGCGCCGGCTCAGGCCCCGGCCAGCTCGCTCATGGCCTGATCAGCAGCGGTTTCGGCTTCGTGCAGGGCGACGACGCGCTCCGCAAGTGACGCGCGCAGCTTCCTGCAATCAGGCTCGGACAGCGGGAACGACGCCTTCGCCTGCTTCTGCATGGTGTCCAGCTTCTCCCAGCACGCGTGCAGCCCGGCTTCGGCGTCGTCGCTTTCACTGTTGGCCAGCTCGGCTCGCCGCGCGCATGTCTCGCGGACTTCGCGGAACGCGGGCACATCATCGGGCAGTGCGGCGTGCGCCAGGTCCGACCACTGCCCGGCCAGCGCCCGATAACGCGCTGCAAGGGACTCCAGCGGCTTCTGCTTCGTGGCCTGTGCGGCCTCGTGGAGGAATTCCGCGAAGAGCGGACGGCACAACCCGCCGCCTGTGCCCTGGTACTCAATGCACTCGTAGATCAATGTCAGGCCCCGCCACAACCGGTGGCCGGACGGAAACACACGCGCCCAGCCTTCCTTGTCCTTGTCGCTGGTGAGCCGTTCGGCCCAGGTGCGCAGCGCACCCAGCGTGAAATTGCTTTTCGCCTGTCTGGGTGCGCCCTCACCCGCGAGTCCGCCGTGCGCGGCGCCCAGTGCCTGCCGCACGATCACCGAAAGCGCCGTCGGCTGCGTGATCTTCGCTGGCGCGCGCAAGGCGAGCACACGCGTCCTGTCTTTCTTGATGCGGCTGCGCGCGGCAGCGAGTGCGGCCAGCGGGATCGAGACCGGCGCATCGCCCAGATCGCCAATGCTGGCGGTCTTCGCGACGTCGTCAATGCCGTACACTGTAATGACGTGGTAGGCCATGCCGTTCGGATCGACGGGCATGGCGCGGTGCGGCAGCAGTGACGCATCCACCCAGGCAATGCAAACACCGTGTTCGTCCAGCAGCGCGCGCAGGTTCTGCTCCGCCGGCTTCGCGCCCGACGCCTCCTTCACCACGACTTCCGCGCCCAGCCGTTCGGCAGCGCCCCGCAAGTATGCCTCGTAGTCGTGCCAGAGATGACGGCCGGCAAGGAAGAAGGAGGCAAAGTCGCCTTTCTCGTAGTAGAACGAGAACAGGCCAATGCCAATGCCGCCCGCGAGACCGAACGTCATGGCCTCGTTGAACGGCCGCTTCGTGTGCGGGTCGCGCAATCCCGCGGCTGTGAGCGCGACGCGCAGCGCCGTGGCGGCTGGGATGTTGCCGGGGAAGTGCGGCCCTTCCTGGCTATCGGTTGCAGACGACTGCGCGATCACCCGGCGGCGCGCGCTGGCGTAGCTCTCGCCCGTCTTTTCCATGCGGCTGCGGACCAGTTGCTTGAGGTGCCTTTGGCGGGTCATGGTCGGTTCTCCTCAGATCCGGAATGCCCGAACCCCACGCGCCCGGCCCTCCGGAAGTGAGTGAGCCGTCACCATGCTGGACCACGGGTCCGCTCGAGGACATGCATCCCCTTTACCCTCGCCCTGCCGGTCGCGTGGGAACCGGTCTGAGGGTCAGGCGCGAGCAGCGCCGAACACCAAGTTATCGGCCCGTGCGGGGCCGGCAAGGGCGAGGATGGCGACGGCGGCTAGCGCGGCCAGAGCCAGCCGAACATGCCGGCCGTGAGCAGCGCGTAGATCAACCCGTCCAGCGTCGCCTTGAGGCTGAGGCTCAGGCTGCGGCGATACCAGAATGGTCATCTGCCAGAGCGCCAATGTGTAGGCAGTGAAGGCTACCGCGCCGACGAAACGGAAAACGCTCAGGTAGTCCGCGCCGGGTGGCAGGGCGCGCCCCGCGACGTAGCCCGCGAACACGCCCACAACCACGAGGTAGAGGAACCAGTAGACCAGGTTCGTGCCGATGGGCATCGGCCCGTTGGGCATCACCGTCATCACGACGACGGGCCCCTGCTTCATCTTCTCGAGGAATCCGGGCGAACGCATGTCACGGCCGTCCGCGGCGCGCGGCACCATGTAGTCGCCGGGCGGAATCGTGAGCGGCCGCACGGCGTCGCGGAACCGCTCTTCGTCGGGCACACGCGGGTAGTCTCCCTTGTGCCAGGGCATGGCCATGTGGATCAGCCAGCTGACAATGAACAGGAGCACGGACGAAAGCAGGATCGGAAGCCACAACGCATAGAGCCCGGTCATGGGACCTCCTGTGGTGTGTGCGGCGTTCCCTTCGCCTCGCGCGGCGAGGTGCCGACCCGGGTGCCTCGGGGGATGAGCGCGGACACGTCCAGGCGGCCGTCGCATGCGGCGCTCCGGATGTTACGCTTTTTCCTGCTGTCGGCCAGTGGACTGCCCCCCAACCAGGATGAGCCGGTCAATACGGGATTTCCCCTCGCCTCTGACGGGACAACCCCTCTGGCATCCGGATGCTGCCGCGGCACTGTTCAATGCAGTCGTACTCATGCGGGATGTCTGGTATGGTCGTGGTTGCCCCGCTCTCCAGCGACGCCGACGCCCAACCGACGAGCGGCCCGTCGGTGGATCGTTTCGCGCACTCCATGCGCGTGCAGCGTGCGGCGCTCTGGCTCACGCTGGTGCTCTACGCCGGCTTCGGCGCGCTCGACCCGTGGCTGGCGCCCGCCGCCGTCATGCGCATCTGGCTGATTCGCGGCGTCGTCAGCGTGGCGCTGCTCGCCGGACTCTACCTGCTGCGTGACTCGCCTTCCCCGGCCCGCGTGCAGGCCGTCCTCGTGTCCGCGGTCCTGTTCATGGGCGCGGGACTCACGGGCATTGTGCTGTTCGCGGGCGCCACGGGCGGCGCGACGTATGTCGTCTCGTTCGTGCCCGTCGTGCTCTTCGCGCACGGCCTGGTGCGGCTCCGTTTCCTGCCCGCGACGGTCTCCTGCTGGCTGGTAACACTGGGTTATCTCGGCGCCGCCGCACTGGCCGGCGGCATGCCGGCGAGCGCACTGGCCGGACAGATCTTCCTGCTCGGCTCCGCCAACGTCATGGGCATGTTCGCCAGCTGGCAGCGCGACAGCTCGGCGCACTGGGCCAATGCACTGGCGCGCAGCGAAGCCCGCCTGCAGCTGCTGGTCGATTCCATGAACGAGGGCCTCGTCGCCGTCGACGACGCCGGATACGTGACCTGGGCCAACCGCAGCGCCTGCGAGATGTTCCGCCTGGATCCCGCCCGCGCGGCGGGACGCCACCCGTTCGAGTTCCTCGATGCAGAGAATCGCAGGGTCTTCGAGCAGCAATTCAGCGTGCGCAGCGGCGGCCTGCGGCAGCGCTATGAGATCGACTGGGTGCGTACGGATGGCTCGAGCTTCAACTCGATCGTCTCGCCGCAGCCGCTGTTCGCGGGCGAAGGCCGCTTCTCGGGCAGTGTCTCCGTAATCACCGATGTCACGCCGCTCAAGGAAGCCGAGCGCGCCGTGCGCCGCAGTGAGGCCCGGGTGCAGGCGATCTTCGCCAGCGCCGCGGTCGGTTTCGCCGTGATCGATCGTGGTGGCCGACTGGTGCAGGTCAATGAGCACCTCGCGGCGCTGACAGGCTACACGCGCGCCGAGCTGCGCGGCCGGACGTACCTCGACCTGATCCCGCCGCCCGATCGCCCGGCCATCCAGCACAACATCGAGGGCTTCTTCGCCGGCGAGGTACCGCTCACGCGCGAAGAACGCTGCTACCTGCGCAAGGATGGCAGCACCTTCGTGGCGACGGTCGCGCCCGCGCCACTGCGCGTCGACCAGGACCAGGTCGAAGCCATTGTCATCTCCCTCGTGGACATCACGGCGCTGAAACAGGCAAGGGAAGCACTGGAGCAGAGCGAGCGGCACTTCCGCGAGCTGGTCGACTACGCCAGCAGCATCATCCTGCGCTGGGACGTGGATGGCACGATCCGTTTCGTGAATCCGTTCGGCCTGCGCTTCCTCGGCTATGCTCGCGACGAGATCGTCGGCCGCAACGTCGTCGGTCCGATCGTGCCCGCGACCGACAGCAGCGGCCGCGACCTGGCCGCCATGATCCGCGACATCACCATCCATCCCGAACGCTACCTGTTCAACGAGAACGAAATCCGTGACCGCAACGGCAGGCGTTACTGGGTGGTGTGGACGAATCGCGCGCTGTACGGCCCTGACGGCCGAGTTGCTGAAGTGCTCAGCATAGGAACCGACATCACGGAGTTGAAGCAGGCCAGAGAGGCCCTGGCGAAACAGCGGGACGAGCTGGCCGAGCTTAACGATTTCATACGCAGCGTCTTCGGCCGCTACGTATCCGACGCGGTGATGGAGGATCTGCTGGCGTCGCCGGCGTCCCTGCGCGTGGGGGGAACCAAACGTGCTGTTTCCATCCTGGTCTCCGACATCCGCGGCTTCTCCACGATCTGCGAAGAATTGTCGCCCGAGCAGGTAGTGGCGCTGCTGAACACGTACTTCGAGACCATGACCGCGGTCATCGAGCGCTACGACGGCACCATCGACGAGCTGCTGGGCGACAGCCTGCTCGTGCTCTTCGGCGCGCCCGTCGAAGCGCAGGACCACGCCGCCCGCGCCCTCGGCTGTGCTGTCGACATGCAGCTCGCCATGGCCAATGTGAATGCGCGCAATGCGTCGAGCGGTCTGCCCGCCATCGAGATGGGCATCGGCATCGACACCGGCAATGTGGTGGCCGGCAGCATCGGCTGCGCGCGCCGCGCGAAGTATGGCGTCGTGGGCAGCCACGTAAATCTGGCCTCGCGCATCGAGTCGTTCACCGTGGGCGGTCAGATCCTGGTGTCCGACCAGGCCAGGCGGGGCGCGGGAGAGGGCTTTGTTTTCGGGCGACGACTCGAAGTCCAGCCCAAGGGCGCGCGCGAACCGCAGCTGCTGCACGAAGTGCTCGGCGTGCGCGGCGCAGACCCGAGCCTCAGCGCCAGGCCCGAACCGGCCGGAACGCCCGTCGATCTGGACGTCACCTACCGCATCGTGGAAGAGAAGCACGTGTGCGAAAGCA
This sequence comes from uncultured Gemmatimonadales bacterium, assembly GCA_963798085.1. Classification (GTDB taxonomy): domain Bacteria; phylum Gemmatimonadota; class Gemmatimonadetes; order Longimicrobiales; family RSA9; genus DATKCF01. Next base: position 200,284 of record CAWCRS010000001.1, read on the forward strand.
CATGCCGGGGCCGCATTGTACGACTGTCACGCACCTCCGCCGAAATGACCTGCAGCGCCACGCCGCCTCTGCTGACTAACCTGCTGTTATGGATTGGCGGCGGGCCAGCCGGCGAAGCGGCCGGGGAAATCTACGCCAAGGTCGTGGACCATGCCGGGGCCGGCCCCGTGACGCTGCGCTTCACTTCGGTACCGCCCGCGGCCAGGCGGTTCTTTGCGCAGGTGCTTGCGGCCTCGCCGGAGGAAGCAGCCGCGCACGCTGCGGAACCCGTTTCTGCCAGCTGACAACGAAGCAGACTCCGCAGAGCGCGTCGCCTGCTCTACGTGTCATTGCCATCCAGACCGGTGAGCTGCGAACTGACCTGCCAGCACGACTCGATCAGCGCGGTGTCGTAGCAGAAGGGCGCCGCCTTCGTCTCCCGCAGCTTGTCGTAGTAACGACCTGTTGCGCCCGCGGTTCCGGGGTCGGCCGCCAGGCGCACGACCGCGCGCGCTGCCTTCTCCGGCGAGTCGCGCATCCACTGGAAGAGATGGAGCAGCCCGCCCAGCCAGTGGCCGCTGCTCGTCCAGATGCCGGTGGCGATCGAGCCGGGATGCAGCGCGCTGACCGTGACGCCTGTGCCGGCCAGTCGCTTCGCCAGTTCGAACGTGAACAGAACCTGCGCAGCCTTCGAGTCCGCGTACGCCCGCAGCGCGTTGTACTTGCCCTGGCCGCGGAAGATGTCCTGCAGCGGCTGGCGCTGCAGGCGGGCTACCACGTGCATGCCCGAAGAGACGTTGACCACTCGACCCTGTGCCTGGCGCAGCGGTTCGAGCAGCAGGCGAGTCAGCAGGAAATGGCTGAGATGATTGACTGCGACGGTCTGCTCGAAGCCATCGGCCGTAATGATGCGTTTGGCGGCGATGCTGCCCGCATTGTTGATGAGTGCATCAAGCCGGTCGTGGCGCGCCAGGAAAGCCTGCGCGGCGGCGCGTGTTTCCGCCAGCGAGTCGAGGTTCGCCAGCAGCAGCTCAGGTTCGCGGCCGCCGGCGCGGCGGATTTCCGTGCACACCGCCTCGCCGCGCTCGCGCGTCCGGCTGAGCAGCGCCACAGCCCAGCCCTGTTGCGCGAGCGCCAGCGCAGTGGCTCTGCCAATGCCGCTGGTGGCGCCGGTCACGAGCGCGCGTCGAGCCGTCGTGTTCATGTCGCGTCAGCTTCAGTCTTCGCTGCGGCCTGTTGCAGCCGAGCCGCCGGCTTGCCGAATGGGGGCAGGACCACCCAAGCGGCGAACATGGCGCCGCTGATGGCCGAATACCATGCGGCCCGCGCGATCCACGCGGGATCGACGAGCCCATTGAGCGGACCCAGCGGCACCGGCGGCCTGCCGGGCGGTCCCACCGGCAGCATGGCCAGCGTCGTCGCGATCTGGACGGCGAGACCCGCGATCACGCCGGCTCCCGCGCCTGCGGCAATGCGCGACGCAGTGCCGTGGATGCGCGGCACAATGGTGAGCACGGCGGCCGCAATCGCACCCAGCATTGCGGCGTGCACTACGTACCCGCTGATGACCGTCAGGCTGAGGCCACCGGCGTAGACTGCATCGTAAACCCGCCCGAACAGGTAGCCGGCCGCTGCGCCCGGGACGGGCGGCCAGCGCCTGTTCCTCCGGCTCATGCGCAGTCCGAGTTCCAGTCCGAGCAGCACAGCCAGGAACGCCGCCCATTCTTCGACGTCGGGCTGAAACGTGTGCTTCGCCTGGACCACGACTTCCTCGAGCTGCGCAGCGCTGGGCCGCAGCGTGATGGCCACGTTGATCGTGCCAATGGGCCGGTTGGCACGGTTCACGGGCAGCTGCTGCGGCTGCAGGTACGGCTGGAAACCGATTGCCCGCACGTCCAGCACGACGATCGCACTGTCCACATCGATGCTGAAGGATCCGCCGGCATCGGTGGTGGCGGTCCGGTCGCCGACCCGCGCCATGGCGCCCGCAACAGGACGGCCAGCGGTGTCCGTTACCTGACCCGTAATGCGACCGCGCACGGCCTGCGAGTCCGGCGTGTAGGGCGAGCGCTGCCCCGACGGTGCCTGCTGCACCGGCGGCTTCTTGTCCTGCGATGTGTCGCTCGAGTCGGCCGCACCTCGCGCCGCTGCCTGCAGCGGCACGCCCGCCGCCGTGGCTGGGGCCGCCAAACTCGCGATTAGCAGGAGCCCGATCCGGCCAGCCTGTCTGACCACGTTCCGGCGGCGTGCGTTTCTGCTCATCCGATTGTCCAGTCCAGCAGCGCCAGGGCAAGGCCGGCCACGAACGCGAATACCAGCGCACGCAGAACGGTCCCCAGCAGATTGCTGCGAGGTGCAGCAATGTCCAGCAGCGACGATGCGCCTTCGATCTCGCCTGCGGATTCGGCCGGCGTCGTCGCATACCAGTGGAAGCCGAGGACGATCACCGAGATCACGAAGCCCGCGCTGGTAACGGCCATGCCAGCGCCGCGCAGCCCGTCGGTCTGTTCGATCGAGGCCGCCAGCACGTACTGCAGGGCTGCGCCCGCCAGTGCCAGTCCGGCGTGAAACCATGCGTGCATCAGGCGCGCCGCCCGACCGTAGAGTGCCTGCGCCGCCGCAATGGGCACGGAAACCGCCGCGACGGCAATCGGAATGGCGATCAGCAGTGTGGTGGATGCTTCGCCGCTGGCCAGCAGATTCGCCGCGAAGAAGAGTATGATGGCGATCAGGCTGATCAGCTGCGCCGCCGCTGACCAGCGCATGAGCCCGCGCGCGCGGCGCCATGCGCGGTCTTGACGCTCGTACGCTGCTGGCGAGGCACCCGTTGCGCGGTACCAGCGCAATCCCGCAACCGCAACACCCGCTGTGTACAGCTCACAGACGACGACGAGTGCTGCCGCCGGGAGTGACCACCTGTTCCTGTCAACGGCGTGGATCGCGGTCCAGAGGGCAGGAATCTGTGCCAGAAGTGCCGTGATGGTGAGGCTGCCGAGCCAGGCCGCCGGTCGCAACCCGCCTGCGCGACCGGCCAGCAGGAGCGCGACCGTCAGCGGCACGGCCTGAGCACCCACGTACCAGGTCGCAATCAGAGCTGGGGCCCATGGGAAGGCGAGGAACGAATGGTCGTAGTGTATCCACACGGCAACGATCAGTAAGCCAGCCGCGTAGACCAGCAAAGTGCAGCCGGCAACGAGCATGAACCGGCGGGCCCAGACGCGCGCGTGCGCCTCCATGCCGCCGGGTACCGACACGTAGCCGCGCCGCCACGCGCGCAGCCACAGATAGCCACCCACCGTGACCATGTACGAGAGCGCCGCGGAACTGATGAGCGCCGCTGGCCCGGACCATGACCCGCTGGTGCCCCACCCGAAGATCAGCGTCAGCGCAATGGCACCGGTGCTGATGCCGCCGAACCAGCGGAGCGGCTGATTGGCACCGGCCAGACCAACCGCAAACAGCATCGCGCTGAGCAGATACAGTACGATCAGCGACAGCACCTGCGCCGTCGTCTGCGGCAGACCGCCGAGTGTCAGGATGAGCATCGACAGAAGGCGATCAATGGGCGCGACGGCCACGATCAGCCACAGTGGGAGGCTCGCCAGCAGCAGCACGCGCGCGGCGTTGCGCATGGTGCGCGCAGCCGGGTCGTCCGCTGCGCTCGCCGCGGCCTGTGTTTCGCCTGCACCTTCACCGGCGAGCACCGGCCTGACTCGCTTGTACCAGCCCGTGCTGCGCCGCACCAGCATGACAAGGAACCCGGCGGCGCCGAGCGTCAGCCCCACGCCGTAGCCGAGACTTCCGGTGACAAGGAACGCGAAACCGGCAATCAGCGCGTACGCCGCAATGCTTGCGATCGGAAACAGGAAGCCCAGCGATACCAGTCCGCGTGTCTGCGTCGACCAGCCCAGCACGATGAGCGCCCCGCTCAGCGGCAGGACGTGCACCCCGGCCACGACGCCGAGCACAGTGGCGCCACCGACATGGATGACCGCCAGCAGTGTGGCCGCAGCCGGCAGCAGGCAGGCGACGAGACTGAGGAGAATCAGGCGCTGGCCAATGCGCAGCGTGCCCAGGCGGATCGCGGACGCGCGCACGCCACGCCACTGATTCCACGCGGGCAGCATGATCAGCACACCGCCACCCGCGAGCACGAATTCCGCGACTTTGCGCCAGAGCGGTTCCGCGCCCGGCGACAGTCCCTCGGCAATCACGGTGAACAGCGCAATGCCGACGAAATAGGCTGCGGCCGCGCGCACCAGCTTGTGTCGCACCACCTCGGCCAGGATGATCAGCGACACGCCCGTCGAATACATCATCGCGGCGGCCAGGAAATGCAGCACGGCGCTGTGACTGCCGACGCGATCCGCGAGAATCAGCAGCAGCCACGCCGTCGCTGCCGATCCGATCAGCAGGCGGGTCGCGTTGCGCAGCCGACGGACCGCATCCTCGAGCACGCCGCCCGTCGGTCCCACCGCGGAGAAGAAGCGTTGCAGCAGCGGCGGCACCGGCACTGCGAGACGGTCCGACATGAAGGTCGCAAAGACATGCTCGCGCAGCGGACTGTCCTTCGATTCCCGCCGCCGGAGCATGCCGAAGATGCGCCGACCCAGCGCGGGCACGGGATTGTCCAGTGCGATCTCGAGCACTTCCGCGTCGCCCGGCTCGTGCAGTGCGGACTCGAGCAGCGCATCCACCACGTTCTGGATGTCGGTGCGCTGGGCCGGTGTCAGATCCCGAATGAGCCGCGCGCGCAGCCAGCCCGGCATGCGACCCGTGCGGAACCAGGGCAGCCGGTTCAGCAGCGCGAGCCGTTCCTCGTTGAGCTGTGGTTGTCCGTCCTCATCATGGAGGTACCGACCCAGACGCAGCGTCAGCGGCCAGTGAAGCTCCGGATAGACGGCGCACGCGGTCAGCCACAGCAGTCCGGAAGCGCCGCCCAGGTACCAGCGCAGGTCCTGGATGAGGTCCTCGATCACCTTCGCGTCGGGCGGATGGTCATCCGTCCAGCGGTCGGCGCGCTCCGCCAGCAGGGGCGGCATGGGCCGCATGTTGTCGTCGACGCGCCCCCGCCATTGCTGCGCTGCGCCCGGGTTCGCGACGAGCGCATCGAGTCCGGCCTCGGTCGCGGGAAACACGAGCATGCCGGTGCCCGTGAGCTTGTCCTCGCGCGGTCCCCAGTTCGCGGGATCTTCCGGCGTCAGCAGCGCGCGCAACGGCCAGCCATCGAGCTGGTCGGTCCAGCTCTCGAGATTGCCGGTGAAGGGGCTCAGCAGGGCATCGCCATCCGAGAAGATCATCAGCCTGCGGTACGGATAGCGCGATTCCAGCTCGTTCAGCGAAAGCGGACGCGCATTGCGGGGCGCGTAGCGCTCGTCCGGCACACAGACGCGCGGGTCGCGGGCAAAGTAGTAGCGGTGAATGAAAACACCGTGTTCGATGAGCCAGTCGATGAGGTCGTCGAAGAACCGTGCCTGGTGATCGCGATAGCTCAGACGATCTACCAGCACGAGGTACTCGGGCACTGTCAACTGCTGCGTGTCCACGCGGCGAAACTCTCCCGGGTCCTGCACCGTGCGCATCACGCTGGCCTCGATGTCCAGGAAAGCGGGGCCGAGACGGCGGTGCAGGCGGAAGTTCTGCGCCACGCGGAACATCAGTCGGCGATCGAACACCTGCGTTTCCTCGCCGCGCACCAGCAGCTTCGCTACCGGCGGTGTTTCGCGGGTGATGCGCCGCGCCAGGAACCGCCGGGCCGACAGATACTGCAGCAGCTGCTGCACCAGCAGCGCCAGGACCACGAGTGCGCCCAGCCACAGCATGATGTGCCGGTGCCGGGTCGCTTCCTCCGCCGGTGGCGTGACAACCGGAGTTGGAACCGGATTGGCCACAACCGTGTCGGGCGGCGGCGGAACTAACGTCTCATTATCATCCTTGTGCGGGATGAGCAGTGTGGCAGTGACGAGGAGCGCCGCGACCACCAGCGCGGCCACACCCCATTTCAGCCAGCGCGAGAGTCTGCCTGCACGGGAGAGGTCGCGCTGCAGCGTCTGCCGCGCTGGGCTCGGTACCGGCGAGGGCGCAGGCTGGAAGTGCAGTTCGCGGGTCTCGGACCAGCGCTGGAAGCGACGCTCGAATTCGGCCTGCTGCTCGGGACTGTTGCAGAGGAGTGGTGCCAGGTAGGAACGCAGCCGCGCGGGCTCTTCCGGCAGCTCGCCGCGCGCGGCCAGCAGCAGGATCAGGTTCTGTACATTGATGAACTGGCTGGTGCCGATGTTGTAGCCGTCGGCGCGCAGCGACTCGACGAAGTCGAGCAGCTCATCACTCAGCGCCTGCGCCGCCTTCATTCCGTCTGCGTGCCAGCCAGTTGCGCACGGCCAGGGCGGCGGACTCGAGATCGTCGCCGTTCTTGACCAGGGTCGCGAGCGTGCTCACGATGCGGTCCGTGTCGAGAGCGCGCAGCGGGTTGTCCGCCGCCGGCGCCAGCCGGCGCAGCGTGACCAGCCAGTTGAGCAGCTCCGCCGTGGACGGCTTCTTCCGCACCTGGCTGCGATTCTGCCGCAGCTCGTAGAACAGCTCCAGTGCGTCACCCAGGAACGGCTCGTCGAGATCGACATCACCACTCAGGCGGGCGGTGACGATCTCGATCATGCGCTCCTTCTCGGGGAACGGAATGTGGTAGTACGTGCAGCGGCGCAGGAACGCGTCCGGCAGGTGCTTCTCCGAATTGCTCGTGATGATCAGCAGCGGCGGGCTGTCGCGGTCTGCTTCAATGCGCACGTTCTCCAGCTCGGGGATGCGGAAATACATGCCCTCCAGCTCGCTGAGCACGTCGTTGGGAAAGTCGCGCGGCGCCTTGTCGATCTCGTCGATCAGCACCAGCGAGCGCATGGGCTGCTCCGGCACCAGCGATGACGGCAGATACTTCGAGCTCAGCTCTCGTTCGCAGGTGCGCAGGATCGCCGTGCCCAGCGCATTGAACGTGATGTAGTCGAGCGCACTGGCACTGTGTTTGTCCTGGTGGTAGCGGCCCAGCGCATCGTAGACGTAGAAGAGGTCCCTCGCCGTGCTGGTCGACTTGGTCTCGAACTTCAGCGGCAGCCCGAACCCCAGCTCCCACGCCACGCTGTACGCCAGCTGCGTCTTGCCCGTGCCCGGCTCGCCCGTCAGCAGCAGCGGCTGGTTGAGCAGCAGCGCGACATTCACGGCATCGCGTAACCCCGCGTCAGGCACGTAGCGGTCCGGCCGCGTGTCCCATGCACGCCGCGAGCGCGGCAGTGCCGCATAGCCGTCGGACACGGGCTCCTGCCGCGTGCCGAGATAGAACGGGAACTCCAGCATTTTGGATCCTCGCCGATCAGGCCCTGATTTCCTTCAGGATGGTCTCGAGATGGCCCGCCAGCGGGTCCATCGAGATGCGTTTGGCGTCGTTCACGACCTGCGGATTCTCGTAGAGCCGGCGGATGCGCGTGCGCACGTCGATCGCACGGCCGCCGACGAAGTCGCTGACATCATCGAGATCCGCCCACAGCTCCGCATCCTCGAGCCGCACATCCGGCAGCTCGCGCGCGATCAGCATGCGTGTGTTGGGAAACAGCTTCTCGCAGACCGCGATCAGGCCGTGCTGCTCGAGCAGCTCACGCACCGCGCCGGCAAGACGGGACTCGCCGCCCAACCAGCGTGCAAGCAGACCCTGCCGGCCACTCACGGGATAGCGTATGCAGAGGAATGCGAACAGCGGCTCGCCAGCGCTGCGCCTGGGCCAGTCGTTCCAGAATTTCACGAAATTCTGAATCGACTGGCGAGGTCCCGCCTTCAGGTCCTCCGGCTCGACATAGGTGTGCACGAGCACGGGCCCCTGATGCGCATCCAGCTCGGCCGCAATGGTCTCCATGTCGGAGACACGCTTCAGCGCGCGCTCCGAGATACGCGCCATCATCTGCGCGGCGAACTGTGCGGCGTCCGTAATGCGCTCCGGCCACGATACCGGGATGTCACGTACAGGCTTGAGACCGCTGCTGGCAAACGCCGCGGGCAGCGAGTACCTCGCCAGCACATCGACCAGCTCGCGATGACACTCCGAGCGGTTGCCGTGCACGATGCACACGACATTGCGCGTGTCGTGCGACGACCACACCTCCTGCGCCTCGCCCTGCACCAGCCCGATCTGCTCGCTGCGGTCACAGCGATACGCGAGCAGCGGCGGGATCGCACGGTGACGCTGGTCCCGGATCTTGCTCGTCTGCCAGTTCGCGACCGCCTTGCGCACCTCCGTGCTCAGCTCCTCGATCGTGGTGAAACGCTTGATCGTGCGGCCCGCTTCGACGTTGCCAATGCGACTCAGGAAATCCGCCAGACGCGCGTCCCGGTCCTCCACATCGACGAACTTCTCGAAGATCAGACAGTCCTTCTGCCCGGCTACCGCCTGCTCGTACTCGTCGATCGTGTACTGGCCGTACTGCCGCCAGAAGATGCCGATGTACAGATCAGACGACGAAAGCTCGTTCAGGTAGACCTTGCGTCCTTCGACCGTCTGTGCACCCGCATCCTCCTCGAACAGCCAGGGCTCCACCTCCAGCGTGCGCAAGGCGGACTGCGCCGCCTTGCGCTCGTCGCGCAACTCGGCCATGCCGGAGCTGATGAAGACCTTGAGACGGACACTCATTCTTTTCGCTGGCGCTTCTGCTAAAGGATCGTTAGAGGCATTGCCGGGGCTGGGGCTGGGAACTCATGGCTGCCTCGGGTCTCCGTCGCGCGGGATGCAGCACGGTGGCCTCTGTTTTTCCTGCGCACTCACGCAGCACGACAGGTCAGACCGGACGGCGCGCCGGCTCCGGACCGCCACGACCCGACCCGCCGTGTGTTCCCAGCCCCAGCCCGAGCCCCAGCCCGATTTCAAAAAGAAGCGGACGGGCGTCGTCGCCTGAAACGCCTCCGGAAGCTGCCTGTCGAAGGGTGCCGCGATCCCCGGCGAGGCGCGGGACGGGAGGCGATCCGGGCCCGCCGGGTGGCTGACGCTGCACCCTCGGGCGCGCTGCGTCAAGGCAACGCGCGCTCTGGACGTGCCCTGGCCGCATCCTGCACGCGACGGGACGCCCTCGTGGGCCGCGCGTGCCTGCAGCGCTGCGCCGCCGCGCTCACTTCGGCGGCCACGCGCCGAGGAGATGGCGCACGTCCACGATCTGGGCCGTGTGATACGCGTTGTGCACCAGCGCGACGAGCACCGTGCGCAGGTACGTCTGGCCGGTGCCATGCGGGATGCGCTGCGTCAGGTCGCCGCGGTACTTCGCGGTGAACTGCGCGATCGCTTGTGTATCACGACTGATCTGAGCGAGGCTCGCGCTCCATTGCCGTGCGGTGGGCTTCGCGCCGGGGCGAGGCCAGTAGTCGTCCGGCCACTTCAGCTTTTCTTCGTACTTCGGATTCGTCAGGAAGTCGAGCAGGTCCTGCTGCGCGAGCCGGATGTGCTCGACCAGGTCCCACAGCGAATGGTCGAGCCCCTGCGGGCGCACCGCACGCAACGTCGCGGGCAGGCCCTGCAGCGCGTGCTCGAGCGATACGTGGGCCTGCTCCCAGTCCAGTGACGAGGCGATGATCGCCTTCCACTCGCCGGGTTTCGTTTTCGTGGCCATTGCGCCTTTCCCCACGGTTGCGGCGCCCGGCACGCGCCCGGGCGCCCGGAGTAACTACTTGTTTGCGTCCAGCACTGCCTTGCGATCCAGCCAGCTCTGTCCGTCCGTGATCCACTTCGGTGCGGGCTCGCCCTTGAGATAGTGCGCGAACCACTGGAGGATGCGATGCTCGTAGTCGAGCGCATTCTCCCGCTTGCCCAGCCCATGGCCCTCGCCCGGGTAAAGCAGCATAACCGCCTGTTTGCCCGCGCGGCGGGCATAGTTCCAGAACTCGACGCCCTGGTGCGGGTCCACGGTGCCGTCGTCGCCGCCGATCTCCATGAGGATGCTCTGCGCGGGCATCGCGTTCACCTTCTCGATCGGGTTGTTGCGCGACATTGCCGCCCAGTCGTCCCACGGCGGCACCTCCATGCGGAACTGGCCGGTCTCCCAGTGATCGAACTCGGGCACGGAACTCCAGTGCATCTGCCCGGCGAAGCTGATCATGTCGGTGATGCCGGCGCCGGCGACCGCGGTCTTGATGTACTTGTCGTGCGTGGCAAGGAAGTACGCCTCATAGCCACCCTGCGAGTGGCCGCAGTGGCCGATGTTCGCGGGATCGACCAGCCCGCGGTCGAGCACCGACTTGATCGCGCCGTCCACCGCGGCCTGCGTGTCCAGACCGAACTGGCGCGGCCGGAACACGATGTCCGGCATCAGCACGAAGTAGCCGTTCTGCGTGAAGACGTTGGCGTTGTAGTAGTCCGTTTCGCGCGGCACGATGTAGCGGTGCAGCCCCTGCGAGAGCAGCTCGTACGTGTACACGATCATCGGGTACTTCTTGTTCGCGTCGTAATTCGCGGGATAGTAGAGGATCCCCTGCAGCTGCTTTCCCAGCGTGCTCCGGTAGTTGATCAGCTCGGCCCGGCCCCAGGCGTAGTTCTTCTGGAACGGGTTCGTCTCCGTCATCTGTTGCGCTTCCGCCAGCGTCGCGTCGCCCACGAACACGTCCGGCGAATCCTCGAACGTCTGGCGTACGAACGCGTAGCGCTCGGCGCTGTCGGCCTTCGCGAGTGCGTTCACCTGCGCGTCCTCGAACACCACGCGCTTCACCTGGCCGTTCGGCAGCAGCTGCGCGTACCCGCTCTGCTTCGTCTTCTTGCCGTACAGCGAGAGCCAGACCGGCTGCGAACGATCGACGACGCGGTCCCTTGCGGAACCGCCGAAGCCGAAGGGGTCGAAGCGCCCGCCGAGCAGGACGATGCGATACTGCACGCCTTCCTTTGCACCGTCGGTGAGTCGCGTGCCGCCCGAGCCATCCGGCGCGAGTGCCCACACGTCGTATTCGGTCGTCACAAACATCGTGTTGCCATCCTTGCTCCACGTCGGCGCACCCCACGGACCGAGCACGTCGCTCGGATGGTCGTCGTCCCGGTCCACGAAGTCGGCGTGCTGTGACGTGCGCACCTTCTCCGTGACGTTAACCCTGGCGCCGGTCGCAATGTTCACCAGCCAGAAGTCCTTGCCGTCGAACCACGACACGCGCTGGCCGGTGGGATCGGCGTCATACAGGAAGCGGATCTTCTCGAGCAGCTTCTTCCGCACGCCCGTGCCGATGTCGACTGTGTAGAGGTCCTCATCGCGGCGGCCGAACTTCTGGCCCCAGGCGTACGGTTTGCGATCGGTCTCCGTGAGGTACCGGTCACCATCCAGCACCGTCGCAGACTCCTGATCATCGCTGCCGAGCTGCAGGACGCTGCCGTCCGCGTGCCAGGCGGCGACCAGCGTCGCGCGCAGGTCGCGCTGCTCCGACGAGCGCTGCTGCGGGATCGCCCGCACATCATTGACGTGCCAGATCTCGACGTCGGAGACCTTCTCCTCGCTCTTCTTCACAGCGTTGGCGGTGTCGTGGCGCTCCTGAAGGCCGAAGTAGATCGTGCGGCCGTCGTCCGACCACGCGGGCCGGCGGTACTCGGCAATGCGCATCTTCGCGGGGAAGCCGGGAGCGGTCGCCGGGTCGAGCGTGCGCGGCGGGGCGCCCGTCGCGGGCGAGTCCCACGTCAGGATCACGTGCGCCGTGTCGCTGAACTCCTTCGAGACGCTCGTGCGCAGCACGGCGAGCGCGTCCGACTTCTCGCGAAACGCAAGCGCGCGATACAGCGATGGCGACGACTCCAGCACGCGCACGGCCCCGGTGGCGCCATCGTAGAGTTGCACGGCATTCCCGCCGTCCACCGTGATGGCGAGGGCGAGATGCGGCTTCGCCTCGCTCCACACCTGCTCGGACACGTTGGCGAACGCGACGCGCGTCCCTCTGGAGAGGTCGAGCACGAGCACATCGTTCACGCGCTTGCCTTCGGCCGCGTAGCGCGTCAGCGAGACGAACCCGCCGGCCGGCGCGAACGCGAACCCGCTCACATCGGGAAGCGCGATCGTGTCGCCCGTCGCGAGGTTGCGCGCGACGAATGTCGTGTGCACCGGCTTCTTCTCCTTCGTGAGCCGTTCGCGCTCCTTCGTCGACACGCCGACGAGACAGGCAAACCACCGCGAGTCGTTCGAGAACGACGCCGACTGGCCGAAGGGGATGGTAACCTGCGCGTCATGCGCGCCACCGCGCAGGTGAAGGCTGCCGTCCTGGTCGCCGCGGGTGATGGACCAGCTGAGCCACGCGCCGTCCGGCGAAAGTCGGTTCTGACCGAGTGTTTCCCACTGGGCCAGGTCTTTCTGCGTGAGCAGGGGTTGGTTCTGCGCACGCGCCGAAGTGGCGAGGGCGAGGACGAGGAGCACGGAGCGAAAGAGGATGCGTGCCATCGGAGTGTGCGGTGAGGGTTGCGGTCGGTTCCGCCATGGAGTGCCGATTCGGCGGGTAGCTTACGAGCCGGGAGGACTGCACCGCAAACTCCCGGCGTGTCGTTGGCCGCCACGCGTCCGCGTCGCGTGGGCACGCCACACGGCGCTGGACTCGCCCTTCGTCCCGCACCTCGCGCCATGGCGCGGGGCCGCACGCACATTCGGTCGTTCGAGGCGAAGCCATCGGGTGACACTGTCCGTCCAACGGGATGCACACTACCAGGAATGGTCCAGCGCCCTGCCGCGCGCGCTCGCCGCGTTGCTCGCGGCGCTCGCGGCGGGCGGTCTACGGCCGCTGTCCAGCCAGGCCAGCGCGCAGGCGACGGCCATGGCCGGGCGCCCCATCCCCACCGGCGTCGAAACGCACCTCGCGGAGTGGCTGAGCCGTGCAGAGCCGTTCGGCATCACGGGCGCGGTGGCGGTGCTGCGCGACACAGTCCTCACGCTCGCGGAAGGCTTCGGTCCACTGAACCCGGATGGCGGACACATCGGACCCGACACGCCGTTCCTGCTCGCGTCGCTGTCGAAGCAGTTCACCGCGACCGCGATTCTCCAGTCGGCGGCAGCGGGCCACCTGCGACTCACGGACTCGATCGCGCAGTACTTCCCCGACACGCGCGGCCCCGTTCGCCACGCGACGATCGCGCAACTGCTCTCGCACACGAGCGGGATGGTCTACATCGAGCCGGGGATGTTCGACCCGGCGCCGAACCGGCCCGCGTTGATGCGGGAATTGCTCGCGCTCCCGCTCGATTTCGAACCGGGGGCGCGCTACAGCTACTCCAGTCCAGGTTACGCGGTGCTCGCCGGCATCCTCGAGATCGCCGAGCACAAACGGTTCGAGGATGTCCTGACCGAACGCATCTTTCGTCCCGCCGGCATGACGCACACGACGTTCATGGGACGCCCGGTGAGCGGCGCGCCGAATGGCGTGCAGATGGGCGAGGACCAGGGTCCCATGAGCGACATTCCCGGTGTGGATCGCGCGGTCGGGAACGGGTCGGTCATCAGCACGGCGCGCGATCTCGCGCGCTGGGAAGTCGCGCTCCGCCGGCATACCGTGCTCGATGAGCGCTGGACACGCGAGCTGTTCACGCCGCGCACCCCCGCAGGCGCCGGACAGTACGCGTTCGGCTGGAACATCACGCCCACACCGCGCGGCACCACGCTCATCTACCACGCGGGCGACCTGGGCCCGTTCAACGCGGAATTCCGCCGCTACGTGGACGACAGATTCACGCTGATCTGGCTCTCGAACGCGCGCCTCGCCAGCAGTGGAACGCGGGCCGTCGTGACGGCGGTGGCCGCAGGGTTCATCAACGGTACGCCGGTGACAATGCCCCCGCTGGTTGCTCCGCGAGACACGAATGCGGAGCGGAGCGTCAGCGGCCGCTACGTGCTGCCGCATGGCGACACGCTGGTCGTCACGCGAACGGCGGGCGGTGTTGCGATTGCCGCAGCCGGCGCCGAGGCCGTCGCCGCGCTTGGCGGCGGCGAGGATGCAGGCGGAATCGCGAGCCGCGTCGCCAGCGCACTCGAGGCGCTGCAGCACGGCAACGACTCGGCTTTCGCGGGCATTCTCCATCCGGCGGTCGGCGCGTCGGGGGTTGCGGGGCGTGTGCGCCAGCTGCTGTCGAGTCTCGCCGATTCAATCGGCTCGCCGGTGCGGCTTGCCGCGGTGGGATTCGTCCCGACCGGGCCGGGCGCGGGCACCGCGTGGGTGCGGGCGCGCGGCCCGCTTGCATCGCTGATGCTGAGTTTCGGCGCGACCGGGGGACGCCTCATCGCGTTCCCGAATCCGACGCCGTACGCCGCCGAGCAACGGCTGCGCAGCGCACCGGGCGGCGGCTTCGTCGCGTTCGATCCGCTGTCGCTGCGCGTGACGAGCGTTGCGCGCTCCGGGGATCACATCGACGTCGCCTTCGGCGGCGCCGCGCCCGTGCGCGCGGTGCGCGTTTCCTGAACACTCCCCGCACCCGCCTCGTGACGGCGGCTGCGGGCGGGCCACGCGCCAACCCTGAAAGACGGCCGCCCATCGATGCGATGGTGGCCTGCACCGGAGCTTGAATGCGTCAACTCGAATGGCTGGTTCAGCTGCGCGCCGACGTGACGTTCGCGCTGCGCAGCCTGCTCAAGGCGCCGGGCTTCGCGGCCGCGGCGATACTGACGCTCGCGCTCGGCGCGGGCGCCACCACCGCGATCTACAGCGTCGCGCGCGCGGTCGCGCTCCGGCCGTTCCCCATCACGCACGCCGAGCGCGTCGTGCGCATGTACGAGACGAATCCGTCCACCAACGCGTTCGCGACATCGGAGCTCAACTATCTCGACTATCGCGATCAGACGACGAGTTTCAGCGCGTTCGCGGCGTGGATCCCGCGCAGCTTCAGCCTGCTCGGTCACGGCGACCCCGTGCAGCTGAACGGATCGGCCGTGACGGCCAACTACTTCACGGTGATGGATGTGAAGCCGGTTTCCGGGTCGCTCTACGGGCCCGACCAGGATCGGCCTGGCGGTGATACCCACGTCGTGGTGCTGAGCGAGGGCGCCTGGAAGCGCGTGTTCGGCGCGGATCCCGCGATCGTGGGCAAGTCGCTGGACTTCGATGGTGTCGGCTACCTCGTGCTGGGCGTGATCCCCAATGAAGACTCGTACCTGCCGAGCGATTTCTGGGTGCCGCTCGCGCCCAACCCGCAGGGCGTGCGCAACGTGCACAACCTGCGCGGCCTCGCGCGCCTCAGGCCGGGCGTCACGCTGGCGCAGGCGAACGCGGATATCGGCGCGGTCGCGGCCCGGCTCGCGAAACAGTATCCCACCACGAACGGCGACTGGGGCGCGCGCGTCGGGCCCTTCGAGCTGTGGATCCTCGGACCGAACGCGCGGCCGCGCATGCTGAAGCCTCATCGGCGCATCCGTGTTCGTCCTCCTCCTCGCCTGCGTGAACGTGGGTAATCTTCTGTTAGTGCGCGGCACGGCCCGCCAGCGCGAGCTGTCGGTGCGCGCCGCGCTGGGCGCCGGACGCGCGCGCATCCTGCGGCAGCTGATCACGGAGAGCGCCACACTCTCGCTGATCGGGTCGCTCGCAGGCCTTGCCATGCCGCAAGCGTGCTGCCGCTGCTGCGCAGCGTGAGTCCCGGCAATATTCCGCGACTCAACGAAGCGGACATCGACGGCAGCGTGCTGCTGGTCGCGCTCGGCGCCACGGTGCTCGCCACGCTCGCGTTCGGCATCCTGCCCGCGCTGATCGCGACACGCATGAATCTGCAGTCCGCCCTGCGCCAGGGCGGGCGCTCCGTTTCCGCCAGCGGTCGCGGAATGCGGCGAGGTCTGGTGGTGGCCGAGGTCGCACTGGCCGTGCTGCTGCTGATCGGTGCGGGATTGTTCGGCAGGAGCTTCACCAACCTCAGCGTCGTGTCGACCGGTTTTCGCTCTGACGCGGTCCTGCAGCTCACCATGCCCGCGCCCGTCGGCCTGCCGCGCGATCAGCGACTCGCGTTCTTCGAGAGCGTCGACGCCGCCGTGGCGGCGGTGCCGGGGATCGTCAGCGTGGGCGCAACCAACATCGTGCCCTTCGCGGGCGGCAACTCCAACACGCAGTTCATCGCGGAAGGCCATGACGCGCCCGGCGAATTCTTCGCCGCGAACTGGCGCACGGTCACGCCAGGGTTCTTCCCCACGCTCGGCATTCCGCTGAAGAACGGCCGGCTGTTCACCGCGGACGACCGCTCGGACCACGGCCGAGTGGCGCTGATCGACGAGACCATGGCGCAGAAGCTCTGGCCGAACGGCGATGCCATCGGCAAGCACATGGTCGCGGCCACCAGCAAGCGCGCCCCCGAAGACCGCATCGAGATCGTCGGCGTGGTGGGTAGCGTGCGCGATCTCATCCCCGCAAACGATCCCGCGCCCACCGTCTACATCCCGATGGCGCAGAGTCCGTGGCCGTTCATGACGTATCTGGCGAAGGTGCGCGCGGACCCGCAGGGCGTGAGCGACGGAATCAAGCGCGCCATGCGCGCCGCTGCACCCAACACACCCGTGCCCACGGTCACGCGGCTCGCCGTGAACCTCGAGAACGCGATCGCACCGCAGCGGTTCACCGCATGGCTGCTCGTGGTGTTCGCCGTGATGGCGATGACGCTCGCGGCGGTCGGGATCTACGGCGTGATCTCGTACGGCGTGGCACAGCGCACGCCGGAAATGGGCATCGCCTCGCGCTCGGCGCGGAACCTCGCCGCGTTGCTAAAATGGTGTTATACGACGGCTGCACACCTGCCGTGATCGGCGTGGTCCTGGGATCACTGCTCGCGTGGTGCTCTCGCGACTGCTCACTTCGCTCCTCTTCGGCACATCCGGAACAGACCCGCTAACCTACACCGTGGTGGCAGCGGTGCTGCTCGTCGTATCGGCCGCGGCAAGCTATGTGCCTGCCAGGCGGGCGGCGCGGCTGGATCCGCTGGCGGCGCTCAGAACGGACTGATGAGAACACAGGACAGATGCGCTGGTAGTCGGTCATGGCGGTCGGTGCACAATCAAGCCTGCGACTCAGACGATCAGAAAGAGGCAGCTTGCCGCGCCCCAGGCAAGCGAATCAGTCGATCTGCGTCGATCCGGAGTCGGCCGGTTCTGCTTCAACCGGGTGACCTGGCGAGCGACAGACCAATGCATGTCGTTTGACAATAAACTCTTCAGAAACCGATGCTACTACCGCGACACTCAATCGGAATGTGCAACAACGCTGTGCTTATCGCTCCCCCCGAGGCCCGCTGGACACCGCCTGCGACGAGCACGCCGTTGGAAACAGGCGCAACCGCGATTCGGGAAATGTATCGCACAGGGAGCACGGCCACGGTTCGGATACTGTCGTCAACGAGTTGCACAATTCTGATCTGGCGTCTGCCTGACACGCGATTCACGTGATCAATAACCCATAGTTGATCTGGGCCTATGCGGATCGGATGGACGGCTGCGTTGGCTGTGACACTAGAATCAAGCCGCAGCACGGGCATTCGGCATTTGCTCGGCCCTTCACGACTGCGCGGGCCTCGCGGCGTTGACCGCCCTCGTCCGCGGTCCGTGCGGTCCAGCTGATTACGAACCCAGGGGCGCGATCGGTCACGATTGGCTCAAGGACCTCACCATCACTGCTTGACGCGATCTTTGCTTGAATCTGCCACGTTGGTTTGTCGGTCCAGGCGAACAAAGAATTGCCATCTTCCGGAAGCGAATGATCTGGGTGTACCGCGAAGAGCTCGAGGCAGGTCCAGGCGTTCACCGATCTCCTTGTTCTCGAGGCCTTCGGCAGCCATGAGCACAATCTTCGCTCGAACGACTTCGCGATACGGTAACGTATACTGGCGGCTCCGCGTCTGCAGGCAATCTGCCGCTAACCTTCGGAGTCAGCCTGATGCGGTATGGGCTCTCTCTGGGCATAGTCTCCTCCGGTTGGAGAACAATTTGCCACGAGAGGGCTTCGAAGGCCACAACAATACCTGATCTTATTTATGTCCGGGTGGACTAGCGCGCGGGGATGGCGCACCCTGATTGCCAGATCCTTGGGCACGGACTGGGCGAGAACCCACTCGTTCATAGACTCTTGAACATGCCCCGAATTCCGCCGGGCAACTTTCGGCGTCAAGCATTCCACAGAAACAATCCCTTGGCCGTGCGATCCTCTCCCGGCCCGTACACGCGATTCTGGAGGCTCGCGACAAGGCACCTTCCGCGGGCGGCCGCGCCGTGCGCGGTCTCCTCGCCTTCGCTCGGACCCAGGCAGCAAACGGATCCATCATATCAACAACAGCAGAACGGATTGCCATGCGCCGGCAGCAGGCAACCCAGACACTCAACCGTCCACGGAATCGGGACAGGTCCATTACTCAAGCCGCTTGCCGATTGGCTTGGCACGCTCAGCTCGCGCCCGAGCGTCGCAGTTTGCGTAACGGGCGGTCTTCTTTCGCTGTTTGCAGCAGGAGAGGTGAGTTGGGGCATGTGACCTCCGGGGGTGAGAGTCAGCTGCACCTGGAAATCTTGGTGTTCCTTCTGAGGTTGCGGATCGGAATCGATCGAGGACAGCCTCGCTTTGCTCCGTCCGTCCGCGCCGTGTAATGTTTCGACAGCCTACGTCGATGCCTGGGGGAGCGCGATTGCCAAGCCAGCCCAACCGACACGCAACACCAACCGCGCCGTCGGAAGCGGTCGGTCAGCCCTGCTTCGGAGTTGTTCGTGGGCCCGTGCTACAAGCGCGAAGGAACGCCTTTGGGGAGGGAAGGCTGTACCCCGCTCAACAAGCCACATAGATACGCTTGGAACGTTGCCGTCAATATTCCGCTCGCTTTGTGGCGGAATCTGATCGCGTACAGATGTCGCACACACGTGGCCGCGCTACCACTAACAGCAGCGTCAGTGAGGCCGGTCCTCTGAAGTCGCCTTCGGTGGCGTCACGTTGCGCGTCGACTCGATGAACCTGGCCAGGTCCTGTTTCAGCGCCTTGTGTGCGGAGGGCCGGATGTAGATCATATGGCCGGCCTCGTAGTAGCCGAACGACACGCGATCCGTGATCTGTTTGTCGTAGGCGAGGTGCGTGAAGTTGAACTCGGCGCCGCCCATGATCGTCGCCATGTCGTAGTAGCCGATGGCGACGAACACCTTCAGGAACGGATTGCGCGCCATCGCTCCGCGCAGCGCCTCCGTCATGTCCATGTAGCTGTTCTGCGTCGTACGTCCACGGCCGCACGTTGCCGGACGTCGGGTAGTGCAGGTCGGTCTTCCAGCCCAGCTCGTTGCGCACGTAATCCTGGAAGAGCGCCGTGTACGGTCCCTGCAGTCGCCTGGTTCGACGGATCGAATTCCTGGCGCTCGCCGGCGGCATCGAGGTCCAGCGCCGTGAATCGTCCGTCGAGCCGGCCGATCATCAGGCGCTGATCACGCAGCAGCTCTTTCCGGAACCGGCCGGCGCTCACCCGCAGGTTGGCGCTCCAGAATGAACTGCGGCGAGATGCCGGTGAGCCGCGCGAGCTTGTTGCGCGATCGCGGTCTTCTCGGCGTCGCGTGAGCGTGTTGCCCTTCGTCAGTGCGGTCATGTACTCGCCCCAGCGCGAAGGACCTCGCCTGGTCCACGACCTGCTTCAGCGGTCAGTGATTGCAGGTCTGCCGGAGCCAGCTTCTTGTGGTACCACGCGTCGGCCGTGAACGTCTCGATGTTGCGACGCCCACGCGACATCGTTGTCGCGGTGCCGGTGAGAGCGTCTGGTAGGTCAGCAGCGACGAGATCAGGACGATGCCGTTCAGCTCGATGCCGTGTCGCTGCTGCAGCTCGGCGGACAGGCCTGCGGAGCGGATCGTGCCATAGCTCTCGCCGATCAGGTACTTGGGTGACTCCAGCGGTTGTAGGTGGTCAGCCAGCCGTTGATGAACTCGCCGAACGCGCGGATGTCTGTCGTCTGCCCGTGGAACTCGCCCGGAGTTCACGCCGTGCGCGGTCCGGCTGTAGCCGGTCGATACCGCATCGACGAAGACGAGATCGGTGGCATCGATCAGCGAGTACTCGTTGTCTTCGAGGTGGAACGGTGGCGCCGGCTGGAATCCATCGTCCGCCATGCGCACGTGCTTCGGCGCGAACGAGCCCATGTGCAGCCAGATGGTCGCGGCGCCGGGCCCGCCGTTGTAGAGGAACGAGATCGGGCGCGTACTGCGGTCCTCTCCATCCTTCGTGTACGCCACGAAGAACATGCGTGCCGCGATCTCGTTGTTATCGAGGCGGATCGGAATCGTGCCGACCGTGGCGGTGTAGCGGATTTCCTTGCCATCAAGGCGAACGGTGTGCGACGTCGTCGAGCCACATTCTCTTCGGCCGGCCCGAAGTACTCGACGCGCGCGGCAGACGGCGCGGCCTGCGCCTGATTGCCACGGCCCTGCGCAGCAGTCGTCGAGAACACGGCGCCCGTCAGCAAGGCGCCGATCAGAAGGGAACGTCGCATCGCGTGCTCCATGAGATCGCCTCGTGTGTGTTGTCGCTCCATTGAGAATTTGCAGTATGGCGGGCACGAGGGTCGCGGGCAACGCGAAGCCACCACGAGGCTTGACAGGTTGCCGCCGTTTATCCATCCTTATATGCGGATATGCGGATGACTACCCCGAGAATGATCATCGCCGGGCACGATGTCTTCGACCGGCTGCAGACCCTGTCCGACGAGACCCGGTCACGGCTGCTGCTTCTCCTTGAGGAGCACGAGTTTACGGTCTCCGAGCTGTGCGCCGTGGTGCAGCTGCCCCAGTCGACCGTGAGCCGGCACCTCAAGGTGCTGGCCGATGCGGGCTGGGTGCGTTCCCGCGCGGAAGGTCCGAGCCGACACTATCGGATGGCTTTGCTGGACCAGCCGGCGGCGGAGCTATGGCAGGTGGTGCGCCAGGGCGCGGCTGCTTCGAAGCAGGTGGCCGCGGACCGGGAGCGGGCGAGGACGGTGCGGGGCGCGAGGCGGGCGCGCTCCCGCGAGTTCTTTTCCGCCGCAGCGGCGGACTGGGATCGTCTGCGCACCGAATTGTTCGGTGAAGGAGCGGAGCGTCTGCCGCTCTTCGGTCTGCTCGATCCCGGGTGGACGGTCGCGGACCTGGGTGCCGGCACGGGTGCGCTGACAGAACTGTTAGCGTCATTCGTGCAGCGCGTGATCGCGGTGGACAGCTCGACCGAGATGCTGGATGCGTTGCGGCGCCGGCTCGACCGGGTGACGAATGTCGAGACGCAGGCGGGCGAGCTGGAATCGCTGCCCATCCGCAGCGGCTCCGTCAATGTCGCGTTCATGGTACTGGTGCTGCACTACGTGGTGGAGCCGGCGGACGTCCTGGCGGAAGCGGCCCGCGTGCTGCGGCCCGGCGGTCGCCTGATCCTGGTGGACATGCGCGAGCACGAGCGCGAGGAGTACCGCGACACCATGGGGCATGTCTGGACCGGGTTCAGTGAGGAGCAGAATGCGCGCGTGGGCGGCGCGCGCCGGCTTCGCCGCGGTGACGCTGCGGCCGGTACCGCCGGGGGTCGAGGCGAGGGGCCCGCTTCTGTTCGTGGCCACCATGATGAAGGCGACGACGTGAGTACGGTTGCCGTCGTGGATCTGACATTCTGTTAGTAGTGGTTGCGGAAGACACATCTCACACGAAGAGGACGGGACGAATGGAAAGTGCTGTGGTGACGCGAGGCCGTAACGGCGTGACGGCGGAACGGCTGCCCTTCAAGGTGGCCGACCTGGATCTGGCCGAGTGGGGGCGCAAGGAGATCCGGCTGGCGGAGCAGGAGATGCCGGGGCTCATGGCGGTGCGTGCCGAGTTCGCGGGTGCGCAGCCGCTGGCCGGCGTGCGCGTGATGGGCTCGCTGCACATGACCGTGCAGACGGCCGTGCTGATCGAGACGCTGCAGGCGCTGGGCGCGGATGTGCGCTGGGTCTCCTGCAACATCTTCTCGACGCAGGATCACGCGGCGGCCGCGGTCGTGGTGGGCAACGGCACACCCGCCAACCCGACCGGCGTTCCTGTCTTTGCGTGGAAGGGCGAATCGCTCGACGAGTACTGGTGGTGCACCGAGCAGGCGCTGCGCTGGCCTGATGGCGGCGGCCCCAATCTCATCGTGGATGACGGCGGCGATGCCACACTGCTCGTGCACAAGGGCGTCGAGTACGAGGCGGCGGGCGCCATTCCCGCGTTCGATGAGGCGAACGATCCCGAGGAGTGGGGCGTGATCCTCGAATTGCTGCGCAAGGTCGCGCGCGAGGATGCCGGCCGCTGGACGCGCATTGCGAAGGAGCTGCGCGGCGTGTCCGAGGAAACCACGACGGGTGTGCACCGCCTCTACGACATGGAGCGCCGGGGCACGCTGCTCTTCCCCGCCATCAACGTGAACGACTCCGTGACCAAGTCGAAGTTCGACAACATCTACGGCTGCCGTCACTCCGTGATCGACGGTCTCAACCGCGCCACCGACGTGATGCTCGCGGGCAAGGTCGCTGTAGTCTTCGGTTACGGCGAGGTCGGCAAGGGCTGCGCGCAGGCACTGCGCGGCCAGGGCGCGCGCGTGATCGTCACCGAGATCGATCCCATCTGTGCGCTGCAGGCGGCCATGGAGGGCTTCGAGGTCAAGACCATCGACGACGTGATCGACTACGCCGACGTATTCGTCACCGCGACCGGCAACCGCAATGTCATCACGTTCGATCACATGGCGAGGATGAAGGACAAGGCGATCGTCGGCAACATTGGCCATTTCGACAACGAGATCGACATGGCCGGCCTGAAGCGTCGCGGCGTCCAGCGCATCAACATCAAGCCGCAGTACGACGAGTTCCGCTTCCCCGACGGCCACAGCGTACTGATCCTGGCGGAGGGCCGCCTGCTCAATCTGGGCTGCGCTACGGGACATCCCAGCTTCGTAATGTCCGCCAGCTTCACGAACCAGGTGCTGGCGCAGCTCGAGCTGCACCAGAATGCCGGCCAGTACGAGAGGCGGGTGTACACACTGCCCAAGCGTCTGGACGAGAAGGTCGCCCGCCTGCATCTCGACAAGCTGGGCGTGAAGCTGACGAAGATGTCGAAGGAACAGGCTGACTATATCGGCGTCCCGGTGGAGGGTCCGTACAAACCCGATCACTACCGTTATTGATGGTTGGGCTGACGGGTGGAGGGGTTCGAGGAACGGATCGAGAACTGACTTAACAGATCAATATCACGCGGAGGCGCGGAGCCGCGGAGGTGCGCACCCTCCGCGGCTCCGCGCCTCTGTATGATGATGATGAACCGCTCGTTGGCTGGCCCGCGATTCGGCGCGGCACCGTCCCTGATACGGGTCCGGAGCGAGTCCCGAAGGACAACGGGCATGTTGCAATGCGAGCCGGCAGAACGCGACGGTTCTCGCTCCATGGTTGCGTGTGGGATCGCGTTTCCCTGCAGCGTCCCAGCCAAGGATCGGTACCGGCAGAGAAATTGCTCCAGCGGGACAGCACGCGAAAATGGGTATACCGGCAGAGTCGCCGCGACCGCAATCACGCTTCCGTGATCGCGACTGTCATCCGTGTGCGCAGAGGTGGTGGATGAGACGCGAGGCAATACGGATCCTGATCCTGCCGCTCGTCCTGGCGGTGGTCGCGAGCGCGTCATGCGACAGCGGTCGCAGCGTGACATTGCCGCTCGAGCCCGGAACCAGCATCGCCTTCAGCCGCTCGCCCGTCGGCTGGTCCGGCATGACCAAAGCCGACCTCAAGGCGCTGGAAAAGAGCGAGAAGGAGCGGGTCAAGGCTGAGAAGGAACGGCGCCACGCAGAGACCAAGGCGCTGCACCAGCAATGGGAGGACTTCAAGCACCTCGGCTATTCCAAGGACCGTGGGGACTCGCCCCTGCTGGTCTGCGAGCCGCACGACTACGACGCCGCTGTTGCCATCATCGGTCCTGAGGGTGGCGAGCTGACGCTGGGCGGGCAGAAGCTCATCGTCCCGGCGGGCGCCCTCTCCGCGTACACGGTCATCACCATGGAGATGCCGGCCTCGCTGCATCTCGAGGTGGAGTTCTCGCCCCACGGCACATTCTTCGACAAGAGCCTGCAGCTACAGCTTGACTACAAGAACTGCTTCGTGCCGAAAGGCGAACGGCCCGCCATTGTCTACGTCGATGACAACGACAACATCCTCGAGTGGCCATTGTCGATCGACCTCAAGCATCTGGGCATCGTCTTCGGCTGGATCGACCACTTCTCGAAGTACGCCATGGCATCGAACTGAGCAGCCGGGCACGGCGCCGCCCGGCAGGCGGAGAGCCAAACGGCCAAAGACGGTACCACCAACGGGCCCTGTGCCGGCGACGACGCAGGGCCTGATCGCATGATGGGCCGCCGCGTGGCACTGCTCCGAATCCAGGTCGTCCTGCGCCCGGGCAGGCCGGTCCGTCGAACCAGCCTTGTTTCTTTCCGCCACCCGGCCCGAGCGCCCACCGGGCGCACGGTAAGCAACCGTCAGCCATTCCCGGCGAGCCCTCGTCACCCCCCGCAACGCTTCTCAGGACAACCTAGATCCCAGCCCGCTCCCTCGCCTTGACGATCACGGCCGCCATCACGTCCTGATGCGACCCGAACGTGTCGTCCACGATGTTCAGCGTCGGGATCTGCACGTCGGTCAGCGAGAGCGTGTCGTTGCGGAACGTGCTGAAGCCGGACTCGTGCACGCCCGAACTGCCGCGTCCGGGCGCGGGATGGCTCAGGTGCTGGAAGAAGCGTGCGTACTGCAGGATCACGGGCGCGGAGAGGCCGCCGCCGAAGGAGTGGTACATTGGGATGAAGGAGAGCATCGCGTCGTAGTGCATCTCACCTACCGCGACCACGTGCGGGTAGCGCGCGCGCAGGTCTGCGACGAGCCGGCGCGTGCCCTCGTGCATGTCGGCCTGCGGGTTGTTCACGAAGCCACCCACGATGTCGAGGAAATACGCGTCCGGCCCATAGTGCTCGATGATGTCGGCAATGCGGCTGCTCAGGTGGTTGCGCCAGGAATCGACGCCCAGGTTCATGTACGACAGGAAGCCTTCCTGATGGCGATCGTTGTCCCAGTCCACCCAGTTCAGGTCGAAGCGATCGCCATCGACTTTCTCGGTGAACGCGTCCGCCATGCGCGCAAACTCGGGCTGCTTGCGGTTGGCCGCATTGGCGCCGAACATGGGCATCATGTGGAAGCCGAGTCGTCGCCCTTCCTGCACCAGCGTGCGGAAGCCCGCGGCGCCGCCCATGCGCGGTGAGGGCTGGTACAGCGGATAGTCCCAGTAGTAGCGCCCGTCCCACGCGGCGAGGAACGCCAGCACGCGGCCCGCGGGAATCCGTGTGGCGATCCAGCGCAGAATCTCGAGCTGGCGCGCATAATCGTTGAAGATGAAACCCGTGTAGTGCTGGCCGTGCAGGGTGACGGCCAGGGCAATGCCGCGCATCCAGTCGGGCACATCGGCGCGCGTCTCCCAGCGCGGAATATTGAACGCGTGCTCGACGCGGTCGTAATGCGCACGGATCACGGCTTCAGGCGACGACCCTCTTCCCACTCTCCACGTCGGAACCGTCACGCTCGTCTGCCGCATCCAGCCTTCCGTCTCGAACATGGCCTCGACGCGGTAGGCCTGCTCGCCCGGCTGCAGGAAGAAGCGTTTCGTGCGCACGCGGTCATCGAGCGAGGACACGTAGAACAGCCTGTTATCGGCAGGCAGGATCATGAGCAGCGGCGTGTTCATGCCGCGCGATTCTCCCGGCCCGAACAGGTCGCCACCCGAGAACGGGTAGCCGTACAGCAGCTCGTCCTCACGCGTGTCGGCGAAGCCGCCGCCCGTCGAGATGCGGCCGCGTGGGACGTTGCGGATCACGGTGGTGACCGCCTTGATGGGCCGGTCCATCGTGACCGTGGCACTGGAGTCAATGAAATCGCCGTTGCGCCGGAGTGTCGCGTGCACGCGGCCGGCTGTCTTTTCCTGCCCGCCGGCCCAGACCAGTCCCGTGCAGTCGATGTCCACGCCGTCCGGCGTCACCTTCGCGCTCAGCTTCTCGCGGTCCAGTGCGTACGCGTTCTCGTGGGTGAACACGAGGAACCCGAAGGCCAGGTCCTGGCAGGTCACGCACGGCTCGGGGAAATCGAAGCTGAACTTGTCGAACGAGCGGCCGCGCGGCGGCACCCACACCTCGCTCGTCGAGCTGAGCGGCAGGATTTCGCCATCCGCGACCACCGGCGTCCGCGGTGGCGGCGCGTCGGGCGGGAGCGGCGTGGGTTTCTCCGCGAACAGCCCCATTTCGGGGGCCGCGAGTGAGGCGCCGGCGACGGCGCCCATGGACTGCAGCCAGTTTCGACGGGAGATCATGTGCGAGCCTTCGTTGCGGTGCCGCAGGCTAGGTCGGGCCTGATGGCAGTGTCAAGGTGGGACGGCTTTGGGGCTGGTTGCTCGAGCTGGTTGCTGGGGAACACATGAACGAACTGCCATTCGGATCGACCAGCGTTGATGACACCGCGGGCCGGGAGGCGTCGAGGCTTCCCGGCCCGCTGCTGTTCTCGCCTTGCGTTGCGCGTCGCCAGTCGTGTGCGGCGGGCCGCTGCCTACTGGCGGTTCAGTGTGGTGCGGCCACTGGCTTCGCTGCCATCCAGGAAGTAGACGGTGAAGTCGAGGATCACCTGTGTCTGCGTGATCGTGCCTTCCGCTTCCCAGCACTCGATGCCGTTGCCGATGTTCTTGCCCGACATCGAGATCTTGCCGTCGCCATCGATCGCGAAGGTCACGTCACCGTACACCTGCACGGAGGCAGTCGCCTGGATGCCGGTATCATCGTACGTGGTCAGCTTCGACTGCTGCGGCGCACCGCCCGGGTGGCCCAATGCGTTGCCCGTCGACGAGAATGTCAGCGTCACGGTCTTCGCGACACTGTCGACCGCAATGGTGAGCGCGCTGGTGCCCGTCGATCCGAACGTGCTGTTGACCCATGAGCCGTTCCACTGGCCCACCCATTTGGTCGCATTGAAGAGCGCGGCGGCATTGGCCGTGAACACGACCGGGTTGCCGGTGATGCCGTTGCCGGTCCCCGTCGCCGCCAGCTGATTGACGCCCGTGCTGCCCAGCGTCCAGCCGCCCACTGCGGCGGTGCCATCGGCCGCCGTCGATTGCGAGCCGCCTGTGACACTGCCACCGCCGGCGGTAACAGCGAATTGCACGGGCACACTGGCAGTCGCGTTGCCATACTGGTCCTTCAGCTGAACCTTCGGTTTCACGGTCACGGCGCGGCCGGCAATGCCGTTCTGGTTGTTGCCTTCGACGGCCGCAATGTTCGTGGGCGGCCCCGCGTTCGCCGTCGCCGTGAACGTGGCCGGATTGCCTGTGATACCGCTGCCACCCACACTGGCTTGCAGGCTGTTAGGACCGGCCGCCTGGCCCAGGATCCAGGCCGCCACAGCGGCCAGCCCATCGGAGTTGCTGACCGGCGCTGCCGTGGTGATGGTGCCGCCGCCACTGGCAATCGAGAAGGTGACGGTCACACCCGCGACGCCGTTGCCGAAGGCGTCCGTGGCCTTCACGCGCGGCGGCGTAGCGACGGCCATGCCCACGGTGCCGGTCTGCGCATCGCCGGCATTCTTCGCGAGCGCGGCCACGGGACCCGCACCCGCGCTCGCGGTGAACGTGACGGTGCTGCCGGTACCCGTCTGGCCTTGCAGTGTAACCTTGAGTTCCTGACTGGCGCCCGCCTGCTGGCCGAGTGTCCATGTCGCGGCGGCAAAGCCGTTGTCATTGGTCGTGGCACTGGCGGGTGTGACGCTGCCGCCGCCTGACGTCACCTCGAAGGTCACGGTGGCACCGGTGATCGCCTTGCCGCCATCGCCTGTGACCTTGACCCGCGGCTGGACCTGCAGCACCTGGCCCACAGTGCCGCTCTGGTTATCGCCGCTGTCCTTGGTGAGCGTGCGCACTTCCGGAGCGCTCTCGCTCTTGCAGCCGGCAAGTCCCGCCAGCAGGACGGCGGCCGCGGCGGCGACCCGCAACCCGCCAGTACGATTCGCCCTGCGCGCAACAATGATTTCGCGACTGCGCACCCCGTGCATCATGCCATCATCCCTGCGGGCCCTGCCTGCCGCCCGCTGCAGAATTCGTGCGTTTCGGCACCGGCTCGCCGGGCCACCAGTTCCAGCGCCACGCAAGGCGCAGCAGCGCAGGCGCGACCAGTAGTCGCACCAGCGTCGCATCCAGCGCAATGGCCGCTGCCAGCGCAAAGCCGACCAGCTTCACGGAAACGAAGCCGCTGGCAACAAAGGCCAGGAACACGCCGGTCATGATGGCTGCGGCTCGGGTGATGACGGCCGCGCTGCGCGCCAGCCCATCGACGATCGCGTCCGCACCCGTCTCGCCACACCGTCTCGCCTCCGCGACGCGCGCCAGCAGGAACACCTCGTAGTCCATACCTACGCCGAAAATCGCGCAGAAAGCGATCATCGGCACGCTCGGCAGAATGCCCGCGAGAGGCGCAGCAAGACCCAGCCACTGTATACCGACGCCATGCTGGAACACCAGTGTTGTGAGGCCCAGCGCGGCCCCGACGGACAGCAGATTCAGCAGCACGGCCTTGAGCGCGAGCAGCAGCGAACGCAGTGTGAGGAAGAGTACTGCGAAGGTCAGGCACAGGGCGAGCGTGACCACGCCGGCGGCGTGCGTCTTCAGCGCATCGGCATAATCGACGCTGTACGCGGCGGCGCCGCCTGCCAGCACGTGTGCGCCGGGCACGCCCGCAGTGGATGCCGCGTCGCGTCGCAGCGCGTGCACGAGTGCGGCCAGTTGTGCCGCGGACTGTCCGGCGGCGGGCGCCACTTCCAGCAGTGCTGCATGGCCATCGCGACTCACCAGGCTGCGCAGCACGGGCTCGGGAAAGACGCGGCGCACCGCATCGGGACCCACACCGCCTGCGGCCGTGTGCACACTGCGCACGGCACCGATGCGCGCATCCGCGAGCAATGCCTGCTCCACGTGAGCCAGCGCGGCAAACCCTTCCGGCGTGAGAACGCTGGCGTTGTCAGGCAGCTCCAGCACGAGGCGCAGGCCCAGCGCCGCCTCCAGCCGACCCATGCTGCACAATTCTCGCAGCGCCTGTACCGACTCCATCGATGGTGGCAGCGTTTCCGGTCCTTCCACGCTCGCGCGCATGCGCAGCGCGGATGCGGCCAGCAGCAGCATGGGCAGTCCGCCTGCCAGCAGCGCCCTGACAGGGTGTTCGACAACGCCCCGGCCCCAGGCTCGCCAGCCTGCTCCAGCCGCTGGCGCAGCAGCGCGGCGCGCGGCGAAGCGGGCCAGGACCGGACCGAGCGTCGTCGCCACGACCACAGCGGCAAGCACCGCGCACACACCGGCCAGTCCTGCGGAGCGCAGCTCGGACACGGGCGCCAGTGCCAGCGGCGCAATGCCGGCTGCCGCAGCGGCGCCGGCCGTCAGGACGGTGCGCGTGGCTGCGCGCATTGCCATCGTCTGTGGTAACGGATGGAAGGCGACGCTGCCCTTGGCGTCCGCGGCAGGAGTGGAAACGCCTCTGCCGTCTGCCTGCGTTTCGCGTGCGCGGCGCAGGATCAGCAGCGCGTAGTCGATGCCCAGCGCCAGTCCCAGCAGTGACACGACACTGGGCGCGAGCACGGTGAGTGGTGTGAAGTGGGCGACGAGCGCAGCGCCGCCCAGTGCCAGCAGCACCGTGAGCGCACCAGCAGCCACGCCCGCGAGCGCGCCGGCAATGCCGCCGAACGCCCAGACGGCGAGCACGAGCGAGACCGGCAGTGCGCGCAGCTCGCTCCTGTGCGCTTCCGACGCACCCGCCGAACGCAGATCCACCTCGAGTGCAGCCATGCCGGTCCACTGCAACGCGCGCACACCCGGTGGCTGCATTGCGGCCGTCAGCGAACGCAGCCTGGCAACGGTGGCGGCCGCAGGCGAGTCCGCGTCAATGCCGACAACGGCGATCGCGCCGCGGCCACCACGGCCGATCAACAGCGTGTCCAGCGCATTGGCGGGAGACAGGATGCGTGTGACGAAGGACAGCGCCGCAACGCGCGTGGTGATGGCGCGTACAATGGCGCGGCCGCTGTCGCTGTCCGCGTCCTCGAGTCCTTCCATGACGAGCACGGCATTGTGCGCGAAAGGCGAAGCGAAGCGCTCGACCAGCATGCGATCCACGCGCACCGATTCCGCGGCATCCAGCCGGCTCGTGGTCTCCAAATGCCGGCCGAGTCGCGCGGCTGGCAGCACGGACAGCGCGGCCAGGCTCAGCACCAGTGACACGCCGAGCACCCGCCCGCGCGTCATTCCCTGATCTGACGCTGCTTCGCCCGCCGGCGCTGGCGCACCACCGTGATGGCCATGTCCTCAATGTGCCGGGTATCGCCGCGCAGCGCCGGCCGCTGCGCGCGCTCATGCTCGATCACGAGAATGCGACTGAACGGCACTTCGATCCAGCGTGCCATGACGCGGTCCAGCTTGCGCGAGCCGTAGGGCGGATCCGCAAAGGCAATGTCGTACTGGCCTTCCGGCAGCCGCTCCACGAACGGGATCGCATCCTGCTTGAAGATGCGGGACCGCGGCCGTGCGCCCAGCTTCGTCACGTTCGCTTTCAGCGAGTGCAGCGCGGACGGGTGATTCTCCACGAAATCGCAGGTTAGTGCGCCGCGTGACAGCGCCTCCAGACCCAGCGCCCCCGTGCCCGCGAACAGATCCAGAAGGCTGCTGCCCGCCAGTTCGTCATCCAGCATTTCCATGCACAGTGTGCGCACTGCCTCGGCAGTCGGGCGGACTCGCCCGGCCGGCGAGACCAGCGACTGGCCGGCCCAGCTACCGGCTACGATGCGCATGATCGGGGATACGGAACGGGCTGGGGCTCGGGCGGGGGCTGGGGCTCGGGAACGGCGAGAACGGAGTGTGCTGCATTGCTCGGGCTCGTTGCTGGCGCCGTTGCCGGGGAACGGCGTGAACGGAGTGTGCTGCGTTGCCCGGGCTCGTTGCTGGCGCTGGTTGCTGGGGAACGGAAGCAGACGGATCGCCAACGCCAGTGATTCTGTGGACGGGCGCGGTGGGCGTTGTCAGGCGGCGTCGATCCCAGCCCGTGCCCCGGCCCCAGCCGCCTTCAGTGCCCCCTGCATCTGTGACACCAGCCAGTCGGCTTCCTGCCGGTTGGAGACGCCAGTGCCCGCACGTACGCGGCGGCCGTTCGTGCGCAGCAGCACGATGTCGTACCAGGCGCGCGCGGATTGTGCGACAGTCTGCTGCTGCTGCATGCCGATCACGAGGCCAATGTCCTTCACGTCGTCTGCCACGATCTGCTCGGTGCGTGTCGTGCCCAGCAGCCGGCGGCGGATCGTGATGCCAGCGCGCGTAACTTCGACTGTCGTCGAGCCGAACCATGCGCTGAGACTAACATACAGGAACAGAAAACCGAAGAAGCCGGATGGATACGCGAACAGTTTCGGCACGCCCAGCAGTGGCAGGCCGAAAGCCGCGGCCAGGAAGATCGCGGTCATGACGGTGAAGGACGAGGCCGCGCCGACATTGCGGGCCGGCCCGAAACAGAACTCCGTGCCGCCGCTCTCGCCGACGCCGACGCGAACGCTGGCGTCAGCGGGATCGAAGGCGGAGGCGTCGTCGTCGCCGACCAT
Source organism: uncultured Gemmatimonadales bacterium (assembly GCA_963798085.1). Classification (GTDB taxonomy): domain Bacteria; phylum Gemmatimonadota; class Gemmatimonadetes; order Longimicrobiales; family RSA9; genus DATKCF01. The sequence goes on from CAWCRS010000001.1 coordinate 231,881, forward strand.
CCGATGCGCCGACGTGACGGCACGTCCGCCCACCGCCTGCGCGTGGGTGGTGCCCCCATTGCGCGGCACGCCGCGGAACACCGGCACCTCGAAGCGGCTCTGGTAATCCACACCCGGCACCAATGCCTCGGCCTGCAGCCGCCAGTGCACGGAAGAACCCGTCGCGTCCGGCTCGCTGCTCGGCGCATCCGGCGGGATCGCGAAATTCACCGGAATGACCGCGCCCATCGTCTCGCGGCGCAGGTCATCTCCGTGCACGCGCTGCTCGTTCTGCCACAGCACGTTCTCGGTGGCGCTGTCGTCGTTGGTGCGGTTGTAGCGGCGCACGCACGTCAGCGTGAGCCGCACGCTCTCGGGCGGCGGGTCGAGTCGCGTGATGATGCTGCCGCGCAGCTCGCCGCCTGCCGGGGCCGGCAGCGTCTCCAGCTCGAATACCGAGTTACCGAAGCGGCGCCAGCGCAGGGTGGCGCGGATCGCCCACACGATCATGCCCGCGCCCACGAGCGGGAACACCAGCCCGATGACGGCAGGCTTGTTGCCCTTGCGCAGCTCGTCGGGCAGCAGGAAGAGGATGGGGGACGAGACCGAGTTCCACAGGATGGCCAGGGCCCACGCGCCGGCCGTGGTGGCGCGCTCGGTGCTGCGGATGCGACGCTCGGCCCATCCGGGATCCCAGAACCACGGCTCGCGCGGATGCTCCGCCTTGAGCTGCGTCAACTGCTTTTCCCGCTTGCGGCCGAACCGGGCCAGCACGAGCAGGCCGCCGCCCGCCGTCGTGAACGCGACGCCCACCGCGAACGCCAGGGCCACGCGCTGCGGATCGCGACCGTGCGCGAGTTCGTGCACGGCCCGCTCCAGCGACAAAAGGCCGAGGCCCAGAAACGGCAGCGCGAACAGCGTGAGGCAGCCCATCACTCTAACGGGTTGTTAAGGAACGGGGACGGTCGGGAGCGGGCCCGCTCGAGGTCGTGCCCTGCCCTTTCCGTCCCCGTGCACTCCTGCGTACAGCTCCCGTCGAGTGCTTCGGCACCTTCGCGGCGGTTCTTGAGCCCCGCCGCGCGGCCGGCCACCTGCGATCCGCCGGCCGCTGTCCTGCCTTCCTGTCTTCAGCGGTCCGGCTGGTTCTCCGTCACCTTCTTGGGCTCGGGTTTGGTCGGATTCTTCACGTACTTGTCCAGCCAGGCCGTCCACCTCGCCCACAGGTCGAGACGCGTCTCCAGCGCGGCCGGGCCGTGATCCTCATACGGGTAGAGGTACATCGACACGGTCTTGCCCAGCCCGTTCAGTGCCTGGAACAGACGAGGCGAGTTGATCGGGTCCGTGCCCACGTTCTGGTCGTGCAGGCCGTGATACATGAGCAATGCGCCCTGCAGGTTGGTGGCGTACAGCATGGGCGACATCGACAGGTACACATCCTTCGCCTGCCACAGATCGCGCCGCTCGTTCTGGAAACCGAGTGGCGTGAGTGTGCGATTGTAGTTGCCATCGCCGGCGATGCCCGCCCGGAAGAAAGGCGTGTGCACCATGGCGTTGACCGTCGAGAACGCGCCGTAGCTGTGACCGCCAATGCCAATGCGCGAGCGATCCACGAGACCGCGCTTGTCCAGCTCATCGATGGCCGCGGCCAGGTTGTTGCGCAGGTCGTTCTCGTAATTGTTGTTCATCTCGCCCGTGGCGCCGACAATCGGCGCATCCGGCTCGACTACCGCATAGCCCAGCCGGGCGAGGAACTGCAGCGACGCAATGTTGAAGCTCTGGAACGCGTTCTTGTTGAACGTGCGCGCGCCGCGATCGTACTCCTCCTGGCCCGCGTACTCGCGCGGATAGAACCAGAACATCGCGGGCGCCCGCTGTCCCTGCTGCCAGCCCACGGGCATCATCACATTGACGCGGAACTTGAAGCCATCCGGCCGCTCCACCGTGAACGCCTCGCGATGCGCATTGGTGAGATCGGCCGTGTAGTCCTTGTTCTGCGTGAGCTGCACATCGCGGCCGCCATCGTGCAGGAACTGCTGCGTCACCTGCATGGGGCTTTCGCGCGAGAGCACCAGCTTCGATGCATCATTGTCGAGCACGGCCGACACGCTCTCCGAAACACCGTTGTTATTGCCCTCGAAGACCCGTGTCTTCTGACCCGTGCGGATCGCGACCCTGTCGATGAACGAGCGGGGCGCCACCTGCAGCGGGTCCTTGTCGTACTGCATGCCCTGGTAGTAGACACTCGAGCCGTCGCTCGAGAGCAGCACCGCGCCCGTACCCGCGCCGCCGCCGCGGCCGAACCCGCCAAAACCACCCCCACCGCCCACCGTGCCGGCCGCCGCCACGAGACTGCCCGGATTCGCGTAGATGTCGTCCGTGCGGTACTTCGCGAGCGTGTACTTGTGGCTGGTGTCGCTCAGGTAGAGTGCGGTTTCCGTCGTGGCAGGACCCTGCCGCTCGGTGAAGAAGAGCACGCTCATGTCGGGCGAGAAGCGATGCCCCTGCATGCGCGTGTCCTGCTCGTAGACGATCTTGAGACTGGCCGGCGAATTGTCGAACGGCGCCAGCCACTGCATCACGCGATCCTTGCGCCGCGGACCGTTCTGTCCCCCCTGCCCGCCGCGGCCGCCCGCCATGTCATCGGACTGCGCCGTGTCCTGCTGTCCGGGTGGCAACGCCTCCTGCTCGAGGAACGTCAGGCCCTTGCCATCGGTGCGCCACGAGATCTCGCGACGCTGCAGGTTGGCGTCGCCACCCGGTCCGCCGGCGCCCGGCGCCGTAACCGGATTGTCAGCCTGCACGCCCAGGTTCAGCTCGCGCTTGTTCAGCTGCGCCAGCACCTTGCCCGACGCATCCCACACTTCCTCGACGGTGCCGAAGTTGGCGACCGGCACCACGTAGCTGTACGGCTTGACCATGCGTGTCACGCGCACGTACTGGCCATCAGGCGAGAAGTCGATGCTCGTGGCCATGGTGGGCGCGCCGAACTTCGTGACCACGCGACTGGTGACATCGACCAGCGCGATCTGGCCCGTGCCATCCCAGTCGAGCAGCGCCTGGTCGTACGGCGTAGCCATCAGGCTCGCGTAATTGCGCAGCCGGTTGCGATCGGATTCCTCCGCCACCTTAATGTGTGGACCCATCGGCTGCGCCGGCTCGACCGGCATCGCCGGCCGGTTGTCCGGCACCAGTACCGTGGCAACACGCTTGCTGTCCGCGGTCCAATCAATGTCGGTCACCAGTGTTGCGAGCACCGAGGTGCGTGTCACCTGCCGCGACTTTCCCGTCGCCGCATCGGCTACCCATATGTGCGTGGCATCATCGCCCAGCACGAAGTACGCGATGCTCCTGCCGTCGGGAGACCACTTCGCATTCGACACACGCGCACCCGGCGGAATCTGGATCGCGCGCTTCGATCCGTCCTTCGCGGAAATGATCTCGATCCCGACATTGCTGCGGATCGTGAGATTGCGATCGCGGTTGCCCTTGTAGTCGATGAACTCGCCACCGAGGTCGTGGAACGGCTTCGAGAACAGCGGCATCTGCACCGGACCGTCGCTGATCTCGTGCAGGAACCACTGCCGGTCCGGACTCAGGTTGCCCAGGGACACGTTCAGATAACGCGGTGCCATCACCGCATCCAGGATTTCCTTCGGCGGCTTCGCGTAGGTCTCCTGCTGGATGATCTGCTCCGCCCATCCCGCGGCCTGCGTGCTGGCGCCGCCCGTGCTCTGCTGCGCCGACAGCACCACCGGCGAGACGAACAGTGTGAGGACCGCCGTGTGTGCGAGCGCGCGGCGGGTGACACGTCGCGCCACAGGGAACGCACGTGGACGAGTCATGTGGCCTCCGTTTGAAGCGAGCCGGCGGACGCGGCCAGGCTCGATGCGCGTGGGGGTGTTCAGTCCGGGCTTCCCAGCGGGGGCTGGGGTTGGCGAATATGTGCAGGCCGCAGCCGCCCAGGCAAGCGGGCGACGCTTTCTCAGAACCGGCTGTGCAGCCAGAGCCCGACGAAGAGACCGTAGAAGAGCGCCGTCGCCACCAGACCCGCACGCCGCCAGAAAGGCGGCCGCAGCGGCCGCGGCAGCAGGCGGGTGTTCACGTAGAGCAGGTGCAGGGAGGCGATGATCATCACGATCCCCGCCATGTTGGCGCCCAGCTGCAGCAGCACGATGGGCTGTGCCAGCCGCATGGCGATGATGCCCCACATCACGATCAGCGCCAGAACACCGTAGTAGACGACGCGCACATCACCGCCCCGCCACGCGCGGATGCGACGGCTGCCCGTCCACAGGATGTCGGTGATGGCGCGGCTCATCCCGTCCATCACATCGAGCTGCGTCTTGAACAGGATCCACGCGCCCATGAACGCGACAATGAAGCCGAGCAGCGGACCCGCTTGCGCGGCGACAGCCTGCGGCAGCGCGGCCGCGGTGCCCAGGCCGCGAATGTCCTGGCCATTGGGCAGGAAGGAGACATAGAGCAGCGCCGGCAGAAGCATCCCGAGCAGTGCGCCGATGAAGAAGATGCACCACTGATCCACGCGCACGATGCGCCACCAGCCTCGCCAGTGCCGCATCGATTCCGCATCCGGTGTGAAGGTGAAACCGCCGTGCGCGAGATTCACCTTCTTGCCCCCCACCGCCGCGGGGATGTAGCCCGCGACCTGGCCCATGCCGTAGCCCTTGTCGCGTGCCCAGTTGGCGAGCGTGAGGTTGGAAGTGCCGCCCGCACCGGAGTACGCTGCGAACGCGCCGATCAGCATGAAGTCCGCGCCCTGCGGCAGCAGATTGAAGGCGTGCGTCGTCGTATCGAATCCGACGAACCCGGCAATACCCGCGGCCCATGTGTGCGGCGCGACGAACGCAACGCAGAACAGCGTGAGTCCGCCCAGGATGCCGATGATGAGGATCCAGTTGAGCACCTCGAGCGTGCGCTCAATGCGCCGGCCGATCAGCAGCACGCTGACGCAGGCGAGGAAGGCGACGACGCCGATCAGGTACACGACGTTTCGATCCGCCGCTGCCGGCAGCCGCTGCGTGAACAGGAAGAAGAACGCGCCCGCGGATGTAGCTGCCCATGCCGGCCAGCCCGTCTGCAGGAAGTAGAGCAGCGCGTAGAACCAGGCCCAGAAGGTCGAGTTCGGGCGCGTGCGCATGAAGCCCGTGAAGGCGGGCTCGCCGGTGGCCAGCACATAACGCACGAGTTCGGTGTTGAGGATGGTCTGCAGGAATACCGCGATGCCTGTGACCCACAGCAGCGCGAGCCCGTACTTCACGAAGGCGGTGGGCCCCAGCAGGTACTCGCCGCTGCCGATCGAGAGACCTAGTACGATCACACCCGGCCCGGCCACGCTGATCCAGCCCAGGCCTCTGGGCGAGGGCGGCACGGGCAGCTCCGACTGCGTCCAGGGCGGCAGCCCGGACCTTGCCTCCGGCGCGACCTGCGCGTGGTCACCCGCCGGCATCGTCGCTTCGGTTCTCGCGCTCACCCACGCCTCCCGTCGCAGGACCCGCGCACCACTGCCGCGCGCACCGGCTCTGGAGCTAACCCCCTGCCGTGATGCGAGCAAGTCGGCGACGCCCGCTGGTGCACACTAACGCGGCATTGGCGCGGATCCAGCCGCGTCACTGCAATGACCGGATGATTTCTCGGAATACACGTTCGACCGGCGCACCCCGGGCGGGTCTTCGATCCGGCCGACCGGGTCGGCCTCGTTGCGGCCGCGGGACTCGAGTCACGGATCGCCGATCCGCGTGCAGCGGCGACTTCGAGCGGGACTGTTCCTGAGGTGCTCATCATGCAGCCGAACGCATGCGTCACCCACCGCCAGGGCGGCGAGAATCGTCACACACTCCAGGCCGTCGGGAGAGCCTGAGCCGTCGAGCCTGTACCACCGCTCGCTGGCTCTCGCCCGCCGTGGTATGATTGGGCACGTGCAAGCCGGCGTACGCCCTCAACGGCGAGGGTAGTCATGGCGCGTTCAGTACTGGTTCCCGTTCTTGCGACGGCTCTGGCCGCCGCCGGTTGCGGCGCGGTGGCAGGGATCCTGGGCGCACCGAAAATCGTGTCGGTCACGGTCATCGCGCCCGCCGGCCTTCTCCTGGGTGACTCCGCACAGGCGACCTTCGACGCCCAGGGCGATGACGGCAAGACTCATAATGGACGACCCGTCACCTGGAGGAGCAGCGACCCTTCTGCGCTTCCCATAGACGACCACGGCAAGATGGTCGCCCGTATCGCCGGACGGACGGTGACGATCTCGGCCGAGGTCAATGGCACGACGGGAACGGCTACCGTTGGCGTGGCCAGCGACGACAGTCGCTTCGCGTATGCCCTTGCCGACCAGCCGACCGCCGCGAGCCCGTATGTGCCCGATCCTGCCAACCGGTACAACTCGAGCGGCGGCACCATCGAGATCACACGGACTGCCGTCGGCCTGTACTCGGTGCGCTTCGCGGGGCTGGGTCGGACACCCGGCCAGCGCGACAACGTCCAGGTCAGCGGCTACTCCGCGACATCGCCCACGTTCTGCAAACCGGACCTCTGGGATGCCAGTGGTCTGGATCTGCGTGTCGCCGTGGCTTGCTTTTCTCCCAATGGCACGCCCATCGACAGCCGCTTCACCATCCTGGCGACGGGCGCATGGGCGTTCGGCCAGACGGCGCCCCTCGCCTTCGCCGTTGTCATGCCGGACAGCGGCACGTTCGTGCTGGACAGCGCCGCCACAACCCGGAACTCGACCGGGGGCAACGTCCTCGAGGGTCGCGTCGCGGAGGGACAGTACGCGATGGACTTGAAGGGACTCGAGGCCGCGTGGGTCGCAGCACCGGCGGCAATCCAGGTTACTGCCATGGGAACGGGGCCCAGGCGTTGCCGGCTCATCGCCTACGATCGACCGAACGCTGGCCTCGGACTGAACTGTTCCAAGCTGGGCGGCGGCCCGGGCGACGCGCCGTTCAGCATGCTCTGGCTGCAGCACGGACGGCCTTCCATGCGCTTCGGTTTCGCCTACGCCCATCTTCCAAACACGACGACGGACTACAACACCGACCCCACGTTTCTGATCAACTCCTCGGGGGGTTCCGTCAAGTCGCGCAAGACGGCGACCGGACAGTATCACATCGTGTTCGCGGGCCTCGGCCGACCGCCGGGTGCAACCGAGACGGTCCTGGTATCCCCTTTCATCACTACGGATCGCGTCTGCGATATTACGGCGTGGGGCAACACCGGCGTGAGCGACCTGTTCGTCAATGTCTCCTGCGTCAACCCCTCGGGTGCAGCGACCGACACTCCCGTCAGCGTAATGGTGGTCCAGTGACCGGCGAAGGCGCGGGCCGCGATCTGGCCGAGGCGCGCGGGAGCGGATGGCCGTGCAGGCAGGGTGAAACACGCGGTTAGTACGAGGGAAGTGGACGACTCGGGAAGTCCCTCAGACGCCATCGTCTTCTCGAAAACATCACGAAGCAGGCGACAATGGGGCTTCCGGTCGCTCTCCGTTCCGTGATATGCACGGGATGATCGCGGTGTGTGACCGGGCAGCCTGCAGCATCCCGCCGCGGTGAGCCGCAGCGCCGATCTCAGCGTCCGCTTCCGGCGAGCGGCAGCTTCGCGTCGATCAGGTGCAGGCCAATGTCGTCGACACTGGCGTTCGCGCTGGAGAGCACGACCACGCCAATGCGCGTCGCCGGGTCGAACCCGGTGAACGAGCGATAGCCGCCAGTCCCGCCGTTGTGCCACAGGACCTCGTGATCACCCACGCGCAGCACGTGCCAGTTCATCGCCACCGACAGGTTGGGATTCCCGGTCGGCTCGCGGTCCTGGTGTGTGCGTGCCATGGCCCGGCCCAGCACGGTTGTCGTGTCCGGCGTGATGCTGGCCACAATGAATGCGAGCATGTCCGTCGCGTTCGAGCGCAGCGCGCCCGCACCCGCGAGTGTCGGCAGAATGCCAGCTCGGCACCTCGCGCCCGCTCGCGTCGTGCCCGACGGCAAGCCGCGCGCCGGCGGCGGGTGTCATTGTGATGATCGTGTGTGTGAGGCCCAGCGGCTCGAGCACACGCTGCTTCAGCACCGCCTCGTAGCTCATGTTCGCGCGCAGCGCCAGCACGTGTCCGAGCAGTCCGACGGCCAGATTCGAGTACTCGTACTGCGCCCCAGGCGCGCGCGTCAGCGTGTAGCCCGACAGAAACGCGTACAGCTGAGCCACCGTGTAGTCCGCGTATGGATCCGTGGGGTCCTTCGGCTGCAGGTTGTTCGGGAGTCGAGGGAGCCCCGAGTTCTGGTGCGAGATATCGAGCAGTGTGATCGGGTGGTCGTCATACACGGGCATGTGCACGCTGGCCGGCAGGTACTTTGACACCGGATCCCCCAGCGCCACCTCACCCCGCAGCGCCATGTCCGCCAGCAGCGTGGCGGTGAACACCTTCGTGATCGAACCGATCTCGAACAGCGACGTGCTGTCCGCCGCGACCCCACCCGCTCGCAGCGGTCCGATCGCGACAAAGGAGCGCGATCCCGCCCCATCGACCCGCCCCACGACGATCGCCGCGTGCGTGGGCGCGGCCCGCTCACGCAGCACCCGCAGCAGCGCACTGTCCGGCATTTGCGCGTGCACGGCGGCGGGCAGCAGGCTGAGCCACGTGCATGCGAGAGTGTGGCGTAATATCGCCCCGGACCGTCTTGGCATTCGTGGCGTCTGATACATACCTGCCGAGCTCCTGGCTCCTCCGCTCATGTCACAAGCGTTCCTGTCCACGTTCATGCCTCTTTTTCCTATTCCCTGCATCCCCGATCCGCATGGCGGCATCCCGGATTGTTACATGCCATGTCAATTCCGGCCATAACCCAAGAACGCCAAGGGGGTCCGAGAGTCAGCGGCCCACCAGCACCACCGCCTCCAGCAGCGTCAGCTCCACACCGCCAGCCTCCGTCTTGCGACCGGTGATGCTCGTGAGCAGCAGCCGCACCCGCACCCCCGCGCTGTCCAAACTCAGCGTTAGGGGCGCCATCCCGTGACTGCCCGGCTGCGGCGTCGCCCGGGTCGCCTCCTCCAGCGCCGGCAGCACCCACGACATTGCCACGCTCATGACCGGCTGCCCGCCGCGCGTCACATGCAGTAGCGGCGGCGAGGTGTCGTACGTGAACGAGAGCGAGTCCCCGCCCAGCGGCAGGCTGAAGGGCCGCGCCAGGCTGGTGCGCAGCAGCACGTCGTAACCGGCCACATCGAGGGGCTCGCCGGACGGGTCCGAGTAGAACGTCAGGTACTCGGACGGCTGCGCCTGCCAGCGCGTCACGTAGGCCACGCCCATGCGGTCCAGCACGGCGCGCTCGATGGGGTCCTCCAGGCCCTTCTCCGGTTCCGGCGGTCCCTGCGCCGCGGCCGCACGCAGTTCGGGCGAGGCCAGCGCCAGTGCCGCCTGCCCGTGCGTGCGCGTCAGGTAGCGCACGGTGCCGCTGATCTCGCGCCGGTCCTCCCAGGGTACGTCCCTCGTCGCCCGTACCACCTGCTCGTTCACCAACAGGCCATTGCGCATCATGATGGCGCGCAGCCGGGTCGCCTGACTGGTGGCCGACACGTGGTACGCGGACCACGGACCCGCCATTGTCAGCAGCGCCACCAGGCACAGCGTCACGGGGATGATGCGGATGTTGCGCGACCCTCTCGCACCGTAGTACAGCGCGATCAGCGCCAGCCACACCGCCAGCACGCACAGGAAGTAGCGGCGCTCGGTGAAGCCGTACTGGTTGATGCGCTGCCCGATGGCCATGAGCAGCATGGCCACGGATGGCAGCAGCGCCACGTAGAACCAGCGGCCGTACACATCCACCCAGCGGTTGTCCGCACGCTCGCGCAACGGGTGCACCAGCAGCAGCGCCAGTGTCCCTGCCGCGGCCACACCGGACACGAGGTAGCCGATCCAGCCGCTGGGCCACGTGTGCGTCACGATCACGCGCACCAGGTACGCGGTGAGAATCAGCAGATAGACACTCACCACCGGAATCAGGATGAACTGCGCGAAGATCTTGAGGCCGCCCGGGTAGTCGCTGCGCTGCTCCAGCGCGGCCAGGTCCGCGGGCATGCCGCCCAGGAAGAACCACGGATGGAAGATGAACGCCAGCAGTACCCACAGCCATTCGTACGCCCGGTCGCGCACGTGCACGCCGAACAGATGGTCGAGCGCCAGCAGCGCCAGCGCCAGCGCGGCGAACAGCACCACGGTATAGAGCGCGGCGAGCAGATAGCGCAGGAATAACACGCGGTTGTACTGCCAGAAGCCCTGCAGCGTGGTGTTGCCGCCGAACGGCAGTACCGCAACCATGAGGTGCAGCGCTACACCCAGTTGCACGTAGTGCGTCCAGAGCAGCGTGTCGGACCAGCTCCCCGCCGCGAACCGGAACAGCAGCAGCACGCCCACGCCACCCGCCGCCGTGCCCAGCCGCAGGCGGGTATTCCAGCCTCGCCGCTCCGCGAGTGCCTCCAGTGCCGTGAAGAGCGGCAGACCCAGGGTCGCGGAGAGCAGCATGCGCAGCAGCACGCTGTCGGTGCCCGGCGACTGGATCATCGCCAGCGCGATCAGCGCGCAGAGCACCGCGGACAGCAGCGCGAACGGGAACCGCACCAGTGCGAGCCTCGCCTGCTGCGCCGCCTGCTCGACCGATAACAACCGCATGTTACCACCCGCGTTTGCCGGTGACCGCGCCGTGCCCTCGTGCCAAGGTGGACGCGAGCCGCCGTGGCTGGCAAGCCTCCGGTGGGGTATGGTACCCAAACGCATGCGCCCGCGCTCGCCAGTCCGGCGCGGCGCGTGAACTCTGCAGCCGCGCAGGAAATGATTGCAGGCGACGTCTCACCGTCCATCATTGCTTCGTTCACGCCCGCGCAGCGCGTGGCCGCCGCGTCGCTGTTCTGCCGCACCTGGCCGGATCGGTTGCCCGAGGCCTCCCTCTGGGAAGCGGAGCAGGAGCAGCCCGGCAGGTACCGCTGCGTGGCGCTGAACACGACAGGCAATGTCATCGCCCTTGCCAGCGCCTGGCACACGGGTGCGCACAAGTTCCGCATGGACCTGGTCGTGGAACCCGGACAGCGCCGGCGAGGACTGGGTAACATGCTGTTGGAGCAGCTGCTGACCGCTGCGCAGGCCATGGATGCGGCCACCCTGCAGGCCCGCGCCGGCAGCGACAACGCCGCGGCTCTCGAGTTCCTGCAGCGGCGGGGATTCCGCGAGACCATGCGCATGCACTGCATGTCGCTGCGCCTGGAAAGCGCCGGCACGCCGGACTCCGCGGACATCGAGGACAGCCTCGCGGTGCACGGCATATCCATCACCACAATGCAGGCCGAGCTGATGCACGGCGACGGCGACTTCTGGGGCAGGCTGGGTGAGGCCTATGATGCGGCCGGTGACGAATGGCCCGATCCGGATCCGGGCGGTCCGAGAGAACCGCTCACCGCGGAGCGCGTTCGCGAAATGCTGAACCGCTGGCACGTGATCCCGGAGGCTCTGTTCGTCGCCCGCCATGACGCGCGCTACGTGGGCTTCACCGGGCTGGGACGTGCCAACCGCTCGATCGGCACCGGCGTGCACCCGCAGTTCCGCAACCTCGGCATTGCTACGGCGCTCAAGCTTCGTGTGCTCGACTACGCACGCGCGCACGGCATCACGCAGCTCGAGTCCGCCAGCGGCAATCCCGCCATGCTGCGCGTCAACGGCAAGCTCGGCTTCCGCACGCACGCCATCGAGGTCCGACTCGTGCGCAGGCTGCGCCCATGAGATTCGTTTGCCATCGCGACGGACCGGGCGCCGGCCGCTCTGCTTCACACGGCGCGGTCCGCGCACTGGCCGCATTCGCGCTGCTCGTGTGTCCGTTGCCGCTGCGCGCGCAGAATGCCAATGCGCTCGGATCCGCCGCCTGGAGTCATATGCACATGGTGCTCGAGAAGACCATCTTCCAGGTGGACGTGCTCATGCTGGACGTCTGTCTCAATGCGTCCACGGCCGCGCGCGTCGCGACACTCGCGCCCCGCGCCGGTCGCGCGCCTGCCGCGGACTCCATCGCGCGCGCCGTGCTCGCTGCGTCGCACGCTTCCGCCCGCATCCGCATCTTGCGCGATCTTGCCTATGGGCGCTTCCTGAGCGGCATGTCCAATGAATTGCAGCACGCGGCCGAGACGGGGTTCCTCGCCGACACGACCTTCCGCTCCATTCGTGCGTCGCTGCCCGACTGGTACTCGTTCCTCGAGAACCGCGACCTGCACGATGGCGATCAGATCCTTTATCGCTTCCGCGCCGATTCGTTGCGCGTCACGTACATCGCCCAATCCGGCGACACGCTGATGACGCGGTCGAGTATCGGCCGCGAGCGCCGTAATTCCGTGCTTGCCACCTGGTTCGCACGCGGCTCCAGCTTCCGCAAACGACTGCTCGAGTCGCTGAACGGCTCCGCCGGCGAGCCCGCGTCGCCCGCCTGCGACGCGCACTCCTGACCTGCCGCACACCACCCGCCACGCACGCCTCATCCTCGCCTGGCATCGCTGCGGCCCCGGCGCGGCGCATTCCTGAAACCGCAAGCAGTGGCCGTCCGTTCAGTCAGAATCCATGCACGGTCGCTGCGCACCGCCATGACCGGCGCACGGTCCCTGCCCCACCCCAGCAGGCGGACAGCCATGAGCGTGATCGAGACCACGGGCCTCACCAAGCGATTTCGCCAGCAGCTCGCGGTGGACGACGTTTCCTTCTGCGTCGAGCCCGGCCAGATCTTCGGCTTCCTCGGCCCTAACGGCAGTGGCAAGACGACGACGATCGGCATGCTGCTGGGCATCATTACGCCCAGCGCCGGCAGCTTCCGCCTGCTCGGGCAGGGAAGCAGACGCGGCCTGAACCTGGCGAGGCAGCGCGTGGGCGCCACCCTGGAAACACCGAATTTCTATCCGTACCTCAGCGGCCGCGACAATCTGCGCATTGTCGCCAATGTCAAACGCGTCGCGCACGCGCGCATTGCCGAAGTGCTCGACATCGTGGGCCTGGGCACGCGCGGCCGCGACCGCTTCGGCACCTACTCGCTGGGCATGAAGCAGCGCCTGGCCCTCGCCGCCACGATGCTCGGTGATCCCGAGCTGGTCATACTCGATGAGCCGGCCAACGGTCTGGATCCCGAGGGCATGCGCGAAATCCGCGAGATCATCCTGCGCCTGCACGACACGGGCAAGACGATCTTCCTCTCGAGCCATCTGCTGTGGGAAGTCGAACGCACCTGCACACACGTGGCCATCATCAAGAAGGGCCGCATACTGCGCCAGGCCAGTGTGCGCGAGATCGTCGCCGGCACCGTGATCGCAGGTATTCGCGGCGGCAACCCGGAAACGCTGCGTCGCATTGTCGCCGACTATCCCGCCACGGTGTCCACCGCGCTCGAGGAGGACATGGTCATGGTAGAGCTGCGCGATGATGACCTCGCCTCGCTCAACGCCTTCGCCGCCGCGCACGGCGTACATCTCTCGCACCTCGCGCTCCGCCAGCGCAGCCTCGAAGAGGTGTTCATCGAAATGACCGGTGATGCCCTGCCGCAACCCGTCGGAGGTGCCGCATGAGCGCGCGTATCCTGCTGAAGAACGAAACCATCAAGAATGACGCGTTTCCTGCCCTTCCGCGTCACGATGCTCGCGTTTCTCGCGCTCCTGAGCCTCGCCTTCATTCAGCGGCACCTCGCGTCCATCCGCGTGCGCCAGCCAATGCCTTTCGCGTTGCCCGCGGCATGGAACGACATTCTGGGCGACCCGGCGCAGATCAGCCTCTTCTTCCTGAGTCTCCTGCTCGTGCTGCTCATCGCCAACGAGTTCAGCTGGCGCACGGCCAGGCAGAACGTGATCGACGGCCTCTCCAAGGAAGAGTGGTTCACCGGCAAGCTGCTGATCGTGCCCATGGTCGCCTTGCTCTTCTTCATTCTGCTCGTGGGCATGGGCGCCGGCATTGCGGCGCTCGGTCCCGATGCGCCGCGCACGCTGCCTCTCATTCGCGGCGCCGATCTCCGCCTCATGGGCGGTCTCCTGCTCTGCCAGCTGGGCTACGGCGCCATTGCGCTGCTCATTGCCACCAATGTGCGTGCGCCCGGCTCCGCCATTGGCGTGTTCTTCCTGTACGCGGTCTTCGTCGAACGCCTCATCGGCGGCGCACTGCGCAGCGCGGGCGGCGTGCTGGCTTCAGTCGCGAGCTTCCTGCCCACCGCCGTCTTCAATGCGCTGGTCGAGCGCGTACAGTGGGATCCGCAGGCACTGGCGCAGCGCAACGAGGTGCTGGCACGCGCAGGTCGTCCGCCCGTGGAATTGCTGGACTCGCGCCTGCTCATTGCCGCGGCGGTGTTGTGGGCAGCATTGCTGATCGCCATCGCCTTCACCAGCTTCCGCCGACGCGATCTCTGATCGGAGGAGCCCATGACTGCCACGTTGCGCGCAGCACTCGCAATCTCCCTCTGCACACTGTGGCTGCCCGCAACGGGCACGGCGCAAAACACCTCGCCTGACCGCTGGACCATGGATGACATCCTGGGCGCGGAGTCCGCCGGCGGCTTCGACATTTCCCGCGACGGCCGCTTCGTGGTCTGGACGAAGTCGGAACTCGACCGCGAAAAGTCGCGTCGCTTCTCCAACCTGTGGATCACCCGCATTGCCGACGGCGAGACCTGGGCGCTCACGCACGGCAAGGATGCCTTCGGCTCGCCGCAGTTCTCGCCTAACAGCGAGCTCATCGTCTTCACCTCGTCGCGCGAGGCGCCCGACAAGTCGCCGGATGCGGCGGGCAGCCAGCTGTGGGCCATGCGGATGGACGGCGGCGAGGCATGGCCGCTGACCACCACACTGCGCGGCCTCCGCCAGTTCGAATGGAAAGGCAGCAGCAATGACACGCTCATCTTCAGCGCGCAGGAGGCCCTCAGCGAGTACGACCGCGCGAAGAAGAAGCGCGAGGACACGGCCTACGCGGTCGAAGATACGCTGGACAACCCGCCCGTACGGCTCTGGTCGCTGGCACTCGAGAGCAAGGCGATCCGCAGGATCACTGATAACCACGATCCCGTCCAGTCCATGACATTGTCCGAGGACGGCACGCACGCGCTCACGCGCAATACTGTGTCGCTCTCCTACGGCTATGACGAGAAGCAGCCGCCCAACTCCTTCATTGTCGACCTCGCGACCGGTCAGCGCCGCGAGATCCTGCACCAGCCCGTCAACCTCGGCGGCCGCCAGTACCGCGTGGTGCCGGGCGAAGCCGAGTGGACGCGCGATGGCCGCGGCATCTTCATCGGCTACGCCTACTCGACGCACCCGATCTACCGCTCCGCCAGTGTCGAACGCTTCGGCTACTATGACGTCGCTGCCGATCGCTTCGAGCCCATCGACCTGGCATGGCCGCGCGAGCTGGGTGGCTTCGAGGTCGTGCCCGATGGTTTTGTCGCGCTGCTCGAGGACGGCGTGCGCGTCAAGCCCGCACGCTACACGCGCGCCAGTCCCGGCAATGACGGCGATGGCAACGGCTGGACGCGCACGTGGATCGAAGGCGAGCCCGCCGGCCACTTCACCAGCTGGACCGTTTCCCACGATGGCCGCACTGTTGCCTACAACTTGTCGAGTGCGACGACGCCGCCTCAGCCCTTCGTCGCCACGCTCGAAGGCAATCGCATCACCGGCCCGAAGCGACTCGCGGAGCTGAACCCGTCATTCGCGAAGAAGCACGCCGTACGCGCCGAAGTCGTGCACTGGAAGGGCGCGCGCGGCGACAGTGTCGAGGGCATTCTCTACTATCCGTTCGACTACCAGGAAGGGCGACGCTACCCGCTCATCCAGAGCATTCACGGCGGACCCGTCGGCGCGGATCGCGATGCCTGGACTTCCAGCTGGGCGTACCCGCTCGTGCTGTACATGCAGAAGGGCGCATTCGCGCTCAAGACCAACTATCACGGCAGCTCCTCCTACGGCCTCGACTGGGTAGAGTCCATCGGCAACGGTCGCTACTACGACCTGGAAGTGCCCGACCTCGAGAAAGGCGCGGATGCGCTGATCGCGCGCGGGCTCGTGCACCCCGACAGCATTGCCACCGCAGGCTGGAGCAATGGCGCCATCCTGTCCACCGCGCTCAATGTCGCCGATCCGCAGCGCTACAAGGCCGCCATTGTGGGCGCCGGCGACGTCGAGTGGATCAGCGACTGGGGCAACGTCGACTTTGGCGCTTCCTTCGATAACTACTATTTCGGCAAGAGCCCGCTCGAGGATCCGCAGCTCTACATCCAGAAGAGCCCGTACTTCAAGCTGGATCGCGTGCGCACGCCCACGCTGCTGTTCACCGGCACGGAAGACCGCAATGTCCCGCCCAGTCAGAGCTGGAGCCATTTCCGCGCGCTGCAGCAGCTGGGTCACGTGCCCACCCGCCTGGTCCTGTTCCCGGGCGAGCCGCACGGCCTGGGCCAGCTGGCGCACCAGCGGCGCAAGATCGAGGAAGAGATGCGCTGGCTGGACCGCTATCTCTGGGGCCGTCCTGACACCAGCAACCTGGCACTCGCCGATAACTCGCCATTAGCCGGCCTGCTGCGCCTGCGCGATGCCCGCCGCGATGGCGCCCGCCTGGGTGAGCTGCATAACGGAGTGCTGGCGCCGGAGGTTGTGGCGCGCGGCAAACTGCAGGCGGGCCGCTTCGAGGTCACG
Source organism: uncultured Gemmatimonadales bacterium (assembly GCA_963798085.1). Lineage (GTDB taxonomy): Bacteria > Gemmatimonadota > Gemmatimonadetes > Longimicrobiales > RSA9 > DATKCF01. The sequence continues at coordinate 248,552 of CAWCRS010000001.1, forward strand.
CGCGCCCAGTGGCACGAATTCGATCCCGCGTATGTCGTGAGCCCCGGAACGGACAACTATCCCGCCGGCGGCATCACCTTCGAGCGGGCACAGGAGTACGTGCGCTGGCTGGCGCAGAAGACCGGCATCGCATACCGCCTGCCAACAAAGGCGGAGCGCGCCGCGCTGGGCGGCAGTGGCGGCAATACGCTGGACTGGTGGGCCGGCTACAGTGTGAACCCCGATGATGCGGCTCGGCTGCGCGCGCTCCTGGCCACGCTGCCCGGCGCCTCGCCGCTGCTGCGCGAGGCCGGCGCCAGCAGCGACGCTTCCGGCAGTCCCGCGCTGTACGACCTGGGCGGCAATGTGGCGGAATGGGTGACGGGCGAGCATGGCGGCGAGCTGGCGGGCGGCAGTGCGGATCAACCCGCGGACCGCAGCGCGGGGCCGCTCCAGGCAACACCGCCTTATCGCGGCCTGCGTATCGTCGTCGCCAGCTGATCGCAGCACGTGAGCGGCCCGCAACCGTGTTCCGTGATCGCGCACCGCGGCGCATCGGGATACGCGCCCGAACACACCTTCGCCGCCTGGGATCTCGCGCTCCGGATGGGGGCCGATTACCTCGAGCAGGACCTGCAGATGACGGCGGACGGCGTGCTCGTCGTGCTGCACGATGAGACGCTGGACCGCACGGCGAGCGGGCCTGGCTGCCGCGGCGCCGTGCGCGCGCAGCCGTGGTCGCAGCTCGTCGACTGCAATGTGGGCTCCTGGTTCAATGCATCACACCCGGACCGCGCCAGGCCTGACTACGCACAGCAGCGACTGGCCACCCTGGACCAGGTGTTAGCCCGCTACCAGGAGCGGGCACGTTACTATATCGAGACCAAGAAGCCGGCCGCGGCGCCCGGTATGGAACGCGAGCTGCTGCGCCTGCTGACGGCGCACGACTTGCGTCCTCGTTTTTCCGGCGATGATCGCGTGATTGTACAATCCTTCAGCAGCCGGAGTCTGCGTCTGATCCATGACATGGACCCGGGCATCCCGCTGGTGCAGCTGCTGCACCGCCGGGAACCGAAGGCAACGCAGCGCCTGCGACTCGGGCGAATTGCCGCGTACGCGTACGGTATCGGTCCGGCGAAGGAGCGCGTGGATGGCTCGCTGTTATCGGCAGCGCACCAGCTCGGCCTCGTCGTTCACCCCTGGACCGTCAATGACGAGCCTGAGATGCGCCGGCTGCTCGAGCTGGGCGTTGATGGCATGTTCACCGACTATCCGGATCGCCTGATCGCACTGCGGTCGGACACTGCCTGAACCCCGCTCGCTGCCGGCTCTCCCCTGTAGGACTTTTTCCTAGGTGAAGATTACCCATCCGCGCCCGACCGACAGTCGGTATCGTGGAGTGGCGATAACAGCTCATGACAAGCCTGGGTTTCTAGTCTCCGGCGGGGCGTTCGGCGAACCCTGCGCCGGTACGCATGAATCCGTACGGGGGATCGATGACGCGGACCAGCCGGGCGATCGGGACAGCAGGTGAGAGCCGTGTCCTGATCGTTGCGCACGATGAGGAAAGTGCGCGGCCGTTGCAGCAGGCGCTGCAGGCAGTCGGGATCCGCAACATCGAGATCCTGAATGACGCGCGGCGGGCGCTACCTTCGTTCCGTCAACTGGCGCCCGATATCGTCGTTCTGGAATCCGCCCTCGAACAAATGGACCCGTTGTCCCTGATGAAACAGATCCACGCGCGCGTTCCCGAGGATCAGTTCCTGCCCTTCATTGTGCTCTCGCCCGGGCCGGAAGCGCCGCTCAAGCGGACTGCGCTGGAAGAAGGGCTTCCGGCATTCTTCGAAGACACCCACAGCCCCGACGACATCGCCCTGCTCGTGAGCGAGCTGACGTCGATCCGTCGCCAGGGGTTCGATCTGTTGTCGGCGGCGCGCGTGCGTACGGCCAGGGCGGACGCGACGGAAGTCGAAGTCGCGCGTCACCTCGCGCGCTTCGCCGAGTTCAAGGACCACCCCTACAGCGGGCATGTGCACCGCGTGGGTCACCTGTCGGGCCTGATCGGTCTGCTGCTCGGTCTCGCGACGGAAGATGTCGAGACCATTCGCCTCGCCGCTCCACTCCACGACGTGGGCAAGATCGGAATTCCCGACTCCATCCTGGACAAGGAGGAGCCGCTCACGCTCGAGGAGATGGATGTCGTCAAGACCCACACCACACTGGGCGCAACCATCCTCGCCGGCAGCTCGACGAAGCTGTTCCAGATGGCCGAGGAGATCGCGCTCTATCACCACGAGAACTGGGACGGCACCGGCTACACGCCCGGGCTCGAAGGCGAATCCATTCCACTCATTGGCCGCATCGTGCGAGTGGTCGATGCCTTCGAATGCCATCACCAGCGCTCGACCTTTCGCCGAACAATGGCGCCGCGACAGCGCCATTGAGTTCATTCGCAGTCAAGCCGGTCAGGCCTTCGATCCGCGCGTCGTCGACGCATTCCTCGAGGCCCAGGAAGAAGCCGAGGAGTCCGCCGACGAAGTGGCCCGGGGCCTCATCTGAAAGGGCAGCGCTGAAACATGGATCGCGACCCGGAAGAACCTCGTTACATGCGCGCGCGAAACGGCAATCACGCGAACGGCAGGGATGGCGGCCGTCCGGAAGGGCACGCGCGTACCACACCCGCGCACCTGACCGCCGAGTCCAACAGCCTGTTGCGGCCCGAGACACAGCGGCTGCTGCGCGAATTCACGGCCACCCCGGCGATTTTCGAGTGCCCGGTCAGTCTTACACGCGAGGAAGCCCGCTCCATTCTCGGGATGATCGAAACCCGCTGGGTGGTCTCGCGCGCATGGGCGCGCACCATCGAGTGGGCGCTGCGTTACGCGTGCATTGCGCAACAGCTCGCAAGCCGCGCCGGCTTCCCCGCGTACGCGCGCTGGATCCAGAAGCACCGCATCGACCCCATGCGCGTGCTCCATGGCGAACTGACCGACGATACGCTCGGGCGTGATGGGCAGTCCGATACCGTGCTGGCGACCGGATGACCCTGCGACGCCCACACGACTTCAAAACGTTCCCCTGGATCCGCTAACAATGGCGGATCTGACCACTGTGCCGTAAGGCACACCCCTGAGGAGGCGGTACCACCATGCAGAACACCAACGTGTTGCGGATCGGCAAGTTCCTGCTGGCAGTGGCCCTGGTTTCGATCGCGGCCGCATGCAGCGCCTCGCCCCTCGAGCCCAAGACGTACGACGACGGCCCGGGCGAGTGCTACCTCATGAACGGCCACTGGATCTGCCGTTGATCAATGCAGCGCGGGTGATCCGCGGCATGTGGCCAGGGCCATGTGCCGGGGATCACCCGTGTTCTGGTACTTCTGCCGTCAGTGTACTGCGTTCCCGGATGTGTCAGCAGGCCGATTGAGATCTTCTTCCCGCAACTGAAGCGAAGCAAACCAGCGCTTGCGCATCAGGTACAGTCGCGTCTGCGGAACGTCACGCATGTAGTCTATCAGTGCGCTGCGTGCCTCTTCGGGACAATGCAGCAGCACCTGCACCGCCGCACTCTGCGGAATCAGCTCGTCACGGTGCGGCCTCATCTGCTCCTGCTTCAACCTGCGTTCTGCGGCGTCACGCCTTCCCGCTGCCGCTTCCACCGCCGCAAGCTGCAGATCCAGGCCCCTCGCCATGGCACTGTCCGCCGGATCCTCGAGCTTGGTCGTCGCATTGCGAACAATGTTCGCGGCCCGCACCGGGTCCGGCTGCCCGTTCCTGGCCCAGGCCATCAGGTTGAGCGCACAGCTGGCCGCCTGCCAGCGCGCCCCGGGCAATGACTGCATCCGCTCGCACCATGCCGCCGCCGCCGAATCGCGTCCCTGATCGAACGCGGTCTCGAACAGCCGGTTGAGAATCGTGTTGCGGTCAGCCAGGAAGGCATCGGCATTGTAGGCATTCTCGGCATATGCCTGCGCGTGCTCCAGATCGCCGCGATCCGCCATTACCGAGCTCATCGTGCTCCATGCACCGGCCATGGTCGGGTCCTTGCCTGCCGCCTTCGTCGCATCCTTCAAAGCCCTGTCCAGCAGTGTCGTGTCCTGACTGAATCCCATCAGCACCTGGTTGTACTCAATGCGTGCGCGCAGTTCGAGCGCCTGAGGATTCTCCGGCTCGAGGGCAAGGCCATCGTTGGTGTACTGCACGGCCCGGGACAGCCATTCCACGGTTTCGTCCGGCGGGCATTTCTTGCCGCACAGCCACGCCATGGACCAGGCCAGCCGGCTGCGCACAATGTGCGGCAGAATCCAGTTCCGGTCGAGCGTGATCGCGCGCTGCAGTTTCCTGTCGGCTTCCGCAATGGCGTCTTCCGCGACTTTCACGTCCGTAAACAGGTACGACTCGAAGGACGCGTCATACTCGTGCGCCTGCGCCACCAGGTCCCATGCCTCGCGGCTGCCCGTGCCTGATTCCCAGCGGTTCAGTTGTATCGCCTGGCCCAGCTCCTGCCGCAATTCAATGGAAATCTCGTCCATGAGACTGTCGATGACCGGGAAGAAGCCGCTGTCGCCATCCTTCACATCGAAGTACTTGCCGCCGATGACCAGTCCGGTAGCCGTATTCTGCAGCTGGACGTAGATGCGTTTCGTTCCGTCCGCTTCCGTGACACTGCCCGAGATCAGCGTGCGCGCCCTGGTGCGCGCGCCAATCGTATCGAGCGGCGCATTCTGACGGCGGAACGGCCGCACGCCGCGTGACGAGACCACATTGAGTTGTTTGATCTTGCTGAGGTGCTCGATGATCTCCTCGGTCAGCTGGTCCGCGAACGCGCCCAGCTTCGACGTGTCGCCTCGCACATCGAAGAACTCCACAGCCACTCTGTTCGCAGGCCAATTGCGCGCGTCCTTGAGGCCCGCCGGCTTGGCTCCTGAGACCATCCATGCAATGGCCGCCAGCGCGATGCCGCCGGCCAGGACGATCGGGCGACCTTCACGCTTCCGTCCTTTTTCCCACAGGTACCGAGTCCAGCTGGCCGCCTCATCCGGAGTCGCGGGCACCACCAGCGAGTCCACAGCCTGACCGGTAAGGGGAGCCGGCGGCGGACCTGCGACCTGTCGATCTCGCCGCAGGATCTCGGGCCGCCTCGCCCGGATCTGGTCGATCACCTTTACCGTCTCGCGCGCCGGCTCGATCTCGTATTCCGACGCGAGGCGGACGCGGAATGCGTCGAACTCCGCCAGTGCCGTGGCCGCGTCGCCGGTTTCGTCGAGCAGCATCAGGTAGGAGCGAAGCGTCGCCTCATCCAGCGGACGCAACCCGTAGGCACGTCGCTGCCAGGTGAGCGCATCGTTGAGGTCGCCTGCCCGGAAGCATTCCTCCGACCGCGATGCCGCCGCCTCGCCTGCCAGCCGGCGCAGCCGGCTGCGATGGAAATCGAGCCAGTGCTCGAAGTCGGTCGAGGGCACGCCGCTCATGCCCTGCAGCAGATCGCCGCGGAACAGCTCGAGCGCGCCCTCCCAGTTCTTTGCCGCAGACGCTGCCTCGAACGCCCCCACGTCGCACCAGAGTCCAGCGCCTGCGCGCACTTCGTTCGAACCGCGCGCGCAGATCGAGCCCTCACCGAGATTGGTGCGCAGGAAGTGCAGCGCCTGGCTGAGCGCGCGACGGGCTCGCTCCTCGTCCAGGTCGTTCCAGAAAAGTCCCAGCAGATGATCCCGCTGCACCCAGTCGTGGCGCACTGCCAGCCACGCGAGCAGAGCCAACCGCTTCGGCTGCGCCAGGACTGCGGATACGTCCTGACCGGATCCTTCCAGCTGGGGCACGCCCAGCAGCCGTAACCGGATCACGTCACGTGAGTTCATGCCGCCCTCCGTGCGCCGCGTAATACCCGGGTGATAGGCAGGTAAGGGTCAAGTGCAAGTTCGATAGCGACGGGCGAACCAATCCAATTCCTCCAACACAATTGCGAAGGAGCAACCGATGATCGCTTTCCATCCGACCTACGAGGATCAGGACCATTCCGATTTCAACGTACGGGGAATCATCCAGCAGCAGGTCCGCGAGATCGTCGCCAGCCTGCCGCGTTCCACGCTCCGTTCAGGACGGACAGGTCCCGCCATGATCCGCCTCCTCGCGGTTGGTGAAGAGCGCTTCCGACTCGTCGTGGATCTGCTGCCGCCAGCTGACGGAGCGGATCCCGTTCCCGTCGCTTCTGTCGAACGGCTTGCCGCTGACGACGTCAACGAGCGCGCCCTGCGGGAGCGCTATCGCCTGACGCACAAGGAAACACACGTCGCGATGTTGCTCGCACAACGGCGGTCCAACGCCGAAATCGCGGAGGCCTTGAAGATCAGCCCCCACACGGCCCGACGGCACACGGAGAACGTCATGATGAAGCTGAACGTGAACAGTCGCTTCTCCGTGGAAACCGCACTTCGCGCCGTGGCCTGAGCGGACTGCCGGAGGCTTCCTGCAATACCGCCGACGGCTCGTTGCAAGCCATTGGCAGACGCCGGGTTCGCCGGAACGGTATACAATATATCACGGGGCTGTGCCCACGACCATGCCGGGGCAACCCCGCAGGACCCGACACCTCGCAACCCCGGCGACAGCCTTGCGTGCAGGACAGATGACGCGCGGCCTGGCCGAATGGTTTGTGCGTTATTTCGGGAGTGATACGTCCCTCGTGCGACGCACGAGCAGACCTGCGCCCACCAGGCCTGCGAGCATGGCGAAGCCACCCAGCGCGAGGCCCGGCTGTGTGGCCACAATCGTTGCCAGGACCAGCAGATAGAGGAAGATCGCCAGGGCGGGCAGGTAGGGCCAGCCGGGTACGCGCATGGGGCGCGCCAGCTCCGGCTGACGCAGGCGGAGGCGGAAGTATCCCGCGAGCACCACGAGGTCCACGGTGATCGCGACCAGCATCATGAAGCGGATCAGCCACTCGAACGCGCCTGTCACGGAAAGCCCCAGAATCACCGCCGCGATGAACAGCATGGCGGCCACGGGAGTGCCGCGGCGGGAAACACGCCCGAACGCTGCAGGCGCCAGTCCATCGCGTGACAGAGCGAAAGCGACACGCGGCGTCGCCAGGAAGTTCACATTGAAGCTGCTCAGCAGGATCAGCAGCCCGCACACGGTTACCACCCTGCCCGCGGCGCTGCCGAACACACCGGCAATCGCTTCCTGCGCGACATTCTGCGAGCCCGCCATCTGTGCCGGCGTCAGCGCGCTCAGAAAAGCGACATTGATCAGCAGGTAGAGCACGGCCACCGTGGCCGCGCCACCCAGCAGGATGCGCGGCAGCGAGCGCCCGGGATCCTTCACCTCTTCCGCCATCTTCGCCGCATCTTCCCACCCGTAATAGGCGAAGGACACCGACTGATACGCCAGCGCCAGGCCGAGCAGGCCGGCGTAGCGCGGCTGCACCGTCATGGATTCGTGAAAACCACGCGCGCTGCCCGCCCAGATGCCCGTCGCGGCAATGCCGCCCAGCACCAGGATCTTGCCGATCGTCGTGATGTTCTGGAAGCGCGTGCCCGCACGCAGCCCGCCCAGGTGCAGCAGGGCGAAGCACAGCACCACGAAGCCGGCGACAATGCGGCGATCGCCATGCCCGAGCAGCGAGATGGTGTACTCGGCGATCACCACCGCCTTGGACGCGCCCGAGAAGCCGCGCGACACCAGGATTTCGGCCCAGCCCGCCACGAATCCCGCCAGCGGGCCCCATGCCGCGCGCGCATACACGTACTTGCCGCCCGCGGCCGGCATGGCCGCCGCCATTTCTGCTAACAGCAGTGTACTCAGGCCGGCAATGATACCACCCAGCAGCCAGACACCGAGGATGAGCCACGCGTGGCCGAGGTAGGACGCAATGAGCCCGGGCGTGCGCAGGATGCCCGCACCGATGACCATGCCGACAGATACGGCCAGCCCGTCGCGCACACGGATGACGCGGCGCAATCCGCCGTTCGCATCGCGGGCGACGTCTCCCGTTGCCGTGGCCGCCGCGCCCGCCGCCTGCTTCACGGGGCGAATGCGGGGCAGTGCGGCGTTGTCGTGCCGGTGCTCACTCAGTAGCCCACGGCGCCCGCATCGCGATCGCGCGGATCGGCGGCGCCCACGCGCTCGCCTGTGCGCGGATCGATCATGATGCAGTGGGCCGCACCCTGTCTTCCGCTCACGCGCACGGTGTACCCCATGGCTTCCAGCGCCTGCACCGTCGCCGGCGTCACGCCGTCCTGCTCGATGGCCAGGCGGTCGGGCAGCCACTGGTGGTGCAGGCGAGGCGCATCCACGGCCGCCTGCACGTCCATGCCGAAATCGACCAGCTGCAGCACGACGCCCAACACCGTGTTAATGATGGTGCGGCCACCCGGACTGCCCACCACGGCGAAGAGCTTGCCGTCCTTCGCCAGAATGGTGGGCGTCATGCTGGAGAGCATGCGCTGGCCGGGCCGCGCCAGATTGGGTTCCGTGCCGATCAGTCCGGTCTCATCCGTCAGGCCCGGGCCGGCGTTGAAGTCGCCCATCTCGTTGTTGAGCAGGAAGCCCGCACCGGGCACGACGATCTTCGAGCCGTAGCCCTGCTCCAGCGTGTACGTCACGCTGACCGCCATGCCGCTGCTGTCGACGACGGAGTAATGCGTTGTTTCCGGACTCTCATGACCGTCCGCCACCGCGATGTCACCCACGGACGAAGGCGTGGCGTGCTCCGGGTCGATCGTCTTGCGCTGTTCCGCCGCGTACGCCTTGCTCATGAGACGGGCCAGCGGCATGTCCGCGGCGAAGTCCGGGTCCGCCAGCCAGTGAGCGCGGTCCCGGAACGCCCGCCGCATGGCTTCCGCCACGTAGTGCACGAATGCAGGCGACATGCTGCCCATCGCCTTGAGATCGTAGCCCTCCAGGATGTTGAGCATCTCGATGATGCCGACGCCGCCGCTGCTGGGCGGCGCCATGCTGATGACCTCATAGCCGCGATAAGTGCCGCGTACCGGCGCGCGCTCCTTCGCTTCGTACTGCGCGAGGTCCGCTTCCGTGATCAGTCCGCCGCCTCGCCGCATCTCGGCCGCGAGCAGCTGCGCGGTTTCGCCCTTGTAGAAGCCGTCGCGGCCCTGATCACGGATGCGGCCCAGCGTGCGCGCGAGATCGGGCTGGCGCAGCGTGTCGCCTGCTTCGAACGGTGTGCCCCGCTTCGAGTAGGCCGCGACACTCGCCGGGAAGCGCTGCATGGAAGGCAGCGCACTCGAAAGCGAGCGCGCCAGAACGGGCGACACGACAATGCCGCCCGCTGCCAGCCGGTACGCCGGATCGACCAGTCGCTTCCATGCGCTCTTGCCCCAGCTGCCCTGCGCCTTCGCGAAACCAGCCACGGTGCCGGGCACTCCCACGGACAGATAGCTGTCGTGATGCGTGCGCGTGGAATACCGGCCGGTGCTGTCCAGGAACATCCGCGCGGTCGCCGCCGCTGGCGCTTTTTCGCGGAAATCGACAGTCGTCGCACGTCCGTCCGGGAAGCGGATCACCATGAAGCCGCCCCCACCGATATTGCCGGCGGTGGGATGCGTCACGGCCAGGGCGAATCCCGTGGCGACCGCCGCATCCACGGCATTGCCTCCGTCGCGCAGCACCTGCATGCCGATCTCGCTGGCAATGGCGCTGGCCGAGACCACCATGCCATGCGTGCTGCGCACGGGAGCGCGCGCCGGGTTCTCGAATGGCAGCCCCGCCGAAGCTTCGGGCGCCGTGGTGCCCGGCAAGCCACGCGCGCCGGCAGGCAGGAGACTGAGGCGGGTGCCGGCGCGACCCGCCGGGTGCGCACACGCGGCCGCGAGCATGACGGCAGAGGCAGCCACGGCGGCGTGGCAGCGGCGACAGAGAGCTTGCCCCTTCATGGATTCCGCCTCGGGTTAGTTGTGCATGAGCTGGAACGGGTCGGCATCAGCGCGCTCGTTCGCGCGTGGCTTTCAGCGCCTCGTCGTATTCGGCACGGCAGCGGTAACAGGTGCGTTTGCGTCCCGTGATCCAGCCCCAGGCAACGCTGGCGGGCGCGTTCAGCACGGACGCGCCGCACAGCGGACAGCGAAAGCGATGGCGCGCGAAGAGCAGCAGTGCGAGCACCCCCGCCAGGGCTGCGCCCGACACGCGCTTCGAGTCCCAGATCATGATGGCGAGCACGAGCACGACGACACAGATCCAGTATAGGGCCGTGACGAGCGCGATCTCGCGCTGCAGCCGTGCGCTGTCCGGCCTCACTGCGCTCGTTCCCGCGCGGCGCCGCTTCGCGCCGTGCCCGTGTGCCTCACTTCTTCCCGCCTCTGCGGCCACCGGCCGGCGACACGTCGATCAGCAGCGCGAGTACGATGCCCACAATGGGCACGGCGCCGCTGAAGCTGCCGCCGAACCAGTGCTGCACGCACACATACCAGAGCAGTGTCGTGGGCAGGAAGATGAACCCCAGCACCGGCCAGAGCAGCGTGGGGAAAACACCAGCGAAGAAATTCGACAGGAGCCACGCCAGCACGATGACGAGGCGAGGCGCAATCAGTGCAAAGAGCACAATCAGACAGGGCATTCCGTTTCCTCCTCCGCTCCTGCGGCCGCGCGGCGAGCCGCAGTCGATGCAATGGCTGCAGGCCCTCCCGCGGCGCCCCTTCGGTCATGGCGCCGCACCGCCACGGCGCAGATCACGTGCCGCTGCCAGAGCGTCTGCCGCACACGGACGCGTGAACCCGACGTCGGGCCAGCCACCGGCGCCACGCTCAGTCGCGCGGCCGGTGTTTCCAGCCGAGAAAGGCGAAACCCAGGAAACCCACGGCAAACAGCGCACTCTGTGCAGTGCCCCTGGCAATCGTGCCGCGCGCGTTGAGCAGCGCCGTCGCACTCTGTTTTGCCGCCTGGTTCAGAATCGCTTCCTGTCCCGAGTACAGCACCAGCAACACCACCGCCATGGCGGGTGCGAGCAGCAGAAACAGCAGTGTCAGCAGCCGCACGGCGGACAGCCGGCGTGTGGCAATGGAGGATGTGAGCAACAGGCCGAGTCCGGCCGTCGGAAGCAGCAGACCATCCAGTACGGCGGCCGCACTGCGGAAGCGCCAGGCTCCGTCGTGCGGCGACAGGGTGACCAGCAGGGGCGCCCCGATGGCGGCGACACCGATCCCCGCGAGCACGAACCCGGTCCAGCCCAGGAATGCCCAGGCCTGCCGGCGGGCAGCGCGATCCGGGTCCTCCGGTTTTCCGCGTTGAACCCGCAGCTCTTCGGGAACAATGATATCCGACACAACGCCTCCCTTCCCGCTTCGGAAACCGGGGGGCTGCTCAATTAACAGGCTGTGCCGGTGCCGGCGCAAGCCGCCGGCAACCGGTGAGCCTGCCCTCAAGGACACCCATTGGCTCATGCGCCCGTACGCGGACCCTGCATTGTCGCCTGACCCTGTTCCGGGTCGGCCGCGCCTCGCCCTCCTGTTGCGCGTTGCCCGCGCTCCTTACAATCGCTGTTTCCGTCAACCAATGTGGGGGAGCATCCACTGTGATTCGAGACACCGAAGTCCTGCTGTATCACAACGGCGGGCGACCGGGCAAGATCGAGGTCGTGCCTTCCAAGCCCTGTGTTACCCAGCGCGACCTCTCCATGGCCTACACGCCCGGCGTAGCCCTGCCCTGCCGGCTGATCCACCAGGACCCCAGCAACGTCTTCAACTACACGGCCCGCGGCAATCTGGTCGCGGTCATCACCAACGGCACCGCCGTTCTCGGACTGGGCAACATCGGCCCGCTCGCGGGCAAGCCCGTCATGGAAGGAAAAGCGGTCCTCTTCAAGCGCTTCGCCGACGTGGACGTCTTCGACATCGAGCTGGCCACCGAAGACCCGGAAGAAATCGTGCGCTGCGTGAAGCTCCTGGAGCCCACGTTCGGCGGGATCAACCTCGAAGACATCAAGGCGCCCGAGTGCTTCTACATCGAGGAAGCGCTGCAACGCGCCATGGACATTCCGGTGTTCCATGATGACCAGCACGGCACCGCCATCATCAGCAGTGCCGCACTGCTGAATGCACTGGAGCTGACCGGCAAGGACATTTCCCACATCAAGGTCGTGTTCGCGGGGGCCGGCGCGGCAGGCATTGCCTGCGCCAACATGTACATCGCGCTGGGCGTGGATCCGGCCAACGTGCTGATGACCGATTCCAAGGGTGTGCTGTACGAAGGGCGGGACGAGTCGTTCAATCCCTACAAGCAGAAGTACGTGTGCAGAACCGATTGCCGCACCATCGGCGATGCGCTCGAGGGTGCCGATGTCTTCGTGGGCGTCTCCAGCAAGGACCTGGTCACGCCCGAGATGGTACGCTCCATGGCCGACCAGGCCATCGTCTTCGCCATGGCCAATCCCGACCCGGAGATCACGTACGAGGCCGCCAAGCAGGCCCGGCCCGACGTGATCATGGCCACGGGCCGCTCCGACTATCCCAATCAGGTTAACAACGTGTTGGGATTTCCCTTCATCTTCCGCGGCGCACTCGATGTGCGCGCCCGCGCCATCAACGACACCATGAAGATCGCTGCGGCCCGCGCCCTGGCCGCGCTCGCCAAGGAGGATGTGCCCGACGCCGTCATCAACGCCTACGGCGGCGAACGCTTCGCCTTCGGTCCCGATTACATCATCCCCAAGCCGTTCGATGCGCGCGTCCTCACCTGGGAGGCGCCCGCCGTGGCGCGCGCCGCCATCGAGAGCGGCGTGGCCCGCACCCTCATCGAGGACTGGGACGAGTACGTGGCCGCGCTCGAACGCCGCATCCTGGGCAAGAGCCACCAGGTCATACGCGGCATCGTGCAGAAGGCGCGTCGCGGCCGGCGCCGGCGCGTCGTCTTTCCCGAGGCCACCGAAGAGAAAGTGCTGCGTGCCTGCCAGATGATCGTCGACGAGAACATCGCCGAGCCCGTGCTCGTGGGAAACCCGCAGGAAGTGCGGCTGGCCGCGCGCAGCCTGGGCCTCGATCTCGATCACGTCGAAGTCGTCGACATGCATGATTCCGACAAACTGGAATTCCACACCGAGCAGCTCTATTCACTGCGCCAGCGCTCCGGCATCACCCCGCAGAAAGCCAAGCGCCTGATGCTCGATCCGCTGTACTTCGGCATCATGATGGTGCACATGGGCGAAGCCGATGGACTGGTGTGCGGCCTGAATCGTTCGTATCCGGACATGATCCGTCCCGCGCTCCAGGTCATCGGACTGCGCAAGGGCATCACGCGCACCGCCGGCGTCTACTGCATCGTGCTCAAGGACCGCGTGCTGGTGGTGGCCGATGCCACCGTCAACATCGAGCCGACCGCGGATGAGCTGGCCGAGATCGCACTCATGGCCGCCAATGTCGCGCGCTACTACTTCGACATGACGCCGAAGGTGGCGATGCTCTCCTTCAGCAACTTCGGTTCGGTCGATCACCCGCACGCACGCAAGGTCAAGGAAGCCACTGCCATTGCGCGCGCCCGCCAGCCATCGCTCGTCATCGAAGGCGAAATGCAGGCGGACACGGCCCTCGTGCCCGAGATCTGCGAGACCGCGTTTCCGCACTCGGCCATTGTAGGCGACGCCAACGTCCTCATCTTTCCGGACCTGCAATCCGGCAACATTGCCTACAAGCTGATCCAGCACCTGGCAAAGGCCGAGCTCGATCGGGCCCATCCTCGTGGGCCTGCGCAAGCCGGTCAACGTGCTGAACCACTACTCATCCGTATCGGAGATCGCCAACATCACGGCCATCACCACCATCATGGCTAACAGCGGGTAAGGGCATCCCGCGCCGGTCCGGGGCGGCGCGCGTGCTTCACTGGCAGGTGCTGCGCAGCGGGTGAGGGTCGCGTCGTGCCCCGGCGCGCGCTGTGCCGCCAGCGCGCGCTGCACCTGCTGCAGGGCTGAGGCGACGACGCTCTTCACATCGCCGAAGCGGGTGCCGGCGAGATTGTTGTAGCCGGCCGTCGGCGCAGCGGCGATCCTCCGCGTGCTGGCAGTGATCAGCCGAAGCCAGCAGCTGCCCAGCTGCGCCAGCGCTGGTAATCCCGTGTCAGCCGGCGGTCGCCCGTCCGGCCACACGCCAGTGCCGCCAGCCCAACGGCGATGATCACGACATTCCCTCTCGTCATGACAGGCACGGTACGCGGCCTGGAAGTCACCGTCACGCACGTCGTCCCAATTCGCCATTCTTGCGCCCCGCGTGCGCCGTTTTCTTGGCGCCGTGAACAACGCGGGAATCTTCGAGGCGGCGCTGCACGCGCCGGGTGGCCGGAATGTGCTGGAGGCTCTGGTGGCGGCTCTGGGGCTCGAGGCGCAGGCGCGGCCGATCGCGCCGGAGCAGTATGGCGCATGGGATGTCGCGGACGTGGCGGACCTGCGCTGGTTCGCGGCGCTCGCTGAGCGCGGCAGCATGCTGGTCCTGGCATTCGAGCTGGCCGCGGAGCCTTCGCCCTCACGCGTGGCGGATCTGTCGCAGCGCGTACGACGCGCGGACGGCGAACGCGAGCATCTGCTGCTGGTGACGGACGCCCAGTGCCGGCGCATTGCGGTGGCGTGTCACGGCCTCGAAGGCGAGCTGCGCCATCTGACCATTGAGCGACAGGCCGTGCGCGCGACCGACCTGGAAGCGCTGCAGGAAATGATCGCGCTGCCCGAGGAAGGCGGCATCGCGCTGGTCCTGCGCTTTGCGCGTGCTCTCGACCGTTCCCGGGTCACGGTGCGCTTCTTCGTGGACTTCCGCGCCCAGCGTGCCCGTGTCGCAGCGGCGTGGCAGGGCGTACCGGCGCAGGCGAAAGGCGATCGCGAGCAGCTGGCCCTGCTGTTCCTCTGTCGCCTGATGTTTCTCTACTTCCTGCAGCGTCGCGGACATCTCGCAGGCGACGACGCGTTCCTGGCCAATCTCGTGCGCCGGTGGCAGCAGCGGCGATCGCGACGACGCACCTTCTTCCGGCGCGTGCTGGAGCCGCTGTTCTTCGGTGCGCTGAACACGCGGCCGCAGCAGCGCACGGCAGCGGCGAAGGCGCTGGGCGATCTGCCGTACCTGAATGGCGGCCTCTTCGAGCGCTCGGCGGTGGAGCACCGTCATCCCCGGCTGGATCTGGGCGACGACGCAGCCCTCGGTGTCTTCGAGCAGCTGCTCGAGCGCTATCGCTTCACCACGCGTGATTCGGCCGACGAGGTGGCGGATGGCGAAGCGGCGCTGGGCATCGATCCGGAGATGCTGGGTCGCGTGTTCGAGGGCATGATGGCGGGCGAGCGGCGAGGCGACACGGGCACGTTCTTCACGCCTGCCGCCGCCGCGGATCGACTGGTCTCCGCGACACTGGGCGCACACATCGGTACCCGGCTGGGCCTCAGTGAAGCGAGCGCTGCGTGCGTCGTGAGCGGCGATGTGAGCACGCTCGATTGCGTCGGGAGGGAGCGCCTCGCCGGGCTCTTGCGCGACCTGCGCGTGCTCGATCCGGCGTGCGGTTCGGGCGCGTTCCTGCTGGCCGCGCTGTCGCGCGTGAGCGGGCTGCGCGCGCGGCTCGATGGCGGTGATGCCGTGCGCGCCCGCTGGGACATTGTCGCCCGATCGCTGCACGGCGTCGACCTGCAGTCGGATGCCGCGCTGCTCTGCGCACTGCGACTCTGGCTGGCGCTGACGTTCGCGCAGCCGGCCGGCGCGGTGACGCCGCTGCCCAACCTCGATCGTCGCATCCGCCAGGGTGACGTGCTGCTGGATCCGCTGGACGTGTTGTCCGCGGAGGGACCGGGCTCTCCGGAGTGGTCGGCCGCGGCGGACCCGGTAGTGCGGCGCGCAGCCGCCGCGCTGGGGTCCCTGGCAGTCTGTTACGTGGGCGCGGAGCCGGGCGAGCGCGAAACCGTGCGGCGCGAGCTGGCCAATGGCGAGCGCGTGCTGGCGAAGGCGTGGCTGGAGGCCGTGCAGCGGGGCCTGGCGCATCGCGTCGGTGGACTGCGTGTGCGCGCCGCGCAGCGCGACCTCTGGGGCTTGCCCGGCGACGATGCGCGTGCGGCCTCGGCGGCGCTGCCGCGCGTCGAGGCCAATGTGCGTCAGGTGCGGAGGCTGCTGTCGGCGATCGACGAATCGAGCGCGCTGCCCTTCTTTTCGTTTGCCGTGCATTTCGCCAATGCCGCGCTGTCCGGCTTCGATCTGGTGCTCACGAATCCGCCGTGGGTGCGTGCGCATCGCTGGCCTGCGACGCTGCGCCGCATGCTGCGTCGCCGGTACGCCGTGTGTCGCGATCCCGGCTGGCGGCGAGGCGCACAGCTGGCGCGCGCGCCGCTGGCGGCGGGGGCGCAGGTGGATCTCGCGCTGCTCTTCCTCGAGCGCTCGCTGCGCGCGCTGGCGGAGGGTGGCACGCTCGGCATTCTGCTGCCGGCCAAGCTGCTGCGTTCGCTGTACGGCGGCCCCGCCCGGCGTATGCTGTTGCGCGACACGCGGCTGTCGCTCGTCGAGGATCACTCGCTGGATCAGCACGCCATCTTCGCAGCCGACTCGTTCACCACCGCGATCGTCGCCACGCGACGCGGCATGTCCGAGACGGCGGTCGGGACGACGTCTCCGGGTGTGCGCATCGCCATGCACCGCCGCGGCGCACCGCCGCTGCGTTTCGTGCTGGATGCGGCCTGTCTGCCGGTGTTCCCCGGCGACCTGGATGCGCCCTGGCTGCTGGCGCCGCCCGCGGTGAACGGCGTGTTGCGCAGGCTGCAGCAAGCGGGCCCGCCGCTGGGCTGCCGGCTGCGCGTGCGGCGGGGCATCTTCACCGGTTCTAACAATGTGTTATTGGTGCGCGAGGTCACGCCGCGGCTGGGCGGACTGGCCGAGATCCGGGCGCAGGGCTGGCACACGAGCGGGCGGGGTGGCGGCCGGCGGGCCAGGGAGTACGAGGCGCTGATCGAGAGCGCGGTGCTGCGCCCGCTGCTGCGTGGTGGCGACATCTCAGCGTGGCGGTGTCGCCCTGCACACTGGGTCATCTGGCTGCACGACGATACGGGTCGCGCCGTCGCCCCGCCGCCCCGTCTGGCTGCCTACCTCGAGCGTCATCGTACGAAACTGGAGCAGCGCTCAGGTACGCGCGCGGGCACCCCGCTGGGCAGTGTGTTCCGCGTGTCCGCTGAAGCGCTCGGTCCGAAAGTCGTGTGGCACGACCTGGCCGACACGCTCAAGGCGGTGGCGGTGCCGGGTGAGGTGCGCACTGCGCTGGGCTGTGGCCAGCCGATGGTCCCGCTCAACACCGTGTACTTCATCGCCACGCATGACGAGCGCGAATCCCTGCTGCTGGCGGCGCTGCTGAACTCCCTTCCCGTGCGCACCTTCGCGCGCACCATTGCGGAGCGCGCGAAGGATGCGCGCTTCCGCTTCTTCGCCTGGGTGCTGGGCGTGCTGCCGCTGCCTGCCGCGTGGCGCGACGGCGTGCACGCGCAACGCATGCTCGGGCTTTCCCGCGCCGCGCACGAGCGCGGCTGTGTTTCCGCCGATGAGCAGGCCGAGCTGGACGGCCTGGTGGGGGGCCTCTACGGCCTGTCCGCGGTGGACCTCGAGCAGCTCGCCCGTTTCGATGCCTGGTTGTCCGGGAGAACAACATGAG
This sequence comes from uncultured Gemmatimonadales bacterium, assembly GCA_963798085.1. GTDB lineage: Bacteria > Gemmatimonadota > Gemmatimonadetes > Longimicrobiales > RSA9 > DATKCF01. Next base: position 266,128 of record CAWCRS010000001.1, read on the forward strand.
TCCCGTCCTGCGCCACGCCTCGCCCACCCCTGCCTTTGTCTTCGACGACGACGCCTCGCCCGGGGCGCGCGCGGTGCTGCGTTTTCTGCTGCGGCACGCGCACGTCGTCGACCTGGCAGTCTCCAACATACGGTTAGCGGCCTTGAGCTTCGCGCGTGAGGACCTGGTGGGCGTGCGTTCGGCGCGCGTGCTGATCGCCGGTTTCGACAACCTGGGCCTGCTCAATGCGGTGGATGCCGCGGCGGACCTGCCGGCGCACGCGGCTGGACTCGCCGTGCTGCACGGCTTTCTCGCCAGCGGGCGCCTGGAGATACGCTCGTCCGGCGTGCAACGCTGGACGCCCGACTTCTGCATCGCCGGCGGGCCGCCGCTGGCGAGGTGGTTCCCGGATGGCGCAGCCAGTCTCATCGGCAACCTGGGTCTGGGTGCGGCACACCCGTACCGCCGGCCCTTGCTGACATCGCTGTTGACGGGCCGTCGCTCCATCCGCACGGTGCGGCGGGGCTTTGAACGCGTGTGGATGGCCGGTCACGACATACGGGCCGTGGTCGCCGAAGCGCTGGCCGGAGTGGTGGCCGGGAGCGGCATCAACGAAGCGGGAAGGGCGCGCGAAGACCACGGAGGAGCGGCAGCTGCGCAATGAAACCGGCACCCGAATCCGCCGCCTCTCCAGTGCCTGGATTGTGGCGACGGGTCCCGGCGCGGGATCTGGTGCTGCGTCTGCTGCAGTCCGAGTTCGGAGCCTCCGCGGGGAGTGCTGCATCCGCCAATCGCTGGGGTGGGTCCCCGAATGATGCGCGTGCTGATGCTTTCGACCGCACGTGAGGAAGTGCGCACGTTCCCGCTTGCCGACTTCCAGGAGTCTGCCGTACGCCGGGCCCGGGAGATCCTGGCAAGTCGTGGAGGCGTGCTGATCGCGGACAGTGTGGGCATGGGCAAGACGTTCGTGGCGCTTGCACTCATCGAAAGCGCGCTCTCGGAGGGCGCTGCCTGTGTGCTGGTGGTGTCGCCCGCCGGGCTTCGCTCTCACTGGACGCCTCACCTGCGGCGGCTGGCACGCGCGCATGCGGTGCCCTTCTTCGGGCGCGGCGCTCGTGCTGCGGCGCAGGGCCCGCCGTCGCGGCCGTCAGGGAACGGCGGGCCCGTGCTCGGCTGGGCTTCGATCGCCATGATTGCTCTGGGGCGCTGGACCGCCGCGCTGGAGGCGCCGCAGCTGCTGGTGGTGGACGAGGCGCACGCTTTCCGCAACCCTCTAACCAGGCGTTATCGGCATCTCGCCTGGCTGGCCCGGTCCGCGCGGGTGGTACTGCTGTCGGCCACTCCCGTCAACAACTCGCTGCTCGATCTCTATCACCTGCTGCGACTGTTTCTGGGCCATGGCGACCTCGAGGACATGGGCGTACCCGACCTGCGTGCCGCGTTGCGGGCGGCCTCGCGTTCGCCGGACGGCCGGCTGCCGGCACCGCTGGACGCCGCCATTGCGGCCGTGATGGTACGGCGTACGCGCCACCTGCTGCTCTCCCGTGAGCCCGCGCTCGCCGCACGCTTTCCCCGCCGGGCTTCGCCAAAGGCCGTGCTGTACGACATGGACGTCGTAGCTCCCCGTTTCTTCGAACGTGCGGGCGAGCTCGTGCACGACCTGAGGCTTGCGGCTTTCGATGGTGACGCCCTGCACGTCACGACTGCGGCGCTGCTGCGGTGCGTGCTGCTCAAGCGTCTGGAATCGAGCGTCGCTGCTTTGCACGCCACGGCGCAATCGCTGGAGCGCTACCTCGGTGCGTTCAGCGAGGCGCTGGCGGCGGGCTACCGGTTGCGCGCCACCGATCATCGCGCTCTCACGAGCAGGGGCGAGGGACAGCTGGTGTTCCTGCCCCTGGCGTTACCGCCAGCGAGCGCCCGCGTCGATCGGACGGCCTTGCTGGCGAGCGCCGCGGCGGACTGCATGGTGCTGCAACGTCTGCGGGCCCTGGTGCGGCCCGCGTTGCTCCAGGATCCCAAGCTGTGCGCGCTGCGCGAGCTGCTCCGGACCGAGCTGGCCGGGCGGAAGACGCTGGTCTTTACGGAATACCGCGAAACCGCGACGCACCTCTGGCAATCGCTGCGCGGAGAATTTCGAGTCGCGCTTGTGCATGGCGGCGGCGCTCGGATGGGGGGTCTGCGGGCAGGACGGCGGGAGACGATCGAGCTGTTCTCGCCTGCGGCCAGCGGTCGGCGGGCGCCCCGCGAGTCGGAGCGCATTGACGTGCTGATTGCCACGGACGTGCTGGCGGAGGGCTTCAATCTGCAGGATGCGTCGGATGTGGTGAGCTACGATCTGCCGTGGAACCCGGTGCGACTGATTCAGCGCGCCGGTCGCATTGACCGTCTCGGATCGCCGCACGCCCGCATCTGCTGTCACAGCTTCCTGCCGGGTGCGGGCCTCGAACCGCTGCTTGGTCTGGTCGAGCGCCTCAATACGAAGCTGTCGGCGATCCGGGCGGGTGTGGGCGTTGAGGCCAGGGTATTGCCGGCACTCGCAGCCGGCGAATCAGGCCGTCGCGCGACGGGGCGCCGTGGCGCACGCCGCGACAGCGCGCCGCCGTCCCGTGCGGCGGGTGCCCAGGCGAACGCCGGCACGCACAGTGCGCAGTCGTTCATTGCGCCCGAGGAAGGAGCAGGCGCGCCGGCGCCGGCATTGGCTGCGCGCGTGATACGGCGACTGGCCGCGGGTGATGCCACGCTCTTCGACGACCTGGAGGAGCAGGAAGACTGTGTTCTCGCCATCGAGGAGCGGCTCCGCGTGGCGTATCAACGGTCGCAGAGAGAACGGGAGTCGCAGATCCGTGCCGGCCACCCTGACGACGTGTTGGAAGTCGCGCTGCTCACCGGCCCGGGTGACGGGCAGCCCTGCTGTGTGGCCGCGGTGGAAGTTCGCGGCAGGCTGCGCTGGTGCCTGGTGTCGGCGAATCAGGAGGTCACGGAAGACAGGACGAGCGCGTTCGGACTGCTGCTGCGCGGGCTCGAAGCCGGGCCGCGCGCTGCCCCGGATGCGGCCATGCCGGATGCCTTGCTCGCAGCCGCTGCAATGCGTGCGGCGCAGGCAGTGGTGCGGTTTTCGGCTGCATGGTCGCGACCGGCTGCTGCGGCGGCGGGTCGCGTGCGGTGGGTACTGCGCACCCGCGTGCTGCGCAGCCTGGCGGTGGAGCCGGGCGGTGCGGACGCCGCGCTCTGTGCGCGCGCCGAACGCGTGCTTGCGGCGCTGGCGGCAGGTGGTCGCGCCGGCACTGACATCGCGTTAGCGGAGCTGCTGCGCAGACCCGGCCCGCGCGCAGCGGACGGTGCTCGTGGGCCGCAGCGCACAGCGGACAGTCTTCGTGGGCCGCCGCGCGCAGCGCTTCGCCCGGGCTCGACCGCACTGCTGCTCGACGGCATGGAGGCGGCTCTGGGCGCGGGCCGCGGAGCAGCCGGGCGACCACCGCCCGGCGCCGCCTCCGGCTCGGAGACTCGGAGCACCAGCGGTCAGCCTGCCGTGCCGCGTATCACCGGGATCCTTGTGGTCGCACGCCCGCCGTGAACGCACGCCGGTCGGGATCGCGGATGCTGGATCGCCGGACTGGCGGACCGGCGGGACCGGCGGACGGGTGGATTGGGCGATCGGCGAATCGGCGAGAATCGAGCAGGGCAGCGAAACCGACCAGCCCCCGCCCGCGTCGAGGCGGGCAGGGGCTGGACGGAGAAGGTCGCCTGTAATGTTGTGTCAGTCCGGCACGACCCATGTGTTGCCGGTGCCACCCTTGACTGCGTGCACCAGTCCCGAGTTCGGTGCGGAGTCGGATCGTGGAGGACGTCCGCCGAACATGTTGAAGTCGAGCGCAGCCACGCCGGGCAGCGGTATGGTAATGGTGAAGCTGCCCTCGACCTTGTCGGGGATGGTGATGGCCAATGTGACGAGGATCCCGGTGAGCGTGCGCGGCTCGACCAGAGTCAGCGTGCAGCCGGTGACAACGCAGTGCACGCGCACGGAGATGTCCATCGGCGAAGGGGCGCCGACGTGGCCGCTGAACAGGTAGTCACCGGCGCCGCGGAAGCGCGTCGTCAGGATGAAGTTGTCGGTCGGTCCGCCGTTCTTGAACTCCCAGCCGTACGTCGTCAGGCCGACATCCTCGCCGCCCGTGTTGTCGCCGAGCGGGTCGAGGAGATAGCCGATGTTGGAGCGGCGGGGCTCGCTGATCAGCTTGACTGTCGAGGTTCCGCCCGGTCCCGCAGGCGGCAGGTCGCCGACGAACACGTTGCTGCCCTGATCACCCTGGGCCACGGCGTTGGTCTCGACGATCGCGTCGAAACCGGTGCCGGTGCTGAAACCGTCGAGAATGGCAGCTCGTTGCGCCCGCGGGCGCCGTGGTGACACCGAGCAGGATGCCGCGCGGCAGATTGGCGTAGGCCGAAGCCCACGACGGCAGCGGCGGCACCGGCCCGGTCAGCGGCAGAATGATGAAGACATTCTCTGTGCTGGGCAGTGTCAGCGTATGACCGGCCGCATCCAGGAAGTTGCAGTCCAGGGCGCCGCCGCGGATGAACTGAAGTGTGATGTTGTGCGTGTCGGGCGGCCCGGACAGCACGAGTCCGGGATTGACCACGAGCCGGGAATAGTTGGGTGGGTCGAGCGGGACCCAGCCTGTCGCTGCACTGGGGTCGTACAGCACACCCAGGTTGTTCACGCCCTGTGTGCCGCTCGTGTTGATGAGAGGCGACCCTTCGGGGAGCGGGGCCAGCACGAGCGGCTGCTCGAGGCCGGGCAGAATCGGACCCGGGTCCTTGAGGTTGCGGGCGTGCAGTAGATAGCTGCCATCAGGGAGCTCGAAGTCCGCGAGACCCAGCGGACCGGCCTGCTCCACGTCGTATTCCCCGGTTGCCACGTTGGCGGCGGTCACGACGGCGCCGGGCACCGGATTCTGATCCGGGTCCAGGACGGTGACCACTACCTTGTGGGTGCCAGGGCTCAGGGAGGCTGCGGGACTGAACTGCGGGCTGGATGGTCCGCGCTCCTGAGAGCACGCGGCCAGCGTCGCTGTCAGCGCAAGAACACATGCGCCGACCGAGCGCAACATCGCGTTGGGCTTCATGGGAACCTCGGGGAGTAGGTTCTGAGTACGCGGCGGGGCGTCCCTGCCCCCCGGTGCACGAGCAATGATTCCATGCATTGCCGACGGTCTACGACCGTCCGGGGCGTGCAACCGGTTCGGGAACGTGCGGCGCGCGAAATATCGGTGTGACGCGCCGAGCACGGCAAGTAGTGTTCCTGTCCACATCCACTTTGACGGCTTCCTGGCGCGGTTTTCTCTCCAGTCGTGGAATGCGACGGGGCCGGGGCTGTGGATCAGCCTCGTTGCCTGGGCTGATTGCTGGGGCTGGCCACCTGGGAACGGATTGGTGTTCGAGGGTCCACGGCAGGACGCGTCGACCCGCCCGTCTCGCGGATCGGGCGGCATTTCGCTCCCGAGCAACCAGCCCCAGGAACCAGCCCCGGCAACGCAGTCCGCGGTCCGAATGGGAAATCTCGAGACGGATTTCGTCTCACATGTGAGGCGAGGTGGAGGCGCGGGTAGGCGAACCGGGGCGTCGCCTGATACATTGATTCAAAACGCAATGAGGAGTTGGCAGGGCCTTTGGGTTTCGTCGGACGGCGGACGGAGCTGGACCGCGTCACGAATGCGGTGGCGGGCTGCATCGAGAGTGGTGCAGGCCGCGCGGTGTTCATCGAGGGCCCGGCCGGTGTCGGCAAGACCACGCTGGCCACGGCGCTGATCGAGGAGTGCCTGGCGAAGTGGCCAGGGCTGGCGGTAGCCCGGGGCCGCTGCGTGCAGGCTTTCGAGAGCGGCGACCCGTACCTCGTGTTCGTCAATGCGTTGCGCGACCTGTCGGACGAATCGACCGCCGGGTTCGTGAGCCGCTCGACGATCTCGAGCCTGCTGAAGGAGCTGGCGCCGCACTGGCTGCAGGTGGTACCGGTGGTGGGCAACCTGCTGTCCGCGGCCATGGCGACGGCCACGGAGGTACAGGGCCGGCTGAAGAAGGCGGGCGCGCCCTCCCGCGAAGCGCTGTTCGTGCAGTACCTCGAGCTGATTACGCGACTGGCTCGCCAGTCCCCGCTCCTGCTCTTCCTGGATGACCTCCACTGGGCCGATCACGCGTCGCTCGCGTTGCTCAGCTATCTGGCGCGCGGTTTGGGGCATCTCCCTGTCGCCATTGTGGGCACGCTGCGGGCGCTGCAGGCGGAGCACACCGATCCGGCACTCAGCCAGACCATTCTGGAACTGGAGCGGGAAGACCTGGCATTGCGGGTCCCGCTGGGAGAGCTGGATCCGACCGCGCTGGAGGATCTGCTGAAGGATGTGCTGCAGGGCGACGTCGCGGAGCCGCTGCGGCGCTGGGTGCACCGCACGGCCGGTGGCAACCCGCTGTTTGCCTCGGAACTCGCCCGGCTGCTGCTCTCCACGGGCGGCATAGTGAACGAGCGCGGCGAGTGGCAGCTGACCGAAGCGGCGCAGCAGACCGAAGTGCCGCGTTCGGCTGAGGCCGTGATCGAGAAGCGCCTGCAGCGTCTGGCGCCCGAGGAGCTGAACCTGCTGCAGTACGCCAGCGTCAATGGCACCGACTTCGATTCCGCGGTGCTCGCCCGGTTGCTCGGCCAGGATGAACTGGAGGTGCTGGACGCGCTGCAGCCGCTGGAGCGCAAGCACGGTCTGGTGGATTCGACGGGCGACCTGCCATTGCCCGATGGCGACATCGCAATGGCGTTCCGGTTCCGCCACGCCCTGGTGCAGACAGTGCTGTACCGGCAGGTCGTGGGCAAGCGCCGGATCCTGCTGCACCGCAAAGCGGGCGAGGCGCTGGAGACGCTGTATGGCGACACGGCCGATCAGGTTGCCGGCCGGCTCGCGCGCCACTTCCACGAAGGCCGGCAAACGGATCGGGCCCATCGGTTCGCGCGTGTCGCCGCTGATGCCGCGGCCGTCGTGTTCGCCAACTGGGAAGCCGTGGAGTACCTCGACATCGCGCTGAAGAATGCGAAGCAGCCGCTCGAGCTGGGCTGGGTCAACGAGCGACTGGGCGACATCTACGGCCTGGTGGGTCATTACGCCAACGGAATCGCGTGTTATCGCGCGGCGCACGCGACTGCGGATGAGGCTGCGCGCGTGCGCATCGAGCGCAAGATCGCGACGCTGGAGCGGCGCTCCGGCCTCACGCCGGCGCCCGAGCTGGCGCAGCGCGTGCGCGCGCTGCTGCCGCGCGCGCACGCTCCGGCCGAGCATTGCATGGTATTGCTGGAGCTGACTCGCCTGCCGGGTGGAACCGGGGCGACGGATCTGGCCTCCGAGGCGGTGCGCATTGCCAGCACACTGGAAGATCGCATGCTGCTGGCGGAGGCACTGGAGCGGCTGGCGGTTGCGCACCTGTTCGTCGAGGGCGGCGTGCAGGATGCCTTCCCGCATCTGCAGCGCGCGCTGGAGATCGCCGAATCCGTGAATGACCCCTCGCTGGTCGCGAAGTATCACAGCATCGCGGGCATTGCTCATGCGAAGTTAGGGCATTACGCGGACGCGCGCATTGATCTGCAGGAAATGCTCAAGGCTTTCGAGCGCATGGGCAATCCGAACGGCATTGGCGCTGCCTGCACGAATCTGGGCGCCGTGCTGCTGCGTTCCGGTCTGTACGACGAAGCGGAGCGCATGCTCGATCGGGCGAGGTCGATACACGAGCGGCGTGATCGCGCGACCGTGGTCGAGTCATTGTACAGCCTGGCCATGCGCGCTCTGCTTTCCGGCGACCTGGCGCTGGCGCTGGAGCGCTATGGCCTTTTGCTCGAGCACGCCCGCGAGTTCCAGCACTGGAATTCGGAGGCGGTCGCGCACGCGGGCATGGGACTCTGCTGGCTGGAGCAGGGACGCGTTTCCGAGGCGAGGCAGGCGGCGGAGAGTGCGCGCGCAGCGGTCGCGGGCCACGATCACTGGTTCGAGGATCGCGACCTGCTCGAGCTGTTCCTGGCGCGACTCAATGCGGTGGATGGACAGCTGGACGCAGCGGTGGCGCGGCTCGCATCCGCGGCCGAAGCACTGCGTCCGCGGGATATCTACCTCTGGGCGCGCATCGAGCTGGAGCGTGCGCGCCTGCTGCAGCAGATGGACCTGGATGCGGCGGCGGATGTCGTGGACCGCGTTGCCGAGGCCACGGCCGGCATTCAGTCACCGCCCATCGCGTCGGCAATGTCGGCGCTGCGTGAGCGGCTGGCCGTCGCATGAGCGAAGCACTGGCGACCACGAGCCCGGGCGAAGCGTCGCTCGCTGCTTTCGCCGAGAGCCTTGCGACAGCGCGTGCGGGCACACCTGCCTTGTTGCTCTTCACGGGCAATGGCGGTGGTCCACGCAGCGAGCTGTCACTGCTCGCGCAGGACGCGCCCGCGGGGCGTGGCACGCGTGTAGTGGAAGTCGAGCCTGGCATTGCGGGGCGCTACGACCCGGTGGCCGCGGCGTGCCGCAACTGGCAGCAGGGCGTGGTGCGCGTTTCCTTCGAAAGCACGGGCTCGCGGCTGGCGCTCGAGTGGCTGCAGGTGCTGCCGGTCTGGGGTGATCTGCTGGCGGCGATCGCGGAGACGTGGCGCGCGCTGCGCGAGCGCAAACACGAAGGGCAGCGCGATGTCGAAGCTGCCCGGCTGCTGCACGCCGCACGGCGCCGCCCGATCGTGCTGGTGCTGCACGACCTGCATCTCGCGGATCACGCGGCCGCGCATCGTCTGGCCGCGCTGATCGCACACGCGGGCGCGCGCTCGCGGCTTCTGATCGTGGGCGGTGTCGAGCTGTCGGCACAGGGCACGGCGCAGCCGGCGATTCTCGACGTCGCGGGGTTTCTGCCTGCGGAGCGTGTGCATGTGGAACGGCTGGCCACACAGGGCGGCGCCGTGCTCGACTCGCTCGCCGGCTCGTCACGGGACGCGCTCAATGCGGTGCACGCGGCCGCGGTGCTGGGTGATTCCTTCAATGGCGCCAGCGTCGCCCGCATGCTCGAGATCGATGAGCTGAGCGCGGAGGACCGGCTGGCCCTGGCCGTGCGCAGTGGCCTCATCCATGTGGCGGGTGTGATCGATCTGCCGGATGGCGATATCGTGACCGAGTACCGCTTCGAGGCCGGTGGCGTGCGCGTGGCCACTCTCGCCGCGATCCCCGCCGACGTCCTGACCAGACTGCGCCACCGCGCGCAACAGGCAAGACCCGTCCGCTGATCCGCCCGCCGCTGAGAAGCGCGGCACAACCTCCCGTTATCCCTCCGGAAGCCTGAAGTCACCCGGCCGCTTCGCCGCGCGCGATGCGGCGCTCCTTCGAACAGGCGTCATGCTCGGCATCACTGCGCATTCCCGAACCAGGCTGTTTCTCACGTCATCCGTGGCGGCGCTGCTGGCGGTGGGCACGCCGGCGGCGGCGGGGGCGCAGGAGCCGTTGGGCGTGACCGCGGCGTTTGATAACAGTCGTTTCATCAGCGCCACTTCACCTCTGGACCTGCACCTCAGTCGGCCGCTCAATGCGGAGGAAGAGCGGGTAGCGATCTTCCTGGGCACGCTGGACCTGAGCGCACTGTACCAGCGCACCGGCGCGCAGCTGCGGTACCATGCGCGGGGTACCCGCCTGCCCGCAGGCGAGAGCGAGCTGATCGTGTACGCGGTGGCGCGTACGGGCGAATGGAACGAGATCGGGCGCGTGCCCGTGCGTCTACTCACGGCGGCCGGCTTCGAGAAGACGTCGATCACGCCCAAACTCGCTGTCAGTAACAAGGGGCAGGTACTTGAAGGTCACGCGCCCGATGCGAATCGACCGCCTCGTCCGGCGTTCCAGGACTTCAGCCTGAATCTGGGTCTGCAGTCGGAACAGGTACGCGGCGGCTGGGCCCTGCGCACGCAGTCCAACATGCTGGGCGTGAGCAATCGGCAGGAAGCGCTGCGCTTCGGTGAACGGCAGGACGAAGCGCCCCGCCTCGACCTCGCGGACTACCTCGTCACGCTGCAGCACGGCGGCACCACGCTCACGGCGGGCAATCTCGCGTTCGGCAGCGAGCGCCACATCGCGAACAGCTTCGAAGCCAGGGGCCTGAGCGCGCGCTTCCATTTCGGGCCGGTCGCGTCTCTGTCGCTGGCCGGCATGAGTGGCAGCCGACTGGTCGGCTGGACGAATCCGCTGGGCATCGCGCAGCCGAAGCACCGCCTGCTGGGCGGCACGCTGGGCCTCGATCTCGTGCCCCACCGGCCGGGCCTGGTGCAGCTGGAAGTGTCCGCACTCAATGGGGATGCGCTGCCACAGGCCGGCTTCAATCGCGGCGCCATCACCAATGCGGAGCAGAGTCGCAGCGCAGGCGTGCGCGTGAACGCGAGCGATCCCTCGCAGCGACTGCATCTGGACGCCGGTTTCGCGCGCACGCGTTTCACCAATCCCGCCGACCCGTTGCTGGCGCAGGGCGCGACCCTGGTTGCCGTGCAGCCGGAAACGCGCAATGCGCACTACATCGATCTGTCGTGGGATGCGTTGCGCTCAATTCGCCTGTCGCCGACGCTGCCCGCCAACCTTGCGTTCACAGTGCGGCACGAACGCGTCGATCCGCTCTATCGCAGTGTGGCCTCGCCGCAGACGCGCGCGGATCTGCTGCAGAACGGTGTGCAGGCAACGGCGTCGGTCGGTGCACTCAGCGCGCAGCTGGTCCTGAACCGCGGTCACGACAACCTGGACGAGATCGCGACGATCCTCACCACGCTGACGCGCTCGGCCGCTTTCAACCTCGCGCTGCCGCTGAATGCGGTGCTGGGACCGACGCGCACGTGGCTGCCCATGATCACGTGGGGCCTCGCGCGCATTCATCAGTTCGGTGACAGCGTGCCCACGCTGGGCGGGTTCACGCCCACGTTCGTGCCGGACCAGGTCAGTCTCAGCCACAACGTGATGGTGGCCTGGCAGGCGGCGCGCTGGCGGGTGCTGTACCAGCTCAGTCGATCGTCGCAGGACAACCGGCAGGAAGGCCGGGAGAATGCGGACCTGGTCAACACCGCGCACACCCTCTCGCTCGGCGTCACGCCGCTGCCCGTTCTTGATGTGGCTGTGGATGGCGGCCTCGAGAAGGCTGATAACCGCGAGTTCGCGCAGCACAACACGACGCAGCGGCTGGCCACACTGCTGACCTGGCGCTTCACCGCGCGCAATGCGGTGATCGCGGGGGTGTCGCACACGAGCGTGTCGGACGATCCGCGCACGTTCACGCAATCCGCGACGGACCTGCGCCTCGAGCTTTCGCAGCGTTTCACGCTGTTCCGTGCCCGACTGGATCGTGGCCCGGCGCAGGTGTTCGTGCGTTATGCCCGGCAATTCGGCGACCGTCTCGTGCCACCCGGCGCCGGCGATACCCGCCGCAACTGGAGCCTGAACACGGGGCTCACGCTCAGCGTGTTCTGATCGGAGTGATGATGATACCGGCCTCTGCACTGCAGCGGTTGCCGAATGCCGGCGTTGCCGGCGACTCCGGCCCTCGCCCTCGCCGGCGGGGTCGTGTCGTTGCCCGCCTGGCCGGTGTCGTCCTGCTGGCGCTGCGCGGCGCACAGCGTGCGGACGCACAGATCCACGTCAATCCCACGGGTGTCGACGTCAATGGTCAGGGCGCTACCACGGTGTTCCTGACGTTCGGGCCGCTCATCGACTACGCGCCGGCGGAGTCCTTCTGGTGCGGCGAAGTGGTCGATGCGACGCCCGACATCGGCCGGCGCTGCAATGCGACGACGCTGTTCGGCGCGCTGCCCGCGCGTCTCGACCAAGCCCGCCTCCATGGCACGGGCTTTACCGATATCATGTCGATCCCGCCATCGGTCACCCGCCGCGCCTGGCAGGCCGCGGCCGCGGGAGCCGTCGCGCCTTTCTTCTACGTGCGCCGCTTCGTGAGCACACGGGGTGCGCCCGACCAGTACGTCGCGGTCACCTGCCGCCTCACGGGTGGCGGCGCGCGCGTGCCGCTCTCGCTGACCAATGTAAATGTCGCGTTTGCGGTGGAGACGCCGGTCCTGCAGGTGCCGGCCGGTCAGTCGCCGCCGCCGCTGCGCGCGAAGATCGCCTACACGGGCACGGGCCGCCTGGTCGGACGCTGGGAAATCGTGCGCCCGGGCGAGGAGCTGCCGGAAGCGCACGATCTGCTGACCGAGGCGACGCTGCCGCTGGAAGAGCGCGGCACGCAGAAGCGCTACAGCGAAATCCAGCGCTTCAACGTCTTCCTGGCGCCCGGCGGCAGCTTCACGCTGCCCGGGCCGGATGCCTCCCGCCTGCCTGTCAATGTCGAGGGCATGTACCTGCTGCTGCTGCGCATCGAGGCGAGCAATGACAAGGAAGGCGATTCCAATCTCTCCACGGTGGGCGGCACGGGTGTGGTGCACAGTGGTGCAGTCGCAGGCTTCCCCATGCCCGCACTGCGTTACGTGGTGGGGACCGGCGGCAGTGAGCAGTCGCCCGTCCGCGTCGACGAGTCGCTGCGTCTGCTGCTGCCCGCCGATAACGCCGTGCTATCAGGCGACCGGCTGGCGGCCTTCTCCTGGGTCGAAGACCCGCGCGCCGCACTCTACCGTCTGGAGATCGAGACCGCTGCAGGCGACGCCGTGCTGTCCGCGTTCGCGGAGCGGGGCCGGCCCTGGTACAGCCCGCCGCCCTGGCTGGCGCAGCGAGTGACCGAAGCCGGGCTGCGCTGGCGTGTGGTGGCGCTCGATGCCGGCGGCGGCGTGCTCGGTCGCAGCGCCTGGCGGCGTCTGGCACCGACGTCGGCGCCCGGTGGCTGACATGATCGCATTTCGCATCGCGCCCGTGCTCCGCACGCAGCGCCTTCGTCCACGTTGCACTGGCTGACCCATGACCCCGATGACAGAGGAGGGAATGATGACCGCGCACAGATTGCAGGCGTGGATCCTCGCGGCGCTGCTGCTGGGGGCCGGCGGATCCCGCACCGGACTCGCCGCACAGAGCGGCGGAATCACGCTCAGCATCAATGACGTCACGGTCCCGTTCGAGACCAATGGCGGTGCCGGCCTGGCAACCTTCACAGTCTCGTTGCACGGCGGTTCGCACAACACCATCACCGTGTTCTTCTCGACCACCGGGGGTACCGCCACGGCGGGCAACCAGTGCGGCGGGTCCACGGACTATCTGAGCGTAAACAGTGCCGCCCTGACGTTCTCGCCGACAGACAGTGTCAAGCAGATCAACATCACCGTCTGCGGCGACACGCGGGATGAACCGGACGAGACCTTCTCGGTGAATATCTTCAACGCCAGTGGCGGCGCGACCATCCAGAAGGCGACCGGCACCGCGACGCTGATCGATGACGATCCGCCGCCCTCGATCCGCATCAACAATGTCACTGTCACCGAGGGCAATGCCGGCGCAGTTGGTAACGCCGTGTTCACAGTAACGCTGTCGGCCGCGAGCGACAACCAGATCACCGTCGCGTACACCACCGCCAATGGTACGGCCACGGGCGGCGGCTGTGGCACCAATAACGTCGACTACGGCACGAACTCCGGCTCGCTGACCTTTGCGCCGGGGCAGACCAGCCAGACTGTGAACGTGCCGGTGTGCGGCGACAACCTGCGCGAAGGCAATGAGCAGTTCCAGGTGCGCCTGTCCAACCCCACCAACGCCACGATCCAGACCGGCACAGGAACGGCGACCATCAGCGACGACGATCCGCTGCCCGTGCTCAACATCGCGCCGGCGGACCTGTCGGTGTCCGAGCCGGCATCGCGGCTGGTTCAGAGTCACGCCGTCGTACACGTGACCCTGACAGGCGTCACAGCGCAGACGGTTTCTGTGCAGTACACCACCAACGACAACTTCGCGCGCGGTGGAACGAACTGCACGATCAGCTTCAACCTTCCGACGAAGGGTACTTCCGGCACGGCGGGCGATTTCATCAGGCAGCAGGGCACACTGACGTTCGCGCCGAACGGACCGACCACGCAGGACATCTCGATCCCGATCTGCTTCGACCTCGAAACATCCGAGGCGGACGAGAACTTCTCCGTGAAGATCCTGAATCCCGCGAATGCGACGATCGGCAACGCTTTCAGCAAGATTACCATTCTTGCCGGCGGCAAGGACAACGACTGAGCAGTTCTAACACTCTGACAGGAGGAAACGCCATGTTGGGAAACACGCAGTTCAGCGGACTGCTGGTGCGGGTGCGCCGCAATGCACGTTTCGGCGTGCTGGCTCTGCCACTGCTGGTGCCGCTGGCGCGCCGGACCGGTGTCGCGTCCGTCACGGTCCGCCCCGGCGACATTCCCGCCGGCTCGAGCGCCACGGGCACGGTGACGCTGGACGCTCCGGCGCTCGCCGGCACGCGGGTACAGCTGAGCAGCGCCGATCCCTCGGTCGCCACCGTGCCCGCCAGCGTGAGCCTGAGCGGCAGCGCCATTGGCACAAGCTTCAGCGTGAGCACGACCTCGGGCTCGGCGGGCTGCACGGAAGTCTCCGCGAAAGTGATGGCCACGCCCAAACAGCTGGCTACCGGCATCGCGCGGACCGCGTTCATCTATGTGCTGCCGGTGACGCCCGCCGGTTCGCCTGTGCAGCTGCGGCTGCAGTTCCCGCTGGTCGTGGGCGGCACGCAGCTTACGGGCACCGTTTCACTGGCGAACCCGGTCTCGCAGAAGCTTCCGGTGTCCTTGAGCAGCAACAACCCGCAGGTCACGGTACCGTCCACCGTGTCCGGATTCGGCCGGCTCAACTCGGGCACGTTCACGATCAGCACGACGGACTCGGGCCGCAACACGTGCGCCGTGATCACGGCGACGCAGGGCTCATCGGTGAGCAAGGCGTTGCTGAAGATCGTCACTGCCGGCGGCTGACGCGGGTCTCCGGTGGCTGCCGGGCGGAGTCGCGCGTGGTCTTGCCGCGCGTGGCTCCGCCAGACACTTTGGGCACGCGACCCGACGGTCGTGGTCGTGACGACGGCTGCTCATCGCCTTCAGGTCCGGTGGCCCATGATTCGACGCTCAACCGCTCTGCTCTTCGCTGTACTCCTGCTCGCATCCTGCCAGAATCAGGGGGGCAACGGCAGCGCCGCCGGGGGCGGCATGACAATGCAGGGCACGCCGGTCGCGCTCCTCGACTACGTGACAGCTGCACCCGCGAGCTGGCAGAGCCGAGCGCCGTCGAGCAACATGCGGCTGGCGGAATACGCGGTGGCGGGCGCAGCCGGCGGTGACAGTGCGGAAGTCGTCGTCTACTTCTTTGGCGCCGGCCAGGGCGGCAGCGTGGACGCCAACATCGAACGCTGGAAGGGGCAGTTCACGGATGCTGGCGGCACCCATCCCGAACCGACCATTACACGCATCAGTGATGCGGCCTTCCCCACCACGGTGGTCGAGCTGCGCGGCACCTATGCGCGCGGCATTGGCATGGGCGACCAGGCCGCACCCAAACCCGACCAGGTCCTGCTCGCCGGCGTGGTCGAAACACCGAAGGGCAGCCTGTACATACAAGATGCACGGGCCCACCGCCCTGGTGACCGGGCAGAAGGACGCATTCCTGCGCTTCGTGCGTCAGATCCGGCCGCATCCGCAGGCCTCCTGAACGGTCTCACCGCGGAGAGCGCGCGGCGCGCAGTGATCCTGGAAACCGGGCTGTGGCCGCCCTGGTTCCCATGAGGGGTCGCTAACGATTTGTTGGAATGTCGTTGCCGGCATTGACCTTGACTGCCGGAAGCTGATTCTGTTCAGCGGGTGGGTGTATCATGGCCTTCGTGCCGAGTGTGCCGCCATCGGGGCAGCAGGATCTGAGCAATGCGTCGCCTCGCGTGCGCGATCTGACGCTAAAGCTGACCCAGACCATCGAGGAGTTCCGGCGCTACTATCCGGACACGACGGATGCCAATGTGCAGAAGTCACTGCGCATCACGTCGGCGGGCCGGGGCGGCGCCAGCGGCGCAGTCGCGGTCGCGGCGGCGGCGTGCGCGGCAGGCGCCGGGGTCGTTGTCGCGATTACGCAGCAGGGTCACGCGGGCCTGAATCCCGCCATGCTCGCCGGCATTGTCGCGGCTCTGGCGGCAGTGGTCGGCGTCGCGATCCGCATCTCCCGCCGCTCCTGAGGCAACGCGCGACCCGGCCGCACGGGACGGAGCCGGCAGGCTATTCGACCAGCTGGAGAAAGTGCAGCCCGCCGTCCGCTGACCCTGCCACGAACAACCTGTTAGAAGGGCCGATCACGGCCTCCACGGCCGCGTCGGCCTGGTACGTCGCGATCACCTGACCCCGTGCCAGATCCCACAGCCTGACGCACCGGTCGGTGCCGGCCGTCAGCACGCGCAGGCCGTCCGGCGTCACGGCAATGCCATTGATGACGCCCGTGTGACCCGCGAACGTGGCCAGCTCGGTGCCCTTCGTCAGGTCCCACACCTTGAGCGCGCCCGTAAACGTGCCGCACAGCAGGCGGTCGCCGTCCGGTGTTACGGCGAGGCAGCGCACCGTGCCTTCCTCCAGGCGCAGAGGCTGCAGCTCCGTGCCGTTCGACAGCTTCCATATCCTGATCGCGCCGCCATTCGTGGCAGCAATCACGCGCGTTCCGTCGGGCGTGACCGCTATGGAAGTAACCCAGTCGGCGTCAGTCTCCAGCCGGTACAGTGGTTCGCCTGTCGACAGCTCCCACACTTCGACGGTTCCCCGACTCGAGCCGTTGAGCACGCGACTGCCGTCCGGCGTGACGGCGAGCGCGGTGACGGACTCTGCGTGACTGACCAGGGTCGCCAGCTCGCGCTCGCCCTTCAGGTCCCAGAATGCTGAGTGTACCATCATCCGGACCCGCACCACTGATGATGCGCGCCCCATCCGGTGTCACCGCCAGCGCATTGACGGGCCCGTCGTGACCGGTGAGCACCGCGAGTGCCTCGCCGGTGCCGGAATTCCACAGCCTCACCGTGCAATCGGCCCCACCGCTGACAATGCGTGCGCCATCGGGCGTGCAGGCCAGCGCGTTGACGCTGCCTGTGTGACCTGCACTCGGTTTCGCGCCGGCTGCGCCGGACAGCTCCCAGACCTTCACCGTGGAGTCGAATGAGCTGCTCAGAACACGCGTGTCATCAGGGGTAACGGCTACGGACAGCACACCGCCGGTGTGGCCCTGCAGAACGGCCAGCTCTCTTCCATGCAACAGATCCCACACCCGAACCGTGCCATCGCCGGAACCACTGATGACGCGGCTGCCGTCGTGCGTTACCGTGACGGAGCTCACGTAGCCCGTGTGCGCTTCCAGGAGCATCAGTTGCACCGCACTGGACAGGGCCCAGACTCGCAGCGTGCGGTCATCCCCGCCACTCACGACGCGCGTTCCGTCCGGTGTCACGGCGACGCAGCACACGGCGCCGTCGTGGCCCCGCAGCGTAGCCCTCTCGCTGCGGCTCGCCAGATCCCAGACCTTGAGCAGGCCATCGTATGATGCGGTGATGGCGCAGGCGTCATCGGGTGCGACCGCGATGCCATGCACTTCCCGTTCGTGTCCGGCCAGCCCGCCCAGTGACTCGCCGCCGGGCAGCGTCCACATTCTCACGGTGCCATCAGCGCCGCCCGTAATGGCGAGTTTGCCATTCGCCGTAATGCAGACCGCGGTCACACTGTTCGTGTGACCTTCGAGTATGGCGATCTCGCGACCCGCGGGCAGCTCCCAGACGCGGACCAGCCCGTCCCCGCCACCACTGAGCGCGAGCCGGCCGTCCGGCGTGACCGCCAGCACGTTCACCTCCAGGGTGTGGCCCGTCAGGGTGGCCAGTTCCCGGCCGCTGAGCAGGTCCCAGACTTTCACGGAGTGGTCGAAGGATGCGCTGAGCACGCGTGCTCCGTCCGGTGTCACGGCTACGGCGTTCACCCACGCGCGGTGGCCGGCGAACGTCTGCAACAGCGGTCCACCGGGCGGCGTCAAACATGTGGTTAGAGGACGCAGCCAGGGGCCGCGACCCTGCATGCCCTGCCAGTTCCGCAGCGTGTGTGCAAGCTCCAGCTCGGCCGTGGCCGGAATGCGGCCCAGCAGCTGGGGCAGCAGCGCCGCAGGATCGCGCTCCAGCGCTGCGGCGGACAGCCGCAGCGCCTGCCCCAGCCGTCGCACGGTCACGTCGGGCGCGAACCCATCATAGTCGCGCAGCAGCTGCGCTGTATCGGTGCGCCGCAGCTTGGCATCCACCCAGTCGAGATCGAGCAGCAGCCCGCGCAGCTCGGCGTCGAGCCTGGCACCCCACAGGTGCATGGGCAGCTGCTGGAAGAAGTAGCCATCGTTGGGGCCGTGCGCCCAGCCGTCCGGACAATGTGCGCGATAGGCCTCGACGAGGATGCGGTCGCTGGCGGTGCTGTCGTAATCGGGAGGCCGCCGCAGCCAGGCACGGATCACATCATGCAAGCGGATACGACGTGTCCCCAGATCGAACTCCAGCAGCAGCGACAGCCGGTGCAGTCGCTGCAGGATGTCCTCCGTGTCGATTTCGTCCAGGCCAGCCGTGTGGCGCCACAGGACCTGGACGGCGGCAATGGGCGCATCGACATCCTCGGGAAAGACGGCCAGCTCCTGGAAGCGGTCGCGTTCAGCAGGACTCAGCAGCTCGAGGCTCACGCCCAGCGTCCGCGACACGGCATCCGAGCGCTGCCCGGCATCGCGCGCGTCGAAACCTGTAAGGCCGCGTTTGTCGAGAACGCGCCCCGCATACTGGACGGCACCGGCCAGCGAGTCGTGCGCGTCCTGCACGCGCGCCAGCAGCACGCGGTTCACCATCTTGAGCAGCAGCGGCCATTCGCCCAGCCGCTGCGTGAGCGCGCGCAGCGACGCGTCCTCACCGGGCGGCAGCCCGGCACGCAGCATCGCGACCGCCTCCGTGTCCTGCATGGCATGCACGAGCACTTCGTGAACATCGCGCGGCAGTGCGTCCGCGTTGCGTGTGGTGATCAGCCGCGCGCAGCGCTCGCCGCCGAGCAGAAACGGCTGCAGGTGCGATGCATTCCAGACGTCGTCGATGACCAGCAGCACCGCCCGGTCGGCCAGCAGCTCCGCCATGCGGCTTTTGCGCGACTCCAGCAATGCCAGCAGGGATGGCTGCCCCGTGAGCGCCACGATCAGATCTTCCACCCGGCTCGCAAGATCGCCGGGCGCTTCGCCCAGCGTCACCCAGAGGATGCCGTCATGAAACGCGTCCTGCACGTCGTCGTCGTGACAGAGCGCGCGCGCCAGTGTGGTCTTGCCGTAACCGCCGGCGCCGCGCAGTGCGGCCGTGACCGCGACGGGGTCGCCGGACTGCGACAGCAGGCCGCTCTTCAGTTCTGCGAGTTCGCGTACGCGCGGCACATAGTCGAAGGGCAGCCTGTCCGCCATCACGGGAACGCGCATTTGCGCGCACGAGCCCGCAAGATCCGCAACCAGCTCTTCCCACTGTTCCGGGATGGTAGTGTCGATCATGTGGGCCTGACGCATCCATGCGGCCAGGCCGGATGTGTCGGGCAGCTCGCCGCGGAACACCGGCCTGACGCATCGCCCCTGCTGCCGGGCGTAGCGCCACTCTCGACGGACCCATTCCGAGCCCAGCGCCGCCTCGGTGAGCAAGAGGATGACGTACTGCACGTGGTCAATGACGTCCGTTACCTGACGCCACCAGTCATCGCCGCCGTGCAGGTCCGCGATGTCGTGCCAGAGCGAGAAGCGTGATTCGAGGCGGGCGCGCAGCTCACGCGCGTACTCCAGTCCGTCCGCACGGGCGTACGAGATGAAAATGCGTGGGGCATCGGACATGGCTGCCATCCGTCGAGGCGACGGGCTCCGCCTCAGCTCATTTGACGCGCTTGCCGCCCTTGATCACAATGTCGATGCTGCTCATGACGCGCATGTCGGTGAGCGGATCGCCACGCACCGCGACAATGTCAGCGAGCCGGCCGGGCGCGAGGGTGCCGAGGTCCTGATCGACCTTGAGGAAGCGCGCGGGCCAGAGCGTCGCCGACTGGATCACCTGCATGGCCGGCACGCCCAGTTCCACCCACTTCACCATTTCCCGCCAGGTTGCATCATTGTGGAAGTTCGCGGGGATACCGGCATCGGTGCCAATGAGCATGGTCACGCCCGTCTCGCGCAGCTGCTGGAACTTGTGCGGCAGCGTGGGAATGCGCGACGGGAACTGCGCATAGTAGGGCAGCGCGGGAATGTGATCGAGCGAGCGGCGGATCTCATCCGCCATCTCCTGCGGCATGTACTGCCGCCATTTCGCGTCATCGAGCCGTTCCGGAAACACCTCGCCTGTGTACTGCATCACGTAGAGCGGCTCAATGGTGGGCGTCCAGAATAACGCGGCGTTGCGCTCGCGCAGGGCCTGCAGGATGTCCTCCGGATAACCCGGTGCCGTGCTCAGGCCGGTGTGCTCGAAGCAGTCGACGCCCCATTTCAGGCCCATGCGGATCTCGCCCACGCGGTGCGCGTGTGCGACCACCGGCTTGCCGCCGCGGTGCGCGGTCTCGACAATGGCGCGCACCTCGTCATCCGTCAGCTGGTCCTGATCGATCATCTTGATGACGTCGACGCCCGCATCGATCAGACGCTGCACTTTCTGCCGTGCATCATCGGGCCCGTTCACGCCCCAGCGCAGGTCTTTCTCGTAGTCCTCGTAGGGTGCGCGCTGGATGAAGGGCCCGGACACGAACAGGCGGGGGCCGGGAATGTCGCCCGCGTTAATGCGGCGTTTGACTTCCAGGATCTCGTTGAGCGGTGCGCCCAGGTCGCGCGCGGATGTGATGCCCGCGGACAGCAGCTGGTGCGCGGCAATGGGCATGACATCGGTGGCGAGGCGCTTGCCGTACAGATCGTTCCAGCGCCGGTAGTCGGCGTGTCCCAGAATCTGCAGGTGCACGTGCATGTCGAAGAGGCCGGGCAGCACGGTCATGCCCTCGGTCGAGATTACCTGCACGTTCTGCGGCACCGTGAGGCTGGCGGCGGGGCCCATGGCGATGATGCGGTCGCCGGCCACGAGGATGGCGCCGTTCTCGATGGGCGGCCCGCCGTAGCCGTCGAGGATGCGCCCGCCCACCAGCGCCAGTGTGGGCCGGTCCGGCGCCGTCCGGCCGCGCTGCGCGCGCAGTGAACACGGTGTCAGCGCGAGCACTGCCAGCAGCAGGGGCGCCGTTCGTCGTGTCCGAGTCGTGTGCATGGGCGTGCTCCCGGCCGTCGAGCCTCAGAATCGGTTGGCGAACCCGCCGGGTCTTGGCGACACGGCGGCCGTCAAACTAGCTTGGAACCGACACGGCTGTCCAAGCATTCCCTCTGTCAGCGACCAGTACTCATGTGCAGGAACATTCGCCAGCTGCGCCTGCCGGACCGCGCGCCCAGTGACGAGGAGCTGCAGAACGCGGCGCTCCAGTACGTGCGCAAACTGACGGGCTATCGTATGCCGTCCCGAGCCAACGAAGAAGCCTTCCACCGCTCGATTGCCGACATCGCCGGCGTCACCCGTCGTCTCTTCAATGAACTCGTCACCCATGATCATGCGCATCGTGTCGGTGAACACGGGCCAGCCACAGCCGATCCTGTGGCGGGACCGCACCATCACCACCGCGATCTTCAAGCACCCGGTCGCCGGCCCCGTCCGCGTGCGGCGGCTCAATCTCGAGGGTGACGGACAGGCCGACCTGGAAGTGCACGGCGGCGAGAACAAGGCGATCTATGCGTACGCCGCCGGTCACTACGCGTGGTGGCGCCGGGAATTGCCCGACGCCGAGCTGGCCTGGGGCAGTTTCGGTGAGAACCTGACGCTC
The DNA here is from genome assembly GCA_963798085.1 of uncultured Gemmatimonadales bacterium. Lineage (GTDB taxonomy): Bacteria > Gemmatimonadota > Gemmatimonadetes > Longimicrobiales > RSA9 > DATKCF01. Next base: position 287,939 of record CAWCRS010000001.1, read on the forward strand.
GACGACTTCAACGAGCACGACATCCATATCGGCGACGTGTTTCTTGCCGGCACTGCCCGCCTGATGGCAGTGCAGCCGCGTCTGCCTTGCACCAAGCTCAACCTGCGCTTCCGCCGTGACGACATGATCGATCGCTTCCTCGCCAGCGGCCGCACCGGTGTCTACTTCAAGGTCATCGAAGAAGGTGTGCTGCAGGCTGGTGACATCGTCGAGCGAACCATCGCTAACGCGTCCGGCATCACGATTGCGCAGGCAACGCAACTGTACACGGGTGCCAGCGACGACCCGGCACTGCTTCGCCAGGCCGTTGCGACGCCGGCGCTGCCCGAGGCGTGGCAGCGGCGATTCGGCCGGAAGCTCGGGTAAGACTGCGAAGGCATTGCCGGGGCCGGGCCTGGTTGCTGAGGGAACGGATTTACGGCAGGTTGGGGCTGGGAACTACGGCATCCCTGGAGTCTCGCGCTTCCCAGCGTCGGCGATTCGTGCCCACCGGACGCCCTCGCGTTTCCAGCCGCACCCCTCCGTGCCCACTGTGTCCGCTGTGTGATAATGATCCGTTAATCCGTTCGTCCGGCACTGCGTAGAGGTTGCGCCTACCGCTTTGCCGCACCGCCTCCGCCCGCCACCGTGTCCGCCTTCACCCAGAAGCCCGGACTGCCCGCTGCCTTCGCCGCGACTTCACCCCCGAAGAGCGCGGCGTTGAACACGATGCGGAACGTGCCCAAGGGCTGTCCCCGCCACTGCGGCCGGAACCCGATGAGGATGACGTGGCCATTGCCCTGCTTCACATCGAGCGCGGCCGCCTGGCCGTGCAGGCTCTTCTCGCCCAGCAGATAACCGGACATCAGGGGCGAGCCTGACTTCTGGTACTTCGCCAGCACTTCGCCCTTGAAGCCATCGAGCGTCGTGAACACGGGGCTGTTGTCGAAGAACACCGGCGCGCGTCCCGGCATGCCTGCCATCACCGGGTGCGCGGGATCGGTGAGGATCTCGAGAATCGAGCCACTGGCGAAGAACTCGCGCCGACTCACGCCTGCCAGCGCGTTCTTCACCGGCAGATGCAGCTGCTTGATGGCGAAGTCGGTGGCGCTGTTCAGGCAGACGAGCGGTGCCGCCATCACGCACGAAGGCGTCCAGCGCGCGCACGCCCTCGTCGCCAATGCCGCCTTCGTAGCGCGGCGGTACCGTGCCTTTCGCGTACCCTTCGAGCATGCCCGCGCGTGTTGTCGGAGGGCAGCAGGATGCCGTGAAGCGATCACCCAGATCGCCGGCACGGAAGTCGGCGTTGCTTATGACAGTGTAGGCGAAGCCGTACTGATCGAGCAGCCACTCGGTCCAGCCTTCGTCCATGCTCGCCCGCCATGACTTGTACAGCGCGATGCGCGGCCGCACCGCCGCTTCGCCCGTCGCATTCGTGCGCTCCGCGTGAATGGCCAGCGAATCCACCAGGTGCTGAGCGTTGCCTGCGGACACGCCGTCAATGATGTACCGCCCGCTCTCGCCGCCCTCGCCGTCCTTGCCCGGCTTTCCCGCCGCGAAGCGCACGGTGCCGCCCGCGCCAGGGCGCGGTTGATCAGCGGAACGCATTGTTCTCCGCCGCGTCCACGGCCAGGTGTGCGCCGGTTCCGGTGATGCGGCCGGCGGCGGCACGATGGCGGCGGCCACACCGTTCGACGCGAAAGGTGCGTCCGGCGCATTGGCCGCGGCACCCGGGTCCGCCTGCAGCATCGTCATGGCCGCGCGGAAATCGTCGGGCAGTGGCGCGGCCGCGGTGATCACATGCACGTCCATCTGGAACGGCAGCGTCCAGCCCGCCGCGTCGTAGGGCTGCTCGGGTGGACCATCCGGATACTCGCGCAGATCCGGGTAGTCCTGCACATCGAACAGCTGGCGCACCAGCTCGGCAAACTCCTGATTCATGGGAATCACCCACGTGCCCTTCGCGTAGCTCACGCCATCGTACGTCTGCATCGCGGGTCAGCTGCGCGATCCGGATACCGTTGAACGCCAGCCGGCGCAGCAGGTCGGCGGCGACGCCGGGATCGCGCTGCGCCTGCGGGACTATGTAGGCGTACGGCGGCTCCTTCTCGTAGCGATGGATGGCGTCACGACCCGCCTGATAGCGGTTGTAGAGCAGCTGGTCCTTGTACTTGGCCGCGTAGTCGAGCACGGAGATGGATGCGGTGACCATGTAGTCGACCGCATCACGCAGGCGCCACCAGCCGCCCGGCCAGGGACTCGAGTAGAGCGCACCGGGCCGCAGGTCGCGCATGTTCTGCGGGAAGTCGCTCATCGTGTAGAAATGCGGTGTTGCGTAGTTGTACAGCGCCGTCTCCGTCCAGAACGCGGCAATGTTCTGCATCATGGGCATGTAGTCAATGTAGCCCGGGTACCACGCGTCGTAGCCCGTGCCCATGTGCGTGGCGCCGGGCTGGCCGTTGGACTCGAGACCCTGCGCGATCAGCATGCCAATGGCGTTCACTTCGCGCGACATGAGCGGCGGCACGCGCGGCGCGATGGGCTCGGCGAAGGGCGGCAGCCAGATGCGCGTGGGAAAAGGCGACGACTGGTGCTGCACGTAGATGATCTGCGGCTCCCACTGCCGCCATGTTCTGGCTACTACACGCGACTCCTGCACGTTCAGCATGTAGGCATCGCGGTTGTTGTCGTGGCCAATGTACTTCTGATACAGCTCGTGCAGGGGCGCGCCCTCGTAGGACGTGCCCACGTTTTCGCGGTACCAGTCGGCGACAATGTCCTGGCCGTCGGGATTGATCGACGGCCACAGGAATAGCACGACGTTATCGAGTATTGCGCGCAGCTTCGGATCGGCCGTACCGGCGATCAGGTCGTGCGCCAGCTGGATGGTGTGCTGCGCGCCGGCGACTTCGGAAGCGTGCAGGCCGCCACTGATGTCGACGAACGCTTTCGTCTGCTGCACCAGCTGCCTCGCCTCGGCGTCGCTCAGGCCGGCCGGATGCGCCAGCCGCTGCGCGATTTCGCGGTAGTGGTCGAGGTTCCGCAGATTCTCCGGCGACGAGATGATGGCCAGCGTCCAGGGCCGGCCCAGCGAGGTCCGGCCCACTTCCACGAGCCGGATGTAATCGGATGATGCGGCCAGCCGCCTGAAGTAGTCGATCGACTCCTCGTACCGTGCCAGCCTGTAGTCTGCCCCGGGCTGGAACCCGAGCACGGATTCGGGTGTGGGAACAGCCTGTTGCGCGGCGAGGCGCGCGGCCGGGCCGCCTGCGAGGATCGTGGCAACGCACAACAGCGTGGACAGGGCACGTGGCTTCATCGCTGGCTCCGTGTGGTGATTCGCGGCTCCTCGACCGGCTGCGCAGCAGGACCGTAGGTGGCAGGGACATGCGGGGCAAGTGGCGGCCGGCGGGCCCGGGGCCGGCGCACACGTCAGGCGACAGCCTCGCGAGTCGTTCTCCCATGCGAGCGCGCCGCCCTGAGCGACAGTCGCCAGGTGGCGGGCAGCAGCTCGCAGGTGCAACCGTGAATGCAGGTCAATGAATCGTCCCCCAGGGATCGTGCGCTGGCCGGCCCGGTGGCTGCTGCCCGCGCTGCTGGCTCTCGCCTGTCACGGCGGCGAGCCGGCGGGCCCCGGCTACGGCGGGTCGACACCTTCCGTGCGCTTCGGCAATCCCCTGCCCGGACCCTTGCTGACACTCGAGTTCTACGGCGCCTACATCGATCACAATGCGACCAGCGGCATCAGCGACTACACGTGCGGTCTCAAGACCTACGACGGCCACACCGGCGTCGACATCCTGCTGCGCAATTTCCAGGTGCAGGATTCCGGCGTGGTGGTGGTGGCCGCCGCCAATGGCACGGTGCAGTCGACGCATGATGGCGAGTTCGATCGCAGCACGACAAACGGCGCGGGCGGCTTCGGCAACAACGTCGTGATCGCGCACGGCGAGGGCGTCACCAGCATTTACGGCCACATGCGGCGAAGCTCGATCGCTGTAACACCGGGTCAGGTCGTGACCGCGGGCACGATGCTGGGCCTGGTCGGCTCTTCCGGCAACTCGAACTGGCCGCACCTGCACTTCGAGGTGCAGCTCAACAATGCACCGCGCGACCCCTTCCACGGTTCATGCAACGCGCTGACCGGCCTGTGGTCCAGCCAATTGGCCTATCAGGACACGTTCCTGCTGGCGGATGCGGGTATCGTGCGCAACGACATCTCCTTCGCGCAGCTGCTCGAGAAGCCGCCGCCCGTCAGTCTCATCACGTCAAATGACGCCTCCCTCACGTACTGGCTGGAGTTCTTCAACATCCAGAACGTCAGTGCCCGCTTCAATGTTTACGATCCGCGCGATTCACTGTACCTGTCGCAGCCCGTGAACGTGGGCCGCACCTTCTCCATGCGTTTCCTCACTTTGAACCTGCCCGTTGCCGGCCAGCTCTCGCGGCCCGGCACGTGGCGCATCGAGTACTTCCAGAACGGCCAGCGCCTGGACACGCGCTCCTTCGTGCTGGCCCTGGTTGCGAGCGCCTCGCCTGCCACGCCCCCACGCGCGCGCGCGCCACGCGTTCTGTTGTCGGAGCAGGGCGGCGACGGGCGCTAGCGCTGGCGCTTGCCCTGCCTGCCAGCCCGGCCTCACCTTGCAGCCCGGTATCACAGTCGCACCAAACGCATGGAGGGGTTCATGGGTCTCTTCTGGGATCTGTTGCAGCAGAGTCAGATCAGCCGTCAGGGTGAACGGACGGCGTCTGTGGAGACACGCCTCAGCTATCTGGAGTCCGAGCTGCGCCGCACGCAGGAGCTGATGCGGGACGTGATCCAGCGGCTGGAGCAGAAGGTGGGCGCCGACCTGGATCGTGACGGTCGCATCGGCTGAAGACGGAACGAGCCGGGTCGCTGTAATCCGCCGTTAGAGCGGCTCGCGCATGATGCAGGCGACGACGTGACCTCCACGCTTCTCCTGGCCGGCCACCACCTCGAGTACCGCTGGATCGACGGCGCTCCCGATCGCGCCGCGCGTGCCCCTGCCATTGTGTTCCTGCACGAGGGGCTGGGCAGTGTGTCCGCGTGGCGTGATTTTCCCGACCGCGTGGCCGGCGACACCGGCCTCGCCGCACTGCTCTACAGCCGGCTCGGATACGGCGCATCGGACCCGGTCGCCGGGCCGCGCGCGGTTTCCTTCATGCACGAGGAAGCACTCAGCGTCCTGCCTGCCCTACTGCGTCATTTCGAGCTCGACAATGTGATCCTGTTCGGGCACAGTGACGGCGCATCCATCGCGCTGATCTACGCGGGTGCCGCGGCGGGTCCCGTGCGCGCGCTCGTGCTGGAAGCGCCCCACGTTTTCGTCGAGCCCATCTGCGTGCAGAGCATCAGCCGCCTGGCCGCGAGCTTCGAGAGCAGCGGACTGCACGAGCGGCTGGCGCGGCATCACGGTCCTAACACGGAGTCAATGTTCCGCAGCTGGACGGGTGTCTGGCTGGATCCGGAGTTCCGCGGCTGGAACATCGAGGCGTACCTGCCGGGTGTGGTCGATCCGGTGCTGGTCGTGCAGGGCGAGCGCGACGAGTACGGCACACTGTCGCAGGTGGACGCGATCATGGCGAGGGTGCGCGGTCCGGTGACGTCACTGGTGCTGCCGGACGGCGGTCACGCGCCGCACCGCGACCAGCCGGAGCGTGTGCTGGCGGCGGTCACGCGCTTCATTCGCGACACGCTCGAGGGCGGCGGCTGAACCGCATCTCAACGCTGACGCCGGGCGAGGCGTCAGTTCCCCGTTGCGCGCGCAACGCTGGCCGCCGGCATGCGCGGGCTGGCGTGTGCTGGCGCGGGCCGCCGCAGGTGTGCTAAGGTTGTGCCGCCGGCCGCGCCGCGTCGCCCCCGGTCAACGCGCATGGATCGCGGGCGGACCTCCACCAGCCACACATCCTGACGCCGGAGTCGTTGCCTCCTATGACCCGACCAGAATCGCCGTCGGTACAAGTCGCCGTGTCGCGGCAGGTGCTGCCACTGCTGCTCCTGCTGTTCGTGGGCAGTGGCTGCGCCGCGCTGATCTACGAAATCGTGTGGTTCCAGCTGCTCTCGCTGATCGTGGGCTCATCCGCGATCTCGATGGGCGTGCTGCTGGCCACGTTCATGGGCGGCATGTGCCTCGGCAGTCTCGCGCTCGCCCGCTACATCTCACCACGCCGGCATCCGCTGCGCGTGTATGCGCTGATCGAGCTGGGCATAGGCGTCTTCGGCCTGCTGGTTCTGTTCGGCCTGCCCTGGGTGGGCGGACTGTACACGGCCATTGGCGGGCCCGGCTTCACGGGTCTGCTGTTCCGCGGCCTGTTCTGCGCGCTGTTCCTGCTCGGTCCCACACTGCTGATGGGCGCGACACTGCCCGCCGTGGCGCGCTGGGTCGAGGGCACACCACAGGGCGTTTCCTGGCTGGGCTTCCTCTACGGTGCTAACACCGTGGGCGCGGTGGGCGGCTGCCTGCTCGCGGGATTCTATCTGCTGCGCGTGCACGACATGCAGACGGCCACGTACGTCGCGGTGCTGATCAACGTGATCGTCGCCGCGGGCGGCTACGGCCTGTCACGCGTGCTGCCGCACCATCCACCCGCGGAAAGCGCACAACCCGTGATCGCGCGCGTGCCTGCCGGCTCGTGGCCCGTGTTAGTCACGATCGGCCTCTCCGGACTCACCGCGCTGGGCGCGGAAGTGGTGTGGACCCGCCTGCTCTCCCTGACACTGGGCGCAACCACCTACACGTTCTCGCTCATTCTGGCCGCGTTCCTCGTCGGCATTGGCCTGGGCAGCTGGGCGGGCTCGATGATCGCGCGCACCAGCACGAACGCACGCGTCGCGCTCGGCCTCTGCCAGCTGCTGCTGATGCTGGGCATTGCGTGGGCCGCGTATTCGATTTCCGAGGCGCTGCCCTACTGGCCCATCAATCCTTCTCTCTCGCCAGCGCCGCGCTTCACGTTCGAGATCGACATGGTGCGCTGCCTCTGGGTCGTGCTGCCTTCCGCCATTCTCTGGGGCGCCAGTTTCCCGCTCGCGCTCGCCGGCATTGCCACACGCGAGCAGGACACAGGCCGCATGGTGGGCGTCGTCTACGCAGCGAATACTGTGGGCGCCATCATTGGCGCGCTGGTTTCGTCGCTGCTGCTCATCGCATGGATCGGGACGCAGCAGTCACAGCGTCTGCTGATCGTGATTGCCGGCCTCAGCGCACTGCTGCTGCTGGTGCCCGCGGTCGCCGCTTCGGGCAGGCTGATCCTGCGCTCGCAGAGCGTGGCGTGGCTCGTGGTCACCATCGTGCTGGGGGGCTGGCTGGTCGCCGACGTCCACGCCATTCCGCCGCTGCTCGTCGCGTACGGCCGCTACATGGTCACGTGGCTCGACAACCACGGCGACATCATCTACTGGGGCGAGGGCATGAACTCGTCCATGGCCGTCTCGCGTCTGTCCAATGGCGTGCTCAACTACCACAACGCGGGCAAGGTGCAGGCCTCGAGCGAGCCGCAGGACATGCGGCTGCAGCGTATGCTCGGTCATCTCACCACCCTGGTGCCCGAACACGCGCGCTCCGTTCTCGTGATCGGCTGCGGCGCCGGCGTCACGGCGGGCGCGGTGAGCATCGACCCGGTCGTCGAGACCGAGACGATTGCGGAAATCGAACCGCTGGTTCCCTTCGTGGTGTCGAAGTACTTCAGCGAGCACAATTTCTCCGTCGTGTCGAATCCCAAGGTGCACGTGAAGATCAATGACGCGCGCCATTTCCTGCTGACTTCGCATCAGAAGTTCGACGCGGTCACGTCCGATCCCTTCGATCCGTGGGTCAAGGGCGCGGCGACACTGTACACGAAGGAATTCTTCGAGGTGGTGAAGCAGCACCTGAATCCGGGCGGCATCATGACGGTGTTCGTGCAGCTCTACGAGAGCAACACGGAAGCCGTGAAGAGCGAGGTCGCCACCTTCTTCGCCGCGTTCCCGAATGGCGTCGTCTTCGGCAACACCAACAACGGCAGCGGCTATGATGTCGTGCTGATGGGTCAGGTCGAGCCCCGCCAGATCAACATTGATGCCATGGAAGAGAAACTGGCCAGCCCGCAGTACGCGCAGGTGGCGGAGTCGCTGCGCCAGATCGGCTTCTATTCCGCTAAGGACCTGTTTGCCACGTACGCGGCGCAGGGGCCGGACCTCAAGGAATGGCTGGCGGACGCGCAGATCAACCGTGACCGCAACCTGCGACTGCAGTACCTGGCCGGGCTGGGACTCAACCTCTACGAACAGGACCAGATCTATCGCGGCATGCTGCAGTACCGGAAGTTCCCCGAGAACCTGTTCACGGGCTCGCCCGAACGGCTGTCGGCGCTGCGCGCCGCCATCCTCTGGGGACAATAGGCGACGTGACGCACTTCTCCTGGCTGGACGGCTCCATCGTCGGGCTGTACCTGCTGGCCACCATGGTGATCGGCATCATGGTGCGGAAATACGTGGGCAGGGTCGAGGACTTCCTGGTGGCAGGCCGCGAGATGAATCTCTATCTCGGCATTGCCTCCCTCGCCGCCACCGAGTTCGGCATTGTCACGTGCATGTACACGGCGCAGGCGGGCTACAAGTACGGCTTCGCCGGCGCCACACCCGGCATTGCCAATGCTATCGCCATGTTTGTCGTGGGCTGGACCGGCTTCGGCATCAAGCCGCTGCGCGATGCCGGAGTCATGACCATTCCCGAGCTGTTCGAGCAGCGCTTCGGAACCTGGATCCGCTGGGCATCCGGCATTGTCATTGTGTTGGGCGGCCTGCTCAACATGGGCGTGTTCCTGCGCGTGGGTGGCGAATTCCTCATGCTCGTCACGGGCGTGGACATGCGCTACCTCGAGCTGACCATGACCGCGCTGCTGGTGCTCGTCGCCGTCTACACCATCCTGGGCGGCATGCTCTCCGTGCTGGTCACGGATTTCCTGCAGTTCATTGTCATGAGCGCCGGCCTGCTGGCCGTGACGTTTCTGATCCTCTCGCACATCGGCTGGAACGCGCTGCAGAGCGCGGTGAGCACACACATCGGCGCGGGCGGCTTCAATCCCTTCGTGCACCCGGAGCTGGGCCCCTCCTACGTGCTGTTCAATCTGGTCGCGCAGTTCGCCGTGGTGCTCACGTGGCAGACGACGATTGCGCGCGTGCTGTCCGCGAAAGACACGAAGACCGGAAGACAGGTCTACACGCGCACCGCCTTCTTCTTTGTCGCGCGCTTCGTCATTCCCGGACTCTGGGGCATTGCCGCACTCGCCACGCTCGCGCCCGGTGTCGTGGGCAGCAACGACCTGCACGCCATGCCCATTCTGCTCAGCGGCCTGCTGCCCGCGGGCCTGCTGGGTCTGGTGATCGCCGCCATGCTCGCGGCCGACATGTCCACCGACTCGTCGTACATGCTGACGTGGGGCGGCATCATCTACAATGACATCCTCGCGCCTTTCCGGCGCACGCGCTGGAGTGAGCGGCGAGGCCTGCTGTGGAACCGCATGATCGTCGCCTGCATCGGCATCTTTCTGCTGTTCTACGGCCTCTGGTATCCACTGCAGGGCGACCTCTGGAGCTACCTGCTGGTCACGGGCTCCATCTACCTGTCCAGCATGTCCGTGCTCCTGATTGCATGCTGTTACTGGAAACGCGCCAACAGCTGGGGCGCCACCGCCGCCATCATCGTGGGCGCCATCATTCCCATCGCGTCACTGGTGCTCGAGCAGGTGCCGGCCACCGCCGCGTTCGCGCAGAGCGTAGGCCGCAATCGTTTCGGCCTCGCCGCCTACGTCGGCACCGCGCTGGCCATGATCATCGGCTCGCTGCTGAAGCCGGGCGGCGGTGCCCGGCCTTTCACAGCGCAGGCGACGACGTTCGTCACCTGATCGTCGCGAGGAAAAGCGAAGGAGGTCCACGCATGCCGCAACACTTCCTCTGGTGGCTGCTGGTCGTCGCCTGCGTCGTCTGGTACTCGACCATCACCATCTACGTCGGCATCCGCGGTTTTCGGGATATTCGAGGCATGCTCGATCGGCTGGAACGCGGGCGAGGGGGTGGGGACCACTGATCGGGAGTGCCGATTGCTGCGGTTGTGGCGGCTGCCGTGCATGGTCGCTGCTCCAACCGTTGTTTATCACGCGGAGCCGCGGAGCCGCGCGGACTGATTTCAGCGCGGCACCACGCGACAAGATGTCGGCCGCATGGAGCCACTGATCACTGAAGGAAACATCGGAGCCCTCTTGTTACCAGCCCTCTCTCCCGCCAACTGAAATGGCCAACGAGGAACGGGAATCGCCTCCTCCTTCTGCCTCCAGCCCGATTACCCGCAAGGACTTCCTCAATAACACGCTGTTGGGCGTGGGCGCGGCGCTGCTGGGTGCGGGGTCGCCGCTCGAGCAGCTGCGGCGGGGCGCCGGTAGCAGGGGCCTCCCGCGAAGTGCGTCCGGCAGCGAGGTGGCCGACCCGTGGACAGGGTATGGCGGCGTGGGTGACTACGCGCAGGCGAACGGCAACACCTGGCCCGTGCTCGAGGCTGCCCACCGCATTCGCGATGGCAAGTATGTCGCGCTGCCTTCCAGTACGCGGGACACCGGCGAGCTGTATGACCTCGTCATTGTGGGTGGTGGCATTTCCGGGCTCACGGCGGCGTGGACTTTCCTCAAGGCGACCGGCGGCGCGAAGACCTGCCTGATCGTCGAGAACCACCCCATCTTCGGCGGTGAAGCGAAGCAGAACGAATTCGACGTGGATGGCGTGCGACTGGTTGCGCCGCAGGGCTCGAACCAGTTCGGTGCGCCGCGCGCGGGTTCTGGTGGCCTGAGCGATGAGATCTGGACGGACCTCGAGCTGCCTCGCCAGTTCGCGTACGAGGAACTCGATCCCACGCTGGACGGACTCCGCATTCCGCTCGACAACTACGCCCACATGGATGGCGTCAACGAGACGCAGGTCGATGTCGGCTACTTCTTTGACGCGCAGAGCGGCGCCGCCGGTCCGAAATGGATGCGCAACATCTGGGGCAACGATCTGGCGGGGACGCCATTCCCTGATGACGTGCGCCGGGACCTGCTCCGGTGGCGCAACACCAGCGGGCAGGGTTCGGACGCGTTCCGCCGAACACTTGATGGCATGACCTACGCGCAGTACCTCGAGGGCCAGCTGGGACTCCGACCCGAGGTCACGAAGTACATCGCGCCCGTCATCGGCCTGATCAATGGCGCATCGCCTGACGCTGTGAGCGCGTTTGCCGCGCAGCAGATCGGCATGCCCGGCGTGAGTCGCGTGCGTTCGCGCACGGGCCCGCTGCCGCAGTCGTTTCCGGGCGGCAATGCCACGGTCGCGCGGCATTTCGTGAAGTACCTGGTGCCGGGCGCCATTTCCGGCGGGAAGAGCTTCGACGGCGTGTACGACGGGCGCGTGGATTTCGCCGCGCTGGACCGCGCGAATCAGCCCACGCGCATTCGGCACGGCGCCATTGTCGTGCGTGTGGAGCACGCCCGCGACACGGGCGGCGATCACGTTGTGGTTGCCTACGAGAAGGGCGGGCACGTGTACCGCGTGCGTGCACGCAATGTGGTGATGGCCTCGGGCGGCTGGATCAACCGCCACATCATCGCGGACCTGCCCGCGGAGCTGCACGATGCGTACGGGGAATTCCTGTACTCGCCTGCAATGGTCGTGAACGTGGCGCTGCACAACTGGCGCTTCCTCTACAAACTCGGAATTTCCTGCGCGCGCTGGTTCGATGATGCGTTCGGCTTCTCCTGCAACATCCGCCGGCCCATGCGTGTGGGCCGCGTGGTGCCGCCGCTGCACCCCGACCGGCCGACCGTGCTCACCTTCTACATGGGCCTGTACGCTTCGGGCCGGCCGCTGGCCGAGCAGGGCGCGCTGGGCCGCAACATGCTGTTATCGACGACGTTCGCCGATCATGAACGCCGGCTGCGTGCGCACCTGTCGCGTCTGTTCGAGGACAGCGGCTTCGACGCGCGTCGTGACCTGGCCGGCATCATCCTGAACCGCTGGGGCCACGCCCGCCTGGTGCAACCGCCCGGCTTCTACTACGGCCGCGATGGCAAGCCGGCCGCGCGCGAGATCATCCAGCGCGGCTTCGGCCGCATCGCCATCGGTCACTCCGAGCTGAACGGCCACCAGAGCATGACCGGCGCCATGGCGCAGGGACACCGTGCCGCGGAGCAGACGCTCGGCCTCGGATGAGCTGAAAAGGCGAGGCGGAATCGTCGCCTGAATCGAATGCGCTGAAGAGGCGAGGCGGAATCGTCGCCCTGAACAGAATGCGCTGAAGAGGCGAGGCGGAATCGTCGCCTGAAATGAAGTGCATCGGATTCAGCGTATCGTGGGCTCACCCGCCAGCCACACGGTGCGTAGCGACGTTGCCTTGCCGTGCCGTTCGGCAATTCCTCGATCCGGGGCTACGGTCGGTTGTAGCCGGTCGGGTGCACCGTGGGGGCGCCCTGCAGGACGATGGCGGCGGGCTCTGCCTCGTTCAGGATGGCGTCTGTCAGGATCGGAGTGCGGGCCGCGGTCTGGCCGGCCCTGTTCCTCGCCTCGCCCGGCGCCGGTCCGGCCCGGTTCCCGATCCGGGGACTTGCGCGACCATTGGTGGATTCGGCAACCTGCCAGTCGTCGGATGCCTCCGCGCCGCCCGGCCGTGCAGCCCTTCGCTGAAGGAGCGATTGCCATGTCCGATCACCACGTGTCACGCCGTGATTTCGTCGCCGACAGCTCGCGACTCGCTTTCGGCGCCATGGTTGTTCCGCGCCACGTGCTGGGCGGGCCCGGCCACAAGGCGCCCAGCGACACGCTCAACATTGCCATTGTCGGGATGGGCGGACAGGGCACGCAGAACAGCCTCGAGCTGGTGGGCGAGAACATTGTGGCCGTCTGCGATGTCGATCTCGACTTCACTGCGAAGCAGATCGGCGATCAGCAGAAGGACAACAAGGGCAATCCGCGCGAGAACGGCGTCAAGCTGCTCGAGCAATTCACCAGAGCAGCGAAGTATTCCGACTTTCGCGAGATGCTGGACAAACAGAAGGATATCGACGCCGTCGTCGTCGCCACACCGGACCATCTGCACGCGACCATTGCCAAGTCTGCCATGCAGATGGGCAAGCACGTGTACGTGCAGAAGCCGCTCACGTACTCGGTGCACGAGGCGAGAGTGCTGCGGCGCACGGCGCAGGAGACGGGCGTTGTTACACAGATGGGGAATCAGGGACACTCGAGCGACGACGCACGCCTCATCAACGAGTGGGTACAGGCGGGCGTGATCGGCGCCGTCCGCGAAGTGCACGTCTGGACCAACCGGCCCATCTGGCCGCAGGGCGTACCCAGGCCCGCGAGTGAGCAGATGCTCGCGGATGCGCAGCGCCGGGCCTTCGAGCAGCGCGCAGCCCAGCAACTGCGCTCCAGCGCGTCGCTGCAGAAGCCGCCGGCCGGCGCGCCCCAACAGCGGAGTCAGCCGTTCAAGTATCAGCCACCCGAATGGGATCGGCGCGGCGTCAGTGACCGCCTGGCAACCGCAATGTGGGGCGACTACAAGCCGTCGAAGAACCTGCACTGGGATCTTTATCTCGGCCCGGTCGCGGAGGAAATCCGCTACCACCCGATCTATCACCCGTTCAACTGGCGAGGCTGGGTCAGCTTCGGCGTGGGCGCGCTGGGCGACATGGGCGCGCACCTCATCGATCATCCCTTCTGGGCGCTGGGCCTCACGTACCCGACCAGCATTGAGGCCACATCGACGACATGGGGCGGGCCCCGCGACAATCCGGTGTCCTACCCGCTCTCCATGACCGTCCATTACCAGTTCCCTCGCCGGGGCCTGCAGCCGCCCGTCAAGCTGTCCTGGTACGATGGCGGACTGTACGCACCGCGGCCCGACGCGTTGCCCGATAACATCGAGTTGCTGGGAGAGGGCGGCGTGATCTTCGTGGGCGAACGTGGCATCCTCCTGCACGAAACCTACGGCCGCAACCCCCGCATCTTCCCGGAGTCACTGATGGAAGAGGCGAAGGCGGTGCCGCAGACGTACCCGCGCATCAAGGAGAAGCACGAGATCAACTGGGTAATGGCGTGCAAGGGACAGGGCAAGGCGACATCGCCCTTCGAGTACGCGGCGCAGCTCACCGAGACCATGCTGCTCGGCATTGTCGCGCTGCGCACGGGCCAGGGGAAGAAGCTGCTGTACGATGGCGAGAACATGAGAGTCACCAACCTGCCCGACGCGAATCAGTACCTCACACGCGAGTATCGCGAGGGCTGGGCCGTCTGACATCCACGAATTCGAGGAAGCCATGAAGCACCGCGTGCAGGGAACCATCGCTCTGATCGGCGGCGTCATCGCTTTCGCGCCGCTCATTGTCACGGCGCAGGACCTGACTTTCCAGCAATCGGATGCGGAGGCGAGGCTGCTGGCGTCGCAACAGGGTGTTCCCAACACGCTCTCGGCTGCCGAGCAGAAGGCCGGCTGGCGCCTGCTCTTCGACGGCCACACCACAAAGGGCTGGCGAGGCTACATGAAGCAGGAGATGCCCGCCGGCTGGAAGGTCGTGGACGGCGCACTGACACGCGTCGCGCCGGCCGGCGACATCATCACCAACGAACAGTTCACCAACTTCGAGCTGTCCATTGACTGGAAGGTCGAGCCCGGCAGCAACAGCGGCATCTTCTATCGCGCGGTGGAGGGCCCCGAGGAGATCTACTTCGGCGCCCCCGAAATGCAGGTGCTGGATGACGCGAAGCATCCTGACGGCAAGTCCGAACTCACCTCGGCCGGCTCTGACTACGGCCTCTATCCCGCGCCGCGCGGCGCCGTACACCCGGCAGGCGAGTGGAACACCGCCCGCATTGTCGTGAACGGCACCCACGTCGAGCACTGGCTCAACGGCCGCAAGCTGCTCGAGTACGAGCTGGGCAGCGCCGACTGGAAGCAGCGTGTCGCTAACAGCAAATTCAAGGAGTGGCCCGAGTACGGCAAGGCAGCCACCGGCCATATCGGATTGCAGGAACACGGCGGCGGTGTGGCGTACCGCAATATCAAGATCCGCGTGATTTCTGCGGGGGGAGGGTGAGGGAGGGGGTCGGGGCTCAGGGGTCGGACGCGGGCGCGGGCAGGGGTTGAGAGGTGGGGCTGAGGGGTCCTTATTTCTGCCCTGCCCATTCCCGTAGACACTCCCCCTTCTCATCCTCGGCCCCATCTTCCATTCCCTTCTCCATTTCCCGACCCCGACGCCAACAGACTCGGATGACGGCCGGGCAGGGAGAAGGAGATGGGCAGGGAGACGGGTCGGAGGCGGAGGAGCGGGAGGGTTCAGGGGAAAGGGAACGGGATGTTTGTTGCAATCCCCTCCCCCTCCCCTCAACGCTTGCCCTTGCCCGCGTCCGACGCCTGAACCTCGACCTTTCCCTCACCGGTCCCCGACTCGAGAAACGGGAAACGAGCGATGAGCGACGCTGATTCAGCAGCAGACAGCAACGGAGCCCCCGGCCTCGACCGCCGTGACTTCCTGCGTACCCTTCCCGCGGTGGGTGCCGCACTCTACGCAAGCGACGCATTCCGCACCCCGGCCCAGGCCGGCACCCAGGTCCGTTCAATCGGCATCCAGGCGTACACAATGCGCTCCGTACTGAGCAAGGACCTCGAAGGCACGCTCGCGGCGATTGCAAAGATCGGGTATCGCGAGATCGAGTTCGCAGGACTGTACGGCAAGTCGCCGGCAGAGATGCGCGCCATCCTCGACCGCGTGGGACTGACCGCGGTTTCCAGCCATCACTCGACGGAGGACATCCGTGGGGACTGGCAGAAGACGCTCGACGGCGCGCGCACGCTGGGCCAGAGTTACGTGGTGGTCGCATCCGTTGGCGGGAATGACCGCACTGCAGAGGGCCTGCGCGCTGTGGCCGACGACTTCAACAAGGCAGGCGAAGCGGCCAACAAGGCGGGCCTGCGCTTCGGCTATCACAACCACGACTTCGAGTTCAAGCCCGTGGATGGCCTGCTACCCTACGACGTGCTGCTCGAGCGCTGCGACCCGTCGCTCGTAATCATGGAGATGGACCTGTTCTGGATCGTGAACGGCGGGCAGGATCCGCTCAGGTACTTCGCGAAATACCCGGGCCGCTTCCCCCTCGTGCACGCGAAGGATCGCACGGCCGGCGGCGAGATGGTCAATGTGGGCAAGGGCGTGATTGATTTCCGTGACATCTTCGCGCATGCAACGCAGGCGGGCATCCGCCACGTCTTCGTCGAGCACGACAACCCGCCGTCGCCGGTCGACGACGCACGCGTCAGCTTCCAGGCGCTGCGCCGGCTGGGGCTCGGCGGCGGCTGAGACTCAGTCGTCGCCTTTCCTCGCCTTGTCCCACTCCTCGTAACTAACCCCGAGTTTCTGGAGTGCAGCAGGCGGACAGCCCTTCCATTCCAGCACGGGCACATTGCCCATGTACTGCAGGTCCGCAACACCCATTTTGCTGGAGAAGAAGCCCGACGCTGTCAGGTCGCGGAACATGTTGAAGAAGCGCACGCCATCGCCCACCTCCGGCTTCGCCTTCGCCGGCCATGCGATGTCATTGAGGATGGCTTTCTGCTGATCGGCAGTGGCGCCTGCGAAAGGCTGCTGGAAACGGCGCCGGCTCTCGCGATCGAGCCACGCGAGCCCAGTCCGCATGCCCGTCTGACTGTCCGGCCGGTCCGTCATGACGAAGTCCATGAACTCCGGCACGCCGGCATCCGTTGCACTTCCCGAGCGTGCATCACGCGGTATGATGAGGTCCACGAGCAGTCGCACCGCGCGCCATTCCGCGGGCGTGAAGAATTTCGGCGCGTACTGCTGACCCGTGCGCTCGCGCTCGCGCACCGCGTCTTCGGCCGCGCGCACGGCGCGCTCGACAATGGAGGGGCCATCCAGCACACTGGCCAGCGGGATGGTGGCCACGAGGCCCAGCAGATCGCGACGTGACAGCTCGCTCATAGCGCTCCTGCCTTTCGCTGCCTTGCAATGTAGTCCGATGTGCGCATGGAGAGTGCGAGGATGGTCCAGGTCGGATTCTTGTCCGCCTGCGAGACGAAGGGCGAACCGTCGGCCACGAACAGGTTCTTCACGTCGTGCGCCTGGCAGTTGCCGTTGACCACCGACGTCTTCGGGTCCGCGCCCATGCGCGCGCCACCCAGCTCGTGGATGATGCTGCCGCCCGTGGCAATGCCGTAGCCGCGTTCCGCGGTGGGCATCGGCGACCAGATTTCGCCGCCCATCTCGGTGATGATGCTGCGGAAGGTCTCCTGCATGTGCTTTACCTGCTTGTACTCGTAATCCGTGAACTCCCAGTGGAAGCGCAGCACGGGAATGCCGTAGCGGTCCTTCACAGCGGGGTCGATCTCGCAATACGACTTATCGTTGGGGATCATCTCACCACGGCCGTCGAAGCCGACCGTCGTGCCGTAGTAGCGGCGATAGTCGTTCTTCAGAGCCGCACCATAACCGCCGCCCGCTGGGTAGCGCTGGATGCCGCCCATGAACCCGGAGGAGGGCACGCCCAGCCCGCCCCACACCTCGATGTGGTAGCCGCGCGGGAAATCCAACTTCTTGTTATCCAGCCACCACGGCATGTAGACGTGCATGCCGCCCACGCCATCCTCGTTGTGCGGCACGTGGTCCACCAGCTTCGGAATGAAACCGCCCACGCCCGTTCCCGTCGTGTCGGTGAGGTACTTGCCCACCGCACCGCTCGAGTTCGCCAGGCCGTTGGGGAATTTCGACGACTTCGAGTTGAGCAGGATCCTCGCCGTCTCGCAGGCACTCGCCGCGAGCACCACGATCCTCGCCTGCACATGCTCATCACGACCGGTGCGCTTGTCGATGTACGACACGCCGTCCGCCAGACCCTGCGGATTCAGCGTCACCTCGCGCGCCATGGCCTCCGTGATGAGCGTCAGTTTGCCCGTCTTGAGTGCCGGCGCAATCAGCACGGCCGGGCTCGAGAAATTCGAGTTGGTGCCACAGCCGCGGCCGCACTGGCCGCAGTAGTGACACGCGGGCCGGTTGTTGATGGACTGCGTGATGATGGAGAGACGCGATGGGATGCACGTGATGTTGAGCCGGTCGCAGGCCTGCTTCACCATCAGCTCGTAGCAGCGCGGCCTCGGCGGCGGCTGGAAAAGACCATCAGGCTCGTTGTGCAGATTCTCGTGGCTGCCGAACAGACCAATGAGCTTGTCGACCTCATCGTAGAACGGTTTCACATTATCGTAGCGAATGGGCCAGTTGGGGCTGAGTCCATCGAGATCACCGCGGCGGAAATCGTCCGGTCCGAAGCGAAGCGAGATGCGACCCCAGTGGTTGGTGCGTCCGCCCAGCATGCGCGCGCGCCACCAGCGGAAGCGCGTGCCCGGCGCCGTCGTGAACGGCTCGCCCTCGAGATCCCAGCCGCCGATGCAGCCATCGAATTCGCCGAACGGCTTGTCCTGCGTCGACGCACCCCGCCGCTGCGTCTCGTACGGCCACTTCAGCATCGCGCTGTCGCGCGTCGAGTACCACTCCGGCCCCGCCTCGAGCAGCGCCACGTCCGCGCCCGCCCGCGACAGCATGTACGCCGCCATGCCGCCACCCGCGCCCGAGCCGACAATGCACACGTCGTACGTCTTGCGCTGGGGCTGGATCATTCTGCGGCTCCGCGTTTCGAGGGATCGCCTGACCTGCCTCATCTAGCGCCGGGCCCCCGTGGAGGGCAAGTGCATTCCGCAGCGCGGCGCTCACACTGCACCTCTCCTCGCTCATGGCCCGGAAACCACGCGTGCTGGAAAGGGTGAGGGGAAGGGTCTGGTTCTGACGGCGGACGCGGGCAAGGGCACCCGTTGAGGGACAGGGAAGGGGTCCAGTCAGCCCTGCGCCGCCGTCAGCCCACCCCCTTCTTCTGCCACCCGCTCTGAACCGCAACCTGTCCCTGACGCTGTGTTAGAGCGGGACACTCGCCGGCTCTGAGCCAGTTACGCGGTGGTCGCTTGCCGGGAGAGAGGGAAGCGTTGCGTGCTTCCCCCTCACTCCTGTTTCCGGGGCCAATCGTAACCAGTCGTCAGAAGCGGAAAGCAACGGAGAGGGGAGTGGCGACGGAGAGAGGTCGGGGAGGAGGTGGGGCAGCGTTGAGGGCAGGAACAGGATGGCCACTTCAGCTCTCCCTAACCCCTCCCCTCAACGGGTGCCCGTGTCCGCGTCCGACCCCGCAACCAGACCTTTCGCCTCGCCCTTCCGCGCATCCTGATGCGCTGGCCGACCGCTGCGCCAGGTGATGCGCAGGCCGGGCGCGCGACGGATTGCCGGTCGGCCGCTGTGGTCGTCTAACTCATTGTTGAAGTGCGCGCGCGCAGCGGAAGCCGCGCTCGTCCGAGATGTCCTGGGGATCGACATAGAAGCGACGCGCCGCCGCCAGCGCCGGATCGTACCAGCCGCCGCCGCGCTCGATCTTCTTGCTGCCGGATTCGGGGCCCCTCGGATTCATGAGCGCGTCCACCGGAAAGTCCTCGGCATACCAGTCGGCCACCCACTCCGCGGCATTGCCGATCATGTCGTACATGCCGTAGGGACTGCGGCCCGCTGCGTGACTGGACACGGCGGCGAGTCCTTCGGTGAGGGACAGGTCAGAGTCGCGCGCGGAATTGCTGAGGCTGTCGTCGGGACTGGTCTCGCCCCATGGATACGTCCGGCCATCGGTGCCGCGCGCGGCCTTCTCCCATTCTGCATCGGTGGGCAGCCGCCGGCCGGCCCAGTGACAGTATGCGTCCGCCGCACGCCAGCTCACGCCCACCACCGGCAGGTTCCCCAACCGCTTCAGGTCCACGCTGTCCCAGTACTCGGGCCTCAGCAGGGAGCCGGTCGCCTCGAGGAACTTCGCGTACTGCGCCATGCTGACTTCGTAACGGTCCATGTAGAAGGCATCGAGGTAGACCTCGTGGACCGGATAGAACTGGTCGTCTCCCATCGTGAATTTCCCGGCCGGAATCAGCAGCGAGACCGCACCGTCGCGGCTCGTGATCTCCGGGACCCCGCCTGAGCGTGCGCGCAGGCCGGTCCGGAGCGCCAGAGCGCCCGCAGCGAGCGCGAGGAAAACAGCGGCGCCGATCAGGCCCAGGTTGCGGCGCCCTCGCCAGCGCAACCGCGCAATGCGATGCACGGCGTCCGCCACATCGGCCTGCAGGTTGCCGCTGGGTTCGAGTACCGTGACCGCACGCAACCAGGGTGGCAGCTGGCTGTAGTCGGTGGGATGCAGCAGCACGGGCAGCACATGGCCGCTCGGACGCGGCCAGCGTTCTTCGGCGATAGCCAGTTCGCTGAGTGTATAGCTGCCCGCATCGATGGCCTGCGGGCTCACCAGGAAGATGAAGAGTTCCGCACTCTCAATGCCGCGGCGGATGCGCATGTCGTACTCCTCGCCCGCGGGCAGATCCTCGCGGTCGAAGAAGACGTCGTGACGGGCCGCGCCCAGCGCGAGCGCAATCGCCTCGGCGGGCTGGCTGTCCGTGCGCGAATAGCTCAGGAAGATCTTCATTGGCGTGCGTACCCCGATCGTGGCCGGGCGGCCAGGTTCGAGCAGGGCAATGGGCTCGCAGAGACGCGGCAGCGGTGCCGGTCCGCCCCCGCAAAATCGCCGCTGCGCGACGCTGCGTCAGTCGTTCGGCTGTCTCTGCCGGCTACTTCTCCCGCCATGCTTCCGCCTCCCCGGGCCATTGATCCCTCCGGGCGCCTTTCTAACTGAACGTTAGAAGTGGATGGCAGGTCGGCTCCGGGTCTCGCAGGACCGGAGGACCAGCCGCCGCCGTTCCCCGTTTCCCCTCCCCTCAACGGGTGCCCTTGCCCGCGTCCGACCCATGAACCCGACCCCTCCTCCAGCCTTTCCCCGACATTCCCGGTGCCATCCGCGCAATTCAGGTGGTACCCGCAGAGTCGAGCGAAAGAAGCGAAATCATGGCACGCCGGGCATGGCTGCTGCGACGGTGTGCAGAAGCTTGCGCCCTGCCGCCGCGTACGTCATGGTGAACCGGAGCGGACCCTGAGACGGGAGGAACTGCCAATGAAGGGCGCGGGCGGCACGCCGGGCGGACTGGGCGCATTCTTCGTGGGCGCGGGCATGATGATCGCGGGCGGATACCTGCTGCTCACGCGCGTGACCGTGGCCAGCGGCGTCTGGCAGATCTGGGGCTACAATGCCTTCGGTCTTTCGCTGCTGCCCTTGCTGGGCGGTGTTGGCGTGCTCTTCTTCAACGGGCGCGCGCCCCTGGGCTGGTTCCTCACCGCGGCCGGCGCGATCATCATACTCGTGGGCATCATCGGCAATCTCGGTATCTATTTCCGTCCCACCTCGCTGTTCGACACACTGATCATCCTGGGACTGATCGCGGGCGGCCTCGGGCTCGTGGCCAGATCACTGCGCCCATCGGGACCCGCGTCGTCGCCTCCCTTCAACAGTCCCGGCTGAACCCCGACGCTGCGGAGGACAGCATGACCCTGCACATCCGGTCGGCCGGCGCGGCCGCGACCAGGACACTGCTGTCAGCGTGCGTCGTACTCGCCGTGTGGCAGACGATGCCCGCGCATGCCCAGGACCGACTGCGCGGCATGCCCGGCTACGAGCGCTATCAGCGCATTAACAGCCAGCTCAATGGCGCGGTAGTGAGCGGTGCGCTCCCCGTCGTCTGGCTCGATGGCGGGCGGGCTTTTTCCTATGAACGGGACGGGAAGTCGTACCGCTATGACGTCGCCGCGCGCAAAGCCGTCGAGACGCCAGGCTTCGAAGCGTCGGCGGAAGGTGGCCGCGGCGGACGCGGCGGTCGGGGCGGCGGCCCGGCGCGCGGCCGTCAGTTCGATGTCGCCGTCTCACCGGACAGCACGCACCGCGCCTTCTATCGCGACCGCAATATCTGGCTCAGCAACGCCAATGGCAGTGACGCGCAACAGCTGACAGCAGATGGCGATGAGCGCGCGCGTATCAAGTACGGTACGGCCAGCTGGGTATACGGCGAGGAACTGGGCCAGACGACGGCGATGTGGTGGTCGCCGGACGGGAAGAAGCTCGCCTTCTATCGCTTCGATGAGAGCGGCATCCCCGACTACTACCTGCAGCTGCGCCAGACTCAGGTCCAGGACACGATCGATGTGGAAGCCTATCCCAAGCCGGGCGTGCCCAATCCGGTGGTCGATCTCTTCGTCTACGATCTGGCCACGCACAGGACCGTGCGCATCGACGTGCGCGATGGCCAGCCGTTCACTAACGACGTGCAAGGCCACTACGTCTACAGCGTCGCCTGGTCACCGGATGGACGGGAGCTGACGTTCAACCGGACGAATCGCCGGCAGAACAGCCTCGACTTCGTCGCCTGCAATCCGGACTCGACCACCGAACTGGTGCCTGCCTCGACCAGCAGCCTGCGGGCTGCCGCAGCGTCGAAGTGCCGCGTGATCGTGCACGAGTCGTGGCCCACCGGCTGGGTGCAGAACCACCCGCCCATGCAGTACCTCGCCGATGGCCGCCGCTTCCTGTGGACGTCCGAGCGCAGCGGCTTCCGCAACCTGTACCTCTATGATCTGAGCGGACGGCTGCTGGCCACGCTCACCAAACACCCGTTCGAAGTGGCCAACGTCGTGCAGGTCAATGAAAAGGCAGGCGTCGTCTGGTACATGGCGCGTGATGGCGACAACTTCATGAAGCTGCAGCTGCATCGCGTCGGTCTGGATGGCAAGGGCGACCGGCGACTCACCGATCCGGCGTTCAATCACAACGTGTCGCTGGCGCCCAATGGCAGGCATTTCGTCGACATCGCGCAAACCCATGATCAGCCGCCCGTCACCCGCCTCATCGATGCGGACGGCCGCGTGATCACGGAGCTGGCGAAAAGTGACCTTTCGCGTTTCGAGCAGCTCGGCCTGCGCAAGGTCGAAATGTTCACGTACATGGCGGCCGACGGAAAGACCGAACTGCACGGCATGATCAGCTTCCCGTCGGACTTCGATCCGCAGCGCAGGTATCCCGTGCTCGTGCCGGTCTATGGCGGGCCCGCATCCGCCAGCAACACCGCGCGGGAGACCTTCGCCATGCCCAATCCGCTCACGGAATACGGTTTCCTCGTGGTGAACCTCGACTCGCGCGCCGTGCCCGGGATGGGCAAGCGCACGCTCAATGACCTGTACCTGAAGCTCGGCCAGACCGAGATCAATGACATGGCCGGAGGCGTGAAGGCGCTGTGGGATCGACCCTGGGTCGACAGGAATCGTGTCGGCATCTACGGCACGTCGTACGGCGGCTACAGCTCGGTCATGGCGATCCTGCGCTACCCGGATGTGTTCGCGGCCGCGGCCGCGTCGTCGCCGCCCACCGACTGGCGCAACTACGACACCATCTATACCGAGCGATACATGTGGATCCCGCAGGAGAACGCGCAGGGCTACGACGCGGGTTCCGCCATGACGTACGCGAAGGACCTGCGCGGCCGGTTGCTGCTGTACTGGGGCACCGCCGACAACAATGTGCACCCGTCCAACATGATGCAGCTCATTCAGGCGCTGCAGCGCGCGGGCAGGAGCTTCGACCTCCA
The DNA here is from genome assembly GCA_963798085.1 of uncultured Gemmatimonadales bacterium. Classification (GTDB taxonomy): domain Bacteria; phylum Gemmatimonadota; class Gemmatimonadetes; order Longimicrobiales; family RSA9; genus DATKCF01. The sequence goes on from CAWCRS010000001.1 coordinate 311,539, forward strand.
GGTCGGTCCCGATCAGGGGCACTCCGGCGTGAACCAGCAGCGCATGATGGAGTTCTTCATCGAGAACCTCATCCTGCACGCCCCGACCGCCACTAACTGATCGTTACGCCAGGCGTCATGCGCTCGACCGGAGTGGTTCGTCCTGCCGCCCTCGCCTCGCCGGGCAATGCACGCCCGGCCTGGGCGTGGGACGGCATGCGGCCGGCCCATGAACGAACAGGATCGTCGACACTGCCAGTGGCCGGACAGGTCAGCCCGGCCCTGCGGCCTGCACCGGCCCTTCTCCTTTCCCCGGGACCCGACATGCGCCTCCTGACGATACTTCTGCTGGTCCTCCTGACGCCCCGACTCGGCCTGGCGCAGGGACGCTTCGCGAGCGTGACAACCATCGGACGTGTCGATTCCGTCCATTCCGCGACGCTCGGCGAAACACGGCCGTACCTCGTCTACACGCCGCCTTCCTACGGTGATACCACGGCCTCGCCGCAGCGCTACCCGGTCCTCTACCTGCTCGACGGCGACGCGCACTTCCAATCGGTAACGGGATTGATCCAGATCCTCGGCACGGGTGTGAACGGAACGTACGTCGTGCCCGAGATGATCGTGGTCGCCATCCCTAACACGGACCGAACGCGCGATCTCACGCCAACGCACACGGAAACCGGCTTCGATGGTCAGCCCAATCCGGGATTCAGGACGAGCGGCGGGATGCTGAAGTTCTTCACCTTCATTCGCACCGAGCTCATTCCGCGCATCGAAGCGCAGTACCGCACGATGCCATTCCGCGTCTTTGTGGGACACTCGCTCGGTGGAATCACGACGATCAACGCACTCTACGAGATACCGCAGACCTTCAACGCGTACGTGGCCATCGACCCGAGCCTCTGGTGGGACAACCAGACGCTGCTGCGCAAGGCGAAGAACTACTTCGAGACCGCGCGGCTCGAGGGCAAGGTGTTGTACGTGGCGCAGGCCAACACACTGAACCCGGGAGATACCAGTCGCAACCTGCATTTCGAGTCGATCCTGCAGTTCAACGCGCTCATGCAGGCGTATGACAGGAGCGGCATCCGCTATGCGTACCGGTACTACGATCGCGACGATCACGGCTCCGTCCCAATGATCGCCGAGTACGATGCGCTCCGCTTCATCTTCGACGGATACAAGCTGCCGCTGCTGCAGGTACTCGACCGGCCGAGTCTGCTGGTGGAGCATTTCCGCAAGGTGTCGGAGCGTCTCGGTGCGACGTTCACACCGTCCGAGGGAATGGTGCGACAGCTCGCGGAGATCGAGCTGTCGCGTGACACCGCCAACGCGATCGAACTGGCTGAGACCCGCGTGCGATTGTATCCGGAGAGCTTCCGCGCGTACGAATTCCTGGGCGACGTCTGGGCCGCGCGCGGTGACCGGCCGAAGGCCCGCTCGTACTACGAGCAGGCGCTCGCGAAGAGCTCGAACAGCGTGGCCATCCGCGAGAAGATCGCCAGGCTCGGGCGCTGAAGTCGGTCAGCTGCTGGCATGCTGTCGGACCATTCACTGCCGGCATCCTGGAGCACCATTCCAGCTGGTTGGCATGCTTTCGGACCAGCTTGGCGTTCTTGCGTTCCGCCACGCTGAGACGTGCGTGCGACCCCCGCGCACATGATTGCCCCGTTTTCATGCCGTCCTGAGCCGCGCTGATCGTCCAGTCGGCCGGAAGTAAAGAATGCCATGCTGGTCCGACAGGGCCTGGCCAGCCCTGGGCCTGGGCTGCCGCGTCTGCGTCAGCGCAGTTGATCGGCCTTGCCGTCGGCCACGGTCTGTCAGCCGTGCTCGAGCTGCTCCGCGAGTTGCATCAGCTCGTTCGCACGCTGGCGGGCCAGGTCGGCCACCGTTGAACGCCAGCGCTCCGGAAGCAGCTCCCGCTCGCGCTCTGTGTACGCGCGCGCCGACTGGATTGCGGTGAGCGGCACGCTCAGCTGGCTGGCAATGTCATCGAGTGTGTAGACGTCGACGGTGAGGGTATCAATCGCAGCTGCGAAATTCATTTCTCCCCCTCATGAATAATGGGGTCGCCCAGTCCAAATGTACGGCGCTCCAGGGCAGCGCGCCCCATTTCTTTTCGGACCGTCCTGGCATTCTTGCGTTCTGCTCCACTGTCGCATGGCCGGGACCCGCGCTGACATTTCTGCCCCGTTTTCATGTAGGTCGCGGTCGCATCGATAGCCAGAGCGGCCGGAAGGAAAGAATGCCAAGACGGTCCGACATCCAACAGGCCTGCACTCCGCGCGCCGCGCAGTAGCGCATCCAGCCGCTCCGGGTCGAGCCGCCGCCCACGCCCGAACTCACGCGGGTCCGTGTCGCTCCCTTGCCCCGGTCCGACAAGAACCCGCGCAAACAGAACCATGCAACGACGGTCTGACAGTCGCGGGGGCCGGCCATGGGAAACCGCTCACCGGGACCGTCGGCAGTGCAGCAACCTGTCGTGCCACCCCTCCGCCCTTGCGGCCAAATAGATATGCCATTTATATATTTGGCGCTTAGTCTTTCGACCGGCCGGATGCGCCGGCGCCAGCTGCAAGGTTCGCACGTCCACTCGACGCACACAGGAATCGCAATGCCCAGAAACTCGCCGAAGCCCACGCAGCCGCCGGCTCCGCTGACGCCGCTCACACCGTTGACGTACCACATCCTGCTCGCGCTCGCGGATGGCGATCGTCATGGCTACGGCATCATTCGCGAGATCGAGGAGAAACTGGGCGAGGCGGCGTCACCGAGCACGGGTGCGCTGTATCTCGCGCTGCAGCGCATGGAGGATACGGGCCTGGTCGAGGAGTCGAGCCACCGGCCGGAGCCCGAGGAAGATGACGCGCGTCGTCGCTACTACCGCATGACGGCGATCGGGCGGGCGGCCGCGCGCGCGGAGAGCGAGAGGCTGGCGTCGCTTGTGGGTGTGGCCGCTGCGAAGCGGCTGGTGACCGGCGCCACCGTTGCGGCATCACTGCGGGGGCCGGGTCGCTCATGAACGGCGCGAGCGAGCGCGTGTCGCTGTGGCGCGCGGCGCTGATGCTTCTGTTCCACGTCGGGCTGCGCATCTATCCGCCGCGGTTCCGCGAGCGTCATGGCGGGCAGATGCTGGACACATTCAGGCAACGGCTGCGCGCGCGAACAGGGATGTTCGCAACCGCTGGATTCAGTGGACGGGAACTGATTGGACTCACGGTTCACGGAGTGCTGGCACGCATGCGCCAGCCCGCCGGCCCGGAACCGCACAGGAAGCGGAGAAGAATGGGAATGGCGACACTGCTGCAGGATCTCAGGTTCGCGCTGCGCACGATCAGTCGCAATCCGGGCTGGGTGGTGATCGCGGTCACCGTGCTGGCACTGGGCATTGGCGCCAACACGGCGATCTTCTCCGCGATCGATACCATCATGCTGCGTCCGCTGCCGCTGCATGATCAGGGGCGCATCGTGATGGTCTGGGAGAAGAATCCGGAGAAGAACTGGTACAAGGCGGTAGCGGCGCCCGCGAACATGTACGACTGGCGCGAACAGGTGAAGGCGTTCCAGGACGTTGCGGCGTACACGGAGTTTGGCGCTGGCACGCTGACCGGGCATGGGGACCCGGCCATTCTGGTCGGCTCGCGCGTGACCGGCAACTTCTTCAATGTGGCGGGCGTGCGCCCGGCGCTCGGTCGCACCTTCCGCGAAGAGGAGACGTGGTCGGACGCGGCGCCTGTGGTGGTCCTGAGCGATGCCCTCTGGCGCGGTAGATTCGGCGCCGACCCGGCCATCGTAGGCTCGACCATCACGCTCAATGGCAAGGACTGCCAGGTCATCGGCGTGATGCCGGCCAGCTTCGATTTTCCTCGCCAGCACATGGATATCTGGGGCCCCATGGGGTGGGATCGCAAACAGCTCGCGGACATTTCCTTCCGCCGCGCGCACTGGCTGCGTGTCATTGCGCGGCTGCGACCCGGCGTCACGCTGAAGCAGGCGGACGAGCAGCTGCAGGTGGTGGTGAATCGACTGGCGCACGACTATCCGGAGACCAACCGCGTCATGGGCGCGGGGATCACGCCGTTGCACGAGTTCCTGGTGGGTGACACGCGCACCCGCCTGTTCATTCTCATGGGCGCGGTCGGCATGCTGCTGCTGCTGGCGTGCGCCAATGTCGGCAATCTCGCGCTCGTGCGCGCATCTGCCCGCCGTCGCGAGATGGCGCTGCGCACGGCGCTGGGCGCAGGCCGGCTCCGCATTCTGCGCCAGGTACTCACGGAGAGCCTGATCATCTCGCTGACGGGTGGCGTGCTGGGGCTGGGCCTGGGCGTGATCGGTCTGCGGCTGATCATCCGGGTACGCCCCGGGGAGCTTGCCACGCTCGACACCCTGACACTCGATTATCGCGTGCTGGCCTTCACCTTCGCCGCGGCGCTTGCCGCCGGCCTGCTGTTCGGCATGTTGCCTGCTCTGCGCAGTGCGCGCTCGGATCCGGGCGACACACTGAAGGACGGCTCTCGCACCGGGACCATGGGCCGCAGGAGCCTGCGCGCCAGCAACGTCCTCGTAGTATCGGAAGTCGCACTCGCCATGCTGCTGGTGACCGGCGCGGGCCTGCTGGTACGCAGCTTCACCGCGCTGCGCCACGTCGACCCCGGCTTCCAGACGCAGAATCGCCTGCTCGTCGATATCGCCCCATCGGGCGCATCGTACAAGACCGCAGCCAGTGTGCTCACATTGTACGACGGACTGCAGCAGCGGCTGGCGGCGCAGCCCGGCGTCGTGTCGGTCGCGATCACCAGTGCCGTACCGCTCGGGAACTCCAGCTACACGAGCGACTACGTCGCGGAGGGTCGTCCCGCTGAAGGTTATGGCACCGAAGTGCTGCACCGCAGCGTGTCGCCTGATTATTTCGAGTCCATGGGTGTTCCCATTCTCTCCGGCCGCGGTCTGGCCGACACGGACCGCGAGGGCACAGAGCCGGTACTCGTCATCAACAATGCGCTGGCGAAGAAGTACTTCCCCAATGAGGATCCCATCGGCAAGCGGCTGGCATTCGACAAGCATCCCAACGCCCAGACGCAGTGGTATCGCATCGTCGGCGTAACCGGAAGCGAGCTGCAGAACGGCGTCGGCCTGCCACCGCAGGTGGAGGTCTACCGAACACTGCGTCAGGAGGCCGCGGGCTTTGTCACGTTCATCGTGCACACACGTACGGACCCGCTCGGGCTGGTGCCGGTCGTGCGGCGCGAGCTGCGAGCCATCGACCCCGCGCTTCCGGTCTTCTCGGTGAACACTCTCGACGACGTGTATCGAGCATCACTCGCGCGCGACCGCTTTCTGCTGCTGCTGCTGAGCGCGTTCGCCGCAACAGCACTCGTGCTCGCGGCCGTCGGCATCTACGGCGTTGCATCGCAGGCGACGAAGCGGCGCACACAGGAGATCGGCATTCGCGTGGCGCTGGGCGCACGTACCGGTCAGGTGATGCGCATGATCCTCGGACAGGGCGCCGTTCTCGCCGGCGCCGGCATCATCACCGGCGTGGTGTTGTCGCTCGCGCTCTCGCAGGTCCTGCGGGGTGTGCTCTTCGGCATCGGCCCGCGCGATCCGCTCACCTTCGTCGCCGTGCCCGCCGTACTGGCGCTCGCGGCACTGCTCGCGTGCTGGATCCCGGCTCGCCGGGCTACGCGCATCGATCCGGTGGCGGCGCTGCGCATCGAGTAGGCGAGGCCCGCGCGCGGCCGCCGCCGGACTGCGGCCCGGTATCCTGAGTCACGGCGCCTCGAGGCCGTGCTGGCGGAGGTCGCAGGCCTCACTCCGCGCGCAGCGCCGTCAGCGGGTGCAGGCGGGCCGCGCGCAGGGCGGGCGGCATGCCGGCGGCAGACGCCACAGCGAGCATGGCCAGGGCCGCCGCCGCAATCGCCAATACGTCGTTAGCGGAGACCCCGAACAGCAGACTGCTCACGATGGGTCCCGCCGCAATGGCTGCCGGAACTCCCACCACCAGGCCCGCCAGCGCCAGCAGCGCAACCTGTCGCAGGATCAGCCACAACACCGACAGAGGCTGTGCGCCCAGCGCGATGCGCACACCGATCTCCGACGTGCGGCGCGAGACCGAGTACGCGGTCACGCCGTGCAGCCCGATGCTCGCCAGCAGCAGCGCGAACAGGCCGAAGGCGGCCAGCAGCTGTGTGAACACACGCTCCTTGCCCGTGGTCCGCGCCATCTGCTCGAGCTGTGTGCGAATCTGCACCACGGGCAGATCTCGGTTCGCGTCCGCCACGGCCCGCCTGATCCCGGGCTCGATGCGCGCGAGCGGCGCGTCTGTCCGCAACACAATGTGGTGACCGCCGTAGCCGTCGCGCTGCAGCGCCGCGTCGTACATGGTCGGCCGGACCGCGGACCGTTGCCTGTCGTAGCGACTGTCGCTGACCACGCCGATGATCTGCACTTCGCGTTTCCCGACCCGCAGCACGCGGCCCAGCGGCGAGACGCCGCCGAACAGCTGTTGCACGGCAGTCTCGTTCAATGCCGCGACGGACGGGCGTTCGGGTGTGTCCTGGGGCCCGGGCATGCGCCCCGACAACAGATGCATGCCCATGGTCTCGACGAAGTCCGGGCCCACCGCGTTCATGTAGAGGTCCTGCTCACGCCCGTCAATCGTGATGCTGGTGTTGGAGGTGAGCCCGCTCAGCAGCGCGTTCTCCACCAGCGTGGCCGAGCGCACGCCCGGAACCAGACGCAGGCGCTGCAGCAGGTCCGCGTACAGCGCGGGGTATTGCTCGTGCGGCCGGCCCGTGTATCCGGGATCCACCTGGAACATGACCAGGCCGCGTGGATCGAAGCCCAGGTCGACAGCGTTCAGGTTGGCGACCGTGCGCAGCAGCAGCGCCGCGCCCACGAGCAGCGGCACCGTCAGCGCGATCTGGAACGCGATGAGTGACCGGCCCAGCATCAGCTTCGGCCCGGCGCCGCCCATAACACGGTGTTTGAGAAACGCTCCGGGGTCCACAGCGGCCAGGCGCAGCGCGGGCAGGAGCCCGAACAGCATCGTCGCCCCGCCGCAGAGTGCCGCACACAGCGCCACCACTCTGGCATCCACCGCGGGACGGAGCGCAATCGAGCCGAAGGCCGACGAACCCAGACCGTCAGTCAGCAGTGATGCAAGCGCGCCGCGCGTCCAGAACAGGATCAGGATCCCGCACAATGTACCGCACACGGCGAGCACGAAACCCTCCAGCAGCGTCTGCCGTATCAGTCGCGTCCGTCCGCTGCCCAGCGCCCGCCGCACCGCCATCTCACGCTCGCGTGCCACACCGCGCGCCAGCATCAGCGTGGCCAGATTCACGCACGCGATCAGCAGCACCGCGCCGACAACGCCCATCAGGATCCACAGCTGACGGCTGGTGTCGGCGCCTACGGGCTGAGGTCCGCGCGCGCCCGGCGCCAGCAGCAGAACCGGCGGCGCGCTGGCCCCTGCGTTGGCCGGCGAAGGCGCAGAACGGAACGCAGCAGTCAGGTTGCGCATCGCAGCGGGCAGGGCGCCGTGGTCTGGAACCCGCGCCATTACGCGCAACCAGAAGATGTCGTCTGCCGTCAGCAGCGACTCGCCGTGAAGGCTCCACTGCGCCTTGACGCGCGGTTGCGCCATCAGGGGAATCGTGATGTCCGTCAGCGCGAAGAAGCCGCCATGCGACAGCCCTTCGAAGCCCTTGCCCGTCACGCCCACGACTTCCGCCGGCACGCCGTTCACGCGGATCGTGCGACCCAGCACCGCGCGATCGCCGCCGAACGCTCGCATCCAGAATGAGTAGCCCAGCACCGCGGCCAGTGGCGCATTGACATCGTTGTCCGCTTCCGTCAACCCGCGGCCGAACGCCATGGGCGGCTGCAGCACCGTGAAGTAGCGACCATCCGCGAACGCGCCACCCGCCACCACCGCCGGCTGATCGCCCGCGGCCACACTGAGTGCGTTCACGAAATTGAACGCGAACAGCTGCGCGCCCGGAGCCGCATCACGCATGGATCGATAGAGCGGGTAGCTGAAATTGCTGCGGTACGACTCGCCGCTCGCCGGATCGCGATAGGAGCTGGATGCCACCTGGCTGATCTTCAGGTCGCCGGAACGCGCCCAGTACGCGATCACCAGCTGCTCCGGCCGCTGCACCGGCAGCGGATCCCGCAGCATGTTCGTGATCGTGCCGAATAACGCGCCGTTAGTCCCGATCCCGAGCGCCAGCGACAGCACCGCGACCAGCGTGAACCCCGGACTGCGCGCCAGTACGCGCAACACGTACCGCAGATCCGTTACCAGGCCTGCCATGTTCACCTCGGTTGTGCGTTCCTCTCATTGGACATGGCGGTGAGCCCGAATGGTTGCCACACCGCCTCCGGGATGCATCCGCCGAGGCAGCCATCGGACCGGCCTCTCCGTTCCCCTCGCGGCCGCCACGCCCATCGACATGATCCATGGCGGCCTCCCGGTCGAACCGTCCTGGCGTTCTTTTCTTGCGACCGCTACGGCTATCGACCTGACTCAAGGCAACCTCCTGTCGGACCGTCTTGGCGTTCTTTCCTTGCGGCGTCCACGGCTATCGATGTGACCCGGCGCGACTGCAAAACGGGGCAGGAATGACGGCGTGAGTCATGACCCTGCGCATATGGCGCGCAATGCAAGAATGCCAAGACGGTCCGAATACTCCCCTTGCGTCGCGATGGGAAGAGGACCATCTTCTCCGCTGCAAACCACGGAGGCACACATGGACGATCTCGATGGCAAGCTGCTGCGCGGCACGCTCGAGCTGCTCATCCTGAAGTCGCTCAGCTGGGGCGCGCAGCACGGCTATGGCATTGCGGAATGGATCGAGGCGACGACGGGTGCGACCGTGCTCGTCGGCGAGGGCACGCTCTATCCGGCGCTGCACCGTCTGGAGCGCAACGGACTGATCGAAGCGGAGTGGGGCATCTCGGACAACAACCGCAAGGCCAAGTTCTACACGCTGGCGCGGGCGGGCCGGAAGCGGCTGGAGTCAGGCACCACGTCGTGGCAGCGGTTCGTGGAGGCGACCGGCCGGGCGCTGCTCTCGACGCGGCCGAAGGCGGGCTGATGCGGCCGCCGGGCTGGCGCCGTCTGCTGCGCCTGGATGTGGGCGCCCGACATGTGGAGCGCGAAGTGGATGATGAGCTGGCGTTTCACATCGAGATGCGCACGCGCAAGCTCGTGGCGAAGGGCATGGATGCCGCTTCCGCGCGGGCGGAAGCGATGCGGCAATTCGGCGACATCGCCGTGGTACGCAATGCGCTGCTGGGCCTCGAAGGCGGCCGGCAGCGCGGGGCCCGGCGGGCGCGTCGCTGGCGCGAGCTGAAGCAGGATCTCGGCTACGCGGTGCGCACGCTGCGGCGGCAACCCGTGTTTGCCGGAGTGCTGCTCGTCTCGCTGGCGCTGGGCATGGGTGCGAACACGGCTGTTTTCACGCTGGTCGATGCCATCCTGCTGCGGCCGCTGCCCGTGCCGCATCCCGAACAGCTGGTCGCCATGGGCAATGTCGGGCGTGTGAACAGCCTGTCCACGGGAGGCCCGCGCACCGATCTCCTGTCCGTACCGATCTATCGCGATGTGCAGGATGCGAGCCCTCTGCTGACCGGGCTGCTGGCGTCGGGCCGCACGGGCGGACTCGATGTCGTCATCGACAGCGGCAGCACGCCAGGGTCCGGGCGGGCGGAGCATCCGCGAGGTCGGCTGGTGTCGGGCAACTACTTCAGCGTGCTGGGCGTGTCCGCCCTTCTGGGTCGCACCTTCACGGTCGCGGATGATCGCGTGCCGGATGGATCGCCTGTCGTGGTGCTCAGTCAGGCCTGGTGGAAGGCGAGGTTTGGTGGCGACCGCAGCGTGATCGGGCGCGTGCTCCGTGTCAACGGACGCGACTACACGATCATAGGCGTGGCAATGCCGGGTTATGGCGGCGAAATCGTGGGGCAGCCGACTGACCTCTGGATTCCCTTGAGCATGCAGCCGGCAATCGAGCAGGGGTCGAACCGGCTCGAGGATCGCGCCTCCAGCTGGCTTCTGCTCATGGGCCGCATGACGGAGCACGGCACGGTGGCGCAGGTGCGCACGAGCTTCCGCGCACTGATCACACGCTCGATCGATGCCCATGCTTCAGCGGCCGAGCTGGCGCCCGAACGCGTGGCTGCGCGGGAGCCGCTGCGCGTGCAGCCGGGCGGGCGCGGCTTCTCCTGGGTGCGCGGCCACTACGCGCGGCCGCTGCTGACACTGATGGTGGCAGTGGCGCTGGTGCTGCTCGTGGTGTGTGCCAACGTCGCTAACCTGCTGTTCGCGCGCGGCGTTTCCCGCAGCCGCGAGCTGGGACTGCGGGTGGCGCTCGGCGCGGGCCGCGACCGGCTGCTGCGCCAGTTGCTCACCGAAACCGTGCTGCTGGCGGCTGCCGGCGGGGGGCTGGGCCTGCTAATGGCCTGGTGGGGCAGCACCGCGTTAGTCAGGCTTGCAGCACTGGGGCCGGCAGTGCTGGCGGAAGGCTGGCGCCTGGACTGGCGCATCTTCGGGTTCGCGGGCGGCCTCGCGCTGCTCACGGTGCTGCTCTGCGGACTGGCGCCGGCGTTGCGCGCCACGCGGGCGCAGCCTGCTGCGGTGCTGCGCGAGCAGGGTCGCGGCGTGACCGGCGGCGCCGCGCACTCGGCCGGCCGCTTCGCGATGGGCCGGGTGCTGGTCGGCGCTCAGGTGGCACTGTCGCTGATGCTGCTCGTCGGCACGAGCCTGCTGGTGCGGAGCATCCACAAACTGCAGTCACAGGATCCGGGGCTGGCGCAGGAGCAGCTGTTGCTCGTGGACGTGGACGTCGCGCCCACTGGTCTGCAGCACCCGGCACTGCAGGCGCTGGCCGTCTCAGTTGCCGACCATCTGCGCCAGATGCCGGGTGTTGCCGCCGCCACGTTCTCGGAGAACGGCATCTTCAGCGGCACGGAATCCGCCACGAGTCTCACCGTTCCCGGATTTGTCGCGCGCACAATGGACGATACGGTCGTGAATTACGACCGTGTGGGTCCGGGCTACTTTCGCGCGATCGGCGCGCGACTGCTGCTCGGCCGGGATATCGAGGACAGCGACCGCGCGGGTGCGCCGGGTGCGGCCGTGATCAATCAGACAATGGCGAGGTTCTATTATCCGGGCGGCGCTGCGGCAGGCCAGCACATCACGGTGGACAGCGTCGACTACCAGATCGTCGGCGTCGTCGCGGATACGCGGGATCACACGCTGCGTGGCGACGCGGTGCGCCGCCTGTATCTGCCGCTGGCGCAGTCGCGCGAGGGCATCGGGGAACTGCATTTCGAAGTGCGCGCCGCAGCTCCGCTCGAGGTCGCGCATGCCGTTCGAGCCGCCGTTCTCGCGGTGCATCCACAGCTGCGCCTGCTGTCGATCGATCCGTTGACTCGCCTGATGCGCGACTCGATCGGTCAGGATCTGCTGCTCGCGAGGCTCGTCAGTTTCTTCGGGGTGCTGGCGCTCGTGCTCGCAGCGCTCGGCCTGTACGGCGTACTGAGCTACCTGACCGCACAGCGAACCAGCGAATTCGGACTGCGCATGGCGCTGGGCGCCGCGCCCCGCACCGTGAGTCGCATGGTGCTGGGTGAAGCGCTGCTGCTGGTGGCTGCCGGCGCCGCAGCCGGCCTGCCCATGTCGCTGGGCGTAGCGTGGCTCATGCGTAATCAGCTGTTTGGGGTATCGCCGGCCGATCCGGTGTCCGTGGGCATTGCGCTGCTCGTGCTGGCTGGCAGTGCGACCTGCGCGGGCTGGCTGCCCGCCGCACGCGCCGCACGCGTGGGCCCGCTCACTGCGCTGCGGTCGGACTGATCCGCCGGCTGCGCTACTCCGCGCGCAGAACGATGCAGGGATCGACGCGTGCGGCGCGGCGCGCGGGCAGCAGTGCGGCGATCATGCCGATGCCCGGCAGCAGCGTCGCGACGGCAGCGTAGACCAGCGGGTCGCGTGGCGAAACGCGGAACAGCAGCTGCCGAATGGTGAGCGTGCCCATGGCGGCACCCGCGAGACCGAGCAGCACGCCCAGTGCCAGCATGCGGGAGGCATCGCGCAGCACCAGTCGCAGCAGTTCCGGCGCGCGCGCACCCAGCGCCATGCGCACACCCATCTCGTGGCGCCTCGCCGTCACGTTGTACGCCATCACGCTGTACAGTCCGAGTGCGGCAACCACCAGCGCGAGCGCGCCGAACGCCAGGAAGAGCGTCGCGCCCAGGCGCCAGGGACGCACCATGGGTTCCACCACCTGCGCCATCGAGCGAATGCCGGCATAGGGCAGCTGCGGGTCAATGCGCTGCACGATCGTTCGCACATTGTCAATGGCGGCATCACTCCCGGCGACCGTGCGGATGAACAGCGCGCGCATGTCCGACGCGTCCTGCGACAGCGGCCGGAAGAACTGCGGCTCGGGAGCACTGGACACGCTGAGGCGCATCGCATTCCGGGCTACACCCACGACTTCGAAGCAGACACCGTCCGGTGCGTTCCTGAAGCATTTGCCGAGCGCGGATTGCCCTGGCCAGGCGACGCCGGCGAACGCTTCATCGACGATCGCTACCGGTGTCGTCCCGGTGCGGTCCGCGGCCGTGAACGAGCGCCCCTCGACAATGCGCGTGCCCATGGTCCGGAAATAGCCGGTATCGACCTGTGTCACGTAGGGCCCGCCCGGCAGCGCGAGTGCGGAATCACGACCGGGCAGCCACAGGGTTACGGATGTGCTGCTCAGGAACGGAATCGTGGCGGCGACGGACGTCGACACCACGCCGGGCAGCTGTTGCACCTGCGCCGCCGCCTGTTCGTACAGGTTCGACCATTCCTGCGGCGAGCGATCCAGTGCCCGGCGATCCCATGTGAGCACAAGCACGTGATCGGCATCGAAGCCGAGGTCCACCGCGCGCACATTGCGCAGGCTGCGCACGAACAGGCCCGCGCCCACGAGCAGCATCACGCTCAGCGTCGCCTGCGCCACGACGAGAGCGCGGCGCAGCACATGTCGCCTGACATCACCTTCGTACGCGCCTGCCTTGAGTATCGCGTGCAGGTCGGCGCGCTGGATCTGCCATGCGGGCACCACGCCGACCAGGATCGTGCAGAGCGCGAGCAGGCCGCCCATGAAGAGCAGGACGTGGCCGTCGACGGTCGCACCGGACCAGTCGACATCGGGCAGCATGAGTACGCGCACACTGCGCCCGATCCAGCCCGCCAGCCCGAGACCCAGCACACTGCCCGCGACGCACAGCAGCAGCGCTTCCGTCATCACCAGCGTGAGCAGACGACGCCTCGAGACCCCGAGCGCCACGCGGATTCCCAGCTCGCGGCTGCGGCGCAGTGCCTTCGCGAGCAGCAGATTCGCCACGTTGGCACACGCGATCAGCAGCACGATGATGGCCACCGCCAGCAGCACGAGCGACGTGGTGCTGGTCTGGTCTTCCGCGCCACCGCGCAGGATCTCCGGCACCTTCAGCGGATCAATGGAGACCAGCATGGCGTGATTCAGGGCGTTGTCGCCATAGCTCCGGTCCACATTGCGACGCACGGTGGTCGCCTGCGCCATGGCCGCTGCCGCATCGGCCGGGTCGCGCAGCCTGGCCACGATGCTGAGCCAGCTCCAGCCGCGTGTCTGGTACCAGTCCGGCCCGCGCTCCGTCTGCGCGTACGCGCTCACGGGCACGATCAGATCCACGGGCTGCAGCTCCAGTCCGCGAAAGCCGCGCGGCGCCACGCCAATGATGCGGTAGCGCTCCCGGCCGATGTCGATCGACTGCCCTAACACGCTGCCAGAGCCACCATACGCCCGGCGCCAGTAGCCGTAGGCGAGCACAGCGACGTGCTCGGCCCGGCCGGGCGAGTCTTCGGCCTCGGTGTAAAAGCGGCCGCGCAACGGTTGCACGCCCAATAGCGGAAAGAAGTTCGCCGTGGCCACCAGCATGCTGGCGTGCCGCGCCGTCTCGCCTCGCCCGATCGATGCGCCGGCAGTCGTGTAGGCGGCGACATTGTCCAGCTTCGTCACGCCCTCGCGCAGCGCCGCGTAATCGAAATAGGAATAGCCAATGACAACCACCGGCTCGGCCCGCTGCGGCAGCGCCAGCTGATGGTAGATGTGCACCACCTGCTGCGGATCGCGCACCTGCGGCGGCGGCCGCAGCAGCAGATGGTCGGCAATGCCGAACATCGCGGCATTCGCTCCCAGCGCCAGCGCCAGTGTCAGAACCACGGGAATCGCGAAACGTGGATCCTTGCGCACCGATCGCCACGCCGAGCGCAGATCCTGGCCCGCTGCGTCGTACCACGCCGCACGGCGCTCGCGGCGCACACGTCGCAGTTCCAGTGCCGACAACTCTGCCTGCGCCTCGGCGACGTTGCCGAACTCGCGTTCCGCCTGCGCCCGCGCTTCGCCCTCCGTCATGCCGGCCGCCTGCAGAGCCTGCGTACGACTCTCAATGTGAAACGCGATCTCCTCCGCCACCACGCGCGGCGTTTCCGCCGCCGCTGCGGGCAGGCGCAACAGCCGTCGTACGCGTTTCGCTCGGCTCATGCTGGCTCGGCCTCCGCGGTGCTTCACCGGAAACGTTCCGGGGAAGGAAGGATACGGTAATGCCGGTCGCGAGCGGGGGCAAGCGCCATGCCTGGCGCTGCCGCGAACCGATTCCGCGCGCCGAGCCGCGAAGGTACGGCCTGTCCTTCGCGGCTCCGCGTGGGGAACGATCAGTCGGCGCGCATGGCCGTAACCGGATCAATGCGGGTGGCGCGATACGCGGGCGCGAGGGCGGCCAGCAGCGTGACAAGGACGAGCAGCAGCAGTACGCCGGCGATCGTCCAGGGATCGTGCGGCGACACGTCGACCAGCATCGACTTCATGGCATCACCCAGCCAGCGTGCGCCCACGACGCCGACCAGTGCGCCGGCGGCCACAACGCGCAGGGCGCGCGTCAGGACGAGTCGGAGGATGCCGGACTGGCGTGCGCCGAGGGCCGCGCGGATGCCGATTTCGCGGGTACGGCGAGTGACGGAGAATGCCAGCAGCCCGTGCAGTCCGAGCGCGGCGAGGAACGCGCCGAATGCGGCGAACGCCGTGAGCAGGCTCATGAGGAAGCGGCGTGATCGCAGCAGCTCGCTCAGGCGATCGGTAAGCAGGCTCACGTCGACGGCGACGTCCGGGTCGAGCTGTTGTCCCGTCTGCGCGATGCGTGCCGCGGTGGCGGCGGGATGCGTGCCGGCCGCGCGCACCACGATGCTCATGCTCTGCCACCAGATCGGTACCTGGCGATAGAGCACGTATATCTCGGGCGCGGTGGCGTCCTCGTAGCCGGCGTGGCGGATGTCGCCCACGACGCCGATAACTGTGAGTTGCGGCGCCGGCTGCGGATACGGCTCCATGCTGGTTGCGATCACGGTGTGGCCCAGCGGGTTCTCACCGGGCCAGTACTGACTCGCCATCTTTTCGTTCACCAGCACCACGCGCTGTGTGCCCTGGTCGTCGCGCGCATCGAAGAAGCGCCCGGCGCGCAGCGGTATGCCCAGTACGGTGAAGTAGTCGTCGCTCACCACGCGATAGCCGGCGCCCGTATTGGCGCCGGTGAAGCCGGGCACTTCGATGAAGCTGTTGCCGCCATTGCCGGTGGGAATCCAGTTGGCCATGGCGACGCCGGTGAGGCCGGGCAGCTGGCGCAGTCGCCCCAGCAGTTCTTCCCAGTACTGCAGCTGGCGGGGTATTCCCTCGAGGCCCTGGTAACGCGGTGTTCGCAGCACCACATTGGCGGTGATGACGCCGGCCGGCGAGAAGCCCAGATCATGGCGCAGTGTGTTGCGGAAGCTGCGCAGCAGCAACCCGCCCGCCAGCAGCAGCAGCACGGCCGCCGCTACCTCGCCGGCCACCAGCAGGGCGCCCGTGCGGTTGCGTTCGCGGCTCGCGGTGGTACGCGTACCGCTCACCACATTGCGCGTTGTCGTGCCCGAGGCCCGCCCTGCGGGCAGCGCCCCTGCGCCCAGGCCAGCGAGCAGGGAAATGGCAATACCGAACGCCAGTACGCGGCCGTCCAGGCCGATTTCGCCCACGCGCGGCAGCATGGAAGCGGCGTGCTGCTGCACGAGTCGCGTGGCCGCCCAGGCCGTCACGATGCCGGCGGCGCCGCCCACCACGCCCAGCAGGGCGTGCTCGGTGAGCAGCTGGCGGACCAGGCTGGCGCGTCCGGCGCCGAGCGCCGCGCGCACCACGAACTCCGGACTGCGTGCGTGCACGCGGGCCAGACTCTGTCCGGCAATGTTGCTGCAGGCAATGAGCAGAACGGCAATCACGGCGGCTAACAGCATGTTCAGATAGTGGCCCGTGTCGCCGATCACGGCGTCACGCAGCGGCACGACGCCCACGCCCCAGGAGTAGATGCCTTCAGGAAACTGCCGCCGGATGTTGTCGGCCACGGCGCTCAGGTCGGCGCGTGCGGCTGCGGGCGTGACGCCCGGTCGCAGCCGCGCCAGTGCCTGGAAATTGATCCGGTTGCGGCCCAGGTCGTTGCGTGATCTGTAGGCCCACGGCAGCCAGATGTCCGTGCCTGGCGGGAACGCCTGGCTGGCGGGCATGACGCCAATGACCTGCGACGCTTCGCCGTCAATGACCAGCTCCTGCGGCAGGGTCGCGGTTGCTCCCAGGCGGGTGCGCCAGAATCCCTCGCTCACGACGGCCAGGCGCTGCTCCGCCTGCGCTTCCTGTTCCGTGAAGACGCGCCCCCGCAGTGGCGTTGCCGCGAGTGCGGCGAAGAATCCGCCGCCCGCATCGGCGGCGACCACCGTGTGCGTGCCACTGGCTTCGCCTGCGGATACCTGCTTCTGGCGGAAAAGACCGATGGCGGCAAGCGTGTGGTTCTGCTGCGCCCAGTCGTTCCAGTTGTCGGCGGAGACCAGGGCGTACTCGCTGTGCTGTTCGGTCACGGACAGGAGTGCGACCAGCTGCGCCGGCTGCGGGAACGGCAGCGGCCGGTCGATCACCCGCTCCACCACGGTGAACACGGCTGTGGTCAGGCCTATGCCCAGCGCCAGCGTGATGAGCGCCATGATGCTGAACCCGGGCGAGCGGATGGCGTTGCGTGCCGCGAGCCGCAGGTCCCGCTGAAAGCCATCCAGCCACAGGGCGCGCCGGCGGCGCCGTTCGCGCGCGTGGGCGGCGCGCTGCAAACGCCGTGTTGCGTCGTCCATGTTGCCGAAGCGCTCCTGCGCGCGGCGCCTCGCCTCGGCTTCCGGCACGCCGCGCCGCACAAGGTCGCTGACCACCAGCTCGATGTGCGTGCGCATTTCCTCGCTGACATTGGCGTCGACGTCCTGATTGCGCCCGAGCGGCGATCGCCTGCCGGGATGTTCGCGCATGTTCCTGCCGCCTACTCGATGCGCAGCGCCGCGGCCGGATCCGTGCGCCCGGCTCTGGCTGCAGGAATCAGACTGGCCAGCACCGAAACCAGGAAGAGCGTCGTCGCCACCACGGCGTACGTCAGCGCATCGTGCGCCGAAGTGTCGAACAGCAGCGGCTCGATCAGGCGCCCGCTGGCAAAGGCCAGCACCGTGCCGATCACCACGCCCACGGCAACGAGCCCGGTTCCCGTGCGCAGGACCATCAGCACGATGTCACGTACGCCCGCGCCCAGCGCCATGCGAATGCCCAGCTCGGCTCGCCGCTGCAATACGCCGTAGGCGATCACGCTGTACAGGCCGACAGCGGCGATGAGCAGGGCGAGGGCGCCGAACAGGCCGAACATGCTGGCGCCCAGACGCCAGGGGCGGATCTGCGGGTCGAGGGCCTGCTGCAGGGTCTCGAGTTCCACATAACCGAGTGTTGGATCCAGGCGACGAAGCTGCGCTTCGATCGACGCCGCCAGCGCAGGCATGCGCACGCCGCGCGGCCGCACGGCCAGCAGCGGTCCGGATATGCCGGACTGCTGGGCGATGGGCATGTAGAACTGCATGGCCTTGAGTTCGCGCAGCGCCAGCCGGCGCGCGTCTTCCACGACGCCCACAATGCGCGCGCAGGGCGAGTCGGGCTTGTCGATGATGATGCACTTGCCGAGCGCGTCTTCGCCCGGCCACAGCGTGCCGGCCATGGTCTGATTCACGATTGCGACCGGCTCGCTCCCGGCGCGGTCGGCGGGCGTGAATTCGCGACCCGCGAGCAGCTTCGTTCCCACGGTCGCGAAGTAGCCATCGGAAACCGCGCTCGCGTACGGCCCGCCGCCCGGCATGTCGGGAATCGAATCGCGCCCGGGCACACGCAGATCGAGACCAAGCATGGCGTGGAATGGCGTGCCGACGGACAGCGCGGCGTCCGCCACCTCGGGAAGCGCGCGCACCTGCTCCAGTGCCTGCACGAAGAACGCGCTGCGATGCTGCTCGCCGGCGGGCGTGTCGGGCGTGCCCGGCCACTGGGGCTGCACCGCCAGGACGCGTTCCGGCTCGATACCCAGGTGCAGTGCGCGAACGCGCGCGAGACTGCGCAGGAACAGGCCACCCGCCACCAGCAGCACCAGCGAGAGCGTGGCCTGCAGGATGGTGAGTGCATGACGGGTGCGCGCGGCCGACACACCGGCACCGCCCTCGCGCCGCCCGGCCTTGAGCGAATCGTTCAGGTTGCTGCGCAGCGCCTTCACACAGGGCACGAGGCCGGTGAGCACGCCGCAGAACAGTGTCAGCACTGCGCCGAACACGACAACGCGCGTGTTCACAGGCGCCGCATCCCAGTGCACATCGGGCAGGAGCAGCCCGCGCACGATCCTGCCACCCCAGTTGGCGACCGCCAGTGCCGCGGCACCGCCGCCGAGCGCGAGCAGCACGCTCTCGGTCAGCAGCAGTCGCACTACGCGCAGGCGGCTGGCGCCCAGCGCCACACGCACGCCCACTTCGCGCTGTCGCCGAATGGCCCGCGTCAACAGCAGGTTCGTGATGTTCGCACAGGCGATGAGCAGTACCACCAGCGACACGCCCATCAGCCAGCGCGCCACGGCCACTTCGGGCGGCTCCGCGCCGAACATGTCATGGACCAGCGGGCGCACACTCATGCGCGCCGCTTTTTCCGCCGCGGCCGTGCCGCCGTAGCCCGCCTGGTAGAGGCTCGTCGCTTCGCGACCCGCCTGCTGCGCGCTCACGCCCGGATGCAAACGTACCACGATCGTGAGCCACTTCGCGCGCCACGTCGAAGCCCAGTCGGACCGCGGCTGTTCCAGCGCCGACACGGGTATCCACAGTTTCACGGGCGCCAGTTCCGGACCCGTGAGGCCGCGCGGCGCCACGCCGATCACAGTGAACGGCCGTTCCCCGATGACGACCTGCCTGCCGATTACATTCGGGTCGCCGCTGAATTCAGACTGCCACCAGTCGTGATCGAGCACTACCACATCGTTACCACGGGGCGGGCGATCTTCCTCCGCATTGAAGAAGCGGCCCAGTTCGGGGCGCACACCCAGCAGAGGCAGCAGGTCCCACGATGCCGCTGCCACCGGCAGTTTTCTCGCCTGGGCACCGCGACCCACGAGCATGTCCCGCGACTTGAAGATGCCGGCGTCGAAGGAATGCGCCTGTTGCTTCAACAGCGTGTACGTCGCGTAACCCATGGGGCTGATGGTGCGCTCCGGCTGTCCGGGAAAGGTGATGGTTTCGTACAGTCGCAGCACGGCGGCCGGCTCGCGCACATGGTCGGGTCCACGCAGCAGCAGCCGGTCGATCACGCCGAACATGATGGCATTCGCACCCACGCCCAGCGCCAGTGTGACCAGCACGACACCCGCCAGCATGCGATCGCCCCACAGGCTGCGCAGGGATTGACGGACGTCCCGGGTCCACGACGACAGCACCTCGCGCACCCGCATGCGACCCTCCTTTGCATTCGCCAGGCGATAGAGCCGACGGCGCGCCCGCGCCATTGATCCGAAATTTGCGGCCGCCTGCTGCCAGGCCCGCGCCGGTTCCACGCCGTCCTGCATCAGCCGGCGCGCGCGCAGTTCCACGTGCAGGTCGATCTCCTCATCCACCTGGCGCGCGATCTCGTCACGCCGGCGAGCCCGCAAACGGAAATACCGCTTCAAGGGACCCTGCTCCGTCCTGACACGGCGTTAGATGCCGCTCGCCGCAGCCGCCGGCGCACGCTGGTCACGCTCAGCTCCGGCGGGGCTGGACATTGAGGATCGTCGTCAGCGTCTCCGCATAGCGCATGAGCCGCTCACTCTCCCGCTTCAGATGCGCACGCCCCTCACGGGTGATCCTGTAATAGCGCGCGCGCCGGTTGTTTTCCGTCACGCCCCACTCCGCCTCCACCAGCGCCCGACCCTCCAGCCGGTAGAGCGCCTGGTAGAGCGCGGAATCATCCACATCCAGCGCACCCGCCGAGTTCCGCTCCAGCCACACG
Source organism: uncultured Gemmatimonadales bacterium (assembly GCA_963798085.1). Lineage (GTDB taxonomy): Bacteria > Gemmatimonadota > Gemmatimonadetes > Longimicrobiales > RSA9 > DATKCF01. The sequence goes on from CAWCRS010000001.1 coordinate 331,950, forward strand.
GTGATCTCGAAACCGTGCAGCGGCCCATCACTCAGGGCCTTCAGCACCAGCACGTCCAGCGTCCCCTTCACCACGCTCAGCGATTGCTTCACCATTCCCTCCAGAGTCTGGATGGAGACTCTGGATGGATGCGGCCGGCGCCGCGGCCTGTCAACACTCGCGATGCGTTTGCCGGCTCGGGCCCGGCTCGCGCCACGGCACGACGACACGGTTCCCCGTCACTTCGGCCCTTGGCACGGCCCATCCGTCCCCGGCCGCGCGTGAGTGGCAACGGCGAGGTGGTCGGACGCCCTTACTGTCTCCATGATGGAGAGAGACAGGCACACGGAGATCACGGACATGGCTGATGCAACACGATTCCTGCCCCTCACTCATCTCGGGTTTCACGTGCTGCTCACGCTGGCCGAGGGGCCGGGGCACGGCTACGCGATCATCCGCGAAGTCGAGCGTCGCTCGGACGGGTTGGTGTCGCCGGGCACGGGCTCGTTCTACGAAGTGATGCGCAAGCTGCGCGCGGACGGTCTGATCGAAGACTCGCCATCGCCGGCCGGCGATGATGCCCGGCGCAAGCATTACCGGTTGACGCGGCTGGGCGCGGATGTGCTGCGGCTCGAAGCGGCAAGGCTGGAGACGCTGCTGCGCGAGGCGAGGCGCATCGGTTTCCTGGCGAAGGCGGCGCGCGCATGAGCGGCACCGGAACCCGCGTGTTCGCGCTGCTGTTCCGCGCACTGGTTCGGCTGGCCCCGCCGTCTGGTCGGGGCTGGGCGTCGGAATCGCTTGCGGTATCCCTGGCGCGATTGCGAGATGCGCGGGCGCGCGGGCGTTTCGCCGGTCTGCACTTCGCGCTGGCCGAGCTGCTCGATGCCGCGGGCGCAGTGTATCGCGAGCGTCGTGTGTGGCGCCGTGAGCGGCGCGCGGCCAGCCGCGCGCACAATGACGCAACCCACTCGACCGGAATATCGATCATGGACATGGTTCGTGACGTCCTGCTCGCCGCGCGCGGCCTGCGCCGGCGTCCGCTGCTCTCCCTCGGCGTGATGGCCACGCTGGCCTTCGGCATCGCGGTGACGACGGTGATGTTCGGCGTGGTCTCGACCGTGTTGTGGCGGCCGCTGCCGTTCGATCATCCGGAGCGGGTGTACGTGATCTGGGCGCACATGCCGCAGATCGATCTGGGCTATCCCGAGCTGCCCATTCACGGCACGCATTTCACGCGGATCCGCGAGCGCTCCCACACGATCGACGCGGTGGCGGCGTTCAAGGCGGACGTGTTCAATCTGGAGGATGGCAGCGCGCACGAGCGCATCGACGGCCTGCGCACGACGGGCGGGCTGTTCCGCGCGATCGGTGTGCGTCCACTGCTGGGCCGCTTCTTCGACGAGCCGGAGGAGACGCCCGGTCGCGATCATGTCGTGGTCCTCAGCTACGACCTGTGGCGCCGGCAGTTCGGCGCCGATCCGGCGATCATCGGCCGGGCCATTCGCGTGAGTGGCGAGCCTTACACGGTGTTGGGCGTAGCGCCGCAGGGCTTCGCGTTCCCGCGCGGTGGTGAGATGCCGAAGAACTTCCAGATGCCGAAGCGGACCGAGCTGTGGGTGCCCATGGCGCCCGCGCAGCGGGGTCCATCGGATCTGGCACTGATTGCGCGCGTCCGCCCCTCCGTCACACTGCCGCAGCTGCAGGCCGACCTGGACCGCATTTCCGTGCTGGCGGGCGAGGAAACGCATGCGAAGGGCTGGTGGGACACGCAGGCCGTAGCCCTGCGCCAGCAGGTGGTGGGTGGCACTGCGCCCATGCTCATCGTGCTCTTCGCAGCCGTGCTGCTGGTCATGCTCATCGCCTGCGCCAATGCTGCGCAACTCCTGTTAGCCAGTGCCCTGGCGCGGCAGCGTGAATTTGCCGTACGCAGTGCGCTCGGCGCGCGGCGGGGCCGTCTGGTGCGGCAGGTGTTCGTGGAGGCGCTGCTGCTGGCCGCGCTCGCCGGAGCTGCCGGCGCGCTGCTCTCGCGCGCGGGCGCCGATCTCGTTCGCGCGTGGGGACCGGAACGACTGCCGCGGCTCGCCGACATCCGCGTCGACCCGCGTGTCTTCATTTTCGGCCTGCTGCTGACCACGCTCACCGGCATTCTGTTCGGCGTCGTCCCCGCCGTTGCCGGAACGCGGCTCGAGCCGTGGCCCCGCGGTTTCGGCCGCCGGCGACCGGCGCATCTGCAGTCGGCGAATCTGGCGCGCGTGCTGCGCGCCGGCGGCCGCGGCGCCACGGGCGGGCCGGGCGCGAGGCTGCGCCAGCTCTTCCTCGTCACCGAGGTGGCCTTGTCACTCGTGTTAGTCGCCGGCGCCGGCCTGCTGCTGCGCAGCCTCGACCTGCAATACCGCACCGATCTCGGCTTTCAGCCTGCGGGCACGCTGACCTTCGAGGTCACGCTGCCCAACGTGCGCTACCGCGAGGCTCCCGGCGAGCCGACGTATCTGGTCAATCCCGCAGTGGTCGGTTTCATCAGCACCGCGCTGGAACGCCTGCGCGAATTGCCTGGGGTTCAGGCTGCGTCGATGGCGAAGCCACTACCGCTGAGCGGCGCGCAGGAAGCGAGCGTCTACCTGGTCGAGGGGCATCTGCCCAGGACGCCCGACGAGACACCGGTCGCCGAATACACGGTGATTGGTCCGGACTTCTTCCTCGCCATGGGCTCAGCGCTGCTCGAAGGGCGCGAGTTCACCGCAGACGACGATTCCGCCTCGGCCGCCGTCGTCATTGTCAACAGGGCGATGGCCTCGAGCGTGTGGCCGGGCGAGGATCCGATCGGCAAGCGCATCAAGCTGCCGCCGCCCAACCGTCCGTGGATGACGGTGGTGGGCGTGGCGCCCGACATCAAGGAGTTCAGCATCGCCGAGAAGGCCAGGCCGATCCTGTTCGTTCCCTACCGGCAGCGACCCTACCCGCCGCTCGCCACGAGCACGCTGTTAGTGCGTTCAGCGGGCGATCCGCGCACCCTGCTGGACGGCGTGCGCCGGGAAATTGCGGCGCTGGATCCGGAGCTGCCGCTGGCCAGCATCCGCACGGTGAGCGACCTGGTCGATCAGGCAACGGCCGAACCTCGTTTCGCCACGCTGCTGCTCAGCGGTTTCGCGCTCGCAGCCAGTATGCTGGCCGCGCTCGGCCTGGGCGGTCTGACGGCGTACCTCGTGACGCAGCGGCGCCGCGAACTCGGAATCCGGCTGGCACTCGGCGCGACCCATCGTCGCCTGGTCAGTGAAGTGCTGTTCGAAGGCCTGCGCGTGACCGCAGCGGGAGTCTGCATCGGCCTGCTGGTGGCTGTGCTGTCGACGCGGCTGCTGCGCACCATGCTCTACGGCGTGTCGGCGCTCGATCCGGTGACGTTCCTGCTCGCGCCACTCGTGTTGACGGCCGCGGTCGCTGCCGCGTGTGCGCTGCCCGCGTGGCGCGCCGCGCGCGTCGACCCGCGCACGACGCTGGACGCCGGCTGAATGAGCGGCGGGGAGTTCTAGCTCTCCGGCTCTGCCGTTCGTTTGCGCCGGGTACGGTGCCACCACATCGCGTAGCCGCTCAGCAGCTGCAGGAGCAGTGCGAGGCTGGCCATGGACGCGATGGTCTTGCCGGGAATGCCGAAGATGTCGCCCGTGTGCAGCGCACGGTTGGTGATCACCGCGCGGGTTCCGCCCGGCGCATCGCGTGACGACTGCGCGAACAGGATGTTACCGGTGTACGGATCGATCATCATGCGGCTGCGTCCGCCGGGCGTGAGATCCTCGGGGAAGCGCAGCGAAACGAGCCAGGGCACTGCGGGCCCGGAAGGCACACTGAGGAAGAAGGGCACGGCGCCGGGCAGGGCGCCTCTCGCGATCTGGAACACCTGATCAGCGGTGAGCGGCGTCGCGCCGGCGGGTGGCTCGATCTTCGGCCGGGGCAGCTGGGCGGGCTCCGAGCTGGTGAGCCGGTACAGCAGCGGCGTCGTGCTGCGCTCGAAGCCGATCACAATGCCGGTCGCGCCCAGCAGAAACAGGAAGACGAATGCGTAAATACCGGAGGCGCTGTGCAGATCGAACCAGAAGCGTCGCGCTTTCGCACCCCTGCGGATGCCGAGGCGCTTGAGCGGCCACCACAGGACCAGTCCGGTCAGCAGCAGGAACAGCAGTGTCACCCCTGCCCAGCTCATGATCTGTTTGCCCGGATCACTGCGTGTGCGGATGAGCAGGCGCAGGTGCAGCTGGTGGACGCGCGCCAGCCAGTCGGGCGAGTTGGCCAGACTTCCCAGTACCTCGGCTGTAAACGGGTTGACGAAAACTGCGCGGTCGCCGAGCTGCACCTGATCCGCGAGGTTGGGCGCTGTGGCGACACCGTAGTTCCTGATCTTCGCATCCGGAAATGCGCGGCTCACCGCAGCACCGATCTGCGCCAGCGACATGCGCTGCGCCTGCGGCTTCACGTAGGACAGATGCGGGTGCGTGAGGTGTTCCAGCTCCGGTTCGAATGCCATGATGCTGCCGGTCACGCCGAACACCAGCAGGAACGCCCCGCCCAGCAGCGCCACGTAGCGGTGCAGCACGAAGATGAATTTTCGCATTCGCTATTTCAATTCCGTCGGGAGTTCACCATTTCAGGGACAGCCACCCGGTGCTCCGTGTTACTTCGGGTTTCCGGGGCTCGGGCTCGGGCTGGGGCTGGGTTACGGAATGCTGGTTCGCCTTTTGCCTCGTTCGGGGTACGGCTGCGGATTCCTGTGGCCGCCCGATTCCGATAATTCGGTGATAGGAACACCCGGCGACCCGATGCTGAAGAAGTTCCGAGCACCCTGGCCCCAACAGCGCGATGTCGTTCCCAGCCCGAGCCCGAGCCCCAGCCCCAGAAACGTCCCTCCAGGAACACTGCGGGCGGCCCGGCAGAACAGCCGGACCGCCCGCGCTAACGCTCGGTCAGCCGCCCGGCTGATTGCCGGAAGAAGCAGGCGAGGCGGGCTTTCCGGCATCGAGGTCGTTCCAGTTCAGGATGGCATTGAAGCCGAGCATGAACGTGCCCTGGGTCTGCCAGCGCCAGAACGGCCGGATCGCGAACATCACGATGTGTCCCTGGCCGAGCGGCTCGTCGATGAGCTGTGCGCGATTCGACAGCACTTCGCCGCCGGCCAATGTGCCCGACAGTAACATCTCGTCAGGATTGGCCGGGAATTGCATCACGACGCGCGGCCGTTCGCCGGCATTGCCGCCACCGAAGCCACCGCCAAACCCGCCGCCACCTCGTCCGCCACGGCCACCTCGCCCGCCCTGGTCGGCACCGGCTTCGCCGCCGCGTCCGCCGCGACCGCGGCCCCCATTGCCGGCCTGCGCCTGCTGGCCCGCGATTTCCCAGGGAGACAGACGAAGCGGCGTCGCCATCGGTGTGGTGTTCTGCCCGACTCCGGGCGGACCGCCGCCGCCCGCAACGCCGCCGAAACCGCCGCCCGCGTTCAGCACGGGGTCCTGGTTGAAGTACACCGGCAGCTGGTTGTTCCGGTAGCCGTACGCGAGCGGACTGCGCATGTCGCTGATAATGCCACGCAGGATGGTGCCGCGCGCAAACAGGTTGTCAGAGTTCTCGACGGTAATGCCGCTGGTCAGGTTGTACTCGGGAAAGATCGTCGCTGTCGAGCCTTCCACGATCAGCGTACCGCCCTCCTGCACGAACCGGTACAGCTCCATCAGTCCTTCGACGCCCATGCCGCCGCGGATGTCGTCGCTCTGATCGTTGGCGCCGAGATTCGGCGTTTCCGCAGTCTTGCGGTACGGCAGCGGAATGTCGTTGGTCTTCGGGATGCCGCCCACCTGGGACTGCGCGTTGCCGCCCACGTGCGGGTACACGATCACATCGTACTTCGCGCGCAGATTGCCTTCGCGCAGCCGCTGATCGGCGAAATAGGTGTACGGCACGCCGTAGGTGTCGAGCGCGGCGCGCACCCAGCCTTCGTCCTGTGTGCGCTGCCAGCTGTGCACGTAGCCAATGCGCGGCAGGTCGAGATCGTGCGTCTTCACACCAGGCGCGCTGGCCATGGCCCATGCGGAGAGGCCCAGCTGCTGCAACGCCGGTTCGAGCTGTGCGCGGTTGCCGCCGGTGATGATGAACGCGCCCGCGCGGAAGTGATGGCCGGCCGCGTCGAAGTCTTCCTCGGCCGCCTCCATTTTCGTGCTGGCGAACCGGTAGCGGAACGCCATCAGGTTGTTATCCGCTGCATTCTCGACGACGATGACGCTGCCGCTCCCCGCGATGCCGCCAGCCGCCGTCACGTCCTTCGTCACGGGCGTCATCTTCTGATCGAGAATGCCCTTGTCCGTGATCGGCGTGATGGTGACGTCGCGCATCAGCGGGAAGGTCCAGCCCGTGTCATCATACGGGCGAGGATTGCCGACCGCGTAGTTCTGCAGCGAGAAGTACATGTCCGCCAGCGTGCGATACGGCTGGTCGCCGCGCACGACGTAGTCGCCGGGCTTCACTTCCACGCCACCCGCCGAGTACGCACTGTTAGCGGTATGAATCTCGAGACCCTGCGTGCGCAGGTCGTTGACGGCCTCGGCCGTGTTCTCCTTGCGATACTGCGCCGCCGGAATGAGCCAGGCATAGGTGGGTCCATCCCTGCCCTTCTGCAGCGCCCGCTGGTTCTTCAGCCAGTAGTTCTCCAGATACAGCTCGCGGTTCTTTCCCACGTGGTTCAGCGCGAACAGGATCGCCGACTCCTGGATGTTCGTGTTGTTGCGCGGACCCCAGTTGATGCGCGGCAGCGGCGGATTGGGCCGGAACCACTCGCGGCTGGTGGTGGTGGCACCCGCGGTCACCACACCATTGTCAGGGCCGTAGCTCTGCACCTCGTAGAAGCGGCCCAGCGAGTTGTGCGAGTGTGCCAGGAAGAACATGTAGTTAGGCACCCAGCCGTCGTAGAAGCCGTAGGTCCAGACGCCGGGCACGCCGCGCTTGGTCATTTCCATCACATCATTCTCGGCCAGCATCCACCACTCGTCAATGGTGATGGGATCGATCTGTTCATTGTAGGGACCCGTCCCGGTCGAGGCGTACAGGTACGTCTGCGCCTCGTGCAGGTCGTGCAGGACCGTGGGCGTCCACTCCAGGAACGTGCGGTTAATGTGCTGCGTGAGCTTGAGGAACTGACCCATGCCATCGCGATTGTTGTCGTGCGCCACGTACTTGCCCCAGTACATCAGCGGCAGGTTCTGCCGTCCCTCGGGCTTCTTCTTGTTGAAGTAGTAGGTGTCCACTTCCTTCTCGCGGCCGTCCACCTCGACCACAGGCGTAATGAAGGTGATCACGTTGTTGCGGATCTGCTGGATGAACGGCGTCTCCTCCACCACCAGCCGGTATGCCAGTTCCATCAGCATCTCGGGCCCGCCCGTTTCCGGCGAGTGCATGCCGCTGGTGATCCAGTAGATGGGCTTGGCCGTATGGATCAGCTGTCTCGCCTGCGCTTCCGTGGTCTTGCGCGGGTCCGTCAGCGCGTTCAGCATGCCCCTGTATTTCTGCAGATCGCGGATCGTCGCTTCATCGGCGATGGCGAGCAGGACCAGATCGCGACCTTCTTCGGTCTTGCCGATCGTCCAGAACGCGGCGCGCCCGGACACCTGGCTGATCGCCTGCAGATAGCGCGCAATGTCCTTCGCGTACGTCAGCTCGCCCGGCGTCCCGACAATGCGGCCATTGAACTTGAGCGGGGTGGGCACCTTGTCCGACGCGGGCAGGTGGTCCACCAGCTCCGTCGTGATGCGCGGATCCTGGAGGTACTCCTTGATCTTCGCCGTGTACTCCTGATCGATTTTCTGCTGCGCCTGGATGGCCGCTGGCGAGAGCGCGCTCGTGCCCACGAGCAACACTCCGGCGAGCCGGCGCGCTGACGCCGTGATACGCATGATTCCTCCTCGACTGGATAATGAAAGCGGGTATCTGGCCGCTTGCAGGCTAGTGCGCGGCCATGACGCCCGCAACGTCCCGGACAAATCACAATGCTCGCGCGAAACGATCCCGCCAGTTTGGAGGAGCGGGGCTGCTTGCGCGACACGGCGCCGCGTCGTTCCGCGGTGCGGGCGTGTGTCATGGAGGAGCGGGGCTGCTTGCGCGACACGGCACGGCGTCGTTCCGCAGCACGGGGGGGGCGTCACGGCAGCGCTTGAGCAGTCGTTGGTGTTTCCTGACATCGCGCTTTGCGGGACAGCCTCAGTCGCGTGTGCTCAATGCGTCCGGATGCCGCGCGACGAGGGCAGCCAGCGGCGCACCCTTGCGCAGTACTGCGTATATTCCTCGCCGAACATGCGCTGCAGCGTTGGCTCTTCGTACAGGCGGACGAGGCCGTGCATGAATGCGAGAAAGGCGATCGCGTAGCCCAGCAGTGGCGCCGACATGAAGTGCAGCGCCGCACCGGTCAATGCCAGCGCGGCACCCAGATACATCGGATTGCGCACAAAGCGATACGGTCCGCGGATCACCAGCCGGCGAGGCGGATCGAAGGGCAGGGGTGTCCCCTTCCCGACAGCCGCAAACGTCGCAATGCACGTGATGCAGAGGGCCGCGCCCGCGGACACCAGTGCGAGTCCCGTAACCTGCAGGAGGCCTGTCGCCGCCGGGCGCGTGAAGTGAGCCGCCTGCAGCACGCGCGCCGGCAGCAGCACGAGTACCACACTGATGAAAGCAGTCGAGTAGACAATCGTCCGGATCAGAAGCGGCATACCGACCTCGCTGGTTCCACCATCCTCGAACTGGCCGGTCCGAAAACGTGTGTTATCGACGGCTTCGGGCGACGCCACTGCTCGACGTTTCGTGCGTTCTCGAAACTCGAGAGCCGGGCGCCGCCCGCGCTGTCATGCTGCAAGCTGTGCGCGGGCGAGGTGCCCGGCAAGCGCCCCCGTGGCCGCGACGCGACTTCGCCGGGGCCGGTCTGGCGGATTGTCGGGCAGCGGTGCGGTTTGCCGGTTGCGGGCGGCACTGCCAGCCGGTACATAGCGCGCAAGCAGAACATCCGGGTTCGCGTCGGGAGCGCCATGCCCCCGGCGCCGTCCCATCGCCTGACTCGCCGCATGCACCGCTCGCGCAGCGGGCGGCAAGCAACGCAACCCGGATCCGGGCACGGCCGCGGCGCAGGACGCCGGTAGTCTAGCGCCGTGTTACTCCGGGTGCGCCACGCGCCGTTGGTCAGCCGCTGCACGCACGATGATCGCGTGAAAGGCAGTAGAGCCTGATGTATTCGACATCGAGATCGTCGAACCAGGAGCCGAGCACGAAGTCGGTACCGATCTGCAGTGGCGAGAACCGGGGCGGCATGCTGACACGATCGAGAAACTGTCCGTCCGGACTGAATACGCGCCAGGATTCTGCGGCGGGCGGTGCCAGGGGATCCGGGCATTCCAGCATCCAGTAGTCGCCCTGGCTGTCTACCCGCACGTTCGCGAGGGCCGGCAGCTGCGCCGGCCGGGGGATTTCCTGCTGCAACCGCTGGTACGCGCGACGCGCGTTCGGCGACAGGCGTGGCCGCAGATTCTCATAGTAGCGACGTACCATCGCGTCGGTGACCGTTGCGGCTCGATAGTCCAGGCGGATGATGCGGCGCAATGACCCGTGTGCATCGAAACACTGCAGGGAAAAGGTCTCACCGGTCGCGGCGCAGTAGCCATCGCCGCCGAGCACCAGCTGCCCGCGCGGCGCGAGCGGCACGGGCAGTACGGTGCGCAGGTCGCCAGCTACCTTGCGATAGCGCCAGTTTTCGGCAAAGCGGCCCAGAGAATCGACGAAAGCGCCGTTGCGGTCGAAGCGCAGGATCAGGGCCGAGTCGACGTTCACGCCCTGGCGCGTCAGCGCGACCATGTGCGTCCCTTTGAGTGCCAGCAGGACGCCATCCGCGAAAACGCCTGAAGGCACGACGATCGGGTCTATCGCCGCATCGAAGTGGAAGAGGCGAGCGTAACTGCGGCGCGCATCGAACACGCTCAGGCGTTCCAGTGCGCCATCGAACACGAGCAGCGAGTCCGGTGCCAGTACGAGCAGCTTGTCGATTTCCCGGAATTCGCCCGGTCCGCTGCCGGCCCGGCCCGCGCTGTGGAGGAACCGGCCGTCGCGTCCGTAGAACTTGAGCTGTGTCGTGCCGGCGTTGGCCACCACGATGCGACCGTCAGCGAAGCGCACCGCCGCGACTACGCGGAACAAGCCGGCTGGATCGGAGGAATCCTGTGCGCCGAGCGTCAGCAGTGGCGGCTGCAACAGGCGCCAGTTTCCCTCCGGCTCGCGGTCGCCGTTGTCCACGATCTGTATGCCGGCACTGTCACGCACAACGGCCTGACCCGCGCCGGTTGCCGCTCCACATGCAGGCAGCATGCAGGCCAGCGCGATTCCCGCCGCGCAGCGAGCGACTGACTGCCTGACTCTCACCTCGGAGCGTGGATCATTCACAGCCTGCTCCCGTGGCTGCTGGCCGTTGGCGTACGCCAATCGACGGTGGCGGAGTCTGCGCAGGTCAATGCGACGACGAACGGTCGGCGCGAGCGTCGCCCAGAACCTGATCCAGTCTGGGAATGATGTCGTCGTACAATTTCAGCAGACGGGGCTCGATGAGGGTGCAATCACTGAAATAGATGCTCATCGAGGCGAGGAAGGATGGCACGTTATCCGACATCGGCTTCGAGTACAACACGCCTGTTATGATGTTGGTGGCGTTGTCGAGCTGCCGCTGCACCGTGTAGACATGCGATATGGCGTGGGCGAGATCAGTGTCGACCCAGGCCAGGGACTGCGTTGCCAGCGCGAGATCCCAGGCGGTGTACTCGAGGAAGGCAGGGTACGTGCTCTCGAAAGGCTGCGGCAGCTGCAGGCGGGCCTTCGCGGCGGCCCTGAACCACTGCTGCATTGCCTGCAGCCCCTCCACATGCCGGTCCCTGACTGCGGCGACCGCATCGCGGTTCGTGATGAACTCGGCGCGGAAATGACGCAGTGCCGCGTCCGCCAGTTGCCGGTGCTGCATGTGCTCGCGCCACTCGTCGCCCATGAGCGCCAGGAACACACCCACCGTGATGAGCGTCACCTCCAGCGCGATCGTGAGGAGCGACTTGCCGCGCGGAGGTGGCGCGGGCGCATGCGCGGCGGGTGTCGCCGTCTCTTCACGCCTGTCGAGCCCGGGCATGTGATCTCTGCTCCAGTTTCCGGATCGCCAGCGGCTGAACGTCGATGAACGGATCGGCAGCGGCCGCGCGGACTCGCTCTGCAAGGATGGTTGTCGCAGCCGCTTCGGCGCCGAAATTGTGGCACCGTGAGCCAACACCGCAACGGCTGAAGCCCGTGTCGCTGGCGTGGCAAGCGACCGAGAGGCGGACGGCCTTCGGCAGCGTCGCTCGCAGGCGAAGAGCGAGCGGCCACGCGCATCAGGGCGAGTCACCGTCGAGTGTGAACGCGGCGACCGTCGCGAAGCCGGCCTCCCGCCAGAGCACCTCGGGATGGAACCCGGCTTCCCGCAGCCAGTCGACTTCAGCCTCGAGCGGGAAATACACGTCCTCGCCTGCCCACGCCGCGAGATGATTCTCGGCTTCGAGCCGCGAGCAGGTCTGCTGCAGATGCGCGAGCCAGGCCTCGCGCTGCACATTCGCGAGTCTGCGCACGCGCGCCGGGAAGCAGTCCGCAGTGACTAACAGACCGTCAGGACGCAGGGCTTGATGGCACCGTCGATAGAACGCCCGCTTGGCTTCCGCGGTCGGTATGTGATGCAGCGCAATGCACGACACGATGGCAGCGCAGGCCGGCAAGGCGAATGTCTGGAAATCGGCCACCACGAATTCGACATCATGGAAGGCCGAGAGGCGGGTGCGAGCCGCGTCCAGCATGGCGGGGTCCTTGTCGATGCCGACGAGATGTGCCTGCGGGTGTGCGTGCAGGCAGGCCTCGGCCAGCGCGCCCGTACCAATCCCGAGATCGACGATGGTGGGCTCCGCCGCGGTCAACATGCGCAGCGCCCGGGCGGCGGTCGCGATGAGGTTCTCGTATCCGGGCACGAAAGTGCGGATGCGTGCGTCGTACTCAGCGAGCGCGATGCGCAGGTGTCCAGCCACTCCCAATTTCGTTTCGTCCCGTTGGTGTATGGGTTTCCGGCGGCCCCAGTGTACCCCGCGCGCCACAATGTTGTTGTGTGACCGAGCGTTATCGGGGTGGAGGGAGGCGATATAGCGTGTCGGACCGTCTTGGCGTTCGTGGGTTGTGACCCGACCAGAAATGGCAACAGGTACTTTCAGTGTCCGGCCGGCGTCCAGAAAGGACCAGGTTGCCCGTCCACGCGTGTATTGCGTAGCTGCGCGCGACAGAGGGATACCGGCAGCGGTCCTAAGGGAACAACGCCAAGACGGTCCGGTGCCACTACTACCGCACGTACGTCTTCACCTGCGCGTCGAACGCGGGGGTCTGTGTCGACAGCGGGAACAGCTCCACGAGCATGCTGGACGCTCCGGTCATGCGCACCAGCAGCTGCAGCGTGGTAAAACCCTGCCCAGTGCCCAGATGGTATGTCACCACGCCGCTCGACGGCGTGACCTGCTCGAACGCGGGATCTGCGGTCGCCACGTCGAAGGTGCCGGGATCGCCAATGGTCCCGCCGATCGACACAATGCGGCGCGTCGGCTGGCGCTGGTCGTAGACGAAGGCCAGCTGTCCGGGCCAGCCCGCCGGGCCGGTGCTGCTCTGGTCCTGCGGCAGGCCTTCGAGGAACCAGTTGCCCACGAGCGCGCCCGGCTGGTCGTAGTTGATGCGACCGTCCTTGTCCGCGCCCTCGCGCAGCACCCGGCCATAGAGGTTGCTGCGCAGCGAACCGCCGAAGAACGTCAGGGGCTTGCCCACGTGCAGCGAGTTGTCCGGGTAGCGCTTCGGGCTGATGAACGTCTGCGTCGTGCGGTAATCGATCACGCCCAGGTCCAGGCCGTAGGAGAGACCGCTCGTGACGCCCACCACATCGCCCGCCTTCACCGGGTCGTTGGTCCTGATGCCGGGCGTCACGATCAGATGGCCGTAGTAGTAACTGATGGAGTTCGAGGCGCGGACGTAGAGCCCGTCGTCGGCGCCGTGCTGGATGGTGAAGACGCGGCCATCGGCCACCGCGTAAACATTGCGTTTGCGCGCCAGGTCGCAGGGACAGTGATCGGGATCGGCAATGTAGAAATAGATGTGGTCGCTGGGCAGCGTGTGGCCGGGCGGATTCAGGTTGCCCAGCGCGATGATGAACGCGATCTCCGTGGTGTCGACCGGTGAGACGCTGAACACCACGGGGCCGTCGCCCGCCGGGCCCGTGGCATCACCGGCACCCTTGCACCCGCTCAGCAAACACCAGGTTAGAAGCGTCGCACTCCATGCGACCGGGCGCATGCATACCCTCCCGTTGAACGATGGACGCACCCGCTCCGGCAGGGGATTGCCGCATGCGTCTATTCTCCGGCCTGCTTGCGCATCACGGCCAGGCGCAATGCCTCGCGTGTCGGATCGGAGGCGACGAACAGGTCGTCAGGGAACCGGCGATAGCGCAGCATCTCGTCGTAGATCGTGCCTTCCTGGTACAGATTCAGGCCCATGCCCGCGAGGTACTGCAGCCGCAGATTGCGGTCGGTGTTGATCGCCGCGCCCTTGAGCCACGGCGCCAGGTCCTGCCCGCGGCCGGCCCAGGTGGAGAGCAGATCGATCGCGGAGTAGAACTGCACATCACCCAGCGACAGCAGCACGGGCATGTAGTCGGGGCGGTGCAGGCGCTCCTGCATGGCGTCCACATCGATGGGCGACGCATCCAGCTGGCCGGAAACCACCAGATCGTAACCGCGACCGTCAATGTCGTTGCCCCACACGTTGCCGTGCGGGAAGACATCGAAGAAGGTGGCCATCTCGCTCTTCACCACGTCCGTCGTGCTCTCGTACAGCGGCACCCACTGCGTGATCACGCCGCCCGGATTCAGGTGGCGTTTCACCAGATCGAAGTACTCCTTCGTGTACAGTGTGGCGGCGCCCTTGACCCATGGATGGATGGGGTCGGACGTGATGACGTCGAACTTCTGATCCGTGGTGAGCACGAAGTGGCGCGCATCATCGTAGACCACGGTGACGCGCGGGTCCTTCAGCACATCGTAGTTCTGTTCGCTGAAAAAGCGCGACACGACCTGCGGTATGAGCGGCTCGATTTCGCAGATGACGATGCGCTCGATGTCCGGGTAGCGCACGAACGTGCCCGCCGTAACACCCGCGCCGAAGCCGACGATCAGCACCGACTTCGGGTGCGGGTGCAGCAATGCCGAAAGATGACCCAGCATGCGCTGCAGCCGCATGTCCGAGGGCTCCGTGCTCGCCTCGATCTTGCCGCTGACGTGGAAATTGCGCACGCCGTTGGACAGCTGTGTCACCGCCACGTCCGCATTCATGCCTTCGCCCATGTACAGCACATTGGGCACGAAGTCCTTGGTCACCAGGTACCGGCCGTACGCGACGAGGCCGCCCGGCAGGGGCGGCATGGTGCGCAGCAGCACGATGGTCACCACGAGTGACACGGCCAGTGCCAGCGCGTGCCCCGGCCCGTACGCGGGCCGCACGGCATCGCCCTCCGCGACCGGCTTCCCGGCGAACAGTGGCGCCAGCATCAGCAGTCCGGCCGCGGCCGAAATCGCAGCCAGCAGGCGCTGCGACTGCTGTGTGCCCAGTGTGGGAATGAAGAACATGCTGAAGGCCAGCGATCCGAGGATGGCGCCCACCGTGTTGGCCGCGTACACGCGGCCCACCATTTGAGCGGGATCCCGTCCCTCCATGTGAGCACGACGCCCGGACGCGGTGTGCGCTTCACCGGCGACCCGGTCCGGAGCCCGTCCTTCCGTTCGCGCCCCCCGAGAGGCGGGGGCGTGCCTGCCGTCGGCCCCGCCTTCGAAACCGGCCGCGACCGCGAGTGCCAGCGGGAAGCTCGCGCCCCAGAGCACGGCGGGCGGCAGGATGGCCCAGAGACAGCGCACGAGGTCGAGCTGGAAATTGAACCAGGCGCTCGTCGCCAGCGACGGATTGATGGGCCACCACGGCAGCGAGCGGCCGATCATGTTCGCGGTCCAGGCAATGCCCGCGACGAGCAGCATCTGGCACCAGCCTAGTGTGGCCCGCGGGTTGCCCGCCGTGCGCGCCAGCATGGAGCCCGCGCTGCTGCCGATGCCCAGCCCGATCAGGAACACGGCCAGGATGATGGAGAACGTGTAGACGGAGGCGCCCAGCAGCAGTGACAGCTCGCGCGTCCAGATGACTTCGGCGCCCAGCGCGGTCAGGCCCGAGAGTGCGATCGCCACGTAGACCGCCCACGCCTGGCGGCGCTGCGCCGGCGCGTCGAACAATGGCGTCGCCTTCAAACCGTCTGTTAGAGACTCCTGCATGCCCTGCGCGGCGGGCGCTTCCGTGCTCCGGCCCGCGTGCCCGGGCCGGCGGGCGGCCAGCGTGAGCCCCAGCGCCGCAATCGCCAGGTTGATGGCAACCGCGACATACGTGGCGAACGCCATGTCGTGCACACGCAGCAGGTAGAAGCCCGCGAGCAGGCAGCCGAACACGGCGCCGCCGATATTCGCCGTGTAGAACAGGCCCAGCCAGGAAACGCCCGCGGGTGTGGTCTCGATCCAGCGCGAGATGGCGGGCAGCGTGGCGCCCATCAGCAGCGTGGGCGGCAGCAGGAACAGCGTGCTGACCAGGCCGCGCAGCAGCAGACCAATGAAGCCGTGTCCCGCGTTCGCCGTGTACAGCCCGCCCACGAGTGGCAGTCCGAACAGCACGAACAGCGCGATCAGGCCGATGCCCAGCTCGAGCAGCGCATAGACGCGCAGCGGATGGTGCCGCGCGCTGATCAGGCGAGGCAGCAGCAGACTGCCCGCGCACATGCCGCCCATGTATGTGGCCAGCAGGAGCCCCAGCGAGATCCCGGACGAGCCCAGCACCAGCTCCAGCAGCTGGAACCAGACGATCTCATAGATCAGTGCCGCGCAGCCGCTGCCAATGAAGAGACCGAGCACGAGCGGGTTGAGGCCGCCGGTCTGCCTGGCGGCGCTGTTCACGGCGGCAGTCGCGGGGCCCGGTGTCACCAGCGGTGCGGCAGTGGCGCGGGGTGTAGGAATGTTGCGTTTGGGCATGATGGTGAGGCGACTCCGTTCGATCATCCTGTGGAGGCAGAACCGGCAAGATGCCGGTGGCCGGAGCATCTCGTCCAGCCGAACGGGACAGTCCGGGCGCCCGCTTCGCCGTACAGATCCGCTGCCGCCACGACCCGTACCGGACAAGGGGCGTCGTACGGCCGGGGCACGTACCCCGAGCGCGCAGGATCCACTACTTTGCGGCTCTTATGAGCTTCCAGGACCATTTCAGTCGACACGCGTCCGACTACGCCCGTTTCCGGCCGTCCTACCCTGCCGCCTTGTTCGAATGGCTCGCCTCGCTCACCAGCGCACACGATCTGGCGTGGGACTGCGGCACGGGCAATGGCCAGGCGGCGGTCGGTCTGGCCGCCCACTATGCGCGCGTCCACGCCACGGATCCAAGCGAGCCGCAGCTGGCCAATGCGACAATGCATGCGCGCGTGCACTACCAGCAGACCCCGGAGCGGGCTTCCGGATTGCTACGCGCGAGCGCCGACCTGGTCGCGGCGGCGCAGGCCTTTCACTGGTTCGATGCGGACGCGTTCTTCGGCGAAGCACGCCGAGTGCTGCGCCCGGGCGGCGTCGTCGCCATCTGGTGCTACACGGTGCCCGGGATCGAGCCCGGCCTGGATGCGGTGATCCGGCATTTTCACGACCATGTCGTGGGCCCGGACTGGCCGCTCGGCCGCGAGCAGGTCAACCTCGGGTATCGTAACGTCGCGTTTCCCTTCCCCGAACTGAAACCTCCGCATCTGGCCATCGAGCGGGCGCTCGATCTGCGCGCGTTCATTGCATACATCGCGACATGGTCTGCCGTACAACGCCAGCGCGCGCGCACCGGCAGGGATCCCGTGCCCGCGTTCGAGGCGGACCTGGCCGGCCTGTGGGGCGACGCGGCAGCCGCCCGCCTGGTGCGCTGGCCCATTGAGATGCGGGTGGGGCGCTGCTGATGCGCCCAAACACTGTGTTACCCGGTACGTCACCACTGTCAGGAGTGCGGATCATGAAGCGATCGCTGCTGATTCTGCTGCTGGCGGGCGGCTCGCCGTTGCTGCTCGCGTCACCGGTCCGCGCCCAGCGCGCCGGCCTCGCCCCACGGAACTGGCCGGAGCGCGCCATCCGCCACGACATCCCCATGACCGACATGATCCGGCGCGCCTTCGCCGCCGGCACCCGCGATTCCACGGGCCGGCCCGGCGCGAAGTACTGGCAGCTGTGGCTGGACTACACGATCAATGCGAAGCTCGATCCGGAGAGTTCGACGCTCACGGGTCACGAGACCGTCGTCATTCACAATAACAGCGACAGCGCCATGACCTCCATCGTCATGCGCCTCGATCAGAACATTTTCCGCGGCAGTGTGTCCAGGGCCGCGCCAACGGTGCCGTCCGAGATCACGGATGGCATGGTACTCACTCGCCTCGCGCTGAACGGCCAGGCTGTGGATCTGGATGCGCAGCCCGCGTTCGGCCGCGGCGGCAGAGGCGGGCGCGGCGGTGGTGGTGGCCTGACCGAGCCCATGCTGACGGGGGCGACACAGACCTCCGCCCGTCTTCTCCTGCCCTCGCCCGTCGCGGGGAAGTCCAGCGCCATGCTCGATATCGACTGGCATTTCAAGCTGGCCGGCGGACCGGGCGGCAGCGGCCATCGCATGACGGCGAGGTGGGCGGACTCACTGTACCAGGTGACGCAGTGGTATCCGCGCATTGCCGTGTTCGATGATCTGCGACAGGGCGGCTGGGACACCGATCCGTATCTCGGCCCCTCCGAGTTCTACAACAACTTCGGTCGCTTCGATGTGCGCATTGACGTGCCCGCGGGCTGGATCGTGGGTGCGACCGGCGTGCTGCAGAACGCGCAGGACGTGCTGACTCCGGTCGCCCGCGAGCGGCTCTCGCACGTGCTCGAGTCCAACGACACGCGCATGATCGTCAGCGCGGATGAGGCCGGACCGGGCCGTGCTACGGCTGCTGGCGACCGGCTGGTCTGGCACTTCGTCGCGGATACCGTGAACGATTTCGCCTGGGGCACGGCGAAACAGTTCGTGTGGCAGGCGACGCGCGCCACGATTCCCGGCCGTGGTCCCGTGCCCGTGAACATGTATTTCCTGCCGGGCAATGCGTCGCGCTACGAGAACGCACCGGAAGCGGGCCGTCACGCACTCGAGTTCTACTCGAAGCTCTGGATGCCGTATTCGTTCCCGCAGCTCACCATGCTCGACGGACCGGACACGGGCATGGAGTATCCCATGCTCATCATGTCCAACCAGGGTGCGGCCGATCACGAGACCGGCCATTCCTGGTGGCCCATGACCGTGAGCAACAACGAGACCTGGTACGGCTGGATGGACGAGGGCTTCAACCAGTACATGAACATCCTGTCAGGCGCCGATGCGCGCGGCCAGCCGCCCGCGCTCGATGGCCGTGGCCAGAGCTACGGCCAGCGCAGCGGCAACGAGCAGGAGGGCGCGCTCATGTGGGACGCCAACTACGGCGGCCCGGGCTACTCCTACCAGGCGTACAGCAAGACGCCGCTCATGCTGTCCATGCTGGGCGGCATTGTGGGCGACTCGGCGGTCTGGCGGGCGCACAGCGACTATGCGAAGGCCTGGCGCTTCAAGCACCCCTCGCCCTGGGACTACATGTTCTTCATGAGCCGCGCGCTGCGGCAGGACCTGGGCTGGTTCTGGTATTACTGGCTGTTCACCACGGAAGCGGTGGACGGCTCCATCCAGAATGTGGCCACCAGCGGCACGCACACCGTGATAACCGTGCGTCAGGATGGCCCGATGCCTTCGCCCGTGGTGCTCCGCCTGCAGCTGGCCGGCAGCGGCGCACTGCCCGCCATCCCTAACAGCGTGCAAGTGGACGCCGGCACGGTGGACGTGACCTGGCCGGTGGCTGTCTGGTTCAACGGCAGTCGCACGTTCCAGGCGACCGTGGACCTGGGCGCCCGCCGCCTCGAGAAGGTCACGCTGGATCCGCACGGTCGCTTCCCTGACAGCGACGTGAGCGACAACACCTGGCCCCGCGATCCCAACGCGACGCCCGCGCGCGGCCGGGGCCGCGGCCGCGGCGGCGCACTTCCCGACTGAAAACGGCGACTGTACGCGTGAACAGGCGCCCCGTGGAACTTCCACGGGGCGCGCCGTTTTTCTGCTCGCCGCCTGCTGACGACACTTTAACAGATCCGGGCGGTGCTGCATCCATCGGACAGGACGATGACAACGTCCTGTCGCAAGGATGGATCCTGTGTATTCGATCAGCGGTACCGCAGGGGCACCGCGTTCGATGCAGCATGGAGAAGGAGGCACCATGAGACTCGATCGTCCGTTCGTATCGCGAACGCTGGCAGTGCTGCTGGCCGTTCCTCTGGCCGCCGCCCTCATGGCGGGCCCCGCCAGCGCGCAGGGCCGGGGGCGGGGCAACAAGGGCCGTGACGATCACGATCGTGACCGCGGCCGCGACGCGCACGTCGTGGCGCACCTGCCGCCCGGACATGCCCGTGTCATGGTGGGCAGCAACGCATACTTCTTCAACGGCGGCCTGTTTTACCGCGAAGTACCGCACGGCTATTCCGTGGTGCGCGCCCCGCGTGGCGCCGTGGTGACTGCACTGCCCCGCGGCTTCGCCAATGTATTCCTCGGACCCCGGCACTTCGCGTTCTATCTCGGCGTCTTCTACGAGTGGCGCCCCGATCACCGCAACTACGTCGTGGTCGATGCGCCCTACGGCGCCGAGATCCGCGTGCTGCCGCGTGGCTACACGACCCGCCAGGTGAGAGGCGAGGTCTACTACGTCTACGATGACGTCTACTACCGCCCTGTGCGCCGCAACGGCGTCACCATGTATGTGGTCACGCGTGTCACCTTCTGAGCCGCGAGGCCACCGCTTCCACCGCGGAGAGCGGCGAGGACGCTGAGACAACGCGGAGAACGGATTCAGTTTTTCACACACTGGATCGGTCATCAGCTGGAGGCACAGAGGCAGGGGCTTTACAGCGGCATGAGCAAGACAAGAACGGAACGGATCCGCTTTCACACAGTGGCCACAGGGCTTCGGAGGACGGACTCACAGCGGGATTCAAGTGCATTTCTGCAGTGAACGAGAGTTGTTTCAACGAACAGATTCTGCGTTCCGGCACGGGTGGTGCTCGTCGTTGCGTGCCGTACTGAACTCCTCCGTTCACCGCAGCGTACCCGCTGATTCGAATCCGTCCTCCGAACCCCTGTGGCCTCTGTGTGAAAACGGATCCGTTTCCGTTGTCTTTCTCACGCCCGCCCTGAATCCCTTCCTCGGTGCACTCCCCGCCTCCATGCAAGAACAGTCGTCCGTTCTCAGCGTCCGTTCTACTCGCCTTCGCTGCCTCCGCGGTGAAGCCGCGCCCGGTTTGACGACCCGCCCTCCGCCTCTGTATCCTCCGAACGCACTGACAGGAGGTGTCCACATGTCGCTCCGCTGCCTCGGCGCTGCCGCGCTGTTCCTCGGCCTTGCTAACACACCATTGCGGGCGCAGCAGGCCTTCGCCCCGCCCGCGTCGCTCCTGCAGGAGCTCCGCTGGCGCAATATCGGGCCGCTGCGTGGCGGACGGACACGCTCGGCTGCGGGCGTGCCCGGCCAGCCGTACACCTTCTACATCGGCGTCTGCAACGGCGGCGTCTGGAAGACCACTGACGCCGGGCGAACCTGGGTGCCCATCTTCGACGACCAGCCCACGCAGTCGATCGGCACGGTCGTGGTCGCGCCCTCCAATCCGAACGTCATTTACGTGGGCAGCGGCGAGGGCCTGCAGCGGCCGGACCTGTCGGTGGGCAACGGCGTCTACAGGTCGACCAATGCCGGCCGCACATGGACCCACGGGGGCCTGCGCGATGCGCAGCAGATCGCCAACATCGCGGTCGACCCGGGCAATCCTGACAGACTGTTTGTCGCCGCACTGGGCCATCCCTACGGCCCCAATCCGGAGCGGGGCGTCTACCTGTCGACCAATGGCGGCCAGACGTTCAAGCCGGTGCTGCAGCGCGGCGAAGACACGGGCGCCAATGACGTCGACATCGATCCCACGAATTCGTTTGTCGTTTATGCCACTCTCTGGGAGGGACGGCAGGGGCCGTGGGAGAATGCGGCCTGGGGCGGACCGGGCGGCATCTTCAAGTCGACGGATGGCGGCGCCACGTGGAAGCCGTTGACCAATGGCCTGCCCGACGGCTACGGCCAGGTCAATCTCGCCATTGCACCCAGCAACCCCCGCCGCATCTACGCCACGGTTGCCGGACAGGGCGTGGGCATTTACCGCTCCGATGATGCGGGCGAGAGCTGGACACGCATCACCACGGACAATCGGCCTGCCGGCCGCATCGGTGGCGGCGATCTGCCCGTGCCCATCGTCAATCCGAAGAATCCGGACATGCTCGTCATGGCCAGCACCGTGTCCTGGAAATCGGTGGATGGCGGTCGCACCTGGGCGCCACTCAAGGGAGCGCCGGGCGGCGAGGACTATCAGGGCGGCTGGATCAATCCCGACAACCCGGACATCATGATGCTCGTCGCCGACCAGGGCGCGGTGGTCACACTCAATGGCGGCGAGACCTGGAGCGCCTGGTACAACCAGTCGACCGCGCAGCTCTATCACATTGCCGCCGACAACGACTTTCCCTACCGCCTCTGCAGCGGCCAGCAGGAGAGCGGCTCCGCCTGTGTCTCCAGCCGTGGCAACTACGGCGCCATTTCCGAGCGCGACTGGCTGCCCGTCGGCGTCGATGAGTACGGCTACGCCGCGCCCGACCCGCTGAACCCCGACCTCGTCTACGGCGGCCGCAGCGTGACGCGCTTCGACCGGCGCACGGGTCAGGTCTCGAGTGTCGGGCCCGTGGCCGGCGGCCGCGCTGGTGGCGGCGGCGGCTTCCGCACGGTGCGCACGCAGCCGGTCGTCTTCTCCGTGGCCGACCCGCACGCGCTCTACTTTGGTAACAACGTGTTATGGAAGACGCTGGACGGCGGACTGCACTGGCAGCAGGTCAGTCCGGACCTGACGCGCAAGAGCTACGAGCTGCCCAAGAGCATCGGGAAATACGCCGACCCCGCCGAAGTCACGCAGCGCGGCGTCATCTACACCATTGGTCCTTCCTACATCAGCGCGGCACGCATCTGGATCGGCACGGACGATGGCGTGATCCAGACCACCGCGGATGGCGGACTGCACTGGCAGGACGTGACGCCGCCGCAGATCGGGCCGTTCTGGAAGGTGTTCATGATGGAGCCCGGCCGTTTCTCCGCGCTCACCGCCTACGCCGCCGTGAACACCATGCGCATCGATGACATGCGCCCGCATTTCTACCGCACGCATGACGGCGGAAAGACGTGGACGGAGATCGTGAACGGGCTGGGCGACGACGCGGGCGCCGCGAATTCGATTCGCGAAGACCCGGTGCGGCGGGGCCTGCTCTTCGCCAGCACGGAGCGCGGGGTGTTCGCCTCCTGGGATGATGGCGACCACTGGCAGTCGCTCCAGCTCAACCTGCCCGCCTCCTCCGCCCGCGACATCCTCGTCAAGGACCAGGACCTGGCCGTGGCCACGCACGGCCGCGGCTTCTGGATCCTGGACGACATCACGCCGCTGCGGCAGCTGGATGCACGCACGCTGGATGCTGACGCCGTGTTATTCAAGCCGGGCAGCGCGTGGCGGGTGCGCCCGAACCTGAGCACGGACATGCCCTGGCCCAAGGAAGAGCCGACCGGCGAGAATCCGCCCGACGGCGCGGCCATCGACTACTATCTGAAGGGCGCCGCGAACGGCGAAGTCGTGCTCGAGATCGTGGATCAGGCCGGTCGCCTGGTGCGCCGTTACTCGAGCAGTGACCCGGTGACGCCCGTTCCCGATGCTGCTAACACGCCTGTTCCGTTGTACTGGTACCGTGCGCCACAATCGCTCGCCGCCGCGGCCGGACTGCATCGCTTCTACTGGGATCTGCACTATCAGCCGCTGACGGGCGGTGGCGGCGGCGGACGGGGCGGCCTTTCCATTGGCGCGATTCCGCACAAGACCGCGCCCTCGCCCGGCACGCCCTGGGTGGCGCCCGGCACGTACACCGTGCGACTGACTGCGAACGGCCACACCTCCACACAGCCCATGACGGTGCGTCAGGACCCGCGCGTCCACACACCCGCGCTGGTCATGCAGCAGGTCTACACGACGACGGCGTTCCTGTATTACGGCGCGCTCAGCGCGCAGGAAGCCGCCGCGCAGGTGGCGGCCATGCGCGAACAGGCGAGTCAGCTGAAGTCGCAGGCCACCGGCGCAACCGCCACGGCGCTCGCGCAGTTCGACACGCACGCCGAAGCACTCGCGGGACAGGCCCCGGGCGAGGCGGCGAGCGGCGCGCGCGGTGGACGGGGTGGACGCGGCGGCGGTCGCGGCGGCCGCGGCGGCGGTGCGCCCGCCGCGCCACCGGAATCGCTACCCGGCGTGGCCGCGTCGCTCGCCGGCCTGATGAACTCGCTGCAGGGGGCGGACGTTGCGCCCACCGCCGTGCAGCTCGCGGCCATCACCGAGGCAAGGCAGCGCGCCAGTGCGGTGATGGCGAAATGGGCGACATTGAAAGGCACGGAGCTGGTCGCACTGAATCTGAAGCTGAAGGCGGCCGGTCTGCAGCCGATCACCGCGCAATGAGCTGTTAGCAGCCGGGAAGAGGAACGGCGCTGTGTGCGCCGTTCCCCCCTCCTGCGAACAATACCGCGGTCTCAGTCGACGAACGCCCAGAGCAGCGCGCGGCTCTGCCGGTCCAGCTGGTGCGGATCGCCCAGCCGGTAGAGATCGCCGGTCACATCGCGGATGAGCAGGCCGCCATCGGGCAGGCGTCGCGGCCAGTCATCCAGTCGCGTCTGAAAGGTGCGCGTACCCTGCTGCGTGCGCACCTGCCAGTGGCGCAGCTCGACTTCTTCCTCGATTGCGACAACGCCTGCCACTTCGAACACGAAGTCAGTCTCCGCGAGCGCGCTGTCCAGCGCCTGCCGTGACGCCGCGTCCAGCTCGTCCGGATCCGCGATCAACGCGAGTTCCCTGCCATCCTCGTTGCGCAACGACAGAAAACGCGTCGGCTCCGACCAGGGAAAACAGCGGCCCACGCGCACAATGTGCTGTTCGTCGCGCAGCCGGGCGCACAGCCGGCCGTCCGCCAGTCGCTCCAGCTCCAGCCTCGCCGGATCGTTGACGGCTCTGATCGCAGGTTCATGCGACGCGTGCCGTACTGATGTCGTCGTCTTCAATCTGCCTCCTCATTGCAGCTGGAGCTGCAGCTCGTACAGGTGCCGGTAGCGGCCCTGCGGCAGCTGCATCAGCTCGTGATGGGTGCCCGCCTCGACCAGTCTTCCTTCCACGATCACGAACAGCCGCGACGCCCGCCGCAGTGTGGACAACCGGTGTGCAATGGCGAACACGGTGCGGCCCGCGATCAGGCGGTCGAGCGCCTGCTGGATCTCGCGCTCCGTTTCCGTGTCCACGCTGCTCGTCGCCTCATCCAGGATCAGGATACGCGGGTCGTGCAGGATGGCGCGCGCGATGGAGACACGCTGCCGCTCCCCGCCCGACAATGTCTGTCCGCGCTCGCCCACTACCGTCTCGTAACCGAACGGCAGCTTGCAGATGAAGTCGTGCGCGTTCGCCGCCCTCGCCGCCGCCACTACGGCCGTCAGCGGCGCATCCGGCAGGCCGTAACGGATGTTCTCCAGCACCGTCGCATGGAACAGATACGGATCCTGCAGCACGATGCCGATCTGCTGGCGCAGGTGTCCCGCGTCCAGCGTGCGCACGTCCACGCCATCAATGCGCACCACACCGCCGCTCACGTCGTAGAAGCGCGCGATGAGATTCACCAGCGTCGACTTGCCGCCGCCCGATGGGCCGACCAGTCCGATCAGCTCGCCCGGCTGCACCTCGAAGCTCACGCCGCGCAGCACCTGGCGCACACCATCGTAGGCGAAGCTCACGTTCTCGAACGCGACGTGGCCGCGCACCGGCTCGAGGCGCACCGGCGCAACCGGCTCGCGCACTTCCGGCTCCGTGTCCAGCACCTCGAACACGCGATGCGCCGACGACGTGGCGCGGTGCATTGTCCTCGCCATCTGCCCGATCACTTCGATCGGTGCAATGAACATCGTCGCGTACAGCAGGAACGAAACGAACGTCCCCGTCGACAGCGCCGCGCCCCCACCCAGCAGCCGCGGCACGGCCAGCGCCCACACGACCACGGTGGTGGTGTGCACAGCCAGCAGCAGGAGCGGCCAGAATGTCGTCCACTTGCGGTGCACGCGATTGGCTTCGCCCGTCACGTCCTCGTTGTAGTCTTCGAAGCGCGCGATCTCCCTTGCCTCCTGGTTGAACGCCTTGACCACGCGCACACCCGGGATCGTGTCTGATAACACGTCGGTTACACGCGACCACTTGCGCCACGTGCGCAGGAACAGCGGGCTGATGGTCTCGCCGTGGCGGTAGATCAGCCAGCAGAAGCCAGGCGAGGGCAGCGTCATGACCAGACCCAGGCGCCAGTCCAGCGACAGCAGCACGGCGGAAAGTCCGAGCAGCATCACCATGGACAGCGACACGTCCACAATGCCGAACGCGAGGAACTCCCAGATGCGATCGGTGTCCGTGGCCACACGCGTGATGAGGCTGCCCGTCTTCTTGCGCGAGAAGAAGGAGAGCGAGAGCCGCTGCATGTGCTCGAACAGCTGGCAGCGCAGATCACGCACCACGCACTCGCCCACCACCGACATCAGGCGCAGCCGCACCAGCGCGGCGCTCTGCCGGACGATGTGCACCAGCGCCATCGCCAGCACCGCGAGCCACGCGATCCAGGCCGCACGACCCAGCGCGAGCGTGCCCTGCTGCGCCGGCCGGATGACGCGGTCGATGAGCCGCCCCGCAATGAAGGGCGGCGCCATGCTCACGAGCGTGATGAGCGCGGCCGCGGCCATGCCCACGCCCAGCTGCCGGCGGTACGGACGCAGGTACCCTAACAGACGGAACAGCACGGCTCCGGAGCGGCCGGCCACGAGCGCCTGCGTGTCGCGGATCGGTCGCGCCACCGCGTCCGCGTACTCGCGATCCGCATCACCGGACGCCGCCGATCGTCCGGCCAGCCGCTCGTCCAGCACGAAGCGCAGGTTCTCGAACGCGCGCCGCTGCCGGTTCGTGTACCGGAGCACAGCCAGTGGCGCCTCACCCGGCGCCGCGAGCAGTGTGAGCGTCGTCGCCGACAATCCCTGCGCCTCGTGCAGCGCACGGATCTGACTGCGGGCGACGACACGTACCTCTACCTCGCCGGCGGGATTCCGCAGCGCCACCGCGAGCTGCGTGCGGCTCAGCACCAGCCACGTCTCTGCCAGCTGGAAACGCTCGTCGAGATCGGCAAACGCGTAGAGCTGCACCCGCTCGCCGCCCCACGCCAATTCGATACGCGCGCGCAGCTCCGCCGGCAGCTCGGAGGGCTGGTCCGTGTAGCGCGCGATGATGCGCTCGTCGATCTGCTGTATTGGTGTTTTCATGCTCGTGATCGTTCGGGGTTCGTGAAACAGAACGGCCTCCCGGGTGGCTGCTGGAGCACCCGGAAGGCCGGATCACGTGCATGCCGGCTGGTCTTCTAGGGCGCTCTTCGTCTGGTCAGGCGATCGATGGATGCAATACGCCCGCGGACTCCCTGCATCGGTCCGGCGCGGCGCACGAATCGCCGCGCGACCTGGACGAGGAGCCGCCTGAGCGTATGGGTGTGTTCGAGCTTGATCATGGCCCTTCCGCAGTGACGAAATTGCTGCTGGTGAGAATGACAACGCCTGGCGCTCCGTGTTTGTGACGGCCACCCTGCAGCCGCCTCGCACGACGCCGGCTGTCGCCTCGCCTCGCCCTGTCGCCAGATTCCCGTAACGTTTCCCGGCGCCTGCCTGTCCCTCCTGCAGGCATGAAGGCATGACTGCGAACACCGGACACGACAGCACGGCAACCGCGCAGCTCGAGCCGACCGATGCGCATCTCGTGATGCGCGCCCGCGCCGATGATGCGACTGCGTTTGCCCAGCTGGTGCGCCGCCATTACCGGGCGGCGTACGTGGTCGCGCTCGCCCTGATGCGCAACCGCGCGGATGCGGAGGACGTCTGCCATGACGCCTTCATCCGTGCCGCCACGCATCTGGAGGAATGCCGGCAGCCCGACCGTTTCGCGCACTGGCTGCTGGTCATCGTGCGCAATCACGCGCGCAACGTGCACGGGCGAGAGACCGTGCGGCAGGCTGCGCCGCTCGAGCCCGGCCTGGCGGACAGCCACGAGGATGTGGCGCGCAACAGCGATCGGGCCCGGCTGCGCGGCCGGCTGGAACAGGCGCTGGCGCAACTCGATCCGCACCAGCGCGAGGTGCTGCTGCTGCACGATCTCGAAGGCTGGACGCACGACGACATCGCCGAAGCCGCCGGCATTTCCGCTGTGAACTCGCGCCAGCAGCTGTTCCGCGCGCGACGTCGCCTGCGCGAGCTGCTGGGACCCGGACTGCTGCGGGAGTATTTCCATGGATGACGAAACGCCCGGCCGCGAGCCGGCACCAGTCGACCTCTCCGGACTCGATCCCACGCGCGACGCGCGTGCTTTCGAGCATACCGTGCGCGCCATCACGCAGGATGCGATGGCCGCGCGCCGGGCGCACGCGGGCGCCGCCTCGCCCATCGCCGGCGAGGCCCGGCCGGTCCGCGCGGTGCACGCCGGATCGGAACCGGCCGATAATACGCTGTTATGGCCGCTGCTGGGCTGGCGCCGCCCCATTCTGGCGGCGGCCGCGCTCGTCGTGGTCATCACCGTGCCGACGCTGTGGCTCGTGCGCATGCCGCCGGCCGCGCCCAATGTTCTCGACGCACCAAGCGCGAAGCCGGCCACCGTGGCGCAGGCACTGGGCATTCCCAACGCTCTTGCCCGCTGGATCCTGCAGGACCGCATACCGACACCCGCCGAACTGGTGGGCTCGCTGAACACGCCCGGCGACTGGACCAGCCGCCAACCCTGAAGCACAAAGGAGAGAATCATGGGAACCGTCGAATCACTGGGCAGCATCCCGCTGCGCGCCACGCTGCTGCTGGTCGTCACGTTCGTCGCCGGCGGCCTCGTGGGCGGCAGCATCGACCGCATCACGATGGTCACGCGCGCCCACCGCGAGTCGCTGGAGCCCGTCGTGGTAACGGGTCACGCCACGGGATTCGCCTACGCCGATGACTCCTCATCGAAACAGGCGAGCGGGCGCGCTGAACAGCGACTCGAGTATGCTGTGGCCGGCGAGAGCGCGATTCCCGAACAGTTCGAACGTCTCGGCCTGAGCGAGCTCCAGCAGAATCAGATGCGAAAGATCCTCGGTTCCAGCCGGCCCGAGGCGGAGACGATTCTGCGTGAGAGCCTGCCCCGCCTGCGCAACATCACCGTGGAGACCTATCAGAAGCTGGTTTGTGTGCTCAACGCCGGGCAGCGCAAGGAACTCGCGAGCTGGCGCGACGCATCCGGCCTGAATGCGGGCGAAACCCGCGAATGGCTGCAGCGCGCCAACACGTCCGAGTGCAGCCGCTGAGCCATCCGGCGTGGGCGCTGCCCGGCCAGGGCAGCACCATGGATGCGCTCGGCGCTGCCTTCCTGCCGATCGACATCCCGCGAGCTGCGCCCTTGCTCTGATGCTGCTCGTTACCTGCGTCAGCGGGGGACTGGTGCCCGCCCGGTGTGCCGCGCAGATTCAGCCGGTCATCGCGTTGCGCAACGAGTGACACGCGGCTGCACAATGTCACGCGCCGCGGAACGCAATTCCGCAACCCGCGCGTACAGGAGCCGCCGTGGAACGCCCCGTGCTGATGCCTACCACCGCTGTCGGCGAAACCTTTGCCGGCGTCACCTACCATCTCGATGGTGAGCTGGTCCCCGTGCTCACCGTCGACCTGCGCGCCGGCCTGAGCGTGTACTTCGAGCACCACGTGCTGCTCTGGAAGCACCCGCACGTGAGCATCGAGCTGCGCGCCATGAAGGGCATGGTCAAGCGCATGCTCGCCGGCATCCAGGTGTTCGTCACGGAAGCGAGCGGCGACGGCCAGATCGCCTTCAGCCGCGACGGCGCCGGCCACATCGTGGCGCTGCACCTCGAGGCGGGCGAAGAAGTCCACGTGCGCGAACACCAGTTCCTGGCCGCAACCAGCAACATCGACTACGCCTTCGAGCGCGTCCAGGGCATCTCTAACCTGCTGTTTGGCGGCAGCGGCTTCTTCATCGACCGCTTCCACGGCCACCGCGGCGAAGGCATCCTCTGGCTGCACGGCTACGGCAACGTCTTCGAGAAGCGCCTGGCCGCCGGCGAAGCCATCGACGTGGAGCCCGGCGGCTGGCTCTACAAGGACCCGTCCGTGCGCATGGAAACCAACATGCAACGCCTCTCCACCGGCTTCCTCGCCGGCACCAACCTGGTCATGAACCGCTTCACCGGCCCCGGCCGCGTCGCCATCCAGTCCATGTACTTCCACATGCCCAGCGAAGGAAAGTGATATCGGACCGTCCAGCCTGAAATGTCGGACCGTCTTTGAATCCTTTCCTTCTGCCACAGGCGCGCATGTTTGCATGGCGACAACGGCCGCGCTGTCCCGAATCTCCGCGCAGTCCATGGCCGGCCGGGCCAGAACGCAAGAACGCAAAGACGGTCCGATCCCTTGCCAGAAATATCGGAAGTCGATAAATATCGGATCTCGATAACTGGCCGCGCTCCACCGCACCACACCCGCCGGCCAGCGCAACGGATACGCACCGGCAATGTCGCGGGCCCAGGCGCAACGACTTCATCGTCTGGCCGCCTGCGTCGAGTATCCCATCCGTCAGCGGTCGCGGGCCGGAGGAGATCGCGCCGGAACGCGAAGAGCAGCGTCGCCTTCATCATGGCAGCTACGAGGCAATACGCATGGCCCGACGCGATGAAGCCGTACTCAGCCGCTCCGCCTGGCTCATCCTGCTGGCGCTCGCGGACCAGCCCCGCCACGGCCTGGGCATCATGGACGAGGTGGATGCACGCACGGACGGTGCTGTGCGGCTCGGGCCGGGCACGCTCTACACCACGCTGAAGCGCCTGGTCGACAATGGGCACATCCGCGAAACCACGCACGTGCCCGACCCTGACGATCACGATCCGCGCCGGCGCTACTACCGGATCACTCCGCGCGGACTCGCGGCGCTGCGCGAGGAGACGGCGCAGCTGCAGCGCCTGCTCGACATCGCTGCCGTGAAGCGTGTGCTGCGGACCTCGCCATGAGTGAGCGTCGCGTGCCGGGCTGGGTGCGTGCGCTGGCGAGGGTGTGTCTGGTGGCGTACTCCCGCGGGTTTCAACGCGAGCGGGCAGCGGAGTACCTCGACGCGGCCAGTCATTGCTGGCGGCGCGAGCGTGCACACCATGGTGCTGCCGGCGCGGCGTTGCGCACAGTGCGCGTGCTCGTGTTCGACACGCTGCGTGCGGCGCCTGCAACCTGGCGTGTGCCGCGCGCCCGCGATGCGTCACTTCATGTGCCGCGGCGCGCCGCTCGTGAGCGCTTCGGCTGGCTGCGCGGACTCGTCAGCGAAACGCGACTCGCCGTGCGCGTGCTGGCGCGCCGTCCGGGATTCGCGCTTCTGGTTTCGTGCACGCTGGGACTCGGTATCGGCGCGAGCACCGCGCTCTTCGGCGCGCTCGACCATGTGGCGCTGCATCCGTTGCCCTATCCCAATGGCGACCGGATGGTCTATCTGTCCATGCGTCACGAGCAGCGCGGCTGGCGCTTCACACCGCCGGTCGCATTGATCGAGCTGTGGCGGGCGCGCGCACACACGCTGGAGCGCATCGAGGGCTGGTATCCGGGGCAGTCGGTGTGGCAGGGGCCGCAGGGCGCGCGGCTGATCCGGGTCGTCTCCGTCACGCCCGGGCTTCCTGACATGCTGCGGCTGCGCCCGCTGCTCGGGCGCTCGCCTTCGGTGCAGGAATCGGCGCCGGGTGCGCCGCCGCTCGCGCTGCTGTCGGAAGGGTTCTGGCGATCGGCATTCGGCGGAAGCGCCGACGTCGTGGGTCGGACGCTGACGCTCGATGACACGGCGTTCACTGTCGCAGGCGTGTGGCCCGCCGCGGCGAGGCTCGAGCCGAAGAGCGCGGCCAATGTGATCCGCGTCCTGCCCGCCGGCACGCGCGGTGCCGCGGCGGAGTTCGGCTACATGCTCGGTCTGGTGCGACGCGGCGCGGCCGGCGAACAGGTCCGCTCGGAGTTGAGCGCCCTCACGCAGACGGCCGGAACCGGCATCAATCTGCCCGACGGTGTGGTGCCTGATGTGCTGGCGCCGGCCGGATTCCTGGGCAAGGTCTACCAGCAGAGCATCTGGATCGTGTTCGGCGGCGGCATCCTGCTGCTCCTGGTGGCAGTTCTCGATTCGACTAACCTGCTGTCAGGCCGGGCCATCACGCGTGACGCCGAGTTCGGCGTGCGTCTGGCGCTGGGCGGCTCTTCCGGTGCGCTCCTGCGACTCTTTCTGCTGGAAAGCAGTATCCTCACCCTGGCGGGCCTGTTGATCGCGCTGCTTGTGGCGCGCGCCGGGCGCGTCTGGCTGGCGGCCGTCCAGCCGCGCGGCATGACGCCTCTGCAGGGCGATGCCCTGGGCCCGCGCGCGCTCGGCTGGGCCGCTGCACTCGCTGTCTTCGCTGCACTGTGCTGTGCCATCGTGCCGGCGCTCCGCGTGCGCGCTGCTGCCGTGCCGCAGCTGCTGCGCACCTCCAGTGCGCGCGCGGGTGAAGCGGCGCAGCGCGCGCGCGCTGTCATCGTCGCGCTCCAGGTGGGACTCGCGATTCTCCTGCTCAGCGGCGCCGCCCTGACGTTGCGCAGTTTCCACCGGCTCTCGCATATCGACACCGGCGTCGCCGTGAGCGAGCTGGTCGAGTTCAGCGTGCAGCTGCCGCAGCCGCGCTACCCGTCGGACGCCGCGCGCCTCGCCTTCAATGATGATCTCGTGCGGCGACTGGGCCGGCTGCCGGGCGTGCGCGCCGTGTCCATGGCGGGATCCCCGCTCATGCGCTTCTCCGGCGGCCCGGTGCCCGGCTTCGACGGGCAGCCGAACGACAATGCGGCCGCGTTCGCTTCATCCATCAATGTGCTTCCCGGCTATCTCGCAGCGGTCGGCACGTCGCTGCTCGCCGGTCACGATTTCGACCGGGCCACACCACACGAGATGATCGTCAACAGCGCGTTTGCAAGGGCGCACGGCGGTGACGTCGTCGGCCACACGCTGCAGTTCGCGGGCGACAGCATCGTGCACCGCATTGTGGGTGTCGCCGGGAATGTGCGTTCCTATGGCCTGGACGACCGGGACGACCGCATCCAGCTGTATTCCGCGGACTTCGGTCTGCCGGCCGGCGCATGGCAGCGATTCGTCGTGCGCACCAGCGGGCCCACGCGCGAGCTGCCGCACCAGATCGGGAGCGCCGTGGCGGCCATCGATTCGAACCTGCCCTTGCGCGACGCGAGCAGCGCGACCGACCTCGTACGCGAGAATGACCGCCAACCAGCGCTTCCTCGCACTGCTGCTCGCCGTGGCCGGCGCCGTCGCGCTGCTCCTCGCCCTGACAGGAGTGTATGGCGTGGTCGCGCTCAATGTGAGCCGCCGCACGCGTGAGATCGGTGTGCGCGCGGCACTCGGCGCGGACACCGCGCGAGTCGTGTCCGACGTATTGCGCGGAGCGCTGCTCCCCGTGCTGGCGGGCGCACTGGCAGGAACCTGCGGCGCACTCATCGCCATGGGCTGGCTCGAAGGCGTGCTGTACCGCGTGCCCGCGCGCGATCCGCTCAGCATCGCCGCCGCCGTCTCGCTGCTGCTCGCGACAGCGGTGGCCGCGTGCTCCATCCCGGCACGCCGCGCCAGCCGCATCGACCCAATGGTTGCGCTGCGCAGCGACTGACACGGTTGCTTCGCTCCGGCCGGGCGTGCAGCTTGTGCAGCAGGCTGACCGCGCGCAGCCGTACTGCGGCGCAGCGCGCCATCGGCTCGCACGCGTCTTCCACCCGTGAGTGATTGCATGCGACGACTCTGCTTCCTGCTCCTGCTCGCGTTGCCATCGCTTCTGCACGCCCAGCGCTACACGGGCCCGGACGGCAAACTGCGTGTTGCGCTGGCCCGCCAGCCGTTCTCGCCCACCGGCACATCCGTCGGGCCCACGACCATGGCGAACGGCGGGATCCAGCCGCTTCTCGCCGGCATGGGCGCGACCGTCCGTGTCGAGGAAAGCGCGCTGACTGCGGATGAAAACACCGAGTATGGCGCGTGGAAGCGCCTGGGCATGGCGCTGGGCCACTTCGCCGAGATTGTCGCGCAGAACGAGCGGGATGGCTACTTCACGGTGGGTCTGCTGGCCACGTGTCCGTCCATGCCCGGCCTGGTGGCGGGGCTGCAGCACTCGGGTGCCACGCCCGAACCGCTGCGCATCGGCATGCTCTGGCTGGATGCGCACCCCGACTTCAACACGCCGGAGACCACGCGCAGCGGCTCGCTCGGCGGCATGCCTGTCGCCGTGGCGACCGGGCGCGCGCTGCAGATCATGCGCCTCGATGCGCACCTCGATCCGCCCCTGGCCGACCGGCGCATTGTCATGGGCGGCGTGCGCCTGGTGGATCCGCTGGAGCAGCGACTGCTGGACGACTCGTTCATCGAGCAGCTGTCCGTCGACGACCTGCGCCACATGACGCCCGCGGTGTTCGCGCAGCTGGACCGGCTCAGCAGCCTGAGTGACAAGCTCTACATCCACATCAATATGGACGTGCTGGATCCGCGGGAAGTGGCGGGCCATCCTAACAAGGTGCCAGGTGGTCCCTCGAGCGAGGAGCTGGCCGCGCTCTTCGAGGCCGTCTTCCGCCGTTACCCCAAGGCATCCGCCATCGGCTTCGCCACGATCCCGCCCACCGATGAGGGCGGACTCGCCATTGCCGCGCTCAATCGCATGATCCAGGGGGCGGTGCGTGGCGTGATGGAGCGCGAAAAGACCCGCTGAACGCGAAACCGGCCCCCGGCCGCCGTTCAGCGACCGCGCAGAGACGCATGCACCCCCCAGCCGAGCGCTGCCGGCACGGCCTGCCTGGCAGGCGGCTGCCGCATCTCAGAATGTGACTACCCGGCGCTCCTGGTCACGAATTCGCTACGCACTGGAATGCCGGCGCATTGCGGCCACGAACGCACTGGAGGCTTCGCCATGAGCACAGCCTACGCATGGGAGCGCCCATGCCTGCGCTGCGGTGGACAGAACGACGCGCACCACAAGGTGGAATCGGACGCCGAAGTCGAGCGGGTTGCCAATGAGCTGGCGGAGCTGCTCCAGCCGGTGTGTGCGAAGCAGGGTCGGATGCTGGGTGTGATGCGCGCGGACGGCGAGTGGATCGTGTCCCTCTCGTCCGTGGCCAGCGTCAGTCAGGACTTCGTCAACATCGTGCTCGACTACAATGCCACGATGAGTCCCATCGCGCACGACTGGTCGACCGTGCCCGTGCGCTCGCTGGGAGGCCACGACATCCGCTCGCTGCTCGTCACGCGCGAGTCGAAGAAGCCCGCGAAGAAGACTTCAGGCAAGACCTCCACGCCCGCGCCCACACCGCTCAATTCGCTGTTCAAGGTCCACGCGGACGATCCGTCTCTCAAGCCGCTGCCCATCGCGGGCGGGCCGGGCTGCTTCTGCGCGGCGCCCAAGCTCGTCTCGTACCTGACACAGGATTCCGGCTCACAGCTGCTGCCGCCCGGCCGCATCAACATGATCGAATTATGGTGCGGCGCGGCGAGCGCCACCCGCAAACACAGGGAGGTGGCAACCTCATGCCTCAAATGCGCCAACATCCTGCCCACGCTGATGTGCCGCGCAACCTGATGCGGCTGGCCGCCCGGCCGGGGCCGGTGCGGCCACGAATCATTTCGCCAGGTCCCTGACCGCCGCAGCCATCTTGCGCACGCGTGCCGCGTCCGCAGCACCGCTCGCGTCCTTGTCCAGCTCGCCCGCCAGCTTGTTCAGCGCACTGCGTCGCGCACCCCCGCTCGCGTGCTCCGCCGCGTCGAGCTCAGCCGCGATCGCGCTCGTCCTCGCCGCGGCCAATCCGTTGTTTCGCACGAGCTGATCGAGATAGGAGCGCACGACCGGGAATGCCGCCGGCCATGTGACGTGCGGCTGTGACTGCGGATTGTACTCGTCCATGTGGACGAGCTTCGCCGCGTCGATCTCGTTCTGCGAGAGGAACTCGCTGGGCTGAAGCTCCAGCACGTCGAAACCGCGCGACAGCTCCGACGAATAGATGTAGCCATTGTAGTAGTACGCGCCCCACGAGCCGCCGATGACCATGCTGTCATCGCGCACCGGGCCGCGGTCGAAGTAGCCGATCTCCACCGGGTGATCCGGGTCGGTGAAGTCGAACATGTCCACACCACCCTGATACCAGCCCTGCACCATGATGTCGCGGCCCGGCACCGGCAGCAGCCCGCCATTGTGCGAGACGCAGTTCTCCGTGTTCGTCTGCGCCGCCAGCATCTTGAAATAGCTGTGGCGCGTCATCCGGCCCTTGTCGAGCGTCAGGATCGTGTTGCCGCCGAGGCGCTGCGGATCGGTGATGCGGCAGCGTGGCGCCGTGCCGCCGCCCCATTCGTCCGTGAACACGACCGACGTCGCTTCGTTGTTGAAAACGGCCGTGTGCCACAGCGAGAAGTTCACATCCGATCGGGCATCGAGGCGGACCGGCTTCGCGGGGTTCTTCGCATCCAGCATGATGCCGAAGCTGCCGCACGAGCCCGCCACAATGTGGAACGCGGGGTATGCGGTGAGGTCGTGGCACCCGGTGGGCCCGAGCGCGCGCCGGTCGTTCCCGGCCACAC
This sequence comes from uncultured Gemmatimonadales bacterium, assembly GCA_963798085.1. Taxonomy (GTDB): domain Bacteria; phylum Gemmatimonadota; class Gemmatimonadetes; order Longimicrobiales; family RSA9; genus DATKCF01. The sequence continues at coordinate 367,997 of CAWCRS010000001.1, forward strand.
TGTCGCTCAGCGGTACACCGGCCCGGCCGGGCGGGCGAGGCAGGCCCTCGAAGATGCGCGCGAAGCCGATCACCGCGGCATCCTCCGGCTTCTTCAGCGGCACGCGGATGATGTCGACGCGATACTGCGCCGTGTTCGGATTCTCCTCGACAGTACCCGAAGAGCAGCCCGGCACTTCCGCGGAATCACGTACGAACGATGACCCGCCGACATAAATGTAGACGACGTTCTTGTCACTCGGGTCCGGTACGATCGTGTGCGTGTGCGAGCCGCGACACGTCTGGATGTTCTTGATCAGCTTCGGTTGGCGAGGATTGCTGACGTCGAAGATGCGCACGCCGCGCTCGCGGTCCTGTCCATCCTGCACACCCTGCGTGCCGCAGTCCTTGCGCGCGCGCCCCGACTCCGCCGAGATGAACAGCAGGTTGCCGATGATCGAGGGATCACCCTGGTCGGTGGCACACACCACCGTGCTCAGGTGCACCGGCTGCGCCGGATTGCTCACATCCCAGACCGTGAAGCCGCTGAAATTGCCCTGATAGACGATGTTGCCGCCGAAGGCCAGATCCGAGTTGATGTAGGTGAGCCCGCGCGCGGAGTCGAATTCCATCGGCTTGGGCGAGAACGAAACCAGCCGCATGTTCTTCGCGGCTACGCCCGCCGTGTTCTTCAGGCCCGCGGCAAGCCCCACGCGCGGATCGTTCATGGTCGCGATCGTGTCCTGCTGCGCGGCCAGCAGCGCAGGCCATGCCATGGCAACGGCAACGGCCGCGATGGCGGCAACGGCATGACCCACTGTCAGTCCTTTTTTCATCGGCCGGAATCCTGTGCAAGGGTGTCGAGCATGCGCTGCATGAGGAAGATTTCATCGCGCTGATCGGTGTCCACATCCGTGGCAAAGCGGAAGATGTCGGAGTCCTGCCCCGCGCCCGGGCTGCCGAAGAGTCGCGCGACCATGTCGACCGCGCCACGGTGATGGCCGATCATGTAGGCGAGGTAGAGGCGGTCGAATTCGTGGCCGCGCGCGGCATCGAGGTTCGCCATCTGGTCCGGCGTCAGCATGCCCGGCATCATCATCGCGTGCGCCTGCGCATCCGTGGGCACGACCTGCTTCCGCTCCGCCAGCCAGCGCCGCATCAGCCCGATCTCATCGGTCTGCGAGATCCCGATCTTCTGCGCCAGCTTGAGCACGTCCGCCGATGCGCCATGCCCAGGCGCCCAGGCGGACATCACGACAGCCTGCGCGTGATGGCCGATCATGTTCTGCATGAAACGCACATCCGCCACGACGAAGCCGGCGCCATCCGTGGCGGGCAGCTCATCCATGTGCATCTGCATGGCCGGCTCGGCGGCCGCACTTGCGGCCGTGGCGGACTGCGACGTCCCGTTGTCGGACGCGCAGGACGCGCTCACCAGGGCCGCGGCGATGATGCCCCCGTACAGGGCTGTTCTCACATGTCGCATGGTCCCATCCGGTTCCTGCTGTGACCGCACTCTCACTTCAGATTCAGCCCGTAGAGCCCGTTGGCGTTTTCCCGCAGCACCATGCGCGCCAGCGCATTGGCGCGATCACGCGTGATCTCGCCGTCGCGCATCATGCCGGTGAGCGCCAGGCCCAGCGCCTTCCTCGCCGAGCGGGTCGCAAAATACGCCACATCGCCCCAGCTCTGCTCGGCGCCGCCATCGAACGCGTCCGTGCCGAATAACACCTTGTCAGGCCATTCCGCCAGCCACTGGCGCAGCACGCCCGCCAGTGTGGTCGGCTCGAGCACCAGGTCCATCATCGAGATGTCGGCGTACACATTCGCCTTCGACAGCAGCGACTGCGTCTCACCTGCCCGCGGCCAGCCGCCGTGGATGATCACGAAACGGGTGGCGCGCAGCGTCGTGTCCTCGAACACCGGCTCCAGCAGCCGCGGATCGCTGCCCTGCAGATCGTAGTACGCGCCAAAGCCCTCGAACACGTGAATGTGCACCGCCAGGCCCAGACGGCCCGCCTCACGCGCAATCGCGCGGAACAGATAGTCCTCCAGCGTGCGATACTCTGCAATCGAGGGCGCACCCCCGCGCGCGTAACGCGCGTACACACGCGCCGCGACGGCGGCGTCCGCAGCGCCGAAATCGAGCGGCCGCAGATACGCCACCTCGAACTTGATCGCCACCGCGCCATCCCGCTTCTGCCGCTCGAGCGTGGCCGTCACCACATTCTTCATGTACGCGTCCAGCGTGGGCGGCAGCGCGCTGATGCCGAGATCGTGCAGATAGCGCTGCAGCAGCTTCGCTTCCCTGGGATATAGCGAGCGCGTGTCCGGCGTGCGCGCCGCCTCGAATCTCGAGTCCAGCGGCAGCATCAGCGCATCATCGAACGCTACCCAGCGGAAGCGTGGCGGCGCCAGCCCCGGCCCCATGACGATGCGATTGCCGAACTCCACCTCAATGCCTGCCTGATCCAGCACCCATTCCGGGAAATGCTGGCCCTGCTGCGCGATGGCTTTCGCACGCGCCGCATTCAGCGCCGCGGTGCCCGCCGCACCTGTGTCCACCACGCGTACACCGTACAGCGCCTTCGCCGTCGCCGCCCACTCCGGATTCTCCAGCCGCAGGCGCCAGGGCAGCGCGAACGGTGGAATCCCATCCAGCGGCAACGCGTCGAACTCCGAGTCCGCAGGCGCTCCCGCCGCGACCGGGCGCATCGGATGCGCGTGATTGTCCACCGCGCGGATGCGCGCGATGTACGCCGCCAGCTCGCGATCCACACCCGCACCGGCCGCCTGTGCCCGCGCTGCAACCGGCGCCAGCGCCAGCAGCAGGACCGCAAATCCCGCAGCTCTGCCCATTATCAAGCCCTGTTGGAGTCGGTGCCGAAACTTGGGGTACGGCATTGCGGACGCGCAATCGCCTTTCCCGGGCCTGGACTGCGGGTCCGCCAGACACGAGACGCATATGGGCAAACTATTCAGCTTCATCGGCGCCAGCGTGGGCGGCTCCATCGGCTGGTGGCTGGGCGCACCGATCGGCTTCATGACGGCATTCACGATCAGCATGATCGGCACCGGCGCCGGCATGTACGCAGGCGCACGCTTCGCACACCGGCTGCTGGACTGAACCGCGTCGCTTACCATCCGTGATCGCACTGCCGGGGCACCCTCCTGAGGCCCGGCCGTAACACATTGCAGGCGACGACGACGCCGCCGCCTGCGCACACCCTCCGCCACGTCCTCGCCACGCACAGCTCGTGAAGGCGCTTGCGCCGCGTGCGTGCGGCCACCATACTAGCATTGCATGTTTGCAACGCGGCCACCATCAGCCCGCCACGACCAATGCCACGCGACGCACTGGGTGAGTTCGAACACATGGTGCTGCTCGCCCTGCTCCGCCTCGGCGGCGAGGGCTACAGCGCGCCGATTGTCGCAGAGCTGGAGGAGAGCACGGGCCGCCCGGCATCGGCCGCGGCCGTGTTCATCGCGCTGCGGCGTCTGGAACAGCGCGGTTATCTGCGCTCGCTGAAGCACGACGCGCGCGCTGGCGAAGGCGGGCGCGGCCGGCGTGTATTCCGTGTTACGCCTGCCGCCGTGGCCCGGCTGCGTGCGTCGCGGGCGGCGTTCGAGAAACTCTGGCGCGGGCTGGAGCCGCTGCGCCAGCGACCGTGACAAGTGTGCCGCGCGTGGCGAGCGGGCTGCTCGCCCGCCTGCTGCCGCCTGCGCTGCGCGAGGATGCGCTGCTCGAGCTGGCCGAGCTGCACGCGCGGCGCGTTTCCCGTGACGGCCGGCGCCGCGCCGACCGCTGGTATCGCCGTCAGATCGTTCCGTTCGCGCTGCGCGTGTGGTGGGACGTGCTGGCGCACGGGTCGCTCGGTCCGGTTGCACCGCAACGCACACGCTGGCGGAGTGAGCCCATGAGGACGCTGCTCTCGGATCTGCGCCACGCCCTGCGCTCGCTGCTGCGCGCACCCGGCTTCACGCTCGTTGCGCTGCTCACACTGGCGCTGGGCATTGGTGCTAACACAGCGATATTCAGTGTGGTGCACGCGGTGCTGCTGCGGCCGCTGCCCTTCGCGCAGCCGGACCGCCTCGTGAGCCTGTCCGAGACCCGCCTCGATCGCGGCTGGACGCAGGCGTCGTTCACGCATGCGAACTTCTGGGACGTGCAGGAGCAGAGTCGCACGTTCGACGGCATTGCCGCGTTCCGCGTCAACACCATGAGTCTGACAGGACGAGACCAGCCTCGCCGGGTCCGCGCGGGACTGGTGTCGGCGAATTTCTTCCAGGTGCTGGGCGTGCGCGCCGTCTCCGGCCGGCTCTTCGCCAGCCATGAGGATTCGCCAGGCGCGGACACGAAGCTCGTGCTGCTGGGCAACGACTTCTGGCGTACGGAGCTGGGCGCGGACAACGCGATCGTGGGTCGCCGGCTCACGCTCGACGGAACGGGCTACACGGTGATCGGCGTGCTGCCGGCGGGCGGCTCGTGGCTGGACGAAGCCGACCTGTTCGTGCCCATGGTGCACGAGGCCAGTGCCAACCGTGGCAGCTTCGAGCTGGCTGTCATCGGCCGGCTGAAGCCCGCTGTCACCGTGGCGGCCGCCCGTGAAGACCTGGGGCGCATCGCGCGACAGCTGGCCGCGGCCTTTCCGGACGACGACAGGGGCATGGGCATCGCGCTGGACTCCTCGGCCGACTGGGTGGCCAGCGACTCGCTGCGCCGTGCGCTGTGGGTGCTCATGGGCGCCGTGGGTCTGCTGCTGCTGATCGCGTGTGTGAATCTTGCAAATCTGCTGTTAGCGCGCGCCACGAACCGGACACGCGAGCACGCCGTGCGCAGCGCCCTGGGCGCCGGGCGGGGCCGGCTGATGGGCCTGCTGCTGACCGAGTCACTGGTACTGGGCGTGCTGGGCGCCGCCGCCGGCCTGGGCCTGGCCGCACTCTGCATTCAGCTGCTGCGCCACTACAATCCGGGCGGCATCCCCCGCCTTGCCTACGTCAGCATCGATGGTGTGGTGCTCGCCTTCTCCGCCTTTGCGGCGCTGCTCACGGCCGCCGTGGCCGGGCTGGGTCCCGCCTGGCGCGGGCCGCACTACTCGGTGGCGACGGCGCTGCGCGAGACGGAGCGCTCCGTTGCCGGGCACCGCCGCCAGAACCGGCTGCGGGGCCTGCTCGTCGGCGCGGAGGTCGCGCTTTCGCTCATGCTGCTGGTGGGCGCGGGCCTGCTCATACGCAGCTTCACCCGCCTGCTGCGCGTGGAGCGCGGCTTCGCCACCGAGAACCGCATGGTGATGGAAGTGCCGCTGCCGCCGTTCGACGGTCCCGACACACCCGAGGCGGGCCGCGCGTGGGCCGGGCGGGTGACACAGTTCATGAACCAGTACCTGGAGCGCATCCGCGCCATGCCGCAGGTGGCGTCAGCCGCGGCCGTGAGCTGGCGGCCGCTGAACGGTGTGGGCACGGGCATGGGCTTCGCCGCCGCCGACAAACCGGTTCCCGCGGGCAGCGCCGTGCCCTGGGCCAGCTGGCGCGACATAACACGCGATTACTTCAGGACCATGGGTGCAGCGATCGTGGCGGGCCGCGATTTCACCGAGCAGGATCTCATCGGCGAGCCCTGGCGCGTCATTATCAGCCAGCGCCTGGCGCAGACGCTCTGGCCGGGTGAGAACGCCGTGGGTCGCACCATGCTGCTCTGGAAGGGACAGGGCGACAGACCGGCCGAGGTCATTGGCGTGGCCGCCGACATGCGCGACTGGGGACTGGACGGCGACCGCTCGCTCGCCGTCTACATTCCCTACTACATGGGTGGGTTCTCGCCTGCGCAGTTCGTGATTCACGCGAACGTGCCGCCTGTCACCCTCATGCCGGCGTTGCGCGCGGCACTGCACGCGCTGCAGCCCGATCTGCCCATCTCGAACGTGCGCACCTTCGATGACCTCATTGGCGAGTCCGTCGCCTCACGCCGCTTCACCATGCTGCTGCTCGCGGCGCTCGCGGGTCTGGCGCTCGTGCTGGCGCTCGCCGGCGTCTATGGCGTGCTTTCCTACTCGGTGTCGCGACGCCGCTCCGAGATCGGCATGCGCATCGCCCTGGGCGCCAGCCGCGGCAGTGTGCTGCGCCTCATCATCGTGCAGGGTATGCGACCCGTGATCGTCGGACTCTTCATTGGTATTGCGGGTGCCCTGCTGCTCTCCCGCCTCATGACCAGCCTGCTGTTCGGCGTGACCGCTGTGGATGCGCTGACCTATGGTGGCGTGGCCACACTGCTGCTGCTCTGCGCCGTGCTGTCCTGCTGGGTGCCGGCCCGCAGTGCGCTGCGACTGGATGTGATCGCTGCGCTGCGCGAGGAGTGATATGCGGCGATCCGCCAACACAATCCGGGGTTCGCGCGTTCCGTGCATACTTTGCACAGGGAACCGCGTACAGGCGAGCGTGCCGCGCGAACGGCGCGCTCGTCGTTGTGCAGCGGAGTCCGGCATCATCCCGCATCGGAGGCGACTGTGAGGTTTCTGCGTTCCGCTGGTTCACTCTGCATCGTGCTCGGCATCGGCTTCACATCCGGCGCCCGCCACGGCGTCACATACGCGCTGCCGGCGGCGGCTTCCGACGCGGCTGCGCTGCAGTGGTTCGATCCGCCCGTAGCCGGAAGGGCCGCCCGGGCAACCGCGGCCACGGACCGCGTGCGCTTCGTGGTCGCGCCCGATGGCAATGAGGCGAAGTACATCGTGCGCGAGCAGCTGGCCAACCGCGACCTGCCCAATGACGCCATCGGCAGGACGGCCGCCATCACGGGCGCACTCCTGCTCGATGCCGGCGGGAACATTGTGAAGGACAGCTCGCACTTCGAAGTCGACCTGACCACACTGCAGAGCGATCAGCAGCGGCGCGACCGCTTCATTCAACGCAATACGCTGGAGACCGCGCAGTACCCCAACGCCCTGTTTGTGCCCGCGTCCTTCCGCAATCTGCCTGCGCCGCTCCCCGCATCAGGCGAGGCCAGTGGACAGCTGCTGGGCGACCTCACGGTGCACGGTGTGACCCGGCCGGCCACCTGGAACGTGAGCGTGCACGCCGCCGCCGATGGCTACACAGGCACGGCCATCACGAGCTTCGTCTTCGGCGACTTCAACATGACGCAGCCGCGTCTTGCCTTGCTGCTCAGCGTCAAGGACACGATCCGCCTCGAGTACGACTTCCATCTGGTTCGGGAGACGGCATCGAAACAGTCTGTGAACGAATGACTCTCGGGCTGGGGCTGGGAACCGACCCAGTACCGTCCGGGGCGGCCCCTTGTCGCGGTGAAAGGCCCGCCGCCTCCGGGCGTCGGGCTCGCTGTGAAGGCGGGGCGGCCCCTTGTCGCGGTGAAAGGCCCGCCGCCTCCGGGCGTCGGGCTCGCTGTGAAGGCGGGGCGGCCCCTTGTCGCGGTGAAAGGCCCGCCGCCTCCGGGCGTCGGGCTCGCTGTGAAGGCGGGGCGGCCCCTTGTCGCGGTGAAAGGCCCGCCGCCTCCGGGCGTCGGGCTCGCTGTGAAGGCGGGGCTAATGCCATTTCACGCCGAACCCGACCTGCACGAGGTTGCCCGAGATGTCCTCGCCGGTGGGCACGGTGTGTCCATTGATCCTGACCTCTACTGCGGATGAGGCGAGTGCATTGAAGAATGGCGTGATCGAGAAGTTGCGTGCGACGCGGATGTCGTAGCCCAGGCCGAACGAGCCGCTCGGCGCCTTCGCCGTCAGATCGTTGCCGAAGTCATCCTGCGCAGTGTAGGTCATCCCGCCAATGCCGAACTTGAAGAAGAATGCGCCGGTTGCACTCGGGTACCAGAGCATGACGAATGAGCCGAAGCCCATCGACTCATCGATTCCGTTCTCGCGCTTGCCCCAGCCGTTGAGTTCGCCGCCCAGCTGAATGTGCCGCGACACGGTGCCGCCCATCTGCAGGTGACCGGACGCGCCGGACGTGCGATCGGTCGAGCAGTCATGGCAGTCTGCGCCGATCGAGCCGCCCCCGAGACCGAAGCCGATCCAGAATCCTTCCCGTGTGTTAGGGTGTGACTGCGCCTTCAGCGAACCCGCCAGCAGCAGCAGAGTCATGCAGCAGACGACACTTCGCATTTCCGTCCTCCCGTGAGTGTTGGCTCCCGGCCGCGCGCTCTGTGCAGGTTCCGCGCCGCAAATGTCAGGAGCCGCCGGTCGCACGCGTGGACGCGGGTCGGACGGTGGGATAGGTGATGCCCAGCTGTTCGAGGTAGGTGCCGTACCGGGTCTCGTCGAAGTAGAACTTGCGCATCTCGGGGCGGAAGCGATCCATGGTTTCCTTGTTCAGCCAGATCGCCGGCGGATCATCCTTCGTGATGAACGGGATGTATTTCTGCTCTTTCGTCTGCACGTTGCTGAAATAGTCCTTCGCGTCGCGGACCAGCTGCGGCTTCGCGAAGATCTCGAGCGCCGTGGCGGCCATGACCTCGGCGCCCGCGGTCGCACCCTTGTGGGCGATCGGAGTGGCCATGGAGATGGCGTTCGACCAGTTGTGTCCCGGCAGGTGCGGGATGTTCGAGGGGAAACGCAGTGTTACCGTGGGCACGGTCCAGGATATGTCGCCAATGTCATCGGAACCGCCGCTCTGCGGCTCTGCGGGCGGCGCGCCCAGGGGCGCGAGCTTCAGCGCCAGACCGGTCGTGTCACCGGCCACTTCACGCTGCACGGCTCTGGCCAGGGTCTGGTCCGCTTCTGTCCACGTGGGCAGACCCACCTGCCTGATGTGCTCGTACATGGCTTCGGCGATGGGCTTGCTGAAGTGCCGCGGCCATGCCGTGCCCAGGATGCGTGACGACACCTTCGTGTCCGTCATCAGCGCGGCACCGTCCGCCATCTTCTTCCCCAGCTCGTAATTGTGCTTGATGTTCTCGTAGTCCATCTCGCGGAAGTAATACCAGACACTGGCCCTCGATGGCACCACGTTGGGCTGGTCGCCACCATCGGGAATCACGTAGTGCGAGCGCTGCAGCGGACGCAGATGTTCGCGACGGAAATTCCAGCCCACATCCATCAGTTCGACTGCGTCCAGTGCGCTGCGGCCCCGCCATGGCGCACCCGCCGCGTGCGCGGACTCGCCTTCGAACGTGAATTCCGCGGAGACCAGACCCGTGCCGTCGCCACCACCCCACGAAACCTGCAGATTGTCACCGACATGCGTGAACAGCACGATGTCGACGTTGTTGAACAGACCATCGCGCACGTACCACGCCTTGGTGCCGACGAGTTCTTCCGCGACGCCGGGCCAGAGCACGAGCGTGCCCGGCAGCTTCTCCCGCTCCATGATCTTCTTGAGCGCGAGCGCTGCGGTGATGTTCACGGCCTGCCCCGAATTGTGGCCCTCGCCGTGACCGGGCGCGCCCTCGATCAGCGGATCGTGCCAGGCGACACCGGGCTTCTGACTCGCCTTCGGAATGCAATCGATGTCACTGCCGAACGCGATCACCGGCCCGCCCGAGCCCCACGTGGCCCACCACGCCGTGGGAATGCCCGAAATGCCTTCCTTCACGTCGAAGCCGTTGGCGCGCAGAATGCCCGTGATGTATTTCGACGTTTCGAATTCCTGGAATCCCAGCTCGCCGAAGCTGAAGATCTTGTCCACCATGACCTGCGTCTGCTTCGCCATGGCCTGCACTTCGGCCTTCAGCTCGTCATCCAGCTTCTGCAGCTGCCTGTCCGAGAGCAGCGGCTTGAGCGCGGCGGCATTGCCGGCCGGCTTCTGCGCGCGCAGCGGACCCGCCGCCAGCAGCAGAGCCATACTCAGGACGAGCGTGCCGCTCGAGCGGACCCGCCGGGCGGGATGCGTTCCTCTGCTGATCATGTTTCGTTCCGGTCAGTGGTGAAACGGTCTGGTAACCCTTCGTTACGGCGCGCGCGTGAGGGGCGGCCCCGGCGCCGGCGCCCGGCTGCGGCGTGCCGATCGAGCAGCGCGTGAGACGCTCGCGTGGCGGCGGTGGTCAGGCCCACGCGGCGCGTGTCCCGTGCGTCGCAACGCGTCCGCCCGACCGACTCTGGGCCAAACGCTCGGTTAGCAACGCTATCGGCCCGCCGGATGCGGGGCGCCCGCCGGATTGTCCAGTGCGACCCGCCAGCTGCCGTCCGGCTGGCGCCGCGCCACCTGGGTCGGCTGAATCTCGACGGTGCTCCGCTCGCCACCGGGCAACCGGCTTTCCAGACGCCAGCGCGAGTACAGCAGCGCGACTTCGCCGTTCGTGATCACCTGGCTGGCCAGCAGCGTGAACACCGGCTCGGTCGCCATGAATCCCGCCAGCGAATCGCGGATCGCATCCTGTCCGTGCAGCGTGCGGCCAGGCTGCGACACCAGCACCGCCTCCGTCTCATAGAGAGACGCCACCCGCGCGGCGTCGCGTGTCTTCATGGCGTCTGCGAACGCCGCATGGATGTCTTCAGGCCGTCTCGGCACCATGAGCCACCTCGCATGACCGCGGAATGGCAGGCAATGTAGGCACTGCGCCCGGATCGCGCAGGACTGCGCTGGCGCACCTGCTCCACGCGCGGTCTACACGGGCGTCGCCGCTCCAGTTGCTCCCGTTGCTGCTGTTGCCCGTTTGCTGCTGTTGCCCGTTTGCTCCTGTTGCTCCTGTTGCTCCTGTTGCTCCCGTTGCTCCCGTTGTGCTGTTGCCCGTTTGCTCCTGTTGCGCCCGTTTGCCGCTCTTGCTGCTGTTGTTGCTGTGGCCGCTGCGGCGGCTGCTGTGCGGTGTGGAAGCGGTGGGAGCGGGTCCGGTGATCCCGCGTCGGCGATCCGGCCCCGCTGCCCGTGCCGCTTCGTGCGGTCCGGGGGCGTTCGGCTGCGGCTGTGAAGGCGTACACGCCGACGCGTGACTCAGCCGCCCGGCCGGCGAGGCCGTTGGCGGGCGGAAACAGACTTGATGATCAGGCGCCGACCCCGCCGCGGATCCCATGGCGCGCCCGATTGCTCCAGCGCCACGCGGATCAGCGTCTGGACCGCCGGATCCTCGAGAACCGCGGGTGTCTCCAACACGATATTGCGGACCAGGCGGCCCGTGCCCTTGAGACGCTGCTCCGGATCCGGCAGCGACGCACCCTTCAGAAAGAACAGACTCACCCAGCGTGGATACAGTGCAATGGACATCACCGCGTCCGACGCACGATCCGTCGGACCGAAGCCGATGACCAGCGCATTGTAGTTGTCGTAGACCATTTCGACGGCGCCCGAGACCAGCATGCGCATGCGCCCGAGCACCTGCTCGGCGAGGCGCATGATCGCTGGATCGTACTTCGCCATGAAATCGGCGAGGCGCTCTTCCGCTGAGGCTTCCGGCCTCGCACCGCTCATGAATCTGCCGTCGCCTCGCGCGGCGTTTCCGACGAACGTCGTTCTCCGCTGCGCCACAGCAGCACGACGGGCAACGCGAAGGCAATGCTGCCCACCAGCGAAAGCACGACGAACCAGCCCCAGGAACGCTCGCTGACGCCCCACTTCTGCAGCAGGTAGCCGAGCAGCACCGCCAGCACGAGCGCTTCGCCGATGAAGGCGGCGGCGATCGGGTTGGACAGTGCCGCCTGCAATGCATCGGGCCGGATGATTGCGCCGTAGAGGAACACACCGTTGATCACCACGAACCCGAGCACGGCAATGGCACCCAGCCAGAACCGCTCCCACCCCGAGTACTCGACGCCACGTTGCATGCGCGCTCTCCTCCCAGTGGTTGCCAGGCTGACGCGCCAAGATACCCCTTGTCCGGCCGCGCAGTACAACTGATTTCGACAACCACGCCTGAGCGCATCCCAAAGCGCTATTCCCCCGAGCCCGACTGGCCATGCGCCGCAGCCGGCGCGCGGTGAGGGCGGCCGTGCACCTTGTCGGACCACCTTGGCGTTCTTGGCTTATGCGCCATCCCGACATGGTGCCCGGCGACCGGACCGCCGAACCCCGGCCAGGGCATGGCTGCAAAGGGCCGGGCACCGTCTGGGCGAGCCGACCGCATGGCCAGTGCGGCACGGGCCATGTCGGATCAGGCCGAACCCACGAACGCCAAGACGGTCCGAAACGATATATCGCTCGAATTAGGCTTGACTATTTCTGAATATAGGCGAAACTACGTCGGCGCCGAAACGAACCGATGAGCGGAAGGACGCTACCGGCGGGTCGAGTTCGCGCGTGAGGCGGCGGGCCCCCGGGGCTGCGCCCGGCTAGCACAACGTTAGGGGAGAGCGGAGAGCAGCCATCGTGTTGTGGCGGACAAAGGACGCGGCGGGGGTGGAGCCGCTGCAGGGTACGGAAGCGCCGGATGGGCCCTGGCTGCGGGCCCGCACCGCGCCCAGCCTGGCGGAGGCCTACCGTACCGTACCGCTGCGCAGTGGCGCGTGGTGGCGCAAGCTGCTCGCCTATGCGGGACCGGGCTATCTGGTGGCGGTGGGCTACATGGACCCGGGCAACTGGGCCACCAGCCTGGCCGGCGGTTCCGCCTTCGGCTACACGCTGCTCAGCGTCGTCATGCTGTCCAACCTGATGGCGATCCTGCTGCAGGGACTCGCTTCCAAGCTGGGCATCGTCACCGGCCGCGACCTGGCGCAGGCGGTGCGCGACAGCTACTCGCGGCCGGCCGTGCTCATGCACTGGGTCCTGTGCGAGATCGCCATCGCGGCGTGCGACCTGGCGGAGGTGATCGGCTCCGCCATAGCGCTGAATCTGCTGTTCGGCATCCCGCTGGCGTGGGGCGTGGCCATTACGGCGCTGGATGTGCTGGTGGTGCTCGTGCTGCAGCACCGCGGCTTTCGCTATCTCGAGGCCGTGGTGATCACACTGATTGCGACGATCTCCATCTGCTTCATGTTCGAGATCTTCATCTCGAAGCCCAGCGTGCCGGGCATGCTCGAAGGCTTCATTCCCACGGCCGAGATCGTGCGCAACCGCCAAATGCTCTACATTGCCATCGGCATCCTGGGGGCCACCGTGATGCCGCACAATCTGTATCTGCACTCGTCCATCGTGCAGACGCGGCAGTATGAGGAAACCACGGCGGGCAGGCGCGAGGCGGTGCGCTTTGCCTTCGCCGATTCCACGATCGCGCTGATGGGGGCACTGTTCATCAACGGCGCGATTCTGGTCGTGGCAGCGGCGACGTTCCATGTGCGCGGTCAGACGGACGTGGCGGAGATCCAGGATGCGTACCGGCTGCTCACGCCGCTGCTGGGTGTGGCCGGCGCTAGCACTGTGTTTGCCCTGGCGCTGCTGGCCTCCGGCCAGAACTCGACGCTGACCGGTACGCTGGCCGGACAGATCACCATGGAGGGCTTTCTCGACATCCGCCTGCGGCCCTGGGTGCGGCGGCTGATCACGCGGGCGCTGGCCATCATTCCCGCGGCCATCGTGGCGGTGGCGTACGGCGAGCGCGGCACGGCGCAGCTGCTGATCCTGAGTCAGGTGATACTGAGCCTGCAGCTTTCCTTCGCCGTGTTTCCGCTGGTGATTTTCACATCGGACCGGCGGCGCATGGGCGAGTTCGTGAATGCGCGCTGGCTCAAGCTGCTGGCCTGGTCGGTCGCGTACCTGATAGCCGCACTGAACGTGTGGCTGCTGCTGCAAACGATCGGGAGCCTGTTCGCGTGACGGTCTGCAATCGCATTCTGGTGGCGCTGGAGAACAGCCCGTACGACACGGCCATCCTCGAGTACATCAGGCCGTTCGCGCGGCTGTGTGGCGCCAGCCTCGTGCTGATTCATGTAGCAGACGGTTATGCGGCGCGGCACGTGCGCGATCTGAAGCTGCGGGAGAGTGAAGAGATCCGGCAGGACCGCGCCTATCTCGATCGCGTGGCCGCGCAGCTGGGCGAGGAAGGCTTCAGCGTGGAGGCCGTGCTGGCGGGCGGTGATCCCGCCACCGAGATCGCGACGGCGGCCGATCGCGAGCACTGCGACCTGATCGCCATGTCCACGCACGGCCATCGCTTCCTCAAGGACATCCTGTTCGGCAGTGTCGCCGAAGCGGTGCGCCATCGCTCGCGCACGCCGGTACTGCTGGTGCGCGGCAGTGCGCAGCCGCCGCTGCCGTGAGCGCCATGACGAAGCACCCGCTGCGCGATTACACCGCGTCCGTCGAGGACTACCTCAAGGCGATCTACGAGATCGAAGCGAGCAGCGGTGCGGCCGGCACGAACGAGATCGCGGACCGGCTGGCAGTAGCCTCGGCTTCCGTCAGCGGCATGATCCGTCGTCTCGCGGACCAGGGCCTGCTCGAGCACGAGAAGTATCGCGGCGTGCGTCTCACGCACGCGGGAAGGCGGGTAGCACTGGGAACGATTCGTCGCCACCGCATCATCGAATCGTACCTGATGCAGGCACTCGGCTATCCCTGGGACCGCGTGCACGAAGAAGCGGAGCGACTCGAGCACGCGGCCTCCGACGAGCTGGTCGATCGCATGGCGGCCGCGATTGACGAGCCCGCCGTCGATCCGCACGGCGCGCCCATTCCCACGCGTGACGGCCGTGTTGCCGAGAGTCCCTCGGTGCCGCTCTCCGCGCTCGAGCCCGGTCAGACCGGTCACCTCATGCGCGTCGAGGACGAAGACGCGGACCTGCTGCGCTATCTCGATCAGCTCGGCCTCCACCTGGGCGTCGCCATCACCCTGATCGCGCGCGCGCCCTTCGATGGCCCGCTCACACTGCGCGCCGGCGCCGAGCCGGGCACCGAGCACATCATCGGTATCGCACTCGCGCACCGTCTCCAGGTCTGCCCCGAGTAGCGCTCACACAAGCACAAACCGCCTCCCAACCACGGCACCCCGCGGTGTGAGCGCGAGCCTCGCCTGCGCGCACGATCACACCCGCTCGCAGGCGGGTGCGACTGGCCCCGTCGCACTGGACGGACTCAAATCACGGCGATTATAGTCGGAGCGATTGCAGGTCCCCGCGGCATTGACGGAGAGCCCCGGATCGCGCAATGGCCGGTCGCATTCACTGACGCGTTTCCACGGAGCCGTCATGACGCGCAGCCAGTCCCCCGCACCCGAGTCGTTTCTGCCGCTGCGCACGGAGCTGCTCTTCATGCTGCTGGTGCTCGCGCGCGGGCCCCGCCACGGCTATGCACTGCTCGAGGCCGTGGAGGCGGAGTCACAGGGCGAGGTCCGCATCCTGACCGGTTCGCTGTACCGCTTCGTCGGTCAGTTGCAGGAGAGCGGCCTGATCGAGGAAGTGGCGCCTCCGTCGCATGAGGCGTCCGCGGATGAGCGACGGCGCTATTACGGTGTTACCCGCCTGGGCCGGGATGTCGCGAACGCCGAAGTGGCGCGACTGCGCCGGGTGCTGGCCCTGGCGGATGCCACCAGCCGGACGCGTTCGCCGCGGCGCGCATGATGCCGGCGACGATGCTCTTCCGGCTCTGGCTCGCCCTCTTCCCGCCCCGCTACCGCCGGCGTTTCGCGGACGAAGCGCTGGCCGGCTGGGAGCGCGCCCGATCCAACGCCTCGTTAGGGGGCCGCTCCGCTCTGGCGGCGTTCTGGCTGCACAACTCGCTGGACGTGGTCAGCGCCGCCGGACACGAATGGCTGTCCGTGCTGCGCGGCCCGGTCGCGGCGCCGCGCGCTGGTCGCCTGCCGGGCCGTGGCGCCGGCGTGCTCGACGGCGTGAGCGGCGATGTGCGCAACGCCGCGCGCACACTCGCGCGCAGGCCCCTGCTCACGGGCATCATCATGCTGACGCTGGCGCTGGGCATTGGCGCCAATGCGGCTGTGTTCTCGCTGCTCGACGCGGTGCTGCTGCACCCGTTGCCGGTGCGCGATCCCGCCACGGTCGTCTCGGTCTTTCAGGCGCTCAATGCGCACACGCCCTATTTCGGTACCGCCTACCCCACGTGGCAGGACCTGCGCCGGGAAAGCAAGTCACTGCAGGACCTGGCCGCGTTCACCGTGCTGGATGTCGGGCTGCGCGCCGGTACGGCATCCGACCGCGTGGCTGCCGGCCTGGTAACGGGCAATTACTTCGCGGTACTGGGCGTGAACGCACAGCACGGTCGTCTGCTGCAGGAATCGGATGCGACGAAGCCGGGCGACGCGCCCGTCGTCGTGCTCGGTGATGCGCTCTGGCATTGCATGTTCGGTGGTGATGCGGCCGTTGTGGGTCGCAGCATTGAGCTGGGCGGCTATCCATTCACCGTCATCGGCATTGCCCCGCGCGGGTTTCGCGGCACCGAGCTGTCCAGTGTGCCCGAGCTCTTCATACCCGTGACGATGGTCCGCCAGGTGGCGCGCAGTGGTCTCTACGCGCAGGAAGTGCTGGCGACGCGCTGGTTCTCCTGGCTGCGCATGGTCGGACGGCTGCGCCCACCGGGTCGTGACGGCGAGGCTGGCGCATTGATGGCGCAGGCAAGCGCGGAGCTGAACGCGACCATGGCGGGCATTCGCGCCGAGTTCCCGGCCGAGTTCTCGAGGCGAGATCCCACCTCGGGCCGGATCAGTCTGCTGCCTGTCAACGCGGGTGTGCTCGCAGGCAGTCGCACGGAGCTTCAGCATTTCCTTGCGATGCCCCTGGCCGTGGTCGCGCTCACGCTCCTCATTGCCTGCCTCAACGTGGCGACACTGCTGCTGGTGCGCGCGGCGGAGCGAACGCGCGAGTTCGGCGTGCGTGCCGCGATCGGGGCTGGGCGCGCGAGGCTCGCGCGCCAGGTGCTCACGGAGAGTCTGCTGCTTGCGGGCGGCGGCGCCGTCCTCAGCCTGGGCTTCATCTACAGCACGACGACGCTGCTGCGGCGCTTCACGCTGCCCGGCGATGTACGCATTGACGGGCTCGACCTGGCCCTGGACACGCGCGTGGTGTGGGTTGCGCTGGCGCTGGCGTTGCTGACAGCGCTGTTATTCGGTGTGATGCCCGCGTGGCGGGCGTCACGGCTGGATCCGAAGCTGGCGATCAGCGGGCAGGGTGCACTGGACGCGCATCGCGGCGGCCGGCTGCGCACGGCGCTGGTCTCCGCACAGGTGGGACTTTCCCTCGTGCTGGTGATTGGCGCCACACTGTTCCTGCGCAGCATGGGTCGCGGTCTTCACACGGACCTCGGCTTCAATGGCCGGGGCGTGGCCGCCATTCTCGTTCGGGCTGCGCCAGCAGGGCTACGATGCCGGCCGAGCCACGGCGTTCTACGAGGCACTGCTGCGTCGCGTGGCATTGTCGCCTGACATTGACGCGGTTGCGCTGGCAACGCACGTACCCATCGCGACACGGCGAACCGCGACGCCCGTCACAGCGAACGTGAGCACGGGTCCGCAGCCGCCACCACCCGGCTCCATGCCCGCAAGCATGACGGCGGTGAACGCGGTGGCCGGCGACTACCTGCGCGTGCTGGGCATCCGGCTGGTAGCGGGCAGCGGTTTCGCAGGCGACGAGGGTGCGGCATCGCCGGCCGTCGCGCTCGTCAGCGAGGCGGCCGCGCGCAAGTTCTGGCCGGGCGCGAGCGCGGTCGGCAAACAGCTCCAGCTGGTGCCCGGCGTGGGCCGGCCCATCACGGTGCTGGGCGTCGTCGCGGACGTGCGCGCCCACGCGCTCGACGAGCCCGCGCCGGCCTACGTCTATGTGCCCGCGCTGCAGGCGCTCGATATCGGCCCGCTCGATGAGGTGAGCGTGCTCGCGCGCACCCGCGGCGCCGGCGGTGATGCCCTCGCGCTGCTGCGTCGCACACTGGCCGATCTCGACCCCGCACTGCCGCTCTTCAATGCCCATCTCGGTGAGCGACCAGATCGATGCCGTACTCATGCCGCAACGTTTCGGGCTCACGCTGCTCGGCATCTTCGGCACGGTCGCACTGCTGATTGCCGCGGTCGGCATCTACGGGGTGGTCGCGTACACGGTGACACTGCGCTGGAAGGAAATGAGTCTGCGCGTGGCTCTGGGCGCCCGCCCCTGGCAGGTGGCGCGTCTGGCCGCACGCGATGTGGGCATCGCCGTGGCGGCGGGAGGCGTGGCCGGCCTGATGACAGCCATGTTCGCGGCCCGCCTGCTCGCGCCTTTCCTCTACGGCGTGGGCGCACGCGATGCGGAGTCGCTGGCGGGCGCTGTGGTTACCGTGGGTGCGGTCACTACCGTCGCCGCGCTGCTGCCGGCGCTCCGGGCGAGGCACGCGCACGCGGCATCCGTGCTGCGGGCGCCTTCTGGTGGCTGAGGCCTCTACTGAGTTTGTACGGCGAGGGCGCGGAGGACGGAAACTTCATCATCACACAGAGGAAGGAACAGAAGGAACGGAGGACACGGGGCACGGATTCCGGGGAATCGCGGGGCAGGCTCCCGGGTGGGGAGGTGATGCCCCGGGGTGCGGTCGAGGATGAGGAGGTGATGCGGGCGGGCAAGTCGAGGGTGGTGTGATGTGTGGAGAGCCTGATCTAACTACAGGTTATGTGCTATCGCGTGTTCCGGACGCGACTGCTCATTGGCGCCGGCACACAAACGGACTTTGACCTGGTGACGCCGGTGCCGGCCAATGGCCCGGTTTGTCGATCTCGGTATGTGATGCAACGCGAATGATCGTGCGGCGGCGGCCTCCCGAACGCCCGCGAGCCGAGCCGTAACTGAGGAACCCTGGGCAATCCAATGCGCACCGGGCGCCGGGGGTAATGCACATGGTCTCGATTCCCGACACGCCTGTCGCGAAGACCCCAGGCTCAGGCGCGACGCGGTGATTCGCCGCTGGTCTTCGAGGCAACCCAGTTGAGCAGCATCAGGCACGGCACTATGTACGGGAATATCCCGTAGAGTGTGTCGCTCACGGAATGCGAGTGCCGGTCCACTGCGGTGAACACCTGGCCGCAGAAGATCAGCGCCAGAATCAGCAGCGCAAATCCCTGCCACCGCACCGGTCTGTAGATCCACCCCCACGACGCAAACCAGCGGCGCTCCATTTCATGCCTCCCGCGTTGCCATCCTGTCGCCGGGACTTCCCATCATGTTTACCAGATGATCGCATACCACCCACGCGAAGCGCACTCCCAGCATCCTGATCGCCGCACACGACGTGACTTCCGGCAGTCGGGATCAGAAAGAGGCCGAAGCGTCTCACCACTCCACCAATCCGTCCCCTGTGCCCCCCATCCCCTCCCGTCCTTCCTCTGTGTGATGATGCAGTGAATCCGTTCTCCGCGCCCTCTCCGTCAGGACTCCGTCAGGACTCCGTCAGACTCTCGTCAGACTCTCCGTCAGACTCTCCGTCAGACCTCTCGTCAGACTCTCTGTCGGACTCTACGTCAAACTCTCTGTTACCCACCGTGTCCCCCACCCCCGGTGGCGCGCGGCGGTGTGATCATGATGTGGGCGCCGGGCGTCCCGGGGAACATGATCCAGGGGTCGGTCGTCGAGCCCATGATGGAGAGCCCGGTGGATTCGGCTGTGGCGCCGGGGATGTAGATCGTGGTGCGTCGATACTCGCCTTCCACCTTGCCGGTCGCGGGATCGAATTGTTTGCCGGAGAGTGTGTAGAGCACGGCGGGCTTTTCCGGCATTCTGAGTGTGCCCTGCTGGGCTTCGGCCCAGCGCTTCTGGTTACGGGCCTCGCCTTGTACGCCCTGCGCCAGCAGTTCGCGGCCGCGGGCCATGTAGGGTTCGAGCGAGATGTGGTAGCAGTCGACCTCGAAGCCTGTGCGCTTCGGGTCATCGGCCAGGCAGACCATGTCGTTGGTGCCGGCGCGGAGCTGCGTGAATTTGCCGTCGGCGCCCCAGCCCAGCACGCGGGCCCCGGCGCGCCGGTCCTCGGGTGCGGCCAGCACGGCGGCGGAGATCTGCTCGCTGGGAGGCGGTGCCTGTGCCTGTGCGACGGCGGCGCTGAAGAACGGCGTCGCCAATAAACTGGCTGTTAGAAGCGTTGCGCGTGTCATCGACTCCTCCATGGGTAAGGCGCTGCGGGCGCCGCTCGTGGCGCCCCTCGAATATACCGGTGGAACTGTGCCCGCTCGTGTCAGAGCGTGCGCAGGAAGCGCAGCAGTGCGGCACGCGTGGCCAGGTCCATGCCCTCGAACGCGCGGCTCGATGCTGCGGCCTCGCCGCCGTGCAGCTGAATCGCGATGTCCAGGTTGCGCGCGGCGGAGTTGTGCATGAACGGCTGGCGCAGGCGCAGTCCCATGAGTGGCGCGGTGCGCAACTCGGAGGGAGCGGCGCCACGGCCGCAGATGCTGTTCATGTCATGCCCCAGGTCGTGCAGCAGCAGATCCGAATAGAGTGCGACGTTCTTGCGATCCAGCACCGGCACATCACTCGGGCCGGTCTTCATGATGGGCACGTGGCAGCTGGCGCAGCCCGCACTCAGGAAGGCGCGTTCGCCGCGACGCACGGTGTCCGCGGCCGCGCCGGTAACTGCAGCCCGTTCGGGCACGGCGAGGTAGCGGACGAAGTCGGTGATGAGCGCGAGGGCGGAGTCGGGGATCTCGGGATCGGGCGCGGGATCGACACCGGCAGGAAGCGGCCGGCCGTTCACCTTTTCTTCTTCGGGGTGAATTGTCGTCGTCAGACCCATCTCGACGATCAGTGCTTCCGCAATGAAATCGCGCAGCGAAACGAATTCGGCGCGCCGGCCGAAGCGGCCGATGTGGCCGGTCGCATCGCGACCGACGCGGCCGGAAATGCCGTCATGGTTGCTGTCGGCGGAATCAGCGCGTGCGGCGATCTCGTTTTCCGGGATCGCTTCCACCAGGCCCAGACCATACAGCGAGGGGGGCGTGATGGATGCCTGCTCGGTGGCGTCGGCGGGTATTGCCTCGAGCTTGCCGCCGTGCGCCAGCAGCGCCGCCGTTGCGCGCTGCTGAATCACATCGCCGCCTTCCGCCTCGAGCAGATCGCAGCGCTGGTTCGCCTCGTCCCAGTGCGTGGCCTTCGTCACGTGCTCGGCGCCGTAGCCACCGAGCGCCGGCAGATCGTGACAGGAGCTGCAGCGATGCTGGTTGTAGAGCGGGCCGAGTCCTTCCGCATCGGTGAACTCGTGATGGAAAAGATCGCGCCCGCGCTGGAAGCGGCCGAGCCGTGTGGCATCGAGGCCTGGCAGCGGCTCACCGGGTGCCGCGTAGCCTTCGCCCTGAATGACATCGGCGGCGCCGCGCGCACAGGCTGCACTGGCAAGCGTGAGCAGCAGAATCGGGAGCTTCGTCATTACGACCAGTGGTTTGCGTACGCGTTCAAGCTCGCGCAGGATGGCCCCGGCTCGCAAGTCTTGCCAGTGCCCGCGGAAACACGCTACTGCCAGCCACCGCGAGCCATGCCGACCGGGGACGTCGCACGAAACACACACGTAGATTGCAGCACGCTCGCCTGACCGCTGTGCTCTTCGCCTGCGCGGCGAACGCGCAAGCAGGATGTGCCGGCGAGAGGAACGCTGCGTCGTCGTCTGCCATCCGCGATGACAGCGTCGCGGTGGGGCGTGCACTGGCGCGCTGCACAGCGTTCAATCCTGCATCACCTCGAATCGAACGGATTGCCGTGATTCACTGCAAACCGTCAGCGGTCGGTCTTGCGTGAAATCTCGAAGCGAATCGACTTGAGCGAGTCGGCGGCTGGCGGCAACTCCGCGTTGCCGGCCGGGAAGCCGTTGTACTGCAGCAGGAACGCCAGGATGTCTGACAGCTTGTTCTGTTCGAGTGGGGGCGGCGGCGGTGTGTCGGGCGGCATCTCGCGCATTTTCTGATTCAGCTCCGCCAGCATCTTGCCGTTCCAGTTCACGAGGAAGTCCTGGCCCTTGAGCGGTGCCCCGTCGTCCACGCCTTCGAGGTCTTCGCCGTGACACTTCACGCA
The DNA here is from genome assembly GCA_963798085.1 of uncultured Gemmatimonadales bacterium. Classification (GTDB taxonomy): domain Bacteria; phylum Gemmatimonadota; class Gemmatimonadetes; order Longimicrobiales; family RSA9; genus DATKCF01. Next base: position 389,745 of record CAWCRS010000001.1, read on the forward strand.
CTTGTCGTAGTACAGGTCCGCGCCGCGCTTCGCCTGGGTGGCCGTGTAGACGCTGTCCCAGACCGAGCGATCGGCACGGGGGCCTTCTAACAGCGTATTTCCGGGTGCGGGTGGTCGCGCGGCGGGCAGCACGAGCAGCGCGATCAGTCCGGTCGCGGCCGCGGCGGGCAGGAGAACGCTACGGGAGCGGTGACGGGGTGTGGGTTCGGAGCGCATGAGTGTCGTGGTTCTTCCAGCGAGCGTGTTCGGATGCAGAGCTGCGGCCGGCACCGGCCGCTGCCGGGACAATGTGCTGCCCTGGCGCGCCCGCGCCAGTGGGTGGGCGGGAGGCACCGGGCGGGGCGGACATGGAGGACGCGGATTCGCGTGAGATTACCTGGAGGGTTCTTGAGAACGGATCTCTTCACGCGGAGGATCGCAGAGGGACAGGGGGCACTGAGGACGGAGCGCGGGTGGGTGGTTTGCGCGTTTTCGGCCGTCCCATCCGGGGCCGTCGGTTCACCTCAAAGGTCACGGTGGCCCGTGATTCGGTCCGCAGCGGGCGCGCGAACGTGCGGTGCGGGCTGTTAGGACGGTGAAGAGAATCGGGGTGGATCGTCGTCTGAAATGCGGCGGGGACTGTGGATCCTGTGCGTGCCGGAGCGGGCTTGCCGGTGCCGGGACGGGGGTCTAGTTTGGGCGGTGCCGCAGGACTGAGGGGCAGCGTGCGGGCTGCCGGTTCCCCGATGAGCGACCGACCGAGTGAGGGAAGTATGCGATATCCTGTCAGAACCCTGGGCGCAGTTGTCTTCTGCGCTGCCGCATTGCTGGCGGATCAGGCATGGCGCGGAACGTTGTGGGCGCAGGATGCCGGCGAGGTGCTGACGAACGAGTCGGTCGTGCAGATGGTTACGGGCAAGCTTTCGAAGGACCTGATTCTCGCCAAGATCCAGGGCACGAAGAATTCGTTCGACGTGACGGCCGATGGTCTGATTGCGCTGACGACAGCCAGGGTCCCGGTCGAGATCCAGCGTGCGATGCTCAAGGCGGTGATGACGCCGAAGCCGGGCGAAACGCACGCGGCGAGCAGTGAAGTGCTCACCAACGACATCGTGGTGCGCATGGTGCAGGGGAGGGTCTCGCAGGACCTGATCCTGACGAAGGTGTCGGGAACGAAGAACACGTTCGACCTGACCGCGAACGGCCTGGTCGCGCTGAATCAGAGCAAGGTGCCGAAGGCCGTGATCCAGGCGATGATGTCGGCGCCGCACGGCGGACCGAAGCCCTGATTCGAGGTCCCGCCCGCACACGCGTCCCCGCTGCGTGATGATCAGTTCGACTTCGACCAGGGCAGTGTGGGCAGCAGCAGGCCCCAGTCGAAGTTGACCGTGAGTGCGGGACTGATCCGGCCCACGAGCGGCGCAGTGTAGCCAACGGACACGGACGTGCCGCCCACTAACGGTATGTTGACCGCGGCGCGCAGCACGAGAAAATCGGTCTGCGTCCGTTCGGCGACGGAATCCGGGCGGTTCGAGTAGCGGAAATCCAGCCCGGTGGAGAAGCGTACCTCCTGCAGTGCATTGACCAGCCGGCTGCTCTCGAATCCCAGACCACCATCCAGCGCCCAGACCACACTGTCCGTCCGGATGCGCGGATTCGTGTAGCGCACGCCCAGGCGACCCTGAACCCCAACACGCACGGCTTCGGGATCGGCGGTCAGCGTGCGCCGGCCGAATGCGAAGCCGGCCTGCAGCGCGGTCATCTCCTTCGTGCTGTCGCCGGCGAGCGTGGGGTCGCCACGGTCGAAGCGCAGATCCACACCGAGGTAGTGCGCGTCCGCCTTCTCGCGCGCCAGCTCCAGGCTCTTGCGCAGTGCCCTGTAGTCGTCGGCGGAGAGACCCACGGTGACCTTGCCCAGGCAGGCGGCGGGCGTGTCGCCGTAGGCGCTGGCGGCAATGGCGGCCGCGCATTTCCGGATGGCAACCGAATCCGGCAGGCTCTCCAGCGCCTGCGCGATCCTGCCGGCGAGGAGGCCTTCCTGCTCCAGGGCTGCGGTGAACGCGTTGTTAACGTCCTGCAGCAGCTGTTCCCCGGCAGAGAGGCCGGTGATGTTCAATCGTGCGCGCAGGCCCAGGTAACCCAGCCTGTCCGTAATGCTGCTGGTCGAGCCGGTGGAGACGGGCACCAGCACCGTCACGTCGCCGAAGCGGCTCCACCGGGCGGCGGCAATGGAATCGGTCCCTCCAAACAGCGTAACAGGATTGAGCGAGAATGGCGGCAATGGTCTTGGTGCCATCGTTCGTGCCGGCAGTGGTCAGGTTGGCGGCCGCGAGGGCAGTGGGCAGTGTGGACGGCACAGCATCGGACTGGCCGGGGACGCCGGACACGTTCGCAGTCATTGACCGTGATGATTGCAGCTTGCGCGCGGTCAGCTGCGTCGCGGTGTCGGACTTCGCGCGCACGTGGTAGAAGGTGTCCGTGATCGCGCCGACCAGGACAACCGCAAGCGTACGGCAATCGGCGCCATCGGGCGCGCCGCCCTCACGCGCGCGCAGTACGGCGCGGCACTCGGCCTGTGCATCGCGCTGCTGCGCGGCCAGCGGTACCGGCCCCATTGCGAACAGCGCGGCCAGCAGCGCCGCGCCACTCCAAACACTGTGTTCACGATGACCGCGCATGGGCATTCTCCGTGTCACTGGACCGAGTAGACCCAGGTGGTGTCGCCGGTGATCTGTTCGTCATCCTTGATCTGATCGCCGACCTGGACGGTCAGCTGGCCCGCATCGTCGTCATCGGAAACGTCGACGAACGCGCGCAGAATGCCGGCCTTGCCGGCGGCGATGCCGACCGACCCGGTCGCGCCCGGCGCAATCACGGCAGTTTTCGCGATGGCCTTACCCGTGAACGGACCGAGGCCGACCATCAGGAACGCGGTGCCGCTGTTGTCGACCCCGGCCGCGAAACGTACGGTTACATCGCTGCCCACGGGGATGATGCCCTTGAACGCCATGACGCCCTCCGCCTTCATGTAGATGTGCGCAACAGGAGTGCGTAATCCTGCCGCGCGGGCGGCCACCCCAGCCAATGTAATGCCGCGAGATGTAAACACAGAACGCCTGCCGCGGCGCGCGCGACAGGCGTCCTGAGTGTTTCGCGGCTTCCCGGTTGGATCAGTTGCCGCCGTCGTCCGAGGCAAAGCCGGTGAGAGGCGCGATTCTCTCTTCGAGTTCCTCGGCCGAGAACTCAATGGCATCCGCGTCGCGGCCGGTTGCCTTCATGACCTTCTTCCGCTGCTCCGGGGTGAGCTGGATGCGGATGGGGTTCTTCTTCTGCTCAGCCATGATTCCCCTCCTGGTGTGTGTGGGATCGACCTGCGTGGGACTGCGATTTACAGCTTCCTCATCAGCGGGGCAATGCGCTCCTCGAGTTCCTCAGCGGAGAACTCGATCGCGTCGGCGTCGCGGCCCGTGGCGAGCAGGATCTTCTGACGCTGCTCGGGCGTCAACTCGATGCGGATCGGGCTCTTCTTCTGGTCGGTCATGGATTCCTCCGGGTGGGTGAGTGCGCTTTCCAGCGTGGCCCATGGCGGCCGTGGTGCAACACGTTAATGGCAGCCGCAGCCGGCCGCGATGACGTGGGTTACGGCGGCAATGTGACCTGGGTTGCATCGTCCGGTCCGGTCGGATGGCCGGACTCAGCCAGCGAAGTCGTCGCCTGTGACCAGGTCGTCGAGGTAGGCATCGATGACATTGCCCGTGACCTGGAAGGTGGTGCGCTCGGCCAGCAGCTCCTTCAGCAGGCGAGAGATGACGACGCGCGTGGAACCCACGCGCTGCGCCAGCTCTTCGTGTGTGGGTCGTACGAAGCTGACCTCGCCGTCGTGCGTGGGAATGCCTTCGACGCGCGCGATCTCGATCAACGTCATCAGCAGCCGCCGCTTCACGGGCAGCAGGGCCTGCGCGCCGATCATCTCGTAAGCGCTGCGCAGGCGCCGCGACAGCTCGGCAAGCAGTGGGCCCTGCACGTGCGGGTACTGGTTGACCCATGCGGCGAAACCGTCGCGGGGAATGCGCGCGAGCCTCGATTCCGTGAGCGTGGTGCACGTGCCGAAGCAGGTGGGTGACGCGAGTGCGGAATCGAGCCCGATGACGCCGCCGGCGCGCACCACGGTGAGCACGACCTCACGACCTTCCTCGCTGAGCAGCGAGACTTTGGCGCGGCCATGGATCATGACGTACACGGCCGTGCACGGATCTCCGTGGCAGACCAGCAGATTGCCCTTGGGATACGTGTGCGGCACCGCCAGCGCGGCCAGCTCGCGGCGGGCCCGTTCATCTTCTTCGCGCAGGAAGAACACGCGCGGCAGAATCGCTTCCACCTCGCTCATGGCCACCAGTCGACGCGGATGGTGCGGCGCACGGCGCGCAGGAGTGCGCGCGCGGCCGTGGTGTGCATGACGACGACCTTCGCCCGGCCGACCATGCCGGGCCACACGGGCAGGCCGGCCACGGCCGGGAGCGGCGCCAGCAGCTCGACCGAACCTGCCTGTGCAGCCGGCGACAGCTGCGCCACCGTCGTGCGCAGGGTCCGGCCCGGAGCCGAAGCGAAACGCAGTGTTATCAGCGAGCCGGCGCTGATGCCGCCGGCATCACGCTGGGACAGACGGATGCGCACGTGCGGCGGCCCATCCGCCCACAGCTGCACGAGCGAATCGCCGCGGGCCAGACCCTCCCCCACGCGCTCTTCCAAATGCGGCGTCACGACAATGGCGGCGAAGGGCGCGCGCAGCGTCAGCGCGTCGCGTCGTCGCTCCAGCTCCTGCAGTTCCGTGCGCCGGAAGCCCAGCTGCAGCTCCAGCCGCCGGGTTTCGGCGGCCTGACCGCGACTGCGCTGCGCCGCAGCCTGGCGCTCCAGCTCTTCCACCGCGGCACGTGCATGCGTCCAGCGCAGTTCGAGGTCGGGGCTGCTCAGCACCGCAATGGTGTCGCCGGCACGTGCGTGCTGTCCTTCCCCGACGCGTACCTGCGTGACCAGCGCCCATTCGGGCGGGCGCAGGAACAGGCGAGCCGGCGGGTCCGCCATCGCCTCGCCTTTCGCGGTGACCACCCACGGCGTCACCAGCAGCAGGAGCAGCAGCACTGTGCCAGCACCGGCGAACCGCAGCGTTCGCCGTGTGCCGCCTTTCGTGCCGCGCTCCGCCCACCACACACGCAGCACGCGGCGCAGCGCGCCCAGCGGTTTGCGCAGCAGATAGGCGACCACAATGGCGGCCAGCACCATGCCCCAGTCCTCGAAGCGTGTGACCAGACGCCGGCTCAACAGCAGCGTGATCGAGGACAGCAGCAATGCGGTGTACAGCAGCGACAGGACACCATACGCAATGAAGATGCGCGCTTCGCGTGGCGTGCAGCGCGTGGCCGGGATGTCGACGCGCATCACGTTGCGCTTCAGCACGGTCGACAGATGACGGAACGCGCGCGCGCGCAGGTTGGGAATACCCAGCCAGTCCATCAGCGCGTAATAGCCGTCCAGCGGAATGAGCGGATTGAAATTGATGAGCAGCACGATGCCGCCGGAGAACAGCATGCTGAAGAATGCGGCCTGGTGCAGCAGCGTTTCCGGTTCCGTTCCCAGCCAGGTGACGGCGGAGAGAAAGGCGACGACGAGCTGAATCCAGCCGCCGGCGAAGGTCACCCACAGACGCTGCCCGCGGCGCTCGAATGTCCACGCGTCGTTCACATTGCAGTAGAAGGAAGGCATGAAGTAGAGCAGCATTGCGCCCACCTCGTGCACCTCGCCGCCGAAGTGCTTGCAGGTGAGGCCGTGGCCGGCTTCGTGTATGGCGATGATGGCGGCGACCACGATCCAGTACATGGCCAGTGTGCCGGCAGAGAAACTCGACAGCCTGTACATGCTGCGGATTCCGGCGGAGAACGCGTCCCAGTTGGCAGTGATGATGGCGCCATACGCGACAATGGCGAGGCCGGAGAGGATGACGAATGCGGGGGTCCAGCAAAAGCGCAGCCAGCGGGCCATGCGCTCGAACACGCGGTCAGGATCACCCAGCGGGAAGCGCATGCGCAGCAGTGTGCTGCCATGGCCCTTCAGTTTCAGGCGACGATCGCGCCGCAGCGACTCGGTGAGCAGGATGCGCTGCTCCTCCCGCGTGCGCTCGGCCAGTCCGAGCTGTTTGAGCTTGTCGACGAACGGGCGTATCGCCGCGGCCGTCGCGTTGATGCCCAGCGCTTCGCGCAATCCGAGCGCGATCGCGTCCAGCGGCTGGGTGCCATCCATGCGCTGCATCATCCACACTTCCGCCTCGCCGAAGCGGAAGTACTGCAGCCGCAGCGGGTCCTTGACCACCCACGACACGCGTCCATCCAGCACCTGCTGGACGTAGCGCAGATTGCGCCGCACGCGAGGGCAGTCGCCGTCGGTCATGAGCGCTCGGACGAAACGAGAAACTCGACATTAACGGACGAGCCCGGCTTGAGACCGCCGGGATCCGGCACATCGACGAGCACCTCGACCGTGCCACTGCCCGGGTCGACGGCCGGCGAGATGCGCAGGATGCGGCCTCTCGCCTCCCGCCCGTCGAGTCCGCGCAGCCGCACGGCCCGTCCCGGTCGCAGTGCGGCTGCCGCCAGCTCGGGCACGCGCACGAGAGCGCGCAACGGGTGCAGCGCGGTTGCGCGGAAGAGCGGTTCACCCTCGGCGACCGTCTGGCCAATGTGGATGAAACGCCGTGTTATCGTGCTCGCGAAGGGCGCCCGTACGCGCGTGTAGTCCAGGCGCACGGTAGCATCGGCGAGTGACGCTTCGGCGGAGCGCAGACGCCAGGTGGCGGAGTCCAGCTCACCCGCGGTGATCATCCCCTGCTTCGCCAGCTGTGCGGCCCGGTCGTGCTCTGCGTTGGCCAGCTCCCGGGCCGCCGTGGCCGCGGCGAGCGCCGCCAGTTCGCGGCCATCGTCCAGCCTCGCCAGCTGCTGGCCTTCCTGCACGGCATCGCCCATCTCGACGTCGATCGTGGCCACGACGCCGGCCCGGCGGGATGTCAGCTCCGCGTCACGCTCCGAATAGAGCACGGTGGTCAGAGGCAGTGTCGTCGCCTGCAATCCGTCCCGGCCAACACCGCTGCCATTCCCGCTGCGCGCCGACTCGCCGGCGGCGAGAACACTCGAGGCGTGCCCGCCGCTCGCCGCTTCCGCGGCTGCACCCTGGCCATCGGTGGCCACGACCGGCGCCGTGGCAGCGGGCGGTGCCGTGCGGTCCGTGCTGATCTGCGAGCCGCACGCAGCCAGCACGCACGGCAGCACGGACAGGATGGAACGGGCGAGGCGATTCACCATGGCAGCATCCACCAGAGGTTCATGCGCAGCCAGCGCGCGGGCCGGCGGAAGATCATGACGGCGAGGGGTCGCGGCCGGGTCAGGACCTTGGCCCTCGCTTCCATGCCCGGCCGCAGCAGGCGCTGCCGGTTATCGAGAATGGCGTGCACGGTGTAGGTGACGAGGCCACCCAGCGTGTCGGCGCGCGGCGCGATGGCGGTAACCTTGCCCTGGAACGTGACGGATGGCTGTGCGGGCGAGCGCGCACGTACGCGGTCCTCCAGCTGCACGTCGGCGACGTCGCTCTGCGGCACGTGCAGCTCCAGCTCGACCCAGTCCGGATCCCCGATCCAGGCGACGGTACTGCCTGCATCGAACCAGCTGCCCAGCCGCTCCTCGAGGCGGGGTGTGAGGACCACGCCTGCGGCCGGCGCCACCACGGTGCGCGCCTCCTGCTGGCGGGTCAGCAGGGCCACGGCATCGGCAGATTCCGCGGCACGCACGCGCGCTCCTGACACGGCGTTAGCATCACCGCGGGCCTGCGCCGCGAACTCTTCGCGCTGTGCCAGCGCCAGCGCCGCCTGCGCCTCGCCCAGACGCAGCTGCCCTTCATCATCGCGCAGCCGGGCAATGGGCTGCCCGGCGTTCAGCTTCTCGCCCTCGTGCGCCAGCACGGCATCCAGGATGCCGCCCACACCCGCGCGGGCCGGCTGCTGGACCGCGGCGCGCACCGCGGCCATGCTCGCCGAGAGGCGGAGCGGCAGGCGCACCACGGAAAGCAGGAGCGCGAGCGTCAGTGCAATGGCGCCGTACTGCAGCCACTTCGCGCGCGGCCAGGCGGCCAGCCTGCGCCGGCTCCGGGCCAGCGGCTCGAGCCAGCCAATGAACGGGACGCCTGCGTACAACTGCCCGTTGCGGAGCGCCAGTGCCGCCTGGTTGGCCAGCATCCTGGCCGCCTGCTGCAGCCACGGCGTGACTGCAGCAGGCGCCACGAACTCGAACAGCAGGACACCCAGATCGCCTTCCGTATCCTGGATATCCTCGACGAGGATGCAGTGCGCACCCGACTCCTCGAGGTAGCGCGGGAATGCTTCGCGCACCCGCGTCGCCATTTCGTCATCGACGTCCTGCACATTGCTGATGAGCAGTTCCTCGCGGCCTTCCGTGCCCCAGGTCATGAAGCGATCGATCTCACGCAGCGCGGCCGAGCGCAGATCGACCTTTTCCTCGCCGGAAATGGCGCGCACCACGAGATCACTGCCCTGCCAGGTCGCCAGCACGCAGCGGTCGAAGTGGAGCGCTTCGCCGGCCAGATTCACCACCGACCTGTGGATGCGATCGAGATCGAAGGTGGAGAGGATTTCGCGGCTGAAGCTCAGCAGCGCGCGCAGATCGTGGGCCTGCCGCTCGGCGTCGAGCAGGCGGGCATTGCGGATGGCGGCCGCGGCGTCGTCGGCAACCGCCACCAGGAACGCGAGCTGCTGTCCGTCAAACCGGCCGTTAGTCACCTCCAGCGCGCCCAGCGTCTCGCCGCGCGCGGTCAGCGGCACGGCCATGGCCGAGCGTGTGGCCACGCCCCAGCCTTCGTCGAGCTGCGGCACGTGGCGCTCATCAGAGGGCGCGTCCAGCACCAGCACCGGCTGCCTTCTGCGTACCGCGTCCCCGGCAAAGCCCAGACCCAGGGGCAGCTCGGCGCCGCTCAGCCCATCGCCTGCCGGCCCCAGCGATGCCTCGCAGCGCAGCACGTCACCGTCCCGCAGCCAGACCGCGGCGGCCTGCGCCTCGAGTGTGGCGCAGACACTGGCCAGGATGCGAGGCAGCAGCTCGGCCTCCCCCAGCGTGGCATTGAACTGGAGTGACAGCGACACGAGCTGCCGCAGGTGCGCGGCAGACAGTTCCTCGAGATGCGATGCGGCGGACGCGTCCTGTGGGGGCGCCTCGACCGACGTTGGGTCCGAGGACACGATTGGCCTCCTCCGCCGGTGACCGGGGAACAGCGCCGTTCCCGGGTACGGACGGAAGCGAGCGTGCAGCGGGTGTTCGGATCGGGCCGCGGAGCCTTGCGCGTGCGCCGCGGCCGACCGGCGGTATGCCGGGGCCCGCCGGGACGGGCGGCGGGCCGGTTCGTCGAACCTACATCGGCGCGCGCAGCGGCGCGAGGCCGTGGGGGATCGACTGCGTTGCTCAGGCTGGTTGCTGGGGGCTGGTCGCTCGGGAACGGCAGCAACGGATCGAACTTCGTTTCCGGCGCTCGGGCCAGGAACGGGACCGCGCGCGCCGCGCTACCTCAAACGGGCTCGGTTCCCTGATTCAGAATGGACAGGTAGCGGTCGTACAGGAAGAGACGATTCCGCCGCTTTCCTGTCAGTTCGCGAACAATGCCGGCATCCTCGAGCAGAGCCATGGCGGATGCTGCCGCCGGGAATGACAGTCCGGACCTGCGGCAGACCTCCGGCATGGAGAGGATCGGCCTCGCCTTGAATGTGTCGTGGACGCGCAATGCGGAGCCCGCGCCTCGACGCGCGCCATTACGGACCGGCTCAATGCCGGCGAACCCGTCGATACCGTGCTGGCTGACTACAACCTGGCGGACGCGGAGCTTGAAGAAGCGGTCCGCTTCGAAGCCGCAGCCTGACCGCGTTTTCTTTGCGGATCGCGACCTGGGCCGCAGCGTTCCCAATGCACTCAACGCCGCAGGCGTCCGGGTAGAGCGCCACGACACGCACTTCGAGCCGAGCACGCCGGACACAGAGTGGCTGCGTGAGGTGGGAAGGCGCGGCTGGATCGCACTCAGCCACAACCGCGACATCCGCTACAATACCGCCGAACGCGACATGGTCATGCGGGCTGGCCTGCGCCCTGTTCATGCTGGTCGGTAAGCATCGTCACGATATCCTCGCGCGCAATCTCGTCCAAACGCTTCCGCGCGTCCTCGCCTTTCTCAATGCCCATGAGCCGCCGTTCATGGCCCGCATCTACAAGCCCAGTGAACCGGAGTTCGAAGCTGGACGACCAGGCAGGGTGGACCTGTGGCTCGGCGCTTGCCGGGCCCGGCGCGCCTGCCGATCTTGCCACCGCCCCCCGCTCTCGCGAAAGAACCAGACGTCTCCGCCGAGGAGGCAATGATGCGTCGTCGCATACGCGGTAACTCGAACGCCACCGCTCACACGCGAACCACAACCGCCATCCTGCTTGCCAGTGCGGTGGCTGCCATGGTGGCAACAACGCCTGCCACCGCCCAGCAGCGACCACCCAAAGGCCTGGCCGAGAAGATGGTCGCGCCGGCGACGGCGCAGGCCAATGCGATCAAGGCACTGCACTGGCGTTCGATCGGACCGGCGAACATGGCCGGGCGCACGGCGGTGGTGCTGGGCACGCCGGGCGATCCCAGCACGTTCTGGGTGGCGGGCGCGGATGGCGGCGTGTGGAAGACCACCAACAACGCGACCACCTGGCAGCCGCAGTTCGAGAATCAGGCGGTGTACTCGCCGGGCGCGCTCGCCATGGCGCCGTCGGATCACAACGTGATCTGGCTGGGCACGGGCGAGGGCGATCCGCGGAACAGTGCGTCGTTCGGCAATGGCGTGTACCGCTCGACCAATGGCGGCGACACGTGGAAGTATCTCGGCCTGGATGACACGGAGCGGATCAAGCGCATCGTGGTGCATCCGACGAACCCCAATGTCGCGCTGGTCTGCGCGCTCGGCCATGCGTGGGGGCCCAACGAGATGCGCGGCGTATTCCGCACGACGGATGCCGGCAAGACCTGGCAGAAGGTGCTCTATATCGATCAGGACACCGGCTGCTCCGACATTTCCATGGATCCGTCCAACCCGCGCATCCTGTACGCGGGCATGTACTGGCACCGGCGGCGGCCGTGGCGCCTCGACAGCGGTGGCAAGACCACGGCGCTCTACAAGAGCATTGATGGCGGCGACACGTGGGTGTCAATGCGCGGGCGGCCGGGCTACCCGACCGAGGCCATGGACCGCATCGGCGTGGCCGTGGCGCCCAGTTCGCCTAACACGGTGTACATGATCACCGAGACGCTGACGCAGGGCGAGCTGTTCCGCTCCGATGATGCGGGCGCGACCTGGCGCATGACGACGGCGGACCGCAACATCAACTTCCGGCCCTTCTACTATGCGGACATTCGCGTCGACCCGTCGACGCCGGAGCGCGTGTACGCGCTTTCCGGCAGCCTGAACCGCTCCATCAATGGCGGGCACACGTTCCAGAACATCGGCCAGGGCGTGCACGGCGATCACCAGGCGTTCTGGATCGACCCGACGAACCCGAAGCGGCTGCTGAGCGGCAGCGACGGCGGCTTCCAGGTGTCGTGGGATGGCGGCGACAACTGGACCATCATGAACAACATCTCGTTCGCGCAGTTCTACCACATCGACTTCGACATGCGGCAGCCGTACTTCCTGTGCGGCGGCCTGCAGGACAACGGCGACTGGTGCGGTCCCAGTCGCACGACCTACGGCGAAGGCATTCTCAAGGACGACTGGTACACGGTGCACGGCGGCGACGGCTTCTATTCCGTGCCCGTGCCCGATCAGCCGTGGATCATCTTCTCCAACTCGCAGGGTGGCAGCATTGACGTGATGGACCTGCGCTCGGGCAATTCGCGCTCCATCCATCCGGATCCGAACCGCGTCGGCTCCGCAGGCGATGCACTGGCCAGCCACAAGTATCGCTTCAACTGGGACTCGCCGATTCTGGTCTCGCCCAATGATCCGAAGGTCGTGTACTTCGGCGGTAATGTGCTGTTCAAGAGCAGCGACAGGGGCAGTCATGGACGATGATCAGTCCGGACCTCACGACCAACGACAAGAGCAAGGAGCTCTCCTCCGGCGGCGAGATCGTGACGACAACACCGCGCGGAGTTCCACTGCACCATCACCACGATTGCCGAAACGCCTGTTAAGGCCGGCGTCATCTGGGTGGGCACGGACGACGGCAACGTGCAGGTCACGCAGGATGGCGGGAAGACGTGGACCAACGTCGTCGGCAATGTGAAGGGGCTGCCGCCCAACTCCTGGGTTTCGCGCATCAATGCGTCGCACTTCAATGCGGGCACCGCGTACGTCGCAATCGACCGCCACCAGGAGAACGACTTCGCGCCGTACGCCTACATGACTGCAGACTACGGGAAGACGTGGACCGCGCTGCAGGCGGGCCTGCCGGCGAAGGGCTACGTGCACGTGGTGCGCGAGGACCCGAAGAATCAGGACCTGCTCTACCTGGGCACGGAGCTGGGCGTGTTCGCGTCGTGGGACCGTGGCAGGACGTGGGCGGACATCCGCAACGGTCTGCCGCCCGTTGCCGTGCGTGACATCAAGGTGCACCCGCGCGACAACGACCTGATCATTGCCTCGCACGGCCGTGGCGCCTGGATCATCGACGACATTGCGCCGCTGCAGAAGCTGACGGCGGCCATGGCACAGGACGCCTACCTGTTCGACCCGAGGCCGGCCGTGCGCTGGACAATGTGGAGTCGCGCGGCCGCGCGCGGTGCCGCCACGTGGCAGGAAGACAATCCGCCGGATGGCGCATATCTCAACTTCTACCTCAAGACCGCGGCGCCGGTCGAGATCGCGATCAGCAATGCGCGGGGTCAGCCGGTGCGCAACCTGCGCGCGAACGCGGGCGCCGGCGTGAATCGCGTCGTCTGGGATCTGCGCTACGTCAATCCGGGCGCCCGCGGCGCGGGGCCTGGTGGAGCGGGCGGTGGCGCAGGCGGCGAAGAAGAGGGCGGCGGCGGGCGAGGCCGTGGGGGACGTGGGGGTGCGACGCCGTACGTCGTGCCCGGCGACTACACCGCAACACTGCGCGCCGGCGGTCGCGAGCTGCACACGAGTTTCCGCGTGGAAGCGGATCCGCGCGTGCAGACCACACTCGCCGACTATCAGGCGCAGTATGCCTCCGTCCTCGAGTTGCAGGGTCTGGCCAATCAGGTGAACGACATGGTGACTCGAGGCGACGACATCAAGCGCCAGCTGGTGGACCTGGAGCAGACCATCCGTCGGAATCCGGGTTCGGTGCCGGGCGCCAATGCCAGCCTGGTCGCGGATCTCAAGGTGGCGCAGGAGAAGCTGGCGGTGATCGTGGACAGCACACTGCGCCGGCCTCCACCCAACATGGGCTACCGCCAGTATCCTCGCCTGCGCGAGGAGCTTAACTCGCTGCTAGGCGGCATCGCGCGCTCGCCCACCGCGCCCACAGACCCGCAGAAGACGCGCTCCGGCGAACTGCGCACCGAAACCGCGCAGGCAGTCGCCGCATTCAATGCGTTCGTCGAGCAGACGATTGGAGCGATTAACCGTAAGCTTGGGGGAGCGCCGCGCATCGTTACGGGGCGCTTGATCAGCTGAGTGTCGGACCCCGGGAACCAGTAACGGCGTTGCTGGGGCTGGGGCTCGGGCTGGCGCTGGGAGCTACGGAATCAACGGATTGAACTGCGTTGCCGGGGCTGGTTGCTTGGGCTGGGGCTGGGGATTACGGATGAACGGATTGAACTGCGTTGCTGGGGCTGGCTGCTCGGGCTGGTTGCTCGAACGCTGATGGAGATCGCGAGAATGAAAGCTGTGATCCGTTATCCGTTGACAATACTGCTGTACCTCGGCGCGATTCTCTGCGCGCTCACGCCCTCCGCGGTGAGAGGCCAGTCGGGGAGGATGGTGGACTGGCCGGTGTATGGCGGCAACACGGAGCACACGCATTACTCGACGCTGGCGCAGATCACGCCGGCCAACGTGTCGGCGACCTGCAGGTGGCGTGGACGTACGAGACGCACGACGAGTTCCACGGCTCGGAAATGCAGTCCAACCCGATCGTCATTGATGGCGTGCTGTACGCGGCCTCGCCGAAGATGCGGGTGTTCGCGCTCGATGCGGCGACCGGGCGTGAGCTGTGGAGCTTCAACCCGAACAACGGTGGACCGACCACGCGCATCCGTTATCGCGGCGTGGTGGTGACCGGCGACCGGGTGCTCTTCAACTATCGCAACAGGTTGTTCGCGCTGGACCGGAAGACGGGGCAGCCGATTCCTTCCTTCGGCGACAATGGCGTGGTCGATCTGCGCGAAGGGCTGGGGCGGCCAGTCGATAACGTCTCGGTGAGCGCGAGCACACCGGGCGTGGTGTTCGAGGACCTGCTCATCATGGGCAGCACCGTCAGCGAGTCACTGCCCTCCTCGCCCGGCGACATCCGCGCGTACGACATCCACACGGGCGCGCTGCGCTGGTCGTTCCACACGATTCCGCACCCGGGTGAGTTCGGCTACGACACCTGGCCGCCGGATGCGTGGAAGGTGTCCGGGGGCGCGAACGCGTGGGCAGGCGTCACGGTCGATGTCGGCCGCGGCATGGTGTTCGCCGCCACCGGCTCTGCCGCCTTCGACTTCTATGGCGCCAATCGCATCGGCGATGACCTCTTCGCCAACACACTGCTCGCGCTGGACGCGCGGCACGGGCCGGCGCATCTGGCACTTCCAGGCGGTGAAGCACGACTTGTGGGACTGGGACTTCCCGGCCGCGCCGGCGCTGGTCACGGTGACGCGTGATGGCCGCCGCGTCAATGCCGTCGCGCAGATCACCAAGTTCGGGTACGTCTACGTCTTCGAGCGCGAGACCGGCAAACCGCTCTTCCCCATCGAGTACCGCAAGGTCCCGGCGTCCACGCTGGACGGCGAGAAGACCGCGGAGACGCAGCCGTATCCGGTGAAGCCGCCGCCGTTCATACGGCAGCAGCTCACGGAGGCCATGCTGACCACGCGCACGCCGGAAGTGCATGCGGCGGTGCTGGAGACGTTCCGCAAGTACAGCACGGGCATGTTCCAGCCGCCGGATCTCAAGGGCAACATCATCTTTCCGGGCGTGGACGGCGGTGGCGAGTGGGGCGGCCCCGCTTTCGATCCGGAGACGGGTCTGCTCTACGTCAACGCCAACGAGATGCCGTGGATCCAGCGACTCGTGCCGCGCAGCAACAAGTCGCTGTACGCCGCGAACTGCGCCAACTGTCACGGCGATGATCGCAGGGGTTCATCGCAGTCGCCATCGCTCATCGATGTGGGCGCTCGCCACACGCGGGAGGAGCTGTCGCAGCTGATCCGACAGGGCACCGGGCGCATGTCCGGGTTTGCGGGTGTGCTCGACAACAATGGCGTGAACGCGCTGATCCATTACCTGCTCACCGGGCAGGACATTGCGGACTCGGTGGTGAGCAACCCGAACTACCTGAAATACCGCAGCACCGGGCTCGACATCTTCCTGGCGCCGGACAGTCTGCCGGCGATCACACCGCCCTGGGGCACGCTCAACGCCATCGACCTGAACCGGGGCGAGATCCGCTGGTCGATTCCCTTCGGCGAGTATCCGCAGCTGGCTGCGCAGGGGATCCACGACACGGGCACGGACAACTACGGCGGCGCCATTGTCACGACTAACGGCCTGTTGATCATTGGCGCCACGACCTACGACCGGAAGTTCCACGTGTTCGACAAGCGCACGGGCCGGCTGCTCTGGGAGACGCTGCTGCCCGCCTCCGGCAACGCCACGCCCTCGACCTACATGGTGAACGGGCGGCAGTACATCGTCATCGCCTGCGGTGGCGGCAAGAACGATGCGGCCTCGGGCGGCACCTACGTCGCGTTCGCGCTGCCCGCAGGCGCCGGCAACCGGCCCCGCTGAAGTGCAGGCGAAGGCGCCGGTCACGGGACGGGAAGCGTCGCCTGCAATCCGTGTGCCGCCGCGTCCGGCCCTTCTAACACACTGTCAGTCGAGAAACCACTGCAGCGAGAGGTTCACCTCGGTCTGGTAGATGGCGTGCACGCCATCGAACTCGTCGTACTGCACGTCGTAGCCATCGTCGCGCAGAGCCGGCACGAGCTGGCGTGAGATGTCGACGGGCAGCACGTCATCCGCGGTGCCGTGCGCAATGAAGATGCGGGGCTGCCCCCGCCACTGGTCTTCCACCAGATAACCCGGCGAGTACGCGGCAATGTGGGAGAAGAAGTCGCCGTTCACGAGTCCGGCGGAAAGCGCGTAGGAAGCGCCGTCGGAGAAGCCGAACAGGCCCATGCGGTCGGTGCGCACGGAGCAGCGTGAGAAGGTCTGCTCGAGCGCGCGGCCGATGAACTCGATGTCGGAGCCGGGTCCGAAGCGGGGCACGATCCAGGTGTTGCCGCGTGATTCGGGGGTGAGCATCAGGCAGCCGAACGCGTCCGTGCTCGCGGACATGGCCGCCACCGAGTCCGCGCCGTGGTAGGCGCCGTGCAGCATCACGACGAGCGGTCTGGGTGTGCCGTGCACGTAGCCGGGCGGGACATAGAGAAAGCCATCCCGGCCGCTGCTCAGGTTGAGGCGGTAAGTGCCGGGCGTGACGGTACTGGTGGGTGCGTGCGGCTGCACGGTGAGGCGAGGCGAGCCTTCGTCGCCCACATCCGTGGTGCTGCGACAGCCTGCGAGCGCGGCCAGGGAGCAGCCCGCGCCCAGCAGCCACTGGCGGCGCGTGATCGGTCCGGGCGTGCGCGAATCGACGGGCTGTGCCCGGCCCTGTGCGGTCTTCATGTGTGAACGATCCGGCGAGGTGGCGCGCGGGACAATGATAGTGGCAGCGCGTCCGTCCCGGCGACCCCGCCCTTCGTCCCATGGGGCCGGGTGGCGCGGCAGCGGCCGGCTGTTGTCGGCAACCGGGCGGGCGCGCACTTTTGTGCGCGGGGTCACCGGGCCGCGCCGACGAACGGCGAGGCCGGCGCGTGGCTCCGCTCCCAGGCGAGGTGACCCATGAGAAAGTACGGCGCAGAGTTCGTCGGCACGTTCTGGCTGGTGCTCGCGGGCTGCGGCAGCGCGGTGCTGGCGGCCGCGTTTCCCGGCGTGGGCATCGGCCTGCTGGGCGTTTCGCTCGCGTTCGGCCTGACCGTGCTGACCATGGCGTACGCGATCGGTCACATCTCCGGCTGCCACCTGAATCCCGCCGTCTCAATGGGCCTCTGGGCGGGCGGCCGCTTCCCCTCTAACCAGCTGTTACCCTACATCATCGCGCAGGTGCTGGGCGGCATGGCCGGCGGCGGCGTGCTGCTGGTCATAGCCAGCGGTCATACCGGTTTCGACGTGTCCGCCGGTTTCGCATCCAACGGCTACGGCGAGCACTCGCCGGGCGGCTACTCGATGCTCGCGGGCCTGGTGAGCGAAGTCGTGATGACAATGATGTTCGTGGTAATCATCATGGGCGCGACCGACAAGCGCGCGCCGCAGGGCTTCGCGCCCATCGCCATCGGCCTGGGCCTCACACTGACCAACCTGGTCAGCATCCCCGTCACCAACGCATCCATCAATCCCGCGCGCAGCACCGGCGTCGCCGTGTACGTGGGCGGCTGGGCACTCGCCCAGCTCTGGCTCTTCTGGGTCGCGCCCATCGCAGGCGGATTGATCGGTGCGTTTGTCTATCGGTTTGTCGCGGGTGGGAAGGACTCGGCGTGAGAACGGCGTTGCTCGGGCAGGTTGCTGGGGCTGGTTGCCGGGGAACGACTACGGATGCACGCCAATGAATGGATGGAAGCGGACTTCAACATCACACGACGGCCGCAGCGGACACGGAGGGGCGCGGCGTCAGCGTGGGGGCGAAGTGAGTCGATGTTCGGGAACGGATGTCAAACAACGGTGCCGGTCAGTACCCTCCCGGGCCGGCGCCAGCAACGCGGTTCGAATTCGTTCAAGATGTTCCCAGCCCGAGCCCCGGCCCGAGCCCCAGAATCGCCTCACAAGCTTCCTCCAGCGATGTCGCCAGAAAGAAAAACCGGAGCAGCGTCGTCACTGCTCCGGCTTTCGCCGCAGGTCGCCGCGCTGTTACGGGGTTACTGCACGCAGCGGCCGTGCGGGTCGGGTTTCGGCTGATCGACGACGACGCGGTGATCGAGATTGGCTACGGTCTCCGCCACATCATGCACCAGCTGGTCCACCCTCGCCATGTGTGCATAATCAATGTACTGGGCCTCGTCCGTCAAGCGGTGGTAGTCCGGGTGCAGCCCTGTGGTGAAGAAAGTGATGGGGATGCCGTAGCGGGCGTAGTTGTAGTGATCGCTGCGGCAGTAGATGCGCTCGGGGTGGCCGTTGGCGTCGAAGGTGTAGTCGAAGGTGAAGGGTGACTTCTCCTTCTTGTTCACGGCCTCGACAATGTCGCCCAGCTCGGTGGAGAGCCGGCGTGAGCCCACGAGCTGCAGGTAGTTGGGCCCGCCACCCTTGAGATCGGCGGCATCGCCGCGGCCCACCATGTCCATGTTGAGCTGCGCGACAATGGAGTCGCGCGGCACGGTGGGATGGTCGGTGAAGTACTCGGAGCCGTAGAGGCCCAGCTCCTCCGCCGTGTGCCAGACGAACAGCAGCGAGCGCTTCGGCTTGACCGCCGCCTTCTGGAACGCCTCCGCGATCTCGAGCACGGAAACCGAGCCGGAGCCGTCGTCGTCGGCGCCGTTGTTCACGGAATCCATTCTTGCGGGCCGGATGCGGTGCAGGCTGTCCACGTTGATGTGGATGGCGGCGATCTGGTCGGGCGATGGCCGTTCTCCCTCCGGCAGGCTGCGCTGCAGCTTATCGAGTGCAAAGAGGTACGCGCGCAGCGAGTCGTGATCCACCGCGGGTGTGCGAATGCCGATGTGATCGTTGTGCGCGCCTATTGCGACGTACTCACTCTTGAGCTTCGCATCACTGCCCTGGATGATGGCGACGACGTTTCGTCCGGGCGCCTTCTCCTCGTTGATGATGATGCGGCCGCTGACGTTCTTGCCGTTGGTTCCCGGGTCCAGCGCATCGACCGGCCGGCCGAAGATGGCCGCGGCGACATTGGGCGAGATGGTGACCGTCGCGTCAATGGGGTCGGGCGGCGAGTCGGGCTTGAGTGTCACGCGACCACCACCGCCGCGGCCGCCGAAACCGCCAAAGCCACCGCCAATGTTGCCGACCGTGGCGACAGCGACGGCCGCTTTCGCGATGCCTTCGGGGACGGGTGCGCCGCCGAAGCCGCCCCGGCCTCGTCCGCCGCCACCACGACCGCCGCGGCCGCCCTGTGGCGTCGGCGGGCTGAAGACGACGATTTTGCCGGTCGCCTGCTGCGCCGTGATCAGTACCTCGTCTCCCAGCTTGCCACCGTAAACCGCGGGTGCATTGAACGGCTTCACCTCCGCGCCGCGATCGAAGGCAGTGAAATCGGTACCGTAGTGGAATGCCTGACCGTCCACACTGAGCGTGGAGCTGGCTGCAATACTGCGGCGCACCATGGGCACGTCCTGGAAGAACGTGCCGTTGTCGCCGGCGGGCTGCAGACCGATACGTTTTGCTTCCGCCGCGATGTACGCGGTGCCCTTGATGTTGGCCTCGGTGCCGGCCTGGCGTCCGAGCATTGAGTCCGCGGCCAGGATGTAGAGCCGCGTCTTCAGGTCGGCGGCGGTAATGGCCGCGGTGGTCTGGCCGGTTGCGGGCGAGGCTGCAGCCATGGGTAGCGCGCAAAGTCCGGCAGCGATGAGAGCCATGCGGGAATGGCGTCGTCGTTGAATCACGATCGTGCTCCGGTTGATGTAAGGGGTGTACCTGCTGACGCACGGGCCGCCCCTTTCGTTGACAACGGCTGGATCGTGCGACGCTTTGCGCAGCCCCTGGCGGACGCCCTGACTGGCGGCGCCCTCGCCGCCGAAACCGTACCCTTTCCCGCTGTACACACGGCTGGCGTTTGGCTACCTTCGGACCCCGTCCGGCAGGGGTTCGCCGGGCGTGTGATCCCCACAAGGAGCCCGAAAGATGCAATCATCCGCGCGGCGCCGGGCGGTGGCGCTGCTGATGCTGGTCGTCCCGTCCCTGGCCCTGCCCCGCGCTGTGCGTGCACAGGATGCCCCGAAGAAGCCATGGTCGTTCACGGGCAAGTTTACGACCGTCTTCACGGCGGGCAATTCCAGCTCCAGCACGTTCGGACTGGGCACCACGCTGGCGCACGCGCGCAAGGACAACGAGCTGAAGTTCGAGGGCGGCGGTATACGCACGGAATCGGGTCAGACCACGCGTCGCGCCGTGGGCACGCCGACCTCCTACCAGCTCCAGGAAAACACCGTCTATCAGAAGACGGCCGAAGCCTATTATCTGCGCGCGCGCAACGACCGCCACGTGAAGGACGGATTCATTGTCTTTGCCGGCGTGGACTGGCTGCGCAACACGTTCGCCGGCATTGACAGCCGCTTCCTGGTCGCGGCCGGCGCGGGCAATGTCTGGGTGAACACCGACCGCTTCCGCTTCAAGACCGACTACGGCGTGACCTACACCTTCCAGCAGGACGTGGTCACCAATCCGTTCATCAAGCAGAACTTCCCGGGCGTGCGCGCTTCCTACGAGCTGATGCGCCAGGTCACGGCGTCCACCAAGCTGGAGAGTTCGCTCACCGCCGACCTCAATGTGAACCACACGAAGGACGTGCGCGGCGACTGGACCAACGCCATGACCATCGCCATTAACAAGGCGTTTGCGTTCCGGCCCGGCCTCGAGCTGCTCTGGCGCAATGACCCGGCGCTCAAGGAGGTCGATCTCTTCGACACCGCCGGCAACGCCAACGGCAAGGTGCTCGTGCCCCTGCAGAAGACCGACTCCTTCTTCACCATTGCCCTCGTCGTGACATTATAGCCGCGCGGCAAGACGGCGGAGTGCAGCCAATGACAGAAGGCGAACAGGCCACGATCACAGCCGTGCAGCGCTTCAATGATGCCTTCGGCCGTCGCGATGTGGACGCGATCATGGCCGCCATGACGGATGACTGCATCTTCGACAACACGCGACCGTCGCCCGATGGCACGCTGGTCAGCGGCCAGGCCGCGGTACGCGCCACATGGGAGGAATTCTTCCGGCGTTCACCGCAGGCACGCTTCGATACGGAGGAGATCTTCGCTGCCGGCGACCGCTGCGTCGTTCGTTGGGTCTACCACTGGCTGCGCGATGGTCAGCCCGGTCATGTGCGCGGTGTCGACATCTTCCTCGTGCGCGACGGACGCGTCGCGGAGAAGCGTTCCTATGTGAAAGGCTGATGCCGCTCGCCTGCGCTGCCACATGCGCCACCAGCAATGCCACCAGCCCGGAACCCCCGGCGGGCCGCTGTCCTCGAACCAAGCCTCTCAGGTAACTGCGATGATCAAGCGTCTCCTGTCGCGAACGGCGCTTCTGCCGCTCGCCCTGTGCCTGCTGCCCGCCGCCGCGCACGCGCAGCGGCCACCGATCGATGTCGCGCGCTACACGCGTGCGGAACGCCTGCTCGCGTGGAACACGGAGGACCTGATCTCCGGCGACCAGGTGGTGCCCACGTGGATGCGCGGCGGCAATCGCTTCTGGTACCGCAACAAGACCGAGGACGGCGCGGAATTCGTGCTCGTCGATCCGGTGCGCGGCACCCGCGCGCTGCTCTTCGATCACGACCGGCTCGCCGCCGCCATGTCGCTCGCCGCCGACACGTCCTTCCTCGGCCGCAAGCTGCCGTTCCGCACGTTCCGCTTCTCGGATGACGAGAACAGCATCCGCTTCAATGCGAACCACAAGGGCTTCACCTGCGACATTGCGGCGCATCGCTGCACGCTCGGGCGACACACTGCCCAACGAATCCGGCTACGTGCGCTCACCCGATGGCCGCATGGAAGCCTTCATCCATCAGCACGATCTGTGGATCCGGCCCGTACGGCGGCGGCGACTCCGACCCGTCTGACGACGGATGGCGAAGCGCTGTTCGAGTACGGCAACCAGGCGCCACGCCCCACAGAGATCGTCAATCACCTCAAGCAGCGGCCCGTGCTGCAGTGGTCGCCGGACTCGAAGAAGATCGCGATCCAGCGCATGGATGAGCGCAAGACGCCGATGATGCCGCTCTACTCGTCCACACACGAGCGGCCCATGCTCTACCAGTATCCGTATCCGCTGCCCGGTGATTCCGATGCTGCCTTCGGTTCGACATCCACATCATCGATGTGGCGACGAAGTCGAACGTCCGCGTCGAACGTCCCGCCGCAGCCGTATCTCACCTTCACCACCACGGGTGTCGCGGATTCGACCTGGCTGACGGTGAAGTGGAAGGATGGCAGCAACCGCCTCTACTTCACGCACGCGGTGCGCGGCGCCAAGCGCATCCAGCTCATGGAAGCGAACGTGCAGACGGGCGAGGCGCGTCTGATCGTGAAGGACACACTGGCCACGCAGGTCGAGCTGAACCTCGACATCGTCGCGGGCAAGCCGAACTGGGACGTCATCAACAACGGCAATGACGTGATCTGGTTCTCCGAGGCCGATGGCTGGGCGCACCTCTACCGTTACGACGCCAATGGCAAACTGAAGAATCGCATCACGCAGGGCCCGTGGACCTTCGGCGATCTGCTCTGCATTGACGAGGCGGCCGGTCGCATGTACTTCACGGCGAGAGGCCGCGAGACCGATCGCATGCCGGTGATGGCGGAGTTCTACGCAGTCAACCTGGATGGCACGGGTCTCACAAAGCTGGGCGGCGAGCCGGCCGATCACACGGTCAGCGCGACACCCGACGGCAAGTACTTCGTCGACAGCTACTCGCGCCCCGACATGCCGCCCGTCACCGTGCTGCGCGACCGCACGGGCAAGGTGGTGCGCAAGCTCGAGGAAGCCGATGTTTCACGGCTGAAGCAGATCGGCTGGTCGCCGCCCGAAGTCTTCGAGTACAAGGCAAGGGATGGCATCACGTCGATGTACGGGCTGATCTACCGGCCATCGGACTTCGATCCGACGAAGAAGTATCCCGTCGTCGAATACATCTATCCGGGTCCCTTCATTGGCAGTGTGGGCCGCTGGAACTTCGGCGGCGGCGCACTCGGCAGCGCGCTGCGCGCGGATCAGGACGCGCTCGCCGAGCTGGGCTTCATTGTCGTACAGATGGATCACCTCGGCACGCCCTTCCGCGCCAAGGCCATCGAGGACAACTACTGGGGCAACATGGGGGACAACGGAATCCCGGACCACATTGCCGGACTGAAGCAGCTGGCCGCGCGCTACTCGTACATGGACCTGGACGCGCGTCGGCATCTACGGCCATTCCGGCGGCGGCTTCGCCTCGACGGACGCGATCCTCCGCTATCCCGACTTCTACAAGGTCGCGGTCTCCTCCTCGGGCAACCACGACAACCACACCTACCACGCCGCCTACGCGGAGAAATACGAGGGCCTGCTCAAGCGCGACACCGTGCACCACACCGACAACTACGCCAACCAGGTGAACGCGTCGCTGGCGAAGAATCTGAAGGGCAGGCTGTTCCTCATGACCGGCGACATGGATGACAACGTGCACCCATCCATGACGCTGCAGGTCGTGAACGCGCTGATCGCCGCTAACAAGACATTCGACTTCCTGATGCTGCCCAACCGCACGCACGACCTGAACGAGCCCTATGTCATACGGCGGCGCTGGGACTATTTCGTCGAGAACCTGCTGGGCATGGAGCCGCCCCGGGACTACGAGATCCGGAGGCCGACGAGTTAGCTTGACGCAAACGGCGTTGCTGGGGCTGGTTGCCGGGGCTGGTTGCTCGGGAACGGAGCTACGGATTCGAACTTGGGCTGGGGCTGGCGCTCCGGCTGGAGTTGGGAACGGACGAACCGGATCGGACTAGAGGATCGGCTTCAGTAGCGCTTCGCGGTGGCTGCGGCTGACGCGCAGGGAGCGGCCGTCGCTCAGGATCGCGATGTAGTCGCCGCCGGTCCATGGCTGGACTTCCGTAATGCGGTCCAGGTTGACGATGGTCGAGCGGTGGATGCGCGCGAAGCGTGAGGGATCGAGCTGGCGCTCGAGCGCGGCCAGCGTGCTGCGGATCACTTCGGACGCGCGCCCCATGTGCAGGCGCACGTAATTGCCTTCAGCCTCGAACCAGTCCACATCATCGATGGCGACGTAGCGGATCCGGTCCTGCTCGCGAATCGTGACCCGGCGCGCGGCCGGGTTCGCGCGCGGAGCGCGCGCATCCAGCAGCGCCGCCAGCTGCCGGGCGAGTGCGTCGGAGGCGGGCGTGTGCAGGCAGGCGATGGCGTGCAGCACGGCGTCCTGCAGGCGGGTGTCATCGAAGGGCTTGAGCACGTAGTCGAGCGCGTGGATCTCGAAGGCGCGGATGGCGTGCGCGTCGTACGCCGTGATGAACACCACCGCGGGCATCGCATCCCGGCCGATCGCTTCGATCACGCCAAAGCCATCTTCCCCGGGCATCTGCACGTCGAGCAGCACGAGGTCCGGCTGCAGCCGGCGGATCGCGTCGATGGCGCTCTGGCCGTCGGCGCACTCACCCGCGACCTCGACCTGCGGCAGCCGCTCCAGCACCACGCGCACGCAGTCCCTCGCCAGCGGCTCGTCGTCGACGATCAGGATGCGTGCGGCCGGCATCAGCGTCGCTCCAGCGCCAGCGCAGCGCGCGACGGCGGCCCGGCCAGTGATTCGCTCACAGGTGGCGCTTCCAGGGGCAGACGCAGCCTGACTGTGGCGCCTCCATGTTCGTTGTTAGCAAAGCTCAGGCTGGTGCTGCCGCTGCTGTACAGCTGCTCCAGCCGCGCGCGTGTATTGGACAGGCCGACGCCCTCGCGCGCGGGGCCGCCGTCCGGGAAGCCGATGCCGCTGTCGCTCACTTCCAGCAGCAGTGCGCCGCTCGTTTGCTGCGCGCGGATGCGGATGTGGCCCGCGCCCGGCTTGCGCGCGATGCCGTGGCGCACGGCGTTTTCCACCAGCGGCTGCAGCACGAGTGTGGGCACCAGCAGGCCGAGCGTATCGTCGTCGACATCAATGGCGACTTCCAGCCGGTCGCGGAAGCGGATGCGCTCAATGCCGAGGTACTGCTCAAGGAAGTGCAGCTCCTCCTCGAGCGGCACCTTCTGCGCCGCTTCGCGGTCCAGCGTGATGCGCAGCAGGTCGCCCAGGCGGGCCAGCACGCGCACGGCCGCATCGTCTTCCTGGCGCCGCACCAGCCCGGCAATCGCGTTCAGCGTGTTGAACAGGAAATGCGGGTGCAGCTCCATGCGCAGCGCATTGAGCCGCGCTTCGGTCATGCTGGCCTGCAGCTGTGCCGCCTGCACTTCCAGGCGTGCCGCGTTCAGCTGGCTGAGCCGTAACCGACTGTTATAGACGAGCGCGTGGTGTACACCCACGATCGCCCAGTAGGTGACGAAGTTGAGCATGCTGAACGACTCGATCCAGCGCTGCACCATGAAGCCGTAGCCGGGCACGTGACCCCGCGCGCTGGTCTGGTAGTAGAGCCCGCCGATCAGCGCGATGTGCAGCATGGTGAACAGGACCGCGCTCAGGAGGTGCACCGGCAGGAAGCGACGGCCGCGTGCGTCGCCCAGCGGAAATCGGTCGGCAATGCGGAATATCAGCGGCGTCGCCAGAGCCCAGAACCACCACCAGGGCATGTTGCCGATCAGTGCAGCGCGCAACGCGACCGGCGTGCCGTGCACCTTCCCCGAAACGTACGCCTTGCAGGACTCGATCAGTCCCATGACCGTCCAGCACCCAATGATCCCCAGCCAGTGGCCGCCAGCCGCGCCGTCTGCCGCGGTTGCGATCGCGTCTTCACTCATGCGCGCAAGCTCGAACCCGCATCGTCACACGGCAATCGCGCTGGGAGGAACAAGCCGCCACCGCGGGCGGATCGACAGGGAACGGCTGCGGCGCCACCGACCACAGCCGCCCCCATCGATCCTTCCCCCTCCTCACTCCGCCTGCACCGCAACCGCAGCCCCCCACCCCCTCACCGGCCACCCGCAACGTCTGACCCCCAAAGTCCGTATCCGTCCTCTGCTGCCCCTGTGGCCCCTGCGTGATGATGTGATTCCGTAGAGTCCGTATCCGTCCTCTGCTGCCCCTGTGGCCCCTGTGTGATGATGTGATTCCGTAGAGTCCGTATCCGTCCTCTGCTGCCCCTGTGGCCCCTGTGTGATGATGGTCCCCACCCTGTGTCCTCTCCGCTAAACCTCCCGAAGACCGGGATGCCGCCAGAAAAAGAACAGAACCGCGCTCTGCACGTCACGACGCACTGTAAAGGAGTGTCAGCCGCGTCTTCCAGGCACCGCTGCCCGCCGCCGCGACCTCCCAGGTCTGCTGCACCGCTCCGCCACTCACAGCCGACCATGTGACGCGCACATCAATGTCGCGGCCGCCGTCACCCTTCTCGCTGCCGGTCATCACCATGGCCTGACCGGCGAGGCCGCCGCTCAGCTCAATGCGCTCGCCCTGACTGTCCATGTACGTCATGAACCAGTGCCGGACGACGACGTCGTAGTAGACGAATGCGAGCGCCTGCAGGCCGCGCCCGGAATCGAAGTGCTCCTGCAGCAGACAGCCGCTCAGGTCCGACTCGACGCTCGCATTGCCCACCACGGGGCCGGGGCTGGCGCGAACCGTCCAGCTGCCCAGCCAGAAGTCGAGCTGCCGCGACAGTGCGCTGACGCCGCCCGGACTGCAGTTGTCCGTGCCCGGCGGCGCCACGGGCTGCACGTCGTGCCCGCGCAGATACCGGCCCGTGAAGGGGAACGACAGTCCGGCCCCCGGTATCTCGAGCAGGCCGTGCTGGATCAGTTCGTCCGCCGAGACCGGTGTCCACTCGTAGGTGTCGAGGAACAGCAATCCGCTGTTAGCCGATATGCGCTGGCCCTTCAGCAGCATGTTGCCGTTGGGCTGGATGTCGCCGGCCATGCGCAGCTGGCCCAGGCCTTCCGCGACCCAGGTCTGGTGCCACTGGCCATCATCCCGGTCGAAGGCATTGAGGCTGCGTCCGCGCTGGCCTCCGGCTGCCGTCCAGTTCTCCTCGACCACACAACCACCCACCAGCGACTTCACGATGTTCGTGCCGATCTGCGCACCCGCGGTGTTGAATACGTTCCACTCGCCCACCCAGAAGTCGAACTTGCGATAGTCGGCCGTGGTGCAGCCCGGCTGCGGATACATGCGCGTGAGGTCACCCACACCATAGACAGAAAACGCGATCTGGTCAGGCGGCGTCGTCGCCTGCACCACGCCTGTGGGCGACTCTGCGTGCGAACACGCCCACGCGCCCGCTCCGCCGAGTACCGCAATGAGCGCTGTTGCCCTGCTGCTGCGCATACCACCTCCCGCTCGCGAATCCACGCGCGGCAGCCGCATCGCGCGCCGCCGCATTTGTGCTCATTGATGGTTGATCGCGATGCGCATGACGTGCACTCGTGGGGCGGATCGTGGTGGGCGGGGGCGAGCTGTGGCGGGCAATGACAGGACGCATGAGCATGCGCCCCTTCCGGGCTGGCGTTCTGCGGGCGGCGCTGGCCGTTCGCTCGCCACGGCAGCATCTTTGCCGGACCCCTATGAGTGGCATTCCCGAACGCCTCGCCGCCGCACTGGCAGACCGCTATCGCATCGAGCGTCAGCTCGGCGCGGGCGGTATGGCGACGGTCTACCTCGCCCTCGATCTGCGCCATCGACGCAGAGTCGCGATCAAGGTGCTGCGCCCGGAGCTCGCCGCCGTGGTCGGGGCCGAGCGGTTTCTCAAGGAAATCGAGGTCACCGCCCGACTGCAGAATCCGCACATCCTGCCGCTGTTCGATTCGGGTGAAGCGGATTCCTTCCTGTTCTATGTCATGCCCTATGTCGAGGGCGAAAGTCTGCGCGATCGGCTGGACCGGGAGAAGCAGATCGCCGTCGCCGACGCCGTGCGCATTGCCATGGAGGTCTCGAGCGCGCTCGACTATGCGCACCGACAGGGCGTGATCCATCGCGACATCAAGCCCGAGAATATCCTGCTGCATGATGGCAGGGCGCTGGTCGCGGATTTCGGCATCGCGCTGGCCGTGCAGCAGGCCGGGGGCCGCCGCCTTACGGAAACCGGGCTGAATCCCGGCACGCCACAGTACATGAGCCCTGAGCAGGCCACGGCGGATCGCGAGCTGGATGCCCGCAGTGATGTCTTCTCGCTGGGTGCTGTATTGTACGAGATGCTGGCTGGCGAACCGCCACACGCGGCGCCGACGGCGCAGGCGGTCATCGCCTCGCTGGTGGCGAAGGATGCGCCGCCCGTCTCGTCCCGTCGCAAGACGGTGCCCGCCGCCATTGTGGCTGCAGTGCAGACCGCTTTGCAGAAACTGCCGGCCGATCGTTTCCCCTCGGCTGCCGCGTTTTCGGCAGCACTCGCAGCGCCCACGCATGCAGGTCCTGCGGTGTTTCCAGACATCATGGCGCAACGATGGTGGCGGCGGGTGAGCGTTGTGCTGGGTGCGGCGGTGGTCGTGCTCGCGGCAGTCGCCGCGTGGGCGGTCTCCAATCGATCGACAGTGCCCGCACCGCGCGTCTTCAATGCCGGGCTGCCGGACTCCGCGCAAATGAGCTTTGCCGCGACCACGGCCACAGTCGCCTTCGGCTCGCCCATGACCAATCTTTCCGTTGCCTCTAACGGCGAGTTTGTGGTGTACGCGGTGCAGCGCGGCGACTCGACGCACCTCTGGTACCGCAGCCTGGTGGACGCCACGGCCCGGCCCATCGCGGGCACCAGCGAAGGCATTGCGCCGCGCGTGTCGCCCGATGGACGGTGGGTCGCTTTTGTCGCCGCCAGTCGCATCATGATCGTGCCCATCGAGGGAGGTGAGCCCCGGCGCCTGGTCGACGGCAACGCCTTCGTTGCCCTCGACTGGGTATCGCCCACCAGGATCCTGGCTACCGATGATGACGGCGAGCGGCTTCGCTGGCTCGATTCAGTGGTCGGACAGACGAGCGAGCAGGCCATTCCCAATTGCATCCAGCCGAGCCTCCTGCCGGATGGCCGACGCATGCTCTGCGGCGGTGGTAATTTCCTGTTTGCGCACATTGTCGACCCGGCGACCGGTGCGCTGACGGTTGTGCGCTCACGATCCGGCAGCGGGTCGGAGGCTGCGCCCGTGTACGGATCACACTTCCGCATCGTGGATGGGCGCTACCTCGTCTATCTCTCGCTGGATGGCGACCTGCGCGCTGCCGCATTCGATGCGGCTGCCGGTATCGTCGGGCGGGCGGTGACCCTGGTGCCCGGCGTGCGCACCGAAGCCTACACGGGCGCCGGTCAATACGACCTCACGCCCTCCGGAACGCTCGTGTTCGCGCCTGGCGCCAACGCGGAGACGGGCCGTCTGGTCAAGCTCCGCCGCGGTCAGCTTCCTGAGCCGCTCCCGGTCGAAGCCGCACCCTTTCTGCGCTACGACCTGAGCCGCGATGGCCGCCATCTCGCCGCCGTCGTGCAGGCCTTGGGTCACCAGGAGCTGCGCGTCTACGACCTGCGCGACGGGCGCCGTCAGGTGTGGCTGCAGGCAGAACAGGTGGGTCATCCGCTGTGGTCGCCCCGCGGCAATCGCATCATCGTGCTGCTCGGTGATTCGGCTCACTGGTCGCTGGTGGCCGGATCACCAGACGCGGCCCGTCCTCCGGATACGCTGTACCATGCCGTGGCGGCCGACGAATGCCCCAGCCCAATGGACTTCCACGACGAACACCTGGTTATTGCCGGCTGCTTTTCCAGCAACAGCATCCTTGTCTTCGATCCCGATGCCCGTCCCCTCCGCTTTGACACGATCGCAAGAAATGTCGGCTTCCCGACCATGGCGCCCGATCGACACCACCTGGCCTGGCTCGCCGTTTCCGGTCAGGTTCTGGTGTTGCCGTACCCGGCGCTGGATCGTCGCGTTCAGGTTTCTGCCACGGGCACCGAGCCGCTCTGGCTCACCTCCACGGACATCATTTTTCGCTCGGGAGTCGGGTGGTACATTGCGCGCATCGATGCCACCGGCGACCTCGTCGGCCAGCCTGAGCCCTGGGCGCGCGACCCGCGTTTCTCCGACACGCCCGGCTGGTCGAATCGACCTTCGTGGGATGGCGGCATCATCTACGTGCAGGGCCCGGCACAGACGGATGCCCCGTTCCTGCGCGTCATGCCCGGCTGGGTGAAGCAGATGGAGAAGGCTGTGGATCAGGCGAACCGCTGACACCAGACCCAGACATCGGGAAGCCCCGACGCAGTCGATGGAGCCCGCCTGGTCGAGGTCACCAGGCCGGGTGCACGCGGCATCCGCCGGCAAACGCCGCAGCGCCCGCAGTGTCCGCAGCGCCTAACGGCCCGTTATGGTCACGGCACTGCCCGGCCGCTGATACACCACACGACCGTGGAACAGCGTCAACTGGCACTGCATGTCGCGGATCTGCTCGGGTGTGGCCGAATAGATGTCGCGATCCCAGACGGCGATGTCCGCATACTTGCCGGCCTCGATCGAGCCGATCTTCTGCTCGAGGAACATCTGGTGCGCGGCCCAGATGGTCACGGCACGCAGTGCGCTGTGGATGTCGATGGCTTCGGCGGTGCCGAACGGTGTCGGACCATACACGCCCAGCAGCGTCCTGCGCGTCACTGCGGCATAGAGCGCGTAGCGCGCGGGGAACGGGGTGACGCCGAAATCCGAGCCGTTCGCCCAGATCATCCCCTTCGACAGGTACGTGTGGAACGGATTCAGCCGCTGGGAGCGCTGCGGTCCGAAGTTGCCCGCGTAGGTGTCGCCGATCCACCACATGAACGTCGCCGATGGCTCGGGATAGCCGGCGTCGTACTTCTTCTGCAGCTCCGCCATGACGTCAATGGCGTGGTCGGTGGGAATGTTCGAGTGGATGATGCCGAGGCGCAGACCCTGCCTGTGGTTGGCATCGAGCGCCAGCTTGTAGCTGTCCACCACCCAGTCGATGCCGCGATCGCCGATCGAGTGGATGCTCACGTGCAGCCCGGCATCGGTGAAAAGCCTGATCTGCTGCCGCAGGATGTCCGGATCGGTGGCGGGATAGCCGCGATTGCCGGTGTCCACGGAATCGCGGTTGCGGTTCCAGTCGTCGTACAGCCACGCGGTGCGCGCGCCGCCGCTGCCGTCGACATACATCTTGATGCCGCCCGAGATCAGGTGGTCATCGCCGGTCGACAGGTACGGCTTCGTGAAGGGCCCCACGCGCTCGAGCAATTGCTGCGCGGCCTCCAGCGTCTTGCCCGCTACCCACAGCACGAAGACACGCACGTTGAGCGAGTCCTGGCGCAGCACTTCCTGGTAGGTCTCCCATTGCCCCAGGTTGATGGCCGGGTCCTTCACGCCCGTCATGCCCTCGGCGTTGAAAGCGCGCACCAGGTCCTTCATTGCGGTAACACGCTGTTCACGCGTGGCGCCGGGAACCAGCCGCCGCACCAGACCCTGCGCACTCTCTTTCAGCACGCCCGTGGGCCGTCCGTCCGCGGCGCGGTCGATGGTGCCGCGCGCGGGATCCTGCGTAGCCGCACTGATGCCCGCCATGCGCAGCGCCGCACTGTTGGCGACGCCGTAGTGCCCCATGGTCTGACTCAACCACACCGGATTGTCCGGCGCCACCGCATCCAGATCCGCCGCCGTGATGTAGCGGCGTTCGTCCAGCTTGCCCTCGTCCCAGCCGGCGCCTTCGATCCACTCGCCCGGCTTCGCCCTGCGCACACGCGCGGCAATCGTTTCCTTCACATCACGAATGCTCTTCACACGCGGGTAGCTCAGGTCGAGCACGTACATGCGGTCCACCGACGCGGCGCTGAAGTGCGCGTGCGCATCGAGCAGCCCGGGCGTCGCGGTGAGCCCGTGCAGGTCGATCCGCCGGGTCGACGGTCCCGCTAACCGCGTGATATCCGCGGTCGTGCCCACGGCGATAATGCGACCGTCCTTGACCGCGACCGCCTGCGCCACGCGATCGTTCGCGTCCACCGTGATCACCCGGCCGTTCACGAGGATCAGGTCGGCATCGAGCGGACCCGCGGCGCGCTGCACGGCCGACACGGGCCACAGCGCGAGCAGCGCAATCGAGAAGAGAGTGCGTGTCTTCATGCCATGTCTCGGCCCCAGACCTTGCTGAGCGATTGAATGAACTGCAACTGCCGGGGGCAGGCGACGATTCACTTCGCGTTCGCGGCGCGCAGAAACCTCTCTGCCAGCCGCTGCAGGCGGCGCTGGTCCTGCTGGATGGCCTGCTCCAGAATGGCCTGCACGTGTGCGACGAGGCGAGGATCGCCCCAGGCGTAGCCGGTCGCCAGCTCCGCGCTGCGCGAATCGCCTTCGTCGGCACCCTGCAGCAGCGCCCATGCGGACGCTTCCGCGTAGTATGGCGATGCCGGATCGGGCAGCTGGTAGCGCGGCCCGGGCTCATTACCCGCATCGTCCTTGACGAATGCTCTCGACATTTGACTGCTGTTGCTCGTTCGCAGCTCGGCGCCCGGCGCACCCGGGACGCCTGCCGCAACCTCGCCCGCGCGTGTCGGCGAAGCAAGGCTTCGACCGGTCCTGTCTTGAAGGTCGGATGGGTGCCTGCCCGGCCGGTGGTTGCAGCCGGTCCGGCCTTGCTGCACCCACGTGCCGGTCATTGTCTGTCCCCTGCATGTGCGCAGGCACACGTGCAGCACGATCGCAGGAGGCGCCCGGCTTGACCCGGGTACTGGCGACAACCTGCTGTTACCCGGTCGGCTCACCCTTCGCGACGCGCTGCCAGCGGAACCACCGGCCCGCGTCGATGCGGCTGTGTCTGACCGCGACGACCTTCGTTGTGGCGACTATGCGGAGGCGAGCCAGTCCTCTGCTTCACGCCGCTCCTCGAACACCCGCAGACTCCGACCCTTCCTGGCTTCGAGCAGGAATTCGCGGAACCGCTCACCGTGTGCGGGGGCCGGCGGGATGATCGCGGCGAGGCGAATGTGGTAGTTCTCCAGCTTCTGCAGGAACTCGCCGGCGAACTGCGTGCGCAGTTCGAAGAACTGCGGTGGCAGCCAGCGCGACTCGATCAGCAGGCGAAGCGACGCGTTCTCTATGCACGCCGCCACCAGCGCCAGCGCATCGGCGGGCCTGGCGATGGCTTCCGTGCATTCGACAATGCGCGCGCCCGCGCGCTCGTGCACCGTCACGAGCATGATTCAGCCTCCCGCAGCGGCGCGATCGACCCGTTCGGCCGCTTCATGCAGTGTTGCGCACTGTAATGTCGCGTCAGGATGCTGCCGGCGCACCAGAATGGCGCGCATCCCGACGCGCTCCGCTCCAACAACGTCGGCCTTCCAGTTGTCGCCGATCATCCAGCCACGCCGGGCTTCAGGATGGTCCTGAATAACGCGTTCGAACGCCAGCAGATTCGGCTTCTCGATCCCGGTGCACGCCGGGCTGTACACGGCCGCGAAATGCAGGCGCACAAGGTGCTCGTCCATTCGCCCGGACGCAGCGCCAGCGTTCCATCAGAATCCCAGACCAGGAATCGCTGCATGGCGCCGGCGCCGCGGGGAAGATGGTCGAGTTGGCAGCCCTCGCAGGACCGCGAGGACTGTGGAGCGTCATTTGCGCGTTTCGAGCGCGACGATGCGGTCGATCTCGTCGGCGCGCGCAGCCGGCAGCACC
Source organism: uncultured Gemmatimonadales bacterium (assembly GCA_963798085.1). Lineage (GTDB taxonomy): Bacteria > Gemmatimonadota > Gemmatimonadetes > Longimicrobiales > RSA9 > DATKCF01. Next base: position 423,496 of record CAWCRS010000001.1, read on the forward strand.
AGGGTTATGGCCGCGTCGCTCTGTGTGAATGCCACTGCCCGGCCGCTGTCCAGCATGCGCGCCCGCTGCACGCGGGCGCCGAACGCGGGGATCGACAGCGCCGCGTCGCGCCAGTCCAGCACATGCACGAACACCGTGTCGGCCCTGCGGGTCGTCACGCCCCAGGAACGCGGTGTTATCGGGCCGCCACGCGTGCCGTATATGGCGCCGCCATACGTGTCCAGCCAGTGACCGATCTCGCGCAGCCGCTCGGCCGCTTCGGGTGGAATCGTGCCATCCGGCCGCGGTCCGATGTTGAGCAGCAGATTCGCGTCGTTGCCGGCCGCGCGCACCAGGGTGCCGATCAGCTCGCGCGTCGACTTGTACGCGTGATCCGTGATGTTGAAGCCCCAGGAGCGATTCATGGTGAGCGACGTCTCCAGCGGCAGCGCGCCGATCTGCGTGGTGTTGAAGCCCGCCGTGTTGGCGCCCGGCAGATCCTGCTCGAACGTCTGCACATCCTCGCCCGGCAGTGGCGCCTGGTGGTGGTTGGGCACAATCAGCGCCGCCGGCTGCAGGCGGTGAATCAGCGCGTACGTGCGCGCCAGCTGCCAGTCCGCGTCCGGCTTGTCCCACATGCCGTCGAACCAGATGCCACCCAGCGGACCGTAATGCGTGAGCAGCTCCGTCAGCTGCGCGTTCATGAAGTCCAGATAGCGGCTCCATTCGCCGCTCTCGGGTCGCCCCGTGGCGTGTCCCGTCTGCCCGCGCGGCCAGTAGTCGGGGTGATGCCAGTCGAGCTGCGAATAGTAGAAGAACAGCCGGATGCCCTGCGCGCGACACGCGTCGGCCAGCTCCTTCAGCGGATCCCGCGCAAAGCGTGTCCAGTGCACGATGTCGTAACGCGTGGCGTCACTCGCGAACATCGAGAAGCCATCGTGATGACGCGCTGTTATCGTGATGTAGCGCACGCCCGCAGCTTTGGCCACGCTCACCCATGCGCTGGCATCGTACTTGACCGGATCGAACGTGGACGCCAGCCACTCGTACGTCGGCACCGGGATCTCGCGGTTCTGCATGACCCACTCGCCCTGACCCAGCAGGCTGTAGACGCCCCAGTGGATGAACATCCCGAACTTCGCGTCACGGAACCACTGCCGCGCCGCCACCCGCTCCGGCGGGACGGAGTCGGTCGCCTGGCGTGCGCCCGCGGGCCGTACCATGGTGGCGATCAGCAGCATTGCCGAGAGAGCGCTCCGGAGCCGGCCCGTCATCACGTGGGTGTGGCACGTCGCGTACATGGTTACGCTCTCCCCGCAGAAGTCGTCGACCTGCCGTCTGCGATCGACCGGCCCGCCCGACCGGGCGCAGGCGCCGAGTCCCGTTGTGACCGCGTCACCCATGGCACTGTCCCGGCCACCATGCGCTCATGGGGCACAACGAAAGAAGTGGCCGCGGCGCGCTGAACGGCGGGTGTTGCCCGTTTCGAGCGGTGCGTGCAAACCCTTGCACGATCGGGTGTTGCCGAAATGGCAAAGGAGGGTGGGGGCGTCAACGGCCCGGACCGTCTTGGCGTTCGTGGCTTGCGACCCATTGTCAAATCCGTGCGGCCCGCACCGCCGTCACTCTGACCTGGAGAATGCCCGCATCGTGGGGCTACGGCGCATGTAGACACGCCAAGCAGTCGCTATCCACAGACCGCCATGTTTGAATGGCGCAACTCCCAAGAACGCCAAGACGGTCCGGAATCACTGCAACCTCCGCCCATCCAACCCCCACGCCGGGTCGATCCTGATGCCCAGGTGCGCCAGCGCCGTCGCGGCTACGTCCACAATGCCCGGCGCCTCGGCCGGGCTGCCTCGCCTGGCCGACGGCCCGCTCGCCACGATGAAGATGGTCCGCTCCTCCGGCGAGTCGCCGCCATGGTCGCCGTCCGCCCGCCTGCCGTGATCGGTGCTCACCAGGATCAGCCAGTCCTCATGCGTGAACGAGGGACGCGTGCGCACCGCCGCCACCAGCTCCCCCACCTGCTGATCGGCCAGCGCGATCGCCGCCTGATAGGGCGCGCCAATGGAATGCGTGTCATGGCTGGTCTCGTCCGGATTGCCCAGATACACAAACAGCGCGTCAGGATCGTGCTCGCGCAGCTCCTGCACGGCTGCCGCCACCATTGCCGAGTCCGCCGCCGGCCAACCCATTCTGATAGCCGTCACGGATGAATTTCCGGTCGGGCAGATTGCCGATCAGCGGGCCACCGGCGTCGTACGTCACCAGCGGCAGCCAGTCCGCCGCCGCGAACGTCTCCAGTTGCGGCCGCTCCTGCTCGATGCGCGTCAGGAAGTCAGGGTAGCGCTGGTAATGATTGCCGGCGAACTGATTGCTTGTAACACCGTGTTTGGCGGGCCACACGCCGGTCAGCATGCTGGACCAGCCGGGCCCGCTGCGCGTGGGCAGCGTGGTCTGCGCCCGGTCGCTGAACAGACCCGCCCCGGCCAGGGAATCGATGTGCGGCGTGGGCACGGCACGGAGCACGTCCACCCGCACACCGTCAATGCCGATGAGCAGCACGCGCGGTGTGCGTCCCCGCGAGCACGACGCCAGCACACCCAGCAGCGCGAGCGCCGCCGCGCGCGCGACGGTGAGCAGCGTCGTCGACTGCGATCCGATGCGAAGCTGGCGCCCACGTCGCCGCCACGCGCGCCGACCCGGCCTGCGCTGGCACGCCTGGTGACGCCGCTGCGCGGCCGTTGCATGACGTCTGCCGGCCCCGCGATCACACGCCGTCGGCTCACGCAGCATCGCCTGCTCCTGGCTCCGATTCGCGCCTTCTGCTGCCTGGCGCCGAAGCGCGTGCAATCCGGCAGGCGGGCGAGTGGCCTGACACGCGCGGCCATGACTTTCCGCCCTTACGTGGCACAGGCGACGCTGTTCGTCCATATTCCGGCGCTCCGGTGACATCACTGCGACCGCGGATGAATCTGCGTCATGCGCTTCCGTTCAGCCGAATCGCTTTGCTTCACACGCGGTAGACGCAACGTCGCGCGCCGCAATCCCGGCGTGCCGCCACGCCCAACGAGCGCAGACCGCCACGGCGCGCGTTCGCGCTGCCGCGCGTGTCGTGTTCGACCGCGCCGCTGCAGCCTCGCTCCCGCCGATTTCGTCCGCGACCACTTCGGTACTGCGCGGTGGATGCACAATGGCGCAGGCGGGTTGAGCCCTGCCACTCCGCCACCCGTCCGCCAGCGCATGCTGTGGTATGATGCGCAGACCAGCGCCCAGCGCAAGCCGATCGGCCCATTCTTCGCAACGGCTCGAATCCGCCGGGCGGCGGCGGCGTGCGGAATTCCCAATGCGGATGCCGGCTGTCGCTTCGGCTGTTCGCATGACGACCCACGCACCGCCCGCTCGCGCTCCACATCGGTGCGGCTGCGCTGCGACCCGTTGATCGTGGACGCCGGGTCGCGGCGCTCCTGTTTACCCGGTGGCGCGACACAGCACGCGCCCGGCCGGCCCTGAATCCATGGCCGCCGAAGCAACGCCGGTTCTCGAGCTGCGCGAGCTGAGCCGTCATTTCGGCGCGGTGCGCGCAGTGGATCGGGTCAGCGCTACCATCGCCCCCGGCGAGTACGTCTGCATCCTGGGACCGTCGGGCTGCGGCAAGACCACGCTGCTTCGCATGATCGGCGGTTTCGAGCAGCCCACGGCCGGCGACATGCTGCTGGACGGCCGCTCGCTCGCGGGCGTGCCGCCGGAACGGCGCGACGTGAACGTGGTGTTCCAGACGTACGCGCTGTTCCCGCACATGACCGTACTTGATAACATCGCGTTTGGCCCGCGCATGAAGCACCGTTCGTCGCGCGAAATCCGCGATCGTTCGCTGGAAGCCCTGCGACTGGTCCGCCTCGAGGAGCTGGCATCCCGACTGCCTCACCAGCTGTCCGGCGGCCAGCAGCAGCGTGTCGCCCTCGCCCGCGCCATCGTGAATCAGCCGCGACTGCTGCTGCTGGATGAGCCGCTCAGTGCACTGGACCGGCATCTGCGCCAGGCGATGCAGGAAGAGCTGCGCGCCCTGCAGCGCCGCACCGGCATCACGTTCCTGCACATCACGCACGATCAGACGGAGGCAATGGTGCTGGCCGACCGCCTCATCGTGATGCGCGCCGGCCGGTTCCTGCAGAGCGGTCGCCCCGAGGAAGTCTATCGCCGACCGGCCACGCGGTTCGTCGCCGGCTTCGTGGGCACATCGAATCTGCTGGAGGGCGCGCCGCTCCCTGACGGTGAGTCAGGAATCATGACGACGGGCGGGCTGCGGCTCACTGCGGCGCAGGCGGTCGCGCCGGGGGCCGGAACACCCATCGTCGCCTCCATCCGTCCCGAGGCCATTCACATACTGCAGCCCGGTGAGGTCGCGCTCAACAGCTTCAGCGGGTCGTGTGCTGCATGTGGCGTTCACGGGCGCGCAGGTCGAATGCCTGCTGCAGGTCGGCGCACACCAGCTGGAGGCGCAGCTGCCGGGCCGCACCGGCACTTCGCTGACCGAGGGTCAGGAACTGCTGCTGGGCGTGCATCCGGCGGACGTCGTCCTGCTGCCTGCGCAGGAGGCGTAGCGACATGGCGAGAGGGGACGCGGGCATTCCGGGCGCCGTGTCGGTGCCACTAACGGCTGATTACAGGCGGCGACCGGTGAGTCCCGGCGCCGGGGAGCCCGGACTGCTGCGCGGGCGAGGCATGCTCGCGCTCACGGTAGGACCGGGACTGGCGTATCTGCTGCTCTTCTTCAGCGCGCCACTGGCCATCGTGCTGGTGTGGAGCTTCGGCACGACCGGCGCCGCCGGCGGCGTGCGCGCGGGCTTCACGCTGGCGGCCTACCGGCGTGCGCTCGACCCGCTGTACCTGTCCGTGCTGGCGCGCTCAGTGGCACTCGCGCTGATCACGACACTGCTGTCCCTCGCCGTCGCCTGGCCGACAGCATGGGCCGTGCGCAACATGAGCCGCGGACGCCAGCTGGCGGTCCTCTCGCTGCTCATCATTCCGTCGTGGATGAATCTGCTGGTGAAGAACTACGCCTGGATCGTGATGCTGCGGCGCGAGGGTGTCATCAACTCGCTGCTGCAGTCCCTCGGTCTGGCGTCTGCGCCGCTGTCCCTGCTGTTCAACAACGGCGCCGTGCTGCTGGGACTCGTGCACACGTATCTGCCTTTCATGATTCTGCCGCTCTACGCCGCCCTCGAGCGCATGGACTGGGCGCTCGTCGAGGCGGCGCGTGATCTGGGCGCGGGTCGCTGGCAGACGTTCCGCCGGGTGGTGCTGCCGCAGACGCTGGCCGGCGCCATGGTGGGCTCCACGCTGGTCTTCATCCCGGCACTGGGCGCGTTCGTGACGCCTGATCTCCTGGGCGGGCCGCGTTCGCTCATGATCGGCACGCTGATCGAGAATCAGGTGCTGGTGGCGCGCGACTGGCCCTTCGCCGCCGCACTCTCGGCCTGGCTCATGCTGCTGGTGGCGCTGACACTGCTGTTAGCGCGGCGGCTGGCGCCCGCCGGGCAGCGGGTGATCTGATGGCAAGGCGAGGCCCGTGGATGCTGTCCCGCCCGGTCCTGTGGCTGGTGCTGGCCTTCCTGTACGCACCCGTGCTCATCCTGGTGCTCTACTCCTTCAACAACGCGCGCTTCAGCGCGCACTGGCAGGGCTTCACACTGGCGTGGTACGCCCGCCTGTTCCACAGTCCCGAGGCGGCGGCGGCGCTGCGCAACACGCTCATCGTGTCCAGCACGGCCACGGTGATGGCGACGCTCCTCGGTACGCTGCTCGCGCTGGGCCTGCACTTCTTCCGCTTCCGCGGTCGCGGCCTCGTCGAGCTGCTGCTCTTCTCCCCGTCGTGGCGCCCGACATCGTCATGGGCGTCTCGCTGCTCGCCCTCTACGTAACCGTGCACCTGCCGCTCGGTCGCGTGTCGATCATCCTCGGCCACGTCGCGTTCCAGATCTCGTTCGTGGCCCTGGTTGTGCGCGCCCGGCTGCATGATTTCCCGCCCGCGCTGCTCGAGGCGGCGCGCGACCTGGGCGCCAGCGAGCTGCAGGCGCTGCGTCGCGTCGTGCTGCCGCCACTTCTGCCGGGGATCCTTGCGGGCGGCCTCATCGCGCTTGCACTCTCCATCGATGACTTCGTCATTACCTACTTCACCGCCGGTGCGGGCGCTTCCACACTGCCCATTCGCATCTACTCCATGGTGAAGCGAGGCGTGACACCGGATATCAACGCGCTCTCCACGCTGCTGCTGCTGGCGACACTGCTGGTTATCGCGCTCTCGCTCCGGCTGCAGCGTCGCTCCGGAAAGGAACCGTCGTGACCGCCATCGTGCGCCGTTGCCTGCGGGTCGCCGCACCCACCGCGAACCTGTCGCCCGACCTCGTGCTCGCTGCACCCGTGCCGGCGCAGCACGAACGTTGCGCAGCGACGCGCAGCGCAGCCGGCGCAAGCAGTGTGTCAGGCCGGTCGTCAGGCATGAGACAATCCGTCAGCCGTTCCCGCGCAACCGGCCCGCACCGGAACAGGCAACACGTCGCCTGCGCTTCGGACAGGCGCCGCTCCAGTAATCGCACCAGGCAGTTCTTCGGGAGAGAGTCTGACGCATCGGCGAGGGCGCCGCTGCAGGCGAGCCTGTTCCGTCTCGTCCTCCCGGCGATGTTGCTGCTGGGCTGTTCCGGGCGCGCGCCTGACCGCCCCGCTGCCATCACCGCCTACGGCGTGACACTGGAAAGCGCGCATCTCGGCGATCAGCTGAACCTGTTCACGTGGCCCGACTATCTCGATCCACAGCTGGCAAGGGAGTTCGAGAAGACGTATGGCGTGAAGGTCCGCATCGACTACTACGACACCAACGAAGCGCTGATCGCGAAATTGCAGGCGGGCGGGCAGGGACAGTACGATGTCGTCATCGCTTCGGACTATGCGGTGGAAGTGCTGCGCAAGGCGGGGCAGCTGCAGCCTCTCGATACCGCGCGGATCCCCAACCGCGTGAACCTGGACGCGCGCTTCCGTGATCCGCCGTACGATCCCGGCGACCGCTACAGCATTACCTATCAGTGGGGCACCAGCGGACTCGGTGTGCGCAGCGATCTGGTGAAGGACACGACGCGCATCATTCCCAGCTGGCGCCTGGTGTTCGATGCCGCTGCCGCCATCGGTCCCTTCACCATGCTCGACGATCAGCGGGAGACCATCGGTGCGGCGCTGATCTACCTCGGCTTCTCGCCTAACAGCACGGATTCGACGCAGCTGGCGTCGGCCGAACGACTGCTGCAGGCGCAGCGACCACGCATCCTGACCTACTCGCCGTTCGCCACGGCGAAGGATCTGCTGGCCAGTGGTGATGCCGTGGTCGCACACAACTACAGCGGCGATGTGCTCATGGTGCAGGAGGACGTGCCCGGTATCCGTTTCGTCATTCCGCGCGAGGGCTCGATCGTCTGGACCGATAACATGGCTGTTCCGACAGGCGCGCCGCACGCCCTGCTCGCGACCGCGTTCATCAACTTCATCCTGGATGCCGGCGTGGGCGCCCGCCTCTCGAATTTCACGCGCTACGCGTCGCCCAATGCGGCAGCCATGGCGGGCATCGATCCCGCCCTGCGCGCCGACCGCAGCGTATACCCGGACAGCGCGACCCTGCAGCACCTCGAGTTCCTGCGCGACATCGGCGAGGCGCGCGGCCTGTACGATCGCATGTGGACGAGGCTGCGGGCCGGTGCCGGAGCGCGCTGAGGCTCGCCCGCGCGACCTGGGCGTCCGCTTCGACGGCGAGCCCGGTCCCTGGAACGCGATCACCGACGTCGCCGGTGTCGCCGTGGGCCACACTACGCTCGTTTCGGGTGAGGGCAAACTCACTGTTGGACAGGGCCCCGTGCGCACCGGCGTCACCGCAATCCTGCCAAGACGCGAAGCGCCGCGCGACCCGGTGTTTGCCGCGTGGTACGCGCTCAACGGCAATGGCGACCTGACGGGTGCGCTGTGGCTCAGGGAATCGGGGTTCCTCGAGGGGCCGCTGGCCATCACCAACACGCACAGCGTGGGCGTTGTGCGCAATGCCATCATCGCGTGGCAGGTAGAGCGCGAGGCACTGCTGCAGCCGTGGTCACAGCCCGTCGTAGCCGAGACCTACGACGGCTGGCTCAACGACGTCAACGGCTTCCATGTGCGCCGCGAGCACGTCTTTGCGGCCCTCGATAACGCCGCGTCAGGGCCGGTCGTGGAGGGCAATGTGGGCGGTGGGACGGGCATGATGTGTTACGGCTTCAAGGGCGGCATCGGCACTGCCTCCCGCCGGCTCACGTCTGCCGCTGGCGGCTGGACACTCGGTGTGCTGGCGCAGTGCAACTTCGGCACGCGCGATCAGCTGCGCATTGATGGCGTGCCCATTGGCCGGCTGCTGCAGGGAGATGCGTCGTCTGACAGCCGCCCGGATGATACGCTCGGTTCCATCGTCGTGGTCGTGGCGACCAATGCGCCGCTGCTGCCGCACCAGCTGGAGCGCATCGCGCGGCGCGTGCCGCTCGGTATTGCGCGCACGGGCGCCACATCGGCGAACGGCTCCGGCGACATCTTCATCGCCTTCTCCACCGCCAACCCGGGCGCGGGTCTGACCACGCCGGTCGCGCGTGTCGGCAGCCTGGCGAATCCGCTCATGAACCCGCTTTTTGACGCCACCGTCCAGACCACCGAGGAGGCAATCCTTAACGCGCTGTTTGCCGCCCGCACCATGGTCGGGCGCGACGACCACCGCGTCGAGGCCATCCCGATTCCCCGCGTTCTGAAGCTGCTGCCCGGGTACGGCTGATCGGCAAATGTTGGCAGGCTGCGGAACCGTCGTTGCGCGTTGAGACTCATCGGCTGCAGCAACTGGGCCGCTTCGGAGTGAACGGAGGCGTGATCGTCGCCTGCAATGAACACTCGAGCAGCGACAGCATGTCGGTAATCAGCGGCAGGCGGTTGCCCCGGCTGTGAACGCCCCCCAGCAGGCCGACCAGGTGCGCATCCAGGCACAACGTCGCCTGCGCCGGCCCAAGCGCGCAAACGCCTCTCCCGAAGCGTCGCCTATCCGCCAGCCTGTTGCAAACGGTACCTGACGACAAACTCGACATCGTTCTCGTCGCGCAGGATGCCGACGAAGGCGTCGTGGCTGATCCAGCGTGGCGACACACCCGGTGGCATGCGGAGGGTCGCGCGATAGCGGCCATCGCGGTCGAATACATCGTAGTAGAAGGGCGTCTGCGGCGTTCCCGGGATGGTCTCATAGTTCGCAATGTCGAAATGCACGTCCAGCCGCTGCACCCACAGCTCGCCGTCGCCGGAGATGTCAATGCGGCGCGTGGGCGGAAAGAACGGCGCGCGCGGAGCGTTGGCCTGGTACCTCTTCGCCGTGACCAGCGGATCATACGCGCCGGGGCGCGAGCGGGGTGCTGCCGCCACGCGGCGGACGTACTCGTCGACGTGCGCTTCCGTCACCGCGACTTCCCTGAACGCGCGCGAAATGACGCGCGTGAGTCGGCCGTCGAGATCATGGACGTAAATGCGGTAGGGATAACCCGGATTCAGCCAGAAGCGGCCGCTGCCGTCGAGCCCCCACCACACGCCCTGCGCAAACAGCTCGGGGTATCCCCCCACGCCTTCCGCGGTCTGCGCATACTTGATTGGACCGTTCTCCCACGACAACCGGCCGCGCAGTGCGGCGTCCAGCCGCGCCGGGTCTGTGTATGCCGTGGCCAGCACGTGCATGTCGACACGACCGACGCGCGTGGTGTCGCGCGTCACGGTTCCGGGTGTTGGCGGCTTGCGCGGGCCGCCGAACGGCACGAACCACACGGACCAGCCCTCCTCGCTGCCGCCCAGCGGATAGGCTACGCGATTGTCGGGCAGCGCCAACGGGAATTGCGACAGGAAGTGACCGGCCGTGTCGAACAACGCGAAGCGCAGGCGCTGTCCATCGGAAACGCCCAGCGTGTCCTTCCAGATCGCGACCGCGTTCACCAATGTGAATTCGCCGGGCCCGTTGCCTTTGCTCCCAATGTCGCGCAGCCAGTGGCCCTGCGCATCGTATTCACGCACCAATGCGCTGCCGCCATTCGCAACAAGAATGCGGCCGAGATCATCAACCGCGATCCCGTTGATGCGGAAGAATTGATACGCCTCGGGCCCGTCCACCTGGCCAATGCGCAGATCCTCAATGGGCTGGATCGCCGCGGTGTCGAAGCCGGCGTACAGGTTGCGCACCAGCTGCACGCCCGCGCTGTCGACTACCTGCACGCCCGCGCGCCTCGTGCCCTCCGTTCCAGCGCACGCAGCCGCGACCGCGAGCACCGCGCACGCGCTTGCACGCGCGTGATGCCTGCCTGTAAGCCGGCCCTGCCGGGCTCCGTCCATGCGACGACACATCGTCGACCCGTCGTCGCCTGCAATCGGTTCCGCTGCTGCACGGTTACGGTCAATGGTGCGCATGGCTGCCAGCCTTCTCTTTTTCGGTGCCGGGGACGAGGGACAACGGAGCGTGGAGCCAGGCCCACACTAACCCCGCCCCCCACCTGCCCGCCACGATGGCCTCGCCCGGACCGCCTCCGTCACCTAACTTCAGTCACTCACAAGGAGCGAAACATGGACTGGGGCCTCGCCAACCGACTGGGCCGCATCATCAAGCCGGCCGACGGACGCACTGTCATGCTCGCCGTGGATCACGGCTATTTTCTCGGACCGATCCATGGACTGGAGAAACCGGGCGACACGGTGGCACCGCTGATTCCCCATGCCGACGCGCTCATGCTCACACGCGGCGTGCTGCGCAACTGCATCGCTCCGGGTGAGGACGTGCCCGTCGTGTTGCGCGTATCGGGCGGCTCCAGCATTGTCGGCGAAGACCTCTCTAACGAAGACTTAACGACCTCGGTGCGCGACGCGGTGCGCCTCAACGCCAGTGCCGTCGCCATGTCCGTGTTCGTCGGCTCGGCCCACGAGCAGCAGACGCTCACCAACCTCGCCCGCCTGGTCAATGAGGCCCTCGACGTATCCATGCCCGTGCTCGCCGTGACCGCTGTGGGAAAGGAGCTGGAGAAGCGCGACGCACGCTACCTCGGCCTCTGCTGCCGCATTGTCGCGGAGCTGGGTGCGACATTCGTGAAGACGTACTACTGCGAGGGCTTCGAGCACGTCACCGGTTCGTGCCCGATTCCGGTCGTGATCGCCGGCGGCCCGAAGCTCAACACCGTTCTCGATGCGCTGGAGCTGGCGCACAGTGCGCTGCAGCAGGGTGCGGTGGGTGTGGACATGGGCCGCAATGTGTGGCAGTCGCCGCACCCGGTGCCCATGATCCGCGCGCTGCGCGCGATCGTGCACAATGGTGCGAGCGTGGGTGAGGCGCACGAGATGCTGCTCGAGCTGACGCACGGCGGAGCGCCGCAGCCCGTGTGAGTGCATGCCGCTTCCCCGCCTGAACCGGGTCGCGGTCTATCACAACAACCGCGACGTGCGCGTTGAGACACGCCCGATGCCTGCGACAGGCGACGGCGAACTGCTGATCGAGGTGCTCGCCAGCGGCATCTGCGGCAGCGACCTGCTGGAATGGTATCGTCTGCCGAAAGCACCGCTGATCCTCGGGCATGAAGTGGCCGGTCGCGTGGTCGCGCGCGGGCCCGGCGTCGATCGCTTCCCCGAAGGTACCCGCGTCGTCGCCACGCACCACGTGCCCTGCTTCGCGTGCGCGTATTGCGCCAGTGGTCGCGAGACCATGTGCGAGCTGCTGCGCCACACCAACTGGGACCCGGGCGGTTTCGCCGACTACATCCGTCTGCCCGCGATCAACGTGCAGCGCGGCACACTGGCGATTCCCGACCATGTCTCCGACGCTGCGGCCAGCTTCACGGAACCGTTTGGCTGTGCGCTGCGCGGCCAGCGCAAGCTCGGCGTTAGTGAGGGCGCCAGCGTCCTCATTCTGGGGTGTGGCGTGTCGGGCTGCCTGCACCTGCTCGCGGCCCGGTTGCGCGGCGCGGGCCGCGTCATCATGACGGATCCGCAGCCCGCCCGTCGCCGGTTCGCCGAAACACTGGGCGCCGACCTCGTGCTGGATGCGCGTGCGCCGGTGGCGCAGACGGTGCGCGACACGCTCGGGCAGGGCGCCGATTACGTGATTGCCACGACGGGTGCCCCCGCCGCCATCGATCAGGCGCTGAACGCAGTCGACCGCGGCGGCAGTGTGCTGTTCTTCGCGCCCATGGGTCCGGACGTCCGCCTGCCGATCCCGTTCGATACACTCTTCTGGCGCAATGATGTCACGCTGACCAGCACCTACGGCGCTGCGCCGCGCGATCTCGCGGAAGCACTCGCCGCCATCGCCGGCAACTGCGCAGCATTCCAGCAGATGGTGACGCATACATTGCCGCTGGCCGGGATTCAGCGCGGGTTCGCGCTGATGCTGGAGGCGCAGCAGTCGCTCAAGATCATCATCGATCCCCGCCTCGACCGGCAGTCGTAATGGCTCGTACCGCTGCGCAGGCGCGGGTCCGGACAATGACATCGCTGTAGACATGACCGGGCTCGAGCCTACCCGGTGGCGATCTCCAGCACGCGCTCCACCACCACCCGCCGCCCCGTGGCCCGGTCCATGACCGTGATGCGGATGCGGTGGGCGCCGGGTGTGAGCGCACTGCCATCGACCACGCGCGTCTGCTGCACGCCGAACACGGGATCCGGCGCACCCGCCTGCTCGCGGAAGCTGAAGCGCAATGCGTGCTGCCGGCCGAATACGGAGCGCAGCCGGTCGAAGACACCCCCAGCCAGCGGCTCGATCTCCAACTCCGTGTCATAGCTGCTGCCCGCCTGCAGGCCGTACAGCTCGTAGTAGAGCGTGAAGCTCTCGCCCGGTCGGTACACCCGCTGCGGCGCCAGTGACAGATGCACATCCCCGCGTGTGAACGAGCCTGCGCCGTCGCGCGGCGAGATGACGATATCGCTGGCCGTCAGGCTGTCCGGCGGGAAGGTGCGCACATCGATCTGGCCGGCGACAATGCGCCCCGCCTCGCGACCGTCGCTTTCCAGGCCGACGCGCAGGGCCACGGCTGCGCCCGCGGGCGCCACTGTCACCGTGTGGAACAATAACAGCGCGTCAGGAGCCAGCTCGGTGCCCCGGAACTGCTGCGGCGTGCGGGTAGTGCGCACCCAGCCGTCGGTCGTGTCCGCCAGATCGAGCGACACCGTGGCGGCGAAATTGCCGTGCGCATCACGCAACGCCTCGGCCAATGCCGCCGGCACAGCCACGGCCGCGACCACTTGCGCGAGTCCATCGGCGCCGCGGAACTGCAACGCTTCCCAGGCCAGCGCCAGAATGCGTGCTGTATGGCGGGTAATACCACTCGCCGCGCAAGGCGCGATTCTGCGCCTGCGCCATGCGCAGCCGCCCGCCCGGTTCGCGCAGCTGACGCGCGCGGGAGCGACCCTCAGGAGTCTGCATGCAGGCGTCCGGGCTGGGCTGCAGTGCCGGCGGCAGACTGTCGATGCCGGGACCACAGTACGTGAGTCGGGCGACACGGTCCGCGTCACCGTCCCGCACGAGCGTCAGCATGCTCATGTCGGCAACGCCCAGTTGGCGCACATCGCCCAGCCCGTCGCCGGCCGCACGCGCACCCATCATCGGTTTGCCAACCGACGCATCGGCCGCGTCTGCCAGGCGGCGGAAATGCGCACCCAGCCGCTCACGCACGGGCACACCCGCCAGCGCCGCACGCGTGTTCCAGAAGCGACGCAGCCAATCCCTGCGCTGTGTCAGATCGGCAGCTGCCCAGCTCGCCGCCTCGCGCGGCGTGACCAGAGCACGCAGCGGCTGGTAATAGACTGTTGCGCCCGCCTCGGTAAGAGCATCGATGCCCGCGAAATAGCTGTCCGCGGCCGCCGCGTCATCAATCCCCGCGTCGAATTGCGCGATGGCCAGCGCATGTCTTGCCTCCGAGGCGTTCGCGCCGTGCGCCAATGCTGCTTCTGCCAGAGCGATGGCAGCATCGTGTTCGCCCATGCGATTCTGCATTCGGGCCGCCAGCAGCAGCGCCGGACCATTGAGCCGTCGTCGAGGTGTGCCCAGCGCCCGCGCGGCCTCGTGCATGAGCTTCGCGTCACCGAGATCCAGCGCCAGACTGCCCAGCTCCAGCGCCGCCGCATCGAGCGACGCATCCAGCTCGAGCGCGCGGCGCAGCTCGGGCGCCGCGTCAGCGGCCGCCCTGCTGTGGGGATCCACGAAGTAGATGGAACGATCGGCATAGGCGCGTACGCGCAGATCGGGCCCCCTCGCCAGCGCCACGCCCAGACCGAAGTGCGCCCACGCATCCGCAGACGAGGCCGCGACTGCGCGCCGCAGCACCCGCACAGCCTCGTGCGCGTCAGCCGTGTTGTACGTCAAGTCGTAGTGCCGCACGAGCGCCAATGCCCGTACAACATCGACGTCAATGCCTCTGCGGATCGCTGCGGGCGGATGCACGCGTGCGAGAGCGGCCGGCGTCGTCGCCTGCTGCAGTTCCCGCCAGTAGCCCGCGAGTTCGTGCTCCTGTCCGTGTGCGGGTCCGGCGACCAGCAGGGCAAGCAGGGCAGCCAGCAGGTTGAGTACCCGACGCGTCAACTGACACTCCGTTAGAGGAGCTCGGAAATGCGCGGCTCAGTGCCCGTCCGCGGGGTCACGGCGCAATATGGCGGAGTGGCCCTGGCAGACGAATGCTGGTCCTTCCAGCCGTCGCAATGGTGTCTCCAGCCGTCGGACCGTCTTGGCGTTCTTGGCAAAGTACACATTCAGCCATGCCGGACGCTGGACCAGGCGCGGCCAAAGCACCGCAGCGCATGCGCCTGCTACGACGCGCTATGGCAATGCGGCGCCACGGCGTTAGAATGCGATGCGTATACTTGGGTCCTGTCACGGTCAGGCCCCGATTCAGACCACCGCTGCATTGCTGAAACGGCCATAACCCAAGAACGCCAAGACGGTCCGAAGACAAACCGGCCGGCCGCGAACCCGCGACCGGCCGTTTTCCTTACTGCCGGCGGCGGGCAGCCAGCCCGCCGGGCCCGGGCTCAGCCGCCTTCTTCGCCGCCCTCGTCTGCGGATGCAGCCTTGCCCTTCAACGCCTCGGCAATGCGGTGCCGCAGATCCTCGAGATGCGCCCGGGTCATGCCGGACGTCTTCGGGATGGCGCCCTTGATGTCGTTGTCCAGCAATGTCAGTTCGGCGCGCGCCGCCGCATTGATGTCCGACAGCTTGGGATCCAGCTGCGGGCCACCACCACGACCGCCCCGGCCGCCACCACCCGCACGACCGGCGGCTGCCGCGTTCGCGGGCGGGGGATTCAGCTTCTGATTCAGGTTCTCGATGTAGGCACGCTGCAGCGAACGGCGGTACACGTCGATGTTGCCGCCGCTCTTGAGCTCACTGAACAGGCCGCCGCGCACGTCGTGCAACAGCTCTGTTATCGGGTAGTATGCGGCAGTGTTGGACTCGAACTCGCTCATGCGCATCAGCTTCCCGTTCTGCAGCAGCTGATTCAGGATGCCGGATTGCGCACTTACGATGCGCGCGACTTCGCCGCTCGGCTCAATGCGTCGCAGCACGTCGTCGACCAGGAAGAAGCCGGGCGTCTGGAAAGCGTTCTCGTTCAGGAAATCCACCGCTGCCTTCTGCTGCGGCTTGCTCACCGGCGAGAACACCACGCCCTGCTGACTGCCGTACTTGTCCTGTGAGTCGACGCCGCCCACGATGTTCGTGACGTGCGCCAGCTCGGTGCGCCACTGACCGATCAGGCGACCGTACAGGTCACGCAGATCGTCGTAATTCTCGGTTGGCTTGGTGGTGGCCGGAATCAGGTACGCCACCTCACGCTTGATGTTCTTGATGCCCCAGCCCGTGGCCTTCACGGCGTCGGCATCACCCACAGCCTCGGTCTCTTCGCCCGGGTCGGTGCCCGCCGAGTTGGCCGTCGAGAAGCGCAGGTACGGCTTCGTGTCCTGCTCGCGCGCCCACTGATCGAGCTGCGTGCGCTCGCTCTCGGGCGTCGCTTCCGGAATCGGCTTGTAACCCCACATTACGGCCCACTTGTCGTACACGCCGATGCCCGGCGTCAGCAGCTCGACGGGAACGTGATCCTCGGGCTGCACGAGATAGTTGAAACGCGAGTAGTCCATCAGCGTGGGTGTGTGTCCCCACTTTGCCAGGAACGTCGGGCTGCGCAGCGAGTCGACCGGGTAGTTCGAGCTGGCCACCATGTTGTGCTGGAAGCCCAGCGTGTGACCCACCTCGTGCGCCAGCACGTACTCGAGCAGCCGCCCCATCAGCGAGTCCGGGTACGGGAACTTCCTGGCCCGCGGATCCACCGCCGACGCCTGCGTGAAGTACCATGCGTTCTGCAGGTTCTCGACGTTCTGGTAGAACTGGATGTGCGCTTCGAGGATCTCGCCGGAGCGCGGATCGTGCACGTTCGGGCCCGATGCGTTCTCCGTCGTGGACGGCAGCCAGCGCACCACCGAGTAGCGCGCATCTTCCGGCGACCAGTCGGGATCAGTCGGCGCATCCTTCGCCACGATCGCATTCTTGAAGCCGGCCGCCTCGAACGCGGGCTGCCAGTCCTCGATCGCCTTCTTGAGCCACGGCACCCAGCGCTTGGGTGTGGCCGGATCAATGTAGTAGACGATCTGCTTCACCGGCTCCGAAAGTGCCGCGCTCGGATCCTTCTTCTCCAGGCGATAGCGCGTGATGAAGCAGCGCTCGCGCACGCGGTCACCCGTCTCCGTGTAGTCCGTGTAGGTCTCCTGGAAATAGCCCACGCGATCATCGCAGAGCCGGGGCTGCATGGGTGTGTCGGGCAGCTTGTGGAAGCTCCAGCTCATAACGACAGTGTTGGACGGATTGTTGTTGGTCGCGCCGCCACGGCCACCCGCCGGCGCTGCCGCGCCCCGGCCGGCACCACCGCCACCCTGCTGCGCGAACGTCAGCGTTGCGCTGACATTCACGTTATCCGGGAAGGGCACCGCGGCGTCGATCCAGGAACGCGTGGCATCCACGTTGCCCGGAATGCGTCCGCCCGGGCTCAGCTCGGGCGGCGGCTGCGTGAACAGGCGGGACACGTCGATCACCATCGAGCTGTCCGGCCCGAACGACTCGACGTTGAACACCGCAATGATCGGATTCACGTTGGCGTCCTGCACCGCGCGATACTCGGGTGTGCCCGGATCCGCCATCGCCTCGAACGACACACTGCGCAGGTACACGCGGTTGTCGCGCCGCTCCCAGCGGTAGACGCGATTGCTGATCGCCTGGCCGCCGTAGCCCGAGCCCAGCACCGTCTTCGCGATCTCCGTCACCAGCAGCTGGTCCCTGTCCAGCTGATCGCGCGGGATCTCGAACAGGAACTTGGTGCCCGAGTGGTGCACCTTGAACAGGCCGGAACGCGTCTGCATGTCGCTCGTCACGACACGCGCGTACGGCTGCGGATTCGGCTCCGCCAGCGCACCGCCACCGCCGCCACCCTGTCCACCACGCCCGCCTCGCTGCCCGAAATTGCCGGCCGGTGTTTCAGGATTTTCCGACTGCGGTGGAGGTGCTGCCGCCTGCCGCCCCCGACCCGCTGCCTGCGGCGCCGGAGCCGGGGGAGGCGCCGATTGGTGCGAGCACGCACCAACCGCGAGCAAGGCCGTCGCGGCCCAGATCGAAATAGCTCGCATAACGAATCCTGATGGAGGAGGAAGGACGCTGCTGCAACCTAATGCGTGGCAGACCCGCGACCGGCCGCTGCGGCGCGTCACCGGTCCGGCCACATGTTCGCATTGTCTGTCATTGATTCCGTCATGTCAAGCAAGCGCTTCGCCCCGCCTGCGGCGCGCTTTGCATGCATTGCGTGCTGGAGATGGATTGACGCTCCACCCGCCGATAGCGTTGGTGCGACGCTCCGTCTATCCCGGCACCCTGCCCGTACCCCCGCTACCTTGCCCGCGGGGGCCAAACCCTGGGGCTCTGACACGCACGGCGTCTCTACAGGCGGCCCGGTCCCGCCTCGACTTGCGGCCATGTCCTCTCTCGAGCGGTGCCGCAGCGGGTCTGGAGCCATGACGGTGCCCGGAGCCAGGACCCGGCGTCGACCCTGCCGGATCCCGGCGGCCTCGAGGCTACGATCTGGCAGCAGGTCCGGGCATTGGCGGGTCGCATGCCCGGACCGTCTTGGCGTTCTTTCCTTTCGCTGCACCCTGGCATGCCTGCGACCCCCACGCGGATCGACTGACCACGTTGCCTGTCCCCTGGCGTCGTACCCATGGCAATCCGGGTCTGAAGGAGAGAATTCAATGCTGGTCCGACAGCCTGGCCTGCAAGAAGGAACACAACGCTGGCTGGCAAAGTCCATCACTTGGGCGATGAGTCGCCCGTCATGGCCATGTCGTCGTTGGCGAGAATTGTGTGCCGGTGCAACAGCTGCCCATGCGGTGTTGACTTCAGGGCCACGGCGCCCGCAACCGGCCGGAAGGGAGGAGGATCAATGCGGGTCCGACCCGGCAATGCGTCCTGCGTGTTGCAGGATGGAGCGAAGCGTGCGCAAGGCCGGCGTCATGGCGTCGGGGCGGACGCAGGCAAAGCCGAGCAGCAGCGCGGGCCCCGGCGCTGCGCGCATGCAGTACGCAGACAGCGGCTGGACCTCAATGCCTCGGGCCAATGCCTGCGCGGCGACCGCACGATCGCTGTTCTTCTCGCCCGGCAGCCACGCGATCACGTGCATTCCCGCATCGGCCGGCTCGACGACCATCAGGTCCGCTAACTCGGCTTGCGCCGCAGCGAGCAGCGCCTGCTGACGCTCGCGATAGGCACTGCGCATGCGCCGCAAATGCCGCGTGAAATGCCCCTCTTCAATGAAGTCGGTGAGCACCGCCTGCTCCAGCGTCGGGGCCAGACAGTCCAGAGTGCGACGTGCCGCGCCAAAACGGTCGACCAGTTCCGGCGGCACAATGAGGTAACCCAGGCGCAGCGCAGGAAACACGGTCTTGCTGAACGTGCCGACATAGATCACACGACCCGCACGATCGAGTCCCTGCAGTGATGCGAACGAGCGGCCAGGATAGCGGAACTCGCTGTCATAGTCGTCTTCAACAACCCACGCATTCACACCCGCCGACCACGACAGCAGTGCCAGCCGCCGCTCGAGTGACAGCGCACTGCCCAGAGGGAACTGGTGCGATGGCGCCACGTACACAACCTTCGCCAATGGCGCACGCGCGCAACCTTCCCCGATTACCAGACCCTCGCCGTCCACTGGCACCGGGACAATGCGGGCACCGGCGCGCTCGAAGAGGCGTCGCGCCGCCAGATACCCGGGGTCCTCGTACCAGACTTCGTCGCCCGGCTCGACCAGCTCGCGTGCGATCATGTCCACCGCCTGCTGCGCGCCACGCACCAGGATCACCTGCTCCGCTGATGCACGCACGGCGCGGGACGCTGCCGTGTAGTCGGCGATCGCGCGGCGCAACGGCCAGTAGCCGGCGCCGTCACCATAGGTCAGAAAATCGCGCGCGGACGTGCGCGCCCGTCGCGTGCACAGCCGCGTCCAGAGCTTCACGGGAAACAGATCGAGCGCCGGCTCACCAATGCGGAATGGCCGCGGCGCTGGCGCCGCGCCGGTCACCGGCAGCGTGACGGTCGCACCAGCCCGCAAACCGGAGCGCTGGGCCGCCTGCGGCAGCCTCAGTTCGACGACGAAAGTGCCCGCCGATCCACGGCCCCGCAGATAGCCCTCCAGCAGCAGCTGTTCGTACGCCTGCACCACCGTCGTGCGCGCCACCCCGAGATCCCGTGCCAGCACGCGCGTCGGCGGGATGCGCATTCCGCCCGCGAGTCGACCCGACAGAATGGCTTCGCGGATCGCCGCATGAATCTGCCGGACGAGCGACTCGGCTCCGTCACGTTCCAGCGTGAGCATGAGTGGTGGATTGTTGCGCCGGTAGCGCGGCGACGCGTCACTCCGTTCGATCTGCACAGTCTGTCTTCCGACGTGGTCTTCGCGTTGTCACCGGCGCTGCACTGCGTTCACGGCCCGCCACACGACATCCATCACACAGAACACGCGCGCGCGAACGCGACACGCCACTGTTGGGCAACACTGCTGTTATCGCCGCGCGTGCTTCGCGGGCGCACTGCTTGGGCCCGGAGTCGCCGGCATTTGGATCACACGCGGGAGCATGCAATGGTCTGGTCCATCGCTGCATTGTTGCTGAGTCATGATACACTCACAGTGAATGCGACGACGCCGTGGAAGCTCCATTACGTTGATCTCCGCATCACCGTGGATCCGGCCGCCCATCGCTTCGACGGTGTCGCCCGACTCACGCTGTCGGCACCGGCAGGCGAGGCGGATCTCGCGCTCGAGTTGAGCGACTCCATGAACCTCGACAGCGCCCGCGTGATCGAACCCGTAACATCTGCCAGTCGCGGTGTGCGCGAGCCCGGCCACGTGCGTTGCGCGCTGACCGCCTCCGCTGCCGCCCGATACGTGGTTTCCGTCTACGAGCAACGGCTCGGCCCTACCCGTTCGCCGATGAGAAGTACGCGCTCTCGACTTCCTGCGCCCGTCGTTCCGCGAGGCCCAGACGCTCAGCCACATCGGCGCCAACCTGATCACCGGCGATCACGCGAGCGAACAGGTGTTCGCGCACGAGATCGCGCACCAGTGGTTCGGCAATTCGCTGTCGGTCGACGCATGGCAGGACATCTGACTGAACGAGAGCCTCTCCGTCCTCATGGCGTGGCAGTGGTTCCGCCACACGCAGGGCGACAGCGCGTTCCATGCGCTGCTCGACGCCGCCACCGCGGCCCCCGTGCCCGCACCCATGCAGCCCGCGGACCCGGCGCGCTTCAACACGCTGTTCGGCAGCGCCACCTTCCAGCGTGGCCCGGCTGTGCTCGTCCTGCTCGCGCACGAGATCGGCGAGCCCGCGTTCGCCGCCGCGCTGCGCAGCTACGTGCCTCACATTGTAGAGTCTAAGGGAGTTTTGGACTGCCTGACAGCACCAAGAACAGCGCGAGGAGCTATACCAACCGCCGCCGTCGGTTGGCGATATGTCGCTCCGGACCGTCTTGGCGTTCATGCGTTGTGGCCGGAACGGAAATGACGAACGTCGGAAGGTCGCGTCGGCTGGGGCGCACGCAGGCTGGCTTCCGTCTCGCTGCGTTATACAGGAACCGCGATAGACGCTGGATCCGAGCCGACTGCATGGCAATGTGGCGCACAACGCAAGAACGCAAAGACGGTCCGAGACGCTTCTGCCGGGCGGATGTCCTCTGTACCGAACGGTCAGGGCGCCGGAGTAATTGGCCCGTGGGGTTCCGGCGCTCCTGCGGAGCGCCGGGGCGGCAATCCGGTTGGGCTGGACGGCTGGCGCGACCGCGCAGTCGTCAGGCCAGTCCGTGCTTCAGCACGCCCTCCATCGCGAGGGCGAAATCGTCGACTTCTTCGATGCGGGTATAGACGTTGGGCGTGATGCGCAGGCCCTTGAACTCACTGTGCACGATCGGTGTGATGAAGATGCGACGGGTCTTCCACAGGTGGTCGGCGATGGCGCCGGGCTCGAGTCCATCGATGCCCACGTTCGCCAGGCCGCACGACATGGCGGGATCGAAGGAGGTGTAGAGCCTGACACGCGGTTTGCCCTCGAGTCGTCGCATCCATCGGTCTCGCAGGTAGCGCAGCCGAGCCGCCTTGCGCTCCGCCCCAATGGCTTCGTGGAAGACCAGTGCTTCCGCAATCGCGTTGTGATTCGCCGCCGGGTGCGTGCCGATCTCCTCGAACTTGCGGATGTTCGTGTCCATGGACGGTGGCGCCGCCATGAGCGGCCAGATGCTGGCGATCTTCTCGCGCCGGACGTACAGGAAGCCCGTGCCGTGAGGAGCGAGCAGCCATTTGTGCAGGCTGGTTCCGTAATAGTCGCACTCGAGATCGTCCCGCTGGAACGGGAAGTGTGCGTACGCATGCGCGCCATCCACCACCACTTCGATGTTCCGGCTCCTCGCCATGCGCACGATGTCCCGGATGGGAAAGATCTGACCCGTCAGGTTCGTGATGTGGCAGCAGTGGATGATCTTCGTGCGCGGCCCGATCGCTTTCTCGAAGCGGTCGACCAGGTCCTGCATCGACGGCGGCGGCACCGGGAACGAGATCTGGCGGAGGGTGATGCCTTCGCGCCGCGCGCGCTGCTCGTACGTCGTGAGCATGCGCCCGTAGTCCTGGTTCGTGGTGAGGATTTCATCGCCTTTCTCGAGGTGTAACCCGAGCTGCACGATCTCGAGCGCCTCGGAGGCGTTGCGCGTGATCGCCATCTCCTCGGGATCGCAGCCGAAGTTGCGGGCCAGCTGCTGGCGCACGCTCTCGATCTGCGGCTCGACCAGCTGCCACATCGAGTAGGCGGGCGCTTCATTGGAGATGGCGAGGTAGCGGGCCATGGCTTCCTGGACGACGCGCGGTGAAGGGCTGACCCCGCCGTTATTCAGGTTGTTGATGGTGCGGTCGACCGTGAACGCGCGCTGGATTTCCTGCCAGTAGTCCTCGTCCTGCGCCACCTCTTCCGGCGACCGTTGATCGACGAAACACGTGGCCTTCTCCACGAACGAGAGCCAGTCGTTGCGGAACGCGGGTGGCGTGATGGCGGCGCCGGCGAGCAGCCGGCCGAAGAAATCGCGGCGTGAAGGCATTGTCGCCTCCGGTGTGAGGAGCGGTGGAGAAATGCGTGAACAGGTCACCCGTGGTGACCCCAAACGTGACGTTAATCGTCCGGCGTGATGCTCTCGAGCAGTCCGCTCTCGATGAACAGAACGATACCCTGGCCGAGCGTGCGCACCCCTGCCACGACGTGGCGCCGCCCGCGGAACTGGGTGACGACCCCCTTCAGCCCGAGGAACGGTCCGTCCGTCACCCGCACCCAGTCACGCTCGCGAAACGGATGCGGGACCGGCTCCTGGCGCAGCGCGTCGAGCCCCCTCGCCAGCAGCCGGAGATTCTCGATCTCCGCATCGCGGATGGGCGCCGGCCGTCCCGAGTGGTACACGACCATGGCGACGCCCGGCGTCGTCAGCACGCGGTGGATCTGCTCCGTCGCAAAGCGGCCAAACACGTAGTCAGGAAAGAGTGGGAACTGTACCACCCTGCGCCGGTCCGCCCACTGTCGTTCGCGCGCAATGCGCGGCAGGTACACCTCAATGCCGCGTTCCGCGAGCAGATGCTCGACGCGCTTCTCCGCGCGCGGACGCGTGCGGCAGGCGAACCAGCGCGGCGGCTCCGCCGACAGCACTAACGGCTCGTTATTGAACCCCGCGTGCGACGCCCGGGCTGTCGTTCTGTGCATTGCTTCCGTCCACGCGCAGGTTCGTGCACGAGCAGCGTCGTCCCTCGCACGGGAGCGCTGGTCCGACCCCGCCGCGGCCCCCGGCCGATCTTGCGACCCCCGGCCGGCCACGGCAAGGAGACCCCGCTCACCGACCGGAGTGGCCAAGCGCAGTGGCTGAGCGCAGTGGCTGAGGGGAGGCGGAGCAGGCTGCGCGCAGGGACTGACCGAGTTGCCGTGCGGAAAATGGCCAAGGGCAGTCGCTGAGGGAGCGCCGGCCGGGACCGGACGGCGGGTGGACGGCGAGGCCGGCCGGTGGCGCTTGCCGCTGCCCCGGCTCAAGCGCACATTCGGGTGAACCCCCGGACGCTCGCCGCGTCCACCCCAGGATCGACGAACGGGCGTGTCGCTCCATTCCGTCGCGCCGATCCCCCGGGCTCGCTCCCCTCGTGCAGCTGTCGGCGGCGCCCCGGTGCTCCGCGCGTGGCTGTAATTGACGGAGCCAAGGAGCGTGCGGCCCGTTCACCCATGGTTCTGCCCCGCCGCGTGTGTCACAGTCGCCTGCGTCACCGCGCGTGCCGGGGGAGTGAGCATGGAAGACGGCCGGGACCTACCGAAGCGCCCAGTCGTCCGTGACGGACCGAAGCTTCTCGAACAGGTCGCGGCTGCGTGCCGCGCGCGGCAGTTCAGCGACCGCACCGTGGAAGCGTATTCCGGCTGGGTCCGTCGTTTCGTGCTCTTCCACGGGAAGCGTCACCCCCGCGAGCTGGACGGCCCCGCCGTTTGCGCGTTCCTCACGCACCTCGCCGCCGAGCAGCGCATGAGCGCGTCGACGCAGCGGCAGGCGGCGAGTGCTCTGCTGTTCCTCTACGAGCAGGTGCTCCGTCTGCCGATCGTTGTGCCCGAAGGCGTGATCCGGCCGCAGCGGCCGTTGCGGTTGCCCATCGTCCTGTCACGCGCCGAAGTGCGTCTGGTACTCGACGAAGTGCAGGGCCCATCGCGACTGGTGACCCGCCTCCTCTACGGCGCCGGCCTCCGGCTGATGGAAGCGCTCTCGATCCGCGTCAAGGACCTCGCCTTCGAGCGTGGCGAGATCGCCGTGCGTGGCGGCAAGGGCGGCCACGACCGGATCGCCATCCTCCCGGCCGCCCTCGCCGAGCCTCTGCACAAGCAGACGACCCGCGTCCGCACGCGTCACGAGCGCGATCTCGCCGGCGGCGGCGGCTGGGTTTCGCTGCCCGGCGCGTTCGCGCGCAAGTCTCCCGGCGCAGCCCGCGACCCCGGCTGGCAGTACCTGTTTCCCGCCGCGAGGACGTACACCGATCCGGCGACCGGCCAGCAGCACCGCCATCATCTGCACGAGACCGCCGTCCAGCGCGAGGTCTTGGCCGCTGCGCGGCGGGTGAAGATTGGCAAGCGCGTCACCTGCCACACATTCCGCCACTCCTTCGCCACGCATCTGCTCGAGGATGGCTACGACATTCGCACGATCCAGGAGTTGCTGGGTCATCGGAACGTTCGTACTACAATGATCTACACTCACGTTCTCAATCGCGGCGCGGGCGGGGTGATCAGTCCGCTGGACCGGCTGAAGTAATGGCGCTCAGCACGCAGCATATACCGGATTGCGTCTTGTCGTGTGTCTGGGCCGGTTCGCAGGCTTGCGTTCGCGGGCGTGACGGTTAGACCGCGGGCGTGGTGGGGTTGCTAGCTTTGGGGGTGAGGTCGAGAGCTTGCGCGCCTCGCAGGAAGCGACTCGATCATTCCGTTCAATCCATGCAGTACAGAATGCGTTATGCTGCGGTTAGACGCACGTCGGCCGTTGCGCGACTACGACCGCGTTCCAACTCGATGGGTGCTTCCGGTGGCAGTAACTCGGAGCCTGCGTCGGAAACAGCGATCTGGTCCTGGCCCGTTTTCCGACCGCCCCAGATCGAGTCGACATCCAGATTGGGGCTGATTAGCTTGCCTGTGGTGTGATCGGAAAATGAACGCCGAGGACTCATGCGAAACGAGTTCACCGCCGTATTCGAGCACGACCAGGACTGGGTGGTTGCGTACTGTCCGGAGGTCCCTGGAGCGAACGGCCAGGGTCGGACGAAGGACGAGGCACGTTCAAGTCTCATCGACGCCATCGTTCTGATCCTCGAGGACCGGCGCGAGGATGGGCTGCGTGGCGTTCCTGAGGATGCGGAACGCGAAACGATTACTGTCAACATCCGCGGCGCTGCGTAGACAAGGCGTCCGTCCGTGAAGCGGAGTGCCCTGCTGAAGCACCTGAGGCTTCACGGCTGCGTTCTGAAGCGCGAAGGACGATCTCACTCCCTTTGGCTGAATCCCGTCACCGGTGCCGTGGAAGCGGTGCCACGTCACACCGAAATCTCGAACCTGCTTGCGCGCAAGATCTGCCGAAACCTGTCCATTCCAGAGATCGGCTGAGCACTCTTTGGCTTGCCGCAAGGCGGAGCGCGGACGAGAGCGTTACTCGGGTCCGCAGCATAACAGGCAGGTGAAGCTGTCGCGCAACGGCTGTCGGCGCATCCCGCGATGAAGTGCAAAAGCCAAGCTGGCGAGTAGCGCCTGCCAGCAGCGCGCAGCTTACCCACGAGCGTTAGAACGCCTGAGGCAGGCGCAAACGATCAGGGATTGCGCGTAGCATGACAGTCGGGCTATACTGACCCCATGATCCGGTCGTTCCAAGATGTGGCGACGGAGGACATCTTCAACGGTCGGACCACGCGCGCGGCTCGCCGGACACTTCCGCAGGAATTGTGGCGGGTTGCGCGGCGCAAGCTGGAAGCGCTCGATTCCGCCGAGACCCTTCAGGACCTCCGCGTGCCGCCTGGAAACCGGCTGGAGCAGCTCAAGGGTCACCGTGCAGGGCAGCACAGCATTCGCATCAACGATCAGTTCCGGATCTGCTTCCACTGGGCAGAGCCGGGGCCCGAGGACGTCGAGATCGCTGACTACCACTGAGAATTCCCATGGTTCGGATCCCCACGCACCGCGCGCCCATTCACCCGGGTGAGATGCTCCTCGAGGAGTTTCTCAAGCCTATGGGGCTAAGCCAGCGCGATCTCGCCGACGCGATCAATGTACCGTACCAGCGTATCAACGAGATCGTGAATGGACGGCGAGGAATCACGCCCAGCACGGCTGTGCGACTGGGGCATTTCTTCGACATGAGCAGCGGCTTCTGGTTGAATCTGCAGACCCGCTGGGATCTCTATCATGCGGAGCGTTCGGAAGCCTCCGTGCTTCGCAACATTCCGAGATACCGTACCCGCCGGCCGTCACCGACCCGAAGCTGAGAAAGCGTTCTAACACGCGGGTGAAGCTGCCGCGCGGGTGACCTTTGTCGCTTGGCGCCACTGCCTGTGGTGCCCGACAGGCAGGTCGCGCCCGGGATGGCGCGCAGCTTACCCACATTGCGTTAGGCGACTTGTCATCTTCGTCCAGAAGGACATGCATGGGCATTCTTGGCTCCCTCCGACCGTTCGTGTGGCTAAGCGCTGCGGCGACAGCCGCCGCCGCAAATCAGGCCCAGCGTGTCAATGTAGACGCTATCGCGATAGCGACCCTTCAACGTGAGGCCCAAGCGCGATCTCCCGCCGGTCGATCAGGCGCCGCTCTCGCCTATGATGCCATGCGTAAGGAGATGGTACTGTTTGGCGGCATCGCATCGGATGGTAAGAGCTTCCCAAGCGATCTGTGGGCGTGGAACGGACGCTCGTGGCGTCAGCTGATTCCGTCAGACGGTCTCGCGCCCAGCGGCCGGGCATTTCACAATTTGGTGTTCAATGCTGCACGCCAGCGCATGGTCATGTTCGGCGGGCGGCGCGACGGCATACTTAGCGACATGTGGGAGTGGGACGGCGTCCGGTGGCACCAGATAGTCAGCGATACTTTGACGCTGTTGCACGCTGCTGCGACGTACGACCCAGCGCGTCGTCGCGTCGTGGCCTTCGGCGGGCTCAACAATAGTGGCCCCCGGCGAGACGTGATTGAATGGGACGGTCGCAAATGGAATACCCGGGGTAGCGCTGGACCCGAGGTCGGGCTGGTATTTCCTGCCGTGCTGGCCGCCTCGCCCACCGGCGATCTCACCATTGTGAACATGCAATCGGGACGATCATCTGATTCCATTCCGGCGTTGACGTGGGAGTTGAACGGAAGCGCCTGGAGGCGTCGCGAAATTGGCCCCGCACTGACCAGCTTGCAACCCGCCGTGAGCGCGCCTGACGGCACGATATACATCTATCAGAGAGCGGCTGATTGGCTCTCCACGCCGCTGGTGCACACGCGGAAGCCGGATGGCACCTGGGTCACCGTGTCACCGTCGTTGCGGCCCGAGGGGAATAGTGTTCCTGCCGTTGCGTATGATTCCGATCGCCGGCGTTTCGTTCTTTACAGCACTGATCTTTGGGAGTGGAATGGCGCCCGTTGGGCGAAGCGGCCATGATGGCTGGGAAGAGGAATCGGCTGCGCAGTATCGTCGCCTAACCAGCGCTTGCTGCTGCCAGTTCGCGGCGGCCGGCCGAAGGAGTACCCTTGAATAGGGAAGCGGGGCCGCCGCGCCCCGCAGCAGAAGCGCGCTCAGTTATGCATCCTCGCTCGTCGCCGGGATTTCAGCCGACGCTGGGGCCTTTACCGAATCTCCCACGCCGGCACCCAACGTGGACCGGTGGGTAGGAGAGGGCACCTGTCGCAGGAGAATAGCATGCCGTCAACAGCAAACGTTGTCCATAGCGACCCCGAGATCCTTGGTGGGACACCGGTCTTCGTCGGCACGCGCGTACCCGTTCAATCGCTCTTCGACTACCTGGAGGGCGGCGAGACTCTGGATGAGTTTCTCCGCCAATTTCCATCCGTGAGGCGCGAACAGGCGTTGATCGCCCTCGAACTCGCACGCGATTCGCTCTTGGGCCTTGCGCGTACTGCTTGACGAAAACATGCCCGTCGGTCTCGCGGCCGAGTTCTCGGGCCACGCTGTTGAGTCGGTGCTTGGCTTGGGTTGGGCAGGCATCAGGAACGGCGAGCTTCTTCGCCGTGCAACAGGCCGCTTTGACGCGCTGGTCACCATGGACCGGAATCTGGAGTTCCAACAGCCGGTCGCCCGTCAACCGTTCGGTGTCGTGGTTGTTCACGCTCCATCGAATCGATTGCTGCATTTGTTGCCGCTCGTCTCGGAAATCAACCGAGCTCTCGTCGGGATCGGCCCGGGCGAGCTTCGACATGTGGGTGGGTGAGCACCGCGGCGCTGCACGATTGCCGGCCAGCCATTTTCCGGATGCATAACAGGCGGCTGAAGCTGACGCGCTGGCATGTTCAGCCGACACGCTCTCCGCGTCAGAATGCCGCCCCGAAGCGGACCGCGCCTTCAGGGCGCGCAGCTTACCCAAATCGCGTTAGCTGGCAAACAAGCATTGTACCAAATCGTGAGCGCATCCCGGCTTCCACTCGACGAGCACCCGCTCTTCCGTCGCCTCTCCGGCCTCATCGCGGATCACATTCGCGAGACAACCGACGTGTCGCGCCCCTTCGTACCTACGCGGCAAGACCGACCCGAGGAGACCTACCTACGCCACTGCTTCATGGCATCCGCCGAGGTAGTACAACTCCTGCACCAGATGTCGTTCACGCCGGCGTTTCTGAGCAGCTTCCGAGCTACCCCAAGGCTCCGCGCCGCAGGGGTCACGCGCTTTGAGTTTCTCGTCTACCAGTTGGAGAACTGGTTCATCCGTTGCACGGCGCTGTCTGATCGGGCTTTGATCCTCGTGAATACTGTATGCCGACTAGGATTCAGACCACAGGACTGCAAGTTGAACTTGGTCACGACGAACTCTCGGGTGGCAGGTAGCGCGATCAGCGCCGCAGTCAAGGCACTGGACAAGCATGTCAACACTGTGCGACCAATGCGGAACTCCATTGCTCATCAGCATCGGCTACGGCAGGAAGGATGGGGCGACCTGGAGGGCCTCGCGCTCGTTATGCAATCCGACCCCAGCATCGTGTCCCCTCATTACCTAAAGCGAGAGCTAGATCGGGCCGTTGCCGAGCGTCGAGCGGAAATCGAAACTTTCCTAGCGACGGCAATATCTAAGACGGGTCATCTCCTCGCGGCGCTCGCGACACGATTCGAAGCCGAGTACAAGGCGCTTGCCATCTAACGAATCGTTGCAGCTGACGGAGGCGCGCGGGCGACCTCGCGGCAGCCTAGCTCCAGCCGCGCGCCTCCGCAGCTGAACTTGAGCGTTAGACATCTCGCAGCTCTTGACGCACGCCGCTTGCCGGTGATTGGCCGTGTTCGTTAACAGTCCCCGCACTCAATGTCGGCAACCCATGCTTACTCGAGTCACGGCCGGCTTTGCTCCAGTCTGCCTCGCGCTCGTCGCCCTTTCCGGAGGCGGGTCCGCCACACGCCTTCAGGCGCAGGCCACACCGCAAATATCTGGCGCCGATACGGCGCTCGCCACGGCATCGGCGCGGAACTCCAGGCCATGCTGGTCTCACGGTTCGGCCTCGTGGCGCGCGCTGAGGGCCTCGCCGCCGTTGAGAACGCATACTGGTGGGGCACGAGATTCGACTTCCTGTCGAATCCAGACACCAAGGCGTATCTGGACGTGCTCGTCGGGGATCACCGGTGCTATCCAAGTACACTTAGCGGCACCGGTAGTGGTTGCCCCTACAACGGTACCAAGTGGAAGGCCGGCGCCACCGTCCTGGCAGGCTTTGAGTTGGGAAAGCTGAATTCGCGGTGGTCGGTCGGGGCAGAAGGCGGCCGCCGTTTCGTAAGCGCCGGAACTCGACCCAGGTGGACATTCGCCGCCACCATTCGGTATCTGATAATCCCGTAAACGACCGCTCCCCTGACGGACGCTGCCAGAACTGTCGGACCACGTCCGGTATCAGCGTTCCGGTCAATGCTGCAGCGATTTCCGGCACCCAATGTCTAACGAACCCGGTGAAGCTGACGGGGGTTGGCGGGTAGATAAATGCCTCGGCGCCTAGACCCCGCAGCTTACCTCTGTAGCGTTAGGCCGGACAAGCCGCGGGTAGCGCTCCGCCTGCTACCGGGTTGGGATTGTTCCGCTGGCCGGCCGTGGAGGCGTCAACGTCAGGATGAGTCGTGAGTTGGCGCATGATAGCGATCCGCTTCTGACAGACTGGCGATGACAAGCGCCGAGCCCAAGGCTGGCAGCGATCGCGCGCAGGCACCGCCCGGCCAGCGGCAGTCGCGAATGCTCCTGCCACGGAACGGGCCGGCCCGTACTCACTCCGGCCCTCTCGGCTCGATTGGCGCAAGCTTTGTCCCCTCCCGGTCAAGCGAGTAGATTGCCGGTGTGAGCTACGAGTTCGAGTGGGACTCCGCGAAAGCCGAAAGCAACCTGAAGCAGCACAGCGTCTCGTTCGAAGAGGCTGTGACCGTCTTCGCCGACCCGCTCTCGCTCAACATGCCGGACCCGGCACACTCTGCGGATGAGCAGCGCTTCCTCGTTCTCGGGATGTCGTCGAGGCACCGGCTTCTGGTAGTCGCCTACGCGGAACGACCGCCGCGAACACGCATCATCAGCGCACGCGAAGCCACTCGGCGCGAACGACATGACTACGAAGAAAACGAAGAGTAGAGAGCGACAGGATCCGGACCGCGATTCGCTCCAGCCGGACTATGACTTCTCCAAGGCGGTCCGCGGAACCACCGCCACAAGATATGCGGAGGGAACGAACGTCGTCGTTCTCGACCCTGAGCTTCGCGAACTCTTTCCCACCTCGGAAGCGGTCAATGAGGCCCTTCGAGAGCTCGCGGCGATCGCCAAACGTGCCAGCCGCCTCAAACGGCGGCGTTCGGCCTAACAGCTGGGTGAAGCTGTCGCGCGCGCCGGTCTGGAGTGACGCGCCGGGATTGACCAGGATTGACCAGCGCATCGCACCCGGCAAAGCGCGCAGCTTACCCACATCGCGTTAGACATCTCGCAGCTCTTGACGCACGCCGCTTGCCGGTGATTGGCCGTGTTCGTTAACAGTCCCCGCACTCAATGTCGGCAACCCATGCTTACTCGAGTCACGGCCGGCTTTGCTCCAGTCTGCCTCGCGCTCGTCGCCCTTTCCGGAGGCGGGTCCGCCACACGCCTTCAGGCGCAGGCCACACCGCAAATATCTGGCGCCGTATACGGCGCTCGCCACGGCATCGGCGCGGAACTCCAGGCCATGCTGGTCTCACGGTTCGGCCTCGTGGCGCGCGCTGAGGGCCTCGCCGCCGTTGAGAACGCATACTGGTGGGGCACGAGATTCGACTTCCTGTCGAATCCAGACACCAAGGCGTATCTGGACGTGCTCGTCGGGGATCACCGGTGCTATCCAAGTACACTTAGCGGCACCGGTAGTGGTTGCCCCTACAACGGTACCAAGTGGAAGGCCGGCGCCACCGTCCTGGCAGGCTTTGAGTTGGGAAAGCTGAATTCGCGGTGGTCGGTCGGGGCAGAAGGCGGCCGCCGTTTCGTAAGCGCCGGAACTCGACCCAGGTGGACATTCGCCGCCACCATTCGGTATCTGATAATCCCGTAAACGACCGCTCCCCTGACGGACGCTGCCAGAACTGTCGGACCACGTCCGGTATCAGCGTTCCGGTAGATGCTGCAGCGATTTCCGGCACCCAATGTCTAACGAACCCGGTGAAGCTGACGGGGGTTGGCGGGTAGATAAATGCCTCGGCGCCTAGACCCCGCAGCTTACCTCTGTAGCGTTATGCATCCTCGCTCGTCGCCGGGATTTCTCAGCCGACGCTGGGGCCTTTACCGAATCTCCCACGCCGGCACCCAACGTGGACCGGTGGGTAGGAGAGGGCACCTGTCGCAGGAGAATAGCATGCCGTCAACAGCAAACGTTGTCCATAGCGACCCCGAGATCCTTGGTGGGACACCGGTCTTCGTCGGCACGCGCGTACCCGTTCAATCGCTCTTCGACTACCTGGAGGGCGGCGAGACTCTGGATGAGTTTCTCCGCCAATTTCCATCCGTGAGGCGCGAACAGGCGTTGATCGCCCTCGAACTCGCACGCGATTCGCTCTTGGGCCTTGCGCGTACTGCTTGACGAAAACATGCCCGTCGGTCTCGCGGCCGAGTTCTCGGGCCACGCTGTTGAGTCGGTGGTTGGCTTGGGTTGGGCGGGCATCAGGAACGGCGAGCTTCTTCGCCGTGCAACAGGCCGCTTTGACGCGCTGGTCACCATGGACCGGAATCTGGAGTTCCAACAGCCGGTCGCCCGTCAACCGTTCGGTGTCGTGGTTGTTCACGCTCCATCGAATCGATTGCTGCATTTGTTGCCGCTCGTCTCGGAAATCAACCGAGCTCTCGTCGGGATCGGCCCGGGCGCGCTTCGACATGTGGGTGGGTGAGCACCGCGGCGCCGCACGATTGCCGGCCAGCCATTTTCCGGATGCATAACAGGCGGCTGAAGCTGACGCGCTGGCATGTTCAGCCGACACGCTCTCCGCGTCAGAATGCCGCCCCGAAGCGGACCGCGCCTTCAGGGCGCGCAGCTTACCTAAATCGCGTTAGCCAGCAATTCAGCCACGTCGGTGCAGTACAGTCGCGCCGCATTCCCATTCATCCTGAGATCAACGAGGATGCGCTACCACCACACGCGGGCCACGCTCCGGTATCGCCATGTCCGCGCCCTGACAGTCCTCGTCACTGCGACGCTTATCGGTCTCTCAGCCGTGGCGCGCGCCCAGCAATCCCGGCCTGCGTTCCCGCCCGGAATCATCGTCCGAATTGACAGTCTCGCGCAGGCGCAACTCGCCCTCGATGGCGTCGGCGGCATGACCATCGGCATCGTGACGGAGGCGGGCCTCGCCTGGACAAACAGCTATGGGTACGCCGACATGGCCCGGCACACGCCCGCGTCGCGTGAGACGGTGTATCGTATCGGCTCAATCACGAAGCAGTTTACCGCGATCATGCTGCGGCAACTGGTTTCACGGCACGTCGTTCGGATGTCGGATGCTGCCGACCGATACCTGCCGGCGCTCGACTCATTGCCGGACGCAGGAATTCGCGCGCATCGCATTACGCTCCTCCAACTCGCGACGATGACGTCTGGTCTGGCGCAAGAGCCGGACGATGAGGAGCGCTATACGCAGGGCCGGCTCGACCGCTGGGAGCAGAGCGTTGTGGCCGCGCTACGGCATACGAAGCTCGACGCCGAGCCAGGCGCAGCTTGGGATTACTCGAACATCGGCTACGCCGCGCTCGGCTTAGCGCTGGAACGGGCCGCCAGGGTACCATACATCGACTACGTGCGCGAGCAGATCCTGATGCCGCTCGGGATGACTCACACAGGATTCGTCCTCGACTCAGCAATGCGCGGTCAATTGGCAACGGGATACGCGATGGGTCACGGCATCGTTGACACGACGCAGCCTCGCCGCGAGCTCACCGGGCGTGGCTACAAGGTACCCAACGGCGGACTGTTTTCAACCGTCGATGACTTGGCGGCATTCGTTCGCTTCGAGATGGGGTATGGTCCGGATCGCGTCCTGCCACGGGCTGAGGTTGCGCGACACTTTGCAGCGCTGACCTACGCTACGCCCGACCTGTCGTCCGGATATGGCGTCGGGCTTCACGCCATTCGCCATGGGTCGATCGTGGCGCTCGGCCATCCCGGCTCGGTTGCGGGATATCTCTCGGCCGCGTACTTCGACCCGGCGACGCACACCGGTGCCATTGTGCTGCGCAACGTCGATGATCCACACTTCGATGTGCTCGGGCTCTGTCTCCAGGTCTTGGAGCTCGTGTCTGCCGCACGGAAGTGAGCAGCACGTTCCTGGCGCCTTCGCGCTGCTGGCTAACGAACGCTGCACCTGACAAGCGAGCTATGGAAGCAACGCCTGCGGCGTTGCATTTTATGGGATTCGCTTGCAAGTGAACTTGGGCGTTATGCTGCGGTTAGACGCACGTCGGCCGTTGCGCGACTACGACCGCGTTCCAACTCGATGGGTGCTTCCGGTGGCAGTAACTCGGAGCCTGCGTCGGAAACAGCGATCTGGTCCTGGCCCGTTTTCCGACCGCCCCAGATCGAGTCGACATCCAGATTGGGGCTGATTAGCTTGCCTGTGGTGTGATCGGAAAATGAACGCCGAGGACTCATGCGAAACGAGTTCACCGCCGTATTCGAGCACGACCAGGACTGGGTGGTTGCGTACTGTCCGGAGGTCCCTGGAGCGAACGGCCAGGGTCGGACGAAGGACGAGGCACGTTCAAGTCTCATCGACGCCATCGTTCTGATCCTCGAGGACCGGCGCGAGGATGGGCTGCGTGGCGTTCCTGAGGATGCGGAACGCGAAACGATTACTGTCAACATCCGCGGCGCTGCGTAGACAAGGCGTCCGTCCGTGAAGCGGAGTGCCCTGCTGAAGCACCTGAGGCTTCACGGCTGCGTTCTGAAGCGCGAAGGACGATCTCACTCCCTTTGGCTGAATCCCGTCACCGGTGCCGTGGAAGCGGTGCCACGTCACACCGAAATCTCGAACCTGCTTGCGCGCAAGATCTGCCCAAACCTGTCCATTCCAGAGATCGGCTGAGCACTCTTTGGCTTGCCGCAAGGCGGAGCGCGGACGAGAGCGTTACTCGGGTCCGCAGCATAACAGGCGGGTGAAGCTGTCGCGCAACGGCTGTCGGCGCATCCCGCAATGAAGTGCAAAAGCCAAGCTGGCGAGTAGCGCCTGCCAGCAGCGCGCAGCTTACCCACATCGCGTTATGCCGCGTACCAACATCGAAATCATGGCACTCATGTTCGACGCAACCATTCCGTATCCCGTGCGCCGTGAGATACGATTCTAAGATTGCTTTGCTCGCGGATATCGAGCGCGAATTCGCTGCCCTGAACGCGGTCCTCGATCAGATCCCGTTTGAGCAATACCTCCAATCCGGGGTTTGGGGAGATAACTGGAACGTTCGAGACCTGGTCGCACACCTCTTCGAATGGCAGCAACTATTCCTGGGCTGGTTCGATGCCGGAGCTCGAGGTCTCACTCCCGAAATACCCGCGGCGGGATTTCGGTATCGTGAGATACCACAACTGAATCGGAATATCCAGCTGCGATACGCCAGTTGTGAGCCGCGCCAGATTCGGCAAATGTTGGAATCCTCGCACCAACAGCTCTTGGCATTGGCCGCGTCTCTGACTCAAGAACAGCTGCTGCAACCAGGAGCCTTCGCGTGGACGAAGCGAAATGCCCTGGTGACGTACTTGGGGCCGAATACGTCGAGTCATTACCGATTCGCGCTCAAGGTGTTGAAGCGCTGGTTGCGCAGGCGTTCGGCCCCCGAACCCGCAGCATAACCTTCGCTGAAGCTGACGCGGCATGAAAAACACTCGTGCATTCAACCACTGCGTGATGCCGCGTAGCTTGGCTTCATACGTTATGCAACACGCGGATCGTTCAGGGCCGAGAGTTGGGCGACCTCTTGGGCTTGCGCACCGATTTCGCGGTGCGTGGTCTGCCGCCCTTCAAACCATTGAGGCGAGCGGCACGCGCCTTGGCGGGGCTGCTAGCCCGCCCCATAACGCGGGGAGCCCATTCCCGAAGGTTGAGTGCATCGGCCACGAGCCCGGTGAGGGAAGCGTCGACGCCGAGATCATCCCAGTGAAGTCCGTCGCCGCTGGGTGAAACGCGCACTGCAGAGAGCTGCTCCGCGCTGCTTCCCTTCAGGCCCGGTACCCGGTCCGGCGGGAGCCCGAAGAGGAACCCACTTCGCAACTGCACGAGGAGAATGCCCATTCGCCGATCATAGCGAACTGCGCGTGCACGCGGCTCGATCCGGTCGGCCTCACGCGCTTCTCGAACGGCAGTCTTGTTCTGCCGCTCGAATCCGGCTTCGCTGATCCGGACGGGCTTAGCCATGGAGCTTCCTCCATTCTGCAAGAAATCGCTGCTGATGCACTTCCACAATGCGAAGCGCTTCACGAGCGTCGGCCGCGCTCATGTGATGATTCAACCAGAGCGACGGCGGCGTCTCCGGGTCACCGATACGCACCACGACTTCACCACCGCGTGTACATTCGACATGACTTGCGGCGGCTGGTGCTCGCGCGGCGGAGCGCAGATAAAGACGCGCAACGCACCCTCCTCGTGAATCGTGATCATTGGGAACGGTAAACCCACCGCTAGGTTCTGGCAAGCCGCAACCGTTCGCGCCGATCGAGTGTTGCATAACAGCACGGTGAAGCTGCCAGGCAGATCGTTCCCAGCGGCAGGGGCCGGGTTGGTATCTCGCGGCGTCGTGCGTTTGGTGCTTGGATGGGCCTGCAGCTTACCGCAAATGCGTTATGCATCCTCGCTCGTCGCCGGGATTTCAGCCGACGCTGGGGCCTTTACCGAATCTCCCACGCCGGCACCCAACGTGGACCGGTGGGTAGGAGAGGGCACCTGTCGCAGGAGAATAGCATGCCGTCAACAGCAAACGTTGTCCATAGCGACCCCGAGATCCTTGGTGGGACACCGGTCTTCGTCGGCACGCGCGTACCCGTTCAATCGCTCTTCGACTACCTGGAGGGCGGCGAGACTCTGGATGAGTTTCTCCGCCAATTTCCATCCGTGAGGCGCGAACAGGCGTTGATCGCCCTCGAACTCGCACGCGATTCGCTCTTGGGCCTTGCGCGTACTGCTTGACGAAAACATGCCCGTCGGTCTCGCGGCCGAGTTCTCGGGCCACGCTGTTGAGTCGGTGGTTGGCTTGGGTTGGGCAGGCATCAGGAACGGCGAGCTTCTTCGCCGTGCAACAGGCCGCTTTGACGCGCTGGTCACCATGGACCGGAATCTGGAGTTCCAACAGCCGGTCGCCCGTCAACCGTTCGGTGTCGTGGTTGTTCACGCTCCATCGAATCGATTGCTGCATTTGTTGCCGCTCGTCTCGGAAATCAACCGAGCTCTCGTCGGGATCGGCCCGGGCGAGCTTCGACATGTGGGTGGGTGAGCACCGCGGCGCTGCACGATTGCCGGCCAGCCATTTTCCGGATGCGTAACAGGCGGCTGAAGCTGACGCGCTGGCATGTTCAGCCGACACGCTCTCCGCGTCAGAATGCCGCCCCGAAGCGGACCGCGCCTTCAGGGCGCGCAGCTTACCCAAATCGCGTTAGGCCGGACAAGCCGCGGGTAGCGCTCCGCCTGCTACCGGGTTGGGATTGTTCCGCTGGCCGGCCGTGGAGGCGTCAACGTCAGGATGAGTCGTGAGTTGGCGCATGATAGCGATCCGCTTCTGACAGACTGGCAATGACAAGCGCCGAGCCCAAGGCTGGCAGCGATCGCGCGCATGCACCGCCCGGCCAGCGGCAGTCGCGAATGCTCCTGCCACGGAACGGGCCGGCCCGTACTCACTCCGGCCCTCTCGGCTCGATCGGCGCAAGCTTTGTCCCCTCCCGGTCAAGCGAGTAGATTGCCGGTGTGAGCTACGAGTTCGAGTGGGACTCCGCGAAAGCCGAAAGCAATCTGAAGAAGCACAGCGTCTCGTTCGAAGAGGCTGTGACCGTCTTCGCCGACCCGCTCTCGCTCAACATGCCGGACCCGGCACACTCTGCGGATGAGCAGCGCTTCCTCGTTCTCGGGATGTCGTCGAGGCACCGGCTTCTGGTAGTCGCCTACGCGGAACGACCGCCGCGAACACGCATCATCAGCGCACGCGAAGCCACTCGGCGCGAACGACATGACTACGAAGAAAACGAAGAGTAGAGAGCGACAGGATCCGGACCGCGATTCGCTCCAGCCGGACTACGACTTCTCCAAGGCGGTCCGCGGAACCACCGCCACAAGATATGCGGAGGGAACGAACGTCGTCGTTCTCGACCCTGAGCTTCGCGAACTCTTTCCCACCTCGGAAGCGGTCAATGAGGCCCTTCGAGAGCTCGCGGCGATCGCCAAGCGTGCCAGCCGCCTCAAACGGCGGCGTTCGGCCTAACAGCTGGGTGAAGCTGTCGCGCGCGCCGGTCTGGAGTGACGCGCCGGGATTGACCAGGATTGACCAGCGCATCGCACCCGGCAAAGCGCCGCTTACCCACATCGCGTTAGGCGACTTGTCATCTTCGTCCAGAAGGACATGCATGGGAATTCTTGGCTCCCTCCGACCGTTCGTGTGGCTAAGCGCTGCGGCGACAGCCGCCGCCGCAAATCAGGCCCAGCGTGTCGATGTAGACGCTATCGCGATAGCGACCCTTCAACGTGAGGCCCAAGCGCGATCTCCCGCCGGTCGATCAGGCGCCGCTCTCGCCTATGATGCCATGCGTAAGGAGATGGTACTGTTTGGCGGCATCGCATCGGATGGTAAGAGCTTCCCAAGCGATCTGTGGGCGTGGAACGGACGCTCGTGGCGTCAGCTGATTCCGTCAGACGGTCTCGCGCCCAGCGGCCGGGCATTTCACAATTTGGTGTTCGATGCTGCACGCCAGCGCATGGTCATGTTCGGCGGGCGGCGCGACGGCATACTTAGCGACATGTGGGAGTGGGACGGCGTCCGGTGGCACCAGATAGTCAGCGATACTTTGACGCTGTTGCACGCTGCTGCGACGTACGACCCAGCGCGTCGTCGCGTCGTGGCCTTCGGCGGGCTCAACAATAGTGGCCCCCGGCGAGACGTGATTGAATGGGACGGTCGCAAATGGAATACCCGGGGTAGCGCTGGACCCGAGGTCGGGCTGGTATTTCCTGCCGTGCTGGCCGCCTCGCCCACCGGCGATCTCACCATTGTGAACATGCAATCGGGACGATCATCTGATTCCATTCCGGCGTTGACGTGGGAGTTGAACGGAAGCGCCTGGAGGCGTCGCGAAATTGGCCCCGCACTGACCAGCTTGCAACCCGCCGTGAGCGCGCCTGACGGCACGATATACATCTATCAGAGAGCGGCTGTTTGGCTCTCCACGCCGCTGGTGCACACGCGGAAGCCGGATGGCACCTGGGTCACCGTGTCACCGTCGTTGCGGCCCGAGGGGAATAGTGTTCCTGCCGTTGCGTATGATTCCGATCGCCGGCGTTTCGTTCTTTACAGCACTGATCTTTGGGAGTGGAATGGCGCCCGTTGGGCGAAGCGGCCATGATGGCTGGGAAGAGGAATCGGCTGCGCAGTATCGTCGCCTAACCAGCGCTTGCTGCTGCCAGTTCGCGGCGGCCGGCCGAAGGAGTACCCTTGAATAGGGAAGCGGGGCCGCCGCGCCCCGCAGCAGAAGCGCGCTCAGTTAGACCACCAAGCCCGTTCACGGCGGTGGCCTTTGTTCGGGCAGCAGCAATCACCCGATGGCTCTGCGGCGAACGCTCGGGGAACAACACTGGATTTGTCGGCGGCTGCAGCGTCACGCCGGGAGGCGATACGCTGATTCCCGGCCATCAACGATCATCGACGGCAGTCGTTTGGCGCAGCTGCTGAGCGATGGCGCGCCAATGGATACGCCAACTCGCCCAGAGGCTGTCGCAGTGGCGCTGAATGCCTGAGATCTCGCGCTTCTTGGGTATCGTACTCCTTCGATCACGATCCGCCACACTTCCATGCGCACTACGCCGGCGCTGAAGCTCAATTCCGCATTCAGCCTCCTGGCGTGCTCGACGGCGATCTTCCACCGCGTGCCTTGGCGCTGGTGATCGAGTGGGCTAGACTTCACGAAGCAGAGCTATTCGAGAACTGGCGTCGCCTTCATTCGGATCAACCGCCACGGCGGATTGCACCGTTGGAGTAGGTATGAATCCCAGAGTTGCAGACGTGCGGGTGGAGCGTGGCTACGTCGTGCGGCTGGCGTTCACGGATGGATCGGAAGGCACGCTGGATCTCAGCCCCTGGATCCAGGGGCGCACCGGCGTGTTCGCGGCACTCCACGAACCCGGCTTCTTCGCCCAGGTCGCAGTGGATCAGGATGCCGGCACGATTGTCTGGCCCAACGGAGCGGATCTCGATCCGGATGTGCTCTACGATGCCACACACGGCACCGGCGTAACGCCTTCAAGCATTGAGCGCGGTGGTCTAACAGGCGGGTGAAGCTGTCGCGCGGGCGCCCTGCACGTGCTCGCGCCACCAGGAGCGAAGATCCACGGCCTCAAGCGCGCTTGGAAAGGCGCGCAGCGTACCCACGGAGCGTTAGACGTCGACGACCGTTGATGATGAACAGAGATCAATTGGCTGCCATCAGCGCATCTGTGGCCACGCTTCGCGGCCAGTCTACACTTCGATCGGGCGCGATGGCGACGGCGTACTCCGACAAGTACCAGTTTGAATCCGACCCGACGCTGCTGCGGACCATTGCGGCGGAGCTCGCGTCGCTGGTGCCTGCCGAAACTGAACTGCTTGCCGGCCTCGAGTTGGGCGGCGTACCTATCGCAACTGCACTCGCCTTGCATACGGGCCTTCCACTGGCGTTCGTCCGAAAGCACGGCAAGGACGACGGAACGTGTCGGCGTGCCGAAGGGGCTGACGTGGCCGGGCGGGCGTTACCTGCTAATGGTCGAGGATGTCATCACATCAGGCGGTCAAGTTGTCGGTCTCGACCGCGGCCCTTCGTGAACTGGGCGCTGTCGTGAGCGATGCGGTCTGTGTGATTGACCGCGAAGCAGGAGGAGCCGCCGCGCTTGCAGCAGAAGGAACCATGTTGCGGAGTCTCTTTGCCAAGTCGGAGCTGATTGGTGCCTGAGTGCCCCGCCTGGATATCAAGGGCGCACCACCCGACGTCTAACGAGGCGCTGCTGCTCGCGGGCGTGGGTAGGGAAGCGGCCGCTCGCTGCGCTCGCGGGCCGCAATTATGATAGGACGCCGCAGCAGAGCGCCGCGGCGTCAGGCGGGGACCGAAAACAAACGAGACACACAGAATGACCAAAGTGACACCTTTCCTGATGTTCAACGACCAGCTCGAACCTGCCATGGCGTTCTACACCGCCACATTCCCGGACTCTGAGATCAGGAACGTCGCTCGCACTGGCAAGGACGGCCCGATCACTTCCGCCGAATTCGTCATCGGTGGTCAGTTCTTCATGGGCTACAATGGCGGCCCGTACTTCAAATTCTCCGAAGGCTTCTCGCTCTTTGTCGACTGCAAAGACCAGGAAGAAGTTGACGAGTACTGGAACAAACTCATCAGCGCCGGCGCAACCCCATCGCAGTGTGGCTGGATCACGGATCCGTTCGGCATCACCTGGCAGATCGTCCCGAGACGTTTCATGGAGCTCATCAGCGACAAGAACCAAACGAAGGTAAAGGCGGTGATGGAAGCGATGATGAAGATGGTCAAGCTTGACGTGGCGACCCTGGAAAGAGCGTACAATGACGCATAGCAGACCAGGGCTGCGCTTGCCGGCTGCTGCGGTGAGGCCGCGCGTCAGCCGTTGCGCGATTACGACCGCGTTCCCACTCGATGGTTCGCTTCGGGTCTGTCTTCCTCGCCGGTACCCGCCCGATAGCCCCGGCCGGTGTGAGCCGGGACTATCGGACGACTCGACCGCGAGATCCACGGCTCTGTTACTGTCCCGAGCTCTCACCCAGGGCGACGAGAAGCTCGTCCAGCTGATCAAACGTCTCGACCATTGCATCGGCTGCTCCGGTGCCGGCAGCGTCGAGCGCTTCCTTCGAAGGATAGCTCTCGCGCAGGACCACCAGCGTCTTGCCGCCCTTTTCCTCGAAGGTCACCGTGGTGACAGGCCCGCCCTCGCCACCTTCCTCATTGGTCCACGCGAGGCGCGAATACGGCTTCACTTCGACATAGGTGCCGAAAAACGCGGCAGGCTCGGGGTCAGCGTGTCGAATACCAACCGGTACTTGCCTCCGACACGAGCATCCACTTCGCAGGACAGCAGGGTCATTCCCATCGACCTGGGCACCCACCAGCGCCTGAGCAGCTCGGCCCTGGTAAATGCCTCGAACACGATGCGCGCCGGGCCGTTGATGGTCCGCGTGACAACCACCTCGCGGTCCGACGTCCGTTCCACCGTGGTGCGGTTCTTCACGGGGCCGGGCTTACTTTCGATTCTTGCGTCCATCGCTCTTCTCCTTTCGTGTGAGTTCCTCGACAACCTTGTCCAACTCGTCGAAGCGTTCGTCCCAGCGCTGGCGGTACCTTTCGAGCCACGCCGTCTCTTCCTTCAGTCGACGCGGACCCAGCCGGCACGTCCGCACGCGCCCGATCTTCTTCGTGGTGACGAGCCCCGCCTGCTCCAGAACGCCGACGTGCTTCTTCATGCCCGTGAGCGTCATGTGGAACTTCTCGGCAAGGTCCGTGATCGAGGCGTCGGCTCGTCCGAGCTGCTCCAGCACGCCTCGCCGCGTCGCGTCGGATAGCGCGCCGAACGAAGTATCGAGTCGGTCGCCAAATACTGAACCATATGGTTCAGTTTAACGCCGGCGTTCGCGGCATGCAAGAGGGCCGCGGAGAACAATGCGTGCGGCGCTCTCTCAGCAGCGCGCGCGCAAGGAACCGATCAAAGGCTGCAAGCTCTAGTCGACAGAGAGCGCCGAGAGGATGCCGACGCGTGAGGCGCGTCTCGCCGGAACGTACCCGGCGAGCAGCGCGACCGTGATGATCAACGCGGCGCCGAGTGCGATCGTCAGCGGGTCGCCCGGGCGCACCCCGTAGAGCGACGCGGACAGCAGGCGAGTCAGGGCCAGCGC
This sequence comes from uncultured Gemmatimonadales bacterium, assembly GCA_963798085.1. Classification (GTDB taxonomy): domain Bacteria; phylum Gemmatimonadota; class Gemmatimonadetes; order Longimicrobiales; family RSA9; genus DATKCF01. The sequence goes on from CAWCRS010000001.1 coordinate 466,473, forward strand.
GGCGAGGACTCCAGCGGCCGCTCCCGGAAGCACCAGCCGGCCCGTGCGCCAGAGGACCATGCGGATGACGTCCTGCGACTGCGCTCCCAGCGCCAGGTGCACCGCGAGTTCGCGCGAGCGCTCGGCGACGTCCCAGGCAAGGACGCCGTAGGTGCCGATCGCGGCCAGCAGGACCGCGATGGCGGCGAAGACGCCGAGCAGCCGCGTCTGGAAGAGCGGTTCCGAGACTGCGTCGAGCAGGGCCTGGTCCATCGTCTCCATGCGCTCGGCGGGCAGGGTGCGATCCATGTCGCGCAGCGCGGCCCGCATCGCCGGCGCGATGTTGACATCCGCATCGGTCCGCACCACGTAGGTCATGTGATTCATCATCCACGCAAACGTGCTCTGCTGGTACGGGAAATACATTGTGGAATGCGGCGCCAGGGACCCATCCTGCGCGACATCCCTGACCACACCGACGACCGTCATCCAGCTCGCGTAGGGATCTCGCTCCTTGACGCGCCGTCCCAGCGGATCCATGCCGGGCCAGACCTGACGGGCGAGGCGCTCGCTCACGATCACCGTGGGCAGCGCGCCCGGCGCGTCCGCCTCGGAGAAGTCGCGGCCCGCCACAATGCGTATGCCCATCGCGGCGAAATAGCCGGGTGACACCAGCGTCTTGTCCACGCTGTAGCCGTTGGGCAGCGGCGCCTGCCCCTCGACCATGAAATCCCCCATCATGTCCACACCGCTCATCGGCTTGAACGACACGGCGGCCGCTTTCCGCACGCCGGGCAGCGCGGCGAGTTCAGCGACCAGTCGTGCATGAAAGGCACGCTGTCGCGCCAGGTCCGGATAGGTTGCCGCCGGAAGCGCGACGTTCATCGTGACGATGTGGTGGCCGTCGTATCCCTTGTCGGCCCCGCGAATGCGCAGGAAGCTGTTGATGAGCAGGCCGGCGCCCGAGAGCAGCACCAGCGCGAGCGCGGTCTCGGCGGTGACCAGCGCGCCGCGCAGCCTCGCCCGGCCGCCTACGGTGCGCGCGCCATGACCCATGCTTTCCGCGGGAACGCTCCGGGCGGCGTCGATGGCCGGCGCCAGGCCGAACAGGACACTGGCAGTCAGTGCGACGCCGACGGTGAAGGCCATCACGAGGCCGTCGACGTGTACGTCGCCGGTCCGTGGAATGCGGCCGCTCGGCGCAATAGCGAGCAACGCGCGCACGCCGGCGGCGGCGACCGCTATGCCGAGGCCGGCGCCGGCGAGCCCGATGAGCGCGCTCTCGGTAAGCGCCTGCCGCGCCAGTCGCAGCCGGCCCGCGCCGAGCGCGACGCGGACCGCCATCTCGCGCCCGCGCGAGGCCGCGCGGATCAGCAGGAGGTTGGCGATGTTGGCGCACGCGATCAGCAGCACGAACCCGACTGCGCCGGCAAGCAGCAGCAGCGCGGGCGTGATGTCGCCCGTGATCGCGTCCTTCAGTGGCAGCACGGCGGCAACCGGCCGGTGCTCTCCGAAGCCGTTGCCGTCGCCCGGCATCGACTGCATGATCGCCGCCAGCTCGGAGCGCGCGTCGTCGGCCGACACACCGCCCGCCAGCCGCCCGATCACCGACGGAATGAACGAGTTGTGCGCGTCCAGGCGAATGGTGAGCGGCATCCAGAACGCCGAGGCATCCGGAAACTCGAAGGCCCGCGGCATGACGCCAATGACGACCCATGGCTCGCCATTGAGCGTGATGGTCCGGCCGGTCACGGCCGGGTCGGCGCCGAACCGCGCGCGCCACAGCCGGTCGCTGAGGATGACCACGTGGTTGTCGTCGCGCTCGTCGGCCGCGAAGGTGCGGCCGATCTCCGGCGGGACGCCCATCACGTCGAAGAACGCCGGTTCGACCCTTGCGCCTGTGATCCGCGTGGCATCACCCACCCCGGTGAGCGTCGCCTCGTGCCGGCCATAGGTCGCGACGTGCGCAAAACCGTGCTGCCGGTCGCGGTACTCGAGCCATTGGCGGTCCACCATGCCGGGCGACACCTTGAACGGCAGGTCGGTCGGCAGATACGAAACGAGAAACAATCGCTCCGGCGAGGGAAAGGCGAGCGGCCGCAGCAGGACGCCGCGCACGACGCTGAAGACCGCGCTGTTCGCGCCGATCGCCAGCGCCAGCGTCAGCAGCGCGGTGACACTGAACGCGGGCGTGCGGCGCAGCGAGCGGATGCCGTAGCGCACATCCTGGACAAGCCGGTCGAACCACGCTCCGGCGCGCGGCTCGCGCGCGACTTCCGTGACGTGCGTGACCTTGCCGAACTCGCTCATGCGCCAGCCTCCTCCGCATTCGTGACGATCGCACCCCCGGGCAGGAACAGGATGGAGATGACTACGCCCTGGTTGCAATGCATGGGGCCCTCTTGCGAGCGCGACCACGATCCGGTTCGCCTGGAGCGCTGGCCGCTGCGGTGCGCCACAAGGAGACAGGGATGGCTCGGTATCCTCGCGCGTCTGCCTGACAAGCGGCTGGAGCCGATGCCGCACGTCGTAGTAGAATTGCTTGTGAACAACACCGCATGGCGGCCCGGCTCAGCCGCTTCTCGTCAGGTGGCCTGCAGGAGTAATTGATGATCCGGTACAGTATCGAAATCGATCGACCACCCAGCGACGTGTTCGGCTACGTCGAGCAACTCGACCGTCATGGCGAGTGGCAGAACGCGATTGTCAGCGCCCGAAAGGATCCGGCCGGACCCACTCGCATTGGGACGCGCAACGTCGAGCTACGCCGAATTCCAGGAGGACCGCGCGAGTTTGTTTCCGAAATCGTCGAATACGCTCCTCCGCATCGAATTGCGGCGCGGACCCTGAATGGACCGGTGCGCCCCACGATCACGATCACAATTGAGCCGCTCGAAAACGGACGCCGCTCCCGATTCACGCTCGATCTGGAGCTCAAGGGGCACGGCATCGGGAAATTGTTCGCGTTCTTCGCCAGGCGTGCCGCGCGGAAACAGGTGCCGATCGATCAAGGCCGCCTCAAGAACATTCTCGAGTCCAGCGCTTCCTCTTAATGACCTGGTGCGCCGAAAACGGCAGGCGCGTGCTGCCTGGCAGGAGCAAGGTCGCGCTGAGTGGCGAGTCTCTTCAGAGCAGCGCGAACGTCAAGCACCGGAGCCCGAATGAGCGAATGTATCTTCTGCCGCATCCTCGACGGCCAGCTTCCGGCGAGTTTCGTCTATCACGACCGGTGCGCCGCGTTCATGGACATCCAGCCCGTGAATCCGGGGCATCTGCTGGTGGTGCCGGTTCGCCATGCTGCTTCTCTCGCCGACCTCGACGCCAAATGCGGCCGCCGATCTCATGCGCATCGGACACGCCGCGGCGGCGGCGCTCTGCGCCAGCGACGTGTTGTGTGAGGGCGTGAACTTGCTTCTCGCTGCTGGCGAGGCCGCGATGCAGGAGGTCTTTCATATCCATCTGCATGTCATTCCACGATTCCGTGGTGAGCCGTTGCTCCGCCTCGTCGACGGGTGCGCGGTCTGGTCATCAGTATCGTGCTCAACGCCGTTGTACGTTGAGCCCGACGAACGTCCTGAGGTTTCGCGCTTCGCTCGCTTCTTGTTCGATTCATTCGCCTTCTAACTCGCGCGTTAGCCGGCTTCCTTGATGCAGGAACCCGGGAATGGGAGAGCAACCCGTTGCTGGCTTATGTGTTCTGGCATTGGAAACGACCGGAAGTCCCCACGATGGATTACGAGGACCGTCAACAGGGCTTCCACGCCGCGCTCGGTGCCTCGCCACCGGCAGGTTTCTTCGGCTCCTTCAGCCTTGGCGTCTCGAGCGCGCCCTGGGCGGCTGACATTGAGGCGTACGAGGACTGGTACCTCGTGCAGGACTTTGGTGCGCTCGGTCTGTTGAATGAGGCCGCGGTCTCCAGCTCTCGTGCGCACCCGCACGACATCGCGGCCTCGGTCGCCGCGGGTGGCGCGGGCGGTGTGTACGGTTTGAAGATCGGCACCGCGCTGCGCGCGCCCCGATACGCGCACTGGTTCGGAAAGCCGGAGGGGATGCCCTATCGCGAGCTGTTCGCTCGACTCACTCGCGTGACAGATCGCGTGGACGGCGCCTTGTGGATGCGCCAGATGGTGCTCGGGCCGGCCAGAGAATTCTGTTTGCACGCCGCAGCGCCCATTTCCTTGCCCGCGAGCCTGGAAGCCCTGGTCATTCGCCTTCGGCAGGTGTGGCCGAAACGGACCGACAAGAGCGCGGAGCCGACGCGCTGAAGCGCGCGGCCCATTCCCGGCATCAGGCGGCATCCATGAATTACGACGAAGCCCTGCTGACGTACACAGAGGTCGCGGTAGTGTTCGCAGGCTTTCTGCGTTGGTCACGGCAATCCGCGATCGCGGAGTCGAGACCGACCCTCATCGTTGGGTGCGACTGCGGGGCATGGTCGAACTCGCGCTCCTGGTCGCGGCTTCCTCCGTGGGCGCCAACTCGATTCGAGCGTTCGGTGTGCCTGACCAAACCGCCTTGCGCGTCTGCAGTGGTTTGCTTGCGGTTGCAGGGCTGCGCCGTTTGTCTTCGTGGTGGTGCGACGCAGCGGATGCATCGAGCCGGCTCTTCATTCGGCTCTCGGCCTTATCTGCTGCTCCCTCCCCTCGATCACTTTCATTTCCACGGCGAGTCTCGTAACGAATGCGATGGGGTTGCTGGAGCGGCTCCTGGTCGATCTTCATCAGCAGTGCAGCACAGCGAAAGGCGCGTGCGCGGTCCGCCGGCGTCAGCTGGGACGAAGCCCCAGGCATCGTGCAACGGCGGTTGCGCGTGGTCGCGCGCTGACTGCAATTTCGCGATACGCCCTCCGCGATAGCCGAAGTACGGAGGTTGAACAATGAGAAAGAAGTGTTTCAGAGCCCCTGTTAGAGTCCGAAGTCTGCATCGGAGCAACGAACTGAGGCTTGTTTTGCTCCTGCTGGGCCTGTTCCTGGCTGCGGTTCCGCTGGCACCCTCGAGCGTGCACGGTCTGCAACGCGCGCTTGGGAACACCGGGCCCGGGAGCATCCGCAACCAGACGGGGATTGAGATGGTCTGGATTCCGGCCGGAAGCTTCGCCATGGGTTCGACGGATTCAGAATTGCAAGCAGCATTTGAGAATGCGAAAGAAGCCAATCCGAATGCGAAGTTGGACGGGTTCTCGGGAGAGGTGCCCAGGCACCGGGTCACCATTCGGAAGGGCTTCTACATGGGAAAGTATGAAGTCACTCAAGGGCAGTGGCAGGCGGTGATGGGGACCACGGTGGAGCAACAACGTGCGAGAGCCGGTCCAACGTGGAGCCTGACCGGAGCGGGTGACGATTATCCGATGGACTTCGTCAATTGGAATGAGGCGCAGGAGTTCATCGAGAAGCTGAACGCGATGAATGATGGCTACCGGTATCGCTTGCCGACCGAGGCGGAATGGGAGTATGCCGCCCGAGCGGGAACGACGACTTCATTTGCATTTGGGGACTCCCTCAGTTCAGACCAGGCGAACTTTGATGGCAACTATCCTTACGGTGGCGCGCGCAAGGGCGTTTACCGGCACGGGACCGTGCGGCAGGAAGTTTTCAACCGAACGCCTGGGGCCTGTTCGACATGCATGGCAACGTCTACGAATGGTGCGAGGATGACTATCACGACAATTACAGCGGAGCGCCGACTGACGGGAGCGCGTGGCTGGGTGGCGGTGACCGCAGGGTGTTGCGCGGCGGTTCGTATGGCAGCAACGCTGCCAATCTGCGCTCCGCCGTGCGCCACGGGTTCACACCGGGTACTCGCAGCGGCAGTCTCGGCTTTCGTGTGGTCGCGGTCGCGCGGACTCCACAGCCGCGATGAAAGACCACATTGCGCGACTGGAAGCGCAGCGGATTGAGCCAATCGATGACTGAACCCGGACCGGTCGACGGGTGCGAAATCGGGTCGCCGGACTTGCAGTTGAGGCTGACCCGCGGCTGATGCCCGCGCCCAAACCGTGTGTTGTCCCGGGAGGATCATGAAAGCAGAACGAGTTCTACGATTCGGTGCACCTGACGTGATCACCAGCGATGACCTGCCTCGGCCCGCACCCGCCGCTGGACAACTTCTGGTTCGCGTCAAGGCGGCAGGAGTGGGCAAATGGGACGCGCTCACCCGTGAGGGCAGGATTCGACTCCAGCCGCTGCCACTCATTCTCGGCGCGGAGCTATCCGGAATCGTCGAAGCGATCGGTGCGGAAGTCCTGGGCTTCAAGCCTGGTGACGAAGTCTACGGCGCAACGAACCGGCAATTTACTGGGGCATACGCAGAATTGGCGCTGGCGTCGGCCGGCATGATGGCGCAAAAGCCGAAGACGTTGAGCTTCATCGCGGCGGCCTCCGCTCCCATCGTAGCGGTCACGGCCTGGCAGATGCTTTTCGAGCATGCCCGCGCAAGCGCTGGGCAGACCGTGCTCGTCCACGGGGCAGCCGGCAACGTTGGCGCATACGCTGTCCAACTGGCCAGCCAGGCCGGCCTTCATGTCGTCGCGACCGCCGCCTCCGCCGATCTGGACTACGTCCGAGGTCTGGGCGCTGAAAGAGTTCTGGACTACAGAACGCAGCGATTCGAGGAATCGTTGACTGGTGTGGATGTGGTCCTCGATACGGTTGGGGGAGAGACGCAGCAGCGGTCACTTCTGGTCCTGAAGCCGGGGGGAATTCTCGTTTCCAGCGTGTCAGCCGTTCCCGAGGCAGCACTGACACGTTATGGCGTCCGAGCGGCCTATTTTGTTGTAGAGGTGACGTCGGCGCGATTGAACGAGCTCGCGGAACTGTTCGATGGAGGAAGACTGGTTACGGACGTAGGAACTGTGCTTCCGCTGGAAGAAGCTCCCATCGCACACGCAATGCTGGGAGGCGCCCCGCACAAGCGCGGCAAGATCGTGCTTACCACCTCGGCCTGTTGATGTGCACTTCACGAGAGATCGCTCGCTTTGTTCCATTCGCTCGCAAGTGAACTCCGGCGTTGGGCGTCTTGCATGGAGCGTACCTGTCAGGGGAGAATCTGAATGCCGAAGGGATACTGGATGGTTCGCCTCGATATCATTGATCAGGAGCAGTTCAACAAGTATGTCGTCGCGAATGCCGACGCACTCAGGAAATACGGCGCGCGGTTCCTTGCCAGAGCGGGTCTGTACAGCGTACCGGAAGGAGCCACCAGAACACGGAACACCATTCTGGAGTTTCCGTCCTACCAGGCGGCTCTCGATTGCTGGCACTCGCCCGAGTATCAATCGGCACTCGCGTTCAGGTTGTCGGCTGCGGCTATCGATCTTGTAATCGTTGAGGGCTATGATGGCCCGCAGCCGTCATGAGCTGTCACGCAACGGCTATCGGCAGATCGCGCGATGAAGTGGGGCGGCCGCCCTGCGCGGGCTGCGACTGCCGGGGCGCCACGGTATACCCACGGGTTCCAGGTTGAGTCGTACGGCGCAGTGGTCGTATTCAGAGATCCACATCGCGACTTCGGGCGCCTGGGCTGAAGTGAGCTGAGGCGGTACCCCTCAGACCTGCGCTCCACATGGAGCGAACCTTTCGCGACGCCCATGGGCAGTGACGGTCAGTCCACGGCTGCGACGGTCGCGAACGACCCATTTCCGCCGCAGCGCACAGTCCAGCAGGGCCGCGCCGAGCGCTCCGCCGAGATCAGGCCGCCGCTCACTCCAATCGAGACACAGGCGAACCGGCGGCGACGGGCGCGCAGATCTTCGACGTCGATTCCCAATGCCGCCATCGCTTTCACTCCGCTCGTCGTCAGATCGCCATCCCCCCCGGCGCTGTGAGCCGCTGGCGGCGAACCAGCCCGGCGCGACGAAGCGATCGTACAGCGTGACGCCGAGAACCCCGGCGAATCGTTCACTTCAGGAGTGTGCCCGGGATGGTCGAGCGAAGTCGCACGATCGAGCATCTCGAGCATCCGGGCGAACGGCGCGTCGTTCCATGTGGCGTGCGCCGGGAACGGGCCGATGCTGCTCCTGCTGAACGGGTGGCCGGAGTTCTGGCTGGCCTGGGAACCGGTGATGGAGCGGCTCGCCCATCGCTACACCCTTGTCGCACCCGATCTCGCCCGCTACCGCAGGATCGAGCGCCCGCGCTACGGCTACTACCTCGACCACCTGACCGATGCCTGGTCCACGGTGGCGATCGGCCTGGGCCTCGGCCTCTCCCCTTACATGCTGTTATCCGTCGGCCTCGCCATTGTCATCGCCTATCTCGTGCTCAGCATCAACGTGTACCTCGAGACCCACGTGTTCGGCGAGTTCGGCCTCGGCTACGGCAAGCTGGGCCCCAGCGAGGCGAGGATCCTGCTGTTCCTGCTCAACCTGCTGGCCCTGTTCCGGGGACCGCTGCGGTTCCGCCTGTTCGGCGTGGGCATGACCGTGTTCGACATTGGCGGCATGGCCGCGGCCCTCGGCATGTTCGGGTTATTGGCCGCTCGGGCGGTTCGCAATCTCCGCGGTCTCGCGCAGCTGGAGCCGGCGAGGCGGGGATAGGGGCGGGTTACTGCGGGACAACGGCGGGTCATGGGCGGGGGCGGGGAATTGGGCGGGCGAGGGCGGTCAATACCTCTTGTCGGGTGGGTTACGGAGAGGTTGCAGGGAACGGCGGTGCTGTGGCATGTTGGCGAGGATCTACGCGAGAACGGATTCAATGCTGTTGGGCGAGGGCGGGCGGTGATCGGCGGCGTGCTCGCTGGTTGACGACGTTCACAGATTTGGTGTTATCTGAAATACCGCGATCACATTGAGCGCGCAGCGGCTGGGGCACATAGAGCGCCACTAGTCAGTCTTGCTTTGAGCATGTTATGCTATCAGCCCGCCATTCGCATTGTAAGGCTGGCGAACCCCCGGTAGGTGAGGTGATCCGTGCCATTATACGCGATCCTTCTGCTCACGGCAGCGATGTTTATTGGCACCGGTCTGGTTTTCGGGCTGGGACTGCGGAAGCTCTACAAGCGGGAGGGGGCGCGCCTTCGCGCGCTGGCACAAACGGTTGCTCTTGCCGGGACTTGGATTGTTGATCCCGGTGGTCGGCGTTTATTCCGCAATCGTTGCCGGCATGAGCTTGCAGGCTGGTGAGCTTTTCCTGATCGGCGCCATGCTGACCGGGGAGGCGATCTGCGTCGTGAAACGGCTCCGCGGAAAAGCGCGACGCGGTTCCCCACTGCAGATTGGTCGGATTCCGGAGCGCAAAGCCGATCGGGTTGGCCCGGTTGTTGGAGTCCTTGCGGCTGGCCTGTATGTCATGGCCATGGTCGTAGACAAGTCCGTCAGTGTGGTAGGAATCGCGCGTTTGATGGCTATCGTCGGGACCGAGCGGCCGCGGTGCTCACCGGACCGATCAGGCACTAGCTCGACGAGGGCGGCGTTCAGCAGTTCGCGGGGCTCGTGCCATGGGACCGCTTCGAGTCCTTCCGCTACATTGCTTTCGAGAGAACCGCCGTATTCTCGTTGCAACTCCGCAGGCCCGGGTGGTTCCGCAAAGCGGTGACCGTGGCAGTGCCGCGCGAAGAAGTGGCCGAGGTGAGTGGCTGGTTGTCGGAGAGGTTGCCCTGTCTGGAAGTGCAGGATAAGCACATGCTATCCAGTACGACATGAACGTGGTTCGAGGCAACGCGCAACCCAGGTACATCGTCACGAACCTGCCACGCTGCCACGCGTTGTACCGTGGCTCGGGCTTCAGGCGCCTCTTGCGGGCGCCGAAGAAGAGAATCGCAAGATCGGTGTCGATACATTGTGCGGCAGGAAGTGACGGCGCACTACCGAAGCCGCAGGAACGCTGATGCCAAGGCTGCGGCGCGCGGCACTTCAGATAACACGTCATTTCACGCTCGGCGGCCTGGGCGGCCGCCGGCCGCGCAGCGGCCGAGGCGGGCAGCTGGGAAGGGCGCGGACATGCCTGTGCCGCCCTGACGGTCGGCTCCGGCACGTCGTGAACCACTCAGAAACGTTATGTGCAATAGGTCTCACCGATCCCCATTTTGGAGCGGAAGCGCTCGAACGCTGAATGGTCGCGGTGTATGCAGCGCATGAAGGCAACGTGGAGGAGCCTTTGATCACAGTGGATTCCCCAAGCGGCTCACCGCGCTTTCTGTTCATGGACGAATCGTATAGCTCAACGACGACGATCTCAGCCCTCACCGGCCTTCTGGTGCCGATTCACGTGTATCCCGCTGTGCGCGAACGCTTCTTTGACGTGCTGCATTGGTCGATACGTCCGGCGGACAACGTGATCGCTCACCCGCCCGAACTACACGCGAAGACGTTTCTCGCCGGGGAGCCCGATGATCGAAAGTTGCATGTCCTTCGACAGATTGCGGATCTAGTCATTGCGTCGGGAATCGGCATATACCGCGTGGGCTACTACATTACGACGGAGATCAGACAGCGGTTTCCCCTCGATCAAAACATGGAAGGGGCGTGCTGGCTCAGCATGCTTTTCATGCTTGAAGCTGTCTTGGCACACTCGCCTGTGATTCCGGTCATGGACGGCTTCAATACCGACCGTGTCAGACGGTTCTCTGGTCCCGTCAAGAGCATGGATGTCATGCGTGCAGCCGGCGCCGAGCAAATGATCAGCGTTCCAAATGCGCAGAACCTGATCGGTGAGGTGTTTTACGCCGATAGCCAATACGCGATTCTTACACAGGTGGCGGAATGTTGTAGCCTATCTCCGGTCGACCAAGGACTACGCTGACGATGGGAAACCATTGACCGACTATAGACGACAGGTTCTGGATGTAGCGCGGACACTTGAGCCTGCGATCGTTCAGGAAGAGGTCATCGCATTCTCCCTCGACGGTCGAGTTCAGGGTCCGCCTCACCGTGAGAAGAGGTCAACCGGGGGTGCGCTGCGCGGTGCAAGCACAGTCGAGCCTGAAGACCCGCCACACGTTGGCGACGCATGAAGGATCAGGGCTCAACCAACCACACCTGCGAGGCGGTTGTGACACGCTCTGGAGCGAATCAGCGGCACGGTTAGGCAACCAGGTGAGACCTACTGCACATAACAGTGACATTTCACGCTTCGCAGCGCCTGGCGGCGCTGCTTGCCATGGCGCGAGCAGGCGCATCATGATACTACAGAGCGTGGCGTCGCGCCATGGACACTTCGCCTGGTCGGCTGTCGCCGCCCGGCTCGCGTCGTGAACGCACGGAACGTTAGCTGAAACAACCGGTCCCAACGGCGGCCGGGTACGGCGGCCGATCAACATCGCATCACCGGAACGACCCCATTCGCCGGCGCTCTCAAGGTTTTGGGGTATGAGCCTTGCCGCAGCGTGCCGCTGAGTCCAACATTCTGTAGGAGCGCGACTTTGGGCGAGCCCGCACCGGTTAGCTTTGCCGGTTACACAAGCTCGGACTCTCGGGGGATTGTCACGTTGACTCGGCTTCTCAGAGTTGGCCCGAAATCACCCAAGAACCTCAAGGAAGCCAATTGCGTCAAGGAAAGGCAAGCCGATGAACCGAAATCTGGGCGCCGCGAAGGCGGCGAAGAAGGACGAGTTCTACACACAGTACGTCGACATCCAGAAAGAGGTCGAGGCCTACCTTGAGTTCGATCCCGACACGTTCCGGGGCAAGGTTGTGTACTGCAACTGTGACGATCCGTTCGAGAGCAACTTCTTCAAGTACTTCGCCGCCAACTTCAACAAGCTTGGCCTGAAGAAGCTCATCACCACCAGCTACGACGGATCTCCCATCGCCGGCCAGGGCACCCTGTTCCCGGAATACAACGAGGGGAATGGCAATCGCCAGAAGCCCAAGGCGCTTGCCGTTATCCTCGACCGTGTGAAGGACGAGGACGGAGACGGCGCTGCGAACGTCACCGACGTCGAGCTATTCCTCAAGCGAAACAAGGCCGCCCGGAACGCGTTGAGAGGTAACGACAGGTACGCTGGAGGGGATTTCCGCAGCCCCGAGTGCATTGCGCTCCAGAAAGAGGCCGACATCGTGGTCACCAATCCACCCTTCTCGCTCTTCCGCCAGTACGTCGCCCAATTGATGAAGCAAAAGAAGCGGTTACTCATCATCGGCAATCTCAACGCGATTAAATACAAAGTGGTCTTTCCGCACTTTCAGGGCAACAGGCTATGGCTTGGTCCAAGCATAACGGGCGGCGATCGCGAATTTCGCGTGCCTGACACCTACCCGCTTAATGCCGCAGGGTGGCGAGTGGATGAGGACGGGACCAAGTTCATCAGAGTCAAAGGCGTCAGGTGGTTCACCAACTTGGACCATGGGCGTCGCCACCAGCCCTTGAACCTTATGACCATGGCGGATAATCTCAAATTCAACAAGAAGCTTGCGGGGAGGTCGGCTTACAACCGGTTCGATAACTACACCGCCATCGAAGTACCATTCACCGATGCCATACCTAGCGACTACGACGGCGTAATGGGCGTCCCGATTAGCTTCCTCGACAAATACTCGCCGGAACAGTTTGAGATCATCTGGCAGGCAAGCGGCAATACTCGCGCGTCCACCCCAGCAGTGGTCTTGGATCAGATGGGGTATTCGTCCCGATCCTGATGATCGCGGCGGCTGTGCGATGTCTAGATGGAAGAAGGATGTACGACAGAATCTTCATTAGACATCGAGCGGCGGCGCAATGAAAACCACCCTAAGAACCGACATCACCGTAGCGCGCATTTGCGAAGGGTTTGTGTACAACCAATTGGAGGGGAAAGGATTGTTCGGGCTCGCCGGAAAGCTCACCATCCAGCCGGAGTACCAGCGCAACTACATCTATGCGGATGGCGGTGGCAAGAAGGAGCAGGCGGTCATCGAATCCCTTCTCAAGGGATATCCGCTTGGATTGATCTATTTCAACAAAGTCGCGAAGGATAAGTTCGAAGTGCTGGACGGCCAGCAACGGATCACCAGTATCGGACGATTCATTACGAACAAGTTCGCGATTATGGACAACGGCAATCCGCAAAATTTCGACAGCCTGCCCGCCGACCAGCAGGAGAAGGTTCGGGACTCGAAGTTGTTGATCTATGAGTGCGAGGGTACGGAAACTGAGATAAAACAGTGGTTTGAGACCATAAACATCGCAGGTGTGCCGCTCAACGACCAGGAGCTCCTGAACGCAATCTACTCCGGACCATTTGTGACTCTTGCGAAGGCTGAGTTCAGCAATAGCCAGAACGCGAACGTCCAGAAGTGGAGCGCGTACATCAGAGGCAGTGCGAACCGGCAGAGCTTCCTGGAGCGGGCTCTTGACTGGGTGAGCAAGGGCGATATCGGCAGCTACATGAGCGCTCATCGTAACAATGGCAACATCAATGAGCTGAGAACCTACTTCAACAGCGTGATCGACTGGGTATCGAGCGTCTTCAGGGACGTTGAGAAGGAGATGCAAGGATTGGAGTGGGGCGGCTCTACGAGCAATACCATTCCACGTCCTATGATCCGGCCAACGTATCCGCGGAGGTCAAGCGCCTTTACGCCGATCCGTACCTCAAGAGCCGTCGGGGCGTCTTCGAATATATTCTCGGTGGCCTTCAGGATACGAAGCTATTGGATGTGCGGGTGTTCGACGAAGCGACCAAGCGGTCCGTCTACGCCAAGCAGACCAAGGCTGCAGAAGCCAGCGGCAAGTCCAATTGCCCGCTCTGCGCAGTTGGCCCTGATGCCAACAAGAGCAGGACATGGAAGTTTAGCGAAATGGACGCGGACCATGTTGCCGCATGGAGCAAGGATGGTGGAAGTTCGGCCAAGAACTGCCAAATGCTCTGCGTCACCCACAATCGGGCCAAGGGCAATCGGTAATCTGGGCGTGCCACAGCCCCGGCAATGGAGAACAAGCCGAAATCGGAGCCGCCGATATCACACTCTCTGCAAGGTTGACGATCGCAAACCGCTGCACAAGGGCAGCGCAGCCAGGGCCCGGTTGCATCAGCTAACACGCTATCTAACGCGGCGCGTCGCCTGCGGCGCCGCTGGCCATGGCCCGAGCGGGCGGGTAATTTCGTACGGAGCGCGGTGCTCGGGCCATGGACACTTCGCCTGGTCGGCTACGCCGCCCGGCTCGCGTCGTTAGCAGCAGAAACGTTAGCCGCAATCATTGGAACCGATCGCGCAGCCAAAGCGCGGCGCCCGCTTACAGGACACCATCGCCAGTCCCTCACGCAGGTAGGCGCGCCCGTATCCGATACCCAGGCGTGTAGCGATCAGGTTTGACTTGCGGCTCCTTGCGGGATCCCGGCCGAGCTCGACGCTCGGCGCAGGCGGGTTGGGGCGCACCGCGCCCAGGCGCTCGAGGCGGATGCCCCACGGCAACGCGAATCCAACTGCAGGCGGCCCCGTGGTCTCATGCCGACCCACCATCGGCGCGCCGGGCCATGGACCCGCCATTTCGAAATCGTAGAGTGTGTGAGAGACCGCCGCCGCTCAATGACGCTCGCGAGCGGCGCCCCTCCCGGCGGCGGTCTCTCGGACACAACTCTGCTCGATTTCGTCGCATTTCCGCCGCCCACCCGTCGTTGGTAGCTTCATGAGCCAGGCGTGTGGGCGGCTGCATCTGGTCTCGCGGAGCCCGGGCACCCATCCTTGGCGCGTGGGGCGGTGCGGCGCGACGCGCCTTGCTGGCGTGGCAGCCGCCCGAACAATCACGCAGGTGGTCGCAAGTCAAACCGGCTCGGTAGCGTGCGCCGCGTATCGGATGCGGGCGCGCGGGGCGAGAGCGGCCCTGGCGTGGTAGGCTTCTGAGCAGGCGCGTGGGCAGTGCAGGCGGGTTCCAATGACAGCGGCTAACACGTCATTTCACGCAGCGCGGCGCTCCGCGCCGCTTGCCGCGCGGGTCGTGAAGGGGCAGATTGGGCCGGGCGCGGACATCCTGCGCCGTGCTTCGCCCGGCTCCGGAGGCTTCGTGAACAACCGAGACGTTATCTGAAATGCTTTGCCGTTCGGCGTTGCCTTGGGGCCTGGCGTGTGACGGGCAGGCTAGTCATGAGTTGCAGCCGAGGCGGTCGCTACGGTACATTTTCAAGGAACGCAACTGGCCACTGGACGCCCGCATGAAGCCCGAGCCGAACCGTGCCCTCTACATCGAGATTCTGCGCCGGCAGACGCCGGAGCAGCGGCTCAGCAAAGCCCTCGAGCTTGAGCAACTGGTTCGAGAGCTGTCTCGAGCAGGCGTCAAGAGTCGCAACCCAGGGATGGCGGCCGCGGAGGTGGATCGCGTCGCCGTTGAGCAGATTCTGCGGTGGCGCAGAAAGATCTCCTGATCCATACGGTCGAGACCCTCAATACAGCCGGTATCGCCTACATGGTGACCGGGTCCATGGTGACGAGTCTCCAGGGCGAGCCGCGGTCGACGCATGACATCGACGTGGTCGTGTCGATCACGGCGCAGGATGTTCCGCAATTGTTATCGGCATTTGAGCGTCCCCGGTTCTACGTGGATGAGGGTGCCGTGCGGGAGGCGATCCGGTGCGGCGGCATGTTCAACGTGATCGAAGCGGAAGAGGGTGACAAGGTCGATTTCTGGATGCTGCATGATGATCCGTTCGACCAGTCGCGGTTCCAACGTCGGTACGTGGAGCATGTGTTCGGAATCAACATGGTGGTCTCAAGACCGGAAGACACGATTCTGGCGAAATTACGCTGGGCGAAACTCTCCGGTGGCAGTGGGCGCCACATTCAGGACGTCGTGGGCGTGTATGAAGTGCAGGGACCGCGACTGGATCATAGCTACTTGGAGGGCTGGGCCGTACGCCTCGGCGTAACCGAGCTTCTGGCGAAGGTGAAGGAGCAGGCGGGAAGCGAATAGACGGTCATTGCTTCCCGGGCGTGCGGCTGTATTCGGCAACATGGGTTGGTCCGGCAACGGCAAAGCACTTCAGATAACACGCTAGTTGCCGCAGGCCGCGCTGGCGCGCGGCCGCCGCCGCAGCTGGCCTAAGCGGACACGCAAGGAAGGGCGGCGGACATGCCTGCGCCGCAAGCGGCTTCGGCACGTCGGCAACCGCCATCACGTTAAATGACATTGAATTTGGCGCATGCGCCTGCCTGGCTTCCTTGTCACATGGGCGCGACGTTGGCCAGCACAACCCGGGCATCGAGCAGTCCAGAAGCCAACTTCGTTGCCCAGGCGCCACCCTTGCGGTGACGGGAACCAGGGTTTACTATGCTTAGGAATCTGAGGCTGCGGCCGTCCCACTACCCTCGGAGGTGGACATGCGGCCAAGGGCGTTCGCTCTAGCACTGCTATTACTGCTGAATGGATTCGTACCGCTTTCATCTCAAGAGGTTCGAGGCCGAGTTGTAGACGAGGCAACGCGTAGCGGGATCGCGTCTGCCAAAGTCGTACTGATATCGATCGCAGGCGATACGCTCCGGCAGACGTCAACAGGGCCCGAGGGTTTCTTCACAATGAAGATACCGGCCGCGGGCGATTATATCGTTCATGTCCAGTACGTCGGTTACGGTGATGGCGAGAACCACATCCATGTCGGCACGGCAAACGTAACACTGCCCGCCTTCGTATTGCGCGTAACAGTCATCAAGCTCGACTCGCTTAGAGTCAGCGCGAATCAAAACAACCGGTCGGCCACGGTAGGATTCGCGCACGCTACATACGTCGTCAGTGGAAGCCGCATGGCGTTTCTGGAGCGCCAGGGCGCTCGGCCACTCACGGTTGTGCGTGAGCTACCAAATGTACGTATGCGTAATATCCCTCGCTACACCGTTGCCGGAGGCGGCGTTATCCTCAACTACACTTGCATTGAATCCGTCCGCAAATTCATTGACTTCCGGACCTCTGGTTGTGATCCCGTGGTCATGATAGTCGACGGGATTGTGGTTGGTGACCCATACGACAACTTGCGGAGCCTAAGCCTTGCTGACATCGAGAGCCTTGAGCTGTTGAATCCCGTAGAGGCGGGCTTCCAATATGGTCCAAATGCGGCTGCTGTAGGGGCGCTTGTTATCTGGACTCGGGGTCGTGGCCCGCACGAGAGCCAAGCGAGAGACGGTAGGAGCTAACCCCGCGACAATCTACTCTGCTGCCGCTGCAATTACTTGACCCGTTTGGGCAAATGGCGTTCCTTTCATTCAAGGTTGGCCCATGGACAACCCTGCAACTATCCTGCCCGAGAAATGACACCTCAAAGGAACGGCACCAGTGTCCCAATAGATCCCGAAGCCTGTCCCAGAGGCATCAGCCTTCAATCGGCGACAGGCTGCAGCGGCCGCCCCGCTTGGACTGCACGTCGGCTCTTTTCGGCGAGGCGGGTCGCGGCGAGCTTGAGCGTCTGTCTTCGGGCGGTCCTGTTGCCTGGCGCGACTGCTTGCTCATTCGACTCCTCTACTGTGACCGATTCTTCGACATTGCCGGTGCAACAGCTTGCGGCTGGTCGCGTTCTCACACCGAATCCTCAAGAGACCATACCGGTCTACACGCTCACCGCTCGACGTGTCATTGGAGATTCACTTACATTCTCAGAAATCTTGGCGATCCGCATACTATCAACCAACATTGTTGTGCTGGATCGCCTCGATGATCCGCACGTCAGCGTGTTCAACCGACAAGATGGCCTTCTGCGTGCGCGTTTCGGTCGACACGGTCAAGGCCCGGGAGAATTGGTTGAGCCCGCTTGGGCCGTCCCCGATGAGAGCGCTGACGATGCAATTTGGCTGTTCGATTTTCGCACACGCCGCTTTCTGCGCTATGCCGGCATCACCCAGTCGCACGCTAAAGTCACCAAAGAAATCTCGATCCGCACTCCGTTCTCGCCAACCGCTGTGTTTTGGAGCGGTCAGTCGCTAACCGCCGCGGGCCTCTACCCCGAATATGCTGCCGTCCGATTGGATTCCACTGGCCGATCCCATTCGGCATTCCTAGCATACCCTCCAGTATATCCAAAAGAAACTCAGTTCGCCGCCCGAATCAGGCTAAATCATACCCATCTGCGATTCAACCATCTACCGGTTCCTTCGCCCTCGTGTATCAGTCCGTCAACCGAATCGACATCTTTGAAGCAAATGGGCAATATAGGGCACGCTCTTTCTGGCCCTGTCAAG
>CAWCRS010000002.1:0-445978 GCA_963798085.1 uncultured Gemmatimonadales bacterium
ACATCTGAGGTAGTCCGTCAAGGGTTTGGGTAGAAGTTATTGGCAAGAGTTTCACGCAGCTTTGGGTAATTGGAGGTCGAGTTTGCGGGCCAGGTATGAGCCTCGGCGTTTGAGGCTGTTGAAGTAGGTGGTTTCGTCGTAGGGGACGCGGTCACGCCAGCAGACAAACATGATGCGTTGCCATTTGAAGGCGAGGGCGCGCACGGCGCTGGGATAAGTTTTACCTCGCGCGATCTGCTCCTTGAGATAGAGCTTGGCCCATTGGCAATGGAGGACTGATTGGAGGGCGTATTCGAAGAAGCTCTGGTGGACGAAGTGAGGCCGGGCCCAACGGCGATGGATCCAATGCTGGTTTTTGCCGCTCTTCTCCTGCACGGGAGCTATCCCGCTATACTGTTGGATGGCCAGGGCGTTGTGGTAGCGGGAGCGTTCACTCCCAAAAGCACAGGCCAGGCGCGGCGCCAGAGTAGGACCGGCTCCGGGGAAGCTCTTCCAAATGGAAGCATCCTGATGTTGGGCAAAGAGGTGCTCGATCTTCGAGTCGTACTCTTTGAGCGCGACCCCGAGTTGGAGTAATTGATGTGCCAGCATTTTAACCTGGACAAGGGCTGGTTGGATTAAGGCCGCATCGCGGCAGAGTGGGATCATTCCCGCGATGGTCTGGAGGCGTTTTTCAATCACATCCATGCGCCGGCAGTTGTGGGCGTAGTAAAACTTGCGCACACTTTCCTGACGCGCTTTTTGCAGCTCCTGGAGCGAAGGCCACTTGAGCAGGAACTGGCAGCCCAACGGGGCAAAGAGATCCTGGCCGGCCAGTTCCAATGCCTGAGGATAATAACTCTTGAGTGCGTCGCGCAGCATATTGGTAAGAAGAGTGCGCAGGTCAATTGTGCTGCGGCGCGCTTCCAGCAAACGCAACAGCTCCCGGGTCGCTCCATCATTGGCCAGCCAGGGAGTGAGTTTCTCCCGATGATGCAAAACCAATTCCAGGCACACTTGCGCGTCAGCGGGATCATCCTTGGCCCGGCTGGTTTTAAAAGCCTGGCGATACCGCGCGGCCGTGGCCGGGTTGATCGGATAAAGGACAAAGAAGGGATACTCCAGGAGCGCGTAAATGAGGGGGCCGCGTGCCTGCTCCAGACAGAGAGCGATTTTCTTTCCCCCGAAACGTTGCTCTAGTCCCTGGGCCCATTGGGCAATGGCCTCAGGCGTGTGCTTGAGCGTGGAATTTTCTCTCTTTCCCGTGGCGCAATCATAGAGACAAAGGGCGTGCTCCTGACTCGCCCAATCGATGCCGATCAAAGCGCCAAATTGGTTCCTGCTGGTGATCGTGTTCATAAGTTTATTTTTTTGTGTGTGGTGTCGATGTGATGGTTGATGGTTTCTCTTTCTTTTTGCTGGGGAGGGGCGAACACGCTTGGCTTTCATTCGGCGAAGGCATTATTGTCTGAGATCTCGAATGGATTCTTCATCTGAGGATTCGTTACGAATGAAAGCACGCCCGGCACCACTCGAAAGTATGGTTAAAATCGTCGAGCGATCGGCGATGCACATTCGTAGTGGGCCGGTGCGTGCCCTCTTTCCCAAGTCTAATTGAACAAGCTCTTGGCCAACCTTATCAACCATGATCATTCCCACCGCGGCAGAGTTATTCACACCCTCGCTCCGCCACCTCTTGAGACCCGCCTCGCTCGGCCATGAATAACTGTTGGATGACCAATAATGCGATGGAGCCAACCGCGAACCGGCCTTATGCCCAGATTTTTCCGCTCATGAACGCCACTCGTACTTCACGCGGTGGCTCATCTTGTTCTCGTTAGATGCCATCTGCGTTCCGAGCGGCCTTCCTGTCATTGTTCACCCTCACAGCGATTGCGAGTGAGCCCACTCAGCTAGAGATTGCCTGGGTGTGCGACGTTCACATGGATCGCGGACGTGGCTTTGCGACCGGAACAATCGGTCTCCGCGTCAATTCACAAGTTACCGTCATCACCGACCGGCCGCTCAACGAGTGCTATGTCATTCCAAGAGATCGATATCAGCTATTCGGTATTCCATCAGATGCCATCACCGCGTGCCACCACGGGTTTGGACCTTCTTCGGAGGAGCTTTATGTTCTGCATCGCGCAGGCCAGCTCCTCGTTTATGAAAGCGAGAGTCCGATGAGCGCCGCCCAGAAAAACCGAAGATTATTAAGCGTATCACATATCGCGCCGCGGGCATCTAACCATGCGATCGAGCGAACGGCGGACCGCTGTGCGCGCCACTTTTGAGATGACTTCCACACTCCCACTCCGAGCGACGCGCGGTCTCGTCCGCCGTCGCTCATCTTGTTCTCGTTAGGTCCATGGAAGCACTGGTCGCTGTTGTGATTTTCGCCGTCAGCCAAGTGTGCACAAACGCCGCTACTTCAGACACAATCACGTTGAAGGAGGCCGTCCGTGATCATTTGCTACTGTTTCACCCCCGTCCGGATTATCCAGATGAGGCGCGTCGTCGAGGTATTGTCGGCATGGCGGACTTCGAGCTAACCTTTGATTATGAGACCGGCCATCTTCGCGAGGTCCACCTCGCAAAAAGCAGCGGTTCACCTCTGTTGGACGCCGCAGCCATTGCTGCCCTGAAACAGTGGAAGGCCAAACCTCGCTCGATTCACCGCCTCCTGGTGCCGCTGGGCTTTGCCACACGCGAGCATTGGCCTTAAGGATCAGACCTAACCAGGCGATGGAGCCAACCCGCCTGAGGCGGGCCGGCGTACGCTCAAGTTTTCCATGACTCCAAGCTCACATCCCGCTGCCACGCGCGCCCTCGCCAGTGGTGGCTCATCTTGTTCTCGTTAGATCGTGAGCGCACTTCGCAGGTTGGCAATCGTCTCTGTGTCTCCTTTAGCGTATTGTTAACGCTGACGGTCATGCTATTCCTTGCCACTGAATGGGCGAATCGAAGTGCCCAATTTGCGTTCGGAGATAAGGCGCGTCGTTTGCAAATCGACGGAAAGTCGGAGGCCTATGTCTTAGAGCACTTCGGGCCGCCTAGTCACACAAACCCGTCGACAGATGGTTCGGGCCACGTGCTCGTATACGTGCCGTGCAAGTGGTCTTTCTGGCCTAGCTACTCCAAGATTGCCATAGATGATCGCACCAGCACTGTATCCTTTTGGATGATAAACTCCGACTGAGCGATCTAACCAGGCGATGGAGCCAACCGCTACCCGCTGCGCGTTTACATTTTAGATGATTGAAACACTTACACTTCGATTGATGCTCGCCGCCGGTAGCGGTGGCTCATCTTGTTCTCGTTAGATCCAAACGCCCGCTGCGATGATGAGTCGTCATCCTTGTGTCGCCGCAGAGTTGCCGTTATCATGAGTCCAGCGCGTGATCTGCTTTCGATGAAGCTTTCGGATAATTTCACGATCAAACAGTTGCGAAACCGTAGCCGCTATCGCGAGATGGCACGGTTTCGATCTAACCAGACGCTGGAGCTAACCGCCACCCGTCGCGCGTTTACTTTTCAGATGGCTAAATCACTATTACTTCGAGCCGAGCGCGCCCTCGGTGGCGGTAGCTGAGCTTATTCTCGTTAGGTCTTATGCGTCCTGGCTTCGTGTTGTTGCTTGCGATTGCCGGAATTCTCACTGGCTGCAAGGCTTTTGAGTCACACGACTTCCTCATTACGCGCGCCACCCCTGGAGACGCGGCTCGGGTGCAGGCCATTTTGCGAGACGTCGCCGCTGAAGCTGGTATACCACGCGGAAGACCAACGCCGTATGATTCGCCGACGATCGCGCTTTACAAAGACCCGCAGGTTCAGCTTCGAGCGAGCGTTTCGCGGGGCAAGATCGGTGTTACACTCATGCGATACGATTGGCCTCCTCCCAAAGCGTTCATCCAAGCCGATCGTCTCCTCGTGCAGGCGCTGTCTGCAAGTTTTGAGGGGCGCTTTGGCATCCTAAGCGACCGAGGGGCAGAAGCCGTCGCAGAGCGAACGATCACTGTGTATTGAAGGACCTAACAAATCGCTCGAGCCAACCGCTACCCGGTGATAAGTTTCACTTTCGATGATTAAAGCACTCATTCCGCATTTCGAGCTCGCCGCCGGTAGCGGTGGCTCAGCTTTGTCTCGTTAGACCTAGTGCGCACACGAGTGTTGCTGATTGGTTTTCTGCTTGGGTT
This sequence comes from uncultured Gemmatimonadales bacterium, assembly GCA_963798085.1. Taxonomy (GTDB): domain Bacteria; phylum Gemmatimonadota; class Gemmatimonadetes; order Longimicrobiales; family RSA9; genus DATKCF01. The sequence continues at coordinate 4,176 of CAWCRS010000002.1, forward strand.
CGCTATTGCGACGTCCGGTCAAGTGACATCGCCAGATCTTGTGGGAAAATGGATCGGCGGCAGCCCTTCGATTCCCGTCGAGTACACTTTTCGTGCGGATCATTCTTTTCATTACTCGGGGGGCGATGTTGTGGGAGCGGGCACTTGGAGGATTCATGGCGGAAAGAAACTAGAACTGATCTATCACTACGACACTAAGCCGATTTCCAGTTCATCGGCTAGGGAATGGTTTTTCATTGACTCAATCGGTAAAGGTCGCATACGAGCAAGGCGCTACTCCCGACTCAATGGCCAACTCTTACCTGCCGAGGTATGGACGAAGCAACTTTAAGGTCTAACCAGGCGATGCAGCCAACCGCTAGACCGCGCGACGCCTCACTTTCCAATGACTAAAACACGTTCATTCCAGATCACGCTGGCCCTCACTAGCGGTGGCTGATCTCGTTCTCGTTAGGTCTATGAGGCAGATCGTGCCGATAATCAGTGCCCTTGTTATTACCCACAGCGTCGTTGCAGGACAGCAATCCGCGACGCCCCCGCGGTATGGGCCCAATGGGTGGGTCCCGTTGTATTGCCCGAAGCCCGAGTATCCTGAATGGGCGCGAGCCAGGCATCTGGAAGGGAGCGGAGTATTCCTTCTGCGGCTTCGGCCAAATGGCAGTGTCAAATCGGTCGAAGTCGCAGAGAGGTACAGGGCACGCCGTATTAGACCGGAGCTGTGTTCTCACATTTCGAGAGTGGCGGTTCCAACCGGGATTTGCTAAGAGTATCCCGCAAGTGAAGATCCCGATCAGATTCACTATGGATGGCGCACGCTACGGAGGGACCTAACCGGGCGATCCAGCGAACACCTTCCCGTGCCGCGTTTACTTTTTAACATGGCCAGTGTATCATTCATTGCAGTTCAGCCTCGCCCCGGAAGGTGTCGCTGATCTTGTTCTCGTTAGGTCTGATCCTGCCGGCGCGCTCATATGGACGTCTTCATCCACAAGAATGACCAGCAGATGGGGCCATTCTCGCCTCAGGACATTCACGCGATGCTCGAGTGTGGTGAAATCACAACGCAAGATTTCGCGTGGACTGCCGGGCTGCCAGATTGGCAGCCTCTTTCCAGTTTGCTATCAGCAGAGGAGAAGCCGGCGCGGCCGTCTTCTCCTCTGCCTGCCCAAGTGCTCGCGGGCACCGCTGACCGGCTCAGCCCAGGCGGCGATGGTAACCACAAGACATTAAGCAAACCCTTTATCCTGCTGTCACTCGCGCTGGCGACTGGTATTTGCGTTTTGGGTGGTGGCGTTCTGCTTTACAAGACCCGATCAGATACAGCCGTTGCTGAAAAGAAGCGAGATGACGCCGCACAGAACGAGCGCTTTCGCTCAGAACTTAACGAGCTACTTGTTGAAGCTGAGCAGGTAAACCTACGCGCGAAGGAGATATTCACAAACAGAGTGTTGCAGAATCGAGCGCACGACGAAGGAGATCTTGACGAAGCAGTAAAGTATGAGCGAGAGGTAAATCGTGTTCGACCTCTTTTTGAGTCGCAGTTTCTGACGCTCAAGACGCGGTTTGAACACATGACATTCCCTCCCTCCGTAAAGGGACGTGCCGAGTTTGCGAATGCGGTAAGCAGCTGGGAACGGCTCGTAAACGAGTACAGCGGCGAAGCCGCTATTGATGCTGAGATGCACTTTGTTGAAGCTAAACGCCAATTCGAATTTTACTTCCGCTTCCACTAAGAACAGAGGAGTTGGATGGGACAAGACCTAACCAATCGCTGGCCGGTTCTCCCTTTCCTTTATGAATACCCAATCATTCCAAGCCACAATCGTTCCCACCAGCGGTGGCTCAGCTCCGTCTCATTAGGTCCGCATTGATGTCCTCGCGCGGCTCGAAAGGCATTTTCCACAATCCAGGCTACGACTTTTATCGAGCGGTTTACCTCATGGCGACCGAGTCCGATGAAGTGCCGGTGAAGCTGGTCGCTCCCTACTTTCGGCCCATTGTTGCACTTATGTGCGCCTGCGCCTGCGTTGAGGGGTATGTTCACACCTGTGCGCAGCGCAAGGATTCATCATGGCGACCGCAGATTCGCGGTCGGGAGACTATCAAGAGCCGGATGTCCCGCGCATACTCGCTCATCGACAAACCTGTGGACTTTTCAACTCAACCGTTCAAGGACATCATGGATTTATTCTCGTGCCGACGGCGTCTTCTCCACCCCGTGCTGCAGTGGGAGTATCGGAAGCAGAAGAAACCCGTTCCGGATATTTTCGATGAAGTTGCGAAGCAGTTTCCTCTGGCGCGAGTGCTGGCTCTGGTCGAAGCGTTTCGCAAGCGCATCACAGGCGATTTTGGCCTGCGGGATACTTGGTGGATGCGCTCCACTAACACAACCATCTACGACCTCTCTGACGAACCGACCTAACCATACATCTGAGGTAGTCCGTCAAGGGTTTGGGTAGAAGTTATTGGCAAGGGTTTCACGCGGCTTTGGGTAATTGGTGGTCGAGTTTGTGGGCGAGATATGAGCCTCGGCGTTTGAGGCTGTTGAAGTAGGTTGTTTCGTCGTAGGGGACGCGGTCACGCCAGCAGACAAACATGATGCGTTGCCATTTGAAAGCGAGAGCACGCACGGCGCTGGGATAAGTTTTACCTCGCGCGATCTGCTCCTTGAGATAAAGCTTGGCCCATTGGCAATGGAGGACTGATTGGACCGCGGCCGGCAGTTCACCATGTACGGCTTCAACGGCCAGGTGCCGGGGCCGCTCATCCGTGTGCCGCAGAACGCCACCATAACCGTGCGTTATCACAACGCGATCGACCTGCCCAGCACCGTGCACTGGCACGGTGTGCGCCTGGACAATCATTCCGACGGCGTGCCTGGCATCACGCAGCCCGAGGTGGCGCCGGGCGGCGATTTCGTCTACCGCGTGCATTTCCCCGATGCGGGCGTGTACTGGTATCACCCGCACGTGCGCGAGGACATCGAGCAGGCCATGGGCCTGTTCGGCAACATGCTGGTGGATTCGCCCGATCCCGCGTACTACGCGCCGGCCAACCGCGAGGAAGTGCTCACCCTCAATGACCTGCTGATCAACGGCGACACGCTCATTCCGTTCGGCCGGGAAGGCCCCGACTTCGCGCTCATGGGCCGAGTCGGCAATGTACTGTTAGTGAACGGTGAGCCGGGCTACGCGCTGCGCGTGCAGCAGGGGGCGGTGGTGCGCTTCCACCTGACCAATGTGTCCAGCTCGCGCACCTGGAACCTCTCCTTCAGCGGCGCACCCATCAAGGTGCTGGCGTCCGACGTCTCCCGCTTCGAGCGCGAGGAACGCGTGCCCGGCATCGTGCTGGCGCCCGCCGAGCGCTACGTGGTGGATGTGCGCTTCGACAAACCCGGCCGCTTCGCCCTGGTGAACGCCATCCAGGCCATCAACCACTTCCGCGGCGAGTTCGAGCCGGAAGTCGACACGCTGGGCACCGTCACGGTCGAGCCCGCGCCCGCCTCACCCGACTACGCCCGCCAGTTCAACACGCTGCGCGCGAACACCGACGTTACCCGCGACATCGACCGCTACCGCAAATACTTCGACAAGCCGCCCGACAAGAAGCTGACGCTGACCCTCCGGACCACCGGACTGCCACTGCTGACCATCCAGTTCATGAGCATCGACACGGCCTACTTCGCGCCCGTGGAATGGGTGGACGGCATGCCCGACATGAACTGGCTGTCCACCAGCAGTCAGGTGCACTGGATCCTGCGTGATGACGAAACGGGCAGGGAGAACATGGACATCGACTGGCACGTGCCGGCCGGCTCCGTGATCAAGCTCCGCCTCTTCAACGACCCGCGCTCCTTCCATCCCATGCAGCATCCCATTCACCTGCACGGACAGCGCATGCTGGTGGTGTCACGCGATGGCGTGCCCACGCAGAACCTGGTGTGGAAGGACACCGTGCTCATCCCCGTGGGCTCCACCGTGGATCTGCTGATCGACGCCTCCAATCCGGGCGCCTGGATGCTGCACTGCCACATCGCGGAGCACCTGCAGTCCGGCATGATGACCGTGTTGCACGTGGACGGCCCCGGCCCCGGCCGGTAGCACAACTGGCGGATGAAGGCGACGATTCAGTGTCGGGGGACCGGCGAGTAGCCCACGCCGTCGGACCACGTCCCGGTCTGTCCATAACCGACGATTACGCCCCGCTCCACATCGACAATCGCGAGGCGGTTGCGGCCCTGCAGTGTGACGAAGGCCCAGCGGCCGTCGTGCGAAACGGCGACGCCCTCGGGCGACGGCGAGCCCGGCACTTCGGCCGTCGTGACCAGGCTGTCACGGGCAACGGTGATCGTCGCGCGGGCGCGCCGCGTGGCGACGTCGTACAGACGGATCTCGCCCTTGACCGGATCCGAGATGACGGCGCGCCGGCCATCGCCGGAAATGCCAATGCGGTAGGGCAGACCGAAGCCGCGCAGCGTGTCGGCGGGAAGGCCGGTGCGCAGATTCACGATGACAACGACGCTGTCCTGGTTGCTGCCGGCCCACGCTTCGCGCCCATCCGGTGTGATGGCGATGCCCTCGGGCTGCCGCGCCACGCGGATCACGACCGGCTCCGTCGTCCCCAGCGGTTCGAGTGATGATATCGTGTTATCCGCGATGTTCGACGTGACCATCCGGTCGCCTGCCGCGGAGAGGCCGAGCATGTGCGTGGTGCGCCCGTTCGTGGGCACCGCGCGGATGACGTGGCCAGAGCGGAAATCCAGCAGCAGCACAGCATGACTGACCTCGGACGTGACCGCGACGAGGGTATCGCCCGGGAAGAACGCCATGCCGTGCGGCCTGCGGTATTCGCCCAGGTCGATCGTGCGCGTCACCTCGAGGCGGGCAATGTCGATCACCGTGATGCTGCTGCCCCCCTGTTCACGCGTGCCGTAATTGCTGACCAGGGCCCAGCGCCCGTCGCGCGAGATCGTCACTTCGTGCGGGCCCTGTCCCGTGGGCAGCGTCGCCAGCACACGGCCGGTCGCGGCCTCCAGCACGGTCGCCGTGTGGTCGCGCATGTTGCTCACCACGACCGTGCCGGGCGGACCGGGCGATTGCGGCCCTTCCCGTAACCCGCCTTCCGCCGTCAGCAGTGCCATGCCGGCCAGCAGCGCCACGCTTCGGGCCCTGCGCCAGCGCCGGCGCAGTGCCGCTGCGGATGCCGGCGCAATCGCGACCGGCCCTGCACGCAACATCCTGCCGTCTGCGGCCGCGAGCGCGTCACGCGAGACTCGACGGAACCGCCGTGCAGCGGATCGCGGCGCGTGTGTTTCACTGTGTGGTTGCCTCATGGACTCAAACTGATGCGTCGCGTCGCTCCGCGCGAGTCAGCGGTGATGATGCGATGCGCTGACCGGACCAGCACCATGGCGCCGGGATGGATGCAGATCCGCCTGCCGCACAGGGGAGTTCGGCCGGTCGCATCCAGCAATCGGTGATCCAACCTGCAATCGCACATCCGGCCGGTATTCCTGCGGACCGTCGCCGCACTCGAAGTTCACATGATCGCGGAGCACCTGACCGGGTTCGGGCCTGCCGTGAGCCGGCTCTGCGACATCAGCTGGACGGAACGATCGTTTCTTCTGGTCTTCACCTTCACCGGCCCCATTCTGTATGCGCTCACGGCGCTCGGGCTCTACTACCACGTGCCCATTGCCGGCTTCCTCGCGTGGTTCATCTTCATTGGCCCCGGCATGGCGGAATTCACGCACTTCATCTTTCCGCTGCTCCAGCCCGCCATCGCGCCGCATGTGCAGGGCACACTGTCGCAGGTGGTGTCTAACTGGCGGTTAGAGGCAGACATGCACAACTGCTGGATCGGCGCCACCGGGAGATCCTGCTTCCCGGGCCTGTATACGGCGGTGCTGCCCGTGATCCCCGGCCGCGAACAGCGGCTCGATTGCAACCGGAATGGCGGTGCCGAGGCAGAACCCCGGCGCGCGCTCCACGCCCATGTAAGCGTGACCCGGTGACCGAGCCAGACCAGACGTCGCACCGCTGCGCCAGCGATCTGCGACCGCCCCGCACCCTTGCGGATTTGTCACCCGGCGGGTGACGGGGCGGCCGCGCTGTCCGCGGCGGGTCGCTCAGGTCCGCTGCGCCGCTGGTAGGCGATCGATCAGCTGCTGCGACTTCTCGCCAACCGGACCGGCCCTGCTCGCGTCCTGCGAGTAGCGCAACGACCCGGGCGTCGTCAGAAGCTCGCCGGTCTCCAGCAGCGTCTTGAGGCCGGAGAGCAGCATGGGCCAGCCGCCGTAGAGCTGCGGATTCGCGCCCTCACGCAGCTGGTCGTGCGTCACCGTCAACCGGCAGGAATCGCCCACCGGCTCGATCTCCCATGTGATGCGCGACGGCCCCTCGCTCTTCACGTCCTCGCCCCAGAGTGCCACCATCGTCTGCACCAGCCGCCGCGGCGGATCCACCTCCAGATTCTCACCCTCGCCCAGCTGCACGGATCCGTCCCGCGCGCCCATGCGGAAGCGCGAGCCCGGCTTCCAGTCCGACTCGATCGAGGCGCCGAAATTGTACTTCGCCCGCATCTCGGGATTCGTGATCGCCTGCCACAGGCGCTCGGGCGTCGTCTTGATGTAGATCTCGTAGACCTTCTCCATCGTCCTGTCCTCCAATTGGTGTTTGAGGTCGCTCAACGCCGACGTCCAGGGTTCCGCGTACTTGCTCACCCAGCGGTCATGGACCAGCTGGATCGGGACAGGGTTCAGGAAGTGCAGCTTCTCACGCCCTCGCCGCCGCGTCACAACCAGGCCCGCCTCCTCCAGCACCCGCAGGTGCTTCATCACGCCGAACCGCGTCATGGTCAGCCGCCGCTCGAGTGCGCTCAGCGTCTGGCCATCCTCGCGGAACAGCTCATCGAGCAGGCTGCGTCGTGTGGGGTCGGCGAGTGCCCTGAAGACCTTGTCCATGGCGGGTATTATATGTGACCGTTTGGTCACATGTCAAGCCCGGCAACGACCGGCGGGGTCTCTTCCGAACGAAAGGGCCCGCCGCGGTGGCGGGCCCTTCCGCGCTTCAGGGCGGCAGCGGGCAGCGCGCGGCTAACGCAATGTTCGCTGACCGCGTCGCGCCGGGCTACTTCATGCCGATGCCGTGCGGGCGCGCCGGGCCCGTGGCAAACGCGGTGTTGAAGTCGATGATGTGGAAGTTGGGCGCTACGCTCAGGCCGTCATCGCTCACGTCGAGGACGCGCACCATGTGGTCGCCTTCGAAATGGATCTTGCCGAAGTCATCCTCGTTGAGGAAGTAGTCGGTCACGACGAGGCGGCGGTCGTCGTGTGTGAGGTGAATCGAATGCGGCCCCGCGTTGAGTCCGAAGCTCACGACCGAGACCTGTTTGAACTGCGTCCGGTTCGTGATGTCGAGCATGCCCACCTGGCCCGCCTGGAACGAGGAGAAGATGAGACGCCGCCCGCTGCGCGGCATGGCCAGCAGCTGCACCATGCCGCCGGGCACCGGTACTTCGACGTGCGGCACGATGTCCTCGCAGTCGAACGACTGCACGAAGCTGCCGTCCGTGGGATCGACGGTGTAGACCAGGCCCGTGAACATGTTCGCCGTGACCGCGCGGCCGTGCGGGTCGCCCGGGATCAGCTTCACGTCCATGGTGCCGGCATTGTCGGGCAGGAACACGCTGCGCGTGATGCGGCGCTCGCGCAGGTTCCAGAAGCGGAGCGAGCTGCGCAGCTCCAGCGGGCCGCTCCAGACGTTGAGCGTGGTCACCGGATTCATGTAGTCGCTGGTGACCAGCATGTTGCGCGTGAAGTCGGCATCGATGCCGTGCGGATTGAACTGGCCGTCATCGGGCGAGTGCCGCGGGTACTCGCTCGACGAGTTTGAGGTTCCGGTCGAATTCGACGACGCGTCCGCCCGGCCCTCCGCTCGCCGAGCCCATGTTCGTGACCAGGAATCCGCCTTCCGGCAGCGGCAGGAAGTCATCGGTTATGCTGGAGTTAGGCGCGTGGGTCGAGAACATGAACTTCGGATGCCGTGCATCCGTGATGTCGAAGAAGAAGATGTCGTTCTGGCCCTTGAGCACGCTGAGGAGCCCGCCGCACGCCAGCATCTTCTGGTCCCGCGGACGTGTGGCAGTGGTGCGGCTCGTTGCCGATGTTGCCGGGCGGCGGGACGGGCACGGTGCCGAGCACCTTGCCGTAGGTCTTCGAGTGCCGGTCGAAATCGATGACCGCGAGGAAGTCGGGCGAAGTGTGGGCCTGATTGCTGGCCCAGACATACAGCGTGGTGGCCTCGTCGTGCCAGCCGCCATGCGCTTCGCCGCCGCCGCCCACGCGATCCGCGGCAATACCGGTGGTGGACGACGTCACATCGTCGCCCCGATCACAGCTTCCGATGGCCGCTGCCGTGCCCAGTGCCGCCAGGAGTAGAGCCAGCCGAACCCGCGAATCCGTACGCATACGACCTCGAGGTGAGAGACGTGCCGATTCTGCCTGACATGTCTCTGCGAAGTTTCCGGGCGGGGGTGGACATTGGCCGGCCTTCGCAGGGAGGGGTACCGGCTTGCAGGCCTTCCCGGGCCTATCGACGCATGGCCCCGGGGAACGCCAGGTTGCCTACCGGGGATCTGGCCTGCGCGAGTTCAAACGAGGCCGCTCGGACTGCCGTTCCGAAGCAGAAGCCGTGCGACGTGCACTTTCATACAACCAACGGCACGCGCAGGTCGATCGCCCAATGTCATGTCGGCGCTTGATCCCTCCCTCAATTGGTACGAGCTGGATGGACCCTGGTAGCTGTTGAGCTTGTCAGACACACAACATATGTTCCTGAGGCATGCCGCAGATTTTTCGAGTAACCGGCGCCCACATCGTTTGACGCATCCGTCACTAACCGGCTCATTGAGCGAAGGCGCCTACCGAACCCGGCTTTAGCAGGTCATGTACAATTCTACCACAGATTTGGGCGAATCCGCTCGAGGTGACACTTGAGCTCTCGACCGCACTCCGCCCGCAGCCTCGAGGACCTGAAGCGAATTGCCCAACAGCACGAAGATGATGCCCACCGTGCTCCGTGAGCTGCATTCCGAGTTGTCTCACCGCTATACGTACGCCGCGCGTCATCTTCGGCAGACGATTTCAGATCAGCTCGAGAAGCTCGGGGCGCCCGCAATGATACCCGACCAACATCTGATCGCCCCTGACAGCCGTTCCCATGGCGTAGACGAACCAGGGGCCTTTGGAATCAGTGGGCCGGAAGACATCAAGCTCCTAGATGTCCTCAAGCGCATGCGCGAGCGCCTTCTTGACCTCACCGGGCGCAATGCTTTGTTGAACTACCGGCATCCGCGGACCGAATGCGTCCGAATGATCGACGAAGTCCCCGCGCAAGTTCTCGATAGGCTGCTGACCCAGGGGCCCATGAGCATTGTGCCCCTCAATGGGCCCGATACCTCCATCGAAGACCGGCCGACCGAGCAATTGGCAGGTGAGACGGATGCCGGGGAATCTTGGCACGAGGCGGCGACCGAGAGCAGGGAAGAGGCGGCGCGTCGGAGGCGGCACGCGGAACGCCACGCGAGACAGGCAAAGCTCGAGGCGAGGCGTCGAGCGGTCGCCGAACGCATGGGTCTGAACGCTTCCTTCGACCTCCCCGCAACCGCGCACACTAATGCGGTCGTGCACAACGACGCCCAGCTCCAAACACTCCTGTTTACGAATGAACTCGAAAAGCTCTTGCGCACACTATATCGCGACAGCACCACGGCAATTCAAGAGACTGGCGCCAACATGCTGCATCTAATGTTCGGGTTTGTCGAGTGGCGCGACGTTGGCAATGACGTTACTCAAGGCAACATGCGGCTTGCCCCACTAGTACTTCTACCTGTTGTTTTGACTCGAACGGAAGTAGACCTGCGGACGCGGACATATCGATACACCGTGCAGCCCACGGGCGAGGACTGGGACACAAACGTAACGCTTCAAGTGAAATGCAAGAAGGACTTTGGCTTCGACATTGCATCGATACATCCGGAAGAGGACGACAACCTTGAAACATACTTCTCCAGAGTGGAGCGTCAACTGACTCAGGCGGACGGGTGGAAGCTCTGTCGGTATATCTCCCTCGGACTGGTGTCATTTGGAAAGATTCTAATGTGGCGAGATCTGGATCCCACTACGTGGCCAGTGAATACGCCCTTGCTTGGCAACAGCCTCCTGAGGGAGATACTGGGCGAGGTAAATGAGAATCAAGCTCCGGGCGATCCGATTGTTGAACCCTATCCGCTCAATGATCTTCCCGAAGACTTGCTCCCGCCTCCCGTGATAGTGATGGACGCGGATAGTTCGCAACACAGCGTCTTGATCAATGTGAGGAAGGGTAAGAACCTCGTTGTCCAAGGCCCCCCGGGCACAGGGAAGTCACAGACGATCACGAACCTCATCGGAACCGCGCTTTCAGAGGGCAAGAAGGTACTCTTTGTCGCTGAGAAGAAGGCGGCGCTCAATGTGGTTCACAAGCGGCTAACCAATGCTGACCTCGGCCCCTTCTGTCTGGCGCTGCATAGCCATACATCGCAGAAGCGGCAGTTCCTCGACGACCTAATGGCGCGTTTGAGTTTACGAGGATCAGGCCACCAGCCACGCGACGTTGGGCAGATTCGTTCGATCGCTGAAGAGGCGCGGACGTCGCTGCAGGAGCACGTTGCACGCCTGCATACTCCCATTGGTGCTCTGAGGCGTACGCCTTTCGAGATCCTCTGGCGTTCCCGCCGACTTGCTGCTGCGGTCGGTGATGAATGTCACACAGGCGCTCAAGGACTACGCTGTTGCGGACGCGCTGAGTCTTGATGCTGCCAGTATCGTTCGCAGACGCGTCAACATCGATCGCTTTGCGGCCGAGGTGGCTGTCGTTCGCGGCCAAGCGACCGACATTGCGCAGCATGCCTGGGCAGGCGTCCACTGTGATGCGGTTGGATTCGAGGGATCGTAGAGCGGCTCCTCGAGCTGGCACGCGCATGGCATTCAAGCATACAAGCCCTCAAATACGAGAAACGCAGACTCGAGGAAAGAACTGAATCCTCGCTTCCCCCGCACCCACATCGCCTGCAGCCGATTGTGACGGCTGCCGCAAGCGTGCAGGCACCGGACCCTTCAATGCCAACACACTTGCCCCGGACAATCTTGCAAGGCTCGCTGGAGCCCGTCGTGCGCCGCGCGATTGCCATTGTCGAAAAGTCTCGGCAGCTTTGGACTGCAGTGCCGGGTAACTGGGGAGTGCGCGGCAATCTCAAGCCAGAGCAGGTCGATCAAATTGAGACGCTCTTGGAAGATGCGTCTGAAATGTTTGGCTCGTCGCTAAGTCCAGCCCGTGCGATAGCATTGCGCATCCGGATCCAAGAGGTGTCGGAACTGTGTGATCGCGCAATGAGTCTGTTTCGCACGCTGGCCAATACACTTGATCTCACACTTGTTGCGACGGCTGAGTCGGTAGGGCGATTCGTTGACATCGTCGATTCGCTCTCCACTGTTGACGACGCAGCCCTCGCTCTCCGTTCAGCCGCGCTCTCCAGCCCAGAAGCTCCCCAAGTTCTGGAGGAACTCTCACATCGTGCAGAGGAGCTGCGGAAACAGGTTGGAGCGTTCGATCAAAAGTACGCTCGAAGCGTGCGGCCCGGCGTCGATGAGCTTCGCCAGCATGTTTGGGCTATGGCGACGGCGCCACGATTCCTTCCTTCGCTTTTCTCGCGGGGCTACAGAAACGCAAGGGCTGCCTACCGTGTCATGACGGCACAAGCGGTTGACCGCCCGGAGATGGAGACCGGGTTTCGTCAATTGGTCGAACACACGACCGAGGTTACCGAGTTCGAGAATGCCAACCGTCTTGGCCAGTTTTTTGGGGCGGCCGCCTCCGGTCTGCGCAGCCCGTTTGGCAAGGCCAAGGAACTCCTTCGTTGGCGCTCTCGTGTCATGAAGCTCTGCCGCGGGCTAGAAGACGACGGACGGATCCTCGAAGGAGCTCTCTGGACCGGCCGGTCTGAAGGCTGGCGCGAGGCCGAGGCACGACTTCGCGACTCTAATGCAGTTGGAGCGTGCACAGGCCTTAAGTCTGCATTGTCGGGAATCCAAGGCGCCTTGGCAAATCGCGAAGTGTTGAACCTCGCAATGCCCCTGCCAACAATTCTCCAGCTTTTGTCAGCAGCCACGGCAGTGCTGGACAACGTGATCGCCGCTTTCAACAGTGCTGGCGCCGAAACGGCGCGGACGTCGGTTGAGGAGTTGCGCCATCGCGTCCGACTGGTTCAGGACGCATGGGGCGCCGACGCTGACCTTGAGCAATATCGATCGGCTCTCAAGACACTGGGGGTTTCTCTCGACGGAGGGTCAACTGATCTTTCGCCATTGCTGCATGCACTCCGCTTTCTCACCGTCCTAAACGCGGCGGGACTCCCCGGAATGACTTGAGAGACTGGATCGTCCAGTCGGACCCGGCAGCGAGACTCTCCACTATCCAGACACATGCCTACGCGCTTGCTGAGCAACTGGAAACTGAGCGGACTGCTCGGGACCACTTTCGTACCAAGGCAATGTTGCAAGAAACGGCGTGGCTTTCGGCAGTGCCCGGAGCCGTGGCAGTTAGAACCCTTGAGGACGCCGATATCGACGCACTCCTCGTCCGTGTCGATCATGCGATAAGAGCGCCGGAGACGCTCCATGCTTGGGCATCCTACCTCGCCCGCCGTTCAGAAGCGGTGCGGGCCGGGCTCGAATCCTTTTGCGCGCTCGTCGAGACCGGAGACGTTCCGTCACAAGTTGCTGCGGACGCCTACGAGGCGGCCGTTTTTCGTTCCCTTTCGGAGGAAGTTCTTCGCCGCGATCGACAAGGCCTCGGGGCATTTTCTGGCCCCGCACATGAACAGACACGGCGGATCTATCAGCAATACGATCACAAATTGATAGAGTGTGTCCGAGCAGAAATCACATATCAGCTTCTCCGCACGACGCCCCAATTTGGTGTTGGATACGGGCGCGTTGCCGAGCTAACGGGTGAGGCGCTGATCAGGCACGAGGCGGAGAAAACGCGACGTCACATCGCAATTAGGGAAGTATTCCGTCGAGCCGGCAGGGCGATCTTGTCGCTGAAGCCGTGCTTCCTCATGGGACCACAGGCTGTTGCTCAGTATCTTGCGCCGGGTGTTTTCCAATTTGACCTGATTGTGATGGACGAAGCTTCACAAATGAGGCCCGAAGACGCACTCGGTGCTATCGTCCGTGGCAATCAACTCGTTGTTGTCGGCGATCCGAAACAGTTGGGACCAACCCGTTTCTTCGATCGCGTCGATGACGACGAAGACGAGTTCAATGAAGCGATTGCCCAGGTGGGCACTCTATCACGCGAAGCCACAGCGTCCAACTCAGGATTGGAGCAGCCCGCTGGTGCCTCAGTCCTTGAACGGTCGGAGAGCATCCTGCACGCGGCTGCCGCGCGTTATCCAACGCGCGTGCTACGCTGGCACTATCGCTCGCGGCACCCGAAACTCATTGCGTTTTCGAACAGAGAATTCTATGGAGAGAAGCTCATTCTCTTCCCGACTGTGAATAGCACGCCGGGCATTGAGCGGGGTGTACTTCCACAGGGTTGAAGACGGCCGTTACGAGCCCCGGGCGAGAAGGAACCTGCATGAGGCACGCGCCGTACTCGACGCCGTCAGAACTCACGCCCGTGTTCAACCGGGCCGCTCCCTGATGATCGCGACACTAAACTCGGTTCAGGCTGAATTGATCGACGAGCTGATTGAGGACGCAGAGAAGGACGATATGGATCTTCAGGCGTTCAGAAAACGATACGCGCATAGTCTCGAGCCTCTGGCCGTGAAAAACCTTGAGAACGTGCAAGGCGACGAGCGCGACGCAATCATCGTGTCCGTTACATTCGGGCGCACGCATGATGGGCGTCTTCCTCAGACTTTCGGTCCGGTTAACGCGTGGGGTGGAGGACGTCGTCTCAACGTGCTGTTCACGCGGGCGAAATACAGGCTTGACGTGTTCTGCTCATTCGATCCATCTGACTTGCGGGTAGCTGCACGATGGTCCGCGCGGACTTCAGGTCTTCAGAGATTACTTGAATGTATGCCGCGGGAAACGACTGGGCATTGGGCCGAGAGACTGGCCGCCCACCAGACTCCGATTTTGAGGTGGCAGTTGCGGCCGCTCTTGAAGCGCGCGGCTATAATGTGCGCTGTCAGATCGGTGTAGCAGGATACTTTATCGACCTCGGAATAGTCCATCCACATCACCAGGGCCAGTTCATACTGGGTATAGAATGTGACGGCGCGAGCTATCACAGTTCCAAGTCGACGCGGGACCGCGACCGGCTTCGTGAGGAGGTGCTGGTACGGGACTATGGCTGGAGAATCTTTCGGGTCTGGTCCACCGACTGGTTCCGCGACCCAATGGAGCAAGCAGCCCGAGTTGCAAGCGTGGTGGAGCAGGCCAGTGGCAAGCAATGCCAGTGAGCGAACGACTGCGCGCATCATCTGAAACGGCCCCCGGATCGGCGCCTGTGATTGGCTCGACCCGCTCATGGCGCATCCAGACGCAGTCAAAACGCGAAAACCCCGGCCTGACTCGCCGAGCTCTGAACGTCTGAACTGCGAAACAAATCACGTCGTTCAGCGCCAACAAGGCGGTAGAGACTTCAAGTCGTAGAGAAGGGGTGGTGGCGCCGCATGTCGCCACCACCTCCAAAGCTGGTAATCCGCTGCTGCTGCGCTGCGTGCGCAAGACGGGACTTCTCAGGCGTCGGCCAGACAAGACTCGCTATAGGTTGTCTTGGGGCCACCGTCAGCCTCCCTCTTTACCGGCCCACCGCATTGATCATGTCGAAGATCGGCAGGTACATGGCCACGATCATGCCGCCGACGATCACGCCCAGGAACACGATCATCGAGATGGGCTCGAGGGCAGACAGCAGGGCCTGCACCGCCGCGTCCACTTCTTCGTCGTAGAAGCCGGCGATCTTGGTCAGCATACGACCTCGAGGTGAGAGACGTGCCGATTCTGCCTGACATGTCTCTGCGAAGTTTCCGGGCGGGGGTGGACATTGCCCGCTTGCGCGAGGCTCGTGTTACGCGTGGGGCGGTCGTTCCGGCGCGGTCGCCGAGGACGCCGGGCGAGCCTGAAGATCACGCTCCGCCGGGCGCGCTACGCCTGGCGCCCGCCGTGGACGCAGCGTCACACGGCGGGCCTTGTCAGGCGAGGCACTGTGCGGTCACAACGTCGTAATCGCCGTGATCGTGAACGCGACGACTGCGGTCTGGCCAGGAGTGACCGTCGGCGTGGCGCTCGCGGGACTCACGGTAATGCTCAGGCCTGCGGGCGCCACAAGGTCGACCGAGTACGGCCCGCCTGACGGATCCACGTAGCTGAACGTGGCACTGGCGGCGCCATTGGCATCCACCGTAAGCGGCTGCTCCTCCACGGAGCCACTGCCATTGTGCAGTCGAACGTGGAAGCTGCTGAGACTCACCTGACTTCCGCCCACGGTCGGCAGCGTCACACCGGCCCCGAGCTGGGCTCCGACCTTGATGCTCGCCGCCAGGCTCGCAGAACTGGCCTTCACGACCGGGTGCATCACCCACTTGCCCGAATTGCCCGCAGGTGAGCCGAAGCTCTGCGCCACGTCGAAATCGACAAGCAGCGTTTCAGTGGCGCCGTCGTCGATGGTAAGACCGCCGGTCAACTGCACCTTCAGTCCGCTCTGCGCATAACTCGGCATTTGCAGACTGCCGGTCACGGTCGCACCCGGAGGCAGGCCGGGGTACGCGGGTGAGCTGGCGTAGATGTGACCGTCCTCGGTCTCAATGTAGCCGCCCGTGATCACGAAACGCAGCTGCGAATAGGTGCCGGCCGGCACGGTCACGCCCTGCACCAGGGCCTGCACATCGTTCTGCAGCGCCACCAGGTCGGTCGTTACCGTCTCCTGACCGAGCCACACGCGATCGCTCGTGCTCAGCGAATCCTGGCCCGGCTGCAGATAGATGCCCGTGATGGTCACGACGGCGGCGCTGATGTCCCCAGGCGCATCCGTGAGCAGCAGTGACACGTGGCCCGTGCCCGACGCCGCGATGCTGCCGCCGTTGTCGCAGGCCGCGACCGTCACCATCAGGGCGCTGAGCAGGATGAATCTGCCTCGCGGGGAAATCACATGGGCCTCCTTCGCTTGCGGTCCTGTGTCGCTGGCCGTCGCGCGGGCGACGCGGCGCAGGGTAGCTGGTACGAAGCGCGGCGCGCTCTGAGAATGGCGCGACCTCTTGCGATAATCCGGGGAGGGGCAAGAAAGAGGCCGTCGCGGATGATCTTCCCGCGACGGCCTCCCTGCTGTGGGGGTAACTACCGGCCCACCGCGTTGATCATGTCGAAGATCGGCAGGTACATGGCCACGATCATGCCGCCGACGATCACGCCGAGGAACACGATCATGATGGGCTCGAGGGCGGACGAGCAGGGCCTGCACGGCCGCATCGACTTCTTCGTCGTAGAAGTCGGCGATCTTGGTGAGCATCTCGTCCAGACCGCCGGTCTGCTCACCGACGTTGATCATCTGCACCACCATGGGCGGGAACACGCCGGACTTCTTGAGCGGCTCGGAGATCGTGTCACCACCGGCAATGCTGGCGCGCGATTCCATGACCGCGTCGTGCACCACGCGGTTGCCCGCCGTCTTCGCGGTGATCTCCAGACCATCGAGAATCGCGACGCCGGAAGACACCAGCGTGCCGAGCGTGCGCGTGAAGCGCGCGATCGCCGCCTTGCGCTGCATGGGCCCGAGAATCGGCATCTTCAGCAGCATCCGGTCGATCAGCAGCTGACCCTGCGGCGTCTTGTAGTAGCGCTGAATGCCGACGACGAGCGCCACGATGCTGCCGAGCGAACACGTACCAGCGTGATTTCAGGCCTTCGGCATCAGGAAGATCACGAACTGCGTCGGTCCGGGCAGCGCGACACCGGCCTGCGAGAACATGTCTGGAAGGTCGGGAATCACGAAGATCAGCAGGATCGCCACGGCGCCGATGGCCACGCTCATGACGACGCTCGGGTAGATCATCGCGCCCTTGATCTTGCGGCGCAGTGCGTCCGCCTTCTCGAGGAAGACCGCGAGACGCAGCAGAATCGTGTCCAGGATACCGCCCGCCTCGCCGGCCGCGACCATGTTCACGAACAGGTCGGTGAAGACCGTCGGATGCTGGCGCATGGCGTCGGCCAGTGTGTGACCGGCTTCCACGTCGTACTGGACCTGCTCGACCACCCGGCGCAGCGTCGGGTTCTCCGACTGCTTCGCCAGGATGTCGAGGCTCTGCACGAGCGGCAGGCCCGAGTTGATCATGGTGGCGAACTGGCGTGTGAAGATCACGATCTCGCGCACGCCGATGCCGCGCCGCAGTCCCTTGATCGACAGACCCTGCTGCTTCTGTTCGATCTTGATGGGCACCATGCGCTGGCGCCGCAGGTAGCCGACGACCTCATCGCGCGTCTTGAGGTTCAGCTCGCCAGCCTGCAGATCGCCGGTGGTCGGTACGTGCAGAGTATGCGAAGGTAGGCATGTGACCTCGTCAGCTGATGCTCTTTCCTGCCATGCGCAGGAACTCGTTGGGATCGGAGGAGAACTGCAGGCAGTCCTCCAGTGAAACCTCGCCCTGGATGTAGAGCTGATACAGCGCATCGTTCAGCGTCTGCATCCCGAACTTCTTGCCGGCCTGCATGATCGAGTAGATCTGGTGCACCTTGTCATCGCGGATGCAGGCGCGGATGGCCGGCGTGCAGATCATCACTTCGCAGGCGCAGATGCGGCCGCCGCCGCGGGCGCGCGGCAGCAGTGTCTGTGTGACCACGCCTTCCAGCACGAACGACAGCTGCGCGCGCACCTGCGGCTGCTGCGTGGGCGGGAACACGTCGATGATGCGGTTCACGGTTTCCGCCGCCGAATTCGTGTGCAGCGTCGCCAGCGCCAGGTGACCGGTCTCCGCGATCGTGAGCGCGGCCGCGATGGTCTCCAGGTCGCGCATCTCACCGATCAGCACGACGTCCGGATCCTGGCGCAGCGCGTACTTCAGCGCGCTCGACGAAGGAGCGGGTGTCCGCGCCCACCTCGCGCTGATTCACGATGCAGTTCTCGTGTTTGTGCACGAACTCGATGGGATCTTCCACCGTCAGGATGTGACCGCGCTGCTCGCGGTTGATCTTGTCCACCATGGAAGCGAGCGTGGTGCTCTTGCCCGAGCCGGTCGGACCGGTGAGCAGCACCAGGCCGCGCGGCTTTTCCGCCATGGTCTCGACAATGGGCGGCAGTCCCAGCTCCTGGAACGACTTGATGGCGTAGGGAATCTGCCGGATCGCCATGGATACGCAGCCGCGCTGCTTGTACACGTTGCCGCGGAAGCGCGAGAGGTTGGCGATGCCGAACGAGAAGTCCAGTTCGTCTTCCGTCTCGAAACGCTTCTTCTGCACTTCCGTCAGGATCGAATAGGCCATGGCCAGCGTGTCGCGCGGCGTAAGGATGACCTCCGTGGACGCGTTGGTGATCTGTCCGTCAATGCGCAGTTTGGGACGCTCGCCTGCCGTGATGTGCAGGTCGCTCGCTCCGCGCGAGATCATTTCGTCCAGCAGTGCACGCAGGTTTACGGCGCTGGTTCCGGGCGACGCTGTGGGCGTCATGCTCATGCGGCTGTCTCCTTGATTACTTCTTCCAACGTCGTCACGCCCCGCGATGCCTTCAGCAGGCCGTCCATGCGCAGGGTCAGCATGCCTTCACGCAGTCCCTGCTCGCGCAGTTCGTCGGTGCCGGCGGCATGCATGATCAGGCGCCGCAGCTCGGGACTGATGCTCATCACTTCGTAGAGGCCGGCCCGGCCCTTGTAGCCCGAACCGCCACACATTTCGCAGCCGCGACCCTTGTAGAAGGTCTTGGTCGCGTGCCCCTGGATGCCGGCGGCTTCCAGGTATTCGGCCGGATACTTGTGCTCTTCCTTGCAGTTCTGGCAGATGCGGCGCACCAGGCGCTGCGCTGTCACGCAATTGAGCGCGCCCGCCACGTTGAAGGGCTCGAGGCCCATGTCGATGAGGCGGGTGATGGTGGAGGGCGCGTCGTTGGTGTGCAGCGTGGACAGCACCAGGTGGCCGGTGAGCGCCGCCTTGATGGCAATGCCGCCGGTCTCGATGTCGCGGATCTCACCCACCATGATGATGTTGGGGTCCTGCCGCAGGAACGCGCGCAGTGCGGCGGCGAACGTCATGCCGATTTCGCTGCGCACCAACACCTGGTTAATGCCGTGCATGTTGTACTCGACCGGGTCCTCCGCGGTCATGATGTTGACTTCTTCCGTGTTGATCTTGGAAAGCGCAGAGTAGAGGGTCGTCGTCTTGCCCGATCCCGTGGGTCCGGTCACCAGCACCATGCCGTAGGGATTGATGATGGCGCGCAGGAAGTCACGCAGCGCCTTGGGCTCCATGCCGAACTTGTCCAGGTCCAGGGCCAGGGCGCCCTGGTCCAGAATGCGCATCACGATCTTTTCGCCGAAGATCACGGGCAGCGTCGACACACGGAAGTCGATAACCCGGTGTTTGATCTTCAGCTTGATGCGGCCGTCCTGCGGAATCCGCCGCTCGGCAATGTTCAGGTTGGAGAGGATCTTCACGCGTGAGGAAATCGCTGCCTTCATTCTTGTAGGGCGGCTTCATGATCTCCATGAGCGCACCGTCAATGCGGTAGCGCACGCGCACTTCCTTCTCGTAGGGCTCGATGTGAATGTCGGAGGCGCCGCGCTGCACCGCGTCCGTCAGAATGCCGTTGATCAGCCTGACCACGGGCGCATCGTCCACCTGCGCCTGCAGCGCCGCGGCGCTGATCTCCTCCTCGTTGTCCTCCACCACCTCGATGTCTTCCGAGCTCTCGATCTGCTCCAGCAGCTCGGCGAGGTGGTTGTTGTCATTTTCCTCTTCCTTGGGCGTGTAGAACTCTTCCAGGTGCCGCCGCAGCGTCGCTTCGCCTACGATCACGGGCTCGATGTCGCAGCGCGTGATGAACTTGATGCTGTCGATGGCGCTGGCATCGGTCGGGTCCGCCATGGCCACCGTGAGCATGCGGCCGATGCGACGGATGGGCAGTACGTGATGCTTCTGGGCCAGCTCGGAAGGGAACAGGCGGATCAGCTTGGGATCGATCTTCACGCGCTCGAGGTCCACCGGCGGTACGCGGTACTGTCGCGCCAGCGCCCGCGTCAGGTCGCTCTCGGGAATGGCGCCCGTCTTGATGAGCGAGTAGCCCAGTCGCGTGTTGTTCTGCCGCGCGTCCTCGGTGGCGACGCGCAGCTGGTCCTCGGTGATGAGTCCCTCGCGCATCAGGAACTCGCCAATGCGGTCCTTCTGCGGAACGGGCGAAAGAGCGGGGGCGGATGCCATCGCTTCAGCGCGTCGCGGGCCGGTGCCGGCCCGGTATTGTGAACGGCATGTTTCCGCAGTCGGTGCGGACCATTTCAGCTTCCTGTTCGAACCATGGGACCGAGGCGCCGCACCAGCGCGGGACCAATGCCCCGGACTTCTTCCAGTTGTTCCACGGTCCGGAACCCGCCCACCGAGTCGCGGTAGGCGACGATCCGTCTCGCCAGCGACGGCCCTATGCCCGGCAATCGCTCCAGCTCTTCCAGGCTCGCCCGGTTCAGATCCACCGGCTCAGCCGGCCCTCTTCCTGCTCGCACGTCCGGCGCCCGCGCGCCGCCTGGTTCCGCCTCCTGCGCACGGATCGCAGGCGACGCGACACCCTCGGTCTCTGCGCCACGACGCCGCCCACCCGCAGCCTCTGCTTCCGGCACCCACGGCAGGCTCAGGTAGTCCTGCCAGCGGCGGACGGTGGCCGGGCCGATTCCTCTGACGCGCGTCAACTCGTTGGCGGTGAGAAACCGCGCCGTTTGTCGCTCGGCCACGATCTGCTCCGCCAGCGCCCGGCTCGCGCCCGGCAGCCGCATCAGCTGCTGCACCGTGGCAGTGTTCGGGTCCAGGCGCTCGGGCGGTTTCCGGCCGCTCGCCTTCTCCTCGAGCTTCTGCCGACTCGCCTCACGCAACGCCGCCACGTCCACCGCGGGGGCCTCGATGTCGATGGACGCCGGCCGATCCAGCAGCCGTGCCGCCGCCGAGACGGTCAACAGCAGACCAATGAAGGCGACGGCCCGCGATTCATCTTTCGAGAGCCTGAGCGGCATCCGGACCGGTATCCTCCCCGTTCCGGGCCGCCTCGATTTCGACCGAAGTATCGGCAGGCCCGACCGGGGTCATGAGGGAGTTTCAATGCGTCTGGAGGGAGTTTTCAGCGCATCCGGTAGTGCGCACCAGGCAGGCGGCCGCGCTGGTGGCTCGAACGACCGCGTTCGGCCTGAGGCTCGGGCCGGGACTCGGAACTCACGGACGCTGCGCCGGGGTCTGCCCGGCTCACCGCGACTCGTCCTTCGCGTTCGCGGTAGAGGCCTGCCACGCGGCGCCGCGATCGGCAACGCAGGCGTGCATCACGTCTCGGCGGCGGGGGAAGCGCTCGTGGCATTTCCCCGGCACCCTGGGACGCTTTCGTGCGCTGCCAGTTCGCGCGTCGACACCACCGTGCTGACCGCCGAGATCGGTCGAAGGTGCAACCGTTTCAGCCCCAGCCCCGGTCCGAGCCCGGGAACGCTGCCCGCTTACCCGCCCTTGAAGATCAGCGCCGTCAGCACCCGGCCGCACGCATCCAGGCCACGAGGCGACGTGTGCGAGAGGTTGTCTTCCAGCGTGTGCCAGTACGCGTTGCCCGGACCGAAGTCGAAGTCGATGATGTCGATCGTCCGGATGCCCGCCTGGTTCAGCGGCGCGTGATCGTCCGTGATATACTCGCCGCCTCGCCGCACGAAGATGTTGCCCAGCCCAAGGTCCTCTGCTGTGCGCCAGACCCGCTCGATCACTTCGGGCGCATCGTCCTGCGAGTTGCCTTCGATCGGGTAGACCGGATTCTCGTCCCCGATCATGTCCAGCAGGATGCCGTAGAGCGGTTTGTAGCCGGCCGGCAGATTGGCCGCGAAGAAATTCGAGCCCACCAGCAGGTCCGCCGCGCTGTAATCCTCCCCGTCGACGAAAAGTAGATCGACGCCGATGGGCGGAGAATGGCTCTTCAGGACATTCGCAAGTTCTAACAGGACAGCGGTGCCGCTGGCGCCATCGTTCGCACCCAGGATCGGCTGCGTGCGCTTCGCGGGATCCCGCTCCTGGTCCGCGTTGGGCCGTGTGTCCCAGTGCGCGAGCAGCAGCACACGGTCCTTCGCATCCGGACGAAAGCGGGCAAACACGTTGGTAAGCTGGATGGTGTTGCCGTTGGTCGCCTGGTGCGTGAAATGCTGCTGCACCACCGTATCCGCCCTGGCCTGCAGAAACTCCAGCATCCACGCGAGCTGCTTGTCATGCGCTTCCGTGCCCGGCACGCGCGGGCCATAACTCACCTGCTGGCGCACGTAGGCGTACGCCGTGTCCGCCGAGAACGGCGGGCCCGGCGGCGTGCCTCCGCCCGTTGTACCCGCACTCTGCCCCGTGCACGCCGCGACCAGCGGCAGCAGCAATGCCGCCATCATCATGAGCGTTCCGCGCTTTTTCATGGGCGTGTCCATACGGCCGGAAGTTAGTAGAGGTTCCAGGGCGAAGCCATTGCGGTGGGAGTTGCGATCGACGACGACGTATTTGCTGTATTTTCTCGACCTGCCCGGGATCCTGCTCGGCTGCCGATCCACCGGCCGGGGCACCGCGGCATCAGCCGCGAGCGGTTTCTCAGCCGGTCCGGCGCCCCGCTTCACCATCACCCCCCGGGCTGTGGCAGCCGTAGCCGGCGGCCGTGGACCACAGCACTCGATCGAGGGCGCTCAGTCGCTGCGCAGCGTCTGCACCGGGTCCAGGCGGGCCGCGCGTGAGGCCGGAATGAGGCATGCGGCCGCTGCCGTCACCACCAGCATCGCAACAATGGCGAGGAACGTGAGCGGATCGCGCGCGTGCACGTCGTAGAGCATGCCGCTCAGGAAGCGCGTGAGCGCCAGCGCCAGCAGCATACCGAGCCCCGCGCCCGCCAGCACGGGCGCCATGCCGCGTGCCAGCACCAGCCCCAACACGCTGTTCGGCCGGCCACCCAGCGCCATGCGAATGCCGATATCCCTGCGCCGCTCCGCCACGTAGCCCGCCATGGTGCCGTAGATCCCGATCACGGCGAGCAGCAGCGCAACCGTACTGAAGGCGGCAACCGCCGCCGTCAGGTTGCGCGGCGCCGCGAGTGCGCGGCGGATCAGCTCATCGCCTGTAGCCACGTCGACGATGGGCACCGACGAATCCAGCTCGTGCACGACACCGCGCACCGCCTGCAGCAGCGCAAGCGGATCGCCCGCCGTGCGCACGAACAGGTACGTCGACCCGGGCAGCCACTGCGATTCCGGCACGTAGATCGTGCCGGTCACCGAGTTCTGCGCGTTGTCGAGGCCGTTGAAACGGATGTCCCCGACCACACCGACGATGGTCGGCACATCACAATCCGGCTGGTTGCAGCCACCCTCGTAGAGCCGCTTGCCGATGGGACTGCCGCGCGGATAGAAGTGACGCGCCCACGTCTGGTCGACCAGTACGGCGGTCGTGACACCCCGCGTATCGTGTGCATTGAACATGCGACCGGCGATGAGCGGAATGTGCAGCGCCTCGAAGTATCCCGGTGAGGCCACGAGCCATGTCGCCACCGGTTGTGCCGCGCCCGGCGGCACAGGCTGATCGAGGAGCTCGAAATTGTTGATGTCGGTAGCCTCGGCTGGCGGCCTGCCGTTGTTCACGCCCGCGGAAAGCACGCCGGGCAGCGCGCGCACGCGCTCGATCAGTTCGCGGTGAAATGCGCCCGAGTCGGCACTGGCGTAGCGCGATCCCGCACGCGGCAGTGCCAGCGTCAGCAGATGATCGGTGGCAAAACCCGGATCCACACTTGCCAGACGCATGAAGCTGTTGAGCAGGAGGCCGGCGCCCGCCAGCAGCGGCACCGCCACGGCGAACTGCGCGCCTGCCAGCAGGCTCCGGGTATTGTGCGCGCTGCGCGTGCCGCTGCCGCGTGCGCCTGCGCGCAGTGTCTGCGCGATGGGTCCGCCTGGACCGTGCCGCTCCAGTGCGGGCAGCACGCCGAACAGCAGGATGCTGCCCAGAGCGAGCAGCGCGGCGCTGCCCGGAACGGTAGCGTCCAGCGCAATTTCACCGGCCCGGGGCAGCACATTGGGCGGCAGGTGCTGCAACCAGCGCAGCGCGCCGCCGGCCAGCCCGAGCCCCAGTGCCGCTCCGGTCAGCCCTAACACGCTGCTTTCGGTGATCAGCAGGCGAGTCAGCCGTGCCCGCGATGCGCCCAGAGCGGCCCTCGCCGCCAGCTCGGTCTGTCGCTGCGCCGTCCGCGCCACCAGCAGAGCCGCCGCGTTCGCCGACGCCATCAGCAGGACGAAGAGCGCGGCGCCCAGCAGAATGTAGAGCCTGGCGCGGTAGCGGCCCACCACGAACGTGTCCAGCCCCATGATGCCGAACGTCGAGGTGGAATCCTGCCATGACCCTTTCCACTGCATGAAGATGTGCCGATCGATGGCGCGCAGCTCCACCTGCGCCGCCGGCACATTGATTCCCGGCCGCAGCCGCGCGACCACGGTCAGAAAGAACGGGCCGCGCCGGGCAGGCGGCTGCAGCTGGAGCGCAGGGAAGACGTCGAAGCTCGCGTCCAGCGGGCCCGCGTTGCGCGGCAGTACGCCGATCACGGCGTAGTCCTCGCCGTCGAGCCGGATGCTCCGCCCGATCACATCCGGAGCGCCGCCCAGCGCACGCTGCCAGAAACCATGGCTCAGCAGGACGCGCCGCGGTCCGCCCGGCGCCGTCTCATCGTTCCGGAAGGTGCGCCCCAGGGCAGGCGTCACGCCCAGCAGCGGGAAATAACCCGCTGTTACCGCCTTCGCCCGCACCCGCTCCGATGCGTCGCGGCCGCTCCACGTGAACTCGCGATTCGTCCACGCCGCCACGCTGTCGAACCGCGTCTGCTGCGCCTCGATCGCCTGGTATCCCACGACCGAGAGCGGAAAGCGATTCCCCTGGACGGCGTGATAAATGCGCACCAGCCGATCCGCGCGCGCGTAGGGCAAAGGCCGCAGCAGCACCGCGCGCACCACGGCCAGCATCACGGTGGTTCCACCCATGCCCAGTCCGACGGTCAACACCACGGTCAGCGCGAGCGCGGGAGTGCGCACGAAGCTGCGCAGCGCCGGCACGACATCCGCCCGCAGACCGGAGAACATGTCCGCGCGCTCGCCGCCGCTCCCGGCCACCGGCACGGCGTCACGCATCGGCCGGCGCACACGCTCGCGCAGCAGGCGCAGCGGGTAACGCGCGAGCTGGCGCCGATACCACCGGTCCGCGACCGCTGCCCCATCCCGCATGCGACGACGCTCCCACAGCTCGCTCAGCTCGCTCAGTACCTGGCGCCGCTCGGCTTCCGAAAGCAGCGTGCGCAACGCCAGCCGCACGGCCACGCCCGGGCGCGGCGGCTGCGCCTGCGGCGTCATGTCGCCTCGTCCAGCTGCGAAGCGATGCCCTCCCACAGGCGCAGCAGCACCTGCCGCGATTCACGCAGCACTCGCATGCCCGCCGCCGTCAGCTTGAAATAACGCCGCGTCCGCCCGCTCTCCCCCTCCCCTTCCACCATGCGCGACCGCAGCAGCCCCTTCGCCTCCAGACGACGCAGCACTATGAACACCGCCGCCTGCGTCACCTCCCGCCCCGCACTCTCCTCCAGCTCTACCACGATCGGCACACTGTACGACTCCCCGCCGTGCCGCAGAATCGACAGCAGGAGCCGGTGCTCGAATTCGCCCAGTGAACTCATCTTTGCCTCTGCAACTGCGTTATGGCGCCAGTGACTAAAAACTTTAGTCATGATGGATGCGCGGCCCGGCAGTGTCAACAGAGGCGTTGCTCGGGCTGGGCCTCGGGCTGGTTACTCGGGACGGATCGTATGGAAAACGGAAACTGCGTTGCTCGGGCTGGTGCTCGGGCTGGTTACTCGGGAGGACGGACTGTCTTCCGCAATACGCCAAGCCGTTCCCCGGCGCCCACCCCTGAACGGGTGCCCGCGCCCGCGCCCGACCCCTGAGCCTCACCCTTCCCCCGAACCCTTCCCCTGCAACAACGCCACTTCTAACACACGGTTTGAATCGGTTCCCGGGCAACCAGCCCAGGCAACCAGCCCCAGCAACGCCGTTTGGTCTTCCTACCTCCCGCCGACCCCGCCGACCGCTCCCTGCGCGAAGTTGAACTGTCCGAATATGGCGAACTGCAGCTGGCTGGAGCCGGTGGTGGTGCCGACGTGGGAGTCGCGGCCGGTGTAGTTCAGTCGCATGCCCACGGTGATGTCGGAGAGCACGGTGTCGAGCGTGAAGTTGATGTTGCGGTTGGCGGTATCGAGGTAGTTGACGCACGGATCGTTGCCCAGGCCGAGTGGTGTGATGCGGCAGCGGCGCTGATTGTCCTGCGTGAACATCAGGCGTGCGGAGATGGGGCTCTTGAACTTGGCCTTCATGAACGCGGGCGGCTGGACGATGCTGGCGAACTGGATCGTGTGTGTGGTGCCATCCTGCTGGCCGTTGCCGGTGGGGTCGAGTGTGGTGCCCCGCGTGATCGTCGCGTTCCACGACACGGTGACGCCGCCGGCGATTGTGACGCTGGTCTCGAACGGGTAGCGGTTTTCCAGCAGTCCCCTCGCCTGTGTGCCGCTGCCGCCGTACGCGCTGCGCTGGTCGCCGCGTTCGTAGCCGCCGCCAATGGATGCGGAGAGCAGCACGCGGGACAGTGCGGCGGGCAGCGGGATCTGGCTCCAGGACACGCGCAGGCTGGGCCAGGTGATGTTCTGCTGCGTGCGTGCGCCGCCGCGGATGTCGAAGCCGTTGCTGCTGGAGTTCGTGTAGCGCAGCGCCAGCTGTCCGCTCAGGGGCAGGCGGGTGATCCCGCCGGCCGTCAGGTCCATGCGCTGCAGTGTGGTGACCGCGGTGTCAGCACCCAGCGCGCGGAAGCCGGCCAGCCCGCCCAGTCCCAGCTGGTAGCCGGATGCCGCATTGCGGGTTTCGCGATCGAAGCTGGACGTGAGCCCGCTGTTCCAGGTCATCGTCAGGCTCTGCACGTTGCTGATCAGCCTGAGCAGGCTGCCGTGCACGGAGTCACGCTCCAGCGAGCGCACCAGCAGGCCCGGCTGGATGTCGAGGCGCCGGTCGATGCGGCGATCACTGCCGAAGCGGCGCTGCAGCACGGCGAGTGAATCGCCATTGTCGACATCCACCTCGAAGAAGCTGGGATCGCGGTTTGTCTGGAAGCGGTTGCTGAAGCTCCAGCTGGGGCGCAGCCAGTCGGCGACCACCGGCCTGATGGACAGCGACGATGTCAGTGAGCGACTCGTCTCCCAGCCGACGTCCGTGCCCGCGACGCTGCTGCGCGCGCGACGCAGTGCGTCCTGTGTGATCGGCAGCGCCGAGACGACATCCGGGTCCAGCAGGTCGCGGCTGCTGCGCGCCGACAGGCCAGCGACCACGGCATCGAAGGGCGCGAACGCGATGTCGGCGGTGTTGTCCAGCCCGCGCTGTGGCGAGAGAATCGGTGCCAGCGTGGCATCACCTGGGTCGGCGAGAATGCTGGAGTAGCGGAACGCCTTCGCATTGGCGTTCCGATAGAGTGTGCCGAAGCCCAGGCGTTGCGGTGTCCAGCGCATGCGCCCGCTCAGGAGCCGCTGGAAGAAGGCGCTCCGTTCGATGCGGTCGGGTGTGATGGCGCGCAGCGCGTTTTCCACGAAGCCCGGCAGGATGTCGATGTCGTGGCGCGCAATGTCGCGATGGTAGTCGATGCCGCCGCGGAAGGCGCCGCTCTCGTTGCGCGACGTGATCGTGTTCGTGTGCGCGGCGTCGTAACCCAGGCTGATGCTCGTGCCATCCACCAGCAGGCCCAGCAGCGCGTTGGAGCTGGGCGTGCGTTTGCTGATGCGCATGCCGAAGCTGGTGGTGCCCGCGCCACTGTCGCGCAGTCCCTGCAGGCCGCTGGCGGGCACGTCGCTGCGCTCGAGGAAGCTGGGATTGCGCACCGATGCGCTGTGCGTGACGCTGATGGGAATGTCCAGGCCCCAGCTGGCCGGCAGCACGTGGTCCAGCTGCGCGCGTGTGCTCAGGCTCAGGTCGCCCGTACCCACGTAGCTCGCGTCCTGGCTGAGCGAGCGGAACACCGCGCTCTGGCTGGAATAGCCCAGCGTCGCCGACAGTGCGTCACTCTGCAGATCGAGCGTCACGTTGCTGGCGCCGCCGGGGTCCTGCACCGCGTGGTCCAGGCGGATGTCATCGATCCAGACTTCGCCTGTGACGGGTGCC
The DNA here is from genome assembly GCA_963798085.1 of uncultured Gemmatimonadales bacterium. Taxonomy (GTDB): domain Bacteria; phylum Gemmatimonadota; class Gemmatimonadetes; order Longimicrobiales; family RSA9; genus DATKCF01. The sequence continues at coordinate 32,634 of CAWCRS010000002.1, forward strand.
CCGCCACCATTGTAGACAGCCAGCGAGAACTCGCGGATGGCGGCCAGGTTGGGCGCGCGCGCACGGTCCTCCAGCACCAGCGCGTACGTGCTGTCCGCGCTCCACACCGTGTCCTGCGTGTTGGTGCTGAAGCTGCTGCGCGCCAGCTGTTCTTCCGCCTGCGCGCGCAGGTCGAACCAGCGCTGGAAGTCGATGGTCAGCTCGGGCAGCCAGTCCGCCGTGTGCACCGCGCCGCCGCCCGCGCTGTGCGGCAGTCTTGCCATGTACAGGTAGTAGTTGCGCGGATCCGTGCCCACCTTGATAACAAGGCGTTCCGGTCCGGTGGGCCCCCACTGTCCCGCGTGCGCCACCGCCCAGACGCGCAGCTGGCGATACGTCATGAACGGGCGAGGCTGCTGGGGATAGCGGAAATAGACTTCGGCGCGGTCTTCGGGCTGCAGCGACGTGTAGCCGATGCGCAGCGACTTCTCGTTCACCTCGACGCCGCTGGCGCCGAACTGCGCGCTGGGATCCTGCAGCTGGTCGCTCACACCGGGCGGCGGCGCGTAGTCGGCGCCCACGGTCACCGCGCTCACCGGGCCCACCTGCACCTCGGTCAGTCCGCCCGACGGACTGTCCTGGTCGCTCAGCAACCCGCTCAGCACGCCGCTCACATTGCGCTTGATCCAGCGCGATCCCACTATGTTCATGCGTGCCATAACCATCTGTTTGCGGATGCCGCCGGGCGCGCCCACCACGGTCATGCGCAGGTGCTTGATGAAACGCCAGGTGCCATCGTTGGCCCCGTTGACGGCCGCACCGTCGCGCAGGCGGATACGGTAGAGGCGAAACCCCGTGCCGGTCTGCGCCGTGTCGCGCACCAGATAGGGGGATGCCGCCTGGTCCAGCCGCACGACGTAGCGGAAATACGGCCCGTCGTTCTCGTCCAGCACGCCGTTGCCGTCCAGGTCTTCGGTGTCGGCAACGCCGTTGCCGCGTGTGCAGTTCGAGCGCTCATCGCCCAGCGGGTAGGACTGCAGCGCCGCGACCTGGCAGGGCTGGTCCCACAGGCCTCGCCCGTCGGCGGCCGAGCCCCACACCTCGTGCTGCGAGATCCTCGCCTCCTCGTCCAGCACACCCAGGCCCCAGGGCCGGCCGTCCTCCCGGTAGGTGCCGGTCGTGTGACCGGCGGAATCCACGTAGAACCCGTCCTCGCCCACCGAGCCGAAGTCGAAGATCAGCGCCATGGGCTCGGCGCCGCCCTCGCTGACGTAGAACTCGAAGTACTCGTCGCGCGTCATGTCGCGGCCCGTCGTCGATAACACTGTTGTTATCGAGCGCCACACCGTCTGACCCGTTACGTTGTTGTGGTCGCCGAATGTGAGCCACATGGCGGGCTCGGGCAGCTGGTTGCCGACGATATTGATCTGCCGGTCAATGTCGCGCTGCGGCACCAGGCTGCCCGCCACCCCGCTTTCGCTGCTGAAGTCGTGCTGCCACACGAGCCTCGCCGCGTTGGTTGCGTCGCGGGACGGAGGCAGAAGGCCGTCGTCGCCTGTGGTATTGTCCGGCCTCGAGCCCAGCTTCCACTGCTGGCGCCGCACATCGATGCTGATCTGGTCCGTCCCTTCGAAGTCATCGAAGTAGGCCTGGCCGCGCCGGTTGGGATCCGGATCCGACGTGGCCATTTCACCCGACAGCGTGAGACGCGCGGGTGTGTTGGAGCGCATGCCCGGCATCCTCGCCAGTGCGTGATCGAGCCAGGCACCGCCCAGGTCGAGGTCCGCGCTCACGCCGCCCAGGAAGATCGCGGCGGGCTCGGTGCCCAGCTGCGGCCGCGCATACAGCGTGCGCTGCGACTGGTAGAGTCCCACGAAGTGCAGCGCGCCGCGTTCGCCCAGCCGGTACGTGAGATTGGCCCCGTAAATGCTCGTGGGCGCGATCTGGAACAGCGAGCGCTGCTCCAGCTGCACGCGGATCTCGGCGTTGGGGTTCGCTGCGAACAGCGTTGTTGGATCGGTGAGCGTGACCTGGCCGATCTCGTAGTCGATGTTGTAGTCGACACCGCGCTCCAGCTTGCGGTCGCCGATGCTGACGCGTTCGCTGCCTTCGCGGATGCCGAACTGTCCCAGGCTGAACGAGGAAGCCAGCCCCTCCACCTGCACGCGATAGGCGAGGTTGAGGCGGAAGCGGCCGCCGCCATCGCGCGCCACCGGATCCGTGTTCAGGTAGATCGTCTGATTGGCATCACTCCCGAGCAGCGCTTTCGCAGCCGTCGCCGTCAGCCCCGCACTGGGCACGGGCGGCGGTGTCAGGAACGGCTCCAGCGTGGGAAACACGATGTACGTGCCCGTGATCTTCGCCGAGCCCTGTGTGCCGGTCAGTGCGTCCGGCTGGAAGATCTGGGCGATGTCGAGCTTGTCCGTGGGCGCGTCTTCGTCGAGTCCGAACAGACGCAGAAACGTGACCTGTGTGCCGCCGTTATCGCGGAACGTGCTGCCGCCCACGATGTCGCCCAGCGAGATGCGCAGGTCGACGGTCGACAGGTCGACGCCGCTCGAGCTGTTCACGCGATAGACCTGGTGCATCTCGAAGCGCCAGGTCGGTGAACCGGGCTGGTGTGTGGCCACCGGGCTGCGCAGCAGGCGCAGCGTCGGCGTCGTGCCGGGCGGCGACTGTTCGGCGTTGATCGTACCCACCGTGTCGCCCGATTCCGTCACGTAGGAAATGGCAAGCGCTTCATCGGTGCGCAGCGGTGAGCGCAGCATGATCCAGAGACCGCTCTGGTGCACGATGTAATCCTGGTCCGGATCCAGCCGGCGGAACTGGCCGCTGTGCTTCAGCTGACCATCCTCGGAAACGGCGTTCGCCAGGAACAGGTTCACCTGCTGCTGTCCGCTGGCGGGCGGAATGCGCTCGTCGCGGTAGATCTGGATGATGCCGCCCTGTGCGGGGCGCAGGCGGGTGGGTGCATCACTGGCGCGCAGCTGCAGCGCATCGATGTGCGGAGAGCTGGCGAGGCTGTCGGGATTGACGAGGAAGAAGAACTGGCCCTTCACGTAATCCGCGTCGTCGATTACGATCTGGTCATCCTGCACCAGGCCCTGCTGCGCGCCGCCGCCCAGGCGGAATTCCTTCGTGCTGAGATCGCCGCGCTGCTGCGCGCCCACGAACTGGAAGTCGATGGGTCCCAGCTGGCCGCTGGCCATGAGACCGAAGTTGCCGGCGGGAATGCCCTGCGTGAGGTAGCGCGAGCGGGGCAGTGCGAACTGCACGTCGCCCACTTCCACGCGCTGCAGCACCTCATCCGGCATGCCCTGATAGAACACGTTGATCAGGTTGGAATTGAACGTCTCTTCGCGCGTCTGGTCGTAGTCCACATTGAGATGCACGCGATCCGAGATGGTGCCGCCGACCTGCACACTGAACTGCACGTTGGGTTTGATCTGCGGAAAGAGTCCGGGATTGCAGTTGAGGTGCAGGCTCGGATCACAGGGATGGAAGCGAGTCCAGGAGCCGCCCATCTCGCCCACGCCGCTGATCTTCATGCCAATGTCGGCGTAGCGGCCGAGCGCGCCCGGCAGCAGGTCCTTCGTCGTGTCGCGGCGCACGGGCGGTGGCGGCAGGAACTCCGCTGGCTGCGGCGCCACAGCGGCTTCGGCGATCAGTGTATCCGGTGTTCGTCCCGCGGCCAGACCGAGCCAGCCGACGGGATCGAAGCGCACGTTCGTCGCCCAGTCGCGGACATAGTCGTGGAAGCTCATGCGACTGAACAGCACGGTGTCCAGCTGGGGCAGGCGGAAATCGATGGGAACGACCGCAGGCAACCGCGCGAGGCCCAGCTGGATCGGCCGGGCCTTCGTGGTATCGCGTGCAAATGCGGGCGGACGCGTCGCGCCCCCCGCTCCCGTGACCTGCGCGGCCGCCGTAGTCGTACGTGCGAGCAGCAGCAGAAAGAACAGCCAGAAATGCTTCATGCGGCGGAACCGCGCCGTACCGGAGCCGCACGGAGACCTCGGATTCAGTCTCCTTCCCACGCCGGCCGCGCGGACTGGTGACAGCGTGAAGGGCCGAATATAGTCTGCGTTCGCAATGTCCTCAACGCGCTCCGAGGCGTCCGCCTCTGCCCCGGCCACGGCCAGCGGACCCCGGCGACCGCCTCCGGCGTAGCACACGCGTCCGATCGGTCCTCCGGGGTTCAACGTCGAAGCCATGCGAATACTGACGCGCTATCTGCTGCGGACGCATTTTCCGCCGTTCCTGTTCGCGCTGACCGTGCTCACCGGTCTGCTCTTCGTGAACACGATCGCGCGTCGTTTCGCCGATCTCGCCGGCAAGGGTCTGGGCGCTCACATCATTCTCGAGGTGTTCGGCCTCTCGCTGCCGCACATTGTCGCGCTCACGCTGCCCATGGCGGTGCTCGTCGCGGTGCTCTACGCCTTCAGCCAGCTCACCGCGGACAACGAAATCACCGCGCTCAAGGCCAGCGGCACGAACCTGCTGCGCGTGCTCCTCCCGCTGCTCGGCGCCGCCATCCTGCTGGCACTCATCATGGTGTGGTTCAACGATCGCATTCTGCCCGAGACGAATCACCGGCTGAAGAATCTGATGTCGGACATCGGACGCAAGAGCCCGACGCTCACACTGAAGGAGCAGGTGATCAACCCCATCCGCCCGCAGCAGGACCTGCGCGCACAATATTTCCTGCAGGCGGCGCACATCCACCAGGCCACGAATCGCCTGACGGACGTGACCATCTACGATATGAGTCTGCCGCAGAAGGTGCGCACCATCTACGCGGACAGCGGGCGCATGGCCTGGAACCCCAGCCAGACCAACCTCATGCTGACGCTGTACGACGGCTGGGTCTACGAAGTCAGCACAGTCGAGCCGAACAAGTTCTCGCGCGTGCGTTTCGGCGAGCATCTGCAGGTCATGAAGGGCGTGGGCAGCGAGCTGACGCGTGTCAACGAGTCGTACCGCAGCGATCGCGAGATGTCGCTCGAGATGATGGCCGCGCGCATGGACAGCTCGCGCTCCGAGATCGACTCATTGACGGCCGAAGCGCTCAAGAAGAACACCTTCGCCGTGCGCCAGGCGCTGGCCGGTCCGCGGGACCTCAGCCCGCTGGATCCCACACCCGTACTGCCGCCCAGTGCGGGCGGCATTCGCTACGCCGAGCTGGGCCCCGCCACGCAGCATCCCGGCGTCTGGGATGCGGAGGACCATCTCGTCCGCCGTACATCGCTCGAATTGCAGGTGCTGCGCAACCAGATCCAGGCGAGACAGCTCGAGATCAACCGGCTGACCGTGGAATACCACAAGAAATTCGCCATCCCTGCCGCGTGCATTGTGTTCGTGCTCGTGGGCGCACCCATCGCCGTGCGCTTCCCGCGCGGCGGCGCCGGCATGGTCATCGCCATCTCGCTGTTCGTCTTCGCCATCTACTACATGTCGCTGATCGGCGGCGAATCGCTCGGCGACCGCGGCCTGGTATTGCCCTGGTCCGGCCCCTGGGCGCCCAACATCGTGTTTACCGCCCTCGCCGTCTGGGGCCTGGCCCGCATCGGCCGCGAGACCAGCTCCGCCCGCGGCGGCGGCTGGGACGACCTCTGGCTCTCCATCCGAACCTTCTTCACCAGACCCTTCCGGCACCGTGCCGCCGTCCCGGCTGCGGGAGACTAGAACGGAACATGAGATGCGTTGCTGAGGCTGGTTGCTCGGGCTGGTTGCCTGGGATCAGATTCGAGGACGGCCGAAACAGCGTTGCTGTTTGCTGGTTCAATTACCGGGAAACGGATTCGAGGATGACTGCAACTCGCGTAAGGAAGCGTCCCTGACAGCGTGTTCGATGAAGCCATGCGCATGAATGGACTCGAGGCGCCGGCAAACCCATTTCAGGCGACGCTTCCCGGTCCGCGCCCTCTTCGCAACGCGGTCCGCTCGCTCCGTCGCGCGCCCTGCTACAGCACTGCCGTTTCCGCATTTCGTGCATCCGTTCCCCAGCAACCAGCCCCGGCAACCAGCCCCACCAACGCCGTCAAAACCCAATGATCCGCATCCTCGATCGCTACGTGACCCGCGAGTTCCTGCGGCTCTTCATCCTGTTCTCGCTGGCCGCGCCACTGCTGTTCGTATTGGGCGACTGGACCGACAACATCGACACCTATACCGAGCGGCAGCTGGCCACCAGCCGTGTGCTGCTCGGCTATGCCTACAAGCTGCCGCAGTTCATCCTGTTCTCGCTGCCCATTGCTTCGCTGATCGCCACCGTGTTCACGGTCAGCGCCATGACGCGGCATTCGGAAATGTCCGCCGCCAAGGCGGGTGGCATCAGCTTCTACCGCGCGACGTTCATGCTGCCCGTGATGGGTGTGCTGGTCACGCTGGCCGGACTGGCGCTCGCCGAGCTGGTTCCCATCACCCTGGTGCGCGCCGCCGAGCTGTTCGGCGAACGCACGGGCTACATGGGCTCGCGCAGTGATTTCGTCTATCGCGCCGCGGATGGCGCCGTGTACGGCATCCGGCGCCTGGACCTCGACTCCAGGCGCATCGACCAGCTGACCATCGACCTCGAGGGCAACGGCACGACCACGCCCACGTTCAGCGAGTATGCCCGCCAGGCGGCCTGGGACTCCATCAATGGCTGGACCCTGACCGACGGTTACCTGCGCATCCTCTGGCCCGGCCAGCCGGAACGCGCCGTGCGTTTCGAGCGCATGCGCCCGATTCGCCTGCACGAACGGCCCGAGGAACTGCTCGCCGAACCCAAGGAGCCGGACGAGATGCGCTACGCCGAGCTGGGACGCTTCATCGGTGCACTGCGCCGTTCCGGCGGCAAGCCTTTCAAGCTCATGTTCAGCCAGGCCGAACGCATCGCCATCCCTGTCGCCACGCTCATCATCATCCTGTTCGGCACACCGCTCGCCAACTCCACCTCGCGCGGCGGCCCCGCCTACGGCATCGGCATCTCACTGGGCATCACCATCGTGTACCTGATGCTGTTCAACATGCTCAAGGCGGTAGCCGAAGCCGGCACCATCGACCCCCTCCTCGCCGCCTGGATTCCCAACATGCTGTTCGCCGTCGCCGCCGCATTCTTCACCGTGCGTGTCCGCACCTGACTCTTCACCGCGGAGGGCGCGGAGGTTGTGGCCTTCCTCCGAGAGACCGCGCTCCGCGCGTGTTAGTCATCACATCGGCTTGCCAGTCCAGTGGTTCCGTGACATCTGCTCCCGTCCTCGTGCGGGGCGCTCCTGTTTTGAGTCTTCACAGAATACATCGCTCAGAGAATCAGATCTCACGCAAATGCCGCAGCGGCTGTTGAACGGCGGTGCAGGATCTGATTTCATGGATGAGCAGATTCGGATGAGCAGATTCGTCGGTGGAATCGCCGTGTGTGATCCTTCTTGCGCAGCGACCTCGCCGGAAAGCGACGGAACACCAGACTGGACTCAGATCCGCAGATCACTCCGCGCCCTTCGCGCCTTCCGCGGTGAGTGTCAAGCCAGTGAGCCGGGCCTGGAAGAGGATGCGGGCGGGGCCGCGCAGGCGGATGCTGTAGCCCTCGCTCACATCGATGTCGGCGGCGCCGCCGGGCATGCGCACTTCCACGCGGCCGGGCCGGAGCAGGCCCTGGCGCACCGCCGCGGCGGCGGCCGCGCACGCGCTCGAGCCCGAAGCCAGCGTCTCCCCCACGCCGCGTTCCCAGATCCACATCTCCAGGGCGCCCTCATCGGCTACCCTGGCAAACTGCACGTTAGTGCCGCGTGTGAAGACCGGGTGCGTGCACAGCCGCGGCGCGCGCGCCAGGAAGTCGGCGCGCTCCAGGGCATCCACGAATACCACGCAGTGCGGATTGCCCATGGACACGGTGGTGACGGTGGCACTGCCACCGCCGGCCAGCGGCAGCGTCCGGCTCACGACTTCACCGGGCGCATCCCAGCCGACATCTACGGCCCGGAAGGAAGCGCGGCCCATCTCGACACGCACATCGAGCGAGCCGTCGGGCCGCTCACCCTCGACACGCATGCGCACGCTGTCGCGCGAGAGGCGCACCGTGAACCATTCATTGCGCACCAGACCGAGGCCGTGCAGGAATGCCGCAAGGATGCGCAGGCCGTTGCCGCTCTTCTCGGCTTCGCTGCCGTCCGGGTTCAGGATGCGCAGTGCAAAGCCGCGGCGCATGTCGGCAATCAGCACGCCATCCGCGCCCACGCCGTTGTGCCGGTCGCAGAGCGCGGCGCAGCGGGCGCGCGTGAGGGGCGCGGTCAGCGTGGCGGCGTCCACCACGAGGTAGTCGTTGCCCAGCGCAACACCCTTGTGGACCACCATGCCGGCGTCGGCGCTGGTCAGTTCAGACAATGGCGGTGGCGTCCGATGTCTCGGGGTGGTCCGGCGGCGAGGCCCGCCGCGCGGGCGGCGTGAATCCCAGCGCCTCGCCCGGCTCGGGCAGTGGCTCGGTGATGGTGGAGTCGATGCCCGGGATGCCGGCGAACACCTGCAGCGCAAAGGCCACGCGACCGAAGGGCGCACTCACCTGCACACCCTGCACGTACGGCCGCACACGACCCAGCATCTCGCGCGCAATCGTGATGCCTTCCGCCAGCCCCGCTTCCTTGCCCTTTGCGCTGGCGCGCTGCATGCGCTCGACGATCTCGGGCGGCACCACCACGCCCGGCACTTCATTGGCCATGAACTCCGCGTTGCGCGCCGAAACCAGCGGCCAGATGCCCGAGACGATGGGAATGCGCATGCCGCGCTTCTCGATCTCCTCCAGGAATCGCAGCAGCTGGTCCGGGTCGAACACCGGCTGCGTGATCGCGTACTCCGCGCCCGCCTCGACTTTCCAGTAGAACCGGTTCAGCTCGTACTCGAGGTCCACGGCGCCCGGATTGACGCCCACGCCAATGGTGAACGACGTGGGCTCGCCAATGGCATTGCCGCCCGGGTCCATCCCGTGGTTCAGCCGGCTCACCAGGTTGGTCAGGCCGATGGCATCAATGTCGAAGACGGCGGTCGCCTCGGGGTACGGCCCCATCTTGGGCGGGTCGCCCGTGATTAACAGCATGTTACGGAGCCCCAGGGCGTGAGCGCCCAGCAGGTCCGACAGCATGCCCAGCAGGTTGCGGTCGCGACACGTGTAGTGCACGATCGTCTCGATGCCCACCACCTGCTCGATCAGGGTGGCCGTGGGCAGCACGCCCATGCGCATCTGCGCGCGCGGACCATCCGGCACATTCACGCCATCAATGCCCGCGCGCTTCAGCAGCTTCACGCCGGCCAGCATCTTCGCCGGCTCGATGCCGCGCGGCGGCACGATTTCCACCGTGGTCACCAGCTGGCCTGCGGCCAGCTTGCGGCCCCAGTTCGAGCGCTCGGCCAGCGGCATGACGCGCACGTCGGGTGCAGCCGCGTCCAGCGGGTGCGCGCGCACCACCACCCGCCGCGGCGCCAGCGCATACACCGCGTCAGCGATCGCCTTGATGTGTTCCGGCGTCGTGCCGCAGCACCCGCCCACCAGCTTGGCCCCCGCCTGGATCAGTCGCTTCGCGAACTTGCCCACGTACTCGGGCGAGGCCATGTACATCTTGCGACCCTGGATCTCGCGCGGCAGTCCGGCATTGGGCTGCGCCGTCAGCTTGCGCTGCGTCACCGGCGCCATGCGCTCGATGGCTGCCAGAATGCCCGCCGGCCCCACCGAGCAGTTCAGCCCGATGGCATCCGCGCCCCACTGGTCCAGCCTCGCCGTCAGCGTTTCCGGCGATGTGCCAAACGCCGTGTTACCATCCTCCAGGATCGTCATCTGGCAGATCACGGAAACATCGCCTGCCTCACGCACGGCCAGGAGCGCCTGCTGCATCTCCGCCAGGTCGCTGAACGTCTCCAGCAGGATGAAGTCCGCGCCCCCTTCCAGCAGCCCTTCCGCCTGCTCGCGGAAAATGGCACGCGCATCCGCCAGCGACGTGGGACCATAGGGCTCGATCCGGATGCCCAGCGGCCCCATCGCTCCGGCCACCAGCGCCCGGTCTCCCGCCACTTCCTTGGCAAGCTGCGCCGCCCGCGCGTTCACCTCGCGCACCTGCCCGTCCAGCCCGTACTCGCTCAGCTTCACCCGATTCGCGCCAAAGCTGTTCGTCTCCACCAGCTCCGCGCCCGACTTGATGTAGCGCCGATGGATGTCCCGGATCAGGTCCGGCTCGCGCAGGTTCAGCTCGTCATAACACCGATTGATGAACACGCCCCGATGGTACAGCATCGTACCCATCGCGCCATCGAACACATGCGGTCTCTCATCCGTCAGGAAATCGAGGAGCGTTGGCACTATTGCGCTCTCTGGCTCTTGAATGCGTTGCTGGGGCTGGTTGCTCGGGCTGGTTGCTTGGGAACGGAATCAAGCGCAACCGCGACGGGATGACCGATCGCTTCGGCGAATTGCCTGAATCGCCCCCCGCGGGAGAGTCGGCTCGAATCGTCCGCAGTCTCCGCCTTTCTGTAACCTGATCATTCGGGTCAACATTGCGCAGATAGTCTCGAGTCTGCCGTTCGCTGAATCCGCGATCGCTTGGTCGACCAACCGGCTTCGCCCCAGCTGGTCGAATGCCGTCGCCGCCTGCGCGGCCGAACGTCGCGCGATCCGATAGAACCGCACCTTCTCACGCGGTGCATACTCCGCTACACCCTCCGCAATGTTCAATGCAATCGACCAGGTCGCCCGCAGCAACTGATCCGCCAGCGGCCAAGCAGCGTCGCGGCACATGACGCGTCGCTTGAAAAGCCACGTCGCTCATTTCCAGCGCCGCCTCATACACCCGAGAGCGGTGTGCGAACGACCCCATGCTGATCCTCCGATGAACAGGAGGATCAGACTAATGATGCGCTCGTCAACATCAATAGCCAGACAAGCCGTCAATCCACCGCTGCTGAGCCGTGAATCTGTTCCCGGCCAGCCCGAGCACGAGCCCTGTAAATGCAGTTGATCCGTACACGTCGTTCCCGGGCAACCAGCCCCAGCCCAAGCCCAGGCAACGCAGGCCTCAAGCCCCGAAGTACTTGGCTTCCGGATGATGCACGACGAGCGCCGCCGTCGACAGTTCGGGCACCAGCGCGCCCGCTTCCGTGACATCCATGCCCAGACGTTCGCGCGCGGGCAGCAGGCGGAACACGATATGATGCTGGCGATGGTCCGGGCACGCCGGGTAGCCCCACGAATAGCGCAGCCCGCGATTCATGGGCAGTCCCAGCTCCTTGCGGATCATGCGGTGCACCAGCTCGGCGCTGGCTTCGGCCAGGCGCACGCCGAAACCGTGCAGGAAATAGCCCTCGCCGTAATCGCCCCCCTGCATCAGCGACTGTGACTTCTCGAGCAGCTTGTCGCCCAGCGTCACGAGTTGCAGGGCGACGACATCGCGTCCACCGTTTTCGAGCGGCTGAAAGTAATCGGCAAGGCAGAGTTCATCGCGATCGCTCTGCCGCGGGAAATCGAAGCGCTCGATCGCCCGCTTCGGGTCGGCGGGATCGAAGACCACAAGCACATCGCCATTGGCCGCCGCCGGGAAATAGCCATAGACCGCGCGCGGCGCGGCCCATCCGCCCGCGAGCGCTTCCGTCCGGTACCGCTCCAGGCGCGGCTCGAACTCGTCCTTCACCAGCCGCTCCCACTGCTCGCCCTTCGCGTTCTTCGCGCCCCAGTGCAGGCGGTACAGCGTATTGAGGTCGATGAAGCGGAACACATTGGCAAGCGGCAGCCGCGGCAGCACCTTCACACCCAGGAACGGCGCCTTCGGAATCTCGATGTCGCGCGACGGCCCGCCCGTGTTGCGCGGCTTCTGTGTCGCCTTCGCGCGTTCCTGCAGCGCGGCGCGCTTGGCCACACCCTCGCGCACCTCGTCATGACGTCGCCGCACGAACTCGCCGCGACAGGCCTCATCCACGAGTGCCTCGACGGACGCGAGCCCCTCGAACGCATCCTTGCAGTACCACACACCCGGTCCGTACAGCTCGGCCTGCGCATCATCCACGAACGATGCCATGCGGCCGAACGACGGATTGATGGCGGCGCCGCCGATCAGCACCGGGAAGCGCAGGCCGCGCGCGTGCAGCTCGCGCACACACAGCGGCATCTGCTTCGACGTCGACACCAGCAGCGCGGACAGGCCAATGGCATCCGCGTTCACTTCGACCGCTTTCTCGATGATGGTGTTGACCGGCACCTGCTTGCCCAGGTCGTACACGGTGTAGCCGTTGTTCGAGAGGATCGTGTTGACCAGGCTCTTGCCGATGTCGTGCACATCACCGAACACCGTCGCCAGTACTACCTTCCCTTGGTCTGGCCCTCCACCTTGTCCAGGTACGTCTCCACCCTGGCCACCGCCCGCTTCATCACTTCCGCCGACTGCAGCACGAATGGCAGGATCAGCTCGCCCGCCCCGAACTTGTCGCCCACTTCCTTCATGGCGGGCAGTAACACGTTGTTAAGTACCCATACGCCTGCGTCGTTGGCGGTTGCAGCCGCGTTGCTCGCGCTGATTGCTGGGCTGTTGCCGGGAAACGGAATCCGGCTCCGCGCCGCTCTCTGCTCCCGGGAAACCCGCCCCAGCAGCCAGCCCCAGCAACGCAGTTCGCTTCTCGACCGCCGCGTCGATGAGCGCCTCCACACCCTCCTTGCGCCGATGCAGAATGCACCAGTGGATGGCCTGCTCGGGCTCCATGTCGGCGGTAGGGTCGATAACAGTCTGTTCCTCGACCTGCACGGATTCGAAGAACGCGATGTAGCGCGCCAGCGCATCTTCGCGGCGATCGAAGATCAGGTCGTCCGCCAGCTGGCGCTGCTCTTCATCGACTTCCGCGTACGGCGTGATGTGCGCGGGGTTCACAATCGCCATGTCGAGGCCCGCTTCCACGCAGTGGTGCAGGAACACGGAATTGAGAACCGCGCGCGCGTGTTTGCCCAGTCCGAACGAGACGTTGGACACACCCAGGCTGGTGAGCACGCCGGGCAGCTCCCGCTTGATGCAGGCGGATGCCTTCGATCGTCTCGATCGCGCTGCGCCGGAACTCGGCATCGCCGGTCGCCAGCGTGAACGTGAGATCGTCGAAAATCAGGTCGCCGCGGCTCCAGGCCGTACTCCTGCGTGACCATGTCGTGGATGCGACTGCGCGATCTCCAGCTTGCGCTCCGCCGTCTTGGCCATGCCCGACTTCATCGATCGTCAATGCGACGACCGCGGCGCCGTGCTCGACGACGTGCGGCACCACCGCCTCGATGCGCAGCTCGCCCGTTCTCGAGGTTGATCGAGTTGACGACGGCGCGGCCCGGATAGCGCTTGAGCGCCGCTTCCACCACGTCCGCCTCGGTCGAGTCGATCACCAGCGGCGTCTCCACGCTCTGTGCCAGCAGCTTGACGACCGCGGCCATTTGGTCGCCTTCATCCTGCCGCTCCGTCAGCGCCACACACACATCGAGCAGATGCGCGCCAGCCTTCGACCTGGCGGCGCCCGACGCGCAGGATGCCCTCGTAGTCATCGGCCAGCAGCAGCCGCTTCACGGCGCGCGAGCCCTGACGTGTTCACACGCTCGCCGATCAGCGTGGGCGGCGGGTCCTGGTGCAGCGCTGTAGGCCGTCATGGCGCTGGCCGCACGCGCTACCGTGGGCACATCGCCGCCGCAGCGGCGCACGGCCCCGCACGCGCTCCACGACCGCGCGCATGTGCTCCGGCGTCGTGCCGCAGCAGCCACCCACGATGGCGACGCCGATCTTCGTGACGAATTCCTCGTGCGCTTCCGCCAGCCCGTCGGGCGTCAGCGGATAGACCGCGACGCCGCCTTCATTGTGCGGGATGCCCGCGTTAGGGATCACGCTGACGGGACGGCGCGAATTCTCGCACAGATAGCGGACCGGTTGCCGCATGTGCTCCGGACCGGTCGAGCAGTTGAGCCCGACCATGTCCGCGCGCATGGCTTCCAGAATCACCAGCGACGCGGCAATGTCGGTGCCCAGCAGCATGCGCTCCGAGGTGTCGAGCGTGACCTGCGCCTGGATGGGAACGCTGACACCACTTTCGCGGAAGTACCGGCGTATGCCCGCGATCTGCGCCTTGACCTCGAGAATGTCCTGGCTGGTCTCGATCAGCAGTACGTCGACGCCGCCCTCGACCAGTCCCCGCGCCTGCTCCGCGAACGTCGTCGCGCAGCTCCTCGTAGGTGATGTTGCCCAGCGTGGGATCGGACGTGCTCGGCAGGAAACCACTCGGCCCGATGCTGCCCGCCACGAAGCGCGGATATTCGCTCGTCGCAAACCGGTCTGCCATGCGCCGCGCCAGCTGCGCCGCGACGCGATTCATCTCGAGCACACGATCGTGCAGCCCGTACTCGCGCAGCGTCAGACGATTGGCGCGGAACGTGTTGGTCTCCAGCACGTCGCAGCCCACTTCCAGGAACGACGCATGGATCGATTCGATGGCGTCCGGCCGCGAAAGCACCAGGTGGTCATTGCAGCCTTCCAGCCCGGGGCCGCCGAAATCGGCTGCTGTCAGACCGAGCTTCTGGATGCTCGTGCCCATGGCCCCGTCGAAAATCAGAACGCGGCGTGTCGAGCAGTTCCAGGTATGCAGATTCCGTGCAGCGTGCATCCCGACCCCGAATGCAAAAAGGCCCCGCAATGAAAGTGCGGGGCCGGCTTGCTTCGCTATCCGTGTCCCGGCACTTTAGCTTTTGTTTGGCGCGCCTCCGGAGGCACGCGCGGCGGTAGCAAGCGGCCGTACAAATCCATCCGCCGGTTCATGTTATCGGAAAGTGTAGCGTAGCACTTGAGGTACGTCAAGCTGCGGCCTCAGTGCGCCGAACAGTCACGATTTCCGCCGTCTGCCTCGAAGCCTTCTGCCCAGCGCACGGGCAGACGCACACGGAATCGCGTGCCTTTGCCCGGCTCGCTTTCCACACTGCACATCGCCACCCAGGACGCGCGCCAGCCGGCGCGCCACACTCAGCCCGAGTCCGGCACCGCCCGCGCGACGCGTCGACTGACTGGTCGACCTGCCAGAAGGGATCGAAGATGCGCGCCAGGTGTTCCGGCGCGATGCCGATGCCCGTGTCCTGCACCGTGAACGTGATCTCGTCCTGCTCCGCTACCAGCGCTGCTGAGAGATTCACTTCGCCGTGATCCGTGAACTTCAGCGCATTCGCCAGCAGATTGAGCAGGATCTGACGGAGCTTCGTCGCATCCGATTCGATGACCGCTTCGAGTCCGGGAGTCTGCACGCGGAAGCGAATGCCGCGTTCCGCCGCCACGGGCTCTACCAGTCCCGCCGCCTCGCGCAGCATCTCGGCGACGCGCAGCCGCACGGGTCGCATGCGCTCGCGTCCCAGCTCGAGCCGCGCGTAGACCAGGATCTGCTCGATCAGGCTCAGCAGATGCGACGCCGCGAGGCGGATGCGCTGCACGTACGACGCGTGCCTTCTCCGGCAGCGGCTCGGGCACGCCCGCCAGCATCAGGTCGGTGTACCCCGTGACCGTCGTGAGCGGTGTGCGCAGCTCGTGTGACATCACGGCGAGGAAGTCGGACTTCGAGCGGTTCGCGATGAGCGCCTCCTCGTACAGCCTCGCCTGCTGGATCGCGGCCGCCGCGCGATTGGCCAGCTCTTCCGCCAGCAGCAGATCGCGGTCCTCGTAGTGAGGCTCGAGCGAGCCGCGATAGAACGAGATCGCGCCCAGCGTCCTGCCGCCCGCACGCAGCGGCGCGATGATCGCCGACTGGAAATCGAATTGCCGAGCCATGCCGCGTGCGCTTCATCGCGCGCGATGCTCTCGCGCACGGAATCGTTGATCACGGGAAGAAACGGATGAGGCCCGTGCGGATCACCTCCGCCACCGGATGGTCGGAATCCGGCGTCAGGTTCTGCGCCGGCGCGGTTCCGTCGGCGATTGCGCGGCCGGATCCACGTGCGCCGCCTCCAGCCGCCGCGTGGCGCCATCCTCGCCCACCATATCCACGAGGCAGCAGTCCGCGAACGTCGGGAACACAAAGCCGCGCGACACTGCGCAGCGTGCGACTCGTAATCCAGTGATGCGGCCAGTGCGGAGCCGGTTTCGGCCAGCAGGCGCTGCGCCGTTCCACGTGCTTGCGCGCCGTGACGTCCGTCGCGATGCGTACCAGACCCAGTCGTTTGCCCGGCTTCATCGCGGATCGGCGAATCGCTGATGATCACGGCGACGCCGTGCCATCGGGCCGGCGACTTCCATCTCGCCCGACCCAGAAGTCGCCGCGCCGCAGGCGGGACAGCGTGTCTTCACGCGCCGCCGGCGGATCCGGCATGATGTCGGTGATGCAGCCGCCGCGCCGACTGCTTCGCCGATACCCGAACAGATCGCGTCGCCGGTCCGTTCCAGTAGACGACGCGCCCGTGACATCGGTCGCGATTACCGCCTGCCCGACCGCGTCCAGAAGCCGAGCCTGGAAGCGCACCGCCTCCTGCGCCCGCTCCACGCTGGCCAGCGCGCCCGCCAGCTCTCGCTGCTTCGCTTCCGCATCCGACAGCAGCTGGCGCTCCTTGCGCAGCAGCTCGTCGAGGCGGCGCCGGAAACGCCCCACGAAAACGATCGTGACCACCACCAGTATGGCCAGACGATGGCGCGCAGGTTGGCCGTGGACTCGCTGTTGGGCGCGAGCAGCGCACCGTGCCACGTCAGGCTGTAGACTTCGTACAGTACAGCCACCACACCCGCGGCCGCGCCCACCCGCATGCCATCGAGGTACGTCGCGTATGCCACCGCTCCCAGCAGCACGATGGCGGGCTGCGGCACGGGCACGCCCAGCAGCTGCATCACTTCAATGGCAAAGGCGGTCAGCAGCGTGAGCAGCAGACCCGCCGAATGCGGCAGCGTAGTGCCCGGCAGGCGGGGCAGCTGCGAGAGCAGCCCGTGCGGGACTTCCTCCGGCGCGCGGTTCCTTCCCGTCTCCTCGCTCGTCGTCCGCTCCATTCGCTTCATCAGATTAACGAGTGCTGCCACCGCATCCGGCTGCACCGGCAGCGCGGCGGTCAGCACTTCGGCCCCGTCTTCCGTGACCAGCACATCGTCCTCGATACGCACAGCTATACCGCGCAGGGCCGCCGGTGCTTCCGTGTGCGCCGCGAATGTAGAGCCCGGGCTCAACCGTGAACACCATCCCCGGCTCCAGCACACGCGGCGCATCGCTCTGCACGTAGTCGCCCGCATCGTGCACATCCAGTCCCAGCCAGTGCGATGTGCGGTGCGGGTACCACTGGCTGATCTCGCGATCTTCCGCGACCAGTGTGTCCACATCGCCGCGCACCAGCCCCAGCTCGACCATGCCGCGCACCAGCTCGCGCTGCGCCGCGTCGTGCACGTCGCGGATGCTGGCGCCCGGCCGCACCGCAGCAATGCCCGCACCGTGCGCCCCTAAAACAATGTCATACACGGCCCGCCAGGCGCCCTGCCAGCGTCCGGACACCGGGAACACGCGTGTGATGTCCGCGCAGTACATTGCGGCCCGCGCACCCGCATCCAGCAGCACGCCGTCCGCAGCACGCAGCGGCTGATCATTCGCGACGTAGTGCAGCACCGTCGCGTTGGCGCCGCCCGCCACGATGCTGGGAAACGCCGGGCCGCTCGCACCGCGCCGCCGGAACCCGTTCTCCAGCGCCGCTTCCACCTGCCACTCGCCCGCACCATCGCGCACAACCCGTACGGCCTCCGCGAAGCTCTCCACGCTGATGCGCGCCGCGGCGCGCATCGCCGTCAGCTCCCCGTCATCCTTGCGCAGGCGCAGTTCGTTCAGCAGCAGCCCCGGATCCACCAGACGCAGCGGACCATGCCCCGTGCGCGCGCGCCCCCGGCGCCACCGGCCACGGACCGTACCGGAATTGCATCCAGTTCCGGACGGCCGCGCATCCAGCCTGGCGTACACCGTGTCCACGTCGCTCAGCGCCCGCCCCAGCTTCTCCGCCAGGTCCGACACCGGCCACGCCGCATCCGCGCAGAACTGCTCCCTCGCCGCTTCAACACCGCCTCGCACGCCCGTCCACTGCTCCTTCTGCGGGTCGCGCGGCCGTACGAATAGCGTGAACGGCGCGCTCGCCGTCATCCGGCTTGAGCAGCAGCACCGCTTCTGGTTCGCTATAGCCTGTCAGATAGTATAGATCGGTATCGACGACATATTTCACCTCTGCGTCCTGACCGACACGCAGTTCCGGCGAGGCGCCCAGCACCAGCGCCGACCGCGCACCCATGGCCTGGAGCACGCGCTCGCGCCTTTCCGCATGCCGGTAGCCCGTGCTCACGGTTTCTCCTGCGGGCCTGACGCCCGCACGCGCACTGTCCAGAAGAGTCGGGTGTCCAGTGTGATCAGCCCCAGGTAATCGCCGGGCGGATCCTGCAGATTCACCGATTGGCTGAAGATCAGTCGTGCCTCGATCGAGTCTCCCGCCGGTATCCAGCGGGCTGGAACGAAGATAGTATCGGGCGGCGGCCCATCGGCGCTGATGTTGAACGCACCGTCCTTTCCGCCCAGCCGCAGGAACCATTGCCGGATCGCCGGTTTCGGCTGGAGCGGACTGCTGCCCACCCTCACGCGCAGGCTCAGGTCCTGGCCCGCCTCCAGCCCCAGAGAATCCGGGCCGGCCCGCTCTACCGCCACCCAATCCATGGCCGGTGGCGGTGCGGTGACCGCCTTGACTGCAGGCGCCCGCAGGCTCACGGTCTGGCCCACTACGCCGGGATCGGTGCTCCAGCTCGCGAGATAGCGGCGGGTCCCGTTGCTCTGCACGCTGTCCGGTTCGAGTGCGCGACCCAGCACTTCCAGCGCATTGCCGCTCAACTCGCGCCGGAAGCCGTCCGCGCCCAGGCCCGGTACGAGGCGGGCGTCCACGTCCACCGTCCCCCGATCGGTGAGACGGATCGTCGCCTCGATCACCGCCGGTGCACCCAGGTCCGGCAGGTCCGGCTCCACGAAATCGATACAGCCGGCCACACCCGCGCAAGCGACCAGTGCACCCAGGGCCGCACTCCGCCTCAGCGCGCCAGGAAGATCGCCTCCATCTCCCATGGTCGCTCACTGTGTTGGGGAATGACGGTGCCCAGCGTGCGGAACAGCTCCGTGGTCAGGTTCACGGCAAGGAAACGCGTGGCTTGACGGATCCCCGGCACCGTTTGCGTGACGCGCCGGGCCAGCGGGTCGGTCCACAGCACGGCGAGCTGATCCTCCTGCAGCACGTGGATGCGCTCGTGCGCGAACGCGCGCCTGGCGTAGACGTCGCCATACGCCGGGATGTCCGCCAGCAGTACAACGCCTGCGTTGGTCACACCACCCGCGTGAACCTGGTCATGACCGAACGCAAGCAGCTTGCCGCGCGTCCTGAATACGGGCGTGCCTGCCGACACGCTGCCGCCCGCGTCGAAATGCAGCTCCGGCTCAGCCACGGCATAGATCAGCCAGCCCAGCGCGGCCGCATCCACTCTCGCGCGAAAATGAGGGCTGCCCCGGGTTTCGATATCCAGCCAGAGTGGCCCCACAGGAAGCGTCAGGGATGCAGGCGACGACGTTGCCGCGGCTGCGTTTCGTGCCGCTGACGCACCGGCCGCCGAAATTTCACGGCCGGCGAACCCCGCACCCCAGAAGCGCTCGGACGCCAGCCGCTTGCCTGCGTAGGACAACGCACCGCCCGCGATGCCGCGCACGAAGCCGTCCCCAAACGAACCGCCCCGGAAACGGCGCACCAGGCCGGCTGTCAGCCCGCCGATCACGCTGTTCGCGCTGAACGTGGCGAACTCGCCCACCCAGCGCGGCGCACTGAAGACGCAGCCGCCATCGCCCTGCTCCGACCCCGTGAAGCAGCGATCCTGCGCTTCGCCGGGCGACGCCCGGAGCGATGCCAGCGCTGCCAGCAGCAGCCAGGCGCATCTCGGCTTCACGCCAGCTGCGCCTCAATGACCGCGACGACGCGCGGCGTCAGTGCGCTCCAATCGGTTTCCGCCTGCTTGATGACCGTGATGAAATCGTCGGCCATGAAAAGACTCGCCACGCCTTCGATGCCCAGCAGCGCGGACGCCACCGGATCACCGGCGGCCTGCGCCGCGTTGTAGTACGACTTGGTGCCGCCACCATCCACCACTGGTTTGCCAACCACGAACTTGCCTGCGTTCGGGTTGGGTGTCGCCTGAAACCTCACACCCATGGACGCCTCCGCACGTGAATCGCGTTGTCCCGCAGAATGACGCGTCCGGCTTGCCCGGTTCTCGCGCCAGCGCATACCTTGCCGCCGCACTTCATCACCCGCAACCACGCGCACGGATGCACATCTTTCAAGAGCCCGTCATCTCCGTGCTCGCGCGCCAGCAGTTCCTGGGCGCGCCGCACATCCGCTGGAACAGCGACAGCCAGGTGCCCGGTGAGGTCGCTGCCGAATTCGCCGGCCGGCTGTGCTACCTCAGCTTCGGCGCCGACGCCGGCATCGAGGGCGGCCACAAGCTGATAGCCGGCCGCACCACGAATCGTGAATACCTCAACAACATACTGAAAGTGCGACACGGCAGCGTGCTCGAGCACGCCGTGTGGACACTGCTGTTCGAAGGCGTGAGCCGCGCGCTCACGCACGAACTCATCCGGCATCGCCATTTCTCCTACTCGCAGCTGAGCCAGCGTTACGTCGACGAATCCAATGTCGCCTTCGTGCTGCCCCCCGAGATCAAACCTGACACACCCGCGTTCGTTACTTGGAAGCAGAGCTGTGAACGGTCGCTCGAGGAGTATCGCCGACTGCTCCAGCTCGTCGAGCAGCAGGTCCGCGACGAACCCTCCGCAACGCTCCGTCGCAAGCGCGCCCGCCAGACTGCGCGCGCCGCACTGCCCAACGCCGCCGAAACCAAGATCGTGGTTACGGGCAACTGCCGCGCCTGGCGCCATTTCATCGAGCTGCGCGGATCCCCCACTGCCGACACCGAAATCCGGCGCCTCGCCCTGGGCGTGCTGCGCATCCTGCAGCAGGAAGCACCCGGCCTTTTCGGCGACTACCGCATCACCTGCTCCGACACCGGTGAGGAGTGCGCGGAGACGGATTTTCCCGGCGTCTGAACGGATTCTCTCACCCGCGGATTCAGATCCCGACTCTGCGCCTACCGCCGCGCCCTCCGCGTTCTCCGCGGCGAGAGCTAGTGAGTGAGAAGCGCGAGACGGGAGCGGGCGTCGGCAGAAAGTCTGTAGGCCGGGTCTGCGTTGCTCCACACCTGCAGCGCGCGCTGCAGATACTCGAGGGCGTGCGCGTTGTCTTTCGCGTCCAGGTGGGCCAGCGCCATTTCGTAGTTGGCGCGCGGCTGAAAGGGGATGGCGCGCAGGACCGGTTCCAGCTCGCTGATGCTGCGCTGCGGCTGCCCCAGCTCGCGATAACAGCGTGCTACGGAAACATGCGTGATCAGCGCATCCCCCGGCGCCAGCGCCTCGCTGCGCACGTAGGTGTCAATGGCATCCTGCCACTGCGAACGCAGTTCGGCAATGCGGCCGTGCAGCAGCAGCAGCTGCGCCTCGAAATTGCGGAAGCCGAACTTGTGTGCGGACTCCTCCGCCAGCGTCAGGTTGCGCTCCGCCTCATCCGCCTGGCCCAGCTCGACATCCAGATTGGCAGTACCCAGCGGTACCAGCAGGTCGAGAGGCGGCTGCAGCTGCGCCGCCAGTCGCTTGAGGATCGCACTCGCCTCAGCCACCCGCCCGGCGCGCGCACTCAGGTTCGCCGTCTGCATCTGCAGCGCGGCAGCCACCAGCGGCGGCTGGAACTTCTTCGAGATGTCCACGTACCGCTGCCGATAATCCAGCGCACGCAGCATCTGGCCGCGGCGCTCGTAGTAGTCGCTCAGCCCGCTCAGAGCGCGCGCACTGTCTTCCACCGCCCTCGCCGCACCCAGCGCGTCCTCGTATGTCTTCAGCGCATCTTCGAAGCGGCCCTCATCGGCGTTCAGCCCGGCCACATCGATCATGACGGATACATCACCCGGCGCCAGCAGCAGCGCCTTCTCGTAGTTGCTGCGTGCCTGCGCCAGATCGCCCTTGCGACGCTGTGGTGACGCCAGCGCGATGAAGGATTGCGGCCGCGTGGGAAAACGCTCCGCGAACTGCGCGTAGTAGCGCAGCGCGTTGTCGTAGTCGCCCAGGGTCTCGTATTGCGCGCCTATGGCGCTCAGGATCTCCTGACGTGTCGGGTCCAGCTCCAGGATCTTCTTGTACGATTCAATGATGCCCGCGTGATCGCCACGCAGAGTCTGCATCTGCGAGAGCAGCGTGTACGCGGCAATGTCCTCGGGAAACAGCGCCACGTTCATTTTCGCCACTGCGTTCGCCTTCTCCTGGTCCTGTTTCATGGCGTAGTACTCGGTCTTCACCGCGTACTGCGACCGCTCTGGCATGTGGTAGAGATTATCCATCGCCTTCTGCAGCGGCGGCATGGACCGCGGGCCCTGATTGGACAGCAGGTAATGTTGTGCAGCGCGTACCACGCGAAGGCGAAGGTTGGATCCAGCTGCACGGCTTCTTCCAGCAGACGCGCGCCTTCCGGCCACTGATCACGCGTCTGGATGGCGCGAATGCCTTCCGCGTAGCGGCGGAAGGCGGCAGGCGACGACGTCATGATCTCTGACACCGGCACATCGCGGACGTTCACGTTCGGCGGCGAACCCAGATCATCCTTCAGGTCCGCACTGATCCGGTCGATCAGCTGGAACACGTCGCTCCCGCCATAGCGATGCTCGCGCACGGGCTCGCCGCGACTCGTCATGTACAGCGCGGTCTGCACCACAATGCGACCGCTGTCGCGGGAAACGCGGCCATCGAAGAAGAACGGCAGATGCTGCTCTTCCGCGATCGTGCGCTTGAGACCGTCAGGCACATTTGCGGTGTCTGCCAGTCCCTGCTGCCGCAGGCGTTCCCGGAAGTAGGCCGCCGGGCGCACGTCGATGAACATGTTCTGAATCACATCCGCTTCAATGCCCTGTGGCAAGGCATAGCGCAGCCAGCTCACCGCCGTATCCTGCGCATCGCCCTCGAAGTTGAAGAGCGCGAGCCGCGACCGGTACGTGGCGCGCGGCACCTCGCGCTGCACCGTCTGCCCTGACTCGTCCTGCGTGGTCACGGATGTCACCACCGCGCCCAGATCCTTCTCGTGGAATACCGCGAACAGCACACTCACCGCGATCAGCACGTTCAGCGGAATCCCGACCTTGTCGGATCGCGTCCAGGCATCCTTGCCCGGCTTGCCGTGATTGTAGGTGAAGAGCACGACACTCGGGATGAGCAGGCCCAGAGCGAGCAGCGCCACGTCGGTCAGATGCGGGGACAGCGAATAGCGACCTTCCAGGAAATCGAGAAACTGCACGAAGCCCCAGCCCGCGCCCAGATAGACGGCCAGAAAATGCGGTACCCGGCGCTCCATCAGGCCTTTCGCAATAGCCATCCTCAACCCTCGTCAGTGGCGGCCTGGGTGTCTTCCCGCCTCGCTGCGAGGGTCGCCGGGTTCCTCGCACGCAATATCGCGTTATACCGAATCGGCAAACAACCTGCAAGTCCAATGACGCGCGCCAGCGTGCATCAGGTGCGCGGTTTCGGCGCCAGCCGCAGGATGCGTCCCGGCCTGGCGCCGGTGAGTGAGGCGTCCAGCAGCACCGGTACGCCATTCACCAGCACGTGCTTCACACCAATGGCGAACTGGTGTGGATCCGCGTACGTCGCGCGATCCGTGATGCGCTGCGCGTCGAACACCGCAATGTCGGCGTACATCCCCGGCGCCAGTCTGCCGCGCTGCGGCTGCGCAATGCGATCCGCCGGCAGCGAGGTCATCTTGCGGATCGCTTCTTCCAGCGTGAGCACATGCTGGTCGCGCACGTAGTGACCGAGCACGCGCGCAAACGCCCCGTAGTTGCGCGGGTGCGGGTGTCCCTCGCCCGGCACGCCAATCGAGCCATCCGACGAGAACATGGTGAACGGATAACGCATGATGCGACGCAGATCCTGTTCATCGATCACGTGCCACACGCCGCTGGCGCCGCCGTTCTGCTGGATTTCGATTGCCAGCTGCACGGCAAAGTCCAGCGTGGGCGTCTGCCCGCGTTCACGGGCGATGTCGGCGAATGTCCAGCCGTTCCATTCCGGGTGCCAGGGCACGGACGCGAGCTGGATGCGCGTCAGGTCACCACCACCGCGCTCCTCGAGAATGGTCACGCGAATCCCCTGCTCAATGCGCGCACGCTGCGCCGGGTCGGCCAGGCGCGCACGCACCGAGTCGCGGCCGCCCGCCAGCGACCAGGCCGGAAACAGCACGTCCGTGCCTGTCGACGTGGCATCGTAGGCATACTCGTCAATGGTGACGTCCAGGCCTGCGGCGCGCGCGGAGTCCACGAGCGCCAGCGTGCGCACGCTCTGCCCCCACTGCGGCTGGCCCATGATCTTGTGATGCGAAACCTGCGCTGGAATGCCTGCCTCGCGCGCAATGCGGATGACCTCGCGCACCGCGTCCACCACACCCTCGCCTTCATCACGGATGTGCGAGGAGTAGATCCCGCCTCCCCGCGCCGCCACCCGCGCCAGCTCGATGACCTCCTCCGTCTGCGCGTAGATGCCGGGCACGTAACGCAGCCCCGTCGACAGCCCTATGGCGCCTTCGTCCATGGCCTGCGACACCATGGCCTTCATGCGCTGCAGCTCGGCCGGCGTGGGAGCGCGGTTGGCCGTGCCCATGACGCGGGTTCGGATGGTGTTGTGCCCGGCGAAGAATGCCGTGTTAGGCGAATACCCGGACTGCTGCAGTGCCTGCATGCTGGCCCCCAGCGGCCAGGGCATGCCGCCATCGGGCGCATAGATCACCGTGGTCACGCCCTGGCGGACGAAGCTCTCCGCCAGCGGCCGCTGGCGCAGCTCCTCCACGTGCGCGTGCACATCGATGAAACCCGGCGCCACCGCCATGCCCCGCGCATCCAGCACCTGCTTCGCCGAAAGTACCAGCGCGGTGTCCCGCTCGATCCGCACGATGCGATCGCCCTGGATGGCCAGGTTCGCGCGATAGCCCGGAGCGCCCGTGCCATCGTAGACCGTGCCGCCGCGGATCACGTAGTCGTACTGTGCTGTGGTCCGCGTCTGTGCCCGGGCCGCGTGTGCCGGAACGGCCATGGCCAGCAGGCCTGCGAACAGTGTTGTTCGCAAACCGGCCCGGACCGCACCCGCGCTCACAGCTCGTCCGGCTCCTCCCATGGCTCACCCTCCCAGAAGCGCGCTTCTTCATCGCGGATGTGATCCAGGTCCAGTGGCTCGTCCAGCTCCAGCCGGCCGGTTTCCTCGATGCGCTGGACCATGGCGTCGGAAAGGCCGCTGGTCTCGCCGCGGCGCTGTTCGAAGAGACGACGCAGGTACAGCCCGGCCGCGGCGAGAACCAGCAGTGCGGCAGATGTGCCGAAAAGCAGGGGGATCATCATGCGCGTGGACCGTCGCGGTGCTGCAATGCCGGCGCGCTCAGTCGCCGGCACCGCGCGTCGGGGACGCAGTGTCGCGCGTCGTGTGAATCGTATCACCGCGCGCAGCGCCGCCCACCCGGCCCGCACCACCTCGCCGTGCACTGCTGTCGCGCGGCAGCGTATCATGCGCTGCACGCGGCAGCGTGTCGTGCGGCGCACGCGACAACGCCGTGTCTCGCCGAACACTGTCCGAACGCGTGGCGACGTTCCCGCCCCGCCGCGCCGCCGAGTCTGCGAGCGGGGGCGGGAGCGGCAGCAGAAACGGCGGAATCGGCCAGGACGCCGTGCGACTGGCCTCCAGGTGCCCGTCGCGATCGCCGTCCCACGCTTCCAGCTCAATGCGCCCATCACCATCGAGATCGTAGAGCAGCCGCCGCACTTCGCCCTCGCGGAAGATGACAATGAAGCGGCCTTTGCCGCCATCGGTGCGCCACACCATGGACTCCAGCGTAACACGCTGTTCCGGTGCACCGCACACGGCATCGCGCCGACCCTCCAGAGCCATGTCGACAATGTGCGGCAACGGCACATCCGGCGGATGCAGCACCGTCGGACCGATGCGCATGTCCAGCGTGCCGCGCTCCCGCACCAGCGCCGTATCCAGGTGCAGCATGAGGACTCCGGTCTGGCGGTCGTTCCCGACTTCCAGTGAGTAGAACGCGCCGACGTTGGCGAGTGCGGCAGGATCGAAGGCGGGCATTGGCGTGAACTCCGGCACGCCATCCCAGCGCAGGCGACAGGTAATGTTGCCCAGGTCCGCCACCACCCAGAGCTGCTCCAGGCCGGCAGGCACCTGTGGCAGCGATCCGGGCTCGATCGCCTCGCCGTTCAGCGCCAGACGGTAACTCCGCAGCGCATCGTCGCCTGCATCCGCCGCGGGAAGCGGCGATCCGTCTGCTGCCAGCAGCCGGATCCAGCCCGGTACCGACAGGTGCAGCGCGCGCGGCGAGGCCGCGCGTTCACCCGTGTTGCGCAGCGCCAGAATCAATGCGACGCGCGGCAGTGCGCCACGCGGCTGCGAGTCCGGTACGGCCAGGCGGGCGGTCGCACTGAAATGGCTGTCCGCATCCAGTGCCAGCAGCTCGAGTCGCGCGCGCGGCACGACGCCTGGCCCTGCCCAGTACGCGCCAACGCCCAGCAGAACGGCAAGCGCAACGACGCCAACCACCCAGCGGCGCAGGCTCAATGCGTTCCTGACCCTTCTGGCAGCACGAAGGCCTGCAGCACGGCATCGCTGCCCGCGCCCGTCGCGATCACCACGTATTGGCGTCCATCACGCGTGCGGTACGTCATGGGCACGGCATAGCCGCGCGCACCGAGGTCGGCTTCCCACAGAATCAGGCCATTCTCCTTGTCCACCGCGTACAGTGTCGACCCGCCACCGGTGAGAAACACGACGCCGCCGGCAGTGACGATCGGGCCCGGTGATCCGCTCACGCCCAGTGGCGGCAGCTCCAGCCCGAGCTGGCGGATCAGCGGATGATTCCGCACTTCCGGCGAGTCACCGATCGTGATCTGCCACGCATGCTGCCCGGTGTTCAGATCGATGGCGGTCAGCGTGCCGTAGGGCGGCTTGTTCAACGGCAGCGCCGGCATGCGCTGCCCGCTGGCTGCATCACCTCCCAGGCTGCGTACACCGGCGGACGCGCTGCGGTCGAATACGTAGTCGCCCTGCACCGTGTCCCCCTCCGTTGTCGCCGGCACACGCAGCCGCATCACCGCGGGGGTATTCGAAGCCTTCACATAGAGCACACCCGTTTCCGGATCGAACGCGCCGCCGCCCCAGCCCGCTCCGCCGATCACGCCCGGCATCTGTAGGGTGCCCTGCAGCGATGGCGGCGTGAACAGCGGGCCGTAGCGCCAGCGCTTCAGCTCCGCGAGCGCTGCCGCCTTGAGTTCCGGTGTGAAGTCGATGACGTCCGCTTCGCTGAATCCCTGTCGTGCGAAAGGCCTGGGCAGCACGGGCACCGGCTGCGTCGCGGCTGCGTGCTCGCCCGGCACATCACTGGCCGGTACCGGCCGCTCCTCGATGGGCCACACCGGCTTGCCCGTGACCCGGTCGAACACGTAGACGAAGCCAGTCTTGCCCGTGACCGCCACCATGTCGACGCGCCGGCCGTTCACGCGCACCGTGCCCAGCACCGGCGGCGCCGGCAGGTCGTAATCCCAGAGACCGTGATGCACGGTCTGGAAATGCCACACGCGCCGGCCCGTGCGCGCGTCCAGGCACACCAGCGATTCCGCAAACAGGTTGTTACCAGGACGGGCGCCGCCGTAGTAGTCGTTGCTGGGCGTGCTCACCGGCAGGTACACCAGGCCGCGTGCCGAATCCACCGTGAACGGCGCCCACACGTTGGTGTGGCCCGTGTGCCGCCAGGAATCGCCACCCCATGTGTCGTGCCCCGGATCGCCCGGCTGCGCCACCGTGTGGAACACCCAGACACGGCGGCCCGTGCGCACGTCGAACGCCTGCACATCGCCGGGTGGATCGTTGGCGTAAATGAGCCGGTCGCCCACACCGTTGCCCACGATCACCAGATCGCCCCACACCACCGGCGGCAATGTGCTGGTGTAGTGCAGCCGGTTCACCGGCCACGTCAGCGCGGCCGTCAGGTCGACCTCGCCGTTGCGCGCCGAATGACGCGATGGGCCGGCCCGTCGCGGCATTGAGCGCAATCAGCCGCCAGCGGCTGTCCATGAAGATGCGCCGCTCCCGCCCATCGCTCCACGCCGCCACGCCGCGGTGCACGAAGCCCGTGCCATTGGAGGGCTGGCCCGCGCGATACGCGCCCGGATCATAACTCCAGAGTAGCGAGCCCGTCCCCGCATTCAGCGCCACCACGCGGTTGAAGGGCGTGCTCAGATACATGGTGTCGCCGATGACCAGCGGCGTCGCCTGGAAATTGCCCGGCCGCGCCGCCGGCGTGCTGTCGCTCTGCGGCACCGCCTGCTCACCCACGCGCCACTGCCACGCGGGCTGCAGCCGATTCACGTTGACGCGCGTGATGGTCCGCAGCGGCGAGTACTTCATGCCGCCCGCGTCCCCGCCATAGCTGGGCCAGCCACTGCTGCCCTGCATCTGCGCCTGCACCGGCCAGGCATGGGCGAGAACAACGAGGAGGAGGAACGTGTGTCGTCGCATGCGGTGTCTCGCGTCTGAAACGCTGCGGTGTTGACTGCGCAGTCTACCCGGTGAGGCGGTGTCGCGGCAAACGATCGTGAACCAGCGACGCCAATGCGGGGGCTCGATCTCGCGTTGGAACCGGGAAGCAGAAATCGCTTTTCGGTTCGCAGCGGGCCGCCGTGGGAGGCGAGCGATCAACGCATTGTTTCCGCGGCACCCGCCGCTCTTCCAATGCCGTCGCGAAACCCGCTCGTCCCGCCAGCTCTGGCCCATCGCGCAATTGTTTCGCACCAGTGGTCTGGGGCGTCGCGTTGGACGCACGGCTTCGCCTGTGCAAAACGCCTCCGAATCGCCGCCGCGAATGGGTATTCCGCGTTGCCGCGCAACCAGATGCACCCGTCGGCCCGCACGGGCACCCCGAGCCCTGCGAACCGGCATGGATCCTGACTCGCACAGCCCCGGGGTTCCTGCCTGACTTTCGCTCCGGAGGTATTGCGATGCGCAAGTTCGCCCTCACGCTCGCCGCCGCAGGGTGCTGGGCCCTGTTGCCCGCCCACGCCGCGGCGCAGGCAAAACCCGCCGCCCGCCACAGGGCGGCCGGCCCCGCTTTCTGTCGCTCCGGCGGCGGACACCCCGTCTTCGGCCGCGCCTGGTGCATCGAGAAGGGCTACAGTCTCGGTCATGACCAGTGGCGCCAGGTCGACTTCGCCGTCGTGCTTGCCATTCCGGCTCAGCCGGGTCGCATGGAGCACGATTCGCTGCAGCAGATGCTGGGCGACGAAGCCTTTGCCCGGTTCGACGCGCAACGCACCGACCTGGGTCTCGCCGACCCGCTCGATGCCCGCTGGCTGCTCCCCGCCAAAGGCCCCGCCGTCCTGCAGCTCTGGTCCGGCCCCTGGCCCGTCGCCGAAATCGTCGACCACGAGCGCGACGGCAAGGCCGACTTCGTCGTGATGAACTTCAGGCGCTGAAATGCATTTAACAGGCTGTTAAATGCATTGCCGGAGAGCCGCGCGACGGATTCCACGACGTTGCTGGGGCTGCGGCTCGGGCTGGGGCTGGGAACTCACGGCTTGTCGGCGTGCCGGTCGGCCGTGGCTCCCGATTGCGGGACGTCCGGCTGCAGTGAACGGCGGCTGCTAACAGCTCGTTCACGCAGCCCCACTCGCCGCGAACCGGATCAGCCGTGTCCCCGGCCCCAGCAACGCAGTGGAATCCGTCTTGCCGTTCCCCAGCCCCAGCCCGAGCCCCCGCCTCAGCAACGTCGTTCGGTAAGCCCTAAACGACGTACTTCAACCCACTCCCCGTGTTGAACAGCACCACCTCGTCGTCCGGCCTGATGACGCCCCGCGTGAGCAGTGGCGCGACCGCGGCGGCGGCCGCGCCGCCTTCGGGGGCGGCGAAGATGCCGGTCGTTGCGCCAATGAGCGCGACTGCGTCGGCCATGGCTTCGTCGCTCACGGCCACGGCGGCGCCGCCCGATTCCCGCAGCGCCTGCAGCATGAGGAAATCGCCCACCGCGCGCGGCACGCGCAGTCCGGACGCGTACGTGTGCGCGTCGGCCCACGGCTCCGCGAATTCATCGCCCCGCTCCCAGGCGCGCACCACGGGCGCACAGCCCGTGGCCTGCACCGAGATCATGCGCGGCCGCTCGCTGCCCATCCAGCCGAGCGTCTGCATTTCCTGAAACGCCTTCCACATGCCCGACCAGGCCCGTGCCTCCGCCTGTGGGATACACGATGACGTCGGGCAGCCGGCCATTCAGCTGCTCGAACAGCTCGTAGCCCATGGTCTTCTTGCCTTCGACGCGGTACGGCTCCTTGAGCGTGGACAGGTCAAACCACCCGTTAGCCGCACACCCCTCGGCAACGCCGCCGGCCCGCATCGGTGATGAGCCCGTCGATCAGCTCCAGGTCGGCACCCAGCGCGCGGATTTCCTCGAGGATCGGCTTCGGTGTATCCCGTGGCACCACGACATGCGCCGGAATCCCCGCCGCCGCCGCGTACGCCGCGGTGGCTGAACCCGCGTTCCCCGCTGAAGGGATTGCCACTGCCTGCACCCCCAGCTCTCTCGCCCTCGCCACCGCCATGGCCAGCCCCCTCGCCTTGAAGCTGCCCGTCGGATTCTGGCCTTCGTCCTTGACGAGCACCCGCCTCACTCCCAGTGACTGAGCCAGCCGCGGCGCGTCGATCAGCGGCGTGAAGCCTTCACCAAGCGTCAGTCGACCGCCTTCGCTCCGCACCGGCAGCACTTCCGCGTAACGCCACATGGTAGGCTCGCGCCCCGCCAGCACTTCCGGTCGGAACCCGCCCGCCAGCGCCGCCAGATCGTAGCGCGCATAGAGCGGCTTCTCGCAACAGGGCGAAAGTCGCCACAGCCGCTCGCTCTCGTACCGCTTGCCGCACCGCGTGCACTCCAGATGCGTCGCCCCCAGCGCCTCTTTCGGTTCCGTGCGTGGCACTCGTCCTCCCATCGTGTTATTGCGAGTTCACACTCATGATCACGGGCGACGACCCCGTTCCTCTCCCGTCGCCTGTTCTCGATCATCCCTGAAGTCAATACGCGCGTGTCGTGAACGCGCACGAGTCCTTTTCCGACCCGTCCCCTTCACATCCCAACGAACACCTCGCGCATGCCGCATCCACCCCGTCCCCATGCACCCGCCCATCAACCCTCCCACGCCTCCTCCTCCGACCCCTCTCCCTTCCCGTCTCCCGGCCCAAACCCTCGCCCAGCGCCTTAAGCGAACCCATCGCCCGCACATCGCCGGCCGGCAGACTCCGAGCCCGCTCCCCTCGCATGGCAAAGAAAGCGCGACGAAAATGCCCTCTCCTCTTCCCTCCGGAAAGCGCTTCCGGCAGCGGGGGGCACCCCGCGCCATCCCGAAGCGTAAAGCGGCGGCAGCGGTAGCGGTGTATCCAGCGAGGGACAGCAACCCCGCCCGCACTGCCGGGATCATAAACGGCGACAGGACCGCCCGGCGCGACGACCCGGAAAAAACAGAGCGAATGCAGCTGGAATCCGAGTACATCAGGCGGGCCCGCAAAGGCGATGGCGAGGCTGTGCGCGAGCTGTATCGGCGCTACGCACCCCGCGTCTATGCCGTGGTCCGGCGGCTGGCCGGCGATGATGCGCTGGCGGAGGACTGGGCGCAGGAAGCCTGGGTGCGCGCCATTCGCGCGCTGCCCGGATTCCGCGGCGATGCCCGCTTCTCCACCTGGCTGCACCGCATCGCCGTTAACAGCGCATTACACGGGCGGCGCTGGCGCGACCGCCGCACCCGCAACGAAGTGCAGCTGCCCGCGGTGCTGCCCGGTGCACGCGCCGATCAGACGGCGCTGCGCCTCAGTCTCGAGCAGGCCATGCAGCAGTTGCCCGACGGCATGCGCCAGGTGCTGGTGCTGCATGACGTGGAAGGCTACACGCACGAGGAGATCGGCACATTCCTCGGCGTCACGCCCGGAACCTCGAAGAGTCAGCTGTTCAAGGCCCGGGCCCGCATGCGCAAGCTGCTGCGCTCCGCGCAGGAATTCGAATGGAGAGGAAGCATGCAACATTTGATGATCGAGACGATCGCCCGCCTGGTCGATGAGCGCGCCATCGCCTGAAGAGGCGGCGCATCTCGCCGACTGCGACGCGTGCCGCACCGAACTCGAGGCCATGCGCGCGGACGCCGCTGCGCTCGCTGATCTGCCCATGATCGAGCCGCCGCCCACGGAGTGGCCGCAGCTCGAGGAGCGCCTGCTCGAGGAAGGCCTCATCCGGCGGCGCGCAGGCGAACGCCGCTGGCAGAGTAGCGCACTGCGCACGGCGGCCAGCATCGCCCTGTTCGCGCTGGGCGCGGCATCGGGCATTGCATGGACGCGTGTCGACCGGCCGCTCGGCCTCACGCCCATCAGCGGCGGCGCGTCGCCGCTGATGCTGGGCCAGATCGAATGCCGCCACGCCCACCATCATTGCGGCCACGGCGCCGGCTTCGCCGGAAGAAACCATCCAGCTCTACCGCCAGGCGGAAGCGTTATACATGGACATGGTGACGCGCGTGTCCGAGATGGAAGACCAGCGCCCCGGTGCTGATCCCGTTGCCCGCCTGGCCACGCTCGAGAGCATTGCCGCGATCACACGCTCGGCGCTCGATCAGGCGCCCGCGGATCCCATAATCAACGGTTATCATCTCACGGCGCTCGCACAGAAGGAAGCAACCCTGCGACAGATCGCGGCGTCGAAGAATGGCAAATGGTTCTGATAACGGAGTGATAGTCATGAAACACAACCGCTCATTCGTCCTGATCGCACTGCTGCTGGCGCTGGGCGCGCAGCAGGCGGCAGCGCAGCGCGGTGGCGCGATCGCGCAGCGCGCCGCTTCGCCGGCACAGCGACGCGGCTACCTCGGATTCTCCTATGACCCGATCACCATCCGCCTGGCGGGCCAGCCGCGCGCCGCCGTCGAAGTGGTGGACGTAGTGCGCAACTCGCCCGCCGAGCAGGCGGGACTGCAGGTCGGTGACACCATTGTCAGCATCAATGACATCCGTGTCAGCGAAGAATTCCTCAGCTCGCTGGGCACCACGCTCGCGCCCGGTGATGCCGTGCGCCTGCGCGTGCGCCGCGCCGGTCGGGATCGCGATCTGAACGTCGAAGCCGCGCCTCGCCCGGCCGACTACGACACGCCGCCTGACTTCAACCGCAGCTGGTCCTTCGAAGTGAGCCCCGACTCCATCCGCCGGCGCATGCGCATCTACCTCGACTCCGCGCGCATCAGCCTGGACAGTCTGCACCTGCCCAGGCTG
Organism: uncultured Gemmatimonadales bacterium; assembly: GCA_963798085.1. Taxonomy (GTDB): domain Bacteria; phylum Gemmatimonadota; class Gemmatimonadetes; order Longimicrobiales; family RSA9; genus DATKCF01. The sequence continues at coordinate 66,033 of CAWCRS010000002.1, forward strand.
CGCGTCGAGCGCCTGCCCGGTGGCGGCAGCGTGTACATGTACAGCGACACGGGTCGCGTGAAGTTCTTCCCCATGGACAGCACGCTCTTCCGGCGCGACGGCGGCGGCTTCTGGATGTTCCCGCCTGACAGCGCATTTCGCTTCCGCTCGGACAGCTTGCTGCTGCGCGCGCTGCCCGGCAAAGGCTTCTTCTCGTTCGACGGCGACAGTCTCATGCGCATGCGTTTCGACACCCTGCGCATGAAACTCGGCGAGCTGCCGCGCGGCCGCATCTACGGCCTCAATGGCGACAGTCTGTTCCAGTTCCAGCCGGGTCCCGACCGCGGCTTCGGCGTGGGCATCCTCGGCATGCGCGCGGTGGGCGGCGCCGAGCTGACCGACCTGAATCCCGACCTGGGCGAGTATTTCGGCGCCGACCAGGGCGTGCTGGTGGTGCGCGTGCCCAATGGCACGCCGGCCGAGCACGCGGGCCTCGAGGCGGGTGACGTCATCGTCAGCGCCAACGGCCGCGACGTCTCCTCCGTCGCCGAGCTGCGCCGTGCCATTGCCTCGGCCTCGTCCCGTGCCAACATCCGGCTCGAGATCATTCGCAAGAAGGCGCACCGCACCATCGACCTGCGCCAGGACTGAGGGGTCGGCGCCGCCCTCCGGTCCCCTCCAGGGCGCACGACCCGGCCCCCGTCCGTCGCGGCATTTTGCGCGGCGGGCGGGGGTCCTTACTTTGCCACTGTGTCGAAACAACCACGCGTCAATGACATCATCACACCCGAGTCGTTCGCGGTCGCGCCCGGACTGCTCGGTCTGCCACTGGCCAAGCCATGGCGACGCGCGTGCGCTTTCCTCTTCGACCTGATTCCCGTCGCCATACTCTCGAAGGCCGGCGTCGTCTGGTTCCTCGCGTTCCTCGCAGCCACGCTCGTCTGGCGAGGCCTCTCGTACGGCAGCGGCCGCGCGGGTCCGGGACTGCCCGCGTTCGCGCGCGCAGGCATGGGCTTCCTCGCACTCATCGCAGTCCTGAGAGTGGGCGGCGCACTGCGCCGCGATGTGAAGAAGCTCGAAGGCGACGACGCGAATCCACCATCCGCCGATTCCATTGCCCGCATCGTCAGTTCGGCAATGGCAACGGCGGGCGTATCCGGCGCGGTGCCAGGCCTCGACGCTCTTCCTGCCAATGCATCGCTGCACGGCGATACCACGCTGCTGCACTTCGCGCAGGCCCTGCTCGCCGGCGACACCAGCCGCGTCCGCGCGCTGCGCGCCGGCGCGGAGACCGCGATGCACGCTTCGCAGCCTGATTGGGCCGCGACGGGAATGGCCGACCTGGCACGTCGTAATGAGGAGTTAAAGAAGGAGAACGATCGTCTGAAGAAGCAGAGCGCCTCGCCGCACGGCATCAAGGCCGTCATCTCCGCCATGCTGGATGACCTGGGCATTGGCTTCGGCTGGGGCGCCCTCTACTTCACCACACTGCTGGTGCTGGGCCATGGACAGACGCCCGGCAAGCGATTCATGGGCATCCGTGTGATCCGCCTCGACGCCGAGCCCATCGGCTGGTGGATGGCCTTTGAGCGCTTCGGCAGCTACTTCGCGTCCTTGTCTACGGGCCTGCTCGGGTTCGCCCAGATCTTCTGGGACCGGAATCGCCAGGCACTGCACGACAAGTGCGTGGAGTCCGTGGTGATCCGTGTGCAGCCGGGAGCACCCGCGGCGGCCGACTGAGCAGCGCTCCCGCTGGACCCATCAATGCCGCAACACCCGCAACAGTCGCTCGGCCGCGCGCTCCCCGCTCATCACTGCTCCTTCCACGGTGGGCGCCACCAGATAGTCCCCGGCCAGGGCGACGCGCTCCGGCAACCATTCTTGCTTCAGCCGCACCAGGTGACGGATGTAGCCGGGATAGAACTGCGTGTGACTCTCTGGATGGCGGTAGACCTTCATCGCGCGCGCGTTGCGCGAAAGACCCGGCAACACAGCGTCCAGAGCCGGCAGCATCTGCGCCGGCACGTCGTCGGGTGCGGCCGCAAGCAGCTCCTGCACGGCGGCGGGAGCTGACAGCAGGAGCACCGCGCCCCGGTCTGCTGGCACCTGTCCTGTCGCCTTCGAGGATGGCAGACACACTGCGGCCACGCGTGCACCGGCCCGCGTGCGCCGTGGCAGGCCCAGACCGAACCAGCCGGCACGCACCGGCCTCTCGGTCACTACTGCCAGCGTCAACGCGCCGGCCACACGCACGCCCTCCAGCCACGACTGCATCTCGGCCGCGCCATCGAGCAGCGCGCGGGATGCTGCCGCCGGCACTGCCAGCACGACGGCACTGTAACGCGCATCGTCGCCTGCCGACGTCAGTGTTATGCCATGCGCGTCGGCGTGCATGCCCTCGACACTGGTGTCCAGCCGCATCGTGACACCGGCTGTTTCCAGCGCAGCCGCCAGTGCGGCCGTCAGCGCGCCCGTACCGCCCCGGACCGCGTACAGCTTCACGTCCAGCCCGACACGCGCCAGCGCGTGATAGAACGCCGCGCTGCTGCCCTCGGGAGTGGCGCCGTGGTAGGCGGCAAGGAACGGATATGCCAGCAACTCGACAAACTCGTCGCCGAGCTCGCGCAGACCCCATGCACCAATCGATTCGTCGTCCAGCGCAGCGCCGCCACTGCCCGCCAGATCGTTGACATCGAGACCACGGCAATGCGTGCTGAGGTACGTCAGGTACCGCGTCGCGAGTCGCAGCTTGAGTCCAAGGGGCAGTGCGGATGAGGCCGCCATACTGGTTACGGAGCCGTACCCAATGGCGTGGATCTCCTGTTCCCGCCACAGCGCATCCCGCCCGGACGTGCGCACCAGTAGTCGCTCTGCCGCTATCTCGTGCAGAAGCTGCCGCAAGCGGGTGTAATTCGAGCCGATCATCTGCACCGCGGTATCAACCACTACGCCGTCCAGAAGCTCGCTCCGCACATTGCCGCCCATCGTGTCCAGCCGTTCGTAGATCTCGACGCGCTGCCCGGCTTTCACCAGCCGCCAGGCCGCCGCCAATCCCGCCGGCCCTCCACCCACCACGGCTACTGTGCCCGTCGCCGGCATCGCACGATCACGTCATGCGCCCGCTCACGGCCCCGCAGAAAAAAAGGCGTCGGTGGCCTGTCGCCACCGACGCCCCTCTCGGGCTCCGGTCGTTGCTGTCTGCTGCTCTGGTGCTACGCCGCGCTTCGCCGCCCGAACGGTATGGCCGGGACGGGCCGCACTTTGCCACCCCAGATGAACGCCGCGACCGTTGGCCGGCGCGGCGGCTCGAATCCCAATCGGATCACGATACCGGGCACCACGGGCGGCTTCCGCTTCGCCGGAAGCTCGCGCTTCCCATCCATTGCTCCTCCTCGAGTCTGACACGCCGGCCGCAAGTCCGTAAGCGGCAGGCACGAGCGCGCCGCACGTGAAATCACGGCGCTCCCACTCTTCAGGCAGGGAATAGACCAGAGCCGAGCGACGGGCGTAAGTCAATGTACTGCAAACGGTTGCGCTGATCAGCTGACAGCGCGCGCGCCCCCGAGCGTCCGCTTTCGTGATCGCACCTGCGTGTCGGTCCGACACAAACGCTGCCACGCACGGAAGTCGGGCAGTCGCAGCCGCTCGAGCAGCAACGCGTCGACCGCATCGCAAAGCAGGATTTCGGTGAGCGGGTACTGGCCATCCGGTGCATGGAAGAGTTGCTGCACCGCCTCCTCGGCAAGGTCGAGGAGTTCGTCGCGGGTCAGGCTCGACTTGTATTCCTCGAGCTGGTCCTCGACCCACAACAGATATTGCTGGCGTGGCATGGCATCGGGTGCCGTCATCGTGCGGAAAGTGTACGGTTGCGCGCGCGTGCGCACAAGAACGACAATGACGTGATCGCAATACAGTGTTGGGTCCCAACGCGCTGTTTAGATGATGGGCAGGCGGCGGGCTCAGATCATCAGGGTGTCGGTTTCGCTCCATTGCCGCACGTGCGCCTGCGATCGGCGGTGATCTGGCGCGTGAGCGCGGAGTCGGCCTGAAGTTGCACCGCTCGTGCGAGCGTCTGGCAGGCGGCCTCGCGCCGTCCGCTCAGCGCCTGCGCGCGTGACAGCCAGAGGAAGCCTTCCGTGCGATGGGGACTGTTCGGGTAGTCGTTGACGAGACGTTCGAGGTAACCCGCCGCGCGGGCTGCGGCGTCTGGCGACTTTCCGGTGCTGGCCGCAGCGCTGAGCCCCTGACCGAGGCGAAGCAGCGCCAGCGAGGCCGCGTCCGAGACCGGATAGCCAAGCGCGACGCCGAGGTAGGCCGCCTGGGCGGCATCCCAGGTGGCTGCAAGCCTGGCCTCGAGCAGAAGCGCGTGCGCACGCATGGCGTCGGTGGTACGCGGGTCGCCTTTCGGATGCGTCGCGTTCCACTGCGCGAACGCATCGCGGGCCTGTGACATGCGCCCGGCATCGATCAGCGCAGTAATGCCGGAGAATCCCGTGTCGGCAGCCATGGCGCGCTGGCGCGCCAGCACAGGCCGGCAGAGCAGTGGCACCGCGAGCAGCGGAAAGAGCGCGGCGCAATGCCGCCAGTGAGTCCTCGTGTGTGGGCTGCGTGGCGGAGTCATGCGGCTGCCGTGTGACGGCTTTCCAGGCGCAGCAGAAGTTCCTCCATGACGCGGTGCTCTTCGAGTGAGCTGGACTTGAGCAGGCGGTCTGCGCGCTGCACATCATCGAGGGCGGCATCGAGACGAATGAGGGACCAGGAGCGAGCCTGGCGCGCGAGCCGCGAAGCCAGCCAGCGCTGGTGCGGCGGCAGAATCTCGAGCGTGGCTCTCTCGCCGCCCGTGAGCGCGACCCCGATACGCAGCAGCTGGGAACCAAGGCCGGCCAGCAGGCCCACGGCGTTGTCGGCCTCCAGCAACGTTGCCAGGGCGTGACGCGCATCGACGAAGCGCGCATCGCCCACCAGATCGAACCAGTCCCAGCGATTGTGGCGCGGAACGTAGCCAACGAGTGCACGAACGTCCTCGACTTCGATCCGCTTCCGGTCGGCTGCGTAATCCGTGAGCTTGTGCAGCTCCTGCACGAGTCGGCCCAGCTCCGGCCCGGCAGCAGCGGCCAGTGCGCGCGCCGCCCCCGGCTCGAGCGTGACGCCCGCGTCGGCGGCGTGGCGGATCAGCCAGTCCGGCAGTTCCCCCTGGGGCAGCGCATTGACGCGGCAGTCCATCGCGTTCTTCGCCAGCTGTTGCCAGATGCGCGGAGTGTTCTTCTCGTCGATCTGGGCGACAACGACGAACGCCAGCCCGGGGAGTTTCCGATTGATCAGCAGTTCGAGAACAGAGCGGGCACGGGCGTTGGCTGCGAGCGCCTGCGCCTCACGCACCACGACGACGCGCCACTCGGCGAGCATGGGCGGCGTCTGACACACGGATGCCAGTGTTTCGGGATCGAGTCCCGGACCCCTCAGCTGGTCGAGATTGAAATCGCGTGTGGCGGGATCGAGGTGCGCCGCGATGAGCAGCTGCACCGCCTCTTCCTTGAGGTACTCCTCGTCGCCGTGCAGGAACCATGTGCCGCCCCGCTCTCCGCGCGCGACCGCCTTCCGCAGTGCGTCGACGGTGAGAGGCACGGGTCAGTTGGGCCGGACGATCCCGGTGAGGACGGTGCGGCCGCCCGTGTTGTGCAGCGGTGGCATGATGCGGAGCGGCGAGTACGGACCCGGGAAGGGATCGCTCACCGTGGGCGGCCGCAGCGGCGCGCGGCCCGGACTCATGGGCCCGTACCACCAGTCCCAGTCGTCATCCGTGCGCACCACGCTGTTGCGGTTGCTAACCTGCTGTTCGGGCTCCGCCGCCAGCGCGGTCACGGTGCTCGTGCGGCTATTGGCGGGGTGCGAGAAGAGCGGGCTCCACGCGACCAGCGCCACCATTCCGGCGAGCGCCAGGGCGAGAGCCGTACCGGACTGTGCGGCCCTGCGATGCTGCGACACTTCTTCGTCCACCGCACGCATGCGTGCGTGCAGACGGAATTCGAAGCCCGGTGTCGGCTCTACCGGGCTCAGCGCCTGGACTTCACTCAGCCCGCGACTGAGCACGCGCAGGTAACGCGCGCAGGCCGCGCACTGCTCCACGTGAGCGCGCAGACGCGCGCTGTCGGCGGTGGACAGCACCTGGTCAATGTACTCACCTGCAAGCTGTATGCAGTCGTCGCAGGTGAGTGGTGCAACGTGCGGAACCATGCTCGACACCCTGTGGGAACCACGTGCCCGCCATTCTCATGGCCGGCCGCTCGTACGTGCCTCGATTTCTGGCCTTGCCGTCGAAGCAGGGGTTTCTACGGAGCATGCACCGAGGATGTTCCGACGGTCCGTCAGGCTCAGTTGCCCAGCTCGACTGCATCCACACCTTCGGCCGTCAGCCTGGCCATGCCGCCCTGATAATCGTCGACTTTGACCAGGCCCTTTTCCTCGAGGTACTCCAGCACCCGGATCGACGCATCGCGGTCCATCTCGAGTGAAGCGCCCACCTCGAAGACGTCCACGAACTGGCTGACGCTCGCTCCCACCCGGTCGTACAGCTTCCGCAGGAACGCCTTGCGCCGGGCGTGTCGCAGTTTCAGGTCCTCGCTCATGTGCCTGAGTGTGGAGTGCTGCACGGCAGGGGCGCAACGGCTGGAAAAAAGAACCCCGCGGGGGCTCACCCGCGGGGTCCGGCGGTTCCGCGTCCGTACGCGGTTCACCCCCGACAGACTGCGTCCGGTACGCGCTAGTCCAGCATCGGGGAGATGAGGTTGGCGAAGTTGTTCCTCGCCCGATTCAAGCGGCTCTTCACGGTGCCCAGGTTCACACCTGTGATCTCGGAGATTTCCTCGTACGTCTTGCCTTCCATTTCACGCAGCACGAACACCGTCCGGTGATGCTCCGGCAGCTGACTCCACCGCGCGTTCCGACCATCGCCTTGAGGTGTCGCTTCCGGAAAAGGTCATCCGGTCGATACGTGTTGTCTTCCCACTCGAGCGGCCGGTGATCGGAGTCCCAGTTGCGCTTGATCGTCTGGAAAAGCACCAGCGGGTTGCGCGAGCGGTTGCGCAGCTCGTTCTTCGCCAGGTTCCCCGCGATCGTGTACACCCACGTCGAGAACTTCTTGGTCTGATCGAACCGGTGCAGATGGCGGTAGACGCGAATGAACGTCTCCTGCACGAGATCCTCGGCGCGATCACGGTCACCAATGGTCCGGTAGATGAAGTTGATCAGCCGGACATGATAGCGATTCGCCAGCTCGGTGAACGCCCGCTTCTCGCCTGCGAGAAAGGCCGCAGCCAGCCCGCTGTCGTCCAGTTCGGCGAGGCGCGGCTGAGCGCCGGGTTCTGCGTCCCGGTGCAGCTCGATTGTCCGACTCGTCCCGATCATCGTTCCCTCGCATCCTTGGAGGCGATCACCGGCCGGGCGGTTGCCCGGCTCTGTGTGCCTCCGCGACCCGACCCGTTCCGCCGCTGGGAAAGAGCACGAATCATACCGGCCAGCCACTTCGATCCACCACTCTTCGCGGTCGGGTCCATAAAATTGTACCACATATAGTTACGCATTCTGGACCCACTCGGATTCAACGCCAGGGAGCGTCCCGTTGCGGGGACACAATCGGGCCGCCGGTGGCACAAAAAACGGTCAGACTGACATGAGGCCGCGTCGGTCGCATGACCTGTATGACGCGCAAGCCGGCGGGATGTGGACAGCGGCTCAGGCTCCCATCACGAAGCCAGCAGCATAAAGCAGCGTGCAGATCGTCTTCCCATCCGTGATCTCGCCATCGCGGATCAGCTGCAGAGCGTGGGAAAGGCGAAGCGGGAACGGCTCGAGGAATTCATCGTGATCGAGCGACTGCGTCCCGGCCACCAGCGCGGTCGCCATGAAAAGATGGATGCGTTCGTCGGTGAAGCCCGGCGTCGTGTAAATCACGGTGAGAGGGCGCAGGGTCCCGGCCACGAGTCCGGTCTCTTCTTCCAGCTCGCGGCGCGCCACGTCTTCCCATGGCTCACCAGGGTTCTGCGGTCGTCCCGCCGGCACTTCGAGCATGACGCCGCCCGAGGCGTAGCGGTACTGGCGAATCAGCAGGATCTGCGGGTCGGGTCCCAGCAGATCGCTCAGCACGGGAAGCACGGCCGCCGCACCGGAATGCCGAATGATCTCGAGCTCGCCGGTGCTGCCGTCCGGAAAGCGCACGGTATCGATCGCCAGGTTCACAATGCGCCCCTGATAGATCGGCCGACTGGCAATCCTGCCGGTTTCGATTGAGTGCGGTTGTTCCGCCGGATCCGAGGTCGGGTCGGCCGCCATTATTCCCTCATTCGGGAACCGCGTGGACATGGACCGCATCCCGCACCAGGGCCTCGAGCGAGCCCTGAATCGCGCTCGCATCGCCCACCACGCATATCGTGAGACGATCCGGTTGCAGGTGCTGGCGGGCGACGCGCGCGACTTCACCGGTGTTCACAGCCTGAATGGCTCCGCGGTAACCCGCGAAATAGTCGTCAGGCAGACCGTAGACCACGAGGTCCGAAAAGCGCGCCGCCACCTGTTCCGTGGTCTGCAGCTCCAGCGGAATCACGCCCGCGAGGTAGGCGCGCGCGTTGCTCACCTCATCCGCCCGCGCGCCGGCATCGTGCATGAGACGCAGCTCACGCAGGATTTCCTCCACCGAGCGCGCGGTCACTTCCGTGGCAACCGCGGTCTGCACCATGAACGGACCCGGTGCGCGGCGGAACGCGAAGCCGCTGCGCACGCCGTAGGTAAAGCCGTAGCGCTCGCGCAGGCTGAGATTGAGGCGACTGGTGAAGGCGCCGCCTAACACTGTGTTCATGACGCGCAGGGCGAAGTGGTCCGGGTGGTTGCGCTCGACGCCCACGTGCGCCACGCGGATCTCCGACTGGACGGAGCCGGGCCGGTCCACGATGTGGATGACGGTGCGCTCCTCGAGCTGCGCCGCAGCCGGCGATGCACCGGCAGGCGAAGGGCCGGACCAGTCACCGAAATGACGAGCCACGAGGTCACGCGCCGCCCCGGGCTCCACGTGTCCCACCAGAATGACCGCGGTGGCCTGCGGCTGGACCCGCTGCCGGTGATAGGAAACGACATCATCGCGGATCAGGGCGCGCACGCGCTCCGGCAAGCCGATGGGCGGACGACCATAGGGCGCGTCGTCGCCGAACAGAAAATGCAGCACCATGTCGTTGGCCAGCGCGCGCGGCTCCTTGCGCCGCTGCAGGATCTCCGCGAGCTGCTCGTCGCGCACGCGTTCGATTTCGGCCGCCGGGAAGTCAGGCCGGCGCAGAACATCCGCGATGAGAGCAAGGGCCGGGTCGAGGCGCTCCACAGCCGTTGTGACTTCCAGCCAGGTGGCGTCCCAGGAAGCCTCGGTGTGCAGCTCGAGGCCGAGCCGTTCGAACTCCCACGCCAGCTTCTCCCCGGTCCGGCCGCCTGCGCCGCTGTCCAGCGACTCTGCCATGAGAGTAGCAAGACCGGCGAACACGGGCGGTTCGTGCAGGGTGCCGGCATCCAGCGCCACCCGAATGGTGACAAGCGGCGTTACGCCATGGCGGGCGGCGAGGACGGTGATGCCATTGTCGAGGCGACCCCGCCAGACCGCGGGCGGCTCATAGGGACGCAGCTGTCCCGGTTCCGGCGCCTCGGTGCGGAGCGTGCTCATGGCCGTCCCCCTTCCAGAGGCAGGTACCAGAGCAGGGCACGGTTGTCCTCGCGCAGGAAATCGCGCGCCAGTGAACGCACCGCCGCGGTCTGCACGGAGCGGAGCCGGTCGACCTCGGTATTGATGCGACCGGGATCGTCGAACAGTGTGGTGTACATTCGACAGATGGTCGGCGCGCTCGTCGGCACGCTGCAGCTCCGCGAGCTGGCGGGACTCGATCAGATTCTTGGCGCGCTCGACGTCGGCATCCTGCACGTTGGCGAGCACGGCGATCTGCTCGAGCAGGCTGGCCTCGGCGCGATCGGGCGCCACACCCGGCCTGGCCGTGGCCCACACCGCCAGCATGGAAGCGCCTGCCACAATGGGGAATGCGTAGGCGCTCACGTCCTGCAGCACGGCAGCGCGGCGCACCAGCGTGCGATAGAGCAGTGACGCCTTGCCCCAGGTCAGGATGTAGGACGCCACCATGGCCGCGTAGAAGCGATCATCGCCGTAGGGCGGGATGCGCCACGTCAGGTAGAGGCGGGCCAGTGAAATGTCCTGCTTCACGGTCTCCCGCACTTCGCGCCCGAGGCGCGCGGGCAGCTGCACGCGACCGGGCAGTGGCGGCACCGGCGGACCCGGTTGAATGCCGCCGAAATAGCGCTCGATGCTCTCGCGCGCACTGGCCGGGTCGATGTCGCCGCACACTGATAACACCGCGTTATTGGGCGCGTAAAAGGTGCGGAAGAAGTCGCTGACGTCCTCCAGGCTCGCCGCATCCAGATCCGCCATGGAACCGATCACCGAGTGATGATACGGGATGGTCCGATCGGGTACATGAGCGTCTGGATGCGCTCGTCCCAGTCACCGTATGGCTGGTTGTCGACCCGCCAGCGCCGCTCGTTCTTCACCACGTCGCGCTGGTTGTCCAGCTTCTCCTGGGTCATCGCGGGCTGCAGACCACCCATGCGATCCGCTTCCAGCCAAAGGCCCAGCTCGAAATAATGAGAAGGCAGGGTCTCGAAGTAGTTGGTGCGGTCCAGCCAGGTGGATCCGTTGAGCGTGCCGCCCGCCTTTTCTATCAACGCGAAGTGGCCATTGTCCGGCACATTCACCGAGCCCTGGAACATCATGTGCTCGAAGAGGTGAGCGAAGCCGGTGCGCCCGGGCCGCTCGTTCCTGGAGCCCACATTGTACCAGAGGTTGACGGCGACGACGGGTAAGCTCGGGTCCGGTGAGAGAATGACACGCAGGCCGTTGGCGAGCCGGTGCCTTTCGAAAGGAATTTCGATCACTTTCCGATTCACTGAGGGCTGAAGGATGGTGCATCTGAACGCGCAGTCGGAGCGCGTCCGGGGTCAGGAACGATCATCATTGATGAGGACGGGACCAATGCCGAGCTGCTCCAGCGGCCCGCGCACGACACCGGCGTCTCCGACCACAGCGACGGCCATACGCTGCGGATCGAGGTAGCGCTGCGCCGCGGACATGACGTCATCCGCACTGACATCGGCCATGAGCCCGGCGTATCGGCTCCAGAAATCATCGCCCAGTCCGTACAGCTCCGTTTCCGCCACGCGTGACGCGATGCCGGCGTTGGTTTCGAATGCGCGTGGCAGGCCGAGCACGAGATAACGCCGCGCGCGGTTCAACTCATCGGCGGGCACAGCCTCCTGCCGCATTCTCTCGATCTCCTCGAGACTCTCCGCCAGGGCGCGAGCCGTGGCATCGGTGTGGACGGCGGCACCGGCCACGAAGGGCCCTGCACCGACGCGGAATGAGAAGCCGGAAAACGCGCCGTACGTGTACCCTCCCGCCTCGCGCAGCCGTGCGTTCAGGCGCGACGTGAACGATCCTCCGAGGATCGTGTTGAGCACAACGAGCGGGAAGAAATCCGGTGACGATCGGGGCACGCCAATGGTTCCCAGTCGTACCTCGGATTGGGTCGCGCGAGAGCGGTCCACGAGGTGGATCGCGGTCGGCCCGGGTTCCACGACCGCTGGCGCATGGATTTCGGGTGCGCTGCCCGGCGCCCACGCACCGAACGAGCTCTCCAGCATGGCTTCGGTGTCTGCCAGCGTGGCGTCACCTGTCACCACGAGGAACGCACCGGCGGGACGATACCGGTCGCCGTGGAAGCGCACAAGCGAATCACGGTCCAGTCTTTCGATGGTCTCGACCGTACCGCCCACGGGTCGGCCATAGATATGGTCGCGGCCGAAAATCGCGCGAGCAATGGCGAAACCGGCCAATGTGTCCGGGTCGTCCAGGTCCTGCTGGATCGCGGCAATGCGCTCCGCGCGGCCGCGCCGGAACTCATCCGCAGGGAAGCTCGCGCGACTCGCCACCTCGCCTGCGATCGCGAGCGCCGGCCCGAGCTGGCCGGCGAGCACGTGCAGAGAGAATGGCGGTGGAATCCCAGCTGGTGGCAGCGTCGAGGCGTGCCCCCAGGTCCTCGAGGGCCTCGGCGAGCGCCACCTGCGTGCGCTCTGGCGTACCGGAATCGAGCAGCTGCGCCGTGAGCGAAGCCCGGCCGGCGAGCCGCGGCGTATCGGTGGCGGCGCCGGCCCGCACGACGAGGAGCGCGTCGACGACCGGGAGGCGCCGGCGTTCGACCAGAAGGACCTTCAGGCCATTGCGCAGCCGCGTGGCCTGCACGGCCGGCAGGCGCAGCGGTGCGGGCGGGCCGGGCACGGGGATGCGCGGGCGCGCGGGTCTCGCGGCGCGACGGCTCACAGCCCGACCTCCCGCGCGGCGGCCAGCTCGGCGTGGCCTTCGGGCACCACACTCAGCGTCACGCCGTGCACGCCGGCGAGGAAGCGGCGCGCGGCGTCACGCACGTCGGCGGCACTAACAGTCTGGTAGCGATCGAGGTCGTGCTGCGTGTAGTGCGGATCGTGCAGGTGGTGTTCGTACAGGTTGAGGCGATCAGCTCGCCCGCCGAAGCCGCCGACGGTCTGGAGATCATCAATGAAACCGGTGGTGAAGGCGTGCCGTGCCCGGGCGACTTCGCCCTCGTCCGGACCGTCTTCGGCGAGGCGTCCGATCTCGCGACGCACCAGCGCCTCGAGCGGCGCCAGGGTATCGCCCCCGTGCGCGGTCACCGTGATGACGAAGCTCGAACCCAGCTGCGCGCTCTCCTGCTCCGCGGAAACCTCGACGGCCAGCTCGGCGCTCACCAGCGAGCGATACAGACGACTCGCCTTGCTGCCGGCCAGCACGTGCGCCAGCGCGTCCATGGCGGCGTCACCGGGCGCGAATGCCGCAGGCGAGTGCCAGGCGATGAAGAGGCGGGGCAGCTGCACGACATCTTCCAGTACCAGCCGGGCGCGCGGCGGCGCTAACGCGTCTGTCAGCATGCGCCGACCCGGCCGCGCGCCTCCCGGAATGGGACCGAAGTGCTGGTCCACCAGCGCGCGCACTTCCGCCGTATCCACGGCGCCGGCCACCACGAGGCTGGCATTGGCCGGTGTGTAATGCTGGCGGCAGAACGCGGCCGCATCGTCGAGCGTGGCGGCGGTCAGGTCATCCATGAAACCGATCACCGGCCAGTGGTACGGATGATCCAGCGGATAGAGCGCGCTCAGGATACGCTCGTGCGCCAGACCGTAGGGCCGGTTCTCGTAGCTCTCGCGGCGTTCGTTCATCACCACATCGCGCTGCGTGTCGAAGCGGTCCTGCGTCAGCGCGGCGAGCAGGCCGCCCATGCGATCCGCCTCGAGGAACAGCGCCAGCTCGACGGCGGACGCCGGCACCGTCTCCCAGTAGTTCGTGCGATCCGCCGTGGTCGAGCCGTTGTTGGAGCCACCGGCAGCCTCGAGCAGCCGGTCGAACTGGCCCGTGGGCACGTTGGCCGAGCCTTCGAACATGAGGTGCTCGAAGAGATGCGCGAAGCCGGTGCGACCGGTCTGCTCGTCGCGGGAGCCGACGTGGTACCAGATGTTCACGGCCGCGAGCGGCGCGTTGCGATCCTCGTGCACAATGAGGCGCAGCCCGTTGGCCAGCGTGACGACCTGGCAGGGCAGATCGATGCGAACACGGCTGTCAGCGCCCGCCAAGCACGGCCTCCCCGGGCAGCAGCACACTCTCGCGCAGCACGTAACGCCACTGCGATGCGCGGGCCCGGTCGATGGGATTCCAGGGAGTGGGCGCGCGATAGGCGCGGATGCCGGCGCGCCGCGCCAGCAGCTCGAGGCGCAGCATGTGGTAACTGTCGCTCACCAGCAGCGCGCTCTGCAGGCCGTGCGTGCGCATGAGACCCGCCGCCGCGTCCATGGATGCGGCCGAAGTGGTGCCCCTGCGGTCCACGAGGATCACCGAATCAGGGACGCCGCGATCGACAGCGTAGCGACGCGCCACTTCGCCTTCGCTCACGGTGTCACCCTCACCCACGCCGCCGGTGAAGATGAGGTGTGCGGCCAGACCCCGCCGGTACAGGTCCAGGGCATGGTCCACTCTGGCCTTGAGCACGGGCGATGGCCGCCCGTTGTACTGGGCCGCGCCTAACACGAGAATAACATCGGCCGGGCGCAGCCCGGGTGTGGCCCCGGCGACCAGGATCAGGCCGACACTTGCCAGCCAGATGGCGAGCATGCCAGCGGCCAGACCTGCGGCGAGCAGGAGCAAGCGTTTCACAGCGGTTGTGTGAGGCGTTCGTGCAGGGCCGAGGGCGCCAGCTCATCGCGCAGCAGCTGGCGTGCGGCATCGGCACCGGCGGCGAGCCGCGCACCGGCTTCCTCGAGCAGCGGCACATCCGTACCCTCGGCCGCGTACTCGGCGCGTGCGAGCGCTTCTTCGGCCGCGTCGGTCCAGCCGGAGGCCGCGGCCGCCAGCCCCGCGAGGATCTGGGCTTCCGCGTCGTCGGTGCGCTCACGTGCGCTGGCCAGCAGCTGCTCCGCCGCGTCCTGATCGCGGCCCTGCTCGAGATAGACGAGTCCGAGCAGGAGTCTGGTCCAGGAATCATCGGGAGCAAGCTCGAGTGTGTCCTCCATTGCTTCGGCCGCGCCCGACATGTCGCCCTTGAGCGCGAGCGCCACACCCAGCTCGCCGCGCGCGACCGGATCTTCGGGCGTGAGTCTCACGCCTGCGCGCAGGTGCTCGAGCGCCTCTTCGAACAGGCCGGCGCGCGCGAGGTACGCGCCGTACTGGACGCGCGCCATGGCCAGATCGGGCTGGGTGAGAGCAGCCGCGCGCAGGGGGCGCTCGGCATTCTGGATCATCGAAGGCAGCCAGTCCGGAACCCGCAAGTGACAGCAGATGCGCGTCCATCGGATCCTGCGCGAGGCAGCGCTTGAAGAGTTCGTAGGCAGCACCCTCGTTGCCCAGCTCGCGCTCGGCGACGCCAGCCCAGCAGAGCAGGTACGGCTCCTCCGGCTCGTCGCGCAGCGCTTCGGCCAGCAGGGTAGCCATTTCTTCCCAGCGACCTTCGTCACCGAGCGCCAGCGCCTGGTTCAGGATGCCGTCGACGTCATCCATTGGATCACGCGCCGTATTTGGCGAGGCGACCCGCGTGTGCCAGAGCGAGCGACATGATGCGCATCGCGGGGAAGATGCCCAGCTCGCCCAGGCGGCAGCTGCGTTCGCCGAACGTCGCGCCAGCGTCCGGACGACACCAGCGGGAGGCGATCAGGATGGGAACCGGGTGCCAGGAGTGCGCGCGCAGTGCTGCAGGCGTCGAGTGGTCACCCGTCACCACGAGCACATCGGGCCGCGCCGTTTCCAATTCCGGCAGCAGCGCGTCCACCGCTTCGATGGCAGCCACCTTCGCGTCGAAATTCCCGTCTTCGCCGCGCGAGTCCATCGCCTTGAAGTGGATGAAATGGAAGTCGTACTGCGTGAACTGGTCGACAAGCGTGCGCACGCTGGCTGCGTCGGAGTCCGGTCCGGGATTGATGCGCATGCCTACGAGGCGAGCCACGCCGCGATACATCGGGTAGCGCGCGATGGCCAGAGCGTCCAGCTGGAAACGCTCCCTGAAGCCCGGAAACCGATGGAATGCATCGATGCCGCGTGCCAGCAGCGCATTGGCTTTCGGCTCATCGGCCAATGTCTGGAAGGCACGCTGCAGAACGCGCTGGAGAACGTCGGCCGTGCGCTGCGCGCCACGTACCTTTGCGGTGGCGGGCAACGGCGCGACACCGGTTTCCTGCGGGTCCGTGTCCGCCACTTCTGCTGCCAGCCCTTCGCCGCGCAGCACCAGCACCGCGCGATGCTCCTTCTCCGGCTCGAAGAAGACCTGCACGCCGTCCACGGGCTGCGCTGTGGTGCGCAACTTTGCGACGATGCGCCGATTCTCGTCATCACTGGGCCGACCCGCGCGGCGATCGATGATCAGACCCTGCTTGTCGATGGTAGCGAGATTCAGGCGAACGGCAATGTCGCCATGCTCCAGCTCGAAGCCCACACCGAGGGCGGACAGCACGCCCCGTCCGATGTTGTACTTCACGGGGTCGTAGCCGAAGAGGGCAAGGTGTCCGGGCCCGCTACCGGGGGCGACGCCGAGTTCGACCGGCACGTGCAGACCCAGCGCAGAGCGCGCCGCGAGGCGATCCAGATTGGGCGTGCGCGCGGCTTCCAGCTCGGTCGGGCCCGTGTCGTCACGTGGCAACCCACCCAATCCATCCATCACGAGCAGGACGATGCGTCCGCCCTCGCCGTGTACCAGATCGTCCGGAAACGTCACGCCCATCCGCTCATGCCTCGCTGGTGTGATCGTGTGAGCCAGCCACAAGCTAGACAGCCGTCCGGGGTGGGCAAGGGCAGAACTGCCCATCGACTGTGGGGCTGCTTCCCGGCCCGGCTCCCTTCCGCTCTTCGGCTCTCGGCCTTACCCTTGCCGAAAACGGTCACCTGCGGCAACGCGTGAGCGCCATGAATGAATTCCTGCCATTCGTGATGGAACGCTGGCAGTCGGTCTGGGAAAACCGGGTCGACTACAACCTCTCCGAGAGCGGCGTGCAGCCGCTGACGCTGGGCGAACTCGAGCAGCTGGCGGGTGCATCGGTCGACGATGTGCCTCTGGGATACGGCCAGTCGAACGGGACCGAGCGCCTGCGCCAGCGCATTGCCAGGCTCTACCGCGGCGCCAGCGCTGCGAACATCTGTGTCATGAACGGCAGCGCCGAGGCCAATTTCGTCGTGCTGTGGACCCTGCTGCGGCCGGGCGATCGCGTGGTTGTCGTCACGCCCACGTACATGCAGGCGCCGGGACTGGCTGCGTCACTGGGCGCAAATATCCAGAAGATCCCGCTGCACGAGGCGTCGGGCTGGCAGCCGGACCCGGCGGAGATCGAGCGCGCGCTGTCGGAGGAAACCCGGCTACTGGTGATCACGAATCCCAACAACCCGACCGGTGCCGTGCTCTCTCCGGAGGCAAGGGCGGCGCTGGTGCGTGGCGCCGCGCGCGCGGGTGCCTGGATCCTCGCGGATGAGGTGTACACGGGCGCGGAAAGAGAAGGCGACGAGACACCGTCCTTCTTCGGCTCGTATCCGAAGGTGATCGCGACGGGCTCGCTCTCGAAGGCGTACGGCCTGCCGGGTCTGCGCATTGGCTGGGCCGTAGCGCCGGTCGAGATCGCGGAAGCGCTCTGGGCACGCAAGGACTACACGACAATCTCTCCCGGCGAACTCACCGACCACCTCGCTTCGCTGGCGCTTTCGCCGGCTGTGCGGCCGCGCATTCTTGCCCGCACACGCCAGCGGATCCAGCGAGGCTGGAGTCTGCTCGAGGACTGGATGCGCGTGCAGGGCTGCTTCGTGTGGCAGCCGCCCGCGGCGGGCGCCATCGCCTGGGCCCGCTATGACCTGCCCGTGGAATCCGGTGAGCTGGCGGAACGGCTGCGCAGCGAGCGCAGTCTGCTGGTGGTGCCCGGCGAGCATTTCGAGATGGAGCACTATCTGCGCATCGGCTTCGGCCTGCCGGAAGACATACTGCGGCACGCACTCGACCGCTTCACGGACACGCTCGTCGCGGCGGCGACCACCTGAGGGTCTGCAAGAGAAAGCGGGAGAGGACGCTGCCGTCCTCTCCCGCTCATGTATTGCCTCGAGGTTTGCGGCTCAGGCCGGCGCCGCCATCTCCGACGTCGCCTTCTCACCCACGATCCAGCCATTGAGCAGCTCGATCACGCGATCTCCGTACGACGCGTTGGTCTCGGAGTGGGTGACCTGGATGATGGTAGTGCCCTGATCATTGAGCTGCTTGAACAGCTCCATGATCTCCTTGCCCTGCGCCGAGTGCAGGTTACCGGTGGGCTCGTCCGCGAGCACCAGCTTCGGATTGGCGATCACCGCGCGCGCCACCGCGACCAGCTGCTGCTGGCCGCCGGACAGCTGATTCGGGAAGAGATCCTTTTTCCCCACGATCTGGAAGCGGTCCAGGATATCCGCCACCATCGCAGCGCGCTGGCCCCGCGGAATGTCGCGATAGGATAGCGGGATCTCGAGATTCTCGTACACCGTCAGATTATCCAGCAGATGGTACTGCTGGAAAACGAAACCGATGTTGGCCTTGTTGAGCGCTGCGCGCTGGCGGGCGTTCATCTTGTGGACCGGCTGATCCAGGAACCAGTACTCGCCTCGCCACGCATGATCGAGCAGACCGAGGATCCCGAGCAGGGTGGACTTGCCGGCCCCGGATGGACCCATGATGGTCACGAACTCGCCGGGTTTCACGTCGAAATCGATGCGACGCAGCAGGAACAGCTGCCCCGCCTTCGACTCGACTGACTTCTCCATGCTCCTGAGCCGGATCAGCATCACGCCTCCTTTTCGGTACGCTCGCCCGCCTTTTCCCGGCGTGCGCATTCATCAAAGTACGGGAAATCTCCGTGCCGTGCTTCGCGAATCCCGGCATGTCGTTGGATGGCTCCGCGTTGGGCCGGGTTGCCGCCGCCATCGGTACACCCCGCGGGTGTTGGAGTGCGGGACGCGTCGTCCCGGAAATGGTGCGCGGATACCAATCGACCTCGCCGGGGGGTGGAGCGGCGAGGTCGATGGGCGCGGGACGGCGCAAAGGGCGCGGCGGCCCGCTACCTGGTCTTGAACTCGACTGGAATCTGCACCCAGACGGGGATCGTCTTCGAGCCGTTCTGCGCGGGCTCGAAACGCATTTGCCCGGCAACCTTCTCGGCGGCGTCATCGATGGCGACCCGACCGCTGCTCTGTGCCAGCCGGATCTCCGTCACTCCGCCACTTTCGTCGATGCGCATCCACAGCACTGCGGTACCGGAGATGCCGGCGTCACGCAGCTGCGGCGGGTAGTTCCGCTCGAGCAGCGCGGCGACCACATCCTGATTCGTGATCCGCGGCCTGCGCGTCATGGGCGTGAAGAACGGGCCGTTGCCGGCAACGGATTCGGAAGAGGCGGTCGCCGATTTCATCTCGACGAGCATTGTCCCGCGTGACACCGACGTGCTCATTTCGGGCTGCACGCGCGGCAGATTGTCGAGCTCGGCGGCAGTCGCGGTGGCGGGACTGCGCGCCGGCGCGCCGACCGCGGCTCCAGCCTTGAACACGATCGGGATCTGCACCCAGACACCCACCGGCACGCCATGATTCTCGGCCGGCGTGAAGCGCATCATTTCCGCCACGTGCCGTGCGCTCTGATCCAGTGCCTCGTAGCCGCTCGAGCGGTAGACCATGGTATGCAGCACGGCGCCTTCGCGATCGATCTGGAACCACATGGTCACCGTGCCGCCGATGCCGGCATCGCGCAGCAGCGGCGGGTAGTTGCGTTCCAGCGCACGCCCCACCTCCTGGCCGTTGGCGAGGCGGGGCGCGAGCGTCATGGGCGTCCAGAATGGCACCGGCATCGTGTCGGCGCGCTCCGCGCGCGGCGCCACCGAGGGCAGCTCAATGGCCGGGAAAGGCACGGCCGCACGGAATCCTAACCTGCCGTTAGAAGGTGCCGGAGCCGTGGGATCGCGCGTAAAGGCGGCGGCCAGGGTCAGCAGCAGAGCGACGCCGGCCAGCGACAGCACCCGCCGCAGATCCACACTGCGCGCGCGCTGCGTGATGTGGCGAATGCGCCGCTCGAGGAAGGAAGCCGGCTCCGCCAGTGCCACGCCCAGCACCGGACGGGAGCGACGGCGCCCGCATTCCAGCAGCAGTGCGCCGTAACTGCGTGCATCCGGTGCGCGGCGCAGCACGCGCGCGTCGCAGTCCAGTTCGATGGCCTGACGCAGGCGCCGATGCTGCCACCAGAGCGGCAGATTCCAGGGCGCCACGGCGATGGCCAGCAGACCGAGCAGCGCGAGCCGCGAATCTCCCGCGCGCGCATGCTCGCCCTCGTGCAGCAGCATCAGCCGTCGCACCCTCGACTCGAGACTCAGGGCCCATTCCGGAACGAGGATCAGCGACTGGCGGAACCCGTACACCGCGGGTCCGCGATCCTGCGTCACCAGCACGCGGACGCCATCCAGGCTCAACACGCGCCAGTAGCGCCGCTCTCCGCGGATCTGCGCCCACGACAACACGACTACGCCCAGCAGTACGGCACTGCTCGCCCCCCACGCGAGCAGCAGCAGTTCATCCAGCGATGCGCCCATGGCGCCACGCGACGTCGAGGCCGACGCGATGGGTGCCAGGGGAATCACCATGCTGTCCGGCACCGCCGGAACCGACTGCACATGCCAGCCCGCCCACGCCAGCAGCGGCATGGCCAGTGACAACGCCATCGCGGCCGCCCAGGCCCACCGCCCCGATCGCGCTCCGTCCCGCAGCGCACGCTCACCAGCGACCGCCGCCAGACCCAGCAGGTTCGCCACAATGATCGAGTACAGAAACCAGGCGGCCACAGTGCTCATCGCGCCCCCTCTCGCAGCCGTGCTTCCAGCAATTCCATCATCCGCTCCATCTGCGGAGCCGTCAGCGCCCGCTCCGCCACGAGATGCGTCAGCAGCATCTCGGGCGAACCGCGGAAGACCTTGCGCACCAGTCGCCGCACGGCACTGGCACCCGCCTCTTCCCGGCCCACGCGGGGGATATAGCGATAGGCACGGCCTTCTTCCTCGTGACGCACCCGGCCCTTGTCCTCCAGGGTCCGGAGAATCGTCAGAACGGTTGTGTAGGCGAGGTCGTCCGGCAGCCGCTCCTGCACCTCGGCGACAGTCGCCGAGCCGAGGTCCCAGAGCACTGCCATGATGTCGAGTTCGCGATCCGTGAAGGAGATCTCCATGGGTCCTTTTCTACTAGGGTTATAGTCAGGATGCACCCGCCGATGGCGCCGTGTCAAGCGTTTTCTCCGACTATGTCGCGGCACAACGCAGCAGGGATTTGAGCCGGAGCGGGGCAGGGTCCGACACTATGAGGAAATCGCGCTGCAGCCCCGGTTCCATACCGAGTCTCGAACCTGTCGCGTGCCATGTTATCGGAGTCGACACCGTCTTCGCCGTCAGGCGCCGCACTGATCCTGCGGCGCGCGATCTTTTCGCGTGCCCGGCACGCGCGCATCACCGGAATGGCGTTGGGCGCGCTGCTGCTGGCGCTGACGCTGGGACTGGTGTATGCGGCGCCGGCGGTGCGCGCGGGTCTGCTCCTGGCGTTGCCGGTGGCGATGCTGAGCTGGTTCGGCGGTCCATGGGTTGGCCGTGCCGGTGCGATTGCGGCGGCGGGGACCCAGCTTGCTGTGGATGCGGCGAGCGGTCCGGCAACCCCGACGATGGTGGTCGGCGCGATCATCGCGGTGCTCGTGTTGTCAGGAGTCGCGTGGGCGGTGCCGGTGCTCCGGTTCGCCGCGCAGGGCTACCGGGAGCACGCACAGACTGACCCACTGACGAATCTGGGGAATCGGCGGTTCTTCCGCGAGGTCGCCGCCGTGGAGCTGAATCGCACGCGGCGCTACAGTCGGCCGCTTTCTCTGGTCTATCTCGAGGCGGATGCGTTCGAGCAGCTGCGTCATGTGGCGGGACATGCGGAGGCGGATGAGCTGCTGATCCAGATGGCGAGTGTGATCACGGGCGCGTTGCGCACATCCGATGTGGTGGCTCGACTCTACGGCGCGGAATTCGCGATCCTGCTCCCCGAGACGGACGGGCGGGGTGCGCAGGTGGTGGCGGACAAGCTGCGCGAGCATTTGTCGCGGGTGGCTTCGGCGGCGGGGTACGAGCTTCATTTCCGGGCGGCGGTCGTGGGCTTCGAGGACGGGCCCATCACGCTCGAGGCGTTGTTGCGACAGGCCGACGAGACCATGCTCGCGGCCCGGCGAGGTGCGGCAGAGGTTCTGGCGTACCGTGACTATGTGCACCCGCCCATGCAACTGGTGTAGGCGACGATTCCGTTCGGAGAGCCGGCGCCGCGGCATGCAAGCCGCGGCGCCGTTTTTTTCGCGTCGAACGGTGCGCAGAATCGTCGCCTGCAGTACCTAATTCCGTGCGCTGTGGCGGGGCGGGTCGCAGCGTAGCGCACGTGCGGCGCGCGTGCTCATCGAGCCTCTCCGGATGATGCGTTCCGGCTCAAGAAAAGGTGTGCGTGGCTCGATCCTTAAGGAGTCAATCGCCACCTCCCCTCCGGGCATGAGGGTTCGCGACCTGGACGACGTCGCCGAGGTGGTCAGCAACCCGAATCTTCCGTCCTTTGCCACCGTGGCTTTGACAACGAGGGCGGGCTCGACCGGAAGCCAATGGAAGGCTCCTTGTATTTGAACTCGCCAGTCGGAAACGGTGCGCTCGTGAGTGCCGAGGCTGCATGGCGTGGCCTGGCGGTGCTCGCTGACTGGAGCCAGGGACGCCCGGGCGGCGCGCAGCTGGCGCAGCGGCTGGGGCAGGATCGCCTGGCTGCGCAATCCGCACTCGGTGTTCGCAATTACCTCCACGAAATCCTGGTCGATGCCCGTGACGACCCCGATGGTCCGGCGGTTGCCGGGGATGTTGCGGAGTTTCTGAGCGAGCTGCCCGCGCCGTTGCTGTCTGCCGTACTGCGCGCGGAGATCGATGAGCACAAGCGCTCGTCGTTCCTGGAGGCGGCCGCGCAGCGGCTGCCGATACCGGTGCTGAAGCGTGTGGCTGCGGGTCTGGCCAGCGCCTATGAGCGACCCTACCCGATGAGCGTGCGTGCCTCGATCCATACGCTGGCCAGCGCGGCCACTGCCGGTGAGCATGCGGCCACGCATGCGGAGCCGTTGCTGCGCGAGACAATTCGGCGGCTGTTCCATCACTGGGTTCGACAGCGGCGGACAGCGGTAACGCAGGGGTTCGAGCCGGTCCTCGAGAAGCTGGAGCGGCGACAGGCCGGCCGTTCGGTTCCGGAAGCGGAGCGCATTCTGGAAATGGCAATCGAGTGCGACTCGCAGGGCGAAGTCATGTGGGTGGCGCTGCAGGAAGTGGTGGAGGACGGGGGCACGGCGAGGGTCATTGATCTGATCAAGACGGCGCCGGAGGAGGCCGCAGTAGCGGCGGCTATCATGAAACGCATCGGCAAGCCGCAGGAGTTACGCAACCTGCTGCGCGCGGAGCCGCTCAATGGTGCGGCCGTGGACGCGCTGCTACGGGGCATGGGCATCGCGGCGGCGAACGTGCTGCTCGAGGAGCTGGTGGAGTCCACGGCGCGACTGACACGGCGTTATCTGATGGAACGGCTGGCGCGCTTCGGCACGGAGATCCAGCCGCTGGTGGAAGGGCGGCTCAAGGACCAGCGCTGGTTCGTGCAGCGCAACATGCTGGCGTTGATGCGCAACGCGAAATGCGTCGCCGAGCCTGCCACAGCCGGGCGCTTCCTCGCGCACCGTGATGCGCGGGTACGGCGCGAGGCGGTGCTGTGGTGTCTGGAGAGCCAGGGCATGCGCGATGAGGCGCTGGTGGCGGCGCTCGGTGATCGCGACGTGGCCGTGCTGCGGCCGGCGCTGCAGTCGGCGCGCAGCCAGCTGCCCACATTGGCGGTGCCGGTGCTGGCCAAGCGCGCACTGGATGCCGATTTCCCGCCCGAGTTTCGCGTGCTGGCGCTCAGTCTGCTGGGCCGATCCGGCTCGGCGCTCGCGCTCGAAGCGCTGCTGCACTTCGCGCAGAATGGCAAGACACTGCTGGGCAAGCCCCGCCTGGCGCACAAGTCACCGGAAATGCTGGCTGCGGTCAGCTCGCTGGCGCGTGCCTGGCCGGGCGAACGTCGGGCGCACGAGCTGTTGTCGCAGGCCAGGAAGTCACGGGACCGCGAAGTAGCGGACGCGGCAAGTGGCAAGACGGGAGCCGAAGCGTGATGGACCGGAGTCAACGCGAAGAAATCGAGCCGTGGGTGGAACGCCGGCGCGAGCCGAGCATTGCCGGGTTGCGTGTCCCGGACGAGGTGGACGCGGCCCAGTGGATCCACCAGCAGGTGGCCGAAGGCAAGCGTCTCCCCGTGGCAGAAGCCGAAGCGCTGATTAACGCGCTGTTTGCCGATGTGCGCTGGAGCGGGCGGCCGCTGCTGCCGCCCGTAGCCGTGCGCGATACTGCCTACCTGGCGGGAACCCACGCGGTAAACGTGGCCGCGCTGAGCATGGCGCTGGCTGATTCTCTGCAGTTCGAGGAAGTCGCCGTGCGGCGAGTGGGCGTGGCGGGCCTGCTGCACGACATCGGCATGACGCGGCTGCCCGCGGAAATCGCGGGCAAGTCAGGCCAGCTGACGCCGGAGGAGCGCGAGCTGGTGAAGCGCCATCCGGTGGAAGGCGCGCGCATTCTGCTGGCCGCGGACGCATCGCTGGATCTGGCCGCAGTGGTAGCCTACGAGCATCACCTGCGCATGGACGGCAGCGGCTATCCGCACCTCGTGTATCCACGCTCCGCACACTACGTGAGTCGCCTGGTGCAGCTGTGCGACGTGTTCGTCGCGCTGGCTTCGCCGCGGCCTTATCGCGCTGCGTGGCCGCTGGAGATCATCCTGTCGTTTCTGAGCGAGCGCGCCGGTTTCGAGTTCCATCCCACGCTGTCGGGGGCGCTGACGGAGCTGGTGCAGCAGTTCGTGACGCGCAACGCGGCCGCCTGACGGCCTCACTCACTCCTTGTCCTTCTGCAGTGCCTGACGGATCTCGTCCAGGCGCTGTTTTTCCTCGTGGTTCACAGCCGGAAAGCGCAGGGGCAGTGCGCGCATCGTCTGGACGATGATGCGGGCTACGCTGAGACGCATGTAGGGTTTGGAGTCGGCGGGGATCGCGTACCAGGGGGCCCAGGCGCGGGACGTGGCGCACAGCGCCTCCTCGTAGGCGGACATGTAGTCGTCCCAGCGCGCCCGCTCCCGCACATCAGCGGCTTCGAATTTCCAGTTCTTCGAGGGTTCGTCGAGCCGGGCGAGAAAGCGCTTGCGCTGCTCCTTCCGTCCCACGTGAAGCCAGAACTTCAGGATGACGATGCCGTTGCGCGCCAGGTGCAGCTCGTGATCGCGGATGGAGTCGAAGCGTTCTTCCCAGAGGCGCTGCACGTCGGTGTCGGGCAGGCGCTGGCGCTCGAGATACTCCGGGTGCACGCGCACGACGAGCACTTCCTCGTAGTAGCTGCGATTGAAGATGCCGATGCGTCCGCGCTCCGGCAGGCAGAGGCTGGTGCGCCAGAGGAAGTCGTGGTCCAGCTCCGCCGTGGATGGACTCTTGAAAGCGTAGACCTGACAGCCACTGGGATCGACGCCCGATCATCACCGCACGGATCGTGCTGTCCTTGCCGGCTGCATCCATCGCCTGGAAAACGAGCAGCAGCGCGTAGCGGTTGTCGGCAAAGAGCACGCGCTGCAGTCCGTCCAGCTCGCTGATGGCCTGCTGCAGCTGCTCGCGGCAGGCATCATTGTCGGGCGCATTGTGCGGCGGGGATGTGGCGGCGGCGGCAACGCGGAAGGAGCCGTCGAAGGGCACGAGCCAGGGGCTGGGCACGGGCTCGCGCGCGGGTCTGTATTTCATGCGGACTCCGTTCGCCGGGGCGCGCGGTGGCGCGATAACAGGATATTTCCGATCATCCGTTGCACCGTTCGGGGGCGCCGCTTCCCATGGCAACGGGCCGGCCCGAGCACGGTATGGTGCTCGTGTGGCCGAGGACAAGGGCGGATGACCCTGGCTGGCCGACGCTTGTGCGGGTTCGCGCATTTGATGTAGCGTTCCTGATCTGATGCGACGACGCGCACCGCCTCGGTGCGTCGCTCTCCCACCGGGAGCAAGCCATGCCCGGGATCTTCGTGTGCTACCGCCGTGAGGACAGCGCGGGCCACGCCGGTCGACTCTACGACCGACTGGCGCAGCATTTCGGACGGAACCGGGTGTTCCGCGATGTGGACCATCTGCGCGCGGGTCAGGATTTCGTGCAGGCCATCGCGCGCGCGGTGGGCGGTTGCGACGCGTGCGTCGTCGTCATTGGCCGTGACTGGCTGCATAGCGTGGATGAACAGGGCCAGCGGCGTCTTGACCAGCCGGAGGATTTCGTGCGGCTGGAGCTGCAGAGCGCCCTGGAGCGGGGGATCCTCACAGTTCCGGTGCTGGTCGACGGTGCGGCCATGGTGCGCGCCGCAGAAATGCCCGGGCCGTTGCGGGCACTGGCCAGGCGCCAGGCGGTGGAGCTGAGCGAAAGTCGCTGGGACTTCGACGTGCAGCATCTGCTGCGCGAGCTGAGTCCTGCGGTGCGACAACCGGTCGTGTCGTGGAAAAGAAGGATGGCGTGGGCTGCCGCAGCCGTGCTGGTGCTGGCGGCGGGCATCCTGGCCGCGCGGCCCTGGTGGACGCACAGCTGGTGAAGCGGGAGGACGCGGGCGATGCCCATGCGGCCGGAATGGCCGCGGAGTCGGCACAGGGAGGCCTTTCGCCCTCGGGCGACAGCGCCGCGCTGGTACTGGCCGGTCGAGACACAGTCGCCGCGCTGCCCGCGGACAGCACGGCGCTCGACGGTGCGCGCGGCGCCGGACTCGAGCCATGCGCCGGTTCTGGTACGCGTGCCGGACCTGCGGGGCCGTCCGCTGGCGGATGCGCAGCGGGTCCTGACCGCGCGCGGCCTGCGCGTGGGCGATGTCACAGAGAGCGCGAATCACCAGTCGCTTCCCGGTTCGGTGTTCGCGCAGAGTCCCTCGCCTGACGCGAGCGTGGCGCCGGGCACGGTCGTGCAGCTCAGCGTGGAAGCGCTGGCCGCGCCTCGCCGGACCGTGCTCGCCCCGAACCTCGCCGGCATCAGCCTGAAAGCCGCCATGGACACGCTGAAGGCGCTCGGCCTGCGCGCGGGTCGCGTGCAGTACTTCACGCTGGGACAATACGCGCCGGGCACCGTGTACGGGCAGTCGGCGCGGCCCAACACGGAATTAGCGGTCGACACCGTGCTGAATCTGTGGGTGGAAGCCAAGCCGGAACGGGATGCCCTGCGCAGCGGGCGGCAGTTCCTGGCCGCCAGGCGGCTGCTGGATCTGGACTTCGACCGCGGCGCCGGCAGCGCCGGTGCAGACCTGGTGTTCGATCCACCGGCCGGATTGCGCGCGCTCAACGGCGCCATGCTCATGGCGGCGGGAGGATACCCGTGGTACGGTCCCAAGGCCTGTTCCGCCATGAAAGCCTCAAGGCCAGTGCCGGCCACGGAGGGCACGCAGCTCTGCGTGCGCACGAACGGCGGGCACTTCGCCATGATCCACGTACACAGCGCAGACCCGCAGGGGCGCGAGGTGGAGTTCAGCTTCACGACCTGGAAGTGAGCCGCCAGCTGCTCCTGACAGGCCGTTAGCGCGGCCAGCCGGTCTGCGGCAGGCGCGGCGTGATCTTCAGCGCGTTCTGGAAATAGACCTTCTTCAGCACGCTGTCCGGCAGATCGATGCCGTAGAGCTTCCAGAACGCGTGATAGTCGCGGTAATAGTCGAAGTAGTCGTCCTTCGTCTCGAACACGCGCCAGTAGTACGGATACTCCTCCGGCTGGAACGAGTCCTTGCCGAAGAGGATGCGGTCCTGGTACTTGACGAAGAAGTCGTGCGCTGCGCGCGGCTGGCGGCCGATGTCGTACAGCACCGCGCCGACCTCGGTGTAGACGTTGGGCATCGCGTCGAGCATCTTGCGCCAGGCGTGCCGAGGTCGTTGGCGTGCCAGCCCATGTGCGCGGCGACGAAGCGTCGTCTTCGGGATGCCGGCGGAACAGGTTGTCCCGCTCCGTCATCAGCTCCTCGAACGACGGGAAGCTGGTCCTGCGGGTAGCGGCGCTCGGCGAAGAGCGCGAGCTCGAGCCAGCGCTCGTTCGTGTAGTCGATCGGCTGGAAGAACTCCTGCGGATCGGCGGTGTGGATGAACACAGGGAGTGTTGAGCCGGGCGCACGCCTCCCAGATCGGATCGAGCTCGGGATCATCGATGCTGGAGGCGGGAGCCGTCGGGCTTGCGGATCGAGAGGCCGAAGCTCTTCGAGATCTCGCCCACGCCGACGGCACCGGCCGCGACATCGGCCTCGAGCTGCGCCACGGCTTTCTCGCGCCCAGCCCGGGCCCGACGTTGCGGAAATCGATGCCGGCGAGCGGGAACACGCGATCCTTCATCTTCGGCGAGGCGTGGATCACGGCCAGCGCGCGCTGCAGCCGGTCGCCTGACATGTTGTCCGCGGCGACCATCAGCCGGACGTTCAGGCTGTCGAGGGCGGCGCCGAGGCTCGTCGAGACCTCCGCCGAGCCGAGCAGGCCCTGCGGATGTCCGTGGAAGTCGATGGCCGGATACTTCGCCTGCGGCACGAGGTGCTCCGGCGTCGACGAGCGTCGAGTGCGGGCGATAGTCGAGAATGCTGGGCGGCGGCAGTGCTCGGGCGCCATGCAGTGTGCGCGGCCGGATCTCCGTCGTGCCCGGCGGGCACGATTCGCCCGGCCCTGATGGGCGTGCCCCGGCCACCGCGACCCTGTGCCGCTGCGGCATGGCAGAGGACGAACACGGCGGTCAGACCGGCAAAGCTGGCAAATCGACGCATGGCTGCTCCTGGCGGTGTGTGCGGGGATCTTACCGATGACGGCGGCGATCGGGAAACCGATTGCGCGGCGCACCGGCCGCACCTGGCTGATCCAATCCAGCTCTCCCGTTCGAAGTTCTCGCGTGTGGCCAGCGGCAGCGCTGCGCGGGCGCGTTTCTGCCCTGCGCCGTCTCCCCCGACGAATCGCCGCGCCGCCATGCTGAGAGGAAAGCGCGCGGGCTGCGTCTCTTGTGGGTGGGAATCCACCTGCAGCCGGAGTACAGCATGCGCTTGCGCAACGTGATCCTGCTCGGCCTGATCGCGATCTTCGGCTGCAAGTGCGAGGATGACGGGCCACCGACGACCTGTCCCGAGAACCCGCTGGTGTGTATTGCCCAGGCGCCCCCGATCTACGTCAATGTAGCGAGCGCATCCCATCAGCAGGCCTACATCGGCTCGGCGGTAACGGAGCCTCCCCGTATCCGTGTCACGAATGCCACTGGGGGCGAGGCCGGGTGCACTGTGATCTTCTCGGTCTATTCAGGCGGTGGGCTTCTGTTCGACGGGGGAGTTGCCCTCGAGGGATCGACTGCGAGCGTTCTCACGACGGATGCGAACGGATACGCAAACGTCCTGGCCTGGAAGGTGGGTCTGAATCCGGGCGCCAACGAAGTGAGGGTTTCCTCTCCCGTGTGTCTCAGCTCGATCGCGTCGATCATCACGATCCGCTCCAGCACGTTCACCGCCAATGCATTGCCGCTGGATGCGCAGGCCCTGGTCAAGGTGGAAGGCGATGGCCAGAGCGCAGCCGCGGGGGACACCACCGCAGTGCGGCCGCGCGTTCGTCTGACCGGCCAGCAGGGTCTGCCCGTGGCCAACCAGGCGATCCTGTTCCGGGTGGTGAGCGGCAACAGCACGATCGGCGGCCAGACGTCGGGCATCGTGATGACCGATGCCAATGGGTATGCCCGCTGTCCGCTGTGGCGCATGGGCCCGCAGCTGGCGGGCGCGGAAGTAGTCGAAGCCACGTTCGCGGGTCTGCCGGCCGTGCAATTCACTGTTAGCCCGCACGCCGGCGCACCCATGAGCATCGCAGCGGCGAGCGTGCCCGCGGGCGACGCCGGCGCGCCGGCCCAGCCGCTTCCGGAGGTGCTCGTGACGGATGCCTTTGCCAATCCCGTTGCCGACGCGGCCGTGCTGTTCGAGGTACTCGCGGGCGGCGGCACCGTCGCGGGCGGCACGCAGACATCGACTACCACGGACGCCGCCGGAAAGGCGAAGCCACTGAACTGGATCCTGGGCATGACACCGGGCCTCAACCAGCTGCGCGCCAGCGTGCTGCGCAACGGCCAGCCGGACACGGGCGTAAACGGCAATCCGGTCACCTTTGACGTAACGACGGTGTCTGGCGGCACCATTGTCGTGCAGGTGACCGTCTACGGCTTCCCGCGCGCCGGCGTCGCTGTGGTTGTGAGCGGAGCAGCTTTACGCACCGGCACGACCATCGCGGATGGCACGGCCACCTTCGCGGGTCTGCCGGCCGGCCAGTATACGGTGACCATCACACCACCGTCGGGCATATTCTTCAACCCGACGTCGCAGAACGTTTCGCTCAGCGTGGGGCAGACGCGCACGGTTGCCTTCGACGGCTTCGGCGCCAGCGCCGGCCGCGGGAAAGGGAACTCGCTGCAGGTACGGTCGCTCCTGCGCTGAGCGTTTGCGAAGAGGCCAGGCGCGTGCGCCATGTAGGGCGAATCCTCGCCCGCGCACGAGCAGCTCCTGACACATGCTCGGGCCGCGCGTTCCAGATTGCAGTTGATCCCGCGCTCGAGCAATGGAGCCGTGCCGACGGGGGCACTGTTGCCGGGACAGCAGGACAAGCACGGGATCGTTCCCAGTCACTCGACCGGAAGAACGATATGCGCGTGCTCGTGACATGGAGTTCGAAACGCGGCGGCACGGAAGGCATCGGCCGCATCATCGGCGAGACGCTCAATGCGCACGGCTTCGAAGTCGTCGCCACTCCCGCACACAAGGTTGGCAGGCTGGACGGCTTTGACGCCGTCATTGCGGGTGGCGCGCTGTACGCGGGCCGCTGGCCCGCGAACGTGCGCAGGCTGCTGCAGCACAACGTACGGCGCCTGCGTGAGCTTCCCGTCTGGCTCTTCTCCAGCGGGCCGCTGGATGACTCTGCGGATCGCGAGGCGCTGGCCGCCACGCAGCAGGTTGCGGTGCTGGCAGAGCTCATCGGCGCGCGCGGTCATGCGACGTTCGGCGGGCGCCTCACGCCTGACGCACGCGGCTTTCCGGCGAGCGTGATGGCGAAGAAGCACAGCGGCGACTGGCGCAATCCCGCGCTCATCCGCGCCTGGGCCGACGAGCTGGCTGCCGAGCTGCCCACCGCCCGACCCGGTGCGCACGTCGACCATCCTGCGCGTTCGCTGACACGGCTGATCGCACACGGCGCGCTGGGCTGGCTGCTGTCGACGGTCGTGCTCGAGGCGCTGCTGTGGGTGGCCGGCCGGGGCACTGCGATCGCCGTGCATGCGCTGGCAGCACCGCTCATCTTCACGCTGGTCGCAGTGCGCTATTTCCGGGAGCGCGGAGCGCGCGACGCCTTGCCCACCGCGCTGGCGTGGGCGGCCCTGGTTGTGGTGCTCGATCTCGCGATCCCGGGTGGAGTGGTGCACCACAATCTCGTGCTGTTCACGAGCCTGGGGGCGACGTGGCTGCCGCTGGCGCTCCTGTTCCTTGCCGTCTGGATGACGGGCGAGGTCAAGTCGATCGAGGTGCCCGGGAACTCGCCTGCGACGGCAACGGCGAAGGAAGTGGTACACACGAGTTAGGCAGCCTCACGCGCCCGGGTTCATTTCGCCGTATCCGACAATGACGCAGCCGCCGGCAATGCGGATCTCCGAAATGGCGCCGCCCTTCAGGTCTGCTTCCATTTCAATGAGGCTCGGCCTGCCCATCTCGAAGCCCTGCTCGACCCGGCAGGTGAGTCCGGTCGCGGGCACTGCGGACTGCCGCCACAGATAGCCCGCGAGCGCGGCGACCGCCGCGCCCGCTGCCGGATCCTCGACAATGCCCATGGCCGGCGCAAACATGCGCGCCCGGATCATGGAACCCTCGAGTTCGACATCGCGTGTGATCACGTACACATGAGGGGACCAGGATGCCAGACAGCACTTCCCGCCAGACGGCCAGGTTGAGACTCACCTTTCCCAGAACGCCGCGGTCACGAACGGGGATGAACAGGAACGGCACGCCGCAGGAAGCCCGCAATGCGCTCCACTCACCATCGCCGATGGCCTCGACCGGAAGTGACAGCAATTGTGCCAGTACATTGAGGTCCGGCGGCTCCGCTCCGAACTGCGGCAGGCTGGGAACGCGCAGTTGCGCTGACAACCGACCCGCTGCTTCCCGAATCACCACCGGCACCGGTCCCATGCCTTCCTCAAACACAATGTTTGCCTGACCGCCGGCCAGCGGCACGACGCCCACGTCCGCAAGCACACAGGCAGTGCCGACCGTCGGGTGTCCAGCGAATGGCAGTTCCGCCTGCGGCGTGAAAATGCGCAATTTCGCAGTGTGCTCCGGCGAGGCGGGCGCAAGAACGAAGACGGTCTCCGAGAAATTCAGCTCCCTGGCAATCTTCTGCATGACCGCAGGCGGCACCGTGTCCGCCCACGGAAAGACGGCAAGCTGATTGCCGCCGTATTGCGTGCTGGTGAACACGTCAGCCAGCACGAATCAATGCCGCCCGTCGCTCATGCGCGCCTCCGTATCGGTCAATGTGCCCGCGATACCAAGCCGCGCAATTCGTGGAAGTGCCCGTTCTGCGTTGCCGAGTGGTGACTGACACCGTGCTCGCGGAGCCGGCGCACGTCGGCTGCGTTCCTGGCCGGATCGGCTGCGCTCGCGGTGAACCGTTATCGGTTGCAGCCCACTACATGTTCGCCGGATTGCTCGGGCAGGCGTTCTTGTGGCCCATCAGCTGGGCAGGCGCGAACATCTGCTTGCAATACGGGCACGCCTTCGTGCCACCCGTGGCTGCGGACCTGACCACCTTGTCCTTGTTCTCGTAGCGCGTGAGGGCAGAGCGCCAGTTGTGTCTGGCTTCCGTGCACAGACCGCGCAGCCGGGTCTTCAGCTGATCGGGAAAGGTCGGACCGTACGAGACCTTCTGGTCGTCCTCACTCGGCAGAATGCGCGTCGAGATCACGTCGAAATCGTAGAAGGCGAGCGAGCCGCCGCCCGTGGGCGGCTGGTCCCAGAAGTGCTTGCGGCGGAGTTTCAGCTCCCCCAGGATCGCGTTCACGTTGATCCTGTCGACAGCGGCCTCCGGAAACGGGTTCTTGCCGCCGGTCTCGCGCTGCCATTTTTCGGTGTTGAAGGCGTGGACGTTGTCGACGCGGACCACGTACACGCAGATCTCCGTCTCCACATGGTCGACCACGCCGTTCTTGCGCACAGCCCTGACTTTGAGCCAGTGCGCGGCCGCAGCCTGGTCATCCTGCGGCTTCCAGTCCTTCAGCGGCTTCGCACCCAGAGGGAACAACGAAGCGTCGGAGAGCAGCGGGTAGGGCAGGATCTCGGCCAGTTCCTTGGCGACGCTGACCACCGTGTGCAGGCAGTTGTCCCGGTTGATGCCTTTGCGCAGGAAGAGAGAATTGGCGTAGACCTCGAGTCCCAGCGGATTCCAGGGTTGATCAAGGCCGAATTTCGCGTAGACGGGATCCTTGCTCGAGCGCGCCCGCGCGTGGAAGCCGCCCTGCTTGACGAGCGTCTCGTAGTTGCGGCTATCGGCGCGGAAGCCGAGCTTGACCAGCTGTTTGGCGCCTTCCGTGCCGTATTCCATCGTTTTCAGAAGAATGGCGGCGCCATCGGCTGCACGGTCCACGCGTACGCCGGCGCCGCCCGTGCTGATGGGTCCGCTCAGCGGCACTCGCTTGAAACCCAGTACGAGCAGGGTGGTCAGCACCGTGCGTTTCTTCTCCGCCGGCATGCTGTCCAACCCCGCCACGGGGCGGAACCGTGAACCGTCGGCCTGCAGCACGGCGAAGAAGGCGTCGCACAGCCTCCCCTTGTCGCCGTCCGTCAGCTCGGGCGCCTGCCGGGCTTCCTCCCAGAGGTAGTTGAACCAGAAGCCGAAACTCCGCTTGACGGGATCGCCGAACGGCGAGACGACGTTCGCGATCGACGGCCACCGGCCGGCCCGCTGGTTGGGCGCGGTCCTGTTGACGGAGGGAGGCGTGTACATGCGGCGCATCCGGAAGTGGGTGAAGCAGGCATCATTCGGGCGGGGATGCTAGCGCAGGCCGCGGTGCGCGGCAATGCCGCTGAGCGCTGCGGGCGGCGCCGTCTACAGCCGTGTTCGCGGACTGCAGCGACGGCCGGCGTCGCGGGCGCAGGCGAGCATGGGCGTGGACGGACACCGAGACAGTCGTTGCGGCGACGAGGGAAATGCGCCCGGCGCGATTCGAACGCGCGACCTTCGGCTCCGGAGGCCGACGCTCTATCCAACTGAGCTACGGGCGCTGCAAAAAAAACGGGAAGCGAATAAGCCGGGTTCTGTCTCCCTCGCGGGAGGCGGATCATTTCTCTGGGACCGCGGTTGCCCGACGGCCTCGTGCAGCCTACCCGGGACTGCTCGATCATTGCTGACCGACCGGCGCGGGCCGCGCCTCGTCCCCTATTTGGCCTTGCTCCGGGTGGGGCTTGCCGTGCCACTCCCGTTACCGGGAGCGCGGTGGTCTCTTACACCACCATTTCACCCTTGCCTGTGCCCTCGCGGGCCATCGGCGGTGTGCTTTCTGTTGCGCTGTCCGTCGCCTCGCGACGCCCGGCTGTTAGCCGGCACCCTGCCCTGTGGAGCCCGGACTTTCCTCCGCTCCCGATCCCTCCGTGGACCGTGGCGCGGCGATCCGCACTCGCTTCCCGAACATCGTCTGCACCTGCCCGCGCGCGCTCTCCGGAATTGCAGACGGGTCAGGCTGTGACACATCGCCCCGCGGCGCTCCGTCCGGATGCTCCGGGCGGGACCGGCGGGGCAATGTTGTTGCGAAACGAATGCTACCGGCCGGGTGACGATCCGTCAACCCGAAGCAGTGTCGTCAGAAGCGAAATCGCACCGTGATCAGCTCGGCGTACAGCACGGGGTCGTTCCAGCCCCCGTTGCGGGCCATGGCCCAGAGCAGCCGCGGTCCGATCTTGAAGCGCGGTGTGCCCCAGAAGGCGGCGCCGTAGAGTCCGACAAACCCGCCCGGCCAGCAGTCGCTGTTGCCGCAGGCGCGCACGCCGCCGACGCCGGCGCGTATCCCCAGATCGACATCCAGCCGATCGTTCGGCTTCTGGCGCAGGAACGCACTCACGTGCGCCAGCTGCTGGAACGAGTGGTAGCTCTCCTGCCGCGTATTAGGCGCGAGGGTGCGGTCCAGCACATCCACGCCACCACCCGCAGCCAGACCCAGGAACACGCCCGGGAACAGGCGATGGGCAAGGCTCACCGCAGCGCCGAACGGGCGCACTTCCATGCCGAACTCGTTGGCGGTCTGCGCGGCGACGGGAGACGTGGCTGCGGCAAGCACCACGAGAAGCTGCAGGAACAGCGTCGTCAGACTGCGCATGCTGCGTACGATTGAAGCGTCGCCTTCCATATTCCTGCGACCTCTGGCGTCCCGGCCGGGGAGGACGGGACATGGCTGCACTGTTATTTCACAACGCGCCAGCGCCTCGAGACAAGACTTTTGAATGCGTCGCCGCCATGTTCATCCTGCGACGCGCACACCGTTTGATGCGTCAAAACCGGGCGCGAGCAGTCACAACTGAAGGATCGACCCCCCGACGAGGAGACGTGATCGAAGCGCTGTGATGATCGCTGCGCTCCACAGTGGACACGTCGAACCCCGCCGTCCGTTGCAGGGTCTCCGGCAAGCCTCGCGTCGCCTCTGACGCGGTGTTGTGCATCCCCTGCCCTGTTGCCGGTCCTATCCAATGACGGCCGACCCGGGCCCGGCGTTTGCCAATCGGACGGGTCATGGGGCGATCAGCGCGAGCGGAGCCGGCTGTCCAGGTCGGCATACGTGATCACGGCGGCAGTGGCGGCCCGCGCGCCGGCTCGCGCGAAGCGGAACGTCACGGCGAACGTGTCGCCGGGCGCCAGCACGCGCCGCAGCCCGCCCAGCATGCCGTGGTAGCCCCCCGGCCGCAGGCGGAGCGTGCCACCCGCCGCGATCGGGATGGCCCGCACCGGCTGCATGTGCGCCATCGCGCCCATGGCCATCGGCTCGTGCAGCCCGGCGCTGTCCGCAGCTGCTGTCGCGAGGCCTAACAGTGTGTCAGGAAGGGTGGTGCCGTTCACGATGGTCGCGTACAGCGCGCCCGGCCCGCCCGCGGCCGGCGCGGGCACGTACACGTCGCGGATCGCCAGCACTGCCGGCGCACGGCGGCCGCAGCCGCACAGCGCGAGGCCCGCCACCAGCGTCCCGTGCCGGATCCACGCTGACACGGCTGTAGACGACGACACGCCCGACACCACTACGCGCTCCGTCGCAGCCACGGGCGCAGCACGCGATACTCCGGTATGGCAGTGATGCTGGCGCGACGAATGCCGATGAGGCGCCGGCAATGCAGCCGGCCGAGCGCATCCTGCACGGCCCGCCGCGACAGGCCCGTGCCTTCCGCCAGCTCCCGCAGACTCACCGCCACGTCCACCTCGCCCGCCACCCTGCGAAAGAGCCAGAGGTATACGAGGAACGCGGACGGCTGCCGGTCGTGTCCGACCAGATCCCCCATCAGCGTGTCCACGATGTAGGCATCCAGCTCGATGCTGTCCTGGCTCACGACGCCTCCTGAGGCATTCATTGCCATAGCAGACACAGCCTGCCTTGCGGGACCGCCGCACGCATGGCTTCGTTGCGCGTCGCGACGCAACGGGGAGACACTCCGGGCAAACTCATGAACACGGAATGGGCACCATGATCAGAGGCATCAAGTTCGCCAGCATCCCGGTGTCGGATCAGGACCGGGCGCTGGAGTTCTACACGACGGCGCTGGGG
This sequence comes from uncultured Gemmatimonadales bacterium, assembly GCA_963798085.1. GTDB lineage: Bacteria > Gemmatimonadota > Gemmatimonadetes > Longimicrobiales > RSA9 > DATKCF01. Next base: position 102,588 of record CAWCRS010000002.1, read on the forward strand.
TTCAAGGTAGTGACGGACCAGCCTTTCGACGATGCGCAGCGCTGGATCGAACTGCGCATACCGGGCAGCGACACGGAGGTCGTGCTGTTCACGCCGGACGAGCACCGTGACCGCATTGGCACGTTCTCGCACGTTTCCTTCTGGACCGACGATGTGAAGGGCACGCATGCGGAGCTGAAAGCGAAGGGTGTGGAGTTCGAGCAGGAGCCGCAGACCGCGGATTGGGGCACGGCGGCGATCTTCAAGGATCCGGATGGCAACGTGTTCGTGCTCGGATCGAAGTAGCCTGGACGGGCTCCCGCAGGCCGCGACTTCCTTGGCCGCGGCCATCCCGCCGCTCTGCCCGCCGATCATTGACCGTCGGGCGCGCCCGACGTTACCTCAGCGTACATGACGGCTTCCTGGCTGCTGGCATTCGCAACGTTGTTGCCTCAGGGCGGCGCTGGTGACACGGCCAGGGCGGTGGTGCATCACGCGCAGGCCGCGGTGGAGGGTGACAGCGTGGCTGTGGTGGAGCGCCGCTGGCGCCGTGAGGCGGGGGTGGTGCGGAGCGCGCGTGCTGCGCTTCTCGGTCTGGCGACCCTGGCGCAACTGACCTACCAGCCGGCTCGAGCCGAGTCGCTGTACGTCTCGCTGATCCGGGCCCGGGATGACGACGCCATTGCGCGCGAGTCGAGAGTGGGCCAGGCGCACAGTCGCGTGGCATTGGGCGATCTGCAGGCCGGCGATTCGCTGTTCGCGCTGGCCGCGAACCGTGCGCGGGCGGCGGGCGACAGCAGCCGCGAGGCGGAGGCGCTCCTGTCGGGCAGTCTGACGCGGCTGCGTGTTGCGGACGCCGTGCGCGCCCTGCGCCTCGTCGACCTTGCAGACTCGGTGTTACCAGCCAGGGATGACGAAGGCGAGGTGCAGGCCCGTTGCACGCGTGCCTGGATCGATGCGACACGCAGTGTGGCCAGCGCCCGGCTGGCAGCGGACTCGGGCGCCGCGGATGCGCACCGTCTGGGTTTCCGCCGCATGGAAGCGTTCTGCAACCATGTGGTGGCTTCGGTCATCGACCAGCTGGGCTACACGGACAGTGCGCGCCAGCACCTGCGGCTGGTCGAGCGCCTGCAGCGCGAGACGCATGATCGCAGCGCCCTCGCCGCCACGCTGCAGTGGCGGGGTTACATGTCGTTCAACACCGGGCATTACGCCGAGGCGAAGCGCGATCTGTACGCCGCGATCGAGGAAGCGGTCGCGTCCGGCAACCGCTCGGCGCTGGCGTGGTCGTGGCTGTCGCTGGCACAGGTATCGCTCGCGCTTTCCGACCTGCCCACAGCGACGACGTACACCGAGCGTGCGGATTCACTGCTGGAAGCCCAGGGCGATCTCTGGGGCCGCACCGCCGCCGCCGCCGTGCGTGCGCGTATTGCGCGTCACACGGGTGACCTGGAGCTGGCACGCGCTGCCGCACTCCGCTTTCGTACGGGTGCGGAAGCGCTGGGCGGGAGCTGGCGCGTCACCGCGCTCTCGGTGCTGGGCGCAGTCGCCGAATCCGAAGGCAATGCCGGCCAGGCGAAGATTCTGCTGGACAGTGCCCTGGTGCTGGCGCAGCGTGATCACCTGCTCGGCATTCAGTTGAGCCTGCTGGCCGACCTGTCGCGCGTGGAGCTGAAGCTGGGCGACCCGCGCGCGTCGCTGCGCCGGCTGTCCGGGCTGCCGCCGTTTCACTCGTCGCCCGCCTACCGTTACTCGCAACGCATCAGCTCGGCGGCTGCCCTGCTCGCACTGCACGATCCTGCCGCAGCGGAAGCCGAGGTGCGCTCGGCGCTCGATTCGCTGGAGGCATGGCGCGCCGGACTGGATGATGCCGATCTGCGCGTGGTCGCCTTCTCTCTCACGGATGATCGACCGGCGGAGTCGGACCTCGCGAGTGTGCTCGTGGGTCTGGTGGATGCGGGCCGCGTCGAGGCCGCGTTCGAGTTTGCGGAGCGTCGTCGTGCTCGCCTGCTGCTGGACCGGCTGGCGTTGCTGGCCGACACAGGGGCTGCGCCCGGCACAGGCCAGCACATGGATGCGGCGGCGCTGCGGCCCGACGCGCTGCGCCGATCCCTGCCCGACGCGCACACCGCCATGCTCGAATTCGCGACCGGTGATGCGACGTCGCCGGTCAGCGCCTACGTGGTGACGCAGACCGCCGTGGCCGCCGTGGTGCTGCCGCCGCTGACGGCGGTGACCGATGCGATAACACGCCTGTTATCGCTTGCGGAAGGCGGCAGTGCGGTGGCTTCGCCGGCGGAGCAGCTGGGTGCGTCGCTGCTGGCAAAGGTGCTGCCGCTGCTGCCGGACTCGATCACACGACTCGTCATCATTGCCGACCGCGGACTGCACGATGTGCCCTGGGAGCTGCTGCAGCTGCCGGATGGACGCGCGCTGCTCGATCGCTACGTCATCAGCACCTCGCCGTCGGCGTCGGTCGCGGCCAGGCTGTGGCAGCGGCCGCGCGCAATGCAGGCGGGCGGCGTGCTGGCGTTCGGCGCGCCGCGTTTCCCGAGCCTGCAGGCAGGCAGCGCGCAGAGTGCGCCGGTACGTGCAGCGTTCCTGGAGAACGGCGGGCTGCCAGGCTTGCGCTATTCGGCGGCGGAGGCGAAGCGCCTGCGCACGCGGGCCGTTGCCGGCGAAGTTCGGCTCTCGGGCAATGCCAGCGAGGCCTACCTCAAGCATGCCGACCTGCGCAGCGTCAGCGTGCTGCATCTGGCCACACACGCGCTGGTCAATGATCGCAGTGCCGAGCGCGCCGCACTGGCTCTGGCGCCTGGCGACGGCGAAGACGGTTTCCTGACACCACCCGAGCTGGCCGCGCTGCGTCTGCCGGTGGATCTCGTGGTGCTCTCTGCCTGTCGCACGGCGAGGGGACCGGTGGCGGGGAGCGAAGGCGTAACGGGCCTCTCGACAGCGGCATTGCAGGCGGGCGCCCGGGCGGTACTCGCTTCCACATGGTCCGTGAGCGACGAAGCGAGCGCCGCGTTCATCGAGCGCTTCTACCATCAGGCCGCGGCCGGGCTCGACGCGGCCGCCGCCCTGACCGAAGCCAAGCGCGCGGCGCGTGACGCGGGCCTGCCGCCGCGCGACTGGGCAGCCTTCAAGCTCATCGGTGATCCCTTCGTGAAATTGCCGCTGCACGAGCCGCCGCCCGCGTTGGCACTGCGCACGAAGCTGGCGCTGGCCGGCGGGTTGCTGCTGCTGACCCTCGCTCTGGCTCAGGGTGTCAGGCGCAGTCGCCGTAAGGTCGACACCGCGCGCGTACCATCCTCGCGCACCGCTTCGACCCGCCACTGACGGGCGCCGAGCGCGTGCTCGAGACGCATGGGCACGATGTCTAACGCGGTGTCAGGCGATTGCTGCGTCAGCAGCACGGCGCCGGTGCTGTCCAGCAGCTCGAGGCGATAGAGGCGGGCGCCGGCCGTGGCATGCCACACGAAGCGCGCGGATTCCGCGGCGGACGTCGCAGCGCCAGCTTCCGGCGTGATCAGGGCAATGGCCCCGCCGGCGGCGCCGCGCATGGCCGGCGCCGGCTCGGGAGTCATGCGCCAGACGACCCACGTGCCCAGCAGCAGGACCAGCGACGCCGCGATGGCCAGCGGCAGCCCCAGCCGGCGGATCGATTCGCCATGGCTCGCCTGCTCGGTTGCACGCAGCAACTCGAACTCGCTGGCGCAGCGGTTACAGCGCATGACGTGGTCCAGCGTGCGCATGCGCTCGCCTTCATCGCCCGTGCGGTCAATGAGGGCGGTGATGGCCTCGGCGGGCGGGCATTCCTCCGGCGTGTCCGCAGCGCGGCGGGCGTAGCGGGCGCGCAATTCTGCGTCGCCTGGCTGTTCATGCGTCATGGGCCCCCTCGGGCGCGAGCTGCGCGCGCAGGTCCGCGAGTCCGCGATAGAGCAGGTTGCGCGTCTTGGGCTCACTCCAGCCGAACAGCTGCCCGATCTCGCGCTGCGTGTAGCCGGCGAGGTACATGCGGACCACGCCTCTCCTGGATTCCGCCAGCGTGCCGACGGCGCGCTCGAGAGTAGCGGCGGCTTCGTCGCGTTCCACCGGATCCGGCTGCGTCTTCGCCATGGCTTCCTCCGGCGCTGCGTCCAGGTGGATTGCGGCATGCTCGCCGCGGACCCGCCGCCGGCGCATCCGGTCGATGAGCACGGCGCGAACCACTCTGTAGACATAGGACGCAGGGAGGCGGGAAATCCTCTCGGCTTCGGGAACGGCCTGCCATACGCGGATGCGGACCTGCTGCATGATCTCGTCGAGATCGGCATGGCTGGCCGCGTGGCCGTGGGCCAGCCGCAGAATGCGGCTCTGGCAGCGGTGCAGCAGTGCATCCAGCTCGCGTGACAGCGCGTCAGTCATGCCGGCAAACGTAGCCGTCTGCCCACGGACGTGTGAAGCAGGGGACAAATCCGTAGAGTGAGACGCGCGAGGTCCGCCGTGCGTCCTTTCATGGCGGAGGTCCCATCGGAGGCGGCTTCATGCGGAATCGCAATGTCGTCCTGCTTGCACTCATGCTGCTGGGAAGCTGCAAGTGCAACGAGGACAGCACGAGCATCGACCCGTGCACTTTCACTGATACCTGTCCGAGCGACAGCCCGGTCGTTGTCGCAGCTGCCAGCGCCACACTGCAATCCGTGCCCTCCGGCGGCGCCGTGCCGGATCCTCCCGCCATACAGCTGTTGCGTGACGGTCAGCCGTTCGTCAATCCGCTGTGCCTGGTGACCTTCAGTGTGACCGGTGGAGGCGGGCAGCTCTACAGTCTGACGGCCCCGGGAGGCGCCACATCCGCGCTGGTGCTGATGACCACATCGGTGGCGCGCGTCGACCGGTGGGTGCTGGGCACGGCCACAGGACAGAACGCCGTCCGCGCCACGGTCGGCTGCTCCGGGTTCTACAACGTTTCGTATCAGTCGCGGGATTTCGTCGCCAACGGCGTAACCGAGCAGGCCGGGTTCATCACGAAAGTGGCGGGCGACAATCAGAGCGCAGAGGTGGGTTCGCCGCTGATCGATCCGCTTCGTGTCCGCGTCGACGTGCGACCCGGTGTGCCGCTGCCCCTCGCCAGCGTCGCCTTCCGCGTCGCATCGGGCGGCGGCAACCTGAACGGCCCGACCACGGTATTGGCCACGACCGACGCCTACGGCTTCGCCAATTCACCGATCTGGACGCTGGGCAGTGCAGCCGGTGTGCAGACCACCGAAGCGTCCGTGACGAACCTGCCCGCCGTGACGTTCACCGCCCATGCGCTGACGCTGACTGCGGCCCAGGTCAGCGCGTCGAGCGTACCCGCCGGCGCCGCCGGCCAGCTCGCCAGCCCCGCTCCGGCCGTTCTCGTGCAGGACCGGCTGGGCAACCCGATCGCGAACGCCAGTGTGCGCTTCGCCGTCACGGCGGGCAATGGCAGCACCAGCGGCAACGGGGTGCTTTCTGGCGCCAACGGCATTGCGATCGGCGATTGGCGCCTGGGCAGTCCGGGCGTGAACACCCTTACAGGTACAGTCATCAGAGGCGGCGTGGCGGATCCCAACGTGGCCGGCAATCCGGTCACATTCACCGTAAACGTCGTAGCATCGAGCGGAATCCGCGTGATCGTGACGATCTACAGCGAGCCGGTGTCGGGCGTGACTGCTACCATCAGCGGCCCTTCCTCCGCCAGCGGCACGACAGACAGTAACGGCACCGTGCTGTTCGCGCCGCTCAATCCGGGCACCTACTCGGTGACGATCGTTCCGCCCGCATTCACCTATTTCGATCCCACCACGCAGCAGGTGGTGGTCGTCAACGGCCAGACCACGGACGTCGTGTTCGAAGGATATGGGGCGTTGGCCATGGCCGGCGCGTGGCGAGGCGCCGGTCGGAACTGGTAGTGCGGATACGCTCGCTCAGAACGCGCTGAAGCCGGTCAGGTCCTGGCCCAGGATGAGACCGTGCACGTCGTGCGTGCCTTCGTAGGTGTAGACGGACTCGAGGTTGGCCATGTGGCGCATGGCAGAATACTCGACCAGGATGCCGTTGGCGCCCAGCAGGCGGCGGGCTTCGCGTGCCACGTCGCAGGCCATCGAGCAGTTGGCGCGCTTCGCGAGTGAGACCTGCTGCGGGCGCACCTTCTTCTGATCCTTGAGCCGGCCCAGCTGCAGGCAGAGCAGCTGACCCTGTGTTATGGAGGTGAGCATTTCCGCGAGCCGCACCTGCTGGATCTGCTTGGCGCCAATGGGCTCGTCGAACATGACGCGCTCCTTCGAGTAGCGGAGCGCTTCATCGAAGCAGGCCATGGCCGCGCCCACCGCACCCCACGCGATGCCATACCTTGCCTGTGTCAGGCACATCAGCGGACTCTTGAGGCCCTTCGTTTCCGGTAACAGCGCGTCATCAGCCACGCGCACGTCCTGCAGGGCCAGCTCACTGGTATCCGATGCCAGCAGCGACAGCTTGCCCTTCTGGTCCCGCGCCGTGAAGCCGGGTGTGTCCGTGGGAACGATGAAGCCGCGGATGGACTCGACATCGCTCAGCTCGCCGGTCTTGGCCCAGATGATCGCGATGTTCGCCATGGAGCCGTTCGTGATCCACATCTTGGCGCCATTCAGCACCCAGCCGTCCGCGGTCTGCTTCGCAGTAGTAATCATGCCGGCGGGGTTGGAGCCGTAATCCGGCTCCGTCAGGCCGAAGCAGCCGATCACCTCGCCAGCCGCCATGCGCGGCAGCCACTTCTGCTTCTGCGCCGTGCTGCCGAACGCGAAGATGGGATACATGCAGAGCGCGCCCTGCACCGAAGCGAAGGAACGGATGCCGGAGTCGCCGCGCTCCAGCTCCTGCATGATCAGGCCGTAGGCGACATTGTTCAGTCCGGCACAGCCATACTCTTCGGGCAGATTCGCGCCGAGCATGCCCAGCTCCGCCATCTGCGGTATCAGCTGCTTCGGAAAATGCCGCGCGATGTACGCTTCCTGGATCACCGGCAACAGGTTGTCATCCACCCAGCTGCGCACGGTGTCACGCACCATGCGTTCATCCTCGCCGAGCAGCGAATCCGTATCGAAGTAGTCTATGCCCTGGAAGGCCATGGTTGTGGCGCTCGTCCTGGTTCTGGTTGGCGCGGAAGGTAGTCGGCGGCAGGGAATCTGAAAAGCGTTTCCGGGGCTGGGGCTCGGGCTGGTTGCTGGGCAACGACACCCGAGAGAATCGGAGTTCCATCCGTTCCGGAGCCGCCGGCAACGCAGTTCCCGGTCGAGGCGTGTTCCGCTGGACGGCCGGCAATGCACGGGACGCCGGTCTGCTACCCTAACCGCCTGATAATGGCAGCGGCGAAGTCGGCGGTGCCACTGCGGCCGCCCAGATCCGGCGTCAGCGTGTCGTGCACCTCGAGGGTCTGCTGTGTGGCGCGACGCACGCGCTCCGCCGCTTCGCCCTGCCCCACGTGTTCCAGCATCATGCAGGCGGCCAGGATCATGGCCGTGGGGTTGGCGATGCCCCTGCCGGCGAGGTCGGGCGCGGAGCCGTGCACCGGCTCGAACATGGCCGCTTCCCGTCCGATGTTGCCGCCCGGCGCCATCCCCAGGCCACCCACGAGGCCGGCCATCTCGATCGCTCAGGATGTCACCGAACATGTTCTCCATCACCAGCACATCGAACTGCCAGGGATCGAGCACGAGCTGCATGGCCGTGGCATCAATGATCCGGTCGTCGAAGGCGACGCGGTCTGCGTACTCCTGCGCCACACGCCGGCCCTCGTCGAGGAACAGGCCCTGCGTGTACTTCAGGATATTGGCCTTGTGCGCGAGGGTCACTTTGCGCCGGCCGTGCGTCACTGCGTACTCGAAGGCATAACGCACAATGCGCTCCGCGCCGAAGCGCGTGATGATCATGACGGACTCGGCCGCGGCACGCGGATCATCGCCCATGCCGATGTAGTGCTCGACGCCCACGTACAGGCCTTCGGTGTTCTCGCGAATGAGCACCAGGTCGATGTCATCGTAGCGGCCGCCCGGCATGAGTGTGCGCGCCGGACGCACGTTGGCGTAGAGGTCGAATTCCTTGCGCAGTGTCACGTTGATGCTGCGGAAGCCGACGCCCACGGGTGTAGTGAGCGGCCCCTTCAGCGCGACGCGCGTACGGCGGATCGAGTCCAGAGTCGCGTCCGGCAGCGGTGTGTGCAGCGCATCGACTGCCGCCATGCCCGCCAGCTGGTAGTCCCATTGCAGCCGAGCGCCCGCTGCCTCGAGGACGCGCAGCGTTGCAGCCGTGATGTCCGGTCCAATGCCGTCGCCCGGAATCAGGGTCACGGCGGCGCCAGTGGTCATTCGTCGTTCTTCCGGCTCAAATGGCTTCGATGAGGGAATCGCACCGGCGCGAGGCCCGGCGAAACGCAGATTCCGCCCGACTCACTTCCCCGCGATGACGCCCGCCAGCGCATTGGCGGCCGTGGCGGCGGCGGCGGGGGAGCCTTCGGCCGCGGGCTTGCCGGCGACGACGCCGAACCAGAGAACGCGGCCGCCATCGGTCTCGATGAGGGCAAGGCTCATCTCCGACGTGGCCCGCGGCCGTGTCGCCGGGCGCGTACCAGGCGGCGACGGGCAATAGTGCGAATCGCGCACCCAGCAGCACACCCAGGCTGTGGAGATCGCCGAACAGCGGGTCGCCGATATTCTTCACCTGCGCGCGACGGAACGCGGAAACGGCCAGCGCGTGCAGGTCGATCTCGAGTCCGGGCGAGCGCGCGAGCGCCCGTTCCATCGCGGGTGGAAACACCCACTTCACACCGGGCAGCCGCTCACCCAGCGCGAACGCGATCTCGCGGTCCAGCCCCGGCACCGGCTCCTTCGCCAGCGCACCCGGCCCCGGCTGCGCCGGCAGCATCATCACGGTCGCCCCCGTCATGTCCGGCGGCCGCGTCGCGTTCCCCGCCGCCGGCGGCGCCCGGTGGGCACAGCCCGCCAGCGACAACGCGTAGAGCGCCATGCTAATGATCTGTTTGGTCAAGCGATTTCTGCTCCGTTGACGACCGTGAAATGCGTTTCTGGGGCTGAAGCGACGCAATCGCAGTTCAAAGCATGTACCCGCCATCCACGGGAATCACGGCGCCGGTGACGTGGCGTGATTGCTCGGAGCAGAGGAAGAGCACCACGTGGGCGACGTCCTGGGGATCGCCGAGGCGGCGCAGCGCGCTGCGTTCGCGGGCGCGGTCCAGGATCTCGGATGACACGCCCTCCGCCAGGCGGGTGGTGCGAATATAGCCGGGCGCGACCGCGTTCACGTTGATGTTGGACGGACCCAGCTCGACGGCGGCCGCGCGCGTCAGGCCGATCAGGCCCGCCTTGGACGCTGTGTAGTTGGCCAGACCGAATTCGCTGCGCAGTCCGTGCACCGATGCGATGTTGACGATCTTGCCGAACTGCTGGGCGCGGAACTGCGGTGTGCAGGCGCGGATCATGTTGAACGCGCCGGTGAGGTTGGTCTCGAGCACATCCGACCACTCGTCGTCTTCCATGCGCCAGAGCGCACGGTCGCGCGCAATGCCCGCGTTATTGATCAGGATGTGCAGTCCGCCCAGCGATTCGGCGGCTTCATCGACGAAGCGTCTGACGGCTGCGGCGTCGCGTACATCACACTCGCGACCGAAGACGGTGACTTCGAGCAGGCGCAGCTCGGCGGCGGTGCGCAGGGCGGCTTCGGCGGTGCGACCATCGCCTTCATCCATCCAGTTGAAGGCGACGTGTACACCGGTGCGTGCGAAGGCGAGGGCAATGGCGCGGCCGATACCGGTGGCGCCCCCGGTGACGATGGCGCCGTGACCGCGCAATTCGGCGCCCGTCCGCACCAGCTCGGGCCGGGGGTCCGCCACGACCGCCAGCAGTTCGTCCACGTCGCTCGCATCACCCGCCCCGGACTTGCCGGACGCGAACGGTCCCCGCGCTAACACGCCTCGGTCCCTCGGGCTGCCATGACACCTGCGGCCAACCGCGCCGACGGCAGCAGAGCTGCCCGGGGCGCGCGCCGGGAGGATGCCCCGTGCGCCATTGCCTGTCAAGCAGATTTCCTGCGGTGGGACCGGAACCTGGAGGGACAGCGTCGCCGGCGAACCCGCCTCAGCCCGAGGCCTGCTGTTTCTCTTCGGCGTGATGCTTCACCATGCGACCCTCCACCATGTAGACCACATCCTCGGAGATGTTGGTAGCGAGGTCCGCGATACGCTCGACATTGCCGGAAACCAGCAGCATGTCCATGCCCGCGGAAATGCGACGCGGGTCTTCCATCATGTGTGTGAGCAGCACGCGGAACGTGTTGTCGTGCAGCTCGTCTACGCGGTCATCGCGCCGCAGGATGTCGCGCGCCAGGCGGGTGTCCGCGCGCACGAACGCGTCGAGCGCATCCTTGAGCATGGCCGTGCTCAGCCGCACCATTTCCTCGAGCTCGGGCAGCACGGGAAAGAGCGGCGCTTCCAGAAGCCAGTGCACGGTATCGGCAATGTTGACCGCGTGATCGCCGACGCGCTCGAGCGCGCTCGAGATCTTCATGGCCATGGTGATGAGGCGCAGGTCCTTGGCCATGGGCTGCTGCAGCGCCAGCAGTTTGACGGAGCGTTCCTCGATGTCGACCTCGAGGTCATCGAGCGCGGCATCCTGATCGACGACTTCGCGGGCCTTCGCCTCATCGCGTTCCAGCAGGGCGGCGACGCCTTTGCGCACTGCATCCTCCGCCAGGCCGGCCATCTCGACCAGGCGTGTCTTCAGTGCGTCCAGCTCGTCCTGGAAATGGCGCTGCGTCATCCGAACCTGCCGGTGATGTAGGCTTCCGTGCGCTCCTCCTTCGGATTGGTGAAGAGGCTCTGTGTCGGCCCGTACTCCACCATTTCGCCCAGATACAGGAACGCGGTGAAATCACTGACGCGCGCCGCCTGCTGCATGTTGTGCGTCACGATGACCACGGTATAGACCTGCTTCAGCTCGTAGATGAGGTCCTCGATCTTCTGGGTCGCGATGGGGTCGAGTGCGGAGGCCGGCTCGTCCATGAGCAGCACTTCCGGCTCCACCGCGAGTGCGCGCGCGATGCACAAGCGTTGCTGCTGTCCGCCCGAAAGGGCAAGGGCGCTCTTGTCCAGGCGGTCCTTCACTTCCTCCCAGAGCGCAGCCTGCCGGAGTGAGCGCTCGACCTTGGCATCCATGTCCCCGCGATACCCGTTGATGCGGGGACCGAACGCCACGTTATCATAAATCGACTTGGGGAACGGGTTCGGCTTCTGGAACACCATGCCAATGCGGCGGCGCACGTCGACCGGATCGATGCCCGGGCCGTACAGGTTCTTGCCCTGAAAGATGGCTTCACCCGTGACGCGTGCGCCCGGCACCAGGTCGTTCATGCGGTTGAAGCAGCGCAGCAGTGTGCTCTTGCCGCAGCCGGACGGGCCAATGAAGGCGACCACCTTGCGCTCGGGCACACGCAGCGAGACGTCGCGCACGGCCAATGTCGGTCCGTAGAAGACGCTGAGATCGCGCGTCTCCAGTTCAATGTTTCCGGGTGGCGCGAAAATGGACGTCATCGACTCCCGCGAGCGTGCGGTCTGCCCATCGGGTGAGGTGGGCGCGGCATCCCTGGTGCCTGGCTCCATGATCAGAACGAGACCTGCGCCTGGAAACGCAGCGCGTGTTCGCTGTGGAAACGGTCGCCGGAGGGCATGTACACGTCCCAGTCCAGCATCAGCCGGTTGTGGCCCTCGAAGTAGAGGTTGACGCCGGGAGTCAGAAGCACGCCTTCGTCGCCTGATGCCTGATGATCAGGATCGGCCCAGCTCACGCGGGCCAGCGGCTCCAGGCCCTGCACCCGCCCGCCGGAAACCGCGCGATACCACGCCAGCACGCCCTGCGCGCCGCGAAACGTTGCAGCGGCGGCGAAGTTGCTGCCGGTGGTAGCTTCCGCGAGAAGATGCGGGCCGGGCCGACGGAAGGCGCCCAGCTCGACATCGGCCTCGAATGCGGTGCCATCCAGCCGCGGCTGGGCGCCGCTGCCGGGCACTTCGTGGTAGCTCACTGCCGTGCCCACAACCAGCGGCGCATGGCCCGGCGCGTGCCAGCGCAGGTGACCCGCATACGACTTGGCGCCATTGCTGTCGATCTTCTCGGGACCGGCGCCGTTGAAGATACCCGCCTCGTACTCGATGGCGTGGAGCCGGCCGTGTACCGCGGCGCCCAGATCGAAGCTGTGATAGCCCAGCACGTCGAGCACGGTCTGCTCTTCACCCAGCATCGTCAGACCCTTGAAGCTGTGGAGCACGGGCGAGCCGGCCGCTTCGTCGCGCAGCTCGTACGCCTGTTCGAGACCGCGAATGCGGAGCCCGCGCTCGATGATGGGAAGCTCCTGCGAGCTGCTCATTTGAAACAGGCCGAATGCCTTCTTGAACTGGCCCAGCCGCACTTCGAAGCGAGGATCGAAGGAAAAGGTCATGTACGCCTGTCGTACGGCCACCTTCGCGTTGGCGAAGTCCATGTCCAGGATGGCTGTGATCCAGTCATCCACCTCAATGTGCGCACCCATGCGCACACGACGCGTTTCGAACGTCGTTGCGGCGATCTGCGCATCGGAATCGGGCTGTGCCAGGTCGGCGGCCCGCACACTCGTGCTGTTGAACTGGAACTGCACTCGACCGAACAGCCTCGCGGTGATGTGACCGTTGCCGGACTCCTGCGCGGCGGCCGGGCTGGTCAGTGTCAGCCACAGCAGACCAGCCGTCGTCACCGTGAACGAACGCCGCATTGCCTCTCCTGCCTCGGGTGTCAGTGTAACAGCGGGGCAGGATGATGGGGCCGCGGCGACGAAAAGGCGATTGCCGGAAGCAGGCGTCAGCAGGCACCGTCCTCGGCGACCGGTGGGGTGTGTCCGGGAAACGTGGTGGGGATCATGGCTGGGCGCAGTCACGGCGGGTCGCACCTCGGGTGACGGCCGGGTCACGACGCAGGCTGCGCGGCCGGCAGTCGCACGCGGATGGTGGTCCCCTTGCCGAGCTCGCTGCTGGCCGAGACCTCACCCTCCATGCTTTCCACCATGTGCTTCACGATGCTGAGCCCGAGGCCGGTGCCGCCATCCGCGCGCGAGCGCGCGGGATCCACGCGGTAGAAGCGCTCGAAGATGCGCGGCAATGCATCGCCGGGGATGCCGGTGCCGTTGTCCTGCACTTCGATGGTCACGAAGGGGCGACCCGCGTGCGGACCGGACGCCCCGTTGCTGGAAGGTCTGCCGGTCTCCGTCCGCAGCAGTACACGGATGGTGCCGCCCGGTGGTGTGTAGCGCAGCGCATTATCGAACAGGTTCAGCAGAATGTGGCGCAGTGCGGACGCGTCCGCGCGTGCATTCAGGTTCTTCTCGGGACCCACGAAGAGGATGCTCTTCTCGCGCGCTCGCTGTGCGCATGTCTCCCACACGTCATCGATGAGCCCGCCCACGCCAATGTCTTCCACGTCCGGCCGCCATGTTCCCGACTCGAGACGCGAGAGGTCCAGCAGATCGTCCACGATGCGGCGCAGTCGTTCGGCATTCTTGTGGATCACTTCGAGGAACTGCTTGCGCATGCCCGGCTCGAGATCATCGGACATCAGCGTCTCGACGTAGCCGCGAATGGATGTCAGTGGCGTGCGGATCTCGTGGCTGACATTGGCGACGAAATCCCGCCGCACACCTTCGAGGCGACGCAGCTCCGTCAGGTCCACGAGGGTGAGCGTCGCGCGGGGCGCTGCCTCACCCATGTTCGAAATCGGTTCATCCTGCGCGATGGGGTGACCTGCGACGAGCAGTCGCCGGTCATCGACTGTGACTTCCGCGGTCTGCGTCCCGTCCGTGCCCAGGCGATCCAGCAGCCCCCGCAGCTCGGCGCCGCGCACCAGTGTAGGCAGTGGCCGGCCCACACAGTCGTCGGGCAGGCCCAGCAACACTCGCCCGCCGGCGTTCGCGCGCAGAATGCGGCGATCTGCGTCGAGCAGGAGAATGCCTTCCGTCGCAGAATTGATCAGCAGTGCCAGCTCGTCGCGTTCGCGCTGCCAGTGCTCGCCGCGCTGCTCAAGCTCCGTTGCCAGTCTGTCGATGGCCGTAGACACCGACTGCAGCTCGGTGATGGGCGGGCGCCAGCTGGATCTCAGCCCTTTCAGCCGGTTGCCCGCGTCCGTACGCAGCCTCGCCAGAGAGCGTGTGGCCGCAGTGGACACCGTGATGGCGATGGCGATACTGAGGAGCAGCGTGAGGGCCGCGAAAATGATGAACGCGGTGCGGAACTCGTTGAGCACGCCATTCAGCTGCGTCGCATCCATGAGCGGCGCGAGTCGCGAGCGCAGGAATTCGGCCGCTGCCGCATCGACCCAGAAAAGACCAAGGATGGTGAGGGCGACGAAGGCCAGTACCGCGATCGGCCGCAGCCGCCAGACCTGCTTCATTCGGCTCCGTCACGGACGCGGTAGCGGTACCCGAAGCCGCGCACGGTTTCGATCATGCGGCCGGCTTCGCCCAGCTTGGTGCGCAGCCGCTGCACATGCATGTCGACGGTCCGGGTTTCGATGCGGGCGTGGATATCCCACGCGTCCTCGAGCAGCTGCTGCCGGCTCTGCACGCGGCCTCGCCGCTCCAGCAGCGTAACCAGCAGACGGTACTCGGTCGGTGTGAGGTCAATGTTTTCTGCGCCCACGGAAACGCGCATGGCATTCAGGTCCACGATAACGGCACCGCCGCGCAGCGTGCGCCCGGAACCCGCGACTGCCGGCGCCTGCGCGCGCCGGAGCACCGCACCCACGCGCAGGATCAGCTCGCGCGGACTGAAGGGCTTGGTGACGTAATCGTCCGCACCCAGCTCGAGGCCTTTCACGCGATCCGCCTCGTCACGACGGGCCGTGAGTACGACCACCGGTACGTCCGACAGCTCGGGACGCCGTCGCAGATCCGACAGGACATCGTAACCGGAGAAGCCGGGCAGCATGAGGTCGAGCAGGATGAGGTCGGGCCGTTCGCTCTCCGCCGTTTCCAGGGCTTCCTGGCCGCCCTCCGCAGTTCGCACGCGATAGCCTTCCTTGGTCAGGTGATAAGCGACGAGTGCGGAGATGTCCCGTTCGTCCTCGACCACCAGGATCCGTGCGGGCGCCGGCTTCGTGTTCTTCCTGTCGCTCATCGGCCTCCACCGGGAAGACAGTATCGCGTTCCGCGGCTCACGAACTGGCCGCAGAGTCCCATGGAGGTTTATCGCATCGCCGTCTACAAAGAGTCATTGGATTGTAACAATCGCATCACGCCCCCCCGGCTTCAACGGGATAAGCGTACTTAATGTAGTAAGTTACGGCGTTGTTACAAAGCCAGGTGGGCGTTCCGCCGGGCGCCCGGCTGCCGGACCGGGGGGCCGCTGTGGAGACCTGCCGTCGCGCAGCCTTCAGTGCTGGATGAGTCTGCGCAGCCGCTTGACGGTCCGCTGAATGCTGCGCAGCTGACGGATATGACCTTTGCCGCGTGCCGGTCGTGTGTCGACGATTACCTCGAGGGCGCTGGTCGCATCCTGGACGGTGAGCGGGTGCGGCGACTGGTCGAGCGACTCGTCGCCTTCGATGGACTGCAGCAGGTCGGCAATGCGACCGCCCACGCGCAGGTCGAAGCCCTCGAGCGCCTGGGTCAGTTCGGCGCGCAGCGCGCGCAGCTCCTGCGTCAGCTGGACATTCAGCCGCGCCCGCTTTTCGCCTGTCTGCCGCCGCTTTGACTGCGCCTCCTCCGCCGGCGCTCTGCCATCTTCTCCGGGGGTCGCGGCCACGGCGATGGGCTCGTACCGGGCGCGCTTCGTGTTCGCGCGCCGCGACTTGCTTCTCTTGCTTACCTCGGTGGCTGTCATGACAGTTCGTGCGTGGGATAGAGTGCCTGGAGTTGCCGCCGTATCCGCTCTTTCAGTTCAGATTGGATGGCAGGTATCGAGCCATTCGCATTGATTGGTTCAATCCCGTACCGATTCTGTAGCTTCCGGAACTCGGCGCGCAAGCGTTTCTGGTAACGAATGAAGCTGCCGAACCAGTCGCGTTCGAGTCCGAGGTCCATGCCGGATTCCCAGTAGTCGAGGTTGCCGTGGGAGGCGAGGGTACGGTCGACGAGTGTGCGATCGGAAACCTGCAGGCAGAAGATGGCGTCCGGGACGAGCGCCTTGGAGTAGAGCGAGGCCAGCCACTCCGGGTCGGCGCCGCGCACGCTGTCCCTGGCCATGGGTGTGAAGATGTAGCGGTCAGCCAACACCACGGAGCCTGCGCGCAACGCCGGCACGATGGTGTTTTCCAGCTGGTCGAAGAAATCGGTGGCGTAGAACAGGGACATGGTGCGCGGGCTGAGCACATTGCCCTGCTTGGCGAGTTCCAGCTCCTTGCCGACGAGGCGGGAGCGCTTGAGTCCGATCTGTGCGACCGGGTAGCCGTTCTGCTGCAGCCACTCCGCGAGCAGCCCGATGTGGGTGGACCGGCCCGATGAGTCCGGACCCTCGATGACGATCAATGCGCCCGTGAGCCGGGACAGGTCCAGGCCGGGCGGCGCCGTGCCGAAGCAGCGTTTGGGATTCATCGCGGGACTCGGGTGCGGAAGCGGCTCAGGTCTACGCCTTCGGAGATGATGGCGCGCACGGCCTGCTGCTGGTCGTGCACGTTCTGTGTTGCGTCCATGACTGTGAAGTTGAACTCGCTGGCCAGCCTCTCGTACTGCTCCATTACGCTTGTCTGGAACATGCGGAAGCTCTCATGGATGTCGGACGAGAGTCCCAGATCCATGCCCGCCTCGAAGTACTTGAGTTGCGGCCGACCCTCGAGAATGCGGCCGAGCGCGGTTTCCAGCGGCAGCCGGAAATACAGCGTGTAGTCCGGGATGCGGGCAAAGCCGTACATGTTGCGCACCCACTCCGGGTCGCACCCGCGTACGGCGTCGCGCGCGAACGATGTGAAGATGTAGCGATCACAGAGCACGATATACCCGCCGCGCAGCATGGGCAGGATCTGGCGCTCGTAGCGGTCGGCAAAGTCCGTGGCGTGGATGACGCTGAAGGTGGTGGGTGTGAGCAGCTGCTTCTTCTTGCCCCGCCGCGTGGCCGCTTTCACCAGCGAGCTGGAGTTCCATTCCGTGAAGTGCACACGCAGCCGCAACCCATAGAGCCACTCGTGCAGCAGGTGGATCTGTGTGGACTTGCCCGAGCCATCGAGGCCCTCGACGGCGATGAGCACCCCGTTGTCGCGCTTTCTCGTAGTCACGCCTTCGCTTCCTCCCTGATGCGGATCCTGAGGCCGAAGGTCTTTTCGAAGAGACCCGCCTTGCGCTGCACGGCCCAGCGTTCGAGCAGCAGATCACCGGTGCCCAGCAGCTCCAGCTGCACGGCGCCATCCTGCACACGCGCGCGCACCTCGTGCACGGTCTGCAGATGTTCGCGGTCCAGCGCATCGGCCATGCGTACGATGGCCGTCGAGATGCGTCACGCGGCTGCGCTCCTTTTCCGAGAGCGCCATAAAGGCTTCGTGGTGTGCGGCCGGCTCACCCTTGCGGTGATAGCGCGCCACATTGGCGGCCATCAGGATCTCGCGCTGCGTGAGACCCGGCAGTTCCGATTGCGAGATGATGTAAAGTGAATGTTTGTGGTGCCGGCGATAATTGATGAAGAGCCCCACGTCGTGCAGCGTGGCGCCGGCAATGAGTACGCGACGGTCCGCCTGTGTGAGTTTGTGCACCTCCTGCAGCTGCTCGAACATGGAGAGCGCGAGGCGAGCCACGTGCCGGCCGTGCGCGGCGTCGAAGCGGAAACGGCGGCCCAGCGCGATCGCACCCAGCAGCACGATGTGCTCCTGCCGCTCGACGTGCGGCTCGTGACCCGAATAATCATCGACGATGTCCAGCACGATGCCATCCTTCAGACCCACATTGGGCACGTGGATGACATCGGCGCCCGCCTGCATGCACAACTGCTCATAGACGGTGGCCGCAGGCAGGATCACATCGGCGCGGTCCTCGCGCAGGTCCAGCTCGTGCACACGCTGGCGGAACGACATGCGCGCCAGCTTCTCGGTGACCGCACGCAGCTGAGCCAGGGGCAGCCGGCACACGCCATTGGCGTCCGGCTGTGCGCCGGCCAGCTTCGCCAGCGCTTCGATGTTGCCACCCGTCGCAATGAAGCCGGCGCGGCGCGCCCGACCAACGTGCGGAATGCGCAGGGTCGCCGCGTATTCCTCGAGGCGGCGTCTGAAGCGGCCGGGCTCATCGCCTGCCACCTGCAATTCCTCGAGCAGTCGAACGGAGCCCATACCGTGCGACACACTCCAGTGTACGTCGCGGTCATCGACCAGCGAGACCTCGACGCTGCCACCGCCCAGGTCCACAAGGATCCAGCGATCCTCGCCCAGGGGAATGCGACTGCGCACCGCCTGGTGCACGAGCCGCACTTCTTCCGCCCCGGTTATGATTTCGATCTCGATGCCGGTCGCCGCGCGCACGCGTTCGATGAACGCCTCGCCATTGTCGCTGTCGCGCACCGCGCTGGTGGCGACCGCGCGCCAGCGATCGATGCCCAGTGCGCTGATGCGCTCGCGATAGACGGCGAGCGCATCGACGGCGGCAGCCATGGCCGACTCGGCGAGACTGCCGGTGAGGAACACATCGTGCCCGAGGCGAACCGAGGTGCGGACCTGCTCGAGCACGGTGTAGTGCGAGCGCGCCACGAATTCCGCAGCCAGAAAGCGCAGGGCATTGGAGCCGACATCAATGCCGGCGACGCGCGTCGGGAAAATGCCCGTCAGCGGACCATCGCGGGTCCGGCCGAGTTCTCCGCCCTGAGGCGATTGGGTTTCCAGCGCCTCTGCCCGAGGCGAAAGCAGGCGATCCAGCATGGGCGCGCAATGTATTCGCTCCGCCAGCCGATTGCGAAACGAAGCGCGTAACGCGTCGGTCACGTGCCCCGGGCTGTGTTACGCGACGCTGGCGAGTCGAAGACAGCGCAGTGAGCCAGACATTCGGCGAGCGAAGAGCAACGTGGCTCTTGCCCGCGCGTGGGCCGCCGGGCTAGACTCGGCCGCCCGCCGGCCGGCTCGCTGATCGTTCCGGTCTGGCGTCGTGATGGAGCCGGGGGTGCCCATGGAAGAAAAAGCCCAGATCGACGTGACAGAGCTGGCCGATGCGTGGCCGCTGCTGGAGCTGGAAGATCGGGTCGAGGGCTTCCGACTCCTGGGCGCGGATGCCGCGGAGGAATTCTTTTTCGGCCTGGACGCGCACGACCAGGCCGAGATGCTGACCGCGCTGCCGTCCCCCGAGCGGCGCCGCTGGATCCGACTGCTGCCACCCGACGACGCCGCCGACCTCATCCAGGCCGCGCCCGACGAGTTCCGCGCCGCGCTGATGGAACTGCTGGACGACTACACGCGCAAGGAAGTCTCCGCGCTGCTGGCGTATGCGGAGGATGACGCGGGCGGTCTGATGAGTTCGCGGTACGCGCGACTGCGTCCGGACATGACTGCCGACGAAGCCATCGCGTACCTGCGCCGCCAGGCAGTCAGCTCGATCGAGCCGGAAACCATCTATTACGTCTACGTGCTCGACAGTGCGCAGCGGCTGCTGGGCGTGCTGTCCTTCCGCGACCTGTTCTCGGCGCCCGGCAACCGGCCGGTGCGCGAGATCATGCACACAGACGTGATCTCCGCGCCCGCCGACATGGACCAGGAGGCGCTGGCGAGGCTCTTCTCCGAGCACGACCTGCTGGCGGTACCCGTCGTCGACGAGAACGGCGTGCTCAAGGGCATCGTCACCGTCGACGACATTGTCGACGTCGTCCAGGAAGAGGCCACCGAGGACATTCAGAAGATCGGTGGTGTGCAGGCCCTCGACGAAACGTACATGCGCACCACGCTGTTCGAGCTGGTGAAGAAGCGCGCGGGCTGGCTGGCCGCACTGTTTATCGGCGAAACGCTCACCGCGTCCGCGGTCACGTTTTTCGAAGGCGAACTCAAGCAGGTGCTGTTCCTCGCGTCATTCATACCACTGATCATCAGCAGCGGCGGCAACTCCGGTTCGCAGGCATCCACACTGGTCATCCGCGCCATGGCGGTGGAGGATGTGCGGCTGCGCGACTGGTGGCGCGTCATGCGCCGCGAGTTCCTGGCCGGCGGCACGCTCGGGCTCATCCTGGGCGTGATCGGCTTCATTCGTGTGGTGGCGTGGAACTTCATCAAGCCCTACGGCGCGCACTACATCCTGGTCGCCTTCACGATCGCGTTCAGTGTGGTGGGCGTGGTGCTGTGGGGTGCGCTGGTGGGCTCGATGCTGCCGTTCCTGCTGCGCCGCCTGAACGTGGACCCGGCCACCGCCTCCGCGCCCCTCGTCGCCACACTGGTCGATGTGACCGGCATCATGATCTACTTCTCGGTGGCCAGCTTCATCCTGCGCGGCACGCTGCTCGGCACCGCCATGGCCTCCAGCGACATGGGTCGGCTTGCTCTGATGGGTACGCGCGGTGTCAGCGCTCTTGCCTCACAGGTTGCTGCTCTGGCCGGGATCCCGCACTAACTCTTCCTTGTGCCGCTGACCTCGAGCACGCGCTGCCACTGCTCGGTCGTGACCGGCCACACGGCGACGCGCGGCATGCGCACGAACGACAGGGTGGCGAGCACCGGATCGGCCTTGAGCTCGGCGAGGGGGATGGGGCGGGCGAGCGGACGCACGGGCGCTACGTCGACCACTACCAGCTCCGGCTTCTTCGGATCCGGCCGGGCTTCTCCGGTGATCTTCGCGATGCCGACCAGCGCCTTGTCCGGCGCCGTGTGGTAGATCAGCACCTCATCGCCCCGCACGGCCTTGCGCATGCTGGACTGGGCGCGTGCGTTCTTCACACCATCCCAGACCGCCTGCTTTTCCCTGACCAGTTCGGGCCAGCCGTAGGCCGTCGGATCGGCCAGAAACACCCAGTTCAGATGCGCCCGCCATCAGCTCCTCGCTCCGTTGCGTGTGACTTCGTGCTCGCGGCAGCAGGCTTCGATCTCTTCCCGGGACAGGGTGTGGTTGCTGCGCTTGGCCAGCTCGAACACGTGCTGGCACAGCGCCTCGTCCGAGGCATCCCAGCCGTGCACGGAAAGCCAGTACTTCACGTTGGACATGCCGCTCACGTGGCTGACCTCGATCTCCTGGCTGCGGCCGAACAGCGCCGGCGGAACACCCGAGTAGACATTGTCAGCCAGCCAGGCATCGCCTTTCGCCCTCGCCTTGATGATGGCCGCGGCGTGCACGCCCGTCGCCGTGCGGAAGGCATCGCCGCCCTGCACGGGATAGTGCGGCGCGATGGTGACGCCGGTCGCCTGTGACACTTTCCTGCAGTACTCGGGCAGGCGGGAAAGGTCGGCATCGTGCATGCCCATGAGCTTCATGTTCACGAGGATCAGGTCCATCTCGGTGTTGCCCACGCGCTCGCCGATGCCCAGTGCCGTGCCGTGCACGCGGCTGACGCCCGCAGCCATGGCCGCGAACGTGTTGGCCAGACCGAACCCGCGATCGCGATGGCCGTGCCAGTCGACACCCACCGCTTCGCCGCTGGGTTGCACGATCTCATCCATGACGAAGCGTACGAGCCGCGTGGTTCCCTCGGGTGTGGCGTGGCCGACCGTGTCCGCGAGGCAGATGCGCCGCGCGCCGCAGGCGATGGCGGTGCCGTAGAGCTGCTTGAGCACTTCCGGTCGCGCCCGCGTCGTGTCTTCCGTCACATACATCACCGTGAGCCCCTCGCCGGTCGCGAAGCGCACCGCGTCTTCCGTAGCGCGCAGCATCCGGTCCAGCGTCCAGTCCTCGGCGTACTGCCGGATGGGTGAGGAGCCGATGAACGTGCACGCCTCGATCGCGACACCAGTCTCCTGCGAGATGCAGCGCAATCGGCTCGATGTCGGCGCGTACCGTGCGTGCCGCGCAATTCGCCGCAATACGCAGCCCGCCGCGAGCGATCTCCTGCGCCAGCGCGCGCACGTCGCTGACCGCACGCGGTCCGGCGCCGGGCAGGCCTATGTCCGCGGTGTGGATGCCGAGCGCATCCATGAGGTGCAGGATTTCGATCTTGTCGGCGATGGGCGGATCCAGCACGGAGGGCGCCTGCAGTCCATCACGCAGCGTCTCATCGTCCAGCTCCACGACGGGCAGACCGCGGAAATCGAAAGCACCGGGCGCCTGATTCCAGTCGTAGATCAGATCCTGCTCGCGCATGCTCCCCGCGTGGGCGTGGTGGGAATAGCGGTGGGCCCGCGTGCTTGCGGGACCGGCGGAAGATGGCCGGAGCGCGAAGTAATTGTCAACGCGTCGGCGCGCGCACACATTCTCCGGTCATGGTGCTCACGGGAGCGGACCTGGTGCGGCGGCTGGCGGACCGGCCGGCGCTGGCGAAGGCGAGGGCGCGCATCGTCCAGACGGATGCGCGCACCATCGAGGAGCAGCGCACACTGGCGCTGATTCCATCACCGCCATTTGGCGAAACGCAGCGTGCGGCATGGGTTCGTGGTCGCATGAGCGAGCTGGGTCTCGCGGACGTGAGCCTGGATGACGCGGGCAATGTGCTGGCCACGCTGCCGGGCGATGACGAGGAAGCGTCACCGATTGTCGTGGCCGCGCACCTCGACACCGTGTTTCCCGCGGAGACTCGTCTGGAGCTGCGCGAGCGCAACGGCCGCATCGGACTGCCCGGCATTGCCGACAACGCCCGCGGCCTGGCGGCCATGCTCGCCATGGCCCGTGCGATGCGCGAGTGCAATGTGCGTACGCACCGGCCCATCGTATTTGCCGCGACCGTGGGTGAAGAAGGTCTGGGTGATCTGCGCGGCGTCAAGCATCTCTTCCGCGAGCGCTCGCCGCTGCGTAAGGCGAGCGCGTTCGTCGCCGTGGATGGCACGGAGACGAGGCGCATCGTGACGCGTGCGGTGGGCTCGCGCCGCTACCGCATCACGGTGCGCGGGCCGGGTGGTCATTCGTGGGCGGATCGCGGCACCGCCAATGCCGCGCACGCGCTGGGCGGCGCCATTGCCGCACTGGGGCGGGTTCGCCTTCCCGTCGAGCCGCCGTGGTCTCTCAGCGTGGGCCGCATGGGCGGGGGCACCAGCATCAATGCAATTCCGGAAACCGCGTGGCTGGAGCTGGACCTGCGCAGTGAGAATGCGCGCGTGCTTGCGCAGCTCGATGAGCGGGCGCTCGCTGCGGTACACGCAGCGGTAAGTGACGGCAATGCGCATCGCCGGCGAGGCACGGAGCCGCTGGTGGCGGAGATCGTGTCCATCGGCAACCGGCCGGCCGGCGAGACACCGGCGGAATCCGTGCTGGTGCAGGCGGCGCGCGCAGCCACGCGCTACATCGGCCGGCGTCCCGAGCTGGTGGCTTCGTCGACCGATGCCAATGTGCCCATGGCGCTGGGCATGCCCGCGATCGCCATTGGCGCGGGTGGCGAGTCGGGTGGGATGCACACGCTGAACGAGTGGTACGACAACCGCCGCGGTCCGGAAGGCGTCGTGCGCGCCTTCCTGATCATCGTCGCGGCGGCCGCGGCGCCTGGCGCGACATCGGAGGACTGACGGTCCGGTCGCAACACGAAGTCTGGCCGAGGCCGAATCGTCGCCTGCTCGAGTCCGTTCCCGCGCGGCGCCCGGGCCTGTGGTCAGGGGGCGGAACGAATCTCCGCATGATCGCCGATGCTGACGCGGCCGTGCACGCCTTCTATCAGCGCGTTATCACCGATCAGGGAACCGTGCAGGTCGGCGTTGCGAATGGTGACGCGCGCGCCCACAATGGCGTCGCGGACGCGGCTGTTGCGCACTTCGGAGCCCGGCTCAATGCTGACATTGGGTCCGATGGTGACATTCTCCAGGGTGACACCCTCGGGAATGCGTACGGGACCGATGACAGTGACGCGGTCGCCGCGCGGCGGTGCGAGTGCTCGTCCGTGCTCCAGCAGGTGGCGGTTGGTGTCGAGCAGCGTTTCCAGCTGGCCGCAATCGTACCAGCCAACGACTTCCTCGACGCGAATGCGCGCGCCGTGGTCGATCATGTACTGGAAGGCATCGGTGAGATAGAACTCGCCGCTCGGGCCGGGCGGGCGGTTCATGGTGTCGTGGATGCCCTCGAAGAGCAGCTTCCAGTCGCGGATGTAGTAGAGGCCGATATTGGCCAGCTTCGACACCGGCTCCTTCGGCTTCTCGATGATGCGCTTCATGTTGCGCTGTTCGTCCATGACAATGACGCCGAAGCGCTGGTAGTCCTCCACCTCCCTGGCCCAGATCACGCCGGCCAGGCCGGGCGGCAGGCGGCGAGTGAGGCCGAGATCGGCATCGAACAGCGTGTCGACGAAGATGATGAGCACGTCCTCGTCGATCCACGGCTCCGCCAGGCGCACGGCCCCGGCGGTGCCATCCTGCACCGGCTGCTCCACGAAATGCGACGTGAAGGAGGGATAGTTGGCCCGCACGTACGCCTCTACCTGCTCCTTGAGGTGCCCGGTGATGAACACGGCCTCGCGCACGCCGAGGGCCTGCAGGTCGTCCAGGATGTAGCTCATGACGGGCTTGCCGCCGACGCGCAGCAGGGGTTTGGGCGTGGTGTAGGTGTGGGGCCGCAGTCTCGTGCCCTTGCCGGCCAGCGGAATGACGACTTTCAAGACGGCACCTCTCGGCTCGGGTTGCGTGTATTGTCGGGTGGAGCGCCGGCCAGGGCTGATTTCGGATCTTCGCCTCTGGTTTCGGTACGCGCCGCCGAAAATACTGTCCGCAGCCGTCCGGTCCAGTCGCGGGCCGGCTGGAGGCGGGAGCCGGCCGGCGCGATGCCTGCATGGGCGCTCGAGGCAGGGGTCCGCCCCTCGGGCCTGACCGCCTCATCGCGGAAAAAGGTTGAGATGGAGCGGAAAAACGGCGAAGCTGTGAGGCAGGAGGCCATGATGTACGTGCGCAGAATGATCGCAGTACTGCTGCTGGCGCCGGGAGCGCTCGCGGCGCAGATGCGGCCGGAGCCACCCACGATCACGGTCAATGCGACCGCGTCGGTAGAGCGCGAGCCGGAACGCGCCACATTGATACTGGCGGTGGAGTCGGAGGCCACGTCGGCACAGGCGGCGGCGCAGGCCAACGCGGATGCCATGACGCGCGTGCTGGCGGCATTGCGACAGAAGGGCTTCTCGGGCGCGAACGTGCGCACGCTCTCGCTGCAGCTGGATCCGGTCTACACGCAGGGCGGACCCAACTCGCAGGAGCCGCCGCGCATCAGCGGCTACCGCGCGAGCAACATGGTGCGCATCGTAATCGATTCAATCGCGCGCGTCGGCGGCGTGGTGGACGCGGCCATTGGCGCCGGTGCGAACCGGGTTGCGGGCCTCAACTTCGAGTTGAAAGATCCAGACGCAGCAAGGCAGGAAGCTCTGAGCGCGGCGGTGGCGAGGGCCAGGCGCGACGCGCAGACGGTGGCGACGGCAGCGGGCCGCGTACTGGGCCCGCCCCTGTCCATCACCCTGAGCAGCGAGCAGCCGGGACCTCGTCCGATGTATGCGGGGCGCGTCCTGATGGCGCAGAATGCGGAGACGCCAGTGGAAGGCGGCGCGATCCAGATCACGGCCACGGTGCACGTGGTGTTTCGACTCGACGCTTCATGAGCCTGAAGAAGCGGCTGCGCCGTGTGATGGGGGACGGCATCGCGGAGACGCGTCCGGATGCGCGTGATCCGCGTTTCCGCGGCCGCACCTTTGCCATACCGTTCGAGGACGTCTGGCAGGCTTCACTGGCGCTGCTGAAGGAGCTGCCCGGCTGCAAGCTGCGGCTCAGCAACGACCGGGATGGCATCATCATCGCGCAGGCGACGATCCACTTTCCGCGTCACGTCAATGACGTCACCATCAGCATTGTTCTCGACGCGGATGCGCAGACCCGTGTGGACATGCGTTCCGTCACGCGCGACGGCGCCGTCGACATGGGTTCCAATGCGAAGCGGGTGCTGCGTTTCTTCGAGCTGCTGGACCAGCGCATGGCGGCGTTGAAGCGCCGGCCCCTGCCCACCTCGGCGACCGTTGCGCGGCGCTGATCCTCTAACGTAGTGTTGGAGGCGCCTCTGCCCGAGGCAGTCGCCCGGCCCATCATCGACTTCCACACCCACCCATGGCGCCCCGACGACCTCGCCCCCGGCACCGTGGCCTTCGTGCGCGGTGTATCGCGGGCTCTGCGGGAGCACGGTGACCGCCTGCGTGACCCGCGCTACGCCGCCGACGTGCTGCGGGCGCAGGGCGTGCAGCATGCCGTCATGCTGCCTGAGCATTGTCCGCGGTCCTCCGGCAATGTGCGCACCGAAACCGTGCTCGAGCTGTGTCGCCAGTCCACAGGCTTCTTCCTGCCCTTCGCGTCCGTCGATCCTAACACCGACGCAGCACCGGCCGATCTGCTGCGCCGCTATCTGGACGAGGGCGTCGTCGGCCTCAAGCTGTACCCGTCGTATCAGTTCTACTATCCCAACGACACGCGCGTCTACCCGCTCTACGAGCTGTGCCAGGCCGCGCGCATTCCGGTGCTCTTTCACATTGGCAGTTCGGTGATACCGGGCACGCGCATCAAGTACTGCGACCCGATCCACCTGGATGATCTGGCGGTGGATTTCCCGGATCTGATCGTGGTGATGGCACACGGTGGTCGCGGATTCTGGTACGACGTGTGTGCGTTCCTGGCGGCGCAGCACGCCAACTTCCACATCGACGTCACGGGTCTGGTACCGGCGAAGCTGCTGGAGCATTTTCCCGGTCTCGAACGCATCGCGCACAAGGTCGTGTTTGGCAGCGACTGGCCCGCAATGCCGCGCAGTCCGGGTGAGAACGCGGCTGTCATCGCGGGCCTGGGTCTCTTGCCGGAATCCGTAGAGCGCATACTGTACGGCAACGCGGCGGCGCTGCTGCGGCTGCCCGGGAACACGGCGGCGAACCCTGCTCCTCCTGCGGACGAAGGAGGCCACTAGTGGCGGCGCGGTCGCAGAACCCCGGCATCCCGGAAATCCTGCCGGTGATGCCGCTCCGCAGTACGGTGGTCTTTCCCACGGGCGTGGTGGGTGTGCAGATCAGCATGTCCGGCACGCTGGAAATGCTGGGCGCACATCCGGAGCCGGGGCTGATGGTCGCGGCCGTAGTGCCGCCCGGCGGACCCGACGATCCCATCGATTTCACGGATCTGCAGAAGATCGCAGTGGCGGTGCGCGTGTCCGACCGGCTGAATCTGCCCGGCGGCATCGTGCAGGCCACGCTGCAGGGCTTGCAGCGTGTTCGGCTGCGCGCGGTCGAGGAGAAGGGCGGCTACCTGGTGGCGCGCGCGGCAACGCCGCGCGAGCGGCCGGCCCCCGAAGAACAGGCTGCCGAACTGATCACGCGCATCCTCAACGCGCTGGAAGCATTGTCCGGGCAGGTCGATCGCATCTCGCGCGAAATCCCCCGTATCCTGCGCATGAACCTGGGCGACCCGGGTCGCTTTGCGGACCTGGTCGCGACGCTCTCCAACTTCTCGGTGGCAAGCCGCGACCGCGTGCTGCAGCTGCTTTCGGTCGAGGCCCGGCTGCGCTTCGCGTGCGACGAGCTGGAGGCGCAGCTGCTGCGTGTGCGCAAGATCTCGGATGACGCGGCGGCGGCTGCGGCGGCACCGCCGGTCGCGCAGGCAGCGGATCCCACACGGCGTGCGACCGATCTGCGCCAGCAGATCAAGCTGCTGCAGGCGGAGCTGGGCGAGGTCGACCCGCTGGAAGCGGAAACAGTGCGTTTGCTGCGTCGTGTGGAAGGCTCGGGCCTGCCCTCGCGCGCAGCGTCGAGGGCGCGCTCGGAGATCGAGCAGCTGCGCACCGGTTCGAGCGATGTAGGTGAGATCCGCGCGTACCTCGACTGGCTGTTGTCGCTGCCCTGGCAGCGCAGTGCCACGGAAGGTCCTTCGCGCATCGACCTCGCAGCCGTGCAGCAGGAGATGGATCGCCAGCTGCTGGGCCTGACCGAACCGAAGGAGCGCCTGCTCGATCAGCTCGCGGTGGCGCGACTCCGCCGTACGCTGGGAAGTGTCATTCCCTGCATTGTCGGGCCGCCGGACACGGGCAAGGCCACGCTGGTCGAAGCCATGGCGGCAGGCCTGGGCCGTCCGCTGGCGAGGCTCGACCTGGGCGGTCGTACGGTCGGCGACCTGCTGGGCATCCGGCGCACGCGCGGCGATGCGCAGCCGGGGCGCATTGCGGCACTGCTGCGCGACGCCCAGGTCAACGACCCGGTGGTCCTGCTCGATGAAGTGGATGAGCTGACGTCGAGCAGCAAAGGCGAGGAGACAGGCGAGGCGCTGGAGGAGATCCTGATGGATCCCTCCCACTTCATGGACCGCTATCTGGAAGTGCCCTTCGACCTGGGTAACGTCCTGTTTGTCGCGGTGGCGCACGATTTCCAGAAAGTGCCGCGTGCACTGCGCGAGCGCATGGTCGAGATCCGCATACCCGGCTACACACCCGAGGAGAAGGTGGAGATCGCGCGCACGCGGCTGCTGCCCCGGCTCATAGCCGAGCACGGCCTGCTCGCGGGCCACGTCGACTTCAATGCGGAAGGGCTCTACGCGCTGGCCTACGGCTACGCGCGTGATGCCGGCGTGGGCGCGCTGCAGCGCTCGGTGGAGACGCTGCTGCGCACGCGCGCGAGGGCGAGGGCGAGGGGCGATGCCTCGCGCTGGACCTTCGATGTGCCGCGCATTCGAGCAGGTGCTGGGTGTGCCGCGCTACGTGCCCACGCCCGCGGAAAGCGCCCCGGAGATCGGCGTGGTCACGGGACTCGCGTGGACCGCGTCAGGCGGCGAGCTGATGTTCATCGAAGCGCTGCGCATGCCGGGCAGTGGCCGCCTCATCATCACGGGCCTCCTGGGCGACGCGATGCGCGAGTCCGTCAATGCTGCCTACTCGTATGTGCGCAGCCGCGGCCCCGAACTGGGCATCACCGAGGAGGATTTCCGCGAATCCGATGTGCACGTCCATTTCCCGGTGGGCGCCATTCCCAAGGATGGCCCCTCGGCCGGCGTGGCCGTGACGCTCGCGATCGCGTCGACACTGTCGAATCGCCCCGTGCGGCACGACATGGCGGTGTCCGGCGAAGTCACTCTGCGCGGGCGCATCCTCGAGGTGGGTGGTGTGCGTGAGAAGGTGCTGGCGGCGCATCGCGCGGACATCCCGCATATCATCCTGCCCGCAGGCAATGAGCGCGATCTGCGTGATGTGCCGGAGAAGGTGCGCGCCGGCATCGCCTTCCATTTCGTGGAGCGCATGGACGACGTGATCCGTCTGGCGCTGCACGGCGCGCCCGGCATGTCCCGGCCGGTGGTCCGGCTGGGCACCGAGGAACAGCGCGAGCCCCGCGTCGCCCAGCCCGGCAAGCGCAAGCCACGCAGCTGACTGACGGCACGCTGGCTGCGCGCCGTTGCGGCTCAGGCGGGTTCCAGCTCGCCTTCGAAGGCGGTAATGCGCGCCCGCACATCTCTGCGGAACGGACTTGGAGCTGCCCGCGGCGTAGTCGAACATCACCTGCGTCGTGCGACCACTGGCCACCACTTCACGGCCCGGCCCGCAGATCTCGAATTCCATGTCGAACGACTTCTGTCCGATGCGGCTCACGCGCAGCGCCACCTCGAGGCGTGATGGGAATTCGATGCGATTCCGGTAGCGTACGGTGACCTCGCCCATGACGTAATCGATGTCCTCGAGGCCCTCCCGGCCAACGACTTCCCGCCAGTACGCCGCGCGCGCCTCCTCGAGGTAGATCAGAGGCATGGCGTGGTGCGCGTGACCCATCGGGTCGAGATCGCGGAAGCGCACATCCACAGGAAACCGGAAACGGTAGGCCGGGTGCTGGCTGTCATTCATGGGACGCCCCTGCCAGCGGTTCGGATGGGGCCCCGTGCAGCACGGCACCCGCCGCAAACAGCAGACAGCCCAGTAGGATCGCCCAGGTGCCGGGCAGGAACAGCGGCGCGATCATGATGCCCGCGAAGACCAGCGCCTGACCTCCGGTGAGTGCCGCGAGTCCGGCATGGAGCAGGATGCGGCCTTGTGACGCACGGCTCTGCAGCGGCTGCGAGTCCGCGTGCGTCGGTGCGGCTGGCGGTCCCGTCATGGCAGCTTCGCTCCTGACGTCAGCTCGTGTTGATTGAATGGAGAGTGGCCAGAATCAGCCAATTTCCGCTGACGCACGATTCGCGCCGCGAGGTCAGGGTTCGATCGCTTCGATGCGTCGCACGGCGGAGCGCAGCGAGAAGAAGATGGCGAGGCAGGAGACAGTAAAGGCGGCGCCCATGCCGGCGGCCAGCAACCCAATGTCGCCCATGGCCACGGGCACGCCGTGCATGCGCGCCAGCAGCAGTGTGTAGACCGGCCAGGCCTCGAGCATGATAACGATGCCGATGAACGCGGTGGCGGACATCATGAACACCAGACCGCCGAAGCTCGTCGGCACGTCCGCCGGATTCTCCGAATTGAACTTGGGGTAGAGCGCACCAAAGCCCAGCGCCATGGCGGCCAGGGCAAAGGTGATCATGATGATCGTCCCCAGCGACACGAAGGTCATGAAGCCGCTCACGTGCAGCAGCGCATTGGTGCCGGCGGTCAGCGCCACGGCCAGCACCAGCAGCGGCAGCACGCCCACCCAGTACTTGCTCCACACCAGCGAGGAGAGGCGCAGTGGCGAAGAGCGCAGCAGCCAGAGCGACTGGCCTTCGAGGCTGATCGCAGGAAACACCAGGCGTGCGGCAATGGCGGCCAGCACGAAGCCGGCTAACCCGATGTTCAGGAACACCACCACATTCACCAGCAGGAAGCCCACATCCTCGCCCGAGAACAGTGGCAGCACCTTGATGTTGTAGATGTAGACCATGACCAGCACGGCCAGCAGCACCAGCTGCGACCACTGCGTGGTGTCGCGGAAGAAGGTACGCATGTCTTTGGCGACGAGGCTGCGCGGCGTTACCGGCAATCCTCCGAGCCAGTTCTCGGTCCGCCAGCGGCTGTGGCCTCGGGCCTCGCGGTCGCCTCCTTCGCGTGACCGGCTGAGCCCCGAGAGGAACAGGTGGCTGTGCATCCACGCGCCGATCACGAGGGCGGCAGCGGCCGTGCTGGCCAGCAGCAGCAGCGGAAACAGATCGCCCGCGTGGTCCGTGATGCCGAGTGATGACAGCATGGCCTGGGCAGCCCATTCGCTGGGCAGCCAGATCGACTGCGGGGTCCGCAGCGCCGCCACAAAGTCGACGAGGTCGCGGAAACCCTCGGGCCTCGCCAGCTGCTCCGGCCGCATGAGCCGGAACACGGCGATGAACGCGCCTGCGCCCAGCAGAGCCACCAGCGTCAGGATGTCCCGCGCGCGACGAGCCGGGAACACATTGACGAGAATCTGCGTGATCGCGGTGCCCACCACGGCGGGAATCAGCAGGTAGCAGGCAACCGTGGCGAGCGAGACGGTAATGAAGCTCAGGCCGCCATCGAACACGAGCGCATACGCGGTCAGCACGGGCACCAGCATGAGCACGATCATCCAGGACGAATGGATGAAGGTCTCGAGCAGGCGGGCGCCGTAGAGACGCAGTCCATCGATGGGCGCCGCAGCCAGCAGCTCGAGATCCCTCGCCAGGAAGAACGACGAGAGTGCGCCAATGATGTTGGACAGCAGCAGGATCGGCAGAAACGCGAGCAGCATCGTACTCAGCAGCTTGAGCGACAGCGCATCGCCCAGGCCCGGCGTGTCGTGGAAGTAGGAGAGCACCCGCCGCAGAATGGTGAACACGACCAGCCAGAAGATGACGCCGACGACCGCCAGCGTAACTCCCCTCGCCATGCTGCCGCTCTCGGTCAGACGCCGGCGCGCGGTGCGCCTCTTGGGGAAATAGAGATCGAGCACGCCTGGCTGACGCAGGCGTGGCGGTGCGTCACTGGAGGCGCCTGCGTGCAGCATGGATTCGACTGCAGTAGCCATGACGCCGGTGCTCAGGCGTTCAAGGGATCGCGCAGCGAAGCCACCAGCTCCTCCGCCTGCTCGCTGCCGGTGAGCTTGAGGAAGATCTCTTCCAGGCCTGCCGCGCCCGATGCAGCCTGGTGCCGCAGCTCGTCCATCGTGCCCATGCCCTGAATGCGCCCGCCGCTGAGGATCGCAATGCGATCGCACAGCGTCTCGGCCACTTCGAGCGTGTGTGTGGAAAGGAAAACGGTCCCGCCCTGCTGCACGTAGGAACGCATCAGGTCTTTCATCATGCGCGCGGCGCGTGGATCCAGTCCCACCATCGGCTCGTCCACGACGATCGCATCAGGCGAATGCACGAGCGCCGAGCAGATGAGCAGCTTCTGCTT
The DNA here is from genome assembly GCA_963798085.1 of uncultured Gemmatimonadales bacterium. Taxonomy (GTDB): domain Bacteria; phylum Gemmatimonadota; class Gemmatimonadetes; order Longimicrobiales; family RSA9; genus DATKCF01. The sequence goes on from CAWCRS010000002.1 coordinate 134,946, forward strand.
CATGCCATGCGAGTAGCTCTCGACCAGCGCATTTTTCCAGTCGGAAAGGCTGAACACGTCGAGCAGTTCGTCGATGCGGCGTTCGACGGCGTTGCCCTCACGCCCCCACAACCCGCTCACGAAACGCAGGAATTCGCCGCCTGTGAGCTTCTCGTAAAGTGCTGGACGATCCGGGATGTAGCCAATGTGGCGTTTGGCACCGATCGGGTCCTGCTGCAGATCCTTGCCTGCGATGCGAATGGTCCCGCTGCTCGGCTGGAGCACGCCGGTGACCATGCGGATCGTCGTCGTCTTGCCCGCGCCGTTGGGACCGAGGAAGCCGAACAGTTCGCCGCGGCGCACGTGCAGGTCCAGCGGATGCACCGCGGTGAAGCGGCCGTAGCTCCTGGTGACTGCCTGCAGCTCGATCATAGCGCTTCAATCCGGAGTCTGCCGATGAGGCGGATCAGCTCGACCTGACGCGCGAGTCCGCCGACAACGAAGCGGATATGGCTGGCGTCCGCGGGATACTGGCCGAGTGTCGGATCCACCGCGACCCAATCGCCGTGCAGCCAGACTTCAGGCCATGCGTGGTAGTAGAAGCGGCCACGCACGTTGACGAGGCCGACCGCCGTCCTCGCCGGCAGGCCGATCGACCTCGCCAGCGCAACATACAGCACGGTGTGCTCGTTGCAGTCGCCGCGCATCGCCTCCAGCACCTGAATGGCGCTGGGTATGCTGGGCGTGATCTCCTTGTGCACGGCCGCGTAGACCCATTCGGTCAGCAGCCGGGACGCCTGTGCGGGATCGTGCGTCAGCCGCGTGACGGCCATGGCCTTGCGGCGAATGCGCGGATCGTCCGACTGGATCAGCGGCGTCGCGCTCAACTCCTGCCTCGCCTCACCACCCCCCAGCCACGGCAGCGTGTAGCCGGCCAAGCGGATCGCTGCCGTGTCTTCGCGCGTGATGACAAGCGTGTCAGCGTGCAGCGACTGGCGACCGCCGGACAGATCGAAGCCATCGAGATCGACCCCCGCGAGACGAACCCGCAGCTGCGGCGTCGCCTGTAATCCCCTGATGTCGACATTGCTGGCAATGGCGGTGCCCTCGATCATGGCGCCGTAACCCGCGCGCATGGCGACATCACCCTGCGCCGCCTCCCATTCCTGGTGCGCCAGCTCGAATGTGGTGCGCTCGATCACGAAGCCCAGCGGGCTCTCCGCCTTGACGGTAAGACCGTCCTCGTCCACCCACGTGGCCATGGTGACGCCGCCGAAGCGCTGCTCAATGCGCCAGACCGGCACGGTGTCCCAGACGCTCGCTTCCCACCGCCCATCGGCGCGCGTGCGCGAGCTGTCCGGCACGATCATCGTGTCCGTGTCCGTCACGCTTACCGTGATGGTGCGCGTGTCCAGCGCGGAGGGATCGAAGGTGCTGACATTCACCACCGTGCCCGGCCGCAGCTTCCCGGCGGCCGCCAGGCGGATGGGGACGGCGGCATCCAGCATGACACCGTCGTTAGCAGGAATGCGGTTGTGCTGCGTGGCACCGCCGGCGTTCACCGAGATGTCCAGCATCGAGTCGGGCGTAGTGACTCCCGCCACCGCAAAGCTGCCGATTTTCGAGTCCAGCCGGAAAGTGAAATCGCGCATGCGCAGGCCGCGATCGAAGCGGATGCGCGAAACGGTAGCGGCGCGCTGCACCGTGTCCAGCGCCGGCACATCGAGCAGCAGATCATCCGCCAGCTTGAGCGTGTCGGCAATCGTGTCGAAGCGCGTGGTGCCTGTGCCAATCGCGTGGCCGTTGAGGCGCACGACGTAGAAGTGCGTGCCCGGCGCCAGCGAACGCGCGCCCACCTCCAGCCGCTCCGTTTCCGGCCGCAGATACTCGCGCTTCACATGCCAGCCCACCGTCACCAGCCAGAAAGCCAGGATGGACCAGGCTACCAGGACTCTTGGCTTCATTATTTCGTCTTGTTCACTGTCCACTGCGTTGCTGGTTGCTGGTTGCCGGGGCTGGTGCCTCGGGAACGGATAACCGCATTGAACGGCAACTCTCGGGCTCGGGCTGGGGACTCACGGCCTGTTAGCAGCCGCCGCAATTCGGCCTGCCTCCGGCCCGCTTTGAGTCGAACCGCTCCTCGTCGTTTTTCGCGTCACTCCCGTAAGCGACACCTCGACCCGCGCTGAGAACCAGGCTGTTCCGTAGATGCCGTTCCCCAGCAATCAGCCCGAGCCCCAGCCCGAGCAACGCCTCTCGAGGCCAGTACCAGCGACAACTACTCGAGCAACGGCAATCCGCCGGCCTGACGGACGCGGCGCTCGAAGACGTCGAGGTCGTAGTCCGACTCCACCACGATGGACACGTGGCGGGGGAAAGGCTCGGTCTGGAGCCACTCCTGGAGTATCGGCACCATCAGGTCGGCGGCGGTTTCGGCGTCCAGGTTGCCGGCGCCGGTGCCGAGGGGAGGGAGGGCGAGGGACTCGATGGCCCATTCGGCGGCGCGGCGCAGGCCGTTGGTGAGGCCGCGGGCCACGCCGCTTGCGGAGACAGGTTCTGTGGCGGAGCGGACGATGACGTGGATCATGAGTTCCGCTGGCAGCCCACCCGCGCCCGTGACGATCGCGGAGCCTACCGGCAGCTCCCCCACTTTGCGGCATTGCTCGGCGATGTCCGGGCCGAGGGCCAGCTCGACTCGCCGCATGGCAGGCGTCACGGCATCCCACGCGGCGGTGACCGGTCGCAGGAGCCCCGGCGACGACACCGCGGCAAGGTCGCCGCGTACTACTTCGATCATGCCGATCCCAGCTCGCGCGCCCGCCGGAACATGGCGCCGGCTTCCTGTTTCCGGTTCTGCTTGTCCAGGACAATGCCCATGACGTACCAGGTCCTGGCATTGCGCGCGTCCAGCTGGGCGGCCCGTTCCAGCATGGTCAGCGCTTCATCCAGCCGGCCCAGCACATTGAGCGATTCGCCGCGGTAGTGGTACGACGACGCCATTTCGGGATCCAGGTCGATGGCCCGCTTCAGCTCGGCTTCCGCCTGCGCGTAGAGCCCTCGCCGGAATTGCACGACGCCCAGACTCACGTAGATGGACGATCGCTGCGGGTCCAGCCGCGCGGCGCGCTTCAGTTCCTTCTCGGCCGCATCGAAGCGGCCCAGCACGGCCATGGCGTTCGCGTGGCGGACCATGGCGTCGATGTTCTCCGGATCGATGCGCTTGGCGCGCTCGAATTGCTCCAGCGCCTGCAGGTGCTGTCCGATCTTCTCGTGCAGCGAGCCCAGTCCGAAGTGTGCCTCGAGGTTGGCCGGATCGCGTCGCAGGATCGACTGGAACAGGTTCATCGCGCGATCCACCTGCCCCGCCTTTTCCAGCTCTCTTGCCTGGGCCAGCTCATCGGGCGGCACGCCGCTCACGGAATCGGTCATGCGCTTCGCGGGCTGCGCGCGTGGCGCCGCGCTCAGCTCGGCGACGCGTATCGGCGAGGGCGTTTCCGGCCCGCCTGTGACGGGCGTTATCGGCGGCGCGGCCGAAGCCAGCTCGAGCTGGTCCGCCGACAGGATATCGTTCCGGGGCCCCTGCGCGGCAGCGGCAATCTCAGGCCGCCGATGACGCGGTTTCCTGCGCGTCATGGAAAAGAACCTCCCTTCTTCTTCACTACCCACCGCGGCGTACCCAGTCGAGGTAGGGTCCGTGGCCGGACTCGACCGGCAGGACCAGGACTTCGGGAACCTCGTACGGGTGCAGCGCGACAGCGCGGGTTGCAAGCGCTTCCGCCTGCGCCGCTGTCGTCTTCAGCATGAGCAGCGCTTCGGTGGCATCCTCGATATTGCCCTGCCAGCGGTAGATCGAGCGCAGGCCGGACAGAATGTTGCCGCACGCCGCCAGTCCTTCTTCGACGAGGGCGCGGGCCAGTCTGGTTGCGGTTTCCGGATCCGGCGTGGTGATCAGGACGACGCGGACATCAGTACCGGGCAGCTCAGTCATGATGGGGCGGCGACGCTTCCGCGTACAGCGCCTCGATCGCATCCGCCCAGTGTTGCTCGACGACGCGACGACGCACCTTGAGCGTGGGCGTGATCTCGCCCTGCTCCAGCGTGAGCTCGCGATCGATGGCGAGCACCTTCTTGGGCCGTTCGAAGTGCGCGAACGTTTCCGTGCGGCGCGCCACTTCCTCCTCGAGGCGCGCGATCACGCGCGCGTCCGCCACCAGGGCCTGTGCGGAGGTATCGGTCACGCCTTTCTGTCTGGCCCACGCGCGCAACGTCGTGAAGTTGGGCACGACCAGCACGATCGCGTACGGCCGCCGATCGCCCAGCAGCACGGCTTCCGCAATGAAGCGACTCTGCTTCACGGCGTTCTCGAATGGGCTGCGGCGCAATGTACTTCCCGCCCGCTGTCTTGATCAGCTCCTTCTTGCGATCCGTGATGCGCAGGAAACCGTCCGCATCGATTTCGCCGATGTCGCCGGTGTGCAGCCAGCGCTCGGCATCGATCACGGTACGCGTCGCGTCGTCGTCCTTGTAGTAGCCCTTCATGATCTGCGGTCCGCGGATCAGGATCTCGCCGTCGTCGGCCACGCGCTCTTCCGTTCCCGGTATGGGCCGGCCTACGGTGCCGATGCGCATGTGTTGCGGCGTGTTCACGTTGGTGACAGGCGACGCTTCGGTCAGACCGTAGCCTTCGAGAATCAGCAGGCCGGCGCCGTAGAAGAACTCCGTGATCTGCGGCGCCAGCGGTGCGCTGCCCGAGATGAAGAAGCGGATGCGGCCGCCCATTCCCTCGCGAATCCTGTGAAACACGAGCCGGTCCGCGAGCGCGTACTGCAATCGCAGGCCCAGTGGCGGCCGATGCCCGGCAAGCAGCTGCTTCGCCCATTGCAGAGCGACGCGTCGCGCCCAGAAGACAATGCGTCGCTTGAATCCTGTTTCCGAGAGGACGCGCGCGTACACCTTCTCGTACACGCGCGGCACCGCCACCGCGACGGTGGGCTTCACCTCCTGGAACGCCTGCGTGACTTCGTCGAAGTTCGCGACATACGCGATGGTGCAGCCGTAGGAGAACATCACGTAGTCGACGGTGCGCTGGAACACGTGGGAAAGCGGCAGGAAGCTGAGCGCGACGTCGGCCAGGCCGACGGGCAGATCGGACAGTGACGCGATCACGTTGGCGTGCAGGTTGGCGTGCGTCAGCATCACGGCCTTGGGCGTGCCGGTGGTTCCCAATGTGTACACCAGCGTGGCCAGGTCCTGCGGGCCGATCTCCCGCGCACGCTGCCTGAACTCGTTCTCGGTGCCACCGGCCTGCCTGCCCCTGTCCAGCAGCGCCGTGTACGACATAACACCCGGTTCAGTGAGCGGCACATCATCGAAGGCGACAATGCGCCGCGGCCGACCGCACTGCGCGCGTACCTCCAGCATCTTCTGCAGTTGTGCTTCACTGGAGACGAACGCCGTGTCGACCTCGGCGTGCTCCATCATGTAGGCGATCTGGGGCGGCGGCAGCGTCGGATAGACGGGCACGGTGAGCGCGCCGTGGCAAATGATCGCCCAGTCGGTCAGCGCCCACTCGGGCCGGTTCTCGGACAGGAGGGCCACGCGATCGCCGCGGCGCACGCCCTCAGCGGCCAGTGCCTGCGCAATGAGCTGCACCTGTTCGAGCACGTGACGGTGCGAGATGGGCCGCCATGCGCTGGCCGAGCGGTGCAGCATGGCATCCGGCTTGTCGAACTCGTCGATGGCCTGGAAGAACAGCTCGACCAGTGTGCCATCGGGAATGTCGGCGGGCGTGTTCGCATAGCCCACCCGGAATTCCGATTCCGCGTGGGGCGGGGCGGCCGGCGGCGCGTCCGTATTCTGCATCACCGCCCTGGCCTGCCCAGGCTCATTCACTCGAACACCACGTCGGACAGAACTTCAATGTCCTCGCGGATGGAGTGCATGGCGCTGCAGTACTTCTCCTGCGACAGCTGCACGGCGCGGCGGACCTTGTCGTGATCATCTTCGGCCACGCCCGCGACGCGGTACGTCAACCGGATCTTCGTGTAGCGACGCGGCGGTTCCTCGCGCCGGTCACCCTCGGCGCGCACGTCGAATGCGCTGAGCCGTACGCGCATCTTCCCCACAATGTCGACAATGTCCGACGCCGTGCACGCAGACAACCCGAGCAGGAACGTGATCATCGGCGACGGACCGACCTTGCCATCACCGTCGACCACGACCTGCGGTCCGCCTTCCTTGCCGCCGGCGAACTGCGTGCCTTCACCCAGCCAGCGCAGCGTGACCGCTGCCATCAGGGAATCGCTCCCTCGGCATCGTCGCTTCCCACGAGTCCCGCATCCAGCTGCGCCAGTGTCTGCTTCGCATGTTCGACATGACGCTCCGCCTCCGGTCCGGCGGGCGGCTGCGCCAGGAATTCGCGCAGATGCGACGCCGCATCGTCGGGCCTGCCCTCGCGCAGCAGCAGGAACGCCAGGCCGTAGTGTGCGCCCGCGGCCGTGGCATCGCTGCTCAGTGCCTTGCGGTACGCGCGGATGGCTTCGTCGGTCATGCCAATGCGCGTGTACGTGACAGCGATCTGCTGGAGCACCGCAGCGTCCTCGGGAGCGTCACGCTGCGCGAGACGGAACGACGTCAGTGCCTCGTGGTACTTGCCCGCGTTCAGCAGGGCGAGGCCTTCGTCGTAGTAATCGACCGCGTCCGTCTCCTGCCTGAAGAGTTTTTTCCAGAGGCTCATGGCAAGTTATCGCGGCGGGAGAGTGAAGCCTGCCGGTTTCCTCAAGATAGAGGACCCGTCCGGCGAGGCGCAATCGAGTTCAACTGTGCAACGCGAGCATTGTATCCTGCTCCTGCAGCATGACGCGCATGCCGCGGGCCGTGAGTCGTTCTACCGCGTTAGCGGGCGCCCCCTCGAGCACCAGCCGCCCCAGTGGATGCAGTATGCGCGCACCTTCTTCCAACAGGGTATCAGCAGAGTCGCCGCTCAACCAGACACCGTGCATGCGCGCCGCGCAGAATGGCAGCACACTGCGTACCGCAATGCGGCTGACGCCGGGCGCATTGCCGGCGGCGGGTGGTGTTTCCGCCACGATTTCGGTGTTGTCGCTGAAGGCCGCGAGCGCAGCCGCGTGGCGGGCGGCCGGTCCCATGACCAGCGTGAATCCGTGTCTGTTCACATCCAGTCCAAGCAGCGCGGCCATGCGCAGCGCCTCGTCGTTGTCAGGCGGCCCGGCGTCGGCGCTTGGTCGGGACAGCGCCCGTTCCGGTTCAGCAAGCACGTATGCAATGCCTTGGTGAATCGGGTACTGCCGGCGGCAGGAAGGACAACCGAGCGCACCCTCGCGGATGCGGCGCTGGTCCATCTGATGGGCCAGCAGGATCAGGCCGTGCTCCGGTCCGCACACCGGGCACGTCAGGATGTCGGTCAGCAGGAGGTGCATGGGCAGGCGGTGCTGCGCCGGCGCCGCCGCCGCAGCGCGATCGTGCGCGGGCGGTCTGCGTGCAATGGCCCGTTCAGGGCCGTAGCTCCACCACTGTCACCTTGCCAGCCTGCACGCGAATGCGCCGCCATACGTGCTGCCCGGCGATCTCTACGCCGATCAGGTAGGTGCCGGCGGGCACATCATTGACGGCGAAATTCTCGCCGTAGACCGGATCCGGGTGGGCGCGCTCGCCGTACGTCTCCGCGTACGAGTAGGGTGTCTCGGCCGGGTAGGGCAGCACCAGGCCGAAAACATGTGCGCCGCGTACCGGCTGACCGGTCGCATCCAGCACGCGACCGACGACGGTACCGGTTCCCGGCAGCGGCTCCAGCCATAACTCGGGATTCACAGTGTGCGGCGGGTAGCGCTCATTGGCATTCACAATGTCCGCCGAGTCCGGCGAGGCAGACACGTGGATCTCGAGGTGCAGGTGATCATTCGTGGCGCGACCCGTGTTGCCCACTCGCGAAATGACATCGCCGGCATTGACGTGCTGGCCGCTGCTCACGTCGAGCGAGGCATTGTGGTAGTACACGGAGAAGACGTACTTCCCATCCAGCTGGGCGTCATGACGGATGGCGACCGTGTGGGCACCCGCTTCCGCATCGCCTGCGAACACCACGGTTCCAGCGGCCACGGCATGCACCGGCGTACCCGCCGGATTATTGAACTCGACCCCCTGATGCTGCTGGAAGGCCCCACCCATGGTCGAGCCGTAACGGTAGGTGGCATCAATGTACGGATTGGCGGCGCTGTCCGCGATGGGCCGGGGAAAGCGCATGTGCTGCGCGTCCTCAATGGTGCCGCCCGGCACCACACTCGAGTACACGATCTCCGGACCTTCGCCCGCCAGCACGCGCGACAAGCCGCTGGCCGCGCCGCCAACGGGCCAGGGCGGCGGGCCCAGCCACGTCATGGACCACATGTCGGCGGCCGGCTTGTAGTCGTCGCCCGCGGCCACGAAGTAGATGCGGAAGTCACCCAGGCCGTTGCCGGCCGCGAGACCGAACGAAAGCACAATGGAGGGTTCGGCGATGCCGGGCGTGGGCACAATCGCCCGCGGCTTGCCCGGCAGTCCCGGCCAGCCCGGCAGATTGATGGTCCCGGGCACGAACTTGTTCTGTTTGCTGCTGCGTGCGGAGTCGACCAGGATCTGATCCTCGGTCGCCACCCATATCATGGAGTCGAGTGTGGCAGCGACCGCGCGAATGCGCCTGGCGGGGATGCCGTCTGCGGGCGTGAGATTGCGCCACGTGCGCCCCGCGTCCTTCGATGTCGAGAGTCCCTCGAGGTGCCCCACCCAGATCGCGCCATCCGGGCCGATATCGACCGATAGCAGGTACTCCGTGGGCAGTGCGGCCACGCGCTCCGTGCAGCCATCGTTCGCGCGATCCGCGCCGCCGGCCACGACGTGCAACGCGGTCACGCAGCGCCACGTCTGGCCGCCATTGCTGCGTGATGCGCAGTCCGTCGGCGGTGGCAATGACGACGGTGTCGCCGGTGCTGCGCATGCCGTTGTGCGCGACGTACTGCCACTGCGGGCCGAGCCGCGTCATGGTCCAGTTCTGCCACGTGGCGCCGCCATCCGTCGAGCGACCCCAGCCGTTGCCCACCGTGCCGTACCAGACCGAGCCATCATTGGGGAACGCGAAGCTGTTGATGTAGCCCCATGAGATTGCCGTGGAGTCACCGGCGTGCGGCGCGATGTGCTCCCAGTGGCTCGTGCCGTTGCGCAGCACGTAAATGCCGCGGCCGTAGGTGCCCGCCCACAGCGCGCCTTTGCTGTCCACGCCCAGCGCGAGCACGTGCACGCCGAAGCCGGTGCTGTCCGGCAGAGGCGGCGGCAGCCTGCGCCGCTGCGGCTGCGGTGGTCCGGCACCCTGTCGTTCCTGTTCCGGTGCGCCACCGCTGGCGCATGCCGCTGCCAGCAAGGTCGTGAGCAGAACCAGCCCCGCAACACCCGACCGCGTGCTCATGTGAACAGCATCCGTTCCGTGTATTGTGCCCACTGCGTGGGGGTTTCCCAGACGCGCGTATAGAGCATGGCGCTGGCCACTCCGGCGGGCAGCGTGCGGCGCAGCTCGTCCCAGAAATACTTCGCCTGATTCTCCGCGGACGGCTCAATGTGCGTGAACGGCTCCAGATCATTCAGGTTCTCATGGTCCAGCCGGTCGGCCAGCTCGCGCAGCTGCCGCTTGATGACGACGAAGTCGAAGGCAATGCCCGCTTCATCCAGCTCCGAGCTGGCGAGCGCGACCTCCACGACGTAGCGGTGCCCGTGCAGCCGTTCGCACTTGCCGTGGTAGTTGCGCAGGAAGTGCGCACTGTCGTAATGCGCCTGCACGCTCACGGTGAACATCGTTCAGGCACGCTCCAGCGAGAGGGTGGGCACATTCGTGCCCGGCGGCTGCGTCAGAGCATACACCACGGCGCCAGCCACTGCATCGGGATCCAGCATGGCGTCACGCGGTGGCAGGTTCGTGTGCACCGTGCGATCGAATGCCATCCCACATGGCCGTGTCGGTCGCGGCGGGCTCGACCAGGGTGCAGCGGACACCCGTGTTGTGCAGCTCGAGCGCGAGCACGGCGTGCAATCCGCGCACGCCGAATTTCAATGCCGAGTACGCGCCGTTCATGGGGAATGCCTGGCGGCCGGCCACGGAGCCGATGGTGACAATGTGGCCGCGGCCGCGTTCCAGCATGGCGGGCAGGAACGCACGCATCATGAGGAACGGCCCGCGCAGGTTCACCGCCAGGTGCTCCTCGAATTGTGCGGCGCTGGTCTGCGCGATCGCTGACAGTGCAAACACGCCCGCCGCATTGATCAGGAAATCGGGCGCGCTCTCACCCAGCACGGCGCGGAACCTCGCCGGCATCTGCTGTGTGATTCTCGCGTCGGAAACATCGCCGGCGAGCGCCACACCCGCCACGCGCTCCGCCGCCTCACCCAGGCTGGCCTTGCCCCTCGCCACCAGCGCCACGCGCACGCGGGCTGCTGCCAGCCGGCGTGCAATGGCGAAGCCAATGCCGCGCGATGCGCCGGTCACCAGCGCGCTGCGCCCTTCGAGTGTCGCCGCAACCGCCGCCTCAGCCAACGATGCCATTGACCAGACACAGTCGCAGGAACTCCTCGCGGGTTTTCGGATCCTCGAGGAACGCGCCGCGCATGGCACTCGTGATAGTCTTCGAGTTCTGCTTCTCCACACCCCGCATCATCATGCACAGGTGATAGGCCTCCACAATGACGCCCACGCCCTGCGGCTGGAGCACGCTCCAGAGCGACTCGGCGATTTCGTCCGTCAACCTCTCCTGTATCTGGACACGCCGCGCGAAGAGATCCACTATGCGCGCCACCTTGCTGAGCCCCACGATGTGGCCATTCGGGATGTACGCGACGTGCGCCTTGCCGAAGAACGGGAGCAGGTGATGCTCGCATAGCGAGTACAGCTCGATGTCCTTGACGATGACCATGTTGTGATGATCCTCGTCGAAGATGGCGTCGCCGATCACATCGGCCACGCACATCTTCTCGCCGCGCGTCAGGTACTGCAGTGTGTCGGCCACGCGCTGCGGTGTGCGCTTGAGGCCCTGTCGTTCCACGTCCTCGCCCAGGCGCCGCAGGATCTCGCGAACGAGGTCCGGCAGCGCGGCCGTCTCCAGTGTCATGGGCGCAACCTGCATCGTGCTCATGATTCCTCCTCCGCCCCCAGGCCCGTGTATTCGACTGCGTTGCGCGGCGTTTCGTGCAGCACCAGACGCGTCAGCCGCACCTGCGGCGGCAGCTGCGGCATGATGCGGTTCCAGATGGCCAAGACCAGGTTTTCCGTCGTCGGATTCACATCGCGCAGCCACGGAACATCGAGATTGAGGTTCCGGTGATCGAGATCATGGATCACACCCTCCTCGACGATGTCGCGCAGCACCTTCAGGTCAATGACGTAGCCCGTTTCAGGCGCGACCGGTCCTTCGACAGTCACCTCCAGCTCGTAGTTGTGACCATGCCAGTTGGGATTGGCGCAGAGGCCGAACGTCTCGCGGTTCGTCTGCTCATCCCAGTCGGCCCGACCCAGCCGGTGCGCGGCGCTGAAGTGGAGTCGTCGCGTGACACGCACCCGCGGCAATGCGCGCGCCTTCGAGCCTGCGCCGTCGCGCTGCTTCGACTCTGCCTGTTTCATGGCGCGACGGCTCCTCATGTTTGCGCATTGCCCCCGGCGGGCGCGCCCGTGACCTCGCGCGATTACCCGCCCATCCGCGCGGTGTTTCGGCCGAAAAAAAAGGCCGGCCCGCTCAACACGGGCCGGCCGGCGACGTACCGAAGGTCATTTGTTGGAGCCCAGTCGAAATCGACTGGTGACCTCCCCATTCCTTCCGGCTTCCCCCTCGCGAGGGCATGACGTCCAGAACGGGAGCTGGCCCCAATGAAGCAATGCTGTAGGCCCAAAACGGTTCCCTCGGTACGTCTGTCGCCGCTGAAAAGGTAGTCTGACCCTTCAGGGGTGTCAATTCGATGGACGCACCACTTCGGCTACGGCACAATGTCGCTGTGCACGTGATACAGGACCTGCATCGTCGCCGCATCACGACTGCTCGGCTGCGCCACCTGCGGGTCGGTGCGATACATCAGATCGCGTGCGTCGGGTGAGTGCCTGCCGATGCCCAGGACGTGTCCCAGCTCGTGCGCCACGAGGCGGTCGAGCGTTTCCGGCGTGGCCGCTTCGATCGCGAGCACCAGCACCAGCATCTTGACCTGGCTGGCGGCCGCATCACTGCGGGGGAACGTGCGCAGCCGCAGGACGGCCGGGTTGGTTTCATCCAGACAGAACGTGGTGACGGCCTGCGTGAGCGCGGGCTGGCAGTTGCTCGTTTCGACAGGCAACACTTCGTCGGAGAGCGAGAGCACGACGTCCGCGTGATCGAGGTCGGCGGCGCGCTCGAGATGATACTCGGCGAAATCCGCGAGATCGTTCCACGCCTGTGCGCCCAGTACGAACGCGGTGTCCAGACGGGCGTTGTCGACGGCAACCGGTCCGTGATTCACGTACACACGCACGCGGGTACCGGCGGGCCAGCGCAGCACGAGCGGTGGCTGCGTCGTCAGCCGGAACTCATAGACGAGCCCGGCATCGCGGCCCGGTATCGTGGGTGAGCTGCACGCGGCGAGCAGTGTCGCCAGCAGCCAGAGGTGGCGCCTCATCGCCGTGGCCCCAGCTCGAAACCGGCCTGCAGCAGGAAGCGGAACACGGAGCCGGATTGCGCGCCCGCGTCGCGCAGGACGGGCGTGCGGAAGCGATGCGCCTGACCGGTCGCACGCAACACCACGCGCGTTCCCGCCAGCGGCACGTGCACGCCCGTGTTGCACTCGAGCAGGGGCGCCAGCTCGCTGCCGTTCTCGAACAGACCGCCAGTCGCGTAGTAATGCAGCGCACCGAAACCGCAGCCGGCGTCGGTCTTCCAGAACAGTGGGTAGCGGACACCAATGGTGAGGTGTGCGGCGGAGAGATTCTGCATGCGGCGCACGCCATCGCCATCGTGCGCGTCGAGGTGTGTAGCGGTCCAGCCGAAGGAGAGATCGAGCGTGCTGCGGTGGCGCAGCGGCAGCCCCAGTGCGACCTCGAAGACCGGCCCCACGGTGGGGACGGCGCGCACACCGCCGGCGAACAGCGTACCGAGTCCACTGCGCAACAGCGGGTTGGCCACCTCGTCTTCAGCCAGTGCGCTGGACTTCACCGCGCCGGCCCGCACCTCGACGGTCGGGTGCTGGGCACGCGCCGATCCCGAAACACTTGCAAGCAGAACTGCGAACACAAAGGCCGGGCCGAGCCCCACTGCGCGTGTTGAGCGCGGGTGCGCCCAATGTCGTGCCGCCTGACCCACCGCTACTACGTGCATCCAGGCATCAACCCGGCAGCGACCGCTCGGCGCGCGGGTCCCTCCCGCGGCTGCGGACCGCGGGTATCGAGCCGGGCCCTTCCATCGTGTCAGGCTGAGGATGGCGCAGTGCCTCGCCGGCCGTCAAGCAGCGGCCGCCACGGGTCCGGCCAGGGTCCCGCCAGCGGTCGCCACTCCGACATTGTGCGCCAGGCGGTCGCAGCGTATGCTAGGGTCCGGTATCCTGTTGGACCCCGTATCCCGGCTCCCCGTGCTCTGGTTCGTTTCCGTCTATTTCCTCACGGTGCTGGTGCTGCCGCTGGCCGTTGGGGGCGCGGTAACCTACCGCTCGCTCCCGTGCGGCCGAGAATGCCCGCGCTGTCGACACAGCACACTGCTGCTGTCATCGCCACATCTTCCGCCTGCTCTCCCGCCTGCCTTTCATCGAGCTGCAGCGTCGCTGGTGCCTGGATTGCGGCTGGCTGGGCGCCGTGCGCGTGCCTCGGCCCTCATTGCGCCTGGTGGTGGAAGGACGTTCCGATCCCACGACGGCTGCGCGCATCATCGACGTGCGCCATCTGCTGGTCGATGGTGTGTGGTGGCGCGTGCGGCTGGAAACGTGGCGCGCAGGCCGTCAGTGGTATGGGCGACTTCTCTTCGTCGAGCCGTCGGGCCGACTCTGGCCGGACGCGCGGCCGCTGAAGGGTGCCACGGATCGCGAAGTCCTGCGTCAGGCCCGTCGCCTGCCCGGCGGTCTTCTCGCCTCGCGACTGCGCGAACTGGTTTCACGCTGAGCCGCCGCACACGACGCCGCTTCCGCCGCGTTCTCCAGCAGTACGCGTCGCGACTTGTAGCGCAGTTTGCGCTGCGCATCCGCCAGTGACAGCCACGCGAAGCGACTGGACTCCTCGGAGAGGGTGACTTCGGTGCGCTTCGCCTCGGCGAGGTAGTACGTCACGCGCTTGCGGATGAAGGTGCGCTCGCTGTCATCCCCCGCAACGAAGCGATAGTCCTCCGCGTGCTCGAAGCCAGCCACGAGCCGCACGTCTCTGCGTGCGAGTCCCGTCTCCTCTTCCAGCTCGCGCAGTGCTGCCTGCTGCAGGGTTTCGCCGGCATTGAGTCCGCCCTTGGGGAATTCCCAGAGTGGACGGCGCGTCAGCCGCGAACGCAGCAGCAGGAATCGGCAGCCGTCTGCGGTGCGCTGGAACACGATGACGCCCGCGGAAACATCGCGGCGCTCACGCATCATCACGACTCTTCCGACATCGGCAGTGTCTGTTGCAGGGTGGCGAACGCTAGGTCCCGGTGCAACGCACAGCAAGTCCGCCGGGGCACGCAGTTGACATTCGCCACGGTGCAGGGGAGCTTAGCGGCCGGGGCGATCCTCTACCAACGGAGCACGACAGGGTCCGCATGGCTTGGATGGCGATACGGCGCAGTGCGTCATGAACCTGACCATGGCAGTGATCTGTGACGAAGCGCGCGAGCGGCCCGATGGCCGCTTCGACATTGTCGGTGTGTACAGTGAGCTGTCGGCGCCCGGTTTCCCCGCCATACAGGAGCGCATGACAGTGGTGTTCGTCATTGAGTGGGCAGTCGAGGAAGCGGGCACGCAGGTGCTGCGCGCCGACCTCACCGATGCGGACGGCCAGCGTATTCTCACGATCGAAGGTGAGACGGAAGTCTCCCGCCGCGCCGGCGACCGCCCACCCGCAATGACCCGCATGATCATGCCTCTCGAGCAGGTCATCTTCCCGCGTGCCGGCCGTTACCGCTTCGACCTGGTGGCGGGCGGCGATGTGCATCCGGCCTGTTCGCTGTTCGTGGGCCAGCCGGCCGAATCGGGCCGGGCCCACTGACGCGTCGCGGCAGGGCCGCGCGCGTCCGCGTCTGACCAGCACCGCATAACCCCTGGAGTACGCATGACCGAGAGTGAGAAGCGACCACGCGTTCCGCTGCACACGAAAATCCTGCTGGGCCTGCTGATCGGCGCCGGCGCCGGTGTGGCCAGCAATCTGCTGTGGCACAATTCGCCCCGCCTCAACTGGCTGGTGGACAATGTGGCCACGCCTGCAGGTCAGATCTTTCTGCGCATGCTGTTCATGGTGGTGGTCCCGCTCGTCTTCACCACGCTCTCCCTCGGCGTCGCCAACCTGGGCGATATCCGGCGTCTCGGGCGCGTGGGCGGCAAGACGCTGGCCTTCTTCATCATAACAACCGGGTTAGCCGCCACCATCGGCCTGACCATGTTCAACATCGTCCGGCCCGGCTCGCGGCTGGATCCCGCCGTGCGCGCCGGACTGCTGCAGCAGTATTCGTCGCAGGCCGAAGTGACCGTCAATGCCGCCGCCAACACCGGGTTCGGCATCAACACGTTCGTCAGCATTGTGCCCAGGAACATTGTGGACGCGGCGGCCAAGGGCGACATGCTGGGCCTGATCTTCTTCGCCCTGGTCTTCGGCGTGGCACTCACGCGCGTGCCGAAATCCATGGCGGATCCGGTACTGCGCGTGCTCGAGGGGATCGCCCAGGCGGTGGTCGAGATCATCGGCTTCGCCATGAAGCTGGCGCCCCTGGGCGTGGCCGGCCTCATCTTCGCCGTCACCGCGCGCTTCGGCTTCGATGTGCTGCGCTCGCTCGGCGTCTTCGTCGTCATGGTGCTCATCGGCCTCGCCATCCAGCAGTTCGGCGTGATCGCCATCCTGGCAAAGGTGCTGGGCGGCTTCGGCCCGCGCGAGTTCTACAAACGAATGCGTTACGTCATGATCACGGCGTTCTCCACGTCCAGCTCGAACGCCACGCTGCCCACGTCACTGCGCACTGCGGAGGAGGAGTTCGGCGTACCGCGCGAGATTGCCGGCTTCGTGATCCCGCTGGGCGCCACCATGAACATGAACGGCACGGCGCTGTTCGAAGGCATGGTCGTGCTCTTCCTGGCGCAGGTCTTCGGCGTGCACCTCACGCTGGGCTCGCAGATCGTCGTCGTGGCCATGGCCATCATCACCGCGATCGGCGCCGCCGGCGTGCCCGCCGGCTCGATCCCACTGCTGGTCATGGTGCTCCAGAATGGTCGGTGTGCCCGGCGAAGGCATTGCCCTGGTGCTGGGCGTGGACCGCATCCTCGACATGTCGCGCACCGTGCCCAATGTCACAGGCGACGTGTTGACGTCCATCGTCATCGCCCGCTCCGAGGGTTACACGCTCAAGCCCGCGTCCGCACCCGACTTCTCGAGCGCAGCCGCGGAGGAGGCCGCCGCCCACGAGCACGAATTGCACGCGGGCGGGGATTGAATGCGCATGGTGTGAAGCACTCGCTGCTTCGAAGCGGAGGCGGCGTGCAACACGGGAGGCGCGCAATCAGGTGGTTGCGCGCCTCTGCTTTCCGGGTACTCCCACACAGGTTTTCACGCGGAGGCCCGGGGGCGCGGAGAACGGCGATGCAGCGGGGACGGAGCCGTCAGGACAGGGGGCTACTAACACGGTGTTCGACGGTTGAACGGCAGCGCCACTGCACCACGAGTTCCGCCAGGCGAAAGATCACCGCAGTCTGAAATACCTCCACCCCACCACCCTGGTCTGACCCTCCGCGTCTCCGCGTGAGCCAGTTCGTTATCCGTTGTCGGTGATCGGCCAGCGCCTCGTCTGTCGCCCTGTCAATGGCCTGCCCGTGGCCCTCGATCCCTTGCTCCCTCGATCCGTACTCTGTCATCCGTCCCGGTGCCTCACACGCCAGGACCCCGCGCCTCAACCGCCGCCCGGCATGGGCGCGCCGCCGGGAATGCCGGGCTCGGTCATGGCGCGCGCGTCCAGCACTTCGTTCAGCTCGGCTTCGGGCAGTACCTGCTGCTCCAGCGCGACGGCGCGCGCTGTAAGACCGCGTTTGAACGCTTCCTTGGCGATGCTGGCGGCCCTGTCGTAACCGATGCGCGGGGCGAGTGCCGTGGCCAGTGACAGGTTGCCTTCGAGCAGCTCGCGGCAGCGCTCCTCGTTCACGGTGATGCCCTTCACGCACTTGTCCGCCAGCACGCGTGCGGCGCTGGCCAGCAGTGCAATGGACTGGAGCAGGCCGCAGGTCATGACGGGCATCATCACGTTCAGCTCGAACCAGCTGCCCACGCCACCCATCGTGATCATTGCCTGGTTCCCCATCACCTGTGCTGCCACCATGGTGACGGCCTCCGGGATTACGGGATTCACCTTGCCCGGCATGATGCTCGAGCCCGGCTGAATCGCAGGCAGTGTAATTTCGGCGATGCCCGCGCGCGGGCCGCTGGCCATGAGGCGCAGGTCGTTGGCGATCTTCATGAGCGAGACGGCCAGCGTGTTGAGCGCGCCGTGCGCGTAGACGATGGTGTCGCGTGTGCCCTGTCGCTCGAAGTGATCGATGGCCTCGCGGAAGCGGATGCCCGTCTCCACGCTGAGTCGCGCAATGGTGCGGGGCGCGAACTCCGGGTGTGTGTTGATGCCTGTGCCCACGGCCGTGCCGCCCAGGGGCAGTTCCGCCATGTCCGATGCCGCTTCGCCCAGACGGCGCATACCCTGCTCGACCTGTGCGGCATAGCCGGCGAATTCCTGGCCCAGGCGCACGGGCGTGGCATCCATCAGGTGGGTGCGGCCCGACTTCACAATGCCGTCGAACTGTTTCGCCTTCGCCCGCAGCGCACCGTGCAGCTGGCGCAACGCCGGCAGCAGGTCACGCTCGATGGCCACGCACGCCGCCACCTGCATGGCGGTAGGAATCACGTCGTTGGATGACTGGCCCGCGTTCACGTGATCGTTGGGGTGTACGCCTTTCGAGCCCGGCGCGCCGCCGCGCAGCTGGATGGCGCGATTGGCGATGACTTCGTTGGCGTTCATGTTGGTGGACGTGCCGCTGCCGGTCTGGAAGATGTCGATGGGGAAATGGCGATCCAGGCCGCCATCGATCACCTCCTGCGCAGCCGCCAGAATGTCGCGCGCCAGCGCTGCGTCCAGCAGCCCCAGCTCGACGTTGGTCTCGGCGGCCGCCTTCTTGATCATGCCCAGTGCGGCAATGAAGGCGCGGGGAAAGCGCAGGTCGCTGATCGGGAAATTCTCCACTGCGCGCTGTGTCTGCGCTCCCCAGAGCGCGTCGGCCGGCACCTGCATTTCGCCCAGCGAATCCCTTTCCACCCGATAACTCTGTGTCATCAGAACCTCGTCGTCGTCTCGAATCCGATGGCGGCGTCCTTTCGTGCCGCCGGTTTCCTGCTGTCCCCGCTTCCTCAGCGCCGCGGCGGGCGCGAGGGGCGCAGCTCAATGCGGCTGGGCAGCGACCGCTCCGGAAACGCCAGCAGATCGAGGACCACCTGCGCCACGTCCTCCGGCGCAATGCGCCAGTCATCGCCGGACGCGGTCGTGCTGCCGCCGAATTCCGTCGCCACACTGCCCGGCATGATGTAGCTGACGCGAATGTCGTCGTAGCGCACGTCCTGCATGAGCGCTTCGCTGAAGCCGATCAGCCCGAACTTGCTGGCGTTGTAGGCGCTCCCGCCGGGGAATGCGTTCTTCCCCGCGAGACTGCCAATGTTGATGATCCAGGCACTGCCCGCCTGGCGCAGGTGCGGGATGGCGGCGTGTGTGCAGTAGAACGTGCCGCTCAGGTTGGTCTCGATGATGGAGTCCCAAAGCTCAATGGTCATGTCGGCCACCGGCCGGAACGTGCCCACGCCGGCGTTGTTCACGAGGATGTCGATGCGGCCGAACGCGTCCGCCGTTGCGGCCACCAGCTGCCGGCACGCGGCGGCATCGCGCACATCGCAGACGACGCCCAGCGCCGCATCACTCCGTCCGCTCTGCTGATTCAGTTGCGCCGCCGCGGCTTCCACATCCGCCCGCTTGCGCGCGCCGATGGCCACGCGGCCGCCGGCCTCGACGATCGCCCGCGCAATGGCCAGACCAATGCCGCGACTGCCCCCTGTGACGATCGCCGCCCTGCCCTCGAGATTCACCATGTCTCCCGGCTCGTGGTTACCTTTGCCGGCAGTTTACGCCGCGTCACGCGGGCCCGCTACTGAGTGGGTGACTCCCATGCGCCGGTGGTTGCGCGGGCGCGAACCTGCCGATCGTTTGGCAATGAGGCGGGTCGTGCGTAGTGTAGTCACGCGGATGCGGCCCTGCCGCAACGTGTCCGGCGCCAACCCCAACCGTACTGGCATCGTCGTCTGCATGAACATGGAAGGCAGAGTTGCACTGGTGACCGGTGGCGGCCGTCGTCTGGGCCGCGCGTTCGCGCTGGGCCTCGCGGGCGAGGGCGCGGACGTCATCGTGCACTACCACCAGTCGCGCACCGGCGCGGACGAGGTGGTGAGTCACATCACCGCCACTGGCCGGCGAGGACTGGCACTGCAGGCGGATCTGGGCCGCGTGCCTGACGCGCGCGCGCTGATCGAGCAGGCCGTGCTCGCCTTCGGCCGGCTCGACATCCTGGTCAACAGTGCGGCATCCTTCGAGCGCAAGCCGGTCGCCGAAATCACGGAGCAGGACTGGGACCGCGTACTCGCGCTCAATCTCAGAGCGCCCTTCTTCCTGGCCCAGGCGGCCACGGCCGCGCTCGCCGCTAACAGTGGTGTCATCATCAACATTGCCGACCTCTCCGCGCTGCAGGCGTGGCCCACCTTCGCGCACCACGCCACCTCCAAGGCGGGACTGGTACACCTCACGCGCGTTCTGGCGAGGGCGCTGGCGCCCGCGATCCGTGTCAACGCCATTCTTCCGGGCACTGTGCTGCCACCCGGTGATTTCCAGGGCGAAGACTGGGTGGGCGGCCGCGACCGCCACGTCGTCGGCCGCGAGGGCAGGCCGCAGGATGTCGTCGACACGCTGCTCTGGCTGGTGCGCAGCGAGTTCGTGACCGGCCAGGCCATTGTCGTGGATGGCGGAAGGATGCTGTTATGACGGGCGTTCGCTGCCTGGGCCACAGACATCCGGCGCACGCCGCCGTGGTGTTACTGCTCCTGTCGCTCGCGGGCTGTCGCGTGCATTCGCCTGCGACCCGACTGGTGCTGGCCTCGACGACCTCGACACAGGATTCAGGGCTTTTCGATGAACTGCTGCCCGCGTTCGAGAAGGTCCATCCGGAACAGGACATTGTGGTGGTCGCGGTGGGCAGTGGCGAAGCGCTCGAGCTGGGGCGGCGTGGCGATGCCGATGTGCTGCTGGTGCACTCACCCGCGGCGGAATCGACCTATGTGGCCGAGGGCCGCGCACAGGAACGGCGTCCTGTCATGTACAACGATTTCGTGGTAGTGGGCCCGGCTGCGGATCCGGCGGGCATTCGCGGCATGACGGACGCCGCGGCCGCGCTGCAGCGCATTGCCGGTGCTGGCGCAACGTTCGTCTCGCGCGGTGATGAGAGCGGCACGCACGCGAAGGAGAGGTCGCTGTGGACAGCGGCGGCGCTATCGCCTGCCGGCGCCTGGTACATCAATGCCGGTCAGGGCATGGGTGAAGTGCTGAATATCGCCAGCGAGAAGGCGGCGTACACGCTCAGTGACCGGGCGACGTTTCTCAATCTGCGCGACCGTCTCGCGCTGCAGCTCCTGGTCGAAGGTGACGTGCGGCTGCGCAACCAGTACAGCGTGATCGTGGTGCAGGGTGCGAAGAATGCGAAAGGCGCTGTGGCCTTCGCCGACTGGCTGACATCGCCGGCCGGCCAGGATTTCATCGGGCACTACGGTGTGGCGCGTTTCGGCAGCGCACTGTTCACGCCGGACGCCACCGCGCACTGACCGCCGCCGCCATCGCATGGACCTGATCATCGCTGCCCTGCGCGAGGCAGTCCACCTGCTGTTCAGCGGTGATCCCTACGTCTACGGCATTCTCGCGCTTTCGCTGCGTGTCTCGGGTGCGGCCGTGCTGATCGGCGCGCTGCTGGGCGTTCCCGCCGGTGTGCTGCTGGGCGTGGGCCGCTTTCCCGGACGCAACCTGCTGGTCACGCTGGTGCACACGGGCTTCGCGCTGCCGCCCACGGCCGTCGGCCTGGTGATATACATGCTGTTATCGCGCAGCGGGCCGCTGGGTCTGCTCGACCTGCTCTACACGCAGAACGCCATGATCATCGCGCAGGCTGTCATCGCCACACCATACATCGCCGGCATTACGACCGCCGCCGTACAGGCGGTGCCTCCCGACGCACGGCTGCAGGCGAAGGCGCTGGGCGCTTCGCCGGTGCAGGCGCTGGTCACGCATCTGCGCGAGGCCCGCCTGGGCATGGGCGCCGCGCTGCTGGCCGGCTTCGGCTCCATCTTCAGTGAAGTGGGCGCGGTGATGATCGTGGGCGGCAATCTGTACGGCCGCACTCGCACCCTCACCACGGCCATTGTGCTGGAAACGCGGCGAGGCGATTTCGCTATTGCGCTCGCGCTCGGCATCATCGTGCTGGGCACCGCATTCGCCGTGAATCTGCTGGTCACCCGCCTGCAGCAGCGCCGCACGGGCGCAGCCACCTGGGCGGATCCCGGCATCAGCCGCGTCTGGGCATGATCGCCTCCGGAAACCCGGACTCGCCGCCACTGCGCGCGGAACGGCTGCGCCGCCGCTATGGCGGCCGGCTCATTGTCGACGTGGATGCGCTGCACGTGGGCGCAGGTGAAGTGCTGGCCGTGCTCGGGCCCAACGGCGCGGGCAAGAGCACGCTGTTCCGTCTGCTGCTGCTGCTCGAGCGTGCCGATGAAGGCCTTGTCCGCTTCCACGGCAGAGAGGTGCGCGCCGGCGATCGTACCGCGATGCGCAGCATGGCCGGCGTATTCCAGCGCGCCTTCGGTTTCGCCGGCACAGTACAGGACAACGTCGCCTACGGGCTGCGGGTGCGCGGCGTAGCGCGTGCCGAGCGGCGCGCTCGTGCGTTGCACGCGCTGGACTGGCTGGGCGTGCGCCATCTGGCGACGGCGCCCATGTCCGCGCTCTCCGGCGGCGAGCATCAGCGGGTGGCGCTGGCCAGGGCACTCGTGCTCGAGCCCGCGCTGCTGTTCCTGGACGAGCCGACGTCGAATCTCGACGTGACGGTGCGCCAGCGCTTCCGCGAGGAGCTGGGGCGCGTGGTGCGCGGGCATGCGGGCGGTGTCGTGCTCATCACGCACGATCCCGGGGACGCCTTCGCGCTGGCCGATCGCATTGCCGTGCTGGAAGCCGGTCGCGTCACGCAGACGGGTACGCCGCTCGAGCTGGTGCTCTCGCCCGCATCACCGTTCATCGCCGCATTCACGGGCGCCGAGCTGCTGCTCAATGGCGAGGTGGCTGAGGTCGAGGATGGCATGGCCAACATCCTGTTTGCCAGCCGCATCACGGCGAGGGCGGCGCTCGCACCGGGGCAGAGCCTGACGCCTGGGCAGGCGGTGCACGTGGCGTATCGGCCGGAGGATGTGACGCTCACGCTGGCCGACCGCGATGAGGCGACGAGTGCGCGCAACCGCTTCGCCGTGCGCGTGGCGGGCATTACGCCGGCGGGCGCGCTGCTGCGCATCCGGCTGGAGGGCCCGGTCTCGCTGGCGGCGCTGATCACGCGGGAAAGCGCGGCGTTGCTGTCGCTGGAGAACGGTGTGCGCATCGTCGCGCGGCTCAAGGCCAGCGCGCTGCGTGTGTTCGCCGGCGCACGCGCCGGCTGACGCCGGCCCCCGGATCATCCTTCCGTGATGGGCGCTTCGGCCGTCTCCAGCACGGGGCTCTCGCCCAGGCCGCGGTGCGCCAGCCAGCGCTCGGCTTCGAGTGCGGCCATGCAGCCGGTGCCGGCCGCGGTGACGGCCTGACGGTAGTAGTCGTCCATCACATCGCCCGCGGCGAACACACCCTCCACACTGGTCTCCGTGCGCCACGGGTGCGGCAGCCGGATGTAGCCGTGCGGAGTCAGCTCCAGCTGACCGCGCAGAAATGCCGAGTTGGGCTGGTGGCCGATGGCCACGAACAGCCCGCCCACTGCGATGTCCTCGTGCTCACCGGTCACCGTGTTCCGCAGGCGCAGGCCCTCGATCTGGTCGTAGCCCAGCACCTCGGTCACGCTGCGGTTCCACAGCACACGGATGCGCGGGTGCTGCAACACGCGGTTAGACATGATGGGGGAGGCGCGGAACTGGTCGCGCCGGTGAATCACCAGCACCTGGCTGGCGAATTTGGTGGCGTACAGCGCCTCTTCCATGGCGGTGTCGCCACCGCCCACCACGGCCAGCACCTGGTTGCGGAAGCAGGGCAGCGCCGCGTCGCACACGGCGCAGGCGGAGACGCCGCCACCGGCCTGC
Source organism: uncultured Gemmatimonadales bacterium (assembly GCA_963798085.1). GTDB lineage: Bacteria > Gemmatimonadota > Gemmatimonadetes > Longimicrobiales > RSA9 > DATKCF01. Next base: position 158,524 of record CAWCRS010000002.1, read on the forward strand.
GCCAGCCGCTCCTCGTTGGGCACGCCCAGCCAGCGCGCATTCGCGCCCGTCGCCACGACCACCGCCAGCGCCTCGACCGGCTCACCATAACTGGGTGTCAGGCGGAAGGGATGGCTGCTCAGGTCGATGTCGGCGATGTTCTCCGAGACCACGCGCGTGCCGAAGCGCAGCGCCTGGTTGCGCAGGTGCTCCATCAGCTGGGGCCCGGTGATGCCCGCCGGGAACCCCGGGTAATTCTCGACCTCCGTCGTGATCATGAGCTGCCCGCCGGGCAGCATGGTGCCCTGTGGCTCGCCCTCGAACACAATGGGGTGCAGGTTGGCACGGGCCGCGTACAGGGCCGCGGTCCAGCCAGCCGGACCCGACCCGATGATCACGATCGTCTCGCGCTTCGATTCCGCCATGACGCCCTCCCCTGTACGAATCCAATGCGGTTCCCGGCGCCCGATCCGACGTTTCCTGCCACCTGCGCGGACCCGGCTGTACCGCAGCCGCTCAATGCTAACAACCTCTGCAAACCGCCGGCTACCACACTTGGGGGTAGCGGCAGCGCACGCAACGCAATATCTTCGGTAAACCTTCGTTACGGAGTCGATGACGATTTCACAGTCGCCCTGGCACCCCGAGAACGAAGTCGAGCGGCTCCTTTGCTCCCTCGCCGGAGTCGTGTCGGCCCGTGTAGTGGCCAATCCGCTGGGTCGTCTCGAAGAGATCCACATCCTGGCATCGCCCGCCCTCGGCGCCAAGCAGGTCGTGCGCAACGTGCAGTCCGCGCTCAGTGCCGGCCTCGGCATTGTCGTGGACCGTCGCATCATCAGCGTGGCGCAGATCCGGCCCAATGCGCTGGAGGCCGTCGAAGATGCCGAGGAGGCGGACGAGCTGGGCGGGGCACTCGCGGACACAGGCGCCTACACGCCCGCGGAGCGCGCCCGTCTCGTCTTCATGGGCTACGACGCCCACAGCCGTGCCCACACCAATGCCGAGTGCCGTGTACGCATGCGTCGCGACGAGTTCGAGTTCACGGGTACCGGCGCAGGCGCCTCGAATGTGCTGGGCCGGGCGCAGGCCGGCGCACGCGCGGTGTTCGCCGCGGTTGCGGCCGCCATCGAAGAGGATGTCGTGGCGCTGGAGAGCGCGTCGCTCATCGAAACCCACGGTCGCACGTTCGTGCTGGTCGCCGCGCGTGCTGTCTCGGGGCGCGATGCCTTCCAGTTGACCGGGGTCGCCCGGCTGGACCGCGCACCCGAGGAAGCCGCGATCCTGGCTTCGCTGCAGGCGACCAACCGCTGGATCGCCCTCGGCGCCTGACGCCGGCCGAATGAGCGACGAGCAGAACGGCTCGCAGGAGGCGGCACACGATCTGGAGCTCTGGCTCGTGCACGCCCTCGAGCAGCTCCCCGGTGTCCTCGCCGCCGCTGTCTGGCTCGCCGACCTGAAGCATGTCCGTGCGGTCCATATTACCGCGGCGCCCACCGCCTCCGGCACCATCCTCACGAACGCGACGGCGCGCGTGCTGCGCAAGCACGGACTCGACTTCACCACTGACGCCATCTCGATCGTCGGCAAGGACGCGGCGGGTCAGATCACCGAAGAGGCGCCCGCAGCGGCGGGCCCCACGCGCGCATCGGCCATGCCTCAGGCGCACACGATTTCGCTCAGCACCACGCCCAGCGTGCGTTATCTGCTGCTGCACGACCTGGCCGTGGCGCGCAGCGGCAGCCGGGTGACCTGCACGGTGCACGTGGAACGTGGCACCGCGCTGTTTGCGGGGGAAGCCATCGAGCTGGACACGGAGTCCGGGCGCACGCGCGCCGCCGCGCGCGCCACACTGAATGCCGCGGAGCACGCGTCGGAGAAGCTGGCACTCGGGCTGGAGGGCGCGCTCGTGCTCGACATGTTCGGCCGGAAGTACGTCGCGGCCTCGGTGGAAGCCGCGATCGAGCGACGCTTCGCGGTGCTGGCCGGGCTCGTGCCCATCGACCCGGCGCGCTCGGTCGAGGAAGCCGCCTGCCTGGCCGCGCTGCGCGCCATCGACCGCTGGATTGCCTGGTAAACGAGCTGTTAGAGGGCCCCCGGCCCGTGCGGGCGGGAAGCGCAGCTCAGACGTTGCAAGGCCTGCCGAAGAAACGACGGATCTCCCGCACCAGCCGCATGGGCTCGACGGGCTTGGCGAGGAAACCATCGCAGCCCGCGTCCAGGGCGCGCTGCCGGTCTTCTTCCATCGCGGGGGCGGGACGGCGATCACCGGCATGTGGCGGGTGAGCGGATCGCGGTCCCGCGCCCGGTGTCAGCAGGGTTGATTCGCCACCTGAATCGCCGGTGCAAGGCCTGACGCCGGAAGGCCGCGCGCCGCTCCGTCAGACCTCCTCGAGATCTTCCTTTTCCTTGAAGATCTTGAGGTTCGTCGAATGACCCGGGTTGTAGCGTGCCGACGGGTTGAGATAGTGTACTGCGTGGTTCACGGCCATGGCCGCTTCGCTGAATCCCGTCACGATCAGTTCCAGCTTGCCTTCGTAGGTCACAATGTCGCCCGCGGCGAACACGCCCGGCAGGTTCGTCTCGAGCCGGTTGCTCACCCGGATCGAATTCTTCTCGAGCTCCAGGCCCCAGTGCGCGATCGGTCCGAGATCGGGCTTGAAGCCGATCAGCGCCAGCACCGCATCCACCTCGTAGGTCGATTCTGCGCCGCTGCGATTATCGAAGATGGTGACACCTGAGACAGCGGAGTCGCCGTGGATCGCGCGCACTTCTCGGTGGGTGAGCAGCTCGATGCTGCCGTCGGCGACACCGTCGTGCAGCTGGCGCATGGATTGATGGTGCGCGCGAAACCCCTCCCGCCGGTGGATCAGGATCAGACGTTTCGTCAGGCCGCGCAGATTCAGCACCCAGTCGACTGCGCTGTCGCCTCCACCGACGATGAGCACGCGGCTGCCGTGGTACAGTGACGGATCCCGCACATGGTAGCTGACGCCGCGACCCAGCAGCGCCTCGTAGCCGGGCACGTCCAGCCCGCGCGGCGCGAATGCGCCCTTGCCGCCGGAAATGAGGACGGTGCGCGTGGTCAGCCGGTCGCGATTGGTGACGACGATCCAGTGATCTTCCGCACGCTCCAGCTTCATCACTTCTTCTTCGAGACGCACCTCCGCGCCCCACTGCGTGCCCTGCTGCGCCATGTTCTGGCTCAGCTCGCGCGCCAGGATGCGGGGGAATCCACCCACATCATAAATGTACTTCTCGGGATAGAGCGCGCTCAGCTGTCCGCCCAGCTCGGGCAGCGAATCAATGATGCGGCAGCTGAGTCCGCGCATGCCGGCGTAGAACGCGCCAAACAGCCCGGTGGGTCCGCCACCAATGATCGTGATGTCCGTGATCTTGTCGCTTGCCACCGTCAGTCCTCTGCCTGCGTCAGCTCTGCGCGTCGGCCTCGCCCTCGAAGAAATGCGACGCGCGGTAGCGTTGTACCCCTTCGTGAATCAGCAGCTTGATCATCACTGCCGCGGGCATGGCCAGCAACAGTCCGACGAAGCCGAAGAAGAATCCGCCCACCGCGAGCGCCAGCATCACCCACACCGGGTGCAGTCCCACGGACCCGCCCACAATGCGCGGCCCGGTGACGGAGCCGTCGATGAACTGCACCACCGCGAACACGGCTCCCGCCTTGAGCAGCGCGGTCGCCACATTGCCGCTGAGCAGCGCAATGATCACGACCGGCACGATGCTGGCGATCAATCCAACATAGGGCACCAGGTTGAACACGCCCGCAACGACGCCCACGAGTCCGGAATTCGGGAAACCCAGGACGAGCAGACCCAGCCACGTGAGCACGCCCACGAGCGCGGCTTCGATCAGCTGGCCGCGCAGGAAGCGTGAGAGCAGCCGGTCGTATTCGCGGAAGAAGCGCAGCATGCCCTCGCGACGCGTCGGTGGAATGAGAGACGTCGCCTGCGCCTTGATGCGGTCGAAGTCGCGCAGCAGATAGACGAGTAACACCGGTGTCAGCACGAGGTAGCTCAGCACGCCGAGCACGGCGCCCAGGCCGCGACCCACGCCCAGCAGCGCGGACAGACCGCCACCCAGCATCCGGCTCTGCCGATCGCGGATCATTTCGGACAGCCGCGCCGGATTGAGAAAAGCGATGTCGCGCGTGGGATCGAAGTCCGGCAGGAACGGTATGCGCATGTTGCCCAGCCGGTCGTGTATGGACTGCAGCCACGTGCCCAGGCGCTGCAGCGCTTCGGGTGTGTGCTGGATCACACTCTCGATCTGGTCCGCGATCGCCGGCACCGCGCCCACGATCAGTACGGCCAGCAGCGCCGAGTGCGGGCACAGCCAGCAGGCCAATGGCCGGACCCCGTTTTATGCGACGACGCTCCAGCACGTCCACGGCGGGATCCAGGATGTACGCCAGCGCCAGCGCCAGCAGGAATGGCGCGAGCAGTCCACCCAGCCGTTCCAGCAGCCAGACAGCGATCAGCAGCGTGGCCAGCACCACGACAGTGGTGTGCCCGCGCATGCCGGCATACGGCGAGATCAGCGCGACGAGGACGAGGTAGCAGAGCAGGGGTCCGAGGATGGAGTGCAGCGAGAGTGTGAACAGGATGGCGGCGCCCAGCACCAGCGCGCCATAGAGCACACGCCACTGGTCGCGGCGCTCCGCGGCGCCGCGGTTGTCAGCCCGCGACGGCTCCATCACCGCTCGCCGGGCCGGCCGGTCCCTGCAGCAGGCGGTCCCCGGCGGCGCGCAGCACTTCGCGCGCATTGTCGTAGGTCACGGTCTCGAGCGCACTCTCGAATGTGCACCAGAATGCACGCCGTGATGCCTTCCTCGAGCTGCGGTACGGGCTCGCCGCCGTCGGACTCGACCAGAAAGAAATGACAGATCTTGTGGACCAGCCGGCCCTGATGGCGATAGTACCAGTCGATCGTGGGCAGCTCCGCCATCACCGCGAGCGTGTTCAGACCCGTCTCCTCGCCCACTTCGCGCAGGGCCGCATCCTGCGGCGATTCCCTGCCCTCAATGTGGCCCTTCGGCAGTCCCCAGTTCTCGTACGGATCGCGAATCAGCAGGAACGCGAAGCCATGGCCGTTACGCCGCACCACCACGCCGCCCGAGCTGTGCTCGACACGCGCGCGGCCGCGACGCCGGCCGCGACGTTTCGGCTTGCCCTCCCCGCGCTCTGCCCCTGGCTCAAATCCACCTCACTCGTTTCCCGCGGCGGGCCGGTGCACAGCCCGGCCGCGCGCGCTCAGAATACCCGCACATTGATGTAGCGGCGAGGATTCGTGCGCAGATCCTTGAGCAGCGTCTGCAGTTCCTGGTTCGACTCGACCAGCTTCCAGTACAGCGTGGTGTCACGCAGCATGAGGCCCAGCGTGCCCTGCCCGTTGGCCAGCGCGCTCGCCACATCGCCCACGGAGCGCAGCACGGTGTCCGCCGTGGTCGCCGTGGTGCGCATGGTCCGACTCGCAATGAGCAGCTCCTTCGACAGCGAATCGATCTGCGTGGATGCGTGCTCCGCCGTAACCATGATGCTGACGAGCCGGTCGCCGCTGATCGCCTGTTCCACCTGCGAGAACGTGCGGTTGATGGTGTCCACCGCCTTGCCCAGCGCATCCGCGGTCTGCCCCAGGTCCGCGGCCAGTCCGTCCACCGCCTTCTGCTGCCGCGTCACCATGTCCGTCAGCTGGCCACTGACCTGATTGATGTTGTCGATGGCGCGCCGGATATTGGCGGCTGTCTCTTCCGTGAACGCCACCTCGAAGCGCGAGCTGAGCGTGGCCATGTTCCGTGCGATCTGGTCGGCCACCGCAGTGAGTCGCGAAATGTCGGGCAGTGCCGCGCCCGGCAGTACCGTGGGATCCAATGCTTCGGCGTAGTCGTAGTCCGCGACGGATGTGCGCGGGAAGATCTCCGCCTGCCAGTCGCCGAACATCGAGCCGGGCGCCAGCACTACCACGGGATCCTCCGGCAGGCGCACGTCCGCCTTCACGCGCATGGTGACGATCACGCCATCGCCCGTCGCCTCCAGCTCGATGGAACGCACCCGGCCGATAAGCACGCCGTGCACCTTCACCGCATTGCCGTCCTGCAGCTGACCCACTTCGTGGAAGCGCGCCTTCAGCTCCAGCTCATCCGTGCCCAGCTTCTTGCCCTTCAGCCAGAGCGTGCCGAACAGCACTACCACGATGGCCAGGATCACGGAGGCGCCGACCAGCACTTCATTGCGGGCTTTCATGCTGCCGCCTCCTGCGCAAGGTCAGGCCTGCCTTCGATGAATCCGCGCACGACCGGATCATCCGCGGCCCGGATCTCGTCGGGTGTGCCCGTGAAACGGATGCGGCCGCGATAGAGCATGGCAATGCGATCCGCCACCCGGTATGCCGACTGCATGTCGTGCGTCACGACGACGCTGGTAACACCGAGTTCGCGCCGCATGCGCTGCACCAGATCATCGATCACCGCGGTGGTCACCGGGTCCAGGCCCGACGTGGGTTCGTCGTAGAGCAGGTACTTGGGACGCGTGGCAATGGCCCGCGCCAGTCCCACACGCTTGCGCTGCCCGCCGGAAATCTCGGCCGGCAGCCGCGCGTCGTACCCATCCATTTCGACCAGCCGCAGCGAATCATGAACCCGCGCCGCCACCTCTTCTTCGCTCATGCGCCGCGAACGGCGCAGTCCCATGGCCACGTTGTCGAATACACTCATGGAGTCGAACAGCGCCGCGAACTGGAAGACGTACCCCACGTGGCGACGCAGCTCGTACAGCTCTTCCTGCGCCATTGCAGCCACGTCGCGGTCGTCCACGATCACGGTGCCGGCATCCGGCTCGACCAGCCGCACAATGGTCTTGAGCAACACTGATTTCCCGCGCCCAATGTGCCGATCACCGCCATGGTTTCTCCATCACGGATTTCAAGATCGACCTCTTCCAGCACGACCTTGCCGCCGAACGCCTTGCGCACCCCGCTCAGCACGATGCTCATATCAGGGTCACCGCCCAGAACGCATCCAGCACCAGGATCAGCATGCTGGACACCACCACGGCCTGCGTGGTGGAGCGACCCACCGCCTCCGCGCCGCCCAATGTGCTGAAGCCGAAGAAGCGCCGATCAATGTGACCGCCAGCCCGAAGGATGCCGCCTTCAGCAGGGAGTACCGAATGTCGAAGGTGCGGAAGAAGAGACGCAGCCCGCGCACGAACTCCGGCGTCGACAGATCCAGCAGATTGATGGCGGTGATCCAGCCCCCCACGATGCCGACGGCGTTGGCGAATGCCACGACCACAGGGAACATCAGCACGCCCGCGAGCACACGCGGCACGACGAGGTACGCGACCGGATCGTAAGCCAGTGTTTCCAGCGCGTCGATCTGCTCGGTCACGCGCATGCTGCCGATCTCGGCCGCGATGTTGGCGCCGACCCGGCCCGCCAGGGCCAGGCCTGTGAGCACCGGACCCAGCTCCAGCACCATCGTTTTCTCCACCAGCACGCCCACGAAATACAACGGCACCGCGCCCGTGAACGTGTACGATGCCTGGAGCGCCAGAACGATGCCGGTGAAGCTGGCAATGAAGAGTGCGATGGGCAGGGAATCGACCCCCAGCCTCGCCATTTGCAGGATCAGCAGCCGGCCCCAGAATGCCAATGTTGGGAAGCGCGCGTCCCATCTCCGCCGGCGAAAGCGCCAGAAACGGCCGAAGCCTGCCGCGAATCCGATCGCGCCACGGCCCACCGCAGCGACCGGAACCTCCCAGGCCGACCTCATGGCCATGAAGTTACCCCGCCCGGCCGCAGGCCGTCCACCCGAATCTCAGCCAGCGGGCGAACCGCCGGCGCTGAACCAGTGCAGTTCCTGCACCAGTGGCGCCTCGCCCAGTTCCGCGGCCAGCCGGAAGAAGTGCAGCAGCCCCTCCTGCATGCGTGCGTCGAGCGTGTAGCGCAGTGAGCGCCAGTAGCGCAGCATGCGCTCGGCCGAGAGGCCGTAGCGCGCCGAGTGGCGCTGCGCCAGGTCCTCTGCGTGCTCGTAGAAGAAGGCGCGCGACTCCAGCAGGGTCTGGTGCAGCCGCTCCACTTCGGCCGCCGGCGCACCTGCGCGCACCTGCCACACCGCATAGGCGAAGGGCAGCGCCGTCCATTCCGACCACGCCTGGCCCAGATCCAGCACCACGCGATCCGCGGGCACGACACGGCGCAGCGCCACATCGCCAATGCGCAGCACTGCGGCCGCGCGTACACCCACCGGATCGCCCGCGTCGGCCTGGTGGAACCACGCGTAGCGCGGCACTACGCCAAAACGCTTCTCCAGCAGAATGCGCAGCAGCACCACCGAAGTCGCGGATGCCGTCGGCAGCCAAACTTCGCATCCGGATAACGCGTCGATAGGCACCGCGCTCTCCAGCTGGATGCTGCCCACTTCGCCTTCCGAGCCGATCGCCAGATCGCGCAGCAGCGTGTACTCGTCGGCGTGTCGCGCATATTCGATGCTGGAACACGGTGCTACATCCACGCGGCCGATGAGCAGCGCATCATTCAGATCGGATGGCATGCCCATGACCAGCTCGATCCCCTCGGGCCGCTGCCGCTCGAGCAGCCGCGCATGGACCGGCACGCAATTGCTGAAGTCGATATGACCGAGTCGGATCATGTCATCCGGACGGCAGCGCCCGGGATCGCCGCGCGGGGCAGAGGTGAGGTCCGGCAGCCGGCAAAGGGCGAACGGCCCTCAGCCGGACGGTCGCCTGCGCGCCGGCTTCGTCGATTTGTGATCATCGAAAGTGAACTGGATGCACGCTCCATCACCACCACGTTCCGGTCGCGAGGTCTCTACCACAATGCGCGTGACGATGCCGTGCGGATCGTGCACATCGATCTCGAACTCGAGATTCTCTTTACGCGACATCACGCGCGTCCGCACCTTCGCTCCCGGTCGCTTCGCCAGCGGCTCCGGATTGCGGAACAACGTCTTCGTGGATTGCCGTCCGTTCTCCAGCGTGCGCGTCACCTTCACCTGGTGCAGCCAGTCGGGCGGATAACTGATCGCGTAGTCCGCGCCCCGCTGATCGGTGCCGCGCCCCACTCTGTTGTGACGAGCCATCCACGCCTCCATCGCGTTGCACCGGCGGAGCACCGCCGACCCGCCAACTTTTTCTCCCATCATGGCAACTGTCAAGGCGAGACGCACGGCGTGTGACATGCGCCGCACACCCGCTACCGGGCCTGCCCGCCCGTTCCGGCGGCTGCCGCCCCTGCGCGGTGTCCCCACTCTTGACCCGCCGCCAGCGCCGTGCTACACTACCGCGTCACCACGACAATGAACCTTCCCGACTCGGAGGCGCGGTCGCGCGCCATAGCTCCAGCCTATATCTCAGACCCTTGAACTCAGGCGCACGGACTCCATCCGCCCGCCTCCGCACACTGCACCATGCTTAACCACGACATTCGGAGCCAACAAACCGTGGACATCGCTGAGCTGAAGAGCAAATCCATCGCGGAACTGCACTCGATGGCGGAGGAGCTCAACATCGCGAACTACTCCGGTTTGCGGAAACAGGATCTGATCTTCCGCATCGAGCAGAATCTGCTGGACAGCGACGTCGTTCTGCGCGGCGAAGGTGTGCTCGAGATCCTGCCGGAAGGCTACGGCTTCCTGCGCTCGCAGGATTGGAACTACCTCTACGGCCCTGATGACATCTATGTCAGCCCGTCGCAGATCAAGCGCTTCGACCTGCGCACCGGTGACACGGTGCTCGGTCAGGTGCGACCGCCCAAGGAGGGCGAGCGTTACCTGGCACTGCTGAAGGTCGAGCAGGTCAATGGCGATGATCCCGAACGCGCCAAGCATCGCATTGCGTTCGACAACCTGCGCCCGCGCTACCCCGAGAGCCGCATCAAGCTGGAGAACGAAACCGGCGACCTCTCCATGCGTCTCATGGATCTGGTCGTGCCCATTGGCAAGGGACAGCGCGGCCTGATCGTCTCACCGCCCAAGGCGGGCAAGACGATCCTGATGCAGAAGATCGCCAACTCGGTGATCGAAAACCATCCTGACGTGCATCTCATCGTGCTGCTGATTGACGAACGCCCCGAGGAAGTCACGGACATGGAGGAGCACGTCCGCGGCGAGGTGATTTCCTCCACGTTCGATGAGCCCGCCGACCGCCACGTGCAGGTCGCGGAAATGGTGATCGAAAAGGCCAAGCGACTCGTCGAGCACGGGCGTGATGTCGTCATCCTGCTCGACTCCATCACGCGTCTGGCAAGGGCGTACAACGTGGTGGTGCCGCACTCCGGCAAGATCCTGTCCGGTGGTGTCGATGCGCACGCACTGCACAAACCCAAACGCTTCTTCGGCGCCGCGCGCAACATCGACCAGGGCGGCTCACTCACCATTATCGCCACGGCGCTGATCGAAACCGGCTCGCGCATGGACGAAGTGATCTTCGAGGAGTTCAAGGGCACCGGCAACATGGAAGTCGTGCTCGACCGCCACATCGCGGACAAACGCATCTTCCCGGCGATCGACATCAATCGCTCCGGCACACGCAAGGAAGAGTTGCTGCTCGACGAGATCGAGCTCAACCGTGTCTATCTGCTGCGCAACTTCCTCGCCGACATGCCGCCCGCCGAAGCGCTCGAGTTCCTGCTCGATCGCATGCGCCGCACCAAGACCAACAAGGAATTCCTCGACTCGATGGCGAAAGGCTGATCGCGCGAGCGCGCCCCCGACGCTACAGACCGAGTCGTCCTTCCACCAGCAGCCCGAGCGTGGCACGCTGCGCCGCCGAGGGCTCGACCGGCAGCACCGCGGCAAAGCTGCCGGCCCGCGTTTCTTCCAGCAGGAACAGAACCATGTCGCCGGCAGCCAGCGGCGCGCGGTATGGCGCCGCGCGGCCCGTCGCATTCGATCGCGGTCATGCGACCCGCGCCGGTCAGCTCGCCCAGCACTCGACCGTAGTCGATCCACACATCCACCGGATCCACGGCGCTCTCCAGCCGCGGCACCACGTCCTGCTCGTAGTGCTGCGCGGCCCGTGCGAACGCCTCGGCATCACGCGTCTTCAATGCGCGCAGCACGGCGCGATACGCCTCGCGCGTGTCTGCCAGACCCCGCGTTGCGAAACTCGACTCGAGTCGCTGATCGGCCTGCTTCCGGTCCGCCACGTTTCGCTCGATTCCCGTGTCTGCGTTCCTGATTCCCTGCTACGGGCGACGCGCTGATGCCGCGATCGCAGCAGTTGCCGCAGCGCCGATTCTGTCCCGCGCACGGGGCCGCGTCAACCTCGCCCCGCGACTTCCCCCGCCGCCACGCCGACGCTATGTTGGGTTCCCTTCAGTCGGTGGCCCGTGCACTCGGGAAGGTCTCATGGCACAGCCTCGCTCCTTGTACTCGAAGCGCGCTCGCGGTATGCCCGAGACTGACATCCTCGAGCTGAACTGGGAGTTCTTCGGCGAGTTGTGCCGCGTGCTCGCAGTGCGGGTCGCAAGCGCCGGTTACCGCCCCGACGTGGTCGTCGGCATTGCCAAGGCCGGTGTCATTCCGGGCGCGGTGGTCGCCTCCATCCTGCGCTGCGATTTCCATTCGCTGAAGATCAGCCGCGACAGTGCCGGCGCTCGCGTCCGCGCGCGCCCCCGCATCTTTTCCGCAGCACCCATGGAGGCCGCCGGCAAGCGCGTTCTCGTGGTCGACGAAATCTGCACCTCCGGCGACACCCTGCGCATCGCATTGAATGCGCTGCGCCAGGTGAATCCCGCCGAACTGAAAACCGCGACCAGCCTCGTCAAGGTCGGCGGTTATCGCCCCGACTTCTACGCCCTCGAAACCGCCGCCACTCCCATCTTCCCCTGGGACCGCCAGGTCATCGACGATTCCGGCAACGTCATCACGAATCCCGTGTACGCCGATCTCATTGAGGAAGCGTAGCGACGGATTCTCTCTGGGACGGCGTTGCTGGGGCTGGGCTCGGGCTCGGTCGACGGATCAACTGCGTTGCTGGCGCTCGTTGCTGGGGCTGGTTGCTCGGGAACGGACCACAGACCTGGAGTAACCACCGGTTAGACGAGCAGCAGTCGATTCAGGCAACGCCGATAGTAGCGTGGCGCACACCTGCGATGTGCGTGGCGGCGCAGCAAGGAACAACCGCATGTGGAGTGCTCAGCTACCTGTTAGTCGTTCCCGGGCAACCAGCCCCAGCAACCAGCGCGAGCAACGCCGTTCAATCCGTCCGATCCGTTCCCACCAACCAGCCCGAGCCCCAGCCCCAGCAACCGACGCCGCCAACGGCGGCGTCAGACATCCAGCACCTTCACGAACTTGGCGTTCTTCTCGATGAACGCGCGGCGCGGCTCGACTTCGTCACCCATGAGCGTGGTGAAGACCTGGTCGGCTTCGACGGCATCTTCCATGGTGACGCGCAGGATGGTGCGCGTCTCGGGGTCCATGGTGGTCTTCCAGAGCTGCTCGGGATTCATCTCGCCCAGGCCCTTGTAGCGCTGCACCGTGATGCTGCGGTTGCTCTCCTTGCCGTTCAGTCGATCCATCAGGGCTTCGCGCTCCGGGTCCGAATACGCGTAGTGCTCTTCCTTGCCCCGTGCCACGCGGTAGAGTGGTGGCTGCGCGATGTAGATCATGCCGGCATCGATGAGCTGGCGCATGTGGCGGTAGAGGAAGGTCAGCAGCAGCGTGCGGATGTGTTTGCCGTCCACATCGGCGTCGGTCATGAGAATGACTTTGCCGTAGCGCGCATTCGTGAGATTGAACTCGTCTTCACCAATGCCCGTGCCAATGGCTGCGATGATGGTGCGGATTTCCTCATTGGAGAGGATCTTGTCGAGGCGCGACTTCTCCACGTTGAGGATCTTGCCGCGCAGGGGCAGGATGGCCTGGTAGGCGCGATCGCGGCCCTGTTTGGCGCTGCCGCCTGCGCTGTCTCCCTCGACCAGGTACAGCTCGCACAGAGCCGGGTCCTGGATCGAGCAGTCCGCCAGCTTGCCCGGCAGCACCATGCCCTCGAGCGCGTTCTTGCGACGTACCAGCTCTCTCGCCTTGCGCGCGGCGAGGCGTGCGCGCGCCGCCTGCAGTGCCTTCTCGATGATGACGCGGGCGACGGGCGGATTCTCTTCCAGGAATGCGGAGAGCTTTTCGTTCACCACCTGCTCGACCGCGCCCCGCACTTCCGAGTTGCCCAGCTTGGTCTTGGTCTGCCCCTCGAACTGCGGCTCGCGCACTTTCACCGAGAGCACGCACGTCAATCCTTCACGCACGTCCTCGCCTGACAGCGTGTCTTCGTCCCTCTTCAGGAAATTGTTCTTGCGCCCGTAATCATTGAGCGTGCGCGTGAGCGCCGCCTTGAAGCCCGTCAGGTGCGTGCCACCCTCGTGCGTATTGATGTTGTTGACGAACGTGAACGTGTTCTCGTTGTAGCCGTCATCGTATTGCAGCGACGCCTCGATGTCGGCTTCTTCGCGCGTCGCTTCGATGAAGACGGGCTTCGGGTGCAGCGGCTTGCGCCCGCCCCGCAGGAACTCGACGAACTCGTTGATGCCGCCCTTGAAGAAGTACTCGTCGCGACGCGGCCCGCCGGTGTCTTTGCGCTGGTCCTCGATCGTGATGCGCAGCCCGCGATTCAGGAATGCCAGCTCGCGCAGCCGGTTGGCGATGATGTCGAAGTCGTAGCGCACTTCTTCGAAGATCGTGGGATCCGCGCGGAACGTGACCGTGGTGCCCGTGTGCTTCGACTTGCCCACCACTTCCAGCTCGCTGCGCTTCTCGCCGCGCGCGAACTTCTGGCGATAGTCCTTGCCATCGCGGCGCACATTGACCACCAGCCACTCGGACAGTGCGTTCACCACGCTGACACCCACGCCGTGCAGCCCGCCCGACACCTTGTAGCTCGACTTGTCGAATTTGCCGCCCGCGTGCAGCATCGTCATTGCGATTTCGACGCCCGGCTTCTTCTCCGTCGGGATGGATGTCCACGGGAATGCCGCGCCCGTCATCGACGACGGTGATTGAGTTGTCTTCGTGAATCACCACATCGATCCGCGAACAGTATCCGGCCAGCGCCTCGTCCACCGAGTTGTCCACTACCTCGTAGACGAGGTGGTGCAGACCGCGCGGTCCGGTCGAGCCGATGTACATGCCCGGCCGCCGGCGCACAGCCTCCAGACCCTTGAGGACCTGAATCTGCCCGGCGGTATATTCGTCGCCTGTGTTTTCCGTATTTGCCATGGACCCCGTCAGCTTGTCGAACTGAGCCTGCTGGTCTGCGCAAACAGACTGGCTTAATACCCCCGAATCCGTCGCGGGTTGTACTCCGGATCCATCATGACGAAGCGGATGCGCTGGATCCGGCCGATCTGCCGGCCGGCGTTCAGACGGCGCACGATTTCCCGCTCCATCATGTGCAATTCCATGAGCCAGGCACTGGAGCGCACTGCCACCACCAGCACACCTCTCGCCACGGTCTGCGGCTGTGTGACCGCGGCGATGGCCGGGCCTACCCGCTCCGCCCATTCGGGCACAATGCTGGCCTCGTCCAGGCGAGACTTCAGGCCCGAGCGCGCAATGTACTCGCCCAGCGTTTCCGAGAGTTTCGTGAAGCGACCCTTCATGCGAATACCGATACCTGCCCGGCACGGATCGCCAGCCGTGGCAGGGAAGCAATGGCGCCGCGCACGGCGCGCAGCTGTATGTCGGACTCCTTGGGCGCAGTCAGAATCACCTGTCCGTGTCCCTCTGTTTCCAGCATCTCGAGAATGCGGCGGGAGCGCCCGGCGTCCAGCTCCGCGAAAACATTGTCCAGCAGCACGAGTGGCGCGCTGCCCCTCGCCGTGCGCGCCGATTCCGCTTCGATCATGCGCAGCGCCATGGCTGCCGTGCGCAGCTGTCCGCCAGAGCCATAATCGCGCAGGTCGACATCGCCTTCCGCCGTGCTCGTCAGGATCGCTACATCATCGCGATGCGGCCCCGCCAGCGTCATGCCGCGCTCGCGTTCGCGCTGCGCCGCGCGCTCCGCATCGGCGGCGAGCGCAGCACGCAGCGCCTCGAGCGTTGTCGCGGCGCCTTCGCCTGTACGAAATCCCGGCCTGTACGCCAGCCGGGCCACCGCGCCATCGCCTACCGCGCAGTAGCGCCGCGCGAAGCCCGGCGCCTGCCCGGCTATCCACTGTGCACGCTCGCACGCAATGCGCGCACCTGCATCCAGGAATGCCCCATCCCACGCCGACAGCAACGCGCCGGATCCGCCCGAGCGTAACACCGCATTGCGCTGGCGCAGCGCCTGCCGGTAGCGCTGCAGAGCCGGCAGATAGCCGGGCACGTTGACCGAGAGCACGATGTCGAGAAAGCGACGGCGCTCCGCCGGCCCGCCCGCGACAATCGAGAGATCGCCCGGCGAAAATATCACGACGCGCACGCGACCGATCGCATCGCCCAGTCGCTCCGGCTCCGCGCCGTTCACGGTCACCCGCTTGGTGCGCGTCTTCGTTTCGAACGCTGCCGTGATCTCCAGCACGTCCCCGTTCGCCGTGTCCTCGAATTCGCCGCGGATGTGGAACGCCTCGCCGCCGAACCGGACGATCTGCTCGTCCGGCGAACCGCGAAAGGAACGGAATATTTCCAGGTAGTACAGCGATTCCAGGAGATTCGTCTTGCCGGAGCCGTTGTCACCAATGATCGCGACACCGGCTCGCGGCACTTCCAGCTCGAGCTCGGGGAAATTGCGGAATTGTCGCAACCGGAGTCGCCGGCAGACCAGCGCGGGAACGGCTTCGCTCATGGGAGACCGTGCGCAATCTACCAGCCGCGGGGCACAGCTACCAGAGCGCGACCTGGCGAGCGCCGCGCCCCCTCAACGTCCCTGGAAGCGCGCCGCACGCTTCTCCAGGAACGCCTGCATGCCTTCGCGCATGTCCTCCGTGCTCGCCAGCAGCCCGAACAGATCGGACTCCAGCCGCAGTGCGTTCTCCGTCGAGACGCTGGCCGCGTGATCCACGGACTCGAGTGCCAGTGCCAGTGCCACCGGCCCATTGGCCACGATGCGCGTCATGAGCGCGCTGGATTCGTCGCGCAGTGCCGCCGGCTCGACCACGCGATTCACAAGTCCGATGCGCCACGCCTCCTGCGCATCGATCATCTCGCCCGTGAGAATCAGCTCGAGCGCTCGACCGCGTCCCACCACGCGCGGCAGCCGCACGGTCCCGCCATAGCCGGGGATAATCCCGAGTTTGACCTCCGGCAGGCCGAAGCGCGCGTTGCTCGAGGCCATGCGCAGGTGACACGCCAGCGCCAGCTCCAGCCCGCCCCCCAGCGCGAACCCGTTCACCGCCGCCAGCACGGGCTTGCGCATCGTCTCCAGGAAGCGGAACGCGTCCTGGCCCTGGCGCGACACCTGCACGCCTGTTAGCGGGCCCATCGTGGCCAGCTCGCCAATGTCCGCGCCCGCCACGAACGCCTTCTCGCCGGCGCCCGTGAGGATGACGCCACGCACGGCTGCATCCGCCGCCAGCGCGTGGAACGCCGCGCCCAGCTCGCCCACGATGGCCGCGTTCAGCGCGTTGAGCTTCTCCGGCCGGTTCACCGTGACCCGCGCGATGCCGTCCGCAATCTCGACCCTGATCGCGTTGCCGTCCGTCATGCTCGCCCACCGTTTCGGTTGTTGTCTGGAAATGTCGTGTTTATCACGCGCCAGCCTGTCCGCCTCGCGCGCCCCCGGAAGCGCGCGTCAGCGCGCCCCGCCCGTGCCGCGCACGATGCCTTCGACAATGCGCGTGCGGTCGAACCAGTGCGCCGCCGCGTCGCGGATGCGCTCGGGTGTCACCGCGCTGACGCGGGCTTCGAACTCACGGATCTCGCGGAGTCCCGACCCGAACATGAGCGCGGCGCCCAGCTCCGCCATGCGCGCGCCATTGCTCTGCAGCGCGATCTGGCGACTGCCGATCAGGTAGCTGCGCGCACGCACCACGTCGGCTTCGGGCAGCAGCGCCTCGGCCAGCCGGCACAGCTCCGCGACCAGTGCCTGCCTCGCCTCATCCTCGCGCTCCGGCGACGTAGCAATGTAAGCGACGAACGCGCCGGCGCGCGGCCATGCGAACGGATACGCCGCCACCGTGTACGCCAGCGACCGCCGGCTGCGCAGCTCCTCGAACAGCCTGCCACCCAATCCGCCTATGGCCGCCGACAACACGCGCAGCGCATCCGCGTCCGGATGGTTGCGATCCGGTCCCGGGAACCCGAGCACCAGTGCCGTCTGAGCCGTGCGCCTCTCGATCACGTTCTGCCGGGGACCATCCGGCCAGCGGACTGGCGCGGGTGTGCCCGGTGTTTCGCTGCTCGCCCCCGCAAAGCGGGCCGCCACCATTTCTGCCGCCGCATCCGCATCGACATCGCCCACGACCAGGACGAGTGGCGCGCGCTCCCGTACCACGCGCCCGTGCCAGTCTGCCATTGCGTCGCGTGCCGCATTGCGCAGAAACGATTCGATCGCCTGCAGCGATTGCCCGTAGGCATCGCCGGCGAATGCGGTCTCCAGGAAGAGGCGCTGCGGGAACCGGCCCATATCATCGCGCAGCAGCTGTATCTCGCTCAACGCAGCGCTTCGCTCGCGCTCCAGCTCGGCCTGCGGAAACACCGGCTCGTACACAATGTCCGCCAGCAGGCCCAGCCCTGCCTCCAGATGGCGGGACGGCAGGGAGAGCATCCATTGCAGCGTATCGGGCGCTACTGCCGGCAGCAGTGCGCCGCCCAGCGATTCGATCGCCTCCGCCAGCACCGCGGCCGAGCGCGTCGCCGTCCCCTTGATGGTCGTTCTCGCCATGAGCGACGTGAGTCCGGCGCTGGCCTCGTTTTCCTCGTTGCCGCCACCCGCGAAGCACACGGCCACGGAGACCAGCGGCACTTCCCGCCTGGGCAGCACGACGGCGCGCAGGTTCGCCGCCTCGTAGAAGTGCACGCCGTCTTCTTCCAAACGTCCTGTTAGGGGACGACGACGCGCTTCCCGTGCCGGCGCCACTTCGTCCTCGGCCGGCGGCGTCCACGGCATCACTGCGCGCTGCGCGCTCCACGCGACGGCCGGCTCCGACGCCGGCCGGTAGACCAGCACGGACGCGTGATCCGGATCCAGCCACTGCTGCAGCACGCGCGCCAGATCGTCGCGGCCCGCCGTCATCAGCTGGTCCCAGTACATCGCGAAGAGCCGCCAGTCGCCTTCCGCCTGCCATTCCGCGAGCAGCGACGCCTGGCCTTCCACCGTCTCGAAGCGGCGCACCATCCTCGCCTCGAAGATGTTGCGTGCCCGGTGCAGCTCGCGCAGCGTCGGCGGTTCAGCGCGCGCGGCCTGGAGCACACCAAGCGTCGCATCCAGCGCACGCTCCGCATCGGCGGGCGGCGTCACTGCGCTGATACCGAACACGCCCAGATCACGGGGCGAGTAATTGGACGCGCCGATCTCGGTCGCATGACCGCACTCGCGCACACCGCGGTACAGCCTCGCCGCCCGCCCCTGACCCAGTGCCGAGGCCGCCAGGTCCAGCAGTGCTGTGTCCGCGTGCAGCGCGCCGGGCGTGCGCCAGCCCCATTCCACGTGCGTCTGCCGGATATCACCCGACAGGTCGCGGAACCGGAAGTCGTCGTGCGCGGGCTCCGGCGGTCCGGGCGTGCGCTCCGGCGGGTCCGCCGGCATGTCGCCGTAGTACTGCTCGACCAGCGCGAACGTGTGCTCCGCCCGGACATCGCCGGCAATGCATAACACGATGTTTGGAGCGCGGTAGAGCTGCTGGTAGAAGCGCAGCACGTGCGCGCGCGTGAACCCCGACAGCACCGCCTCCGTGCCAATGCGCCAGCGGCGCATGCGGTGGGCATCGAACATGATCTCGTACAGGGTTTCCCGGGCCACGGCGCCCGGCGAGTCCAGCTTGCGCCTGGCCTCCTGAATGATCACGCGCAGCTCGCGCTCCAGCTCGCCCGCATCGATCACGGAATTGCGCAGCGCGTCCGACTGGATGTCCAGCGCCTGCTGCAGCGCGGCCGACGGCACCACCGTGTAGTAGGACGTGTGATCGTAGATGGTGCCGGCATTGAGGTACCCGCCCAGCGCCTTCGTTTCCCTGCCAATGTCGCCGGGACCCCGCCGGGCCGTGCCCTTGAAGAACATGTGCTCCAGCACGTGACTGATGCCGGCCAGCGCATCAGGCTCATCGAAGTAGCCGGCGTTCACGTGCGTCACCACCGCGACGACGGGCGCCCTGCGATCCTCCGCCACCAGCACGGTGAGACCGTTCGGCAGACGCCGCTCATGCACGACGGAGCGCAGCGGAAACCCGCGATCCCCGTCACTCATTCCTTCGACCCGACCATATGTCTGACGCCTCGCTCGTTCGACAGTGCGCCCGAGGTTACGACCCACCCACCCGCCGCGGCAACCCGCGACGCGCAGGCCTCGTCCCACCTATATTCTTCCGCATGAACCTGCCCGGCCCGCGACCTCTCGTCGGTATGGTGCACCTGCTGCCGCTGCCCGGCGCGCCGCGCTGGGCCGGCTCCATGCGCACGGTCATCGATCGCGCACTCGCGGATGCCGGGCTGCTCGAGCAGGCCGGATTCCAGGCGCTGCTCATCGAGAACTTCGGCGATGCGCCGTTCTTCCCGTCGCGTGTGCCCGCCGAAACCGTGGCGGCCATGGGCGTGGTCATCCACGAGATCCGCCGCACCGTGCCGCTGCCCGCGGGCGTCAACGTGTTGCGCAACGACGCGCGCGCAGCGCTCGCCATTGCCGCGGCCACGGGCGCCGAGTTCATGCGCGTGAACGTGCACTCGGGCGCGCTGCTCACGGACCAGGGCTGGATTCGCGGACGCGCGTACCACACACTGCGCATGCGTGCCCGCCTCGGGCTGCAGTGCGGCATCGTCGCCAATGTCGCGGTCAAACACGCGATTCTGCCACCGGGCCACGACATCGCGGCCGAGGCACGCGACGCGCGCGATCGCGGCCTGGCCAATGCGCTCATCGTGTCCGGGCCCGCCACAGGCCAGCCGCCTGATCCCGCGCACCTGCTCGCGGTGCGCCGTGCCACTGCGGGCACGCCCCTGTGGATCGGCAGTGGCCTCGACTGCGACAACGTGGCCAGCCTGCTGCCACTCTGCGATGGCGCCATAGTGGGCAGCACGCTGCAGAAAGACGGCGTCGCCGGAAGCGGCGTCGAGGCTGAGCGGGCGCAGCGCTTCATCAACGCCGTGCGCGCCCTCCCTTGACCCACGACTCGCCTTGCCGTGCACGCGAGGCGCACGGCATCGTTCCGGTTCACTCGCTCGGAGAGCACGCATGCTGGTTTACCTGAATGGCAGTTTCATTGACCACGCCGGGGCGCGCGTCTCCATTGACGACCGCGGCTTCCTCTTTGCCGATGGCATCTATGAAGTGATCCGCGTGTACGGTGGCCGGCCGTTCCTCCCCGAGGATCACATCGGCCGCCTGCAGCGCGGCCTCGCCGCCATTCGCATTGACCCCGGCGCAGCGGAGGGCATCGTGCAGATCGCGGAGCGACTGCTCGCGGAGAATGAGCTGCGCGAACACAATGCCATCATCTACATCCAGGTCACGCGCGGCGAGGCGCCTCGCAAGCACGCGTTTCCGGAGCCCGGCACGAAGCCGACCATCTACGTATCCACGAAACCGTTCCCGCGACCGGCCGCCGAGCATTTCGCGCACGGCGTACCGGTCATCACCGTGCCCGACACGCGCTGGAGCCGCTGCGACATCAAGTCGGTGGCACTGCTGCCCAATGTCCTCGCCAACCAGCAGGCGAAGGAGGCGGGCGCGTTCGAAGCCATATTCGTGCGCGACGGCGTGCTCATCGAAGCGTCCCATTCGAATTTCATGGGCGTGATCGGCGGTGCTGTGGTCACCTATCCGGAGTGCAACTACATACTCGGCGGCATCACGCGGCGCTTCGTGCTCGAGCTGGCAGGCGAACTCGGTATGCGCACGCGCGAGGCGCCGATTCTGCTCGAACGCTTCAATGACATCGAGGAGCTGTTCCTGACCGGAACCACCACGGAGATCATGCCCATTACACGTCTGGATGGCAGGCCCGTGGGAGAAGGTCGAGTGGGTGAGATCGCGCGTCGCCTGCAGCAGGCCTACTACGAGGCCGCCCTCGCCGCCACGGCCGGGCGCTGACACGGAGCGCCATGGACGGGGCTCGTGACAATGGCTAATTTTCCGGCGTACTCCAACCGCGGCAGGAATCCATGAGTCGTTCCCTGAACAAGGTCATGCTCATCGGCAACGTCGGCAACGAACCCGACGTGCGTACCGTGCCGTCCGGCGTGAAGGTGGCCAAGATCTCGCTTGCCACGAATCGTACGTGGAATGATCGCAACGGGCAGACCCAGGAAAAAACCGAGTGGCACCGGCTCAACTTCTGGGACCGGCTCGCCGACCTCGTCGAGCAGTACGTGCACAAGGGAGACCGCCTCTACGTCGAGGGACGCATCGAGTATTCGCAGTCCCAGGACGATCAGGGCAACGTCCGCTACTTCACCGACATTCGCGTCACCGAAATGGTGATGCTCGGCGGCCAGTCCGGCGGCGGCATGGCGGCAGGCATGGATTCCTCCGCGCCTCGCCGCGCGCGCCAGCCGGCTTCGCCTGCACCACAGGCCGCATCGCCATTCGATTCGGAGGATGACGACCTGCCGTTCTGAAATGCGAAAGCCGGGTCCGTGCGACCCGGCTCGTTCAGGTTCGGCGCCCGGCCGGCCTGCCTCAGGGCAGGGCCGGCCGTGACTTTGCCGCTTGCCTCTCCGGCGGCAACGGCACCTGCTCGATCACTTCCAGTTCCTCCGGCGCGAACACACGCGTCTCCTCTTCACCGTCGAGCATCACACCGAGTCGGCTCGCCTCGTAGTCGCTGGCCCACACGACCGTGCCCATGCGCCCGATCAGCGCCGGATCCTGTGGAATCGTCGAAAACATCACACGCACCCGCGTGCCCTCTGGCAGACGCGCCATCTCGATCGCCATTACCTCATGCCTCCTTCGTGTCCGCCCGTCCGAGCCCTGCGCGTGAGCCTCTCTTGCACCGGCTCCGACCCGGTCTATATTGCCGCCCGTCGCCACAACACAGGAATCGTGACCATGGATTCGTCGCCGCCACAGAACACCGTCGCACTGGGCGCAGGCTTCGGCGTCGGCCTGCTCTGGCTGCTGATGTCCGCGACCTCGCTCTGGAGTTCGGTGCGCGGCTTCTCGAATCAGCGCTCCGACTGGGGCATCGCCTGGGGACTCGTCGGGATCCTGCTCGCCGCTGCCGGCATCGGCGCCATGGTCGGTACCTGGTGGAATCTCACACGCAACGTGGAAAGCGACCACTGAAGCGTCACGTCGCTTCTTTCCAGAAGCCCAGCAGCTCGTCGTCGTAGCGCCCGGGCGAGCGGCGATACGACGCGACCCACTCCTCGAAGTCCGGCAGCGGCACTGTAGACGCGAGTACTTCCGTCACGCGCTCCACGATCCAGCGAAACGACTCCACCGGCTCGGCATCGCGCGCCCATGGCGCAGCCGTATCCACTGCGGCCCCTGATGCGACAATGGCGCCGCGCGGCACGGTTGTCCGTTCGCGCGACGCCTGCTGCGCAAGCTCGTAGATCTCGTCCGGCGTCAACTGAAGGAACCGCTCCGCGATTCGCGCTGAACACCAGTCGAGATACTTGGCTCGCAGAACCCGATCGTCACTGGCGCTCGGGCCAACGGCCCGCGCCCCATCCGAATCGGAGAATGATCTCTCCACTCCAGGTGACGGTTTCGCCATGGTGCCGGGGACGTCGGACCGCTCGACTCGCCCGACGTGACCGCCCCCGCCCATTGACTTCCTCTCAACCTGCCCCGCCCCACCTCCAGCGTCAAGCCTCGCCGGATCCCAGCCCCTCACGTTCCACAGCCTCTTCTCGCGCCGTCAGATGATCGAATATCGTTCGTCGCGCAACCGCGTATGTCAGTATCCGTGACAACATCTCCGGATCCCGACGCTGTACCTCCTCCACGGCCACCGCTACCGGCCTCGGTAGCTGCACACGCAGTTCGACGGCGCAAGTATCCCACATAGGCCTTCGCTCAGGACCTCTCTCGTGTTGTAGCTTGGTTGTTTATCGCAAGGTGGGCGGCGGCTCGATCCGATCGTCCGCGTCACCGCTTCGTTCGTCCGCAAGCGCCGCCCAAAATACGCGGCACACTCTCATGCGTCAAGCGTTCTCGTAACCGCAACGCCTGTAACTCGTTACACGTATCTCATTGCGACGACACAACTTGCAGCATCGCCCGCCCAGCCGCTGTGACACAAAAGTGCACTGTTCCTTGACTTGCGAAACGGATGGTTTGATGCACCCAAACGCCCATGGGAACTCATACTTCACTCGCAGCAATGCACGAAAAACACATCGTGATGATGCCCGTGTTTCTGCAATTCCCGCGTTCGCGCGCACTGCGCGAATGCACGCAGATTCTGCGCTTGACGCTCCCCGGAGCAGCCATTACCGTGGGACACGCTTGAGGGTGGTTGAGCGGATCTCACGGATCTCGACGAGAGCCGTCCTCGAGTCCGATCGATCGTTCCTCCGCTCGAGCCCGACGGAGGAATCGATGCGCCCGCCGACGCATCCCGACAATCCCGCGACGACCCCGTTACCGTATGGTCCCGAGGCCGGCATCACGCGTTCGCGTTGCCGGTCGTTCTGCTTTCTGGAAAAAGAAGGTGCGCGCTGGACCGCGTTCCTCATCACGTATCAGCGCGTGGATGGGCACTGGCGAGGCTACTTCTCGTTCCGCGGCGCGTCCGACGCACAGGCTGAATTGTCCGAAGTGCGCACTGCGGATCTCTTCATCGAGCCTTCGGAAGAGGAAGTCGATGCGCGCGCGCGCGGCCTGGGCCGACCGCTGGTCATGGCGCTGCTGGAATCCGCGCTCGAGACCCAGGCGAAGCGGCGCGACGACTCACCCGACATGCAGCGCTGGTTCCGGGAGCTGCTGCGTCGCACATCAGCGGATCGACTGCGTTCCGGCGTGGTGCCGGACATCCCCGGCGGCGCACCGCTCTCCCTGCCGCAGCTGCGCTCGCTGTACGCATCGTACCGGCTGGACCAGGTGGCGCACCTCATCGCGCTGCTCGAGGCCGAGGACTTCCGCGAGCTCGTGGAATTGCGCCTCGAAGGCCGCCGCATCGATTTCCATTCACGCGACCGCTTTCAGCTCGCGATGACCATCGTACAGGACCTCGAGCGACGGCTGCCGCTGCCGCCCTTCGAGATCTGGGTGGAGGACTACCTCGCGCACCCTGAGGAGTACCGCCGTTATTCGCAGGTGCTGCATCGCGCCAGCGATCTGCCGTGAGCGTGGCCAGAGCGCACGCACGCCGGATGTTCACTGTGCTGAAGCCGGACCAGAAATGGCTGCTCGTGCTGCTGGTGTTCGTGCCCGGCGCGCTGTTGCTGCAGCTGCTTCACGCCAGCGGTCTGCTCATCTTCATTGCCTCCGCGATCGCGATCATTCCGCTGGCCGGCATCATGGGCCAGGCGACGGACAGGCTGGCGCAGCGTCTGGGCGAGGGCATCGGCGGGCTGCTCACTGCGACGTTCGGCAACGCCGCCGAGCTGATCATCGCCGTCTTCGCGCTGCGCGCCGGGTTGTACAGCCTCGTGAAAGCCTCCATCACGGGATCCATCATCGGCAACATCCTGCTCGTGTTCGGCGCCAGCGCGTTCTACGGCGGATTGCGCTACCGGAAGCAGAGCTTCAATCCCGTGGCTGCATCACAGGGCACGACGATGCTGCTGCTGAGCACCATCGGCCTCGTGGTGCCCGCGATCTTCCATGTCATCGCGCGTGGCGAGCCCGGCACACCGGAGTCCACGTTGAGCACGGAGATCGCCATCGTCCTGCTGCTCACGTACATCGCCAGTCTGGTCTTCACGCTGAAGACGCATCGCTATCTCTATCGCGGTCACGAGATCTCGCCCGAGCAGCGACCGTCGCTGCAGACGGCGTGGCGTGCGGGCCTCGTGCTGGCCGTAGCTACCATCGCCGTGGCCTTCATGAGCGAGCTGCTGGTGGAGACGGTGCGGGATGCAGCGGGATCGTTCCACATGAACGAGATCTTCGTGGGCGTGATCCTGGTCGCCATCATCGGCAATGCGGCCGAGCACTTCACCGCCCTGATCATGGCGGGCCGGAACCGCATGGACATCGCCATCAACATCGCGGTGGGCTCGTCCATCCAGATTGCGCTGTTCGTGGCGCCGCTGCTGGTGCTGCTCAGCTACTTCATCGCGCCCCAGCCGATGGATCTGATCTTCTCGACGTTCGAGGTGCTGTCCGTCGCCATTGCGGTGGGCATCATGGCTTTCACCGTGCAGGACGGTGAAAGCCACTGGATGGAAGGGGTGCAGCTGCTTGCGGTCTACCTGATCCTGGGACTCGCGTTCTTCTTCCTGCCCGTGTGACCCGAACAGCCTGTTAGAGCCCTCAGATCCCGAGATCCACGGGCGAGGGCTTCTCACCGGTGTAGTCGTAGAAGCCGCGCTTCGTCTTGCGACCGAAATAGCCCATCGTGACCATGCGCCGCAGCAGCGGCGGCGGTGCGAAGCGGGCTTCGCGGAATTCTTCGAACATGATCTCGGAAATGGCGTGCAGCGTCTCGATGCCGACGAAGTCCGCCAGTGTGAACGGACCCATGGGATACCCGGTGCCCAGTGTCATGCTCTTGTCGATGTCCTCGATGCTGGCGAGTCCCTGCTCCAGGCAGCGGATGGCGTCCAGCATGTAGGGCACGAGCAGGCGGTTGACAATGAAGCCCGACGTGTCCTTGGCCTCGACCGGCTCCTTGCCCAGCGAGCGCGCGAATTCGCAGGCGCGGCGGAATGTCTCCGTGCTGGTGGCGATGGATCGCACCACTTCCACCAGCTTCATGACGGGAACCGGATTGAAGAAGTGCAGGCCGACGAAGCGATCGGGCCGGCGCGTCACGGCCGCCATGTTCGCAATCGTCAGTGAGCTGGTGTTGCTGGCGAAGATGGTGTCCGCACCGCACACGCCATCCAGCGTGCGGAACATGTCGCTCTTCACGGCGAGGTCTTCGGTGACCGCTTCGATGACGATGTCGGCGCCCGCCAGATCCTCGAGCGCGGTCGTGGTCTGGATGCGGGCCAGGGCCGCGTCGCGTGCGCTGGCTTCGAGCTTGCCCTTCTCGACGGCGCGGTCCAGGCTCTTCTGTATGTTGTCGCGCCCTCTGCGGGCGAGCGCGTCATTCACTTCACGCACCTGCGTCTCGTAACCGGACTTCGCGGCAATTTCCGCAATGCCACTGCCCATCAGCCCGCACCCGAGCACGGCGACCCGTCGGATCTCCGGCATGATCATCTCCCTGTTCGATTTGCGCTGTTGTGATCGGTTCACCCGTGACCGAGCAGTTTCTGCTGCAGTCGCTTGCGCCATGGTGCGGGAGGCGGTTCCAGCGACTGGCCGTGCTCGGCGCGGTCGAGGAGACCCTCCAGCTCGAAGCGGGCACCCGCGATGCGCGAGCGATAGGCGGCGCGCGCAGCCGTGAGCGCGCCGCTCAGCGTGCCCGCGAAGCCGGCCGCGAACGCCGTGATCTGCGCCGCGATCTCCGCCACCGATGGCAGACTCAGCATGGTGACGGCCGCGACCGCGCCGCCACCGATCACGAGGCCACCGAGTGTGCCGAAGATCCAGCCCGTGCGCAGCGCGCCTCGCCGCTGCTCGCTCAGGTCGAGCGCGATCTGCACGTGGGCGCTCTTCTCGCCCATGCTGCGCACGCTCACGACCACGCGCCGCGCGCGCGACATGTGATAGCGCCGGCTCGGGCGCAGCAGTCCGCGCGCCAGATTCGAGATCGCGTCTTCCGCGGGCATGAGGAACGCGCGATCGCTGCGCCGCCGCACGACCTGCAGATACTCGCGTGTGGTGAGATAGTCCTCGATGCGTCGCAGCAGATCGTCGGAGCGTGCGGGCACGATGCGTGTCGCGGTGAGCACGGGCGGCCCGAAGTACGTGCTGCGATCGCCTGACTCCGTGCCCAGCTGCGGCAGCTCGAACAAGGCCTGCTGCACGTACTTCGCGGGCAGTCCCAGTTCGGTGGCAATGCGCACGACTTCGTCTTCGGAGAGCGTCTCGTCTTCCGCCGCTTCGTCAGCGGACAATTCCGCTGCGCGCCGGATCACCGCCTCGAAGTCACGCCGCGTGATCGCCGGCTTGGCAGTGTCGCCTGGGTCGTTGCTGCTCACGGTGGCCCGTTTCGCTCAGCAGCGCTCAGGAGCGGCCCTTGTCTTCACTCTTCGCCTTCACCGGCACCGGCTCCGCCTTCTCCGTACCGGGCGCAAGCGTGGGCACAGTCGTGGATGCGGGCAGCACGTGCGGCAGCGGCGCCGGCACCTCCGCACTGCCACCCCCCGTCATCTTCTCGAGGAAGGGGCGGAACAGATCGATGGGAATCGGGAACAGCGTCGTCGAATTGTTCTCCGTCGCGATTTCCGCCACGGTCTGCAGGTAACGCAGCTGAATGGCTGCGGGCTCGCGCTGGATGACGCGCGCCGCCTGCGCCAGCATTTCCGACGCCTGCACCTCACCCTGCGCGTTGATCACGCGGGCGCGGCGCTCACGCTCGGCTTCCGCCTGCCGGGCGATCGCCCGCTGCATATCCTGCGGCAGATCGATGTCCTTGATCTCGACCGCCGTCACATCAATGCCCCAGGGATCCGTAGCTTCGTCGATGATGCGCCGAATGATGTCGTTGAAGTGTTCGCGCTCCGCCAGCAGCTGGTCCAGCTCGGCCTGGCCCACCACGCTGCGCAGCGTGGTCTGCGCGAGCTGGCTGGTCGCGTAGAGGTAATCCTGGATCACCACCACTGCCTTCACCGGATCACTGACACGGAAGTAGATGACGGCGTTGACTTTCACGGAGACGTTGTCGCGTGTGATGACGTCCTGGGGCGGCACATCCATGGCGACGATGCGCAGCGGAATGCGCACCATGCGGTCCAGGCCGAAGGGCAGAATGGGCACTAGGCCGGGCCCCCGGGCCGCCTGCAGGCGGCCCAGCCGGAACACCACGCCGCGCTCGTATTCGCGCAATACGCGCAGGCTGCTGACGATCGTGGTCAGTGCGACTACGCCAATCGGTGCCAGCCATTCGATCATGACATTGCCTCCACGATGACCGCCATCCCCTGCCCGCCCCCAATGCATGCACTGCCCAGGCCGTAGCGACCGCCACGACGCCGCAGCTCGTGCAGCAGATGGATCGTGATGCGTGCGCCCGATGCGGCCAGCGGATGCGTCATCGCGATGGCGCCACCATCGACGTTCGTCTTCTCCGCATCGAGACCCAGATCGTGCGCCACCGCCGCGTACTGCGGCGCAAACGCTTCGTTGACTTCGACGAGATCCATCTGCTCCAGCGTCAGCCCCGCGCGAGCGAGCGCCTTGCGACTGGCGGGCGCCGGCCCGATGCCCATGATGTCCGGCGGCACGCCGACCACGCCCCAGCTCACGAGTCTGCCCAACGGCTTCATACCGTGCTGCACGGCCCAGGCTTCACTCGCGATCACCGCGGCGGCGGCGCCGTCACCAATGCCGCTGGCATTGCCCGCCGTCACCAGGCCGTCCTTCTTGAAATAGGGCCGGAGCGCGGCCAGCCCTTCCATGGTGGTGTCCGGCCGCATGTGCTCATCGGTGTTGAATGCGACTTCGCCCTTCCGTGTCTTCACCATGATGGGAGCCACTTCGACGGCGAAGCGGCCTTCGTCCCAGGCCTGCCTCGCTCGCTGCTGCGAGCGGAACGCGACGCAGTCCGCCTGTTCCCGCGTTATGCCGCGCTGCTCGGCGAGCCGCTCCGCCGTCTGCGCCATGGACAGGCCGCAGAGGGGATCGGTCAGGGCGGCCCAGAGCAGGTCCTCGAACATGCCGCCGGCTTCACCGAGTCGCAGGTCGCCCCAGCGAGCGCCCCGCACCATGTGCGGCGCCTGACTCATCGATTCGGCGCCGCCGCACAACACCACATCCGCTTCACCCAGCATGATCTGCTCGGCGCCGCTCACAATCGCCTGGAAACCCGAACCGCAGAGCCGGTTCAGTGTCAGCGCAGGTGTCTCCACCGGCACGCCTGCGCGCAGTCCCACGTGCCGTGCGAGATAGATCGCGTCCGCCGATGTCTGCAGCGCGTTGCCGAAGATCACGTGCTGCACCGCGTCCGCACTCACGCCGGCAGCATTCGATCGCGGCCTTCGCGGCGTGCACACCCAGGTCTGTGGCGCTGAAGCCGCGCAGTGTGCCACCGAACGTGCCGAATGGAGTACGGCGGCCGGAGAGAAAGACGACGTCCCGGGAATTGCCTGGCGAGGTCATGTTGTCTTCGAGTGAGCGGGGCGCTGGCCCCGGTTGCGATCGGTACGGATTCACGCCGCTCCCCTCGCGGGAGCCTGAGCTATACCCCCTGCGCGCGCCCCCGCTCCTTCAGTCCCCGGCCGGCCGCGTGACTTGTTCGCATATCCAGTCGCCCAGTTGTTCGGTGCCCATGGTCCCGCCCAGGTCCGGCGTGGTCGGCCATCACGAATGGCTGCGCGCACCGCCGCTTCCGTGCGCGCGGCTTCGCCCGGGAAACCCAGGCTCTCGAGCATCAGCGCGGTTGTCAGCATCGCGGCCAGCGGATTGGCGCAGTCCTTTCCCGCTATGTCTGGCGCGGAACCGTGCACGGGCTCGAACATGCCGGGTCTGCCCGGGTGCAGGTTGGCGGACGGCGCGAGGCCCAGACCACCCACCAGCGCAGCAGCCAGATCACTCAGCAGATCACCGAAGAGATTGGGTGCGACGATGACGTCGTAGCGCGCCGGTCGCATCACGAGATCGAGCGCCAGTGCATCGGCGTAGACGGCGTTGTGTGCCAGTCGCGGAAACTCACGCGCCACTTCCGCGAACACGCGGCGCCACAAACCGCCCGCGTGCGGCATTGCGTTCGCCTTGTCCGTCAGCGTGACACCACGCCGGTCGTGATCACGTGCATACGTGAACGCCGCACGGATGATGCGCTCGACGCCGCGGCGTGTGTTGATGTCTTCTTCGATGGCGACTTCATCGGGCGTGCCCTTGCGCAGGAATCCACCCATGCCGACGTACACGCCTTCCGTGTTCTCGCGGAAGATCACGAGATCGACATCACTCTCCGTCACATCACGCAGCGGCGAAAGGCGGCGGTCGTACAGTCGCGCGGGCCGGAAATTGATGTAGAGATCGAGCCGGAAACGCAGACCCAGCAGGATGGCGCGCGCGTGTGCGTTGTCCGGTACGCGGGGATCGCCGATCGCGCCCAGGAAGATGGCATCGAACTCGCGCTCGAGTCGCGCCATTTCCTCTTCGGTGATGGCGGAACCCGTGCTCAGATAACGGTCTGCGCCAAAATCGAATTCCGTCGTGTCAATGGGCAGGCCACCCTCGGCGAGCTGCGCGAGCAGCTTCATCGCCTGGCGCGTCACCTCGACGCCAATCCCATCGCCAGGAATGAGGGCAATGCGTTTCATGCGCCGAACATAGGCAGGCTCAGCGGGTCCGGCCAGCGAGCACGACCATGATCGCCGCGCGCCCACCGTGCGTGAGACAGCGCACCGCGTAGAAACCGGCGGGAGCGTCAGCGAGGCTGACAATCCATTTCGAGCTGGTGTTCAGCAGCGGCAGGCTGCGTACCTGCGCTGTTCCCTGCAGAAAGGCCCGCGCCGCGGAGTCCGTTGCCTGCTCATCGAAAACCAGTGCGTGCGGTCCGTTGTCACGTGCGGAGAAGCGCAGCACGTCGCCGGCGTGCGCGGTCAGGCTGTCAGGCGAGAACTCGACACTGTCTGCGGCAATGCGCACGCCGATGTCGACCACGCGCGCACCCGCGGCCAGAACGATCGAGTCCTGACCGAGGCGAAGTACTGTGGGCGCGCTGCCCGCAGGCGCTCGATCCGATGCCCCGCCGCAGCCGCCGAGGATTGCCCAAACGACGAGCCGGCGCACCCGCAACGCGAGGGCGCCGGCCGCCTTTGGTCTTGCTGTTATCAGTGATGGCCGAGCGATAGAACGTATGCGGCCACAGCCTTGACCTGATCATCCGTGATGGTCGAGCCGCCCTTCGCTGGCATCGGACTCGGATGCTGCTTCGGCTGCGGAACGCCCGTCGTCACCAGCTTCACGATCTCGTCGTAATTGCGGCCCGTTGTGTTGAGCCACGTGTCGTCCGTGAGATCGGGAGCCAGCGGCGTGCCCTTCGCGTCGGCGCCGTGACATGTCTGACACTGGCCGGCGCCGTGGAAGATGCTGTCGCCC
Source organism: uncultured Gemmatimonadales bacterium (assembly GCA_963798085.1). GTDB lineage: Bacteria > Gemmatimonadota > Gemmatimonadetes > Longimicrobiales > RSA9 > DATKCF01. The sequence goes on from CAWCRS010000002.1 coordinate 189,882, forward strand.
TGCGCGACCATTTCCATGGTCACGCCTGCCGGCAGCTGCATGTTCGCCATGTTGCCCATGGCCATGCCCGAATCGGGTTTCGCGGCCGCTGTGGCTGCGGGTGCCTGTTGTGTGGTCTGCCCCTGGTCACCGCCGCCGCACGCTGCAAACATCGTCAGCGCAATGCCACCGACGACCGTGTTCACCAAACGTCGCATTCCCCTCTCCTCCTGTCGCTGAAATAACCACCGCGCTGGCGCTGCGCCTTGTCAGGCACGGTGGCATCGGGCGCGCTGCCGTCGACCGAAGCAGAACGCGCCGAGCGGCCGCCCGACCGCGCGCAGATGATACAGGCGACCGCCGAAAAGCTCAAGCGGGGTGGACGCGAATGGCAGCGGGTCAGGTCTGCTGCGACCCGCAGGCGATGCAGAATTTCCAGCCAGCCTCGAGCGGCTCGCCACACGAGACGCACGGGTGCATGGACTGATCCGCACCGCACTGGGGGCAGAAGCGGACCCGCCGTCCGGCGGGCAGCGTGGTGCGGCAGAAGGCGCAGTTGCCCGACGCCTCGGCGTGCGTGAGTGTGGCCTGGGTCGATTTCGACTCGAACATGAGGGCCGGCTCCGGCTGATTCGTGGGTTCGCCCGCAGGCTGCGGCGTTTGCCCGGAAGTATCGGGCGAGGTGCCTGTCTCCTCCACCGCTTCCTCGAGAAGCAGCTCCGTTTCGCCGACTTCCCACTCCACATCACCGCTCGCTGGCTCGAGGACCACCACGGTCTCGCTCTCCCACATCGCCTCCGGCAGCGACTCCGGTTCCTCCGGCAGGACACTGTCGTCCAGGACGACGATGGGCTCGGGCTCCGGTGGAAGATGGGGCGGCGGCGCCTCGACGATGGGCGGGGGCGCCATTTCCGGCTGCGTCATCGCCGGCGGCGGTGGCGGCGGCACTGCGACTACGGTCACCGGCACCGGCAGATGGGATGGCTCGATCCACACATCGCACGCGGCGAACTTGCGGAATAATCCGACATTTGGATTCGGCGTCCGCAGTTCGGCCGACAGCTCCTGCCTCGCCTCATCGGGCTCCAGCCGGGTCAGACCCGATTCACCGGCCAGCAGGCGAAGCAATGTGTGCTCGTAATCGGCGTTCATCTGGAAGCCGAGCGCCGCGCGCACGCCCCGGTATGGCACCAGATCCTGATAGATCTCCGCCACCGTAACCGGCGACTCGAACGGATCCGGCCGGGTCCGGCGCAGCGCATCCGAAAGCAGCGCGTGCAGCCGCTCCACCAGACCGTCGTCGATCCCGTAATCGTCGTCCACGTCCGTCACCCGCAATCGAAGTTCGTCACGCGATGCAGCGCGCATGGCGTTACCGCGTGGACCGGTTTGGTGCTTTCAGCATCGGCAGTCAGTCGGTAATACGCCAGAGGCCGGCGCGTTCGCCCGCCCGGATGAATGCCGCCGCATCGTGCGCCGGCAACTCGATGGCCCGGCGCGCGCGTTCTTCGGCCGCGCGGCGGCGCATGAACTGCGTGATGTTCTCGTCAGGCGCGCCCACCAGGTCGCGCAGCTGTCGCACGATCTCCGACCAGCTGCCGCGCAGCACCTGACCGCCCGGCATCTGCACGCGATGGTGCTCGCCCATCGCCGGCTCGAGCAGCGGCTGCTCTTCCAGTTCCGCCAGCATGGCCTCGAGTTCATCAGTATCGCCGTCCAGCTCGGCCAGACGCTGCTCCCAGAGCGCCAGTGCGGGCGCACCGTGCTCCAGCCCCTGCAACACCCGTTTCAACTCGACGGTGCGCCCGACCGCGAGAGAATCCCAGTGCTCGGCCGGCGGGATGCGCTCGAATTCGCGCAACGCGCCCGCCCAGTCCCCGCGATCGTACAGCAGGTGCCCCAGATACACCCTCGCCTCGTGGTGCTTCGTGTCCAGCAGCAAGGCCCGCCGCAGCTGGCGGCGTGCGCCGCTCTCATCGCCCAGGCGATGCAGCGCGTAGCCGAGCGCCGCCGCGGCTTCAGCGCTATCGCCGTGAATCGTGGCCGCCTCATCGAACACGCGATGCGCTTCTTCGAACAGTTTCTCCCGGTACAGCGCGCGTCCCATGGACAGCAGCAGGTCGAGATCGTCACCGCCCAGGCTGCGTGCCCGATGGAACAACCGGACCGCATCATCCCGGCGGCCGAAGCGCAGCAGCGTCTCGCCCAGGCCTACCAGCGCGTCCTCGTGATCGGGATCCAGCACGAGACCCCGCTCGAACGCCTGCTTCGCCCAGACAAAATCCTCTCGCGCCAGCTGCGTGTAGCCCAGACCGACGTACAACTCAACCGAGTGCGGATAGAGTCGCAGTCCCTCCTTCAGCGTCGTCAGCGCCGAGTCGTACTGACCATCGTCGTACATGCGGTGCGCGCGCTCATCATAATCCTCTGAGCTGAGGAGAGAATCGGCCATTCGACGCCTCCTCCTGGCGCGATTGCAGGTGCCACTTGGCTCGAAGGTGCGGTGGGGTCGCTCCAGATTGGACCACAATGTAATGAGGTTGCTACTGCGTTGCTACCCCTACGGATTGTGGGACCCGGCTTCCCAACACGAAGTTGCCGCCAGCGCAACGGTACACGATACCGCTTGCCCGCAAGCCTGCGTCTCTGCGACTTTGTTGAGCCCGAAAAGTCAGAGGCTCGTGCATTCCGTCAGCGGATCGCGCGGACGCACCTTCTGATAGGCGACGGAGTGCAAGGGTGGTTCCAGTCGAGGAGGCAATGTGCTGGGCTGGTGGCGTCGGCGGCGATTGAGCGAGGCGGGACGGCGGCGGCTGATGATCGGCCTGGCGCGCGCCGAGGAAGAGCTGGTGGAGACGCACGTGCAGAATGCGCTCGACCTGTTCGATGCGATCGGTGACGAGATACCGCTCGATCGGGCGCTGGAGATCTACCTCGACTCGATGGAGGTGACCGATCCTCGCGCTGCGATCGTGGCGAGGCGGGTGATGGCGCGACTGGAGGCTGGCGCCGCGCGCGCGCGCAGGAAGCCGCGCGCGCGCGCCGACAGCGATTAGCGTCAGGGCGAGAAGACGACGCCGCAGGACGGACAGACGAATTGCCGACCGCGGCGTCGCAAGCCAACCGGTACCGAGTGCCGCGGGCACAGCGCTTCGCGCCCCTGCTCCTCCGCCTGGGCAATGGCGGCGTTCTCGTTGCGTGTCGCCTTGGGCAGCACGAACTGCTTGCGCTGCGCGCAGCTGAGACATTCGAACCAGACTTCGCCGCCGCCATTGGCGAGGGTGGCGACGCGCACGACTTCCGAGAAGCCACCGCAACCGACAACGCACGGAACCATCTGGCCGGCGAGGTAGGCGCCGAGCGGATCGGTCTTCTGCAGTGGCGGTGAGGGCCGGACGCGCTGGTCGCGCGGCCGCTTGCGCTTCTTGCGGCGGCGCGGACCAGGGGCGGCGTCCTCCTCGACGAGCACGGGCGTTTTGCGCTTGCGCCGTCGAGGCCGAACCGCGACGGGGGCTTCGGCCTCGACCAGCATCGGGTCTGCGTCTTCGCCCTGGAAAGCCGGTTCCTCGTCGTCGTCGCTGGCTTCCTCGTATTCAGGCTCCCCGACTTCTGTTTCCTCCGGTTCATCGTCTTCGAAGATGGACTTGCGCCGCGACCGGCCACCCGAAGGCGCGCGCTTGGCGCGGGTGGGAGGCCCGCCCGGACGGCCACTCGCGGGGCGAGGCGGCTTCTGCGGCGCCGCCGCATCTGACGGGGCAGCCGCCTTCTTCGCGCGAGGCGGTTTCTGCGGCGCCGCTGCATCTGCCGCAGGCGCCTTCCTGGGACGAGGTGGCTTCTCTGCTGCCGCCGGCGGAGCCGTTTCGGCGACCGCGACCACGGGAGCCGGTGCCGCGGCAGGCGCCGGCTTGGGCTTGCGGGTTTTTTCGACCGGTGGTCTGGTCTCCGCACGCGGCTTCCGGGCCGGTGTCTCCACCGCCCGCTTCGCGCGTGTCGTCACCCGCTCGGCCTTGCGGGCTGGCGCTGTCCTGGCAGCGGCGCGGGCCGGCTTGCTCGCTGGCTTGGCCGCTGGCTTGGCCGCCTTCCGGGCCGGCTTCTCCGCTGCTCGGGTCGCGGTGCGCTTCTCCTTGCGGGCGGGGGCCTTGCGGGACGCAGTCGCCCGATCCGCCGCCTTGCGTGCAGGCTTGCGTGCCTCCGACTTCCGCTTCGCCGTCTTGCGTGTGGCCGAGCCGGTAGCCGCCTTGCGCGCTGGCTTCGCCGCCTTGCGGTCGGTTGTCTTGCGAGGGGCGGCCTTCTTCTTCTTTGCGGTTTCGCGCGATTTGGGCGCCGCCGGTCTGACCTTCTTGCGAGCCGCCATGCTCACCTCCCACGCTCCGATTGCAGTCGACGGTGGCGGCCGGCCGCGGTGAATTCCCAGGCCTGCGTCCCGGAGCCCCCGGTTTCAGCGACCCGCCCAGTCTGCCCGCCGCCGCGCGGGTCGCTGTTCATGCCTGTCACGAGTGACGCTTGCTGATGGCGCGGCGAGAAGCCGCCGGCCGGAAAAAAAACCGACCGATTATAGCGTGACGCGCAAGTGCCTCGCCAAACTGGCGCGGTCCGCCTGCGCCCGAAACGCAACGAGCACCCGGCGATCGTCACCTGGTGCCGGGGGCAACGGTCGCAACTGCGCCTTCAGAAAACGGGGCTTTACACCTGCAACGGGCATGGCGCGCTGCGCTCTCGCACACACCCTGGGGGAACTTCAGGCTACGTTGGCATCCTCGAGCGTGAGTGCCGTGTGTTCCTTGCCGTGGGGGATGACCGGGCCGCAGAAACGGAGTCCCGTTCCGCGGAGCTGCTCCAGTTCCACCGGCGTGAGTTCCGGATGCCGCTCCGCCATGAAACCCAGCGTCTCCGTCATCCATTCCTCGCGTTGCTGCTGATCGGCCTCCATCACTCCACACTGACGGATCGCGCTGAAGAGCTCGTCCCTGGCCCGATCGAATGGGGTGGGTTCACGCTTGGTACGCTTCTGACTTCTCTTTCGCGCCAATGCCTTGCCTCCGGTTCGTTGTTCCGAGATCCTACGCACTGCAACTGCGGGTCCAGGGAGGATCAAAATAACCCGCACCACTGCTTTCGGGAAAGATGTGCCCATGGACGCCGTGCGACTCGAGATCTATCGCCATCTGTTCACCGCATTGGCGGAGGAGATGGGCGCTGCGCTCCGCCGGTCCGCTTATTCGCCGAACATCAAGGAGCGACGCGATTACTCGTGCGCCGTCTTCAATGGTAGGGGACGTGTGATCGCAATGGGGGATCACATGCCCGTGCACCTTGGCGCCATGCCCATGAGTGTCAGCGCGGCGATCGCGGCATTCGGCTCGCTCGAACCGGGCAACGTCGTGATGCTGAACGATCCCTTCGAGGGTGGCACGCATCTGCCCGACATCACCGTGGTCTCGGCCGCATGGGCGGAAAGTGGCGAGCCGCTCGGTTACCTCGCTGCGCGCGCGCACCATTCCGATGTGGGCGGCATGGCGCCGGGCTCGATGCCGCTGGCTCGTGAGATCTACCAGGAAGGGCTGCGCCTGCCACCCGTGCTCGTGGTGCGGCGAGGCGAGCGTGTGCACGATCTGTGGCGCGTGGTGCGCGCCAACGTGCGCACGCCGGACGAACGCGAAGGCGATCTCACCGCACAGCTCGCCGCGCTGGTCACCGGGGAGCGCCGCCTCAGCGAAATGGTGGCACGCCGCGGAGAGACCGAAGTGCGCGCGGCCATGTCCGCGCTCATCGACTACGCGGACCGGCTCGTGCGCCGCGGCATTGAACGCATCCCCGATGGCGTGTACGAGGCCGTCGACGTCCTGGACGATGATGGCTGTGGCAACGGTCCTCTGCCCATTCGCGTGCGGATCGAAGTGCGAGGGGATCGCGTGACCGCCGATTTCACGGGCACATCGCCGCAGACGGCTGGTGGCGTCAATGCCGTGGCCGCAATCACTACCTCCGCTGCGCGCTACGTGCTGCGCTGCTTCGTGGAAGCGCTGCTGGATCAGCCGCTGCCCGCGGGCGGCGGCGAGATGCGCGCGCTCGAGCTGGTGCTGCCCCAGGGCTCGCTGGTGTGCGCCCGTCCCCCGGCGAGCGTGGCGGCCGGCAACGTCGAGACCTCGCAGCGCGTGACCGACGTGATGCTGCTCGCATTCGCGCAGGCGCTGCCGCAGCTCGCGCCCGCGCAGTCGCAGGGCACCATGAACAACCTGGCAGCGGGCGGCATCGATCCGCGCGACGGCAGCGCCTTCGCCTACTATGAGACGATGGCCGGCGGTCAGGGCGCCTCGCCGGCCGGGCCCGGCCTCTCCGCCGTGCACGTGCACATGTCCAACTCGCTGAACACGCCCATCGAAGCGCTGGAGCACGCGTATCCATTCCGCGTGCGCCGCTACGAGCTGCGGCGAGGCAGTGGCGGCGCCGGACATCATCGCGGCGGCAATGGTGTGCGCCGCGACATCGAGCTGCTGGCGGATGCCGAGGTGAGTCTGCTCACGGAGCGGCGCGTGCACGCACCTGCGGGACTCGCGGGCGGCGCCAGCGGAGCGTGCGGCGAGAATGTGTTGATTCGCGCGGGCGAAGCTTCGCCCTTGCCGGCCAAGGCGACGTTTCGCACGAAAGCGGGCAATGTGCTCAGCCTTCGCTCACCGGGCGGCGGTGGCTGGGGCAGACCGGATTGATGGTGGAATGCGAGAGCTACGGACGCGCGAGAGGCCCGGGCGCTGCCGACCGGGCCTCCCCGCCACCGCCGTGAGCCGGCCCGCGCACGAGCCGGCCCACGGGCCGCAACCCGCGTTACTTCGCACTCTTGATGCGATTCAGGATATCGTCACGATCCTTGTCCGCGAGCAGCGGCGAGCGCGCCAGCATTTCCGCCTTGCGAGCCAGGCGCGTCACGTTCTCACCATCACCGGATTCGCGCGCGAGGAACGCGGCGTCGAGATACGTCGCTGCAGCCTGCATCACATCACCCGTGGACGCCGCCTCATCGGCCGCGCGCTCCATCAGCGTGCGTGCGCGCTCCACATCACCGCGGTAGAACGACAGCCTCGCCGCCATCGAAATGTCGCGCGTGCGGATCGGGTCACCCAGCTCACGCGTGTCGGCCGCCTTCAGGAAGAGCCGCGCGGCCTCGTCGTAACGCTTCGGGTACGGAAACAGACTCCTTGCCTGCGACTCGAAATCCGTCGGATCCGCCGTCACGCGATCACTCGGGCCCGCAAATGCGATCTGTTTGGCCGACCCCGCTGCGGGACGCAGAGAGATGAGGCCGGCTGCGAGTATGGTCGCAAATGCAATCGTCTTCCTCATTGTGGTGCTCCTTCCGACTCGGGTTGTACCGCTGATTGCGAGCGTGGCCTCGGGCCCGGGCACCGTGACGTGACCCGCCGCCCCGTGGCCACTGAACCCTCGGCCACACTCGCGTCATGCGCCCATCTAAGACGTCAGGTTCACGCCACATGATTCGAGTGCGGGCCGAATGGTGTGAAGTCACGTGCGAATGTCGGCGCTGCGGGGACGAAGCCGGGAACCGCGATGATGATTTTTCCGTGCCGCACATGCGCGCGCGCCAACAGCGTGTTCCAAATCCGGGACGCGCGTCCCGCAACCGCTACATGCCAGACGACGATTGCGCTTCGCCGCTTGCGCGCGCTGCGCACTGCGGGAGCGCGCAACGCATGACACCAGTCGCGCACGCATCATGACGAAACTGTTCTCAAACCGTGAACGAATGGTAAAAGACGCGCGTACCGGAATGAGATGCCATTGATGCGCATGCGGAGGTGGCAGCAGTGCACGCCCCTGCTGCGCAGCGGCCTGACCGTGCTGGCTGCCGCCGGGGCGGCGGGCCGCGCACGCGCGCAGCAGCTCACGGTGGAGCGCATCTTCTCCAGCGACTTCGCCGCGCGCACTGCGGATGTGGCATTCATGGCCGACGGGCGCAGGCTGCAGAGCTTCGCGCGCAACGGTGATTACGTAGATGTCTGGGTCGAGCGCATCGGCAGCGCACAGCCCGCACGCGCCATCGATGGCTCGCAGCTGGTGCCCGCAGGCGGCTCCCGCGCGATCACTCTGCGCGACATCGCCTGGAGCGGTGACGAACAGCGCGCCCTGATCCTTGCTGCGGACACGCAGGCGGAACCCGCCGCCGGCTGCGGCACTTTCTACGTGTGGGACGTCGCCAGCCATCGACTCGTCGCCCTCAGCGCGCGCGCCGGCATGCAGCAGTTCGCGCAATTCTCGCCTGACGGCACGCAGGTCGCATTCGTCCGCGCGCACGATCTGTACGTTGCTGATCCGTCTGCTGGCCGCGAGCTGCGACTCACCACGGACGGCAGCGACAGCATCGCCAATGGTGCGGGGGATCGCGCGTACGCGGATGAACTGCGGCTGCGTGCCGCATTCCGCTGGAGTCCCGACGGCCGGCGCATTGCCTACTGGCATTTCGACGAGACCGCTGTCGCCAGGTTCTACAATGTGGATGCGCTCGCGCTGTATCCGCGCGTGGTCTCCGCCCGTTACGCCCAGGCGGGCACGCCGACCGCACGCGTGGAGCTGCGCGTCGTGGACATCGCCACCGGCCGCACCATACGCATCGATGCCGGCCGCGACAGCGCTGGCTGGCTGCCCCGCATGCAGTGGATCGGGCCGGATGAGCTGGTGATCCAGAGGCTGAATCGTCGCCAGAACCAGCTCGACGTCCTGCTCGCCAGTGCAGCGAGCGGCGACACGCGCACCGTCCTCACCGAGCGCGATTCCACGTGGCTGCATCTTCCCGACGACATCACATGGGTGCGCCAGGGCCGGCAGTTCCTCTGGTCGAGCGAGCGCGACGGCTTTCGACACATCTACCTGTACGCGCGCGACGGCACGCTGGTGCGTCAGCTGACGCACGGTGCGTGGGACGTGTCGGAAATCGCGGGAACCGACGATGCCGGCACCGTGTTCTTCACGGCATCGGAACCGGGACCGCAGCAGAAGCAGCTCTTCGCTGTCGGTCTGGATGGCAAGGGACTGCGGCGCGTCTCGATCGAGCCGGGCACGCACGAAGTCCTGCTGGCGCCCGGCGGCCGCTATTACGTGGACACGTGGTCCCGCGCGGGCGTGCCGCCGGTCACCCGGCTGCACAGCGCGGACGGGCGCGTGCTGCGCACGCTGCTCGATAACAGCGCGCTAGCCAGCCGCCTGGCCGGCCTCGAGCTCGAGGCGCCCGAGTTCTTCAGCTTCGCCGCCGCCGACGGCGTGACACTCAACGGGTGGCTCATCAAGCCCCCCGGCTTCGACGCCAGCCGGCGCTACCCCGTGCTGCTCTACGTGTACGGCGGTCCTGGCTCGCAGACCGTCACCGATGCATGGGACGGAGCACGCTATCTCTGGCACCAGCTGCTGGCGCAACAGGGCATCGTGGTGGCCAGCGTGGACGGCCGGGGAACGGGCGGGCGGGGACGCGCCTTCAGCCGTGCCTCCAGCGGCCAGCTCGGGCGACTGGAAGCCCGCGATCAGGTGGAAGCGGCCCGCCACATGGCCGCGCTGCCCTGGGTGGACAGCGATCGCATCGGCATTTGGGGCTGGAGTTACGGCGGCTACGTCGCGGCGCTCAGCATGATGAGCAGCGACGCGTTCCGCGCCGGCATCGCCGTCGCGCCGGTGGCGGACTGGCGCCTCTACGACGCGGTGTATGCCGAGCGCTTCATGGGTATGCCCGCGGACCGCGCGCAGGCGTACGACGAAAGCTCCCTGCTGAAACACGCCGCCCAGCTGCGCGGTCGACTGCTGCTCGTGCACGGCACGGGCGATCCTAACGTGCACTTTCAGAACTCGCTCCAGCTGGCGGCCGCGCTGCAGGCCGCGGCCCGCTCGTTCGACATGATGGTCTATCCTGACGGCACGCACAGCCTGTCGCGCGGTGGCACACCGATCCATCTCTTCCACACCCTGACCGACTGGCTGCAGCGCAACCTGCTGCGCCCGTGATCGTCTTTCGTGGTGGTGCGTGCGGGGGTCATAATGGAGGGGTGGCGCAGGACTTTGTGGGGCAGAGAACTTGACATTGGGAGAAAAATGCACGACCATCCCCTCAGACAACGCACCGCCAAGGGCGAAACCCGCGCTATCCACGAACGCGCCATCGACAACCTGCGCTACATCCGGGACGCGATGGAGCGGGCCAGCGCGTTCACGGCGGTGCCGGGCTGGGGCGGCGCGCTGATGGGTGTATCCGCAGCGGTGGCAGCGGGGCTGGCGGCGCGCGTGCGCGCGCAACCGGAGCGCTGGCTGAGGATCTGGCTGGTGGAAGCGGTGGTGGCGCTGCTGATTGGCGCGGTCGCCCTGGGACTCAAGGCGAAGCGGGCGCGGGTGTCACTGATGAGTGGGTCGGGCCGGCGCTTCGCACTGAGCTTTCTGCCGCCCGTTCTGGTGGGTGGGCTGCTGACGGCAGGACTGGTGCGGGCCCATGACTACGCGTTGCTGCCCGCGACCTGGCTGCTGACGTACGGCGCGGCGGTGGTGACGGGCGGGACATTCTCGGTGCCCGTGGTGCCGGTGCTGGGTGTGGCCATCCTGGGCGTGGGCGGCCTGGCGTTGATCATGCCGCAGCACGGCGATGTATGGATGGGGCTGGGCTTCGGTGGGTTGGAGATGGTGTTCGGTGTCTGGATCGCGAGGAGGCACGGTGGCTAGGACGGCGAGGGCGGCAGAAGGCGGACCGGCGCGGGAGCCCCGGCGCAAGCCGGAACTGCGCGGCGTCCGGGGTGACGCCGTGGCATCACCCACGGAACTGGACCGCCTGATTCACGAGCGCGTCCGACTGGGGATCGTCAGCGCCCTCGCGGTGAACGAGGCGCTGACCTTCAACGAGCTCAAGTCTCTGCTGGAGACGACGGACGGCAACCTGAGCGTGCACGCGCGCAAGCTGGAGGATGCCGGCTACATCCGCTGCACCAAGTCCTTCGAGGGGCGCATGCCGCGTACCGAGTACGCGCTCACCGAGGCCGGTCGCCGCGCCCTGCGCGGCTACGTGGAGCATATGGAGGCGCTGATCCGGGCGGTGAGGTAGGCAGCGAGGCAACGAGCGGGCGGGCGTCCCCGGCAAACGGATCATTATCACGGAGGCGCGGGGCCGCGGAGGGTACAGGTCCTCCGCGGTTCCGCGCCTCCGCGTGATAATAGCCTGTTGGGAGGACTACCGCTTGCGGATGCGGATGGCCCCGTTCACGGTGCTCAGGCCGACGCTGCGGCCGCCGCGACCGATGGTCCCGTTGATGCGCTTGGGGCCGAAGCGACCCTGCACGGTGAGCGGGAAATCGGTGTCGATGTCGCCATTGACGGTGGTTGCGTGTATGTCGGCGCTGAAGTCGCCGCCCACATCCAGCTCGATGCTGCCATTGACGGTCTCGAAGTCGAGCTCGCCATCCATGTCGCCGCGATCCATGGCGACCTTGATGTTGCCGTTCACGGTGTGGGCTTCGGCGAGGCCGTTGGTGTCGATGGTGACGCCGCCGTTGACGGTCCAGGCGCGCACATCGGAATCGAGCCCGTCGCCATTAATGTTGCCGTTGACGTTGCGCGCCAGCAGCATGACACCCGCCGGCACCTGCACCTCGAACGCCACCTGCACGTCGTTGTTCTCGACGTTGTTGCGGCCGCCGCTGCCGGCCTTGCACTCGTTGGGCTCGCTGCGCCGGCGTGATGATGGGTAGACGGCGCAGATGGTGACGCCGTCATCATGTTCCAGCACTTCGATCTTCACCTCATCCGGGTCGTTCTTCTTGCCGGACTTGGTGGCGTTCACACGGACCTCATTGCCGGAGGCGGCCACGGCGTGAATGGTGCCGTTGATGCCCTTGATCTCGACCGATTCGCCTCGCCGCAGCCGGCCTCGCCAGCTGAAATCCTGTGCGGCGGCGTGACTCCAGCTCGCGGATGCCAGCACGAACAGTGCGGTCAGGCTCAGAATGCGTTTCATGGTTTCGCCTGGATCGTTGAAGTTTCTCGAGCCGCCATGCATGCGGCTCGGGGATCGCGCATCAGTGCCGCTGGGGCCGGCGCAGGCTGATGCTGCCGCCGAAGGAAGCCAGCTCGAGGCGTGCGCCGCCGGTGCCAATCGTGAACGTACTGCGTCCGCGGCCCACACCACCCCGCACGCGGATGGGGAAATCGGCGTTGATCTCGCCGTTGTAGGTCTCGAGCGTGACCGTGGCGTTGGTGCCTTCGGGCACGAATACCACCAGGCTGCCGTTGTGCGTGCCGAGTGCGTAGCGTCCGCCGTCGCGGATTTCGCCATCATACTGGACGGTGCCGTTGATCGTCTCGGCGTCGACCGCGTCGGAGTGGATCCCGGTCAGGTTCAGCGGGCCGTTGACGGTTTCCGCGCTCAGGTCGCCGGTGTGGCCGGTGACGCTGATGCCCTGATTCACGGTTTCGAGGTGCATGCCGCCGCGCGTTTCGGTGGTGACGATGCGGCCCGAGGTGGATTCGATGTGCGCCTTCCCGTCCAGCTTCGACAGCGTGACGTTGCCACCCACGGTTTCGGCATGCACGTCGCCTTCAATGCCGGCGATGTCGATGCTGCATTGCACGCCATCGATCTCGATATCGAACCGTTGCGGCACGGTGATCTCGTAATCCACGGGACCGCGTGCGCCGCGGCGATTGTGCGAGCCGAGCTGCACGCTGGAGCTGGAGCGCTCGAGGTCGATCCGGATGGTGCCCGTGTAGCGGGCGCGCACCCGGACTTCGCCGCGATCCCAGGACCGTACGGTAATGGAGCCGAGCTGGTTTTCGATGGACATGCGGCCACCGGCCCGGACGGCGAAGGTGGTGTCGAACTGCTGCGGTGGCGCAGCCACCAGCATGGCGGTCATGAGTGCGGCTACCATTTCCTATGCCTTTCAGGTCTCGCTCCGCAGACTCGCGGCGTGGCGGAGGAGATCGATCTTACGCATGAGAGTGTCGTCCAGGTGTCGGTAGAGCCACGTATTGGACGGATCGGTGCGCAACGCCTGACGCGCCTCGGCAATGGCGCCGTCGATGATCTGCAGATTGTGCTCGACGACTGCCACGGTCGCGGAATCCAGCTGGGGCCGGCGTGCCGCGAGTTCCCGTTCCAGCTCGCGAATGGCGCCGTCGTAGTTCTCCTCGGTGGTATTGACGAACTGCGCCGCGAAGCTGGCGGCGCTCTCCGTGCCGCCGGCTGGCGCGCCGGCGAGGGGAGCGGCACCGTGCGGTGCGCTGAGCAGCCAGACGGCGAGCCCGGTAGCCAGCATGAGCACGGTCGCGGCAGCTGCCAGCTGCCACCCCGAGAAGCTGAAGCGGCGAGGCGGATGGCCGTGCCCGCGGAAGGGCAGGACGGCCACATCGTCGCCTGCGATGATCTGTTGCCGTATACCGGCCCAGAGATCGCGGGCGGGTGGTGTGTCCGGCAGATTTTCCGCGTGTGCGACGACGCGCCGCAGCGAATCCAGCGTACCACGGCAGGCGGCGCAACTCGTCAGGTGCGACTCGAGGCGCTCACGGTCCTGCGCGCTCAGCTCGCCGTCCATGTATTCCGAAAGTCGGTCTGTCCAGTGCTCGCTCATATGCCTGTTCCTGCTCAACGAAAGAACTCGCGCAGCGCCATGCGGGCGCGGTGCAGCTGCGATTTCAATGTGCCCGCCGTGACCTCGAGCATCTCGCCGATCTCCTCGTGTGTGTAACCCTCGACGTCGTGCAGCACGAACACGTCGCGTGCCCCTCTGGGCAGCTGAGCGATCGCGGTCTCGAAATCGACGCTCAGCTCGTGCGTCGCTCGCCGGGCGGCAATCGGTAGATCAGCGGGGTCGCCACCGGTGAAGCGAGACCGGTACGACCCGATCGCCGCCCGGCGACCGAGAATGACGTTCACAGCCAGCCGATAGAGCCAGGTGCCAAAGGCGGAATCGCCCCGGAACTGGCCCAGCTTGCGCCACGCGCGCACGAATATCTCCTGCGTCACGTCATCCACATCGACGTCGCCGATCATGCGGCGCGTGAGCGAATGGACGTGTGCGACATGGCGGTGATAGAGGCGCTCGAACGCCTCGGTGTCTCCGGCGGCGGCCGTCGCCGCGTCGGCGCGGTCGGCTTCCGCGCCCGCCGTTTTCTGCCGAATTGCCAGTGTCACTTCCCCGCTGCCTGGTCTCGCTTCGGCCTGTTAGATAGGGGGCCGGGCGTCTGGGTTGGAAGAATAGCGACTTGCCATTCTCGAGGCTCGGCGCGAGACGGCGTGGCTGGGGCGGGTTGCTGGGGCTGGTTGCCCGGGAACGACAAACAGAATACGGACGATTCCCTTGTTCGGGCTGGGTTGCTGGAGAACGAATGGGCGGGCCGGCCGACATGGAACTCTCGACGTACCGCCTGCGGATCCGACGCTCTTTCCGATTGGTACGGCATTTTTCTGAGCGACCAGCCCAGCAACCAGCACGAGCAACGCCTTCGAGCGGGCCGGGAGCGCCCGGTGCACGGGGCCCGGCGGCCCATGGGTGGAGGCAGACAGGTCGCAATGATAGGTTTTCCCGGCAACAATGGAGGAAGGGGAGGCACAGGCATGGCGCAGGAGATCATCCAGGTCGATGCGTTTGCAACGCGGGCCTTCGCGGGCAATCCGGCGGGGGTGTGCATCATGGATGCCGCACGCGAGGACGCGTGGATGCAGGCGGTGGCGCGCGAAATGAACCTGTCGGAGACGGCGTTCCTGGTGCGCGACGGCGATGGCTACCGACTGCGCTGGTTCACGCCGGCGGTGGAGGTGGCGCTGTGCGGTCATGCGACGCTTGCGAGCGCGCACGTGTTGTGGGAATCGGGGCGTCTGGATGGAGCGGCGACGGCGCGTTTTCACACCCGCTCCGGCCTGTTGACGGCGAAGCGCATCGACGGCGTCATCGAGATGGACTTTCCCGCGGTGACGCCGGAGCCGGCGGAGGCGCCTGCCGGTCTGCTGGACGCGCTCGGGGTACCAGCCGTCGCGGTGCTGCGCAATCGCTTCGATTACCTGGTCGAGGTGGCGAGCGCGGAGGATGTGCGCAGCGCGCGTCCCGACATGACGCGGCTGCGCGCGGTGGAGGCGAGGGGCGTGATCGTGACCAGCCGCGGCGATGATGGCAAACACGACTTTATCTCGCGTTTCTTCGCACCGCGTGCCGGTGTGGATGAAGACCCGGTCACCGGCTCGGCGCACTGCTGTCTGGCGCCCTACTGGGCGGGCAAGCTGGGCCGCGACACGCTGACCGGCTATCAGGCTTCGCCGCGTGGAGGCACGGTGGGCGTCGAGCTGCGCGGCTCGCGCGTTCTGCTGCGCGGCAGTGCGGTGACGGTCATGCGCGGCGAGCTGCTCGAGTAACCGGTTGGCGCCCAACATGGAGTCTGCACAGGTGCAGGGGTGAGGCAATGGCAAGGATCAGGAAAACCGAAGAAGAGTGGGCACAGCAGCTGACGCCGGAGCAGTTCGCGGTGACGCGGCGCAAGGGAACGGAGCGCGCGTTCACGGGCGAGTATCACGACTGCAAGGCGGACGGCACCTATCACTGTGTTTGCTGCGGCGCGGAGCTGTTCCGCTCGGACGAGAAGTACGATTCGGGCAGCGGCTGGCCCAGCTTCTGGGCGCCCGCAGCGGGCGCGAACGTACGCACGGAGACGGATACGAGTCACGGCATGCGCCGGGTCGAGGTGATGTGCGCGGCCTGTGATGCGCACCTGGGCCACGTGTTCCCGGACGGGCCGCGCCCCACGGGCCTGCGCTACTGCATCAATTCACTGGCGTTGTCGCTGGACGAGAACGAGAAGGCCGGCGTGCAGCCGGAAAACCCGCGGGTTGAAGAGGAGAGCACGTGATGATGCGACGAAGCGGTTGGGTGCAGGCGTGGTTCCGGACGTCCGGTCGCGCCGTGCTGACAATGGTCTCGGCGCTGCTGCTCGGAGCGGCCGGCGTCCGCGGCCAGGCTGCTGCCGCGGCACGCCAGGGCGGGACGCCGCCGCGCGCGCAGAACGACGCGCTGCGCACCGTGGCGGAGAAGACGGAGTTCAAGCAGACGTCGCGCTACGAGGACGTGGTGCGGCTGATGGAGGCCGCGCAGCGCGCCGCGCCTGCGCTGCTGCGCATGGACACCTTCGGCTACACGTTCGAGGGACGCGCACTGCCGCTGATGGTCGTGGGCCACCTGCGTGACAAGCGACCGGAGACCGTGCGCGCGTCCGGCAGGACCGTGGTGTACCTGCAGGGCAACATCCACGCGGGTGAAGTCGAGGGCAAGGAATCGCTGCAGATCCTGCTGCGCGAACTGACGCAGGGCCAGCATGGCGCATGGCTGGATTCACTCGTGCTGCTCATCGCGCCCATCTACAACGCTGATGGCAACGAACGCATCCTGCTGACCAATCGCGGCGTGCAGAACGGGCCCATCGGCGGCATGGGCCAGCGGCCCAACGCCCAGGATTACGACCTGAACCGCGACCACATGAAGCTGGAGTCGCCGGAGGCGAGGTCGCTCGCCGGCCTGCTGACGCGCTACGATCCGCAGGTGGCGGTGGACCTGCACACCACCGACGGCACGCGCATGGCGTACTACGTCACCTATTCGGGGCCCATGCACCCCAACACGGATTCCGCGCTGGTCCGCATGCTGCGCCAGCGCTGGTTTCCCGAGATGACAAAGACGCTGCACGACAAGTATCACTGGGACTACTACTACTACGGCAACGTCGAACGCACGGGAGACCAGCGGGGCTGGTACACCTTCGACTACCGCCCGCGCTTCAACAACAACTACATCGGGCTGCGCAACCGCTTCGCCATTCTGAGCGAGGCGTACGCTTACGCGACGTTCGAGGACCGCATCAAGGCGACATCGCGTTTCGTCGAGGAGATCGTCAACTTCGCGATGCACAACGCCACCGCGATCCGGCGCACCACTGCGGCGGCGGATGCCGCACCCATCGTGGGCCGGCAGTTCGCGTTGCGCGCCGACTTCGAGCGCTCCGACCCGGTGGATATCCTGCTGGGTGATGTCACCGAGGAGCGCAATCCCTACAGCGGCGCACGCATGCTGCGGCGCGCGGATGTGACGCACGTGGAGCGCATGCCGGAGTACGGCACGTACACACCCACGGAGACGGAACGCGTGCCGCGCGCCTATCTGATCCCGCCCGCGCTCGCGGACATCGTCGACAAGCTGCAGGCGCACGGTGTGAAGACAACGGTGCTCGCGACGGACCGGCAGCTGCGCGTCGAGAAGTTCCGCATCGACTCCACGACTGCGGAAACGCAGCCATTCCAGGGACACCAGGAGCGCACGCTGTATGGCGCCTGGGAGGCTTCGACGGAAACCGTACCGGCTGGCACGGTGGTGGCCTCGGTGGAACAGCCGCTCGGCCGGCTCATGTTCACACTGCTCGAGCCGCGCTCGGACGACGGCTTCGTTGACTGGAACCTGCTGGACCGCGATCTCGGCCTGGTCGCTGCCGGCAGCGGACGCCGTGGCGGTGGCTTCGGCGGCGGTGGCGGCGGCGGGCGAGGCGGCCGGGGGGGCGGTGGCGGCGGCGCGGGTGCACCCACACAGCCGGTGCCGTTCTACCCGATCCTGCGCACGGACGAGAGCGTGCACTGAAGCGATAACAGGCCGTCAGACGAAACGCGCCGGCGGGCAGGAGCCCGACCGGCGCGTTTCGTTGCGCAGGCGAGGAGAGGGGATGTTACCTGCGCAGAATCTCTATCAGCAGGTCGCGCTTGCGGGGATCGTCGGTCTGCGAGAAGTACATGACCGCGCTCTTCTTGAGGTCCAGGTCCTTCTCGTTGCGCGCAATGTCGATGAGCTTGTCGGCGGCGGGCTGCTCGGTGCGCGCGCGCTCGCCGATGGCGCCCAGCACGGAGCGCTTCACGGTCTTGTCAGTGGTGCGATCGTAGAGCGCCGCCAGCCGGTCGAATGACAGGGTCTTGCTGCGTCCGACCATGTTGATGGCGTACTGACGCAGGCGAGGCTCTTCGTTCTCGTTGCTGGCGATGGTCATGAGCCAGTCGGCGTCCATGCCGCCCCGACGCACGCCGGCCGCCATGAGAATCGTCTCCCGCAGATCGGTTTCGCTGCCGGCACGGGAGTAGAGCTGGCGCAGAAACGCCGCGTTAGCGGAATCGCCGGACTGGCCCAGATAGGCGATGGCACGGCGGCGTGCGTCGATGGGCAGGTCGGTGCGGCCGGCATAATCGCGGACGGCGCGCCAGCCACGGTCGGTGCGCGTGCGCGCCAGTGTCTGCAACGCCCAGTCCCGGCCCTTGGCGTCGCTAGCGGTGCGCAGCTGCTCCTCGGCCAGCGCGACGGCACGGTCCGGATTGCGTGAGCTGAGGTACACCAGTGCGGACTGGCGCACGGCGGGCTCCGGATCGTTGCGCGCCGCATCGGCCAGCATGGCTTCGGCGTCCGGCGTCTGGATGCGGGCCACGATCATGAGCGCGCGATCGCGCAACTGCGCCGCGCACTCATCACGGCGGCCCATGACATCCTTCAGCACCGGCATGGCCGCGGAGGAATCCATGCGCACCAGCGCATTGAGCGCGATGAGCCGGATCTCGCTGTCATCCCCGGCGCATTGCGGCGGTACCCGGACGTAGCCGCTGTAGCCCATCCCGCCCATCGATCCATACAGGCTGGTCATCGCGTTAACCTGCGCGACGGTGTTATTGGCCTGCGCGATCTCGGCCTGCATCTGCGCAGACTGGACCGCGCTGGCGACAATGTTACTGGAACGGGTTGCGGCGACCGCGCCCGATTCGAGGACGCGCGAGGGCCCGGTCACCAGTGTGCGCACATCATCGGTGGCACTGCTGGCATCGCCCATCTGCGCCAGGCGCACACGCACACTGGTCAGCAATCCCGTGGTGTCGCGTGGGCGGCGCTCGGCCGGGTACTTCTCCATGAGCTGCTCGAGTGCGGCCCTCGCCTCACGCAGGTTGTCCCGCGAGCCGAGGCGGGCCAGCGCGAAAGCCTGGTAGTAGTAGGCTTCGGGCCGGTACGTCGATTTGGCAAAGCGCTCCTCCGTGCGGATGCGCCCGAAGAGACGGGCCGCCTGCGTGTAGTCCGAGCGATTGAGCCGCTCACGCGCGGCGCGCCACAGCGAATCGGCAGGATCCTGCGCTGCCCATGACGCGCGCGGTCCACCGCCATACAGCTGGTTCAGCGAGCGATCGAACTCATCGGAACCTCGCCACACGCCCGCCGCGACGGGCGCGATCTCCTGCACGCGGCCGGGCCACGCGAGCGCCTCCGCCTGCGCGCGCAGTGCGTTGCTCTGCGCTTCGGCATCGCGCTTGGCGTAGCCGCCCAGCGTCGAAGCTGCCAGCGTTTCCTGCGCGCGGCGCAGCTGGTCGCCGACCACCGCGCCCTGCGCCGCCTGCATCTCGAGCGCATGCCTGGCGCTCTCGAATTCCTCGCCATGCTGCGCGGCCATTGCCTGCAGGGCCACATGCTGCGCCTCGAGAGCCTGGCGCATCTGGTCCTCGTTCAGGCCGGTCGAGAGCTGCTCCTGTGCGCGCTCGATCAGCGCCTGGAGACGATCGAGCTGTTGGGCATCGACCTCCGTGCCGACCTGTCGCAGCCGGTCGATCAGGCTCTGGTACTCGGCAATGGCGGCGCGCTGGCGAGCCAATTCCTGCTCGGCGGCGCGGCGCTGCTGCGTCGTGGCCTGCCCGAAGAGCGGGGCCGCGGCGACTGCCAGCGTCAGGGTGGCGAGTGTGAGAATTCTCATTTTCAATCGTCTCCGTTGGCCCCGGCGGCGAGCCGGAGGCGGGCGAGTACGCGGTTGTGCTGAATACCGTCTTCGATCAGTCGGATCTCTTCCTGCGGATCGTGCGCGGGCAGGGTGGCGATCTGCGCGAGCACCAGCTCGAGATCACCCAGCAGCCGGCTCATGACGGGATCGCGGCCGGCCGGAGAATCGATGAGCAACCGGGTGTCGAGCAGCAGCTGTTTCGCCCATGCGGCCGCTTCCGGCGTCCGCCCCCCGCGGGCCTCGCCTTGCAGCGAAGCAAGCAGGACCTGCGTGTTCTGCAGGTAGTCCGCGGCGGCCACCTGGTACAGGCGGGGCGTGGTTGGCGCGTCCTCCATGCGTGTCTCGGCCTGTGCGGTTGCAGGCGACTTCACAGGTCCGGCCGCCGCGTCGCCGAGAGACATCCGACCAATGCCGACGCCCATGGCCAAGGTGGCGGCGAGGCTGAGTCCCCAGGCGATGCCGGTGCGGGAAGGGCAATGCGCCGGGCGGCGGAAGCGGTGCACGGAACTCACTTCCGCCCAGATCTCGTCACGCGGGATTTCGGGAGCGGGATCGAGATCCCGCACCAGGTCACCCACGAATTGTCCGAATTTCTCTTCGCTCATGACACCCACTCTCCTGCGAATTCCTTCAACTCCAGTCGCAACCTGGCCCGGGCTCGCGAGAGCCTGGCCTTGGAGGTACCGGTCGGCATGCCCAGCGCGGCGCCGATCTCGTCGTGTGTATAGCCTTCCACGTCGTACATGAGGAAAACGACACGGTACTTCACGGGGAGGCGGGCAATCGCATCACGCAGTCGGCTGCGCAGGTCCGGTTCCACGGCGCTGGCAACGGCACCGAGCGACGTCGCCTCGTGCAGGTCGGTTTCCCGGGCCCGCCACCGCTTCACCTTCCGCATCCCGTTCAGAGCGACCGACACGGTGATGCTATGGAGCCACGTGGAGAGCGCAGCATCACCCCGGAAGTCACCCAGCCGATCGAACGCGCGTACGAAGACATCCTGCGTGAAATCGCGCGCCAGGTCACCGTCGCCATCGGCGAGCCGGTAGGCCAGCCGATAGACTCTGTCCACGTGCCGGTCGTACAGCTGGCGTTCCGCCAGTCGCTCGCCCCGGAGCACGCGTTCGATCAGTTCCCGTTCCGTCACGCGGTACCGCTTCGGCGTTCAAGTGCCGTGGATCCGACGATATGACACGTTATTGCGGGCCGCGGTTGCGCGGGCGGGTCGGGCAGGCCCGCGGGGAGCCGGGCGCTCCGGGAAGGTCCCGGCCCCGTGCGGAAGGGCCGGAGCCGCCGTGAGAACCGTGGCCCCGACGCTCTGGCTGGAGCGTGAATATGGCGTAGAATTATGGTCCATGGCGACCTCGCGTACTCCCCGGCGCCGACCGCGCCGGCAGGCCGACCAGTACCAGCTCGCATTACCGCTCGCGTGGCTGACGGAGGCGGAATTCATTGAAGCGCTGCGCGTGCGCGGCGTCAATGGAATCCGTCGTATTCGCTATCGGCCGAATCGCACACGGCTCATCTCGCTGTCGTCGGATCAACGCGCACTCAATCTGCACGATTGTTTTCGCGGTGCGACGGATGTCGTGATCGATGCGATCGCCGCCTTTCTGCATCCGGCATCCACTTCCGGCGTGCAACGGGCCGCGGTGCAGTCCATGCGGTCGTGGTCGGAGGGGCAGTCGCCGGTGGATGCGATATGGCCGATGCACGCGCCCGCGACCGCGGGGACGCTGGCACAGCTCGCATTCCTCAATGCCGCGTACCGTCATCTCGAATCGCGAGTGGTTCGCTGGCCTGCTGCCCGAAGGCGTGACCATTCGCCTGAGCCAGCGCATGGTGCGGCGTTTCGGTCACGTCGAGTATCGGCGTGTACGCGGCCAGCGCGTGGTGGCGGAGATCGCGCTCAACATCGACCTGATGATAGAGGGCAACGAGCGGCCGCTTCTGGACACACTGATGCACGAGATGGCACACGTGGAAGCGTGGGTGCGCTGCGGTCACGTGGGTCACGGCGAGCCGTGGCGGCGCATAGCGCTGCGTGTGGGCTGCGAGGTCAACGCGTCATCGCACATGCGCATCCGCCGGCGCCGCAACACCGAAGTCACCTGGGTTCCGGACCTCGATTCCTTCCTGATGCTGGCGAGGCGGCGCATGGAGCCGCGCCGGCCCGCCCTGCGCAAGGCCTGAACCATACCGCCGCCGCGCACTAACGTCGCTGTTTCTTCTCCAGGTCCGCGAGCACACGCTGCGCGGCGTTGAAGCCGCACATGCCGTGCACGCCGCCGCCGGGCGGTGTCGACGCCGAGCACAGGTAGAGGCCTCGCCGTGGCGTGCGGTAGGGATCCCAGCGCGTGGTGGGGCGGAAGAACGTCTGGAACAGCGTGTTGGAGCCGCCCGTCACATCGCCGCCCACCAGATTGCGATTGTGCCGCTCCAGCTCGATGGGGGAACGCACGCTGCGCTGCAGGATGCAGTCGCGGAAGCCGGGCGCGAAGCGCTCGATCTGCGCTTCAATGCGCGCCGTCATGTCGAAGGCACTGCCGTTGGGCACGTGACAGTAGGCCCATGCCGTGTGCATGCCCGGCGGCGCGCGCGAGCCGTCGACAATGGTGGGCTGCGTCAGGAGCACGAATGGTTTTTCGCTGTGCTGGCCGTCCCAGGCATCAGCCTCGGAGCGAGCAATCTCCTCGAGTGTACCGCCTACGTGTACCGTCGTGGCCTCACGGCACGCGGGCGCGCTCCACGGAATCGGCTCGGACAGCGCCCAGTCCAGCTTGAAGGCACCGGGCCCGTAACGGTAGACCGCCAGGCGGCGCAGGAACTTCACGGGCAGCTGGCGCTGCGCGATGCGCGCCACTTCCAGGGGCGCGAGATCGAGCACCACGGCGCGGGCGGCGGGCAGCTCTTTCAGCGAATCGACGGGTGCACCCGTTTCAATGGTGCCGCCCAGCTTGCGCAGCCAGCCGGCGAGCGCATCGGCGATGGCCTGTGAACCGCCGCGCGCAACGGGCCAGCCCGCCACGTGCGCGACGGTGCCCAGCACGAGGCCGGTTGCTGCCGAGGCGAGCGCATCGAGGGGCAGCACCGCGTGCGCGGCCAGACCCGCGAACAGCGCGCGCATCTGCGGCGTGCGAAACCGGGAACGCGCGAGTGCGGCCGCGGGACGCAGAGCGGACAGGCCGAACTTCGCCATCAGCAGCGGATGGCGAGGGACGCGCAGCGGCGCGAGCAGATCTTCGCGCAGCGCATCCCACAATGCGACGAACGGTGCAACGAGACGGATCCATGAGGCGCCGTCGTCGCCTGCATTCTGTTGCATTGCCTCCAGCGATGACGTGAGACTGACAGCTTCACCACCATCCAGCGGATGCGCGGCAGGCAGCGGCGAGTACAGGAAGGTGAGCCCGTACTCTGCGAGCGGCATGTCGAGAAACGCGGGCGAGACCGCGGCCATGGGATGCGCAGCGGAGCAGATATCGTGCAGAAAGCCGGGCATGGTGAGCGACTCGGTGCGCGTGCCGCCGCCGATCACCGGCTCGGCTTCGCGAACGTGCACGGAGAGGCCGGCGCGCGCGAGCGTCACCGCTGCGGCGAGCCCGTTCGGTCCGGCGCCCACGACAATCACGTCGTACACAGGCGTCTGTCGCTGCATCATCGCCCGGATCGAAGCCGCGCCGGCAAGGGTATGGAACCCGCTTTCCATCGGCAGTCCATGTGCGCCCGGTAAGGGATCGTTTGTTTTCGAAATCATCAGCTGACGCCATCATGATGCCGGCTCGACGGCCGGCCGTCCACGTTCCGGCTCTGGTCATCGCCCTTTCCGCCCTCACGTTACCAGTGCCACTGGCTGCCCGGCAGTCCCGCGTTGTGGGGTCCGCGGCGCATTCTGGTGTCTCCAGACAGGGGACCACGGCACGCCCGGCGCGTGACTCGGCGCGCACGCACATTGCGCCGGCGGACTCATCGAGCACGCGTGCCCATCGCACACGGGCTGCGCGGCAGAATGGAAGGGGCGTGGAGCTGCACGGCGGTGCACAGGTGATCGGACTCGTGACACGCGTGGATCCGGCGCTCGCGAACCGGCCGCTGACGGAGAGTTATCTGACGCAGCCCCTGCTGTTCGGTCATCTGTCCGCATTGCAGGGACGCGTCTCGGGTCGCGCGTCGATCGACTTCGAGGGGCTGACCATGCCCAACGGCGAGCTGGTGCCCGGGGCGAACGGCGAAGGCTTTGTCGACCGGCGACACCCGCACACCTATCTGCACGAGATGATCCTTTCCGGATCCGCGCGCGCGGCAGGCATCGACGCATCGCTGGCGGCGGGACGCGGCTTTGCGCCTTTCGGAACCGATGATCCGATGGTGCGCCCGTTCGTGAAGTATCCCGCGAACCACCACTGGTCGCAGATCCTGGAGCGCTGGACACTGACGGCCGCGGCGAGGCGAGGGCCGGCCACGGTGGAGGGTGGACTGTTCAACGGCGATGAGCCGACGGGCCCGCGCAGCCTCGGCAAGCTCGGTCATTTCGCGGATTCGTGGGCGACACGTCTCACGCTGCGCCCGCTGCGCGAGCTGGAGACACAGGCCAGTTACGCGTTCATCAATTCGCCGGAGAACATCACGGGACTGGGCGTGGATCAGCGCAAGCGCAGCGCATCCGCGCGCTACGAGCACGAGGTGCGCGCGGGAACAAGTGTGTACGGGCTGCTGGAATGGGCGGAAACGGACGAGTACACGGGCAGCCGCAAGATCTACATCTACAACACCACGTTAGCGGAAGCGGCGCTGCGCACACAGCCGTGGAAGGTGGCCCTGCGTTTCGAACGGACCACGCGACCGGAAGAGGAGCGCGAGGCGGATCCCTTCCGCACGCCAAGGCCGCAAGGCGACGAGAACATCCTGGGCGCGACGCGCTGGAACACGATCTCGGCCAGCGTCGGCTACGCGTTCTCCGTGCGCAGCGTGCGACTCGAGCCCTTCGCCGAAGCGGAGCACAGTGTGGTACGGGAAGTGACCGGCTCGAGCTTCCATCCGTCCCTGATCTACGGGTCGGACCGGTTGTGGACGCTGAGTCTGGGGTTGCGTGCGGGCGTGGGCATGACACACGGCCGCATGGGCCGCTACGGTGTGGCTCTGCCGCCCGCGGCGGCCATGCCGGAAATGTCGAACATGATGAACCGGAACGAGTGAGGCAGCAGGTGATGATCCGCGGCGGAAAGAGGGGCCGGTGTGCATATGCACTGTCAGGCGTGCTCCTGCTGGCGGCGTGCGACAAGAATCCGGTCGTGCCACCGGATGACGGCGGCTTCGTGCCGCGCACGTCCATCACGCTGCCCTCGCTGGGGCACGGTGATGTGCCCAACCGCTATACGGCGGAAGTGGCGGCTCGTGACCAGTGGGTGTACACGACCAGCTGGCAGTTCCGGCCGGCACCCGGCAACGCGGTGATGATCTGGGATGGATCGGGCAACACACCGGTGCTGGTGGACAGCCTCATCGTGGCCAATGTCTCGACCCTGGGCGATGTCGAGATCTCCGATGACGGCAAGCTGCTGGTGGTGGCCACGGAGTACAGCGGCGGCTCCATCATGATCTACGACCGCACCGATCCGGCTCATCCCACGCTGATCACGCAGTACACATCGCCGAACACGACGCGGGGCGTGCATACCGCCAAGGTGGCGCGTGTCGATGGCCGACTCTACGCCTTCCTCTGCATCGACCCCTCGCCGGCACAGCTCGTGATCGTCGACATCACCGATCCGGCGTCGCCCCGGGAAGTGTTCGTGCAGGCCATGGGCGCGCCGTACGTGCATGACGTGTTCGTGCGCGATGGTCTGCTGTTCACGGCGCTCTGGAACGACGGCATGACGATCTGGGACATCGGTGGCGGCGGCAAAGGCGGGACGCCGGCCAATCCCATCGCGATCGGCAATGTGAAGACGCTGAACGGGCACGTGCACAACATCTTCTGGTACCACAGCCCCGCCGGCGAGAAGAAGTACGCGTTCATTGGCGAAGAGAACTCGCCGTTCTCGCTGGGCGTGACATCGGCGGGCGACATCCACGTGGTGGATGTGAGCGACATGGCGAATCCGCACGAGGTCGCGTTCTATCACGTGCCCAACGCGGGCACGCACAACTTCTCCGTCGACGAAGCCCACGAAATTCTGTACGCGGCCTACTACAACGGGGGCGTTCGCGCTCTCGACATCCGGGGCGACCTGAGCCAGTGCGATGCCAGTACGCGCGCCGCGGATGGCCGCTGCGACCTGGCGGCAGCGAAACGCGAGGCGGGCGCCGCGCTGACCGGCCAGACGATCTGCGTCTGGGGTGTGTCGCGCGTGGGCCGCTACATTTCGCGTCGGACATGCTGAGCGGGCTGTTCAAGCTGGATGCAGGGGAGCTCATGCAATGAACGGGGGACGGCGTTGCTGGGGCAATCGCTCGGGCTGGTTGCCCGGGAACGGATTCAGCGACCAGCGCCACGGGCGACCTGGAGCGGGCTGAACGGACTCGGGTTGCTCACAATGGGTTCGAGTACTGCGGTGAACCATTTGAACTTTCCTGTCGACTTTTTGCGCACTATGGCGTAGACTGCTGCGGGTGACGGGGCCCCGGGCGGACGCCAGACCGCCCGAGCGTGCCTCCGTTGCAGCCGTGACGCACGTCTGACGCGCAGCAACTCCAGCAATTCAGATTTCCACCGTGACGGAGGACCCCATGAGGTATCTCGTGCTGTCCGCCCTTGTGCCTCTCGCGGCACTGGCCGGGTGCGCCTCGGTCGACAACGGCGTTGCTACTGCGGCACAGGCGCGCATCTACTACGTGGCCGCGGATGAAGTGCCGTGGGACTACGTGCCCGGGGGCGTGAACGGAATCACCGGGGAACCCTTCAAGGCGACGGGTTACTTCAAGAGCCCGAAATCGGCGTACACGCCGCGCGAAGTGCCAACCCTGTACACGAAGGTCCTGTACCGGGAATACGCCGACAGCACGTTCCAGACGCTCAAGCCACGTCCTCCCGAGTGGGAGCACCTGGGCTTTCTGGGCCCGGTGATTCGCGGCGTCGTGGGCGACACGATCCGGGTGGTGTTCCGTAACAACGGGCACGAGCCGTACGCAATGCACCCGCACGGCGTGTTCTACAACAAGGACTCCGAAGGCGCACCCTACGACGACGGCACGTCCGCGGGGGACAAGGGGGATGATGGCGTACCACCGGGAGGCACGCACGTCTACGTGTGGCCCGTGCCGGAGCGCGCGGGTCCGGCCGACGGGGACATGAGTTCCGTGGTCTGGATGTACCACTCGCACCACGATGAAGTGAAGGACGTGAATTCGGGCCTCATGGGACCGATGATCGTGACGGCGCGCGGCAAGGCCAGGCCGGACGGCACGCCCGTGGATGTGGACCGCGAGTTCGTCGCGGCCTTCATGCAGGTGCACGAGGAGGACAGCTGGATGGCCTTGCAGAACATTGGCAGGAACTTCGAGACCGTGAACGTCGCACCACCCGGCGCGAGCCAGAACTTCTATCCGTACTTCGTGCTCTTCTCCATCAACGGCTACACGCACGGTGGCATGCCGCTGCGCGCCTACACCATGAAGAAGGGCGAGCGCGTCCGCTGGTATGTCTTCTCCTCCACCAACGACTTCGACGCCCACGCGCCGCACTGGCACGGCAATACCGTCGTGATCAACCACATGCGCACTGATGTCGCCTCGGTCAATCCAATGGAGATGGTGGTGGCGGACATGGTGCCGGACAATGTGGGAACATGGCTGTTCCACTGCCACATCTCGTTTCACAATACCGAGGGCATGGCCGTCCGATACGTCGTTACGTCGTGAACGGCGCTGCCAGAACCGTCGAGAACGGCGTTGCCGGTGCTGGCTGCTGGGGAACGGAGTCGGACAATGTTGCCGGGGCTCGGGCTCGGGCTGGGAGCTCACGAGATTTCAGGCGGCTGGCGCCCCCGCAACGCAGTTCAGTCTGACGCTAACTTCCTGAGGCGCGACACGATCAGGCGGTCGCGGAGCCGTGTGGGAAGGAGAGCGCCGATGGCGAGGCGGATGCGGGCGTCGGTGCCGACGACATAGCGCGGACGGGGGCGGGACGCGGTCAGGGCATGCGTGACGGCCATGGCGACGGCATCGGGCGGCAGGCCGCCTTCCCCGCGAGCACCGCGCAGGGCGACACGGCGCAGGCCATCGATCAGAGGGCCGTATCGGGAGCGCGCTTCCGCCGGCATCGCGCCGATCAGCGTGTCGCCATGAGCGAGGGAGGTTTCCCAGATCGGTGTAGCGATCACGCCCGGCTCCACGATCGACACGTGAATCCCCCAGGGCAGCAGTTCGACACGCAGCGCGTCGGCAATCGCTTCCAGAGCGTGTTTCAATGCCGCATAGGCGCCGGTGAAAGGCAGCGCGCTCCGCCCGGCAACCGAGCCGATGAACACGACCCGACCCTGCGCCTTGCGGATCCGCGGCAGCACAGCCTGCGTGACCGCCACCTGACCCACCACGTTGATCTCCAGCTGGCGCCGCAACTCATCGATCGGCAGATACTCGAGCGGTCCGGCGATGGCCACGCCGGCGTTATTGACCACACCCTCGAGCCCGGCCTCACCCAACTCCGTCTCCAGCAGTCGGGCGGCAGCCTCGATCTGGGCCGAATCCGTGACATCGAGCAGAACGGGCCGCACCGCTTCACCCGACTGCGCCCGAAGCCGCTCGCCATCCTCCTGCCTGCGCACGCCCGCGAAGACGCGAAACCCCTCCCCCGCAAGCCGCGCCACGCACGCCTCGCCAATGCCCTTCGACGCGCCTGTCACCAGAACCGATTTCATGCCGGAACGGTAGGGTGACGCCAGGTCGCGGGAAAGGCGTGGTGCGCGAACTGCGTTGCTCGAGCTGGCTCGGGCTGGTTGCTGGGAACGGATTCACGCGGAGAACCGCGACGAACGTTGCTCGGGCTGAGGCTCGGGCTGGCTGCTGGATATTCACACGGAGAACGGCGACGAACGTTGCCGGGACTCGGATGTGGCCGGGGCTCGGTACACGTTGGTTTTGCGGTTCGACGCGGGGGTCCGCGGTCCACTGCAATCGACCGTGCGCGGCACGCGCACCCTGCGGAAAAGACGTGTGTCCCGGGCCGAACCCGGCCCGGGTCCCGGTCACAGCGGAATCCGTTCCCGAGCAGCGAGCCCCAGCAGCCGTGTCAGACTTGAATTGGGGTCTTGACTTCTCCACGCTATATCGCAAGATATGTCCCGCGTATGGAATGGTGGGACAGCTGGAAAGGGATTGCGGCCGCGTTCGGCGGGCGGCCGGGGCGGTTCTTCGAGGCGGGCGAAGTGCGTCTCGCGCTGCTCTCGCTGCTGGCCGATTCGGCCAAGCACGGATACGAGCTGATGAAAGCGCTGGAGACGCGATCGGGCGGACTGTACCGGGCCAGTGCGGGCGCCATTTACCCGACGCTGCAGCAGCTCGAGGACGAGGGACTCGTGCGCTCGGAGTTGCGCGACGGCAAACGCGTCTACGTGATGACGCCAGGAGGCCAGGCGGAGCTGGCGCGCGAGCCGGAGCGGGTGGAGCGCATCTGGACGCGGGCGAGCCAATGGCGCGAGAATGGGCAGCTGGTCCACAGGCAATCAGTTCGGCCTGGTCGCCATGCTGGCGGGGGAGCTGGTGGGTGAGGCGATGCGCGCCGCGAAGCGGAGCGCGGGTCAGCCGGGCAGCCTCGAGCGCGTGCGTGAGATCCTGGAGAACGCGCGGCAGGAGCTGCGCACGCTGGGCGACGATGCATCGTCGTCTGCAACGCCCTGACGGCCTGCGGTTCCGCGTCCGCGAGGGACCGTCCACATGGCGCGTCTGCGCCACGGCAAGTGCGTCGGCCTGCCTCGCCGCGTCCTTTCTGACACGCTGTTGGGCGTGTGTGTCGCGGAAGCTGACGCTGGCTCGGCAATCACGCGCTGCGATGCTGGTGCTGCTGCGCGAGCACGCGTCGGTCCGGTCCTTTCAGCGGTGGCTCTTGATCCTCACGTAACGTGATGTTGCATGTTGGCGGCGGCTGATCGCGGGAGGAGTGTTCGGTGGTAGACACGTCGGATCTGGCGAAGCTGCGCATCGATCGCACAGCGCGATCAGGCGGTGGCGGTCCGGGCAGGTGGTTGCTCTGGCTGGTCGCAGTGCTGCTCGTGGTGGGCGCGGCGGTCACAGGCGGATTCCTGGTACTGCGTGACCGGCCGGTGTCCGTCCGCACGGGTCGCGCGGAAGTGCGCGGCGGCGCGGCCGGCGGCGGGCTCACGGCGAATGGTTACGTGGTGGCGCGCACGAAGGCGTCGATCTCGTCCAAGATCGCGGGACGGCTGGCGCACCTCTCGGTCGAGGAAGGCGATCACGTCCGCAAAGGCGAAGTGATCGGGTGGCTGGATGACGCGGAGTACTCGGCGGCGATTCGTCAGGCGGAGGGCAATCTGCTGAACGCGCAGGCCGGCGAGATCGAAGCGAAGGCGAGGGTGGAGCAGGCCGCGCGTGACATGGACCGCGCACGTCGCCTGTACGCGGACTCCCTGACATCGCTGCAGGCGGTGCAGGATGCCGAGACCGGGCGCCAGGCGGCCGTGGCACAGGCATTCGCGGCGGCCGCGCGCGTACAGGCAGGAGAGGCCGCACTGGATGCGGCGAAAGCGAGCCTGGCTAACACGCGTATCGTAGCGCCCTTCGACGGGACCGTGCTGCGCAAGGATGCGGAGGTCGGCGAGGTGGTGGCGCCATCCGTGGCGGGCGGCGGTCTCACGCGCGGCGCCGTTGTAACCATGGCGGACATGGCGACGCTCGAGGTCGAAGTCAATGTCAACGAAGCGTACATCGGCGAGGTGCGGCTGCAGCAGGCGGCGAGCATCATCCTGGATGCCTACCCGACGGTCACC
Source organism: uncultured Gemmatimonadales bacterium (assembly GCA_963798085.1). Classification (GTDB taxonomy): domain Bacteria; phylum Gemmatimonadota; class Gemmatimonadetes; order Longimicrobiales; family RSA9; genus DATKCF01. Next base: position 220,604 of record CAWCRS010000002.1, read on the forward strand.
TATCCGGCGCGCGTGCGGCAGATCGTGCCCACTGCGGACCGGCAGAAGGCGACGGTGCTGGTGCGCGTCGCCTTCAACAAGGCAGACCATCGTGTGCTGCCCGAGATGGCGGGGCGGGTGGTGTTCCAGTCGTCTGACGACAGCGCCAATGCGTCGCCCGCGCATGTCGTGATTCCCGCCGAAGCCGTGCGCAACGAGGGCGGCGCCGATTATGTGTGGGTGGTGGGCGAGGGTCGGGTGACGAAGCGGCCCATCGACGCGGGCCCGGTGAGCGCCGGCGAGCGCGAGGTCAGGTCGGGTCTGCGTGGCGGCGAAACACTGGTCCTGGAGCCGCCGGCCGCACTGGCCGAGGGCAAACGCGTGGTTATACGGCAGTGACGGAACGGTGTTGCCGGGGCTGGGGCTCGGGCTGGCTGCTGGGGAACGGCGTGAACGGAAACGGATGACGACGTTGCTGCGGCTCGGGCCGGGGCTGGGAACGGCGTGAACGGATGACGGCCCAGCAACGCCGTTCAGAGACGCGCAGTGCAACGAGCTGTTAGAGAACGAACACGGACAAGCGAAGCGGGGAGTCACACATGGCACTCGTCGAGGTGCGGGGGTTGACCAAGGTGTTCCGGCGGGACACGCAGGAGATCGTGGTGTTCGACGGTATGGACCTGGCCATGGAGCCGGGCGATTTCCTGGCGCTCATGGGTCCATCGGGCAGTGGCAAGTCGACGCTGCTGAATCTGCTGGCCGGGCTGGACCGGCCCACGTCGGGAAGTGTCGAGGTGGGGGGCCGCGACGTGGCCGCCATGAAGCGCGGGCGGCTGGCGGAATGGCGAGCGACGCACATCGGTTTCATCTTCCAGCTCTACAATCTCATTCCGGTGCTGACCGCGGTGCAGAACGTCGAGCTGCCGTTGCTGCTGACGAAGTTCGGGCGGCGCGAGCGGCGGGAGCGCGCGCTCACCGCGCTCAAGGTAGTGGGGCTCACGGATCGTGCGGACCACTTTCCTCGCCAGCTGTCGGGCGGGCAGGAGCAACGCGTGGGCATTGCGCGCGCGATTGTGACCGATCCCCAGCTGATTCTGGCTGACGAGCCGACGGGCGATCTCGATGCGAAGTCGGCGGCGGAAGTGCTGGATCTGCTGCAGCGTCTGAATCACGGAATTCGGCAAGACGATTCTCATGGTGACGCACGACCCGCACGCCGCCGAGCGCGCGGGCCGCACACTGCACCTGGAGAAGGGCGTGCTGCTGGAAGCCGCCGGGAGTCCGGCATGACACGCGCGGGCATCGTCTTCGCCAACCTGCGGCGTCGCAAGCGGCGCAGTGTACTGACCATGCTGGGCATCGCCATCGCGCTGTTCCTGTTCGTCATGCTGCGCTCGGTGCTGACCACACTGGCGGATGCCGGACGGGTGGGCAGCGAGCAGCGGCTGGTGGTGCGCAACAAGCTCGGCATCGTGTTCCCGCTGCCGGATGCATATCGCGCGCGGCTGCAGTCCATGCCGGGTGTCAGCGCTGTGAGCTGGTGCGAACTGGTTCGGCGGCGTGTACGTCGAGCCGCGCAATTTCTTTGCGCAGTTCGCCATCAATGCAGAGACGTTCCTGCCGCTCTATCCGGAGATCGTGATGCCGGAGGAACAGAAGCAGGCGTTCATGCGCGAGCAGACGGCCGCGATTGTCGGGCGAGGCCTGATCGAACGCTTCGGCTGGAAGCTGGGGCAGACGATCAACCTGACGCGCCACCATCTACGATCCCGGCCGCGACTGGCCGTTCACCATTCGCGCGATCTACGACAGCGGCCGCAGGGCTTTCCCGACAATGCGATGTACTTCCACTACAAGCTATCTGGAGCAGGGTCTGGGCGCGAGTTTCGGCCAGGTGGGCACGTTCGTGCTCGGGCTGACGGATCCGTCGAACGCGGCGGAGATCGCGGCGGCGATCGATGCGTCCTACGAGAATTCGTCGGCCGCGACCAGGACGGAAACGGAAAGCGCGTACAATCTCGGTTTCGTCGGGCTCTACGGTAACATCGGGTTCTTTCTCAACACCATCGGCATGGCAGTAGTGTTTGCCATCCTGCTGGTGGCAGCGAACACCATGGCGCATGTCGGCACGCGAGCGCATCCCGGAAGTCGCAGTGCTCAAGACGTGGGCTTCAGTGACGCGGCCGGTCTTCCGGCTGGTGCTGGCGGAGGCGTTCGCCATTGCCTTTACCGGCATGGTGCTGGGTCTGGGCGGTGCACTGCTGGTGTTCAACCTGCGCAACTTCAACGTTTTCGGCTTCATCCCCGGCATGTCCGTGGCCACGCGCACGGTCATGCTCACGGTCGGTATCACTGTACTGTTAGCATTGGCCAGCGGTCTGCTGCCGGCACGCGCGGCCAGCCGGCTCAAGGTCATCCAGGCGCTGAGGCACGTGGCATGAAGATTCCACTGATCTACAACATCCGCAGCCTGCGGCAACGCCTGACGACGGCGGCCGCCACGCTGATCGGCATTGCGCTGGTGGTGGTCACCTTCGTGGGCATGCTCGCGCTGGCCACGGGCTTCAGCGCCGCGATGGTGCGCACCGGTCGCGCCGACAATGTGCTGGTGATGCGCAAGGGCTCGACCAGCGAACTGACCAGCGGCATCACGCGCGACCATGCATTCGATCATCAAGGGGCTGCCGCAGGTGGCGAAGGCTGCGGACGGCTCGCCGCTCGTCACGGCCAATGTGTACGTGGTGGTCACCATGAACCGCAGTGTGGGCGGCTCGGGTGAGGCGAACGTGCCGGTGCGTGGCGTCGACTTCGCCGCCTTCCAGGTGCGCGACCAGGTGAAAATTACGGAGGGCCGCGCATTCCAGCCGGGGCGTCCGGAAGTCATCATTGGCGCAGGCATTGCCCGCCGCATTGCCGGCGCGCAGGTGGGCGACACGATCAAGCTGGGCACCGGCCGCTTCGCCGTGGTCGGTCATTTCACGGCGGATGGCGGCGCCTTCGAGTCGGAGATCTGGGGCGAGAACGAACAGCTCATGGGCGTGTTCCGCGGCCCGGTGTTCGAGTCCATCACGTTCCGCCTCGCGGATCCTGCCGGCTTCGACCAGGCGAAATCAGCGGTGGAAAGCGATCCTCGCCTCACGCTCGAGGCGCACCATGAGGATGAATTCTTTCGCGGGCAGTCCGTGTTACTGTCCAACGTGCTGCGCTTCGTCGCCATCTTCGTGACCAGCATCATGGCCATCGGCGCCGTGTTCGGCGCCATCAACACAATGGATACGATGGTCAGCGCGCGCTCGCGCGAGATCGCACTGCTGCTGACGCTCGGCTTCAAGCCACGCAGCGTGATGGCTTCGTTCCTCACGGAGTCCGTGCTGCTGGCCTTCGCCGGCGGCGTGGTCGGCTGTCTGCTGGCACTGCCGCTCAACGGCGTAACCACCAGCACCACCAACTTCCAGTCCTTCGCGGAGCTGGCCTTCAGCGTGCGCGTCACGCCCGGTGTCATGCTGCAGGGCCTGATATTCGCCGTGCTGATGGGCCTGATCGGCGGCTTCCTGCCCGCACGCCACGCCGCCCGCCAGGTCATCGCTGTCGCACTCCGAAAGGCCTGATTCACCGCGAGAGCACGCGGAGGACGCGGAGGGCCGAGGCGTTTGCGCTACGCCATGCGCTGCATTTCACTGGCGCATGGCGTAATGCGGATGGGAATTCCGGATTTCATCTTCGCGCGGTGAACAGCGGCGTACGGGATGGAAACGGGTTTCTTGGTTTCAACGGAAACGGATTCAGGCGGGCGGTGCATCCGGGTGGTGCGCATTTCACCGGCGTCACGGGAATCGATGTTTCCGTCGCCATCCAAACCAGGAATCCGTTTCCTCCGCGTGCGTCTCGGCGCTCACCGCGCCCTCTGCGCTGAAGAGAGCGTGCGGGCGAGGCTGTCGAGGAGCGCGATGGGGAGGGGCGCGCGGAGGATGATCGTGGCGTCGGGCAGGCGCGCGACGGACGTGGTAACAGGGAGTTTGGCCTGATCCTTTTCAGCGGGCGCCGCGGGCGGGCGCTGCGCGCCAGCCCCGCCGGCCGTGCCGGCGCCTCGGAAGTCGCCTTCGGCAAGCGCACTCTGCGCGGGCGAGCGCGGCCATTGCAGCAGCTCGATGGCGGTGCCGGAGCCTGTGTGCTGTACCAACCGCACGGCGGCGCCGTAGTCGGCAACACTCGCGGTCTGGATGGAGTCGATGGCCAGACCCTGGATGCTCGAGGGAGAACGGCCGAGCACGCGGGTCGCTTCCTCATGCGTGATGCTGCGCCATTGCGCCGCGGCCAGTACAGCCAGCATGTGCGACTCGATCGAGTCGGGGATGGCGCGCCCGACGGGGACTCTGTCTCCCTTGACACCGAGCCCGCTCAAGTCCGTCGCGTCCAACGCCCGGCCATCACGGCGCTGCTGCGCCTGCTGGTCGGCGAGCTGGCGATTCGCACCCCCCGACGACGCCTGCGCCTGCTGCTGGAGCTGCGCCCGCAGTTCCACTGTCTTCGGTGGCGGAGCGGCCTGCTGCTGCACGGGCGGCGGTGCCGCCGCCATCTTGCCCTCCTGCTTCGCCGCCGTCCTGCCCTCCTCCTTCTCGAGTGCGCGCTGGCCCGCAATCTCTGCATCAGTGATGGCGTTCGCTGAAGCCGGTGCATTCGCGGCCACACCGGGCGCGGTCTCGTGGGCGCGGGTCTCATCGCGTGCATTGCTGGCGGGCGGCACAGCGGTCGCGGGCGGCGCGGCTTTGCGATCGGCGCTTTCCTGCGTGCGATCGAGTGCCAGTACGGCCTCCGGTCGGGAGGCGCGCGGCAGGTATACGCGCGCGTACCACGTGGCGGTGAGGGCGAGCATGACGGTCGCCGCCAGCGTCAGCGGGATGTAGAACCGCCTGCCCGGCCGTCCGGCCGCATTGCCGGACCCGCCACGTGATGCGGAGGCCGCGACGCCTGCGTCCGTACGGCGGGCCGCAAGCATCTGTTCGAAAGTCCCGGTGCGCACACCGGCGGGAGCCATGCGTCCAAGCAATTCGTTAGCGCGCTCCCGCACCTGCCGCTCCTGCTCGAGCTGCGCCCGGCACTGGGCGCAGGACGTGAAGTGCGACTCCAGCGTGGCGCGCTCCGGATCATCCTGACCCCAGGCGCCATCGAGGTACGCGTGCATGCGTCCTTCATCCACGTGCGACATGACTTCCCTCCGCGCCCTGCGCCGCATCGTGCGCGGCGACCAGGCGTTTTCTGGCTCGCGAGAGCGTGGTGCCGATGGCGCCCACGGCGAGACCGGTCTGCTGCGCGATTTCCACGTAATTGAAGCCGGCATCCCAGAGCAGCAGCACTTCGCGGTCGCGCTCACTCAGCTGCTCCAGTGCGTTGCGCGCCGCCTGCTCTCTTTCACGGCGATCCATTGCGTCCACGGGATCGGGGGCCGGATCGGCTTCGTCGCTTTCGGCCTTGATCAGTGTCAGGTGCCGGCGCCGGCGCAGGGTCGAGCGCACTTCGTCGTGCGCGAGATTCGTGGCCACGCGAAACAGCCACGCCCGCGGGTTGTCAGGCTGATCGTCGAGTACGCGCACGAACGCCTCCTGCGCCAGGTCCTGGGCCCGCTCCGCATCCCACACCTTGCGGTAGAGGTAGCGGACGAGGGCCGTCCAGTTCGTGCGGTACACTTCCGCCCAGTCGGTGCTCACGCTTCGCCGGTCTCGCGCTCGTTCGAACGGGGACGACGCCACCAGGGCACCGCCCCCGACTGCTCGAACGTTATCGGGCGCGGAACTGCTGGACCACCCCCGCCAGCTCGGCATCGCTCAAACGTGTGCTGCCACCCGCCGTCAGCTCGATGGCGACGTTCCTGCCCATCACGACCACGTGGTCGAACGCCGTCCAGTACGGCTGCAGCTCGGGCAGCGCGCGCAGCAGCGCGAAGTACGCGTCGCTGAATGGGTCGATGCGCACGGTCTTCGCGCCACTCTGCAGGCCCGCATCCTTCCAGCTGCCATCGCTCTGACGCGTGAAGCTGCGTCCCGCGACGGTCTGTGCAGCGAGATCGCGACGATTGCCCTCGTCCTTCCGGTAGCCCTGCACCTGCTGCTGCGCGGATTCCTGCGCCTGCTTCACGTCCTGCAGCGTCTTCGCTTCGCGCGAGCGCTGCGACTGCACCGCATCCATCACGGCCTGCTGACCCTGCTGCGACGCAGGCGGCGCCGCCGCGACACGGGCGGACAGGCCACCCGCACCCGGTGCGTTCTGGGCGCGCAGCAGTTCCGGCTCCTGCACCAGGTACGATGTGTACGCGCTCAGCAGCCCGTAGCGCAGCGCCGTCTGGCGGATCTCGTCGACCAGCTCGGGATTCGCGCCGTTCAGCCTGATGTCCTGTTCGAGCGCGCCGATCTTGCGGCTGGCCCAGAGGCGAGGAATGAAGTCGTTGCCCGTCTCGTGCGCCGGGAACGTGGCGCGCACCGTGTAACGCTCGCTCCGACCATTGCGCTGGCCGCCGATGGCCAGGTCACCACTTACGTCGCCCGTCGCGCGCTCGGCATGGTAGCGGCCGAAGATCACCAGATCCTCACCCGCGAACAGATCGGGCAGCTTGCGCGGGTAGATCTCGTCGAAGCGCACGGGTGAACCCGCGATGTCGAGATCCGCGAGGACCGGGTGGCGGATCTTGGTCGTCAGGCTGCCCAGCGCCGCTTCCACATCCTCGCCCGGCTGCACGTACTGCGTGCTGCCGCGGCCGGCGGCGCCCAGCCTGTCGAGCAGATACGTATTCACATCGTAGCCCACGCCGAATGCGAACACGCGTGTTCTGCCGGCTTCGTGCTCGGCCTGCTGCGCAATGCGCTCGGGATTGGTCTCGCCCGCGGAGGGCAGACCATCGGTCACGAAGACGACGACGGGTAAACGGCTGTCAGGCGACGATGCCCGGAACGCTTCCGTCAGAGCGCCGGCAATGTTGGTGCCGCCTTCCGCGCGCAGCTCGTCGACCCAGCGCAGGCCCTCGCGCACCTGGTCCGCCGTGGCCACAGTCCAGTCCTCACGCCAAGTGGTGACGCCGCTGCTGAAGCGGATCAGGCGGAAGCGGTCGCGCCGGTCCAGCGACTGCAGCAGCTGGCGCAGTGCGGAGCGCGCCTGCTCGATTTTCTCCCCGGACATTGAACCGGAGACGTCGACTACCGCCGTGATGTCGCGGGGCACCTGCGATTCCGCCGCTTCTCCCGGCGACAGTGTCAGCATGAAGTAGCCGTCCTCGCCGGACGGCCGGTGTGTGGCGAGCGTCAGGCCAATGGCACGCTCCGCCAGCGGCAGGAAGAGGGCGAGGTCGCCTTCCAGCGCGCCCGCGGGCCGCACCACCATGTGGCCCGCCTCACGCGTCACACGCAGCTCGTGCGTGGGTGAGAACGCATCGCGGAACAACTCGCCGTTATCCGCGGTCAGCATGAACGTGAGCGGCGCACTGGCGGGCAGGGTCTGCACGCCCGGCGCGTGCTCGCTGCCCGGTGGCACGATGCCGCCGAAACGGCCGCCCGCCGCGTAGCGGAACTGCACCGCATCGCCGGCGCGCTGCAGCAGCTGGGTGTAACGCAGCGTTATCTTGCGCGTCTCACCGGGGTTGATGGGGAACACGCGCGCACGCACCAGCCCGTGGCCCACCAGCTCGATGAGCGCCGGATCGCGCTTCTTGCGCACGATCTCCTCGTAGATGCTGCGCGCACGGTCCGCATCCATGGTCTCGCCGCGAAGCTCCTGATCGCCCTGGAACAGCGAAAAGTTGCTGAACACGGCTTCGCCCGGCAGCGGGTAGATGTAGTCGCCTTCACCCAGCGGATTGCGCCCGGAATTGCGGAACCACTCCTCCACTTCGACCTGTGCCACGCGATCCGTCACGTGCACCTGTACGCTCGTGCGCACCTTCACCACCCCCGGATCCGAACGCCCCGGCGGCGGCTCGATCCACCCCTGTGCATGTGCCTGTTTGCTCAACGGGAAGATCGCGAGCAGCGGCAGCAGCGCCGCGAACCGTGACAGACTGCGTCGTCGCATGATGCTCCTCCAGCCAGAATCGTGGTTGCGTTCCAACCGGGATGACGGCTGGGGCCGGAGGAGTTGCACAGGTGGGCGCCTGCGGCGCCCGTTTCTGGGCTGGGGCTGGGGCTCGGGCTGGGGTTAACCTGTCGGACCGTCCTGGCATTCTTGCGATGCGCGCCAAACGCTCATGGTGAAGACGCGCACGGCTATCGACGGACCGGTCTTCATTCCTGTGCGGGTCGCGGCGCTGTCGAAACCGGCCGGAAGGAAAGAACGCCAAGCTGGTCCGATAGCCTGCAGAGTGGGGCGGCGTTGCTGGGTCCGAGCAACCAGCCCCAGCAACGCCATTGATCCGTGTCTGTTTCCGAGCAACCAGCCGGAGCAACCAGCCCCGGCAACGAAATTCAATTCGTCGCGGGTTTCGTCGACGATGCACCCCCCAGCATGACGCCATTGAAAAGCAGTTTGAACGTGGCATGCGGCTGGCCGCGGAAGGCGACCTCGGGACCGAGCAGCATGACGCGGCCCTTGCCCAGAGTGGCATCGACGATGGCGGTGCCGCCGTCGAGGTATTCCTGGCCCCAGGCCCAGCCGCTGTCCAGCACCTTGGGGCTGGCGAACCAGGCCACAGGCGAGGCGTGTTTGAGCGCGGCGTCAGGGCTCATGCGGAAAACAGGACTGTTATCGAACACCACATTGACGGTCGAAGGCATGCCGTACGCCAGCGGGTCGGTGTTGTCCACGCTCACGCGCAGCAGTGAGCCGGGGATGTAGAACTTCTCGGGTGGCAGCGGCTGCTCGCGACCATTGTGGTCCAGTTCGGTGAGGTAGTCGCTGACGGGCAGGCCCAGCAGCTGGCCCATTCCGGTCGAGCTGCCAATGCTGACCACCGCGCCGCCGGCTTCGACGAACCGGCGCAGCTGCGGAATCGTACGATCTTCGCTGATGCGGCCCAGCCAGCCGCGGTACTCGGCCGGGATGCTGGCGGGATCGGTGCTCGTGCCGTCGCCGCCGCTGCCCGCACGCATTTCGCCCGCGGCACTCTCGCCACGCGCGCGGCGGAACGCGCCATCCGTGAATACGAGGACGTCGTACTTGTTCTGCAGATTGCCGGCATCGAGTGTCTGCGGATACACCAGCTCGCAGGGGAACTCGTACTGCTCGAAGAGCCAGCGCGCCCAGCCGGTGGGCATGAGGCCGCCATAGATGTCGACCAGCCCGATGCGCACCGGCTTGAGCTTGATCGCCGTCTGTATGGCGCGCGCCGCACCATGCACGTCCACACCCAGTTCTTTTGCGGCGCGCTCCAGTATGGGCCTGCCCGCCGTGCACGCAGGCGTCCAGATGGTGCCTGTTCCCAGGTCCACATGCTCGTCGGTTTCAGCGCCGGGCAGCCAGTATACATCGCAGCCCGCCTTGAGCAGCCGGTTCACGACAATGAACGAATTGTTAGTCTCATGGCTGATCAAGTAGCCGGCGGCATTGGCTGGACCGGTCACGGTGCCGGCTGGCGGATCGACCAGACCGGTCAGCTTCGTGAACGGTCCGTCGAACGGATCCAGCAGCCGGTCGTACTGCACGCCCATCTGCATGGCCAGTGTCCAGCCCGTGATGTCATAGGGCGGGATGGGCGGACCGCCCGGATAACGGAAATCGTTGGGGTGATCCTGCGGCTCGAACATGTCGAGCACGTGCGGGCGGTACGCCTGCGCCGTCTTCACCACGTAGGAACCTGCGGGATAGCTCTTGCCGCCCGCCTGGAAACCCGCGCTGGCGCGCTGTACCGTGATGCCGGTCTTGAGGAGCGCATTCACGAACTTCGTCGCGGTCGCGAAATCGGGCTGGTCCGCGGGAATGATGTAGCCGCGCGGATCGCGATGCTGCGGATCGTGCAGCACGCTCTCGTAGAGCGATGCTGGCAGCGCGTTGCCGCCGCCGCGCAGCGCGGCATTCGCGGTGCGCCCCTGCGCCGCCGCCCGCAGCGCCTCGATGCGATCCGGTGTCACCGTCCAGGAATCGCGGCTGCCGCGCTCGATCGAGTTCATGCCCTTGCGGTACATGTCGTAGAGCAGCGTCTCGCGATTGCGTGATGCGTAGTCGAGCACCGCGCGGTTGATCTCGATCTCATAATCGATCGACTGCCGGTAGTGCCATTTCTGCGGCGGCACGGGATACGGCAGATCGCCTGTGGGCAGCTGCCGGTCCGCTACCAGCGGGATGTCGACGGGTGTGGGATTGCCGATAATCTCCGTGAGCAAGCCGATGGTGTTGTGGAAATAGCCGATCGTGCGCAAGCCGCCGTTCCACCACGTCGAATAGTTCGAGTAGCTGCGCATGCCCGAACCCGGCATGCCCTCGGAAATCAGGCGGGCGTGCATGGCGCTGGCCACCTGCTCGATCTGCACGGGAATGAGCGGATCGAAGTTGTAGTTGAAGGGATCGCGGAACGGTGGCATGAACACCACGCCGCCCGTGGCATTGGGACCGGGCTGATGGTGGTTGTAGACGATCTGCGGGAACCACTCGAGGAACATGACGCGATTCATGTTCGTGGTTTCCGGCATGTTGGAGATGAAGAAGTCGCGGTTGTCGTCGTGGCCGATGTACTTGTTGTACAGGCGGGGCAGCGCATTCAGCGACCGCTTCGCCGGGTCCGACTCACGCATGTACCACTTCGCCACCATCTCCTGCCCGTCCGGATTCGCCTGCACGGCCAGCAGGATGTCATCATTCAGGAAACGCATCGTCTCGGGATCCGTGCGGCTGACCATCTGGTAGACGGTCTCCATGATCTGCTGCGAGCCGACCGTCTCGCTGGCGTGCAGTCCGCCATCGATCCATACGACGGCCTTGCCTTCGCGCGCCAGCGCGTGCGCCTGGTCCTCGGTCAGACCTTCCGCGTGCGCGAGACGCGCGGAAATATCGCGATAGTGGTCGAGCTTCTTCAGATTCTCCGGCGAACTGATGATGGCCATGTACTGGTGCCGGCCCTCTGCGGTCGGGCCCATGTCGACCAGCTTCATGCGGTCCGACTCCGCAGCCAGCTTCTTCCACCAGCCCTCCAGTTGCGTGTAGTTCGCCATCTGGTAGTCGTCACCCAGATTGAACCCGAGCGCCTGTTTCGGCGTGGTCACCTTGAGCGGCGCCTGCGCCCGCAGCGCGGACGTCTGCGCGGCCAGTGCCAGCAGCAGCGTGAGCAGCAGTGTCGATTGACGCGCGGCGCGTGCCTTCATGGATCGCCTCCGGGCGGGCGTGGTGGATCCCTAACGTGATATTGTGCGGACCGCTCGCGGCGCAGTGCCGACCCGCGGGCCTCGCCGGTGACTGACCGTTGCCGGCCGGCCGGCGCGGCGCAGCATTCGAGGAAGCGGGCGTTTGCGAGTGTGCGTCGGAGTCTAGGGATGGCGCGGCGCAGGCACAAGGCGGCGCGACCCGGCCGCCTCGGCTGCGCCACGCATGGCGAGATCCAGGGCCTGCATCTCCCGTGTCGTCAGCGCGCGGAACCGGCCGCTCGCCAGTGTGCCCAGCGCCAGCGGTCCGATGGCCACGCGCACGAGACGGCGCACCTGCACACCCAGCGCCTCGAGCAGGCGACGGATCTGACGGTTGCGGCCCTCGTCCAGCACCACTTCCAGCCACGCGTTCCTGTCGCCACGCCGCAGTTCGCGCACGGCCAGAGCGCGCAGCGCGCCGGCACGCGGATGCGTGATGCCCCGCTCCATTGCAGCCAGCAGCGCCGCATCCGGCAGCCTGTCGATCTGCACGTGATACACGCGCTCCACGTGCCGCGCCGGCGAGAGCAGACGGTCCGCCCAGCGCGTGTCGTTGGTGAACAGGAGCAACCCTTCACTGGCCTTGTCGAGCCGGCCCACGGGTGAGAGCCAGGGCAGCGCGTGTCCGCGCAGACACGTGTACACGGTGTCCCGCCCCTGCTCATCGGATGTCGTCGTCACCAGACCGCGCGGCTTGTTCAGCATGAGATACAACGGATGGTGGGCGACGACTCTCTTTCCGTCCACGTCGATGCGATCGCGCTCCGGATCGACGCGGAGTGTCGTCGCGCGCAAAAGGCGGCCGTTGACGCGCACGCGCTGCTGCGCGATCAGCGATGCGGCCTCACTGCGCGAACAATGGCCCAGACGCGAGAGAGCGCGCGCAATGCTGAGTACACCGTGGCCGTGCGGCGACGGCGAGTTGCCCGGCGCTGCCGTGCTTCGCCTGCGGGAAAGCCGGGATCGTGAATCAGACGTCGTCATGGCATCGTCGCCTGCAATCCGTCATGCACCGGACAGTGCATCCAGCACGCTTGAGCACTTCTCCGCGTGGGAGCGCATGCACGGGATTGGCGCCGCCTCGCACCCAGCGCACGACACCGCCGCGGTCCACGATGACACTGCTGCTGCGCTGGAGAAAAGCACGACATTCCGGCCGCGCAGGGCGGAGAGTGCAACCGCATCGCCATGCGTGGTGTGCGCCGAGGAATCGGGCGCGGGCAGTCCCACCATCTCGGCCCTGGAAAGGCGTCATGGGCGTTCCTCTCGCTGAGGGCGCCCGCAACGTGCCGGGCGCGAACGCGGCCCGCAAGACTGCGCAATGCACGGACGACCCGGCGCCGGTGGCGCCGGGCCGCCGCGACGCGTCACTGCGACCGGTGCTTCAAGGTGAGAGTGGACGCGTCGATCTGTGCATGCGTGCGCGTCAGGTATGGCGGGATGGTTCGGTCAGCGTCTCGACCCAGGAATCCACCTCGCGCTCGAGTTCTTCCTTGTTCCTGCCGTAGCGCTCCTGCAGCCTGCCGAGCAGCTCCATCCGCCGTCCCTGTATGCGATCCACGTCATCATCCGTGAGCTTGCCCCAGTGCTGCCGCACGCGGCCCTTCACCTGCTTCCAGTTTCCTTCCATCTGCTGCCAGTTCATAGCGACTCCTTTCCCATCCGGAAAGCGAACATCGCCGACAGCCGCGACCGTGCCTCCTGCGCGGCAGGCGCCGGCGACAGCTGCACGATCATGCAACGCAAGCCATGTGCCCATCGCATGGTTGTGCGGAAACTCACTGCACGGCTCGCTAGCACGCGTGTTCGCACGGCACCCCAGTGTACACTCGTCGCGGCGCCGGCAATGCGCTGACTGCGCGCCGCGGTACGGGTTCTGCACACATTGTGCAGTGCACCCGGCACGAGAAGCGGAGGGTGCGCTTCAACGCATGGAAGGAGCAGGACGATGCCGGAAGCATGGAGCGAGAAGGACGAGAGACAGTACCGGCACATCCGCGACAGTGAAGAGCAACGGGGTCGCACGGCGGATCGCGCAAAGGAAATCGCCGCGCGCACCGTCAACCGGCAGCGGCGTGAAGAGGGCAGGACGCCCTCGCGTCGCACGTCGGGCACCGGCAGTCGCAACGCGCGACTCGACGCACGCACCGTGGAGGAGCTGCGCAATCGGGCCGCCGAACTGGGCATTCGCGGACGCAGCGGCATGAACAAGAGGCAGCTCATCGCTGCCATCCGCGAAGAGGAGTAGTGGGCCGGAACGGTCCGCTACTCTACCGCAGCACACAGTCCCGCCCCATCGACGGCGTGACGTCGGCCACGATCACGGCAGCGTGAAGCGTGGCGACGTCCGCCGCTCGCCACTGCTGTTGTTCCGCGCACGGGCCGCGGTATATTGGCCGTCGTCTGCACACGGCCGTCCAGGGGCCGGATGGCCGCCCACCTTCCGTGAACGCTCGGAGAGATCCTCATGCTCGGGCATGCCCGCACCACCCGGCTGTCCTGCAGCCTCGCCGTGGCAGCGCTGCTGTTCGCGCTGCCAGCCATGGCGCAGGGACCACGGCAGGACAGCACCGCACGCCGCCGCAACCCGATCCAGGAAGGCCTGCCGCTCAAGCCGACGCGCACGCTCGAGTTCAGCACCACCGTGGGCTCGTGGCTGTCCGTCGACGTGAGCCCGGACGGCCAGACTGCTCGTGTTCGATCTGCTCGGCGACATCTACACCATGCCCATCACGGGCGGCAAGGCAACGCCGCTCACGCAGGGCATGGCGGTGGACGCGCAGCCGCGATTCAGCCCGGACGGCAAGCGCATCGTCTTCACGTCCGACCGCAATGGCGGCGAGGGCGTCTGGATCATGTCGCTCGACCGCAAGGACACGGTGCAGATCACGCGCGGCAAGGCCGACAAGTACGACTCGCCCGAATGGACGCCGGACGGCAAGTACGTGCTGTTCACGCGCGGCCGACGCATGTACATGGCTCACGTCGATGGCGGCACGGGCGTGCCGCTGATCCGCGAGACCGCGCAGCCGGCGGCCGGGGCGCGGGCGCGGCGCGAATGCGGGACAGATCCGGCAGATGGGCGCGGCGTTCGGCAAGGACCCGCGCTACGTATGGTTCGCGCAACGGCGAGGCGCAGTGGCAGTACAACACGCCGTTACCCGACTACCAGCTCGCGGTCTACGACCGCGAGACGCGGCGAGACGTCGTCCGTGCGCACTCGCGCTTGGGCTCGGCGTTCCGGCCGACGCTCTCGCCCGACGGCAAGTGGCTGGTGTACGGCACCCGCTACGACAGCGCAGACCGGCCTTCGCATCCGCGACCTGGATAACGGTAGCGGAGCGGTGGCTCGCGTACCCGTGCAGCGCGACGACCAGGAATCGCGCGCGACGCTGGACGTCTACCCCGGCATGTCGTTCACGCCCGATTCGAAGAACCTGATCGCGTTCTATGGCGGCAAGATCTGGAGCATCCCGGTGCGACGGCAGCGCGCCGAAGAACATCCCGTTCGAGGTCGATGTCAGCACTCGCCATGGGTCCGCACGTCGCGTTCCAGTATCCGGTGGATGACTCGCCGACATTCGACGATTCGCCAGATCCGCGACGCCGTGCCGTCGCCCGACGGTCGCAGACTCGCGTTCGTCGCGATGGACCGCCTGGACGTGACGGCCTGAACGCGACCACGTCGGCCACCGAGCAGGACGGCGGACAGAACGGCGCACGGCAGCAGAACGCAGGGCCTCGCCGGGTTTCGCAGGACGAAGTCGATCGAGTACGAGCCGGCATGGTCGCCGGACGGCCAGTCGCATCGTGTACGCCACGTGGTCGGAGCGGAACGGCGGACAGCCATCAAGGTGCGCGTGGCCGGAACGCCGCAGCGCGGCGCACCGGCAAAGCAGGTGCTCTCGACGACGAGCGCGTTGTATCAGGAGCCGGTGTGGTCACCCGACGGCACGCGCATCGTCGCCATCCGCTCGCCCGCCGAGCAGTACGTCGATGAGACCACGCGTGGCGAGTCCGAATTCGTCTGGGTCCCGGCGAGCTGGCGGCAAGGCCACGCGTAATCGCGGCCACCAACGGCCGCAGCAACCCGCATTTCACGAAGGACCCGAGCGCATCTACGCCTCGGGCCGCGGCGGACGCTCGTGCTCGTTCCGCTGGGACGGCACCGACGTGAAGGAGCACGTGCGCGTCACGGCACCGGCGGCGCGGGGCGGCGGTGGCGGCGGCGGCGTTTCCCTGATCCTCCTTCGCCGGCGGGCGACCAGGCTCTGGCGCAGGTCAACAACGACCTGTACGTCGTCGACGTGCCGGAAGTGGGCGGCCCGGTGCCTCCGTCTGCCGTCAGCACATCCCGATAACGCCACGTTTCCGGCGCGCAAGCTGACCGACATCGGCGGCCAGTTCCCGGCCTGGAGCGCGGACGGCCACACCGTTCACTGGTCGATCGGCAACGCGCACGTGTCTACGACCTCGAACGCGCGACAGGCTTTCGACGACAGTGTACGCGCCACGCGGCGCGAGGCGGGCGGCGGCGAGGGCGGCGGCCGGGGCGGCCGCGGCAATACGACGCGCGAGGAACCGCAGTATCAGCCGATGGAGATGCGCATCACGATCGACGGCGCCGCGCGACATCCCGCAGGGCAATGTGGTGCTGCGCGGCGGCCGCGCGCTCACCATGAAAGACAACGAGATCATCGAGAACGCCGATGTCGTCATTCACAACAACCGCATTGTCGCCGTGGGGCCGCGCGGTCAGGTGCAGGCGCCGTCGGGCGCACGCATCATCGACGTGACCGGCAAGACGATCATGCCGGGATTCGTCGACACGCACGCGCACCTGCGCACCCGGGGTATCCACCGCACCGACAACTGGTCGTATGTCGCCAACCTCGCGTACGGCGTGACCACGACGCGCGATCCGCAGACGGGCACGACCGACGTGCTGTCATACGGGGACATGGTGGAGAGCGGGCAGATGCTCGGGCCGCGCATCTACTCGACCGGCCCCGGCGTGTTCAGCGACGAAAACATCCGCAACCTCGATCACGCGCGCAAAGTACTGAAGCGGTACAGCGACTACTACCACACGAACACGATCAAGGAATACGTCACCGGAAATCGCGAGCAGCGGCAGTGGATCATCCAGGCCGCCGCGAGCTGCAGCTCATGCCCACGACGGAGGGCTCGCTCGACATCGAGATGAATCTGACGGAAGCGATGGACGGCTTCTCCGGTCACGAGCACACACTGCCCACGTTCCCGCTGCAGGAAGACCTGATCAAGGTCTTCGCGTTCTCGGGCATCACCTACACGCCGACGACGCTCGTGGCGTACGGCGGACCGTGGGGCGAGAACTACTAGTACGAGACCGAAGACGTGATTCACGACAAGAAGCTGCTGCGCTTCACGCCGCACGATGAAGTCATGGGCAAGGCGAGGCGTCGGGGCGCGGGCTGGTTCGCGCCGGAAGAGCATGTGTTCAAGCTCATCGGCGCCGACATTGCCCACCTGATCGCCGCGGGTGGTCGCGCTGGCGTCGGCAGCCATGGCCAGCTGCAGGGCCTGGGCTATCACTGGGAGCTGTGGTCGATGTCCTCAGGCGGCCTCGCGCCCTACGACGCACTGCGCATTGCCACGATCATGGGCGCCGAATCGATCGGGCTGGGCAATGACATCGGCTCGCTGGAGGCCGGCAAGGTCGCGGACATCCTCGTGCTCGATGCCAATCCGCTGGCGAACATGCGCAACACCAACACGCTCCACTACGTCATGAAGAACGGCCGTCTGTACGATGCGGCGTCGCTCGATGAGGTCTATCCGCGCCAGAAGAAGGCGACATTCTACTGGCAGACGCCCGGCCCGAATACCGCGGCGGGCATCCACTGACACGAAGTTGGAACGGCCCGGTCCGCGCGCGTTGCCTGCGCGGACCGGGCCGCCAGTCCTCCGCCACGCGGGGCGGCCGATCGGGTTTTCAGGCTGGACTCAGCCCGCCTTCCTGAGGAGCGGGAAGCGGCGCACGGATTCCACGTCCAGCTCATTGCGCCAGACACCCAGCACGTAATCGCGGCCGATCTCTTCCGGCCGGAAGTTCGCGGGCATGTGGACCGTGCCCAGCCAGCGTCCCTGCCCGTCGAACACCGACCACGGACCATCCGTGTCCACCGCGGTCGTGAAGTCCTGCACCCAGAGATCATTGTCCGCGTCCACCACCCAGACGTTGCCGTACGCCGGCAGCGTCGCCGTGTGCGGCTTGTCCGCGTAATCCTTCTCGATGGCCGCACGCCGCTCGGGCGCTGCCGCATCAACGTCGTGCTGCTTCAGCTGATCGAGCAGCGACGCGGTGACGGCTCGCGGCTGCGCCGGATGGCGCATGCTGAGCAGGTGCCGGCCGTGCACGGTGTACACATCGACCGTGTAGTCGTCACCCATGCCCCGGTAGTAGAACGTGTCGTGCGCCATGAGCACCGCGAAGCGACCGAAGCGCGGCACGTTCGGCCCCCAGCTGGGCGTGGTTACGTAATCCGCGTCCGCGAAGGTGCCAATGGTGTCGACGACTGTGCCGTCATCCCTGGTGCGCACGGCGGGCACCATGGTGCGGCCATTGCCTTCCTTGATGGCCGCGTCGATGAAGCGGTTGCGGCGCAGCAGGAACGTGCCATCGGAGAAACGCGCGTAGGGAATGGCGCTCAACCCCTGCGACCCCTTCTGCTCGAAAGTCACCATGCGCGCGGGAGCGCCGGCAACGTCGAAATACGTCATGCGCGCGTTGCTGGCGTCGAACACCAGGATCGTGTCCGGGCGGATGAACCACGCATCCCAGATCAGGCGTATCTCGCCGGGCCCCGAGCCCATGTGGCCGATCGTGCTCTGGTATTTGCCGGACGCGTCGAACAGGCGGATCTCGGGCGGCCGGCTGGTGTTCACCACGGCAATGCGGCCGTCCGGCAGCGTGAACGTCCGCTTGATGCTTGTGAACTCGTCGTTAGGGCCGGCCGGATGCTCGCCGATGGCCAGCGTGGGCGCCGCGCCGAGCTTCCATTCTTCGCCTTTCTTCCACAGCGGCGTGCGGCTCTCCACGATGCGCACACCTGCGCTGTCCTTCGCCTGTGCCGCGGCGGGTGAGCGGGATCCGGAAACTGCCAATCACGCTCACGACCGCCAGCATCGGGAGCTGACGCGTGCTGCTCGACTGCCGGCGCTGCCATCGGTCGACGCTCATTGAGCCGTTCCCGTCTTCCGGGTAAATGTGCTGGTCGCGAGGGCAGATTATTGGAGCACGCGGTGCGCACGGCGTCAACCACCTCGCCCGGAATCGGGGTGAGCCATCGCCTGCGCGCGCACGACTGCCTCGCGCTTCGTAAGCAGGCGCTGGAAGGCCTCGGCATCTTTCGGTCGCGCGCCATCGTGGCCGATGCGCGCCCAGTCCGCATCCTCCGGATCCAGTCCCAGCACCCGCACCGCTTCGGCTGTGCACACGAAGAAATGATGGCGATAGGGCAGCAGGTAGCCGCCTGCGCGCTCCAGATCCGCCTTCGCTTCCTCGTGACGCGGGTACCAGCGATTCAGGAAAACGGCCATGCCGCGACCGTACCAGATCTCCTCCGCCGCATTGCGTCGCGCAGCGCGCCGTGGCGCCGGGACGGGCATGGTCGCCTCCAATGCGCGTTTCATTGCCGTCCATGACGCGTAGCCGGCCTCCTGCGCCACCACGGCCAGCGCGTGCTTGAGCTGGATGCGTTCGTGTTGCGCGGTATCGGCTGCGCTCAGGGTGGCGAAACTGCGCAGGCCGCGGAATCGTGCGAGCGCCGCAGCAACCGCGTCGGCTTCACCGGAACGCAACTGCTTGAGGAGTCGCCGCGCCGACGCGCGACACGAAGACAGCGAAGGTGTTTCCTGCGGGCTCGACATGGATTTCTCCCTCGATCTGCTGCGCCAGCCCGACGAATTGCAGCATCAAGGAGATCCGTGTGAACCACCCATCAGGGCAGAACGAGGGTGAGCGTGCTCTTTCTCGGGCGCAGGCGTCCCTCGCCACCTGCGCTCGAATGATCGCGCAATCCCGCCGCCTGTCAAGCCGGCGCGACGCTCAACCGGCTTTGTGTTTGACGTACATCGCGTCGAACGTGGACTGCCAGTTCCTGCCATCGCGCGACACTTCAATGACCTGGTGCACGCGCCCGTCGGCCATGGGCGTGAGCGTCGTGCGATCCTGAATCTCGCCACCGCTCAGCAGCGGAATGGTTCCCTGAAAGCGTACGGCGCCTCCGGCGAGGGGCGGCTGCAGCTCTTTCTCTTTCACACCGCCGGGCGACGACGGGTTTTCCGTGACCCACACCTGTTTCCAGCGACGTGTGGGCGGCTGATAGTAGAAGAGACTCTTCCCTTCACCACCGCCCGCGCCTCGCCAGTTCTCGAATGAGCGCGCAGCCTGACAGAATCTTCTCCACGCGATCCGTGCCCGCCAGCTGATCGCCCGTGAAGACATCCCATTCGCCCACCCAGAAGTCGAGCAGGCTGAACGCGGAATCCGCGGCGCAGCCGCCCGCGGTCTGCGCCTGCACCCGGGCGGGTCGCGCTGCCATGCACGCGCACAACGCCGCGAGCAGCAGCGATCCGATGACAGCGGGTTTGCCCATGGCGGCTCCATGTTGACGGGAAGCTGCCGCCAATCTGTTGCCGCGTGCCTTCGCGTGGCGAGCCCGCAGCAAGCCATTCGTCGCACACCACGAGCCGTTGATCACGACAGCCTGCGGGTGCGCCGCACCGGCGGGAGGATCAGACGGTCGCGCTCCAGATGCCGGTGCGTTGCGGTGCGCGCAGACTGTCCCGACGGCCCTGCAGATAACGCGCTGTCATGGTGACCGCATCCAGTCCGAGAATCTGCGAGAAGCCCAGACCGTACAGCCGTTCCCGCAGTACATCCGGATCCATGTGCGTGCGGAACGGTTCGCCCACGGCAGCGGCGCGCGCCGCCAGCGCGCTCTCGCCGTCGCCTGCAGCGGTAGGCGGCGCACTCATCGTGAACACCAGCTCGCTGCCGCGCGGCAGTCCGGCGGCGAAGCGGAACACGGCATCGACGCCCGCCGCATCGAGGTATACCAGCACGCCCAGGCAGGCGGCCAGCACGGGCTGCGCCGGGTCCATCCCAGCCTCGACCAGTCGCGGGTGCAACGCAGGCGAGGTGATGTCGGCGGGCACGAACACGGTGTTTGGGGGCGGGACCACACCCGCCTGACGCAGCCGTTCCAGCTTGGCCTGCTGCGTGGCCGCCTGGTCGACTTCGAAGATGCGCAGGGCGCCGGCCCAGGCCGGCTGGCGGCAGGCAAACGTGTCGTAGCCCGCACCCAGAATCACGTACTGCGTCACGCCCCGCTGCACCGCTTCCGCCAGCCGATCCTCGGCGAACCGGCTGCGTACCACGACGTGCGTGCGCAGCGCACCGGCACGCGGCGCCTGGAAGGACTGGGCGTGTGCGCGAATGCCGGCTTTCGCCTCCGCATCCAGCAGGCGCAGGATCACGGGATCGTCGTGCACGCACGGCGCATCGTCCAGCAGCTGGTGCACGGCGCGCAGCAGGGCCGCGCCCAGCGCGGTCGCGCTCGCGCCCGCTGGCGCAGGTCCCTCGTCGTTCATTTCGCGCGACGAGGCCGCTTCGAGGCCGGCGCGCTGCGCTTGACGTAGCGACGCCGGCGGGCGTCCGGGAAGCGCTCGACCGCGTAGCGCAGCATGGTGCGCGGCATGCGCGCGTGATGCTCGCGCAGGAACGCTTCCTCCACCGCCATGTCGCGCTTGCCGATCTCCCGCAGCATCCAGCCGGCGGCCTTGTGGATCAGGTCCTCCTCGTCATCCAGCAGCTGGCGCACCAGCTCGAGCGTGGTCGTGAATTCGCCCTGCTTGATGTACGTGAACGTGGCCAGGATGGCGACACGCCGCTCCCAGAGACCCGGCGAACGCGCGAGCCGCGCCAGGAGCGAGCGGTCACCTTCGCGCAGGTGCGCACCTACAATGTGTTCCGCCGAGCAATCCACCAGATCCCAGTTGTTGATCCAGTGCAGGTGCTCGAGGTAGGTGTCGAAGAGCCGCTGGCGGGTGGCGGCGTCGCCACGCTGATACTGGTGTACCATGATGAACAGCGCGAGCGCCCGCTCCTCGTGGTAGCGGGAACGCAGCAGGCGGCGCACTTCGGTGGGCGACAGCGCGTGATAACGCCGAGTCAGCTCACGCAGCACGGGTACCCGGATACCCAGGAACGCATCGCCCTCGCCGTATTCGCCGGGTCCGGTCTTGAAGAATAATGCGGTACGCCGCGCAATCGTGGCATCCGCCTGGCGTCGCAGCTCGCGTTGCGCCTCCGTCAGCCCCGCCATGGTCACTCCCGTCCGCAGGCACCGGGCGACGGGTCAGCCCGACGCCACGGCTTCCATGCCCGTCACCGCATCGCGGTTCACGAGAATGCGGATGTTGTTGCTCTTCGTGTCGACCGGCACGACGAAGAAGTAGGGCCGGTTGGGTGGATACCGGATGGTGAGTCCGACAATGGTCTCTCCATCCGCGAAGCGCAGCTTCACGATGGTCGATCCGCGGGCGCGCGGATCGGTCGGATCCGGCGTATTCGCTTCCTCGTGTCTGGCATCACCCTCGAGCGAGCGCACGAAGAACAGCGCCTTCAGCTCGCTGAGCTTCACCTCGAGTGCGGCGCCTTGCGGTGGACGTACATGAAACGCGGGCCGTGCCGGGTCCACGTCCAGGCTGATGCCGCGCACGACGCGGCCATCCAGGAAGCGCGCGACGACTTTGTTGCTCATGTCGGATTTTGCCGTGCAATTCGCTGGCCATGGTTGTCGCGGGGGCGGCCAAAGCTGCAGGACGGCGGGCGCAGCGGCAAGAGCGCGCCTCAGCCTGCGGGCTTCTGCAGCACGAGCTGCATCCGGGGCCGTTCCGCGCTGGCCGCCAGGACCTCCGTGAAGTCGCTGCAGGCGAGCACCAGCTCGAGGCCGGCCGCGTGTGCCGCCACCGCCAGCGATTCCGGTGTGTGCACCTGCCACTGGAAGCGATCGGTATCGCCGGAGCCGGCGTACTGTAACTCCACGGTTAGCACGTCGCCGGTCAGCTGCTTGCGCTCGTGGACGGCAATGCCATCGCGCGTGAAGCGGCGCTCGTCGTGATGGCGTGCGAAGAAGTCGCGGTGGTACACGTCGAGGAGCAGGCGGCCGCCCGGCCGCAGCAGTGCGTACACCGCGTCCAGCACTGCCTGGTTCTGCGCCGGTGTGAACCAGCCGAAGCTGGCCCAGAGGATCAGAACGCCGTCCCACCCGGCCTGCAAGCCGGCGAGATCACGTATATCCTGCTGCAGGAACCGGCAACCGGGCGGCGCGGCCGCGCGGGCCGCAGCAATCACCCGGGCGTTGCGGTCCACACCCGTGACTTCGTAGCCGAGGCCAGCCAGCGGGATGGCGTGGCGCCCGTATCCGCAGCACAGATCGAGCAGGCGGCGGAAGTGCGGGAGTGGCAGCTGGCGCGCGACGAACTGCAGCTCCACGCCTGTTTGCGCTGCCGGTACCGTCGCCAGGAACGTGCGGTACCAGGTCGGAGAGAACACGCCGCCGTCAGTCATGCGCGTCGTGCGCCGGCGGCAGGCCAGTGGGCCCGGCAGCCGGGACCGGCGCGGGACCTGCGGCCCGTTTCGAACGAGCTGTTAGGGAGGCTGCGGGCCGGGGCTTGCTGCGCTGGCACGGGGCATGGCGCGGAGTTGGTGGCGGTACGCCACCCTGCCGGGACGGTCCGCCCGCTTCGGCTGGGGACCGTCCCGGATCGGGTCACGGGATGGAACGACGTGCGACGCGGAGTCCGGTCGCCCGCCGCGGTAATCAGCGACGTCCGCGCTTGCTCTTCGCCGCAGTCCGCCTGCGTGCTGCTGCTTTCTTCGCGCGGGCCGGCTTGGAACGAGGCCGGGTCGATGCTTCGGGATCCCTGGACAACTGGTCGATCAACTTCGAGAGCTCGGTTGACCGGCGACGCGCGAGCTTCAGCGCAGCGGCCTGCCAGCCTGCGGGTGGATTGCAATGACCCGGATTCGAGGGATCGAGTCGCGCCAGACGCAGCACACCATGGCTCGTCCCGGTCTCCTTGGCGAGGTCTTTCAGGGTCACGCCCCCGATCAAGGTTGAAGTGGCGCGCGTGAAGTCCATGAACCCTTGCCTCCAGTTTGAGGTGGATCGGGGGTGCAGGATGGTGATGTGCGTGCGAGACTTGCGCAAGATCCGCCAGTGTGTGCACACCCGGCACCCATCCCTAACTCGCTGGAAAAATGCATGCTCGACATGTCGTGTGTCCAGCCTCGCACGGATAGTGGTCCCGCGGCCCGTGCAATTCGTCGTGTCGCGGAACTGTCTGTTCAATGGCCGGCCGCGTGTTCTGCAGGTCCCGCGACCGGCGCGCCAGGGGTGCTCCCGCCCCCGGCCCGGCGACCGGGCCGGACGGCGCGCGAACCGGCACCGCCCGGCCGCCGCCGGTTGACATGCGGGGGGATTCGGCTATGTTGCCTTTCGTACCATCCGGATTTCGCCGCCGACTGATTCCGAGACCTGACGCGTGCGCCAGGTCTTTTTTTGCTGCCCCGTTATGGAAGGATCCCGTGGTCGAAATACAATTGGAAGAACACGACCGGCTGGACTGGGCACTGAAGCAGTTCCGGCGCCGCATGCTGCGCTCTGGACTGTTCAAGGACATGAAGCGGAAGCGCTTCTATGTGAAGCCCAGCGTTGCCCGCAAGGCCAAGGAGCAGGCAGCGCAACGTCGCCGTCACAAGGACCGGAAGCGCGCCGCGCGCTGGAAGAACGACTGACCAGCTGAGCGAGCAGGTCCGAGCCAGAGCTGGCCCGGACCCGCTCGTATCACGCGTCAGCGACGACCGCCGCCGCCGCCACCACCGGGGCCGCGATCACGCCGGCCACCACCGCCCCCCCCACCACCAAAGCCACCGCGCCCTCCGGGCGGCGGACTTCCTCCCGCGGGCGCATCCAGACGCACGACGTTCTCTGCGGCCGGCCCTTTCTGGCCCTGAACCACATCGAACTCGACCCGCTCACCCTCGTTCAGGGTCCGAAAGCCGGAACCCTGAATTGCTGTGTGGTGGACGAATACGTCATCGCCCCCCTCACGTGTGATGAATCCGAAACCCTTGTCTGGATTGAACCACTTGACCGTCCCGTTCTCTCTCGCCATGTCGACCGATCCTAAAGGGATGTCACCCGGTGCCCGCGCAAACGCCAACATACGTCGCTAAGTGCAGACGCGCCATTGCAAGGCGATTTGCTGGCGCCGGCGCGGCTGACTGGAGCCGCTTCGTGAAGCCCGGCTCGTCAGCCCGGGAACCCGGCCGGAGCAACCGACGGATTTGACGTCCTGCTATCGCGCCGTTATCGTGTAGCAGAGCGGGAACCAGATCCGGGCAAGTGCCCGGGGACCACTGAGAGGGACTGGGCCAATGCCCGGTCCCTTTTTTTGTACCGCTCTGCGTTTCGCGGACACAGTGTCTGCGGGACATGGTGGCGACAAGGTACGGATACCCGTCCCCCGACACCACAACTCGTTCAAGGGAGTACGGTTATGCGTACGACAGGAGTAGTGAAGTGGTTCAATGATACCAAGGGCTTCGGCTTCATCACGCCGAGCAATGGTAGCAAGGACTGCTTCGTCCACCACAGCGCCATCAGCGGTTCGGGCTTCAAGAGTCTGTCCGAAGGCGATCGCGTCGAATTCGACGTCGTGCAGGGTCAGAAGGGTCCGGCGGCCGAGAACGTGAGCCGGGTCCAGTAACAGCGGTTCAGTGCAGTGGTGAACCGCCCGCGCCGCAGTCAGCGCGGGCGGTTCTGCATTTAACGCGAGCCACGCGGCTGTCGAGCGGGAAGCAGGACATTCGAGGAGGCCGCGTAGAACGGCGGCGCCTGTCGGTCCAGGATACGCAGCTCGAGCAGACGACTCCCATCGCTCGTCTTGCCGCACACGCGTGAAACTTCGGCGCGGCCCTCGGTGCAGAAGACCGTATCGCCCTTGCGTGGAGCCCTGCTGTCCGACGGCTCCCATCCCGGATGGGAAGACGGGTCCACGCGAAGATCCGCATTCCGGAGCCGCCTGGCCGTGTTTCCTGATGCCATGCTCTCTACCTCGGGGTCACCATGGAACTGCGTGCGCCCGTTAGCGATACGGTACGCGGCGGGTGGGTTCGGATGGCTCGTGCGGACACGACCCCCGAAGCGAGTCCTTCGCGGAATGCCTTGCGCGACGTTACCGCCAGTCTTCCAGTCTTCGGCGCCGACGCGCTGGGCTGCGCCAGACAACGCTTCTTTCACAGTTTACCGAAAAACCGGCCGAACGGCCAGTGCCCGCAGCATTCGGCGCGCGGATTCGACACCTGAACTGATTGCTTGTCGTTAGCGGAATGCAGAGTGCGTTGCCGGCGACAATGCTGCTGCCGCTCCGGCGCGACCGCCGCGCGCCGGGCGGGGCCGGCGCCCCATCAGCCGCAGCACCTTAACACGATATTACGATGCCGGTGCCTTCCCCGGACTCGCTCACTCCGCGTCGGGCCGCAGTGCCGGCGGACTGCCCGGATAACGACGTTCGCTGAAGCCGCGCGGCCCATCCGCTTCCAGGAACGAAACCATGTCCGTCGCCACGTCGTGGGCAGGCACCAGCATGCCTGCGCCGGCCAGCTGGCGGAATCGCGGGGCGAGCGGAAAGGCGGCGGCGTCCCGTTCCCTCGCCTGGCGCTGCATGTCGGTGTCGACAATGCCCGGCTCGTAGCTCAGCACTGCCACATCCTCACCCGGACGCCACTGCTCCGCCTCCAGCGACGCCACCATGCCTGCCATGCGCATGCCGGCCTTGCTGCTGCAGTACTCGGCCAGTCCGGCAAACGCCGTGGTAGCCGCCCCTGACGACACGTTGAGGAAGCGCAGCGCGCTGCCTGCGGGCCAGAGGCGCAGGAAGAGTCCCATGAGCGCGATGGGCGCCGCGACATTCGTGGCGACCACGGGTGCCACCGCCGTTGGATCGAGCAAGGCCAGGCCACGCATCTGCCCGGCCGCCGCAGCATTGTTGACCAGGGCGAAGCGCGCGCACGGACGAGCCTGCAGCTGCGACTCGAGCACGCGCTGCAGCGTGACCCAGCCCGGACCCACGTCGGCCAGGTCCAGCTGCACGTGCTGATAGCTGGTCGCGGCATTGGCCGGCCGGCGCGCCACGCCGATCACGTACCAGCCGCGCGCCAGCAACTGCCGGGTGAGCGCGAGGCCGATTCCCGAGCTGCTCCCCGTCACCATCGCCAGGCGATCGCTCATGGCACAGCCTCCACTCCGCCAGCCTGCAAGCGGCCGCCATCCGGTTCCCGCGGCAGTCGCCCGGCGGAAACGTCGAGCCAGGGCGACAGGTCGCGGGCCAGCAGGCGCTGCAGCAGCTGGATGTCGGGCGCATACGCTTCCACGGCGAGAGACCGGTCGGCGGGCGTGGCGCGCAATGGCGGCGCCGCGTGATACCAGCGGCGTGCAACGGCGGCCGTCCGCGCCGGCAACAGGGAAGCGAGTCGTCGCCTGAACGATGCGGGAAGGACCCGTTGCAGCAGCGGGTAGCGCGGCAGCAATGTGGTGTTATGACGCTGCCTCGTGTCGATGGCGGCCTCCGGGTTCACATTGAGGAAGGCGAACAGCTCCCGCAGCACGGACGCGGGCGCTTGCGCGAAGTCGTCATACAGGCCGACAAAGATGCGCTCGCGGGGGAAGAACCGGAGGAAGCGCTCGAGGTGCTCGCCGTAACGGCCCGTGCGAATGTGACCGAAGGGTGTGGAACCGGCCGCTTCCTGGCGCGCCTGCGCTTCGAGCCACGCGGCAAAGGGCAGCGACGTGGAGCGGGTTGCGCGGAAGGCGGCGTACTGGGAAAACAGCCTGTCAGCGGGATCGCGCAGCAGCATGACGATGCGAGCCTCCGGGATGCGCGCGTGGATGCGTTGCGCGGCCTGCCGCGAAGCCAGGTACGCTACAGTAGCCTCGCCGATGGCGCTTTCGTCCTGCACGTGGCGGAACAGCATCAGGTAGGACTCCCACTCGAGCACGGTACCGTGGTCGCGCTTCCCCGGCATGGGCCCGTCCAGCCACGCGCGCAGTTCGGCGCCATCAGCGGCCCGCTGCGCATGCGGCCGGGGCGCATGCTCGATCAGTTCCGGTGCGAAGAAGCCCGGCTCCTTGAGCGGGCTCATGTACACGGCCGGATGCTGATCGAGGTAGTGATAGAGCGAGTGGTGCCCGCCTTGGGCGCACCGACGACGAAGAAGGTAGGCGCGGGCGGCGCCATCAGCGCTCTGCCCGCGAAGCGTCGCGCGCGCACGAAGCGAAGCGGAGGACCACGACCCGTCAGGGGCTGGCGGCTGCGGCTGGAAACCGCAGCTCGAGCGCGGACCCGGCCGGCACTGCGGCCCAGCGCTGGTGCAATTCGCGCGTGCAGGCACGCACGTCGTCCAGCTGTGCTGCGCCCAGCTGGAGGGTGTCCAGTCCGGTGCGCGTGCATATGGCGAGCAGCTGGGCGTTGAAGTCGGCGGCGCTCCACTCGCTGCCGCCCGCGCGTTCCGCGGTGAAGAGGCCCACCAGGTGCTCGACGAGCACGGTTCCGGGGCAGCGGTCCGCGCCGGCCCTTGCCGGTCGTGTCTTCAATGTCCCAGCCCGCCGCGATCAGTCCGAAGAAGCCCTGACGGAAGCCGAGTCGCGTTTCCACTGCGTAATGCGTGAGATCGTGCAGCGGGAAGAAGCGCGCGTGTCTTCCCTGCTGGCGCTGCCAGGTGGCGGATCCATCATCCCGCTCGCATTGCAACACGACATTACCGTCAGTGTGGGCCGTGAGCGTGATGCGCAGACTGCGGTCACTCTGCGCCGCGGCCGGGCGGCCGGGAGATGCGGCGGGCTGCGCCGGGCGCTGCGCGGCGCGATCAGCGGGCGGGCGGGCCATAGCTGACCAGACGGGCGGAGCCATCGCGCACCAGGCCGATCCCGGGCGCGTAGTACTTGTACTCGTGCACCAGCGGCTCGAGCGGCGAGGTCTCGGCTGTCCTGAGGATCTGCTGCAGGTGTCCGGCGGGCACGTTGATGCTGTCGCTGAGGCTGACGATTTCGGCGCGGTCCATGGCCGTACGCGGCGCCTGCTCCTGGTAGTAGCGACTGCCCAGCAGCGGCACCCCCGGCATCATCATGCCGAACTTCGCACCGTTCTCGCCCGCCAGCCAGGAACCTTCGTGGTTGCGCAGCTGGCCGTTGTGGTACGTGTCGACTTCCTCGCCGAAATAGAATACGCTGTTAGTGCGCTTGCTGATGGCGTAGAAGTTGCGCGACACCTCGACCAGCTGGCCGTGCTCGGTCTCGCGCTCCTCCACCACGCGCGTGCTGACACCGGCCACGATTCGTGTTTCAGCCCGCACAGTCACGGTGAGGCGGGTGTCGCCGTCCTCGAGCACCAGCTGCCAGCCCGGCTCGAGCACGAACCAGGGGTTGCGACCCGTGTCGGTCAGCTCATCCGGCTGAATCAGGAAATCGCGGGTCCAGTCGGAGCGGGCGGCCTGGCGGCGCATGGCGAAGACAGCCGGCACAGCCAACAACGCGATAATGCCGAAGCCGTGGATCCGGCGCATGGGAATCCTCCGCGTGCGTGGTGCGGTATGCTGTCAGCCGGCGCCGTCACCGTCGTCCGGCTCGGCCAGCACACCGCTTTCCTGGTCCAGCAGGTCGAAGACGCCTTCCTCGTCGAGCACGCGCACGCCCAGCCGTTGCGAAGAAACGCCGGGTCGCAGCACGTAGTCGAATTCGAGGCGGCCGCCGCGCTCGCTGGCTTCGAAGCGGCGACAGTCGACGGATCCGGTATCCTCGAGCGCGTCTCCCAGCTCGATGAGATGCGAGGAAACGAGGAAGATGTTGCCGTCCTTGTCGGCGAGGCGCACGAGCACGGCGCGCGACGCGTCCAGTGCATCCTTCACGTTGGTGCCCTTGAAGGGCTCGTCCATCAGGGCGATCACACGACGACCCTCCGCGACCGCCTGCGCGATACTCTTGACGCGCAACGCCTCCGCGCGGAAAAAACTGACACCTTCGCGCACATTGTCATTCAGGCTGATGGCGCTGAAGAGCGCGTCGCAGGGGGAGAAGCGGCAGCTGCGCGCGGGGACGCCCATGCCCAGATGCGCGAGATAGGCGGCAGTGCCGGCGGCGCGCAGGTACGTGGTCTTGCCGGCCATGTTGGGGCCCGTCAGAAACAGCAGGCGCTGCGTCTGATCGACGCGCAGCGGATTGGCCACGGGTTGCGCCACAAAAGGGTGAAAGATGCCTTCCGCGACCAGCTCGAGCGGCCCATCGTGCAGTTCCGGAATCACCAGGCCGAACTCGCGCACGGCATCCGCCATGGAGAGCAGCGCATCGATCTCGAATACCAGATGCAGCAGGCGCTCGACAGCATCGCGCTGATCCTGACGCAGCAGCTTGTCGAGGCGCATCCAGCGCCACGACGTCATCTCCGCGCCGACCTGTTGCGGCAGTGCCTCGAGCAGGGGTCGGCGCACCAGCACGCGCATTTCCTCGAGCCATGGTCCCAGCTCGCCGGGCGCCTGACCCAGCTCGGGCCGGCTGGCAATGTGCTGCAGGGCCCGGATCATGCCCATCGTGCGTTGCACGCCGGCCACGATCTGCCAGTAGTGACGCAGATCGCCGAAACGCACTTCGATGGCCTCGATGACGAACTCGAAGCGGTTCTCCGTTGTGAGCAGAGGCAGGCCGGCGTACAGGTAGCGATCGATCCCGCTGACCACACTCTCGCCGGGGAGGATGTCGAAGGCTGCGCGGTGCTGGATCAGGTAGCGCACGGAATCCTGCACGGCGCGAATGTGCTCGAGCTTCGACCACGGCTTGCGCCAGCGGGCCTGGAGCACGCGGGCGCCGCCCGTAGTGCGGGTGCGGTTCATGAGCGCGAAGAGGCTGGGCGCATTGCCCTCGCCGTGGAAGATCTCGAGGTCGAGGTAGGTGCGCTCATCCATCATCATCTCGAGTTCGCTGCGGCGAGGCAGCGGTCGCCGCGCGACGCGGTCCGTCAGGGGCCGGCGCGGGATGTGGAAGAGCTTCGCCACTATGACCTCCCGGGGCAGGTCGGAGATGTATGGCGCGGGGCGCAAAGGGGGGCATGCGCCGGGCGGAGCATCCGCGAACGCCGTGTTGCGAGTGGGCGGCCCTGCGCCGCGTCTGCAGGGTTGCGTTGCCCCGGCCTCACCGCAAGGGGCCGTCCGTCTGCGAGGCGCCCTTCTGCGGCGTGGCGCGGCGTTTTAGCTTGCGCTTAATCAGGATCACCCTCACAACGGAGAAAGTCGATGACGATGGTGAATGGGGCGGCCGCGACGCTGCAGGCGAAGGGTCTGGCTCCTTCGCTGACCGTGAACGATATGCGGAAGAGCCTGCATTTCTACACGGAGGGCCTGGGCTTCGGGATCGAGGACCAGAACGAAGAGAACGGCCAGGTGCGTTTCGCGATGCTGCGTGCCGGCGATGGCCGGCTGGGCATTGGCCAGGACGACTTCGCCAAGGGACGGGATCGCGTGAAGGGCGTGGGCCTGCGCATGTGGATTTCGACTACGCAGGATCTCAACGCGTTGGCTGGTCGCATCAAGGCCGCGGGCTACCAGCTCGACAGTGAACCTGCCGCACTGCCATGGGGCCCGCTGGCCTTCGCCGTCACCGACCCGGACGGTTTCAAGTTCACCATTGCCAGCGACGTGTGAGCGACACGCAGCGCAGCGTGCCTGCCGCGTCCAGCGCGTGCCGGCTTTCGCGGGCGCGGGTGCTGAATGCACTCGCGCCCGGGGTTCCAGCGGCCGCAGCGGCGTTCCGCAGCCGACCGCATCACCGCGGAGGCAGTGTCGTCGCCTGCAGCTTCGCAGCCAGCCAGTCCGCAATGGTGCCGAGCACATCGCGGCCCACCTGGTTGCTGCGCAGCTGGTCATAGTTCCGGAAATCGCCGTCCGGGTCTTCAATGAACAGATGGTTGCGATCCGGGAAGATCTTCACGGTAACATCAGTGTTACCACCGGCGCGGATGAGCGCGGCCAGCTTCGCCGCCTGCTCCACGGGCACCTGCCGGTCGGTCGAGCCCTGCACGATCAGTGTGGCGGCCTGCACCTTCCTGGCGACGGGAGCGGGATCCCAGGTCATCCAGAAGCGGACCCAGGGAATCGTCTGCTTCGAGCTGTCCAGTGAAGCACGCGCCACGCGCAGCAGGGAATCGCGCTGCGCCGGCGTGAGCGTGCTGTCGTGGTCGACGAGGAAGCGATTCTGCGCCATGCTGATCTCGATGCCCTTCTCGCCCGGTCCGGCCATGATCACCATGGCCTTCAGCTGCGGGTCCGTGGCCGCGATCATGGGCGCGATGGCGCCGCCTTCGCTGTGGCCGATCAGGGCGAGGCGCGCGCCATCGATGTCGGGGCGGCCGCGCAGCCAGGCGAGAGCGGCGCGAATGTCGTCGGCGAAATCCGCGCTCGTGGCCTCCCGTGCATCACCGTTGGAGGCGCCCACACCGCGATCATCAAGACGCAGCACCGCAATGCCTCGGCGGCTCAACGTGTCGGCAACCTGGCGGAACAGCCGGATGCCGCCGGCGAAGGGAATGTACTCGTCGCGATCCTGCTGACCGGAGCCGGTGATGGTGACGGCGGCCGGCACGCTGCCGCGCGCATTCTTCGGCATGGTCAGTGTGCCGCCCAGATGGATGCCGCCGGGACCGGTGACCGTGACTTCCTGCGCGGTGTACGGCGCACCGGGCGGTGCGGCGTAGTCGGGCCGTGGCGCAATCGAGCTGGTGTCCGTGAGCGTGACGTCGAGGCCGGCGCTGGCTTCCGGGCCGGCACGCAGGAACTCGAACGCTGTCCCCTCGATGACACCGCCGGCAATGCGACCGCGCGCATCGATGCGCAGCCGCTCGACCTGCTTCTCAATGGTGAGGGTGACCGAGTCGCTGCCAATGGGACGGATGGCGGCGTTCAGCGTGGCGCCGCCGTTGAGCGCGAAATACGGAATGTCCGCCACGTCGCCCGTGGCGCGGGCGCGGCGGGTGAACAGCTCGCTCAGCGCCAGGGCGTTGTTGAACATGGGAATGGCGCCGGCCTTCGTGCCGACGCGCTGCACACCGGCGGCAGTCTGCACTACCACGCTATCACCACGCAGCTCGACGCGCACACGCTGCTGCGGCGCTGCTCCGGGGGCCGCTCCCGGCGGGTATACGGCGATCACGAGCGAGCGGACGGCGTCGCCGGCATTGAGCACGGCCAGGTAGTCGATGCGCGGCTGCCCGCGGACCTGCACGCTGCCACGCAGCGTGTCGCCGGCGCGAATGAAGCGGTCGGTGACCACAGTGTCCGCGCCCCGGCGAATCAGCAGCGCGCCGCGATCAGACAGCTGGCGGGCGGCCAGGGGCGTGACCGGAACCGCAAACAGCAGCGCGACAGGCAGCAGCCGCAGTATGCTGGCGCGCCACCCGATGTGCCCGCGTCGACGGTCCCACGAACAGGCTGTTACAGGCGGGAACTGCATGGCGCCCCCCTGGTTCTGCGCATCCGCCAGCAGGCGGCGTAATACAGCGCCCTCGTATCCGGCCCGGGCGGACCGCCGCTGCGAAGTGTACGCGTGCCTGTGGTGGTGCGTCTTGCGCTTTGCCCGGACACTGCCGACCCGTGCCGGTCCGCAGTGCACTACGGACGGCAGGGCTGTGTTATTTCCGGCTGCTCAGCGCTCGCCGGGCATGAGGTATCCCACCTCCTCGAACAGCGGGTGTCCCTGCAGCGTGGCGGCCAGCGTGGAAGGCGAGACCTTGCCGTCCCGCATGTTGAACAGCGATGCCGCGGCGACGCCGGACTGCGCGGCCACGAACTGGTACACGTACACCACGAACTGCGAGCAGAAGAAGCGGTGCCCCTTGCCCTCGAGGATGCGCGTGAGCAGCGAGTCCATGTCTCCAGGTGTGGCAGGCTTGCCTGCCCCGCCGAAAAGCGAGCCGATCGCGCCGGGTACGGAATACTTCAGATTGCCCCCGCGCTTGTGTATGTCGAACATCATCTTTGCGCAAGTCCCGGCGCCCGCCCCCATGCTGCTGTTGCGGCAGCGGTACACGTAATAGCCGTAGTGGTTGTTCTGCACGCGCAGGTCGTGCGCGTCAATGCCGGTGCCCTGGGCCTCGATGATGAAGGTCGAGTCGAACATGACGCCGGCATGCACGACGCCGGCGTTGGGACCACCGGTCGCGGCCTGTCCGAACTGGATCGCCTTCCCGATGATCGAGCCATCCGCGACCTTCAGCAGAAGATCGCCAGCCTTGAGATCACGACAACGCAACTGACGGGTCATTACCGGCCTCCCGCAGCCATGAAGCGGGCACGCCACGGTGCATGCCCGTGCACCAGTGTACGGCGGCGGCTGGCGGGCGGCCACCTCTCGAGTCGGGGTTCGACGTGAGCGGATCCAGCGTACTCATCCCGGGCGGGTTATCCCGCGGATGACGTTGGCGAAGCGGCGAGGGGCGTGCGGGGCCCGGTCGAGCAGCAGCGACGGCTCGATCAGCTCGACCTCCATCACCAGCAGGCGTCCCTCACTGGCACAGCCGTCGACGCGCGCATACAGCCACTCGACAGGAACAGCGTCGAGCACCGCTTCCGCCTGGCGAACGAGGCCGGCGGCGGGCGAGAAGTCCTCGACAATGCCACCGTGAATCGACTGCACGCGGTAGTCTCCCGCGCGTGGTCGCTTGCGTACGGCGTGACTGTAGAGGCCGCCCAGGAACACGAACGAGAATTCTCCGTCACTCTGCACTTCGGGCACGAAGCGCTGCACCATGGCGCCGTTGGCTGAGGCTGCCAGCCCGGCGAACGCCGGCTCGTCTGCCCGCGCGCTGCGCTGACCCGTGCGGAACGTGCGATACGCGTCCGCCGAGATGCGCGGCTTCACCACGGCGTCGGTCCAGCCGCAGCGCTGCAGGATGGATGCGAGCGGCTCGGCGCCATCGGCGTACCATGTGGGCACCACGTCAACGCCGCGGCCCTGCAGCTCGGCGAGATAGCGCTTGTCGAGGTTCCAGCGCACGGTCGCGGGGCGGTTCCACAGGGGCGCGCTGCATGCTTCGATCGCATCCAGCCAGGCGAGGAATTCGGGCACCTTCGCCGGATAGTCCCAGGTGGAGCGCAGGAGCAGTGTATCGTAGCCCGCCCAGTCCACGCCGGCCGCATCCCAGATCACCGGCTCCACGGCAATGCCCATTGCCCGCAGCTCGGCGGCGGCCAGGCGGTCGTCGGGCGAGAGATCCGGCCAGCGCGCGGCGGTCAGGAATGCGACGCGACTCACCGCGTCGGCTCCGCGTTCATGCCTGTTCTAACACGCTGATAGAAGCGGAGTCAGCCGTACTTCATTGCGGGGTGGCCCAGGTACTTGCGCAGCAGGGCCAACTGTCCGATGTGGTAGGACTCGTGCTGGATCATGAAGCTGATGGCGCCCAGCAGGCTGGGATCACTTACGGGAAAGAGCTGCCGTGATGGCGAGCGCAGCTCGTCCTCGTCGAGCGTCCCGAGACAGGCATCGAGCGTGGGCGCCAGCTCGCTCCAGACGCGGCGGACGACGCTCAATGCAGGCAGCGTCGGGATTTCTTCGATGCTGCTCGCATCGCTCAACAGATCGGCAAACGGGTTGGCGTCGGGCAGACCGAGGTAGCCGGCCAGGAAATAGCGCGCGTCCACCACGTGGCAGGCAATGAAGGCCAGGCTGTTGACCTGCCCCGTTGGCCGCTGACAGGCTTCGGCATCCGTGACATCCGCCAGACAGTTCAGGAACAGACGCGTGTTGAGGCGGACCAGGCTGGCGATCGCAGCGATCTCGCTCAGCTAGGCCTCCCCGGATTGACCCGCGCGTGCGCGGTGCCACGCGATCAGCTGCTCGGCCGCCGTGCTCAGCTTGCCGGCATCGCCCTCGCGACAGTCCACGTAATCGATGATCTCCATGTACGGCAGCAGCTCCGTGCTGTGCAGGTATATGGGGAACAGCACATTGCCGAGCTTGCGGTGCCTCGCCCTGGCCATGTTGAACTCCTCCTGACACACCCTGGATGCGATGTAGTGTGGCGAATACAGCGGCACGATGCGCGCGCTGCTCACGATGGCCCGATCCATCTCGTCCTGCCAGGAATCGCCCGGTTTGATTTCGAGCGTGTCGACGAAGATACGGAACTGCGGCAGCTGCCGGCGCAACTGATCCGCGAACGCCGTGGCGGACGGGCCGTCCTTGCGCGAATAGCTGATGAAAACGTCGTAGAGCAGTGGACGCGATACCGGAGTCGTCACGTTTGCGGCCTGGGCGCCAGCCTTGATGGCCGCGAAGCGGCGCCGCAGGTCCTCGGCCTTCGCAGGGTTGCGCTCGACGATCTTGATGGTCTCGAGTGGCAGGCCGCGCTGCAGCCAGAGCATGGCGGCGCGGACGAGCGGCTCGAAGATGGCCGAGGCCGGCACGCGTGCATTGCCCGACGCCACCAGCGGCAGCGCCACACTGCGGATGGGCGGAACGCCCCAGGCAAAGGGCATGAGGCAGCGGAAGATGTCACCCACGACTTCCGGTGGTGAGCCGCGCAGCAGCGGCTCGAAGCAGAGCAGACGCTGGAAGTGGAAGCGGGTGACGACGTCGGGCGGCAGCGGCCCGGTGAGCCAGCACCCGAACGTCGCCCGCAGATCCTCGGCCTTGTGCTGTGCCAGATCCGCCACCGACAGCCCGCGCTGTTCGAGCGCACCTATCAGCGTGTTGGGGACGGGGTCGTAGTTGTCGGGGAACGCGGACACGACCAGCAGGTCTACGCTCTCCTCTTCCGGGATGGCAGAGAGATCGCC
Source organism: uncultured Gemmatimonadales bacterium (assembly GCA_963798085.1). Taxonomy (GTDB): domain Bacteria; phylum Gemmatimonadota; class Gemmatimonadetes; order Longimicrobiales; family RSA9; genus DATKCF01. Next base: position 256,829 of record CAWCRS010000002.1, read on the forward strand.
CTGATAGAGGCGGATCTGACTGTCGCCATCCGCGCGCTGCACGGTCAGGCTTTCGAGCAACTCCATGTTCGCCTCCGCTACGTGTACACCGTGCGTACTGCGCGCGCCACACCCGCGCGTCGCATCACTGGCCTGTGCGTGCGAGGCCGGGCTCACCGGTCAGGGCGCGCCCAGGTAGCGGGCAGGCAGGGCGCGCTCCTCCACGCGACCGGCGCGCCGCGACACGTGATACGCCGTTGCGGCGGGCCGCGAGCTGACGACGCGGCGCAGGCGAGTGCCCACATAGTGCAGGGCCGCGCCATCGTCCACGCCGTACCCGGCACTCAGCCTGCCAGAACGAATCAGTCGCTGGTACGCCGGGCGACGGCCGATCTCGCCATCATAGTGCGGGCAGTGACTGCCGCGCAGCCAGCCGAGCGCGCGGATCGGCTGGAGCCTTCGGGAAAGCGAATCGCTGAGGCCCTCCCGGAACCAGCAGAGCGAGCCCGCGCTCAGACCGCACATCACGGCGCCTCGCCGCCATGCCCGCCGCAGCAGCCGGTCAATGCGCCAGGCGCGCCACAGCAGAACCAGGTTGTGCGTGCTGCCGCCGCCCACATAGAAGATGTCCTGGCGCGCGATGATCGACGCGAAGTCCGGCGGCGGCGTGACGAAGAGCGGCAGATGCGTGGGCGCGCAGGGCAACCGCGTGAAGGCGGAATAGAAGCGCTCGATATAGCTGGCGGCATCGCCGCTGGCGGTGGCCAGGAAGCAGATCGCCGGCCGCTTGCGACGCGCACATTCGAGCACGTACTCGTCGAGCAGCGGGTTGTCCGGCTCCATGGAAAAGCCGCCACCTCCCATGGCTATGATCTGCCCCGCTCGCCCGCCCAGTCCTCGCGCTCCGGCCATGACCCGCTCGCCTCCCGGTTGTCTTCGACGCAAGCGTCCAGAAGCTAATCGGTGCCTCGCGTGCGCGCGCGGGCACACGCCGCACGCAGGCAGGCGGCGTGTGCTGTTGGCCGCACGAGTTGACTGCCCGGCGCATTGGTGATCGATTGGCCGTGAATCCCGAGACCCATCGTCGCCTGCAGTATTTCGTACGGGAGGCCCGGCATGAGCGCAGTTTCGACGCGGCGGGTGCACGCAGCCCGCAACGGCACCGGCCTGCTGGTCGTGCTGATGGCCATCGCCAGCGGCTGCCAGCGCCCCGCCCCGGCTGGCTACCAGCCGCGTGTGCGCGACATCACCGTCACCACCGTGCCTCTGCTGGTGAGGGAGGCGCGCGACCTCTATCCGTTTCTGAAGGATGCATTCGCGCCCGGTGGCGTGCTCGACGGCAAGGAAGTCTATGCCTTCTCGCCCAGCACGCTCACGGTAGTGGAGGGCGATACCATCCATTTCCGGCTGATCAATCCGGAAGACGACGACCACTCCTTCGTGGTGCAGGACCTGGCCGTGCCCCTGCCGCCGCAGAAGATCACGGAGGCCACGTGGGTGGCGAAGCGCGCCGGCATCTTTCCCATCCTGTGTTCCGTGCCCAGCCATCTGCCCATGATGTCGGGCCAGCTCGTGGTGCTTCCGGCGTCGGCCATGGCGGGTGCAGAGACAGCGGGCAGTCAGGCAGCTCGCTGACGCGCTGTTAGAGACGCGGCACGGTCCGGCTCAGGCCGTCGGGCGGCGCTCGCTGTCCAGCATGGCCATCGCCTGCGCCGGATAGCGTTCACCGACAGCGGCGCCGGGCGGCACGGCCTGCTCGATGCGCGCGAAATCGGCGGCGCCGAGGGACAGGGTTTCCGCGGCCAGCGCTTCCTCGAGCCGGTCGCGACGGCGGGCACCCACCAGGGGCACGATGTCGTCGCCGCGCGCCAGCACCCAGGCGATGGCTACCTGCGCCACGGTGGCGTCCAGCGACTGCGCCACACTGCGCAGCGCTTCCACCAGCTCGAGATTGCGTCCCACATTCTCCGTCGCGAAGCGCGGACTGAAGGCGCGCACGTCGCCGGGGACCACGGCACGCTCACGCGACCAGTGTCCGCTCAGCAATCCGCGCGACAGCACGCCGTACGCGGTGATGCCCACGCCCAGCTCACGGCAGGCGGGCAGAATCTCCCGCTCGATGCCGCGCGACAGCAGCGAGTATTCGATCTGCAGGTCGGCCACAGGGTGGACGGCGTGCGCGCGCCGCAGCGTGTCCGCGCCGGCCTCGGAGAGACCGACATGGCGCACCCAGCCGGCCGCGATCAGATCGGCAATGGCGCCCACGGTTTCCTCGATGGGCACGGCGGGGTCGACGCGACCCGGCCGGTACACGTCGACGTAGCTGGTGCCCAGGCGGCGCAGTGTGTAGGCGAGGGACGTGCGGACCGCGGCCGGGCGGGCATCGAAGCCCAGCCAGCGCCCGGCGGGGTCGCGCTGGGCGCCGAATTTCACGCTGATAACAGCCTGTTCGCGGGACCTTCCGCGCAACGCCTCGCGGATGAGCAGCTCGTTGTGACCCATGCCGTAGTAGTCGCCCGTGTCCAGCAGCGTCACGCCCCGGTCCAGCGCTGCATGGATGGTGGCAATGCTCTCGGACTCATCGGCCGGACCGTAGAGGTCGGACATGCCCATGCAGCCGAGTCCGACGGCGGAAACGCGCAGCGCCTGGCCCAGGGTTCTGGTCTTCATGCTTTTCACCGCGCAGGAGAGGGTGGCGGCCGGAGGCCGCGCCAACAGCGTGTCAGTTCGCGCCTCGCGGCGTGCCAGCGGCTGCGCATCAGGTGGCGCCGGGGTTCGCGCGCAGGGTACGCGCCACGCGCACCCAGGCGACGAGCACGAGCAGCGCGGCACACGCGCCCAGTACCAGGAACACGCGCATCAGCGCGGCCGGTACCAGGCCACGCGTCCAGCCCAGCACACCCAGGCCGGAGACGGTGCCGAGCGCGTAGCCCGTACGCTCCAGCAGACTCAGCGGAGCGCGGGCACCCGCGCGACTGCGCTGCGGCCACAGCACCAGCTTCAGCCGGTCGTAGTCCCAGCACAGCAGGAACACAGACCCGAGCAGCATGCCTCCCGTTATGAAGGGCGTGCCCACGAAATGCAGCGACACGGTGATGATGAAAATGTTGAGCACGATCGGGAAGCAGAGCACGGCGCCCAGTGTGGCGGTGCGCGGGATCAGCAGCAGCATGGCGGTGACGAACTGCGCCAGCCCGATGAAGTGCCAGTACGCACCCGTGCGATAGAGTGCCTCGAAGAACAGCCCGACGGGGTTGTCCATGCCCATCGAGGTGAAGCGCTCGCCCAGCAGCTTGACCAGGCCCGTCGGCAGGAAGGCCAGCGCCAGCATGATGCGCGTAAGGATGGCCAGGCGCTGGAGCGCGGACTGGGCGCGGGCCCGTGTGTGCAGCCGATCGAGAAAGTCTTCCATTTGGATCACCGTGGATGAAGTAGCGCGACCGTTGCCCATGCAGCGCGCACGCGTCCCGAATTTACCAGCAATCCGCGAAACAAGGCAATGGCGGGATGCGTACGTTCTGCGGTCACACAGCCGGGCCGCTGCGCGAGCGCCCCGGCCATGTGCGCGTGCGCTAATGTCAGGTTAGACGAAACGGGCCATGCCCGCGCGGGCCTCAGTGCGGGATCCTGGCGCAGATACAAATCCGGGCCCGGTTCCGCGGGCTGCACCCAGCGCTCGATGCGGTCGCGCGTCTCCGCGTACAGGCGCTCCGCCACGGCGTCCAGCACGAAGCCGGCGACGGTGGCAAAATTCGGCTCGTCCAGCGCCGTCAGGAGGCGATGGGCCGCGGCTTCCTTCTAACAGTGCATTATGGCTCATCGGCGGCGTGCTCCGCCTCTGGTTCGGCAAAGTCAGCGGGCTCGGCCGGCCGGAAGCTCAGGTCGAGGGCGAGCCAGAGCGCCTTGCTGAGCGGGTAGGTGAGGACCGGGAACAGCAGCAGGAACGCGACGATACCCGCCTCCAGCCAACCCCAGCGCACCTGGGGCCAGGCGATCCAGACCCCCAGACCAATCGCCAGCGCCAGCGTGACCAGCGCCAGGATCAGATTGAGCGTGTACGCGCCAATGAAGTAATCGCTCTGGCCGCGATCGAAGTGCAGCCCGCACACGGCGCACGCGGTCCGTTGCTGCAGCCACGTGGCGAACATGCGGCCCTGGCCGCAAGAAGGGCAGCGCAAACGCAGCGCCCGCGCGGTGCGGCGCAGGAGAGTGGCGTCGCGCGACGCCGCCGCGGCTGCGGAGTCGAATACAGGCTCGGCCATGCACCAAGATGGCACGACGCGCGGCTGTACGTCAGCCCGCGGCCAGCTTCTGCCGGATCCAGTCGGCGTAAGAGGAGACGCGCGTGTAGTACTCGACGACGCCGTAGCGCCCGCGGCCGCGGCCCATTCCGTCCTGCGCGACGGACACGCCCAGCACCCAGAGCCGGCCCTCCACTTCGAGCAGCGCCGGGCCGCCGCTGTCACCGGGCCCGCTGATGCCCTCGAGGTCGGTGGTACCGGGCGACGACGGGTCGTCGAAGGTCCAGCGCAATACATCAGCGCCGGCGTCCTCGACGCGATTGGTGGCGCCGCGCAGCCGGCCATCGGCGCGTGCCGGTCCGGTCAGGCCGGTGCCGGTGTCGCCACTGCCCACCACAGTCACCACCCGACCCACCTCGTCACGCGCGGTCCAGGGTGAGGCGACGCGCGGCGAGGGCACGTCCGTGGCCAGTCTTACTAACGCGATGTCAGAGGGGCCGCCGTCGGTCCAGCTCTCGTGGATGGCGATGGCCTGTATCGCGTAGTCCCTGCCTGCGACCGTGACTCGCAGCGTATCGCCCCGGGCCGCGCGCTGCCGCAGGTCGGCGGCGACGTGGGCAGCGGTGAGCACCCAGTGCGGCGCGATCAGCACACCCAGCCCGTTGCCCCCTCGCCGGGCGGGATCGGCGCGCCGCGGCAGGTTCAGCTCGACGAGCACATTGCGGTAGCGTTCGCCCAGCGCGAGGTAGCGGGCATCAGGACGGTCATGGCGGATGACGATGGGCACGCTCAACCCGGTGGCCAGCCAGAGGGCGAGCAGCGTTTGGAACCGCGTCGACATGTAGTGCCTCGTGAGGAAAGGCGCGCACGGTGAAAGCATACACCGGCGCCGCCATGCGTGTTTGCCTTGTGCGTCGCCCGGCCGTGGTGCGGCGGGCTGAATCGCCCGGTGGCATTGGCGATGTCGAAGCCGTGGCGGCACCGTCAGCGAGGGCGAGCAGCACCTGCGCGGTGCTCCAGGTCATGCGTGGCATGGCTCGATCTCCATCCAGGTCTTTCTCTACGTAGCGGGATCTGACAGGGCGAGCCCGGCCGATGGTTGGAAGGCAGGGGCAGGCGCCGGCGCTCAGGGCTGGCGCACGGGCGCGAGGCCGCGCGGGCCCAGCTGGTAGCGCGTGTAGACGGGCTGGGAGGCGGCGCCCTGATAACCGTTTGTCAGCTTGCCCAGCTCGATCTGCCGGCCGCTGATGCGCGGGCGGCCGTCCGAGTGGTAGAGCCGGCTGGCCAGGCCATCCGGCAGTACATTGAGGATCTGCAGTGCGTAGTAGGGACCGCTGCCGGGATTGCGCGAGATCACGACGTACTCGAGATCGGCATCGTCATCGAGCTGGCGATAGCCGGCTTCGAAGAAGGTGGAGTCACGCAGGCTGCCCCAGATGGCGACGCGCACGACCTGTCCGGCGTCCTCCGTGCCCACGTGTGCCACCAGCCAGCCGCCGTCCACTTCGACGCGCAGTTTGCCGGGTGGCGAGGCCTGACGGCCCATTACGGCCGCCGGCAGCAGCATGATCGCGGCCAGGCCCGGCAGCAGTCGGATGTGCAGTCGCATGTCCGCAGTCCTCGCGTTGGTGTGTGGCAGTGCTCGCCGGCGCATGTGCATTCAACGCGCGAGCAGCAGACGATCTGCCTGGTCCATGCGCCGGCCCACGCGGAAACCGGTGGCGTTCGCCATCATGACCGTGCCCAGCCCGCGTGTCGGGTAGAGCCGCATCATGGAGTGGAATCCGCCACCGCCGCCCTCCTTGAAGCAGAACGGTACGCCATCCAGGGCGCGGGTGTGCCAGCCCAGCGTCATGGGAATGGGCCTCCCATTCGCAGTGGACTGGGGCTGGAACAGCAGGGCGCGTGCGGCGCTGTCGAGCAGCACCGACTCGGGACGCAGCAGGTCGCTCAGGAATGCGCCGAACCCGCGACTGGTGCCTACAATGCCGCCGAACGCGGGGCCGTTGGTGTAGTGGCTGCGTATGACGACCCAGCGACCCACGCGCTCGCCGATGAGGGCGCCGTCGATGAGCAGTCGTCTGGCGGCGTTGAGGAAGGAGAACTCCTCGAGGTGGCCGCCCGCCTGGCGTTCCGGGTCCGCGATGCGGTATGCGAGCGCGTCCGGACCAGCGCCCAGCCGCTCGAACACATTGTTAGTGACGTGCGTCGTGAAGGGCGCGCCTGCCACCTGTTCGATCACCCTGCCCAGCAGCCAGTAGCCAATGTTGGAGTAGCGGTAGCTCCGGCCCGGCGGCGCTGCCAGGCGGGGGTGGGCGCGCAGCACTTCGGCGAGAGCGGCAGCCTCATCGAAGCCGTCGTGGGCCGCCGCCGGATGCACCCAGCGGAGCGGCAGCGGATTGGGAATGCCGGATGTGTGGCAGAGCAGCTGGCGGATGGTGACACCGAAGCCATAGGGATTCGACGGCACGTGACGTACGAGCGCGTCGTCGAGGCCGAGTGCGCCCAGCGCCACGAGCTGCAGTGTCGCCACCGCCGGTGATGGTCTTGCTCATCGAGTAGGCCATCAGCGTGGTGGACGCGCTCATGGCGAGGACGGGATCGAGCCGCGCGTGCCCGTGCGCGCACTCCAGCACGACACCGTTCGCGTCCACGACGAGGTACTGCAGACCGGGCGTTTCGCCACGCGCGACCATCCCGCTCAGCAACGATCGCACATTGTCCTGCGCGCTCGCGCGCAACATTCCGGCATGCATCGCGGGCGGAAGTCTCAGTCGTCCGCGCGCAGGGAGAAGATGGCAATGCGCGGGTCGTGCTCGCGCAGGAAGCTGAGCATGTTGGGCCTGCGATTCTGATCGAAATGCGACGACCCGCCATAGATCACGCCACGACCCCGCGGCGGCATGTTGCGGGCCCACACGTAGTCACGGGTTGTCGCACCGAGGGGGAACTCGCCGAACCGGAAGAGGATGAAGCGCGACTCCGTGTCCAGCGCATACACGCCCTTGCCCAGCGACCTCGCCTGCTCGATCAGCTTGAAGTAGGGGTTGTCGGCGGGGTCTGCCGTGACTTCGTCGCCACGCGTGTTCCAGTTGGTCTGATAGAAATGCAGCAGTGTGCCGCGACTGCGCGTGTACGCGTCACTGCCCGGATGCGCGCGCAGGTACGCGTTGAGGGCGGGCTGCAGGTCCTCGGGCAGCATCTCGATGGCGATCCAGTCGATGACAGGCGAGGCGAGGAGGCGGCGAGCGAGCTCGCCGGGACCGGTGCCGCCGTGCGTCTCGCCAATGAGCACAACGGCGTGTGGCGAGGCGGCGAGGCCGAGCGTGTCGTTGCGGAACGCGACGACATCGCTGGCCTGAGGATGGTGCATGCGCCCGTCGACGATGCGCTCGATGTCGAAGTACGGGTTGGGCACGAGGTAGCGCGCCAGACCGGCGCGCTCCAGCAGCGCACGGAATGCGACGGGCTGTGCCGGATAGGCCGCGGGATCCTGCAGCTCGATGCGCGCGTACGCTCCCGGTACGGGATTGCCGTTGAGCATGAGCTTCGTGCCGTCGTGGAACGTCACGCGCGTGCCATCGCGCAGCGCGAGCGTAACCGCGAACGTCTCCATGTGCTCGAGCGTGGCGTACTTCGGCACCATGTCCGCGACCACGTTCTTCAACGATCCGCGCTGCAGTGCCTGCACGCCGAAGAAATCCGTGAGCCAGGGGCTGGGTTGTGCGACGCGGTCGAACAACGCCTGTGTGCCCACCGCCTGCGCGATGGCGCGGGCTTCGTCCAGCGTGAACGTCTCGACCGGCGTATCGAGCGCCACCACCAGCGCCGGCGACCGAGCGGCCCGGCGCCCGCCGCATGCCGCTGCGAGCAGGCATGCGACCAGCGCGGCGCCGCGGGCCCGCTGCCGTGACTGCATCTCTCCTCCTCCTTCGTCCGCACCGTTGCGCGGGACGAAATAGCGGCGCCGACGGGATGCGGCAATCGGCCTCGTCTTGCCCGGCGGCACGGTCTCCCCGATCATGGCGAGAACGACGCACCTCATGCCAGGAAGCGAATGCTCAATCTCTTCGACATTGTTGCGCTGATCATCACGGTAACCGCAGTGCTGAGCTACCTGAATCGCCGGGTGCTCAGGCTGCCCACCACGATCGGCGTGATGGTGGGCGGGCTGGTGCTGTCCCTCGTGCTGCTCGGGCTGGGCGCACTGCACGTGATCCGCCCGGCGCGCGTGGAAGCGCTGGTCAGCTCGTTCCGCTTCGATACACTGCTCATGAACGGCATGCTCAGCTTCCTGCTCTTCGCGGGCTCGCTGAACGTGGACCTCGAGCAGCTGCGGCGGCACCAGGGGACGGTAGCCATCCTGGCTACGGCGGGCACGCTGATCTCGACCGCCATCATCGGCTTGGCTACGTGGCAGGTTTTCGGCCTGCTGGGCATGCAGGTGTCGTTCGCGGCTGCGCTCGTGTTCGGCGCGCTCATCTCGCCCACCGATCCGGTCGCGGTGCTCTCGATCCTGGGCGAAACCAACGCGCCCGCCGACCTGAAGATGCTGGTCGTGGGCGAGTCGCTGTTCAACGACGGCATTGGCGTGGTGCTCTACACCATCGCGCTGGGGGTTCTGGCCACCAGCGGCGCGCCCAGCGCTTCCCACGTCGGGCTGCTGTTCCTGGAAGCGGCGGGCGGCGGTGTGCTGTGGGGGCTCGTGCTCGGCTTCGTGACGGTGCAGATGCTGCGCCGGGTCGATGACTACACGGTCGAGATCCTGCTGACACTGGCGGTGGTAACCGGCGGTTATGCGATGGCGGAGCGGCTCCACGTTTCCGGCCCGCTGACCATGGTGGTGGCGGGCATCATTGTGGGCAATCCGGGGCGGCGGCTGGGCATGAGCCAGCGCACGCAGGCGCACCTCGACACCTTCTGGCTGGTGATCGACGAGATCCTGAATGCCGTGCTCTTCGTGCTGATCGGTTTTGAAACCCTGGTCCTCACGATCGAGCCCGGCTACTTCATGGCGGCGGCGATAGCCATTGTCGTATCGCTGGCTGCGCGGTGGATATCGGTGGTGCTGCCGGCAGCGGCCATGCGGCCGTGGACGCGCATGGACCGGGCGACGGTGCGTATCATGACCTGGGGCGGGTTACGCGGCGGCATCGCGGTCGCGCTCGCGCTCGGCCTGCCCGCTCGCGACGAGCGCGATCTGCTGATCTTCATGACCTACGCCGTGGTCGTGTTCTCCATCCTGGTACAGGGCCTCACCGTCCGGCCTCTGCTGCTCCGGCTCTATCCCTCTCACCGCGGAGAAAGTGAGGGCGCAGAGTAGGGGCGCGCGGTGCTTCTGTTCCTCTGAGTCCAACCCGCCGTTCTGCAAGAATCTGTTAGGATCGTTCCCGGGTCCAATGTACCAGAGCCGTCACTGCCGGCAGTGGCTCCCTGATTCGCCCCACCATCTCACGCCGTGCTCTGCGACCTCAGTGCTCCTCGCCGTGAGAGGCCGGCCGGAGGCGCTCCCAGCGTCGCGGGATGGCGGGAGGGACGGCGATCCAGCGGCCGTGGTGGCGGCGCTCGCAGGCGCGGAAGGCGCAGGGTCGGCCCATGGCGTGGACGTGAAAGCGGTCCATGAGGTGGAAGTGCAGGTGGGGCATGGCGGAGTTGCCGGAGTTGCCGACAGTGCCGAGCATGGCACCGGCGGCCACGTCATCGCCTTCGCGCACGATGATGCTGTTCTGGCGCAGGTGTGCGTAGAGGCAGACGCCGCTCTGGCCCTCGGTCACGACGTAGTTGCCGCACAGCGGTCGCCAGTCATCGGCGGTCATGCGGATGGGCCGGAACTTCAGGCCGAAGCGCACTCTCGCCATCTGCCAGAGCGCGTTGACCCAGCGGCGGTCAGGCCAGCCGTCGAAGGCCTTGAGCACGCGGCCGGCTTCGGCGGCGAAGACCGGTGCGTTCCAGCAGCGGAATGATGTGACCGGCGCCACCAGCCACGCGTGCTGCCATGCATTGGGCCCGAAGGGCGTGAGCCAGCGAATGCCGGGCTGCACGAAGTCGAACGCGAAGCGCTGGCCCAGGAAGTCGGTGCCATGGCTGGGCACGCGCGTCGCGGGCGTGCGCATCGCGGTCCAGGTTCCGCGCAGCGGGAAGTCGAGGATGGCGACGTCGCTGTTATCAGGCATGATGTCGTCTGTCCGGTTCGATGCCATGCTCGCGAACCGGGCTTCGCCGTGCAACCGCACTGCCACGGATGGGTGCTGCGGGGCGATGGACCGTGAGGCGGGCGTTGCGACCCGCCGCGGCGGGCCGACGCGCCATCAGTGGGCGCGGCCGGCGCTCCCCTTGCCTGCCGTGATGGCGGACCACGTCGCATTGCGGAAACGACCGGCGTCATGCACGGCGCGCAGTGTCTGCCGCAGGCCGGGCAGCAGTGCCCGGCCGCGGTCGGTGCCGGCGAGATCGTCGACTTCCCACGGGTCGACGCTGATATCGTACAGCTCCTCCGCACCATCGCCGTTGCGTATGTAATGCAGTGATCCCAGCACCAGGGACTTCATCGGTCCGCGCTTGATGGGTCCATCGAAGTCGGACAGCGCGTAGGGGTTGGCTTCAGAGAGGATGTCTTCGCTTGTCGTATCCGCGGTGGTCCATGCCCGCCGCAGCGAACTTCCGGGGAACGGCGTCGGCGCGAGCCCGGCGAGGTCGGTGATGGTGGCGGCCATGTCGCGGAGCGAGAAGGGCCGGGCGATGCGTACGCCCTGCGGCACAGTGCCCGGCAGCACGGCCACGAGCGGCACGTGGATGAGCGGCGAATACAGGCTGTTGGAGTGGCCTTCCAGTCCGTGCTCGAGGAACTGCTCGCCATGGTCGGAGGTCACGATCACCAGCGTGTTGCGCAGCAGTCCCTTCGCCTCCAGTGCGTCGAGCAGGTGACCGAGCGCGTCGTCCATGAAGGCGATGGCACTGTCATAGCGGTCGATGACGGACTGTTCCTCGTCGCTCAGCAGCTCCTTGTGGTTCGGCCCGGTGACCAGCGAATCGCGAGCGTATCCGGGCGGGAACGCGTCCAGGAAGCGGGGGAAGCGCTCGTAGGGATCGTGCGCATCGAAGTAGTTGAGAAAGGCGAAGAAGGGCCGCGGCCCCACGTCGTCCAGCCAGCTCAATAACTCCCGGTTAACATCGGTGGCGTACTTGCGCGCGAACAGGCGGGGTCCGCCGGGCACGAGCGCACGCACGGCTTTCGTTGCCAGGGCGAGCATCTCCGCCGACTCCAGCCATGTGGGCAGGTCCAGCTGATGGTCCCGGTAGGCAGTGAAGCCGCGCGCCAGTCCGGTCTTGTGCGTAGTGAAGATCAGGTTGCCGACAAAGCCGCCGGTCACGTAGCCGTGTTCGCTCAGGAAGCCCGCCAGCGTGGGATACGCGTCATCCAGCGTGTGCACCCAGTCGCTGGACAGCTCGTTGTACCAGCGGCCGGTCATGAGGCTGGCGTGGGAGGGCAGCGTCCAGGGCGCGGCGGAATACGCGCGGTCGAACACCGTCCCGCGCTCGCTCAGCCGTGCCAGGTGCGGCGTCGTCGGCCGGGGATAACCGTAGATTTGCAGGTTGCCGGCGCGCACCGCGTCGAGCACCACGAGCAGCACGTTCGGGCGCGCGGGATCGGCGGTCACCGCCGCCATGCGCGAGCGTTCGCGCGCGTGGCGAACGGGGTGCAGCCCGATGAAGGCGATGAGCGTGCCTCCCGCCACCAGCGCGCCCGCCGTATTGGCGTAACGCAGCAGCGCATCGCCCCGGCGTGACAGCAGTCGTGCCAGCTGGTAGCCGATGCCCAGCGCCAGCACCACCTTCGCAATCGGATGAATGCCGGAGCGCTTGAGCGCGAGCAGCAGGCCCAGCACGCCCAGCGAGAAGAGCACGAAGAGCAGCGAGCGCAGCGCGAGCCGGCGCTGTGGCACCGCGCCGAGTCCGTAGAGCAGCAGCGTCGCCAGCACGAAGAGGGCGGCGAGTCCCGTGGGAATCATCCAGAGCGCATCAGGATTCGACCACTCGAAGAACACGCCGTCGACGCGATACTTCAGCGTCTTCGTCAGCACCTCGAGCGCACCGAACACGAGTCCGCTCGACAGGGCGATCGTGCAGGAAGCGGCGAGGCCGAGCGCCGGCTCGCGCTGGAACAGGCGCTGGCGCACACCACGCACGCCACCGGGCGACAGCAGCGCGGCGAAGCCGGCAACGGCAATGCCGCCCAGCAGCAGCGTGATGCCCAATGCGACGCGGCTCCAGCGCCGCAGGTAACCGTCGAGTGTGTAGTGCCCGCGGCCGCCGAGCATGTGGTTCAGGAAATCGAAACTCCGGCCTTCCTGCGCAGAACGAATGAGGTGGGGCGCCACGTACCAGGCCATCGGCAGCCAGCACAGCAACACGAAAACTGCGATTGCCGCGTAGCGAACTGCGAGTTTCCGCTTCTCCATGTACTCCGATCCACGATGAACGCGGCAGCCCCGAGCTCCGGGCGCCCGCGACGCTGGAGGCAAGAACGCTGCCGTGCCCTGCTGTGCATTGCCGCCTGCACAACGGTCACACCGCGCGCCACCCGAGGCAACGGTGCAACAGGCAGAGGCGAGCGCGGCGGCCCGGTCGCCTTGTTGCCGGCTGCTCTCGCGCGGCGGCTTTCAGCGGTGCACTGCAGGGCCGTGCCGTCCCTGATTTCAGGGGTACTGCAGGGCACGATTCTTGACCCCCTCACCCGCCGAAACACGGCTGGCGGACCGTTGACAACGTCTCGGCCTGGAGCACAAGCTCAACGCATGTTGCTTACCATCGACGACATCACCGTGGGCGATACCTGCACCGAGCAGGTCGAGTTCACGCCCGAGAAGACGGCGCAGTTTCTCCGCCTCACGGGCGATGCGGCAGGTATCCATACGGTCGAGTCGTTCTCCCGCGGCATGGGCTACGACAACCTGGTCGTGTACGGTTTTCTGCTGAGCCTGCAGTTTTCGCGAATGCTCGGCATGCAGCTGCCTGGCGAGAATACGGTGATCGGTTCCATTCAGCTGGACTTCCACGAGCCGGTGTACGTGGGAGACACGGTCACGTACACGGCGACAGTGCGACGCATCATCAAGCCTCTCGGTCTTGTGGCGCTGGATCTGGACGTGCGCAAGAGCAATGGGACGCTGTGCGTCCAGGGGAAGACGACGTGCGCCTTCAAGGCCTGAAGCGGCCGGAACCGTCTCACTCGCCGACAGCCATCGAACGCGTGCGCAGCCGCCCCGGCATCACTCACTCGAACGCCCACGTCTGAGGCGACCCATGGCATTGGAAGCACTCGAACGGTTCCAGAACGAGCTGTTCAGCAACGCGCAGATTTTCCGCAAGACGTTCCAGGACGTGCAGTCCGCGTTCGGACCGCCATGGGAGGCCGAGTTCGACGAGCACCTGCGCAATCTCTTCGGCGACAATGTCGAGGCGTACCGCAGCGCCATTCGCGGCTACAGCCGCTTCGCCATCGATGCCATGCGCCTGCAGCGCATCTTCAACAAGAAGAAGAAGTACGAGGACCAGAGCTACGAAGAGGCGTACGAGCACGTCTACATGAACCCGGATTACATGATGAATCTGTACCTTCCGGGTATTTTCGTTTCCCACTTCCTGTGGCGGCACCACTACCGTCAGTTCGGCTACTACAAGCAGCAGTTCCTGCCGCGGCTGGACTCGGTGACCGACCGGCGCTTCTACGAGGTGGGCACGGGCACGGGCTTCTACACGGTCCAGGTCTACCGCCACGAACCGCGCTTTCACGGGTACGGCATTCGACATCAGTCCGCATTCGCGGCAGTTCACCCTGAACAACATCCGCGGCTGGGGCTTCGAGTCGCGCTTCACGTCGATGGAAACGAACATCATCAATGCCGGCCTCGAGCCGCTGCCGGTCGTGCAGTGCATCGAGGTGCTGGAGCATCTTTCGGATCCGCAGACGTTCCTGGACCACCTGCGCAAGATGCTGTTACCGGGCGGGCACGGCTTCATCACGGCGGCGCTGACGGCGCCCAATGCGGACCACATCGACCTGTACTGGACGCCGCAGGACGTGATCGACCAGCTGGAGTCCGCGGGCTTCAAGGTCGAGGATCACATTGAGGAGCTGGCGTACGAAGGCGCGCCCGGCGAGATCGTGCCCAAGGTGGCGGCCTTCATCGTGTCGTAGCCGGACGAGACGCAGAAGCATGGATGAATCGAAGAACGTGAACCGCAGTGGTGTGGGCCCGGCTGCACTGCCGCCGTTCCCGCAGCTGCAGCGCTGGAATGCGACGCCGCTGCCGGATCTGCCCGCACTGAAGATCGCGGTGCTGCGCAATATCGTGCTGGACCCGGTGGTGCCCCACCTGCGCTGGCTGGCCTGGCGCGAGGGCTTCAACGCTTCGGTGCGCTTCGGCGAGTACGACAACATTGTGCAGGAAGCCGTGGGCGGTGCGCCCGGCCTGCTGGACGAGAACACGGACTGCGTGCTCGTCTTCATGCGCCTCGACACACTCTCGCCGCGGCTGACACTCGATTACGCCAGCCTGTCGAGCGAAGAGATCGCCGGCGAAATCGAGCGTATCCGCGCGACCGTTACGGACGTCATCGCGGGGATCCGCCGCCAGACCAGCGCGCTCGTGCTGTGGCACAGCTTCGAGCAGCCGGTGCAGCCGGCACTGGGCATTCTGGACGGCCAGCAGCCGGGTGAGGGGCAGACCGGTGTGGTGCGCAGGCTGAACGACGCGCTTGCGGATGCATTGCGCGCGACGCGCAACGCGTACAGCGTCGACATGAATCGCCTGCTGGCTCGCGTGGGCGCGAACGAGTTCTACGATGCGCGCTACTGGCACGCGGCGCGGGCGCCGTACACGCTGGCGGCCGTGCGCGAGATCGCGTTCGAGGCCACGAAGTACCTGCGAGCGCTGAAGGGTCGCGCGCGCAAATGCCTGGTACTCGACTGCGACGGCGTGCTCTGGGGCGGTACCATCGGCGAGGATGGCCTGGCCGGGATCAAGCTGGGCACCACGTTCCCGGGTTCCGCCTACCGCGAGTTCCAGCAGGAGATCCTGAACCTGCACAGGCGCGGCGTGCTGCTCGCGCTGTGCAGCAAGAACAACGCGGACGATGTCTGGGACGTGTTCGACCGGCACCCCGACATGGTGCTGCGGCGCGAGCATCTCGGCGGCGACGCGCGTGAACTGGACGGACAAGGCGACCAATCTGCGCGAGCTCGCGCAGGAGCTGAACATTGGTGTAGACAGCCTGGTCATGGTGGATGACAGCGACTTCGAGGTCGACCTGATCCGCGAGTTCCTGCCCGAGGTCACGGTGATCGGCATGCCCGCGGGCAAGCCCACGGAGTATCGCGGCATCCTGGCGGGCTCCGGGCTGTTCGACACGCTCACGCTCTCGGCGGAGGACCGCGCGCGCGGCGCCGCCTACCAGGCGGAAGTGGCCCGCAAGCGGCTGCAGAGCGAAACGGCCGACATGGGCTCGTTCCTGCAATCGCTGGCGATGTCGCTGGAGATCCGGCTGGCCGACGATTTCGCGCAGCCGCGCATCGCGCAGCTGACGCAGAAGACGAACCAGTTCAACCTGACGACTCGCCGTTATTCGGAAGAGGACATTCAGCGGTTCCGGGAAAGCGACGACGCGGATGTCATTTACCTGCGGTACCGCGACCGCTTCGGCGATGCCGGCATCGTGGGCGTGTGCATCCTGCGCTACGAGCACGACGCGGCGGTGGTGGACAGCCTCATGCTCTCCTGCCGCATCCTGGGTCGCAGCGTAGAGCAGACGTTCCTGGCGCACTGCCTGGCGCGCGCCGGCCTGCGCGGCGCGGTCCGCGCGCTGGGCGAGTACCGGCCCACCGCGAAGAATGCACAGGTGAAGGAATTCTATCCGGCCAATGGCTTCTCTTCTGCGGCCGGGCTTGCGGAAGGCGTCTATCGCATCGAGCTGGCCGCGCTGCCTTTGCCGGCCGCCACGCTGTTCCGCATCGAAACCGATCTCATGCAGGAAAGCAGTCTACCGGAGTCACGAGTACTCGGGATCCAAGGAGAAGCCACGGCATGAAGCAGCGCGTGTTGCGTATCGTCAGCAATGTGCTGGGCCAGCCGGTCGAGAGTCTCGACGGTGCGTCGTCGCCTGACACCGTCGAGTCCTGGGATTCCCTGAACCACATGAATCTCGTGCTCGCGCTCGAGGAGGAGTTCGGCGTGCAGTTCAGCGACGACCAGATCATGCAGCTGCTCTCGGTCGACGCCATCATCGCCGCCCTCGGCCAGGTGGTGCCGACCAACGACAATGTCGCTGGTTGATGTCGGCGGTGTTCTCCGCGGCTACAGTTTCCGTCAGCTGCTGGGCCGGCTGGCGGAGGAGTACCTGTGGTGGGTCATCCGCAGCTGGCCCGGCTTCGAGGGTGTCTACTTCCGCTACCTCTTCCTGAAGCTCTTCACGAAACGGCTGGACGGCTTCTGCTGGATCGCGCAGGGCTGCTCCATCGTCAACTGCCACGCCCTGTCCATTGGCCGCAATTTCGCCACCAGCCGCAATGTCATGATCAATGCGCTGGGCGGCCTCGAGATCGGCGACGACACGGGCGTGGGTCCGAATTCGGTGATCCTCGCGCTGGAGCACCGCATGGTGAGTCCGGGCGGCCATTTCGGGGCGCAGGCGAGGCGCCTGACGCCCATCCGCATTGGCTCACGCGTCTGGATCGGCGCGAACTGCTTCCTCAAGGCAGGCATCACGGTCGGTGACGACGTGGTGGTGGCCGCCTGCTCCAACGTGATCGGCGATGTTCCGGCTAACAGCCGCGTCATCGGTTCCCCGGCCCGGCCCTACTTCGAGGTACTGCGCGAAATGGCCGGAAAGAGTCATGGCCGCGCCGGCAAGAGTTCCTGAGAACGGCGCGTTAGCCCCGGACGCCGCATCCGCCATGGCCAGCACAATGCCTCGCCGCGCGCGCTCGCGCTATCTGCTGGTGGCGCTGCTGGCCGCGCTGCTCTACCTGCCTGCGTTCTGGTGGGGCGCACCGCACGCGACTACTGCCGAGCGCGCGCACGCCTGGGGCGTGGATGATGAAACGCCGCTCGGCCCGCTGACCGAGCTGCGCGCCATCGTGCACCCCACACCCGGCCGCAACCTGGGGTACCCGCTGGGCTACGTGTTCATGGCGGCCGCCGCCTACTCGCCCTACCTCGCGTACCTCGAACTCAGCGGCGGGCTGGGCCCGGTCCGCGCCACCTACCCCTATGGTCTCGCGGATCCCGTCCGTGCGCTGCGCAACCTCACGGTGATCGCGCATTTCCTGACCGTGCTGCTGGCGGTGGGCGTAATCCTGTGTGCGTACGACGCCGCACGCAGCCTGTGGGATGAGCGAACGGCGCTGCTGACAGCGGCGTTCGCGGCGGTGGTAACGCCGATGTTCTACTACGGCCGCAGCGGCAATGTCGACGTGCCCATGCTGTTCTTCATTGCCCTGGCGGTGGCGCTCTATGCGCGCGCGATCCGGTACGGCCTGACCGTGCGCCGCGCGATCGTGCTGGGGGCCGCGGTGGGCGTGGCGCTGGGCACCAAGGAATCCGCGCTGGGTGCGTTCCTCGCGTTTCCCTTCGTGCTCGCGTTCACACACTGGGGCGGCAGGCGGGAACCGGCGGCCGCGCGGCCGTCATTCAAGGCACCGCTCGTGGCGCTGCTCGCGGCGTTCCTGGCGCTGGGTCTGAGCAGCGGCCTGTTCGTCGAGCCGGGCCGCTATTTCGCACACATCGCCTTCCTGCGGGGCCGCATCGAGTCGGCCGCGACCGGCGAGGTGATTCCCTTCACCTATCCGAACACGTGGCAGGGTAACATCGCGTTTGGTACGCTGATGCTGCAGCACCTGGCGGCGCTGCTGACGTGGGCGGGGCTGGCGCTGGCCGCACTGGGCCTGGGCTGGACGCTGCTGCGCGAGCGACGCAGTGCGCTGCTGGCATTGCCCGCCTTCACCTACCTCGGCTTCATGTTCGTGGAGGCGCGAACGGAGCAGCTGCGTTATGTGCTGCCGGCGGGCTTCATCATGGCCGCCTTCGCGGCGAGGGCTGTGGTGCTGGGGTGGCAGTCCCGCCATGTCTGGCTGCGCGTGGCCGTCTCGGCGGCTGGCCTCTACGCGCTCGGCGTCTGCCTGCTGCAGGGCGCAGACCTCACGTGGCAGATGCTGCACGACTCCCGTTACACGGCAGGGGAATGGCTGGAGCAGCGGGCACCGGCGGGAACGCGCATCGAGTATTTCGGCGCCAGCCAGAAGCTGCCGCCGCTGCGTGGTAATGTCGAGACGGCGAGGGCGAACGAATTCCTGGGCATGTTCCGGCGCCCGTCGACGGACAGCGCACAGGCGGAGGAGATCCTGGCGGGGTGGGCGGCGCGGCGGCCGGCGTTCGTGCTGGTGATTCCGGACCACTCGTCGAAGCCGGGGCAGCCGTACGATAACACCATGCCGCCCCGGCTCTATGAGGCACTGCTGCGGGGTGATCGCGGGTACCGCCTGGCCGCGCTGTTCCAGACACCGCGGCTGTTCTCGTGGATCGCGCCGATTCCGCTGGACTATCCGGTCGTCAATCCACCGATCCGCGTCTTCGCGCCGGACTGACGACGGAACGTCGTCGCCCTGTCACATCCTGACCCGTGTCACGGGCGACGGGCGCGTACTGCTGAAAGCGGTGGTTCAGCGACGACGCACAGCACGCTTGCGCGCCGTCGTCTTCACTTTCGCGCGGCGTGTTGCCTTCTTCGCCGGCTTGCGTGTGCGGGCGGGTGCACTGGCGACGGCACGGGCCAGCTGATTGACCAGACGATCGAGTTCCTTAGCGCGCCGGCGGGCCAGCTTGAGCACGGCGCCCTGCCAGCCGGTGGGCGCACGGCGGTGACCCGGATTGTTCGGGTCGAGCCGGCACAGCGCGAGTACGCCGGGGCTCGAGCCCATGTCGCGCGCCAGATCCTTCAGCGTGGGCCCGCTGATCAACTGCGTCGTGACTTGCTGGAAGTCCATGTGTTCACCAGCCCGAAAGGGTGCGTACCCGGGGGACGCGCAATGTTGAGTCAGGGCCGGGCGGGGCGCAAGGGCAACCGGCTGCAACAGGCCATTTCGGTCGGACCGGCCCGCCGTCCGTCCGCCCGCGGATCTGCTCATGCGCTGTTAAGCGGCACTGCCACCCTGTCCGGTTACCGCAGGGCGTTTGATCGCCGCGATCATGGGCGTGACCGCCATGAGCGCGCGGATGGGAAGCGTGATGGGAGGGCCTGGCTCAGCAAATCCCGTGTCAGTGAGTGCAGCGGTCAGAACGGGCTGGAGAGGGCGAAGCTCAGCAGGAAGAACGTCCGCACGGGCCCGGCCCCGGGGCGAAGCAGCCGTGTCCATGGCGCCAGCGATAACTGAACGTTAGAACGCCGGGACTTCAGCCCGCGCCGGCCGGACCCGGTTCGAGGCTGCTCCAGCCGAACAGTGCGGGCAGGTCGGCGACGCCGTCCAGCATGAAGTCGGGCATGGCCGCGCGCAGCATGGCATCCGGCTGGGTGCCGCTGCGCACGACCGCGGTCCAGGCCCCCGCGTTCCTGCCCTCTTCGATATCGAGCACCGTGTCGCCGACCTTGAGGACCTGGCGCGCTTCCGTGATCCCGAGCTTGGCCATGGCATCGAGGATCATGCGCGGGTCGGGCCGGCCGGCGCCCAGCGTTTCGGCACTGGCCACGTACGCCACCAGCCCGGCCTCGCGCCAGCCGAAACGCGCCACAATGCTCTCGACCAGCTCGGGCGGGAATCCACTGCCCAGGCCGGCGTGCACGCCATGATGCCGCAACAACTCTAACACGCGTGTTGTGCCCGGCATTTCGCGCATGTCCGCCACCTGTGCTTCCAGCCGGCTCAGGAGTCGGGCGACGATTGCGTTCACCTCTTCGTCGCGTGGCGGCGTACCGGGCCGCTTCAGGCGCAGCAGTTCACGGACGGCGCTGCGTTTGTCGCGGCCGCGGTGCCTGGCGAGATCGTCTGCGTCCACGCTCACGCCGGCTTCGGCGAAGCTGGCGCGCAGTGCTTCGACCACGCGCGAGCCACCGCCAGCCGCATCACTCACGGTCGTGCCGGCCATGTCGAACATCACGAGGTGGATGGCGGCGGGATCGAAGGTGCTCATGGTTGGACAGGCGACGACGCCGTTCGGGCCACCGTCGCCTCGCCGGTTTCAGCTGCGCGTGTCGAGCGCGCGGGCAGGCTGCGCATCCCACGCATCATTGTCGGACTTCGGCGGGATCATGACGATGACGCCCTTGCCGCCATCACTGTCCAGGCAGTCGCCCGCGAAGCTCTTGTCATCCTGAAGCAGCAGCGTGCAACGCACCGTCGCATCACCGGGCGAGAACGTGAACAGCAGGCGCTTCGCTTCCACCTTGATGCCGCTGGCCAGCAGCTCGCCCATGGGCGTCTTGAGCGTCAGGTGTGTGGTGTCACCGGCGACGCGCACCTCGAACGTCGCAGCGATCGCGTCTGCATCGGGTGGCTTGATCGTGCCCGTCCACGTCCCCGCTTTCAGTTTCTGCGCCCCGGCGGACACGGGCAGCGCGCACAGCGCCAATGCCATGAGACACAGGATGCGGCCCCGCATAACGTACCTCCCTCTGGGTGTGAGACCACCATACGCGGCGCGCGCAGGCCCGGTTTCCCCGGCGGGCCGGATTCGCCCTCTGCGAAAACTGCGTACCCCGCAGCACGCCGGCCGGCCGGTGGCGGGGGGCGCGACGTGGCACGCGGCGAGGCGCGCGCAGTCCGGCCGGCCGGCGTCGGGCTCTCGCGGCGGGCCGGCGGATCGACCACCCGTCGTCGCCTGTAATGTGCTGTCAGACACGGTGCAGCCGGTACAGCTCGACGGGCGGGTTCCTGAGGCAGCGGGCTCGACTCGAGATCTCCGCCCGCTGTTCCGCACTCATGTACGTGCGCGGCAGGGCGACAGGCCCCAGATTGTGGATCAACCATCCCGACATTGCACATTCGTGAGGCCGCATGACCAGGACATCGCTACCGGTTGGAGTCTGGGTCGCACTGTGCGCACTGGCGCCCACCGCCGTACGGGCGCAGGCGCCGGCGTCACCGTTCGATTCGCTGCATTTCCGATCGATCGGCCCGGCGGGCACGGGCGGGCGCATCCACGACCTCCAGATCGATCCGACGAATCCGGCGATCCTGTACGTGGGCGCGGCCACGGGCGGGATCTGGAAGTCCACGAACAAGGGCGTCACGTGGACGGACATCTTCGGCGGGCAGCCTGACAACACGTTCGGTTCGCTGGCCATCTTCGAGGGCGACCCGCGCATCGTGTGGGCGGGCACGGGTGAGAACAACAACCGCCAGAGTTCGTCCTGGGGCGGCGGCGTCTATCGCACGACGGACGGCGGCGAAACATGGAGTTATATGGGCCTGCACGACACGCGCTCGATCGGCCGCGTCGTGCTGCACCCGACGAATCCCGGCATCGCATACGTCGCCGCCGTGGGCAATCTCTGGCGAGGCAATGAGGAACGGGGCGTGTTCAAGTACGACGGATGCGGGCCGCACGTGGACGAAAGTGCTGTACGTCGACACGCTCACGGGCGCCACCGACCTGGTCATGGACCCGCGCGATCCGAACGTGCTCTATGCCGCGACCTATCAGCGGCTGCGCCGGGCGTACGGCTTCAACGGCGGCGGGCCGGGCAGCGCGATCTACAAGACCGATGGACGGCGGGAATACATGGGGCAGGCTGGAGAACGGAATTCCCGCCGGTGACAAGGGGCGGATCGGTCTGGCGATTGCACGCTCGCATCCCGATGTGCTCGATCGCGACGATCGAGCACGCGACTGCCGGCTGGCACGTACCGCACCGAGGATGCGGGCGCGACGTGGAAGCGCATGAGCGCAGTGAACCCGCGGCCGATGTACTACAGCAAGCCGACGATCGACCCGAACAACGATCGGCGCGTGTGGCTCCCGGGCACGTACATCCTGAAGAGCGAGGATGGCGGGGCGACGTTCGAGGAAGAGCCGACGTCGCCGACGTACGATGTGGGCCTGAAGACGGACCACCATGTGATCCGCGTGGACCCGGCGAACTCGAATCACATCTACGTGGTAGGCGATGGCGGGCTGCACGAGAGCTTCGACATGGGCAAAACGTACACGCGCGTGAACAACATTCCAGTCAGTCAGATCTATCGCGTGGCCGCGGACGATCGCGATCCGTACTGGCTCTATGTGGGCCTGCAGGACAACCACTCGTTCATGGGCCCGAGCGCGACCCGCCACTGGCTGGGCATCCTGAATCAGGACTGGATGGAGATCGGCTTCAGCGATGGCACCGGCAAGGCCGTGGATGTGCGCGACTGGCGCAAGGTCTACTCGTCCTCGAGCAACGGCAATCTCTCGCTGGTCGATCCGCTGACGGGTGACGCGATGGGCATCAACCCGCGTCCGCCCGCGGGCGAGCCACCCTACCGCTATGACTGGGATGCGCCCGTCATGGCATCGCGACACACGCCCGGCACCGTCTACCTGGGCGGTAACCGCCTGTTCATCTCGAAGGATTACGGTTCGACCTGGACCCGCACGGAAGACCTGACGCGCCAGATCGATCGCGACACCATCCCGATGATGGGGGTGCTCGACCGCGACATCAAACTGTCGCGCAATGATGGCGCCGACATCAGCGAGATCTCGAATTTCGCCGAATCGCCGATCGATCCGAAGATCCTGTGGGTGGGCACCGATGATGGCAACGTCCAGCTGACGACCGACGGCGGCAAGACATGGACGGAGCTGAGCCACCACATCACAGGCGTGAGAGACGGCACGTTCGTGGGCGACATCGTCGCCTCCGCCGCCGGACGCGGCACCGCCTACGTTTCCTTCGATGCGCACCGTGATGGCGATTTCCGGCCGTACCTGTTCCGCACGACGGATTTCGGTCAGAGCTGGACACCGGTGGTCACGGGACTGCCGACGGATGATGCGTCGATCCGCGGGCTGGCCGAATTCCCGGGTCATCCTGACGTGCTGTTTGCGGGCACGGAGCGGGCGCTGTTCGTGAGCCGGGACAGTGGCGCGCACTGGACGCGGCTGCGCGCCAACCTGCCGACGACGCGGTACGATGACATTCTGGTCCATCCGCGCACGAAGGATCTCATTCTGGCCACGCACGGCAGAGGCATCTGGATTCTGGATGACGCCTCGCCCATCGCCGAGCTGACGCCCGCCGTGGCCGCGCAGCGCGCGCATCTCTTCAGCGTGCCCCTCGCCACGCTGATGCTGTACTGGGAAGACGTCTCCAACATGAGCCATTACTTCTTCACGGCGGAGAATCCGGCCGAGGGCGCGACGTTCACATATCACCTGGGGCAGCCGGCGGCGAAGGTGCGACTGCTCGTAACGCGCGGTGGCAGGACCGTGCGTGAGCTGACCGGGCCGGTTTCTGCTTCCGTGATCCATCGCGTCAACTGGGACCTGCGCTATCCGCTGCCACCCGGTGTGGGCGGCGGTGGTGGCGACGAAGGTGGCGGCGATCAGCAGCGACCGGGCGCCATTGCGCTGCCGATCCCATCGCACGAGATCGGTCCGCGCGGCCCGCACATCGCACCGGGCAAATTCACAGTCACGCTCGAGGTGGATGGCCAGGCCGTCGCAACGCAGCCATTCGAGGTGCGAGCGGATCCGGCCTCATCGATCACGGCCGCGCAGCACAAGGCGCGCGATGCCTTCGTGGTGGAAGCTTCGGAACTGCTGCAGACGATCGATACGCTGGCAAATGCGCTGCACTCGAGGAGCGCCGCCGCCAGTGGTGAGGAAGCCGCTCGCCTGCGCGCGCTGGAGGTGCGGCTCGTGGGTGGTGGTGGCGGCCGCGGGGGTCGGGGTGGCGGCGGCGGCCGAGGCGGCGCGGTGCAGCCGCTTCGCCAGCGACTGGCGGCGCTGCTCAATGCGTTCACCGGCTCCGGTGCGCGCACCGGCACCCTCGCCGCGCCTACCAGCACCTTGAAGTCCGCGCTGGCGGAAGCGAAATCGGATCTGCACGCGGTCGAGAGCGAGGTCAACGCGCGCAGATAGAACAGCGCATTAGCACAGCACGAAACTCCACCCCGGGGAGTCTCGCACCCATGGCGAATTTCACCGTGAAGCCCGCGCTGCGTCAGCTGGTCGAGAACCGCCTGAAGGCCGAAGGCGTTTCGCAGAAGACCTGGGCCGGAGCCGTCCTCGCGGCTTTCGAGAGTCGGGAGGCGCTGGAGGACTACCTTGGCGGCGGCGAGGCCACGCAGCCAATCTCGACAGAGGCGCCGTCTGCACGCCCCGCCGAGGCATACCTTGCCTCGCTTACCGTCGAAGGCTTTCGCGGCATGGGTCCAGCGCGGACGCTGGACCTGAACGCCGCGCCCGGCCTCACCCTGATCGTCGGTCGCAACGGTTCAGGCAAGTCCAGTTTTGCGGAAGGGCTGGAGGTGCTGTTCACGGGCGACAGCCAGCGCTGGGCGAATCGTCCCAGGGTCTGGAAAGATGGCTGGCGTAACCTCCACCATCCGCACCCGACTTCGATAACAGCCGAGTTGCTGCTCGCCGGGACAGGGCCCGTGGAGGTGAGGACGGAGTGGGATGCGGAAGCCCCGCTGGATTCGTACCGCACCGTGGTTCAACCGAAAGGCAAGCCGAAAACCTCGCTGGCCGCGCTGGGCTGGAACGAAGCACTCGTCTCCTACCGCCCGTTCCTCTCCTACAATGAGCTGGGGTCGATGCTGGACGAGGGCCCGTCAAAGCTCTACGACGCTCTGTCTGTGGTGCTGGGGCTGGAAGAGATCGTGTCGGCTCAGAACGTGTTAGCGAAGGCGAGGACGGAGCGCCAGAAGGCATTGAAGTTGGCAGAGACGGAGCGGGACGGGCTGTGCGATCAGCTGGAGCAACTGCTGGATCAGGGCTCGGACGACAGGGCGTCCGCAAGTCTCGACGCGCTGGACCATGACGACTGGGGCCTCGCCACATTGGAGAACCTGGTCTCCGGTGCTGCCACGGCGCAGGATAACACTGTGTTGGGTGTCCTGTTGCAGGCAGCGGGGATCGAGGTTCCCGACGCGCAGACCGCGGCGCAACACGTCGCGGCGCTGCGTGAGGCCGTTGCTCAACTGGAGGCCGTCGCGGCCACGGATGCGGAGCGATCGCGAAAGCTGGCGCGGCTGCTCGAGGCGGCGCTCGAGTTTCAGCAGAATCACGCGGTGTCGGATTGTCCGGTCTGCGGCACGGCGGATGCCATCGGGCCCGACTGGAGAGCCTCCACGCAGGCGGAAGTCGCGCGGCTTCGGGAGCTGGCCGCGGCAAGCGACGCGGTGCACCGCCGGGCGGATGCGGCACGCGATCAGGCACTGGCGCTGCTGCGGACCGCTCCCTCGAAACTGCTCGACCCGTTGCAGATGATGGGAATCGAGGGTGTGCAGGCGGCGCGTGAATCGTGGGCGAATTGGACCCGGGGCGCGCAACTTCGTGACCCCATGGCGCTGGCCGATCATATCGAATCGCAGCACGCGGCCTTCCTGCGCGCGACCGACAACCTGAAGCAGAATGCCGCGAGGGAACTGCAGCAGCGACAGGATCGCTGGAAGCCGGTCGCGGCGGCCATCGCCGGCTGGATTCCAGACGCCAGGTCAGCCCTCGAGGGCGACGAAGAACAGGAATTCATCAGTGATGCGGAGAAATGGCTGAAGACCGCGGCGGCGGAGATTCGTAACGAGCGGTTTGCCCCGATCGCGGAGCAGGCGATGGAGCTCTGGGGGATGCTGCGCCTCAACAGCAACGTGGATCTGGGGCGGATCCAGCTGACAGGAGCAGGGTCGCAACGCAAGGTCAGTCTGGATGTGACCGTGGATGGCGTGGCCGGAGCGGCATTGGGCGTCATGAGCCAGGGAGAGCTTCACTCTCTGGCGCTGAGTTTGTTCCTGCCCCGCGCGACGCTCGCGGAAAGCCCGTTCCGCTTCGTGGTGATCGACGACCCTGTGCAGTCGATGGATCCCGCGCGGGTGGACGGCCTGGCGCGCGCACTGAACGAGATCGCGCGAACGCGGCAGGTCATTGTGTTCACGCATGACACGCGGCTGCCCGATGCGGTCCGCCGGCTCGGCATCAAGGCCACGATACTCGAGATCACGCGCCGGCCCGAGTCGGTCGTCGAGGTGCGTACTGCGCTCGATCCGGTGCGCGCGCACATCGAAGATGCTCTCGCCCTGGCGTTCACGGCTGAGCTTCCCGGAGATGTGCTGCAGCGGCTGGTGCCAGGTTTTTGCCGTTCCGCTCTCGAAGCCGCCTTCACGCAGGTCGTGCGCCGTCGACGCCTTTCCGCGGGAAATGATCACGCGGCCGTGGAGGATGAGCTCCGGAACGCGCCGAAGCTCACATCCCTCGCCGCACTCGCCCTGTTCGATGACCGGGAGCGCGGTGGCGACGTCATGAACCGTCTGAACAAGTTCGGCGCCTGGGCAGGCGATGTCTTCAAGAACTGCAAGGACGGAGCACACGTCGGCGCCGCGGTGGATTTCAGGATTCTGATCGACAACACGCAGGACCTCTGCGACCGTGTCGTCGCGCTCAAGTAGCGATCCGCGCGCGCTGCTTGCCGCCGCGCGCAAGCTGATGGCCAGGCCTGACCCGAAAACAGCAGGGTTATGGCCGCGCGGGAGCCGCGCTGCTCGCCCGGCAGGCACTGGAGTCCGCGCTCGACGATCTGTGGCGCGAGCGAGCGCCCGGCCTCGAGCAATGCTCGGCGCGCGCGCAACTGCTCTGTTTGCCGGATTATCTGCACCATGGCGATCTGGCCGAGCGAGTGGCGTACGCGTGGGCCGGGCTGAGCCGGGCCTGTCACCATCAGGCGTATGAGTTGCCGCCGACGGCGGGCGAGCTCGAGGGGTGGATGAGCGTGGTTGGAGAGCTGGTGGAGGCCGGAATGACACACTGACGGTCGGGCAGCAGCTTACCTGCGCCCAGCCCTTCAGGTCAACGCTTGCAGATACCGGACAGATATTCATGTCCGAAGTACCGTGTCACCAGGTTTGCGCTATCGAGCGCTTCCCCACGTAGCGATCGCCCTACGGCTTCGATCAGGAAAATTGCGGGCACTCTGCTTACGTGTGGTTGACTATCCGTTCGACGACCGTCCCCGCCCACCGCGACGCGCCGCTCGGGCAACACGCTGTTGGGACTCCGCATCGCTCCGGTCCTCAATGTGAGAGCGAAGGAACGCACCGGTATACGATGCCCTGCTCGCTGCTACCTGCTCGGGTGTGCCCGCCACCACGATCTCGCCGCCGCCGTGCCCGCCGTCGGGACCGAGGTCGATGACCCAGTCGGCCGTCTTGATCACGTCCATGTGGTGCTCGATCAGCAGCACGGTGTGACCGGCATCGACGAGGCGGTTCAGCGACTCGAGCAGCTTCTCGACATCGGCCAGGTGAAGACCCGTCGTCGGCTCATCGAGGATGTAGACCGTGTGCTTCGAGCGCTGCAGCTTGCTCAGCTCCGTCGCGATCTTCATGCGCTGCGCCTCGCCGCCTGACAGCGTGGTAGCGGACTGACCGAGTGTCAGGTAGCCGAGGCCGAGGTCGTTCAGCACCTCGATCTTGCGGCCCACCGCGCTCTCGTTCGCGAAGAATGTGACGCCTTCCTCGATCGACATGTTCAGCACATCGTCAATGGTTCTGCCGCGCAGAGTCACCTCGAGTGTGTCGCTGTTGAAGCGCGCGCCCTTGCAGGCCGCACACATGACTTCGACATCGGGCATGAAGTAGAGCTGCGTCCTGATCACGCCTTCGCCCTGGCACTCCTCGCAGCGGCCGCCCTTGACGTTGAAGCTGAAGCGGCCCGGCTTGTAGCCGCGCTCGACGGAGAGCGGCGCGCGTGTGAACAGGGCGCGGATCGTGTCATAGAAGCCGACATACGTAGCGGGGTTCGAGCGGCTGTTGCGGCCGATGGCCGTCTGGTCGATGCTCACCACGCGGTGAATGTGCTCGAGCCCGTCAATGCCGTCGTGCGCGCCGGGCAGTGTGCGCGTGTCCACCAGCCGCTTCCAGAGGGCCTTGTAGAGGACTTCGCTGATCAGTGTGCTCTTGCCCGATCCGGACGCGCCCGTAATGGCGACCATCATGCCCAGCGGGAACGTGACGTCAATGTGCTTCAGGTTGTTTTCGCTGGCGCCGCGCACGATCAGCTTCCTGCCATTGCCCTTGCGTCGCTTCTTCGGTGTGGGAATCCAGCGCTTGCCGGAGAAGAACTGGCCCGTGGGTGATGCCTCGCAGGCGAGGATGTCATCCATCGTGCCCTGTACGACGACATGGCCGCCGTGCACGCCCGCGCCCGGGCCCATCTCGACGATGTGGTCGGCGGCGCGGATGGTGTCCTCATCGTGCTCGACGACGATCACCGTGTTGCCGATGTCGCGCAGACTCTTCAGCGTGGCGATCATCTTGACGTTGTCCTTCGGGTGCAGCCCGATGCTCGGCTCATCGAGCACGTAGAGCATGCCCATGAGGCCCGAGCCGATCTGCGTGGACAGACGGATGCGCTGCGACTCGCCGCCGGACAGCGTGCTCGAGCGGCGATTGAAGTTGAGGTAGTCGAGGCCAATGCCGAGCAGCAGCTCGAGACGGTTGCGGATCTCGTGCAGCACCTGCCGCCCGGCGTCGGCGCTGCGCCCTGTCGGCTCGATGGTGCCGAGGAACGCGTGCAGCTCATCGAAGTTGAGCTGGCCGAACTCGAACAGTGTGCGACCCGCGATGGTGAAGAGCTGGCGCGTGGCGCGCAGGCGAGCGCCATTGCAGTCCGGGCAGGTGTGCTCGAGCATCACTTTCTCCAGCCATGCCTCCATGCCCGAACTGGCTTCGCCACGCTGCCGGTAGCGGCGGTAGTGCCGCTCAATGCGGCGGGCAATGCCGCCGAAGCCCACTTCCTTTCCCTGCAGGTCGTCGTGACTGACTTTCGCCTCGGGCGGCAGCACCACCGGTATCTTCCTCGCCTCAATGCCATAGAGGATGGCATTGCAATGCGTGTCGGCCAGCTTCTCCCATGGAGTGTCGAGCGAGAAGCCCACCGCCTGTGACAGGCTGTACATCAGGCGGCCGTCCCACGTGTCGGGATTGTAGCGGAACGCCTCGCGCACGAAGCAGCCGCCACGGATGCTGCGGCGAGGATCGGGCACGAGCAGGTCGGGGTGCGTGAGTTTGTGCACGCCCAGTCCGCCGCACGTGCGGCACGCGCTCTCGGGCAGGTTGAACACGAAGTATTCGGGCCTGATCTCGCCATAGACGAAGTGGTGCGTGAGGCTGCAGTGTGCGCGGTAGAAGCGCTGGGTCTCTGCCTTGCCGGCGCCGCGCATGACCTGCACCTGCATGAGGCCATCGCCCACAAGCAGCGCGGCGGCAATGGCGGCCTTGATCGCCTTCTCGTGCTTGCGGCCGACGATCAGCCGATCGACTACCGCATCCATGTCCTTGACCTGCGACTCGTCGAGCTCAATGTCCTGAGCGATATCCACGGTGCGGCCATCCACGATGAGCCGGCGACAGCCTTTCTTGCGCACTTCCGTGAGCACGAATTCCAGGTCTTCGCCGTAGACCTTGAAGACGGGCGCGCGCAGTTCGATCTCCCCGCCTTCGGGCAGGGACAGGATGGCCTCGAGGATCTGGGCTGCACTGCGGCTGGGTGTGTGCTCGCCCGTACGCGGGCAGTGCGGCTCGCCCACGGTGGCAAACAGCAGGTTGAGATAGCCCGCAATGTCCGTGAGCGTGCCCACGGTCGAGCGCGGATTGCTGGACATCGTCTTCTGCTCGATGGAGATGACGGGCGAGAGGCCGAAGACGAAGTCGACATCGGGCCTGGTGACCTGCGCCACGAAGCGCTTGGCGTAACTGGACAGCGATTCCAGGTAGCGACGCTGGCCTTCGGCGTAGATGGTGTCGAATGCCAGGCTCGACTTGCCCGAGCCCGACAGGCCAGTGACCACCACCATCTGGTCGCGGGGAATCTCGACGGTGATGTTCTGCAGGTTGTGCACGCGCGCGCCCTGCACGGCGATGGTGGTGCGCGGCGCCGCCGGTGCCGCGTCCGGTTGCGCGCGGGGCGCCGATTTCGCCGGACTGCGCTTGCGCGGCGCCGCTTTCGCCGCCGACTGTTTCCTGCGCCCGCCCTTCACAGGCTGTCTCCGTTCTGCCCACCGGGATGGAAGAAGGCCAGCTCCTGCATGCTGAGGTTGCTCCGTTTCGTGAGTTGCACCGACGCGGCCGCCTTGCCCAGCAGTCCCTGATCGGCCAGGTACTCGCACGCGGTGGTCACGCCACTGACGCCGTACTGTTTCGTGAACCAGTCCTCGATCTCCGTGCACGAGCGGATCTCGCCGACCTCGCGCAGGTGATCGAGCACGGGCGCGAACAGGCGGTTTGCGCGCGTCGACATGTACTCGTCCACGGTGTCCAGCGCGGCCTGCACGTTCTGCTTCGTCTTCTTCTGGTTGAGCAGTTCCGAATAGATCACGCGGAACAGCTCGGGATTCAGCTTCATCGCCTGTGGTATTACTTCGCGGTCGGCGATCTGGCGCGCCTCAATGACTTCGATGCGGGCCAGTGAGCCGGCTGCCATGAGGATCCAGAGCGCGGTGTAGTCGAGGTCGCCGCGTGTCAGCAGGAACTTGTGCGCCTTGTAGATGGCGGGCAGTGCGAAGGTCGCGGCGCGCAGCAGCTGGAGATGCGTGTCGCGCTCGCCCAGCTCGCTCAGGCCCGCGCACAGCTGCGCAATCGTATCGTCGTGCGTGTAGAGCAGCCGCCCGCGTGTCAGGAACGTGTGCACGAAGGAGTTGTGCAGCGAGCCCTCGACGATCCGGCGGAACTCCGCACGCGGGATCAGCAGTGCGTGCACGTTCACGCCGTCCGCGTAGAGCGCGCGGTCGCTGGACGCGACCTTGCGGTCATTGATCGTGACCAGTACGAGGTCCACATCGGACTTCTCCCAGACGCGGTCGTGCGACAGGCTGCCGCACAGGATGGCGGCCAACACAGAACGGTCCTCCTTCACCTGCTCGATCAGTCCATCGAGCGCGCGCGTAAACTTCTGTTGGGTGCTATCCACTGTCTCCTCCGCGGCGCAGTCTCGCCGCCGCCTCTTTCATGCCCCGTCGGGCCGCCAGGTCCGTGGCCGTCAGCCCCTGCGTGTTGCGCACAGCGGGATCCGCGCCGTACGACAGCAGCAGCTCGATCACGGCGAGGGCCGCGGTTTCGTCATCGGGCAGCCCCATGAGCGGCGTGTGGCCGTCTTCCTGCACACGCGCCAGCGCGGGCTCCTCGCGGAACAGTTCGCGCAGCCGGTCCAGCCTGCCGGTCACGACCAGGCTCCACACGTCGCGGCTGACGGGACTCAGCAGATCCACGACGCGCGGGTGCTGCTCGTACACGGCAAAGGCAAGCGGCGTGTTATCCCAGTTCTTCTCGCGCGGGTCGATGGCCGCGCCGCGCGCGAGCAGCAACGCGATGACCCGCAGTGCATTGTTCGACGCCGCGGCGTGCAGCGGCCGAACCGCGCGGTCGTTTTCGACATCGGGCGAAACGCCCAGATCGAGCAGCATCTCGACGATATCGGCGCGGTCGCGGCGCGCGGCCTCGTGCATTGCGCTGTACGATGCGCGGTACTCCGGGTGTTCCGCGAGCAGTATCTCCGCCTGTGCCCGATCCAGCCGGAGACACGCGGCCGTGAATGCGTCCTCGCCTTCCAGCACCAGCGGCCTGTGTGGCGTGCCGTACTGCGCCAGCAGCGACGCCAGTTCATCGAAGCCGCGGCGCGCGGCCTCCTCGTACAATGTGTGTTTCCGCTGCACGCGTGCGTGCGGCGGCTGCGCGGGCTCCGGACTCGCGCCGTGCTCGATAGACCAGCGCGCCAGAGGCAGATCGTTGTTGCGCACGGCCATGCCCAGCACGTAGCGCGCGCCTTTGCCATAGCCGCCCATGTCGATCATCGACCACTCGGGATCCTGCCAGTCCGCCGCGTGCCCCGCCTTGACCGAATATTCGTGAATACGCTGCATGATCCAGAGCATGTCATTACCGAAGTGCGCATTGTACAGCACCTGGATGTCGTACGGGTTGGCGCCGCGTTCGAGCAGCAGCTCGGCCAGCGCGTGCGCGTGCGGATGCGGCGGCGCGTTCTCCTCGCCGGCGCCGAGCACGCCCGTGAGCGCGGTGTAGCGCGGCCCGAGCGACGACTCATCCACGATGAAGTGCGCATTGGCATCGGCGCCGTGGTCCAGCAGCAGCTGCGCGATGCGCAGCGCGTGCTCGCTCGCGGACGGCTGCGGCAGCCGTGCATAACACAGGAACATCAGCGGCTCCCATGGCTTGGGGCCGATGCGCGGGCCTCCCGATACGATGGTGGCGACGCGCTCCGTCGCGGCTTCGGGCCGCTGCGCCACGATGCGTTCGACGTCCGCAAGATCGCCGCATACGACGGCCGTATGGATGCTGTCGTGCGTGATGGCCGGGTCCTGCTGCAGCAGGCGGGCGGCCGCGTTCATGCGCCGGCTGCGCGCGGCGCCCCCGTTCACAATGACGGCGCAGGCATCTTCGAGGAACCACGCGACACGCAGCGCGTGCGCATCGTCGCCTGCAAACGTACCGGCTTGCCGGTCTTCGAGGCGATCGCGCAGCGCGGACCAGCCGGGCAGCCCGTACTCGCGGGCGAGGGCGTGCTGGACATCGCGCAGGCCGGGGGACGCCGGAGCCGCGGGCCACGCCGCGCGCAGCCGGACTCCCGCCTGTTCGTCGCCCGTGCGCAGCGCCTTGAGCCAGCGCTTCGCTTCTTTCCTGAGGTTGTCGAGGGTGCTCGCGTCGGTGAGCCGGCGGCGCATGGATACCTTCCTTCCGTGATCGCCTGGTGTCCGCTTGCGTTCAGGCCGGAAGAAGGTCTGTGATGTCACGGCGAACGTCGTCGGGTGGGAGTCCTCTCCCTTGCCGCGGACTGGAGGCGCCCCGTGGCGCACTGGCGGGCAATGTTGCGTGACCTCCGGCGACTGTCAACCAACGCAGGCGCACGCGGGCCGCGACCCCGTGCCCGGGCGGCCGGCGGAACCCGGCGGAGCGCCAGCGCAGGCAGTCCGACGGCGGCATGAGACGGTTTCGTCGCCTGCTACATACAATCGGGAAACACATCCAGCCTTTCCATCCCGGCCGCGGAAACTCATGGTCCGCCGAGTGGTATCAGCGGTCCGCGTCGGCTTTTTTCTTGCATGGGCCGGCGGCAAGCGGCGGCAGACCCGCCCGTTGCGATTCCACCCCCGCGATCCGGCGATGATGCGGCCACCGATCCGGTGGGTTATCCTTACCTTAGCCACCAACTCATTGAGAGGAGACACCCATGCGTCGTGTACTCGGTTCCGCGGTTGCACTTACCGCCGTCCTGCTGCTTCCACGAATGGTCGCTGCCCAGGGCGGGATGGATCAGGCCAAGAAGGTCGCGGGCGGCGGCATCTCCGTGGCCGGCTGGATGGGGATGGTCGATCCGACGGAGACCGGAATGGATGTGAGCGGCGCGAAGTTCGCCAAGGAAGGCGCCGGGTTCCACGTCACGACCGGTCCCGCAATCACGTACTGGAATCCCGCGAACAAGGCCGCCGGCGACTATACCGTGAAGGCCACGTTCAACGAGCCCAAGTACATGAACCTCAACACTCACCCGCACCCGTACGGGATCGTGATCGGCGGGAACGACATGGGCACGCCCAACGCCACGTACCTGTACTGCGCGGCCTACGGCAACGGCAAGTTCATCATGCGCGGCTTCGGCCCCGCGGCGTTCGCGCTGAACGGCCGCATGGGCGAAGCGAATGATGCGGTGCACAAGGCGGCGGGGCCGGGCGAATCGGTCACGCAGGAAATTGCCGTGTCGGTCAAGGGCGACAAGGTGGAGTGTTCGGTCAACGGCACGGTCGTCGGCAGCTACGCCAAGTCCGATGTCGTGGGTGCCGGCAAGCTGAAGAGCACGGATGGCGTGTACGGCATCCGCTTCGCACACAACACGGAAGGCACGGTCTCCGGCTTCACGATGACGAAGAACTGACAGCGCATTAGCAGCGCTGCTCCGGCAGCTCGAACCCCGGCGTCATGCGGCATGGTCCGTATGGCGCCGGGGTTTCCGTATTCCGTCAGTGCGTATGCGCGCGGATCGTCAGCGCTGTGGCGGCGGCACCGTGACGGCCCAGAGTCCCTGATCGAGCTGCAGGATGTCCTGCGCATCGGCCGCGGTGAAATAGCCGAAGCCGCCGTCGCCCCAGGTCACGCCCCAGTTGTTGGCGAACTTGAAGCGTGACGTGGCCGGATCGTAGCCGACAATGGTGATCACCGTGCTGCCCAGCGTGGCCTGGTTCGCGCCGGCGGGCTTTACGAGCCCGGTACGGGTGGCGTCGTCGGTGCTCCACGCTTCGGTCGCAGTGGCCACGGCGAGCACCGGCGTCTTCCTGTCGAGTGTCGCAAGGATCGCGTCGAGGCCGGGGATCTGCGTCATGGTGGCCTTGTAGTCCGCGGCGGCGTTGTCGAGATCTCGCCAGGTGACGCCGGCGGGCAGACTGCGATTCAGTGCCCGGTACGGCCAAATCGATTCGGGCGGCGCGCCGAACTGCCGCGCGACGTAGATCGTGGTCTCGAGAAACGTGCCCTCGCCCGTGACTTCGTCGTGGCGCTTCGCCTTCTCGTAGATGTAGCGCATGGAGAGGCGCAGCGGGCGGCCCTGTGCCGAGAGCGAGGCATCCATCGCCGTGGCACACGCGGCCGCGGCCACCGTGCCTTCCTGACCGACATCCCTGACTTCGGCCCAGGGTGCGAGGTCGACCGCTCTGGGCGCTGCAACGATCAGCGAAACCGCACTGCCTCTGCGAATCGATGTCTGCGACGCAGGCTTCTGCTCGAGTACCCAACCCGGTGCTTGCTCGTTGGTCGCCTGTTGCGTGACGTCGCCCACAGCCAGGCCGACGCCGGCAAGGTCACGCGTGGCGCGCTCGAGCGTCAGCCCGCTCACATTCGGCACGTTCACGCGCTGACTGCCTGCCCACGTGTAGACGGAGTAACCGCCGGCCGCCAGCGCGAGCGCCAGAACGACCGCAGCGGATCGCCAGTGGCTGCGCAGCCGTTCCGAGAGCGAGCCGCGCGCTCTGCGCCGCTTGATGTCCCGGCAGAGCCGGCCCACATCGTCGTTCCATGAGCCGTCGCGCACTTCCGCCTGCTGCCGCTCGGCGAGAGCGCGGATGTCCTCGGGCAGATCCGCGGCGCCCGGCAATGCCGCACCGCCGACGAGGACGGGAATGACGAGAAGGCCGTTGGCGAGCGCGGCATGGATCTCGCCGCGCACCCAGTCATCCGCGTTGTCCAGACGACGCTGGCCCGCCGCATCCGTGAGTGTGGTCCAGTGCCTGCCGATCACGGCCAGCAGCACATCCGCCTGTCGCAGCTGCTGATTCAGCGTATCCGCGTAGTCGTCACCGCGCTGGATGTCGTCGACATCCATGAACACGGTGTCGGCGCCGAATACGCGGGAGAGATGATCGTAGAGACGGCCGGCGTGACCGGCCGAATCGTCGCGGCGGTAGCTGATGAAGATTCCGCTCACACTCGATCCGCGCGGTATCACCGTCTGCGGTGGCGGGCCTGCCGTTCGACACGCGACGCGTGGCTCGAAACAGCGGCAGACGTTCGTGCGAGGATGGGCTGGCGGCCGGGCTGCGTCAAGATCCGAATCCCGCGGAGCCGTGCCTTCGGATCAGAGCTGGCTCGACGCATACCCGCTGGCTGGTGTGCGACGCGCGTCGTGGGCCGGTGGGCCGGCCTGCGGGCGCTTTGCCGCCGGTTGCCGCTTCGTCCGTTCGCCGGGAGCCTGCGCCCACGACGGCACGGGTGGACTGCATTATTTCCCGGCTAACAGCTCGCGAGCCTGACTCAGCGACTGGCCCTGGCTGTAGATGTCTGCCCACACATTGCCGGTGTCCGCAATGCGCCGCTCCAGGTTGCGCAGCGTGAACGTCTGCGGCGCGACTTCGCCGCTCTCCAGCTCCTCCCACGTGCACGGCGCAGAAATCGGTGCGCCGGGCTTCGCGCGTACCGTGTACGTGGCGGCGAACGTGGCGCTGTAATCGTTGCGGCCGGTGTCGACGAGGATGCGTCCGCCACGGTCCGCCTTGCTGAACTCCTGCGTCAGGTGCACGGGATCGCGCTGCACCATGGCGCGCCCCACCGTGTGTGCGAAACTCGAGACTTCGCCGGTGTGCGCGCTGCCATCGAGCGGAATCGCGATGTGGTAGCCCTTCGAGCCCGACGTCTTAACCCAGCTGCGCAGGCCCAGCTCGGCGAGGAAGTCACGCAGGCCGAGCGCGGCGGCGCGCAGCACGGCGGGCTCGTCAACGAGCGGGTCGAGATCGAACACACAGATGTCGGGGTGCACGAGATCAGGTGCGCGTGACACCCACACGTGTGCTGTGATGCAGTTCTGGTTGGCGATCCAGAGCAGGCCGCGCGTGTCCGTAATGAGCGGATAGTGCACGATGCCGCGGTTGTGGTGCACTTCCACCCGCTCCAGCCATTCGGGGAAGCCCTTCTTCACATCCTTCTGGAAGAAGCCTTTCTCACCCATGCCGCGGTGGTAGCGCTCCATGGTCAGCGGCCGTGCGCGGATGTGCGGCAGCATGAGCGGCGCGATCATTTCGTAATACGCTGCCAGCTCGCCCTTGGTGATGCCGTCCTCGGGGAACATCACCTTGTCCGGGTGCGTGATCACGGAGTCTGTCTGAACCGTGTTGCTGCGGCTGGCCTCAACGGAAGGTCAGCCGCGAGAGGGTTTCTGCGCGAAGACCGGACCGCGTCTGGAAGTCCTGAATGCTGGCGAAGGCCTGCGCGTCACGGGCGCGCATCCAGCCAGTCACCTCGGCTTCGCTGATGCCCGGGACGAGGCGCATCACGCCTTCCTCTGCCGTGTTCAGGTCGAAGGAGAGCGGTTGCGCGTCACCGAACGCGACCAGCGTGACCGTAACGCCCGGCACTTCGACGCGAATCTGCGGACCGAGATTCTGGTAGAGCACACGCGGATCTCGTGCGATCTCCGTCCGCCAGCGCGCACGCGCCGCTTCGATCGCCGTATTGCTTCGCTCGGTGAGATCGAGCCGCAGCGCTCCGAGGTAGTGGTCGCGCCACAGGGTGCGAGCCTGGCGATCGACGAACACGCCGCGACTCAGATCGCAGAGAAGATCGATGACCTCGTTCGATTCTGCCGGAAAGCGGCGAAGCCAGGCCTCGATGAACAGCAGCAGGAACGGGTCATCCGGCTTTCGTCTGCCGGGGCCGAGGATGTCGGACAGGGCAGTCAACACCCTCTGTTGCCGGTCGCGAATGATCTGCGGGGTCGGTGGATCCTGCCCGCGCACCAGCAGGCTGAAGAAGAAGCTGGCGTAGAAACCCTCGGATTGCAGCAGCTGATTGGCGTCGCGCAGGCTGGCGAAGTCGCGGCTCTTTTCCAGCTGCACGCGCAGATAGTCCGGCCCCTTCCAGGCAGGTGAAAACGCGAAATTGTTCTCGCGCACTTCGTAGTAGCGTGCTACTGTCTGTGAGAAGCTCAGCAGGTCGCCTGCCGGTCTGTGGAATTCGCCGAGCACGTCCGGAACGCCGAACAGGAACTTCTGATGATGGTACCGCTCCCGGAGGAACGGATCGGTGGCCAGATGCGCCTCGAGCGTTTCCAGATGAATCGCAAAGCCTTCGTCGAATGCAGTGCCGCGGTCCGTCAGCGCGGCCGTGGTGTGTGAAATAGCGGCGATCTCCGTCCTTGGAATGCCCTCACCGCCATTCAGCAGCGAGAGCACCACGTGACCGGTTTCGTGAAGGAATGTGGTAGTGAACGCCCAGTCCTGCGGTGCCAGCATGATGAAGGGCGTGCGTGCGTGATCACCGGGGTTGCGGTCATCCACGAGACGGAATCCCACCGCAGCCTGGTTGCCACCGGGCTTGAGCGCCACGAAGTAGACCGCGGAGTCTCCACTGCGGCCCTGCGTACTGAGGGCCCATGCCCTGGCGTACAGGTCGAGCGCCATACGCGCAGACTCATTATTCAGCCATGCACCGAATGTTCGCAGCCGCGCAGCGTCGGTAACGCGTCGATAGGTCTGCGCACCCTGCACCGCGACGGTATCAGCTGGCTCGACAAACACGACGCGGACCTTGGCATCCTGGGCCTGTGCCGCCGAGCCCCAGAGCACCCACAGCAGCGGCAATGAACGGGCAATGCTGAAAGGAAACCTCGATCGCATGGTCCTGCCTCCGAACACCGGGCCTGCATTTCAGCCGCATGGAACATGCGTCGGCGCGTGCGCTCTGCGGAATGGGGCACATGTCCTGATATTGCGCGCCAGCGCGCCATGCCTATTGATGGGAGCGCCGCTGCACCGCTGTACCGCACCTGAAAAGTGACGTGCCATGTCTCTCACCGCGATACTGCTGGCCCTGCTCGCGTGTCCACACCCGGGACCCGCAGGCCGGAATGCTGGCGGCGAAATGCAGGCCGCCGTCCCGGCCGGCGACACATTGCGGGCGCCCCCCGTTCTCGAGAACCAGTCGCGTGAGCCGCACACCGTGGAAGTCACGCTCACGGCGAAGCCCACGCGGCTCTCGCTGCTGCCCGGCGTGGAAACCGATGCCTACGCATACAATGGCAGCATCCCGGGACCCACACTCGACGTGCACGAAGGCGATCGCGTTCTCATTCATTTCCGCAATGCATTGCCCGAGCAGACGACGGTGCACTGGCATGGTCTGCACATTCCGTGGGCGACCGACGGCAGTCCATTCAAGCCCATCCCGGCCGGTGCGCAGGCCGATCTCGAATTCACCATCCCAATGGGTACCGCGGGCACGTACTGGTACCATCCACACGCTCAGGCGCTTGCACGGTCGCAGATGGCAAAGGGACTGTTCGGCGCGATCATTGTGCGCGCGGCGGACGATCCGCTGCCTGCGATTCCCGAGAAGCTGCTGGTTCTGAGCGACAACCGTTTCCTGCCCGACGGGTCGATCGATCTGCCGGACCGGCAATCGCCGCAGGGAAACGTGGATTTCGAGAACGGGCGCGAAGGCAATGTCGTGTTCGTGAACGGGCAGATCATGCCGGCGATTCGACTGCGGCCCGGCGAGACGCAGCGCTGGCGCGTGGTCAACGCGTCCTCTGCCCGTGTCTACCGTCTCGCGATTCCCGGTCACGAGATGCTGCACGTGGGCGGCGATGGTGGCCTCTTCGAGCGACCCGTAGCCGTCAAGGAGATCCTGATCGCAAATTCCGAGCGTGTCGAACTGCTGGTGCGCGGCACCGGAGCGGCAGGCAGCCAGACAGTACTGCAGGACCTGCCCTACGACCGCTACATCCCGCAGACGCGCCCCGCTGACTGGGAGAGAACGAGCGACCTGCTGAGCCTTGAGTACACGGACGAACCGACTGTTCCGCCCGCCGCGATACCGGCCACACTGCGTCGCGTGGAGTGGCTCGACACCACGTCGGTCACGACCCGGCGAGTCATGGTGCTTACGCAGGGTTTCATCAACAACAAGGCGATGGACATGAACCGCGTCGATGAGCACGGCTCGCTCGGTTCGACAGAAATCTGGGACATCGAGAATCTCGTCGGCATGGATCATCCCTTCCACCTGCACGGGTTCCGCTTCCAGATACTGGATCGCAATGGTGTGCGCGAACCGTTTCCCAGCTGGGAGGACACGGTGAATGTGCCGAAGCACGAGTCTGCCCGGATCGTCGTACGGTTCGAGGACTACCCCGGGAAGTGGATGTTCCACTGCCACATCATGGACCACGAAGAGGGCGGCATGATGGGCATCCTCGAAATCACGTGAAAAAGAGACGGGACATGATACGGCATGTGAGCGTTCCGCGATGGAGCCGTCTGTACGTCGCTCTGGCCGCGGTCGTCGCGGCAGTCGGCATGGCCTTCACGGGCGTCGCGCGGGAGTCCGGCACTGCGAACATCATCCAGGGGCCGGGCGAGGAAACTCGGACGCAGATCGAGGTCAGCCGCCAGCAGCAGATCGAACGCGGCCGTCAGCTCGTGATCGAAGACGCGTGCAGCTTTTGTCATGGCGGCGTTGTCACCCCGGATCAGGAGGGCTGGCTGGTTGGCGCTACGAAACCGGAACTCGAGTTCCTGATTGGCCCTTGCGCCCTGCAGGCCGGCGCACAGCCATGCTTCAGGACCCGCCCGCGCAATCTCACGCCGGACAACCTCACGGGCATCGGACGCTTCACCGAGCGCCAGATCTTCAACGCGCTGCGCTTCGGGCTGCGACCCGAAGAAACGGCGGACGTGGAGATCACTTCCACGACGCCGGGGCAGGGAAACTTTCCACTGAACCCCAGGTATCTGGCGCCGCCCATGCCGTGGCCCGGGTGGCGCAACATGCCCGATGATGAGTTGTGGGCTATCGCGGCGTACCTCAAGAACGGCGTCAAGCCGGTGAGCAGCCGCATTGCCGACAGCGACGGGCCGCCCGATTTCTGGGCGGGTGCCTATCCGGTGGAGTTTATCGGCACCTGGCCGGCTCCGCCGTTCCCGACCGCCAATGAAGTGATGCCTGCGCGCGCGGCCGACCTCGAGAAGATCCGGCGAGGGCGGCAGCTCGTGCTCCAGCACGAGTGTGGCGGCTGCCACGGCGGGATGAGCAATCCCGCAGGTAAGGGCTTTCTCGTCGGCGTGACACGTCCCGACGACCTGCTCCCCGTCGGGGCCTGCGCGGTCGAGCCCGGTACAACGCCGTGCTACCTCATGCGGCCGCGTAACCTCACGCCGGACAATGCCACCGGCACCGGCAGGTACAGCGAACGCCAGATCTTCAACGCGTTGCGCTATGGCCTGCGACCGAGCACGACGCCGGACGTCGACATCACGTCGGGAACGCCGG
The DNA here is from genome assembly GCA_963798085.1 of uncultured Gemmatimonadales bacterium. GTDB lineage: Bacteria > Gemmatimonadota > Gemmatimonadetes > Longimicrobiales > RSA9 > DATKCF01. The sequence continues at coordinate 298,058 of CAWCRS010000002.1, forward strand.
GCATGGGCAAATTCCCTGCGAAACCCGACTACCTGGGGCCGGACATGCCGTGGCCGTCTTTCCGCCACATGCCCGACAGCGATCTGCGGGCCATCGCCGCGTACCTGAAGCGCGGCCTGCGTCCTGTGAGCAACAAGGTGGAGGACAGCGACAAGCCACCGGAAGGCTGGGCCAGCGCCTACTCGGTCGAGAACATCGGCAGCTTTCCAGCGCCGGCGTTTCCCACTAACAGAGAGGTCAAGCGGTAGCGCAGGCCGGGCTCGACAAGATCGCACGCGCTCGTTCGCAGGACGGCGCTCACGCAGCGGCCGGCGAAAGTCCGACATCAGCACCACCATCGGCTGCGGACGGTGGTGCTACACGCGCCGTTCGACCAGCTCGTTCCAGTCGCGGAAGCCTTCGGTCTCGGCCACCAGCTGGCGGGCACGCTCGAGGCCGAGCACGAAACCCCCGTCAGCACCGTGGCGCAGCGCGAGCCGGTCGCGCACGCCCCTGCGCACCGCATCGACGTGATTGTAGCCGGTGTTCCAGGTGCGCAGGTCAATGCCGTAGTGGTCGACGATCCGGCGCGCCGCGGCGTCGTCACCGTTGTCATGGGCGGCGACGAAGTCGTCCGCCAGCGCCGCACACTGCGCCAGCGTCGTCTCGGGTGGCAGGGTTGCGGTGGCTTCGTACGCGCGCAGCACATCGACAATACGCTGGTGGCCGCGGCGGGTGGCCCAGGCCATGGGCGTCGCCCACGGCGCATCGTCGGGCAGGCTCGTTCGGGCGCCGCGGCGCAGCAGGTATACGACCATGCGCAGCTTGCCGTGCCTTGCGGCATAGCCGAGCGGCGTGGACGAATACTCGACATCGCGCACGTTCAGGTCGGCGCCGTGGTCCAGGAAGATGGCTGCGCGCTCAATGTCGCCATTCTGCGCGAAGCGGTGCAGCGGCGTGATGCGCAGCCAGTCCGGCCGGTTGGGATCCATGCCGTGCGCGAAGAGCAGCTCGTTCGCCGCGCGTGAGCGGCCGGCCACGGTCACGCGCTTCGGCAGGTCGGGCGCATAGCGCAGCACCAGGCGCAGGAACGGATCGTACCCGGCGGCATTGCCCAGGATGTCGGGATCGTCAGCCCGCGCCGGATTGGCGTCGAACACGGCCGCGGCCGTGACGAGATCGTCCTCGTGCGCCAGCAGCTGCACCTTGCGCGCCGCGCCGTACGACGCCAGCAGCTCGATCATGCGCTTGTCGCCGCGGCTCATGGCAATGGTCAGCGTGTCCGCCGAGCTTTCTACCTCGACGTTCGCATACGCGCCGCGCTCGAGCAGCAGCTCCGCCACTTCGTAGTGCCCGTTGTAGACGGCGGAGTAGAGGGCGATGCCGCGCGGTGCAATGTGCTCCTCGGGCAGGTTGGGGTCCGCGCCGTGGTCGAACAGCAGCCGCACGATCTCGAGGTGGCCCGCCGCCGCCGCATTGCGCAGCGGTGTGCCGGAACAGGCGTAGTAGGTGACGTATTCCGACGGCCTGTTGGCGAGTGAAGCGTCGCCTGCAAGCAGTTCCTGTACGCGCTCAATGTCGCCGATGTACGAGGCGGTGCAGATGTCGACATACGCGCCGCGGGAACGCAGGTGCTCGATGATCTGGCGCGGCGCCGTCGGATGGTCGTAGAGCCAGCCGCGGTAGGAGTAGTCGCCGTTGGCCAGCTGGATGGGCCGCGCCCCATCGGCCCGCTTCCCGTTGATGTCCGCGCCCCGTTCCAGCAGCAGGTCGATCATGGCGGGATTGCGCGTCATGGTCGCCCAGTGGATGGGCAGGTTGGTGGACTCGTCGGCGGCGTGGATCAGCTCGGGCTCTGCGTCCAGCAGCTGGCGCACCCTGTCCAGGTCGCGGGACCGGATGGCCTCGGCGATGGCGGCGCCGCGCGGCGAGAGGTGCATCGACTCCGCCAGCTTCGCCTCCAGCAGCTTCTCCATTTCCGTGAAGCCGCGCTCGCGCGCCTCCTCGAGCGGATTGCGGAACGGCTGCGCGCCATGGTCCAGCAGCCAGGCCGCGGCAGCGATCTGGTTCTCCTGCACGGCAAAGCCCAGCGCGGTGCGGTACTCGTACGCGCTGCGCAGCAGTGCCGGATCCTTCGCGACCAGGCGTTCGAGTGTCGCGATGTCACCGGTCATGGCAGCGCAGAACATCTCCCATACATCCACGCCCATGCCCGGCGACCAGAACAGCGGCTCGTTCTTCTTCAGCGCTTCCGGCCGGATGAGCAGTGCGACACGGTCGGCGAATGCCGGCCCGCTCAATGGCCTCGCCGCGTTCAGGTTTTCCTCAATGTCGCTCATGTGTTTCCTCAGCCGCTGTCTCGCCGAATACAGGCGAGTCTTCACGACATTCGCATTGACGTTCAGGAACTCGGCGATCGCGCTTTGCGAATGATCGCCCATGTAGTAGAGCAGCACGACCTGCTGCTCCGCTTCCGACAGTGTGCCGATCGCCGCACGCAGCGCGGCGCGCGTTTCCCGCACTTCCAGCGCCGCTTCCGGCGATGGCGCCGTCGAAGCGACATGCATGGCCGCATCCAGTGCGGTCACCGCGTGCTGCCGGCGCCGCGCGATGCGATCGCAGTGCTTGAACACGATGCTGCGGAACCACGCGGGGAACGCTGCGGGCTCGCGCAGTGCGCGCAGCTGGCGGTGCGCCTCGACGAACGCCTCCTGCGCCGCATCTTCCGCGAGATGGTAGTCGCCAAGAATCGACGTGGCATACGCCACTGCGATGTCCTGGAAGCTGCGCACCAGCTCGCCGAATGAGCGGCCGTCGCCCGCCTGCGCCGCGCGCACGAATGCCGTGATCTGCTCCCTGTCCGGCAATTGCCTCCTTCTGGTAGATGGACCCGGGCAGTGCTGCAAAGGTGTGAGGTGGCGGGCGGTGGAGCGAATGCTGGAACGAATGCTGGAACGAATGATGGAGACCCGGCCGCAAGCGAACGATGGGCGCGAGCGCAATCGCGGAAGGGAAAGCGCGCGGCGCGAGTGCAGCAGGATGCGCTGACCCCGGGCGCGGGTCCCGGGGCCAGTGGAATCGGATGCGGTTACCCGACTAGTTCCCGCCGCCCTTGCTCGAAGGCGGCACCATCCCGTTCAGCCGCAGGTACGTCACCAGATTGCCGTAATGCTCGCCGTCGTGCGTGGCATTGATGACGAGCGCGTGCAGCCGGGTCACGTTCTGGCCGAACAGATTGGCCGGCACGCGCACCGCCGCATCCGTCTGCTGGTAGGCCTTGTCGCAGTATTCGTTGGACTCGCGCATGGCCTGCACCAGACCGGCCTTGGTGGTGACAGCCTTCTCGACCGCATCCTCCGCGGGCGGCTGCTCGCCCAGCGCCATGGCGCAGAACATTCGCTGCGAGCCGGCCACGTGCCCGATGATCTCGCCGAACGTACGCACTTCGGGCGTCGGCCGATACGAATACTTGGCCTCCGGCATGTCCTGCGCCGCCTGCAGGACATAACCGCTCATGGACTGCCACTGCCAGCGCACCGCCTGGACCGCGGCGTTGCCCGCACCGCCTCCGCGCTGCGCCTGGGCGGCGAGCGGCGTGATGGCTACCGACACGAGCGCGAGGACCGGGAAAGCCCGCGACATGGTCACCTCTCTGAAGGAGTGCCCGGGGACAGGAAAGCCGAAGTTTGCGCCCCGACGGCACTGGACCGCAAGGCCGGGTGGCGACAACAACGGTTACTCGCGGGCTGGAGCCCTATGAGCGCAAGTCGTCAAGGAACTCGGATGCGGGAGCGACGCCCGTCACCAGGAGGCCGTCGCGCGCACGCGCCCAGGCCACATGAAGCAGATGGCGCTCGGTGTTGTAGACTTCCTCGAGGTCCGAGTCATCAGTGACAGCGAGAATGGCTGCTGGAGAATGCGCTGTCCCAGATCCCCGGTGAAGAACAGACCATTGCCCGTGTCACCAGCCAGTGCGACAAGGAATCGAATCTGCGGTACGCCCAGGTCCTGCGCCTCATCTGCGACAATGTGTTCGAATGGACGCCGACCTGTTTCGCTGTAATGCTCTGCGAGCGCACGGTGCATGCCGGCGGATGTCATGAGGCGGCGCGCCGCGAGCATGGCTCGGACACGGTCGAAAACGGCCCATAGCTTCGCGCGCTGTGCTTCCGGCAATCGTGTCTTCCTCCCCAGTCGCGCGACTTCGCCTTCCCTTGCCAGACCAGCTGCGGGTCGAGGTCACGGTTGCGTCGCTCGTAGGCGACGCGTATCGGATCCTGCGCTTCCTTCCTTCTGCAGCACCGACTGGTATTCCGCGGTCGGAATGTTCTTCCGCCTTGCCTCGTCGTGCTGGAGCGTCGCTGCTTCACAAGGCTTTTTCGTGCCGCGCGCGCTGCCCGGTCGCTTCGTCGCCATGTGAAATCCTTCAGGAGTTGCGGTGCGCCAGCGAAAGCTCTTCCGCCACTGCTGACAATCTGTTATCCCGCGTCCACAGGCTGGCCGTGCCGTTCAGGGCAACGGCCGCGAGCAGATGGACATCGACCCAACCAATGCCACGACCCATCAGCGCGTTCCGCTCGAGGTAGACCAGCGCTTCGTCATCCGTTGCGACGGGTGCCGCCGGAAGGCCGCGGATCAGGCCGAGCAGCTCGCGGCGGTTGCGCAGGTTGCCGCAGGCCAGTTCACCAAGGACGAACGGATGCATCAGGACCCGTCCCGCGTTCAGCTCGGCCGCGAGACCCGGCTCGCGGCCCCGCAGGTGACCGATCCACACCGACGTGTCGACGAGAATCATGACTTCACGCCGAACGGGCACGCCGTCGCGGCGGCGTAACCACCGCGGGCTCGCTGCCACCGAGGCGGGCCAGCTGGCGGGCACTCTCGCGCTCGATCAGCGCACGCAGCGCTTCGCGAACGAGCGCCGTCCGCTCCTTCATGCCCGTGAGCTTCTGCGCCTCGCGCACCAGCTCATCATCCAGATTGATCGTCGTCCGCATGCGTTCCACCAGTTTCGAGTATGCATGGAATCTACACCATCTGGTGCCGGTACCCATGCCTTTGTGGGACTCAGACCGGGACGGAACATGGAAACGGAGAGTGGACCGCCGCATGTCCTCGAGGTACTCCAGGCTCAGGTCGACATCCTCGCCGAGGATGCCCGCGTTGCGCGTGATGGAGGGGCTCCGATGCGGATGTGTTCTGGCAGGCTCGCCCAGCAGGGTCCGCGGCCTGGTGCAACGCGAGGGCCGTGCATCTCCACAAGCCCTTCACCGGCCCATCTCGCGCACGACTTCGTGCGGCGATTTGTCCGGACGCAGCCCGAGCAGTCGGGCGTGGCGCAGCTTGCCGTGCCCGGTCCACTCGATGAACGCGACCTGCACGACGAGCTCGGGGCGCACCCAGTGGGCGCGCACGCGCGGCAGGCCCACGGCGCGCGTGAACGGCGTTTTCGGAATCTCCAGCGCGTCCATGCGCGCGCGCAGGTCGAGCAGCAGCGCCGTATCGAAGCCGGTGCCCACCTTGCCCGCAAACACGAAGTCAGCGCCATCGTAGTAACCGACGAGCAGGGCGCCGAAGCCCACGCGCTTGCCTTGCGGATCCGTGAATCCGCCCACCACCAGCTCCTGCGATGCTTCGCACTTCATCTTGAGCCAGTGCGGCGAGCGCCGGTGCTCGTACGGCGAGTCACGGCGTTTGGCGACGACGCCCTCCCAGCCTTCGCGGCACGCACGCTCCCACGGCTGCGCATCGTCCACGCGCTGCACGAGGCCGAGCGGCGGCGCGAGGGGCAGCTGCTCGAGCAGTGCGCGGCGTGCATCCAGCGGCAGCTGCGTCACGTCCTGTCCGTTCAGCCACACGATGTCGAACACATGGTACACGATGCGACCGGCATGGCCCCATATGCCGAGCGCCTCGCCGTCCAGGATCACGTCGTGCACAGGCAGCGCCGCAATGGCTCGCCCCACGGCGGGATACGCGCCGTCCTGCGGCAGCCGGTTGCGCGACAGCAGACGCACGTGTGCACCATCCTTGAATGCGAGCAGCCGGATGCCGTCGAGCTTGCGCTCGAATACCCACTCCGGTCCGGTGAAGCGCTCCTGCGTGAGCGTCGCGGCCATGGGCACGATCCAGTCGGGAAAAGCGCTCTCGGTCATGGCCCGGCTAACAGGGTGGATGCGTCGGCTTGCATGGTTGGTGGGCGAGCGGTGAGGTCTGTCGCAACCGCAGACCGGGCTCGAATCGGCCGTGTTTCCGGCGACGACGGGTGCCCGTTCTTCCGGCGGCAAGCCTACCGCCGGCTCCACCGAGCGTCAACACGGCTCAGGCGCGCGATTCATCACGGTTCCGGTCCCGTTCTTCCCGCGGCCCTTTCGTGGAGTCACGCAGCCACGCTCCGTGCCTGCCCGCCCGCAGGTTGCGTGGCGCCGGGCCGCGGCGTTACGTACGCTGGCATCCTGCACACAGCCAGGCGATGGCGCGAACGCACGCGGGGAATCCAGACTCAGCATGAACCGGAACCGCAGTCCCGACCCACAGCGCATTGCGCTCAGGCCGCTCGCGCTGGGCGCGCTGCTCTTCCTGCTGGGAGCGATGGTCGGCATCGGTGTGCGCGACTTTCCCATGAAGTCGCGCACACCCATGGGCGGTTCACTGCGCCAGCTGCTGCTGATGACCGTGGGGCCGGATACGGTGAACCTGTATGTGGCCGTGCTCGCCGTCCCGTTCTTCGTCTGGGCCGCGCGCCGCTGGCCGGTCGCGCGACCCGTCTCGCGCAGAAACTTCCTCGTCCAGACGCTGCTGATCCTGCTCGTGGCGGGACTGGGCGTCGTCGCCTTCTATCTGGTCGTGGACGGACGCAACCCGGGCATGCGCGTGATGCCCGTGTTCTTCGCCACCTACCGCGCCGCCGCGACCCTTCCCGTGATCGCGGGTGTCGCCATTCTGGGGCAGGCCATCGAGCTGGGTACGCGGGCGCAGCGCAGTGCGCTGGATGCGGAGCGCCTGCGCGCCCGCCTGGCCGATGCCCGGCTGGCCACGCTCACCGCGCAGCTGCGCCCGCACTTCCTGTTCAACACGCTGCAGAACGTGTCCACGCTGATGTACGAACGCCCCGCGGATGCTGACGCGCTGTTAGCACACCTGGGCGAGCTGCTGCGCGCATCCTTCCGCTTTGCCGACACGCGCACCATTCCGCTGCACGAGGAGCTGCGCCTGGTGCGCGACTACATCGAGATTGCGCGCGTTCGTCATGGCGAGCGGCTCAGCTTCGAGCTGGATGTCGAGGACGCGGCGCTGGCCGAGGCCGTACCACCGTTCCTGCTGCAGCCCATTGTCGAGAATGCCATCGAGCACGGCCTCGACGACGAGCTGGCGGGCGTCCACATCGCGATCCGCGCGCGTTTGGCTGCCGGTGCGCTCGCTGTCGCCGTGTCCGACAGCGGGCGCGGCCCCAATGCCGGCGCCGGCGATAACAGCGGTATCGGGCTGCGCAACACGCGCGAGCGGCTGGTCGAGACGTTCGGTGCGGCGGCCTCGCTCACCCTGCGGCCGCTGCCCGGTGGTGGCACGATCGTCGAGCTGCGCATACCGCCGCGCAATGCCGACGGAGGAAGCCGCTGAGCGCGCGCGTCCTGATCGTCGACGACGAAGCCCTCGTGCGTCGTCGTATTCGCACGCTGCTGGAGGAGCGCGCTGACATCGTGGTGACCGGCGAGTGCGTGGATGGCCTCGATGCGATTCGCGCGATCCGGCAGGAGCGGCCGGACATCGTGTTCCTCGACGTGCACATGCCCCGGCTGGATGGCTTCGGCGTGCTGGCCCATCTGCCTGCGCCCATCCGTCCGGTCTTCGTCTTCATCACTGCGTACGACGAGCACGCCATCCATGCCTTCGACGTGGGCGCCGCGGATTATGTACTCAAGCCGATTCGCCCGGACCGCTTCGCACTCGCGGTGGATCGCGCGCTGGGCCGGCTGGATGTGCTCCCCGCGGAGCGTGCCGCGCTGGACGCCGTGCTGCAGAATGCGCGGGCGCACGGCCGTGTGCTCGACCGCTTCGTCGTGGAACGGCGGGGCCGCATGCAGATACTGCCGGCAAGGTCGGTGCGCTGGCTGGAATCGGTGGGCAACTACGTGCGCGTGCACGTCGAGGATGGCACGTCACACGTGGTGCGCACCACACTGCGCGCGCTGGCCGATCAGCTGGACCCGCAGCGCTTCGTGCGCATCCACCGCGCGACCATTGTGCAGGCCACGCGCGTGACGGCGCTCGAACCGCGCGGCCATGGCGATGCCACGGTCACGCTCGATGACGGCACGCAGCTCGCCGCCAGCCGGGGCCGCGTCGCCGCGCTCAAGGCGCTGGTTCCGCGCTTGCGCTGAGTCCTGCCGAACCACAGCGCAGGCGACACTCCGCCGTCAACCTCCCTGCGCGCGCAGCCAGGCCGCGACCTCGTCCCGCTTCCCGTACTCGGCCCAGTCTAACGGCGTGCCAGCATGGGCCTGGTCGCGCGCATCCAGTCTGGCGCCAGCATCGACCAGCACGCGCACGGCATCCAGCGAGCCGGACCAGACCGCGTGGTGCAGCGGCGTTCCGTGCGCGTAGAGGTCCTCGCTGGGCGCGTTCACGTCCGCGCCCAGTGCCAGCAGGCGCCGGAGTGCTTCGGCGTTTCCGTTCAGCGCGGCCTGCACGAAGGCCATCTGGCGCTGGCGTGCGTTCGTGGTCTGCGCCAGGGCGGGCAGTGCATCCCACATTTCGAGGCTCGCCGCAGCAGCCAGCGTAAGCGGCGCGCCGCGCTCGAGCAGGTGCGCGGCCGCATCCCAATGCCCATTGACCAGCGCGGCATCAGGCGAGCCGTCGAGTGACGCACCCGCGTCGACCAGCCCATCGATGAGGCCGATCTGCACGCCGGCTTCCCTCGCCACCCCCGACCATGCGACCAGCCGCAGCGTGTAATCGAGCTGCTCCTGCAGCGTGTCGACACCTGCGCGGCGGGCCGCTTCAATGAGGATGCGCGCGATCTGCGCAATGTTCGCTGGTAATGTGTTGTTGCGGACGGGATCTTCCGCCACGAACCAGAGCAGGTACGGCCGCGCGAAGAAGCCATCGAGTGCTTCCGCCACCTTGTCACGCAGCCAGGCCCCCGGCCGGTCCAGACGCGCGCCGAGCAGAACCGGATGCGCGGCCAGCATGCGCTCCAGCTCGGCCGTATTGCCGGCATCGATCGCGCCGACGGCCTCGCGGAAGAGTGCGTCGAGTCGGATTTCGTCGGTTCCCGGCATCGGTTCCCTCCAGATGGGAATGCAGCCTGTCAGCGGTACCCGGCGGCCTGCAGCTCGAAGAGTTGCGCGTAACGGCCATTCGCTCTCAGCAGCTCCTCGTGCGAGCCCAGCTCGGTGACTCTGCCATCGCCGATCACCGCGATGCGGTCCGCGATGCGCACCGTCGAGAAGCGATGCGAGATCACAATGCCAATGCGGCCGCGCAGATTCTGCTTGAGTTCCGCGAAGATGCCCGCCTCCGCTTCGGGATCGAGCGATGAGGTGGGCTCATCGAGGATCCAGATGTCGGCGTCGCGGTACATCAGGCGGGCCAGCGCCAGCCGCTGCCATTCTCCGCCCGACAGGTCGTGTCCGCCCTCGAAGAGTCGGCCCACGCGCGAGTCCAGGCCCTTCGGCATCTTCTTCACCAGCCAGTCGCTGCGCGCATCGCGCAACGCGGCGAGCACGCGATCGTCCGCGACCACGCCATCAGGCCGGCCGATCATCACGTTCTCGCGCACCGAAAGCTCGTAGCTCATGTAGTCCTGGAACAGCACGCCAATGCGGCGGCGCAGCGCGTGCGGATCCAGGTTGCGCACGTCTTCACCGCCCACGCGTATGCTGCCGTTGTCCGCATCGTAGAAGCGCAGCAGCAGCTTGACGAGCGTGCTCTTGCCCGCGCCATTCTCACCCACCAGCGCGATCAGTTCGCCGCGTCGTATGTCGAGATTCAGACCGCGCAGTGCCGCTTCCGGCGTGCCCGGGTAGCTGAACGTGACGTCGTCGAACACAATGCTGTCGATGGTCGACGGCAGATCGTGCGCATGCGGCGGACTCGTCACCAGCGGCTCAATGGCCAGGAACGAGAAGTAGTCATCGAGGAACGTCGTGTGCTGATCGACAGCCACGAACGTGCTCGACAGATTGCCCAGTGTGCCTGACACCGACGTGAACGCGCCGATCACCAGCACCACACCACCCGGATCGATCTGCCCGGTCAGGCCACGCGCGGCCACGAACAGGTACGCCAGCGCGAGGGTGGTGCCGGTCACGAGCCCGGTCAGGATCGAGATATTCGTGCCCGAGCGGTACATGCGCTCGCGCTCCGTGAAGAGCTGCTCCGTCAGGCAATGGTGTCTCCCCAGCAGGTACTCCGCCAGCACGTACGCGCGCAGCTCTTTCGTGTTGCGCGGCTGCACGAGCAGATCGCCCAGATAGTCGCGTTCGCGTTCTTCCGGCGTCTCCTTGTAGAAGAATGCGTACAGCTTCGCTGTCACCCGCCGCTCGAGCGTGAGCGAGATCACGGCGGCGGCAAGGGCGAGGATGACGAGTACCCAGTGGAGACTGGCGAGCAGTGTCGCCATCAGCAGGATGGTAACAACGTTGTTAGACAGGCCCAGCACGGACCAGGTGAGGTCGCCGGGGCGCCAGGAAACATCGCGTTTGGCGCGGGCCAGCCGGTCGTGCCAGTCGGAATTGTCGAAGTGACCGAGGTCGACGCTCGCGGCCTTGGCCAGCAGCCGCCGCTCCGCCTCCAGCTGCACCCGCCGTACGAACAGGTTGCGCCCGTAGCCGGTGTATGCGCCCAGCGCGCGCTGCACACCAGCCGTGATCCACAGCCCAATGACGACCGGCAGAATGTCGCGCAGCGTGAGCGACTGCGCCCTCGCCTGGGCAATGCGATTCACGAGTTCCGCACCCAGCCAGACGGCGAGTGGCGTCGTCGCCGCACTCACGACACCCAGCAGTGTGAAGCGCACGAGTGCGCGCGGCAATGCCGCCCATGCGAGCGCCAGACCCTGCCGCAGGTTTTTCCGGACGCGGCGGGCGCGCCCCATGGCTGGCGGAGGAGCTTCTTCCATTCCGCAAAGGTACGGGAAGGCGCGCGTCCGGAAAACGTGCGCTCACAGCGCGCGCGTCCACTCCTGGCCGAATCCCAGAACGTGACCATCCGGATCGCGCACCGCGAATTCCTTCATGCCGTAGTGCTGGACGACAGGCGGGTACACCACCACCGCACCCTTCCCCGACAGCTCGGCGAAGAGCGTTTCCGCATCACGCACCCAGAAGAACACATCCCACGTGCCACCCTGCCGCTCGTTCGGGCAGATCAGGCCTGCCTCCGCGACACGCCGTAACATGATCGGCGATCCGTCCCGGCTGTACACCGCAAATTCCGGCGGCTCGCCCGCTGCATACTCGCAACGAAACCCCAGCACTTCCGCGTAGTAGCGTCCCGTCGCCGCGACGTCCGGAACCGGAAAGTATGGCGCCGCACGAATGAAATCCGCCGAACCCGCCGACATGCCGCACCTCCCACCCGGATGGCAAGCTGCTCTGTGCAGTCGCCAATCCTCAGACCCGGCCGCCACCACGCAAGCCGCCTGTGGCCGACAGCCGCCACAAGCCCGGTCACGCGCTGCAATGTCCTGTTATTCAATCCGTTGAACATGCCCGGATCCGTTCCGTCGCGGAGCAACTGCGCGCAGTTGCAGGCAGGCGCAGCGAATCCGCCGGCTTCCGTTCTCGGTTCACCCCGTTCAGGGAAGGCTTCCGGTCCGAGAGCGAAGCGGCGACCAACGCGGCATGGCCCGGGCGTTGCCGGCAGGCCCGCTGCGCGACTATCTTGGCCGCAGGCGTGCAGGACGCCTCCCGTCCGCGGGCAGGACCGAGTCCACCTGTGCTGTGCGTTGTACGAACGGTTCGAACGAACCTCCTTTCGCCCGTCGCCAGCGGACCCGGGCATTCACCACAGGAGGCTCGCCATGTCTGCTCGCCAGTTTCCATCCCATCCGGATCCGCGTCAGCTCAAGCACCAGGCAAGGGATCTGCTGCGTGCATTCCGCGCACTCGAGCCGGGTGCGTCCGCGGAATTCCGTGCACACCATCCGTATCCTGATCGCACCGGCCCCGCGAATGCCATTCTTGCCAATGCGCAGCTCGTGCTCGCCCGCAGTTACGGCGCCTCGAGCTGGACGCAACTGATCACAGCGTGCCGCCTGATCCACGCCCTGCAGCACGACGACCTGGATAGCGTGCGCGAACTCGTGGCGGCGCATCCCGCGTTGACGCAGGACCGCGGCGCGCGTGACGATGGCGGCTGGCGCACGGCTGCGGCGGCGGCCGCGAGTCTGGCGCTGCGCCGCGTCGTCGACATGCTGCGCCAGCGCGGCGCCCGCGACATCGCGAGCGTGTCGGCCCGGCCCGAGCTGCGCCCATGGCTGGACACGCTGCGTCTGCTCGGCCGCGTCGGCGCGCGCTTCCCCTTCGACGCGGTTGGTGGCGCGGTCGAACTGCTGGATGGCGACAATTTCGCCTTCATGATCGAGATCGGCGGCGCCATCGAGGATGAGCGCGGCGACTGGCGCTCGCGCGTGGCCCTCGCCCTGGAAACGTACACGCGCCATCCCGCGGGCAAACACCGTGTTCTCGAGACCATGGCCGCGCATGGCATTCCCCTGCCCGACTCGCCCGTCATGGCGCTGCACCGCGGGCGCATCGATCTGCTGGAAGCACACCTGCAACGCGATCCGGCGCTGCTGCGGCGCACTTTCGTACACGCCGAGATCTATCCGCCCGCACTGGGCTGCCACGCGGAGCAGGCGCTGGCGCTGCACGGTGCGCCGCTCGATGGCGCAACACTGCTGCACATCGCGACCGACTTCGAGGAACTCGAGATCGTGCGCTGGCTGCTCGACCGCGGCATGGACGTGAACGCGCGCGCCCGCATCGATGCGACCGGCTTCGGCGGGCACACGGCGCTATTCAGCTGCGTCGTCTCGTACAACGCCGGTCGCGGGACGGATCCGGTCGCACAGCTTCTGCTGGAGCGCGGCGCCAATGCCAATGCGCGTGCGTCCATCCGCAAGGGCCTCGCCTTCGCGCGCGATCCTTCCGTGCACGAGTATCGCGCTGTCACGCCACTGGGCTGGGGCCGCCGGTTCCATGACCCGTCGTACGTCTGTCAGGCAGCGCTGCGTGCAATCGCAGCGCACGGCGGACAGGAGTGATATGCTGTAACGCCCGTGGCGGAACGGGAGACATCGTCATCCCGCTCCCGGGCCAGGCGATACCCGGCTGGTGGAGAAAATGGCCAGTGCGGCGCTGCACTCGCCCGGTATGGATCGACAGAACGTTCATGCGCATGGAGAAAGCAATGGACATCAGAAGGAGCGGCTCGCAACCCTCGGGCAGGGGACCCGCGGAATGGTTCACAGGCATCGTTCGCATCGACCCGCTCTTCCAGGCCCCCGATCCGGCGCGCGTACGCGCCGCCAGTGTCACATTCGAGCCCGGCGCTCGAACGGCGTGGCACACGCACCCGCTGGGCCAGACGCTCATCGTGACGGCCGGCTGCGGCCTCGCCCAGCGCTGGGGCGGTCCGATCGAGGAGATCCGGCCTGGTGACGTGATCTGGTTCCCGCCCAGTGAGAAACACTGGCACGGCGCGACATCGAGCACAGCCATGATGCACATCGCGATTCAGGAAGAACTCGGCGGCAGGGCCGTGGACTGGCTCGAGCAGGTCAGCGATGACCAGTACCAGACCCGCTGATCGCACGAGCAGGCAAGACATCAGGAGGAACAATGCAGATGCGATGGCCTGGCAGCAGCGGCCTGCAGCGAAGACGCGTCGCTTGGCAGCGTCACGCCCATCTGGAAGGCGTAGTTCGAGTCATGGCGTATCCCGCGTGGTCAAGCCGATTCGAGCCCGGCAACTGGCGCGCAGCTGATCCACGACGTCGGTTTCGATTCTGTGGATGCCGGGCCGTTGCGGATCGCACGCTACACCGAACCGTTCGCACTGCTCATCGGCCAATTGGCGTACGAGGGAGACGCAGGACCGGAACTCGCGTACCGCTTCGTGCGGTTGGGAGAGTGAGTGTCAGGATGGCGGAACTCGATGGCTGGGAGAGCTTCCATCTGATCGTCGGCGCCGCCGCGGGCGCTCTGATCGGATTGCAGTTCGTCGTAATGACGCTCATTGCAGAAGGACCACCGGAACGGGCGGCGGAGGCCAATGCCGCATTCGGCAGCCCGACGGTCGTGCTGCGCGCGAAAGCAGACGCCGAGCGGCGTCGGCGGGATCCCTGACAGACCGGAGACCGGACTGCCGCGACACACGCCGCGGCAGCACGGTCTCCTGAGCGCCAGTGGCCGGGCGCCCGCTAGGGCTCGTTGTGAATCGTCACGTGCCAGGTGGTGGTGCCGGTGATCACACCACTGGGCAGATGGATCTGGGCCATCAGGCTGTACGATCCGTTCGGGTAGCCGGGATTGCCCGCGGTATCGCGAGCCGCCGTGTCCAGTGTGCAGACCTGCTTCGCCTGGCCCAGCGGCACTTCACCGCACGGCACCTTCGGGCCCGCCCCCGCCACCAGGCGCAACCACATGCCGGCGTCTATGACGATGGTCTCCATGTGCACATCCACGACACCGTGGATGTCCGCGGTGTCCACTTTCGTCGTTGTCCCTGCCTCGGTAATGCTCGTGATGGCGACTGTGGGCGGCGGGTCCCTGAGGATCTGGGCCACCTGCACGCGCACGCTGTCGCTCGCGGCCGGTCGCGCGGAAGACACGGCCACCACGGTCGCCCTACCCGTCTTCACACCCTGCAGTCGCGCTTCCGTACTGGACAGCGGCGTCACCAGCACGATGGACGGATCGCGCGAGAGGAACGTGACGCCGCGATCCGTGACCGTGTCGGCGGCGTGCAGCTGCACCGGCAGCGTGACGCTGTCACCCACGCCCAGGCTGATCTGCTCCGATTCGATGACGACCTCGAACGGGATTTCCTCGCCCGCGGGAATGCGCGTGATCGCGTCCGAACAGCCTGTCAGCAACGCTACGGTACCTCCAACCGACAACGACAGCATTACACAGGGAACGACATTTCGAACGTTGAGGCGCATTCGGGTTCTCCTTTCGCCGGCACGCGTGCGAGGCCGGGCCTGAAGGGTTGACGCACAGATGGGCCCGGGGGAAGGTCGGGCGCAGCGGTGTGAGTGTACCGCGAAGATGCGTCGACTCGCGGCCGTGATCAAGGAACTCGTCAGCCGCCTGTGGAAACTCCGGCCTAACTCATTTGTTAACGGGCAGCTGCGCCCGCGCCTCGGCGGCGTCCCGCGCACCCGGGGCGGCGCCGGCCAGCAGCTCCAGGCCAATGCGGTCGGCGCCGCGCCGCACGGCAAACGCCCTGCCGTTCGCGACGACCACCGCGATGCGATCGAGGTTGTTGATGTCCGCCAGCGGGTCGGCATCGAGCAGCACCAGATCCGCGACCATGCCGCGCGCGATGCTGCCCAGCGAGTCCTGGGCACCGAGGAAGCGGGCGGGTTCGATCGTCGCGGAACGCAGCGCAGCGAAGGGCGTGAAGCCGGCGCGCACGAACCAGCGCAATTCTTCGTGCAGCCCGAAGCCGGGCGGACTGTTGCGCAGCGGGGCATCGGTGCCGGTCATGACGTGCACGCCCGCACGGTGCATGGCACCCACCACTGCCACGCGTTTCTCGAACAGCGCCAGGCCCACGCTGTCGGCGCCGGGCGGCACATCGGGCGGCATCGGGAAGATGCCTCCGACGTAGTCGCGCAATGCCTGGGGCAGGTAGCGCGCCAGCGTGTCGCCCGGCAGATCCCGCTTCGGCCAGCGCGCCACTTCCAGCTGCGCCACGAGCGTGGGTACCATCCACGTGTCGTTGCGCACGAAGCGCGCGAACAGCGGGGCGGGGTCTTCACTGCTGCAGCGGCCCAGCGCACCCTGCACGGAATAACGCGGTGTCAGGGCCACGCTCTCCTGCGGCGTGCACAGGTTGGGAATCGTCAGCAGGTGCTCGATGCTGTGCTGCCCGGAGTCCGACGCTTCCTCGGGACGCACACTGCGCGGCACGTGACCGGCGAACGTGATGCCCCTCGCCCGTGCCGCGCGCGTGATGGCGAAATACGTCGCGCGCGTCAGCTGGCTGTGCACTTTCACGAAGTCGACGCCCAGCCGCAGGAGCGAATCCACCGCCGGTTGCGCATCCGCAGGCAGGCGCACGAGCAGGTGCGGAATCGGCACATCGCCACCTTCGAGGTAGGGACCCGACAGCACCATGCGCGGCCCGATACGCGTCCCTGCCATGATCTCGCGACGCCAGGTCGTGAGCTGCTCCCAGTCACCCGCCATGTCGCGCACACCCGTGACGCCGTTCGCGACGTACAGCGGCAGCACATCCTCGCCGCCCGGCATCGTCGTGTGCACGTGCATGTCCCAGAGCCCGGGGATCAGATATTTCCCTCGCGCATCGATGACACGCGCACCAGCAGGCGGCCGTCCGGAATTCGCGGACGTGACCGCCACGATGCGGTTGCCGCGAATCACGACGCGCTGGTCCGTGCGCGGCTGCTCGCTCGTGCCATCGACCACGGTCACGTGATCGAAGACGAGCGACGGCGGCACGGTCGTGTCGATGGTGCAGCCCGTCAGGACGATGGCGAGACCAATGAGCGCAACGACTGGACTACGCCTGGCGTCGGCGCGCACGCGCACGTCCTTTCACGATTCGGGAAGCGGGGCAGCAACTAGGCGAGAGGCTACGCTACCCAATGGCGCCGGGCAGCGCCAGCGGCGCAGCGCCCACGGCCGTCCGCTTCAGCCGCCGCACCTGCGTTCGAGGGTTGCCAATGCGCTCAAGGCGGGCTGTACAATGGTGCTGTCGCCTGCGCTCGCGCCCATCAGCGCCTTGCGCATCCTCCTCAGCTGGTCCGGCTGCACCGCCTGCGACACAGCCTCGTCGCCGCACAGCGGTTTCCCGGCATCAACGCCGTCAATGCCTTCCAGTGTGGTACGCACGGTTTCCAGGGCCTGTGCGCGATAGGCGCCTGCGGGATGCGTCTCCAGATAATGCCCTGTTGTGAGCAGCAGCGCGCCCATGTAGCAGCCGGCGATCCCCTCGCACTCGCCGGGAATGCCGGCGCTGGCCGCCTGCCATGCAATCTCGTCGGATACCCTGACGCCAGGATAGCGGTCGTGCAGCTTCCAGTACACGTCCGAGGGAACGAGCCAGTTCGCGCCCGGCTCGCTGAACGCGATGTCAGGATGCGACTCCGTCCAGGCCCTGGCGCCCGGCGGCGGCGGCGGCTCACGCGACAACGAAGTGTAGGGGCTGAATCCGTCCATGCCCGGCGTCTTGCTCACACGGTCGATTGCGCGCAGGCGAAGCAGCTCCAGCTCGGCCCGCACTTCGTCGTCACCTGTCCATTGCTGCACCGCACGTTCAATGAATGCGACCCGCGTGGTCTCCGCTGCGAAATCCGCCACCGGCCGCTGCAGCGAATCGCGGATCGCGGGCGCCGGGCTGGCGGGCGGCACCGGCGCCGGGCGGCCACACGCCAGGGCGAGCAGCGCCGGCATCATTGCGACGCAGCAGACACCTCTCGCCCTCGCCCGCTGTTGCCGGGCACACTGTGCGACTGGCACTCCGAGCCTCCCGCAGTTGTGCATGCCGAACCGGTCCGTCGCGTCAGTGAGTATCGGCCCCCCAGTTCGTTGTTGCGCCACACCGGGTGCACGCACGCCGGGCCGGGTGGCGAGTCGCATGAGTGTGTCAGCCGGATCGTTGGGCCGCAGCACGCGCGGTGAGCAGGTCGACATACGCGACATCGATCAGCGTGGCAGTGTCCAGGTCCAGCACGCGCAGCAGGGCGTGCGCGATGCTCTCGCCTTCGGCCGGCGACTGCTCGTCCG
Organism: uncultured Gemmatimonadales bacterium; assembly: GCA_963798085.1. GTDB lineage: Bacteria > Gemmatimonadota > Gemmatimonadetes > Longimicrobiales > RSA9 > DATKCF01. Next base: position 316,021 of record CAWCRS010000002.1, read on the forward strand.
ACAGCACGACCTCCAGCTCGAGGAACGAGCCCAGCCCCTCCACAGCGTCCAGGTGAACACGCGTGTTCGCAATCCGGTAGAGCCGCCTGTGCTTGCGCACGCGACCCGCCGTGCCCAGTGCGCGCGCGAGAACGTCGCGCAGTGTGTCCGGCGCCTGCGTGGGCGCGATGCTGTACCGGGACAGCTTCGGGCCCGTCGTGTCCGGCCTCTCGTACGCGATCAGCTCCCCGCGATCCGGCGTGAACTGACGCAGCTTGAGCCGGCCCGCGGCGCACGCGAAGAACGTGTCGTCCTGCTCCAGTTCGAACGGGCCCGAATCCGCGAGTGCTCTGACTTTCGCCTCGAGTACGGCCGGATCCGCCACTGGCAGCTTCACTTCCACATTGCGACCCAAACTCATCCCCTTTTGTTATCAGTTGCATCGCTGTGCCGCGGGCGCCATCTCTCTGCATTCCGCGATCGCGGCGGGTTGCGCGCTGCACTGGCCGGCCGAATACTGCGCACTTCGCCCCTTCGCGCCATCCACACCGGAGCACGGACGGATGTGCAGGCGACGATTCTCCTTCACGCTCGCGTCGGTCTTCTGCCTCACCGGCGCATCCTCCGCCTTCGCGCAGGCGACAACCTCGGGGCCGCTGCGCCTGCCGAAGCTGTTCGCGGACGGCATGGTGGTGCAGCGCGACACGCGCATCCCCGTTCGCGGCTGGGCTTCGCCTGGCGCCGACATCAATGTGACGTTCAACCGCAATGTCCAGCATGGCTCCGCCGCCAGCAATGGGGAGTGGCAGGTGACATTTCCAGCCATGCCCGCCGGCGGCCCGTACGAGCTGACGGTCGAGAGCGGCGCCGAGCGCATTACACTGCACAATGTGCTGGTCGGCAATGTCTGGATCGCATCAGGGCAGTCCAACATGGAGTTGCGTGTCGCGGAGGCGAACAATGCGGCGCGCGAAATCGCGAACGCGCACGACCCGCAGCTGCGCCAGTTCAAGGTTCCCGATTCCTGGTCGTGGACGCCCGAATCCGACCTCGCCGGCGGCTCATGGACCGTCGCTGACCCGCAGCACGCGGGCGATTTCAGCGCCGTGGCGTACTACTTCGCGCGCGACCTGCGCACCACCATCCATGTGCCCATCGGTATCATCAACACATCGTGGGGCGGCAGCGCCATCGAGCCGTGGATCTCGCGCGCAGCGCTGGGCCTGGGCGACAGTGCATGGTCCGCCGTCGTGGACGGCGAGCGCGCATTTCAGGCCAGTGTCCGGGCTGGCCTGGAGGCGAAGCTCGGTGGACTGCCCGCGGCGGACAGCGGCCTCGTGAACGGCACCGCAGTCTGGGCCGATCCTGCGTACGATGATGCTGCCTGGACGATGCTGCCTGTGCCCGGCGCCTGGGAACGCGCCGGCTACCCGGGCCTCGATGGCGTTGCGTGGTACAGGACCACCGTCACGCTCTCCGCCGACGAGGCCGCACAGGGCGCCCGCCTGAGCCTGGCCACCGTCAATGATGCCGACATGACCTGGGTCAACGGCACACTCGTCGGCCAAACAGAGCGTTATAACCTGCCTCGGCTGTACGACGTGCCTGCTGCCGCGCTGCACGCCGGCCGCAACGTGATCGCTGTGCGCGTGACCAATGGCGGCGGCAATGGCGGCATTATCGGACTGCCGTCGCAGGTCTTCCTCGAAACCGGTGTCGGGCGGCATGCGCTCGACCCGCAGTGGAGGTTCCGGGTGGCCCTCGTCTCCATCCGCGAAGACGGCCAGCACATCAACAAGATTCCCACGATTCTCTACAACCGCATGCTTCACCCGCTGCTGCCCTTCCCCATTGCCGGCGTCCTCTGGTATCAGGGCGAGTCCAACGCCAACAACAATGCGCAGGCCTCCGCCTACCGCGCGCAGTTCGCCGCACTGATCACCAGCTGGCGCAACGAATGGCAGGGTGGCAGCGGCGGACGCGGCGGGCGGAAGGACTTCCCGTTCCTGTGGGTGCAGCTGCCCAATTTCGGCGCCGTCGACTCGGTGCCGCCGCTGCACGCCGCCTGGGCCACCATGCGCGCGTCGCAGAGCGCCGCGCTGGCGCTGCCCGCCACCGGCCAGGCCATCACCATCGACATCGGCGACCCCGGCAACATCCACCCGCGCGACAAACAGGATGTTGGCAAGCGCCTCGCGCTGCTCGCACGCGCCGTGGCCTACGGGCAGGCCGTGGAGTCCCGGGGCCCGACCTACCGCCGCCACAGCATCAGCGGCGGCCGCGTCACCATCGAGTTCGACCACAGCGCCGGCGGGCTCGTGTCGCATGCGCCGGATAACACACTGCCAGGATTCGCCATTGCCGGCGCCGATCACAACTTCGTGGCGGCGCAGGCCCGGATCGAAGGAAATCGTGTCGTCGTGTGGAATGCGAGTGTGCCGCAGCCGGTGGCCGTGCGTTACGCCTGGAGCAACAGCCCGCCGAACGCCAGCCTCTACAACCAGGCCGGTCTGCCGGCGCCGCCCTTCCGCACCGACACGTGGTGACCAGGCCTGGCATGGTGCTGCTCGCGCACACGCACGGCGCCCGATCGCATTCCAGGCGACGATACGGCCTCGGCCGCCGCACCCTCTGCCTGCGCATCGCTCTCTTTGCCATCCTGCTGGCGGCCGCGTGCGCACGGCCGCAGACCGGCGCCACGCAGAACACGCGCTGGATCGCCACCTGGGAGGCGCCGCCGCAGCTGACGGAAACGCGCAACCTGCCGCCTCCGCCCGGTCTCGCCAACAGCACATTACGGCAGCGCCTGCACGTGTCGCTGGGCGGACCGCGCGCTCGGCTGCGCCTGTCCAATGAGTTCGGCGATGGCCCGCTCACCATCGCCGCCGCGCGCATGGCGCTGCCCGCGGGCGCCGGCGCCATCCAGCCCGGCAGCGACCACGCCCTCACCTTCGGCGGGCAGGCCGGCATCACGATTCCGGCCGGGACCGCCGCCACATCGGACGCGTTCGACTACGACATTGCGCCACTGTCCGACGTCGTCGTCAGCCTGCGCATCACCGTCATGCCTGCCGCCGTGACGGGGCACCCGGGCTCGCGCACCACTTCGTTCCTGCAATCGGGCGACTGGTCCGCAGCCCCACAACTGCCATCCCCCGCGACCACCGAGCACTGGTACGTGATCAGCGGACTCGAGGTGCTCGCGCCGGCCCGAGCCAGAGCCATTGCAGTACTCGGCAATTCGATTACCGATGGACGCGGCTCCGGCACCGACCGTGATGATCGCTGGCCCGATAACCTGTCGAGGCGCCTGCAGAGCGACGCGCGTACCCGCGACATCGCCGTGCTGAATGCCGGCATTGGCGGCAATTGCGTGGTACAGGGCGGACTCGGGCCCACCGCGCTGCAACGATTGGATCGCAATGTGCTCGAACAGCCCGGCGGCCATTGGCTGATCGTGCTCGAGGGCGTCAACGACATCGGTACTGCCGGGCCGGGCGATGCGTCCGCTCGCGTGGCGCAGGACCTGATCGCCGCGTATCGCCAGATCATCGACCGTGCCCATGCGCGAGGTCTGCGCGTCTACGGCGCGACCATCCTGCCCTTCGGTGGATCCTTTTACGACAATCCCGACCACGAGGCGGCGCGTCAGACCGTCAACCAGTGGATCCGCACGAGCGCTGCATGGGACGCGGTCATTGATCTGGACGCGGTGGTGCGTGATCCCGCCGCGCCCGCGCATCTGCTCGCCTCGGCCGACAGCGGCGACCACCTGCACCCCGGCGAACAGGGCTATCGCATGATCGCGGACGCGATCGACCTCGGCCTCTTCGTCGACTAACCAGCCGTTTGGCCCGGCCACCGGCCAGCCCGGCGGCCCGCCGGTTCAATCACGCCGGGCCCGCCCTCAGCGCTGGCTCCAGGGCGGCACCACCCGGTTCATGCGGGCATACGCGATGGCCTGGCCCAGGTGTTCGTGCATGTCGTTGGCCATCAGCGTGAAGGCTGTGCCCAGGTCCACGTTCAGCCCGAAAAAGCTGACCTGGCGCGCGCGATCGGCCGCGCTCGCACCCCGCACGATACCCAGCAGGCTGCCGAAGGAACGCTCGACCTCGGTCGCCATCCGGGCGCGCGTCAGTCCCCCAATCCTCGCCTGCTCGGCGTTGAATGATGGGTCGGGCACCCAGCTCGGCTTGTCGAACTTCCACATGGTGGGAAACAGCGTGGCTTCATTCACGATCAGCGTGAACACCTCACGCACCGAGCGCACGCCTTCCATCGGGCGCCAGTCGTACGTGCTGTCCGGAAAGGCCTTCGCCAGCGCCAGGAACTTGTCGCGCAGCTGCTCGATGTCCGCCACCTGCGCCTCGGCGGACGTCCTGGTGCCGCCGCCCATGTACTGGGCCGCTGCCGGCGAGCGCACGCCTGCCGTTGCCGCCAGCGCTGCCGCCGCCCACCACTGCCATCGGAACTGAATCCGGCTGGACATCGTGACCTCCGTGCGCGTTCCCGTTCCTGCGGGTGCGCCTGTATAACGCACCGTTGCGTGTCATGCGGACGCGCAGTGTCGGGCCCCGGTGCGCGCACGGGCAAAGCCCCAGTGACGAGTGCGGGGCGGGATCATGCCGGATCTCCGCCCGCCGTGACGGGCCGTTGCCGCGCGCAAGACAGTGTTGTGGCGAATCGCCGGCCAATGGCGAGGCGGTCAGGGCCAGATCGTGCGCCAGTGCTCCCGCGCCGGATGAACGGCCGCGCCAATCACGCCGCCGACGGCGGCGCCCACGCCAAAGCCGATGGCCAGCGCCCGGCCCGGCTTGCACGCTGCGCCGCACAGAAACGCGTTCCCCAGCAGCGCGAGCAGACCGAAAGGGCACGCCGCCCTTCAACCAGCGAATGCACAGGCGCTGCTCTGCGGATTGCTGCTGCGCCCGCACGCTCAATGCGGGCGGCCTCCTCGCCGCCGCATTCGAGCCGGCAGCGCAGCAGCCGGCAGCCACGCGGATGCCGCCACGCAGCACCAGCGAGCCTGTGACCGGGCGCGCAAGATCAGTGCGGCACCGGGCTGCGCGGCCGCGCCGCGCCGTACGTCTTGAACGACAGCGCGCGCAACTGCGTGCCTGCGCCGGTACCCGGGTCAATGCGCAGCAACACGCCGTTAGGAACACTGATGTTTGCCCCGTCCGTGAGTCCGTACAGCTGACCGTCCACGAACACCAGACCCCAGACGTTTGGATAGCCAATGTTCCCGGCGCTGCCTGCGGGCGTTGCCTCACCCGTCGTCGTATTCACGGTCACCAGCATGTCCGGCGTGCCCACGCCGAGTATCGTGGCGTACAGCGTGCCATTCGCTGCGTAGGCAATGTCGCCGCTGGAGAGCAGCGAATGGCCGTAGTTGCCCACCAGTGTCGCCAGGCCGGTCACCGTGTCGATCACGGAGAGGCTGCCCGCCAGGCCCGCGCCCATCAGCTGGCCATTGGGCGCGAACGTCAGCGCGTTCATGTCGGTCGCGCCCAGCGTGCCAATGCGCGTCGCCAGTGCGGTCGCCGGGTCGATCCGGTACAGCTCCTCGGATGTAACGGCCCATAACCCGCCGTTGGGCGCGAGCGCAAGGTCGGTCAGCTGCAGGTTGACGCCAGCCGACGTGTGTATCGGCGCAATCATCGAATCCGTGCCGGTCGCGCTGAGCGGCACGCGGTAGAGGATCGAGAGAAAGCCGCCGACGGCGTAGATGGCGTTGCGTGGCTTCTGCGACTGGCCGGGGCCGGTCGAGTCCTTGCAGGCACTCGTGAAGGCACACGCCAGCAGGATTGCAAGGGAAACGGGACGCCGCATGGGAAAACTCCAGATCAGGGTTGAACGCTGCTCCGGCAAGCAACCCTATAGTGCGCGTTCCGGTTCCTGAAACCGTCACGACCCACACTTCGCCGGAGCGCTGCGCTCCGTCCCCTGCCCTGCCGGCCATTCCGCCGGAGGCTTCCGCCTGCTGGCGGCCGCGCACGAGCCCGCGACGCCATGACTGGCCGCGGCCGGGCTCACGGGCAACGCGCCCCAGGTCGAAGAGCGCGGCTCGGCGCGCGCACCGGCACGTTCCATATAGTCAGCGGGGCATCAGTTCGCGTCTTTCCGCGTGTGCATTCCGGACAGCACCTCATCTACCCAGGCTTTCATCTCCGGGTACGCGTCGACGCGGGCGCCAAGCGCAATGAGCGCTCGCACAACAGCGGGATAGTCGATACCGTCGACCGGCGAGTGGACCGCGAACCACAGGGTGCTGTCCAGCACCGTGCCGCCGTAGCGGTTCAGCGTTTCCAGTGACGCGCCGTGCGCGATCAGCTGGCGCACGAGGTCGAGTCGCCCACGGGCGGCGGCCGTGTGGAGCGCGGTCATGTCTCCATCCGCGCCGGCTGCATCGACGCCCTTCCGCAGCAGCAGTTCGACGACGTCGCCACGACCGTAGCGGCAGGCCCATGTCAGCGCGTAACCCAGATGCACGGCGGGATCCTGCGGCAGGTGCGGCCACGGGACATCGACCAGAGGCGAGCCCGGCAACAGTCTGCCGTTGTCGTCGACGAAGCGGTCCACGAGATCAGCACGACCCATGGCCGCGGCCGAGATCACGTTGTCGGTGCGCGCGCCGCGCAACACCAGCGTTTCAGCTGCCCGCGGATACCCGAACATGAGCGACGTCATCAGCGGCGAGCCGTCGTCCGCCACGCCGTTGATCGCCGCGCCATGGTTCAGCAGCACCTCGACCAGTGCGCTCTGCACGCCCACAGCGTGCGGATGCACGCTCGACACCAGCATCTCCATCGTGGTGCACTGGTGGTCGTACATGCTGGCCAGCGCATCCGCCGCGGCGCCGGCCTCGAGCAGCACCGTCGCGATCGCGACGGCGTTGCGCGGCGAGCGCTGGCGGAAGCCCTCGTGGCCGTTGGCTGCGGTGTAATGCAGCAGTGTGGCGCGGTGCTCGCGTGTCGACCTCGCGTGCACGAGTCGCGGGCTTGCGTCGATCAGGCGCTGCACGGTCGCCAGGTCACCCGTCACAATGGCGTCGGCCGCTGTTTCGAAGTCCGACACCGCGGACCCCGGCTGGTCGCGCGATGCAATGTGCTTCACGAACTTCGGCCAGGACTCAAAACCATGCAGTCGCGCGATGACGAGCTGTGCCTCGGAGAGCTGCAGTCGTGCCGGCGCACCGTCCGCCGGCAGCAGGCGTGAGCGACGCACGTCTTCCACGACTGCGTTCGCTTCGCGATCCATTCTTGCCGCGTCCGGTTCGCTGGCATGGCTGCGCCCGACCCACGCCGGCGGCGCGCTCGCTGACTGTAACCGGGCGAGTCGCCGGATCCATGCCGCGGCCCAGGCGAGGACCGCACCGGCATCGCCCGTGTGCGCTGCCCCGAGCAGATCCCTGGCCAGTGTTCTGTATTGCGCGAGATTCGGGCGAGGTGCGAGCGGGATGGCGTCGGTGAAGCGGGTCTTCATACGAAGCTCCTTTCAGGGAAATCGCCTGGAGTCCGCACAAAGCAGGCTGAAAGAAGTTTCGTAACTTCGGCTGTTGTGCTTCCGGGTGGGCACGGCCCTTTCCGCGGACTGGATGCGCCCCGAGCGCTGCGCTCAAACTGGCATCGCGGGGCGGCCCGGACAAGGCACCTTCACACGCAACGTGCCGCTGCACGGATGGCCTGGCGCGCAAGCCCGGCGTGCGCGTGACTCAGGTCGTCTGCCAGAGCGCGTACGCCACCACCGCGATCACCCAGCCCGCGAGCACAATGTTGAACGCGATCATCAGCCCAAGACCGCTCCCGATCGCACGCCCCCAGCGGTGCCGGTACGCCCGCCGCAGTGACAGGATCAGGTGTAGCAAGGCAGCCAGCGTGAGGAACCCGACGACATAGCGATCGACGGCAACCGGCAGCAGTCGCTCGATGCCCATGGCGAGCATGAAAAACGCGATCCAGTTCAGGGCGAATACCAGGTGCAGCAGTGGCGGATGCCTCGGGCTGAACAGGAACAGCGCCAGGGCAAAGGCCAGAATCGAACCGATCATGAAAGGCGGCAGCCCCTGGCTGACCGCCGAGCGGAAACGCTCCCGGAACAGATCCGGCGATACTCCGCGCGCGGAAAGCGCCGCCAGCTGCTCCGTCGAGATGCTCTGGAACGTCTTTACGCTGCTCAGCGAACTGACGATCTGATTGTCCGGCGTAACCTGAACGAACGGACGGAGCGAGTTGGCAAGGAAGAAGACGGCCGCAGCCAGCAGGTACAGCTGCAGCGGCTGCATGTAGCGCGCGCGCCGTCCTCCCAGGAACGCGACCGTCAGCTCGCCAGGTCGAAACACGAGATCGAGCAGACTGCGCACCGGCCGCGAGCGGATGTCGAGCACGTCGCTCAGCGACTCGGCCAGGAACGCTCTCAACGAATTGCCGCCGCGCTCCGCGCCCTGACCGCACTGATGGCAGAACGGACCCAGCAGCGCTGCGCCGCAACTGGCGCAGCCGGCAGCGGATTCCTCACCCTCTCCGAATGGCGTGTTAGCAGGACTGCTTTGTCGTGACACGTCAGCGCGTCCAGCTGGCGCAGCCCGGGCGGTACGTCCACGGCGACTGCCCGCCACAGCCGACGTCCCCCCTGGCGATGTTCATGGCACACACCTCAGAGGCAAACGCGTTCAGCCACCAGACCTCCTTCGGGTCGGCCAGTGATTCGATGGCCAGGCGCTCGTGTGGAATGTGCACTATTGCGGCGCCTCGCGGGCAGAGTCAACCACGGGCTGGCTGAACATCAGCTCGATACCATCCGGGTCGCGGATGCCGAACTCGCGCTGCCCGTAGAAAGCGGTGTGCAGGTCCTGCGTGAACCGTATCCCGGGACCGGATGGCGACGCCGCTCTTCCCGCATGCTCCCGCTCGATCTGCCGGCGCCTGAGCGTCGCGTACAACGCATCGAGCCGGTCCGTGCGGATCCACAGGCTGAGCGCCGTGGTGGCGCCTCGCCAGGGATCGCTCGACGGCACGAACATGATGTTGGCGGCACCGAAAGACAGGTGCGCCCAGTCCAGCCGGCCGTCCTCCGCGTGGCTGTCGCTCAGCACGAATCCGATCGCCTGGTACCAGTCCACCGTGGCCGCCATGTCGCGCACACCCACCATGGGCGTGAGGCCGCCCACTGATGCGGCCAGGCTCGCCGCATCCACACGCGGCGTTGCGGGTGGCTCGGGCTCGGTTGCGCCCGCTTCGCGCAGCAGACGCATGGCCTCGCGGTCCCCGCGCAGCATCGCGATCTCGAGCGGCGTGCGTCCCTTCGCATCGCGCGCCTCCACGTCCGCACCCAGCGCGAGCAGCAGCTCGAGCGTGTGGTAGTGCTCGCCCGTGCGGAACAGGCCGCCCACGAGTCCGTCCGGCGGCGCGATCACGTAGTGCAACGCCGTCTGCTCCTGCTCGAAGCGTGACAGCCGGCGGCGAATGGCGTTCGGATCGTGGGCGACGACGCTCTTCACGATCCCGGCTTCGCCCATGGCAATCGCCGAGAAGATGTGGTGGCGCGCACCGCGCGAGACGAGCAGTGCCACCACATCGCGGCGCGCCTCTCCGAACACGGTGGCGGCTCCGATCACGTCCAGCTGATGCACATCGCCGTACCCGTGCACATCCGACCCGCCGTCCAGCAGTGCGCGCACGGACTCGATCGGCCCGTGTCCAGCCGCGCCGTGCAGCGGCAGCGCATGGTCGCCGGCATCGCGCGCGTTCGGGTACGCGCCCCGCTCCAGCAGCAGCTGCACCGCGTCCGGGTGGCGCACCGCCAGGTGCAGTCCGGTGGTGCCTTCGCGACTGCGTGCCGTGACGAGGTGAGGATCCTGATCGAGCAGAGCACGCAGCGCAGCGGTGTCGCCTGCGACACACGCCGCGAACCACGCGTCCTGTGCGGGAACATTGCGACGGTCCAGCTCGGCCTTCAGTGCCCGCCAGCTCGGAAATCCGTGCTCGCGCGCAACGGCCCGCTGCGCTTCGCTGAGACGCGCCGTCGGTTGCGTCGCGCGCAGCTCGCGCAGCCGTTCCTTGGCCAGCTTGCGCAGGTACTCGAGGGATGGACGTTCAGGAAGATCGATGCCCGGCATGATACCCTTCCTTCCGTGGTGCCCGGTGTCCGCGTTGCTCGGGCTGGAAGTCAGGGTCGCTGACCGATGATGACGTCATCCGGGTGGGTTCAACCCTTTACGCGGACCGACGGCCGCCCTGCCGGCCGGCAGTGAATCTAATCGACGGTTCGATCCGCGGGCAATCATTCGCTCTCGTGCAGGGCTCGCGCGGGTGGCACACGGCTGGCCCGCAGCGCGGGCGCGAGCGCGGCAAGCAGCGCCACCAGCATCAGCGTCGCCGGCACCATGGTCAGCACCAGAACGTCACGGGGAGGCGTGCGGAAGAGGAAGCCGCGCAACGCAGGCGCGGCAAGCGCCGTGATGGCGGTCCCGGCAAGAGTCGCCGCACCGGCAACCATGGCGTTGGTCCGCAGCACGTCCAGAAGAATGCCGGCGGGCCGCGCACCCAGCGAGTTGCGAATGGCGAATTCGCGCGTCTGCCGCACCACGCTGAAGGAAACGACACCGGTCACGCCCACCGCGGCAATGATCAGCGCGAGCGCGCCGAAAACGGACAGCAGCGCCGCCAGAAAACGCTCTACTGCCGTGCTCGCGCGCAGCACGTCGCGCATCGTGGTCGCAGGACCCACCGCCACACCCGGATCCATGGCGGCAACGACGGCGCGCACCGCAGGGAGCACGGTTGCCGGCGCATTCGCTGCCTGCAGCACAACGGTGAGATTGCGCACCCAGCCGGCACTGAACGTGGCAACCTGTGGCAACGACAGGAGAATCTCGGGTGCTGCTTCGGCGCTCAGGCTGCTGCTCCGCACATCGTCATACACGCCCACAATGGTGATCAGGCCGAACGCTGGGGGTGCGAATGTCGCGCGCACCCGCCTGCCGATGGCCGAAACGCCCGGCCAGAGCATGTGCGCCGCCGAACGATTCACCAGCGCGACATTCATGCTGCCGGCGCGATCGCCCGCCGCGAGATCGCGGCCTTCCGCCAGCGCAATGCCCAGGGTCCGCAGGTATCCGGCGGATGCGGCCTGCACTGCGACGCCCACGCGGTCTTCGCGATCCACCGCGTCCTCACGCACGACGTACTCGAAGCGCTGCGCGTCGCGCAGCGGCAGGCCGCGCACGACTGCAATGGCGCGCACCGCGTCCATGCTCTCGAGGCGCTGCTGCAGCGCGTCATAGAAGCCCGTGATGGCGGCTGCGTTCGCGTAGCGCGTCACCGGCAGCGTCAGATCCAGCACTGCGCGCGACGCGGCATCCAGCCCCGGATTCACCGCGTTCAGCGCGAGCAGTGAACGCACCAGCAGCGACGCGCCGGCCAGGAGGACCGTGGCCAGCGCTACCTGGCTCGCCACCAGCACACGCAGTCCGTGCGAAGCACCTGTCCGCCCGCGACCCGAGCTGCGCAGCAGGACGGACGGATCCTGCCGTGCCGCGTGCCACGCGGGTGCGAGCGTGAACAGCACGCCTGTCAACAGCGACAGCGCCAGCGCGAACAGCACGACGCGCGCGTCCAGCATGACGCCCCCCGTGCCCGGCAGATCGCGTGGCGCCAGTCGCAGCATGAGCGGCATCCCGCTCCCGGCCAGCAGCAGACCGACCAGACCCCCCGCGCACCCCAGCACCACACCTTCCAGCAGCACCGGCCTCGCCACGCGTGCGCCGCTGCCACCCAGCGCGATGCGCACACCCACCTCCGACCGGCGGGTCTCGCTCCTCGCTAACAGAAGATTGGCGACATTGGCACAGGCCAGCAGCAGCAGCAGACCGGACGCGAAGCAGAGCAGCACGGCGACCCGGCGCGCCGAGCCCAGCACGCGGTCACCCAGCAGCGCAATCTGCGCATCGTGCCCGTCCAGGCCGAACGAGTGCTGCCCCGCATAACGCCGAGCCCACACGCGCTCGAGGTTTTCCAGCTCGGTACGCACGGCCCTGACCGGAACACCCGGCCGCAGCGAGGCGATCGCCACCAGGCCGTGACCGGACCGGTCCGTGGCCCAGGACGCCGGGTCCAGGACAGCGTGCACCCAGACGTCGGCCGCCACGCCCGGCAGGTGCACGTCAGGCGCCAGCACACCGATGATGGCCACGGTCCGCGAACCTGCTGTTAGCGTGCCTCCCCGCACAATGCCGGCATCGCCCCCGTACGCGGACTGCCAGAGCCCGTGCGAGATCAGCGCCACGGGCGGTGCTCCCACGACGTTGTCGCTCGCACCCGGCAGTCTGCCCGCCGCCGTGCGCGCGCCCACCAGCCGGTAAATGTCCCCCACCGTGTTCGCCACCGTCACAACGCGCGCAGGGCCGCCCGCCACCGGCTGCAGCAGCAGCGATCCGGGAAACCAGCCACCCGTGTGCTCGAAGCTCTTCACGTCCCGGCTCAGGTCCGTGAATTCCGCCGCCGAAACCAGAAACGCCTGTCCCGGCTGCCGCTCGAACGTGCTCCAGATCGAGACCAGGCGATCCTCGTCCGGCAGACCGAGTCCGCGCAACACCGTCGCGTCCACCACCGAGAACACCGCGGTCGTGGCGCCAATGCCCAGCCCCACCGTGAGGATGGCGACCGCGGCAAAGCCCGGACGCCGCCGCAGTCCGCGCAGCGCCACGCGCACGTCTGCTGACAGCCCTGTCAGCAGGCCCCGGGACACGCCCGGCTCCACCGCCAGCGGAGACACCGGATCTCCCGTGACACGTACCACGACCGCAGTCCAGAGGACATCGCGGAGTGCGCGCAGCACCAGCCACCCGCGCGCCGGCCAGGCGGATTCTTCCCACTGCTCCTCGAACATGCGCGCCATCTCATCGCCGTACCGGCGACGGAAACGGCCCGGCAGAAGCCGCAGCAGAACGCGATAGACGCCGCCCATCACGGGCCGGCACCCTCGATCAGCGCGGAAACGTCCGCCGAACTCAACAGCGACGCGAGCCGCCTCGCCTCCTCCGCCAGCAACGCCTCGCCTGAGGGCGTCAACGTGTAGAACACTCCCCGCCGCACGTCCTCCGCCTGCAGCGCCGGTGCCTTCACGGTCCGGATCACACCCCTCGCCTCCAGCCGTGCGATCAGCCGGTACAGCCCGCCGGCATCGAGATCGATCCGCCCTTCCGAGCGCGCCCGCACTTCCTTCTTAATGCCGTACCCGTGCAGTGCGCGCCCACGCAGCGACAGCAGCACGAGGAACGTGTGCGGCGGCAGCGGCAGCAGATCGTCGGTCGATTTCATGGCAGTCGTCGTCTGATATATGTCAACGTCATATAAGACGACGTCAGCATACCCTCTCGCCGCGCCTGCGTCAAGACTGATCGTGGGGAAAGCCGTCGTCCGGAAGGCGGATCGGCAGGGACCGAGTCCGCAGGTCACGCACGCACGCGCCACACGCCATCGGGCGCGAGGCGCCGGTGTGTGTCGTCTGCTCGCGCCGTACGTGCGGACGCGACGAGTGTGACTGCCGGACGCCTGGCCGCGCCCGGGCCCACGAACGCGGCGTTGCCGCAGCGGCAACCGCATCAACACGGAGTTAGAGGCTGGCCCTCGCTCAGCGCGCGTCAAACGCGGTGTTGATTTCCGCGAAGGGCAGCGCGTGCGCCAGGCTCGTGAACGTTCCCTGCGCGGCGATCTCGCCCGCCGCGTGCAGGAAGCCGGCCCAGGCCGCGCGCGCCAGTGCGCCGCCCACACTGATGCGCCGCACGCCCAGATCCGCCAGCTCGGCCACCGTCGTGAAGTCGCTGCCCACCAGGACGTTCACCGGCTTCGGCGCCACGGCGTTCACGACCGCTGCAATATCGGACTTCGACCGGATGCCGGGTGCGTACAGGCAGTCCGCGCCCGCCTCGGCATACGCCGTGAGTCGGCGCAGCGTCTCCCCCAGATCAGGTCGCCCGGCAATAAAGCCTTCCGATCGCCCGGTCAGCAGGACACGCCCGCCCTGGTCCTCGATCGCCTGCCGCGCGGCCTGCATGCGTTCGACGGCGAGGTCGAACGCGAACAGCGGATCCAGCGAATCGCCCGTCGAGTCCTCGATCGAAAGCCCCGCCACACCCGTCGACACCGCGGCTGCGACATTCGCGTACACCGCCTCCGGCGCCTGCGCGAAACCGCCCTCGAAGTCCGCGTTGACCGGCACGCGCACCGCGTCCGCCACCTCGCGCAGCCAGACCAGCGTTTCCTCGAGCGACATGTGATTGTCCGCCCGGCCTCGCGACCAGGCAAATCCCGAGCTGGTCGTAGCCAGCGCCTGGAAGCCCAGTTGTTCCAGCAGCCGCGCACTGCCCACGTCCCAGGGATTGGGAATCACGAAACACCCCGACTCGTGCAGCACGCGAAACGCCTGGTACCGGTCGGCGGCCGCTGTCATCTGTAAGCCCCTGTTGGGTTCGATTTCCCGCGCGCAACGCAGAACACCCGTCGTCGCCAGTCATCGGTTTCAGTACCCGGCAGCCCACGCGCCGGCTCACACGTCACACACGCACGCGTGACCCTGCGTGCCTGTGGGCGTCCTGCCGGCGGCCAGCGCTGCAGGTTGCGGCCGCTGCGGGCAACGCCGGTCTTGACGGCGATAGGTAGACATTCTATTCATGATAGTAAGACTTTCGACCTATCACGCCACTCACCCGGATGATCGTCGTGGCCAGCACACCACCCGCCCGCAACGAGCTGCTGCGCGGCACGCTCGACATGCTGATCCTGCAGACGCTCAGCGCGCAGCCGCTGCACGGCTACGCCATTGCGCAGCAGATCGAGCGCCTGTCGCAGGAAGCGCTGCGTGTGGAGCAGGGCTCGCTGTATCCGGCGCTCGAGCGGCTGCAGAAGAAGGGCTGGGCCACCTCGAAGTGGGGTGAGTCGCCCACCGGCCGGAAGGCGAGGTACTACACGATCACGGCTGCAGGCAAGCGACGGCTGGGCGCGGAAATCTCCAGCTTCGATGACATGCTGGTCGCGATCAACCGTGTTCTGCGCCGGGCGTAACGTATGTCGCTGCTGGATGGCCTGCGTCACCGTCTCGCCGTATTCCTGCGCCAGTCGAGGTACGCGCGCGAGCTGGATGAGGAGCTGCGTTTCCATCTGGACATGGAGACGCTGGAGCGGCAGACAGAGGGTCGGGGCACGCTGACACCGGCGCAGGCCCGGGCCGCGGCGCGCCGGCGTCTGGGCAACGAAGTGGCGATAAAGGAGGAGACGCGGCGCGCTGCCGGCCTCGGTCTGCTGGATGGCGTGCGCCAGGATCTGCAGTTCGCGCTGCGCACGTTCCGCCGCACGCCCACGTTCACGGTCGTTGCCGTGCTCACACTGGCCATCGGCATCGGCGCTAACACGGCGATATTCAGCGCGGTCGACGCGCTGCTGCTGCGCCCGCTTCCGTACCCGGAGCCGGACCGCCTCATGACGCTGAGCCTGACGGTGCCGGGGCACGGTGACCGGCCGGCGCGCGATGACGTGACCTGGTCGTATCCCAAGTTCGTGGCGCTGCGCGAATCGCAGCGTATTTTCTCCGATCTCACGCTCTGGGTGTCGAGTGAGTTCACGCTGCGCAACGGCGCTGATGTGCTGCGCGTTTCGGGCGAGTACATCGATGCGCACTACCTGCCCACGCTCGGTGTGCGCGTGCAGCTGGGCCGCGGCTTCCAGCCGGCGGATGACGCGGATATGGGCGGCGCGCGCGTAGCGGTGATCAGCGATCCGCTGTGGCGTTTACTGTACAACGCGGACCCGGCCATTCTGGGCGCGATGCTCGACGTCGATGGCCGGCCCTATACGATCGTCGGTGTGGCTGCGCCCGAATTCCGCGGCCTTTCCGGGCAGGCGACGTTCTGGATGCCGATTGCATCCTCTCCCCCCGGCTGGAATGTGACGGTGCCGTGGAATCACAACTATTTCGCGGTCGCGCGTCTCGAGCCGGGCGTGTCGGTGGACCGGGCGAAGGCGGAGGTGCAGCGGCTCGGCACACTCGTCGATGCCGTCTATCCCTCGCCTGTAGTCGCCACGGAGCACTGGGGTGCGGTGGCGCACGAGCTGGATTCCGCGCGCGTGGATGCGCGCGTGCGGCGCACGCTGCTCATTCTTTTCGTCGCCGTGGGCCTGGTGCTGTTGATCGCCTGCGCCAACGTGGCGAACCTGTTTCTCGTGCACGCGGCCGGGCGCCGCGCGGAGATCGCGGTTCGCCTCGCCATTGGCGCCGGCCGGCGACGCCTGGTGCGGCAGCTGCTGGCGGAGAGTCTGCTGCTGTCGCTGTCAGGTGGCATCGCCAGTCTGGTCGTCGCATGGGTCGGCGTGCACGTACTCGCCGATGTCCAGCCGGCGCGCGTGCTGCGCCTTCAGGACGTTGCCGGACTGGGCGCATTGAATTTCACGGCGATCCGCCTGGATGGCGCCGCGCTGTCGTTTACTGCCGCACTGGCGCTCACGACGGGAATACTGTTCGGGCTCGTGCCGGCCCTGCAGGCCACGCGCCCATCATTGACCCATGCACTGCAGGAGCAGCGCGCGGCACGCACTGGTACGCTGCGCCGGCTGAACAGTCGCAATGTTCTCGTCGTCCTGGAGATCGCGCTGGCGGTGGTGCTGCTGGCAGGTTCCGGCCTCATGCTGCGCAGTCTGGGACACCTGCTCGAGGTGAGGCCCGGGTTCACGCCCGAGCGTGTGCTGTCGCTGCGCGTGAACCGCGCGCCCGCCTGGGCCTTCGACTCCATCGCGCGCTTCTATGATGTCGCTGTGGAACGGCTCTCCGCATTGCCGGGCGTCACCGACGTCGCGCTGGAAGACTGCCCTCCGCTGCAGTTGTGCGCCGCCACCGACGCGGCCCTGCCCGATCGCCCGCCTGTGCCTCGCGGCACGGAGCCCGTGGTGGGCGTGCACTGGATCACACCCGCGTGGCCCGCGGTCATGGGCGTGCCGCTGCTGCGCGGCCGTCTTTTCGACACTCGCGACCGCAGGGATGGCCGCAAGGTGGTGCTGGTCAGCGAGACGGCGGCGAAGCGACTGTGGCCCGGCGAAGACCCGATCGGCCGGCCCCTGCTCATCGACGGCGCGGTTTTCGAGCACGACACCGCGTACGTCGCCGGCGTCGTGGGTGACGTGCTCTACGAAACGCTCGACCAGCCGCCGCGATCGGACGTCTACGTCTCGTACTATCAGGCGCCGTTCAGCTACCGCATGATGCTGTTCCTGCGCACGCGCGGTGAGCCTGCCGGGCTGGTGCGCGACGCGGTGCGCGCAATGCACGAGGTCGCGCCCGGATTTCCCGTCTACGACATCGACACCATGAGCGGCCGCATGGCCAGCTCGACCGCGTACGCGCGTTTCAGCGCGCTCGTGCTCGGCCTCTTCGCAGCGCTCGCCCTGGCGCTGGCCTGCATGGGCACGTACGGCGTGATCTCCTACGGCGTCGCGCAGCGCACGCGTGAGATCGGCGTGCGCACCGCGCTGGGCGCAACACGCGGCGATGTCGTGGGCCTCGTGGTCGGGCAGGGCATCACGCTCGCCGCAATCGGCGCCCTCCTCGGCCTCGCGGGCGCGCTCGGCGCCACACGGGCGTTGCGCTCACTGCTCTACGATGTGCAGCCCGGCGATCCATTGACGCTCGCGAGCATCATCGGCGTGCTGCTCATCGCCGTGCTGGTGGCGTGCTTCATCCCGGCCAGGCGAGCCGCCACCGTGCCGGCAATCCAGGCGCTGCGCAGCAACTGAATGAAGGTCGATTGATGCAGGACAACTTTTCGCCTGTTGCCCGGCAGAGCCTGCCGGACAAGCTGGCCAGACAGATACGAGACGCCATCCAGGCGGGCGCCTACAAGGAAGGCGACCGGCTGCCTTCGATCGGTGAGCTGGCCCAGACCTTCGGTGTCGCGCCACCCACCGTGCGCGAAGCGCTCACGCGTCTCGAGACGCTGGGTCTCGTGGAGGTGCGCCACGGCGTTGGCGTCTACGTGGGTAACACCGTTTTAGCCGAGCTGCTCGAGGCCGTGCGCGCCATGCTGCAGGCGGCAGCGCCGGCACCTCCCCCCGCACGGCCTGCCCCGGTCGTGACCGTGTAACCCGGAGTTACCGCGTGCTGCCCAGGAAGTGCATGAGCGCCGATGGCGTGGTTACGCGCCAGCTCTGGTACTCGTGTCCACCGGGGAATTCCGAGTAGGCCACGTCGTAGCCCTTCGCGTTGAGCACATCGCGGAAATGCCGGTTGACATCGACCTGGCCGGGACTGTTGCCGGCGGTGCGGTCGATCTCGAAGGTGCCCACTTCGAGCCAGTAGCGCACCGCCGTTTTCGGCTGCTTCGCCACCAGTCGCGCGAGATACTCCGGTTCGGGATCGCTCGCCGGACTCCACCAGAGTGACGCCGACTGCGAGATGACGTTGCCCACTACTTCGGGGTGCGCGATCGCCATCCAGTCCGCGGCCAGGCCGCCGTGACTCGAGCCCATGACGATCGTGTGCGCTGCATCGCTGGCCAGGCCGTACCGTGCGCGCACGAAGGGAATCAGCTCGCCCGTCACGTACTCCGTGAAGCCCGGATTGGGCGCAAGCTCGACCATGCGATTGGTCTGGTTCACGAACACCGCGACGACCGGCGCGATGCGGCCGGCCGCAAGCAGATTGTCCAGGATATCCGGAACGCGCACGGTGGACCGGTAGGTCGGCCCGTCGAACACCACCAGCAATGGCAGTCCCGCGAGCGCGGGCACCGGCGGCGTGTAAACACCAAAACGCCGGCGTGTCCCCAGCGCGCGGCTGTCGATGTCCAGATTCTCGATCTTGCCGTGCGCAACATCGGATTGGGGTTGCGACCACGTGTCCGGCCGCGCGCGCGGTCCGAGCAGCAGTGAGCGACGATTCTGCGCCGAGTCCACACGCGGATTGAACGGATCCGGCCGGTTCTGCGCCCAGCGTCTTCCCTGATTCGGCTCCAGTGCCCAGGGAATCAGGTCATCGTTCGCGCGGAACACGTACCCGAGGCGGATATCCGCCGGCACCGCGACCGTGATGTGCCAGATGTCGGTTCCGGGCACGCGCTCCAGCTGGTTCAGGATGTACGCCCAGCCGTTGACGCCGTTCTCCAGGACGACGTTCTGGATGGTGTCGCTGCGGTAGACGAAGCTCGCCAGGATCTTCGTGGTGTCGTCCGGCAGCGGATCCATCAATGGCGTACCCCTCGCCACGATCGAGTCCCAGAACGCCTGCACGCTCGCAGCATCACCCGCGTGTACACGAGACAGCAGTCGTGCCAGCGTGGGGCCCGGTTCCTTCTGCCGCTGCGCGCTCGCTGCCACCGGCACCAGCAGCAGAGCGGTCGTTATCAGGAGTCGCCTGCAGCGCATTGTGGTGCTCTCGCTTTCTGTGTTCTCCTGTGCTTCCCGTGACCACGGCTTGCGCGCAAAAGACCGATGCTGCGCACCCGGCGGCGCGCAGCATACTGCAACGCGTCCGGCCCTGCCACCGGATGCCGGTCACATTTGTCCTGCGGGAAGCGTCATTGGTACGGAACAACACCACGGGAGAAGCGACGTTTGGATCACAGTGAATGGCTGGCCGCACGGTTCGAGACGCATCGCGCCCGTCTGCGCGCTGTGGCCTGGCGGATGCTCGGTTCGCAAAGTGAAGCCGACGATGCCGTTCAGGAATCCTGGCTCCGCCTCAACCGCTCCGCCGCCGACAGCGTCGACAACCTGGGCGGATGGCTCACGACCGTGGTCGCGCGCGTCTGCCTCGACATGCTGCGCTCGCGCAAGGCGAGGCGCGAGGAACCCATCGCTGCGCCACTGCCCGAGCCCGCCAGCGATCCGCACGACGCCACCGGGCCCGAGCGGGAGATGCTGCTGTCCGAGTCGCTCGGTCTCGCGTTGCTGGTTGTGCTCGAAACGCTGTCACCCGCCGAACGCGTGGCGTTCGTGTTGCACGATCTGTTCGCTGTGCCCTTCGACGAGATCGCGCCCATCGTGGGCCGCACTTCGGCCGCCGCGCGCCAGCTCGCGAGCCGCGCCCGGCGCCGCGTGCGCGGAGCCGCTGCCGTGCCCGACGATTTCAACCGGCATCAGGAAGTGGTCGCCGCCTTCCTCACGGCCTCGCGCGGCGGCGACTTCCAGGCGCTGCTCGCACTGCTCGACCCGGATGTCCTGGTCCGCGCCGACAGCAGTGCCGTCCAGCTCGGTGCGGCGCGCGAAGTCCGCGGTGCCGCCGCCGTGGCCGGCACCTTCGCCGGACGCGCCCGCGCCGCGCAGCCCGCGCTCATCAACGGCGCCATGGGCCTCGCCTGGGCTCCGGGCGGACAGCCTCGCGTCGTCTTCAGCTTCACGATCACCCGCGGCAGAATTACCGCAGTCGACGTCATCGCCCGCGCCGACCACCTTCGCAACCTCGACCTCGTGCTCCTCGACAATCATTGATCCGTCCCGTGTGCGTCGGGCCGCGGGCCGCGGCATTCCCCTTGCGAACCAAGGTATGCGACCCTAGCTTCCCCTTGTGAACCGGGGGGAGACATGCCGCGCAATGTCATTGACGCCGTTCAGGGCACACTCGATTTCCTGATCCTCAAGACGCTGTCATGGGGCGCCATGCACGGCTACGCGATTGCCAACTGGATCGGCGAAGCCACGGAGGCGGAGCTGCGCATTGAGGAGGGCACGCTGTATCCGGCGCTGCACCGGCTCGAGCATCGCGGCCTCATCGAGGCGGACTGGGGCGTGTCGGACAACAACCGGCGCGCGAAGTTCTACCGGCTGACCACGACGGGCCGGCGCGAGCTGCGCGCGCGCACGAAGGACTGGGAGCGTTACGCGCGCGCGGTGGAGCGCGTGCTGACGCTGCGGCCTGGAGGATCCTGAGTTGCGCGGCCCGCGCACGCCGTTCTGGCGCCGCACCCGCGGTCTGTGGCAGGCCGACCCGCGCGCCGACATCGAGGACGAGCTTTCCTTTCACCTGGAATCGCGCGTCCGCGATCTCATGGCGCAGGGCGTGCCGGAGCCGGCCGCACGTGCCCAGGCGCAGCGGACCTTCGGCGACGTGGTGCGGATACGGGAGGAGTTGCGACGCATGGACAGCCGGCATCTCGCGCGAACACGGCGTTATCGACTGCTGCAGGACCTGCGTGCCGACCTGCGTCTCGGCTTCCGGTTGCTGCTGCGGCGGCGGCTGTTCGCACTGGCGGTGATCGCGACGCTGGCGCTGGGCATCGGGGCCAGCACCACGATCTTCAGCGTGGTGCACGGTCTGCTGCTGCGGCCGCTGCCGTGGCCGGGAGGCGACCGGCTGGTCGTGTTGTGGGAGCACGACGTGCCCCGCGGCAAGGCCGGGAATGTCGTGTCAGTGCCCAACTTCGAGGCGTGGCGCGAGCGCTCGCGCAGCTACACGGGGCTGGCCGGACTCATGCCTGCCCGCTTCACGGTTACCGGCGATGCGCCGGATCGCATCTACGGCGGGGCGGTGTCACCGGAGTGGTTCAGCATCGTGGGTGTCGCGCCCGAGCTGGGCCGCGGCTTCACGCTGGAGGAGGCCCGCGCCGGTGATGTGATCGTGCTCAGTCACGCGCTGTGGGAGCGCCGTTTCAGCGCCAACCCGGCGTTAGTCGGGCAGACCATCACACTGGAGGATCGACCCTTCCGCGTGCTGGGCGTGATGCCCGCCGGTTTCGACGCGCCGCGCTTCGGCTGGCTGGAAAAGCAGGATTTCTGGGTACCGTTTCTGCCTGATGCCGGGAACCGGAACTGGGGTCGCTTCCTGCTGGTGCTGGGGCGGTTGCGCGAGGGCGTGTCGCTGCCGATGGCGCAGCAGGAGCTGCGCGGCGTGGCGGATCAGCTGGCACGGACGGATCCAGCGGATCGCGACTGGACCGCCGATGTCGTGACGCTGCAGGCCGAGCTGACCGGCGATCTGAAGACACCTCTGCTCGTGCTGCTCACGGCGGTCATCCTGCTGCAGCTCATCGCGGTTGTGAACGTGAGCAGTCTGGTGCTGGCGCGCGCCCAGGAGCGCGACCTCGAGTTCAGCGTGCGTGGCGTGCTCGGCGCCGGTCGCACGCGACTGCTGCGGCAATTGCTGGCGGAGGCGTTTGTCCTCATCTCGATCGGCGGTCCGCTGGGTCTGCTGCTCGCCATCTGGAGCACGTCGGCATTGCGGCCGCTGCTGCCGGGCGGTCTGCCGCGCATCGAGGCCATCCGCGCCGATGCGCCGGTGCTGTTGTTTGGTGGCCGTCTGGCATTGATCACATTCCTTGCCATCGGGCTGGTCCCGATCGCGCGTCTGCTGCGCAGCTCGCTCGGGTCGATGCTGCGGGCGAGTGGCGGCCGCGTGACGCGGGCTCGCGGCGGCAGCGCGGTGATGGTGGCGGAGATTGCGCTCGCGCTGACCCTTACCATTGCCGCCGGCCTCACCATGCGCAGTTTCGCGACGCTGCAGCGCACGCCCCTCGGCTTTACGCCCGAGCATCTTGTCGGCATGCGCCTCACGCTCGGGCACCCCCAGTACGACAGCGCGGCCAGTCGGGCCGCGTATTTCGCGCGCGCGATCGAGCAGCTCGAGTCGGTGCCGGGCGTGCAGTCCGCGGCCGCCATCAATGCGCGGCCGCTCTATGACGGCTCGCCGGCCACTGCCGTGTACCTCGCCGGCACGAAGCTCGACCTGCCGCCCGTGGCGACCGTGCGCATCATCACGTCGAATTACTTTCGCACGGTCGGAACGCAGCTGCTCGAGGGCCGGGCGTTCACGGCTGCGGATCGCGCGGGTTCGCCTCTCGTCCTCATCGTCAGCCGTTCCCTGGCCCGCACACTGGTGCCGGACGCGAGCATCACAGGCCGACGCATTATCGTCGCCCTGAATAATGGCATGAACGGCGAAGTGGTCGGCGTGGTGGACAATGTGCGCTTCGGCGGCCCCGCCGCGGCGAGCAGGCCGGCCGTGTACATCGCGCACGCGCAGTGGCCCATGGAAGCGATGGATGTAATGGTGCGTTCGACGCTGCCCCTCGCGCGTCAGGCGGACGCGCTCCGCGCCGCCATCTGGTCCGTCGACGCGGCCATCCCCATCCAGAACCTGCAGCCGATGTCGGATGTGGTCGCCGCGGCCATCGCGCAGGACCGGGTCAACATGCTGATCCTCGCCTTCTTCTCCGTAATCGCGCTGATTCTGGCGGGCACCGGTGTTTACGGCGTGTTAGCCATTGACGTCGGCCGGCGGCGGCGCGAGCTGGGCATCCGCATCAGCATGGGCGCGGCGCCCGCACAGCTGCGGCGCATGGTGCTGACGAGGGCGCTTGCCACTGCCACCCTTGGCGTGCTGATCGGGAGTGCGGCCGCGGCGGCGGCGGCGCGCGCCATGCGTTCCATGCTGCACGGCATTTCGCCGGTTGATGCGCGCACGTTCGGGGGTGTCGCCCTGCTGATGTTCGCGCTGGCGCTGCTGGCCGCCTTCGTCCCGGCGTGGCGAGCCACCCGCATCGATCCGCTCCTGGCCATGCGCAGCGACTGACAGGACACGGACCCGTTCCCGGCCGCGAGGCGGGCGGCCCGCGGGTGGACCGCCCGACCCCTGGCGCGGCTCAGCGAACGCGCGGGTTCATTGGCGCGAACACGCCATCGGGGTTGAAGCGCCAGACCCAGGCATGCAGCGTCCAGAGGCCAAACGTCGTGTTGTGATCCCACTTGTCCTGGTTGCCGACGAAGCCATCGGGCGCGTGCGCGACCAGCTGCAGCGGCACCACGTACTCGACCGCGACCCGCTCGGGATGGCGGCCCGGCGTGTATACGAGCAGTTCCGGATGCTCCAGATCGAACCTGGCATCGAGCACACTGGCGCGCATGAAGTGCTGTCCCATGTCAGGCAGCACGACGTGAATGTCCGCCTATCCGTCCTGCACCGCCTTCTCGATGTCCTTGTAGCGCGCGGTGGCGCTGCGCACACGCTCGAGCTGCTCTTCCAGCCGGCGATCGGTGACGCCCGGGTCGTTGTTATCGGGCACGCGGTCCGCTGCGGGCGCGGTGGGAGTGTCGGGCAGCGTCGTCGCGGGCTCGGCCTGCGCACAGGCAGCCAGCGCCAGCACCATGCCGGCGGTCTTCCAGATCCTGTGGGTCATGGCAGTTCCTCAACTCACTGTTGGCGTATGATCGGGGGAACGACGAGCGCCGTCCGGCCTCGCGTCCTTCTTCTCGACGCGGCATGGGAAAGCGCCTCGCATGAAGGTTCGTTCTTGCCGCGAGGGAATGATGGCGCGGGCAGAGGGGCGCCCGCATCGGCGGTTCTGCCTGTTCTGGCGAGGTGTGCGGCCGATCTTCGTCGCCGCTGTCGGCAAGTGCCGTCGCGTGTTCGTACGGGCAGCCCACGCGTTCCCAGGCGAGCGCGCCGCCGCGCCAGTCGCCGCTGATCTGCCTGGCATACGGCTCGGCAATGTGCCGGGCGGCAACTTCGAGCGCCCCTGCCCGCCACAGCCAGAAGAACACCTCGCCCCGTTCCCACGGATCTCCCAAACGGATCGTTAGATCGATCCAGGCAGGCCGCGCGCGCTGTTGCTTCCGCATCACCGGCCAGCCAGGCCGCCTCCGCCCCGCGCCGCGGCAACCGGCGCAATGCGCTGCACTTCGCCGGTCGGCAGCGCCAGATCGAGGGCTTCGTCGAGGAGCGCGCTGACATGCTGAAACTGGAATCGGCTTCGAGCAGCACCGCGAGCACGCGACGATGCAGCTCCTGGCGCCGTGCGGTTGGCAGCGAATCCTCCACGGCACGCCTCGCAAGCTCGTGCCGGAACGCGACACCTCCGTCCTCCAGGCGCACCATGCCCACCGAAGAACGGGTTGCCCGCCGTGGCGGCGTGAATGCTCTCGGCGGAACGGCCCGTGCCCCGTGTCAGTGTTGCAACGGCAGCCTCGGACAGCGCCGGAAGATGCGTGCGGATCGTCGCTGCGGAAGGGAGATAGCCCAGCGCCACACGCAACGGATGGTCGGTCGCAACTTCGTCATCACGGTATGTGGCAATGGGCAGGCATGCCGTGCGCTGAATGCGGCGCCCGGCAAAGCGCAGCAGATCCAGCGTGGCACCGTCCGCCCAGTGCATGTCTTCCAGCACGACAGTCGTCGGCGAGCAGCGTTCCAGCTCCGCCTGGAATGCGTCGAACACGCGCTCGCGGGCGGCCGCGCCGCACGCGCCAGCGCCTCGCTCAGGGTGTCAAGAAACGGCTCGCGCTCGAGCAGCTGCGCCAACGAGCGCGTTCGTCCGCCAATGCCTGAATGTGCATCGCGTCCAGAGCGGTTGATCGCGGCAGGATTCGACATCGTTTCTCACTCGCACGCGGCCTCGGGGGTTATGGTCTCTGCCGCGTCGCAACCGACCACCACAAAACCGGTACAGCCAAATTCAAACGCGCAGGCACGGGTTCCGCTGCGACCGGCACGCATTGGCGCGCGCGAATCTGAAAACCTGCGCCGCGGAATGCGATCCGTGGAAATACACGGAGGCCAATGCGTGCTCACACGACAATGCGGCCCCGTGCTGTGCAGGCGTGTCGCCACCCATGGCAATACCGGCGTTTCACAGCATCAAGCGTACCCCTCCATCGGCACAGGCCATGAGTCGGACTGGCCCGGCAGCGCCTGCATCACATGTCGCTTCGCTGCCTGTGCTCGCGCCTGAACTGGATGGCCGACGGCTGCTTCGACCGGAAACGAGTTCCGGAATGCACACACGGCTGCCACTCCGCGCCCGCGCGCGTGGAACGGCTCGAGCACTCATGCGCTGGAGGATCCAATGACACGTAAATCGCTGTTGCCCCTGGCCACGTTGACCCTGTTCGCCGCGGCCTGCGCACCCGGCGTTACCGTGCACAACGACTTCGACCACGATGTCGCCTTTGCACAGCTGCACACCTTCGACTGGGCGCCGGCGCCCGGGCGCTCCACAACGGGTGACCCGCGCACCACCAATCCGTTTCTGGAGCGGCGCATCCGGCAGGCGATCGAAGCGAACCTGCAGGAACACGGCTACCGCAAAGCCACCGATGCAGCGCCCGACCTGCTCATCGCGTACTACGCGGCCGTCGAAGCCAAACTGGACGTTAGCACGGTCGATCAGTACTACGGCTGGCGCGGACCCTGGACGCGCACGGCGACCGAAGTCCATCAGTACGACGAAGGCACCCTCGTCATCGACATCGCCGATGCGCGAACCCGTCGCGCGATCTGGCGAGGCTGGGGCCAGGGCGCGGTCACCCGCTCCAGCAACCCGGCCACCAACGAACAGCGGTTGCGCCACGCGGTCGACAGGATCCTGGCCAGCTTTCCCGCCTCAGCGGGCAACTGAGCCCGCGATCACTCAAGCGCTGGCAGTCGCCGGCCCGGTCGCTTGCGCCACCGCCACGCGTCGGTGGTGCGATCGGGCCGGCAGCACCGCATTGCGCCGCCGGTCGCCGCCCTGCAGGCGCACCGCCATCCGTCCCCGTCGCGGCTGCCCGTGAGCGCATCACGCTGTGCGACACGCTCGTCCCAGAGCAGTGCCCCCCTCCGCCAACTATTCTCAACTTGGTAATACTCGACGATCGCCGTCGATGCGGACGCCGCTTGCGCGCAGGCAGGACGCGCTACGCTGCGCCGCTGACGGGGCCGACATGCAGCATGGGGAGGAAGCCGTGCGTGAGCGTTTCTGTGTTGTGGCCGTTGCTCTGCTGGCGTTGGGCGCAGGTTCGGCGGCGGGCCAGGGCGGGAATCCACCGCCGCCCGCGCCGCGGGCGGTCCAGCTGCCGGACACGATGGGCGCCAACTTCGCGATCGCGGATTCTGCGACGGCCACGAGCAGTCCGGGGGATTTCGATTTCCTGATTGGTGTCTGGCACTTCACTTTTCAGCAGCGGCGGCCGGACGGCCTGTTCAATCCGCCGTTCAAGGGTCACTGGGTGTTCGATAAGAAGCGCGCCAACGGTGCCATGATCGAGGATCACTGGCGGGCGGATGCAGCCGGGCAGACGTATGACAGCGGCACCTGGACGTATCGGACATTCAATCCGCAGCGGAAGTTGTGGGAGATGGAGGGTGTGAACACGGCGGGCGGCGCGTGGGCGCCGGGTCTGATGTGGTCGGACAGCAGCAGCCGTTATCTGGTGCAGCACTATGGCAGCACCATGGTTCGCTTCCGATATTTCGCCATCACGCCCGACCATTTTCTCTGGCGCGCCGACCAGAGCGCGGATGGCGGCAAGACCTGGCTCCGCGACTGGTGGACCATGGACGTGACCCGCATCGCGAAGTAGCCCCGCATTCTCGCGTCGCGGCGCGCCGGCCGGCGGTGACGGTTTCCGCTGCGCTTTGACGCACTGCCAGTCGGGAGCCAGTCCGCGAGCGTTCGTCAGTCCGACGCACGCTCGCGGCGCGTGCGCCGTTTGCGGCGAAGGCTCATGGAACTGCGAGGGAGGCGGCATGCGTTCAGCGCGAATCGTCACCGGTCTCATTGCGCTGGTGCTGGCGGCAGGCTGCAGCTCGGGCGATGGGGTCAGCGATCCGGCCAAGGACCTCGCCGTCGGCACCATCGTCGGCACGATTGACGGAACGAGCTGGAGTACCAGCAATGCGATCGCTATTTACGCGGGCGGGCGGCTGGTCGCCGCGGGCACGGGAAGCCAGAACCTGACTTTCGGCCTTGGTGTCGGCGCTCTCTCGCCGGGAACGTACACGACTGGCGGCAGTGGCAGCGCATCGGCATCGATCGCGGATGGCAGCGGCTCGGTGTGGGAGGCTGCGGCAGCGGGCGGCAGTGGCACACTGACCATCACGAGTTCCGGCTCGAATGAAGTCGCCGGCACTTTCTCCTTCACGCTGGTGCGCACCGGTGGATCGGGCACGCCAACGACCCGAGCCATCACGAGCGGCCGCTTTCACCTCCGCTACTGAAGGGCACGTCCGGTCCTGTCGACAGCCACCAGCACAGCAGCGCGCTGCTGACAACCGGTGTCAGCACGACCAGCCCGGCGTGATTGTCATTGCCTCCACCCCGTCGCTAACACGAGGCTTTCCGCTGACGTGTGGACTCACGACGTGGCGGATACCCGCTTCGCCATGAGAATGTCGTGGCGGCCGGGCCCATCGACATCCGGGAAGATGCCCGTCACCGCGTAACCCAGTCGCTGGTAGAACGTGTACGCGTGACCGGACGCGGGCTCGAGTTCCTGCAGGCGCTCGAGCACGCGCGGATAGAGGTCGACACCGAAGAGGTTCGTGCCGCCATAGTCGTCATCCGCCCCGAGCCACATGGTCAGAACGCCCTCCGCACGCGCGGCGTCTTCCAGCGCGCCGACGAGCCGCGTGCCCCAGCCGCAACGCTGATGCGGCGGATCCACGACGAGGGGATGCAGTTCCCAGGCAAACGACGACTGGCGGATCGCGCCGATCCAGCCGCGGAGTTCGCCGTCCTGAACCGCGGCCAAGCCGATGCGGTCCGCAGCGCCGAGGAACAGCCCGACCTCGGCGCGGGCACTTTCGACCGAGTGCCATGCGCAGGGAACGTGAGCCAGCGCATCCCGGAGAATGACGGCTGCCTGCTCGACCAGGGAGGCCGGCAACGTGTGAAAGCCAACGATCGCCATGGGCAAAAGGCTACAGCGGGGAAGCAGCCCGTGCAACAGCATTGTTCGTGACGGTCTGACTGCCTTGGGGCGGGCCTTGTGTCTGCTGCCGGCCCGCGGTGCCGGCCAGCACCCTCGACTGGCACGTTCATAACGGATGGTTAGGCAGGCGATCTGGCGGCTGCGGTCAGGGCGACCCGCGCATCTGGACGCCTTGCGTTTTCAGGAATTCGCGCCACTTCGCGGCCCGCTGCGCGGGCGTCATCGACAGCGCTGTCCGCCACGCCGACGCGTAGTCGTACAGTCCCTTGCGCGCGCTCTCCACCCGGATTTCCTTGTCGGCGAAGGACTGGCCATAGAGCCGGACCCACGCGTCGTAGAGATACAGGAACAGCACCGGGTGGTCGTCCTCGCCTTTGCGGAAGAATCGCCCTTCCAGCCTGTGCCCGAGCTCGTGCATCATTGCCGCTTTCCTGTCGTCAGGCGAATAGCTGGCGCGCAGCCGCATGGGGATATCGCGGAACCCCGACGAACTTGCCCCTTCGAACACGATGGCCTGAATGTCATTCTCCTCGAAGTGCAGGCCACTCACCGCTTCCAGAGCGTCGGTAATGCGGTCGCCTTCTGCTTCCCAGAAGCGTCGGTACTCGTCGGCGGCAGGCGCAAAACGTGTCGACTCGGGTGTGAACGTGATCCGGAGTCTCGGCGTTTGCGCCTCTGCCCGCAGCGCGCATGACAGACTCACCGCTGCAACCAGCATCAACTCCCATCGCATGAGTGCCTCCGCCGAAGATCGAAGTGCCCTTTTGCAGGGCTGCCCGTATCCCTTCGACGTGCGGACGCGAGGAAGCGTTACCGAATCACGGAAATGGCTCGAGGCAGGGCGTGCTGCTGTCTGCGCAGGATGCTCAACGGGATCGCGACCCGCCCCGGCCACGGCCGCGGGCTCCGGGACGCGGCGGCTCCAGCCCGCTGCGCACATCCTGCAACGTTCCTTCGACGAGCTGGCCCTTGAAGCAACCGAGCGTGTACGGATACTCGCGTGTGATGCGGTACGCATACGCGTACGTCCGTCCCTCGACCGTCACCCGTTCGGCGCGTCCATGACACGCGTCCAGATCGGCGTTGCTGAGCCGTGCGCCTTGCGCGTCCTTCATGCCCAGAATGGGAAAGCCGTCGAGGGCCCAGCCCACTGTCTGGTTTGCGTCGACGCCCGGTATGCAGGGTGACCCGTTGTGGTAGTGGTACTGCGAGTTGGCCTGCGGGTGGCCATCGCAGAGATCCTGAATCTCATGCGCTGCCGCGTCCCGCCCCGCCGCATCGAGTGCGTTGTACAGCGCGACTCCGGTCACAGTGAAGCCGATCATGCCCATGGGCAGACAGCCGGGTTCCGCGGCGAAGGTCGGATGGGCGGGGATGGCGAAGCGCAGATGCTGCGCGGCGATCCGGTTCGGATTCGTGTCGTACCGGTAGACAGAATCGACCCGCGCGATCGGGAAGATTCCCGTCGGCTCGTGTACGGGCAGGCCGTTCCCCGTGAAGGCGAGTTCGTTCGTGTCCGGCATCAATGTGAAAGCCGCATTCGGGCCACAGCACGCTGCCCGCGACATGCGGCTTCTCCGCAGGATTCCAGGTTTCGCCGTGGAACCAGGGACCGTCATGACGGGCGCCACCACCGCGGAATGTGGAGTTGCAGGCATACACGTTGCCAGCTGCGGGGTCGTGGGTCACCCGCCCATCGCCGACAGGCAGTTCCTGTGCGCGTGCAGCTCCCGCCATGACAAATGCGAGAAGCGCCGCCGACATGATGTTCCCGACCCTTGCGGCCGACAACTGTATCTTCATCAGCCTCCCCTTGCCGAACGAAGCAGGCTGCAGCCAACCCATCTCTGACGAAGGGACGCCACCGGACGCAGGTTCGTTAGACCGTGTTAGACCCCCGCTTGCGCTGAACGGCTCGCACCAATCGGGTGGCGAGCACAACGCGAGCTGGCTGGCCAGGGCTCTCGCGTGCGCACCCATGAGCGGACGCGTAGAATGGAGGCAGGATCCCGCACCTGATCACGGAGGAAGATCGATGGGCGCGACTTCGCAAGGGTACAAAGCCACCAGCGGTAACTGGAAGGCCTACAAGAATGCGACGGGAACCGTGACGTCCACCGGGAAGTCGGCCGAATCACACGCCGAGCGCCTGGCGTATACGGGCTTCGGCAACATCCAGGACAACCCGCTCCTTCTGGTGCAGGACGCCTTCCCCTGCTTCGACAAGTGCCACGCGTTCTTCAAGAACCTGTCCAAGGCCGGCAAGAGTGTCATTATCAAGGTCACCGCGGACAACACCTACGACGCCGCCAGCTACGCCGCCGATGGACTGATCACGAAGCCCTACGCCTTCCCGTACTATATCTACTACCACGGCGGCGCGGCCACGATTTCCAACGCGTCACCGCCGGTGTCGCCGGGCGGTTTTCCGGTGCATCCAGCGCCCATGGCGGTGTGACGCTGCGGTTTTCTGCGATGTGCTGTCGAACCATGGCCTAGCTTCCATCCGAGGGCAGCTCGCGGGGTGGTGTTGCCGTGCGCAGCGCAAGTCTCGCGACAATGCCTTCCATTTGACTGCGACGGGTGCGCACCCAGCGCGGCAGGCGCATGGCGCCCATTCCGAACGTGCCGAGGCCGATCAGCCCGAGGCTGCCCAAGGCGCTGATATCGACGGCACCGGTTCTCGCCAGTGCGGCCACTGCAGTGACTGCGGCCATGCCAACGAAAGCGAGCCCCACCGTCATCAGGCGCTGCGAATCACCCTTGACTGTCCTCAGCCGGAGCCGTTGTTGTCCACCGGCCGTCGGCTCGAGCAATGCCTGCAGATTTCCGTTCGTCCACTGGCGGAAGGATCCTTCCGCGCTGACGCGACCACGCGCGTCGAATGTCTCGCGCAGATCAACGACCAGCTGCTCCCATTCCTCTTCCGACAACCGGCGCCCCAGTTCGATGGTGCGACCCACACCGATCGGCATGCCCAGGAAGCGGCGCCCTGCCGGTTCTGCGGTTCGATCCAGCGATCGCGCGGCGTCCGCAACCGCATCGGCGGAGAGGCCGACCTCGCGTCCAATGTCCTGCAGATCAGCCAGCGTCATACCGGACCCCGATGTCACCTGGCGCCGGCCGACCTTGTCGCTGTCCGCAGCACGACCGAAGATCTCGGCCGCTTCGCCTTCACTGTAGCGTCGCTCGCTCATGTCAGCCGCCATTGCGCGCCTGCATGTCCGTGGCGTTCACCGCGCAGCCCGTCACCGGTGAAACGTGTCCCGGAAATCTAGTCGAACGGAACGGCTCTGAGAACGCCCTGCCGCATACCCTCCCCCTGAACGGGCTGGACGACGACGCCTGACCATGCCGCTGCCGGCGCGCCGGCACTGCGTTTCGTGCCACGGTCCGCACCGCAGCACTGTGCTGCGCACGGAGGACGCCGGCCGAACACGCTCCACACCCGGCTGCTCACGCCGCCCTCGCCTAACCCCTGGTTATATCCGCGTGCGGATCGCCGGACCTGTGATGCTTGCGAGTGCGATGTGGAGCCGTCGTCGCCCTGAGCACTGCCGGGCGGTGAGAAGAAAACGGCCGACGCTGCGTGACACGAGTCGCCGGTCACGCAGTGGGGCCAGTCGTTCCCGCCGCTGCGCCGGCCGCACCGGGCCGGTTGCGGGCGCTCACGGCAGAGCACCGCCGGACGGACGTGACCCTGAGATCAGGAGGATAGCACCAGGATGCGCAGCGTATTCGCAGCCGCCGCTGCAGCTCTGCTCATTGTTGTTCCCGGCGCGCAGGCACAGCGCACCGACCACCGCCCGGCCAACTGGGTGCCGCAGACTCTGGGACTCTCGCTGGGCGCGAACCCGATGATCGCGACTGGACTCACGATCGCAGGTCCGGGCATGCGCGGAGAGCTCAAGACCAACATGGGTGAGGGCGCGGGCGTGCAGGTGGCCTGCGGCTTCACACCACAGTTCACCGTGTTCGCCAGCGCCGGCGTGGCCAAACAGGCAACAGACATGGACGGCTTCGACGGCAGCACGGGCCTCGCCCACCTCGAAGTGGGCGGTCGCATGAATTTCCCGCAGCCGGGGAAGCGCACGGTGCCTGCATCACGGCGCTCTACGGCAAGTGCGGCCTGGGGGCGCGCTCCACCGGCGGCGGGGTGTCCGCGACCATGCATATCACCGGTACCGAGCCGGGCGCGGGCGGGGGCGGGGGGCATCCTGTACGCGCTCTCGCCCGTGCTCTCGCTGGACGCGGGCGTGATCGGCAGCCGCGGCAAGTTCACGAACATCACGGTCACCGGTGACGTGCACAGCGACGGCCCCATTGATGTCGACAATACCACCAGCCTCCGCCTCAAGGTTGGTTTCCTCTGGCACCCGTGATGCCGGAGCCCCTCTAACTACCTGTTGGAAACCGGCGGAGGATCACGATGACACGCAACGCAATGCTGATCCTGGCGGCCGCGCTCGCGGCCGCGCTGTACGTGGATGATCGCGTTCCCGGCTTGGGGCCGGCGCTCACGTTCTCCAGCTGAACATGGCGGATATCGACGCGAGCAAGACGCCAACCGCACGCCCGCAGCCGCGCGAGCGTGGCTTCGCCAGCTTCAACGATGCCGTCAAGGTGCGGGGCGCGTCGACGGCCTGTTTCCGGATCAGTGGTGCGGGCCGGCCGGCCACGGCGATCCGCGCCAGTGACGTCGGTGGCGCAAACCTTCCCGGGACCATGCGCCTGTGGATTCTTCGCCTGCAGTGAGCCACCGGCGGGAGCCGCGCGCGTCCGCGGCTCCCGCTGCTGCACGCTTCAGCACAACCGGTCGAGTTCCCGCACGATTCAGCATGCTTGCCTCAACCAGCCTCGACGAGTGCTGCGAGTTTGGCAAGTGACGAATGCCAGCCCGCCTCGTTATCCGAGGGCGGCACGCCCGGCGGGACGCCGTCGTGCACCGCCACGAGATCCGTGCCGCCGCCACCGGCATCCGTCAGCGTGAACGTGATCGTCATCGCGCCGCGCAGGGCGGGGTCCGTCGTCTCGAACTCGACCACCTCGATCACCTG
Source organism: uncultured Gemmatimonadales bacterium (assembly GCA_963798085.1). Classification (GTDB taxonomy): domain Bacteria; phylum Gemmatimonadota; class Gemmatimonadetes; order Longimicrobiales; family RSA9; genus DATKCF01. The sequence continues at coordinate 349,718 of CAWCRS010000002.1, forward strand.
CTCGTCCGGCACCAGCCGCACGAAATGGCCGTGATACGTGTCCGTGTGTGCGCTCGTCTTCCCGGTACCGGTCGGCGTGTCGTACGTGAGGGAAACGCGGAACACGCCGCCCTCCCGGGCATTCGAACGCGTGCACCTGGCTGGTCATGCCTGCCGGTACCATCCAGTTCGCGACCGCGCGCGCATTGATAAGCGCACGATAGACCGTCGCGCGCGGCGCGTTCATATGGCAGCTGATGCGCGAAGAACTCATGCCCGACCCTGCCTGTGAAGTGGTGCTCGTACAGCGCCGGAGCCACCAGCTCAGATGTGCTGATCAACGAGAATGGGATTTCCGTCGGGGTCCACCGCGATGAAACTGGCCGGGCCTGTCGTGCTCTCATCGGCCTCGGTCACCAGCTGCACACCCTGCGCCTTCAGCTGGCGCTGCAGTTCCCGCACGTCTGTGTACGTTGACAGCTTCTGCGCACTGCTGTTCCAGCCGGGATTGAACGTCAGGATGTTCTTCTCGAACATGCCCTGAAAGAGACCAATGACGTGATCACCGTTTTTCAGAATGACCCAGTTCTGTGACGGAGCTCCACCGAATACCATGAAGCCGAACTTCTCATAGAACTTCCTCGAAGCTTCGAGATCCTTGACTGCCAGGCTGATTGAAAACGCGCCGAGTTCCATGCCTTGCTCCATGATTTGTGAGATTCAGAGGGTGGCCGTATTGCGTGAACGGTACGCAGAACAGCAACGCGCTTCGGCCGCGAGATGACGTGCAGCGCCGCGCGGCCCCGCGCATCGACCTGCGTCGACAAACGATACTTCGTCCTGTCGGCCCGAACAAGGAAGTGGCGCACCGCAGCCGATCGAGGCGCAGATGAGTCGCCCGCCTCTGAGACCCGACCGAATGCAGCGCGCGAGTCGTGTACTGCGCTGGCACCCTCCCGTGTAACGTCCGCTGAACGCGAATGGACTGACAGGAACAGCATCCGGCTCGCTCGTACGAAGCGCCGGCTGCCGCCAACCGCTCAGCTGCCGTAGGGAGGCATCTGCTTGCGATGGTGACGCGCGTGAATTTCCTGGAACCGCGCAAAGTCCGCTACGCTGACACTGCCGAAGACCGTGCTCGGCACGCGCTCGCCACGCGCGGCTCGCTCGCGACATGCCTTCTCGAACTCTGCCAGCGCTGCCTCGAGTCGTGCACGACCCTCCGCGGGTGTGGCCGGTCCGCTCAATGGATCCAGCGGCTTCACCGTCCTGGCCTTGGGGAAGGCGCCATTCCGCAGCACCCTGTTGAAGAAGAGCGCTCTCACGATCGGGCGCACGACACCCGGTAATGTGGGGAATTTCGACGGCACGCCCGCCACCACATGGGCCGATTCTTCCAGGGCCCGCGCAACATGCTCGACCACCTGCGATGGCGACCACTTTCCCGAAGCCCGCGGCGTCGTCCACTCGGATCCCGATGCGTCAGCCGCCGCAGCGAGGTCACTCACCGCTGTGCGAGTGGCGCTCAGCACCTGGCCCGTCTCTGCCATGCGAACCTCTCGTTCCGAATCTGATTTCCGACCGTACCGTCTTTCCAGTGGACGAGCAGCCTCACAATGCGCCGGAAAGCTGGCGTTGCGTGAATCCTCGGCGCCCGTGAGCGACCGGCCCGGGCCTGCGGTCGCGAACCTCGTGTTAGGCGACTTTGCCGCCGCCGCAGCGCTGCCGCCGGGATTCGCTGTGCCGTCGGGCTGCCGGGGCGCTCGGGACAAGGATTGTCCGACGCAGTTCGCGCCACCGGGAAGCTACCGCGCGTACATCTCCCGGGCTACCCGGAACACCGACCGACCCGCATCGTTCCATGGCGAACAGCACGCGCGACAGCGCCGGCGTGCTGCTGGTCGAGAACCGGCATGCCCGCTGGAACGGGAAGAACGCATGGCGAGTCGACACGCCGGCGGCACTCTCACGGCGCAACAGATCGAGCGATGAAGGCAAAGCAAAGGGCCTGACGTCGGGCGCGGACCACGTCTCGCCATTTGGCGAGACATTGTCGAAGCCAACGGCGCAAGCGATCGAGCTGCGTTTCTTCCATGAGCGCGGCCGCTTCCTGCGCGCGGTCGGACGGCGAGCCGCCGGGCCGGGGGAATTCGTCCCGGTGAACAACCTGTTTCATGCCGCCGGCGATTCCCTGCTGGTCGTGAGCGGTATGGCAGCCGGATCACGCTGATGGATACACCTCCCGTTCGAGAGGACACGACTTCGTCAACTGCTGTCAGGAGGTTGGGCCACGCGCCGGCTGTCCGTGTGATACCGCACCGAAAATCGGCAACGAGAGGCACGCCTGCAGATATCGTCTCAGAGGTTGCGGACCTGCCGCGTCCCGGCACGCTGGCTCGCGCTACCTCGTTCGGCGACGTGCCTGCTTCCGCCGCGGCCTTGTCCTGGGGCGCCTGGCCGACGTCGATTCAGTGGAGATGTTGCGCTCCAGGCGCGCGATCAGGCGATCCAGCTCTTTGATGTGCGCCTGAACCACCTTCCGCATCGCCGCCTGCCAACCCCGCGGCGGAGGACGATGGTCCGCACGCCTGCGATCCGCCCGAGCCTGGCTCATGGCTGACCGGCTGACACCCAGTTCCTCGGCTACATCCCCGAGGGTCACCCCGTTGATGAGCTGGTCTGTCACTTCCTGAAAGGTGATCTTCAAGGCTCCCACCCGGTTGTGTTGCAGATGTTGGAAGTACCATGCTGCAGCACGCGCGTGACTGCCGCAAGGTCAGGCAACCTGCTCAGGCTGCCAGCGGCAGACACATTGATTCGATTGACCGCTCCAATCACGATGGCGGCGTTCCTGCGCCCGCGGCCGGGACGATTCCGGCGCGGGCGAATCGCTGCAGGGTAGCAGGGCCGTGCAGCGCGGACCGCCCCGTGCCCAGCAGCGCTGCCATGGCGGCGGCATAATGTTGTGTTAGATACACACTCGTCCACCAGCGGTACGCCGCATTGTCAGCCTGGTCGCCCATCGCAGGGTGACTGGATGCCGCCATGCGAGCCGTGCGGTTAACTGTGGTCGGCGAGGTGCTGCTGCCGCATCAGCTGCTCGAGGAAATCGACCTGCTGGCGGAGTCGCTCCACCTCGTCTTCCAGCGATTGCATCCGCTCCTCGGTGATCGCAGTGACGACAGGCACAGGTTGGTGCGACCCGGGCGGTAACGGGCTGAGGGCCGCGGCTGGCAGTGCCAGGACGTGATCGATTACGCGCCGCACCATGAGAGTGGGGCCGAATCCGGACCGTGTTTCCCGCGCGTCGGATGGCAGGCTCGAGAGTGCAGCCAACAGCTTGTGCGCTTCCCCTCTCGACACGAGAAGCCGATACCTGCGACCACCCGCCACGACCAGTACCAGCCCACGGAACGGGCCGACGCGGAGTCCGGTTCGCGCAATCTGTCCGGCATTCACTTCGAATTGCGTCCAGCTCGTTCGGCCTGCGGAGCGAAGGCACAGCAGACGCTTCTCCGTGACGACGATCAACCACGATCGCCGCAGCCAGCGCAGGCGGGCAACCTTCCCCCGCGCAATCGCAAGAATGTGCTCGTCGGCGTGAAGCACTGCGGGCAGGTCGCGCATTTCGCGCTGTTCCCACCAGCGCGAGCCTTCGCCCAGCGCGCGAAGCTGCAGATCGATGACACCGCGATCGATGGCCATGCTGTCGTGGGTTCGGACAGGAAGCTCTGCGAGTCTCAGGATCGTGCCCGGCATCGCGCCGCGCAAGGCACCATCAACATGGAAATGCCACTGCTCGATTCGGGACGGGCTCGAAAATGGTTCCGGCCAGCCGGCCACCTGTTGCGCCATCGGCTCGAGGTGGCAGCGCTGCCTGCAATGCCAAACGTCTCCGGGGTCGGTCCCGCCGCTCGGATCACCACAACAAGGCGCGGATTCCACCGTTGTGTCAGGATTGCCCGCGTGCCCGGATTGCGCGAAGTGCGTGCCTGTGCGCAACGCCAACGGAGTTTTGCACAAAAGGGCTGGGTACCATGACGGGCGGCCGTGAATGGCGTGTTAGATGAAACCCGTCCCTTGCCGCACGCGCAGCCGTACACAGTGCGACCGCAGACAGGTCCCGGTGGAACGGCTTTCCCTTCTGAGCGGTGAAGCGTCTCTCCGACAACGCGCCCTCCACCCCTGGTGCCCCTTCCTGCGGGTACTTCGGATTCAATCCACGGGTTGACCACGGAGGTAAATGTGCACGCCCTGCGTGTCGTTCATCAGCAGCCGCGCCTCCGGGGCGCCGAAACGCCGCATGAGGTCGTGCATGATGGGTTCCTCGCCACTCCACGGATACGCGAAGACAAGGTCGAAGTCGTCGAGCGGGTGCTTCAGTTCCAGATAGCCTGACCTGCCCTCCCCGATCGTCCCGATACGACTGTCACCCGTACTCGATCGCCAATGGTACCCGGTCGGGGTGAAGCTGCCCACTGCAAAGCGTGCCCGCGAACGGAAACGGCGGGCAAGGTCACGTGCAATGTCGACAAGGTCCGGGTCGATCTCGATGCCGAACGCCTCGAAGCCCATCAGGTCGGCCATGATCGTAATGACGCCGGTCGCAGATCCCCACTCGAGGAACCGCAGCCCGGGACGTCGCAGCGTCAGCAAGGTCCGTTCTACGTTCTCGTAATCCGCCGCGACGAACGGATGCCACCGTTGCCTGCGCACCGTGGAATCGAAATGCTCCCAGATGCGCTGGCCTTCTTCACGCAACGACGCCAGCTGCGCGCGAAGCGGATCAGCCAACGCACTGGTGTCCGGCATGGCACCATTTGCGGTCATCCGCTTCCGAATCCCCCTTCAACCGCTTCTGCTTGCCCCTCACTGCCTGACGCGACATCATCACCGGCCGGCGCCACCTCGCCTGGCTCGCCTTCCAGCGCCGTTTCCTTCCGTACCTTCTTCCTGGCCGCCTTCTCGTCTCGCTTCTGCTGGCGCTTGATTTCCTTCTGCCGTTTCTCGAAACCGTACTTCGGTCGCCTTGACACATCCGCCTCGTCAGTTGTGGCGCAACCTCGCACCACTCCCAGGGAGCCGCGCCAGGCCAGACCCGTACACCGAACGGTCCCGGGCGAATCCGCCCACGGGATCCTGCGGTCTACCCCGACTCCTGACTCTTGGTCCTGAGCTGCAGGGCCCGACCCTGCGTACCATCAGACGTGCCTTTCCCGGAACCACCGCGCTCGCCGCACGGTCGTGGCGGGCGACGCATGGAGTCGGGTGCCCTTCGCATTGTCGGGGCCGCGCCCGCTCACCGCTGCAGCGTGCATGTTAGTGGACAAGCTCCCGGAATTGCACAACGTTCCCCTCCGGGTCAACGCCGTCACACACCCTCCAACCGTTGAACAGCCACGCCCTTGTCGACGCCATTCATGCACCGCCGTGCGCCTCGTCAGAAGTGCGCACGGCAGGGAGACTCGGTACAAAGAACACCAGCTTGACGGCCGCGTCCGCCCCCCGGACAGCGGGCGCCGCATGGATCGCCCCAGGCTCGCTATCTGTGCCCGTCAAGGTCCAGCGCCGTGGCATGCTTTGGCTGATAGAGGCCGAGCGCGCCGCCGCTGGGCAACGGGATGGTCGTGGCGATGCCCCATTCCGCTTCGTCGGCAGGCGAACAACGCACGCCCTGCTGCTCCAGGGACGCCATCATCGCCTGCACATCATCGCACATCAGGTAGAGTACCGCACCCAGGAGATCGTGTCCCGCATGGCGCTCGACGACGTCGCCGTTGCTCGGGTGGACCGCTACTTCGGCAGGCGGGAGTCCGAGGATCAGCCAGCCGCCGCCAGCATCGACGCCGCGCAACCCGAGCACATCGCGCAGAAATGCGCGATCGGCATTCGCATCCCGGCTGTACAGGAGCACGTGCGCACCGAAGATCACCGGACACCTCGCCGTTGCCGGATTCTGACTCTCTCGGCATTCGCAGCCGGAGTGTCTTGATGCCTGCAAGATAGCTCGCCCCGGGTGCCACGCCCAAGGACACTGTGCGAGTGGAATTGCATGGGCGGATCGTCTCCGCACGAAGGTCGGATGCGGCGTTGGTACGTGCGCGAGCGCGCCTTGCTGAGTCGCCGTGTTGGCCGACGCACCGCAACCCGGCGCAACGGGAAGCGCGGGCTCTCGGCTGCGTGTGATGACTGGCCCCGTGGTGTTCGCGTAGCCAGCAGTCGACAGGCCAGCACGCGTCAATCGGGTTCGCTTATGCATCGCGGCGCTAACGCCCGAGCGGAAGGCATTGTGCGAAGTCGATCGAGCCTCGATTGAGCAGCGATCCATGCGCACGCAATGCCACGCATCATCTCGTGCAGTGCCGCTTCACTCGGGCTGTTTCAACGCCCTGATGGTTCGATGATGTCCAAACATCAGGCCTGCCATGGCCAGGGCTGCTCCGAGAACGATGAAACCGCCGTTTCCTGTCCTCAGAGTAAGGTCCACCTGGATGGGCGGGCGCCGAATCAGCTGGTTGACCGTCCCCAGCACGGACAACATGATGCCAGAGGTCATCGCCACCCGGGCCATCGGGAACCGGGCGTCAATTCTGGCCGGCGCGAGACCGCTCGACCGCCCGCGCTGCAACCGTCTCCAGATGAGGGACAGCGCAAACAGCGGTGGAGCCAGGGCTGAACACGAGAGGACGGCAAGCAGCCAGTCTCCCGGCCGCGCCTGCACGCTCGAACCCGACGACGACAATGGAGGGTTGAAGTGGAAGGATGGCGTCAGGTGATGGTGACGGTAGATCTCGAGATAGAGTTCGAACCAGCTCAGGACCCACACGACGCCAGCCAGCCATTGCGCTCTCCGCATTACATCTCGCATGGGTCCTCACGTTCGTTGTGTGTGTCGGGCTTCACTCTCGAGGGCGAGGCTCCATACCCATTTGTGCCCGCGCTGATACCGATGCACGAGGGTGGGGTGGTCCGGCAACGAGCATCACTCGCTCCAACGCCGGGAAGGCTGCGCGCGGATCCCGTCGCCGGGTCGGTGGAGCGCACCCGGAACAGTCAGATGCGCAAGTACCAGAAGAGCGCGAGTGTCGGCCACACGCGGTACATCGTGCGGCCGCGAATCCTGAAATAGCGCGTTTGCGCGGCCCGCCCAGGAGCATGCGCCGTCCAGCGCACAACGCCAACCGGCAGCACACGGATCGGTGAAGCGAACCAGGTGCGGTGAACGATCACGGTGTCCGTGATGATGGAATCGAGCGCCGTGCTCTCCTCGAGCCAGTGCAGCGACAACGCAGAGTCGGGCACCGTGCGGCGGGACTCCGCCAGCTCGTCCTGTTGCCAGGTGGTCATGCGCCACCGCAGATAGCCGCGAATCTGCTGATCTGCAGCGCTGGGCGACGGCCGTGGGCCGACAAGTGGCGGCAGCACGATTGCCAGGATGAGCGCCGCAAGGATGGGTTTTCCGCGCACGATGATTCGCATGACGGCCTCAGGAGTACGGCGGCGTTCGTTCCCGCACGATCACCAGTATCGAGTGGTCACCGGAGACGACTTTAGCGCGGGCCCGCAGTCCGCCTTCCTGCGCGATCGTTTCGGCCGTGCCGCAGCGGCCGCCGCCGCTGGGCGTGAACTTGTTGTTAAATGCGGCCCGGTGCAGCAGCGGCTCGGGGAGCTGGCCACGGTCAGGAATTGCGTGCCGTCCACGTGAAGCTCCCGGGAGAGCGCGCAGAACGCCCGGCCCCTCGAAGGCAGGTCGCGCAACGGTCGCGGGCAACCGTGAATCATGTAACGGCGCCCTCGCGTCGGTGAAGTCGCGTGCCCCATGGATGTCGCGGGCCTTCCGCCTGCTGTTGGACAATGGTAAGATGCTCGCACACAAGGACTGAGCTATCATGGTACAGAATGACACCTCCGCCGACAGGCACCCGGGCGCTGGCAACGACGTAACTTCCGACGTTGCTTTTCTCGAGCCGCCCGCACACGGTTGTTTCCCGTTCGTCCGGCGCCTTGATTTCACCCCCGTTCTTGAATTCTGGGAGAAGCTTGTTCGCGCCGAACACGGCATCGATGCGGATTCGGCTGCCGATATGCGCAGGCAGATGGAGTCGGTGGCGGGACTGCTGGGGCCCGTGGACGATATGGGGATCGTGTGGCAGAACATGCCGATCGTCCGCCGTTTGCTGAGTATCGTCATGCCGCCGGCTTTCTGGGACACCACCTTCACAGCGGCACTCGTGCCGTTCTCGTATCAGTCGTTTCTTGCCACGCCGCAGTTGAAGACGCTGATGCTCATCGAGCAGGGGACCGTCGAGTCTCCTTTCGGCCTCGGCACCGTAGCGGAGGAACAGAAGATCGTACGGGAAGCCTATCTGGCCGTGGCGGCGCACTTCTACGGGTTGAAGTTCGATTTCCACGACCCGATGATTACCACCGTGCTCGACCCCACGACGGGGCTCAAGCGATATTTCCGCCTGGATAGCGACAACCGCTTCATACACCCGGTTCTGGTGGCAGAACTCCCGGTGCTCCGTGAAGAGCAGATCCGTGCGCTGCGCGAGAACATTACCAGCGTGGAACTGTGGCGACAGATGATACCGGATGGGACCTTCGAGTTCCACGGTGTCGGACTCGTGAGTGCTGTCGATATCACCGATCAGGAAATTCTTTCCCGCCTGAAACACAGCCTCATCGAAGGCAATGCAAGCACGACTCTCGAAAGATTCATCGAGATTCAGCAGCGCGTTCGCGAACTGCTTCGACGACCCGACATTGTCATCCTCGACGACGAGGGTGTTCGGATTCTCGATATTCTCGAAGATCATTCGAAGTCCGATGCCGAGAGTATTTCGGGATTCGCCGAGCTGCATGAAGCGTCGGACGTCGCCGGCACGGTCGTCGATCGTGCACTGCTCTCCGGTCGAATCCAGGTAGTAGAGGATCTGGCGACCCTGCAGGCTCCCACGGCCATGGAGCGGAGGGTTATGGCCGGGGGACTGCGAAACCTGCTGGTAGTTCCACTGTGGTACGATCGTGAGATGATCGGCACGCTCAACCTTGCATCTCCCAATCCTTCCGATCTCACCGTGCTGACCGAGGTAGCTCTCAGGGAGATAACTCCGTTGTTTGCAATGGCACTCCGGCGGAGTCGAGAGGAGATGAACAACCGGATCCAGGCGATCATACGCGAACGGTACACGGCGATCCAGCCGGCCATCGAGTGGCGGTTCCGTCGCGCCGCCAACCGGATGATGATGGAGGAATCGCGCGGCAGGTCGCCGGAAGTGGAAGAGATCATCTTCGATAATGTCTATCCCCTCTATGCGGTCTCCGATCTGTGTGGCTCCTCCCACCAGCGGAACGCCGCGATCCGCGCCGATCTTCAGGAGCATCTCCGCCTGGCGCTCGCAGTCGTGCGGGCCGCCATCACGTCGCGGCTGCGTCCAGTCCTCGAGAATATCGCATTCCGGATCGAGCGCGCAATGAAACGACTCGACGTTGGCATCGACTCCGGCGACGAGGCGACGATTCTCGATTTCCTTCGTCGCGAAATCGAGCCCCGATTCGATCATCTCGGCGAGATGAACGCTCGACGTCACGGAGCAGGTGATCCGCTACCGTGCTGCCCTCGATCCGGAGCGCGGCATCATCTACCGGCGGCGGAAGGAGTTCGAGCAGAGTGTGGCGGCGATCAATCGGCTGATTTCGGCATATCTGGAGGAGGAGGAGCAGAAGGCACAGGCAATGTTCCCGCATTACTTCGAGAAACACCAGACCGACGGCGTCGATTTCGGGATCTACGTCGGTGCCTCTCTCGTCGAGGACGGCCGGTTCGATCCCCTCCATCTGAAGGACCTTCGCCTGTGGCAGCTTCTGACGCTGTGCGAGATCGCGCGCCGGACCGCGGCCATGAAGCCCGGCCTGAGCGTTCCGCTCGACATGACCCATCTCATCCTCGTGCAGAACGTTCCCCTTTCGATCCGCTTCCGGCTCGACGAGAAACAGTTCGACGTCAATGGGGCATACAACGTTCGCTACGAGATCATGAAAAAGCGGATCGACAAGGCCCTCGTCAAAGGAACCGCCGAGCGGCTGACGCAGCCGGAGACCGTCGCCATCGTCTACTCGAATGCCAGCGAGGCGGTCGAATACGGCGAATACATCGAGTATCTGCAGTCGACCGGGTTTCTCCATCCCGAAGTCGAATCGCTCGATCTGGAGGACCTTCAGGAGCTGCAGGGGCTGAGGGCCCTGCGGGTGCGCGTAAAGACGGCGGCAGGATGAATCGAGGTAGACCGGGGACAGTGTAGCAGACTGCATTCCTCCGTGCACTTGCCATTGGTTTCGGCGCAACTCCGGTCATGCCGTCGGCCGAACAGCGTTTCCCGCGAACCGTCTTGCGTATCGGCCGAGTTCACTTCATGTTGCCAAGAACTTTGATGCCAGCACGGAGTCCCGGCCATGCGCGTTGCCACCATGATGCGGAAACCGAGCGCGTTCCTCCCCGTGGCCATGTCCGCGGCCGCAGTGATCACGCTGCTGGCGGCCCTTGCCGGGTTCGGCCTCGCCGCTCTCCCCCAGGCCGATGAAGGTGCCGCGGCCCACATCTGGCAACTCCTCATGGGCGGCCAGCTCCCGATCATCGCTTTCTTCGCAATCCGATGGCTGCCGCAAGCGCCGCGGCAGGCGATGGCCGTTCTGGGCCTGCAACTGGTTGCCGGGCTGACCGCAGCTGCGCCTGTGTTTCTGCTTCACCTCTGAGCGCTTATCGCTTGCGCGCCGGCGAGCCCGCGGCTTTCAGCATGTCCGCCGCCACGCCGGCGTGGCACTGCAGCCGCCGCAAACTCGTGTTAGGCAGCGTTGGAACGCACGCTGGTCCTGCGGCACGGCATGAGTCTGGTCACGAATGCCGGCAGAGCAGGGGTCAGGGCGCCTGATGCTGTGCCACCCGCTCGACCACCATCATCTTGAACGACCCCGGAACGATCGGCGGCCGGCGGCGGGGATTCGCTGCGGTGGAATCCGTAGGCGTCGGGCCATAGCGTGCGGCAACGATGTAGAGCCGATGCGTAGTTGGATCAAAACCCATGTTCCGGCCACCCTGCTCAGTCTGCAGGTTCTGCAGGACGTGATACTGGTCGGGTCCGTCCTGGTGAATCACTGTCAGCGTGCCGTCCGCATTCGAGGCAAAGGCATCGCCGGCTCTCGGATCGTAGGCGGCGCCGTCGACCCCCGCACCAATCGGTGCAGTCGCAACCACGCGTCCGGCCTGGTAATCGGAAATCGCCATGACGCCACTGCGGCAACCGCTGAACAGCCGGTGGTGCGCGGTGTCGATGGCCATGGCGACAGGCTGCCGGCAGGGTGCCGTGGGCCAGCGCCGCGTAACGCTCAGTGATTTCCCGTCGATCTCCACCACTTCGCCATTGTCGACGATGTTCACGTAGAGCTTGCCGTTACCCGCAGCGACCCCGGACTCCGGTTTCCCGGCGAGTGGAATGTTCGTGACGAGCCGGCCCGGCCCGGGGTCCACCACCGTGGAGGAGTGGGCATCGCCATTGAACGTGAACACGTGATTCGACACCGCATCAAAGACGATGGCATCGGCATCCTCTGCTGCAGGAATGCGACCGAGCACGCGGAACGTGGAAGGATCGAACATCACCACGGAGCTGTCGTTGCCGGACGTGGCGAATCCATGATGTGCCGCTTCCACCAGCGCGACACCGTGTGCGCCGTGAATCTCGGGCACCTCCCCGAGCAGCCGACCGTCGACCACGTCCACAACCATGACCCGGTTCTGCCGCCCAATGAAGACACGATGCCGCGGCGGATCTGGCGTGACGTAGTCCCAGCTACCGTCACCCCCGAGGACGTAGGTGTGCGTGATGCGGTACGCGGTGGGCGTTTGCGCCGCCGCGGCTTGCGCGACGGTCAATGCACAAATGAGAGCGATGCCACGCATGTTTCCCCCCGTGATTCGCACGTCAGATCGTTCACGACGCCGAGCTATAGTGGCTCCGTGCACATGACAACATGGTGACGGGCGTACGCTGCAGTGCTTCCATTGACTCGCTGCGATACCCGTCTGCGCGAGAATGCTCTCGCGTGGCCATCGGTTGCAGCGCTCGCGCCTGGCGCGGACCGGCCGTCCTGAGACCGCCGCCAGGCTCGCGGCCGGCGGCCGTCAGGTCGCGGTGCGCAAATTCCGTGTTAGACCGCGCCCTGCCCGCGGGCCATGCGACCGTCTTCCCGGCCGGACCGCCGTATCTCAGGTGAAATGGAACACGAGAGGCAGGACGAACGCGACAAGCGCTGCCCAGCCGACGTAGACGGGAAGGTAGCCAGCCACTGCCTGCTGGACGCCGCCGGCGGAGCCCTTTCCCCGGATGAGGCCGATGTAGGCTCGGCACGTCCATGCGAGATGGGTCATGACGACGAGGTTGGCGCCGAGTACCACCACACGGTTTGGCGTGAGTCCGTACGAGGTGAGTCGGAAGACAATGGCCGAGAGCGCAATGACGTCGATGACCAGTGTGATGACGAGCAGTGCCACGTTGACGTAGTCCATCCATCCCACTTCGGCCTGCCCCCCACGCTCGGCAATCGAGAAGACCGTCATTCCCAGCACGACGAGCAGAAGTCCGTTGCAGGTGATGAGGAATTGACGGTCCACGAACGGGTTGTGCCCGCCAAGGAACGCGACGGCGAGGTAGGTAGCGGTCATTACCAGGAAGAGGGGGGCAAAGGCACGAGCGAGCACCGACGCAATCCCCGTGCGCCTCTTGAAGACAACGTCGTACAGGTAGGTACCCGCCACCGGCACGGCGGCCGCCCCCACCACGCCGACATTGTGCGAAGTACCAGTCGGCGGAGTTTCTTGAAATCAGATCGAATAGTGCCACCGTGATCCCGCTGAAGACGATCCCGCCCAGGCCCACCAGGCTCGCCAGGATCAGCAACTCGCCGTTATAGCGTATGTAGCGTATCCGCGGTTCGGGATCGCGCCAGGAGGTGCCTGTGAAGACGAATCCCAGGAAAGCCCACATCAGGATCGGCAGGTGAAGCAGGGCCATCACCACGGAATCCGTGGGATGCGTACCACCAGGCAGAAGAGCGGCGTACGCGGTGACGATCGCGGCTGACGCCAGACCGGCAATCATCACTCGTCGGTTTCGATGCTCGAGCCAGAAATACGCGGCCAGCGCCAGGATGACCAATGACGGGGCGATGCGCGGGTAGTACCACGCCTCGCCGAGCCAGATCGCCGGGACCCGGACCAGCGCGCCGACGCCAAGGCCGATCGCGATCGCCTGCCACAAGCGGCGTCTCCCGGCTCCACGCGCCGGCTCACTGTACTCGAGCCTTGCCCGCCAGACGCGTAGCGCAATCGAATCCTGCGCCGCACGGGACGCCTCATCGAGGGCGTCGCGAAAGGACTCCGGATCCTGCCGATAGAGGGCTTCGAGACCCTCGGGATCATCCAGGGACGCGAGAATCCGCTGCGCCGTCGGTTGCATGGGCTTGATCTCTCGTGTTCGGGGCCGGGAGTATGATAGAGTGCTCTGCCTTACAGAGTCAAACGCCGCGACGACGCGGTCACTTCCGATTCGGCGGCAACGCCTCGTCGTGGCGCGACCCGCCGCCGATCACGTCGCAGCGAGTCCCGACGGGCCGGAGCCGACCGTCAGGGCGGCGGGCATTGTGCCGGCCATGTACGCTCGCCTCACTCACCGTGAACCGGGCGTGAGCCGGCAGGCCGGCGCGCGAAACGACGTGTTAAATGCAGACTGCTCCCGCCGGTCGGGAACACGACCCGCACCTGCCAGCCAGAACCAGGCCGCCCTGACCAGCCTACTGAAACTCGCGCCTGAACTCCTCGAGGCGCGTGCGGAGTTCCGCCACTTCGGCGCGTAACGCATCGACCGCCTGTTCGAGGGCTTCGACCCGATCCGTCTCCACGGGATCGACCCGACCGGCCTCGGTCGGGACTGTCTGCGGCTCGCCTGACAGCAGGTGCGCATACCGCGTCTCCTTCTGCCCTGGCCGCCGCGGCAGTTCGCTGACAAGCGGTGTTGCCAACGTCATCAACGCCTGCAGTGTCACATCCACCTGGGCGAGGTCCACGAACTCGAACAGCCGCGAGGATCGAGTCCGGATCTCGCCTGCGGTCTGGGGGCCTCGCACCATGAGCACGCACATGACGGCCATCTCGGCCGGATGCAGGTGCATCGTCTCTTCCATCAAATGGCGATAACGCTTTGCTCGGGAGTCATTGCGGTACACCTCGCGGACGAGCGACCGCCGGGCAAGCGTCTTCAGGCTCTCCGACACGGCGGCATCGTCGGCCACGAGAACCGGGTCGCGGTTCGACGTCTGGTTGCACGCCGCCACCAGCGCGTTCAGGGTGAGCGGGTAGTTGTCGGGCGTCGTGACCTGCTTCTCCATGAGCGACCCGAGCACGCGCACTGCGATGACATCCAGGGGATCGTCCATCTGTCCGCAATGAAGGGGTCCGACTCACCAGCCTTTCCCTGAAGCTACCTGCCGAGGGGAGCCCGGGACAGCGGCGCGCGCTGGACCAGAATGCAGCCGGAATCCGGGCGCATGGAACCAATGGGCGGCCCATGCTCCGGTGATCCGCGACCGGCTCCGCGCGTGAGAGCCAGGCAGCGTCGATCCGAGCCGGTCAGAGGAGCGCAACCATGTGTTAGGAGAAGGCTGGCTCGCGCCTGTCGATTCGCGACGGGTGGATCATTTCGGGGAGGCCGGACGCCAGCTGGCGTATTCCTGGCGAGTGTCTTCCTGCGTCACGCGCTGCCGCCGGGGACCGTCGATGCGGGCAACCCAGAGGTCTGTATTCGGGGCGGAGTGTGCGCCAGTTGCGCCGGTGATCACCAGCCACGCGCCACTCGGGGACCAGCGCGGGCGCCGTTCATCGGGTACGCCGTTCGGGATCTGTCGCAGGTTGGCGCCGCTCGCGTCGCAAATGAAATGGCATGTCATCCAGCGCATCGTTGCGGGTTATGGGATGGGGTCGCGCTCCATCCCCATCCATGATGTAGATGTCGCGGTCCCCATCACGGCTGAGACGAATGTGATGCGTCCTTCGGGACCCGCGGACGGGTTCATGTCCCGGCTCGGATGGCGCGTCAGGTTCTGCAGTGACGATCCATCCGCCTTCATGACGTACACGTCCCAGTTGCCGCCGCGGTCCGGGTAGAACAGGATTTCCTTGCCATCGCGGGTCCAGCTCGGCACATAGTCAAGGCCCGGGATGGCGCGACAATGGTTGTTCTGCCGGTGCTGAACGCGTGGCGAGCGATTTCGAAATCGCCTGCTGCCTGCGTGACAAAGACGACTTCTCCGGTTGGTCTGCTCTCCTGCACCGGCGCGTTTGTGCAGCCCGCCAGCGCGGTTCCAAAGCAAGCCGCAACGGCAACTGGACATCGACTCCGAAGACGCTGCCGCATGACGACTCCGTCGTGGGTCGGGACCTGTTACTCCGCCTGGCCTCCCCTGCCCTTTTCAACGGGCTGTGAATTCGCCTTCAGAGCGTTCGCGTGCCAGCCAGCATGCGCCGGACGTCTCAGTTGCTCACGTGCCGGCGTCGACGGAACCGGGCGGACCCGCGTCGGGCAGGCATCACTGCTTGCCGGCGGTCACCATCGCCGGACCCACATCACGCTTTACGGGCGGCACACTCTTCAGATAGCGGTAGATCGCGCGCAGATCTTCCTCGGCCAGGCGTGAGAACGCCTGCCACGGCATGGGCGAGCCCGCGATGATGCGGCCCTGCCGGAAGCGCAGGACGAACTGGTCCTCCGTCATCTTGCCCAAACGCCCTGTTTCCGGATCGCTCGTGATGTTGGGCGGCGACCATGAATGCGCCGGATCGTCGGATTCCGTGAACCCCGTGGCGCCACCGAAGCGCGGGCCGATGAGCGCGCCGGTCTGCTGACTGCGCTGCGTGTGGCAGGCCCAGCACAGCGCGACCGACTCGACCAGATAGCGTCCTGACTCCAGTGTCGCACCGCGCGGCGCGCTGGCCGGCGGCTGCGAGGATGGGCCGACCGGCTTCGCCAGCAGTGTCGCCCGCAGCACTTTGCCGAGCAGCGTGTAGTGATGCGGCGGCACTGGATTGCGGACGGGCGGCAGTGTGCGCAGGTAGGACACGACCGCCTCGAGATCATCGTCGGAGAGACCCTGCATCTCCATGAACGGCAGCAGCGCGCGGCCGTCATGACCCACGCCGTAGCGCAGCGCCCGCGCGATGGCGCGATCGGAAACCGCGCCCAGACCCGTGGCGCTGTCCGGCGTGAGGTTGCGTGCGTAGAACGTGCCCGGCGGAATGGCGAAGAAGAAGCCGCCGCTCAGCGGCACGTCCTCGCCTTTCATGTTGGCCTCACGCTGCGCCGGATCGCCGTGGCAGGAGGCGCAGGGAGCGACATCGCGCACAATGTAGCGCCCTCGGCCGATGATGGCGGAGTCTTTCAATGCGCTGACGTCGGGATACGGCGCATCGAACGTGAGGTGCTGGCGCGTGGCAACGAAGATCGCGCCACACACAATGACCAGAGCGAGCACGCCGCCGATCCCCAGCAGCAGCTTGCGCAGCATGAACCAACCTCCGCGAGAGGGGCAGGATACGACTAACGCCGGATTTCGACCGATCGGGCCGTGCCCCGGCAGGCGTGAGCCGGACGCAATGTTACGCGGACCCGTCGGGGGCGTCAACAGCGGCGGCGCTGCTCTGACGGCGCCTCCTGAACGATCCGGTGACAAGGCGTTGGGCGACCCTGACCCGTCCCCACGATCCTTCGGGTGAACCCGGGCGCCCGCTAATCGACATTGCTGTCCGGAGAGTCGTGGATGGACTTGCTGGCGGCGCTCGGAAACGCCTGGATGCGGTAGAACGTCACGTTGGCAACACCGCCCCACTGCTGCAGATGCTTCTCGAGCGGATCGGGAATCTGATCAAGGTACGGGTACCGACCCGGACCGTCGGGGGCAGCGGTTCGTCCGTACTGACCAGGCCGATGCGGACCCCGACATCGGTTGACTCTGACCTTCGGGCGGCGGAATCTTCCGGCGCAGTGACCCGCAAGGAGAGTGCAATGCATCACGGGTTGCGTTCACTGACGCGTGTGCTGGCGGCCGTTGCCAGCTTCTGGCCGTGCGCCGCGATCGCGCAGCAGACATCAGCGGAGACGACAACCGTCATTCATGCGGCCACCGTGCTGGACGGTGTGGGCGGCTCGCTGCACAACGCCTGGCTCGTCGTGCGCGGCGGCCGTATCGAGCGGGTGGCGACATCGTCCCCTGACGCGCCCGGCGCGGCCCGCATCGAGCTCGGCAACGCCACGCTGCTGCCCGGTCTGATCGATGCACACACGCATCCGGGCTGGTATGTGGATCGCAACGGCAAGCGAAACTCGCCGCGCAACGGCGACACGCCGGCGCAGGCCGCGCTCGCCCGTGCGGGCAACCTCTACGCTACGCTGATGGCCGGGTTCACGACGATTCAGAGCGTCGGCGGTCCGGAGGACATCGACCTGCGCAATGCGATCGCGCGTGGCGAGATCCCGGGACCACGCCTGCTCACCTCCGTCACGCAGCTGAGCGACACGCGCGTCCCGCCCGATTCCTTCCGGGTCATGGTGCGCGGGCTCGCGGCGAGCGGCGCCGATCTCATCAAGCTGTTCGCGTCCTCGGGACTCGGGGCGGGCGGCGCACGCACATTGTCCGATGCGCAGCTCAATGCCATCTGCTCGGAGGCGAAGTCGCTCGGGCTGCGCACACTCGTGCACGCCATCAGCGCCGAGAGCGTGCGCGCCGCCACGCTGGCCGGTTGCACGCAGATCGAACACGGCACCTTCGCGACGGATGCGGAACTTCAGTTGATGGCGCAACACGGCACGATCTTCGACCCGCAGGTCTGTCTCGTCTTCCAGAACTACATCGATCATCCCGACGCGTACGGGTTCACCGACGCCACGTTGGAGCCGCTCAGGAATGCACTGCCGGTGGCGCGGGCAATGTTCGCGCGGGCACTGCACACACCCGGCCTGAAGATCGTGTTCGGTACCGATGCGGTCGCGCTTGCACACGGGCGCAATGCGGAGGAGCTGCCATGTCGCGTGGGAGCCGGCCAGTCACCAATGCAGGCGATCGTGTCGGCGACATCCGCTGCGGCCGAAGCACTCGGTATGGGCGACCGGCTCGGTCGCGTGGCTCCGGGCTACGCAGCAGACCTGATCGCGACCGACGGCGATCCGTCGCAGGACATTGCGGCCGTGAAACGGATCGTCTTCGTAATGCGCGGCGGCGTGCGTTTTCGCTGACGCCAGCGGCGGATCCCCCACACGCCGAAGGGGCGGCCCGTCAGGTCGCCCCGAGCGGTGACCCGCCTACCGTGCGTGTGATTCGCCCGACTCAATGCGGAGTGCGTCCGCGATGCGGTGGTTGCCCGCACGATCGTGCGGCGTACGATCCTGCAAATCCCGGGCGTCCAGGTCAGCGCCATGCTCGCGCAGGAGACCGAATGATCTCGAGGTCCTCCACGAGCGTGCCTGCGGTGCCGCCGGCGCCGGTCGAGCGCGCGGCGAGGTGTAGCGGTGTGGACCCGCGTGTGCGCAAGCGGAGGTCCGTCCTGGCTCCGAGCTCCACCAGCTTGCGCACCGCCGCGGTGCCACGCGCGCGCACGGCGCGATGCAGCGGTGTCGCGCCGCCACGGTCGCGGTGGTTCAACTCCGCGCCCGCCTGGACGAGTGCGTCAATGATCGCGGCCTGAGCCTCGGGGTTCCAGACGCCGCGCGTGCGCGGCCGCGCATCGCACGCATAGTGCAGAGCCGTTGCACCGCGCCGGTTCGTGGCGTTCGCGACCGCGCCGGATTCCAGCAGGATTGCGACCGCCTCGAGCTGCAGTGCGGCGGCGGCCAGGTGCAACGGCGAGTCCCCCGAGTACAGCCAGTGCGGGATCGACGGAATCAGCACATCGCCTGACACACGGTTAGCTGCAGCCGCCGGAGCAGACCGCAGGACTCGGCGCACCTCGCCGGGACCGGCCAGTACGGCCTCGAAGATCGCTTCCAGTACGATTCCCACCGCTGTCGACTCGCGTTTTCTCAGAATATCGAGATGCGGCTTGCGGCGAGGCAAACGCATCGCATGTCCGGTCTGACACGGCTCGCCGCGACGATCCCGTTGTCCGGAGCCGATCCCATCACCTGATCGCTTACGACTGAGGCCGTCCGGCACGACCGCCGCCCGGTTTGACCGCCGCCTCGTACTCCGCTAACAGCCGCCTGGGTGCGACGCGCCGCCAGGCTTCGACCAGCAGTTCCTGCAGCTGCTCGCGGCTGACAGCTGACAGTCGAACCAGCACCCAGGGGTAGTCGCGATAGTGATCCGTCAGGTAGAACACAGCGGGCATGGCTCGGAGCAGGTGTTCGCGCTCGATGAAGTCGGTGCGCACCACCAGCGTGTCAATGTCTTCCCGCAGTCGCGCGATGAGTTTGCCACGCACCTTCAGCGCGGCGGTTCCATACGACCGACCCTCTTCGACGCCCGGCAGGCTCCGGCCCATTTCGCTCACCGTTGCAAAAGTGACGGCCGCACGTGCCCGCGCGCGAGGCTTCTTCGAGGTCATCCCGGACGCCTGCAGCGCAGGTCGACATTCGAAATCAGCCTGCTCCGGGAAACCAGCAATGCCCGGGGGCGATTGTGAACGTCAGCCGACGCGTTTCGATCAGTTCGCAAGAGCGATCACTCAGTTTGCGTGCAATGTGGCGGGCTCCGCCGCCAGCTGGAAATCGCAGTACTCGAAGCGGCCGTCGCGAAGCACACGTTCGCCGCGGACCACCGCAATGCGACTCTCGAGACACGGCCCGCCGGTCAGACAGGTGTGGAATTCACCGCGTTCGCCGCACGGATCCACGGACGCGGGCAGATCCTCGAGCAATGCGCGATCGAACCGGCGCCCCGCGAACTCCGCCGACAGCTGCGTCGTGTCCACGCAGGTGAGCCATGCCTCATGACCGGCGGCCACGAAGTCCCGCGCCAGCTCAGTCGTGTCGCGACCCCAGAGCGGCAGCAACGGCGTGTAGCCCAGAGCCTTTGCCTGCAGCTCGCGATACTCGCGCACATCCTCGAGGAACAGATCGCCGTACGCGACGTGCTCGACCGGGCCCAGTTCGCGCCGCGCCCGCTCCAGCGCATCGCCCCACGCCGCGTCGTAGGCCGAATTGCTCGAAGCCGCGGCCACAACCGCCTGGAACACTGGCAACCCGAGTCTCACCGCCTGCGCCTCGAGGATCGAGCGCCGGATGCCGTGCATACTCACGCGATCGTAATCCGCCGTCACCGTCGTCAGCAGACCGACAACCTCGAAGCCCGGGTCCGCGCGCATTGCGGCGAGCGCCATGGTGCTGTCCTTGCCGCCGCTCCAGGCCAGCAGCACGGGTATGCTCACTCGTCTACCATCCGCTGTGATGACTGGCTGTTAGTGCGTTGGCGCCGCCGGGAGCCGCCCGCGTGCCGATCAGCAGCGGCAGCGCTGCCGGCGAGTCAGGCGCGGAAGACGTCCGTGCTCACGTAGCGCAGGCCCGAGTCGACCAGGATCGTGGCGACCGTCGCGTCCGGACCGAGGCGGGCCGCGAGTCGCAGTGCGGCGACGACGTTGGCGCCGCTGGACGTGCCCGCGAATATGCCTTCCTCTCTCGCCAGCGTCCTCGCCATGTCCTTCGCTTCCCGGGTCGCGACAGTCTGGATCTCGTCGACTTCAGCCGGCTTCCAGAGTGGCGGCACGAACCCGATGCCGATGCCCTCGATCTGGTGCGAGCCCGAGGGCTGGCCCGAGAGCACCGCGGATTCGGCCGGCTCGACCGCGACCACGTGAAGGTGCGCATTGTGTTGCCGCAGCGCATGCGCAGTGCCGTGTATGGAATGCGCCGTGCTGACCGCGTGGACGAACGCGTTCACGCGGCCGTCCGCCTGCTGCCACAGTTCCTCGCCCAGCGGTGCGTAGCCGATCTCACCGTCGCGGTTGTTCAGCTGATCGCACCACCAGTGGCCCGGTTGGCGACTGATTTCGCCGGCCGTTGTGATCATCTGCCTGATGAGCGATTCCGTAATCTTCCTGTTATCGCTGCGCACGTCGGTGATGGTGGCGCCATACGCACGCATGGTTGCCCGCTTTTCCTCACTGAATGCATCGGAGAACACGAAATGCGCCTTGTAGCCGAGGGCCGCGCACACGAACGCCAGCGAGATGCCCGTCGTACCCGCGGTGTATTCCACGACTGTGCCGCCCTCGGGCAGCCGGCCATCGGCGGCCGCGTGCTCGACCAGTGCACGCGCCATGCGGTCCTTCATGCTTCCTGTCGGGTTCGCCGATTCCAGCTTGGCCACGACGCGGGCCGAGCCGCTCGGCACGACTCGCCTGAGCTCGACGAGCGGCGTGTTGCCGATCGCATTGAGAACGCCGCTGCGTGTCTGGTTCATCCTCACCCCGCTTCCTGGATCGTCGCAGTGTACGCCCGGCAGTGCGCGCAGGATCGAGCTACGTCGTCGGCCCATCACGAAAATGGTGTTGTCGAAAGGATCGTGCAGATCGAATGTGCCGCACCCCATGGTTCGTTCCGTGGCGGCCTCAGCACTTCGACCTTGCGGCTCCACTCCTGAACGTACGCATTGGCATCGTCGACTTCCAGCGAAACGCAGCCGCGCCGGCCATGTCTGGAAGGTCCGGCTCCCCGGCGTACGGGCTACTTGCGTCGGACCGCGGTGATCAGGGGCACTTCGCGTCCGGGCTGCCAGTCGCTGAGCTCCCACGCCTCCGCCCTCGCCTCGAAGCCGGCGCTGTGCATGGCGGCGAGGAATTCGTCCAGCGTGAAGACGCCCTGCGGATGGCGATCCACTTCGACCCGCAGCTCGCTGCCCTCGCGAATCAGAAACACGAACACGGACTCGAACGCATGGTCCGAGGGATCGGCATCATGGTCGAACTCGATCACCGTCACCACCCGGCCGTCCGCGGCCACATGCGTGTCGATATCCACCCGGTCCGGAGAGATCCGTGACCGCAGCTCCTCGGGCAGCGCGATCATAAGGCCGCCCACCGCCAGATGCTCCGCCGCGGTCCGATACGCTTTCTCGAGTTCCTCCATCGATTGCATGTAGCTGATCGCGTCGTGCACGAGCACCGCATCGAAGATGCGATCAAGACGCACGTCGCGGATGTCGCCTTCCAGATACTCCACCTCGGGGTTGATGCCGCGCGCCAGAGCCAGCATCGCCGCGCTGCGATCGACGCCGGTGACGCGATACGTCTGCTTGAGATGGTAGTCGATCGAACCACCACCGGAGCCAAGGTGCAGAATGCTGCCACCCGGCCCGACGCCGTGCCGCGCGAGACGGCGGCGGAAGGTGGCCGCTTCCTCCACGTAGTTGGCGGGCGGGCTGACAAACTGCCACAGCTCGCTCAGCTCGTTGTACAGCCTGGGTTCACCCTGCAAATCCATAGCTCGGATGCAAATGAAATCCCCATGCTTGACAGCCAGTTCGAGACAGCAATGGAATGATTGCAGGAAGGACCCAGGGTCAGCTGCAACGCGCGGTACGGATCAGCCAGCGTCAGCCGCTAGGCGGCCTCTGAGAAGCAGAGGATGTTCCCATCCGGATCCAGCACGTAGAAATCAACAGCGCCCCAGGGCCGCTTCTCGAGGGGCTTGGCTATTGTGACGCCGCGGCCGACCAGCTCGTCATGCAGCTCGCGCACGCCTGAGACATTCAGGAAGGCGTCCGAATGCTCTTCCGACTTACGGTGAGCGCGTTCGGCTTCCAGCTTGATAGCACACTTGAGGTGGATCGAGGCTCCGTCTCGCGTGATGCCGGCGTAGAAATTGTCATAGACAAAGTCGGTGGTGAAGCCGAGGCGATCCTCGTAGAACGCGATGGCGTCTTCGAGATTGCCGACCAGGAACTGGGGAGCAGCGCTGTTGATCACGTGCATGAGATCCACTCCGCCGAATCCTTCGGACGAGTCCTGACCTCTCCGATCACGGACCCGGATGTATGCTCGGTCCGTGTGCGACGCCGTGCCCTCTGCCCTTGCATCGGCTACGGATCCCGGAAGAGCACGCTGATGCTTTCGCGAGCGTGGATCCGTCGGATCGCCTCGGCAAAAAGGGGCGCAACCGAAACAATCTCAATGCGGTCGATCAGCGGCTCCGGCTGTGTCTCGACCGAATCGGTGATCAATACGGACGCGATCCTGCTGCGGGCGAGACGACTCATGGCTCCCGTCGCGAACACGCCATGCGACAAGGCCACATGCACTTCCCGTGCTCCTCGATCCAGGAGCTTCTCCGCCACTTCACACAGCGTACCGCCCGAGATTGAAAAGTCATCAACGACCAGGGCGGTTTTGTCCATCACATCCCCTATGATCTCGAGCACCTCGGCATGCTCGGCATGGTCAACGCGCTCCTTGTCCGCAATGGCCAACGGCGCTCCCAGGGCCGTAGCAAATCGTCGAGCCTTCTTGGCGAAGCCTGCATCCGGCGAAACCACGACAGGACTCTTGAACGATTTGGCCCGGATTGCCTCGCAGAGAACCGGGAGGGCGTAGAGATCATCCACCGGCACACGAAAGAAGCCCTGGATCTGCGGAGCGTGCAAGTCCAGGGTCACAACTCGGTCGACGCCTGCTGCTTCGATTGCGTCGGCGCACACTCGAGCCCGGATCGACACGCGAGGCTCGTCCTTCTTGTCGCCCTTCGCGTAACTGAAGTAGGGGACGATCGCCGTGACCGATTCGGCACTGGCCCGCTTGAGCGCGTCGATCCAGAAGAGGAGCTCGACAAGATTGTCATTTACCGGGAAGGCGGTGGACTGAACAATGTAGACGTGACGACCGCGGACATTCTCGTTGACGCGGACGAACAGGTTGCCTTCGGAGAAGCGTGTGACTTCACAGTCGCCGGGCGGAACGCGGAGGTGTTCGCAGATCGCCTTCGTCAGCCGACGACTGCCGCTGCCGCCGAAGATTATCGGGTCATCAATGCCACACACGCTTGTCACTTGGATCGTGGAATCATGGTGGGCAACCGGTCTGCCGGGAAATCTGCACGCACGACCCTCACAGCGTCAACGCTCACGGTGCGCGCTGCTCCTGATTCGCGCCTGGTCTCGAACACCGCATGCCTGGACGCTGTTGGTTTCCTGTTCGATCTCATTCCGCCGACCGTTGTCGGAGCAGCGACAGTGGTTGGGCACCGCTCCCTCCACAGATCCGGACGTACCGCGCTACCACATCCGGCTCCAGCTCGGGTCGTGACGGCAACACGACACGGCTCAGGATGAACCCATTTTGCTCGCAGAGCCTGATCGCGCGATCGGTCTTCAGCTCACCGCTTTCTTCACGAGTGCGCCGATCCTGGCCTCTTCAGCGGCGGTCAACTCCTTGAGCGCGAAGCCGGTCGGCCACATGCCGCCTTCGTCGAGGTTTGCCGCGTCGTTGAAGCCGAACGTCGCGTACCTCGATTTGAACTTCTGCGCGCTTTGGAAGAAGCAGACGACCTTGCCGTCCCTGGCATACGCGGGCATCCCGTACCAGGTTTTCGGCGAGAGGGCTGGCGCGCTGGCTTTGATGACAGCATGGAGCCGCCTGGCCATGGCCTGATCCGGTCCCTTCATCTCGGCGATCTTCGCCAGCACCTCGCCTTCCCCGTCCGCCTTGTTCGCGCCCGCGCCGCCGCGCATCTCGCCTTCAGCTCTTGCGCGCGCTCCTTCATCGCATCTCGTTCCTCGTCCGTAAATCCCCTGGACTTCTTGTTGCTCGCCGTGGTGCTCCTGCGGGACGCTTGCGTTGCCTTCCCCGGGGTGCTTCTGGTGGCCTTCTGCGTCGACTTCTTTGGACTCATCGAGACCTCCTCATACTGACTCGGTTGGAACCCCCGCCGCAGTTCGAATGCGAACCTGCGTTATTCTAACATGCGTCGCCTGCCAATGAGCAAACCGGATCGGGGACGCGGTTCTCGGCAGGCCAACACCCTTGTACCCCCTGCCTCGCACGAGTCGCCCGGATGCAGGTACCTAACACTGCCTCATCTGGCACGCGCCGTCCCCAGCTTGGGCCAGGATCATGCGCGTCCTTGTAACCGCTCAGCGGCCATGGCGGTCGTTGGGCCTCTGGACCGCCGACGTTTCGTGACAGGCGTCATGTTCTGTAAGTCACGCATGCCTGCGAAACCTTGCCGGAGCTCCTCTTGCGGGAGACCGAGGTTCGCAGGCGTCAGGATCCATTCTCCTCGGCGCCCTCAGGTCCACGGCGCGCTCGGGCTGAATCGTGGCCCGTTCTCGAAATCCAATGTGTACTGGGTTCCGTTGGCGTGATGGCGGTTTCGCGACGGGTTCGAGCCGCTCGTGGCGCGGGCCGGTCGGCGCACTCCCAAACTACCACCCCGGCCGCCGCGCAGTTGCCGCATCGATGCTGATGAGATCACTTGCCGCTTTGCGGTGCAGCCCAAATTGAGTCGAACCTTCACCGTGGAGCAAGAAGGGAGCGACGTCACCTTCCAACGATCGAAGCGACATCGCCATTTGACCGTTCATGCATTCCGCACATCACTGCGGAATCTGAATCCGCTGCTACAGTACAGCGATTGGGCCACACAAATCGGTTAATGTCCTCGTGGGCGGAGATCCTATTGAGAAATGACCTCAGGATTCGGGGGATGAGCGCAATGGAGGGGGCATTAAAGGGAGCCGGGCACCCACACGCTTGACTTCCAGTCCCCTCGCCGGCAACGTTGCCGGGTGCGCCCGGGGCGCCCGCGGGTCCGCGCGAAGGACTGAGTCCACCCCCTGAATCGAGTTCATGGCACGGCTGTCTCCGTGCTGGCCGGCTTGCGGACCGCTGGCTCTCAGCATGGAGGAACTATGACAGCCAGGCAGCTGCCGTCCCGCCCCAGCCTCGACCAGCTCAAGCGGCTGGCGAAGGACCTGCTCCGCGACGCTCGCGCGAAAGACCTCGGCGCCCTCAGTCGCTTCCGCACCCTTCCGGCGTACGCCGCCACATCCGATGCCGCGCTCACCCGCGCGCCGCTCGCACTGCACGACGCGCAGTCAGTGATTGCCCGCGAGCACGGCTTCACATCATGGAACGAACTGCGTGAGCATGTCGAGGCGCTGACACTCGCGTTCGATGCCGCCGTCGTCCAGTTCATCGAGGCGGCCACCGACGGCCGCACCGAGCGCGCGGAACGACTCCTCGCGCTGCACCCCGGTATTGCGCGCGCGAGCTTTCACACAGCGCTCCTCCTCGGCGACGCGGCAACGGCCGTGGCGCAGCTCGCCACGCAGCCCACGCTCGCCACCTCCCCGGCGGGCCGCGCGCGTGGGAGCCGCTCCTCTACGTCTGCCACACTCCGCGGCGCACGACAATGAAATGCGACGCGAGGGACTCGTCGTCATCGCGCGACGCCTCATCGCCCTCGGCGCAGATCCTGACACGCGGTTTCCGTGGCTCCACCACGGCGTGCACCGCCCCGTGCTGTGGGGTGCTGCTCGCATGACGCGCGTCCTGCCACTCGTGGAGCTGCTGCTCGACGCGGGAGCGGATCCCGAACGATGGCGTCACGCTGCCGCTCCGGTGGGCGCGGGCGACATCCCCGTACTCGAGCGACTCGTCGCGCACGGCGCCGACGTGAATCAGCCCTGGGCCACGGACGGCGCAGCGTCGCTCTATGCGGCGCTCACCTGGGCGGGCACGTCGGACGGCGCGCACTGGCTGCTGCAGCATGGCGCGGATCCCGATCCGGTCTTTGCCGCGAATGGTGAGACGCCGCTGCACGTGGTGGCGCGCAGCTGGGACGTGTCGCTTGCCGATGCCCTCGTGAGCAACGGCGCCAATGTGTCGCGCCGGTCCGCAGCCGGCCGCACGCCCTACGCGGTCGCGGAGCTGGCAGGCAATCGCGCCGTCGCCGAGTGGTTGCTCGCGCACGGCGCGTCACCCGAGTTGTCCGCCGTGGACAGGCTCGTCGCCTCGTGCAGTCGCGGCGACCGTGCGGCCGCCGAGGCAATGCTCGCCGCCCGCCCCGCGCTCCGCGACGAGATCGGCGACGAGCATTACAACGTGCTCTACCAGGCGGCGGAGCGCGGCGACACATGGCGCTCGAGGCGATGCTGGCGTGCGGTTTCGACACGAACCGCCCTGACGCGTCGATCGGCAAGACAGCGCTCCACGTGGCCGCAATGGAAGGCTGGCCGGACGCGGTTCGTGTTCTGCTCGCGCACGGAGCATCGGTGTCCGCGCGCGATCGCGAATTCCACGGCCAGCCGCTCGATATGGGCGGCCGAGGGATCACGCAACGCGCGCGAGGGTCGCGATCACGCGGCGGTCGCGCGGCTGCTGCTGGACGCGGGCTCACCGGTCGACTGGGAGACGGGAGCGGAGCCGGCGGAGGGCATCGTCGATATCATCGCTGCGTGGAGCGAAATGGAGCCCGCCGGGCTGTAAGCGTGCGTTAGGTTACGCGCAACCGCAGGGCCGATCGCAGCGGAAGTGTAGTGGATGCTCGTGGCGGCGAACGGTGATGATCGCGGGTTGCGGATGCGAAGCGCTCCCGATCATCGCCGGCGCTGCTGCAAGCGCGCGTTTCGTTGCGCTCAGTGGCCCAATCCCTGTGGACGAGCAACGTCTCCGCAATGAGCGTGGTCGTACGATTGGTCGATTCGTGCACTTGTGAGCAGGTGGCGTGTTGCGAGCGATACATGACCATCGCCATCGGCAATCCCTGAATCGTCCAGTCCGTTGATCGCAGCCCGGGTCTAACGCGGGCACGCATGGCTCTGACTTGGTCAGGCAAGCCGGATACTCCACTGCGTGACGTGTATCCACATCACACATAATCCTCGGCGACAAGCGCGCGTTGAATCGAGATCGCGGCCCGTGCTCCGCTGGCAGCCGCCAGGACCACTTGCTGGGCATGCGTGGTCATGTCGCCAGCGGCATACACCCCGCGCACGGAGGTCTGTCCATCGTCGTTCACGCGGACGCTTCCGTCATCGGTGTGCTCACAAGCCAATTGTCTTGAAAGATCGCTACCAGGACCCTGGGGCGGCCGCACGAACATCGCCCTGCGCTCGAGCACGCAACCATCGGAGAGGACAATCCACTCCAGACCGGATTCGCCCTCCAACCGGACAATGCGCTCTTCTCTCAGGCCGATCCCATGACGACTCAGAAAGGCCCGATCGTCGTGATCGAGACCCGCTGGGCCATCCGAGCAGAGAACAAGGTCGCGGCTCCAACCGAGAAGCAGTCGGGCAAACTCAATGCTCTCCCGTCCACGGCCATAAACTGCGAACGGCGCATCGCGCACCTCCCAACCATGGCAGAAGGGACAATGGAGGACGCCCTTCCCCCAGAGGCGATCGATACCTTCGATCGTGGGCAATTCGTCCACCACTCCCGTGGCAAGCAGAACCCGCCTTGCGGATTCAATGCTTCCATCGTCCAGCCGCACCATGAAATTCTCGCCTGATCGCTCTATCAGCATGGCCCGTGCGGATGTCATGTGAACGCTCGTGTAGGGGCGTAGCTGATCGCGACCGAGGACGAGCAGTTCGAGCGGCGAGGCGCCGTCGCGCGTGAAGAAGCTGTGAGCCGCTGGTGACGGCGCATTGCGCGGAGGTCCACCATCCAATACCAGGGTGCGCCGCCTCGCGCGACCAAGAACGAGGGCCGCACTCAGGCCTGCGCTGCCGGCACCTACCACAACGACATCCAGCATGACCCTCCTATCGATTCGATTTGCCATGAAACAGCGTTACTTCCAGCAGGCATTCCGTCGACTCCGACGGCGGTGCCGGCCAGCCCTTCAGGACCGGTTTCGACCTGCCTTCCTGCGACTCGACCGAGCTATTGCAAACGCATGGAGATTGCAATACGACACGAAGAGGAGCTCGCCGCCAACGCCCAGGGCCCACGCCGTAACCGAGGTCGGCGGCAGCCGCTCGCCCCACCGCTGATGCTGGACGCACTCGACGGCGCTCGCCGTCGTTGGAATCAGCGCCAGCCCGCGGTAGATCGAGGAGTCTGTTCGCATCGACACAGGTGAGTTGGGCGATCTGACAGCGCGTCTGAACTGCGGCGTGGACCGTCAGCTTCCCGCGCTCGTTTGGCGCCTGCCCGCAGCGAAGAACGCGAAGCCAAGCGAGACGGTTATCGCAACCGCCATGACCAGAGGAATGGCGAAGAAGAACTTCCACACGATCACAGCGTTCACCAGAAAACCGACGCAGAGAGACGCAATGATTGGACGCAGGGTAATAGTCTGACTCTTTGCCAGGGCCGCCAGCTGCCAGAGGACGACGGCCTGGACAAGGAGATAGCCAGTGATTGCGACGCCAAAACCGTAGTAAAAGTCCCAGTAGGTTCTCGTCACCCCGGCTGTTTCGAAGTGCTGCGACTTCATTGCCTCCAACACCGCCATCTCGCCCGCGCCCTGGGCCGGCGTCCAGGGCATGCCCGAGGTGTGACCAGCACAGTAGAGGAGCGTGAGAACCGAGGCGACGCGCAGGAAGATCGAGGGTCTCAAAGAGTTCCCCTGTTTGCCTTTGATGGTCCGCGGAAAGCTGTTCTCGGCCGCCAACACCCGTGTAACCGGCCTCATGACAGGTTGAAGGCGGCGGATGAAATGCCGCTGCCGCACTATCCTAGGCGGCCTCGCCAGCTCGTGGCAAGGGCCAACGCGGTCCCTGTATCGGCGCGCGGGGTGAGAAGCGGCAGACAACGCTGAACCCGAGACGGTGCGCGTTGGACGTGTGCCGATCATGGTGGTCGTTCACCATTGGCTGCGACCATTGGTACGTGCTTCTTTCACGGACGGGAGTTCCTGCAGTCAGGTTGCGTTCTCCTCGGAGCGTGGCCAGCGTGTATCAACCCAATGTTAGAAGCCCGGACGCTGGTTGAGAATCGCGCCATCACTGGACCGCCTGCCTGTCACAAGATCAAGCGGATCACCATCCAGATCAACCCGACCAGGAGCACGATGGCCAACGTCGCCAGGGAACCCAGCACGAACCCGAGGCTGATGAGCGACAGGCGCACGAGCTTGCGGACATCGGCCTTCAGCTTTGGCGGCACACGGCGACGCTCCTTCAACAGCGGGACGACGGTGCGGAGCAGATCTTCCCGCATGCTTTCCACATGAATCGTGTGACCGGACGGGTCAGCCAAATGGGCCTGGTCGCTTGAACCAGCCACCACCACTCTGATGATCCCCAACCCCAGTTCCGTGCTGACGCGCTCCTCCCATTGCTGCCAGCTCTCCTGTGAATGATCCAGCAGGTGAAGCGGCAACCGGATGATGTTCTTGCCGAATAGCACTCGATACCAGACACCGTACCAGAAGCCAGCCGACAGCCCGAGGCTCATGAGCAATCCGGTCATCGCGAAATCGGCTTGCTCGCGAAAACGCTGGATCATGCCTGGCCGGTCCTGGTCCGGTCGAGGCACCAGGAACAGCAACGAGTCCGACTGATTCAGACCCTTCTTGATCAGGTAATCCAGCCCATAGGCCTGCCATGGGGGAACGCGTCGGCGGCGATCGAACCAGACTTCGAGACCTTCAGCCTCGAGAACTTCGGCAATGGACTCGACGTATTCGCTGTGCTGCCGGGTCTTGTAGGAAAGGAACACCTGGTTGTGCACGAATTCCCGACGCGAATCGGTTGACACCGTTGTCCGCGTGGAGGCGTTTGCATCGGGTATCACTGGTACCATCGTCGGTTCGTTCATCCCCGTATGATGCGCTGATCCTGCTGACTGCGGGTCACTTCGGCAATGGAGTGAGCGTAGTGGCAGTCAGCGTGTGCGGACTCACGACGCGCAGGGCCCCGTCGCGGCGCAGGCGTGTCCGCGCCCATCACAGGCTACACGCATCGGCCGCTGCGCGGCCCGCCGCGCGAGCGCGCAGCCGGCATGAACTAGCGTGTTAGGTGATACGGCGAACACCAGATCACCGCTATGTACGTCGGCATCTCGTGACACCACAAGCGTTCGATCAATGGTGGACCAACGTGCTTTGCAATTGGCGACTCCCGGCTCAATGTCATGCGGAAAACTGATGTGCTGCACGGGGCGGCGCCCTGCTGCGTCGGCTGGCTTCCGGATCGAACGCTATGGCCTGGAAAGAGGCGGTTCTGATGGCAGCGGACGTGTCGGCGGTTCACGATGTGCCGAAGGCGATCGACAGGGCGGCGCAGGCCTTTGCGCGCCCTTCCAGACCTGCCCGCCTCGGCCACTGCGCGGCCGGCGGCCGACAGGCCAACGGTCGTCAAGTGACATGTTAGCTGATGCAGACTGGGGCCCCTGGCAGTCCTGCCATCAAGCATCGGCATGCGACGAACCTGCCGAGGTGGATGTCAACGTCCAGACCACGTGTCCACGCACCACGGATGGGCTGCGCACCCCTGCCACCATCCACCCATGTGAGTTGCGAACACCTCGCCAATACCGCTTTGCCCGGATGATCTGCTCGTCAGTGATAATGTGCAGTTAGACGGCGCCATTGCGAGCCGTACAATGGGTCCGGTGCAGTTGTCAGAGCGATCGCACGGAGCATCATCGAGTGACGCCAGGTGGACGTCGCGCTGGTCAGACGCGTGACCCCGATCATCATGCTACGCCTCGCCTCGGCCCGCGGCCCGCCTGGAACGATATGTCATCCACAGGCCGCGCGCGCACAGGATCATCGTGACCCAGCCCGTTGCGCTGAGCGCGAGCAAAGTCCAGACAAAGAAGAACCCGCCCGACTTGCCGATGACGATTCCCCGCGAGTGAACGATGATCATACCCGCCGAGAACAAGCCGCCGAAGAACATGATGACATAACCCCAAACCCGACCGGAGAGCATGAGCGTTGCGTAGAGCCACAGCGCGAAGACCAGCACCGGAATAGGGTAGAGGTTCGCTCCCTCAGCTTGCCGAATCACGTCGTGGGTGAAGTGAAGCATCAGAAAAAGCAGCGACAGCAGGGACATGACGGTCAGCGTGACGTTCTGTTTCATCGTACCGTCCGGCTGAGGTGGATCACCTGTGAGCGAGCCGTGCGAGAGGCCCGTGCCGTGGTTTCATGCTGGCGGCCGCTGCACCCGGGGATCGCTTGAACGACGGAAGCGCGTGACCCGGCTGGTGAGCTCCGATCATGCAAGCCAGCCGGTGGCCGGGGCTCAACAGACGAACGGGATCAAGCGTTTGCGCTTGCTCATGAACCGGCGGTAGGGTTCGCCGACAACAGCCAATAGCGCTCGCTCTTCCACGGCGATCCGGTACATGTAGACTGCGGCCAATGGAAGGGTCAGCAGTGCCGCAGACACCCAGCTGCCCAACGCCATTCCGATCCCGGCATTCAAGATGATTCCCGCCGTGTACGAGGGGTGGCGCAATCGGGTATACGCGCCACGGCCCACAATCTCTTGTTCTGGCCGGGCTTGCACATCCCCCGTGAATGACGAACCGAGCCTGCGCCAACAATGCCTCCGGAAAGGCTCCCCGCTATGAGCAGACCACCCCCGGCATAGAGCGCGACCACTCTGAGGCCGGTTGGGAATTGCAGGGCCGATACCCACGCGAGGGGAAACAATGCAGGGAAGGCAGGCGACTGGCCGAGCAGCATAACCTGAAGCGACTTCGCATCGGTAACGCCGTGGGCCCGGCGTGCCCGCTTTATGATGGCACGTTCAGGCCAATAAGCCCACAGGAATACGGCCCAGAACGGCAACGCGTACGGCCAAACGAATGGGAGTGGCTTCATGCCTTCCTTCATGGACCCAGCTGCGGTCATGTGCAGCTACCACCCTCGGCCGGTCAAACTTGTACATCAGCCTCAAGCCCGTCAACGGCCGCGCGGGTTCATCTCTTGTTGGAGCGCCACGCGCGGGCGCTTGCAGCGTTGCATGACGCCTCGGGGTGCGATCCACGAATCGCGCCCATCCGCCAACCGATCCGTGTCGGAGGAGAACGGAGGTCGCCCACCGCCCCCTCCACAGATCCGGACGTGCAGGATCACCGCATCCGGCGCCTGCCTCAAGTGGTAACGCCGAAGCGCACGAGCGGATACCAGGACGGATTGGGTGCCATGTCAGCCGGTTCCTCGGCCTTGTTCGGCGGCTTCTGCGGTGCTACCAGGCTGTCCGACAACTCGTGCTCGTTCATCACCGGTGTGTGTCCTTGGACTTCCCGGTGCGGTCTGTAAGAAGCTCACTGGCAGACAAGCACGAGGTCCCGCGGTTCCCACGTGAGGTGCGTCCATGCATGCACGGGGTCTCTGACCGCGCCGGGTCCCTTCGCGTCTCGCCCAATCGACGCGTCAGGTGTGGCCTTCCGCTTTGCCCGAGAGCGTCGGCACCCGAATCGCCCGCCATAGGACGGGGAAGCCATTTTCACGGCTCAATACCTGGCCTGCCCTTCCCCTGTCAACGCTTCGCCGCCACCTCACGAGTGACAACGCATGACGCGGGGCCAATGTGGGTGGCTGCCTTTCAGCGTATGATTCTTTCATTCACAACACTCGACCGGTTTTGACCGGCGCACCGTGCACCGGCTTTCAGATAACGTCTCGGTTGTTCACGACGTGCCGGAGCCGACCGCCGACGCGACGACGCAGGCATGCCCGCGCCCTTCCCATGCTGCCCGCCTCGGGCAACTGCGCGGCGAGCGGCCGACGGGCCGCGCGGGGCAATTTTGTGTTAGATCGCGTGCTGCGCCCCCGTTGCGTCGCCGCTGCACCCTTGTCAATCGACGTGACTGCCTCGCTTCTGCCGTGCATGTCAGTCAGGCGGTGAGTCGACCGCGTTGCGGGCAATGGGCCAGCGGCGCGATGTCGCGACGACTGCGAGTTGCGCCGACAGCTTCGGCCAACCGGTGTCTTGACCGGCCGGAATGCCTACACGGTAAGGGCCGTTCCCTGACAGTCACGGCGACCCCGCGGGTGATCTTGGAAACGGCTCCATGAACCTCGAGGAGGGCGTGAGGACCACTACCGAGCGTGGATCGGACGTCGGCCGGCCCGTTGGTGGAACGGATACAGCGGCATGCCCGCGAAGACGCTCCTGCTTGCCTGTGGCATTCTCCTGCCCGGCGTTCTGCCGCTCGAGCGACGTCCTCGCGTCTGAACGATATGCCGGCCAGTGCTACATCAGGCAATGAGCCAGTTCGTCGCACTCGAGCGCCAACCCGAGCCCCGCGTCGCGTTGGCGGGCAGTGGCGGGCGTGCGGCGTATGAACCTGGATTGATGGCACTCTCATAACGCAGGAGGTGCCGACGACATGGATCGGGGGCCAGGGAGCGCATGGCCGTCTGCGTCAGTGAGGACCTCTGGACGATCGTCCTGGGTCGCAGGAGGATTCGACTTGTCACTCCGCAGGATTCTGCTCGGCTGCGGCGTGGTTTCATCGCTTCTCTACGCCGTCGCGATCAATGTTCTGGCGCCGCTGGTACACCCGGAATACCACAGCTACACGTATCGAATGGTCAGCGAACTATTCGCCGTCCACGCCCCGACGCGTCCGCTCCTCGGTCCTCCAATGATCGTCTACAACCTGCTTGTTCTTTCCTTCGCGATCGGCGTGTGGATGTCGGCTCGGGGAAAGCGAGTTACACGATACACAGCCGTGGCACTGGCTGCATATTTCGTCGTGAGCACAACCGCATGGTTCTTCGCTTCAATGGATGTGCGAGGCACTCCAGGTTTGACGGCGCGCAATGTCGTACATGTTGCGGCCACAGCTGTGCAGGGAATCGCCATGCTATCGGCACTCGTGCTGGGCGGCTTCGTACACGGGCTGCGGTTCCGTCTCTATACATTCGCGACTCTTGCGACGTGCGTCGTGTTTGGTGCGTTTGCAGGCCTGCTGGCCGCCGGAAACCCATCTCCGTGGCTTGGAACCGCAGAGCGGGTATCCATCTATGCGTGGCTGCTATGGGTGGGCGCATTGGCCATCGCATTCCTGCGCGCTCCAGAGGCGAAGCGCACCTCGGCGCCGGCGGCGAGTCTGCAAGGCCCGAAGGCGGAGCGTGTCAGCTAATGTCTCGGTTGTTCACGACGGGGCGGAGCGGACCGGGGCGGCCCAGGCTTGCCTGGGCCTTCACGGCGCGCGACATCATGCATCGACTGCCGGCACGGCGGCCGACAGACCGCCGTGCTGAGTGACGTGTTAAATGCAATGGAGTGCGGCGCTGGTATGGACCGGGCTGATGGGTTACAGTCAGGTCCAGGCTGATGGGTTACAGTCGGGCACTCACAGGGGAGGTGCCCAATGCCTTGGACTCAGGCCTCGGCCACGGACATGCGCACACGCTTCATTGCCGACTTCCAGTGTCACCGCTTCCGCTTTGCCGAGCTCTGCGAGCGCTACGGCATCAGCCGCAAGACCGGCTACAAAGGGGGGCAGGGCTCTAGCGGAAGAAGGCCCGCCGGGGCTCTGCGACCGCTCCCATCGCGTGCATACCTGCCCACACCAGATTCCCGACGCCATCGCGGCCGCCCTGCTCGCGCTGCGTCGACGACACCCACCTGGCGGGCCGGCAAGAACTTGACGGTGCTGCAGACACGCCGACCCGATTGGCTGCTGCCGGCACGCTGCACCACCCACGATCTCCTTCGCCGCCACGGCCTCGTACGGAAGCAGCGCCGGCGCTGCCCGCATGCACACCCGGGCACCACCCCGATCGTTGCGGACTCCCCCAATGTGCTCGGGACCGCTGACTTCAAGGCCAGTTCAAACCGCAGGACGGACTCCACTGCTTCCCCCTCACCGTCGCCGATCGCTTCAGCCGCTTTCTCATCGGCTGTCACGCTCTCACTACCACTCGCGAGTTTCGCGCTCGCCCCGTCTTCGAGCGCCTCTTCCGTGCGTACGGGCTGCCCAGCGCATCCGCACCGACAACGGACCGCCCTTCGCCACCTACTCGCTCGACCCTCTCTCCACCCTATCTGCCGGGTGGATTCGCCTCGGCATTCGACCGGAGCTTATCGAGCCCGGCAAACCTCAGCATATTGGCGCCCACGAACGCATGCATCGCACGCTCAAGGCGGAAACCACCCGACCGTCGGCCCACAGCCTGCGCGCTCAGCAGGGGCGCTTCACACCTTTCGCCACTGCTACAACCAGGAACGCCCACACCACGCGCTTCACCAGCGCACGCCTGCCTCACTCTATCGGCCTTCGTCCCACCGCTTCCCCAACAAACTGCCACGCCTCATCCGCCTCATTTCGAAGTCCGGCTCATCTCTTCCAACCGGGGCATGCGCTGGCGCAACCGCATGCTGCACGTCAGCACGGCTCTCATCGACCACTACGTCGGCCTCGAAGAAATCGACGACGGCCTCTGGTCTCTTTACTTCGCTCACGTCGAACTCGGTCGCCTCGACAACCGCACCTTCAAGATCACGGACTTGCATGGAAGACAAGATCGCAGTACATCCGGAAAACTATGATGACAAACTGTAACTCATCAACCCAGACTTTTCTGTAACCCATCAGCCCGGACGGTCACAGATCTACCCACCAATGCATGACCCGAGGACATACTTGAGTCGCGCACTCGCGTTCCACTCCACGTTGTGGCGCTGCCAAGCTCGTGCTCGCCGTCGGCGAGCCCCTCGCGCGACCGTACCATGAACATCAGCTGGCAACCGGTCCACGTTAGATCAACTGCGCGTCCCGCGTTCTATGGAAGCCCTACTCCTCTGAAGGAGGCATTGGGAATGGCCCATGGCACCAGGGCACCAAGCTCCGCAGGTAAGAGGCCGCGATCCCTTGCGTATGCAACCCTCGTGGTTGCCGGACTGGACGCGCTCGATGCCGTCATCTTCTTCGGCCTGCGGGGCATCAGCCCCACACGCATCTTTCAGAGCATCGCATCCGGCCTGCTCGGCCGATCGGCGTTTCAACATGGCCTGCCCGCAGTCGCTCTCGGTATCATGTGCCACCTGCTCGTCGCGTTCGGTATCGCGGGAACCTACTGCCTCGTGAGCCGGCGCGTCGCTCGCCTGCGTCGCCAACCGTGGCTTTGGGGCCCGCTTTACGGGCTCGCGGCTTGGACGGTCATGAACTTTCTCGTCATTCCATTGTCACTGGCCAGCCGAGGCCGCTTCACATGGCCGGTCGTCCTCAACGGACTGCTGATTCACGGGCTTGCTGTGGGCCCGGCGAGTGCGTGGTTCGCTCGTGACCGAAGAACGACTCCAACAACATGACCCCAACAAAACCAGGGTGGCCCTGCGTGCGCCGCATGCCTGCGTACGGAATCCGGCCAACGTGCGACAAGGATCAGTTGCAGCGAACATCTCAGAGGTTCATGACTGGCCGGAGCCGCTTGCGGCGCAGGCCTGTCCGCGCCCGTCACGAGCGACCCGCCTCGGCCATTGCGGCGGCCGGCAGGCCGCCGAGCGTGAAATTGCGCGTTAATGCTGCAGAGCGCGCGCAGCGCCTGCGGCACCCTGACGCGCGGGTCTGCCACACCGCGTGGCCATTTGCCTGCAACGTCGAAACCCTTCGGGCAATTCTGCATTACTGCCCTTGTCGGCGCTGCGCGTCGGCCAATAGGCCTGCAATATCGGCGTGACCCAGGGACTCCGCCAATTCACGCGCCGTTTCGCAATCGTCGATGCGGGTTCGTAGACCCGGGTCGGCGCCATACTCCAGAAGGAGCGCTACAGCATCCGAATGCCCTTCGCCAACCGCATAATGCAAGGCGGTGTAATCGTTGATGCCACGTTGATTGGGATCCGCCCCAAAGGACAGGAGCAGCCGCAGGACCTCAAGCACATCGGGCCGGCCTGGCGCACCCGGTTGGGGGCGAGAGCAGCTCAGTGTCGCAATGAGGGGCGGGAATCCATCGTCGACCTCGAGCCTGGGGTCAGCCCCCATCTCGAGAAGCGTCCGGATAAACACTACCGGGCTGTGGTAAATCGCGTACACCAAGCAAGGGCCAACGGCGAGCGGCATTGGCCCGTTGGGTATCGCGCTCGGCTGATCCACCGCGGCCTCGAGCGCGGCCAAATCACCGGCACGGAACGCCGCGTCGATCCTCCGGAACTGCTCATGCTCGGCGCAACGCTCCTGTTCTGACTTCATGGCCACTCATTCATGATTCTGAAACTGTTCGCGCTGCCATGTACTGCAAACCAGTCTACCTGCAGCGCCCGCTCAGGTCACAATCTCGAAGGCGATTCCATGTCTGTCGGCTCGCCGCAAGGGGCCAGACCGCACACGAATTCAGCCTGACATGGCTCATGCCCTCACAAATCTGCGTCAGCGACCACACCAACGCGATGCGTGCGCTCTGTTGCACCTAATGTAGATGAGTTCATGACGTGCTGGAGCTTACGGCAAGGGCGGCGCAGGCACGTCTGGCGCCGCCGGCAGGGCCGCGCCAGCGGCCGCAGCCTGAACTGTATGTTAGCTGATGCGAATTGCGCCCTGGATGGCCACGCCATGGTGCCTTGGCAGAGCCGATGGTCTTGCGCCGTGGCGGTGCTGCACGTCTGACAAGTTCTACGACCTGCGCATCAGCTGCAAAGGCTCGGCGGCTGGCGCACGAAGAGCGCTCCCCCATCAGCTACACGTCCTGCTTAGACCCCGGAAGAGAGCGTTGCCGGATCTCGCCCTTCTGCACCGGACTCGAGTGCCTTCATGGCCTTGCGATTGCGGCGCTTCATCCATGCCATCGTGCCACCAACGAAGAGGCTGTACTGCCCCGCGGCTGCGGCCGGAAAGAACCAATAGACCCCGCCTCCATTGAGCGCTGCCCCGATGGCCGTTCCGATCACGACAGCGCTGCCCACGCAGACGGTTGCGCCGAGCGCGAACCCCATACGCCGCGCGATCTGCTCGACGCAGGGAGCGCACATGAGCTGCCCCTGGATGAGGGAGGGCCCAGTCGATGCTCCTCTCGCATAAAGAGGGCCGCTACAATGCCCGCACAACTCGACCGCATTGCGCCGCCTGGATCTACCGGCAGATACGGCGACGGAGAGTGCGCCGGCCACGGGCACCGCTCCGAGTCCAGCCACGATGATGTCGATGATGGGAACCATGAGTTGGCCTCCCCACGGTACGATGGACGACGGTTGCCGGCCGCGGGAGTAAAGCCAGCCACTCACCGAAGTATCGGAGCCAACCCAGGCGGAGTGGAGGCCCCGCTTACTCGGCTGAAGCAACCTACGCGTTACCTGCGGCCCCGGGGTGGATCAGCTCTACTCGGCATGCCAACACGCGTGGACCGTGCGTAGTCACGGGCTGTCTGGCAGCGAAACTGCGACTGCGAAATTCTGGCGACGACATGCACACATGGCGCGGTTCCCGTTGTACCAAACTGCGGTGGTCGGATCCTGCGCCCATGATCCATCGACCGCCACTGAATCGACGAACCATCTCTGCATTACCGTCCTACCCAGTTCGCCTTCGTCTTCTGTTCCACGCGCCGCACATAGTATCTAACGTGATGGGTGTTCACGACGTGCCGGAGTCGACCGCCAGGGCGGCGTAGGCATCTCCGCGCCCTTCATCGAGCTGCCCGCCTCGGCCCCTGCGCGGCTGGCGGCCGAGAGGCCGCCGTGCGGGAAATGGCGTGTTAGAATGATGCAAACTGGGCCCGTGGTAGCGGTGCACACC
Organism: uncultured Gemmatimonadales bacterium; assembly: GCA_963798085.1. Taxonomy (GTDB): domain Bacteria; phylum Gemmatimonadota; class Gemmatimonadetes; order Longimicrobiales; family RSA9; genus DATKCF01. The sequence continues at coordinate 389,382 of CAWCRS010000002.1, forward strand.
ATGCATCGGTGTGCGAGAAGCCTGCCGAGGGAAGATGTCAAGTTTAGGCCGTGTGATAACGACTTGTGCTTCTGCTGTGAGGCCTTGCCGAAACGGCCGTGAAGCCAAGAACGCAAAGGTATCTCGCGGCCGCTGAGGCGCTCTGGACATGGGCAGCAGCAAGTGCCGGTCATGCTGCGAGCCGGCGCTGCTGAGCCGCGCCTTACTCCGCGCGTCACGGACTGATCGGCACGTCCTCGAAGGGCTCCGAGACGCCGGGGATAATAAATGTCACTCGGGAGGACGAAACCGGCGGCGCATTGAACTTCGCCCAGGTGTTCAGAATCTGGTGGGCGCCGACCTGGAGTTTGGCGGCAGCGTATCGCTGGGCCACCGCCTGGTTGCTCGCGTCCCGCAAGACCTCAAACTTGGTCCGGGTCGCTCCATCGAGGAAGTTGACCTCCTCCGCCAGGCTGTAGGTGCAGCCCATACCCACGCACCCGGCCTGCTCAAACGCTAGCGGCTCTTCGCTGCCGTTGATGTATTGCCACCGGGCCGTCACGGTGTTACCGGCGGTGCGTTTTACTTCCAACAGCACTACCAGCACCCCGTTCGCGTCGTGCGAGTGAACGCCCAAGGCCTGGCCGGGACCTCCCAGATCGGAGGTCATGTTGCAACATGGATCCATGGGATTGCGGACTCGGCCGAGGTTGGCGGCGAATGCCATGCCCTTGTGCAGCTTCGCGAGCGGCACATCGAAGGCATCCCCCAGCTGGATGTTGGTGAACGTCGCCGGGCTGGTCACCGCAAAGGCGAAGTACTTGGCACTGGCCCGATCGATGGCGGTGATGGTTCGTGTCGTCTCGTCCCTGGCCACGACGTTGCAGCAAGGCTCTGCGATTGACCGGCTTCCCCCAATCCAGCCGATGGCTCCCAAGCTCAGGCAGGTGAGGCGGTACCTTCGAATGGTCTTCATGCTGGAACCCTCCTCCAATGGAAACAATGGACACGCGAAGATCGACGCTCCGCCTTACGTCGGATATCCAGAAAGGGCCCTGAACGTCGCTGCATAACACGGATAGCCGGGTCCGCTTGAGACTCCTCTCGAGAAATCAGCGTCCGTTCTAACGTCCGAGACTCACCAATTGCGTCAACGTTCAATTGACATCGCTGCATAATGTTGCACCGACGCCTCGGCATAGCAAGGGTCCATACGCGGTCCCGTGTAAGGGCTCACAACCGAAGGGGTCGACCAAGCTATTTCCGTATTCGTTGGGCCCAGTTTGCGCCAGCTAACGTGAACAGGTTCATGACGCGCCGGAGCCGCTTGCGGCGCAGGCGTGGATGCGCCTGCTGAAGCGTAACCGCGTGAATAGCCTGCGCGGGGGGCCGCGTCAGCGGCCCTGCATGAACCAAATGTTAGCCGCAGTGAAATCCTATGCCTGCCTTGCGCAGCCGTTTGGCCAGCCGACACATGGTCTGGCGATCGCCCGCACGACGGCCATCGCCGGCTCAGGGAGCAAACATCTCCGCCAACGTCACCAACACCTGGTCTTGAGTCTGCTTGTCAATCCGGCCCAGTCGCTTGACCAGTCGGGCCTTATCCACCGTGCGGATCTGATCCAAGACGACTTGACCGTCCTTCTTCTCAAAACGGCAGCTCACCCGCGTCGGGTAAGAGCGGCCCTTCGTGGTCATGGGTGCGATGTTCACTGTCCCGATGTAGCGGTTCATTTCTTCCGGGCTGATAATCAGCGCGGGCCGCGTCTTCTTGATCTCTCGCCCCACGGTTGGGTCAAGATTCACCAGGTAGACATCGAACCGTTTCACCAACGCCACTCCGACTCGCCCCAGCGCGGCCCCGAAAGCGTAGCCTGCGGATCCAGCAAGGCGTCATCGCCCTTCTCGGCCATCACTTGAAAGGCAATTGCCCACCCTTCGCGAGGTTTGCCGCTGCGTCGGATCACAATAGCGCCCTTCTCCACTTCGAGCTCCACCTCGTCCGTCAGACCGGATTGCTCCAGCAAGGGCTTCGGGATGCGAATCCCTTGCGAGTTGCCGATGCGGACAATGCGGGTTTTCATTGCGACCTCCTGGCTGCTTGGGTGGCCACAATGTAATCACGACGCCTCACCCAAGCAATCCCTGAGGCGCAACCCTTGGCCTGGGCTGCTCCTATGTCACGACCGTTTTGGGAACAGCACGGGATTTCATTGCAGCTGACGTATGAGGATTGCTGACGTGCCAGAGCCCACCGCAGGGCGGCGCAGGCAAGTCGCGCCCGTCCCGAGCTGTCCGCCGCGGCCACTGCGCGGGCGTGAAACGACGTGTTAGGTGACGTGCCCTGCCGTTGCATGGGATCCGGCTATTGCATGAGATAACTAATCGCTACCGATATTCCGGGGCTGTCGCGATACCGGGATCGAGGCCGGATGTGCTCGCTACTCCTCGATGAGGTGTCGCACACCCCGATGAAGGCTGGGAATGTGATTCTGGACGACATCCCACACGATGGCGTAATCAACCCCCAGGTAGTCATGGATCAGCCTGTCCCGCATGCCGCAATCCGACGCCAATCAATCTGCGGATGACCTTCCCGAAATGCATCCGGGAGCTTCTTCACGGCCTCGCCAATGATCTCAATGCTGCGTACGAAAGCCCGCTGTAGCGTCCCGTTTGCCATGAACTCGTCTGCAGTCACACGGGCACTTTCGCGAATCAGGGAGTCCGCCTCCTGAAGGATGTGACGGAGGTAGTCACGCGGCTCGAAGGACATCCTCTGCGTCGCCAGAATGCGAGGACCGATGTAGGGCGACAGGGCCTCGATGGTGATAAGCTCAACCCGGCGCCCGAGCCGGGCTTCAAGGAGCTCCGCCAGAGAAATGACGTGTTAGACGAAGTCCGCCGCCGTTGCTTGGAACTGGCTAATGGCCTCGGACGGGCCGGGCTAACTGTTGGATGCCGACCCTGGAAACCGCGGCCGAATGCGAAGACCGGTCTTCATTAGCACAGAAAACGCGCCAGGGAATTCGTGCCCACGTTGGCGCACTGCGTCTGAGAGGAGTTGCTTGCGCTCCTTCATCGGCACACCCGCCAAGCGAATCAGGAGTACACCGTGCGTTGCCAGCCGCTGGCGGAATACCAATTGCCCGAAGCCCTTGTCGCGCGTGATGAGAATGGCCGCGTCTCGATTGGCCATCGCCAAGACCTCTTCGTCCATGCAGTCCGCCTTGATCTCGGTCATGTACGCAACCTCATGGCCTTCATCGCGTAGGCGTTGGACCAGGGGGCCGTCGACGTCCCGCATCGCACAGGAACTTCAAGCCGCTTCATCGGGAGTCGGGTACACGAGCTCGCCGCTCAGGACTTCCGCTGCATAGGTCAAGGCGCCCTGGATCGCTTCACGGGGAAGCTGAGGGTAGGCTTCCAGCACCTCGTCAACCGTCTCGCCCGCGCCCAGACGCTCCAGGATATTCTCAACCGTGATCCGCGTTCCCCGGATCACTGGCTTGCCCAGCATTACCTTGGGGTTTACCTCAACAAAGGCATTCATCCCAGACCTCCATGCGATTGACCGAACGACGTAAGATGACCGCCAAATGTGGGCAAATCAAGCCTCTACGTGCCGGAAGGACGGCGGCGGATTTCGGCTTTCTATGGATTGTCTGCTGTCAAGCCCCACGCTTTCAAGCGACACGATTCCGTTCAGTGCGGTTCACACTGTTCCAGCGAACGACTCGACGTCGGCGGCTTCATGAGTTTGTGCGGCAGGCTGCGCCGTCACGCCCTTCTATCCGTGCCGGCCGCAAGGGAACCGGTCACCCTCTACTGCATGCGCGCGATCCACTCGTGCGCCCTGAAGCCGCTGTCGGGATGGGCTCCATCTAACGTACGGTTTCCTCATGGGAGAACCACCCGCCATAACGAACTCCACCTCTCGACGTCGTCTGTCAAACAGCGGTGCTTGCTTCCGATCAGGCCGTACGCAGCTTCGCGCCTTCCGGTACCACGCCCGCATCCGCATAGCGCCAGAGCGCAATCAGCAGCTTGCGCGCCAGTGCCACAATGCCGATCCGTCGCATGCGTTTCCCGCCATGACCGAAGCGCGCTTCGTACCAGCGGCTCAGCTGACTTCGCGGCTGGAAGCGAAGCCAGCACCAGGCAATCTCGATCGCCATCGCCCGGACCGGCCGGTTGCCCGCCTTGGTGATCCCCAGCTCGTGATCCATCTCGCCGCTCTTGTGCGGCGTACCCACCAGTCCCGCCAGCGCTCCCACCTGACGTCGATTGCGGAACTGTCGCCAACTGAAGAATTCCATGCTGAAGGTCCAGGCACTGTTCAGGCCGATCGCTTTCAATGATCCCAGGCGCCGTACCATGGTGTACGCGGGCTCACTCGACGTGCGGAGCAGTCGCCGCCGTTCCGCTTCCACTCGCCGGATCTGCTGCTTCACCAGCAACACCCGCTCCCACTCCCGCTCCAACCGCGCCCGCAGCGCCGCCGGGAGCTTCGTCCGGTTCCAGAGCCGCGCCCGGCTCAAGCGTGCGAGAAAGTCCGTGACCAGCTCGAGCCGCAACCCCTGACTGGCCAGCAGGCCCTTGATCCGGTTCGTCAACCGCGTCGGCTCGTGCTTCAGCGTCTCCAGCTCCCGGTGCAGCTGCCGCCGGTCTTCCTCTTCCACACTCGGAACCTGCACCACACTCCAGGTGCGTACTTCTCCGCCACAGTACTCCACCAGCATGCGCAGCAGCTTCGTCAGATCCACACGGTCCGTCTTCACGCGCCGCCGCCCTGGCCACACCTCGAAGCTCGTCGCATCCACCACCAGACTCCTCACTCCGTTCGCCTCCAGAAACCGGTGCAGCCAGAATCCCTCACGTCCCGCTTCGTAGCAGCACACCACCTTCGCATCGCTCTTCAGACTGAAGCGCCGCTTCGCACGTCCCACTTCCTCCAGAAGCGCTTCTCGTCCCGTGCCTTTCGCATGAGCTCCTCCGGGTTGTGAGAGACTGCGGTAGGAGCTTAACAGCAGCGGCCCGTCTTCTCGAATTCTGCGCGCCCTGAGTTTCAGCTAACGTCTCGGCTGTTCACGACGTGCCAGAGCCGACCGTCAGGGCGGCGCAGGCATGTCCGCGCCCTTCACGAGCTGCCCGCTTCGGCCACTGCGCGGCCGGCGGCCCACAGGCCGCCGAGCGTGAAATGGCGTGTTAGATGATGCGCTGCACGCCCGCTTGGCTTGCGCTACCGCATTCCGAAGACCCACGCCCAATCAGCCCTCGTCAGCTCGGCCATGGTGTCATGTACTGAAACTTAATGTAGTGACCAACCTCGTCGAGATCAGCCACATTCTCCGAGACGAGCGTCGCGCCCGATTCCCGGCATGAGGCTGCGAGCAGGTAGTCATTGACCAACGATTTCGGGATCGTTCGCAGGTCTCGCTTCTCCTTCCGCGCCATCCGGGCAATCGCCTCGGCCGACGCCTGCCATGCCCCATGGCTCGGGGTGATGACCCGCCCCGCGCGCAGCAGCGGGACGGCCATGGTTTGCATGATGTGTTGATGCTTGGCCTCCGTGTTGGCACCAACCAGCAGTTCGTGCAGGACGATCGAGCTCAGATAGGTGCTGGGTGTGAAGGCAGCGTAGTAGTCGCGGAGTTGCTGGGCGCCTTTCTCGCTGCGGAATGCCCGTACGTACAGGTTCGTGTCAAGCACATACCTCTTCACGGCTCTACATCACCCTCGAAGTAGTTCGTGACACCACCAGTCCCGGCGATCTTGGCCACGCCCTCCATGAGCTCATCGCGAAGCAGGAGCAGCGAGAGCGCCTGATCAATGGCTTCCGTTTCGGACTGAGCCCCCAGGATCTCACGAACCCGATCCAGTTTGGCCTGATCGATGTTCACATTCTTCCTGCGAATCCACGACCTGGTTCGCTTGGCCGTCTTCTTGGCTGGCTTGGACACCGCGAGACCTCCTTCTAATTGGGCATTTGTATCGGCTACAAGTTAACTCTGTACCGGCTTCCTGGCCAGTGTCCGGGTCGCAGGAGTCCCGCTTGGATGAGAGGGAGTGGGGCAAGTGGGGCTCGACCTGTGCGCCTGATTGCCTGTCCACCCGTGCCCGTTCAGGATTAGAAGGCGTGCAGCGTTTCAGCTAACGTATGAGGTTGATGACGGGCCGGAGCCGACCGTCAGGGCGGCGCAGGCATGTCCGCGCCTTTCACGAGCTACCCGCCACAGCCACTGCGCGGCCGGCGGCCGCCAGGCCGCCGAGCGTGAAATTACGTGTTAGGTGCAGTAGCAGGCGGCGCTTGCCTCGCCGATCTGTTGACGTAAGGCGCATGCTCTGAGGCGGCTGCCTCGCACGCCTACCGAAGGGCGGCGAAAAGCGCGACGCCGGCTTGGACTAGCGTCGCCAGAATGAGACTGCCGGTGAGCCAAAGAAGGCCGAGGGAGTACCTGCGTGTCGCAGCCGCCAGCTTCTCCTGCGACTGGATCGACTTCCCGACGGATTCACCGAGCGCTTCTGTCATCGACGCTGAAACGGTCTCCATCGCACGGACGAGCCCAGAAACCGCCGAAGCTGTTCTCTTGGTTACGAGATATGAAACGAGTACTCGGGTTTGATTGATTTCAGCTGTGGCCGGGGTGCCGGCAACATTCAAGAATTCGCGCTCAGCATCGGTAAGGTCGAGCTCGTCAACCAGTTTGACTCGGGCGACAGGGTACGTCACGCTAGTACTTACTTGCACAAGTCAGCGTAACGGTGCTTGAGCGGCACCGGGTGTACGACTTCCTTGCGCCATTCGAAGGGCGTGGCCCGGGGGTTGTAGACGGCGACGAATGCATCAATGGCTTCGCGGACCTGCTCCGGTGATGTGAAGCTGGCGCCCCGAAGTGCCGCGCGCGCCATGATGCTGAACCAGAATTCCACCTGGTTCATCCAACTGGCGTGGGTGGGAGTGTAGTGGAAGTGGACGTTCTTGTGCCGTGCGAGCCAGTGGTCGTGCCTGGGCTTGTGCGTACTCAGGTTGTCCAGGATCACATGGATCTCCACGTCGGCCGGATAGTCCGCGACAACCTCGTTCATGAAGTGGAGGAATTCCCGGCGGCGGCGGCGCTGGTAGTGCCCGGCCCTGATCTGACCCGTGAACACATCGAGGGCAGCGAACAACGTGGTGGTTCCGTGACGCTGGTAGTCGTGGCCGAAGCCGCTGATCGCGCGGCCATTCGGCAGCCGCAGGTAGCCCTGAGCCCGCTCCAGAGCCTGGATGTGCGGCTTTTCATCGATACTCAGCACGATCGCGTTTTCGGGTGGGTTCAGGTACAGCGCAATGATATCGGCCGCCTTGGGACCGAACTCGGGGTCCGTGCTAATGCACCAGCTCCGGCGCCGTTGCAGTTGGATCTGGTGCTTGCGCAGTACCCGCCAGACGTGGGCCTGCGACACATCGCCCAGCGTTTCCGCCACCAACCGCCCGTTCCACTGCGCAAAACCGCGCGGCGCCGGTTCATCCAGTTGCGCCAGGATGCGCCGCTCGGTGTCCTCGTCGTAGGCGGCTGGCGCCCCCGTCCGCGCCGCGTCGTCCAGGCCCTTCACACCCTGCGCCGCGAAACGAAGCCGCCACTTGCTCACGGTCGCGGGGCGCACCTGATGCCGTCGCGCAATCGCGCTCGTGCTGTCCCCGCGCGCCGCATCGAGGATGATGCGAGCGCGCTCCACATAGCGAAACTCCATGACCTTGCTGCGGCTCCACGCTTCCAGCGTCTGCCGCTGCTGCGCCGTCAATACGACTCGATCGCCCGGCCCATGGTGCTCGCTCCGCGAGGAGTGAATACTGTGGACCCTTATTTACATGATAACGCGATCTTGTGCAAGTTAGTACTAGCCTCCGAATTCGTGTTGGCCCAAAGGGGCGTGCCGATCACCTCGGTGAATCTTCATACGGCCGAAAGCCGTGCTCGCGCAATGACCATGATTCCCACCGGCCGACAGGCTCGAACAGAATTGCGTTCCGATAGGGCCGTCCGGCATTCGTTGCTCGAACGCCGAAGGTGACGAAGCCGTCGAAGCCGGTTCGGCGCACGATGGCGGCAAGGCTACGGCTGAACGGCCCAGCGTCGATTCGCTCTGCAATGTCAAACGCGGCGCGCACGAGCGGTGCAAGGTGTCGGCGCGCGCAATCGACGATGCGAAGCTTTGCGGCGTTCAGCGCAAAATCTTGGCAGGTAAAGCCCAATGGGTCCTATTTCGGCCACGGCCGCGTCGACGGAGTCGCAAAGGTAGAGTACGGGTACACCTGCTGAGTTGTATCTCTGAGCCGCAGGCGAAATCGGGGGCCCCATGTCTTCCCAGCCTCGAATGGCCTGGTGATCACATCCGCGAACGAGCACCGACGGGCGGGCGCGATGGTTGGGGTTGCCTCAAGGTCGCTCTGAAAGTCTGACACGAGCGCGTGGGTAAGCAGGAGCTCCTCGTCCCCACTCGATGCCGCCCACTTGAGAGCTTCGGGATACCCGTCGCTCGCGACGTGGCGGCCAATTCCGCGATCAATTGCCCACTGAACGTGCTCGGGTTGAGCCGCATGAATGGACTCGTTGATTGCGCTTACAATTTCAGCCATGTCACGCGCTTTCGCATCGAACTTGAGCCAGGATGCAACTAGTGTAGTGTGGCCACAGTCTCTTTGGCTTTGGCGACTTTGGAGAGGATGCTGTTCAGCGAAGCCGTCCAGACGAATGGCTTTGGGTCGAGGTTGCGCGTATCCAGATAAGCGGAGATCGCCGCAATCAACTGGTCGACGTTATGGACAACCAGCCGGCGGAGCTGGCGTACGGTGAGTTCACTGAAAAGGCGTTCCACAAGGTTCGCCCAGGACGACGACGTGGGCACGAAATAGAATTGGACCCGTGGGTTGCGCTCCAGCCAGGCGAGGACTTCGGGCGTCTTGTGGCTGGACGCGTTGTCGAGGATGAAATAGACGTCGAGTGGCTTGGGGACCGTGCGCACCACCTTTCGTGCGAAGCGCAGAAACTCGCTGGCGCGGTGGCGGGGCATGCATTCATGCACCACGCTGCCGGTCTTGATCTCGAGTGCGGCAAAGAGCGTGGTCGTCCCGTGACGCTTGTAGTCGTGGGTCATTGTGCCGGCCCGTCCCTTCTTGAGCGGCAAGCCGGGCTGCGTACGATCCAGCGCCTGGATCTGACTCTTCTCATCAACCGCAAAGACCACAGCATGCTCCGGCGGATGGAGATACCGCCCCACGACCGCCCGCAGCTTCTTTACGAAGTCCGGATCCCTGGAAAGCGTGAAGGTGCGGATGCGATGGGGCTTGATCCCGTGACCGCGCCAGACGCGCGCCACCGTGGTGGGGTGCCACCCGAGTTCCCTGGCCATGATCCGCGTACTCCAGTGCGTGCCATTCGGCGGGCGCGTCTCCAGCGTCTTCTTGACCATGGCCTCTTCGTGCGCTGCCGTGATCCACTTCGGTCGGCCCGTGCGCGGTCGATCGCTCAGCAACGCCGGCAGGCCGCCCTCTTCATACCGGTCGAGCCACAAGGTCACGGTCGGCCGCGATACGTGCACCGCCGCGCAGATCGCCTGACCCGACAGGCCCTGTGCCGAAGCCAGCACAATACGGGCGCGTTCGGCGATGCGCTGGGGGGTCGTGCGCTTGCGCATCAATTCCTCGAGACGTTTCTGATCGCCTCGGCGTAACCGGATTACTCGCGTGGGCAATGGCATGCAGCAGGATACAATATCCACGCACATTATGCAAGATACTTCTGCCACACTACACTCGTCACTCAATGCATTGTTGTCATGCACGTTGACGGCTTTAGAGACAGACGGCATATTGCACGTGTGCACACAGTCACAATCTCACGACAAAGAGGAGGTACCCCCGTATGTTTTCACGCGTTAAGCTCGCCGTCGCACTGTTCTTGGTGGCGCTCGCAGGCACCACGTCGTATCCGCGGTACGCCGGCGCCGAGGAGAGTGCTCCATGCGGCCTCTCAATGGATTACCTGGACAACGAGTATCCTCACCTTTACTGGCAGCACGGTGGCGTTTGTGTCGGGCCACCCTACGAACTGATGGGCACCGTCGAGCCCGTGAAATGCATGCCGGAATGATTATGGGCCAGGTCACGTACGAACACACCGACTTCTGGGGTAATCCCTGGCACACGACCTGTAACGAAAACTAACGAGTATCGAAAGAGGGAAAGCCCTGCATGAATTGCCAAACAAGCATACTGTGCGCACTGACAGGGCTTATCGTGGGCTGTCCTCCCGGCGTGACGCCAGTCAGTTCAGGCGACAAGCCCATTCAGTTCACGGACTCTCCTTTCGAACTTCGTGCGTCAGTCGAGCTGGACCTCGGTGCCGACAGCAGCAACGGTGTGCATTTCAGTGTGGTGAAGGGGATCGCGGTAGATCACGAAGGGGTCATCTACGTAGCGGACCAATTCGAGCACAATGTCCGTGCCTTTGACAGCGCCGGCAGGCTGCTACGGCACATCGGCGGTTACGGGCGTGGTCCGGGAGAGTTAACGTTTCCTACCCGACTTGTGCTCAGCAACGACACGCTGTTCGTTGTCGATTCATCAGTTGGCAGCCTTAACATATTCCGTACCGATGGGAGTTTTCTCAATGTCGTCCAGGTTGGGCCGGGGATTAATCGTGCGCAGAACCTCGTAGCGACACACAATGGGCTCGTTGAAGTCATGTGGGGAACCGCCACGAAGACTCACCTTGTCTTGGATTCAATCTACGTCACCACACTCGACGTGCACTCTGGGCAGTTTGCGCCCCCGGTGCTCCAAATCGCGGTCCCAAAGATGGCGCCCATACGAGGGTCGGTTGCAGCGTCACCGCCGCTGGGTTCGGCTCCGCCCTCCGTGGACATTAGCCAGGATGGACGCATCTTCAGCACAAAGGGTTACCCGTTCGCAATTTCAGTGATGCGAGCCGACGGCAAGCTGATCGATCGCGCGAGCGCCGCTGTGCCGCGGATGCGGGTGTCTTCGGTCGATGAAGAGCGCGACTTTCAGAAGCTCGTCCAGGAGGCACAGTTCGCGCACGTGCCGCCGCCAAGACGATCAGCTTACAGGGTGAAGAAGGAGAAGTACCGGTCGCCCATCGGTGCGCTGATCCTAGACGACGCCGGGAACCTGTGGGTGAAGAGGCAGGACCTGTTGGGGGACGACGTCGTATGGGACCACCTGTCGACGAAGCCTTGGCGTTTGGACGGAAGAGTTCACCTGCCGAACCAGTTCACGCTAAGGCTCGTGCTAGGCTGCCACATTTACGGCGTCACCAAGAACGATCTGGCGGTGGAGAGCGTCACTCGTTACAGAATAACGCCCTGCCAGGGCACAACGAACGAACAGCGAAGGAAAGACGCGAGCTAACCAAGCAACGGACGGGAGGCCAGATCGGCTTCCCGCCCGTTCGCATAGATATGGCGGCGGGGCGAGGCCTCACTTGCTAGTGAGGCCGGCTGTGACGGCTTCCGTTGCGCAGTTTGGTATGTTTGATAGTTCTTCGCTGTTCTGCGTGGACATGTACCCTGCCGAGATGGGTCCAGGGAAGCTTAAGCTGTCCGGGGGTGGCAAAGGCGCTGCACCGCGACGCACAGGACCTGACGCCTCAGCGTGTTCGTCGTGACCTATGCTAGCAGGCGTGGTTGGGTGGCTTGGGTCTGGTCGACGGCTGACGCGTTACACGTTCGGCGTTTGATACCGCAACCCCGATTGCAATGGCGTACCTGCTCGCTGGCAAACTGGACTTTCACCTTTCTGCCCATGTGAAACAGCGAGGAGCCTGAATTGGAAGACACGATCGTTTCCGCGATTCATGAGGCCATCCGGTCTGCGAGCGATCAAATACCGTCGCCGTGATAATACCGACGGCAGCCCTGAGAGAGCAGCGCTTGGTGCTGCGGCCTGTCTGGGTAGGGAGCCGCCATTGCAGATAACGTATGAGGGTTGCCGACGTGCCGGAGCCGACCGCAGGGCGGCGCAGGCATGTCCGCCGCCCTTCCCTCGCATAACCGCATCAGCTGCCCGCGGCGGCGGCCGTGCGCCAGCACGGCCTGCGGCAAACCGATGTTATCTGAAGTACCGCGTGCCGTGACGCACCGACTCGCCACCTCAATGTGGACGGCCGAGCGTACGAGTGATCGCTCCACCGGAGCACGCTCTTGTCCGCGATGACCGTCCGATGGCTGCTACCGGTCATCGTGTTGGTGGGCGGAAGTCGAGTCATCGGGTTCAATCTCACCTGGTCGGTCCGGTTGGCTTGTTGACCGAGTGCGTGCGGGTATCAGAAGCTGCACGAACGCGGCACCGGTGACCGCACCAGTTAGCGCAGCCACCGGCACCAGTGCTCGCGCCCCCGGTCCATACCACTTCGGCCATGTGAGCACCTCGACGATCAGGATGCCCACGACGGCAAACACAGAAACAAACCAGATCGGCCGCAAATGCCGGGTTCGTCGCAGCACCAGGTATAGGGGAAGGCCCACGATCCACGTGCCCGCGTAGATCGGCACGCCGAACACGGGTGCGAAGATGTACAGAAAAATGACCGGCGCTTGCAGCCCACCGCGTGGCGGGGCGAAGACAAGGTACAACGGCAGGCACGCGAGGAGGCCCACAAGTAACGCGAGCATGAAGGCGCGGATTGGACGACGCTCGTTCTGCATGCCCGGAGAACTCGGGTTGATGGGTGGACCGATTGGGCTCCGACGGCATCGATGCACCGCCGTGCTTGCAAGGACTCCTGAGACGAGCGTGTCCGCGAATCGATACAAGCAATCGCGCTCCGCCGATCAAGAGTCCCATCACTCTGCTCGTTTGACCTGGGTACGGCAACGGGCTTCCATGTCGCCCACCACAAAACGGGCCACTGCCGCCCCAATTTCGCCACTGCGTGACGCGGTATTTCAGATAACGTCTCGGTTGTTCACGACGTGCCGGAGCCGACCGTCAGGGCGGCGCAGGCATGTCCGCGCCCTTCAACGCTGGCCGCCTCAACAGTCGCGCGGGCCGGCGGCCGCCAGGCCGCCGTGCGTGAAAAGACGTGTTAGATGATGCCGGTCCCCGCTGCCTGCCATGCCCGCCCGTACCGGGTCAAGCCCAAACGCCCGTGGCTTTGGAGGCGTCTCGTTGACATCGGGCCGACCCCATCCTATGCGTTCTCGGACCAAGATGCGACAGCGATGTGGCGCCGGCGTCGCATGGGGACACTGCTATTGAGAAGCGCATCGGAATGACCATGGACGGACACGCACGAAACGAGGGTGTGGCCGCAGCGATTTCAGACCTCTATTCGGGGCCTCTCGACAGCTTCGTGGCTCGGCGTGACGCGTTTGTGAAGGAACTGCGCGCCGCGGGTGGGCGCGAAAATGCCTTGGCGGTCAAAGGCCTGCGCAAACCTTCGCGGCTGGCCTGGGCTCTCAATGCCGCGTCGCTCGCCGACCCGGCGCGCATGGATCAGCTCGAGGCGGCAGTCGCATCGACAATCCAGGCGCAGGCCGGTGGTGGCGACCTGCGTTCCGCGCTGAGTGCGTTGCGCGAAGCCGTCCGGGGTGTGGCGGACGCGGCCGCTGGTATCGCTGCCACGGGGGGCCACCCCATGGCACCCGAGCCTCTCGCGAACGCGATCATGGCCGTGATCGGTGCATCCGATGCATTTCGCTTGTTGCGAACCGGCCATCTCGTGGACATCCCTGAGGCCGGCGGATTCGACTTCTTCGCGTTTGCGGCACCGAGCCCAACACCCTCGAGTCCCGCCGATATTCAACCCGCACGCGACCCGTCTGCAGCGGATGACGCCTATCGGGAGGCCGTGCGCCGAGCTGAGGCCACTTTCGCCGCTGCGCGCGAGGGATTCGCACTGGCTGAGCAAACCCTGCGCGATGCCGAAGCAAGGCTTCAAGAGGCTGAACACAGGTTGGCAATGGCTCGCCCGGACGCGGTCGCGGCAAAGGCTACCTACGATCGGGCCCAAGCGGTCATGAAAGCGGCCGAAACCGAGCTGCGACAGGCGGAATTGTCGCGGGATCTCGCGCACCGAACCTAGCAATTGCCTCAGCCTCGCAAAGGACTCGCTCTCAATCCGTTGCGGGGACCGGTTTCAGCTAACGTGATGGCGGTTCATGACGCGCCGCAGCCGCTTGCGGCGCAGGCGTGTCCGCGCCCATCCCAAGCTACACGCCTCGGCCGTTGCGCGGCCGGCGGCCGCCAGGCCGACGTGCGTGAAATGACGTGTTAGATGATGGCCAGCGCACGTGCCGGGAACTGCGATTCGGTCCAGGCTCGCTCGACGTTGAGTTCGGTTCGTCACCCCGAAGCGGAGCCTGCCATCTTGGGTTTCAGGCACAGAATGTGTGGCCAAAGCCAAGGTACGAGCGGCCCCTGGAGCGCGGGACCGTCAACGCCCCACGCCGCCAGCAACCCATTCGTGAGCCGGCAACGGACCTTCTCCTTTGGCTAGCACTTCCGCATGACCCAAGTCGTCATGGCTCGCGCATTCTGAATGACTGTCGTCTTCAGCGGATCGACGAGCGTTCCTCCAAGTCCCGCGCTCAGCCTCATCAGGTAACTCTCGTCCACCAGGAAACGATCACTCCCATCCGGTAGGTGATACCACCGGCCCCTTTGAGGAGTGACCAATGCTTCGATGCCGATCGTCGACGCGAGCCGTGCGAAGAAGATGCCTCCTGGCCCGAGGACGCGCCACATCTCTGCCACCATGCGCTCGCAGTCAGCCTCGTCTTCCGCGAAATGGAGGACGGCGCTGCAGATCACCGCCTCAAAATGGTCGTTCGGAAACGCCAGGTCCGACAGTCTGGCCACTACGAAGTTGTCGGCGGGGAGCCCAGGAGCGGCGATGGCGGCAACCTCCCGAATCCGCTCGATCTGCATGGGGTCACAGTCGACTCCATGCACGTTGGCACCACACCGCATGAGGTATTCAGAATTTCGGCCTCCACCGCACCCGGCGTCGAGAATGCGCATCTGAGGTGTGATGTTACCACGGAGAATCTGGTCGAAGACGTAGATATCGATCCGACCGAACTGCGCAAGCAGTTCTTCAAATGCATGCGATGGGTCCGTTGACGTCAACCAGCCTCCCTTTTTGCCACGCTCTCCAGCACATCGTGAACCCCACGGAGGTCCTCGCGTAATGTGCATCTGCGACTTCGAACAGGTCAAGGTTCGGGAGAGTCCGCCTCACCAGGGTTCATGGCTTCAAAGACGCGGCCAACAGGTTGTGCCCAGGTGCCAGTCGATGAGTGCGCTGGCTTTCAGCTAACGTTCCGTCTGTTCACGAAGCCCCGGAGCCGAGCGAAGCACGGCGAAGGGGTTTCCGCGCCTTTCCCAATCTGACCCTTTCATGACCTGCGCGGCAAGCGGCGCGAAGCGCCGCGCTGCGTGAAATAGACTGTTAGACGTAGTGACCTGCGCCTGGTTGCCCGACCTACGTGCCTCGGGATTACCTTCGCTTGTCAACTCATGGTCTTCTTCAAGCCGAACAGCGCGACTCGATCCAGTCCCACCTCATCTCGGAGAAAGCCAAGGACGTAATCCGGACCAATGTCCTTCACTTGCAGTCCATCTGGCAGGGTGACGGTGGTGAGCCACCGACCAGCCTGATCGAACACGGTCCACTCCGATTCCGGCTCGGTATACACACGATAGGTCTCAACCCAGAGATTACCCTCGCGATCGACAAGCATCGCCGAATAGGCGGGAACAAAGGCCGGGTAATCTGCCTCGTCAACGTACTTGAGAACCTGCTCGAGCTGCGCCGGCGGAAGCTGACCCGCTTCAGCTTCGACAGTCTTCGCGTACCCTTCTCGGAAGCGGGCCCTTCGCTCTGGTGTCACAGGGCTTGGGTCATGCGACTTGCGGATCAACCGGCGCATGCTACCGTCCAATGCGTATTCGCCGATTTCGAAGGACTGGCTCGTTCCCATGTAGAACCGGTCTCTTGCCAAGGCGAACTGCATGCGATGGCCAAAATGATACGGCCGCGGCTGGCCGCCGCCGAGGCCTCGTTGCTCGCTCAACGCGTAACGACCAATCGTGTCCACGGCCAGGCCTGGACCGCGGTACAGGACGAACCATGTGGAATCCCAGTAGATGCCGCTGATGTCCCTTGGGCGACCACCCTCTCCCGGTGACGCCAGAAACACGAGGCTGTCGCCAAGCACCCCTTGGGCCCAGTAATTACGGCCAAAAACAACGAGCATCGATCGGCCAAATCTACCATCCGCATCGAGAATCGATACGCGCGTGAGGCTATAGTCGTAGACCATAAGCGAATCGCCTCGGAACGGTCGAATCGTCCACATCGTGTTGAATTCCCCGGGACCTTCCCCTTGACGTCCGGTCGCTGCAATCAACCGACCTGTTGAAGAAAAGAACTTGACCTGATTCGCGCCTTCGTCCGATACCACAATGCGGCCGTCAGCCAGGCGAATCGCGTCGCGGGGTCTGATGATATCCTCGGTCTCTTTGCTGCCAATCACGACACTCGGCTGACTCGCGACCATCCATGCCGATTCTTCCAACTTTGGGCGCCGATTCTCGACGATGGTAATCCCAGCGCTATCCCGAACACCAAGACCGGCAGCAGGCTCGTGACGGCTATCGCACGCCGACATGATCAGGATTGTAGCGGAAAGGACTGCGTAAGTTCGAGTGTGCGCCGCCATTTCAACCTCACGATAGCGCAGGTCATTTCGGCTAACGTGATCTGCTGTTCACGACGTGCCGGAGCCGACCGTCAAGGCGGCGTAGGCATGTCCGCGCCCTTCCTAAGCTGCCCGCCTCGGCCACTGCGCGGCCGGCGGCCGCCAGGCCGCCGAGCGTGAAATGGCGTGTTAGGCGCTGCGTGATCCACTGCCAGGCTTAGCAAACGTGCGGGCTTCAGTTCTACTTACCGAAGCAACCGCCTTGCGGCGTTCGCCAGGGGAGATGGCTGGGTTCTCAGGACTCAGCCGCTCGTGATCTTCGATTGTCCAGATTGCGGAGAGGACGGCTTGCGCAAATGCCCATTCCGCGACGCGCTCCCTGTCAAGGTCCAGGGCTTCGGCGAATCGTGCGGTTCGGCGTCGCACCACGGCCGGATTCATGTAGAGGTCCGGCTGACCTTCCGGGTTCCTCAGCATAGCGCCGAGCTCGTACTCGATCTCGCCAATGACACCTTTGGGATCAATGGCGGTCCAGCCACGCCGCTCGTCCCACACAATATTGTGGTGCTGGAGATCCCCATGCACCAGCCGCCGGCTCCGTTGCGTTTCCGCGAGCCTCTCATAGCGGGTCTGGGCTTCTTCGACAAGGTCTCGACCCAGCTGGCCGTCGCCTAGCGCGAGGTACCGACCGAAGCTCTCTCCCCACTCTTCAACCGTAGGGACCGATTCCAACTGGGGCGCCACGCTGCACATCTCGCTGATCACGCCGGCCGCGATTCCGATGGCCTCGTCGTCGCGACCCGTGAAAACCAGTTCTGCCAGCGGCGTCGCCGGCTGGAGCCGCTCCATCAGCACGGCACCCGGAGCGTACTCGAGTGTCCGCACGACCCCGCGGCCTTCGAAGGCAGTTCCAATGCGACCGGCTTGCCACTCATCCCCCATCGATCGCACTACTTTGAGTACAACATCTTCTCCCTGGCGCGTGCCATACCCGATCAAGGACGTGTATGAAGCTGCCACCTCGTGAACGATGATCTGCCATTCATGGGCGAGTGCATGCAGGCGCTCGGTCGCACTACCTGTCTCGGCCACAACGGCCTTTCGCGATGTGGATCACGTTGCGCCTAACGTCTCAGAGGTTCATGACGCGCCGCAGCCGCTTGCGGCGCAGGCGTGTCCGCGCCCTTACCAAGCTACACGCCTCGGCCGCTGCGCGGCCAGCCGCGCGAAGGCGCGGCGCCGCATGAACTAGCGTGTTATGTGCTGTCTGATCCCTGCGTGGGATGTGCAATGTGTGTCTAGCTGTGCGCCACTAGCTGCGGTCGTTCTTCAACGACCGTGATGCTTGGCAATGTCAGCCTCGGTCAGCCGCAGGAATCTCGCTGCATTGTTGTACAGAATGTCCCGCTTTTGCTCCTGCGAGAGAAACGACGCATTCTCGATTCGCGTGATTCCTCGCTCGATCGTTTCAGGCCATACCATTTGATCCGACCCAAACATAACGCGATCGCCAAACCCAGCGTCGACGATCGTGCGAAGGTAGCGATAGAACTCGGCTTCGGGCAGCGCATACACGATGATGCCCACGTCCACGTACACTTGGGGATGTGTCCACAGCACCGCCAGTAGGTCGTCCAGCATCGGCCAGCCCGCGTGCATGATGTAAATGCGAAGCCGCGGGTGACGTACCAGTGCTTCCTCAAGGAGCAGCGGACTGTGCAGGCGAGCTCGGTAGCCCTCAAAGCCGAGGTAGGGAGCTCCCGGAGGTCCTGTACCGATATGGATGCCCACGGGTATGTCCAACGCCTCGGCAACGGTCAAATAGGGGTCGAAGATCGAATCGCTTGGGCCAATGCCCGCGTACTGGTTCGTCACCTCTCCCAGCACGGCCAAAGCGCCCGACGCATGAAGGCGGCGGATGGAGTCCGGCGTGATCTGAGTGTCGGCAATGTTGAACATCAGGCCTGGAATGATCCGGTCCGGGGCATCAGCCCTCCACCGTTGGACGAAAGCAACGGAGCCACTGGTCACCCCGATAATGTTACGTCGCTCGAGGATCTCCAGCGTGCGCCGCTCAAGTTCTTGATCGGTCTCCGGCGACCAGGCGGGATTCGAACACGCTGGATTCTTCAACGCGGCCATGAAAACAGCCGGCCAAGGCCGGGACGCATCGAAGTGCAAACCCACAATGGGAGTGCATATCGCCAATGGTGGAGGCCCTTGGGAACTTGCCGCCACCGCGTGAAGGTGCATGTCAATTACCGGATCGGGCCGCCGTTGTCCAGCGACGGGAACAAAAAGGCCCAATGCGAGAGAAGCGACGACGACGGTTGTCCTCATGATTCACGCTCCGGGAACAACCCTAGGATTGCAGTCCCGGCTCCCTGCTGACGTTGCCTCGAAGCAACCTCCAAGCTTCAGCGCGGCCCATGCGATGTCAATGAGCACACGCACACTAAACATGCGCGTCAGTGGCTTTAGATCTTCCGAGGGGATCAGATTGCACATAACGTCTCGGTTGTTCACGACGTGCCGGAGCCGACCGGCAGGCGGCGCAGGCATGTCCGCGCGCTTCCAAGTGCCGCCCGCCTCGGCAGTTGCGCGGCCGGCGGCCGCCAGGCCGCCGAGCGTGAAAGGACGTGTTAGCGGATGTCGAGCCGGCGCGATGCTGTTTGGCAACACTATTCTGCGACCTCTTTCTGCTTCAAGAATGCTGCGGCTTCAGCCAGTTCTGGACGTCGTGATTGCTTCGCGGCCAGACGTAGCAGTTCGCGATAGTAGGTCCTCGCGAGGCTAGTGTCGCCAGCGCGTCCAGCCGATCTGGCGGCGCCAGCAAGACTGTTGAAACGCCCGGGTTCCGATTTCAGCGCTGCTTCATAGGCCTGGAGTGCGGCCGCTGGGCGGTCGAGCTCGAGCAGCAAATCACCCAGAAGCTCCGAGGCTGGCAGGATGGGCGCGGGCGTCACAGGAGGTTTGGGTGTACTGGCCTCAAGGCGCACGGCTTGCTGCATGAGCGCAAGCGCACTGTCTGTATTGGCTGCCGCCTCTGCAAGCCATGCCGCAACGCTCAGCCGCAGAATCTCGGTCTGGCGAGCGAAGAGGTCCTCTCCCATTCGCTGCGACGCATCCCTCAGAGCGCTGAGGTGCCTTTGCGCTTCTTGCGCCGCGGGTACGTTTCGGGTTCGGATTGCGCCAATGCCGCGGGCAAACCACGTGACGGCTTCTGGCCATGGGAAAAGATCCCAGGTGAGGGTGGAATCAGGCCGCGGGGTGAGGCGGGACGCCTGCGTCCAGTCCCGTCGCTCGAGCGCGTATCGGGCCGGAATCGACGACAGGTGAAACGCAGTCTTGAAGCTCGGCTGGAGATTGGTCGTCTGCTGCAGCCGCGCCATCGCCATCGCGGCAGCCGAATCGTCTCCAACCTGAAGTAGGGCATAGACCAGGTACTCAATCGTATGCGGGAACTCGTCCCAGACCCACTGCTGGCGGTCGCCGGCCGGAGTCTCCAACGCCGCATCCGCGGCCTGACGATTGCCGTCAATGACAGATGCCCAATCTCCCAGCCGAACGTAGATGTGGGTCGGCATGTGCAGCGCGTGCGGATTTCGGGGCGCGATTTCCACGTAACGACGCACGACGTCGAGGGATTCCGTCTCGCGGCCAACTGCATCATTTGCGTGGATCATGTAGTGAACCGCCCCGGGATGCATTGGTTCAACGGCAAGAATCGCCTGCAGCACCGCTGCCGCTTCATTCTGGTGCGTCAGCCCTCCCGTTGAGGGAGCTGTAGCCAGAACGGAAAGGGCAAAGAACGCCTTGGTCTCCACCTCCTGCGGGTATGCCTCGTACAGCGCGCGCGTAGCCTCGGCCCACTTGGCAATGCGTTCCCAGTAGCCATTGACCGCTGGGTCGAAGAATGCTGCGGTCGTGGCAATAAACATCGTGTCCCGGCGCGTCCCCGCCCCACTCGCCTCGGCCCGCAACACCTCTTGCCAACCGTGCTCCAGATCGTCCGCGCTCGGGCGGGTGGGCCAGAGCGGCTGAAAGTACGTCATCGCGATCCCCCAGTGGGCCATGGCGCACTCCGGATCCGCTGAGGCAATGGCGGAGAATTCGGCTCGGGCCCGCGAATACGTCATGTGGTGGAGTAACGCCACCGCATGGTTGAACTGCGCTTGTGTGTTCTCCCTGCAGGAGATCTCGAAATGTACGACTCCGAGGTGTTCCAATGCGGTATCGTGCTGGCCTGATGCTTCGACTGGGACGAGTGCAGTGACAGTGGCTACGACCAGCGCAACGATAACATGATGCGTTGCCATTTCGCGCCTCTCTGCTTTCAGTGTCCACTACATGTCCAGTGACGCCACACACATCCCAACACGGTTTTCCGGCTCGATTTCCGCTAACGTTTCTGGTGTTCACGACGTGCCGAAGCCGGGCGAAGCACGGCGCAGGCATGTCCGCGCCCTTCAACTGCTGCACGCTTCGGCCGTTGCGCGGCCGGCGGCCGCCAGGCCGACGTGCGTGAAATGACGTGTTAGGCGTAGGCGGCCCCGCTGCTCGGTGATGCTACTTCACCAGGGTGTATTGCCGAATGAACTCGACATCAGCCTCGTTCTGCCAGACACCAAGTACATAATCCACGCCAATGTCCTGGATGTGGAATTTCGCCGGTACAGCGAGCGTGCCAAGCAGCCGGCCGTGACCGTCGAATATGATCCATGGGCCAAGGGGCTCGCCATATATCTCTGTGGGACCCAGCCAGATATTGCGCTCCGGGTCGACCAGAATCCGCTCGAAGGCGGGCTTGCGTTCCGGCAAATGCATCTTGGCCCATCCCGCTTCAGCCGTTGCCCGTGCTTCTGGCCGCATGCGGGCGAGAATTGCATTCGTGAACAGTGCTACATCGGAAGGCTTGAGCGTCAAATCCGGTGTCGGGCCACGGAGAATACGCTTGACCGCGCCGGCCGAGTCCAGAACCAGGACCTCGTAGGAGTCACCGAGTCCGACCAAGAGTTGGTTGCCGTCAGGATGAACTGCCAGCGTATGGCTGAACGGCGGCTGTGCATACGAGGGACGATCTCCGTCCATTGTGAGGCTGATCTCCTGGCCTGGAAAGGTATGCACGGTGTCTACCGTCGCGCCGTCCCGGGAGAATGCCAGGATGGGCGCAGTGATTCTGTGTAAACCCGGGCCGACCGATGGTGGAACGTCCTGTGAGCTCCACCCGACCGTGGCGCCGAAACGGCCATCGGGGAGGGGAAACACGTTGTCTATCGGTGCAAATCCTGGCTGCTGCAGGGTTACGGAACGACCGTAACGGCCGGATTCATCAAGGATTGAGATACGCCTCAATGGCAAATCGTACACGAACAGCGAATCTCGGCGGAATCGCTGTATTGATCCAATGTACCTGTACTCACCGGGGCCACTTCCGCTACCGCCCGTCGCGAAGAGAAAGGTGCCGCGTGAATCGAAGAACCGGATGCGGCTCGAGCCACCATCGGCGACAACGATCGTGCCATTCGGAAGGCGGACGGCGCCTCGGATCCGGAAGAACTGGTAGATCGAATCGCCATCCACGGCACCGATCTGAACCGCGGGCTGCGACGCCAGACTCCATGCAACGTCGGAGGTCCACGCGATCTGGGTCGTGGAAACGACTTCGATTCCGGAGCTGTCCTGGACAGTGTAGTGAGCACGCGAACCGCTGCCGACACAGCCTGCAAACAGAACGGTGTTCAGCGCGATGGCTATCCCGCTCGAAGTCCGTTTCATTCAGTGACCCTCCGTCGCTGGAACAAGGGGCCGCTTTCGCCTAACGTGATGGGTGTTCACGACGCGCCGGAGCCGCTTGCGGCGCAGGCGTGTCCGCGCCCCTCCCAGGCTACCCGCCTCGGCCATCTGCGCGGCCGGCGGCCGCCAGGCCGCCGTGCGTGAAATGCTTTGTTAGATGATGCACGTTGAGCCCTGCTTGCTGAGCCCATTCCCTTGCCAGATCGCGACCTCTGTAGCGCCTGATCCGCTGGACAACCGCCTACGGTTCGTCTTCCGGGCTGTCAGCAATCGGGAACGCACCAGCCGCCGCCTTCAGCAGTGGCGCAACCTCCGGCAGATTCATGGTCGCGGTCCGCCACACGATTCCCAGATCCACAACGAAGTAGTCATGGATCAGCTTGTGACGAAGACCGGTGATCTCACGCCACGGGATCTCCCCGTGCGCCTTCACGAACCCGGCCGACACTCGGCCCGCAGCCTCACCGAGCACCTCCAACTCGCGGATTACCGCATCCTGAACTACCCAATCGCGGTCGAAGGTCTGCCGATCGATCCTGGTGAGCAGCTCAGCGACCCGTCCGATCGCGGCCAGCATGTGATGGATAAACAGCGCGTCAGGCGGCCGCATCAAAAATGACAGACGCGCTCGAGAGAATGGATCGCCTCAAGTAGGGGCTGAGACCCGGCTCGGTCACCAAGTCTACCGGCCGGTCGAACACGGCTTGCAGCTCATCCTCCAAGCGGATTAGCTCGAAGAGCCCCTTCGGAGCGCCAAAATCCACGATGAGGTCGATATCCGAGTCCGGACGCTCCACGCCGCGTGCGGTAGAGCCAAACAGCCGGAGCCGCGTCACGTCATTGCGCCGGCAGATCTCGGCGAGCCGCTTCTGATCGAACGTTACCATCGGGACAAGTCTACGACTTGGCTGCCGCAGGTCAAGGTGGCCAACGGGTAAGGCCTTGGACTCGGCGCTGCAATACACCCTGAAGGTAATCCGCGCTGGACGGGATAGGCCTGCTCCATACAAGGTCGCTGTGTGGATGGGCCCGCAGCACGAGAACCTGCTTCTACCCTCAATGACGGAACCATCAGACGCGGTCCACGCCCGCCGCAATCAATCCCCTCGGAACGAGCCGCATCGCAACATGCTTCTCGCTTCACGGCGAGCACGCTCTCCGCTGACCCACTTCGTTGATCCGTTGGGCTCAACGTGTTTCAGCTAACGTCTCGGGTGTTCACGAAGCCCCGGAGCCGACCGCCAGGGCGGCGCAGGCATGTCCGCGCCTTTCACCAACTGCCCGCCTCGGCCACTGCGCGGCCGGCGGCCGTCAGGCCGCCGAGCGTGAAATGGCGTGTTAGGCGCAGTCAGTTGCGTGGTTGGAATTGCCGGCAGGCATCCTCCATAGCTCGAATCTGCGCCACCCGATCCTGTAGTTACCGGTCCTCAACAATAACCTCGACGCCACTGTCTCTCGTCAGATTGTTCATAAAGATCACGAGGTTGTGCCCAGGGTGCCTTGCGCTTGGTACGATCAGGCCTTCGCAACTTAGCCAGTCTACCGCGTCGCCCACATGCTGTGAAGCCTGGAGGTCGTCTTCGAACAGCACATCCGCTGAGAGGCCGTGCGTATCCAACGACGTGAAATCCTGTAGGTACACTACTTTCTCGAGAGATGCACTTATGCGATACGTAACGCGTGGAGCAGTTATAGGCCGCGGTTGGCGCGAAGCAAGATAACTGATCTCTGCTATGGCTGTCTCGAGCGATAGCGAGGTGTACAGCGCTTCGATGCCTGGTGGATTCCAGCGAGCACCACGTACGTTTGCCTTCAGCGGTTCCGTGCCGGCGAAAACCTGCCGCCAACACTCACCCGCCCATTCGGTGACGTGCTCTTCAAGCGTGTCCAAGAGCGCCGGATCGAACGGGCGGGTGAATCGCAATGTCGTCAGCTGTAGGAGGCAGACTGCAGGCGATCTATCAGCGCCAAGACCTCATTGATCCGATCATGGGCAATCAATTCGGCCGGGCGCTCGCCGCCGAGATCTCGGTGGTGGCTAAACAACCAGAGCCTAG
The DNA here is from genome assembly GCA_963798085.1 of uncultured Gemmatimonadales bacterium. Taxonomy (GTDB): domain Bacteria; phylum Gemmatimonadota; class Gemmatimonadetes; order Longimicrobiales; family RSA9; genus DATKCF01. The sequence continues at coordinate 413,924 of CAWCRS010000002.1, forward strand.
CCTCGTCGGGGCTGTAGAACTGAGATAGTTGGTCAGCAAGCCACTCTAGCTTCAAAAGCCGATCGAGGCTGCTCGGCTGTGGAGCCGATCGACCGTTCTGCCACCGTGAAACCGTCTGCTCAGTAATCTCAAGGAGTTGCGCTACTTCGCGTGCAGATATGCCGCTGCGCGCCTTGATATTATCCAGCTTCCGTGCTAGTGCCGTTGCCACCCTGTGCCCCCCTCTCCCCGTTCATTTGACAATGTCACCATCTGACTCATGCTCCCCATTGCTGGATGCGACGCCCAGTCGGGATGTGGGCGATGGACGGTTCATCGCGCTTGTCGATCATCCTCTGGTCGCTAAGCGCCGTCCTCCATTCGTCGAGACGCTTACAATGTTTCGACAGGCGCGGCAGTACCCTTGCTGCTACGCCAACTCGATCGCTTGCTGGTCGGAGCCAAGTATCTAGGTATTGATCCGGCCGAACTTGCACCGGCACACGGGACAGTTCCGCAATTTCATCTGACCGACACACAAGAAAATGGCGACGTGGGTCGCGAAGCATGTCGTGAATGCCGCGCTTGCAACATGGCCTCTGGCACCCAAAACGATTCTTGGCGCTTCGATCGGTAAACAGCTGTTCCGCTTCGTTCTGCTTGATGAAAGCGCCAATCTCCGCCAAATAGACCCTCGGAGCCGGCATGAACCCAGCCGAACCACTTGGTTCTCGCAACAGGGGTTTGACATCGAACCGTTCGCCGAACGTGACGCCTTGCTCAATTCCGCCTACCGCTCCAAAGGCCAGCAGAGCCAAACCAAGCGTACCAGTGCGCTCCGCAACCACTGGCACGCCAAGACCATGCGTGGAACGGGCAAACTCTATGTAGCGGAGCAGTGCTCGAGAACTACTCTGTGACGCACCGAATCCAGATACACGAAGCCACAACGCGTCCATGCCGTGTCCACCGATAAGTTCGCGGAGTCGTTCCATCAAGTGCTTGCGAACAGCGGTAGACTCAAAAGCCTTGGTGTTATCACGAGCGGGTAGTAGATTGAAATGGCGCGTCCGCCCGAGTCGTTCAGCGATTCGCGGAGGTCCGTGGCTAGCTCGATATCCGAACCGAACCAGCGGCTGGGTATCGAGTCGATATAGTGCGTTGGCGCGAGGACGGCCGTCGCTCTAGCCTGTACGACGCACTTTGCAATCCGCTGAGTCAGCTTACGGCACGCGTTGCGAGGCAGTGCTTCCGGCGATTCTCTGCCAAGACCAAACCAAGGCAAGTCCTTCATTCCCGAACGACTGCGACCGGTCTGCGTAGCCAACTCTACGGACAACGGATCGAGGATCAACTCGAGTCCTTTTTCGCGCGCGACAGCTCGGAGCTCTTCTCCTCGGTCCAAATGGCGCGGATCCATTATCATTCCTGTCCCCACCTGGACTCCGGCGCTCATCAGACTCATGAGATGGGTGTAGTCTCTCGGGAACGGGCGAACGTAGTTCGCCAAGAGGGGCGGCTGCGATCGGGCTCTGGATGCCATTCGTTGACTCCGACTTGCCGATTGCCTTACCAGAATCATGATCATAATACTTAACATCCACCTGGCTGTCAAGACGGCCCGGGGCTCCCCGGGACGTGGCCGTTGAAATGCCTCAACTGGTTGTAAATCATGCGACTTATGGCGGACTCGTTACCAAGGAATGCGACGGCAGAGGTCCGATGAGTTGCCTGTTGAGCCGCGCGTAAACGCGGGTAGCAACTGATTGCGCCTAACGTTCCTGGTGTTCACGACGTGCCGGAGCCGACCGCCAGGGCGGCGCAGGCATGTCCGCGCCCTTCACGGGCTACTCGCGTCGGCATCTGCGCGGCCGGCGGCCGACAGGCCGCCGAGCGTGAAATACCGTGTTAGACGAAGTGCGCCGTACCACGCTTGCATCACGCACGACCTGTGACGGCGGGTCGCTCACCAGTACCACGACCACTCGATGCGTGTACGAGGGAGCGCCGAATCTGCCGATCACGCTCCGGGACACGGTGGAAACGACACCCTGTTCGGTCATTGCGATAGAGCGGCGCGGCACACGTCCCCAGGTTACAAGATCCGGCTTGACTTCACATTTCCCGTTGCTGCCGCCGGGCAGGACCACCCACCGGGTCTGAGCCATTGGAGCCTGCCGTGGCTCGTGCCTCGGGTGGAGGCCGGTTATCTTCCCGACGGACATGATTGGCCTCACTGGGCAAACTGGCGCCCTTGGCCGGAAGCGGCCGCATGTGCTAAGATGCCTGCGTGACGACGAGCCGGCAACGGAAAGCGCCATGCCCACGATTCCGAACATCTCCGGGCCGTACCGGTTCTTCTTCTACAGCTTCGATTGCAACGAGCCGATGCATGTACACGTCGAACGAGATGATGCGAGCTGCAAGTTCTGGCTGGACCCCATTGCCCTCGCTTCGAATCGAGGGTACTCACCAGCTGAGCTCAATCGTATTCGTCGAGTCATCGACGCGAACCTTGAGGTGATGCGCAATGCCTGGATTGAACATTGCGGCCGCGCCTGAGCCGTTGATCAAGACCGTGCGGGTATCTGAGGACGAAATCACGGCCTTCTTGAGCGATGGCCGAACCATCAGTGTCCCCCTTGCGTGGTCCTGGCGGCTCTTTGAAGCGACCCCGGAGCAACGGGCCAATTTTCGCCTGATCGCCAGCGGCGAAGGCGTGCACTGGCCTGACATCGATGAAGACATCAGTGTTTGGGGAATGCTCTACGGAATGCCTGCACATCAGCCGCCTTCCCGCTGATCCGCCGCATCACGCCGCCCAGTCGCCAGAGGTAGGCGCATTTCGGCTAACGTGATCAGGTTCACGAAGCGCCGGAGCCGCTTGCGGCGGAGGCGTTTCCGCGCCTATCCTAAGCTGCACTCTTCATGGCCTGCGCGGCAAGCGCGCGAAGCGCGCTGGCGTGACACCGTTTGTTATCTGCAGGTGATCCGTTGGTTGGGTTTGCCTGCGGACACCCAAGCTGGGCGCGGTGTGCCTGGAGGCTTTACTGGCGTGCCTTAATGGCTTCGCCGACCCCTGACGATATTCTGACACTGAGCGGCCGAAGACAAGGTTTCTTGTCATCACTTCACCCACGTGAGGCACCGATTGTACGGCTCCGGACCGAAACGGTCTCCGATCGTCATGTTGCTGGCCCTTGAGTTGGCCCTGTTCGGCAGTTCTGGGTGTGGTTCGGATCTTGATCCAAGCGTTGGCGTCCAGGAAGGGGCTGGCTTTCCAACCATTGAGCCCGCATGGACGGATTCTGATACATGGCGCATTGGCACTCAACCGACCTTTGTAGTCGGGACCGCCAATGGTCCTTCAGAGTACGCCTTGGCGGATGTCCGAGGCGCAACGACCTTTGCCGACGGCCGGATTGCCGTCGCCGATAATTCAGCGAGGCAAATCAAGTTCTTCAGCGCGACGGGAGAGTACATTGGGTCGTCCGGCCGGGAAGGCTCAGGTCCTGGAGAATACAGGTCTATTGTGGCCATGACGCGGACTCCGAGCGACACGCTTCTCGTGGCTGATCTCTTCCTTCGCCGTATCACCGTCCTTGATGCGACTGGTGAGTTTGTCCGGTCTATAAGCTTGCCCAGCTCCGGCCGGATCACAGCGTTGGTGGCGGTGAGCGACACCAACGCGGTGTTCATCTCGGCCCTGGCGATGGACGCCAGGACAAGACCGGATGGTATGTATCAGGATACCGTACCCGTGTTCCTGCTCGATCTAGCGACGGAAGAGATGCAATTGGCGGGTCACGTGACCGTAGCGCAGTACATTTCCAAGAAGCTCGGTGAAGGTCAATCGACTGGGCGATTGGCACCCTTCGCGAGCCCTGGCTACGTGGCGGCCGCTGCTGGCCGGTTCGTAATAGCGGCGTCGGCGGATGACGATGTTCGGATCTATTCTCCAGACGGAACCGAAACGGCGGTGCTCCAGCACGTCCGCCCGATGCCATCTGTGGGAGTCCACGAGATACGAGCCTATTATCACGCGTGGTATCCCGACGGTGACGCAGCGGTGAGGTTGGCGAGGACTGGCTTTGCGGATGTTGGACCGCCTCGAATGCCGGCATTCGACGGCGTGGCGGTTGGTCCCGATGGCAACGTATGGGTTCGACGATTCGATCCGCCGTGGGATTTGCATCGATCGAAGTGGGACGTTCACGGATCTGATGGACGATGGCTCGGAACGGTGGAACTACCCGTGGACAGGCATGTAGATTGGCGAACCAAGGACCTGCTCGAGGTTGGCGACGACCACGTTCTCGTGCTTCTTACTGATACAATTGGAGTACAGCGAGTGGGTCGGTTTGAGCTCACGCGAGGCATGCCGTCGAGTTGACTCGGCCGATAGGATCACTTGCAGATAACGTCTCGGCTGTTCACGACGTGCCGAAGCCGACCGCCAGGGCGGCGCAGGCATGTCCGCGCCCTTCACGAGCTGACCGCCTCGGCCACCTGCGCGGCCGGCGGCCGACAGGCCGCCGAGCGTGAAATAGCGTGTTATCTGCTGGTGATCCGTGCTTGGTTCAACGATGCATGAGCACGAGTCCGCCGGGAACCGCAGTCCGCCTTCTTCGGCAAGGGACATGTTCGGTCGCCCCAGAGCCTCTGACAGACCAACCTGGTCGAGTGTGACGTTCAAGTCACTATTCAGCGCATCGAAACATGCCGGGCTGCTGTGTGGTTTTTGGATCCTTACACCAATCATCGAGCCGAACAATGTACGCACTGTCTCGAATGGAGCGCCGAACGCCTGGTAATGCGTCCTCCGCTGTCTGCCTGCTTGAGTACTCGATTGCGGTACGAAGCCATGCGCCTCGTTGAAAGATGCTCGGCGAAGGGAAGCCCAGCTTCTTCGCGCGATTCACTTCGAACTGCGCCGGCTCCAAGTCTTTGTCCGCGGAGATCACTACTGCCCACGTGCCGGAATTCTTGTCCGCTGCAGGTGTAAGCTCGTTGAGTACGACTTCTTGTGCCTTCAAGCTTGACGCAAGGTCGCTCTGTGTGGCGCGAGCCACCTGAGTCGAGCTATCGAGGACTGTTGCAAACTGGTTGATCGCGAGCTTGATGCTGGTCTCGCTTGCGCGGCTGGCCAATACGCGCAGCTCTCGCCGCACGGAATCGACGCGCTGCAAAACGGCGTCGATCTGCTGAGTCGCCCTCCCTGTCGCCTCTGCAGCCTCCTGCGCTTTCTCCCAATGAAAGCCCGCAATGTCAGCCTTCGTGAAACCCGCCCTTTGGAGACGGTTGTTGAGGCCTGCCGGCCAGACCAGGAGCGCCAGCAGAACGAGCAAGATCGCCGAATCCCGCACCACGTTGAGGCCCTCCTTGACGGTTGTCAGTAGGCCAGGGCCCTTGGCTTTCGGTGGGTTGGGGTCTGGATTGTCCACGTGGCTACCTCCGCCGGTCTGGTTTCGAGACTCGGAGTGATGATGGCTCGTGGCGTAGCCCGACGCCAGCCGGCTACCGGAATCCATGCTGTCGGATAGGCACAATAAGGATCACTTGCAGATAACGTGATGGCGGTTGCCGACGTGCCGGAGCCGCTTGCGGCGCAGGCATGTCCGCCGCCCTTCCCTACGTGTCCGTCTCGGCCTCCTGCGGCGGCGGCCGCGCGCCAGCGCGGCCTGCGGCAACTAGCTTGTTATCTGACGTTGGGCTCACCCCTGTGCTACGCGACGGCCCCTCCGAGCGGGAGCTGATGCACAAGGATCACGCATAATCGAGCAAGTGAGCAACCCGCTCGGCCGTGAATCGCCAGCTATCTGGAATCCGGTCAATCGTGCCGGCTCCGTGCGCGCGGGCAGTCCACTCTCTATACTCATACAAGATAGTCTCACCGCGACCACGCGACGTGGCGCGCAACCTATCAGCCACCTCCAATGGAGTGGCAAGGTACGCTCGAGGCATCTCGGTGAGCTCAACGTCTTTGAACTGAACGAAGCAGAGTGCCGTCCGCGGTTTATGCTTGTTGAGCCATTGGTCAATGGCTGCGAGGTAATCGCGGTTCCGCATGTAGGACTGCGTCAAGCCCCAGCTGCCGGATTTGCTTCCTTTGACGGAGACCTTAAGCAGTTTCTCTCCTCGCGCCACCATCAGGTCGTATTCTGGCTGGTTGGCACCGTACTGCACCGACACATCCATGCCGCAGCGTGCGAACAGGGCTGCGGCGATCGCCTCCGCCGCGACGCCGACGTGAAAGGAGCTGAACTCAAGTGATCTACTCGGCATTGGTTTGGCCCTCAAGACTGGTATGTCTTCAGACGCTCCCGTTCAGACCGGGCATGGCGGATCGAGTAAACGCTGGCCTTCATTATAGTATGGCGGATGACAGGGAGGTGAAATCCCGTTCACCGCTTCGCTGACGATCCTGGCCCTGCCTGCAAATGCTCAACAATACAACTGTCATAAGCCAGTTGGCCAACCAGACTTCAAGGGAGTACCTGGTGGGGAGAAGGACGGCCTTCGTGGCGTGCGTCGCCATGCAAGCAAGTACGGACATATTGCTGCCGCTTGATGCACGGTGGCATCTCAATTGTCAGGCGGAGAACTGTTGCCTTCAGCTTCGAGGAAACGGCGCATGGAGGCCAAGGCTGCACGCGCTGCCGCGCGTCGTTGGCCGAATTCAGCGCCGAACAGCCGACCGACGTTCACTGATGCCCCGACAAGAGGGGTCTGCTTTACTTGTGTTACACGCTCTTGGACCCAGCGGAGATCAGCCGTGAGGCGCGCAGCTAGCTCCGTCACTCGGGGGCCGAACAGCGGTGCGAGTCGGTCGAATTCCGCGATCTCGTCTGCCGGCCACGCCTCAGTCTGCCGAATAATGTCGATGGGTGGCGAGTCCCTTCGCCTGGAGCGAGAAGTCGTGCATCGTAATGCTCCACAGTCATGTGCCCGGGAAGCACCTGTGAGCCCAATGTCAGATAACGTCTCGGCGGTTAACGAACCCGCGAGAGCCGACCGACAGGGCGGCGAAGCGGGTTCCCGGCCCTTCCCAAGCTACTCCTTTCCGGGGCTGCCGGGCCAGCGCGCAAAGCGCGCGCGGCGTTAACCCAGCCTGTTATCTGATGCGAGTTGTGCCCTGGCGGCCCAGGCTACTACGCAAAGGTGCAGCCGAGGAGCCGCCCAAGACTGTCGGCCTGGCATCAAACCGCGGATCGCACCGTCTCAGGCCCTCGACGCGCGACGGGGTGTTCAGCTGGCACCGGAGCTGCGAGAGTAGGCACTCAGGCTACCGAGCTACGTCAGCGTTGGCAGCCTGCCGGAATGCGCCTCCACACCTTTGGTGCCGTCTGACCGGAGCGATCTCATGTCGGGAAATTCGCCCGCGGCAATTCGACGCTGCGCAATTCGGTTGGCGAGTTTCATTAGCTGGACCCCCACGACGGTCATCACAATCGTTGAACCGACTGGCAGGAGCATCATTACTGGTACGTCCGCACCGGCAACTGCGATTCCTGTGGCGATTCCAGCCGAAAGGCCGAGAATTCCGAAGTGCCAAGGCATTCGCCGACGTGCTTTCTCGGCACAGTCCTCACACACGAGCCGGCCATGAATGAGGTACGGGTCGGCAGCGCGTGCTGCACGCCATGGAGTACCGCATGCCGCACACCTGCCGCCTCGATTGCGGCCTCGCGAACGCAACGACTCAAGTAACCATAGGCCGCCAACCGTTGGAATGCCACCAAGCACGGTGAAGGCTGTCACAAGTCCCCAAAATGTGAGCATGCTCCCACTCCTCGTTCGATCAGGAGCCAACGCATGCTGGTAGTATCGTCGGAGTCGGTCTCGCTGTTGAGAACGCCACGCCAAGCCGCTCGCGTCGTGCTCCCGGGCGCTACACTGGGCCAGTTTCCCCACTCAGAAGGGGTATGCGCTCTCGGTCGAGTAGTTCACGTGGTCTCGATTCAGGTTGGTCAATGCCCATTCGCATGGGTTTCCGTTGGGCACAACACGTTTCAGATAACGTCTCGGTCAAGTTCATGACGTGCCGGAGCCGACCGCCAGGGCGGCGCAGGCATGTCCGCGCCCTTCCCACCGCTGCCCACTTCGGCCGTTGCGCGGCCGGCGGCCGACAGGCCGCCGTGCGTGAAAGGACGTGTTAGCTGATGCAAGAACCGCTGGTTGCCTTGCCTCCACGCCCAGGTTCCGACAACGGGCTACGGCCGATATCCTCCTGGTACGCCTTGAGCGCTTGCCGGTTCACCCGCCCATTGTGCCCCGCGAATCGCCTCGCCATGACAGACCTTCGTACGTGCCCGTCAATGGGGATGGCGGCCCGTTCTGCGAAGGCCGTCGACGCGAGCAAGTGCGCAGCCAATGCGCCACGTGTGATGGCACGAGAGCGAGCAACGCCCTTTTCGCGTCCTGCTAGATCCGTTTGATCGTCGCGAACCAGGCCGGTGCGCCGTCGGCGTGAAATCTCGTCTGGAGGCGGTCCGGTTCGATCGCGGTGACATTCCATCCATGGCTGGGGCTGAACGCCGCTCTCAGCTCTTGCAGACTGATGGGGTGCGGACCAGTACCGGGACCCTCGTCACTGAAGCACAGCACATACAGGGCGCCACCGTGCTCGGTCACCGAAGCCAGACTTGCTACGTATCCGGGCCGCTCATCGCCGTTGAAGGTGTGAAACAGCCCGCAGTCCAGCACCGTGTCAAACCTGCGTCCCAAGCGCTCCAAGTGAAGCGCGTCCGCCGCAGCGAACTCAACCGCGATCCCACGCCTGTCGGCCTTCTCTCGGGCGATCGCCAGTGCCGTCTCAGCCACGTCAACGCCCAGAACCGTCAATCCCAGCGAGGCAACGTGAAACGCGTTTTCGCCGGTTCCGCAGCCCGCATCGAGCACTGCTCCGGCGAAGCCGCCAGCGGACGCCAAACGCAGCACTGCCGGCTGCGGCTGGCCAATATCCCAAGGCGGCGGGCCATCGTGGTACGACGCGTCCCAGGGCAGTCCCGACAGCCGTTCGTGACTGGTTGGGTGCCGACCCCTGAATGGACCGTCAGCGAAGGTTTCTGATCGCTCTGACAATTTCGACGCCTTCCTGCACCTGATCTCACCACCTTATTCTAGCACAAGTCCGTACCGCTTGGGCAAAAGCGGTTCTTGTTTCAGCTAACGTGAACAGGTTCATGACGCGCCGGAGCCGCTTGCGGCGCAGGCGTGTCCGCGCCTGCTGGAGCGTGACCGCGTGAATGGCCTGCGCGGCGGGCCGCGTCAGCGGCCCAGCATGAACCAAATGTTAGCTGATGGCCGCCGCCGCTGTCTGCACTACTACGCATCCGCTCAGGCTGAGCCCACCTGTCCCGACTGTTGCCCCTCGCAGCGAGAGAGCTACGAAAGGAGTCCAGCATCGCACAAGGTGTGCAACCCGCGTGACCTCCCCAAGACATGGGTTGCTACTCGCCCTCCAGCTCAACGCCCAGCCCGTCAGCAATCCTGTTCACGAAGGCAAAATAGCTGATGATCGCACACGCATCATGAATCGCTCGGTCATCCATGCCCACCTCTCGGAGACGGGCAATGTCTGCGGCGGTTACCGAGGCTGGGTCGCGGGTGACCTGATCGGCATAAGCGAGGAGAGCCCGCTCCCGTGTGCTGACATCCAACGCGCCCACGTCTGCTTCGTGGAGGCCTGCCACAAGCCTGTCCTGGCTTTCCGAGGACAAGCCCGATGCGCCCAAGAGCCGACGGAGTCCCGCTCCGTGATGGGCGATTCAGTACCGACACTTGTTCAACGCCGAGACGCGGACGGCGATCATCTCTCGCTCCCGGCGCGAGAGCGGTCCGCTTCGATGCATGAGTTGCCGGTACAGCTCGAGGTGCTGTCGCATGACCGCCGGGTGTACGGAATGCACCTGGATAATGTGATCTGAATCGTCCACGCGCTCCGGCTCGGGCAAGACGTCGGGCGGGATGGATCGAATGTACGCCATTGTCCAGATTCACTCCTCGCTTGTGCGTCGCGGTCAGTTCAGCGAGCCGGCTCGGGATAAGCCTCCAACGTGTGGCGGCGGCGGCTTTCAGCTAACGTCTCAGTTGTTCACGACGTGCCGGAGCCGACCGTCAGGGCGGCGCAGGCATGTCTCGGCCTTTCATCGCGTGGCCCCATCAACAGCCCGCCGGGCCGGCGGCCGCCAGGCCGCCGTGCGTGAAAAGACGTGTTAGATGATGCCGGTCCCCGCTGCCTGCCATGCCCGCCCGTACCGGGTCAAGCCCAAACGCCCGTGGCTTTGGAGGCGTCTCGTTGACATCGGGCCGACCCCATCCTATGCGTTCTCGGACCAAGATGCGACAGCGATGTGGCGCCGGCGTCGCATGGGGACACTGCTATTGAGAAGCGCATCGGAATGACCATGGACGGACACGCACGAAACGAGGGTGTGGCCGCAGCGATTTCAGACCTCTATTCGGGGCCTCTCGACAGCTTCGTGGCTCGGCGTGACGCGTTTGTGAAGGAACTGCGCGCCGCGGGTGGGCGCGAAAATGCCTTGGCGGTCAAAGGCCTGCGCAAACCTTCGCGGCTGGCCTGGGCTCTCAATGCCGCGTCGCTCGCCGACCCGGCGCGCATGGATCAGCTCGAGGCGGCAGTCGCATCGACAATCCAGGCGCAGGCCGGTGGTGGCGACCTGCGTTCCGCGCTGAGTGCGTTGCGCGAAGCCGTCCGGGGTGTGGCGGACGCGGCCGCTGGTATCGCTGCCACGGGGGGCCACCCCATGGCACCCGAGCCTCTCGCGAACGCGATCATGGCCGTGATCGGTGCATCCGATGCATTTCGCTTGTTGCGAACCGGCCATTCTCGTGGACATCCCTGAGGCCGGCGGATTCGACTTCTTCGCGTTTGCGGCACCGAGCCCAACACCCTCGAGTCCCGCCGATATTCAACCCGCACGCGACCCGTCTGCAGCGGATGACGCCTATCGGGAGGCCGTGCGCCGAGCTGAGGCCACTTTCGCCGCTGCGCGCGAGGGATTCGCACTGGCTGAGCAAACCCTGCGCGATGCCGAAGCAAGGCTTCAAGAGGCTGAACACAGGTTGGCAATGGCTCGCCCGGACGCGGTCGCGGCAAAGGCTACCTACGATCGGGCCCAAGCGGTCATGAAAGCGGCCGAAACCGAGCTGCGACAGGCGGAATTGTCGCGGGATCTCGCGCACCGAACCTAGCAATTGCCTCAGCCTCGCAAAGGACTCGCTCTCAATCCGTTGCGGGGACCGGTTTCAGCTAACGTGATGGCGGTTCATGACGCGCCGCAGCCGCTTGCGGCGCAGGCGTGTCCGCGCCCATCCCAAGCTACACGCCTCGGCCGCTGCGCGGCCAGCCGCGCGAACGCGCGGCGCCGCATGAACTAGCGTGTTATCTGATGGCCAGCGCGCGTGTTTGGGACGGCGCACCGTCCGGGATCGTTTTTCCTCCCAATTCGGACGCGATAACACTCACGTCTGCGACCCTGCGAGCCAGGGCATGCCGCGATACGAATCGGCGACGACCCATGCCGCGGCCGTGAGCGCCCACGAGACGACGAACTCTCCCCAGTCCGACGCACTGGGTGTTCCGATGATGACCGGCACCCACACAAGCACAGTGAACAGGGCAAGTTGTACCACCATCAATACGGCCGCCAGCCGCGCCAGCACACCGATCAATACTGCGACGCCCGCCGCAATGAATGTCCCGCCGAAGAAGTAGGCCCAAGCCAGGTGCCACGGCAGCCAGCCGGGCACCATTGAGGTGGTGCGCGCGAGATAGAGGAAATGCGCGACGCCGAACGGAATCAGCGCGAGACCGTACAGCGCCCGCGCAATGCGAAGTCCCGCGCCGCCGCGCGCAGACGGGGCACGCTGGCCCTCGCGCTTTCCGGCTGTCCGCACGTACAGCACCCACGCCGCTCCGGCCATGGCCGCGGTCTGGGCGCTGGCCCACCACGTGTCCACCGCGAACGCGTGGATCATGCGCGGCACCCGGAGGAAGAGCAGCCAGACCAGGAACGACATCAACAGCACGCGCGCGGCCGCACCGGCAGTGCGCGGCCAGAGGAGGCCGACGCCGCATATCAGCGAGATAATGGCCGACAACCAGACGAGCGCCTCGCGCAACGGACCACGGTTGAGCGCGGGCAACCAGATCTGCGTGAAGTCATCCCTGATTAAGCCCGCGATCCCCAGGATCGCCAGAGTGATCGCGAAGAAAACCAGGCTCCAGTTCTTGATGCGCATGGTTCACGCAGACCAGATCGTGTTCGGGCCGAGGCGCAGAGAGAGCTTCATATCATACACTGTGTCTCGCGTGAGTCACTATCCTGGTGGACGCGCAACTGACTGCATTTGCCGCGAGCAATTCAACTCCGTACGCGCGCTGGCTTTCAGATAACGTGATGGCGGTTCATGACGCGCCGCAGCCGCTTGCGGCGCAGGCGTGTCCGCGCCCTTCCCAGGCTGCACACATCGGCCGCTGCGCGGCAAGGCCGCGAACGCGGCCGCGGCATGAACTAGCGTGTTAGCTGCTGGGCGCGCCCAGCCAAGCGCGCTACCGCAGCACGAGCTCTGTCACCTTTCCAGACACCGTTGCCGCTCAATGACCGCCGCGCCAGCGGCGGCTGACCTGCATCGCGCTGCCCCATTCAAACGCCGCGCCAGCGGCGCCGGTTGCCGACAGCGAGGCCGCCTCGGCCTCGTGACCGCCAACCACAATTCTGTTCGATCCGTTGCGCGCCTTTCAGCTAACGTTTCTGCTGTTCACGACGTGCCGGAGCCGACCGTCAGGGCGGCGCAGGCATGTCCGCGCCCTTCCTAAGCTGCCCGCTTCGGCCACTGCGCGGCCGGCGGCCGACAGGCCGCCGAGCGTGAAATGGCGTGTTATCTGCCGTTGATCTCTGCCTGGTATTCGCGACCACGTCGGGCTGCTTGCTTTCACCAGATTGCCCGGAATTTCAGGATGTACGGCTCATCATACGCACCCGTGGCCCAACCCCACACCGTGTGTCGCCACGCGGCGACGAGCGTGATCTTGCTTGCCAACGCCAATTTGCGCGTGCGGCCGGTGCGGTCCACGACGTACCAGTACGCGGAATCCCTGGCCGGGTGGGGAGACCTTACCCAGATCCGACCCTGGTCATCGGCGAACGCCGGCCCGTTCGCTGGGGGCTGATACTCCGGAAAAGGAACCCGATCCGCGGCTTCCAGCAATGCAGCCCTTGGAAATTCCTCTTCCTTGGCCAGACGATCCACCCATGCCTCGCGCAGCGGTGCACAGTCCAGGGGACGCGTGGCGACGAAGTGCGTTGATATGGTGTCTCCTGTCACGCCGATTCGTACATTTGTGAAGCCGAAATTCGTTGGGTCGGTGATTTCCTGTCGGATCACTGAAAACCACCTGCCGAGCGGATCTGCGACCGCGAGATCTGGATCGGCTGCGGGGTGGCTTCCGACCATACCCCTGCCGTCCTTCATGCGAAGCACGTAGTTGCTCTCCCGAACGCGTGTCTCCGCCACCGTGTCCAGCACCTCTCCGGTGCGACTGACTCGAATCAGCGCGAGCGCCTTGACGGCTGCCTTGGCCTCATCACCCACAGGATTGGATTGGCCACGGTAGAGCAGCGAACCGTCGGCGAGCGGAGCCATGAACCGAGGCGCGTACTGGAAGGGTCCTAACGGCGCAAGCCGGAATCGAAACTGATCAAGGTATTTACCCGACGACTGGTATCGCAGCACGGTGCCGCTCAGGTCCGGAGCCCAGATCGTGTCCTTCAGCACGCGCGGTTCAAACGGAGCGGCGAACTCGCCAGGGCCGGACCCTGTCCGCCCGATCATCGCCAGCGAATCGCCAGCCGCGCTCAGGACCAGCAATCCTGCCACCCTGAACTGCGTAACAAGGAGCACGTCTCCTGCTGGCGGGATTGGTGTGATACTTCCAATCTGTTGAAGAACCAAGGAGCTATCAATAGACCCGAATCGATTGACCAAATCGAGCGAGGCAATCGAATCCGCATTCGATTCTCGGACGCCGCGACATCCGATCACGACAACAAGGGCAACAATCCCGACGGCTTGTCTGCTCATTTCGGAGCTACCAAAGAGATCAATGGCAGATAACGTTAATTGGTTCACGAAGCGCCGGAGCCGACCGCCAGGGCGGCGCAGGCGTTTCCGCGCCCTTCCGAACCTGCCCCTTTCACGGCCTGCGCGGCAAGCGGCCGCAAGGCCGCGCCGCGTGACACCTGGTGTTAGCGGCCGTCAGATCTGCTGGCGGCCCGGCGCCTCCCTCACCTGCGGGCGAACCGGGTTGCCGCGCAACTCCAGCCCAACCTGCGGGCCTGGAACGTCACCCAATGGGCGCGGAAGGCATTGGCCGCCAACTCGGCCAGCCGGCTCATAACCGGCGTGTGCTCCTGCTGGGTTCAGCTGGACCATATGCGAAACCCAAAACGAACTTGCACGAACCCTTGCCACTCGCGGCCATTACCCAGGAGTTCTCGTGGAGCGCCGAGTCTGAAACGCTCGAGATCGTAGGCGACACCAACCCTCCAATACTCGACATCGACCACCAGGGCGCCCCACGTGGTCAGGGGCCCGTACCCTGCACCCAGAATCCAGGCCGGCGAGCGACGTGCCGGATACCACGCTCCACCTCCAATGACTCGCACGGCACCCCCTTGCGCCCTACGCGGCGTCAGGACCACGCGGGCTTCACCAGCCACGCTGAGGTTTCCGCGTCGTGGAGTGAAGTGCCGTACAATGTCGCCGTCCATCAGGGGGAGCGCGTCGTTGGAGCAGTAGGGTCCGGGTGGAATCTGCAGCATGCCCGAGATACCCAGCTCGGCAGTAAGGATGCCGAGGACATGATGCTCTCCACGAATGGACGGAGCCGCCGCAAGTGGATTGCCGCATCCCACCTGGAACCGGTCAGGATACTGCGTGGAGAGTGCCAGATTCACGGTGAGGCGTCTGCGCGGTTCCTGCGCGTGAAGCATCGTAGCGTGGATCAAGCCTATGATCGACGCGACGATTGCCATTCTGACGATGAGCCGACTTCGCGACATGACGCCCTCCATGAGAAACAACGCACCGGAGGGTCTCATCCATACATCGACTTCAATCTGTTGCAGATCTGATGGCCGTTAACGTCTCGGTTGTTCACGACGTGCTGGAGCCGACCGCCAGGGCGGCGCAGGCATGTCCGCGCCCTTCACCTGCTGCCCGCCTCGGCCGTTGCGCGGCCGGCGGCCGCCAGGCCGCCGTGCGTGAAATGACGTGTTATACGCCGGTGGCCGTTGCTTGGGATCGTTGGTTGACTGGCCCACGCTCCAACCGGAAGACGCCCGCATGTTCCACATCGAACTCGCCCACCCATCGACCAAGCACGGTCGCGCTATCCGCTTCGAGAGGGGTGAAGCTCACAGGCAGATCGAGTGAACCCTCGAACACGCCCTCCGCGTTGAACACCCGCCAGCGCACGGTCACTGCGTCGGCATGCGCGTACTCGCGAACCCATATCTCGCCGGTGGCGCCTACCAGCAACCCATCGCACCTGGGAAACTGCGCGGGATAGGCGACCTCCGAAAGTGCCTCGCGCACGGCCCCCGCGACGTCGGGTGCCCGCTTGACCGTTGCCCGCGCAAAGGCCTTCTTGTCTGCTGGTGCTACGGGCTCCGGCTTCGGCAGCGCAAGTTCGAGGGTCCGGTCGAGTATGCCGGTGGACGAGTAAAAGCGAAACACCGCACTCGCACCATCATTGAAGACATAGCCACCGCGCCAGGTCGCGAAGCGGCTCATGGGAGAAAACGGCACCTGCATGACGAACCGGTTTTGGGTACCGGGCGCGTACAACTGCAGGCTGGGGAACTGTGCCAGGTACGTCACGCCCTTCGTGGCGAGGCCGAATCGTACAACCCACGTGGAATCCGCGATCGTGCCGCGGTGCTCCCCGGGCGGCTGCGGAGCTCCATTGCTCAACAGCAGAACGCTCCCGTCCGGAAACGCACCAAGGATCGCTGGCCATGGCCTGGGAACCGCCACAGCTGGCAACCGGACCTCGGAGCGAAACACACCGTCCCGGTCAAAGATCGAAAAGCGCCGGAGTCCAAAGTCATAGGCGAGAATCGAGTCACCACCGAGCCGGCCGATCCAGCTCAACGACTGAAACGCACCCGGGCCTCGTCCGCTTCCACCCACCGTCTTCTGGAATCGCCCATTCGCATCCCCTATACGTGAGCGTTCGATCTCGGGCGTCGGCGATTACGAACCCACCGCCATTCAGGCGAACGACATCGCCTCGGGAGAACATGCTATTGGAACCACTACTCGCGATCTCACCAAGACTGATCACCGGCTGCTTCGAAAGCTGCCAACTCGCCGCATTCGCATGCGCGACCGGGCGACCGCTACAGCCTGCCGCTGTGAGCGCGGCCGCGAGTAGAAACGGTCCGACATGAACTCCAAGTGCTTCGCGCACAGAGTTGCCTGGGTTCAAGTCCAAGGCCACTGGCGTATAACGTCTCTGCTGTTCACGACGTGCCGGAGCCGACCGTCAGGGCGGCGCAGGCATGTCCGCGCCCTTCATGTGCTGCCCGCCTCGGCCGTTGCGCGGCCGGCGGCCGTCAGGCCGCCGCGCGTGAAATGGCGTGTTAGCGGCCGTGCTTGAACGCGGTTGCCGAACCCACCTTCATCGGAGAGCCTGAAGGGTAGCCCGGCCTTGCTTGGTCACGAGACCGGGTGGCTCACAACACCGATCACACGACTTCTTCCGCTCAACATCCAGGAATCAGACTGGCTCTTGGTAGCCCCGGCCTATCGTACCACCGGCCTGCATGCCCGTCGGCCAACCGAGGGCGCACCCGTCTGGAGGTTGCCTTGACCCGACAGGCATCGCCTTCAATACCACGGCCAGCTTCAAGCGCCACGTTGCGTCTGCTCTGGCCAGCGGCCATTATGGTGATTATGATCCACTATCACAAGGAGGCTCGAATGAACGCCAGCAAGCACGTGTCCGTCGCCGAGATCAAGGCTACGTTGTCCGAACAGATCCGCGCGGCCGAGCATGGGGGCACTGTTCTCATCACGCGGCGCGGGCGACCGGTCGCCGCCCTCGTTTCCGCCAATGAACTCGAGCGACTTCGACGTCTTCAGAGCGCCGGTCCCGAAGGTGGGCTCGCCAGCCTGGCGGGTGGCTGGAAGGGCTCGGACGAATTGGCTGATCTGATCGCCACCTCGCCGCGGCGTGGCCGCCGGCCAACGGCAAGGCTCAGTTAATCATGGCATTCCTGTTTGATACCGACGCCATCTCAGAACTGCTGCGGCCCAAGCCAAGCCCGAGCTATCTGAAGTGGCTGAAGCGAATTTCGCGTGAAGACCAATTCACCAGCGCTGTCACGATCGGCGAGCTCTTCAAGGGTGCCTACCGATCGCCGGCCGCGAGGCGCCACCTGAAGAACATCGAGGAAAGGATTCTGCCAGCCGTGACGGTATTGCCCTACAATGTTGCGACAGCGCGCGTCTTCGGGCAAATCCAAGCCCACCTCGAAGACGAGGGCCAACCGCTCGCTGACGCCGACCTCCAGATCGCCGCCACTGCAATCTTCCACGGTCTGGAATTGGTGACGGGCAACCTCAAGCACTTTCAGCGTGTACCCGGTCTCACGATCAATCCGGCAATGGCGGAAGGTCGCTGACTCTCGACGTGTCGACGACAGCCGGGCACTCGAACTCCCAACTCAGGCGCGCCCAACGCGTGCGGTCAAGCATGGCCGTTAACGTGATGGCGGTTCATGACGCGCCGAAGCCGCTTGCGGCGCAGGCGTGTCCGCGCCCTTCCCAAGTTACACGCCTCGGCCATTGCGCGGCCAGCCGCGCGAACGCGCGGCGCAGCATGAACCAGCGTGTTAGCCGAAGGACATCCGTGCCCACCTTGTGATCAATGCTCGATTTCGACGCGGGCCACCCTTTCGACCCCGGAATCATCGCGCAGAACGCCGAGTAACCCATGGTCGCCGGCTGATTGCGGCGAAAACCCGTTGGGCATCGTGATGGTGCCGAGGAAATGCCACTGCGATCAAACCAATCCCAGAACTGACTACGCTTGCGAGGACGGGTCCAGAGGCGATCCAGGGGATCGGCAACCAGATCAAGCCGCTCCAGCCAGAGCGCCCCGTCCGAACCAACGATCAAACGTCCGATCGGGGCGAGAACCGCTTGACGAGGACCGGACGCCAGCTCGAGATCGGCAGCGCGTCCGACCGTGTTCCGGCCTGCCCGCTCCATGCTATCCCAATAGGCCCTTACTCGCTCGCGGTACCGATCGACCAACTTGTCCGTCATTGCGATGGGCCGATGGTTGCGCCGAATCCGTCGGACGAGTGTGCCTGCTGGCGAGTAGACCGCCACGTCATAGGCCTGAGCATCGGGTACATATGTCCAGCCTGACCGGTCGACGGTGTAGAAGTGTTCCTGCGAGCCGAATGCCGGAAATCCGCCCGGTCCCTCTCCAGCCATCCGTGTGTACCAGCGCACCCAGGGAAACGTGACGATCGTGCGAACCGAGTTCGGGTCTGACTCGTGAAGGCCGGGAAACTGAAGCACGCGGATCGAGTCAACGTGGGTTGATCCGACCGGGCCGGTCGGCGTGAACACGACACTCACTGCTTCCCAGCCTGTGCGGGTACGCGCAACCGGGTAGATCCAGCCAACTCCGCCCTCAGGTGGCTTGAGTGAAACCACATCGAGCACCTCGCCGGCAAGACTGAACAGCGTGACACGCCTCAGACGCGCATCCCAGATCACGAGAGTGTCGCCTGTGATGAACGGAAACGCCGGCTCACCAAACTCGCCAGGCCCTTCACCCGCGCGACCGATGGTGCGGACATACTCTCCCTTCGTGTCGAACACGCGCAGCGACTGCTCGCCAGCGTCCACGACGTAAATGTGGTCTGCGTGGCCGAAAACGCTGGTGATGCGGAAAAAGCGCACGTACTCAGGACCATCCTCCCGCCCGATTAGTAGCGTGGTTTTCGGATGATCCAGTATGTCCGCTGACAGTTCACCCGCACCCGCGTTGTCGACGATCTGCACACCGGCGCTATCCCGTACGGTCAGCCCCAAGGAGGCCGGCGTTCTGCGACCACAGCCAACGGCCAGGCTCAGCAGCGCGATCTGAACCCAATCTGCTGCAGCGCTGCCGGCCGCAGACCCGACCGACCGTCTTGAGAATCTGCCGCCGTAGAGAGGGGTTGCCGAAATGACGGGCATGCCTCCTCCAAATGCTTGGTCAGGATGTCTTTCGGCTAACGTTGAAAGTTCATGACGTGCCGGAGCCGACCGCAAGGGCGGCGCAGGCATGTCCGGCGAAGCGCAGCCCCAAGCCGCTTGCGGCGCAGGGCGCAGCGCCGCCGGCAAGACCGCGCCAGCGGGCGCAGCATGAACTGGATGTTAGCTGACGTCTGAGTGCCTGGTTGACCCGCCACACTGCGTTGGACCTCCTGGCAGCGGCCCGGTCCACACGTTCACGATCGGCCGCTTGACGTGTGTAGCACTGCGATGCTACGTTGGGACGTCTCGTCACCAGAGGTGGACCATGGTTCGAAAGGTGACCCTGCGCCAAATGGGCGGCTCCGTCGGCGCCACGCTCCCCAAGGATATGGCCGATCGACTCCATGTCGAGCCCGGGGACGAGGTCTTCATCATTGAAACCGACCGCGGCATCCTGCTCACACCTTACGATCCCGATTTCGACAATGCTATGGCGGCCTATCACCGCGGCGCCAGGAAGTACCGCCATGCGCTCCGCAAGCTGGCCGAATAGCGCCGCGTGCAGGAACCGCGCTGGCTGGACCGAACGCTGCTCGAGGCCATTCACGCGGATCTGATTCGCGAACATGGCGGTGCTCCGGGCCTGCGCGATATGGGTCTGATCAATGCCGCGCTCGCGCGACCGCGGCATCACTGGGCTTACGCGAAGCAACCTACCCTGGCCACCATCGCAGCTTCGCTCGGCTTCGGCCTGATCCGCAATCACGGGTTTATCGACGGCAACAAACGTCTCGGTCTCATGGCCATCTACGTGTTCCTGTGGATCAACGGACTGGAGCTCCATGTCAGTGAGCCAGAAGCCGCGGAAGTCATCCTTGCTGTAGCCGCCGGTTCCATCTCCGAGCGACGCCTCGCCACCTGGATCCACGCCAACACTATTGACGCCGAGGTTTAGATCCCGCTACGACCTTCCCACACTGCGCGCGGTATGGCCGGGATCTGTTGTCGTTGGGCACTCAGAATGTTAGCTAACGTTTCTGCTGTTCACGACGTGCCGGAGCCGACCGTCAGGGCGGCGCAGGCATGTCCGCGCCCTTCACATGCTGCCCATTTCGGCCGTTGCGCGGCCGGCGGCCGACAGGCCGCCGAGCGTGAAATGGCGTGTTATCTGATGGCCACAACCGGTGCTTGGCTCAGCGATCCGCATGGTTCGGGCTCGATGCCAGAGAAAGGTCTGAGGAACGACGCCGCCGGCGAGCGAGCCGTCCGACAATCACTTCGCTCGATACTTCGCCACGAACCGGCCGCCAGATCCTGACGTCATCGACGCCGAGTACGGAAATCACGCCGATGTTCAGTCCATGGTGTTGGGACAGCTCCGAGAGAGCCGCTGTCAGGCTGGGCCCGGGTTGCGAATCCAGCGCAGCATAGAACGCAATCCGGTTCGGACGAAGGCGCCGGCCGCTACAGAGCGCTCGCCACGCCTCGGTTGGCGGACCCAACCCTCGGTTCAACATGAGCAGTGATACGGGTCGCAAGCTGCGCGCAGACCTGGCGTTGTTCTCCGCATACGACTTCATCAGACGAAGCCCCATGTAGCCAAGCCGGAGAGCGCCCGCATAATACATCAACAATTGGCCAATCACCTTGCTCTTGCTATCGACGGAGGCACCCTGCTTGGCTTCCACGATGATCATTCGATAGGGGCCCGTAGTAGGCAGCAGCACGAGATCAGCGACGCCAAAGCCCAGTCCGATACGAGAGCGCCGAATGAAGGGTAGATCGCCAGCTCCAAAGATCGTGTGGCGATTCCGGATCACATTGTTCTCGATAAACCGCTCGCGACCCATCCGCCTCTCCTTGGATCCGCACCTTGACCTGGTTTTGGCACATTGCTGCCGACTCAGCGACCTACCTCATAGTCCTTTCCGGTTGTGGCTTTCAGATAACGTGATGGCGGTTCATGACGCGCCGGAGCCGCTTGCGGCGCAGGCGTGTCCGCGCCCCTCCCAAGCTACACGCCTCGGCCGTTGCGCGGCCAGCCGCGCGCACGCGCGGCGCAGCATGAACTAGCGTGTTATCTGCTGTTGCCCCGTGCACCGGTTCGCGATGTTCAGCCGACGGTACCACGAGCTCCTTTGCCCCACCGGCTTGAACCGGTGCTTGCGAAGAACCACACGTTGAACGGGCGCTCGTTTGGAAGGAAGTCATGGTCCAAAGGCCTTCCCACTCGGGATTCGATGTGCTCGCAAAGGGGCAACTTCTTGGACTGCCCACGGGGATCACGTCCGCCCGCTCGGTATGTTACGGCGCCGAGGAGGACATCAGCAAGTTGGTGAATCCTGGCCATCTTGGGAGTCTTCCGGTTGACCTCTGTCACTAAGGTGCCACTACCAAACTCATCCTTGAGCCGCCCGGCAACCGTCTTCCCGAGGATATCACCACGATAGGGGTACTGATCAGGCAGAATGGCGATTCTGAGATCCAGACATTGCGAGCGGGTGGCAACGTTTTCCAGGCTGCGCGTGATGAAGAAGTGGTAGAACTTGTAGAAGCCATCCTCTTCGGTGTTGCAGCCCCATGCCGGAGCTCGGAGCGGATTGGTGCTGGTATCTACGAGCATGGCGCGAAAATCAAGTAGCCTTTCAGTGCCCTGAAGCTGCCAGAACATGTCAACGAATGCCTTGTAACGATCGAGCTCGTTGCTACTGCATTTCTTCCAGCTGAATTCCTTCTCGGCGAACCCGCAGGATCTAGCGAACGCTTCAAGGGCTTCTTCGAATGCTTCAACGCTTGCTCCGAGTGCGAACGTGCCGCCGTACCCGAGGACACGCTCGCCCAGGCCGCTCTCGTCCGAGAATACGGCATAGCACTGGCGCCGAACTGGCGGTTCAAGTCGAGTCATGCGACTTCTGACGTTGAGACAAGGGGCAATTGCAGATAACGTAATGAGGGTTCACGACGCGCCGGAGCCGCTTGCGGCGGAGGCGTGTCCGGCGAAGCGGAACCCAAGCCGCTCGCGGCGCAGGGTGAAGCGCCGCCGGCAAGGCCGCGTCAGCGGCCGTAGCGTGAAACCGATGTTATCTGCTGGTGGTCCGTGTCCAGGACAAGCTACACGTGGCACCAATCGCCGACAGAGCCGCTTAGCGTGGTGTGCACGCGGTCAGGATGCGATCTCGCGCGTATGAAGGATCTCAGAGCCGGCAAAGGGCCGCAACGCGGACGCATCCAATGTCACCACAGCCACCGTGTTGCCATCGGCTCGAACGAACTCGACTTCCAGTGCCTCACCGCCACGGTAGACATGAACGACGGTTCCGACGTCTCCGGCTTCCAGACCATGCTCACGAACCGCATGCCTCAGCACCACCAGATCGAGCTCTTTCATCATCATCTCTCCGAACGGTCAGACGCCGGATAGGCCGTGACAAATCGCGGGCCGGCACTTGCGGTCTCGCGGATCCAGACCGTCCGCACCCACGCGGAACCGGCCGGCCCGTTTACATACCCATCCACAACGAACTTCGAGCCGAAGCGGGAGTCTTCCTCCTGAATCAGCTCGCCGCGCAACGCAATCTCGAGGAGCGCCCGTCGGAGCAGCTGCGGTCTGCTCGCGACGAAGCCTAGCGCCCGAAAGAACCTCGCCTTCGCAGCACCGCCGGGATGGCCATCTGCGAGAAGATAGTCCACGATCTTCGAGTCAGAGACCTCTGCCAGATCGCCGTCGGGTAAACGTTTCGCCACGTTGCCGCCCTCACCTTCTTATCGAGGACCGGCAATCTACGCCTCGGCAGCGATAAGGACCACTTGCAGATAACGTCTCGGCGGTTAACGAACCCGCGGGAGCCGACCGCCAGGGCGGCGAAGCGGGTTCCCGGCCCTTCCCAAGCTATCCCTCTCACGGTCTGCCGGGCCAGCGGCCAAAGGCCGCGCGGCGTTAACCCAGCCTGTTAGACGAAGTGCCCCCAGCGCGATTCCTTGAGAAGGCACACGATCCGACCTAAGACCCAAGCTGCTTCGCGGTTTCCGGAAACCAACGTTTGGCGAGGGGCTGAAGCCGAAAGAAACGCTCAACTCGCCGCCTTAGGAGCTTGTCGTCCTCTACTCCACCCCATTCGCGCCTTGCATGGTGTCGATGCGTGCGCCCGCGACTGAGGTGGCCCACCAGCTTGTCAGCTGCGGTGAAGCGAGATTTCTCGCGCACGGTCCATGAGAATGCGGTATGACCAGGGGGAAGAAAATCTGTGATGATTAGATCCTGGGGCCTAGTACTAACTTGCACAAGATCGCGTTATCATGTAAATAAGGGTCCACAGTATTCACTCCTCGCGGAGCGAGCACCATGGGCCGGGCGACCGAGATCGTATTGACGGTGCAGCAGCGGCAGACGCTGGAAGCGTGGAGCCGCAGCAAGGTCATGGAGTTTCGCTATGTGGAGCGCGCTCGCATCATCCTCGATGCGGCGCGCGGGGACAGCACGAGCGCGATTGCGCGACGGCATCAGGTGCGCCCCGCGACCGTGAGCAAGTGGCGGCTTCGTTTCGCGGCGCAGGGTGTGAAGGGCCTGGACGACGCGGCGCGGACGGGGGCGCCAGCCGCCTACGACGAGGACACCGAGCGGCGCATCCTGGCGCAACTGGATGAACCGGCGCCGCGCGGTTTTGCGCAGTGGAACGGGCGGTTGGTGGCGGAAACGCTGGGCGATGTGTCGCAGGCCCACGTCTGGCGGGTACTGCGCAAGCACCAGATCCAACTGCAACGGCGCCGGAGCTGGTGCATCAGCACGGACCCCGAGTTCGGTCCCAAGGCGGCCGATATCATTGCGCTGTACCTGAACCCACCCGAAAACGCGATCGTGCTGAGTATCGATGAAAAGCCGCACATCCAGGCTCTGGAGCGGGCTCAGGGCTACCTGCGGCTGCCGAATGGCCGCGCGATCAGCGGCTTCAGCCACGACTACCAGCGTCACGGAACCACCACGTTGTTCGCTGCCCTCGATGTGTTCACGGGTCAGATCAGGGCCGGGCACTACCAGCGCCGCCGCCGCCGGGAATTCCTCCACTTCATGAACGAGGTTGTCGCGGACTATCCGGCCGACGTGGAGATCCATGTGATCCTGGACAACCTGAGTACGCACAAGCCCAGGCACGACCACTGGCTCGCACGGCACAAGAACGTCCACTTCCACTACACTCCCACCCACGCCAGTTGGATGAACCAGGTGGAATTCTGGTTCAGCATCATGGCGCGCGCGGCACTTCGGGGCGCCAGCTTCACATCACCGGAGCAGGTCCGCGAAGCCATTGATGCATTCGTCGCCGTCTACAACCCCCGGGCCACGCCCTTCGAATGGCGCAAGGAAGTCGTACACCCGGTGCCGCTCAAGCACCGTTACGCTGACTTGTGCAAGTAAGTACTAGTGTAGTGTGGCCAAAGTCTCTTTGGCTTTGGCGACTTTGGAGAGGATGCTGTTCAGCGAAGCCGTCCAGACGAATGGCTTTGGGTCGAGGTTGCGCGTATCCAGATAAGCGGAGATCGCCGCAATCAACTGGTCGACGTTATGGACAACCAGCCGGCGGAGCTGGCGTACGGTGAGTTCACTGAAAAGGCGTTCCACAAGGTTCGCCCAGGACGACGACGTGGGCACGAAATAGAATTGGACCCGTGGGTTGCGCTCCAGCCAGGCGAGGACTTCGGGCGTCTTGTGGCTGGACGCGTTGTCGAGGATGAAATAGACGTCGAGTGGCTTGGGGACCGTGCGCACCACCTTTCGTGCGAAGCGCAGAAACTCGCTGGCGCGGTGGCGGGGCATGCATTCATGCACCACGCTGCCGGTCTTGATCTCGAGTGCGGCAAAGAGCGTGGTCGTCCCGTGACGCTTGTAGTCGTGGGTCATTGTGCCGGCCCGTCCCTTCTTGAGCGGCAAGCCGGGCTGCGTACGATCCAGCGCCTGGATCTGACTCTTCTCATCAACCGCAAAGACCACAGCATGCTCCGGCGGATGGAGATACAGCCCCACGACCGCCCGCAGCTTCTTTACGAAGTCCGGATCCCTGGAAAGCGTGAAGGTGCGGATGCGATGGGGCTTGATCCCGTGACCGCGCCAGACGCGCGCCACCGTGGTGGGGTGCCACCCGAGTTCCCTGGCCATGATCCGCGTACTCCAGTGCGTGCCATTCGGCGGGCGCGTCTCCAGCGTCTTCTTGACCATGGCCTCTTCGTGCGCTGCCGTGATCCGCTTCGGTCGGCCCGTGCGCGGTCGATCGCTTGTAGGAGACGCCCCCAGATTGGAGGTCTGGAGACACCCAGATTTACGCACTGACCATTGACGGTGCCGGTGTGACCGGCACACTCCGCGTCGACCTCTCGACGCGGAGACTTCATGAGCAAGCTCACGAAGGAGCAGATCATGGTCGGAGCGGGAATGGTGGCCCGAGGGACATCGATCCGGCGGGTGGCCGGGCAGCTGGGCGTCGCAGAGGGCACGCTGCGCTATCAGATGCGGAAGGCGAGGGACTCGCGGCCGGATGGACGGGCTCGGCAGCGGACCGCGCTCGATGGATTCGAGCCTGTGGTCAATGCCATCCTCGAGCGGCTGGAGGATGGTCGCAAAGAGGGGACGGGTCGGCCGGTGCAGGCCCGTGTGGTATTCGAGATTCTGCAGCGGGACTACCGCTATCACGGCAGTTACCAGGCGGTGGTGCGGCACCTGCGGCGCCGCTTCGGCGTGCCGCCCGTGCGGGCGTTGCGGCGGGTCGAGACACCCGCGGGCGTGCAGGCGCAGCACGACTGGTTCGATGCTCAGGTCCGCTTCCGCGGCAATGAGCGCGTCACGCTGCGTCTGCTGGTGGGCACCCTCTCGTACAGCCGGGCGCGCTTCTGCTGGGCCAGCTTCGAAGCGAATCAGCTGGCCTGGCACACGGGACACCTGGCGCTGTTTCGCGCGTACGGCGGTGTTCCGCTCTGGGTGCGCATTGACAATCTGAAGACGGGTGTCGTGCGCGGCGCGGGTTCGACGGGCGTCCTGAATCGTGCGTATGCCGTGTTCGCGCGGGAGTGCCGCTTCGAGATTGATCCGTGCCGGGTGCGCACGCCTTCGGACAAGGGCAAGGACGAGCGTAGTGTACGCATCTGCCGTGATGCCTTCGGTGCGCTGTTCCACGAGAGCTGGTCGAGCATCGAGAGCCTGCAGGAGAGCCTGCACGAGCGCTCGCATGAGCTGATGGACCGGTTGCAGTGCCCGATCACAGGGACCTCGGTGCGCGAGGCCTTCGAGAGCGAGCGTCTCGTGCTGCAGCCGCTGCCGGCCATGAGCGACCCGTTCGACGTCGTCGTTGCCCGCCGTGTACAGCGGGATTGCCTGGTCTCCTTCGAGGGGCGGCGCTACAGCGTGCCGTTCACCTGGGTCGGACGCAACGTGGAGATCCTGGGCACGCATGCGCATGTGGTGATTCGCGCGGACGGCCGGGAGATCGCGCGTCACGTGCGGCACACGCGGGAGCGGCTGATCCTCGAGCCGGCGCACTACGAAGGGGAATCCACGGATCACGTGATTCGGCCCACCCCGCTGGGGCTGCGTGGCCGTCTGCAGGTGGCGGGCCTTTCCGGTGCATCGCAGCGTACGCTGCTGCTCCTGCCGCAGCGCGTCAGTCGCCCGCTCGACACCTACGTCAGAATGGTGGAGGCGGCCCGATGACGCGTGCACCGAAAGTCGATCTCGATCAGCTGGTGCAGAAGTGCACGACCCTGGGTCTGGCGCATGCAGCCGATCTGCTGCCCGAGCTGGTGGAGGAAGGCACGCGTGACGCTCTCCCGCCGCTCCGCTTTCTCGAGCTCGTGCTCGAGCGCGAGATCGAATGGAAGACGGAGCGGCGCGTCGCCACGTCTCTCAAGCTCTCCGGGCTCCCGACGGGCCGCACGCTCGAGGGATTTGACTGGACCTTTCAGCCGCGCGTCGACCGCGGCAAGCTCGAAGCGCTTGCTACCTGCGCCTTCATCCGCCAGAAGGATAACGTCCTGTTTCTCGGGCCGCCCGGTGTCGGCAAGAGCCACTTGGCTGTGGCCCTGGGCGTGAAAGCAGTGAAGAACGGCTTCAGCACCACGCACTTCGTGCTCGACGACCTCATGCACCAGCTGCGCGGCGACGCCGCCATCCCGCCCACGCGTCTCAAGGCCAAGCGTTACCTGAACAGTGCGTTACTCATCATCGACGAAGTCGGCTTCCGCCCGCTCGACCGGCACGAAGCCAATCTCTTCTTCCGTCTCGTCAGCGCCCGCTACGAGAAGGGCTCGATCGTCCTCACTTCCAACAAGCACGTCCGGGACTGGCCCGAGATCTTCGCCGGCGACGAAATCCTCACCACGGCGATCCTCGACCGCCTCCTTCACCACGTGCACATCGTCCACATCGACGGCCGCAGCTACCGCCTGCGCGAGCTCGACGGCCTCCTCCAACCTCACGCCACATCGGCTGCTGACGCAGCCAGGGACCTGAAAGGAGGTATCACAACAGCGGAACGGATTTCAACCGGTGCGTAAAACTGGATGTCTCCAGACGCGTAAAACTGGGTGTCTCTTGACAATCGCTCAGCAACGCCCGGCAGGCCGCCCTCTTCATACCGGTCGAGCCACAAGGTCACGGTCGGCCGCGATACGTGCACCGCCGCGCAGATCGCCTGACCCGACAGGCCCTGTGCCGAAGCCAGCACAATACGGGCGCGTTCGGCGATGCGCTGGAGGGTCGTGCGCTTGCGCATCAATTCCTCGAGACGTTTCTGATCGCCTCGGCGTAACCGGATTACTCGCGTGGGCAATGGCATGCAGCAGGATACAATATCCACGCACATTATGCAAGATACTTCTGCCACACTACACTAGGTGAGCGTCCAGGCCTACCCGCATGGAAAAACTCCATCAAAGCGCGAAAGTGGGCTGCGTATGCAACGTGCATTGCCCGTATCACGTGGTCCGGATGCGAATGGGCCGGAGCTGCCAGTTCATTCGCGAGCTTGAGTACCTGGGACATTTCGTGGTCGACATGCATGCGTTGTGCCCGAGTGCTCATGGCGCGACCGGGCTACGGTCGAACACTGGCCGAGGCGAACCCCGTGCGGCGCCCAACCCACTTACGGCAGCATCGGCTGGCTTCGGGCAGTCGATCTTGATTGCTGCTTGGAGTTCAACTTTCACGGACGAGAAGTACGTTGTCAGACCCGCCAGAAACGTCCTCTCGCTCTCATCCTTCAAAAGCAGCGCTGCTTCAGACGAGGACGATGTAGACGTACCGCCGCCGACGAAGCAGGTTGTCTCGGTACTCGTGAACTCGAGCCAGTCGACCTTCTTGCCGGGGATCCAACGGCGGTAATTGAGAATCGGATCATCCTCCCAACGATCTGGCGTGCGAAACGAACGGTGGGACATGACGCCAACATCAACGACGGTCTTGTCCACGAGAGCATGGTGTTCGCTCATCATGCCCCACTGGGCCTCAAGCGGCTTCGCGCCAAGTGTGGAAGCCGCAAGGATAGTCGCCGCCCATAGCGTTCCTGAGATCCAAGACATCGGTCCTCCTCTCGTATCGCAATGCGCTGCGCAAGACGCTCTTTGAATCCGATGGCCTGTCGGCATGGCAGCTGCGCTTGGTTGGGGGCATTTCGTCTAACGTCTCTGCTGTTCACGACGTGCCGGAGCCGACCGCAAGGGCGGCGCAGGCATGTCCGCGCCCTTCACGGGCGACTCGCGTCGGCCACTGCGCGGCCGGCGGCCGACAGGCCGCCGTGCGTGAAATACCGTGTTAGGTGACGTTGGACCCACCCTTCTGAAGCGCGCCCTCTGGGCTGCGTTGCGAGACCTACGGGTCCGGGAATTCACGACGCCATTCATCAACCAGGGCGCTCGTGGCCGCGTGCAAGTTCTCGCAATAGGTCTTAAGGTGCTTCCACTTCGCCTGCGGAACCGCTGAGAGGTTATGCGCAAGCGCAAGCGACGAGCGCATGGCAGTCCGAGCGTTTTCGTATCGAAACGCGGAGAAGCGCCATTCCGTCGCTCTGCCAAGAACCGCGTTGTGGACGAGTAGCCGCGAATCTGCAGGCGGGTGCACCGCCCAATCGCGAAAGCGGAAAATCTCTCGGATTCCCTCTCGGAGTCCACGGTAATCCTGGCGGTTCGCCAAGGTGAATGCCAGGCGAAATACTTCGCTCGTTTGCTTCCATCTTGCCGTCTGGTTCTTGGCCCAAGCGGCTTGGTGCAGCGCAGGCACATCGATGCGTTCCTTGACATGTGAATACAGGGCGTCAATGGAGATGGCGGCAGCTGTTACTGCCTGCATTGATGCGTGGAATTCAGCCTCGAGGAGAGGATATGCTTCTTTCGCCTGCCCTGTGGCTGCCACCTCGAGCGCCAGCCGAGCACGTCTTGCCGCCGCGACATGCCCGGTGCCGATTCTTAGCCAGTGCCGGACCAAGTCCATTCTCAGAGCGAAGCCATCATGCTCGACCCTGAAGGCGCCGTCTGCTGGCACGATGATTCGAAACCCTTGAATGGACAGATCTGCTCCGTCTGGAACTATGATGCCAGCGGCGTTGGCTCTCGCGCTGGGAGCCGGCTTGGCGGCCTGCGGCGGTTCGTCGGAAATGCTCATTGGCATCGATCTCTTGGGTGCTTCGACTTTCGAGGCTAATGGACTACGTACTGCTCGCGGCGATGGATGGATATGGCCCAACGTTCGCATACAGTTCCCGGGGAACGATTCCCACTTGCCTTGAGGCGGCTACCTCCCCCGGCCGATCATCTGTGCTGACGAAGCCTCCTTCGTTGTTACTTGGCATGCACGCGCTGTGGGTCCAATGTCACCTAACGTCTCGGTTGTTCACGACGTGCCGGAGCCGACCGTCAGGGCGGCGCAGGCATGTCCGCGCCCTTCAACTGCTGACCGCCTCGGCAGTTGCGCGGCCGGCGGCCGACAGGCCGACGTGCGTGAAATGACGTGTTAGATGAAGTGCTCCGGCCTGGCGGCCTTGCGAACTGCGGCGGAGCACGGCAAGACAGCGCATTTCGGGGCGCGCTCCGCTGTACCAGTCCCCGCTGCCGGGGAGCACGAAGAGCAAAAGTGCGCCGCTGAGAGAGGGCCGATGCTACCTTGTAGCTATCACGAGGCAGGCTGACAAGAGGAGCAGGGAAGGCACACGAGTAGCTTCATGAGCCCGGCGGTAGAAGGAGTACGATTGGTTCGGCCGGGGTTGGGTCCGCGCCCGCTTCGTACGACGTCGACTACCCAGTTCAGGGCACCACTCTCATCCAGGCCATCGCGCGGCGTCGGCGCCAATGTTGGTCAGCCGGACAGTGGTGGTGAAGCACGTGTTCCACCTTTGCCCGCTCATGGCCGCTGGTATCACGTCCTCGGGATGTATACTCACCGGTGCATCGGCGCCAGCGGTCCTACGATCGACTGTGACAGTCCACCATAGCAGGCGGACGTGCGCCTGCAAGAGAATTTGCTTGACACGTCCACGGGGCGACCATATCATTCCGCCGATGTAGGCTGTGTCTTGCTGGAGTCTGCCGTGGATACCGGGGCGTCGCAAAATCTGTCGAAGCCGCCTCATGAGTGGGCTGCATGCGTACAAGCGCTCAGACGCGCGTTCTGGAGCTTCGCTTGGGCTCTGTTCAATGCTGGAGTTGTTACAACGATTCCCTTTTCGTTAGCCGGGCAGAGCACGCAGGTCGTTCCCAACAGCCCTTCGTGTGCCACATGCGCCATCGCCGCTTCTCGCGTCGTAACCCTCCACGGGGTGCCTGACAGTCTCGGTGGGCTGACCGATACTTATTTCATGCGCCGCGACTCCCGGGGCCGCTATTACGTGACAAGCGAGTACCGGTCGTGGGCGCTCTTGGTGTTTGACTCGACTGGACAGTTCCTAACGGTTCATGGCCGCCAAGGCTCGGGGCCCGGCGAATTCCGGCGCATCGAGACATTCGTCTTCGGGAAGGCGGATACGCTCCACGTATTCGACAGGTTCAATGCACGGCATACTGTGCTTGACGCAAAGAACAACTACGTTTCGGCATCAACTGTTGTGCCTGCGATAACAGACGCCATTGTCACTGATGGCGTGCTGATAGTCAACGCTGATATTCCCACCCGCGCGAGCGTGGGCGAGGCACTACACTTCCTATCTGATTCAGGCGCCGTTTCCTCATTCGATCAGACGGGCGGGCTGTATGACGTCTCAATGAGAACCTCATTGAGAAGAATTCTTTCATCTTCGGATGAAGGCGGGTTCTGGGCGGCGCACCGGACGCGATACCAGATCGATCTCTGGCGCGTTTTGAATGCCGGAACGCCGAGGCTGGTGAAAGTCATTAAGCGCTCGCCGGACTGGTTCCCACCGTATGATCGTGCGACTGCGATTAGCCCCGGGCAGGCGCCGCAGCCATTTATTAGTGGCGTCGCGTCAACTGACCGGCATGAACTATGGGTGGCGAGCTGCGTTCCATCCGGAAACTGGGAGCGCAACCTGATTGTTCAAGAAACCGCAAGAGGACGTACCTACTCTTACAAGAACGCGGATACCATGTTCGATACCGTAGTCGACTTGGTTGATACGACGACTGGTGACTTGATCAGCAGCCGGCGCTTCCGGCAGTACTTCAAGGGTTTTCTTAGCCGCGACCTCATTTGGAGCTATTCCGAGGATGCCGACGGTGTCGGTAAGATTCAAGTCTGGCGCCTGAGCATCGTTGATAGGAAAAGCCAATCCAAACCGTTTGCCACCCCACAGTAGGAGG
>CAWCRS010000003.1:0-1100689 GCA_963798085.1 uncultured Gemmatimonadales bacterium
GCGTACGCCTGTGCCAGGGCGGCCCCGCCCAGATATCCGCTGAACCACACTCCCTCGCCGGCACGGCGGCGCGCTCGGCCGCGGCCGGGCCATCGCCCACGATCACGAGTGCGGTATCCGGCTCGGCCGCGCGGACGCGTGCGAACGCGTCCAGCAGCAGCGGCAGGCGCTTCTCGGGCGCCAGACGTACCGCATACAACGGGATCCGGCGGGCGCCGGGCGCGACTCGCGCGCGCACGGACGCCATGCGCCGCGCCGGCGAGAAGTGCGCCGCATCCACGCCGCGGCTCCGAATGTGGAGGCGGTCATCAGGAACCCGTTGTCGCGCAGCATGCGCGCGGTGGCCTGACTGGGGCAGGAGGTAACACGCGCGTTCGCATGGAAGCCGCGCAGCCAGCGCCACGCGGCCCGTTCCAGGCCGCCCATGCCGTAACCGGCCAGGTAGGCCGGGAAGTTGGTGTGGAAGGAAGTGACGAGCGGCACGCGTTCGCCGTCGCCCAGGACAGGCCGGACCCGCCCACCGTGAATTCCGTGGCCACGTGCACGAGCTGCGGCGCAAAGCTCCGCAGGCGGCGCGCGCTCCACGGATCCAGCGGCACGGACAGGCGCAGCTCGCGATAGAACGGCAGGCTCACGCCGGGCAGCTGGATGCGCAGGGCGCAGCCGGCGGGCGGCGGCCCGTGCAACCGGGGCGCCACCAGCGCCACCTCGTGCCCGCGCGCGGTCGCGTGCTCGATCCAGCCCGCCAGCGTGCGGGCCACGCCGTTGATCTGTGGTGTGATCGTGTCGGTGAAGACGCGATGCGCATACGGGTCTCCTCCTGCGGAGCGTGGCTGGCGGACGGGGAGCCCCGCACGGAGAATCGCCGGCTAACGTGCCGTTCGTGTCATGGTCATGTATGGCGCAGGTCACGAATGCGGGAGGAACGCCGGTCTTGCCGTGCAATGGCATGTTGCAGAGTTGCTACCGTACCGTGATGGCGACGTCCGCCTGCGAGCCGATCATGGGGTCCCATGCGAGCGCCCCCGGCCCCGTGGCCGACCCCGCCCGCGGCGGAGCCCGTCGCGTCCTCTCCCCTGCGCGGCATTCGCATCACGAAATGTCATTCGCTGAAGAGCGCAATGGTGCACCCGCCTGGCGCTGCCGGGATCGCGGTTGCCGTGCAGTCGGAGCGTGGGCCGGCGCGGCGCGCGGGCCCGTGCGCCGGTGATCCCCCGCGCGCCCTCCTTTCTGTCCGGAGCGCGGCATGAAAGCATGGCAGCGGCTGCTGCTGCGGCTGCTCTCGGCGGGGACCGTGATCGCAGCGACGGTGGGCGTGGTCGCGCGCGTGGGCGGCAGCGCCGGCGAGGTGCTGGGCTTCGCGTCGCTGCGGGCGCACGCGCTCGTGCTGGGCCTGCTCACGCTGGACCTGACCTGCCGCGGCCTGCGCATGTCGCTGCTGGCGGGGCAGCTGGGCCACAGCGTGCCCCTCGGAACAGCCGTGTTCGCGCAGCTGGGCGGCGAGGGTGCGGCCGCGCTCACGCCCGCGCGCGCGGGCTCCGACGCGGGACGCATGCTGGTGCTGCGCCGGGCCGGCGTACGGCTCTCGCAGGGCGGCGCGATTGTCGTCGCGGAAATGGTGTTCGAGGTAGTGGCGCTGCTGCTGGTAACGGGTGTGCTCGTGCTGCTCGTGCCGTTCACGCGGCGGGCGCTGCCCGGCGTGCTGCTCTATGCCGGCGTAGTGCTGACCACGACGCTGGGCGCGCCCACGCTGGCCCGCGCCGTGCTGCGGCGGCCCGACCGTTTTCCGCGGCTGCGGCCCCGGCTCGAGCGCTGGGGCCTGTTCGCCTCGCTGCATGGCTTCCAGGAGGCATGCTCGGTGCTGCGCCGGGCGCCGCTGATAACGTACGGTTTGTTGTTGCTGCTGTCCGCCGCGCACATCGCGGCCCGCCTCAGCATCCTGCCCGCGCTGCTCTCCGACCAGCTGGCGGCGGGCGAATTCGGTCCGGCGCTGGGCTGGCCGCTGCTGCTGCTGTACGCGGGTGCGCTGGTACCGGTGCCCGGGGGCGGCGGTGCGCTGGAGCTGGCTTTTGCGGCCGTGCTGGGCCGGACGCTGGGACCGGCGACGGGCGCGGCGCTGGTCTGGTGGCGCGTCTACACCTTCCATCTCCTGGCCGCGACCGGCGGCTGCGTGCTGTTGCGCGCCGCGGCGCCGCCTCGCTGCCAACAAGTTACCACGGCCATAACGCGCCGTTACGAGAGTCCGTGATGGTTTGGTGCGACCGAACTCCGGCAAGGGAACGGAGAACATGCCCCAGCCCGTGATGCACATCCTGCTGGCATGTCGTCTGCTCGAACGCTGGCAGCGCGAACCGCAGGCAGCGCCTTTCCGCGCCGAGCCGCAGGTCCTGCAGCATTTCGCGCATGGCGCACTGGCGCCGGACATCGGTTTCTTCCCCGGCTGCAGCAGTCGCATTTCCCGGCTCGTGCATGCGGGCGGCAGCGCCCGCGCCGCGCGCCGGCTGCTGGCCACGGCACGCACCAACGCGGAAGTGGCGTTCGCATGGGGCTGGGTGTCGCACGTGATCGCGGACATCGAATTGCACCCGCTGGTGAACGCAGCCGTGGCAGCGGCGGACGGAAACGGGCGGCCTTACGATCGTGCCGGGTTCGAGAGCGGCCACGCGCGCATCGAGCTGGGTCTGGATGCGCAATGCTATGCGCTGGAGCCGGCGCTGCGCCGGCTGCGATTGCGAACGGCCTACGGTCGACACAGCATCGATCACGTGGCCCACGCGCTCCGCTTCGTCTACAACGTCCCGCTCACTCCCCGCAAGCTTCTCTCCTGGCATCGCAACGTCGCCTTCTTCTACAACGCGCATGTGCAGCTGGCGCGGCTGGCGGCGCACAACATCGGGCTGCTGTGTCCGGCCGGGCCGGGCCTGCGGCTGCGCCACCTGCGGTGGGCGGGCCGGCTGCTGCTGGACAGGGCGTCGGCGGCGTATGCCTTCCTGGATCCGTTTCTGCCTGACACGACATTTCGGGAAGCGGTCAATGCCGGGCTGCGCCGCAGTGAGCAGATCATCGCGCGCTACGCGGTCACGGACCTGACGCACCTGATGGACCACGACCTGGAAACCGGGCAGCCCTGTGTGACGCGGCCGGCCGTGCGGCCGGGCCGCACCCGCCTCGAGCCCGCGCTGCTCTCGGCATGACACCGGGAGCCCTGCTGGTGGAGCTGAGCCGGCGCGATGCGCGGGCGCTGGACTACCTGGTGGTGCGGCGCCGGCCCATCCTGGACCGCGTGCTGCGTGTACTCACGCATCTGGGCGACCCGCCCGTCGTGGTTTCGCTGGCGCTGGCGCTGCTGCTGACGCCCGCCGCGCGCGAGCTGGGCCGGGCAGTGGCCATCGCGCTGGTCGCCTCGCACCTGGGGGTGCAGCTGCTCAAACGCACGATTACACGGCCGCGACCGCAGCTGCCCGTGGGCGTCGCTTCGCTGGTCCAGGCGCCGGACCGCTTCAGCTTCCCGTCCGGTCACGCCACGGCGGTGCTGGCCATTGCGCTGGTGCTGACCTCGGCACTGCCCGTGCTGCCCGGCGCTCTGCTGATCACGCTGGCGCTGCTGGTCGGCCTGTCACGCTGTTATCTGGGCATTCACTACCCCGGCGACGTGCTGGCGGGCTGGGCGCTGGCGGCCACGGGCGCGGCGCTCGCGATTCT
Source organism: uncultured Gemmatimonadales bacterium (assembly GCA_963798085.1). Classification (GTDB taxonomy): domain Bacteria; phylum Gemmatimonadota; class Gemmatimonadetes; order Longimicrobiales; family RSA9; genus DATKCF01. Next base: position 3,703 of record CAWCRS010000003.1, read on the forward strand.
GCTCTGAAGCCTTGCGCACGGACGAAGCTGCACGGGCGATGAAGGCGGACGCGGCGGCCGGGCTGGTCACGCCTGCCACCGTGCGCGGCGTGTACCTGTGGGCCGGCGACGCCACCATCGATCTGCAGCGCGCGAAATTTCCCGACAGCCCGGTCGACGAGGCGGCGCATCATTTCGCGCACACCACCGAAGCGGCCCGCGAGCTGGCACGCTGCGGCCTGAACCTCGCCTTCCTGTCAATGAACTGGGGGTTCCCCCCCGAGCGCGAAGCGAATCACTGGGCGCAGTTCCGCGACGCGGCGCTGCGCTACCACGACGAGGGCTTCCGCGTCATCGGCTACGTGCAGGCCTCCAACTGCCTGGCCACGGGCAGTTACGCCAGCCGGGACTGGTACGCGCTCACACCCGAGGGCCGCACGATCCCGTACTTCCGGCGCCGTCTGATGACGTGCTGGAACCATCCGGCATGGATCGGCGAAGTGGGGGCGCGCGCGCTCGACGTGCTGGATGCGGGCGGCGATGGCGTGTTCTTCGACAATCTGTGGGGATGGGCGCTACGCCGTGGCTGCTGGACGGCGAGGTGGGCGGGTTCGCGGGCTGCGCCTGCGCGCGCTGCCGCAATGCGTTCTGGCGCGCGACGGGGCTGCGCCCGCCCCGCCGGCTCCGGCCGGGGGACGAGGCCGGCCGGGCCTGGCTGGCGTGGCGGGCCAATGTGGTAAACACGCGGTTTGCTGGCTGGTCCGCGCTGGTGCGGGCGCAGCAGCCGGGCGCCTGGGTGCTGTGCAACAATTCCGACGTCATGCTGCGTGACACGGTCTCGGCTCCTTCGGCCTCGATCCCGCCCGGCTGGCGCCGCACCAGGAAGCGATCCTGGTGGAGAACGTCGCCATGCCGCGCAGCGATGAGCCCGGACGCCGGCTCATCGCGAGCGCGCTACCGCTCAAGGCATTGCGTGCCGTGGCGCCTGACCGGCCCATCCTCAACGTCACCTACGAGCGCGGCATCGGCCTGGATGGCGCGCCGCCGCCGCAGGTCATGGCCCGCACCATCGCCGAGGCTGCGGCGCTCGGCGTAGTGCCCGTGATCAAGGGCTCCGAGTACCTGGACGAGCGGCGCCGCTTCACCGTGCTGACCGCGCCGGCGCTGGCGGCGCCCAGGGCCGCGATGACACCGCTGTTCGCGTGGCTGCGCGCCAGCGAGCCGCTGTTCGCGGATCTCGGACCCGACCCCAACGTCGTCGTGCTCTATGATGACGTCGCCATTGCCGCAGACTTCACGGCGCTCAGCGCCGCGACGTTCGGCGTGGCCGCGGCGTTGCTGCACGAGGGCGTGGCCTTCACGTTCGCGACGCGCGAGCGGCTGGCCGACTTCCCCAATGTGCCCGTGCTGGTGCCGCCGGGCGTCGTGCCACCGGGCGGCGCCGGGGCCCGCGTGATCGTGGTGGAGCCCGCGCTGCTGGCGCCGTTGCGGCTGGGCGCGGGCGTGATGCGCTCGCGTCCGTTGCGGGCGCTGGCGGATCCGCTGCTGCGCGGCTTCAGTCGCAGCTATTTCTCTTCCGCGTTCGTGCGGCGCAGCGTCGATGCCAGTGGCATGACCGCGCGCTTCCTGCGCAGCCGCTACTTCACACTGCCCGACGACACGGCACGCATCGCGGCGCTCGCGGGCACGCCGTGCACGCCGCGCCCCGAAGCCCCCGCGCTGGTCGAGGCCTGGCGCCGCCTCAATGGCGCCCGCGTGGTGCACATCGTGAACTACGGGGACGCGACCATCCGCGTGCGCTTCCCCGACGACATCACGGATTGGCGGTTGCACACGCCCAATGCGGGCACGACCGTGAACCGGGACGAGCGGGTGCTATGGCTCGAGCGGTACGCGGTACTGGAGTCGTCGCCTGCAACCCCGGACGACTGAGCCCTCTCCGCACCAGGCCCCGGTGACCACCACCACACAGTCACGCGTGCACGGGTTCGCCCCTGTCTGAAGGCGTTCCGCGGGCGCTGTGCTGCGCGTGGTCCCGCCACGGTAACGGTGCCGCTCTGCCTGTCGTCGAAGAATGCGGTACGCGCGTGAGGTCAGCGTGCCTCGCCTCTGTCGACGCCACTGTGGAGGATCGCATGACCGGTCTCGAGCCGCATCGTGCCCCGGGTCTTGCCGCCGTCCGCCGCAACCGCCTCGAGGCGCTGCTGCGCGATGTGCGCCTTGCGGCGCGCTCGCTGCGCCGGGCCCCCGCCTTCTCGCTGACTGCGCTGTTCACACTGGCGCTGGGCATTGGCGCGAGCACGGCCATCTTCGGGCTGGCCTGGGCCATCCGGCTCAAGCCGCTGCCGTACGAGCACGCCGAGCAGCTGGTCAACCTGTACGACATCTACCGTGGCTCGGGCGGCGGCTATCTTTCGGCGCCCGAGCTGGAGGACTACAAGCGCGAGACGCGCAGCTTCTCCGGCATGTCGGGCTACCTGTACGGCGCCGGCTTCACCACGCTCGATGGCGAGGTGAAACGTATTCGCGTAAGGTGCCGCCCGATCTGTTTCCGCTGCTGGGCGCGCGCCCGGCCCTGGGCCGCGGCTTCACGGAGGCCGATGTCGACGGCGCCAACGGCCCCGTGCTGATCCTCAGCCATGCGTTCTGGCAGAAGCACTTCGCCCCCGACCCGGAATGTGCTGGGCAAGTCTCTGAACATGAACGGCGCCAGCTACACGATCGTGGGCGTGATGCCGCGCGATTTCGCATTCCCGCAGACGTTCAAGGCGGATGCCTGGCAGCCGCTGCGCCATTTCGACCCCTCGATGGATCGCCGCCAGCGTTACGTACAGACCCTTGCCCGCCTCAAACCCGGTGTTAGCATGGCCGAAGCGAGGGCCGAGATGACGCGGCTGGCGGACGGCCTGGCCAGGGCGTATCCCGCCACCAACGAAGGCTGGAGCGTCGGGCTGGCACCGCTCGCCGAGCAGCTGCTGGGCGGCTACCGCGCGGCGTTCGGCGCACTGCTGGGCGCCGTGGGTGTGCTGTTGCTCATGGCCTGGGTGAACATTGCCAGCGTGTTCCTGGCGCGGAACACGGCGAGGCGCCATGAGCTGGCGCTGCGTGCGGCGCTGGGCGCCGGGCGCAGACGGCTGGCGCAGCAGGTGCTGATGGAATCCATGCTGCTGGCTCTGCCGGGCGGCGGCGCGGGCCTGCTGCTGGCGCGCGCCGGCACGCGGCGCTGTCCGCCTGATGCCGCAGTACACGCCGCGCATCGGGAAGTGCGCGTGGACCTTCCGGTCTTCTGTTCGCCGCGTTGGCGGCCGCGCTGTCCGGCGTGCTCTCCGGGCTGCTGCCATCCCTGCGCAGCGCGGCGGCGGCTCCCGGCGATGCGTTGCGACCGAGGGCCGCACCTCGTGGGACAGCGCCGCCACGGCCTGCAGACGGCGCTCGTCGTCACGGAAGTGGCCCTGTCCATCGTGCTGCTGGTGGGAGGCGGACTCATGGTGCGCAGCTTCGCGGCGCTGCTGCAGCAGGATCACGGCTTCCAGGCGGACACCTGCTCACGCTGCACCTCACTCTGCCGTTCGCGCGTTATCGGCGCCGGCGAGACACGCGGGCAGCGTTTCAGAACGTGCTCGAGCAGTCGCCCGGCTGCCGGGGGTGCAGGCGCCGGCGCGGTCACGGGCTATCCTGACAGCTCGTTAGGATTCTGGGCATGCTGCGGTGAGCGCGACCCGCTGAAGCCGGAAGCCGCGGTGTTGGGCGCCCTGCGGGCCGGCAGCGCGGGCTATTTCCGCGCCATGGGGATCCCGGTGCTGGCAGGGCGTGGGTTCAGCGAGCGCGATGGCGCCGGGCGGGCCCGGCACGGTGATCATCGTGACAGACGCTGGCGAAACGACTGTTCGCGGATGGGAACGCGGTGGGCCGTTCGCTGGCGGTGCCGCAATCAGGCACGGTGCCCGCGGGGGCGCGTTACCGTCGTCGGCGTCGTGGGCGATGTGCGCCTGGGCGCGCGGCCGGGCCGGAATGTACGTGCCGCTCACCAGTCGGTCGCGTTCTGGTCCGAATCGTGGTGCGCACGCGCCCGGACCCGTTGCACGTTGCGGCCGCCGTGCGCGAGACCGTGCGCGGGATCGACAAGGAGATGCTCATCGAGCAAATGCAGACCATGGATCACGTGCTGAGCGACCAGCTGGCACTGCAGCGGGCGCAGAGCTTCACGGTGGGATTGTTCGCGGTTCTCGCCCTGCTGCTCGCGGCCGTGGGGCTCTACGGTCTGCTCTCGTGGCTGGTGAGCCAGCAGCTGCCGGAGCTGGGCGTGCGCGTGGCGCTGGGCGCCAGCCGCGGCAACATCTTCGCGGTGGTGGCCCGGCGCGGGCTGTTGCTGACCGGCGGCGGCATTGCGCTCGGTTCGCTGGCGGCAGTGGCGCTGGTACGGGCGTTGCGCAATCAGGTGTTTGGACTGCGCACCTTCGACCCGTGGGCCGCCGCGGGCGCCGCGCTGCTGCTGCTCGCCGTCGCCTTCCTGGCGTGCTGGCTGCCGGCGCGGCGGGCCACGCGCGTGGACCCGCTGTCCGCACTGCGTTGAAGGCGACGACGCTCGTCCCGCTACGTGCGCGGATCCGGCTTCACCGCGAACGTGCGCGTGTAGCTCCTGCCGTTCACGGTGAGCTTTGCCGTGAATGTCGCCGGTGAGCCGGACACCGCCGCCGCGACCGAAGCCGCCGCCACCTCCGCGCCCCCGCGGCCGCCTCGCCCGCCCGCCTCGCACCGGTGTCCACGCGACGCGATGCATCCCGGCGCTCGCCGAGAACGGCTCGGGCTCGGGCCGCCAGAGTGGTGACGTGTTCGGGAATGCCACCACCCGGCCTCCACGACCGCCGACCGGCCGCCCACCGCCGGCGGCGCGGCCACCTGGCTGCTGAAGGTCTCGAGCGACCGCGCCGCGCCGCATCCAGGATCTCGAGCGTTACCGGACCCGCTGGCGATCGGACTTGAGCCAGTAGTCGATGTACGCGCCGTTGGGCGGGTTCGGCGTCTGCGGCTCGTCCTTCTGCAACGGCGTGCCGTTGTCGCCGCCCTGCACGTAGTTGATGGCATCGGCCGGCTGGAACAGGAACGCGTCGGCGGCGAGCACTGTCGGTATTGACCTGGCGCAGCGGGCTGATGTCGTCGATCGACCCAGAAGCCGCGGCCGTGCGTGGCCACGATCAGGTCGTTGCCGTAGACCTGGAAGTCGCGCACCGATGTGACGGGCAGATTGAGCTGCAGCGGCTGCCAGTTGTCGCCATCATCGAAGGAAACGAACGCACCGCGCTCGGTGCCCGGCGAAGAGCAGTCCCTGCCGCTCGGGATCCTCCCGGACCACGTGCACGTACACGCCGGCGGGCAGCCCGTTGCGTGATCCGCTGCCAGGTCGTCCCCATGTCGCGGGTGCGGTAGATGTACGGGTCGAAGTCCTGCAGCTGGTGCCGGTCGACGCTGGCGTACGCCGCGTTGAAATCGAAGTGCGAGGCCTCGATCGTCGTGACCCGGCTCCACGCCGTCAGCTCGCCGGCGGCGTCACGTTCTGCCAGCTGCGGCCGTCGTTCGTCGTGACATGGATCAGGCCGTCATCCGTTCCCACCCAGACCATGGGCACGAGCAGGGGCGAGGGCGCGATCGTGTAGATAACACCGCGTTTGCCGTTGCGGTCGGTCTGCGCCGCGGCGGCCGCGTCCAGGTTGGGCGGAACGCCCGGGTCGGGGCGCGTGAGGTCATCACTGATGCGCGTCCACGTCGCGGCCGTGTCCGTGGACTTGAACACGAACTGGTTGGCGTAGTAGAGCGCGCGCGGGTCGGCGCCGGAGAGCACGAGCGGCTGGGTCCAGTCGCGTGCGCCCGGGCTCCGGGCCTTCCGGCGACGTGCTGCCGGGCACGGACCGGTTCTGCTCGAGGTCGTAACGACTGCCTGTGCCGCCGTAGATGATGCCGGGGTGCAGCGGATCGCCCGCCGTGCAGCCGCTCTCGCCGCCCGCGCCGATGGGCTCCCAGTCACGCGTCGAGATCTCGCCGAACTTGCCGCGCGAACGCACGGCCACGGCGCCGCTGTCCTGCTGCGCGCCCGTCACCCAGTACGGGAAGCGATAGTCGACGGAGAGGTGGTAGATCTGCGCCGTCGGCTGGTTCAGCCACGAGCTCCAGGTGACCTCGCGCGGGTCTTCCGCCTTCGCGTTGTGCGTGATGATGCAGCCCTGGTCGCTGGCGACGATCATGGTGTTAGTGTCGTCGGGCGATACCCAGGCCTGGTGGTAGTCGTCGCCGCCGGGCGAGCCGCGCAGCGCCACCCACGTACTGCCCGCCGTCCATGGTGCGCGAGACGGCGACATTGGGCACGTACACGATGTCCGGGTCGTGCGGATCGACGGCCAGCTTCTCGAAGTACCAGCCGCGTCCCCAGAGCGCCGAGTCGGCAGACAGGCGGCGCCAGGTCTCGCCGCCATCATCGGAGCGGAAGAAGCCGCCCTGCTGCGGCTGCGGCGCCTGACCGCCACCACCCGCCCGGCCGCCGCCGGCGGCTGGCGGTGGGGGTGCCGTGCCGTCCTCGTTCAGCAGACAGTCGATGACCGCGTAGACCCGCCGCGGATTGCCCGGCGCAATGGCGACACCGCTCCGTCCAATGCCCTCTTTCGGCAGTCCGGATGTCAGCTGCTTCCACGTGCTGCCGCCATCGGTCGACTTGAAGATGCCGCCGCCCGGTCCGTTGCGTGGGCGCGTACGCGTACCACGGCGGACGTCGCGTATTCCACAGGCAGGCGAAGACGATCTGCGAATTCGACGGGTCGATGACGACATCGACGGCCCCCACGTTCTCGTTCCTGTACAACACCTTCTGCCAGGTGCGTCCGCCATCGTGCGAGCGGAACACGCCGCGCGTCCGGATTGGCGGCGTACAGGTGCCCGATGGCGGCGACAAACACGATGTCAGGATTCTTCGGGTCGACCGCGACCTTGCCGATGTGCTGCGTGTCATCCAGCCCGATGTGTGTCCAGCTCGCGCCGGCATCGGTCGACTTGTACATGCCGTTGCCGAAGCCCGATGGAATCGCGCAGCGTCGATTCGCCGCTGCCGACGTAGACCACGTCCGGCGCGGAAGGCGCCACCGCGAGCGCACCAATGGAAGCGACGGGCTGCGAATCGAAAACGGGCGTCCACACGCGCCCGGCATCGATGGTCTTCCAGACGCCGCCGTTCACCGAGCCGAAGTAGAACTCGTTGGGCCGACCCACTACGCCACACACCGCGTCGACACGGCCACCGCGGAACGGGCCGAGCATGCGCCAGCGCAGTCCCGAGTACAGCTGGCTCTGCTGCCACGCCGCGTCGAGCGGGCGGATGGACAATGTGTCGTCGCCTGCCATCCGCTGCGCATGCGGCAGCGAACCCAGCCATGGTCCCACCACAGGCAGAGCAACTCCGAGCTGGCCGGCGATCGCGAGAAAGTCGCGGCGCGAAAAAGCTGGATCGGGCACGGGTGCCTCCGGTTCTTCTGCTTCCGATTCGGTTCTTTGAGGTATGCGAGCGCCGTGGCGCTGTCAACCGGAGGACCGTTTCCGGGGCTGGGGCTCGGGCTGGGGCGGGGGAACAGAGCGATGGTTCGTGAAACGTGCGCAGCGCAACGTGAGCAGGTTGCCACGACAGCGGAGCAGGACGCCAGAGTGAAACAGACTGCGCGTCCATCGGCACCATGTCACACAACTGACGCGCACACACACGAACCCGCGCGTCTGTTCCCCAGCCCGAGCCCGAGCCCCAGCCCGAGCAACGGTCGCGGACTCAGACGGCGACCCAGCGACCTTCCTGGGCCGAGTGCTCGATGGTGGCGAGGACGCGCTGGTTGCGGACGCCGTCGTCGAAGTCGGGCCTGGGCGATTGTCCTTCGGCAATGCCTTCGAGCAGATCCAGCACGGTGTGTGTGAACGTGTGCTCGTAGCCGATGATGTGGCCGGGCGGCCACCATGCCTTGATGTAGGGGTGCACGACATCGGTCACGAGTACGGTGCGGAATCCCCGGGCGCCGCGGCGGTCGGATTCGAGGTACAGTTCGAGTTCGTTCATGCGTTCGAGATCGAAGGCCAGGCTGCCCAGGCTGCCGTTGATCTCGAAGCGGTTGTAGTTCTTGCGACCGGTCGCCATGCGCGTGGCTTCGATGGTGCCAATGGCGCCGCGCTCGAAACGCACGAGCGCGGCCGCTGCATCGTCGACGGTCACCTCGCCCAGGCGATTGGGGTCATCGGGCAGCGGACGCTCGCGAATGAAGGTCTTGAGCATGCCGCTCACTTCCGTGATCTCGCCCACGAGGTAGCGGGCGAGGTCGATGGAGTGCGAAGCAATGTCGCCCAGCGCGCCCGAGCCGGCACGCTGCCGGTCGAGCCGCCAGACGCGCGGGAAGAGCGGATCGACGATCCAGTCCTGCAGGTAGGTGCCGCGGTAATGGCGGATCTCACCCAGCTCGCCGCCCTCGATCAGGCGGCGGGCGAAGGCCACGGCGGGCGCCCGCCGGTAGTTGTGGCACACCATGTGGATAACACCGTATTTGCGAACCGCGGTGAGCATGGCTTCCGCTTCCGCGACGGTGTTGGCCAGCGGTTTCTCGCAGAATACCGTCTTGCCGGCCTCGGCCGCGGCGATGGCGATCTCCGCGTGGCTGTCGCCGGGCGTGCAGATGTCGACGATGTCAATGTCGGGCCGCGCGATGACTTCGCGCCAGTCCGTAGCCGACTCCTCCCAGCCGTAGCGGCGGGCGGCTTCCTCGACACGCGCCGCATCGCGGCCGCACAGCACCCGCATGCGGGGCTCGAGCCGGGGCGAGAAGAACGGTCGGACCTGGCGCCATGCGTTGCTGTGGGCGCGGCCCATGAAGGCGTACCCGATGAGTGCCACGTTGATTGTGCTCATGGATTCCCGAAGGTGGAGGCTGTGACGGATCCGGCAAGGCGGGGCTCACCGGGCACGACGCGCAGGCGACGACCGGATCATCACCGGCCGTTCTGAACCGCGCCCCGCGGCAGCAGCGCGTGCACGCCGCGCGTCCCGTTGACGACCTGCGTAACCCGGAAGTTGACGACGAGGCTGGCCATGCCGAGGGCGTGCTTGCGTTCCCAGCCGTAACGCTCGACGAGCAGGTCGAGCATCGCTTCCAGCGCCAGCGCCATGGCTTCGTTGAGGTCCTTGTGCAGGCCGAAGGTGATGCTGCCTTCGGCGGTTTCGGCGCGCGGGGCGGTGAGTGTGAAATCGTCGCGCAGCACGAGCGTCAGGCGCACCCGCTCCATGGGACATTCAATGGCCTGCCCGCTGACCTCGCCATCGCCCTGGGCGGCGTGACCGTCACCGACGGATAACAGCGCGCCATCGACCGCAATGGGCAGGAACAGCGTGGCGCCGGCGGTGAGGTCGCGGCAGTCGAGGTTGCCGCCCGTGGCGCGCGGAGGAAACGTCGAGTGCACACCGGGCTCGGCGGGCGCCACACCCATGACGCCCAGGAAGGGGTGCAGCGCGATCACATCGCCCAGATGGTTGCGGGCGGTCCCCGCCGCGGTGTCCAGCGTCCAGATAATGGCGTGTTGCGGCGGCTGTACGAGGCCGAGCCGCTTGTTGAGCCAGCCGGGCCAGCCGGCGGCGTGCGTCCAGCCCCACTCGCCAGGCACGATCTCGTCAATGCGCACCTCGAGCACGTGGCCGGCGCGCGCGCCCCGCACGGCAATGGGACCGCACAGCGCGTGGCCATGGTCCAGGCTGCGGCGCCGCGGCGCGAAGCTGCGCCGCTTGCCCAGCGGTTCGCGGTAGGGCTCGAGACCCCAGCCCGCGTCGATGGTGCGCAGCTCCACCGTGTCACCGGAATCCACGGTCAGCACGGGCGGCAGGTCGCGCGAGAAGCAGCCGTGCAGCGTCTCCCGCGTCGGCTCCAGCCTGTGTAATGCCACGTTATTGCCCCGCGTGTGTGCTGCCCGGCCTCAACTGACCGGACGCGTGGGCTGGTAGCGCACCAGGAACAGCCCCTGCTCGATGCCGGTCACCGCGATCACGCCGCTCTTGAAGAACGGGATAGTTGCTCCACGAACCCGTGAAGCCGGGAATGTTGTCGCCGAACGGCTGCATGTCGAAGTACCCGACCTCGACCGGATTGAGCGGGTTGCAGATGTCGAGAATGCGCAGGCCCGCCGCGTAGTCGGACTGGTAGACCAGGTTGCCCTTGATGTAGAGGTTGTGGTCGGATGGCTTCGGTGGTGCCGCATGAACTCCTTGACCAGCTGCGGATCATCCAGATCGGTGAAGTCCCAGATCAGCGTGCGTGTGTGTCTTGACCGAGCCCGTGCATGCTCGTCCAGCTCGTCATCGACGAAGAAGTAGTTCTGGTCCTCGGTGAACCAGCCCTGGTGCGCGTAGCCCACATTCGGATAGCCGATGCGTGCGAGACCGCCTTCGGGTTCTTCTTGTCGGTCACGTCGGCGATCGAGATGGCGGTCTCGTTCAGGCCCACGCAGATCTCGTGGCCCTGGTAGTCCGCTGTCCGGACCGTGGTACATGACGCACTGCGCGTCGTGCGAGTAGCCGGTGCTCGGACGTGCCGGTCTGCGGATCGGAGAAGCAGCCCGCGAACTGTCGGGTTCTTCGGGTCGCGGATGTCGATCATGTGCAGCCCGCCGCCGCAGGTTTCGCCGCCCGAGCTGCTGCCGACGGCATAGGCGTAGCCGCTCCCTCGTTGATCACGATGTTGTGCGCGCTGTGAATGCGGTCGTAGGTCGTATCCGCTTTCGGTGAACGTCGGCGGCGTGCCCTTGACGTCGCGCAGCTTCGTCAGATCGAACACCTGCATGCCGTGGTCGGCCGGCGCCATCGGCGACCACGAACGCGTGGTCCTTGTACACCTTGATGTCGCGCCAGGCATTGGGCGATCGCGCCCGCCGTCATGGGCAGGTCGCCGACGTACACGGGCTTGCACGGGATTGCTGATGTCGACGAAAGCCGTGCCGTCGATGCGGCCCGACGAGCGCGTACTCCTTGTGCGGTCTGCGGATCGGTCCAGCCCCAGATGTCGTTCAGGTTGACACCGCGCGAACCGCCCAGCGCGCTGATGGGCATGAAGGCGAGCAGGTCGACATCGCCGCAGCTGAAGCGCGCCGCACTGCCGGCTGCGCACTTCGTTTCCTTGCCGATGACGGGTTCGAGGCCCTCCGCCGCGCTCATGACCGTGGAGGCCGGCGTCCATGCCATGGCGCCGCCGGTTTCGAAGATGATGGCCTTGCCCGCGCCGAAGTCCGCACCCGTGAGTGCGATGGCGGCGATGTCATTGTGCAGCGCGAGCGCGCCGCCGAACTCGTCGTTCCGGTTCACGCCCGGCGCCCGCACGGGCGCGCCTCCGCTCCAGGCGCCGCGAGCATCGCGCTGGAACACCCACACCGAGCTGCCGCCCTCGCCACCCGCAGCACTGACCAGCAGCCGGTCGCCATCCAGCGCCAGTGCGTTGCCGAAACCCCGCACGCTGGTGTCCGGCGGCACAACCTCGCCGTCGTTTAACCAGGCGTTAGTGGTAGCATCGCGCCGGAAGCGCAACACGCGGCCAGGTCCGTTGCTGCGCGCGGAGGCGCCGATGAGCGCCACATTGCCAGCGATCGCGATCTCGCCGCCGAACGCGGCAGCCGACCCGCCCGCGTCGGGCGCCGGCTTGCCCGCTTCCTGCCAGGCACTGCCATCGAAGTGGTATGCGAACACGCCGCTGCCCTGCGTGGCGATCAGCGCGTTAGCGCCATCCATGGCAAGGTGAATGCCGAACGAGTTCTGCGGCTTCGGCTGGCTGGCCGCGAGTGAGCCGGCCGCCTCCCACTCACCCGCCGCATTGCGCCGGAACACGTAGACGGCGCCGGGCCCGCCCGTCAGAAAGCTGCCGCCCTGCAGCGGCGCACCCACCATGGCGAAGTCACCGCTCAGCGCCACCGTCATGCCGAACGCAGTGATCTCCGCCGGCGCGGGCAGCTTCGTCACCTGATGCCAGTCGCCGCTCGAGGAGCGCTCGAAGATGTAGGCCGTGCTGCTGGTCAGGGCATTTTCGCCGAACGCGCCCACGATCAGGCGGTTGCCATCGAGATCCAGCGCGGCGCCGAAGCCATCACCTACACGCGCGCCCTCGGCGGTGAAGTGCGAGGCCTCCACCCATTGCGGCCCCGACTTGCGATAGACGTAGACGGTGCCCGGCCGCGTCGAGTTCTCCGGCTCGCCCACCAGCACTTCGCCGTTGCCCACCGCGACCGCGCGGCCGAACCCGCCACGCAGCCGCGGACTGACACCAGTGTTAGCCGTGGCGCTTCCATGCGGCGGATGCGTCTCGTCGGTTCTGGCGATGGTGCGTGCCGGCAGCGCCGACGCGGCCAGCGGCAGCGCGAGGCTGGAGACGAGCAGGGAGCGTTGCACGAACTTCGTCGCCATAACTACCTCGAGTGTGAGTTGCCGGATCTCCGGCGTGGTACGCGCGTCTCCGATGCACGTGCACCGACCGTGCTCACCGGCCAGGACCGTCCCGGCGCTGACCGGGCGAGGGCGCATTTCACGCACTCGCCGGACACCCCGCCAGCGGTCCCCACCACACCGGAGCCTCCCTGTACACCGGATCCGCTGTCAGCGGCACACACCACAGAATCAGAGCGAGCGCTGTTTCAGCAGCGTCGCCATGTGATCCGCCGTGCGCCAGGCCAGGGCGAGGATGGTCCACGTGGGATTCTTGTCGGACTGCGTGACGAAGGGACCGCCATCAGCCACGAAGAGGTTGCTCACCTCGTGCGCGCGGCACCAGCGGTCGACCACGGACGTGGCAGCATCGTCACCCATGCGTGTGGTGCCCAGCTCGTGGATGATCTCGCCGCCCGCGCTGATGCCGTAGCCGCGTTCGGGCCCGGGCATCTCGGACGTCGGCGTGCCGCCCAGCTCGTGAATGAGTGCGCGAAAGGTCTCCTGCATGTGCTTGACCTGCAGCAGTTCGTGATCGCTCCACTGCCAGTGGAAGCGCAGCACGGGAATGCCCCAGCGATCCTTCAGCGTCGGGTCCAGCTCGCACCAGCAGTTCTCGTTGGAGATCATCTCGCCCCGGCCCGAGAAGCCGATTGTACCGCCCCACACATGACGGTACTGCTGCTTGAGCGAGCCGCCGTAGCCGCCACCTCCCGCACCCGGATAATTCTGGATGCCGCCCAGCACGCCCGCGCCCGGCAGGCGCCGGCCACCGCCGAATTCAATGTGGTAGCCGCGCGGGAAATCCAGCTTGCGGTTGTCAATCCACCACGGCATGTACATGTGCATGCCGCCCACGCCATCCTCGTTGTGCGCGCTGCCATCGTAGAGCGCCGGGATGTAGCCGCTCACCGATGTGCCGGTGGTGTCGTTGAGATGGCGGCCCACCTGTCCACCGCCATTGCCCAGGCCGTGCGGGAAGAGTGAGGACTGCGAGTTGAGCAGCAGGCGGGCGCTCTCGCAGGCGGAGGCGGCCAGCACCACGACGCGAGCGCGCACCTGCTGCTCGCGTCCGCTCGCCTTGTCGATGTAGCGGACGCCGGTGCAGCGGCCCTGCCTGTCGGTGCTGACAGCCCTCGCCATGGCGCCGGTGCGCAGCTCGAGACGGCCGCTGGCCAGCGCCGGCGGTAACAGGACGTTAGTGGATGTGAAGTTCGCGTTGACGGCGCAGCCGCGATTGCACTGGCCGCAGTAGTGACAGGCGACGCGGCCATTGAGCGGCCGGGTGAGAATCGAGAGCCGGGCCGGGATGCAGGTGATGTTCAGGCGATCGCACGCACGCTTCACGAGCAGCTCGTAGCAGCGCGGCCGGGGCGGCGGCAGGAACACGCCATCAGGCTCGTTGTGCAGCCCTTCGGCGCTGCCGAACACGCCAATGAGGCGGTCCACGCGGTCGTACCACGGCTTCAGCTCATCGTAGGTGATGGGCCAGTTGGGGCTCAGGCCGTCGAGGTCGCCGCGGCGGAAATCGTCCGGGCCGAAGCGCAGTGAGATGCGGCCCCAGTGGTTGGTGCGCCCGCCCACCATGCGTGCGCGCCACCAGCGGAAGTTGCTGCCGGCTGCGCTGGTGTAGGGCTCGCCCTCGATGTCCCAGCCGCCCTCGCAGGCATCGAACTCACCGAAGGGTCGCGCGCGCGTGGAAGCGCCTCGCCGGGGCGACTCATACGGCCATTTGAGCATGGCCGAGTCTTTCGTGTTATCCCAGGGAATTCCGGCTTCCAGCATGCACACTCGCGCACCCGCGAGCGTGAGTGCGTACGCAGCCATGCCGCCGCCGGCGCCGGAGCCGACGATGCAGACGTCGTATTCGGTCTGCTGGCTCATGATTCAAGGAAGCGGGGGCCCGTGACGAAGGCGAGGCGCGGACCCCCAGTGCGCGCGGCCTCGCAATCGCCACAGACCCCCGGATACAGCCACGGCCGCGCTCTCAATTCTTCGCGACCGGCACCATCAGGTGGGCGTACGGCGTGCCCTTCCACATCACATACGGTCCGCCGGTGTGCGGATCCGTGGGATAGCTGTCGAGCGATTTTGCGTCGGGCGTTACGATCATGAGGTGCGGGCCGTCGTCGATCCACTGCTCGCCCGCAGCGGGCGCGGTCGCGAACGGGTCCGTGTTGCTGGCGGTCTTGGCGCCCATGAGCATGTAGGCAACGCCGACCTGCGTGATGGCCGGCGGCTTCTTCTCCATCATGGCCTGCATGAACTGCTGCCACGTCTTGTCCATGCAACCGGGGTCGGGCCCGGCAACGCCGGGGTCGTCGGGGATGCACACCCATCCATTCGTACCCGCGCGCAGTTCCTTCATGTTGCCCTTGTCATCGAGCTGCATGATCTGCGCGGCGGAGCTGATCGATGCAGGTGCGGCCGCCATTGCCAGAGCGACAGGATCCGTGGGCGTGGCGGCGGGCGCGGGCGTGGCCGCGCTGCTGGCCGTGCTCGCTGGGGTTTGCGTGTTCGGGCCGCTGCCACTGCAGGCATACACCACCGCGACGGACGCCAACAACACCAGCGAGTTTCTCATAGAGGGATCCTCCTTGACGCGAGCGCGACCGCAACTGCACTCCCGACCCCCGGGCGCGCGCACGGCGCACCGCGGCCATTACGCTACTACGGCGATGGGGCTGCATGTCAAGAGGCTGTCGGTTCAGGGGTCGGGAGGCTGCGCGTGGTGGGCAGACGCGGGCAGCCGAGTGTGGAGACCGTGCCGCCCGCCTTTCGGACGCTGGCGCTTCCAATCCTGGAGTCAGGGACGCCTGAGCCGCGGCCGCCGGCGACGGTCGCCTGACACTCGCCGCCGGCGGGCGAGCAGCCGCCTGTGCGGCCGGCGGTGTGCGACTCTTCAACCGGTGCGCGGTGATCCGGCCGAGCGCTCCGGCGAGGCCGGGTTCCCGTCGATGCCAATGGGTGTTGCGTCCACCCTCCCCACAGGCTGCCCGTCCGCCCATCCTCGCCGATTGTCGCATTCGCCTGTCGCTGTGCCCAGCTGCGCGCTAACCTCTGCCCGCAGGAAATACCGGCGCGGAGGGACAGAGATGCAGCGAATTCACGAAACCATGGACGAACGCGCGAGCAGCCCGGCACGCAGTGTCGCGCACCCGGCGTGGACGCTTGCCTCGGCGGCGCTGCTGGCGATCGCCGCGTCCGCCGGCCTCGCCCGCGCGCAGCAGACCGTGGCAAAGGATCCGCAGGATGGCCGGGCCGTGCTCGAACGCATGCACGCGAAATACGACGGCCACTGGTACTCGAGCATGGCATTCGTGCAGAAGACCACCACCGTGCGACCGGATGGCGCGCGCGACAGCGCAACCTGGTACGAGAGCCTGAAGGGACCCAGCCTGCTGCGCATTGACATTGGCAGCCCGGCCCAGGGCAATGGTGTGATCTTCACAGCGGATTCCACCTGGGTGTTCCGCAACGGTGCGCTGGCGCGCGCTGCGGCGGAGGGCAACCCGTTCCTGCCCGTGATCATGGGCGTGTACCTGCAGCCGGTCGACCGGACGGTGCGCGAGCTGGCGCATCACGGTGTCGATGTCTCGAAGTTCTACCGCGGGACGTGGCAGGAGCAGCCGGTGTTCGTGGTGGGGGCCTCCGCCACCGCGGATTCCACGTCGCCGCAGTTCTGGGTGGACCCGAAGCGGCTGGTGGCGGTGCGCATGCTGCTGCCGGCCTCGCCCGGACAGCCGACAATGGACATCACCTGGATGACTGGGTCCCCGTATCTAACGCCCTGTTCGGGATCACCGTCGCCATGTCCATTGGCGGCGCACCACGGCAGCTGGAGGAGTACCTGGAGTGGAGCACGCGCGTGGATCTCCCTGACGCGCTGTTTGATCGGCAGCAGCTGACGAAGACGGGTCACTGGGCGCTCGCTGCCCGCCCGGCCGCGCTCTGGCAGCGGCGCGGCGCGCGCTGACGCGCGCAAAGCCGCTGGCCTCGTGCGCACGCGGACCGGCCGCCCTCCATTCACTGGAGAGCGGCCGGTTCGGTGATTGCCCCCTTCCCGCATGCCCTAGCGATGCGGTGAGGTCGACCTCGGCGCTACGCGCTTGTCAGGCGGCAAAACCGCTGTCCAGTGCGCGGGCTGCGAGCGGTGTCGTCACCGTCGCGCGCGCAGCACGTGTGGCGCGGCCCGCTGCCCGCCCTGCGGAAGTGGTGGCGCGAATCACGACCAGCAGCAGCAGCCCCACGACCAGCGGCATGATTGCCGGCAGCGCACCCATGCGCGCGACCGTCAGCGTCACCGCACCCATCATGATGATCACCAGGCCGAGGGCCGCGAGCGGCGTGAGTCCCTGCTTCGTGCGGAAGATCCCGGGCAGCACGAGGCCGAGCGCGCCCAGCACCTCGGCCGCGGCAATGAAGCGCATGAAGCCACCCGGCAGTCCCGTCTGCTGCGCGAGCACCGCCAGTGGCATGGTCAGCTTCACAACGCCGGCGAACAGGAACAGGGCTGCCAGCAGACCCTGGAGAATTGCCAGCGCGACGCGGCGGCCGCGCGGGTTCCGGTTGTGGAGGATCGGCTTGCGGTTCGACATCGTCGTGCTCCTGTCGCCTGGAGTCCGAGCCGGCGTCCGGTCGGTCGACCGGGGTGGTGTTTCCGGCTCTTCACACAGGCGACGAAGCAGCAGCGGCGAAATCGACATTCTTTCAGAGACTGCCGGCTTCCTCCTTTCCGCGCGGGGGCGGATCGCCCGGGTCCACCATGCCTGCGAGCACATCCTGGTAGGTGGCCAGATCCGATTCCGAGAAGAGCACGAATCTCACCTCATCGATGGCGTCAGGGTGGCCGGCAAGCCATTCGCTGACGGTGTACAGCGCCAGCTCCGTGGCCGCCCGGATCGGGTAGCCGTAGGCGCCCGTGCTGAGCGCGGGAAACGCGATCGTGCGCACGCCCTCCGCACGCGCCGCCTCGAGCGATGCGCGGTAGGCTCCCGCCAGCAGCGCCGCCTCGCCCTGTGTGCCGCCGTGCCACACCGGTCCGACGGTGTGGATCACGCGACTCGCCGGCAACGCGCCCGCGGTAGTCACAACCGCATGGCCCGTGGGCATGCCCTCGGGATAGCGTGACGCCCGGTGCTGTTCGCATTCCCTGCGAATCGCCGGTCCACCCCGCCGGTGTATGGCGCCGTCCACACCACCACCCCCCAGCAGCGTGGAATTCGCCGCATTCACAACCGCGTCCACATGCTGCTCCGTGATGTCGCCGCGCAGCAGCCGCAACACCGCATTACCAACCTGCCTCTTCATCCTTACTCCTCGTCCATTCTCTTCACCGCGTAGTGCGCGGAGAGCGCTGAGTTCGTGGCGGTTACGCGAACCTGCTGGCGTACAGTGCTACGCGCGCGGGTGTGCACAAGGCAATGGGGATTTCTGTCGAGGTCCTGGATTCAGCGGGTGCGTGCGAGCACAGGGAACTGATTCTGAACGGAGAACCATCGAATGCCGTCCGCCAGCCGCCCGCATGCCGGCCGCAGGTGACCGACTCAAACACCAGGTTGGTACTCGGACTCCGCGCGCTCGGCGGTGAGCCCGGCGGCGAACGCGGTGAGGCGCCGGCGCAGGGCGGCGACCAGGAGTATGCTGCTGCCGAGGGCGGCGAGTTCGGGAACGGGGACGCGTGAGACCTGAATGGGTGACAGGGCGAACTGCAGCACGGCGTACGCCGCGGTGCCGGCGAGGGCGGCGGCGCCGAACGTAATGGTGCGGCGCAGTGCGGGCGCCGGATCCGGCACATTGCGTCGCGTGATCGCCGTGAACAGTGCCATGAGTGCGGCGAAGGGTGTCAGTGATGCGACAGCGACGGACAGCAGCACCGTGGGTGACTGCAGCCGCAGGCTCAGCAGGCCGGAGAGCAGAAAGCCAATGGTCACGGTGACCGCGGCCTGCGCCACCCAGCGGGCGCGTCGCCGGTGGCGCGGCTGCGCTCCCAGGCTCGCGGCGCGCGCATTGGTGATGCCGATCGCGAGGATGAAGCCGAACAGGCCGTCGAACAGGACGCGGATGACGGGCCAGGGTGCGAACGAGTGCGCCAGCGCGGCGCAGCCAATGACGGGCCACAGTACTGCGGGACGCAGCCAGCCGCGTGTCAGTGCGATGCTGGCGGCGCGTCGCATCATGGCGCCGACATCGGCTCCCGCGAGCGCGCTGGAGCGCAGCAGGCCCGCGCGATCCGCTGTGCCCGAGCGGGCCACGCTTCCGCTCTGCAGCGGGCGAGGCCAGGTGGCCGAGAGTCGCAGGAATGCACCCAGTGCCAGCCAGAGCGCCCACCCGGGTCGTCCGAACACGAAGTCGAGCAGTGTGCGTGAGGTGCCCGCGCCCAGCAGGCGGTTAGCCAGCCGTTCCTGAACGAAGCCGGGAAAGCCGCTGAACGCGAACGTCTTCGCGTACCATACGCCGGCGAACACGATCAGCATGCTGAACGTGCGTGCGGCCGGCCAGCGCCGCTGCCGCCAGGCAAGCAGCGCCAGCGCCAGCCCCAGCGCGATGGTCAGGGCATGCGCCAGCTCGAGCGAGAGCACGGCCGCGGCATCGGTCGCCTGCGGCATGCGGCTGCGCACATGGTAGATGCGAACCAGCGTATCGATGGAGAGAAAGACGAAGCTTGCGAGATAGGCAAAGAGCGCGGGCGCAGCCACGCGATAGAGCGCTGGAACCTTTGTCCGCATGCGTCGGGTGGTGAGGGTGACGCTCGCGCATCGCACACGAGCGTGCCCTCAGTATCGACGCCGGGAATGGAGCGGATTAGCGCTGCTGTCGTACAATCGGCAGGAGGCCGGCGCCCCTGCGCGGGGACGGCCGGCCGGCTGCTGCGCTGTTACGTTGCGCCGTCGGGCGGACCTTCGCCCGCATCGTCGTCGTGATCATCCTCGGAGTCGCCATCGCCGGGTCCGATTTCGCCCACATTCTGACCACTGCTGCGCTCGGCGCTGCGGGCCGCGCGCGACTCGATGTCGCGCCGCAGCTCGTCGATGCGGATCTGCAGGCGTTCGAGCAGCGAATCGAGGCGAGGCTGCACATCACTGACGAACTGGTTCACGCGCGGTCCCACTTCGTTCAGTGCGGCGCGCGCGCGCGGCCGGAGCTCCGCGAGGGCAGCATCCACGCGGCTGTCCAGCTCCTCGAATGCGAGCCGGATCCTGGGGCCCAGCTCGTCGATCGCGGCTTCGATGCGTGCCCGCAGTTCGCTGAGCGGATCCCTTTGCGCGGGTGGTTTGGCTTCTTCCCTGCGATCATCCTCATCCACGTGGACCTCTCCGGTTGTGGTCGCTCGTTCCCGCCATTTCCCTACGCAATTGCGGCGGCAGCGTTTCAGCGAGGCGGTTGCGGCTGGTACCGTGCAATGGCGTGCGCCAGCACATCGGCGGGCGTGAACCATGCCATCTTGAGCAGCCCGCTCGCGTAGAGCCTTGCCTGATCGAAGTTGTGCGACGACCCCGCGTCCGCGCTCTGCCCGAACGTCAGAATCGTGCGCGCTTCAGCGGTTGCGCCCAGCTCGACGACGCCGAGGTACGCGGCGTGGTAGCCGTAGCGCCGACGGCCTGCGGCGCCCGGTCGCGTGGCGAAATCGAAGATGATACCGAGCTGCCCGGGCCCGCCGGACACGGGCAGTCCACCCGGCGTGCCGGTTGCTGCATCATCGGTGTCCGTGACGCGCTGCAGTCGATTGACGTCGCCCCAGGGCACGCGGGTCGAGCCCCATGCGCGCCGCAGGTCTGCAAGCGCGTCCTCGAGCGCGCGCACGGCAGGCCATGGCTTTCCGTCCTGCAGTGCTGCAACGCTGCGCTCGGCCCAGAGCACGAACAGCGTCATGGCGGGCGAGTCGATAGTGCTGTTGCGATTCCAGTCGCGCAGCTGTGCAATGGCAGTGTCGAGCCGCTCGGCGCGGCGCGAATCGGTTGCGCCCAGCCGCTCCCACTCATCGCCGATGCGCGGAATCGTGCGATCGGCCTCGGCCACGTGGGTATCGAAGGCCGCGGCCGCGAGGCTGTCGAGATTCCAGCCCTGCGCACGCGCGAGCACACGCTCCAACGCGAGTGCGCGCGCATCGGTTTCCCGCGTGATGCCAGCGGCCTGTAGTCCGACCCCATTCGGGAACAGCACACCACCCGTGCTCCCGATCCAGCCATCCTGTGGATCGAGGATCTGCGGCAACTCGTCGAGCGTCTGGTAACCTTGCCAACGGGTCAGCGTGTCGGCGCCGTCGACGGGCCGTGTCCAGTCGTAGCGTGTGTCCCGGCGAGGCATGGCGCTCCCCTGCACGAAGAGGATATGGCCCGCCTGGTCGGCATACAGCGTGTTACACGCGGGCAGCGCGGCCTCGCCCAGTGCCGTTCTGAACTCGTCGAGCGTGTGCGCGTGACCCAGCGCATACCACTCCTGCAGCGCGCCGCCTTCCACGAAGCGCGCCCGGCGCACGGTGGCGCGACGACCGTCGGGCAGGGCAATGATGGGGCCCCGCTCGGTCACGACGAAGCGATACCTGCGGTGTTCGTCGCCACGTGTCGTGCGCACGATGATGTCGGCTTCCCGCGTCGTCGCCAGCTGCCAGGCATCGCCGGCGCGATAGGAAAGCGCATCGGTTGGATGATCGAAATGCTCGATCCACGCGTCTTCGCCGTCTGCGGTGGTGCGCGTGTGTGTCCACGCGAGCTGCTCGTTATGGCCGGCGATGGGCACGGGAATTCCCGGCACCGTGACGCCGGCCACATCCCAGCCCGTGGCGCTGTGGATGTGCACTTCCCACGGTGTGGTGGCGCCCGCGATCGCGAGAGGCGGATTCATGAACAGCAAGGCGTGGCCGGCAGCGGTGCGTGAGGGTGCGATGGCCCACGCGTCGCCGCCACCATCGGGCGCGCTGCTGGCAGCCGGATCGTGCGCGGGTTGCGCGCGGGTAGAATCGGGCGCTGTGGCGGTTGCGCTCGCCGATGCGCCGCGCGCCTGGCCCACCGGTGTAGCGATCACATCACGCAGGGGAACAGAATCGATGACGGTTGCGGCGGACACGTTGCGCAGCATTGCGAACGGGTACCACGGCTCGACGCGCGGGAGCGCGCGCGGTCGGGATGCGGGATGCATGCGCAGCCAGTAGTTGACGCCATCGGCGAACGCATCCCACACGGCCCGGCGCTCGACGGGCTCACGCTCGTACTCGGTGCGCGCCAGCGCCTCGACTTCGAATGCGGCGCGCACCAGGTCATCGGCGAGGGCGGGTTCGCCGTGAACACTGGCAGCGCGACCCAGTGCGGTCAGGTAATTCTCCTCGATTTGTACGAAATCGTCCTCTGCCTGCGCGTAGCCGATACCGAATGCGGCGCTGGCATCATCGGGCGCTTCAATGTGTGGAACTCCCCATTCATCGCGTGTTATGGTTACTGTAGTGGCGAGGGTCGCGGCCGCGTTCTCGCTGCGTCGCCAGCGCGTGAGGCTGCTGCAGCCGGAGAATCCGAGGGCGAGGAGCAGGGCCAGACCACTCATCGTCGCCTGCCTCATGCTGCCGTTGACGGAGCCTGTCCGCGGGCCAGTGGCGGCATGTTGCGGTTGCTCGCAGTCCCGGCGGTTCGCAGATTGCGAGCGTGTGAGGAATGCCCCTTTCGGGGGACACGGCCCCCGGCCGCAGCCAGCGTGAATCCCGCGCCCCGGCCCGGCCGTATGGATGCCGGAGTGAACCTCACCAGGGAGCGTTGCCATGAGTGGATTCGGCGGGAAGTTCCTCTCCGGAAGCGTGCTGGCGGTGATCGGGCTGATCACGGTCAAGGTGCTGACGGTCCTGCTCGGTGCGATGATCGAGTTTCTTTTCATTTTTCCTGTTCACGGTGCTGCCGATCCTGCTGGTCGGCTGGCTGCTGCTGAAGGTGCTGAAGCATCTGGGCAAGGACAAGAAGCCGGCATACGAATGAGTGAGGCAACCCTTCGGCGCACAGCGTCGTCGGACCGCGGAGGTTCCTCTCAATCGCGCACTTTCCCAGGGAGGAAAGCATGTTAGGTCATGGTTTGATCGCGTGGATCATCTTCGGTGGGATCGTGGGCCTGATCGCGAAGTGGATCATGCCGGGCAAGGATCCGGGTGGTGTGGTGTTCACGATTCTGCTGGGCATGGCGGGTTCCGTTGCGGGCGGCCTGCTGTTCAGCCGTTTCTTCGGCCCGTGGCTCAGCGCGATCCTGGGTTCACTGCTGCTGCTCTGGCTGTACAAGAAGTACGTGGTCGGCAAGTCGGTCGAAGTCTGAGTCGATCTTTCCCGCGTACGTGAGGGCCCGGTTCGGTGCCGTCGAGCCGGGCCTTCGTTCATCCGAAATCGCCCACCATCAGGATCTCCGGCTCCAGCGTGTAACCCAGCTTCTGCGCCACGGTGTCACGCGCCAGATCCATGAGCGCGCGCACCTCGGCGGCGCTCGCGCCGCCCAGGTTCACGATGATGTTGGCGTGCTTGTGGAAGATCTGCGCATTGCCCAGCACGTGCCCTTTCAGTCCGCACTCATCGATCAGACGGCCGGCGCCCACGCCATCCAGCTTCTTGAAAATGGAGCCGGCGCACGGGTAGAGCCACAGATCGGGATGACGCTCGTCGCGCCATGCAGGTTCTCGCGGATGACGTAGCGCAGCGTATCTACGGGTGTCGGCTCGAGCCGGAACGTGGCATCGAGCACAATGTCGGCGCTGTCGTGCAGGATGCTGTAATCGTAGGCGAAGCGGAACCAGGCGTTGTCCACGACGCACACATCGCCCGTTGCCGTGAGCACGGTGGCGCTCTCCAGCACTTCCGCAATGAAGCACGTGCGCTCGCGTTCCGGTGGTGGCGAGAGGAAGTGCAGGTTCTGCCACAGCGCGCCGCCCACGGTGCTGGGGATACCGACGAAGTGGTGCAGTCCACCGAGTTCGTGGCGCACGCTGGCATCGATGAGATCGTGGAACGTGTCGACGCCGGCGCCGGCGCGGATGCGCTGTGTCATCCAGGAACTCGATGCCGCCGATGGCGCAGCGGATGACGAGGCCGCGGAACCCGAGATCGCCTACCAGGATGTTTGCCCCGCGGCCGAGCACGAACCAGGGAATGTCCAGGTCGCGGCAGACGCTGACGGCGGCCTGCACCTCGGCGCTGGTGTGCGCGTAGAGCAGGCGGTCCGCGGGACCGCCGACACGGAAGGTGGTGAGCGGTGCGAGTGGTGCATCGCGCTCGAGGCGGAGAGCGCCCAGCTCGGCGTCGAGCAACGCGTAATCCATGCGTCGATTCCCGATCCTCTCCGTGCGGAATCCTGCCGCTGTCGAGTCGCGTTTCAGCGGGAATGCGGGCGCCGCCGATCGCGTGCGCCGTGGTGTCGGGGGTCCCAAAAATACAGCGGGGCGCGCTCAGGGAGCGCGCCCCGCATGCACACTGCGTGATGACGAAGGACTACGAAAGGTGCTTGTTGACCAGCTTCGTCATTTCGAACATGGAGACGCTGCGACTTGCCACCAAACACCGGACTGCAGCTTGTCGTCGGCGTTGATCATGCGCTTCTCCTTGGGATCCTGCAGATTGTTCTTCTTGATGTACGCCCAGAGCTTCTTGGTCACCTCGGTGCGGGGCATGGGTGCGTCCCCGACAACGGATGCCAGAGCGGCGCTGGGCTTCATGGCCTTCATGAAAGCTGGATTCGGCTTGCGCTTGGAAGCGCCTTTCTTCTTTGCCTTTTTCGCAGCCTTCTTTCTGGAAGCCTTCTTCGCTGCCGCCTTCTTGCGAGCCGGACGACGGCCGCGCGCGGCCTTCTTCGCGGGACGACGAGCAGCACGCTTCGCTGCGGGCCTGCGACCACCCTTCTTCGCCGCCTTGCGCGCGCCCTTCTTGGCGGCGCGACGCGGACGACGAGCCGCCATCTTCCTGGCGACTTTCTTGCCGCCGCGCTTCGCGGCCTTCTTGCGCGCCGCGGGCTTCTTCGCGGCCTTCTTGCGTGCGGCCTTCTTCGCTGGTGCCATGAGGACCTCTCCCTAAGAGGTTGAGAAATGTGCGGTAAGGTTCCTTACCGCCCAGAACCGCGGTAGCAAAATTATTGCCTTTTCCGCAGTGCGCAATGAAAAAATACATGGTGACGTCCATGGACGGCACCATTGGAGGCCTCTGGGGATGCTGCTGAAGTGCCTGCGAACGCAATGATCGGAGCACGAAATGGCGCGTGAGGCGCACGCCGAGATGCAGTGGCTGGACGCACCGCGCGAGGCGATTCTCCGCTCTGGAGAAGCGCACGTCTGGACGTTGACGACGCGTGTCGAGCATGCTGTGCTGCAGCGTCTCGCGGCATCGTTGTCGAGTGAGGAGCAGGCGCGTTTCGCGCGTTCCCGGGATGCGGGCGCAGGGCGGGATTTCGTGGTTGCACGCGCCGCGCTGCGCTCGCTGCTCGGTTCCTATCTCGCTGTTCCCGCCGCCCGCATCGAGCTGCGTTATGGCGAGATGGGCAAACCGCTGCTCACAGGTTCGGAAGCGGCCAGGCTGAACTTCAGCGTGGCGCACGCGGACGGCTGCGCGCTGCTCGCCTTTGCCGGTGTGCCGGTGGGCATTGATGTCGAGCGCATCCGGGCCGTGCAGCGGGCGACGCGCATTGCGGAGCGCGTGTTTCCACCGGCCACGCAGGCGCTGCTCGCCGCATTGCCGGCGGCACAGCAGACGGCTGCGTTCGTGGCCGCATGGACGCAGCACGAAGCCGTGGTGAAGGCGCTGGGTGGTGCGCTGATGACGACGCGTGATCCGCTCGATTTCGCGTGGCCGGCGGCGTTCGCTCCGCGTCAGCTGCGGGCCGTGCACGAGGCACACGCAACCGGCACATGGACGGTCGCGCATTTGCCGCAACCCGCTGGCCGCGCGGCGGCGCTGGTGGCTGCGGGCGAGGTGGAACGGGTGCGCCTCTGGCGCTTCGAAGATCTGTAATCGAGGGTCAGGAAGCGCGTGCGACGGGTGCGCCGACACGCACCGGTGCTCCCCTCTCCAGTCCATCGACCAGGCGGGCGCGGCCGGGCGGCAACAGCAGCACGACGGTGGATCCGAGATGGAACGCGAGCAGTTCGGCGCCGCGCTCGAGACGTGTGTGCGCGGGCAGAGCGCGATCCGCAGCCACCGCGCCACGGCGATTGCTGACGGCTCCCGCTTCCGGCTCAAACGCCAGTGTTATGCGGCCCACGTTGAACGCGCCGACGGCCACGACGGCGGCGCGGCCGCAGTCGCCCTGGATGTAGCAGACCACTCGTTCATTGCGCGGGAAGAGCGCATCCACCTGCATGACGGCGGCGTGGTTCACAGGCAGCAGCGCGCCCGGTATGTGGCGCACGCGGACGACGTCACCCGCGATCGGTGTGTGCACGCGATGGTAGTGGCGGGGGCTGAGGTACAGTGTCAGGTACGTGCCGCCCTCGAAGCGTTCCGCCTCCGCGACATCATCGAGCAGCTGCGCCAGGCTGTAATGGCGCCCTTTCGCCTGCAGCAGCCGGCCGGCGTGAATGGCGCCGAGCTGACCCAGTTCGGCATCGGCGGGTGATGCGATGATGGCGGGGTCCGCCGGCCAGTTGCGCGCACCGTCTCGCAGCCGGCGTACGAAGAACGCATTGAGCGTTGGATAGGCGCTCAGCGGTTGTTCGACTTCCGTGAGATCGATGCCCGCGCCGCGCGCGAACGCGCCCAGCACGGCGCTGCGCATGGAGCGTGGAATGGGGATGTCCGCAATGCGGCCGAAGCCGCGACTCAGCGCACCCTGCGGCAGCCGCGCGAGCAGCGCGAGCAGCAGCCGCCATGCGGGCGTAATGGCACTTTCGTCCGCCATCACGCACCGCGTGCGCCGCCGCCGCGGCTCACTGCTGGATTCGCGTTCAGTTGATCGCTGTGGACTGGAAGTAGACTTTGCCGTCGAAGATGTAGGCGACGCGATCGCCGGTCGGCGACAGCGCCAGGGATTCGGCGGGCTGCTCGCCGTGTGTGACCGCGACGACGCCGATCCTGCCTGTCTTCGGCTCCAGGATGTGCAGCAGCGACTGGCCCGCGATGCAGTGCGAGATGCCCTGCAGTTTCAGGCACTCGTGCACCCAGAACGCGATGCGGTTGCCGTTGGGCATCCAGTCTGTGTCCGCGCGATCGAGGATGAGAATCTGCGTCTGCGTGATGGGCCAGACGGTGCCGCCCTGCTGCGTGGTGAAGTTCCAGATGCCGAGACCCACGGCATTCTGGTAGAGCACCTGCAGGCCGTCCGGCGTCCACTGCACCTGCTCGATGGAGCCCTGCTGCGACGGCAGAATGGCGATCGACTTGAGCGTGCGCGCGCCGATGTCGACATCGTAGTACGCGCCGGCGCCGGGCGTGCCGGAGAAGCAGATGAGATGCGCTGAATCCGGCGAGAACACGACCACGCGCTGGCAGCCATTGCCGAGCGCGATGCGCGCGCCGCTCTGCACATTCACGAGCAGCACGGAATCGGGCAATGCGGCGACCGCGACGTTGAGACCATCGCGTGTGGGCAGCGCCATCATGCCATCGCCTCGGACGACAGGAAGCAGCGGCGTCGTGCTGGGCGCAATGACCTGAGCCGTGCCGGATGGCAGGGGCACGCGATACGTCGTGCGGTGCCCCGCACTGAGGTCAGCCGAGAAGTAGAGGGAGCTGCCATCGGGTGAAGCGGAGAGTCCGATGTAGGCATCGCGCGGGCCATCGAGGATGCGCGGCGAGCCGCCGCTGAGCGGCGAGGCCATGAGTCGGCCCTGCCCCGATGCAGTCACTTCGAAATACAGCTCGGAGCCGTCCGCGGACCAGGCGAGTTCCGAAAGATAGGCAACGGCGGCGCCGTCCGTCTGAACCAGCGTGCCGCGGTTCTCGGGAATGGTGTCACCGGTGTTATCCGTGATATCGGATCCGGAGCAGCTCGCCAGGCACGCGGCCAGTGCCGCCACCGCAGCGCCTCGCATTATGTACTCCTCCATGCGCTAGAGAATCGATTGAATGTAGATGCGACCATCGAACACGTAGGCGACGAATTCGCCGGTGCGTGAGAGCGCCAGCTGTTCACCGCCTTCGGTTCCCTTGACGACGCCGACCACGGTTTCCACGCGTGTGACGAGATCCACGTGGTGCAGCACCGACTGTCCGAAAATACACTGGCCACCGCGATTCACCTTGAGGCACTCGTGCACCCAGATGACGAAGCTGCGGCTGTCACCGGACCATGACCAGTTCGCGTAGTCCGGCTGCCGCATCAGCACCGTGGGCTGTGGCGCCCAGACGGTGCTCGCAGTGCCGGTGGTGAGATCGCGCTGCCGGAAGCGCCCGGTCGCCACATATAGAACGTGTATGCCGCCCTCATCCCAGTGCACGATGAGGGGCGTGCTGTTGATCTCGGGCGGCGTAATGGCAACGGCACTGAGCTGGCCCGTACTCAGATCGACCATGGCGTAGCCGCCATCGCGCGGTCCATCCTTGCGGCAGATCAGGGTGGCGGCATTGGGGGCGAAGACGACGACGCGGACGCAGCCGGTCGCCACGAAGCGACGCGTCGCGCTCGCCACATTGAAGATGAACAGCGAATCCGGCTGCACGATGTAGCCGGCGACGAGATCGTTCGGGCCGCCCAGCACGAGCTTGCCATCCACGGTACCGAGCGGCTTCGTGGCGGGTGCGCGATCCGTGAGCACGGTCAGTGTGCCGCCGGCCGCGCGATAGGCTACATTGTGGCCGTCCTGTCGCTCGACGAAGTAGACGGCGCCGCCCATGCCCGCGGCGCTGAGGTCCTCGTGGTCGCGTGGTCCATCGACCACACGCGTGCCGCTGGGCGAGCTGGCCGCGCGCACGGAACTGTCGCTCGCCTGGAAGTAGACTTCCCCGGCATCGGGCGCCCAGAGCAATGTCGCATTGAAGCTCACATCTTCGGTGCCGGCCAGCGCGGTGCCCAGCTGCTCGGGCAGCTCATCGGCGGAGAAGGTGGGATCCTTCACATTGCAGTCGCTGCCGAGGAAGCAGCAGAGCACTGCAGCAGCGATGCGCACGGCGTGCAGTGGACGGGGCGCGGATGTCGGCGCAACGGGCGCGGGCAGCGCGGCCGCCTCCGCCGCCATGCGCGTCGCGTGCGGCGACAGCACTGTGGGTTGTGACTGCCTCACTCCTGCGCGTTCTTTCTGCCGGGCCCGACGAGCTTGCGCTGGAACTCGAGTTCCTCGACGAGGCGCGCGACATCTTCCTTGATGCCGCTGACGTTCTGCACTTCCTGTTCGAGCAGTGCGATCCTCCGCTCCAGCAGGGTAATGGCCTCGTTCTTCGCGCCAGATTCGCGCAGCCGCGCCAGGCTTTCGACAATGGGCCTCATGGCGAAGCGCGCGGTGAAACCGGCAACCGGGATCAATACCATCAGCGAGCCCATGACAATGCCCGCGAGCGCAGTAAAATCTATGTACTGGGCGGGCGGCATGCGGTTCTCCGGTGCGATCGCCCCTGCAACGGGGGCGCAGAGTGCGGCGTCGTCATGGCCTTCGTCCTTCAAGATCGCGTGGATGCCGGGGTTACGGCAAGGTGACTGGACTGCCGCCGGCGTCTGACATAGCTTGCGGTTGCACCTCGAAGACCTGCATTCCGAATGCTTTCAATACTACTCGCACTGATTGCGCTCACCGGGGCCCTGCCTCCCCGGCAGGTTGATGCCATCACCCGGGTGCGCGCGATCGTGCAGCAGGCCACGCTCGCGGTCAACGGCGATTCGGCAGCGCGTGTGCGCGAACGCTGGGCGATGGCAGGCGGGAACGACGGCGAAGCGCAGCTCGGCCTCGCCACATTGGCCCGACTCACGTACGACTTCACGGATGCGGAGCGGCGCTACACGAGGCTGCTGGGCGATGCGGAGCCGACGACGCCGCTGCAGCTGTACGCCGCGCTCGGTCGGGCACTGTCACTGGCGCAGCGCTGGCAATCGGAGCCCGCACTTGCTGGATTCCGTGTTGCCTATGCGGCCGCGAAGCGGCTCGCGGATGCGCGTGGCCAAACAGAAGCGCTGCTGGGCATGACCGGCTACATTCGCGCGCCGCAGGTGCGGATTCGGCGCTCGCGCTGCTGGCCGCCGCCGCACGCGCGCTGCCTGCGCAGGATGAAGTGCTGCGCGGCGGCGTGCGCTGTTCCCAGGCATTGATCTACAGCTCAGTGGCGCCGGCCCGGGCGGACACGGCGGCAAATGAAGGGATGCGCCTGCTGCAGCGTGGTGGCGATGATCGCATGATCGCGCGCTGCTGGGGCGTGCTCGCCCGTGTCAACGAAGTGCTGGGTTATCAGCTCAAGGCAGCGGAGGCGGCGAACACCGGACTCGCTCTCGCGCTGCGTGTACACGACCTCGAAGGCGCTGCCGCGCTCGCGCAGTTCCTGGCCTATGAGGAGATCCAGTACGGCGTGCGTTTCGACGCCAGCCGGCGCTCCGCGCAGCAGGCGATTGCGTACGGCACGCGCTCCGGCAATGTGCTGGCGGTGGGCTGGGCCGAGCTGAATCTGGCGCAGCTTGCCGTGCGTCTGAGTGACGGCCGCACCGCACTGCGCCACATTGACAGCGCGCAGGCCGTGCTGCGCACGATCGGTGATGTGGTGGGGATGGGCGCCGCGTTCGTCGTGGCCGGCGATGCGGCGCAGGGCACGGGGCAGTACGCGAGGGCGGCGGCCAGCTACGATTCCGCGGCCGCACTGTATGCGCGCCTCAATTTTGGCGCGGCGCGACCCTCGATCCTGTTCCGCCAGGCGAGCCTGGAGCTGGCCGCCGGGCATCTCGACGAAGCCACCGCCCGCCTGGACGAAGGCGTCAGCCTGGCACAGCGTTATCACCTGGCCGGCCTGGTCGACACGGATGCGCATTACCTGCGCGGCGCACTGGCGCTGCGGCGCAGTCATTTCGACGTTGCGATCCGCGAGTTGCAGACCTATCTCGGCCAGTTCACGAGCCTGAACGCGCAGTACCTCTTCGATGGGCGGATGCGGCTGGCCGAGGCGTACGCCAGTGCTGGTCGGCTGGATGATGCGGTGCGCACGCTGGACGAGGGATTCCTCGCGCTCGACCGCGTGCGTTCGTACCTCGACGACCGCGATGCGCGCGTGGTTGTGCTGCAGAGCCGGCGCCTCGAGTTCGATCCCGACCTGGGCATTGCGACGATCGTGAACACGCTGGCGCGCGCGGGGCGGCTGGAGACTGCGTTCCGCGTGGCCGAGGCGCAGCGTTCGCGCTATCTGTGGGAGCAGGTGGTGCGCCGGGGCGCGCTGGCCGGCGACATTGATGCGAGCAGCGCGAAGCGGGCTGAGCGTCTGGTGCCCGTGCCCATGGACATCGACCAGCTGCGCACGGCACTGCCTGATTCCACCGCGGTCATCGAGTACGTGACCGGTCGTGGCAACGAGCCTACCACGGCGTTTGTGGTTTCGGCTGTAGGAGCGTGGTCGATCTCGATGACGGCGGCGGACTCGCTGGTGGACGAAATCGATCGCTTCACGCAGGCGCTGCAGAGCGGTGCGCGGGCCGGTACGCTGGCGAGGCTGCTGGCGCAGGCAGTGCTCGATCCCGCGCTGGCGCTGCTGCCGTCGAGCGCGACACGCATTGTGCTCGTGCCCGATGGACCGTTGCACCGGCTGCCGTTCGACGCACTGACACTGCGCGACGGCCGCGCCGTGCTGGAGCACTACACGCTGACACTCTCGCCGTCGAGCCGGCTGGCGCGTGCGTTCTGGGCCGCCGCACCCGATGCACACACGAGCGGACTGCTGGCACTGGGTGGCGCGGTATTCCCGCCCGCGTCGGGGCTGGCTCCGCTGAACGCGAGCGCGGCCGAGGTGCGCGCAATTGGTCGCCTGGCGAGTCCTGCCGACATACGCGTGGGCGAGCGCGCCAGCGAGTCCGCGCTCAAGCACGCGGACTGGACCCGCTTTGCCGTGCTGCACCTGGCGACGCACGCGCAGGTCGAGGACTGGGGCGTGCTTTCCAGCGCGCTTTTCCTGAGTGCAGGCGATGGCGAAGACGGTCGCATGGGTGTCGAGGAGATTGCCGGGCTGCCGCTCGATGAACAGCTGGTGGTACTGTCGGCCTGTCGCACGGTGGGAGGCGCTCTGGTCAGCGGTGAAGGCATCGAGGGTCTCACCGCGCCCTTCCTGGAAGCGGGCGCGCGCGCCGTGGCCGCCACCTACTGGCCTATCAGTGATCGCGCGATTGTCGCGCTCATGACAGGGCTGTACACGGAACTGGGGCATGGCCTGCAGGTGGGTGATGCGCTGCGCCAAGCGAAGCTCGCGTCACTGCGCGCCGGTGATCCGCCATCGGTATGGGCCTCGCTCACGCTCACCGGCGACGGCCGCATGAGGCCGCGGCTGCGCTGAGCGCGCGCGCTCACTGCTGCAGTGTGACGTGCCGGGCCGGCGTGCTGCGGTCGGTGCCGTCGCGCAAGCGGGCGGTTACCCACCAGCGATAGGAGCCGGTGACCACCTTTCCGCCGGCAGGCAGGACTAGCAGCGTGTCAGTCACGGTGCTGTCGAGCACGGCCATGCCTTCCTCATCGATCAGCTGCAGGCGATAGGTCTCGGCGCCGGATACGCGCTGCCACGTGAACCTGGCGGCCGCGGTAATGCGGGCATCCGCGGCGGGAGCCAGAAGGAAATCGTCGCCTGCACTGCGCATGACATCAGGCGCGACCGGGTGCGTGGCCCGCCATATCAGTGCGGCACCGAACACGACGATGATCGCGGCTGCGGCCGTGAGCCAGGTGGGCAGCCAGTGGCGGGGCGCAGGCCGCTGGCGGGTCAGCTCTCGGAAGAACTCGAATTCCGCGGCGGTGCGGGCGTCGGCGAGCACGGCTTCGAGCTGTTCCGCGCGATCATCCTCGCGATACTCACCGGCAGCGAGCGCCTGCACGCGCTCGACGGGAATGTCGGGTGGATCCGTCTCGCGCGCACGCCTGGCGAGCAGCTTGGTGTACGCCGCGCGCAGCCGGTCTTCGCCTGTTTCAGTCACGGCCGCCTGCCTGTTTCAGGTTTTCGCGCAGATCCGTGAGCCCGCGATACAGGAGGTTTCTCGCCTTGCCCTGTGTCCAGCCCATGATGTTCGCGATTTCGTCGAGATGATGGCCGCGCAGGTGCAGGCGGACGGCGGGCCGGCGCGATGCGGGCACCTGCGCGAGCGCACGCTCGAGCGCAGCGACGAGATCGGTCTCCTGCGTATCGATGGCACCCGTGTCGACCAGCTCGTCGGCGACCAGCTCGAGAGGAACGCGGCGTTCATGACGCTCGACGCGACGGCGCCGGACCAGGTCGATCGCCGCCGAGACGGCAGCGCGATACACGTAACCGGGCGAGATGGCCGCGCTCTCGCCCTCGCGCTCCAGCATGCGCCAGAGGCGCAGCCGGATGTCCTGCGTCAACTCGTCGCTGTCCGCGCCGCTGATGCGATAGCGCGCCGCCGCCCGGCGGATGATGCCCACCCAGCGCTCGACCAGGCCTTCGATGACGGCTGACGTGCGCTCGCTGCTGCGCGGCACTTCCGCGCGGCGCGATTCCGCCGGGGACGCGTCCTCGCTCATGCGGGCAAGGTATCGCGCCGCAATGCGTGCTGCCAACGCAGCCTGTGGTACCCGCCGACCCCGGGCCGGCTCGGTTCCGCATGGCATCGACTCCCCGGCGCAGACGCCGCTGCTGGTGACCGTTGTATGTCAGGTTGTCTCCACAGGAATGACGCGGCGGTTCGCCGTTATTCTCATGTCCGTGCGGTCTTCCGCCCCGGACCGCCGATCGTTGTGCCGGCGGGACGCCCCAACCTTCACGCCGTCGCAACTGTCCAATACTCTGGCGCGTAGTCAGGAAAACGACCGGAGGTAGTGCAATGGTTCGGGCTGTTGTGGTGCTGGCTCTGCTGGGCTCCGCGGCTTCTGCCGCAGCGCAGCAATCGAGGCGGGATGAGGATTGTCGTTACGAAGCCCGTCGCGACGATGCGGTGCGTGCTTCGACGCGTGATCTGCTCCACCTGATCGCACGCGCCGGCTCGCTCAAGGTGACGGGCCGCGAGGGAGCGAGCGAGGTGCGTATCAGCGGGCGGGCGTGCGCGTCGAGCCGCGATCTGCTGGATCAGCTGCAGCTGAAGACGTCGCGGTCCGGCTCGACGGTGAACGTCGAAGTGCCGGAGATCGACCAGGATGGCTGGCGAGGCAACCAGTACGCCCGCCTCGACCTGGACATCGAAGTGCCCGCAGGCATGGCGGCGGAGATCGAGGACGGCAGTGGTGCCACCGAGCTGACCGGTCTGGGTGCACTGCAGGTGACGGATGGTTCGGGCGAGCTGACCATCTCGGATGTGAAGGGCGCCGTGCGCGTACACGATGGCTCGGGCGAGCTGGTCATACGCGGCGTGGATGGCAACGTGAGTGTGGCTGACGGATCAGGCGAGATCCAGGTCCAGCACGTCACCGGCTCGGTGACCATTCACGATGGCTCGGGCAGCATTGAAGTGACGGATGTTGAAGGTGACGTCAGCGTGCCCGAGGACGGATCCGGCAGCATTGATGTGTCGGACGTGCGCGGCGACCTGACGGTGTCCGCCAAGGGCAGCGGCAGTGTGCACTATGCGCGTGTTGGCGGGCGCGTGGATGTACCGGAGCGCGAGCACCGCCGCCGTCGCTGAAGGCGCGTTACCCGGCGTGATCCTGCCGACCGCGGCCGAGATGTGGCCGCGGTCGGCTTTTTTCGTGCATCACACTTCCGCCAGTGCGGGTGGCGCTCGCAGATTCGGGAATGCAGCCGACCGGGCGGCTGCGCCGATCCGTTCCCCATTGGCTCGCATCGCGATGGTCGATCACAAGTCAGCAGATCCGCTGCGCGAATACCGGCGCAAACGTGATTTCGGGAAGACCAGCGAACCGCGCGGCGAAGTGCGGCGCGAGCGTGCCGCGGACGCGCGCCTCGAGTTCGTCATCCAGAAGCATGATGCGACCAACCTGCACTTCGATCTGCGCCTCGAGCTGGATGGCGTGATGAAGAGCTGGGCCGTGCCGCGCGGCCTGACGCTCGACACCGCGACCAGACGTCTCGCCATGGAGGTGGAAGACCATCCCATGGAATACAACTGGTTCGAGGGCACGATTCCCGGCGGCGCGTACGGTGGCGGTACGGTCATGCTATGGGATCGCGGCCTGTACTACGCCGATGAGGCGGAGCCCGGCGAGGATGAGCAGGCTGTGCTGCGCCGGGAGCACGCAGCGGGCAAGATGAGCTTCACGTTCGTGGGTGAACGCCTGCACGGGTCGTATGCGCTGGTGCGCACGGAGGCGGGCGCCAAGCCGAAATGGCTGCTGATCAAGCATCGCGACCGCAGCGTGCAGTCCGGCGTGGACCCCACACAGCTGTACACGACATCGATCGTGACGGGCCGATCGCTGGACGAGATCGCGCTCGAGGATGCGACCGATGGCTTTCAGGATGCCGGTGTGGCCGCGACGCTCTATCGCTATGCCAGCGACCCGCCCTCCGGCCGCGGCTGGGCCTACGAGCCGGCCATCCGCGGGGCCCGTCTGCACGTGTACGTCACGCCGGATGTGCTGCGCGTGGTGAGCGCGGTGCCGGGTGCGGCACAGAAGTGGCGAGGCCTGGCGGAGGAACTGAAGCGCTGGGCGGCGGAGCACGATCGGTCCTTCGTGCTGGATGGCGAAATCGCGGAAGCGAGTGGTGGCACGCTCGTGCTGCACGTGTTCGATCTGCTGTTCGAGGATGGCGCAGTGCTGCTGGAGCTGCCCTGGACGGAGCGGCGCAAGCGGCTGGAGAAACTGCTGCAGGCGATCGCGCCCCGGCACACGGTGTTAGTGCCGGTCGTGCGGCGGGGCGTCAGGGCCGCGCTGGAGCAGGCGCACGCCGGGCACTGGGCGGGACTCGTGGCCAAGCGCAAGGACTCGCCTTACCGCTCGGGCGAGCGCACCGGCGACTGGATCAAGGTGGTCTTTCCGGGCCGGCCTTTCGTGCTGCCGGCGGGCAAGCCCAGACCCTAACGCACGGTCAGTCGTTCTTGCGCTTGAGGTGCGCCTTGTACGCGCGGTCGGCCGCGCGATGGCTGCGCTTGCGCGCACTGGCCGCGTGCACGTCCGTGCGCGCCTCCAGCTGTCTGGCTTCGGCGAGCAGGCCTCGCCAGCTCTCCAGCCGGGCCGCGTCGAGGGTACCATCCCTGACCGCGGCCACAACCGCGCAATCCGGCTCATTGGAATGACCGCAGTCGCGGAAGCGACACTGCCCGGCCAGCTCCGCGATATCCGCGAACGCGTCGTCGATTTCATCCTCACCGGCCCACAGCTGCAGCTCACGCAGGCCGGGCGTGTCGAGCAGCAGCGCACCCGAGGGCGTGGGCACCAGCTCGCGCCGTGTCGTGGTGTGCCGCCCTCGCCCATCGGCACGCACCTCGCCGGTGCGCATACGATCCTCACCCAGCAGCGCGTTGATGAGCGTGGATTTGCCCACACCCGAAGATCCCAGCAGCGCCACCGTGCAACCGGGCGCGAGCCATTGGCGCAATCCTTCCACGCCTTCGCCGGTCAGCGACGACACGCGCACCACAGGCAGTGTGTCGGGCAGTGCGCCGACGTCATCGTGGTCGGGCGAGGGCACCAGATCGCTCTTGGACAGCACGAGCACCGGCTGTGCGCCGCTGCGTTCGGCGAGGGCGAGATAACGCTCAATGCGGCGGGGGTTCACATCGCCATCGAGCGCACTGACGAGGAAGACGACATCCACATTGGCAGCGATGACCTGCTCCACGGTCGCGCGACCTGCTGCCTTGCGCGTGAACTCCGACCGGCGAGGCAGGACGGCGCGGATCACGAAGGGGCCGCTCGAGGCCGGCTCCGCGGCGACCCAGTCACCCACCGCGGGCAGATCGACCGCGCGCGAATCGCGCCGCAAGCGGCCCGGCAGCACTGCCTTGTGCTCGCCCTGCGCCGTGTAGAGCAGCCAGGCATTGCGATGCTGTACCGCAACGCGCGCAGCGATGAGTCCCTGCTCCGCATAGGGCGTGAACGCGCTGGCGAAATGGGAGTTCCAGCCCAGGGCTTCGAGTGCGACGTTATCCTGCATGCAGTTTCGCCTGTCTGCGTGGTCCCGGCCTGATGGCCGGCGCGCGCGCAATGTCCGTGAATAGCGGCGTCCAGTGAAAACGCCGGTGGAAACGTGACGTCGCGGGCGGCGCTTGACCCTCCGCCGCGGCATCTTCTAAGCTTCGGGCATGACCGTGCTGCGTCCCCTCATACTCGTCTGTCTCGCAGTGCTGGGCGGTGTGCTCCCGGCCTCCGGCCAGGACGACTCGCCCGAGCGCACGGCGAGAGACAGCGTGTTCTCCACCGCTCAGGCGGACCGCGGTGAGGGCGTGTTTGCCCGCGTGTGCGCGCAGTGTCATACCCGCAAACAGTTCACGGAGAGCATTCACAAGAACTGGGAGGGTCGCACCTTCTACGAGGTTTTCGAGCAGCTGCGCAGCACCATGCCCAACGATAATCCCGGCGGTCTCAGTCGCGGGCAGTACATTGATGTGCTGGTCTACCTGCTCAGGGAATGCGGCTATCCTGCGGGCCGCAACGATCTCGGGCCGGGCGAATCGAGTCTGCGTTCCGTGCGCATCGTGCCGCTGGCACCGACCGGGCCCGCGCCGCACGCCTCGCCGCCGGCCTGAGCCGCACACACTTGACGAAGCCGCAACCCCGGCCCTAGATGAGGCGGAGCCACACAAGGGTACGCGGTTCCTGCTGCTGACATCCGTTGCGCGCGTGTGCCGGCCGCTGCCGCCGGCTCTGCCGACTCCATCCATGGAGACATCGAGATGGCGCGACCCACCGGGTTTGCGGGCGACGACTCGAGTCCGGGCTCTCGTCCCGATACCGGGCCGGCATCGCCAGTGTCGGATGACGCGGCGCTGGACCGGCGCGATTTCCTGAAGCGCGCCACCGTCCAAACAGGTCTGTTAGCCGCCGGCGCGGTGCCCGTCGCGCGCTCCCATCCTTCCCCCTGGTTCCCGGCCCGTCGCGCGGAAGCCTCGCCCGAAATCGTGGTGATCGGCGCGGGCGCGTTCGGCGGCTGGACGTCGCTGCACCTGCAGCGGCTGGGCGCGAAGGTGACAATGGTGGATGCGTGGGGGCCGGGGAATTCGCGCGCGACCTCGGGCGATGAATCGCGTGGCGTGCGCTCTTCCTATGGCGATCGGCCGCACGGCCTGCTCTGGGGCAGATGGGCGAGAGAAGCGATCCGCCGCTGGAAAGGCTGGGACGAGGAATGGGGCAAGCCGCTGCGCATGCGCCTGTTCCACCAGACCGGCGACATCATCATGCGCTCCAGCTGGGAATCGTTCCTGACGGAAACGCGCAAGAACTGGGACCAGTTGGGCACACCCTACGAAGTGCTGACACCCGATGAAGTGAAGTACCGCTGGTCCGCGATCGATGTGAAAGGCATGACCGTGGTGCTGCACGAGCCGGAGGCCGGGGTCGTGCGCGCGCGCCGTGGATGCGAAGCGGTGGCCGAGGTGTTCCGTCAGGGCGGCGGCGATATCCGGATTGCGTGGGCCAATCCCGGTTCCAATGCGAAAGGCAAGCTGAACGACATCACCATGCGGCCGGGCACGCCGCTGGTTGCCGACCAGTTCGTGTTCGCGCTCGGACCGTGGCTGGGCAAGATGTTCCCCGAGCCGATGGGCAAGCGGCTGCGCACACCGATGGGCTGTGTCTTCTACTTCGGCACACCGCCCGGCGACCCGCGTTTCACGTATCCTGACATGCCCAGCTGGAATATCCCCGGCGTGACGGGCTGGCCGGCACTGCCGGTCGATAATCGCGGTTTTCGCGTGCGCACCGGCGGCGGGCGGGGCACGGATCCCGACACCAGTGAGCGCTGGGTGGATCAGACACTGTTCCCGCGCGCGCGGCAGGTGCTGGCCGACCGCTTTCCCGACATGGCCGGCGCGCCGCTCGTGGCGACGCACTCCTGCCACTACGAATCGAGCCCGTCGCGCAACTTCATCGTCGATCATCACCCGGCGTGGAGCAACGTCTGGATCGCGGGCGCCGGCAATGCCGAGGGCTACAAGTTCGGTCCCGTCGTGGGCGAGTACGTGGCGCGTCGCGTGCTCGGTCTGGAGAACGATCCGGAGCTGATCCAGGCGTTCCGCATTCCCGAGGAAACATTCGACGATCAGGCCGCGAATCGCGCCACAACACGCCGTTCGAGTGGCGGGCCCGAACCGTACCAGGAGCCGCAGGGCGAAGACAGCTGGTGAGCGGGGAAGGCCTTCAGGCAGGCGCCGCGGCGAGGCGCAGGCGGATGGTCGTGCCGTCAGGCGACGGCTCTGCTTCGAGGCAGCTTCTCTGCAGCTCCGCGATGCCGCGCGCGATGGCCAGCTGCAGGAAGGTCTCGGGATCACCCGCGTCCGCAGGCATCTCCCAGAAATAGTCGAAGAGCGCGTGTCCGCGTGTGTCGGGCGGCGCACCGGCATCACGCACACTGACCACCACCTGGTCGCCTTCTAACGCCGCGGTTAGCTGAACCTGGCCGAAGGGCCGGGTCACGGCAATGGCGCGCGCCAGCAGGATGGACAGCAACTGAATGGTGCGCTGCCGGTCCACCTGCACCAGCGGCAGTGTGGCGTCGCTCGTGACCGAGAGGGCGACACTGCGGGCCTCGGCCGCCGTCGCGTTGAGGCGCCACGCTTCCGCCAGCAGCGGGGCAGCTTCGCAGGCGGCCATGCGCACCTCGAGACGCTGCTGCGCAATGCGTCGCAGATCGCGCACCCATTCGATGAGCCGCTCGACTTCGGTAACAGCCTGTCCCACATGGCCGACGTATTCCCAGGCTTCATCGGGCAGCGGCTCACCGCGTGGCTGCCGTCCCAGCATCCATGCAGCGAGGCGTATGGCCGTGAGCGGACTGCCCACACCGTGCGCCAGGACGGAAAGCAGCTGGTCGCGATGGCTCACCGCGCGGAGTGCGGCCTGACAGGCGAAGGCGTTGCGCAGCGCGACCGCGCCGCATTGCGCGAGCGACTTCGCCTGATCCTGCATGGCCTGCGTCAACCGCTCGGCGGCGAGCACGTGGAAG
The DNA here is from genome assembly GCA_963798085.1 of uncultured Gemmatimonadales bacterium. Lineage (GTDB taxonomy): Bacteria > Gemmatimonadota > Gemmatimonadetes > Longimicrobiales > RSA9 > DATKCF01. The sequence goes on from CAWCRS010000003.1 coordinate 43,270, forward strand.
CCGAGCGCGTGCACGGCGCTCTGACCGGTGTGCATGGGAAGGAGCAGTGCCGCGCCCGGCGGCAGCGCCTGCCACAGCGCCGCGTCCCACACCCCGCGCGCCGGGTCCGGCTGCGGCGCATGCGTATCGGCGAACCATTGGGCGGGGGCTGCGTCGAGCGCGGCGCGCAGTGCCTGCGTCGAGGCCGCATCGAGCCGGGGCGCCAGCGCGCCGGCCCGCGTGAGGATGGCGTCGCTGGCTGCGCGCAGCACCATGCGAACCGCGCTGTTCGCAGAGCCCAGCTCGTACACGACACTGCAGTCCGCACCCACGCGCAGCGCTGTTTCCGCGATGGCAACGTACACCTGCGGCGGATCGAGTGATGCGAAGACGGGTGCGAATGCGGCCGGCGACAGCGCCTCGGTCAGGGCAGTGGTGGCCATCGCAGCGCGGGGGTTGGCGTGTGCCGGGCGCCGATGCACATCGGGAATCGGGGGAGGCGACGACCTCCTGGTCGCGTTCTGCGCCGTTTGTTCGCGCGAACTGCGCTGTTCACACGGCCGGCCGCGGGCGCGACGCCCGTGGCTCGGAAATACCATGCGTCCGGAGGCGGCGCCAGTGGTGTGCCATGACTCGACGGGTGGTCACGAGCCACACGGCCGCGCACGCACCGGGGATTCCCCTACGGGGTGCGCGCCCGGCGTTCAGGCTGCGGTCAGGATTTCCGGCTCGCCGCTGCCGATCACGATGGTGTGCTCGAAATGCGCGGTCAGGCTGCCGTCCTCACTCAGGATGGTCCAGCCATCGTCGCCCTCACGCGTCCATTGCGTGCCGGCGCAGATGAGCGGTTCCAGCGCGATGACGAGTCCTTCGTTGAGGCGGCCGCGGGCGCGCGGCTCGTAGTAGTTGGGCACTGCAGGCGGCTCGTGGATCTTGCGGCCCACGCCGTGTCCGTTCAACTCGCGCAGGACCTTGAAGCCATACCGTCGCACTTCACGCTCGATGATGCCGCCGACCATGTTGAGCGCGACGCCCGCGCGTGCGGCGCCGGCACCTTTCCAGAACGCGGCCTCGGCGCAGGCCTGCAGTGCGAGCGCCTGGCGTGATGCGGGCGGCACGATCACCGTGATGGCGGCATCGGCAACGTAGCCGTCGAGTTCCGCCGTCACGTCCAGTGTCACCAGGTCGCCGCCTTCGAGCACGCGCGCACCGGGAATGCCGTGCACGACTTCATCGTTCACGCTGATGCAGGTGCAGGCGGGAAAATCGTAGAACAGGCGGGGTGCGGAGCGCGCGCCGCTGACGGCCAGTGTCTGCTCCGCGATATCATCCAGTTCACCGGTGGTGACACCTGCGTGTACGGCAGCGCGCATGCGCTCGAGCGCGGCGTGCACCAGGCGTCCCACGCGACGCATCGCCTTGAAATCGGCTGCGGTTTCAATGGACAAGATGAACCTCGTGTTGCGGCTGCGGAGCCTGGATGCGAGCGGGTGGCCGGCGCTCAGCTGCCTGCGGCTTCCCACGGGCTGTGTCGCGCGCCATGCGCGTGGGCACGGCGCAGCATGCCGCCCTGCAGCAACGCGACACCGCTCGATGCCACCCAGTAGAGACCGACCGCCGAAGCGAATTTCGCCATGACCAGGAACGTGACGACCCCGGCGAGCACAGCCATCACGCGGGTAGCGACCGGCCCGGCCGTGGCCGGCGCCGCCAGCAGTGCCGCGCTGGTGAGCACGGACACGCCAATGGCGAGCCAGGCATCGGGACGGGCGAGATCGCCGATCCAGAGGAAGCGGCGCGCGCTGCCCAGTCCCTGGCGAACCACGCCATAGAAGGCGAGCACGATGGGCAGCTGGGCGAAACCGACGAGCAGGCTGCCCACATCGAGCGTGCGCAGGCCGCTCGCGCGCTGCAGCGCCTGCGTCTCGCGATACACCCGTACGGGGTCCTTCGGATACAGCTGCTGCAGCGCCTTCAGCTCGGGCTGGATGCGCTCGAGGATGCGGCGCTGCGCGACCGCGCGGCGCGCATAGCGGAGTGTTAGAGGCAGCAGCGCCAGGCGCAGCAGCAGCGAACAGGCCAGTATGGCGAGGCCAATGCTGCCGCCGCACACGTGCGAGACTCCGAACAGCAGTGCACGGAACAGCTCGACGATACCTCCCCACACGTTCATGGCTGCGATCCTCCGCGACGGGAAATGCCCGGCCCTGACCTTCCGGAAGTTACCAGTGCCGGGCAGTGCATCCAACCCGCCGGGGCCGGTCCGGCGGGTCTCACGACAAGTCAGGCCGCGCGCGGGTCGCCCGGCAGGAAGGTGCCGGTCACGGCGCGGAACGCGTCCGACGTCTTGTCGCCGGGCACACCGTCGACCTTTACGAAGATGCCGGGGAAGGTATTCAGCCAGCGCTGCAGTGCTTCCGCGCGGGCGACCTCGACCGGATCGGTGGATTTGCGGTTGGCATGCCTGAGCAGCGCGGCCGCGGGCGGCTGCTGGTCGGGGAAGTCGATGACATTGTGTTCGGCAAAGCGCCGCAGCAGCACCGCCGCGCCGCACTGGCGCGATACGGCCGTGTCCGAGAACGTCCCGTCGGCCACGAACTTGCCGCTGCGGTAGTGGTTGGAAAAACACCAGAGATAGGGCGAAAGCACTTCCGGATGGCGCGTGCGATAGCCGAATCCGTTGTAGCGCTCGATCTGGTAGAGCATGCCCGGTAACGTCCAGTCAGTGCCGGCCGAGAGTTTCTGCACACCGAGCGCATCGGCCGCGCTCTCCTCCCACGTGAACGGCGGATTTCCGCCCGGCGGCCGGCCCGCGGGCACGTGCACTGTCCTTGCCGTGAGCGGGTCGCCGTTGTGCAGATGGGAGCGGAAGTTCTGGCTCGATTCCATGTTGTGGATCACCGCCACGAACTGCCAGGGCACACCCGCCAGTCCGCCGGCAGCCTCATAGCGCGCGCGGTTCTTGAGCAGCGCACTGACCAGCTGTTCCACTTCGGCCGCGCGCTCCGGGCGCACGTCGCAGCTGTTGAAGAGCGTCTCATACTCGAGGCGCAGCGCGTTTGTCAGCGAGACGGATGCCATCAGCGACGCTCTCCCCGCAGCGTGCGCGCGCGCACGATGCCGCCCGCAATGGCGCAGGGCGCCATGAGGCTGAACGCCGCGAGCTGCGACCAGACTGCCGTGTCAGGTGCGCGGAAGACCAGCGAAATCGCTGCGCCTGCCGCAATGATGAGACCGACGAGCATGGCGGCCAGCGCATCGGTACGCCGCGCGATGGCGGATGCGATGTAGCCGCCCGCCACAGCGAATGCCATGCCGTACAGAATGCTGCCGAAGACGAAGGCGGGCGTTGCGCCGGCGTGCGGCGCCGCGCCGGTCGTCTGAAACAGTGCCACGGCACTGCCCGCGAACAGCAGATACCCGAAAACCACGCCTGCTGCGAACCTGAGCACTCTCGACCCCCTGGCCACGCCTGCGAAATCGCAGCGCTCGCCGAATCTACTGTCCGGTGTCCCGGGTCCACTAGGCACCCGCACCGCTCAGGGAATGAAAATGAACCGATAGACCAGCAGCACCAGCACGGTGAGCGCCGCAACCAGCAAAACGCCGCGAAAGCGGCCCAGGAAGAAGAGGCTCACGCCCAGCCACGCGAACACGGCGCCGATCAGGCTGCCGGCCACCCATCGTTCCAGCAATCCGGCGGGCAGCGCGACGCCACGCACGTGCTCGAGCCGGAACACCTCCGCGAGTGAGCGCACGACCGCCATGAACTGGGCGGTGATGCCCAGCATGGCCCACTGGCGCGCGGACAGCCGCCTCATCGAATTGCGCCATGCAATGCGGCGTTTACGCTGCGCACCAGGACCTGTACGGCGATCTCAGGGAGCGGGCTCCTGCACCGTGCGGTGTGCATCCGCCCACCACGCCCAGAGCGGTACCAGCCAGCCGGTCAGCGCAAAGTACGCGAGGGCGCGCTCGCTGGGCGGCGGCGCCGCGTAGATCGACGTCGTGTACAGGAAGCCGAGCGCGACCATGAGGCTCCAGAAGGCCCAGCGACCAATGCGGTCGCGCGCGCGCGTCGTGCGCAGATAGATCCACAGTCCCGCAAGGCTGATCACGCTCTCCACGACGAGCGTGCCGGGCACGCTGTTCCAGAGCGCGAGGCCCACGCGCGGGCCGCCCGGGTAGAGCGGCAGGTCCGGCTGGTGCACGATGAAGTCGAGCACCCAGTGGCTGAACACGAGGATGGCCACCACGACGGCGCCGCGCCGATTGTGCGTAACCCCCTGATACAAAGCGCCGAAGGCGAGGGACCACGCGAGTGCGCCCACCAGGCTGTGGGTAATGGGGTAGCTGGTGAAAACCACACCGCCAAACCCTGTGTTAGACGACAGCACGGTGGCGTGCTCCCAGCCCAGCAGCAGGAAGCTGGGCCAGAGCAGGTCGGCCAGCTGGGTCGCGGCAAACAGCGCACCCAGCGACGTGCGCGGCGAGGCTCGCTTCGCCGCCAGGGCAACACCGAAATGCCCGATGAACATGGCGCCTCGATCCGTTTCTCAATTTGCGTCGTGTGACAGCAGCTCGAATACGAGGAAATACGGCAATCGCGTGCAATGCGCGAGTGCGGGCTGCTCGCGCACCACCTGTGCGGCGGGCTTTGGCTCGTGGATGCGACGGATCAGAAAGCCGGCATCGGCGCTGGCCGCCGTCCACTCTTCCAGCGTGCGCCGCCAGTACGGCGAGCTCCAGCGGTAGCGCAGGCGAGGCATGTTCCATTCGCACACGGCGGGTCCGGTGTCGAAATAGCGGTCCGCGAAAAAGCGCTGCTTGTGGCCGAGTGCGTCGCGTTCCCAGCCGTGCACGGGCGCGTCGGTGTACGGGTGCGGCACGGAGAACGCCATACGTCCCCCGCGACGCAGCACGCGGTGGGCCGCGCGCAGGCAGCCCTCGCCGTCGGCCATGTCCTGGAGCGCGAGGCAGGCGGTGACGAGGTCGAAGCTCGCGGGATCGAACTCGCCATCCACGCGCGAGGCGCTCAGCACGCGGTACTCGATGCCCAGCGGTGCGCGCTGCTCTTCCTGGCGCGCGCAGGCGACGAGCTTGGGGCTGAGATCCACGCCCGTGACGTGCGCGCCCCGGCGGGCCAGCTCGCGCGCGAAGTAGCCTTCGCCGCAGCCCAGGTCCAGCACGCGCTCGCCCGGCTGCACGCGCGTCGCATCCAGCAGTGCGGGTCCGTGCAGCAGGCGGCGGAAGTAGTCGTCGCCATCGCGCACGAACGTCTGCCACGCGTCCGCGGCGAAGTCCCACGCGGTGCGGGCGTCCTCATCGGTGAAGCGCTCCTCCGCCATCCGGGCCTCCGGTCCCATGGTGCGCGCGGGCTGCTGCGGGGATGGTGCGATCTCTAACTATATGTTACACGGGTCCTGCGCTCGAGGTCGAGGGTGCGGATGCGGGTGCGGCGGTGGTGGCAAGCGGGGCGGGTCGAGTGACGCGGCGTCGCAGAGGGGTGCGACGCCGCGGTTACGGCTATGCCTGTCAGCCGACGCTGAGCAGGCGTTCCAGCTCTTCGGGTGAAAGCTCGGCTACCCGCCGGGTACCCAGGCGGTGGCCCGCGCGGTTCACTGTGACGCGCGCCGGTACGGGACGAAAAGCGTCGCCTGATTCTGATTCGTAATCGAAACCGGGCAGCGAAATGCGCGGCAGGCTGCGATCCAGCAGCCGTTCAATGTCCTTCATGACGCCCAGCTCGGCAGCCGAGAGGAAGGTCACGGCCGTGCCACTGGCGCCCGCCCGGCCGGTGCGGCCGATGCGATGAATGTAGTCTTCCGGGTTGCGCGGAACATCGAAGTTGACGACATGGCTGATGCCTTCAATGTCGAGGCCGCGCTGCGCAATGTCGGTGGCGACCAGCACGCGGACCCGGCCATCGGCAAAGCTGTTGAGCGCGCGGGCGCGCTCCTTCATGTCGCGATCGCCGTGCATCACGGTGGTGTTGACGCCGGCATGCGCCAGGCGTTTGACCAGCAGATCAGCGCCCGCCTTGGTCGCGGTGAACACCAGCACCTGCTCCCAGTTCGTCTGCTCGAGCAGCTCGATGAGCAGCGCCACCTTGCGATCGGCGCGCACCGAGTACACCGTCTGCTCGACGTTGTCCGCTGTGGTTCCCCTGGGCGCCACGCTCAGCCATTCCGGATCCTTCATGATGCGCAGCGCCATGGCGTGCACACCGTTGGGCATGGTGGCGGAGTACAGCATCGTCTGCCGCTGGCGGGGCACGTGCTTGAGGATCTGCTCGATCTGTGGACGGAATCCCATGTCGAGCATGCGATCCGCTTCATCGAGCACGAGCATGTCGATCGTGGAAAGGTCGACATTGCCCTTGCGGACGTGGTCGAGCAGGCGACCGGGTGTGGCCACGAGCAGATCGAAGCCTGCGCGCAGGTCGCGGATCTGCGGGCCGAAGCGCACGCCGCCCACGATTTCGCCGATGAACAGGTGCGCCGGCTTGCTCAGCTCGCGGGCGTCGGCGGCAACCTGCTGCGCCAGCTCGCGTGTGGGGCAGAGCACGAGCGTGTGCAGCCCATCGCGGCCAATCTGCTTTTCCAGCGCAGGGATCAGGAACGACGCCGTCTTGCCGGTGCCGGTCTGCGCGATGCCTACGACGTCCTTGCCGGCACGTGCCGGGGGAATGGCCAACTGCTGAATGGGAGTGGGATCGGTCCAGCCGAGCTGGCTGATGGCCTGCAACAGCTGGGGTGCGTCAGTGAGTTGATCGAATGTCAAAACGTCTCGTCCTGTGAACGGAGTACCGGTCATGCATGCCGGTGCGTCCAGTATCGGATGCCAACCGCCCAGGACGTCAATCCCGGTCCCGGGTCGGACCGGCGGAAGTGTCAATGTGACCGGTAAGAATGAAAAAGGCCGGTCACGCCGATCGGGCGAACCGACCTCGAACTTCCATCGGACAATCTAGCGGCACAGTCGCTGCCGTCAACCTTTCACCACTCACCGCAGCACTAACCGCGGAGATCGCTGAGGGCGCAGAGGATGGCGCGGAGTCTTTCCTGTTGCAACGGATTGGAGAGCGCTGGGGGCGCGGAGAACGGCGCGAGAGTCTTTTTGTTTCAACGGATTAGGAAGCGCAGAGGGCGCGAAGGGTTGAGGCTGGAACCGCTGTGATCGTGGCGGTCGACGAACAGGACGAACGCAGCCGCGCTCTGCGGTTGAAGATCGTCCGGGCCTGCGGTTGACAGTTGCAGGAGCAAGTCGGGCAGGTAACGAATTCAGTCAATGAAGAGGGCAGCGTGGCAGTGATTCGTTTCCCACCCCCAGCCCCAGCCCGAGCCCCGGCCCCGGAAAACGGGTCGTCCAACGGATCCAAACAGCGATGCGTTAGTAGAACGAAACGACCTTGTGTGTCCGGAGCACGACCCGGCCAGGTCGTGCGCCGGCGCGCATGCAACTGGGAAAGCCGGACACTGCAATGAAGCGTTGGGTGATCGCTGTATCCGCTGTGGGAATCCTCGTGCTGGCCGCTGTACTGCTGCTGCGCCAACGGTCAAGCTCGGAAACGTACAGGTTCGTGCAGGTCCAGCGAGGCACCATCGAGTCTTCGGTGAGTGCCACGGGCACGCTGCAACCGGATACCACCATCAGGTGGGCACACAGGTGTCCGGCCAGCTGGCGGGCGTGTACGCGGACTTCAACGATCATGTGCGCCGCGGGCAGCTGCTGGCGAGGCTGGACACCACCGTGCTGCACGAAGCGGTGGTGGAAGCCAATGCCTCGCTCGACGCGGCACGGGCCACCCTCGATCAGCGCGAGTTCGAGCTGCAGCAGCAGCAGCAGCTCCATGACTCGCACGTAGCCACGGAAAGCGAGTACCAGACGGCGCGCTTCAATGCGGCATCGGCGCGCGCCAATCTCGAGTCGGCGCAGGCCAACCTGGAGCGCGCGCGGCGCAATCTCGATTTTGCGCGCATCTCCTCGCCCATCGATGGCGTGGTGGTGGAGCGCAACGTGGAGGTGGGCCAGACAGTGGCCGCCAGTCTCTCCGCGCCGCAGCTCTTCCTGATCGCGGGCAATCTCGAGCACATGCAGATCCTGGCGGCGGTGGACGAAGCAGACATTGGCAGCATCCACACCGCACAGCCGGTGCACTTCACGGTGCAGGCCTGGCCCAATGATCAGTTCACGGGCAGCGTCGAGCAGATCCGGCTGAATCCCACGACGACGGACAACGTGGTCAGTTACACGGTGGTCGTGGACGTGCCCAACCCGGGCACCCGGCTGCTGCCCGGCATGACGGCCACCGTCGCGTTCCAGATCGCGCGTGCCGAGAACGTCCTGGAGATTCCTAACGCAGCATTACGGTTCCGCCCCACGCAGGCCATGCTGGCAGCAGTGCAGCGCCCGGGCAGCCGCGGGCCGGGGAGCGGCCAGCCGGCCGGCGCCACCACCAGTGGCGCGGGCGACAGCGGACGGGCGGGCGGGCGGACGCGTGAGGGCGACCGCGCCGGGCGAGGCGGCGGAGCGCAGGGCGGACGGGGCGCGGGCCCGCGCGACCGGGCAGCGGCAGCCGGACCCGGCGACAGCAGCGGATTCACGCAGGCGGGCGGCGAAGACAATGTCGCCTGGCTCTGGTACGTGGATGCGAGTGGCAGGCTGGCGGTCACAGCCGTGCGCACGGGAATGACGGACGGACAGATGACACAGGTCATCGGCAGTGACCTGAGCGCGGGCATGAACGTCATTGCCGGTGTCACGGGCGGCGCCCCCGCGGAGAGCGAGGCGACGAACCCGTTCCAGAGCAACCAGCCGCGCGGCCGCGGCGGCTTCCGTGGAGTCTTCTGAGATGGCGGACGGTGACGCGGTCATCCGCATGGATGAGATCCGGCGCGTCTACTCGACAGGCCGCACCGAAGTGCAGGCGCTGCGCGGCGTGACGTTTCTCGTGGAGCCGGGCGAGATGGTGGCCATCATGGGCGCGTCAGGGTCGGGCAAGTCGACGCTGATGAACATCATCGGCTGCCTGGACCAGCCCAGCGCCGGGACGCTACTGGCTGAACGGCGTCAGCGTGTGGATCGGATGAGACCGCAATGCAGCTGGCCGACATCCGGAACCGCGAGATCGGCTTCGTCTTCCAGGGCTTCAACCTGCTGGCGCGCACCTCGGCCATCGATAACGTCGAGTTGCCGCTGCTCTACGATCGCTCGGGCCGCTATCGCGGACACGCGCGCGGCGGCACGCGGCTCGCTCGAACGCGTGGGTCTGGCCGAGCGGCTGGACCACGAGCCGAGCCGAGCTGTCGGGCGGGCAGCAGCAGCGGGTGGCGATTGCCCGCGCGCTGGTGACCCGCCCGTCGCTGCTGCTGGCCGACGAGCCGACCGGCAATCTCGACAGCCGCACATCGGTCGAGATCATGGCGCTGTTTCAGGAGCTGAACGAACAGGGCAGCACCATCGTGCTCGTAACGCACGAGCCCGACATCGCGGAGCACGCGACCCGCATCGTCGAGCTGCGCGACGGCTGGTGCTGCGCGACCATCGCGGTCGACGGGCACGGCGCCGGGCCGACCGTCACGAGCTGTCGCGGGGGTCGCATGAAGGCCAACCGTCTGATCGGCATCGCCACGCAGAGCATCCTGAAGAACAAGATGCGCACACTGCTGACCATGCTGGGCATCATCATCGGCGTGGGCGCGGTCATCGTAATGGTGGCGATCGGACAGGGCGCGCAAGGCGCAGATCCAGCAGCGCGATCGCCAGCCTCGGCACGAACCTCATCGTGGTCACACCCGGGCGCCAGCGAGCAGGGCGGCGTGAATCAGGGCGCAGGCACCTCCAACCGGCTCACTCTCCGGGACGCCGAGGCGATCGAGCGCGAGAGCGTATGGCTCTCCGCCGTGTCGCCGATGGTATTGTCGCCCACGCAGGTCGATCGGCGGCGCAGGCAACTGGCGCACGCTCGGTGAACGGCGTGTCGCCCGACTACCCCGTGATCCGCGACTGGACCGTGGCGTCCGGCCGCTTCTTCGATGCAGTCCGAGGTGCGCGCCCTGCGCAAGGTGGCGGTGCTGGGCAGCACGGTGGCTGACAACCTGTTTCCCGAGGAGGATCCGGTCGGTCAGACGGTCCGCATCCGCAATGTGCCGGTGCAGGTGATCGGCGTCATGGCGCCGAAGGGCCAGACCGCCGAAGGCCGGGATCAGGACGACGTCGATGCTCTCGCCGTACACCACGGTCCAGACCCGTCTCTCCGGCCGCAGCTTCATCCCGCAGATCCTGGCCAGCACCGCGCGCAACGAGGACATCCCGTCGGCGGAGGAGGAAATCCGCGGCGATCCTGCGCGAGCGCGCACCGGCTGGCGTCCTACGAGCCTGATGACTTCACGGTTCGCAATCAGACGGATCTGGCGCAGGCCGCGCAGGGCACCACCGAAGTGATGACACTGCTGCTCGCGGCCATCGCCAGCATCTCGCTGCTGGTCGGGCGGCATCGGCATCATGAACATCATGCTGGTGTCGGTGACGCGAGCGGACGCGCGAGATCGGCATTCGCATGGCGGTCGGCGCGCGCGGCTCGGACGTGCTCACGCAGTTCCTGGTCGAGAGCATCGTGATAGCGTGATCGGCGGCGCTCATCGGCATCGGGCTGGGGTTTGCCGGTGCGGCCGTGCTGCAGCACGCGACCGGCTGGGGCACGGCCATCGCCCCAGCCATGGTCGCGACTGCGCTCGGCTTCTCGGCCGCGGTCGGCATCTTCTTCGGCTTCTATCCCGCGAAGAAGGCGGCCGCGCTGGATCCCATCGAGGCGCTGCGCTACGAGTGACTCAGCCGCCGCCCGGCCGCCTCGCCAGGATGGGCGCGGGCGGCTCGGCCTTGCGCACGAACCGCTCGGTCCCTAACAGCTTCATTGCCTCCTGCACGGCGCGCTCCAGCTGCGGGTCGTGGCCGGCAATCACGTCCTTCGGCGTCATTCTCGACTTCGATGTCGGGCGGTACGCCATCGTTCTCCACCGCCCATTTGCCGTCGATGGAGAAGAAGCCGCCGCGGGGCGCGATCATGGAGCCGCCATCGACGAACGGCGGCGTGTCCCACGTGCCCACCAGACCGCCCCACGTACGCTCACCCACCAGCGGTCCCACCTTGTAGTAGTGGAACATGTAGGGCATGAGGTCGCCGCCTGAGCCCGCCTCCTCGTTGATGATCATCACCTTGGGTCCCCAGATACCCGCGGCCGGTGAAGTGAATGGCTTGCGGTCGCCTACCGGGTTGTTGAAATAGCCGTGCGGCTGGCGATTCAGGAACTCGATGATGTAGTCGGCCGCCGAGCCGCCCGTGTTGAAGCGCTCATCGATCACCGCGCCTTCTTTGTTCTGCTGCGCGAAGTAGTAGCGGTTGAACGCGGTGTAGCCCGGCTGGCTGGTGTTGGGGATCCACACGTACGCCAGCTTGCCGCCGGAGAGCTGGTCCACCTTGCGGCGGTTGCTGTCCACCCAGTCGATCTGGCGCAGCTGGCCCTCGGAGCCGATGGGCTGCACCGTCACTAACCGCGAGTTTGTGCCGGATGGGTCCGGTCCCACGCGGATCTGCACCTGGCGGTTGGCCGCGCCCTCGAACAGGCGGTAGGGATTCGCGGGCGCGCGCAGCTCGACGCCGTTCACCTCGAGCAGGTAGTCGCCCACGCTGACGTCAATGCCCGGCTCGCTCAGCGGCGCACGGCCGGCACCCCACTCATCGCCGCTGTAGACCTTGGTGATGCGATACCGGCCGTTGGCGATCTCGTAGTCTGCACCCAGCAGGCCTACCGAGACGTTGGGGACCTCGGGCATGTCGCCGCCGCGCACGAAGGAGTGCCCCACGTTGATCTCGCCACCCATCCAGTCCAGCAGGTAGTTGAGATCGGAGCGGTGCGCGACGTAGTCCACCATGGGCTCGTACAGGGTGCGCGTCTTCGCCCAGTTGAGCCCGTGCATGTTCTTCACGTAGAGGTAGTCGCGCTGGATGCGCCAGCCTTCCGCGAACATTCGGTGGTACTCGGCGGGCGGATCCACGCGCATGCGCAACCCCGCGACATTGATGCGGCCGGAACCGGGCTGCGGTGGCTGGCGATCGCTGTCCACCACGCCCCAGTTCTGGCCCGAGCGATACAGCAGCTTGTGCCGGTCGGCGGAAATGCTGTACGACGTCACGCCGCCCATGAACTCCCTCGCCTCGCGGTCACGCAGGCTGTAGCGCTCGAGCGTGTTGCCGCCGCCGGCACCGCCACGGCCGCCACCGCGACCGCCACGGCCGCCGCCTTCACCCGGCACGACGTAGAAGACCTGGCCCTCGGTACCCGCCTGCAGCGAGCGGTAGTCACGCGCAGGTACGGGGACTGCGACGATGCGATTCTCGAGTCCGTCGAAATCGATGTCGACGCGCACTTCACGCGCTGCGCCGCGGCCGCCGCCACCGAAACCACCACCGCCTGCGCCACCACGGCCACCACCGCCGCCACCGCCGCCGCCGCCCGCCTGTGTGCTGTCGCCACGCTGCGCTGTGCTGGCGGTTCCGGTTTCATCGCCGATCACGGGAAGGAGCGGCGATGGCTCACCCTTCTTCAGCACGGCGAAGTAGATGCCGCGCGTGGCGGGCCGGTCGTACGACGTCATGTCCAGCCAGCCGGTGTTCAACGCGAAGTCGGTACCGGCCATGAAGTACAGGTACTTGCCGGAGGCATCCCATGCGGGCGAGGTGACGTCCGACATGCCATCCGTCATCTGACTGATCTTGCCCGTCTCGAGCGAGTAGACGAACACGGCGTGCAGCAGATTGTCGAGGTGCTTGACGTAAGCGATCCAGCGCGAGTCCGGACTCCACACCGGATCGACGGTGCGTGTGGGCACCATCCACGGATCCGTGTCGATGGTGGTGGCCTTGCCCGTTGCCACGTCCACCATCCAGAGCCGCAGGTCGGTATCCGTGAACATGATCTTCTTCGAGTCCGGCGACCATTGGGGCGTGTAGTAGAACTTGGGATCGGGCAGTGCGATTTCCCGCCGCTCGCCAATGCCATCCTGCGGTGAAATGACGAGTTTGTACTCGCCACTGGCATCGCTGAACCAGGAAATCCACTTGCCATCGGGCGACCACGCGGGTGCGCGTTCGGCCGAGCCCGACGTCTGCGTCAGGTTGCGCCAGTCGGCGCCGCGCTCGGTGGGAACCGTGAAGATGTCGCCGCGTGCTTCGAAGAGCGCGCGCTTGCCCGTGGGCGAGATTTCCGCGTTGGTGATGCGATTGGCGACATCCTCCCAGTGCGGCATCATCCACGGGAAATCAGCCCGCACCGTGATGTCCACGCGCTTCGACTGGCCGCCGGCCGGATCCAGCGTGTTGATGTAGCCGGCCTGCTCGAACACCAGCGTCCTGCCGTCCGTCTGCAGCGTCTTCACGTCGAAGTCGGTGAAGTGCGTGACCTGCTTCAGCTGCTTCGTCTTCGTGTCGTACGCCCAGATGTTGGTAGCCCAGTCGCGGTCGGACAGGAAATACACGGTTTGCCCGATCCACACGGGCTGCGCGTCTTCCGAGCGATCCCACGGTTTCACTTCCTCGAGGTCGTACGACTGCATGTCGAGGATCCAGATGGGCCGGTTCTGTCCGCCGCGGTAGTTGCGCCGCTCCTCATCCCACGAGCTGGGCATACGGTAGGCGAAGTGCTTGCCGTCGGGTGAGAACGAGCCCTGATACGCGCGCGGCATGGGCAGCGCCTGCGGGAAATCGGCGTCCAGCCCGACCGTCCAGAATTTCCCGCTGCTGGGTGCATTCGTGCGACTCGAGAGGAAGACCACGCGCTTGCTGTCCGGCGTCCAGCCCTGCACCTCATCGGCGCCCGGATGCCAGGTCAGCCGGCGGGGCTCACCGCCCTCGGCGGGCACCACGTACACATCCGTGTTGCCCTCGTACTGCGCACTGAACGCGAGCCAGTGGCCGTCCGGCGAGAAGCGCGGATTCGTCTCCTGACCCTGGAAGCTCGTCATGCGTCGCGCATCGCCACCCGCACGCGGCGCCACCCAGATGTCTTCCGCGTACTCGAACGCGATGCTGGTCGCGCTCATCGTGGGATCGCGCAGCAGCCGCGTCGGCCCGCCATTGGGCATCGCGCGCTCCGCGATCTGGCGTGTTTCCGCGGTGGAGCGCGTGATCTGGGCCGCTACGCGCCAAGGCGATAGCGCTACGAACAACGCTGTCAGCAGGGCGACCGTCTGGCTGTTTCGCATCGCGTGAGTCATGGCGCACCTCGGGTTCTGGAAGGGCGTTTCCGGGGCTGGGGCTCGGGCTGGGGATAACGGATGAATATCGACTTATGACTGACAGCTGCGTTGCCGGGGCTTGGGCTGGGAAACGGAACCGGAGCATTCATGCACGACGCAGGCGATCTGCGCGTGACTCCTGGCCTGACATCGTCGCCTGATCCGTGCATCCCGAACTCCACCGAACCGTGAGTTCCCAGTCCCAGCTCGAGCCCCAGCCCCGGCAACGCCGTTGATCCGTCATCCGTTATCGCCGTTCCCCAGCAACCAGCCCCAGCAACAAGCAACCAGCAACGCAGTCCTATTTCCTGCCACCACCCTGCCCGGTAGCACTGACAGCTTTCGGAGCTCCAAGTACGTACTGGGCAAACCACTTCTCCTGCTCCTGATCGAGATAGATGCGATGGCGAGGCTCGGCGATGCCGTGGCCTTCGCGGGGGAAGCGCAGCATCTCGACGGTCTTGCCCAGCTTCTTGAGGGTGCGGTAGTACTCTTCACCTTGTGTTATGGGCACGCGGCGGTCCTGCTCGCCGTGCGTGATCAGCAGTGGCGTGGTGACGTTGGTGGCATAGCGGATGCCGGAGTACTTCTCGTAGACCTGGCGCGTGGCCCAGGGATAACCGCCGAAGCCGAACTCGAGCAGGTTGGGAATATCGGTCTGGCCGTAGAACGCGAACCAGTCGACGATGCCGGCATGGCCGATCGCGGCCTTGAAGCGATTCGTCTGCGTGATGGTCCAGAAGGTCATGAACCCGCCGTAGCTGCCGCCCATGATGGCGAGTTTGTCGGGATCGGCGACGCCCTGCGCGATCGCGTAGTCCACGCCCTTCATCAGGTCCGTGAAATCCTTGCCGCCCCAGTCCTTCACATTGGCGGTGCCGAAATCGAAGGTGCGGCCCGAGCTGCCGCGCGGATTGCCCATGAGGACGGCGTAGCCGCGGGCGGCCCAGATCTGCGCTGATGTATTGAACGTCTTCGTGAAGCGACCGAACGGACCGCCGTGCACGCTCAGGATCGTGGGATAGCGGCGGCCGGCCTGATACTCGAGCGGATACGTGATGATCCCATCAATCGTGAGCCCGTCCGCGCCTTTCCACGTGATGGGCTCCGCCTTCGCAATCGCGAAGTCCTTCAGACCATCATTCTCCTGGAACAGACGGCGCATGTTCTTCCCGTCATTGTCCGAGAGGTAGACGGAACCCGGATCGGAGAGGCTGGTGCTCGTGATGAGCCAGCGCGAGCCATCCTTCGAGCGGCTCTCCACCGTGTAGACGTTCTGGTCGTCGGGCAGCACGGGCTGCGCCGTGCCGCCGGTGGGCGCGGCCTTGTACAGCGTGGAACTGAGCCCCTGGTCCGCGCGGAAATAGATGCTGCGGCCATCGGGCGCCCAGTCGATGTCGGACACCGAGTAGTCGATGGCGGCGCTCAGGTTGACGGGCGTACCGCCTGCGGTCGGGATCACCTCGACGTCGAACTGGTCCGCGCCATGGTTCTCGTGGCTGCTGGAGCTGTAGGCGATCCACTGGCCGTCGGGCGACCACACGGGCGCGCGGTCCGGACCGGGGTTGTGCGTCAGCTGCCGCACCTCGCCCGAATCGGCCGACACCACGAACAACTCCGTGTTATCACTGCGGTTCGGATCCCCCATCTGCGTGCCGGTGTGGTTGGAGGTGAAGGCGATCCACCTGCCGTCCGGCGACCAGACCGGGCCCTGGCTGTCGTACGGCCCGGCCGTGACCTGCTGCTTCTTCTTGGTGGCCAGGTCATAGACCCAGATCTGCGTGTACGTCAGCTTCTTTTCGGCGTAGTAGCCGTCATCCTTCTTCTTGACCTTCTCGTCCCACGCCTTCCTGTCGGGCCGCTCGCTGGTCTCGGTGAAGGCCAGGCGGTGGAAATCGGGGGAAAACACGCCGTTAGCGGGCGCCTTGGGGTCGTCGATCAGCTTCTCCGCCTCGCCGCCATCGGGCGAGATGGCCCACCATGCGGCCTTGCCATCGCGGTTCGAGCTGAAGAGGATGCGACCGTCGGGCAGCCAGCGCGGGCTGGTTTCGCCCTTCGCGGAATTCGTGAGCTGCACCGTGCGGCCGCTGGCGATGTCGTACAGGAAGATGTGCGCCGTGCTCTCCAGGCTGTCCGGATCGCGCGTGCTGCGCGTGTAGAAGAAGCGGTCGCCGGCCGGCGACAGTGTGTAGCCGTTCCAGTTGGGCAGCAGCAGTGACTCGCGCATCGTCATCCTGCGTCCGCTCTGCGCGTACGCGAGAGAGGCGCTGGCCAGCAGCAGCAGCACAGCGGTGCACAGCGGTTTCGCTCGGGTCATGGGTCCTCCGCGGTGTGTTCAGCGCCGGTACGCCAGCAGCACTCCGTCACGAATCGGTACGATCGAGCCGATCCAGTCCTCGCTGGTCATGATGGCGTGCGTGTAGGCGCGCACGCCTTCGGTAGCCGGCGACTGGTCGGCGTCGTCGAAGATGCGTCCGCTCCACAGCACGTTGTCGGTGATGAGGACGCCGCCCCGCCGCAGCTTGTCCGCTATGACAGGCAGCGATGCGGGGTAGCCCGCCTTCTCGATGTCATTGAAGACGAGATCGAAGGGACCGTCGGCCTGACGCAGCGCAGCGACGGCTTCGCTGACTGTGTAGCGTACGAGGTCGCCCAGTCCCAGCTTCGACAGGTATTCCTTCGCCGATACGGACAATGCCTCATCCCACACCACGTGGTGCACCTCGCCGCCGCCGTTTTCGCGTACGGCGCGCGCGAACCAGGCAGTCGAATACCCGTAGCCGGAGCCCAGCTCGAACACGCGGCGCGCACCACTCATGCGCGCGATCTGATAACAGAAGTATCCGGCGGCCGGCCCGATGATGGGGAAGCCGTCGCGCGCGGCGCGCGCTTCCATCTCCTGCATGATGGCGGGCCTCGCCGGGACATTCTGCTCGAGATAGCTGCCGACCTGCTGCGCGATCAGTTCCACGCTCGCCTGCGCGGGAAAGAATTACATGCCAGGTGCGTCGGGTGACGGCCCGGGCTCTCAGGGGGACGGGCAAACGTAGGCGGGCCGGGAGTCGCCTGCAAGGAAACGCGAGGGCCGGTCGCGGATCACGACCGGCCCCCTCTGGTGCGCGCGTGTGGCAGTCCTCGCGTTACTCTTTCTCCCAGACGAACAGCGCGCGCTGGCCTGCATACCTCGAGAGATCGACGGCGCCCGCGCCCACCTTCGTGTGGATGCCGAAGAGCTTGGCCTTCCAGAAGGTGAGATTGATGCGACCCGGCGCCGTCGGTATGCAGCGTACGGCATTGCCGTCCCCCTGGACGCTCGGCTCATCGCGGTTCGCGCCGATGCCCTTCCACCAGCCGGTCGCAGTCAGGATCTCCAGACAGATGTTCAGCTGGCTCCCTACGGATGGATCGGGCGAGGTTATCATCTCGATGCGATCCGCGAGATCGTCGGTGGTGAAGAAAAGGTCGAGTGCGGGTGGCGCGGGCGGAGCCGGCGGCGCAACGCCGCCCGGATCCGGTTGCGCGGGAACGTCCGTCGGGCTCTGGCACGCGGCCAGCAGCAGGGTGGTTCCCAGGAACGCCGCGACTGCAATATGATGAACGCGTAACATGGTAGTCTCCTCAGTTCTTGTCTGCCGCCCGCACACTCGCCGGATTGCCAGCGCACGAACGAACTGTCTACATCAGACAGGGCGACAAGAACCGGGAAACACCCTCACGAATTCGCGCGCGACGGATTGCGCGGAACCCGCCCGGGCCGTGCATCAGCGCACGGTCACCTTGCGCATCACCTCGCCTTCCAGCATGCGGTCCACCACGTCCATGCCCGACACAACGCGGCCAAACACCGTGTAGTTGTGATCGAGACGCACATTGT
Organism: uncultured Gemmatimonadales bacterium; assembly: GCA_963798085.1. Classification (GTDB taxonomy): domain Bacteria; phylum Gemmatimonadota; class Gemmatimonadetes; order Longimicrobiales; family RSA9; genus DATKCF01. Next base: position 61,418 of record CAWCRS010000003.1, read on the forward strand.
CGATGAGATTAATGTAGAGCTGGGAATCGCCAGTGTTACGGCCGCGGGTGGACAGGCCCACTGTGCCTCGCCAGTTGTACTCGAGACCCAGCTCGTCGCGCGTGAACGGGCCATCGCCTGCGTACTCGTTGGCGCCGGGACTGCCGCCCTGCACCACGAAGTTGGGCGCAATGCGGTGGAACGTCAGCCCGTCGAAGTGGCCGCTCCCTGCCAGCCGCGCGAAACGCCACGCGTTGGTGGGCGCCGCGAAGGGCAGCAGCTCGATCTCGATGCGGCCGCCATTCTCCAGCTCGATGAGCACATGCTCGCGGGAGAGTGCTTCCAGCTCCTCCGCACCAGGCAGCGCCAGTCGGGGGAGCATCTCAGGCGACGCTTCCATTCGCGTGCCCGTCCAGCCCGCGAGCACGGTGGCGGCCTGCTGCGCGATCGCGGGGTCGAAGTCCCGCAGCCAGGGGTGCAACGCGCCCGCCTGCGCCTTGCCACCCAGCTGGCCAATGCGCGCCAGCAGTGCGGTGCGCGGGTCGCGCAATGTCTCGCGCTTCATGGCCGTGATGCGATCCAGCGCGGCGAGCAGTGCGGGCAGTGCCGCCGTGTCACGCGAACCCGCCAGTGCGCCCGCCGCGGCCCGCAGCAGCTGGCCGTCCTGCTGGTCACGCAGCTGCGCAATGTACACGGCGTCGGCGGCGTGACCGGCCAGCGAGTCCAGGCCCTCGATTGCGGCCGTGCGAACATTCGGGTTCGCATCGGCAGCGAGTGCGCGCAGTCTCGCCGTGTCGCCCATCCCGGTGGCGGCCCTTGCGGCCCAGGCGCGCACGAACGGGTTGGCATGCGCGACAAACGCATCAATGCGCAGCGCCGCCTGCTTCGCATCGGCGCTCGCCAGTGCCGCGATGGCGTGCGCCGGGCGCTGCCAGCTGTCCGGTTCCGACGTCGCGGGCAGCGTCTGCGCCAGACTGTCCAGCAGCTGCGCGCCCGGCGGGCCGCCGCATTTCCCCGCCATGATGTCAATGGCGAGCAGGGCCACGTGCATCGCCTGGCCGCGTGCCGCGTTCATAATGGGACGGCAGCGCGTTTCGGGGTCGCGGCGCTGCTCGTAGGGCCGCAGCGATTCGTAGCGCACCATGGCCGCACTGTCTTCCAGCGCCCGATCCAGCAGGTGCTGCGCCGCTGCGGCGTCCGGCACACGCGCGATGGCCGCGGGCGCAAGGCGGCGCACCAGCGGATCGGAATCCGCCAGCACCAGCTCGATGTCTGACAGCGTGTTCTGGCCCGAGCCCAGCAGCGCGCTGGCAGCCACCGTGCGGGTGCGGCGCGCGCGCAGAGCAGCGCCGCCTGCCTGCGTGGACCGTCCGGTCTGCAGCAGTGCGCGCAATGCGCCCAGCGCCTCGTCCGGGAGCGCGCCGCTCGCCGCTCGCTGCAGCACCAGGAACTGGAAGCCACGCGCCACACCCAGCCTTAACTCTTCGTTAGAAGAAGCCGCCTCGCCCGGACCGGCACGCCCCGCGGTGTCCCCCAGCGTGGTGACGAGCTGCAGCGCCGTGGCCGCGACATCGGCCGCGCCCGCCTGTGGCAGCCGGCCCAGGCTTTCCGCCAGCACACCGCGCACGCGCGCATCAGGCTCCAGCCCCAGCCGCTGGCGCAACGCATTCCTCGCCAGTGTCCCGCTCCCACCGGGCGCTGCGCCCGCAGCGCCCGCCGCAACTGCCAATTGCGCCAGCGCGTTGGCTGCCTGGGCGCGCACGGCGGCCGAGGAGTCGCCGAGCAGCGGCACAATCAGCGCAGCGAGCGTGTCCTGCTCGAGCCGGCCCAGTGCGCGTACCGCGAATGCTGCGCAGTTCGGCGTTGCTCGACGCCAGACCCTCGCGCAGCGGCGCAATGCCGCCCTCTGCTCGCCCGCGCGCGTCCTCTGCGGCCAGCATGCGCTTGAACAGCACGCTGTCGGCGGCGAAGTGCGAGGCCGTGGGGCGCGCTCGCTCGCTGCAGGCAGGCAGCAGCACGACGGCAAGCGTGGCGAGCAGGACGGGGCCGCGCGCATTCAGGCGGGGCCGTGGGACGGAATGCGGTTGCGTGATCATGGCGGGGAAAATACGGCGGGGCAGCGGCTGCGGACAAAGGGCGGTTACGGATTGCAGGCGACGACGGCGCCTCGATCCGCCGTCGTTTCAGTCGGTGCGCAGGGCCACATTGGGATCCACGCGCGCCGCCCGCCACGCGGGCACGACGCCCGCCGCCACGGCAACGAGCAGCAGTGCCAGTGCGGCCGCGGCGAGGGTCAGCGGATCGCGCGGCAATGTCCGGTACAGCAGATCACGCAGCCGGGGTGCCAGCAGAAAGGCCGCCGCGAGACCCAGCAGCACACCAATGCCGGTCATGCGCAGGGAGCGCGCCAGCACCATGCCCAGCAGGTTGCCGCGGCGTGCGCCCAGCGCGCAACGCAGCCCCAGCTCGCGCGTGCGCTGGGCCACGTCGAAAGCCAGCACCGAATACAGGCCCAGCGCGGCGACCAGCAACGCAAGCGCCCCGAACAGTGTGAACATCGTCGCCCCCAGTCTCCACGAGCGCGCGAAGAAATCCACGTTCGCCTGCATGGACATCACGTTGATGAAGCGGAAACGCGGCTCCATGGCAACCAGCGCGCTGCGTACGTCGGCAATGCGCTTCGCCGCCTCTCCCGCGGTTCGCACGACCAGCGCATACGCCGGTTCCGCGAAGACGTGCTGATCGAGCAGCACGTAGTACTGCGGTGCGGGCGGCTCCTGCAGCCCCGTCCGGTTCGCATCCCCCACTACGCCGACGACGCGCGCGCAGGGCGCCCCCCGATGCTGCACCATCAGGCACTGCCCCACGGCACTGCCGTCCGGCCACGCCAGCTTCGCCATGGTCTGATTCACCACTACGACCGGCTCGCTGCCGGGACCATCGCTTGCCGCGAAGCCCCGGCCCTGCAGCACCCGCAGGTCGAGCGCGTCAATGTAACCAGCGGTTACCACGTTGACATAGGGTCCGCCCGCGGGCAGGCGGGGCAGCGAGTCGCGGCCGGGCACGAACAGGTGCGCGGACGAGCTGTTGCCGAAAGGCAGTTCGGCCGCCGCCGCCACGGCGCGCACACCCGGCAGCCGCGGGACTTCGCTGGTGGCGCGCTCGAAGAACCTCGCCAGGCTCGCCGAGTCGACACCCGAACCGTCCGCGTCCGGAATCGCAATCAGCAGGCTGCGCGCGTCGAAGCCGAGGTCCAGCGCGCGCACGTGACGCAGGCTGCGCACGAAGAGGCCGGCGCCGACGAGCAGCACGACGGAAAGTGTCGCCTGCAATACCGTGAGCGCGGCGCGCAGCCGGGCCGTGGACCGCGTGATGCCGCCCTGCTGGACGCGCAGCGTGTCCGCCACGTTCTGGCGCATGGCGGTGAACAGGGGCAGCGCGCACGCCGCGAGGGCCGCCGCCAGCGAGAGAGCCAGACTGAGCAGGATGGTGCGCGCGCTCACGCCGTCGTCCGGCCAGAGCGTACCCGGGAACAGCGTCGAGCGGACAATGGCGCCGCCCCAGCGCGCGACCGCCAGCGCGGCCACGCCGCCCAGCAGCGCCAGCATCAGGCCCTCCGCCAGCGCCGTCACGGCGATGCGCCCGCGCGTGTTGCCCAGCACGAGGCTGATGCCCAGCTGGCGCTGTGTGCGGATGCCGCGCGCTAACAGCAGGTTCGCGACATTCACGCAGGCAATGAGCAGCACGAGCAGCGACACGCCGCCCAGCCAGAGCGCGACATTGACTTCGGCCGGCAGGCGGGAGCCGGCCGCGGCGTTCAGCGGATAGGTGATCACGCGCGCATCAGGATCGTAGCGGCCGCGCGCTATCGCGTCCGCCCGGCCCCGCCGGTGCGCCCGCGTGGCTTCTGCTTCCGCGGCCGCCACACTGGCGCCGGGCGCCATTCGCGCCACAATGTCGAGCCAGTAGTAGCCGCGATCCTGGAGCAGGTCGGCAGTGTGCGTCACGGAGCCGAAGCGCCTGGCCGGCAGCCAGAAACTCACGGCTGAGAGATCGACGCCGGTGAACCCCCGCGGTGCTACGCCCACGATGGTCCACGGGCCGTAGCCGAACTCGAGGTCGCGGCCCAGCACATCGCGCTGTCCGCCGAACATGCTCTGCCACAGCTCCCAGCTCAGCACCACAGTGGCAGGCGCGCCCGGCTGGTCTTCCGCTTCCGTGAAGAAACGGCCCAGCGCCGGACGCACGCCCAGCACCTGCCAGTAATTACCTGTTACCTGCAGGGCGCGCACCCGGCGGGCTTCGGTACCGCGACCCACCGTCAGGCGCTCGCTCGAGTACGCCGCAATGCCGGCGAACTGCGAGTTGCCCAGCAGGTCCTCGTAGCCCGGCAGCGGCGCCGTGCCGTCGACGGAGCGCCGGTGCAGCACGGCCTCGTAGTGCTCGAAGTACACGCGTCGCACCTGCTGCGGCGAGGCAATGTGCCGGGGCGGCGAGAGCAGCAGGCGATCAATGACGCCGAACATCGTGGCATTGGCGCCGATGCCCAGAGCGAAGGCAAGGATCACACTGAACGAGAGGCCCGGCGTGCGGCGCAGCGACCTCGCAGCCGCGCGCAGTGCATGGGCCAGCACCAGCGCCCATTGCCGCCGCCGCTGCCTCGCCTGCGTGCCGCGGGCCAGCCGCTGCAGCCGGCGACGGTACAGCGCTTCGTCGCCGAAACGACGCCGTGCCTCCGCTTCCGCCGCCTCCCGCGTCCAGCCCGCCGCCCGCAGTTCCGCCACGGCGCGCTCGAAGTGGTACGCCAGCTCGTCGTCCACGTCCCGCTCCGGAGCGCGCATCAGTCCGCGCGCAATGCGATGTTAGGATCCACGCGCGCCGCTCGCCATGCGGGCACGCTGCCGGCCAGCACGGCGACCAGCAGCAGCACCAGCGTCACCGCGGCCAGCGTCGGCGGATCGTACGGCGAGGTGTTGTAGAGGAGGTCGCGCACGCGAGGCGCGAGCAGCAGCGCGACCCCCAGGCCGATGGCCAGACCCAGCACGGTCACGCGCACGGCGCTGGCCCCCACGATGCCCAGCAGGTGACGGGTGCCCGCGCCCAGCGCGGAGCGCAGCCCGATCTCGCGCGTGCGCTGCGCCACGTCGAAGGCCAGCACGGAGTAGAGGCCCAGCGTCGCCACCACCAGCGCGAGCAGCCCGAACACGCTGAACATCGCGGCGCCCAGCTTCCACGAGCGGAGTTGCGTCTCGGCCAGATCGGAAAGCGGCTGGATGATGACGTAGCGCAGCCGTGGCTCGAGCGCGAGCAGCGCTGCGCGCAGTTGCGCGAGGAACGTGGCGTCAGTGCGTGTCGTGCGGAAGAACAGCCGCCGCGGCTGCTGCTGTACACCCGCGTGTCCCATGGGCACGTAGTACTGCGCGCTGGGCTGCTCGATCAGACTGCTGCGCCGCGCGTTTTCCACCACGCCGACCACCGTGCTGCACGGCGCTGTATCACTGCCGATGATGAGGCACGCGCCCAGTGCCTTGCCGTCGGGCCAGAACAGGTTCGCCAGCGCCTGGTTCACCACGACGACAAGCGCCTTGCCGTTGAATTCCGCGGGCTGGAAATCGCGGCCGCTCAGGAGACGCAGGTCCATGGTGCGGAAATAGTCGCGGCTGATGGCGCTCACGTAGGGCCCGCCGCTGGGCGGCGTGGGCAACGAGTCGCGGCCCGGAATGCGGAGATCCGTGGCAAACGAGAACCAGAAGGGAACACCGCCCGAGAAAGCCGCGCTGCGCACGCCCGGCTGCTGCGCGAGAAGCTCCGCGGCCGCCGCGTAGAAACGGTCCTTCTGGTCGCCGCTGAGGCTCGAGGCATCGGCCACGGGCTCGGCGGTGAGCAGACCCTTCATGTCGAAACCCAGGTCCATCGACTGCACGCGACCCAGGCTGCGCACGAACAGGCCCGCACCCACCAGCAGTACCACGCTGAGCGCGGCCTGCGCCATGGAGAGCGCGGTGCGCACGCGGTTCGTCGAACGCGCGATGCCGCCCGAGGAAGTCCGCAGAACATCCGCCACGCTGCGCCGGGTGGCCGTGAAGGCCGGCACCAGCCCCGATAACACACCTGTCAGCAGGCAGAGGACCAGCAGGAAGAGCAGTCCACGCGCGCTCCAGCCGTGGTCCGTCCACGCGACATCGGGCAGCAGCACGCGGCGCACCACGTCACCACCCCAGCGCGTGATGACCAGTGCCGCCAGCCCGCCCAGTCCCGCGAGCAGCACACTCTCCACGAGTGTCTGCCCCGCCAGGCGGGCGCGGGAGATGCCCATGGCCAGACGGATGCCTGTCTCACGCCGCTGCCGGATGGCGCGCGCCAGCTGCAGATTGGCCACGTTCACGCACGCAATCAGCAGCACGATCGCGGAGACGCCGGCAAGCCAGGCCGCTACACGGGCCTCCTTCGGACCATCCGGATCGCGCGCGGCGATCAGGGGCGCCGCCTCGATGCGCACCGCAGCGTCGTAGTAGCCACGCGCGATGTCTTCCCGGCGACCCGCGCGGTGCAGTCCGGTCGCTGCCGCTTCGGCCGCTGCCGCGGTCGCGCCCGGAGCGAGACGCACCACCGGGTGCAGCCAGTAGGCGTGTCGCTGCCCCGTCGCAACCCAGTCCTTCCCCATGATCGTCGCGCCGGCCGCCAGGGCGGGCGCCCAGAGATCGACGGCATCCAGCTCCACACCGGTGAAGCCCCGTGGCGCCACCCCGATGATCGTGTATGGACCGAAGCCGAAATCGACGATCTGCCCGAGCACGCCCGGCGCCCCTCGATACATGCGCTGCCACAGGCTGTATCCCAGAACTGCGACCGGCAGGCCACCGGGCCGGTCCTCCTCCTCCGTGAAGAAACGGCCCAGTGCCGGACGCACACCCAGCACGCGCCAATAACTGCCTGTTACCAGGAGCGTCTTCACCGTGCGGGCACTCTCGCCCCGGCCGACAATGCGGTCCATCCCCTGCGAGTACGCCGCAACGCCGGCGAACTGCGGCACGGCGAGCAGATCTTCGTAATCACCGATGGCAACCGTGCCCGTTCGGACGCGCTCGCCCAGGCTCAGTCGGTTCACGACAATGCGATGCACCGCGTCGGGATCCGCAATGTGCGCGGGCGGCGACAGCAGCAGCCGGTCCACGATCCCGAACATGGTGGCATTGGCACCAATGCCGAGCGCAAAGGCGAGGATGATGCCGGCGGAAAGACCGGGGGAACGCCGTATCGAGCGGAGCGCCGTCACGAACGACTGCGCCAGCGCCTGGCGACCGCTGCGCCAGAGGCGGCCCACACGCGCGGCGCGATCGATGCGCTCGAGATCGCGACGATACTTTTCCGCATCACCGAACCTGCGACGCGCCTCGGCTTCCGCAGCTTCCCGCGACTCACCCTGCTGCATCAGCTCCTCCACGACCCGCTCGAAATGGTAGGCCAGCTCCTCGTCGATCGACCCGGGCGGCGGCCCCGTGCGCCATGCGGGTGGCTGCTTCATGGGTCCCGCTGCCTGTCAGGCGCCCTGCGCCAGCACGCGGAACACCGCTTCCGCGTACTGCGACCACGCCTTCGCTTCTGTCGCCAGTTGTCGGCGACCCTGCGCCGTCAGCTCGTAGTACTTCGCGCGCCGGTTGTTCTCCGACACGCCCCAGCTCGCTTCGACCCAGCCGCGGCGCTCCATGCGGTGCAGCGACGTGTAGAGGGCGCCCTCCTCGATCTCCAGCGCGCCACTGGTCACACCCCGCACCCAGCGCGCGACGCCGTAACCGTGCTGCGCCGTCTGCTCGAGCGCCTTGAGGACGAGCATGTCGAGGGTTCCCTGGAGCAGGTTGAGGTCGTCGTTCATGGCTTCCCCTGAAATGTTGATGGAAACAACCTGTAACGGCTACCGCCAGCGCGCAAGTTGCTTTGCGTCAGTGCCGGGCGTGGCTGGCCGCACCCGCGCCTGACTGCGTTGCTGGGGCTGGTTGGGCTGGTGGCTCGGAAACAGACAACGGATCTCGAACGGCGTCTCCCAGGCTGGGGCTGGGCTGGGGATCGCTGTGTTGCCGGGGTTGGTTGGCGAGAACGGATCACCGATCTGGAACCGCGTTTCCTGGCTGGCTGCCGGGCTGGTTGCTGGTTCAGCGGATCCTTATGGGGCTGGTATTGCCCACGTGTGCGCGGGCGGCGGCCTGCACGGTGCCGTTGCCAGGTGGAGAATCCGTGCAGGGTGCACAGGGATATCCGACCTGCGGCTCGAGCTGCTCGCATGAATGTCTGCTCACGATTGGTCGCCTCCGCATTCCGTACGCGGTCTCGCACGCCGCTGCGATTCAGCCACGCATCATGAGCGCAATGTGAGCCACCTGCGCGGTCCTTGGCGTGTCGCTGTGGGGCGTGACTGGAGGCAGAGGTGTGAGGCGCTCGGCTTGCGGCACGCGATACGGCGCATCCACCTTCACGCGCCTGCTGCCGGTCGCGGGCGAGGCCCGTTGCGGCGGCAGGCGCCACGCGGATCGCCCGCCTGCTTCGTTTGCGGAGCGGTAATCGTTGAATCCGACACTGACTGTCCTGCTGTACTCCGGCCTCGCCGCGGCGACGGCGCCGCTGGGCGTATTGCCGCTACTGTCCGGCCGGCGTCCGCCGATGCGGGTGATGGGCTGGGCCAATGCACTGGCCTCCGGCCTGATGCTGGGGGTAGCCTATGCGCTGATGGTGTCCGGTCTGGACACCGCGCCACTGCACGGCGGCGTGGGTGCGCTGCTGGGAATCGCGTTCGTGTACGCGACGCACGCGGCCACGGGCACACAGGATCTGGACCTTAACCGTCTGGATGATCCTCGCCCGGAGTACGGCTATCAGGTGCTTCTGCTGAACATGCTGCACGCGGCCCATGAGGGCATCGCCATCGGCGTGGCGATGGCGGTGAGTCTGCCGTTCGGCATTCTGATGGCGCTGGCGCTGGCCGTGCACAACATACCGGAGGCGACGATTCTCAGTGCGGTCCTGGTGCAGCGCGGCGTGCGGCTGTCTTCGGCGGCGCTGCTGGCGGCGGTGACCAACCTGTTCCAGGTAGTGCTGGCGGTGACGATCTTCGCGATCATCATGGCCGCGCCCGGCGTGCTGCCCTGGGCGCTGGGCTTTGCGGTGGGCGCGCTCATTTATCTGGTGATGGTGGAGCTGCTGCCGGAGTCGTATCGCGAAGCGGGCCACACCAGCATCGCGCTCGTGACCATTGTCGCCATGGGCATCGTGGTGCTGCTGCGCGGGCAGCTGCTCTGATGTCCGGCGCCACGTGGCACAATGGCGTGCTGGTTTTCATCTACGCACTGGCCACGGCGCTGGCCACCGGGCTGGGGGCGATTCCCTTCGCGTTTCTGAAACAGCTCTCGGCGCACGTGGTGGCGCACGCCAACGCCATTGCCTCGGGTCTCATGCTGGGCGCCAGCTTCGGTCTGGTCTCGGCGGGCACGGGCTATGGCAGCGCCCAGACGGTGGCGGGCGCGGTGCTGGGCGTGGTCTTCATCCTGATAACACAGCATTATCTGTCCGACCACGAGCTGGGGTTTGGTGGCATGGGCGGCGCGGGCGCGCGCCAGATGCTGCTGCTGCTGGTGGTGATGACCGTGCACAGTTTTTCCGAGGGCGTGGCGGTGGGCGTGGCCTTCGGCGGCGGCCAGGCGCTGGCCGCGGTGATCACCATCGCCATTGCCGTGCACAACATCCCCGAGGGGCTGGCCATCAGCGCAGTCATGCGACCGCGCGGCGTGAGCGTGGCGAAATGCGCGGTCTGGAGCGTGGTCTCTTCGCTGCCGCAGCCGCTCATGGCTGTGCCTGCGTACCTGTTCGTGGAAGAAGTGCGGCCCTCGCTGCCGTACGGCCTGGGCTTCGCCGCGGGCGCCATGGTCTTCATGGTGCTGGTCGAGCTGCTGCCCGAAGCCTATGGCCAGGGCCGGCGGCCGTCGGTCGCCATGCTGGCCAGCATATCGATCATCGCGATGGTGCTGTTTCAGCATTACCTGTAGGGACTGCGAACTGCGTTGCTCGGGCCGGGGCTGGGATTCACGAAATCGACGGCGTAGCCGGGGCTGGTTGCTGGCGCTGGTTGCTGGGGAACGGCGTGCACGGGAACAGAATGCGTTGCTCGGGCCGGGGATCGGGCTGGGCTGAGATTCACGAAATCGACGGCGTAGCCGGGGCTGGTTGCTGGCGCTGGTTGCTGGGGAACGGCGTGCACGGAAACGGAATGCAATTCACGGCTGGGGACACGATCACGGATTGGCGGCGGGATGGCTGGCTGCTGCACTGGAAGAAGGGATAACGCGTGGTTGCAAAGCGGAGGGGTCGGAGTGGTGCGTGGCAAATTGAGGCGGGTGGCCGCGAGGCGAAGCTGCTGACACGCCTGTCAGCAGGGGCCAGGGGCCGGGCATGAATCGCAAGGGGCAACTGGCGCTCTTCGTGGCGGGCGGGTCGCTCTTCGCGTTCCTCATCCATCACATCGGCTTCGGCAACATCGTGCAGGATGCGCGGCGCACGGGTTGGATGACGATTCCGATCGTGCTGGTCTATCTGCCGGTGTACATGTGCAATGCGGCGGCGTGGCAGCTGATCCTGTCGCGCTCGCCGGCGAGGCCGCGCTACTGGAAGACGCTGGTCATCATCATTTCGGGGTTTGCCATCAACTACGTGACGCCCATTGTCAGCCTGGGTGGTGAGCCGTACAAGATCGCGGCGGTGGCGCCCTGGACGGGGCCCCGTCGGGCCACGTCGTCCATCATCCTGGCGACCATGCTGCATGCGCTCAGCCATCTGATGATCTGGCTGACCGCGGTGGTGGTGGCGCTCATTCTGCTACCGCACAATGCGGCGACGGTCATCAGTCTGGGTGTACTCGGCCTGGTGCTGCTGCTGCTCATCTCGTTCGTGTTCACCCGCCACCGCGAGGGTGTGCTCGAGGATGCGGTGTCGCTGCTGGCGAAGGTGCCGCTGATCCGGCGCGTGGCGCGCAAGTGGCAGCAGCGCGGCAGGCAGCTGGCGCGCATCGACCGGCAGATCGCGGAGCTGTGGGTTCACGACCGTGTACGGTTCTTCCTGGCGCTCGGCTTCGAGTACCTGGGCCGCGCCATCGGCATGCTCGAGTTCATGCTGATCTTCGCCGCGCTGGGCCGGCCCATCGGCTACTGGCGCGCCTTCCTCACGGGCAGCTTCACCTCGCTCATCACTAACATTCTGTTTTTCGTGCCCCTGGGGCTGGGCTCGAAGGAGGGGTCGCTGTTCGGCGTGGCGCAGGTGCTGGGCCAGCCGGGCAGCTCGGGCGTGTTCGCCTCGCTGGTCAGCCGGCTGCGCGAGATGTTCTGGATCACGGTGGGCCTCTCGCTGATCTGGGCCAGTGGCACGCCGACGAACGTCCGGCGCCGGCGGCGGCCGCTGCTGGCCAGTGCCGGCGCCGCGGCTTCCCGCAATGCGCCCGGCGTGACCTGAGCCCGGCGCGGTTGCCCGCCGCCCGGCCGCCGCCTACCTTGCGTGGCAATCCGGCCCCGGCGTATGGCCGTACGCTCCTAACATTACTGTTAGGAGCGTGGATGTGCAGGGGCGCCTCGATCCATTCTGAGTCGGGCCGCCTCCTGCGCAGCGTGGCCACTGTGTGCCCGTCCGGAACCCATATGCGTGGAGGCGCAAGTGCCCAGAGTCGTCGAGATCGATTCAGCAGCGGACGTGGAGCAGGCGCGCGACGATTTTCTTGCCGAGCTGGAGGCGCAGAAAGCGAAGTTCTCGGGCACGTACAACGCCTACCAACAGATGGCGATTGACTTCGCCCAGGGCGTGACTCTGGTGTTCGGCAATCGCATGCTGCGCAGCAAGCAGCAGTTCTTCAAGCTGCTCAACGACCGGGACGAGGTCATCGGGCTGTTGCGGGTCAAGATCCAGACGGACTCGATCCACATCGATCAGGTCACGGCTCTGGGCGGCGGGAAGTTCCTCGTGGAAAGAGCCAAGCAGATCGCGATCAACCTGCAAAAGGATGAGGTCAACCTGAGTACGGCGGACGAGGGGCTGCCGTCGTACTACGCGCACCTTGGTTTCGAGATGACCTCGAAGGGCGCGAAGACAGGAGAAATGCACTGGAAGGTGCCGCCGCTCGGACACTGAGCCGCGCGCACCCGCCTTCGCGCGCCGCCTTGTTGACGTGCCGGCTTCCGGCCGGCGACTGAAACGCACGGAGGCCGGACTCGCGCGGGGCGTGGCATGTGCTGGCGCCCGGAGGTGGAGTCGTCGCTTGCAACCGGATCCGTGGTTGCCCAATCTGCGGGATCCCCCGCGGGCGGCGCGCCGCGCCGCGATCTGACCAGCGAGGCCTCATGAGTCGCACCACGAGCATCGCGCTCGCCGCATTGCTGGCGGGCTGTTCATCGGCATCCTCATCGACCGCGCGCGCGCCCTCGCCTGGTTCTGCGGCGGACGGCGCCGTGCCAGACGTGGCGCTCATCCGCGAGAGCGACATCAAGAGCGACCTCTTCACACTGGCGAGTGACGCCATGCGCGGGCGCGAGGCGGGCACACTGGATGAGCTGCGCGCGTCGGGCTGGATCGTCGAGCGTCTGCGCGCGGCGGGCGTGCTGCCGGCAGGCGAGGACGACACGTACTACCAGTGGTTCCCGTTGCGCCGCACGCGTGAGTCGAGCAGCAGTCGGCTCGCGATCGATGGACAGCCGCTCACGCTGTGGCAGGACTACATGCTGAACGGCCGGTCGGAAGCCGACATCGATGCGCCCATCGTCTGGCTGGGCGATTCCGGCACCATGGATACGCTGAATGCGGCAGTAAGCGGCAAGGTCGCCGCCGTGCTGCTGAACAGTGCAGGCACGGCGCCGCCCGCGCAGCAGGCGCTGGCGGCGAGGCGCTTCGTGGGCGCGGCCGCCGGGCGTGTGGCGCGGCCGCTGCTGGCGCGCGGCGCGCTGGCTGTGCTGGTCGTCGCCGATGGGCCCGCCGATGCGCTCTTCGACCTGGGCGCGACGCAGAGCAATCGCGGCACGTTCACGGTGGACGTGGATGACGCGGTCTCGCGTGGCCGCGGGCGAGGTCAGGGCGGCGGCGGCCGTGGTGGTCAGGGTGGCGGACGCGGTGGACGAGGCGGCGCGGGCGGCGGTGGCGGCGATCAACCCGTGCTGGTGCTGCGCAATGCCTGGCTTTCGCGTGTCTCGGCAGGCCGGCAGCTCGAGGCGAGGCTCACGGTCGACGAATTCACGTATCCGTCGGTGAACATCATTGCCCGCGTGACCGGCACGGATCCGGCGCTGCGCAACGAGTACGTGCTGTTCAGCGCGCACCAGGATCATGATGGCGTGCGCGCGCCCATTGACGGCGACTCCATCTGGAACGGCGCCGATGATAACGCCAGTGTTGCGGTGGGCGTGCTGGCGATCGCGCGCGCCTGGGTGCGGCATCCCGGGCGGCGTTCCGCGCTCTTCGTGTGGCACGGGTCCGAGGAGAAGGGCCTGCTGGGCTCGCGCTGGCATGCGGCGCACCCGGTCGTGCCGCGCTCGAGCATCGTGGCCGTGCTGAATGGCGACATGATCGGTCGCAACAGTCCGGACACGGCGGCGCTCATGGGCTCGATCCCGCCGCATCGCAATTCCACGGACCTCGTGCGCATGGCCATCGACGCGAACAACCGTGTCAGCCATTTCGCGATCGACAGCAGCTGGGACCGGCCCACGCACCCCGAGGGCTGGTATTTCCGGAGTGACCACCTGCCCTACGCACGCGACAGCATCCCGGCGCTGTTCTACAGCTCGAACCTGCACCCGGATTACCACACGCCGCGCGATGGCCCCGAGCGCATCGACATCAGCAAGCTCACGCGCATCGCGCGCTGGATGTATGCGACGGGCTGGACCGTCGCGAACACGAACCAGCGGCCTCGCCTGGACGACGGGTTCCGACTGGAGCGCTGATCGGCTCGCCGGATTCCGTTGGCAACTTGACTGCCGGGAACGAATTCGCTGAGCGCTGCGTATCGGGCTGACAACCCCGGCGCTGCTGGACACGCCGGTTGATCGACGCTCAGTCGTCGCCAGTTCCATGCGCGTACGGCACGGGTCGCGTTATTATGCCCGGGACGCCAAGCGATGGTGCGGCGGCGTGGCCGAGGCCGGGATGAAAGGAGCGCAGTGTGGCCGGGAACCGGGGCAGGAGCGGCAGCAGGTCAGTGCGGTCTGCGAATCAGCGCGGCGCAACGAATCTCAGGGGCTTCTATGTGCTGCTCGCGACGATCGCGGTGGGCGGCCTCGGCTGGATTTCCTGGTCGGTGTCGCACCAGGCGCACACAGCCACGAAGCCCATCCAGCTCGACATCAAGGATTCGCAGGCTCTGTACGAGCAGGCGAAGGGTGAGCACCAGGGCAAGGAGGATGCGCCCGTGCAGGTGCTGCTGTTCAGCGCATTCACCTGTCCGCACTGTGCGGAGTTCAGCTCGTTGATCGAGCCGCAGCTCAAGGCCGATTTCATCGACACGGGCAAGGCCCGGCTGGTCTACTACGATTTCCCGCTGGGTGAGACCGGCCCGCACCGCTACGGCTTCATTGCCGCGCGTGCGGCCCGGTGCGCGGGCGACCAGAACAAGTTCTGGGAGTACCACGACGTGCTGCTGGGCCGGCAGAGCGACTGGGTGGCGAACCGTTCCATGCCCACCGCGAAGTTCAACGACTACGCGAAGCTCGTCGGACTCGATCTGAAGCAGTTCGATCAGTGCCTGAACAGCGACAAGTACGCGGATGTGGTCACGGCCGACCGCATGCTGGGTGAGAAGCTGGGCGTACCGGGCACGCCCACCGTGTTCATCGGCAGCCGTTCCATCGAGTACTGGTCTTCCTATGACTCGGTCAAGGCCGCGATCAACCGCGAGCTGGGCGGCAGCGGGGGCAACTAACAGCCGGTTCGCTGACGCCGGGGCCGCAACGCCCGCAATGCGTCCGCGATGCCGGGGTCGCGCCGCCGGCATTGCGGCACTGGTTCTGGCGTTGGCCGCGGCCTGCGGTGGTGGCACCATGACACCCGCGGACCCGACGCTGAACGGGGTGGGCAGCGGGCCGTTCATCCTGCGCGTGTCTCCCATCGCGCTCGATCGCATTCTCGCGATACAGCCGCTGGGCAATCTCAACCCGCCGGGTCATACGCTGCCGACGGACCACATCTACTTCTCGTTCGCGGATCCGACCGCGGGCGAGTCGCCTGTCGACAAGCGCACCGACTTCTTCGCGCCCGCTGACGGCACCGTGTTCTCCGTGATCGACAATGGCCTGGGCCTGGACCGCAAGGTCACGTTTCGCGGAACCACGCGCGTGCTCTACTACATCGATCACCTCATACCGAGCGTGCCATTGAGCACGGGGACGCGCGTGCACGCGGGGGATCGCCTGGGCACCACCGGCTCCGTCTACGCCATTGATCTCGGCGTCATCAACGCAGACACGACGCTGACAGGCTTCGTGAACCTGGCGCGCTATCCCGGCATGGAACACACGGACGCACCGCTCAGGCACTACGAGGAGCCGGTGCGCAGCCAGCTGTACGCGAAGGTGCGGCGACTGGGGCCTGACCTGGATGGCAGGATCGACTTCGACATTCCCTGCCGACTGAGCGGCAACTGGTTCGGCGAGACCGATCAGGCGCCGCTGGTCTTCGTGTACGACAGCTACGATCCCACCGTCGTGCGAATCGCGATGGCCAGTGGCCTGCGGCTGGCGCCCGCCGTGCTCGGCATCGCCGCAACCGACCCCCCGCCCCGCGACGTGTCTGTCGCCAGCGGCAAGGTGACCTACACGATCACGCGCTACGGTGCCCCTCTGCCGAGCGGACACATGCTCGTGCAGATGCTCGACGACCAGCGCATCCGCGTGGAAGTCTTCACGCCCATCACGGCCGCCGCCACCGACTTCACCTCAGCCTCCAGACTCTTCCTCCGTTAGGCCTCTTCACCGCAGAGCGCGCGCAGTGCGCGGAGAGCCTTCGGGAGGGGGCTCGGCGTTCTCCTTGCTTGTGCAATGCGCCGCCATGGCGTACGAATCCCGCGTGATTGTGGTATCTCCCCATCCACGATGGTAATCTGATCGCATTGAGCATTGGACGGTCAGGGAAGCATGAATGCGTGTTCAACATTGGCGGAACAACGCCGCCTCCGGACCCCCCGCGCCCTCCGCGTCCTCCGCGGTGAACGGTTGAATTCGTTATCCGTACCAACAAAGAAACCCGTCCTCCGCGCCTTCCCCGCCCTCTGCGTTGGATGCTCTTGTTGTTGATGGCGTGGCCTGCGAGTGGAGTGCGGGCGCAGGAGACGCGCAGGGTGGATATGCGGGGGCAGGTGCCGGCGGAGCGGCGAACTCTGCATTCGCCGCCGTGGCGCGTGGGTGCATCCCACACTCCATGTGGACGATGCGTCCTACTTCGGTGGCATCAACGCACTGATGGGCTGGCCACCGCAGACCCTCTACCTGATCGAGGTCTACGCCTCCGGCCTGAGCATTCGAGTCTACACCCGGAATTACGTCCAGCTCCTGGCCATGGGTCGCACCACGCTGCCCGTGATCATTCACTGACTGTGTGACTGGTCGAACACGCAGTTATTGCCGCAGCCCGCCACCCGCGCCGTTCCTCAGTTCCCAGTAAACCTGGAAGGCAGCAGAACCGGCAATAGCCGTTCGTTCGACCTCCCCTGAATTGGCCCGCGGCTGGAACGGTGGGCCGGGCGGGACGCGCCCGAGCAACCAGCCCGAGCCCCCGCCCCGGAAACGCAGTCACGGTCCGCCTAGAATTCCCATTGCAGCCCGAACGACGGTATGCGCGGCAGCAGGCTGTCGATGTTCTGGCCGTAGACGGGCGGGCTGTTGCGCGAGATGTACACGGACTTGCTGATGGAGCGGGCGTTCTCGCGGTCGTAGAGGTTGAAGATGTCGATGAAGAAGAGGAAGCGGCCTCGCCGTGTCTGAGCGACGTGGCCCACGCGGATGTCCATGCGGTGGTATGCGGGCAGCCGGTCGGTGTTGTAGGGGCCCCAGACGTCACTGACGTAAATGGAATTGCCGATCGTGTCGAGGCGCAGCGTCTCGGGCGTGTTGGGCCAGCCTGTGTGATACTGCCAGGCGGCGCCGAAGCGCCAGCGGTTGCGCGTGGTCCAGGTCAGGTCCAGTGCGAAGGTGTGACGCTGGTCACGCGGGCGGGGCGTCCAGACGCCATTGATGCGCTCCTTCGTCGAGGCGAGCGCGTACGTGACGGCCCACTCGAGCCCCAGTGAGACGCGGTGCCTGGCCATTAGCTCCACTCCGCGCGCGTAGCCACGATCCGCCGCGACAAGGACACGCGTGTCGGTCAGCTCCGGGAAGAGATCGCCGGCACTGATCAGGTTCGTGTAGATCGGGCGCAGGTGCGTGAGCACTTCATCGTATCCCTCGGCGCGCACCTCCAGGCCGAACGGGAAGCTGTGCTCGATGCCGACAACACGGTGTTCGGCGTGTTCCGCGTGGTCGAAATGCGTGACACCGTCCTGGGTCTGAAGTTCGTGAATGCCCTCCGCCTGCAGGTAGCGGCCCCATGCCGCGCGGATGGTCGTGGCGTGCCCCAGGTTGAGCGCGCCATTCAGGCGGGGGCTGAGCTGGTGATCGCCGGTCCAGCTGTGCCGGTCCCAGCGTCCGCCCAGCTCGACGGTCAACGGGCCGACCGGCCGCAGGCGCGCGGTCAGCCACGCGCCATTATAGGCTCCCTCCGGCGAAGCGGCCGCCGTGACCGTGTCGACCCTGACCAGAATCTGGTCATCGACGATGTCGCGCCGCTCGACCTGTCCGTCGTAGTCGTAGTCCGCAGACTGGCTCTTCAGGTCCAGGCCCCACGTGAACAACAGGCGGTTAGACGCTTCCAGCTGCCAGTCCTGGCGCAACCCGAACAGGCTCATGCTGCGCACGTCCGCGACGTCCAGCGAACCCCGGGCCAGGGGATTGGAGCGGTGGCCTTCACGGTTCCACGTGAGGCGTGCCGCGGACGCGACGAAGCTGGCCGACAGCCCTGCCGCGGGACGGCCATCGAGACGCAGCCAGCCGTAGCTGCTGCCGTAACGGCTGTCCAGGTCCAGTTCGGTGCCGTCTTCGTGGTAGTGCAGTCGGTCGTTGGCCTGCAGCCCGTGCGCCGAGAGCAGCCAGCCGTGGCCCAGCTCGTACTCGACCTTGCCCAGCACATCGTAGTAGACAGGATCGATGCGGTCCGTGGCGTTGCCCAGCTTCAGGGCGAGGTCGAGGTAGCCGCGTCTGGCCGTGAGCAGCCAGCGCCCGCGCCCGCCGCCGAAAGCACCGCGCGACCCGAACCGCAGGTTAGTCAGGGACACGCCGAGCGTGGTGCGCGCCGGCCCGGGCGGTACACTGCTCGTGCGCATGTCGAACACGCCGGCGAGCCGGTCGCCGTATTCCGCGCCGAAGCCGCCGGTCATCAATTCCACGCCACCCATGGCATCGAGATCCACAATGGAGAGCGCCGCGTCCACATCCTTCAGATGGAACGGCTCGACCAGGTCGACGCCATCCAGTCGCAGCAGGACCTCGCGATTCGTGCTGCCGCGCACACCGAACGCGGCCGAGAGATCGCTGCCGGCCACACCCGGCAGGCGGGTGATCGCGCGGAACACATCCTCGCCGATCTGGGGCGACGTCTCGATCTCGGTGCGCGTCAGGCTCTGGCGCGAGGCCGTGCTCTCCTCGAGCACGCCGAACGTGCCGGGTGAGACCACCACGGCGGCCAGCGGTGTGGGCACCGGCTGCAGCTCGATGATCAGTGGCATGGTGTCGGCGGCATCCACGGTGAGCTGCCGGTCGGCATACCCGAAGCGGTGCACTGACAGCGTGTGAGTGCCGGGCGGCACGCCGGTCAGCTGGAAACGACCCGCGCGATCCGTCAGCACGCGACGAGGCGGATTGTCGAGCGACACGTCGGCTTCGACCACGGGCTCGTTCTTGCCGGCTTCGTGCACAGTTCCGTTGATGCTGGCCGCTTCTTCCCGGCCGGCGCGACGCACGAGCACGGCCTGGCCCTGCAGCGAAACCAGCACCTCGAGGCCGGAACCGCGCAGCAGACGGAGCAGCGCCTGCGCCGCGCTGCCCGAGTCGCGCACCGTGATGCGTCGATCCAGACCGGGCAGCTCGGCATCGAACACGAGACCCAGGCCGGCCTGCTGCTGGATGGAGCGGACAATGTCGGCCAGCGTGGCTTCCTGTACATCAATGTGCACCGGACGCTGCAGCGCGGGCACGCCGTTGCCGTCGTTGCGCAGGGTTACGTACTGCGCGTTCGCCGGCTGCGCGCCGGACTGGCGCTGCGCCGC
Source organism: uncultured Gemmatimonadales bacterium (assembly GCA_963798085.1). GTDB lineage: Bacteria > Gemmatimonadota > Gemmatimonadetes > Longimicrobiales > RSA9 > DATKCF01. The sequence continues at coordinate 80,766 of CAWCRS010000003.1, forward strand.
TGCGGGTCTTGCAAAGAGGGTGTTAGAGCAGGCCAGTGCCAGCAGTGTGAATCGGCGAAGCGGGCGGCAAGCGCGCGGCATGCGTTACGGCTCCGGGCGGTCCGGTGATTCAGTGCGGCGAGGGCAGGAGCACCCAGGCACTGTCCCGGTGCTCGTAGCGCACGCCGAGGGAAAGAGAAAGCGCGTCCAGCACGGCGTTCATGGAGCTGGCCGTGAAGCGGCCGGACACGTGGCGGCTCCGCAGTGTGCTGTCGGACAGCTGGACAGCGACGCCGAACCAGCGGCTCAGCTCGCGCACGACCTCGCCGAGCGACGCGTTATCGAAGTCGAGAAAGCCATCGAGCCAGGCCAGACGGGCCCGCACGTCACCGGAGATCTGCGTAGAACCATCGGGCGCCACGCGACCCACCTGGCCCGCGACCAGCACGGTCCGCGCGCCGGGCGAGTCCGGGAGCAGCGCCACCCGCCCGCGCAGGACGGCCACTTCGAGGGGCAGATCGGGAGCGACGACGCGCACGCTGAATTCCGTGCCCAGGTCTTCGATCACCGCGCGCTCCGTCTGCACGCGGAACGGCCGGGCTGCGTCGTGCGTAACGCGGAAGAAGGCCTGGCCCTGGAGCCGCACGCGGCGTTCAATCGTGCCGAAGCCGGCCGCCAGTTCGAGGTGCGAGGCCGGCGCCAGCACCACGTCGCTGCCATCGACCAGGCGCAGCGTGTCCCGGTGACCGGGCGGGGTCACAAACACCGTGTTCAGCGCCATCGCCGCCGGCGCCGGGTGGCGCAGCAGCCGCCAGGCGGCCAGCGAGCCCATGGCCAGTGTCGCGACGACCGCGGCAATGCGCAGCCATGCCGCGGGCGAGAGCGCTGGACGACGCCGCGGGGTCAGCGGAATCGGAGCAGACCTGGACGCGGCATCGTCGCCTGCAATCCGTTGCTGCAGCCGTACCCACGCGGCACTGGTGTTCCACGCCGGGCGGTCCGCTTGCAGCGAGGCGCGCAGCGACTCGAGCAGCGCACTGCGCCCCGGATCCGCGCGCAGCCAGGCCTCGACGCGGGCGCGCTCTTCAGGTGCGCTCTCCCCCGCGAGGTAACGGTCCAGGCTGGACCAGATGTCGGCGTTGCCGGAGTCGTGAGTCGTCATGGCTGTACCTGTGACAGGCGGTGTGCGGTTTTCCCCCCAGCGCCCGGGCACCGGGGTTCAGCGGGGCAGGCCGGAAAGCTGGTCGCGCAGGGCACGCAGGCCGCGCGTGATGTGGTTTTCCACGGCTTTGCGCGTGATGCCGAGGGCGGCCGCGATCTCGAGCTGACTCATGCCGTGCAGCCAACGCAGTGTTATCACTTCGCGGCAGCGCGCAGGCAGGCGGGCCAGCGCCTCGCGTACGCGCACGCTCGTCTCTGCTGTCTCCAGGCGCTGCAGTGCATCCGGCTCGTCACCCGCGGAACCGTCGGCTGTGGCGTCGTCCGTGACATGGTCGATCGTCTGCTGCCCACGGCTGCGCTGCAGGTGGTTGAAGGCACGGTTGCGGACGGCGCCGTACAGGTAGGCACGCAGCGAGGACGTGATGTGCAGCGCTTCGCGTGTACGCCAAATGCCGGCAAAGACGTCCTGCACGATCTCTTCGGCGACGTCGGGCGCGTGCACGAGCGCATCGGCAAAGGTGCAGAGGCGGGCGTGGTACTCGCGGAAGATGGCCTCGAATGCCGCAGCATCGCCTGCGCGCAGGCGACCCACGCGGTCGGCGTCGCGCTCGGTGGGGGACGGCGTCAATCCCATGGCGTCATTTCCTGTGCGCGCGGCGGTGCGACGTCCCGCACGTTAACGCCCCCATACCAATTGCGTGAGTCCGCGCGAGGGCAGGGGCCGCGCCGGCGAGGCAGATAACGGGAGGCGAGGGATGAACGCACCCGGCGGAGTGGCTGCGGCACCACTGTTGCCGGCCTCGCCGCCCGCCTATTCTTGGGTCGGGACGCGAGCGGCGCAGACGCGCGCCGGGACTCGCCTTGAATCAATAGCGACCCTTCGAGTGATCGGCCTTCGTCATGCGACCGACCGACGTCAACAATCCCGCATACTACCATCGCGTTGTGGACTGCCAGTGGGGCTGCCCGGCGCACACCAATGTGCCCGAGTACATCCGCATGATCGCGCAGGGCCGCTACAGCGACGCCTACATGCTGAACCGGGAGTCGAATGTCGTTCCCGGGCATCCTCGGCCGCACGTGCGACCGGCCGTGCGAGCCGGCCTGCCGCCGCAGGCGCGTGGACGGCAAGCCGGTCGCCATCTGCCGCCTGAAACGCGTGGCCGCCGATCTGCGCGACGACATCACCGAACGCCTGCCGAAGGCGGCGGCACTGAGGAACGGCAAACGCATCGCGTGCGTCGGCGCCGGTCCGGCATCGCTCACGGTGGCGAACGACCTCATGCCGCTGGGCTACGAGGTCACGATATTCGAAAAGCTGGCGAAGCCGGGCGGTCTGATGCGCATCAACATCCCGGCCTTCCGCCTGCCCGCCAGCGTGCTCGACGAAGAGATCGACTACATCGTACGACATGGGCGTCGACGTACGCTACAACTCGCCCGTCAACGAGCATGCGTGATCTCCTGACACAGGGTTACGACGCGGTGTTCGTCGGCAGCGGCGCGCCCAAAGGCAAGGAACTGGAATCTGCCGGGCCGTCACGACACGGACCGCATTCCCATCGGCATCGAGTGGCTCGAGTCCGTGCACTTCGGGCACATCGACAGGATCGGCGAGCGCGTGCTGATCATCGGCGTGGGCAACACCGCGATGGATTGCTGCCGCACGTCCAAGCGTCTGGGCGGCAGGGACGTGAAGGTCATGGCGCGGCGGCGCACGCAGGCATTTCAAGGCGTCGCCGTGGGAGCTGGAGGATGCGGAGGAGGAGGGCGTCGAGATTGTCGAGAACCACGCGCCCACGCCGGTTCGTGATCGAGAGCGGCAAGCTGATCGGCATGGAGTTCGACCGCGTCGAGTGGTACGAAGAGAACGGCAAGCAGAGAGTCGCACGTCTCGAAACACTGCTGTTCCCCTGCGATGACGTGATCCTGGCGATCGGCCAGGAGAACGCGTTCCCGTGGATCGAGCGCGACATCGGCATCGAGTTCGACGAGTGGGACATGCCGCGTGGTCGACAAGAACACGTTCAAGTGCACAGTGCCGGGCGTGTTCTTCGGCGGCGATGCGGCGTGGGGACCGGAGAACATCATCTGGGCCGTGGAGCACGGGCACCAGGCGGCGATCTCCATCCACAATCACTGCCAGGGCATTCGCCGGTCACCGAGCGGCCCGCCGGGGCATGAACCTGCGTCTGCGACCAAGATGGGCATGCACGCAGTGGAGCTACAGCAACAACTACGACCACTCGCAGCGCGCCAGAAGATGACGCACGTCGACCTGACGGAGCGCATGCGCGCGCTGAACATCGGAAGTCGAGCTGGGCTTCACCGCGGAGCAGACCGCGCACGAAGTCAGCGCTGCCTGAACTGCGACGTGCAGACGCACTTCACCACCGAGCTGTGCATTGAATGCGACGCGTGCATCGATGTCTGTCCGGTGGATTGCCTGACCATCACGGGCAATGCGGAGGAGCCGAGCCCTGCGCCACCATCTGACGGCGCCGACGAAGCATCCCGGATCAGCTGCTGTACGTGTCGTCGGACGCTGCCGCAGACGGCGCGCGTGATGGTGAAGGACGAGGATCTCTGCCTGCACTGCGGCCTGTGCGCGGAGCGCTGCCCGACCGCTGCGTGGGACATGCGGAAATTCGAGCTGCTGATTCCGTATGCGGGGGCGGGGGCGGGAGTGGCGGTTTAGGCTCGGACCGTCTTGGCGTTCTTGGGTTTGCCTCCGAACACCATGGGGCAGCGGCAAGAGCGTCCCGGAAGGCCATGCCTGCTCCCCGGGCCACCATGGATGCCGGGCTGGAGCCGGCCACACTATGAGTGAGGCGGTGTCGGTGGGGTGGGCCGGCACCCGCCAGGCCGGCGAATCCCCGCCCAATGTCCGATCGTCACATGAATGAAGCGAGTTTCTTCGATTTCTGGATGGCGCACAAGGAAAGAACGCCAAGACGGTCCGGAACGAAAGCCTACTTCACCCGCTCCGCCCGCGCGTACACGTCGCCATTGAAGCGCATCTCGAAGCCCGTCACTTTGTCCCTGTCCAGCTGAAACACGACCAGCGTCTCCTCGTCGACCTCGTAGACCTTGCCGTCCTTGTAGTACCTCGCTGTAAACGTCTGTTTGTCGGTCTGGCTGGGAAACATGTCGAAATCGGCGTCGAAGTCGGGCGGCGATTGTGACCAGCGCCCATGCAGCAGGCCATACTGCACGCTCAGTTCCATGCCGATGGCGACCGGCGGGGAGCCCTCGCCCTCGAAGCGCACGCGGTACTCGCCCGCGTAGGGCGCCAGGTCCACACCCGGCGCCACGGCGGGCGTCCAGGGCGTCACGGCGATCTCAAGCGGGATCACCGTGGTGCCCCACTGCATGGTGAGCGTGGCGCCTTCGCGCGATACCTGCGGGAACGACCACGTCAACACCTCCGTGGCCGGTCCCTGCTGCGGCATCACCATGAGCGTGAGTTTCGCGGTCTTCGGATCCGGGTGCTGCGTGTGGAACAGGTGGGCGTTGCCCACCAGCAGCACACTCCACGCCCCGGACTCGCGCGGAATCATCCACACCGAGTACCTGCCACGCTCGACTACCTGGCCGTTAAGGCGGATGTCGCGATCGGTTTCCAGGGTGGTGGCCCAGTTGGCGCCCGGCGTCCAGACACCGTCCCAGTGCACGACGCCGCCGAACAGCGGGCTGCGGCCGCGCGCCACGGGACGCGAATAGTCGAGCGAAATTGTGGTACCGTCCACCGTCTGCGAAACGGTGCCGCGCTCACTCGCGCGGACCTGTGCGGCAGCGACGGCCGGCAATGCCTGTAGCGTCAGCAGGCTGCAGAAAACGCGAAGCGCGCGCGGGCGCATGAAGCCTCCGGTCGACGGTTCAGAGAATCAGTGCTGCGGACCGAACTGGCGATCGATGGCGGCACGGATGTCGTTGAGTGATTTGCCCTGCTTGAACAGCCTCGAGGCGAGTTTCCCTTCGCCCTGGCACGTCTCGCAGTAACGGGCCATCGGCTCATCGCCCTCATAACACGAAAGCAGGGAGTAGTTGCCCGGAATCTCGGAGCAGCCGCACTGGCAGCGGATGCCATCGACGATCTGGGGCATCTCACGCACCATGTCGAACACCGGCGCCGCCTTCGGATAATCGCCGAGCTTGTCGCGTGGAGTGACGTGCAATGCGTCAATGCCGGGCCGCGGCTCTGGATGTTCGCCCACGGGATGGCCGGCGCCGGCGATCGTGCGGGCCGCTGCGGCCCGACGGGTTACAAGCAACAGCGGCACGCTCGCCAGAAGGGAAAGGAAGTGCCTGCGAGTCGGGGTTTCCATGCAGCGCCTCGGTTCTGGTGCATTCGTGGACGTGGACCGGAAATTATCGCCGGGCCCGCCCGGGTGAGAAGTCTGCCCTTCCAGCGCCCGTTCCGGCCCGCGATACCCGCCGTCCCTCGCGGTCAGGCGGATTCCTGCCTCGTGGAGCAGGCGACGGCGGCGTGCTGGTCGTGTCGTGGATGGGATCCTCCGACGACGTGAGCTCATGGCCCACCTTTCCGTGACGCGCGTGGGCGTGACTGTGTGTGCCTCGCCTTCTACTCCTCGACCTGTGGGCACGGCCGGTTCGCCACGAACCACTTCACAAAGTCTTGCCGGTCCTGTCGCTCAGTGAATAGACCACGACGCCCTTCAAGCCAGTCTGAGCGGCGCCCCGTGCCGCGGGCAGCAGGAGCGCCAGGCACGCCATCAGCCTGCACGGCCTGAACCCCGAGGCGTGGAAGCGTTACGACGGTGGTGGACACATTGTAGTCGCGACTTGACCGGCGATCGCGTGGTGTGGCATGACGGGCTCGGAAGGGTGAAGGCCCAGGTCTCGAGGCTCACGCGAGCGATCCGAATCACCCTTACGGGCAGGTCACGAGGTGCGAGCTTCGGACCGTCTTGGCATTCTTTCATTTCGGCCGGAACTGTCATTACGGTGGCTCGGATCAACGTGAAAACGGGCCACATCTATGTGCCTGGGCCGCCGCCATTGGCCGGCGGGCCAGAACCCAGGAATGCCAAGACGGTCCGTCGCCAAACCCAGGAATGCCAAGACGGTCCGTCCGTCGCCAAACCCAGGAATGCCAAGACGGTCCGTCGCCAAACCCAGGAATGCCAAGACGGTCCGTCGCCAAACCCAGGAATGCCCGGGCGGTCCAATGCCAGGCAGGAATCCAGGAATGCCAGGACGGTCCGATGCCAGACGGAACGCAGGAATGTCAGGACGGTCCGGTGCCGGGCCGCCTGATGATCTCGACCCGGTTGGTCACTGGGTCCCAAGGCCACGGCGATAGCGCCAGGATGATCGCGCTCCGATTCAGCCGAGATGAGACCGTGCGGCTTTGAGTCTTCGGCCGAGACGCGCGCAGCTGCAGGGCAAACCATGCGCTGGTCGGTTGGCACGCGGGCCGGAACGTGCGCGGCAATGCCAATCGAGCTGCGGAAATGCGATTCGGTGTGCGGCCGTCTGGCAGTTTGACGAGAATTTTCGGGGATCGCCTCCTGTACAGGCCGGGCCGGCCCCGATATCGTTCGCTGCGTGAGGGTTGGAGGCCGACGCGCCGGCGGTACAGCAAGCGGCGTCGCGGGCTCCGATTTCCAGCACCGCAACCGCAATTTCGCCTGACGCATGTCGGATAGAATCAACGACTTCGCATTCAAGATCGCGACCGTGAACGGGACCGGATCGGCGAGCGCCAACGGCCTCCTGATGCAGGCGATCTTCCGCATGGGTGTTCCGGTTTCGGGAAAGAACGTGTTCCCCTCGAACATCCAGGGTCTGCCCACCTGGTACGAGATCCGGGTCAACCGGGACGGCTACACCGCTCGCACGCCGGAATTCGACCTGATCGTGGCCATGAACGCCGCCACGTACGAGCGCGATGTGAACGATCTGCAGCCCGGCGGCTGGCTGCTCTACGATTCGACGTGGCCGCTGCCGTCGTCGCTGAACCGCCCGGACATCACCCGCCTCGGAGTGCCGCTCGCGCGATTGTGCAATACGTCGTTCGAAGGCAGTCGTGAGCGCATTCTCATGAAGAACATCGCCTATGTGGGCGCGCTCGCCGGGCTCATCGAGATGGACCTTCCCATTATCGAGGAGCTGCTTCAGGAGCAGTTCGGTGTGAAGAAGCGCGCCCTCATGGAGTCGAACTACCGCGCGGTGCGGCTCGGTTACGACTGGGCGCGCGAGCACTTCGATTGTCCGTTGCCGATTCGGCTGGAGAAGATGGCGCCGCCGGACGACCTGATCCTGATCGATGGCAACACGGCGGCGGCGCTTGGCTGCGTGTACGCTGGCGCGACGGTGGGCGCGTGGTACCCGATCACGCCGGCGACATCGATGATGGACGCGTTCCGCGGGTTCTGTCAGCGTTTCCGGAAGGACAGCGAGTCGGGGAAGAACAAGTACATCGTCGTGCAGGCGGAGGACGAGCTGGCGGCGGCCGGTGTGATCATCGGCGCGGGCTGGGCGGGTGCGCGCTCGTTCACGCCCACGAGCGGGCCGGGCATCTCGCTGATGAGCGAGTTCATCGGTCTGGCGTACTACGCGGAGATCCCGGCGGTCTTCTTCGACATCCAGCGCACGGGCCCGTCGACGGGGATGCCCACGCGCACGCAGCAGGGCGATCTCATGCTGTGCGCGTACGCGTCGCATGGCGATACCAAACACCTTCTGCTCTTCCCATCCGATCCGCACGAAGCGTTCGAGCTTGCGGTGCAGGCGTTCGATGTCGCGGAGCGGTTCCAGACGCCGGTGTTCGTGATCAGCGATCTCGACATCGGCATGAACGACTGGATGGTGCCTCGCCTGCGCTGGGATGACAGCTACCGTCCCGACCGCGGCAAGGTGCTGACGGAGGAACAGCTCGAGCGCATGAAGACGTTCTATCGCTATCTGGACGTGGATGGCGATGGCATCGCGGCGCGCACGCTGCCGGGTGTGCATCCGAGGGGCGCGTATTTCGCGCGCGGCTCGGGGCACAACCGTTTCGGCGGCTACACCGAGGATGCGGACGAGTATGTCGACGTCGTGGACCGCATCGCGCGCAAGATCGCAAACGCGCCACCGTCGCTGCCGCTGCCCGTGATCCGGCGTCAGGCGGGCGCGCGGATCGGCATCATCTCGCTGGGCGGATGCAACGGCGCGGTCATCGAGGCGGTGGACTGGCTGGCGGCGCACGGCATCAGTGCCGATTATCTGCGTGTCCGCGCCTTCCCTTTCCACGAGTCGGTGCCGGCGTTCATCGAAGAGCACGAGACGATTTTCGTGGTCGAGCAGAATCGTGACGCGCAGCTGCGCTCGCTGCTCTCGCTGGAGACCGGCATTGCGCGGGATCGCATGCGCTCGGTGCGTCGCTACGGCGGTCTGCCCATGAGCCGGAAATTCGTGGTGGATGGAATCCTGGAGCAGCTGGAAGGGCACGCCGTCGCGGCCGCGCTGCTGGCGCAGCAGAGCAATGGCGCGCGTGTGGAGATTCCCGCATGACGACATCGATTGCCAAGCCGCGGGTTCATCACCCGGACCTGCCGCTGAACGCCATTGGCCTGACGCGCCGCGATTACGAAGGCTCCATGTCCACGCTGTGTGCGGGTTGCGGACACGACTCGATCACGGCCGCGATCGTACGCGCGTTCTGGGAGCTGGACATTCCGCCGTACAAGGTGGCCAAGCTGAGCGGCATCGGCTGCTCATCGAAGACACCCACGTATTTCCTGCGCGAGTCGCACGGCTTCAATGCGGTGCACGGGCGCATGCCGTCGATCGCGACCGGCGCGAATGGCGCGCGCCGCGACCTGATCTACATCGGCGTGTCCGGTGATGGCGACTCGCTCTCCATCGGTCTCGGCCAGTTCTGTCACGCCATTCGCCGCAACGTGCGCGTGCTCTACATCCTCGAGAACAATGGCGTGTACGGTCTGACGAAAGGCCAGTTCTCCGCGTCCGCGGACATCGGCTCGCGCCCGAAGCGTGGCGAGCCCAACCGGCAGTCGCCCATCGATCCCGTGCTGCTGGCGCTCAACCTGGGCGCGACGTTCGTGGCGCGCAGTTTCTCGGGTGACAAGGAGCAGCTGGTTCCGATCCTGAAAGCGGGCCTGCGCCACAACGGTTTCGCCTTCGTCGATGTCATCTCGCCTTGCGTGACGTTCAACGATCATGAAGGTTCGACGAAAAGCTACGCCTACACACGGGAGCACATGCGCGAGGTGGTGCAGGCCGATCTCGTGCCCGAGCGTACCGAGATCAGCGTGTCGTACGACGCCGGCTCGACCGTGGAAGTGCCCATGCACGACGGCACTCGCGTTCGCCTGCACAAGGTGGACGAGAGCTACGACCCGACCGATCGCGACGCGGTCTACGCCTTCATTCGCGAGCGCCAGCTGGCCGGCGTCGTCGCCACGGGACTGCTGTACCTGGGCGAAGGTGCGCCCGAAATGCACGACAACGAGAATACCGTGGACACGCCGCTCGCCAACATCGCGTTCGAGCAGCTGTGCCCCGGCTCGGCGCAGCTGGACAAGCTCATGGAGACGTTCCGGTAGGCGGCTACGTGGATCTACAGGCCCGACACCCGGAGGTGGCGGGCCCTTCACAGGCGAGGACGCCGCGGCCACGTGGATCTGCAGGCCCGACACCCGGAGGTGGCGGGCCCTTCACAGGCGAGGACGCCGCGGCCACGTGGATCTACAGGCCCGACACCCGGAGGTGGCGGGCCCTTCACAGGCGAGGACGCCGCGGCCACGTGGACTAACACGCCCGACACCCGGAGGTGGCGGGCCCTTCACAGGCGAGGACGCCGCGGCCACGTGGACTAACACGCCCGACACCCGGAAGTGGGGAACTCCACGGAGAACTGCAGCAGTCTTCCGGACGTTGGAATGCGGCGCGCAATGTGGCGGGCAGTTCATGCAGCGCAGGACGTTGCGAGGGTTTCTCAGGTCAAAGAGACGGTAATGCAAGATCCTTTCGAATCGTTCTTCCGGTCGCGTATGGTGCCGGTCCCCAATGGAGAGGACCGGAAGACAGCGGCGATTCGCGTGGCGGCGTGTGCGCTGCTGCTGGAGCTGGCCCACGCGGATGCGGAGTTCAGCAGTGTCGAGCGTTCGCACATCGAAGCGGTGATGCGCCGTCATTTCGCGCTGGGTGAGCAGGATGCGCAGACCATCATCGAGATGGCGGAAGAGGCGAGAGAGCGCGAGGGCGACCTGCACCGCTTCGCGGCGCTGATCCGCGACAACTATGACCTCGGCCAGAAGCTGCTGCTGGCGGAGATCATGTGGGGCGTGGTGCTCGCCGATGGCGTGATCGCGCGGCGCGAGGCCTACCTGCTGCGTCGCATTGGCAGTCTGCTGAACCTCGAGGCCGGCTACCTGGCGCAGGCGCGCAACGTGGCCGCGGGGAAAGTGCACTGAGTCCCGAGAGCGCTGGTTCCCGCCTCGTCGCGCCGCCCGCCACACCGCGCCCCGCCTCGCCGGTCGCATCGGCTGCGACCGCGGTTCCGCTTCCTGACAACCCGTTATTCGACCTGCTTGTCCGCCTGGCGCTGCCCATGGATCCGCTGCCGGTACTGCCCCAGCTGGCTGCGGCGCTGCATGACATCGTGGCGTTCACCCGCCTGGATATCGTTTTGCTGGATGACGATCGGCAGACCTGCCGGGTGCGCACGCTGCTGGAGACCAGGCCGGAAGCCGCGGCCGCCAACCTGCGCACGAGCCGGGAGCTGGGCTTCACCGGTCGCCTGCTCTCCCTTAACAGTCCGTTAGAAATCTGGCGAGGAGCCGGCGCGAGGCTGGCGCCGGAGGATGTGGCCGACGAATGGCTGGAGAACGGCTCGCTGCGTGCCGTGCTCAGCCTGCGGCTGGGCGGCGCCAGTGAGGCGGGTGGTCCGGGGGTGCTGCACATCGGCGCACTGGACGAGCAGGCGTTCGCTCCACCCGGCATCGAGGCGGCGCACCAGTTCGCGCTGCACCTGGGGCTGGCGCTCGAGCGCGAGTGGGCCCGCCGCAAGCTGGGGCGTGAGGCGGATGAGCTGACTGACTTCTTCGAGAACGCCGCGATTCCGCTCAACTGGGTGGGGCCGGACGGAACGCTGCTGCGCGCGAATCGCGCGGAGCTGGAGCTGCTGGGCTACCGGGAGACGGATTATCTGGCGCACAACTTCGCCGAATTCTACGAGGATCCGCGTACGGCCGCGGAGCTTCTGGACCGGCTGGCCCGCGGTGAGACGCTGCGCGACTTCGACGCCAGACTGCGCTGCAGTGATGGCTCGTTCCGGGAAGTGCTGATCGATGCGAACGTGCTGTGGGATGGCGCGAGCTTCCTGTACGCGCGCTGCTGCACGCGCGATGTCACCGAGCGCAAGCGCGGCGAACGGCGCGCGGCGGTGCACCATGAGGTGTCGCACCATCTGGCGGACTGGCCGCTCGGGGGCGAGGCGACGAAAGGCATACTGCGCGGCATTGGCGAGCGTCTGGGCTGGCAGCTGGGCGTGATGTGGCGGGTCAATGCGCAGGCGGGTGTGCTGCGCTGCGAAGAAGTCTGGCAGATGGAGGGTGCGCAGTCGGACGAGTTCGCGGAAATGACGCGGGCCAGCGAGTTCCGCCCCGGCGATGGCCTGCCGGGCGGCGTGTGGGCGGCGCTCACGCCCGCGTGGGTACCCAATGTCACGCGCAATGCCAGCTGTCTGCGCGCCCGCTTTGCCGAGCGCGTGGGCCTGCACGGCGCTCTCGCGTTCCCCGTGCGCGCCGGCGCCGCCATCCTCGGCGTAATGGAATTCTTCAGTGCGCACATCGAGCGCCCGGATCCGGAACTGCTCGCGCTGGCCGGCTCGATCGGCCACGAAGTCGGCCTCTTCCTCGATCGCATGCGCGCGGAGATCTCGCTGGAAGCCAGTGAGCGCCGTTTCACGCGCTTCATGTCGAACCTGCCCGCCACGGCGTGGGTGAAGGATCGCGACGGCCACTACATCTACGTGAACGATCTCGCAGAGCGCGTGTTCGGCCGGCCGCGTCGCGAGCTGCACGGCTGCACGGACTACGACCTCTTTCCGCCCGAGGCGGCGGTCGCGTTCCGCGAGAATGACCGGCGCGCGCTGGCCAGTGAAGGCGGACTGCTCACCACGGAAACGCTGCAGCTGCCTGATGGTTCGCTGCGTTATTCGCTGGTCAGCAAGTTCCCGATCCTGGACAGCGATGGTCGCGCCACGATGGTGGGCGGCGTGGCGTTCGACATCACGGAGCAGATCCAGACGGCGGAAGCGCTGCGCCATGTCGAGCAGCGTTTCCGCACCATGGCGGAGACCGCACCCAGCTGCGTATGGGAAGCCTCACCCGGCGGCGACATCACGTTCGCCAACAGCCGCTGGTACGAATTCTCCGGGCTCACCGCGGAAGAGACTGCGGGCCAGAACTGGGTGGTTGCCATCCATCCGGATGACCTGGAAACGTGCCGCACCGCCTGGGTCAAGGCGGTGCGCGAGGAAACGCCCTTTCGCGTGGAAGTGCGTAACCGCCGCGCCGACGGGCAGTATCGCTGGATGCTGACACAGGCGCTGCCTGTGCGCGACGCGCAGGGCAGCATCACCAGCTGGGTAGGCACTTCCACCGACATCGACGATCAGAAGCGGCAGGAAGCCGCACTGCGCGAGGCGGACCGCCGCAAGGATGAGTTCCTCGCCGTACTGTCGCACGAACTGCGCAATCCGCTGGAACCGATTCGCAACGCGCTGCATCTGCTGCGTGCGCATCCCGTGCCCGACGAGAACTTGCGTCTGCTGGAGATGCTCGAGCGGCAGGTGCAGCACATGATCCGTCTGGTCGACGACCTGCTCGACGTCTCGCGCATCACGCTGGGCAAGGTCGAGCTGCGGCGCGATCGTGTGGACCTGGCGTACATCGTGGCGCACGCGGTCGAGGCCTGCCGCCCGCTCATCGATGCCGGCGGCCGCCGCCTCACGCTCTCCCTGCCACCCGAGCCGCTGCTGCTGGACGCCGATCCCGTTCGTCTGGGTCAGGCGCTGGCCAACCTGCTCAACAACGCAGCGCGCTTCACACTGCCGGGCGGACACATTGCGCTGAGTGCATTGCGTGCCGGCGACAATGTGATCGTCAGGGTGCGCGACAATGGCGTGGGCATCGAGCCGGAGATGCTGACACGCGTGTTCGAGCTGTTCGCGCAGGGTGGCTGGGGCGTGGCGCAGCCCGGCCTTGGCATTGGTCTCACCGTCGTCGATCGCATGGTGCGGCTGCACGGCGGCTCGGTGGAAGCGCACAGCGCCGGGCGTGACCGTGGCAGCGAGTTCATCCTGCGACTGCCGCTGGCCGCGGCGCCTCGCCCGGCAGTGGAACAGCCGCCGGCCGCCCCTGCGGACGGCAGCTGGTCGCGGCATCGCATCCTGGTCGTGGATGACAACCACGATGCCGCGGACAGCCTCTCGCTGCTGCTGCAGTTCAAGGGCGGCACCGTGCACACCGAATACAGCGGCGTATCAGCGCTGGAAGCCGTGCGTGCGTTCCGGCCCGACATTGCTCTGGTGGACATCGGCATGCCCGGCATGGACGGGCTCGAAGTGGCGCGCCGCCTGCGTGAAGACGCGATGCTGCAGAACCTCACGCTGGTCGCCGTCACCGGCTGGGGCCAGGACGACGACCGGCGTCGTTGCCGCGATGCCGGGTTCGATTACCACCTGGTGAAGCCTGTCGATCTCGCCCGGCTTCAGGCGCTGCTCGCCGAACTCCCGGTAAACCCGCTCCCCACCCGATCGCCACACGCCGAGGATCGCGGCAACGACGCCTGACTCGATCAGCGCTTTTTCGGAATCTCGCTCATCAGCGCCAGCATGTTCGCTTCCGGATCGCGGAAGAACGCCATCCACAGATCGCGATCACCCAGGTCTGCAATGAAATGCGGATCGCCCTCGAACTTCACGCCGCGACTCTGCAGTGTGGCGTGTGCGGCGCGAATGTCGTTCACATCGTAGTACAGCACCAATGCCGGATGATCGAACGCCTCGCCTTCGGGCAGGCTCAGCATGAGCCGCACACCGCCGCAGTCGAAGAACGCCATCTTCGGCACCTGGAACAGGAAGCGCATGCCCAGCACATCGCGGTAGAACGCCAGGGCGCGGTCGACGTCGTGCACGTTCACCGCGATCTGCCCGATCTTCCCCAGCCCGAACCCATCCTGCTGCCCCATGTCATCCTCCCGTCGTGTTTCGCCGGTCCTGCCGGCGCGCCATGCGAGCCTTGATTATTTAGCTCGTGCTAACTAAATATCTGATCATGAAACGGAACGCAAGAGTCTTCCGCGATGACACCGCCACACGGCTGCACAGCCTGGCCATCCACCTGCTGCGGCGGGTGCGGCGGACGGATGTCGAGATGGACCTGAGTCCGGCACGCAGTTCGGCGCTTTCGGTGCTGGTGTTCGGCGGGCCGCGCACACTGGGCGAATTGGCAGCGGCGGAGCAGGTGGCGCCGCCCACCATGACGCGACTGATCGCGGGGCTGGAGGCAGAGGGCTACATCGCACGCTCGGCGGACGCGCGTGATGCGCGGATCACACGGGTGCGCGCGACGGCGAAAGGGCGGCGCGTGCTGGAGCAGGGGCGGCAGCGTCGCGTGGAGCAGGTGTCCACGCTGCTGGAGAAGCTGCCCGGCGAGGATCTGGAGACGGTGCGGCGCGCGGTGGAACTGCTGGAAGCGCTGATCGCATCGTAGGCGACGACGCTTGTTGCGTTGCCGGCCCGGGCTCCGGCACACGGGTCCGGTCCGCCTGCACGGGTGCTGCAACGCGTGACGGTGCGGTGTGCGCGGAGATTTGCGCGTGCCGCGGGGCACGGGGTAGGTTGGCGGACCTCGTGCCCTGATCGTTCCCTGCATCCGTGAAGTTGTGCCATGACCGCGATCGAGCTGTCCGCCCAGCTGGGCCTGTTCGCCGTTTGGCTGCTGACGTTCAACATCGTGCTCGGGCTGCTGCTGTCGGTGCACTACAATCCGCTGAAGCGCTGGCCGCACCGCCGCATCAACTACTTCACGTTTCACAACTGGACGGGTTACATCGCGCTCGGTCTCACCGCGGCGCACGTCGTGGTGATTCCCTTCTCCACCACAGCCGGCTGGACCTGGCTGGACGCGCTCTGGCCGCAGCGGGCGCCGCAGCAGGCGCTGGAGAACGTGCTGGGTGCGCTCGGCCTGTACGTGCTCACGGTAGTGGTGGCGACTTCATACCTGCGGCGGCGCGTGGGCCGCAGCACGTGGAAGCTGGTGCACTACGCGTCCTACGTTTCCGCCGTGCTGTTCTACATCCACGGCATCTTCCTGGACCCGAAGCTGCAGAACCGGCCCGTGGACTGGTTCGATGCGGAGAAAGTCAGTGTCTGGGCCTGCCTGCTGCTGGTGACCGGCGCCTCCATTCTCCGCCTGCGCTGGTCGCTGCGCCGCCGCGCCGCCGGCCGCGCCAAAGACCAGCGCCACTGGGATGCGCCTGTACCTGCCGAGTGGATCGAGACGGCCTGAATGGCGCTATGGTAGTCAGCTGTTAGTGACCGGGCAGCATGGTGGCGGGCGGGCGTTGAACTGCGTTTCCGGGGCTGGGGCCCGGGCTGGGGCTGGGGAACAGCTTGACGGAAATGACGCCTGGGCGGTTCCTGCGCCGAGATCCGGGGGCAGGGTGAGGGAACGGGTTGGGGTTCAGGGGTCGGACGCGGGCAAGGGCACGCGTTGGAGGATCCGGGTTGCGGGCTACTGAATACGGAATGACGCCTGGGCCGTTCCTGCGCCGAGTTCCGGGGGGAGGGTGAGGGAACGGGTTGGGGTTCAGGGGTCGGACGCGGGCAAGGGCACGCGTTGGGGGATCCGGGTTGGGGGCGGCGGAATCCGGGGTCACTGCATTACTAACACGCAGTTTGAGAACAGGGTCGGGCTTTCGGGTTCAGCTCACCGCCTTGCGCTCGGGTCATGAGTGTCGGTCGAGACCACCAGTTCGCGGTTTGCTGCCAGGCCCGGCCACGCTTCGCAACTGCGTCTCCGTTCCCAGGCAATCAGCCCCAAACGACCTGCTAGTCAGCCAGGCCGTGCATTCAATCCCACCCCCGCCCCCCAACGGGTGCCCTTGCCCGCGTCCGACCCCTGAACCCAGCCCTTCCCTCACCCCCTCCCGGAACCGAATCGCAAAACCAGCCCGGGCGTATTCCATACGTCGTTCCCCGGCACCACGCGCCCGCAACGCCGTTCAATCTGTTGCGCCGTCTCCCGGTCCCAGCCCCGGCAACCAGCGCCAGCAGCACTGTTGATCCGTTTGCGATGATGCTGTTTCCCAGCCCCAGCCCGAGCCCCAGCCCGAGAAACGACGTAAGGGGCCTAACTCGAATAGTAGGATGCATTCTCCCGGACGTAGCCCTCCGTGAGGTCGCAGCCGAACGCAGTGGCGCGGCCTTCGCCAATGCCGAGGTGCACCTGGATGTCAATGGTGTCGGCGCGCAGGGCTTCGCGCACGCTTGCTTCATCGAACTGCACGCGCACGCCGGATTGCACGACTTCGTGGCCGTTGATGGACACGCCGGTGGTGTCGGGCTGGATGGTGGCGTCGAAGCACTTGCCGATGGCCATCAGGATGCGGCCCACGTTGGGGTCGGCGCCGTGGGCCATGGTCTTGACGAGTGGTGAATTGACGAGCGAGCGGGCCACGCTGCGCGCATCCGCTTCGCTGCTGGCGCCACGCACCGTGGCGCGCAGCAGTTTCTCCGCGCCTTCGCCGTCGCGGGCCAGCAGTTCGGCAACGTGCAGGCAGCCGGCAGTGAGGGCGTCCTGGAAGTCGCGCTCCGGCATGGGACCGGCGAGGCCGTTGGCCATGAGCGCACACGTGTCGGAAGTGCTCGTGTCGGTGTCGATCGACAGCATGTTGAAGGACACGTGCGCGGCGCGGCGCAGCATGGCATCGAGGACGGGCGCATCGAAGGCGGCGTCGGTGAAGATGTAGACGAGCATTGTCGCCAGATTCGGTGCGATCATGCCCGAGCCCTTGGCTACCCACGTAATGGTGGCGCGACCGGCATCGAGCGACACCGCCTTGGGCCGCGTGTCCGTGGTCATGATGCCTTCGGCGCCGGCCAGCGGATCGTCGCCCAGCTCGGCACTCATGCCGCGCACGCCTGTCTCGATCTGCTCGATGGGCAGCGGCACTCCGATGACGCCCGTCGAGCTGACCAGCACGCGGTCCGGTGTGGTGCCGGCTTCCGCGGCCGCGGCAGCCGCCATGCGGCGCGCGTTGCGCATTCCCTGGTCGCCGGTGGCCACGTTGCTGTAGCGGCTGTTGGCGATGATGGCGCGCAGCTTTCCGCCGCGGATGGTTTCGCGGCCCAGCAGCACGGGTGCGCCGGGAAAGTGGTTACGGGTGAAGAGTGCGGCGGCGGCGGCATCCACATCGCTGACGAACAGCGAGAGATCCTTCGCGTCGCGCTTCAGCCCGATGTTGCGGCTGGCGCAGCGGAACCCGCGCGGAAACGCGGAGCGTTCGTGCAATCTCATGGCTGAATATCGGCTGTTGCTGGCTGTGCAGATATCGGGGATGGTGAAGCTTAGTGGCTGACAGTGCTGTTCGCAACGCGGGTCGCCGGGTCGAGTTCGAGGCCGGCCATGAGGCGCAGCAGATCGTCCTGATTCGCCTGCGCGCGCGACACTTCGCCGATCAGCCGGCCGCCGCGCAGCACGAGGATGCGGCGTGACAGACTGATCAGCTCGGGAAGCTCGCTCGAGATCAGCAGAATCGCGTGGCCCTGCGTGGCGAGGTTGTCGATGAGGCCGTGGATTTCGGCCTTGGCGCCCACGTCCACACCGCGTGTCGGCTCGTCGAGGATGAGGACGCGCGAGCGCGCCGCCAGCCAGCGCGCGAGCACGATCTTCTGCTGGTTGCCGCCGGAGAGACCGGCCACGGTCGCATCGACGGAGGGCGCGCGCACGCGCAAGCTTCTGGAAGTACTCGGTGGCCAGCGCGCGTTCCTGCGCGCGGCGGATGAAGCCGAGGCGCGCGAGCCGATCGAGGATGGGCAGTGACGTGTTGTGGAGGCCGCTCTCCGACAGCACGAGGCCCTGACGCTTGCGGTCTTCGGGCACGAGGCCGATGCCCAGGCGGATGGCCTGCCCGGGCGTGCGCGGCCGCACGCTGCGGCCCTGCAGGAACAGCGACCCGGTAACATCGTGGTCCAGGCCGAAGATGGCGCCGCGCCAGCTCGGAGCGGCCGGCGCCCACGAGCCCCGCCAGTCCCACCACTTCGCCGGCGTGCAGGGAGAACGAGATGTCCTCGAACTTGCCCGGACAGCTGTAGTCGCTCGACGCGCAGCAGCTCCTCGCCCGGCTTCGAGTCGGGGTGCTGCGGGAAATACTCGCCCAGCGGGCGCCCGATCATGAGACGCACCAGCTGCGCTTCCGACAGCTCGCGCGTGGCATGCGTGGCGACGTGTTTGCCATCCCGCAGCACGCTCACGCTGTCGCACAGGCTGAAGATCTCGGGCATGCGGTGGGAGACGTAGATGCACGTGACGCCGCGCTCGCGCA
The DNA here is from genome assembly GCA_963798085.1 of uncultured Gemmatimonadales bacterium. Taxonomy (GTDB): domain Bacteria; phylum Gemmatimonadota; class Gemmatimonadetes; order Longimicrobiales; family RSA9; genus DATKCF01. The sequence goes on from CAWCRS010000003.1 coordinate 99,492, forward strand.
GCCGCGCAATGAGCTGCGTAGAGTCGTTCGGCCTCGGTCTGGCTGAGGCTGCTGGTGGGCTCGTCGAACACGATGACGCGCGCACCGCTGCCCACGGCCGCGGCGATCTGCACCAGCTGCTGCTGCGCGATGGTGAGGGCACCGAGTCGGCGCTCGACGTCGAGGCTGGTGCCCGATCTCGTCGAGCATTCCGGTTGCGCGCCGTGCCATCTCCGGGCGTCGAGACGAGGCCGCGGCGCACGGGCAGTGCGGCCAGGCACAGATTCTCCGCGACCGAGAGGTTATCGCAGAAGGCCAGCTCCTGGTGCACCATCGCCGACGCCGGCCGCGAGTGCGTCGCGCGGGCCGGCGAAGCGGACGGACGACCGGCAATGAAGAGCTCGCCCGGCATCCGGTGTGTGAATGCCGGCGAGGATCTGTCCGAGCGTGCTCTTGCCCGCGCCGTTCTCGCCGCAGAGTGCGTGGCACGAGCCCGCGGCGATCTCGAGCGACACATCGGCAGCGCGAGCACGCCGGGAAAGCGCTTGGTGACGTGCTCGAAGCGGACCGCGGGCTCGGACACGCTGGCTGCGACGGTGCTCGATTCAGGTACGCGTCGGGCACGTCGGTGAAGCCCCAGTCCTTCAGCTGCCGCGCCCAGTCGCCAGGTTGTCCTTCGTCACGCGCACCAGCTCCATGGGGATGATCTGCGGCACGTCCTTCTTGTAGATCACCTTCTCGATGATGGTCCGGACGCCGACGTAGCCCCACAGGTAGACGGGCTGCGCCAGCAGCACCGGGGTGATGCCCTTGTCGACGTAGGCCAGCTCGGCGGGCAGTGCATCGACACTCACGACTTTCATGTCGTGCCGGGTCGAGGTCGGTGAGCAGCGTCTGCGTGAACAGCGCCCAGCCACCGATCATGGCCCAGCCGTTGACTCTCGGGGTAGGCGTTGTTGACGCGCACGACTTCGGCGGCCGCGTCCTGCGGCGTCTCGATGTGATTGAACGAGCCCACGATCTTGATGCCCGGGTACTTCGCCGCCTCATCGCGCACGCCCTGCACGCGGTGCTGCAGGTTGGGCGCGTTCTGGTTGCCGGCCAGGATCGCGATGTTGCCCTTGCCGCCCATGAGCGGCGCCAGCTCGTCCATCACGGCCTCGCCCGTCTTGACGTCGTCCACACCGTAGTAGGCGAAGCGCTTCGAGTCCGGTGCGTCGCTGTCGAACGTCATGACGGGCACGCCGCGCGCGACTGCGTCATTGATCGCGCCCGTGATCTTGCCCGCATCGGAGACCGAGATCAGGATGGCATCCGCGCCGTCATTCACGGCCTGCTGGATGCGCTGCGCCTGCACCTGGCCGTCCTCCTGCGGCGGCGTCAGCCAGTCGATGGTCGACCTGCAGGTCGTCCTTCGCCGACTTCCTTGGCCGCGGCTTCGGCGCCGGTGCGCGCCGCCAGGAACACCGGGTTAGTCGAACTCTTGGCGATCATGGCGATCGTGAATTTGCGGGCGCCGCCTGCCGGCCGCCTGCTGGCCCTGCGTCGGCGCCGCGCGAGCACGCCGTCGCGCCGATGCAGGCGAGCATTGCCAGGTGCAGGACTGTCCGGTTCATCCTTCTCTCCTCTTCACGGGTTCACCCGGCGAGGCGCCGCTTTCGGCAGCCTGACTCAGCCGTCGGGCAGTAAGGCGAGTGCTCCACTGGTCCACTACCACGGCCACGATGATGGCGCAGCCGATCACGATCCACTCGTAGTTCTGGTCGAGGTGCAGTGTACGGATCGACTGGCGGATCAGCACGATCAGCAACGCGCCGAGCATGGCGCCCAGCGCACTGCCCCGGCCGCCGATCAGGCTGGCGCCGCCCACGACTGCGGCCGCGATCACGTAGAGCTCGTAGCCCTGCGCATCGCCGGATGACGCGGAGCCGTAGAAGCTGGCGCCCAGGAACGCGGCAATGCCGGCGGTGAGACCGGACACCGCGAAGACGCCGATCTGGATGCGATAGAGCGGCAGACCGGCGAAGCGGCTGGCTTCCAGGTTGCCGCCGAACGCGAAGACGTGCCGGCCCATCACGGTGCGTTTCAGGTAGACGCTGCCCAGGAACGCCAGCACCAGCATGGTCAGCGTCGGCACCGGATACAGCGTGCTGCGCAGACCCAGCGAAGCCTTGGCCAGGCTGGTCAGCGAAGCCGGCACCAGGATGCTCTCCGCGCGCGTGGCCACGAAGGCGATGCCGCGCAGCATCCACATCGTGCCCAGCGTGATGATGAAGGGGTGCACCCGCAGTCCCACCACGAATACGCCGTTGAGCACGCCGCAGAGCAGGCCCACACCGGCACGCCGTCACCAGGCCGAGCGCAATGGTCGCTGCTCCCGCTCATGGGTCCGGCCGCGCGCAGCAGCAGCGCCATGCTGACGCCCGCCAGTGCGTAGATGGAGCCGACAGAAAGGTCGATGCCGCCCGAGATGATGACGACGGTCGCACCGATCGCCATGATGGCGAAGAAGCTGGCGTCAGTGGCCGTCTGTATGAGCGTGTTCGAGTTCCAGAAGTTGTTGACCATCTGGCCCGTGTTGCGATCAATGTGCGACCCGGCCAGTAACGTCAGTGTTATCATGACCAGCAGCACCACGCCCACCAGTCCGGTCTCCTGCGATGCGAGCAGCCTGCGGACCATCGGATGCATGCGGTCAGCTCTGTGGCAGGACCGGCAGGGACGCGGAGAAGCTGGCGCGGTAGCGTGCGTAGTGCTTCTGGTAGTCGAGGCACGCCTGGGCGTCGGGGAATTCGAGCGGGCCCTGGCGCAGTGTGGCGCGCGTGGCCGCCTGCAGATCGGCGAACTCGCCGGCGCCCACCGCCGCCAGCAGGGCCGCGCCGTATGCCGGCCCCTCTTCGCGATTCACGGTGCACACGGGAACAGCCAGCACTTCCGCCTGCAGCGTGCGGATGAAGGCGGAGTGCGCGCCGCCACCCGTGAGCAGCAGCTGCCCCGGCGACATCTCCATTTCGCGCAGGATGGCGACACAATCGCGCAACGCGAAGCACACGCCCTCGAGCACGGCGCGCGTGAGATGCGCCCGCGTGTGCGCCGTGCTCAGGCCGAGGAACGCGCCGCGCACGGAAGCATTGCGGTGCGGCGTGCGCTCGCCTTGCAGGTAGGGCAGGAAGGTCACGCCGGCCGCGCCGCGCGGCGCGGTCACGGCCTCCGCATTCAGTGCCGCATTGGCCTCGTCGTGATCGCGGAACTCCTGCGCCAGCTGATCGCGATACCAGGCGAAGGCGCCGCCCGCGGAGAGTACCACACCCATCACGTACCAGAGGCCCGGCGCCACGTGGCAGAACGTGTGCGCACGCAGCAGCGGATCCACGCGCGGCCATTGTGTCGGCGCCAATACAGTACCGGACGTGCCCCAGCTGCTCACAGCGGTGCCCGGGCTGATCGCGCCCACGCCGGCCGCTCCGCATGCGTTGTCGGCGCCACCGCCCACCACGGGTGTGCCGGGCGCGAGCCCTGTGGCGGCCGCGGCGGCCACCTCGATGCGCCCCAGCACTTCCGCCGAGCCGCCCACATCCGGCAGCAGCGACCGCGAGAGACCCACCGCCGCGAGGATCTCCTCGCTCCAGCGCAGGTGTGCGGTGTCGAACATCAGTGTGGCCGACGCGTCCGAGGGCTCGGTCGCCAGCGTACCACTCAGCCGGAAGCGAATGTAGTCCTTCGCGAGCAGCACCTTTGCGAGCCGCGCGAAGTTGGCCGGCTCGTGCCGACGCAGCCACAGCACCTTGGGCAGTGTGAAGCCTTCCAGTGCCGCATTGCACGTCCACTCGCGCAGCTTCGCTTCACCGCCCGCGCGCTCGGTGATTTCCGCGCATTCCGCTGTGGTCCGTCCATCACACCAGAGCAGTGCCGGCCGTATAACACTGCCTTTCGCATCGAGGAACACCGAGGAGTGCATCTGCCCGGAGATGCCGACACTCGCGACCTTCGCCTGCGGCTGCTGCCGCAGCACCGCCTGCGTGGCCAGGATGGTCGCCTGCCACCACGCTTCCGGCTCCTGCTCCGCCCAGCCGGGCTGCGGTGTGGCCATCGTGAGCGGTGAAGAGGCGGAGGCTGTGACGTCGCCTTCACGATTCACCAGGATGGCCTTCACGCCGCTGGTGCCGATGTCGAGGCCGAGGAAGCAATCGCCTGCCACTAACAGTCTCCTGCCGGGTGCGCGCGTGCGCACGACGCATTGCGTGACCGGCGAACGGCGGTCCCCGTCACGCGTGTGAGGGGGCGCTGCAGCGGCGGCGAGCTTGAAGACTGTGCGGGCACACTCCGTCCCGGGTCAGGAAGGCGAGGCGCCGCCCGGCGAGGCGAGGCCCGGGACAGGGCCCGTGGCCGGCAGGCAGGTCGCCGCTGCATACGCGCGCTGTTGCGGTTGCTGGCGAGGAAAATCCATGGACGATGACTATCCCTGCCCGGCCCGCCAGTGTCAAGCGGACCGAAAAGCCGTTCGCGACTCGTCAGGAAAAGTGATGACTTCCCGCAGCACACCCATTTTCAGGTCACGGGCTCGCGCAGCAGCTGCGCGATGAAGCGACCGAGGCGTTCTTCGTTGCCGTGGTCCCAGCCCACCACCACCTGGCGGATGACACCGTGTTTGTCGATCACCACGATCTGCGGAATGCCGGCCACGTTGTACTTCGCATTGACGGTGGTCGCCGCCGCCGCCGCCGTGGCCTGCGCGTCCGCCGTGCGTGCCGGCAGACTGTTGATCGCCACCAGGAACGGCAGCTGATTTGTCTCGGGGAAGTAGACGCGGTCCGCAGCCAGTTCTTCTTCCGGCGTCACTTTCTTCCCCTCGAACGTGCCGTAGAGTTCGGTGGCGAACACGGTCGCGAACTTCTCGCCGGTGAAGCGCGCGGCCAGGCGGCGCATGCCCGGGTAGCTCTCGTGGCAGGGAACGCACCAGTGCGCCGTGAACTCGACGACCAGCACGGTGCCGTTACCGGGTGTTACCGGTGTGGTTCTGCCATCCGCGTTGAGCCAGTGTTCGCCGGTGATGGTGGCGGCGTGGGTGCCCACCATGTTGTACATGGCGCGTGAGTAGCTGAACGCCTGTTTCACCATGTCCGCGCCCAGCTCCTTCTCGGCCGCGTTCAGGATCATGAGCGCGGAGTCGGGGTGCAGGTAGTCGGCGGCGGTGCGCGCCAGGTCGTTGAAGGCGTACACCATGACCTGCCTGTTGCCGGCCTTGCGTGCCAGGTCTATCACAATGTTAGCGTGCTTGCGGATGCCTTCGTCGACGTCGGCGTAGCCGTACTCGCCCAGGATGCGCTGGTGCCCGGTGATCTTCACGTCGATGAGCGAGTCGGGCAGCGCATCCAGCTGATCGGCGAGCTGCTCGAGGCGGGGATTCATGCCGCCGAACGAATGCTTGCGCGACAACTCCGTGCGCATGGCCATGATGATCGTCTCGCCGCGCTGGCGGGGCGTCAGGTCGGGCGCCGCGACGGCCCGATCCACGGCACGCTGCGCTGCCGCATTGTCGCCCATGTACATGTACAGGTCCGCGAGCGCGGGCAGGTCCGCGGACTTCATGGACTCCATCTTGAACTGTGCCGCGCACTCCGCCGCCATGCGCTGGGAATCCTTGAGCAGGGCCGAGTAGTCGATGCTCGTGCCGGCATTCCTCGCATCGAGCGCTTTCTGATTGCGCCAGTCGTTCGCGCCCTTCATGCAGGCGGCGGGCGTCGTGGCATCGAGATGCGGCAGGGCGTTCTGTGCCCGAGCCGCAGCCAGGCTGCCGCTCCCGGCAACGAGGAGCGCTGTCACAATGAGCGATCTCGTCTGCATGCCTGCCTCCTGCGCGACTCGCCTCAGTTGGCGCCGCGCACGTCCGAGAGGAACTGCACGAACTCACGCGCGTCCCGGGTCATTCCCAGGAAGCTGGCGCGTGGCTGTCCCAGTGAATCGACGATGGCGTAGAGCGGCAGCGCGACGGTGTGGAAGCGCTGCTGCTCGAGCTGCTGCTGCTTCTGATACACTTCACCCTTGCCGTCCGTGAACAGGCGCACGCGCACGAACTTCTCCAGCTCGCGGGTCACGTCCCGCCGCGGAAACATGTTGGCCTCCATCCACCGGCAGTTGGTGCAGGTGTACCCGGTGAAGTCGATGAGTACGAGTTTCTGCTGCTCCCTCGCCGTGCGCAATCCGCCGTCCAGGTCATCGACCAGCCAGGCCAGTTCGGCGCCGCGCACGACACCGCTCGCACGATCGCCGGCGGGCGGCAGGAACGGCTCCAGCTCGCCCAGGCGGCGGCCGGTCAGGCCCAGCGACAGCCAGACTGTGAGCCCCAGCGCCACGGTCGCGCCCAGCGGGTGAGCCAGCCCCTGCCAGTGCGGCCGGCGGATTCGAACACCCGCGAGATAGAGCGCGAGCAGTATGCCCAGCGCGCACCAGATGGCGATCACGACATTGCGCGTGAACACATCCCAGCCCTGCACCAGGTCCGCGTTGGACAGGAACTTCATGGCGGCGGCCAGCTCGATGAAGCCGAGCGTGCCTTTCATGGTGGCGAGCCAGGGCCCGCTGCGCGGCAATCGCCGCAGGGCCTGCGGTACCAGCGCGAGCACGAAGAAAGGTAACGCGAATGTCAGCGCGTACACGAAGAGCCCGGCCGCCGGCCAGCGCCAGTCGCTCTGCGCCGCGGACGTGAGCAGTGTGCCGACGAAGGGCGCAGTGCACGTGAATGTGGTGAGCGCAAACGTGGCGCCCATGAGCAGTGCGCCGGTCGCGCGACCGACGCGGCTGCCGGTCGCGACCCGGTCGAGCGTGGTGAGCAGGCGACCGGGCAACGCCAGATTGAGCACGCCGAACAGGCTCAGCGCAAAAACAATGAAGAGCAGCGCGATGCCCAGATTGAGCCATGGATTGGCGGCGAAGCGGTTGAGTCCGGTGACGCCAAGAATCGCGGACAGGCCCGCGCCGAGCAGAGTGAACGCGGCGATGATGCCACCCGCGTAGAGCGCGGCGCCGCCCACCGCCTGCGCGCGCGTCTGTCCCTCGCGCCGGCTGAAGTACGAGATGGTGATGGGCACCATGGGAAACACGCAGGGCGTGAGCAGCGAGAGCGCGCCCATGGTCGCGGCCAGCCAGAGGAACAGGAGCAATCCGCGCGAGCCGTGCACCTGCACCAGTGCAGGCGCGGCAGCGGGACGCGGTGATGACGCGGCTTCGTCGCCTGCAATCCGTGTATTGGAGGCGACCGGCGACGTCTCTGTTAGCGGCGCTCCGGCCACCGCGAGTGCGACGTGCAGCGTGTCCTCGGTGGGCGGCAGGCAGTAGCGCGCATTGCAGGTCTGGTAGCCGACTCGCGCCTCGACCACGGTTTCGCCCGCGGGCGCATCGACCGCCGCACGCAGCGGTACCGCGAAGTGCGCGCCGTCCTCGTACCACTCCGTGACCATGCCGAAGTTGGGATCCGCGGCCACCTGCGGCACGGGCGCGTCGATGGTGCCGGCGATCGCGAAACGGCTGGCCGGGCCCACGGCAATGGTAGTGGCGATGGGTCCGCCGGGCGGCTGCGTGATGCTGTACAGGTGCCAGCCGGGCGGAATCTGCGCATCGATGGCGAGTGTGACGCGGCCACCCGGGCGCACGGAGTCCGCCGCGGGCTTCGCTGTCAGCTGGATGGGGTGCTCCTGTGCACGCAATGGCGCTGCCAGCAGCAGGACCGTCGCAGATGCGAGGCAAATGCGATTCGCCGGGCGGGGGTGGCGAGGGCAAGGGTGGGACATGAAGGATGACTAGCCCGCCGGTCGCGCTACTGTCAAGCAACGGCACCGGCTGTCAGTGCGTGGTTCGCGACCGCGCCTGTCCATAGGGCCGTGGATCCCGCGCGCGCCCGTTCTCGAGTGCACGCATCCGGCGACAGGCCATCCCCTTGCCGGATTGTTGCCGGCCGGCGTCTGGCGGGCGGGCGGCTGGCTGCACCTGCTTGTAACTGCTATCTTTGCAGGGTAGTCGGGGCGTGCGCGCCGCCGCAGTCGGTGGAGCGCGCGCGCCATTTTTTTCCTGAACACAGGCGGGGCATGGCAAAGCAGGAAGGCATCGAGATGGAGGGCGTGGTCACGGAAGTGCTTCCGGACCGCAATTTCCGGGTGCTGCTCGACAACGGCCACACGGTGCTGGCCTATGCGGCTGGCAAAATGTCGAAGTTCAAGATTCGCGTGCTCGTGGGCGATCGCGTATCGCTCGAGCTGTCGCCGTACGATCTTTCGCGCGGCCGCATCACCTACCGTCACAAGGCGGGCGGGCCCAGCGAGTGAGTGGACGCATGCGGACGGAAAGCACGTGCAACATCGTCGCATGATCCACGTAGTATTTCCTGCCAGTCACGCACCACACACGTCACGCATGGAGCCGGCCCGGCGGTGAGCGAACAGTGGCCATCGCGCAAGGAAGCGCGCCGCATGGCGCAGGAGAACCGCTCACTGCAGCGGCGCAACTGGCGCATCGTGCTGCGCGACCTTGCCATTTTCCAGATCAAGCTGCTGCTGGACGGCGCCAAGGACGTCATCATTTCGCCGCTCTCCGTGCTGGCCGCCGCGATCGACATCCTGAAGCCCACGGATGAGCGCGGGCGACGATTCTACGCCGTGATGCGTGCGGGGGAGCGGATGGATCGCTGGCTGAACCTGTTCGGCGCCACGGAACACGCGAGTGAGCGGCCCGAGGGTCTGCTCAATGCCACCGTATCGGGTGCGGACTCGCTGCTGGGCAAGCTGAGCGAGTATGTGCTGGGCAGGGACGAGGCGGTGAAACCGCACGCGCCCGAGGCGGACGCCGGTCATGAGGAGCACAGGGAGGGCGAGAACGGCGAGGGCCATGAACGGCGGTGACGCGCGGCCGCAATCGTACCCGTAACGCAACCGCGATAACACGGCTGCGGTCGCAACGAGACCGCTGGACCGACTCTTGCCCCGCTGGACCTGCTGCCGTACATCCGGACCACTGGACGCCGGAATGACAGTGCTGAACCCGAGCAAGGACGAGGACCATGCCCTATCCGTTTGTGCTTCCCGATCTGCCGTACAAGTTCAATGCGCTCGAGCCGCACATTGATGCGCGCACCATGGAAATCCACCACGACAAGCATCACGCCGGGTACACCAACAATCTGAACAAGGCGCTGGAGCCGCACAGCAATCTGCACGGCAAGTCGATCGAGGATCTGCTGCGCGGGCTCGATCAGGTACCGGAGGCGATCCGCACCACGGTCCGCAACAATGGCGGCGGCTTTGCCAATCACGCGCTGTTCTGGACGGTGATGGCGGCGAATGCGGGGGGCGCACCGGCGGGCTCGCTGGGCGCGGCCCTTAACTCGAAGTTTGGCAGCTTCGACGACTTCAAGAGCAGGCTGACGGCGGCGGCGGGCGGCCAGTTCGGCAGCGGCTGGGGCTGGCTGGTGGTGGACGGCTCGGGCAATCTGGACGTGTACGCCACGCCCAACCAGGACAGCCCGTACATGAAGGGCCACACCCCGATCCTGGGCGTGGATGTCTGGGAGCATGCGTACTACCTCAAGTACCAGAACCGCAGACCCGACTATCTCGGCGCCTGGTGGAACACGGTGAACTGGGCCGAGGTGCAGCGCCGGTACGACGCGGCGCGCTGAAAGAAGCAACCGGCCGGGCAGCGAGCCCGGCCGGTTCCGTTTCGTGGCGCTGCGGAGCACGTCGCGACGGTCCGCCTACCTGCGACGCTTGTAGACCCCGTCGAATGCGCTGCTCCAGGTCTTGCCCCCGTCCTGGCTCGTCTCCCAGAACTGGCGCACGCGGTCCCTGCTGTTGTCGATCAATGACCAGGTAATGCGATTCTGCACGGTGCTGCCGTTGGGCAGCTTGCGCTCGCCCGTCAGCACCATGCGGCCATCCTTGTAATCGCCTGTCAGGGAGAGCAGTGCGCCGCTGTCGCTGACCCACTCCTGGTGCCAGTGTCCATCCGCACGCGACCAGATGTTGAAGCTCTCGCCATTGCCGCCACCCGCACCGGTCCATTCTTCGTGAATCACGCAACCCTTGAGGATGCTGGTGATGCGGCTCTTGCCCGCGGGCTTGTCATCGGGCGTGGTGACATCCCAATCGCCCACCCAGAAGTCGAACTGCCGGAACTCCGGCTTGTCGCAGGTGGGCGGTGCCTGCTGCTGCGCGGCCAGGGGATGCACGGCGAGAAGCCCGCTGATCAGCGTACCGCCCATGATGCGCAGCGCCCTGCGGCTCATGCGACCTCCCTTGTCGAGAACGAAGCGATTTTCCCTGTGCCGGTCGTCCGGATGGGGAACGCCGGCTGCGCGCCTTCCGGTAACGTATAACCGGGACACGGCGTGCCGCGTGCAGGTGTCGTGACGGATGCCGGATGTCGCGGGATCAACGGCTTCTCTGCAAGACGGCGAGGCCTGTGGCGGCGCTCGGGCTGCGTCAGTCGGGGCGGTGCACGCGCACGCGGGCGTCGACGGCTACACCGCCCTTCTCGAAGACCACGAACGGGTTGATGTCGAGCTCGGAGATGACGGAGTGATCGCCCACCAGCTGGGAGACGCGCTGCACGACCTGTGCGAGCAGCTCGCGATCCGCGGGCGGCTCGCCGCGCACACCGCGCAGCAGTTTCGCGGCACGAATGGAATCGATCATTTCGCGCGCATCGATGTCGCTCACGGGCTGCACGCGGAACACGACATCGCTCAGCGCTTCGACGTAGATGCCGCCCAGTCCGAACATGAGCACGGGTCCGAAGGACGGGTCCTGGCTCATGCCGATGATCATCTCGCGCCCGCCCTTCACGAACTGCTCGATGATGACGCCTTCGATGCGGGCATCCGGCGAGGCCTCGTGCACGCGCTGCATGATGCGCTGGAACGCGGCGCGCACTTCCGCGGCACTGCGCAGGTCCAGCTCCACACCCCCGATCTCGGTCTTGTGCACGATGTCGGGTGAACGAATCTTTGCGGCCACGGGATAACCGATGCTTTCGGCCGCGCCGGCGGCATCGGCGGCGGTGCTTGCCGTACGCGATGCGATGACGGGAATGCCATACGCGGCGAGCAGCGCCTGCACCGCATCCGCCGGCAGCCAGCCTTCACTGCCGGGCGTTGCCGCGAGCGCTTTCTGCGCGGCCGCCTCGTCGACGTTGAAGTGCTGCACCTTACCCGCAGGCCGTTCCAGCCAGAGCCGCCGTCGATTCATTGCGGCCAGCGCCTGCGCCGCGGATTCCGGGAAGATGTAACCGGGAATCCCTGCCTCGCCCAGCTCGGCTCGGCCCTGCGGCAATCCTTCGCGTCCCATGAGCACGGCCAGCACGGGTTTCCCCGGCACCGCCTCCCTCGCCTTGACGATCGCCATGGCGACATCCTGCTGGCGCACGCCCAGTGGCGGCACGAACGCGGCAATGGCGGCGCTGATGTTGCCGTCGGCAAGCACGGTTTCGAGCGCAATGCGGTAATTCTCGGCAGTAGCGGTAGCGATCATGTCGACGGGATTGCGCACGCTCGCTTCCTCCGGCAGATCGCGGCGCAGCTTCGCCTGCGTTTCCGCGGACAGCTCGACCACGCGCAGGCCGCCCGCCTCGCACGCGTCGGCGATGATGATGCCGGGTCCGCCGGCATTCGTGATGATGGCGACATTCTCGTTGTGCGGGACGGGCAGATGACTGAACGCCATGGCCAGGTCGAACAGCTCCTCCACACGGTCCACGCGAATGACGCCGCACTGCGCGAGCAGTGCATCGGTGGCGGTGTCGAGGCCCGCGAGTGCGCCCGTGTGCGATGATGCGGCGCGTGCGCCCGCCAGCGTGCGCCCCGATTTCACGACAATGATGGGCTTCTGCCGGGTCACGCGTCGGGCAACGCGTGTGAACCGGCGAGGATTACCGAAGCTCTCGAGATACATCAGAATGACACCGACGCTGGGGTCCTGCTCCCAGTGCTCGATCAGATCATTGCCGCTGACGTCAGCCTTGTTGCCCACGGACACGAAGTAGCGGATGCCGATGCCGAACTCCGACGCGTAGTCGAGAATCGTGATGCCCATGGCGCCGGACTGGCTCATGAATGCGACCGGGCCGGGCGGCGGCATGGAAGGCGCGAACGTCGCGTTCATGCTCACGCCCTCGCTCGAATTGATGACGCCCAGGCAGTTCGGTCCGATGATGCGCATGCCGTAGCGGCGCGCGATCTCGAGCAGCGCCAGCTCACGCTCGCGGCCGGCGCCGCCGACCTCCTTGAAACCGGCCGTGATAACGATCAGTGCGCGCACGCCCTTCTGCCCGCACTGCTCGGCCACGCCGGCGACGTAGTCCTTGGGTACGGCGATCACGGCGAGATCGATTTCCTTGGGTATGTCCAGCACCGACGGGTTCGCGGGCACGCCGTGCACGGCCTGCGCTTTGGGATTGACCGGCCAGACCGCGCCGGTGAACCCGTGGCGCAGCAGATTGTCGATGATCATGTAGCCCACAGTGCCCGGTGTACGGCTGGCGCCAATGACGGCTACCGACTGCGGGCGGAAGACTGCGTCGAGAGAATGGCTCACGAGTCGTCGCCTGATCTGTTTCCGAGGTTGAAATCCGGGTTTACCTGCAGGCAGGACCGAATGTGCAGCAGGCCTGTTCGCAGGCTGTCCGCCTGCCGCCGCAACGCGGGCCCGCCATGGCCGGAGCAGCCGGCCGGACAGGCGGGGGCAAGATGGCTGGCGCCACAGCACCGGGCAAGCCGCGCCTGCACAATGGAACGCGTGGTTAAGGCGGACGGCGCAGGCCGGGCGCTTGGAGGATCGCGGGTCTCGTGGTATCGTTCGGGGAAGCCCCCGCGTTCCCGGCCGTTCCGGAGCACAGGATGCATGATTCCTCGATCATCGAGCTGATCCGTTCGTCCGTGCTGGGTGCAGGCGAGGCGGTGTGTGGTCCGTTCGGACCTCGCCGCGTCACGTACGCCGACTACACGGCATCCGGACAGTCGCTTTCCTTCATCGAGGACTACATCCGCGACGCAGTGCTGCCGCTCTACGCGAACACGCACACGGAGAGCAGCGGCACGGGCCTGCAGACCACGCGCTTCCGTGAGGACGCTCGCAGCATCATCCGTGACGCAGTGGGCGGCAACCGGCAGGATCACGCGGTCATCTTCTGCGGCTCGGGCTCGACGGCGGCAGTGGACAAGCTGGTGGGTGTGCTGAATCTGCGCATTCCTCACGATCTGGACGCGAAGTACGGTCTCTCGCAGCACATCCCGGATGATGAGCGACCCGTGGTCTTCATCGGCCCGTACGAGCACCACTCGAACGAGCTGCCCTGGCGGGAATCGATCGCGCATGTCGTCGTGATCCGTGAAGACCTGAACGGCGGCATCGACCTCGAGCACCTGGAGCAGGAACTGGTGCGCCATGCCGGCCGCCCGCTGCGCATCGGCAGCTTCTCCGCGGCGTCGAACGTCACCGGCATAGTCTCGAACACGCGCGGCGTTTCCATCCTGCTGCACCGGTACGGCGCGCTGTCGTTCTGGGATTTTGCCGCCGCCGCACCCTATGTGAAGATCGAGATGGGCCCGCGCGGCGCGAGCGGCGATGACGCGCTCGACTACAAGGACGCGGTGTTCATCTCACCACACAAGCTCATCGGCGGGCCGGGCACGCCGGGCGTGCTCATCGCCAGACGCGAGCTGTTCCAGAATTCCGTGCCCTGTGTTCCCGGCGGTGGCACGGTCTCCTACGTGAACCCGGAATCGCACCGCTACGTGAGCGATCCCGAGCATCGCGAGGAAGGCGGCACGCCCGCGATCGTGGAATCCATCCGCGCGGGCCTGGTCTTCCAGCTCAAACAGGCTGTTGGGGAAGAGACGATCCGCGAGCGCGAAACGTCATTCATCCAGCGCGCCATTGCTTCCTGGCAGAACGATCCGAACATCGAGATCCTGGGCAACTGCCAGGCCGAGCGCCTGTCCATCGTGTCGTTCGTGGTGCGCTGGCACGACCGCTACCTGCACCACAACTTCGTGGTGGCGCTGCTCAATGATCTGTTCGGCATCCAGTCGCGCGGCGGCTGCTCCTGTGCGGGACCCTACGGTCACCGCCTGCTGGGCATCGATCTGGACCGCTCCCACGAATTCGAGCGTGAGATCAGCCGCGGCTGCGAGGGCATCAAGCCCGGCTGGATACGCGTCAACTTCAACTACTTCATCCCGGAACCCGTCTTCGAGTACATCCTGGAAGCCGTCCACCTGGTAGCCACGCACGGCTGGCGCCTGCTCGATCAATACCATTTCGATCCGCACACCGGTCTCTGGCGCCACGCGCGCGGCATCGGCGACCCGCCCATGAGCCTGCGCGACGTCCACTACGATTCCGAGGGCATGACCTGGACGCGCCGCCGCCGCCACGAAGCCGAGAGCCGGCTGCCCGATTACATCGCCGAAGCCAGACGCATCTTCGCCGAAGCCGACGCGGATGCCACAACCTCCGCACCCATCGAGCTGACCCCCGACTTCGAACACCTCCGCTGGTTCCCGCTCCCTGGCGAGCACTCCAACAGCTCCACCGCGGAGAGCGGGGAGGGCGCCGAGGTTTTCCGGCGGGGTTGATCCGGGGACATACGTCCGCGGGCGCGCAATTCCATGCACCTCGACAGCAGTTTGTTTGCCCGGCACCACCTCCATGCACGGGCGCGCGCGCGCCGCAAAGGCCCTGCACAGACAGGTCAGTTCCCGACACGGACCGCCCCCGATCGCCTCGCAATTCCACGGCGCCCTCACCCACCCGGCACACAGATTGCCTCTGACCACGCCGAGGAAGAGACCGCAAATGGAGACTCCTGTCATGAGCACGGTAATACGGCGATCCTGGTTTCAGCGCATGGCGACGCGCGCCTCGTGGTGGGCGGGGCGGCCGAAGACTTTCCTGTTCGCGCTGTCCGCGGTGCTGCTCTGGGCGGTAACCGGGCCCGTCTTCCACTACAGTGATACCTGGCAACTGGTTATTAACACCAGCACAACGATCATCACGTTCCTGATGGTGTTCCTGGTGCAGAACACACAGAACCGCGACGGCGAGGCCGTGCAGATCAAGCTGAGCGAGCTGATCCGTGCGTTGCGCGGCGCACACAATGCGCTGCTCGACCTGGAAGAACTGGATGAGACGCAGCTGGAAGAGATTCGTCGCACGTATGGCAAGGCGGCAGCGAAGGCGCGTTCCAATGCGAAGCGCGGCCGCGAGGACACGCAGGTCGCAGCGCTCGAGCTGCCCGGCGATGCTCCGCGCGCGGCGAGGAGCGGCACTGCGCGCAGGCGGCGCAGCAGGGGTCCGCGCAAGCCGCGCGGCCGGCCGCACAAGGAGCCCTGAAAGCGGCACAGCGAGCACGCCGGCAGCGCTCGCTGGCGCGCCGTACTGGAACCGCGGGACGCCGCGACGGGATGCGCTATTTCGCGACCAGCTTGTCCAGCACGTCCCACGCCGTGAGCGGGAGATGCTCGGCGGCGAAGCGCTGCGGTGTGATGCCTGCGCGATGCGCCGCGTTCCATACTTCACTGCCGTACTGCGTCGGCTGGCGCACGGTCTGCACGAAATCGCTGGCCCAGAGGTACTGGTCGCCGGGGATCCACGCGATCAGCGCGCCTTCGCTGGCCGCGCCATCGATCGGGTAGAGATGGATGCGCCCTCCGGCGAGTGACAGCGAATCGGTCAGCGTCTGGATGCGCAGCTGCGCGCCACGCGGCGCATTGCTCTTCTCCAGCGCATCGGGCGCGAGCGTCCAGTGTCTGGCGGTGACCTGCTGCAGAAACCCGCGCGAGCCTTCGTGCGTCACTACGCGCGCGCCCCGTGCCACCCAGAAGCGCAACCCTGAAACGTGCGGCCACGCCAGGTCCGTGACCACGACCACAACCGGATGCCGGCCCGGGAACAGTGTGGCGATCCATGTGGAGTCGTCGCGGGCCCGACTCTCACCACTCGTCGCGTCCAGCAGGTACACGGTGTCACGCTGCAGCGTGACGGTCTCGGTGTAAGCTCGTGTTATAAGCAGGAACGTCTGCGCACTGACACGCACGGTGTCGGGCTTGTCCGCCGCCCCCGGGAAGCCCGCCGCTGCGGGGGATGGCGCCGCGGCCGCCATGCCTTCCGGCGGATTCAGCCGCGGCGCACTGGCGCGGTCGATCAGCGCGAGCGTCGGGCCGGAGACCGTCTGGCTGATCACGGTCTCGCCATCTTCCACACGGAACACGGCGCCCGGATACGCACCTCCGCCAACCGGCGTGATCCAGGTCGAATAGACGTACTCAATGTGCTGCTGGCCCCACAGGTAATGCGACTGCTCGTACTCGACCTTGAGCGGATAGCCGGACTTCGGGTCGAGGTACAGCCGCTCGTGTGCTGTGCCCTCGCCACGCTCGAACACGCTGCGCCAGTAGTCGCGATACTTGCACTCGCCCGCGTATCGAACACCGCTGTCAGCATGCCAGTCGAGCAGGGTCGTCCACGGGTCCAGCCGCCGTGTGTCGCGACTCAAGACGGGGAAGGCACGGAAGATCGTGTCGCGCACGCCCCAGGTTCCTGTGGCCGTGCTCACAGTCTCGGCGCGGCCCGCACCGCCGCTGCCCGGCCAGATGGTTTCGTTGCCAATGCGTTCGGCGCCGGTGCGCGGGTCGATCCAGTACTCGGGTGTGCGGATCGCGGTGAGGTACGGCGGATACCAGCGGTCGGACTGCTCACGCGCCGAACCCGCCTGCCCGGCCTTGAAGTGCAGCACGCGATCGCCTGCCGCGCGCACGCCCATCACCGTCAGCGCCCGCTCCAGCGCCTCGCCCGGCTCCACTGCCCTGCCCGCGCGACACGCCTCCTGCGCCTGCTGCGGTGCGGGATAACCAGGTGTTGGGTTACGGCTGGTGTTGGGGTCTGGCGCGTGTGCCGCGAGCAGGGCGGCCAGCGCGAGGGGGAGCGCTACGGCAGATCTCGTCAGCATCATGCGACACCGCGCGGTTCACATTTCCGTTGCTCGATCCGCGCTCCGCCAGGGCCGGCGCGCGGCGACTGAATCTCGCGCGCCCGCCGGCCTGTCGTACATCAGCCAAAAGGTTGAATCGCGCAAGCGACGCGTGCCGGTCACCCCACCGCGTGGGGATGCCTGGCTGGCCACGAGTGCTTACGATTCGCCCGGGTAGAGGCGCAGCCGGATGGGGCGAGGCGTGTCTATCGCATCGACGCGCAGCCGGACGCGGCGTACGGAAACGGGCGGGAAGCGGTCCAGCCTGCAGTAGCCAATGGTGGCGCCGCGCGACAGCGGTACCCATGCGCTGCCCGTGAAGCCCTCGAGTGCGTAAGCGCTGACGACCTGGCCGTGTGCAATGTCCTCGCGCAGGTCCGCAAGACCGACACTCGTGCTGCGGCCGAGATCCAGTTCCAGCGTGCCGGCGCGCGGACCCGCCGCACGCCAGCGGCCGTGCAGCCCGCGCGTGATGTCCTCCGCGAACAGCGCGTCCAGCCGCGAGCGCATGCCGGCCAGCCTCGCCACATCCATGTCGTGCAGCAGACCAGCCCGCGTGGGCGGCACGTTCAGCAGCAGTTTGGAATTGCGACCGACGGACGTGAAGTGCAGGCCGACGAGGTTGTCCACGGTGCGGACTTTCTCGTCCTCCGCAGCGTGATGGAACCAGCCGGGCCGGATCGAGACATCGGTCTCGCCGGGCCGCCATACGGAGCCGGCCGGATCGCCGTGCTGCAGCATCTGCATCACGCCAGCGCCACTAACACCCGGCCAGGGCACCACGGCGGGATCGACCGTCGACCAGTCGGGATCCCCCGCCTCACCCGCCTCGTTGCCGATCCACCGCACATCCGGTCCCGCGTCCGAAAACATCACCGCTTCCGGCTGCAGCCGCCGCACCAGCGCCCAGAAGCGCGGCCAGTCGTACTGCTGGCGCCGGCCGTTCGGGCCTTCCCCGTTGGCGCCGTCGAACCACACCTCGTGCAGCCCGCCATAGCGCGTGAGCAGCTCGGTCAGCTGGTCGCAGTAGAAGTCGTTGTAGTGCGGCGAATCGCCGTAGACAGTGGCGTTGCGATCCCAGGGCGAGAGGTAGAGCCCGGGCTTGAGTCCCTCGGCGCGACAGGCATCCGTGAACTCGCGCACCACATCGCCCTGCCCGCCTCGCCAGGGACTCGACGCGACGGAATGCTGCGTGGTCTGCGTGGGCCAGAGGCAGAAGCCGTCGTGATGCTTGGCAGTGAGGATCATGGCGCGGAAGCCGGCCGCGCGCGCCGCCTTCGCCCACTGTCGCGCATCCAGTGCAGACGGCGCGAAGAGCTGCTCGTCCTCGCGACCATCGCCCCACTCGCGATCCGTGAACGTGTTCACGCCGAAGTGCAGGAACAGCGCGTGCTCGTCCTGCTGCCACGCCAGCTGCGCGGCGGAAGGCACAGGCCGGCGTATCGGCCGGCGCATTGACCCGCGGGCGAGCGGCGCTGCGGCGATCGCCGCGAGGAAACTGCGTCGCGTCAGCACGGCGGGTGCCTCACGCGATGCTGCGCAGGGCATCGAGGCGAGGCACGCGGCTCTTCGGACTGTCCAGGCTGAACGAGCGTGCGTCGCCCAGCTGATCGCGCACGTACGACTGTGTCGCCTCCACCGCCGCATTGAGCGCCTTGTCCTTCACGCCGAACGTGGCCCACACGATGCGCTCGCTCCCCGGATCGTACTCCCACAGTCCGATGAGCCGGCCGCGATCGAGAATCGCGTGGTCCGGCAGGTCCACCAGCGAACCGCCCGCCACCGTCTTCTTCTCGACGACCAGCCTGCGCTCCCGGTCCGCCGGCTCTAACAGCGTGCTCAGCTCGCGTCGCGTGGCACTGATCGGGTCGAGACTGCTGACCAGCGCGTACTGCGGCTTGCCCGCCGCCTCGAAGCCAAGGAACGCCTCCGCATCCTCGGGCAGCAGGAGCCGCTCGCTGCCGGGCTCGGCGGGTACCAGCCCGAGCGGCTCCGCTGCTTCGCGGCAGGCCTTCACGCCCAGCGCCGAGAACCACTGGAACTCGGCGAGCGTAGCCGGTCCCACCCAGCGGAAGAAGCGACGCGCCAGCTCCGTGTAGTCGCTTGCGCCGCCGTGCCGGCCCGCCAGCGGATTGGGCCGCCACAGCGCGTAGCGGTAGCGCTGCTGATCGAGGCGGCCGTTCACCGGGACGCGGCGGATCTCGCCGCTCGCCTGCAGCCGGCCGAGGGCGAGAGGCAGCGTCGTCGTCAGACCTTTCTTCTTCCCTTCTTCGCCAAGACTGCGCGAAGCCTTGCCAGTGGCATCCCGGATGCCGTCCGGATCGAGCGGCCCGGACGCCAGCGCCGACACCACGGCGGCGCTCAGCTTCTCGATTTCCTTTTCCGTAACACCGAGTTTCAGGGCCGTCTTCATGTCGGCCTCGGCGAACGCCTGGCCCACGCGCAACCCCAGGGCGAAGTCGCTGGCCGGCAGCACGTAGGTGCAGCCGCGGGCCGCGGGCAGCTCGTGGATCTCGAGCGCGGCCACCGCCCGGTCCGCCGCCTCGCGGCTCGTGCCGGCGCGCGCGAACAGCGTGAGGTAGGGCCCCACTCCGCCCACGCTTCTGGCCCAGCCGCAGCGCTCCAGCACCTGCGCCGGACTGCGGCCCTGCAGCGAGCCGTCCAGCCCCTGTCTGTGCCACCACCACGCCCGCAGCTTCTTCTCATCCATGGCTGGCTCCATCATGCTCAGCGTGGGATCGCGTGCTCCGGAAGGCCGAAGCAGCATGTAACACGGTGTTACCGGACCATCAGCTCGCCGCGCAGCCGGATGTCCTTCGATGAGCTGCCGACCATGATGCGGAACGCGCCCGGCTCCACCACCCAGTGCCGGTCGCCATCCAGCATGTGCAGCTGATCCGGCCCCAGCGTGAACGATACCTCCTGCGACGCGCCCGGCTCCAGGTGGATGCGCTGGAACCCCTCCAGCTGCATTACCGGCCGGACGCGGGACGCGAGCACATCGCGAATGTAGAGCTGCACGACTTCATCACCGGCACGCGTGCCCGTGTTCTTCACCGTGCAGCGCACTGCCGTCGAGCCGTCGGCGCCAATCGGATCAGGCGAGAGCGAGAGATTCGCGTACTCGAATGTCGTGTAGCTCAGGCCGAAGCCGAAGGGGAACAGCGGCTGGCCCGTGAGGTCGACGTAGTCATCGCCTCGCCCCGTCGGCTCGTGGTTGTAGCGCAACGGCAGCTGGCCTTCCTCGATGGGGAACGTGACAGGCAGCCGGCCCGCCGGATCGGTATCGCCAAACAGCACGTCAGCCACCGCCTCGCCACCGGCCTCGCCCGGGTACCACGCGTCGACGACCGCCGCTACGCGCTCCAGCCAGCTCGACATGGTGATGGCGCTGCCGCCGATGAGCACGACGATCACGGGCCGGCCCGTCGCAGCCACTGCCCGGATCAGCTCCTCCTGGTGCCCGGGCAGGCCGAGGCGCGCGCGGTCGCGGAACTCGCCTTCCTCGGCGCCCGCGACGATGATGGCGACGCCGCTCCGTCGCGCCGCCGCCGCGGCGCTGTCGATCTTCACCTGCCAGTCGTTCGCGACGCCCGCATCCCACACGAGCTTCACACGGGCATTGCCCGTGCTCTCGAAGTACTCGATGCGCAGTGCGTGCGCCGATCCGGGCGCCAGCGACACACTGGCGAGCCTGCTGCCGTACGACTGCTTGCGCCAGTTGTCGATCAGCAGCCTGCCATCCAGCCACAGGCGGTAGCCGTCATTGCCCTCAATGCCGAGGCGGCGCACGCCACTCGCCGGCGCCGTCAATGTGCCCGTCCAGCGCACCGAGTACCAGTCGAAAGGAATGCCGCGCGCCGGCGAATTCAGCGTCCAGCCGAAGTCGATGCGCGCATCCGTGCGCACCACGCGCGGCGCGCCTTGTAACCGGTTGTTATCGAAGTACTCGCCGTGCAGCCCGGGAGTTCTGCGGCCCTCCTCGCCGGACGCGAGCTGCGCCGCGGGCACCACGACATACTCGCGCGCGAAACGGCCCGGACCCGGAGCGTAGCGCACCCGAGCCTCGCCCAGCCGCGCGCGCAGCGCTTCGAGAATCGAGACAGGCTCCACACCCGGGCCGCTGTAGCCGCCCAGCCTCGCCGCCGCGGCATCCTCGCCGATTACCGCGACGCTGCGCACCGCTGCGGCGAGGGGCAGCGTGTTCCGTTCGTTGCGCAGCAGCACCATGCCTGCCGCCGCCGCGGCACGCGCCAGTGCCCGGTGCGCATCACTGCCATTCTCCAGCGCCGCGCTGTCCGCATCCACGTACGGCCACTCGAACAGGCCCAGCTGGAATTTGGCGCGCAGCACGCGCGCCACCGCCGCGTCGATCACGGAATCGGCGATGAGGCCACGCCGGAACGCCTCGAGGTACGGCCGGTGCTGCGCCCACGAAGACTGGAAGATCACGTCCAGTCCCGCGTCCAGCGCATCCTTCGCCGCCTGCGCCGTGCTCGGCTCGGTCATGTGCAGTACGGTGGCGCCACCGGTCGCGGCCGCATCCGGAGATGACGAAGCCCTTGAAGCCCCACGCGCGCCTCAGCACGTCTGTCAGCAGCCAGCGACTCTGCGTGGCGGGCGCACCGGCGACCGAGTTGTACGCAGTCATGATGGAGCCCGCGCCTGCGTCCAGCGCCGCGCGGAAGGGTGGGAAGTACAGTTCCTCGAGCTGCCGCTCATTGTCGTTGATCGGGTAGCTGTCGCGGCCACCCTCGCCCACGTTCGCAACAAGGTGTTTGGGTGTGACGACAATGCCTGCGCGCGCGAGCTCGCCCGTGAACGCCGCCGCCATGCGGCTCGCCAGCCACGGATCCTCGCCGTACGTCTCCTCGACGCGGCCCCAGCGCACATCGGTGGCGAGGTTGACGACGGGCGAGAGCACCTGGCGGATGCCGCGACGCCTGACCTCCTGCGCGATGGCGCCGGATACCCGCCGCATGAGCGCCGTGTCGAAGCTGGCAGCGAGCGAAATCGCGGAAGGGAACACGGTCGCGCCGGCACGCGTGAGACCGTGCACCGCCTCATCGAAGGGAATGATGGGAATGCCCAGCCGCGTGCGTTCCACGAAAAAACGCTGGATGTCGTTGATGCGCTGGGCGTGCCGGCGAGCGGTGGCGGCGGCCGCCTCACGGAATGCGGCAGGCGACGACAGTGCCGCCGGCGATCGGGCCGCTGCGCCCGCGGTGTCCGGCGCCGTCCCGATCTGGAGCCCGAACACGCCGTTAGACCAGTCCTGTGCGGCGTCGTCGAGGTCGCCCGGTACCATGAACAGCTGCCAGAACTTCTCTTCCAGCGTCATGCGCCCCAGCAGATCCTTCACGCGCTGCTCCACGGGCACGCCGGGATCGCGGTAGGCGGGCAGCTGCGCGCAGGCAGGTGGTGCGGAAACCAGCAGGGCAGCCAGCACGGCCGCGCCGCAAAGCGAACACCGGCGCATCAGGAGTGCTTCGTCGCCTGCGACGTCGTGCCATCAGTGGCGCCGCCCGGATTCTCGTTGGCACCCACATGCTTGTGCAGCCAGTCCGTGGTGGCGTCGTGCAGCGGAATGGGCGCGGCGTAGAGGTTCGTCAGCTTGATCTGACCCGCAATGTCGACCGCCTGCCGCAGCGCCGGCATCTCCTCCGCCAGGATGTCCAGCACGTGATTGACGACGTTCCTGTCGAGATCATCGCGCGCCACGATCCAGTTGAGCACGGAAACCGTTGGCAGCGGTTTCGTGAGCCCCGGATAGCTGCCCGCAGGCAGCGAGCTGACCGAGTAGTAGGCGTAGTGGTGCGATAGCTGTGTGGCGTGCGCCGAGTCGATGGGCAGCAGGTGCACGCGACCCGTGGTCGTCGCCTCCAGCACCGCGGACGCCGGATAGCCAATGGACAGGATCGCGGCATCGATCGCGCCGTCCGCCAGTGCCGATGCCGATTCCGTGAACGAAAGGTAGCGCGTCTGCACGTCGTTGAAGCTCAACCCGTACGCCTCGAGCACGTGCTTCGCCACTTCTTCCGTGCCGCCACCACCCGGTCCCACCGAAACGCGCTTGCCGCGCAGGTCTGCAATCGCGCTGATGGACGCGCCGTCACGCACCAGCACGTGCGTCTGATTCGGATAGAGCGGGGCGACGACGCGCAGCCGCGTGACCGGCTCCTTGAAATCGCCGCCACCGTTGTACGCCTCGTAAACCGTCGTGCCGATCGCGAAACCGAGGTCCATCTCGCCGCGCATGATGCGCTGGATGTTCTCCACCGAGCCGCCCGTCACTTCCGCCGTGTACGTGTGGCTGGTGTCGCGCAGACTCAGCCGGCTCGCCAGTGTTCCGCCGATCGGATAGTAGACGCCACCCGTGCCCGCCGTGCCCAGACTCAGAAACCGCCGCGGCCCCGCCCCTTTCTCTCCGCCGCACGCCAGCGCCAGCACAACAGCACAACAGATCCAGCGCGAGGAGCGCAATGCACGCAGGGTGCTTCCAGACGCTCTGCGGCCGGTTCGGTCATGCAGCTTGCTGGGGTGCGACACCGTCACATTCATGCCCATTCACTCCGCTCCATCACGTCTGATTCACGACGAGACTGATTCAGAATCGACGATCACATCACCGACCGTGATCTCCATGTGCCGGAAACGCTTCGAGTGGCTCTGCGGGTGCGTCCCTTCATGCCATTTCTGTCGTGACTCCGTCACATGCGTACCCGTTCACCCCGCGTGCCGCAACTCTGTTTCTGGAAGAGCGCGATCCTGCTGCGTCAGATTCAAGGCGATTCACTTCGAGCGTGAAAGATACACGAGAATGCCCGGACGATGATGTCAATTCCCACGCTCGACACGCACGGATGTGATCTTCCAGTCCGTAATTCCCGCCGCATTCCCCGCGCCCTCCGCAATCTCCGCGGTGAAGAGCCGCGGAGACTGGAAGAGGAGACTCACGACAATGAGGAGCCCGACCGTGTCCGTGATCCAGCCGGGAAAGATGAGGAGTACTGCGCCCACGGTCATGAGCAGTCGCTCCCAGGTCGCGAGCGAGCGGCGGGCATGGCCGATGACCGCTGCGCCCAGACTGATGACGCCGAGCAGTGCGCCCAGCACCGCGACCACAATGGTGCTCGTGGCCCCCGTGAGCAGCAGCGGCGGGCCGTACACGAACATGAACGGCACAATGAAGCCCGATGACGCCAGCGCCATGGCCGTGAAACCCGTCTTCACCGGCGAGGCACCCGCAATGCCGGCCGATGCGTATGCGGCCAGTGCCACCGGGGGCGTGATGTTGGATATGCAGCCGAAGTAGAAGATGAAGAGGTGCGCGGCCAGCAGGGGTGCGCCCAGCTGCACCAGTGCGGGCGCACCCAGCGCCGCCAGCACGACGTAGGCGGCCGTCGTCGGCATGCCCATGCCCAGCACCAGTGAGCCCAGCGCCGTGAGAATGAGCGCCCCGAACAGGTGTCCGCCGGACAGCGTGATGATCAGCTCGGACATGCGCAGCCCGATGCCCGTGAGCGAGGCCACGCCTACCACGATGCCGGCCGTGGCGCACGCGGCCGCCACCTGCACCGTCCCCGCACCGCCTGCTATGACCGCGTTAGCCAGCGCGTGCCGGCTCAGCCGGGTCTGCCGGCGCAGCAGCGACAGCGCCACGGTGCTGACCACCGCCCAGAACGCCGCGCGCATGGGCGAACGGCCCTCGCTCAGCAGTACCACGATCACCAGCAGGGGCAGCAGCAGGTGCAGGCGAGGCAGCACGCTCTCGCCCCGCAACGACTCGCCGCGTGGCAGCTGCATGCGCACCGCACGGAAATGGATGGCCGCCAGCAGCGCGACGTAGAAGAGCAGCGCGGGCACCAGTGCGGCCAGCGCGACGCGTGCATAGGGGATCCCCGTCCACGTGGCCAGGATGAACGCGCCGGCGCCCATGACCGGCGGCATGATCTGGCCGCCCGTGCTCGCCACCGCTTCGATGGCCGCCGCAAAGTACGCGCGGAATCCCGCGCGCTTCATGAGTGGAATCGTGAACGTGCCGACGGTCACGACATTGGCCACGGCGCTGCCCGAGATCGAGCCCATCAGCGCGCTCGCCACGGTCGCAGTCATTGCGGGTGCGCCGCGCAGCCGACCCGCGACACGCGCTGCCAGTGCAATGAGCAGGGCGCCGCCGCCACTGGCCTCGAGCAGTGCGCCGAACAGCACGAACAGGTACACGAAATCCGCCGACACGCCGAGCGGAATGCCCCAGATGCCTTCGCTCGTCAGATACAGGTGCTCGATGAGCCGGCGCGGACCGTAGCCGCGGTGCGCCAGCATGCCGGGCAGGTGCGGGCCGGCCCACGCGTACAGCAGCGCCAGCAGCGCGACCACCACGAGGCCCCATCCCGTCGTGCGTCGCGTCAGCTCCAGCACCACGAGCAGCGCCAGCGCGCCGGCCACCAGATCGAGCATCGTCGCCTGACCCGAACGCCGTACCAGCGCCTCGTGCTCCACCGCAATGTAGAGGAATGCGAACACGGCTGTCAGCACGAGCAGCACGCGCCAGACGCGGTCGGTGCGCTGCCACGCGACGGCAGCCCGAGGCGGCGTCGTCGCCTGCAATGACGTGCCCGACGATGGCACCGGCGCTTCCGATTGCATTCCCGGACTGAGGCCCAGAAAGCCCAGCAGCGTCATGAGCAGCAGGTGCACGGGACGCTGCACCATGGCGGTGAACGGCTCGACACCCGCCGCCCACAGGTGGAACCCGGCGGCCGCGCCCGCCACCCCCAGGATGGCGAGGCGATGGGACTGCTGGCGCGTCACGGGTGCGGCCCGCCGCCGCGCGCGGGATTCAGCAGCAGCGGCATGCCGTTCTGCGTGGGCGCGATCACCAGCGTTCCCTGCGGCAGGTTCTGCAGTGCCTCAATGTAGCGCAGCATCAGATAACGATCTGTCAGGTCCACGTTGATGATCTTCTGCGCCTCCGCAATGCCCTTCGCCTCCTCGATCTTCTGCTTCGCCTTCTCCTGGATGATCTCCGTCTGGAAGCGCTCCGACGACACCTGCTGCTCCCGCGCCAGCTTCGCTTCGATCGCGTCCTTCACCGTGGGCGGCGCCTGGATGTCGCGCACGAAGACATCCAGCACTGTGATGCGGTCGCCCGCCTTGGCCTGGATCGCTTCCTTCATGGCCACGGCCACATCACGGCGGTTGGGCGAGAATACTTCGTTGATCGACTTGGTCGCGATCGCATCACGCACTCCGTTGCGCACCGCGTTCAGCACGATGCGGTTCTTGATCTGCGCTTCGCTGCCCAAGCGCTGGTACAGCTCCGGCGCGCGCGCGCCATCAATGCGATAGAGAATGGAAACCTCGAGCGTGACCGTGAGCTGCTCGCTGGTCTGTGCATCCATCCGCTCGATGCCGCCGTCGATCGGGAAGTTCTGCTCGCGGATCGACATCTTCTCGATGCTCGCCATGGGATTCACGAAGTGCACGCCCTGATCCAGCACGGCGGGATCGACGCGTCCCAGGAAGTGCTTCACGCCCACCTCACCCACATCGATGAGCGTGACGCCCGAGGTGAGCAGCAGGAAGGCACCCAGGATCATCACGAAAGTCCCCGCGAGGCGTACGGCGGCAGGCGAATGGCGGGTGCGCTTCGCGCTGGTGTCTGCCGTGGCGCGGCCCAGCAGTCGCACAGCGGTTCCGACCAGGAGCATCATGATGCCCAGCAGCACTTCACCCATTACCCCCTCCTTGCAGTGCGCGCGAGCGCGCGGGGAGAATGCGGGACAAGCTACTCGCCCCGCCCCATGCCGGTCCAACCCGATCGCGCTTGTCTCCCATATTGCCGGCGTCGAGACTGATGCCATGCTCGACACCTGTGGGCGAGAGTCTCGCCGCCCCGAGCCGGGGCGCGGGCGTCCGGCCATGCTCCCGTGTACGCTCGCCGTTGCCAGCCTGATCGTGACGCTGCTCGCGTGTGGTGCAGGCGACGCACCGCCCGCCGCGTCTTCGGCGTTGCCTCCAACCCGCGGCTCGGCCGGCGCAGCAACCGCGACAGCTTCGTCCACACCAGCGGCGCCCGCCGCCGCTCTCGACAGTCTGCCGCCGGGCGCGCTGGTCGAGCAGATGCTGACGTTCGATTATCCGCCGGGCGACACCGCGCTGGACTGCGTGCCGCTCGATCCGGTGTTGCCCGTGAACCCCAACGATGTCAACGCGAAGCTGCGGGATGGCGAGCGCTGGCGCTGCTCCCTCGCCGCGGGCGAGGACGTGACCATCGTCCTCGCCGTCGATTCCATGGAGGGCGGGCTCACCTACATCAAGGACCTGCGCGCGCTGTACGCCGACGGCTCCACGCAGGACCTCGGCGGAGCAGGCGCCGAACCGCCGCCCCGCGGCGAAGCGTTTCTGCATACGATCGACCTGGACTTCGACGGCACGCGCGAGCTGGGCCTGCTGGAGTGGTGGGGCGCCACAGGCAACGAGGGCTGGCAGTACTGGCGCTGGCAGTCGGCGACGCACCGGCTGGTGGACGACACCGTGCTGACGAACCTCGGCAACCCCGAACCGCTCGCCGGCACGCACTGTCTGCGCACCCACGGTGTGGGCGGCATGGCAGGTATGATCCACAGCATGGAAGTGGGGTGCTGGCAGGGCGGCCGGCTGGTGACCGTCGGAGCGGAGAACCAGAGCTGGAACGACACGATCCACGCGTTTCTGCGTTACCTCAGCACGCGCCGTCCGGGTGCCGGCGCACTGACCCTCCTGCGCATTGACACGGTCCGCGACTCACTCTGGAAGCAGCCGTAGGCCCCGACGTCCGGACCGTCCTGGCGTTCGTCTTTGGACCCGGACCGTCTTGGCGTTGTTGGGTTTGGCCAATGCAGACATTGCCGCGGCAGCGAGGTCGGCCGGATCTACCACGCTGTTGCTCCTGGCCGCCATGGAGTCCTGGCGTCTGACGGTTAGAATGGCGTGTAGCGCAGCACCAGGACGGTAGTGTGCCCCGGCGTCGCCTCCGGGGATAGCTGAATGTGGCCTAAGGAAAGAACGCCAAGACGGTCCGGCGTGCCCGCCACCCCCCACCCCCCTATATTCCCGCACCTCGGCCGCAAGGCAACGACGCGGGCGCCGCCGCCTCCCGGCGCGCTCCCGCCGCCTCTGCCCACTCACCTGCACGGGGGCCCCCCATGTCTTCCAACCGTGTGTTAGGCATCAGTCTGCCACTGCTGCCCTTCGCGTTCCTGCTGGCCTCCGCACGGCCCGCAGGACCACCACCCACCGCCAGGGCCGCGGATCCCATCCACTTCATGCGCGATCCGCAGTTCTACGGCGGCACCATCGCCTTCTCCTACCAGGGCGATCTCTGGCTGGTGAACGCCGACGGCAGCAATCCCCGCCGGCTCACCGCCAACCCCGCACACGATGTGACGCCACGCTTCTCGCCCGATGGCAAGTGGATCGCATTCTCCAGCGATCGCCAGGGCAACATGGACGTCTACGTGATGCCCGCCGCCGGTGGCGAGCCGAAGCAGCTGACCTGGTATCCCGGCGACGACCTCGTGCAGTACTGGACGCCCGACGGCAAAGGCGTCGTCATCACCTCGAACCGCAGCAGCCACCCGTTCGGCTCACCGCTCTACGTCGTGCCCATCGATGGTGGCATTCCCACCGCGATGCCCATGGACTTCGGCCGTTCGGGCATGCTGAAGCAGGATGCCACGCTGGTCGCCTTCGATCGCTTCGGCATGAACGACACGCGTCACGGCTACCGCGGCAACAACAGCGGCGATGTCTGGGTCGAGGACCTGCGCACGAAGAAGTTCACACAGCTGACGGACCCCAGCCTGGACGACTTCCGCCAGCACGTGCAGGACGGCAAGCCAATGTGGGGCGCGGACGGCATGATCTACTTCTCCTCCGAGCGCAGCGGCATCTTCAACATCTGGAAGATCAGCCCCACCGGCGGCGCACCCGTGCAGGTGACGAACCACCGCACGGGCGGCATCAAGTACCCGTCCATCAGCCCCGACGGCAAGACCATCACGTACACGGAGGACTACGAGCTGTACACGCTGGACGTGCCCGGTGGACAGCCGCACAAGGTCACGGTGAACCTGTCCGTGGACCCGCCTGACAACCTGTTCGAGTACGTGCGCAGCGACAATCGCGCCGACGGCTTCTCGCCCTCGCCCGCTGGCGATCAGCTGGCGGTGGATTTCCGCGGCGAGATCTTCGTCGTGCCCGCGGATGCCGAGCTGGGCGACAAGACGCAGGTCACGCACTCGCCTCGCCGTGAGCGCTTCGAGCAGTTCTCGCCCGATGGCAAACAGCTGGCGTACATCTCGGACGAGAGCGGCGATGAAGAAGTCTGGGTGTGGGACGCCACCACCGGCACGAAGCGCCAGCTCTCGCACCACGAGTCCTACAAGAACGACTTCCTGTGGTCGCCCGACGGCTCGCACATCGCTTTTGTCGGCGCTAACCGACTGTTCGAGATCGACGTGGCCGCCGCGAAGCAGCGCGAGCTGGAGTACAACATTGCCGGCGGCTACAACCTCAACGACTACTCGCCCGACGGCAAATGGCTCCTCTACACACGCAGCGATGCGGACCAGAACTCCGATGTCTACCTCTACGACATCACGGCCGCGAAGGAGTACGACCTCACGCCGAATCCATTCCGCGATCTGGGCGGGGAGCTGACGCCCGACGGGCGCAACCTGGTCTTCGAGTCCAACCGCGATGGCGGCACCAACCACCTGTTTGTCGTGTCCCTCGCCAAGCTGTCCGAGGACCCCGAAGACCCGCTCGTGCGCGCCCGGCACCGCTCGCCCGACGAGCAGGGCGGCGGCGGCCGTGGCGGCCAGGGCGGCGGCGGTGGTGCTGCAGTGCCGCAGGCCGGCCCCATCCACGTCGATGCCGATGGCATCGCGGACCGCGCCATCCAGCTGACCAGCGGCGACAACGGCGTCGGCCAGTTCTTCGTGTCGCGCGACGGCCGCACCATCTACTTCACATCATCGCCGACAACGAAGGCCCGGCTCTGTTCGCCATCGGCATCGATGGCCGCGACCGCAGACGCGTCGCGGCCGGCGGCTTCGGCGCGCTCCAGCCCTCCCGCGACCGCCGCTGGATCTTCTACCGCCAGGGTGGCGCGGGCGGCCGCGGCGGCGGCCGCGGCCGCGGCGCCGGTCCGGGCGGCGGCGGCAACGGCAACATCTACCGCATGTCCCGAACGGACAACCCCACCCGCAGCCGGTTAACTTCGCGTTTACGGTCGAGGTCGACCGCCGGGGCGAGTGGGCGCAGATCCTGGACGAGTCGTGGCGTGTCATGAAGTACCGCTTCTACGACCCCAACCTGAACGGCCGCGACTGGAACGGCGCACGCGCGCAGTACTCCGCCATGCTCAGGGACGTCGCCAGCTATGAGGAGGTCTACGACCTGGCCAATGCCATGATCGGCGAACTGAACGCGTCGCACGTGGGCGTGAGCGGCCCGCCCAGCCGGCCCGAGCCCGCCAGCCTGCGTGCACACTACCTCGGCCTCGAGCTGGAACCCGCCAACGGCCGCTACCGCATCAGCACCATCTACCACGGCGGCCCCGCCGACAAGGAATGGCTGGGCATCGCAACAGGCGATTACGTCCTCGCCATCGACGGCACCGAGCTGAAGGCCGGCGACAATTACTGGAAGATCCTGAACCACGCGGTCAACGACTTCATTCCCGTGCGTGTGGCAAAGAGCGCGAACGGCGATGGCACCCGTGACGTGCGTATCCACGCCGTCGAGTCCATGAACAACCTGAAGTACGAGAACTGGGTCGCCACCAACCGCGCGTTCGTGGACAAGGAGACGAACAAGCAGATCGCCTACGTCCACATTCGCGCCATGGACCAGCCATCGCTCGAGCGCTTCCGCAACGAGATCGACAGCTACTGGAACGCCAAGGGCATCATCGTCGACATCCGCTACAACGGCGGCGGCAACATCGATCAGGAGCTGCTCGACATCCTGCAGCGCCAGCCGTACCAGTTCTGGAACAGCCGCTGGGGCGCCCGTACCTGGGGGCGCCGCCCTCGCCAGGCCATAGCCGGACCCAAGGTGCTGCTCACGAATCACCGCTCCGCTTCCGACAGCGAAGTCACACCCATGGGCTTCCGCCAGCTCGGCCTGGGCCGCATCGTGGGCACGCCCACCGCGGCCGCGGTCATCGCAACAGGCAGTTATGCGCTGATCAATGGCGGCTCCATCCGCACGCCGGGCTCACTCGTAATCACATACGATCCCACGAAGCCCAACAACTACGGCGTGAACCTGGAGAACTACGGCGTCGCCCCCGATGTGATGGTGCGCAACACACCCGAGGATGAGCTGCGTGGCTTCGACCGCGAACTGAAAACCGCCATCGATGAAGCCATGCGCATGCTCAAGGAAGGCAAGTACCAGTTCAACGCGACACAGCAGAATGGCGGGAAATAGCTGCTAACGGCGAAGGCGTTGCTGGGGCTGGGGCTGGGGCTGGGGCTGGTTGCTGGGGAACGGACTGAAGCGGCGCCCATCGCTTGGGCCGGGGAACTCTCGAGTCGGGCCGCTTCCGGTGCGTGTGTTTCAGGCGACGATGTTCCGCCTGGATTCACGCGCACCGCCGCCTCCGCCGCGTACGAGTGTTCGCGGTCAACACGTACCGGGAGTCACTTCTCCAGCGGCACACCCAGGAACACTGTCGTCCGTTCCCGAGCAACCAGCCCAGCAACCAGCCCCAGCAACGACTTCAATCCGTTCGACACTTCCGTTCCCCAGCGCCCCAGCCCCAGCCCCAGAAGACGGTCTCGCGATCACTCAACCAGCGCCGCCAGCTTGAGAACGGTGTTCCAGTTCCGCGCGGTACCGCGCGTGTCCAGCTTCTTCTCGATCAGCGCAGTCGTCAGTTTCGAGCGACCGACCCCGTCCGGGTACACCAGGTAGACGTGCCGGCCGCCCGTGCCGCGCACGGCCTCGCGACCCGATATCGCCTGGGCCAGCGCCTTGATGCGTGCGGAGGTGGGTGCTGACTTCAGTGTCATCACGAGCAGATGGCCGGGATCGGCCTTCGCTGCGGCGGGAAACGGATTGCCTTCAGTGACGGCGCGCCATTCCTTCGCGCTGCGCACGAAGAAGTCGGTCGCTACGCCCAGCTGCTCCTTGGTCGCGTCCTCCAGCAGCTTCTCCAGCCGGTCGGCGCGCTGATCACTGCGGAACACCAGGTTGCCGCTCTGCAGCAGCGTGCGCGGCTCCTCCAGGCCCAGGTCCTGGGCGAGGGCGCGCAGATCCGCCATGCCCACCTTGTTGAGGCCCGCCAGATTCACGGCCCGCAGCAGCGCGATGTGCATCGCCATCAAATCGACCTCCGGATCACGTTCGTTCACGCCCACTGCCAGTGGAATCCTCAAAACGAGGATCGCACGAACGGCACTCCCACCCCACCCACCCAAATGGAGCAGAGAATCCCGTCGCTGCGTGTGACCTTGATGCGCGACGGTGGGGGACAGTGGTTTTCCGGTTGCGCCGGGCGCGCCCGACCCGCCCAGCCGGTGGTTGCCCTCCTGCCCAGCGCCAGCGTGAGCACGGCCGCGGCGCATCACCGCTGTGCTGGAAGGGGAGAACTGACGCGCGATTAGCAACTGTCCCTCGCCCCGCGCAGCGCCTTGACCGTCAGCGTGGCACGCGCGGCACCCAGCGTGGCACCCTGCGACAGTACTCCCGGTACGCTTCGCCGAATCTCCGCAGCAGCGCCGGCTCCTCGTAGAAGCGCACGAACAGATACTGCAACAGCATGAGGATGACGAGATAGATCAGCAGATTGCGCGAGCGATAGAGCAGCGCTTCGCCCAGCACCGCACTCCACACGCCCAGATACATGGGATTGCGCACCCAGCGGTAAAGCCCGCGCATCACCAGTCGCTTCGGCGGGTCGATGGGCGCCGGCGTCGCCATGCCCGTGCGCGCGAAGTGCCAGAGACACCAGAAGTAGATGGCCCCGCCCAGTGCCGCGAACACCAGACCAATCGCACGCCAGCCGCTCACGGCAAACGCCGCCTCCGGCTCGCGCACCAGCGCCGGCAGCCACAGCACGACAGACCCCGGCACCACCACCGTGAACAGCAGGTTCTTCAGCAGCAGCACCGGCCACCTCCTTCACTGACCGTCCATTACGGTCGAACCTGCGCCCTGCTCAAACTTCACTCCTCATCGCCCGCGCACAACCGCCGAAAGCGCTGTGGCCCACGGGGCGCTGCGTGGGCCCCCGCGCCGCCAGCACGCCTGCGCGAGAAGGCAGGCGCAACAACCGATGCCTCGCGAATCCGTTCCCGAGCAACCAGCCCGAGCCCCAGCCTCAGAAACGAACCAGCCATCGGCCCCTCGCTTCTTGTCCTGCCGGCCGCACGCTCCATATTGCCTACACGTAGACGCCATGACGACCTCGCACTTCACCACCAGCGTCCTGCTCGCGATCCGCGAGCTCGACAACAATGCCTCCACCGTCGCCATCCGCAACGGCATCGAGGCACGGACGGGCCGCGCCGTCGCGCGTGGCGCGCTCTACACAACGCTCGCCCGCCTCGAAGACAAGGGCTGGCTGCGCTCGCGCATGGGCGAGAGCACACCCGTCCGCGGCGGCAAGCGCAAACGCTACTACCGCCTCACGCCCGCGGGCGTACGCGCCCTGGCCGATGCGCGCGACGCGCTGACGGAAAACTGGCGCAGTCTCGGCCGGCTGCTCGACGATCTGCCATGAAGCCCTCGCGCCTGCCGCCCCGGCTCGCAGTTCGCCTCATCGAGCGACTGCTGCCGGCGGGTGATTTCCGTGAAGCGCTGCTGGGTGATCTGCAGGAGGAATTCCTGCAGGCGAAGCAGCGCACGCGCTCGACCGCCGCGCTCTGGTACTGGTGGCATCTCGTGCTGCTGCTCCCATCGCTGTTGCGCACCGGCGCCCTGCTGCAACGCGGACAACCAACACGTCGCAAGGAGTCCATCGTGGATACGTTGCGCAATGATGTGCGTTTCGCACTGCGCATGCTGCGGCGACGGCGGGCCTTCGCCTTCATTGCGCTGTTCACGATCGCGCTGGGCATCGGATCCGCCACTGCCATCTTCAGTGTCGTCGATGGCGTATTGCTGCGCAGCCTGCCGTTTCCCGCGCCGGACCAGCTGGTGTCCGTGTACCGCTCGATTCCCCGATGGCGGGACGATCCCTTGTTCAAGGGGACCTGGGAGCAGGTCCCTCTCGCCTGGCCGGAATTCCGCGAATTCCGCGATCAGCAGTCGACCTTCGTCGCCGCAGGCG
This sequence comes from uncultured Gemmatimonadales bacterium, assembly GCA_963798085.1. GTDB lineage: Bacteria > Gemmatimonadota > Gemmatimonadetes > Longimicrobiales > RSA9 > DATKCF01. The sequence goes on from CAWCRS010000003.1 coordinate 133,813, forward strand.
GCTGGCTGCTGGGCAGCGAAACGATCTCCGACGACAACGGCCCGCAGCTGGCCGAGGTCCTGCGTGCCACTGGTTCCCTGCTGACCGTGCTCGGCCTCGCACCCCGCGTGGGCCGCACCTTCCGTGTCGAGGAGGAAGGCTGGCCCGTCACCCGCGTGGTGATGATAACCGAAGAGTTATGGCGCTCGCGCTATGGCAGTCGTCCGGACATCACTTCGCAGTCCGTCACCCTGAGCGGCGACCGCTACGCCATCATCGGCGTGCTGCCCGCGGGCCTGCACGTGCCCCGCCTCCAGCAAACACCGGGTTACTGGGTGCCGGCCGGCAGTCGCGCGCGCGACACGACCCGTGAGGATCTGAACTACGAAACCATTGCCCGCCTCCGCTCCGGCGTAACCATGGAGCAGGCGAGGCTGGAAGCGGCGCGCATCTTCCGCTTCGGCGGACCGCCCGAGGCAGGCGACGCCCGCCTCGCCAGCCTGCAGGCGGACGCGGTGAAGAATGTGCGTCCGCCCTTCCTGCTGCTCCTGACCGCTGCCGGCCTGCTGCTGTTCATCAGCTGCGTCAACGTCGCGGCACTGATGCTGGGTGAGAACGCGTCGCGCGACGGCGAGCTGGCGTCGCGCATGGCGCTCGGCGCAGCGCGCGGTCGCCTGATCCAGCAATTGCTGACCGAGCAGGTCGTGCTCGCACTCGGCGGCGCACTGCTCGGCCTGCTGTTCGCGCACTGGGCGACACGCATGCTCGTGGCTCTCGCCCCTCCCGGAACGCCTCGCCTCGATGAGGTCGCCGTGAACTGGCGCAGCGCACTGTTCGCGCTCGCGGCGGCGCTCAGCACGGCGCTGCTCTTCGGCGTCGCGCCGGCTTTCACACTGGTGCAGGGAAATGTCAGCGCGGTGCTGCGTTCCACCCGCATGAGTCAGCGCCGGGGCAGGCTGCAGCGCACCGCTGTGGCCGTGCAGCTGGCGCTCGCCGTGGTGCTCCTCGCCGGCGCCACGCTGCTGGTGCGCAGCCTGCTTCGCCTGCGCAGCGAGCCCGTCGGCTTCCGCGCGCAGCGCCTGGTGCACGTGCAGCCCTTCCTCGGAGCGAACTACGCGCAGAGCCTGCAGCAGCGCGCCTTCTTCACGCAGGTGCTGGCCAGCGTTGCCGCACTGCCCGGCGTCGAGGCCGCGACCGTCAGTTCCAGCGTGCCGTTCACCGATGGCGGCAGCGGCACGACCATCGAAATCGATCATGATGGCACGCCGCAGAAGAGCGCGGCCCAGTGGCGTGTGGTGATGCCGCAATACCTCCAAACACTGGGCTTGCCCCTGCTCGAAGGCCGTGACTTCACGCCCGCCGACAACGCGGGCAGTGCGCGCGTTACGCTGGTGAGCGCTTCCCTCGCCCGCAGCGCATGGCCCGGGCGGTCTGCCGTGGGCCAGCGGCTGCGCGTCGATAACGAGTGGCGCGAAGTGGTCGGGGTTGTAGGCGACGTGCGCTTCCGCAGTCTTGCGCAGCCTCTACCCGCTACGTTCTATCTGCCTGCGGAACAGACCAGGCGGGCAGGCTTCGACATCGTACTGCGTGTGAATGGCGATCCGGCAGCAGCCATCGCTGCCGTCCGGCAGCGCATCCATATTGTCGACCCCACCGTCGCGATCTTCCGCGCCGAGGTCGTATCCACACTCATCGAGCGCACGCTCGCGCCGCAGCGTTTCCGCACCGCCATCACCGCCTTCTTCGCCATCATCGCGGCGCTGCTCACGGGCGCGGGCCTGTACGGCGTCGCTTCTGATGCGGTCATGCGCCGCCTGCGCGAGATGGCCATCCGCATGGCGCTGGGCGCAAGTGGCACGTCTGTGGTTCGCCTCATGGTGCGCGCCACCACCACGGTGGGCCTGGCCGGCGCCCTCGCCGGCGTGCTGGGCGCACGGCTCGGCGCGCGCGCGCTGCGGCCCTTCCTCTACCAGGTGGGCCCGGCCGATCCGCTGTCCTATCTGCTTGTTAGTGCGGCCGCTCTGCTGCTCACCATGCTGGCCGCCTGGATCCCGGCCCGCCGCGCCGCACGCACTCAGCCCGCCGAGCTGCTGCGCTCCGACTGATGCGGCGACCGGGCTCACCGGGTAATCAGCCCCCACGATCTCCCTCGTGCGTCGAGCGCCGGCGGGTCGAATACCGTTGTCGTTCGGCCAGTCTTGCTGGGGATACTTCGCACGTGCCATTGTGGGCGTCACCATTTTCACCCAGCAGGGGAGAAGCCGGTCCGGATGCCTTGAGAAAACGCAGGCTGGCCGCACTGCTGGCGCTGGCGCTGCCAGTCGCCCTGACCTTCTGGTCGGCATACGTCGAACCGGGTCGGCTGGTGCTCAAGCAGGTCGAGATCGCCGTGCCCAACTGGCCCGCGCAGCTCGACGGACTGCGCTTCGCGCTCATGTCCGATCTGCACGTCGGCTCGCCTCGCCACGGCCTGGCTAACCTCGAGTCAGTCGTGCGCACGGTGAATGCCGCACATCCGGACATTGTGCTCATTCCCGGCGACCTCGTCATTCGCCGCGTGCTGGGCGGCAGGTTCGTGGAGCCCGAGCCGATCGCCCGTGAACTCGCGAAACTGCAGGCGCCGCTCGGCGTCTACGCGGTCCTCGGCAACCATGACTGGTGGTATGACGCGAAGCGCGTGAGCGAAGCACTGCGCGCTGCGGGCATCCCCGTGCTCGACGACCGCTCGCAGGTGATCGAGGCTCGCGGCACCCGATTCTGGCTCGCCGGCGTCAGCGACTTCTGGGAGGGCGCGCACGACATCCGCGCGGCGCTCGCCGACGTGCCCGGGACCGCACCCGTCATCCTGTTCACGCACAACCCGGACATCTTCCCCGGTGTGCCCGCCCGGGTGAGCCTGACCGTGGCAGGCCACACACACGGCGGGCAGGTGCGCTTGCCATGGTACGGGCCGCCCGTCGTGCCTTCGCGCTACGGCCGACGTTACGCCGCCGGCCACGTCGTGGAGCGCGGCCGCCACCTCTTCGTGACCACGGGTCTGGGAACGAGCATCCTGCCCGTGCGCTTCGGCGTTCCGCCCGAAGTCGCCATCCTGACCTTGCGACCCGCTGCTGTCTCCGCTGCCGCCCGCTGAGTGCGTCAGTCTTGCGATAACACATGCAGTGTAGTACTAATAGGCCATGCCGCCCGCACTCGGTCAGTTCGAACACCTCATCCTGCTGGCACTGCTCGACCTGCCCGCCGGGCAGGCCTACGGCGTGCCCATCCGTGAACTCATCGAAGAGCGGACGGGCAGGCGAGTGTCGGCAGGCGCGGTCTACACAGCGCTCAGTCGACTGCAGGCGAAGGGCTTCGTGTCCAGCCGGCTGGGTGACCCGACGCCCGAGCGCGGCGGCCGCAGCAAACGGCTCTACCACCTGGAAACGGACGGCGCGCGCGTGCTGGCGGAGTCCGTGCAGGCGCTCTCCGACATGTCGCTCGGTGTGGTGCACCGCCTCAGCCCGCAGTTCGCCGCCGGCAGCACACGACGCAGGGGAAAGCACTCGTGAGTGCGCACACGACGCCCCGCCCGCCGTGGCTTGGCAGACTGCTCGCGCGCGCCATCGCCGGTCCGGATGCGGATACGCTCCGCGGCGACATCGAGGAATCGTGGCGCCATCGAGCGCAGCGCGAGGGGAACACGCTGCGCGTCCGCGCGAGCTTCGTGCTCGACGTGCTGCGCTCGCTCGCGCACTGGTGGCTGCCACGCCGGCCGCGCCACCCGGCTCCAGGTTCCGGACAGAAGCGGATGATGACGGGCCTCACATGGGCCGAGCTGCGTCATGTCGCACGTGGCGTGGCCAGACGCCCGGGCTACACCGCGACCGTCGTCCTCACCCTCGGCATCGGCATCGGTGCGACGACCACGCTCTACAGTGTCGTTGACGCGATGCTCGTGCGCGCGCTGCCGTACCCGCACGCGGACCGTCTCATCGTGGTGGGCAACACGCTGCCGGACAATGGCGCAACCGGCGCCCGCGGGGGCCTGCTCCAGCTCCAGAACATGTCGCTGCCCAACATGCGCGACATACAGGCGAAGGTGCCCGACCTGGCATCGGTCGCGCTGCTGGAGCGCCGCGTCTGGCTGCCCAATGAGAGCCAGGGCCCTGCCCTGATCCAGGTGGCGAACGTCACACCGGAATTCTTCGAGATCCTCGGTGTGAAGCCGCGCCTCGGCAGGCTGCTGCGCGCGGGCGATGACCTCGATCGCGCGCACATCGAGCGCGGCTTTGCTGTGGTCATCAGCTATGATGGCTGGCAGCGTCGCTTCGGCGGCGATCCCGGCGTCATCGGCCGCACCGTCCCGGGCGGCAGCGCTTTCGCCGGTTCCACGATCGTCGGCGTGCTGCCCCGCGGGTTTCGCCAGCCACAGGCCATCGTGCATGGCGACGTCGAATTCTTCCTTTACCTCGATCCCGGCAGTACGCGATACAGTGACCGGCAGCGTCGCGGCCTGCGCGTGCTGGCCAGTCTCAGGCCGGGCGCGAACATGACCCGGGTGCGCGCCGAGATTACCGCGGCGCAGGCGCAGCTCGTGCGCGATGTGCCTGCGGCCAACACGCTGCGTGATGGCACGCCGGTGGGTGCAGGCTTCAACACACTTCGTGATGAGACGATCGGCAGCGCCGCCCGTCCCACCCTGGTGCTGCTGGGTGCCTCGCTGCTGCTCCTTCTGCTGGCCGGCGTGAACGCGTCCAACCTGCTGCTGGTGCGCGGCCTCGAGCGCTCCGGCAATGTCGCCATCCGCCGCGCGCTCGGTGCCGGCCGCACACGCATCATGGTGAGTCAGGTGCTGGAAAGCGTTGCCCTCGCGCTGCTCGGCGGACTGCTCGGTCTGTTGTTCGCGCGGCTGGGCGTCCTCGCCTTCCGGCGCTGGGGCCCGCAGGACCTGCCGCGCATCCACGAGGTCGCCGTCAACCTGCGCATCGCGCTGGCCGGCGGGCTGCTCTCGATCGCGGTCGGCGGCGGCATCGGTCTCGTGCCCGCGCTGCGCTCCGGTCGCACCAGCGGCCTCGCCGGCATGCGCGTGCATGCGGGCGTGCAGACCCGCGAAGGCGCTCGCCTGCGCACCGTCCTCGCCGCAACACAGCTCGCCCTTGCGCTCGTGCTCGGCGTCGGCGCCAGCCTGCTGTTCCGTTCCTTCGCGGAGTTGCGGGCTCAGCCGCTCGGCTTTCAGCCACGCCGGCTGCAGACCTTCGTCGTCCCGTACAAGTCCGAACAAATGTGGCTGGGATGGGATCAGATCCTGGGCGTCGTGCGGTCTACGCCCGGCGTCGGCAGCGCAGCCATCACATCGAATCTCCCGCTGCAGCCCGCATCCTGGCAGCCGCACGTGGAGCGGCCCGACCAGCCCGGTTCGGCCGAAGGCGTCGGCACTCAGGGCATCGTTATAACACCGGGTTATCTCGCGCTCGCCGGCATTCCGCTGCTGCGCGGACGCGACTTCAATGGCGGCGACCGGCCCGGGACACGGCCCGTGTGTATCATCAGCCAGTCGCTGGCGCGCGCCCGCTTCGGTGACAGCGATCCCATCGGCCAGCTCCTGCATGTGGCCGGCGAATTCGGACCCGCGCTCGAATGTCGAAGTCGTGGGCCTGAGCGGCGATGCCGTGCAGGAAAGGGTCGAGGACGGCCTGCAGCCCGCCATCTACCTGCCCTACACCCAGGCCATGCCGTTCGGACTGAACGTACTGTTATCGAGCACGCGTGATCCCGGCAGCCTTGCCGCGGAAATCCGGCAGGCGCTGGGAGCGTCCGGCTTCGCACGGTTTCCGGTCACCGATTACACCAGCCTGAGCGCGCGCGTTGAGAGCAGCCGCTCCGTGCCGCGGTTTCAGACCGCGCTGATCGGCGTGTTCGCGATCTCCGCACTGCTGCTCGCGGCCATCGGCATCTACGGCACGCTGGCCTTCAACGTCCGTTCCCGCTCGCGCGAGCTGGGCATCCGTATGGCCATCGGCGCGCAGGCGAAGACGATTCACGCTCTCGTGATGCGCCAGGGCTTCACCGTGCTCGCCGCGGGCGTCATTGCCGGCCTCGCCGGCGCGCTGGCGCTGACCCGCCTGCTGCAGGGCTTCCTCTTCCGCGTGCAGCCGCTCGATCCGCTCGCGTTCCTCGCGGCCGTGCTCGTCGTCATCCTCGCCGTGCTGCTGGCATCGCTGCCGCCTGCACGGCGGGCCGCGCGCATCGATCCCACCCGCAGCATCCGGGAAGTCAACTGATTTCAGGCGACGACGCAGCGCCGCGTTCGTCGCCCGATACTTCACCCGCCCTGCACCCGCCAGCCTCTCACCCGCCGTTGCGGCGCAGGAAGTCGCCCAGCACGCGGTCCAGCGCGTCCGGCTGGTCGAACATGATGAACAGCCGCGAGCCCGGTATCGTCGCGAACTCCAGCTTCGGGCTGGCCTGCCGCGCGCCCTGCCAGCTGTCAACACACAGGTTGTGCATGTAGTTGAGTCCGGGTTCGACGTACCAGGCCGGATCGTCGAAGCCGGGCTGCACCACGAGCACGGGAACGCGCAACTCCTGCAAACGCGGTGTCAGGTCCACGGCATAGAACTCGAGCAGATAACGGATCCACACGGGCAGCGCCGGCGCCTGCGCCTCCCGCCAGAGAAACAGACCGCGGCGGGGATTGATCGCGTAATCGTACGCCATGAAGTTGTTGTCGTCCCAGGTGCGGCGCGTCACGGTCCGGAACCAGCGCGCGCCCATGCCGTCCGCGTATGCAGCGCGCTGTGCCGCGCTCCACGCCAGCATGGCCGGCGTCGACTCGTAGTAGCTCTTCAGCACACCGCTCACGAGCACCACACCATCCACGCGTTCCGGATGCTCGAGCGCGAGGCGCAGCGCGAGCTGCGACGCCAGCGCCCAGTGCGCCACCACCGTGACGTGCTCAATGTGCTCGCGTTCCAGCAGCGAAACGATTGCCTGCATCGAGGAATTCAACCACGGCGTCTCGGCGTAATGCGATCCCTCCGGCGGCATGGGCAGCGGCGGCGTATCCCCGAAGCCGGGCAGCGTGATCGCGTACATCGTGTACTCGCTGCGGTGTCGCTCCATGAACTCGGACCACACATCATCGCCGAAACCGATGCCCGGAATCAGCAGCATCGTGCGCGGCCCCTCGCCGGTCTTGCGCACCCGGCCCAGTGTGCCCGCAGCGGCGGTCGTTGTGCCCGCGGCATGCCGCAGGTTGTCGAGTGTCGAGTCCTGCGCCATCGACCGCGTCTGGCCGACCGCGGTGGCAGGCAGCATCAGCAGTGCGGGAATCGCCGAACGAAACCGCATGGACGCTCCTTCGCTCCTGAACGGGTTGCGGGTGCCCGCCGTGGCGCATGCACCCGCGATCGCTGCACCGGCCCACGAGTGCACGAGCCCATCGTGCGCGAGCCAATACTGCACCGCGCGCGTGTGCTGCACTACGGCGAAGTGAGCCCCACCGTTCGTAGCCGGCGATTGGCCGCCGTTGCCGGGTGGTGAATGGCATTCCCTGCAGCGCGCAGACAGGCCGCCCCGCTTGCAACAAGGGTGTTGGCGGTCGGCTCGCCGCGATTGCAACGCAGGCTGTCCGCGGCGGGTCGAAGAAGCGTTCATCCCGTTCACCTCTCCGGTGAGGACTCGTGCCAACGTATGGCAAGGCCGGGTGGCTGTTGCTCGCGCTCGCGTGCGCGCAGTCGCTGCGCGCGCAGCAGACGGTCGTGCTGCCGGCGAAGGACCAGAAGCTCGAGCTCCGCCTGGAGCCGCTGTACGCGGTGGGTCGCGCCGAAGGCGAAGCGTGGCAGGAATTCCAGCAGCTGAGCGGCGCCGCCTTCGGACCCGACGGCCGGCTGTATCTGCTCGACGCGCCGGCGAGCGTGGTGATCGTGGTGAACGATCACGGTCAGCTGATCCGCCGCCTCGGTTCGCGCGGCGCCGGGCCCGGCGAGTTCCGCAGCCCGAACGGCCTGGCCGCGTTTCCCGACGGACGCATCGCGGTGTGGGCGGAGGACAAGCGCGCGTTTGTCATGTTCGATTCCGCGGGCGCCACGCTCGATGAGATCCGGCCCGGCTACGATGCGGGCCTGCCGCAGGGTCCGCTAATGCTTTGTCAGGACGGGACGCTGCTGGCCTTCGCCGCGCAGCTGGTCACGGGCAGCCTCGGGCATGCCTACCTCACCGGCTCCGGCATCACCCGCGCCATGGGCGAGCTGCCACTCTTGCGCATCCAACTGGCGACCGGCGCGCAGGTTCAGGTCCTGGCGCGCGCGCATCTGCCGGCGCCCGAGAAGAACGCGCCGGTCTCCGCCCTGCGCGCCTTCGAACCCGAGCCCTCGGCCGGACTGCTCGCGGACGGCCGCGTCGCGCTCTTCCATGACAATGGGTATCGCGTTGACGTGCTGCGGCCGGACGGTTCGCTGGAGCGCGTGCTGACACGCCCGTTCCGCACGCGACCCACGACCGACGCGGACCGCAGCGCATTCATGAAATCGATGGCAGGCGAGCGCGTGCATTCCATGGGCTCGGCGGCGGCGGCGGCCACGCCGCCGAAGTTGCCGCAGCCGTGGTTTCATCCCGTGATCCCGCCCATCCTGCGCATTGCCGCGGACGGGCGCAGCCACATCTGGGTGCAGCGCCGCGATCCCGCGAATCCGACCCGCCCGGGCCCCGTCGATGTGCTGACCGCGGACGGGCACTACCTCGGCACGCTCGCGGGCGTGCCCCCCGGCCTGCCCGCCGCGTGGGGTCCGGACGGTCGCTTCGTTTTCCTCGAGAACACAGACATGGATGTCCCGGTGGCGCGCGTCTACCGGCTGCCCCCAACCTTGCGTTAGGGACGGGCCTTCACGGCTGGGGATCAGGCGACGACGCCGCTTCGAGCCGCCCTCGCGACCGCACTGCAACGCCGGGGCCGGCTCGACCGCGGCGGGCGTTGCATCCCCTGCGGCTCGACCCATGCGGCGCCTCAGCGCAGCTCGCCGACCTTCAGCGCGCGCACCGCTTCCGCAATGCGCCTGGCCCGCGTCTCGGCGCGGCGCGCACTCTCGATCCAGCGCACGTAGTTCTTGCGGTAGAACGGCGCGACGGACTCGAAGAAGTTGCGCGCTTCCGGCTCTGCTTCAAGTGCACCCGCAAGGTCGGGCGCGAGTTCCGCGAGCAGCGGGCTTTCCGGCTCCAGCGCGACTTCCACTTCAGCACCCGCCTCCAGCCCCGCTCGCTTGCGCCACTGCGGCCCCAGCGACATGAACCAGCGATCGCCACTCGGCTCGATCACGCCGCGCACCCGGCTCCCACCCACCGACCCGTGCACGTAATAGCGGTCGCGACTGCCCCAGACTCCCGTCGGCTCGAATGGGATCTCGATCAGCGTCCGACCACCCGAAGCCGCCAGCCGGACGGCGAAGCGCTGAAAACTCATCGGTCGTGAACTAACACGTGATTGCCATGCGGCAAAGATTGGAAATACGGCCCCCGCCGCCTGCTGCTCTGCTGGGCGCTGACGCCGGAAGCCCCATCGGACGGGGCGATACCATCATCACCGCCGTTCCCAGTCCCAGGCCCGAGCCCCAGCCCCAGAAACGAGCCTGGGGTGTTCAGCCCGTTCCCGTCAGCTCGTTGTCCGCAATGTCGGCGATCTCGTCCTCGTTGCGCCAGACGCGCTCGAGGTAGCGCAGTTCGCCTTGAATGGTGCGGCGTTCGGCGGAATCGTTGACGGCGATCTCCAGCGCCAGGCGGCGCATGGGACCGAGGCGCCAGAGCGAGCCGCGCTGCGACGCCATGCCGCGCACCAGCTCGGTGGCGGAGCCGGCCTCGCGGATCGCATCGCCGGCATCGCGCAGCATGCGGTCCGAATGCACCATCGATCTGCTGGTAAGCCAGTACGCGACGCAGGAGATCGGTGGCGTCGTCGCCCTTGATGCGGTAGACCTTGTCCGGCGTCCAGGGATCGCAGCGGTCGCAGGGCACACCCACCGCCACGTGCCCCAGCTCGTCGACCAGCGGCTGCAGCCACCAGGACAGGTCGAAGCGGACCGCCAGTAACACGCTGTTACAGTGATCGCAGCGTACCCGCCCGCCCCATGCCGCCCACGGGAAGCGGCGCCAGCGCAGCACATCGACCATGCGGATTGCTGTCCCAGGCGATCTTGATGCCGCTGTCGGTGAGGCCGATGGCTTCACTGAGGGAGGCCAGCGCGGCGAAGCTGTAGGCGCCGATGCGGGATTCGCGGCGCTCGAACTGGCGGCGCCGCTTGCGCAGCTCGCGGCCGTAGCGCCACCAGGCTTCCTCCGAGAGGTCGACCCGGCCCACGCGCACGAGCGCGTGCGTGGCCGTGTTGAGCAGCGCGACGTTGGCCGTCCTCGCCATCAGGCGGCCTTCGTCCCGCGACTTCCGCTCCAGCGCCTCGATGATCTCGAGCCGCTCGTCCAGTGGCGTCAGCGTCCAGCGATGGCAGCGGTCGCAGATGGCCCAAAGGCGGGAGCGCAGCGGGTCGAACGCCACGCGCCGCCCGCACGCGAAGGACTCGAACGATTGCGTGTCAGGAAACGGTGTGTCGCAGAAGATGCACCGTCGGATCATGGACCGCCCGGCTGCTCCGCGTCTGTCCCGGTATCACCCCTCCGGATCCATCAACCCGGCGGCCAACACCCCATGAATACTAAACCTCGGCCGATGCCCGCGGAACACGCGTGGACCCGCGCGCCTGGCTACTGGCCCCCTCAAGCTTCCGTAAGCGTTGCTCGGGCTGGTTGCTGGGGCTGGCTGCCGGGGAACGGCTTGCTACTCCGCGCATCGGCCGGGCTCGCGGGCTGAAGAGACACGGCATAGCACAGATTCGGAGCCTTGTCGCTGCCGAACCGAACCAACTCGATCGGACCGGGTTGCCCGGCAGGCAGGACCGTTCCCGGCATTCACACCTGGTCCCCGGCCAGACCCTGACGACGACATCCGTGTCCCAGCCCTCGCCCACAGCCCCGCCCGCTGTTGAAATCCGTTCCCCAGCCCGAGCCCGAGCCCCAGCAGCGCCCGTCCCCGACAGCCACCCCCAGGCCCCGGCAACAACCGACTCTCGTAGCTCCAGATAGGGGGAACTCGCCGCCGCCGTGTCGTGTTAGAAGAGCGTTGGTTCTCGCCCGGCGCCCTTTCGTTCCGCTGGACGGTTCCGCACTTTAAATGGCGGAACGACTGCAGGATGCAAGGAGGTCCAGTATGACCCGGTCCCGTGCGCTGCTGTTTTCTGGTCTGGGCGTCACTCTCGTAATTCCCGCTGTTCTGCTCTGGCCGCGAAGCCATGCCGCGCCTCGCCAGGACGATCCTCGCGTCATCGCGTTGCTGCCTCGGGAAGAACAGCCCGTGATCCCGCGGGATGAAGCCGCGCCGGTTCCGAAACACGAAGCCGCTCCGGCGCCCGCTGCGAAGGCAGACAAACCCTCGCCTGTGGCCGTGGCGCCGTCACCGGTGACCGTGCCCGCGGTGGTCGTGCCTGCGCCCACATTCGAGCCCATGCGCGTGGTCGAGCCGGTGACCAGCACGGAGATTGCGCCGGTCGCCTTCGAGAGCCTGCCCGAGGCCTCGCCCGCACCCAGTGAAGCCGACGACGTGCCGCTCTACGTACCCGGCTCCATCGGCAAGGCGAAGCGGCAGTGGGCCGGTGGCGATGGCGCACTGGCGCAGCCCGGCAATCACACCGGAACGATCATGGTGGGTCGCGGGGGCGGCCACTGCCCCATGCCCGGGCGCGGCGGACCCATCTGGAAGATGTGTCGCACGCAGTGATGCTTTCTCGGAGATGCTGTAGGCCCTGAAATCCAGCGAATCCGGGAATCGGAACGGCACGCCGAAAGGCGTGCCGTTTTCGTTTCCTGTCTGCGTTGTTGCAATGTGCTGTTAACTTCGGCGTTCGCATGATCACACGCATCTCCTCGCCCAACCTGGCCGCCCTTCCGCGGCGAACCCCGCATGGGCCCCGCTCGCGACCGCGGGCCGCCACGCTGTTCGCAGGCGAGGTGCGGCGCCTGCTGCGCCTGGCCGGCCCGATCATCGTGAGTCAGCTCGGTCAGGTGGGCATGAACACGGCGGACACGGTGATGGTGGCGCCGCTGGGCGCCACGTCGCTCGCGGCCGCCGGGCTGGGCACTGCCCTGCACTGGCTGGGCGTGATCGTGTGCATGGGCGTCCTGATCGGTGTCTCGCCGCTGGTGAGTCAGGCGTTCGGCGCCCGCGACATGGCGAGGTGCCACCGCGTTCTGGTGCAGGGCCTGTGGCTGGCGCTGCTGCTGTCGCTGCCGCTGACGCTGCTGTCACTGGCCGGTGGCGCGGTGGCGCTCGCCATGGGTCAGGACCCGGTCGTCGCCCGCCTGACAGGGAGTTATCTCACGGCGCTCGCACCCGGCATCCTGCCCCTGCTCCTGTTCCTTGCCGTGCGCGAATACCTCGAAGGCATGGGCTACGTGCGCGCGCCCATGCTGATCACCTTCCTGGGACTGGCCGTGAACATCGTGGCTAACCGCGTGTTGATCTACGGCCTGCCCGGTCTGGTACCGGCCCTCGGTGTGGCTGGCGCCGGCTGGGCCACCACGCTGGTCCGCTGGGTCATGCTGAGCGCCGTGCTGCTCTGGCTGCGGTCCCATCCGCGATTGCGCGTGCACCGCGGCGAGGGCATTGCGCCGGAGCGGCGGCTGCTGGGTGCCATCGTGCGCGTGGGTCTTCCCATTGGCGGGCAGCTGGGCCTCGAGACGGGTCTCTTTTCACTGGCAGCCGTGATGATGGGCTGGCTGGGCCAGGTCGAGCTCGCCGCGCACCAGGTCACCATCAACATCGCCTCCACCACCTTCATGGTGGCGCTGGGCGTGAGCATGGCGGGCTCCATCCGGGTGGGGCAGTACGTAGGTGCTCGCCGACCCAGGCGCATGCGCCGCGCCGCTCTGGCCACGTACCTGCTGGCGGTGAGCTTCATGGGGTTGTGCGCGCTCGTTTTCGTAAGCGCGCCGCGCACACTCATCGGTTTCTACACACGCGACCCGGCGATCCTCGCGCTGGGTGCGCGTCTGCTGCTGCTGGCCGCGGCGTTCCAGGTGTTCGATGGCGCGCAGGTCGCGGGCGCTGCCGTGCTGCGCGGTGCCGCGGACACGCGCGCCGCAGCCGTGATCGCGGGCGTCGGCTACTGGTTGGTGGGCGTGCCGCTCACCTGGCTCCTCGCCTTCCCGCTTCACATGGGCCCCGTCGGCGTCTGGAGTGGCCTGACGGCAGGCCTGATGGTGACTGCACTGCTGCTCGCCTGGCGCGTGCAGTTCCGCCTGTGGAGACTGGCGGTCGAGCCGCAATAGCTTCGCCATCGGAGCAGGTGAAGCGGCAACGCCGGATCCCTTGCCGGAACTCCGCGCGACGGCATTCACTGCGGGGCAGACCGGCGGCGGCACCCATGTGCAGTGACACGCGCGTCTTCTGATAATGCGGTGTTGGATGGTTCTGATCGGCTTGCGCCGAGTCGCGGCGGTGCCGCTTCCTGAGGAACGACCTTGTGTGGATCAGAAGTGAGCGCGTGTTTCGAGAGAAGCGCCGACATTCAGGATCCAGGAATGCACCGTCCCGTAGAAATGGCGCCCCAGCGACGCCTCCACACCCGACTCGCGCGTGACCTGTTTGCGCAGCCCGGCCTCGGCGGTCCAGTCCGGCTTGTCCAGCAGTCCGAGAAATCGTTCGGCATACACGTCGGCGATGACCAGCAGTGACGGGCCTGTGAAGTCGTGATCCACGGCAACGCCCGCGACCCAGTGCCGGTTGCGCAACCGGACGATTGCCGGGACAACCTGGCTCGTGGGATCCAGGATTGCCGTTCCCGAACCCGAGACGCAGGTCTGGGCAGCATGGATCACCGCGTCGTTCGGCGCTGGGCCGCACGGCACATCGGGAGGCGCCCTGGGTGCCTTGCCGCTGCACGGTATGCCAAAGGCAATGTCTGCCAGTGTACAGGCTTTGAGCTGCGGCTGCAGATCAACCGCGTAGCTGCCGAACTGCGCATTGAAGTGCACGCGCACGACGCCGAAGTCATACGACGTAAGACTGCGCAGCGTGATAGCCCTGCCGCCGCTTCGGGCGCCGCCGACCGGCTCGTACCAGTCGCCTTCGAGTGCGACGGCGGGTCGTCGCTTCGCTTGTGTGAAGACTCCCTGAAACAGGGAGAAACCCGCGCCACTCATTCCCCAGCGGGGCACCGCACCCGGCTCGCGATACACGAACGATGTCCTGACCTCGATGGAAGTAAGAGGCAGGATGCCGTACGACAGGCCCGGCTCGAAACGCCACCGTCCGATCTCGGAATCGAAGCGCTCGAACCGCGCGCCGGGCAGGTGCAGGTGGAGTTCGCCCTGCTCTTCCGGCAGTGCATCGCCAATGCGGACCGGGTGTCCAACGTCCGATTTGAGGTAGCGCCCCTGGCAGAAAGCACGCGACGGCATCGCCATCAGGGCGAGCGCGCCGAGCGCCGCCGGCAGCAGCATGCGGTTCACGCCACGCCGCCCACCCTGCCGCAGCTGCCGCTGCGCGCTGCAACCCCGGCCTGCTGCCTCCCGCTCAACCCCGCCCACATTGTCCTTCGTGCAGGTACGTCTCCTGACACACTGTTACTTGCCCATCGCCCCGTTGCGACGGCTGAACGCCGGAGCCCCGATGTCCGCGTCGAGCCACGCCTCTGTGCCGTGGCCTCCGTGTGAGATGATCCCCCTCTCCGCGTCCTCTGCGTTCTCCGCGTGACCTCATGCGCTCCCCGGATACTCCGCGTTCCCCGCAGTGAGCCCGTTCCATTCCTGCGCCCTACCCTCTGCGCGCTCGCCACACGTCTGCGAACTCCTCGTCACAGGCGCAGCAGCTGCTGCCTCACAATGCGCCCGCGGATGCGGCTGACATTGAGTTGCTGCCGGTTGCTGAGAGTGACGACGTAGGTTCCGCCGGGCATGGGGCTCACGCGCTGGACCATGTCGATGTTGGCAAGTGTGCCGCGCGAGAGGCGGACGAACTGCGCGGGGTCGAGCCTGGCTTCCAGGTCTTTCAGCCGGAACGTGATGGTGTGGCGCTCGCCCGATCCGAGCGTGAGGTGCAGCAGCTCGCCCTCCGCGATGATGGATGCGACCTGATCGACGGGCACGATGACAATGTCGTCGCGGCGGCGCACGGGAATGCGCCGCAGGTAGCCCGTGCGCGTTCCCACCTCGTAGTCCACCATGGCCGCGCGCAGCCGGATCGCGCCTTCGCCGGGCTGGTAGTCCGACTGCTCGAGCCTCTCATGCGCGCGCGCCAGCGTGCGCCGCAGCCGGGCCGGCTCGACCGGCTTGAGCAGGTAATCGATGGCGTTCAGCTCGAACGCGCGCACCGCGTATTCGTCGTATGCAGTCACGAATGCGACCAGCGGCACGCAATCCCGTTTCAGCAGTCGCACCACGCCCAGGCCATCGATCTCGGGCATCTGCAGATCGAGCAGCGCGAGGTCCGGCTCGACGCTCTCGATCACGCGCACAGCCTCCGACCCCGAACTCGCCTCGCCCGCCAGCTCCACGTCGTCGCACGCGCGCAGCAGGTCGGCCAGGAACGTGCGCGCCGGCCGCTCGTCATCGGCGATGACAACACGGAGTTTGCCGGTCATGACGGCACACCCACGGCCGAGTCGACCGCTTCCGGGGCGCCGATCAGCGGCATGCGCAGCTCGACCGTCGTGCCGACGCCGGGCGCACTGCGCACAGCCATGGACGCATCCCCGCCGAACAGCTGCTCGAGGCGCCGCTGCACGCTGGACAGGCCGATGCCCTGGCTGCGCCGTCGCTCCAGCTCCACCTGGGTTACGCCCACGCCCGTGTCGAACACGCTGACACGCAGCGCGTCGCCCCCCGTGACCTCGTGCTCCGCTCGGGCCTGCACCACGATCGAGCCGCCCGCCGCGCGCGGCGCAATGCCGTGTTTGACGGCGTTCTCCACCAGCGGCTGCAGGATCAGCGGCGGCACCGATACGCCGGCCAGCTCGGGCGGCACATCGATCGTGACGCGCAGGCGTTCCTCGAAGCGGGCCCGCTCGATGGCCAGGTAGGCCTCGACGATTTCGATCTCCTGGGACAGCGTCACGTATCGGCCATCGACGCGGCGCAGCACGGCGCGCAGCAACTCGGTTAGCCGGTACAATGTCTGGAGCGCGCGATCCGGCGCCGCGCGCATCAGGTATCCGATGGTGGTCAGCGCGTTGAACAGGAAGTGCGGGTTGAGCTGGGCGCGAAGTGCCCGCAGCTCGGCTTCGGTGGCCAGCTGCAGGATTTCGTTCTCGTGCATGCGCCGCTCGACGCGCTCGCGGGCGAGGCGCAATGCATCAATGCGTTGCCCGGCAGCGACCGCTGCCGATTCCAGCATGCGCAGATCGTCGCTGAGCAGAACGCGACCGCCCTCGAGTCCCGAGATCTGCAGGATGTACGAGGGCAGCTCGGCGGTCGCGACCTTGGCCGTCGCTTCCTGCCGTCCTTCGCGCGACACCACGTTGATGGGCGGCCATGCCGCGGTCGGCGCTTCGACTTCCGACCAGGCGAGGCGGCGAACGGAAAGCGCAGGACCCAGAAGCCGACACGTCGCCTCCAGCACTTCGATCTCGCTGTCCAGCGCCGCTACGGCCGCAACGATTTCCGCGCGCACGCGGCGGTAGTCCACGCGGCGCAGCACTACGCGATCCACGAAGCGGCTGGCGCCCATGCGCAGTGCCGGATAGGACACGGCGATGGCCAGCCACAGCGTGACGAGCGCGCCCACCGCCCGCGGGTCCAGCGGGTCAGCGGACAGCTGTGGCAGCACGAACGGCACCACGATCGAGAAGTAGCCGGCAATGATGATGAGGAGGACGGCCACGAGCGCGAGCACACGTTTGAGGAAGAGATCCGCCAGCGCGAAGCGGTAGTCCTGGTAGAGAATCGCGATTGCCAGCGGAATCGATGCGTGGTGACCGACCAGCTCGACCCACCAGCGATCCGCTTCGCTGCCGTGCAGGCTCTGGTGCAGTGCCATCACGGCGAAGGCGGCGAGCGCGACGCCGGAGAGGCCTCGCCGCCAGCCCGGCCGGCGTCGTGTGAGGACGGCGAGTGCGGCCGTGAGTGTCGCGTATCCCGCGGACAGCAGCAGCAGTCCGAAACGACTGGGTGCCACGTGCTGTACCGCGGCGGCCTCGAACTGCATGAGTGCGGCCGCGCCGCTGAGCGCATACGAAGTGGCCACCAGCGCGCGCGAACCACGCCCGCGCGGAAGATTCTGCGATGCCGCGTGCACCACCACGGCGGGCAGGAAGCCGAGCGCGCCGAATGCAATGGCCACAGCCCACGCCGATGGTGTCGTGCCGGCGAGATCGCGCAGTCCGTAGACCGCCAGCCCACCGATGTTCCACACCACACCCAGGCCGGCCGTGGCGACTGCCATGCGGTCGATAGCATACGCACGTGGTCCCTCGCTCGCCCGTCGCGTGCGCCCGCGCACTGCCATGGCACCCACCATGGCGTACAGCGCGGCGCCCGTCACGAAGCCAACGAGGTGAACCAGC
Organism: uncultured Gemmatimonadales bacterium; assembly: GCA_963798085.1. Lineage (GTDB taxonomy): Bacteria > Gemmatimonadota > Gemmatimonadetes > Longimicrobiales > RSA9 > DATKCF01. The sequence continues at coordinate 151,368 of CAWCRS010000003.1, forward strand.
GTCGACAGATCGTTCGTCGGCATCAGCTAGTCCGTCCGATCGCGCAGTCGATATCGAGGAACGCGCGCATCCCGTCCTCCGCAAGCTACTGCGGTGCGCCAGCGCTACACCACGCCGCCGGCGGCGGGCCGCCGGGCGCCGGGGCTCCCGCCGCCGGCGCGACGCGGCTGCGCTCGACGTCGGTCAGTTCACGCTCGCCGGAAAATCGATGCTGAGGTCCGTGTCGAACGTCGAGCCGAGACCATCGCCCTTGGCAGCCTCGAAATGGTGCAGCTCGACGTGCAGGTTGCAGCTGGCCGTGGTCGGCGCATTCGCATCCACGACCACCTGGAACTTCAGACCCACCGGCTGCGGCGTGGGCGTCTGCGTGTCCAGATCCAGACTCGACACCGGAACCGTGACGCCGCCGCAGTCGAATGTGTAGAAGAAGCGGTGGAAGTTCGCTTCTTTGCGTACCTCGTCGGTGATGTTGATCACGTTCTTCGAGTCCAGATCGTTGAGCAGCTCGACGGTCCCGTCATAGGTCTTGCTCTTGTTCAGCGCGAGCACGCCCTGCGCCGCACCCACCGGCTTGGGCAGCTGCGTGCCATCCGGATCCACCCGCACCGATGACACGGCGCCCCCGCCACCGATCGGCGTGAGCGTAATGGTGACGCGCGAGATGTTCTCGGGATCGCCGGCGCCCTCGAATGGGTGCGGCGGGATTGTCGCAGGCCGCGCCTGCGAGCAGCGCGCCCATGACGAGTGGGAACAGAACGTTGCGACGGCAGACCTCCCCTGCGCTCATGGCCAGCCCTCCTGATGGTCGTATGGACGGGCGCGGTTTCGCCACCCGCCTGCTGCTTCTAACGCCCTGTTTCATGGAAGGGCACGGTGAAGCGCAGCACGACGTCGCGCCCCGGCTCATCCACGAACAGGCGATAGCGGCTCAGATAGTCGCGATAGCGCGTGTCGAACACGTTGCGCAGGGCCAGGCTGGGCTCCACGTGCAGCTCGCCGACGTGCAGCGCGGCCGCACCCAGCTCGAGGTTGTAGAGGCCGTAGCCGGCGGTGGGCAGCTTGTAGATGGTCACGGGCGGCACGCGGGTCTGCCGCAGCACCTGCGTGGTACCGATCTCCAGCCACGGCCCCAGCAGATGCTCCCCGCTGCCACCCGTGAAGCGGACCGAGGCCGTGATGCGGTCGGCCGGCATGTCGTAGAGCGCGGCACCCGTGGCCCGATCGCTGCCGCGCACGATGTTGGCATTGCCGTAGAACGAGAGCCAGGCTGCGGGCGTCAGCTCTCCGGTGATCTCGAGGCCCTTTAACAGGGCGTTAGCATGGGCGTAGTCGTATGCGGGATAGGCGCCGCGCACGGTGACGACGGGGTCGCGCGGTTCCAGGAAGATGAAACCGTCGATCTGGTTGCGGTATGCGCTCAGCTCCAGGCGGGTGCGCGCGCTCAGGTGGCGCAGCGTGCCGTCCACGTTGAACGAGCTTTCCGGACCCAGCGACGGGTCGCCGATCTCGTACTGCGCCGTGCCGTGGTGCACGCCCTGGCTGAAGCGCTCGTTCACGTTGGGCGGACGCCAGGCCCGGCCCACGGTGCCGCCCAGCGACCAGCTGCCGCTCAATTTCCACGACGCGCCCAGCGAGCCCGACGCGCCCAGGTACGTATGCCGGTCCTCCGGGCTCACGACCACCGGCGCGCCGAACTGGTACGCGTGCTGCCAGCGGTCGTCGTAACGCGCGCCCGCGGTCAGCGTGAGCCGGTCCAGACTCAGCTCCTCCAGCGCGTAGACGCCCCCCGCATACAACCGGTACTGCGGAATCAGGAACGAGCGCCCCGGCGACAGGTTGCCCTGACGCATCCCGCTGAAGCCGATGGTTCCCGCCAGTCTGCCGACGGGCGGGTGGTGGTACTTCACGTCCAGCGTGTGCGTATACAGTTCCAGCGCGAAGGCCGGACGATTGCCCACCGCGAAGCCGTGATTGTCGAACTCCTGCCGGTCGTTGTACTGGAAGCCGTACGCGACATCGAGCCGCGAGCGCGGCGTGAGGTTCAGCTCCGTGCGCCAGGCCAGCAGCTCGTGGCGTACCTTCTGATCGGGATGACCCAGTGTGTAGGCGAAGCTGTTCGTGGTGTAGGCGCTGTCCATGGCGCGCTGCAGGTCGTCCAGATTGCCCACGTGCGCGCCGATGTAGAGGCCGAGGTGCGTCCCGAAATGACTGTAGTCCAGCTCCGTCCGGCCCCATGACCGGCTCATGCCCAGGGCCGCGTTGAAGTCCAGCTCCTCGAACCCTGTGTTAGGCAGGTAATACGCGGGCGCGCGCGCGTCGCCCGCACGGCGGGCACTGAACTGGGCGCGCCAGCCCAGGGCGCCCAGCCCGGGCAGCCGCAGGTCGCCGCCCTCCAGCAGCAGCGAAGCGGCGCCCTGGCGGTTGTTCCAGAAGCTGTTCGTGGACAGCTCGCCGCCCACGCCGCTGCCTGTGGGCAGCGGCCGCGGCATGACGCGCACCACACCACCCAGCGCGCCCGAGCCGTAGAGGATGGTGCCCGGTCCGCGGATGACCTCGATCTCGTTGGCGGCGAAGGCGTCCACCTCGGGCGCATGCTCGCCACCCCACTGCTGCCCCTCGAGCGGTACGCCTGATGTCACCGTGGCGATGCGCTGCGAATGGAGCCCGCGCACCACCGGCTTGGCGATGCTGGGCCCGTACTGGATGACCGCGACGCCGGGCAGCTCCTTGATGGTCTCCACCATGGTCTGCCCGCGCTTCTGCTCCACCTGCTGCACGGTCATGGTCGTCGTGGCCTGCTTCGCGTTCAGGAAGGTGGCCGTCTCCCGATCTCCGCTCACATCGATGCCGGACAGCTCGACCGCTTTCGTAGCCAGTGCCACTTCCACCACGGCATCCGAGCGCGTGAGGTCTACGCGCCGGTGGGCGTTCGCGTAGCCCAGCTGCTCGATCGCGACTGTGACCACAGGCGGCAGGAAACCGGCAATGCGAAACCGCCCCGTGGAGTCGGAGAGGACGGACTGCCGGGTCTCGATGACAGTGATGTTCGCGCCGGCGAGCGGCTGGTGCGTGGCCGAGTCCGTGACGATGCCGACGATCTGCCGCCGCGATTCCGCGTGCTGGATCTGCTGCGCGCGGAGGGAGGCCGTTCCCCCGACGAGCAGCAGCGCCGTGGCCATCGCGCAGCGAGGGAGCGCGCCGGGCGGGCGCCAGCGCGCGCGCTGGTGCGGCGGAGTCGTCGCCTGTGACCTGAGAACGCCGGACACCGGGCCGCGCGGCGGGCGCCGGCCATGGCTGGGAATGGTGCATGCCTCATGCATTCAGCAAAGTTTGGACTGCCCGGTCTGCACCGCATTTTGTATCCAATGAGTGGTACATGTGGCCTTACGGGCGGTCCGGCAGGGCAGGCGAGCGGTCTGGCGCAGGAACGCGCCACCCCCCATTGTGTATGCCTTCGCGATATTCGGGGCCATGACTTTCGCTATCGAACGACGGTTGAACGGCGCTCTGCACACGAGTGTTCGCGCCCTGCGCAAGGGTGCGATGCTGCTGCTTGCGGCCATGGTACTGGCCGTGGGCGACGTGTGGCCGGTACTCGATCAGGGAATTTCCGTCGGTCCGGAATCCCGTCTGTCGGTGCCGGATGCCGGCTCCTCCCAGCTGATTCCGCACAATCACGCGTTCTGTGCACTGCTCGGCTCCACACCGTGCCTCCCCGGCACGGCCACGCCGGTGCACACGGTCGGCAGCCACGAGGCGTTTCTGCCACCGCTCGAAGCGAGGACCGCGCGCTCCATCGTCGCTTTCCATCACACCCGCTCCCGCGCACCCCCGCTCTTCTGAGGCTTGAACGCGTCGCGGCCTGACGTTGCCGTGACGCGGCACTGGTCGCGTCCGGGCAACCGGACACGCACGAGCCAACGGAGTCCGGGAGGTCATCCTTGAAACAGAAGTGCGGGAGCATCGCCGTCACCGCGGCGACACTGTTCTGCCTTTTATTCACGGGCGCCGGCCAGGCAGCGGCGCAGGAACGCACATCCGTCGATTCGCTGCGCCTGCGCGTGGACTCGCTGATGCGCGCGCTGGACAGCCTGCGCATCGCCATGTCGCTGATGCAGGTCAACGGCGCGCGACCGGCGGCGGTCAGGGTGGACACGGCGGACCCGCTGGCCGCCATTCGCGCCGCGGCGGCGGCAGCCGCGGCGGGGGGCGGTGCCGCGGACACCACGGCCACGCCCACCGCCGGTAACACGCAGTTTGTCGGGCGGCAGCGCAACATGAGCATGCTGAACCCCGAAATCAGCGTGACCGGCGATATCTTCGGCTTCGTCGCGTTCGACGAGCAGAGCGCGTCGGACAACTTCGTGCCGCGCGAATTCGAGCTGAGCTTCGTCTCCAATCTCGATCCCTACTCGCGCGCCAGGATCTTCGTCGCGCACAGCACGCCGGGCGGTGAGGTGCTGCCCTTCTCGCTCAATGAGACGTCGGGTGATGCGGGTGATGTGGAGGTCGAGGAAGGCTACGCCGAGTACGTGAATCTGCCCGGCGGTCTGAGCGTGGCGCTGGGCAAGTTCCGGCAGCGTTTCGGCAAGTTCAACCGCTGGCACGCGCACGCGCTGCCCACGCAGCAGCTGCCGCTGCCGTACATCGCGTTCTTCGGTTTCGAGGGTCTCAGTCAGGCGGGCACCTCCGTGCACTGGCTCGCACCGATCCACCGCGGCGGCACCTATGAAGCGTGGGGCGAGCTACGCGCAGCAGCAACGATGTGCTGTTCGGCGACTCGCACAAGCTGAGCGCCCTCGCGCATGTCAACGGCTTCTGGGAACTGAGCCCTTCGACGTACTTCGAGCTGGGCCTTTCGGGCCTGACGGGGAGCCGGGTCGACCCCGAGACGCTGCCCGCATCGGCGCCGCACTCCACGGGCAATCGCACGCTCGGTTTCGATTTCACGCTGGACTGGCGGCCACCCGAACGCTCGACACGGCAGCAGTTCACACTGTCCGGCGCCGGCATCATGAATCGCCGCGTCTATCCCGGCGCACCCGACCTCACCGCGCACGGCGCCTTCGCGATTGCCGAGTACAAGTTCGACATCCGCTGGACGGCGGGCGGGCACTACGAATACACGCAGAATCCCGAAAATCCGGATCAGCATGCGTGGCTTGCCGGGCCCACGCTCACGTGGTGGCAGAGCGAGTTCGTGCGGCTGCGCGCCGAGTACGAGGTGTTCCGCGGCCCGCTCGACCGCTTCGGCCAGTTCGTGTTCCAGGCCACGTTCGCCATGGGACCGCACAAGCACGAGACCTACTGAACTGACGGTTGCTGGGGCTCGGGCCGGGGCTGGGGAAGTGCGCAGAGGTGGGTTGGCAGGGATTGAGACAAACAGAATGATTAGCGGAAGCCATCGCATCGGCAGGGAGTGGAAATGAGTGCAATGACAGTGATCGGGCTGGTGGCCGCGCTGGGAACGGCGGGGCCGCCGGTACACGGGGTGGATCCGAAGCCGGCGCCGCGCGCGACGTTGCGGGTAGTGGCGACGTTGCCGGTGTATGCCTCGATCGTGCGCGCCATTGGCGGCAATGAGGTGACGGTGGTGAGCATCGCGGACCCGCACGAGGACGCGCATTTCGTCCGGCCCAAGCCGAGCTTCGCGGCGGAGCTGCGGCGCGCGGATCTCTTCATCACGACGGGGCTCGACCTCGAGCTGTGGGTGCCGCCGCTGCTGGACAAGGCCGGCAACTCGAAGGTCACCGAGGGCGGCCCGGGCTACGTCACCACGTACACGGGCATCAAGCTGCTGGACGTTCCGACCAGCACCGATCGCGCGGCCGGCGACATCCACATCTACGGCAATCCGCACGTCGCGACCGATCCGCTGAACGCGGTCCAGATCGCGCGCAACATCACGATCGGTCTGAAGAAGGTGGCGCCCGAGCGGGCCGCGGTGTGGGACAAGGGACTGGGCGCATTCACGGATCAGATCTACCGCCGGCTCTATGGCGACAAGCTGGTCGAGGTCGTGGGCGGCGAGGCGCTGGCCAACCTGTCGAAACAGGGCAAGCTGCAGAGTTTCCTGGACGCGACGCCCTACCAGGGCAAGCCATTGAGCCAGCAGCTGGGTGGCTGGCTGGCGGCCGCGGCGCCGTTCCGCGGCAAGGACGTCATCTGCTATCACAAGAACTGGGCCTATTTCGAGGATCGCTTCCAGGTGCATTGCGCCGAATTCGTCGAGGCCAAGCCCGGCATTCCGCCCACTCCCGGACACGTGGCCGCGCTGATCGACATGATGAAGACGAAGAACATCCGCGTTATCATGGCGGCCGACTATTTCGGTCGGGAGAAGGTCGAGACAGTGGCACAGCGCGCGGGCGCGAAAGCCGTGATGATGCCGCTGGAACCGGGCGATGAGCCCGGCGTGGACACGTTCTTCGATCTCGTGGATGTGTGGGTCAAGAATCTCGCGGCTGCATTCAGTTCCTGAGCCATTGCAAGATCGGAGATTCCCGATGCTCGACCTCATTCTGGTTCCGCTGGCAGCCGCACTGGTGATCCTTGCGATCAACGCCTACTTCGGGCTGCACATCATCCGGCGTGGCGTGATCTTCGTGGACCTCGCCTTCGCGCAGATCGCTGCGCTGGGCAGCACCGTGGCCTTCCTGCTGGGCGCCCACGGCGGCTCCGCCACCAGCTACTTGTTCGCGTTCGGCTTCACGCTGCTGGGCGCGCTGCTCTTCAGTTTCACGCGCGTCGAGCACGGCCAGGTTTCGCAGGAAGCCTACATCGGGATCAGCTACGTGGTCGCGTCCGCCGCGGTGATCCTGCTGTCCAGCTTCACGGCGGAAGGCACCGAGCACATCAAGGAGACACTGACCGGGTCGCTCATCTGGGTGACATGGCCAACGGTGCTGAAGATCGCGGGCGTCTACGCGCTCATCGCCATCTTCCACTGGCTCGTGCGTCACAAGATGATCGCCGTCACGTTCTCGCCGGGCAGCGTGCGCAACGTGCGGCTCTGGGATTTCATCTTCTACGTTTCTTTCGGCGTCGCCATCACGTTCGCGGTGGACGTCGCGGGCGTGCTCCTGATCTTCAGCACGCTGGTGATTCCCGCCGTGATCGCCTTCCTCTACACCAACCGGCTGCTCCCCGCGCTGCTGCTGGCATGGGCGACAGGCGCGGTGGCGATCGTCGGCGGCGTCGCGGTTTCCTTCATCTGGGACATCACGACCGGGCCGCTGCTGGTGGTCGCGTTCGGCGCGGTGCTGGTGGTGGCCGCGTTGCTGCGTCCGCTGCTGCGCCGCCGCGCGCCGGCGGCGCAGCCGCTGCACGGCGCTCACGAGATGGCCGAGTCGGTTTCCAGCGGCGACTGACCGGCAGCGAGTCAGGCCGGCCCGGCACCGGTGCCCACGGTCGCCGGCCGGCCTGTCGTTTCTCCCTAACTCGCCGTTAATTCCGCCAACCTGCGCTGCAGATACCTCTGCTCCACCGGATTGCGGCACAGCTCGAGCGCGCGCGCGTACGCGACGGCGGCCTCCTCGTGCCTCTGCTGGCGACGCAGCAGATCGGCCCTCGCCGCGTGCAGCAGGTGGAACTGCTCGAGCACGCCGCGCAGCGCCAGTTCGTCCAGCAGCCGCAGTCCCTCCGCCGGACCGCTCGCCATGGCCACGGCGGCGGCGCGATTCAGCTCGATGACCGGAGTCGGCTGCTGCTCCAGCAGCTCGCCGTAGAGTGCTGCAATGCGCGCCCAGTCGGTAGCCGCGGCCGCCGGCGCGCGCGCGTGCTGGGCAGCGATCTCCGCCTGCAGCAGGAACGGTCCCCGTCCACGGCCCGCGCCTGCCTGCGCCAGCAGTGCCAGTCCCTCCGCGATGTGCGCGCGGTCCCAGCGCGTGCGGTCCTGATACTCGAGTGTTATCAGCTGCCCGGCCGCATCGGTGCGCGTCGCGCGGCGTGAGTGGTGCAGCAGCATCAGCGCCAGCAGAGCGCTGACTTCGGCGTCCGCGGGCAGCAGCTGCCGCAGCAGCCGGCCCAGCCGGATGGCCTCGGCACAGAGATCGGCGCGCAGCAGCGTGTCGCCTGCAGTCGCGGCGTAGCCTTCATTGAAGACCAGGTACACGACCGCCCGCACAGCCGCCGTCCGCTCGGGCAGTGCTTCGGGGGGCGGCACGCGATAGGGAATCCCCGCGTCGCGGATCTTGCGCTGCGCGCGCACCAGCCGCTGCGCCATGGTGCTCTCACTGACCAGGAACGCACGCGCGATCTCGCGCGTCGCCAGCCCGGCGACCGCGCGCAGCGTCAGCGCCACCTGTGCTTCCTCGTGCAGGGCCGGATGGCAGCAGGTGAAGATCAGGCGCAACCGGTCATCATCCGGAACGGGGGCGACGACATCGCTCGCCTTCTCTTCTTCTCCGATCTGGCCGGCCGCTTCTTCCAGCTGCAGCAGACTCTGCAGTGCCTCCTGGTTGCGACGGAACGACTGATCGCGCCGCAGCCGGTCGAGTGCCCGGCGGCGCGCGGTGGTGGTGATCCACGCCGCCGGCCGCTGCGGAATACCGTCCCTGCCCCACGCATCGAGCGCGCGCACCAGCGCGTCGTGCAGCGCATCTTCCGCCAGCTCGAAGTCGCCACACGCGCGGATCAGTGTGGCGAGGATCGCGGTGGCCTGTTCGCGGAAGACCCGCTCGATGGCGGCGCGTGCATCCGTTGCGCTGGCGCTCACACGCTCACTCGACACCCGCGTGAACCGGTCGGATCTCGACCGAGCCGCGGCCCACGCTGGGAATGCGTGACGCCCAGTCGATGGCCTCGTCGAGATCACTGCACTGGAGGATGTAGAGGCCGGCCAGCTGCTCGCGCGTTTCGGCGAAGGGGCCGTCCGTCGTCAGCAGTCGACCTTCCCGCCGGCGCACTGTGGTGGCGGTGCCCGTCGGCCTCAGTCCCGCGCCGGCCTTCCACACGCCGGCCTGCTTCACGCTCTTCGAGTACTCGAACCACGGCGTCAGGTCTCCGTGATCCGGGCCATCCCAGTTCTTCTCTTCGTCATAGATGAGCAGCGCGTAGAACATCCCGTCCTCCTCGCGGATGGTGAACGTCACGTCCGGATAATCGACGAACGGGCTTCACGAAATCGACAGGATTGAGAGTGATGCGCGGCAGGCAGGCAGGAAAGCGCCGACGGGAGGCCGGTGCGCGTGCCGGCCTCCCGTCGCGGCGCTCACATGCTCGTGGTTGTGCAGGGACTGAGGTTCGCGCCGGCCCCACGCAAGGTCGGTGTCGGCGCTCCCTCGACGCGGGCCTTAGTCGGCAGCCGCCCCTCCTCGCTCGCGCAAGCGCAATGCGCCTGCACGACCGTAGAGGAAGTAGATCAGCAGTCCGATCACCAGCCAGATGATCAGCCGCTCCCACGTGGCAAGTGGCAGACCCGCCATCAGGTAGAAGCAGGAGGCGGCGCCCAGCAGCGGCACCCACGGCATGGCCGGGGTCCTGAACGGACGCGGCAGCTCCGGCTGCGTGCGCCGCAACACCAGCACGCCGAGGCACACCAGCACGAACGCCAGCAGTGTGCCGATGGACACCAGCTCACCCAGGATGCTGATGGGGAAGAGCGCGGCTGCGATCGCCACGCAAACGCCGGTCACCGCTGTCGTGATGTACGGCGTGCGGAACTTGGGGTGGATCTTGCCGAACACGGGCGGCAGCAGACCGTCGCGGCTCATCGAGTAGAAGATGCGGGGCTGGCCCAGCAGCATCACGAGGATGACGCTCGAAAGACCCGCGATCGCGCCCAGCTTGATCAACGGCCGCAGCCAGAACAGGCCGGTCGCGTCAATACCCACTGCCATGGGGTCCGCCACATTGAGCTGCCCGTAGGGCACGATGCCGGTGAGCACCGCGGACACCGCAATGTAGAGCACGGTGCAGATCAGGAGTGATGCGAGAATGCCGATGGGCATGTCGCGTTGAGGGTTCTTCGCCTCCTGCGCCGCCGTCGATACCGCATCGAATCCGATGTAGGCGAAGAAGATCACGCCGGCGCCGCGCAGCACGCCGCTCCAGCCGTAGACACCGAAGGTACCGTTGTTGGGCGGAATGAACGGTGTGAGGTTCGCCGGCTTCACGTACTGCGCGCCGAACGCGATGAACAGCAGCACCACGCACACCTTGAGGATCACGATCACCGCATTGGTGCGTGCCGATTCCTGAATGCCGATGATCAGCAGCGTCGAAACCGCCAGCACGATGAGCATGGCAGGCAGGTTGAAGATCGCGGTTACCGGACCGCCTGCCGTGTTGATCACGGTGCCCGGCGCCGCGGAAAGCGCCGCCGGTATGTTGATGTGGATGTCACGCAGGAAGCTGATCACGTAGCCGGACCAGCCCACGGCCACCGTGGAGGCGCCCAGCGAGTACTCGAGGATCAGGTCCCAGCCGATGATCCACGCCAGCAGCTCGCCCATGGTCGCGTACGCATACGTGTACGCGCTGCCGGCGACCGGGATCATGCTCGCCAGCTCCGCATAGCAGAGGCCCGCGAAGGCGCAGGCGATGCCGGCGAACACGAACGACAGCACGATCGCCGGGCCCGCATACTGTGCCGCCGCCTGACCGGTCAGCACGAAAATGCCCGCGCCAATGATGGCGCCCACGCCCAGCGTCGTGAGGTTGAGCGGTCCGAGCACGCGTTTCAGGGTGCCGGAATCCGCCTCGCGCTGCAGCGATTCGAAACTCTTCCTCGCCATCATCGACATGGTCTTCTCACACCCCCTTGTTGGTCCGGCTGCCTCGCCAGACGAGGTACACGAAACCGAGCAGCAGGACGTAGCCTACAATGGCCGGCGCGTTGTGTGGAATGCTCGAAAGGATCTTGCCGAGCGTAAGACCCTGGCCCTGCACTGCCGGTGACGCCGGTGCTGCCTGTATCATCAAGGTGGATTGGATCATGCTGCAGTCTTCCTCCTGCCCGGGTCTGCGGCACGGCGCGTTGCGCCGCCCGTCGTTCGCCGCGCGCTGCTCCTCCGGTGCGCGGGCCGTGACGGATCCCGTCCATCGGCCCGCATCGCCGACGCGATGTCCGGGCAAGTGCGGATGGAGAGCGCGAGCGGGCCTGGTGTGAGTCTGGCGGCAACCCCGGACTGCGCCGTCGCCATCAGAGGCGGCATCGCGGTCGGGAGCAATCGAGTACGGGTTCCATGGATGCGCACCGATACGCGAAAGGAGGCGCCAGCGCCTCCTGCCTGAGTTGGTACAAACGCCGAAATTGGGACGGTCGGGGCATGTTAGTGCTCGCCTCCCGGCCCGTCAATGCCGCGTGGTGGAGGACTTGCCCGGATGCGTGCGCGGCTCGATGCTGTGCCGGGCACATGGTGAAATTCGAGCGTGAGGACGCGTGAATACGGGGAGCGTCGCACTCTTCGTTCTGGGGCTGGTGCTGCTGATCGTGGGCGCGGAGGGCCTGGTGCGCGGCTCCAGTCGCCTGGCGCGGCGCCTGGGCGTGCCTTCACTCATCATCGGGCTCACCATCGTGGCCTTCGGCACCAGTTCGCCGGAAGTGCTGGTCAGCGTCCAGGCCGCCATCGCCGGACGGCCCGACATCGCGCTCGGCAATGTGGTGGGGAGCAACATCTTCAACGTACTGTTCATCCTGGGCGTGTCGGCGCTGGTGTCGCCGCTCATCGTATCCGAGCAGCTGGTACGGAGCGATGTGCCGATCATGATCGGCGTTTCCTCGCTGGCCATGCTGTTCGCCATGAACGGCAGACTGGGACGGGCGGAAGGCGCGTTACTGCTGCTGCTGCTCGTGCTGTACGTTGGTTTCCTCGTGTGGCTGGCGAGACGGCAGTCGCCGGCGCCAGTCGAGGCGGTGGGCCAGGGCCCGCCGCCCCCTCGACCGCGCACACGCTGGCAGCAGCTGTTCATTGACGGCGTCCTCATCGTGCTGGGGCTGGTGCTGCTGGTGGCCGGCTCGCGCTGGCTGGTGCTCGGCGCGGTCGAGATCGCGCGCGCCCTCGGCGTCAGCGAGCTGGTGATCGGACTGACCATCGTCGCCGCCGGCACATCACTGCCCGAAGTCGCGACATCGGTTGTGGCCAGCATCCGCAAGGAACGCGACATCGCGGTGGGTAACATCATCGGCAGCAACATCTTCAACCTGCTGGGCGTGCTGGGCTGCGCGGCGCTGGTGGCGAAGGGCGGCATCAACGTGCCGGAAGCCGCGCTGACCTTCGACATGCCGGTGATGATCACGGTGTCAATGGCGTGCCTGCCCGTGTTCTTCGCCGGTTTCCGCATCGACCGCTGGGAGGGCGCCATCTTCCTGAGCTACTACGTGGCATACATCACGTTCCTCATCCTGGACGCCACCCATCATGAGGCGCTGCCCGTGTTCACCGGCATCATGCTGCTGTTCGTGGTGCCGCTGACGATGCTGACGTTCACCGTGGTGCTGGTACGCTCCCGCCTGGCGCAGTCGGGCGCGGCGCGCTCCCCGTCCAAGTGATTGCGTACCGGTGATGCCAGGGATGGCAGGCGACGCCGCCGCCGCTCGCCTGCGTCGCGCTTCTAACAGCCTGTCAGTCGTCGGGCTGCACGGGACCGCGCTCCCGCTTGCGTTCGCCGCGCTGCTTCTTGCTGCGCAGTCGCGCTTCGCGCGCGGCTCTGGTCGGCTTCGTCCGCCGGCGAGGCTTCGGCCGGCGCATGGCCGTGGCGAGCAGCGAGGCGAAGCGTTCGGTCGCAGCCTCGCGGTTGCGCAGCTGGCTGCGCTCGCCGGCGGCGACCAGGCGCAGCACACCGCGGCTGTCCAGGCGGCTGGCCAGCCGAATCAGCAGGTACGCCCGCTGCTCCTCACTGAGCGAAGGCGATGCGCTGACATCCCAGGTAAGCTCGATGCGCGTGGCCGACGTGTTGACGTGCTGGCCGCCGGGACCGCCCGCGCGCGTCGCGCGGTAGCTCAGTTCGGCCCGTGGTATGACCAGCTGCTCATTGATGCGGATCGCATCATCCTCCATCATGCGCGGAGTGTGCGCTCGTGAACTGCGCCGCGCAATGTCACGCACGCCGCAGGCTTCCCCTCGCTGCGGCGGATGATAGCGCCGTGCTTCAGCGGAGCGCGCGGGAAAGGGCGGAATGCCCGCGCCGGCGAGGGTCATCGCAGGCACGCGTGCGGCAGGCGCTTGTGCTGCCGTTTCTTGCGTGGGTGGTGGCGCTGTCAGCCTGCGGCCGGCCGCCCGTCGATCAGCCTGCGGCGCAGACCGCGCCCGCGGACACCGTGCTGCGCGATGCGCTGTTGCGCATGGGACTGCTCGATCAGACGGTGCGCGCGGGTCTCACGGCGAGTGCGGTGGCGGATACCGGCTTCATGCGCGCCACGCTGGCCATGGACTCGGCCCTGACTCGCCGTTTGCGGCTCATTGTCACGCAGAAGGGCTGGCCCGGCTGGGACATGGTAGGGCGCAAGGCGGGTGATGCGGCGTTCCTCGTGCTGCAGCACAGTCCATCGGATGCATTTCAGCGCGAACTGCTGCCCAGGCTGGAGAAGGCGGCCGCGGCCGGTCAGGCAGCGCCGGGTGATGTGGCTCTGCTGACCGACCGCGTGCGCACCCACGATGGCAGACCGCAGCGTTACGGCACGCAGTTCCGCATCGTGGAGGGCGCGCTGGTGCCGTATCCCATCGAAGACCTCGGGGCTCTCGACCGACTCCGTGCCGAGGTCGGGCTCATGCCCATGAGTGAATACGTGAAGCTGCTCGAGCAGACCTACGACGGGCCGGTCCGCTGGCCGCCGGACGCCACAGCGCCGCACGCCACGACGACGACACACTGAGACGCATCGTCGCCTGTCATCCGTGCATCAGCTGGCCTCGGCCGCGTGCACGGTCGTGATGTCACCCACGCGGATGCGGCGGATGTGGTCCACATCGTCCGTGTCCTTCCACACGCCATACACCTCGTTACCCTTGATGCGCATCGGGTTGAAGTGGTCGGGCATCGTGATGGCGCCCAGGTACTTTCCATCCTTGTCGAAGACATCCCAGACGGGTGAGCCGGCGTTCTGCGGATCGAATTCGCCGCCTTCCTTCTGCACATCCGCCGCGGTGCGGATGCGCTGCACCCAGAGCGACGATGCCGGGCCTGCGATCAGCTGCGCGAACGCGGGATAGTTGTCCGCGAACTGCACGCTGTTCATCACGATGTCCATGGCCTGCGGCGGCACGCCCTGCCGCTGGAACAGCTCGCGGATCAGCTTGAGGAATGCCTGCTTGTCCGCATCGGTCACCGGCTTGCGCTCGACGTTGCGGCGCACGATGCGCTGCAGCTTGCCGGTGCGGTCGTGCACGAGGATGCTGTACTCCGAGTTCACGGCGTAGTAGAATGTGGCCGTCTTCACCCAGCGCCCAGATGGGTTCCGAGTCGAAGAGCCTGATGGTCATCGAGCCCTTGCCCATCTGGAACGACTTGCCCGGCGGCAGCTCGAGCACGGTGTCCATGATGGCGCCGGCCGGACTGCGCACGAGCAGCAGATCCTTCGGCTCGACCTGCGTCTGCGCGCCGGGGAAGTTCATCATGCGCAGCTGCTGGATGATCTGACCATCTGCCGCCACGGCCCACTTGATGGGAATGCCGCTCGAGATCGGAATGGGGAAGCCGGTCAGCAGTGTACCGTCCGAGGCGAAGCGCATCACTTCCTGTTTGCCCATGTCGGGAACCAGCAGCGTGTCGCCAGGGACGATGATGAAGCCCGCTGTGGCGGGTCCGAACTCACCCGGGCCGTTGCCTGGCTTGCCAATGGTACGCACGTACTTCCCCGCCGCATCGAACACGCGGATGTTGTGCGCCTGGGCATCGAGCACGTACATCGAGCCGTCAGCACCCACATCGAGACCCGCGACCTGACCGAACTGGTAGTTCACGTCGCCGCCCGTGCTGCCGAACGTGAGCTCCTCCTTGATGTCCGGCTGCTGGGCCGCCGTCCAGATGGGTTGTTCCGGATTCTGCACGATCTGCACGCCCGCGCTGTCGGAAACGGTGCCGGCCCAGCTGTCCCGCTGGCCGCACGCCGCAACCGCGAACACCAGGAATGCCGCCAACCGGTAATGGCTGGTGCCATGCCTCTTCATGCTGCGCTCCTCTGGATCGAGTGGGTGGCCACGGAGCATAACGCAGGACGACGAGACGGGGGAGTGCTCGCGGTCCGCGCGACGTGGCCGGACACAATACGCGGACCTGCGCGAGCGGATTCACTGGCAGGGCGTAACCGGCTGCGTTGTCGCATATTGTCGCGTCCGGTGCAGCTTCGCAAATTTGTGCTGCGTACGCGGACGCTCGCATGCCCCTTGCCGCCGCGAATCTCATGCGCCTGCGCACACGACTGCTGCTGCCGTTGCTCGCTGCGGTCGCCATCGTCATGACCGTTTTCGCGACCTGGGCGGTGGGCCAGCGTGAGACCACGCTGACGGAGCAGTCATCGCGTGAGGTGAACGCGTACGCCATTGCGCTGGGACTGGCGATCGAGCCTGCGTTCCGCGGGCCCACGCCGGGTGATGTGCAGGCCATCATCGATGCCATCAGCCGCGAGCGCACGATCTACGGTGTGCTGGTCTATGGCGACGACGGGCACATGATGTTCGCGTCGGATCCGCTGGGATCGAGCGCGGCGGCGCCTGTGGCTGCAGTGGCGCGCGTGCTCGCGGCCAATGCGCCGTCCACCATCGAGCGCACCATTGACGACGAGCCGGTGCACTCCGTGCTGCGTCCGATTCACGATGCACGGCAGCGCGTGGTGGGCGCATTCGAGGTGGCGCAGCCGCGTTCCTTCCTGACCGACCAGATCCGGCAGACGCGACAACGTTTCATCCTCAACACGCTGACGCTGCTGGCGGCGGTCACCATCCTGATTCTCTGGCTGGTGCAGCAACTGGTGTCGCAACCGCTGGGTCATTTCGGCATGGCGGCGCAGGCGCTCGGGCGAGGTGAGCTGGCGCACCGTATCAGCGAGCAGGGCGGCCAGGAGCTGGAGGGCCTGGCGCGCGAATTCAATCGCATGGCCGGCCATCTGGAGACCGCGCGAACGGACCTCGTGCGTCAGGCGGAACAGCGTGTTTCGCTCGAACGGCGGCTGCGCGAAACCGAAAAGCTCGCGGCGCTGGGCAACATGGCCGCCGGGCTGGCGCACGAAATCGCGGCGCCGCTGCACGTGATTCGCGGGCGAACGGAACTGCTGCTGCGCAAGATACCGGAGAACGCGTTGGAGGAGCGCAATCTGCGCATCATCGTGGAGCAGATCGGGCGCATCACCGTGATCATGCGCAACCTGCTCGACTTCGCGCGCCGCCGCGAGCCACGCCTGATCGCCACTGATCTGGGCGCCGTGTTAGCCGGTGTACTGGAGTTTCTGGACTGGGAAATGGGCCGCGCGCGCGTGACCGTCACGTGGGAGGGCCCGCGCGAGCTGCCCGTGCGCGCGGACGCCGACCTGATGCACCAGGTTTTCATCAATCTGTTCATCAACGCGGTGCAGGCACTCGAGCCGTTGCAGGGGGAGGGTCGCATCGGCGTGCGCACTCGCCTGGAGACCGGGGACACGGCCGGTGACGGGCTGGAGCAGGTGGTGGTGGAAGTGGAGGACAACGGGCCGGGCATTCCGCTCGAGATCCGCGAGCATTCGTTCGAACCCTTCATTACCACGAAGACGCAAGGCGGCACCGGCCTCGGACTGGCTGTGGCGCGCAGCATTGTCGAGGAGCACGGCGGCCGGCTCGAGCTGGATTCGTCGCCGGCCCGGAGCGCCGGGGACGACGCGCGCCCGGGCGCGCTGTTCCGGTTGCTGCTGCCCGTGTCGGGACAGGAGGCCGCGCTGCATGGCTGAGCAGGTGCTGCTGGTCGAAGACAATCGCGAGCTGCGCGCGTTCCTCACCGAAGTGCTGGAGGATGCAGGCCACGCGGTATCGGCATTCCCCAGCGGCGAGCTGGCGCTCGATCACGTGCTGCGCGGCGGCGCGTGCGATGTCGTGGTCACCGATCTGATGATGCCGGGCATGCGCGGCTCGGAGCTGCTGACGCGCGTACGCGAAAAGCGACCCGAGATCAACGTCATCGCCATCACCGCGTTCGGCTCCATCGAGTCTGCCATCGAGCTGGTGAAGCAGGGCGCGTTCGACTACCTGACAAAGCCTTTCGGTACGGAGGATTTCCTGCTGGCGGTTACGCGGGCGCTGGAGGAGAGCCGCTGGCGTCGCGAAGCGGCACTGCTGGCGAGGGACATGGAGCCGCCCCTGCCCGGCTTCGTGGGCGCGAGTCTGCCCATGCAGGAAGTCTTCGCGCTGATCCGCCGCATCGGGCCATCGACACGCGCGGCGCTGCTCACGGGCGAGAGCGGCACCGGCAAGGAACTGGTCGCGCGCGCGCTGCACGCGATTTCGCAGCGACGCGAATTCATCGCTGTCAATTGCTCCGCGCTCCCCGAACAGCTGCTCGAGTCCGAGCTGTTCGGCCACGATCGCGGCGCCTTCACGGGTGCGGAGCGCTCCAGCATGGGGTTGTTCGAGGCGGCGCACGGCGGCACGCTCTTCCTCGACGAAATCGGCGAGTTGCCCGCCGCGCTGCAGCCCAAGCTGCTGCGCGCGCTGGAGAGCGGCGAGATCAGGCGAGTGGGCGCCACGACGGCGCAACGCGTGGACGCACGCGTCGTCGCCGCATCCAACCGCGACCTCGATGCCGAAGTCGCGGCCGGCCGCTTCCGCGAGGACCTCTTCTGGCGCCTCAACGTGCTGCACATCCACCTGCCGCCGCTGCGCGACCGGCCCGCGGACATTCCGCCGCTGGCCGAGCATTTCGCCGGCGACAGGCCCATTGCCGGCGATGCAATGGCGCTGCTCACGGCGTACCCGTGGCCCGGCAATGTGCGCGAGCTGCGCAACGCCATCGATCGCGCACTCACATTGTCCACCGGCGACACGGTGCGCCCGGACGACCTGCCGCCGCGCATCCTGCGCGCGGGCCGCGCCACCACCATCGTCTCCGATGCATCACGCCGTCAGGTCTCGCTGCGCGATCTGGAACGCGAGTACATCCTCGAGATCCTGCGCCAGGTTGGCGGCAACAAGACACGCGCGGCGGAGATCCTCGGCCTGGATCGCAAGACGCTCTACCGCAAACTCGACGAGTACGGCACGGGCGGGTGAGCGCCGGGCAACCGCCGTGGTTTCCAGCCTCGGCGCCGGCGCGAAATGCCACACCCCTCCCCGAGTCCCCTCCATCCCATGGCGTCCCGGGGCGTGGTGCGCGGCTGAGCCGAAGATGACGCCGGTGGTGGCCGCGGTGAACTGTGGCGGTGCGCCGCACCCCGGGGCGTTGTGTCGTCGCATTAAGTACCTGTAAACAAACAACTTGAGAAACGCACTTCGTGGCCTCAGGCTTGCCATGGCAGAGATCACGCGGGCGCAGGCAAGGTGAGGAGGCAAGTCGGTTGAGCGAGCAGGCCGGACTGATTGTGGGTGTGGATTTCTCGGCGGGATCAGCGGCGGCGCTCGAGCACGCGCGCCGGCTCGCGGAGCAGTTCCAGTGTCCGCTCGAGATCGTGCATGTAGTGGAAGGCCGGCAGGACTGGCGGGCGGCGCCCGGTGCGGAGGGGATGGCTGGAGCAGGCGGGCGTGACTGCGGGTGAGGTGCTGCTGCGAACGGGCGTGCCCTGGTTCGAGCTGTCGCGCTACGTCGAGGACGTTGGCGCGATGATGCTGGTGGTCGGCAGTCACGGCAGATCCGGCTACCACCCGCTCGCGCTCGGATCCACCGCACTGCGGCTGGGCATCATGTGTCGCACGCCGGTGCTCATGGTGCGCGCTGCGACAGCGGGCCGCGAATGGCGTCATGGCGGCGATGGCGAGCGTGCGAAAAGTCCGGCGCGTCGCGCGGAGTGACGATCCTGAGATCAGACGATTCAATCCCGACAGGAGGAAGAGAGCATGAAGCAGCGTGTACGGAGTGTGGCCCTGCTGTCCCTCGCGGCAGCCGCAGGTCTGGTGAGCGCGTCTTGCGGCAAGAAGCGGCCGCCCGAGTCACCGGCGCCGCAGCAGCAGACGCAGTCCCGGACGCAGGTGCGCAACGACGATGCGCCGCGCGCGGACGCGGGCACTGACGACAGTGCGGCGAGGGAAGAAGCGATGCGGCGCAACCGCGCCGTCCTCGAGCAGCGCATCCTCTTCGCGTACGATGATGCCAGTCTGAGTGAGTCGGCACAGGCCGCGTTGCGCGCCAAGCTGGCGGTGCTGCGGGCCGATCCGTCGATCCGTTTGCGCATTGAAGGGCATGCGGACGAGCGCGGCTCGAACGAGTACAACCTTGCTCTGGGTTTGCGGCGCGCACGCGCGGCGGTGGAGTATCTCGCGGGTTTCGGCATTGATGCGCAGCGCATCACGGTGCAGACATTCGGCGAGGATCGTCCTGCCGCAATGGGTCACGACGAGTCGTCCTGGTCGCAGAACCGGCGCGACGAGTTCGTGGTGACAGCGCCCATGCCGCCGTCCGACTGACAACCTTTCCAGGATTGACATGACCGCGGGCCTGCTGCTGCTGATGGGCGTTCTGGCGGGTGGATCGTCTCCACCCGCCTCGCCGTTGTCACGCCATGGGACGCGGGCAACGGCGGTGGTGGGGACGCACGAGAGGGCCGCGCGGTCCGGGCTGGCAGCGGCGGATATGGCTGCGCTGCTGGAGCGCGCCAGCGGCGGCTGGTCGGCGGAAGGGTTGCGGATTCTGCGGGCCGGGCTGGCCGCGCGCGTGAAGGACCCCGTCGCCGCGGCGAAGTCGTTCGAGCGCGCGGCGCAGCTGCTGCCCGGGATGGCGGACTGGGCGCTGCTGCTGGCGGCGGATGCGCGCGCTTCGAGCGGGGACACGGCGGGTGTGCGACGTCTCCTCTCCGCGTCCGAGCCGGAGCTTGCGCGTCGCTGGGGCTGGCACTCGCGTGTAACTGCGGCGCGCATTGCCGGCGACATGGCGGGCGCTGCGCGCGCGGCCGAGGCCGCGCTGCGTGAGGCCGACGTCGGCCAGCGTGTCGAGATCGCACGCCTGCTTGCCGGGATCCGTCTGGCGACAGGCGACAGCGCGGGCGCACGCGCAGTGCTGCGCGCGGCCATCGCGGGAGCGCCGCTGTCCACCGGCGCGCTCGATGCCGCGCGGGTGCTGGTCACACTGCACCCGCTGCCGCAGGACCAGCTGCAGATCGGCCGGCTCTACTTCCGTCACGGCAACGCCGAGCGCGGCCAGGCCGGCATCGATGCCTACCTGCGCGCTAACAGCGTGTCAGAGGGCGAGCGCGCCCTGCTGCAGCTGGAAGCGGCGCGCGGCTACTCCGCATCGCCGCAGTGGCGGCTGGCCGAGCCTCGCCTGCGCGCGCTGGCCGCGGATACCGCACAGCCGGGGGTGGCCGCGGATGCGCTGGTGCTCCTGGGCCGCGTGCAGATCCGACTCGGCCGCATCGATGCTGCGGTGACAACACTGCGCGAAGCCCTCGACCGTTCGCCGGCCAGCGCGCGCGCCGAGGCGCTCTTCGCGCTGGCAGATCTGCAGCAGGACCGCGGTTCCGCGGACGAGGCCGGCATGCTCTATCGCGCATTGCTGGCGGATCATGCGGGAACGGAGCAGGCGGCCGAAGCAGCCATGCGCCTGGGCGGGCTCGACTACGTGGCCGGGCGCTACGCTGCGGCCGCGCAGATCTTCGACCAGTACCAGTCCGCGCACACGGGCGGACTGCGCTTCCAGCAGGCCGGCTACTGGGCCGGGCAGGCCTGGCTGGCCGCCGGCGACAGTGCCACGGCCGCGGTGCGGCTGGCGCAGGTGCAGCGCGCCGATCCCGCGTCGTTCTACGGACTGCGCGCGGGCGAAACGCTGGGCATGCCGCTGCGCGCCGTCCTCTCGGAATCGCCGGCCACGGACACGCTGGACGCGCGCCGCGCGCGTGGTGGCGCCGCGCGAGTGATCCTGCTGACGCAGTCCGGTCTGGGCGCCGAGGCGGCGCTGGAGACGGATCGCGTGATCGCGTTCTTCGCGCCATCGCGTGCCGGCGGCTACTCACTGGCCGAAGGTCTGGTTGCGGGCGGCCGCATCACGGAGGGCATCCGCCTTGGCCGCCAGCTGCAGCGCGCCGAAGGCAGCTGGAACGAGCGCCTGCTCCGCATCGTGTATCCCATGCCGTACCGCGACGAGATCATGGCTTCCTCGCGGCGCAACGGCGTGGACCCGTTCCTGGTCGCCGGACTCATCCGCCAGGAGTCGATGTTCGAGCCGGCCGCGCGCAGTCACGCCGGTGCCGTGGGCCTCATGCAGCTGCGACCGCTGACGGCCCGGGACCTGGCGCGCACCGACGGTCTCAAGCGCTTCACCGCGAGCATGCTGAAGGACCCGTCCGTGAACATTCGCCTGGGCACGCGCTTCGTCGCCGACCTGCTGCGCCGACACGAAGGCAGCCTGCCCTACGCCCTTGCCGCCTACAACGCGGGCCCCGGCCGCGTCACGCGCTGGCGCCGGCAGCCCGAGTCGATCGACGCCGAGATCTTCACGGAGCGCATCCCGTTTGCGGAGACGCGTGACTACGTGCGCACCGTGCAGCAGAACACGCGCATTTACGCAGCGCTGTATCCGGAGGGTGCGGGCAGGTAAGTCGTTCGGATTTCCCGACGGCGGTTGTCAACCAACCGCCTCCTTTCTACGATTCGGCATGAATCGGACGCTCGCGTCGCGGTCGGTCGCGCTGCTGCTTTCGGCGCTGTTCGCGGTTTCCACCGCGGAGCTGCCAGGGCTCCACGCCTGTCCGATGCACTCGGCTCTGGCGCTCGGGCACGGGCCTGCCGCGCATGATGGCGCTGCGCCCATGGCCGGGCACATGGGCGATGCCGCAATGGCATCGCATGGTCACGAGCAGCATCAGCCGGGTTCTTCGCACCCGTGCACCTGCCTGGGCATGTGCTGCGCGGCGCAGGTCGTCGCGCTCGGCTCCGCTCGCATCCGGTGTGGTGCTGAGCCGGAGCCGGAGCAGTGGCTGACGCCGCCGCCCGCCGACCCGGGCATTCTTCCGCCCGCAGCCACACCCTACCTCCTGCCGTTTCCCAACGGACCTCCACTCACGGCGTAACCGCGTCTCCGCGCCGGCTCGCGTGTCGCACTGACGGGCTGACACCGGCGGAGGCACGATCCCGATCGACAAGCAAAGTCTCGCCCTCAGCACCCGCGTGGCGCGGGCTGCGGCGAGGCCGTGGCCGTCGGGAGGCGATCCCGGACTGCGTCATGCGCGCAGGCGGGAAGCCGGTCTGACGTCCTGTTAGCGACTGACCGGGGACCCGGCGCAGCAGCCACCACCGAAAGCGTGGGCTGCGGCCCGGCGTCACGCATGGGAGCGTGTAGCGGCGCTATCGCCGCGACCACCATCAGGAGGATGGGGTGTCAACCGCAATCGCATACATCGACGAATCCGTTTCCGCCGTGAGCAGCCGGCGGATGAAAAGCAGCGACCGCTGGCTGGTGGGGCCGTTCTACGACCTTGCCTTCATCATCTTCTCGTCGTCGCTGCTGTTCTTCCCGCACGTGAGTCACGCGCTGGTGAAGAGCAACATCGTCGTCGACCTGCTGGTCACCATGGTCATCGGCGGACCGCATCTCTTCGCCACCTACACGATGACGCTGATGGAGCCGGACTTCCGCAGGCGTTACCCGATCTACTCGAAGGGAGCGTTCCTGCTGCCGGTGCTCATCGTGTCGCTGGCCGTCTGGAATCTCACGGTGCTCGTGACCGTGTTCTTCTTCTGGGCGTCCGTGCACGTGATCCATCAGGCGGCGTTCATCGCGGACGCGTATCGCATGAAGGACCCGCGCGGCTGGACGTGGGCGGGCCGCGCCATCGACTACGGTCTCATTTTCACCTGCCTCTACCCGATCGCGACGCAGAAGCTGATCCACAGCCAGTTCGTCACGGGTGGCCGGACGCTGTTGTTTCCCGATGCCCTGAAGTTCTCGTTTGTGCCGTGGCTGGTGTGGGGTGTGTTTCTGTTCTTTCTGTTCGCGTTCGTGATAAAGACCGGCTGGGAGATCCGCACCCACCGTTTCCATGGGCCGAAAACGCTGCATATGGCGGTGGCCACCGCGCTGTTCTTCTACACGCCGTCGCTGCGCAATCTGGATGTCGCGTTCCAGGGCCTGAATGTGTGGCATTCGTTCCAGTATCTCGCGGTGGTGCTTTACCTGAACCGGCTGCGCCAGCAGAAGGGCCTGATCGGGTCGCACGCGGTGCGCAGCGTGTCGCGTCGAGGCTGGAAACTGTACGCGATGTGTCTGGCCTTCACGGTGGGCGCGGGCGTCGTGTTCCTCGGTGTGCTCGGCCTTGTCGTGCACCTGGGCGTGTTCCAGACCGGCGCACCCATGCACAACTTCCTCTACGGCACCGTCGCCAGTGACCAGCACTACTTCGCTTTCTACAGCGTGATCCTGAGCTTCCTGCTCATCCATTACTACTTCGATCACTTCATTTTCCTGGGCCGCGACAAGCAGATCACGCCCACATTCGAGCCGCTGGCAGGCGCCGCATGAGCAACGCAGCCGGAGTTCTGTCTCGATCCTGGCGCTCGTCGGCCCGTTGCCCGCGGCGGCCGCAACGCGGGCGTCCTGACGCGGACACGAGGCGGGCACGTCGCCCCGCATCCCCGCCGTTTTGTTGCCGCTGCAGCGGCGGTGGCGCATCTTCCGGCTCCGCTCGCACATCACAGGGAGGTCACACTTGACGCCGAAACGCATGATTCAGGCGACGATTCCGTTCATTGTTCTCGTCGCTGCCTGTCAGTCCGGTGGTGATCAGGCCGATAGCGCCGGCGCCATGGCCGGCAATGACGCCGCCATCAAGCCCGCGCTGGAGAGCATCACGTCGCAGGACATTCTCAAGCACATCCAGCGGCTGGCATCGGACGGCTTCGAGGGCCGCGCGCCGGGCACGCGGGGCGAGGATTCCGCGGTGAACTACATCAGCTCGGAGTTCAAGCGCCTGGGGCTGAAGCCGGGCAATCCGGATGGCACGTACATCCAGCCGGTGCCGCTCGTCGGCTTCACGGCGAAGGTGACGGCCAGCATGAATGTGAAGGGCAAGGCCATGCCATTCGCGGGACCGGCGGACTTCGTCGCGGACACGCGGCGCGTCGTGCCCGCGGTCGACATCGACAATTCGGACGTCGTGTTCGTCGGTTACGGTGTGGATGCGCCCGAATACAAGTGGGACGACTACAAGGGCATGGACATGACCGGCAAGACGCTGCTGATGCTGGTCAATGATCCGCAGATCCCGGACCCGGCGGACGCGTCGAAGCTGGACACGGCGATGTTCAAGGGAAAGGCAATGACGTACTACGGGCGCTGGACCTACAAGTTCGAGGAAGCCGGCGCGAAGAAGGCCGCGGCCGTGCTGGTGATCCACGAGACGGGACCCGCCGGGTATCCGTGGGACGTGCCGGCCAACGGCTGGGGCACGGAAGCGTTCGACATCAAGCCCGCGAATGGCAACATGGATCATGTCGCAGTGCAGGGTTGGGTACGCGACGAATTCGTGAAGAAGCTCTTCGCCGCGTCGGGCCAGGATTTCGCGAAGCTGAAGCAGGCCGGCTCTGAGCCGTGACTTCAAGCCGGTCGCGCTGCCCGCGAAGGCGAGCTTCCACATCCGCAATGCGCTGCGCGAGGTGCAGTCACGCAATGTGATCGCGAAGCTGGAGGGGTCGGACCCGCAGCTGAAGGACCAGTACATGGTCTACACCGCGCATTGGGACCACCTCGGCCGCGACACCACGAAGAAGGGCGACCAGATCTTCAATGGCGCACTGGACAATGCGTCGGGCTCGGCTGCGCTGCTGGAGCTGGCCGAGGCCTTCACGAAGCTGAGCCCCGCGCCTCGCCGGTCGATCCTGTTTCTTTCGGTGACGGCGGAGGAGAAGGGACTGCTGGGCGCGAAGTACTACGCCGAGAATCCACTCTATCCGCTGGCAAAGACCGCGGCCGACATCAACATGGACGGCGTGAACCAGTGGGGCCGCACCAAGGACATCGTGGTGGTCGGGCTGGGCAATTCCTCGCTCGATGATGCGCTGCAGGCAGCGGCCGGCGTGCAGGAGCGCGTGCTCGCGCCCGATCCGGAATCGGAGAAGGGCTTCTTCTATCGCAGCGACCATTTCGAGTTCGCCAAGCAGGGCGTGCCCGCGCTCTACACGGACGCGGGTGTCGACTTTATCGGCAAACCCGCCGGCTGGGGCCAGCAGAAGCGTGACGAGTACACCGCCAACGACTACCACAAGGTCTCCGACGAGATCAAGCCCGACTGGGACCTCTCCGGCGCCGTCGAGGATCTCCAGCTGCTCTTCCTGGTCGGCCGCGCCGTGGCTCAAGGCGATAATATGCCGGTCTGGAAACCGGGAACGGAGTTCAAGGCGAAGCGGGATGCCATGATGGGGAAGACGGGTAGCTGAACGGAATTCTGTCGCGGCGTTTCTGGGGCTCGGGCTGGGCTAACGGATTGAACGGCGTTGCTGGGGCTGGTTGCTCCGGAACGGATTGAACGGCGTTGCTGGGGCTGGTTGCTGGCGCTGGTTGCTCGGGAACGGCGTACGGATTCAACGGCCTCTGGTGGGATGGCAGGAACGGCGAGCTCGGGTCGCCGTTCCCTGCCCTGCTAACGTGCCGTTATGACGACTCGGATGTCCCAGTTCCATGCAGTTGTCCGGCAACCAGCCCGGAAAACGGCTTTCGTCCGTGCAGTTCCCCAGCAACCAGCCCGAGCAACCAGCGCCAGCAACGCAGTCGTTTCCGTGCTGTTCCCGAGCAACCAGCCGCAGCCCGAGCCCCAGAAACGCCATTGATCCGTTAATCCCAGCCCGAGCCCGAGCCCGAGCCCAAGGTCCAGAAACGCGGTTCCAACCATGACTGACCGCGACCAGGCACACGACCACCACCATCACGACGGTCACCAGACGAGTGGCCCGCATGCGGGCCACTCGCCGGCGATGTTCCGCGACCGGTTCTGGGGCTCGCTGCTGCTGACGCTGCCCACGCTGGTGTGGGCAGACATGATCCAGCGGTGGTTCCATTTCCGGGCGCCGGTGTTTCCCGGGTCTCAGTACATCCCTGCCCTGTTCGGCACGCTGGTCTTCCTGTATGGCGGCCTGGTATTCGTGCGCGGCGCAGTGGGCGAGGTGCGGGACCGGCGGCCGGGCATGATGACGCTGATCGCGCTGGCCATGGGCGTGGCCTTCAGCTTCAGCATTGCCGTAACACTCGGTTATCCGGGTACACCGATCTGGTGGGAGCTGGCCACGCTGGTAACCATCATGCTGCTGGGCCACTGGATCGAGATGCGCTCGGTGCTGCAGGCCAGCGGGGCGCTGCGCGAGCTGGCGAAGCTGCTGCCGGACACGGCGGTGCGCCTGGCGGGCGAAACGCAGGAGGAAGTGCCAGTGTCGGCGCTGCGCGAGGGCAATGTCGTTCTGGTACGACCCGGCGCGGCGGTTCCCGCTGACGGTGAGGTGCGTTCGGGGCGGAGCAGCGTGAACGAGTCGCTGATCACAGGCGAGTCGCGGCCGGTCGAGAAGCACGAAGGCGACCGCGTCATTGCGGGCGCAGTGAACGGCGCGGGCGCGCTGCACGTGCGGGTCACGGGCACGGGCGAGAAGACGGCGCTCGCCGGCATCATGCGACTGGTCGCACAGGCGCAGTCCTCGCGTTCGCGCGCACAGGCGCTGGCGGACCGGGCGGCGTTCCTGCTGACGATCATCGCCATCGTCTCCGGCATCGCGACGCTGGTGGTGTGGCTGCTGCTGGGCGCGGCACCGGACTTTGCCATTCAACGGCTGGTCACCGTACTGGTGATCGCCTGCCCGCACGCGCTCGGCCTGGCGATTCCGCTGGTCATCGCGATCTCGACGACGCTGGGTGCGCGCGCCGGTCTGCTGGTGCGCGACCGTCGCGGTCTCGAGGAAGCGCGCAACCTGACGGCGGTTGTGTTCGACAAGACGGGGACCCTCACGCGTGGCGAGTTCCGCGTCGTGGACATTGCCACGACGGCCGGCACGACGGCGGATCAGGCATTGTCGCTGGCGGCCGCGCTGGAGCGGGATTCCGAGCATCCGATTGCGGCGGCCATCATGCAGAGCGCGACCGAGCGTGGGCTCATTGTTCCCGCCGCGCGTGATTTCCAGGCGATCGCGGGTCACGGCGTCCAGGCCGAAGTGGCCGGCCGAACGCTGCACGTGGGTGGGCCGGCGCTGCTCGCCCGCCTGCGCGCTGCGCCGGACGAGGCGCTGCGTGCGGCCGCCGAGCGCGCCGCTGCGCGCGGTCAGGCTGCCATCTACCTCGTCGATGATGGACAGGTGCGCGCGGTGCTGGCCGTCGCGGACGCCGTGCGCGAGGAGTCGCGCGAAGCAGTGAACGCGCTGCATCAGGCGGGGATCCGCGTCGTCATGATGACGGGCGATGCGCGCGCCGTTGCGGATGCGGTGGGCCGCGAGCTGGGCATCGACACGGTCTTCGCGGAAGTGCTGCCCGCAGAGAAGGCGGATCGCATCAAGGAGCTGCAGCGCCAGGGCGAGACCGTGGCCATGGTCGGCGATGGCGTGAACGACGCGCCCGCGCTGCTCACGGCCAATGTGGGCATTGCGATTGGCGCGGGCACGGACGTGGCCGTGGAAGCCGGCGATGTCGTGCTCGTGCGCAGCGACCCGCGCGATGTGTCGCGCATCGTGCGGCTCAGCCGCGCCAGCTATCGCAAGATGGTGCAGAACCTGTGGTGGGCGGCCGGCTACAACATCATTGCCATCCCGCTGGCGGCGGGGATTGGCAAGCCGTGGGGCCTGGTACTCGCCCCGGCTGCCGGGGCGGTGCTCATGTCGCTGAGCACGGTGGTGGTGGCGGTGAACGCGCAGCTGCTGCGGCGGGCGGAGATCTGATGCAGGGTGGACCCGGCCGCTGCAACGGGCTGTTATCGCCGGCGGCTGTGACTGTAACAGCGGGTCAGCAGGGGATGACTGGCGGCGCGTTCCCCGCCGTGGCGTATCCGGCTCCTCCAGCCTTGGCCGTACGCGTGTCGGTCCCGGCGCGCGGGTTGCGCCTGTAGAGGGTGGAGCCCGGTCCCCGGCCGGGCCCTGTCGCGAGATTGGCTGGACGTGCAGCTTGTGCGGACCCGCGGACTCTCCGACCCGACGGCTGCGGGGCCCGGGCAGGGCGATTCGCCCGCCCGTGCCTCCCGATCGGCTGGCAGGCAATGGCAACCATGACCAGGAAAAGCGTGCAGCGCTACATCGACCGCGAGCTGAGCTGGCTCGCGTTCAATGCGCGCGTCCTGCAGGAGGCGGCGGATCCCGCCGTGCCGGCCGGCGAGCGGCTCGCATTTCTCGGCATCTGGTCCTCGAACCTCGACGAATTCTTCCGCGTGCGGGTCGCCTCGCTGCGCAGCCTGCTGCGGCTGAAGCGCAAACGGGTGGCGGAGCTGGGCCTGGATCCGGCCCGCCTGCTGGGCGAGATCCACGTCACGGTTGCGGAACAGCAGACGCGCTTCGGGCAGATCTTTCGTAAACAGGTGTTACCGGCGCTCGCCGGGCACGGCATTGCCCTCGTGGACGAGCGGCAGCTGACTGCGGCACAGACCGATCAGCTGCGCGCCTGGTTCGAGAGCCAGGTGCGGCCCCTGCTGGAGATCGAGATTCTGGGCGACGACGGTCCGTCACCCTTCCTGCACAATCGTCAGGTCTATCTCGTCGTCCAGCTCTGGCCGGACACCGACCCGCTGCCGGCGTCGACCAGCCCGACGTACGCCTTGGTGCGTGTGCCATCGCCACCCCTGCCGCGCTTCGTCGTGCTGGAAGGGACAGACCGCATCGCGCACCCGGTCATCTTCCTCGATGACGTGATCCGCGCGAACCTGGATGCGCTGTTTCCCGGGCAGCGTGTGCGGGGCGCGTGGGCCGTCAAGCTCACGCGCGACGCCGAGCTGTATCTGGACGACGAGTTCGCGGGTGACATCGTCGCCTCCATCCGCAAGAGTCTGAGCAAGCGCGAGACCGGTCTGCCCAGCCGTTTCCTGTACGACATGGAGGCGCCGCACCGGCTCGTGCGCGAGCTGACCCGCCGCCTCGAGCTGCAGCAGGAAGACCTGGTGATCGGCGGGCGCTACCACAATCTGCACGACCTCTGCGACTTCCCGCGCTTCGACTTGCCGCAGCTCTCGTACTCGCCGCTGCCCGCGCTGCCGCACGCGCAGCTCGATGATGCGCCATCGCTGCTCGGGGCGATCGGCGCACGCGATCACCTGCTGCACTTCCCGTATCAGCGTTTCGACACGGTGATCCGCCTGCTCGAGGAGGCCGCGGCCGATCCGGATGTGCGGGAGATCTGGATCACGCTGTACCGTGTGGCGAAGGATTCCGCCGTCGCGGAGGCGCTGATCCACGCGGCCGAGCGTGGCAAGCGCGTGACCGCGTTCGTCGAATTGAAGGCCCGGTTCGACGAGGAGACGAATCTCGCGTGGGCCGAGCGCATGGAGCGCGCCGGTGTGCGCACACTCTACAGCCTGCCCGGCCTGAAGGTGCATGCCAAGCTTGCACTCATCGTGCGCCGCGAGGCTGGGGGCGAACGCGCGTACGCGTATCTGGGCACCGGCAACTTCAACGAGCGCACGGCCAGGGTCTATGCGGACAGCGCATTGCTGACCGCGGACCCCGCCATCACACGCGATGTGCGCGCCGTGTTCGCGTATCTCGCGGGTGACGTGGCTAAGCCGGAATTCAGCGAGCTGCTGGTCGCGCCGTTCCATCTGCGCAAGCGGCTCTACCGCCTGATCGAAGCGGAAGCGGAGGCCGCGCGGGCCGGCAGGCCGGCCGGCATCCTGCTGAAGCTGAACAGCCTCGAGGACGCGCGCATCATCGAGCGCCTCTATGATGCGGCGGCCGCGGGTGTACCCATGCAGCTGATCGTGCGCGGCATCTGCTGTCTGGTGCCAGGCGAGGATGGACTGAGCGAGACGATTGCCGCGCGCAGCATTATCGACCGCTATCTCGAGCATGCGCGCGTCTTCTGCTTCGCCAATGGCGGGCAGACGCTGTGGTACCTCGCGTCCGCCGACTGGATGACGCGCAACCTGAGTCGTCGCGTCGAGGTGGCGTTTCCCGTGAAGGATCCGGCACTGCAGCGGGAACTGCGGGCGCTGGTGCAGCTGCAGCTGGCGGACAATGTGAAGGCACGCATCCTCAATGCGACCGGCGAAAACGCGTATGCGCACGCAACGGATGCGCCGCGTGTGCGTGCGCAGCCGGACACCTATCGTTATCTCCAGGCGAGAGTTCCTCCGCGGGAGCCGGTGGTGGTGACGGGTGCCGCCGCCGCGGCCGCGCAACCGGAGAGTGTTCGCACATGACACCGGACAACGACGGCGGTCAGGCCCTGTTCGGGCCCATCCGCTCCGACCTGCCTCGTTCGCTGCCGCCGCTCGGCGAATCCGCCGAGCACGAGCCGGAGCGCGAGAAGAAGAGGAAGAAGAGCAAGGACCGGGACCGGGACCGCGCCGTGCGTGAGAAGGAGAAATCATCGCGCGGCATCGAGACCATGTTCCGCAATTCCTATCGCACGCACATCGACATGAGCGGCCTGGCCGACAGCAAGGCCAACATCATGATCAGCATCAACGGCCTGATCACGGGCATCGTGCTGGGCTCCATCTCCACCAAGATCGACGCCAATTCCTGGCTGCTGCATCCCCACGATCATCCTGCTTGTCGGCTGCCTGACCTCGCTGGTCTTCGCCGTAATGGCGGCCCGCCCGCGGGTAACGGCCCGGGCGCTCACGCTCGAGGACGTGCGCGCGCAGCGTGCTAACATTCTGTTCTTCGGGAATTTCGTGAACCTGCGCGAGGATGAGTTTCGTCAGGGCATGAGCGAGCTGCTGCAGAATCCCGATGCGCTGTATCTCAGCATGATGCGCGACCTGTACAGTCTGGGCCGCGTGCTGGAGCGCAAGTTCCGCTATCTGCGCTTGTCCTACAGCATCTTCATTCTCGCGCTGGGCACTGGTGTGGCGGCCTTCATCTTTGCGTTCACGGTTGTCGTGCTGGCCAAGCCCGGTGGTGTGACGCCCTGACCGGTGCGCCCGCAACGCTGGTGTGATGCTGCTGCGCGACGCGCCCTGGCTCAGGACCCCTGGCGCGCAGCGCGGCTGCGCAACAGCTCGCCCAGGCTGCGCAGCGTCATGCGCAGCTTGAAGCCGAAGATCGCGGCCCGTGAAGGCCGGGGCGGCATGGCCTCCGGCAGGCTCGCCTCGACGGCGGCCAGACCTTCCTCGTAGAACACGACAGTTTCTACATCGCCTACACCCTCGAAGCACTCCGTCCGCCGCTCGGGCGTCTGCGCATAGAAGTCGCCGAACGAGTCCCAGGCGGGCTCCGTCAGCATCAGGTACTCGTGCGCGGGCACCGTGTTCTTGAGCATGCGGTGCACGACGATCACGTCCAGCCCGAAGAGCTTCTCGAAGCGGTCGATGCGCTCCACCGCCACCTCGCCTGTGTGCACCACCTGCTTGAGGCGCAGGTTGCCCACGTTGATGCACGCATCGCACACGCACATGGGCACGGTCTGCAGCGCCGCGATCTGCTGCTTGAAGACGCGGAACAGGCGGGGCAGCTGCGCCTTCACTTCGCCGGCCACGCGCTGCACGGTGGCGGGCGTGGCGAGGGCGTAGAAGAAGACGGCATCGCCTTCCAGCTCCGCCACCTTGAGCGGTGGCCCGCTGCTGCGCACCAGGGAATCCAGCAGGCGCACGATGATCTGGCGCGCGTGACTGCTCGAGATGGCGTACAGCCGCATGAATTGCGTGAAGCCGCTGATGTCCGCCAGCACGAGCACGGCCCGCATGGTGTCACTCATCCACGCCTCGATTGCCAGAGCCACCTTTCCGGGGCCACGCGATACACTGCCTCGGCCACGCTCGCCGGCGCGCTGCGGCACGCCGGCGTTCCGCTGTGGTAATGACCTGTTAACGCTGACGGTCACCGGACATGGAGATCACCGTGACCGCCGCGCCACGCAGCTTGTCATTCAATGCCGGCAGATCGCGATCCCGCAATTCGCGGAAGCGCGTGCGTAATTCCGCCAGCTTCTGCTTGAGCAGTGTCGCCACGTCGGCCTGTTGCGCGGTGGGTGGGAGATCCGCGCCGCCATTGGCGCCGCCTGCAAGATTGAGGAACCGGGCATACAGCCCCATGGGTGCGCGGAACGAATCCTCGCTGCGGCCGGTGAGTGTGACATCCTCGAGCAGCGTCTCAATGGCTGTCGCTTTCTGCTCGAGATCGGACGTGGCGCGGGCCAGCGTGCCGGAGGTGGCGTCGGTGCGCTCGTGCAGGATGGCGCTCACGTCCTGCAGTTGTTTCCGCGTCCACTCGAGGCTGTTGATCATGTCGACCGTCTCGTTCACCTGCGTGCGCAAGTCGAGCACGAAACCGACCTGCGTCCTGATGTCTGCCTCGGTACCGAGAGACTTCGGATCACGCAGCACGCGCAGCTGCTGGGTGAACTCATGGCCGGCCACGGCGAGCTTGACGTTGTACGTGCCGGGCGGCACGGCGGGTGAGGCACTG
This sequence comes from uncultured Gemmatimonadales bacterium, assembly GCA_963798085.1. Taxonomy (GTDB): domain Bacteria; phylum Gemmatimonadota; class Gemmatimonadetes; order Longimicrobiales; family RSA9; genus DATKCF01. Next base: position 183,992 of record CAWCRS010000003.1, read on the forward strand.
GCCCCGCCGCCACCCCAGACAACGAGCGGCCGCCAGCCATCCGCGCCCACCGTCATCCACGGGCTGCCCACCGGAGCGGTGCGCAGCCGGGGCGTGTGCGCCGCTTCGTAGCGCAGATTCCACCAGGACCGGTTCAGCCCCGCGCGACCTGCGCCGCGCAGTGTGTTGATGGTGTCTCCATTGGCGCCGAGGATGGTGATGCGCCAGTCGGCCGGCGCCTTGAGCCAGAAGTTGATGTCGGCGCCGGCGGGAGGGTTCTCGCCATTGACAGAACCGCCACCCGCCGCCACCACCGCCCGGGTTGTTGCTGACATTGCGGTAGCGGTACACCTCGCGCAGCGGGAAGAGGTGTGCGTCCGCGGCTCGTACACTCGCGTCCAGATTCCGGATGGGCGTGATGTCGTCCAGTATGTAGAAGCCGCGGCCATACGTGCCAATGACCAGGTCGTTGTAGTGCTCCTGGATGGTGAGCCAGTGCACGGGCGCATGCGGCAGGTCGATCTGCAGCGGGAACCATGATGTGCCATCATCGAGCGAGACAAACACGCCGTTATCGGTGCCGGCGTACAGCATGCCTCGCCGCACGGGATCCTCGCGCACCACGTGCACGAAACTGGATTGCGATTTGGGAATGCCCGCGCTGATCAGTTTCCACGTCCTGCCGTAATCCGCGGTCTTGTAGATGAGGGGGTCGAAGATGCCGTTGAACTGGAGGTCCACCGAGATGTCGGCTGCGCCGGCGTCGAAGCGCGATGGCTCGACATTCGAGATCATGCCCGCGGCCGGAGCCATGACCGCTTTGCTCACGTTCTCCCAGTGCTGGCCGCCATCCCGCGTGAGGTTCACCTGACCATCGTAGCTGCCGGCCCAGATCAGCCCCTTCTCCTTCGGCGATTCGGCCAGTGCGGAAAGCGTGGCGCCGCTGAACGTCATCAGGTTGTCGACACTGAGTCCCCCCGAGTTCTCCTTGCGCATGGCTTCATTGCTCGTGAGGTCTGGGCTGATCACGTGAAAGCTCTGGCCGCCGTCGGTGGTCTCGTGGACCACCTGGCTGCCCACGTAGACCCGGTTGTGATCGAAGGGCGAAATCGCCACCGGGAACACCCAGTGAAAGCGGTATTTCGCATCGGCCGGCCGCCAGCCATAGACGGCATCCGGCCAGACATCGACGGTGCGCGTCTGTCCGGTTCGGAAATCCATGCGGTCGAGCTGGCCATCGTAGCAGCCGGACCAGATGATGTTGCTGTCCGCCGGATCGGGAATGGCAAAACCGTCCTCGCAACCGCCCACACCCTGCCAGAGCCCCGGCGAATGCCGCCGCCGAGGCTGTTGCTGGGACCGCGCGAGGCGCCGCCATCCTGCATGTTGCCGTACACGTTGTACGGGATCTCGTTGTCCACCCAGACGTGGTACATCTGGGCGATGGGCAGTGTCACGCGACTGTACGTCTGGCCGCGATCCATGCTGATGCTCGCGCCCCCATCATTGGCCACCATAATGCGGCGAGGATTGAGCGGATCGATCCAGACATCGTGATTGTCGCCGCCAGCGCTCGCCTCCGTGCGCACGAAGGACTCGCCGCCATCGTAGGAAACACTCCAGGACACACAGGGGAAGTAGAGCCGGTTGGGATCATCGGGCGCCACAGCCAGTCGCGTGTAATAGGGTGAGCGCTCCGCCAGCAGATGATCGCGATTCACCAGGCGCCACGTTTCACCACCATCATTGGAGCGGTAGAGACTCGGCGTGCTGTCTTCCATCAGCACGTACACGCGCTGCGGGTTGCTCGGTGCAATCGCCACCGCAGTCTTGCCCACGGGCCGATTCGCGGCCGGCAGACCATTGCCGCTCAGCTTCTTCCAGGTGGTGCCGCCGTCGCGCGACACGTACGCGCCGCCGCTGGTCCCGCCGCTCTTCAGGTCCCACCACTTCACGTCGACCTGCCACAGGCCCGCGAACAGCGTGCGCGGATTGCCCGGATCCATGGCGAGATCCGCGCAGCCCGTGTTCTCATCCACGAAGAGCACACGCTCCCAGGACTGGCCGCCATTGGTGGTGCGGTAGACGCCGCGCTCCTGCTGCGGCCCGTGTGCATGACCGAGCGCGCAGGCAAACACAATGTCCGGATTGGTTGGGTGAATCACGATCCGGCCAATGCGACCGGTCTTCTCGAGACCCATCGGCCTCCACGTCTGGCCGACGTCATCCGAACGGTAAATGCCATTGCCCAGTGCGTGCGCCGGCCGGATCAGGAACGTCTCGCCCGTGCCCGCCCAGATCGTGTTCGGCTGCGACGCCGGGATGGCCAGTGATCCAATCGACTGCACCGGCTCATCGTCGAACATCGGGTGCCAGCTGATGCCGCCATCCACCGTCTTCCACACGCCGCCTGACGCGGCGCCCACGAACGAGATCATGGGATCGCCCGGCACGCCCACCACGGCGATCGCGCGGTTGCCACGCGGCCCTATGAAGCGATAATGCAGCGGGTCGAACGCGGCCGGCTCGATCTGCTGCGGTGCACCAGCCGCCGGCATGAAGGCCAGCGTGCCAAGGATGGCCAGCGTGCAGCGGAACGGCGCGGAGGTGAGCGTTCTCATGGTTGGTCTCCCGGGAAACAAAGGAGCGACGCGCAGAAGTAAACAGCCGCATGCAAGGTGACTGGCGGCACCGGCACGGGGCAATGGCCAGGCGAGGATCTCTTGCTGCAGCGCGCTGCTGGCACTTCGCCGCGGCAGTGTGTGCGACGATTCTCCGCTGGCCGCCTGCTGCGTGCTCGCCCTCGCTCGCTGCTCCTGCTGACCACATTATCCCGGTCAGGAAGTGCGAGCCGCTCGATCGCCTGACGAGAAGTTCGCGAACAACATCGGCAGTGCGACGCTTCGCCGCCGCTGCTGCGGCTGGCCAGCCTGCTGAATCAGAGGAGGAGACCGTGATCGACTGCGCACACCGCCTGTACCGGTATCGAGCCCTTCGCCTCCTCGCTTCCGCCGGGATCACGCTCGCGCTGGCGGCCACAGCGCCACGCCGGGTCGCCGCGCAGATCACGGTGGGCCGCAATGTGCAGGTGAGCGCGGCGCGTCCGAACGACATTCATTCCGAGGTCATTCTGGCCGCTGATCCCCTGCACGCGGAGCGCCTCCTGGCCGGCGTGCACATCAGCTGGGCCGACACCGTGGGCATCAAATCGATCGCCTACGTTTCGTTCGACGGTGGCAGGACGTGGGACGTGTCGCTCGAGCGACGTGACTCCACGATCACGGCAGATCCCGCAGTTGCCTACGGTCCGGATGGCTCGGCGTACTTCGCCACACTGGCGCGCTGGGGGTTCTACCGCTCGCGCAATGGCGGTCGCACGTGGGATCCGCCGAGCAGAGTGCCGCCCGCGTACGCCTGGGACCGCGAGTACATCGTCTCCGATTTCACGGACGGCAAATACCGCGGTCGCGTGTACATGAACTCGACAGTCTTCCCCGTGTGGATCTCGCCGCCGGCCGACACGACCGCGGGACGCGGGGCTGGCGCGGGCCAGCGTGAGTACGGTGTGGGCATTTTCACGTCGACGGATGGCGGCACCACGTTCAACAACCCCATCATGCGCCTCGTCGTCCGCCCCGAGGGCATCCTGGGAATGGCGAACAGCGTGGTGCTCTCGGACGGAACGCTGGTGACGTTGTACGGACACTCGAAGGGCACGCAGACCGGCCGCGGCGGGGCCGGCGTGCCGTTGCCCGCCGCGAACTACTGGCTCGAAGTCGTTACTTCAACGGATGGCGGCGAGACGCTCACGAATGCCTTCCGCATCGGCGACTACTACATGAACCGCCCGCGCTCCGAGGGCGCCGTCATCCCGCACCTGGCCGTGGACCCGGGCTCCGCGCTGTTCAAGGACCGGCTGTACGCCGTGTGGAGCGACTTTCGCACGAACCGGCTCGAAATCCTGCTCTCCTGGTCGAGCGACAAGGGCAAGACCTGGTCCGACCCCATCACCATCAATGACGATCGCGCCGCGGCCGACCCGCTGAAGGATGGCCCGGACAACATCACGCCCACGGTCGCCGTAAATCGGGATGGCGTGGTGGCGGTCTCGTGGTACGACCGGCGCGACTTCACCAATGACATGGGCTGGAACATCCGCTTCCGCGCCTCGCTCGATGGCGGTGAGACCTGGCAGCCGAGTGTGAAAGTGACGGACAAGGCCACGGCGTTCGGCGGCAATGAAGTCTGGGTGGCCGCGGGCAACAGTCGAACTGCCGGCAACGCCGCGCGCAGCGGCGGCCGCTATGTCGGACTCTCCGCCCGGCTCAGCAACGCAGGCTTCACCTTCGCGCCCGGCCACAATGGCGCGTTCGTGGCGGACGCTAACGGCGTGTTTCACCCGATGTGGATCGATTACCGGACCGGCGTCGCGCAGGTGTTTACCGCGCCGGTGACCGTCAACGCCAGGGTCGCACTGAATGGCGGCGGTGATCTGGCGGAGCTGCACGATCTTTCGGGAACCGTAAGCCTGCAGCTGACGAAGACCAGCTACGATCGCCGCAACAACCGTCTCACGTTCCAGGCACGGCTGAAGAACACAGGCAAGAGCGACACGATCCGGGGCCCGCTCAAGGCGCGCGTGCTGAGCTTTTCCTCGGAAGTGGCGAGGACGATCGAGATCGCCAACGCGGACAATCAGCTGCGCGGTGTGGGCGCTGTCTGGGACTTCACGCCGCTGCTTCCGAAAGGCGGGCTGCTGCCCGATTCTCTCACCGCCGCCCGCGATCTGGTGTTCCAGCTGGCGGAGTTGCAACCGTTCCGGCAGGGCACGGAGCTCAAGCTGGGGTTCGTCAACCTCGTGGCCCGCATCCTCGGGCCGGCCGCGCCAGCCAGACGTGCTGCGGTGCCGGGTGGCGAAGACTGATGGATGCCGCCCGGCTCATGCGGTGCGCGTCCACCTGTGCACTGCTCGCGCTCACCACATCGCCGCGGCCGGCCCGTGCGCAGGCCACTGGCGCACACAGCGCATTGGCTGCCTACAATGTCGCCGGTAAGGACCCGGTGCAATTCGAGCTGGAGAAGCCGCTGCGCGAGATTTCCGGCCTCGCCATCAATGCACAGGGTCACATTTTCGCGCACCAGGACGAGCGCGCGCTCGTCTTCCGGCTGGATCCCGCGAACGGTCGGGTGACGGAGAGCTTCCGCGTGGGCCACAACGGCGTGAGCGGCGATTTCGAGGGCATCGCCATTGCCGGCAGGCGCTTCTTCCTCGTGTCCAGCAATGGCACACTGCTCGAGTTCGCGGAAGGCCAGGACGACGCGTCGGTCGAGTATCAGCGCACCAACCTGGGCACGCGCTCGCAGTGCACGGAGATCGAGGGCCTCGAGTACGACGCGCGCCGCGAGGAGCTGCTGCTCGCCTGCAAGATCCCCGAGCACAAACTGCGCGACCGACTGCTCGTGCTGGCCTGGTCGCTGCGCACGAAAGCGCTGCTGCCGGAGCCGCGCTTCTCGATCCCGCTCGACGACCTGAAGGAAAAAGGCGAGCCCGCAAAGCTCAACCCGTCCGGCATCGCCATCCATCCGATCACGGGCACGATCTTCCTCGTCGCCTCGGAGCAGGGCCTCCTCGTCGAACTGGACCCCGCCGGCCACGTGCTCGGAGTCGCCGAGCTGCGCCGCAAGACCCACCCCCAGCCCGAAGGCATCACCTTTGCGCCCGACGGCACCCTGTACATCTCCGACGAAGGCCGTTCCGGCCACGGCCAGCTTTCCGTCTATCCGCCGGATCGCGCGAAACTGCCCGGCCGGGCTGGTTCGGGAGGCCGGGGGGTGCCAAACTGAGCCTGGAACTGCGTTGCCGGGAGGATCAACAGGCGTTGCCGGGGCAACGCCTCTAACGCAGGATTAGCGCAACCACCACGGACCGACGAACAGGCTGACGGAAACAATGAAGAAAGTCCTGCTGCTGCGCCACGCGAAATCGAGCTGGGACGAGGAGGCGTTGCCTGATTTTCAGCGACCGCTGGCCGAGCGCGGGCGAGGGGCGGCGCAGCGCATGGGCGAGTACATGGCGTCGAAGGGCCTGGTGCCGGACGGCGTGCTGTGCTCGGGTGCGCGCCGGGCGGTGGAGACCTGGGAGCTGGTCGCGCCCGCGCTCGACAGTCCTCGCGTCCACATCGACGACAACCTCTACATGGCCTCGCCCGATGCGATCCTGGCGTGGCTGCGGCGCCTGCAGTCGGAGATGAAGGTCGTGCTGCTCATCGGACACAACCCCGGCTTCGAGGAGCTGGCCAGGCGGCTGGTGGGCGACGGCAAGAAGAAAGCGCTCAAGCAGCTGCACAGGAAATACCCGACCGGCGCGCTTGCCGTGATCCGTTTCAATGTGGCGGGCTGGCCCGACATCATGGACGCGGGCGGCTACATCGAGCGCTTCATCCGGCCGCGCGACCTGTAGCGCCGCAACGGGCGGGACCGGGCGCTCGCCCCGGCCCGCCCGCTCGGTCTCAGCCCGCAGCCTTCTTCCTGACCGCGGACTTCGTCGTCTTCGTCGCGGGCTTCTTCACCTTTGCCGCGGGCTTCTTCTTTGCCGGCGGTTTCGTGGGTTCGGGCAGCTTGCCTACTTCCTCCCAGCCGGCAAACCGGCCCACGAGCGGACCCGGCAGGGGCGGCCACTGGCCGGTCGCGTCGAACGTCACTCTCGCCATGTACCAGCGCTGCGTGACCAGCTGCGCTTCCGGCCGCTGCGCGACGATCTTTCCGCCCACGTTCTCCCAGCCTGCCGTGTACAGATCCAGCCACGCCAGCATGCCGTCCGCACCGCCCGCCACGTTGCGCTCATCCACGGCCAGGCGGTAGGCCGGGCCGGACGGCGAATTCACCGGCAGTCCACGCTCGTGCGCATCCACCAGATCGGCCAGCCAGTCCTTGTAGCTGCGTTGCAGGAACGATCCCAGCTGACTGGTGGCGAAGTCTTCGGGCGCGAGCGTGGTGGGGCCGGCGCTGCCCACCGCGGGCACACGGCCCATGCGCACGTATGCATTGGTGTTGCGGTCGAGCGTGAGTTTCTGCGGGATCTTCATGTGTTGCCCTCTGCGGGTGTACGCGCACGCGGCCTGCCGCCCGCGGGCGCGGGCGGCAGGCGATTCGCGGCTAGGCCGTGCGCGGCTTGCCGAACGGATCCTCCAGCGACGGGCTCTGCGGCGTGAGCAGTTCCGCGCCCGTCTCCGTGATGTGCATGTCATCCTCCAGGCGCACGCCGAATTCGCCGCGGATGTAGATGCCGGGCTCGTCGCTGAACATCATGTGCGGCTGCAGTAACAGCGTGTTACCGCGCACCAGGTACGGCCATTCGTGGCCGTCCATGCCAATGCCGTGGCCCACGCGGTGCGTGAAGTTGGTGTAGTCGGGGCCGTAGCCGGCATCAGTGATGACCTTGCGCGCCGCGGCGTCCACCGACTGCGCCTCCACGCCCGGCCGGGCCGCGGCCAGCGCAGCCGACTGCGCGCGGAACTCGATCTCGAACACATCCTTCATCTTCTGCGCAGGCGAGCCCAGCACGAAGGTGCGGCTGATGTCGGAGTGGTAGCCCTCGACCGTGCAGCCGCCGTCGATCAGCAGGATGGTCCCTTCGCGGATGCTCTGCGGCGTGATCGAGCCGTGCGGCAGCGCCGAGTACTCGGCCACGTTGACGCTGGCGCTGCCGGCGAAACCCAGGCGATCGTGCGCCTGGCTCACCAGTCTGCCGAAATCGTTCTGCGTCATGCCTTCCTTGAGCGCGTGGTACGCCGCCTCGTACGCCTTCAGGGTGACCTCGGACGCCAGGCGCATCAGCTCGATCTCGTGCGCATCCTTGATCATGCGGCAGCCCGCTGTCACCGGCGTGGCGCTGGTCAGCTTGAGCGCGGGCGCGGCGTGCGCAATGCCGTCGCTGAAGACATAACGCACGGTTTCCTCGATGCCCACGCGACCCGTGGCCACGCCGCGATCCTTGAGACCGCCTGCAATCAATGCGTAAGGACTCTCGTCTTCCTGCCACGTGCGAACATCGGCGTTACCGAGGGGTCCCAGAGCCAGCTGCTCCATGGACCGATCCTTCTCGAATGCCGGCGTCACTACGAAGGCATCGCCCTTCACGGGCACCACCACGGCGAACGTGCGCTCGCTCAGGCCCCAGTTCACGGCCGTGAAGTAGACCAGCGACGTGCCGCCCATGAGCACCATGGCGTCCAGCTTCTGCTGCGCCATGAGCTGCTTTGCCTTGTCCAGCCTGGTCGCGCGTTCCTCGCTCGTGATCGGTCTGGCCCTCGCCTTCATTGACTCGAGTGCCGCGATCAATGGCGGCAATGCGCTTCCGCCCGTCAGCTGGCTCGAGCCTTCCGCGGAGCTGCAACCGGCCGCGGCCAGCGCCGCGCCGGACATGCCCAGGAAATGACGGCGATTGATCATGCGAGCTGTCTCCGGATCGGATTGTGGCAGGAAGCGACTGGCGGGATTCCGCCGCGTTCGAGTTTCTGGTGGTTCCGGGGAAGAGGAGATTTATCGACCGGGCCCGCTCGCGACAACCCGCGTGCGGCTGGCGCGTGGCGTGGCTCTCTGCGGCGGAGGCCGAACGTGCCGCTTGCGCCCCGCGCGCCGGCGGCGCTGCCGGCCAAGCGTCAGAGGCCTCTGCGGATCAGCCCGATGCGGTTGACATTGGGTGGGATCTCGACAATCACCTGCTCGCCCGGACTCACGCTCCACTCCTCACTGCGGAAGCGCTGGCCTGCGAGCAGGTTGACCTCGACCTGGATCGCCGGCCCGTACCATGCCGAGTTGAACGTCACGCGACTGTTGCCACCGACGACGCCGAGACGGCGGCGGTCTCCACGCCAGAGCAGGTAGACCGTGGCGTCGTAGAAATTCTGGTTCTCGATGCGCACGCGGATGGGTGGGTACTGGTTCGACTGGCGCTGTTTCTTCAATGCGCACCCGCCGACCAGCAGCACGACGGCCAGCAGGATGAGGCCTGATCTGGAGCGTTTCACGCGGTTCCCCCGCTCATGTGCGCCGTCTCGCCCGGGATTCCCTCAAGTCCCCTCCTGCAACGAGTCGCGCCCTGCAATCAAGCTGAACGCCGCGTGTCCGCAGCGCCAGTCTGGCTGCCCCGCCGGCTGGCTCGCGCGGCGCACGTCAATGCGCGCCCAGCGAGACCAGGTTCGCCAGCAGCCGGTACGCTCCGGGTACGCCTTCTGGAAGTTCGCGGAAGAAAGAGAGTGCGACGTAAACGTACGTTCCGCGCCCGTATTTCGTGACGAGCAGGCTGCCGCGCAACGGCGCTTCGCCCGGGTCGTTCATCTCGAATACCGGTGTGTAATGATCGTCCCAGTGACCCGGAAAATAGAGACCGCGCTCCTGCACCCAGCCATCGAAGTCGGATGCGCCAATGCGATTGGGTGTGGTAACCACCGGACTGGAAGAGTCGAGGATGCGCACCGGCGCGGTCTCGTCCGTCACCCGATCGCCCGATGCGATGGACAGCGGGTACGGCGCGTAGTTGCCCTGTGCGAATGCCGGCTGGTTGTACTGCACGATGTAGGTGCCGCCGCGCTGCACCCAGTCGAGCACGCGCGCGTTGCTGGCATCGAGATCCTCGCGCACTTCGTACGCGCGTATGCCCGCGACGATCACATCGAAGCGGGAGAGGTCGCCGCTGCGCAGCAGTTCCGCGCTGACCGGCTCGACGTGCAGCCCCATCTGCTCGAGCGCGCTGGCCACGTTGTCGCCGGCCCCTTCAATGTAACCTACGCGCAGACCCTGCGCGACGCTGAGCGGGAACGCCGAGAACAATGCCGCGGCATCGCGGAACAGCAGACGAGGCCGGATGTGCGGGTAATCGATGATGTTGTAGCCGCGGCGGTACGCAGCGCCGTCCTGCGTTTCGAATACCGCGCCTACGCGGTACTGACCCGGCGCCAGCTCCGCAGGCGGCGACACCCTGAACTTCACGTTCTGGTCCTGGCCAGCCTTCGCGAATTGCACGGGCACTGCCGCCGGCTCGACGTGCCAGCCCGCGGGGGCTTCCAGCCGCAGGCTCCCCTGCACGGCGGACGTCGCCTCGGAGTGCACGAACACCGTCACGTCGTGGTTCGAGGTCGCGGCGCCTGCGCCATCGCTGTGGTTCGCGGGAGCGTCGCTGATGGGCGCGATCGCAATGCGCGGCTCGACCAGCACGCTGATCGCAGGCACGATCAGCACGGGAAGCCGCCGTTCGCCTGTCGCCTTGTCCACGTCGACGAACGTGGCCGCGGTCGCGAAAGCCACAGCCTGTCCCGCCAGTCGCACGGTCGCCTCGGCCTGCACCGGTGGCGGCGCGTACGGCTCGCCGCGCAGCGCCGTGTCCGCGGGCCACGTGTACATGTCGCCCTGTCGTGGCTGGCGCAGGAAGTACGGCTCGCTGGGCGGTGCACTGGTGGGCACGTGCACGTGGAACTCGCGCGTGGCCATTTCGCCGGGCCGCACCTGTGTGACCGCCGCGCCCCCACCGTCCACGGTCCAGCCCGCGGGCACCACGGGTTGCAGCCGGTCCACGGCGAGCGGCGCACGGCCGCCGTTCCACAAACGCACGGTTAGGACGAATCCCTCGCCCGGCACCACGCGCGGCCGGCTGGCCGTCGCGTCCAGCACGATGCCGTCGGCCAGGCGCAGCGCTTCCGTCAGCTCGTCGCGTTCCGCGGCAATGCGGAAGCGCAGATCCGTGGCGCTCCCGCCCTGCGTACCGGCCAGCGAGTCCGCGCGCTGCAATGCCGTCAACGCGCCCTCGAGAACCGGCACGATGGAGGCGGGCTGAAGAGCATCCCACGATGTCGTCGCCTTCGATACATCCTTTTCGTAGCTGTCGAGCGTGGCGGCCAGCAGGGCAGCGCGCGGGAAGGCGTGGCGGGCCATGCCTGCGAGTGTGGTGTCGAGTCCCTGGAACAGGGATGTGAATCCGGTGCGTGGCGCGCCCGCGATCACGAGCACGGCGGATCGCTGCGGTCCCGGCGGCTGCTGCGAGCCCTGGCCCTGCGAGCGATGGCGGCTGCGTCCCTCGAGCGCGATCTGGTAGTCGGAGCGGCCGAACAGCGGATCGAAATCGCCGGGTGACAGCCAGAACGCCACGCTGTCCGCCTGCCGCCACGTGGCCTGCAGCAGATACGGTGTCTTGTACGCGCGCAGGCCGGCCGCGATCTGTCCCGGGAAGCGCGCGGGATCCGCGGCCGCCTCGAATGCTTCGCGCGTAACGAGTCCTGAAGCCTGATGCTGGCCGTGCCCATCGCGCGGCGTGCCGCTCCACACGGAAAGAATCACGTCCGGCCGGAACTTGCGAATCACCTCGACAACGTCGGCCACTACGGAATCGCGGGGCCAGTGGCGAAACGCCTCGTCGGCGGACTTCGAGAAGCCGTAGTCGTATTCGCGTCCGAAATACTGCCGCGCGCCATCCAGCCGCCGTGCCGCGAGCAGTTCATCCGTGCGGATCAGGCCCAGCCCTTCCTTCAGCTCCGGCCCGATGAGGTTCTGCCCGCCGTCGCCGCGCGTAAGAGACAGATAGGCGACGTCCAGTCCATCGCCCAGCGCCAGCGCAGCCAGGACGCCGTTGTTCTCGTCGTCGGGGTGCGCACCGATCATCAGCACGCGACCCGTGGTGTGCAGTCGCCGCAGCGCCAGTCCCAGCGCCTGCGCGCCGCGATACTCCGTCTCGTTGACCTGCGCCGTCGCCGGTCCCGCGAGAACGGGAACGGCGAGCAGCACGGTGCTGAGCAGGTGTTTGACGTTCATGAGACCCGATGATACGGTCACGAGGAATCCCGGCAGGGCCCGGCTGGTGAACCCGCGAGGCATTGCCGGGGTTCCTCTTTGTGCCTCTCCAGGTGGAGCGCGCGTGCCCGAGCTGCCCGAGATCACAGTCTATCTGGACGCGCTCCAGCGTTTCGTCGTCGGCCAGCCGCTGGATCGCCTGCGCATTGCATCGCCATCCCTGCTGCGCACCTTCGATCCGCCCGCCTCCATTCTGCAGGGTCGCAGGGTGACGGGCGTCTTCCGCGTCGGCAAACGCATTGTCCTCGAGTTCGAAGGCGATCTCTTCGCGGTCATCCACCTCATGATCGCGGGCCGCCTGCGCTGGAAGCCGCGGGGCGCACCCGTGCCGCGCAAGCTGGGTCATGCCGCCTTCGACTTTCCTCATGGCACGCTGTTGCTCACCGAGGCGGGCACGAAGAAACGTGCGTCGCTGCACGTGGTACGCGGACGAGCGGCTGCCGAAGCGCTGGGCCGCGGCGGCATCGAGCCGCTCGAGGCGTCACCCGCGCAATTCCGCGAGGCACTGCTGCGCGAGAACCGCACGCTCAAGCGCGCACTCACCGATCCCCGCTTGTTCAGCGGCATCGGCAATGCGCACTCGGATGAGATCCTGCTGGATGCGCGGCTCTCACCCGCACGGCTCACACGGAAGCTGGCCGACGACGAGATCGAGCGCCTCTACGCGGCCGTGCGCAGCTCGCTCGAGCACTGGCTGCGCATCCTGCGCGAGGAAACCGGCACCGGCTTCCCCGACAGGATCACCGCATTCCACCCGCGCATGCGCGTGCACGGCCGATTCGGCCAGCCCTGCCCGGTGTGCGGCTCACCCATTCAACGCATCGTGTACGCGCAGAACGAGACCAACTACTGCGCCCACTGCCAGACGGGCGGCCGCCTGCTCGCGGATCGCGCCTTCTCCCGCCTGCTCGGTGAAGACTGGCCGCGCACACTGGAAGAGCTGGAGGAAAAGTGAAGGCGACGATGCTGCGTCGGGTCTTCGTCGCCTGCACACTCTTCTGTCTGATCACCACTCGGGCGGGGGCGCAGACCGGCGATTCGCTGCCGCCGCACCGGCCGCGCATTGGACTCGCGCTGGGCGGCGGTGGCGCGCGCGGCCTCGCCCACGTGGGTGTGCTCGAAGCACTCGAGGAATTGCACGTTCCCGTCGACATGATCGCGGGCACCAGCATTGGCGCGATCGTGGGCGGGCTCTACGCCGCGGGCCTCTCCGCGCACGACATCGAGGAGCGCCTGGCCACCATCGACTGGGACGATGTGCTCAGCAGCAAGCCGGCGCGCCGCGACGTCGAGTATCGCCGCAAGCAGGATGATCCGAATCTGCTCATCAAGTTCGATATGGGCTTCAGCGGCGGCCGCTTCCATCTGCCCGCGGGCGTGGTCGCGGCACAGCGGCCCAGCCTGCTGCTGCGCCTGCTCACGCTGCCCGTAACCGGTGTGCGCGACTTCAACGCACTGCCCGTCCCCTTCCGCGCCGTGACCACGGACATCACCACCGGCGACATGGTGGTGCTGGATCACGGCGACCTGGCGCAGTCCATTCTCGCGAGCATGGCCATTCCCGGCGTGTTCGCACCCGTCAGCATCGACGGTCACCTGCTGGTGGACGGCGGTGTGGTGCGCAACCTGCCCGTCGATGTCGTGCGCGACATGGGCGCGGACATCGTGATCGCGGTCGATGTGGGCGCGCCCCTCGCACAGGCCGCCGACCTGACTTCGGCGGTCGACGTCTACGTGCAGACGCTCACCATCTTCACGCGCGGCAATGCGAACACGCAGGTTCGCGAGCTGCAACCGCAGGACGTGCTCATTGCCCCGGATCCCGGCAACACTGCGACCATGGATTTCCAGAAGCTGCGCGCTCTCGTCGCGGCCGGACGCCGCAGTGTCGAGCCGCTGCGCGACCGGCTCGCCGCGCTCGCCCTGCCCGCCGCGCAGTACGACTCGATCGCCGCCGCCCGCCGGCGCCACACGCAGCCGCACCCGCTGGATTTCGTGCGCGTCGACAACCCGTCGCGCTACTCGACGCGCATCGTCAAGGGCCGCCTCACACTGCAGCCCGGCGATACGCTCGACCCCGATCGCCTGGCCAGCGCCATCGACCGCGTCTACGGCCTGGGCGTGTTCGAGAAGGTGGACTTCGAGGTGGCGCACGATGACACGGCCGGCGACGGCATCATCCTGCACCTGCGCGAGAAGCCGTGGGGCCCCGCCACGCTGCGCTTCGGACTGGGCCTGACCGATGAGCCGAACGGCGAGAGCACCTACGAGCTGCGCACTAACATGACGTTGACAGGGCTGGATGCGCTGGGCGCGGACCTGCGCACCGAGTTCCGCGCGGGAGAAGTACGCGGCGGTCTGGTCGAGTTGTACCAGCCGGTCACCTTCAGCGGCCGCTTCTTCGTGTCACCCTGGCTGGAAGGTGAGCAGACCCTGTTCGACACCTTCCAGGACAACGTGCGCATTGCGGAGTACGACACGGACCGCCTGAGTGCGGGCTTCGATGCCGGTGTGCAGTTCGGACGCTGGGGTCAGCTGCGCATGGGCGTCGAGCGGCGCAAGGTGCACGCCGACCCGCTCATCGGTGAGCCCACCCTGCCCACGTACGACGTGCGCCACACCGTGTTCGGCGCGCAGCTCGACATCGATCGCCTGGACGACGTCTACTTCCCCACACGCGGCGGCCTCACTCACCTGCGCTTCGAACGCGCCAGCCACTCCGACAGCGTGCCCGCCTTCACTCGCCTGCAGGCCAGCGCGCTTTCCGTCTTCTCCGCCGGACCGCACACGCTGATCACCGCACTCGATGCCGGCACCGGCTTCGGCCCCGACCTGCCCGCCTACGAGCAGTTCGAGCTGGGCGGCTTCCTGCACCTCTCCGGCCTCCACCGCCGCCAGGCCGCCGGCCGCTACTTCGCGCTGGGCCGGCTCATCTACATGAACCGCGTCGGCGACGCCGTCGGTCTCCGTTTCGCCGGCGGCCTGCGCATGGGCGGCTCACTCGAGCTCGGCAACGCCTGGCAGGACCCGCCCCCCCTCGCCGGCAACGCCCTCCGCCTCGGCGTCAGCATCTTCGGTGGCCTCGAAACCGTGCTCGGCCCCCTCTACGCCGCGTATGGAATCGCCGATCGCGGACGAAGGGCCTGGTACATTCTGTTAGGCAGAGCGCTCTAGGGGACCGCGAACTGCGTTGCTGGGGCTGGTTGCTGGGCAACGAGCAACCAGCAACGCCTTTCCGGACCTAATGCTTATGCCGCCCACCCCCCATGTCCATCGACCCCATGTCCATCATCATCTCGTGCGGATGAGCATTGCTCACGGTTTCGACGTCCTTCAGGTACATGGGGTTCTTCGGGTCGATGGCGGGCCATTCGGCGCCGCGGCTGGCCAGCATGATGCCACCGAGTGCGCCCATGCCACCGCCGCGCAGGGTGTCACCGGTCGGATTCTCGTAGATCACGGTCAGGCGGTACGTGTGATCCGTGTGCAGCGGGATGCCCAGCTTCCACAGGAACATGTTCTGCGGCATGCCCTCGACATCGCCTGCGTCATCAAGGATGGGCTTCGCCTCGTAGAGCATTCTGCTCGCGGTCTGGTCGAACAGCTGCAGCGACGTCGCGTACCGGTGCACGTGACCGCCCATGCCGAGGATGCGCCCGGCTACGGCCGGCTTGCCTTCCCAGCTCTTCACGAAATGACCGGGCGGCAGGTCGAACTCGTGGACGCCGGCCGGCGGCATCACGTCGAGGTAGAACGGATACACGCGCAGCGGCTGCAGCATGCCCGAGCGGTCGCCGTGCGGCATGCGCACGCGCACACGCACGCCTTCATAGGACTGATCGGTCGGATTGTAGAGCATCGCCATCAGCATCACGCGGTCGCCGCGGCTCAGCGGATAGCCCACGAAGCGGGGCGCATCCACGGGGCCGGTCTCGTGACCCGCCGCGCCCAGCCGCTGCATGATCGGGCTGAACAGCTCGCGGCGGCCGGGCACGATGATGTTCACGTGGTGCACCAGGTCATGCGGCACTTCCCGGCCGTACTTGTCGAGCAGCTCGATGTGGTAACCGTGCGCCCAGCCGTTGACCGGGACCACGCCTTCGCGCGTGGGTGGCTGCGTCATCGCCATGTCGGGCGCATGCGCCGGCAGATCCACCGGCGCCATCTCGAAGACCAGCTCATGGCTGCCGGCATCATAGGCGACACCCAGCGCACCGTCCTGCGCCGGTATCGGCTCCGGCCCCACCTGCGGCGGTCCCGTCCGGGCACAGGCTGCCAGGGCCGCCAGCAGCACCAGCGCCACTCGGCCGTCGACCTCGAAACCGGATCGGTCCAGCTGCTTCTGCATGCTCCGTTCCCTTCGTGTCTGGTTCACTCCGGTGTTCCGGGGTGCTGCTTACAACCCGCAAGCCAGCACGCGGTTTCGCTGCGTGCCGCAGCACGCGCGGGCCCGAGCGCGCCGCGCGCCCACGTGTTATTCTTCTGTCCCAAAAGGCGCCCGGCGAGGAATGACGCTCGAGCCTGCACCCCCGGCCCGACCCATCCTCGCGGAAACCCGTGGAGACCCGCGTCATGCCTGATACAGTCACGATCACCGATAATCGCACCGGCCGCACCTTCGAACTGCCCATCCAGGCCGGCACCTATCCCCTGAACGGATCCGCGATCCGCGCCATCGATCTGCGACAGATCAAGGTCGCTGATGATGACTTCGGTCTCATGACCTATGATCCCGCCTTCCTCAACACGGCGTCGTGTCGCAGTTCCGTGTGCTTCATTGATGGCGATCGCGGCATTCTGCGGTACCGCGGCTATCCCATCGAGGAGCTGGCCGAAAAGAGCAGCTTCCTCGAGGTCGCGTACCTCGTGCTCTATGGCGAGCTGCCCACCAAGGCGCAGCTGGAACAGTGGCAGTGGAATATCACGCACCATACCCTGATTCACGAGAACATCAAGAAATTCATCGACGGCTTTCATTACGACGCCCATCCCATGGGCATGCTGGTCAGTACGGTGGCAGCCCTCTCGACGTTTTACCCGGATGCGCGCAACGTCACGGACGCGGAGTCACGCACCCGCCAGGTCTACCGCCTGATCGCCAAGCTGCCCACGATTGCCGCGTTCATTTTCCGGCACAGCATTGGCCGCCCCTACATTTATCCCAGCAACAATCTGCGCTACACGGGTAATTTCCTCGCAATGATGTTCAATCTCACGGGCGGTCCCTACGAACCGGACCCCGTGCTGGTGCGCGCGCTCGAGGTGCTCTTCATTCTGCACGCCGACCACGAGCAGAACTGCTCGACCAATGCGATGCGCAGCGTGAGCAGCTCGCACGCCGACCCCTACGTCTCGCTCGCGGCTGCGGCTGCCGCGCTCTACGGCCCGCTGCACGGCGGCGCCAATGAGCAGGTGCTGCGCATGCTGCAGGAGATCGGCCACAAGGACCGCGTTCCCGAGTACGTGAAGCGCGTGAAGGCCGGCGAATTCCGCCTCATGGGCTTCGGCCACCGCGTCTACAAGAGCTACGACCCGCGCGCGCGCATCCTGAAGTCGATGGCCGATGAGGTCTTCGAGCGCACCGGCAGCAATCCGCTGCTCGACATTGCGCTCGAGCTGGAGCGGATCGCGCTCGAGGACGACTACTTCGTCAGCCGCAAGCTCTATCCCAACGTCGATTTCTACTCGGGTATCATCTACCAGGCGATGGGCTTCCCGGTGGACATGTTTCCGGTGCTGTTCGCCATTCCCCGCACCGCGGGCTGGCTGGCGCACTGGCAGGAAATGATGGAGGACGGCGACCAGAAGATCGCGCGGCCGCGCCAGGTCTATACGGGTTACGACAAGCGCCCCTGGGTGCCCGTCGAGAATCGGGGCTGACGAACAGCCTGTCAGGAGGCGACCGGAGCGCGTCCGCTTCCGGCCCCCCGGCGCGCGCCTCCGCCTCAGCCTTCCAGCGCGCGCACGAAGTCCGGCAGTGTGGTGCTGGCGCCCACATCAATGCGTGGCAGCGCCAGCCGGTCATCGGTGCGCTGGCTGCGCCGGTCGCCACGCGCCACTGCTATGCGGAAGCCGCAGCCACTCACGATGTGTCGCATCACGCCGTCCGCCGCCGCCACCAGATACGCGAACACCGACACGCGCTCGCCCAGTGCCTGCTCCAGCAGCAGCCTCGAGGTCACGGCTTCGTGCACGGCTTCGTCGGCGCGCATGCCGAGCAGGCTGATACCGTTGGCCGCGTGCGCGCCGAACTGCACGCCCTCGTCATGCAGCCGGCGGATGCTGCGCCAGTCGAGCCGTCCATCGTCGTGCGCGGACGTTTCCCGGATCAACGCGGCCGGCACGAACACCGTGGCGTGAAGGCCGTGGCGTCGCAGGACGGGCCAGGCATGCTCGGCGAAGCTGCGCTCCGCCCCGTCGAACGTGAGCGCCACACAACGCCCGCGCAGCGGGCGGTGCGCGGCCGTGGCCTCCTGCCATTCGCCGAGTGTGACGGTGCGATAGCCGGCCTGCCGCAGGTGCGCCATCTGCTCCCCGAAAGCCGCCAGGCTCACCTCGCCTGCCGCGGGCGCAGTCCTGGCGCCCGCCAGACCCGCGTAGCGCAGAATGGGCAGCACCGTGGTGAGCCACATGTCATGGTCGCTGCCGGCCTGCGTGAGCGGCGGTCGAGGCCGCCGCACGGGCGCCGCCATCACCTCGGGCGCGGAGACCACCACCTGCCGGCCGGCGCGGGCCGGTTGCAGGGAAGCGACCGGTTCGCCTGCCCCCTGCCATGCACGACTCAGTAACTCGGCGTTAGAAGAGGGCAGGCGCACCCGCCCGCAGCCGCTGCCCGGCGTGCCCCCCAGCACCAGCGTCGCCGCGCCCGGCACCGCCAGCTGCGCGGCCGCGCGACCGGCGCCCGGACTCATGCGCAACCGCGCAGGCATGAGCGGCGCCGCCGGCAGGCGCTGCGCACGCGCGGCTCGCCACAGCCGCACGCGCAGCGGTATGTCCGCACCCAGCGACCGGCCCACCAGCGCTTCGCGCACGGCAACCCGGCACAGTTGAAATCCCGCCGCGCTGGTCAGCGCCACGCGCAAGCGGCGAGGTGAGACGCGGCCCTCGCGCAGCGGAATCCAGAGGCAGGTCACGGGCGTACCGCCGATCCACAACTCCACAAGCACGCGCTCACCATCGCCACGCAACGACGGCAGCTTGCGCCCGGCCTCGATGACGACGCCGGAAGCCGGCGCGTGCACCGAAGGCCCGGTGAGGCTGTACCAGCGCGCGCCGGGCTCGTCCTCATTGTAGAACGCGTCCATACGCGCACGCGGCAGACCCCACAGCTCCTGGAGCAGCACCTGCCAGCCTATGGCATCGTGCAATTCGGACCCGATGGTGGTCGCTTCGCGCTCGAGGCCCGCTGTCAGCTGCACACCGCCGCGGCTCGCCGTGTAGCCGCCCTGCTCTCGACGAAAGCGGAGTTCCCGGTACACACCCCGCGCAAAGAAGCGGCCCAGCAGTACCCATGCGAAACGCTCGGCAATGGCGTCGGCGATCACCTGCGCGGCAACACTGCCATCGACCACGGGCAGCTCGAGTGTGCCCAGTGCTTCGCCGTCCGCGAAGCAGTGCAGGAGCAGGACATCGGCATTTGGAATTGCCAGCGATGGAATCGGCGCCGTGATTTCCAGCGGGCGTACGTGGGTGCAGCCGGCCGTAAGCGTGGCGTCCGCGGGGGCCGCACGCAGCATGGCGCGATCGAGGTAGCTGAGCGTGCGTCGCGTGAGACCCGGCGAGGGTACGCGCGCCTCCAGTGCATCGACGAAGGACTGCGTGCTGGACCGGATGGCAGCCCAGTGCTGCAGAAGGCGCTCGCCGTGGCCCATGCTGGCGACGAGCATGGCCGCGTGCAACGTGATGGCAACGTCCTCCGCGTCGATCACCTGCGCCGCCGCGCGTGCCACGTCATCGAGCAGCGCCACCGGATCTTCACCGCTGGCCAGCATGAGGCCCGCCGGCCAGCACACCCACCGCAGCATTGACGTGGTCAGTTCGCTCAGTGGCATGCCCGCGGCGTACGCGGGCAGCGGTATGCGCACGCGCGGGTCAGCCGCGTGCGCGCTGGTCAGCACCCGCCGGGCCGCATTCCACAGCGGCCGTACCCGCGTGGTCAGTGATCCCGCGCGCAGGCGGTACTCGACCAGTGGCTCGCGCAGCGTGGCCCAGCGTGCGCCCGCGCGCGCCAGTCGCAGCCACAGGTCCCAGTCCTCGCACACGGCAAACGATGGATCGAACGCGCCCGCCTTCAGCACCGTCGCCCGCCGCACCATGCAGCCGTGAATCACAGTGGCGCAGTAACGGGAGAAGGCGGCAAACGGCTCCCCGAAGAACTCCGGGTATTCCGCCGGCATGACGGCGCCGTCCGGCCCCACGCGGGTCCAGCCGCAGCAAAGGGCATCCACATCGGGCGCCTCGTCCAGCTTTTCGCACATGCGGCCCAGCGCGTTGGGTAACAGCGTGTCATCAGCATCGAGGAAGAGCAGCCAGTCCGCGGACGCCCGTGTCAGGCCGGCATTGCGCGCCGCTGCCGCGCCCGCGTGCTCGCACCGCAGCAGGTGGATGCGCGCGTCCACCTCGCGCTGTACTACTGCCACGGTGCCATCAGTCGACCCGTCGTCGACCACGATGGCCTCCCAGTCCGTCATGTGCTGCGCGCGCAGCGAAGCCAGTGCCGCCTGTACGGTGGCTTCCGCCTGCCACGCGGCCATGATGACCGAGACCCGGGGCCGCTCCCCTGCGCCCATCAGTGTCCCGGCGGCTGCGGCACGGTGTCACGCGCAACGGCGGCGGTGTCGCGCACGACAGTCCGCTCCCAGATCTCCACCTGCGGGTCATCGTACACGCGCTGGAAATACGTCTGCAGCGTGCTGGCGCGCGTCAGCATGAAGCTCTCCCAGGTCTGTTCGTCCGGAAACCCGTTGTTCTCGAGAAAGCGCATCTCGCGGAACAGGTATGTGATTCCCAGGGAATCAATGCGCGCGATCACGTCGCTCTCATCGTCGTCCGCCGTCCACAGATCACGCAACGCCGGCGCCAGCGCGTTCAGCCGGCCCTGCACGCCCAGGAAATGATCGCCCCCGGCATAGGCCAGGACGACAGCGCCGGGCGGAAGATGCGCGTCCGCCCAGGCCCAGGCGTTGGCCGTGTGCACTTCGCGCTGCCTGTAGGTTGCCGCCGTCTCCGATCCCACCACCACCATGGGGATCGCTCGCCTGGTGTTGGCCAGCCAGCCCTGCCACTCGCGGCGGTCACCCTCGTGCAGCGGTGTGAACGCCGGCAGCTGCAATCCCAGCACACCCGCCAGGAACAACCACAGCAGAATGCGTGGCGGCCACGCCATTGCCGCTCCCAGACGCGTGACGCCGGCGGCCGCCAGCAGCGCGAACAGCGGTGTTACCGGAATCAGCCAGCGCAGCTGGAAACTGGCCAGCGGCAATGCCCAGAGGGCGAGAAACCCGAAGGCAAAGACCGCGATGGCGCGCAGTCCCGACGCCTTTGCCGGTTGCGCCGGCCGCAGCAGCAGCCCCGGTATCAACGCCAGCAGCAGCGGCCCCACCGTGCCCGCGTAGTGCGCACCGTGCATGGTCGCGTCCCAGGGCAGTAACAGCAGGTTGCGCAGTGTGCGCGGCTGGCCGAACTGTCCCATGAAGCGCGCCAGTGCCTCGTTCGCCGTGTCATCCCAGCGGTCGCCCACGGCGCCCAGCAGGCTGTACAGCTGCGGCGACAGCGGATCGCCACCCAGCCAGTACGCGCGCGCGTACCAGATCAGGGGCGGCCCCAGCGACACGAGCGCGAGGAGCAGCACGGGCCGCAGCGCCGCGAGCAGGCTGCGCTGCTTCCGCCACAGCTGCACGGCCAGCCAGGGCGCCGCCAGCACCGCCACCAGAATGGCTACGTGCTTCGTACCCAGTCCTAACCCGAGATTAAGAGCGGCCGCGAGCAGTGCGCCGCGCGCGCCGCTGCCGATGTAGGCCAGCAGCGCGCCCACCATCAGCGTGACGTGCAGCGCCAGCGCCACGTCGGTGTAGGCGGTCGATGCGTCCCACTGCACGATGGGAAGCGATGCCAGCAGTGCGACGGGCAGCCAGGGCGACATGCCCGGCGCCACCCGCCGCGCCAGCCCGTACACCGCCGCCAGGGTGAGAATCAGCGCGCCGAAATGCAGCAGGACCGCCGTCTGCTCGCCGCCCAGCGCCAGGCCGTACCCGAACCACAGTTCCCACGTCATGGGGTAGAGCGACACGTACTCCGTGGGCACATCGACGAGGTGGCCCTGCGCGAGCGCCAACCGCGGAAAGAAGAGGTGGTACCACAGCGCGTCGTACTCCCGCTCCGGCGCCAGTGCGAAGAACAGCGTGACGCCCAGCAGCAGAATCGCGCAGGCCATCCATGGCACGTGCTTCATTCGCGGTCGCCGCAGTCGCGGGTTCACGCCGGGCTGATTGCGCCAGGCAACGAGCCCCAGCCACCAGGCCAGCACGGCGGACGCGACCCCGAACAGCACCCACGGGCGGTACCAGCCGAAGAGCGCGAGCCCCAGGCCCAGTGTGGCAAACGCGCCAATGCCCAGCGCGCCGCACATGGCGAACCACTCGCTCGCGTATTCGCTCTCCCAGCGCAGCAGCCGCGTGATGCGCGAGCCCAGCACGACGGCCGCCAGCATTAGCATGATGGCGACGCTGATCGAGGTCAGGTCGTGCTGCAGGGCGGGGATTAGCCAGGGAAGCCGGTTGCCGCGTTTCCAGCCTTCGAGCAGCGGCCAGTACGACTCGAGTCCGCGACGCCAGCGCAGGACGGCGCGGAAATACACGGATAGTACCAGCAATGCCCAGCCCGTGATCGCAGTGGCGAAAAGCGCGCGTGCGATCCTCGCCGTTACGCGCCTTCGCCTCTCGCTCACACGATGCTGGCCCTTTGCATCTGCGCTATGAAAGCGGCCAGGTCCGCGTCCCCGTCCACTTCAATGCGCGGCAGCGAAAGCATGCTGTCGCCGAAGGATGCGGGGCGAGGTCCGACGCCCAGGCCAAAGCTGAAACCGCAACCGGAGGTCAGGTGAGCAACCACGTCATCGTAAATGCCATAAGGGTAGGCCAGCGCCCGGGGCGGCAGGCCTGTCTCGCGGATGAGTGCGCTGCGACAGCGGGTCAACTGCTCGACAATGCCTTCTAACGACATGTCAGTCAATGGTCGATGCCCGGCCCCATGCCCGCCCAGCTCCACACCTTCCGCCTGCAGGGCGCGCAGTTCGTCCCAGTCCAGCAGCGGCACGGTTTCGCCGAGTTCCGCGTCCCACGCGTTCGCGCCGCCTACGTGATCCGTGGGCACGAAGAGCGTCGCGCCGAACCCGTACTGCCGCAGGATGGGCCAGGCCACTTCGCCAAAATCCCGGTAGGCGTCGTCGAACGTGATGGCGACTCCCTTGCCCGCCAGCGGCCGCCGCGCAGAAACCGCCGCGAACCACTCCATGAGCGACACGGAATGGTATCCCTGCTCGCGCAGCCATTGCAGCTGCGCCTCCAGCAGCGCCGGTGGGAGGCGGTAGCGCGCGGTCAAATCCGATCCCGCCGAAGCCACACGGTGATACATGAGAATGGGCAGCCAGCGGGTCCCGCCTGCCTCCACCAGCCTTGCCTCCGGGACGCCGAGCTCGGGCCGGTGCGTGCACGGCACCACCAGCTCGGGCGAGTACATCACCCATTTGGGAGCCCGGCTGGCGTCCGGCGGCGTCACCACCGGCTCGCCCGCGAGCAGGGCGCTCTCCTGCAGGACACCCGCGCTCCCGGCCGGAAACGAGACCCGCCGCGTCACCGCGTCGCCCAGTGCCGTGTGTTCGCGACGGCCCAGCGCCATGCCCTGCCGCACCGGCGTCCCGCCCAGCGCGGTGCGCGCGACATCCAGCGGCTTCGGTTCGTAACCCTCGCGCGGGAAATGGGCCGTGCTCAGCAGCTGGCGCCGCACACTGCGGCTCGCTTCCGCCGCGCTACCCAGCATGCCCCCGCGCACGGTGATCACGCACAACTCGTAGCCGCCGCGGTCGAGCAGCAGCTCCTTCAGGTCCGCCCCGTCGAACTGTACGGGCCCACCCTGCCACCACACCGTGGCCAGGCGGCCGCCCAGTGTGCTGACGATGAGCGCGCCCTCCTCGCCGATCTCCACCGCAGGCAGCGGTTCCAGCAGCTCCAGCGTGTTGGCCCGCTCGGTCGACAGCCGCAGAACACGGCCCGCCGCGGCTGCGCGACCGGATGGCGAGACCGGCGCCATCACCGGCTCCTGCGACATGTCGAAGAGCAGGCGCAGGAAGAAATCCCAGCCCACGGTGTCATGCAGCAGCTCGGCAAAGTCGGGATCGTCGGGGCGACGCGGCAGCGTCGCGATCACTTCGTCCCCGGCCCGCACGATCGTGCCCTCACCATCAGGAATGCGCGTGAGCTGCTGGTATTCGCGGCGTGCGAAGCGCAGGCTCAGCATGTGCCAGGCGAAGCGCGCCGCCACGGCATCGCGCAGCACGCCTCGCGCCAGAATGCTGGCCGGAGCGGGCAGGTCCAGCTCGCCCACAGGCGTGCCCTGATAACGCAGTGTCAGGTGCAGGCGCTCGACGCCGGCGGGGGCGTAGATGCCGCCCACCGGCCGGGCCAGCTCCAGATCAACGCGCTCGTGGTCAGCGATCACCGCCATGGACTCCAGAACGAGGCAAACAGACTGTCAGGATGGATCGGGGATGCGCCCCTCGCAGGCCTCGCGGAAGGCCTGCAGCTCCGCACCGTCGCGGGCCTCGGCCCGCACGCCCTCCCAGTACCACGCGATCTGCGCGTAGCGCGCCGTACGGCTCCACCATTCGCCGCCTCGCCGGTGCCACGCCACCGCGTGCGCCTCCACCAGCCGCTCGCGCAGCCCGCGGCGGGCCATGAAGGGACCGGGCGAAAGCCGTGCGATTTCGGCCGCGGCCTCCGGGTGCAGACGGCGGAACCGCACATCCGCCTGCCCCATCGAGCGCCACTGCCGGATCCATTCGCGCGCTGCCTTGCGGTAGCGGTGTACGCCTCGCGCCGCCGGCTCGTGCACGAAGCGCGCGCCGGCGCGCAGCAGACGGTAGCCCAGCTCGTAGTCCTCGCGCCCGTATCCCGTGAACACCGCGTTGAATCCGCCGTGCTCCAGGAACCAGTCCCGCTCCAGCGAGACGTTGCCCGTGACGAAATCACGGAAGCTGGCCACGTGGTCCGGCTTCGCCATCTCCACGAGCTCCCCGTCCCACCATTCCCGGACGACACGATAATGCGCGGGTTCGGGTGAGTGCACCTCCATGGGCAGTGCGCCCGTGACCACGGTATGCGGCTGCGCGTGATGCCGCAGGTGGGCCCGCACCAGACCCGGCACGGCGATGATGTCGTCATCGAGAAAGATGATGACGGCCGCCGCTGCCGCGCGTGCGCCCGCGTTCCTCGCCTGTCCCTGCCCCTGCCGTGGGCCCGTCAGTGAGCGCACGGGTACGGCCCCGTTCCGCTTCGCCACCACGCGCTCGGAATCCGCATCCTCGCCGTCGATGGCGACGATGACCTCGAAACTGCCCGGCGCCGCGTCCTGTGCCGCCAGCGCCGCCAGCGTCGCGTCCAGCAGGGCCGGCCGGCCGCGCGTGGGAATCACGACCGAGGCGCGCGGCTCGCTCACCCGCCGTTCCCTGCTGCACTGCGTTCGCGACGCAGGCGCCGCCGCGCCTGCCAGAGCGCGACCGGCCCCCACCACGATCCCATCAGCTCCGCCAGCACCAGACGCGGCGGCAGTTCGCCGTTGCGGCGTGAAAACGAATTGGGCAGCCGCGTGATGTGCCACCACATGTACTTCACGGCCGCGGGCGGAATGCGCCGGTCGCGGGTGCGCAGCCACCAGTGCGTCCAGAAAGCGAACACGCCCACACCGTAGCCGAACAGCTGGCGGCGCAGCTCGGGCAGCGTGCGCCGGTGCCGATGGCGCACGCTGGCGCGCGGCTCGTAGATCAGGCGGTGTCCCGCCTCAATGAAGCGCGCGAACATCTCTGTGTCGCCACCGCTGTGCGTCTCCGTGCCCGCGTCGAATGCCTCATCGAACGGGCCTACGCCCGCCAGCAGCGCGCGCGGAAACGCCATGTTAGCGCCGGCACCCACGTGTCCGGCGAATGCCGGCGGCCAGGGCAGCACGTACTCGCGACGCTGGTCGCGGCGCCGCTTCCCCGCCATGTACAGCAGGTACTCCTCGAAGAGCCGCTGCGCCGGCGTCTCCAGCTCGGCCGGCTGCACCGCGCCCGCCATGCCGCCCACGTTGGGCTCCTCCAGGACCTCACGCACGCAGCGCGTCCAGTCGGCATCGGGAATGGCGTCATCATCGGTGTAGGCGACAATGTCACCGGTGCTCGCCTGCGCTCCGGCGTTGCGCGCAATGTCCAGGCCCTTGCGCGCCTCCTGGATGTAGCGCACACCCGCCTGTTCGCACACCGCGCGGGTCCGCTCCGTGCGCGGCGCGTTGTCCACGACAATGACCTCGATGGGCGGCTCGACCTGCGCCGCCAGTGCCGCCAGGCAGCGCACCAGGTCATCCGGCCGCTCGTGCGTGCACACCACGACGGACACCGTCAGTCTGCGGCCGGCGGTCTCCCCCGCTTCTGTCATGCTGCGCTCCTTTCGCGCAACCACTTCTGCACTCGCCGGGCCGCGGCGCGCCGGTTCATGCCCAGCAGGACGCTGGCGAATTGCGCGGCCGCCGCGTCCCGCAATCGGTCGGCACCCACACAGCCGGCCACCACCGGCAGCTTCAGCTCGCCCAGCAGCACACCGTCGAGGCGCACCTGCACGCGCACGCGGGCCGCACTGCCCAGACCACGCAGCGGCGAGGGCGCTTCCCGCAGCTCCACCGAAGCGTTGACTTCGCTGTTCGCGTCGACCGGCGGGTGCAGCTTCTGGAAAGCACGGGGAACAGCGTCGTCGCCTGCAGACCGATAACGGGCCGGACCCTCACGCTGGGCGCGCCACTCGCGCAGCACCATCTCGGACGGGAAACGACGACCCAGGCGGGCGCGCAGGTAGCGCTGTGCGAACCAGGTCCGGTCCAGCCAGCGCCGCAGCGCCAGCGCGGGCGCCGCTTCCTCCGGGAACGCGAGCGAAATGCTGGTCAGGTACGCGGCCATGCCTGTGCCCCAGCTGACCAGCTGTGCGTCCAGCTCCGCACGCGTGCGCCAATGGCGGTGGCGCACGACCGCGGCCGGCTCGTAGAGCAGCAGCCCACCTGCCTTCAGCACGCGGAAGAACATCCCCAGGTCACCCGCACCGCCCGCTGGCGTGCCGGCGTCCAGCGCCGGATCGAAGCCACCCACACGGCCGAGCGCTTCCCGTCGAACAGCCATGTTCGCGCCCGTCCCCAGCTTGCCGGTGTTGCCGTGGCGCCGCGCGATGGGTCCGTCCGACTCCGCCAGGTACCAGCGCCGCTCCATGCCCCGGCCAAAACCCAGGTAACGCTCGAACAGCCACTGCGCCTCGGTCTCCAGCTCGAGCGGCAGCACCAGGCCGGTGATGGCGCTGACATCCGGATTGCGGGCGAAACGCGCCGCCAGCGTCCGCACCCACGCGACATCGGCGCGCGCATCGTCATCGGTGAAGGCTAACAGCGTGCGAGTCGTTTCCGCCGCCGCGCGGTTGCGCGCCCGGTCCAGGCCGGGACGCTCCTCGCGCACGTAGCGCACGCCGGGATGCGCGCGCACCAGCGTTTCCGTCACCGCATCACGCGGCGCACTGTCCACCACCACCAGCTCCGCGCCCGCCGCCGTGGCGATCAATGCGGGCAGCGCCTGGCCCAGCTCAGCCGGTCGTTCGCGTGTGCACAGCACCACTGCCACGTCGCGGCCGTCCGCGGCATTCTGCATCCGGCGCCGCCTCCAGCAGCTGCTCCAGCCGGCCGCCCGCCGCCAGGGGTCGCCTCGCCGCGCGCCGGGCCAGCAGCGCCACAACATTGCCCGCCAGCGGCAGCGCCCGCCGACACGCTTCCGCTCGCCCGTCCGCCGACCAGTTGAACCCGACTACGCCCGCCGGCTCACCATGCAGACGGATGCACGCCTCCACCCTGGTGCCTTCCCGCGGGTCCGCCGCCAGCGGCTCCCCGGGAATCAACTCGAGGTCGACCGGCAGCAGGGGCGTGAACGCGTGCTCCGGCTCGCGCTTCGCCAGGCCGCTCATCCCGCGGTCAGACTCGCTGCCTCGTATGCCGCGATCACTTCATCGATCGGACCCCGGCTCCGCACCCGACCGTGGTCCAGCCAGATCCCCTGCGAGCACAACTCGCGTACGCCGTCGAAGTCGTGCGTCACGACGATGAGCGTGCCACCCGCGTCGCGAAACTCACGCAGCCGCTCCAGGCATTTCCCCCGGAACTCGTGGTCACCCACCGCCAGCACTTCGTCCAGTAACAGCGTGTCAGGCTCCGCGTGCGCCGTGATCGCGAACGCCAGCCGCGACCGCATGCCCGACGAGTAGTACTTCAGCGGGACATCACGGAATTCGCCCACGCCGGAGAAGTCGAAGATGGCTTCACGCCGCTCCGCGATTTCCCGCCGGCTCAGGCCCAGCGCCGCCGCGTACAGCTCGACGTTCTCATTGCCCGTCAGGTCCGGCTGGAACGTCGTGCCCAGCTCGATTACCGCAGCCACCCGGCCGTGCCGCACCACCACACCCTCCGTGGGCGGGTAGATCCCGGCCATCAGGCGAAGCGCCGTGCTCTTGCCCGAGCCGTTCGCGCCGATCAGTGCAAGCGACGCGCCCCGTTCCACGACCAGATCCAGTCCGGTCAGCTCGAATTGCGCGTGGCGCACGTGCACGGGCCGGCCGCGCAGCACCCGCAGCACGAACTCCTGCAGCGTGGTCGTCCGGTGCTCGTAGTGGTAGAAACGCTTTACCACACCCCGGCACTCCACCGCAACACCGCTGTTCGCGTCCATCACGTCACACCACTTCCGCGAAGTACGCGCGCTTCCACCGGAAAAGTGCCAGACCTGCCGCAAAACACACGAGTGCCGCCAGGGCGGGCAGCAGGAAGGCGCGGGCTGCCGGGATCTGCCCGTCGTACAGCACCGTGTGGTACAGCTCCATGAGTCCCGCGAACGGATTGAGCGCATAGATCGCCTGGGCCGTCCTGGGCACGTAGCTGGCCGGGTAGTAGACCGGCGACAGGAAGGAAAGCAGCGTCAGCGCCACCGGCAGTGCGTGCTCCACGTCGCGGAAGAAAACGCCCAATGCCGCAATGGGCAGTGCCAGCCCGGTGGCCAGCAGGAGCTGAACCACGATCACAAGCGGCAGCACCACCAGGCTGAGCGGTACCGCATGGTGCCGGAACACGACCAGAGCGATCACGACGAGCACCATTTCGGCCGCGAATTCGACAAGCCTCGACAGCACGCCGCTCAGCACCAGCACTTCGCTCGGAAATGCCAGGCTGCGCGACATGTAGGAGTGTCCCGTCACCTGTGTTGCGCTCGTGCCGAGCGTGTGCAACACGAACACCCATGGGAAATAGCCGCTGATCAGGAACGCCCAGTACTGCGGCACGTTCATCCTCAGGATCGCCTGGAACACGAGCACCAGGATCAGCACGGTCAGCAGCGGGTTCAGCAGCGTCCACACAAACCCCAGAATCGAGCGCTGATAGCGCATCTTCAGGTTGCGTGAGACCAGTGCCCGCAGCAGCTCGCGGTGGCTCCACACTTCAGCGGCAAATCCAGGCGAATCCAGCGCGGCGTCGGTCATGGACCTCGCATCATGGACCTGTTTCGTTCCAACGCAATGCTCTATAGTGTAGCGAATTGCTTGCCTCGCGCCGGCATCCCCGGGCCCGTCGTGCTGGCGCCTGGCAGGCATAAGTTGCTTCCATTGCACGCTGTTCCATCCGAAAATGCGTCTCCGGCCCGGTCGCCGCTGCATCGGCGAGACAATTGCAAGCCTGTTGGCGGTTCGCACTGTTACGAAACCGTGCACTTGTGCGGTTTCCAGAGGCAGACATTCGCGGGAGAGTCATGGACACGCGCGCCGACGCGCCGACCTTTTCTATCGTCATCCCGACCTACGACCGGCCTGACCTCGTGCGCAGGTTGCTCAGTGCGCTGAGTCGCCTGGACTACCCGGCCGAGCGTTTCGAGGTGATCGTCGTCGATGACGGCAGTCCCAGGCCTCTGCATGCGGTGATCGCCGAGTTCGTGGACCGTCTGGACGTGCGCCTGATTCGTCAGCGCAATGCCGGGCCTGCAACCGCACGCAACCGCGGCGCTGGCGAGGCCCGCGGCCAGTGGCTGGCCTTCACGGATGATGACTGCGTTCCGGAGCGCGGCTGGCTGAACGGGCTGGAGCGTGCGTTGCTGCGTGATTCCGAGGTGGCTGTGGGCGGGCGGTTGCTCAGCTACCCGGAGGACACGGTGTATTCGGTGGCCAGCCAGAACCTGGTCGAGTATCTGTACCACTACTACAACCGGCCGGACTCGAGCGCCCGTTTCTTCTCCAGCGCGAACCTCGCATGCGCGCGCGACCTCTTCCTCGCGACGGGCGGCTTCAATGAATCGTTCCGCATTGCCGCCGCCGAGGATCGTGACATCTGCGACCGCTGGTGCGAACAGGGCAGGCGCCTGGTCTTCGCCGGCAATGCGGTGGTCCGACACGCACCGCGGCTCACCTTCCGCCGTTTCGTGCGCCAGCATTTCAACTATGGCCGCGGCGCCCTCTGCCTGCATCGCGCCCGCGAGCTGCGCGGCGTTTCGCGCCCTCGCCGGGAGCCACTGCGGTTCTATTTCGGGCTCCTCGTCTACCCGATCGGCCGGGGCTTTGGCCTGCGCACACCGCAGCTCGTGGCGCTGGCGCTGACCACGCAGATCGTGTACGTGCTCGGCTTTCTCAGCGAGCGCTCGCTCACGCGCAAGACCCCACCCGCCGCGGCAGAAGCGCGAAAGCAGGATGCGACCGACCCTTTCCAGAATCGGGCAGTTCGACGCCAAATGGCTGACTTCGAACACGAGTTCATCCGGCACTGAGCGCCGGACAGACTGCATCGAAGCGCGGCGGACGGGTCCGTTCGACCTGTCCGCCGCGTCCTTTTTCAGCGGGCCTTCTTCCGCTTCTCAGGCTTGGGAGCCAGGATGGTGCCGCGACAGCTCTCGGCGCCACAGCGGCAGGGATACATGCGCTTCAGCGCGGGCGTCAGCGGCTCGTCCAGGTCGTACGCGTAGTCGTAGAACAGCTCTTCGCCCGGGGCAATGTCGCGCACCGCCTCGATGAAGATGCGCCCGCCATAATCCAGCGCCTCACAGTTGGGCTCGCACGAATGATTGATGAACTTCGCCGCGTTGCCCTTCACGCCGGCATCGATGACCGTGTCATCATCGATCGCGAACAGGAACGTGTGATGCCGGGCCATTTGCTCGTCGTCATAGCGCTGGTCCGCCTCATCCTGCGTGATGCGTTCGCCCGTGTACTCGATGATGCGCGTACCCATGGAGATCCAGCGCGTGGCAAACGCGCCGTTACCCTGAATGTGCGAGCGGCGGATCGTGAACGGACGGGGCCAGGCGACACCATCCGCTCCTTTCCTGCGCCGCGTTCCAGCGGCTCGCTTCGTTCTGCTGCCTGCGCCGCTGCTCTTCCTGCGTCGGGAGCCTGTTGCCAAAACCCCACTCTCCTTTGTTGCCTGCGTCCGTTCCTTCGCCGGCTGCGCCCGGTTAGCCGTCTTTTTCCGGTGCAGTGTCGGGAATCTAGGACCAACCGCGCCTCTCACCTAGAGGACGACAGTCGAACCTTGTAGGTTGGGGAGTGTTGTATGGACGATCCGTACCTGCCGCCAGGACTGTTCGCATGACCGACGGTTTCCCGTTCCGGCGTGTTCTGACCTTCGCCCCGCTGATCGAACACTGGCGTGAGGTGGCAGCACGCACCGGACTGCAGGCCGAGATCGCCGCCAGCGTGCTGCGCCGCGTCGACGACACACCGCTGCTCCTGAGCCCGATCGACGACGCCGCACAGCTGCGTGGCTGCGCCGACCTCGTCGAAGTGTTGCTGCACCCGATCTTCCCGCAGGCGGGCCACGGCGAGTCGTATGGCGCCGTGCTCACGCCCTTCGGCCACGAGTGCATCCACCAGACGCGGGCATTCGAGCGCCGCGGTCTGCTGGATCAGCTCCTGCAGCAGCTGGCCCAGGCCGATCGCCAGGTACACCGCGCGATCGTCGCATGGGAGTACGTGTTGTCCGGCATCTACGGCACGCCCTTCGACGTGTCCATTCCCTTCGTGGCAACGTCTGTGGATGCGACGACCGGCCTCGATCGTTACTTCGGCGTCCTGCTCGACCATCGTTTCTGCCGCCCTGTCGCCGTCGGACCGGTGCCCACGCTCAGCGCCGAACAAATGGAATCGCTGCAGGACAACCGTCTGGACCTGGATCTCTGGCGACGCACGCTCCCGCCCGAAAACTTCGAGCTGCACGGACTGGGTGTGTTCCACGCGCGCGACGTCACGGAACAGAAGGTCATGGCCAGCCTGACCGGCGAGCTGCTGCAGCCCGACGCCATGAGATCCGTCGAACGCGTGCTGCGCCTGGAGTCACACGTGCGCACGCTGCTCAACCGTCCTCACGTCGAGCTGGGTCTCATCTGCGTCGAGCGTGATGGCGCGGACGCCATTTCCGCAGCGCGCGCGGTGGGCCGCAGCCTGCTGTTGAGCAAAGGCGAAATGCCCTATTGCTGCAATGCCGCGGAGTCCGTCTACACGCGCGTGATCGAGACACGCAAACCCGAAGTGGTGCGCGATCTCGCGTGCTGCGGCATCAGCACCGAATACGAGCAGCACCTGCGCGATCAGGGCATGCGCAATCTGCTGATCGCGCCGCTCATGGTGGGTGACCGCCTGGTCGGCCTGATCGAGCTGGCCTCGCCCGTGCCCGGCGACGTGCACATCCTCAACGCCGGACCGGTGCACCAGGTGCTGGGCCTGTTCGCCGCCGCCATGAAGCGCACCTACGACGATCGCGAGACTCGCGTACAGGCTGTTATCAAGCAACAGTACACGGCCATCCACCCGTCCGTGGAATGGCGCTTCCGCAAGGCCGCGCTCAAGTACATGGAAGCCGTGGCCCAGGACGAGATGCCCACCGCCGATGCCATCGTCTTCAAGGATGTGTATCCGCTCTATGGCCTGTCCGACATCCGCGGCTCATCCAGCCGCCGCAGCGAGGCCATCCAGCAGGACCTGCGCCGGCAGCTGGACCTGGCGCGTGATGTGGTGCGCGCCGCCAGCATGGCGAAACCGCTGCCCGTGCTGACCGAGCTGGACCACCGCATGGATCGCTGCCTCGCCGATCTCGCCAATGGCCTGCGCGCCGGCGATGAGCTGCGCGTGCTCGATTTCCTGCGCCAGGACCTCGAGGAGATTTTCCAGCAGCTGGATGACTTCGGAGAAACCACTGCGGCTGCGTTGCGCGCCTACCGCGCGGCGCTCGACCCCGAGCTGGGGTTCCTCTACGGGGAGCGCCGCGCCTTCGAGCAGGCGGTTGCGCTGATCAACGACACCATCTCCGTGTACATCGATCGCGAGCAGGCGCTGGCCCAGGCCATGTTCCCGCACTACTTCGAGAAGTTCAAGACCAATGGCGTCGACTACAACATCTACGTAGGCGCATCCCTGCAGGAGGAACGCCGCTTCCAGCCGCTCTACCTGCGCAATCTGCGCATCTGGCAGCTCATGCTGATGTGCGGCATCATCTGGGAGCTGGACCGCGTCGGCCCGCGCCTGCCCATCCCGCTGGAGACCGCGCACCTCATCCTGGCACAGTCTACGCCGCTCTCCATCCGCTTCCGCGTCGAAGAGAAGCAGTTCGACGTCGACGGTGCCTACAACATCCGCTACGAGATCGTGAAGAAGCGCATCGACAAGGCGCGCGTCCGCGGCGGCCGTGAACACCTCACGCAGCCTGGCTGCATCGCCATCGTGTACTCACACCCCCGCGAGGCCGCCGAGTACCGCGAATACCTCGACTTCCTCGCCGCCGCCGGCTACCTGACCGGCCCCATCGAAGAACTCGAGCTGGAAGACCTCCAGGGCGCCAGCGGCCTGCAGGCAATGCGCGTCACCGTGGCCCGCGCCGGCGCCACCACCACCGACGCCCGGCCCATCGTCGAGCGCGTCAATGTGCTGCACCGCAAACTCGCTGTGAGAGGCGCATGAGGGCGGCCGACTCCGTTACGCGCCCGCGCGCGCATTCCCCACGCGGAGAACCGGGAGAACCGCGTCCGCACACGGTGCCCACAAGGCAGCGGGGGGCGCTGCCACCCGGCGCCGGAAGCAGCCGGGGGCCCGCGTCAACGGCCCCGCAAATTGAGCCATCGCCGCGCCTGATGCGCTGGCCGGGTCCGGACCCGAATGATCGACCACCCCTGAGAACCCGTGCCCTGTGTCCCCTGCTTCCTGCGTCCACGTCTCTGTGATAATAATCCGTTAACCGTTCCCACGGGTACGCCCCCGGGGTGGGGAAGAGCGGCCTACTACCACGGTGTTAAACGCCATGCCCGCCCCAGCATGGCCACAACAGCAGCTGCGCCGGGCGGGACGCCCGCGCTCGACGGGGCCGCGCAGCAGCGCGCTCACACCCGTCGCGGACGCGTGCCCAGCTGCACACCATCCCACATGCGCTCCAGCATGCGACGCGTCGATTCCAGCGCGCGCACGCCCGGCGGACGCAGCCGGAAGTGCCGCTTCGCACGGCCGCCTCGCCGCGGCGTCGCCTCACCCTGCCACGACGCCACGTAGCCTTTCTCTTCCAGCCGCGCCAGCGTCGCATAGATGGCGCCCACCGCTACACCGCGCCCCGTGCGTCGCTCGATTTCGCGACGGATCGTCGTGCCGTAGCCGTCCTCACCCAGCTGTGCCACCGCCAGCAGCACGACCTGCTCGAACTCACCCAGGTAATCGCCTTTCGTCATGTTATATGTATTACATTCCAGAACAAAACAGGCAAGCGCGCGGCTGCTCCCGATCCGCCCGCCGCGCCGCGCGAAACACACCGTTTGCGACGGTTTCCCAATGCGAGCGCGCGTCGCGAGACCGCAACATGGCGTCCAGCCTGCGCTTGCCTCGCACCCGCTTGATCCGCGCCGATCCCGCCGCTCATATTCCCGCACGCATTGACTCCCTCCCCTTTTCCGGAGAACGGCCGCATGACGCTTCCCGGCCGGTATGGTACAGGCTGGTGCGCGGCGCGCTGCCGCGCGATTGCGGCGCTGACGCTGCTGCTCGCGACGCACGCTTCGGCCCAGGAAGCAGCGCAGGCCCGCGCGCGACGGACGCGCGTCGAGCATGGGTTGCGCTCCACGATCATCGTCTCCGGCAGCAGCCGCGGCTGGTCCCTCGCGGAGCGCATGGCCCACTATCGTGTGCCGGCGGTCAGCATCGCCGTGATCGACAATGGCCGCATCGAGTGGGCGCGCGCGTATGGTGTCGCCAATGTCGTCGAGGCACGCACGGCCACGACGGAGACGCTGTTCCAGGCTGCATCAGTGAGCAAGCCGCTGACCGCACTGGCCGCGCTGCACCTCGTGGAGCAGCAGCGCATCACATTGGATGGCGACGTCAACACCTGGCTGCGCTCCTGGCAGGTCCCGTCCGATTCGCTCACCGCCCAACAGCCTGTTACAGTGCGCGAGCTGCTCACGCACACGGCCGGCCTCACCGTGCACGGATTTCCCGGCTATGCGGCCAACGAGGCCGTTCCCACGCTGCTCCAGGTGCTCAATGGCGCCGATCCCGCGAACACGCCCGCGATTCGTGTCGACACACGTCCCGGTACGCAGTGGCGGTATTCGGGCGGTGGCTACACCGTGCTGCAGCAGCTGCTCATCGACGTCAGCGGCATGCCTTTCCCGCAATTGCTGCGGCAGCTCGTGCTCGACCCCATGGGCATGACGCGGAGCACGTACTCGCAGCCGCTCGAGCCGCTGCGTGCGCACGAAGCCGCGTCCGGTTACCGCACGGATGGCTCCGCCATACCGCACCACTGGCACACCTACCCGGAAATGGCGGCGGCCGGCCTGTGGACGACGCCTACGGATCTCGCGCGCTACATCCTGGAGGTGCAGGCCGCCTGGGCCGGCCGTTCCCGACGCGTGATTTCGCCGGACATGGCAAGGCAGATGCTGACGGCGGGCACCGGCGGCTGGGGCCTCGGCCCGCAGCTGGGCGGTTCCGGAGACAGTCTCCATTTCCAGCACGGTGGCGCTAACGAGGGATTTCGCTGCGAGTTCATTGGCTCGGTAACGGGCGGCCGTGGCGCCGTGGTGATGACCAACAGCGATGCAGGCAGCCTGATCGTCAACGAGATCCTGCTCGCGATTGGCGACGTCTACGGCTGGCCCGACGTGCCCCGCAGCGCCCTGCGGCCGGTCGCGCTGCCCGACAGCGTCGCCTCGGAATACGTGGGTCGCTATCACCTGCCGGCGCAGGCCGGCGGTGTGCTCGCGGTGGCGTGGCGGGATGGCGGACTGGTCGCGATCGTCGGCGATCTGCCGGCGTCGCCCCTCGTGCACACCGGCGAGGATGCGTTCATCGGGCTCGACAATGGCACGAGTCTCCGCTTCATTCGCGAAAATGGCAGGATCGTCGCCGCCGGCATTTACGGCGTGCGCGCCCAGCGCATGGCGAGTCAGCCGTAGCCGGCATGGACGCGCCGGTGGCGGGGTCCGCGGTGACGGTCGTGACCGGAAGTGTCGTGGTGCTGCGTCTTTTCAATGTGGCCAATGCCATCGATCTCACGCGCGTCGAGCAGCAGGCAGTGGCCGGCGCGTCGACGCGCATCCGCCTCACCAATGTCAAACCCAAGGCCGTGACCTTCGGCGAGCCGCCGGTCGAGATCGCGCTGGGAAGGGTCAATGTGACAGTGGCTGGCGCCAGCCTGCCCGCCGATCTCACGACGCGCATCTACGACTTCGGCACCGTCTCGCTCGCCTTCCGCTTCCGTGCCGACGCTCTGGACTGGACCGGCTACGTGGAACGCATCGACGCCATCAACGCGGCGCTCGACGGCGCACCGCTTTGGATCGAGCAGCTGGACCGCGTGCGCACGCTGGTCGCGCCCGCACTCGATCGCCCCACGACCACCGTGATCGAGGAAGACTACCTGCTGGCCACGGTGGACCGCTTCGATCGTCCGCTCACCGCGGAGCGCATCGTCGCCGAGCTCAATGTGGCCCGCCTGCTATCCGGCGAGGCCCGACCGCTGTCGCGCCGGACCCGCGACGAGCTGATGCGCAATTCCTTCAGCTACTACGAGGACGATCTCGTGGCGCTGACCTGGGACCGCGCGCTCATCGTGGAGCCGGGCGGAGAGTTCGACGTCGCGGAAGTGCTGGAAGTCGCTAACGCGCAGTTGCTGGAACTGCGCTTCTACGATACGCTGCTGGACTCGGAGCTGCCCCGCATGTACGAGCGCGTCGAGCAGGCCAGACAGCGCTTTGGCGGGCTCGGCCGGCGGCGCTATGCCAACCTCGCCCGCGAAATCTACAAACGCGTAGCCGAAGTCACGGAAATCGCCGAGCGCGTGGACAACGCCCTCATCGTCACCGAGGATGTGTACCTCGCCCGCATTTACGGCGCCGCGCTCGACCTGTTCCGCGTGCGCGCCTGGAACGCCGCCGTCGAGCGCAAACTGGCCATTATGCGCGACACCTACTCCGCCCTCTATGACGAAGCTACTTCCGCGCGCGCCGAGTACCTCGAGACCACGATCGTCATTCTCATTGTGCTCGAGATCGTGCTGGCCCTCGTGATGCGCCGCACGGGCTGAATCGCCGGCGGCGCACCCGCCAGGCCCCGCTCAGCCGAATTGCGCGAAGCCCACGGAGTTGCCGCCAGGCTCGCGCACGAACAGCTCGTCGGCGCCATAGAACGTCTTGCGCCGCGGCACCAGGATCTCGGCGCCCGCCATCGCCTTCTCAATGCCCGCAATGTCATTGACTTCGATGAACAATGTGGAGCCGCGCAGCGGTGTGTCCGACATCACGGGAACATCGTTCTCCACGCTGCGCAGCGTCTGGTACATGATCTCGATGCCGTCGCTGGCCAGGATCACGAATTGAAGACGGTCGCCATCGGGTACTTCCGCCGTCTTCGTGAATCCCAGACGGTCCGTCCAGAACGACAGGCAGGGCTCGATCGCGTCCACCATCAGAATCGGCGTCAGCTTCTTGAGTTGCATGGGCTCCTCGTGTGTGAGAGTTCGATGAGCCCGAAACTAATGCGCCGGCGCAGCGGACTCTTGTACGAATCCGCACGCCGGCGCAAAGCGCTTGAACGCTGCAGCCTGGCTGTTTCTACTGCCCGGGAGCCCGCAGCGTCCGCCGAGGCGGCTGCACAGCCGGGTTCCTGCCGGGCTACTCGCCCTTCAGGCCGTACAGGTCACCCACGCTGCGCTCATACTCCTCGATCGACAGCTCCCCCGAAGCAAAGCGGCGCTGCAGCGACTCGAGCCGCGTTTCCGCTCGCGGCGGCGCCGCCACCGGCGGCGTGTTCAGCTGCAGTGGAGACTGCGGTGGAGCCTTCATGGGCGGCGCCGGCG
This sequence comes from uncultured Gemmatimonadales bacterium, assembly GCA_963798085.1. Lineage (GTDB taxonomy): Bacteria > Gemmatimonadota > Gemmatimonadetes > Longimicrobiales > RSA9 > DATKCF01. Next base: position 222,449 of record CAWCRS010000003.1, read on the forward strand.
GCGAGAACGGGTGGAACATGTCATCGCCTTCCAGCATCCGCTGCCATTGGCGCCGCATCCTGCGCTGACGGCGCCAGGGATCCCCACCAAGCGCCGCACCCACAGTGCGGCTCACGATCATGACCAGGAACATGATCATCAGGAGCGACATCATCCTCGCCTTCCCTTCGCCTCAGGCCGGACTCTCGCCACGCCTGCGTGTGGCGTCTTCCATTTCGCGCGTCGCCCGCTCCAGGATTTCCTTGAGCCGGTCCAGCGAATCCTTGTCGCCGGCGCGCTTCACCGCTTCCTCGAAGCTCACCTGCGCGAAATGAATGAAAGACTTCGTGAGATCCCGCATCTCCGAGCCTGTAAAACGACCCGTGAAATCCGAGATGCGATCGAATACGTCGGCCACCCGCTCCCGATTCTCATCGAGAAAGCGACGCCCCTCGTCCGTGATGCTGTAGGTGCGCTTGCCGTCCCGCTCCTCCGAGCGCACGTAGCTCTGGTCCTCCAGCATTTGGAGCACCGGGTAGACCGAGCCCGCACTGGGCGTGTACCAGCCACGTGCCTCGCTGCCCAGCGCCTGCATGACTTCGTACCCGTGCATGGGCCGGTCCGCCAGAAGCTTGAGGATCAGATAGCGCAGATCGCCGCGGTCGAACACCCGCGAGCGGAAGCGGTGCCTGCCGAATTTCGCCTCGGGCCCGCAGAACGCGGCCCAGGCGCCAAACCCGAAATCCCTGTGTCGATCCCTCATGTTCTCGCCTCTCCGTTTCGGCCGGACACCGTGTCCAGCCGATGTGTCGGGTAATATCGCGATATATCGCTTGAAGAGTCAAGGGCCCTGAAGCCAGCCGCCGACAGTCACCCGTTTCCAGGGCCGGGCCTCGGGCTGGGGCTCGGGCCGAACGCACGAAACCCTTCACCGCTCCATGAACACCTGCCCTGCTCCTTCGCCCCGTCTCGCTCCCCTTCACCGCTGTGCCCGCCGACCCGCGCCAGCTGGGCGATCAATCCGGACTCGCCGCCGGAGGGCGACGCTCAATGAAATCGCCGGCACCTCGATCCCGACCCACGCGAGGCGATGGCGGGTGTCGCGGGACGAGGAAAATCGAAGTAGGCTGGGTGCACGGATTCGGCATGGAGGAATCATGACGGGAATCGGGCGCGGCGGGCTGGTGCTGGTGGTTCTGCTGGCGGGTTGCAATCGGGCGGCGGTGCAGCCGGGGATGCAGCCGGCGCCGGCCGGCGTGACGCCGGCGGGAGCGGCGGCGGCACTGCCCGGGTCGGTGCAATGGACACGCAGCTCGGCGGAGCACGACGCGCTCTTCCGGCAGACCTATCGATTCGCGGGCGAGCGCATTCGCACGCTGTCGTCGGGCCGCGCCCCGGGCACCTGGGGTGTGATCATGGATGCGGACGAGACGCTGCTCGATAACTCGGAGTATCAGCGGGACCGCGCGCGCGCCGGTGGCGGGTTCGATGCGGCATCGTGGACGGCGTGGGTGAAGCGGGAAGCGGCCACGGCTCTGCCGGGCGCGCTCGATTTCATCCGCACCGTGCATGACATGGGTGGGCATCTCGCGGTGGTGACGAATCGTGAGGACGACGTGTGCCCCGAGACGCGCGCCAACCTCCAGGCTGTCGGCATTGCTGCCGACGTCGTGCTCTGCCATGCGCCCGGACCCACAGACAAGAGCCCGCGTTTCCTCGCCGTGGAGCACGGCACTGCAGCGTCCGGCGTTCCCGCGTTCGACGTGCTGATGTGGGTGGGCGACAACATCCAGGACTTTCCGGACCTCTCCCAGGACATCCGTGGTCGCGGCGACGCGGCGTTTGCCGCCTTCGGCTCGCGTTTCATCGTGCTGCCCAACCCGATGTACGGCTCCTGGGAACGGAACCCGGCGCGTTGAGCGGCAGCGGGATCTCGAGTCCCACGACCGCGCAGTGGAACGCGTCGCCTGACCACCAGTGCCGACCTGACACACGCGTGTACGGCGCTCTGCCCGCGAGGATCCGCGCGGTACGGCAGCTGCCGGCGCATCCTTCTTGCGCCTGTGTTGCGTCCGGGCACAGAAGAAATCATCACAGGCGACGACGACGCCTCACCTCTCCGCCGCCATGCGGTGGGCATGGAGGGTCCGGGTGGGCATTTTTTCGGGAGATGTACGGCACGCGCTGCGCAGACTGCGTCGCGATCCGCTGTTTGCCGCCATTGCGGTCACCACCCTTGCGGTGGGCATTGGCGCCACCACTGCGCTTTATTCGGTGCTCGATTCGGCTCTGGTCCGCGCACTGCCGTTCCGCGATGCGGACGGACTGGTCTGGGTGTGGGGCACGTTTGGCCGTGATCGTCAGATCCGGGGCGCGTCGTGGCCGGAGGCGATGGACTGGCGCGAGCAGTCGCGCTCCTTCGACGATTTCACGATCTATGATGCGCCCGACCTGACCATGGCGACGCAGGGTGAGGCGAGGCAGGTGTCGGCGGAGGTGGTGAGCCCGGGCTATTTCGAGATGCTGGGCGCCCGGCCGCAGCTGGGGCGCGTGCTGCGTCCGGAAGATGACGTGGCTAACAGCGAGCCAGTCGTAGTGCTGGGTCACGGCCTGTGGCAGAGCATGTTCGGCGGCGACCCGGACGTGGTGGGGAAGCGCGTGCAGGTCGACGGCCGGCCCTTCACGGTGGTCGGCGTCATGCGCCAGACGTTCCTGGGACTGTCCTTCCGGGCGGAGGCGTGGACCACGCTGCCCGCGCTGTCGCCCGAGGTGCTCCCCGAGCGCGGCCAGCGCTGGCTGGGGGTGGTGGTCCGGCTCAAACCCGGTGTTAGTGTGCTGGCGGCGCAGCAGGACCTGGATCGCGTGGCTCTGCACCTGGAGCAGCAGCTGCCCGAGCTGAATCTCGACCGGCGCACGCGCGTGATCGGGTTGCGTGACGCCTATCTCTCGTCCACCCGCTCGCTGCTGCTCATCCTCTTCGGCGCCGTCCTCTTCCTGCTGGTGATCGCCTGCGTCAATGTCACCAACCTGCAGGTGGTCCGCGGCCTCGCGCGGACACACGAGTTATCCTTGCGCAACGCGCTCGGCGGCAGCCGCGGGCAGCTGGTGCGCCAGCTGCTGATCGAAGGCGTGGTGCTGGCGCTGGTCAGTGCCGTTCTCGGCGCCGGTCTGGCGTTCTGGGGCATGCAGGGACTCATCACGCTGCTGCCGCAGGGTGCGCTTCCGCCGTTCGTGAACGCATCCATGAACGCGCGCTCCATGGTCTTCGCCGGGCTGGCCGCGGTGGTGTGCGGCGTGGCGGCAACGCTGGCGCCCGCGTTGCGCGCCACGGGCGGGCAGCTGGCTCGCAACCTGGTGACGGGCACGCGGGTGGCGGTCCGCATCTCCGGGCGTGACACCGGTGTTCGCATTCAGCACGCGCTGGTCTCCGCCGAGTGCGCGCTGGCTGTCGTGGTGCTCATCGGGGCAGGACTTCTGGTGCGCAGTTTCCGCGAGCTGACGCGTATCGACCTCGGCTTCCAGGGTCGCAGTGTGCTGGCAGCGCGTGTCGATCTGCCGCCCGCGCAGTACAATGCCGCCGCCCGGCTTCGCTTCGCGCGCAGCCTGCTCGAGCGTCTGGAGGGTCGCGCCGGCATCACGAGCGCAGCGGTCACGAGCGATGCGCCGCTGCGGGGTCATTCCAGCGCCGCCATCCTGCAGCGCGAAGAATTCGATCGCGAACATATCCGTTATTACCGGCACAGCGTCTCGCCCGGGTATTTCGCGACCCTGGGTGTGCCGCTCATGGCCGGCCGCGACTTCACCGTGGACGACAACACGGGTTCGGATCCGGTGGCGATTGCCAGTGCGACCCTCGCCCAGCGGTTGTGGCCGCTGGAGGACCCGCTGGGCAAGCGTCTCCGCCTTGGCGGTGGCCCGGGCGCTACCCTCGTGACCATCGTCGGCGTGGTGGGTGACGTGCGCCAGCGTGCGCTGCGCGCGAATCCGGGTGACGCCGCGGAGGACCCGGACGTTTACTTCCCGTTCGCCCAGCGTACGCCGGCATCCTTCGATCTGCTGGTTGGCGCCGCGTCAACCCCCGCCGTGGTGCTGACCGGCCTGCGTCAGGACGTCGCGGCGCTCGGTCCAGCGCTGGCCCTGTACAATGCAGGCACCATGGCGAGCGCGATTCGCAGTCAGACGGCCACGGATCGCTTCGGCTCGCTGCTGCTCACCATCTTCGGCGGGTTGTCACTCGCGCTGGCGGCGGTGGGCGTGTACGGCGTGATGGCGTTCTTCGTCGGGCAGCGCCGCCGCGAGATGGCCATCCGACTCGCGCTGGGCGCAACACCCGGTTCTGTGCGTGCGCTGGTGTTTCGGCAGGGCGCCGTCATGATCGGCGCAGGTGGTGCGGCAGGCATCGCCGTAGCGCTGATAGCGACTCGCCTGCTGACCGCGCTGCTCTATAACGTGCGTCCGACCGATGGCCTCACGTTCGTGGTTTCGCTGGTCGCATTGCTGATCGCGGGCATCGCCGCGATCAATGCGCCGGCCCGCCGCGCGCTGCGCGTCGAGCCACAGGCCGTGCTCGGCAACAACTGAATTCCCGCACGTCAGGCATCGGCGCCCACGGCGTGACCTGCATCGTGGGCCGGCCACGTAATCACGAAGCGATTGCGGTCGCGGTCACGCAGGCACTGCAGCTCGCCTGCGTGCGCTTCCGCGATCCATTGCACGATGGCCAGTCCCAGACCGCGACCTTCCGCGCGCTGGCCCCAGTCATCCGCGGGCAGCTGCACGGGCTCGCCGCGGCTGGACACCGCCATCATGGCGCGACCCTCTTCGACCCGAGCCGAGACCACAATGGGGCCCCCGGCCGCGCCGTGTTTCAGCGCGTTCTCCAGCAGCTCGAGCAGTGCTTCCCGCAGCAGTGCGTCGTTGCCCCGGACCACATCCGCGCTGACGTTGTCCAGCTCCAGTGTGTGCCCCGAAGCCTGCGCCCTTCGTCGCATGAGATCCGTGCATTCGAGCACGACCGCGTCCAGCTCCACTGCATCGCGTACCGGCGGCCGTTCACCCGCCTCGGCCTGCGCCAGCAGGAACAGCTCCTCGACACGGTGCGACATCTGCTCCGCCGCCCGGCCAATGCGCTCCAGCACGTGCCGGTATTCCTGCGCGTCGCGCGCCCGTTCCAGGCTGAGCGCGCTCTCGCCGCGCACGAGTGTGAGCGGCGTCTTCAGCTGATGCGCCGCGCGCGCCAGAAAGGCCCGGTTCCGGTCCCTCGCCTCCGCCAGGCGTTCTAACAGCCTGTTGAACTGGTCCGCCAGGCGGTCCAGCTCATCGTGCGGCACGTTCACCGGCAGCCGCCGCCCGAGGTTCTCGGGCGCAATTCCCGCAATCGCCGCGGTCATGGCGCCCAGCGGTCGCAGCACCCGGCCGGCGAGCAGGTACCCGGCCACCAGGGCGAAGAGTACGACGCCGGGTACGCTGAACAGCAGCCAGTCGGTCACCACTTCCTTGAATTCGCGCAGGTTGTGCGTGGAGCGCCCGGCGAGGATGCGCAGCTGCGGCGGCGCCGCCCCGTCGACTGCGATCCAGCGCGCCGCCTGCACACCATCGCCCTGCGACCAGGGCGCGCCGCCCGCGTGGTCCATGGCGGCGGTCGCTCGGCCTCCGGTGAGCACACGCTGCGGTCCGCGCCGGCCGAGTTCCAGCCCGCGGCCGTCGACGGCGATCAGCGCGTCGCGCTCATCGGGCCATTCCGCAAGAGCGTCATCGACCGCCGCCGGCAGGGTCAGTCCCTCGACATTCTGTTCGCGCCGCACCGCGGCCAGGGCGCCTTCGGCGGCCGTGAGCAGATCGCGATCGAAGCGCCGTTCGGCGTCGCGGCGCAGCCAGGTCCAGAGACCGAGATCGGTGGCGGCCACGACCAGCAGCACGACGCCGGCGAAGGCGCCAGACAGCTTCAGGCGCAGGCGGCTATACCGCATCGGTTGGCCGGTGCAGCGAGAGTTCGTAACCCATCCCGCGCACCGTGTGCAGCAGCTGGGTTTCTCCCGGCAGCGCGATCTTGCGCCGCACGCGCCCCACCAGCACATCGACCGCGTTCGCGACGGGGTCGAAGTTGTCGTCCCACACGTGCTCGAGAATGCGTGCGCGGCTGTGCACGCGCTCGGGGTTGCGCATGAGGAACTCGAGCAGCGCATATTCGCGCGCCGTCAACCGGATGACACGGTTCCCCCGCCGCGCGGTGCGCGTCGCCGTGTTCAGCTCGAGATCGGCGACCATGAGACGCACATCCAGCGGCGACGGCGGGCGGCGCAGCAGTGCGCGCAGACGGGCCAGCAGTTCTTCGATAGCAAAGGGTTTGGCCAGATAGTCGTCGGCGCCCGCATCCAGGCCCACTACCCGGTCGTGCAGCCCGCTGCGTGCCGTCAGCATGAGGATGGGCGTACGCCCGCCCTGCGCGCGATACTGCCGGCACACCTGCACGCCGTCCGCATCGGGCAGACCCAGGTCGAGAATGGCCACATCGTAGTCGGTGACCGCCAGCGCCTGCAGCGCCGCATCCGCGCGCGGCACGACATCGGGCGCCCACGCGGCTTCGCGCAGTGCACGCGCCAGCAGGTCGGCTACCGCCGGCTCATCTTCAATGATCAGGACACGCATGAATCGCTTCCGCTGTCAGGTTGCATTCACTGCCTGTGTTCCGGATCATAGGGCCTCGTGCGCTTGTCGTACACAGGACGCATGCGTCATTATGCCGTCATGGCGCGAGGCTAGGTTGGCGGGTTGCGCTGCCGTCAGGCTGCACACGTCGAAGCCGGGTGCTGATCTCGCACGTGGGCCATTCAGAAAACGCAATGAATCCCTATTGCCCTGGGGTATGACCGACACAGCCAAGCGCGCCCGCCGCACCGTCCCGGCGCTGGCGGGCATGATGCTGGTTCTGTGCGGCCCCGTGGCAGCGCAGCGACCGTTGACGTACGAAGACGCGATCCGGCAGGCCCTCGCCGCCGGTGCCGCGATCGGTTTGGCGCGTGCCGATTCCGCAGTGGCCGCGGCCGGCCTGCTCGGCGCGCGAGCCTACAGCAATCCACTGGTGTCAACGGGCTACACCGATGACCCGCCTCAGTACCACGCGCTGTTCGAGCAGCCGCTCGACTTTTTCGGACCGCGCGGAGCGCATGTTCGCGCTGCCAGAGCGAGTGTAACCGCGGCGGCGTACCGTCTCGAGCTGGAGCGCGCGCGCATCCGTTTCAATGTGACGCTCGCCTACACCGACGCCTCTGCGGCGCAGCGCACGGCCAGTCTGTCGGCGCGCGCCGCTGCCGACGCGCAGGAGCTGGCGCGCATTGCGCGGGCGCGCCGCGACCAGGGTGATGCCAGTGATCTCGACGTGGGTCTGGCCACGCTGAATGCCGGTCAGCTCGCCAACCGTGCCAGTGCCGATTCGGTCGCAACCATCGACGCCCTGATCACACTTCAGCTGTTGCTCGGCCAGTCCGGCAATGTCCTGCAGATCGCCCTCGCCGATTCGCTCGAGTCGCTGCAATCCGTGCCCGCGGCCGGCGCCCGGCGACCGCTGAGCCTGATGGTTGCCGATGCCGACCTGCGCGCCCGCCAGCTGGACTTCGCTTTCGAGCGACGCAGCCGATTCCAGGCGCCTTCCATTCAGGCCGGCTTCGATACGCACGATCCCACCACCCACGAATCGAAGCTCCTGCCCTTGTTCAGCATCGCGATACCGCTGCCGCTGCTCGATCCCAATCGTGGCGGCACGGCAACGGCGCGCGCGGAGGTCGATCGCGCAACGATCGCGCTCGCAGCTGCGGAGCGGGAAAGTGCGGCGGCCATCGCCCGTGCGCAGCGCGACGTGGCTGCGGCTTCTGCAAGGCTGGACCGCGATCGGCAGTTCGTGCAGGATGCCGAGCGCCTCGCCGGTCTGGTTAACGCGGCATACCGTGAGGGTGCCTATCCGATCACCAGTGTGCTCGAGGCGCAGCGCAATGTGCGCAATGTGCTGAGCCAGTACACCGATGACGCGGCGGCGCTCGTGCGGGCGAGAGCCGCGCTCGCCCTGGCTACCACAGGAGCGCCCGGCCAATGACTCGACGAATTCTGACACTCGGTGTTGCCTTGCTCTGCGCGTGCCAGCGTGGCGACGGCGAGGCGGAGGCCGAGGGCGTGATGATGGTGCACACCGAAGCTGTCGCCAGCGAAGCGTTTCCGGTAACGGTCGGGTCCATTGGCGTGGTCACATCGCGGCCGGGCGGCGTCGCGGAACTGGCGGCGCCGGGCTCGTCGCGCATCACGGCGATCCATGTGGGCCCTGGCGACGCGGTGAAGGCAGGCGAACTGCTGCTGTCGCTCGATCACTCCGTGTGGGATGCCAATGTCGCGGAATCGGAAGCCGCAGTGGAGGCGGCGCAACGCGCGCACGAACGCGCCGTCCGCCTTTCCGAACAAGGCATTGGTCCGCGCAAGGATGTCGAGCAGGCGGCGGCGGATCTGGCGCGTGCACAGGCCGCGCTCGCTTCTGCGAAGCGGACGCGCTCGCTCGCCGATCTGCGGTCACCCATTGCTGGTGTGGTGGACAGCCTCGACGCATCGCTCGAAGAGACTGTCGCCGAAGGCACAGTCCTCGTGCGCGTTGTCGACCCCCGCGATCTGGAAGTGGTTTTCCGCCTGCCGCCCGATCAGGCGACCCGTGTTCACATCGGCCAGGCTGCGGACATGGGTCCGGGTCCGCGCGACTCCTTGAGTCAGTGGAGCGCAAGCGGCCACGTCGTAGCCATCGCGCCCGGCATCGAGTCCGGAAGTGGCGCCGTGCCCGTGCGCGTCGCCGTGACGAAATCGACGCGCACGCTGCGTCTCGGCGAGGTGTTGGACGGCCGCATCGAGGTCGCTCGCCATCAGAACGCGCTGGTGGTGCCCGTCAATGCCATCGCAGAGCAGACCGGGCCGGATGGCATCGTCTTCACCGTGGGCAATGACAGCCTCGCCCATCTGCGCAACGTGAAGATCGGAGCGAGAACCGGCGATCGTGTCGAAATCCTGCAGGGATTGCAGGCCGGCGAACACGTTGTTACAGGCGGCGCCTACGCCGTGCGTGATTCCACGCATGTGAGGGTCGGGGGCGGCTCGTGAACCTGTTCAATGCGGTTGTCCGCCAGCGCCGCTTCGTCTACCTCGTCGTCCTGCTCCTCTTCGCGGCCGGCATCTTCGCGGCGTTCCGGCTGCCTTCCGCGATCTATCCGGAGCTGAAGTTCCCCTACATTACGGTCGTTGCGCAGGGCACCGCGCTGGCGCCTGACGAGATGGTGTTCAGCGTCACCCGCCCGCTCGAGGAAGCGATCAGCACGGTGCCCGGCGTGCAGCGCGTGCGCTCCAGTACGATCCGTGGCGCATCCGAGCTGCGCGTCATGTTTGCGCCCAGCACGGACATGCTCGTCGCGCTGCAGCTGCTGCAGTCGCGGCTCGCGGAAGTGCGGCCTGAATTGCCACCCGAAGTGTCGATTGTTGCCGAACGCATGCTGCCTTCGGTGTTCCCGATCCTCACGTACAATCTGATGGGCGCGGACCCCGCCCGCCTCTACGACATTGCCCGCTACGAGATCAAACCCGCGCTGTCGCGCATCCCGGGTGTCGGCCGGATCGAAGTGCAGGGAAGCGCCGTCCCCGAGATCGAGGTGATCGTCGAGCCGGCGCGTCTTGCCGCAGCCGGGCTGACGTATGACGATCTGGCGACGGCGCTGCAGAGCGCTCTCGGCGTTGCCGCGATCGGCCGTGTGGAAGCCGATTACAAGCAGCTGCTCGTGATCACGGACAATGCCGCGCATTCCGCGGCGGAGGTTGCCGCGGTCGTACTGCCCGGCGGGCTGCGCGTCGGCGAACTGGCAAGTGTCATCGTGGGCACGCAGGACCGCGTGAGCCTTTTCCGCGGTGACGGCAAGCCGGCGGTCCTGATCAATGTCGCGCGCCAGCCCGATGGCAACACACTCGAAGTCGCGGATGGCGTGGCGAACGAGATGCGCGCGCTGCAGGCTACCCTGCCCAATGGCGTCCGCGTCCAGCCCGTCTACGACCAGGCGCTCTTCGTACGCGAGGGTGTGCATTCCGTGCGCGACGCGATTCTCATCGGCGCGTCGCTCGTCGTCATCGTCCTCCTGCTGTTCCTGCGTGCGCCGCGCGTCACGTTCATCAGCGCACTCACCATCCCGCTCGCGCTCACGATCTCCGTCTTCGTAATGCAGCTGCTTGGTCAGACCTTCAATCTGATGAGTCTGGGCGGCATGGCGATCGCCGTGGGACTGGTGATCGACGATGCCGTCGTCGTCACGGAAAACATCGTCCGCCACATGGGCCTGCAGCCGTCGCGGCACGAGGCCATTCGGGAAGCGGTGCGCGAGCTGGTCTGGCCGGTGACGACATCGACCCTGACGACTGTCGTCGTCTTTCTGCCCCTCGGTCTGCTCCAGGGCGTCGTCGGCCAGTTCTTCGCGGCGCTCTCCATCACACTCGTAACGGCCGTCCTCGTGTCGCTCGCCCTCGCCTTCACGATCGTTCCGGTGCTGTGCGACGACATCATGCCGGAAGTGCCGGCCGGCGGAGTCCGGCCCGAACGCAGCAACGCCGGATCCCGCAGACGCGGCCCGCTCGATCTCCTGGCCGATTCGGCCACCGCCATTGCCCGGCGGTACGACCGCGTGCTGCGCGGCGAACTGCGCCATTCGCGCTGGATTCTCGCCGTCATCGTGCTGCTCATTGCCGGCGGCGCGGTGGTCGAGCACTTCGTGCCGACGGGGTTCCTGCCGGTGATGGATGAAGGCGCGTTCGTGCTCGACTACTGGACACCGGGCGGCACCGCACTGGGCGAGACGGATCGCGAACTGCATGTCGTCGAAGGCATCCTGGACGAAACGCCCGAGGTAGCAGGCTCGTCACGCCGCACGGGCGCAGAAATGGGCCTCTTCGCGACGCAGCAGAATCGCGGCGACATCGTCGTTCGGCTGAAGCCGCGCAACCAGCGCTCGCGCGACATCTTCACGGTCATGGACGAGGTGCGCGTCAAGGTCGAGACGCAGGTGCCGCGCATGCGTGTCGAGTTCATCCAGCTGCTGTCCGATCTCATTGGCGATCTTGCCGGCAACCCGAATCCTCTCGAGATCAAGCTCTTCGGTGACAACCTCAATGTCCTCGAGGCGTACGGCCGCGAGATCGGTCCGGACCTGGAGCAGGTCGACGGCGTCGTCGATCTCTTCGACGGCGTCGCCGAGCACGACTTCGAATTGCGCATGCACGTGAATGAAGCGTCCGCGGCGAGGGCCGGCCTGACACCGCAGATGGTGTCATCGCAGGTTGCCGCGGCGCTGCTGGGTGCGGAGGCAGGTGTCGTGCGGGCGGGGGAGCGACCCATCGGCGTTCGCGTGCACGCACCCGACGCCGTGCGCTTCGACCCGGCCCGACTCGGTGCGCTGCCTCTGGCCACACCGGGCGGCATGCGCGTCCCGCTCTCCGCCACAGCGACGTTGCGACCCGGCGAATCGCGCTCGGAGCTGCTGCGCGAGAACCAGCGCCCCATGATCCTGGTGACCGGCGGTGTGGAAGGACGCTCACTGCGCAGCGTGATGAATGACGTCCGCGCCGTGCTGGCCGCGCATCCCGCGCCCGCCGGTGTGCGCGCCGAGCTGGGCGGCCAGTATGCCAGTCAGCAGGCAGCGTTCGTCAGCCTCATGCTGGTTCTGGGTATTGCCGCCCTGTGCGTCGTCGCGGTGATGCTGGTGCAGTTCGAGTCCTTCATCGAGCCTCTCATCATTCTGCTCGTCGCGCCGCTCTCCTTCATCGGCAGCGGCGCACTGCTGCTGCTCACTAACACGCCGCTCAACGTGTCATCGATCATGGGCATGATCCTGCTCGTCGGGCTGGTGGTGAAGAACGGCATCCTGCTGCTGGACTTCACACGCTATCGCATGCGCTACATGCGTGAGAACCTGGGCACGGCGATCGCGACCGCCGCCGGCACCCGGCTGCGGCCCATCCTGATGACCACCATCGCCACGCTGGTCGGCCTGCTCCCGCTCGCCCTCGGCATTGGCGCCGGCGCCGAACAGCAGCGCCCTCTCGCCTTCGCCGTGCTGGGCGGCCTCGCCCTGTCGACGCCCATTACGCTCTTCATTGTTCCCGCACTGACCGTGCTGATCCGCGGCCGCGACTACATGCTGCCGGAGGAGCCCTGAGGCCGGCTGAACCCACGCTGTCTCGCCTGCCGTCCGTCATCCGTTCAAGAACCGGTGCGTCACCCGCGATACATCACTGATGCGTGCGCCATCCCAGCGATAAATGAGGTAGTCCGACGGACGGGCGTTGCGCAGGAGGCGAGGGCGAAACACCGCGACACAGTGGCCGCTGCTGTGACGCACGCTGTCGTAGACGACGCCATTCGAGCCGGCTTCGCGCAGACTGCGTGCGAAGGCCTGCGACTGCGTGTAGTCATCGGGATCGTAGAGTGCGGGCTGCAGCTCGCGCGCGCCGCGCAGGTCGTGGAGCGTGCCATCAATGTCGGCTTCCAGCATGCGCATCTCCAGGTCCATGGGCGGCTCTGCCGTGGCGGCCATGAAGCGCTCGCGGTGATGCACGGTTTCGCGCACGGCCGTCTCGCGCGTCTTCGCCGCGTACCACGCGCCGTGCAGCGCATCGGAAAAACGACCGCCTTCGGGCGGCACATGCGCGAAGGGCGCGAGGATGTAGCTCGAGCCGGGACCGCTCAGCCGATCGCGCGGCGCCAGCCCGCGCATCGCCCCGGCTGCCCGCAACCGTTCGTTAGTCAGCGATTCGATGGCCACTACGGCATCAATGTCCGCCGGGTCCGCAACCCGCGCGAACAGATCGAGCGGAGGAAAGCGGCTGGGCACGATGCGCACGCACGGTCGCCAGCGCACCCGTCGCACCGGCGGCAGAGCGGCGTCCGGTGCGTTCACGGCCAGCCCCCGCGCTGCGCGTCCAGATACTGCCGCACCACGTAAAGGTCCGACACGTTGCCGGACAGCATGCGCTCCAGCGCCGACCCGCCGGCAAAGGGTGTTGCCCGGTTGGCCCGCCGGATCCACGCATCGGCCCGCACCGGGTCCGGAAACAGGATCTGCAGCGCCTTGTAAATGCCGAACAGGTAGGACAGGCGTTCCAGCACATCGCGTGGCAACCGCTCCGGCGGGCGCTTTTTCCAGCCGAAAAAGGTCGAACGCGAAGGGGCTCCCAGCAGCGTCAGCTGTTCTTCCACGCTGAGCCGCCAGGCCTCCGCAATGCGGAAGAACGTGCGCAGCGCGGGCTCGGCCCAGTCGTGCTGGTCTGGCGTCGCCGGCTCTCGGATTCCCATCGTCGCACCCCGGATTCAGTACTCTGACATCTATCGTAGTACGAATTTGTACTCCTTGCCAGCCTGCTGCATTGTGTGATGGGCAACATGACCGGGGCCGACGTGCGGCACGCGCAGGCTCGAACCGGCCGGTGGGCGTGAGCCGGACGCCCCGCGCCGTGGGTCTGGCGAACTGCCAGAATTCAGGCGAATCGCGGGAAAAAAGTACTGCCGCCGGGCGCATTGTTGCCGGTCGGGCGGAAGGCCGAGGGGCGTGACGTCAATATCTGTGCGCATTTACGGCGGGCACGGCCCTTGAGTGTCGAACTGACAGATGCTCCCCATCCAGTTGAGGGACTGATGCCGCCTGGCAAACCACAGATGGACCCACGGCGACCCACTCGTGTGGGCGCATCCGGCAAACGGGCAAATCGACCGGCTTCGTGCCGGCCAGCCCGTGGCCCGCGGTCCGCTGTGTTCTCCGGAGCCCGAGCCGGCCTGTCGGTCGTCGAGCTGGTCGTGGTGATGGTGCTGGCGGCCATCATGATGAGCATTGCGATGCCCAGGCTCAATATCCGTCGCCTCAAGCTCGACACGGCCGCGCGCAGTGTGACCATGATCATGATGGGGGCGCAGCGCGCTGCCATCCAGCAGCAGCACAACGTGGTCGTGTCGTTCGACACGGTGCAGCGCATGCTGCGCGTGCATTACGACAAGAACAACAACAACACGATCGATGCGGGTGAGCGCATCATGCAGTACGAGGTGGGCGAGGGCGTGAAGTTCGGCCGCGCGGGTGCCACGGCACGCAGCACCGGCTCTGCTGCGGTCACCTTCACGCACCTGGAGGGTGCCTTCCCGGCGGTCACCTTCAGCCGCGCCGGCACGGCGAGCGAGATCGGCGGCTTCTATCTCAGTTCGACGAGTGCGGGCGTAGGCGGTGTGCCCAGCGATGCGCGCTCTCTGGAAGTCGAGCGCGCCACCGGCCGAACGGAGCGTTACCTCTGGAATCCACAGACCAGCACCTGGATCAGGGAATTCTGATATGCGCGCAAGGAATGGTTTCTCGCTGGTGGAAGTGGTCGTCGCGCTGGTGCTGCTGGCCGTGGCCATGATGGGGGCGCAGACGCTTGCGGCCACCATGATCCGCACGGTCACGAAATCCAATGTGCAGGTGGCGGCGGCCCAGCTGGTCGAGGACCGCATCGACCGGATCCGCACGGATCCCGCGTTCGACTCACTGACCACGAAGTACGCGGCCACGGAGGCGTCACTGCCGGGCTGGTCGCTGCTGCAGCGCGTCACGCAGGTCGTCCGCACGACCAGCGTCACCACAGCGGGCACAACAGACTATTACACAGTGACGGTGACCGTCTCCGGGCGCGGCCTCGCCGCGCCCATCAAGCGGACGATCATCATTGGTTCACCCTGACGGAGGACGCATGCCGTTCTCACTCCGACTCCGGGCCCGGCGAGGCTTCACGCTGCCGGAAATGCTGCTGGCCATGACGCTCTTCGGAACGCTCGTGGCTGTGACCCTCAAGGTCATGAACCAGCAGGTGCGCACCTTCTATAACGGTTCGGCCCAGGCCGACGCCGCGCAGTACCTGCGTTTCTCGATGAGTGTGCTGGACAAGCACATGTCGAACGTGGGTGCGGGTGTGCCGGCCGGCCAGCCGCAGCTGATCTACGCGGACACCAACGTCGTCGCCTTCAACGCCGACTGGGTCAGCAACATTCCCGGCGACCCGTTCTCGGTGAACGTGGACACGACCATGCCGGCTCCGTGGGTGGACGCGCTGACCAAGGCGAGGCGCTTCACACTGCCGGGCACGACGTGGGCGTATCCCGATACGACCTACTGGTCGGGCGGCGCCAACAGTCCCGCGGAAACGATCATTCTCTGGTTCGCGCCGGACGCGTCGACGCCGGCCACCAACGACTACATCCTGTGGCGCCAGGTGAATGATCGCACGCCCGAGATGGTTGCGCGCAACCTGCTCAAGCCGACCACCGGCGACTTCTTCCGCTTCTACCGTCACGTCACGCCCGTGTCCGGTTCCATGCGCATGGACACGGTGCCGCGCGCCTGGCTGCCGCTCCGCCACACCGCGCTCATTCACGGTTCCAACGCCGACACGGCCATTGTTGCACGCGTGGACAGTGTGCGTGCCATCGAGGTCGGTTTCCGCACGTCCGACGGACAGCCCGCGCCGCTCACCCGCATCTGGGAACTGCGCCGCGTTGTGAACCTGCCCAACGCAGGCAAGGAAGTGAAGAGGACGTGCGGCGACGAGCCCATTCTGCAGGCCGGCGTGAACTTCGTCAGCAAGGACACGGCCGATGCCTCCGGCACGCACAATGTGATCCTGCGCTGGAACGCGTCCGTCGACGAGACTTCCGGCGAGAAGGACGTGGTGCGCTACGTCCTCTGGCGGGACACGGTGGCGTTCGCGATGGGAACGCTGGGAGATCCGTACCTCAGCCTGGCATCGGGCAGCACCAACTACGAGTACCGCGATGGCGCCGTGCTCTCCGGCACTGGTGGCAAGACGTATTACTACGCCCTGGCGGCGCAAGACTGCACGCCAACCCTCTCGAACCTGAAAACCACATCGGTGATCGTACCATGAGCAAACGGAAGAAGTCAGTACCGGAGCTTCGTGGTGACCGCGAGGGATTCGCGCTCGCACTCGTTCTCATCATCGTGATGGCCGTGGCCGGAGTTGCCGCGGGTGCATCCCTGCTCGGCTCCAGCTCGTTCGTCACGACGCTGCAGGAGGAGCGGCGAGGGCTCATGGTCGACGCCGCCAACGCCGGTCTCGAGCTGGGCCGCGCCAGAATCAACGGCAACAAGGCGCTCTATCCGGACTCGCTCTACAACACGCTGGAGAACGGCGCCTCCGTAACCAACGCGGACGGTACCACGGTCCCGGGGCTGCAGCGCTGGACGTACGTCGGGCCTACCGGCATCACGACGGGCCAGTACGGCGTGTTCGGCAGCGTGGTAACGATCGTGCAGGACGCCAACGGCGACCGCCTGATCCGGCGTCTCGAGGTCATGCAGGAGAGCTTCGCCAAGTTCGCCTACTTCACCGACATCGACTTCTCCGCCAACATCTGGTTCGGCGGCGGCGACGCCATCTTCGGACCCGTGCATTCCAACGACAGCATCGGCATTTACAGCACCGGCGCCACCTTCTACAAGAAGGTCTCCACCGCGCAGAAGATCGTGCAGAAGAACTACGGCACGTTCCTCGACGTGGTGGTGGAGCATGCGCCCCGAATCCCCATGCCGGTCACGGCCGATCTCAACAAGCTTCGCAACTATGCGATCGCCGGTGGCACGCGCATCGTGAGCAACACGACGGGCAGCATCGGCCAGGCCACCACTCGCATCGAATTCATGCCTGTGGACCTCGACGGCGATGGCCGCTTCGATGGCCCTGACGAGGGGTTCTTCCGTGTGTACCAGGCGGCCGGCACCGCGGGCGCGCGCTGGATCGCGGCGGATACGGTGGGCGCAAATCTGCCCACCGAGAATTGTGGCGACTGGGACCATGTTGTGGCTGGTGTCCACGACCACCTGTTCCACACCGCGGCATCGCACGGAGCGTCGCCCCACACTGCCAACCAGAGCTTCAACCAGGCCAACAGCCGCTGTTATCTGGGCGGTCAGGACTCGCTGTTCAACGGGTTCGCTGCCACCGACACGCACGGCGGCTACGTTGCGTGGACGGGCACCGTCGACTCGCGTCTCGCGGGGCGCGCTGACAAGAACTACCTGTGGCCGCTCAGCCGCGCCATCAATCCCAACTTCAAGGGCGTCCTCTTCGTCGATGGCAAGGTTGTGATCTCGGGCCTGCTGCGCGGCCGCATCACGCTGGCCGCCACTGATAATATCGTGATAGGCGACGACGTGAAGTACGTCACCGACCCCTCCGTGGGCTCCTGCGCGGATATCCTGGGCCTGTTCACCGCGACCGATGTCGTCATCGCGGACAACATGCTGAACGCGCCCTGGAAGCCGCCAGGCGTCGCCAATTACAAGGCATACGACGAAACCACCGACGAGTTCATCCACGGCGTGGTGCTGGCGCTCAGCAATTTCACGGTCGAGGATTACAACAGAGGTCCCAACTCCTCGACCAGCCCGAACGTTGAGTCCTGCCAGACCACGGCCTGGGGCCGCGGCTGCCTGCGTCTTACCGGTGGCATCATTCAGCAGCAGCGCGGAGCGGTGGGTCTGGTGAGCGGCGAGGGTTATCTCAAGCGCTACTCCTACGACGCCTGCGCGGCCAGCGATCCGCCGCCGTACTTCCCGACAACGGGTCGCTTCATTGCGAACCGCTACTTCGACATCGATCCGACCGGCTTCAACGTGGCCGCCTTCTACGCCTCGCTGACACCGGCGAGCTGAGCGACGCTCAAGCGCGACAGCAACGAAAGCGGGTGGTCCCCGGGGGCCACCCGCTTTCGTTTCCCCCGACCGTCCTCGACGGTGCGCGCCGCCTTCCACTCTGTCCGCGTACGGCGCAACTCGTCCCACCGGCAACCAGCAAAAGCGCGGCACGGGAGCGGGTCATGCCTCGCAATTCCATGGGACAGCACGCCGCATCACACGCATCGATCCACTGGTGGCGCCGCGCAGCGAGTGACGCCGTGAGCAGCTATCAGCCACGCTTCGCGGCGGCCCGGCCCGCATCCAGCGCTGCGGCCGTGGCCTTCGCCTCGGCAACGACTTCCTGCGGAAAACCGTACAGCTCCATCATGCGAATGGCGTTGTGCGTCGATGTGGGTCCCGGCCGGAATGCGATAGTCGAAGAGCAGACGGCTGTCTTCGACCGACTCGCGGAAATGGTGGAACTCCCACCGATCATCGAGCAGGTGCAGCAGCTCGAGATCGTGCGTCGCGGCCAGCACCGAATGGTCGCCAGCAGCCAGCCGTTCGAGCACGGCCCGCGACGCAGCCACGCGCTCCGTCGTATTCGTGCCGCGGAATATCTCGTCGATGACGAAGAGGTGCTGCGCCTCCCCCGCCGCCGCGCGCAGGAGTCCGTGCGCCAGTTCCAGCTCCACCGCGAAATAACTCTGCCCGCGCGCCAGATCATCGCCTCGACCGATCATGCTGCGCACGCGCAGGCACGGCGAGCGCCACGCCGCGGCCGTGCACGTGGCCACGGTCTGCGCCAGCACCGCGTTGACGGCAACGGCGCGCAGGAACGTGGTCTTGCCCGACATGTTGGAGCCGGTGATGAGGATGCTGCGGCCTTCGATCGTGAAATCGTTGGCCACGGCGTTGTCCAGCAGCGGATGCACGAGCTGCTGGAAGGAGAGGCGTCGCCCGCGAACCGAGAGCAGGGGCTGGCACCAGCGCAGGCCCGGGGTGCTGCGCCACGAGCCAATGGCGGAGACGGCGTCGAGGAAACCCAGCGTTTCGAACACGGCCGCCAGATCCGCCCGCCTGTGCCGCACCGCCTCGACGCTGAAAGCGAAAGCGTTGACATCCAGCAATAACAGCATGTTAAGCCAGGCGTAGATGCTGCCGATCAGGTCGTTGCCACGCAGCTCCACGGCCACGTAGCGGGCGGCGCGGGAGAGGCCCTGCAGGCGGGCGTTGTGCTGGCGCAGCCGCTCGAGCACCGGCTCCAGTACGGGGTCGCGCAGGCGGCTGATGGCGTCGGCCGCTGCGATCAGGCGGCGCAGCATGGTGAGCGGGCGGGTGACCGGCTGGATGCGGCGATGATAGCGGTACTGGATGCTCAGGTTGATGGCGGAAACGAGCAGCAGTCCGGCCAGACCGAATGTCGGTCGCACGAACGTCACCCCGGCCATGGCCAGCGCCAGCATGGAGAGCAGCGGGAACACGGCGCGGAAGCGGGGCGGGGGCGGCAGCTCGCTGGCGAAGAGATTGGGCAGGAAGCAGGCATCGAGCGTGTCCAGCGGCGCCAGCGCCTGCTGCACGCGCTGCCGGACCTCGGGGGCACCGGCCATGCGATCGGCGGCGGCCGAGCGTTCCTCTAACACACGGTTGGACGCGCTGGGCCGGCGCAACCAGCAGTACAGCGTCTGCTGGCCGATGGTGCTGGCGCAGCGATCGACCTCGGCGAACACAGCCTCCAGGTGCAGGTCCTCCCACGTGCGTGCGTCCAGTCGCGCCTCGGGTGCGGCCGGCAGCAGCTCATCGTAGATGCCGATGAAGGCTGGATCCCGCGTGCGCTCCCGCCGCACGCCCCAGGGGATGCGCGTGCGCCGGACGCCGCGCAGCCGGGCCAGCGCCGAAAGCAGTGAGTCCCGGGCGTCGCGGCCCATCCGAATGAGCAGCTGCACAATGCCGCCCGGGCGCCGCATCACATCCGGCAGCGCCCGCGGTGCGGCCACCGGCGGCGAGGCGCCGGCCTGTTCTGCTGCGTCCGCAGCATGCTTCGCCTCCACCCG
The DNA here is from genome assembly GCA_963798085.1 of uncultured Gemmatimonadales bacterium. Taxonomy (GTDB): domain Bacteria; phylum Gemmatimonadota; class Gemmatimonadetes; order Longimicrobiales; family RSA9; genus DATKCF01. The sequence continues at coordinate 242,199 of CAWCRS010000003.1, forward strand.
CCCCCCCGCAGCGGCAGCTGGGGTCGTGTCCTTCATGGCTTCCGATTCCATGCGCGCTGGCACCTCTCGAAGCGTCGTGCAGGCGACTTCCTTACACGCCGGTGACAAAGCATAACACTGCCCATCCCCCGTGGCTCGCGCGATCGTTGCGTTTCCGTCGGCGTTCGACCACCGTGTTGGAACACGGCGTGCGCTGGTCCGCTATCAGTCGACCAGCGCGCACGGCGCGCGCTCGCACGGAGGCCAACGGGTTCGGCATGTTTCTGTTTCTGGCGGCGCTGCTGGCGATCGGATCGCCTGCCCGACAGGGCGGGGTGGTTCACGGCCATATGCTGGCCGGCCCGCCCATCGCCGGTCTCTGGAATCGCCTCACGCTGCCCGACACCGATGACGGTGATTCCGCTTCTACGGTCCTGCGACTGGTTCGCTTTGCCGTGGTGGTGGAGCGCGAGCGCTTCATCGTCCGCGCCGTGTACCTCGGACCGGCTCCCCACAGTCACCAGCCGATTGCCAGCCTGCAGCGCGATGAGCGCGTCGACGCGCGCTGTCACCTCGCCGTGCTGCAGCATCTCGCCGTGCGCCCCGCCATGATGCTTGCGCACAGCGGCGCCCGATCCTGCTCGGCCACCACCCTTCCTCCGCCATCCGTCATCTGATTCTGCGGCCCTGTGCCGTGGTGTCGGGGAACACCCGGCGCAACGGCGCGTGCGGCCGCGTCTCCAGGACAGCAGAAAGCGGTACCTGAAGTTCCCGGTTCGCGAGCGTCGCAACACGGTGTTTGGACTCTACGCCTGCGGGTGATGGCGGAACCTGGCGTGATTCTCTTCGATTTTGGCGGCACTCTGGACGCCGATGGTGTGCGCTGGAGCCAGCGTTTCCACGCGGCGTACGCGGCGGAAGGCGGCAGCCTCAATGCCGTCGCCTTCGAACCCCTGTTCCGCAGGAGCGATGCGGAGCTGGCAGCAATGCCGGACACGCGCGCGCTGGGCTTCACCGGCCACGTACGCACGCAGGCGAGGCTGCTGGTGGATCTGCTGCCCGATGGCGGGCGCGTGGACGCAGCGCGGCTGGCGCAGGCGTTCCTCGATGAAGCGGCGTTCACGATTGCGCGCAATCGCCGCGTGCTGGAACGGCTGGCGCGCACCCAGCGCCTGGGCGTCGTGTCCAACTTTACCGGCAATCTGGCGCGCTGCCTCGAGGAGCTCGGCCTCGGCGCGTGTTTCGAGGTAGTCGCGGATTCCGGGGTTGTGGGCTGGTCCAAGCCGGACGAGCGCCTCTTCCGCCACGCGCTCGACGCCATCGGCGTCGAGCCGGCGCGCGTCTGGATGGTCGGCGATAATCCGCAGAGCGACATCGCGCCCGCGCTGCACCTGGGCATGCGCGCCTGCTGGATTACGCCTGCGCATCGCAACGACAGATTGCCGGTCCCGCCTACGGCGCGCATCAGCATGCTCACCGAGCTGCCCGCGGTGGTGTTATGAGCATGCACGGCCTGATCCTGGCGGGCGGCACCGGCTCGCGGCTGGCCGCCAATGGTGTGGCCGAGCCCAAACCCATGGTGCGCATCGGCGGCGTGCCGCAGGTCGTGCGCCTGGCCGACACGCTCCACCATCTGGGCTGCGCTTCCGTGACCTGTCTGGTGCACGAGCAGTTCCCGCAGACCGCGGCCGCGCTGGAGACAGGGCTGTTCCCTGTTACTACGCTGTTCTGCAACACCCCCTCATCGCTGCACACGCTGGCGCTGGGACTCCAGGCAATAGCGCCGGGCCCCGTGCTCTGCACGCTGGTGGACACGGTGATGCCGTGGCCGGACTGGTCGCGCATGGCGAGCTCCGCGGCGCGCCAGCTGGCGAGGGGCGCGCAGCTGGTCATCGCCGTCACACGCTATGCAGGCGACGATGATCGTCCGCTCTTCGTCGAACCGGGCCGGCCGCCACGCGTGCGCCGCATCACGGAACAGCCGGGCAGCACGCTGGTGACCGGCGGCGTGTACGCGCTGTCCGGCGTGGCGCGCACCGATGTTGCGACCGCGCTTGCGGACGGCCTGGTTCGCCTGCGTGCCTGGCTCATGCGCTTCGCCGCAGCACACGATGTCCGCGCTGTGATCGTGCCTCGCATCTTCAATGTCGACCGCCGCACGGATCTGGAAGCCGCCGAGGCGTGGTGGTCTTCCCTCGCACCATCCCGGAGCATCTCATGAACGCACGTTCCACGCGAAGGCATTTCATCGCGATACGCCGCAGTCCTCTGTACTCGCCGCTGCAGCACCGACACAACGACGCGCAGATCCTGGCGCAGGTGTGCGCCTGCATGGAAGCGCAGGGCTGGGTCGGTGTGCAGATCGAGGAAGCGGACATCGAGAAGGCCCTGCCGCCGCCAGCCGATCTGTATCTCAACATGTGTCAGGGCCCGGAAGCATCGGCCCGCCTGCTCGAGCTGGAGCGCGAGGGCCGTGCGCTCGTGAATCGCCCGTCCAGCGTGCTCCGCTGTCACCGCCACCGTCTGGTGCCCGTGCTCTCCGAGTCCGGGCTGCCCTTCCCGCGCACGGTCATCGTGTCGACCGCCGCACAGTCGCCCGCGCTCGCCGCGCTGGAGGCACTGGCCGGTGCGCATGGTCGAGTCTGGCTGAAGCGCGGCGGCGTGCACGCACAATCTCCCGCTGATGTGCAGCAGGTCGAGCCCGGCCGTGTGCCTGCGGCGCTGCGTGAATTCGCGCGTCGAGGCATCGAACGGGTGGCCATCCAGCGACACGTGGCCGGGCCGGTCGTGAAATTCTACGCCGTGGCGGGCCGTGGTTTCTTCCGCTGGTACGACGCCGAGGCCGGCGTCGAAGGTGCGCGGCCCGACGTGGACGATCGGACGCTCCGCGCCATCGCATTCCGCGCGGCAGCGCTGCTCGGTCTCTCCGTGTTCGGTGGCGATGCCGCGGTGCCATCGCCGGAACGTCCCGTCCTCATCGACGTGAATGACTGGCCGAGCTTCGCCAGCTTCCGCAGCGAGGCCGCCAGCGCAATTGCGCAGTTCGCCGCCAGCCAGGTCAGTGACAGCACGCTCTCAGGGGCAGGTCTGCGATGAGCCGCGGTAATCTTTCGGACACCATCTTCGAGGCCGAGAGTGCATTCCTCGCGCCCGGCATTCAGAGTGTCGCTACGTACAGCCGCCTGTGTCTGGATCGCGGCGAGGGCGCACTGCTGTGGGATGTGGACGGGCGCCGCTACATCGATCTGCTCGCGGGCGTCGGCGTGGCCAGCCTCGGGTACGCGCACCCGCGCTACGTGGCCGCACTGCAGCAGCAGGTGGCGCGTGTGCACGTGGGCAGCTTCACTACCGAGAACCGCGCGGTGCTCGTTCGCCTGCTGGCGGAACTCGCGCCCGGCGATCTCAACCGTTCGCAGTTCTACAGCGGCGGCGCGGAGGCGGTCGAGGCGGCGCTGCGGCTGGCACGCTCGCGTACCGGCAGGTTCGAGGTGATGGCCTTCTGGGGCGGCTTCCACGGCAAGACCGGTGGCGTGCTGCCGCTGCTGGGCAGTGAATTCAAGCACGGCCTGGGCCCGCTGGCGCCGGGTGCGTTCAGCTCGCCCTTCGCCAGCTGTGCTAACTGCGCGTTTGGCATGACCTTCCCCGGTTGCGCCTGGCACTGTGTCGATTTCATCCGCTCCAAGATCGCGCTCGAGACCACCAACCGCGTGGCCGCGATCCTGGTCGAGCCCATCCAGGGCACCGCGGGCAATATCATCCCGCCGCCCGGCTACCTGCTCGAGCTGCGGCGCCTGGCCGACGAGATCGGAGCGCTGCTGATCTGCGACGAGATGATCACGGGCTTCGCGCGCACGGGCCGCATGTTCGCCATCGAGCACGATGGGGTCGTGCCCGACGTGCTCATCGTAGGCAAGGGTTTCGGCGGCGGCTTCCCGATCAGCGCCATCATTGCGCGTGAGGAGATCGCGTTCTCCCGGCCGTTCGCCGACCCCAGTGGCAGTTCCTCGAGCTACGGCGGCAACCCGATGGGCGCGGCCGCGGCGCGAGCGGTGGTGGAGACGATTCTCGAGGAGGACCTGGTGACGCACTCCGCGCGCGTGGGCCAGCGCATGCTGCGCGAGCTGCAGAGCTGGGAAGCCGAGCTGCCCATCGTGCGCAATGTGCGCGGGCGTGGCCTGCTGCTGGGCCTGGATCTGGTCGACCCTGCAACAGGCTGTTTGCTGGACAGAACTGCGACCCGCTGGATCTTTGACAACATGCTGCGTCGTGGCGTGCTCGCCATGATCTACAATCCGGTGGTGCGCATCAATCCGCCACTGGTGATCACAGAGGAACTCGCAATGCAGGCACTCGCGGTGATGCGGGAGGTGCTGAATGAAGCTGCAGAACGCATCGTCGTCCCGGCCGCGGCTCGATAAGGGCGACGCGGTCGAGGAGTGGCTGGATCTGCGTTTCTTCCGGCCGCTCGGCGCACGCCTCGCCAAGGCTGCGCCGCCCTGGCTGAGCGCGGATCACGTCACGCTCGGCGCCCTGCTGACAGGCCTGGCAGCAGGGCAGTTCTTCATTTATGCGTCGCCCACGCTCAACCTGCTGGGCTTCGTGCTGTTCATCATCTCCGATGTGCTGGACAGCGCCGATGGCCAGCTGGCTCGCCTGCGCGGCACTTCGACGCGCTTCGGACGCATGCTCGACGGCATGTCCGATTACCTGCGTTTCGGTTCGCTCTACGGCTTCATGTTCCTGCGACTGTTCCTGACCGGCATGCGCTGGCCCGCGGCGTTGCTGCTCGCGGTGACCGGGGTGATCAGCCATGGCCTGCAGGCGACGGCCAACGACTTCCTGCGCAACCTCCACCTGTCCGCTGCCGGGCAGGGCGAGCTTGACCTTCCCGAAGACCTGCCCGCGCGCGCGCCGCCGGGATGGCTCGGGCGCATTGCGCTCTCCGGCTACCGCGGCTACGTGCGCCGGCAGGTGTGGCTGTTCCCGCGCACGTGTGACCTCGTGCGTCGTGCGCGCGCCGGCTCCAGCGCGCTGCTCGCCGAACTTGCGTCGAGGCAGAAACCGCTGCTGCCGCTGTGTGCGTGGATTGGCCAGAACATCCGCTTCTTCCTGCTCGCCGCGACCGCGGGCACCGGCCACCCGGCTGCCTATCTCTGGATTACCATTACCGTGCTCAATGGTCTGCTCGTTTTCCTGATCATCGCACACGAGATGATCGCGACGCAGCTCATGACGCGGCCCACGGCGGAGGCAGCATGAGCGCGCGCGTGTACCGGGGTGCGTTCGTCGGCTTCGGCGCCATCGCGCGACAGGCGCACCTGCCTGCCTTCGAAGGCGATCCCCTGCTGCGCGAGCGCGTACGCATGGTGGCCGCGATCGACATCGCGCACGCATTCAGCGAAAGCGCGGAGGACACGACGGGCGGGCTGCTGCGTCTCTCGAGCCTCGATCAGCTGGACACAATCGGCGCCATCGACTTCGTGGATGTGTGCACCCCGACGGCGCTGCATGCCGAGCTGGCCGCGCAGGCGCTGGAGCGGGGACTGCACGTGCTGTGTGAAAAGCCGGTGGCGACGACGCGGGCCGAAGCCGACCGTCTCGCAGCTGCGGCCGCGCGCGGCGGTGGCCTGCTTCTGCCCTGCCACCAGTATCATTACAATCCCGTCTGGCGTCAGGTCTCGCGGTGGCTCTCTGCCGGCATCATTGGACGCTGGCATCTCGCGGAGCTGGCCGTCCATCGCCCGGCGGCCGATGGCGGCATCAGGACGGACGGCGTGCCCTGGCGAGGGCTGGGCGCGCACAGCCGCGGTGGCATCCTGCTCGATCACGGCACGCACTGGATCTATCTGCTGCTCGCGGCCGGCGGCCGGCCCACCGCCGTCAACGCATGGACAGGCCGCATCCTGCACGCCGAGTACGATGTGGAAGACACCGTTCATCTGCTGCTGGAATTCCCCGATCGTATTGCATCCCTGTTCCTGACCTGGGCCGGGCACCAGCGCGAGAACCGGCTCCGCTTCACCGGTGAACACGGCGTTATCGAATGGGATGGGGCGGAGTTGCGCCTGGACGCACGCGATTGCCGCCAGACGCTCGATGTTTCGCAGGAGAACGGCAAGGCGGCGTACGCGCACTGGTTCGCGGCGCTGTTCCGCGAGTTCGTCAGTGCACTCGATGAGCAGAGGCGGCCCGCACTGGCGGACGAGGTCCGGCCCGTGGCCGAGGTGCTGGAGAGCGTGTACGGCGCCGCGGCCGCGGGCAGCCGCATGACGGTCGCCGCGGCCTGAGCGCAGGCTTCACGATGCGGCCAGGACCGGCGGTACCCGCGCGGCATCAGTCTAACAGCGAATTCAGGCCTCCGCGCCACGCTGGAAGAACTCGTCCGCGTCGCGGGCGCTGACGCCCAGTCGCTGCGCCATCGTCCGGTCTGCCGCCGAACGACCCACCATGGTGCAGCGCGCCAGCGCCAGCTTGTGGCGGAACACGGCTTCGAGCACCAGTCCGGGCAGCGGCTTGCGGCACCAGCACACGGGCGGCCCCGCCGCGTGCGGGCACCACGCAATGTCGATGTCGATTCCCAGCAGTTCGCGCGCGCGCTCGAAACACGCGCGTACCGCGTCGCTGCTGGTTTCGCCCCGCGCGAGCTGCGGGCGCCACGCGTGCGCGCAGACATGCCAGCCGTCCGCAGCGTGGCGGCGCAACGTGTCGCGCGTGCCCGGCAGCAGTTCCTGCGCATCCGGATCGAGCGCAGGCGATCCATCGCGCGCGCAGGCGCAGAGAACATCGTCGTATTCGAGCAGCACCGCGCGCCCTTCGAAGTCAGGCGGCCACACACGCGCGAACGTGCGTTCCTCAATGTGCGCGAATCCTTCGCCGGCGACAGGCGGCTCGAGCTGCCGTTCCCAGCGAAACTGTGCATCCGGACCGAAGTAGCGGTGATCGGCGCGGCCGAGGGCACGCAGCTCCTCCGGCATGGGCAGACGCCCGTGCGCCGCGATCAGCCGTGACGTGGCATTGATCTGCGCGTCCGCGACATCCGTCTTCAGCCACACGCAGCGCACAGGAACGCCGTGCCGCCACGCGCACTCGATGATCTGGTTGCGATCGGCGCGCGCGGCGTAGGTGTTGTCCAGCACCCAGCGCCTGTTGCCCGTGCGCAGGCCCGCATCCAGGTGCTCGACCAGGTCCGCGAGCCGCCCACCGCTTTCGTCACGGTTGAGTCGCGCGTAGCCGCGTTCCACGAACGCCCGGGCGACGCTGCTCTTGCCGGCTGCCGGCATGCCCATCACCAGTACGACATCGCCAGTGGCGTCGGCCCGCGGCATGCGCGCCTTGCGCGGCACGCGCAGGAGACGACCCGCCGGGTAGCGCGCGTCGAACCGTTCGCGGTCGGCCTCCGTCAGTCGCAGCGCGCGAACGCGCGCCAGCGAGCGCGCCGTTTCCACACGCGTCGCGCCGGGAATGGGCAGGATGCCGGAGTGCAGATCGAGCAGCCAGCCGAGCGCCACCTCCGGCGCCGTCACGCCATGTGCGCTCGCGATCTCGCGCAGCACAGGCTCGCGCGCGAGACGCGCGGTACGATCGCCCCCAAGCGGCCGGTACGCGATGAGCTGGATCCCATGCTCAATGCAGTACTCGGCAACGCCATTGTGCAGGTTCCCGGCCTCCAGCAGGCTGAGGCTCACCTGCACGGCTGCAATGTCCGCGATGCGGCGAGCTGCTTCGATCTGCGTGACGGTGACGTTGCACAGACCAATGCGCCGGATCTGACCGCCAGCCTGCAGCGCCTTGAGCGCGCGCACACTGGTCTCGAGAGAAACGCGCGGATCCACGGCGTGGAGCTGGTAGAGATCGACAGCGGCGACACCGAGCGCAGCGCAGCTGGCGTCACATGCGGCGCGCAGGTGTGTCGCTCGCCCGTCCGGAACCCACCGCCCACCCGGCCGCCAGAGTCCACCCTTGGTCGCCACCGTCACGGCAGCACGATCGCCCGGCCAGGTGCGCAGCGCCTGCGCGATGAGCCGCTCGTTGTGCCCGGTGTCCGCTTCGTCCAGGCAATACGCGTCCGCTGTGTCCAGTAGCGTGGCGCCCGCATCCAGCGCGGCATGGATCACCTCAATGCCGCGCGCTGCAGCGCGCGCCGGTGCCGTCGAGAGACGCATGCAGCCCAGGCCGATCATGGAGCCAAACCGTATGTTAGAAGAAAGGGTCAGGCGGACGCGGTCGCCTGCAGCAGCTCGACCAGCCGCACCATGTCCAGACGCCCGTGCCCCAGCTGGTCGCTGCGGCCACCCGCCGGCGCCGATGCCGGCGCCACGGCCGCCGCCAGCACGGCGCGAACCTCTGCGGGCGTCGCTGCCGGCCGAACCCGCCGTACCAGCCATGCAGCCGCTGCCACCATGGGGGCGGCGAAGGAAGTGCCATTCTGACCACGGTAGCTGTCCCCGTCGAACACCGTAAGGATGTCTTCGCCGGGTGCGGCGATCCAGTTGTGCGGGCCAATGCTGGAGAACTCCCAGCGGCGATCGAAGCGGCCCGTGGCGCTCACGGCAATGGCATTGGGGTGCGCCGCCGGATACGTGGCGGGACTGCCGCGATCGGCGAAATTGCCCATGGCCGCGACTACCACGACGCCGCACTCCACGCACCGGGCGACCAGCGCGTCTGCGGTAGGATCACGCACCGCTGATCCCAGACTCACGTTCAGGACCGGCAGCCGCGATCTCGCCACATCGCGGAGCGCTTCGTAGTACGCCGCGCTGTCGAAGAGTCCGTTCGGCCAGGCGTCGTACACGTGCAGCTTGGCCTGGCAGCAACCGGCCATGCCGCGCTCACCGCACTCGTCGCGCCGCGCGGCGAGAATCGCGGCCACGCGCGCTGCGTGCGATGCACGGCCGACGACATCACTTTCCGGTGGCACCCACTTCGTGATGCAGCCATCCAGGTCCGGATGCTGCGTGGGTCCACCATCATCGATAATGCCCGCCGGCCCCGGATCCTCGCCCTGCTCGAAGAACGCCCACACGCGATCGAAACCGCATTTGCGAAGTCCCCACTGCGCGTGCAGCATGGAATCCGGATAGAACCCGGTCGACAGCGGGTAGTGAATTGCCGGCTGATGCACGTGCCGAATGCGCGGATCGCGGCGCAGCTCGTTTTCGAGCCGGCCGCGATCCGCAGGCGAGTCCAGACGCAGGTGGTGCGTACCCGAGAGCCGCCCCTGCGACGACGTTTCCCGCAACTCCCAGTTCACGCCGCGGTGCGTCGCGGCGCGCGACTCTTCGGCCAATGGCCGCAGTCGCGCGGCCCGGCCCTGCTCCACGTAGTGCAGCACGGATTCCAGGCCCGGGCCAACGGGATCACCCGATCGCAGCCGTGCGACCGCCGGCCCGCAGCAGCCGGGCTCGGCGATCGCGAAAACCAGCGTGTGTTCGTCGTACGGCGGCCCGTCCAGCGCGCGCAGATCCCGTTCCTGCCTCACCCCGGCGGACGGTCTGGCTCGCTTCACCCCGGGATAGGCGCGGTGATCGTCAGGCCCACGCAGTCTTCGTCACCCGCCGGACGCATCGGACCCGCCAGAGTGGGGACCGGGAACGTACTCCCGGCGAGCAGCGTCGCGTACTGTGCCTTCGGCTCTAACAGCCTGTATGCCCACTTGAAGTCCTCGTCCGATTCCTGCACCCTGTGCTTCTTCAGGTCGTTCCACTCGAGCGGGTTGTTGGCGCAGAGATTGGCCACCTTCAGCGCGATCAGGCCGTTGCGCGGCTTCAGCGGCAGGCTGATGCTGCCGGACCCGTCCAGCCTGCGGATCGTGATGGTCATGTCATCGCGGTCCGGCACGTTGCGCGTCCACGTGGCGAAGCCGGCGAAATTGCCGGTGTGATTGGGCAGCGCTGGCGCGAACTGTCGCGAGAACACCCAGGTCGCGTTGCCCGGCACGGCCCGCAGGCTGCCGCCGGGCAGCAGGGTACGGGCCAGCAGCTCCGTGGGCGGCGTCGCCGAAAACAGGTCGTTAGCAAGAGTCAGTGAGGGCGCGAACTTCGAGGCGTCCGGCAGTACCAGCGACACTTCCTGCATGTCCTGGTCATCCAGCCCCCAGTCGATCACTTCGCGATCGAGCTGGTGCACGATTTCGTTGCTGGGCGCGCGCAGGTCGCCGGCGGGGACGTCATCACGCAGGTTGGGCAGTGCGAAGCGCACGTAGCCGACGTGCGGCTGCCCTGTGGTGCCATCCGCATGCACCGGGTCAGACGTGGTGAGGCGGGTGTCCGGCAGCAGAATCGCCACCCGCTTGCCATCCGGCTGCACCACGTAGACGCACAGCCCTGCGAACTCGACAACCAGATCGAATGCCATCGTCAGCTCCCGGGGAAAGAGATTACGTGAACTGCGCTACGATCCTGTGTACGTGAAAGCCGCCCACACCCACGGCCGGCGCTGACCCGGATCTGCCGAGTGCAGTGCGGCCAGCTGCGCATCCCGCAGCGCAGCCACGGCGTCCATGCCACGGGCGACGCTTTCGTGGAAGCGGATCAGCAGAGTCTTCGTCGCTGCGTCCCCAATATCCCAGAGGGTACTGACAGTGCGCGGTGTGCCGGCGCGCAGAAAGCTGTAGGCCAGACCGGCCACAGGGCCGGTCCGACTCGCACGCGGGCTCAGCGTGCTGCACGCCGAAAGCACGACGAGTTTCACATTAGACAGGCGCAGCCCGCCGATTTCCCGCGCGCTCACCATCCCGTTACCTGACGTGTCCGCCGCCAGCGCGAGGAACGATCGCTCGGGTCGCTCCTCGTTGAGCACGGCATGGCCGGCGAAGTGAACGACGGAATGGGCGGGCAGCAACGCGAGGAATGTCGACGCCGTCGCCTGCGTATCGGTCAGCAGCGTCTTTCGCTCATAGAGATTTGCGATTGCCCGCGCCTCCGCGTCGGCGCCCGGCAGATCGGGAAGATCACTTTCCAGCGTGCCGTCCTGAGCGGGATTGCCGATCACCAGCGCGCTGGTCGTGGCCGGCTCCGGTTTCGGATGCGCGGCCGCGGCCAGGTAGAACCAGGCACTCGGCTCCATACGCACGGCGAAATGCTCGAGCACATAGCTGCGGCTGCGCGCATCGCGCAGCGCACTGAAAGGCAGGCGGTTCAGCTCGCGGTCGGGCACAATCGTGAGCTGGTCAATGCCAGCCAGCTCGCTCGCGAATGGCGCAATCAGGAGATCATGGAGGCGGGCGGCCAGGGCATCCGCGTCGCGCTTCCCCGCCATGGCCTGCGTGTAGCCCTCGACCAGCGCTGCAACCGAATCGCGCGAGACATCAGCACTGAAATGCTTCTGCCCGCGACGCGTCACCGTCCAGATCTCGAGCCGCTGGTCCAGCAGTGCATACTCGATCAGCATCATGCTGTCGGGCAGCTGCCGACGCAGCGCTGCCAGGGTGAGCCCGCCGCCGGGCATGGCCGCGTCGGGCCAGGCGGCGACACGGCCGCGCTCGAGATACTGCAACGCTTCCGCAGGATGGTCCGCCGCCAGCTCGAGCCTGATCATGGCGTCGAACACGTTCTCGACCGTCTCGTAGAACGTGGCGCGTACTTCCGCCGTCTGGAACGTCGGCTGGCGACCCTCGATCAGCTCGATTGCCTGCAGCAATGCCAGGCGGGCGTTCTTCGTGTCACCTGACGCGTTCGCCGCGAGTGAGAGCTGGTAGAGCGCGGTCGGAACGTGCAGCGCCAGGTTCAGCTGGCGATACTCGGCGACGACCCGCTCGAGCAACTGTTCCGAACCGCGTGCATCGTCGTCGCGCATTGCCTGCGCCCGCACCAGATCAATGTCGGCACGCACGCGGTCGCGGCCATCACCCGGCGCGATGCGGTCCGCCGCGCGCATGGCTTCCTGCAGCGTGGCGCGCGCAGCCGCCGGGCGGTGCAGCGCCAGCTCGTCGGCCGCGCGCGACCGCAGCGCCCACGCCAGATAGGACGCATCCGGCAGTGTGCGAGCCACTTCCAGTACTTCATTCATGACGGCGAGCGCCGCGTACCGGTAGTCGTAGGCACGCGCGTATGCGGCCACCGTCGTCAGCTGCTGGTTGAGCCAGCTCGATTCGCGGTACCCGGAAAGCGTGCGCAGTCCGCGATACGCCTCCACATCACCCGCCGCTGTCTGGCCCGCCAGATTCAGCGCCTCCGAGATCAGGTAGGAGATCGCGCCCTCGTTCTCGACTTCGCCAGTCCGCGTGAAGGAGGGTGCCGCCTCGCGGTACCGGCGGAGGGCTGACTCGTAGTTAGCGCGACGCAGCTGCACCACGCCTTCCGCCCATATTGCCTTGCCCCGCAGCGCCGGCTCTTCAGCGGTGGCTTCACTCGCGGCCATGTGATACATGCTGTCCACCGCCGCGTCGGCTGCGTGCGCCATGAGCGCAGCCGCGCGATAGAACAGCGCCCACTTGTACGTGGGTACGCCCAGCTGGCGCAGCTGCTGCTCGCTGCGCGCCAGCAGGGGCGCCGCACTCCGCACATCACCACGCTGGTAAGCGCTGAACCCTGCGCCGAAATCCACGAAGGCGCGCGCCAGCTGCAGCGAGCGCTGCGGCTGTTCAAGGGCTGCGTCGATCGCCTCCACTGCGAGCGCCACACTGCGGTCCAGCCCGCCCCGGTCGCTGGCTTCCGCAATGCTGCGCGCCGCCCCAAGCAGGCGTGCGGCGCGCGACGAATCCCCCTTCAGGGCGGCCTCGCCCCACGCCGCGAGCAGTGTGCCGAAACAGAACTCGCGCGCTGTCTGCGGCGAAGTCAGGACCTGCGCTGTCACAGCTTCAGGCGACACGGCGCGCGTCGCGTCCGCGTGCAGCAGATCGTCCCACGCGGGTGTCTCCCTGCTCGCCGCCGTGCTGCGCAGCCTCGCCGCCGCTTCCGACTTCCACGACGCCGCGGTCTCGAGCGAGTCGTAGTGCGCCCATGCCTGCCGCGCACGCGCACGCAGCTGCAGCCGCTCCAGCACCAGCGCGCGATTGAACTGCGCCGCGCGCAGCGTGGAATCGATGCTGACGGCGCGCTCCGCCAGATCCAGCGCTCGCAGCATGGGCCTGAGCTGCTGGTCGCGCTCCGCCAGCGCGATGGAGGCCACGGCGAGATCGTTGAGCAGCGCTGCGTCCCGCGGGGTCTGGTGCAGCGCGCGCTCGAGTGATCGTACGGCACGGTCGAGCGCCGCGGGTGAGCCTTGCCGGTAGCGCAGATCGACCAGCGCACTGGCATGCAACGCAGCCGCGGACGTGTCGGTGGTTATCCATTCACGCGCCCGCTCCAGCGCCTGGTCCAGCCGCCGTGCGCGTCGCGTCCCCGGCGCCGTTTCTGTGACACACGCAGTGCGTACCACGAGGGTCGTGCTGTCCGTCACTGCGCATGCGTTCCACGCCGTCTGCCCCACCAGACGACCCACCGTGAAGCGCTCTTCCTGCAGCGCCCGCGTCAACGCGGCCGGCGGCGCCTCCCTGCCGCGCGCGCACGCCGTCACGCCTGACTGCAGGCTCCCGACTAACAGCACGATAAGGGGGAGCCGCCGCACCGGGCCGATCCCGCTGCCGCCTGCCGCAGCTCCGCGCACTGTACGTTGTCTCGACAATGGTTGTCGATCGCGCCGAAGGAACGGGGGTGTGCGGCAGCCGAGTCGCAGTGCCGCACGGGATTGCAGGCTACCCTGATCAGCCGCGAACGGCTCGAAAATACGGAGCGGCTCCGCCATTGCCACGACCGCCAACGCAAGCGTTAGGAGCGACAGGCGCAGTCAGCGGCCAGGAAAGTGTGGTGTCGTGGGTGAGCAGTGGTCGTCACAGTGGGGGATGGCGGCAGCGTATGGACCGTCCTGGCGCTCATTCGCACACCAGCTTATCGGACCGTCCTGGCACCCCTGCCGTTATCGGACCGTCCTGACACCCCTGCCGTTATCGGACCGTCCTGGCACCCCTGCCGTTATCGGACCGTCTTGGCATTCTTGCGTTTCGGCCAGCGGCCGAATCCTCGCGACCCGCGCAACCATGAACAATGGTCAGTCGATACCGACATGGGTCGCCTGCATGGGCGCGCGTTGCGTAAGGAAAGACACGCCAGGACGGTCCGACAATTGGCAAGGAAAGAACGCCAGGACGGTCCGACAATTGGCAAGGAAAGAATGCCAGGACGGTCCGCTAAGCCGGACTCAGTCGCTGCTCTCGCCGGTTTTGCTGTTGGCGCGATCGACGAACTGCTGCAGGATGGCGCTCCAGCCGTCCGGCGAAGACACGCCCGTGCGAATCGCCTCCGCCCCCTCGCCGTGACGCTCGAAATGGCGGTGTTCCAGCTCGACGCGCGTACGATCCGCCGCCTCCGCAATGAAACGCACCTCCACTTCACTCGCGTGGCTGATGTCCGGATCGAACGTCCACTGAGCGTTCAGCTGCCACGCCAGCACCACGCGCCGCGGCGGCTCCCACACGAGTACGCGGCCCCACTCACACTCGCTGCCATTTACGCAGCGCTCGTAGAAGCGTCCATTGGCCGCCGGCTGCATCACGACTTCCCGCAACTCGGCCCCACCGATGTGATGGCTGGCGGCCACCAGCTCGTGATCGAGCCAGTGAACACGCGGAAGGCGCGCGCCTGCGGCGTGCTCACGATTGCCGAGCAGCGAACGCTCGGCTCCACCGTCTGTTGTGCTTCCCTCTTGGTTTCTCCCCGGTGGTTTCGGCCGCCGCCTTGAACACGGCCAGTGCTTGTGCCAGAACCGGTCGAACCAGGCCCGCAAGCCATGGCTTACGGTACGTGGATGCTTACCACTATCAAGACCCATCCAACCCTGATGGCCGCGTCCCGCATCGGCGCGAGTGGCGGGTACCGCTGCGCGAGCGGCAGCGGCCGGGTGGCAACTGGGCGGCGCGAACCAGGCGCCGGGAACCAGGCGGGTGGGATCCGGGTGGCGGGAGCCAGGCGCGCGGCGGAACCAGGCGGCGCGAACCAGGCGGCGCGAACCAGGCGGCGCGAACCAGGCGGGATCCGGGTGGCGGAAACCGGGCGGCGACCGGGCGGATCGGCAGCCGGTCACGGGTCCAGTGGGTCCGGTCACGGGTCAGACGGACCGGGATCCGCGGTCCGCACGACAGCGCCGCGCTGCAGGCCGCCCCCTGGCGCGCTCTGCGCAGCGCCGGGGGCGGCTCTAACATGTGGTTATGATGCCGCGGCGCCTCGACCCATCAGCTGATGGTGATGATCACTGTCCCATCGCTGTGACCGAGCTGGCTGGCGAGGCGGTACTGGAACGTGAACGTGCCGGTGAATCCCGCGGGCGGGGTGAAGCTGAAGCTGCCGTCCGCCATCACCGTGAGCAGACCACCGTTGAATCCGCCCACGCCGAAGGCCACGCTGCCGCCGGCTGTGTAGCTGGTGGCAGCGCCGCCCAGATCGGCACCGCCAAAGCTGATGACCGTGCCCAGCGGGAAACCCGGGTCGTCATTGGCAAGCACACCCGTGGCCGCGTTCACGGTCAGAGTCATGCCGGCGCCCACCATGTATGCATCGTCCACTGTGGACGGTGCGACGCCGACATTGATCGTCACCGTCGCATCGGAGCTGCCGGTGGCGTTCTGCAGCCGGTACTGGAACGTGAAAGCACCCTGGAAGTTGTTGCTCGGTGTGAATGTCAGGCTGCCGTCCGCGTTCACGCGGATGGAGCCACCGGTGCCGAATGCCACCGTCGTGCCCACGACATTGGCGGTCGCGGTGCCCAGCAGGCTGCCACCACCGAACGACACGATGGTGCCGCTCGGTACGCCCAGTGTGTCATTGGCCAGCAGGCCGGGCGCGGGCACCACCAGGGGTGTGTTTTTCGTCGCGGCAATCGTGTCCGCTACTGCGACCGGCGCCGCGTTGAGGCGCACCACAATGAGCGCCGAATCGGTGACGGCGCCACTCGTGGCACGGACGTAGACGCTGCCGTTGGCCACGGCGCTGACAATGCCGTTTGGTGCGACAACAGCCACGCCGCCATTCGCTGTGCTCCACACTACCGCCGGCGCAGTGATCGGCTGGCCATTGGCATCCACGCCCGTCGCGGTGAGCTGCGCCGTGGGTGCGGCGCTCGTCAGCGTGTCGACGGCGGGACTCACGGTCAGACTGACCGCCACCTGCGCAACAGTGACCTGCGCCTGGCCGGTCACCGTGCCGATTGTGGCGCGCACCTGCGCCGTGCCGTTCCCCTTCGCGGTGGCGAGGCCCGTGCTGCTCACGTCGACAACCGCAGTATTGCTGCTGGACCAGACGAAGCTGCCGGCCGGCACTGTCACCGGATTGCCGTTGCGGTCCTTGGCCGAGGCCTGGAACTGCTGTGTCGCATTCGCGGAAGTGAACTGGACCGTGCCCGGATCGACGGTGATGCTGGCGGCCGCGGGCTGCACGGTCACCTGGGCGTCGCCCGTGGCGCCGTCCATGGTGGCGCGGACCGTCGCGCTGCCCGGGCTGACGGCCAGCACGTTCCCGCTGGCGTCCACCGCCACAATGTTTGAATTGGTCGATGTCCAGGCCGGCACGCGACCCGAAATGACGTTGTCGTGCGCGTCCTTCGCGACGAACTGCAGGACGGCCTGCGCTCCGATGGCATCGAGCAGCAATGGCGTCGGCGTGACCGTGATGCTGGCGGCCGGTCCGGCCACTGCGGTCGCGTGGAAGGTCACGGTTGCCGTGCCGATCGTCAGGGTGGCAGCCTGATCGCCCGCGGTGGGCCCCAGCGTCCAGTTGGCGCCGGCGCGACCGTTGTCGTCCGTCTTCATGGCGGTCGGTGTCACCGATCCGCCACCCGCGGCCTGCCACGCGACCGTGGCGCCGCTCACCGGCTTGCCCTGCGCATCCAGCGCTTTCGCCACCACCGGCTGGATCAGCTGTGTGGCCACGGCGCCGCCCTGCAGGTCGCCACTCGCGGCCTCGACGGTGGTCACCCGCCCTTCCGGCGGCCCCGCATTGTCCTTGCAGGCTGTTAGAAAGGCAGCGCAGCAGAGCAATGCGGCGGCGCGGGCCGGGCGGTAGCGGATCGGGATCATGTGGCAGCCTCGTTCGGGGGTTGTTCCGGTGCGATGGCCCGATCCCGTCGTCGCGATCCGGCTGCTGACTTCGCCGTTACGAACCCGCCGGTGGCACTGACGTTCCCACGCCGCTCGCCGCCCGCGCCATCCGCTCCCGCACTCAGCATTCCCTGCGATACAACGCCGACGCGCCGCCAGCGTGACAGGCGGCGCCCGACCCGCGTGTTCCCCGCCCGCGCACACCGCCGTTCGAGCATGGCTCCGGGCAGGCACGCGGCCCTCCGTGACTCCGGCTCAGCGGGCCGTACTCCCGGGCGATAGTGACAAAAACATGACGGTTAGCATTTCCCACGCTCAAGCCTCGAGACGGCGCACGAACCCATGCGCCACGTTGCCTGCCGCCTTCCCGTTGCGGGTCGCGGGACCGCTCGCACGTCTGAGCGACAGTCCGGATCGCGTGTGTGGCTGGTTGTGGGGCCATTCCCGGTCGGCCGGAGGGAGAGACTCAGGCCGGGCCCGAGTACCCATGGGCATTGCGCCGACCGCGCTGTCGTGCGGCAGACGTAGTCTCGCGATCAACGCGTCGCGGGCGGACGCCGGCAGGCTGACGCCCGCACCGGCGGCCGGAGCAGCGGGTCGCCTAATCCGTAGTTAGTGCGCGCACCGGATCCACGCGGCTGGCGCGCCGGGCCGGCAGCAGCACGGCGAGCAGCGCCACCATTGCGGACAGAGCCGTCACACCGGCGATGATGGGCGGATCCCACGGGCTCACCTGGAAGAGCATGCTGCGCGCTACCCGACCCAGCGCCAGCGTCAGCGCCAGGCCCGCGAGCAGCCCGGCCGCTGCCGGCGCCATGCCCTGGCGCAGCATCATCCCGGTCACCTGGCTGTGGCGTGCACCCAGCGCCATGCGCAGCCCGATCTCGCGCGTGCGCCGCGATACGATCCAGGCGACGACGCCGTACAGTCCCACCGACGCGAGCACCAGCGCAATCGCCGCGAAGCTGCCCAGCGCAACCAGATAGAAGCGTGTGGGCGCCACCTCGCGGGCCACGGCTGCGTCGACGGTCTCGAGGTCGCGAACCGGCAGACCCGGATCGAGCGAACGCACCAGGTTGCGGATCGCGGCCCCGTCCGGCGCCATGCGGGCGCGTGTGCGCAGCAGCACGTGCAGCGCCAGCGGACCGAACTGCGGCAGCGGCACATAGACTTCGGACTCCGGTTCCCGCCGCACGCCCCGCTTCACATCGCCGGCTACGCCCACCACGGTCCACACCGGGGAACCATAGCCGAAGTCCGCCGTGACCCGGAAGCGCTGACCCAGCGGATCCTGCGTTCCAAACACGCGGTTGGAGAATGCCTGACTGATTACGGCCACAGGCGACGACGCACTGCCATTGGTCGCTTCGATCCAGCGCCCGCGCAGCAGCGGCATGCCTGCGGTGGCGGCGTAGCCGGGCGTGACCGCGTGCATTGATGCGAAGAGCATGTGGCCCGGCTCCGGCTCGGGCCTGCCCTGCACCAGGATCTCGCCGGAAATGTTCACCGGCGTGAGGGGCGGGCCGTATATCGAGCCCACGGACACCACGCCGGGCAGCGCGGCCAGTCGCTGCTCGAGCGTCTGGAACAACGCCGCGCCCGCGTCCAGCGAGCGATAGCGCGCAAGGTTGAGCGCCAGCTGGAAGCGCGTCAGCTCCTGCGGCTCGAAGCCGAGCCGCACGCGGTACATGCGGTCGAAGCTCTTGAGGACGAGGCCCGCGCCGGCCAGCAGCACGAGCGATAGCGCGACTTCGCCGGCCAGCAGTATCGATCGCGAACGCCGGGCACGCACGCCATCGCCTGCACGCTGCGTCGACACCAGGCCCGCGGCCAGCGAGCGGCGCGCCAGGCCCAGCGCCGGCGCACCGCCGAACAGGAGTGTTACCACCGTGCTGATGGCCAGCGTGAACAGCAGGACCGTGCCATCCAGGCCCGTCTGTTCACTGTGCGGCACCAGGCCGGCCGGCATGCGCCGCAGCAGCAGCACGGCAGCGCCCGCCAGCAAGAGGCCCAGCACCGTGCCCGCCGCGGACAGGAGCGCGCTCTCCATGAGCACCGGCACGGCGAGGCGGCCGCCGGAGGCGCCCAGCGCCGAGCGCACGGCCACTTCGTTGCGCCGCGTCTCGCTGCGCACCAGCAGCAGATTTGCCACGTTGGCGCACGCGATCAGCAGCACCAGACCCACCGCACCCAGGATGAAGAGCAGCGCGCCGCGCACATCAGCCACCTGGTCATCCGCCAGACGCACGGCCCGGAAGCCGGTGCCGAGGTTCGACTGCGGATAGGCAGCCGCCAGCCGGCCGGCCAGTCCTTCTAACTGAGCATTAGCCATTTCCACGGTGGCGCCGGGCGCGAGCCGCCCGATCGTGTAGAGTGTGTGGCAACCTCGCCCGCAGGCCTCGGGAACCCGCCTCGCCACCCAGAGCTGCGCCTGGTCAGGGAAGGCGAAGCCTTCGGGCGCCACACCCACGACCTCGTAGCTGCCGCCGGACAGATCCAGCGTGGCGCCCAGGACATCGCTGCGTCCGCCCATGCGGTCGCGCCAGAAGCGGTAGCCCAGCACCACCACGAGCCCGCTGCCCGTCTCATTGTCCGCCTCCGCAATGTCGCGGCCCAGCAGCGGCGTCAGGTGGAAGGTGTGCAGCAAGCCGCTCGTTACCCGGCCCGTGGGAATCACCTCGGGATCACCGCTCCGCGTGATCACGGCCGTGCTCGCCCGCTGCCCCACGAGAGAAGCGAATGCCGGCAGCGCGCTCGCGTCCTCGAGGTCGGCCAGCGACATGTCGCCGCGCGCATCCGGATTCGAGGTCGCGTGCGCCCACACCATTACCAGCCCATCCGGATCGGCGTACGGCAGCGGCCGCAGCAACACGGCGTTAATGACGCTGAATACCGCGGTGTTTGCGCCCATGCCCAGTGCCAGCGTGAACACCGCCAGCGAGGTGAAGCCGGGTCGCCTGGCCAGCGATCGCACGGCAAAACGGAAATCCTGCAGCCACCGGTCCATGAACCCGCCTCCTCTCGAACGCTTCGGTGCGATTGCCGGGCGCGCGGGCCAGGATGGCCGCAGCCGCTCGAGCCAGCCGCGGCGCAGCAGCTCCAGCACCGCGCGCAGCTGGAACGCCGCCGCGCGCATCCGTGTCGGCCGGCCCGCCGCCTGCCACGCGGCACGCCAGTCCAGGTACGTGCGCTCCATGTCCGCGCCGAACTGCGCGCGGAAGCGGGGCGGGAATGCCCGCAGCGCTGCCCGCACGGGGAGCGGCAGACGATCCGGCTGATCCTTCACGAAGCGCCCCCGCCGGGCAGCAGCCGCCGCTCACGCGCCAGCCACACCATCTGCGCCAGCCGTCTGGCCTCCTGCTTCACCACGCGCCGGCCTTCCGCTGTCAGCCCGTAGTAGCGTCGCTCGCGCCCGCGCGTGAATGGCGGCGCGCTCGCTGGCTCCGCCACTTCCCGCACCCAGCCTTCCGCCATCAGCCGCGCCAGCACGCGATACAGCGAGCCGATCTCCGGCGCAATCGCCCCGCCCGATTGCTCCGCCACGGCCTTCATGATCGCGTAGCCCCAGCTCGCACCCTCCGCGAGCACCAGCAACACGTGAAAGTCCAGCGCGCTGAGTGGCGCCTGTTCCGTTTCCGCCGTTCGCCTGCTCACGCTGTTCCGCCTCCTGATGCGCGGCCCGATTACAGCCCTGCCGTATTATATGCCTGCCGCCTGTATTCGACACGCAGCGCGGCCCGATGGTTGGCAGGCGCCGGAATACGGTTGGTGGCAATCGCCGCGAAGCGACAGGCGGCCGCGCCTTGCGCAGCCATGCGGCTGCGGGGGCAGCGCGGTCGTCCGTGTCGCTCAGCCCTCCCCGAGGTTCTCTACGCGCCAGGTCTCAGCGCAGCCAGAAGAACGGACTCCTGTTCTCGAAATTGCCGGGTCGCTCGAGCCCGGGATCGTACAACGGGTGGGGATGGCCGTGGCGGAACAGTTCCCGATCAATGCGCTTGAAGGGCTCGAAGAAGCGCGGCTCCTCCAGGTCCCAGAATGCGACAGCGCGGCTCGCTCGACCCCGAGGCCTCGAGGATGCCGTTCACCGCACGCCGTGCGGCTTCGTTGGCCGCTTCCATGGTCGCGACGTCGGTATTCGTCTGCACATAGTCGGAGGCGAGGAAGAAGTTGTGGATCCCGGTCAGCGCAGGCGGCCGCACCTTCCACGTATTCACGGTGTTGATGAGCAGCGGCTCCTCGTTGACCCACTGGCCATTGCAGTGGTGCACGCTGTCGGCAAGGTACGAGAACAGGACGTTGTGATCCTCGAGAATGGACTTCACCGGTGTCGTTGAGATGGCGTTTGAGCTCCTCCCAGACCTCGGCGATGATCTCCTCGCGCGTGCAGTCGCGCGCCATCCTGCCGCAGTGATCGCCCGGCGCATTCCAGTCGGAGATGTCGACGGACAGGATGCCATCGACAGTGCCATCGCCGAAGCGCGAGAGATCGACGCCGGGCCAGAACTGCTTCTGCGAAATGGCCGTGAGCGCCCAGGGACAGTCGTTGATGATGACGTGGCCGCGGCTGAGCTTCACGTCCACATTGAGGAAGAACTGCAGTCCGATCATCCACTCGGTCTGCAGCCTGTCGAGATGCGCCATGCGGGGCTCGGATTCGATCATCTCCGGTGACACCAGGCGTCGCATGCGCTCGACCGGAAGCGCGGCAATGAAGTAATCGTCAGCGAACTGGTAACGTTTGCCGTTGGCTTCCCGGATCGTGACCTCGACCACGCGGTCGTTCAGGCAGCGGATGCGCTCCACCTGCGAGTTCATGCGATAGTCGACGCCCAGATGTCGCAGGTGCGCCAGCCATGGATCGAGCCAGACGTCGTGCGTGGGTCCGTTGAGCAGCCGATCGACGTGCACGCCCGGCTTCATGTGATCGAGCCACAGCTGCATCCCAATGTTGCCGACGGTGCGCGTGCTGGCCTTGCGTGCGTCCATGGCCACGAGGAAGCGCACGCTTACCTCGCCCACCAGGTGCTGGTATTCAGGCGAATGCCGGTCCACATCCATGAATTGCCACCAGCCGATACGATCGTACTCCTCCGTGCGGCGTTCCTGACAGGTTGTCAGCAGAGTCCAGAAGCGCTGCGCGATGAACAGGTACTGCTGCGGCGTCAGATTGAAGTCGGAGCGACGCAGGCGCATGATGTCCTGGATGTCTTCCACCGTGCGCGGGAAGTGCGTCAGCATCTGGAAGTCGATGGCGCCCTCGCGGGCGAACATGGTGCGCGAGGTGGGCACCAGATTGTCATGCACGCTGCCCTTGCCGAACGGGATGTTCTTCATGGTGTCGGGCAGGTGCTTGTAGAACGCGGGGAAGAAACGGAACCCGTGTTCGCCGGGCAGGTCGCGTCTCCCGTTGGTCCCGGTACCGGGCACGAAGATGCTGCGCGCCTTGCCGCCCTGTGTGCTCTTCGCCTCGAACACGGTCACGTGGTAACCGCGCTGCGCCAGTTCGTGCGCGGCGCTCATGCCGGCCACGCCGCCACCCAGAATGGCGACGCCCCTTCTTGGTCGTGCACCCAAAGTCAGCCTCCTGCGCCTCGGCAGCGCTGATAACACGGCGTCATCATCTGGCGATGTGCGGAAGAACGGACTGGACGCAGCGTCGTCGCGTGGCGTCAGGAATTCGGGGGGTTCAGGACGCTCGGCCTGCCGTCTGGGCGTTATTCTGGCGTTCCGTGCCGTTTTGTAAAGGGAGCGGCCGCCGGCCGGTGAAGGGCAGGAGGAACCACCGGCGCCGGATGGCGGCCACGGTCATGCCACGTGCATATCCGGTCATCAGGACCGCGGCTGCCGGGCGAGAGCACAGGATGCGGCAGCCGAGATCGAGATGATCATAGAACCACGCAGCATCGCGACTGCCCGTGCGCACGTCGTGCAGCACGGGGCGGAGATGGCGAGGGTAGATCGTGGTGAGCGCAGTCCGCGTCTGTGCCGCTTCGAGGATGGCGGCTGCCGCCGCCTGACCGCTGGCCACCGCGTTGTGGATGCCCTCGCCGAGCAGCGGCTCGACCAGACCCGCGGCATCGCCGGCCAGCGCCACTCGCGCACTGGCCACGCGACCTCGCCAGCCGGAGACGCCGATATGGTGACCCACCACGTCGCCCAACACGACGTCACCGAGCTTCGAGCGCACGTACAATGCGAGCGCGTCCCGGCCTGGTCGCGCGTCTACGGCAGAGGTGTAGAGACCCACATTGACGTGGTCGCCCTTGGGAAACAGCCAGCCGTAGCCGCGTGGCGCCACGCCGAAATCGAATTCCATGGGCGGCGGGTCCGCCGTGGGCACGCACGCCTCGATGGCAAAGGCGTGGGCGAGCGGCGTGAATCCGGGCACCATACGCCGCACCACGCTGTTGGCGCCGTCGGCACCGACGAGCCAGGGCGCTCGCCATGTGACGTCGTCGCTTTCCAGCACCACCTCATCCGCTTCCTCACGGATCGAGCGGATGTGGCGCACAACCCGGAACTCGGCACCGCGCTCGATGGTCTGACCCAGACAGAACGCGTCCAGCTCGGCACGCACCGTCATGGCGCACACCGCGTGCTTCGCCTGCAGGGTCGCCGGAGCGGCGGACTGATTTCTGACGACGATGCTCGTACAGACCTCGCGCACCACCGGCGTCACCGGATAGCGCAGGCGTCGCAGCGTCTTGATCGTGATGCCGCCGGCGCATGGTTTCACTCGCGGGAAGCGCCGCCGGTCCAGCAGCAGCACGCTCTTCCCCGCCGCTGCCAGGTCCCAGGCCGCGGCACAGCCCGCCGGGCCCGCGCCCACCACGATCGCGTCGTAACGCATGCCGGCAGACTGCGGCTTGCCCGGGGCGTGCACAAGGTCGGACGAAGTGCCCGATCGATCCTGCGCCGCGGCGTCCTGAGATGCGCGATCGCAGAGCGCCATGGCTCCTGCGCTTTGGCCCCCCGGGCAGGAAAGGAGACTGCTGCGCTGCGAACGCCCCTTCCATATTATTGTGTGTAACTGTTGCGTGACGGCCTACTCCCCGTAGTCGTCAGGCGTGGTATGGCAAGGAACCTCCGGAGCGATGTCGCTTGGGCGGTCAGTCCTTCTGATCGCCTGGTTTCGTTGTACGCTCACCTTTCCAGTCCAGCCGCGCGCCGCATCACGCCTGTCCTGATTGTCGGGTTCATTACAGTGGTGGCCTGGGCCCTGACGCTCGCGCTGCTCGGATCGGTTCGCTCCATCAGCGGCCTTTTTGCGTTGTCCCTGCCGGCGCATGCCTGGTGGGTTCCCCAACACGCTGTTTTGCTCTATCTGGCTCTCCCCATCTGGACAGTCGCGGCCTGCGCAGTCGTGCTGGCCCCGGGACTGCTCGCAACGCTCGCATTGGGCGGGGCGGATTCACTCGGCGAATTCCTGGTGCGCGCGTTTCTGCTCACGTTTGCACTGCGACTGCCGGTGCATATGTCGCTCATCGCAGCGGGCGGCTCCTGGACGCCAGTCCGTTTCCTCTTGTGCGATGCGGGGCTTGATCTCGTTGTCTGGAGTCTGCTGTTCGTGCGGCTTCACGCGGGACGCGGTTTCCGCCTGCCGCCGCCGGGAAGCGAGCTGATGCGGCGCATTGGCTGGCTGCTGCTGATCCCGGCGCTCGCTGTGCTGCTCCTGTTTCCGGTCATCTTCTGGCAGGACATGACGGGCGACGGTGCCGAGGTGCTCGAGCTGGGGCGCAGTCTTTCGGCAAACGCGGTACCGCAGTTTCTCAGTCACATGCCGTTCGGCGGCCTGGCCATGGGCATGTTGAGCGCTGCCTGGCCCGTGCAATGGTTCGAAGTCTTGCTGGGCCCGGTCGATGCCGCCGCGCGCCTGCCCGCTGTGCTCTACCTGCCGGTGCTGTTTGCCGCATTGCTCGAGCTGGCCGAGTTCGGCCTGGCGCGCCGGCTGGGCGCTAACGGCGAGTTTGCCCTGCTCGCGGGTCTGGCGGGGGCAGTCACCGCTCTCGCGTTTCAGGCCTCCTACGACTCCTATACTGCCGATCTGGCGATGCCCGGCAGCACAGACCTGCTCCTTGTGCTGTGCCTGGCGGCCACCACCCTGTTTCTCTGGCGAAAGTCCTGGTTGTGGCTGGCAGGCTACGCGCTGCTGGGCTACTTCGATCGTCCCACGGAACTGCTTTTCGTGCTGCTGCTTTTCGGCGCAAACCTGCTCGTGCCCTCGGCCGACCGTCGGTCCTTTGCGCTGCTGCTGATCGTGGCGCTCCTGGCGTGCACCGTAGGTCGGTTTCTGTACGAGAATGTCTATGTCGGCTGGGTTACCGGCGGGCTGGCCCCGGTGAACAGCAGCGCCAACGCACTGCGGCGGTTGCGCTACCTCAGACTGACGGACGTGCAGCGCGTGCTTTTTCTGCTGGTGCCTTCGGGCTTTCTGCCGGCCCTTTCGCTCTTCGGTTGGAAGCTCCAGGACAGTCGCGCGCGTCTGCTCGCCCTCGCCTGCCTGCTCTGCTTCGCAGTGTTCTACTGCGAGGCGTTCACCAACCTGCACCACTACGCGCCGGCCATGATTCTGCCGCTTGCTGTATTCTGGCGGGTGATGTTGTTGTTGCAACCGGAGGGCGGGGAGCGGCAGGGGCAGCCCGCTTTCTGGCGCAGCCGCTGGCTGCCGCGCCTGGCGACGGCGGGCGCAGTCATCGCCGTGGCGCTGGGACTGCCTCGCCATTTCCAGATCCTGCGCGCGGCGCGCGACATTGGCTCGCGCACGCTTTACGCGGTAGGCGATTACAACGGGTCGTACGGCCCATTCAGGCAGGCCATCGATGGGCGCAGGGCCCTGTTGCTTCTCTTCCCGGCAAGCGATTCGATTCCGCCCGATCAGAGGCTCGTGCTCGTTGCCATTCAGATCCTGCACTACTCGGCCCGATTCCGCCCGTCTTTGCAGCATGCGGACTACGTGGTGCAGCCAGCCGGGCTGGATCCGCCGGCAGGCTTCGCGCAACTCGGCGTACGCGACAATGTGGCGGCCTTTGTCAGGGATTCGATTGTCTGGCAGCGGGACCAGCGCCGCGCGCCGCGTACCGACTACCGCAGTTCCGTGTATGCGATTCCGCCCGAACGCATGTTCGGCTTTCTGGGCCTGCGTCGGAAGGACTACATAGACCTGGCGCGGATTCCCGGTTTGTGGCGCGTGTTTGCCGCGGGTCCGGCCGCAACAGAGGGAGATTTCGCTTCAGTCCGGCCACTCCCCTGCGGTAACGCGGGCGCATCGGTCCCGGCCGGTGGGCCATGAGCCGGAAGCTGACGCGGAGCCGGCGCACACTGAACCGCTGGCAGAGCCCCGGCTTTCCGACACCCGACGCTTCGCCTCAGGCCGGCCGTCCAGCAGCACAGCGCGCCGCGAGGGCGGGCGCCTGGATTCGGTTGCTGCGCCCCGCGCACTGGCTGAAGAACGGCTTCGTTCTTGTCCCCCTGGTTTTCTCGAGGCTGCTGACCTCAGAGCCGCAGCTGCTGACCGCGCTCGCGACATTCTGCCTGTTCAGCGTCACCGCGAGCGGCGTATACGCGTGGAACGACGTGCTCGACCTGCAGTCCGACCGTGCGCATCCGCGCAAGCGGCTGCGCCCGGTAGCCGCCGGCCTGATTGCTCCCAAACACGCCGTTATGGTTGCCGCCCTGTTGACCGGCACCGGCCTTCTGGGTGCCTTCATGCTCAATGCGGACCTCGCTGGCGTACTGCTGGCGTATGTCCTGCTGAATCTTCTTTATAACTACTATTTCAAGCGGAAGGTGCTGCTCGACATCTTCTGCATTGCCAGTTTTTTCGTCCTCCGCCTCCTCGCTGGCGCTGCTGCCCTCGACGTTCAGCCGTCCATCTGGCTCTTGCTGTGCGGCGGACTGCTGGCCTTGTACATGGCTACGTCGAAACGGCGCCAGGAGCTGATCCTCCTGGCGGAGCAGTCCGCTGCCCACAGGTCCGTGCTGAGCCTGTATGATCCCGGACTGCTCGATCTGATGTCAATGGTGCTGCTCTCGGTGGTGATCGTGGCCTACGTCATGTACACGCTGGACTCCGAAACTGCCATGGAAGTCGGTCGCAATCGCCTGGCCTACAGTTCCGTATTCGTGCTCTACGGCGTTTTCCGCTACCTCTACGCCACGCGCAAGAGCGAGCACGGAGGCGACCCTACCGAGACCGTCATCAGCGACGGACCGCTCATGCTCGCGGTGATCCTCTGGTTCCTCTATTGCACCTGGGCTGTGTACGGACCTCGCTGACCGGCCACCCTTTCGGCTCACTTCACCGGCGTTCCTTTCGCCGTGCGCCAGACGGGCGCATCGGCATCACGCTTGAGGCGCATCACGCCGTTCAGCTCTCCGGCGGCCGGCGTCAGCTCGAATTCGATGGTCAGCGTGACGGTCGACTCCTCGCCGTTCACGTTCACGTGACCCTCCCGCTTGCCGCTCATCATGAGCTTGCCACCGCTCATCATTCCCTGCAGTACCAGTGGCGGTGAGCCATTGCCCAATGAAAAGCTCGCCGTGGCGGAGTCGCCCTTCATGGTGATGTCCAGCACGCCGTGGTCAGGACTCTGGATCTGGATGTTGCCACCAGCGTCGCTCTGCCATTCGCCCAGCTGCATGTTCCACTTGCCCGCTGCCTTCGATTGGGCGCCTGCGGGCGAGGCCAGGGCAAGGGCGAGCATCGCCAGCATTACCGGGTTGCGCATTCGATCCTCAATGTTGGTGTTTTCAAATGTGTCGGCCAATGCGCCGATCGGCCGCAGCGCGCAGCGGCAGCGATTGGCTACAGTTGTAAGATCCGGCCGCGTACGGCAGGGTTGTCCGGCGCCTCAGAGCAGGTCCAGCCGGCGGCGCAGCCAGGTTTCGAGGTCGGCGCTGGCCGCAATGGGATGACCGTTCTCGCGATACTCGAAGCGCAGCGCGCCGTCCGGCCCGCGCGTGACCGCAGCGCTGCGCGTCCGGTTGCCGGCAGTCTCCTGCACCTCAATGAGGGGCCCCGGGCTCGCGGCTTCCGTGCGCGATCGGCTCACGACTGCACGTGTGACGGGGTTTGCCCGCCGGTGCGAGGCGTGCGGTGCTGCCGCGAGGGCGGCGCTCAGCAGGACGAGCGGAAGGGCCAGCCGGAAATCGCGCTGCAATGGTTGGGTCGTTCCAGGATCGAGAATGCGCTCAACACGATCCGCGAACCGGGAATGCGAGCCGAGTGCGCGTACGGAATCCGGCTGGGCGGGCGCGACGCGGCGCGCGCACGTGAGCAGCGCAGTCGCGAGCGCGCGTGGATCGCCCGTGTCATGGACCGCTCGCTGATCCGCGCGGAATTCCGCCAGCGCGCTGATCTGCCGGTGCGCGCTGCGAAGCAGCGGCTGATAGAAGAAGAACGCCGCCATTGCGCCGGTGAATCGTGTCCACGACAGATCGCGCTGCTGCACGTGGGCCAGCTCGTGCGCCAGTACCGCGGCGAACGCCTCGCCCGTCCACCGGGCGTCCGCACATTCGGGAAGGCAGATCTCGCTGCGTCCGACCACGGCGGGAACCAGCAATCCGGGCGCGGTCGTGATACGCAGCCCGCTCTGCCGATGCTGTGGATGCAACGCGGGCGCGCGCGGCCAGGCCGGAGGGTCGAGCGGCCTGCGCGGGCCGAGCGCCTCAAGCTCTCGGCGCCACACCAGCAGCACGCGCAGCAGATTCAGCAGGCCGGCGGCGAGCGCAATGCCGGCAGCCAGCGCGAGACTCCGGGAAGGTCCCGTTTGCAGGCGAGTCATATCCCCGCTCACGCGCGTGTGCGTCGGCGGCATGCGCACACCCAGCTGATCCAGCGCTGTCGCATCGCGGACCTTTACAACCAGCTGCTCGACGCGCTGCTGCGGGCGAGGCAATGTCAGGACGCGCGTGAGCGGGAAGACCAGGCTCACGATGACCGCGCCTTTGAAGAGCGCGTCGCGTGCGCGCAGCCCGCGCAGTTGGCTGCACAGCAGCCACGCGCTTCCCGGCGCGAGCGTGCTGACGACCATGAAATCGCGCAGGAAACCGACGAGCAGGCTCATGCGCCCTGCTGCTTCGCGTCGAACTGCGCCAGCATCGCTTCCACCCGTTCGATATCTCCGGGCGACACGTCTTTTTCCTCGAGTGCGTAGCGGATCAGCGGTTCGGTATCGCCATTCAGCACGAAGTCGACCATCGAGCGCAGCTTGGCGCGAGCCACCTGCTCGCGGGTGATGAGCGCGCTGTAGACGAACTCGCGCCCATCAGTGGTGTGCGCGACGAGTCGCTGCTCTTCCATGCGCGCGAGCAGCGTGGCAATGGTCTTGCGCGCCAGGCGAGCCCGGCGTAATGCGAGGTGCACATCCGCCACGGTCGCGCGTCCCGCCTGCCAGATCACGTCCATGATCTGGAGCTGTCGCTCCGTCAGCTGTTCGAGTCGCTTCCGTTTCGTTGCCATTCAGCCTCGTCGCCTGCCGCATGGGACGCTCCCTCGCCCGGTTCGGGTTGCCCGCGGCGCCACCGTGCCGGCGGGAAGCGCCTGTCTGTCAGGCAAGTGTCGCGACCGACCGCGTCCTGGTCCGCTGGCCACCGGTCGCCAGCTGCACGCGACCGGCTGGCGGTCGACTTCCGCTGCTTCCCTGCGCAGCCGCACCGCAGCGCACGGTGGGCGCCGTGCGCTGCGTGGGCGATAACAACAATGTTAGCACGGTTCGCCATCGTTCCCACGGCCGCTGTCCGGGAGCCGCACGACGACTTCGCCGCAGGCGCGCCGGGTCGGGGCGGATCCGCAACAATGCGTTGGCCACGAGGCTGGTGCAGCTCGCAGCGCGGCTATTGACCCGTCTCCCGTCCGAAAGCCACCTTCGGTCCAGCGAGTCAGGGCCTGACTCCTGCCAGGGACGCCGCTTCGCCCGGAGCACAGAGCGAGCCTCCCCCCGTCCGCGCGGTGCAACACAGTCCTTCCAGTGACGAGGAGCCGCAATGCCAAAGCCCATTGCACTCATTGGCGCCGAGTTCGAGGAGAACCTCTCCATCCGCTATCTGGCCGCCGCTCTGGCGCAGGACGGCTTCACGGCGGAGCTGGTTCCCTTTCACAATGCGGCGGAGACGGCAGCCATTGTGCGCCGCATTGCCGGGCTCGATCCTCTCGCGGTTGGCATTTCGGTGCCATTCCAGCTGCGTGCCCGCGAGTTCCTGAACCTGGCGCAGGCGCTGCGCGCGGCAGGTGTGCAGGCGCACATCGTCATCGGCGGCCATTTCGCCACGTTCGAGTACGACAACATCATGCGCGACTTCCCGGCCGTCGATTCCATTGTGCGGCACGAGGGCGAGCACACGCTGCGCGAATTGTGCTGCCGCCTGCGCGACGGCGAGTCGGTGGCTCGGCATCGCGGGACGCTCACGCGCTGGCCTGATGGCGTCGTCGGACGGGGGCACGCGCCGCCTGCCGGCCCCTCGATGCGCTTCCATTTCCCGACCGGCGGGGGGCCCGCACGACGGTGATGGGTGTGCCGGTCTCGCCCATCGTGGGCAGTCGCGGGTGCTACGCGGACTGCGCGTTCTGCTGCATCTACGCCTATGCCGAGAACGCCGATGGCGCCCGCTACCGCCGCCGCTCGCCGGAGAACATTGCCTGGGAGATGCGGCAGCGAATACAAGGAGCGAGGCATTCGCCTGTTCGTCTTCCACGACGACAACTTCTTCGTGCCGTCGGCGAAGCTGAACATCGACGCGCTACACTCGGCTGAAGCAGTTGCTGGACGGGTACGGCATGAACGACATCGCGCTGGTCATCAAGTGCCGGCCCAACAATGTGGATGCCGAGCTGTTCCGCCTGCTGAAGGGACATGGGGATGATCCGGGCCTACGTCGGCATCGAGACGAACTCCGACGAAGGCATCGTCTCACTCAACCGGCGCATCACGTCGCAGGACAACCAGCGCGCGCTCGCTGTGTTCTACGCGAGCTGGATGTCTACTACTCGTACAACGTGCTGATCTTCGACCCGGAAGCGACGCTCGAGGGCGTGGCGCGCAACCTGGACTTCATGCAGGAACTCAGCGACGTGCCTTTCAACTTCTGCCGCGCGGAGGTCTACGCGGGCACGCCGCTGCAAGCCACATCCTGGAGCAGCAGCGGCGGCTGGAGGGCGACTGGTTCGCCTGGGGCTACCAGATGCGCGATGCCCAGGTGGAGGTGCTGTTCCGCATTGCCATCACCGCCTTCGGCAGCGCGCAACTTCAAGCACGACGGCGTGGCCAACCTCAACCTCGGCATCCGCTTCGACCACGAAGTCGCGCGTCACTTCTTTCCCGAGTCGCGCGATGACGGCCTGCACGCGCGCCTGGTGGACCTCTCCGTGCGCATCGGACACGACTCCGTGGCGCTCATGCGGGAAGCGCTCGCGTTCGTGCAGCACGCGGACATCCTCGATTCGGCACTCGTGAAGGCGTACACGCTCGACCTTGCACGCCGCGTAGCGCGCGCCGACCTCGGGCTTCGTCGCCGAGTGCAGGGCGCTGCGCCGCGAGATGGAGCAGCGCGTCGTCACGCAAGCGGGCGATCGCCTGGAGCGCACGTTCGGCAGGGGCATGCCGCCCTGGGCTGCGGAATCGTTCCGGCTGGGCAGCTCGGTGGGCCTCGAGGTGTCGACGGAAGCGCTGCCCGCGCCCAGCGCGTTCCCCGGCTGAGGAGAGCAGATCATGGGAATCAAGGACCAGACCCGGCGCATTGCTGCAGGCGCCAGTGTGGCGCTCGCGACCAGCGGCCTCAGCAATTGCCGCGACAACGGCGCCGTCGACCCGCCGCCGCCACCGCTCCAGTGCGCTTCACTGAGTGCGGGCGAATCCCTGGCTGCGACTGGCACTCGCTCGGCAGACACGGTGACGGTCCGCGTGCTCAATTCAGCGGGCTCGGGCTGGCATGTGGAGCGCGTGACGGACGTGATCGGCGCCACGCTGCTCAGCACGCAGTCGCCGCGCCCGGGGAGCCGCGACACGCTCGGCGTGGTGCTGCATCTTGCCAGCCCCACAATTCCGCAGGTGCTGTTCACGGTCGAGGCCACGCTCATCGGCTATAACGGCGAATCCTGCAGCACGCGCCGCACGTTCGAGGTCAACATCACCGGAACCGGCGTGCAGGTCAGCCTTGCCGATCGCGATCCGCTGCCGCTCGCCGCCCGCCAGCGCGCCGAGATCATCCTCGCGCGGCAGGAGGGTCGCACGGTCGATCTGCAGGCGAAGACGCCGTGGCAGGGAAGCAGCGACATCACGTGGACCGTGAGCGGCGGAACGGTGGATTCGCGTGCTGGTCGCGACGTGCGCTGGTCGCTCCCCGAAACGCCGGGCCTGTACCAGGCCGAGCTGCTGATCGACTTCGGCGATGATGGCTTCGCCATCGACACGCTGCTGCTCGAGGTCGTCTGAACCGGCTGCGGCGGACGGCGAACGGTTCAGCCACCCGCGCACATGCCAATGACACCGGAGTCGACGATGCCCGAGCCGGCCGTGGCAGGCGGTGCGCGCATTTTCATCTCGTACAGCCGCCGTAATGCGGAGTCGTTCGCCCGGGAACTGCGAGACCAGTTGAGCGACGCGGGCTTCGCCGTGTGGTGGGACCAGCAGAGCATGGCGAGCCGCGGCGACACCTTCCTCGACGAAATACAGAAAGCCATCATCGCGGCGCACCGCCTGGTGCTGATTGTCAGTCCGCGTGTCCGCACATCGCCGTACGTGGGCTGGGAGTGGGGTCTGGCCGAGCGCGAGTGCGTGGTCGTTAATCCTGTGTTGTACGACGGCCCGGATGAGCCCTGCGTGTTCGAGGCGCACTGCCCGCCGGAACTCAGGCAATACGACGCCGTCGATTTCCGGAGTGGACAGGATCCGGCGGCGTCGCTTTCCCGACTGCTCCGGCTGCTGGCGGCGGCGCCCGTCCCCCTCGGCACGCTGCACCGCGTTCCGGAACTGCCGCCGGCGTGGGTGCCGCGAGACGCCGCGCTGCAGGCCGTGGCGCAGCTGGTCCATCCGGACCGCACCGAACCCGCTGTTATCGCCTCCGCCCTGCGCGCGTCCGCGCTACACGGCATGGGCGGTATCGGCAAGTCCACGCTGGCCGCAGACTTTGCGCGGCGCTGCGGCACGCGGCGTTTCTTTCCCGACGGGATCCTCTGGACCGCCGTGGGTCGCACTCCCGAGCTGGGCGCCCTGTGCCGCGAAATCGGCAGCGCCCTCGGCGAGGCGGCGGTTGCCAGCGAGCTGACGCCGGCCGGCGCGCTGGCATCGCTCAGCCGTGCGCTGCTGCAGCGCCGCTGTCTGCTCGTGTTCAATGACGTCTGGGAGCCCGAGCACATCCGGCCGTTCATCGACATGCAGACGGGGTCGCGGCTGCTCATCACCACGCGCACCGCGTCGCTGGCGCGCTCGACGGGCGCGCGCGAGCACCAGCTGGACATCCTCGAGCCCGCGGAAGCGCTCGAAGTACTGCGCTCCTGGTCCAGCCCGGAAGAACACGCAGCGGCCTGGGCCTCGCCGCCGGAGGCCGCGCCGATCGTCAATGAGTGCGGCCGCCTGCCGCTCGCGCTCGCCATGATCGGCTCCATGGTGCGGGCGGGCGAGGTCGGCTGGACCGAGGCACTCGCGCGGCTGCGCGCGCGTCAGCTGGGCGACATCCGCGACCGCCTGCCCGCTTACGATCATCCCGACCTGCTGCGCGCCATCGCCGTGAGCGTGGATGCGCTGAGTGATTTCGAGCGCGCGCGTTACCTCGAGCTGTGCGTGTTCCCCGAGGAATGTGGTGATCCCGCGGGACGCGACGCAGCGCTACTGGTCGGCGTACTGCAATGCGACCGGCGCGAGCCACCTCTTCACCGCCTTCGCCGACCGGTCGCTGGCCCGCCGCGTCAATGCGGGCATCCTGCTGCATGACCTGCAGCGCGATTACGTGCGTGCCGTAGCGACGGATGAGCCCGCGCTCCAGCGCCGGCTGCTGGCTGCGCTGCGGCCCGCGGGTGGCTGGTACGCGCTGCGCGATGGCGACTACCTGTTCGACCGGCTGCTCGAGCACATGGCGCGCACGGACGACGTGGACGCAATCCACACGCTCGTCACGGACCCCTCGGCCAATGGCGGCAACGGGTGGTATCGCACGAAAGGCGAATGGCATCCCGGTCGCTACCTCGCGGATCTGAGCCGTGCGCGCGCAGTCACGCCCGCCGCGCAGCTCGAGCGCCACGCGCTCTACGCCGTAATGGAGGCTTCCGTGCGCAGCGCGCAGCGGTCGCTGCCGGCCAGCCTGCTGCGCGCACTCGTCGCCCACCATCTGTGGACCGCGGAACGGGCCGCCGCGCGCGTGCGGCTGCTGCCCGCCGGACAGCGCGCCCGCGGCATGGTCGAGATCGTGACGGTCGCGCCGCTCGAGGACGGGCTGCCGCTGCTGGCCGAGACGCTGAACGCGATCCGCCAGGACTTCCGCTCCATCAGGATCTGGCGGAGCTGGTGCGCGACCTGCCCGGCACGCTGCCCGCCGAGGCGCTGGCTGCGCTGGCCGCGGAAGCCCGCGCCACGGGCAACTGGCTGGCGCTGGCGCACGTCGCCGCTCGTGCGCCTTCGCCGCGGCACGCGGAGCTGCGCGCCGAGGTGCTGTCCGGCGTGGACCATATCACCGAGCGCGCCGCCTGCCTGACCGTGCTCGTGCGGGCGCTGCCTGACATGTCATTAGCGGACGACGTGGCGGACACGCTGGACGCCATTCTGGCGCTCGACTACCCCGGCTCGATCGCGGAGGCGCTGGAAGAACTCATTCCCGCGCTCGCCGGGGACGTGCTGCGCGAAACGGTCGCCAGATGGCTCGCGCTGCTCGACTCGGATCGCGTACACGTGTCTCCCATTGCGATCGCACGCTCACTCTGCAGCGTGGCGGCGGCCTCGCCGCAGATTGCGCCGCTGCTCGTGGAGCGTCTGCCGGCAAGTCTTGCCACCACGCGCGCCATCGCGCTGGCGCTGCTCACGCCGCACCTGCCGCAACCCATGCGCCGGGATATCGCCGCGCGGGCATTCCAGCTCGCGAGCGAGCGCCGGGAGCTGGATGGCGAAACTGCCTTCGAGCTGGCGCGCGTCGCGGAGTACCTGGATGGCACCCAGGTGGAGCGACTGCGCACGGTCGCGCGCGCAGAGTCCGGCTACTGGCGAGGCGGTACGCTGGCCGGGCTCGCGCGCGTGCTGCCCGCCGCCGCATCAGTGGCGCTGGTGGATCAGGTGATCGAGTCCATTGCCACGGCAGGCGAGTGGCGCGACCGCGAGCACATCGCGGAGCAGGCAGCGCCGTTCCTGCCGGCCGACCGGCTGCTCGAGGCTGCGCGCGCCACCACACGCGCCGATGACGACCGCGAGCGGTTCGGCGCCGTGCTCGACATGATCGATCACCTCGACGACGCCACGCGCACGGACGTCTTGCGCCAGCTCCTCGACGTCGCGGCAGGCTCGAGCGAGAGCACGCGCGCCGAGGACCTCACGCAGATCGCTTCGCTGCTGCCGGAATCGCTGCTCGAACGCGCGACCGGGATCGCGCGCGGCGTGGGCTCGCCGCGCTTGCGCGTGCGGGCACTGGGCGCGCTCGTATCGCGCAGACCCGCGCTCCTCGCCGAGGCTGATGCCGCCGTGCACGAAGTGGAGGACGCGGCCGAGAAGGGACACGCGCTCGCGCGCCTCATCCGCTGCCGCAAGCCGGAAGGGCAACACGAGGCCATCGCTGTGCTGCTCCCGCTGCTCGACGCGGAGAAGCACGACGAGACGCGTGCAGAAAGCATTGCCGCCATCCTGCCCTTCGCCGGCGCTGCGGCCGCTTCGATGGCGCACGACGCCGTGGTGCGTTACCGCCATCACGGCGCGGCCATGCGCTTCCTCGTGCCGCACCTCGGGATCGAGCCGTTGCGCGAATACGCGGACCACCTCCAGTGGATCGACGCGTACAACGCACTGGCCGCGCTGCCCGAGCTGATGGTGCGGCTCTGCCGCACGGGCTACCCGGCGGAAGCGTGGACGCGGCTGAAGTCGATCGAACGCGACGACGCACCGGCACGCGCCCGCGCCGTGGCCGCCATGGCGCCCCTGATGCGTGTCAGTGATCTGTCAGAGGCACCTGCCTGGCTCGCAGCGCTGGACAACCATTACGCCAGCGAACCCGCGCTGGTCGAGGTGCTCGAAGCTCTCGCTGCGGCGGGCCACGGGCAGCACGCGCGGGAGCTGGCCGGCGCCATGACGGATCCCATGCGCCACGCCGCTGCGCTCGCGGCGATCGCACGGCACAGCAACGACGCGCGCCCGCTCGTCGACCAGGCCGTCGCGATTGTGGAATCGCTGCCCTATGCGGAGACGCGGTGGCTCACCGTGCGCAAGCTGGCCGCGGCGCTCGCGACGCTCGACCCGACCGACATTCCGCCACTGCTCGCCCGCCTGCTCGCCTCGCTCTGCCAGACGCTGCGGCTGAACTTCGTTCCCGAGCTGAACGTGCTGGCCCCCGCGTTCGCGCGCGCCGGCGGGCCCGATGCGGTCGCAGCACTGCGGCGGGTCGTGCAGCAATGCGCGGTGTGGTGGCCGTGACCCGGCGGCGGGGCGCGGCCGCTTGCCGCCGGCGCACCGCTTCGCGCGCCCGAGCCTCGCACAGCGCTATCGCAACTTCTGGTTTTCAGGAGAGTTACGCATTGAGTCCGATAGCGCTCTTGACATATTCCCATATTGGAATATCATGACGCCATGGCAAGAGCAGCCACAACGACCAATGCCTTCAATGCGGTAGCCGAGCCGCGGCGGCGACAGATCCTGGACGTGCTCTCGCGCGGCGAGCTTCCCGTGAACGATCTCGTCGCCGCACTTCGCCTGGCGCAGCCGCAGGTTTCCAAGCACCTGCGGGTCCTCCGCGAAGTCGGTCTGGTGGAGGTGCGAGACGAGGGCAGGCAGCGGTTGTATCGCCTGAACGGCCAGTCGCTCAAGCCCATTCACGACTGGATCAGCAACTACACGCAGCTCTGGAACGAGCGGTTCGAAGTACTGGACAATGTGCTGGGTGAACTCAAGGCGAAGGAGGACGACAATGGCGGCAGCGACGAGTAGCGGCTCGGCCGTGGTGACGCTTCCCACGGACACGCAGATCCTGATCACGCGGGAGTTTGCCGCGCCCAGGCGCCTGGTCTACAAGGCCTGGACGACGCCGGAGCTGATCAAGCGCTGGTGGTCGGGCCAGCGCGGCAAGGTCACGCTGGCGGAAGTCGACCTGCGCGTGGGCGGCATGTGGCGCTTCGTGATGGTGGCGAACCGGGGCTTCGAGGTGGCGTTCCACGGCGTGTACCGGGAAATCGTCGAGAACGAACGACTCGTTTCCACCGAGGTTTTCGAAGGCATGCCGGAAGGCGAGGCGCTGGACACGGTCACGTTCACGGAAGTGAACGGACGCACCACCATGAAGCTGCTCGTGGACCACACGATCAAGGCGCATCGTGACGCGCACATCAATTCCGGCATGGAAGCGGGCATGCAGGAGGCGATGGACCTGCTCGAGCAGGTGGCCATCTCGCTGGGTTGAAGCGACGCGCGCAGCGGAGGGACCGCCGCGCACGCGTGCGGCGGTCCCTTCCCGTCCGGCACTCAGTCGATGCGCAGCGACTCGATCGGGTCGACGGAGGAAGCGCGCCGCGCGGGCAGATAGCTGGCTAACAGGCCAGTCAGCACCATTGCGCCGGATGTGCTCACGAAGGTGAGCCCATCGATGGCTTTGACGCCGAAGAGCAGCGAGCCCAGCACGCGGGTGCTGGCGAACGCGCCGATGAGGCCCAGCATGATGCCGGGAACGACGACGGCCACGCCCTGCGACACCACCATGCGCCGCACCTGGCCCGCTTCGGCGCCCAGCGCCATGCGCACGCCGATCTCGCGCGTGCGCTCCGCGACGACGTAGGAGAGCACGCCGTAGAGGCCGACCGTGCCGAGGATCAGCGCGAGCAGCGCGGCGATGCCCAGCGTGAGTGTGGTGAAGGACAGCTCCAGCATCGACCGGCTTGCCAGTCCTTCCATCGTGTACACGCGGTACATCGGTGCTTCCGGCGCCACTTCCTTGACGAGGGCCCGGATGTCCGGCGCGATCGAATTCGCGCGCGGCGTCTTCACCACATAGCCCGGTGACGACAGGGCCCAGGCGTTCGGAGTCGGCCCCACCATGGGGAAATAGAGCTGTGCATTCGGCCCATCCCGGAGGCCGTACTGCATGACATCCTCCACCACGCCGACGACGCTCATCCAGGGGGGCTCCGGCCCCGTCTGGCCCGGCGGATTCCATGGCTGGAGCCGCTTGCCGATCGGGTCCTGCCCCGGCCACAGCAGCTTCGCGGCGCTCCTGCTGACGATGACGTTGCCGAGATTCGTGGTGTGATCCGCCGGGGTAAAGGCGCGGCCGGCCAGGACGGCGATGCCCATCGTCGAGAAGTAATCGCCGCCCGTGAACGTGAAGTTGAGCAGCGCGCCGCGCTCCGGATCGCCTGCCATTTCATCCGACCTGAACCGCCTGTTAGCCGTGCCTTCGTCCAGCGGCACGTTCTCCACGATGCCCACCGACTGCACGCCGGGCAGCGCGGCGATGCGCTTCAGGAACTCATCGTGGAAGAGGGCCCACGATGGGCCGTCGTGCAGCGCCGGATTCTCGGGCGCGAACTGGAACGTGAAGAGGTCCTTCGTCTCGTAGCCGGGATCCACGTGGCGCAGCGCACGGAAGCTGCGCAACAGCAGCCCCGAGCCGATGAGCAGCAGCAGCGCCAGCGCGGTCTGCGCCACCACCAGCCCATCGCGTCCCCACGAGCGCCGCCGCGTCGAGCCGCGGCTGCTGTCACGCAGGCGGGTCAGCTTCGGATTCGATGAGCGGACGGCGGGCCCGAGCCCGCACAGCAAAGCGGACACGAAGGCGGCGGCGAGCGTGAAGGCCAGCGTATCGGGTCGCAGGTGCACAGCGGATAGACGCGGAACGCTGGGTGCCACGCGCAGGACGAGAGGCAGCGTGATCCACGCGAGCAGCACGGCGAGCACGCCCGCCGCCGCGGCGATGATCACGGTCTCCGCCATCTGCGAACGGATCAGCGCGCTGCGTCCGGCGCCGATCGCTTTGCGGATGGCCAGGTCCTGGCCCCGCCGTTCGGCGCGCACCAGCAGCAGGTTGGCCACGTTCGCACACGCAATCAGCAGCACGATGGCCACGGCGCCCAGCAGCACCCACAAGGTGCCGGCCACCCCCCCCACCAGCTGCTCCTCGAGCGAACGCACGATTGCGCGATGGCGGGCCATGATGCGCGCGTAGGCCGAGGAGCCGCCGAAGCGTGCGGGCAGCTCGGCTGCGAGCCGGTTCAGCTCCAGACGCAGCCCGTCCTGCGTGGCTCCCGGTGCCAGGCGGCCCACCATGCGCATGCCGAAGCGGCCCAGTATGATCTCCGCGGGCCGGATGACTTGGGGAACCCAGAGCAGCACGTTCTCGGTGGGAAAATGGAAGTTGGCCGGCATCACGCCAATCACCTGCCGGCTCGCGCCCGCTGCCTCGAACGACTTGCCAATGACGCCGCGGTCGCCGCCGAACCACGTCATCCAGAGCTGGTAGCTGATCACCATGGCGCGGTCTTCGTCTGCCGCCACTGGCAATCGTCCGAGGATCGGCGTCACGCCCAGGGTGGGGAACAGCTCGGGCGTAGCCCACGACATCCACACGCGCTCCGCCCGGTCACCGGCGCGCAGCGTCTGCGTCATGTCGCCGAACACCGCGACGTTCTCGAGCAGCTGCGACTTCTCGCGGTACTGCACGAGCATTTCCGCGGCCGGCGCGAACTCCTGCGGCAGATCCGAGCCAGGCGCCGTCGCCGCGATGTAGACGAGCCGATCCGGCTGCGGATACGGCAGCGGCTTCAGCAGGACGGTGTCGACCACACTGAAGATCCCGGCCAGGGCGCCCAGCGCGAGGCCGAGCGTGACCACGGACACCGCGAAAAAGCCGGGCGAGCGGCGCAGCGACCGCACCGCCTGCCGCAGATCCTTCGACCATCCATCCATTGAGAGTCCCATTCCCTTTCTCGGGTTGTGCACCATCGGCTCGTCCAGCCACGCGGGGTTCCAGCGCTCCGCCAGGCCGGAGCACACGAGATCGAACACAGTCGAGATGTCGAACGCGAATGCGCGGAAGCGCCCACGCGCTGCCGCGCGCGCACGGTCGATCTCGATCTGCTCGACCATGTCTTCGCCGAACTGCTCCCGGAATCCCGCCGGGAACAACCGCAGCAGGACGCGGGCGATGCGTCTCACGTGCTGGACCCCGCCGTGCGGAGCCGCTCCTCCGCCAGCGCGGCCGCGCCCTTCAGCCGCCTCGCCTCCGCCGCCAGCGCCGCGCGACCCGATGCGCTCAACCCGTAGTACTTCCTCGCCCGGCCCGGATGCGGCTCCGGCGTCGCATTGGCGACCTCAGTGACCAGACCCGTCGTCATCAGCCGCGCCAGCACCCGGTAGAGCGAGCCCGCCCGCGGCGCCAGCACCCCGCCCGACTCCTGCTCCACCCGATCCTTGATCGCGTAGCCGTAGAGAGACCCGCTCGCCATTGCCAGCAGCACGTGGTATTCGAGCGTGCTCATGCCGCTCTCGTTCACAGCGCCCATTGGGTCGTCATCCGCATGGTGGTTCGCAAATACCCTGCGGGTATATATACCAAAAGAGTATTTATGTCCATGGTTTTGCCGCCTCTGGGGCTCGGGCTCGGGCTGGTTGCCCGGAACGGATCACGGCTTTCCGGCCGGCGGCCACCGCGCGGCCTCGGTACGGCCAGTATGCAGAAACGGCCGGCCCGGTTTCGGGTCGGCCGTTGCCGTGCGGATCGGGTCTGACTTCAGCTTCAGGCGAGCAGCACCGCCACCCCCGCGACCGCGAGCGCGCCACTCCACAGGATGTCGGTGTCGATCCAGGCGCGACGCAGCAATCCCACGCCGGCGGCGCGGTAGGCGACGACTGCGATGGTGGCCATGGCGGTGAGCATCGCCGCGGAGTGCACGGCGAGGACGGAAGCGTCGCCTGCAGCCGTCATGTTGTGGTGCATGTGGTGGCCGGTCATGCCGGCCGGGCCCAGCACCACGGGGAGGAGCATGAGCCCCGCCCCGTGCGCCGATGCCATGACGAACGACCATGCGAAGAGACCACGCGCGCTGAGGCGCATACCGACGCGCCGCGGGTGCGCGCGTCGCACCATGAGATACGTCGCGTAGCCGAGCAGCACCGCCCCGCCCGCAATGCGCAGCGTCGCGGGCGGCAGGAACCGACCCGCCGCGAGCGCCACGCCCATGACTGCCGCCACGGAAGCGGCGTGTCCCAGCGCGATGGGCGGCAGTGCCCGCAGCATCGCCGCGGCGCGCTGCTCCTGAAGTCCGAGCGCCACGGCGAACAGCCAGCCCATCGCCGGATTGACGCCATGCCAGGCGCCGAGCAGCACCGGAATCCACCAGCTCATGACGCCGCTCATGGGAAGCAGAAGGAATCAGAGGAGGCGTCACCACCCTGCAGCCTGACCTGGTGCGGGCGCATATGGCCGAAATCCATGAAGAAGTCAGGCGACGCCGTCATGCCACCATCCGCGCCCAGATCCAGCTGCGTGAGCCAGCCACGGATGCCGTCGGGATAGAACTGCGCATCCCACGCGAGGTAGAGCGAATTGGTGAGGTAGGCGCGCTTCCCGTCGCGGCTCAGCTCGATCATTCTGCGGGCCGCCATTGAGCCGCAGGTGCGGCATTGCGGGGTGGGAGGAACGGCGCACGATGCCGCCGAGGTGCACGGCGCTGACCAGCTTCGGCTCGAACGGGTCGGTCACATTGTACTGTCGCAGCTCGCCTGTTCCCCAGCACGCGACGTAAAGGAACCGGTCGTCGAGCGAGAGTGCGATATCGGTGACCAGCGGTGGGACTGCGCCGAAGGGCTTGAGCGCCGGTGGCAGGACCGACGCGTCGGCAGGCTCGGCCGGAATGTCGATGACCTTCCTCGCCTGCCAGTCGCCGTCACGGTAGTACCACGTCCAGATCGAGCTGGAGAGATCGGTCAGGCTCAGCACTACATTGACGAAGCCATAACGCTTTGTTGGATTGTGCGCCGGTCGCAGTTCCAGCACCATTTGGTTGTCATCTCCCAGCAGCAGCGACTTGAGGTGCCGGCGCTCGCGCAGGTCCCAGAAGTGCAGGCGGCGGCCGTATTCCTTGGCCATGAGCAGGTCGGGCTGCACGCCATTCTCCACCTGCCGGGGTGTGCCCCATTCGCTCGTGACCATCGTGTCCCAGCCGAGGTGCCACCAGAAATCGTACGCCTGGCGCTGCGGTCCGCGGTCCATCTCCCAGGCACCGAGCGGCTCGAAGGTGTCGTGGTCGAGGATGAAGATCCCGCCCGGACCGTCGCCTTCCGCGTTGCCGAGCGCGCTCATGTAGATGCCGTCGGGTCCGCAGTGCACGGTGTGCGGGCGCGAGTAGCCGGTCTTCGCGGCCAGCTCTTCCGGCTCGATCACCCTGACCAGCCGAGGCTCCGCGGGATTGGGCTCGGTGTCGATGATGTAGATGCGCGACGACTTGAGTCCGGGAACGATCAGGTAACGCCGGCGCACGTGCGGGTGCGGCGCGTACGGGCACAGTGCCGAGCTGCAGGCGTTCCAGCCGAAGTGGTGCAGCTCATCGCCAGCGTACGGCAGTTCGAGCCGGCCGATGATGCGGCCGAACGTGGCGGACTCGCGGTCGCAGTCGAGTACGCCGATGGCATCTCCGCGGCCGTCCTCCGGCGTCGGGTTGATGAGCGCCACATACGCCAGCGTTTCCGCCGGCGCCTCGCGTGCGCTGCGCGGCGAAGGGTAGAACGTCGGGTCCGGCAGGAGCCGCCGTCTGGTCTCCGTCTTGATCATGGGAATGCCTTCCTGGCCTCCAGGGCCGATACAGGGATCAACGAGCGGAGTCGCGGTAGCGCTGCGTCGAGCAGCGTCCGTCGCTCGTGCGTGGAAGGTTGCGCTGGAGGGTGTGTGGGTGCCTCGGTGGATCAACCCAATTTGGGCGGAGCGGCTACCTAACTTTCTCCTGCCTCGCGGCTCTCCGGCAGGATGCCGCGATCGTGCACGGCGGCGATGGCCTCGGTGCGTGTGGCAACGCCGAGTTTGCCGAGAATGGCGGAAACGTGGTGGTCGACCGTGCGTGGCGAGAGGAAGAGCTCGCGCGCGATGGCGGAATTGGAAAGCCCACGCGCGAGGAGTGCCAGCACGCGGGTCTGGCTGCGCGTGAGTCCGGCGGGATGCTGGCGGGTTGTGCTACGCTGCCCGCGTGGGATACCCGCGAAACCGCGAGCGCGCAGGTCGCGCCGGACCGCGGCCGCGCTGGCGTTGGCGCCCAGGCGCTCGAGCTGCTCGAGTGCTTCACGATGCGCCGCCGGATCATTGCCATCGGCGAGTGCGAGCGCGCGCTCGTAGGGCGCACCGATCGCCTGCCACTGTGCGGCCGCCCCGCGCCAGTCGCCCGCGAACAGGTGCTGGAACGGCTCCGGCATCGCATCGGGCACGGCGTCGAGTCCACCCGCTCGCCGCAGCCAGCTGGCGAGCAGGCCCTGCGCCCAGAGGTCGTCGCTCGCCAGCGCGGTCGCGTACGCTTTCCTGATGTCGCCGACGACCGCGGCGAGGTCGCCCCGGATCCAGGCCGCTTCGGCGAGTGCGGCGGTGGCCGGCGCCAGGCGTTGCGTCTCTTCGGTCCGGGTGGCGAGGGCCATGGCCTCGTCGAGCAGCTCGGCCACGCCATTTGCGCCGCGGCGCGCTCGCAGCAGCGCCAGCACGATGAGTGGCTGACAGCGTGTTACAGTCAGCGCCTGGTACCTGCCCAGAATGGTCTGTGCATCACGCTCGGCCGCAGCCCAGTTGCCATGTTCCAGCTCCAGCCGCGCGCGCCATCCGAGAATGTAGAACTCCCAGGTCTCGATCTCGTGGTCAATGGAAAAGCGCAGCACCATGGCGACGCTCTGCACCGCCCGCTCATAGTCGCGGTGGCGCACATCGTTG
Source organism: uncultured Gemmatimonadales bacterium (assembly GCA_963798085.1). Taxonomy (GTDB): domain Bacteria; phylum Gemmatimonadota; class Gemmatimonadetes; order Longimicrobiales; family RSA9; genus DATKCF01. Next base: position 286,318 of record CAWCRS010000003.1, read on the forward strand.
CAGGCGATGTTGGTGTAGCCGCGCACGGCGTGTTCGTGGAAGCCGTGTCGGAGCGCCAGCTCGATGGCGCGCTCGATGCGCTTGCGCCCCTGCCCGGACTGTGGTGTGTACATCTCGGCGGAGCCGACATTGGTGAGCGCGTGCACGAGCGTCTCGGTATCACCCACCTGCTCCGCCATGGCGATGGCGCGCTCGCCCCACGCGATCGTGCCGTTGGCCTGGTCCGCCAGCATGGCAAGCTGCGCGAGGTTGCTGTACGCCATGGCCAGCTCGGGCGTCGGCCCGAGCGGCTCCAGCACCTGAATGGCCAGTTCACCCAGCGTGCCGGCCTCGGCCCGCCGGCCGCTGAACCACGCGAGGCGCGAGAGCCAGCGCAGGTTGCCGCCTTCGCGCACGCGGTCATCCAGCTGGCGGCGCAGCGCCAGCGCCCGTTCGCGCACCTGGATGGACTCCGCTATGCCACCCGTCATGTACAGCTCGAACGAGTAGGCTTCGAGCAGCGTCGCCAGTTCGGGCGGCGCCAGCCCGTCCGCGTAGCGCATGGCCGTGGCGTACTGCGCGGCGGCCTGACGGTGCGCGCCCACAGCCATCGCTTCACGCGCAGCCGCGCTCGCGAAGTGCAGGACGCGCTGGCCATCGCCCGCGCCATCCGCGTGGTGGACGATGCGCGCCAGCTCGCGACTGCCCGCCTCTCGATCCAGCAGCGCCTGGAGAATGCGGGCGTGCAGCAGGCGATCCGTACCCGGTTCCAGCGACGCCTGCCACGCCAGGCGCGCCAGTTCGTGCCTGAAACCCACCGCCTCGGCGGCGACCGCCAGCACGCCGGTGCTGGCACACTCGCGTACCAGCGCGGGCGCACCATCCACCAGGGTTTCCAGCAGACGACGCTCCATCCGGCCGGGTGCCAGCGACACCACATCGAGGAGCCCGCGCGCCGGGGCGGAGAGTCGCGCGGCGCGGGCCAGCACCGCTTCGCGAATGGAAGCCGGCACGGCACCCCCGCTCGATGCCAGCACCTCGGTCACGAAGAAGGGATTGCCGCCCGTCAGCGTGAACAGACCCTCGCCGGCGTGGCCGCTGCGCCGCGCCAGTTCGCGCACGGCGGCATCGCTCAGCAGCGGCAGGCGCAGCCAGCGCACCACGCCCGCGGGCAGCTCGCCTAACAGCTGATGCAGGCGATGCTGCGAACCCACCTCATCGTCGCGGTAGGTGATGAGCAGCAGTGCGGGAAAGCGACGAATGCGCCGGCCCACGAACTTGAGCAGATCCAGCGTCGCGTCGTCGGCCCAGTGCACGTCTTCCACGAGCACCATGCGCGGCGACGGCGCCACGTCCAGCTCCTCGAGGAAGGCGCTGAACACGCCCTCGCGGCCTTCGCCCGCGCGCAGTGCCGCCGAGAGCGGCCCATCGGACTGGCGCGTCATGTCGTGGATCGGACCGAGCGGCCGCGGGGTGGACAGAGGATCGCAGAGGCCGCGCAGCGCGCGACCGCCGTGCGTGGCCGTGAACCGCTCCGCCAGGCTGGTCTTGCCCGCACCCGCCTCGCCGCAGACCGCCGCGATGTGGCCAGCGCCCGCGGCCGCGTCGCGCAGCAGCGACTCCAGTTCCGCCAGGATGGGCTCGCGCTCGAGAAGGTCCATGGGCCGGGGTTTCCTGCGGAAATGGAGTGCGGCTCGCCGGGAAAGATGCGGGCGGCGGGGAAGCGTCGTCCAGAGCGAAGGCGGGACCGGCCTCGGCGCGGCAGTCACGGAAGTATGGCGGGTGCTGCCGCCGGCAGGCAGCCGGCGCGGGGGCCACCCGGGCGACGCGCTTCGCCTCCCGGGTGGAGCCTCGTCTTACTGCGGGATGAAGCTGAGCCTCAGACTGGCGTACCAGCCAGTCTTGTAGGGGGCCGGGATGATGAAGCCGTCGCCGTGCCCGCCGTCCTCGTCGAGCGCCAGCCCGGCGTAGTTCGGACCCACGAACAGGAACGCCGGATACGTGCTGCCCGTCAGGTTGTCCGCGCCGCCGTACAGGTCGATGCGCCAGCGGTTGTGGATCGCGCGCTGGATCCCGGCCTTCAGGTCCATCAGCGAGTAGCCGTTCACAAAGGTCGAGTTGTCGAACGTGATCGCCTGCCTGTCGACGTGCTGGTACGTGCCGTTGAGGTAGACGCCGCCGCTGAGCAACAGATCGAGGCCCGCGTTGAAGACGTTCTTCGGCACGCGCGGCACCTGGTTCCCGGAGAAGTCCACGGTGCTCGCGCTGTGGTTGTTGTCGCTCTTGAAGTCGATGAACTTCGCATCCGTGTACGAATAGGTGAGCCACGGCCGCACGCGGGACAGCGGGCGCCCGGGCTGGTCCACGGCGAGCAGGCTGAGCGACACCTCAGCGCCGCGGTTGCGCTGCTTGCCGGCGTTCGTCGTGTACGTCACCGAATTCGACGTCGCGGAAACCAGCTTGTCCGTGTTCTCGACGTCATAGAGCGCGATGCGCCCCGAGAGCCGGTGCGCCGCCATCGATCCCTGCGCGCCCACCTCGTACTGCACGGCGCGCTCCGGCTTGAGCGCCAGATCCACCGTGCCGTCGTTCGCCACCGTGTTGCCGAGCAGCGGCGGCGCGTAGCCCGAACCCACGCTGGCGTACAGCGAGGTCGCACTGCCCAGCTCCTTCGCGAACGACACGTGCGGCGTGAACACCGCGTCGAAGGTGCGCACGCGCACCAGCGCGCTGTCGAACACCACGTTGTTGCGCAACATGTTCTGAATGGCGAACCCATCCTTGTGGTAGCCCGCACCCAGCGTCAGCCGCGTGCCCGCCGGCATGTCGAAGCTCCAGTCCGTGAACAGGGCCGCGTTGGTGGCGTAGTTCTGCTGGTCGCTCGGCCGCTGCGGGTTGGGCGGCGCGGGCACGATGAACACGCCGTTGCTCGTGACATTGGAGCGCTGCAGCATGCCGCCGAAGGTGCCGCTCACGCCCACACTGCTGCCCAGCCGGCCGGCGACCCCCAGCACGCTGCGCGCACCGAAGCTGAACTGGTTGTTGTTGGTCAGGCCGTGCGCGAAACGCTGATCGTACGTCAGACCCGTCCCGTACAGCGTGGTGCGATCGGTGAAGCGATCGCTCAGCTGGATGTGGTCGGTCACGCCCGCCACGAAGCCGTTCATGACGATGTGCGAGTTGTTCGCCAGGTACGCCGCGTTGCTGCGCGGATTGCGCGCGTACAGGTCCGTGGTGTCGATCTCGCCCGCCAGCTCCTCGAAGGAACGGTTGTAGGCGAAGTACGACGAAAGGGTGTGGCTGTCCGAGGCCTGGAAGTCGCCGGTCGCACTCACGAAGTGCTTCTCCGACCCGCTGTGCGGGCGGAACGAGTCGTAGGTCTGGTAGCCGTAGTTGAGCACGAAATCGGAACGGTCCGTCGCCTTCTCGAACGTCGTGTTAGTACGCAGTATGCCGTCCGTACCGCCCAGCAGCTGCTGGCTGAACGACGTCTCGTCGGGCGCGGGCCGCTCCGTGCTCAGGCGCAGCGCGCCGCCAATGAAGCTGCCGAACTCCGGCGACGCCGGCCCCTTGATGATATCCACGCGCCCGAGCGTCGCGAAATCCACGTCATCCAGAATCGTGAGGCCGGAGGCATCCGTGATCGGGATGTCGTTCAGGAATACCTGGTAGCCCAGCCCGTTCGAGTTGGGGCTGTTGCCGCTGGTGCTCGGGTAGTAGCCGCGAATGGTGACGCGCGTGCCGCCCCACGGCGTGCGTGACTGCATGAACACACCCGGCACCGTGTTGATCGAACTCTCCAGGCGCAGCTCATTGGCGCGCTCCAGATCGTGCTGCGTCAGCAGGCTCACCGCCGGCGTCGCGCGCGTGGCCACCGCCTGGATCCCCGGTATCGGCACCGCGGCCGGCGCCAGCCGGATGTTCAGCACGCCATTCGCATTCGCCACATCCACCTGTTTCGCGGCGTAGCCCAGGCTCGACACCGTCAGGCTCGAGACCGGCTCCCGCGCGCGCAGCGTGAAAGAGCCCGCCTCGTTCGTCACTGTGCCCCTGTCCGTCCCCGTGATCCGCACGGCGGCGCCGGCAATGGCCGAGCCCGTCTGCTGATCCACGACCGTGCCCTGCACCAGCGTCTGCGCGTGCAGCCTGGCCGGCATCACAGGGAGTAGCGCGCCGAGCAGCGCGATGCACGATCGGAGTCTAGTTCATGAGTGGTGTCCCGGCATAGGTTCATGAAACTTTCATGAACGCGACGATACGCGACGGGACCCACCGCTGCAAGGCGGAACCCGCAACGCGACTACGCGTTGGGGCCGGTGAGCGGCGGCGACCCGGCCGCGAGCGGGAGGGTGACGCGGAACTCGGTGCGGCCGGGGCGGGAGTCGGAAACCACGAGACTGCCGCGATGCAGTTCGACAATGCGGCGGCAGATGGAGAGGCCGAGGCCGGCGCCGCTCGTGAGTGTGCTTTCCTGCCGGGAGCGGGCGACGTCGACCCGGAAGAAGCGTTCGAAGATGCGTTCGCGCAGATGGGCGGGAATGCCGGGTCCGGCGTCGACCACGGAGAGCTGGCAATGGGTCGCGCTGCTGCGCAGGGACACGCGGACGCTGGCGCCGGCCGGCGAGTGTTTGATGGCGTTGTCGAGGAGGTTGAGGATGACGCTGTCGAGGAGGTCGGCGTCGCCGGTCAGCGGGACTTCCACAATGTCGAGGATCTCGAGTGCGATGTCGCGCTTGTCGGCGATGGGCTTGACCGTGCGGACGGTGTCGCGGACGAGGTCGTCGAGGTAGAGCGGCGCGGGCAGGGGCACGAGATGGCCGGCATCGGCGCGGGCAATGAGGAACACGTCGTCGACGATGCGTGCGAGCCGCCGCGACGCGTCCTGCACCACGGCCAAGGAGGCGCGGTACTCGTCTTCGCTGCGCGTGGCGCGTGACAGGGTCACGTCGGCTTCGGTCCGGATGATTGCGGAAGGCGTGCGCAGCTCGTGGGAAGCGTCGGTCATGAAGCGACGCTGCTGCTCGAAGGACTTTTCGAGTCGGTCGAGGAGGTGATTGAGGACGCGGGCCAGTTCGCCCAGCTCATCCTCGGCGCCGGCGGGCAGCCGCTCGTGCAGTGTGCTGGCGCCGATGGCGGCGGCATGGGCGGCCATGGCGGCTACGGGCCGAAGGCTCCTGCGCGTGAGGAAGGATGCGCCCGTGGCGGCACAGGCGAGGATGAGCGGGATGGCGATGAGGAACAGGCGCCGGATGCGCTTGAGCATCGCCTCCGAGGCCGCGAGCGGGTGCACACCGGCGATGAAGAAGCTCCGGTTTCCGACGGCGAGCCGGCGCACGAGGACGCGAAACGGGATGCCGTCCGTGCGCACGGTGCGCGGCAGACCTGAGGCATCGGCGGCGAGTCCTGCGCGCGCCAGGACGGAGTCCAGGTCCGGCACGGATGCGTCGCCTGCATCCGCCGCGCTCCGGCCGACGATGGCGCCGGTGGTGTTGAGGATCACGATGTCGACTTCGCGGAAGCGCACTTCCTCGAGCGTGCGGCGGATGGCGGACTCAATGTCGGGCCCGGCGCGCCGTTCGGAGCCCAGCTCGCGGGAGAAGACGGTGAGGGCATCGCCCACGAACGCGTCGGTGCGGACGCCGATGGTGCTGGAGAAAATGAGATAGGACGCGATGGCGAAAGCGATGAGCGGCAGCGCCAGGGCCACCGTGTACCAGAGCGTCAGTCGGGTTCGGACCGATGTGGGGACGACGCGCATCGGTTCAGCCGTTCCCGGTGTCCTCGCCGGCCGCGGCGTCGGGGTCCAGCAGGTAACCGACGCCGCGGCGGGTCGCAAAGAGCGGCACGGTTTCGCCCTCGTCGATCTTGCGGCGCAGTCGGCTGGCGTAGACATCGATGACGTTGGAATGGGCGTGGCTGTCATCCCAGACGTGTGTCATCAGATCGCTGCGTGGCACCACGCTGCCGGCATTCCTGGCGAGGTGAACGAGGAAGGTGAACTCCTTTGCGGTCAGCTGGATCTCGCGCGCACCGCGGCGCACCGTGCGCCGCCGCGTGTCGATCACGAGATCGCCGACCTGCAGCTGAGGCATGGACTTCTCACCGCGGCGGCGGGTGAGCGCGCGCAGTCGAGCCAGCAGCTCGCCGAAATCGAACGGCTTGGGCAGGTAGTCGTCGGCGCCGGCATCGAGTCCCTCAATGCGGGCATCGACGCCGTCGAGTGCCGTGAGCATGAGCACCGGCACCCAGTTCTCTTTCACGCGCAGCTCGCGGCACACCGCGATGCCGTCCTTCCCGGGCAGCAGGATGTCGAGGATAACGCAGTGATAGGATCCGGCCGCGGCCATGGCGGCAGCGTGCAGGCCGTCCGCCGCCTCATCGACCTCGTTGCCGGCTTCCCGGAGCCCGCGCGCCATCGACGTGCGGAGCTGGTTGTCATCTTCGACGAGCAGGATGCGCATGGGCCGGAGCGGTTCGTTTGCGGGCGTCATCGTGCGCCTGTAACCTATGCCTCCCCTCACCACACCACGACCCCCCACGAACAAGGACGCGCAGCCATGGCCATGACGCCACCTCGCCTCGGGATATCCCTGCTGCTGCTGGGCTCACTTGCCTGCGGTGGGGGGGACGCAGCCGACCGGGCACAGCCGGGCGCCGCCGCGGCAGCGGAGTCCTTCGATCTGAGCCGGGTGGTGTGCGTGTCGAAGCAGATCAACGAATTCATGTACGCGATCGGCGCGCAGAATGAGCTGGTGGGGCGTCGACCTGACGTCAGTCTACCCACCGGAGATCAAGGAGCTGCCCAACGTGGGCTACCACCGCGCGCTGAGCGCGGACGGCATCATGTCCATGAAGCCCACGTTCTTTCTGACTGACGGCAATGTCGGTCCGGAGGCCGTGCTGGATCAGATCCGGAAGGTGGGGATCCCGGTGAAGGTGATGGCACCCGGTGGCACACCGGAGGATGCGCGGAAACTGCTGCGCGAACTGGGCGCGCTCTTCGGCAGGAAGGCGGCGGCGGACAGCATTGTCGCGGAGTGGCAGCGCGGGATGGATGCCGCTCTGGCCGACACGAGCCAGTGGTCCGCTGACACGAGCCCGCGCGTGCTGGTGATCCACTTCGGGCAGATGGTCAACAACTACCTGGGGGTCAAGTCGGGGGGAGCGGCGGGGCAGGTGCTGCACTGGGCCGGCGCGGAGAACGCGATGGACTCCGTGGGCGGCATGTCTCGCCTGACGCCCGAGCTGATCGCGCAGCTCAAGCCGGATGTCATCATTGCGACGGAGGTGGGCTTCGACCGCGTAGGGCAGTCCGGAGGAGTTCGCGACGCTGCCGGGGGTGAACCTGACGCCGGCCGCGAAGAACGGCCGGATCTACCGGATCGAAGAAGACAAGATCATGTACTTCGGCCCGCGCACGCCGGCCGCGGTCCGCGAGCTCGCCGCAGATCTCCACCCCGGGCTGCAGCCTGACGGAAGCTGAGCGCGCGTGTCCCGTTGCTGAAACGCCTGCCGGACGGCACGGTGCACCTGCTGCTCGGGCTGCTGCTGCTCGACGCGGTGATCGTGTCGGCGGGCATCGGGGCGCTCTCGTTTTCGCCCGCCGAGAATGGTGCGCTATGCGGAGCAGGGACTGCACCGGCTTCCCGCGACGCCGCCGGAAGCGCTGGGCCGCAACGTCTTCCTGCAGCTGCGTCTGCCGCGCGTAGTGCTGGCCGGGCTCACGGGGGCGGTGCTGGGCGTCTCCGGCACGCTCATGCAGGGTCTGTTCCGCAACCCGATCGTCGAGCCCGGGCTCGCGGGCACGTCGGCGGGAGCGGCGGTGGGCGCGGCGTTCGTGTTCGTGTTCGGCGGCAACACGGCGCTCGCCTTCACGAGGCCGCTGGGCTCGCTGGCGGTGCCGGTGCTCGCGTTCGCCGGCGCCTTCGCGGCCACGATGCTGGTGTATCGGGTGTCCACGGCGTTCGGCAAGGTCAACGTCTTCACATTGCTCCTCGCCGGCATCGCGGTGAACGCGGTGTGCAATGCGGGCACCGGCTTCCTCTCGTACGTCGCACGCGACCCGCAGGCGCGAAACATCACGTTCTGGAACCTCGGCACCTTCACCACCGCCGACTGGCGCGGCGTGGCCATGGTCGCGCTGTGCTTCGCGCTCTGCTTCGGCTGGACGGTGCGCAAGGGCAAGGCGCTCAATGCGCTCATGCTCGGCGAGGATGAGGCGAGCTACCTCGGCATCGATCCGTCCCGGCTGATCCTGACGCTGCTGATCGTGAACACGCTGATGGTGGCGGTGGCGACGGCGATGGTCGGCGTCATCGCGTTCATCGGCCTCGTGGTGCCGCACATGCTCCGCATCACGAAGTCGGCCGACTACCGCTTTCTCATCCCCGGCTCGGCGCTACTCGGCGCGGTACTCATGGAAGTGGTGGACACGATCGCCCGCCTCATCATCCCGCCCGCGGAACTGCCCATCGGCATCATCACGGCCATGGTGGGTGCGCCGGTCTTCCTGTGGATCCTGCTGCGCCAGCGGGGAAAGGGTGGCGCGGGCTTCTATGGTTGAGCTGCGGGACATTGCCTGGCGCGTGGGTCAGGCGCGCATTCTCGAGGACATCACACTGGGCTTCCGCCGCGGCGCTTTCAACTGCGTGCTCGGGCCGAACGGCGCCGGCAAGTCGACGCTGCTCCGCATCGCGACCGGGCTGCTGCGGCCCAGCGCCGGCCGCGTGCTGTACGACGGCGCGCCGGTCGAGAGCATCGGCGCGGAAGCACTGGCCCGCGGGCGGGCCGTGCTGTCGCAGCACGTCGAGCTGAGCTTCCCGCTGCCCGCGCGCGCGGTGGCCATGATGGGCCGGTATCCGCACTACGGGCGGGTGCCGGGCGCGCGGGACCGCGCCATCGTCGAACGCGCCCTGGAGATCGTGGGCATCGGCGAACAAGCGGACCAGGCGTATCCGACGCTGTCGGGCGGGGAGCAGCAGAAGGTGCAGCTGGCGAGGGTGCTGGCGCAGATCTGGAACTACGACTCGCCTTCGGGGCACAAGCTGCTCTTCCTGGATGAGCCGACGACGAGCCTCGATGTGCACTATCAGATCCACCTGCTGGACGTCGCCCGCGACCTGACACGGCACGACTGCACGGTGGTCGCCATCCTGCACGACCTCAACGTGGCGCTGCAGTACGGCGATGCGTTCTTCGTGCTGGACGGCGGCCGCCTGGTGCACCAGGCGGATTCGGCCGGCGCCATCGAGGCCGACCTGATCGAGCGCGTCTTCCGCGTGCACGCCCACCGCATTGTCGATCCGCAGGACGGCCAGTCGCTCTGGCGCTTCAGGCTGTAGCGGCCTAGAACCAGTCGTTAGAGACGAGCGCCGCCATGAGCAGCGCTGTTCTTCCAACCGCCCGTTATCGGGCTGGGGCGTCAACCCCGCTACGGACGCCGCCGCGCGCCGGGGCGGAGGATGTGTCCGGCTTGAGCAGTGCATCCGCCCGTTTGCTCGCCTCCGCAACCAGCCCGTTGGCGCGATCGTCCGCTTCCTTCTCGAGCTTCGTCGCCTTGTCGTCGCCTTCCTTGCGGATGCGGTCGGCCACAGGCTTTGCGGCGGCGCGCGCGAGGTCGCTCTTCGCCGCGGCCAGCACGTCATCGGCACGGCGGTTCGCTTCGGCGCGCACCTCGTCGCCCAGGCGCTTCGCCTGTGCCCGGATGGTGTCGGCGCGCACCTGCGCCTCGGCAATGAGGCTGTCGGCCCTCGCCTGCGCCTGGCGTCTTGCCGCTTCCTTCGTCGAGTCGACGCGCTCCTTCGCCTCCGTCGTCTTCTGCTCGACCGCGCTCCTGACAGCCTGTTGCGCCTGCTCCCCCACCGATGCCACGGCACTGCCCAGTCCTACGTCCAGCAATGGCGATGTCACCGTACCGGTCACGTGAATGCCCAGACGCACGGAATCGGCAGCCTGCAGGTCGAGATCCGCCTTGCCTGCCTTCGTCGCCAGGTTCTGCAGGAACTGGTTGGCTGCATCACCCAGCACGCCACGCGGCGCGACCAGGTCGAGCGCATAGTCCAGTGACTGATCAATGCCGTTCGAACCGCTGACCTGCAGGCCGAAGTCGCCGGCACTCACGTGGAACGGCTTCACGAACAGCCGGCCATCGCGAATCGAGAAGCTGGAGCGGATCGCGTCCAGTGTGGGATTGCTGAGGCGGGGGACTTTCAAGGTCTCGGAAAGCTTCTGCATCAGCGGGAACCCTTCCAGCGCGATGCGCGACGTGCGGAGCGAGCCGCTGCCGTCGAGTACGTCGAACAGCGGTGTGAGGTCGTGCGCCAGCGCGCCACTCAGGCTCAGCTGCGTCGAGAACGTGCCCTGTGCATAACGTGCGACGGGCGCGAGTGTACGCACGGTCAGCAGCGCCGCCGATGCGTCGTGGATGTTGAGCGAATCGATGTTCAGGTTGACGGCGAAATTCGGACGCGTCGTGTCGACTGTCTCATAGAAGCCGCGCACGCCCATGCGTCCGCCCAGCGTCTCGAACGTGAAGTTCTCGAGCGTGAGCCGCTGCTCCCTCACGCGCACGCTGCCGCGCGCGTTCGCCATCTGCAGGGCGCCGTAGCTGAGCTGCGCGATCGTGCCATCGAGCGTGAGATCGAGCAGCGGCGGCACGGGAATCACCTCCAGCCCGGGCTGATCCGACTTCCACTCATCCAGCACGAAGCGCTGGCTGGCGAATGTCGCGGTGGCACGCAGCGGCTCGCCGTGCATGAGGAAGCCGGGCAGGTTGTCGATCCCGCCTGTGGCCTGCAGATCGCTGCTGCCCAGTTGTGCGCGGAACGCATCCAGGCTGGTGCGGCGAGGTGAGAGCGCGATGCGCGCTTCCGCGATGGCCACGGGCTGGCGCAGCTGCGCCGTTTCGACACGCACCCCCTGTGCGGAGACAGTGCCGTGCGCGGCAATGCGATCGTAGCGTGCGTTCGCGACATCGGAGCGCCTTGCCGCGAGCGCTGCGTCGGCCGTCACGACACCGGCCAGCTGCTTCACACCTTCGAGCTTCATGGTGCGCCCCAGCTCGGCCAGATCGAGCGTGCCTTTGACGTTCGCGTCGACGTACGGATCGGACACCGGCGTGCGCAGCGTGAGCGTCGCATCGAGCGGGTGCGCGCCGATTTCGGCGTGAAAGCGTCGCAGATTCACGACCGTGCTGTCCGCTGAGCCGCCCGGATTGGCGACAGCCAGGTCGAGCGCGATGGCGTGCGCTGCCTGCGGCAGGTCCGGGTAGCGGAACATGCCATCGCTCACGCGCACGTGGAGCGCGAACGCGGGCACGACGTCCTTCGCAAGGGTGCCGTGCACATGGCCGTCCAGTGCGAAGGTGCCCGAGGTCTGGAGCGACTGGTAGTCGTGCGCGTACACCGCGGGCACCAGCGACAGGATCTCCTTGAACGCGGTACCCGGCGCATCGAATTTCACGTCGAGCGCAAACGCGCTGTCAGAGCGGGCGGCCGTACCGTCGAAACGCAGCGCCAGACCGTTCAACTGCAGCGTATTGTCACGGAACGCAAACCGCTGGTTAGCCAGGTCCGCGTCCACGTCCGCCTGGAAATCCAGCGCCACGCCGTCGAGCCACGGCGTGCCGGCATAACGGACCGTGGTGTGGTCCGCGTGCGTCCGCGTGCGCACACCCAGGCTGTCCCGGGCGAAGTCGCCGCTGAGCGTCTCGTGCAGTCCGTCCAGCGAGGCCATCAGTCCCGAGTGGGCGTCATGATAGGCGACACTGCCGTCCGCCAGCTCGAAATCGCGCAGCGCGACGTTCAGCGCACGCTTCGATTCCGTCGCTGGCCCGGCCGCGGTGGGCGGCTGCGGCTTCATGATGTCCCAGTTGGCGCTGCCATCGGCGAGCGCCTGCAGCCGCAGCACCGGCTGCTGCACACGGATCGAGCGCACGACGATCGGGCTGCCATGCATCAGGCTGCCCAGCACGCTCCCGAGGTCCAGCACCAGGCGGAAGCTCTGCACGGACGCCAGTGTGTCCCCCGCGAAGCGGTCGCGTCCCACCACCGTCAGCCCGTTGATGCCGAGCGTCACGTTCGGGAAATGGCGGAAGAAGCCCAGGCTGATTCCGCGCCAGTCCACCTGCGCCGTCACGGCGTCGTTCACGGCCGCGCGCGCCCTCGCCTCAATGCGGCCGCGGAAGAGGATCGGCACGATCAGCAGCGCGGCCAGCAGGCAGGCGAGGAGCAGGCCCGCGGTAATGAGCAGTTTCTTGCGCACGTTCACATCGATCCGGGCTGGCATGTTTGGCCGTTGGCAAGTGCACTCATGTGCGACGCGATGCACCTTGCGTTCCAGCGTACACCTGTACGCTGCCTGTTGGCCCACGCGCGCCGCGCGCCGAGGGTCGCTGCCGGACAGTCAGTGGATGAGCTGGCGGTACGCAGCCGCACGAGCATTCATGCCCATATCATCGAGCATCCCGGCGGCGGTGTTCAGCTGCGAGCGCGAGTCGGCATCGAGTTCCGCACCGCGCAGCAGCGCGAGGTTGCGGTCGAACAATCGGTCGGCCGCTTCGGTGTGGCCGCGGAGAGCACTGCTCAGAGCGATCCATGTCCCGGCGGCGAGAGTCCAGGCGTGATGCGCGCCGAGCGTCGCGGTCCAGCTGTCGACGGCGGAGCGAAGCGCCGGTTCCGCCTCGGCAGGACGTCCATGGCGGGCGAGCGTCATGCCGAGAGCCATGAATGCGTTGCCGATCCGCCAGTGGCCGTCAGGCCATGTCTCGCGACTGATCCGGATGCGGTCACGCAGCACGGCGAGCCCTTCGTCCAGTCGGCCACCCCTCACGAGCGCACCGGCGAGATTGCCCATCAGCAGGAGCGTCCGTGGATGGCCGGCGCCGAAGATGGCGGACTGCATGTCGACGGATGCGCGGTAGAGTGAGGCGGCCTCGTCGAAGTCTCCTTTGCGCGTGAGCAGGAAGGCGAGGTTGTTCATTGTGAAAACGAGGTCGGCGTTGGTACTCCCGAGTGTGGCCCGTTGCCGGGCGAGCACGTCGCGGTAGATCCGCTCGGCGGCATCGAGGTTGCCTTGTGCGCGCAGAGTCACGGCAAACGTGTTCAGCAGTCCGAGGTACGACGCGCCCGTAGTGTCGCCATGTGCGCGGGTGAGTTCGAGCGACCGGTGCACCAGCACAGCCGCGGAGTCGGCATTGCCCAGTTCGCGCAACGCGGTGCTCAGCCCGGCAAGCGTGCCCGCCAGGCGCGCGTCCTGACCGCTGTCGACTGCGAGCCGGATCGTCAGTGCACGCGTGTAGCCCGCGCGGGCCAGCTCGAAGTTGCGCCACTGCAGGAAGTTCAGCGCGAGTGCATCGAAACCGTCGGCAACCCGTGCATCATATTTCCCGTACAGCTGCTGGCGCAGCTTGATGGCATCGGTGAGCATCGTATCTGCGATCTCGTGACGGCCGAGGCTGCTGTACACGTGGCCGATCGAGAGCAGGAGTTCGGCCTGAACAGCCGGCTGGTCGCCGAGTTCGCTCGCAATGCGCTGCTTGCCGCGCTCCAGCAGGACGCGCGCGCTCACGGAATCACCGAGCGTTTCCTCTGGGTCGCTGCCACTGAAGATGTCCGTGAGGAAGGATGTGACCTGTCGAGCGGTCTCGGATTCCTGCTTTGCCGACTTCGCGGCTGCCTCTGCGCGCTGGCGTTCCCGCTCGGTTTCGGCCTGCTTCACGACGACAGTCGCGATCCAGCCCACCACCAGCAGAGCGACTGCGATCGAAGCCGATGCAACGCCGCGGTTTCGTTGCACGAACTTGCGAACCCGGTATGTCGCATTGCCTCGGCGGGCGCGAACCGGTCGGCCATCGAGGTATCGGCGCAGGTCATCGCCGAGCGATTCCGCCGATCCATACCGCGACTCCGGTTCTTTGCGCATCGCTTTCAGCACGATCGCGTCCAGGTCGCGGGAGAGCGACGCTCGTCTCGCCGCGGCCGTGGCTCTTCCCGCGCTGCGCGCGGTGTCCGGAGCGACCGCGCGCCCCGGCTCCGGCGTTTCGCCGGTGTTCCTGCGTCGCACGACGGCCGACGGCGGTTCGGGATCGCTCTCGCACACCGCCTGCTCGATCGAGTGGCGACTCTGCTCGCTCGATTCGTACGGCCAATGTCCGGTGAGCAGCTCGTACAGCAGGACGCCCAGCGCATAGACGTCGGACGCGGTGGTGATGCGCTCGCCGCGAATCTGTTCGGGCGCGGCATACTGCGGCGTCATCGGGCGGAGACCGGGACGGGTCAGCGTCGTCGTATCGGGCTCGTCCGGATCGAGGAGCTTCGCAATGCCGAAGTCCAGCAGCCGCACGCGGCCGTCCGGCGTAACCAGGATGTTGTCCGGCTTGAGATCTCGATGGACGATCAGGTTGCGGTGCGCGAACTGAACCGCATCGACCACCTGCAGTACGAGACGGATGCGGTCAGCTGATGGACAGGTCGTGCCGGTCGCAGTGGCGATCGATGCGCTCGCCCTCAATGTACTCCATGACCAGATAAGGACGACCATCGTGCGCAATGCCACCGTCCTGGATGCGCACAATCCCCGGATGCTCGAGGCCGGCGAGGATCTGTCGCTCCTTGTGGAATCGCCGGCCGGGCTCGCCCGACGCGAAGTCGCGCAGCAGCACCTTGATGGCTACACGCTGCTGGAACTGTCCATCGGCGCGCTCACCCAGATGGACCGTGCTCATGCCACCGCGCCCGATCTCGTTCAGCACGCGGTACGCGCCCAGCCTCTGGCCTTCGAGTGACAGTGGCGTCTCCACTCCGGCCTCGAAGACCAGATCCGCCGCATCGCCGTCGAGGAAATCCGGCGCATTCCGGTCCGCCGCCAGCAGCGACTCGACATCGGCGCGCAGCCCTGCATCCCCTGCGCACGCCGTGTCGAGGAAGGCGCTCAGTTCGTCAGCCTCGAGATCGAGCGCGCCATCGAGCAACTGCTCCACGCGCAGCCAATGCTGTTTTCGTTCATTCACGACAACATCCGGCGAATGCGGATTCATTGCGGATCGATATCTGCCCCCAGCTCGCGACTCAGCCAGGCCCTGGCCTTGCGCCATTCGCGCTGCACCGTGCGCACGGACACGTCGAAGACAGCCGCGATCTCCTCTTCGGTCAGTCCCGCAAAGAAACGGTACTCGACGATCCGCGCGAGACGCGGACTCACGCTATCCAGCTCGGCAAGCGCGTCGTCCAGCGCGATCAATCGTGCGGCATCGCGATCGGCCGGTATGCGCTCCTCATCGAACGTCACGTGCGTCCTGCCGGCTCCCCGCTTCCCGGCCTGCCGCGCGCGCGCGTGGTCGATCAGCACCTGTCGCATCGCACGCGCCGCGACCGCCATGAAGTGCTTCCGGTTCGACCAGTCCTCGCTCTGGCCCACCAGCTTGAGCCAGGCCTCGTGCACCAGCGCCGTCGGATTGAGCGTGTGACCCTCCCGCTCGTGCCGCAGCTTCTGTCTCGCCATGGCCCGCAATTCGTCGTATACCACTGTGAACAGACGGTCCGTCGCGGAATCGTCGCCGCTCCGGATCCCGTGCAGCAGCGTGCTGACTTCGAGGGAGCCGGCCATCGTTGTCGCGTGGAGGGCTCTCCGTTCCGGGCCGTGGGCGGCCCGGCGTGCGGAGCCGTGCGCAGAATGGGAGCAATGTAGGCTCCATGACACGATCCGGCGATGTCGGGCCACCCACGATGTGTTTCATCAGCCCGGCTGGCAGTGATCCGACACCTTGTCGGGCGGCGGGATGTACGTGGGTGCGATGCAGCCCCGCGCGATGGTCGGGCCGAAGCCGAAAACGAGCGCGAACAGCGCGTTCGCGCTCGTCACATTGCCGGTGAAGCTCGCCAGCGATTCGTTCGTGCCGGCGCTCTCCATGACTACCGTGCCCACTTCGTTCACACCGCCGAACTTCTTGCTGCCGGCATCCAGGAAGTCGACGTAGTCGAAGCTGGCGTTGCTCTCGAAGAGCAGGATGCCTTGCCACTTCGCGCCATCGCCCTGCAGCCGGATGCGGTCCGTCATCGTACCGACCGCCGTGAACGTGGAATTGCGGACGTTCAGATCCACGTCGCTGGCAAGGAACATCTCCACACCCTTTTCGATCGTGAAGCTCGTATGGTCGATCTCGAGCTCCTTGCCGATGAGTTGATAGGGAATGCCAATGTCGTGCACGGTCGTTTCCTGACTGATGGATCCGCCCGTGGTCTCCACCGTCAGCCGATCGAAGTCGTTGCCGGAGTACGATCCGTTCGCGGTGACCGCGTTGACGTGCGTTGCGGCGATGTACGCGGGGCCGAGCGCGTTCGCCGTGAGCGTGTTGCCCGTGAACTCGTCGACCGAGACGTCACTCGCACGCGTGAACAGGCCGTACCCCGCGCTCAGCTGCAGCACGGTGTTGCGCAGGCGCAGGCGAGTCGGGTCACTGCCGGTACCCAGCTTCAGGTCAGCTGGCTGGAGCGTACCACTGCCGCCAGGGCCGCCGCCGTACTCGATGACGACGTGGTCGAGCACGAATTCCCCGCCTTCGATCTGCAGGCCGCGCCAGGATCCACGTGTGTGCTGCGCGCCCGTCAGCCGGATCGGCGCCTGGGCCGTGCCCATCGCCATCAGGCTCCCGCCACTCACCGTCATCGCCTGATCCTGCTCGAACTCGAGGACCGCGCCCGGGCCGAGCGTGAGCGTTCCCTGGACTCCGAACTTCTTCGGATTCGCCAGGATGTGGTACGGCTCGCCGAGTGCGTTCCAGGACACGTTCGAATCCAGATCGTCCGCGACGACATCCACGTCATCACGATCATTGCCGGTCATGAGCGGCGGCGTTGGAGCACTGCCGAGAAGGTGCGCGACGGATGCCCACACGTAGGCCGCACCCAGCGCATTCTTCGTGATCGAACCGCCCTGGTATCCGCCCGGGATCGAGCTGTCGAAATGCAGGTCCAGACCGTAGCCCGCACTCTCCTGCAGCGTCACGTTGACGAGTACCGTCTGCGCCCCCTGCACCAGAGCCAGGTTCGCGGGCTGGATGCCACCGCCGGCTCCGTGTCCGCCGCCGTACTCGATCGTCGTGTTCTCGATGCGGTTGGACGCGTGCTGTGTGATTTCCATCTGGATGCCATCCCAGATCCCACGCGTGGGCGTGATCCCGGAGATCCGGATCGGCTTCGCGGCCGTACCCGCAGCGTTCAGCCCCGCCGTGGCCGTCACGAGGAGCCTCCCCTGATCGAAGCCGACGACGACACCCGGCTCGATCGTCAGAAGCGCACCGTTCACG
This sequence comes from uncultured Gemmatimonadales bacterium, assembly GCA_963798085.1. Lineage (GTDB taxonomy): Bacteria > Gemmatimonadota > Gemmatimonadetes > Longimicrobiales > RSA9 > DATKCF01. The sequence goes on from CAWCRS010000003.1 coordinate 303,599, forward strand.
GTGACCGACTGCTTTGCCTCGTAGTCGAAACAGATCGGATCGGCGATCCAGTCCTGCCACGTCGTGTTCGCATTGATGCTGCTCGCCGCTGCGCGCGGCAGCGGACACCCTGCGACCGTCAGCTGGATCGAGCCCTGAATCGTCGGCGCAGCCGTGCTCGTGGCCGTAATCGTCACACTGCCCTGCGTGACACCGGTGACCGTGCCGCTCTGGTCCACCGTCGCGATATTCACGTTACTGCTCGTCCACGTCACACCCTGAGCGGATCCGGACGGCACCACGGTCGCCGTCAGCTGCACCGTGCCGGTCACGATCAGGCTGGTGGCCGAAGCCGTGACGTTTACGCCGGTCACATTCACACCCGTTGGCGTGCCGGTCGGGCTGGGGCTTTTGCAGCCGAAGCTGAACGCGCTGAGGAGAAGGAGCGCGCGCCCAGCGCGCACGCAGTGCGGATTTCGGGACATGAGAGCCTCCGGTCACAGGCGGATGACGCTTGCCGTCCGCGCCCGGCGCGGACGGGCGACTCACCTGTCAAGCGGAGATTTCGACCAGATGACGACACGGGCCGCGGTTCAGCCCTGGAAGTCCAGCGCCACACCGTCGACCCAACGGTGTGTGCCGGCCTTGAAGAACAGCGCGACGCCGGCGAGCAACGTTCAACCGGCCCGCTTGCGCGCTCGCTTCCTTGCGGGCTTCCCTGCCAGCTCGCGCTTCACATCGTAACGCAGCAGCATCGTTCCGGTCCTCGGATAGAGGTGGTGACTCGCGAGCGCGAGGCGCGTGCGGACCGGCGTCTCTCCTAACAAGGGTATGCCCCGGCCCAGCAGCACGGGAATCACTGCCACCTCGACGGCGTCCACCTGCCCCAGCTCGAGCAGGCTGCGGAACAGTATGCCGCCCCCGAACAGCGCGATTTCCTTTCCCGGCCGCGCACGCAGCTCCTCGAGCCTTTCCACAATCCCGTCACTGACCACGGTTACGCCTGGATGCTCCTCCGGCCGCAACGTGCGCGAGAACACCCACACTTCCATATCGTTCGCGCCGCCCTGCCGCGCGAAAGGCTCGTACGTGCGACGCCCCATCAGGAACGTGTCGAAGCGTGCCATCTGCGCGGCGAAATCAATGTCCGGGTCCATGGGAATCCAGTCGTACTCGCCGTTCGGTCCGGCAATGTAGCCGTCCAGACTGGCAGCGGCTCCGTACGTGATGCGTCGCATGGGTCGCTCTCCGTGGCGGTGGTCGTCCTCGCCTGCGGCCGCTGCCGACTGGCGCGGCCGGCCCGGCGGGTCCATACTGAATGTGCATTCAGAAATGCGGAACCTATATCTAAAAGTGCATTTAGTTATCGTCAAGAGGTGTCGATGAGCCCGCGCCCGCGCAAGGCCAGTGATGCGGAGATCTTCGCCGCGACTCAGCGCGTGATGATGCGCACGGGTCCGGGCGACCTGTCGCTGGCGCAGATCGCGGCTGAGGCGGGGATCACGGCGGGCGCGCTGGTGCAGCGCTTCGGTTCGCGCCACGCGCTGCTGCTTGCGGTGATGGACGAGTGGGCGGAGGGCACGGCCGCGATGCTGGAGGCCATGCGGCGGCGGCGGCGCTCGCCGCTGGCCACGGTGCTCTTCTACGCCGAGTGCATGGGCGGCATGGGCGAGAGTCCGCGCGCGCTCGCCAATCACCTTGCCTATCTCCAGCTCGACCTGACCGACCCGTCGTTCCGGCAGCGCATGCTCAAGGCCGCCCATGCCACGCGATCGGCGCTGGAAGGCTGGCTGAAAGAGGCTGTTAGTGCGGGCGAATTGCGGCGCACTACGGAGACCGCCGGTTTGGCGCGCCTGGTGGAGATGGCGATCGGCGGCTCATTGCTCAACTGGGCGGTCTATCAGGAAGGAACGGCGGCGCGCTGGGTGCGGCAGGATCTCGAGACACTGCTGGCGCCACACCTGCAGACTCGACGGCGGCGGCGCCCCGATCCGGTGTGACGCGAGCCTGGGCGCAAACGTGGGAGGTCAGACGTGTGCGACCCGTGTGCAGGTGCATGTGCCTTGCTGTTCGTGGAAACTCGGCCCGGCGTGATGGCTCTCGCAGCAACGGGATGCGTGTGATGGTCGACAACACGCAGGATACTGCACCGCGACAACGCCGCCTGCCGGTGGAAGCCATACTCGTCCTGGCGGGCGGTGGCCTGCTCTGGGCGGGAACGCGTTTCTCCGCCGCCATCCTGACGGGCCTCGGCATATTCGCGGTGGCGCTGGCCATGGGGCGCATCGGGAGCGAAATGCTCCGCACGCGCCGCGCTGATTTCCGCATGCAGAACTGGGGCCCGGGTCCTGTCGAGAGATACTCGGGTCTGGCCGCACAGCTCTATGGTGTCTGGTTCATCGGTGTGGGCCTCGGTTTCGCCGTCCTTGGTGTGGTCGCGATCACTTCGCGCGGCGGCATGGAAGGATTCTGGAAGGCCGTGGCTTCGACGCCGCAGGGTTGGGGCCTCGTGGTGATCGCCATCGGTTTGCTGGTCGCCGTCCGCGGCGTCATCCGCATCCTCGCCGGCACGGCCGGCGTCGACTACGGTCTTCCGGGCGGTGTCGCGGGAACGCTGACGCGCGCGAACGGCGCGCTGGTCGTGCTGCTTGCCGCAGCAATGGTGGCGCTCGGGATCCTGCTGGTGCTCGTGCCCGGAGTGCTGCGCGCGCTGGCCGACCACATCATCCGGCGGATCTTTCAGTAGCGCGCGACGCTGGCGATCCGCGTGGGTGTGAACGCGGCCGTGTTCGGTGTGCTCGACCGGCTGTTCTTCCGGGCGCCGCGTACCTCATCGATCCACGGCGCTTCCCGCGTGGCGCGCCGCGCGCGTGGATCCGAACCGTTCGCTGGGGGTCGACCGCTGACGGCGCATTCGACAACAGCGTGTTATTCCGCCGACAAGGCGACGAGCGGGTCGATGCGTGCCGCGCGCGCAGCCGGGATGAGAATGGCGACGATCGCGACCATGGCCAGCAGCAGTCCGACCGCCGCGAACGTGAGGCGGTCAGTGTCGCTTACACCGAACAGGAGCGATTGCATGAAGCGGGTGAGCGCCCACGCGCCGGCGAGGCCGCTGGCGAGACCGCTGGCGGCGAGCACGCTGCCCTGGCGCAGCACCATGCCCAGGATGCTTCGCTGCGACGCGCCCAGCGCCACGCGGATGCCGATATCGCGCGTGCCCTGGCTCACGATACAGCTCATTACGCCGTACGTGCCAATGGCGGCGAGCACGAGCGCGAAGCCGGCGAAAATGGTGAGCAGTGTCATGGCGAAGCGCGGGCGTGCGAGCGCCGCGTCGACGCGTTCGTCCATGCTGCGCGCGCGATACATCGGCAGATCCCGATCGACGGCCTGCAATGCGGTGCGAACGGCGGGCGCGATGGTTTCCGGCGGACGTGTCGACCGCACCGTGACGTAGAGCGAGCGCGTGTTGAACTGCGTCTGCGCCAGGTACATCGCGATGCGGCCGTCCGCATCGAGACCGTACTGCTTCACGCGCCCCACCACACCGACGACGGTCATCCAGTCGTTCGTGCCGGACGAGATGGGTCCGAGACGCAGTCGCTTTCCCACTGCATCCTGACCCGGCCAGTACTGATCGGCGAGGTACTCGTCGATGATGACGACGCGCGGCGCATCGGCACGGTCGGCTTCCGAGAAATACCGGCCACTGCGGAGCGGGATCTTCATCGCCTCGAAGTAGCGGCCGCCAACGACGCGCTGATCGGCGTTGATGAAGTCATCGCCGCCGGGCGGTGTGTAGCCTTCGACGGTGATCGGTCCCCACGCCATGTATCCGGAGAGGGGCAACGACGTGATGCCCCCGGCATACTCGACGCCCGGCACCGCCTGCAGCCGCTGCCACAGGTTCTCGTAGGCATTGAGAACGGCGGGACCGTTCGGATACTGCGGACCGGCGAGGGACAGCTCGAACGTGAGTACGCCCCCGGGATCGAAGCCGGGTGGCACGTCGCGCAAACGGCTGAAGCTGCGGATCAGCAGGCCGGCGCCGATCAGCAGAATGAGGGAGAGTCCGAGTTCGCCGGCCACCAGCACGCGGTGCAACCGGCCGCCGCGTCCCCACATCGCGTTCGCGCCAATGGAGCCGCGACCCGCGTCCTTGAGTGCGCTCTGCAGATCGAGTCTGCCCATGCCGAGCGCGGGCGCAGTGCCGAACAGCAAGGCCGATGCGAAACACAGGCCGGTTGTGAACAGGAGTACGGGCAGCGTAATGCCGATGTGGTCGAGCCGCGGCACGTTGGGCGGCTGGAGCGCGCGCATCCACGCAATGCCGCCGAGCGCCAGCACCAGCCCGAGCAGACCACCGGCTGCTGCGAGCACCAGCGATTCGGTGAGAAGCTGGCGCGTGATGCGGCGCGCGCGTCGCGCCCAGCGCGGAACGGACCGTGATCTCGCGCTGCCGGCCGAGTGCGCGCGAAAGCAGCAGGTTCGCCACGTTGGCACAGGCAATGAGCAGCACGAACGCCACCGCGCCGACGAGGATCAGCAGGGGTCGTCGGACGGTGCCGACCACCTGGTCGAGCAACGGCACCACGCTGAACGTCAGGCCGCCATTGGGCGGATAATTCGCGGGAAAGTCGCGACGCAAACGCGCTGTCAGGCGATCCATGTCCGCCTGAGCGGCGGCGACGCTGACACCGTGTTTGAGCCGTGCGATGATGTTGTAGTCCTCGCGCCCGCGGAAACCGGCGGCGCCCGCCTGCATGGGAAGCGGCAGGAAGATGTCGCCGTCATCCGCCATGCCCAGCGTGGGCAGCACTTCGTGCGGCAGCCTGAAGCTCTGCGCCAGCACACCCACGATCTCGATCGCCTGGCCGTTGAGTCGGATGCTGCGTCCGATGACGCCGGGATCCGCGGCGTAGCGGTGAACCCACGTGTCGTGTCCGAGCACGGCCTTCGGGGCGCGGCCCGCGTGGTCGTCATCCGCCACGAACAGCGCACCGTGCGCGGCCGCGGCGCCCAGCATGGGCAGCAGATTCGACGACACACGGATGACGCCGACACGCTCGGGCTGGCTCTCGTCATCGGTGAGGTTCATCGTGTTGCCCAGCGCGATGGCGACGTCGTCGAAGCTCGCGTTGTTGTTCCGGATGTCGAAGTACTGCGCCGTCGAGAACCAGTCCTCCGTGATGTTCAGGCCGGGCGAGCGGTTCCAGAGGATGGCGAGCCGATCCGCGTGGGCGTAGGGCAGCGGGCTCAGCAGCAGTGCATGCGTGACGCTGAAGAGCGCCGTGTTCGCGCCAATGCCGATGCCCAGCGAGAGCACGGCCGCGCCCGCGAAGACAGGTTGCCGCGCGAAATGCCTGAGCGCATAGCGGATGTCTCGAGCCAGCATCGTCATGTCGTTCCCCGGGCCAGCAGGGCAGCCGCGCGCACGGTGCCGAAGCCCCGGCAGCCTCTCGCGGAAAATATTCCGGCGGGGACGAATACAGAATAGCGCGGCAGCGACGAGATTTCCTGACAGCCTCCGCTCGCGCCCGACCGCGGCGCCGCCATGCGCGCAATTCGCCGCCGATCTCGCCTACAAACGCGACTGGGTTCGTCACCGCTGCCGCATCCCCGGCCAGTCTTCCGATGGAGGGTCTCGATCCATCGGAGGACTGATTCCTCGCGACTTCTCGCCTGTGTATTTTTCGGAGTGACCGATTCGGCAATGCGAACAGAAGCCGTCCCACCGATCCCGAGTCGATTGGAACCGAAAACCCGTCGCTGGATGGGGAGAATGATCCCTGACATCGAGAGACGGTGTATCGTTCGATCCCGGGCTGCATGCCGACCTTTCCGCGGGGTCATCCCGGCCACGGAGAGGTGCACATCATGAACGACCGGGTCCCACCTGGCGCCGAGGAACTGGCACACTGCCTTCTCGCGCATGAATCGAACGGGCGGAAACGACCCGAGGACCTGCTGGCAGCCACGGACGCGACGCTGCTCAAACTCCGCCACGCGCTGTCGCGGCTCCTCGGCACGGAAGGCATCTCGTCGATCGAAGCGAGGGCACTCGTTCGTGCAGAGCGCCTGCATCCGGTTCTCGGCCCCGTCTGGACCGGCGGGAGCAGCAAGCGCGCACTGGATGAGGCTCGCGCCAGTCTCGCGGAGCGGGACCCACGCGAGGCCGTGTCGGCTCTTCGTGCCGTTTGCGTCCAGCTCATCGGGCTCCTGTTCACGTTCCTCGGCGAAGACCTCACCACGCATATCGTTTACCTGACATGGCCCGACCTTCCAGCGGATGGCACACAGGGTCGAGAGAGAGATTCGCAATGACCGATGACAGGAGCGTGCCCATCCGCGGGGTGTCCACCGGTGTTCCGGGCTTCGACGAGATTCTGGGCGGGGGGATCCCGCAGTACTCGTTCAATCTCATCGCGGGCGAACCGGGCACGGGCAAGACCACCTTGACGCAGCAGATCATCTTCGCCAACGCAACACCGGACCATCCCGCGCTCTACTTCACCGTGCTGGGCGAACCGACGCTCAAGATGCTCCGCTATCAGCAGCAGTTCTCCTTTTTCGAAACAAGTGCGGTCGGGCGTGCGGTCCAGTTCGTCAACCTCAGCGAAGTGGCGCTCGAGCAGGATCTGCCGAAAGTCCTCGAACGCATCATCCAGGAGGTCGAGGAAAGAGCTCCGTCCTTCGTGGTTGTGGATTCCTTCCGGACCGTGCTCCGGGCTGCAACAACCGAGGCAGGCGTGGAGATGGACCAGCAGAACTTCATTCAGCGCCTCGCGGTGCAGCTCACAAACCGCGAGGTCACGTCCTTCATGGTCGGCGAATACGCGGAGATCGAGGTCCGGCAGAACCCGATCTTCACCGTGGCGGACGGCATCATCTGGATGTTCCAGAAGGCAGAGGGCAACGCGAGCATGCGCAAGCTCAGCGTGGTCAAGATGCGTGGCAACGCATCCATATCCGGCCTTCATCCATTCCGCATTACCCGTGATGGGATCCGGGCATTTCCACGCATCAGCGAGATGCCGCCGAGGTCCCAGGCCATGTCGACTGACCGGCGGCTCTCCACGGGCATCGCGAGGCTCGACGAGATGATGGGCGGAGGACTGCCCGCTGGCGACGCTGTTCTCGTCGCGGGTCCGGCGGGTTCGGGGAAGACGCTCGTGGCCATGCAGTTCATGATCGAAGGTTTGAAGAGCGGAGAATCCGGTGTCATCGTCATGTTCGAGGAGCATCCGGCGGAGTACCTGATGCGCGCCCGCACGCTGGGCGTAGACCTCGAAGCGATCGTTGATGCCGGCAAGCTTCGCCTCATGCGGCTCCGTCCACTCGACCTCTCCGTCGATGAGGTCGTGTACGAAATCCAGAATTCGGTGCGCATGATGGGAGCGACGCGCGTCGTGATCGACTCACTGTCGGGCTTCGAGGTCGGCCTCGCGACAACGGAGAGCGACGAGATGCGCCAGTCGCTCTATCGCATGATCGCGACGCTCACGGGGTTGGGTGTCACTGTGGTAATGACGGCGGAGGTCGCCGAGGCGTTCGCAAGACCGCGTTTCACCCCGCACGCGATTTCCTTCCTCACCGACGACATCATCATGCAGCGTTTCGTCGAGATCAATGGTCACATTCACCCCGTCATCGGTATCGTGAAAATGCGGCGCAGCGGGCACAGCCGCGCACTCCACCTTTATGAGATCACACCGGAAGGCACGGTCATCAACGGAGTCCTGCGCGGCTATGACGGAATCCTTACGGGTGTGCCGGTCCAGCGTGCCGCCGTGACGTCCGCCGCGTTCGCAGGAATGACCGGCGGCGAGAGTGCCGTTCTCCGTTCTCTCATGGAGATGCGGACAGCGACAATGCATTCGATCCGCGACGAGACGGGTATGACTGAGGAGGAGCTTCTCCCGATCCTCGATCGATTGGCGGCACAGCAATTCATTGCTCAGGACGGACACGAAGGCGTAACCGCGTACCGGTACCAGTCACAGCCGGGTGACGTACAGCCAGGCTCGCGCCGCGAAGACGTTCAGTCGGGCAGGTAGTCGAGTCCCGATCCCGACCAAGGGGAGAAGGAGCGAATCCGCCGATGACGAGATCAGTGAGCCGAATGTCGGACAGGGTTAGAAGCCGGCCGCGACCGAAACCGATCGGCGCCGCAGTCTCATGGGCGGATGTCATCGCGGATTCACCGCTCGCCCTGGCTGTGATCGATCAAGCCACGTTCCATATCCTCGCAACGAACTCCGCTTTCGTGCACGCGACCGGTGCGCGGCACGGCCAGTGGCAGGACCGGCCCTTCACAGAGCTGCTAACAGAGGGTGCAGAAGCGACACGTTCGATTCTCGAGACCGACTCGCGAGACCAGCGTGCCGGGGCATGTCGAAGGGGTTGTCTACATGCATCCGGAGCGTGGTCCGGTCCGCTGGGAATGTACGGTCTGGAGGGTTCCGAGAGGCGCGGGCCGAGGCTGCCTCTCCATCATGGTCTCCGACGGTTCGAGCCAGGACCGGGAACCGAGCGGACTCGCTGTGCTCGCCGAAGAGATCCGCGCTGCCAACGAGCAGCTGCTGCTTGCAGGCATGCGCCAGTTGGATCTGGCCGATCGGGCCCGCGATCACGCCGAGCAGATCGACCACCTCCTCGCCAGCCAGGACGGCGGCGTCGTCCTCCTCGACGGCGCAGGCAACATCCTCCTCGCGAACGCGACCGCACAGCAATTGCTCGGGCTGCCCGATCCGGCCGATTCCGCCTTCGCCAGCCGATTCCTCCAGCTCGATCTCCGGAATGCGGACGGATCCATCGTACCCACCGCGCAGCGGCCGGAGATGAGAGTTCTCCGCGGCGAACAATTTTCCGATCTGGACCTGCGGTTGTCACACCCGGAACGCGAGCCGGTCCATCTGCGCTGCACCGGAAGCGCCGTCGCAGACGGTGACAGTCGCCAGGTGACCCTCGCGATCCTGGTATTCCACGACGTCACGGACAAGCACCGGCTCGATGAACTTCGGGCCGAATATATCTCTCTCATCTCTCACGACCTCTCGTCACCGGTCAGCGCAATCCTCGGGTACGTATCGCTCTTTCGCGACATGGCGGAGAGCTCCGCACCGGCGGCCGCCACGGTATGGGTCGATCGCATCAGCGATTCGGCGGAACGCATGGCCGCGATGATCCGGGACCTCGTCGAGTCGACGCGCCTGGAGTCGGGAGTACTCACGCTGCAGCGCGAACCCGCGAACCTTGCATTGCTTGTCGGTCGCGCCGTCACGCTGCTGCCCTCGGTCGAGGACCGCCGTCGTTTCAGCATCGAGGTCGCCCCTCCGGCCCTGGTCGCGCTCGACCTGGAGCGCTTCGACCGCGTCATCACGAACCTGATATCCAACGCACTCAAGTATTCCACCCCCGGCTCATCGATCGATGTGCGGTTCCATAAAACGGATCACGAACTGATCATGTCGATGAAGAGCATGGGGCCAGGCATCCCGCCGGAGAGCATTTCGAAGATCTTCGGGCGCTACTTCCGCGTGGACGCTGGTTCACGGATCCGCGGCACCGGACTCGGGCTGTATATCGCGCGGCTGATCGTGGAGGCACATGGCGGCCGCATCTGGGCGGAATCCGTCGCAGGCCAGAGCACCACGTTTTCCATCGCACTGCCTTCTGACTGCGGGCCGGCCGCCGATCCCGCTTGACGATTGCCTCTGCTTTTATCGCTGCCGCATTAGCACGCCAGCAGAACGTAGGCGGCACCAGACTTGCTCCTGAAACAGGAATCCGCAGCCCCCTGTCAGTTGACCCATCGGAATCCGTAGCCATCGGATGAGGTATTGAACCACGGTGACCCACCGCCGTCGGCAAACCTCGCTCACCGGCAGCGTCGCCGACCCGCGGACTTCTCGTCGAAGCTCATTCCGCCTCGTTTCCGATAAGCCTGCCGTGGCGGCGGTGCCGCCGCAGCAGCCGGTCCTCCACCACGGTCCAGGCCGGAGGGCCTCTGGCCCGCGCGTCCCTGTCAACCTCGCCAGGCGACTTCTCCTCCTGTGCGCTCTCTCCAGCGCGGCGTTCGGCACCGGTTGTCGCGAGATCAATGTGACCACGGCGCAGGTGGCGGCTCTGGCGGTCGTGCCAGACACCGCCTCCGTGAGCGTCGCCACGCGCCGGCAGTTGCGCGTCGTGCTTCGTGATGCGGCCGGCCACGAGCTGTTCGGACGGGCCGTCGACTGGTCCAGCAGCGACACCCGGCTGGCCACGGTTGATCCTGATGGCATGGTCGAGGGGGTCGCGGTTGGGACGGTCACGATCGGGGCGGCTGTCGGCGACGCCAGCGGGGTCGCCGAGATCAGAATCCTGCCGGCGCCGGCCATTGCAGCGAGCCCGGATACGGCGCGCATGACGCTCGCCGGGCACGCGTCGGCTCCGGCAGTCGTCGATGTCGTGCTGTCGAACCCGGGCATTGCCGCGGTCACAGGCCTCCGCGCCACAACCATTGATGGTCAGGGTCAGCCTGTGGGATGGCTCCAGGCGACGCTTCTCTCTGCGTCGTTGCCGGCTGTGCTCCGGCTCGCCGGCTCGGCCGGGTCGCTGAACAGCGGCACCTATCAGGCAAGAGTAATGGTCGAAGCTTCCGCCGGTGCCTCACCAGCCTCGATTCCTGTCGAGCTTACGGTGTCGCCGGCGGGCCCCGCCATTGCCCTGTCCGATTCCGTCATTGCAATGACCGCGCTGGAAGGAGGCGCCGATCCACAGGGTGTGAGCATCACGGTGACGAACGGAGGCGGGGGCACGCTCTCCGGGCTGGGTGCGTCGGTCACATACACGAGCGGCCAGGGCACTGGCTGGCTGACCGCGAGTCTCAGTCCCTCGACACCGCCCAGCTCGTTGACGCTCACCGCGCAAACCGGCTCGCTCCAGCCCGGCACGCACGTGGCCAGTGTGCTCATCAGCTCGGCCACCAGCGGCGTGAGCCCGCGCATGATTGCGGTCAGCTTTGTGATCTCAGCGATGCCCCGTCCGACCATTGCGCTGTCGGCGACTGACGCACTGTTTTTCGCGGATGCGGGTGGTGCCGACCCCGGCAGCCAGCCCGTCGACATCAGCAACGCGGGCGGTGGCACGCTGAGCGGGCTCTCTGCCGCGGTACAATATGCCGCTGGCCAGTCCACCGGCTGGCTGACTGCCACACTCGCCGTGACCACCGCGCCCGCGGAACTGACGCTGCACGCGCGCACCGGCTCGCTGGCTCCCGGCCGCTATGATGCTTCGGTGCTGGTCAGCGCACCCAATGTCTACAACAGCCCGCAAGTGATAACAGCGCATTTCCAGGTGGACGCGGCCGTGGTCGTGCCGCCTTCGATCGGGCTCTCAGTTGTCAGCATTGCCTTCACCGCTGCGGCTGGCGGCCCTGACCCACAAGGTCAGACCGTGGATGTGAGCAACCGGGGCGGCGGTACGCTGAGCGGCCTCTCGACTGCGGTCAGCTACCCGGCCGGACAACCGTCGGGGTGGCTTGCCGCCGGGCTCTCTTCCACCGTGGCCCCGGCTACTCTGACATTGCAGGCGACGACGGGTTCGCTGGCCGCCGGCACATGGACGGCGAACGTCGAGGTCCGGTCCGCCGGCGCGATCAACAGCCCGCAGACCGTGACCGTCACCTTCATCGTGACGCCGGTTGCAGTGCCCCCGGCGATTTCCTTGAGTCCGCCCACGGCGTCCTTCACAGCGACGGCCGGTGGCGCCGACCCGCCTGCTGCGGCCGTCACGGTCAGCAACGCTGGCGGCGGCACGCTCAGCGCGCTGGCAGTCAGCGTGCAGTACGCGGCCGGCCAGCCCACTGGCTGGCTGAACGCCACACTCGCCGCGACCACCGCGCCCACGACGCTGACGCTGCGGCCGGTGACCGGCTCGCTGGCTCCCGGCAGCTATGACGCTTCGGTGCTGGTCAGCGCACCCAGTACCTCCAACAGCCCGCAAGTCGTAACAGCGCATTTCCAGGTGGACCCGCCCGTGGTCGTGCCGCCTTCGATCGGGCTCTCTGCTGTCAGCATTGCCTTCACCGCTGCGGCTGGCGGCCCTGCCCCACAAGGCCAGACCGTGGATGTGAGCAACCGGGGCGGCGGTACGCTGAGCGGCCTCTCGACTGCGGTCAGCTACCCGGCCGGACAACCGTCGGGGTGGCTTGCCGCCGGGCTCTCGTCCACCCTGGCCCCGGCTACTCTGACATTGCAGGCGACGACGGGTTCGCTGGCCGCCGGCACATGGACGGCGAACGTCGAGGTCCGGTCCGCCGGCGCGATCAACAGCCCGCAGACCGTGACCGTCACCTTCATCGTGACGCCGGTTGCAGTGCCCCCGGCGATTTCCTTGAGTCCGCCCACGGCGTCCTTCACAGCGACGGCCGGTGGCGCCGACCCGCCTGCTGCGGCCGTCACGGTCAGCAACGCTGGCGGCGGCACGCTCAGCGCGCTGGCAGTCAGCGTGCAGTACGCGGCCGGCCAGCCCACTGGCTGGCTGAACGCCACACTCGCCGCGACCTCCGCGCCCACGACGCTGACGCTGCGGCCGGTAACGGGCGCTCTTGCGGCGGGAACCTACAACGCCACGGTTGCGGTAACCGCGAACGGTGCCGCCAACAGTCCGCAGACGATCGGCGTGACCTTCACCGTGGACGCCGGCATCACCATACCCCCAGCGCCCACCGGTCTCCAGGCCACCACAAAGAGCCGCAGCGAGATCGATCTCAAATGGATCGACAACAGCATGGTGGAGGACAGCTTCGTAGTGGAGCGCAGTCCGCTGCTGCCTGTCGCCTGGTCCAGCGTTGCGACGCTCAAACGCAACACGACCAGCTACGCGGACAAGGGCCTGCTGAGCAACACGCTCTACTGGTACCGTGTGCTGGCCTGCAATGCCGCCGGCTGCTCCACCTCCAACGTCGATTCGGCGACCACAAAGCGCTGATTCCCGAGCGTCGGCCATGCGCCATTCCGCATGGCCTTGCGCACTTCAACGCGCCCCGGGCGCGGCGGCGGGGGACAGCGCGGGCGTTCCCCGCACCTTGACCAGCCGTCGCGCAGCGCAGCGGTACTCACGGCACGAGGCGAGGCGGCGATTGCGGCGCCCTCTACGTCGCCGGTGTGCCCAGAACCCGCTTCACCGTCTGCCCGGACCGGAGCGGGTCGGTTGGGCCAATTCCGTTGATGAGGGCGACCTCATCGAGGGACACACCCGAAGGGAACTGACTGTTGAATTGACCGAGCGTCATCGCGCGTGGGGCCGTGGCGAGGCTGAGCCGCATCGGTTGCACCGCGAGCGCCGCGGCATCGGTCAGTCGATCGAAGCTCGTGACGCTCGCCTGCATGGCGGAACTGTAGGTGTTGAACTTGGCGCTCGTGGAGTAGGCGGTCACCTGATAGGTGGCGCCGCTGAACTCGATGAAGGTCGCGGTCCCCTGTAGGGCCGTACCCTGGCTGGTCTGGGCGCTGAACTCTCCAGTTACCGCGGGGAAGCCATGGATGCTGTTCTGCGAAGTGCGACCGGCCACGACTCCCTGCTGGGCGAAGAACGCCTGCGCTGCCTGGGCTGCGGTCCCCTGCGCGCCTCGCAGTTCGACGATAGCGTCCTGCGCCGAGCTCATGCCGATCACGGCATCGCTTGCGTTCTGGGTCTGCCAGCCGTTCGGGAACTGAAACTGGAATTTGAGATCCGGGTGCAGGAAAAGCGGGCCGCGGAAGAAGCCCTGGCGCGGATTCTCGCCGTAGACCATTCCGTCGATCACCTTGAGGAACTCATCCCGGCCGACTTTCAGGTTGGCGAGGTTCTCCTGCACTGTGGCAAGCCGGTCCTCGGTAGCCTTGATCCGATTGCCGGGGTCGGGGTGGGTCGACTCCCATTCGGGCAAGCGCCCGCCGCCGCTCATTTCCCCCTGCTGTTCGAGCATCTTGAAAACACTGACCATCTCGCGGACGTCATACCCATCGGCCAGGGCATAGCGGAATCCGAGCTGATCCGCCTGCGTCTCATCATCACGGCTGAACTTCAGGAACAGCAGGTCGAGACCAGCGCCGGCCGCACCGCTGTATTGCCGGATACTCGAGGAGAGGATGGACCCGAGGCCCAGCCCTGCCTGGGCCAGTTCTGCACGGCTGATCTGCTGAACGCTGTGACGCGCGGCCACATGACCACTCTCATGGCCCAGAACGGTCATCAGTTCGGCCTCGTTGGTCATGTGCGTCAGGAGGCCGCGGGTGACGAAGACGAAGCCGCCGGGAAGCGCGAATGCGTTGACGGAGGGGTCATCGACCACCTGGTAGGCCCACGGCAGACTGGGCCGCTCGGTCCGGGCGGCAAGAGTCAACCCCAGGCGGCTCACGTAGGCCTGTACGGCAGCATCCTTGTAGAGCCCGATGGTCTGCGCGACATCGGCCGCGCCCTGCCTGCCCATCTCGATTTCCTGCGACTCCGAAACCAGGGCCAGTTCGTTCTTCCCGGTCACCGGGTTGATGGCGCAGGAGGCCAGAACGGTGGCCACAAGCAGTGCGCTGGTTCGCAGGCTTCGACGCACCATCGTCGGGCGGCGTGCGTCCCTGTGAAGCGTTTCGATCCCGACGTGTTGCCCAACAAGGGCCCTTTGCGCCACACCTCTGGCTTCAAGCGTGTGGATGCTGCGGCACGAATCCATCATGAGTACTCCTTGTGGTTTCTATCGCCCATCACGATCGCCACGCTTGGCGGATCGGAAGCCGACCTGATCCTCTCCTGTGCGCTGCTCCAACCGACGTGACTCAGCCGGTCTTCTTCACGCCCTTCTTGCGATGTGCGCCGCGAGCGGCCTTGATCCTGTCGAAGGTCCGCTGTGCTGCTTCGCGGAGGCGCTCTTCCGCGGACTTCGCGGCGTCGCCAAGGTCTTCGACGAGCTTTCGCGTCGCGGCCTCGTCCAGCTTCGCGAGGCGGTCGATCTTGTCTCTCCCTCCGGTCATGGTGATGCAATCCCTCGCTGAACCTTGAACGGAGTCGTCAGGCGCGCCTCCGCGCTCCGACTACGATCAGCCCTAACCCCACCAGCAGGACGGCCCCGCCCGCCCACGGCACGACCGATTGCTGCCCGTTCGCCATGACCATCGTGTCACCCATGTGGCCGATATTGCTCCGGGACGTGAGGCTTGCACCGCGCAGAAGCATGAAGCCACCCAGTGCGGCAGCGAGGATCCCCGCGATGATCATTGAACGCATTGAGACTCCTTTCGAGCTATGCCGGATGGTCAGTCGACTTCGCGGCGCACTTCGCGGGCGGTCGACCGACCGTCCCGGTATTTCGCCGTCAATGATGCGCCGGCCCAGGCCCGCGCAACGGGCCTCGGCTTCCTGCTTCGTCCGGTATCGTCCGGCCGTGCCGAACATATGGGTCTTGTCACGGCGGCTGATCTCGAGGTCCGCAGCCCAGCACCCGGATTCGTGGAGGCGATACGGCCACGCCACGATGTTGAAGCCCTTGTAATCTCTGTTGGTCATGACCCGCGTCCTCGCCGTGTCTTTTGCGTCCCCTTCAAGGGTGTTCCGTTCGAGACTCGCTCGATTCGCACGTCATGCCCCCGAATTCAGGTCAAACGGAATGAACTCGAAAGGCGGGAGCTGGCGCAGCGTGTCGCCCGCCGACGTCGCGGGCCCCCGACCCGCGGCAGCGGGGTGCTCCAGCTTCTTCTGTCGTTCCTGTTCGAGCATGCCGTCATGGCCGTAAACGTCGTGCATGAAGCGAACAGTGCCATCCTCATCGACCCAGGCCGTGAAATAGACGATGTAGACCGGCACGCCTTCGTCGAAGCGGATCGTTTTCTCCTTGCCGCTGGCGAGGAGCGAGTCCAGCTGTTCCGGCTGCGTGTGGGTGACGCGCTGCATCAGCGCACGGGCCAGCTGTTTCGGCCGCTCGACCCGGATACAACCGTGGCTGAACGCGCGGTCCGTGCGTGAAAAGAGTTGCCCCGCGGGCGTGTCGTGCAGGTAGATGTTGTCATTGTTCGGAAGCATGAACTTCAGCCGGCCGAGCGCATTGTCGGGACCCGGCTGTTGACGGAACCGGTACGCATCGGCTTTCGAGGAATCCACTGAACCCGGGGCCACGACGCGATCACCCACAAGCACGTCAAAATGGTGGCTGGCCAGATAGTGGGGGTCGCGGCGCCATGCGGGCAGGATCTCTTCCGTGGCGATCGCTGCCGGCACATTCCAGAAGGGGTTCACGACCACGGATTCCATGGTGTCGGAGAAAATGGGCGTGTTCCAGCCCTCCTTCCCGACAACGACGTCCATGATTTCCACGGGGCTGCCGTTCTCGATCATCTCGAGTTCAAAGCCGGCCACGTTCACGACAATGTAGCGCTCGCCCAGCTCGCGCGGCAGCCAGCGCCAGCGATCCAGGTTCAGACGCAGGTCGGCGATCCGGTCCTCGACGGTGTGGTTCAACTCGCGAAGCGTGTTCGCGCCCAGCACGCCATCCTCGTCGATGGCATTGCGGCTCTGGAAGTGCGCGAGAGAGGCGAGCAGGCTGTCGTCGAAGATGCCCGGCTTCGCGTCACCGTAGCGAGCGAGCCGGGACTCGCTGGTGTCATCCGCCAGCCGCAGCCGCTCGCGCAGCCCGATCGGCGTCGCTCCCCCGGCGCGCCTCAATCGAATCGGGTGCTTGGGCGCCGGCACGTTCGGCCAGCCACCGCGCGCCCCGACTTCCCGGTAGCTCGCCAGCGCCTTCATGAGCCGGCCGTAGTACGGCACGGCGGGCCGCAGACGAGCGATGACCTGATCGACGGGCTCGGTGCGAGCGGCCTTGAGCACGTCCTCCTCGAGGGTTGTGTCGCGTGGGATGCGCCAGTCCAGCCCGCCCTGCGTCGGATCGACCGTGCCCTGAACCAGGTCACGGGTGTAGCGGCTGAAGCCCTCGCTGAGGACTAGATCCAGCTCTCCCAGCAGGTCCGCCCGCTGCGCGTCGCTGAGCGTCGTCGAATCGAGACGCGCGACCATCGCGCTGGCCATGTTCCAGCCGTACGAGCCAGGGTCCAGGCCGTCGTCGCGTGCGCGGCCGATCGCAGCGAAGAGTTGCTCACCCTGCGGCAGCAGCCGCTGCCCGTCCGTCCATGCGCTGCGGTACACGCGCTTGCGGTAGAACGCCTTCGTCGCCGCGCTCACGTGCAGCGTGTCGGCGTCCGAGAGTCGCACGATCGAATCACGCGGTACGCTCGCCAGCAGCGCCGTGACGCGCTGCAGTATGCCTCGCTCGATGCTCAGGCTCGCCCTGGCCCTGGCCAGCGTCGCACGCCGCGAAGCTCAGACTGAAGGCGAGGACCAGGGCACCACCCGCGCCGGTTGCGCCCCGTGGTCGCCTCAGTTGCCCCTCAGCGTGAAGTTGAGACGGTCACAACAACTCATGTGGGCGATGTTCAGCCCGCCTCCTGCGTACAACCAATCGACCGACATGGATTCCCCTCGGCGGTATGCTCATCATGCGGGATTGCATGGCTGTTCATGAAACATCGGTGAATGTCCTCGCGGCCACCATCGCTCATCGGGGCTAGTTGTGAAGCCACCCTTCGATGGATGGGTGGCGGTGGCGCCATTTTCGTCGTGTAGGATCGGCAGGCCGGAGGCTCAGGCGGCCTCGGGACGGCGGACGTCAACGGTTCGTTTCCGTCGATCCGCTCGTGCCGTGGTGCGCTTCGAAGAACTGAGCCCGTGACGTCCAGCGGAGCGGGCCGTAGGACATGAAGTCGTGGGCGCGCCGGGTGTCCGGCAACTGGCAGGTGTATTCCCAGCGCGTGATGTTCATCCGCTGTACGAGTGTCGTGACGGGTGAGACGCGGTCGAGTCGGCCGATCGGACACGGATCGTACAGGGTCAGCGACCAGCCGGTGGACGTCTGAACGATGTCGATGCCCACGCCGCCGCGATCGCCGGCAATGCCACTGACCATATCGCCTTCCGGCCAGGCCCCGATCACTCCGTGTGCATAGGGTGCCGGCTTCCAGCAGTCGGCATCGATTCGGCCGCGTGAGATCGTCCCGATCAGCGACGGCACGTCGCAGCCACCCGCCTCGCCGTGATCGTTCGATACGTGCCGCCGGTCAAACGCCGCGTGATAAAACTCGTGAGTCACCGACACGATCCGGTCCAGGTCGAGCCGATCGTCGCCGCCGAACTCCGGCATGCGCGCGAGGGCCACGCCGCCCGAGCGGTTCTGCGTCAGCGGCGTTGCCGGCAACCACGCGCCCAGGTTCGAGCACGCGGCGCCATCGGTCATCAACAGGGGCGCGCCTGATGGCGTGAGCGCGAGAAGCGGCCGGTCAGGATCCAGGCCGTAAGTCTGCAGTAATTGCAGCCACAGCGTCTGACACTGGCTCAGCACGCGCCGGGAAATCGTGAAGAAGAGGAACTTCACGCGAAACGTCCGATACTCGCCATCGAAAGCGAATGTGGTGTCAGAAACGATGCCGATCCGACTGTACGGCGTCATGCGCAGCATGGCGTGCAACACACTGTCGGCGAGCACGCGCGCGGGCGCAGGCCCGTCAGGTGTCTGGACGCGGATCAGGCGAACCTGCAGGGTTCGCTGCGGCTGCACATTGTCGATCGTCACGGTGAATTGATTGTCACCCGGCTCGGTCTCCTGCCATCCTGCCGATACCGGCGGTTCGACCCGGGCGGCGATCATGAATGGACCCGTGAGCGACGCCGTCGCTTCCGCCGGTACGACGAAATTCAGGGAACCGCTCCAGTCGGCGCGGACATCGAGCAGATCAATGTCGTAGTCGCTTCGTACAGGCAGTCGCTGCCGGCCTAACGACGGCCACACTGCGATGGTGGCCATGCAGACGGTGGCCGATCCCTGCGCCACAAGGCATGCCGACGATGCGACGGGCTCGAGTACGAGCGAATCCCCCTGCGCGTAGACGACGAGTCGACCGGTAGCGGGAACGCCAGTCGTGTCGTTCGATGCCGCGGCTCGGCCGATGTAAACCCGGACGACTGCCGGCTTGCCCGCGAAGAACGGCGAGGAGTCCTGGACAGCCGATCCGGGAAGACCTGGCGCGAGACCTGGGTCGGTCAGGACGCGGTCCTGAAAGCCCTGACTTACCTCGACACCCAGCACACGGAGATCCACGCTTCGGGCCATCCCCGCCGGCGTGCCGACGGGCGATTGACGCGCGAAGGCGGACGCCACGGTCAGAGCGAACGCGCCTGCCGTGCAGGTGATCACGCGACACAGGAACGTCCTCACCATCCGCGCGCAGGAGTCGGAGGCCGCCACCGCGATCGATCGCTCGACGGCGCCTTCAGCGCTCGCGATGGAATCGGTTCGGTGAGCCGTCTGCGGCCGCGATCATGCGAGCGGCTCCGAGCGACATGACCGGCCAGCTGCGAACGGCTCATGCGGCGCTTCGACGACCTCCAATGAAATGCCACAGGATGGAGATGACCGCGAGGAGCAGCAGGAGATGAATCAGGCCGCCCGCCACATGGAAAACGCTGAATCCGAGAAGCCAGGCTACAACCAGAACGACTGCCAGCGTGACAAACATTGTTGCCTCCGTTGAGGATGGTGAGGTAACTCCGGACTGTCGCACCGGGGGCGAGACAAACCTCAGGCGACGACCAACTCCGAGTGTGGACTGGCGCGACGCGGAAGTCCGCTGCCAGCCCCGGCGAGCGCAGCGCGGATGCGAGATCGCTGCATCACGGCTGCACAACGTTGCAACGTCGGTATTGCTCAGCCTGCCGAACCTACCGGCAAGCCCTGGTGGTGGGGAATCGATCCTACGGCTGGATCGGGGCCTAGCTCGGAAGAACTACACGAAAAGCCGAGCCCCGCCGCAGCTACAAGCCACGACGGGGCAGTGATTTCGAACAAGTGGTCGCAGTAGGACTTGAACCTACGACCTCACGGATGTGAACCGTGCGCTCTAACCAGCTGAGCTATGCGACCGCAAACATCAACTGCGTTGCTCGGGCTCACAGCTGGGGCTGGTTGCATCGGGAACGACGTCGTTCGTCCGCGCTTGACTCCGCGCCCGCCTCTGTGCCATACCCCCACGGGGAATCGAACCCCGGTTTTCTGGCTGAGAACCGAATGTCCTGGGCCACTAGACGATGGGGGCCGTTTCGCCTTTCATTGCGAGCCCGACGCCCGGAGGCGGCGGGCCTTTCCCCAGCAAGCGAAACCCACGCCCACTGGCGCCACCTCCCTGGTCCGCACGCGAGCCCGACGCCCGGAGGCGGCGGGCCTTGCCCCAGCAAGCGAAACCCACGCCCACTGGCGCCACCTCCCTGGTCCGCCTGCGAGCCCGACGCCCGGAGGCGACGGGCCCCTCACAGCGAGCGAACCCACTCTCACTGGCGTAAACCCCGCTCGCTTACCGGACCCGCAAATATACCCGGGCACCTGACCCGGTCAACCCCGCGAGCCGCTCAGTTGTTGTAGTGGAAGGCGTACTCGAGTGACGCGTTCTTCATGGTGGCGCGCTGGCTGTACACTTCGTCCTTGGCGTCCAGCAGCACGCGCATTCGGATGGTGGCAATGCTCGTGGAGTCGCTGTTCTGCAGGCGGACGAGCACGCGCTCGTCGCTGCCCAGTGGGTACGTCTTGTTGATGGGAACAGGCAGCAGGAACGTGTCGGCAACCACGGGCAGGTTGATGTCGTTTCCGTCTGTGCCCACAATGCTGGTGAACTTGTTGGACAGGATGAGCATCATCGGCACCGGGCTGTCGCCGGTGACGAGGATTTGCGCGTTGCTCGCATTCTTGCTCGAGCCGCCCAGCAGGCTGTCGCATCCGGCGAAGGCGAGGGCTACAATGACACACGCCATGGCTGCGGACCGATGTCCGGCCCGGAGTTTTCTGGGCAGCATGGTGGTCTCCGTTGCTCGAATCGAATGACTTGCGATCCCCTGCAAATACTGCGGCACGCCTGTCTGCTGCTACCCCTTGCCGCGTCTCTCGGCTTCGGGTGTTCGGCTGCACCGCCACCGCCACCGCGCATTGGTGAACCGCTCGCGGGCCTGAGCAAAGCCGAGCGCGGTCGGTTCGATGTCGGACTCGCGCTGTTCGGTCGCGTCTACACGCCGGCGGACGGACTCGGTCCGCTCTTCAACGAAAATCAATGCAGTGCCTGCCACACGGAGCCCGCGTCCGGAGGAACGGGCGAACAGGGCGTATTACGGACAACGCGCTTTACGCCGCCGGATCGCTGCGACCGACTCGTTGCCGAGGGCGGCCAGAACATACAGCGGAATGCGACGCCTCTGCTTCGCGCTCTCGGTGTCATGAAGCGGACCGAGCCCGCCGACCGCACCGAGCGCGGGTTTACGCGTGTGCCGTTCCTGTTCGGACTGGGCCTGGTCGAAGCGATTCCCGATGATGCGATTCTGGCGCGTGCCGACCCGGACGACAAGGATGGGGATGGCATTTCCGGGCGGGCGGGCCGCGATGCGGAGGGTCACCTCGCGCGCTTCGGACGCAAGAGTGAGAACCCGACGATCGAAAGCTTCATTGCCGGCGCGCTTCTCTTCGAGATGGGACTCACTTCGCCCATCAACCCGCAGGAAGTGCTGCTGGATGGCAAGCCGCTGCCGGACGGTGTCGATCCCGCGCCGGATCCCGAGGTCGACAGTACGTCGCTTCATCGCTTGACGGATTTCGTGCGCTTCCTGGCGCCTGCTGCGCCGCGGCCTGCGCAGGACGCGGCAGAGTCGGCGCTGATCGATCGGGGTCAGAAGCTGTTCAGCCAGATCGGCTGTGCGGCCTGCCATACGCCGTCGATGCGCACGGGGCGGAACGCCAGCCGCGTGCTGGATCGCAAGACGGTAACGCTGTATTCGGATCTGCTGCTGCACGACATGGGGCCGGAGCTGGCCGGGTTCTGCGGCATTGCCGCCTCGCCTGCGGAATGGCGCACCGAACCGCTCATGGGCCTGCGCTACCGCAAGGAATTCCTGCACGATGGCCGGGCGGGTGATCTCTTCGAGGCCATCCGCATGCACGGCGGTGAGGCAGCGCGCGCTCGCGATGCGTTCCAGGGTCTGGACCGGCTGACGCAGGAAGCCCTGATCCGTTTTCTCTCCACGCGCTGATGCAGGAAGCCGGATAACAGGCTGCCAGGAACAGCCTGCCATCCGGCTTCACTTGAGACGCAGCACAGCTGCTCAGTCTTGCGGAAGCCCGCCTTCCCTCACAGTGCCCGCGCCCCGGACCGCATCAATCGCTCGCCTCAGGACGTGCGCTTGATGTTGGGATTGCCCACGTATTCCGTGCTGGGCAGCGGGTAGCACGTGGCTGTGCCATAGGGCCCCCACTCCGCATTGGGATGGATACCGGTGGGGAAGAAATCGCCCCCGCCATCCGCTGCGGTCTGCGCCATCCAGCGTCGCAGATCACCGAGACGGAAGCCACCCAGGTACATATCGCGGCCGCGCTGCTCGTGCAGCTCCAGCATGAGTTCGCGACCGGAAAGGTTGACGGGCGCCTGGTTGCCGTACGCGCGGCGCGCGTTCACGAAGTCGAGCGTCGAGCCCAGTGGTCCCGTGCCGGACGGACCGGCGGCCTCGTAGTAGTCCTGCATGGCTTCCAGGTACGAGGCGAGCTTGATGTCGGTGTCCTGTTCGTACAGGATGGGCTTGCCGCCCGTCGCAATGGTCTGACCGTTGTAGCCGCTGTAGGGCAGCGACTGGTAGGGCTTGTACAGCTTGGTCAGCGCATTGTGGCCGAACGACCAGTCCACGGTGTGCTGGATGCGGGGGTCGGTCTGTGTGTCGACCAGATCATCGGCGTCACCGGTCTTGCCGTCCTGTTCGCCGTAACGCCGTTCAGGAAGTGCGGGTGCACACCTAACGCGTGGTTGGCGCCGGTCGACGCGCGCTTGCAGCATGTTGTTGACGACCTGGTCCTTGTACTCGACCCACCAGACGAAGCTGGCCGGCACCTGCTGCGCCGTGGCCATGACCTTGGCGTTGTCGCCGGCCAGCAGTGCCGCGCGGGCGAGCCCGACTCGTGCGAGATTGGCCATGTCGGCGGCTGACGAGCCCACCGCATTGGCGACCGTGATGGCCTCCTCGAACTTCGGAATCGCCAGCTGCGCCAGCTCCTTGGGCGAGTAGATCTTGGCGCCCACGTTGATCGTCGCCTCGCACATGACCTCCGCCATGAGCGTGTACGAATAGCCGGCGTGGGCCAGCACCAGCGCCATGCGGCGATCCTTGGCGGGATTCTTGAGCAGCGTACGGAACCGTCCCGCAATGCTGTCGGCCAGGGAGCGGTAGCGACTGGTGGCGCTGAACATGCCGTCGGCATCGCCTTCGTTGTACTGCACGATGCGCAGATTCAGGCGTGCCGTCTGCTCCCAGTTGATGCCCGTCACCTGCTCATCCGTGAACATGCTGCCACGCCAGATGAACGGATCCGAGTACATGTTGGTGAGCGCGCCGATCACGCTGTTGGTCATGACATTGACGAGGCTCTCGTCATTGAGCTGGCTCTCATCGATCGCGGCCGGGTTGTCGGCCTCGAGCAGCTTGTCCACGGCGTTGCAGCCGGGAAGCAGCAGCAGTGCGCCCGCCGTCAGGATTCCCATCCCATGGCGAAGCGATTCGATCCGGATACTCATGGTTGTCTCCTTTCGTTTTTCCGAATTCGCGGGATTCGCCATATCAGAAGTTGAACGCCATGGAGATGAGCCACCGTCGCAGCTGCGGGATGGAGGCGTAATCGGACGTTGTGAACTCGGCCGTGCTGGTGAAGGCGACTTCCGGATCCGCACTGCCCTTGTACTTCGTGGCCAGCCAGAGATTGCGGCCGGAGACCGTGAGCGCGGCGCGGCTGAAGCCGTACCGTGACACCCAGCGGCGAGGCAGTGTGTACGTCAGAGACAGCTCGCGCAGCTTGATGAAATCCGCCGGATAGATGAACTCCTTCGTCTGCAGCGATAGCAGCCGGGCCTTCTCTACCGGGTCGAGGTTGGGATCGTTGATCTGCTGCGTGTTCTGGTCGATGCGCGTGCGCACGGAGCAGAGCGCGCACCACTGGTAGTGGCCGCCCTGGTAGTCGAGGAAGGCGTAGAGCCGCAGAGCGCCCAGGAGGCTGAAGGTGTTGGTGAGCCCGATCTGGCGGGTGGGCAGCTGCGGCCCCACGAACGTTTCGTTGCAGTTTTCCGGATGCTGCACATCCCACACGCAGGACACGGGTGTGGCCTGACCCGCCGAGTTGAGGATGGGCTGCCCGTTGGCATCACGCTGGACGTCCGTGGCCCAGTAGCCGCCCATTGGATAGCCCTCACGGTGACGCTGCACGCTCGCGAACTCGCCGAAGGCGATCTCGTTGAGCGTGGGATTGCCCTGCGCATCAGTGCCGAAACTGACCAGCTTGTTGTGGTTGGACGCGAAGGTTGCGACCACATCCCACTGCAGACTGGGACTGCGCAGCGGGGACGCATCGACGGAAAGCTCGACACCGTGATTGTTGATCTCGCCGACATTGATGAGGTGCGTGCCGCTGAAGCCCGATGAGCGCGGGTCGGACACGCCAATGAGCGCATCTTTCGTCGACTTGTTGTAATAGGTGAACTCCGTGCCGATACGGCCACCGAAGAGAGACGCGTCGTAGCCCACTTCGATCTCCTGCCCGGTCTCTGCCTTCAGGTTGGGATTGCCGTACGCGGAAGGCCGGACCGTGTTGACAGCGGCATCCCCGACCACCGAGCGGTCGGAGCGGTACGTGCGGTCGGCGGAGAAGGGCGCGGGCGCGTTGCCGGCCTGCCCCCAGGCGCCGCGCAGCTTCAGCTCGTTGATCCAGGGTACGTGGAAGAAGCTCTCCTCGGAGATCACGTAGGAGAGCGAAGCCTTCGGGTAGACCACCAGCGAGAAGTCCTTGCCGAACGCCGAGTTGTCATCCACGCGCACGGCCGCCGTACCGAACAGGCGGTCCTTCCAGCCCAGCTGCTCCTGCACGAAGAAGCCGAGCGATGTCTGCTCCGAGAAGCTCTGACTGGAAGAGCGGCTCGCCGCAGCGCTGACCAGGTTCAGGCTGTTGGAAACCAGGCCCTGCCCGGAAATGCCGACGTCGGAAGAACGCCGCTTCACCAGCTGCATGCCGGTAGAGAAGGTGGACGTGTAGCTCTGCGACAGGTTCGCCGTGGCCGTTCCGGTGTAGTCCACCGTCCACAGATACTGCAGCGGATAATCGATCGACACATTGCCGGCGGCGGCATTGGAGCCGAAGGGCGCGAGGCCGGTGTTGTCGATCTGGTTGAACACGCGGTTGCTGCGGTCGTTGCGGTCCAGGCCCACGACCAGACGGTTCTGGAACCAGCGGAAAGGATTGTAATTCGTTGTTATTCCGAGCGTGAGCCGCTCCGCCTTCACATCACGGTCGTACTTGTTGCTCAGCTCGGGAATGAAGTTGCGGTAGCCGGGCAGGAACTGGTCGTTGGTGGCGCCGGCCCGCGCGCGGTAGGAGTTGCGCAGAATGCTGTTGGACGAGTTGTCGGACTGCGGAATGCGCTGGTCCAGCAGCGCGTAGCCCACGTTCACCGAGAAGTTCAGCTGCTGCGAGGGTACGAACCCGAAGTTGGCCCGCCCCGCCGTGCGCCGGTTGATGTTGTTGTAGAACGTGCCCTGCTCGTCCGCCTTTTCGCCCGAGATGTAGAAGTTGTAGTTCTGACCGCCGCCGCGGACGGACATGTTGCCGTTCCACATGTCGCCTACGCGAATGGGATTGGGCTGACAGGGCGTCTGCTGCGGGAACAGGCAGGCGAAGCGGTCGGTCGGCAGGCCCTTGGCTTCCAGCTGCTTGTACACGCCGGGTGAGCGGTTGCCCATGTCGAACGGGTGATCGACGAGAATGCGCTGGTCCAGCGCCATGCTCTTGTCGAACACCTGGCAGCCCGGGTAGGTCGTCGGGTTGTCAATGTTCGCGTCCGTGCACAGCCAGTACGTCGTGGGCTGATCGAGATTCCAGTCCACCTGGCCATACTCCATGTTAGTCGTCCACTGGAGTCCTTGCGATGGGCGACCCTTCTTGGTGATGATCTGGAGCACACCGGCCGCCGCTTCCGCACCGTACAACGTCGCGGCCGCCGGTCCCTTGATCACCTCGATCGACTCAATGTCTGCCGGGTTGATGGTCTCCAGCAGACTGATGCCCTGCGCCGTGTTGCCCGACGTCGTGGCCGTGCCGGACTGCACGCGAATGCCGTCCACGTAGACCACCGGCTCGTTGCCCGCGTTCAGCGAGCTGGCGCCACGAATACGAATGCGCGAGCTGCCACCTACCACACCGGTGGAGGCGAGCATGGTGACGCCTGCGGTACGGCCCTGGATCAGCTGCTGCACATTGTCGATGGGAACAGCCTCGGTGATCTCGGCGGCCTTGATTGATGACACACTGTTACCAATCGCCCGCTTGGCCGTGCGGCCCGCGGTGCCCGTGACCACGATCTCGTCCAGGCCGATCGCCGACTGTTGCAGCTGGAAATTGACCACCGTCGTCTGGCCGGCGGCCACAGTGACGGACCGCTCGATGGTCTTGAAGCCGATGGACTCGACGCGCACGGTAGCAGGACCCGTGGGCACACCCTCGATCGTGAACGTGCCGTTCGCGTCTGTCAGTCCGCCGTGGTTGCTGCCCTTGATGGAGACCTGGGTTGCCACCAGCGGCTGGCCCGTGCCCGTCTCGGTTACGGTGCCACGGACCGTTCCTGTCGACTGTGCCGCCACCGGCCCGGGTCTCGCAAACGCCGCAACGAGCCCGATGGCAACGGCGCCAGCCGTGCTGCGGGTGAGAACGCGCAACATTGCTTCCTCCTGTTGTGAGTAGAGCCTCCTGTGGACGTGTTGTAATGCCGGGCATTCCCCGGGGATGGGACTCAGGCCCCCCCGTGGTCGAAAATGACCATTGCACCGCCGGCACGTCCCCCTGTGGACGTCACCTGCGGTCCCGGCACCGCGCGAAGAAAAACCAAGAGCCGGGTCCGATGGGACTCGGATCCGCGCGGGCACCGCTTGTCGCTGCTTTTTGGGCTGTTACCGGAGAAACACGACTTTCCTGGCTGCGGAAACTGCGTCGTGGCCCCGTCTGTCCCCTGCGATCAACGGATCAGGTATGCGATCCGTGTTTTGTTCGAGTAGCGGCAATATGGGGAGAAAGGACGCGTTGGGCAAGCGGCGGTGGTTGCAGGCTGGCCAATTGGGTGCTTTGGGCCCGGGCGCCACGGCCGGGCCGGCGAACGACCTCATCACACAGAGGCCTCAGGGGCCACAGAGGAACGACATCATCACACGGAGGCTGACGAGAGGTTCAGGGGTCATAGAGGAACGACATCATCACACTGGGGCCTCAGGGCATCAGAGAACGGCGTCATCACACAGGGGGCAGCAGGGGAACGGAATCTGGCGGTCGTGCACGGGCGGGAAAGCGCGCAGGGGCGCGGCGATCACTCGCCGCGCCCCTCTAACTGCTTGTTATGCGATCCCCGCGATCAGGACGTACGCTTGATGTTGGGGTTGCCGACGTACTCGGTGCTGGGCAGCGGGAAGCACGTGGCGGTGCCGTAGGGGCCCCACTCGGGGTTCGGGTGAATGCCCGTCGGGAAGAAGTCGCCACCCCCTTCGGCTGCCGTCTGCGTCATCCAGCGGCGCAGGTCGCCGAGGCGATTGCCACCCAGGTAGGTGTCACGCGCGCGCTGCTCGTGCAGCTCGAGCATGAGGTCACGGCCGGACAGATTCACGGCTGTCTGGTTGCCGTAGGCCCGCCGCGAATTGACGAAGTCGAGCGTGGTGCCCAGCGGGCCGGTGCCGCTCGGACCGGCGGCCTCGTAGTAGTCGTGCATCGCTTCGAGATACGAGGCGAGCTTGATGTCCGTGTCGTTGGCGTACAGGATCGGCTTGCCACCGGTCGCCTGCGTCTGCGCATTGTAGCCGCTGTAGGGCAGCGACTGGTAGGGCTTGTACAGCTTGGTAAGCGCGTTGTGACCGAAGCTCCAGCTGGTGGTGTGCTGGATGCGGGGATCCGTCTGCGTTGCCACCAGGTTCTGCGTGCCGAACGTGCCGTTCAGGAACTTGGGTGACACGCCAATGTTGTGGTTGGCGCCCGTGACGTCGCCGGCGAGTGGATCGTTGACGATCTGGTCCTTGTACTCGACCCACCAGACGAAGTTGGCGGGCACCTGCTGCGCCGCGGACATCACCTTCGCCTTGTCGCCGGCGAGCAGCGCGGCGCGGGCCAGACCGGCGCGCGCCAGGTTGGCAACGTCAGTGGCCGTCGAGCCCACCGCATTGGCGATCGTGATGGCTTCCTCGAACCTCGGAATCGCCAGCTGCGCGAGTTCCTTGGGCGAGTAGATCTTGGCACCCACGTTAATGGTGGCCTCGCACATGGTTTCTGCCATCAACGTGTACGAGTAGCCGGCGTGGGCGAGGATCAACGCCATGCGCCGGTCCTTGCTGGGATCGCTGAGCAGCGTCCGGAAGCGCCCAGGGATGCTGTCCGCGAGGAAACGGTACCGACTGACATCGCGGAACATGATGTCGGCATCGCCTTCATTGTACTGCACGATGCGCAGGTTGAGGCGGGCCGTCTGCTCCCAGTTGATGCCCGTGATCTCCTCATCCGTGAACATCTCGCCGCGCCAGATCAGATCGTCGGCGTAGTAGTTGGTAAGCGCGCCAATCACGCTGTTCACCATGATGTTGACCAGCGTCGCGTCGTTCAGCTGGGTCTCATCAATGGCGGCCGGGTTATCGGCCGCCAGCAGCTTGTCGACGGTGCTGCAGCCCGCGAACGCCAGGGCCGCGCACGCGGCCAGTACAGCGGCGCCGCGGCGAAATGCGTTGGTTCGAGTCTGCATACAGGTCCCTTTCTCCTTGTCGTTCGCCGTAGCGCTAGAAGTTGAAGGCCATGGAAATGAGCCAGCGCCGCAGCTGCGGGATGGACGCGTAGTCCAATGTCGTGAAGTCAGCCGTGCTGGTGAACGCCACTTCCGGATCCGCGCTGCCCTTGTACTTGGTGGACAGCCAGAGATTGCGACCCGAGACCGTGATCGCGGCGCGGCTGAAGCCGTAGCGCGAGGTCCAGCGCCTGGGCAGCGTATACGTGGCGGAAAGCTCACGCAGCTTGAGGAAATCCGCGGGCATAATGAACGTCTTGGTCTGCAGCGAGAGCAGCACCGCCTTCTGGACCGGGTCCAGGTTGGGGTCGTTGATCTGCTGCGTGTTCTGGTCGATGCGCGTGCGCACGGAGCATAGCGCGCACCACTGGTATTGGCCGCCCTGGTAGTCGAGGAAGGCATAGAGACGGAGGGCGCCCAGGAGATTCAGCGTGTTGGTCAGCCCCACCTGACGCGTGGGCAGCATGGGCCCGACGTAGGTCTCCCCGCAGTTCTCCGGGTGCTGCACGTCCCAGATGCAGGTGACTGTGGTAGCTGCTCCGTTGGCATTCAGGATCGGATTGCCGCTGGCATCGCGCTGCACGTCCGTGGCCCAGTAGCCACCCAGCGGATAGCCCTCGCGGTGACGCTGCACGCTCGCGAACTCGCCGAACGTGAGCTCGTTGAGCGTGGGATTCCCCTGCGCGTCCGTGCCGAAGCTGACCAGCTTGTTGTGGTTCGAGGCGAACGTGGCGATCACGTCCCACTGCAGGTTCGGCTTGCGCACCGGTGAAGCGTCCACGGACAGCTCGACGCCGTGGTTGTTGATCTCGCCGACGTTGATGAGGTGCGTGCCGCTGAAGCCGGAGGAGCGCGGGTCGGAAACAGGGATCAGCGCGTCTTTCGTCGACTTGTTGTAGTAGGTGAACTCAGTGCTGACGCGCCCCCCGAAGAGTGAAGCGTCATAGCCCAGCTCGATCTCCTGGCCGGTCTCCGCCTTCAGGTTGGGGTTGCCATAGGCGGACGGCCGAACCGTGTTGACAGCCGCATCACCCACTACGGAGCGATCGGACGTGTAGGTGCGGTCCGCGGAGAACGGCGCCGGTGCGTTGCCGGCCTGGCCCCACGCGCCGCGCAGCTTCAGCTCGTTGATCCAGGGTACGTGGAAGAAGCTCTCCTCCGAGATCACGTAGCTGAGTGAGGCCTTCGGGTAGACCACCAGCGAGAAGTCCTTGCCGAACGCGGAGTTGTCATCCACGCGCACGGCCGCCGTGCCGAACAGGCGGTCCTTGAAGCCCACCTGCTCCTGCACGTAGAAGCCCAGCGACGTCTGCTCCGAGAAGCTCTGGCTGGAGGAGCGGGTCGCCGCGGCGCTGACCAGGTTCAGGCTGTTGGACACCAGACCCTGGCCGGAGATGCCCACGTTCGACGACCGGCGCTTGTTCAGCTGCATGCCGGTGGAGAAGGTGGACGTGTAGTTCTGTGACAGGTTTGCCGTGACCGTGCCCGAGTAGTCGACCGTCCACAGGTACTGCAGCGGATAGTCGATGGACACTGTGCCGGTGGCGGCATTGGCGCCGAAGGGCGCGAGGCCGGTCTGATCGATCTGGTTGAATGTGCGATTGCTGCGATCGTTCCGGTCGAGCCCGACCACCAGCCGGTTCTGGAACCAGCGCCACGGGTTGTAATTCGTTGTTATGCCGAGCGTGAGCCGCTCCGCCTTCACGTCGCGGTCGTACTTGTTGCTCAGCTCGGGAATGAAGTTGCGGTAACCGGGCAGGAACTGGTCGTTGGCGGCGCCGGCACGCGCGCGGAAGGAGTTCCGCAGGATGCTGTTGGACGAGTTGTCGGACTGCGGAATGCGCTGGTCCAGCAGCGCGTAGCCCACGTTCACCGCGAAGTTCAGCTGCTGCGACGGCACGAACCCGAAATTGGCCCGTCCCGCCGTGCGCCGGTTGATGTTGTTGTAGAAAGTGCCCTGCTCATCCGACTTCTCGCCCGACATGTAGAAGTTGTAGCTCTGGCCGCCGCCGCGCACCGACATGTTGCCGTTCCACAGGTCGCCGACGCGGATCGGATTGGGCTGACAGGGCGTCTGCTGAGGGAACAGGCAGGCGAAGTGGTCCGTGGGCAGCCCCTTGTCCTGCAGCTGTTTGTACACGCCCGGCGAGCGGTTGCCCATGTCGAACGGGTGATCGACGAGAATCCGCTTGTCCAGCGGGTCGCTCTTGCTGAACACCTGACAGCCCGGATACGTCACGGCGTTGTCGATGTTGGAGTCGGTGCAGAGCCAGTAGGTGGTGGGCTGATCGAGGTTCCAGTCCACCTGGCCGTACTCCATGTTCGCCGTCCACTGCAGGCCCTCGGCCGGGCGACCCTTCTTGGTAATGATCTGGAGCACACCGGCCGCCGCTTCGGCGCCGTACAACGTTGCGGCCGCAGGGCCTTTGATCACCTCGATCGACTCAATGTCGGCCGGGTTGATCGATTCGAGCATGCTGATGCCCTGCGCGGTGTTGCCTTCAGTTGACTGCGTGCCGGACTGAATGCGGATCCCGTCGACGTAGACGACCGGGTCATTGCCCGCATTGATCGAACCGGCGCCGCGAATGCGGATGCGTGAGCTGCCACCCACCACGCCCGTGGACGCGAGCAGCGTCACGCCCGGTGTGCGGCCCTGGATCAGCTGCTGCACGTTGTCGATGGGCGCGACTTGGGTAATGGTCGCGGCCTTGATCGAACCGACGGAGTTGCCGACTGCGCGCTTGGCCGTACGGCCCGCGGTTCCGGTAACCACGATTTCGTCCAGGCCGATCGCGGACTGCTGCAGCTGGAAGTTGGCGGTTGCGGTCTGCCCGCCCGCTACGGTTACAGCCTGCTCAATGGTCTTGAAGCCAATGGATTCCACGCGAATGGTAGCAGGGCCCGCCGGGACGCCTGCAATGGTGTAGTTGCCGGAGGCATCGGTGAGTGAGCCGTGCGTTGTCCCCTTGATCGAGACCTGAGCGCCGACCATCGGCTTCCCCGTGCCGGTTTCCGTAACGCTGCCGTGCACGGTACCTGTCGCCTGCGCGGCCGCGGAGCGCGGTGCGGTGAACAGCAGCGACAGCAGGCCTGCGGCCGCGAATGCGGCCCGGAGCCGGACGGCGCGCGCGCCCGCTCTTCCTGGGAGAGCTTGCGGCATACTTCCCACCTCCTTGGACAAGGTTTGCTGAAAAACCCGAAACGACTCCCGCATTCGCGTGCGTATGCGCATGCGCATACAGGGATACCGCTGCCCCGATTCAGACGTAGGCCGAATCGGTCCTGCAGACTGAAAAAGACAGGCTGACCGCACCGGAAAATGACCTGTCCGGCCGGCCCTGATGACCCGGTATTCTTGACTATCGATATGTGCGCAACTTGTCGGGAACGCGCGAACGACCCCGAATGAGACAGCACAGCCATTTGTCATTCGAGTGTCACTTCCTGACAGGCGTTGCTTGGTCTGATTGCTGGGGCTGGTTGCTCGGGAATGGCGGGCTGGGGCTCAGGGCTCGGGCTGGGGCTCGTCGCTCGGGCTGGGCTCGGGGCTGGGGCTACGGGTTTAGCCTCTGGTTCCGGGGGGCTGGGCTCGGGCTGGGGCCAGGGTTCGGAAATAGTGAGATCGCGTGCCTTCATGGACGGCTGTGCCTCTGGTGACCGCGGGGCAGCGCGCTGGGCTCGCCGAAGCCTCGCGTGGCACCGCGCGCGGGCGCGGCGCGCGTGCGATATCGGTTGAACCTGTGAACCTGCATGGGGCCGGGCATCGGGATGCACCGCGGGGTCGGACGCAGGGAACGGAGGAGGTTCATGTCAGGCCCGCAATGGCTCCGGCGTTGCTATATTCGTGTGTGCGCCCGCAAGCGGCGCATGCACGGCCAGGGTTCGGTCCAACCATTCCCCCCGGATCGAACAGAACCCTTTCGACACCCGACCGCAGTGCTGGCATCGGGGCCGGATCGGCTGAGTGCTATGACAGACGAGCACCGCACCCGAAAAAGCGGAGCGCGCCGCTGCCCGGAAGCGAGCCGGCCCGGATGGCTGCGTGTCGCCTGTGCGTCCGTCCTGCTGACGACGATGCTGATCGTGCCCGGGCAGGCACGCGCGCAGAGTGGCTCGTTGCGGGGTCTGGTCGTGGATTCGTCGACGCGCGCGCCGGTGGTGGGCGCATCCATTCTGATCGGCGGCACCTCGCGCACGGTCCTTACCAATGATCACGGCGTGTTCTCGTTCCAGGACGTGCCTGCTGGCAGCTATGTGCTCGGCGTCAGCCACATTGCGTACGGCGATCGCAAGACGCGCGTCGAGGTGGTGGCGGGACAGGAAGTGGCCATCCGGTTGGCGCTCTCGCCCAGCGCCATTCACCTGGAGCCGCTGAACGTCGTCGTGCCGGATGCACCCACGCCCGGCCGGGCCCAGGGCACGCGACAGAATGTGGTTACGCGGGATGAGATCGAGAGCAGCCTGTCCAAGGGCCTGGGTGTAGGCGACGTGCTGCAGCAGCGCGTGCCGGGTGTGCACGTGCGGCGCCAGGAGAAGATCGTAGGCGGGGATATCTGCATCGAGCTGCGCAGCATCCGCGCGACCGAGGACCGGGCCTGCCATTCACCTGCAGTCTTTCTCAATGGCGTACCCATCAACAACCCCACCACGCTGTACAGCACGCTGAGTCTGGAGATGATCGAGAGCATGGAGGTGGTACAGGCCTCCGAAGCGGGCGTGCGTTACGGCACCGGTGCGATGTACGGGGCGCTTCTGATCGAGACGCGGAGACCGGGCGCGGCGCGGACGTTACCGACGCGTGGACTACGGCCGTTCGACTGGACGCTCGATCCGCGGCCGCATCCGTTCAGCCGTGCTTTCGCCTATTCGCTGGTGGGCAGCGCGGCGGGGCTGGCGCTGGGCGTGACCGCGGCCAACCAGTGCATTGCGCTGCGCAGTCCGGCGAAGGACAGCATCATCACGAAATGCGACACCTGGCCCACCGTCGGCTCGGCCGTGGCGGCCATGGTGCTGCCAGCCCTTGGCGGTGCGTTCGGTGCGAGCCTGGGCGGCAAGACCCATCTGTCGAAGGGGATGGTGATCCCGGCCGCCGTGGGCGCCACCATGGCGCTAATGCCCGGTTATGCCCTCGCCATCAGCAGCGAGCGGCAGAACTCCAACGCGCTGGGCGCCATCGCCGGCGGGCTGCTTACCCTGGGCGTACCTCTGGCCGCCTCGCTCAGCGACCGGCTCTACCGCTCACTCCGCCATTAGGCCTCCGCGCGCTCACCGCGGAGGAAGCGGAGGGGTGCGGTAGCGGACCGTCTTGGCGTTCTTTCCTTCCGCCACGCCCGCCCATACCTGCGTCCCATACCGAAATCGACTGACCACTTCTCATGCTGCGGCGGGTCACGCCGATTCGGACGGCGGCCGGAATGCAAGAATGCCAGGACGGTCCGATAACAGATGGGATCAGGGACAAGTGCAGGACGATGGGGTCGGGCAGGGGGCGGGTTGGTGGGTGACGGAGGTGTTGATGTGGAGCACGGCGGGTGGCGGGAAGTCAGCTCCGCGTTTCGTGGTAACAGGGTGCCAGCGCTTCCAGCCTGCGTACTCAGAATCCGTTGACAAGTATTCTGTCAGAAATCCCCTGACCTGCATGCGACCCGTCTGAATTACGCCACGCCCTCCGCGTGCTCTTGCGGTGAGAGCCGTGTGAGAACGGCCCAGCCGAGGAGCGGGATCATGATTTCGTGGTGGCCGGTGAGCTGGTAGCCGGTGCCGCCGCCGGTGCGGGTGGGGCGCTCCACGACGTTCACGCGGGGCCGGTACTGGCGTATCATGTCGAAGTCGGCGGCCGTGAAGCGGCGGGGGGTGCCGTGGTGGATGTTACGGCAGACAGTAAGCGCCTTGAGGAAGACTTCGGGCATGATAACAGCGGAGCCGAAGTTGAGCACCACGCCTTCCTCGACGCGTTCGAGGTGCGCGGCCAGGCGGCGGAAGTCGGTGAGGCTGGTCTGGCCGATGGCGGCGCCGTCGGCGGCGGGGTGCTGGTGCGTGATTTCCGCGCCAATGGCGGCGTGCACGGTGAAGCCGATGCCGAGGCGGCGTGCGGCCAGCAGCAGTGACAGCTCCGGCTGCCGCAGGTCCGGGCGGGCGGCGAGGGCTTCGGCAAGCGATTCTCCGAGGCCGTTGCCCTGCTTGGCGCCGTGCGTGATGGCCTGGTTGATCTCCTGGCCGGTTTCCTCGGCCATGCCGAAGCTGCCATCGGCGAGGCCGGCTTCCACGTCTTCACTGGTCCCTCCCCAGCGGGCCATTTCGTAGTCATGAATGACGGCGCTGCCGTTGCTGGCGAGGTGTGTGATAACACCCTGTTCCATGAGGCGGATCAGGATGGGCGACAGGCCGGTCTTGACGACGTGGCCACCCAGCATGCAGAGCACGCCGCGGCGCTGTCTCGCGGCGGCAGCAAGAGCGTCGACCACGGCGAGGAAGCTGCGGGCCTCGAGGATATCGGGCAGCGCGTCGATGAATGCGGTAAAGCTGCGGTCCTCGCCGGGGGGATGCGCGAACTGGCTGGCGTCGACCTTGTTGGGGCGGGCGCTGACGGGAACCGTGCGGATGCGCGACGCGTCGATCTCCGGCACATCGCTCGGGGAGCGCTGCCGGGGCGCGTCGCTCACCGCGTGGCTCCGCTGCCGCCGGAGGGCGTGCCGGTCACCAGCTGCGCGCCGGGCGTGTAGTTCAGCAGATAGAACTTCGCCGTGGCGATGGAGAGCTTGACGCGCAGGTAGACGATGAGTCGTCGCTCATCATCACTGAAGTGCACCTCGGCCTCGCCGCCCTCGGCAAACAGCGCGTTACGGGTCCTGATGATGGGCTGCACCACGATGGTGGGGTACACCTGCTTGCCGATCTTCAGCGTGTCCTTGCGCAGCACCTTGATGATGACCGGATTGCCGTCGGCCTTGAAGTAGCGGTTGAAGGTGTAGCTCTGGCCGACTTCGAGCGGCAGGGTGCGCGCGAAATAGAGGAAGGACACATCGTCGAGCGGCTCGGCGGTGGGCAGCTCGCCCTTCTCGTTCTTGTTGTCCTCGCGCTGCCAGCGCATTTCCTCGGGGAAGAAGCTGGTAATGAAGTGCCGCTTGTACTTCACCTCGTGCTGATTCTGTTCGAAGCGGCGTGACACCAGGCTGGAGACGTCGAGCCAGGACTGGAGCAGATCATCGACGCGCGCCAGCGGAATGCCGCCCTTCAGTTTGAAGCTGATGTGATAGGTGGAATGACCATCGACTGTGTCGATGGAACCCACTTCCATGCGGCCTTCGCCGACAGTGCCGAACACACCCCAGTCGACCCTGTAATTCATGACCTCGCCGGGCCCGAATGGAACCGGTGCGACCGGGAACGAAACGGTCTTCGTGGCGGATGACTGCGCCTGAATCGGCGCCGCACTGGCGCCGACCACAGTAGCGGCCGTCAACAACCGAAAGAGCGAGGTCATCCAGCGTTTCCATCGCCTGGGGGAGCGTCTTCCTGTGGTTCCTCCATGGGTGTAGAGGCAGCATCGGTGCCAGGCTGCCTGCGCCCGCCTCGCCGACCCCTGCCGCCTCGCCGGCCGCGCCGCCTGCGCGTCGGCCGAAGTTGTCCATCTCCCTCTACAACAGGTGTTTGCGCCTGATCAATCGGCACTCCATCCAGGTCGTCGGAGACGCCCTGCGGCGCCTCGACCGCGGCTGGCAACGTGACTGCGGCGCCGGCGTCGTCCGCCTGAGCGGACGCCGGCGAAGGCGATTGCGGACGGTCGCCGCGTGGCCCGCGCTCGCGGCGAGGCCTGCTGTCAGGCCGACGGCGTGGGCTGTTCCGGCGTTGCTGGCCGGGCTCGCCCGGTCCCTCCGGACCGTCGGCCGCTTCGCCGGCGGCCGCAGGCGCTGGTTTCCGATCCTGGCGCGGACGGCGGCCTGCCTCGCCGGAATTTTCGCCGCGCCGGCGAGGCGGCCGCTCCGGACGCGGACGGCGGCGTTCGCCGTTGGCGGGTTGCACGGGAGTTTCCGACTCGTCGTCGCCTTCACTCCGACCATTTCCGGCGGGGCCTTGAAGCGTGGACAGGTCGCCCACGATTTCGTCGGGCGCGAGCGCGTCCACGGCGAGCATCTCGGCGGGCGCGCCGCCCTTCACGAAGCGACGTACTTCCCGGATCAGGCCAAGCGGGTCGAAACGGCGCGCACGCTGCGCACGCTCCGGGTGGTGTGTGATGGGCGCGGCCTCGATGCGGCGGGCGTGCGGTGCCGCAGCGCGCAGCAGTGCGGCATTGGCGGCGGCGCCATCGCATGCGAGCAACCTGCCTCCCTCGAGCGCGTCGATGGCTTTGCGCACGCAGAACACGCGATAGGCGGCGAGAGAGGAGAGCGGGTCGGCGTCAGGCGGCCATTCGAAACGACGCAGCAGGCGACGAGCCCAGGCGCGCGCGAGGCGCTCGGACAGCCGGGGTCGAGACGCGTCGGTGACCGGTCCGGCCGGGGCGACGTCGGCACCGGATTCGATGCGACGCAGCAGCGTGGTCGCTTCCTCGGGGTCATCCGTGAAGTCCGCCTGCAGCACGACGATCACGTCACGGCGCGGGTAACGCGAGCGGCGCACCGCTTCGCGCAGCAGCATTTCGAGCGTGGCGGCGTACCCGCGGCGTTCGCGATTGCGCATCAGCAGCAGCGGCAGGACGCGGCGATACGGATCGAGGATTTCGTGCGTGCGGTCAGTCGAGGCGTCGTCGGCAACGAGGATCTGGTAGTCGCGCGGGAACGCGGCCATCACCTGCCGCAGCTTCCACAGGACGACACCAACGGTTTTTTCCTCGTTATGCGCGGGAATGCAGTAATAGATCACCGGCTCGTGGATCCGTTCCTGTCAGGAGGTGTGTGAGCGGGATGGGGTCGCGCACAACGTACGAGCGGACGGCCCGTTATCAAGCCCGCGCAAGGCTGGGACTGCTACCCCGCGGCGGCGGGGGGCGTTTCGCCGGGTGGCGGCTTCGTTTTCCAGCGGCGGTGGTGCCAGAAGTACTGCTCGGGCGCGGAGCGCACGGCCTGTTCCAGCGCCTGGCTGTAAGCCGCAGTCAGGCGCCATACCGCGGCGTCGGTTTCGCCCTCGCGGTCACTCTCGAGCAGCGAGATGCGTACGTGCAGGCGGCCATCGGGCTGACGCAACGGCACCATCATGGCGGCGATGGCGCCGGCGCGCAGTGCGAGCAGCGCGGGCCCGCGCGGCGTTGAGGTCAGCGTCCCGAAGAACGGCACGAACGCGCCCGCGTCGCGCGCATCCTGATCGGCGAGGAATCCGACGACGCGGTTGTCGCGCAGCGCGTTCAGTGTCAGGCGCGTGGCTTCGTGGCGGTCGAACAGGCCGATACCCAGGCTTTCGCGGTTGCGGGCAACGTCGCGATCGAACAGCGGGTTACCGAGCCTGCGCACGACGAAGTCGAGCGGCGCCTGCAATGCGATGACGCCTGCGCCCAGCTCCCAGTTGCCGAGGTGGCCGCCGAAGAGCACGACGCCGCGGCCACGCTCGAGACCCCGGTGCAGCACCTCGAATCCTTCCCACGTGGCGTTGGCGACAATCGCGTCGCGGCCGCGCGGCGTGAAGCGGATGGTGGCGAGCGCTTCCCGCACAAGGTGCGCATAGGCGCCGGCCGCTGTCTGCCGGATCCAGGCGGCGTCTGCTGCGGGGAAGGCGCGGCGCAGATTGGCTTCGACGACATTGCGGCGCAGGCGGAGCGCGTGGTACGCGAAGCGACCGAGCCGGCCGCTGAAGCTCGCCGCACCGCGATCCGACAGACCGGATACCGCGCGGATGGCGGCGTTGAAGAGCGCGTACTCGGCGCGGTGTGCGAACCTCGGCGGACGGCTGCCGCTCACGGTCGGGCCAGCAGCTCGTGGTAGAGGGCCACGGTGCGACTGGTGGCGCCCTGGATGCGGAAGTCCTCGAGCCGGACGCGCTGCGCCAGGATCATGCGCTCCCTTAACTCCGGGTTATCGCACACGCGGCGCACCGCCGCGGCCAGTCCCGCGGCATCATCGGGCGGGACCAGGCTGCAGCCGGTCTGCTCGTGCACCGGTCCCAGCACCTCGCCGGGGCCGGCATCGGCGAAGGCAATGACGGGCACGTCCAGCGCCATGGCATCGAGGATGCTCGTGCCCAGGCCCTCGCCCTTCGAAGTGAAGATGAACACGTCGAACTCGCGGATGTAGAGCCGGGCATCCGACGCCGCGCCCGCCAGCCTCATGTTGACACCCACGCCGTGCGCGGCGATGGCCGCTTCTATGACGGGCCGCTCCGGCCCATCGCCGATGATGGTCCATATGATGCGGCGTTCATGCGCCGCCGCGCGCGGAATGATCTTCTGGTTCTTGAACTCGAACAGTGCGCCGACGTTGCCGGCGACGAAGGTGTCGGCGGGAATCGCGAGGCGATCGCGCAGGCCCGGTGAAGCCAGTGGCAGGCTGCGCACTTCATCGATGTCGATGCCGTCGGGGATGACGCGAATGCGGGCCTCGTCGACCGCGCACTCGAGCAGGCGCCGCTTCACGGCTTCGGTAATGGCGATGACGCGGGTGGCGCGGTTCCAGACGCGTGGCCGGGCGCGGAAATGCACGCGGCGCGTGGCCACGACGGGCTTGCGCCGCAGACGCGCCGGCAGCAGTGAGAGCTGCAGCGCGTGGCCGTCGTGACAGTGCACGATGTCCGCGGTCTTTGCCTGACGATACACGGCTCTGCTGACACGGAAGTCAGCGCCACCTTCCCAGCGCACGGTCTGCACGGGCAGGCCTTCCGCATTGAGGCGTACGGACAGCGGGCTGCCGGCGGGACACAGGCAGACCTGCTCGACGCTGTACCCGGCCAGCTCGCGCATCAGCAGGCGAACCTGGTTCTGGCCGCCGCCCCAGCGGCCGGATCCGTCGACGTGGAGGACTAGCATCGCGGGCCGGGGCTCGGGCTCGGGCTGGGAACGGACAGGGAATTCCGATCCTGGCCAGGTGGTTGATATGTAACTGTTAGTGCGTCCCTTGCCTTCTCCAGGACCTCTTCGGCGGTGATGGTTTCCATGCGGCCGTGTTTCGGGTCGAAGCGGGATGGATCGGGCGACGCACCTTCGTCCGTGTACCGGTCGATCCAGAGGTCCTGGTAGCGATGCCAGGGTCCGACTCGCCATGGGTTGGTGTGGCCGTAGAGCCCGACGACAGGGATCTCGAGGGCACGCGCAATGTGCACAGGCCCGGTGTCGGGTGCGATGAGCACGCGGCTGGCGCGGATCAGGCAGAGCAGCCTGCGGATGCCATCGCCGAGGGCATTGACCACGGGCGTGCGTGCGCGCTGCACGATCATTTGCGCGACAGCGGTCTCGCGTGCGCCCGGTCCGCCGAGCAGCACAGGCTGGAGACCCAGCTCGTCGTACATGCGCTCGACCAGCGGCACATACCGTTCCGGCACCCAGTCCTTCTTCGGATTCGCGGACGCGGGCACGACGCCGGCGATGGGCCGATCGATGTCGTGCAGCAGCCTTGCGACTTCGGGCGCGAGCTCGCGCGCGGCGGCATCGAGTCGCCACTCGACGGGCTCGGCGGGCACGCCCAGGTGCGCGAGGAATTCCAGGAACATGTCCATGGTGTGGGCGCGCGGACGGGCGGGCACGTGTTCGTTGCAGAACAGCGCGACGCCGTCGCGCGTGCGTGCCCGGTCGAACCCGAGCCGGCGACGCGCGGGTGCGAGCACGGTGGGAAACACGCTCTTTAAGTAGACATTGAGATTGAGCGTGAGGTCGGGCCGCGGCGCAGCGCGCAGCGCGGCGCGCAGCGCGTGCACACCCCGCCAGCCCTCGCGTTTGTGGAAGACGACCACGCGATCGATGGCCGGGTGTCCCTCGAGGATGCCCGC
Organism: uncultured Gemmatimonadales bacterium; assembly: GCA_963798085.1. GTDB lineage: Bacteria > Gemmatimonadota > Gemmatimonadetes > Longimicrobiales > RSA9 > DATKCF01. The sequence goes on from CAWCRS010000003.1 coordinate 344,416, forward strand.
GGGCATGGGTTCGACGACCCAGGTAATGCGGCAATCCGGCCGTGCGCGTTTCAGTGCGCAGGCGAGGGGCAGGCCGTGGACGACATCGCCGAGTCCGGTGAGCAATACGATCCGGATATTACGGATGCCGGGAAGCAGGCCGCCGGGACCGGGAGCCGGACGGGAGACGTCGCCCGAACGATTCGTTAGCCGTGCGTCCATGAGCGCGAGACAGTGGGTTACGCGGGCCCGGCGGCGGGCGTCGCGTCGCTCAGCTGGAACTGCAGGCGATAGAGGTGCGCGTAGAGGCCGTCCTGCGTGAGGAGGGAGTCGTGACTGCCCTGCTGCACGACGCGGCCCTCATCGAGGACGAGGATGCGATCGGCGTGGCGGATGGTGGACAGGCGATGCGCGATGACGAAGACGGTGCGGCCCGTGAGCAGCCGCTCGATGGCTTCCTGCACGAGCCGTTCGGATTCCGAGTCGAGCGCGGACGTGGCTTCGTCGAACACCAGGATGGGCGGATCGCGCAGGATGGCCCGGGCAATGGCGATGCGCTGGCGCTGTCCGCCGGACAGGCGGGTGGCGCGTTCTCCTAACAGCGTGTCATAGCCCTGCGGCAGCCGGCTGATGAATTCGTGGGCATTGGCGGCCCTGGCCGCGCGCTCGACCGCTTCGAACGAGGAGCCGGGCAGGGCATAGGCGATATTGCTGCGCACCGTGTCGTGGAACAGCACCGTCTCCTGCGTGACGATGCCGAAGCCGCTGCGCAGGGAGCGGGCGGAGAAGGTGCGCAGGTCGTCGCCATCGATGGTGATGCGACCGGCGGTGGGGTCGTAGAAGCGCGCGACCAGATCGACGAGCGTGGTCTTGCCGGCGCCGCTGGGTCCGACGAGCGCCACGACCTCACCGGGTCGCACTTCGAACGACACGTGTTCCAGAACATCCTCGCCGGGCACGTAGGCGAAGCTGACATCATCGAAGCGGATGGCGTTGCGGAAGCCGGTGAAGCGCCGCGCATCGGGCGGATCTTCCATCTCGATGGGCGTGTCGACGAATTCGTAGACGCGTTCCGCGGCCACCAGGCCGGGCTGCACCATGGACGGGAATTTGGCCAGCCATTTCGCGGGCGAGTACATCTTGAGGCTGTAGCTGAGCAGCAGGATGAAGTTGACGCCGGAGACCTCGGGCGGCGTGGCCAGCACGAGGCGGGCGCCGTACCAGAGCAGCAGGACCGTGCCCAGTGAGCCGAGCGTTTCGGCGAGGGGTCCGGCGAGCGCGCGCACGTGCTCGTTGCGCACCACGGCGCGGTAGTACGCGCCGGTCAGGGCGTGGAAGCGACCCCCTTCGAACGGCTCCGCGGCCGCGGCCTTGACCTGGCGGATGCCGCTGACGGTCTCCTGCAAATGCGATGTTACCTCGCCGCCCAGATAGAGAATGCGGTGGTCGCCGCGACGCAGTCTCGCTAACAGTCCCTTCCAGATGCCGAACATGGCAGGCAGCACGACCGCGGCGGCCAGCGTCAGGCGCACGGACACGAGCAGCATGAGCGTCAGTGCGAGGCTGATCTGGAGCACGGAAGTGACGAGCGTGGCGACATTGCGGGTGACGAGGGTGCGCAGCTGCTCAATGTCGCCGGTGAGGCGGGCGATGATCTGGCCCGCCTTGGTGCGGCCGAAGAAGCGCAGGTCCAGCTCGAGCAGGTGATCGTAGACACGGTTGCGCAGGTCACGCATGACGGACTGCTCGAGGCGCACCACCAGCACGGTCTGCAGGTAGTCGAAGACGTTCTTGATCAGGAACACCACGAACATGAATACGACAATGACGGGCAGAATGCGCGCGGGCGGCAATGTGAGATCGATGATGCGGCCCACCGTGGCGTGCAGCAGGCGATCCATGCCGCTGATGGCGCCGCTGCCGGTATCGCCCGTGAGCGCGCGCAGGAAGGGCACGATCATGACGAAGGAGAAGGCGTCGAAGGCGGCGAAGCCCAGTGTGGCCAGCGTCGCCCCCAGCAGCAGCCAGCCGTAGGGTCGCAGCAGGCCGAGCACGCGCAGGTATAACGTGCTATTACGGATGGCGGGCGGGCGGCCGCCGCTGGCGTCGATGGTGCTCATCGTCCGGCGCGCGGCGTGAGGGTGGCGACCGGCAGGATCATCTCCTCGGGGCTGACGCCGCCGTGCAGGAACGAGCCGCGATACCTCGCCTGGTACTCGCGCAGCTTGGTGGGATAGACGAAAAAGAAGTCCTCGAGCGCGACCAGGTAGTTGGTGGCGCGGTGGCCGCGCGGGAAGCGCAGGTCCGCCTCATCGCGCACGCTGTACACCGCGCCGGGATCACCCGCACGCAGGTCCAGGCCGAACTTGTAGCGCAGGTTGTTGGTCGCGTCCTTGCGCGCGTAGATGGTAACAGGCCGTTCGCAGAGGATGGAGCCGTGATCGGTGGTGAGAATCACGGTGATACCGCGGGCCGCCGCCTCGCGCAGGATGCGGTAGGCGGAGCTGCCCTGGAACCACTGCACCGTCAAGGCGCGCAGCGCGGGCACATCGCGCGCGACCTCCAGCAGGATGGCGGACTCGCTGCGGCCGTGGGTGAGCAGGTCCACGAAGTTGTAGACCACGGCGATGACGCCCTGGCCGCCGAGCGCGCCGCGCACCCGTCCGACCAGCTCTTCGCTGTCGGCGTCGGTGAATACCTTCTCGTAATAGACGGGCACGTCGTGACCCGTGAGGCGGCGCAGCTGTTCGCGCAGCAGCTGGTCCTCGAACGCGTTCAGGCTGCCTTCTTCCGTACCCCACCAGCCGGGATGCCGGCGGGCAATGGCATCGGGCCAGGTGCCACCGAAAATGGCGTTGCGTGAGTAGGGCGTGGCGGTGGGCAGGATGCTCGCGTACAGCTCTTCCTCGATATCGAAGTCGTTGGCCAGCAGCGACCGGATCATGCGCCACTGGTCGAGGCGCATGCAGTCGATGAGGAGGAACAGGACCGTGCCCTCCTCCAGGCGAGGCAGCAGATTGCGGGCGATGAGGTCGGTGGAGAGCGGGGGCGCGTCCTGGTCGCGGCCGCTGGTCCAGCCCGCGTAATGGCGAGTTATGTAGGCGCCGTACTGGCGGCGCACTTCGGCCTGCAGCTGGGTGACGGAATCGACCAGGCCCGGCTCGCCGGCCTCGAACAGGCGCAACTCCCACTCGACCAGCTCGTTGTACAGCGCGAAGAAGTGCTGCCAGTGGTCGGCCTCGTCGCGCATCAGGGTGAGCTGGCGCCAGCGCGCGGCGAAGTCCTGGGTCACGCGCTGCTGGCGCAGCTGCGGGCCCTCGAGCAGGCGGGTGACGACGGAGAGGACCTGGCGCGGGCTGGCGGGTTTCACGAGGTATTCGTCGACGCGGCGGCCGATGGCCTCGACCATGGTGCGGTCCTCTTCGGACTTGGTGACCATGACGACGCGCGCGTTGGGCTCTTCGCGGCGCAGCTCGCCGAGGATGTCGAGGCCGCGGCGGCCGGGCATCTGCTCGTCGAGGAGGACGAGGTCATAACTCTGGCCGCGAGCCAGCTCGAGCGCGTCGTCCCCGTTGGTGGTAGTGTCCACGAGGTAGCCGCGCTGGCGGAGGAAGAGGAGGTGAGGCTCGAAGAGCTCGACCTCGTCATCGATCCAGAGAATGCGTTTCGCGGACGGGTGCATTGAGGGGGTATACCCCGGTGGTTCCCCGGACCGTCTTGGCGTTCTTGGGTTTGCCACCAGCGGCTATCTGCCCGGGGACAGCTTGTCTCTGACGGCGCATGGGAGCGACCCAACCGCCCATGGAACTACCCGCGGCCTGCGCTAGAGTGGAGGCGGTAAGGGAGGAATCCAGGTGTCGGCATGGCCGGAGATGCCTGGAAATGGCCCTCGGATAGCGGGATGTTGCAGGGAGAGCGCCGGTTCCACGCAGATTCCATTGCTCGATGGAGCAGAAGGAAAGAACGCCAAGACGGTCCGACGGTCAGCCCACCACCTCCCCTACCTTCTTCAGCACTGCCGCCACCGTCACCCGTGACATGCCCTCCGCGCGGTGCTGCCAGTTCAGCGCGTATTCCTCACCGGGGTAGCGGGCATATCCGTCCACGATGAGGTCCGTGAATTTGCGGTAGGGTCCGTAGCGTTTCGGGTTGGTGAAGCCGTACAGGCCGATGACGGGCACGTCCAGCGCGCGCGCGATGTGCAGCGGACCGGTGTCGGGGCTGATGACGAGGCGGCTGCCGGCGAGCAGCCAGACCAGGCGGCGCACGTCGTCGCCGAGGGCATTCACCGGATGCGCGCGCGTGAGCGACAGGATGCGCGCGGCCGCTTCCTGCTCGATCGGGCGCAGGGCCGCCGACCAGCACGGGCTGGAGTCCGAAGTCCTGCTCCAGGTGCTCGAGCAGCGTGGCATAGTGTTCGGGGGCCCAGTTCTTCTGCGGCCGGCTGGTGGCGACGACCACTGCGCACGCGGGTCGATCGAGCTTCTCGAAGAAGGCCTGCTGTGCGGCGCGCTCCGACTCCGTGATGGGCAGCTGCCAGGTGACGGGGTCGGGACTCACGCCGAGGTAGTCGAGGAACTCGAAGTACTGGTCCTGGACGTGGCCGATGGGGCGGCGGGGAATGCGGTGCGTGGTAAACACCCAGTTAAGGTCGCGGGCGCGCGCGCGATCGAAGCCCAGCTTGATGCGCGCGGGTGCGAGCGCGGTAATGAGGCCCGCCTTGAGGTAGACCTGGAGCGAGAGCAGGACATCGAAGCGTCGCCCCCGGAAAGTCTCACCCAGCTGCGCGTAGGAGCGCCACGCATTCGCGCCTCGCCGGCGGCGGAAGACGATGAACTCGTCGATCGCGGCGTGTCCCTGCACGAGCGTATGCGGCACGGGCTGGATGACCCAGCTGATGCGCGTGCCGGGCCAGGCGCGGCGCAGCGCATTGGCGACGGGGAGCACATGCACGGCGTCGCCCAGTGCGCTCAGCATCACGATCAGGATGGATTCGGGCTGCCGCATGGGCTCAGACATGGAGTCCCTGCACGAATGCCTTGAGCTCGCCCTGCAGCGGCTGTCCTGTCTCGGCCTCGAACTTGTGTGCGGAGCGGCTCAGGCGGCGCAGCATGCTGGAGACATCGGCGCGGGAGGCGCGGCGCACGACGCGGCAGCGATCGAGGTCGAGGAGATGCGGCCAGGGCGCGCCCGCCCGCCAGCCTACCAGGATATTACGCAGGTTGAGGTCGGCGTGAACGATGCCGGCGGCGGCGGCATCGTGCACGAGCCGGCCGGCGGCCCACCAGGCCAGCATGCGCTGCGGATCGGGGCGACGACCCGCTCCGAACGTGAGCGTCGCCAGGTCCTGCGCATCGGGCACGAAGCGTGTGGCGAGATCGGCGCGGTAGAAGAGGGTGGCCGGGTAGAGCACTGCGGCGGTCACTTCGGGTGTGGTGACGCCGCGCGCGCGGGCGAATGCGCTGGCCCACAATTCCCGCCAGGGTCGCGGTACACCCAGGCGGGGGTAGCGGTCGCCGAGCCGGCGGGCAACCGCGCCACCGCGCACGTAGTGACGCACCACCCAGTCACCGTCGGGTCCGGCAATGACGCATGCGGGCACGCGGCCCTGCAGGGTCAGCCGCGCGTTGCCGGTGGCGAACCGGTACAGCGTGCCGCCCTGCTGTATGGCGCTTTCCACGAACGGGCGGTGATCGGCGCACGACACCACGATGGCACCCGGCAAACGGCTCGACTCGTACCCACTCGGCGGGCGCACTGGTAACACGTTGTCAGCGCGGGCGGAAACTGCCCAGGCGCAGGGGTGGCTCGATGGTGTAGGCGAAGCGCAGGCGGTTCTCCGTCTCCACGACAATGGTCGTCTGCTGGCCACGCGTCTTGGGATAGTCGACGCCGGCCTGGCTCTCGATGAGGAGCACACCGTCGGATCCCGCCTCCGCTTCCAGCTCGGCAATGCGCTCCTGCAGTGTGCGCAGCACGGCCTGTTCGACTTCATCCTGCACATCGCCATCGGCGTGCGCAGTGAGCTCGTGGACGTCGCCGCGCTGGTAGCGCTGCTCGAAATCTGCCACGCTCAGGGTAACAGTACCGTCGCGGGTGAAGCCGACCTCGTTCATGGCGTGCGCGTCGAAAGCCGGGCGTACGCTCAGCATTTTGTCGCCGAAGCGGCGCAGAATCACGATCTCCTCCCCCAGGCATCGTGTCACACGCCAAGTTAGATACAGGCCGGAGTTCGCGGCCAGTAGCCGTGGTACGGGGCGTGGTGCTTGACCATGCCGTGGCAGGTGAGCGAAACTGGGCGACGAGCATGCGTCAGGAAGCGGTACGACCGGGTGAAGTGACGGAGCTGTTGCAGGCTGCGCGGGCCGGCCAGCAGGATGCGCTGGACCGGCTGCTGCCGCTGGTCTACGAGCAATTGCGGGTTATGGCGCAGCGACAGCTGCGGCGGGAGCGCGCGGGGCACACGCTGCAGGCGACCGCGCTGGTGCACGAGGCGTTCATGAAGCTGGCGGCGGGTTCGCTGGATGCCGCCGACCGCGCGCATTTCCTGGCCATCGCGGCGCGCACCATGCGGCAGGTACTCATCGATCTGGCGCGTAACCGCAAGGCGGTGAAGCGCGGCGGCGGCTGGGAACGACTCACGCTGATCGATGGCGACCGGCCGGTCGATTTTCCGATCGACGAGTGGCTCGCGCTCGACGAGGCGCTGGAGCAGCTGGACCCTCGCCAGCGGCAGGTGGTCGAGTTGCGCTTTTTTGCCGGGCTGGATGAACGCGAGATCGCGACGCTGCTGGAAGTCAATGATCGCACGGTACGACGCGACTGGGTAAAGGCGAGGGCCTGGCTCTACCGTTCGTTGTACGGCGACACGACGCCGCCCTCCGACGCTTCATCGGCGGAAATCTCCTCATGAACCGGCAGCAACGGGAGCGCATCGAGTCCCTGTTCAATGCGGCGCTCGATCTCGAGAGCGACGCGCGTGCCGCATTTCTCGAGCAGGCCTGCGCAGACGAACCCGCACTTCTCACGGAAGTGAATGCGCTGCTCGCGGCGCACGAGCGGTCAGCGGGTCTGCTGGAAGTCGACGTAACGGCCGTCGCGTCCGCGCTGCTGACACCGCTTCCGCCTGCGCGCATCGGACCGTACAGCATCGTGCGGCAGCTGGGTGCGGGCGGCATGGGTGCGGTCTTTCTCGCTGAGCGCGACGACGGGCAGTTCCATCGTCTGGTCGCGATCAAGGTCATGCGCGCCGGCACCGATCCCGGCGAGCTGAGCCGCCGCCTCGAGCAGGAACGGCAGATCCTGGCCTCGCTGGACCATCCGAACATCGCGCGACTGTTCGACGGCGGCGTTCTGCCCGATGGGCGGCCGTACCTGGTCATGGAGTACGTCCAGGGCCAACCCATCGACGCGCACTGCGACGCGCAGCGGCTGACGATCGAGCAGCGACTGGCGCTGTTCTGCCCGGTAGCCAGAGCCGTGCACTACGCGCACGGCAATCTGGTGGTGCATCGTGACCTCAAGCCTTCCAACATCCTGGTCAACGAGCAGGGCGTGCCCAAGCTGCTCGACTTCGGCATAGCCAAGATCCTGGACGCGGCGCAGACAGGCGCGGCGCCCGCCACGCGCACCGGTCTGCGCCTGCTGACACCGGAGTACGCAAGTCCGGAGCAGGCTGAGGGTGCGCCCGCGACCACTGCTAACGACGTGTATGCGCTGGGTGTGGTGCTGTACGAGCTGCTGACCGGGCGGCGTCCGCTTTCGTTTGCGGGGCTGTCGGCGGCGGCGGCCGAGCGCGTGCTGCTCTGGCGCGAGCCGCCTCGCCCGGGTTCGCTGTTCGAGCCAACACGCGCGCACGGTGGCGGCGCGAGTGACGCGCCGGCGGCAGCCGACGTGGCCGGGCTGCGCCGGGCGACGGCGCAGCGGCTGGCGAGGCGGCTGAGCGGCGACATCGATCGCATTGTCCTGATGGCGCTGCGCAAGGAGCCGGAGCGGCGCTACGCTTCGGCGGAACAGCTGGCGGAGGACATCGAGCGGCATCTCGCGGGCAGACCGGTGCTGGCGCGCGGCGCATCGGCGCGCTACCGCACGTGGAAGTTCGTGGCACGGCATCGCTGGGGCGTGGCGGCCGCGGCGCTGCTGCTGTGCACGCTCTGTGGCGGAATCGTGGCTACGCTGTGGCAGGCGGGCCGGGCTTCGCGCGCGGCCGCGCTGGCCTCGGCCCAGCGCGAGCGGGCTGAACAGGAAGCAGGCAACGCCCGGCGCGCGGCCGCCATGGTGATGGATCTCTTCAGGCTGTCGGATCCGAACCAGACGCTGGGCGACACGATCACAGCGCGTGAGGTACTGGATCGCGGGACGGAACGTGTGCTGCGCGAATTCGGTGATCAGCCCGAGCTGCAGGCGGGTTTGCTGGGAGAGACGGCGCGCATATACGCGAACCTCGGCCTGCTGACGCGCGCGGAATCGCTGGTGCGGCGATCGCTGGCACTGCGGGAACAGAAGTTCGGCGAGAACAGCATGCCCGTATCGGAAAGTCTGGCGCAGCTGGGTCAGCTGCTGTCCAGTGCGGGGCAGCGCACCGAGGCGATCGCTGCGTTCCGGCGAGGCATCGCCATCCGCGACACGACAACGGCGCCGGACTCGCTGCTGGCTAACATGCAGATGGGCCTGGGTTGGGAGGTGCGTGCGCAGGGCGACTACGAAGAAGCCGGTGCCCTGTTCCAGCGGGCCGTTGCCACCGAGCAGCGACTCTTCGGCGATTCCTCGGCGCAGGCAGCCGCGGCCATGCTCGGCCTCGCCTCGACGGAGCACGATCGCGGTCGCTTCGACGACGCGGAGGCAATGTTCGGTCGGGCACTCGCCGGCCACCCTGCGGATCTGGAGACGCCGCACCCCATGGCGGCAACCGCGCTGCTCAACATTGGCATGATCCGTCGCATCCGCGAGCAGTACGCGCAGGCCGAGCCGCTGGTGGCCACGTCGCTGGCCATGCGGGAGAAGCTCTACGAGCCCACACACCCGCAGGTGCTGGAAGCAGTGGCGGAGTACGCATTGCTGCAGCAGCTGCTCGGTCGTTATCGCGAGGCGGTGGATCTGCTGCGGCCGGCGCTGGAGCGTGCGCAGCAGACGCTGGGGCCATTGCACCCGGTGGTGGGGACACTGCGCGACGCACTCGGTCTTACACTGGAGGAAACGGGCCGCTACGGCGAGGCGCTGGCGCAGTTCGACACCCTGATCGCGGGCAAGAGGGCATTGTTCCCCGGCGATCATCCGCAGACCGAGTTCGCGCTGGTGCACTCGGCGGAGCCGCTGCTCGAGCTGGGCCGGACACAGGAGGCGGAGCGTCGCCTGCGCGAGGCGGAGGCCATGGGCAACCGCATGTCCGGCGAGAACCGTGTTTACCGGGTGTTAGAGATATCCGGCCGGGCGCGCGCCGCCCGCGAGCGGCGCCAGCTCGCCTTGTCGGACTCGCTGTTCCGCACGGCGCTGGCGCTCGCCTCGCCGTTGCTGCGTCCGGATCACCGCTACGTGCTGGCGCTGCGCCGCGAATACGCGGCACTCCAGATCGAACGCGGACAGGCACGCGCCGCGATCCCGGCACTTGATTCGGTGCTCGCACTGCAGCGCGCACATCTGCCTGATCCGCACCCGCTCCCCGGCCGCACGCTGCGACTGCTGGGCAGTGCGTGGCTGGAAGCGGGCGAACCGGCGCGCGCCGAGACGCTGCTGCGCCAGGCGCTGGTACAGCTGAAGCCACTGCCCGCCGGTCACTGGCTCAACGGCGACACCCGCAGTCTTCTGGGCGCGGCACTGCGCGCGCAGGGACGTACCGCCGAGGCAGGGCCACTGCTGCAGGAAGGCGCGCGCATTGTGCGTGCGCATCTGGGATCCGCCGCAGCGCGCACGCAGCGCGCCGAAGCCCGCCTGATCGACAATCACTGACGCGACAACCTGCACGGCGCATGCGTGCGCCGTGCACTCGCCGGCCATTCCGGAATTGCACGGCATCATCGCGCCAATGTCCGTTTCAGAGCGCGAACCTCGCTTCCGCAGGATGAGCAGCACGACAGCAACAAGCCGGTGGAGACTCATCATGGCACCGTGGAAACCGGATGCCACGTTCTACGCCTCACCCGGGCTGGCGATGGAAGCGCCGCCCGAGACGCTGGCATACGTGGCGTTACTGAATCCGACAGGCAGGGGCACGCGTGATGCGATCGGCGTGGTCAATGTCGATCCGGCATCAAAGGCGTACGGCCGGCTGGTGGGGCAGGTGGAGCTGCCGGATGCCGACAACGAGCTGCACCATTTCGGCTGGAACGCGTGCAGCTCGCATCTCTGTCCATACGCGCCGCACGCCCACGTCGAACGACGCTATCTGGTGGTGCCGGGCACGGGCAGCTCGCGCATTCACGTGATCGACACGAAGCCGAACCCGCGACAGCCCGAGCTGGTGAAGGTGATCGACGCCGGGACGGTCACGCGGCGCACGGGCTACACGGCGCCCCACACCGTGCATTGCGGGCCGGATGGCATCTACCTCAATGCACTGGGCGCGCGCGACGGCAACGGACCGGGCGGCGTGTTCATGCTGGATCATCGCACGTTCAATGTGAAAGGCGCGTGGGAAGTGGAGCGCGGGCCACAGTATCTGGCGTACGACTTCTGGTGGCACCTCGGTCACGACACAATGATCACCAGTGAGTGGGGCACGCCTAACATGGTGTCAGAAGGCGTGAACCCGGAGCTGCTGCTGGCCGGCAGGTACGGCCACGCACTGCACGTGTGGGACCTGCAGACGCGGCGGCACCGCCAGACGCTGGACCTGGGTGCGCAGTACCAGATGGTGCTGGAGCTTCGACCCGCGCACAATCCCCGCCGGACGTACGGCTTCGCAGGCGTGGTGCTCTCGCTCCAGGATCTCTCCTCTTCCATCTGGATGTGGTACCGGCAGGGCGGCAACGGCACGAGTGAGTGGAAACTGCGCAAGGTGATCGACATTTCCGCGCAGCCGGCCGCTGCGGCGGACCTGCCGCCGTTGCTGCGGGGCTTCATGGCGGTGCCGCCGCTGGTCACGGACATCAACCTCTCGCTCGATGATCGCCTGCTGTACGTGTCGTGCTGGGGCACGGGCGAGCTGCGGCAGTACAATGTATCGGACCCGTTCCAGCCGAAGCTGCTGGCCACGCAGCGCATCGGCGGCATCGTGCAGCGCACGCCGCACCCGTCGCAGCCGGGCCGTGCGCTGAACGGCGGGCCGCAGATGGTGGAGATCAGTCGTGATGGGCGGCGCGTCTACCTCAGCAACTCGCTCTACTCCCCATGGGACGCGCAGTTCTATCCGGACGGCATTCGCGGCTGGATCGCCAAACTCGATGTTAAGGTGGACGGCGGCATGGCGTTCGATGCGCGTTTCCTGCTGGAGACGGAAGGCGGACTGCGGCCGCACCAGGTGAAGCTCGAGGGCGGGGACGCGTCCTCCGATTCGTTCTGCTTCGCATGAGCACGGCGGCAACGTGGCCCCTGGGGATGATGCTGCTGCTCGGTGCCTGGCACGGCATCAATCCGGGCATGGGCTGGCTGTTCGCCGTCGCGCTCGGTCTTCAGGAGCAGGAGCGGCGCGCGGTGTGGCGTACGCTCCTGCCGCTGGCGGCCGGGCATGCGCTGGCGATCGCGCTGACCCTCTGCCTCATGCTGGTGCTGGGCACGATCGTGCCGCAGCGCGTCCTGCGCCTGGCGCTGGCACTGGTGCTCGTGGGGTTCGGCTTGCGGCGCCTGACGCAGGGCAAACACCTGCGTTATGGCGGCATGTGCATGAATCTGCGACAGCTCACGCTGTGGTCCTTTCTCATGGCGAGTGCCCATGGCGCGGGGCTGATGGTGCTGCCCTTCGCCATGCATTCCGCAACCCGGAAGACTGCCGCCCCTTCGCCTCCCGGCGTGGCAGCGGTCGGCACGAGCGGGATTGCCGCCGCGCATCCCGGACGCGCGCGACACGCCGCGCACGTGTCGCCGGACAATCCTGCGCCGGCAGCGCAAAATGGTGTTAACGGCTCCGGGGCGCTGGAGGTGCGCGAACTGCGCACGCCGGTTCCTGGCGGGGCCGGGCACGGGACGCATCTCGCCCGACCGGGCGGTGACGCCGGCGCCGGCAGCACAGGCACGCTGGTGCTGCTGCTGCATACACTCGGTTACCTGGCGGCGACGGGAGTGATCGCGACAGTGGTTTACGAGAGGCTGGGACTGCGGCGGCTGCGCGCGCTGTGGCTGAACCTCGACCTGGTCTGGGGCGGCGCGCTGATCCTGACGGGCATGGTGACGCTGGCGCTCTGAGCGTTTGGGCGCATCAGTGCGGCCGGCCGCCTAACAGGGGCACGGGGTCGGCACTGTGGCCCCAGCGCTGGATCTCGAAGTGCAGGTGCGGGCCGATGGCATTGCCGGTGTGACCGGAGCGGCCGATCAGTTGACGGCCATCCACGTGCTGGCCCGCGGTCACGTCAATGTGCGAGAGGTGCGCGTACAGTGTGCGCGTGTGGCCGCCGTGGTCGATGACGACAGTCAGACCGTAGTCGCCGAATGCGCCCGCCTGTACGACGGTACCGGCTTTCATGGCGGCAACGGGAGTGCCGTCGGGAACGCTGATGTCCACGCCGCGGTGGATCTCGGGCAGAAGTCCGCGCAGCCGGAGGCCCCACGCGGAGGTGAGCGGACCCTGCACGGGCCAGCGGGGAATGGCGCAGCCGCCGGCCAGCACGACGGCGATGACCAGCCCTGCGATGCGAATCGCGCAGCGTGACGGGAATGGAATGGGCGACGTCGCCTGCTCCATGATGCGTTTCTTTCCGAGAGTCCGCGCCATCAGCCTCCGTGTACGTGCGAACTGCGCATGCCGCAGCCGGTTGCGTGGGTTCTGCGGCGGGAATAGGTTCGGGTGTACACGTGTGGGACGGCGTCGAGCCGTGCGCTCAGGACGGCGTGGCGGAGCGGCGAGGTGGCAGGGCGGCCCGACGCCCGCGTGTGGTGACCGACGCATCCGCAGGAGATCCATGCCCGAACAGACCCGTCGTCGCGGCAAGGGGCAGCGCCTGCGTCCCGCGCCCAAGGGCCGGAGCGTGGATCCGCAGGCGCATGCCACCGTGCTGCAGCTCCTTGGAGACGAGCCGCGCCGGCCGGATCTGCTGATCGAGCATCTGCACCGCCTGCAGGACGCGTTCGGTCAGCTCGGCACCGCGCACCTCACGGCGCTGGCGTTCGAGATGAACATGACGCCAGCCGAAGTCTTCGAGGTCGCGAGCTTCTATCATCATTTCGACATCGTCCGTGATGGACAGGACGCGCCGGCGCGCGTGACCGTGCGCGTGTGCGAGTCCGTGTCGTGTCATATGGCCGGCGCCGATGCACTGCTCGAGACACTGCGCGGACTGGGCCTGACCGACACGCGAGTACTGCCGGCGCCGTGTGTGGGCCGCTGCGACCGGGCGCCGGTCGCCGTGGTCGGGCGCAATCCCATCGATCGGGCGACCGCGGCAGCCGTAGAACAGGCAGTTAGCGCCGGCCGGACCGAGCCGGCCCTGCCCGACGCGATTCCGTATGCACAGTATCGGTGGGAGGGCGGGTACACCGATGCTCGCCGACTGCGTGAACGGGAAGACCAGCGTCGACGACTGGTCGTCGGAGCTGGAGGCGTCCGGGCTGCGCGGTCTGGGTGGCGCGGGTTTTCCGACGTTCCGCAAGTTCGGTTTCGTGCGTGCGCAGCCTCGAACCGCGCGTGCTGGCGGTGAACGCGGATGAGGGTGAGCCGGGCACGTTCAAGGACCGGCACTGTCTGGAGACCGATCCGCACCGCGTGCTGGAGGGCATGCTGCTCGCCGCGTGGGCGGTGCAAGCCGACGACATGTATTTCTACCTGCGCGACGAATACGCAGCGATCCGGGCACTGCTGACAATCGAGTTAGCGGCGCTCGAGTGCGGACCCGCCCGTGCGCTGCCGCGCATCCACCTGCGACGCGGCGCGGGCGCGTACATCTGCGGCGAAGAGAGCGTCGCTGATCGAATCGATCGAGGGCAAACGCGGCGAGCCGCGGCTGCGCCCGCCCTTTCCCGCCGAGTTCGGCGTCTTCGAGCCAACCCACGCTGGTGGACAATGTCGAGACGCTGTACTGGTGGCGCGAGATCATGGAGAGTGGCGGAGCGGCGTTCGCTGCCAGAGGCGCGGCGGGGGACAAGGGCGTGCGCTACTGGTCGGTCAGCGGGCGGGTGGGCGAGCCGGGCGTGTATCTCGCACCGAACGGGGTGAGCGTGCGCCAGCTGATCGATGAGCATGCGGGCGGCATGGTGGAGGGGCACGCGCTGTACGGCTTCCTGCCCGGCGGCGCGTCGGGCGGGATCCTGCCGGCGAGTCTGGCGGACGAGCCGCTGGACTTCAATGTGCTGGCGGTGCACGGGTCGTTCGTCGGTTCGGCGGCGGTGGTGGTACTGTCGCAGCAGGACCGCGCGACCGATGCGGCGCGGAATCTCATGCACTTCTTCGCCCATGAATCGTGCGGCAAGTGCACGCCCTGCCGGGTGGGCACGGCCAAGTCGGAGCAGCCTGATGTCGGAGAAGCGGTGGAACCTGCCGCTGCTGGCGGAGTTGTCCCAGTGCATGGCGGACGCTTCGATCTGCGGGCTGGGCCAGGCGGCGCCGAATCCGATGAAGAGCGTGGTCCGGTTTTTCGGGAGTGAGCTGTGACCGGACCGTCTTGGCGTTCTTGGGTTTGGCCCAGGACAGCAACATCGTGGGGTCGCCAGCGGAGCCGCGGGGCGACCGCCGTCTGTCGCGCGACCCCTCTGATCATGGAGCTGCCCCATTCGCGAGGGTATCATGCGCGAGCCAGGCAGGTCGGGGCTGGAATCCTGGCTGGTGGCATAGTCGATGGAGCCACCGGCATGGGTAGACTCGCCAGAAGGAAAGAATGCCAAGACGGTCCGGAATGAGTGAGACCAGCGGATTCTCCGCGTTTGCTCCGCCCGTGGCGCAAAGCTGGGGTGGGTCGGTGCACGGCCGGCCGATTCCCGGCGTGCAAATGCCGCGCAACAGCGAGGCGGTGAGCTTCCTGCTCGATGGCCAGCCGATCACGGCCGAGCCGGGCGAGACCATCCTGCAAGCGGCGCAGCGTCATGGCATCGAGATCCCGCATCTCTGCTTCATGGCGGGCATGCGCGCGGACGGCAACTGCCGTGCGTGCGTGGTCGAGGTCGCGGGCGAGCGCGTGCTCGCGCCGTCCTGCTGCCGCGCGCCGCGCGAGGGCATGAAGGTCGCCGCGCAGAGCGACCGTGCCCGCGCCGCGCAACGCATGGTTATCGAGCTGCTGCTCGCCGACGCGCCGTCACCTGCCGCGCGCGCGGACTCCGAGTTGACGCAGTGGGCGGACACGTTGGGTGTAACGGGCGCGCGCTTCGCTGCACGTCACCAGCCCGCACCCGATTTCTCCCACCCCGCGATCGAAGTGCGCCTGTCCGCGTGCATCCAGTGCACGCGCTGCGTGCGCGCCTGCCGCGAAGTCCAGGTCAACGACGTCATCGGGTACGCCGGCCGTGGCGCCGAAGCGCGCATCGTTTTCGATCTCGAAGACCCGATGGGCGAGTCGTCGTGCGTCGGCCTGCGGCGAGTGCGTGCAGGCCTGCCCCACGGGCGCGTTGCTGCCTGCATTGTCGAAGCATGTGCGGGACGGCTTGAACGACCTGAATGGCGTTGCCGGGGCTGGGACTCGGGCCGGGACCGGGGTTGGACTGGACGATGGTGTCGGTCATCGTTCGGCTTCTGCAGTCGGAGCCGGGTTCGGCAGCAGTTCGCGTGGCGGGATTCCAGACGCTGATGGTTCGGGCAACGATGCGGGTCCGGGTTCGATTCGGGAGGGCAGCCTTCGCAGCGATGGAAGTTCGACGGGCAATGGCGATCGTGCGACGGACGGGAACGCTGCACTCCCCTCGCATGTTCAGGCAGTGCCCGCAGTCGGCAGAAGCGACGTCGGCCGATCCGCAACCGCATTCGGACCCGCGCAACCGGCCCCAGCAACCAGCGCCAGCAACGCGGCCGAGTCCGTAATCCCCAGCCCCAGCCCCAGCCCCACCTCGAGCAGCGCCCCGATGGCTCAACCGCAAAAGCGGTGGACTCCCTCTGTCCCTACTGCGGCGTGGGCTGCCAGACGACCTTCCATGTTGCGTCTAACCATGTGTTAAAGGTGACGGGACGCAACGGGCCGGCCAACTGGGGGCGGCTCTGCGTCAAGGGTCGCTTCGGCTTCGACTACGTGCACCATCCGCAGCGGCTGCGCGTGCCGCTGGTGCGGCGCGCGGGCGTGGCCAGGGATCCCGAGCACATGGTGGACCCGGGCGACCCGCTGTCGGCATTCCGCGAAGCCACATGGGATGAGGCGCTCGATCTGGCCGCTGCCGGTCTGCGCCGTGCGTTCGAGCGCGGCGGGCCGCCGGCCATGGCGGGCTTCGGCTCGGCCAAGGGCTCGAACGAGGAAGCGTACCTGTTCCAGAAGCTGATGCGCGCCGGATTCCGGACGAACAACGTCGACCACTGTACGCGACTGTGCCATGCGTCTTCGGTGGCAGCGCTAATGGAGGGTTTGTCGTCGGGCGCGGTGTCGAACCAGGTGAGCGACGTGCAGTTCGCCGACTGCATCCTGGTGATCGGCGCCAACCCGACGGTGAACCACCCGGTCGCCGCAACGTTCATGAAGAACGCCATCGAGCGCGGCACGAAACTGATCCTGGCGGATCCTCGCCGCACGGACATGTCGCGGCTGGCGACCTTCGCGCTGCAGTTCCGGCCGGACACGGATGTCGCCCTGCTCAATGCGATGATGCACACGATCGTCGAGGAAAGCCTCATCGATCGCGACTTCATTGCGCGGCGCACGAAGGGCTTCGACGCGCTGCTGCGCGTGCTGCCCGCCTACAGCCCCGATGCCATGCAGCATGTCTGTGGCATTCCCGCCGACACGATCCGCGCCGCGGCACGGCTGTACGCCACGTCGAAGGCGTCGATGATCTTCTGGGGCATGGGCATCTCGCAGCACGTGCACGGCACCGACAACGCGCGCTGCCTGATTGCGCTCGCGCTAATGACGGGTCAGGTCGGCCGGCGAGGCACGGGGCTGCACCCGCTGCGCGGCCAGAACAATGTGCAGGGCGCGTCGGACATGGGCCTCATTCCCATGGTGTATCCCGACTACCAGGCCGCGGACAGTGACGCCGCGCGCGCCTTCTTCGAGCAGCTCTGGGGTGTGCAGGGTCTCGATCCGAAGAAGGGGCTGACCGTGGTCGAGATCATGAGGGCCGCAAAGGCGAGGCAGATCCTCGCCATGTACATCATGGGCGAGAACCCGGCCATGTCCGACCCCGATGTGTCACACGCGCGCGAGGCGCTGGCCGGGCTCGACTGGCTCGTGGTACAGGACCTGTTCCTGACGGAAACGGCGTCGCTTGCTGACGTCGTGTTACCGGCATCCGCGTTCCCGGAGAAGACGGGCACGTTCACGAACACGGATCGTCGCGTGCAGCTGGGCCGGCAGGCGCTGGAGCCGCCCGGACAGGCGAAGCAGGATCTCTGGATCATCCAGGAGATCGCGCGGCGGGTGGGCCTGGACTGGAGCTACGCCGACGCATCCGACGTGTGGACCGAAATCCGCAAGGCAGTGCCCAGCTGCGGCGGCATCACGTGGGAGCGGCTGGAGCGGGAGGGCTCTGTCACGTACCCGTGTCGCAACGAAGGCGACCCCGGCGAGGAAGTGATTTTCGCGGAGGACTTCCCCACGCCGGATGGGCTGGCTCGCTTCGTCCCGGCCGAGTACGGTCACGCGGAAGGCGATGAGCATCCGGACGACGAGTATCCGTTCGTGCTGATCACGGGCCGGGTACTCGAGCACTGGCACACGGGCGCAATGACACGGCGGGCCAGCGTCCTGGACGCGCTCGAGCCGGTCGCGGCGGTGAGCGTGCACCCAGCGGATCTTGCGGAGCTGGGCGCTCACGCCGGTGACAGCATTCGCACTGGAGACTCGACGCGGCCGGCTCGTCGCACAGGCGAGACCCGACATGCAGGTTCCGCGCGGCGCCGTCTTCATCCCCTTCTGCTATGTCGAAGCCGCAGCGAATCTGCTTACCAATCCCGCACTCGATCCCTTCGGCAAGATCCCCGAGTTCAAGTACTGCGGCGTCCGTGTCGCTCGGGTGAGCGAGAGCATGGAGCAGGCGGGCTACGGCGTGGCGGCAGAGGTTGCCGGGGACTGACCGGCGGTTCCCGGGACTGACTTGGGGGTGCCGGGACTGACCGGAAGTTGCCGGGGACTGACCGGAAGTTGCCGCGGCTGACCGGAAGTTGCCCGAGACTGACCGGAAGTTGCCGGGACTGACCGGAAGTTGCCGGGGCTGACCGGAAGTTGCCGGGACTGACCGGAAGTTGCCGCGGCTGACCGGAAGTTGCCCGGGGCTGACCGGAAGTTGCCCGGGACTGACTGGGGGTGCCGGGACTGACCTGCGGTCGCTCGAAGCAAGCCGGCAGATGATAAGGCTCTGTTCGGCCGTTCCTGGCCGCGCGTTCCTCTTTGCCCATCGGATGTGCAGCTTCCGTTGCTCTGCATGGCACAGCCGGCCACAACCCAAGAACGCCAAGACGGTCCGACGGCGAGTGGGCGCAACCCGGCATGAAGCGGCGGGAATTCGCGCCACAAGCCGTGTTTTCGCCGGGAAACGGGTCATGTGGGTACGGCGCAGAACCCAAGAACGCCAAGACGGTCCGAGGGCGGCGGCGCCAGCATCAGCGTCGTCGCCCTCGAGCTTCCGGAGATTACGGTGTGATCGTGCCGCTGCGGGATGCCATGGTCAGCACGATGCCATCGAGGAAGGTCGGCCCCAGCGTGCCGCCGCCGGTCCATGAGGAGCCGGTGTAGCTCCAGGTAGTGCTCGCCCCCGCGACCAGGCCCCATGCTGCCTGGAAGCCGGACAGGCCGCTCAGGTCCGCCATGGTGATGTCGAAGGCGGTGGAGCCGTTGAGGTACGCGGCCGAAACGGAGATGGAGACGGCGCGCGAGATGCCGCCGCTCGACTGACCGAGCGCCACGCTCTGGTACTTGTTGTAGTCGCTCTCGATTGTGTGCTGCACACGCAGCCTTGCCGTGGGTGTGGCAGCGGCACTGGAGATTGTCACCGCGCCCATGGCCGCGCCGAAATTCAACGTCTTGTCCGCACCATCCTTCATGTAGGCGCCCACCGTGCGGGTGGTGGTCGGCGCAACGCCCGTCGAGGCGATAGCGGTGACCAGGTGCAGGTCGCCTGTGATCGTGTTAGGCACGGTCGGGAACTGGTGCGTGGCCGCGGAGGATCCTGCCAGCTCGTTGAAGAGGATCCCGGTCGAGCCATTCGCTGTCAGGAAGGACTCGAGCACGATCGCCTGATCCGTGCCGAGCGCGCCCAGGGTCAGCGTCTTGGTGACGGGCGTGAAGCTCTCTGCCGCATTGAAATCGAAGACGGGCAGCGTGCTGCCGGTCGCCGGGTTGAGACCGCGGCGGATGATGCCCTTGTTCATCACCTGCGTGAAGCTGTTGCCCACCTGCGTCTGCGTGACGCGGGAGGCGACGGCGTCGATCGTGCCATCCGGGACGTTCTGCACGCTGAACGTGTTGCCGGTCACCGGCAGCACGAAGGCGATGGCGCCACCGACGGAGATGTAGGCCACATCAGTGAGCGCCACGTTGGCGACGCTGCCGTTCACGGTCTTGGTCCCGGTGCTTGTGGTCTGGCAGGTGACGGCGCCCGTGTTCAGCTCCGCCTGCGTTCCATACATGTAGCTAGTCGTGTAATTGGTCGCCGTCGCCGTCACGGAAACAATGGCGCCGCGGCCGGAAGCGAGAGTGAACGTGATGGTGCCGTTGGTGATGGTGGCAACCGTGAACGGACCGTTGCCGTCCTGCACCGCGGCGAAGACGGGAATCGTGCCACACCACTTGAACACCGTGTTACCACCGCCCGTGCTGGCCGCTGTGACCTGGACGCTCAGCGTCGCCGTCCGATCAATGGTGCCCGAGGTGGCGTGCACCGTGAGCGTGTAGGTGTTGGCCGCGACGGCCGACGTGGCGGCCACGGTGATGCCGACGCTGCTGGCCGTCGTGCTCGTGGGATTGAAGGTGACGGTCATGCCGACGGGCGCGCCCGTCGCCGTGAAGGCGATGGAACCGGTGAAGCCGCCCGTGCGCGTGATGTTCGCCGTGCTGGTGCCCTGGTTGCCCTGCTGGAAATTCAGCGATGTGGGCGTGAGCGCGATGGTGTAGCTGCCCTGGGCACTGGCCGTGATGGTCAGCGTGAACGTGGCCGTCTGCTCCGTGACGCCCGAGCCGGTGGCGTGCACCGTCACCGTGGCGCCGGCCGTGGCGGCGGCCGCGGCGGCGGCGGTGAACGTGATCGTGCTGGCACGCGTCCCGACCGGGATCACCGCGGGCGCCGCCGATGAGGTCACGTTGGCCGGCAGACCCGTGACGCTGATGGTGACGGAGCCGTCGAAGTTGCCGCCGCGCGTGATGTTCGCGGTCACCGTTCCGGCGGTCCCGCCCCCGACCAGACTCAGTGTCGAAGACGAAAGCGAGAGGGTCAGCGTCCCGCCGCCGCCCTGGTTGTCCGGTCCGGTCGAATCCGATTTCTTGCATGCGCTGGCGACGATCACGCCGGCCAGCACGATCCTTCCGAGCAGTCTGGTCCGCGACACGGTTTCTCCTTGGCTGAGTGCGTCGGTTGGTGGGTCGGGTTGCGACAGGGCTTGCGTCCGTCCCTCTCGCTCGCTTCGCCGGCCCCGTGGCCGACCCCTGCGATCACCCGGTGCTGGCGCGCAAGCTACGCGCGCGCGTCATTCTGCGGGTCACAAGCGGATCAACTCGACAAGCTATGCGAATTTTCCGGGGCGTTGCCGTCACCCATTCGCGCGGGCGCCGGCTGCGACGCTAGATTGCGCCGCCATGAGCACCATCCGAGAGCGCGTGTCGGTCCTGGAGGAGGCGGCAGCGGCGCAGGGACCGGCCGGTGGCTGGACCCGCCTGCGCTCGCTGGTTCGGCCGTTCTGGGAGCTGACCAAACCGGGGATTACCCGCCTCGTCGTCTTCACTTCCGGCGCCGGCTTCTATCTGGCATCGCGCGGTCCGCTCGAGTGGCTGACGCTCCTCAACATGCTGTTCGGCACCGCGCTCGTCGCCAGCGGCGCCAATGCCCTGAACCAGTACGCCGAACGCGACGCCAATGCGCTCATGCGCAGGACGGCGCGCCGGCCGCTGCCCTCGGGCCGCCTCGGTTCGGCCGAGGCGCTGATCTTCGCGGTTTCCATCGCGTTCATTGGCCTGGTGCACCTGTGGTTCCTGGTGAACCCGGTGACCGCCGGCGTCGTGCTGGCCAGCCTGCTGAGCTATCTGCTGGTGTACACGCCGCTCAAGCGGCGTACATGGTGGGCGACGCTGGCCGGTGCCGTGCCCGGCGCACTTCCAGCACTTGCGGGTTGGACGGCCGCCACGGGACGGATCGGCGCGGGCGGACTCGCGCTCTTCGGCATCGTCTTCGTGTGGCAGATGCCGCACTTCTTCGCGCTGGGCTGGATGTACCGCGAGGATTACGAGCGCGGCGGCTTCCGCATGCTGAGCCGTTTCGATCCGACGGGTATCCGCACCGGCCGGCAGACCGTGCTTTACACGATGGCGCTGTTGCCGGTCAGCCTGCTGCCCTCATTCCTGGGCGTGACCGGCAGGCTCTACGCCATGGGCGCGGTACTGCTGGGTCTGGGCTTTCTCGGACTCGGCCTGACCCTGCTCTCGGATCGCGCCCGCGGGCAGGCCCGGCGCGTCTTCGTCGGCTCGATCCTCTACCTGCCTGCGCTGCTGGCCCTCATGATGATCGACCGCGCCGGCTGACACCGCCAGGACCTCAGCCCGCTCCAACCAGCCCAACCCCGTTCAAGGCTATCCGACCGTTGTTGATGGTCGGACCGTCTTGGCGTTCTTTCCTTTCGGCTTGAACCGCTATCCTGCCGACTCGCACCACCATGCAAACTGGTCAGTCGATAACGGCCTGCGTCGTCGGCATGTCCCGTAGTGGCACAACGCAAGAACGCAAAGACGGTCCGAAAAAACTGCTTCGGACCGTCTTGCCGTTCTTTCCTTTCGG
This sequence comes from uncultured Gemmatimonadales bacterium, assembly GCA_963798085.1. Taxonomy (GTDB): domain Bacteria; phylum Gemmatimonadota; class Gemmatimonadetes; order Longimicrobiales; family RSA9; genus DATKCF01. Next base: position 366,589 of record CAWCRS010000003.1, read on the forward strand.
CCGGAACCGCTATCCTGCCGACTCGCACCACCATGCAAACTGGTCAGTCGATAACGGCCTGCGTCGTCGGCATGTCCCGGGGTGGCACAACGCAAGAACGCAAAGACGGTCCGATGCCCCTACCACGCGACACCATAGTCCTCGCCGTGGTTGCTGGAGCCGCCCCAGAACGTGCCGTGCGCCCAGTCGAAGAAGATGCCGTTGATGGGCCCGGAGGTGATGTCGCCGGTCTCGATGCGGTAGCCCATGCGGCGCAGCTCTGCCTGTACCCAGGGCGGCGTCGCGGCCTGCACCAGCAGGCGGCCGGGCTCGGCGACATGCGCGCCGAATGAGGAGCGCATCTGGTAGCTGTTGATATTGGCCGCTTCCGCCGCCTGCTGCGCGTTCATGCCGAACTCGACGACGTTCAGGAAGAACTGCAGCAGGTTCTGATCCTGGCTGTCGCCACCCTGCACGGCGAAGGACAGAAAGGGTCGGCCATCCTTGAGCGCCAAACTCGGTGTCAGAGTGACGCGCGGTCGCTTGCCTGGCTCGACCACGTTGTAAGGTCCCTCGGCGGGATCGGTCACGAACGACTGCATGCGTTGCGATAGACCCACCCCTGTGTGTCCCGCAATTACCGCGGGTACCCAGCCACCACTTGGCGTCACGGATACCACCCAGCCTTCCTCATCCGCGGCCTGCACCAATGTAGTGCCGGCGTAGAACGCGTCGAGGAACGCGGAATCCTCCGCCGTGCCCGCCTGTGTCGCCGTGGTTTTCCGGCCCCAGGCCTGCAGATAGTTCTGGAAGGGATTGGTGCCACCCTGGTACGGATACGGATCACCGGGCCCGATGTCAGCGGTGTTGTGATTGTCATTGATCAGCTTGGCGCGCTCGCGCGCGTAATCCTTGGAAAGCAGGCCCTTGATGGGCTCATCCGGCGGAAAGTAGGGATCGCCGTAGTAGAAATCGCGATCGGCGAACGCCAGACTCATGGCCTGATATATCGTGTTAATGTAGCGCGCGCTGTTGTAGCCCATCGACTTGATGTCGAAGTTCTCGAGGATGTTCAGCGTCTGCAGCAGCGCCGGTCCCTGTGTCCAGCGATCCAGCTTGTAGACCTCGATGCCCTTGTACGTCGTCATGACCGGCTCTTCAATGCGAACCTTCCAGTTCGCAAGGTCCTGCAGCGTGAAGAGACCGCCCTGCTCGCGCACGCTGCGCACGATCTCCTGCGCGATGTCGCCCGTGTAGAAGCGGTCGTACGCGGCGTAGATGGCTTCCTTGCGACTCTTTCCCTGCGCCAGCGCCTGCTTCTCCGCATCCACGAGCTTGCGCAGCGTCACTGCCAGGTCGGGCTGGCGGAAGACTTCGCCGGCGTTGGGCGCTTCGCGCGGCTCGCCCGGATGCGTGAGGAAGAGCGCCTTCGAATACGGCCATTGTTTGATCCACGACTTGTTGGTCTCGATCGAGTTCGCGGTCTGGGCTTCGATGGGATAGCCGTCCGCCATCTGGATCGCGGGCGCAAGCACGTCGGCCAGACTCAACTTCCCCCATTCGGCGACCAGCGTGAAGATGCCGCCCGGCGTCCCCGGCGTGACCGCCGCGAGCGGGCCGTACTCGGGGGGGTACTTCAGGCCTTTGCCCTTGAAGAATTCCGCGGTGGCGCCCGTGGGCGCGACGCCCAGCGCATTGAGCGCGATGACCTTCTTCGTGTGCGGGTTGTAGATCAATGCCTGCGTCTCGCCGCCCCACGACAGCACATCCCACATGGTCGTGGTTGCCGCGATCATCGCAGCCGCCGCGTCCACCGCATTGCCGCCCCTCTGGAAGGTCATGGCGCCCGCCGTCGCCGCGAGCGGCTTGCCCGTTATGGCCATCCAGTGGCGCCCGTGCAGCACGGGCTTCGCCGTCTTCTGCGCCACCAGCGCGGTCGGCGTACTCACGAGCACCAGTCCGACGAACGGGCCGATCGCGGCACGCCAGCGAGTGCGCGCGACCACCCGAGCCTCAGGATGCGTGGCCGAGGGAAAGGGAGGCGCGGTCCGTTGCCCGCGGACCCGGGCGCATGACAGGCGCCCGTCACGATGGCTGATGGAATGCGCACGATGGGAGCGCATGATACCTCCGCGGGACCGAGGAGCGCGGCAACATCCATGGCAGCAGATTGCCCCGCTCGCCAGCCACGCACAAGAGCCGGGACCCTGTCACTGGCAGGCTGCGGTACGACAAGCGATCGCGACCGTACGCGCATTCCTGGTTGCGCCGATGCGCCATGCCGCTTCAGACCGTCCCGGCGTCCTGGGTGCCGGCGGTACCGGTCGCTTCGGACCGTCTTGCCGTTCTTGGGTTGTGCGCCGCGCAGTCATGGCGGCGACTCACTGGCACATGGAATCGTCAAGCGGATCGCTACAGCGGGCGCCGACCTGTCTGCTCGAGCTGAAACGAAAGAATGCAAAGACGGTCCGATGCGCTATGTCGCTCCCCATGTCGGCCCGATGATGTGGTCAGCTGATGTGGTTAGCGCGGCGACCTGCCCTGTACGTATGGCAGATCGCGCGTACCCCAGTCGTGCCAGGAGCCATCGTAGAATTTCATGTCATAGCCGAGCATGCGGCCCACGAAGTAGTCCAGGCTGGCGCGTGCGCCAATCATGCAGTAGGCGACGACTGTCTTCGCCTTGTCGGCCCCGGCTCCGGCGAATTTCGCATGCAGTGCGTCGGGCGCGAGAAAGCCCGGGTCATCCTTCTGTGAGTGAACCAGCTGCTCCCAGTAGAGCTGCACGGCGCCCGGAATGTGACCGGGATGCGCCATGCCACCCATGCCGCCGTCCGCACCGGTGTACTCGTCGTCCGGTCTTGCATCCAGCAGCAGCGTGCTCGTGTCGCTCAGTCTGCCCTTGATGTATTCGGCATCGACCAGCATGCCGGGGCGCGTGCTCCCGGTCAGCCTGCCGGTATCGACCTCGGGCAGCGCCTGCGTGAGTGGCCGCTTCTCCGCGATCCAGCGCTGCAGTCCGCCATCCAGGATGCTGGCGTCATCGCCCTTCGATATGTAATCCAGTGTTAGCCAGAGTCGTGTCGCCGCCAATGGATTACGGCTGTAGACGACGATGCGTCGTCCATCCGCGACGCCCGCTCTTTCCAGCGTCTGGACGATCGCGGCGACGGGCGGGAGCTCGTAGCCGACGTGCGTCTCACCGTCCACGACGTAGTCGGAGGTCGACAGAAAGACTGCGCCCGGGATGTGACTGCCATCGTATTCTGTCCGCGACGGATCCGTGTGGATGATGACCACGTTCGGGTCGTTGAGGTGCTGGGCCAGCCAGGCCGTTGTGACCAGCATTCGTGGGTGCGCCACTGCAGGTGCGGTCTGGGCGCGGCCGCCCGCGGCCCCCGCGAACAGGAACGCCAGAACCGACCACACGCAGATCCCTCGACGCGCAACTGTCATGACCCCTCCGAGGCAATCAACCGATGCCGACAATGTACGATGCCCTGCCTCCCGCGAGGCGACGAATTGCGTGTGCGATCTGTGCAGGATCGGCAAACGGACCGCGGCAAACTTGCGTTGTGCGCCATCGGCGCATGCCCGGCCGGGTGAAAACCAGGTCGGCTCTGGCGTGGTTACGCCAATCTCGGGGTGAAAGCCAACTTTCCGGACCGTCTTGGCGTTCTTGGGTTTGTTCCATTCCGCCATGGGTGAAACGCTGCCGACCCCGGGGAACGCGTCAGGCCAATAGCCGGGCGGCGACTTGCGCATGGCCGCCTGCGCCATCTGGATCGCCGTGGCGGGCCACAGCCAAGAACGCCAAGACGGTCCGGAATCTGGACGCGTCAGCTCGTCTTCCGGCCGTCCAGCTCTTCGATCGTCTTCGTGGAGGGGCCGCGCTGCTTCTGCAGGCGGCTGGCGACGGACTCGGCCTGGCGCCACACGCGCAGGATGTTCTCGCCCGCCAGCTTGCGCAGGTCGGTCTCGCTCCAGCCTCGCCTGGCCAGCTCGGCGAACAGCGCCGGGAACTTCGATACGTCTTCCAGGCCCACGGGCACGGACGTGATGCCATCGAAATCGCTGCCGATGCCCACGTGATCGGCGCCGGCCACCTGTTTGATGTGGTCGATGTGATCGGCCACGTCCTGCAGCGTCGCCTGCGGACGGGGCGTGTTGGCGCGCTGCGCCTCGGGCAGCGCCTCCCAGTCCTTCACTGCGTTGTTCACGAAGCCCGGCACGAATGTCACCATCACAATGCCGCCGTTCTGCGGCAGGCGGCGCAGGATGTCGTCGGGCACGTTGCGGCCGTGCTCGACGAGCGCCCTTGCCGCCGCGTGCGACCAGATGACGGGCGCCTCCGACACATCCAGCGCATCGCGCATGGTTTCAGGTGAGGTGTGCGCCAGGTCGACGAGCATGCCCAGGCGGTTCATCTCGCGCACTACTTCCTTGCCGAACTCGGTGAGGCCGTGGTGCAGGGGCGTGTCCGTGCCGGCATCGGCCCAGTCGATGTTGGCGGTGTGCGTGAGCGTCATGTACCGCGCGCCCATGTCGTAGAACGCGCGCAGTGCGCCCAGCGAATTCTCAATGGCGTGGCCGCCCTCCATGCCTATCACGGACGCCACCTTGCCCGCCTTGAACGCCTGCATGACCGCGGCCGGCGAAAGCGTCTCCTGGAACACGTCGGGATAGCGGGCAAACACCTGCTTAGCAATGTCCATCTGCTCCAGCTGCATCTTCGCCGCGCCTTCCTGCACGCTGGTCGCGGGGATGTAGACGGACCAGAACTGCGCGCCCACCATGCCGGCCCGCAGCCGCGCGATGTCGGTGTGACCGGGCGCCGTGCCGCGCAGGTCGTAGGCGTTCACGTTGCGCGGTGCGTCCTTGAATTCACGGATCGCCCACGGCAGATCGTTGTGGCCATCGAACAACGGAGTCTCGGATAGCACGCGCTTCGCCTTTTCCATGTTGGGGTCCCTGCGGGATTGCTGCGCAGCCACCTGACCGAACGCGACGGCGCCCTGCGCCGCGAGGATGACGAACAACGCGGCGATTCGCATCTCGCTTCTCCGGATTGCCTGGCCCAGCGTACTCACGGTTCATCCCGTGCCCGCGGAATGTGGCCACGAAGCCGGCGGCGCGCAATTGACGCGGACAGGGAAGCGTCGCACACTTTGCCCGACCCGCAGCCGCTCACGGGCCCGCACACGAACGCACCGCTGCGCCCGCATCGTGCGTCTGGATGCGGATCCCGCCGACGCGAGGCGCCACGCATCGAAGGCGCGAGCCTGCCGGACAACGCGGGTACACCAACGCCACGATTGCTTCAGCCACACACACGAGAAGGTTCATGGGCATGAGAATCCGGCCATTGCGGGCCGCTGTCGCAGCTTCATTTCTGGCGACGATGCTGGTTCACCCTCTCAGCGCGCAGCATGCCGAGCTGCCTCGCCAGCACACGCCCGAGCCCACCACCGCCGGCATCACGGTGCGCGACGTGATGACGCGCACCTACATCATCGCTGATGATTCCATGGAAGGCCGTGACACCGGACGGCGAGGCGGGTTACGGGCGGCCGAGTACATCGCGCGCCAGCTGCAGACGCTGGGACTCGAACCCGCGGGCGATAACGGCACCTACTTCCAGGGCATCCCCTGGATGTCGCGGCGGCCCGATCCGGATGCGGTGCTGCGCGCAGGCGAGGCGACACTCGTCGCCGGCACTGATTTTCTGCTGCTGCCCCGACTGGGTGCGCAGGTGTTCCTCGGCGGGCAACCGTATGGCGGCTCGTTCCACGGCCAGTCTGTGCCGACGGTGTACGGTGGGCGCATCGGAGCGACCGACCTGCTCGATCCCGCGGCGGCGGCGGACAAGCTTGTCGTGTTCGATGCGCCTGCGGATCCCAGCGGCCGTCCGCTGTTCGCGTTCTGGCAGCGCAACAGCCTGACGCAGTACGCGCAGGCCAGAGCGATTGCCGTGACCTCGCTCGACGCCGGTGCGCCGGGCAATCTGCGCGGCCCGCGCGACGCGTACTGGGATTCGACGGGCACGGGCGCGGCAGTGCTGACGGTGCTCGCCATTACGAGCAGCGCGGCGGAGCGCATCTTCGGCGCGCCGGTCGCATCGCTGACTGCCGGCGACGCTGGCAGTCCGATAACAGGCGATGTGTCGTTCCTCAGCTCGCCCACGGAAGCACCCGCATACAACGTGATCGGCATCCTGCGCGGCCGCAATGCGAAGCTGCGCAACGAGTACGTCGCGGTGGGCGCGCACTACGACCACGTCGGCTTCACGGCACGTCCGCTCGATCACGACTCGGTGCGCGCCTTCAACAGCATCGTGCGGCCGCGCGGCGCGGATGACCCGCCCCGCCGGGGCACGGAAGAGGAATGGGTGCGCGTGCGGGCCGTGCTGGACAGCCTGCGACGTGTGCATCCGATGCGTCTCGACTCGATCAACAACGGCGCGGATGATGACGGCAGCGGTTCGGTCCTCAGTCTCGAGATCGCCGAAGCCTTCGCCGGCGCGGCGCGCCGGCCCGCGCGTTCCCTGCTGTTCGTGTTCCATACGGCGGAAGAGAAGGGTCTGTACGGCGCGCAGTTCTTCTCCGATCATCCCACTGTACCGCGCGATTCCATCGTCGCGCAGGTGAACATGGATCAGATGGGCCGCGGCGAACCGGATGATGCGCCGCCCGGCGGGCCCAATGCGCTGGTCGTCATCGGCTCGCGTCGTCTCTCGACCGAACTCGGTGACCTGGCCGAACGCGTGAATCAGCGACCCGGGCACCGCTTTCATTTCGACTACGAATTCGACCGCGACGGCGACCCCACGAATGCGTACTGCCGCAGTGATCATTACATGTATGCACGGTACGGCATTCCTGTCGCGTTCTTCAGTGCGGCTGCGTGGCATCGCGATTATCACATGGTGACGGACGAACCGCAGTACATCGCGTACGATCGCATGGCCAGGATCGGCCGTTACATCCCGGGATTTCGTGCAGGCCGTCGCCGACCTGGGGCACCGGCCCCGGGTGGACAAGCCGAAGCCGGACCCGCTCGGCACCTGCCGGCAGTAGATACCCTGGCCGCCTCGCCCATGGCAGGCCGGCAGCCTGTCGGGTTGCCGGGCCGTTCGCCTGTCATCATCTCGTGCAGGCGGGAATCCAACACAGTATTAGCCAGCTCGTGTGCGCCGGCGACGGGCCACTGCGGCGGATCGTTTGCTCCGGCCGCACTCGGGTTCGCTTCGCCTCGTGCCAGCGGCCTGTGGCTGGGGTGGCGTCCCGAAGGGTCGCCTGGCGCGTCGGCCGGTCCGCTTCGTCCCGCCATGAGCGGGGGCCAACCTGCCGCGCGCGCCGTCTGTCCCCTCGCCCGCGCGACCCCTGCGCCGGCTCTGCAGGTTCGCGTGCGTGCGGCGTCTCCCGGCCACCGGACAGCCGGCGGATGCGGAGCGATTGGCGAGCCGCGTCGTCGCCTCTCATGACGGCCCGATCCTGACCCGCTGGCGTGCCATCGCACGGCGGCCCGGCAGCGTGCGGCGGAGCCGACATGCCAACCCGCTCAAACACCACGTTACACCATGACCCGGGAGCGTCCATGACGAGCCGACGCGAATTCCTCCGCCTTTCCGCCGTGGCCGGCGGTGTCCTGCCGTTCGCCGATCCGCTGTTCGAGCGGCTCGTGCCGCCCGCGCCGGCACCGCTCCGCATTCTGATCCTGGGCGGCACCAACTTCATCGGTCCCTATCACGTGCGTTATGCCGTAGCTCGCGGACATCACGTGACGGTGTTCAATCGCGGCCGCCACCAGGCCGATCTGCCGGCGAGCGTCGAGCACCTGCAGGGCGATCGCAGTCTGCCCGACGGCCTGGCGGCGCTGAAGGGGAAGACGTGGGACGTGGTGCTGGACAACCCGACGTCGCTTCCCAAATGGGTGCGTGATGCCGGCGAAGTCCTGCACAACGCGACGCAGCAGTACATCCTGACCTCGACCATCTCGGTGTACCCGGATCAGGGAACGCAGCCGGGCGCGGACGAGGATGCGCCGGTCACCGAGTACAAGGGCAAGGATGCGTTCGCGGAGCCGCGCGTCACACTCGAGCTGTATGGCGCGCTCAAGGCGGTCGCCGAGAAGGAGGCGTACCGCCAGTTCCCCGGCAGCACGACCGTCGTGCGGCCCGGTCTCATTGTCGGCCCCGGCGATGCCACCGACCGCTTCAGCTACTGGCCCGTGCGCATCGACCGCGGTGGCGAGGTGCTGGCTCCGGGGGACGGCCTGGATCCCATACAGTACGTCGACGTGCGCGATCTCACCGAGTGGATGATCCATCTCGCCGAGAACCGCGTGTTAGGGACGTACAATGCCACCGGTCCGGCGGCCGCGCTCCACAGCGCCGAGCTCCTCTACGGCGTGCGCGCCGCCTGCAGTGGCAGCAACGACGTGCGTTTCACCTGGGTGCCTGCCGACTTTCTCGAGGCGCAGAAGGTCCAGCCCTGGAGTGACATGCCGGTCTGGATCCCGCGCGCCATGCCCGACGCCAATGTGGCCATGGTCAGCGTGCGGCGCGCCATTGCCGCGGGCCTCACGTTCCGCTCGCTCGCGGTCACTTCCGCCGACACGCTGGCGTGGTTCAAGACGCTGCCGGCGGACCGGCAGGCGAAGCTGCAGGCCGGCCTCGCCGCGGACCGCGAGGCGGAGGTGCTGAAGGCCTGGCACGCCGCCGGGCACTGAAGCGCCGCTCGCCCTCGCCACACCCCTGACACGGGCGCGCGTCCCAACGCCCGGGGACGCTGCGGCTATCCAATTGCAGGCGACGATGCTGCGCTCCGCACCGTCGCCTCCGAAACGGGAACGCAGCGTCCGCGCTAACGCCGCGTTCGCCAGCCACAAGCGCTCGATCCGCGGGGCATTTCATGAACATCATGCAGGCGCAGGATCTCCGTCACGCGCTGCGCACCATGCGGCGCCGGCCCACGCTCAGCCTCGCGGTGATCTCCGCCATTGCCCTCGGCATCGGCGCGCTGACCGCGGTGGCGAGCGTCATCGAGGGCGTGCTGCTGCGGCCGCTGCCCTACCCGCAGCCGGATCGCGTGGTATGGCTGAACGGCCTGAGCGCCAGTACCGCCGCGGCGATTCACGGGCGCGCCAACCCCTACGATGTGGCCGACTGGATCCGCGAGACGCGCAGCTTCAGCGCCATTGCTGCGTTCCAGACCTCGCACTCGACGCTGCTGCTGCCGGGCGGTCCCGAACGCGTGGGCATTGCCGACGTCAGCCCGGGCATGGACCGGGTGCTGCAGCTGCCCATCGAGCACGGGCGCTACTTCCGTGCGGAGGATTTCGCGCCGGGCGTACGCAGCGTGATCGTGAGCGACCGCCTGTGGCGCACGCGGCTGGGCGCCGACCCGGACATCATCGGCAGTCGTATTACGCTGGACGCCACCTCGTTCGAGGTGATCGGCGTGCTGCGGCCAACGGTCCTGCCATTCCCTCCCGATGCCGACGTCTGGGCACGGCTGTCGCTGCCGCAGGATGATGGCGGGACTCGTCGCGCCGGCGTCTGGCTGGCCGTCGTCGCCCGGCTCCGCGATAACGTGTCGTTAGAAACAGCGCGCGCGGAAATGCAGGGCGAGGTGGCCGCACTGCGCCAGCGCCACCCGCAGACCAACAGGGATCGCGGCATTGAGCTGCTGCCGCTGCGTGACGGGCTGGTGGGCAGTGCGCGCAGCGTGGTACTGCTGCTGGCGGGCTCCGTGCTGCTGGTGCTGCTCATCGCCTGCGCCAACATTGGCAACATGCTGCTCGCCGCGGCCCTCGACCGGCGCCGCGAGTTTGCGGTGCGCAGCGCACTGGGCGCTGGCACGAGTCGGCTGGTTCGCCTGCTGCTCACGGAAAGCGCCGTGCTCGCCGGCATCGGTGCGGGTCTGGGACTGCTGCTCGCGCCCACACTGCTGCGTGCACTGCTGGCTCTCTATCCCGGCGGATTGCCGCGCGCCGCCGAGGTGAGCATCAACACTCCCGTACTCCTGCTGACTGCGCTGGTCACGGCGCTGGTCACCGTGATCGCCGGGCTGCCTTCGCTGCGCCAGGCCCGGCGCCTGGATCTGCAATCGGTGATCCGGTCGGGCGAACGCGGGCTGGGAACGCGGCAGGAACGCTGGCTGCGCCACGGGTTCGTGCTGCTGCAGAGCGGACTGTCGGCGGCCATGCTCTTCATCGGTATCCTGCTGTTACGCACACTGCTCGCGCTGCTGCATACGCCCGCCGGCTTCGACACCGCGCACCTGCTGACGTTCGAGGTCGGCTTGAGCGGACCGCGATTCGCCGAGCTGGCGCAGGAGAGCGCATTCGACGATGCGCTGCTGGACAGGCTGCGCGCGCTGCCGGGCGTGCTGCAGGCGGGCGCTTCCTCGATGCTGCCCCTGGCCAGGGGCGATTTCCTGGATGGATTCCGGCGGGAAGGCTTCACCGATGAGCTGCCGGACCTGCCGATCGCACGACTGCAGAACATAACACCAGGTTACCTGGAGACACTCGGCCTGCCGCTGCGCGCCGGCCGCACCATCCTGGCGAGCGACAACCGCGCGGACGCGCCGCCGGTCGCCGTGGTCAACGAGGCGCTGCAGCGCGCCTATCTGCCTGATGGAGCGCTGGGGAAGCGCATTATCTTCCGCGGCCACCTGCTCGAGGTCGTCGGCGTCGTCGGAGACAAGCGGCACGAGAGCCTGCGTGAGGCAGCGCGCCCCGAGCTCTATCTGCCCCGGGCGCAGAGTGACAATCCGCGCTCCTATGCATGGGTTGCGGTGCGCACGGCCGGCGATCCCCAAGCGCTCGCGGCCCAGGTGCGACGGGCACTGGCGGAGCTGGATCCGACGCTCGGCATGGAAGACATCGCGACCATGCATACGCGCATCGAGGACACACTGGCGCCCGATCGTTTCCGCGCCGGCGTCATCGGCGCCCTGGCCGTGCTCGCGCTCGTACTCGCGGTGCTCGGCATCTACGGCGTCATCGCGTACGCCGTCTCGCGCGAAACCCGCGAGATCGGCATCCGCATGGCGCTGGGGCAGTCCGCGAATTCGGCGGTGGGTGAAGTGCTGCGTCGCGCGCTGGCACTGGCGGGCGGCGGCGTCGCCTTCGGTCTCCTGCTCGGCCTCATGGCCGGGCGACTGCTTTCCAGCTTCCTCGCCGGCGTCACCGCGCGCGACCCGCTGGCCATCGTGCTCGTGCCCGTGCTGCTGCTCTCCGCTGCCGCGCTGGCCGCACTGGGACCGGCGCGGCGGGCAGGGCGCCTGGATCCCGCTACGGTTCTGCGCTCCGGCTGACACGGTTGTTACACGCGGAGAGCGCGTGCTCACTGCGACGTACTGCTCGTTGCTTGTTCGAGCCGTCGACTGATGGCCAGCCCGCGCGGCTGCTGGTGACACGGGCGACACCACATGACGGACGCCCTGCACTCAGGGCGCGCGCGTGTCGCCCGGATTGAAGGCGCCGGTGCACTGCATGTAGCGTATCCTTGCGAGAGATGTCTGGAGGGCGCCGGTCACGACGCGGAACGCGTCCGCTGTCGTCCGCGGCGTCGACGCGCGGGATCAGGCTATTTGCCCGTGCCCTGCCAGTTGGCTTTGGGATTGGTCAGGCCTGCCGCGCCGAGCGTGTCACCGGGCGCGGCCTTGCCCTGCTCTCGCGGGTCATTCCCCTGCCTGGGACCGGCCAGCTGATCGTCCAGCATCTTGCGCGTGCAATCGCCAGGACTGGACAGCTCGGTGGGCGCCGCGGCGGCTTCCGACTGGTAGATGGCGTACCACTGGTCACCCGCCGTTTCCGCGAAGAGACAGACGGACGGATTCTCACGCGACTGACCCACTGTTATGTACACGCCACTCGCCGCATTCGCGGAATCGTGCAGCGGCAGCTCCGGCTCGAACGCCAGCAGCTGATTGCGGTCCGCCGTGAACGCATGATGCTGCTGCAGCCACGCCATCTCGACCATGAGCACGGTACGCACATTGGCGCGCGCGACGGCATCGTGCGCCTGCGATGTCGCCTTGTGCTGCATGGGCAGCATTATGCTTGCCAGCACGGCGAGCACAGCAAGCACCACCAGCATCTCGATCAGGGTCAGACCGGGTCGGTCGCGGAGTCTCATCCGTCGTCTGCTGTGAAAGCCCCGTAGAAGTATCGGCAGACTCACCGGGCAATGACTGTCGGGCTTCTCCCCGCACAAGAGCAGGGGATCGCCTCCTCCGTCCGCGCCCCCGGGCGACGGTCTGGCCACGCACGGGCTGCGGCAGACTGATCGCGATGCACCTCGCGGTAAGGATGGGCCCAGTGGTCATGGCCGACCTGTGACTCGGACCGTCTTTGCATTCGTGGGTTGTGCCACCTTCCCCACCTGTGACTCGGACCGTCTTTGCATTCGTGGGTTGTGCCACCTTCCCCCATGCTACAGGCTCACCCGCGTATCGACTGACCCCCTTGCATGCGGCACCGGGTCGCGGGCATGGCAGAAACGGCCGGAAGGAAAGAATGCCAGGCTGGTCCGACGGGATATGGCGATTCGGACCGTCTTTGCATTCGTGGGTTGTGCCACCTTCCCCCATGCTACAGGCTCACCCGCGTATCGACTGACCCCCCTGCATGCGGCACCGGGTCGCCGGCATGGCAGAAACGGCCGGAAGGAAAGAATGCCAGGCTGGTCCGATGACGCTTCATGGAGCTGGATAAGACCTGGAATCACCCCGCCACCAGGCGCGCCTCGGCGCGGGGAGCGCGACACGCTCAGTGCGCCGGAATGAGCGCGTCCAGCTGTTCATCGAGGGCCACCAGCGCGACCGCGATGGTGCGCACACAGTGGACATAGAATCCGGGCTGGATGCGTTCGAAGTCGTCGGTCGGGCGGTGGTAGTCCGGGTGGTCCTCGACGCCGAAGTAGAGGAAGGGAATGCCGGCGGCGTGAAACGCGCCGTGATCGGAAGCGCCGGTCCAGTCGTCGGAGCCGGTGCCGGGTGTGTCGTGTCCCGTGCGCAGCGTCACCGGTGCCCGCGCGGCCAGTTGCTCGATCAGCGGTCGCAGGAACGGATAGTGGCGCAGTCCCGACACCCATAACTCGCCCTTATCGTTGCGGCTCACCATGTCCAGGTTGATGTCAATGGCGATGCGGGCGCGCGCCAGAGGCGGGTGGGCCACGAAGGCGCGTGCGCCCTGCAGCCCCTCCTCCTCCGCGTCCATGGCGACGAACAGCAGGCTGTGCGCCGGCTTCGTGCCCGCCATGGCGCGTGCGATCGCCAGAATCGCGGCTGTACCCGAGGCATTGTCGTCGGCTCCGTTGTAGATGGCGTCACCCCGCCTGCCCAGGTGATCGTAGTGCGCGCTGACCACGATCACGCGGGTCGTATCCTGACCCTGCTTGCGGCCGACGAAATTCACGCCTTCTTCGCCTGTCGAGAGACGGAAGGGGCGACGATACGCGTCGCCCACCATTTCCAGGCCGGCGCCCGCGAACGCCCGGTCCAGATAACGCCTTGCCATTTCACCACCCGGCGTCCCCGTGCGCCGGCCCTCCATCGAATCCGCCGACAGATTGCGAACGTCCAGCAGCAGTCGCGTGCTGTCGATGACGAGCGCCGCGCGGAGCGGGGTCCGGGCCACCTGCGCCGCCGCCCGACCTGTCATCGTCGCCGTCCATGCGAACACCAGTGTCACGAACACCGCCCGCTGCATTGCCCGCATCCGGTTTCTCCCATGTTGCGCCCGGCAGCCGCAGATCGCGCTGCCACTCCGCCATGCCGTTGCTTACACCCGCCGCCCGCGAAGTTTGCCTTGCTCGCGGCGGCGCGCAGCGCTCGAGAGATCCGGAGCACGGACAGGACCCGTGCGCTGCCCGCCGACGCCCCGGCAGCCCCATGGACACGAGCCATTCCACATTGACGTCGCGCCTCCCATTGCTGCGCCCATCGCCTGGGCCGTCCAGTCGGGCACCAGTCGCGATCGCACCCCATGTCAGAGGCCGCTCGCCCGAGGTTTGGCGCCCCTCCGTCCCCCTGTGCCCTCTGTGTGAAAATGATCCGTTGAAACGCACATGTCGCGACTCGCCTGCGTTCGTGCGCCCCGCTCGTTGCGCCACCTGAGCAAGGCCACCTTCGCGCTCCGCACCCCGCGGCCTCACACGGCCGTCCCCCCGACCCCAACCTCCATCCCGGCTCCGCTCGGCTGGACCCGGCAAAGTGGCCCCTCACCCACCGCCGTGAGCATCCTCCGTTGCCCTCGAACCTCGCCCCGCCCGCGGCGCGCGGCTATCATTGCACCCTTCACCATCAGGAAACGAGATGACCATCGACAGACGCGAGTTCGTCCGGACCGCGCTAACGGCAGGCGCCGCGCTGCGGCTCGGGCTGGTGCCCGGCGCCGCCGCGGCCGAAGCGCCGCGCGCCATGCGCATCCTCGTGCTGGGCGGCACGACGTTCCTCGGCCCGTTCCAGATCAAGTACGCGCTCGAGCGCGGCCATACGGTGTCGACGTTCAACCGCGGCCGCACCGTGCCCACCATTCATCCCGAGGTGTTCGATCACATCGAGCATCTCAATGGCGACCGCAACGGCGATCTCGAAATCGCTCGAAGGTCGCGACTGGGATGCGGTGATCGACAACTCCGGCCAGCGTGTCGAGTGGGCCACCATGTCCGCGCAGCTCCTGAAAGGCCATGCGAAACGGTACCTGTATGTCTCGTCGACAGGCGTGTACTTCCCCTACCGCGGCCTGGACATACGCGAGGATTTCCCGACACCGCTGAACGACGATCCGCCCAGGGAGCCGCCCTCCTACAGCCCGATGAAGGCGAGGTCCGAACTGGAGGTGCGCAAGTTCTTCGGTGACGAAGGGACCATCGTGGTGCGGCCGCAGTACATCGTCGGCCCGGGCGATCCCTCGGACCGCTTCCCGTACTGGCCCGTGCGCATGGAGCGCGGGGGTGAAGTGCTGGTGCCCGGAAAGAAGTCGGACCCTGTGCAGCTCATCGACGTGCGCGATCTCGCCGAGTTCATGATCCGGCTGGTCGAGAAGAATGCATCCGGTGTCTTCAATGCCGCCGGTCCCGCGAATCCGTTGACCATGGACCGCTTCATTGCGGGCCTGCACGATGCCATTCCCACGCAGGCCAGCTTCACCTGGATCGAGAATTACGATTTCCTCAAGGCGCAGAAGCTCGAGTACGCGATCCCGTGGCTGATGCCCGACGCCGACAACATGGGTGCCGCGCGCATCAATATCTCGCGCGCGAAGGCGGCCGGCCTCACGTTCCGCCCGATGAAGACGACGGTGCAGGACACACTGGAGTGGTGGCACTCGAATGCCGTCCCGGAAACCCGCCGTGCGAAACCACGCTTCGTGCTGACACCGGAGCGCGAGGCCGAGATCCTCACTGCGTGGAAGGCGAAGCAGGGCTGATCGGCCGCGCTCCGTTCACGCGACCCGAACGCCACGAGCGTATGACACAGGACAACGGCAGTGCCGCGCAGGCTTCACCGCTGACCCTCGTTCTGCGGCGCATCGTGCAGGTGCGCCCGGCGGAGGTGCGCGCACTCCTGCTCGGCTGCGCGTACTACTTCACCGTCCTGACAGCGTATTACATCATCCGTCCGATCCGCGATCAGATGGGCCTGGCCGGCGGCGTGCGCAATCTGCCGTGGCTGTTCACCGGCACCATGACCGGCATGATCCTGGTCAATCCGCTGTTCTCGGCGCTGGTGGCGCGCTATCCCCGGCGCCGCTTCGTGCCGATGGCCTACCGCTTCTTCATGCTCAACCTGCTGCTCTTCTTCCTGCTGCTGCGCCTGGTGCCGCACGATGCCACGGTGTGGGTGGGTCGCGTCTTCTTCATGTGGGTGAGCATCTTCAATCTGTTCGTGGTGTCCGTGTTCTGGTCGTTCATGGCGGATGTGTTCACATCGGAACAGGGTAAGCGACTCTTCGCCTTCGTCGCTCTCGGCGGGACGCTGGGTGCGGTGCTCGGAGCCTCCATCACGGCGCTGTTCGTCGAGCTGGTCGGACAGACCAATCTGCTGCTCATTTCCATCGCGTTCCTGCAGCTCGCCATCTGGTGCGCGGCCGGACTGGGACGCGCAGCCGGTGCATCCGAGGCAGCGGCAAGAAGCGCGGCGGGCGGGGGCGGCGAGGAGAGCGCGCGCGGCGATACCGTGATCGGGGGCGGCATGCTGGCCGGCATCGGCCACGTGCTGCGCTCGCCGTACCTGCTCGGCATCTGTCTGTTCATCCTGCTCTACACGATCGGCTCCACCATCGTCTACTTCCAGCAGGCCGGCATCATTGATGCCTCCGTGCCGAAGGGCGACCCGCAGACAGCGCTGTTCGCACGCATCGACCTCATGGTGAACGCGCTGACCATCGTGATGCAGCTGTACGTGACCGGCCGCATCGCGCGCTGGCTCGGTGTGGGCATCACCCTCGCCGTACTGCCCGCGCTGTCCATTGCCGGCTTCACTGCGCTCGCGCTGATGCCCGTGCTGGGCGTGATCGTCGCCTTCCAGGTGGTGCGCCGCGCCGGCGAGTACGCGGTCACCCGGCCCATGCGCGAGGTGCTCTACACCGTCATCAATCGCGAGGACAAGTACAAGGCCAAGAACTTCATCGACACGTTCGTGTACCGCGCGGGCGATCAGATCGGCGCCTGGTCATCGAAGCTCATCGGCGCGCTCGGCCTCACCATGGTCAGCCTCTCCTGGGTGGCCGTGCCGCTCTCCGCATTGTGGCTGGTGATCGGGTTGTGGCTGGGCAAGCGCCAGGAAGCCATGGCGAGGGCACAGCGCACGGAAACGCCGCCCGGCCGCGCCGCGGAGCCCGTACCCGCGTAGCCGGCGACAGAGGAAGCGTGCGACAGCGCGCCGGCTGCCGCAGGCGCGGCATGCGGTTCGTGCCCGCCGGAACAGCCCGCGCTCCCCGCGCGCACAGCATACGCATGAAAATGAGGAGGCGACGACGCGTCGTCGCCTGACACTCCGTTAACACGCGACGAATACCATGAAACCGAATCGCAGGGACTTCATCAGGGCAACCGCGCTGGGTGGCGGTGCGCTCAGCCTGGGCATGGCGCCCGGCACCTCGCCGCTGCGTACCACCCGTGAGGCTGCGCCGGTCGAACCGGCCCGCCGGCCGCTGCGTCTGCTGATTCTCGGCGGCACAGGGTTCACCGGACCGCATCAGGTGCGCTACGCCGTGGCACGCGGGCACACGGTCTCCGTGTTCAATCGCGGCCACCGCCAGACGGATCTGCCCGACGGCGTCGAACACCTGCAGGGCGATCGCAACAACGACCTGAAATCGCTCGAGGGCAGGACGTGGGATGTCGTCATCGACAATCCGACGACGCTGCCCAACTGGGTCCGTCTCTCCGGCAAGCTGCTCCGCAATGCAGCGGATCAGTACATCTTCATCTCGACCATCTCGGTGTACGGCGATACCAGCGTGGCGGGCATGGACGAGACCACACCCGTGCTCGAGTACACGGGCGAAACCGATGCCTTCGCGCTGCAGCCCGCCGATGCGGGCAGGTTCTACGGTCCGCTCAAGGCGCTGTCGGAGCGCGAGGCCGCGTACTGGTTCCCGGGGCGCGCCACCATTATCCGACCCGGCCTCATCGTGGGACCGGGCGACGAGTCCGGTCGTTTCACGTACTGGCCCGCACGCATTGATCGCGGCGGTGAAGTGCTGGCGCCCGACAAGCCCGCGGATCCCACGCAGATCATCGATGCCCGCGACCTCGCCGAATGGACCATACGCATGGCGGAAGACGGGCGCGTGGGCATCTTCAACGCCACCGGCCCCGACGAGCCCCGGCCCATCGGCGAGATGCTGAGCGGCATACGCACCGCGATTGGCTCTAACTGCACATTTACATGGGTCGACCAGGACTTCCTGCAGCAGCAGCAGGTGCGCGGCTGGAGCGAGCTGCCCGTGTGGGTGCCGAGCCGCGCGGACAATGCCGGCTTCATGCGCGTCAGCGTGGCCCGCGCCATCGCCCAGGGCCTGACATACCGCCGGCTGGCCCTGACCGCCCGCGACACCCTCGCCTACTGGAAGGCGATGACGCCCGAGCAGCAGCAGAAATCGCCCGCCGGCCTCAAGGCTGAAAAAGAGCAGCAGGTCCTGGCCGCATGGCATGCCGCCAGGGGATAGAAATGGATGGACGGCGTAGCTGGTGAGGATGAGAGACTTGAAATGCGTTGCTGGGGCTGGTTGCTGGGGAACGATAACAGACTTGAACTGCGTGGCTGGGGCTGGTTGCCCGGGCGGGTTGCTGGGGCACGACAACAAGATCTTGAACTGCGTGGCTGGCCCGGGAGCTTGAACTGGCCGGCAAACCGATTGGCGGAAGCGGAACCAGAACCTCCAGCGTACGATCAGTGGGGTCAGGTCGGGTGAGCTGCGGAGTCTGGCTGCCCTGTGACGAACGGGGGGCAGAGGCGATGCAGGACTCGGGCCGCCTAACGAGTCGTTAGAATGGGCTCCCCCCGTGCGTGCGCCGGATCCAGGCCGGGCCACCACGCGTCCTGCGCCCGGCTCTGACGAGCGTCATTCCAGAGAGCCCTTCCGCTGCAAGCCCCAGACGGCACGTTTCAATCCGTTGTCCGTCCCCCAGCAACCAGCCCGAGCAACCAGCGCCAGCGACGCATTTCAATCTGTTCGCCGTTCCCCAGTAACCAGCCCGAGCCACGCATTTCAATCCGTTGTCCGTCCCCCAGCAACCAGCCCGAGCAACCAGCGCCAGCAACGCATTTCAATCTGTTCGCCGTCCCGACCGATCCAGCGGGAGCCGGCATTCCAGTCGACTAGAGGGCAGGCTCAGGCGCAGCGGTCGCGCCCGCCAGCCGTCGCATTCCGGCGCGCAGCATCGTAATCGCCGTGTAGAGCACCACGACCACTACCAGCCAGCGCACGGCGGTGAGTGGCAGTGACTTCACGATGTAGGCGGCGATGAGCACGGCGGGTATGCCGCCCAGTGTCAGCCCCAGTGCCGGGCGAGGACTGTAGCTGCCGGCCTGGATGAACTTGGTGCTGGCGACGGGCATGAGGAACGCGCACGAGCCCATCATGATGGGAAACGCTGCGCGTGGATTCATGCCCAGCAGGCTGATCATGATGAGGGCCGGCGCGTACAGGCCGATGCCCAGTGTCATGAGCGCGCCCAGCACGAAGTTGCCCGCGATCCCGAGGTAGAGCAGCGTGCCGTGCAGCGCCAGTGCATCGCCGCCGTGGATCACGGGTGTGCCGCGCATCTCGTCCAGGTTCTTCAGCACGAAGAACGCCGCCGCAGCCAGCAGCGCGAGCCCCATTCCCAGCTGGATCTTGCGACGCGGCCAGCGTGACACCACGCCTGCGCCCAGCCACGAGCCCAGCACGGATGAAGCGATCAGTAACACCATTGTCAGCACGTCCACCTGCACGATCGACACGTAGATGAACGCTTCCGCGATCGTGGGCAGCGTGTGGCCTACGTTGAGCGTGCCCGGGATCACTTCGTCCGGCACCACCTTGCCGATGCGGAACATGGCGGTAGTGGGCGCAAAGGAGCCGATGCCCAGCGTGTCGAAGAAATTCGTGATGAAGCCGATGCCGGTCTGCGGCGCCGTGGGCAGGCGCGCGGGCTCACCCTTGCCCGTGCGCGCGCGCGCCCGCAGATCGCGCCACCAGATCAGTGCGTAGGCGATCGTGAACAACGCCAGCACCAGCAGCAATCCGTTCTTGGCAGTCATGCTCTGAACCTCGGCTCGCCAGTGTCGGAACTGTGAATGAGTCGGCGGGAGCGCCCAAAGTGCAGGCAGCGCCGGCCTGCAGCAACCATATCGGTCGCGCTTCGGTGGGCTGCGCGCAGACTCAGGGCAGGCGTTTGTCGACCTCGCCCCGGCCGCAACGCACGCTGCCGCACAATGGCGGCCATGGCCCGCGATTGATACCAGCAGTCGAGTCGCCTGCGACGCCGCAGCGCGACGCACGGCCGGCCGGCGCGCATACGCAGACGGCGGGTCGCTCGACCGGCCAGCCGGTCGCTGCACGCGGGTTCGCCTGCCCATTCTCGGCCTGCCGCGGCAATTCGCTCGCGGCGCCACCCTCCGGCCCGTGCAGGTGTGCTCGGTCCTGTCTGTCCGCGCGCGTGCGCGGCCGGCGCGCGCAGGGAAGAGCTGAAGCGCAGGATGCGTTGAAGGGGCGACGACCCGTCGTCGCCAACACCTGTTCCCGGATCCGCAAGTGAATCCTCGATGGCGATCCTATTGAGCCGGGAACGGAGGCTGAATATTGGTACGGAGCTGCAATCCGTTCCACGTGCGTCTGGCGCTGCGCCGCCCTTCCCTATATACATATGGAATGACCC
Organism: uncultured Gemmatimonadales bacterium; assembly: GCA_963798085.1. Classification (GTDB taxonomy): domain Bacteria; phylum Gemmatimonadota; class Gemmatimonadetes; order Longimicrobiales; family RSA9; genus DATKCF01. The sequence goes on from CAWCRS010000003.1 coordinate 386,951, forward strand.
ATATCAAGCTATGGGAAGACGACCATGGGAAACAGCGATTACCTGCTCCACGGCACCCTCGACTTCCTCGTGCTCAAGGCGCTCGCCTGGGGCGAGATGCACGGCTTCGGCGTGGCGCGCTGGATCGAGCGCATCACCGAGGATGTGCTGACCGTCGAAGAGGGTTCGCTCTATCCCGCGCTGCACCGCCTCGAGCGGGACGGCCTGGTGTCCGGGCGCTGGGGCGTGTCGCAGAACAACCGGCGCGCCCGCTTCTATCGCATCACGCCGGCAGGTGAGAAACAGCTGCGCGCGACGTATGCGAACTGGTCGCGTTTCGCCGCGGCCATCGAGAAGGTCGCAGCGGCGCAGCCCACGCGACGCGGCCCGAGGCCGGCGTGAGCGCCGCGGGATCGCGCCGCGACCACCATGGACGCGTTGAGCGTCACCGCCAATTCGAGATGAAGGCGACATGAGTCGATCGTGGCGGCAGCGGTTGCGGCGGCGTCAGACGCGTGCCCGCGATGCCGACGTGCAGGACGAGCTCGATTTCCATCTCGACATGCTGACGCGGCAGAACCGGGCGCGCGGCATGGACGAGGCGTCGGCGCGGCGTGCGGCGGAACAGCGTTTCGGCCGGCGCGACTCGTTCGCGCGCCAGATGCACCAGTTGGATGCGCAGCGGGCACAGCGGCAGCGGCACGGCGACCGGCTGGGCGAGGTGCGGCGGGACGTGGCGTTCGCGCTGCGTGCGATCGCGCGTCGACCCGGCTTCACCATGATCGTGGTGCTCACGCTGGCGCTGGGCATTGGCGCGACCACGGCCATCTTCAGTCTTGTTAACTATGTGTTATGGCAGCCGCCAGTCGGGCTGGCCGACCCGGACGCACTGGTGACGGTCCGCTTTCCCGCGGCCAATTCGCCCGGTGCGTTCTACGTCATCTCCCATGCGGATTACGCCGATCTGGCCGGCGCTGTCCCCGCGCTGCGCAGTCTGGCGGCGAGTACGCAGCTGAATCTGCACGTGGTGACGCCCGGCGAGCTGCCGCGCCGAATGGCGGGCGATCTGATAACCGACAATTACGCGGCGACACTCGGAATCCGTCCGCGTGTCGGCCGCATTCCTGCGCCGGCGGACCGCGACTATCCGCACGAGGCGCTGATCAGCGATCGCCTCTGGGCCGAGGCGTACGAGCGTGCGCCGGATGTGACGGACCGCACGATCGTGGTCAACGGCAAGGCGCTCCGCATCAGTGGTGTAGCGCAGCGCGGATTTCGCGGTACGGTGCTCTGGCCGTCCGCAGGCGGCAGCGATCTGTGGATTCCGGTCGCGGCGTATCCGGAGGTATGGGGTGGCCGACGCGGCGACCTCCTGACGGACCGGCGGCAGCTGGTGTATCCCGGCGCCATCGGCCGTCTCGCCCCCGGCGTCACGCCCGCACTGGCGGAGGCACAGCTCACAGCGACGGCCGCGCGCATCGTGCAGGACCACCCGGAGGCAACGCTGAAGGGGCTGGTGCCGCGCGTCACGCCCGGTGTCGGTCTCAATCCCTGGGCGCGCCAGCAGGTGGCGGAGACGATGCGGATCCTGTTCGGCGTCGTCGCCTTTCTGCTGCTGCTGGCCTGCGCGAATGCTGGTAATATGCTGTTAGCGCGGGCCTCGGCGCGTGGCACCGAGCTGTCGCTGCGCCGGGCGCTCGGTGCGAGCCGCGCTCGCCTGGTGCGCCAGCTGCTCACGGAGGCGATGCTGCTGGCCGGGCTGAGCGGCGGCGGCGGCGTGGCGCTCATGTGGTTTTCACTGCGCCTTTTCCGCGGCGAGCACCTGATGTCGTTCCTGCCCGCCTTGCAGCGCGTGCCGGTGGATGCGCGCGTGCTGCTCTTCGCGCTGCTGCTTTCGACCCTGACCGGCGTGCTTTTCGCGATCCTGCCGGCGTTCGTGGCCACGCGCAGCGCGAGTGCCGCCCTGCACGCGCATGGGCGCACGGCCGCCGGGCGCTCTCCGGTACGCACAGCCCTCGTGGTGGCACAGGTCGCGATCTCGCTGACGCTGCTGGTGGCCGCGGGCCTGCTGCTTGCCTCCGTGCACGCGTTGCGCTCGGTCGATCTGGGTTTCCAGCCGGACGACGTGCTGGAAGCATCGGTGGATCCGTTCACCCAGGGCTACGACAGCGTGCGTACGGCGAGGCTGCTCGATGGCCTGCTGCAGCGCGCCCGCCAGCTGCCCGGCGTGACGGCGGCTGGCATGGCGTGGGCTCCCATACAGGGTCATATGGGGGCGGGACTGCCCGTGCGGCCGGAAGGCGAAGCACGCGAGAGCGAGCACACCGTTTCCGCCTCTGCCAACCACATCACGGCGGGCCTGCTCCCGGCCACCGGCATGCGGCTCGAGGCGGGTCGCGACTTCCAGGATAACGAAGCGTTTGCGTTCAACCCGCACGGCGGCGTCGCCATCGTGAATGCCACGCTGGCGCACAAGCTGTTTCCCGCGGGCGCCCTGGGCCGTCGCATCGATGTCGGGTACGACGCGCCGCGCGTGCTGCGCATCGTGGGCGTAATTGCGGATGCACGGGTCGATCGGGTGAAGGACCCGGCTGACGCGCTGATCTACGAGCCGGTGGGCCAGCCGTGGGGCACACCATGGGCTACGCTGTACGTACGCCAGGCGCCGGGCGCGTGGAATCCGGCCGCGCTTGCCCAGCAGCTGCGCGCGGCCATGCGCGAGCTGGATGGCGCACTGCCCCTCTACGACGTGCAGCCCCTGACCCGGCGCATCAGTGCCGACATCGCGGGGGAGCGCCTTCTCGCGCGCATCACCACCGTGTTCGCCACGCTGGCGCTGGCGCTCGCCGCCTTCGGCCTCTACGGCGTGCTGGCGTTCACGGTGGGACAGCGCACGCGGGAGATTGGTGTGCGGACGGCTCTGGGGGCGGGCGCCGGCCGCATCCTTGCCATGGTGCTGCGCCAGGGGCTGGGGGCGGCGCTGGCGGGCACGCTGATCGGCCTGTTCGCGGCCACCCAGCTCACGCGGCTGCTTTCTAACCGTCTGTTTGGCGTGTCTCGCCTCGACCTGCGCGTCTTCGGCCTGGCCGCACTTCTGCTGCTGGCCGTGGCCGCGCTGGCCTGCTGGGTGCCGGCCCGCCGCGCCACGCGCGTACACCCGACCGTCGCCCTGCGCACGGACTAGCTCGCCGCGACGGTCGTGCGCAGATTGGGCGGATGAGCAGCCGCCACCGGCGCCGGTGCGCCGCAGCCGCGTTCTCGCGGTGAGTCAGCCGGCCGTGCGCATCCTCCCCATGTCGCGCGACCACGCGGAGGATGTCCTGGCGATCCATGGCCAGGGCATCAGCACCGGCAACGCGACCTTCGAGACGCGTGTGCCCGCCTGGGAGGAGTGGGACCTGCGGCACCGCGCGGACTGCCGCCTGGTGGCCGTGCGTGATAACATGGTGTTGGGATGGGCGGCGCTGAGCGCCGTCTCGACCCGCCCGGTCTATGCGGGTGTCGCCGAGGTCAGCGTGTACGTGCGAGCCGGGCACCGGGGCCGGGGCATCGGCCGGCAGCTGCTGCAGGCACTGATCGCCGCATCCGAGGCCGCGCGCATCTGGACCCTGCAGTCCAGCGTGTTTCCCGAAAACCTCGGCACCATCCGACTGCACCAAAGCGCCGGTTTCCGCATGGTCGGCCGCCGCGAGCGCATCGGCCAGATGCACGGTCAGTGGCGCGACACCCTCCTCCTGGAACGGCGCAGCACGATCATTGGCTGCGACTGATCCGCGTCGGTGCGTCGGGTGTGTGCGCATAATCGCGCAGCACCGCGCAGCAGATCGAGGCCGGTCGACACCTGGATTGTCGCTGGAGCGACGATCGCATCGGACCAGCCTGGCATGGTCCCTTTGGCCATATCACATTCGGACCAGCCTGGTGTGGCCCCCTTTCGCTATATCGCATCGGACCAGCCTGGTATGGTTTCTTTCGCTATATCGCATCGGACCAGCCTGGCATTCTTTCCTTTGGGCCGCTGCCACTATCCGCGCGACCCCAAGACGCATGAGAAGTGGTCAATCCATTCGCATTCGCGTCGCTGTCATACCTGGAACGGCCATAACCCAAGAATGCCAAGACGGTCCGGCAGGCTGGCTGGCTACACGCCAGGACGGTCCGACCCGAACGCCTGGGCGCGGCCCGCAGGAAGCGCTAACGGTACACGGCTTCGCCGGTGTGGGGCGAGCCGCCGGGGTTGGGCGCGAGCGTCACGCTCACGCGCAGGACGGCGCCCGTCTTGCGCACGGTCCAGGAGACCGAGCGCACCGTGTCCGACACGGCTTTGGAGAACGGGTTCGAACCGCGCAGGTGGCCCACCACTACGCGCGCGGAACCCACCACTTCGCCACCCACCACGTTCAGGATGGCGACCGGTGGCGTCACGATCTGGTCCGTCACCCGGCCATCACTGCCCGTGCGGCCGGTCGCGCCGCGCTCGGTCAGGTTGGTGGGCAGGTAACCGGTGTTGCGCACCGCGATCTCGACGTGCACCTGGCCGCCGGATGTCCCGGCGACGTGCAGCGCGCCCAGCTCGAGGCGTGGCGACTTCTGCAGCAGTGAGAAGATCCAGGGCAGCTGCACTGCACATTCCTTCTCCAGGAACTCGGCGGGCGGATTCTGTCCCCAGAAGTGCGTGTGCCAGCCGCCGATCTCGACTTCGCCCAGCTGCGGATGCGCGAAGCGCTTCCAGTTCGAGAAATACTTCCCCTTCAGTTCCTCGTCGTCGAAGCGCATGGCTTCTTCGTCAGAAATGCGGCCGTCGCCATTGTAGTCTGTAACCCACGCGTTAGCGGGTACGTACTCGGGCACCCAGCCGATGATGCCGCGAATGTCGTAGGCCCAGCCGATCAGCGTGCCATAGCGGTGATCGGTGGGATCGGTCGAGCTGGCCTGCACGGGCCGTCCCGTCGTTTCCGTGTACGGCTTGCCCATGGCTTCGATGAGGGCGAGGTCGGTGACATTGAAGGTCGCGGGATCGGATGACGAAGGCAGCCGGTACACGAAGCCGCCCGCCGTGTGACCGTGCACGATGCTGGCGATGTTGGGATGCTCCACGATGAACTTCACCGTGGCGTACGTCTCGGGCTCCGACAGTGAGAAGGCGCCCGCGCCGTCCTGGATGTACTCCGGCTCCCAGTTGCGCGGGAAATTGCGGTTCATGTCAATGCCGCCCACGCCGTCCTCGTTGAAGCGGCCATCATGGTCGTTGTCGATTCCCTCGCTCAGCAGGAAATAGAACGGACCGGTGCTGTCGCGAGGCGTACGGCGCACCATGATGCGCGGGTCGCTGCCCAGCTTCCAGTCGCCCTTCGCGTCGCGCACGCGCATCTGCGTGATCCAGCCATCGCCGTCCAGGTCTTCGGGCGGATCCTCATCGGCCGTGCCGTCGCCATCCTCATCCCGGGGGCGCACCGTGCTGCGCAGGCGCTGGTCGTGCTCCAGCACGAGGTCCGATCCGTCGGGATTGAACTTCGGGCGAACATACAATGCGCGCGTGTCCAGCAGCTGTGTAACCAGGGAGTCCTTGCCGTAGTGCTCGAGCAGATAGCCGATCGTGTACAGCGCCACGGCCGACCCGGTCAGCTCGCCCGCGTGGATGCCGCCATCCAGATACAGTGCCGGTTTGTCCGCGGCCTTTCCGGTTTCTTCGCTGGTCACTTCCATGAGCATGAGTTCGGCGCCCTTGTAGCTGCGGCCGATGGAGTACAGCTCGGTCAGGCGGGGATAACGCGCTGCAAGGGTGCGCATGATGGTGTTGTTCTGCGCGGCCGTGTAGTAGCGGTTCCAGTCCACCTTGCCGGCGGCGCTGACCAGCGGTTTCTCCTGCGCCGGGCGCCGGGCCGTCTGCTGCGCCCGCGCACGCCCCGCGCCTGCCAGCACCGCGAGCAGAAGCAACGACGGCAGCGCGGAACGGACATGCGTCGCCCGCATCATGATGGGGCTCCCGGCTCCGCGAATTCGACTTCATCGCCCACGTGAATCTCGCCCTCGACCAGCACTTCGGCGAACGCGCCGCCGCCCCATTCGGGATAGAGCGTGGCGCGCAGGCCGGCCAGCGCTTCTTCCATGATGTTGCACGGTTTGGTCTCGCCCATGATGCGCAGGTGACACCTGCCAATGCGCAGGACCCGCCCGCGCGAGTCGCGCAGCGCGGCGCCGCTCACCATGAGGTTGGCGCGGCGTGTCGAAGGATCGAGCGTTGCGCCCAGCTGCGTCATGGCGAGTTCCCACACTTCCTTCTCGATGAGCGTGACCTGGCGGCGCCCACCCTGGTCCGCATTGCCGCTGATGCCGCGATCCAGCACCAGCCTGGCGCCGTCGACCGGGTCCATCACGCCGCGATGTGCGCGCTTGATCCAGATGGCTTCGAGTCTTCCGGGCATCGTCGTTGCGGTTGCGGGTGTCCAGGGAGCGCGCCCATGCGGCACAATGTGTGTGGGCGGTCGCCGCGCAGGCACTGACCCGGGGACCAGTGCCGCGCGCGGGCTTGCCCTGTGCTGCTGCGCACGCCAGACTGCGCGCTCACGCTCACCGGCAAGATAGCGACCCGCAATGATACAGTCACCGCTCGCGCTCGCGGCACTCGTCACCGGCCTCACGGGGCTGGCGTTCTGGCTCGACCGGAACGTCCCCGTGCTGTCGCGTGCGGGCGCCGGCATGATCGCGGTTCTGCTGGGTGCGCTGCTCTCCAACGTGGGCCTCGTGCCCGCCGATTCCGTGGTGTACGACGCCGTGAGCGGACCGGTCACGTCGCTGGCCATCACGTGGCTGCTGCTGGCCGTCAATCTCGCGGACCTGCGCAAGGCGGGCGGTCGTGTGCTGGGCGCATTCGCCCTGGCCTGCTTCGCCACCTGCGTGGGCGCCCTGCTGGGCAGCCTCGTGCTGGCGCGCACCTTCGGCGCGGAGACGTGGAGGCTGAGTGCGACGCTGACAGCCACGTACACAGGCGGTGGCATCAATTTCGTGGCAGTGGGTCGAGGCGTCGGACTGCCTGATCAGCTGTTTGCCGGCGCCACTGCAGCAGACAACGTCACGACTGCGCTCTGGCTGGCCGCCACGCTCATGATTCCGTTGTGGTTCAGTCGTTTCTTCCCCGCCCCGCCAGCGAATCTGATCAGCGGTTCACGGGAAGATGCGCCGGGCACGGAGGAGCATCCGTTCTTCGCGGCTGCGCCCATGTCCACGCTGGATATCGCGCTGCTCGTGGCGACCGCGTTTCTGCTGCTGGTGCTGGCGCAATGGACCGCAGCGCGTGTACCCGCCATTCCCATGGTGCTGTGGCTGACCACGTTCGCGCTGCTGGCCGGTCACCTGACGCCGCTCGGTCGCGTGCCGGGCGCTCTGCAGCTGGGCAATCTCGCGCTCGTCTACTTCTTTATTACCATCGGCATCCATTCCCGCATTGCCGATATTGTCGCCGTGGGCGTGGGCGTGTTCTGGTTTACGCTCATGGTTGTGGCGATACACGGTGTTATCACGTTCGGCATCGGCCGGCTGCTGCGCCTGGATGTGGCGTCGCTGGCCATTGCCTCGCAGGCCGCCGTGGGCGGCCCGTCCAGCGCGCTGGCCGTGGCCGTGTCGCGCGAATGGCCCGGCCTGGTGCTGCCCGCCGTCATAACTGGCCTGTTAGGGTATGCCTCGGGCAACTACCTCGGCTTCGCCATGGGCTGGCTCACCCGCCATCTCGGGATCGGCATTGCCTGAAGCGGAACAGCCCCCCGGCCCGGACAACGGCGCAGACCACCGCCCTCGCTGGCGGCGCGTCCTTGTGCCGCTGCTCGACCTGGTCCTGCTGGGTCTGGCCGTCTGGATCTTCGACCGCATCCTCACGCAGTACAACTACAGGGATGTCCTCACCGCACTGAGTCAGAATGCCCTGGGTGTACGCGCTGGCATCGCTCGCCCTAACCATCGCCGGCTATCTCGCCCTGGTTTCCTACGACTGGCTGGCACTGCGTTTCATCAGAAGGGCGCTGCCCATTCACCGCGTGCTCATCCCTTCCTTCATCAGCTACGCCGTGAGCAACAATGCGCCCGCTTCCGTCGTCACCGGCGGAGGCGTGCGCTATCGTCTGTATTCAAGCCTGGGTCTGTCGGCCACCGAGATGGTGGCGGTGGCCGCGTTCGACGTGGCCACCTACGTGGCGGGCCTGCTCACTGTGGCGGGCGTGGCCTTCGTGCTGGCGCCCGTGTCGCTGCCCGGGCACGCGCACCTGCACCTGGCCACGGTGCGCCCGCTGGGCGTGGTCTTCCTGCTGCTCATTCTAACAGCCGTGTTAACGGGCCGGCCGGGCGGGCGCGAGCTGCAGATCCGCCGCTGGACCATCCGCATACCCGGCCGCAGCATGCTGCTGCAGCAGGTCGTGATTTCGTCGTTCGACTGGATCCTGTCGTCGGCCGCGCTCTATGTGCTGCTGCGGGCCGCGGGACCCGTACCCTATCTGCCCTTCCTGTCTGCGTTTCTGCTGGCGCAGATGATCACGCTGATCGCGCCGCTGCCCGGCGGTGTGGGCGTGTTCGAGGCGATCATCCTGCTGCTGCACCCGGGGCACGCACCGGCGCCCGCAGTGCTGGGCGCGCTGCTCGTCTATCGCGTCGTCTACTATCTGCTGCCGCTGCTCGCCGCCGCGCTGCTGCTGGCCTTCGAGGAGCGCCGCATCCGCCAGGCCGGCGGCATCTCGCTCGTCGAACCGCTCGTGCGCGGCATCGTGGCGCTCGCGCCGCAGGCCCTGGCGGTCGTCACCTTCCTGGGCGGCATCACACTGCTCGCAACCGGCACGCTGCCCGCACGACCGGGACGCATGCAGTGGCTCGGCCGGCTCTTCCCGCTCGCCATCATCGAAGCATCACATTTCCTGGGCAGCATTGTCGGCACGGCGCTCATCATGGTGGCGTGGGGCCTTGCCCGGCGCGTGCGCTTCGCCTTCGATCTGACCGTGCTGCTCATTCTCATGGGTGTGCCACTGGCGCTGCTGCGCGGCCTCGATTTCGTTGCCGCCGGTGTGCTCGTCGTGCTGCTGCTCGCACTGTGGCCCGCCCGCGGTGAATTCAATCGCCTGACGTCCCTGCGCGAGGAGCCGCTCGCGCTCGAGTGGGCACTCGCCTTCGCCGCCGCGCTCTTCGCCGGCGCCTGGCTGAGCCGTTTCGCGTACAGCAATGACGGCTACTCGGGCGATCTCTGGTGGCGCTTCGCCCTGCAGGGCAATGCATCGCGGGCACTGCGCGCGGCTGTGGGGGTCGCCATGACCGTGCTGGTCTTCGCCCTGGCCCGCCTGCTTCGCCCCGTGCGCCGCCACAAACGCGGCCCGGAGTGACGGACCCGGTTCCGGGCGCCGCTCCATCACGCGGCGTGGCTCGATCCATTTCGCGCAGCGGCCGCAGGCGGTGCGCCGCCGGTCGCCTGCGATCCGGGCGCTCCTAACCAGCCATTACAGCGGCGGCACGGCCACGCGCTCGTGGTACGCCCGGCACAGCTGCACCAGGTGCGCAAGGATGCGGCCCAGCTCTTCCGGTGCCGGCGTCGCGCCGGCGCGGCGGTCGCGGTGGGCGACGACGCGGTCCGCGAAGTGCTCGGCCGGCTTCGCCACGCGGCGCAGCTCCGCAATGTCACGGCGCACCGTCCCGGCGTCGACGCCGGCAGCACGCGGGTTCGCGGCCACATCCTCCAGCAGCCCGGCCAGCGAGATGTTGCGCGAGCCGGGCTTCAGCTGCCGGCGAATGCCGATGGCGAGCGCGTGCGCGTACACTTCGCGCATGGTGCTCAGGAACTCGGGGTCGACCGCCGTGCCGCGGGCGGTGAGCGCCTGTTGCGCGGCCTCGAACACGCGCCGCCAGGACGACAGCCGCGCCAGGTCCTCGTCCAGCACACGCACCCAGCGACGCCACTTGTCGGACTTGCCGGACAGCTTCGCCTCCCATCATTGCGGGTTCATCCGTCCCCGCCTGCGTTCCGCCCACTGCTGATTGCGCCTGCCACCGCCGCACCCCACTATCCTCGCCGCACTACGCAGACGCCAGCCCCCCGGAAATCAGTCGTTCCCCATCAGGAGCCATCAATGCCAGCAACGCAGCAGCGCAGCTGCACCCCTCGCCAGGCTCGCGCCGGCGCGCGCCCGGCGCCACATGCGTGCGCACGTCGAACACTGTGTTCCATGAAGGACTCCCTGACCACCCTTCGACGCACCGATTACTGATGGAAAACGAAAACCGGGTTACCGACGCGCGGCCCTGGCCGCTCTGGCAGCGCATCCTGTTCCGCTTCTTCTTCATTTACCTCCTGCTGCAGATCGAGCCGTGGGGCTGGTTCAACCGCATTCCCGGGGTGATCAACGTCACGCGCTACTGGTACCGGCTGGACGACTGGGCGGTGCGCGCGGGCAACCGCTCTTTCTTCCATGTGCGCGAAACGCTCGTGCCCGTGAATGGCAGCGGCGACACCTCATGGGCATACGCACAGCTCTGCCTGTTTCTCTCGCTGGCGGCCATCGGCTGCATCCTCTGGAGCGTGCTGGACCGGCGCCGCATGCGCTATGACCGCCTGGGCTACTGGCTGCGCACCATCGTGCGCTATTACATCGCGACGTTCGCGCTCAGCTACGGCATCATCAAGCTGTTTTCAATGCAGATGTCCTTCCCCACGCTGAGCCAGCTGTCCACGCCGCTGGGCGACCTGCTGCCCATGCGCTTCTCCTGGCTCTTCATCGGCTATTCCACGAAATACCAGTTCTTCTCCGGCATGGCGGAGACCGTCGCCGGCCTGCTGCTGCTCTTCCGCCGGACCGTCACGCTGGGCCTGTTCGCCGGCGCAGGCGCGTTCCTCAATGTCGTGATGATAAACATGAGTTATGACGTGCCGGTGAAACTGTTCGCCAGCCATCTCCTGTTCGCGTGCGTATTCCTGCTGCTCTGGGACGCACCCCGCCTGTTCAACTTCCTGGTGCTGAACCGGCCGTCGCCCGCCACATCGCTCTACACACCCCGCTTCACGCGACCCTGGCAGCAGTACGCGGCCTGGGCCGTCAAGGCGGTGCTGGTGTGGTTCATCCTGATCACGCCGTTCCGCAATGCGCGGCGCAACTACACGATGATCACGCACCAGCCGCCGGCACTGCCCTTCCGGACGGGCGTGTACGACGTTCACCGCTTCGCCATCAACGGCGACACGCTCCCGCCTCTCATGACGGACGCGCGCCGCTGGCACGACGTGATCTTCGACAATGCCGGCGCCGGCAGCATCGGTACCGATGACACGCTGTTCTGGCACCGCTACGGCCGTGGCTACTTCCGCTACCGCGCGGACCAGAAGCAACAGACTGTTGCGGTCTGGAAGACATCAACCAGGCTGGACAGCACGTGGCTGTTCACCATGCGCTACGAAACGCCCGACACCAGCACCATCCGTCTGTGGGTGCCGCTGCACGACGACTCCGTGTTCGTCGAGCTGGTGCGCACCGACCGGCATTTCCAGCTGGCTGAGCGCCAGTTCCACTGGCTTTCGGAGTACAACCGGTAGCGGGCGCGGTCACACGGTCCGGTGTTCTGACCGCCGCGTGCGGGCCGCTCGTCATGGCTCGAGAAGGATCGCGCCGCGACGGGCGTATCATGGCGTCCTCGATCGCCACAGTCCGATCCCCCGGAGGAACGCCATGACGGTCTGGAAATCTGCGCCCATCGGTGTGCTCCTGTTGCTGCTCGCGGCCTGCAACGACCGGGCGAGGGAGCCGGAGCCGCCCGCAGGTTCGTTCTCGACCGATTCCGCGTCGATCGCGGTGGACAGTCAGGACAGCGTCAAGGTCGCGGTTGCGTTGGTCACACCCGCTTTCTTCGAAGCCCTGAACACTCATCCGCTGCTTGGCCGGCTCTTCGTTGCCGGCGATTACCAGCAGAACAGCACGCGCCCGGTACTGCTCGCCTGGAGCCTGTGGCAGGCGCACTTTCATGCGCGGCCCACGATCATCGGCACAACTGTCACTGTGCGTGGCAGACCGGCGATGGTCGTCGGCATCATGCCGAAGGGCTTCGAACAGCCGGATCACACATCGCTCTGGCTGCCCGCGCGCGACTCCACGACCGTGCGCGGTTCGAGCTGACGGCGCCTGCGCGTCATGGCGCCTCCAGGGCGGAGCGCCAACACGCCGTTGCGCGCCGGCCCGCGACCACGCAATCTGCAACCGGCGGGCGCATGTGCCCGTGTTGCTCCCGGCTGGTCCAGCCCTCTCGTGACGCCGCGCAGCCATGTGCCGCTTCGTGTTCTACCGGGGAAAGCCGCTGCGGGTCAGCGCACTGCTGACCGAGCCCGCGCATTCCCTGATCCATCAGAGCTTCCATTCCGACGAGCGCGACGAGCCGCTCAACGGTGACGGCTTCGGCCTCGCCTGGTATGTCGATGGCGAGACGGAACCCGCGCTGTTCCGCTCGGTTTCGCCCGCATGGAGCAACACGAATCTGCGCGAGCTGGCGCGCGTCACCAGCAGCGCGTGCATTCTGGCGCACGTGCGCGCCGCCAGCCGTCAGCTCGACGTCAGCGAAGCCAGCTGCCATCCGTTCAAGAGCGGCGCATGGACGTTCATGCACAACGGGGAGCTGGGCGGCTTCCCGCGGATTCGCCGCGCTCTGCTGGAGAGTCTGGGCGACGATGCTTTTCACGTCATTCGCGGAACCACGGATTCGGAGCACCTCTTCGCCGTCTTCATGGACGAGCTGCTGCGCCGGCCCGCACCCACCGCAGCCGACGCGGCGCTCGTGCTGGAAGCCGCGATCCGCCGCGTGTTCGCACTCATCGATCGCTACGCGCCAGGCGAGCCCAGCTACCTGAACCTGGTGATCAGCAATGGCGACTGCGCCGTCGCCTGCCGTGTGACTACCGACTCGCCCGAGCAGGCCGATTCGCTCTACTTCAGCAAGGGCCGGCGCTACGTGTGTGAGGGCAATGTCTGCCGCATGCTGACCGCGGATCAGCAGGGCAGCGCAGTCCTGATCAGCTCCGAGTGCCTGAGCGATGATGCCGCGTGGCACAGCATCGAAGTGGGTGACATGGTGCTCGTCGAATCCGACCTGAGCGTGGATCTGCGGGCGATCCGCGTGTGACCCACGGGCGGCGCGTGGCACCCCGCGGCCGGGCTGCGTACCTTGTGCATCCAGCCCCCGGCCTGGCTGACCTCGGCATTGGGAGAGTGATGACTTCCGGGTTATCGGGAACGCACAGCCCCGCGGCGCGCATCGCGGCGACGGTCTTCGTTATTCTGTTCGCGCGCATATCGCCTGTGGCCGCACAGCGTGGCCAGGCTCGCGACTCGACTGTCGCACGCCTCGCGTACGCCAGCCTGAGCGAAATGCTGGCCGCACTGCCCGACATTGCGGCGCCAACCCTCGACGAAGCGAATGCGCTGTGGCTGGGCGCCTTGCCGCTCGCATGCCTGGACCGGTTGCAGCCGCGCGTCCCCAACCGCGGCGGCGGCGCTGGCCGCGCCAATGCCGACTCGGCGGCGGAGAATGCCGTGCGCGACACGGCCGCGCGTCGCACCGCAGCCCGCGGCGCGCAGGCCGGCGAGCGACGGGCCCGTGGCGCTGGCGCCCGCGGCGCCAACCCCGCCGACCCCGACACACTGCTCGCACGCGGGCGCAGCAACAACGGCGCGGAGTACTTCTGGCTGCCCACCTATCATCTCGTGCCCGACTACAATCGCAATCGCGCCTTCTGGGGTTGCAGCGACTGGCATTCCGCGGTCAGCTCGACGTGGGTGGCGGTGAAGCTGCTGGAAGACTTTCCGCACCTCGGGCTCCAGGAGCTGGCACGGGAGAAGCTCAACGATCATCTCGGCAAGACGAATCTGGCAGGCGAGATCGCGTTCTTCCGCGATGCCGCGGGCGCATTCGAACGGCCCTACGGCTACGCCTGGCTGCTGCGCCTGGCGGCCGAACTGCGCGCCTGGCCCGACTCGCAGGCCCAGCGCTGGTCGCAGAACATGACGCCCCTCGCCAGCTGGATGGCCGACAGCCTCGTCGCCGCGCTGCACGCACTGCCCCGGCCCGTGCGCACCGGCGGCCCGACAAACACTGCGTTAGGAATCACGCTGGCCCTCGCCTGGGCCTCGCCCGCTTCCGCCCTCCACGACAGCCTCGCCGTGCTGGCGCACCGCTTCTTCGATGCCGACACCGACTGCAGCACACAGTCGGAAGCGGCGGCCGCGCGCGGGCGAGGCGCACGCGGCGACAGCACGGCGGCCGGACGAGGCCGCGGGCGGGCCGGCGGGCGAGCCGGTGGCGTCAACGACCTGTCGCGCGGCAACGGGCGAGGCACACGCGGCGGCGGCGCAGGCGGCGGCTTCACGCCGGGCGGTGGCGCCGACATCGTGTCGCCCTGTCTCACGGAAGCCGCGCTCATGGCGGATGTCATGGAGCCGGCGCCGTTCGCTGCCTGGCTCGATGCCTTCCTGCCTCCACTGCAGTCGACGCGCTTCACGCCGCTCGTCGAGCTTCCGCCCGACAGCAGCAGCAGCGCCGATGCCGCGCGCTTTGCCGCACTCTCCTTCCAGCGCGCGCAGACCATGGCGAGAATCGCGCGCGCGCTGCCGGCGAGCGATGCGCGCGTGCCCGTGTTGCGCCGGCTGTCCGCAGTGCACGCAGACCGCGCGTTCACGCTGATGCGCGCAGACACGTCGGGCACGAACTGGGTGCCCGCGTTCGCGCTCCTGTATTTCACTTCGAGCAACTGAGGTCGTGATGCCCGGCGTGAAACCATCCTGGCGCAGCGCGCTGACCGCGCTGTTCATCGTTTGCGGCACGGCCGCGGCGCAGGCGCCACGCTCGCGCGCGGATTCGGCAAAAGCGGCGAGGCCGGAGTATCCGGATCTGCAGTCGTTCTTCGCATCGCTGCCGTCGGTGCCACCGCATCCGCTCGACCTGCCGACCGCGCTATCCCTGGCCGCCATGCCGCTTTCCTGCATGGACCATCCGCACGCGAAACCCAACACCGTGCCCTACCTCTGGGACGTGACCTGGACACCGCTGCCTGACTTCGACACGAAGCGCGCGTTCTACGGCTGCAGCGACTGGCACTCCGCGGTCAATTCGGCATGGACGCTGGTCAAGCTGATGAAGCTGCAACCCGCGCTGCCCACCGCAGCAGTGATCCGCGAGAAACTGAACGAGCATTTCGGTACGTCCAGCATGGCGGGTGAGCTGGAGTATTTCCGCAGCGCGGGCACCTTCGAGCTGCCCTATGGCTACGCCTGGCTCCTGCGGCTGCAGGGTGAGCTGCGCTCGTGGAAGGACTCCGATGCGCAACGCTGGGCCGCGGCCATACAACCGCTCGCAACCTTCATGGCGGGCCGCATGACCGCGTACCTCGCCAGGCTCGACCAGCCGGTGCGTACCGGTGTGCACCCTAACACGGCGATGGCCATCGACAACATGCTCGAGTATGCCACGGCCTTTGACCCGACACTGCTGGCTGCCATACGCGAGGCCGTGCCCCGACTGTTCGGCAACGACGTCCATTGCAACACCGCGGAGGAGCCCGGCAGCAGCGACTTCATGTCGCCCTGCCTGATGGAAGCCTCCATCATGAGCCGGTTCCTTCCCCGCGCCGCGTTCCTCGCCTGGCTCGACAATTTCCTGCCGGCGCTCCAATCGCTCGAGTTCCGGCCGCTGACAGAACCGTTAGGCCCCGAGTACATCGACAATCCCTCCGCCATCGCGGCACGCTCGCACATCATTGCGCTCGCGTTCGCGCGCGCCAAGTCGATGGGCGAGCTGGCCAACGCGCTGCCGCCCGGCGACCCGCGCATCGAGGTGCTGCGCCGCATTGCCGCGATCCAGGCGGCCAAGGGCTTTCAGGTGATCGGCGCCGTCGGCTATGACGGCTCCCACTACTACGCCACCTACGCCACCATGTACCTGCTCACTACGCTTTCCGGCGATCATTGAAGGCGGAGCAGTGACCCTCCCGCCCCTGCCCGCCGCGCACGTGCCGCGGCCGCGGCTGCTGCAATTGCTGCCCGCGGCGCCCGGCGATGTCGCAGCCATTACGGCGCCTGCCGGCTGGGGCAAGACCACGCTGCTCGCGGAATGGGCGCGCCAGTGGCCGGGCAGCATTGCGTGGATCGCGCTCGACGCACGGCACCGCAATGGCGGACTGCTGCTCGACGCCCTGCTCCGCTCGCTGCGGGCTGCGGGCGTGGCGCCGCCGCGGGCGGCCGGCCTCGTTGCCGACACCACCCGCCCCGTTGCGGAGCGCGCGGCACTGCTCGCGCAGCGTGTACGGCTGCGTGCGGGCAAACCACTCGCATTGATCGTCGACGACGCGCACCTCACCGATGCCGGCGACGCTGGCGCCGTGCTGGCTGCATTCCTGAAGTCGCTGCGCGGCATCGCGTGCGTCATCGCGGCGCGCGAGCGGCCGGCCTGCCTCGATGCCCGCGAATTCGTGTACGGTCGCGTGCGCGAGCTGGGCTGGCGCGAGCTGGCGCTGAATGGCGAGGAGATAACACAGCTGTTCGCGGGGGTGCGGACCGCGGACGATGCGACGTTCCTCGCACAGGCTGGAGCCCGCACAGCCGGCTGGGCCGCGGGCCTTCGCCTGCTCCGCCTGCACGCGGATCGCGGGCCGGCAGGAACGGCCCTCCCCGATGCGTTGCTGGCCGGCGACGAAGCGCTGGCGGCGTTCTTCGCGGACGAAGTGCTCGCGTCGTTGTCGGACGAGGAGCGTCGCCTCCTCCATGATGCTTCCGTCCTCGACAGGCTGACGCCGGCCGCGTGTGCCGCTGTGCTGCGCTCGACGGCCGCATGGCCGCTGCTCTGCCGCCTGGAACGGCGGGGCAGCTTCGTCATGGCGGAGGACGCGGCCCGCGCGGCGCTGCGCATGCACGCGCTGCTGCGCGAGACGCTGCTCCACCGTCTCTGCCACGACGCGCCCCAACACGCTGTCAGACTGCACGGCCGCGCCGCGCGCTGGCACGCCCGCCAGGCACGCATGGAGCCGGCCATCGATCACGGACTGGCCGCCTTGTCCATCGCGCAGCGTGCGCGTCAGGCGGGCGCCGCGTCCCGTGTAGCCGACCATACGGCGGCGCTGCTCGAGGACGCGGCCGGTTCACTGCTGCCGCGCGGCGCGCGCGACTGGTTCCTCGAACGTGTGGATCGCATTCCCGAAGCGACGCTGGCGGCGAGGCCGTACCTCGCGCAGATCGAAGCCTGGGTGCGCCGGCGCGAGGCGGGCTGTCAGAGTACCGCGCACATCGCGGCCGACGCGCCGCGCGCACAGCACGCGCGCTGCCTGCTCGCCGTGCGCGAAGTCCTGCGTGGCGCTCGGGAGCGCCATCCCGAAGCGCTGCGTGCGGCGGCGCTGGCCGCGCGTGCCGCGTTGCCCGCTGATGACATGTGGCTGCGCAACACCGTGGTTTCCGCGTTGCAGGTGGCCTACCGCTTCGGCGGCGATCCCGCGGTGGCGAGCGCGGCGATCGAAGAAATGCAGACGCTCGTGCAGCGCACGGATCGCCCACAGGAAGCGGCGCAGGCCAGGATCATGCTGGGTGTACTGTGCATGATGCAGGGCCGTCTGCACGCGGCGGAGGAGGCGCTGCAGCACGGCTTGTCGCTGGCACTCTCGAAGCTGGGCGACAATGCCGGCCTCACGGGCATGGCCGTGCAGTTCCTGGGCTACCTGCGCTACGAATGGAATCGCCTGGACGAGGCCGCGGCCTGCCTGGAGCGCGCCATCCGCATCGCAGAGCCGCTGGGACACCGCGGCATTCTCACCGGCGCCTGGCGCGTGCTCGCGCTCGTGCGTGCCCGCACCGGTGATCACGATGGCAGTCGCGCTGCAGTGGCGTCACTCGCGCGCATCATGGAAACACCGGATGCGGCGCCCATCGATCATGAATGGATGGATGGCGTGCGCGCGGCCACAGCACTGGCGCGCGCCGAGTACGATACGCTGCCCGCCTGGCTCGCGCGTCGCGCCTACGACGCCGCTGCGCTGGCTGCGCTGCCATCGGCCTTGCTGCACGCGCGTATGCAGGAATGCTGCGTGGTCGCCGAAGCCGTGCTCGTGCTGGGGCGCCCCACCGAGTCGCTGGCGCTGGCGCGCGCACTGGAACGGGCCGCGGCAGAAGGTGAGCGACTCGGCTTCCGCGTGTGCACGCTGGTGCTTCAGGCGGCTGCGCTCGAAACGCTGCGTTCGTTCGCTGAAGCCAATGCGGCATTGCAGTGCGCACTGCGGCTGGCTGCGCCGGAAGGCATGGTGCGCGCCATTGCGGACGGTCCGCCGGCGCTGCGCAGCGTGCTCGCACGACATTGCGCCAACGGAACGGATAACGCGTTCCTGGAAGCCGTGCATGCCGCCGCCGGCACGAGCCCGCTGAACGGCAGCGCCCTGACCGTGCGCGAGCGCGAAGTCCTGGTCCTGCTCGAGCGCGGCCTGTCCAACAAGGCAATGGCGAGCGAGCTGCAGCTCTCGCTCGCCACCATCAAGACGCACCTCAATCATCTGTACGACAAGCTGGACGCGCGCAGCCGCACCCACGCACTCGCCCGCGCCCGCGCCGCCGGCTGGTTGCGAACGGAACCCGAGGCGGCGTCGTCGCCTGCGCTCTGATCCGCTTCAGAACAGCCAGGCGAGGCCCAGCTGCAGGGAGCGGCGCGCGCCCGGTGTGAAGCTCAGCTCCGTGATGCCGCCCTCCGGTTCGCGCGCGGGTGATACGACAGCAGCCAGCGCAACGGCGAGGACAGGCAGGAAAGGACGGAAACCCGCACACATGAGCCAGACTCCTCGCGATAACAGGCGATTCCGTTGCGTTCGGCTGAGGCCGTGATCGAGAAGCCCGACTCCTCGGTGAAGTAGCCCGTGATCGACCGGTTCGGTTGCTGCACGTCCTGCGTCGGGACCGCGGCGGCTGGATTGAGCGGCGGGCTCATCCGGGTCGGCAGCACGCAACGGCTCGACCTGGATGCGGCGAATGCCCCCGTCCGCGGCAACGAGCGAGCGGCTCGGGGCCGGTCTTGCGAATCCGGGATTGGCCATCGCAGATGCGGACGGTAGCCGAGTCGTGCCTTCCACTTGAAACGATTGTCCTGCAACGACTTGCACCAGGGTCCATGCCTTGCCACTCACCGGTGCAGGAGCGCCGGCCGATGGCAGTGAAGTGACACGCGATTCCGGCCGGCAGCGAAGGAGTGGTCCCGTGAAATCGATCATGACAATGCGGCACGCGATTGCCGCCGCAGTCTCCCTGCTGGCGCTGGTCAGCATCGCGCTCGGTGCCCGCCCGCATCCGGCGGTGAGCGGCGCGAGCGACGCCGTTGTCTACCCGGCTGTTCGCAATGCGCCGGCCCCGGCCGCGGCGCCGCTCACCCGACGCGGCTGATGCGCCTGCTGCACGATCTGCGACTGGCGGCGCGCGCGCTGCGCCGCCGCCCCGGCTTCACGCTGGCCGCGGCCGGCACGCTGGCACTGGCCATCGCTTCCGTGACCGTCGTGTTCACGGTTTCTAACGATGTGTTGCTCCGGCCGCTGGCCTTTCCGCGTCCGGACCGGCTCGCGCAGGTCTACGAGCGTCAGCTCGATCGCGGCTCCGGACACGTCGAGGAGCGCGGCTATTTCGCCTGGCAGAACTACGCCGACATACGGGAACAGGTCCCGGCTTTTTCTGCGATCACGGCCTGGCAGTACTACGACAGGACGCTGATGGGCGTGCAGAATGCCCGCCGCCTCGCCGGCCGCATGGTGACGCCGGAATTCTTCCGCGTGTTCGGCGTGCAGCCGCTGCTGGGACGCGCGTTCGGTGCGGAAGACGCGACGGAAGGCCATCAGCGCGTCGCCATCCTGGGCTGGGGCGTCTGGCAGAATGCATTCGCCGGTGATGCCGGCATTGTCGGACGCACGATTTCGCTGGACGGTGACAGTTATGCGGTGGTGGGGGTGATGCCACCCGGCTTCGATTTCCCCTACGATGCCCAGCTCTGGATGCCGCTGGTGCCGTTTCTGGGCGACAACGGCGAAGGGGCACGACGCTTCCACCGTTATCGCGTTGCCGGCCGTCTTGCCGACGGCGCAACGCTGCTCACTGCACGAGCCGAGCTGACGTCGCTGGCGGACCGTCTGGGCAGGGCATTCCCCGAGACCAACGCGGATGCAGGCCTGCGCGCGGTGCCGTTGCGCAATGTGCTGGTGGGTGATGCACGGCCCGGACTGCGCGCGCTGTCGGCCGCAGTGGCGTTCCTGCTGCTCATCGCGTGCGCCAACATTGCGGGACTGATGCTGGCGCGAGCCGTGGGCCGGGCACGTGATCTCGGCGTGCGCGCCGCGCTCGGCGCGTCGCGTCGGCGCCTGCTGACAGAGCTGTTGACGGAGAGTCTGCTGCTCGCGCTGCTGGGTGGCGTCGCCGGGGTCATGCTGGCCGCGTGGGGCCTGCAGGCGTTCCTCGCGCTGGTGGGCGATGCGCTGCCCCGCGCCCGCGAGGTCCACATGGATGGTCAGGCGCTGCTGCTTTCCCTCGTCGTCACGGTCGCGGCGGGCCTGCTTTTCGGCATCCTGCCGGCCGTGCGCTTCTCCCGCGACCCGTCACCCGCCCTGCTCCGCGGGGGACGCTCCGGCGCAGGTGACCTGGGCGCGGGCAGGCTGCGCATGGTGCTCACTTCGGCGCAGCTGGCACTCGCGTTCCTGCTGGTCAGCGGCGCCGCGCTCCTGCTGAACAGCTTCGTGCAGCTGCAACGCGGTGTTATCGGCGTCGACCCGGTCGGTCTGCTGACCATGGACGTGTCGCTGCCCGAGGCCAGATACGCGACACCGGCACAGAGTGTGGGCTTCTATGACCAGCTGATCGCGCGCGTCCAGGCGCTGCCCGGCGTGCGCGCGGCCGCGGCCGGCCTCACCTGGCCGCTGGGTGGCAGCGGCTGGCGCAATCGCCTCTACATCGAAGGCGAAGCGCGGGCGGAGGCCGAACTGCCCCAGGTCGCCTATGACATCGTTACGCCCGGCTGGTTCCGCACCAGCGGCATCCGCCTGCTGAATTGCACGGACGTCAGCGCGCGCAGCGATCCCGCCGCGCAGACCGTCGTCATTAACCATGCGTTAGAACAGCGCTGGTTCGCCGGACGCGAGCCGATCGGTCGGCGCGTCCGCTTCGACCCGAAGTCGCCCTGGGCAACCATTGTCGGCGTCGCCGCTGATGTGCCACCGTCCTTGACCGATCCGCCCGAACCCGCCGTGTTCGTGCCCAGCACTCTCGAGCCGAACCTCTCCCTGACGCTGCTGGTGCGCGCCGAGGGGGACGCCGGCATCGTCGCCGGAGCCGTACGTTCCGCGCTGCGCTCGCTGGATGCCGACGTGCCGGTGACACGCGTCGCCACCCTGGATGAGCGCCTCGCCGAATCGATCGCGCAGCCGCGCTACCTGATGACCATCGTCGCATTGTTCGCCGCGCTGGCGCTCCTGCTCACGTGCGTCGGCTTGTACGGGGTCCTGGCGTACCTCGTGGGCAGGCGCACACGCGAGCTGGGCCTGCGCGTGGCCATTGGCGCGCGCCCGCGCAATCTGTTGACACTCGTTCTCGGCGAGGGTGTGATCATGGCGGCAGCCGGCATTGCGGCCGGTCTCGCCGGCGCACTCGCGCTGCGCCGCGCCATCGCCACGCTGCTCTTCCACACGAGCCCCAGCGATCCGCGCATCCTGGCCGGCGTGGCGCTGCTCGTCCTCGCCGTTACGCTCCTCGCCAGCTGGCAGCCCGCCCGCCGCGCCGCCCGGATCGATCCCATGCGGGCGCTCCACAGCGACTGAGCCCGACCCGTCCGCTGCGACGTCACCGTCGCCTGTTACATTGCCTTTACAGTTCCTTTACCCGGCCGCTATGCGCCAGGCTGACGTTCCAGCCATGGGTGTAATGGAGGTCCCCGAGAAGCCGGCGATCCTGGAGGCGGCGCCCGCGCGGACCTGGCGCGGCCCCGGCCAGGATGCGCGGCGCCGGTCCCTGGGCAACGGCATCTACGCCGGCGTAACACTGGTGTTCGCACTGTGCGTGCCGGGGCTGCTGCTGGTGATCGCCGGGGTGGTGCTGGTCGCGGCGTGGCCCGCGCTGCACACGTTCGGTCTCTCCTTCGTGACGTCCAGTGACTGGGACCCGGTGGCGCATCATTTCGGCGTGCTGCCCGCAATGTACGGCACCGTTGTTTCATCCGCGGTCGCCCTGATCATCGCGACGCCGCTGGCGGTGGGCGCGGCCGTGTTCCTCTCCGAACTGGCGCCGCGCTGGCTGCGGCGCCCCGTGGCCAGCCTGATGGATCTGCTGGCGGCGGTGCCCAGCGTCGTCTACGGCTTGTGGGCGATCTTCGTGCTGATTCCATTCCTGCGCACGTACGTGATGCCGTTCCTGCGGGACACACTGCATCTGGGGGCGACGCCGTTCTTCTCCGGACCGGCGTACGGTCCGAGCATGCTGGCCGCCGGCGTGATTCTCGCCATCATGGTGCTGCCCTACATCTCGGCTGTTTCCCGCGAAGTGCTTCTCACCGTGCCGCGCGCGCAGCGTGAGGCCGCGCTGGCACTGGGTGCGACGCGCTGGGAGACGATCCGGCGCGTGGTACTGCCGTTCGCCCGCTCCGGCATCGTGGGCGGCGTAATCCTCGGTCTGGGTCGCGCGCTGGGTGAGACCATGGCGGTGACCATGGTGATCGGCAATCGCAACGAGGTCGCGGCTTCGCTGTTCGCGCCCGGCAACACGCTGGCCTCGCTGGTCGCGAACAAGTTTTCGGAGGCGACCGGCGACCTCGAGCTGTCGGCGCTGATGGCTGCGGGCTTCGTGCTGCTGCTGATTTCGCTGCTGGTGAACGCGGGCGCGCGCTGGCTGGTGTGGCGCACGGCGAGGGATCTGCGCGTATGAGGGCCTCGCTGCTGCGCCGTTTCACGAACCGCCTGATGCTGGGCCTGGCGTTGCTGTGCGCACTCCTGACCCTGCTGCCGCTGTTCCTCGTGCTCTCCTATCTGCTGGCGAAGGGCGCCTCCAGCCTTTCGGTTTCGTTCTTCACGCACATGCCCAAGCCGGTGGGTGAAGCGGGCGGGGGCATGGCTAACGCAATGGTAGGGACACTGATCATCCTGGCGGTGGCTGCGCTGCTGGGTGTGCCCGTGGGCGTGGGCGCGGGTGTCTACCTCGCGGAGCACAAGGCCAGCTCGATCGCGTCGAGCGTGCGGCTGACCGCTGACGTTCTGGGCGGCGTGCCTTCCATCGTGATGGGCGCGTTCGCATGGCAGCTGCTGGTACGTCCGGTCGGGCATTTCTCGGCGCTCGCGGGCGGTCTGGCACTGGGCGTCATGATGGTGCCGACCGTGGCGCGCACCACCGAGGAGATGGTGTTGACGGTACCGCTGCCCCTGCGCAATGCGGCGCTGGCCCTCGGCGCCGCGCAGTGGCAGGCGTCGCTCCGCGTCGTGCTTCCCACGGCAATGGCGGGCATCGTGACGGGCATCATGGTTGCCATGGCCAGGGTCGCTGGTGAAACAGCGCCGCTCCTGTTCACCGCGTTCGGCAATCAGTTCTGGTCGACATCGCTGCGCCAGCCCATCGCAGCCCTGCCCCTGACCGTCTTCAACTACGCCATCAGCGCCTACGAGGAATGGCACCGGCTGGCGTGGGCCGGCGCGCTCGTGCTGATCTTCCTCGTCTTTGTGATTGGCATCTTCGCCCGCTTCGCCGCGCGACAGCGCCACATCGAGCAGTAGGCGTTTCCGGAGGCCGTCGGCCGAAGGCCGCAGTGACATCGCTGTTACGTAACTGTCGTTTTCGGTTTACCGCGTAGTGATATGCTCCGTGGGCATGGTGCAGCGCGCTTCACGCTGCGGGCACCTGCGCCGGTACAACAATCCAGGAGAACCTTCGATGACTCGCAAGCTGACGCTCGCAGTGCTCTCGCTGCTCATCGCAGCCCCGCCCGCCGCCGTCCGTGCACAGGGCGCTGACCTCACGGGCGCGGGCGCGACATTCCCGTATCCGATCTACTCGAAGTGGTTCGATACCTACGCATCGACCAAGGGTGTGAAGATCAACTACCAGTCGATCGGTTCCGGTGGCGGTATTCGCCAGCTCGTCGAGCAGACAGTCGACTTCGGCGCGTCGGACGGCCCCATGAGCGATCAGGAAATGGCGGGCGCAAAGGGGGGTGCGGTGCTGCACATTCCGACCGTCATTGGCGCGCTGGCCATCGTCTACAACCTGGACCTGAAACAGCCGCTGAAGCTCAGCGGCGACGTGGTCGCCGACATTTTCCTGGGCAAGATCACGAAATGGAATGATGCCCGCATGGTGGCGCTCAACCCGGGTGTCGTGCTTCCGAAAGGCGACATTCTCGTAGTGCACCGGTCGGAATGCCAGCGGCACATCGTACGTGTTCACGGACTACCTGTCGGCGGTGAGCCCGGCATGGAAGGCCGGACCGGGGCGGGGCAAGGATGTGGCGTGGCCGGTGGGTCTCGGCAGCAAAGGCAATGAGGGCGTGTCCGGCCAGGTCACGCAGCTGCCCGGCTCGATCGGTTATGTCGAGCTGGCCTATGCGAAGCAGAACGGCGTGAAGTACGCCCTGATCCGCAACGCGGCCGGCAAGTTCCTGGCGCCCTCGATCGAAGGCGCGACGGCGGCCGCCGCGGGCGTGGCTCAGGCACTGCCCGCCACCACGGATTTTCGCATATCCATTGTGAATGGAGCCGGCGACGCGGCGTACCCGATCTCTTCGTTCACCTGGATCCTGATCTACAAGAATCAGCGCGATGCGGTGAAGGGCGCCAAGCTGCTGGCCTTCCTGCGCTGGGCCCTGCACGAGGGACAGCAGCAGGTCCCGGCGCTGGACTACGCGCCACTCCCCGCGAACATCGTGGCAATGCTCGACCAGCGTCTCAAGACGGTGAGCATGGCGGCGCGCTGACTTCTGTTTCCGGACCGTCTTGGCGTTGTTGGCTTTCGGCCGATCGACGCATGGGTTGGATCCGCATCCGTTCCAGGCCGGAGCTCGCGCTGGCTCGTCCGCGCATCAGCGCGACCGTTTGTGCCGGGCTCCGCCTGGATCAGGGACTCAAGCGGGTCCTTGCCATGAGCGCTTGAGACGCAACCCACGAACGCCAAGACGGTCCGAGGGCGTTGCCCTTCTCCCCCAACAACTTGCATCACGCCGGACCGGTCAAAGTCGCCTTCCGGCCGATCCGGTCATGTAGCCTTCGTGGGATTCGCCTCGCACCCAACACCGCCGATCGCCGCCCCGCGCCACTTCTCACATCCCGACTGATCCGTCATCTTGGGCCCCGCTCGCGCACGCCGAGGCACGCGCTACGGAGGGAGGGAGCATGGACGCGGGTGAGTTTCGCCGCGTGGGACACGAGGTGATCGATCGGCTCGCCGATTACCTGTCATCGCTGGACGACCGCAGGCTGTTTCCACAGGTAGCGCCGGCCGAGCTCGAGCAGCTGTTCCGGGAACCGTTGCCTCGAAACGGTATGCCGGCTGAGGATGTGCTGGGCCTGCTCAATGAGAAGCTGCTGCCCTACTGCTGCCATGTCGGGCATCCGGGCTATTTCGGCCTGATCACGCCCACCCCCAACCCGGTCGGCATTCTGGGCGATCTGATCGCATCCGCGCTCAACCAGAACGTCGGCGCCTGGACCATCGGACCCTCGGCGGTAGCGGTCGAACGGCAGACTGTGCGCTGGCTGACGGAGCTGATCGGCTGGGGCGATGGCGCCGGCGGCAACCTCACGAGCGGCGGCATGATGGCGAACTTCATCGCGCTCAAGCTGGCGCGGGATGCCGTGTCTGGTGATGCGGCGCAGCATGATGGCGTGCAGGGTGGCTGGGCCGCTTATACGTCGGAAGAGCGACACGTCTCGGTCGACAAATCCGTTGATGCTGTGGGCCTCGGTCGCAAAGGCCTGCGTGTGCTGCCCACGGACGAGCGCTTCCGCCTTCGCATCGACGCACTGCAAGACGCCATTGCGGCGGACCGGCATCGCGGCATCCGGCCCATGTGCATCATTGCCATGGGTGGCAGCACGAACACGGGTGCGGTGGATCCACTGCGCGAGCTGCGGCGCATCGCCGACCGTGAGGGCGTGTGGCTGCATGTGGACGCGGCGTACGGCGGCGGCCTGCTGCTGTCGCGCCGGCATCCGGGCGTGCTGGACGGCATTGCGCTGGCGGATTCGGTGACAATCGACCCGCACAAGTGGTTCTACGCTCCGCTCGATGCGGGCGCGATCCTCGTGCGCGACGAGAAGCGGCTCACGGCCTCGTTCGGCATGGCGCCCGCCTATCTCACGGATCGCATGGATCCGGCGGGCGAGCGTTACAACTACTACGTGCACGGCTTCGAGCAGTCGCGCCGGTTCCGCAGTCTCAAGGTGTGGATGAGCTTCAAGCGTTACGGCGCCGATGAGATCGGCAGCTGGATCGATGGCAATGTCGAACAGGCGATGCATCTGTACGAGCATGTTGCGGCCAGCACCGACTTCGCGGCGGCTTGTCCACCGGTGATGTCCGCCGTGTGCGTGCGGCGCGTGAGCGCGGGGTTCGATGAAGCGGCGTCCGCCAGACTGCACGCGGAAGTCGCGCGTCGCATCGAAGAGAGTGGTCGCTTCTGGATTTCGACCACATCACTCAGGGGTCGGAGCTGGTTCCGCATCAACCCGGTCAACTTCAGGACCCGCAAGGAACACATCGATCAACTGCTCGCGCTGCTGCGCGAGGAGTGCGCCGCGTTCGAGGCGAGAGAAAGGAGCAGGGCATGAGGTCGAGAGTACGCACGCGAGCACTGCTGGCCGCGTTTCTGTGCAGCGGGTTGCTGGCGTGCAGCAGCACGGACCCGGGAGACCAGCCGGTGACGGTGAGCAACAAGTCGGACGACTTCAGTTTCCAGCTCAAGGACTCACCGGACTTCTCGGGCCAGTACCACTACCTCTGGACCAACACCGGCACGACTGCCGCTGTCAATGTCAGCCAGGCTCCCGCCTCCGGCATCGGCACGATCGAGATCCGCGATGCCGACAACGCGCTGGTCCACACGGGTGACCTCCTGACGACTGGAAATTCGAACACGAGCCCGGGCCGCGCTGGCACCTGGACGATCGACATCGTCTTCGTGCGCGCGGCCGGCGCACTCAGCCTTACGGTCAGGAAGAGCTGAGCAGAGGCTGACCGGGCAAGATCATTGGGGTGGCGGCGCCCACGCCAGAACTCGGCTGTGCTTCGTCAGAAAACGAACTCCGTCTGAAACAGCAGTCGGTTGCGCGCAGCCGAGAGCGCCGCGGAGGGCGTGCCCTGGTAGCCCGTGTGCTCCAGGTCGCCGAGCACACGCACGTTGCTCCCCAGCTTGTACGAGACGCCGCCCATGAAGCGGGTGTAGGCATTGTCGTCGACAGCAGTGTTAGGATCTACGCCGTCCACACGTGCGATGACCGACCATGGCGACCCGGGCACGTTGAGCACACCCATCAGGCTGAATACGCGGCCGTCAATGTCGTCGAGATTGCGGTTGGTGTTGCCGTCCCTGGTAACCGCGAACTCGCCGGCGAGCGTGGCGCGTGTGGAGCGCCAGGAGAGCATCCCCAGCCAGCGGTCGCGGACACCGCCATCGCTGCGTTTGCCTGCGTGGCCGTAGCCGCTGAGGCGCAGCCCGCCTACCCTGCTCATGTCGTCGCTCGTGCTGAGGCGGACCGACCCGCGCGCCTCGAAATCGCGGTACCGGCCACCCGCCGGGTGCGCGTAGCCTTCGCCGTTGACCACCGTGAACTGCGCGTTCACTCGCTCATCGCTGGCGCGCAGATCGACACCTGCGCCCAGGTCCGCGGACGTCAGGTAGCCCGCCCGATCGGTGGCCATGCTTCCCTGCATGCGATAACCCCAGAACGCCTCCTCCCAGTCCAGCCAGGGCGTATGGATGGCGCCGAACTTCAGCGTGGCCGGACTGTTGGCGGGTGTCCAGGCGAAGTACGCGTACTTCAGCCTGTAGCCAAGCGAGCCGTCCGGATTGCGATAGATGTCCGCCGTCACGCGGGTGGCAATCCCGTGATCGAACTTGCCCAGCACGTTCAGGTAGGCGCGCGTCACCTCGAACTCGTTGCGGTGCGTCGCTGTGTCGGACAACAGCGCGCGGAACTCCGAATACACCACGCCGGTCAGCCGCACCGGGTTCTCCTGCGCGGCCGCCAGACCCCGCGCCGCCAGCAGCACCACGCACACGCCTGCCGCCCGCCGCGCCCAGCCTCTACCATGTCGCATTCCGTTACGCTCCCGTGATGCTGTAAGTGATGACGCGTGATAGTGTCCCCGTTGCGTAACTGCAAAGGCGGCAGCAGAGTCACGGATATGTAACGAGGACTCGTTGCTGGGGCTGGTTGCTGAGGCTGGTTGCTCGGGAACGGATGTCGCTGGGCCCATTCCACCGCACTGGATCAACCCTCGGTCCAGTGCCACGTGCGATCCGGTGCCGAGGGCTCGTCGAGCCAATCCGGCTGGGACTGTGCTCAGGGACTGACCGTATGGACACCCAGCGCGTGCGTCAGGCGCAGCAGAGCGAGCCCCGTGTCCACGTCACATGGCGCGCAGCTGGGGGGCGCACTAACAGTGTCTTGCGGTGTGTGTCTGTGTGCGTGCGCGCGGCATGAAACCACCGGTCACGAATGACCCGACAACAGCGCGACCCGGTATGCTTCCGGCGACTTCAGGCGATTCGTTGCTCCTGACAGATCATTCGTGTTCCATCTTCACCGCCGGACGCAAGTCGCGGCACCACGCCCATCATGGCCGGTGCACGATCGGGTGATGCCGTCCTCGTTTTTTTGTTGTTGACGTCGTCCCGGGCCGGTTCCACACACGCCTTCGAGACAGCGGATGAAAATCCCCGCATCCGCCCATTTCGTTGTCGTTGACGACATTCCGGAACCCATCCCACCGACACGCCTCGACGACAGCGGATGGAACGCCATGATCCGTCCACGTCGTTGTCGTTGAACATCATTCCAGATCCATCCCCGCCGGGATGTCTCCGGCGCGCGCGTGACGACAGCCGTTCGCGAAGAAACCGCAGTTCCTCGAGCCGAGCCCGCCATCGCCCCGTCGCCTCTCTGCGCCGTCCACGTTCTCAGCGGTGAAGGAGTAGTGGCGAGACCGATGGAGTCGGCCCTAGTTTGCGCTCGCCGCAGGAGAGTCGGGCTCCCGCCCCCGAGCCCGGCCGGCGTTGCCGGCGCCGCGCGCCTGCGCCGGAACGGACCGCCGGTCAGACCTCGAACAGACCGCCGATCGAAAGGAACACCCCAATGCCGACCCGCCACAGCTGCCTCAGCTTTCGTCTGCTGACACTGGGTTTGCTGCTGCTGCCCGCCGCCGTCAGCGCACAGGGCACACTCGCCGACTACCAGCGCGCCATCAGCCTGCGAACGAAGCTGCAGGGGATGGTGGTCAATGCCCCGGATCAGGCCACCTGGATCGCGGGAACCGAGCGGTTCTTCTATCGCAAGTCGGTGGCGGGCGGCAATGAATTCGAGATGGTGGATGCGACAACGCAGCAGAAGCGACCGGCGTTCGATCATGCCCGTCTCGCCTCGGCGCTCGCCGCGGCCGGCGGTCACACTTACACGGCTCTCACGCTGCCCTTCAACAACGTCACCTTCGTGAACGGTGAAGGCGCCATCGAGTTCGTGGCGGACACGGCGCGCTGGCGCTGCACCGTGAGCGACTACCAGTGCAGCCGTCTGGGGCCGGCGGGCCCCGGCTTCGGCCGCGGCGGCCGGGGCGGTGGCGGCGGCCAGTTCCAGGGCGGGCGCGGCCAGGGTGCGGGCAGCGAAGCGGAGCCGGTGCGGCTCTCGCCGGACGGCAAGACGGAAGCGCTCATCGAGAACTACAACCTGTACGTCCGCCCGGCCGGCACGCACAACGCCACGGCGCTGAGCTGGGACGGCTCCGAGGGCAACGCCTACGTGCTGCAGTCCATTTCCTGGGCGCCCGACTCGAAGAAGCTGGCCGCCTACCGTGTCATTCCCGGCTACCGCCGCATGGTGCACTACGTGGAGTCGTCGCCCGCGGACCAGCTGCAGCCCAGGTCCTTCGAGCGCTTCTATGCCAAGCCCGGCGACGTGCTGGACAAGGAGCAGCCGGTCCTGTTCAATCTGGCATGCGAAGCAGGAGTTCATCGTCGATAACACGCTGTTCCCGAATGCCTACGACCTGTCACAACTGGAATGGCGGCGGGACAGCCATGCGCTGACCTTCGAATACAACCAGCGCGGCCATCAGGTCTATCGCGTGATCGAAGTCAATGCGGCGAACGGCAGGGCGCACGCCGTGATCTCGGAGGAAACGAAAACGTTCTTCGACTATCGCCCGATCCGCGCCAACCAGACCGACTCGGGGCACAAGTTCCGTTTCGACATCGATGATGGCCGGGAAGTGATCTGGATGTCGGAGCGCGATGGCTGGAATCACCTGTATCTGTTCGATGGCGTGACGGGCCAGGTGAAGAACCAGATCACGAAGGGCGACTGGGTGGTGCGCGCAGTGGACAGCGTGGACGTGCAGAACCGCCAGATCTGGTTCCGTGCCAGCGGCATGAACGCGGGCAAGGACCCCTATTTCATGCACTACTACCGCATCAATTTCGACGGCACGGGCCTGGTCGCGTACACGGATGGCCGATGCCAACCACACGGTCAGCTGGTCGCCGGACCAGCAGTACTACGTGGATACGTACTCGCGCGTGGATCTGGCGCCGGTCGTCGGAGCTGCGCCGCACGAGCGACCGCACGGTGATGATGACCGCTCGAGAAGGGCGACATCTCGCAGGAGCTGCAAGCGCGGGCTGGCAGCCGCCCGAGGTGTTCGTCGCCAAGGGCCGCGACGGCGAGACCGACATCTGGGGCGTGATCATCCGGCCCACCAATTTCGATCCACGCCGAGAAGTATCCGGTGATCGAGAACATCTACGCCGGGCCGCAGGGTTCGTTCGTGCCCAAGACGTTCGCGGCCGTACAACGCGATGCAGCGCGCTGGCCGAGCTGGGCTTCATCGTCGTGCAGATCGACGGCATGGGCACGGCGAATCGCTCGAAGGCGTTCCACGATGTCGCCTGGCAAGAACCTGGGCGATGCCGGCTTCCCCGATCGCATCCTGTGGCACAAGGCGGTGGCGGCGAAGTACCCCTGGTACGACATCACGCGCGTCGGCATCTACGGCACATCGGCGGGCGGACAGAACGCGCTGGGCGCGCTGCTCTTCCATCCGGAGTTCTACAAGGTGGCGTTCTCGGCTGCCGGCTGCCACGACAATCGCATGGACAAGATCTGGTGGAACGAGCAGTGGATGGGCTGGCCGCATCGGCCCGCAGTACGCGGCTTCGTCGAACGTCGACAACGCGTACAAGCTGCAGGGCAAGCTGCTGCTGGTGGTGGGCGAGCTGGACACGAACGTCGATCCGTCCTCGACCATGCAGGTCGTGAACGCGCTGATCAAGGCGAACAAGCAGTTCGATCTGCTCGTGATCCCGGGCGCCGACCACACCTCGGGCGGCGTGTACGGTGACCGCAAGCGCTTCGACTTCTTCGTGCACAACCTGCTGGGCGTCGAGCCGCCCGACTGGAACAGCGGCGCCCTTGTGACGGACGGCATGGACGACCTGGATGGCGACCTGCTGGGTCTGCCCGCCGGCATGACCGACGACAACTTCTTCGATACGCCGTACGCGCCCTGGACTGCACTGACCGCGGTTTCAACACGGAGTCAGCAGATGAAGCGATGGAGCAGTGGATTGTCGAGGCGGCTGGCGCGCAGCAGGCCGGCGCTGGCGGCGTCCCCGGCCCGGCGGACCAGTCTGCGTCTGGCACTGTCAGCGCTGCTGCTCGCGGCGTCCGCGGCTGCACAGCAGCCGCTCAAGACGCTGACCTTCGCGGACTACCCGCGCTGGTCACGCATCACGGACGTGCAGCTGTCCGCGGACGGGCGCTGGATGGCGTACGCGTACGCGCCCAATGAAGGCGATGCCACGCTCTTCGTCCGCGACCTCACGGGCACGGCGATCGACACGATTCGCACGCGCCAGTGGTCCGGCGTTCTCCGAGGATTCGCGCTGGGTTGTCTACACGGTGAATCCACCCGGGCAGAGCGGCGGCCGCGGGGGTCGGGGCGGGCGAGGTGGCGGCGGTCGCGGTCAGACGCCACCGGACAACACGACGCCGCAGCGCGGTCAGGGCGGCGGCCCGCCGGCGGCGCCGCGCATGCTGCAGCTGCTGGAGCTGGCAACGGGCACGAAGACGGACATTGTGCCGGATCCCCAGTCCTCCGCTTTCTCTGCCGACTCGAAGTTCCTCGCAGTTCGCCGCAGCAAGGCGAACCGCGAGGCCACCCACGACGGCACCGACCTCGTGCTGCGCAACCTGAGCATGGGCACGACGCTGAACATCGGCAACGTGTCCGCGTTCGCGTTCAACAAGCCGGGAGCGCTGCTCGGCTAGGACGGTCGATGCGGCCGGCAAGGTCGGCAACGGCCTCTACCTGATGGACCCTTCGAGCGGCGCGGTGCGGGCGCTGGACACGGACACGCTGCGCTATGACCGGCTGACGTGGAGCCGCGACGGTTCCCGCCTGGCCGTGCTGCGCGGCGAGACGGCGAAAGGCAAGGAGCAGCGTTCCAATGCGCTGGTCGCATTCAGCGGGCTGGCCGGCGGCGCGAAGAACGCTGGACCGCAGCCGCAGGAGCGGAGGCGCGACGGGAGCCGAAGCCGCATCGTCGCCTGTCATGATCAGCGCCGGCACTCGCCTCGACTGGGATCCCGCCGCCGATCCGGCATTCCCGAAGGACATGGTGCTGTCCGAGCTGGGCGCCATGGAGTGGAGCCGTGATGGCGCCCGCCTGTTCCTGGGTGTGAAGCCGCAGCAGGACAAGGTCGAGGAACCGCCGGCGGGCAGCGACCCGAAGGCAAACGTCGAGATCTGGCACTGGGGCGATGACAGGCTGTTATCAGTGCAGAAGATTCAGGCCGATGCCGATCGGCGCGCGACCTGTCCGCTGCGCTCGAATCTGGCGGACCGGCACTTCGTGCAGCTGGGCGACGCCGACATGCCTCGCCTGCTGACCCACGCGCGACGGCCACTGGGCCATGGGCGAGAACGACAAGCCCTACATCCGCGACTGGGATGAGGCGGATGGCCTGGGCGATCTCGTGCGCGTCAGCACGGCGACCGGTGAGCGCACCACGCTGGCCGACCGTGTGCGCTTCCCGCTGGGCGTGTCACCCGACGGCAGGTGGAACCTCTGGTTCAAGGAAGGCAAACTCTGGCTGCAGGACATTGCCTCCGGCGCGCGCACCGACCTCTCGGCCGTGGCCGGCACGAGCTTTCTCAATGTCGAGTACGACACGCCCGGCGAAAAGTCGTCGTACGGCATTGCGGGCTGGTCGAGCGATGGCCGCTCCGTCCTCGTAAATGCCGAGTTACGACTCTGTGGCCGCTGCCGCTCGCGGCGGGTGGAGGGCGATCGAACCTCACGCGCGGCATTGGTGACGAAGGACCAGGTGCGTTTCCGCGTGGAGAATCTCGCGGCCGATGACGACGAGCCCGGCATCGACACGTCGAAGCCGATCGTGCTCACGCGTACGGCGAATGGACGAAGAAGTCCGGCTACTGGACGTTGGAGCCGGGAAGAGAACCGCGGCCGTTGATCTGGGAGGATCGCTCGATCGGTCAGAGAGGAAGGCGAAGAACGCGGACCGTGTGGTCTTCACGGCCAGACCTTCGTGGATTTCCCGGACTGGTACAAGCGGCGCTGCAGCTTCGCAGCCCGGTGCGCGTCACGGACGCGAATCCGCAGCAGAAGGAGTACGCGTGGGGCCGGCGCAGTGCTCATCGACTACACGGACCAGCGGGGCCACAAGCTGCAGGCCACGCTCTCCCTGCCTGCCGGCTACGTCGAGGGAAGGAGTATCCGATGCTCGTCTACTTCTACGAGAAGCTCTCGCAGAACCACCACCAGTACTCGATGCCCACGTACGACGACCGGCCACACATGTCCACGTACGCGAGCGACGGCTACCTCGTGCTCATGCCGGACATCGTGTACGACATGGGCAAGCCCGGCACCTCCGCCTGGATGACATCACCAGCGCCACGAAGAAGGTGATCGAGCTCGGCTACGCGGATCCCGCGCACATCGGCGCGCAGGGTCACAGCTGGGGCGGCTACGAGTCCTCGTTCCTCGTCACGCAGACAGACATGTTCGCCGCCGTCGTCACGGGCGCGCCGCTGACGAATCTCGAGAGCATGCACAACATCCTGTACAAGCAGTCGGGCGGCGGCAACGCGCCGTTGATCCAGTGGGGCCAGGGCCGCATGGGCACCGTGCCCTGGGAGGATCCCGAGGGGTACGCGAGCCAGTCGCCGGTCCGCTTCGTCGAGAACATCCGAACGCCGTTCATGATCATGCAGGGCACGGCCGATGGCGCGGTCGACTGGAACCAGGGTCTCGAGTTCTACGTCGCGGCCCGGCGCGCGGGCAAGAAAGTCATCTTCCTGACGCTATCCCGACGAACCGCACCATCTCGCGAAGAAGGAGAACCAGAAGGATTTCCAGCGTCGCATGAAGGAGTTCTTCGATCACTATCTCAAGGGCGCGCCGGCGCCGAAATGGATGACGGATGGCGTGCCCTACCTGGATCGCGCGCGCGAGATCGTTGCCGCTCCCAGCGGTTCGCGCTGATAACGGGCTGTCAGTCGTGGTGCACCGCCGGGGGTGCGCGTGACGCACCTCCGGCAGATCGTGCGTGCGAGCGCTGTGGACGACACCGGCGCCGCCGTGTTTCCCTTCTCGGTTCCCGCCATCCGCTCGCTCGAGTCACTCGATGTCTCGGCCAATGTCGTGTACTTCGTGGGCGAGAACGGCTCGGGCAAGTCCACACTGCTGGAGGCCATCGCCGCGGGCGCCCGCCTGCCCACGGTGGGCAGCGCCGAGGTCGCGTATGACGAAACCCTGGCGGCGCAGCGCCGGCTGGCGGCCGCGTTCCGCCTGATCTGGGAAAAGCGAACGCACCGCGGCTTTTTCCTGCGCGCGGAGGACTTCTTCGGTTTCGCCCGCCGGCTGCGCAGCATGAAGACCGAGCTGCGGCAGCGCATGGACGAGGTGGAAGTCGAGTACAAGGACCGGTCCGCACTGGCGCGAGGCCTGGCGCTGGGTCCGCTGGCCGGGTCCATCCACGAGATAACCCGGCGTTATGGCGAAGACCTGGATGCGCAATCGCATGGCGAGAGCTTCCTGACGCTGTTCCGGGCGAGGTTCGTGCCCGGCGGCCTGTATCTGCTGGACGAGCCGGAAGCCGCGCTGTCGCCGCAGAGCCAGCTGGCACTGCTGCTCATGCTGAAGCAGATGGTGGCGCAGTCAGGGCAGTTCATCATTGCCACGCACTCGCCCATGCTGCTGGCGTACCCGGGCGCGCGCATCTACAGCTTCGACCAGTCGCCCATTGCCGAGGTGGCCTGGGCGGACCTGGACCACGTCACGCTGACGCGCGCGTTCCTCGCCGATCCGGAGTCGTTCCTGCGCCGCCTCTGAAGCGCGCGCCGCCCGCCGACTACAGTCCCAGGTCGAGCGCCGCTCGGATCAGCATATAGGCGGCAAGCGCAACCAGAACGACGCCCATGATGCGGTGAATCCGCTGCTGCATTCCAGGTCCGATCATGTGGTGTATGCGGCGCAGCACAAAAGTGAGGGTGGTGAGGTACGAGGCGAGGCCGAGCCCGCCGAACAGAATGAAGACCGCGGACTGGGACGCTGTGAAGCTCTCCACGATGCCGAGGTCCCTGGCAAGCTTCGCGCCCACCAGCCACCAGAACATGATCGGCGGGTTCGTAACGGCGAGGGTGAAACCCGCCGTGAAGGACAACCCCCGACTGCGCAGTGCCGGACTCTGCGGCAGGTCGACATTCGACGCGCGGGCTGCGTTGCGGAACGTGAACCACGCGAGCACCAGCAGCACAATCGCGCCGGCCAGCCCGAACCAGCCCTCGATCGTGCGGTGGCGCAGGAACGTGGCCAGGCCGAAGAGCGCGATGACGCCGTACATCACGTCGGACACGACGGACCCCGCCACGACCATCAGAGCCGCACCGACCTCGTTCGCGATAGCCCGCTTCGCGATCTCGATCTGTGTAGCGCCGATGGGGATCGCCGCGAAGAACCCCAGCACGTACGCCAGCAGCTGGAGCAACCGCCTCTACTCCCGGCAGTTCACGCGACGCAGTGGGGCGCGTGGTTCAGCCACGGTACCACATCGTCCTGTACCACATCATGCGCATCCAACGCCTCGAAGCAGCGGACAACCCGGCATGTCTTTGCCATCTTGTTGATGCAGGTCAGGTTTCGACAAGGGCTCCAGGCGATGTGCACGAAGGACGGCGCCGACTGATTGGCCGGAAAAAAGCCGGCACGCGCCGAGGCGTACCCGTAAAAACGCGCGGGTGTCGCACCGAAGGCGGAGATCACAACGGTGCGATTGCGGAAGTCGTTTCGACTGCTGCGCGTCACCTTGCGTGCGGCGGCAATGTGCAGAGGACCGGTGTCGCCACTGAAAAAGCAGTCGGCCGCGTCAATGACTGCGGCATACGTGTCCAGCGCTACCGTTGCAGGCAGGATCCGCACCCTGGCGCGCTCCGCCGTCGTGAGGCTTTCGAGCAGTCGTTGCTCAATGCCCGGCTGCGCGTGTCCCGCACCCAGCACGATGGTGAGCGGCAGCGCCGCGAGCTCGCGCAGCAGCGTCGCCTGCAATTCCAGGGGCATGCGCGTGTACGGCGACAATGTGTCGGGGTTGAAGAGCACGAACGGATCGCCCGGTGTCAGGCCGGCGCCGCCGAGGAATCGAGACGCGCGTTCCACCGCCGCCTCGGACAGCTGGATCGAGACGCCGGTGAAGGGGCAGCTGCGCACAGGCTCCAGCACTCTGGAGAAAAGGCGGTGGATCAGCTGGTGTGCCTGTACGACGACGTGATTCGCAATCCGCGGGTCCCGCTGGTTGCGGATGGCCGTGGCCGCGAGCGGTTTAATGTCGAGCACGGGCATGCCCCGAGGTACCACCGCATCGTTGCGGATGAGCGGGCAGAAATTGAACACCAGATCGTAGTTGCGACGCATGACCAGACTGCGTACGGCCTCGAAATCGTCATGCGTGGGCGCGGGCCCGCCATGGAGAACTGCGAACAACTCTGTTATCTCGGGGTTCCCGGCCACCAGATGGCGGGCCAACCGCGAGATCACGTAGTCAATGTCGGCGTGCGGCAGGAAATCACGCAGCCCGGCAATGCAGGCCTGCATCATGACCGCATCGCCAATGTTGAGGTCTGCGATCACGAGGATCCGGTCGAGACGCCGGACCGCCGCGATGCGGGCGCGCGCGGCACTGAGCAGGTGATCGACGACGACGCGGCTGCCGCCGGTCATGCCGAGCATGGTATCGAGCAGCCGCGCACCGCCGCGCGGAAACATCTCCGTCAGGCTGCTCGACAGATGAAACAATCTCTGGTATCGGGCGGGCTCAGCCGTGAGAACCTCCGGTCGCAAGGTCGGAGCCGCGCGGAACGGACGCGTTCGTCCTGCTGCAGCCCGCACCGGCCGCAACCGCTGGCGACCCGGCTGCAGACTGTGGACGCCTGCTCGCTCTGGCCGTTTCTCCCGCTGCGTGCGGCTGCACCGGCCCGGTCCCGGGCTGCCACGACTCGAGTGCAAGCGTAAGCAATGCGAACGGCAAACGCGAGCGGATCTTGAGCAGGACGCGCGTGGGATCCTCGGCGATCCACACTTCCGCGCGACGGCTGGCGCCGAAGATACCATCATTGTTCACTACCGGCTGGATCACGATCGCATCGAACGTTCCAGCCGGTACCGTCACGCGCTCGCGTCGCAGGACCGTGACGGTTACGGGATTCTCCGCCCGCCTGAAATAGCGATCGAAACGGTACGTCTTCCCGGGCTCGAGCGGGATCGTGCGAATGAAGAACAGGAAGGACGCATCATCGAGCGGCTCGGAAACCGATAAGGCAGTGCTGTCCGCCGTCTCGTCGAACATGCTCGTGTCTCCCGGACAGAATGCCCACGCGTGATGCACGTGACTCGATCCTTCGTTCAGCGTCTGAACGAATCGGACCGAGCGCATGGCGTCCGGATCGAACGAACTCTCGAACGCATCGTTCACGTGAAAGAGCAGTGTGCCACCGCGGAACGCAACGGTGAAGTGGATCAGGGGGTCACTGTCCAGCGGTTTCATTCCGGTTACGGTCAGGGTGCCTGAACCCACATGCAAGACGCCGAACTTCATTGCGTAGGTCAGGTTTTCGCCGACCCTGAAGGGCAGCGGAGCCGACAGCTGCCGCGCGCTGAGCCCACCGGGCAGCAGCCCGGCCACCAAAGCAGCGGTCATTGTTCCCCGGTTGCGAACCCGGGCGTACATGCTGCCCCGCCCGCCCGCCAGCGAGGCCAGGGGGCGGCCTGCCCGCGCTTTCGGGACTCGTACGCGCCTCTCGCGACGCATTGCCTCTGTCATGATGATTTGCCTGCCCGCCGACGACACCGGCCGGAATGAACTGCAGATCGAGATCGTCCGAAGGCGGTCTCCTGCAGACGACGATCGAGCCGGCACGCGATCATCGCCTGCGCCGGTCCTACGTTGTGCTTCACGGGAATGTTCCGGTTCTGCCCTGTCACGCATCCGTCATGTGCAGCATGACACGAACGTGACGCATAGGTATAACATGGTATTACAGACTGCGCGGCGACGCGAGCAGTGTTGCCGATTGCCCAGTGAAACACACGGCTGGTTGTGCGTCGAACCGGCGTTGACGCGGACACGATCCAGGCGCGCGCGGAGCAACGCTGCGTGCCTGCCGGGTGCGACGACTTGTGCGTAACGTTGTCCGGCACTGGAGTCGGCGAGGCCCTGTTGCACCCGACCCTGCGGGCCGCGCGACCGGCGAGCCGATACTGTCAACGGAGAAGCCCGCTACCGCACGAACCACTCGTTGAAGACACGAGCAATGTCAGCGAACCCGGCCAGCATGGATCCCGTCGAGTTTGTACGCGCGGACGCCCGTCTGCGACGCAACGCGATTGGCCTTGCCTTCTGCGGCGTGGTTGTCGGAGCGCTGACGATCGGGTGGGTTCTGCCCTGGTTCCTGCGGGTGGTGCAGGAGAAGGCATTGCGTGCCGGCGGGTTCGACCGGCGCATCGTGTGCATGAGCTTCCTGGTGGTGGTGTCGTTGGTGGCGGCAAGTGTGGCTGGCCTTGGTGTGAGCGCCGTGCGTCAGGGGCGGCGCGTCTGTGCGGCGGACCGTTATCCGCTGGCCGGCATGAAGGTGCTGCGGGATACGCGTGTGCTCCGCGGACGCGCCGCGCAGATCACGGGCCGCGGGCAGATGCTGATCGGCGGCACGCTCGTGGGTCTCGCGCTGTTGCTGCTCGCCGTCTCCATCTACGGTGCTCTTCTGCTTCTGCATTGAAGCGCGCCGCCAACGCCTTTCGCCCGACTCTGACCCTCCGGTCCGGCGCACATCGGGCATGGCCGTTCCTCCCGCCTGACGCGGTTCGGTTCGATCCGACGTCCGCCGCGCTGCGGTGCGGAGCCGAAACGGACGCTCTTCCGCATCGTCGCCAGCTGTAAGAGTCTGTTTTGGCGTGGGATGGCGTGATACCTTGATACGGCTTCGCGCCAAGCGCTGCGCCGCGTTCATGAGCCCTGCCGCCGGGGCCATGCCCGGACCGACCTTTCCGCACGTCGCGTGACGATGGGCGCCTTCTTCGATCTGCCGGGACAGTTCCGGGTCCCATCATCATCGGGCTGAGCGGTCTGGCGCCAATCGGCGCTGTCGCGCGCATTGCGCGTCGCGGCTGCACCTGAACGCAATGCCGGGAGGCATGCGCCTGTGCGCGAGCCTGCCCGTTTCTCGCCTTCGTGATGCGGAGGTTTCATGGCCAGCAGGAAGCAGACTACGAAGCGTGCTGTGAAGCGGGGTCGCAAGAGTGCAGCGAAGTCGTCGGCCGCGCGAGTGAAGGCCGCTTCGACGACGCAGCCGGATCGTTCGGCGCACGCACTGCAGGATGCTGCAGTGGAGGCGGCGCTGGCGACGGGCGAGCTGAGCGGGCCGCTCGAAGATTATTTCGGTGCGGCGAACTACGCGGAGCTGCGGCAGCTGGCGAGGGAAGCATCGACGCGCGCGGCGGTGCGGGGTGGTCCCCGCGTACTGATCCTTCCGGGCATCATGGGCTCGAAGATCGGCACGCAGGGTCCATTGATCTTCGATCATGTCTTCTGGGTCGACCCCATCAGCATTGCGGCGGGCAAGCTGGCGGACCTGGCGCTGCCGGGCAGCAGGAAATTCGAGCCGCTGGGTGTCATTCTGCTGGCCTACCTCAAGCTGAAGCTGCGACTCGTCGCTGCCGGCTATAACGCGGAGTTCTACCCGTTCGACTGGCGCCAGAGTGTGGACGATCTGGGGCGTGGCCTGAAGCAGCGCATCGAGCAGACGCCGGGGGAGTTGTCACTGGTGGCGCACAGCATGGGCGGGCTGGTGTCGCGCGCCGCCGTCGCGCAGGGCGCGAAGGTCAAGCGATTGATCATGCTGGGCACGCCCAACTTCGGCTCGTTCGCACCCGTAATGGCCATCCGCGCGACGTATGATGTGGTGCGCAAGGTGGGCTGGCTGGACACGAAGCACACGGCCGAGCAGCTGAGTCGCGATGTGTTCGGCACGTTTCCCGGGCTCGTGCAGATGCTGCCTTCGCCCGACCACTGGGACGGCCTGAACCTGTACGACCGCGCGACGTGGCCGGGTGACCTGGCGCCGCACGCCGATATTCTGGCCGCCGCGCCCGGCGTGCAGAAGTCGCTGTCGCCGGGCCGCGACAACTTCTACCTGATCGCCGGCGTGGAGAAGTCCACGGCGGTGAGCACGCGGCTGGAGACTGACAACGGCGTCACGCAATTCGTGTACGACTACTCGCTCGAGGGTGACGGCACGGTACCCCTTGCCTTCGCGAAGCTGCCCGGCATTGCAAAGACGTACTACGTGGTCGAATCGCACGGCAGCCTGCCCAACAACGGCACGGTCGAGCAGGCCGTGCTGGACCTGCTGGAGAAGGACAGCACGAGTGTGCTGCCGGAGAGCTGGACGCCGCCGCAGCAGCGCGGCGCGGCGACGCGCCGGGAATCGGAGCTGCGCACGGAGCCGTTCGGCGGGCGGCGCGCCGGTCTGCTGAGCCAGTCGGAGGTGCGCCACCTGCTGGATGAGGTGGCCTCGCCGGACGCCGCGGAAACGGGCGAGGCGACAGGCGCGGCCACGGCCGCCGCGCCTGCGGCAGCGCCTCTAACGCCCGGTTATCAGCACGCCTTCGACCACGTGGTCGTGGGCCGGCGCACGCAGCATCGCATTGACCTGCGCTTCGCACAGGGCAGCATCACGGAGGCGAACACGCGTGCCATTCTGCTGGGCGTGTTCAGCGATGTCACGCCGTCGGGTGCGGCGAGGGCGCTGGACGAGCGCCTGGACGGCGCCATTACGGATCTGTTCCGCCGGCGCATGTTCGAGGCGAGGGTGGGTGAGGTGTTCGTGCTGCCCAAGGGCCGGCACCTGCTGGCGGCGGACTTCGTCACGTTCGTGGGACTGGGAAGTTTCGACCGCTTCGGCGACCAGTCGCTGCAGACGGCGGCCGAGAATGTGATCCGCATGCTGATCGCCGCCCGCATCGAGGAGTTCGCGACCGTGCTGTTCGGCGGCGGCTCGGGCGAGAGCCCGGCAGGCGCGCTGCAGAACCTGCTGACGGGATTCTTCCGCGGGTTGCGTGATGCGGATCACGATCAGGATTTCCGGCGCATCGTCATCTGCGAACAGGACCCGGCGCGCTACATCGCGCTCAAGTCGGAGCTGTTCCGTCTGTCCAGCACGGCGCTGTGCCAGGATGTGGAGATCACGTTCGAGGAGAAGCCACTGCCCGAGCCGCCGATCCTGACGGCGACCGAGACGCGCGGCGTCTCGCGCCTGGATCCGGTCTACCTGATCGTGCGCCAGGAGCAGAATGTGGCTGGCGACACGCACATCCGCTCCTCACTGCTGACTGCGGGCGCCAAGGCGACGA
Organism: uncultured Gemmatimonadales bacterium; assembly: GCA_963798085.1. Taxonomy (GTDB): domain Bacteria; phylum Gemmatimonadota; class Gemmatimonadetes; order Longimicrobiales; family RSA9; genus DATKCF01. Next base: position 429,098 of record CAWCRS010000003.1, read on the forward strand.
TCATCTCCGGCGTCCTCACCAATCCGGCCAGCGATCTGGAAACGCTGCGCCGCCAGATCGCCGAGGTGGATTCGACGAATTTCGAAAAAGCGGGGCCACAGCTGGCGCAGGCGGTGCTTTCCGAGCAGATCGTGCAGGTACTGCCCCGCTACCGCGACCATCACCTGGTCGTGGTGCACGACGCGGCCATGTCGCGTGTTCCGTGGGAAGTCATGGGACTGCGGTCGGGCGATGGTGACGCGGGTGGCGTGTGGTTCCCGGCTCTCGAGAAGGGCCTGACACACCGTTATGCCGCGGACAATCTCTCGGTTGCGAAGTGGCTGGAAGAGCGCGTGCAGGATGACAAGCTGAACATCCTGGTCGTGATCAATCCCACTGAGGACCCGGGCCTGGCGGCGGCCGACATCGAAGGTGACCGCGTCGCAAAGCTGTTCGCGGGCCGTACCGACGGCGTGGTGCAGGTGTTGAAGGGCGCGGCGGCCACGCACCGCGCACTGCTGGCCGCATTCAGCTCGGGCAGGTACGATGTGATTCATTATGCGGGCCACGCCTTCTTCGACCCGCAGAATCCCGAGCGCAGCGGCATTCTCGCCCATCGCGAAGAGCCGCTGACCGGCGCGCAGCTGGCCGGGCTCAACAACCTGCCCACGCTGGTATTCTTCAATGCCTGCGAATCGGCGCGGGTGCGCGGCGTGCGCGGTGGCCCGAAGCTGAAGTTCAAGGCGCCCGCCTCGAAGCAGGAACACGCCGAGCGCGCGGTGGGCTTCGCCGAGGCGTTCATGCGCGGCGGCATTGCCAATTTCCTGGGCACGTACTGGCCCGTGCACGATGCGTCCGCCGGTGATTTCGCAGAGACGTTCTACGGCGAGCTGGTGCAGGGCAGCACGCTGAGCGACGCCCTGCTCGCGGGCCGCCGCCGTGTGCACGAGTTGACGGTGAACGAGGGTCAGAAGGACTGGGCCGATTACGTCTTCTATGGCAGTCCCGACTTCAGTCTGAAGCAACCGCCGCCGGCGGGCGGCTGACCGGGCTGACTCGTACTGACGCGAATCCGGATGGAGGAGAGCGATGCCTGACCAGACATGTTTCGTGATTCAGGGCTTCAACAAGAAGCAGGACTATCCGACGGGCCGGACGCTGGACCTGGACGCGTCGTACGCGGTGATCAAGGAAGCCGTCGAGTCCATGGGTCTGAACTGCGTTCGTGCGGATGAGATCAAACACTCCGGCACGATCAATGAACCGATGTTCCAGCAGATCCTGGATGCCGACATCGTGATCGCGGATCTGTCGACGTACAACGTGAACGCGGCCTACGAGCTGGGCGTGCGCCACGCACTGCGCCCGTATACGACGATCATTGTGGCCGAGAATCAGATGAAATACCCGTTCGACTTCAGCCACATCGCCATTCAGTCGTACGAGCATTCTGGGTTCGGATATCGGACGGCGCGAGGCCGCGCGCTTCCAGGACGTGCTGCGCGGCCTGATTGCCGCGCTGCTGCAGAAGAGCAACACGGACAGTCCGGTCTACACCTTCATCCCCGCACTGACGCCGCCGGCCCGTCCCGCACCACCACCACCGCCACCGCCGCCACCCGCGCCCCCGGCCGCTCCCGCGACACGCGGCGCCTCGCCGGCGCCAGCCGCTGCGCAGCCTCAGGCGGCGGGCGCAGCCGCCGGCACGGCCGCAGCCGCAGGTGAGAGCATCAAGTCGCGCACCGACCGGGCAAGAGACGCACTGCGCCGCAGCGACTTCGTGACCGCACGCGCGGAGCTGCTGTCGCTGCAGAACGATCTGAAACAGTCAGGCACTCCGGACGCCTCGATCACACAGATGCTGGCGCTGGCTACCTACAAGGGCGGCAAGCCCACCGTGGATGCAGCACTGGGTGAAGCACGCGGTTATCTCGCGGAGCTGGATCCCGCCAATTCGCATGACACGGAGACGCTGGGACTGTGGGGCGCCATCCACAAGCGGATCTGGGACCGGAGCAGGGATCCGGCGGCTCTCAATGAGGCCATCCGCGGTTACGAGCGCGGATTCCAGCTGCGACAGGATTACTACAATGGCATTAACTACGCGTTTCTGCTCAATGTGCGCGCGCACGAGCTGACCGGGACGAAGCTGCCCGAGGCCGTGACCGACTGGGTGATCGCGGAGCGGGTGCGCCAGCAGGTGCTCGAGATCTGCGCCACGGAGCTGCAGAAGATCCCGGCTGTAGACGTCACTGCCGATGACGCGGCGTCGAAGGAGCTGATCGACCGCAAGTACTGGATCCTTGCGACACTGCAGGAAGCGGCCGCAGGTCTGGGCGACGACGCTGCCATGGACCAGTGGAAGCAGCAGGCGGCCGCGCTCAATCCTGCGGGCTGGATGCTGGAATCGACGATCAGTCAGATCATGCGCCTGCAGCAGCTGCTGGCCGATCCGCCCACGCGCGCGCTGGGCGCCGCCGCCGGCGCCGGTACCTGAAGACGCGGCGATCTGCGTCGAGCCATGTGCATGAGGACTGCATGCAACAGGCGGGTGCGAAACCGCCGATCCGGCCGGCCTGACGCTCTGTCAGGGTGAGCTACGATCTGAGTCTGACGCGCGGCAATTACGCCTGGGAGAACGCCGGCGTCGAGATCGCGCCCTTCGAGCTGCGCGAGCTGATGGCCGGCGATCGCTCGTTGCGTGGCGAGCTGATCGATGGCGAACTGGTCGGCTTGCGCTGGGGCGGCCATCCGGATGGCGACACGGTCGTGTTCCGCCTGGCCGACGGCAATCTCGTTGCCAGCGATCCCGACCGCCCCACGGTCAGCAAGCTGGTCGACATGGCCACGCGGCTGCGCGGGCGCGTGCTGGGCGATGACGGCGAGCGCTACGCCCGCGATGGCAGCTGGACGCACCCTGCGGCCGGCGCCGGCCGCGTCGGTGGTGCGACGCAGGACCGCCGCCAGTTCTTCCGCGGCCTGTTCGACATGGCGCGCCAATCCGTGCGCGCCACCCCAGCCCGCCCGAATGCCCCCTTCCACAAAGGCGATCGCGTTCGCGATACCGCGGGCAATGTGGCAACCGTTCTCGGCATCGAGTACGTCAACGGCGGCGGCCTCAATGTGCTGGTCACGCGCTTCCCGGATGGGAGGCTGGTGAAGAGGGCGCTGAGGACGACGCAGGACCTGGTGAGGGAGGCGCAGGCGTGAACCGCGTCACGAGGACCATGATCGGTACGCCACGTCTTCTGGTAGCTCCACGCAAACGGATCGTTATCACACAGGGGACACGGGGGGATCTGAGGGGCGCTGGTCGGGAGCGGGACAAGCCCATGGCCTTTTTGTCGTTCCAGGCAAACGGATCGTTATCACACAGGGGACACGGGGGGGGTTAGGGGCGCTGGTCGGGAGCGGGACAAGCCCATGGCCTTTTGTCGTTCCACGCAAACGGATCGTTATCACACAGGGGACACGGGGGGATGCGAGGGGCGCTGGCTGGCACCTGGACCAACCCGGTCGTGGGGGAGGCCGGTGCTTGGAGGATCTGATTGACGGATTACGAAAACATCACGTGCACCCGATCAGGGCCGGTCACCCGTAGATCCTGATTTGTGCAATATCTGTTGAAACAGATTCCGCGGTCCTCTCCTGTCACGCCCGACTGCGTGAACCGCGCCCCTCAGTAGCCTCAGTTCCCCCGTGTTATCCTCTGTGTGAAAACAATCTGTTTGCCTGGAACTCCCTGCACGCCGACCGGAGCCGCCCGCTCACCGTGACCTCGCACCACAGCCCCACCCCTCCGCAGCCGTCGCTCCGGCAGCCCGAGGAGGAAGATGCTGAAGGCGCAGCCGGCGCAGGTCACGCACCAGGGGCAGAAGGCGTGGATGAAGAAGACTTCGACGCTGGTGTTGTAAGTGGCGAAGGCGGCGGCGCAGCAGCCGAGTGCGAACAGCGTTGTAGACACGCCGCGGTCTTCGAAAAAGCGCGGGCGGGTGCCGGCGAGTGCGGTGGACAGGAGCGCCGTGTACGCAACCACACCAATGTAGACAACGGGGATGCCCGCCAGCTTCGACCACTCCGAGAGCTGCACCGTTTCGCAGCCTTTGCCGGCGACGCCGCAGAGGAGTGTGCCCAGTATGCCAAGGCGGTACAGCGACAGATAAATGGCAATCATCAGTCCGACCAGCGCCAGCAGGGCAATGCCCATGCGCCGGTAGATGGTGGCTGCGGATACAGTGGCGCCTTCATTCATGGCTGGCCCGGCTCCGGCTCAACGGTGGCGCGCGTGGCAGTCGCACCCGGGCGGTGCATGACGCGCTGCTGCCAGTATCGACAGCACTCCATGTGTACACGCAATGGTGTGCGGACAATGCGGGCGATCCCCCGACAACGTGTCGCCGGATGCCTTACACGGGTTGCGCAAACGCGGAAGTTGCAGCCGGCCGAGCGAGGATCTGGCGGAAACGAAGCGCGCGCGGAGCGGCGCCGTCGCCTGCAATCAGAAAGGCGTGAAGCCGGGCAGGAACTTGAACAGGATGACCAGGCTGATGACCACGAAGAGCGCCAGCATGAGCGGCCCGAAGAAGACCCGGCTGAAGAGCGGGCTGTCGTAGCGCAGGTGCATGTAGAAGAGCACGACAATGACGAACTTCGTGGCCGAGAGAATGAGCAGGACGGGCACGAGGATGCGCGCCAGTGCGGGAATGTAGAAGATCGCGACTTCGACAGCGGTGATGACGGTGAGGATGACACGCCACCAGCACGTACGTGCCCACGGTCGCGTGAGCGGCGTGGCCCGGGTCGTGGGTCGTGCTCGTCGTTGCTGCGGGTTCCGCCACGATCGTGCTCCTGTTGATCTCAGTTGATCAGGTAGATGAGCGTGAAGATCGCGATCCAGACGATGTCGACGAAGTGCCAGTAGAGTCCCGCGATCTCCAGGCGAAGCGCGTTGTGCGAGCGCAGCCGGCCTTTCCACGCATCAGTCCAGAGGATCAGCAGCCAGATCACGCCCACCGTGACGTGAGCGCCATGGAACCCCGTCAGTATGAAGAACGACGAGCCGAACAGGTTCTTCTGCAGCGTCAGTCCTTCGTGGTAGAAGTGCGTGAACTCGTACGACTGGAAGCCGAGGAACAGTGCGCCCAGCACGCACACCGCCATGATTCCGAAGAGCGCGGCCTTGCGCCGGTCGCGCTGCACCGCATCGAGCGCGATCACCATCGCGAGCGAACTCATGAGCAGCACGAACGTGCTGATGCTGGTCAATGGAATGTTCAGGATCGCGCGCGGCAGTGGCCCGACAATGCTCTCGTGCTTGTAGACCATGTACGTCGAGATCAGCGACCCGAAGAACAGCGTCTCCGAGCCGAGGAAGATCCAGAAGCCGAGCTTCCAGGTGTCGAGGCCGGTTGCGGTGGGCGCGTGGCCGGGTGCGCGGATCGCGGCGGATTCCGTGCTCATCTGCTCCCGCCGGCTGAACTGTGTTGCTGGCAGTGGTTGCTCGGGCTGGTTGCTGGGGAACAGATCACAGCCAGGCCCGCAGCAGATCCGAGCGGTTGGCCGGCATGTGCGGGACACGCGGCCCGGGTGCTCCGCCGCGTCCGCTCACGCAGAGTGATCGATTCGTCTAACACCATCTTCACGCGCGTCCTCTCATCCCAACTGCAAGATCCGTTGTCAATTCAGTCGTTCCCCACCAACCAGCCCCAGCAACGCCGTTCGCAGTCTCTCAGGCATGCCCACCCTCATACGCCCAGTTGACCACGCCTACGGCCGCCCAGGCTACGCCCATGAGTGGCGCCCACCAGAGGTGCGTCAGGAACAGGGCGAACGTGCCGACCACGCCCATGGCGGTGAACAGCGGCCAGTAGGAAGGTGGCGGCATGTGGAACGACTCGGGCGGGCCGAAGGCGACGGCTTCGACGCGCTCGCGCTCGAGCCACAGCGGTTCCCGGCTGTGCACCGTGGGTATGCGCTGGAAGTTGTGCTCGACGGGCGGGCTCTCGGTCGCCCACTCGAGCGTCGCTGCGCCCCACGGATTGCGGCCCGCGGGCTCGCCATGTTTGAGACTCCGGAACACGTTGATGAAGATCAGCAGCACGCCCACCGCGGTCAGGAATCCGCCGACCGTGGCGATCATGTTGAGGTTGCCGAGGCCCAGCTCGCTCGAGTACGTGAATACGCGCCGAGGCATGCCCAGCAGGCCGATCCAGTGCATGGGCAGGAACGTCGTGTGCAGGCCGACGACGTAGAACCAGAAGCTCCACCTGCCCAGCCGCTCGTTCATCAGACGGCCGGTGACCTTCGGATACCAGTAGTGGATGCCGGAGAGCACGCCCAGGATGAGGCCGCCCAGCAGCACGTAATGGAAGTGCGCGACGACGAAATACGTGTCGGTCTGCTGCAGGTCGTGCGGCGATGTCGCATGCATCACACCGGAGACACCGCCCATGGTGAAGGTCGCGACCGCGGCCGTCGCGTACATCATCGCAGCTGGTGAAGCGGATCGAGCCGCCCCACATGGTGGCAATCCAGTTGAAGATCTTCACGCCCGTCGGGAATGGCGATGATCATCGTGCTGATGGTGAAGAACGAATCGGCAATCGGCCCCATGCCGGTGGCGAACATGTGGTGCGCCCAGACGCCCCAGCCGATCGAGGCCGATCAGTGCGCCCGAGTACACCATCACGGCGTAACCGAAGAGCGGCTTGCGCGAGAACGTCGGAATCACTTCGGACAGGATGCCGAATGCGGGCAGGATCAGGATGTACACTTCCGGATGCCCGAACAGCCAGAACAGGTGCTGCCAGAGTATGGGATCGCCGCCGGCCGCGGTGGCGAAGAAGAGCGTGCCCCAGAAGCGGTCGAATGTGACCAGGAACAGCGCCACCGCGAACACGGGCAGTGCGGTGATGATGATGAAGCTGGTGATCAGCGCCATCCAGGTGAACAGTGGCAGGCGCATCAGTGCGCATGCCGGGCGCGCGCAGGTTTACGATCGTGGCAATGAAGTTGACGCCGCCCATGATCGACGCGATGCCCAGCATCTGCAGGCCGAGCGCCCAGAAATCGATGTTGAGGCCGGGCGCGAACTGGCGCTCCGTGAGGTTGGCGTACCCGAACCAGCCGCCGTTGGGCGCCTGACCCACGAGGAAGCTCGAGTTCATGAACAGCGCGCCGAAGAAGAAGATCCAGAAGGAGAGCGCGTTGAGGCGAGGGAACGCCACGTCGCGGGCGCCGATCTGGAGCGGCACGATGAAGTTGAAGAATGCTACGGCAATGGGCATCCCGACCAGGAACACCATGGTCGTGCCGTGCATGGTAAACAGCTGGTTATACGTGTCCGCGGTAACGAAGTGGTTTTCCGGCCGGGACAGCTGTATGCGCATCAGCAGGGCTTCGATGCCACCGACCAGGAAGAAGACCAGTGCGGTGAGGCCGTACATTACGCCGATCTTCTTGTGATCGACGGTCGTGAGCCACTCCCACACGACCGACCTGCGCTCGTGCGTAGCGACTGCCACCGGTGTTGCAGTGCTTGCCATCCGGATCCTCGATAACGCGCTGTCCGCCTACTTCAGACTCACGAGGTACGCGGCAATCGCGTGGATTTCATCGTCGGTCAGCCCGGTGGGCGGGAAGCCCGCCGCGCCCTGCTGCGCGCCCGGCATGTGTGCACCCGCCTTGAGCGACTGCGGGTTGTGGATCCATTGCTCGACGTTGGCAGCCGTGTTAGCCGCTGCGCCCGCACCCACCGTGGGCCGTGAGCCGAAGCGCGTGAGATTGGGCCCGACCACGCCCTTCGCCGTGGTGTTCGCGATCGTGTGACAGGCGATGCACGCCTTGCTCAGGAAGATCCGCCTGCCCTGCTCTTCGAGCGTTTCCTGCGCGGCGCCGCCTGCGCCCTGCGCCGCGGCAGCGCCGGTGGGCGGAGTGGCCGGGGCACCACCTGCCGCGGCCTGCGCGCCACCGCCGGCGGCCGGCGCTTCCCGCATGGAGGCGACCCACGCATCGAATTCGGATGGCGGCACGGCCACCGCGTACATCGCCATGATGCCGTGCGCCTCGCCGCAGAACTCGGCGCACTGGCCGCGGTAGGTGCCGGCCTCGTCCACTGTGAACACCAGGCTGTTCGGTCGCGGCCGCTCGCCTTCGACCGTGCGCGGCGCGGGCATCACATCGCGTTTCCCGCCAATGCGCGGAACCCAGAAGCTGTGAATCACGTCCGCGGATTCCAGTCGCAGATGGACTTCACGACCGACCGGCACGTAGAACTGATTCGCCGTCACCACGTTCTGTGCCGGGTAGCGGAACTCCCACCACCACTGGTGCCCGTAGACCTCGATCTCGAGTGCGTCCGCAGCCGGCGGGCGTTGCGACGAAAACACCGTCTGCACTGTCGGCACCGCAATGAACGTGACGATCACCGCGGGAATCAGTGTCCACAGGATTTCCAGCCGGGTGTTGCCGTGGATCTGCTTCGGGTGCGGCCGGCCGGGTTTTTCGCGGAATCGGATGATGATGATGACGATGAGCACCAGGACCAGTGCGAGGATGGCCATGGTCCAGGCGAGGGTGTTCAGGAACACGCGGTTCAGCGAGCGGCCGAATTCGCTGACCGGCTGGAAGGTGGTCTGCTCGTACTGCTCGCCGCCCGTGCATGCGGCGGCGAGGCTGACGGCCAGCGGAAGGACTCGCCACAGGCGATGCCAGCCGGTCGCTCTCGAATACGTCACAACTCTCATGGTTTGAACCGGATCGCGCTTTCTGTCGAAGGCCGGGATGTTACCGCAGCGTCCCGGGGTGGTCAAGCAACGGCGCTGGTGCGCGTGTCGAGCCTCGCGAGTGTGGCCCATGCCGCCAGTGCGAACCAGACGGCGGCGCCCACGGCCAGGTGCAGCGCCTGGAGCGCGTGCGGCAGGCGCAGCAGGACGAGCGCCGCGGCCACGCCGAGCTGTACGAACACGAGCGCGAGGGCCAGTACCGCCATGCGCCTGGCGCGCGGCGATGCGCCGCCCCGTGTCACCAGCACTGCGGCAACGATGACGAACACAAGTGCGAACGCGACCAGGCGGTGACCCCACTGCACGTGCGCGGTTGTCGCCTGTGCGGGCGGGATCAGCCACCCGCTGCACAGGGGGAACCCCGTACACGCCGCCGCTGCGCCCGGCGTATTGGCCGTTGCGGCCCCGAAGGCGACGACCACGAGTCCGACCGCCGCAGCCGCCGTGGCCCAGCTCGCGGCACGCCGCACGTTCCCGGTGCTGCCTGCTGTGTGGCTCTCACCGAGCGCCCCGCCGCGCGCCGCCGCATTGATCAGCGTGGCCATGAAAACGAGCGCGGTCACGAAGTGCACGATGGTCACGGCAGGCGGCAGGTCGAGCCACACCGTGACGGCGCCGAGCAGTGCCTGCAGCACGAAGAGCGTCGTCGCCAGCACGAGGGGCCGGAGCATGCCACCCCTGCCGCTGACGGCGGGCGCTCGCCGGTGCAGCAGGGCATAACCGAATACCGCGAGCACGACAATGCCGATGCCGGCGGCGAGCAGGCGGTGCGTGTACTCGATCAGCGTATTGAGTGTGAAGGGCGGGATCCACTCGCCATGGCAGCGCGGCCAGTCATTGCCGCAGCCCAGGCCTGATCCCGTGATGCGCACAATGCCACCGAATACCACGAGCGCGTACGTGTAGCATGCCGCGAGCAGCGAGAGCAGCGCGAGCCGCTGTCTCGGTGCCCCGGCATCGTCACCGACGCGCGTGTCTGCGATCATGCCAGCTGCCGTGCTCAATCCTGCGCTCCTGCGGCGTCTGCTGCGTCCGGCTGTGGGCCGCGCCAATATCACCCGGCGTCCCCGCCGCCGCCAGTTTGCCGGGCCCCCGCACGCGTACTACTCTGCTGGCGGGAATCCCCGTGCAGCGAGCCGCCGCTATGCGCAGGATACAACACATTCTTCTCGTGTTTTCCGTTCTCGGAGCGAGCCGCGCGAACATGGCAGCCGCACAGAGCAATGGCACGGCGGGTGCACGGCCGCGGGCCCGCGAAGCCGGCGTGATCGTCGGCATCTTCCAGCCGGGTGCTCAGAACGCGATCACGGATGTCGCGGGCGTCCGAGTGGGTCAGACGACGGTGGTGCGCGAAGGCGTGAATACCGGTGTCACCGCGATCCTGCCGCATGCGGGCAGCATCTTCCGCGAGAAGGTGCCCGCCGCGATCGTCGTGGGGAACGGCTTCGGCAAACTGCTCGGCATCTCGCAGGTGCAGGAACTGGGCGAAATCGAAACGCCCATCCTGCTGACCTGCACGTTGTGTGTCTGGAAAGCGGCGGACGCCATGGTCGCGTGGCTGCTGGCACAGCCCGGCATGGAAGACGTGCGCTCCATCAATCCCGTCGTCGGCGAAACCAATGATGGCGGACTGAACGACATTCGCGCGCGCCCCATTTCGCCGCAGGATGTCGTGCACGCGCTCGAGTCGGCGAACAGCGGACCCGTCGAGGAGGGCGCGGTGGGCGCGGGTCGCGGCACATCCGCGTTCGGCTTCAAGGGCGGCATCGGCACCAGCTCGCGCGTCCTGCCCGCATCGGCCGGCGGCTACACGGTGGGGGTGCTCGTGCAGTCCAACTTCGGCGGCGTTCTCGTCATCAATGGCGCGCCCGTGGGCCGCGAACTGGGGCGTTACTCCTTCCAGCGTGAAGTCACGGGCCGGGGCGGCCGCGGGGGTGGCAGCGATCGCCTCGAGTCACCGGACGGCAGCATCATGATGGTCGTGGCGACGGATGCGCCGCTCAGCGCACGCAGTCTCGAGCGCGTCGCGCATCGCGCGCTCACTGGCCTGGCGCGCACGGGCGCGACCATGAGCAACGGCTCGGGCGACTACGTGATCGCCTTCTCCACGGCGGACAGCGTGCGCCGGCGAGGCAACGAGCGGTCGCGCCAGATCGAGGATCTCTCCAACGATGCCGTGACGCCGCTGTTCCAGGCCGTTGCGGAGGCCACGGAAGAAGCGGTGTATAACTCGCTGTTCAAGGCGGTCACGGTGAGCAACGGCCGCAATCAGACGGAAGCGCTGCCCATCGAGAAGACACTCGAGATCCTGAAGAAGTACAACGCGCTGAACTGGGACCGCACCATCGGGAAGTAGGCGACCGGCTCCCTCACGGTCACTGGCTCGAAGCAGCCGCCGCGTTCGTTTCCGCGGGCCCGAGGAACGCCTCGATGTCCGCCGCCCTCGCCTCCGCATCTTCCTCGCCGATCTGCATGATGCGCTCGAGGTAGTCAGGCTGGAACAGCAGCAGCGACAGCATGTCCGGGCTCTTCTGCTCGCGCGTGCCCAGGCCGCGCACCATGAAGCGGAACGCTTTGGGCAGGCGGGGCTCGAACTCGGCGGCCATGCGACCCAGGTCGCGGGAGGGACGGATAACGAGGAGGTCCACCGGTCGCATACCCGAACGCCGTTCATCGGGCACCGTCTGCAGCAGCTCGTTGATGCGCTGCAGGCGAAGCGCGTCCTGATCGATCAGGTCGAGGAACACCGCATTGAGCAGCGCGCCCAGGATCTGCGCGGGCGGCGGGTAGCCGGTGATCTGCAGCGCATCCGCTTCGGCCTGCGAGCGGTCGTAGCGTGTGGAGATGGCGATGATGCGGTCCGCGCCCAGATGCAGTGCCGGTGACAGTGGTGCGGCCAGCCGGATGCCGCCATCACCGTACCAGTTGTTGCCCACGCGGATCGCCGGGAAGAACAGCGGCAGCGCGGTGGACGCCATGACGTGCTCGATGCAGAGCGTCGTCTTCTCGGCGCGGCGTTGCGGCCGCTTCCACGGCTCAATGGCGCCGCCCTGGAAGAACACGACGGACTGTCCGGTCGAATACAATGTGGCAGTAACGGCAACGGCCAGCAGCTTGCCCGTTGCCAGGTTCCTGCCGATACCGGTCAGTACGCCGTCTCTCGACTCGATCACCTCATGCAGCAGCACGCGCAGCGGCGAGGTGTTGAGGAAGGCGCGAACCTGGAGCGCGGGCGCGCCGCCCGAGATCAGGCGGAAGCCCCAGCGCATCACGGTCCAGGAGATGGACGCGGCATCCACCTTGAACACTCGCTCGGCGGTCAGCCCCTGCCAGAGATCGGACAGGCTGAATACCGCCTTCCTGAAGTTGCCGGGATGCGACGCGAGTGAAGCGATGTTGACGGCACCGGCGGACACGCCGGTGAGAATCGGGAGCTGCAGGTCCGGATAGTGGCGTGCGATCCAGCGCAGCACGCCGACCTGGTATGCCGCGCGGGCGCCGCCGCCGGTCAATACGAGGCCCAGTGGCCCGCTTGCGACGAGGCGTTCATCCTGCGGCAGAGTGGAATCCGTCCTGTTGATCACGGTCTCGAACGTTGTTATGTGGCGCAAACATACCGCATTCAGGCCGCCTCCGGGAGCGCAGCTCGGATGGGCTGCCCCAGCATCGCACACCGAGGTCGATTCTGCATGCTGCCGCAACGCCCGCAGCCGGGACCGTGGCTTTGCCGCTACGGGTAGCAGTGTTCTTCGGGTGTCACTTCTCCAGTATTCGGCTCGCGCCTCCGCGCGATGCGTCTATCCGGTTGTCGCGCCAGCCGCCGCACTTCGCGGCAATGCGCGGCGCCCCCACGCTGTGAGCACGGTATGGTCCATCTGCAGTTGAACGCCCGCACCAATGCGCGGGCGCGTGTGCACGTCGCGCTTGTGCTCTCGCTGCTGGCGCCCGCGCTGGTTGCCTCGTGCAAGAGCGGCGATTCCACCGCTCCGCCGGGCGGCACGGCGACAGTCAACGTCGAAGCGGCCGGCAACTCCGTCGAAGTGGGCGGCACACTGCAGCTCACCGCGACGGCACTCGACGCATCGGGCAACAACCTCAGCAAGACCTTCGCGTGGGCGTCATCGAACCAGGGCGTGGCGGTCGTCTCACCCACGGGCCTGGTCAACGGCGTCGCAGTGGGCGCCGCCACCATCAGCGCGACCGCGGATGGCAAGTCCGGCAACTTCACGGTCACCGTGACTGCGCCGACCGTTCCCCTGATCAGCGCCGTGTCGCCCAGCCCGCTGGTCGCCGGCCAGACCGCGACGCTCACCGGTGACAATTTCAGCACCACGCCCACGAGCAACATCGTGACCATCGGCGGCGCCGCCGTGACCGTAACGGCCGCCACCAAGACCTCGCTGACCGTGGCAGTGCCGTCGGCCCTGTGCACGGCAGGCACCGCCGCCGTGAAGGTCTCCGTCAATGGACGCGCCAGCAACAGCCTGCTGCAGCCCGCGCCGAAGACGGGCACGGACGTGACGGTCGCCACCGGCAAACAGACGATCCTCACGAATCCTGCCGACTTCTGTCTGCAGTTCGCGGCAACCGGCGCGAATGAAGCGTACCTGGTGGGCGTGCAGAACCTCACGGAGTCCGGCACCTCGGTGCAGAGCGTGATCGTGGGCAATGCTTCCGCAACGGGCGCCGAGTCCGCAGCCACACTGCCCGTCGCGGCTTCCAGCATGCAGCCTGCCGCTCCCACCACGGCGGACCTCGCCAGGATGAAGCGCTGGGACCGCCAGCGGGCCGGTGAACTCACCCTGCGCATGGCTGAGCGCGCGCAGATCCCGTTCGCGCAGGTGGCCAGCAACATCCGCCAGTCCCTGCGCGGCACCGCGTCGCTCACGGCCGCGGCCTCGGTCGTGCCGGGCACCGTGCAGGTGGGCGACAACGTGACCGTGCGCATTCCCGACCGGAACCGCAGCCTCTGTCAGAATTACGCCGAGATCACCACCGTCGTCCGCCTGGTAGGGCTGCACAGCATCTGGCTCGAGGACAGCGGCAATCCGGCCAACGGTTACACCGCTGCAGATTTCACCACGATGGCCGCCGATTTCGATAACACCATCTACCAGAACGATGTCGACTACTTCGGCGAGCCCAGCGACCTCGACAACAATGGTCGCATTGTGATGATCGTGACCAAGGAGGTCAACAAGGAGGGCGTGCTGGGTTTCACCACCAGCGCCGATTTCCAGACGCGCACGCAGTGTCCATCCAGCAATGGCGGCGAGGTCTTCTACACGATCGCGCCTGACCCCAATGGCACGTACGCGGACGCATACGCGCGCGCCGACGGCCTGGCGGATGCACCCATCCTCACCGGCCACGAGTTCTCGCACATCCTGCAGTTCGTCAATCGCGCGGCGGCGGGCGTGTCCACACCTGCGGCCATCTGGGAGCTGGAAGGCCAGGCAACGCTCGCCGAAGAGATCACCGGCCACAAGTTCACCAGTCGCTCACCCGGGCAGAACTACGGCTTCAATGTGGCGTTCATGGGGATCTATAACAACGCGTTGGCGTCGGATCATGCGTGGTACGCCGCCGGCTTCTTCGATCTGGCTCTGTACTGGGGCTTCAACGGCGCCTGCGACCCCAACGTGACAGGGCAGTGCGACACGAAGATCAGCGGCACGCCCGAGCAGTGCACCTGGCTCGCCGCCAACACCGGCGCACCGTGCTTCCCGGGCCGCGAAGTCTACGGCGTGCCCTGGTCGTTGCTCCGCTACATCTCCGACCAGTTCTCGACTCGCTTCGCGGGCGGCGAAAAGGAGCTCCACCACAAGCTCATCACGGACCCGGGCACCGGTTTCCAGACGCTCGCCAACGTGAGCGGCCAGCCCATCAATGTGCTGCTGGCGCCGCTGGGCCGCCGCGCAGTACGTCGATGACCGGACCGCCGGCGCCGACCCGACACTGCAGTTCACCAGCTGGAACATGTTCGAGGCGTTCAGCCATTTCCGTGTCTCCGTGCCGCTGGTGCCGCGCGATCGCAGCTTCGCTACATTCACCGACCAGGCCAGCGTGCGCGGCGGCTCGACTGCCTACTTCCGCGTCAGTGGCGCGAGCCGGCCGGCCACCGCGTTGCGCGTACGCACCGCCACGGAAGCGCTGCTGCCCTCGACCACTCAGGTGTGGATCGTGCGCTTGCAGTAAACAGGCTGTTGCCCTTCTGACGGGCGGGGTCGCGGCCTGCATGCGACCTCGCCCGTTTGCTTTCCAAACCCGCTGTCAGGCCCCGCGTGTCCGCTTTCCGCATCGCTTTGCGCGTCACTGGACAGTCCGGTAAGAGGCTGGCCTGCCGTTCCCCGCTGCGCCGCCCGACAGCTCCGGACCGTTCCAGCCAAGCCAATGGAGCCAGACCCATGTCCAGCGTTCTGCAGAGCGTTCTGACCCGCATGCTCGCATTCGCCGCCCGCGACCGGCAGCGCATCTTCATCAGCTACCGCCGCCGCGGTGAGGGCGCGGGGTACGCCGGCCGCCTGGCGGACCGGCTGATCCACGAATTCGGGTCGGACCAGTGCTTTCGGGATATCGACGACATCGAATCAGGCACCGACTTCGTGGAAGCCATTTCCCACGCCGTGGGTTCATGCGACGTGCTGATTGCCGTGATCGGCCCCGACTGGCTGAGCGCCACCGACGCGCACGGCCAGCGGCGGCTCGAGAATGAGCGCGATTTCGTGCGTCTGGAGATCACGGCCGCCCTGGCAAGGGACATACGGGTGGTGCCCGTGCTGGTCGGTGCCGCGCTCATGCCCACGCCCGAACAGCTGCCGGACGCCATGGCCGCGCTGTCCCGCAGGCAGGCACACGAGCTGAGCGACACCCGCTGGGACTACGACGTCAGCCAGCTCATCACGTCCATCGAGCGGCTCGGTATCCGCCGCGCGCGCGACGCCAGTCGCCAGCCCGTGCGCCGCCGCTGGAAGCTCGCGGGCGCGCTCGTGGCCGGCTTCACCGCGATCAGCCTCGGCATCGCGGCGCTCAGCTCTGCCATCGACCGCATGAACACGGCTTCGCTGGATACTCTCCCCGCGTTCACTCCCGCCGCCGGCGGGAGTGCGGTCGATGGCATCCGTACTGCGTCCGAATCCGTTCCGCTGCGTACCCCGCACACCGAGTTGGTGAAGAGCGGCGCAGACCGCCGGGACGTGTCGTATCAGCCACCCGACCCGACACTCGGACAGGGACCCGCCATTCTCGCCGCCATGCGCCGCGCGAATCAAGCGGAGACGGAGGCGTTCCGTGCGCTCGATGAGGACGTGCTCAATGGCCCGTTCACAGGCGAGGCCCTGGCCATGGAGCAGCTGGCGCTGCGGGGTCTGGCTGCCGCCGGCCAGTTCACGGTCAACACGCTGCACGACCAGCGCATCCTCTCGCTGAACGTGAGCCCGGACGGCAGCAGCGCCACGGTTCGGGCGGTGGAGACCTGGAGCGACGTCCACTATAACGCGCTGTTGCGCCAGTGCATGTTCCGCGTGCCGCCGCACGAAGTGCCGCAGACCGTGCGCCTGCTGCGGGTGGCGGGATTGTGGCGGGTGACGGCAATTGAAGGCGACGCCGCCGAATCACCGGATCCGACGCCCTGCGTGTGAGGCTGTGGTGCGACGCGGAACGGCGGCAGCATCAGCAGAGTCGCCTGGCACGCACTGCGCGCGCGCCAGCTGACGCGTGCGGCTGGCGCGTCAGCGCTGCTGCGCGCTGCTACTTCAAGGTGATCTCGCCCTCGATGTCGTGATCCAGGCCCACACCGCTCAGGCGGATGGTGGCGTGCGCGGTCAGCGTCTCGTCGCCGCGGATGCGGCCCGAATCGATCGCCTCACGCACCGCCTGCTCGATCTCGCGCTGCGCCGTCACACCGAAGGTCTTGAGAAACTTGCGCAGGCTGAGGTTGAACGCGTCCTCGTTCATGATCCCCGCAATGTGTTGCTGGTGACGGCCGCGGCCGGCGCCCGCCGGCGCGGTGCGTGCATTGACAGCCTCATGCCGCGCCCTCGTTCTGAATCACCTCTCGGAAACGGTCAGTCGGAGCCACCCGCCGTCACCGCCTTCGCCGTCACGTAGTAGTTCACGTCGACCTTGAACTCGGCGGAATCGGCCAGCTGCACACTCATCGTCTGCCACGCCTCCGTCGGGTGGATCACGGTGTAGCCGCCGACCGACAGTGTCACCGGCACCTGCATGCGGAAGCCCGGCACGACATTGGCCCAGCGGTAGCGCAGCCTGCCTCCGCTGATGCTGTATTCCAGCACCGGGATCTTCGTGGTCGTCAGGTACTGCTCGAACACCTTGCTCAGGTCCGTGCCCGCCTGCTGGCTGATGTAGTCCTCGACCTGTTTGCCGGTCACGGTCTGGTGCCAGAACGTCTGGTTCAGGCCGCGCAGGATGCCTCGCCATTTCTCGTCATTGCCCACGATCTGGCGGATGGTGTGCAGCATGTTCCCGCCCTTCGGGTACATGTCGCCCGAGCCTTCCTGATTCACGCCGAACGCGGGCACGATGGGCCGGTCGTTACGGACGCCTCGCCGGACGCCCACTGTGTACGCGGCGCCCTTGTCCTTGCCGAACAGGCACTCCGTGTACAGGCCCTCCGCATAGTTGGCGAAGCTCTCGTGCACCCACATGTCGGCCAGGTCCTTCGACGTGAGGTTGTTGCCGAACCATTCGTGGGCACTCTCGTGCACAATGATGAAGTCCCACTGCATGCCCAGACCGGTGCCCGATGCATCACGGCCGCGGTAGCCGTTGGCGAACCAGTTGCCGTACGCGACCGCGGTCTGGTGCTCCATCCCCGTGTTAGGCACTTCGATGAGCTTGTAGCCGTCTTCGTACCACGGGTACGGCCCGAACCAGTGCTCGAAGCACTTCATCATCGACTTCGCCTGCGCGAACTGCCGGTGGGCCGCCTCCAGGTGGTAGGTCAGCGGCCAGAAGTCCATGCTCAGCGGTCCCTTCTCACCGTCGTAGGTTTCCGTGTAATGGTCGTAGCTGCCCGCAGCCACCGCGATCGCGTAGTTGTTGATGGGATTCACCACGAACCACTCGTATGTTGTGGTGCCATCCGCGTTGTGCGTGGTGCTGCGCAGGCGGCCATTGGAAACGTCGAGCAGTGGATCCGGCACCGTCAGCGCAACACGCTGGCTGTCCGGCTCATCCATTTGCGTGTCCTTGTTGGGCCACCAGATGCTCGCGCCCACGCCCTGGTCGGTCGTCACCACCCACGTCCGTCCCAGGCTGTCCGCCGTCCACGTGAAGCCGCCCTCCCAGGGTGGCCGCCTGGCCACGCGCGGCCGGCCGTGATAATGGACTGTCAGCGTACGACTCGTGCCGGCCCGCTGCGCCGAAGGCAGCGTGACGAAGAAGGCGTTGCCATCCCGCCGGTACGTCACGGCTTTTCCGTCCTGCACCATGCTGTCGACGTCCAGCGGCGTCATGAGATCGATCTGCATCTCCTGCGCCGGCTTCAGCACGCGATAGGTGATGGCGTTGTAGCCGCGGATCGAACTGTCCGCGGGATTGATGGCGACGTGCAGGTCGTAGAACGACACATCCCACCACGTCCGTGCGGGCGAGGTCAGCGAGCCACGCAGCGTGTCCGCGTGCGTGAAGCTCTGCTGCTGCTGCTGCTGCTGCGCGCGTCCGCGCGTGCTGGAACCGGCAAGCAGAACGATCCCGAGTGCAATAGACAGCATCCGTCGCATCAATGGCCTCCCGTGAATTCCGGCCGTTGTGCCCGGCCCTGTTGTGAAACTCGGACGACCGGGTGCGGCCGACAAGGGCTCGTGCACTCACGGTGAGCCGCAGGGATCGTTGCGCGAGGGCACCGGATCTCTGCAGGAGGCGCTCGCTTGCCGGCCCAACCCGGCAGGTTCCCGCACAACAGATCTTCCCGCAGCGATGTTCCCCGGTCCCACGACAATGCCGCCGGTGCCCGACGCATTGTAGGTTGAAGCGTCGCACGCGCGCTCGACTGGCCGGGCGCAGCAACAGGCAGGCAAGGAGGCGTTGCATGGCTCCCCGTGGCGCATCGCAAAACCCGAAATGGACGCCGGCGCCCGACAGCCTCGTGCGCAGCTTCGCCACGCTCATCGGCAGCGTGCCCGAAGCGGAAACACGGAAGATGTTCGGCTACCCTGCGGCCTTCCATGGCGGCCACATGTTCGCGGGCCTGTTCCAGGACACGATGATCCTCCGCCTCGCGCCCACCGAGCGCGCCGCCTTCCTCGAGCAGAAAGGTGCGCGCCTGTTCGAGCCCATGCCCGGCCGTCCCATGAAGGAGTACGTCGTGGTGCCACCCGCGCTCCTGAAATCGCCGGCAGAGCTGCGCACCTGGCTCGCCCGCTCGGCAGCATACGCCGCATTGATGCCGGCAAAGGAACCGAAGGTGACGAAATCGGAGAAAGGGACGAAGTCGGAGAAAGAAACAAGGTCGAAGCAGAAGCCCGTGGAGAAGCCCGGAGGCAGCTCCGCAGCGGCCAGCTTGAAGCCGAAGCAGTCCCGTCGCCGCAAGTGAGGGCTTGCAGGCGCTCCACTGACGTGCAGTGTGAGACTCTTCGCGCTATCCTGCTCTCTCTGCAGCCTCCCGCCTGACAGCATATTAACACCCGCAGTCGAGGAGGTTTGACCCGCAGCCTTGCGCTCGTCTCGGGATTGCAGATGGCCGCCTCGCGTCTGCGTGGCTTCGTGAAGCGTTGCTGGAGCGCCAGGGCGTCGGACCGTCCTGGCATTCTTGGGTTGTGCGCCGTTGGCATATGGTGGCGACGCTGCGGGCTATCGAGTGACCGGTTTGCATTTCGGGCCGGGTCGCGTTGATAACACAAGCGGACGGAAGGAAAGAATGCCAGGACGGTCCGATACGCTGAGGATCAGCCCCTCTCCGACTCGCCGGCGCATCGCTCCACGCGTCCCACAGCGGCTCGATTAGCGCGCCAGGATCCCCTGCAGCACATCCAGCCGCCCATCGATCCCGGCCGCCGGCTGCAATCCCAGCAGTGCGGCAATGAACGGATAGATGTGGATGTTCTCGAACGGCTGCAGCCGCACACCCCGCCTCACGCCCGGACCCATCGCGAGGAAGATGCCGTACATGTCGCGGGTGGGCGCCCAGCCGTGTGTCGCGGGATTCTGCTCACCCGGGCTGTCCCGCCGCCGCATCAGCCAGCCCTCATCCGCTACCACCAGCACGTCGCCAATGCGCGGATTCTCCCTGACGTGCCATGCCTCGGGAATCTCGGATCGCAGATACACATGGAGGTGCGGCGCGCGCGACAGTCCCGCCTTCACGGAGCGCATGCGCGCCGAATCCCCCGCCGCGAAGTGCAGGTACGTCAGTGTCCCCGCGTCGACGACGTGCACACCCGCCAGGTTCACGTAGTCGTCGAGCACAATGCGTTCCTTCTGCACGGTCGCGATGCCGTGATCGGACACGATGACGACGTTCACGCGATCGCCGTACGGCAGCGTTGCCACGCCATCGAGCAGTCGCCCCAGCGACCGGTCCGCTTCGCGGATCGCCTCGTTGACTGGCGCCGTGTCGGCGAGGTAGCGATGCGAGCTGTCGTCGACAATGGGGAAATACAACGTGATCAGGTGCGGCCGCTGTTCCGCCGGCATGGCCAGCCACGCGAGCACGCGATCCACACGCGCATCATTCGGCAGGCGATGCTCGTAGCGCGTCCAGTACGTCGGCTGGATGCCTTCCACCGGCGCTTCCGTGCCCACGAAGAACATTGCGGCCGTCACCATGCCCTGCTTCTCCGCCGTCACCCAGATCGGCTCGCCGCCGTACCAGCGCCCGTCTTCCACAGTCGAGCGATCGCGCAAACTGTACACCGCATCGAACGCCGGATCGAAGAACTCGTTGCCCACGAGCCCATGGTGCCCCGCGTACATCCCCGTGGCAATGCTGTAGTGATTGGGATAGGTCTTGGTAGGAAATACCGGAATCAACGCCTCGGCTCGCGCCCCCGCGTCCGCCACCCGCTGAAAACTGGGCGTGATGCCCCGGTTCAGATAGTCCCAGCGAAACGCGTCGAACGAAATGAGGATGACATAATCCTTATCGACCTGCCCCCTACCGTTCCGCCCCCCTGACCCACCCTGCGCCTGCACCCCCGCAGCCAGCCCCAGCCCGAGCACGACCCCCAGCAGACAACCCCACAACCGTCGCTCCACGTGCCGCTCCCCCTCGATCCGTTGATCCATGCGTCAACGTATCACCCGCAATCACCTCTTCTCCCTCCGCGCTCTCTCGCGGTGAGGAGTTCAGTCGAGGTTGACCTGCTTGATGTCGAGGATCTCGGGCGCCATGCGCAGCCGGGCCAGCACGTCATCGCCCAGCCAGCCGTCGATGCTGATGGCGGCCAGTGCTTCGCCGCCCTGGATCAGTCGCGACTGGTGGTACTCGGCAATGTTGGCGCCCGCGGCGCCCAGCAGTGTGCCCACGCGACCGATCACGCCCGGCACATCCAGGTTGCGCATGACCAGCAGTGCACCGCGCGGCCGCACGTCCACGTGGTACTGTCCAATGCGCACGATGCGCGGATGCGTCGCGTCCAGCAGCGCGCCTGCCGCCAGCGCGAAGCCGGATGCGGTCGACGCTTCCACCTCGATGTACTCACCGTAGTCCGGATGTCGCGTGAGCTGTGTCGACCCGACGTGTGTGCCGCGCGACTGCGCGAGGTGGATGGCATTCACGAAGTTGATCGCGTGACGGCCCACCACCCGCTCCAGCACGCCGATCAGCGTCGCGGAAGTCAGCGGCCGCAGTGCCACGTCGGAGCTGCCCGCGTAGCGCACGTCCACCCGCCGCACGGGCCCGTCCGCCACCGCCTGGATCAGCCGCCCCAGCCGCTCCGCCAGGTCCAGCAGGGGGCGCAGCCGCTGCATGGCCTCGCCACCAATGGCGGGCGCATTGACCGCGCGGGACAGATCGCTCTCCAGCAGCGCGGCGCGCACCGCATCGGCGATCTCGATGGCCACGTTCTCCTGTGCCTCGATGGTGGCGGCACCCAGGTGCGGGGTTAACACCACGTTGGAAAGTGCCCGCAGCGGATGGTCGCGCGGCGCCGGCTCCTGCTCGTACACGTCGAGCGCCGCGCCCGCAATGCGACCCTCGGTGAGCGCGCGCACCAGCGCCAGCTCGTCGATGATACCGCCTCGCGCCGCGTTCACGATGAACGCGCCCGGCTTCATGCGCTGGAACTGCGCGTCACCGATCATGCCCCGCGATTCATCGGTGAGCGGCACGTGCAGTGTGATCACATCGCCCCTCTCCAGCACCTGGTCGAGCGTGGCCAGCTCGATGTCCAGCGCCTCGGCGCGCTCCGCCGTCAGGAACGGATCGAAGGCGACGACGCGCATGCCGAACGCCTTCGCCCGCTGCGCCACCGCCGTGCCGATGCGGCCCGCGCCCACCAGCCCCAGCGTCTTGCCGTACAGCTCAATGCCGCCGAAGCTCTTGCGGTCCCAGTGCCCCTCCTTCATCGAGCGGTCTGCCGCTGACACCCGCCGCACCAGCGCCAGCAGCAGCGCGAACGCCAGCTCTGCCGCTGACACTGTGTTACCCGACGGCGCATTGAGCACGGCAATGCCGCGCTCGGTCGCTGCCTCCACATCGATGTTGTCGACGCCCACACCGGCCCGCCCAATGACGCGCAGCCGCGTGGCGTACTTGAGCGCATCGCGCGTGATACGAGTCGCGCTGCGCACGATCACCGCATCCGCGTCACCCACCGCGCGCGCCAGCTCTTCGCCCTTCACGCCCAGCCGCTCCACCACCTCGAATTGCGGATCGTCCACCAGCGGCGCCAGCCCCGATGCCGAAATCGGATCCACGATCACCACCCGGAACCGCCTGCCATCCACGGCGGGTTCCCCGCTCGCGGTCTCCACTAACACTTCGCTCTGCTGCCTGCTCATCTGCGCTCTCCGCGCCTCCTCGCCGCCGCGTGATCCCTCGTGACGCCCGCGCGCAACACGAATCCCCGCGCACCGCGCTTGATGCCGCCGACGCTCATGGCCGGAACAGGCCTGTCAGCGCGTCCAGCAGCGCGTCCACCTCTGCCACCG
The DNA here is from genome assembly GCA_963798085.1 of uncultured Gemmatimonadales bacterium. Taxonomy (GTDB): domain Bacteria; phylum Gemmatimonadota; class Gemmatimonadetes; order Longimicrobiales; family RSA9; genus DATKCF01. The sequence continues at coordinate 451,975 of CAWCRS010000003.1, forward strand.
TGTGATCACCCATGTGACCAATGCGGAACGTGCTTTCCTTGAGTTTGCCGTATCCGGTCGCAATGGCGAATCCCTGCTGGCGCGCGCCCGCGACCACCTGTGCGCCCGTCATGCCGTCGGGCACACGTACCGCGGTGACGGTCGGGGAGCGATGGCCCTCCGCCGCCACGACCCCGACCTGCACGCCACGCTCGTTCATGGCCTGCACCCACGCGTACACCCGATCCGCCATGGCCTGGTGCCTCGCCCACCTCGCCTCGATACCTTCGCTTTCAATGTGCTGCATCTGCACCGCCAGCGCGTACAGCAGCGACACTGCGGGCGTGTTGGGCGTCTGGTTGCCCTGGATGTTCTTCTCGTACTCGAGGATGTCGAAGTACACGCCGCGATCGGCCTTGCTCTTCGCCCGCTCCAGCACACTGTCCTGGGCCACGCCGAACGCCAGCCCCGGCGGCAGCGCCAGACACTTCTGCGAACCCGTCAGCGCGAAGTCGATACGCCAGCGGTCCGTGCGCAGCTCGGCGCCCGAGAGACCCGACACGCTGTCCACCAGCAGCGCCACATCACCGTTCTGATGCGCGACTTCCGCCAGCTCGCGGATGTTGTTCAATGCGCCCGTCGAATGTCTCCGAGTGTGCCACCGTCACCGCGTCGTCAATGCCGCGCCGCAGGGCATCGTCCAGCATTTCGGCCGCGTGCACCTCGCCCCACGGCACTTCCAGCGCGTCCGCCCGCAGGCCGTTGGCCAGCGCAATGCGATAGAAGCGCTCGCTGAACGCGCCATTCACCAGCGACAGCACGTGGCGGCGCGCGCCATTGCGCACGGCCGCCTCCATGAGTCCTGTCCCCGACGAAGGCACGATGTAGACCGGTCGCGAGGTCTGGAAGACAGTCTTGAGGCGCGGCTCGATGAAGCCCATCAGCTCTTCCATCTCGGGCACGCGATGACCGATCATCGGCCGGGTCATCGCCTGCAGCACTTCGGGCCGCACTTCGGTGGGACCCGGCAGGAAGAAATGGCCGTACTTGAGAGGCTCAGACACGTTGCGATTCCGGTTCGGGTTGCGTTCGTCGCCGCTCGCCCGCGGCCAGCAGCGACACTCCCTTCTCATAAACAGCCTGATAGTCCGCTGACCGCGGCTGCGCTCCGCCCAGCGCCAGCGGCAGCACGGGCGAAAGTGACGCGTCGCGAATCACGTGATCCGCTGCCGCGACGACTGCGGGTCGCTCGACAACACCGCAGTAGGCAACCAGCGCATCCACGACGGGCCTCGCCTCCGCGTCCGTCGCGCCATCACCGACCAGCATGATGGGCGCCGGTAATTCCCGCCGCCATGACTCGAGCAGCTCGCGCTTGCCTCCCCGCCTCGCCAATGGCGAGTGCTCATCGTAACCCGCGTAACTGCCATCCGGCGCGAAGAAGACATCGACCGCGCCAACGTCGACTGCATCCAGTCCCAGCTCCAGCGCGAGGAACTGCACGGCCGGCAGCAGTCCGCCGCTCACCACGCACACACGCATGCCTTCACTGCGCAGCGCGGCAATCACCGCGCGCGCATCCGGCACCAGTGCTTCCACGTAGGCAGCAGCCAGCTGCCGGAGCGCTTCCCGCCCCGGTCGCACCAGCGCGAGCCGCCGGCCGTACACCGCTTCCAGCGGCACATCGCCGTCCATCGCGGCCCGCGTCAGGCGTTCTACTTCCGGGTTGGAACGCGCCAGGTATTCAATGCCTTCGATCGTGCTCAACGTGGAATCGCAGTCGAAAACGACGGTGCCCATCCGCCGTGGCGGATGGACTTCATCGCGCGCGGCCACTTCAGGACGCGCGCCCGCGGAGTGCTCCGCCGGCAACGTGGGTCAAGGCTGGATATTTCGACACGGGGTCGTCAAAATGGACGCACAGGCCGGCGCCGGCAAGCCGGCGGCGCGCCACGACTCGCCCGCTGTGCCGCCGGCCGGCGGCACATGCACGGCCTTCCCCTCGCCGGATCGTTCGCGATGAGCCCTCGGCCCTTCGCCAGCTCTCCCCGCCTGCGCCCGCTCTTCTGCGCCATGATGTGCAGCGCTGCGGCCGCGGCTGCGGCCGCGCAGCAACCCGCAATGTTTCGCGCTCATCCGGATTTCGCCGCCTTGCGTGATTCACTGAACATGGTAAGCGACACGGTTGCTCTGCGTCACCGTGCACTGGCCCGCTCTTCCGATGCCGCCACCCTCGTGGAGCAGGGCTTCGCGGGCCTGCGCCTGTTCGCACTCACGCACCGGTCGGATGACGCGAAGCGCGCGCGTGCTGCGTTCGATGATGCGACCCGCTCGGATCCGGCGAATGCCTGGGCGTGGTACGGACTGGGCCTCAGCTGGGCCGATGGTCCCGAGCGTCACGCTGCCACGCCCGCGCTCGTCACACGTCGCGCGCTGGCCGAAGCGTTCGGCTTCGACCCGGCGTCCAGAGCCGTGCACGCGCTGCACCACGCGCTCGAGCTGGATCCCGCGCTCACCGGCGCAGCGCAGACACTCGTGCCACTCGCCCTCGAGAAGCGCAGCCAGAGCGCGCTCGCAGCCGCTGCCGGTTCCCTTGCCAGGGCCGAAGAGGAAGGTCGCTTCGAAACTGCGGCGCTGGTCGCACTGGCCCGCGCCGAGGATGCGCTGGGTGATCACCAGAGCGCTGTGGAAGCGGCAAGGCGCGCGGCCACCAACGCATCGGCAGCCAATGCCGCCGACACACGCTACACGCTGTCTACCGTGCTGTTCGGCAATGCCCTGGATGACGAGGGCGCGCGTGCCTGGTTCGACGCCATCGATGGACTTTCACCCGCGCTGGCCGCGCGCTACGCCACCGACCTCGAGCCGCTGTTCGAGGACTGGGAACACGAGCGCTGGCAGGCCGGCGACCTCGACGCGCACCGCGCCTTCCTGCGCAACTTCTGGACGGAGCGCGCCGCGCTGGGCGGCGTGTCCGTGCCCGCGCGCCTGGGTGACCACTACCGCCGTCTGGCCGGCGCCCGCGCCCGCTTTCCGCGCAACCGCAAATGGGGTGCGCCGCCCTCTAACGCGCTGTTACTCAAGCGCCCGGACCTGCCCTTCGATGACCGCGGCCTGATCTACGTTCGCCATGGCGAGCCCTGGGACATCATCCGCACACCAAAGCTGGGCGCGCCGCCCACCGAATCATGGGTGTATCGCACGCCCGAAGGCGGGTTCAGTGTGCTGCACTTCGATAACTACGCGTCAGCGGAGCGCAGTCCCTTCGCCGCCGGTGACCCGCAGGCCAGCGACGCCGACGGCGAGATGGGCGATGCCTACAACGAGTACATGCTCATGTACAACCTGCCCTGCGATCCGGCATGGGCCGGCGACCGCATGCGGTACGACCGCCGCCTCGCCCTGATGCGCTGCAACGAATTCGATCGCCGCTCCATCAGCGCCGAGGTGCGCCGCGATGCTCGTCTGGCCCTGCGCACCGACAGCGACCGCCCGCTCTTCTCGCGTGAGCTGCCCTTCGCGTACGACCTGTACACGTTCCGCGGCCAGCAGGGTCTCACGGATGTCACCGCAGCGCTGCTGCTGCGCGGCGGGTCCATCGCGCCGGAACCCGGACGCGACAGCGTCGCCTGGAGCCTGGACGTCTCCTTCATCCTCGCCGATACCGTGCGCGACAGGGTGAGCCGCCGCGACACCACGCTCACCACGCGCACCGCATCCACGCTGACGGACGCGGAGTGGCTGCGCGCTCACATCACCATGCCCGTGACACCCGCTGATGCCGTGGCCGAGCGGCTCGTCGTACGCGAGAGCGCCGATCCCGGACACGGCCAGATCTACGGGCGCGCGCTCGACGTGCCCGACTACTCGCGCAAGGAGCTGCAGCTCAGTGACATCGTGCTGGCCGCACCGGATTCCGGCGGCAGCTTCACGCGTGATGGCGTGGCGCTCAGCCTCGTGCCCACCCGCGAGTTCCCCGGCGGCGCGTTCCGCATCTTCTACGAGGTCTACAACCTCACACCCGACGCCGCGTACCAGACCGACGTGCGCATCGAGCGGCCGCGCGGCGGCCTGCGCAAACTCCTCGGCGGCGGCACCGTGCTCACACTCCGCTTCCAGGGCAGTGCGTCGCTGCGCGACTCATTGCTTCCCGAGCTTCGTCGCGTTGATACTTCCCTCGATCCTGGCGACTACCGGATCCGCGTGCGCGTGACCGATTCGGCCACCGGCCAGAGCGCCGAGCAGCAGCGCGCGTTCACTGTGGTGCGGTGAGGCAATGACCGGCGTGCGCCGGCGGGGGGCGGAAGCATGTTGGACGACACCGAGATCTACACACTCGCACGTTTCAGCAACCGCCACGACGCGGAGAACGCGCAGCGGCACCTGACCGAATCAGGCGTCGACAGCGAGATCGTCCCCGAAGAGCAATCCGACCTCCCCGCCGACCTCGCCTGGGCCCTGCCCGCCCTCCTCCGCTGCCGCTCCAGCGACCGCATCCAGGCCATCCTCGTACTGGAACGCGCACGCGTGCTCTGAGCTGTGGCTCAGAAGCGGCTTTCGTTCCGCAGCAGCCGCACAACCCACGCGTAACGCGTACCCGCCTCCAGCGCCACGGAATTCTCCGGCGCTCCGTACCCCGCCAGCTCCGTGTGCACGACGTACGCGCCCGCACGCAGGTCCCTTAACTCGAAATTGCCGCCGGCATCCGTCATCGCCTGGGCCACGACCCTCCCGGTGGAGTCGCTGCGCAGAAATACCTGCACACGCACTCTCGCCAGTGGCCGGCCATCGCGGTTGGGGCAGAAGGCTGCCGACTGCCGGGGGCGCGTCGGGGGCGCCCGTCGGTACAACTATAAATATGCGAGAATGGCCGGTCCCATCCAGCACGCCTCACCGCAACCGCGCCGCAGGCGGATCCCGACCCGCCCGCACTCTTGCGGCCGGCCCTGCTCCCTCCCTATCTGCATGTCATGGATGATCAGGATACCGTCGAGATCGCGCGCTTCACGCATCGCTATGAAGCCGAAATGGCGCAGGGCTACCTGCACGATGCCGGCATTGAATGTCTGGTGATGACCGATGACGCCGGCGGTGCCGACCTCGGCCTCACCCTTACCCGCCCCGCCCGCGTCCTCGTCCTCGCCAGCGACGAGGCCGAGGCCCGCCAGGTCCTCGAAGACGCCGGCGTCCTTGACTCGGGAGGCAACAGCGAGGGAGACGTGGAGGACGCGGAGTGATTCGCGGGCTCGCCCTAATACCTCTTTCACCGCGGAGGACGCGGCGGACGGATTTCTAACGGATTATTATCACACGCAACCGCAACCTCCCTCACTCGATCTCCGGCGTGTCATCAGGCCGGCGGGACAGGTGCGATGGGCAGGAGCGAAGCTCCCGGTGCGGGACGCAGAACGTACAGCGTCGCCTGCTTCCCCGTGGAGCGGCGATACTCGTATTCGACGCGTTCCTTGAAATCGCGCACTGCGTAGCGCGCCACCAGCGACAGCGTGCAGCCGCCGAAGCCCGCGCCCGTCAGGCGGCTGCCGAACACGCCCGAAATTGAGCGCGCGGCCCGCACCAGCGCCTCCAGCTCGGGGGTCGACACCGCAAAATCGTCGCGCAGGCTCTCGTGTGACTCGTTGATGTAGCGGCCCACGCGCCAGATCGCGCCCGCCTCGAGCGCCGCCGCGGTGTCGCGCGTCCGCTCGATCTCTGTTACCACGTGTCGCGCGCGTCGGCGCAGCACCTCGGGCAGATCGCCGGCGCGGCGCGCGAATTCCTCCATCCCCACATCGCGCAGTCGGCGCACGCCCAGCAGGCGAGCGGCTTCCGCACACTCCGCCACGCGCTCGTTGTAAGCGGACGCGTGCAGATCGCGCGCGACGCCGGAATCCGCGGCCACCAGCATCACATCATCCTGCATGGGCACGGGCATGCACTCCAGCGTCCGGCAATCCAGAAAAATTGCATGACCCGTCTCGCCGAAGACGGACGCGAACTGGTCCATCACGCCGCAGCTCACGCCCACCCACTCGCATTCCGCGCGATGACACAGGTCGACGATCTCGAGGTCCGTCAGTGTGCGATTGGCCGCGCCCAGCAGTGCGCGCGCAGTAGCGACTTCCAGCGCGGCGGATGAAGAAAGACCCGCGCCCCGCGGCACATCGCCGGAGATGGCCAGGTCGGCGCCGGGCAGTCGCACGCCCACGCGTTCCAGCATTGCGGACACGCCCTGCACATAGGAAGTCCAGAGCGGCCGGCGTTCGGCGGGATGATCGAGATGGAAGGCCGCGTCCTCGCCCAGGTCCACGGCCAGCACGCGCACCCTCCGGTCACTGCGCGGCGAGGCCGCCACTGCAACATCCAGGTCAATGGCGAGAGGCAGCACGAAGCCATCATTGTAGTCGACGTGCTCGCCAATGAGATTCACGCGCCCCGGCGCGCGGGCCAGCACAGCCGGCGGCTGGCCGTAAGCCCACTCGAATGCTTCCGCTGCCCGGTCCCCGGCGTATCGCATGCGGAAACCCGTATTGCGTGTGGTAATCGGCGGCACCGCGAGGCTGCGACGCGAGAGTCCCAACATGCCCCGGCCTGCCCTTCCCGGCAAGCAGTTTCTGACTGGCGCATGCCCCGCGACCACCCCACTTTGTCCTCCCCTGCACACCTCACACCCTCCAGGGCCTGCGAATGAGCATGCAAGCAAAGCTCCGCCGTGCATTGACCGCGCTCGCGCTCACCGGCAGCGCCGCCGTTACCGCGTGCAGCCGCGAACCCGCCGTGGAGCCCGCTACGCTCGTGCTGCGCAACGGCAAGGTCGTCACTGTCAATGACTCGCTGCCCGAGGCACAGGCGGTGGCCGTGCGTGGCTACACCATCGCCGCAGTGGGGACCGACGCGCAGATCCGGCGCTACATCGGCCCCAGCACGCAGGTCATCGACCTGAAGGGTCGCCTGATGGTGCCGGGTCTCATCGAAGGACACGGCCACTTCATGGGTCTGGGCACTGCAGAGATGGTGCTCGATCTGACCACCGCAAAGAACTTCGATGACATCGTCGCCTTGGTCCGCGACGCCGTGAGCAAGGCCCGCCCCGGCGACTGGATCTTCGGCCGCGGCTGGCATCAGGAGAAATGGGACCGGAAGCCCGAGCCCAATGTCGAAGGGGTTCCACTGCACGCCGCACTGGACAGCGTCTCACCGGCTAACCCGGTGCTGCTCACGCACGCCAGCGGTCACGCCGCCTTCGCCAATGGCGCGGCACTGCGCGCCGCGCACGTCACGCGCTCGACACGCAACCCCAATGGCGGCGAGATCGTGAAGGATGCGTCGGGCGAGCCTACCGGACTGCTGCGCGAGACGGCGCAGGGGCTGGTGAACCGCGCTGCCGACGCCCGCTCCCGTTCCCTCGACGATGTGCGTGCCGAACGGCGCCAGCAGGTCGTTCTCGCCGGCAAGGAAGCGGTCGAGCACGGCATTACCAGCTTTCAGGACGCCGGCTCCTCCTTCGACATCATCGATTTCCTGAAGTCGCTCGAAGACCGTAACGAGCTGCCGCTGCGGCTGTACGTCATGATCCGCGGCGAGCCGCCCGAGTCGCTCGAAGCCAAACTCGATCGTTACCGCATGGAACCCCAGGGCAATGACTACCTCACCGTGCGTGCCATCAAGCAGGTCATGGATGGCGCCCTCGGCTCCCATGGCGCCTGGCTGCTGCAGCCCTACACTGACATGCCCTCGAGCACGGGCCTGAATACCACGCCGCTCGATGTCATCGAGCGCATCGCTCGCATCGGCTTCGCCCACGGACTATCAGGTGAACATCCACGCGATCGGCGATCGCGCCAACCGCGAAGTGCTCGACGTCTACGAGCGCATCTTCGCGCAGGACACGACGAAGCACGACCTGCGCTGGCGCATCGAGCACGCGCAGCATCTCGATCCCGCCGACGTGCCACGCTTCGCGCCCCTGCACGTGCTGGCATCGATGCAGTGCAACCACGCCACTTCCGACGGACCCTGGGTGCCTTCTCGCCTGGGCGATGAACGGTCGAAAACCGGCGCCTATGTCTGGCGCGACCTGATCAATGCCGGCGCCCAGATCAACGTCGGCACCGACGTGCCCGTCGAGCACCTCGATCCCATCCGCAACTTCTACTCGTGCGTCACCCGCATGACGAAGGATGGCACGCCCTTCTATCCCGAGCAGAAGCTCACCCGCGAGGAAGCATTGCGCGGCTACACCATCAACAATGCATACGCCGCGTTCGAGGAGAACATCAAAGGCTCGATCAAGGCAGGGAAATACGCCGACTTCACCGTCATCGACAAGGACATCATGACCATCCCCGACGCCCAGATCCCCACCGCGCGCGTCGACTACACCATCATTGGTGGCGAAATCAGGTACAGGCGGGAGGGCGTTTCTAACTGACTGTCAGGCTGGATTTCGTTTCTCGGGCTGGGGCTCGGGCTGGGCTGGGAACTCACGGCGGAATCGGGATTCGCTGCGCGCCGGCGCCTGCTGCGCTGCGATGCCCGACAGCAATGGAGTACTGCCAACCCCACCGCACGGCCAGCCCATCCACCGCGCATGCGGACTGAAACGTGTCTTCCCAGCCGGAGCCCCGGCAACGCCGCTTCTCCATTGGATCCGTACGAATCCGTTCCCCAGCAACCAGCCCCAGCAACCAGCGCCAGCAACGGCGTCCAGTCCGTTCCTAGTAATTGAGCAGCAGCTCCAGACTCACGACCCGCTCGGGCGTGAGAAAGAACTGCCCTACGTACGAGTTGCCCCCTAGATAACGCAGCAGCAGACCGGCGTTGCGCCCGCCGCGCGTGGCGTGCACGCCGGCCGCAAGCGCGTACGAGCTTTGCCATGCGGAACGCTCCGCGCTCTGCCAGTCGGCGCCTGTCGTGACCATCCAGTGGTGACTGGCGAACGGATGCAGCCGCGCGTCTGCTCCCGCCTGCAGCGTGAAGCGGTCCTGGCGACGGTCTTCGATCAGGATCTCCGTGTTGTCCGTGTTCGAGTGGAACACCCAGCCGCCACCGCCGTAGATCCGCAGCCCCGCGACATTCCTGGCCAGCATGCCGTCGATCGCCTCGCCGCCCATCTCAATGCGCTGCCCGCCTGTGGACTGCGAGAATTCGTCGCCCAGGTGTGAGCTGCGGTGAATGATGCGCAGCCGGACTGCGGTCGGACCCCACGCCATCTCGACCGGCATGCCCACCGCCCAGTCTTCCGAGAGATCGTCACGGCTCGGCAGCTGGATGCGGAAGCGTGCGAAGACGCCGGCGGTCGCGCCGAAGAGCAGGCCGCCGCCCGGCCAGGCGTGATAGAGCACGGGTATCGTCGTCCCAATGGCAGCAGCGGCCTGCATCTCCGCCTTTGTGCCGGGTGATCGCAGGTAGAGCGGTCGCTCCGGTCCACGGCGCTCGAACAGGTCTGTTCGCACCAGGCCGATCGCGAAATGCGGCTCGAGCGGATCCGCTACCGGACTCGGGAAGAGGCGGACTTCGGGAAGGAACGACCAGGATCCCGCACCACTGCCATCCTGTGCTCGCGCGCTGTTGGGGAGCAGCGCCAGCAGCGCTGCCCCCCAGACTGCGGCCATGCGGTGCTGGCTCAATTCGAAAGAACCACGTACGCCGGTTCGCCCGTGCGTGCGGAGATGCCTGCCGCCTGCTGCACCGCGGCATCGAGCTGGACACCGGACGCGCTTGCCGGTACGCGGACCGTGCGCTCTGCCGGCGCATCATCGCCGCTCGCCGCGGCGCACTGTACGGTGATCGTCATCGGACTGTAGATCCCCCATGTGATCACGCGCACCAACGCATTCATGAAGCTCATCTGCGTTTCTACCTTCGCCACGCCGTTCGGACACTTCTGCGCCGTCTCCACGACGTGCGGAGGCACCAGGCCATCCACGAACGAGGTCGCCCACTTGTTTTCGACAACCGTACCCGACGGCTGCCGGCCCGTATCCACGATTGCGTGATAGCAACCGCCGCTCACGAGCGCGGCGCCAACCAGCAGACTGCTGCCCAACCAGCGACTCTTCACGACGTACCTCCTGATCCTCGAGAAACCTCGCCCCACACCGGGGCATGGACCAACCACCTCCTACCGCACCCGACCCGCATCCTGATTTCACCCGGCCTCGCGGGATCGTTGGCTCACTCCCTTCGAAGCTCCTGCCAGCGGGTCGCGGCTCGGGCAGCTTTCGTCGACGACCTGGCGCGTGCGCCGCTCGCCACGCGAATCGGCTCAACGCGCATGCTTCCACCCGCCGGGTCCTATTGTGCCCCCCGCCGGCGAGGGGCACAATTGTGTCCGGGCCGCGGAACGCCGTCAAGCGCGGGCTTCAGCCGATTTCTTGCGGGTCGCGGCACTGAACATTCCAGCCTCGACGCCTGCACGCGCCCAACAGGCGACGCCCCTGCCGCGTCAACAACGATCGGGTGGCACCGCGGGAACAGCCGTGGTGCCGTTGAGGTTGGAAACCGGATGCTGAAACGAATGACAATGACTGTGGGCCGGCGGCGTTTCGCCTCCCTTGCCGCCGCACCGCTGTTGCTCTGCATTGCCCTGCCGGGTTGCAACGGCGCGCCTCCCCCGCCAACCGCACAGCATGTCCCGGTCGCGATTGCCACCGCGCAATTGCAGGATGTGCCTGTCGATCTCACCGCCAATGGGCGCGTCGAGCCGATCCAGACGGTCTCGATCGAGCCGCAGGTGAACGGGGTCATCACCGAGGTCGCCTTCCATGAAGGCGATGATGTGCAGGTGGGCCAGGTCCTGTTCCGCATCGACGCGCGGCCCTACGAAGCGGCACTGCGTCAGTCGCAGGGCGCGCTGGCCCGCGACCTCGCTCAGGCGGTCAGTGCCGAAACCGACGCGAAGCGCTTCGCGACGCTTGCGGGCAAGGACTTCGCTACGCGCTCCGAAGCGGAGAAATCGCAGGCCACCGCGGCCGCACTGCACGCTACCGTCCAGGCGGACAGCGCCGCGGTCGAGGCCGCCCAGCTGAACCTCAGCTATTGCACCATCCGCGCACCGGTCGCCGGGCGCACCGGCAGTCTGCTCGTGCACCTCGGCAATGTGGTGCGTACCGGGGCTGGTACCTCGCTGGTCGTGATCAACCAGCTGCGTCCCATCCTCGTGCGGTTCGCTGTGCCGCAGCGCGAGCTGGGCGACGTGCAGAAGTACGGAACCGCCAGGCCACTCGTCGTCACCGCGCTGCCCGCTGAGGGGCAGGGAACAGACACCGACGGCGCACTGGTCTTCATCGACAACAAGGTGGATGGCACCACCGGCACGGTGACACTCAAGGCGAAGTTCGACAACGCCGGCGCCGTGCTCTGGCCCGGCCAGTTCATCACCGTGCGGCTGCGCCTCTACACGCAGACCGGCGCCGTGACTGTGCCGCCCGAGGCCGTCGTGCCCGGCCAGAATGGTAATTTCGTGTTTGTCGTGGACAGCACCCACAAGGCGCACATGCGCAAGGTGGTGGCGGGACGCACCACCGACACCGCAATCGTCATCGACCAGGGCGTGCAGGCCGGTGAGCAGGTGGTCACGGATGGGCAGTCCCGCCTCTTCGACGGCGCTACCGTCGACATCCGCGTCCGCGCCGAGCAGGACGAGAACTCATGAACATCGCAGAACCGTTCATTCGCCGGCCCGTCATGACCACACTGGTCATGATCACGGTGCTGTTTTTCGGCATCTTCGCCTATCGTCTGCTGCCCGTCAGCGACCTGCCGAATGTCGACTTCCCCACCATCACCGTGTCCGCCAGCCTGCCCGGCGCCAGTCCCGAGACCATGGCGTCCGCGGTTGCCACACCGCTGGAGAAGCAGTTCTCCACGATTGCCGGCGTCACGGACATGACATCCAGCAGCCAGCTGGGCTCGACGTCCATTACACTGCAGTTCTCGCTGAGCCGCGCAATCGATGCGGCCGCGCAGGATGTGCAGTCGGCCATTTCCAAGACGCTGCGCAGTTTGCCGCAGGGCATCGTGCCGCCTTCCTACCAGAAGGTGAACCCGGCCGACGACCCCATCCTCTACCTGTCGCTGACGTCCGATGTGCTGCAGCTCTCCAAGCTGGACAACTACGCGGAGACGTTCCTCGCGCAGCGCATCTCGACCGTCGATGGCGTTGCACAGGTGTCGGTGTTCGGCGCGCAGAAATACGCCGTGCGCATCCAGCTCGACCCGCGCGCACTCGCCAGCCGCGGCATCGGCATCGATGAAGTGGCTGCCGCCGTCAATAACGCCAACGTCAACATGCCCAGCGGCACGCTCTGGGGTTCCGAGCGCGCCTACACCATCCGCGCCAATGGCCAGATCGGCAATGCCGCCACATTCCGCAAGCTGGTCGTGGCCTGGCGCAATGGCGCACCCGTCCGCCTCGAAGACCTCGGCCAGGTCATCAATGACGTACAGGACAACCGCAACGCCAGCTGGTTCGACGGCGCGCGCTCCGTAACCCTCAGCATCCAGCGCCAGCCCGGCACCAACACGGTCGCCGTCGCCAATGGTGTGAAGCAGCTCGTCGCTTCACTGCACGATGAGCTGCCGCCCTCGGTGAAGGTCCACACACTGTACGACCGCTCCGAATCGATTCACGAATCCGTGCACGATGTGAAGTTCACCCTCTGGCTCACGCTCTGCCTCGTGGTCATGGTGATCTTCCTGTTCCTGCGCAACGTCTCCGCCACCGCCATTCCCAGCGTGGCGCTGCCGCTCTCCATCGTGGGCACCTTCTCGGCGATGTACCTGCTGCACTACAGCCTCGACAACCTCTCGCTCATGGGCCTGACCCTGGCCGTCGGCTTCGTCGTCGATGATGCCATTGTCATGCTCGAGAACATCGTGCGTCACGTCGAGATGGGGAAACCGCGCATGCAGGCCGCACTCGACGGTGCGCGCGAGATCGGCTTCACCATCGTGTCCATGACCCTGTCCCTTACGGCCGTCTTCATTCCCGTGCTGTTCATGGGCGGAATCCTTGGCCGCCTGTTCCACGAATTCGCCGTCACCATCAGTGTCGCGATCCTGGTGTCCGGCTTCGTCTCGCTCACGCTGACACCCATGCTCGCCGCGCGCTTCCTGCGTCGCCAGGACGGGCGTCATGGTCGGCTGTTCAATGCCTCCGAACGCGTGTGGGATCACATACTCGGCGGCTACGAGCGCAGCCTCGTCTGGGTCATGCGCCACCGCCCGCTGGCCGTCGTCTTCTCGCTCGTCATCCTGATCGCCACAGTCGCGCTCTTCATTCGTATGCCCAAGGGTTTCCTGCCGTCCGAGGACACGGGCCGCCTCGGCATCACCACGGAAACCGCGCAGGGCACGTCCTTCGAGGCAATGCTGCGCCATCAGCAGGCCGTGGCCGACATCGCCGCGCGTGACACCAACGTTGCGGATTTCATGTCCGCGGCAGGCGGCGGACGCGGCAGCGGCAATCAGGGCCGCCTCGTGCTGCGCCTCAAACCGCGCGGCCAGCGCCTTGACGTCGATGCGCTCACCCGCGAGCTGAATCGCAAGCTCAACACGGTGCCGGGCATTCGTGCGTACGTGCAGAACCCGCCGCCCATCCGCATCGGGCCGCGTACCACGAAGAGCATCTATCAGTTCACTTTGCAGAGTGCGGATGTCGATGCGCTGTATTCCGCCGCAGGTGTGCTCGAGGACAGTCTCAAGGGATTGCCGCAGCTGAAGGATGTCACCACCGATCTGCTCGTCGGCAACCCGGAAGTCAGCGTCGACATCGACCGCGATCGCGCCGCCGCGCTGGGTGTGACGCCCGCGCAGATCGAAGCGGGTTTGTACGACGCGTACGGCTCGCGCCAGGTCTCCACCATCTACACGCCCGACAACGAGTACTGGGTGGTGATGGAGCTGCTGCCCGAGTTCCAGCGTGATCTGCCCGCCCTCGACATGCTGTACATCCGCTCGGCGACCGGTGCGCTCGTACCGCTGGGCGCCGTGGCCTCGCTCGCGCGCTCCGCCGGCCCGCTCGCGGTCAACCATTCCGGCCAGCTGCCCTCGGTCACGCTCTCCTTCGACGTGCCCAAGGGCATCTCGCTCGGCTCCGCGGTCAATGCCGTGCAGCGCGTGGCCCGGCGCGTGCTGCCCGCCAGCATCACGACCGGCTTCTCCGGCACGGCGCAGGCGTTCCAGCAGTCGCAGCAGGGCCTGCTGCTGCTGCTCGCGCTCGCCGTCTTCGTTATTTACACCGTGTTAGGAATCCTCTACGAGAGCTTCATTCACCCGCTCACCATCCTGTCCGCCCTGCCCTTCGCGGCCTTCGGCGCGCTGGTCGCGCTGCTGCTCTCCGGCACCGACCTCAATGTGTACGCCTTCGTGGGCGTGATCATGCTCGTCGGCCTGGTCAAGAAGAACGGCATCATGATGATCGACTTCGCCATCGAGTCGGAGCGCAATGACCGCGTCGATGCCGCCACTGCCATCGTACGCGCCAGCGTGGTGCGCTTCCGGCCCATCATGATGACCACCATGGCCGCGCTCATGGCATCGCTGCCCATTGCCTTCGGCACGGGCGCGGGCGCCGAAGCACGCCGCCCCCTCGGCATCGCCGTCGCCGGCGGCCTCGCCTTTTCGCAGTTCGTGACGCTCTACGTGACGCCCGTCGTCTACACGTACCTCGACGCGCTGCAGCGTCGCCTGGGTGTGCGCCACGCGCGCACGCCGGCCAGTACCGAAGTCGAACAGGCACGCGTGCACCCCGCGGCGTCGCCCTCCTCATGACGTGAGCGAGCCGCCCGCGCGGCTGCCGGAATCCACGGGCGAGGTGCCCGCCATCTCGCCCGCACCACTGCCCTTCCACCTGAGCGCGCTGCGCACCACCGGCCGGGGCGTCGATCCCTTCGTGATCGCCGGACGCCGCGCTTTTGCACTCGGCAGCGAAGACACAGGCGTGCATTGCGTCTGCCTGGATGGTCTGCACGCGCTCCATGACACCCGCCTGCACGATGCCGTTTTCCAGTCCGTCGAAGTCACCGCGCTCGGCACCGAACGCCAGCTGCTGCTGCACGGCGCGCAACTGCTCGAGCGCGTGCACATTCCGCGCGAGCAGCCCGCCGCGATTCTCGAATGGACACACACGCGCTCCATCGACGGCGCGGCCGCCGCTGTCGAGTTGCGCTTCACATGGCAGATCCAGCCCTCACCCGTCACGCCGGAACCGCCGCCCGCCTGGCGGCGTCAGGGCGGGGCGCTGATCCTCAGCCACGCAGGCCGCGTCATCGCCTGCCTGTCCGACCATAACGCGCAGTTAGAAGCGTCGGAAACCGCGCAGGGTCTGCACTGCCAGCTGCGCGCACGGCTCGCGCCCGGCGAGTCCGTGCGCCTGCTCGTCACGGTTGCAGCAGGTGCAGGCGACGCTGTGGCTTCTGCTTTCGTACCGCTGCGCGATCCCGCCGCGCTGGTCCGTGCGGCGGGCGCCGGACTGCGCCGTCTCCGTCACGAGCGATTGTCCCTGGATGCACCGGACGAGCGTGCCGGTGAGGCGATCGAATGGGTCAAGTACCGGCTGGATCGCCTGCGCATCGACGTGCCCGGCGGTCGCTCCATGGTGGCCGGCTTCGGTTGCCCCGGCACGAACGGCAATGGTGGTCGCGATTGTGCGCTCCGCCACCTGTCCAGCGATGCCGCGTGGTCCGCGCTGGCGGCGCTTGCCACTGGCGATTTCGAAGCGGCTCGTGATCTGGTGCGCTGCCTGGGCAGTCTCCAGCAACCGGATGGCGCGATCCCGCTCGCCGCTCCGAGCGCTCCCGCCGCGGCGTCCCAACCGGACATCGAGGCCACCGCACTCTGGCTGCTGCTCGTCGCCCGAACGCTTGCATGGACCGGCGACCTGGCTTTCGTATCGGCGGCGTGGCCGCGTGTGCGCGCCGCTGCCGATTGCCTGCGTGCGGCGTCGCCCCGGGCCGGTGATGCGCGCGGACTCGGCCCGGTCGCGTTGCGCGAACTCGCCATTGCCGCCGAGTCCGTCGGCAATGCCGGGCTGGCGCGCGCGGCAGGAGACGCCGCTTCGGCGGGTTCCGCTGCGACGCGGCCCGCGGTAACGACGGGCGCATGGCCCGGCGTCGTCGCCCGCAACCTTGAGGGAGGGGTGTCACGCCACGCCATCGACGGCTGGCGCAGCTGGAGCGCCTATGCCAATGGCCGGCCCGAATCAGCCTTCGCCCTCTGGCGAGGCCTGCTGGAGGGCGGCTTCGCGGCCGCGCGTGGTTCGTGGCCTGACGTGCGTGATTCCCCGGACGGCCCGCCAGTGCAGGCGGCAGCTTCTGGATCCGCCGCCCGCGGCTGCGTCGATCACGCCCTTTCTGCGGCCGCGGCGATCTGGCCGCTGGCATTCGGCCTCCTGGGCGCCGATCCGGATGCGCTCCGTCATCGACTGCGGCTCCGGCCACAGCTGCCGCAGGAATGGGATCGCCTGGACGTGCGCGGGCTCTGCGTAGGCAATGCCGTCTTCGCGCTGCGCTACCGTCGAGCCGCCGCGTCGCATGTCTTCACGGTCTCGCAGGAGTCGGGCGCAGTGCCCTTCCGGCTCGTGCTGGAGCCCGCCATTGCAAGTGGCATCACCCGCGTGCGACTGGATGGTCAGGACGCCTCGCTCGACGTACGGCGATTCGGCGAGCGTTGGCTGGTGCCGGTCCAGCTCATGGCGGAGCGCGAGCGCAGCATCGAGATCACGTCGGGGTGAGGCGGGACCGGCAGGACCGGGCGCAAAAAAAAGATCCGCCCCGCAGGGCGGATCTCCTGGAGAATTTGCCGAAAATCGATCTGCTTCAGCGCCCGTTTCGCGCGACCATGCGGCCGTCACCGCGGAGCAGCTCACGCAGGTGGGCAGGCCGCTCGGGCACGGACGTGCGAATGATCGTCCGCGCGTAAGCTATTTTCTCGTCTTCCGATAGCTTGTCGACCACCGCAATGGGAGCGCCGTAGCGAAGGAGTAACCGCTTGGCATCCCGGGCAACCGTGTCGTCCATCGGCCCTCCTGAAGGGGGAACTGCGAACCTCCTAACTTATCGATTTTTCCTCGAATTTCAACGGCTGCGAACCGTTTCGGGCCCGCTCCTCGCGGTTCTGACCGGCTCGTCGAAGGGGACTGTCTCGGGAGATTGCCTCCGTCGATGACCGTGTAGCAGCCGGTCTGATTGCTGACCCGGCTGCCTCGCCGATTGCTGTCCTGGATGGGACTTACTTCGACCGGGAGGATGCCTGCTTGGTGGTGGCGGCAGCCTTCGCCGTCTTTCTCGGCCGCCGGTTGCCGTAGGTCCCGCGGTACCGCTTCCCCTTCTTCGTGCGACGATCGCCCTTGCCCATGAAGCCTCCGTCCGATTGTTCGAGCTGCGTCAGTCTCCAATCTCGACTCGCGCCCGGCACCTCGCCAGTCCCCCACCTAGGCTTTCTCCTTTTCGTGGCTCAGATAGACAGTGCCGTTCTTCATGACGAAGCGGACGTGCTCGAGTGCGTGGATATCGGACGTCGGATCGCCTTCGATGGCCACCAGGTCCGCGAACGAGCCCGGTTTGAGCACGCCGATGAGATTGGGCATGCCGATCAGCTTCGCTGCGCTGATCGTGGCCGCCTGCAGCACCTGCGGCAGCGCCATCCCCGCCTCCGCGTAGGCGAACAGGACGTGCCTGGCCGCCTGCCCCTGCGGCATGCTCATGTCGATGTACATGTCGGAGCCGGCCGCGATGGGAACCCCCGCCCGTATCGCGCGCATGAGCCGGTCGTGCAGCCCCGCCACCATGCCGGCGAGCTGCTGGGTGCTCGGTTCCGGTGAGCCCGGCGAAGAGCCCCGAACGAAGAGTCGCATGAAACCTGTGTCGACATCGGTGGGAACCATGAAGGTGCCCTTCTTCGCCATCAGCGCGAGCGTCGAGTCGGCAACGCTGTAGGCGTGTTCCACGCTCTCGACGCCCGCCTCCGTTGCTCGCCATACCGCGTCATCGTCGGTGGCGTGTGCGGCCACCCTGACGTGCATGCGATGCGCTTCGTCAACGATGGCGCGCATCTCTGCAGGCGACAGGTAACCGGGGTTGGGAGTGTTGTTCGAGTAGATCTTGATGACGTGCGCGCCGTAGGTGATGTTCTCGCGCACCGCCTGCGCCGCGTCTTCGGCGCCGTGCACGATGCGGTATTCGTCCTTCGCAATGTCGTGGAACGACTGCTGTACGCCTGGAAACTGTCCGCCTTCCGGGCTCAGCCCGGGACCCGACACGAACATGCGCGGTCCGTCCACGCTGCCATCTTCAATGGCGCTGCGCAGCGCGACGTCGCCGAATTGTCCGGAATTGCCCAGATCCCGCACGCTGGTGATGCCCGCGGCCAGAAATGTGCGCGCCCTTGCCGCGCCGTGCAGCGCGCGCAGTGGCGTTCCCTCCACCACCACAGAGCGCACGCCCTCCATGGTCAGACCGGGGCCCAGTTTCTCGAGGTAGAGCAGGTGCGTGTGCGCATCGATCAGACCCGGCATGACGGTGAACGCACGCAGATCGATCACACGCGCGCCCGCCGGCACACTCAGATTCTCGCCCACACTCACCACCCGATTGCCGCGCACCAGGATGTCCCTTGCCGGCAGCATCCTTCCCGATTCGCTGTCGAAGAAGCGACCCGCGCGAATCAGTTTCGTGCCCGTGTCCGGCGGCGTCTGGGCCCGCAGAACTGTGGTGTTTGCGAGCAGGATGACGGCAGCAACTGCGAGCGCGCCCCGATGGATGCTCATTGTTTGACCCGTAGTGGAGTGAACCCTGATGAGCGGATGCCCACTGCGCTTCAGTTTACGGGACGGCCGCGATGCCGCGCGAGTTTCAGCGGGTCAGAGGCAGGCGGGTGGAGCCGGCCGGCGACGACCGCGACGGCGAGAATCGCCTGTCTGCGATCGCCGCCGGCATGTCGTCAGTGCGGTCCGATACCGATGGCGAACAGCAGCTTCAGAAAGAGATCATGCTGCATGGTGTTGCTGCCATTGGTGAAATCGAACTGACTGATGTAGTCGGACACTTCCGCGTCCAGATGGAACATGCTCTCCGGGAAGAGCGAAACGCCGGCGCCGAGCTGACCCGTCAGACGGGTCTGGTCCTTCAGGTAGCCACCGACCCCTGCCTGGTCCAGCCGGTCCTCATCGAAGTTGTACCACTTCGCGCCCGCACCTACCACGGCGTACGGACGCACCAGCGGCAGTGGCAGTGGTCGTATCACCAGCGCACCGGTCGCCGTCAGCACGGTCGACCGCAGCGCGCATGTCGAGCAGCCCACATTGTCCAGCGGCACGTCCGAATTGGTCGCATACGCCGCGTCAAAGCGGACATTCAGCGGCTGCTTCATGCTCCCGAATTCCAGGTTAGCGCCATACGCGAACGTCGATTCTTTCTTGCCGAAATCCACGGCCTGGACCTGCCCCAATGCCGGGTCGGCGCGTACATGCCGAGCCACGGCGTGACCCTGAAGCCCTGGGCCTCAGCCGAAAACGGCAGCGCCATGACTGCCGCCGCCGCAAATGCCAGCATCCCTGTTGCCTTGAAACTCATACTCGTTCTCCGTTTCGAGTTCTCCCTCGCTCGTGGGTTATGCAAACCGGGTGCCCACTGCCGTAAGGTGTTTCACCAAAATGAATTGTGGCCATGACCCGCCTCCGGTTCCTCGGAGCGACGACGGGCGGCCGCTCCCCACGCGCCTCGTACTTCTGGTGAGCCGATGGCCTCCGTCTTCCCGCGCTTCGCTGAAGCCCCCCCGAAACCGGTACCCTTGCCCCTCCCTCCAACCACCTCGCACCCGCCGGCACGCAGCCCGGAACGTGCCCCTCGCGCCGTCGCCGGGCCGTCGCAACCTTTTGCTACCGGGATTCGTCTATATTAGGAGCGGTGCGGGACTGGCCCCTTTCCCCCACCACTCGGCTTCAACGAAGCACAGGCATGAGTCTCTGGCTGACTGTCACGCTCGCGGTCGTCGTCTCAATCACCGTCGCCTCCGTACGCGCGCTCATTCTGCGTGTAATGAAGCGGCGGCGTCCGCGCGTTGTGGAGCAGCCCAACTCGGCTTACACGCCGAAGCTCGTGCTCGACCGCGATGCCCGCGATCTCTGGCGCGCCATTCCGCTGGAACGGGTACACGAGATCAACCGTGGTGAAGTGCAGCGCCTGCTGGATCGCGTCGAAGCGCTCGGTGTCGACGGCCTGACTCAGCGCGAACGCACATTCCTCGATCGCATGGCCGAGCTGAATCCGCCGCTCCCCGAACCGCAGCGCTCCAACGGTCGCTCCGGCGATCCCTTCTGGCCTGACCCCTTCGGATTCGAACGACGCCTCGGCACCCACGACGCCAATCACTGAGCCCGTTGATCCGTCATTCCCGCCACGCCTTGCCGTCCAGTTACAAAGCCAGTCACTCCTCCAGGCAGCGCCCCACTGTGTCCGCTGTGTCCTCCGTGCGCTGAAATCCGTTGTTATCCCTTGGCCTGCCACCACCGCGACGTCTACGCATTACCCGTGGCCCCTCCCCGCATCCCCCTGCCGTCTCGGCCCTGTTCCCCCTGCAACGTCTCGACGCAGGCGCACCCCGCCGCGCATGATTGACATCCGCCACTCCCACCCCCAAGTCTCCTGATCATCAGGCAGCCCACCAACCCTGACTCCCGTGAAACGCAACATTACTGTTCTCAGTCTCACGCTCGTTTGTCTGCTGGGCGCCCAGGCCGTCATTTCCACTCACCTGTCCGCACAGGATGCGCGGCGCTATCCAATCGTGCCTGCGCCCTCCCGGCTGGTCGCCCGGCCCGGCGAGTTTGCTCTGAACCGGAGCACGACCATTGTCCTGTCGCGGCCTGCGGACGCCGAGCTGCACCGCATTGCCGAGACGCTCGCGCGCCCGCTCCGCGCTCTGTCAGGCCTGCCACTGCCGATCGCGACGCGAGCGGCCCGCGCGAGCGAGGACAACGCCATCGTCCTGCGACTGACAGGACCAGCCGCGTCGTCACGCACCGCAGCGGCTCCCTACGACTGGTCCGCGGGCATCGACGAAGCCTACCATCTCTCTGTTGACGGGAATTCGATTGCATTGTCGGCGACGACGCACGCCGGCGTCTTTCGCGGGATACAGACGCTGCGCCAGCTGCTGCCTGCCGCCATCGAAACCGTGTGGAGCGATGCGGATTCCACAGCGACTCCTGCGCTCACGACGGTAACCGTGCCAGCGGTCGACATCACGGACGCGCCCCGTTTCCGCTATCGCGGCATGCACCTCAATGTGGGGCGTCATTTCTTCCCGGTCTCGTTCATCAAACGCTACATCGACAGGCTCGCCGCCTACCGCATGAACGTGTTCCACTGGCATCTCGACGGAGGACCAGGGCTGGCGCATCGAGATTCGCAGGTATCCTCGCCTCACGACGGTGGGCTCGTGCCGCGCCGAGACCATTGTCGATCGCAACTTCGACCCGTATGTCGGCGATGGACAGCCCTACTGTGGCTTCTACACGCAGCAGGAAATCCGTGAGGTCGTTGCCTGGGCTGCTGCGCGCTACATCACGATTCTGCCCGAGATCGAGATGCCCGGCCACTCGGTGGCCGCGCTGGCCGCGTATCCCGAGCTGGCCTGCACGCCCGGTCCATTCCAGGTATCGACGCGCTGGGGCGTCACGGAAGACATCTACTGCCCGAGTGAGCGCACCTTCGGCTTCCTCCAGGATGTGCTGACCGAAGTGATGCGCCTCTTCCCCGGTCGCTACATCCACGTTGGTGGCGATGAAGCGCCCAAGCGCGCCTGGCAGAAGAGCGAGCTGGCGCAGCAGCTGATCCGCAGGGAAGGGCTGCACGACGGGGATGCGCTGCAGAGCTGGTTCATTCGCCGCATCGAGAGATTCCTGAGCGGGCACGGCCGCCGCCTGATCGGCTGGGACGAGATCCTCGAGGGCGGCATTGCCCCCGAAGCCACGGTCATGTCCTGGCGAGGCATCGATGGCGGCATCGCGGCGGCCCGACAGGGTCATGATGTGATCATGACGCCTGACAGCCATGTTTATTTCGACTACTACCAGGGTGACCCTGCCGGCGAGCCTCTCGCCATTGGCGGATTCACACCGCTCGATCGCGTCTACGGCTACGAGCCCGTGCCGCCCGAGCTGAGCGCGGCCGAGGCCGCACACATCCTGGGCACGCAGGGCAATGTCTGGACCGAGTACATGAAGACCACGGACTACGTCGAGTACATGGTCATGCCCCGCATGCTGGCGCTTTCCGAAGTGCAGTGGTCACCACGCGAGCGCCGCAATTACAGCGATTTCCTGCAGCGGCTGCCGGCCCAGCTGCTGCGCCTGGATGCAGCGGGCGTGCATTACCGCGTGCCTGATGTGGTGGGCCTGGAAAGCGACGCCATCACACTCGAGCCGACGGTGCACGTGACGCTCTCGGTGCCGCTCTCCCGCGCCACGATCCGCTACACCACGGACGGATCCGATCCATCGACTGCATCCGCTCTGTACGCCTCGCCCTTCGACCTGCCCGTCAGCGAGCAGCCCGTCACGGTTGCGGCTCGTGCCTTCCTCGCCGATGGACGCAGCAGCGCCATCCGTCGCGCCAGCTTCACGCATACCACTCTGCGCGAACCCGATCCCGTGCGCGAGGACGTGCTTGCGCCCGGGCTGTGTGTCGATCAGTTCGAAGGCAGCTTCCGGCGAGCCGATGACGTGCGTGCGCGCTCGCCGCTGCGTACGGTCGTGTCCCCGCTCGTGCAGCTGCCCGCGGACATCGCCGCCGAACGCTTCGGCCTGCGCTACACCGGCTATCTCCACGCACCAGCAGATGGCATTTACACGCTTTATCTGTCGTCCGATGACGGCAGCCGCCTTCGCATCGGCAGCTCACTCGTGGTGGACAATGATGGCGCGCACGGGGAAGTCGAAAAGTCGGGCCAGATCGCACTGCACGCCGGCTGGCACGCCCTCGAAGTCGACTACTTCCAGGCCGGCGGCGGCAAGGCCCTCTCTCTCGCCATGGCCTCGACCGGCAGTGCCAAACACCCGGTTAACGCCACGCAGCTCGCCTGCCTCGCCTCCAGGTAAATACGCCACCGCGGAGAACGGGAAGACACCCGGAGAAGCCGCGGAGTGACGAACTTTTGTTGTTAACGGATTACCAATCAACGGAATTACAGATCAACGGAAACGGACCAGCGGATTGAAAGGGGGCGTGGCATCCCGAGAGCATCATCGCTCCGCGGTTACGGCGTCTCCGGCAACCGCGTTGGCAAACGCCCCGCTGCAGTACGATCTGTTCCCCGGCAACCAGCCCCGGCAACGCAGCACCAATGACCGCGAAGCCGGGCTGCGATGCGCGTCAGTTCATGGCTTCCTCAGCCGTGTAGCCTTCTTCGCTGACGATGCTGGCCAGGGCGCGGGGTGACGTCCGGGTATCGTCGTAGTCGACGGTAGCGCGGCCTTTGGCCAGGTCCACGATGGCGTGCGTCACGCCGGCGGTGTTTTCCAGCGCTTCCTTCACGGTCTTCACGCAGTGGCCGCAGCTCATGCCGCTGACCTTCAGTGTGGCGGTGGCCATGCCGGCCTCCTCGTCAATGCAGTTGTGGAGTGCGCGCGCTCAGGGGTAGCGCCGCAACAGGAAATATCACTTGACCCGGATCGTGGCCAGCGTGCCAGCCGCAGTTACGACAACCCGACGCATCATGACGGCGGTCCCGGCAGGCTCCGGTGTTGGCGATCGCTCGCATCATGCGGCCCGCACGATGCGGCTGAGCCGCAGTGAATTGGAAACCACGCTCACGGAGCTGAGGGCCATTGCCGCGCTCGCGAACACGGGCGATAGCAGCAGACCGAACGCCGGGTAGAGCACGCCGGCCGCAATGGGAATGCCGATGATGTTGTAGGCGAATGCCCAGAAGAGGTTCTGGCGGATCACGCGCAGTGTGCGTCGCGAGAACTCGATGGCATGGGCAATGCCGGCCGGGTCACCGCCCACCAGCGTGACATCGGATGCTTCAAGCGCCACGTCCGTGCCCGTGCCGATGGCCATGCCCACATCGGCCTCGGCCAGCGCGGGCGCATCGTTGATGCCGTCACCCACCATGGCCACCCGCCGGCCACTCTCGCTGCGCAGCTGCCTGACAATGCGTGCCTTCTCCGCGGGCAGCACGCCCGCAATGACGCGTTCGATGCCGACCTCCTTTGCCACCGCGTTCGCCGTGCGCTCCGCATCGCCTGTCACCATCACCACCTCGGCGCCCAGCGCGCGCAGCCGCTGCACGGCGGCGCGGCTGCCCGGCCTCACGGCATCGGACACACCGAGCACGCCGGCGACAGTCTCGTCAATTGCGACTAACACTGCCGTACGACCGCGGCCTGCCATTGCGGTCGCGGCGGCCTCTGCGCCCTGCGTCCTGATGCCACGCGCCTCGAGCAGCGCGAGATTGCCCACGATCACCCGGCGACCAGCGACGCTCCCCTCGACGCCACGACCGCCGTACGACTCGAACTCTGACGCTTCGAACAATGGAAGCCCGCGCTGTGCCGCCGCATTCACGACTGCCGCAGCCAGCGGGTGCTCGGAGGCGCGCTCCAGTGACGCGGCCAGCAGAAGCATGTCGTCGGCATCGAAGCCGTTCGCCGTGTCCGTTTCGACGACGGTCGGCCTGCCCTCGGTGAGTGTGCCCGTCTTGTCGAGGATCACCGTTCCCACGCGGCCCGCCGACTCCAGGCTGGCACCGCCGCGGAAGAGGACGCCGCGGCGGGCCGCCGCGCCCGTGGCCACCATGACCGCCGTCGGCGTGGCCAGGCCCATGGCACACGGACACGCGATGATCAGCACGGTGACGAATGAGACGAGCGCATAGAGGTACGCTGGCGGCGGACCGAAAACGTACCACAGCACGAACGCGACAATCGCAACGGATACGACGACCGGTACGAACACACCCGCAATGCGGTCGGCCAGTCGCTGAATGGGCGCGCGCGTCGACTGCGCCTCCTGCACCATGCGCACGATCTGCGCGAGCGCGGTGTCCCGCCCCACGCGCGTCGCGCGAAAACGGAACGCGCCGCTGCCGTTCACGGAACCGCCCACGACTTCATCGCCGACGCCTTTCTCGACCGGCAGCGGCTCGCCGGTCAGCATCGACTCGTCCACGGCACTGCGTCCCGCTGTGACCACACCGTCGACGGGAATGCGCTCGCCCGGATGCACGGCAATGACATCGTCCGGCGCCAGCGCGGCTACTTCGACATCGACCTCGCTGCCCTCGCGCAGCACCTTCGCCGTCTTCGGCTGCAGGCCCATGAGCGCGCGGATCGCGTCACCCGTGCGGGCACGCGCGCCGCTCTCCAGCATCTTGCCCAGCAGCACCAGCGCCAGAATCACCGGCACCGCCTCGAAATAGACATCGACGGACAGGCCCGAACGCGCGAACAAACCCGGTATTACGGTGACCACCGCGCTGTACGCCCAGGCTGCGCCCGTGCCCAGCGCGATCAGCGTGTTCATGTCCGCCGTGCCGTGCAGCAGTCCGCTGTACGCGCCCCGGAAGAACTGCCGGCCCGACCAGAACAGCACGGGCGTGGTGAGCAGGAGCAGCACCCAGCGCAGGGCGGCCGGCGGAACCAGGCCGAGTCCCGGCACCGCACGAATCATCAGACTCGCGAAAGGCATCATCAGCCGGTCGAACAGGTCGGCCGGACCCGCCGACTCGGCGTGTGCCGCCATCAGAGGCGTGGAGAGCAGCATGGCCAGCACGCCCGCCACTGCGGCCACGATGAAGCGCGCACGCAGCATCCGGTACTCGCGTGCCCGCGCCTGCTTCTCCAGCTCGACCGGGTCACCCGCATCAATGGGAGAGGCGAGCTCATAACCGGCGTGTTCCACGGCCTGCTGCAGCTCCGCTGGTGTCGTGCTGTCCGGCAGATACTCGACCCGCGCCTGACCCGTTGTCAGACTGACGCCCGCGTGCAGCACGCCCGGCAGCCGCAGCAGCGCGCGCTCGACGGGCGAGGCCGTAGCCGCCCATTCCAGTCCGGCAATCGGCAGGATGGCTGTAACCGTGCGCGCGTCGTATCCAGCCGCGCGCACCAGTCCGACGAGCGTCGTCGCATTACTCAACGACGGATCGTACGTGACCACTGCACGCTCGGTCCCGAAGTTGACTGCTGCCTCGTCGACACCAGCGCCCTTCTGCAGTTTGCGCTGTATGCGCGAGGCGCACGCGGCGCACGTCATTCCCACCAGCGGGATCTGAATGCGCGCCGCGCCCCGCCGTCCGGCTTCCAGCGTGCCGGTCGCTTGCACCGCGGTCAGCGAATCCGTCTCGTGCGCCATGCCCCTGCTCAGCGAGCGTGCGTGTACATGAGGTCCAGCACTTCCTGGTAGGCGCGCTCCGCGTCCAGCCGGTCACCCGAGCGCAGCGCATCCGTAACACAGTGTTGCAGATGATTGCGCATGAGCAGCTTGCTCACGCCGCGCAGCGCCTCCTGCACGGCCGATACCTGCACCAGGATGTCAGCGCAGTAGCGCCCTTCCTCCACCATGCGGTGCACCCCGCGGATCTGACCCTCTATGCGACGCAGCCGGTCCAGTGCCCGGCGCTGGATCTGCGGCTCCACACCCGCAGCCATGCGCAGGCCCGCCTCTCCCGGGACAGCCTCGGCCTCGCCTGGCTGGTGCACGGGCAGCGGCGGCCGTGCGGGCGCGGTGCCGGCGGCCGTGTTCGGCCGGGCCCGTGCGGTCGTGGCACTGCGGCTGCGCGTCGTCGTGCGTCGTCGTTCGCTCATGATGCCATACCCCCCTAGGGTATAGTATCGCCCCGCTGCGCGCTCTGCGCAAGTCACCACCTCCCCGCCTGACCCGACACCCAGCCTCACGGGCCGCACGCGCTCCGCACCGCCGACGCCAGACCCGGCCTGACCGTCGCCCGCCGACAATCTCGTTACCGCCCGGTTGCCGACCTCCGTCGATCCGCGTTTACATTAGGCGCCGGGATCGTACGCCTGTCTTTCCGTATTCGAGGCACATGAGAAACAGAACCGACTGGACGCTACGGAGCAGCGCGCTGCCGCTGCTCGCTGCACTGCTCACTCTGGTCGCCGCGCGATCCGCCGGGCCGCAGCCTCGCGCTGTCGTCGGGAAAGCGGGTGCCGCGACTGTCCACACGCAGCAGGACGCGCCGCGGCTGGTCGTAATTCTGGTGGTCGATCAGCTGCGCGCCGATCTGCTCGACCGCTATGACGCGCTGTTCAAGGGCGGCTTTCGCCGGCTGCGTGATGGCGGCTTCCGCTTCACCAATGGCACCCAGGATCATGGCGATACGGAGACCGGTCCCGGACATGCCGCGATATCGACGGGACTCTTCCCTGCGCACAACGGCATCACCTCGAACGAGTGGCACGAGCTGGGCGCCGACGGGCAATGGCACCTCATGTACTGTGTGGGCGACAGCAAATCACCGATCGTCGGGCAGCCGGAGGCCCCGGGACGTTCGCCGGCCAACCTCTTTCACGGCGGCTTCGCGGATTGGCTGCTGGCGGCACGGCCGGGCGCCCGCGTTGTTTCCGTTTCGCGCAAGGATCGCGCGGCGATAACGCTCGCGGGCCAGTCGCGAACGCACGTCTACTGGATCCTGTCGTCGACAGGCCGTTTCGTAACGTCGCGTTATTACGGTGATGCGCTGCCCGGCTGGGTCGCTCGCTTCAATGCGGACTCGATGCCGCGCTACTACGCGGACTCGGTGTGGACGCTGCAGGCGCCGCCCGCGGCGGTGCCTCTGGCCCGGCCGGACAGCGCGCGCTACGAGTGGGATGGCGTGCACACCGCGTTTCCGCATCATTTCGGCGAAGCCGGCGAACCGCGCACAGCGGAGGCATTCAACACGTGGGTGACGGAGCACACGCCCTTCGCGGACGCCGCCACGCTTGCCCTGGCGCGCACTGCGCTCGTGGCGGATTCGCTGGGTCGTGATGCGATTCCGGACTATCTCGCGGTCAGTGTTTCGCAGACCGACGCCGCGGGGCATGACTTCGGGCCTTTCAGTCTGGAGCAGCTGGACAATCTGCTGCGACTGGATCGCGAGCTGGGCGTATTCTTCGCCGACCTCGACCGCATTGTGGGTCGCGATCGCTGGCTGCTCGCGCTTTCCGCGGATCACGGCGTGATGACCGAGCCGGAGTATGTGCTCGAGCATGGCGGTCAGGCGCACCGCATTTCACGCGAAGAATCCGCGCGCATGCGACAGATCACACAGGGCGCAACGGCTGCGGGTGGTGGTGCGGCCGCCATTCGGGACCGCGCCAGTGCCGCCCTTGCGGCCCTGCCCTGGGTATCGGCCGTCTACTCCTATGAGCAGTTGGGTGCGGAAACGGCGCCCGCCGATTCGTTCATCCGGCTGTACCGCAATTCCTATGTGCCCGGCCGCGCGTCCGGCAGCTTCTACCGTCTCGGTCTCGCCGTGCGCTGGACCGAGGGCACGATCGCGGACCCGCACGGCTCGACGCACGGCACGGCGTACCTCTACGACCGCACGGTGCCCATTCTGTTTTATGGAGCGGGGATACGTCAGGGCGTATCGGCGGTTCCCGCGCACACCGTCGACATTGCGCCCACGCTGGCCGCGCAGCTCGGAATTGCGCCGCCGGCCGGTATTGACGGTCGCAGTCTGCAGGGAGAATTGCGACGACGCTGATTGCACGCGTCACGCGCAGTGCAGCGTTCCCTCTCGCCGCACCAGAACACCGACGGCCCGCCAGCGTTGCAGCCGGCGGGCTGTGTCGTGTTCAGCCGCGCATCATGGCGTCGATCTGCGTGCGGATTTCGTCCAGCGTCTTGCCCTGCTTGTGCAGCTCGAAGGCGAGGGCAGCTTCGCGCAGGCAGACTTCGCAGTTCGCGCCGTGGTCGCTTTCGAAGCACGTGAGCAGCGACCGGTGGCCGAAATTGTGGGCGCACTCGCAGTAGCAGTAGAGCCCGTCCAGAATGCCCGGGATCTCCTTCGCATTGGCGTACACGCGCGCCACGTCGGCTGCCGCGGCGTAGCGCTCGGCGGGCACGATGTGATCTGCCGTCACGTCGGCGCGCGGCGCGGGATGGTGTCCGCGTCCGCCGCGGCTGGCCAGTCCCCGCCAGGTCACGGCTCCGGCAAGCAGTATGGCCAGCACCCAGATGAACACGGGAACGCGCGGCGAGGAACGACGGGCATTGCGGTTTCTGCGACTCATGACTCACCTCCTGGTCGCCGAAAAATCCCGGGACGCCCGGTCCCTGTCAACCGTGTAATTGTGACAGGGCCTCGCCAGCGTTTACTTTTCCGCCATGTTTGAGGATTGGAAACAGGCGTGGCGAGACGCGGTCGAAAACTTCCGTCGGGAGCTTACCGGTGACGAGCTGTCGGCTGGCGCACGGGCGCGCGGCATGAACCGCGAGCTGCAGGCTGCGCAGGGTGCGCTGGAGAAGCTGGAGTTCGAGATCAACCGCACGCGGCGTGAGGCCACCGAGGAGCGGGAGAACGAGCAGGTCTGTCGCCGCCGAGAGGAAATGGCGAGGAAGATCGGCGACGAAGAGACCGTGCGCATCGCCATCGAATTCGCCGTGCGTCATTCGGAGAAGGCCGGTGTGCTCGAGCGCAAGGTGGTGGTTCTCGTCGAGGAGCGTACCCTGCTGGCGCGCGATCTCGATCACATGAAGGCCGTGCTGGCGGAGCAGGGCATCAGCGTTGAAGAGCCGGTGGCGCAACTGGACACGGCAGCGCTGCACGAGCTCGCGGAGGAGCGTCGTCGCCAGGACCGTGATTTCGGGCGGCTGGAGCGCGAGGCAAAGGAAAAAGCCGCGGCCGAACGTCTCGAAGAACTGAAGCGGAAGATGCGCTGAAGCGGCAACGACCCATCGTCGCCTGCCATCCGTTCCCGGTCAGCGCCGCATGACCGGCGACGCCGCAAACACACTGCTAGCCACGTTTCCCGCCGCTGCGGCGCGGGCCAGCAGGTTCCTGGCCACACCGTAGAGCACGCGTGTGCGATCCGTCGGATCACCGGGATCCAGCGGTGTGCCCGAGGTGAACGTGCCCGCCTGCGGGTCGGCCAGCACAATGGCGACGGTCACCGTGGCCGAATCGCCCGGCGCCAGGTGCAGCGGGCCCGCGGTCACCGAGATGCGCACGTCACCCGATGCGCCCGGCAGATGGCCGATGCGCGGATCGGGATGATCCTTGTCGAAGGACTTCGTGCCACTCAGCATCAGCCAGCCGGTCGGCTCACTGATCTGCCCCGCGACCCAGTCGAAGTCGGGCGCCGTCGTGGTCCAGCCGTTGAGGATGATGCGCGTCCCCGCCGGCGCCTCCACCATGCGCAGCCCCACCAGCCCCGGCCCCCTGTTGTAGCCGGCCTGGAAGTCGTTCTCCTCGAAACGGAAATCGTACGCGAACGCCATGTTCAGGTCCGGATCGTAGCTCAGCATGTCGTCCGAGGAGATGCCGATGTCCGGGTCCAGCAGAAAGCCAATGTAGGCCTGGTCGTAGCTCAGGCCGCCCGCGGGAATGGTGTTGTCCAGCGACCGGTATAACGGATTGTTAGTAATGTTCGTGAATGTCAGGTGCAGCAGCACCACGTCCTCCACCGCCTTGCTGGCCACGGCGTGCTCCGAGATCTGGATGCCACGCACCGTGGGCCGCCCCAGTGCCCCCGGTGGCGGCACGATCCACGTGTCGTGCGTGATGTCGAGCCGGTCCGCGGTCTGCACTACCACGGGCGTCGGCCGCCCGGCCAGGTAGACGTTGTCGTAAATGCCCAGCGCCACCGTGTCACGACCACCCAGAATGCCGGCGAATCCCACCATGCTCCCGGTCGCGTAGCTGTTGTTCGTGATGTCGGGCCAGAGAATGCCGTTGCCGCCACCCGGCGCAGCGCGCTCCAGGAAGAACGTGCCCACAGGGTTGTCCGCGAAGCGCACGCGATTCGCTGCGTAGTGGCGGAACTGGTTCGCGTAGCAGAGACCATCGCCGCAGCGATTCACCAGCGGCCCGCTCAGGGTGAGAACACTGTCGTTGTCCGGCACGAACACGCGCGCCGTGAAACCGTAGAGCGCCTGGAAGGTGTCGATCTGCACCGAGATCTGACGCTGGCCGCCGATGCGGCGTACCGTGTCGGGCGTCAGGTGTCCCGTATCCTTCTGGTCCACGAGGATGTGTGCGCCGGGCGGATCCGAATCCACGAACACGGTGCCATTCCCGCCGTTCAGTGGACCGTCCGCCTGGCGGCATCCTGCCAGTAGCAGGAATGCCGCAATCGCTCGCCATCCTCGCCTGTGGTGGAGCATTTGGCTTTGCGGTCAGAACCTCGCACGGAACAGCGTGAGCGCGACGCCCGGCTCCCGCCTCCGTCCGCCTCTGGTCTCGATGGGCAGCATGCGCATCGTGGGCCACACGTCGCCCGGGCGCCAGTGTCCGCTGCTCAGCTCGAGCAGCGCATCGCCGCTGTCGTCATCGCCGGGACCCCGCACTGCCGCGTCATAGTGGCGAGTTGCGGCGGCGCCCATCCCCAGACCTACAACGCTCAGGCCCAGCGGGATCCCTACGCCCACCTTGACATCGTTCGGCTGGATGATGAGATCGAGGCCGGCACCCGCCAGTCCGCCCATGACACCGGCAATGCTGATGAGCCGGGCACGATTGCGGCTCAGGTTCCAGCCCCGGGCCAGCACTGCGGTGGACAGCAGGCCCACGTCGCCCCCAATGAGCGTGGACGCGAGCAGGTCGTCATTCTCGATGCCCGCGATCACACCGCCGGCCAGGCCGAACCATGTGCCCCAGAGTGCGCCGAAATTGACGGTCGATGCCACGCCGGCCGGTATCTGCATCTTCGAGATCAGCGTGCCGCCGGCCATTCCGGTCACGCCGCCGATCACCGTCCCGAGGAAGCGCCTGCGTGTGCCGTTCGCGTCACAGACGCCGGACTCGCAACGGTAGCTTTTCTCGCCCCAGTCCGTCACGTCGGCCCAGCCGAAGCCCTGCCATATCCCCCACGTGCCGCCCAGGGTGATGGCCCTTGCCTGTCCTTCGCTCAGCGGACGCGAGTGCGCGATGCGCGCACCCGTGAGAAAGCCGACCGGCCCGCCGACCAGCAGGCCCACGCCAAACGGCGCAGGATCGTTTGCCCCGAACGCTGCGGGCACCGCGACACCCAGCCACAGTCCGAACAGCGTGGACCACACCTGCAGCTCCACACGTCCGCTGCGCTCCTGCTCTTCTCTTGCTCTGCCGCCGAGCATGGTGCGCGCATCGCCGGCCGCGGAGGTGTCCGCGTAACGGTCGATGATGAGCCCGTAGATGGCATTGGCGATGTCCGTGCGACCGGCCGCCGCGAAGTGCTTCGCCGCATCCAGCAGCACGGCCGCGCTGTCCGCGCGTGTCGCCTGACTGGTCTGCGCCCGTGATCTGCTAGGCGTGACGAGCCCGCAGACCGAGAGCATCGCCAGGAGTGCGAAGGTGCGGAGTAGCCGGGGGAAGATCATGCGCGTTCCGGGGGCGGCCACCCGGTCACGGGTGTCCGCCTCATTCAATTGATGTCGGGTTTTGGACGGGATCAGGCGTCGGGTCGGTCGCGAACCACCGTCCACTCGAGTACTGCCCGTGCGCGGCGGGCCGCTTCCAGCGCGGTCTCCAGCTCGCTCACGATGTAGCGTGCGCGCCGGCGCCGGTCCTCCAGCTCCTGGCCGTCGCGTTCTATATCTGCCACCGCCTGTATCGCGTGGCTGGAGCGGCGGACAACTTCCCACAGATGCTGCCGGTCGAGTTCGCCTTCACAATCTTGCAGTCGAGCATCGGCTGTGCGATCGATTTCCTGTGCAATCATCCGGATCTGATCCTTCGCGAGCATGACATCCTCCATGATGGCGTGGTTCCGGATGGAGTCGATGAGATCCTCAACGGTGGTCGTTGATCGGCCAGTCGTCAGGATCCCTCGTTCCTCTTTCAATGACCGCCATTCAGCGCACATCCCCCATGAGTCGCTTGACTCCCGGGCTGACGACCAGGGCAATGACGCCGGTGACCGCCACGAACATCGCGACACTCGAGAACAGTGCGCTGGGTGCGAGTGATTCCAGCCGGCCCGCGACCAGTCCTGCGAAGAGATTGCCGAGAGACGCGCCAATGAACCACACGCCCATCATCTGTCCCACGCGATTGCGCGGCGCCAGCTTGGTGATCGATGAGAGTCCGACCGGCGAGAGGCACAGCTCGCCCACCGTGTGCAGGAAGTAGGTGACAACGAGCCAGGCCGGCGAGACCAGGTGCGTGCCGGACGCATTGGCGGCCCCCCAGGCCA
The DNA here is from genome assembly GCA_963798085.1 of uncultured Gemmatimonadales bacterium. Classification (GTDB taxonomy): domain Bacteria; phylum Gemmatimonadota; class Gemmatimonadetes; order Longimicrobiales; family RSA9; genus DATKCF01. The sequence continues at coordinate 485,294 of CAWCRS010000003.1, forward strand.
GCACGAAAAAGCCTGCCGCAAGACCCAGCAGACCGAGCGCGAACTTCAGCGGGATCGACGGATTGACGTTGCGGTTCGACAGCGAAGTCCAGACCCAGCCGAAGATCGGGCGCGAAAATGATGATGAAGATGGGATTGATCGACTGCAGCCAGCTCGCCGGCGCTTCCCAGCCGAAGATCGTGCGGTTCGTCATGCGCTCAGCAAACAGATTGAGCGATGAGCCCGCTTGCTCGAAGCCGGACCAGAACAGCGCGGCCAGGATGAACAGCCAGAAGATCACCACCAGCCGTTTCTTCTCCACCGAGTCGTGCCCGCCCGCCGTCAGCAGATACGCGAAGTAGAGAATCGCCATGATGATGATGCCGTAGCCCAGACCGCGGGCAATCTGCTGCAGGGTGAGCACGATCGCGCCCGTCGCCACGAGCACTGCGAACAGCGCCACCGCGAGCACCAGGCCGGCCAGCACCTTGTAGAACGCCGCCGCCTTTTCTCTCGCTTCCGCGGCTGCTTTCCCCACGAGGATGCCCGCCTGGCCCAGGTACTTGTCACCCATCTTGTACTGGATCAGACCGGCGGCCATGCCGATGCCGGCGAGCGAGAAGCCGTAATGCCAGTTGTACTGCTCGCCGAAAAGCCCGCACAGCAGCGGCCCCACGAACGCGCCCAGGTTGATGCCCATGTAGAAGATCGAAAAGCCCGCATCACGGCGCGCGCCGCCTTCCGGATACAGATCACCCACCATTGTGCTCACGTTCGGCTTGAGCAGGCCCGTGCCGAGAATGATCAGGCCCAGTCCCAGAAAGAACGTGATCTGGTTGGGTATCGCCATGCTGAAGTGCCCCGCGGCGATGATGCAGCCGCCCACGAACACGGCGCGCCGCTGCCCCCACATGTTGTCCGCGATCCAGCCGCCCGGCAGGCTCATCAGATAGACCGACGCCGTGTACATCCCGTAGATCGCGGTCGCCCGGCTGATCTCGAAGCCCATGCCAGGGTTCGCACCCGCAGCCGCAGCGGTCATGAAAAGCACGAGGAGCGCCCGCATACCGTAGTAGCTGAAGCGCTCCCACATTTCCGTGAAGAAGAGTGTGGCCAGCCCTCGGGGCTGGCCGAAGAACCCGCCTGAAGGAGCGGCCGGGTTGCGAGGCGAGGCGGTGGGTGCCGTCTGGGTCGCCATGGGTCCTGCCGGTTCGGGTTCGTGAAGCCGGCCGCAGCCGTCAGCGGCATCGCGGTCGGAGGACAGGCGTTACCTGCGCGCTTGGCGCTTGGCGCTGCCCGCGCGGATGTGGACGCCTCTTGGAATGAGGCCGGGGACAGAGCCCAATGTAATACCCGCTCTCCTGCCTCTGCCACACCGGGGGATGAGGAGGCGACCTGATGCCGCCGGTCGCCTGCCCTTGCGCCAGGCTCCCGCGCAGCGCCGATGCACCGGACCTCCTTCGCGACCTGTTCTGATGCGGCCCAAACCCCGTTGCTGCCACTCCCGCCAGTCGCGCCGTGAGGCGTGTCTGGTAGCCGACGGGCGGCTCCGGGTTCCACACCAGGTCACCGTGTTCTTCGACCCGGTCTGACATGGCTGTGCCCGGCCCCTGCCTGCATTGACGTGCTTTCGTTTCACCCGACACGGAGGGTCCGCTGTCCGGCTTCGAGAACATCCTGGGCCACAGCCTGGCCGCCGATGCCATTCGCGCGTTCGGGCAGCGCGCCGCATTGGTTGATGCCACCGTCCTGCTCACCGGCGAGAGCGGTACGGGCAAGGGGCTTCTTGCGCGGGCCATTCACAGTGAGTCTGCCCGCGCGCGGGCGCCGTTCGTCACCGTGAATTGCGCCAGTGTGCCCGAATCGCTCTTCGAGACCGAGTTCTTCGGCCATATGCGCGGTGCCTTCACGGGAGCGCAGCAGTCGCATCGGGGCCTGCTCGAGCAGGCCGATCGCGGCTCGCTCTTTCTGGACGAGGTCGGCGAGCTGACCGCCCAGCTGCAGGCCAAGCTGCTCACTGCCGTCGAGGATGGTGAGTTCCGGCGCGTGGGTGGGGAGCGCGTCGTGCGCGTGGACGTACGCCTGCTGGCTGCCACCGGTATCGACCTCGAGCGCGCTGTTCTCGAAGGCCGCTTCCGCCGCGACCTCTACCATCGCCTGATGGTACTTTCCTTTCGCATGCCCGCGCTGCGCGAGCGCCCCCAGGACATCGAGTTGTTTGCCCGGCATTACCTCGAGCGCTACGCGCGGCGCTATGGCCGGCCGATCAGAGGCCTCGAGTCATCCACGCTCGCCCGGCTCCACGCCTGTCCCTGGCCTGGCAATGTCCGCCAGCTCGCGCATGCCATCGAATCCGCGGTCCTCTCCTGCGATGGCCCGCACATCCTCCCTCGCCACCTGCCCGATTCCGTTCTGGTGCCCGTCGGGCTCGTGCATGTGCGGGGATCCGTGAACGAAGCGACGACCGCTGACGTCGCGTCGGATTCGATGGACGGAGCCGCTGCCACCGCAGCACCCCGCCTCCGCTACTCGCATTTCGGCCCCCGCTCCGACGAACGCCGCCGCATTGAGGATGCCCTTCGTCGCTGGCGAGGCAACAAGACGCGCGCCGCCCGCGACCTCGGCATGGCCCGCAACACTCTCCGCGCCAAGCTCCGCTCCCTCCCCCTCGAGCCCGGTCCCGCTCATCCTGATCGTGCGCCTCCTCCCCCTCCAACCGACTGACCGGGAACACGACTCCACCACCCCTGAACCCAACCGCTCGCCCTTCCTCGACTCCCGCCACCCCCAACCGCGAACCCGGTGATCACCCGCACGGTTTCAACGAGCACCACCGAACACGAAACTCTTTCTGTGAATCCGTTACCGAGCCCGAGCCCCATCCCAAGCCCCAGCAACCGCAACAGCAAACCCTGTCCCCCCGCAGGGGTCGCGGCCTACCTTGCCGCCCGGTCGCAACGACAGCCTTGACCCAGCCTCCAGGAGCCCAATGGACACTGCAGTCCTCGACGCCCTTCGCTCCCTCGCGGTGGACAGCGTCATGACGGCCAGTGAGCTGGAGTACCTCGGCGCATTATGTCGTGTGCTGGGCTATCTGCCGGGCGCCTACCTGTTCCATGAAAGCCAGCCTCGCCGCTTCTTCGGTGTGATCCTCAAGGGTCGCGTGGAACTGCAGAAGGGTTCTCGCGCGCGGCCGCGGGTGCTGCAGGTGCTCGGTCCCGGCGATTCCTTCGGCGAACTCAGCCTGTTCGATGACTACCCGCACAGCGCGACCGCCCGCGTGATCGAGCCGGCCGAAGTGCTGGAGCTCCCACGCGAAGCCATTGAAGGTCTGGCCCGCGAGCAGCCCGAGCTGTACACCCGCCTCGTGCGCGGCGCCGCACGCACCATCGCCGCGCGGCTGCGTGACCAGCAGCCCATCGGCGAAGCCTATGCGTCCGGTGAGATGCGGCGGGAGAAGGATCTGCTGGGCGAGCGCGATGTGCCCGCCATCCGCTACTACGGCGTGCAGACGCTGCGGGCGGTCGAGAACTTCCCCATCACCGGCATCGCCATCTCGCAGTATCCCAACCTCATTCGTGCCCTGGCCGCCATCAAGGAGGCAGCCGCCTGGTCTAACCACGAGTTGGGACTGCTCGAGGAGCGCATTGCCACGGCCATTGTGGCGGCGTCGCGCGAGCTGCGCGCCGGCAACCTGCACGGCGAATTCGTCGTCGACGTCATTCAGGGCGGTGCCGGCACGTCCACCAACATGAATGCCAATGAGGTCATCGCCAATCGCGCGCTCGAGCTGCTGGGTCTGCCCAGAGGGCGCTACGACGTGGTCCACCCCAACGACCACGTGAACCTGTCGCAGTCCACTAACGACGTGTATCCGACCGCCATCAGCATCGCCTCCATCTGGCCAGTGGACGAGCTGGACCGGGCCATGGCCGCGCTGCGCGATGCGTTCCTCGACAAGGGCCGCGAGTTCGCGCACATCGTGAAGATGGGCCGCACCCAGCTGCAGGACGCGGTGCCGATGACGCTGGGCCAGGAGTTCCGCGCCTAGGCGGTGACCCTGGGCGAGGATATCGAGCGACTGCGGCGAAGTGGGCACGCTCGTTCGCGAGATCAACATGGGCGCCACCGCCATCGGCACCGGCATCAACACCGATCCGCGCTACGCTGCGCTCGTGCGCGAGCAAGCTCGCGAGATCACCGGCATTCCGCTGGTCACCAGCCCGGACCTGGTCGAGGCAACGCAGGATACGGGCGCCTTCGTGCTCGTCTCCGGCGTGCTCAAACGCGTGGCCGTGAAGCTCTCCAAGATCTGCAACGACCTCCGTCTGCTCTCCAGCGGTCCGCGCGCCGGCCTCGGTGAGATCGAGCTGCCGCCCATGCAGCCGGGCTCCAGCATCATGCCGGGCAAGGTCAATCCCGGTGATTCCGGAAGTCGTCAATCAGGTCTGCTTCCAGGTCATTGGCAATGATCTCACCGTGACGCTCGCTGCGGAAGCCGGGCAGCTGCAGCTGAACGTCTTCGAGCCCGTCATTGCCTTCAATCTCTTCCAGTCGGTGGACATGCTCGTGCAGGCGTGTATCGTTCTGCGCGAGCGCTGCGTGGTCGGTATCACTGCGAATACGCGGCGCATTCGCGAGCTGCTCGAGCGCAGCATCGGCACGGTCACCGCGCTCGTGCCCTGGATCGGCTACGAGCGCGCTACCACTCTGGCGAGGGAAGCACAGGCGAGCGACCGCGGCGTGTACGAGCTGGTGCTGGAGAAAGGCTGGCTCAGTCGGGCCGAGCTCGATGATATTCTGTCGCCCGATGCCATGACGCGGCCGCGGCCCCTGCCGCCGCGTCCCGGCTGACACACCGCCGCGCTTCCTGACAGCGATTTAGCGAGCGGGACGAGCCCGCGTTCAGCTTCTGGCTCGGCTGGGCAGACGCAGGCAGTAGCTGGGCGGGCTGCCCTGGGGGCCGCTCGTGGACAGCTCGCCACCCAGCGCCTGCGCCACTGCCATTGCCACTGCCGTCTCCAGGCTGCGGCCGTTGCCTGCCTGACCGCTTTCGGACATCGCCGCTCCACCCGCGTCCACGCCCATGCCACGGGCGCTCACCGTCCACTGCACCCAGCTCATGTCCTCATCGTACACGGGCGCGACGGACAGCCGTATTTCACCCCGGGCTGTGCGCCGGAACGCGTGCTGCAGCAGCGTAGCGAGAATGCGTGTGGCACGCGGTGCGTCGGTCGTCAGCGGCACGATCGTCTCATCAGCGTCGAACACGAACTGCACATTATCAGGCGCGGGACCGGCGGCTTCCACTGCCATGCGCGCAATGCGCACGCCATCCTCCGCCGCCTGGTGCGTGCGCATGCGGCCCAGCCGTGCTTCCGCCAGGTCCTTCAGGTCGTCGCTGATGTGCAGCGCTGCGTCCGTCAGCAGTGCCGGCCCGCGCGGATTCGATGCGCCGCCCGCCTCGAGCAGCGCCAGCAGCGCCCTGAGCGTAGTGCGCAGATCATGGGTCACGCTGGCCAGCAGCTGGTCCTGCGCGCGACTCTCCGCTGTGGCCTCGCGCAGCGCGCCGGCCAGGCTCTCGTTCTCGCGACGCAGCCGCTCTGCCTCCGCGCGCGCTTCTTCCACCAGGCGGGCGCGCAGCGTCGTGGCTGCAAGCTGCTCGGAAATCAGCTTCAGCAGCCGGCGCTCCTCATCCGTGAACCGCCGTGCGCCCTTGAAGTAGAAGCTCAGCGCCCCGTTCACACCTCGAGCCGTTCCCAGAGGCAGCGAGATCAGCGACGCGAAACCCAGTTCGCGCGCCGGCTCCCACCAGTCGCGCAGCGCTTCGTCGGCGAACAGGTCCTCCACCTCCACCGCCTCGTTCGCCGACACCGCGCGACCCGTCGGCCCGGCACCCACCCGAATGCGCATCCGGCCCAGATAGCGTGCGGACGACTGCGGCCACCCGTGCGCACACACCGGTCGCAGAACCTCAGGGTCGTCCTCGTCGCGCAGGAATACGGCCGCGAAGTCCGCACGCACCACCGGCGCGAGCCGGGCCAGAGCGAGCCGGTACACCTCGATCGGCTGGGTCGCCGCCAGAAAGGCCTGCGCAATCTCATGCGCCGCCTCCAGCTCGCGCTCACGCGATCCCGTGCCCGCTCGCGCGGACGCTGTGACCGACGCCGTCGGATTCGTCGTCATGTGACGTGAGGTTCGTGGAGCGATCGGACGCTGGCGGTCTGTTCCTTGCATCCCGAGCGGCCCGAAAGTACGGCGTCAGGTCAGACGCGCAAGCACGGCACAGCCGAGCTCTCCCCAAGGGGTCCGGCTCCGCCGTGAACAGACCTGACTCTTTCGTGTTGCAGGAGATCCGATTTCGCTCAACGGAGTGAACGTCATGAACAAGTCAGACCTGGTGACCGTGTTCGCGGACCGAGCCGGCATGAACCGGGGCGATGCCGGGCGCATCATCGATCTGCTGTTCGATCCGGCGGATGGACTCATCGCCGAAGCGTTGAAGCAGGGAGGACGCATGCAGATTTCCGGCTTCGGCACCTTCGAAGTGCGCCGCCGGAAGGGGCGCTCGGGCCGGAACCCGCGCACCGGCGAGGAGCTGCACATACCGCCATCCATCACCGCCTCGTTCCGTGCTGGCAAGGCGCTGAAGGATACCGTCAGTGTGTAGGCGATTTCACCTCGGCGCGCGCGGACCGCTGCGCGCGGTGCGGCCCGCCGGAGCCTGCGTTCGCCGATCGTAATCCACGCGCAGGCTGCGACCGCGCAGCGTCGTGCCATTGAGTGCGCCGATCACACGCTCCGCAACATCGCTCGCCACCTCCACCACCGAGAACGTATCGCGGATATCGACCTTGCCGACCTGATCGCCTGACACGGACGCTTCGCCCGTGATCGCGCCTACCAGATCGCCCGGACGGATGTTGTCCTTGTGACCCGCGCTGATGAACAATCGCACGAAAGCGCTCGGCCGCTCCGGCCTCGAGTCTGCCGCCGGCTCCGCGTGCGCCGGCGCCAGCTGCTCGCGCAGCATCGCACTCAGCGCTGCCGCGACCTCCGCCGCCGGAAATTCATCGAACAACGGATCGAGCAGCGCCATCTGGGCATCGAGGTCGCGCTCCAGCACCGCTCGCCGTATCGATTCGCGATAGGTTGCCGTACTGCCGCGCTGCGCTCGCACGCCCACTGCTGCGAGCGCTACGCCGGACTCCGCGCAATGCCGCGCAGGTGCGCCAGCTCTTCGAGCGGCTCGACCAGCACCAGCCCGTTCGTCAGATCGAGTTCCTGGAGTGCGTCCGCATCGAAGGGAACGTCGTACGCGATCAGTGCGCGCTGCTTCGCATGGGCTGCAGACAGCACCACCGCGTCGCCCGGCTCGCCCGCCGCCGTGGCCATAATGAAACCGCGCGCCCGCATCTGGCCTGCCAGTTCCGTGGCGCGCCGGCTCGAGCGAGTTGTCACCAGCGGCGGCGTCGCGCGCGGACGGCGCAGCACCCGAGCCAGCGCCGCCGGCTTTTCGCTCTCGCCCACCACGAGATAGGAAACCGCGCCCGCTGGTGATGGCGCGACCACCTGCGACGGATCCGCCAGCCGCGCCGGAACCGTCATTGCACGGCGGGCATGCCCTTCAATGAAGTGCTCCAGCTCACGCGTCCATTCGGCCGCCACCACGACACGCTGCGCATCCGCGGGCAGCGCCACTGCCATCGCGTCGAACACGGCGGCCGGCTCGATGGCCTGCAGCACGGCCACGCCATCAAACACGACGGTTTGCAGCGTGTCGAGTTTGAGCGCCGATTCGCGGACGGCCCGCGCCGCCGCGCCCAGCGGCGCCACCAGCACATCGTCACCACCGCGCCCGCTCCACGCCACGGTCTGCGCGCGCACCGATATGCGCAGCGCACCCTGCAGCTGCTTCAGTCGCTGTGCAATCGCCGTGGCGCGGTCCTCTGTGCCCGTGATCACCAGCGCCCGCGGTCTCGTTACGCCTGCGTTAGAGGCATCGCCGGTCGCCGGCGGATGCGCAGGGAGGCCCGAGGATCCTGGCGTCGCCTGATCCGTCAGCGCCGGCGGCGAGGCTTGCGCCAGACGATCGAGCAGGGCCAGCACCCACGCCGTCGTGGCGCCCGAGCCACTCGCACCCACCAGCACCACGTTGGCGCCCCGGCGCAGCACCGGCACTGCCGCACGCTGTATGGCTGATGGCGCGTCGAACCCCGCGCTCGCCGCGGCGTCCACCACTTCAATGCGCAGACCCAGTTCGCCGAAGCCGCTCACGTCAGGTCCCTCGCCAGTCCGCCGGGCACCACGTCACTGTGCCCCTTCCGCTCACCCGGCTGGTAGGGCAGCAGCGTCAGTACGTATTGCACCTCACCATCCAGCCGCGACGTGCGCACCTGATCCGTTTCTGCCCGCACCAGCGTCTCGAGACCGTGGCCGTGCACATGGAACGTGACCGTGCCGTCCCCACCCGAAAGCGTGACCGAATGGCTGTCGCCACCGATGCGCTGAGTGGGAATGCGCTCCGTCAGAATCTGCTGGGCCAGCCGCAGCACTTCCCGGCCCGCCGTCGCTGTCAGTCGTTCGTAAGTCATGTCTCGCTGTCGTTTGCGCGTCACATACCCCGCCTGGCGCGGGTGCCGTGCCTAATCTAAGACCGGCCCGGACTTGCACAAAGCACGCGGACCGCACCAGATTCGCGGGCCGGAACCCCCACGCCGGCAAGGCGATGCGCACGAGCGACAACATCCGCGATCTGGAACCCTCCGCTACACTCGCGGTGACTACCCTGTGCAAGACCATGCGCGAACAGGGTCGCGAGGTCATCGATCTCAGCGCCGGTGAGCCGGATTTCCGGACGCCCGACTTCGCCGCGCAGTCCGGCATCGCATCGATTGTGCAGGGCTTCACACACTACACACCCGTCGCCGGACTGCCCGCGCTGCGCCAGCTCGTGGCCGAAGACCTCGCGCGCCACAGCGGCAAGTCCACCAGTTGGGACGGCGTCGTCATCACGGCTGGAGCCAAGCACGCCCTCTTCAACGCCTGCTTCTGCCTCTTCGGCCCGGGCGATGAGGTGCTGCTGCCTTCTCCCTACTGGACCAGCTACCCCGAGCTGCTCAAGCTGGCGAGGGCCACGCCCGTCATTGTGCCGGCAACGCTCGAGACCGGCTTCAAGATCACCACTGCGGACCTCGATCGCTTTGCGTCGCCTCGCACGCGCGGCCTCATCATCAACTCGCCCAATAATCCCACCGGCGCAGTCTACACGCACGAGGAACTCAATGCGCTGGTGCGCTGGGCCGTCGAACGAAAGCTCTGGATTGTAAGCGACGAAATCTATTCCAGACTCTGCTTCGTAGCGCCGCGTGCTCCCAGTGCCCTCGATCTCAATGCCGCATTCCTCGATCAGATCGTGCTCATTGGCGGCGCATCGAAAGCCTTCGCGATGACCGGCTGGCGCCTGGGCTTCAGCTACTCGTCGCCCGCCCTCGCCGCGAAATTCACCGCGCTGCAGAGTCATACGACGTCGAATGTCGCCAATGCGACGCAGTACGCCGGCATGGCCGTATTCCGGCCGGAGCCGCGCGTCGAGCACGCCGTGCGTGCCATGGTGGGCGTCTTCCGGCATCGCCGCGAACGCCTCATCTCGCTGTTCCGCCGCCATCTGCCCTACGCCGAATTCGTGCCTCCTGACGGCGCGTTCTATCTCTTCTTCCGCATCGACGCCTTCTTCCGTGATGAGGCCCGCGATTCCATTGGCTTCTGCCGCTGGCTGCTCGACAAGACCGGCGTCGCACTCGTGCCCGGTGCGGCCTTCGGTGATGACCGCTACGCGCGACTTTCGTTCGCGGCGCCTGAAGACGAAATCGTGGAAGGGATTCGTCGCATGGGTGAGCTGCTGGCGGTGCCCGCCTACGCGGGGTGAACCGCCACCCGACGGGGAACACCGCGGCACGCGGTACGGTTATCTCACCGTCGGATCCGCCCTGACATTGTTCCGCATCACTCACCCCTGAAGCGACGGGAGACCATGGCATCGACGCCCACCCCCGATCTCGACCGGATTCGCTACCCCATCGGCCGCTTCGAGCCGGAAGGCGATCTGTCGCCCACGCTGCGCACGCGCGCCCTGGACTCCATTGCCCAGACGCCGGAGCGACTGCGCAAGGCCATCGACGGACTCGACGGCGCACAGTTCGACACGCCCTACCGCGACGGCGGCTGGACCGTGCGCCAGGTGATCCATCATGTGCCTGACAGTCACCTCAACGCGTACGTGCGCTTCAAGCTCGCATTGACCGAGGATGTGCCCACCATCAAGGCCTACAATGAGGCCGCCTGGGCCATGCTGGCCGATTCGCGCACCACGCCCCTGGAAACATCGCTGCAGCTGCTCGAAACGGTTCACGTCCGCTGGGACATCGTCATGCGCGCCATGAGCAATGCCGACTTCGGCCGCCGGCTGCAGCATCCCGAATGGGGCAGTCACGACCTCAACTTCATGGTGCGCCTCTACGAGTGGCACGGCCGCCATCACACCGCGCACATCACGGCGCTGCGGCAGCGCATGGGCTGGCAATAACAGACTGTTTGAAGACGCAGCGCTGATGTGCCCGGAGCCCCATCGGGTTCGCTGCCGGCGGCCGCTGTCTGCGCGTAGCGTACCGCCCGCGTAAGCAATGCGATTCCTGGTGCCTTTCTGCTAACAGCGCTGTCCGGCGAGGAACCAGCAGCGCGTGTAGGCTGACGTCTTGAAGAACTCCAGCAGCCGCTGACCCACCTTCTGCTGGCCGCTCTGCGATGGGTGTGTCCCGTCGTTCTGGAAGTCGGTCGCGGCCCAGTACAGTCCGTCACCGGCCCGCGCGTGCATGCCGTCCGCCCAGAGATACGGGCCCCAGGCCAGCCACGGCGAAGTCGTCGGGTAGTCCAGATCACCGGCTCGCGCATCCACCACGAAGCCCTGCCGGTCCTGCGCGATCTGCGCCGCCACCACCCACTTCACCGCGAACCCGGTCTCGTACGCATACGGCTCCGGATTCAGCGTGGAGGTGGCGTACCCGGCGAAAATGCGACTCGACAGGAACACCTGCCGCAGATTCGGATACCGCGTCCTGGCGGCACGTACAATGTCGCCCAGCTGCGTGACCAGCGTGTATGCGTCCGCGCGTTCGCCGGGCAGCGACACCGTCGGTCCCGCGTTCGCTTCCTTGAGCCACACGGCCTGCACCTGCCTCTCGCTCAGACCCAGTGGCGCGAGCCGGGTGTCGCGCACCGTGTTGTAGTTCGCATCACCCGGATTGTCCCACGTTCCCGCGGTCTGGCCGCTGCGCGCACCATCCACCAGCACCAGCGTGCTGTGATTGACGGCCGGGTCCGCCGCGGCCTGGCCCGCGAATGTCTGGGCCCCGCAGGCGAGCGCCGGACCGGTCGGATTGCAGAATTCCTGTGTCGTGTTGGACATGCCGATGGACAGCAGCACGTACTTCCCCGTCGCTGAGGGGTTGCCGTTGCCATCGAGCGGCTGGATCAGGCGAGCGGCCGCCATGCCGTTGGCCGCATGATCGGCAGGTATTTCGTTCGCTCCATCCGGATAGAGTCCGCCGGCAAAGCCGAGATATGTCTTCGTGCCCAGTGCCGAGAGCGGGACCTTCGCGGTGTCCGGTCCCATCACCGCTGGTCCCGTGACGCGCACCACACGGCACGCCACCAGCAGCACGCTCAGGCCTGCAACGCAGAATCGGGCACGCGCCCGTAGCACCATCATCTCAGCCTCCGAACCGCCGCACTGTGGCCCGCCTCCTCGCCCGCTGTCTCCCACGGCCAGCCGGTCGTCCAGCTGCGCCAGCAGTCGCTGGAACGGCGCCGCATCGACCGGTTCCACCAGGCCCGCCTGCCGTGCCCGCCGCCGCTGCGGTTCGAGTCGACACGCCGCCCAGAAGTCCGGCCATGCTTCTAACTCGCTGTTTGACTGCGGCAGGCTTCAGATCCAGTTGTCGCTCGGCCAGCCGAACGCCGGGCCACGCGTGCGGTGCAACCGCGCCAGCCCTTCGCCCAGCGTGTCCCACGTGCGCCCGCCTGCCGGGCCCGGCTCCAGCCACTCCAGGAGCAGCCGCCCCTCCGCCTCACCGCGTACCTGAGGGACGCGCACGGCACCGGCCGCGTTAAGCGCACGCAGCGAGCGCGCTTCCTCCGCGAAGAAACCCGGAACGACATCGTCGCCTGCACTCCACTTCAGAAAGAAGCGCTCACCGTTGCTCGTCTCCAGGCGGCGGCGGGACTGATGCAGCCTCCACCGACTCGCCGCTCACCGGTGATCGCTGTGCCCGCCGGAAGCCCAGCCTCCACCGCCCTGCGCGTCCCTGCGGACAGTCTGCTCACAGTTCGTGCATACGGCGGATTTCCTCGAGCAGCACGCGACAGCTTCGCTCGACGATGTCCTGCACGTGCTCGAAACCGCCCAACCCGCCGTAGTACGGGTCGGGAACATCGAGTTCGCCATCCGCCGCGGGATCGAACTCGCGCAAGCGCTGCAGCATCGCCCTGCCCGGTGCCTTGCGCGCCAGCCGCTCCATGATCGCGAGGTTCTCGTTGTCCATGACCAGGACGTGATCGAAGCGCTGCAGATCATCCGCCGCGACCTTGCGCGCAACGCTCTCCAGCACCACCCCTCGCCGGCGTGCCACCTCGCGCGTCCGCGCATCTGGCGCATCGCCCACGTGATAACTCGCGGTTCCGGCGGAGTCGACCACAATGCGGTCGCCCAGCCCCGCCTCGAGCACGAATGCGCGGAATACGCCCTCGGCCAGCGGAGAACGGCAGATGTTGCCCGTGCAGACGAATAGCACGGCAACCGGTTCTGTTGTCTCTTGCTGCGCCATCATTCACCAGAAGGTCTGTCCACATTGCACCTGTGCACGCTGACGGCAGCCCTGCTGCGCGCCATCCTTTCCGCCGCTCGGCGTGTGCCGGGATCCGGGCAGGGTCGACCGAGGTACTGGTCGCATTGCACAGCGGACACGGAGGGTATGCGACGATTCTCACCACGGTCCTGCGCGAAGCGCGGCGGCAACGTATGCCCGGAACCGTCTGCCAGCCAACGCACGAACCGGCTGAAATCCACGCGCCGGTCAGCACTTCCATCCGTGCTTGTGCTCGCCGCCTTGCTCGCGGCCCCGACGCTCGTGTACGGACAGAACGCCCGCGGCGCCCGAGCCGCATTGCTTCTGGACACGCTCTCGCTGCGACGCGATACGCGAGTTCTCGCGGCGGACTCGCTGCGCGGCCGCGAGACCGGCTCGCCCGGCGCTGCGGGGGCCGCCCGCTACATCGCTGGCAGGCTGCGGGGCATCGGCCTGCAGCCAGTGAGCGGCCAATATTTCTACCCGGTGCCGCTGCGCGCCGCCCACATCGGTAGCGACACGCGCCTGACACTGCGCTCCGCGCGTGACACGCTCGTCTTTCGCGTGAATCGGGACTTCGTGGTGGGACCCGGATCCGGAGCGGCCTTCCGCGATTTCCAGGGATCAGCCTTGTTCGCGGGCACAACGCAGAACGCCGCCCTTGCCACGCGTGACGCCGACCTCGCCGGTCGCGTGCTCGTGCTCGCCGGCCCCATCGGAGAGGACGCGGATTCGCTGATCCGTGCCTGGCAGCGCGCGGGCGTCGCCGGCATCCTGCTCCTCGTGCCGGATTCCGCCTACCTAGCTGGCTTTGCTGAGAGCCTGGGACCCATCCGGTACTTCGTCGCCGGCGACGTCGATGAGCCCCAGTGGCAATCGCCCATTCCCACGTGGACCGCAGGTCCGGCTGTGGCACGCGCGATCCTCAATGGCGCCAACCTGCCACCCGGCGCCCTGAGCGGTGGGCCCTTTGTTGCACAACCCCTCCCCCGGTCCGTCGAAGGCCATGCCGATTTCGCCATCACGGATGCGGATGGCTCCGATGTGGTGGGCGTGATTCCGGGTGCCGACGCTTCGCTGCGCGGCCGGTTCATCCTCTACACCGCGCATTACGACCATCTCGGGGTGGGCACGCCAGTCGATGGCGATTCCATCTACAACGGCTTCTCCGACAATGCCGCAGGCGTCGCCATGCTGCTCGCCATCGCGGAACAGCTCCACCACGCGCCGCCCGCTCGCTCCGTCGCGTTCCTGTTCCTCACAGGCGAGGAGCGTGGCCTGCTGGGCGCCTCGTGGTTCGCAGCCCACCCCGCGTGGCCGCTCGACAGCATCGCCGCAGTCATCAACCTCGATGGCGGCGCACCTCCGCGCCCGCCCGTATCGTGGCGCATCGCCGGCGCCGAGGGTTCGCGGTTCGCTCCCGTGGCGGATAGCATCGCCCGCGCCCACAGCTGGACCCTCACCCTCGGCCCCGGCCGCCCCAACTCCGACTACTGGCCGTTCCTGGCCCGCGGCGTTCCCTCACTCTTCATAATCCCGGGCGCCGAATGGGAGAACACCAGCAGGCAGGAGCACGACTCCCTGTTCGCCCGCTGGGACCACTACCACCAGCCCAGTGACGAATGGCACGCCGACTTCCCCTTCAGCGGCATCGCCCGCTACGCCACCTTCGCCCTCGACCTCGGCCGGGCTCTCGGCAACTCTCACTCTTCACCGCAGTGAACGCTCGATCTCTGCGCCCTCACCGAACACTTGCGGTGAAAGAGTGACCCCGGTGAGTCCAGCCCACCGGGGTCATGATCCGTCGTGTGTCGAGCCGCGTCGCTAATTCAACAGGGGCTCGATCCGCTCGGCGAAGCTGGTGCGTGCGCGGTGCAGTCGGCTCTTCACCGTGCCCAGGTTCACGCCGGTGATGTCCGAGATTTCCTCGTAGGACTTGCCTTCGAGTTCGCGCAGCCGGAATACCAGCTTGTGATGCTCCGGCAGCTCTTCCACGGTCTGCTCGACAATCTCCTGCAGATACCGCTTGCGATACTGGTCGTCCGGACGACCGGCCTGATCCTCGAACTGCAGTGGACGGTGGTCGGGCTCCCAGTGTGTCGTCAGCTTCTGGAAAAGCACCAGCGGGCTGCGCGAACGATTGCGGAGTTCGTTCTTCGCCAGGTTCGAGCAGATCGTGTAGATCCACGTCGAAAACTTCTTGCTCTGATCGAACCGGTGCAGGTGCCGCGTGACCCGGATGAAGGCTTCCTGTACCAGGTCCTCCGCGCGATCGCGATCACCAGTCTTGCGCCAGATGAACTGCACCAGCCGGTCTCGATACCGGTCGTATAGCTCCGAGAAAGCACCCGGCACTCCCTTGAGGTGGCCGGCAACAAGCTCGCTGTCGCCCATCGATGGGAGGTCCGGCCTGTGCTTCCGAATCATTGCCGTAGCCAAGGGTACTCCTTTACTCAAAGCAACAAACGGGGGCTTTGATGTTGCGCGCTGGCTCCCGTCCGTCGGCGTAGCGGAAATCTGGAATTTTCGCGCGTCCCGGTTTCGCCCCTCGAATCCTCTCCGGAACCGACCAATACGATAACGATCGGAGGTCTTTTTCTCAAGGGGAAAATGACGCGCACGCGCCCGCCTGCGAACCCCCCGGCCGCTCTCACAAAAGGCCGAAGGGCAATCACATAGGACGCGTCGCTTCCGAGGACATTGAGGGCTGGGGAGCCCGGCGCCTCTACCTTTCGCCGGCAGGCGGGGATCCCGCCCGCGCAGGCAACTGCGCCGGACTCCAGGACCTCTTGCCAGGCTTGGCCGCAACCTCCTAGTGTAGTGTGGCCAAAGTCTCTTTGGCTTTGGCGACTTTGGAGAGGATGCTGTTCAGCGAAGCCGTCCAGAGGAATGGCTTTGGGTCGAGGTTGCGCGTATCCAGATAAGCGGAGATCGCCGCAATCAACTGGTCGACGTTATGGACAACCAGCCGGCGGAGCTGGCGTACGGTGAGTTCACTGAAAAGGCGTTCCACAAGGTTCGCCCAGGACGACGACGTGGGCACGAAATAGAATTGGACCCGTGGGTTGCGCTCCAGCCAGGCGAGGACTTCGGGCGTCTTGTGGCTGGACGCGTTGTCGAGGATGAAATAGACGTCGAGTGGCTTGGGGACCGTGCGCACCACCTTTCGTGCGAAGCGCAGAAACTCGCTGGCGCGGTGGCGGGGCATGCATTCATGCACCACGCTGCCGGTCTTGATCTCGAGTGCGGCAAAGAGCGTGGTCGTCCCGTGACGCTTGTAGTCGTGGGTCATTGTGCCGGCCCGTCCCTTCTTGAGCGGCAAGCCGGGCTGCGTACGATCCAGCGCCTGGATCTGACTCTTCTCATCAACCGCAAAGACCACAGCATGCTCCGGCGGATGGAGATACAGGCCCACGACCGCCCGCAGCTTCTTTACGAAGTCCGGATCCCTGGAAAGCGTGAAGGTGCGGATGCGATGGGGCTTGATCCCGTGACCGCGCCAGACGCGCGCCACCGTGGTGGGGTGCCACCCGAGTTCCCTGGCCATGATCCGCGTACTCCAGTGCGTGCCATTCGGCGGGCGCGTCTCCAGCGTCTTCTTGACCATGGCCTCTTCGTGCGCTGCCGTGATCCACTTCGGTCGGCCCGTGCGCGGTCGATCGCTCAGCAACGCCGGCAGGCCGCCCTCTTCATACCGGTCGAGCCACAAGGTCACGGTCGGCCGCGATACGTGCACCGCCGCGCAGATCGCCTGACCCGACAGGCCCTGTGCCGAAGCCAGCACAATACGGGCGCGTTCGGCGATGCGCTGGGGGGTCGTGCGCTTGCGCATCAATTCCTCGAGACGTTTCTGATCGCCTCGGCGTAACCGGATTACTCGCGTGGGCAATGGCATGCAGCAGGATACAATATCCACGCACATTATGCAAGATACTTCTGCCACACTACACTAGTGGCAGTCGAGCTGGCCGTTGCTGGGCGTGAACCGCGCTCGCTTCGAGCCGTCCGCACCCTTGAGCAGAATCACCGGTGAGCAGTTCGTCACCAGCTCCCCATCCGCGCTCGCCAGCGCTTCGCTCCTGCCGACGCGCAGGTTGAAATCCGAATCACGAGGCACCAAGATCAGGAGATCAATGGGCGGCGCATCACCCAGGCTGATCGTCATCTGTCGTGGATCACCCTGGCGCAGCACCAGCGGCACGCTTGACGCGATGCCGAATTGGCTGCCCGCGAGCCGCACTTCGAGACTGCGCACGCTCTTGACGTCCGCGAACGCCATCACCTGCGGCGTTTCCGCGTTCACGTACGTCAGCACCATGCCGCGAGGCAGCATTGCGCCCAGTCCGCCTTCGCCTTCCGAGGCGCCAGTCCAGCGGAACGTCGCTTCCGCGCTGCCCGGTGTCGCCTGCAGATCGTGAGTATCCGGTGTCGCCACCTGAACTCGAACGTTCTCCGGAACGATCACCAGGTACTCCACATCTGTGTTCCCCAGCGAGGAGAGCCGCAGGCGGTCCTTCACCACCCCTGCCAGCCCGAATCCGGTAAATCCACCCGCCGCTCGTGCCGCAACGTCGATCTGGCCCGGGCCGCCGCGCACCACGCGCAGCACGCCAGCGGTGTGGTCCAGTACCTCGATGACCAGATTGTCGTTGAAGAACTGGAAGGTCCGGCGTGACACATCGTTTTGCGCCGCCGCGGGGGCCGCCGAACCCGCCACGAGCAGGAACACCAGCCATCTCGCCCGCATGGTAACCTCCTGCAGGGTCTGAATGGGCCGAGGGGCCCGGACACCAATGCGTGCCCGTGGCCAAGGTCAGGTGTCCGAAAGCGCTGCGTGCAAATGGGCGGGTCCGTCCGCGTGGGGAGGCTCGCAGACGCGCGGGACAAGGGAATCTAATCAACCGCACAACCGGCCGGGAAGCGCTGCAACCCACCGGGCGGGAAACCGGCTCAGCCTTGCCGTTCCTCGCGCACGATCACAACGCCGCGCTCCGCCAGCTTGCTGACGTACGCGTCCGCGCGGATCGCCTGGTCCGGTGTGTTCACGCCGGCGCCTGCAGACTCTCCCTCGACCTGCATCTGGCCCGTGATGGAGAGCGAGTAGCCGGTACTCCGTTCCATCGCGCTGATGCCCCGCTCCTCGTCGAAGTAGTCCACCAGCTCGTACGTGATGGTAATCGGTGCGCCCCCGCGCGCGCCTCGTACCTCGACGCGCAGCGCCACCAGATCGCGTGCGCCCGGCCGCTTCAGGCGGGGCTCGGCGCATGCAATGAACACATCGCGCGGCGCGATCTGCACGCCTTTCACTTTGACCGGGTCCTTGCTCAGCAGGCCCAGGCCACGGATCGCCCGCATCGTGTCGGCGTGACCCGGATAACGCAACGTCTTGTACTCCATCTCCTGGATTCGACCCTCGTACGTCCAGGCCAGTGTCGAAAGCCCGCCGGCGGTGTGAAACGCTTCCAGCCTGCCCACCGGTTCCGCGAAATCGACAGGTTCCAGCTCCGACAGCGCTTCGACCTGTGCACGTTTGCCACCGCGCAGCACCCATGAAGGCGTCGTGTAGTAGTCGATCACACCTTCGAGGGAATAGACGATCTGGTAGTTCAGCGGCGGCATTGGGTGCTGCGGCAGGCCGCCCACGAGAATGCGAAGCGACTGCGTTTCATCCAGCGCCCGGATCCCGGCCTCGCCCAGGATGTTCACCATGCCAGGCGCCAGGCCGCAATCGGGAATCACGCTGACCGCTTTCGCCTTCGCCTCGGCATCCAGCTTGAGTTGCGCGAAGACGATCTCGGTGTTGCCTCCCAGATCACAGCAGTGAATGCCGGATTCGATGGCTGCACGCGCGATCTCGAGATTGAAGTAGTACGGCAGCGCGTTGAGACATGCGTGCACGCCGCGCATCGCCGCGCGCACGGCCAAACCATCTCGCGCATCCAGCACCACTGTTTCGAAGCGCGGATCACCAATGTACGGTTGCAGGAACGCCGGCAGCTCCGTCGTGCGCTGGTCCGCAAGGCGGACAAGCTCGACTGCCGGATTCTGCAACAGGTCGTACGCGCAGGCCGAACCCTGCAGGCCCGCGCCCAGCACCAGCATGCGCATGTCGCCCTCCACACGAAAACGGCGCCGTGCGGGCGCCGTCCATTCTTCCTTTCCGACTCGCGGCTGCCACCAGGCGCACGCCCGGAGGTGGCGCTTGGGCCGCAAGTCTGGCGCGCCGGCAGCGCGTCTGTCAATCAGGATTCTGACGACGACGCTCATTCCTGTTTTCGACGCTGCCTCCGTACCAGCATGACGCCCTGATGACACCGCACCAGCTTGACTGCCTCGTCGGGCTCGTCCATCGTTCCTGTGCGAAGGTCGCCGCTGCGATCACCAACCTCCAGTCAGGACGCACGGATGAGTCGTTTCACCGAAGACGAGATCAAGCAGAAAGTCAAGGAAGGCTACATCCTCGAGTCTCCGGGCGAGATCGACCGAGGGATACCGCAAGGCGCTCATCGTGCAGCTGCTGGTGCAGGGGGACACCGAGCTGATGAGCGCGCCTGCCTACTGGATGGCGGCGCAGGACGCTCCCTCGACCAACACGCAGGTCTCCGCCGTGGCGATCATCCAGGATGAAATCGCGCACGCCAACATTGCGTACCGCATCCTCGAGGACATGGGGCTCGACAAGGAGCACCTCGTCTACGGTCGCGAGCCGCACGAATTCAAACATCCTTATGGCTTCGACCAGCCTCTCGAGAGCTGGGCCGAGCTGGTTACGGCCAACGGCTTTTTCGATCGCGCGGGCATCACCCTGCTCTCCGACGTCTACCGCAACACGAGCTACGGGCCGCTCAAGCGCGCGCTCGTGAAGGTTGATCTCGAAGAGACGTTCCACCTGCGGCACGGCGAAGTGTGGATGAAGCGCCTGGCCAAGGCAGGCGGCGAGGCCAGGGAGCGGCTGCAGCGCGCGGTCGATTGGATGTTCCCCATGACCATCGAGTGGTTCGGCCTGCCCGACAGTATGAAGCGCCACAGCGGTCAGCTCGAGTACCGCCTCAAGGGCATGACCAACGACGAGTTGCGACAGACCTGGATGTCTGCCACGGTTCCGCTCTCTGAATCGCTCGGCCTCCGCGTGCCCGCGCACTTCGACGCCGAACAGCAGCGCTACGTACTCGATTACCCGTTCCCATGCGAGTACGATGACGCCGCCAAACACTGGGATTTCACGGGCGGCGAGATCTCGTGGGAGCGCGTCTTCGAGCGCTGGAAGGCCAGAGGTCCCATGAACGTGCGCTACGTGGAGTCGGTGCGGCGCAGCCACGGTCCCATGCGTGACATGATGTCTCGCGCCGCATGACCCAGAAGCAACCGATGGTATCGCAGGCGACGCTTCCTGTCTCCACTTCACCGGCGGCTATGGAAGCCGGCTCGAGCAGGCTGTGGGATGCGCTGCGTGAAGTGCGCGACCCGGAGCTGCCCGTCAGTCTCGTCGACCTCGGTCTCATTTACGCCATTCGATCGCACGGCTCGCATGTCGAACTGGATTTGACGTTCACCGCCACCGCATGCCCATGCATGGACTTCATTCGCGAGGATATCCGCGCGCGGCTGTTGCAGGAGCCGGGCGTCGAGACCATCGAGATTCGTGAAGTCTGGGACCCACCATGGTCGGCCGACCGCATCACACCGGCAGGCCGCGAGGCGTTGCGTCGTTGCGGCGTCGCGGCCTGAATCCGCGAGGCACAGGCACAGCATGCCGCACCTGAAAGTCTACGAGGTCTTCGCTCGCAAGACGCGCGGCGAACCGCTGCACCACATCGGCAATCTGAATGCGCCGGACGATGAGCTGGCGCGCGTCTATGCGTACGACACGTACGACGAAGAGAAGTGGTTCGACATGTGGGTGGTGTCGCGAACCGAATTCCATGAGGTCTTCAATCGGGGTGATGCCGATGGCGCCGCGCGGGGAGGTTGATCGTGGCGAGTGAGCTGACACCCGCAGCGCGCGCGGCTACGCGCAACCTCATTCTGATTCTCGCCGACTCCAAGCGTCTGCTGGGCATGCGCTACGCCGACTGGATCCTTGGTGCGCCCGAGCTTGAAGCCGGCATCGCCTGCGCTTCCATGGCCCAGGACGAGTGGGGTCACGGCCGCTTGCTGTATGCCCTGCTCAAGGATTTCGACGAGGATGTGGAGCGCCTCGAACACGGCCGTGAGCCAGCCGAATACGTCTCGATCGAAGTGCTCGACCGTGAGCCGGCAACGTGGCCCAATGTCGTCGCCCTCAATGCGCTCGTTGATGGCGCGCTCAGCGTGCAGCTCGAGGCTTTCCTCGACTCTTCGTGGGTGCCGCTCCGCCAGCGGGTGGAAAAACTGCTCGAAGAAGAGCGTTTCCATGCGGCCCACGGCAGGGCCTGGCTGCGACGGCTGTCACGCGGCGGGGAATCGTCCCGGCTCGCCATGAAACAGGCGGCGGAGGAAGTGCTGCCTGGCGTTACCCGATGGTTCGGCCCGGACTCCGATCTCGCGCGCGCCACCGTCGCAGGGGGCGTGACCAATGCGGCGGGCACCCAGCTACGCGATCGCTTCTACGAACGCCTGGGACCCCTGCTCGACGAGCTGGGCGTTCGGACCGCAGACACACCGTCGTTTCAGGATTTCGATGAGACGACGCGCCGCGTCGGCCGGGACGGTCCCGATGCCGGCACGATCGCGCAGGTTCGTGGCGATAAGAACCGCGCCTTTCTGATGGATTGATGAGCCACGCCTCGCCTCCGAACGCCCGCGACTACGGCCTCCCCGAGCACGTCGTCTGCCCCTTCTGCGATCACAGCGAGACCGAGCTGCATTCACCATTCGGGCCGCAGCTCTCCGTCGCCACATACTGGTGTCACCGCTGCCACACGGCCTTCGAGTGGATCAAATGGAAGACTCCCCCAGTCCGCCACGCTCGCGGCAAGGACGAGGCTGACTGATGCCGTGCAGCTGCTGCGCCGTCGGGCTGAACGAGATCTTCAATGATCGCATTGCCCGGCACGAGGCGAGGCGGTTCCTGCGGCGAGGACTGCCCAGGCGATCGCGCAAGCTGCTCGCCGCCATTACGCGCAGCATGTCGCTGGCTGGTGCCGATTCCCTCGAGGTTGGCGCCGGGATCGGCGCCATCACCATTACGCTGCTGCGTGCGGGAGAGTCGCGCGCGCGCATCGTGGACGCGGCTCCAGCTTACGTCGCCGCTGCGCGCCGACTCGCCGCGGAATGCGGCGTTGCCGATCATCTGGACATCGAACTCGCGGATTACGCCGCATGGGAAACCACCGACGTGATGGTGGATCTCATCGTGATGGATCGCGTAGTCTGCTGTTATCCGGCCTGGCTGGAACTGCTGCAACCCGCCTCTCGGCAGGCCCGCAAGATCATCGCGCTTACCTACCCGAGAACGGCGTGGTGGACCCGATTCGGCGTGGCCGCCGTAAATCAGCTGCAGCGTATGCGGCGCATGTCATTTCGCGTATATGTGCATTCACCCGCCGCGATGCATGAGGCGCTGCGGAGGCTCGGTTTCTCCACTCGGGTCGAGGGCCACCACGGCCCCTGGGAAATCCTGGTGGCAACGCGCACGGGTCAGGCCTGAGACAGGATCCAGCTCACAGTCTCCGGTAGACCCTCGGACAGAGATCGCGGCTTCCATCCGAGTTCGCGCGTTGCCCGCTCGTGACCGCATACCCAGCGCAGGCCTGCTGTGCCCGCAATGGCTTCGCGGCTCAGGCCGAAGCGCCGCCCTGTGAGCCGTGCCAGCACGTCCATCGCCGATCCGACGAGCAGCGCGACACCCGCCGGCATCCGCAGCAGCGGCGGCCGGCGGCCCGCCAGTCCCGCCACCCGCATGGCTACATCATTCACGCTGGCTGCCTCACCGGATAGAACGTAGTTCGGCCCCGGTGCACCACGATCAAGGATCGCGACCATGCCCGCAGCTACGTCATCCACATGCACGTACGAGTACCAGCCCGGATCGCTCAACAGCCCCGGCAAACGGCCCGTCGCCGCATCCCGGAGGAACCGGCCGCCCGGCCCCGTATCACCCGGACCATACACAAAAGCCGGACTCACAATGAGAAGAGCCAGGCCCTCCCGCTGCGCAGCGCGCGCGAGATGATGCGCTTCCGTCTTGGTCCGGTGATAGACAGTCGGATAAGGCCCGTGCCAGTCCGCCTCCTCATTGGCGTCGCCTTCTCGAACCGGCCCCAGTGCAGCGACCGTCGACACATGGATGGCGCGCCGAATGCCTGCGTTGCGCACGGCTTCGATAAACACGCGCGTGCCGTCAATATTGACGCGCTCGAATGCCGCCACATCGACCGGGCCCACATCGTACAACCCGGCGAGGTGGATCGCCGCATCAACGCCCCGCATGCCTTCGGCCATGGCTGACGCATCGGCCACGTCGCCGCGCACCAGCACGACGCCCGTCGGTGTGAGCTCCAAGGCGCGCCCCGGATCGCGCACGAGGCAGCGCAGGCGGTAGCCACGGGCGGCGAGCAGCGCCGCCACCCGACGCCCAATGAAACCCGTGGCACCCGTGAGAAAGATCGTCTGGGCGTCTGCGGCGGGACTCACGCGGGGCGTTCCTCCAGGGGGACTGCGATGGGCTCTGCGTTTCAGGAAGCTATTGGAGGAACGGGGCGTCAGCGAACCGGGCCTGTGACGTGCCAGCCGATATCGACCCGTTCCGCCCCCTGGCCAGCCTCCTGCTTCGGGATCACGACATCGAGCTCACGAGTCCGCTCGAGTCGATCCTGTGTGGCTCGTCCACCCGTCGAGCTGTGACCCACGATGGTGACCAGGCGTTCGGTACCCGCTGCCGACCCGATGCGCATCTTCCGGCCCGGCGCCAGGTCCTTCATGGATGGAGCGCCGTCCAGGAGACGGAGGCGAAGCAGCATGCCCCGCAAGGGCACTTCCAGCGCGTCTGAAACGCGGAAGCGAAAGCCTCCGGCCCCCGTTCCCGATGGGTCCTGTTTGCCTGTCATGAATCGATCTTCCGTGGGCTTTCCCAAACTCCACCGCGCGGCCCTCGCACACTGGTCGGTACAGGCTACAGAGCGCTCTGCCGCGCGTCAATCGGAGCTTTCGTTCCGTCCCTGACCCGTGCAGTCGCGATTCTTGACTTCCTCCGGGGCGGCCGCTAGTCTTGTCAAGTTTTCAGTTCGGCTGGAAGACTCCGATTTTCGAACAAGCGAGCTGTCTCCGTTAACCAAATGGTACGGGACCTGCGGCGACACGCGGGGACCCGGATTTTTTTGCGCCTGCCGCGCGGCGCACACAACCGGGCGCGGCGGTCACAGGGTACGGAAGAGCACAATCGCACCGGACCTGCGACACACAGAACAACCCATCTACACCAAGGAGTTCGGGCGATGGCTCGTGTCAGTGGTACCGTCAAGTGGTTCTCTCAGGAGAAGGGGTACGGCTTCCTCCAGCGCGAAGGCGCAGCCGACGTCTTCGTGCACTACAGCGCGATCGACGGCAACGGGTTCAAGGTCCTCTATGAGGGCGAGCCCGTCGAGTTCGACGTGATCGAGGAGGCGAAGGGTCCGAAGGCAGCCAACGTCGTGCGGCTCAATCCGCCGGCGCAGCCGCCCAGGGCCCCGCGCCCGGCTGGTGGTCCGCCACGGCAGGAACGCTCCGGCGGTCCGCGGGGTGGTGGCGGCGGCGGCTTCAACCGCCGTCCCGAGGGCCGCTACTAGGCCGACGACGGTACGAACAAGACGCCCGCGGACTCCGAGTTCGCGGGCGTCTTGGCGTTTCTGCGACGAGCTTGACCGGTGAGGCTCGACGCGCGACACTCCGCGCCATGTCTGAATCCAACCCGCTCCATGTCGATCCGGAAGCAATGCGCCGCATGGGGTATCGCGTGGTTGACCTGCTCGTCGAGCGTGTGACCGGCCTCGATGCGGAGCCCGCGTGGCAGCGTGGGGACCGTGCATCGCTCGAGCGTGACCTGCGTGAACCACCGCCCCGCGCACCGCATGATTTCGACGAGATTCTCCGCCGACTGGTCACTGACGTGCTGCCGCACGGCGCACGCGTGGACCATCCTCGGTTTCTGGGCTATGTCCCTGGCGCACCCACGTGGCCCGGCGTTCTCGCCGATTTTCTCGCCGCGGGCTACAACGTGTTTCAGGGCTCCTGGCTCGGTGGCTCCGGCGCGAGTCAGATCGAGCTGATCGTTCTCGACTGGTTCAAGGAGTGGATCGGTTACCCATCGGACGCGGCTGGCCTTTTCACCAGCGGCGGCTCGGCGGCAAACCTCACGGCGATCGCCTGCGCCCGCCAGCTCCGGTTCGGCGGTCATGATCCTGATTCCGTTGTCTACCTGTCCGACGAGTGCCACTCGTCTGCCGAGCGCGCCGTGCGCGTCCTCGGTTTCCGCCCCGAGCGCGTTCGCAAGCTGCCCGTCGATTCCGCCTGGCGCATCGATCTGCATGCGCTGGAGGAGGCTGTCTCGGCCGATGAGCGGGCCGGCCTCCATCCATTCCTGCTGCTCGCCAATGCCGGCGCGACGAGCACAGGCTCAGTCGACCCGCTTGGCGCTCTCATCGATTTCTGTACTGGGCGGGGGTTGTGGCTGCACCTGGACGCGGCGTATGGAGGCTTTGCGGTACTGACCGAGCGTGGCCGCTCACTTCTGCGCGGTATCGAGCGGGCAGATTCGATCACACTCGACCCGCACAAATGGTTGTTCCAACCCTTCGAAGCGGGCTGCCTGCTGATGCGCCGAGGCGATGCTCTTGAAACGGCGTTTCGCATGCTGCCGCATTACCTGCAGGACGCAGCCGTGCCCGCGATCAACGACCGTACGACACCCGTCAATTTCATGGACCGGGGTATTCAACTCACGCGGGCTGCACGCGCGCTCAAGGTCTGGGCTTCGCTGCAGTACTTCGGCGTCGACGCATTCCGCGCCGCCATCGATCGGGCCCTCGACCTGACGCACATGGCGGAACATCTGCTGCACGAATCGCCCTCATTCGAGGTGTTGAGCCCGGCCACTCTCGGCATCGTGTGTTTCCGCCGGAAGGTCGACGACAGCGGACACTCCGTGCCCGACGAGGCTCAGCTCGAAGCACTCAATGCCCGACTCGTCCATGACCTCGCCGAGAGCGGCGAGGGACTCATCTCGTCGACGCGACTCCGTGGCCGCTACGCTCTGCGTTTCTGTATCCTGAGCCACCACACCACCGCCGTGGACATCATGCGCGTGATCCAGTGGCTGGCGCGGGCGCGCACCGGACCGCTGCTCGATTCGCGGCCTGCGTCGCTCGTCTGACCGGGGTTGGTGGGTGACAGTCTTTGCGCTAACGTTCCTGGGACCGAGGAGAAGGCATGGCGGAGATAAAATGCGCGCGCTGCAGCCGGTCGGCTGAGGGCCTTGCGAAAGCACCGTTGCGCAATGAACTGGGTGACCGGATTCTGGCCTCCATCTGCCAGGATTGCTGGGGACAGTGGCTCCGCTTTCAGACGCAGCTGATCAACCACCATGGACTGGATGTACGGGACAAGCCCGCGCGCGAATTCCTTACTGCCAATATGGATGCCTTCCTCTTCCGCTCGGGCAATGCGGAAGAAATCGACACGACCCAGCAGGGCAAGATTTCCTGGTAGGAAGACCCTCGCATGCAGGTTCCGCCATTCTCCAATCAGAGGTCGGCGCAACCAACCGATTCGGACTCCTCTCGAACCACCAGGGCTGAGACCGCCATTCCCCAGGCCGGCAATGGGAGCGGGCGCGAGTTCTGGCCAGTTCTGCTCGTGCACGGCTGGCGCGGCCGCCTGTGGCACCTCGAACCGCTGCGCCGCTACCTGTTGGCAGCCGGCTGGGCAACCAACCGCATCCTTGCACTCGAGTTCCACGACACCTTCGGCAGCAATCTGGATCACGCGGATGAGATCGCCCTTGCGGTTGCGCTACTGCGCGAGCGCACGGGCAGCCGCTTCGTCGATATCGTCGCTCACTCCATGGGAGGACTTGCCACACGCTGGTACCTGGGCAACGACCCGACCGCACCCGTCCGCCGGGTCATCTACCTTGCGACGCCACACGCCGGCACCTGGCTCGCACACGCAGCGGGCGGCCCTGGCGCCATCGAGATGCGACCCGGCAGCGAATTCCTCCGGCAGCTCCAACGACTCCCCTCCCATGCCACAGTACGCTCCTTCACCATCCGCACGGCCCTCGAAACCCATGTCTTCCCCTGGCGCAGTGCCCTGCTGCCCGGTGCGACCGACCACCGTGTACCCTTCGCCATGCACGCCGTGATGCCCATGAGCCTCAGCGTCTGCCGCTCCATCCGCAGGCTCCTTCTTTGACAACGTCACCGCGGAAGCGGAGGATGGCGCCGGGCACAGCAGCAATCCGGGATTGGAAGAATCGCGTTGGCAACGATTAAATTCTGGGCGTGAACGGCGAACTTATATTGGAAGTACTATAGTGTTCGGCAAAATAATCGGCAGACAAATGGCAGGGTTCTGGATCACGCGCTGGGAAGCATGCCGCAATCGGACAAAATCGAGTGAGAACAGAGAAACACTCCCGCGGTTCTCCGGAATTCATGATTTCCTTTGCGACTTGAGGGTGCGATGGCGCGGATGCAGCCCGATTCCCGGAATATGGATTCCCTGGCCGGTGCTGTTCTGTTGATCACTCTGATGGAGTCAAAGCTGGGCGGAATCCAGAATCCTGCATTCCTGAAAGTCGCGCCATGACACACGCAACAGAGTCGTATCCCTCCGAGAGGCCGCAGCATACTCCGCCCTCGTCGGTTATGGAGTCGAATAGAAGTTGCGCGGCCAGGCGTGGGATTTGAGCTTGAGTCGAACACTGGCATCGAGCGGGCCGAGGTCCGACGCTCTTGCGTTGGCGGCGACGTGCTCGGGGTTGACGGACCCGACAATGACCGTGGAGACGGCCGGATGGGAAAGACAGAAGCGCAATGCGCCCTGCGCCAGCGACTGGCCTCCACCTTCGAGCAGCGGGCGAAGGCGCTCGACGTGGCGTACTGTCTCCGCCAGCCGGTCGCCCTTGAAATAACTCCGCCGCATGTCTGATTCGGCAAACGCGGTATCCGGCCGGAATCGGCCCCCCAGCGACCCTTCATCCAGCGGGACTCGCGCGATTACGCCCACGTCGTGCTGCTGGGCAGCAGCGAACAGCTCGTTCTCGGGCGACTGGTCAAACACGTTGTAGATCACCTGCACTGTATCCACAAGGCCGGACTGCACTGCTGCGACCCCGTTTTGCGGCTCGTGATCGTTTATTGAAATACCCACTGCTCGGACCAGTCCTTCCTCTTTCAGCGCAGCCAGTGCCTCGCTCCATTCCGGATCGGTGGTCCACTCATCGCGCCAGACGTGCAGTTGCAGAAGGTCGATCGGCTCGCTGCCGAGGTTCTCGAAGCTGCGCGCCGCACATTCGCGGATCCAGTCAGCCGGAAACACCTCACGCAGCGACACACCCGGTTCGGCCGGCCATTTCCAGTTCATGGGGGGGATCTTTGTGGCGATGCGAAGGCGGTCGCGCTCGCCGGACTCTCGGATTACCTGCCCGACCAGTTGCTCGGATCGGCCGTAGCCGTAGGCGAGGGCCGTATCGAAGAAGTCGATTCCCGAGTCGAGCGCGGCCTCGATCGCGGCCCTGGCGGCCGCTTCGCCAACGTCGCCCCACATGGTGCCGCCGATCTGCCAGGCGCCGTAGCCGACCTCTGAAACACGCCAGCCCGTGCGCCCGAGTCGCCTGTTCAGCAATGTCCGGTCTCCTGTCGCCCGTTGGATCCGCAGTCTGCATTATCGAGGACGCGCGGGAACGCTGCAACTGACCGCCGGTTCCTGCTGCTCGACTCCGCTACGCATCCCGTCTATCTTGTGGCCTCGCGGCGGGACTGAGGCATGCTCCCGCGACAATCGCAGCCTCGAACCCGGGCTAACGCATGCAGGTCAAGCTCGCCCTCCTGGCGGACTACGCCAACGTTACCGCTGAAGGCAAGCTGAACATCCTCGGCATCTTCGATCGCATCTCCGTCCAGGACCTGCCGGCGGTTCATCCGCAAATGCATCTGATCCTGCGTCTGGAGGCACATGCCGCCGAGCGCAGCCGCACCCATGATATCGAGATCCGCCTCTATGATCCGGATGGTGACACCGTGTTCGAGGTGAAGGGGGACATGGTTCCCCACGGGCCCGCCAGCATGGCCACAGCCACCAACCAGATCCTGACCCTGAACAACCTGCAGCTCACCAAGGCGGGCGCCTACATGTTCGTGGTTTTCGTGAATGACGATCTCAAGGCGGAGCTACCTCTGGCTGTCGAGCTGAACGCCAGCATGGCGCCTCCGCGCGGCAGCCAGGCGCCGAACTGACTGTTAGGACGATTTTCGGCGGCAGGTCCGGCGTTCCGGCGCCCGGGCCGAACCCGGAGGAGCGGCGAATGATCACGAGGCCCGGCGTTATTGTCCTCGCCCTCATGGCGAACGCGGCGACGGCGCGCGCGCAGAGCGTCCGCTGTGATGCGCGGGCGAACCGCTATTGCACGGAAGTCGCCGGCATCACCGCACGTCGCGAGGTGCAACGCGCTGTGCGGTTCGTCGAGGAAGACGACGCCCGCACCGTCGCTGACCTCCGGCGGCTGACCGAGATCGCCTCGCCGCCCTTCGGCGAGCAGGCGCGTGGCCGCGCGTACGCGGAACTCTTGCGGCAGGCGGGCGCGGATTCCGTCTGGACCGACTCTGTGGGCAACGTGCTCGCGCTGCGGCGCGGCCGGACTGGCGGGCGGACCCTGGTGCTCTCCGGCCATCTCGACACGGTATTCCCCGAGGGCACGGACGTGCATATCAAGGAGCACGGCGACACGCTGTACGCACCTGGTGTCGGTGATGACACGCGTGGCCTGGTCGCTGTGCTCGGTGTGCTGC
Source organism: uncultured Gemmatimonadales bacterium (assembly GCA_963798085.1). Taxonomy (GTDB): domain Bacteria; phylum Gemmatimonadota; class Gemmatimonadetes; order Longimicrobiales; family RSA9; genus DATKCF01. The sequence continues at coordinate 515,140 of CAWCRS010000003.1, forward strand.
GGGCGCTGGAAGCCGCCGGCGTCGAGACGCGCAATGACGTGCTCTTCGTGGGCACAGTTGGCGAAGAGGGCCTGGGCGACCTGCGCGGTGTGAAGCATCTCTTCCGCGACGGTGGCCCCCGCATTGATGCGTTCATCTCGATCGACGGCAGTGGCGATGGCCGCATTGTGCACCGCGCGCTGGGCTCGCACCGCTACCGCGTCGAGTTCGATGGCCCGGGAGGACACTCCTGGGGCGCGTTCGGCACAGCCAGCCCCATCCACGCCATGGGCCGCGCCATCGCGCTTTTCGATGATGCCGCCGCCGTCTTTACGTCTAGCGGACCCCGCACCAGCTATAACGTGGGCCGCATTGGCGGCGGTACCTCGGTGAACGCTGTGGCCTTCCAGGGCTGGATGGAAGTCGACATGCGCTCCGAAAGTCCGCGCAGCCTGATGGCCATCGACTCCATCCTGCACGCTTCCGTGCAGAAAGCGCTGGAGGAGGAAAACGCCGGTCGCAAGCGCGGCGATGCACTGACCGTGAAGCTGGAGCTGGTTGGGGACCGGCCGTCGGGTGAAATCGACCCGGGTGTTCCATTCGTTCAGCGTGCACAGGCCGTAACACGCCAGTTAGGTCTGGAGCCGGAGCTCGAGATCAGCTCCACGGATTCCAACATCGCGATATCGAAGGGCATCCCCGCCATCACCATCGGCAGCGGCGGCAAAGCCGGAAATGCCCATGCGCCGGAGGAATGGTGGCTGAATGACAAGGGACCGCGTGGCATTCAGCGCGCGCTCCTGATCGTGCTCGCGGAAGCGGGGCTGGCGGGACCGGCAACCGACTGAGTGCGCTTCCTCAAGCAGACGCCAGGTCTTTGCGCACGCCCTCGGCAGCCCTGTCAGCCAGCGCCATGACTGTCAGGTAGGGATTGATCTGGAGCGCGTCGGGGAACAGGCTGGAATCGGCGACGCGCAGCCAGGGCACGCCATGCACACGACCCCATGCGTCGGTCACAGAATCCGACGCGTCGCGTCCCATGCCACAACCACCCATCAGATGCGCCGCTGAAACGGTTGTCGTCCCAGGCAGGAAGCGCCGCCCATCAATTCGCCTGTCCAGTTCCGCTGCTTCGGCTGCTTCGATGGTGTGCGGCCCCGCGGTGGGCGCGTGTACGCGCACGGCACCCGCCGCAAAGAAAATCCTCGCCGCGGCACGTGTGGCGCGCACCGTCGCTGCGATGACTTCGCGTGTGAAGCGGTAGTGCACCACGGGTCCACGGCGCGCATCCGTCGTTATGCGATTGCCGGGCGTCACCCTGTCGCACGCGAGCACGAGAATCATCTGGAGTCGCGGGAAGGCGTGCATGATATCGCTGTGCTGCTTGCCGAAGCCCGTGAGGTTCTTCGCCGTCGTGAATGGGAAATACATGCAGGTCTCGAGTACGAAGCCTTCCTCCGCAGCCCGGTCCACGAAGAAGCTCTTGGGATGTCCCACATCGTTGGTGATGGGCTGCGCGTGTTCGGCGACGAGGATGTGCGCGGGATGACACGTAAACCCGTGGCCCAACCGTGGTAGGCGCGCGCCAAGGCCGGAGCGCAGGAGCAATGCGCTCGAGCCCACCGCACCACCGGCCACCACGATGAAGCGCGCTTGCACGCGGTAGTCGCCTGGAGCCCACTCTGAGGCAGCGCCTTTCTGTCCGGGCAGCGCGGGGTGCACACGCACACGCACCGTTCTCTCCTCAATGCGCAAGGCTTCTGCTCGTGTCACCACCTCGACGCCATCCCGCTCCGCTGCGGGCAGCTGCACGCGGTTGGTGCCCTGCTTCGCCGCATTGGGACAGCCCAGGTTGCACAGGCTGGAGCCGCGGCAGCCGCGCAGGTTGACGGGAAACTGCTCGCAAGAATAACCCGCCCGCTCACAGCCCTCGCGGAACAGCGTGTTATTCCGGTTCAGCTCCCTTTCGGGCAGCAGGTGCACGTTGTTCTGCGCGCTGTACTTCTCGCTGCGGCGCGCGAGGTCGGCGTGCTCCAGGCCGGGCACATTCCAGGCATCGATCACACGCTTCGGCGCAGTCAGCGAAGTGCCTGTGTACACGACGGTCGATCCGCCGTACACGCGGCCGAACGCCAGCGTCATTGTGCCTTCAGCAGTGAGGAAGCCGCCGCCGTCCTCGTACAGCACGGGCGCCATCTCCAGCTCGCGGCCCGTGAACTCGTGGTCCCCCAGGCGAGGCCCCTGCTCGAGCACGAGAACGCGCAGGCCATCACGCACCAGCGGGCCGAGCGCGGCAGCGACTGTCCCGCCACCGGCGCCCGATCCGACGATCACGACATCGTATGCGCGCTCAGTCATCGGGCGGGCTGGATTTCGCGCCGTTGCCACGCTCGTTCGATCGCCGTGCATCCCATCCGGCTGGCGTGGCGCGGTAACCGATCGCTTCGGCTGCGGCCGGCCGGGCATACCAGCCCATGAACACGAGTGTTCGCAGACCCCAGAAGCCGCGCCGCAGCAGAGTCAGCGGCGCGCGCTCCAGTGCCTCGAGAAACGCCACCCTCTTTGCTTCAGGGAGTCCAGCGAAGCGACTGCCGTAGCGCAGGCAGGGCAGGAAGTCAATGACGCGCAGGAACAGGGCGAGCTGACTGCGGAGCTTCTGCGGCCTGGCGGCGATCGCACTGTAAACGATGCGCTCGAATTCCAGCCAGTCGTCCTCGGCAGCGGAGCTCGCATCGGGAACAACCACGAGCGCGACTGCACGCAGCGTACGCCGGTGCAGCGTCACGAGATCAGGCTGGACGCGGGTGGAGGTGATCACAGCCTGATCATAGCACCAGAAAATGGAAAGGGCCCCACCTTGCGGTGGAGCCCTTTCGTGCTCTTCCCAAACTACCGGGAGAGGATCAGGTGGCTGCGATCGCCACGTTGACGAAGCCGCCCGCTGTGGCCGCCGTCGGGAACGCCGCGAAGGCGCCGCCCGCCGTCGACGCAACGGCCGAACCGTTGCTGAATACGCCCACCGCCACCACAGGAACCGTGTTGATCAGGTTGGCGCCGGACGAATCGAGAATGCCGGTCACTGTCCACGTCGCGGAGTACGTCCACGTACGGGTCGAAGTGATCGTGTTGTCCGAAGCGGATGCCGTGCCCGTGCCGATGAAGTACCAGCGGCCGTTCGCGGGATCCTGGTAGTAGAACTCGACGCGCACGAACGGATTCGCGAACGTTGCGTTCGGACCGCGTCATCGTGGCGCTGAGAACGGTGCTCGCCGGGTTCACCGTGCACTGTGCGGCTGTACCGCGGCAAACCGTGGCATTCGACGGCGCAAGCTGCAGGAAATTGCCGTGCGCCACATTGACCGGCGCGAAGATCGCGTCATTGGGTGCAACTGTCAGCGACGGGACCGGTCCGCTCGTCGCAAACTCGACGGCCGGATTGATGCCCAGGGTCGCTGTCGTCAGGTTCGTCGCGACGTCACGGACGTCGAAGCGGACCGTGGTGGCTTCCTGGACGGCCGCATTGGCCCGACCGGTCGCCAGCGTGCCTTCAATGGCCCGCATGAACGACGGCGTCGTGTAGCTGCCCGTCGTCGTGCTGACCAGACCATCCGCCACGCCGTACGCGCCCAGTGTGACCTTCGGCGACGAGAACGTGGGGAAGGCACCATAATCGAGCGACGGCGTGATGCTGCCGAGGTCGACGTTGTCCGACAGGCCCGCGGTCCACGTGGCGCTGGCGCCACCGGGCAGTGAGGACGGACCCGAGATACCACCGACCACGGGGACCGTCACATCGATCAGGGTGATACGGGAGATCGTCGGCGTGGCCGGCGGGCATGCGCCCGAACTGGCCTGACCGCTGCAGTTCAGCGCCTGATCCAGCACGTAGGCGTTGAGCTCCCAGTAGCCTTCCTGCGCGGGATCGACGAGGGCGATGCCATCATCAGCGCGGTAGTTGACTGCACCCGTGCTCGTGAGGCATGCCACCGTGCCCAGCGGCAGGTTGAACGGCTGGTCGTAGCATGTAGCGCCCGCGGGCAGCGTCTTCTTGAGCTGAGCGAACACGGGGTTAGCCGTGAAGCCCGAGGGGCCGACACCACCATCCGAGTAGCTGACCGTCCACGTCGCCGCGGGCGATGCCGGAATGGCGGGGTTCGTCGAGTTGTTGGCAACGCCCGCGACCGTCGCGGTCGGCGCCGTGCGATCTTCACCAAACAGCTGCGCGCCCGTTGCCGAGGTCAGCGGCGTTGCCGCCACCGGACCTGCGAACACCGTGCGTGAATTGGCGAGTTTGTCTGCCACTGTCGCCGAGGAAATGTAGGTCTGCGACGTGACCGACTCGGCCAGGTCGTTACCCGTGGTGACCGGGATCAGGCTTCCCGCAGGACCGGCCTGGAATGCCGCGGTGCAGCCCGTACCCGTGCCGCAGGTAGAACCCGCCGGACCGCTCACGCCGATGTCCTGATAGGTGAAGAACCCGGCGCGCGGAGCGAATGCGAACGCGCCATTGACGTAGCAGCCGCCCGGATTCAGGCAGCCCAGCGTGGCAGGCGTGAGGTCGAACAGCGTCACCACCGGCGCCACGTTGTCCTCATTGAGCGGATTCTGGAGCAGCACCGCACCTCCACCCACCGCGCAGTTCAGGTTGAGCGGCGACGGTGTGGCGTTGGTGACGATGCAGTTCGGTCCCGGCTGCCCGCCCACGGTAACCGAGTTGACAGCGAACGAGACGCCCGGCCACTCCCAGGCGGCAATGCTCGAGGCACTCGGGGTCGACGCCTTCTGCAGCGTGAGCTGGAAGGGCGCCGTGGCATCCTGGATCGTCTTGTTCGTGTTGGCAGCACCGGTCAGGGTCATGCTGGCTATGTCGTCATTGGTGTCGCCGGAGAAGCTGACGCCGACCGCATCAAAGACGATGTCGCCCGTGCACCAGAGATTGCCGAGACCCGCCACCAGCTGTCCGGTGGTGCAGGACGAGCCGCTGGGGCCGGACCGGTTCACGAAGATGAACGGCACGTTGTTCAGCACGATCTGCTTGCTGGTCGTGGCCGTGATGGTGCCCTGCGTGCCGACCACCTGTGCGGTGATCGTCGTCGGGCCATTCTTGTACTTGCCCTGACGCGTGCCCACCGTAGCCGGCAGCGTGCGGTCGAAGTCGCCGGTGTTCCAGCTGGCGACCAGCAGGTCCGACGCTTCCGCCTCATCTGCCGAGCCCAGCTCGGGGCTGGTGAATGTCTGGGAGTAGATTTCCGTGTTGTTCGCCAGGACCTTGACGGCCGAGATCTTTGCGCCCGTGGGCACAGTGAGATTCAGCTGGATCTCGATCTGGCCAAACACGTTGTTTTCATTCACCGGAACGTTGGTCGCACCAAACGTGATCGCCGAGATGTTGATCGTCGGCGGCAGCGTCGTGGTGGCCGGTGTTACGGTAACGGAGACGGAACCCTTGACGTTCGCGTCGGCCGTTGCCGCTGCTGTGATCGTGCTCACGCCTGCGGACACGCCCGTCACCGTGACGACGTTGCCGTTGGCGGCGATGGTGGCGACGGCCGTGTTGGACGACGTCCACGTGACCGTGTGCGCCGCGGTGCTGTCACCGCCGGTGACCGAAGCCACGACCTGACCGGTCTGACCGACCGCCAGCGTGAGCCCGTTCACCGGGGAAACCGTCACCTGGAGCGCAGGCGGCGGATTCGGTGGAATGACGACCGACGTCTTGTCCGAGCACGCCGCCATCCCACCCAGCACCGCCATACCGAGCGCGAGCCTGAGAAAGGCTGACCTTTGTGTCTTCATGCGATTCCTCCCTTACGGGGTGAAATGTACGGAACTCCGAAACCGCCAGCGGCTGTCTGCTTCCTGACTCGATCGTCGAGCGCGTCGTCGTGCTGTGGAAGACGCAGCGTCGGGCCCGAGGGTACCGGAGGATCGAATCGGGCGATCCAACCCCGGGTCCGCGATTCACGAGTGATTCAGCAGCAATTGCCGCGTGGGCTCGCCCGGACATCGAACGAGCCGAGCGGGGCAAAATACGTTTGGCCCTTTTCGGGGTCAAGCGAATTCTCCACCCGCCTGCCAGACAGCCAAGTGTACGGGGAGGACACCTCTGCCTGATCCTGCGGCGGCGTCAAGATGCTCGCCAGCCTCTGCAAAGTCAAGCAACGCGTGCGTGGCCCGCGCGTACCTGCACGCCCACGCGAGCCACCGGCCTGCCGGCTTCCTGTTGTCCGACGCGTAAGAGTCTGTCCCTGACCCCGCCTGCCAGTGCGATCGGCGAGAGCCCTGCCACCGCAATTCGAGTATCGGCCGTGCGGCGGGCGGGCTTTACGCGACCGAACGACACCCCCGCACCGCGTTTCCGGCGGGTGCCCCGGCCGGCCTGGTCAGATGCGCGTAACCTGCGTCACAGCAAGAGCTTCTTGAAACGCGGCTGGGGTGAGCATGGCGCTGCCCGGAGCCACCAGCGCAGCGCTGCCGCAGGCCGTCGCCCGACGCAGCGCCTCCGCTTCGCCCACACCCATTTCGAGAGCGATCAGCAAACCGGCGAGGAAGGCATCGCCGGCGCCAACCGCAGAGCCCTCCTGCGCAGGCCCACTGGCATGCCAGACGCCGGCGCGCGTCGCCAGCACGGCGCCTCGCGCACCGAGCGTAATCGCCGCCATCGGACAGGGCAGTGCGAGCAGCTCGACGGCCGCGGCGGCGGCGGACGTGGCGTCGTCGCCTGCAACGTGCCCGAGAAGCCGCGTGGCCTCGTGCTGATTGGGGACAAGCAGGTCGCAGCCGGCTGCCGCTGCGAGACGGAGCGCATCGCCGTCACAATCGGGAACGAAGCGAGCGCCTGCCGCACGTGCCGCAGCGCCTGCGCGGGCGTAGAAATCCGCGGGGAAACCGGGTGGCAGGCTGCCGCATGCAGCCACCCAGCGGCGGGGCCGCTCTCGCAGGAGTTCAGCGAGTGCGCGCAGCAGCTGGTCGGCTTCGGCGGCAGTGCGGTCCGGACCGGGGCTGTTGAGCAGAAGCGCGCGGCGGGCTTCCCGCTCTCGAACGGCCACGAAAAGCCGTGTCGGCAAGGCAGCCGGAACAGCGCGCAGCGGCGTGCCTTCTTCCTGCAGGATCACCCGCAGTTCGTAGCCGGTGGCGCCGCCCAGCAGTGCCAGCGCGGTAACGTCCGCGCCGAGGACGTGTGCCGTACGCGCCACGTTGATACCCTGGCCGCCGGGCCGGCGCCGAGGCTCGGCGATGCGGTTGGCATCATCCCACAGGAGGCGCCCGGCCTCATAGAGCAGATCGAGCGAGGGATTGGGCGTGACCGTGACGATCATGGCCGGACGCAATGCGGCGGGGTGCATCCGGCCGCACCCCGCCGCTGCCGCAGCGTCAGCTGCACGTTACCCTAACGATCAGTTACCGCTGCTGGTCGCGGTCACGGCGCGGAACGCACCCCGCGCGTGTTTCTTGAACCAGTCGCGAAGGTAGAGCTGCGTGCGCAGGAAATTGGACGGCTTCGACGAGGTGCCGTGGAATTCCTCGTTGAAGCGCACCATGGCTGTGGGCACCTTGCGCAGCTTGAGCGCCTCGTAGAACTCCTCAGTCTGCGAAATCGGGGTGCGCAGATCGAGTACGCCGGTCATGAGCATGGTGGGTGTCTTCACGTTGCCCACGTACATCAGCGGCGAGCGGCGCAGGTGCTCGGCGGGATCTTCCCAGGGCAGCTTCTCGAAGTTGTAATACCAGCTGGGGCCATCCGTGGTACCGACGAAGCTGATCCAGTCGATCACCGGGCACATGGCGGCGGCCGCGGCGAAACGGTCGGTGTGGCCGACGGTCCATGCGGTGAGCACGCCGCCGCCGCTGCAGCCGAACACGAACATGTTGTCAGTGTCGACGTAACCTTTCGCGATCACTGCGTCGACGCCCTTCATGAGGTCATCGAAGTCCTTGCTGGGGTATGCGTACTTGATCATGTTGCCGAACCTGCTGCCATATCCGGTACTGCCCCGCGGGTTCAGGTAAAGCAGCACGTAGCCGTTGGCGACGTGTTCCTGGTATCCGAAATTGAACCCGACATTGAACATCGAATGCGGTCCGCCGTGGATGGTCAGCATGAGCGGGTACTTGCGTGCGGGATCGAAGTCGGGCGGCTTGACGATCCAGCCCTGGACACGCACGCCGTCGACGGACGTGTACCAGATCTCCTCGGTGTCACCCAGCTTCTTGCCGTAGAGGATGTCACCGTTGACATCGGTCAGCTCATGGAATTCAGTGGGTTTCTTCAGATTGAAACTGACGATGTCGCCCGGATCCTTGGGCGATGTGAGGGTGCCCACGGCGCTGCCGTCAGCGTGGATGTCATCCACGCTCAGCATGTGCTTGCCATCGGTGATCTTTTTCAGCTGCCCGCTGAGCGGCGCGAAGTAGAGGTTCTGCGCGCCTTCATTCTGCGCGCTGAAATAGACGCCGGTGCCATCGGGTGCCCATATGAGGTTCTGCGGCGAGCGATCGATATCCGCCAGGACGCGTGAGGCGGAGCCGTCGCTGCCCATAACATAGAGTTTGGAGTCCACCCAGGTGTCGGTGGTCCAATCGTAGCCGGTGTAGGCGATGAACCTGCCATCCGGCGAGATGGCCGGGCCGTTGTCCGGCCCCTTGCGGGTGGTGAGCTGGCGGATCCTGCCGCTGCCAACGTCCACGGCGAAGACGTCGGACTCACGCCACGCGTATTCGGCGTCCTCAATGCGCGGACCCGACGAGAACACGAGGGTCCTGCCGTCGGGCGTCCAGTTGGGCGCGCCCACACTCCAGTCACCGCTGGTGACCTGGCGCGGCGTGCCGCCATCCGCGGGAACCAGGAAGAGCTGCTGCACGCCATCGGCGGTGAAGCCCTCGCGGTCCTGCCGGTAGTCGAGCTTCTCGACCACGCGCGGCGCCTCTGTCCAGTGCGCGTTGCGCGGGCGCATGCCGGCCACCTGGCCTTCGACGCGCCAGCCATTGCTGGTCGCGGGCACGAGCATGCGGAACGCGATGCTCCTGCCATCGGGTGACCACTGCAGATCGGCGGGCGCATTGGTGGTGTGCGTCACCTGCGTCACCGCGCCCTCGGCGTCCATCCAGCGCACGAAGATCTGTGTGCCGCCGGGCTCGCCCTGTGCGAGGTAGGCCACGCGCGTGCCGTCGGGCGACCAGCGCGGAGCGGAGCCATCCAGCAGTTTGCGCGGCCTGCTGCCGTCGGCATTCATGATATACAGCGACGACGCGTGCCGGTCATTGAGCTTGTCGATCCAGCCGCGCGTGTAGATGATCTGCCGGCCATCGGGCGACAACTGCGGACCGCTGACGGTCTCCCACTCCAGGTAGTCCGCGAGCGTGATGCGATCGGGCTGTTGTGCGGCGGCCGTGGAAGCGAGCACGAGGGTAGCCGCAAGCGTCGTGAGCAGCGGGTATCGCATGGTAGCCTCCGGCTTCGGGATTGCGCAGGGGGTTGCAAAGATATTCCGCACGCGGGAACGACGGCAACGCTGATCGCTGTCGTCGCCTGCAAATCCGTACCGGCTGCGTGGCTAACCCTGGGCTGAGACGTCCCGCCTGCGTTTCTCGAGGCGCTGTTCCCACCAGCGCAGCGGAACCAGGATGATCAGCACGAGCAGGGTAGCGCCGATCGCGGCGACGTAGCGGCGTCCGCCGGCGGCAATGCCGATGGCGGACACCACCCAAATGGTGGCCGCGGTGGTGAGTCCGTGTGTGTGTCCGCGGTGGTGCAGGATCACGCCGGCGCCGAGGAAGCCGATACCCGTGACGATCTGCGCGGTGATGCGTGTGGGATCCGCGCCGGGTCCGGCGGCGAGGGCGGACGACAGGTTGGTGAGCAGCGCGGCGCCCACGCAGATCAGAATCGTCGTGCGCAGCCCGGCTTCCTTGCCGGCCGATTCACGCTCGAGGCCCACGGCCGCGCCCAGCACTGCAGCGAGCAGCAATCGGCCGAGCAGATCGAGCTGCAGCCATTCTGGTCCGGGGGCGACGGTCGTCGCCAGTGAGAGAATCGGATGATGTGCCAGGCGACGCCTCACGGTAATGTGACGCTGTGCCGGAGAGACACAGGTACGGGCATAGTGCGCTTGCGGGTCAGCGCGCGACAGGGGGCGGCGGGGGCATCCCGGCCTGAGGACGCGCGCCGGAGGTCCGCGCGCCGACAGGCCGGGAGCCCGCGGCAATGCATCGGGGGTGAGCACGGTGCTGGCTTCGCCAATGACGCAGGATTATAGACGTCCCGGCTGACAGGAATTCCCCACCATTCAGCCACCCGCTGTGGCGGCCGGCATGCGTGGCCGTTCGCGCCGCCCCCCGTGTTCAGGCGAAATTGGTGCGCCCGCGGCCCGTCCGCCTCAACAGCCAGAAAACAACGGTTCACTGAGCCAATACGGACCCGCTGGCGCTTCGGGCGGCTCGCGGCACGGCCGACTCACGGTTCGAGGTCAATGCAGTACGTCGTGATGAACTCGAGGAAACGGGAAATGGCCACCATGTCCGGTCCGTTGTAGCGGATGGTGTGCGAGTCGCGGCGCTGCACGATGGGCAGCCATGCGAGCAGCTCGGCAGGCCGGTAGTTCTTGAAGCTCACGTCGAGCGTAATGGGGCCACGCATCACGAGCGGGTGGAATTGTGCGCGACGCTCCACGCCCGCCTTCACACGAGATCGGATCAGCGCCTGCGCGGCCGCGGGTGTGAGCGTGGCGGCCGCGTGGAAGCTGATGGCGCGCTTCACTTCCGCGCCTTCGATCGCTCCGATGAGACCCTGTGCCTCGTGGACGGCGACGTCGTCGCCCGAGATCATCACGATGGGAACCCCGAACTGACCGGCGATCGCGGCGTTGATGCCGGACTCGGGCATGGGCGTGCCGTTGAGCGTCACGCGGGTGAGGCGGGCGCTCGAGATGGTGTGCGCGCGCACGCCCGCCGTGTTGCTGGTGGACGCGTGATAGCCGATGAACACGGCGGCGGCAAAGGTCGAATCAATGCCCTGCATCATCATGAGCGGCCGCGGCCAGGAGCGGATCAGCGTAACGTCGGCTGGCAGCTGATCGGGCAACAGATTCTCGCCATTGCCGTGAGAGTCGCTGACCACGATCTCCGTGGCGCCGGCGTCGCGTGCGCCCTGAATGGCGGCGAGCACTTCGCCGGTCATCCATTCGCGAGCTTTGGCGTATTCGAAACCAGTGGGACCGAGCTGATCGGGCGTGACCACGCCGGCCACGCCCTCCATGTCCGCAGAGATGTAGACCTTGAGTCGATTCTGCGCGCTGGCGGGCGCGGGTTCGAGCAGAGCGAAGGCGGCGAAAAAGCAGGATCCGACGATAGCCGCGCGGGTACGCTGCGGGGCATACCTGTGGTGCTCGAACATGGGTCGCCTCCAGTTGTGAGAGCGGCGCCGGGCCCGAATGCGACCTTGCCCGTCGCGAATGGCGCGGGTCAGATTACGGGCTCCACATCCAGCACGTAAGAGGAGCGGAGATGCAGACCGACCTCATGAAACTCATGGTGGAGAAGCGGCCGCCGCGACTCCGCTTCGATGGGCGCGTCCTGTTTCTGGTCGATGATGCCGAGCTGATGAAGCGTCAGCTCGACGGCGAGAATCTGCCATTCACGGACGAGCTGCGGGGCAAGCTGCGCGACCAGATCTCCACCGACGAGATCACGCCTGCCTACATCTGCTACTACTTCGATGAGACGCTGGGCGAGTTCCCCTATCTCGGCCTGCGCGCGGGCGGTGAATTTCCGGTGAAACGCGGACTGGTGCGCAAGGGCGGATTCGTTTGCTCGGTCAGCGGCAAGCGGCGGGGCAAGGGAAGCTCGCGCGAGCAGTCGCCGTATGCCGAGCTGATCGCCGGCATCCACGTCGTGATCGCGGAGAACATCGAGCGCATCTACAACGAGAACTGCCAGAACCTCGGCATACTGACGACGACGGACTTCTCGCTGATCGAGCGGCTGCGCGCGGGCGAGGAGATCGCGCTCGAAGTGTTCACGGACGGCGTGGATCCCATAACGCGCGGCATCATCGAGTATGGCGGGCTTTTCGAGTACAACGTGGCTCGCCTGCAGGGGCGCGTGGCGCTGCCGCAGGTTTCCTCACAGCGGCCGGTTGCGCCGGGATCGACGGCGGCGCACCGGGCCATGACCATCGCGGAGAAGATCTTCGCTTCGCGCTGGGTGGTGGATGCGTCGCAGGGCAGATTCGGCGTGCCCTGGGTGCAGCCGGGTGACAGCGGCTTCGTGCGCACGGATCTGCGCTTTTCACACGAATACGTGACTCCCATGGCGGCCATCTTCTTCGAGCAGAAGCTGGGCACGGATGCCATGGTGACGGACCCATCGTCGATCCTCATGTTCCGCGACCATCTGACCTACCTGCACGAGGTGATGCCTCCCGAGCGTGTGCAGCTGGGATTGCTCGACGTGGCGAGGCAGCTGGAGGTCAAGCAGCGCACGTTTGCGGCGAAGCAGGGTGTCCGTCTGTTCGGCGAGCGACTGGGGGCGCGTCTCGGCTCGGAAGCGATCTGCCATTCGAAGATGCTGGAGTCGTACGCCGAGCCCGGCATGATCATCGTGGGCACGGATTCCCACACACCACATTCGGGCGCGGCAGGATGCATCGCTTTCGGCGTGGGCACCACCGCGATCTTCAATTCGTGGATCACGAAAGATGTGCGCGTCTCGGTGCCACCGTCGTTCCGCGTCATTGTGCGCGGCGAGCGACCGGCGAACGTGACCGCCAAGGATTTCATGCTGGAGATCCTGCGCCATCCGTACATCAGGGATGGCCACGCCATCGGTCAGATCATCGAGTACGCCGGGCCGGCGGTGGAGGCGCTGAGCGTCGACGAGCGCGCCACAATGACGAACATGGCGGCGGAGGTGGGAGCCTTCACCGGCATCATCGCGCCGGATGCGCGCGTCGTTGACTACCTCGTGACCGAGCGCGGAATGGATCGTTCCCGCGCGGAGGCGCTGTGCGCTGGCCTCTACTCTGATCCCGACGCCGAGTACGTTAAAGTCATCGAGATCGATGCGTCGCAGCTGCGGCCCATGGTGGCGTTGCCGGGCGATCCAGGCAACGGCCTGTACGTAGACGAGCTGGGCGACGAGCCGGTGCGCATCGAAGTGGCGTATGCGGGTTCCTGCACTGCGGGCAAGAAAGAGGATATGGACATGTACGCGAGCGTGCTGAGCGCGGCGCGTGCCCAGGGTCTGCGTGTGCACCCGGACGTGAAGATGTTCATCCAATGCGGCTCGCAGGAGGTGCGGCAGTACTGCGAACAGCAGGGTTATCTGGATCTGTTCAGCGAGCTGGGCGCGGAGTTCATCGAGCCTGGTTGCGGCGCCTGCATTGCCGCAGGTCCGGGCACCAGCCGTCGCGCCGATGAGGTGACGATCAGCTCACAGAACCGCAACTTCCCGGGTCGTTCAGGTCCCGGACAGCTCTATCTCGCTTCACCGTACACGGTCGCGGCCTCGGCCATTACCGGATACATCAGCGAGTGGGTGCCGGGCACGCGACTGCGGCAGCTCGAATCCGTCGCGATCTGAGACGCGACCTGCCACGTGATGAATCCCTCTACTGAGGACGCCCCCTCCGTCGCGCCGGGCGGTGAAGCGGACGATGCAGCGGCACGCGCCCGTCTGCGCCGGGTCGCCGTCCAGGTCATGGTGCTGCAGGTGATCAGTCTGCTTCTCCTCTGGCTGCTGCAGTCGCATTTCGGGAACGGCTGAGCGTGCATCCCATCAACTGGCTGATCGTTGCCGCATACATCGTCTGGGTGGTCTGGGATGGTCTGAAGCGCGTGCGCCGCGCGGACGACGTCGAAGGCTACCTGCTGGCGCGGCGCAGTCTGCCGTGGTGGGTGGTCGGCCTCTCCGTGATGGCCACGCAGCTGAGCGCCATCACCATGATCGGCACCACCGGACAGGGCGCCACCGACGGCATGCGCTTCGTGCAGTTCTATTTCGGGCTGCCTCTGGCCATGGTCATTCTCTCCGTGACGCTCGTGCCGTTCCTCTATCGCGCGAAAGTCTACACGGCATATGAGTATCTGGAGCGCCGCTTCGATGCGCGCACACGCACACTAACGGCGTTCCTTTTCCTGCTTTCTCGCGGCATGTCCTGCGGCGTGATCATCTCGGCGCCCGCCGTCATCTTCGCATCCATCTTCGGCTGGAATGTGGGCCTCTCCGTCGCACTGTTCGGCGTGCCCGCCGTGCTGTACACGATGCTGGGGGGTGTGCAGGCCGTGGCCTGGGCCGATGTGAAGCAGATGGCGCTCATCGTCTTTTCGCTGGTGGCCATGGTCATCGTGCTGCTTGCCGGACTGCCTCATGGTGTTGGAGCCGGCGATGCGCTTTCCATTGCCGGTGCCGTGGGCCGCCTGCGCACCTTCGATTTCCATTTCAGCCTGACAGAGACGTACACGTTCTGGTCGGGCCTGATCGGCGGCACTTTCCTCATGATGTCGTATTTCGGAACGGACCAGAGCCAGGTGCAGCGGCACCTGACGGCAAAATCAGTGGATGCGGCGCGCAGCTCGCTTCTGCTCAGCGCCTACTGGAAGATCCCGCTGCAGGCGCTGGTGCTGCTCGTGGGCATCCTGGTCTTCGTGTTCTATCTCTTCGTGCAACCGCCGCTGCTCTTCAATCCGGCGCAGGAAGCGCGCGCGCAGCAGGCAGCGCCCGCGGAATACGCCGCATTGCAGGCGCACTTCGACGCCGCGTTCGCGGCGCGGCGGGCGGCTGCCGATGCGGTCGCGGGTGCGCGGCACGGTGGCGATGCGACCGCGGGCGCGCAGGCGAGACAGACGTTCCGCGAGCGCGAAGCGGATGTCCAGCAGGTGCGCGACAGCGCGCTGGCCCTGGTATCACGTGTGACCGGCGACAATGCGGCGGATGTAAACTTCATCATCCCGCGCTTCGTGCTGGGGCAGCTGCCCATCGGCCTCGCAGGCCTCTTCATTGCCGGCGTGCTGGCCGCGGCCATGTCCAGCATTGCAGCCGAACTGAATGCTCTCTCGACAGCAACCGTGATCGATTTCTACAAACGCCGTGTCAGGCCTGACGCACCCGATGCGGTGATCCTGCGCGTGTCCCGCATTGCCACCGGCTTCTGGGGCGTGTTTGCGTGCATTGTCGCTGTCTATTCCGTGGCTCTCGGCTCGCTGATCCAGGTGGTCAACCGCTACGGTTCGTTCTTCTATGGCTCGATCCTGGGCGTGTTTCTGCTGGCGATGTGGAAGCCGGCCAGCGCGCGCGGTGCGTTCTGGGGACTGATCGCGGGGATGAGCGCCGTGGGTATCGTCAACTTCGCCGTGCCGTCCGTCGCATTCCTCTGGCACAACGTGATCGGCGCTGTCACCGTCTTCGCGGTGGGCAGCGTGCTGAGCCTGGGCGGCGCACCCGCCCCCGCATCATGAGCCAGGCACGGCTGGAAGCACTCGAGGCCATGCGTCTGCGCAACCCCGGGGATGCACGCATCCTGTTCGCGCTGGCCATGGAATATGAAAAGCTGAGTCGCTGGCAGGAGGTGGTGACGCTGCTGCGCGAGTATCTGTCCCGCACTGATGACCAGGGTAACGCGTGGGGCAGACTGGGCCAGGCACTCTGGCGGCTCGGGCAGAACCGCGAAGCGCTCGAGGCCTACGCACAGGGCCTCGAGGCAGCGAGTCGCCACGGTCATCCCGGCATGGCCGCGGAATTCGAGGAAACCCTGTCCCAGCTGCGTGAGGCGTCGGAGGGCAACGGATAACAGGCGACACGCGAGCGCACCGCGCCGGCTCCATTCTCCGCGTCCTTGCGTTCCCCGAACGAAAGCCGAACTCTTTCTGCTTCGCGCGCGCCGCCGCTGGCGACGCGCCCACACTCGCTGTTTGGCGGAGTGACAGAAGACGATGGTGATGCCGACCCGGAGGGAGCGTGTGCTGCCGCGTCTGATCGAAGACGAGATGCGGCAGTCGTTCCTCGACTACTCGATGAGCGTGATCGTCCAGCGCGCCCTGCCCGACGTGCGTGACGGACTCAAGCCGGTGCACCGGCGCATCCTGTTCGCGATGCAGGAAGCCGGACTGTTGCCCGGACGGCCGTACAAGAAGAGCGCAACGGTGGTGGGCGATGTGCTGGGCAAATACCACCCGCATGGCGACATGGCGGTCTATGACGCGCTCGTGCGCATGGTGCAGGACTTCTCGCTGCGCTACCCGCTCATTGATGGGCAGGGCAATTTCGGCTCCATCGATGGCGATAACGCGGCCGCGTACCGGTACACCGAGGCCAGGCTGACGCGGCTGGCGGGCGAGCTGCTGGCCGACATCGACAAGGGGACGGTCGACTTCATTCCCAACTTCGACGACCAGCGCGAAGAGCCCACCGTGCTGCCCGCGAAGTTTCCCAACCTGCTGGTGAACGGCAGTGCCGGCATCGCCGTGGGCATGGCCACCAATATCCCGCCCCATAATCTGCGCGAAGTGGGGGCTGCGCTGCGCTACCTGGTAGAGCACCCGGCTTGTGAGGTCGAGGATCTGATGCGTCACGTGCCCGGTCCGGATTTCCCGACGGGCGCCTACATCGTGGGCCGCGACGGCATTCGCGACGCCTATCGCACGGGACGCGGGCGCATGATCATGCGCGCCGCGCTGCACCGTGAAGCGCTGCGCGGCGGGCGCGAACAGATTGTTATCACGGCGCTGCCGTACGGCGTGTCCAAGACCAAGGTGATCGAGCAGATCGCGGAGCTGGCGCGCTCGAACAAGGTGGCCGACGTGTCCGACCTGCGCGACGAGTCCGATCGCGAGGGCATTCGCGTGGTGGTCGAGCTGAAGCGCGGTGCCCGCACGCGTCCGCTGCTGGCCACGCTCTACAAGCAGACCCACCTGCAGGCGACCTTCGGCGCCATCATGCTCGCGCTGGTGGATGGGACGCCGCGCGAACTCAACCTCAAGCAGATGCTGGAGCACTTCCGCGATCACCGTCTGGAAGTGATCCAGCGCCGCGCGCGCTTCGACCTGGAGCAGGCGAAACGCGAGGCGCACATCCTGGACGGGCTGATCATCGCGGTCGACAACATCGAGGAAGTGATCGCCATCATCAGGGCGTCCAGGGACCAGGAAACTGCGGCGGCCGCGCTGCGCACGGAATTCGAGCTGACGGAGGAGCAGGCGAAAGCGATCCTCAGCATGAGGCTGGGACGGCTGACCAGCCTGGAGGCGCAGCAGCTGCGCAAGGATCAGCGTGAGCTGCGCAAGCGCATCAAGGAGCTGGAGACCCTGCTCGCCAGCGAGGCGAGGCAGCGGGCGCTGCTGCTGGAGGAAGTGGCTGGAGTGGTGGACGAATTCGGCGACGAGCGCCGCACCACCATCGTGGACGAAGCGGAGGAGCTGGAAGTCGAGGATGTGGAGGCGCAGGAGCAGGTTGTCATATCGCTGAGTCACGCGTCCTACATCAAGCGCGCGCCCATGGCCGTGTACCGCCGGCGGGTGGCGCGGGGCGTGGCGCAGTCCGGCATGGACCGGTACGAGGATGACTTCCTCGAGCATGTCTTCGTGGCCAGCACAGCGGAGACGCTGCTCTGTTTCACGGATGGCGGACAGGTGCACGCGCTGGCTGTGACGGACGTGCCGGAAGCGGGGCCCAGCAGTCGCGGCCGGGCGCTGGCGCAGGTGCTGACGCTGGACAAGGGCGCGCGCGTGGCGGCACTGCTGGCGGTGGGTGAGTTCTCCGCCGACCGCTCCGTGCTGTTCCTCACTGCGAACGGCACGGTCAAGCGTACCACGCTCGATCAGTTCGCGAGCACTCGGGGCAGCGGATTGGCGGCGATCCGGCTGCAGGATGAGGACCGGCTGCTCGACGTGCAGCTGCTCGAGGCTGGCGCGGATGTCGTACTCGTGACGCGTGCGGGACGGGCGATTCGCTTTCCCGAGTCGGAGATCGCCGCCATGGGTCGCGTAACCCAGGGCGTGCGCGGCATTCAGCTGCGCAGCGCCGACAGCGTGATCGGCATGGTCGTGGTGCGACGCGACGCTTCGCTCTGCACGATCACGCAGCAGGGTTACGCCAAACGCACACCGTTGTCGGAGTACCCGGTGCAGAAGCGGGGCGGGCTGGGCACCATCACGCTGGACGTCACTACCAGGACAGGCGAGCTGGTTGCGGCGAAGGAGCTGCTCGAGGGCGATGAACTCATGGTGATCGCCGGCAGCGGCAAGGCCACGCGCATCGAAGCAACACAGATACCCATCCAGGGACGCGCCACGCAGGGCAAACGCGTTATTACACTGGATGACGGCGATCGCGTGGTGGAAGTGGCGCGTGTGGCGCAGGAGCGCGAAGAAGAAGAGCCGGCGCCGGGCACGGCAGGCGGCAGGAAGCGCGCGGTGGAGTCAGAGGATGCGGTTGATCAGGACGACGCGAACGGTCCGCAGCTGGAACTGATTCCCGAAAAGAAACGTCGCCCGAAAAAGTGAACGGGGGCTCGCCTCAGAACGGAGCGGACGCGCGCATCGACAGGCTGTTCCTCGGCAACCCGGCCAGGAACTGGGCCACGATGGCGTTGAACTCCTCAGGCTGTTCCAGCGGTGCCATGTGTCCGGCGGCTTCGATCAGCTCGAGGCGGGCACCACGAATTCCGCGCGCCAGCATTTCCGCCTGGCCACGCCCGGTGATCGTGTCATCCGCGCCCACAACGACGAGCACCGGCACATCAATGGTGCGGAGCAGCGGCTCGGCATCGGCGCGCGCGGCCATGCCCAGGAGTGTGCGCGCCATCGACTCCGGTGCAGTCTCCTCCATCATGGCGCGCACCATCGCACCCACCCCCGGCTTCTTCCGCGTTGTGGCGGGCGAGAGGAGCTTGGGCAGCAGCGCTTCCACGACCGGCGCCTGGCCCTCGAGGCGCACGCGATCCGCGAGGTGGTGGCGGGCACGCTGCGTGTCGGGTGAGTCGGCACCGGCGCGTGTGTCGCACAGCACGATCGCGCGCACGCGCTCCGCGAAATGGCGCCAGAACTCGAAGGCGACGTAACCGCCCATCGACAGGCCGCAGAGTACCACGCGATCGACGTTCATGAAATCGAGCAGCGCGGCGAGGTCGCGCGCGAAAAGCTCCATTGTGTGAACCGGCTCGTTGCCCGTCTCGCTCGCCCCGAAGCCACGCAGGTCCGGCGCAATGCCTCGCCACTCGGCGGGCACCGCGGCCAGCTGCTGGCCCCACATTGCCGAGTTGAAGGGGAAACCGTGGATGAAGATCACGGCGTCGCCTTCGCCGCGCTCACGCCACTCGAGCTCGATTCCGTTGAGCGTGACACCCATGGCGCCTCAGGTCAGCAGGGGGTTCCGCAGTACGGCCGGCACATCACAGACCGAGCGACGACCGGATTATGGGATCCATTCGCTCTGGCGTCCACGGCGGCGTGAAGGTCAGCTCGACTTCTGCGGTCTCCACCCCCTCGATGGCTTCGATGGCTGCCTGCGCTTCTTCGATGATCTGCCCGGCCGCCGGGCAGAAGGGGGAGGTCAGGGAAAGCGTCGCGTGGACGTGGTTGTCCTGGATCTCGATCCCGTACACCAGCCCGAGAACCACCACATCCAGATTCAATTCAGGGTCCTTCACCTTCCGCAACGCACGCTTGACATCAAGTTCTGTCGGCACTCGGAGCTCCTTTCTTTAAGCCGCCCATCACGGTGGGTACCGTGCGCGGAGCGGCGCATCGGTCACCTTCGAGCCGGGCCACGGATCGCCTGCGCAGACGCCGAAGCGACGAGACATTCGCACGGTTCGCCGCGTGTTGACACCCCCTGCGGCGACCTGTAGGGTAGGCGCACCCGTGATCCGGAGGCGAGTGGTGGCGCATTGCATGACCATTGAGTACTGCGGCCTCTGAAACTACTACCCCATGGCCTCCGGTCTGGAGGCGCGAATCCGCGAGTCGTACCCGGACACCGTGGTGGAACTCGTGGAATCACGCGGCGGCGTCTTCGAGGTGACGGTTGACGGCACGTTGATCTACTCGAAGAAGCAGACCGGACGGCACCCGCGCTGGGAGGAAATCCGCGACCGTATGCAGCAGCTTTGATGTCGATCAACCGGATCGCGATCAACACGGGGGGTGGTGACGCGCCAGGACTGAATGCCGTGATCCGCGCCGTTGTACTGTCCGCGACGCGGCGTGGGTGGCAGGTATTCGGCATCGAGCGCGGGTACGGCGCGCTGCTTGGCGATGGCGATATCGTACGGCTGGACCGCGATTCCGTGCGTGGCATCACGCATCTGGGTGGCACCATTCTCGGGACATCCAACCGCGCGAATCCATTCGAGTGGCCCACGCCCGGGCCGGACGGCACCATGGTGACCGTCGACCGGAGCGATGAAGTCATCAAGAGCTTCCGGCGAAGCGGCTTCGACGCCCTGATCGCAATCGGCGGTGACGGCTCGTTGCGTATTGCCAATGGTCTGGCACGCAAGGGACTTCCCGTCGTGGGCGTGCCCAAGACCATCGACAACGACCTGGGTCTCACCTTTGTGACCTTCGGATTCCACACTGCCGTGCAGACCGCCAGTGACGCCATCGACAAGCTGCACTCGACGGCGGAGAGCCACGAACGCGTGTTGGTGGTGGAGGTAATGGGGCGGAACGCCGGCTGGATCGCGCTGTACGCCGGACTCGGCGGTTCCGCAGACATCATTCTCATCCCGGAGATTCCGTACGATCTGGCGCGGGTGTGCGCCAAGATCGAGGAGCGATACCGTGAGGGTCGCAACTTCGCGATCGCAGTCGTGGCGGAAGGTGCGATTCCGAAGGGTGGCGAGGCGTCATACGTGGAGGCAGGTGCGCCGGGAAAGGAAGCGCGATTGGGTGGCGCTGGTGAGCGAATCGCGCGCCAGATTGCGCACCGCACCAACCGCGAGACCCGCTCACTGGTCCTGGGACACCTGCAGCGCGGTGGCTCACCCACGTCGTACGATCGTCTGATTGCGCTGCGTTTCGGCGCGGCCGCTGTGCGCTGCGCGGCGGCGGGTCAGTTTGGCGTCATGGTGGCGCTGGACCCACCGGAAATCCGGCCCGTTCCCCTCGATCAGGCCATCCAGCAGATCAAGCGTGTTCCCCTCGATTCGGACACGGTACAGACGGCGCGAGATCTGGGCGTCTCGTTCGGCGACTGAACTCCAGGCCGCAGGAGGTTTCACATGAAGAGGGCGCAATTCCCCGCCCTTGTGGTGGTGCTCTCGCTGGGCGCCGCCCGGCTCACGGCGCAGCAGGCACCGCATTTCGACCTGGCCATTGCGAACATCATGCGCGGACCCGAGCTGGTGGGTCAGGCGCCGTCGTCCGTTCGCTGGAGCGATGACGGTCAGTGGATCTTCTTCCGCTGGGTGCCCGGCGGCCAGCCCTGGGATGCGACACCAGCCCTGTACCGCGTGGCCGCGCGCGGGGGCGAACCGCAGAAGCTCACGGACCGCGAAGCCGATTCGCTCAGCGTGCTGCTGGCGTCGGGACCGGAATCGCCGGACGGCAAATGGCGAGCGGTCTCGTCGAATGGCGATCTCGCCCTCATCAATCGGACCACGCTCGCCGTTCGCCAGCTGACGCACACGCGGTCCATCGAGAGCGCGCCCGTTTGGCGCCGGGACGGCGGGGCGCTCTACTACCTGAGTGATAACAACCTGTTCGAAATGGCGCTGGAAGGCGGCGGCCTGCGCCAGATCACGGACTTCCGTAGTGGTCCCGCGCCCGCAGAGGCCCGGCCGGCACAGGGTCAACGCGGCTTCCTCGAGGATCAGCAGAAGGCGTTGTTCGAGTACATCCGCCGGCAGGCTGCACGCAACACGGAGAATCGCGACGAGCGGCATGCGCTGGATGCACGTGATTCGCTTCATACCGTGTATCTGGAACGCGACGAACGGGTGCTCACGCTCGCCGTCGATCCCGCCGGCAGCTACGCGCTGATCGCCACGGCCAGCCAGAGCGGCGGCGCCCCGGGCGGGCCGCGGCGCGTGCAGGTTCCGTTCTGGATCACGGAGTCCGGCTACACCGAGGCCAGAGACGGGCGCACCAAAGTCGGTGACGTGCAGGTCAACAGCGGACGGCTCGGCGTCGTGTCGCTGGCGGGCGACGTCGTGCACTGGATCGATCTCGCGGCTGCTACCAATCCCGGTGATGCGCAGGCTGCAAAGCGCGAACTGGGCTTCCCATCATTCCTCGGCTGGAATGACGCGGGCACAAACGGCCTGATCGGTGTGGGCAGCGCGGATTTCAAGGATGCCTGGCTCTGGACCATGGATGCCGCGACCGGGGCATTGACGCCGGTCACGCACCTCCACGACAATGCCTGGGTGGCTGGGCCCTGCCCGTTCTGGGGCAGCTCGTCATGCGCCGGCTGGCTGCCTGGCAGCGGCATGGTCTGGTACACGAGCGAAGCAGACGGCTTCAATCACCTCTACACGGTGAACGCCGACGGTACAGGCCGCAAACAACTGACTTCCGGACGCTGGGAGGTGCAGAGCGTCGACATCTCACCGTCGCACGACCGTTTCTATCTGCAGACCAGCGAGCCATCTCCGTTCGAAGTGCACTTCTGGCAGATGAACTTCGACGGCTCCAACCGCGTGCGCATCACCACCATGCCGGGGCATCAGGAAGCGACGCCTTCGCCCGACGGACGCCGGCTCGCTTTCGTGCACTCGTTCTCCAATGTGCCGCCGGAACTGTATGTCGCCGACAACTCGCCGGGCGCCGCCGCCACGCGTGTCACGCTGTCACCTACGGCGGAGTGGCGATCGTTCAAGTGGATCGCGCCGCAGATCGACTGGATCGACGCCAGCGATGGCGTCAAGGTGCCAGCCCGCATCTACAAGCCGGCCGAGATGGGCGCCCGGCCCAATGGTGCAGCAGTCATCTTCGTGCACGGCGCCGGCTATGCGCAGAACGTGCACAACTGGTGGTCGTCGTATTTCCGCGAGTACATGTTCCATCACGTGCTCGCTTCCCGCGGCTACGTGGTGCTGGACATCGATTACCGCGCTTCGGCGGGCTATGGACGGGACTGGCGCACTGCGATCTATCGGCACATGGGCGGTAGAGATCTCGCCGATCAGGTGGATGGTTCACGCTATCTGACAAAGAACTTCGATATCCCTCCGGAACGCGTGGGCATCTACGGCGGATCGTACGGCGGTTTCATGACGCTGATGGCGCTTTTCACGGCGCCCAAAAGCTTTGGCGCCGGCGCCGCCCTGCGCTCGGTGACCGACTGGGCTCACTACAACCACGGCTACACGGGTCGCATCCTGAATCTGCCCCAGGATGATAGCATCGCCTACCGGCAGTCATCGCCCATCTACTTCGCGGAAGGCCTCGAGGACCCGCTGCTGATGGCGCACGGCATGGTCGACACGAACGTCAACTTCGCTGACATCGTGCGGCTGACTCAGCGTCTGATCGAGCTGGGCAAGCGCAATTGGCAACTCGCCGTTTTCCCGGTGGAGGACCACGGATTCCTCGTGCCCTCGAGCTGGACCGACGAGTATCGTCGCATCCTCGAGCTGTTCGAGCGCAACATCAATCCGCACGGTAATCCCGCCACGGTCAAATAAGGACTGCTGGAACGCCGAGGGGCTCCGGTCGATCGACCAGAGCCCCTCGGTTTCCCTTGCGGAATCCCGGCGACTACTCAGCTGCTCGTGCGCCGCTTCTCCGATTGTGCTGCTTCGACAGCGGCCCTTCTGGCCGCCACGAACTCCGCGTGCCTCGTGCGATCACCGGTCAACACCATTTCGGCGTAGCCGTTGTGCGGATCGGCACCACTGCTCAAGAGCGAATCCACGCGTGTGGGGCCACGATTGTACGCAAGCAAGGCCAGCTCTGGATCGCCATACGTGTCGATCAGACGACGCAGATAGCGGAAGCCCACTCGCAGATTGAAGCGGGGCTCCAGGAGTTCTTCGCGCCTCGTACCGGGGAACAGCCACCGCGCCGTGGACGGCTTGACCTGTGTCAGGCCCACGGCACCGACCGAAGAAACCGCCGCCGCCGCGAAGCCCGACTCGGCCCGCACGAGGCGGAACGCCAGGTGTGGATCGATGCGCTCCTTGGCCGCAGCCCAGGAGATGTCGTCCGCCAGGCCGGCCGGGATTCCGAAGCTTGCTGCGAATTGACCCGAGCGCTGAAGCCGCTCGTGATCCAGCACGGCCTGTCGCCAAGCCGTCGCCACCGCGTCCCTCGCCTGTGCTTCCGCAATGCGCTGTGGTTCCTGCGTCACGTCCACCGCCCCTGCCCCACCGTCTACCCACATGAAAGCACCCGCAGGTGCGATCAGTCCAAGTCCTACCAGCAGCGTGATGGTCGGTCGCCGTACTCTCTGGCACAGCGCCCTGACCTTCGGGAACGTCCGCATGGCGGTCTCCCTCCGGCTTCGGGTGTGTGTCGAGCGATCCGCGATTCGCGGGTCGCATCCAAACGGCCGCCCTCCTGGCTAAATCATTTACTGACAGGCATCTCCAAGAAAAGCGCCGCCTCGTCCAGCGCCGCTTGACCGTCTGGTACCCGCTGTCTCGCAAGTAGGGTTCCAGATCAGGTCCCGGTGGCCGGTCCGACCGCGGCCGGGCGGACAGCATAGGAGGCGCAGGAATCAACGAAATCCGGACACCTCCCGCAGGACACGCTATATGCAGTGGACCGGCGGCTGGCCCGGCACTCAATGTTGTGCCTTGAACAAGGGCTACTGGAGGGTAACGCGGTGGATCGTGCCGTCACCAAGGTCAATGCGATACGGGCCAGTCAGACGAGCGCCTGTGGCGCTGCGTCCACTTATCTCCACCACGGTGCTCGAAACTGTGGCGATGACAAAGCGTTGTGTCGACCGATCGGGTACGGCACCGAGCACATGGGGGCCGGAGCCGGCGTCGTACGACACGATCATCTCCTGGCCAGTCTGGTTGGTCACGAGCACGGCGTACACGGGCCGCGGTTGTGTACCCACCGCCACATTGCGGTGGCATGCGATCAGGGGCAGCAGGAGCAGAATCAGCAGGAGGGAGCGTACTGCGAGCGCGTCGCACCGCGCCGGCTGCTGCGGCAGGACCACTGCCGCAAAGTGCGGCTCAGTCGTCGTCGAACGAGAAGCGACGCGCGGCCTCATCGGTGGGAGCTCCTCCAGTCATGAGGTCGATCAACGCCCGCATTTCGTCACTGATGTGGCGCAGGCGGTCGAGCACGGTGAGCACGTGTGCATACTCGAAGAAGGCACGAATCGCGGATTCGGAAGACGGGTTCTCGCGCAGGATGAAGTCATCTACGCGCTCCCGCGCGTCGACGAGAAGGAACTCCAGCGCGCGCTGGATCTGGTTTGCTTCCTCGAGCGAGTCAACAGACAGATCGCCCGTGAGTCGGGGCGAGAGCGCCTCGAGCGCAGGCAGCACCTCGGGAGGTGCCGCTACGCCACCGTTGTCCAGCGCTTCGAAAACCCGATCAATGGCCGTGTCGATCGCGGTCAGTTCTTCGTACGAGCAGTGCAGAATCATCCGCCGAGGCCTCCGACGCCAACGCCCTCTCCATTCAGAACGCTCGAACGAGAGAAATCGTTTCCGCATCGGTTTCGTCTGCGCGCGCATTTCATCGCGACGGACACAATACCGTGGCTGGCGCGGCGCGCAACCGTCGCAAGGGGCAACAATCAGGCCATTTCCGGCAGCAGTCTTCGCCGAAGGAGCAGGCCCCCAATGATATCTATGGCGCTGTGTGCGATCATGGACGGCCAGATGCTCCCTGAGAGGACAAGTGGAATGGCCAGGAGCGAGCCGAGCAAGCCGGCTCTCATCGCACCCGCAGGATGCTGATACGCGTGCATCCAGCCGAAAGCCACGCTGCTCACCAGCAGCGCGAGGATCTGTGAGCCCCAGGCAATCCGCAACGCAACCAGCAGAAAACCGCGAAATACCAACTCTTCGCCGAATCCCGCGCTGAGGCTGAGGCCCGCGAACGCGACCTTCTCGCTGCCACTGGCTGGCAACAGGCGACGCAGAAACGCGGATTCACGCACGCCCAGCGCGCGGGCCGCGAGCATGATGCCGACCCCACCGGCCGTCGCGGCTGCCGCCCATGCCAGCAGCACTGCCGGCGACAGGGCCCGTAGCCCCAGCTGTGCCAGCGGGACGCCACTGGTGCGTGCCATGGTGGCCGTGACTACGGCGAGCACCCAGATCGACACCGCGGAAGAAGCGTAGACCGGGAGTCGTGGCAGTCGCGCCGGATCTCCCGCTGCGTGCAACTGCCAGGACGCAAGCCAGGGAAGTCCGACCAGCAGCAGGACTGTCCAGACGCGGGCCGGCCATGGCAGGTGCCCCAGGAGAAAAAGCAGCAGTATGCCAGCGGCCACCGGCCACCAGCGCGTCAAAGCCGTCGGTCGGGCGGGCGGACCAACCGTCTGTTCGGTCACGGCGGCATCAGCGCGCGGCAGCCGGGGTGCGGTCGCCGCCAGCAGAGTCGCCTGACAGCCAGTTGTAGATCCGTGGCGCCAGCAACACGGAGAGGCTTCCCAGCAGGGCACCGGCGCAGACATCGGTGGCGTAGTGGAAACCACCGTACACAGCACCGCAGGCGAGGCCGAGTGCGAGCAGGCCGATAAGAGGCGTCAGCGGCCGCAGGAAGCGGAAGACGATGAGCGTCTGTGCCACCGAAACCCCAACGTGAGACGAAGGAAAGGCGGCCCCGCGGCTGGATCCGACCTCGAGCATGTGGTGTGTGAAACGAAACACCGAGCCGGTCGCAATCACACCTGCAGGCGCTGCAAACTCGTAACGCGGTCCCTCCACCGGAAACCGATGAAAAACAGGTAGTGAACCAGGAACGCGAGCAGCAGCGCGAAGACCGCCTGGCGAAACGCCGGGCGCCCCGATTTCCACCAGATCAGGAAGGGCGGCGCGAAAATGATGAAGTAGTACGACAGGTATGCAGCGTGGAGCATTTCGGAGAGTGGCAGCACGGGCATGCTGGCGGCCCACGCCCGGCTCGGTTGTCCCCCGAAAAAAGTCACTTCCAGGTGCTGGATCAGCGGGTCGAAGTAGCGTCCGTTCCAGATGGCGGAGTTGAGTGCAGGCAACTCCTCGTAAAGAAAGGGAATGAGCGCCAGCGGGTAGCAGTCGGCGAGCACGGACCATGCGCGCGGCCACGAGCGCGAGAGTCGCATGCCAATGCCACTCGCCGGTGGCAGGCCGAGCAGCAGCCATGCGGCGAGCGCGTGAATAGCGGCGATCCAGGGCCACGTCGACGGCCGGTGCGGGAACAGCAGCGGTAGGATGCCAGACGCGGCGTAGGCACCTAACAGCCGGTCAACGGGCCGGGCCGTGACCTCACCCCGGTGCAGACCCGCTGTCAAGGAAGTGGTCCCGGTCACCCGCGTCAGCTGGCCATCGCGTTGCCGAGTGGCTTTTCGAAAACCCGATAGGTCTTGTAGATCCGCGCACCCACTCTGGTGAGGGCGTTCAGCATTCCGGCGTTGTCCTCGAGAATCCACGAACACTCGCCCTCGAAATAACCGGCGCGATTGCCTTCCCGGAAGATCCACAGGATGAGGAGGGCGTCGAGACCCTTGTTGCGGAAAGTGGGTTTGACACCCAGCGTGAGCGTGCGTGCCGAATGTGATCTTCCGCTTGTACCACAGCAGTTTGAGGATGCCGAACGGCAACAGCCGTCCGTTCATGCGGCGCAACACCTGGTTATAGTCGGGCAGCGCGAGCGCGAACCCGGCTGGCTCGTCCCCGACAAAGGCCAGACAGCAGAGGTTCGGGTTGACGACCGGCTTCAGCTGGTGCGCCAGATGCCGGATTTCCTCGGGGGTCATGGGGACGAAGCCCCAGTTGCGCTCCCAGGCGCTGTTGTAGATCTCCTGGATCAGCTCGACTTCCTCGTCGAGCTTTTCCATCTGAATGGGCCGCATGCGGACATTCGCCCTGGCCATGAGCCGTTCCGCCGTACGCGTATGCCGATCGCGTTCGGTGCCTTCGATCCAAAGTGCCACCAGGTCCTTCGACTTGATGTAGCCGGCCCGGTCCAGCAGACGTGCGTAGTAGCCCGGCGTGTGGCCCATCATGATGGCGGGCGGCCTGTCGAAGCCGTCGATGAGCACGCCAGGTGACCACAGCTCGTCGTTGGTCGAGAGGTTCATGGGCCCGCGCACGACGGTGGCACCCCGCTCGCGCACCCAGCTCTCCGCCGTTTCCAACAGCTTGTTTGCCACTGCCTGGTCATCAATGCACTCGAACAGCCCGAAGAAGCCGGCATTCTCTTCATGGAATTCGTTGTGAATGCGGTTGTGGATGGCGACAATGCGTCCCACGACGCGACCTTCACGACGGGCCAGGAAGAGTGCGATTTCGGCGTGCTTCTGAAATGGATGCAGCGGGATTGAGCACGGACTTCATATCGTACAGCAGGGGCGGCACCCACTGCGGGTCAGCCGCATAGATTTCCCACGGGAGGCGCAGGAATTCGCGGCGCTGCCTGCGTTTGCGAACCGGCTCGATCGTGATCTGCGCCGCTGCGGCGGGCTCGCCGGACGACGCAGTGGCTGTCCCCGTGGCGGGGTCCGGCCGGCTCATGTCACGGCCATGCGCTTGCCCGCCTTCGCGAACGCTTCCAGCACGAAGTCAATGTGATCATCGGTGTGCGTGGCCATCAGCGACACACGCAGGCGGCAGGAATTATCCGGCACGGCGGGTGGCGTCACCGGATTCGTGAACACGCCCGCGTCGAACAGCGTTTTCCAGAAAACGAACATGCGGTCCATGTCACCGACCTGGACCGGTATGATGGGTGTTTCACTGGCGCCAATGTCGTAGCCCATGCTGCGCAGTCCTTCCTGCATGCGCCGCGTATTGCGCCAGAGCGCGTCCCGCCGCTCCGGCTCGTCCTCAATGATCTCGAGCGCGGCCAGTGCCGCCGCCACCGCTGCGGGCGGATTGCTGGCACTGAAGATGAGCGAGCGGGCGTGGTGCTTGAGATAATGGATCACATCCTCCGGACCGGCGACCGCGCCCCCGATGGATGCCAGCGACTTGGAGAACGTGAGCATCATCAGCGAGACGCGATCTTCCATGTGGAAATGCTGCGCCGTGCCGCCGCCCCGCTCACCCAGCACGCCGAATGCGTGTGCATCATCCACCATGATCTCGGCGCCGTAGCGCTCGGCCAGGGCCATGACACCGGGCAGATCGACAATGCTGCCTTCCATCGAGAAGATGCCGTCGGTGACAATGAGCTTGCCGGCTTCGGATGGCGTACGTGCGAGCTCGCGCTCGAGCGAGCGCAGGTCTCCATGCGGATAGCGGTGCACGGTGCCGAAAGCGAGTCGCGCACCATCCACGATGCTGGCGTGGTTGAGCTTGTCCGAGAACAGGTGATCCTCACGCTGAACGAGCGCCGAGATCACACCCAGGTTGGTCTGGAAACCGGTGCTGAATACGAGCGCGGCTTCCTGATTCAGGAAGCGCGCGAGTCTTTCCTCGAGCTTCTCGTGGAGATCCAGCGTGCCGTTGAGAAAGCGGCTGCCCGTGCAGCCGCTGCCATACTTCTTGAGCGCCGCATGCGCGGCGGCAATGACTTTCGGATGATGTGTCAGCCCCAGGTAGTTGTTCGAGCCCACCATGATCTTCTTTTCACCGCGGATCAGGACTTCGGTGTCGTAGGAAGCTTCGATGGGCACGAAATAGGGATAGTATCCGGCGGCCTGGACCTCCCTGGCCTTCGTGAACCGGTAGCACTTTTCGAAAAGGCTCATCCTGTCTCCAAAGGCTGAAGCGCGAGGCTACAACCAACCGTTTTCCCTGTACCAGCTGGCGGTCTGCTCGAGACCGCCGGCCAGCGACACTTGTGCGACAAACCCGAGTTCGCGTTGTGCGGTTTCCGTTTCGCACAGCCAGCCCGGGGCGAGGAGCTCGCGCACCTTATCCCGGTTGAACAGCGAACTAGTTCCAAACAGGCGGCCCGTTGACTCCGCAACCCCTGCCGCGGCAGAGATCACGGCGGCGGGGACACGCACGAGGCGAGCCCGCCGGCCAACTGCCTTGCCAATGAGCCTTGCCACCTCCTCCCAGGTGTAGACGGCAGGCTCTGCAATGTGAAACAGCCCGCCAGTCGCGGGCCCCTGCGCCGCGCGCACGATGGCGTCGGCCAGGTCCGACACGTGCACCAGCTGCAACCTGCGCGGCGGCCCGGCCGGTATAGGCAGAATGCCGAACGAGGCCAACCGAAAAAACCTCAGGATTTCCCGGTCCCGCGGTCCATAGACGGCCGGGGCGCGCAGTATGAGCACTTCGACCTCGCCGTCCGCCTCACGGGCGGCAGCCTCTCCGGCGAGCTTGCTCCGGCCATATGCCGTCAACGGCCTGGGCTTGTGATTCGGCCCGACGGGCTGACCGTCCGTACTCGGGCCGGCAGCGGCCAGCGAACTTAGATAGACAAACCGCCGGGGTCGGGGGTCGGCGGTACGAGCCGCATACGCCAGGTTGCGAGTACCGGCAGCGTTGACCTGATCGTATTCGTCCACCGAGCGGGCATGCGTCAAAGCAGCGAGATGCACAACGACATCGACGCCCGCTACCGCCCGCCGAAGCGTGTCCGGGTCACCCAGCGCACCCACGACAACATCGGCGCCGACCTGCTGGAGCAACCGGGTGTTACTCGTCCGGCGCACCAGTGCCCGGGGGCGGTTCCCGAGCCGGGCGAGGCGTTCGACGACGTGCGATCCGACGAACCCGGTCGCCCCGGTTAACAAAATCTTCAAACCGGCCACGCTTCGGCCTCTAAGCTGACGGCGAAGCCAGCAAAAGGCAATGATCCGGGGCCGCTTCCCGCTCCTTGCCTGACGCCAGTTCCGGCTCGCAGATTCGCGCCGAATCGCGGGTTGCAGCATCCGCCCTGAAGTGATGCATCCACCCCAGGAGGCGCGCCTTGCCCTTGCTCGACGAGAACGAAATCGCACAGGCACTCGCGACGGTCGACGGCTGGATTCGCGAGGGCGCGACCATCCGCCGTACGATCGAGTTCAGTTCCTTCAGGGATGCCATGGCGTTCGTGAATCGTGTCGCCGAGCTGGCGGAGCAGGCGAACCACCACCCCGACATCGACATCCGGTACTCGCGCGTCAGCCTGGCACTTTCCACGCACAGCGCAGGCGGCCTCACACGACGGGATTTCAGGCTGGCGCACACGATCGACGGCATAACCCGCTGATCGGCGGTTCGCCCGTACGCTCCTTCGGCATTTCCGGTTTCCGGTCTCACGACTCGGCCGCGATCGCTGAGTCCAGCACGTTCAGCGCAAAATCGAGCTGATCATCGGTGATTACGGCGGGCGGCGTGATCGCCAGTACCTCGCCCCGCTCGCCCTCTGTCAGCACCAGCACGCCCGCTGCCTGTGCGCGAGCGGCGACGCGCGCCGCTGCGCCCTCCTGCATTTCGACAGCCTGGAGCAGCCCGACGCCTCGGCATTGCTTCACCTGCTGGAAGCGCGAACGCCAGAGGGCTGCGCGTTGCGCGATGCGGTGGCCGAGTCGCGTTGCGGCCGCCAGCAATTGCCTGCGCTCGATCTCGTGCAGCTGCGCCAGCGCGGCCGCGCAGGCGGCAGGATTGCCCAGAAACGTGCTCGTATGGATGGCTTCGCCACGCGATCGCGGCCACGCTGACATTGTGCGTGGACTGCCAATGGCTGCACTCAGCGGCAGGCCGCCGGTCAGCGCTTTCCCGACGCACAGAATATCCGGCACGACGGACCAGTGTTCGCACGCGAACCAATGCCCCGTGCGGCCGAAGCCCGTGTAGATCTCGTCGAACACGAGTAGCCGGCGCTCGCCATCGCACAGGTCGCGCAGGCCGGCGAGGAATCCTGGCGTTGGTACGACAATGCCGCCTCGACCCTGGATCGGTTCGACCAGTACGCAGCCGATCGGGGTGTCACTTGAGTCGGCTTCCTCGAGCATCCCGCGCAGCCTGTCCAGCGCGGCGGCCTCGCGAGCCCGATCGTCGTCGCCTCTCGACTCAGGAAAAGGTGCGAAGCGCACTCCATCGAAAAGCTGTCTCTGGAACGGAGCGCGGAAATCGCTCCTGGCGGTGGTGGCGAGTGCGCCGTATGTAAGTCCATGGTATCCACGCTCGAATGCCACGATGCCGGGTCGGCCGGTGTACAGGAGCGCAGTCTTGAGCGCCGCCTCGACCGCTTCCGCTCCCGCGCTACCGAGGATGGCTACGCCGAGTTCGCCAGGAGCGAGCTGAGCAAGGTGCTCGAGCAGTTCCACTTTGACGGCGGCCGGATGCACATCGCCCAGCGCGTGCGGCAGCGCGACCATCTGCGCACCAACCGCATGCGCCACAGCGGGGTTTGCGTGACCGGCATGGGCTACGCCGAACCCGGCGGTGAGGTCGACGAAGATATTGCCATCCACATCGCGCACGAGGGCGCCGGCGGCATCGGACCAGAAGACCGGGCCATCGTCGGCGATACGCGTGATGTTGCGGCACTCGACGCGCGCCAGTCGTTCGGCGAGGGCTTTCAATGCAGGGCCGGGAATGGCGGTACGGATCCGGGCGACTGATTCGGCCGGCAGCTCCGTCGACATCATTGCGGGGAAAACGGAGCGTTCAGTCGCGGCGACGGGCGAGCAGCGCCGCTACGGTGCCGATCGCCATGCCCGCGATGGCAGCGCCGCCCAGCAGCACAGCCCGCTGGCGCAATTCACCGTCGCGAGCCTCGGCATAGCGCACATTGTCAGTGGCGCTGGAGGTGCGCGAATCGCCGCGGCCAACGCCGCCGGTCACAGCGACTGGCGACGATGCATCCGATGCGTGTGCGTCAGAGGTCAGGGTGCGCTGCGCGCCGCAGTCGGCGCACACCGTCTGTCCGGTGCGCCGGGCCAAGCGGTTCTCGTAATTGAGGTCGCCGCCACAACGTTCGCAATGGCTTCCCGAGGCGAGTGGCTTCACCGATTCGTACAACGCACGACGCGACAGGTCGAAGCGCGCCGCGATTTCCGCCACGGACGCATCCGACTCCCAGTAAAGGTGATTCGCTTCCGTGGCTGCACGGCCAGCGGTCATGGGCGCCTCCGGGATTGATGGGCAGTCATGATATAGCTGGGTGCGGGTCGCGGGCCAAGTCCGCAGGGATCGGACCAGGGACGACGGATCGGCCCGGCTGCGCGGTTCGCGACTGCGTCCCGGCTGCTGGGCAGGCGTTGCCAGCGCGGAAGACGCGGTGCAGGATTCGCCCTCATTCGGCAACGCAACGACATGGAGGACGTACACGTGGAATCGGGCCGGCTGCGCCCGCGCGCGCTGCGCGCCGGGTCACGTGTCGCGCTGGTGGCGCCAGCGGGGCCGTGCACGGAGGAGCGCATCGAGGAAGCGACAGGACGTTGCGCCGCGCTTGGCCTGGAATCGGTGACGGGGAAATTCGTACGAGAGCGCCGCGGCTACCTCGCGGGCACCGACGAGCAGCGCCTTGCAGATCTTGACTGGGCCTTCCGCGACCCCGGCATTGACGGCGTGTGGGCGTTGCGCGGCGGATACGGAACGATGCGTCTGCTGGACCGTCTCGATATGAGCGCGATCCGTTCCCGGCCGCGGGCTTTCATCGGCTTCAGTGATAACACCGCATTGCATCAGCTGCTGGCGCGCGCCGGTGTCGTGTCCTTTCTTGGCCCTCATGCAGGGGGACCGTTTCCGGTCTTCTCCCGCGCAGCGCTGCACAGTACGCTGTTCGATGCCTCGCCGGCCGGCGTGCTCCGCATTCCGGCGGGCGGTACGCCCTGTGCTCTCGTGCCCGGTCGAGCCGAAGGGCGGCTGATGGGTGGCAACCTGACAATGCTGGCGTCTCTCTGCGGGTCGCCGTTTGCTCTGCGCGCCGAGGGGGCCGTGGTGGTACTCGAGGATGTCAACGAGCCGGCCTACCGTATCGACCGCGCCCTCACGCAGCTGCGACTGTCCGGCGCACTGACAGGCGCGAAGGCCATGGTGCTGGGCGGCTTTACTCAGGAAAATGGCGCTACGGCCGGGTCCGGGCAGGACATCATCGAAGTGCTGACGGAATTGACGAGACCATTCGCGATTCCGGTTCTGGCCGGGATGCCGTTCGGGCATGTGCAGGAGCAGTGGTGCCTGCCGCTGGGAGCGCGGGCCATCGTCGACGCGGACGCGGGGACGGTCGAAATTCTGGAGCCGGCGGTCGCATGACCTGCGAACCGGCGCATGGGCCGGTGCGCAAGCGTGACTCGGCATCGTCGCCTGAACAGTGGATATGCTGATGAGCGACCACCGGATCTACACGCGTACCGGTGACGCCGGCGAAACCGGCCTCTTCGGCGGCGGCCGCGTTTCGAAGTCGCATCCGCGTGTCGAGGCCTACGGCGGTGTGGATGAGCTGAACGCATCACTGGGCTGGGCGCTCACGCAACTGCGCGACGACTGGATCCGCGCGCGGCTGCGACAGATTCAGACAGTGCTGTTCACGGTCGGCGCGCATCTGGCCACGCCTGCGGAACGCGAGGGTCGGCCTCGCCCCGAGTTGCCGGAACTGCCCGAGTCGCTGCCCGCCGACATGGAGACATGGATCGATGAAGCCGAAGGTGAACTGTCGTCGCTGCGCTCGTTCATCCTGCCGGGCGGCGCACCGGGCGCGGCCGCCCTGCATGTGGCTCGCACGGTCTGCCGGCGGGCCGAGCGCGGGGTGGTAGAGCTGAGCCAGTCGGAGCCCGTAGAGCCGCTGGTTGTCGTTCTGCTGAATCGATTGTCGGACTTTCTTTTCGTGGCTGCACGGCGGGAGAACCGAATCAGCGGGCGCGAGGATGTGCCCTGGGATCCTGCGGGTCGCGGAGAGAAGCTGGAGCGCGGCGGATAGTGGAGGAGGACCGCGCCCAGGCAATGGCGACCCGGCTGCGTCGGTCCGCGGAACGGGCCGGGATCGATGGTACGGCAATCGGCGATCTGAGTGTTGCGTATGAGAAGATCGTGCGCCTGCGTTCAGCGGCCTTTCCGGACCCCGGCGAACAGGCACTGCTGCACCCTGCGCGAACCGCGTTGATCCTGCTCGAGGACCTGACGGTCATCGACGTCGCCATGCTGTGCGCCGGGCTGTGGTACGACTCGCTGCGTGCTGACCTCTGCCTGCCGGCGGTGGAGGCACGCAGTCTGTCACCGGAAGGCGCCGCGGCACTGCTGGCGTCGCTTCCTCCTGACGGACTCGAAGACGCCGAGCTGCTGGAGCAGCTTGTCGTCGCCGATTCGCGGGTACTGCTGATTGCGCTGGCGGAACGGCTGGACCACGCGCGGCACCTTCATCTCATGCCGCGCGAAGAGTGGACCGATTTCCATCGCCAGGTGCGCGACATCCATTTGCCGCTGGCGCAACGGGCGCACCCCAGGCTGGCGCGTCGTTATGATTGGTGGACTGCAACCTTCGCGCGCCGCTTTCTCGAGAACCCGACAAGCTGATGCGCACTTGCGGCCCGACCCGACCGCGTGCAGACTCTTCGCGGAATTGAACCAGCCGATGTCGGCGGAGGAGCCAGGCAATGACGTATGTGATTGCGGAGCCCTGCATTGGGACCAAGGACGCGAGCTGCGTCGAGGTTTGCCCGGTGGATTGTATCTACGAAGGCGACGACCAGTACTACATCCATCCCGACGAATGCATCGATTGCGGCGCGTGTGAACCGGAGTGTCCCGTGACGGCCATCTTCCCGGACACGGACGTGCCACC
Source organism: uncultured Gemmatimonadales bacterium (assembly GCA_963798085.1). Taxonomy (GTDB): domain Bacteria; phylum Gemmatimonadota; class Gemmatimonadetes; order Longimicrobiales; family RSA9; genus DATKCF01. Next base: position 550,890 of record CAWCRS010000003.1, read on the forward strand.
CGAGTGGACGGATTACGTGGAGAAGAACCGCGTGCACTTCGGTTGAGCCGCGCGCCGCTGTGGCCGCGCAGATCCGCTGACGCGCGAACCGGCAGTGCCCAAAAAAAATGCGCCGGCCCCTGCATGGGAGCCGGCGCATTTCGCCCTTACCGCGGCCGGCGGCGTCAGAGCCCGGCGGCGCGGATGGCGTCCAGTTGACGGGTGGCCGACTGAGAGTTGTCGGAACCCTGCATCTGAAGCGCCTCGCGGTTCCGCGTCAGGAGCAGACTCGCGGCAACCGCGGCAACGGCCAGCAGACTTACACTCAAGGTGCGAATCTCAACCTCCTGTCTGTGTTCTCAGGAACGGGGATCGGGCGGTTCCAAGCCGCTTTCAGCGCATTTCGCGTGCCGTCCCCAGGCCCTGACGCAATGCGCGTTCGGACGCGTAGTTGCGCCAGCATTACAACGCATGATTCCATGGTGAAGTGACAACTGCGTGCACTCACCTGCAACGTTGTGGTAACCAGTCGTCGCAACGTTGCGTTCTGCCGCATCGGTCGCGAGAATGCGAGGCACTGAGCAAGAACGCGCAATCGATACGCCTCGTGGGCCATCTCCTGTCTCAATGCGAGTGTGTCGTTTGCTGTTCCCGTACCATAAGGCGCCTTGCGCCGCTCCATCCCGACACGCCATTCGTCGCCGGCCACCGAACACAACCGGAGAAGCCGACAGGAGTCGTTCGATGGCGTGGGCGCGAAAGGGAGGCAAAGCGAAATGAGCGAGGCCACAACCGGCCGATCGCCGCGGGAGTCTGCCTCGGTCATCAGCGAGCTGATGATGCCGAACCAGGTGAACAACCTGGGCCATGTCTTCGGTGGCGTGGTGCTTTCCATGGTGGACCGGGCGGCGGCGGTTGCGGCCATGCGACACGCCGGCCGCATCGCCGTCACGGCATCCATCGATCGTGTGGATTTCCGGCAGCCGATCTACGCCGGCGAGCTGGTGACGTGCAGTGCGCGCGTGAACTACGTGGGCCGCACTTCGATGGAGGTGGAGGTGACGGTAATGGCAGAGAATCTCCTGACGCGAACGAGCCGGCTGACCACGACCTGCTACCTGACCTTCGTCGCCATCGACAAGCACCATGAGCCGACGCCGGTGCCTCCGCTGCTGCTGGAAACGGATGAAGAGCGGCACCGGTGGAAGGAGGCGGAGCTACGGCGTGCCTCGCGGCTGGAGCTGGGCGTGAAGCTGGGGCGGGCGTGATGCTTCGCCGGCCGTACGGGGTACGTTGGCATTCCCTGTAAATCGCACCCGGAGTCGGAGAGAGGGGAATGGCGCTGAAAGCAGGTGAGCTGGCTCCCGACTGTCGCGTGGCTTTGCGGCCGCGGCAATGGGTCAGCCTGAAGGACTTCGTGGGCGAGAAGCCCGTGGTGCTGCTCTTCTTTCCGCTGGCGTTTTCCTCGACGTGCACGAGCGAAATGTGCACGATCGCGGAAGACTGGAGCTCGTGGCAGGGTCTGGGCGCGCACATCTTCGGCATCAGCGTGGACTCGCCCTACGCCAACGCGAAGTTTGCGGAGGAGACCGGAGCGCAGTTCCCGATTCTCTCGGACTTCAACCGCGAAGCCTCTCGCGCCTATGATGTGCTGCGCGCGGACCTGGGTGGACTGCTCGAGGTTTCGGAGCGCGCGGTCTTCGTCATCGACCGGAGCGGGCGGATCTCGTACGCCTGGCTGGGCGAGAATCCGGGTGTGTTTCCTCCGCTCGAGGAGATCAAGGACGCGGTGCGGCGATTGAACTAACCGCGTGTCAGCGCTCGAGCACCATGGCGAAGCCGAGCGCACCGGCAGCACACACCGTGACAAGGCCCAGGCCGATCCCTCGCCGCTGCATCTCGCGGAGCAGTGTAATGGTGAGCCTGCCGCCGGTGGCGCCGAACGGATGACCGATGGCGATGCTGCCTCCCATTACGTTGATCCGATCTTCCGGCAGGATGCCGACCTTGTGGTCGCGGCCCAGCTCGCGGCGCGCGAACTCGTCTGAATCGAGCGCCTGCAGGTTGGACAGAACCTGGGCTGCGAACGCCTCGTGCATTTCCCACAACTCGATGTCGGCCATGGTGACACCCGCGCGGTCGAGCGCCAGCGGAGCCGCGTAGGCGGGACCCTGCAGCAACTGGCCCGAAGGCGCGAGCGCCGTGTACGCCCAGCTGCGCAGGTAGCCGAGCGGCTCGTAACCCAGGGCTTTCGCCTTCTCCTCGCTCATCAGCAGTACTGCGGATGCCCCATCGGTGAGGGGCGATGAATTGCCCGCGGTCACGGATCCGTAGCGGCGATCGAACACAGGAGGAAGCGCAGCCAGCTTCTCGAGTGATGTGTCGGCGCGGATGCCATTGTCTTCCGTGACCACCTGCGAGTAGTCCGGAGGTACGTAGGCGGGCACGATCTCCTGCCTGAGCCGGCCATCCGCCGTGCCCTGCTGCGCCAGCTGGTGCGAGCGCAGGGCCCAGCGATCCTGCGCCTCGCGCGTGATGCCGTTCTCCTTGGCCATACGCTCGGCGCTCTCGCCCATCGACTCGCCAGTCGACGGCTCGGCAATGGCGGGAGCGACAGGGGCGAGGTCGCGGGGACGGAGGGAGGCGAGGGCGCGGATGCGCGCGGTCATGGTCCTGGCTTTGGACGCGCTGAGCAGCGCGTTGCGCAAGCGCCGTGAGAGCAGCATTGGCACATTGGAAAGCACTTCAGTACCACCTGCGATGATCGCATCCGCGTAACCGATCTGGATGGTTTCCGCGGCCGATGTGATGGCCTGGTTGGCAGACGAGCACGCGCGGCTGACCGTGTACGCCGTGACGGTCGGCGGCAGCCCGGCGGCGAGGCCCACTTCCCGTGCTACGTTGGGAGCCTGGATGGGCGGCACGACGATGCCGTAGACCAGCTCATCGACCTGATCCGGCGGCAATGCTGTGCGCCCGAGCAGCTCGCGGACTGCGAGCTTGCCGAGATCGATTGGCGACATGTCGCGGAATGCGGTTCCGGCACGCGCGAAGGGAGTGCGGCAGCCGTCCACCACCGCCACTCTCCGGCCCACCCTGTTGCCAGCCATCCGGTATCCTCACCTTCAGTCGATGGGCATCCTTGCCTGCTTGCATGTTCGCACGCCCGTGAAGAGGCGCGCAACCGCTCTTCATTTCCCTTGCGTTGCGATTCCGGCGCGTCCCATCATCGGCCGTCCGAACGCACTGGGACCGCCCGTTTCAGCAGCCGGAAATGGAATACCGTAAAGCCAGACGCTCCGAGGTTCGCGCGGTGGCCGAATTGTGGGTGCACTCGTTTCCGGGTGACCGCTCGCTCGCGGAGCGCATGCAGGTGCTGGAAATGGCGGGCCAGCACGGGGGCATCGAAACCGTGCTGGTGGCGGAGGAGGGAGGCCGGCTGGCGGGTGCGCTCAAGGTCACGCCGTTCACGCAGTATCTGGGTGGCGCGGCGTTGCCGGCGATGGGGCTCGCGGCCGTCGGTATCGCGACCTGGGCGCGGCGAGAAGGCCTGGGTTCCGCGCTGTGTCGTTATGCGCTCGAGGTTTCGCATGACCGCGGCCAGGTGGTGAGCCTGCTGTTTCCGTTCCGGCCGGAGTTCTATCGCAGGCTGGGCTGGGGAATGGTGGGCGAGCTGCACGAGTATCGTTTTGCGCCGGAGCAGTTGCCTGCGGTTCTGGACGGCGGCGTGCGGCTGGCTTCGCCGGCCGACATGCCAGCGGTCTGGGAGTGCTACGACCGCGTGGCGCGTGCCTCTCAAGGCATGATCGCGCGCGACGAATTCCTGTGGAAGCGCCATATCGATCAGCCCGCGACGCACGTCTTCCTTGCCGAGCAGGATGTGGTGCGGGGCTACATGGTGGTTCGTTATGCGCGCGCACGCAGTGCGGACCGCCGGCCTCTTGTCGTGAAGGAGGTGGTAGCGGAGAACGACCTGGCGCGCGACCTGCTCTGGTCATGGGTTTCGCGGCAGCGCGATCTCTGGCGCCGCATCCGGTACGATGCGCCACCGGACGAGCATTTCGGATTGCGACTCATTGATCCTCGCCCGGTGGGCTATCGGCCCGCCCGCTGGCTCTGGGCGCGCGTGGCGAGGGTGATTCGCGGGCCGATGCTGCGGATCGTCAATGTCGCCGAGGCATTCACGACTCGCCTGCAATGGGGACCAGCCCCACCCTTCACGTTCCTGCTCGATGTGCGGGACGATGTTCTACCTCAGAATCGCCGCTGCTGGCGGGTCTCTTTCAATGGCCAGCGGGTGGGGATGGGAGAAGCAGACGCGGTGGCTGCGGCCGATGCGCAGCTTGCTGTGGATCCGGCGACGCTGGCCCAGTTGTATGCTGGCGAACTGGATGTCAGCGCCGCGCGGAGCCTGGGCCGGGCGCACGTCCAGGGCGACATTGCGTCCCTGAACGCCTTCTTCCGGCCTGCATTGGGTTTCCGTCTGCTGGACGAATTCTGACAAGGGGACGCGCGTGGCAATCGAAGCTCTCTTCTGGGATGTTGGCGGCGTCCTGCTGAGCAACGGCTGGGACCGGGTGGCGCGCGAGCGGGCAGCTGCCCGGTTCGGCCTGGACGCAGTCGAGCTGGCTGACCGGCACGAGATGATGGTGCATGATCTGGAGACGGGCCAGATCTCGTTCGATGCCTATCTCAAGGCCATCGTCTTCTATCGCGAGCGCTCCTTCACGCACGAGGCCTTCTTCGATTTCGTGCGGCACCAGTCGCAGGCGATTCCGGAGGTGCTGGCGCTGGCGAGGGCGGTTGGCGCAACCGGCCGCTGGCTCATGTGCACGATCAACAATGAATCACGCGAGCTGAACGAGTATCGCATTCGCCAGTTCGATCTGCGCAGCCTGTTCCCGTTCTTCGTCAGCTCGTGCTACGTGGGTGTACGGAAGCCGGAAGAGCGCATTTACCGGCTGGCTCTCGAGCTGACGCAGCGCGAGGCGCCGAACTGCGTGATGATCGACGATCGGGCGTTGAACCTCGAGCATGCGAAACGGCTGGGGCTGCACACAGTACAGTGCGAGAATGCGGAGCAGGTGCGGCGGGCGCTGGAAGAACTGGGCGTCTCAGCCTGAGGTCAGCCTTCCTTCAACGCTACGTCGAGCGCGTTCCAGCCGAGCAGCGCACATTTCACGCGCACCGGGAAGCGACTCACGCCGCTGAGTGCGCGCAGATCTCCGAGGGCCTTGTCGTGCGCCGCGTCGGCGTCACCGTGCATCAAAGCCGTGAACCGCTCGATCAGCTGTTTCGCTTCGGCGCGCGTCTTCCCGCGCAGCAGCTGAGTCATCATGGAAATCGACGCCTGCGAGATGGAGCACCCCTCGCCCACGAAGCGTGCTTCCTGAACGCGGTCGTTCTCGATCCGGAGCTGCAGCCAGACCTCATCGCCACACGTGGGGTTGTTCATGTGCACGTGGCTGGTGGCGCCGGGCAGCTCACCCTTGTTGCGCGGGTGTTTGTAGTGCTCGAGGATGAGCTCCTGATAGAGCGAACCGAGAGCGGGTGTGCTGCGGTCGATGGTCATGCGCACAATGTCGCGGCACAGTCGGGCACGGTCAAACCCTGCACCTGGCGGCGGCTTGCGGCGGGAAGCGCGCCGGAGAATCGATTGAACGGCGTCGCCTGCCGAAACAGTCCACTGCCCAAGAGTACCGGGGTCGCGCACGCGAGTGAGGATCGATGAGTGAAGGTGAAGGCAACGGCCTGCCGGTGCGCTACAGCGATCTCGAGGTAACGCAGATCCTGCGGCGCGCGGTGGAGCTGCAGGAGAAGGAGGGCGCCGGCGGCGGCGGCGCCGGTCTGACGCTCGAGCAGTTGCAGGATATTGCGCGCGACGTGGGTGTGGATCCGCGGTTCGTGCAGGATGCGGCCCGCTCGCTGGTACGGACGCGGCGCAATGGCAGGCTGCTGGGCGGTCCGACCGAGTTCCATTTCGTGCAGATCCTGCCGCAGGGCTACGATCCGGCCCGCACCCAGGCGATGATCGACGAGATCCGGACCGTGATGGGCAGGCACGGCAGGGTGGCGGAGGTAGCTGACGCGCTCGAGTGGCAGGCGAGGGACGCGGGCGGCGGCACGTTCGTGTCGGTGAGCCGCGTGGGACATGAAACACGCGCGCGCGTGATCGGCATTCGCACGGAGGCGTGCGTTACCGTCTACATGGTGTTTGGCTGTGTGGCGCTGCTGGGCAGCATTGCCGCGGGCCGGCTGCTCATCGGGTTCGGTGCTGCCGGCTCGTTGCTGGGCGCAGTGTTGGTGACTGGGAGCGCGTGGCTGGGTGCGCGCGCGCTATGGACCCGCATCGCGCGCCGCTGGGATCGGCGGCTGCGACTGTTGCTGCGATCGGTGGTGGAGGTCCTCAAGCCGGATTCCGCCAGCGACAACTGATGCGCAAACGTGCGCTTCGAGCGCGCGGTCTTCTAACGACCAGCTAGTCCGCGTCAGCACGCGCACGACGGGGGGGGCGGCGGCCGGCTCAGCCTGCGAAGATGCGTCGGGCTTCGCGCAGCGCTTCCACCAGCCGGTCGATTTCATCCGTGGTGTTGTACAGGTAGAAGGATGCGCGTGTGGTGGCGGGTACACGCAGGCGACGCATGAGCAGCTGCGTGCAGTGGTGACCGGCACGCACGGCAATGTTGTGCGAGTCGAGCACAGTCGCGACATCGTGCGGATGCACGCCCTCGAGTGCGAAGGAGAACACCGCAGCCCTTGCCTCGGGATCAACCGGGCCGAAGAGGGTAAGCCCGGAAACGGCGGGCAGACGCTCGAGCGCGTAGCGCGACAGTTCCTGCTCGTGTGCCCAGAGCGCGTCGTGACCGATGCCCTCGAGGAAGCGGGCGGCTGTCGCCATGGCGACTGCGCCGGCGCCGTTCGGTGTTCCCGCCTCGAACTTGTGCGGTACTTCCGCCCAGGTAGCGGAATCCAGCTGCACCACATCGATCATCTCGCCGCCACCCTGCCAGGGCGGCATCTGCTGAAGCAGCTCCCGCCTGCCCCACAGCGCACCAATGCCCATGGGCCCGCACATCTTGTGGCTGGAGAAGGCGTAGAAGTCGCAGCCCAGCGCCTGCACATCGACCTTCACGTGCGGCGCGCCCTGCGCGCCGTCTACCACAACCAGGGCGCCGTTCTCGTGCGCCAGGTCCGCAATCTCGCGCACGGGGTGGATCGTACCCAGCGAATTCGAGATGTGGCCGATGGCGACGACGCGCGTCCTGCGTGACAACAGCGAGCGGAACTGGTCGAGGCGCAGGCGACCCTGTTCATCGATGTCGATGTAGCGGATGCTCGCGCCGGTACGCTGCGCAATGAGCTGCCAGGGAATGATGTTGGAATGGTGCTCGAGCACACTGAGCACGATTTCGTCGCCTTGCTTCAGTTCGGCACCTCCCCACGCGGCCGCCACGAGGTTGATCCCCTCGGTGGTACCGCGAACGAAGATCAGCTCATGCGCATCGGGCGCATTGATGAAACGGGCGAGTGTGCGGCGTGCGCCTTCGTAGTGGTCGGTGGCTCGACGTGCAAGGTCGTACAGGCCGCGATGCACGTTGGCGTTGTCCTGCCGGTAGAAATCTGCCTCGGCACTGATCACGACTTCGGGTTTCTGCGATGTTGCGGCACTGTCCAGGTAGACCAGCGGCTGGCCGCCGGAGGTCTGGGCGAGCAGCGGAAAGCTGGCGCGCAGGGCCTGCACATCGAATGGTGCGACGGTGGTGGGCATAATGCCGATCCTCTCTACTTCAGAGGGCGACGAGTATGTCGTCGCCTTCGATTCTCACTTCATACCTGCGCAGCGGTTTGATGGCCGGGAGCCGCACGGCGCGACCGGTTGTGAGGTCGAACTGGGCGCCGTGCCAGGCGCACTCGAGACGCGAACCTTCGAGTGTGCCGCTGTGCATGGGGAAATCCTTGTGCGTGCAGTTGTCCTGGAACGCGTAGACCGTGCCATCCGTGTTGGCCAGGCAGACTGCGACACCGTTCACCTCGACGCCACGCAGCGTCCCGGGCGGCAGCTCGACGAGCGAGGCGACGCGTACGAAGCCGGACACCCGCGTCAGCCGATCTTCGCCTCGATGGCCGCGCGCAGTTCCCGCACGACAGCGGGAAGCGGCAGCCGGTCCAGCACATCATCATAGAAGCCGAATACCACGAGGCGCTCCGCTTCACGCCGCGGAATGCCGCGACTCATGATGTAGAACAGCTCTTCCGCATCGAGATGCCCTACCGTGGCGGCGTGCGAGCAGCGCACGTCGTCGGCCTCGATCTCGAGGTTGGGCAGGGAAGTGGCTTCCGCCTGGCGCGACAGGATCAGGTTGCGATTGGTCTGGTACGCATCGGTACGCTGCGCACCCGGCCACACCTTGATCAGGCCACGGAAAATGGCGCGCGAGCGACCGTCCAGCGCGCCCTTGTAGAGCAGGTCGCTGGAGGCGTGCGGCACGCGGTGGTCCTGGCGCGTCTCGTGATCGAAATGCTGGTCATCGCGCGCGAAGTAGAGGCCAAGCAGGTCGCTGCGCGCGCCCGGTCCCTCGAGCGATGCACCCAGGTCCACGCGCGCCACGGTCGCACCGAGGTTGACGACGAGCGTGTCCAGGCTCGCGTCACGCTTCGCGACGGTGCGCTGCGTGCCCATGTGACGGACACCGCGACCCCACTGCTGCAGACCCACGTACTGCACTTCGGCCGCCGTGCCGGCATGAATCTCGACAACGCCGCAGGCGAACACCGGCTGCTCGAAATCGGGTGACGCGTATTCCTCGACCACACTCACATGGCTGCCCTCACCGGCAACGATGAGCGTGCGCGGGAAATACGCCTGGCCCGCACCATCGACCCAGCGCAGGATGCGCACAGGCTGCTCGAGACGGACGCCGCGCGGCACGTAGAGAAAGACCCCGGCGCTCCAGAAGGCTGCATTCAGAGCGGCGAACTTGCCGGTCTCCGGCGGGGCGCAGACGCCGAGGTGCGCGCGGATCATTGAGGCGCGATCCAGCGCCGCCTCGGTGATCGACTGCAGGACCACGCCGTGCGCGCGCTGCTCGAGGTCGAGCTCGATTGAAACGAGTCCGCCATTCGCGGAAACCACGCGACCGACGGCGGGCTTCTCTGCGAACCGCGCTGTCAGCGCAGCCGGTACTTCGCCCGGCTGATCACCGGCCAGCGCCACGGCATCCCAGCGCAGCAGCCGAGGATCGGTGTAGCGCCATTCTTCCAGGCGTGTCGTCGGCAGCGGCAGGTGCTCGTAGGCCTGCCACGCGGACAGTCGGGTGTCCGCCAGCCAGTCGGGCTGGGCACCCAGGCGGGCGCGCAGATTCGCTTCATTGAACGCGGCCGTGATGCCTTCCGCGGCAACGGCGCGCGGGGCATCGGTGGACGCGGCTGCCACCTTATCCAACACTGCCCTCCATTCTCGAGTTCTATCAGCCGGTTCAGCTCGACGGCGTACTCGAGCGGCAGCTGACGCGAGATGGGTTCGATGAAGCCGCGCACGATCATGGCCGACGCCTCTTCTTCCGAGAGACCACGGCTCATCAGATAGAACAGCTGCTCGGCACCGATCTTCGAGACTGTGGCCTCGTGTCCGACACTGGCGCTCTGCTCTTCGATCTCAATGTAGGGGAAGGTGTCGGTCCGGGCCTTCTCGTCGAGCAGCAGCGCATCGCATTCGACTTTCGACTTCGCGTCGTTCGATCCCTCGTAGATCTTGCACAGACCGCGATACGTGGCGCGCCCGCTGCCGCGCGAAATCGACTTCGAGATGATCTGCGACGTGGTGTGCGGCGCGGCATGCACCACCTTGCCGCCCGTGTCCAGGTGCTGGCCCGGGCCGGCGTAGGCAATCGACAGGATCTCGCCGTGCGCGCCCTCGCCCACCAGATAGCACGAGGGATACTTCATGGTCAGCTTGGAGCCGAGATTGCCATCCACCCATTCCATGGTGGCGCCTTCCTGCACGAGCGCGCGCTGCGTCACCAGGTTGTACATGTTATGCGACCAGTTCTGAATGGTCACGTAGCGGAAGCGCGCATTGGGCTTGACGATGATCTCGATCACGCCGCTGTGGAACGATTCCGTCGAGTAGGCGGGCGCGGTGCAACCCTCGATGTACTGCGCCTGCGAACCTTCGTCGCAGATGATCAGGGTGCGCTCGAACTGACCCATCCGCTCCGCATTGACGCGGAAGTACGCCTGCAGCGGAATGTCCACCGACACACCCTTGGGGATGTACACGAAGGAGCCGCCGGACCACACCGCCGAGTTGAGCGCCGCGAACTTGTTGTCGGCGATGGGCACGACCGTCGAGAAATACTCGCGGAACAGGTCCGGATAGAGACGCAGGCCGTCCTCAATGGATTCGAAGATGATGCCCTTCTCGGTCCACTCCTTCTTGAGCGAGTGGTAGACCATTTCCGACTCGTACTGCGCACCCACGCCAGCCAGCACCTTCCGCTCAGCCTCGGGGATGCCGAGCTTTTCGAAGGTGTCCTTGATCTCCTGCGGCACATCATCCCAGGAGCGTTCCATGTGCTCCTGCGGCTTGATGTAGTAGTAGATCTCGTCCATCACCGAATCGAGCTGGGACAGATCGCCGCCCCAGGAAGGCATGGGCTTGGAGCGATAGACCTCGAGCGCCTTCAGGCGGAACTCGAGCATCCACTCGGGCTCACCCTTGTGCGCGGAGATCTGACGGACGACCTCTTCGCTCAGGCCTTTCTGTGCCTTGAAGACCGACGTGCCTCCGGTGACGAAGCCGTACTTGTACTCTTCGAGGCCCAGCTCAGCGACTGTTTCGTTCTGCGGCATGTGCTCCTCCTGTTCCAGGCCTCGGCGCAAACCTGCGCAACAACGCCCGAACGGGAACGGGAAACGGCTTTTCTCTCTTCAGGCGGTTACGGTCTCACGGAACGCTTCGTAGCCGCCTGCCTCCAGCTCGTGCGCGAGCTCGGCGCCACCGGAACGCACAATGCGCCCGCTCACCATCACGTGCACGCGGTCCGGCGTGATGTAGTTCAGTATGCGCTGGTAATGCGTGATCAGCAGCACAGTCATGTCGGGGCGCTCATTCTTGATGCGATTAATGCCCGTGGCCACGATCTTCAGCGCATCGATGTCCAGGCCCGAGTCGGTCTCATCCATGATGGCGAGGCGCGGTTCGAGCATGGCCAGCTGCAGGATTTCGTTGCGCTTCTTCTCGCCGCCGCTGAAGCCGTCGTTCACGGAGCGCTCGGCAAACGAAGGGTCCATGTCGAGCATGCGCATGCGCGCGAGCAACGACTCCTGGAACTCGAAAATGTCCAGCTCCTGGCCGGGGATGCGGGCCTGTACCGCGGCGCGCAGGAAATTGGCGATCGAAACGCCCGGGATGTCGACCGGATACTGAAAGGCGAGGAAGACGCCCTGACGCGCGCGCTCGTCGACTTCCAGCTCCAGCAGATTGCTGTCCCGATACCAGACCTCGCCATCGGTCACTTCGTACGCGGGATGCCCGGTGAGCACCTTGGCGAGCGTGCTCTTGCCCGAGCCATTCGGCCCCATGATCGCGTGGATCTGGCCGGCCTGGGCTTCAAGGTCGACGCCACGCAGGATCTGGGTACCGTCCTCGGCTACAACAGCTTGCAAGTTGTTGATGCTCAGCAGGTTTTCGCTCATGCCCCGATCCTGTGGCTCGCCGGGGGGTTGGCGAGTCAAGAATGATTCTCCATTTCAACTAATGGTACCCGGCCGCCTGAGACGTGTCAAGCAAGCGTGAACGCGGCGGAACCATGGGGCTGGCGAGGCGGGGAGCGGACGGGACGAGCGTCGTCGCCTATACCATTCCGTGGCTTTCCGGCGACGGGTGCGAGACGGGCGGGGCGCATGATCCTGCGCTCGCAGGGGATGGGCGCAGCAAGGCGGGTGGCAGGGTCGGCGGTCACGGACACGCACGGAGAGGGAGGATCCATGGATCGGGGAAACGCCATGCTGAGGATGGGGCGGCTGTGGAGGGCCGCGCTCCTGCTGGGTTTGGCCTGGGGTTGTGGCGACGAGCCGAAAGTGACGGCGCCGGTCGAGCCGCCGATGTTCAGCGCGGTGCCGGGTGTGGTCAGCATCTCCAAGTACAACGTACTGCCTCGCCCGGTGCTGAAGACGCTGGGTGGCGTGGACATCTTCAATGGTGGCTACGGCTCGGCGATCGTGTCGGATCCGAGGTCGCCGGGCACGTTCTATCTGATGACGGATCGCGGGCCGAACTACGACCTGGGGCCTAACAAGGCGTTTCCCATGCCGGACTTCGCGCCGCAGATCGGGCAGTTCCAGCTGCGCGACAATCTGCAACTGGTGCGGCGCATCGATTTCCGCCGGCCCGACGGCCACCGCATGAGCGGTCTGCCGAACCCTCCGGGCGCGGGCGGCACGGGCGAGATACCGGTGGACATCAACGGCCATCCGCTGCCCTACGATGCGCTGGGCGTGGATCCGGAGGGTCTGGCACTGCTGGCGGACGGGACGTTCTGGGTTTCGGATGAGTACGGCCCGCATCTGATCCACCTGGATTCGAACGGGCAGCAGCTGGAGCGTATCAGCCCGTTCTCTGTGGGCCGCAAGCTGCCGTCCGTGCTGGCCCTGCGGCGCCCCAACCGGGGCATGGAAGGGCTAGCGGGTTTCCCCGGCGGCCGCATCCTGATGGGCGCGATGCAGTCGCCGCTGGACAATCCGTCGAGCGCGGGCCGACGCAGCCGGAACAACCGCCTGCTGCTCTTCAACACGGTGACCGGCGCATCGAAGCAGTTCGTCTATCAGACGGATGCGGTGGGTCTGTACATCAGCGAGATCACGGCCGTGGACGACAACTCGTACCTGGTGCTGGAGCGCGATGCGAACTTCGTCGGTGCGGGCACGGCCGTGAAGCGCATCTACAGGATCGAGCTGAGTGGAGCCACGGACGTGAGTGACCCTGCCGATGGGCCGAACGGCAAGCGGTTTGGTGGCTTGACACTCGAGCAGCTGGATGACGCGGGAATGGCCGCCAACGGCATCGTGCCGGTGAAGAAGACTCTGCTTCTGGACCTGGTGCCGCTCAGCTACCCCCACGACAAGCTGGAAGGCATTACGGTTGTGGATGACCACACCATCGCGATTTCCGACGATGATGACTTCGGTGTCACGGATGTGGCGGGTGGATTCGTGCAGAAGGTATTGCCGCTGCCGGGTGTGACCGACTTCGCCGAGGTCTGGGTGATCCGTTTCGACCAGTCGCTGCGGAGCTCCCAGCCCGGTCCAACAGGTTGACGCGCAGGGGCGTGCACGCGCACGCGTAGACGCCGGCAGCAGGAATCTGAAATCCGGGCGGTGCTCCGCCGGGGCGCCGCCCGAATTCATTGTCCAGTATCCGGTAGCAGGCGACGCTGTTGCTGGTTAGAGTCTGACCATGAAAATGAACGAGCTGCCACCGGTCGCGGAAATGCAGCGCGCCTTCAGCGAGCGCGATGCCAGTTTTGACGGCGTGTTCTACACAGCCGTCACCACCACGGGCGTGTTCTGCCGGCCCACGTGTCCGGCGCGCAAGCCGCGGCCGGAGAACGTGGAGTTCTTTCCGAGCGCGCGCGACGCGCTCTTCGCCGGATACAGGCCCTGCCTGCGCTGCCGGCCGCTGGAACCAGCGGGCGCAACTCCAGACTGGCTGCGACCGCTGATCGAGGAAGTGGAGCAGAAGCCGGAGCAGCGCTGGACGGATCAGGCGTTGCGCCAGAACGGGCTGGAGCCGAGCCGGGTACGGCGCTGGTTCAAGGAGCAGTACGGCATGACCTTCCACGCGTATCAGCGCGGCATGCGACTGGGCCAGGCGCTGGGCAGGCTGCGCAACGGCAACAGCGTGACGGATGCAGCCTTCAGCGCCGGTTACGAGTCGCTGAGCGGGTTCTACGACCTGTTCCAGCGCGTGGTGGGCGGCAGTCCGGCCGCGCGCCGCGACTCTCCGGCGGTGCACTTCACGCGTGTGCTCACATCCCTGGGTCCGATGGTGGCCGGTGCGACCAATGAAGCCGTGTGTCTTCTGGAGTTCGCGGACCGGCGCATGCTGGAGCGCCAGCTGGTACGGCTGGCGCGGCGCACGGGCGGTCCCGCTCTGCCCGGCACTAACGACGTGTTACAGCGGCTGGAGGCGGAGCTGCTCGCCTATTTCAAGGGCGAGCTGCGCAGCTTCGGCGTGCCGCTGTTCACGCCCGGCTCGGAGTTCCAGCGTGCCGCGTGGGATGCGCTGCGCGCGATTCCCTACGGCGAAACCCGCAGCTACGCGCAACAGGCGGCGGCCATCGGACGGCCGGAAGCCGTGCGCGCCGTGGCGCGCGCCAATGGCGACAACCGGATCGCCATCGTGATCCCGTGTCACCGCGTCATCGGCTCCGATGGCCAGCTCACGGGTTACGGCGGCGGGCTTTGGCGGAAACGCCGGCTGCTGGAACTGGAGATGGCCGGGAACAACTGAAGGAGAGTTGCTGGGGCTGGGGCTGGGGCTGGGGACACACGGCTTGCTCGGGTTCGCGGTGCAACGACTGGGTTCGTGCAGGGTCGTGGCGCTGCCCGGTTGACAGAGCGTGCCTGTGCCTTTCTAACCGACCGTTAGAGGAAGTACGTCGCGGACCGCTGCCTGAAGACTTCGTGCGTTTGTAGCCCCCGCCCGAGCCCGGTGTTTGGCAGAAATGTGCCGGACTCAGCTACTCACCGTAGTGGTGACGCACGCGGATTTCCTCGGCGTTCTGCCACCAGAGGAAGCGGATCAATTCGAGCAGCTTCATGGGCCAGCCGACCCGGCCGCCGCGGCGGCGCCGGTGGTAAATGCGCAGCTCACCGCGCTCGGTGGCGAGGGTGTGTTGGCGGCGCAGATCAACCACGGCCCGGGCTTCGGGTGGACCGGAGGTGAAGGTGACATGGCCCGGGGGACGCGCCTCAATGACGCCGTCGACGTCGTCAATGGTGAGCGGCAGCGCGGTGGTGCTGCGTCGGCGACCTTCCGCGGGAAAGCCGTACTCGAATTGATAGTTCAGCAGGTCGGCATCGTCTTCCAGCCGCTCCAGCAGTGCTTCGGCGGCGCTGAGCAGCGGCGTACGCGAGCGAAGCGTCCACAGCTGCGTCGGTTGACCGCGTGATAGCGAGAAGTTCTCCCACACGCCAAGCGCTGCCGTGAAGCGCGCACCCTCGGGCACGACGGGAGACTGGATGAAGCTCAGATCCCGCGGTGGATAACAGATCGTGAGCGAGCCTTCGTCGCCCTCCAGCGTGAAGCAGAAGTCCTTTTTCATTTGCGGAAATATCGAATCCAGCACCCGGTTGCCGGCGGGACGAGCCTGAGGCGGTCGGACCCTGCGCTGCGGGCGGGCTCAACCTATCCCGCAGGGCTGTCAGGCAACAACCGTCCTTCAGGGAAGCAGTATCGCGCGCGCGAGGGTGAAACCTGACCAGCGCGCTCCCGGCGCCGGGCCGGTGCCGGGCGGGCGCTGCGCTTCATGGGACACCGCGAACGGCCTCGAAGGTGGCGCCTGCCGTTGCTGCGAGGGGCGCATGGGCCTATCGTATCCGGTCCTGTGTGCAGAGTCCTGTCTCGCCCGCGCCCGCGTCGCTCGCGACGAACCCAGTGGCCCGTCATGGACCGCCACGACCCCCGCACGACGTCCTGCGCAACCTGCGCCTCGCCCTTCCTCGACGGGAGAGGCTACGAATGCATGATCGGAGGAGACCACCAATGAACCGGAACCGGCGCTGCAGCCTGTTGATGCCTGTGCTCGCCCTGCTCTGCGCCAGCAGCGCACAAGCACAGCGGGGTGGCTTCAATGCGAACCAGAATCGCCCACCCGACCCACTTCGCTTCCAGTTCCTGGGGCCCGCGGCCGGCGGTCGTGTCGCGTCCGTGGTCGGCATTCCCGGAGCACCCGGTACGTACTACGCGGGCGCTGCCTCGGGCGGTGTGTGGAAGTCGACGGATGCGGGCGCCAGCTGGGCGCCCGTCTTCGATGATCAGCCGGTGCAGGCGATCGGCGCGCTGGCCGTGGCGCAGTCGCAGCCGAGCACCGTCTGGGCAGGCACGGGTGAGGCGTGGGCCATCCGCGATGCGGACATGACGGGTGACGGCATTTACAAGTCGACCGAGGACGGTGGAACGACGTGGACCAACATGGGCCTGCGCGAAACCGGCCGGATCGGCCGGATCATCGTGCAGCCGACCAACCCGAACATCGTGTTCGTCTGCGCGCTGGGGCGGACAACCGGTCCGCAGCAGGAGCGTGGCGTCTACCGGACGACGGACGGCGGCCACAACTGGGAGCGCGTGCTGTTCGCGGATGTCAACACGGGCTGCTCGGGTCTGACGATGGACGCGAAGGATCCCAACGTCCTGGTCGCCGGCATGTGGCAGGTGGTGATGCACACGTGGGCGATGTACAGCGGCGGACCCGTGGAGCGGCATCTGGATGACGCGGGATGGCGGGACCAACTGGGCGAAGGTGCGTGAGCGCGGGTCTCCCCAAGTCGCCGGTGGGCAAGATCGACGTGGCGATCGCGCCCTCGAATTCGCGGCGCATCTACGCGCTGATCCAGACCGCGGACCAGGGGTCGCTCTGGCGATCGGACGACGGCGGCAGGCAGTGGAAGGTCGTGAGCTGGGACCGCGCGCTGATCGGCCGCGCCGGCTACTACATCAGGCTGGCGCGTATCCAGCGCGAATGCGAACGAGGTGCTGGTGGCGAGCAGCAGCCTCCACAAGTCCACCGATGGCGGGAAGACGTTCACCAGCATGGCGGGTGCGGCGACAGCCACGACATCTGGATCGACCCGAAGGACCCCGACCACTCTCGGCCTCACGAATGATGGCGGGCTGAGCATGACCACCACGCACGGCCGCAGCTCCACCCGTGTGGAAATGCCCAACGGCGCAGAATTACCACGTCGCGATGGACAACCGCGTGCCGTACTGGGTCTACTGCAACCGGCAGGACAACGGTACGATGCGGGGGTCCCGAGCGGCGCCGGAGGTTGCCCGGCAGCGTGCGCGGCGGGGCCTGCCGCCGCGGCACGGCCGCTGTTGCGCGCGGCGGGGTGGGCGATCCGCTGCGCGGGGCGGCGGCGGTGGCGGCGGCTTCGGTGGCGGGCGGGGCGGCGGCCCGCCATGGGACCACGGACTCGGCGGCTGCGAGTCTGGCTTCACCGTCCCCGACCCGGGCAAGCCGGACATCGTCTGGTCCACCTGCTACGGCAACAAGGTCACGCGCTACGACGCTCGCACGGCGGGCGCGGTCGAGTCAGCCCCTGGATCCACACGCTCGATTCCGCCGCCGAACGACGCGAAGTACCGCTGCCACTGGACCCCGCCGTTCGCCATCGACCCGTTCGACCACAACACGGTGTACTTCGGCTGCCAGGTCATTTTCAGCACCGCGAATGGCGGGCAGGCATGGACGCGTGATCAGCCCGGACCTCTCGACGCACGATTCCACGCGCATCGTGTCGTCGGGCGGCATCGTCGGCGACAACCTCGGCCAGTTCTACGGCGAGGTGGTGTTCGCGATCGCGCCGTCGGAACCGCAGCGCGGGCTGATCTGGGCGGGCACCAATGACGGGCAGGTCTGGTACACGCGGACCGGCGGCGGGGAGTGGACCAACGTGACGCCGAACATCGGCGGGGATGCCGCCGTGGGGGACCGTCCGCAAGATCGAGCCGTCGCACTTCGATCCGGCGACCGCCTACGTCGCCGTGGACTTCCACATCATGGACGACCGCGAGCCCTACATCTATAAGACAACGGACTTCGGGCGGACCTGGACGCGCATCAGCGACGACGCTGCCGTCGACGCATCCGCTCGACTACGTGATGGCGGTGGCGGAGAACCCCAACCGCCGGGGCATGCTCTTCGCCGGCACCGGGCAACGCCTTCTACTACTCGATCGACGACGGCGCGCACTGGACGCAGTTCAGGGATGGCCTTCCGGCCGCGCCGGTCAGCTGGATCGATCGTCTCGAAGAACTACCACGACGTGGTCATCTCGACCTACGGCCGCGGGCTCTGGGCCTGCGCGACATCACGGCGCTCGAGCAGGCGGACGAGCGGCGCACGGCGGGTGCCGGTCTACGTCTTCGCGCCGCCGGACCGGGTTCCGCATGTCGCGGAGCGGCAGCGCCGAATTCCTGTTCGCGCTGAGGGCCTCGCCGGCGGATTCGGTGCAGGTGGACATCCTCGACGCCGGCGGCACGGTGGTCCGCACGCATGAAAGCTCACGGCGCCAGGTCCGGCCTGAATCGCGCGACGCTGGGATCTGCGCTACGACGGCCCGACCCAGGTCGAGCTGCGCACGAATCCGCCGGACAACCCGCACATCTGGGACGAGCCGCGCTTCAGGGGCCAGACGACGCGGCCGGTGACGCACTGGGGCATCCAGGGCGCAGAGCGCGCCGGGCCGCTGGCCGCGCCGGGCAAGTACACGGTGCGCCTCACCGTCGACGGACGGCCCTACAGCAGTCCTTCAGATGTCATCAAGGATCCCGTCGATCCCGACGCCGGAGGCGGATCTGGTCGCATCGACACGGAGCCCAGGTCGAGATCCGCGACGACATGAATCAGACCGCGGAGATGGTCAATCGCATCGAGATCATGCGTAAGCAGGTCCAGGACCAGCTCAAGGCGCCCAGGAACAAGGCGGACGTCGTGAAGGCGCTGCGCGACATCGATCAGAAGATGCTCGGGGTGGAGCTCCAACTCCTGTCACGGTCGGATCTGCACAGCGATGACAAGTGGTTCGTCGAGGCTACAAGGTCTACCTCAACCTGGTCTGGCTGAACGGGCAGGTGGGGACCGGCGCAGGCGACGTGGCCGGCGGCGCCGATTACAAACCCACGGACACGCAGACGGGCGTGCTGCAGGGCATCGAAGTGGACCTGGGCAAGGCGGCCACGGATTTCCAGACGTTCATGACACGGGATCTGCCGGCTTTCAATCGCGCGATGAACGGCAAGATCCCGGCGATCACGGACAAGCTCACACCGCCGCGGACCACCACGAACTGACCGAGCGCTTTGCCGGAAACGAAAACGGGGCGCCCGCGAGGACGTCCCGTTTTCGCATCCTGACCCTCGGTCCGCGCCGCGGCCGATCAGACGCGACTCAGGCCGCAGCCTGTGCCGCGGTGGCCACCAGCTCCACCTCGATCGTGATCCTGACTTCCTCGCTCACGGCCAGGCCACCTGCTTCCAGCAACTGGTTCCAGGTGAGTCCGAAATCGCGGCGGTCAATGCGTGCCGACGCGGAGAATGCCGAGCGATCGTTGCCCCACGGATCGCGGCCCTCGCCCTCAGGCTGAACGTCGAGCACCACTTCCCGGGTGATGCCATGCAGCGTCAGATCACCGATCACGCGGAAGCCGTGCTTCGCCGGTTCCACGCGCCGGCTCAGGAACGTCATTTTCGGGTACTTCTCCACGTCGAAGAAGTCAGCCGAACGCAGGTGGTTGTCCCGTTGCTCGACGCCAGTGTCAATGCTGGCCAGGTCGACCGTCACGTCAATGCGGGCGGCGGCGGGGTCGTCGTTCTCGAAGACGACGGAGCCCTCCACGTTGGTGAAGCGGCCGCGCACGGTGGAGATCATGAGGTGTCGGATGCCGAAGCCGACCTGGCTGTGCGAGGGGTCGATGGACCAGGAGCGAGTCATGGAGCCTCCGTTGGAGAGTTGATTATCATTTGCGAGTAGCTTATTTTTCGTGTGTTACTTTAAACACGTAGAACGGCCTTGTCAAGAGGCACTCGAAATTGAGGATTGTCCGTATGACCGAACGCGCCACCCTCTGCCCACGATTCCACCTGGCGATCGAGAATGATCGGGCGCCGCTGGACGGGCGCGATCCTGCACACCCTGCTGCAGGGGAAGACGCGCTACGCGGAGCTTCGGGCCGTGATTCCCGAGATCAGCGACCGCATGCTTTCGGAGCGGCTGCGGGAACTGGAGCATGAGGAAATCGTACTGCGGATCGTGACGCCCGAAACGCCGGTCCGCGTTGATTATGAGCTGACGGACAAGGGCCGCGCGCTGAACGCCGCGCTCAATGCGGTGGCGTCATGGGCGGAAGCCTGGCTGCCGGTGCCCGAGCCGGCGCCGGTTCGGAAGCGGCGCAGCGCCTGACCGCTTCCTGTCCGTGCCCGGGCGCCTTGCCGGCGGGTGCCTCTCCTTACCGACTAGCCGCTCTTCCTGCGCTGGTGCCTCTCCCTTCGTGAATACGGATCGCAGGCGACGTTTCCCTGTCCAGTTCCTCGCCTTATTCAGCCTTCTGGCCGCTGCATGTCCCCAGGGGGACAGGCCGGTACTGGCCACACAGGAGTCCAACCGGCGGGCCCGCGGAGTGGTCGCTGCGGCGCAGTGGGCGCACGGCGCGAGAATGGCGTGGCTGCGGGAGGGCGCGTGGGTGCTCGAAGCGGAAGGCGAGGCGTACTGGCGGCACCAGTCGCCGGAGGCGGCCGGGCCGTATCCGGCCATGCCATACCATTCGCGGTTGGTCTTCGACGGCAGCAGCGAGCGTGCCGTGCTGGAGGTGGAAGACGCGTATGCGGGTGGGTTTCGCGAGCACATCCTGCACGCGCGTTCGGGAACGGGCGGCTTCGATGCGGATCTGCTGCACGGCACGGTGGAAGCGGTTGGACCGGGCAGGCTGGATGATCTGCGGCCTGCCCTGGAGCGAGCGCCGCATCGTGTGCTGGAGGGCGTGCTGGAGCAGCCGGAAGCGCTGCGCTGGGCAGGGCAGCAGGAGTTCGAGGATCATCGACAGAGCGTGGTTTCCGGCCTGCTCGGCTCGAGGCGTGTGACCCTGTGGATCGACGCGCAATCCGCGCTGCTGAGCAAGGTGGAGCAGGTAACCGAAGACCCGTTCGAAGGTGATGTGCTGGAAGAGCGCATCTACTCCGATTATGCAGCGGTCGACAGTGTTTCTCTGCCGCAGCGCTGGCGGGAGCGTATCGCAGGTTCACTGGAACTGGATCTGCGCCTGCGGCTGGCGGCTGTGCAGGCGAGCGCGACTGACAGCCTGTTTGTGAGACCGGCAGGTCTGAGACCGTCGGCGCACGACTGGCCCGAGCGGCTGACGCAGGCGGCACCCGGCGTCTGGTTCTACGAAGGCGCCGCTCCTTCCTGCAACATCCTGTTTGTAGAGCTGGGCGGCAATGTGCTGGTTGTGGATGCGCCGCCGGGCGCGGCCACGGCCGAGCGGGTGCTGGCGCGTGTGGCGCAAGCGTTACCCGGGCGGCACGTGCGCTGGGTGGCCGTGACCCACCACCACGACGATCATGCGGGCGGTCTGCGGCCCTGGGTCGCGAGCGGCGTGACGGTGCTGACCACGCCCGGCAATGTCGCCTTGTTCGAGGGAATGGCGAGGGCGAGCTTCACACTGGAGCGTGACCGGCTTGCGCGTGAGCCACGACCCATTCGGATCGAGACGGTGGAGCAAAGGCGCACGCTGCAAGGCGGCGGACGCACGGTCGAGTTGATCGACATCGGGCCTGCACCGCACGCGCAGGAGATGCTGGTGGCATGGCTGCCGGACAGCGGCATCCTGTTTCAGGCGGACCAGATGAACGCCACCAGCGACGGCGGGTTGCAGGCGGCGAATGAGAGCACGCAGTTCTTCGCGACCTGGTTGAAGGCATCGGGTCTGCCGGTGCGCACGATTCTCGGCGCACACTCGCCGGGGCGGACACCTGCGGACCTGGACCGGGCCCTGGCAATGGCTCCTGCGCGCTGAGGTCCTGGTGGCGGGGACGGATCCCGGTGCGCGCGGGGCTCGTAAGGGTATCAGCATCGGGTCGCCGCCCCGCGCGGTTACTGTTGGGGGACCGGGCGGCAACAAGCAGGACGGCCCCGATGCCATGGCCGTGAAGCGCGGGCAGGGGCCACAACCGTTGGAAGCGATGGCCACGAGTCTGGAGACGCGCAGCGAGGCGCTCGAGCCGCAGGCGGTGAAAGCGCCGCCCTCGGTACCGGTGACGTCGGGGAAGATCGACGACGCCACGCGGCAGCGGCAGCTCTCGCGCATGAAGAGTCGCGCAACGGGCCTGCTGGCGTTCTGTGGCGTGCTTTTCGTGATCGCTCGCATCTTCGAGAGCCGCTACCCGTGGCTCGGCTACGTGCGTGCCACAGCTGAGGCCTCTCTCGTGGGTGGACTGGCGGACTGGTTCGCGGTGACCGCGCTGTTCCGCCACCCGCTGGGAATTCCGATTCCGCACACGGCGATCATTCCCGCACGCAAGGACCGCATTGGGCGCAGCCTGGGCGGTTTCGTGCAGAACAACTTCCTGTCGCGCGAGGTGATCGCCAGCCGCATTGCCGGTCTGCACCCGACGGAGCGCCTGGCGCGCTGGCTGAGTGTGCCCGAGAACAGTGCCAAGCTGGCGCGGCACGTGGCCGCCGGGTTGGCGGAGGGTGCGCAGGTACTGCGCGACGAGGACGTGCAGTCCATGATCGAGCGCGGGCTGGTGGAGCGGGTACGCCAGATTCCGGTGGCGCCGGTGGTAGGCAATGTGCTGGCGATGCTGACGGCGGATCAGCGGCACCAGCAGCTGCTGGATGAAGTGCTGCGGCTGGCCGCGCGCGCAGTCACTGACAACGAGGAAGTGATCCGGGACCGCATTCGCAAGGAAAGCCCGTGGTGGCTGCCCGAAGCAGTGGATGACAAGATCCACGAGAAGATCGTGGGCGCGATCGAGCGCACGCTGATCGAAGTGAGCATGAATCCGGATCACGTCCTGCGCAGTCGCTTCGACGATGCGCTGCACAACTTCATCGACAACCTCAAGAAGTCACCGGAGGCGAGGGCGCGGGCGGAGGCGATCAAGGAAGCGGTGCTGGCGCACCCTGCCCTGCAGGAATTTGCCGGCTCCATCTGGAGCGATGTCAAGGACGCGCTGCTGCGGCGCGCCGAGCGTCCGGAGCGTGAGGGACCGGACGCGATCGAGCGCGGCCTCGTCCGCCTGGGCAACGCGGTGCTGGCGGATCCGGCACTGGTGGAGCGAATCGACTCCTGGATTCTCGACGGCGTCGTGTACGCGGTGGATCAGTACCGCAGCGAAGCAGGGCAGCTGATCGCGGATACAGTGGGCCGCTGGGACCCGGACGCCACCTCGCGCAAGATCGAGCTGCAGGTCGGCAAGGACCTGCAGTTCATCCGCATCAACGGCACGCTGGTGGGCGGGCTGGTGGGCCTGCTGCTCTACATCATCATGCAACTCACCTGACTCGCCTCACAGCGAGCGCAGCACGGCGGCCGGGCTGACCCGGGCCGCACGGTGGGCCGGGTACCACGTGGCCAGCAGAGCCAGCAGCGTGCTGGACACGGCGACCCCGGCGAGGACCGTGCTGTCCGTCGGGGGAATGCCAAACAGCATGTTTGCCACGGTGTGACCCGCCGCCAGTGAGCCTGCCAGTCCGATCACGAGACCCGTCAGGGTGAGCCGCAGCGACTGCTTGAGGACCTGTGCTGCGACGTCGCGCTCGCGTGCCCCGAGGGCCATGCGCACACCGATCTCCGGTATGGACTGCGATACCGTGTATGCCATGACGCCGGTGAGGCCGATGGCCGCCAGCAGCGCGGCCAGCACGCCGAAGCACACGATGAGGAGCGTGCGCAGCCGCGGCGCGAGCAGGTCGATGTCCATCATCTCGCGCATGGTGCGCAGGAAGGCGATGGGCAGGTTCGCGTCGATGTCACGGATGGCGGCACGCACCTGGGCATTGAAGGCGCGTGCGTCACCGTTGCCACGGACGAGGAATGTACTGGTGGCGGGAATGGCCTGGGCCGGCGACTGTGCATAGGTGATGTAGACCACCTGTTCGCCACCCGTCGACAGCGAGAATTCGTTCACGTTCGGCGCCACGCCCACTACGCGGTACGGCTGGCCGAGCACTGCGAGCGACTGTCCCAGCGGATTGGCACCCTCGAACAGCTTCTTCGCCAGCGCCTCGTTGATCACGACCACGGGTTCGCCGCCCACACCATCCGTGCGCTGCAGCTCACGGCCGGCGCTGAGGTGAATGCCCATGGTACGGAAGTAATCTGGTGTTATGGGATGGAACAGGGCCGTGGGCGACCTGGCAGACACCGGATCGCCCGGGTGGCCGACCGGCAGTGGCTGGGCGCCGCCACTCAGCGGGTGCAGGTTCACCGCGGCCGCAGCCGTGACGCCGGGCAGGCGGGCCAGCGCGTCCGTGATCTGCTCGTGCAGTTCCACGCGACGGGGCGCGGGATAGCGCGCCGGATTCATGGTCACGCGCAACGTGAGCACGTTTTCGGCGTCGTAGCCGGGACGCACGTGCTGCAGCTTCCACAGGCTGCGCCCCAGCAGCCCGGCGCCGAAGGAGAGCATCACGGCCAGCGCAGTCTCCAGCACGACGAGCGTGTGACGCAGGCGGGAGCCCGTGCGCGAGCCGGTGCTGCCACGCGCATTCTCGCGCAACGTGGCGCTGAATGAGAGGCGCGACCACTGCACGGCCGGAGCGAGCCCGAAGAGCACGGCGGTCAGCAGCGCCATACCGAATGCGAATGCAATGACGCGCGGATCCAGATTCACTTCCTCGCCGCGCGGGATGGCGGTACCGCCCAGGGCAATGATGCCGCGCGAGCCGAGATAACCCAGCCAGACGCCCACGGCGCCGGCGGCAAGCGCCAGCAGGAGGCTCTCGGTGAGCAGCTGGGCGATGAGGCGGGGACGGGCCGCGCCCAGCGCCCCGCGCACGGTGAGTTCGCGGCGGCGAACCGTAGCACGGCTGAGCAGCAGGTTGGCCGCGTTGGCGCAGCCGATGAGCAGCAGCAGCGCGACCGCGCCCGACAGCAGGTACAGCGTCGGCTTCACGTTGCCCGTCCTGGCTTCCTGGGCGGGTGTGACCTGCACGTTGGCCGGGATGTTCAGCTGCGCGTAGTACGGGCCGATGCGTCCTTCGATCTCCTTCTTCGCCGCATTCGGCGTGAAGCCCGGGCGCAGGCGCAGCGTGGCCATGTATGCGCGGAAATTGCGCTGCGTGCGCAGCGCAGGCGGGGGCGGCGGCAGGAGCCGATACATCGCGGTCTCGATGTCCTGCACGGGGAAGGCGAGCGGGTCGGCGAAATGGCTGGCGGCAACACCGATGATGGTGTAGGAACGACCGTCCATCACCATGGCTTGACCGACGATGTCCGTACGGCCGCCGAAGTCTGCCTGCCATGTGCCCCAGCTGAGCACCACGTCATCGCCCTGGGGATCGTCCTGCCCGCGGAACAGGCGCCCGAGAGCGGGCCGGACACCGAGCAGCTCGAAGAAGTCGGGCGTCACGGCCGCGGAAAGGCGCACGCCGACCGACCCATCGTTCTCGCGGAACGCGGCGCGCCAGCCCTGCCAGAAAGCGACGCCTTCGATGGAGCTCGCCTGGCGCAGATCGTCCAGATCCGCCCACGAATAGCCCGGCGATATCATGACGCGATCCGCGGCGGTGTAGGGCATGGGCCGCAGCAGCACGCCGTTGATG
The DNA here is from genome assembly GCA_963798085.1 of uncultured Gemmatimonadales bacterium. Classification (GTDB taxonomy): domain Bacteria; phylum Gemmatimonadota; class Gemmatimonadetes; order Longimicrobiales; family RSA9; genus DATKCF01. The sequence continues at coordinate 576,417 of CAWCRS010000003.1, forward strand.
ACCGAGAAGATGGCGATCACGGCGCCCATGCCCAGCGCCAGTGTTCCGATGGCAAACGCGGTAAAGCCGGGTGCCCGGCGCCAGAGCCGCAGCGAATGGCGGATGTCCTGGCGCAGGATGGCGGCGAGGGCGGCACCGCCACGCTGCCGCGGGCGGCCCGACGGCGCCGGGCCACCCGGGATGGACGCTGTCGGCGGCAGCGACTGGCCTGCGGGTGTGTGCGCGGGTCGAGACCCGTCGTCGCCTGCGCCATCTGCATTCGAGCGGGCCACGACGTGGGCATCACGCCACGCCCCGGGCAGCGCAGCGAAGGCATCGAGCAGCAGCCAGAGCGCCACGCGCAGGCGAGCAGGCAGACGGGCACTCGCGCGGGCCGCACGCAGCGCCTCGTCGGCAACGCCGCGCAACTCGTGTTCCCATTGGCGGCGGAAGTCGCGCGGATAGAAGCGCAGCACCAGTGCATACATGGTTCGTGTCATGAAGACCGTCCTTCGAAGCGGATGCCCCGGTCACGTGCAGCAGTCAGGATGCCGGCCAGGCGGCGCAATTCGGCGCGCAGCACCGCGCGGCCCAGGCCGGACGCGCGGAAGTAGCGACGGCGCGGATCATTCGAGTGGGGGTGCTCGTAGTCGTCCGCTTCCTCGAGCAGCCCATCCGTCTGGAGTGCGGCCAGCACGCGGTACAGACTTGCGGGGCCGGGCGCAATGAAGCCGTCCGACTGCTCGGCCACACGCGTCAGCAGCGCATAGCCGTGCAGTGGTTCCTCATCCAGCGCCAGCAGCACGACCAGCTCCAGCTCCTTGAGCGGGAGTCTCGATTCCGGTGATCGCTGTGTGCGTGCCATGTCTCCACCCGTTGCCATGCAGGCGGCCGCGAACGCCGCGCCACCGCAGCAACCCGATCCATTGGGGCATCTGCGTGCCGGTTCGGCGCCGGGGCGCGGCGCGGCGGCACCCGCCTAACCAGTTGTTTGACCGAGTTTCACGAGCATTTCCAGCGCCGCGCGCGCCGCTTCCGGGCGCACCATGTGCGGGCCATCGAATTCCGTGTAGTCGACCTGATAGCCTCTGTTGCGCAGCGCGGGCACGAGCTGCCGGCTGGTCCGGTCCACGGGCAGGATCGTGTCCTGCGTGCCGTGCCAGATGGCAATGCGCGGCTTGCCGTTGCTGCCTGTCGGCGCGAAGAAGCCGGGCGAAAAAGCGAACACGAAGGGAAACAGATCACCGTTCGTGATACCGATCGACAACGCGTACGATGCGCCGTCGGAAAAGCCACCCACCGCCATGCGCGCTGCATTGATGCTGCAGTGTGTAAAGGCGTGGTCGAGCGCGCGGTCGATGAACCCGATGTCCGGACCATAACCCGAGCTTACAACGTCCCATGTCATGGCCCGCGAATCGGGCGCCAGCAGGATCACACCGGCCTCTTCCGCAGCCGGCGCCATGGTGCGCAGCACCGTGGCACCGGCTTGCGTAGCACCGTGCAGTACCAGAGCCAGTGGTGCCGGCGCTGCGGGGTTGTACGCGGACGGGACCACGAGCCAGCCATCACGTTGCGACGCGAGACCCAGCGCGTGGCGCCCGGGCGCGATGCTCTTTTTCGGTGGATGCGGGCGCGCGTGCAGCCGGGCGGCTCCATCCTGCGTGAGGACGGAGGCCGCAGCCCGCGGCGCACACGCCGCGACCAGCGCCCCCGCCATTGCCTGCAGCATCTCGCGCCGCCGCAACCCGATCGACCCGGTCATGGACCTCCGAAAGCGGAGAAGATGAGGTTCTATTCTCATTATGGGAAGAGTCTTGTGCCAGTGGCGATGGCGCAGGGACGAACAATGCCGTGCGCGGGACGGAGCGGGCCGCCTTGCGCGGGCGCGGGTGGCAGGGGAGTTTGCGCCTGTGTGCGCGCGAATCGAACCCGGGGCGCGTTCGTAGGGGCGATGGAGCTGCAACCCTGAAACGCGACCGGCGTGACGCGACGCAGGCGTGATGCGGAGCGCCGGATCACCAACCCGGGAATCGAATCATGTTTCCGATACTGCTGCTTCCTCTGGTTTTCTGGCTCGTGGTATTGAGCGGCGGCTTCTACGTGGCGATCCGTTTCATTCGAGCGTTCGAGACGCGCGGGCGGGGCGGGGATGCGGATGCGATCGAAGCGCTGGGGCAGCGGCTGCTGCGGCTGGAAGAGACGATGGAAGCCATGGGCACGCAGCTGGAGCGCGTGTCCGAGGCGCAGCAGTTCACGACGAAGTTGCTGACGGAGAAGACGGAGCCGCCGGTCAATTGACGCATCGAGTGGTGCCATGGAGCGAACCGTGACGCGGGTAAGAGCGGGAAGGTACGGACCCCGGATCTTCGGGGGCGGAAGCGCACTGCTGCTGCTCGCGCTGGCAGCGGGTTATGCGCTGGCCGGACCCAGCCGTTACGGTCACTCGGACCGCATTGAGCGGCACATGCTGCCCGCGGTGTCGACCGGGCCGCTGGATCCGGCGTGGAATCCTGATGGTCAGTGGATCGCGTACTCGATGCGCGGCGATGTGTGGAAAGTGCCGGCCGCGGGCGGCGAAGCGATCGCGTTGACCGCGGGCCCCGCGTACCACTTCGAGCCGGCGTGGAGTCCTGACGGCGCACGGGTCGCCCTCTCCATGGATGTGGATGGCAATCTCGACATTGGCATAGTCAGCGCGGCGGGCGGCGATGTGCAGCGCATCACGACGGATCCTGCGGTGGATGTGGAGCCGGCATGGAGCCGGGACGGGAAGAGCCTGTACTTCGTGAGTGCGCGTTCGGGCGGCTTCCGTATTTTCCGGCACGACCTGGACAGCGGCCGTGACACGGTGGTAACGAGCGGTTATCAGCCCGCGCCGTCGCCTGACGGGACGCGGCTGGCGTACGTGGCGCCGGTGCCGGGACGCAACGGCTCGGGCGGACTCTGGGTGAGGGACCTGCCCGCCGGCGAGCCTCGCCTGGTGCAGTACGAGGAAACCGAGTATCGCATGAAGCCGGCGTGGACACCGGACGGTCAGGCGTTGCTCTACGTTTCCGACGAGCGTGGCTCGAACGATGTGGTGATCCTGCCGGTGGCGGGCGGGAGTCCGGTGGTGCTGACGGTGGATGCCCACGATGAGTTCTCGCCGTCGCCGAGTCCTGATGGCCAGCGTTTCGCGTTCGTCTCCAATCGCACGGGCCCCACCACCCTCTACACGGCGAATATCAGCGGCGGACTGCTCAGTGCCTGGCAGGCTGTGGCGATGCGCGGACGCAGGTCTCGCCTGCCCACGGGACGGGTACGGCTGCGCGTGGTGGATGCGAGCGGAATGCCCGTGGCCGCGCGCGTGACGGTGCAGGCGAGTGACGGTCGCAGCTACGCCCCCGACGGTGGTTTCCATCGCGTCATTGCGGTCACCGAGACGCATTACTTCCACACGGCCGGCGAGGCGGAAGTGGAAGTGCCCGCGGGACGCGTGACGATCGATGCAGCGAAGGGCTTCGAGTTCGAGCCGGCGCGCGCCAGTGTGAACGTGCCGCCGGGCGGCGTGCAGAATGCGGTGCTGCGTCTCACGCGGATGGTCGACATGCCCGGGCGCGGCTGGTACTCCGGCGACACGCACATTCACGACCTGCACCAGGGTCGCTTCGGACTGACGCACGAGACTTTCTTCAATGAGCTGCAGGCAGAGGATCTGCACGTGACCAACGCGCTGATCCACATGGATGGCACGCGACTGATGGGACGCTGGAGCGACCTCACCGGCAAACCCAGCCCGCTGTCCAGTGCGCAGTACATTCTGCAGTACGGCGAAGAATTCCGGGGCGCACTGGGCCACATCGCGATGCTGGGCATTCTCGCATTACATACTGCCCTTCACCACCGGCGAGAACGGCACTGCCTACGCGCAGCCCACACTCGATCTCATGTACCTGGACTCGGCGAAGGCGCAGGGCGGCATGGCGGGCTACGTGCATCCGTATGCCAGCATGATCGCCCGTCCGGAAATGGCCGCGAATTCGCTGATTCCCGTCGATGTCGCGCTGGGCCGCGGCGAATTCTACGACATTGGTGCGGTCTACTCGGATGAGCGGGCTTCGGCCGACATGTACTACCGCTTCCTCAACTGCGGATTCCGTCTGCCGGCGACGTCGGGCACCGACAACTTCTCGGACGTGTGGCGCGATCCGCCGCCGGGTGCGGATCGCACATTCGTGCACGTGCGCGGGCCGCTCTCGCTGAGCAGCTGGCTGGCGGGCATCCGCGCCGGTCACACGTTCGGCACCACCGGCCCGCTCGTGTTCCTCGATGTGCAGGGAAAGGAGCCAGGCGACGAGATCAGTCTGGCCGCCGGCGCGCGCGCGAGCCTGCACGTTCACGCCGAGGCCCTGTCCATCGCGCCCATCGACAGCCTGGAGATCGTGGCCAATGGCCGCATCGTGCAGAGTATCACAGGCGACTCCGCGCACCTCACGTTCGACGGCACCGTGGACCTGCCGCACGGGGGCTGGATCGCGGCGCGCGTGACCGGGCCATCGTCGCGCTATATAACCGACAGTTATGCCTTCGCACAGAGTTCACCGGTGTACGTGGTGCGCGGCGGCCATCCCTTCGTTTCGGCGGATGATGCGCAGTTCCTGGCGGCCGCAGTGGACGCGTTGTGGGCGCGCATGGAGCGCACCCGCTGGCGCACCAGCGCGGAACGCGACCGGTTCAAGACCGCGGTCGATGAAGCCCGTTCCGTCTACGAGCGCATCGCCCGCAGTGCCGCCAACTGACGCGCGCCGCTCCCTTCGCTGATCCGCCCCTGCTCTTGTCCGGCTGTCGTTCCCTTTATATCTTCCTGCGAGAGTAAGAAAGGAACGACATGCCGGACACGGAGAATCTGCCGGTCGTGGAGCTGGCGGCGCTGGTGAGCGTGCTGCGACTGGGTGAAGCGGCGTATGGGGTTTCGATCCAGCAGGAGATCGAAGCGCGGACGGGTCGTTCGCGGTCGGTAGCGGCGGTGTACGCGGCGCTGGAGCGGCTGGAAGCGCGGGGCTATGTGGAGCCCTGGCTGTCGGATCCGCTGCCGGAGCGTGGCGGTCGGGCGCGCCGGAACTACCGGATGACGCGTGCGGGGCAGGCGGCACTGCGCCGGGAGCAGGCGGCGTGGCAGCGCCTGTGGGAGGGGCTGGAGGCGGGCTCGGCCATGCGGGTGCGATGAGTCCGCCGCCTGGAGGCGCCGGGCGCCTGCCGCGGCTGGCGACGTGGCTGCTGCTGCGTCTGCTGCCGTCCGCGGATGCGCAATACATTCTGTGATGATGTAAGCGAGCGTTATGCGCACGCGATCCAGCCGGCGAGGAGCCGGCTGCGCGCGTGGCTCTGGGTGTGGGGCGAGGTGTTGCGTTCGGTGGTTCCGGCATTGCGGCTGCGCTGGCGGCGGCGGGTTCCCGCAGGGCCTCGCCGGCGTGCGCGGCGACGAGCGGCTTGGGCGGTCGAGCGGCTGGCCGGCGGTATGCGCATGGGCTGGCGGCAGCTCTGGCGGAATCCCGGTTTTGCGGTGGCGGCGCTGCTCACACTGGCCGCGGCAGTGGGCCTGAACACGGCGTTATTCAGCGTGGTGTATGCGGTGCTGCTGCGGCCGCTGCCGCTGGCTTCGCCGGAGCGCATTGTGGTGCTGCAGAGGCGACCGGCGGGAGAGCAGCCGTACATTGGGTTATCCGAGCCTGCGTATGTGGAACTCACGCACTCGGCGCACGGACTGGAGGGGGTTGCGGCGCTGGACTTCCGCAGTCTCACGGTGCGCACCGGTGCCGGGCCGGAGCGGGTCATGGCGCTGCTGGGAACGCCGTCGGTGTTCGGAGTGGCGGGCGTGGCGGCGCGTCTGGGGCGCGGTTTCGATGTCGGCGCCGGGCAACCGGGTGGCGACGGCGTGGTCGTGTTGAGCGACAGCTACTGGCGCTCGCGGTTCGGTGGTGATGCGCACGTTGTGGGGCGCACCATGCAGGTGGACGAGCGCACGTGTGTGATCGTCGGCGTCCTGCCGGCCGGCCTCACGTTCGTTGGCCCGGCAGCGGACCTCTGGCTGCCGCTGGTGGTGGACGCTGCGCGCTTCGGTCCGGGCTCGGCCGAGAACAACAATCGCATTGTGATTGCGCGACTCGCGCGCGGCACATTGCTGGCGAGCGCCCAGGCGGAGTCCGGTTCCTGGGTTCAGGCGGTGCGCGCCGTGTATCCGAACGCTTTCAGCGACGGCACGCAGCTCGGCGTGCTGCCGCTGCGCGAGGTGATCGCGGGCAGGTACCGTGCGCTGCTGCTGCTGCTGCTGGGCGCCGTCGGTCTGGTGTTGCTGATCGGCTGCGCGAATCTGGCTAACCTGATGCTTGTGCGTGGCGCCGCGCGCGTGCAGGAACTGGCTGTGCGCAGCGCGCTGGGCGCGAGTCTGAAGCGTCTGATCGGACAACTGCTGCTGGAGAGCCTGGTACTCGGCGTAGTGGGAGGCACGGCCGGCCTCGTACCGGCGTGGCTGGCGCTCGGCCTCGTGCGTCGTCTCACGCCTGTGAGTCTGCCCGGACTGGAGAGCGCGGGGCTGCAGGCGCCGGTTCTGGCGTTTGCCGGCGCGATCGCCGTGACAGCGGGATTGCTGTTCGGTCTTGCGCCGGTGCTGCAGGTTGCGCGGGCGCGACTGGCCGGATCGCTGCGCGCGGGCGGGCGAGGCGCGGTACGCGGCACGCGCGGTCACGAGCTGCTGGTTGCCGCCGAGGTGGCGCTCGCAGCCGTGCTGCTGGTGGGCGCGATGCTGCTCGTGCGCAGCATGGTACGGCTCTTTGCGGTCGATGCCGGATTCGACTGGCAGGATCGCGTCACCGCGCAGGTCACGCTGCCCGGCGATCGTTATGCGACGGATGCGGCCGTCCATGCACTGCTGCAGCCGCTGCTGGCGAGTGTGCGCTCGCTGCCGGGCGTCCGCTCCGCCGCACTGGTGCAGACGCTGCCGCTGACGGGCGCTTCCAACTGGGGCTACGAGGTGGAAGGTCACGCGGGCGAGAAGATCCGTTTTGCGGACTACAACCTGGTCAGCCCCGGCTATTTCCAGACCTTGGGGATTCCGCTGCGGCGAGGGCGCGATTTCGAGATTGCGGACGAGACGGACGGCCGCAATGTGGTGATCATCAGCGAATCCATGGCGCGCCGCGTGTTCGGAAACGTCGATCCGGTGGGGCAGCGGATCAACATGAACATCCGCGGCCAGGTCTGGCGCGAGATCGTGGGCGTGGCGGGCGATGTGCGGAGTCGCAGCCTCAGTGTGTCTTCGCCGGACGAAGTGTATCTGCCGCCTCGGCGGCTGCCTTTCACAGCGCCACTCGAGAATGGCGATCGTCATGCACGTCGTGCATGCCGGCGGTGATGTCGCGGGTTCACTGCGCGATCTGCTGCAGCGCCTGGATCCGTCAGTGCCCATCTCCGGTGTAAGGACGCTGTACGGCGTGGTGGCCGCTTCGGAAGCGACGCGGCGTTCACTGATGAGCCTGCTGCTGTTGTTCGCGGGGCTGGCCGCGGGCCTTGCCGCCATCGGCATCTATGGCGTGATCGCGTACACGGTGACGCTCCGGCGGCGCGAGCTTGGACTGCGTGGTGCTCTGGGCGCACGACCATCCGACCTGCTGCGCATGGTGCTGCTGCGCGGTGCGCGGTTGTCCACGCTCGGTCTGGCGATCGGACTGCCGGCCGCGTTTCTGATCAGCCGGCTGATGTCCGGCTTCATGTTCGGCATCGAGCGCACGGATGGACTCAGCTATGCGGCCGTGGTGATGCTCACGATTCCCGTGACGTTGCTGGCCAGCCTGGTGCCGGCGTGGCGCGCGGCGCGCATTGATCCCGTGGCCGCGCTGAACGTGGAGTAGCAAACCCTCCTCGACCGGCCGGTGCTGGGCCGTCGCATCGCGGCAGTCCGTGCCCGGCAGCTTGCCGTCAGCCTGTGGCCGCGCGTAGATCAGCAATGAAGCGCGCGCGCCGCCCCGCCAAGAGCCGCGCGCTGCGGTGTCCTCCTGACAGGGAGTCAGACATGAGAATGCCGGCGCGTGGTTCCATCGGGACCCTGCTTGGGCTGGTGCTGGTTGCGGCCATCGCGATCGCGGCCGCACGGCCGAGGCTGGACAACGGATTGGTGCGTACACCGCCGATGGGCTGGAACAGCTGGAATCATTTCGGCTGTGATGTCAGCGCGCAGCTGATTCGCGAGACGGCAGACGCGATGGTGAGCAGCGGCATGCGCGATGCCGGTTACCGTTACGTCGTCATCGACGATTGCTGGCAGGTGGCGCGTGAGGCCGGTGGTCGCATCGTCGCCGATTCGGTGCGCTTCCCCGAGGGGATCAAGGCGCTGGCGGACTACGTGCACGGGAAGGGCCTCAAGTTCGGCATCTACACCGATGCGGGGCGGCGCACCTGTCAGGGTCGGCCCGGCTCGTACGGCTACGAGGAGATGGATGCGCGCACGTACGCCACGTGGGGCGTGGACTACGTGAAGGTCGACTGGTGCAACGCGGAGGGGCTGGACGCGCGCACGCAGTACGCGAAAATGCGCGAGGCACTGGCGAAGGCAGGTCGACCGATCGTCTTCAGCATCTGCGAGTGGGGCAGCAACCGGCCGTGGGAATGGGGCGCAACCACCGGCAACCTGTGGCGCACGACGGGCGACATCTCGGATCACTGGAACAGTCTGTTATCGATCCTCGATCTGTCCTCGCAGTACTGGAGCGCGGCCCGGCCGGGCGCCTGGAACGATCCGGACATGCTCGAGGTGGGCAACGGCGGCATGACCAATGACGAGTATCGCGCGCACTTCAGCCTGTGGGCGCTGATGGCGGCGCCGCTCATGGCGGGCAACGACCTGCGCACACTCGTCGGCGATGCGCGTCAGACGCGCAACATCCGTGAGATCCTGACGAACAGTGAAGTCATTGCCATCGACCAGGATTCACTGGGCGTGCAGGGCATGCTGGTGCAGAACTACCCGCCGGAGCTGCAGGTCTGGGCACGGCCCCTCGCCGACAGCTCGCGCGCAGTGGTGCTGTTCAACCGCGCGTCCGTGCCCACGAGCATGACGGTGAGCTGGAGCCGTATCGGCATCACGTCGGACTCGGCGCGCGTGCGCGATCTCTGGGCGCACACGGACGCCGGGACGGTATCACGGCGCTACAGCACGTTGGTGCCCTCGCACGGCGTTGTGATGCTGCGAGTCTGGCCTGTGCGCTCCCGCTGATCGCAGCGGTCAGGCCAGGTGCGCGACGGCGCCGCTCCAGGCAATGGGGTCCTGGTCCTGCCGGATCGGACTGGCAACATGAATGATCACGCTGCCGGACTCGATGCGCAGGGGATAGCGATCCATGCCGCGGGTTGCGCGGCCCGAGATGAACGTGCCGTCGGGCTGGTACTTCGACTTGTGCTTCGGGCACTGGAAGCGCTGGTCGGCATCGAGCCACTTGAGCATGGTGCGCTGATGCGGGCATGACAGCGCGAACGCGTAGAGCGCGCGCTGCCAGCGCACGAGGATCAGCTCGTTGCCGCGGTCGATCGTCACACCGTCGTTTGCAGGCACGGCGAAACGCACGTCCTGGTCTTCCCCGCTGGCCACGCCCCGCCACCAGCGTACGGGGATCGCGGCCGCCCTCGCCGGGCTTGCGCCCAGGCTGGCCAGCAGCACGGCGGCAAGGCCGGCGCCCTCGCGCAGGAAGTCGCGGCGGCTGCCCACGGCAAGGCAGGCATCGCACACGGCGGCCGGCGGTGCGGACGCATCGACGTGTTCGTTCTGCGAGCAAGCGCCCTCAGGGGCCGTCAGCGGTGCTGTATCCGATGCAGGCATGCGGTTTCCGAAGGTCATGCAGTAGTGAGTAGAACGCCCAGGAACACCAGGCTGATCCAGAGTACCACGCTGCGCAGCGAGCCACGGCGCAGCGCACGCCAGCGCCGGGGATCTCCGGCATCGAGGCTCAGCCGGCCGCCGGCGTGGCGGATGCTGATGCCATTGAGCAGCAGCAGCGCGAAGACGCCCATTTTCATCCAGAACACACGCGAAGGCAGGAGCGCATCCACATCGGCGAGCAGCAGTGCCACGCCGGTGATAACGACGACACCCAGTCCGAGGATCACGGGTCCGTGCACGGCGGACAACTCTTCCAGGAAGCTGGAGCGGTTGCCGGTTGTGGCCGCGCCCAGGCGCAACGTGGCGCGGTCGAACGCGAGCGCGAAACCGCCCGCCACGAGCAGTCCCGTGAGATGGAGGAACTGCACGCCGGTGGAAACCCACGGGGAGCGCCCGTACAGATCCGCCCATGGCTGAGCGACGCCGGAGAGCCATCCGCTGAAAGCAGCCATCAGTCTCTCCGGAATGGTGGCAGCATGATCATATAACCGACTGTTGCGATGCCCATGGAGATCAGCGCATCACGGCGATGCGCGGTACGCAGCTGATTCGAATCGGGTTTGTAGGTGCCGGCGTGGGCCGCAGTGATTCCTGTGGCCACGAAGCCGGCGTCCGAGAGCAGCATCAGCAGGCCGTGCGCGGTCCGGCGCACGCGTTCATTCGGGTCGGGCCACGCCTCGATCATGTTGAGGCCGCCGGTCACCGTGTTGATGATGAAGAGACCACCCAGCACACCGGCGGCCGGGCCATGGATGCGGCGGGCCCAGCCGGGCGGCGCAGTCGTGCGACTAAGCAGCACCTGCCCCGCGACGAATTCGGTCACGAAGAGCGGCAACGTGACGTAACTCGCGATGCGGTGGAGGGCCAGTCGGGCGGCGTAGCCGTCGGAATACTCGATCAGGCGCTTCTGCGGCGTGTCGGCGCGGAGCGGCGCCCTGTCAGGCAGGCGCCAGGTGGAAGTGCCGGCGCGCGCGAGGGCGACTGCGGGCAAGGCGATGGGGCAGGGCCGCCGGTCGCACGGCTGACCGGACCGGGCCGTGAGGGCCGGGTTGGTCGGATGGGTCGCGAACAGCTGAAGCGCGACGGCCAGCGCCAGCATGCCATCTCCGATGGAAGGGAATCGATGTGCCAGGGCCCGCAGGGCGTTGCGCGATTCTCTGGCAATTCGCGGTCCGCCCGCCTGGGGATTCCGCAATCGACTTTACTGCAAGGAGTTGTAGTGCATGCGCGAGGGCGGCATGAAAGCCGTTTCGCGCACGGGATTCATGGGGATGGGAACAAGCTGCGCAATGTCACGGGCCGGCGCCTTTCCTGCGCGGCGCGTGTCCACGTATGTTGCGGACCGCGCGGGGCTACCAGGACCGGGCCCGCGACTTACCCTTCCCGCCGAGGCGCAACATGCGAATACGCAATCTGCTTCGCTTCTCATCGTACGGCGCCATGCTGCTGGCGCTGGCAACGATGCCGGCGCGCGCGCAGCAGCGTTCCCAGAACTCGCAGCAGGATGTCGCCGCGCAGGTCGCGGCGGATCGTGCGCTGCTGGCCAAGGAAAGCTACGTGCAGCCGCCCAAGGAGATCGTGGATCTGGTGACGGCGCCGCGCTACCTGAACGTGTCGCTCACGCAGCCGAGTCCCGATCGCAAGCATTTCCTCAAGGAGCAGAGTGAAGGCTTGCCGGGCATGGATGCCTTCGGCAAGCCGCACTACTACTTCGGCGGGTTGCAGGTGGACTTCAAGGCGAACCGCGCGCGCACGCTGACCACGCGCGGCGCCGTGGGTCTGCAGCTGATCGAGCCGACAACGGGCAAGTCGATGGCGATCGAGACGCCGAAGGGCGCGACGGTGAGCAGTGCGACGTGGTCGCCGGATGGCAAACAGCTCGCCTACATCGCGAACTTCGATGCCGCCTCGCACATCTACGTTGCCGACATTGCGACGGGAAAGTCCGTGCAGGTCACGAAGACGCCTCTGCTGGCCACGCTGGTGACGGGCGTCGACTGGACGGCGGACGGTCGCAGTGTGATCGCAGTATTGCTGCCGGAGCCGCGCATGGCGGAGCCGAAGCGGCCCGAGATCGCGACCGGACCGCTGGTACGTCTGTGGACGGACGGCGTCAAGGATGCAGAGCGCAATTTCGCGAGCCTGCTGCAGGATCCGTACGACATGGCGCTCATGGAGTACTACGTCACCGGGCCAGCTCGCGGTGATCGATGTGAAGACGAAGGCGGTGAAGAAGGTCGGCGCACCCGCCATGATCTCGAGCGTGCGATGCTTCGCCGGACGCGAAGTATTTCCGGGTGACGACCATGCAGAAGCCGTTCTCCTACGTCGTACAGTATGGCAGCTTCGGCACTAACGAGGAGTTATGGGACGCCAGCGGCAAGGTGCTGGCGACATCCAGAAGCGGCCGCTGCGTCTGGGCAACGACACGACAGGCGGGCGGCCGGGGCGGCGCGGGGTGGCGCCAACGATGCGAAGCGCGGCCTGACCTGGATGCCGCAGGGCCCGGGCATGTTCTACATCGAGTCGGAGCCGGGACGGGCCGGCGACTCCACGGCGGCCGCGCCGGCGGGTGCGGGCCGGGGTCGCGGCGGCGGGCCGGTGGCGGCGGCGGGCGGCCGGATCGCCTGGTGCAGTGGCTGCCGCCGTTCGCGGCCAATGACACGAAGGTGCTCTATCAGAGCGGACGGCCCCATGTCGCAGGTGGTGTTCACCGACGATGCCAAGACGGTGTTCGTGGGCACCACCGCGAACGGCAGCGGTGAGATCTATGCTGTCAGCCTCGACGATCCCGGCGAAGAAGATGGTGATCGTGCGGCAACGCGGTTATTCGCCAACGTTCGCCGGCGGTGGCCGCGGTGGCCGTGGTTTCGGCGGCGGCGGCGGCCGCGGTGGCGCGGCCGACGATTCGCTTTCGTTCTACAGCAATCCCGGCGGGCTGATGACGAAGCGCGGCACGCTGGGCGGCCAGGTCGCGATGGTGTCGTCGGATGGCGCGGTGTTCCTCACGGGCACGCAGTACTACCGCGATTTCCTCAAGCAGGCGCCGCGCGGGTTCGTCGACAAGGTCGACATCCAGTCGGGCAAGAAGACGCCGCATGTTCGAGGGTGCGGAGAACATGGTCGAGACGGTGGCTGCGCCGCTCGATGACGATTTCTCGAAGGCGATCGTGGATCGTGAGTCGCCAACGCAGGTGGCCGACTCCTACCTGCGCGACATGACGACGGGGCAGCTGACCAAGCTGACCGAGCAACAAGGACTACACGCCGGAGTTCACCAACGCTATCCGCAAGCGCATCGACGTCACGCGCGCCGACGGTTTCCATTTCATGGTGCAACCTGACGCTGCCGGATGACTACCAGGCGGGCACGCGGCTGCCGGCAATGTTCTGGTTCTATCCCGTACGAGTTCACCGAGCAGTCGGCGTACGACCGCACGCTGCGCACCGAGAACATCAATCGTTTCCCGCAGGCCGGACCGCGCACGATCGAGTACCTGGTCACGCAGGGGTACGCGGTAGCGAACTTCGATCCGCCGATCATGGGTGAGGCCGGGCGCATGAACGACAATTATGTCTCCGACCTGCAGATGAATCTGATCGCCGTGATCGATGAGCTGGACCGTCAGGGTTACATCGATCGCACCCGACTGGGCATCGGCGGGCACAGCTACGGCGCGTTCAGCACTGCGAACGCGCTGGTACACACGCCGCTTCTTCAAGGCGGGCATTGCCGGCGACGGCATGTACAACCGCACCGCTGACGCCCAACGGGTTCCAGAGCGAGCGGCGCGACTTCTGGGGCGGGCAGAAGACATACCTCGACATGTCGCCCATGCATGTTCGCCGACAAGATGCAGGGCGCGCTGCTCATGTATCACTCATGGAGGACCAGAACGTCGGGACGGATCCGATCAGCTCGATCCGCATGATGCAGGCGCTGCGCGCGAATGGTAAGACGGCGGCGTTGTACATGTACCCGTACGAGGATCATGGCCCGGCGACACGCGAGTCCGATCTCGATCAGTGGGCGCGCTGGGTCTGCGTGGCTGGACATCTACGTGAAGCACGCCGGAGAGGCGAACGCCAAGAACGGCGTGGCAGCCACTTCGGATGACCGGCACTGATCTGGACGGTCCGGCCGTGCGTCGGCGACGCCGCTGACGCGCGGACGGTCCTTGCAGGAACGGGAGGCAGAGCGACGAAGCTCAGCCTCCCGTTTTGCATTGCATTGCATCGTGGTGCGCGCAATCAATCCTGGCGCAGCACGATCATGGGATCGAGTCCAGTCGCGGAGCGCAGCGGAGCGAGCGCCGCCAGCAGCGCGATGAATGCGAAGAACAAGACTGCGGCCAGCCACGTCGCCGGATCGACCGCGTTCACACCGAACAGCTGACTGGCGACGAGTCTGCCAATGACCAGGGCGCCCAGCAGGCCCGCGGCAATGCCACCGATCAGGATCACGCCGACGGGGCGCAGCACCAATGCCGCCAGTGCAGCCGCACGCGCACCCAGCGCCACCCGGATGCCCATCTCACGCGTGCGCTCGGCGACGGAATACGCGATCACACCGTACAGGCCGATGCCGGCGAGGGTCGCGGTCAGGAGCGCGAGCAGATTGAGCAGGCGGGCGAGCAGCCTGCGCTGACCGAGCCTCGCGTCGAGCGCTTCCTGCAGAGGCGAGAGACGCGGCACCGCCATTTCCGGCGCGAGACGGGCAGTGGTCTCGTGAATCGCGTTGTCCAGCGCAGCGCGCAGGGCGCGATCCTCACCGTGCGCACGCACGACGAGCATCAGCCGCGGCGAATCGAAGTGCGCCGGCGCGTAGAGGGTCTCACCGGCTTCCTCGGCGGGCGATTCCATGCGCAGCTCCCCGGTCACACCCACCACGCGATACTGCATCTGCCTGCCTGAAGCCGCGACGGGTGAGCGCAGGACACGGCCCACGGCATCCCCGTCGCCGAACAAGCGGCGTGCGAGGGCCGGCGTGATCAGTACCGGTGTCACCTCGCCGTCGGTCGCGTCGGCCTCCGTCAGGGTGCGTCCGCGCAGCAGCGGCGCACGCAGCGTTTCCATGTAACCATCTGTTACAGAAACGCTGGTGATCGTGGCGGTATCGGCGCCGGAGGGGTGGAGCAGGCGAACGGCGCCGCTGCGGCCCCAGAACGGTATGGTGCTGCCGGCAGCGGCGGACTCGACACCGGGCAGGGCGCGCAGCGCGGTGAGCACACTGCCAGCGAGCGCGCGCTCGGCCGGGGCGGGCATGCCCTGCGAAAAGAAGTCCAGGAACGTGCTGTACACCCGGTCGATCTGGAAGCCGAGGCTCACCGCCTGCAGGTTGCGCACCGTGCGCGTGAGCAGCAGCGCGCCCACCAGCAGCGACAGCGAAAGTGCGAGCTGCGTGCCGGAGAGCGCTGCGCGCAACGCCCCCTGACGGCCGGTGCTGTGCCGCGTGCGCCCGCGCATGACCGTGGCCGGGGCGGGACGGCGCTGCAGCAGCGCGGGCAGGATGCCGGACAGCAGCAGCGCCAGCAGCGTTGTCAGCAAGGCGATGCCCAGCACACGAACGTTGGGCCGGAAGCCGCGATAGTCGCGGAACCCCACCAGCGTGCGCCCCTGCAACAAACGGCCGAGTACGGTCGCCGCGAGCACGCCCACGCCGCCACCCAGCAGTGCCAGCACGCCGTTCTCGATGGCCATCTGCCGGGCAATGCGGATGGCGCCCGCCCCGAGGGCGCGCCGCACGGCCACTTCGCCCTGACGCGTCGAACCGCGCAGCAACAGCAGGTTAGTGACATTGACGCAGGCGATCAGCAGGAGAACGGCGACGGCAACCAGCAGCAGCCGTGCCGTGTCATTCATGCGCTTGCGGTACGCGGGATCGGTGCCGATGCCCGGGTACAGGCGAGGCCGGTAGCCGGTGAAGCGCGAACTCGCTTCCGGATGCGCCGACGCCAGGCGGGCGAAGGCCTGGCCCAGTGCAGCCTCGCTGGCGGCCGCTGTCGAGCCATCACGCAGACGCACCACCAGCTGGCCCAGATAATAACGCCGGGGGGCGGCGGCATTGTCGTGGTCCAGCCGGGCCAGTGCGGCGAGAGGAACCCAGGCGGCGACATCGAAGTCGCGTACCACACCACGGAAGCCGCCACCGGCCACACCGATGATCGTCAGCGACTGGCCGTTGACGCGCAGCGTGCGGCCGATAATGGCCGGATCGTGGCCGAACATCGTCGTCCAGAGCGATTCACTGATCACGGCCACATCAGGGTTCGCGTCCGCTGTCGTCTCCCGCGCATCGAGAAGACGGCCCACGATCGCGTGCACACCGAGTAATGCGAACCAGTCGCCCACGATCGCCTGACCCATGAGTCCAGTGGGCGGACCAGCGACCGACTGCGCGTGCAGTCCGATCGCGAAGTAACCTGCCATGGAATCGGCAGCACCGGCTAGCGCGCGCAGTTCATCGAATTCGCGGTCCGAGATCACCGTGCCCTCGCCCGTCCGCGCATCCTTGAACTCGACGACCGCAACACGCTGCGGTTCGCGCACGCCGGGCATGGGCGCCAGCAGCGCCTGATCCACAGCGCTGTACACGACCGTCACCGCCCCAATGCCCAGGCCGAGTGTGCTCGCCACAATGATGGTCAGGCGCGGACCGGATCGAAGGCGGCGCAAGGCCAGTCGCATATCACTGCGCCAACCGCCGGCACTGCGCAGAAAACCATGGCCCGGAGCCAGCCCCGCTCGTGCCGTGCCGCGATCCGCTTCCCAGAGCGCGCCGCGACGGCGCCAGGAACGCATCACAACGGAAGCGAGCGCATCCCGCCAGTAGCGCGCACGCGCGCCGCTTTCATGTCGCGACAGCCGGCGCGCAAACACCTCCTCCAGATCGCCGATGATGACCTCCCGCTCGGCACGCGGCAGCAATACATGCAGCAGCCAGCGTGCGAGGCGAGGCGACGAAGGCGCGCGCCGCGTCACGATCCCGTGCCTCCTGCCAGCTCGTCGAGGGTACGCGTCGTGCCCGCTGCGAGACGGCGCAGTGTGTCCCACGCATCGCGCAACGCACGCGCACCCGCAGGCCGCACGCGATAGCAGCGCCGCCGCCTGCCGCCGCGCTCGGGTGTGGTGTCACCGACCCACGACTCGACCAGCCCCTTCTGCTCCATGCGCTCGAGCGCCGTGTACAGTGCGCCGGGCGACACGCGCCGTCCGGTCTTCGCCTCGATCTCGTCCGCCAGGGCCACGCCATCCGCCTCGCCGTCGAGGCGTACGAGCGCGAAGAGCAGGTACTGTTCGAAGTCTCCCAGGTGCATGGCCACTCCTTTCGACTACAACGTAGTAATCGATCGGACTCGCTGGCAAGGGAATTCACCGCGGAGGACGGGGGATGGCGCGGGGAGCTGTTCGGCACAGGCGGAAGCATCCTCGGTCGGGAATGGAACGGAGGTTTCTGCTTTACGGATTTCACCGTGGAGGACGCGGGAAGGGGCTGGGAGCTGGCACTGCCTTGCGAGGCAGCGGGTCGGCTGTGAAGGCAGTCCTGGCGTGCGGTTGCGGTTTCAATACTTGAGAATCTGGTCGATCCGCTGGTTGTTTCCCTGGCTGAGTTTGGTGGCGTTGGCAGCGCTGTCTCGAGTTGGACACCACGATGGTCGATGGGAAATACGGTGGGACGGGGCCGGGGTCGACGCGGCCGAGCTCTCCTGGGGCGCCGGTGCGACGGAGCGGACGCTGCTGTGTGCCCAGTGGTTGTCACTGAGCGGAACTGATCGGGAGGGCACTGGCCGTGTGGCGGCAGGAATGCGGATCTGTGCTCCCCGCCAGGCAGTTCCCTTGCGCACGCCATCCTTCGAGCGCCGACGCTGTGCCGGGGGACCCGGCGTTGGTTGGCGTCTGACGTTGTGAGGTCTGCCCGGGTGGCTCGGGACGCCCGTTCGCGGGCTGAAGGTAGCGCCGGCGCCGCTCGGCACGGGCGGAGCGGTGGAGCAACGGTCGCGTGTGCGGTTGGCTTTCTGGATCCGATGAGCCGATTCCGGTCCCGACTTCGCCACTGAAGATGCCGGCCGATTGTGGCTGGCTGTCCGACGGGAGACCTTTGCTTGACTGTCGCCAATTCGACTGCCTAAGATGGCAAAGACATTCCTCTCCGACCTTCCCAGCTCCCTTCCAGGAGGTGCTGCATGAGTGTGAGTACGATCACATTGGACGGGCGCACCACGGTGCTCGCCACCGATACGCTCGGTCGCCTGGCTGCTGATCTGCGCGGGCGTGTGCTCACGCCCGATTCCACAGGTTACGACGAGGCGCGCTCGATCTGGAACGGCATGATCGATCGCAAGCCTGCCATCATCGTGCGCTGCAGCACGACCGACGACGTGATACACGCCGTGCGCTTCGCCAAGGATCATGCGCTGGTGACAGCCGTGCGCGGTGGCGGCCACAACATTGCGGGCAATGCGCTGAGTGATAACGGGCTTGTTATCGATCTCTCCCTGATGCGCGCGGTCACCGTCGATGCGGCGGCGCGCACTGCCACGGTCGAGCCGGGCGCCACACTGGCCGATTTCGATGCGGAGGCGCAGAAGCACGGGCTGGCCACGCCGCTCGGCATCAATTCAACGACGGGTGTTGCGGGCCTCACGCTGGGCGGCGGCTTCGGCTGGCTCAGCCGCAAGTACGGCCTCACCATCGACAACCTGATCTCGGCCGATGTCGTCACCGCCAATGGTCAGCGCGTGCGCGCGAGCGAGACGGAGAACACCGATCTGTTCTGGGGCATTCGCGGCGGCGGCGGCAATTTCGGTGTGGTGACCTCATTCGAGTTCCGTCTGCACCCCGTGGGACCGGAAGTACTGTCCGGGCTCATCGTGCACCCGCTGGACAACGCGGCGAGTGTGCTGCGCTTCTGGCGTGATTTCCTCAAGACCACGCCCGACGAGTTCGTGTGCTGGTTCGTGCTGCGCAAGGCGCCGCCTCTTCCCTTCCTCGCCCCCGAGTGGCACGGCAAGGAAATTCTGGCCCTGGCAGCCTGTTATAGCGGGCCCGATCTCAAGGAAGGCGAGCGCGTGGCGCAGCCGCTGCGCAGCTTCGGCAGCCCCATCGCGGATGTGATCGCGCCGCACCCCTACGCCGGCTGGCAGCAGGTGCTCGACCCACTGCTCACGCCGGGTGCGCGCAATTACTGGAAGACGCACGATTTCCGCGAGGTGAGCGACGGCCTGATCGACACGCTGATCGAGCACGCGCGGCACATCCCGGATCCACAGACGGAAATCGCGTTCGCTCAGCTGGGCGGGGCCGTGGGCCGCGTACCGCAGGAGGCTACCGCGTACACGCACCGCGACGCGGCATTCGTGCTCAACGTGCACGGCCGCTGGGCCGACCCCGCGCAGGACGAGAAGTGCATTGGCTGGGCGCGCGGCCTGTTCAACGCGTGCACGCCCTTCGCCACGGGTGGCGCCTACGTCAATTTCCTGACGCAGGAAGAAGGCGCTCGTGTGAAGGCCGCGTACGGCTCGAACTACGACCGGCTGGTGCGCGTGAAGACGCAGTACGATCCGAGGAACCTGTTCCGCGTCAACCAGAACATTGCGCCGACAGGCTGATGTTCTGACGCACTGTTATATCGCTTCCGGCGGACGCGTGCCGGTGGGTCAGCCCCGCCGGCACGCGTTTCGTTTTCAGGAGGCGGCTCACGCAGGAATTGCCGCGCCCTCGTTCCGGGTCGGGCCGGCGAACACGGCCGGGCCGGGACTCGTGGATGGGCGGCTCCGGCCGGAAGCAAAGAATGCCCGGACTGTCCGAGTCCTTCGCCCCAGCACGCTTGCCGGGGGCATGGTGCTTCCATTAACAATGCCAGCAGACTCAACTAGCACTGCTAGATCAAGGCATGAACGAGAAAGAGCTGCTCGGCGAATTCGAGCACCAGGTGCTGCTGTCCGCGCTCCGGCTGGGCGATGTGGCGTTCACGTCCAGCATTGTGCTGGAGCTGGAGCGTCGCATTGAGCGGCAGGTGGCGGCGGCGGCAGTGTACATCGCGCTGCGCCGGCTGGAGGAGAACGGGCTGGTGCGGTCGGAGCTGCGCGAGGGCGACAGTCGCGCGGGGCGGCGCGAGCGCCGGCATTTCGCGGTGACGCGCGAGGGGCTGCACCTGCTGCGCCAGTCGCGCAGCCGTTTCCTGCGCCTGTGGGATGGCCTCGAGCTGGTGCTGGCGGAGGAATGATGCGCCGCGCGAGCCAGCCGAACGGCCGCAGCGCGCGGCCGCCGCGCGTGCTGCGTGTTCTGGTGCTCCTCGTCCTGCGCCTCTTCCTGCCCGCTTCGGAGCGTGCGGCCGTGGGGGTGGAGCTGGACGAGCTGCATGACGCCCGCCGGCGCGCGGCGGGACCGGTGCGCGCGGCGGTCTGGTACGCGCTGCAGCTGCCCAGTTTCGGGCTGCGGCTCTCGCTGGTCCTTGCGCGGCGCGCGTCCCGTCGCGTGCGCGGTGCCGGCTCAGCGGAATTCAGGCGACGACGTTCGTCCGGCTCTTCGTCGCGGGGCCGGCACGAGGGCTGGCTCCTGCAGCTGCCATCCGGGCTGGCGCAGGCGGGGCGTGCGCTGCGGCGCAGTCCGGCATACGCGCTGGCCACGGTGCTGACACTGGGGCTGGGTATTGCGGGTGTATCGGCGGTGTACGGTGTGGCAAACTGGGTGTTATTGCGCCCTGTCCCCGGCGTGCGTGCGCCGGACCAGCTGCTGACCATCGTGCTGGAGAGCTTCAAGTACGCGAACAGTGCGTTCCCGATCGCGCACACGGAGCTGCAGGACCTGCGCAGCTTCTCTCCGGTGCTGTCAGGCATGGCTGCCGCCGGCGAGCAGGATGTGCACGTGGCGCCGGTCGCAGCCGGCTCCCCTGTGCGCCTTCCCGGACAGGTGGTAACAGCGAATTACTTCGACGTGCTGGGCATTGCCATGGCGGCGGGTCGTGGCTTCCTGCCCGGGGATGATGGCGAAGGTGCGCCCGCCGTCGCTGTGGTCGGTCAGAACCTGGCGCGGCGCTTCTGGGGCGACGTCGTGAGCGCAGTGGGCGCCGAGGTGCGCGTGAATGGCCTGCCGTACACGGTGGTGGGCGTGGCGCCGCGCGGCTTTCACGGCGACGAACTGCCGGGCCGCGTGGACATCTGGTTCCCGGCAGGCGCATTGCCCGGCCTGCTCCACGAGCCGGGGATCCTGCGCGGCGCCAGCCAGGTCTGGTCGCGGATGATTCTGCGGCCCGGGACGGGCGCACCGGTGGCAGGTATCGCCGCCCAGCTCAACCGCGCGCTGAGCGCGAGCCGCGCGCAGCATGCCGGGGCGCCGGGATCCGTCGCCGACAGCCAGGCGCAGTTCCGTGCGCATCGTGGCATTGGTCTGTCGCCGCTGCTGCGCAGCTCCGTGCAGCGCACGCTGACGATCCTCACGGCCGCGGCCGTGCTGCTGCTGCTGCTGGCCTGCGCCAACGTGGCAAACCTCGGGTTAGCGCGGGCCGCCGTCCTGCGCGCCTCGGTCACGCTCCGCCTGGCGCTGGGCGCCGGCCACGCGCGACTCGTGCTCGAGCGACTCATGGAGAGCGCACTCGCCGGCATCGCCGGCAGCGGTCTGGGTGCGCTGCTCGCGCTGCTGGCGGTGACGGTGCTGCGGCACAGCAATCTCGGTCTGCTGGGCGTGCCGCTGGACGGCGTCGCGCTGGACCTGCGCGTCCTGGCGTTCACGATCGCGGCCGGTCTGATGGCCGGTGTACTCGCCGGCGTTCTGCCTTCGCTGGCGGTGCGTCACGATCACGCCAGTAGAGTGCTGCGCTCTGCACGTCATGGCGACCGTCGCGGAGCCCGCGTGCGCTCCGCGCTGGTCATGGCGCAGGTTGCGCTGTCGGCAATTCTGCTCGTGGGCGCCGGTCTGCTGGCGACCACGCTGTGGCAGTTGCGACGGGTGGAAATTGGTGTGCCCGTCGACGGCGTTGTGACGTTCGCGTTCGATCCGGAACTGCAGGGTTATGACGCCGCGCGAACGGTGGACCTCGTCGCGAAGCTGCTGGACGCCGTGCGCGCGGATCCCGCGGTGTCGTCTGCCGGCATTTCCGGTTTTCCGCCTTTCGGCTCGCTGTACATTCCGCTCGGGCTCAAGCGACCGGAAGGCGACTGGCGCAAGAACCGCGTCGTCGCCCGGTCCTTCAGTGTTTCGCCCGGCTTCATGGATGCGCTCGGCGTCCGCCTCGTGGCGGGCAGGCCCATTCCAGAGGATCTCTGGCTGCAGCGGGACAGCACCGCACCGCGTGTGGCGATCCTCAATGAAACGGCTGCCCGCGCGCTGTTCCCGGAGCTGCAGCCGGTCGAAGTGGTGGGAAAGAGCGTCGACATGCGCGGCCCCGGCTATCCGCCGCTGCAGGTGATCGGTGTGGTGCGTGATGCCCGCCTCGCCAATGTCTCGGAGCCGCCGATACCGTACTGCTTCCAGCCATGGTCGCAGGGGTTCGTGAGCGGCACCGTGACGGTATACGCGCGCACGCGTGGAGATCCTCGTCCCTTCCTGCGCGCAGTGCGCGAGATCATGGCGAGAGTCGACGGCACGCTGCCGGTGTACGAACTGCGCACCCTGCGCGAGCTGATCGACGATCAGCTTGCCGAGCCGCGCTTCGTATCATTGCTGGCAGTCGTGCTGGCCGCACTCGGCCTCGTGCTTGCCGCCGTGGGCCTGTACGGCCTGCTGGCGCACAGTGTCGCGGAGCGCACACGCGAGATCGGCATCCGCAGCGCACTGGGCGCCGTGCCTTCGCGCATCGTGAGACAGGTCGTGCGTGGCGGGCTCGGCACTACGCTTGCCGGTGCGGCGGCAGGCCTGCTCGGCGCTGCATTTCTCGGGCGCTACCTCGAGTCGCGACTCTTCGGCGTCGAACCGCTCGACCCCTCGATCTACCTCGCCGGCATTGTGCTGCTGCTCGGTGTCGCGCTGCTCGCCAGCTGGCTGCCTGCCCGACGGGCCATGCGTGTAGACCCGATGGTAGCGCTCCGCTCGGAGTGAGCAGCCGCAGGCGACAATGGACTCTGCGTGATTCGACAGAACATTGCGCGCGGCGGAGCGCAGCTACCCTACCACACGCCGGGAATCAGCGCGGCGACTTCCGTCTCGTACGCTGCGTACTCGGGTCCGAACGTGGCGCGCATGAGCTGCTCCTCCTGCCGGAGCTTCAGCACGAAACCGACCACTAACAGCAGGAAGCCCAGTGGCGCGGCGCGCGTGTCCTGGATGAGCGTACTGGCAAGGAGTGCGAGCAACAGGCCCGTGTAGATGGGGTGACGTGTCAGGCGATAGGGGCCTGTGCGGATCAGCGCGTGGTTTTCCTTCAGCGTGACCGCGGCGCTCCACTGGCGTCCGATGTGGATGCGCGCCCACCAGGTCCAGCCGAGGCCGACAAGGACGACGGCCAGTGCCATCCAGTCAGTTACAGGACTGGCCGGGTAGAGCGGGCGGAGCAGGATGCCGAAGGCGGTGGAATGAGCGAAGAGGAGGATCCCGCCGGCCCAGATGAAAACACTGTGTTTGAGCCTGGCCATGCCTGACTGACGCGATCGCGTGGGATTGGTCCACGCGGCCGCGGCGAGCCAGCTGAGCAGCCAGATCACCCACAGCGCGCCCAGCGTGGTTTCGATTCCTTTCATTCCGCCATCCCCCGCGTCCGCGCGTCGAACGATCAATCCGGTAGCATCTGCTTCTCGCCTTGCGGACTGGCGTTCTCCGCCGACGGGCAACGCTAACGCCCGGCTTGCTTCGCCGCCTCCAGCCGCAGGAACCCCTGAATGAAGAAGAGACCGAAGAAGATGTTGCTGGGGGTCGCCGCCAGCAGACTGATGGTACCGGCGGTGGTCATGCTGGAGGCGTGCAGCACGTACGTCACGTCGGCGAAGATTTCGCCCAGGCGCATGCCGCCGACGATCACCAGCCAGTACGGCCGGTGGCGCCAGCGTATCAGCGCAATGGAGATGGAACAGTGAGAACGCGGCCCATGTCGCGCCGGTCCGGGCGAGCAGTCCCTGCGGGTCGTCGAGCGGCGCGTTGTGGAAGAAGTGGAACCAGAATGCGGGGAAGAAAAGGGCCCAGCAGGCGAGGATCGCGTCCCACACCGTGAAGAACAGCAGGAACGCGGTCGTGAGGAAGCGGCGGATCAGGGACATGTCGATGCCTTTCTGGTCGCCAGAGGGTCAGGGCTGCGTGGCGTCGGGTGGTGTGGCAGGCGCTGCGCGCGTTTCCTGATAGCGGAGCAGCTCCGCTTCCAGCTCCGGCCCGATAACACCATTGTCATCAAAGAACGGCTGGTACGTCGCCGCCGGCAGCGCACTGCGTGTCTTCTGACTGAGTGCGTAGCCCAGCTGCCGTGCCGCGGTGAACGTGGTGCCGGGAAAGTCGCGGGCTGCCTGGCCGGCTCGTGTGGCCACCCAGTTGCCGGGATTCGCGCCCATGGCGCCTGCGAGCAGGGCGAGGAGGCGCGCGTCGCGTGAGGCGGGATCGGTCTGCTCGAAGGTCACGGCGCCCACGCTCACCGCGTGCGTTTCCGACCAGGCGTGCGTGTTCTTCTCGAGCGGCGTCGTGCGCTCGTCGATGTAGGGGATCCAGCGCAGATCGAACGCAATGTCGCCGGCGAGGCAGCGTTCACGCCAGTCATCAGTCAGATAGTGCGCGCCCGGTCGCAGCGCGCGGTGGTGGTTTACATTGGTTGCGGGCACGAACGTGAACTTGCCATGCGTGTCGCCGGCCTCGACCACGCCGGTCCAGTACTGCTGCACTGCGCTGCTGGAAAGGACTGTGCGGCCCGTCTGCCGCGCGATGTGCAGGTACAGCTCCGTTGCGCGCAACAAACCGAGGCGCTGGCGAAGTGCGTGGAACAGCTTCGCCTGTGATGCGGTCAGGTTGCCGACATCGAGCTGACCCACAGTGCCGAACGGGATATCGGCGCCGGCCGCGGCCGCGGTTGCGGCGAGCAGCGCGACGAATTCAGCGGCCGTATCCGTGGGTGCGCCCGGATCATTGATGGCGAGGAAGTCAACACGCTCGCGGTTGCGTGTCTGGAATGCGACCATGAGCCCGAGAAAATCCGGGTCCGTCTCCAGGTGCGGGCAACCGAGCCCTGTCGAGATGCGGCCGATGCCCGTGGCGCGCGCGCCCGGCTGGAACAGACCCAGGCCATCCAGCGCAGGAGGCAGCGCGGCCGCGGCCGCGAATGAAACGCGACCGGCAGCGAGCTGCTGCTGGTGTGCGCCGCGATCCGTGCCGCCTAACCGTGCGTTCTCACGCAGCACGCGCTGGATCCCGGGCATTTCCGATACGATCGCGGCCAGCGCCTGCCGTTCGTCGTCGGTTCCATTGAAGCGCCAGCCGGCCATGTCGTCCGCCTCAGAGGGTCTTCAGGTATTCGATCAGCGCGTTCTTCTGGTCACTGCCCAGCGTCGTACCGTACCTGTGGCCGTGATTGCTGTTGCCGCGGAGGCTGGTGTCGTAGCGCCAGCCTTCGTCCGACGGCATGCAGCCCCACACGGAAGTGCCGGCGACGGGTGCGGCGGGCAGACTGGCATTGTCGCCTGCACAACGCGCCGCGATGAAGCCCATGTTGAAGCGGTCCAGCACATCATAGCCGCGGTAGAACGAAGCCGGTCGCCTGTCCTCGGGATCGAGCAGTGCGCGCACGGTGGGCACGGAGCCGTTGTGCAGATAGGGCCCGCGCAGCCAGAGCCCATCAAGCTGGAGCGCGATGTAGCCGGGCCTGTCGGGTTTGCCCATGGGTGTGCGGTCGATTCCGGCCAGGTGGCGCACCGCGCGGTTGGCGCTGTCTGCGGCTTCGCGTGTCCAGGCATTGGCGCGCTCCGCGTCGGTACCGATCTCCTCGAGCGGGATCACCGTTCCTAACCGGTTGTTGCGGCCGCTGGCGTGGCATTCCGCGCACGCCGTCTCGAACACCGCCTGGCCTCGCCTGGCCAGCGTGGAGTCGATGGGCAGCGGGTACCGTGGCGGCGGCAGCTTCATGAGCCAGTCCTCGATGTCTTTCATGCGCTGGCGGAAGAAGGCGGAATTCTTCGCCTGCAGGCCCAGCGCAGAGTCGATGATCACCGACCGATAGGAGGTGGTGGCGCCGTCCAGGTTCATGAGCATCAGGTGCGTCGCATCGGTGCCGGCCTTCGACCAGTCCGCGGTCAGCGCGAAGTCCGTGGGCGGCCATACACGACCCTGCTGCACACGCGTTTCCAGGTGCCAGATGGATGGGAAATCCGTGTTATCTATGCTGCTGTCCATTGGCAGCTGGAGGAAATTGAACTTGGTGAGGTTCATGGGCGCGTCCCGGCCCGGTCCCCAGGCCGGCCGCTGCGCCGCCCACTTGAAGCCCTCGCCCTGCTCCGCGAGTCGCTTCTTCGCCAGCGGTATGTAGAGGAACTTGTACAGCAGCCGATCGACGAAGCCGAGCGGGTACGCCATGTCGATCTGGGTGATGATCGTCTCGGCGCCGAAGCGGGAATCGGCCGCGGCCCGGCTGAAGAAGTTGAGCAGACCCTGCACATCCGCGGTGTTGCTGCCGCCGGCGGCGACAATGACAGGCGTCGAGTCCGGGTGCACGCGGTACTGTGTCGCGTGACAGAGCGCACAATTGAAGCCCACGCGATCGAACCCGACTGTCTTTTTCGAGAAGCCGACGGGCAGCTCCGTACCCGGTTGCCAGGGAATGCCCAGCGATGCGTAGCCGCCGGGACCGGGCAGCAGGTCATCGAAGATGCGTGGCAGCACGACCACGATCCAGTAGGGAATGCCCGCCTGTGCTTCGGCGCCGATCGAGCCGTGCAGGAAATTCGCTTCCTGATTGTCCGTGATCCACTTCGGCTGGGGCAGCTCGCGGAAGAATTTGTACCAGCCGAATATGCCGCTGGGAACGGCGATGATGACAAGTATGACCAGGATCCGCACGAGCCACGTCTTCCAGCCGGCTTTCTTTTTCGCTGCTGCTGTCCCCGTGCTGTCGCTCACGTTTTGCCAGCCTCTCCGGCTCAGAATGTCTTGAGGTACTCGATGAGCGCTGCCTTCTGCGCGGCCGTCAGTGTGGTGCCGTACTCGTGTCCGCCATTGCCGTTGCCGCGCACCTTCGTGTCGTAGCGCCAGCCGTGCTTCTCCGCATCCGGTCCGCTGGTCACGAAGCCCACGCGATCGTAGTCGTAGACGTCGTACCCGATCCAGAACAGCTGCGGCCGGTTACGCGCCGGCTCCAGCAGCGACTGCAGATCGGGCACCGAGCCGTTGTGCAGGTAGGGCGCGCGCAGCCACAGGCCGTCCAGAGGCATGTTGGCGTAGCCGTTGGTCTTCCGAAAGTGCGTGAAGCGGGCGGGATAACAGTTCTTTACATTGTCGGGATGTTCGCGGCAGTGCTCCTCGTCCGCCGGGAACCCGTCATAGAGCGAGTTCTGCGCTTCGGCCAGCACTTCGGTGTAGGAGTCGAGGCGGGAGCGGTCGGTGCCGATGTACTCGAGCGGGGTGACCGTGCCCACGCGGCTGCCATCGCCTTCCGTGCGGAACGGCGGTTTGCCGTTGCCGTGGCAGGACCAGCAGTACTGCCGGTAGATGGGCTCGCCCTGCGCCGCCAGTTCCGGGCGGAGATGCTCGGGCGGGAATGCGGGCGGCTTCGCCTGGTCCCACAGATACGCCGCGATGCGCAGCACACCCGCCTTGTCGATGGTGGTGGGCGTCGCACCCGTGCCGAAGCCGGCGCTGAGGTTGCGCTCGTTGACGGATGTGTTGTTGCCGTCCCAGTGCAGCTGCATGCCCTCCTTGTACTTCTGATTCCACACCGCCGGGAAGTCCGCATTGCCCACCTTTTCCCGCTCCGGCGCCTTCTCCATGGGAAAGCCGAGCAGCGCCTTGGGCGGGTCGAACGTGTCCACGCGTCCCGGCCCCCAGCTCAGCGTGTTCACGAACGACATGCGTGACGTGAGCGTGAGCAGCTGCTCGCGCAGCAGTGTAATGCCGAGATAGCGGAACACGAAGCGGTCGACAGGATTCAGCGGATCGGGCCGGTACACGCCGGCTGGCAGATGCGCGGCGGTTCGCCGCGTCTCCAGCTCGTCGACCTTGGGCATGATGCGGGTCGAGCGGAACTTCCAGTCGGCCGCGGCGCGGTCCAGGAACTCGGCGAGCGCACCGAGGTCGAAGGTATTCGCCGGCATCCCGAGGATGATCTGTCGCTTGCCATCCGTTGACGGCCGTACCGATCCCGTGTGACAGACGGAGCACGTGAAGTACACGCGGTCGATGCCCTGCACGCGGCGCATGGACATGCCCACGGGCAGATCGAACACCGGGTCCTTGCCATCCTCGTAGATCATGCCGAACGAGAGAAAGCCGCGGCCGGCCTGATGATCGGGCAGGTACTCCGGAAACATTTCGGGCAGCGCGATCCAGATCCAGTAGGGAAAACCGAAGCCGAATTGCGTGCCGAAACCGCGCTCGCCGCCGGTCGAGCCGTACTTGAAGTGCTCCTGGACGTCTTCGTACGTGACCGGCTTGTCATTGGTGAGCCGCACGGTCAGGTAGATGGCAAGGCCGATGAACGCGAGTACGCAGACGACGCCGATCCAGAATGTGATGTTCGCGAGTTTCTTCCGCGTCCGCTCCAGGAACGAGTCCGCCATGTCAGCCTCTCGCCGGTGGCGTGTGTGTCATGCGGCGGCCGCGGTCGGGAACTCGAGCATGAACAGCGCAATGCGGCGTTTGCCCCAGAACACCTGGCCCAGGTACACACCGGGCGAGACCATGCGGATCTCATTGCGGATGAAGCGCGCCACCACAGAGGTCTTCGAATAGTCGAGAATGATCGCCGGGCCGGTGCAGAACCAGCTCTGGTCTTCGTAGACGCGGGCGCGGATCAGCGGAAAGCCCAGGATGCTGATGCGATTCTTCAGGTCGCCGCTCTCGGGCCGGAAGATCTTGCCCTTCCACATGAACACGCGGATCAGTCCGTGGATGACCCGGTCCAGGAGCGAGCCCGGCAGCACCATTGCGGTGCCGCGTGCGGGACCCGCCGGAATCGGGCCCGGCTGACTCTCGCGGAAGATGCGGTCCAGCTCGTTGCGCGGCGCAACCGCCATTTCCCGCGCACTCACCTGTGATGCGATGTTAGTGCTCATGATATCCCCTCCGTGACTGTGAAGCGCGCTTCCTTCGCCGGGAAGGACACGGGCAGCGGATCGCGTGCGAGTCGCTGACTGCGCGCGGCCACCCGCAGCTCCACGATGAGTCGCACGAGCGCCGCTCGACACACGAACAGGATCAGGTCACGGCCCGGGCAGGCGCGCGGGCCGCGCAGGAACAGGTTGGATGCGGCGGCCGCCGCATCGGGCTGCGTCTCGAGCCAGCGCTCGGGGCGGAAATGGTGCACGGTCGGGCCGAGCGCGTCGTCGCGCTGGAGCAGCGGGAACCAGTGCACGTACTCGGTCTCGCCCTTCGACGTCTGTGCATGGTGGAAGGTGCGCGTGACCGGCGGGAACAGTCGACCGGTCTCGAGGATGCACGCGTTCAGGTACGGCAGGCGCTCGATGGACGCGGCGCGATCCGCCGGCCCCGCGCCCGCAATCTCCTCGCGCACGCGCCGTCGCACTTCCGCGCGCGACGTCACGAGCGCCAGCGTGCGCGCCAGCAGGTCCGTGCCCGATCCGGTGAACGTGAACATCCAGTGCGGAATCTGTTCGAGCAGTGCGTCGAGGCTGGTGCCGGGCGCCAGGGCGCGGGCGTGTGCAATCAGTGCAGGCGACGATGCAGCTTCCGCCTCCCAGCACGCTTCCAGTGTGTCGTAGAGCCGGCGCCGCCGCTCGCGGTAGCGGAACCCGAGCAGCTTGCGGCGCATTGGCGACTGCACGGCATCGAACAGGACGCGTACGTCCTCGGCCGGATCCACGCCCGCGGGTACGCTGCGGCCCAGCACGATAGGCACCATGGCGCGGCCCATGGCGGCGCGCAGGCCGTGCACATTCGTCACCGGCAGGGCGAACGCGGCACGCACGGCGTCCAGGTAGTGCTGCGCGGCCGGGTGAGCCTCGCCGGTGTGCAGGACGTGCTCGTTGAAGGGCCGCAGCTCGTGCCACGCCTCGCCATTGGCAATGGTGAGTGCGTGCGGCGCCAGGAAGCTCATCGCGCCGGTCTTGAGGCGCCCGGCCGTTGCACCCGCGGGCGAGGGTGGTGTGGAGAGGAGCGCGTCGGAACGCCCGCGATCGGCGACGATCTCGAACTCCGTGTTACCCAGCCTGAAGCCGGGATCGCCGCCACGGTCCCGGCGCACCACATTGCGCAGCCAGTGACACAGTATCTCTCCGGTGTCGCGGGGCCGGCGCAGCAGGCCCGAGCCCAGGCGCGCGCCCAGGCGGACGACGTCGCCAGCTCCGATCCGTGCGCCACCGCCCTTCGCCATGTCAGCGGCCCTTGAAGGACGGATCCTGCTGTGCTTCCGCGCGAGCGCGCCAGCCAATGCCGTAGTAGCTGCCACGATCGCGCCCCCATGGATCGAAGGCGTTGATCACGCCTTTCAGCTCGGGCGCCAGCTCGGGCATGGTGCGCAGCAGGATGCGCTTCATGGGCGACACGACTTCCTCGTGTCCGTTGGGTTTGCCTGCCTCGTTCTCGACGTCCGGTCCGTTGTTGTTGACCCAGTCGACGCCCAGCTGCGAGTAGAACTCGGGCCGGAAGCTGGATGTGAAGAAGCGATCGCTGAAGAGGCGCCGCGACGCGTTGATGATGAAAACCGTGAACTGCGTCTCGGAGATGGCGAAGCCGTGCGGCCGCGTGGACTCGGCCAGCCAGCCCACCACGGTATCCAGGTCCTCGATGTTGTCCACCACGGTGCCATCGGGATGACCCAGGCAGTCGGTGACGAACTTGCCGTTCAGCTTCTGCGCGCCGGTGATCTGCTTCGAGTCGTCGCATCTGTGCGTGCCGTAGATCGCGCGCAGCTTCTGCACGTACGCCTGTTCCCGCTGCTTCTCCGCCGATGTGTCGGGCAGGCTGACGTTGATGAAGTCATCGAAGCTGCTCAGGCTCTGCAGCCCGTACTGGCGGCGGAACTCGTTGAAGCGGGGAATGCCGCGCTCGCGGTCGCGCAGGATGTCGAGTGCGGCCACATCCAGTTGATTCGTTCTGCTGTGCAGCCGCGGCATGGGCAGGTTCTGCAGGAACATGGGGTGATTGTCCAGCGTCAGCAGGCCCAGCCGCTGCCGGCCCATGGTAACAGCCCAGTTCGCGAGCCCGCCATCGTGCATGGCATTGGTTGCCAGGCCGCGGAATGTGTTCACCACAGGCACCGGCTTCTCGACCTCGTTCGGTCTTCTGGTATTCGCGGAACTCGAGCAGGTCGGGCACCAGCGGGTGCAGGCGGTATACGGTGACGAACTCCTCCGGGAAATTGAAGGGCGAGCCGAAGTGGTTCACACCGCGATTCAGGTCCTTCGGCTGTCCGGCATTCCAGCGGCGTTCTGGCTGCCCAGGCCGAAGATGCCGGCGCCCGATGCGAACACGGAGTACCACAGGGTCTCGTCGCGTTCGTTGAAGGACTGTCCGAAGTGCTGCACGGCGGCCTTCTCGAGTGCGCGTGACACGCTGTTATCGCCGCGCACCAGGCCGTGCCAGTTCGCGTTCATGGCGCTGGTAGAGCGGCTCGTCGTAGAGCAGCTGCGTGGTCCATTCGATGGTGTGGATCTTGGCGATCTCCGCCGCCACCACCAGCCGCGCCACCTCGAACAGCTCGTCGGCGACTGACATCGCGGTAGCGGATCACGGAATCGGGACGCGCGGGGTCGCGCAGTCCGCAGTCCGCGTCCGGACTGGCCGACGTCCGCCTGCGGAACTCATCGACGAAGAGATTGTGCTCGCGCGAGAAGACATTGTGCAGGAAGCTCAGGCCGATCGACCAGTTGTCCGGAAACGCCACCGATTCCTGCCCGGCCCACGCGGGATGGATCGGGATCCGCGGCGGCGAACAACGGCAGGTAGCCCTGCTGGTCGCCGGCCGCATCGTGACCCGGCAGCTGCACCATCAGCAGCTTCGCGGGATCGTTGGGGTCGCGCTTCACGCGCAGCGCGGAGCGATCGCTGTAGCCATAGATCTGCGAGGCGTCCCACCACGCGGTGTTGCTGTTGCGCGTGGTCTGGTACGCGCGCGCGAGGTACGTGCACGTTGTCCTTCTGGAACGTCGGGCGGCGCGTGTCGTGTCGGCCGATCAGCGCCGCGTCCATGCGGTCATCGGGACGGCAGCCGAGCTGGGCGATCTCCGCTTGCGTCAGCGGCGCGCTGCGCCCCGTTGTCCAGCTTTGCCGCGCAGCCGACCGCCATCCATGCGCCGGCGCATTCTGTCCCTCGTCGAGGTGCGAGAACCAGTCGTGCGTCATGAACTGGATCCAGAACGCCGCAAGCACGTTGAAGAACGGCGCCTTCATGTAGTCGCAGTGGGCGTCGGCGGCCGCGTCCTGCCCGTTCTGGCACTGCGCCGCAGCGCGACTGCTGGCGCGTGAACAGCTCGCGGCTGATGACTGCGGGTCCGGCTTCAGCAGACCGATGCCGGTCGCCGTGGCGGTTGCGCACGAGCTCGGTCGCGGCCGAGCAGCGGGAAGGTCTCCTCGAACTGCACGTTGCGCGCGAACAGGTGTTCGGTGGAACCCATCAGCGGATTGAGGATGTCATTGCAGATGCCGGTCAGGGTACGGTAGCGGATCAGCTCGCCGCCGCAGACCTGCTCGCTGGCCGCGCCGCCCACCTCCGATAGTGCGGATTGTCCGGCGGCAGTCGCATCGCCGGCCAGACCTTCACGGAGCGCCCGGGCGACGCCGTCGCGGCCGTTCACATAGGCCTGAAATGTGTAGTTGTCGAACAGGTTGAACTTGAGCAGCTCCATGCGCTGGTACTCGAGGTCGAGCAGGGCGCCATCGACGCCGCGGCCGTCGGGCGAGACCGCCCGAGACGGCGAGAGCCAGGTCATGAAGACGTGATGACGCATCGCCGGCGCCCCAGTAGTGGCTCCAGTCGACCCACGGCGTCTGCCGGTTGGCCAGCGCGCCCGAGCCGCCGCGGCAGCGCGCCGTGAACTCCTTCACCTTGCCCAGGAAACGGTCTTCGCGTTTCTCCGCTACCGTACGGAATCCCGCTCGTACCAGCGTGTAGCACGAGCCCAGCGAGTGCACCTCCTCACGCACGTTGCGCGATGCTGCGTAGAGCAGCACAGGCACCGCCAGCAGAATGAGGATGACTACACCGAGATTCCGCCAGGTGGTACGCTTCATGGGTGGATTCTCCTTGCTGTGGAACGACGGCCGTGCCGTTGACAGTGCTGTCCTGGTCCGTCGAGGCCGCGGCGCCGAGGGCGGACGCTGAACTTTGAAGGAGGCTGCTGCCAGTGGGGAGTGAATCATTGAGCGGCTGACAGCCGCTGTCAACGTCCACCTGCGTCGCCTGTCAACGCACAGTTGGAGATGTTGCGCTGTTTCCGCCCGGATTCACCCCGTCCTGATCGCGCAAAGCACCGGGCTGTCAGGTCAGCAGGCGAGGACGGTTCGCGAAATGTGCAGTCAGGCAGGGCGCTTGCGGACCTCGGCCGGTGAAGGCACTGCGCGCGGGCGCCGGCGGAAACGTCAATGAACGGACGGCGCCGTGGATGTCAGGATGGCGTGTGGCCGTTCGCCTCCTCCCATGCCCGGCGCACGGCTTCGCCGGTGAAGAAGTCCCAGTAGCGAGCGCTCACGTCGTCGTTCACGAACCACGCACGCTGAGCCGAGAGGTCCACACGCTTGCGTGTGTCGTCGAGATTGAGGTGATCGCGGGTCGCGGCGTCCACCGCCGTGACGATCGCGCCCACCAGTGCCTGGACGTGCTGCAGATGCTCCAGCGCCGCGCCGCCTTCGCGCACCGCGCCGTGACCGGGAATGATGGCCTTGAAGCCGAGCTGCTGGAACGCTCGCAGTGTTTCCAGCTCGGCGTGCGGCGAGCCATCGCCCAGGTAGGGCAGATCATCGAGCAGGTCACCCGTGATCAGGATCTTCTCGGCGGGCAGCCACACCACGAGGTCGCCGCGCGTGTGCCCTGCGAAGTGAAGCAGTCGGACTTCCCGCCCGTCCCGCAGCGTCAGCGTGTCGCCCACCGTCCGTGTCGGCAGGACGAAGCCATGCACGGCCTGAATGCGGGCGAGGTAGGCCCTGCGCCGGTCGACGCGGCCGCGCAGCTGTTCCTTCTGCGCTTCGCTGAGCCGCTTCCCATCCGCCTGACCGCTGGCCAGCGCCGCATTGGCCAGTGCCAGCCACTCGGGAATGTCCTTCAGCTCCTTCTCGTGATCGGGGATCGCGCGCGTTTCCATGTCTTCGCGCACGCTCTCCTGCGCGATGAACTCGGCATCGGGGAACGCGTCGCGATAGACTTCGTTGCCCTGCACGTGGTCGCCGTGAAAGTGCGTGTTGACCACCCAGCGCACGGGCTTGTCCGTGATCTCGCGCACCCTCGCCAGCACCTCGCGCGCACCCGCTGGCGAGTTCTGCGTGTCCACGATCAGCACACCGTCGGACAGCACGATAACAGCCGAGTTCGCGTCGTCAATGCGCAGCGCCGCGGGCTGCAGCACCGCGTACACGCCGTCCGCCACCTTGCGCACGGACATCGCCGTCTGGGCTGCGGCGGGAGCACACCACAGGACGGAGAGGCTGAGAGCAGCGGCGACAGAGCGGGGGTAGCGGCTCGCCATGGCGGGCTCCCGTTGCAGGCGGTGAACAGCGTGTGCGGAGCAGGCGACGACGCCGCGTCACCGCTTCGTCGATCCTGCCACGCAACGCTTGTGACGGGAACCGTCACCGGCAAGCCACCGCGGGACGGACTACTCCGCCTTGAGGACGTGTACCGGGTCTGTGCGGGCGGCGCGGTGCGCGGGCAGCCGCGAGGCCAGCGCCGCCACGACGAGCATGATCGTGATGACGAGGGCGAGAGACACGGGGTCGCCGGGCTGCACACCGAAGAGCAGGCTGCGCATCAGCCGGGAGAGCGCCAGCCCCGAAGGCACACCAATGACGACGCCGGCCGCGGCCGCCAGCAGGCCCTGCCGCAGGAACAGCCCTTCCACGCCACGACGCTGCGCGCCCAGCGCCATGCGGATGCCCACTTCGCGGCGCCGCTGGATCACCGCGTACGACAGCACGCCGTAGATGCCGATGGCGGCGAGCACGAGCGCGGCCGCGGAGAGTGTGAGCATGATGCCGGTGAGAAAGCGTGGTTGCGCGATGCTCTGCGACAGCCCGGCGAGCACCGGCTCGAGTCGAGAGATCGGAAGTGCGGGATCGAGCCGGCGTACGACATCACGAATGACGCCCGGGGTCGCATTGCCTTTCAGCCGGACGCCTGCAGACGCATAGGATGGCGCCGACGCAGGATTGCGCGGTCGGATCACGGCATAGGGGGCGCGCCGATCGTCCAGGCCATCCAGCGTCATGTGCCGGAAGACACCCACCACCGTATACCACGGCGCTCGCTCCGAATCGCGGAACCGCTTGCCGATGGCATTGCCCTGCCAGAGCAACCTCGCCAGCCGGTCATCGATCAGGGCGTCGGGCGTACCGTAGTCCGCGGCGGTGAGGTCGCGTCCCGCCAGCAGATGGCCGCCGATCGTGGGCAGGTAGTCCGGAGCCGCGGATATTACCGGCAGCAGCATTTCCGGATCGCCGGGCAGCGCCGGCATGCCTTCGGCCTGCAGTGCGATGTCGAAGCGGAAGCCGACGTGCGGCGGAATCCCATTGGCCACGGTTGCAGACGCCACGCCGCGCGCGCTCTCCAGCTCGGTCTCCAGCCGCTGCATGAACGCCCCGCGTGCTGCCGGCGATGCGTAGCGTGATTCCGGGAGGCTGAGAGACAGCACGTACAGGCGAGCGGGTTCGAAGCCCGTGTCGTTGCCCATCAGGCGTACCAGGCTGCGCCCCAGCAACCCGGCGGTTGCCAGCAGCGCCACCGCCAGTGCGACTTCGGCAATGGACAGCAGCTGGTGCAGGCGGGCATCGCGGCGAGTCACGTTCCTCGCCGTGCGCAGGTCGAGTCCCGGACGGGGACGCAGCACCCGCCAGCCGGGAAGCATGCCCAGTACTGTGCCGGCCGCAATCGCGATCAGGAATGCGAACAGCAGTACGCGCTGCTCGATGCGGAACGAATAGACGGAGGAAAACGCGAATTCGTCGGG
Source organism: uncultured Gemmatimonadales bacterium (assembly GCA_963798085.1). GTDB lineage: Bacteria > Gemmatimonadota > Gemmatimonadetes > Longimicrobiales > RSA9 > DATKCF01. Next base: position 612,534 of record CAWCRS010000003.1, read on the forward strand.
CAGCAGCCGGTTCAGTCCTCTAACCGCGAGTTGCGCCAGCAGCATGGCGCACAGGCCGCTCGCCAGCCCCAGCAGCCAGCCCTCCACCAGCAGCTGGCGCAGCAGGCGCAGGGTGCCGGCGCCGAGCGCGCGGCGCACGGCCAGCTCCGCCGCGCGATCCGCCGCGCGGAAGAGCACCAGATTCACGCCGTTCGTGAGCGCAATCAGCAGCATGAGCAGCACGCCGGCGCCCAGCAGCCACACGCCGCGCTTCAGGTCCGGATTGGCGCGCCACTTGCCCACCGGCTCCAGCGCCACGCGCCAGCCGTGCTCGCCTTGCGATTCCCGTCCCAGCGCGCTGGCCAGCGCATCCATGCGCTGCTGCACCTCCCCCAGCGTGTGGCCGTCAGCCAGCCTCGCCACCACGCCGAATCGCTCGCGTCCGGTCAATGCCAGATCACTGCCCAGCGCGAGCCACAGCGCAGGCGGTGTTCCCGCTACCGGGAACTTGAAGTCGCGCGGCAGTACGCCGACGATCTCCCAGGGCTCGCCATCCAGCCGCACCGTGGTCCCGATGACATTTGTGTTAGCACCCAGCCGCTGCCAGTACGGGTAGCTCAGCAGGGCGCGGCGCACGCCCGGCCGGGCATCCGCTTCGTCGAACGTGCGGCCCAGGCGGGCGTGCATGCCCAGCAGCTCGTCCAGCCCGTGCGACACCGCTATCGCCTGCAGTTCCTCAGGCTCCGTGCCATCCGTGCGCGCCACCGACGCCTGCTGGTAGAACGCGAACGGGCTCAGCTGATCCACCGCGTGATCCAGCCGGTCGATCTGATCACGGAACAGAAAGGGAACGTACCCGCCACCCTCCAGCGCCGCGTTCAACGTCACCAGCTGATCCGCAGCACGGAACGGCAGCGGCCGCAGCAGCAGCGCATCCAGGATGGTGAACACCGCAGCCGCGGCACCCATGCCCAGACCCAGCGTCGCGATCACGGTGACGGCGAATGCCGGCGAGCGGCGCAGCCCGCGCAGACCGTACCGCACATCGGCGCGCAGCGAGACGAGCCATTCGCGCAGCCGCGTACGGCGCTCGCGTGAACGCGTCACACTCAGCATTTCCGAGCGGAAGCGTGTCAGATCGCCGAAACGACGCCCCGCTTCCGCGCGCGCCGCCGCCTCCGTCCAGCCGTTTGCCACGAGGCGGTCCGTCAGCTCGTCAATGTGATGCCGGATCTCCAGGTCCACCGCACGCGTCGCATCATCGTGCAGCGGCGCCGGCGATTGCGCGCCTCGCCCGGGCTTCACGACGCCTGCCCCTGCGCCGCCACCTTCGCGACGGCCGCGACGTAGCGCTGCCAGTCGTCCTGCGCTTTCGTCAGTGCCCGCCGCCCGGCCGCTGACAGCCGGTAGTACTTCGCGCGCCGCCCCCGCTCCGACACGGCCCAGTCGCCTGACACCCAGCCTCGCCGTTCCAGCCGGTGCAGCGCGGGATAGAGCGCACCCTCCTCCACCACCAGCTCATCCTGCGTCGCCTCGCGGATCGCATCCAGGATCTCGAAGCCGTGCAGCTCGCCCCGGCCGCCCAGTGTCTGCAGCAGCAGCAGTTCCAGTGTCCCGGCCAGCAGATTCATGCGACGCACCATGGGGCTGCGCTCCGTGTTCCGTGCGCTCATTGACCTAAACGACTCAGGGCAACGCCAGACTAATGACCTTACTCGTTTAGGTCAAGAGCCGCGACGCGAAGGACCGCACGCACGGTACCCATGAGACTGGCCCCGTGTCAGGGGCCTGGGCTCTGCGGAGCGCCGTCCGGCTGCAATGGCTGACGCGGAGACAATGCGGGAACAACCGGAAGCAGCGGAACCAATGGCGGCGCCGCCTCGGCCGCCGTGTCGATAACCTGGCGTTATGGGTTATTCGGCGCGGTGCGGTGAACCCCGGGGCGAGTTGCGGCGCCAGCCGCTGGACACGGCTGTGCGTGTGCGGGAAGCGCACTGGCGGTGCTGCTGTCAGTGCACCTGTCCGTTGTCGGCGATGCGCAGCACCAGGGCCTTGCCGCTGTGGGCGGCGGGATCCACGGCGGCGACTTTCGCCGTGCGCCGGCCGGTGCGCGTGCTGAATGCGACCTCCACGTCCACGCGGCCGGCGGCGGGCAGGCCGAAGTGGACGGGCAGCACGCTCTGGCTGTCATAGCCGGAACCGGCATCGACGAGGCGGGTGCCCAGCAGGCGGCGGCTTCCGGCGGCGTAAAGGCGTACTTCCGCGCCGGCACGCGTGGCGTGCCCCTGCGCGTCCAGCACCATGATCTGCAGTGAGCGCGCGGCCACCTCCGGCGCCAGCGTGTTGCGCAGCAGCAGGTGCATGCCGTTGGCGGTGGAGCCCGTGAGGGCCAGGTCGATGGCGCCGTCCCCGTCGAAGTCGGCCCACTGCACGCCGTGGTCCGCCTCGAGGCGCGCGAGCTCCTGCGGCGTGGCTTCGGCGAAGCGTGTGCCCTCGTTGTGCCAGAGCCAGTCGCGATAGCTCGTGCCGCCCGTGACGGTGCCATTGACGTAGAGGTCGAGGCGGCCATCGTTGTCGGCATCGGCGAAGGCGCAGGTGTCGTAGCGCGAGTCGCTGTCGATGCCCCAGGCCTTCGAGACGTCGGCAAAGCGCCCTTTCCCGCGGCTCATGAACAGCCCATTAGCGCCGTAGTTGGCGAAGAAGAGGTCGAGGTGACCGTCACCATCGACGTCGGCCACGCAGGGGCGGACCGTACCGTTGGTGGAGTCGCGCGGCGTGCGCCCGCCCCAGGCTACACCTCTCGCCACGGCCACATCGCGGAAATGGCCGCGCTCGTTCTGGAACAGCCCGTTGGCATCGCCGTCCATGTTGGCCACGATGACGTCCAGGTCACCGTCCTCGTCCAGGTCGAACCAGACGGCGCCCACGCTGCGGCGGGGATCGGCCAGACCCACGTCCGCCGCGATCTCCGTGAAATGGCCGCCGTCGTTGCGGAATAGCGTGTTAGGCCGGTCCCGGAAGGCGACGAACAGATCGAGGTCGCCATCGCCGTCGAAGTCGACCCAGACGGGCTGGCGCACGGCGCCACCGCTCACCACCAGGCCGGCTTCCCGAGTGGCGTCCACGAAATGGCCGCCGTCATTGCGATAGAGGCGCAGCACCGGCCCCCCCGCAGGGGTGAAGCCGAGCAGCAGATCAGGGTCGCCGTCGCCGTCGAAATCGCCCCATGCCGCCGCGCGTGTGGCGCGCGCATCGGCCAGGCCCGCCGCGGCGGCGACATCGGCAAAGCGGCCGCCATCGTTCCGATACAGCCTGTTAGCAGCGCCATTGAAGCCGACGAACAGGTCGGCAGCGCCATCGCCATCGAAATCCGCCCAGGCGTTCACCAGCGTGCCGCCGGCGGCGAACAGTTCGGGCTGCACCGCTTCGAAGTGGAGCGGCGACTGCCGGGCGCCCGCGACCACCGTGAGCAGCAGGGCGAACAGGATGGCGCGCATGGTGATCTCCGGGTCGCGGAAACGCCGCCGTGGATTTTCGTCCGGCACACTGCGCGCGGGCGTCGCCTTGGCGTGCCGGCGCGACAGTCGGGCGGACTGCCGGAATGCGGAAGGGTAGACGGCGAAGCGACCTGACTCAAGCCCCGCGAGACGGATGCCGGCGAGAGCGTGGACGCCGGACACGCGCCGGCCGCGCGAATGGAGGCGTCGCCTGAAATGCGAACGGGAAAGGGCCCGGCAGGCTGCGACTCCCTCCCACGCACCGGTACGGCCGCACCATTCGGCACTTCGTCATGCCGGACAGCTTTCATCGGGCGCCGGCTCCGTCGTCAGAGCCTGCGTTTGAATCGGCGGCGGTACCGGTGTCGTGGAAAACGGGAGCATCGACCGGTCGTCCAGGCGCCGCGACAGGCGCGCCCAGCCAGGTAAGCGCAGCCTGCGGCCGGGACGGGCCATGTGCCGTCGGACCGTCCTGGCGTTCTTTCCTTGCGGCCGCGGCACGTATCAGCGCGAGCCGGTTTCCCATGAAAAATGGTCAATCGACGCCCGGATGAGCCGGCGGCATGCCCGGATCGGCCGAAACGCAAGAACGCAAAGACGGTCCGGCGAATCAGCCAGCCGCGATCTCGAGCGCGTGCGTGAGGTCGAGGATCAGGTCGTCGATGTGCTCGCAGCCCGCACTCATGCGAATGAAGCCATCGGGCACGACATCGCCGCCCCAGCGCGCGCGCCGCTCGGCGGTGGTGTGCACGCTGCCGAAGCTGGTTGCCTCGGTAACCAGCGTACACGCCGAGAGAAAGCGTTCCGCTGCCAGTCGGTTGGGCAGCTCGAAGCTGACAATGGGTCCGAACCACTGCATCTGGCGGGCAGCAATGGCGTGCGAGGGATCGCCTTCGAGCCCGGGGTAGCGGACGCCGCGCACGGGCGCGCGGTCGCACAGGAACCGCGCGAGCGCCAGCGCATTCTCGCCCATGCGCTCGAGGCGCAGCTGTGCCGTGGCCAGTGCGCGATGCGCGAGCCACACTTCCATGGGCCCGGGGATGCAGCCCGTGCGCGTGCGCCATGTGTGCAGTTGTCCGGCCCAGCTGTCGTCGCGCACGGCCACGTGGCCCAGCAGCAGATCGCCGTGTCCACTCAGCGCCTTGGTGTCTGCCGCGAGCGAGAAGTCCGCGCCCAGCGCCAGTGGCTGCTGTCCCAGCGCTGTAGCAGTCGTGTTATCAACGGCGACCAGCACGTCGCGCGCATGCGCAGCGGCCGACAATGCCGCAATGTCGCACACGTCCAGGCCCGGATTGCTGGGCGTCTCCAGACACAGCAGGCGGGCGCCTGCCAGCAGATCCGGCGACGACTGCATCTGCGTGGTCGGACAGGTGCGCAGCTGCACCCCCATGGCCGCGAACCACTCCTGCATCAGCACGCGACCCGTGTAGTAGCCGTCGGCGGGCATGACCGCGATGTCGCCGGGCCGCAGCACGGTGGCCAGCACCGCGGTCAGGGCGGCCATGCCGGAAGCGAACGCGATGGCGGGCCCGCCCTCGAGCCCGGACAACGCCTGCTCCCAGTGCGCCCATGTGGGATTGCCGAAACGTCCATAGCTGTACGGCGACGTAGCGGGTTCACCGGCGAGGTGGTAGATGCCGGCGAAGACCGGACCGGGCAGCAGCGGATCGCCCTGCTCGGGCATGGGCAGACCTGCTCGAATGACACGCGTCGCGGGGTGCATCGCTCCTCCAGAATCCGTGCGGCGCCGGCATGGCGGCGCGCCAGTCGGCCCGGATAAGATGAGACGGATGGCAAGAGCCGGTGGCTGCACGTCGGAAACCTGCCTCTGGCCCTGTCCGTAGAACCCGGCAGAATGTCAGCCGATTCCCCTCTTTGAAACAGGAGGCCCCCAATGGCCCACGTCACACGCGGGATCGCGCCGCTGCGCCGTCCCGCCAGAATGCTGGCAGCACTGGCGTTGCTGCTCGTTGCGGGAACCGCGCGCGTTCAGGCGCAGGAGGTCACCGATACCACGAAGCTGCCGGCCGCCATGCGCAGCGCGCGCGCCGGGCTGAACAAGGCACTCGAAGCGAAGGACGGCGTCGCCGCCGGCGCCTTCTTCGCAGACAGCGTGGTCGTCGATTTCCAGGGCGACCTGTACACGGGCCGCAGGACCGCGGTGGACACATGGCTGGTCCCCACGCTCAGCAGTGTCAGCTCGCTCCGCTTCAGCGCCGGCACATTCATGATGGAGAACGGCGACATCATCGAGCGCGCCGTGCACCACGTCGTGCCCGCCGACGGCTCCGGCGATACCCAGGAAGGCACGCACATCGTGCGCTGGAAGCACATGCCCGATGGCAGCTGGAAAGTCATCCGTCTCACCGTGAGCGAGGGCTAGACCCGCACGCGTTTCCGGCGACACGGCAGCCGCACGTTGCCGTGCCAGCGTCGGCCGTCAGTACGCAGCCGGCCCTCCGGCGTGGACCCGACGTCGGTCCGCTGAGGGACGCGCGTCGCGAAGACTCCGCATCGAGCCCCCCGTATGGCGCGAGGCGGACCCGGCCCGGGCCTCGGTCCTCGCCTCCGCGCGTCCGCTCGGGACCACCCTCTCCCTGCCCACAACGCGCTTCCTCCCGCCTGCAGCATCAGCGGGAAAGCGCTGACAAGAAAGGGTCGCGGCGAGCCGACGCTCTGAAGTGAGCGCATCATCAGGGAAGAACGAGCAGACATCGGGCGGCGACGGAACCGACACAGTCCGTGGTTCCCGCGATCGGCGGCTTTCCATCGGTTGAGTGGCAGCCAGCGGGTCGCTAACCTGAGTTCGACTGCGGATCAACCCGGCCCGTCGCGCGCGCTCCCGCCGTCGGATATCGCGGTGCAGGACACGAGGGAAGGCGCCCCACGAGCCGGACGGAAGGAGAGGCATGGCGGAGAAGGTGGTTCTCGTGCTGGGCGGCGGCGGCGTGAAGGGGCTCGCGCACGCGGGCGCCTGGCGGGCGTTGGAGGAGCGCGGCATCGTCGTCTCGGAGATCATTGGCACGAGCATTGGCTCACTGATCGGCGCGTGCATTGCCAGTGGCTGGAGCTCGGAGCGTCTCTGGTCGCGGGCGCGCTCACTTCAGCGCCGCGACATCGTCACCATGAACCGCTGGGCGTTTCTGCTGAACGGCATCAGCGAGCCCAGCGTCTTCCGCGCCGATGCCTTCCATGAATACCTCGCCAATCTGCTCGAGGTCGAGCGCTTCGATGAGCTGTCACTGCCGTTGAGCATGAACGCGGTGCACCTCGAGACCGGACGCATGGACTGGTTCGGTGCGGGCGGCCGTACCAATGTGACGCTGCCGCGGGCGATCTACGCGTCCTGTGCCCTGCCGCTCTTCTATCCGCCGGCCGATATCGAGGGCGAAATGTACGTGGATGGCGGCGTGCGTGACCCGCTGCCCATAACGCGCGCCGCCGAGCGCGGCGCCGACCTGATCATTGCGGTGGATGCGACGGCCGGTGAGGTGAAGGACTCGAAAGACACGGTGCAGAAGGGCATGGTCGCCATCCATCACCGCGTGTTCGACATCATGATGTGGGCGCGCAAGCGCGAGCTGCTCGACAGCTGGACCGACCCGGAGCTGCTCTACATCCGGCCCCGCCTGGATGGCATGTCGACGTTCGACTTCGAGCACACCGGCCGTTTCCTCGACGAAGGCTACCGCGCCGCCAGCATGGCGCTGAACGAGCGTTTCGGCGAGCGCAGCGCCGCGCGGGGCCGCAGAACGGCCGGTTAGGCAGGTTCTGCCCGATCCGGCGGGGGCTGATCGCGGCAGCCGCCGGCTCCCTAACGCGAGCTTTCGCCCTGGGCCAGCAGCTCCACAATGCGGTCCATGGCGCGGCGCACGGTGGCTGCGGGAGCGCCCGTGCCGTTGGTCATGATGCTGAACGTGACCGTGTGTCCGTCCGTGGCGGTCAGCCAGCCGCTCAGCGTGTTCACGTTCGTGATGCTGCCGGTCTTGGCGCTCAGGCGTCCCTGCAATGCGACCAGGCGGCCGGCCATCGTGCTCCCCTGCATGCCCGGCCCGGGCAATGCGGCGCGGTAGACGGCGCCCCAGGGGGCCCGGCGCGCGTACTCGAGAACACCGACGATCGCGGCGGGGGTCAGCAGGTTCTGCGCGGAGAGGCCGGAACCATCGCGCAGCTGGAAGGACAGTGAATCGATTCCCATGACATCGATCAGGCGACGCCGCTCGACATCGATACCGGTGTTCCAGCCGCCGGAACCGCGACGTTCCGCACCCAGTGTCTTGAGCAGCTGCTCCGCCATCCAGTTCTGACTGGGGCGCAGGATCCCCGCAATGATGTCGCTCAGGGGCGGCGAGAAAGCCGTGGCAACACGCTGATAGTCGCTGCCCAGGCGCGCGCGCAGCGCCGCGGCCGCGGTGGAATCGCGCAGCACGCGTGCCGCCCCGTCCACGCGGATGCCGCGCGCGCGCAGCGCCCAGATCAGCGCACGGCCGGCGTAGCGCGCGGGCTGCGTGACCGCGTACTCGCTGGTGTCCGCCCGCCCGGCCGCAAGGCTCGCCGTGAGCAGCAGTTCATCCGTGTGGCGCATGTAATCGATGCGCGTCTGCGTGCGCGCGCCCGCCGTGTCTGTGCGCACCGTTGCCTGCAGCGGCTGCAGTCCCTGCGGCCCGGTCGTCACTGCCTCACCGGGATCGCCGGGCTGGTCGCCGGCCTTCAGCACCAGCCGGAACGCGCCTTCGCCAATGGCGAACGCTTCCACGGGCGGTGCGTCGGATGATGGCAGATCACCCACCTCCCAGGTGCCGTTGATGGGCAGGTCGCCGAAGAAGCTGGCGTCGACGGTGATATCACCGGCAATGCGGCGAATGCCGGCCGCCGCGATCTGATCCGCAAGGGAATCGGTGACCGTGAAGTCGTCGGCATGGAAGCGCGCGGAGAACGTGGGATCGCCGCGCCCGACGACCACCAGCTCCTGCGCCACCGTGTCGCCCTTCTGCATGCGCGCGAAAACGGGCGTTTCGTAGCGGTAGTCCGGCCCCAGCTCATCCAGCGCGACGGTGGTCACCACGAGCTTGGTGTTGGAGGCAGGGATGTAGTGCCGTTCGGCGTTCAGGCCGATCAGCCAGCGCCGGGCATCCACATCCCACGCGGCAATGCCCCAGGATGTGCCTGCCAGTGGTGCCGTCGTCAGGATGGAGTCGATCACGGTGGCGATGCCGCGCGGCGCCAGCAGTCCCGGCCGCGCGCGCGAGCCGGCACAGCCCGCGACGCAGAGGACGAGCAGCCCGCTGGCCAGCGCCGGCTGTACGCCGGTCGCACGCCTCGGCATCAGAGATTCAGCCAGTAGTTCAGCTTCACCAGGAACACGTTGCTGGGCCGGGTATCGAACAGTGCGCGGCTGTCACGGCCGAAGTCCAGGCGTCCCTGCTCGATGGAATCGGAACGTCGCTGCTGCCACACCACGAACAGCGTCGAGCCGGGACGCCACTGCCAGCGTAATACCGCGTTACCGCGCAGCGAGCGGGTGTTGAAGTCGCTGCCGGCATCGCTGCCTGTCCACGGCTCGAAGGCGAACTGGCGCGGCGCCAGCAGTCGCATGGTGGCGCCGTAATCACCCGTGGCAATGAAGGGTTGCGCGTACAGCTCGAACGAGAGGTCCGGCGTGAACGTCACATTGAGACGGGTTTCCATTGACACTGTGGTCTGTTCGATGGGCGCGAACAGGTAGTCCCTTCCGAAGGTGGCCGTGTTGGCGGCATCCTCGACAGTGCCCAGGTACTGCGCCGCCGTGCGCGAGCGGTTGAGTTTCGGCCCGGCGCTCACCGTCCAGTTGCTGCCCGGCCGTACTGTGAGGTTACCGGAGAGCGAGCGCTGCCAGCTGCCCGACACCGCCTGCATCCAGTTGAACTGCACCCGCCCGGATGCCCAGCGTCGGTCATCGCTGTTGAGCTGAATCTCGAGTCGGTCATCCGCCAGATTGCGCGCCAGCGGGCCACCGCGCGTGAGGCGGTCATCGAAAGTGGAAAACGCGTGCGTGTAGTTGATGTGCCCGCCCCAGTAGTTGGCCAGCTGGCCCTGCAGATTGAGCTGTCCCCGCCGGCTCACGCCGACGCCGCCGAAGTTCCTGTCGCCGGAGCCGTGCAGCTCGATGCGGTAATTGCGAAACAGCGGACCCGGCCGGTTCTCGACCCACTGCAGCTCTGCCTCACCGCCCACGCGATCCGCGGATGTCTCGAAGCCGAGGTCGTTGACCTCGAAGCCCGGACTCATGGCAGCAATGTGGGCACTGCCTCGCCAGTGCTCTCCGGCATTCTTTTCGATGGCCAGCCGCGCCGCGTATCCCTCGAGCATGGTGCGCGACGAATCCAGGGTCACGTAATCGGCATCGGGCCGCTGGTAATAGCGCGCCGATGAGAGCTGCGCGCGCGCCATTGCCGACGGACTGCCCTGCACATGGCTGAGCGAGAAGTAGCCGCTCAGCGTCCACGAGCGCTGCGCGAATTCGTGCGAGAAATCGGCGCCCGCGGAAAAGGCCGAAGCACGGAGCAGACTCGCGAGCAGCGTGTCGCCCAGACTGCGGTTCACGGCGGTAACAATGCCGCCCAGGCGGGTCTGCCCCTGGCGCAGGTCACGGGTGGCGCGCGCCACCAGATAGTTGGTGGGCGGCTCCACCGGCGTCTCTCCAAACACGCCGTTATAATCCTGCCAGGACGCCTGCTCCGCCGCCGTCACCGCCTCGAGCAGGCCCACGTTCCAGCCGGACGCCGTATGGCCGGTGACCTTGGCCGCGCCCAGGATCGTGCTGTTGTCCGGCTTGTGCGCGAACGCCACCTCATCCGGCGCCGAACCCTGCGGCTGCCGGCCAATGCGCCGCGAGTAGAAGAGACGCAGGTCATTGAAGTGAAATACGTCGGAGCCCTCCGTGAAGAACGGCCGCTTCTCGTCGAACGATGTCTCGAACGCCGAGAGATTGACCACCGCCGGATCGACTTCCACCTGGCCGAAATCCGGATTGAACGTGGCATTCATCGTCATGCTCGACGTGAGGCGATACTTCAGATCCAGTCCGGCGCCCGTGAACATCCGGGCTCCGGCGCGGAACGGATCGGCAGGATCCACATTGAGGTACTCGGCGCGCGTGAGGGCGTAGGGCAGCAGCTCGAGCGGGCGACCGGGCCGGATGCCCTGAAGTCCGACGAGGTGGCCGTAGCGCGCCACACCACCCCGCTGACTCTTCGGTGTGAATGACAACACCGTAACTTCCTGTTTGCTGACCGTGCGCCGCGAAAGCTGCAGCCCCCAGATCTGCACGTCCTCGTGGTTGAAGCGCAGCTGGCTGAACGGAATGCGCAGCTCCGCGGTCCAGCCGTCGGCATCCACGGAGGTGGCCGCGTCCCACACGGCATCCCATGACGTGCTGCGGCCCACCTGGTCGCGCTGCACGCCCGCGGGATTCACACTGAACTGCACGGACGTGACGTGGTCGTGATAGGTGTCGAGCATCACGTCGAGCCAGTCCGAATCGCTGAGGTACGAGTCCCGCCGGCCCAGCCGCGAGCTCACGTGACCGGACGCGTCCCACATGCGCGCCCCGATGTAGAGCGCGTCCGCGTCGAACAGGATGCGCACCTCGGTGCGATCGGTCGCCGGCTCGCCTTCGTGCGGCTCCGTCTGGGTGAACTGCGTCGCGGGCGCCACTTCCTGCCACGCGGCCTCGTCCAGCTTGCCATCCAGGTGGATCGCGGCGGCAATACGCATGGTGTGCAGCAGCGGCATGGCTGCGAGGTGCGCCTCCGTGGCAGCCCCCGCCGCGCCCGTCAAACCGCTGTTATCCTGAGCCAGGAGTGGGGCTGGACCGACCGCCACGGCCGCCATCAGCAGCAGCGTGCGCAGCCGGGTCATCCCGGGATATGGTTCGTATGACAAGAGCGCTTTCCTGAGTCGGGCACAGCGTCGCGCGCACAGTCGCACGCACCACACGCGCGTGTCCTCGAAGATGCGCCGGTATCTCGGGGGAAACCGCCCGACGCCGCGCTGTTTCCGGAAACAGCGCCACCATGTCAACATAACGACTGCCCCCGCAGGAGGAAAAACGTGGAAGCGTCCGCCGCACCGCCACCGCGCGCATTGGACATGGATCCGGAAACCTTCCGCCGGCACGGCCACGCCGTGATCGACTGGATCGCAGGATACCTGGCCCAACCCGAGGCGTGGCGTGTGTTTCCGGCCGTTCCGCCCGGCTCCGTACTGGCTCAGCTGCCGGACGCACCGCCCGACCGGGGCGAAGACTTCGAGCAGATCTTCGCCGACTTCGAGCGCATCATCCCGGGCGCCACCACGCACTGGAATCACCCGGGCTTCATGGCGTATTTCGCCAATACCGGCTCAGGGCCGGGCATCCTCGGCGAATTGCTGGCCGCGGCGCTCAATGTGAACGCCATGCTCTGGCGTACGTGCCCGTCCGCAACGGAGTTGGAGCAGGCGACGACGGGTTGGACGCTGCGTCTCCTGGGTCTGCCTCCCGATTGGGATGGCACCATCAACGACACCGCCTCGACCAGCACACTATACGCCCTGGCCGCGGCCCGGGAATATGCATCGGACCTGAAGATACGCGATTTTGGCATGGCCGGCCGACCGGAGCTGCCGCCGCTTCGGGTCTACGCCTCCGAGGAAGCGCACTCCAGCGTCGACAAGGCGGTTCTGACTCTGGGCCTGGGCCGGACAGGAATCCGCAAGATCCAGACGGACCAAAAGATGCGCATGGATGCCGGGCTGCTGCATGCCGCCATCCGAGAAGATCGCGCAAACGGGATCCGCCCCATTGCGGTGGTCGCTACCACAGGCACCACGTCCACGACCGCCGTCGACCCCGTTCCGGCCATCGCCGACATCTGCGAACGCGAGCACCTCTGGCTGCACGTCGACGCGGCCTATGGCGGATCCGCGGCGGCGCTGCCGGAGATGCGCTGGGTGCTCGAGGGGTGTGAGCGCGCAGACTCGTTCGTGGTGAACCCGCACAAGTGGCTGTTCGTCCCGGTCGACTGCTCTCTCCTCTACACCCGCCGGCCCGACGTGCTGAAGCGCGCCTTCAGCCTGGTGCCGGAGTACCTGACGACGCCGGAAAGCGAACAGGTCAAGAACCTGATGGACTACGGCATCGCGCTCGGCCGGCGCTTCCGCGCGCTCAAGCTCTGGTTCGTGCTGCGCTGGTTCGGCGTGGAGGGCATCCGCGCGGTGCTGCGCGAGCACCTTCGGCTCGCACAGCTGTTCGCAAGCTGGATCGATGCGGATGCCGCGTTCGAGCGACTGGCGGACGTGAACCTCTCCGTCGTCAACTTCCGCGCGCATCCGCCAGGTCTCGATGATGCGGCAGAGCTGGAGCTTCTGAACGCGGCGCTGCTCGACAGGGTCAACGCGAGCGGGGAAGTCTTTCTCTCGCACACGAAGATCCGCGGCCGCTACGCGCTGCATCTCGCGATCGGCAACGTGCGCACAGCGGAGCGGCACGTGCGCCGCGCATGGGAACTGCTGCGCGCGGGTTGCGTGGATTCGGTGCCCTGACAAACTCTGTCAACGCGGCAGTGCGCCGCATATCTTTGCGCCCATGATTGATGTGGTGGCACTCACGGCCGATCTGCTCGCCATCGATTCGCCGACGGGCGGCGAGGCGAAGATCGTGGATCATCTGTCGCGTTTTCTGGTGGCCCATGACTGGAACGTGACGGTGCAGGAGGTCACGCCCGGGCGAGGCAACATCTGGGCTTCTCACGGCGGCGGCGGCGTCACGCTGTCGACGCATCTCGATACCGTGCGGCCGTACTTCGGGCCTCGCCTCGACGACGGCAAGCTCTACGGTCGCGGTGCGTGCGATGCAAAAGGCATCGCCGCCGCCATGATTGCGGCCGCGCAGAGCCTCGCCGAGGACAGTGAAAGGCGAGTTGACCTGCTGCTTGTGATTGGCGAAGAGGGCGGTTCTGATGGCGCGCGGGCAGCCAATCAGCTGCCGGCGACGAGCCGGTACCTGATCAACGGCGAGCCCACGCAGAGCCAGCTGGCGACCGGGGCCAAGGGCTCGCTGCGCGTGACCCTGCGCACGCGCGGTCGTGAGTCGCACTCCGCGTATCCGCACCTGGGCCGTTCGGCGATCGAGCCCATGCTCGAGCTGCTGCCCACGGTGAAGCAACTGCAGCTGCCGCGCGATGAGCGGCTGGGCGAGCCCACTGTCAACATTGGTGTTATCCGCGGCGGCACCGAAGCCAACGTGATACCGGGCGAGTGCGAGGCGCAGCTGATGTTCCGCATTGTCAGCCCGGTCGAGCCGGTGAAGCGCAGGATCGAGGAGTGGGTAGAGGGTCGCGCGGAGATCACGTACGGCTCACACATCCCGGCGCAGCTCTTTCACACGATCCCCGGATTCGAGACGGCGCCGGTCGCCTACACGACGGACATCCCGCTGCTGGACCGGTGGGGCACGCCGCTGCTGTTCGGGCCGGGGTCGATTCATGTGGCACACACGCCCGAGGAACACATCGTGGTGAATGAACTGCGCGCCGCGGTTGGCATCGTACGAGCGCATGGTGCGCTCGCTGCTCTCGCAATGACGGCCGCCGCCTTCCGCTCGAGTGAGCGCCTGCCCGTCGCCGTGCTGGGTGCGACGGGTGCGGTGGGGCAGACGTTCGTGCGTCTGCTGGCGGATCATCCGTGGTTCCGGCTCGCGGAAGTCGCCGCATCCGAGCGCTCGGTGGGCCGGCGCTACGGCGAAGTCGTGCACTGGCTCGAGGGGCGGCTGTCTGCGGAGACGGCCGCGCTCGAGGTCGTGCCCTGCGATCCCGCGACGGTGCGCTCGCGTGTGGTGTTCTCCGCGCTGGATGCGGCAGCCGCGAACACGGTGGAGCCGGCATTCGCGCGCGCCGGCGGCTTCGTCTTCAGCAACACGAAGAACTTCCGCATGGAGCCGGACGTGCCGCTGGTGATCGCGGAAGTGAATGCGTCGCATCTCGACGTGCTCGAGACGCAGCGCAAGGCACGGGGCTGGAGCGGCGCCATTGTCACCAATGCGAATTGCGCGGCCATCGCCGCCGCACTGCCGCTGGCGCCGCTGCACCAGGCGTTCGGCCTGCGCCAGGTTTTCGTAGTGACAATGCAGGCCGTATCGGGCGCGGGCTATCCCGGTGTTGCGTCGCTGGACATCCTGGGCAACGTGATTCCGTTCATCAGTGAGGAAGACGCCAAGATCGAGCGCGAGCTGCCCAAGATGCTGGGGCGCATGGTGGACGGCGCCATCGAGCCTGCGAACTTCGTTGTCAGCGCACAGGCCAATCGGGTGCCGGTCGAGCACGGCCACACGGTGTGTCTTTCGGTGGGCCTCGAGACGCGCGCCTCCGCCGAGCAGTGTCGGGCAGTGCTGGAGCAGTGGTCAGGCGACGAGTGCGCCCGCGGGTTGCCGTCGTCTCCGGAGCGCGTGCTGCTGGTCACGTCCGAGGCGGACCGGCCGCAGCCGCGTCGCGACGTGCACACGGGCCGCGGCATGACCGTCGTGATCGGGCGCGTGCGCCCCGACCCGCTGCTCGATGTCAGGTTTGTCGCACTCAGTCACAACACGATCCGTGGAGCGGCGGGCGCATCGCTGCTCAATGCGGAGGTGATGGCGGCGCGCGCCGCCCTGCCGCGATGATCGTCGTCAAGTTCGGCGGCACGTCGGTGGGCGATGCGGAGGCCATCGCGCGTGCCGCCGAGATCGTGCGCAGCCGGCTGGAGCGCCGCCCGCTGGTGGTGGTTTCCGCGCTGGCGGGCACGACTAACGCGCTACTACAGATCGCGGAGCAGGCCGCCACGGGGCAGCTCATCAGCGCGGCGCGTGCCGTGACAGCGCTGCGCGACCGGCACGTGGGCGTGGCGGAGGCGCTGCTCGCGGGATGGTCGGAGGGTGCGGACGTGGTGGCCGAGCTGAGCAGCGCGTTCGACGAGCTGGCCAGTCTGGCGGAAGCCCTGAGCGTGCTGGGCCACCTGACGCCGCGCAGCCATGATGCCATCGCCGCCAAAGGCGAGCTGATTTCGTCGGCGCTGATCGTGGCCGCGTTCCGCGCGAGGGGTCTGCCCGTGCAGCACGTGGATCCGACGAAGGTCATGGTCACGGATGACCGCTTCGGCCGGGCCGAGCCGCGCACCGACCGTATCGCCGAGGCATCACAGCGCCTGCTGCGGCCGCTGCTGGACGAGGGCGTAGTGCCTCTGACCGGCGGTTACGTGGGGGCCACGGACACCGGCATCATCACCACGCTGGGTCGCGGCGGCTCCGACCTTTCTGCTTCGCTGTTCGGTGCCGCGCTGGGCGCTGAATCCATCGAGATCTGGACCGATGTGGACGGCATGCTCACGGCCGACCCGCGCGTCGTGCCGGGCGCCACGCTCATCGAGCGCATCCGCTTCGATGAGGCCAGTGAGCTGGCGTCCTTCGGCGCCAAGGTGCTGCACCCGAACACCATTGCCCCGGCCGTGCGCCTGGGCATTCCCGTGTACATTCTACAACTCGCGCAACCCGGAAGGCACGGGCACGCTGATCACGTACGACGCGCCCGTCTGCCCGGTGCGCGCGATTGCCGGCAAGACCGGTATTACCGTGATCAAGATCCGCTCCGCGCGCATGCTGCTGCAGCACGGCTTCCTGCGCACGATCTTCGAGGTGTTCGAGCGTCATCGCACATCCGTCGATGTGGTGGCCACCTCCGAGGTCAGCGTGAGCGTTACCGTGGACGATCCCTCGCACCTGGACACGCTGACGGTCGAGCTGTCGCACCTGGGCGATGTTTCGGTCGAGCGCAGCCGCGGCATCCTGGCGGTCGTGGGTTCGGGCGTGGCACAGGACAGCTCCACCATGGCGCGCGCCCTGGCCGCGATCGCGCCGGCGCGCGTCCACATGCTGTCGCTCTCCGCGAGCGGCATCAATCTTACCGTGCTGGTGGATGGCGAGCAGGTGCCGCGCGCAATGGCAGCGCTGCACCGCGAATTCTTCGGGCGCTGAACGCGCCGGACAGGAAGGCAGGCCGGGTGCGCATCGGCATCATTGGTGACGGCAAAATGGGTCGTGCGATCGCGGCGCTGGCCGCCGAGCGCGGCATTGAAGTCGTCGCCCTGCTCGGTCTGGAGAACCAGGGCGGATCCGCCATTGCCGCGGGCGCGCTGCAGGGCGCGGAAGCGGCCGTCGAATTCACCGAGCCGCACGCCGCCGTGGCCAATGCCATCGCGTGTGCGCATGCCGGCATTCCCGTGGTCATGGGCACCACCGGCTGGTACGACCGGCTGGAGGAAGTGAAACAGGCTGTTACCGGCGCAGGCGGTGCGCTGCTCTGGTCGCCCAACTACTCCGTGGGAGTGGCGCTGTTCAACGCGCTGGTCGAGCGTGCCGGCCAGCTGTTCGCGGACGCGTCGCTCTTCGATGTGCACATCATCGAGACGCACCACGCCGGCAAGAAGGACGCGCCGTCGGGCACGGCGGCGGCCCTGGCAGGGACATTCGCGGCGGGCAGCGGCCGGCGCCCGCCGATCACGAGCGTGCGCACGGGGCACGTGCCGGGCACGCACGAGCTGTTGCTGGACGCTTTCTTCGAGCAGGTCCGGCTGGTGCACACGGCGAGGGATCGCCGGGTGTTCGCTGATGGCGCGCTGTTAGCCGCAGCCTGGCTGCGCGGCAGGCGGGGCGTCTTCACGATGCGCGACGTTCTGGGCCTTGAACCCGAGAGGAACGGATGAACGCCCAACCTCTTTTCGGCTGTGGCACCGCACTGTGCACGCCGTTTACCCGTGATGGCGAACTCGATGAGGCCGCACTGCGCGCGCTCGTGGAATGGCAGATCGCGGAGGGTGTGCACTTCCTCGTGCCCTGCGGCTCGACGGGGGAAGCGCAGACACTGACGCCTGCCGAGCACCGCCGCGTGGTCGAGATCACCGTGCAGACGGCGGAAGGCCGCGTGCCCGTGGTTGCGGGCGCGGGCTCGAACGACACGCGCAAGGCCATTGAACTGTCGGTCGAGATGGCTTCTGTCGGCGCCACCCATCTGCTGCACGTCTCGCCCATGTACAACAAGCCGCCGCAGCGCGGGATTGTCGCGCATTTCCGCGCCATCGCGGAATCGGTGGACCTGCCCATCGTGGTCTACAATGTGCCGGGCAGGACGGGCAGCAACATTGAAGCGCGCACGGCGCTCGAGCTGGCCACGATCCCGGGCGTGGTCGCCATCAAGGAAGCTTCCGGCAATCTTGGCCAGATCGAGCAGATCCTGCGCGAGAGTCCACCTGGATTCGGCGTGCTGTCGGGCGATGATTCGCTGACGCTGCCCATCATGGTCATGGGCGGTGGCGGCGTGATCTCGGTGGTCAGCAACGCCACGCCGCGCGCCATGGCGAAGCTGGTGGAAGCGTGTGCCGCGGGCGATTACGCGACTGCGCGCGCCATGCACGAGCTGCTGGGCCCGTGGATGGCGGCCGCGTTCGTCGAGTCCAACCCGATCCCCGCCAAAGCCGCACTCGCCATGCTGCGGCGCGCGCAGAACGTGCTGCGGCTGCCGCTCGTGCCGCTCGCTGAGGCGAACATCGAGATCGTGCGGCGCGCGCTCATCGCCGCGGGAGCACTGGAAGCGTGATCGCGTTCTCCACGGAATCGCTGGCCGCGCGCGTGCGCGAGCTGGCGGCAACGCCGTCCGCTCAGGCACTGCCCGATGATGCCGGCGAAGTGATTCACGCGCTCCTGGGCGCACTCGAGCTGGGCGATGTACGCGCTGCCGAGAAAGGCGCTGACGGACAGTGGCGCGCGGTGCCGTGGGTCAAGCAGGGCATCCTGCTCGCGTTCCGCGCCGGCCGCATTGTCGAGCACGGACCGGCGGCGGGACCGCTGCATTTCTTCGACAAGCACACGCTGCCTGCGCGCATTTTCGCGCCCTCCGACAACGTGCGCATCGTGCCGGGTGGCAGCTCGGTGCGGCGGGGCGCGTACCTCGCGCCCGGCGTGGTGTGCATGCCGCCCATGTACGTCAACGCGGGCGCCTGGGTCGGGCCGGGCACGATGGTGGATTCGCACGCGCTCGTGGGCTCGTGCGCGCAGGTGGGCGCCCGCGTGCACCTCAGCGCCGCCGCGCAGATCGGTGGCGTGCTCGAGCCCGTGAACGCTGCACCTGTCGTGATCGAGGACGACGTCATTGTGGGCGGCAACTGCGGTGTTTACGAGGGCACGGTCGTGCGCGAGCGCGCCGTGCTGGCGGCGGGTGTGATCCTCACGCGCGGCACCCCCGTGTTCGATCTGGTGCGCGAGCAGGTCTATCGCGGTTCCGCCGAACAGCCGCTCGAAATACCGGCAGGAGGGGTCGTGGTGCCGGGCGCGCGCGCCATCACCGCCAACCGCTCCGCCTGGGGCGCGGCCGAAGCGCTCTCGCTGCAGACACCCGTGATCGTGAAATACCGCGACGAGCGCACCGATCTCGCCACCGCACTCGAGCAATGGCTCCGTTAGTTCCCGGTTATCAGGGCTGAGGCCCGCGCTCGAGCACGTACGCACTCCAGTCGGCCGCGCGCACGACATCCATTACCACGAAGCCACGTGCCAGGTAGTGCTCGAACGCGAGTCGCGTGCCGGCGCGCCATTCTGCGGCCGCTTCCGCGTTCTGTTGCTTCAGCTGCTGGATGTCGGTCGGAATCGCAATCAGCAGCCGGGGCCCATCCAGGTCGAGCGCGGGTTCCGCGCAGCGGAGTGAGCGGGCCGGATCACGCAGCGGGTTGATGACAGGCGTGTTCGCAACATCGGACGGTGCTGGCAGCGCGTCGCGGCGGTCCAGGCGACGGGTCACGCGGTCGTCCTCCAGCGGCCATTGCACGATGAGACGGTCCGTGGCCAGGCCGCGGTGCAGTGCGGAATCGCTCTCCCCGTAGAAGTCGCGGGTGTATTCCCGCGCGATACCGCCGAAGCGAGCGAAGTTGAGCCAGGCATTGCGCGACTCGAGCGGATCGAATGTCCACTCGGCCAGGGTCACGCCCTGACGCAGGAGGGTCTCGCGCTGGAAGCGCTTGAGCCGCTCGCCAATGCCGGAATCGCGGAGCCCCGGCCGTACCGCCATCATGTCGGACCAGTGGATCGGCCGGCCGGCGCGCACCCCTGTGAAGCCGAAGACGAAGCCTACCATGCAGTCCGCCGGCTCGAATGCGGCGGCGAGGAGGCCGCCCACGCGCAGCGCCGAACGCAACAGTGAGGCGGGCGTTTTTTCATTGAAGCCGCGGCCCCACGTGAGTTCCTGCAGCTCGACGCACTGTGTCAGCTCCGCGTCCGTCCGGAGCGCGCGAATCTCGATTGCCATTTCATGGTCCGGCTGGACAGGCATCAGGTGCGCCTTGGGGCGGCAGAGCCCTGAAGCCAGCGAGCGTAACTACAAGTCCTGCAATCAGTCCAACGTTATCGCCAAGCGGTTCTGGGTCGGCGCTGGCCGGCCGCCGGTGGCCCGGCGCGTTCAGAGCCGGCGCAACAATCCAACCAGGAGCGCAAGTCGGAACGGCAAGTCCGACAATACGATATGCTCGTCGATCGCGTGGGCGCCGCCGCCCCGTGCGCCGAGGCCGTCGAGCGTGGGCGTGCCCCAGCTGGCGACGAGGGACCCGTCACTCCCCCCGCCCGTGCTGCCTTCACCAAGCTCAACACCAAGTCCGGCAGCTACCTCACCGGCTTCTTCATAGAGCGCCACGACGCCCGCCGTGCGCACCAGCGGAGGACGCATCTCGTTGCGCACGACTTCCAGGCGGGAACCGGCAAGTCGTGGTCCGAGGCCAAGAAGCGCGGCATCGAGCCGATCCCCTTCGGCGGGCTCGACAAAACGCGTATCGACCGTCGCCCAGGCGTGCGCGGGCACCACGTTGCTGGCCGTGCCGCCACCGATCAGACCGACGTTGATGGTGGTGCCGGCATCGTGATCGGCGAGGTCCAGAATGCGCATGATCTGACCCGCGAGCTCGGCGATGGCGCTGACGGCCTTGTGCGGCTCGACGCCGGCGTGGGCGGCGCGCCCGTGCACGTCGACGCGGTAGGTGCCGACGCCTTTGCGCCGGGTCTTGACCGAGCCGTCGGCGAGGCAGGGCTCGGGCACGAGCGCCGCGGCGGCGTCTTCGCAGCTTTGGCGGAACAGAGCGCGTGCGCCGTGCGAGCCGATCTCCTCATCGCAGGTGAGTATGAGACGCACCGGGCGACGCGGCCGCTGTTCGCGCTCATGGAACCAGGCCAGCGCTTCGACAGCCAGCGCCACGCCCGTCTTCATGTCGAAGATGCCGGGGCCCTCGGCGCGGTCGCCGTCGATGCGGAACGGCTGGCGCAGCAATGTGCCGATGGGGTGGACGGTATCGAGATGGCCGAGGATGACGAGCGGGGCCAGCTCCGGTTCCTCGCCTGCGACGGTAGCGCGCAGGTTGCGCCCCAGCCCGGGCACGGCGAACGCTTCAATGCCCGCGCCCAGTGCCCGGAGCTCGTCTTCGATGCGTAGCGACAGGTCGACGAGCGGCTGCTCGTGACCGCTGGGCGTCTCGGCCTCGACCCACGGCTGCACGCGGCGCAGCACGCGCTGGATGATGTGCGGGGGCGCGATTCCAAGCGCGCTCTCAATGGCTGCTGCGTTGCCCGTGAGGCTGTGCTCCATGCGCTTCCCGTTCTGCTGGTGGCAGCTGTTGGCGTTGGTGGAGCAGGCGACGACGGGTCGTCAGCCTGCCGGCAATGGGTGTGCCGCGCTGAACGCGGCGGCGCTGGACGATGGGCTCTGTTCGAGCCGGCGATAGCTTTCGGCGAGCAGCTCGACGGGGTGCAGCACAGGCGTGGCATCGCCCTTGATGAGCAGGCCGGCGCCAATCTGCATCATGCAGCCCGGGTTGGGGGTGACCACGGCGTCAGCGTGCGCGCTTAACACGTTGTTCAGCTTGTCGGCGAGAATGCGACCGCCGAGGTCGGGATGGGTGAGGCCGTACGTGCCGGCGCCGCCGCAGCATTCATCGGCGTGCGGGATGGTTACGACGTCGAGGCCCGGGATGGCGGCCAGCATCTGGTGCGGCGCCCGCTCGATACGCTGTGCGTGCAGCAGGTGACAGGGGGAATCGAATGCGACGCGCAGCTTCATGCCGCCACCCGTACGCGGGCCGAGCTCGACGAGGAATTCCGCGATATCTCTGACTTTCGCGGCGAACGCCTTCGCCTTGCGGTGCTCGGGCGTGCCTTCGAACAGCTCGCCGTACTCCTTCATTGCGGCGCCACAGCCGGCCGCATTCACGACGACGACTTCGGCGCCTGCGCGCTCGAACGCATCGATGTTGACCTGCGCCAGCGCACGTGCGCCTGCCAGATCGCCGCCGTGCGCATGCAGTGCGCCGCAGCAACCCTGTGCAGGGACGGGCACAATGGTACAGCCGTTGGCCTCGAGCACCTGCACGGTTGCCTGGTTCACGCGCGCGAAAAGGCCCGCCTGCACGCACCCGCTCAGGACTGCGGCGCGGGGCACGGCCGGCGCTGCACGCGGCACTCTGACGTACGATTCGCGCGGTGTGGCGCTCTGCGCACCCGGCACTGCGCTGATGGTGCTCTCGGCGTCGGGCGCCACAGGCGGGGGCGGCGCCGGTACATCAGTGAGTCGCTTCCACGGGCGGGATGCCGCGAGCATGGCGAGCGCGAAGCGGGTGCGGTGGAAGCGCGCGGGCAGTGCGCGCGCGAGCAACGCGGCCATGCCGGAACCGCGCAGCAGGCGAGCGAGCGCCATGACAACGCGTGTGCGACCGCGGCGGCCAAAGGTATCGAGCAGGCGGCGCGTGGTGGCATCCGTGCCGCGATTCCTGGCGACGATGGCGCGGCCGCGCTCGAGGAGGTAACCGTACTGCACGCCCGATGGGCAGACCGGCTCGCAGGCGCGGCAGCCGAGGCAGCGATCGAGATGGATCTCGAGCGCTTCCGCATCGGCGGGGACGCGACCTTCGGCAACCGCGCGCATGAGATAGAGTCGGCCGCGGGGCGAATCGGATTCCAGTCCCAGCCGCGTGTAGGTGGGACAGGCGTCGAGACAGAAACCGCAGTGCACGCACGCCAGCAGTCTCGCCTCTTCCCCGGCGAATTCTTCGAGCGGCGAGTGCGTGATGTCGGGCATGCGGCTCAGACGACGAAGCGGCCGGGCGAGAGGATGCCCGCCGGGTCGAAGACGTTCTTCAGGCCGCGCATCAGGTCCACAATGGGACCGGGTTCACCGAACGGATCGAAGCCCGGGTCGGCAGCGGGGGGCGGCATGGGTGTGGTCACGGTGCCGCCATGCGTGGCCAGCTCGTGGCGTGCCTGGTCGATGGTGGCAGTCAGCCGGGCGGTGGCGTCGTACGTCAGTGGTTCGGTGCGCCACACGCGAACAATGCCGTTACCGGCATGGGCTGCAATGTGCCACGCATCGCGTCCGTGCGCATCGTGTGTGTCCCCATTGGGTGTGACGGCGGCGCTGGCCATGGCCACGAGGCGCTCCAGGTGGCTGGGCAGTGATGCCATGCGCACGGCGATCAGCGCGCGTGCTTCCAGATTGGCGAGCCCCTCCCAGAAGCGACTGGCCGTGGCCTCGTCGAGGAGTTCCGGAGGTGCCGGCGAGAGTGCCTGGAGTCGTCGCCTGGCCTCTTTGACAAACCCTTCATTACCGCGGCAGCGCACGGCCAGCGCCCACTGGCGAGGTCTGCCGAGCGCGGCCGCAGTGGCGGGCGCCAGCAGCTCCATGGCGGCGGGCCAGGTGTGGGCGGCGCGGCCGGCAAGCGCGCCCAGCTGCACGGGATCGCCGGCTGCGAACAGCGCTGTTACGCCGGTCTCGGGCGCGGGTCGCAGCCGCACGTGCGCGGCCGTGATCAGGCCCAGCGTGCCGCGGCTGCCGACGACCAGGCGCACCAGATCATAGCCCGCCACATTCTTCACCACACGACCGCCCAGGCGCACAATGCGACCATCCCCGGTGACCAGCTCGAGACCCAGCACCTGGTCGCGCGGCGTCCCCAGGGAGAGGCGCAGCGGTCCGGCGCTGGCGAGCGCGATGGCGGCGCCCAGCGTGGCGCCGGGCCGTGCGGGCGGATCGAGGCCCAGCATCTGCCGGTCGACGGTAACGGTTTCGGCCAGCTCGGCGAGGGGCGTGCCGGCGGCGGCGGAAATGGTGAGGTCGGCGGGTTCGTAGTCGGTGACGCCGGCCAGCCGCTCGGCTGATAACACGACATCAACACGGTGGGGCGGGCGCCCCCAGTCCAGCCATGTGCCGCCGCCGGCAAGCTCGACAGCCCAGCCGTTTTCACTGCAGGCGCGCAGCAGAGCGGACGCCTGTTCCACGCTCCAGGGCGAAACCACGGCAATGGGCGTGCGCCCGTGCACGCGGAAGGGCGAGAACTCGCCCTCGGTCACTGCGTCGACGCCGAGCAGCTGCCGCAGCCGCTGGATCATCAGACCTCCGCTTCGACGCGGCGGGTGGCCGGGCCCACCCACTCGCGGCAGACACGCACGGGCAGGACCTTGGCCGGATTGGCCAGCCCGCGCGGGTTGAAAACGCGGCGCACCGCGCACATGAGTGCCATCTCCTGCTCACCGAATACAAGTGGCATGTACTCGCGCTTGTCGAGACCAACACCGTGTTCGCCCGTGATGCTGCCACCCGCATCGATGCACGCCTGCATGATGGCGCGAGACGCACGCTCGACGCGGACCACATCGTCCTCGTTGCGGCGGTCGAAGAGGATGACGGGGTGCAGGTTGCCATCGCCGGCGTGGAAGGTGTTGCACAGGCGGAGCTGGTTCTCGCGCGCGATGGCGTACACCTGATGCAGCACGGCGGGCAGCCGGCTGCGCGGTACGACGGCGTCCTGCACGAGCACGTCAGGCGCGAGGCGGCCCATGGCGCCGAACGCTTTCTTGCGCGCGTACCACAGGCGCTGGCGCTCGGCATCATCGCGGGCCCGGCGCACATCGCGCGCGCCGTGGCGGATGCACACGGCGCGGGAGCGCTCGGCATCATCGGCGAGGCCGGCGGTGGCGCCGTCGAACTCGATGACCAGCGCGCCCGCGACGTCGGTGGGCAGGCCGGCCGCGTAGGCACTGGCTTCGACGGCGCGGATCGCTTCCTGATCGACCATCTCGAGCGCGGCGGGCAGCAGGCCTTCCGCGACGATGGCGCTGACCGCGCGGCTGGCGTCATCGATGTCGTCGAACAGGGCGAGCAATGTCTCGACCGACTCGGGCAGCGGCAGCAGGCGCACCGTGATCTCGGTGGCGACGCCGAAGGTGCCTTCGCTGCCGACGAAGGGGCCGAGCAGGTCGTAACCGATGTCTTCGCCCGGTCCGCCCAAGGTGATCGGGTGGCCGTCGGGCAGCACGACTTTCAGCGCCAGGATGTGGTTGACGGTGGTGCCGTACTTCAGACAGTGCGGGCCGCCCGCGTTCTCGGCGACGTTGCCGCCGATCGTACACACGGTCTGGGAGCTGGGGTCGGGCGCGTAGTAGAGGCCGAAGGGGCGTGCGGCCGCGGTCAGGCGTGCATTGGCGACGCCGGGCTCGACGACAGCCAGCTGGTTGTCCTCATCGATGCGCAGGATGCGGTCCATGCGGGCGAGGGACAGGACGACGGCGCCTTCGAGCGCGAGTGCGCCACCGGACAGGCCGGTGCCGGCGCCGCGCGGGACGAATGGGATGCCGGCGTCGGCGAGCAGGCTGATGGTGGCGGCGACCTGGTCAGTGCTGCGGGGGAGGACGAGGGCGCGCGGGCGCACGCGGTGGGCGGTCAGTCCATCGGACTCGTAGACGAGCAGCGAGTTGGGGTCCGTGACGACGGCGTCGTGGCCGAGGAGGCGGACCAGTTTGTGTTCCAGCGCTTCATCGAGCTGGGCGGGCGCGTCGGTCATGGGGGGATAGTAGTGGTGGGAGGCTGGGAGTGGCAGTACCGGACCGTCTTGGCGTTCTTTCCTTGTGCCACACCCAGCTATCCCGAGGTCGGCTGACTCGGGGGGATCGTTGTGCTTCTCCGGTTGTGCTACGCCCCCGATGGCATTCTAGCGCCCAGGCGGCCCGACGCCATGGCGGTGTGGGGATCGCGCATTGCCGGCTGGGATTCCGCTGGGCCGTCGCTGCATGGTGGAAGGCGACAAACCCAAGAACGCCAAGACGGTCCGGAGTGGGCACAACCGCCCCGTCCCGCTCAAATGCGCGCTGATCCGCGCAAAACCCACAGGTCATTCGACCGCGCCACCCGCCCGGCTTCACGCAAATAGTCCAGGTACGCAAGCGTGGCCGAAGCGGCCACGGCGACGAGGGCCTCCGGGATCGCGTCACGGTAGACGGCGCGCGCGACCCCATCCGTGTCGAGGGGACCGGCCTCGAGTGCTCGCAGCACCTGCTCGAGGCGGGCCTGGCGGTGGGCGATATAGCTGGCGATCGCGCGGTCGGGCTCAGTGAAGGCGGGGCCGTGCGCGGGGTGGATGACTGCCGGCTGCAAGGCGCGCAGGCGCTCGAGTGATTCGAGATAGCGCGCCAGGTTGCCTTCGGGCGGCGCGACCAGAGCCGTGTCGAGACCCCCCATCATGAGGTCGCCGCAGAACACGGCGTTAGCCGGCCTCCAGTGAAAGGCGGCGTGATCCGGCGTGTGGCCGGGCGTCGCGAGGGTGAGGAGTTCGCCGGCATCGGTGCGGATGACGTCGCCTGCAATCAGATTCCCGTGACCGAGCGAGCGCACGGGCGCGCCCAGGCGCCCGGCCAGCGACTCGGCGCCGGCGGCGTGATCCGGATGCTGATGCGTCAGCAGGATGGTGGTGCTGGCAGCACGCGTGGCGTCGGCTATCGCGTCGAGATGCGGCTGCAGCAGCGGTCCCGGGTCGATGATGGCGACCACGCGCAGGCCGATGAGGAAGGTCCGGGTCCCGTCCAGCGTCATGGGTGACGGGTTGCCGGCGAGGAGCTCGCGCAGCATGGGAAGGTCAGGCCGGGACGCCCGCGCCGCGCGTCCCGGCAGCGTTTGTCAGCGGCGCTCGGCCATGAACACTTCGGCGAGCTTGTCGGCCACCATTTCCAGCGCTTCCTGATTCGGCGCATCGAAGCCGTCGGGCTTGCGGCTGTCGATGTCGAGCTGGCCGAAGATCTCGTCGCCGGCGCGGATGAGCACTACCAGCTCTGACTTGGTGCGCGGACTGCAGGCCAGGTAGTTCTCCACCTTGGTGACATCGGGCACGTTCTGGTTGGCCTTCTCGGCGACGGCTGTGCCGCAAATGCCTGTGCCCACGGGGATCTTGGCGTGCTCGGTGGGCTCACCCACGTAGTTGTGCAGCCACACGACGTTCTCTTCGGGATTGAAGAGGTATACGCCCACGAAGTTGAAATCCAGGTCGGTGGTTTTGACCTGCTTGACGGTTTCGCGCAGGATGGCGTCGGAGAGGTAGCCTTCGTCGCGCATTTCCTGGATCCGCTTGACCAGCTTTCCTGCATCTACCATGGATCGTCTGCCTTTCCCATCAGGTGGATTGCATCGTCTGTAAGCCCGTGTTAGAGCTGCCCTCCGGGGCAGGTCGCACGGGCGTTCATGTCTCGGCGTCGAGCAGCACGGCGCGCACGGGCGAGCTGTCGGCGTCCGTGAGTCTGAGGGGCAGCGCCACCAGCGTGTAGCGGCCGGGCGCCACGTCGCTCAGCACCAGGTTCTCGAGTATCGCGACGCCGTGTCCGCCCAGGATGCGGTGTGCGTCCAGCGTCTTCGAAGCGAAGGGATCGACCGATGGCGCATCGGTGCCCACCAGGCGGACGCGCGCGCTCCCCAGCCGTTCCGCGAGCGCGGGCGTGAGCGCGGCGAAGTGCTCGGGAAACTGGCCCGCGTCGACCTGTTCGCGCGTGCGGAAGAGCACGCGCTGCTCGCGCTGCAGCTCGATGCCGTTGACCACGTCCGCATCCAGGCTGTCGCGGCCGCGCGCGTCCACGACCAGTGCCGGCCCGAGGAACGCATCCAGCTCCAGCTGTGCCGGCCGCTTGCCGGCATCGTCGACATGGAACGGCCCGTCCACGTGCGTGCCGGTGTGCGCGCTCATGTTGAGGGCCGCGACATTCACGCTGTGGCCACGGTCGCGGCGCATGGTCCACGCGGTATCGCAGGGCTGGTCGCCGGGCCAGACGGCGGTAGTGCTGCCCACGGGCTGACTGATGTCACGGATGCGCGCCACGCTACCTCGGCACCAGGTCCGTTTCCGGCGTCAGCCCGCGCACGAACGCGGCAATGAGCCGGGCCGTCTGCTCGAGGTCGCTCACACTGACCATCTCGTTAGGCGAGTGCATGTAGCGGTTGGGCACGGACATCAGGCCCGTGGCCACGCCCGCACGCGACAGGTAGATCGCGTCCGCATCGGTCGACGTGTACCTGGGCGACGCCGTGATGGTGTGCGCGATTCCGGCCTGCTTCGCAGTTGCGATGAGGCGTTCGAACACGAGCGGGTGCGCGGCCGCGCCCCTCGCCAGTACGGGCCCGCTGCCCAGCTTGTGATCACCCAGCTCTTTCTTCTCGATGCCCGGCGCATCGGTGGCGAACGTCACGTCGACGACCACTGCGATCTGCGGGTCGACCTGGAACGCGCTGGTACGCGCGCCGCCGCCGAAGTAGCCGATCTCCTCCTGCGTGGTGGCAACCGCCGCGACGGCGGCATTCGGGCGATCCTCGGACAGGAGCCGGAGCGCCTCGAGCACGACGAAGGCGCCAATGCGATTGTCGATCGAGCGACTCGCAATGATGCCCTCGCCCATATCCACGAGGCTGCCGTCGATCACGCCCGGATCGCCCACCCGTACGCCCCGCTTCTCCACCGCCTCGCGGTTCTTGGCGCCAATGTCGATCCAGAGGTCGGTGATCTTGGAGGCCTTGTCGCGCTCATCGACCTTGATCAGGTGCATCGGCTTCTTGCCGATGACGCCCAGCACATCGCCGTTCTGCGTCAGCAGTCGGATGCGCTGGGCCACGAGCACCTGCGGATCCCAGCCGCCGATCCCCTCGAAGTAGAGGAACCCCTCATCGTCGATATGGGTGATCATCACGCCGATCTCATCAATGTGGCCGGCCAGCATCACGCGCGGCGCGCCGCCCTCGTTTATCCAGGCGATGGAGTTGCCGGAGATGTCGGCATCGACCCGATCGGCGAAGCGGCCGGCTTCGTCACGCCAGACGCGGGCGGCACGGGTCTCATGGCCACTCGGGCCTGGAGTGTCGAGCAGTCTCTTGAGGAAGTCGAATGACGGGTCTTCCACGCCTTCCCTCGTTCTCGTTTTCGGGGGCCCCTGCTTTGGAGGGCAGCGCGCAAAGATAGGCAAGGCGCGGGGATCGGTCCAGTCGGCGGCGCGGCACACACATTGAATCAGCAGGTCGAGCGGGGTAACATACGGCGAGGGCGTCCGGCGCGCGGATGGCGCGTTCACCAGAGGCAACGCATGGAGCAGACGTACTTTCGGCGGGGTCTCGGCCTGAAGAAGGAAGTCGAGCCGATCCTGGCGGCGGAGTACCACAGCAGCCTGGTGGACGACATCCGCAGTCGCGGGTACACCGCGGTCTTCGGCCAGCTGACGATCCGGCTGGCGGAGGATTTTGGCTTCTGCTACGGCGTGGATCGCGCCGTCGACTACGCCTACCAGACCGCGCACAAGTTCCCGGATCGGCGCATCTTCCTGGTCGGCGAGATCATCCACAATCCCCACGTGAACCGCCGGCTGCGCGATTCGGGCATCACCTTCCTGTACCCGGACAATGCCGGCGGCTTCGATTTCGCCGGCATCACGACGGAAGACGTCGTCATCATCCCTGCCTTCGGCGTCACGCTGGACGATTTCCAGCGGCTGCGCGACATCGGCTGCATCCTGATCGACACCACATGCGGTTCGGTGCTGAACGTGTGGAAGCGCGTGGAATCGTACGCGCGCGATGGCTTCACCGCGCTGATTCACGGCAAGTATTTCCACGAAGAAACGCGCGCCACGGCGTCGCAGGTGAACACGAGCGCGGCAGGCACCTACCTCGTGGTGCGTGACATGGCTGAGGCGAAGCTGGTGATGGCGTACATCGAGCAGAGCGCGTCGGCGCTTTCACGCGATGCGTTCCTGGCGCATTTCGGCGACAAGGCGAGTCCCGGTTTCGACCCGGACAACGACCTCGCCCGTATTGGTGTGGCCAACCAGACGACCATGCTCGCGAGTGAATCCCTCGCGATTGCGCGGGCTGTGGGCGAGAGCCTGACACGGCGTTATGGTGAGTCGGCGCTGGACGGCCATTTCCGCTCGTTCGACACCATCTGCTCGGCGACACAGGAACGGCAGGATGCGGTACTGCGCATGATGCAGGAGCCGCCCGACATCATGGTAGTGATCGGCGGCTACAATTCCTCGAACACGAATCACCTGGCGCACCTGTGCCGCGCCTACACCACGACGTTTCACGTGGCGGACTCGACGTGCATTGATCCGCTGGAGCGGCGCATCCGCCACAAGCCGGAGCTGGCCGCGGACGCACCGGAGGTGGCGACCGCGGACTGGCTGCCCGAGGGCCCGGTGGTGGTGGGACTGACGGCGGGCGCATCCACGCCCAACAACAAGATCGGCGAAACCATTGTGCGCATTCTCGAGACGCGCGGCGTAGCGGCCGCAACAGGCGGTTAGAGGAAATGTCGAGAGGCGTGCGGCGACTCTTCCCCGTCGTCACGCTCGGTCTGGCGGCAGCCAGTGCGGCCTTCGCCGCGGGCTATCATCACGCCCGCCCGCGCCTGCTGCAGCCGGAGGATGCCGTGCTGGCGGATGTGCCGCTCGATGCGGCCGGGCCGGCTGGCCGCCATCAGGCGGTTACGGATCCAGGCGACGCTGCAGCCGCCGGTAACCGGCCCGGCAGCAGTCAGGCCGGCACGATCGGAGAGCCGGCGCCGGCGGCCGAGATCGTTGCGCGCGAAGCCGCCCCACCCGCGGATGCACCCCGTCCCTCGACGCACGGCGGCAGGCGCATCCTGGTCTCGCTCGCGCAGCATCGCCTGTGGCTGGTGGACGGTGCTGACACGCTGTTGGATGTACCCGCGGCGGTGGGCATGGGCAGGGACTTCACATGGCAGGGCAGGCGCTGGCACTTCGCGACCCCCACGGGTGACCGTCGTATCCTCGCCAGGGCGAAGGATCCGGTGTGGATCGTGCCGCTCTGGCACTACTACGAGCGGGCCGCGGCCATGGGCCTGAGCGAAGTCGTGCAGCTCGAGCCGGACGCACGCATTGTGCTGGGAGACAGCAGCGTGCTGACGGTCGTGGGCAACCAGGTGGGCCGCATCAATCAATTCGGCAACTTCGCGCCGTTCACACCGGGCACCGAGATCATTTTCGACAATCGCATCTACGTGCCGCCTCGGCACACGGCGCAGCGCGAAGTGCCCGACGCGCTCGGTCCCTACAAGCTGGACCTGGGTGGCGGTTACCTCATCCACGGCACGCATCTCTATGACGAAGACAGCATCGGCGATGCCGTCAGTCACGGCTGCGTGCGCTTGAGTAATGACGATCTCCGGAGACTCTACCCGCTGGTGCGCACGGGCGTGGAGGTTGTG
Source organism: uncultured Gemmatimonadales bacterium (assembly GCA_963798085.1). Taxonomy (GTDB): domain Bacteria; phylum Gemmatimonadota; class Gemmatimonadetes; order Longimicrobiales; family RSA9; genus DATKCF01. The sequence continues at coordinate 643,604 of CAWCRS010000003.1, forward strand.
GTCTACTGAACAATGTTGCCGGGGCTGGGGGCCCGGGCTGGTGCTTCGATGCCGCCCAATTGTGACCAAGGCCGGCGAGTACGCGTCGTGATGCTGGAGACGTGTTGCTGGTGGTCGGGCTGCCTGGTTTGTTGCCGATCACGAGACCAAACAGCGGGTTAAAGGGCTGCGTGGCCCTGGGGCCGGGGTGGATACATGGCGCTTGATTTCGCGCGGGCTGCGATGTTGTTCATGGGTACGGAGGGTGAACTGGCGCGAGCGCTGGGGATCCCGGTCGCGGACCTGCGGGCGCTCCGGGCGAACCCGCAGCGCGCGACGGATGGGCTGCTGGCGAAGCTCGGGCGCGTTCTCGTGGAGCGTGGGCGTGGTATGACGCGCGTGGGCGAAATGCTGCTCGAGGATCACGAGCCGCAGAACTGATCAATTTTCTCGGTCGCCTCCGGTTCCAGCGGGCCCGGAGTGACGGGTGAGGCGGACGTGTCGGGCAGAGCATGAGGCCCGGCAGTCCGCCGGTGTGTCAGCTGGCTGTTCGTCAGCGATTGAGGGATCGCTTCTCCGCCCGGGCAGCGCCGGCCAGCCGGTGTTCTGCGGTACAGCAAGCGACATCGAAAGCCAGCCCTGCCACTGGCCAGCCTGTGTTCCCCTGCTCCTGCTGACAGAGGTGTTCGCCGGCTCGCCGCATTGGTTCCTGCGCCGGGCAGCTGCACCGCTTCGGTCCGCGACCTCTCAATCGGCGGTCAGCAGATCGAAGGCGGGCGTGAGTTTTTCCAGGGCGAGGCGGGGGTCGCGGCCGGTGTGGAGTCGCCAGCCGCCGTGGCCGGCTAACAGTCGGATAGCGCGTCCGATGGTGTCGACGAATTCGTCGAAGCCGGGATCCAGCTGACCGGTCATGGCTTCTTCGAGCGCGGCGGCATCGAGGGTTTCCAGAGACGCTTCCTCTGATGGGACCAGCACGCAGATGCCGGCACGCTGCGCGACGGGGATCCCCACAGGCGATTCCATTTCCGCCAGACTGATGGCGATTTTCTCCTTGCCGTTGGCGCGCAGCGTTGTGTGACGGCCGGCCAGTTCGGGAAAGCGCTCGCGTGCGTCCAGCGGCAGATGGATCCAGCCGGGTGTGCCCCAGATGCGGAGGCGGGGATCGAGCTGGATGTTGACGTAATCCTCCGCGAGCACGCGCAGACCCTTGCGACCGGCCACGTACGCCAGTGTGCTCTTGCCCACACCGCTGGGGCCCGCCAGCAGCAAAGCCGCGTCGTGCTGCGCGATGCAGGCGGCATGCAGCGGCTGACGATCCAGCTTGGTCAGCACACCGAGTGTCAGCGCTTCCAGCGCGCCGTAACGGAAGTGCTGGCGGTCCTGTACGAGTGCGCGCGTCGTGTAAAGCACCGCCTCACGCCGGGCGGAATCGCCTAAGCCCACACTGCCGCGACTCTGCAGTATGATGCGCTCGTAATCCGGAATGCGGTGGCGCAGCGGCGCGTGCGTGGAGGGACCTTCGTCGCCTTCATCATCGACATAGATGCGGAAGCGCACGCGCTCGTCCGCGATGAGACGCGGCGCCTGTTCGACAATGCGCCACGCGCCAAACGCTTCCTCGGCAATGGCGATCACCGCCGGATCGTTGGACTCGAAGCTGACGGGAATGCCCAGCACAGGAATGACGACGCGGTGATCGAGCTGGACATCACGCCCGAGTGGATCCCGGGCGTCTGGCTTTTCACTCATGCAGCGGTCAGCTCCTCGTAGAGGCCGGCGATGCGGGCTGCGCTCCAGTCCGCATCTTCCGCCACGGCGAGGCGCTGTGCAAGCTCTGCGGTGCGGAGGCGGCGCGCATCGTCTTCGAGTAACGACCGGGCCGCGCCGGCGAGAGCCTCGGCATCGCCGGGGGGCACGGCCAGGGCCGCCTCGGGCGCCCACTCGGCGATCATGCCCACGTTCGTGCCCACGGTGGGCACGCCACAGGTGGCGGCTTCGGCCAGGACAATCGGTCCGGCCTCGTGCCGCGACGACACGAGCAGCAGGTCCGCCTGCTGCAGCAGCGGGCGCAGTCGTTTCTGCTCGAGAAAGCCGTGGAAGTTGATGCGATGGCCGAGACCCGCTTCCGCGGCCTGCTGCTGGATGCTCCCGCCGAGCGTGTCTTCGCCCACGACATCAAGTGTGAAATCAATGCGGCTCGCGTCGAGCAGGGCCGCTGTGCGCACCAGCATCGCAGGATCCTTCACGCGATGCAGGCTGGCGATGTACATCAGGCGGGCCGGCCGGTCCAGCGTGCGCGCGCGGGGCGCCTGCAGCGGCCAAGCGTCGAGCGCCACGCCCAGCGGCAGCCGGGTCACGCTGTAACCCATGGCGGTTGCCGCATCGACCACGGGCTGACTGTGCGCCGTGATGCGGCGCGCGCCGTCCAGGGCCGACTCGACACGACGCCGGCCGCTGGCATTACGCAGCTCGCCATAGTCGATATCGGGCATTGATGTGAGCTCGCCGCCGGCCAGGTGCACGAGCACGGGCGCACGCAGCATCTGCGCGGCCACACAGGCGAGGGCCCCGGAAGGCGACGCCCAGACGGCGTGCAGCAGGGCGAAGGGTCCCCGCCGGTGCTCGCGCCACAGTGCGCCAATCGCGCGCAGCGCCGTCCTGCCGCGACCCACGTGATGAATGGTGGCACCGCACAAGGAGTAGCGCGGCGGTGCGCCGTCCTGGAACAGCGCGTAGACGTGCAGGTTGTGGTGCTCCGCCAGCCGGCGGAATGAGCCACAGCAGGCAGGGTATAACACGCTGTTCACCGCCGGGGTCGACCCCACCCGGCACGATCATGGCGATCTTCACGTGGCCAACTCAGTGCCTCATCGAGACGGTGGCGTCGTGCGGCTCGAGGGTCGCGCGCAGCTGTGCGCGCATGCGATCGCGGAAGATGCGTGGATTGAAGCGCTCCGCCTGGCGGCGCAGTGCACGCGTGTCGAAGTCGAGCGGCTCGAACCGCGCGACGGCCGCGGCCAGCGCGGCGGGTGTGGGCTGGTCGAAAAACACGCCGGTGGGCGCTTCGGCCTCGACCTCGATGAACCGTTCGTTTCGACCGCGTCCATTGCCACGCGCGTGCGCGCCACTCTCCCAATTGCCACTGTGCGGGCTCGCGCCGTTGTGGTGGAGGCGCCCATTGGCGCCAGCGGCGGCGGGCGCGGCGATCACGGTTTCGAGTGCGCCCCCGCGGCCCAGCGCAATCACGGGTACGCCCGCGGCCTGCGCCTCGACGGCCGCGATGCCGAAGTCTTCCTCACCCGGGAGCACGAAGCCTCTGGCACCGGCCAGCAATCGCGCCACCTCGTCGTCGGGCAGGCGACCGGTGAACTCGACGTTAGCGTGGGCCTTGCGCGAGAGACCATGCAGCTCCGGACCTTCGCCCACGACGATGAGGCGTCGGCCGAGCTGGTTGAACGCGCGCACGGCGATGTCCATGCGCTTGTAGGGGACGAGTGCGCCAATCGAGATGTAGTAGTCCTCGCGCCGGGGCGCTGGCGCGAAGCGCTTCACCTCGACGGGCGGATAGACCACTGCGGCGTCGCGCTCGTAATGCCTGCGGATGCGCTCGCGCACGTGTCGCGAATTGGCAATGAAGCTGGACACGCCTGCGGCCGACGCGACATCCCAGCGGCGCAGCCGCGGCATCACCAGGCTCGCGGCCATGCGGATGAGCGGCGAGGCGCGCCCCTGACTGAAGTAGTCCGCGTACTGGTCCCACACGTACCGCATGGGCGTGTGACAATAGCAGATATGCGGCACACCGGGCGGCGCGATGGCGCCCTTTGCCACGCAGTGACTGCTGGACACGACGAGATCGAAGCCGCGCAGGTCGAACCGTTCGATGGCAGACGGGAAGAAGGGCAGAAGAAAGCGATAGCGGCGATCGACACCCGGCAGTCGCCCCAGGTGCGAGACGTGGATGGGGCGCGACTCGATGCGTGCGGACACGGTACCGGGAACGTGCACCAGCGTGAAGATCTCCGCGTCCGGAAAGAGATCGAGCAGGCCTTCGAGCACGCGCTCCCCGCCGCGCATGCCGGTCAGCCAGTCGTGAATCAGCGCCACGCGATGGCGAGCCATGCTCAGCGTCCTGCCGTGTGCGTCGGGCGGGCGCGGCGCCGGCCAGCGGCAGCCAGGCATGAGCCCAGAACTTCGTATGCGCATTCATCCCAGCTCATGTCGTCCCCCAGCGAACGGCCCCGGCGCACCGTGTCGGCGCGGAGTTCCGCGTCGGATTCAAGCGACGACACCGCGTCCGCCCACGCGTCCGCCCGAAGCGGCACGGTCAGGCCGGCAAGGCGGGTGCGCTCGGGCAGGTCGGGTGTGTCCGCGATGAGGGAGGGGGCACCGCAAGCGGCGGCCTCGAGCGGCGGCCGGCCGAAGCCTTCCGCCAGCGAGGGAAAACACAGCGCGCTGCAGCCGGTGTAGAGCGCCTGCAGATCGCGGTCGCTGACATAACCCGGTGTTAGAACATCGGGACCGAGCGGTTCGGCCGGGCGTCCGTGCACGCGCGTCGCTGTCTGCCCCACGATCACGAGCCTGCGGGGCTGGCCGCGTGCGCGCAGCTCCGCCAGCACGTCCAGCAGGAACGTGTGGTTCTTGCGCGGGTCGCCGAAGCCGAGAGCCAGCAGCCATTGTCCGGGCAGGCCGAAGTCCGCGCGCACGCGCGCCACCTCGCCGTCCGTTGCGGGTGATGTGAAGGGATCCAGGCCCTGCGAAACCACGAACAGGCGGCGGGGCTCGCCGAACGCGCGCACGATTTCGCGGCGACTCGTCTCGGACACCGTGATGACGGCGGCGGCGCGTGGAACCGCGCGGCCCAGCACGGCCGCGTACCAGCCGGCGAAGCGGCGGGAGAACCAGTCCGGGTGCGTGAGGGGCAGCACGTCGTGCAGTACGAGCACGTGCGGCCCGCCACGCACCGGCGCCGTGCCGGAAAGGTGAAGCGTGGCGTCGCATCCCGCTGCGCGACTCATGTGCGGCAGCTCGAGCTGCTCCCACGCGTGACCGCCGAGTCGTCCATGCAGGACGCGCACGCGGCGAGTGAGCTGCGGCGGCTCGACACCGCGCGGCAGCAGCAGCGTGACATCAGCCAGCTCGCACAGGCGAGCCGTGACCTCGCGGGCAAAGCGCTGCACGCCGGTCACGCCGGCGCGGTAGAAGCGGCCGTTGATGGCGAGCTTCATACGCGTGGCTCCGGGGCCGCGATGAGATGCCGGCGCAGACCAGCATCACGGCCTGTCCCGTGCCGTGCGCGAACGGCCACACCACCATGCCCGCGGCGCAGGTCGTGGCGAAGGACCAGAGCAGTGCGCGGTTCATGCTGCGTTCGCGCGGCGAGCGGGCCGCGTCCCTGTCTTCCGCCATGGTGCGGCGCGCCTGCAAACGCAGTGTCAGGAACATGAAGATCAGGAACACGATCAGGCCGGCAACGCCCATTTCCGCCGCCATCTGCACGTACGCGTTGTGCGGCGTGGGCAGGTAGTCCCAGAGCTGCGGGATCTGCGGGCCGAAGCGGTCCAGGCTCTCGGCGTATCCGCCCGGCCCCACGCCTGTCAGCGGGTACGTCAGGAACATCGCGATGCCTGCGAGCATGAGCGCGGCGCGCTGCTCGATCACCCAGTCGCCGATGGTACGCTGGATGGTGTCGCGGATCATGCCTCCAGTCACGAGGTCCACCACGACTGCGATCAGCACGACGGCGAACCAATGCGCAGCACCAGGCGGCCATGTCCCGCGAACAGAAGCGCGCCCGCGCCGGCGAGTACCGCCAGCCAGCTGCCCCGCGAGAACGTGGACACGAGGCCCACCGTGGTGAGCGCCAGCGCCAGCAGTGCCACGGCCCGGCCCATGCGCGTGACAGCCGTGCGCCAGTGGTGCACGGCGAAGGGCACGACCAGCGCGAAGAACAGACCCAGGCCGTTGGGCTGGCCGAAGCCCAGCGCCGCCCGGTTGAACGCGGTGTTATAGCGCGGGAACTCGTTGGGGATGTACTGCAGCATTTCGAGCAGTGCGACAATTGCGCCCAGCGCGCTCACGGCCACCAGCGCCCGTGTGACACGGTGCAGGCGCCCGGGCACGCGGAAGCCATCGGTGGCGGCCAGGAGAAAGCCCAGCAGCACCGCGAAGTTCAGGGTTTCGCGAACCGCTGTAAGCGGGTGTTGCGCGGTCACGGAGAAGAACAGGAATGCGGCCAGCAGCGCCGCAACCGCATTGGCGGGCAGCCGCCCGGTGTGGGGCCGACGGGCTGAGGCTGCCAGCGAGAGGATCCACGCGCCCACCACCACCGCCGTCACCGGCGCGGCTGTCGCGATGCGCAGTGATTCCGTGCTGTAGAGTGCGGGCAGCGGCATGGAGAGCACGACCATCGTGGCCCCGTCCACCCAGCCGGTCGCGACGACGGCCGCGAGCGCCACGGCGAAGACGCCTGCGGCGGTCGCCGCCATGGTGATGTTGTCCGCCAGCATGCTGGCGGCGGCGAGGATCGCGGCGGCGCCGCCCAGGGCCACGAGTGCCACGCCGATGCCGGGCTCGAGCGAGCCCACCGCCCTCGCCGTGCTCATGCGGCCGCCGCCCCGAGCATGCGCTCGTAGAAGCTCACCGTCTCCTGCGCGATGCGCCGATTGGTGAAGCATGCGAGGGCGCGCGTACGACCGCGCGCGCTCAACTGCTGGCGCGCTGCCGGCGAATCCGCCAGAGCCATCAGCGCACGCACTAACGCGCCACTATCGCCCTCGCGCACCACCAGCCCGGCATCGCCAATGACCGCCGGAATTTCGCCCAATGTCGAGCCGATCACGGGAACACCCACCGCCATGGCCTCCACCAGGATGCGCCCGAACTGCTCCATCCAGCCCGCGGTGCGCGTGGAAGGCAGTGCCACGACGTCGCAGGCATTGAGCAGTCCCGGCATGTCGTGCGCGGGCACATCGCCCAGCAGGTGCAGGCGCTCGAGCACCCCTGCCTGCCGCGCCCTGGCCTGCAGCACTCTGCGCAGCGGGCCGTCACCGGCGATCACAAGGGCCGCGTCGGGCAGCGCGGTCAGCGCCTGGAGCAGCTGCTGCACGCCTTTCTCGGGCACCAGGCGGCCGCCAAAGCCGATCGCGAAATCGGCCGCACCAATGCGGAGGCGACGACGCCACTCCGCGCGCGCGACGGGATCCGCCCGGAAGCGGCAGGTGTCCACGCCCATCTGCGGGATCACTTCGAGCGGGCCGTGATAACCCCACGCACGCAGGACTGCCGCGGCCTGCGCGGTACCCGCAATGCCGCCGCCCGCCCGCGCGAACACGAAGGTTCGCAGTCTGGCGAATGGCTGCGGAATACGCTTGTGCAGGTTCTGCCACGCGAAGAACAGGAAAGGCACGCCCTGGCGTGCGCAGTGCCTGGCCAGCTGCGCCGTGACGGCGCTGTACGGCTCCTCGTCAATGTGCACCAGATCCGGCCTGGCCTGGCGCAGCCATGCGCTGACATCGCGGTAGACATGGAAATGGTTGTGCCCGTGCAGTGCGGCGGGCACGCTTTCGAGCCATGGCTCGGCCGGCGAGGGCGGGTCTACCGGGCGAGGACCCCAGCGCTCGGGCATGACCGCGTGCAGCTCGACCAGGCCGGCCAGCTCGCGCAGCTTGTCGCGGTATGCGCCCGTGGTCATCGCCTTGGAGACGTAGAGCAGCCTCATCCCGCCTCCCCGCCGGCGCCGCGCAGTGCGGCCAGCACCACGGCGCGCTCGGCGTGCGGCAGTGCACCCGCCACGGCGCAGACCACGCCGGTCGTGGCCACGAACGCCAGCGCTGCCACGGCGCTCCCGCCGGGCTCGCGCAACCACGCGAGCACGCCTGCGCTGGCGGCGGATAACAGCGCGCTAGCGAGTATGACGGCGCGTGGCCGGACGCCCGCGTGCACCCGCAGCACCGCCATCATGCCGGCTGCCAGTCCGGCCTCGGTGAGCAGCATTGCCTGGGCTGTGCCCGCCGCACCGTGCGCTGGAACCAGCAGCCCGTTCAGCGCGACCTTGAGCAGCAATGCCGCACCATAGAGCGCCGCGACGGCGCGAATGTGACCGCCCGCCGCCAGCACGTAGCCGCCCACAATGTTCACGGCCAGCGGCGCAATGGCAATGGCGAGCAGCGCGGTCACCGGAATGGCGGCGCTGTACGCACTGCCAAAAAGCAGCGGCACCAGCGTGTCGCGCGCCAGCCAGAGCGTGCCCGCAGCGACCACGCCACTCAGGAGTGTCAGCTCCATGAGCCGGGTCGCGGCCAGAACAGCACTGTTCGCATTGGCCCGTGCCAGGCGGGGATAGACTGCCGCCGCGCCGGCCACGGCCAGCGCCTGGATGACATCAATGAACTTGTGCGCGGCCGTGTACACGCCCACGTCGCTGGAGGCACGCCAGTGGCCGAGCAGGAGCACTTCCAGCTTGGAGTGCGCGGTCAGCGCAATGAAGGCGAGCGCGAAGGGCACCAGCGCGCGCAGCAACGGCCGGATGCGCGCGGGTCGTGCGCCCAGGCGAAGCCCGTGCGGCGCGCGGGCGGCCAGCCAGAGCAGCGCGACGCACTGTCCGAGCAGTGTCGCCACGCAGAACCAGACTACACTGCGCGTCAGCACGACGAGCAGGGCGCCCAGACCGCCCGTCACCAGGCCGTACAGCGCACTGGCCTGCATCCAGATTTCCATGCGCTCGATGGACTGGACCCAGGCGGCCAGATTCTCCGCGTACGCGCCCACCGCGTAGCCGCAGCCCAGCACCAGAGTGGCTAGCAGCACTTCGCCGCGGTAATGCAGGACGCCCCGGCCCAGCGCGAACAGCAGTGTCAGCATGAGGATGTTGCTGCCCGTCTTGACGATGTGCGCTCCGCGGAGCCAGCCGCCGCTGCCCGCCGGATCCCTCGCCATCTCGCGCACCAGCAGCGGCGACATGCCGAGTGTCGAGACGATGCTCAGCAGCACCGCGAAGGCGGCGGCGGTGCCGTATTCGCCGAAGCGGGCCGCGCCCAGCGTCCGGGCCGCGACCACCACGGCGCCGACGGTCAGCAGTCGCGGCAGTGTGTACGCGAGGAACAGCGAGAAGGCATTGGCGAAGATGCGGCGCAATGCGCGCGCGCCCTCGCTCCGCGCGTCGTCGCTCATCCGTCGTCCTGGCCGCGCAGTACGACGGGAATGGTGCGCAGGAAAATCGCGAGGTCGCGCGCGGGCGAGCGGTGCTGCAGGTACTCCAGCTCGATGCGCGCACGCTCCGGATAATCCGGACGTTCGCGGCCGCGTGCGGTCCACGCGCCCACAATGCCGGGCCGGTCGCGCAGCAGTTCGCCCGCCGCATCGCCGTACAGCGCGAGTTCGTCCGGCACCACAGGGCGAGGTCCCACCAGCGACATGGTACCGTTCAGCACGTTGAGCAGCTGCGGGATCTCGTCCAGGTACGTGCGACGCAGCCAGCGGCCGACGCGTGTGACGCGCGGGTCTTCGCCATTGGGCAGCTTGTAGCCGTTGCGCACGTAGCTGTGGCGCAGCGCAGGCTCGTGCCGCAATCGGTCCTCGGCGCCCACGTTCATGGTACGCAGTTTCCAGCAGCGGAAAGGGCGGCCGCTCCGGCCCACGCGCTGGTGGCCGAAGAAGACGGGCCGTCCCGTTGCCAACAGCACTGTCAGCGCGGCCAGGGCCAGCAGAGGCGCCAGCAGCAGCAGCAGAATGGAGGCGCCCAGGAGGTCCGTGAGCCTGCGCATGGTGGGCTTCACGTCCAGAGGTCGGACTTCTGCCGTTCGCGCTCGCACACCACGATCGAGCCGACCACGACCGAACCGGCGGTGCGCAGCAGCCTGACGGAGCGCTGCAGGACATCCCGCCGCGTCCGGCCCGTGCGCACGATCAGCGCAACCGGCCCGCCATCGGCAGCCGCAGCGGCCGCGAAGTCCCCGACCGGTGGCAGGGCGACGAGATGTCGGGCGGCGGGGCCTGCCTGCTGCAGCTCGACGGGCTTGCCATTGCTGCCCGCCAGAGCGCGCGCCATGCCCTCCGCCCGCCCATCGCGCCCGGCGGCCACGAGAGCTACGCGACTGTTAGTGCCGTTCCGGCCCGCGAAGCGCACCACAGCGCTTACTTCCGCGTCGGACAGCGCGGGCAGCGCATCCCTCGCCGCAACGGTGACGGCAAGAATGGGCGCACCGGTAATGCCCTCGATCTCTACCGCGCGGCGCACCGTGCGATCGGCGCGTTCCGCAACGTAGAGCGCGAGCAGGCCGAAGATGCCGCTGATCGAGCAGGCCCACCGCGAGTCCCAGCTTCTTGCGCGGCCAGATGGGCTTGAAGCGAATGGCCGGTGGATCGATGACCTGCACGTTGGAGAAGGTGAGCGCCTGCCGCATCTGCTCCTGCCGCAGGCGTTCCTCGGTCATGAGGATGATCTCGGAGAGCAGCCGGATGGCGCGCTGGCGGCGGCCCATCTCAATGGTCTGCGAGGGTGTGTGCGACAACGCCGTGTCCATGCTCGCGACCTGACCCTTGAGCACATCGAGGCCTCGTGCCAGCGCCGTGCGATAGCCGTGCACCAGTGAGCGCAGCGTGCTGTCCAGCGCCTGGATCTGTTCGTCGACCAGCCGCACTTCATGGCTGGTCTCGGCGCGCCGCATGAGCAGCTCGGAGCGCTGCCCGCGCAGCTCCGTGAAGCGCGTGAGCAGCTGGCCCACTGTCTGGTTCTCGAGGAACTTCGGGAGCGTGAGCAGCACGCTCCAGTCGAGCCCGGAGTCGGGCGTGGCATCCATGCGGTCCGCGATGGCGGCAATGGCATCCAGCTCGTAGTTCGTCTGCTCCACCTGCGTGACCAGACCGCTGTAGCGCTCGACGAAGGCTTCGCCCTGCACGTCGGGCTGCACCAGGTGCGTGTTGCGCTGCCACGACTCGAGGGCGCTCTCGGCGCTGGCCAACTCGCGGTTAGTCGAGTCCACCACCACGCGCAGCGAATCCACCGCCTCCTCGCTCTCCCGGCGCGCGATCTCGGCGCGCAGCTCGATGAAGCGCCCGATCATGGAGTTGACGACGCCACGCACGACGGCCGCATCGTTCCCGTCGTACGCCAGGTCCACCACATTGGCATCGCGGCGGGAGCGCTCCACTGCCAGCTTCGGGCGCTGCTCGAGCACGGCCATGGCGGGCGGGATCGTGCGCACGCGGATCTTGCGTGGCCATTCCGGCCGCCGGGCTCTCAGCATCACGGTCACGCCGCCGAACTGCACAGGCTGACCGGCGGCGACCGTCGCGATGGCCGAGTCGCGGGGCGCCACCTGGCGCACCGCGACCCTTCCATCGTCCTGCCAGGCCAGCTCGAACGTGGCCTTCGTGGTCGTGGAATCGGCGCGGAACGAAGTGAAGACGGAATCGCGGGTCCAGCCGCGCGGTTCGATCAGCTTCGCGTTGAGCGACTGATCGCGAATCACCTGTTCGGTCAGCGTCCTGCTGTCCAGCAGCTCGAGGTCGTTGGCGAACGGATCACCACCGAGTCGCATGAGACCGAATACACTGGCCGTGGGCGAGACACCGCTGGCCGGTGGCGGCTCTCCCAGACGCAGCCGCGCGTTCGCGCGATAGACGGGAATGGCGCGGAAGATCGTGAACACGCAGAACGCGGCGAGCGCGAGAAACACGCTGAGCGCCGGTCGCCAGCGCCGTTGCAACAGGCCGGACCACGATTCCAGCCAGCCTTCGCGTCCGTTCGCCTCCCCCGGTTCCAGCAACTGCATGGCTAACGCACGATGAAGCTGGTAGCGGCGGCGGCCGCAACCAATGCGGCGGCGCCGATGAAGATGGGCAGGTTCTCGCTCAGCCAGCTGCGCCGCGAGATGAGCACCTGGTCACCCGAATGCAGCGGAATGGGCGGCGGTGCACCCGCGCGCAGCTGGATGCGTTCTTCTTTCCCCGCGTGCACGAGCACGAGGCTCCTGCGGTTGGCGGTGGGCAGCATGCCCCCGGATAACACGAAAGCATCAGCCAGCGTGCCGTTGCCATCGATCCACTGAAAGCCGGGCAACCGTACTTCACCCAGCACAGCGACGCGCTGCAGCGGCGTCACCAGCAGCTCGGGGTCCGCCAGCTCCTGCGCGAAACCCGTGCGGATGGTGGATTCGATCTCGGAAAACGGGCGTTGCGACACGTCCAGCAGCCCGATCAGCGGCAGCATGATGCGGCCTTCCGGACTGACCACGTAGCGACCCGACAGGTTTGGTTCGTTCTTTACCTGGAGCAGGAGCTGATCGCCGGGGCGCAGCTGCAGCGACGCGGTGTCCTGCGCCCGCAGCGAGGCAGGCAGAAGTGCCAGCGCCGGCACCAGCAGAGCATACACGGCAACGGAGCGCATCCCGGGATCTTCGCGAGAGAAGCGTAGTGGACGGAGCAGCCGTACGGACTAAGAACGATTGGACTGCGCCGCAGTTGACGCGGCGCCGGCCCGGACAACATTCGCGACCCTAGCAGAGTGCTCGGACCTTCGCCAAACGAGCCATTTCGCGCGCATGCACGGCTGCCCTCGGCGCTCCGGACTTTTACGGAGCACGAGCTGGAGCTGACGGGCGCTGAAATCGCCGCGCGCTTCCGCTGGGCGCGACAGCAGGGGCACATCGCATACCTGTGGCCGCACGTGCCCGTGGACGCCTGGCGTGCGTGCCTGCGGGAGACCGAGCGCGTAGTGGGACTGGTGCTTTCGCATCACCCGGACCCGGTCGAACTGGTCACACCGCCGGGTGCGGACGCGCGGGCCATCGGACTGGCCGCCTTCACGAGCGGAACCGGCCCGCTGCTGGGCTTCTGGCTCGAGCAGGGCCGCCTCTCGGCTGAGGGTGAGCTGCCCGCGCTGCTGCGCCTGCACCTCGAACACAATCGACGCCGCGCCCGGCGCATGAACGCGGAGCTGCAACGCGCGCTCGACGTGCTGGCAGAGGCTGCGCTGCGCGCCGTCGTGGTGAAAGCGTCACACACCGGCCCCGCGTACTTCCCGGACGCCGGCACCCGTCCCGCCGCCGACATCGACCTGATCGTGCCGCCCGCCGAAGCTGCGCTGGCCGCGCAGCGGCTCGAGCGCGCCGGCTATCGCCTGGTCAAGCGGCAGCGACATCCATGGAAAAGCGACTGGGTGCCGCCGGACTCGCCCGCAGGTGTGCGCTCCCTGGAACTCACGCACGCGGACAATCCCTTCACGATCGAATTGCACGGTGGCGCGCTGCGTGAGTTCTTCGGTGTGCGCACCCTGAGCCTGGATCCGCTGGACGAACGGAATACGCGCTGGGCTCCCGAACTGCACGGCTCCGCGCGCGTGCTGGTGCAGCCCTGGCTCACCGCGTACCTGGCCGCACACGCGTCAGAAGAGCTGCACCAGCTGCAACTGGTGCGCATCGTCGAGCTGGCCCTGGTGATCCGGCAGGACACGGAGCGCGGACTGCTGCGCGGTGATGCCTTGCTCGCGCTGCTGCGGGAACGAGATGCCGTACGCTTCGTGTATCCCGCGCTGGAACTGGTCGAGCGACTCGTGCCGGGCACGATCGATGAGGGCCTGCGCTGCGCGCTGAACGCCAGCGCGACACCGCGCATGCGTCGCGTGCTCGAACGCCTCGGGCCCGGCACGGCGCAGCGCCTGGAAGGCACTTCACTGGACGAGCGCTTCCTCTGGACGCGCGGACCGATGGAGATGCTGCGCCGCGTGCTGCACATGCTCTGGCCAACACGCGGCAAGTCGCAGCGGCTGCGCAATGTGTACCGCGAGCGCCTGGCACGCGTCCTGCGCGGGCGCATCTCCTTACGGCGTTACGACTAACCCGCTGGTAGACACACCCTCGCCTGATCCCGCGCCCGCCCGGCGGAACAGCACGAACAGCAGTCCCGCTGCGCCCGCCAGCGCGACCGCGGCGGCAAGTGAGAAGAGCGTACCGAACGTCGTCGCCTGCAATACGAAGCCACCCGCCGTGGCGCCCGTCAGACCACTCAGGTCCGTGGCCGCGTTGCGCCAGGTCGAGATGCTGCCCTGCCGCTCGCGCGGCGCCTGCTCGAGCAGCCACTGATCGATCAGCGGATTGGTGGCCGGCGGCACGAAACCCTGCAGCAGGTAGAGCACGAATGCCGGCGCGAGTGCGGTGGTGAGCGCGAGCGCCCAGAGGAGTGGTGCAAAGGGCAAGGACCAGCAGAGCAGCAGGCGGCGTGTGCCCACGCGCGCGGCGAGGTCGCCACTCGCGAAGACGGCCAGCGCGGTGATGCCCTGCGCCACGCCGAAAAGCAGGCCAATGCGGTCGACGGCGAGGCCGTGCACGCGCAGGAAGTAGAGATTCAGGAAGGGAATCACGAGGCCGCCCGCGATCATCCAGACGAATACGACGAGCACGGGCAGAAGCAGCCGGCCGGGCAGCACTACGTGCGCCAGCAGGCGGGCGAACTCCGGCCGTGAGCGCGCAGCCTTGTCGTTCACCCCGGCTGTTTCGCCGTGTCCGCGTAACAGATTGTTTGAAGGCGACGACACGGCCTCGACGTCGCCGGCGCTGCGGGACGCCGTTCGCAGGGCCACGGCCGGCCTGTCCTGCGCTCGGGTGCGCGTGTCCTGCAGCCGGCGGCGCAGCGACAGGAACAGCAGCGCGGCCAGCGCAGGGCTGAGGCCGCCCGCCAGCAGGCCGGCGCGCACACCGGCAATGTGACTGAGGCCGAAGCCGTGCTCCAGCCACGTCGTGAATTCGCCGGAAACCGCGGTCCACAAAGCGCCTGCACCGAGCAGGAGTGCAACGTTCCACGAGAACGCGCGCGCGCGGGCGCCACGCGCTGCGAGCTGCATCAGCAGCGGCCCCATGGCCACGCGCCAGGATGATGTGCCGGCGCCCGCCAGCAGCGCGGCCAGATAGATGGTGACGGGTGTTCCGGCCCATGCGCCCAGCGAAAGTCCCGCTGCCGTGAAGGACGCAGCCAACAACCAGGTGGGACTCGCCCCAAGCCGGTCCACCAGTTGACCCGCGGGAATCAGCGCCAGCAGGCCGCCCGCCGTCAACGCCGCCGCGGCGCCGCCCATCACGCGCGCGTCGAGGCGCAGTGCGTCCAGGTAGAAGTTGTACAGGAAGCCGTGCGAGAAGAGGCCGGCGGCAAACAGAACGTTGCAGCCGAAGAAGATCGCGAGTGCGCCCCAGTCTCCGCCCTCAGGCTTTTCTGCGGATTTCAAAGCGACGACGCTGCCTCCCGTTTACAACATACTCTTACGCGTGTCATGCGGGACGTGAACCGTACGGGTTTTCACGGATGCGTGTCCAGCCGACCCTCCTGCATGTGCGATCACCTCACGACCCGGCGGGCCGCAATGTCAACGGATCGGGCTCTCGGACATTCTTCTAGGACTCGGCGGGCCACGAGCAACACGCGTGCAGCCACGGTCCGCGCAATACTCACCGGGCGTCGAAACGAAGACTTCATGCTCAACGCATACACGTCCTCGACTGCGACAGCGAGGCGGTGGAAGACGCTGCATCCGTGCTGCGCCGCCGCTGCCCTCGCCGCCATCGCATCCGGCGCGGGTGCACAGGTGCGCGACACCGCACGCAGCGACACGACGAACAGGCTGATCCGGCTGGATCCCATCGTCGTCACCGCGGCACGCGTGCCTGTACGGCAGACGCGCACGGGCTTTTCCCTCTCCATGCTCGGTTCCGCTGCATTGCGGCTGCAGCACGCGCCCAACGCGGTGGAAATGCTGCGCAATCTGGATGGCACGTTCATCGACGAAGCCAACGGTCCCGGCGGTCCCACGATCGTGCGGCTGCGTGGGGGCGAAGAGGTGTTCACACAGATCGTGATGGATGGCGTCGAGCTGAACGAGAATGGCGGCTTCTTCGACTTCCAGGGCTTCGCTCCCGTCAATCTCGATCGTGTCGAGGTGGCGAGGGGCCCGCAGAGCGCGTTGTTCGGTTCGTCGGCGATGAGCGGTGTCGTGCAGTTCATCACGCGTAGCGGGGAAGTGGGCCGACCCCGCATCAGCGTGGCCGGCGAGGGCACTGGCGCCACGCGCGACGGCGGCGGCTATCGCGGCGAGGCCGACATCTCGGGCGGCTCGCAGGCGCTGCGCTATGCGGGCGGCTTCGGCTGGACCTTCAATCGGGGCATCTACCAGCTGCCCAACGACACGAAGACGCGCGACGCATCGCTCCGCCTCAATGCCTCGCCTTCCGACCGGCTTTGGCTCAGCGGCACGCTGCGCTTCCTGGGCATGGACTCCAATCTGCCCGTGCGCGACCCGGGCGCCACACGCGTGCCGCTCGATCCCAATGCCCGCGACGAGCGCGACCGGCTCATCTCGTCCGTGAGCGCGCGCCTCGTGACATCGCCGCACATCGACCAGCAGCTGCGCGGCACACTGTACCGCCAGGATTTCACCTACGACGACAAGGGCGACAATCTCTCGGCCAGCGCGAGCTACCCGTTCTTCATCTTCAATGCCACCTTCCATCAGGACAGCCGCGTGGTGCGCAAGGGACTGGAGTACGACTTCGAGTATCGCAGCCGCGGCGCGCGCGATGCGGTGGTGCTCTCCTGGGGCGTGCGCGGCGAGCGCGAGTCGCTCGATAACAGCACGTTATTCGAGGGCAGTCCGGACAGCCAGCAGCTGGCGCGCAATTCCACTTCCGTCTTCGGCGAGGCGCTGCTGACGCCGTCGTCGCGGCTGGACCTGCTGGCCGGCGCGCGCGTGGAGAAGTTCGACGGCCTGGACGCGGCCGTGACGCCGCGCGGCAGCGCCGTGCTGCACCTGGTGCCCGGACAGCTCTCGCTTCGCCTTGCCGCAGGCCGGGCGTACAAGGCGCCCAACATTCAGGACCAGTACGCGAACAACCCCTTCATCGTCTCCAACCCGGACCTCAAGCCGGAGACCAGCACCAGCATCGAAGGCGGCGTGGACTGGCAGTCGCGGGATGGGCGCGTGAGCTCCGGCGTCACCGTTTTCCGCCAGAACTTCCGCGACCTGATCCGTGCGGTGCAGTTCGACTCCACGCGACAGCAGAACCGCAATCTGGGTGAGAGCCGCGCCACCGGCGTGGAAGCACGGTTCGAGTTGCGACCGGCAGCGCGCTGGAGCGCGGGCATGAGCGGCGGCTGGCTGCGTACGCGCGTACTGAACGCGACCGGGTTGCCGGCAGAGTCGTTCCCTGAAGGCGAAGAGCTTCCCTTCCGGCCGCGCGCCATCGGCGCCGCCTTCCTGGCGGTGACACCCGCACCCGGTCTGGACCTGCGTCTCCGGGCACAGTACGTGGGCGCGCAGACCGTGCTCACCGAGCGCTTCAGCGGCAGCCGCGTACGCCTGAACGCCTACGTGCTGCCCGGGTTAACCGCGAATTACAGCGTGCGCGGTGGCTGGAGCCTCTGGGCCAGGCTGGACAACGTCGCTGACACCAGATACCAGACCGGCTTCGACCGGCACGGTATCCCCCGACGGGCGCCGTCGGCATACGCTGGCAGAACTGACCACCATCACGGAGCTGCAATGACAAGTGAGAGCCGAATCTTCGTTCTGCGCCATTGCCGGCGTCTGCTGCCCTCCCTTGCATTGCTGGCGGCCACGGTCGGGGCGCGGCCCGCCAGCGCGCAGTCCGTGCTGGATCGGCCGCCCAACATGGGCGGCACCTGGACGGGTGATCCGGGCATGCTGTACTTCACCTTCATTCACCGCTTCGTGGCAACACCCGCACCGGAACGCAAGGTCATCAACGTGCCCACGTTCCTGCTCGCGGGCGCCGCGCCGGGTCACACGCTCTGGGGTTTTCGCTACGCCACCAATTCCGGCGTCAAGCCGGCCGTGCCCAACGAATGGGAGTTCTTCGGCCGCTGGAACCCACTGGCGGAATCCCGCGGCGCGCCGGTCGACCTGGCTGTGCACGGCGGCTACAACACCGCCGCCCAGAGCGTGGACGGCGAGCTGGCGCTGTCGCGCCGGCTGGGACGCCTGCGCCTGCTGGGCGCCGGCCGCGCCTTCTCCAGCGCGTACGACTCCAGCAAGGCAAGATTCGCGGTGGCGGGCGGGGCCACGCTCATGCTCACCTCCAACATTGCGTTAGCCGGCGACGTGGCTGGCACGCTGGATCGCAAGACCTACGGTCAGGACATCGCGTGGGGCGCGGGACTCCAGCTGCACATCCCCTACACACCGCACACGTTTTCTCTGCAGGTGACCAACACCAACAGCGCCACGCTGGAGGGAGCGTCCGTGGGCAGCGGCCGCAGGCGCTACGGCTTCGAGTTCACGATTCCGCTCACCATGCGCCGCTACTTCGGCAGCCGCAGCACTGCGGCGCCCGCCGTACAGGCCAATGGCGATACCGTGCGCATCATCATGCAGGGTCTGCAGTACCAGACGCCCAGGGTGGAGATCCGGCCCGGCACGACGGTGGTCTGGGAGAACCACGACGCGGTTCCGCATACGAGCACATCCGACAAGGGACTCTGGGATTCCGGCCTCATCGATGCGGGCAGGTCCTGGGCGCACACCTTCGGCGACCCCGGCACGTACGCATTCCACTGCACGCCGCACCCGTTCATGAAAGGCGAAGTGATCGTGCGCTGACGTACGTGAAGTGGAATCCTCAGAACGAGGATCGCGCGAACTGCACTCCCGGCTCACTCAAACTGCCGGACCGTTCCGGCCTGACTCCAGCGCATACCCCCGCCTCGCACGGTTGCGTGAGGGCGGCGTACTGGTGGGCGGGGCAATGCGGGCGCGGAGATGGCAGCGCGTTGCGTACGACCGACGTCGCCTCCCGTTGCGCATCTGGCACTGTGTCCTGTGAACCCGGGTGACCTGACCATTGCGCCGGATCGGGGTTCCCAGTCGTGCATTGGCGGAACGCGTCCCGGCCGATATGTACCCGATTGAGGCGAGCACAACGCTGCCCATCATCGTGCGGGAAGGCGTGGCGATTTCGGACCGTCTTGGCGTTCTTGGGTTCTGGCCGGTTCATGCATGAATGCATGGTAGCAGGGGTCGGCGCGGCCCCATTACGCATGCGGCGATAGTGGCACCGGCCAAAACCCAAGAACGCCAAGACGGTCCGATAGGGGGAACGCCAGGACAGGAAACGCCAAAACGGTCCGATCAGTCTGTCCGAAGCACCTCCGCCGGACGGACGCGCAGTGCCCGCCGGGCCGGCACGCCGCTGCCGGCCCAGGCGGCGGCCAGCAGCAGCGCCGCAGCGGCGAGGTACGTCAGTGGATCCTGCGCGGTCACGCCGTAAAGCATGCTGCTGACGGCGCGCGTGACCACGAGCGCGAGCCCGCTGCCGATCACCACGCCGGCCAGCGCCGGCCGCAGTGTAGCGCGCTGCAGTCTGCCGAACTCCTTCCACGGGTGCGCGCCCAGGGCCACGCGGATGCCGATCTCGCGACGCCGCCGCTCCACGGCATACGCCACCACGCCGGCACTGCCGATCACCGCGAGCAGCGCGGCGACGCCGCCGAAGACGGACAGCAGGATCAGCGAGAAGCGCTGCGTGACGTAAGTCGCCACCAGCCTCTCATCGATCGTGCGCAGCGATACGGGCACCTCGGGATCGAGACCGCGCGAGCGCGCCCGCACGCCAGCGGCGACAGCGCTCAGATTGCCGTGGTAGCGCAGCACGAATGTCATGTCGGATGCGCGCAGGCCGCGCTGTGTGTAAGGCACATAGACCTCATGCTGCGAGTTCATGGCGCTGGCCCAGTGCCGCACGTTGCCCACCACACCCACCACGGTGAGCCACGTCCTCTCATCCTGCACGCCGAAATCGTTGTTGTGACGCAGGTGCTTGCCCAGCGGACTCTCATCGGGCCAGAGGCGCCTGGCGAGCGATTCCGAGATCAGCGCGACGTCGGGCGAACCCATGCGGTCCGAAGGCCGGAAATTGCGGCCGCCCAGCAGCGGAATGCCCATGGCGGAAAAGTAGGCGGCATTGACAATGCGCAGTCCCGCCATTGACACGTTGTTAGCCTGATAGCCGACGTCGGGCTGATACGCCGGCGCGGTGTCCGCGTAGCGGTCCAGCGGCAGCTGCGTGGTGGCGCCGAGAGCCGTCACACCCGGCACCTGTCGAAGCGCGGTCGTCAACGCATTGACGTAGCGGATGCGCGCGTCGCCATCCGCGTAGCGCGAAGGCGGCAGCGCCACCTGTACAGCGAGCAGATCCCGCGGATCCCAGCCCAGTGAGGCTCCGCGTATCGCCACCACGCTGCGCACCAGCAGGCCCACCCCTACCAGCAGCGCCATGGCGGCCGCGATCTCGCTCGCCACCAGCACGCTCCACGACCGGCCCCGACCGCGTCCCACGACACGCAGCGTGGTCGCGAGCGCCTTGCGTGTCGTGAGCAGCGCCGGGCTCAGACCGAAGAGCATCACGCTGACCATTCCGGCGAGAACCACGAAGAGCACAACAGCGCCATTGAGTTTCACCTCCGAGAGGCGAGGCACCAGGTTGGCGCCAAACGCGCGCACCAGGTACAGGCCGCCCCGCGCCAGCAGCAGCCCACCGGCCGCGCCCAGCACCGCTAACACCATACTTTCGGTGAGGAGCACGCCTGCCGCGCGGGCGCGCGATGCGCCCAGTGACAACCGCACCGCCAGCTCCCTCGCCCGCGCCGTGCCGCGTGCCAGCAGCGCACTGGCGACATTGGCGCAGGCGACGAGCAGCACGAAGCCGGCGGCGGCGAACAGGGTGAGCAGCGTTTCCCGTACCCCGGCCACCGCCCAGTCGCGCAGCAGCACGACGTGTGCGCCGGAGGCGAACGACGTCTGCTCGCTCCGGCCGCTGATGCGCTTCGCGATGGCGCTCAGCTCTGCTTCCGCCGCAGCGGCGGTGACGCCATCACGCAGGCGGCCGAACGCACCGAACGCAGGCCACGACCGGACCTCCCAGATCGGCTCACGCTCGTGCAGCACCCAGATGTCTGTCGGCCCCAGAAACTCGAAACCGGGCGGCATGACGCCGATCACGGCGTGCGGCGCTCCCAGAAGGTCGAGCGAAATGGCGTTGAGGTCGGCGCGGCCGCCGAACAGTCGCTGCCACGCGCCCCAACTGAGCACTGCGACCGGCGGTGGCTGCCGGCCCGATTCCGCGCTCGAGAACGTGCGCCCGCGAACGGCCGCGACACCCAGCACATCGAAGAAATTCGCGGACACGCGCTGCACGCGCAGCCGGGCCGCGTCATTGCCACCCAGCACGGTCTCGGCGGTCAACGGGAGGTAGCTCGCAATGCCGGTGAAGCTCTTCTGCAGGTCGTTCCAGTCGCGCCAGTCCGGGCGCGAAATCGGAATGATCCCACCGTCGCCGGTGCGCGTGTCGACACGCACCAGACGGTCACTCGCGGGGAACGGCAGCGGGCGCCTTAACACGCCGTTTACCACGCTGTAGAGCGCGGCCACCGCGCCAATGCCCAGGGCCAGCGTGATGACGGTCGTAAACGTGAACGTGGGCGTGCGTCGCAGCGACCGGATGGCCCAGCGCACCTCGCGCAGCACGCCCGTCAGTGAAAACTGCTCGCGCTGCAGCACCAGCGCGTCCAGCGGCGCACCCAGCGCCCGCCGCGCCAGCCCGCGATCGTCTTCGTGCGCACGCGCCCCCAATTCCGCTTCCCATTCCTCACGCCACTCGCGCCGCCGCTGCCGCGGCACGAGCCACGACGTGGCGCGCACGATCACGCGCGCCAGCCAGCCGCGGTCCTGTGCGGGTCCGGTCATGAGCGACCCCGCTCCGTCACCAGACGCGTGGAAAGCAGGCGCTTCGCGCTCGCGAGCTTGTCCGCCGACGCCGCAATGGCGCGTTCGCCGTGGGCGGTCAGCTCGTACAGACGACGACGCGGCCGGCCGTCATCCAGTGCCTGCGTCGCCGCCTCCCAGCGCGAACGCAACAGGCCTTCGCGCTCCAGGCGCCGCAGCGCGGGATAGACAGTGCCGCTCGCCAGCCCGGTCGCGTCCATCACGTCGAAGCCATAGCGATAGCCCGCCGCGATGGCGCGCAGGACCAATGCCGTGATGTGGGTCATGCGAATCGTCATGGGCCTGCACCACCTGTCTTGTCGTGTCACTCACCCTGCTGGTCCACCACTACGAGCGTGTCCGATGCCAGCGATGAAGCCGTGTCAGTTCGTCCGCCGGCGTTCCCGCCGTCGGCGCGGCATTGTTTCTTCAGGTGTCGTCTTCTACATAGATAGCGAAAGCGCCGGCCGCGTTGCAGACCTGCCGGGCGGAGGGGTGAATGGCTGCCGGGTCGGGCCAGCATGGATTCTCGGACCGTCCTGGCGTTCTTTCCTTTCGGTCCCTGCGGCCATGCCGGCGGCCCACCTGCGTATCGATTGACCAGCTTTCATTCCTCTGTGGGTCGCGCTGATTTCCGTAGCGGCCGGAAAGCAAGAATGCCAAGACGGTCCGATAGGTCCAGGCAAGAATGCCAGACTGGTCCCGATAGCATCACGCGAGCATGCCACTGCGCTGACCCAATCCCATTACAGCCTCCGCGGCAGATCGGGCAGACAGGATGCCTGGGACGCCCGACGACGGGGGCAGGGCCTGGCGGGACGGATCGCGATCGCTAGAGGGATGCGAGGAAGCGCAGCAGCAGCGTCTGCGAGGCGGCGTCCAGCTGGGTGAATGCGTCGCGGGCGCGCTGGGCTTCGCCGTCGTGCGCGAGTATCGCGGCGCGGGGGGTCGTAGCGCGACCATTGTGCAGCAGGAGGGTCCGGAAACGCAGGCCCCAGAGCGGGGACGTGCGCCATTCGGCGGGCGCTGCGTTGTGGCCGCAGATGTCGCCCATCGCTGTGCCCATGTCGTGCAGCAGCAGGTCGGAATACAACGGCACGCTACGCCGGTCGAATACGGCGCGTTCGCTTTTCGCGGTGCGCAGGGCCGGCGTATGGCAGCTGGCGCAGCCGATGCGCTGAAACAGCTGCGCGCCGCGCGCAGTGGAATCGGCAGCAGCTCCGCTCAGCGGCTCGCGCGGCGGTGGCGCGAGAAAGCGCACGTAGTCGCGCAGCAGGTCGATGCCGCGCTGCTCGATCTCGGGCTCGGGCATGGGATCCACGCCGGTCGGGAGCGGCACGCCGTTGGGTTTTTCCTCGACGGGATGCGTCGGCGTGGTGAGCCCGATCTCGAAGCGCAGCGCGGTGTCGATGAAATCCGGGATGGAGGCGACGTCTTCCTTCCGGCTGAAGCGGCCGCTGCGCCCATTGGGCGTGCGTCCGACACGCCCGGAAATGCCGTCGCCATCGGCGTCCGCGGAGTCCGCGCGCGCCGCGATTTCGGCGTCCGGGATGGCCGCGATCAGACCCAGACCGAACAGTGGCGGGGCCACGATGTGAGCGACGCCGCTGGCATCGGCGGGCACATGCTCGGAGGCAATGCCGCGTGCGCTGAGCAACGGTGTCGCGTGCTGCTGGATGTTGTCGCCGCCTTCGTTCTCCAGCACATCGCATCGGCCCGCACTGAAGCGCGTGGCTCTGGTCACGAGCAGGGTGCCGGACCCGCCTGAAGCGGGCACGTTGTGGCAGGCGCTGCAGCGCTCGGCGTTGAACAGCGGTCCCAGGCCTTCCTCCGGCACTGCGAGCCGCTCGAACACCGCGCGTCCCAGCAGGAACCGCCCCAGGTCCTCCTCACCCAGCCCGGGCAGCGGCTCGCCCGGTGCCGCTGACACGGCGTTAGTCGGGCCCCGGCCGCAGGCCATGACGCAGAGGGCAACGCCGGCGAGCCGCAGAGCGAGTCCACCTGCCCGTCGCGGGCGTGCGGTTCGCGCGTCGCGGCAGCAGCTCGGAGTCGCGGCGGAAGGCCCACCGCGACCGGGGAACCCGGCCGGCCCCACCCCGCCTGCAACCGGTCCGGCTGCGTCCATTGGGGAACGGTTCGATACCGCGCAGAGCGCAGCGCCGCGGCCTAAACAGCGTGTCAGGTCCGGCAGGACCGCACCGGGTGTGCGCCGCCCGCGCAACCGGGCGTCCGCCGCGACGCCGCGGCGTGCACCATCGTCTCGTTGCGGTGAAGCGGCGAGGCGGAGTCGTCGCATGGAATCCGTGCGGCTCATGGCTGGCGCGCGCGCGGCGAGTCGCGTTTCACGGTATCGCCCGCGGCGGCGAGCAGGCGTTGCGCGCGCGTCACGGCCGCGTCCACGCCCGGCGCGAGGATGCCTGCGTCCTTCTGCTGCTGCAGCAGGTGGAGCGCCAGCAGCGGCGGCACCGGCTGCAGTTCCGTCTGGCGAGAGGCGACCGCATCGAGATAGCGGTCGACTCGCCGGGCGGCGCTGTCGGCGCGCGCCCGGCCCCCGCCGGCGGTTGCGAGCGCAGCGGCGTCGAGGTGCGTGGCGCCCTCGAGCGCCTGCAGGTCGGTGCGGTAGCGACCGCGGATGGCCGCGCGCACGCTGTCCGGCAGCTGGAAGCCTTCGGCCTCGGCCTGTGTAGCGATCAGCTCGCGCGCGACAATGGGTCGGAGAAACGAAAGCGCGTCGCTGCTGTCCGCCGAGGCCAGCTGCGCGCGTGTGTCGGGCGGCAGAAAGAGCACATACCGCGCGAGTTGACCGGCGTTGAAGCTGCCGCCCTGCCAGCGAGCGACGGTGTCGGTGGCGCCGGCCTGATTCCACGGATCGGCGGCGACGTGCAGCACGAGTGCCGCCGCCGCGGCCGCCAGCTTCAGGCCGCGCGCGTTCACGATCGAATCCGTGTAGGCGGAATCGGCGCGCGCGCTGGCTTCCTCGGCCAGCAGGCGCACGAAGATCGGGCGCACGTCGTTCAGGCGGGGGCGATGGATGATGTGGAAGCCGAAGCGGGTCTCGACGACAGGCGAGAGCTGCCCCGGCTTGAGCGCGAACGCGGCACGCTCGAACTCGGGCGCCATGTCCCCGCGGCGCACCAGGCCGAGAATGCCTTCCGCGGCCTTCGCATCCTCATCCTCGCTCTCCTGATTGGCGTCCTTCCAGGAGCCGCCACTAACGAGTTGTTTAAGAATGCGCACCGCGGTGCGGCGCTGCAGCTCCTTTTCTTCCGGCCGCATTTCTTCGCCCACGCGCCGGAAGATGTGCGCGAACAGACGCACGTCGCCGGCATTGTAGACGCTGTCCGCAACGCCGGCGGCCTGCGTGGTGGGCTCGGGAAAACGGGCGCGCAGGAAGGCGTCCGTGAGTGCATCGCGGGTGTCGAGCAGAGTGGCGTCGTGCACGACGCCGGGTTCGAGCAGCGAATCGCCGGCAGCGAGCTGCTGCGCGAAAGCGGTCAGGTGCAGCCACGCGCGGGCCAGTTCGCCCGCAACATCGCTGCGCAGGGGCAGGGGCTGCGAGAGCACGAGAATGCGAGCCAGGCGCTCACTCGAGAGCGACTGCCGGCCGAAGCGCGCGGCGGCGGCGCCGGCGGCAGCGCCGGAATCCGAGCCGGCGCAGGCGGCCGCGCCCGCGAGCAGCAGCCAGCACACCGCCTGTTGTGCATGGCAAACGAGGGGAGCCGGGCGTCGATGCGATTTCATGCGCAAGTGCGGAACCTCCGATCGACCTCCAGCCGCCGGGTCGCTGATTGCGTGTGCGTCGGCGGCGCGCGAAATGTGGCGGTGCATGTCTTACGTTAGTCTGTCGGGCGCCGGGATGCAGCGGGTCCCGGCCGGCCGCGTGTTCGTTGACGGCGTGTGGCTGTCCGCGGGCGGATCCCATGTCTATGTTGCGGCAACCGCCCGGAACGGTGCAGCGCATCCTCGGTGCGTGTGGTGTTCCGGCCCGAATGCAGGCGGCACTCATGTCATTCGCTCGCTCCATGCCACGGTTGTATCTGCCGGTGCTGCTGCTGCTGAGCCCGCTCGCGCGCGCAGCGGCGCAGGCGACGCAGCTGCCCGAGGGTTCGCGCGTGCGTCTCGTTGCGGTGGGCGGCTACAGCGCGGAAGGCAGCGTGTTGCGTTTTACGGGAGATTCACTGGCCGTGCGTGCCGCAGTCGGCGATCTGGTGCTGCCGGTCGCCGCGCTGCGGCGACTGGAAGTACTGCGGGCGCAGACGGGCGGGTTTGCCGCGTTCCGCAAAGGTCTGATGTGGGGCGCCGGTCTGGGTGTGGTGGCGAGCGCGGCTGCGGCCATCGCCAACGGCGGCTCCGTGGACACGAAGATCACCACACCGCTGATCGGCGCGTCCACCATCGCCGGCGGACTTGTGAGCCTGGTGTTCATGCGCGGCCACTCGTGGCAGATCGTGGCACTGCCCGGAAGGGCGAACCAGCGCTGATCGGGCAGACGACGCGCCGTCGCCTCGATGGTACTAACGCGCCCCACGCTGCCAGATCAGGACGGAACCACACCCGTCATCGTAAGGCATGGGCGCGGCCGCTCCGACGTACACCTCCATGGCCTCGATGTGGTCCGGCGTCAGGAAATCGAGGTCGCCTGCCTGGTGGTAGCCGATGGGATGCCCGTCCACGTAGACCTTGGGCAGGCACCAGCCGCCGCTCGAACTCTTGAAGCTCAGCGCGGTGCGGCCGGCACCATAGAACTCGATGTGCGCGGCACTCACCCGCGCGAACAGGTCCGGGAACGTCATCATGCCGCGGCTCTCGATTTCCTTGCGATCCACGAAGACCGCCCGCCCGCTCGCCTCATCCTTGCGCATGAAGTAACCCACGCGGTCGAGCAGATCCGAACGCACTGTTACCTCGAGCGCCGGCAGCTCGATGGGTTTCGTCGAGATGGGCACGGTCACTTCCAGTGTGCGGCCCGCCTGCGGTTCGACGGGTGCGATGCGTTCCTGGTATCCCAGCATCTCCACCTGCAGTGCCTGCGTTCCCGTGGGCACACCGAACAGCACGAAGCGGCCGCGCGCGTCACTCACGATGCGCAGGGACGTGCCGTTGATGGTGACGACGGCGCCCGTCAGGGGCCGCCCTGTGCCGGCATCGGTCACCGTGCCCACCAGCACGGCGGGGGCAGCGGCGCGCGCGGCATGCTGCTGCTGTGGCGGCGGTGACGCGGCGGGCGGTGGCGCCTGCGCCGCCTGTGCCTGCGGCCTGGGTGACCCGGCGCCGGCGGCCTGCGCCGGAATGCGCAGCAGCAGGTCCGTCGCGCCCCCCGGTTCCAGCCGCACGTTCACGTAATCCGCTGTTATACCCAGCGAGTCGAGACGGGGGTGGCGGAAAACGACCGCGTAAACGCCGGCCGGCACATTGGGGATGAAGAAGCGGCCGTCCTCGTTGGTCAGCGCGAACAGCGGACTGCCCAACAGCACGACGCGCGCCCCGGCAAGCGGCTGGTTGCGCGTGCTGTCGAACACGGTGCCCATCAGACGGGCGTCCTGCGCGCACAGAGCGGACGGCGCCAGCGCCAGTCCGGCGGCCAGCGCCAGGGTCCCCTTTATCATTGCGTTAGTCATGGCTCGCTGCTCCGGATGTTCGCATTGCAGGCGACACCGCCGTTCTGTGCTCCAGCGCGCTGGCGCCCGTGCTGCGCGCCGGCCGCAGCGCCGCAGCGGTAACGCTTTCGCCATGGTCGCCGCACTTCGGCAGGTTGCGCGTGCACTCGAGCACCATGCCTGACAGGCGGGCGGGCTGCGCGATCACCCGGCCCGGCAATCCACCCGCCAGCCGCAATGCGGCGCACAGCAGCGGGAGAACGCGGGCGAACGGGCAGCGACTTCATTGGCGGATCGGCCTGCCGTGGTTCGAGAGACAACTACTGTCACAGTAAGACGCCCGGCCGGGTTTCGCCATTCAGGCAGCGTGCATTCCGCTGCCATTTGCGCTGCGCCTCCTGCGCAGGACGCGCGCGTGGCGGCCCTCGGCGTGAACGCGTCGCGCCCACCGCCTGCACCCCGAGGTGTTCGACAAGCCTGGCGCTGAGCCGAATGGCGGCGTCGGGCTGCGAGCCCGGGTCGCGCGAATAGCGGACCGGGACGGAATCGGCGGTGGCCGGGGGGTTGGGAGGCGATATATCGCTCCGGACCGTCTTGGCGTTCATGGGTTGACCATCCAGGTGAACCGTCTGGCGACCCATTCTCACCTTCATGCCCACTTGATCATATGGCGGCGGGCCGTTCCGAAGTGCCTGGCCCCCCTTCCCCGACGGACACCATGTCTTGACCGGCCGGAAGCCAAGAATGCCAAGGTGGTCCGAGGGTTCTGGAAGCCAATGGGGGCAGTCGCGGCAACCGGCTTCGATCCGGCGACGGCCCACCGGATCACCGGCCCCGCGGTTCCCCGTCGCGCATGCCCTGCGGCGGTCGGACCCCCGTCGTCGCCTGCCATGATCGGTTTCAGCCGGGATTCCTGCGTTAATGTGCGGAGGCGGATGCGCGCCTCCGTGGCAGCACCCGGGAGGACTTCATGCCGAACCCCAGGAAAACAGGCCCCGCAGTGGCGGGCGTGCTCACGGCGCTGACTCTGCTGTTCGCGTGCAGCAAGGACAGCAGCGAGCCGGGGCCGTCCGTTGCTTCCATCGAGCTGAGCGCGACCCTCAAATACCTCGAAGTCCAGAGCACGCTGCAGCTGGCGGCCACGGCCCGCGACGCCGCGGGCGCGGCGCTCACGGGCGTGCCCATCACGTGGACGAGCAGCGCGGCGACAGTCGCATTGGTGGACGGCAACGGCCTGGTGACGGGCAAGGCGGCGGGCGCGGCGAGAATCACGGCCAGCGCGGGCGGGCAGAGCGCCAGTGTGGACCTCAACGTGCGCGATAACGCTCCATTAGCAACGACGCTTGCTGGCCGTGTGGAGCGCGTCGACATCGTGCTGGAAGCGGGCAAGACGTACCACGCCACGGCCGACCTGCAGCTGGTGGCGGACCGCATGTTGCGCATCGACGGCACGTTGACCTACGACCCGGGTGTGGCCGTGAGCGTGGGTTCGCGCGACAGCGTGATCCTCAACGGCGACATCAAGCCGGCGGGCGGCTCCCTTCCCGGCCGGGCGCGCCTCGCCGCGGCGGGCCTGAATGCGGGGCTGGGCCAGGACGTGGTGGTCTGGGGCCGCAACATGAACGTCGGCAGCGCCAATCGCTCGGGCACCCTCCAGGGCGAGGGCAACGTCTACGTGGGTGGGCTGGCCGATCCCGCGGCACCGATGATCGAGGGCGTCGTTCACTTCCAGAACGTCCTGATCGCGGCGGGTACCGGCTCCAACGGCACGGCGCAGGCGAAGGATGGGACCGCGGGCGGCAACCTCGAGATCGGGACAGCGCTGGCGCAGAACGCCGCGGCCCAGGCCTCGGGCAACGGCACCGGCCAGACGTTTAGTGCCATTGTGTTTCTGGGGGACACGCACTTCAACGGCGGAACCGGCGGCAATGGCTACGAAATCGGCTCGCACGCTGATGCCACCGTGGCCGGCAATCTCGTCACGGCGGTTGCCGGGCGGGGCGGACCGGGCGGTCATGTCAACATCCGGGTCAGCGGCGACTTTTCCATGCTCATTGCCCATTCGGTGGAGATCGTGGGCGGATTCGGCGGCTTCGGCGGTGCAGTCGACTTCGAGTACAACACGGGGGAAGAACACCTGCTCGACGGTTCGGGCCCGAACGGCGAAGGCGAATCCCTGATGGCGACCACGGGCGCGGGCGGGCTGGGCGGCCTCGTCCGGCTGACGGTGGGCCAAATCCTCAACCCCCAGTTCAACCCGGTGATCATCGGCGGCACCGGTGGCGGCAACGGCTCCCTGTTCGTGCAGGGTGGCAACGGCGTGAACGGTGCTAGCGGCGGCAATATCACGGCGCGAATGGGTGCGGCGGGCACGGCCGGCGATGCCAGCGCCGAGACGCTGACCGGCTCGAAGCAGTACAGCGTGGGCAATGCGGCGCACCAGGCGGCCGTCTCCACAACCAACGCGCTTTGGGGTGGTGCGGCTCCGGACAACAGCAGGCCGGGCGGGCCGGGCGGCACGGTGGACGTGCAGGAAGAAGGCGGCGGGCCACCCTACGTCGGTACCGAGATCAACCTCGATGCGACCAGCGTCGGCGGCAAAGGCTTCAACGGCTGCAACAGCAATCCGCTCACGAACGGTACGGATGG
The DNA here is from genome assembly GCA_963798085.1 of uncultured Gemmatimonadales bacterium. Taxonomy (GTDB): domain Bacteria; phylum Gemmatimonadota; class Gemmatimonadetes; order Longimicrobiales; family RSA9; genus DATKCF01. Next base: position 673,589 of record CAWCRS010000003.1, read on the forward strand.
CGGGCCGGCCGGCAAGCTCAATTTCCCTGGGACGAAAGTGCCGAACATGTTCGGCTCGTACCGTGGCGGGGATGGCGGCGATGGCAATCAGCCGGGCGTGGGCGGCGCGCAGGGCCAGGACATTTCGCGCGGCACGGCGATCGGCTCGAAGGGCCAGAACGGCAAGGCGTGCCCGCAGCTGATCACGGTGAGCCAGACGTCGATCGCGTTCACGCACCACGTCGGCATGACGGCCTGCCCGCAGCTCGCCGCCACGCTGAACATCCAGAATCTCACGGGCAGCACGGTGGCCGTGACGGTTCAGATCCTCAACACGACTTCGCTGACGGCTTCGCCCAACAGCCTGGGCCTGGGACCGAATGGACAGCTGCCGGTGAACATCTTCTTCAACTGCAACCGCACCAGCTCGTTTACCGGTACCGTGCGCATCAACGCGATACAGAACGGGGTGACGCAGACGATCGACATTCCCGTGACGGCCACGGTGTCGTGAGCGCTCATGGCAGGCGACGACTGCGTCTTCATCCGCCGGCTCAGTGCGGCCCGGCGTGCCAGCGCACGCCCAGTTCTGCGCGCGTGCGGTGCGCGTCGGACAGATCGACGTCGCGGTAGATGGGAGAGCCCTCGGGTCCGACATTGCGGCGCGCATCGCCCACCGCAGCGAGCAGCGCGCCCGCCAGCCGCACCGCGATGCGCTCGCCCAGGTACAGCTGCACGCCGGCACTGGCGTCCAGGTGCGTGAACGCCGTGCCGGTCCAGCGCGTCCGGCCCGCTCCCCCGCCGGCAAACGGCATGATCCGCCCGCCGCCCGGCAAGCGGACCTCCACACCTGCCGAAAGATCGTTGTAGCCGGAAGATTCCGACCCGGCGGCGTCGCTGTAGAGCGTGAACGAGCCGGTCGCCCACGGTGCCAGCCAGGGCGTGAAAGCCCAGTCGACGCTCAGTCCGAGACCTGTGGCCGCGGGGAATCGATGCTCGTCCGTCGAAGCGATTTCCGGAATCGCTTCGGTGAATCCCCACGCGGACGTGCGCAACCCGTCGACCCCCAGGCTCAGCCCCTTCCGCACCCGCGACCCGTCGGGCCGCTGTGCCTCCAGCCGGCCGCCAGGCAGGGAGAGCAGCAGCACGGCAACGATCATCCTTCCGCCCGCATTTCTCTTCATTGGCACAACCTCCCGCGCGTGTGCGCCTGCCATTGCGTGCTGGCACGGGGCAGGCCGGGGCGTTCGCAAAGCCGGGCAGCAGTGTGACCGCAGAAGAATAGGCACAACGGCGACGGCGCGACGGCACCGCCGGGATCGCTGGCAGCAATGCGGGTGCACCCGACGCGATTCGCGGGACCGCGCGAGAATGGGGAACCCGCTCAACGACTTTCCAACGGCGCGCGTCTGTCGTATCGTGCACACTGTGCGCCCGGAAGGGCACGCGTCTTTCCGGTTCATGCATGTACCGGCCAACCGGCCCACCCTCGAATTGAATCGTATGAGAGGCCCAACGCGTCGAACGATCGCGCCCGCGATCCTCGCGGTCGCGGCTCTGGCCGCCTGCAGCAGCGCCACGCGCTCGCCCGCGGCCGCCTCGCCCACGCCCGTCGCCAATGCCAACATTGGCCCGGGCTCGCGCTACCCGTTCACGCCCGCCGATGTGCACTTCATGACGGGCATGATCCATCACCACGCGCAGGCGGTGCTGATGGCGGGCTGGGCGCCGACGCACGGCGCCAGTGCGTCACTCCAGTCGCTCTGCGCCCGCATCAAGGTGGGGCAGAGCGATGAGATCCTGCTCATGCAGAACTGGCTGCGCGACCGGCACCAGCCGGTACCCGACGGCAACCCGTCGCACGACATGATGCCGGGCATGGAGCACATGATGATGCCGGGCATGCTGACGCCGGAGCAGCTGAAGCAGCTGGACGACGCGCGCGGCACCGAGTTCGACCGGCTGTTCCTCGAATTCATGATCATGCACCACCAGGGCGCGCTCACCATGGTGCACGAACTGTTCAGCACACCCGCGTCCGGTCAGGACGACATCATCTTCAAGTTCGCATCGGATGTGAACGCGGATCAGACCACAGAGATCGATCGGATGGGGAAGATGCTCGACGCGTTGTCGGCCGGAGGGCAGACCCCATGACCGTTCCCGCAGCGCGAGACCCCAGGCGCGTCACCGTTCCCTCATCGGAGTCAACCATGGCATCCGCACAGAAGGGCCGGCGTGCGCGCGCGCGTCGGAATTCAACTGGCACCCCCGTCCTGATCCTGTCGCTGGCGACGCTTTCAGTCGCGTTCGCGGCGTGCGCGTCGTCGTCTTCGACATCCTCCGGCGGCGGTTCGCCATCGCCTTCCGGCGCGGCCATGTCGATGATGGCGCCCAGCCCGGATCCGCGCGTGGGGCTGCGCGCCGGCCTCTGGGATGCGGCCTCGGCGATCTGGAACCTCAAGCTGGTGTCGACGACGCGTCCGCCGCAGGGCTTCGTCGGGGTCACCAACTCCGACCTCGCCTTCACCGGCAAGTACGTCATCCAGGGCAACTACAACGGCTATCAGGTCTGGGACATCAGCAACCCTGGCAAGCCGGCGCTGACAAAGGCGTTCCTGTGCCCCGCATTGCAGAGCGACGTCTCGGTCTTCAAGGACAAGCTGCTTTTTGTGTCGGGCGAAGGCACGAGTGGCCGCCTCGACTGCGGCGCCGAAGGCGTGCAGGACACGGTCAGCCATGACCGTCTGCGCGGCATTCGCATCTTCGACATTACGGACATCCGCAATCCGAAGAACGTGGCCAACGTGCAGACCTGCCGCGGCTCGCATACGCACACCGTGGTCGTCGATCCCAACGACGCAGAGAACGTCTACGTGTACGTGTCCGGCTCTGCGCCGGTGCGTTCACCCAGCGAACTGCCCGGCTGCTCCGGCGCGGCGCCCGACGAGGATCCCAACTCGGCGTTATTCCGCATCGAGGTCATCAAGGTGCCGCTGGCGCACCCCGAACAGTCAGCGATCGTCAGCTCGCCGCACATTTTCGACAACCTGGCGGCACCGCCACGCGCCTCTTCGCGTGATTCGATGGATGCGCGCGAGCGCGCGGCCGCGGCCGCGGCTCGTGGCGGCGGTGCTGGTCGTGGCGGCGCGGGCCGCGGTGGCGCAGGTCGCGCTGGCGGTGGGCCGCCACGCGCTCCAACAGGTCCGAATCAGTGCCACGACATCACCGTGTATCCGGCAATTGGTCTGGCGGGCGGCGCCTGCGGCGGTTACGGCCTGCTGCTCGACATCCACGACGCGGCGCATCCGCGGCGCATCAGTGCCGCCGCGGACTCGAACTTCTCGTTCTGGCACTCCGCGACCTTCAGCAATGACGGCTCCAAGGTGCTGTTCACGGACGAATGGGGCGGGGGCTCGGCCCCACGCTGCCGTACCACCGACAAGATGGAGTGGGGCGCGGACGCCATCTTCACGATCAACGGCAGTGACATGACGTTCAGGAGCTACTACAAGATGCCCGCGCCGCAGACGTCGTTCGAGAACTGCGTCGCGCACAACGGCTCGCTCATTCCCATACCGGGCCGCGACGTCATGGTGCAGGGCTGGTATCAGGGCGGCATCTCGGTGTTCGACTGGACCGATGCGTCGCACCCGAGAGAGATCGGGTACTTCGATCGCGGCCCCAACGACTCCACCCGCCTGATGACCGGCGGCTCATGGTCCGCCTACTGGTACAACGGCCACATCTACAGCTCCGAGATTCAGCGCGGGCTGGACGTGTTCGACCTCGTGCCCAGCGGCAACCTGTCGCAGAACGAGATCGACGCGGCGAAGACTGTGACCTACACGTACTTCAACACGCAGGACCAGCCGAAGATCGTGTGGCCGCCGAGCTTCGCGCTGGCGAGGGCCTATCTCGACCAGCTGGAGCGCTCGAACGGGCTCGGCGCCGACCGCATTGCCGCGGCACGCACTGCGCTGGCGGGCGCGGAGAAGGCTTCGGGCGCTGCCAGGCAGACGGCCCTGTCGCAGCTGTCGACGCAGCTGCACGCGGATGCGCCGCGGGCCCAGGACCAGGCGAAGGTGCACACACTGGCCACGGCGGTGGGTGACCTGGCGAACGCACACTGATCGAACCAGCCGCGCGGAAGTCGGTTGCGCGGCACGGCGCTAATGGTGTGTCAGGAAGGATGAGGGCGGTGGCCGACACCGCCCTCATCTGTTTCCGGAAAGCAGGGATTCCATGACGGCACAGGCCGAGATTCAGCAGATCGTCCGCAGCATCAATGCCGCATGGACGGAAGGCCGACCCGATGACCTGGGCCGATTTCTGGCACCCGATGTCGTCTTCGTGATTCCGGACGCCGGGGCTCGCGCAGCGGGCCGCGACGCCTGCGTTCAGACCTACCGCGACTTCCTCGCGCAGGCCGTGCTGCACCGTTTCGTCGCCAGTGACGCGACCGTGGATGTGGCGGACGCGACGGCGGTGGCACTCTGCCCCTACGAAATCGAGTACGAGATCGGCGGCAGGCGCTGGCGGGGCGACGGACACGATCTGCTGGTGTTCACGCACACCGATGGCGGCTGGCGCGTCGTCTGGCGTACCATGCTGAGCAAGCCGGAACAGGAGATGGGGACGGGCTGATCCGCCCGGCTCGGCCGTTTCACCAGGCACCGTTCCTCGCGCATGGGTTCGCGAAACGCGTAAACACGCGTTGCCTCCAGCGGATCCTTCATCCGCGTATCCTGCATGGGCGCCCTTCGTGCTGAGTGAGGGTTCATGCGACGATTCAGTATCGTGCTCTTCAGCGCGCTCGCGCTCGGGTTCGTGCCCCTGCCGGCTCCCGTCGCGGCACAGGCGCCTGCGAAGTCCGTCACGGCTCTCGTGGATGCAACCGTCATCGATGAGGCCGGCAGCGCGCCGCTGGCGCATCGCACGATCCTGATCGAAGGCGATCGCATCACTGCCATTTTTGCGACCGGATCGCGACCGCTGCCCGCGGGCGCCACGACGGTTTCGCTCACCGGCCGATTCGTGATTCCCGGCCTCATCGACACGCACGTCCACCTGGCCACGGATCCGTCGGGCGAGGATGCGCGGCCGCGGGCGGAACGGCGGCTGCACACGGCGCTGGTCGGCGGCGTGACCACGGTCCGCGACATGGCCGGCGATACGCGCGCACTCGGATCGCTCGCGCGCGACGCACTGCTCGGCTCGATCCCGAGCCCGGACATCTTCTACGCCGCGCTGTTCGCGGGACCCTCGTTCTTCGCGGATCCACGCACGCACAGCAGTGCGCAGGGCGCCGTGGCGGGCGAAGTGCCGTGGATGCGCGCGGTCACCGATGCGACCGATCTGCGACAGGTGGTAGCAGAAGCGCGCGGCACGGGCGCGACCGGCATCAAGCTCTACGCCGCGCTGGACTCGGCGCTCGCCCGGCGCATAACGGAAGAAGCGCACCGGCAGAAGCTGCGGGTCTGGGCGCACGCGTCGCAGGGCGTACCTGGCAGGTCGGTCGGGGCGACGCCGCTCGGTGTGGTCCGCGCCGGCGTCGACGTCATTCTCGCACGCCGACATGCTGCGCTACGCGCTGGCGCGCGCGGCGGTCGATTCCGCGCTGGCCGCCATGCGCGCCGGACGGCCGCTGGAACTGTCGTCGCCCGAATTGAATACGGTGTTAGACGAAATCGTGCGTCGCGGCACGATGCTCGAGCCCACCCTGTTCGTCTACGGTGATGCCCCCGAGCGCCTGGCCGTTGCCGCGGCGATCACGCGGCGGGCCCACCAGGCAGGCGTGGAGCTGACGGCCGGCACCGACTCGATCGCCGGCACGGACGCGCTGATCCCGAACCTGCACGAGGAGCTGCAGCTGCTGGTGGAGCGCGCGGGACTCACACCCGCGGAAGCATTGCGCGCCGCCACGCGCAACGCGGCCGAAGCCATTGGCGTGCTCGATTCACGCGGCACCATCGAGGCGGGCAAGCTCGCCGATCTCGTCGTGCTGCGCGCCGACCCGCTGCGCGATATCCGCAACACCCGCCAGATCGAAATGGTCTTCAAGCACGGGAAGGCATACCGGCCAGGCGACTGAATCGCCGGCGTGAATGGCAGCGAGGATGTCAACCCACCCGTGAATCTGGTGGAATCCACTCGCTGTTCGCGCGGGGCGGTGCAGCTAACTCGCAGGCTTCAGCACGACGTCGACATCCTGCCGATCCACGTGTCCGCAGGTATTGCAGCCTGCTTCGGTGCCGGTGATGGTCAGACTCAACTGGGTGGATTGATAGCCCGGAGCGCTGAGCTGGACCTGGTAGGTGCCGGGGCCCCCCATGATGTGGCAGAGGGTCACCGGCGCCTGCTGGCAGGGCCCGCTGCTGCTCGCCGCACCTGTGACGGTGGCCACGAGCCCGGGAATCCCATCCGGCGCGTTGGCCGCCGTAACGGATACGGTCGCGGCTTCCGGCACGGCGCAGGGCAGGTAAATGCAATCGGCAGCATTGGAGCACGCCAGCAGCGCGCCACCGGCGGCGGCGATGCGGGCAAGCCGGGCCGCCGCATGTGGCCAACGATTGAGCATCGGTCCTCCCTGGTTCAGGCAGCGGCTGACGTTGCTCGGTCCTCACGCACGGGTGTCGCGTTTTCCGGTTGCCGCGGCGTCCGGCTCGGCAGCCCGTGTTGCGCACGCTGCAGAATAACACGCAGCCAGCTCGGCCTCCGTCGTGACGCACATGCCCAGATCCCGGAGCAGCCCATCGCGCAGGCCGTAGATCCAGCCGTGCACGGCAAGGGTCTGGCCGCGCGACCATGCGTCGCGGACGATGGTCGTCTGGCAAACGTGTGCGACCTGCTCGATCACGTTCAGCTCGCACAGGCGAGCATGCCGCTCCGCCTCCGTCTCGAGCGCGTTGAGCTGCGACCGGTGCTTGTCGCGCACGTCCTGGACGTGGCGCAGCCAGTTGTCGATCAGCCCGAGTTTCGTCTCGCGCAGAGCGGCCAGCACGCCGCCGCAGCCATAGTGCCCGCACACGATGACGTGACGCACCTGCAGCACATCCACTGCGAACTGGAGTGTTGACAGGCAGTTCAGGTCGGTGTGCACCACCACGTTCGCCACATTGCGGTGGACGAACATCTCACCGGGCCGCAGACCCGCGATCTGGTTGGCGGGCACGCGACTGTCCGAGCAGCCGATCCACAGGAATTCCGGCGCCTGCTGGTGGGAGAGCCGCTCGAAGAACTCCGGATCCTGCCGCACCATGTCCGCGGCCCAGTCCCGGTTCTTCTCGAATATGTGCGTAAGAACTCGCATCCATCCCCAATGCGGCGTCGCTGAACGCCTGCGTTGTGCGGCGGCCGGATCAGGATCACGCGCCACGCGTCGCGGGCGGATCCGGAGAGCATCATAGCCGGGACCGACCGAGGTTCGCCAGCCACGCCGGCGCGCAGTCCCGCGCCGGGCGGTGCTGTAACAGTCTGTTAGAGGGCCGGGCCGGGCGATCCCGGCGCCGGGGTGCGTGCTTCGTCCCGCCACCACGCCGGCCCGCGTCCGTTCCGCTCCACCTGACCCTGCGGTCTTTCGCCTCGCCCACCGCGACCCCAGGTTAGGCGAAAACCGGCGACCGCCACCCACACATACGATCTACCGTGACCACGATCATCGGCGACCCCTCGCCTCCACCGCCAGCGGCTTCGCCCGCAGAACGGCAGAGCGATCCTGCCAACCCGGCCGCGCCACTGCCTCCGCACTCCCTGGCGCTGCGCGCACTCGAGCGCTTCGCGTTCATCGCGTTCGCGCTGTATCACCTGCCGCTGTTCGTCAACAACTATCCATCGCTGGGCGGCGGCGGGTTCAACAATACGGGCCTCGCACCGAAGTGGGGACACGTATTCACGCCGGTCGGCATTGGGTGGCGCGCCACCTGTTCCACATGAGCGGGCCCATGACGCAGGCGGCGGCCGGCGACAACGGCGATGTGGGCGAGGAATGGGCGAGGCTGCTGGTGGCGGTGGTGATCGGCATCATTGGTGCGCTGGTGTGGACGTTCGCGGACCGCAAGCGCCCGCGCGGCCAGTGGGTGGGCAATGCGCTGCAGCTGCTGCTCCGCTACTCGATCGCGCTGGGCCTCATCAGCTACGGCATCGCCAAGATCTACCCGCAGCAGTTCCCGCCCATCGGCCCGTTCGAGCTGGAGCAGCGCGTGGGTGATCTCACGCCCATGGCGCTGCTCTGGGAATTCATGAAGTACTCGCGGCCGTACGCGCTGTTCGGCGGCCTGATGGAACTGCTGGCGGTGGGGCTGCTGTGCTTCCGGCGCACCGCCACGCTGGGCGCGCTCGTCTGTCTCGTCGTAATGACTAACGTCGCGTTAATGAACTGGGCGTATGGCGTGCCCGTCAAATTGTATGCGACGATGCTCGTTGTGTCCGCGATGGTGCTCGTGCTCTACGATCTGCCGCGGCTCATTGCGGTGTTCGTCACGAACCGGCCGACATCGCCCTCGCCCATGTCATCGCCATTGCAGGATCGCATTCCGGCACCGTTCCGCTGGACGCTCAAGATCGCCGTGGTCGGCAGCGTTGTGGTGTCATTCGGTGATCGCGATGGCGCCATCGGCGGCGCGGGCGACGGCGGCGTCCCCGCTGGAGGGGACGTGGCTGACAACCGCGTTCGCATGGAACGGCGCGTCGCTCGACTCGACGAGCAGTCCCTTGCGCTGGCAGCGTGTCATTGTGCAGGGCGGCACCATGCTGGTTCGCCTGCGATCCGACGCGCTGTTTGCCTGCCGCACCACGCCTGGCGGGGAGGACGCCACCCTCACGCTCGCCTGCGCCGGCAACCGCAAGGGGACCCTGCACTGGGCGCGGAGCGGCGATCAACTCACGCTGGCGGGTACGATGGGCAGCGACAGCGTGTCGCTGTCGGCGAAGCACATGAATCTGGACGAGTATCGGCTGCTGGGAACGAAGTTTCGTTTGATATCAGACCGTTAGCACGAGCCGTCGCTCACTCCCCCATCGTCGGCAGCTGGGATTTGCCGGCTGCATCCCGTGCGCGTTGTCGCGCATCGGCGGCGTCGAAGGTGTGCCAGAGGTTCCAGACCCAGAAGGCTACTCCAAGGCCGTACAGCGTCCCGCCCGCGCCGGTCAGATAGATGCCGGCGTTCAGGGCGTGCGGTCGCACGAGGAATCCGAGAACGAGACCGGCCAGGCCCAGGTTGGCCAGGTACAGGTGCGCCACCGCCAGACGCCGGCTCATGAGCGGATGACCGAAGAGTCTGGGCAGCAGCTGATAGCCCACGCCGAACACCAGCATGGTCAGGAACCCCACGACATTCATGTGCGCGTGCGCCGGCAGGTAGATCACCCACGCGGGATGGATGGCCATGGCGATGCCGAGCAGGATGCCGGCCGCGAACCACAGCAGGGACGAGCGAATGAACGCCTTGATGTACGATTCCATTTTGCCGGATGTGGGGTTCGCAGGACTGTTGCCCCAGTATCGCGCCTGCAATCAGCTGCGGGCAATCCCCGCTGCGGGATCACGGCTTGCTGGCTCGATCCTTCGTGGGTGCGTTCTGCACCGCGCGCGAAGATCGGCTAACGCGCTGTATCGCGCAATGCGAGCAGACTCAGGCGGATCGACGCTGACGTGGCCGTAGCGCACCACCCAGTGCAGGTGGGGTCCGGTCACTCGCCCGGTCGCGCCCACGCGGCCAATGACCTGCCCGGGCTGTACGGTATCGCCCACGGCCACGTCCTGGTGGCTCAGGTGGAAGTACGCCGAGACCAGCCCCTCGCCGTGATCAATGTAGATGACGTTGCCGGCCAGGAAGAAGGAAGCGACGAGGGCGACGACGCCCCGGGCCGCGGCCCGCACCGGCGCACCCACCGCACCGGCGAAGTCGGTGCCCAGGTGACGGCTCTGCACCTGGCCGTTGAACTCGCGGCCGCCGCCATAACCGCTTGTTATACGCGTGGCGCGCGGGCGCACCACGCGGCCATCGAAGAGCAGCGGTTCGTCATGCGAGTGCGCCGAGATGGCGAAGGCGCGCTCCTGCTCGCCGCGGATGCGCGCGGCGGTCGCGGAATCCGGCGGTGCGCCGAACTTCGGCGCGACGGTCAGCTTCTCGAGGTGATAGGCGCCGCGCGCGACCGTTATCGCGGCCGCCAGCGTGTCGGTGCGGCCATCGCCATGCGACAACACCAGCGGCAGGTGAACCGTGCCAGCGGCATCCACGGGCAACGCGGCCAGCGCGTTCCATGTCGCGCCGGTCGCGTGATGGAAATGGAGCGGCTCGCCCGCGAGTGTCGCGCGGATGGCGCTGATGCTGTCGCCGGGCGCTGCCGTGACGCTCACGCGGAACAGTGTGCCCTGCACGGGCTGCGGCGGCTGCAGTGTCACGGTGGGTGCAGTGTGCTGGGCGGCGGCGGTGGACGCGAGGGCGGCGGTCAGCGCGAGCGGCGATGACGGGAGCGCGTCGCGTGTGCTCGATGGCGGCTGCGGCAGGCCCTGATCGGAAGGAACTGCATCATCACCTGTCTGACTGCGATGGTTGTGTTGCACAGTGATAGAGCGTGGCTCGGCATGACGCAATGGCGAGTGCGCGCGAGGTCCGCGTGTCGGGTAGAAGTTCCGCGATGGGCGGCTGCCGGCTGTTCAGCGGGTGGCCTGCCTCCCGTGCCAACGAAGCTCAGTGCAGGCTCTTGAGCCACATCTGATGATTGAGCCAAAGCTTGACAGTGCCTGGCCTGCCGGTGCGAAATGCCTCCTCGCCGGCACGATGGATACGCGCGATAAGAGGAGGTTCGTGAGCGTCGAGGAACGACACAATGCGTGGCATGGTCTGGATGAGGTTCTGAGCGAGAGCTTCATGCGTATGTTTGCCGACAAGCATAAGCAGGGCAACCCCTGCTCGCATCACCATGTCTCGCTCGATCGTGTTGTAGCGGATCTCTTTGTTGTGGGTAAGAGCGATCCAACCGCGACGACCAATTTCCCGCAGCCACTCTGTGTCTGGCGTGTCAGGCGCGAAATGTGTGTCGTGGCGTTCCACACGGAATCCTGCCCGCACCAGCGCGTCTGGGATGATGCGACCGAGATCTCGATCTGCAAAGAATATGCGATCAGGCTGCGGCTTCGAAGAGGATCGCCTCTTCAAGCTCCGCTTCCCCGAGATTGTAATCGCGCATTACTTCTTCCGGAGACTCACCGGAATCCAGGCGCTGCGCCACTGCCCGGGTCGAGACACCGACGCGTCTGATGATGGGGCGCCCGAATGAAATGAAGGGTGCGATGAGAATGACTTTCTGGCCAGCATTCTGCGGGAGCTTCTCCAATGGGAAGAACTCCGAAGGAAGTTTGCTGGAGTCGTACTCAATGCGCTCAAGGTACTGTTCAAGTATTGTTCGCATCGCCAGTTGTTGGGAGCGTGAGAGCTCAAGGATGTGCGTATAGCGATCCAGGAAGAGCTGCTTGGCGGAGGTCTTGAGCTGTGGATCAAGCAAGAGCCTGGTGATGCCAAGATCCTGCTCAGCGATCGCCAATGCATCGCGAATCGTGGAAAGGGTTACTTCGTGCACCAGGCGGAGCGCGCGAATGATGTGAGCCTCTACGAGATTGAAGAAGGATAGCCTCGCATCCGACGTGGCCGGCCTGTCCAATACTGGAACGAAGAAGCCGAGGTCAGCTTTTCTGCGGTAGGCCTGACCCACCGTCCAAGCTCGGAGCGTGCTTGCCGGAATCCCGGTAGCTCGAGCTGCCTCCGGGTAGGAGTACCGCGGTTCGTCGCGCGGATCGGCACCGCCGTAAAGGCTCAGGTCTACGGCACTTGTGGCGGTCTGGATGATCGCTCCCTCCGCGGTGACACTGCAAATTTAGGGTGTTGCAGCCAACTTGCGCCAGTCTGCCTTACGTGGGGTGGCAAACAACTTGTTGTTCGGTCAGGATGAGTCAGCCAAAGCGGGCTTTCCGGCATTGCGGTAGACGGCAACCCTGCCGCGCGCATCGTGGTAGGCCGCTTCACGGGCGACACGCGATTCGTGCCTGATCCACCCACCGTCGAACAGGCGCAGGGCTGGGCAGGTGAATTCCAGGACAAAGTGCGTAGCGGAATAGATGGGTCGCGTCCACCGCGGGAGCCAATTCCGCGTCACGCTCGTCCTGCCTGGCGCTGTTTCTCTCGCCACTTCGTGTGGCTCACACACGGACCCGATCGATCACTTGGTTCATCGAGTGAAACGCACACCTCGGGGTTACCGGATTACGGCGAGGACTCCACGTGGCTCGATCCGCGGCGGGACTACTCGGAGGACGAGCTCATGCGGATCATCGCGAACCATCCTTTGCTGCGCGCCCCCGGCGGAATGGATCTACAGCAATGCCGGCTACACGCTGCTCGGCATGATCATCCGAAGCGTCACGGACGCGCACTGGGGAGCGCGTTGCTCCACACGGTTGCAAGGGGGTTGGCGAGCCGCCAGGAGATCCATACGATCCTCGGAGGGCGGCTTCCCGGCCGCCCGAGGCTCGGCGCGGCGAGGGCTGGCGAACGGCTGTGCCCGTCCTTCGGATGGCCGGGTCGTCGAACAAGCGAGGTGTTCCATCCACGACCCCACGGATCCCGGGATCCCGTGCCGCTCCGGCGGCATCGACGAATACTACCGCGTCCTCGCGCCATGGCTGGATCGGTCGCTGCAGGGGCGAGGAGATAGTGGATGGTGGCAGGAGCAGGTGCGGGATGAGCCGGGCCCGGTGCTCGAGCTCGGGTGTGGCACCGGCCGCATCACCGCGGTCCTCGCCGGAAGCGGGCGCCGGGTCATCGGGCTGGACCGATCGGGAGCGATGCTGGCAAGGGCGAGCGAGCGGTCGGCCGGGCGCGACGAGGTCCCGCCGAGCGGCATCGAGCGTCGTCGCGGTTTTCAGCTGATCCGCGGCGACATGAGGAGCCTGCCGGTGCGGAGTGCCTCGATCGGGTGTGTAGTGGCGCCGAACGATCCGCTCATCCATCTGACCGACAATGGCGATCGCCAGCGCGCGATCGACGAGGCCGGGCGCGTGCTCGCGCGCGGCGGACGGCTCCTCCTGGAGCTCCTCTGGTGGACGCCGTCGAAGGAGGCGCGTGCGCGGTCGTCGGATGGGTTGCGGCGGTCCGAGGTCGTTCTGGACGCGCGCGGCGCGACGATGACGGTCGATGAGCACTGGTCGGAGACCGGCCGCGGATTCGTGCATGCTGCCTACCGGTATCGCGTTCCGGGTGGGGATGGCGTCGAAGCATCGTTCCGGGGTCGGCGCTGGACCGAGGCGGAGCTGGGCGACCGGCTGCGCCGGGCCGGTCTGCGGCGGGTCCGCGCATGGGGTGGTTTTGACGGCCGGCCGTTCGAGCCGGATACCGGGGAAGCACTTCTGGTCGAGGCCGCGCGGGATTGAGTCGCGCCGACCTGCGACGCTGCGCGATCGAGCTTCAGGATGGGAGGCGCCACATGGCCGGACTCGCGAAGGAGCCATGCGTTCCGTGCACGGGCGACACGCCGCGTGTCGACCGGGAGCCGACCGGGTGCGGATCGCGCTGATCTCGTCCTGGCCGGGCGACCCGGCGGCGGGCGGCGGTACGGCGATGGCCGTGCGGGGGCTCGCGCGCGGCCTGGCGCAGCTCGGCCACGACGTCGAGCCGTTTCCGGGCGCCGACGAAGGTCGCAAGAGCCTTATCTCCCGCGTCGTCTTCAACTGGCGGATCCGCGAGCGCGACTTCCGCGCGTTCGAACTCGTGATCGGCGTGGACCTGGACGGCTTCGCGCTCCGCATCGACCGACCGTACATCGTGATGCTGAAGGGCGTCGCCGCCGACGAGGCTGCCCACGAGCGAGGACCGGCCGTCCTGGAGCGGCGGCTCGCGGCCGCGTTCGAACTGGCGAACGTCCGACGCGCGGATCGCGTCGTGGTTCCGAGCCGGTATGCGGCGGGCATCGCCACCGACCGATACCGCATCGCGCCAGAGCGCGTCGCCGTGGTGCCCGAGCCGGTGATGCGGTTGGCGGCCCCGGCCGCGGCGTCACGCGCGCGGCCCACGATCCTCGCCGTCGGCCACCAGTATCGTCGCAAGCGGACCGCCGACCTGCTGCGTGCGATCCCGCTCCTGCCGCCGCATCTCGCCGACGCGCGCGTGCGCGTCGTCGGCGACGGTCCCGAGCTGCCGCGTCTTCGCAGGCTCGCGAGCAGGCTCGGCATCGCCGATCGCGTCGACTTTCTCGGGCGCATCGATGACCAGGCGCTCGCGCGCGAGTATGCCGGTGCCGACTGCTTCTGCCACCCGAGCGTTCAGGAGGCGTTCGGCATCGCCGTCGTCGAGGCCATGGCGGCGGGACTGCCGGTGGTCGCCGGGCGCGCGGCGGCACTCCCCGAGATCGTGCGGGATGGCGTCACCGGCCTGCTCGTCGCGCCGCGCGATCCTTCAGCGATCGCCGCCGCGCTCGCGCAGCTGCTGGACGACGGCGAGCTGCGCGCATCCCTGGGCGCGGCGGGACGTCTTCGCGCCGCGCTCTGGAGTCCGGTCGCGCACGCGCGCCAGGTGCTGGATGTGAGCGGCGTGCGGGTGGAACCGTTGCCGGCGGCGGGTGCGCCTCAGCCGGGCTGAAACGGCGGATGGGCGCTCGAACCGGCGCTCCGCCGCGAGTCGTCACGAGCAGCGTGTCGCCGCGACCGTGTGTCAGGGCGATGCTGCCGATGGATCGAAGGCTGAGACTACTGTCCACCGATCCAAAGCCGCCAGCCGGCGTCAAGGTGAGGCGATGCAGACCAACCGGGTCGCTTCCACGACAACCCGCCGCAATCATCGCCAACGCCAGTCCGCAAAAAGTGAGTTTCATTTCGCGCGATTGAGGTCAGTGGCAGATCGTTTCTTCTGTTCACGACGCGCCGGAGGCGACAGCAAGGGCGGCGCAAGCATGTCCGCGCCCTTCGTCGCGTGGCCCGATCAACAGCCTGCCGGGCCGGCGGCCGACAGACCGCCGAGCGTGAAATGGCGTGCTAAATGCCGTGGTGGTTCGGCAGAGGCTGATCCTATTGCACATCGTTCGGGGGTGATGGTTTACAGTCGCCATGGTAACGTGAGCCTTCCCTTTGACGGGAGGCTCCATGCTCTGGAGGACGCAGACCATCATGGACGAACGTGCTCGCTTTGCGATCGAGGCCTCGCACTCGACGCACCCGTTTGCGGAGACCTGCCGCGGTTTCGGGATCAGCCGGCCCACCGGCTACAAGTGGCTCCGAGCGCTATCGTGACGGGCAATTCGCCGGGCTCGCCGAATCGCTCGCACCGGCCCACAATGCCCTCACGCGACGCCACAGCCCGTCGTGCAGCGTATGCTTGCGCTGCGCCAAATGGAGTGCGGTACCCGCAAGATCCAGCGCTTGCAGGGTGTTCGACACCGTGGCCTGCCACTGCTCAGGACAACGGCTGGGATCGGCCACTGTCTCGGGTCTACAGTGATTCATGTCTTGGCCTTTTGCTGTCGCCGGACGGGCGGCCTGGAAGTGACCGCTCGGAATTCGTTGGCGTCGGCAAGTTTCTCGACCAAGTGCCTTATCCAGGCCTCCTTGTACCCGTACGCATCCGCGAAGGCGTCGTACACGCAGAATTGCTCGATTGTTTTTTCCTTCTGCTTGCTGTTCGTTGGCGGCCTGACGTTGTAATGCCTCCACGCTCGTGTGTGTGTATCCTGCGTGAAGACATATGGCAACTCGGCGGCAACGCGCTTCACGACCTCGCTCGGTTTGAGTAGGTCGGCAAATGCGACGGGAACGCGGCGCTCCTTGATGAGCGCGGCCACCTTCGCGAGCTGGGCCATTTCCTCAGGCTTCGTGGGATCGTACGGGACGAACTCGATCGACAAGTCAGAGGCACTCTCACGATTGGCGAGCTTCGGTACCAAGAACACACTCAACGTGTACTTGGGGCTTGCAAGAACCTCTGGCGGCAGGCCGGCTCGGTAGGTCCGGACAAACTCGAGGAGATCGCGGGCGGCGGATTTCTCGAGGCTTCTTACCGCCGCGGCTTGGGATTCCGGACGTAGGGCTGAGAATTGAAGGGATACTGCTAGGGAAGCCGTGAGCGCGTGGTTCGGGGTAAACTCGTGGACCAAAAGATCCTCGAAGTTCATCAGCAGGGCTTGGCATTCGCCGTAGAGCGCCGGATCAAGCTCCGGGTGATCGCGGTGCTCAATGCGGTTCCTGATCTTGATGAAGAACTCGAAGTTGCTCCGCTCCGGCGGGTTCTTGTCGCCCCAGTACTGCCGGAGACACTCCCCGAGTTCCCAATGCTTTGGTTCGCCGTCGACCCGTGTGTAACGGAGACCCTTACCGGAGCCACCTTGCACGTACCAAGGCTTGATCCCGCGTGCGTAGAAGATCGCGTGGAAAAGCGCCGTGGTGGCCATCACCATCAGGACTGCATACGTGCGAGTACGAAAGCCGCCGCCTGGCCGGTTGTAGTTCTCAACAGCGCACAGAGCACTCGCGCGCGCCTTCTGGAGATGTTGACGTGCAAGCCGGGGAATGCGCTTTCTTGACATCACGCTTCTATCCTACACCGGATCTGTTTGCTGACTGTAACTGTTGCCCGCTTGCGCCTTTTATGGATTGTGTGCTGTCAAGCCCTACGGTTCCGAGCGACACAACCCCCCCTCGGACGGGACAGCCCACATGCTGGCTGAGGCCGTGGCCTCGCCGGTCCTTGCGGCTTACGGCTCAGAATGCCGACCCGTGGCCAAGTCGATTGATTCAACGATCAGAAGAGCGCGATTGACGATTCGGCGATATCCTTCGTCGAGCATTGCCAGTACGCTCGCGTGGCTCTCTGCGCTGATCGCAGAATCGAAGGTCTTCTCAAACAGCAGCATCAATAGATCGACCTCCGAGTTGTAGAAGTCAAGCTGATCCCTAAGCCAATGCAGCATCTGTTGCAGCTCCAAAGAGAGGATGACGAACCCGACTGTTTGGCTTCCCAAGAATGGAGCCGTGTAGCGAACCAAGTGGAGAGGCCTGCTCGGACGGCCTTGGGCGTGGCTCAGGGCGTTGAGATCTGGCGCTGACATGCCTGCGAGTCGGCGCATCCCGAGAATGCCGTCAACATCGTCCTCCGGACCCGCCGTCACCCTAGCGATTCCTGCTCGAATTCGCTCAAGCAGTCGATCGTCCAAGAGGGCGCGGCGGTAAGCGACGGTCAGAGCCAGAATGGCAAAAGTATCGCGAAGCTGTCCAAGCTCTGCGAACAACGCCGTCTTGAGCTTCTTGCGTTGACGGGGACGATCAATGACCTCGGCAAGGGGGCCAGAGAACAGGCCCAATGCCCAGCCTAAGATCAAAGTCAGGACGGGCATTGGGTCAGCATAGTCCCAGGTGTATGTCAGCCATCTTCACGAACAAGTCCCTCGCACGATTCCAGATAACGTCTCAGAGTTTCATGTCGGGCCGGAGCCGCTTGCGGCACCAGCCCGTTCACGCCATTCAAGAGCTACCCGCCTCGGCCGTTGCGCGGCGGGGTCGCGCCAGCGATTCCGCATGAACCTGTTGTTAGGCGCCGTCCGGGGTTCGGTCGAGGCTGATCCTTTACACATCGTTCGGGGGCGATGGTTTACAGTCGCCTTGGTAACGTGAGCCTTCCTTTTTTGACGGGAGGCTCCATGCCGTGAAGGACGCAAACCATCATGGACGAACGTGCTCGCTTTGCGATCGAGGCCTCGCATTCCACGCACCCGTTTGCGGAGACCTGCCGCCGGTTCGGGATCAGCCGGCCCAGCGGCTACAAATGGCTCCAACGCTATCGTGACGAGCAATTCGCCGGGCTCGCCGATCGCTCGCACCGGCCGACGAGCTGCCCTCACGCCACGCCACAGCCCGTCGTGCAGCGCATCCTTGCGCTGCGGGACCAGATGGAGTGCGGTGCCCGCAAGATCCAGCGCTTGCTGCGCGACAAGTTCGACACCGTGCCTTGCATCGATACCATTCACGACATCCTCTGCCGGCACCAGCGCGTCACGCCGCGCAGGCCTTCCCGCCGACGTACCCATCCCGGGCCACCATTCACGTCCATGGCCCATGCCAACAATGTCTGGACCGCCGACTTCAAGGGTGAATTCAAGACGGGCGATGGCCGCTCCTGCTTCCCGCTCACGATCCAGGACGGCTACTCCCGCTTCCTGCTCGAGTGTCGTGCCTTCACCCGCCTCGATCTCAAAGCACGGCACGGCGATTCGATCACCTCTTCCACACCTGTGGACTGCCGAATCGCATCCGTACCGACAATGGCCATCCCTTCGCATCCCGTGCCCTTGCACGCCTCTCCCAGCTCTCCGTTGACTGGATCAAGCTGGGCATTCTCCCCGAGACCATCGAACCCGGCAAACCCTATCAGAACGGCCGGCATGAACGCATGCATCGCACGCTTGGCGAGCGCACCGCCACCCCACCCGCTCCAACGCTTCGTGCGCAGCAGCGCCGCTTCAACGAATTCCGCACCTTCCACAATACCGTGCGTCCACATGAAAGCCTGGGCCAGGAGACCCCCGCTTCCTTCTATAC
Source organism: uncultured Gemmatimonadales bacterium (assembly GCA_963798085.1). Classification (GTDB taxonomy): domain Bacteria; phylum Gemmatimonadota; class Gemmatimonadetes; order Longimicrobiales; family RSA9; genus DATKCF01. The sequence goes on from CAWCRS010000003.1 coordinate 692,145, forward strand.
GCCGTCCGCGCGTCGGCTCGCACGCACCCCTTCACCGCTGGTCTATCCCCGGCACTTCGAACAACGCCTGGTCAGTCAGCTCGGCTCCATCCGCTGGAAGAAGCGCTTCATCCATGTGAGCCGCCTGCTCGCGCACGAATACGTCGCGCTCGAACCGATCGCCGTCTCCGTCTGGTCCGTCTATTTCGGTCCCATTCACCTGGGTTGGCTTGACGAAACAACGATTTCCGTATCATGGACGCACGACGACTGCAGCAACGACAACGCTGACCATCAACCCCCGAACGTTCTGTAAACGATCACCCCCACTGCTCAGTTGCAAAGGATCGGCCACGCCTACTGCAACTACGACTTCCGGCGGCCGGCAATCACAGCGGTGAGGGCTAGGATGACGACGCCCACGAGAATCGCGAGAAATGCGATTGTGTTGCCAGTCAGTTTGCCTTGAGCGAAAGACACGCCGCCATACATTATCGGGCCTGCAGCAATGATGATACCGATCATCATCAGCACTTTGCGCTCAAACAACAGCTCGACCTTCTCAAGAACGCTCTGACGGCCTGCCTCGATTTTCTCAGAAAGCACCTTGGTCTCGTGCTCGATCGTCTTCGCAAGGCTCTGTGTGCGTTCTTGGAACTCGTCCTTCATTATTCGCACGTCAGATACAACCTCGAATTTACCATGCAAGTTGGTCAGTTCCGTACCAATGTGATCGAACGGGTAGCCCGCCTCGCGTAGTTGCTTCTTTGGATCGAGCTGCCCGAAGCTCGAGGCAACCAGCTTACGCTTCGGAATGTCCGCAGGTATGCGGCGGCCGGAGCGGACAACGCCCTCCGAATCTTGGTATCGGTGGCTCGGGTGGGAACCATAAGGGAAATCAGGTCGCTCTTCGCCCTCAAGGACGAGGATGGTCAATTTGAAGATCGGTTCCCCATACTGAATGATGAGATCCTTGACAGAACCGTTTCGAAGGCCCCAATTCAGCGAACCCCGGAACCCGGCATCGATCTTCGTCGCAACTTGCGAGATTCCCTCTCGCATTATCGTGGTTGTGGGCGTAATGAAGCCCATCAACATGCGGTTGGGCAGCACCTTGTGAACTGCTTCGGCCGTGAAGTCAATAGCCTCTAGGCTAGAAATGACCACGCTTTCGCCGGGCAGACCTTGAGGAACATACCCTCCTCGAGTTCGGCCTCCTCCCCCGTTGAGTGAAAGAGGACCTCTTTCCCGAGTCGAAGTTCGATGCCATTGGGGTTGAGAAGCTCCTCGCTCGCGTTCTGGAGAACGGAACCAAGAAGTCTCTTTACATTCGGTCAGCGAGCAGCTTGGCCATAACACGCCTCGTCGGTCCTTAGAGTCTATAATGTAATGCGCGAAGACCATGGCGGCCAACGTCCCGCGGTTTACGACGCCGCGAGAGCCCGGCGACAGCCGGGCGAAGCGCTGTCCGACGCCTCCCCGTGCTACCCCTTTCCCGTGCCTGCGGCGGCCAGCGGCTGCAGGCCGCGCAGCGTAAACCCAGCGTGTTATGCGCCGTTCGATCCGCCATGTTGCGGGCGGCCCGGCTCTAGCAGCACAAGTCCACCGGCACAACGGAGCTCTGGGGCCTTAGAGTATTTTCGCCCGGTATGGAAACCTCACGCTGAACGTTGTCATATACATTCCGCGGTACCCCGCATCAGGCTCCTCATGTTGTTCCACGGTTATCTCTGTTCCCAGGTGTTCCTTCGCAACCAGTTGGCTCAGATACAGACCATATCCTGCGCCTTCCTCGACGGCCTGAAGCGCAGCCTCACCACGGAAGAATGGTCTGAAGACCTTACGGATTTCGTCCTTCAGAATCTTCGGCCCGAGCGAGGAGACCTCCAGTACGATCCCGTCACGTTCATCTTGGACGAAAATCTCAATTGTAGAGCCAACTGGGGCGTACTTCACGGCATTGTCGATAAGGGTGTGCGGGATTACGGACGACGCCTGCGGGTTTGCGACGACGTTGGCATAGCTCGATCCAGCTACAGTCACCCTGAGGTTCTTGGCGTCGAACCACGACTGATAGATACGGACATACTTGATCACAGCGCCATGCAGGCGGAACGCAACGCACTCCGATGCGATGGTGAGCCATTCCGGGCGTAGCAGAAATTTCGCCACATTGAGCTTTTCTCCAAGGAACCGAGCTGCTTCATAGATCGCGCGTTCGGCCCGCGATGCACGGCCTAGTTTATCCTCGAACGTCCCGCCAGGGTGCAGTTCCTCGATGATCACATTGATGTTCTGACTGATCTGCGCATTGATCTGCTTGTAGTCATGTACGAACGCAAGGCCACGTTGTATGTCTTCCTTCAGGGACTTGAGATAGTCAACCCGAAATTGGTCCACGTCGAGAATGTCTTCCCGTTCTTCGGTAAACCTAATCTCCCTTTCTTCTTTTCGGCGACTGAGAAGGGCGCGGTAGTAGTCAAGTGCCGCCTGGAATTCCTTGTTCGGAACAGGGACCACTTGACGCCGGCGACTTTTGCGTGCCGGTGTCGCGTAAAGCCAATCCTCAAGGACCACGCCCGCGACCAGCAATTTGCTATCGACTCGTTGGTAGTTGAAGCCGTACTTGCAAAGCTGCGCGCCCTCCTTACTCTCGTGCTCACAAGGCCGATCCATGCAACGGAGGCATCGCGACGGCCACGGGCGGAGGCTGCCATCGCCGTAATGGCCATTGTAGAGGTGCGGGAATGGGAAGAAAAGGGTATCCATCAGTGCACCAATAGCTGCAGGACCGCTATGCCAGCCTGCGCGACTTGCAGTATGAGGCCAACTGTCTGCCGTTCCTCTCGGGCGTCACGAAGATAGCTGGCCAGTGAGTCTGTGTCGCGAAGTAGAATGGCTCTTTTGGCCACCTCCTGGAGCTGCCTTGGCTCGATGTCGGCGGAATGGGATAGCGAACCGATCCGGTCTAGGTAGAAGGCAAGCGAAAACCGTCGTTGTAGCAAGTCATCAATGGTTCGTTTGAATTCAACGTAATCCGCGCGCTTATCAAGTGTCGCGTCCGCAAGATCGAAGAATTCCTTGTATTTCAGGGGCCAATCAGCGTTTGAATACGCGACGATGACTTGGGCCGGCGCGACCTTCTTCAAATGCCGAAGGACCCCGAGGCCTGCGTCTTTGGAGATGGCTGTACCCACGCCGTGGATGTCAAGCAGGATAACATTCGAAGTAGCCAGCCTCGAGTTTCGGCAAGTCAGTGACGTCTTGCCATTGTTCGATGGTATAGCCATCGCGTTGGAATAGCTGGAGATAGAAGAACTCCGCGTCGTCGAGGACGAGCAAGCGAGCTCGCTTCGCAATTTCCTCGCTCGAAACATGAGGCCAAGGCTTGGGACGGCGCTTGAATGGCCAACGCATGGTTCCCGAACTCGTTCAAGGGGGACGCCAACTAGCCCGGTCTTGGGATGTTTAGACTCTCCAAGCGCAGTGTCAAGGACGACAAGTCGAGGCGGCCGTCGTTACGGGTCTATGCACGCCGGTGTTTTCACGTCGAGACACGATGCCGGTTGGCATCGCATTGCGCATAACGTTCATTGATTCACGACGCGCCGAGAGCCGAGCGAAGCCCGGCGCAGGCGTGTCCAACGCCTTTCCCAATCTACACCTATCCCAGCCCGGGTTGGCACAGCCGAAGGCTGCGCCGGGTGAATCTGGTGTTAGCGGCCGTGCGTCCGTGCCTGAATACACGTGGTTCTGTGGCGAAGCGGGCATCACCACGCACCCGCCTTGGCGGGCCGACCGGTTGTCTCCTCTCAGCAGCTAATTGCAGGGCCATACACCCCCGCGTAGCACAACGCCTGCTTCCCGAAGGTAGCTGTTGCGGCTCGTGGACCATCGCCGGTCAATGCCACTCCTGTCGAGCAATTCGCCGTGCAGGTTCGATACGAATCGGTCAAGCAGGATCGTCAGATACATTAGGAGGTGAGCAACCGCGCGTGGCGCGGTTGCGAGGGCGCCCGCCGAGACAGGAACGGCCGATTCGAATCTATCGATTACGTCGTTAATCTCTAGAACCCTGTCAGTGTCCAGCGTACCAGATTCGCCCAAGCCGCCCAGACCGCCTGACCGCATCATAGCCGAACCCCGGACGATAGTTTATGGCATTGCGTATGGCGCTCGGCCATTCGCGACCGAGGATGTCGCCTGACCGCTTGATTGCGCGAAATGCGCGTTCCTCACCGGCTGAGCCGGTTCCGCTTGGGTACTTCTGAAGCCACTCAGTACAGATATCAAACCACGCCCTCCAGACGTTGTCGTGGAGCCTGCCGTGCGCCTTTCGCAAGGAGATCTCTCTCGCGGTAGCGCCGACGCTCGTCCCGCAGTTGACCCGGTAGGTACCTGACCCGGCCTTCCGCCCAGCGGCTCCGGCTGCCGCCAGGACTCGGCTAACGTCCGCGTCTACGAACCACGCAGTCCTACCGATAAGACGCGTCGCGGCGAGCACCAAGAAGAAGGCCCAATAGTACCAAGTGATCACAAGCCACGCCGGACTCCAAGTACCACCGCTACTCTGCGCGCGCCAAAGGAACACTTGGTGCTCAGCTGCGTGGTCAAGCAGGTACTCCGCATTCCCGATGAGAGCCGAGCCGAACTCCATCGCTGGCACAACGAGCGTGTACCCTTTGCTCGATGATGCGCTAACGGTAAAGTATCCCGCTTGCGTCCACGAGCCAAGCGTGTTGGGTCGCCCGAACGTGTGCGAAACGCCGATCGGGATTGCATCCAGCGCGAGCGACCTTGCCTCTTGCCAGACGTTGCCCTTGGGGAAGCTCAAAGCATTGCCTCGGAGATCGGAGTCCCTTTGCGGAGAGCGGCGTGAAACAGTGCAACTATTCCGCGCTTGGTGAGGGTGGCGCGTCCGGTGATTCCAGAACTGAGGTCAAGGCGTGCAAGTGGTCGGACTACCATTTGTATATCGGCCTGCTTGGCACTGCCGCGTTGATTTATCGCGGTCCGGACAACTTCATCGAGCACTTCAAACATGGCCTCAAAGAACGCCGCCTTTGTGAGATTGCGCTTATCGATGAGTTCGGCGTCGAAAGCATTGAGATAGTTCAAGATGAGTTTGAACCGCATGTCAGGGTCAACATCCAAAAGAACACCACTGTCAAGGATCTGCGACAACGCGCGATTGAACGTAACGCGCGAGATCTTTCCGCTGAGCGATCTCGCTGCACTCAGGCGGCCCGCAAGGGGGGATCGGGGATGCTTCTGGAGCTTGTCGAAGTACTCCCGGAGGATCTGTTCCTTCGCGCTTTCGATTTCTGCGACTTGCTTGATATCGAGAAGCAAGGCGGCCGGTACTCCACGCTGAGTCGTGTTAATATCGATGAAGAGTTTTGCCTCCTCAGTGCGCGAGAGACCGTCGTATATGGCTACTGGAACGCGATGACGAACCGAGCACTTTTGATAACCCCAGAGCCTGTGCTGACCATTGATTACGAGAAAGGCTCCCTGCACTCTTGCAAAGGATAAGGACTTGGTCCGGCGGGCGTACGAGAACTCGGCCACATTTGGGCGGATAGGACGATGTTGCTCGGAATCGATCCAGAACCCGCTGCCAGGTAGGCGGCGATGTCATTTGCGCGCGTCTCGTTCAACGCTCTCTGAAATCCAGTTGCGGGATCGTCATCACGACGGGAAACGAAGCAACTTGGAAAAAGATCATCCACGGGGATCGTGGCAAAATAAAAGCGGTGGCGATTCTGTGTCATGAGCAGCGCTGGATACGAGATCGGCCTTCGCACACGCCGGCTCGCTGCTTTGGCAGTAGGTTTCTTGGATGACATGGCAACGTGCCTTATCCTTGGGAATTACTGATGGTGACGCCCCGGTCTCAGGACGGCTGTCACAGCACCTGGCAATCGGAGCGCCGTAATCTGAGGCCACCTGGGCACTAATGCAAGCTACAAGGACCAATGGCCGCTTCTATGGACTGTCTGCTGTCAAGCCCCACGCTTCAAGCGACACGATTCCGTTCAGTGCTGTTCACACTGTTCCAGCGAACGGCTCGACGTCGGCGGCTTCGTGAGTTTGTGCGGCAGGCTGCGCCGTCACGCCCTTCTATCCGTGCCGGCCGCAAGGGAGCCGGTCACCCTCTACTGCATGCGCGCGATCCACTCGTGCGCCCTGGAAGCCGCTGTCGGGATGGGCTCCATTTAACGTACGGTTTCCTCATGGGAGAACCACCCGCCATAACGAGCTCCACCTCTCGACGTCGTCTGTCAAACAGCGGTGCTTGCTTCCGATCAGGCCGTACGCAGCTTCGCGCCTTCCGGTACCACGCCCGCATCCGCATAGCGCCAGAGCGCAATCAGCAGCTTGCGCGCCAGTGCCACAATGCCGATCCGCCGCATGCGTTTCCCGCCATGACCGAAGCGCGCTTCGTACCAGCGGCTCAGCTGACTTCGCGGCTGGAAGCGCAGCCAGCACCAGGCAATCTCGATCGCCATCGCCCGGACCTGCCGGTTCCCCGCCTTGGTGATCCCCAGCTCGTGGTCCATCTCGCCGCTCTTGTGCGGCGTACCCACCAGTCCCGCCAGCGCTCCCACCTGACGTCGATTGCGGAACTGTCGCCAACTGAAGAATTCCATGCTGAAGGTCCAGGCACTGTTCAAGCCGATCGCTTTCAATGATCCCAGGCGACGCACCATTGTGTACGCGGGCTCACTCGACGTGCGGAGCAGTCGCCGCCGCTCCGCTTCCACTCGCCGGATCTGCTGCTTCACCAGCAACACTCGCTCCCACTCCCGCTCCAGCCGTGCCCGCAGGGCCGCAGGGAGCTTCGTCCGGTTCCAGAGCCGCGCACGGCTCAAGCGTGCGAGAAAGTCCGTGACCAGCTCGAGCCGCAACCCCTGACTGGCCAGCAGTCCCTTTCGGTTCGTCAGCCGCGTCTGCTCGTGCTTCAGCGTTTCCAGCTCCCGGTGCAGCTGCCGCCGGTCTTCCTCTTCCACACTCGGAACCTGCACCACGCTCCAGGTGCGCACCTCTCCGCCACAGTACTCCACCAGCATGCGCAGCAGCTTCGTCAGATCCACACGGTCCGTCTTCACTCGCCGCCGCCCTGTCCGCACCTCGAAGCTCGTCGCATCCACCACCAGACTTCTCACTCCGTTCGCCTCCATAAACCGGTGCAGCCAGAATCCCTCACGTCCCGCTTCGTAGCAGCACACCACCTTCGCATCGCTCTTCAGACTGAAGCGCCGCTTCGCACGTGCCACTTCCTCCAGAAGCGCTTCTCTGTCCCGTGCCTCGATCACTCGCTCGCGTACCGGTTGCGCCGGCGCCGTCTTGAACCCCAGATTCCACTTCGACTGGCCGATCTCGATCGCCATGTAGCTGCTGGCCGGCTTGGAACCACGCACCCGCTCATTCGCTCACTTGGAAGTAATCGGAGTCGAGCCGCTTGAGCTCGTACGCTTGAACGCGGGCAACGCCAATGTCATGATCGATCATGAGCCCTGCCAGCGCCTGACCATCGACTAGTACAATCTTGCTGTCGATGTTGGCCGCGTACTGCGTGGCATCTGCCGTGAACGATGAACTGGTGATAAAAATCCCCTTTCGAGCGCGAACACCCTGCAGTGCGCCCGCGAACTTCTGGATTTCAGGTCGACCTACCGTCCCTTCCCAGCGCTTTGCCTGAACGTAAATAGTGTCCAGACCGAGGCGATCCTCCTTGATGATTCCGTCGATGCCGCCGTCGCCGCCACGGCCGACCGCCCGACCCGCGTCAGCTCTTGACCCGCCATAACCCATGGCAACGAGAAGCTCGACGACGAGGTTCTCAAAGAACGACGGCGGACAGATTCGAACTCGCTCGAGGAGGTCGGTCACAAGCTTGGTTCGAATCTGCTCGTAACCGTATTCGATGTGTTCCTCCGGAGTGAGGTCGTCAATTGGTGGCTTCGGGCGCGTAGGCTTGGCCGGCCCATCGCCGCGTCCTGCGCGGTAGCCAACGTATTCCGGGAACTGCTCAAGGGTCTTCATGCTGATGCGGCCAGGCGTACTGGCGAGAACCTCACGGCCTCGCGCAGTGATCCGATAAACCGCTCGACGAGGTGATTCGATCAGGCCAGCCGCTTTGAGATGCGATTTTGCCCACGCGACCTTGTTGACGAAGATGGTCTGCTTGCCACTGGGCAGGAGTTGAGCGCGCTCATCTGATGTCAGGGCGAATTGCTGGGCCAGCGCCTCGAGTGTTTCATCGTTGGGATGTTCCCGACCGTCCGCCATGTGCTCCAGCAGCGGCCGCATCAGCGTTTGAAAGTCAGGAATCGGCATTGTGATCAGGGGTTGAGCTTGTGCGCGTAACGATACAGCCTCGGGCGTGCGCGGGCCAGTTGCGCCTACACCAAAACTCTGAACGTCGTCAACCGGAGAACACACCGCCGATCGTGCCCGCCCTCGCCCAACAGCATTGAACCCTGTCTCACGTAGCTCGTCGCCAACATGCCACCGAACCGCCCATGCCTTCAACTTCTCAGTAACGCACACGCACAATGGATATTGACCGCCCTGGCCCGCCCAATTCCCTTCCCCGGCCCGTTCCGCCGTTGCCCGGCAGTAACCCTCCCATCACCCCCGGCCGGCTCGGCGGACAAGACGGCACGACCTGCCGCGGACCCGCACCGGCGCGCCCGCCGAAACGGCGAAGTCAATCCTCGGCACGACTCTGCCCACTGGAACGCGCTCGCCCGCTCACAATGGCTCGGACCGCGCTTCGTCGTCTGAAACCGTGACAGCCCGCATTTGCGAATACCGCACTGACCGCCTCCAAGCCGAGTCCGCCGCGCGCAATGAGCAGAACGCTCAAACGACAGAGAGAGCACGCGCGCGGCGCTCGACGCGGTCGAGTAAAGCCAGCTCGGCCGCAATGGCCTCTGCGCCTTCGCTCCACAGTTCGCGCGCTCGATCGAGCGCGAGGGTAGCGGCGTCCAGGGTCGAGCGCAGTGCCTCGCGCACCTCACCCGCGAGGCGGCGACGGCTCTCCAGCACGCGATCATCGAAATCGTTGCGGATGCGGGTGGCATTCACTTCGATCAGGCGCTGCAGCAGTTGCGGCATGCTGCGCTGCAGGGAGCGGCGCAGGGAGGCGGTGCCACGCAGGCGGTCGCGCAGTGCGGTCATGCGCAGCGGCGCGGAGCCGGGCTCGAGCTCGGTGAAATAGTAGCGTGGGGCCGTGCGCAGTGCGGCATCCGCATCGAGCGGCGGTGACAGGGCGTCTGCTTGCACGGCGCCACTGGCCGCGAGCCGCTGGATGAACGGGTTGGCGCAGGCGACGAGGCGATCGGCCAGCTCCGCGTACAGGGCCTCGACTGCCGGGGCTTCTTCCACGAACCAGGTCTCCACCGAGCGGCGGGCAATGGCGCGGGCCTCCATAACGCTCTGTTTGCGCAGCTGCGGTCCGGCGGCCCGGTCGAACCAGTGCTGGAATGCCTGCTGCGCGGCGGGTACGGCGTGTTGCAGGAAGGCGTTGCGGCGGCGGTCCAGCTGTGCGCTGACGCGCTCGTGTTCGGCCGCGAAGCGGTGGGTCAGGTGCAACAGGTCCTGTTCCGCGTCGCGCACGATCTGCTGCAGCATCTCCAGACGCTGCTGCGAGGCGGCGACCGGCTGTACCAGCGCGGCGCGTCGAGCGCCGATCGCAGCCAGCACCTGGCCGGCGAGTCGTCGCACACCCTGCGTTGCCGCGCGGCGCACGAGTGCGCTGCCGGCTGCGTCGCGCAGCGACGTGAGCTGCTGCACCAGCCGGTCCCAGTCGCGGGGCGGACCGCGCTGCTGCAAGCGCTCGCGGGCACTGACGTGCAGCACGGGGCCGGGGCGGCGGCCCAGCCGTCGCTCGAGTTCGCGAACAGCGAAGTTCGCAGCGACCTCGCGCTCCTCGCTCTCGTGGCGGTCCGCCTTGTTGAGCACCAGGATCAACTGGTCGACGCGCTGTGCCACCTCCTCGATGAGATCCAGTTCCTCACCGGAGAGCGGTGGGTCCGTGCCGATGACAATGAGCGCCACATCGATATGCGGCAGGAACGCGCGTGTGGTGCGGGTGTTGATCGGGATGACGGAGCCGAGGCCGGGCGTGTCCACCAGGCAGAGGCCGTTCTCGAGAATGGGCGAGGGCAGCTCGACGAGCACCCTGTCGACCGCCTTGCGGTTGCCGGGGTTGCGCTCTTCCGCGACGAAATCGGCGATGGCGTTCAGCTCGATCTGCGCCGGTGGGCCGTCGGCATACTGCACCATTGCGCGCGGCTGTGGGCCCCACGCCAGAATCGTGGTCGCGGTGGTGACGGGGGTGATGCCGGTGGGCAGCACGTCCGTGCCGGCGAGTGCGTTCAGCAGTGTGGACTTGCCGCGCTTGAACTGACCGATGCAGGCGACATGGAAGCGGCCGGCAAGGACGCGCTCTTCCAGTTGTGCGATGTCGCGGCTGACGCGATCGAGTCCGAGCTGGCTGGCGAGGCTGGCGAGTTCTGCGAGGCGAGCGTCGCGCACGGTGCTGGCGCTGGCAGTGTCGCCTGGCATCCGTTCACTCGTCCGTGGGAGTGACCTCGAGGTATGCGGCGGCGCGCTGCACGCGCATGAGCCGGTCGGCCAGATCCTCGACCGCGGGCTCGAGCAGCGCCGCGGCCTCGGGATGGACCTGGCCCCAGCCGCGCAGGGCGCGCGGCCCGCAATCGAGCACGGTGGCCCACCAGCTGGAGGCCCAGGCCTGCAGCCGGCGCCGCGGATCGGGTGGATCGGTCTGCACCGAGATGCCCAGCCGATCCGCCAGCGCGCGCGTTTCCGCGGAGAGCGCGCGCAGCTGCGCGGCCAGTGCGGCGGCTTCATAACCGCGTGTTTGGAATTCGTCGGCCATCCGCTCGGCCTCGCGGACGAGACCCGCGAAGCACACGCGCAGGTGACGGTTCTGGCCCTCGGTCAGCGGGATCATGCGGGTTCGGGCGGACTCTCCGATTCCGCGGACTCGAGGCCCTCGATGCGGTGCTGCCAGCGCTCATCCTCGGGCACGTCGTGCGGCCGGTAGAGGATGACGTGGGCGCGCTCGAGCGTGACCAGGCCGCCATCGATCATGGTGTCGAGATCGGGCAGGACCCGGGTGATCTCATCCTCACGCGCCACGACCTCCACGATGATGGGCAGGTCGAGCGAGAGGCGGAGGATGCGGTCCGTGTGCATGCGCGCGTGCGCGCCGAAACCGGCGATACCGCGCAGCACGGTGGCGCCGGGAAAGCCGCGCTTGCGCAGCAGCTCGACCAGCGCTTCGTACAGCGGCCTGCCGTGATAACGGTCGCGTTCGCCAATGAAGATGCGCATCAGCGTGCGCTCGCCCTTGAACGTGTGTGTCATGGCTATCCTCTCAGCGCCAGGACCGAGGCGGCGATGCGAAAACCCAGCAGTGTTCCATACAGACTGATCAGCACGCTGCCGCCCATGTACAGCAGTGCACGGGAGAACTGCCCGCCCTGCAGCAGGCGGATCGATTCGTAGCTGAAGGTGCTGAAGGTGGTGTAGGCGCCGCAGAAGCCGATCGCCAGGAATCCCCGCCATTCCGGCCTCGCCGCGAGCGATTCCAGCAGCTGTATGAGAAACGCCAGCAGGATGGAGCCGGTGATGTTGATGATGAGCGTGCCCCACGGGAAACCGGAACCGAGTCGTTGCTGCGCCCAGCCGCCCAGTCCGTACCTCGCCACGGCTCCGAGCGCGCCGCCCAACGCGATGGCAAAGAGCATTTCCTCCCACTCCGGATGAAGAAAACCTCCCCGGGCGAGCGTGCCCGCGGGAGGAGTCATCAGCGGCCTGCAGCGGCCACGGTTCAGGCGAACTCCATCGCCATTTCCTTGTGTCAGGATAGCCGCGCAGCGGCGCGCCGACAAGTGGGTCGGTGCGACGCGTCGTGGCGCCAGCGAGGTGGCGGCGCTTCAGCGCGGCGCGTCGCCACGGATCATGCGCAGCCCGAAGATCGTGGCTACCTGACTGCCCTGCTTCGCCTCGAAGCGCACGGTCACCTTCGACTTGCCCTGCAGCAGCGCGGCCGGGATGGGGATCTCCACATCGTAGAAGCGACGCGGCTCGCTCCGGCTAACCGTCTGTTGTGAGACCGCCTGTCCGTCCACCATGACCGTGAAGTTCGCGGGCAGGCCACGCCGGTCGTCGCTGTAGTACGTGAGCAGCAGCACCATGGGGTGCGCGGGCTCGACCGGGATGTCGTAGGAGAACCAGCTGCTGCCGTGGCGGCCGGGACGACCCAGCATGCGCTGCGGCTGGGCGCCCTCGCCGGCCTGGTAGTTGAACTGCCGCTCGAACACGGTTTCCCCCGGCTGCAGCCAGGCGACGGTGGCCGCCTCCAGCCTGCGCAGCCGCTCCGCCTCCGCGGCGTATCCCGCGCGCTCCTTCTCCCATTCCTCGGGCGTGAAGAAGTCCCAGTACAGCGCATAGGTCCGGCGAGGCAGCTGATGGAAGGGCACCATGTCGATGTCGTGCAGCTTGCCATCCGCATCCGCTTCGCGGCCCACACCCATCGCTGCGGAAGCGCACGGGCGAGTCGCCCACGCGCTTCAGCCAGTCGGCGACCGGCCGGTCCGCGGCGACCAGCACGGGGACCTTGTCGGGTTGCGACTCGGAGTCATCGCCGGAGCGCCGACGCGGCGGCTCGGGGCCAATGTCGCCGGCCAGCACGAGCGGTCCCCACATCACGCGCGGCCCGGCGAGGATTGTCGGGCACGGGCTCGAGGCGGAGCGACTTCGGCAGTGTCAGCTCTACGGTGTCGCCTGTCTTCCACGTGCGCTTCACCTCGACAAACGTGCTCACGGGGTACGGCCAGTCGTACAGCCGGCTGCCCGGTATGCGCGGCGGCGAGGGTGCGTTGGAGGAAGAGGTGTCAATGGTTTCGCCGTTCACCCGGAGGGCGAAGCCGTCGCCTGCCCAATACGGCCGGCGCAGCGCCAGCGTGAACGCGCGCGGCTGCTTCAGCGCTAACGTGAGTTTAGCGCTCTCGCCTTCGGGAAAATCCGTGTCCATGGTGAGGCGCACACCGGCGGCGGCCCAGTCGGCGGTGGACGGCGCGTAGAGATTCACCCACAGCCGGTCGCCATCCTCGTGGTAGATGCCGTAGCCGTGCAGTGCGTGGTTCTCCATGCCGGTGCCGACGCAGCAGGTGAAGTCGCGCAGCGGATCCTGGTACTCGTGCTGCACGCCGCGGCCGACCGGCACCATGTAGCAGACGCGGCCGTCCTGCGGATCGATGGATGCCAGCACGTGGTTGAACAGCGCGCGCTCGTGGAAATCGGCAATGTGCGCATCGGGCTGCAGCGAGAACAGCGTGCGCGTGAGCTTGAGCATGTTGTAGACGTTGCAGGACTCGCAGGTGCGGCCATCCACGCCATCGTTCAACTTGTCGGGCGGCGTGAAGTACTCGTCGGTGCCGTGGCCGCCCGAGGCGAAGCTGTGATGCTGCACCACCGCATCCCAGAAGAAGCTCGCGGCAATGAGATCGGCGGCGTTGCCGGTATCGAGGTAGCGCGCGGCCGAGCCGACCAGCTTGGGGATCTGCGTGTTGCCGTGCTTGCCGCCCAGATCATCCTGATGGTGCTGCAGCGGCTCGATGAAGGCGAGGTGCTCGAACTTGTACGAGAGGTCGAGCCAGCGCGCGTCGCCGGTGTCCACGTGCAGACCCACTAACACCTCGTTCATGCCGCCATGCTCGGTGTTGAGCATGTGCTGGATCTGCGCGTCATCGAGCGGCGCCAGGATGCCGGCCGCCCATTCCGCGAACTTCACCTCGACCGCGAGCGCGCTGCGGTTGCCCGTGTAGCGGTAGGCATCGCGCAGCCCGGCGAACGTCTTGTGCAGCGTGTACCAGGGCGACCAGTCGCCGTTGAGGTCGAACGCGGCCGAGCGGATCTCGCCCTTCTGCAGCATGCCGAACGTGCGCCGTCCGTTCTCCAGCGCGCTGAGATAGCCATCGCCGTGCTTGTCCTGCACTTCCTTCAGCTGCGACACGATGTAGTCCGCGCGCTGCCTTGAAGCGCGCATCGCCGGTGGCCGGCGTACATCAGGCTGACGGCGGAGAGGTAGTGCCCGGCAATGTGACCCGTGAGGTTGCGCCCGTCGCCATCCCAGCCGGCATAGGGCTCGGCCTTCGGCTCGGCAGGCCCGCGCGCTTGCGGTAGTACGCGAGCATGCGGTCGGGCTCGAGCTCGAGCAGGTAGCGGGCATCGAGCTGCTGCGCGTGGGCGAGCGGACCCCCCGTGAGGCGGACGGCCTCCATGGGCAACGGCCGGGCCTTGATAACAGCGGTGTTTGCGGGCGCCCGCGGCGAACCCGCTGCTTCGGCCAGCAGCGGATGGCCCAGCAGCAGCGGGGCCGCGCCGGTTCCCAGACCCACCTTGAGCGCCGTGCGCCGGGACATTGTCATGGGCGTCCTCCTCCATCGTGGTGTGCTGCAGCGGGCTGATCGTCGTGCGCCGGCACCTGAATGGCAAGGCTCCAGCGCGGCCGGTAACGGGTCGAACCTCAAGGTTGACGGCGCCCCTCGCCGGTGCAGTCCAGCAAGGGTGGCAATGTATCGGTGATGTAACAAGTATGTCGCCGAAAGACGATGGAACAGTAAATTAGGGCGCCGAATCAAGCAGTCGAAGGGAGGCGGCCCATGTTCTCGGCCCACCATTCTCAGTGCGCGAAGGGCGGCAGCGCCGTTGCTGGTTTGCGCGGGTCTTGCGGCCCACGGCGTGATTGCGGCGCAGGTCCCGGCAGAATCCCACGCGAAGGTCCCCGCGCTGCGGGTCATCGATGGACGGCTGGAGAGTGCGCTGCGGCTGCTGGTAGCGGGATCGCCCCGTGCAGCCGGCGTGCTCGAGTCACTGGCTGCGAGCGGGCTACCCGTAGCGATCGGCACACCGGCGGAGCTGGCGGCCCTCCCGGATGCGGAAGGTGGTCCGGCGCCTGAGGAGCGGCGCGCGCTGCTTGCCGAGCCTGGTGCGAAGGGCATGCAGGATGAGCCGCCGATTGCGTGGGTGGTGTTCCGCGTGGCGCCGCCCCCGTCGGCCGCAGGCGGCAAGAAGGGTGGGGAGGACGTCGTGGAGCGCGTCTGGCTGGCAGTCGAGGTGGACAGCATTGAGCGCTGGATACGCGCCACCGGCTGGTCCGACGCGGAAGACCGGATCCAGGCGGATCTGCTGGCGACACTGGCGCACGAGTTTGTCGCGCATGTGGGCAGCATTGCGGGAACGCGCGACGTCTTTCCGACTTCTGCGATGACCCGCCGCCGTCGCCGGACGGCGGCCCGCGCGTCTCAGGTCCGCTTGCCTGTTCCATTCGCGTCGAGAACCAGGTACGCCGGGAATTGAATCAGGGCCTGAACCTGACGGGGTCCCGCCGCCTGCCTGAACGGCGCAGCTACGCTCTGGACGTCATGAACTTCGCCCGGGCATACATTCACCGCCGAGCGCGCTGAGGGCGCGGCGGCTGGCGCGGAGGACTGCAGTCTTGATGGAACGGATTGAATGGAATTACGGATTGCAGGGAACTACGAACTGAACGGAATCACGGTATTGAACGGAATCACGGATTGAACCGATCCGGGATCGAAAGGATTGGCGACCGTTCGGCGCGATGGCGGCGGACGGTTTTTTCTTGCGGCATTGCGACGCGGGAAACGACAAGCATTCTCCGCAGCCCCCGATGTTCTGATTGCGAGTCTCTGCGAACTCCGGGCATCAGAAGTCGTTCTGGTAGCTGAGTACTACGAAGCGGCCGTCGCGTTCGAGGATGGCGCCGAACAGGTGGAGTGTGACCGGTTTTTCGCGGTCACGTCCGAGTGTGACGACGCAGCCCGTCCAGAGACGATTCTCGCCCTCGGTGCTCGGCTGCGCATCACAGCGGTAGCCGCGGAAGTCGAGTCTGCGGCCACCGAACTCGCGCAGTGCGCGGAACACGCCTTTGCGGTTTCGCTCCTGCCACTGGAACCACGCGAGAGCGGGCGGCAGCTCGTAGGGCGGCTGGGCGGTTGGCGCTGTCGGATAGTAGAGCCAGGCGAATTCGGCGCGGTTCAGTGACAGCTTTTCGAAAGCCATTGTGTCATTCGCCGCGAGCGCGTCCATGACCCGGTGCACGAGGGCGTCGCGGCTGGCAGCGCCGCCGCTCAGGGACGCTGGCTCAGTCAGGTCCGCGCGGAATCTTGCCAGCATTACGGGCATGGGAAAGACGCTGTCGACCACGCCGGCCGAGGCCGTGCTGGATTGTGCCGCGGCTCCGGGCGTGCCGGATCCGCAGGCGCCGGTGGCCAGGAAGAGTGGCGCCAGCAGGAGCAGTCGCTTCATGGTGCCGGTCATGCGGGTCGCGTTAGTGCCGTGTTAGTCTGCTGCAGCGGCCGGGGGTGATCGACACCCCGGCCGCCGATTCTGTTCTGCGACAGTTGTCAGTTACGCTGGAAGTTGGTCCAGCCCGCAATCCACGACGTGGCCCCTGCCGGGTCCAGTGCGCCCTGGTAGGCGGTGGCCGGCATGGCGGCGCCGAAGAAGTTCTGGGTGCGTGCCGACAGCGGCGTTCCCGCGAACGAGGACAGTCCGCCCGTTGCGGCGGGCGATGTCGCGGCCAGCCCGATATTGATGTTGGCCGTGGTAACGGCGGTCGCACCTGTGGGCAGTGCGCCGGTGAAAAGGGCCGCCAGCGTTGCCTCGGTGACCTTCCACGCGGCCGCATTGTCCTTGACGAGCGAGCCGAAGTTGGCGCCGACCGCCTCGAAGTTGCTGCCGTTTTCGGCGAGGATCACGTTGCGGAAGTAGAGCGAGTCCACATTGAGCAGCGCCTTGCTTTCCGGGTCGCGGATGCTGATGCCGACGCCGGGCCAGCGGCCGATGATCCCGTTGACGAAGTTGCCGCCCGAGCCGCGGCGCACCACGGCGCCGTTGCCGTCTGTGGCGGTGAACACGCCCGGGCCCGGTCCGATAACCGTGAAGTTAGCCCAGACCGGGCATGGAGTAGGGCGTGTTGGCGAAGGTGCAGCCCGCCTTGTCGATCTCGCAGCCGTCCCCCTCGAAGCCGCGCGGATCGCTGGAGACGGTGCCGGTGCCGGCGCGCGGCTGGATGACGGAGGTCTGCAGCGCGATCAGGTACTGACCGCGGCCCTGGTAGCCCTCGGTCCAGTCGTAATGGTCGTCGCCCGATTCGAAGGAGACCATGTGGCGCATGTCGTAGGCGCCGCCGAACGATTCGAAGGCGTCATCGAGGCCGGCCATGGACTGCACGTAATCGTAGGTAGTTCCACGGCCGACGGCGTAGCTGGAAATGCTGTTCAGCTCCTGGCCGCCGCCGTTGGAGACGTCATAGCCGGCGAATTCGACGCGTACGTACGAGAGCGAGCCGGAGCTGTCGTTGAAGTCATTGCCGCCGGCGTAGTTCTCGGCCGCGCCGACCGGGCCTTCCGTGAAGATCGGGTTAGCCGTGCGGTTGATCAGACCGTTGCCGACGATGATGATGCCGCCCCAGTCGCCGGGCTTGCGGTTGGGATTCGAGCGCGCCGAAGTGAACACGATGGGTGCGGCCGCGGTCCCGTTGGCAATGATCCTGGAGCCGCGCAGGATCCAGAGCGAACTGCCCGGAACCAGCGTGTCACCCACGATCTTCGTGCCCGCCTGAATCGTGAGCGTCGCGTTGTTGCTGACCTTGACGTAGCCGCTCAGCGTGTAGACGGTGTCCGCGTAGAACGTCCGGTTGAGCGTGATGCCGGTAACGACCGCAACCTTGGGGCCCTCGGCGGGAGTGGTCACGGTCGCGGCCGTGCTCGCATTGCTCGTCTCACTGCCTTTCACCGAGTGCACCTTGTAGCTGTAAAGCGTGTTCGCCTTGAGCCCGTTGTCCAGGTAAACCGTCGACGTGAGACCGGACTGCACGGAAGCGAAGGCGCCGCTGCCTTCCGCGCGTTCGACCATGTAGCTGTCGGCGCCGGAGACCTGCGACCACGTCACTGTCACGGCCGTGGGTGAGGTCGCGATGGCGGCCACTCCGGTGGGCGGGGTCACGGTTGCGGGTGCGGTGCTGTCGCTCTTGCAGGCCGCCAGCGCGGCGGTCAGGCACGCCGTGGACAGCAGCAGGAGTTTGCGGTAGCGGGTTTGCATGTGTGTCGTTCTCCGATTGCGTGGGGAGGTCTCCATGTCCGGAGCCCGCAGCATATCGTGAACGTGTACGCGCGCGACGACGCGGTGGTAACGATGCAGTCACACGGTCACGGAAGCCGCATTCTGCATGCGTGGGGGAGCGGCACACACTCGCCCTGCGCATGCGCGTGTGTACCACATGTGACACGAGTGGTGGTTCGCACGCGGCGCCCATACGGTCGCACAAGGAAGAGTCAGACGGCAGGAACGCGTGCACCCTGGCGGGCGCGCGCAAACACCGCGCCGGCAGTCGTGCTCCGTCCAGACACATGCATACCTACACCCGCGGGCCGGCGCGAAGGTGCGCCAGTGCAGGTGCGCCAGTGCAGGTGCGCCAGTCCTGTTCGGAACCGGATGCGACTGCGGTCTACTGCAGGTTCCAGCTGAAGCCGAGGCTGAAGACGCGACCGGTCCTGTACCTGTACCGGATCACATTGCCCTGTTTGTTCTCGTGCGCGGCATTGAGCAGGTTCTTCGCATCCAGCTTGCCGCTGAGTCCGCCGCGCACCGGAAAGCGCAGGGCGAAGTCCAGCAATTGACGCGGCTGCTCATAGGTATCGACGGTTACGGGCGTCACGGCCGCCGAAGTAATACGCTTGCCGACGACATTGTAGAGCAGTGTGGCGCTGGTCGAGCCGGCGCCACCGGCCCAGGAGACACCCGCATTCACGACGTAGGGCGCCTGACCCACCATGGGCCGTTTGTCATTCGTCAGAGCGGACAGGTTGCTGTTGCTGGTGTTGATGCGGCTCTTCATGACGGTGACGTTGCTGAAGACCGCCACCGGGCGCAGAGACTCGGTCAGGAAAGCCAGTGTCTTCCGCAGTTCCAGCTCGACACCGTAGTTGAAGGCGGCCTCGGCGTTGATGTAGCTCAGCTGCGAAACCCCCGACGTGGCGACGTCGATGGGCTCGATGGGTTTGTCGAAGTGCTTGGCGAACACGCCAATGCTCAGCACTTCGTCCAGGTTCGGATAGAACTCCCAGCGGGCGTCGTAGTTCTGCACGCGTGTGCGCACCAGGCTGGAGTCGCCGAACACTTCGCGGTCACCCAGCATGTCGCGGTAGCTGATGGGCGCCAGCTCGCGGTACTCGGGGCGCGACAGCGTCTGTGAGACCGACAGGCGCAGCGTATTCCTCTCGCCAATGCCGGCATTGAGCGCGAGCGAGGGCAGCACATCGGTGTTGGTACGCTTGATGTTGATCACTGCGCGGCTGACGGGCTCCGCATTCATGTCGAGGTTCCAGCGTTCCACGCGCGCGCCGCCGATGAGCCGCAGCTTCGAGCCGAGTGGTATCTCGGTCATGGCGTAGCCGGCGGACACGCGGTCCGTCGCGTTGTAGGTGCCGCCCGCGGAGTTGGGCTCGAGCGTGATGTGCGCTTCGGAGCCGGTCGTGTACGAGCCATAGAACAGCTGATCGGGCGTCGCCATGCGCTGCGTGGCGCTCAGGCCCAGGGCGCGCAGGTTGTACGACGACGTCTCCGCATCGCGGTTGGTGCGGCGGTAGGCACCGCCCAGCTGGAAGTGCACTTCCCGGTCGGCCGGCCCGAAGGACAGGCGCCATGCGGCACTGCCCTCGAGCACGTCCTCGGTGAGATCGCTGGAGGTGCGCTTGGCCGCCTCGGGGATGAAGCCCAGCCAGGAAAGCGGCAGTCGCTCACCCGTGGGGGCGAACTCGTAACCGTACGCCAGGTCGGAGCGATCCGGCTCCACGCGCGAGACGCCGGAAGAGGTGATCGACCAGTCGACGCGGTTGTGCTCGTTGAGTTGATGCTCGGCGCGCAGCTGGTTGGAGCGGACGCTGCGTTCGACATAGCGCAGCGACGTGCGACGCACACTGTCCACCTGACCCTGGAATTCCTCGAGCGTGCCCCAGTCCTGATGCGCCTCGTTGTCCGCGCTGCGGTCGTAGGTGTTGTGCAGCTCGATCCTGGTGGTGCGGCCCAGGTAGGTGCTCAGGTTGAGCAGCCCACCCCACAACACGCTGTTAAGGCCGGTGGAGCCGATGAAGGTATTGTACGGTTTGGGCGTGCCGGACGCATCGGCGGGAACCGCCCTCGCCGTGATCTCGCCTTCATGGATTTCCTGGCTGCGCGCGTAGGTCAGCGAGCCGACATACCCCAGCCGGTGACCGAACACCGGGTCTTCCCCGCCGAAGGAGAGGCCACCGGACACGTTGGGCGAGCCACTCGCCTGGTTGAATGTCCAGTCGCGTGGCAGTGCGCGGATCAGGCCGTTGACATCGGACTGCGTGAGATTCGAGAAGTCCGTGATACTGGTGAGCTGCACCGGCAGCTTGCGCTCGCTTGCAGCCAGGCCGAGCCATTCGCGGCCCATGGTGACCGGTATGGGGATATCCTGGCCGACCGCTCGATTGTTGGCGCCTCCCGTGAGCGTGAACTGGAACATGCGCTGCGCGGGGAACGAGCGTGTGCGCAGGTTCACCTGTGCGCCACTGAAGTCGCCGGGTTGATCGGGGGTGAACGTCTTGGAGGTCGTGATCGCTTCGAGCAGGTTGGACGGGAACAGGTCGAGCGGCACTTCCTTCTTTTCCGGATCCGGGCTGGGCACGCGGGCGCCGTTGAGCGAGGTCGTTGTGTAACGCTCACCGAGTCCGCGCACGAACACCGATTTGCCGTCGCGTACGGTAACACCGCTCACGCGCTGCACGGCTTCGGCCGCATCGCTGTCGGGACTCTTCGCGATCTGCTCTGACGTGGTCGCGCTGGTCACGCCAATGGCGGTGCGCTGCGCATTGAGCGCAGCACTCACGGTGCCGCGCTCGCGCGTGGCCGACACGGTAATCGCATCAATGGCGAGGGCGGCAGTGGCCAGTGAGACATCCTGAACGGCCGCGTCGCTCGTGCCTACCTGAATGCCCTCCACGGTCTTGGCGCCGTAGCCAATGAACGTGACCGTGATCGCGTGCGTGCCCGCGGGAACGTCGGAAAGGGTGTAACGGCCGTCCACGCGGGACAGCGTTCCAATGCCTGTGCCAACCACCTGGATCTGCGCACCGGAAACCGGCCGGCCGGTTGCCGCATCAACGATCCGTCCGACAATGCGACCGGCCATGCGTTGCTCCGAGCCGACCTCATTCTGCGAAGCCGCAGCATGCACGGGACCCATGAGTGCGCCCAGAAGGAGCGCACAACCGAGTTTTCTCATCCGCCAATCCTCATCTGAGGAAACGCGCTCTGGTGCGTGGCCGCCGCCAGCGGGGCTGCCACGGTCGGGAAGGTAGATTGAAAGGTAGACTGGCGGATACGTTGAACCGGCAACGACTCAGTCAACGTTTTGTAAAGGCCGTGTTACCAGGGAGGGCGGCTCACGCTGCGATCGGGCGCTGTTACACAGGCCGGATGGCTGGTGGGGCGGGGGCGTCCGCTCAGAGACTGACCTGCAGGCGATCCCCGTTGAAGGTGACGCGCCGGATGGCGGTCTCACCGGCCAGGCGGACTTCAATGCGGCGACTCGCCGGCGGACGCATGTGCGACCCATCCGCAAGACGGAGTGTCAGTGTACGGTCCGCGTCGCGCCACTCCATGAGCATGCGCATGCCGCCGTCCTTCTGATAATCGAGCGTCAGGCCATCGTCTTCGTACACGCTGGCCTGTCCATCCTGACCAGGATGAACCATGAGGGTGAGCGGTTCGTCGACGGGCTCGCTCGTGTACTGGCGCACGGGACCGAGCGGCAGGATGGCGCCGGCGCGCACGAAGAGCGGCGTCGTCTGCAGATCGACAGGGCGCACGACTTCGCGGCCGCCTGCGAGGCGTTCGCTGGTCCAGAAGTCGTACCACTCGCCTGCGGGCAGCCAGACGGTGCGCCGGGTGACGCCTTTCTCGAGTACCGGCGCGACGAGCAGGTCACGGCCCCAGAGGTACTCGTCGGCGCGGGCCGCGGCGGCAGGGTCGTCGGGGTAGTGCAGCCAGAGCGCGCGCATGACGGGCATTCCCGTGTCGTGCGTCTCGCGCGCGGCCGTGTAGAGATACGGCAGCAGGCGGTAGCGCAGCTCGAGGTATTTGCGGCAGATGGGCTCGACCTGCGCGTTGTGCAATTCTTCGGGCGGCGGATTGCCGGCGCCGCCCGTGTAGTTCGCGATCTCGTCGTGACCCAGCTCGCCGGTGTTCCAGCCCCATGGCAGACGCAGGTGCCAGGTGCGACCGTGCGCGCGGAACAGCGTGCAGAAGGCGCCGAACTGGAACCAGCGCACGTGCAGCTCGCCGGTGTACTCGGGCGTGGGCACGAAACCGCCGATGTCGGTGCCCCACCATGGAATGCCGCTCAACCCCGTGTTAATGGCGACCGCCACGTGCGTGCGCAGCGTTTCCCACGTCGAGTAGACATCGCCTGACCACAGGAATGCCGCGTACCTGGCCATGCCCGCATACCCGTTACGGTGCAGCGCGAAGGGTCGCTGGCCCGGGCGTAACAGTTGTGTTCCATCCCAGTACATGCGGATGCGAGCGAGGCGGGATGCAGCGTCGAGGCCATCGCCCTGATCGGGCCACCAGCCATCGATGCCCTGCTGGAACACCTTGCGATGGATGGGCCAGTAGCAGCCGACGCGCTGCTCGTCGGGCCAGTTCTGTCCCGAGCCGGTGGTGGCTGGTGGATCGGGGCAGGGGTCGCCGACAGAGCCGATGAGGCGACGGCCTTCCAGCACGACGTGCAGCACGACGTGGTAGTGCAGCGCGTGCAGCTGGTCGAGCATGGCCTGCGGGTCGGGGAACACCTTCGGGTTCCAGTCAAACTCGCCGTTACGCGTGTTCCAGCCCGACGGCGTGAAGCCGGTCCCGAGGTAGATCAGCGAATCACAGGGCAGCCGCTTTTCGCGGAAGGTGCGCGCCACCCACAGCACTTCCCCGGGTCCGGAGAGTGTGCGGTGCGACTGGTGGTAGCCGAACGACCATAGCGGCGGCAATTCGGGCCGGCCGGTCAGGCGAGCCCACTCGCCCATGATGGCGACCGGGTCCTGTGCTTCGACAATGAAGATGTCGAGCGGCAGCGCGGCGCCCGGGGGCGGTGTGAAGCGCGCGGGTGCGCTGCTGAGATCGAAGCTGCCCAGCGGCTGGTGCACATAGAGCGCCCAGCCGTCCGTGCTGACCAGCCACTGGATGGGGACGCGGCCACCGTGCGTGCGCAGCTGATAACCGCCCTGTCCGCTGCGCATGCTGTAGCTCGCGCCCCTGCGATCGAACTGCGGTCCGCCCTCGCCCATGCCGAGGATGGGGCCGCGGCCGGGATCGAACGTGATTTCGCCGGTGGCTTCGTCAATGCGCAGCTCCTGCACCATGCGCCCGTCCGGCCGCGCGATGCGCAGTCTGAGCGGCGCTTCCGCGAGCGCCACGCGGAACGCGCCCACGCTAACCGGACTGTTATCGGACGGGGCCACGCGTGTCGCCGGCGGGGGAACGGCTCCGACGAGCGCGCCATCGTCCGGGATGGCACTGGCGGATGGGACAGCGGCCTGCACGCGGATGCGCAGGGTTGCGGGACTGACGGCGACCGCGGCGATCTCCACCGCCTGCCCGGCGATACGCAGCGCGGAGCTGCGCCAGCGCGCGGCAGGGCCGAGCAGGGCGAGCGCGGTGGACGAACCCAGCTGTCTTACGGCCTCGCGGCGCGAAATCGGGCTGCCTGCCTCGAAGTCTGTCATCCCGCCGCGCTCCGCTCTCCGGTGTGAGACTGCGATGGTCGGACCGGAGAGTACGCGGCGGCGGTGATGCCTCGCCAGCGGCGCCGGTCAGCGAGCGGGCAGCGTGAAGGAAAAGAATGTTGCCCCGGCCGGGGCCGGAATCGAGCCACAGGGCGCCGCCGTGAGCGCGCACGATCTGGCGGGCCCGTGCCAGGCCGGTGACCGGCTGATCTGCCTCGCCGGTGAGCGGGTCGAAGATGGCGGCCTGCTCGTCGAGCGGGATCGGCTGGCCGTTGTCGACCACGGAGAACTGCACGGCGCTGCGCACTTCATCGGCGTACACGGTGACGCGGCCTTCGCGACCAGCGAGGCGGGCGGCGTTAGCGAGCAGTGTTGCGAACACCGCGGTTATGCGCTCCCGATCGACGAGGACAGCGGGTGCGTCGTCGTCCACTTCCGTATCCACGTGCGGGTGCGGGCCCGGCCTCGCGGTGAAAGCCTGCAGCGCGTCCTGAACCAGCTGCGCGGGTGAGAGCGGCTTCAATGTGAGTGCGGTGCGTCCTTCCTCCAGTGCCGTGAAGTCCAGCAGCTCATCGGCCAGGCGGCGCACGCGGGCGAGGTCAATGCTGGCGGCCGCGAGGCGGGCGCGGTCTTCACGGCTGCATTCGGGGGCGAGCGACTGGTCCAGCCGGTCCAGGTTGGAGGCCAGGCTGGCGAGCGGCGCGCGCAGCTCGCGGGAAGCGCGCGTCACGAACTCGGTCCTGAGCCGATCCATGTCCTCGCGCTGGCGCGCGCGGCGGGTTTCTTCCTCGAGCCGTTCGCGTTCGATGGTGGCGGCGATCTGGCGCGCGAAGACATCGAGCAGGTGCAGCTGCTCGGGATCGCGCAGGCGAGCCCCACTGGCCGGTTTCACGGCGAGCACGCCCACGGCGCCGCGCGCCGCCACCAGGGGCACGTGCAGGGCGGCGGCGCTGGGCAGGGTGTCGGTGCCGGCGCCGGCCGGCTTGCGGTGGTCGAAGGCCCACCGGGCGACGGCTAACTCATGGTTATCGAGTGACGGCCGGCCTGCCGCGGCGGCCACGTCCAGCCGGCCCTGCGCGTCCGGCAGCAGCACGGCTGCGTCGCTGCCGAACACGGCGGCAATGTGGCGCACGCCGGTCTGCAGGGCGCGATCCAGCTCGGGCGTCTGGCCCAGGTCGCGGCTCATCTCGTAGAGTGCGGCTGTCCGCTGTTCGCGGTGCCGCGCGCTCTGCGAGCGCAGCTTGAGTCGCGCCGTGAGGCTGGAGATGACGAGCGCCACGGCCAGCATCACGAGGAAGGTGATCACGTACTGCGTGTCGGAAACGGCGAAGGTGAGGTGCGGTGGCACGAAGAAGAAGTCGAACGCGGCGACGCTCAGGATGGAGGCCAGAATGGATGGCCGGCGGCCCAGGCGTGCCGCCACCATGGTGATGGCGAGCAGGAATACCATCACGATGTTAACGAGTTCGAACCAGGGCCGCATCGCGCTGCCGATGAGGGTGCAGGCGACGACCGCGAGCATGGCCCACAGGTAACCGCTGCGCGCGTCCTCGACGGGTGCAGCCACGCGTCGCGGCACGGCCTCCTCGCCCGGCTCGCCGCTGATCACGTACACATCGACGTCGCCGCTGGCGCGCACCACGTTGTCGAGCAGCGAGCCGAGGAGTCGGTCGCGGATGCGCGTGTGCGCGGGCTTGCCCACGACCAGCTTGGTGACGTTGTGCGTGCGCGCGTAACTCAACAGCTCGGTGGCCGTGTCGGTGCCGCTGACACTCACCGTGTGGCCGCCCAGCTGTTCGGCCAGGCGCAGTGTTTCCCAGACGCGGGAGCGGTCCGCCTCGGACCAGCTGGTGTACGCCGGTGTTTCCACGAATGCGGCGATCCATTCGGCGCCGAGCCGTTCCGCCATGCGCTTGGTGGCGCGCACCAGCCGTTGTGAGCTGGGCGCCGCGCCCACGGCGACGAGCACCCGTTCGCGCACCGGCCAGGTTTCGGCGACACCTGTGGCGCGGCGATACACCTGCATCTGGGCGTCGACGCGTTCCGCGAGGTGTCGCAGCGCGAGCTGGCGGAGTGCGATGAGGTTTCCCTTGCGGAAGAAGGACTGCGCCGCTCTCGTCGCCTGCTCCGGCACATAGACCTTGCCCTCGCGCAGGCGCTGCAGCAGTTCCCCGGGTGGCAGATCCACGAGTTCGATCTCGTCCGCCTGCTCGAGCACGGCGTCAGGAACGGTTTCGCGCACGCGCACGTGTGTGATGCGGGCGACGACATCGTTCAGGCTCTCGAGGTGCTGCACGTTCATCGCCGCGTACACGTCGATGCCGGCATCGAGCAGTTCCTCGACATCCTGCCAGCGTTTGACGTGGCGCGAGCCGGGTGCGTTCGTGTGCGCCAGCTCATCGACAAGGATGAGTGCGGGGTGGCGTGCGAGTGCGCCGTCGAGGTCGAATTCCGTGAGCGTGACGCCGCCGTGCGCAATGCTGCGGCGAGGCAGTACTTCGAGGCCGTCGAGCAGCGCTTCGGTCTCGGCGCGGCCGTGCGTTTCGATGACGCCGACCACGACATCGGTGGCGGCGCGCTGCTGCAGATGCGCGGCTTCGAGCATGGCGTAGGTCTTGCCCACGCCTGCCGCCGCCCCCAGGAAGACCTTGAGGCGGCCGCGCTTTCGTTCGGCTTCGACCTTCACCTGCGCGAGCAGGGCGTCTGGATCGGGGCGTGCGTTCTCCACGCTAACCGTTCGTCAGAAGTCGGCGTCCCCTGTGCAACCGTGCGCGCTCTGCATCATTGCGACGGCCCGCCCCTGGCCCCGCCCGCGCGGGCCAGAGAATCGAGCGCGAGGTTCAGGCGCAGCACGTTTACGCGCGGCTCACCCAGAAAGCCGAACGTGCGGCCCTGCACATGACGATGCACGAGCGCATTCACCGAATCAACAGACAGGCTGCGCGCCATGGCCACGCGGTGCGCCTGGTAGAGCGCCGCCGCGGGCGAGATATCGGGATCGAGACCGCTGCTCGACGCAGTGACGAGGTCGACGGGCACCGGTCCGGTCACCGTGGGGTCCGCTGCATGCAGCTCGTTCACGCGCGCAGCAACAGCCTTTGCCAGGTCCTCACTGGTCGGCCCGTAGTTCGAGCCCGAGGAACTCGCGGCATTGTACGGCTGCGGCCCGGTTGCAGACAGACGGCTCCAGAACCACTCGGGCCCACTGAAGCGCTGGCCAATGAGCGCGGAGCCGACCACGACGTTGTCGCGGCTGATCAGACTGCCATTGGCCTGACGCGGGAACACCAGCTGGGCGAAGCCGGTCATGACCAGCGGGTAGAGGATCCCGGTGAGCAGCGTGAAGGCCGCCAGCATGATAACCGCAGGTTTGAGTTGTTCGCGCATGGTTGTTTCCTCCGCGTCACACGAGGCGCAATGTGACGAGCAGCATGTCCACGATCTTGATGCCGATGAAGGGCGCGATCAGACCGCCCACGCCGTAGACCAGCAGATTGTCCCGCAGCAGCCTCGCCGCCGCCTTTGCCCGGTACTTCACGCCCTTGAGCGCCAGCGGGATCAGGGCAACGATGATCAGCGCGTTGAAGATGACGGCGGAGAGGATGGCGCTCTCGGGTGTGGCCAGGTGCATGATGTTGAGCGCATTGAGCTCCGGGTAAGTCGCCACGAACGCAGCGGGAAGAATCGCGAAATACTTGGCCACGTCGTTGGCGATGCTGAACGTGGTCAGCGAGCCGCGGGTCATGAGCAGCTGTTTGCCGATCTCGACGATCTCGAGCAGCTTCGTGGGGTTGGAGTCGAGGTCGACCATGTTCGCGGCCTCGCGGGCGGCCTGCGTGCCCGCGTTCATGGCGACCGCGACATCCGCCTGCGCCAGTGCCGGCGCGTCGTTCGTGCCATCGCCGGTCATGGCGACGAGGTGACCCCCTTCCTGGTGCTTCCTGATAAGCTTGAGTTTGTCCTCCGGCGTGGCTTCGGCAAGGAAGTCGTCGACGCCGGCCTCCGCGGCAATCGCCGCCGCAGTAAGCGGGTTGTCGCCCGTGATCATGACCGTGCGGATGCCCATGGCGCGCAGGTCACCGAAGCGCTCGCGGATGCCGCCCTTCACAATGTCCTTGAGGTTGATGGCGCCGAGGACGCGCTCGTTCTCGGAGACGACGAGCGGCGTGCCGCCGCTGCGCGCAATGCGCTCGACGGACTGCACGACATCCGGCGGCATGGTGCCACCCAGAGTGGTGACGTGGGCGGTGATCGCGTCAGGCGCGCCCTTGCGCAGCACCCGTCCGTCGAGGTTGGCGCCGCTCATGCGCAGCTGCGCGGAGAAGGGAACGAACTGCGCGTGCAGCTGGTGCACGTCGCGCTGGCGCAGATTGAACTGCTGCTTTGCCAGCACGACAATGCTGCGTCCCTCGGGCGTTTCATCGGCGAGCGAGGCGAGCTGCGCCGCATCGCCCAGGCGGCTGGCCTCGATGCCCGCGGCCGGCACGAACTCGACGGCCTGGCGGTTGCCCAGCGTGATGGTGCCGGTCTTGTCGAGCAGCAGCACATCGACATCACCGGCGGCCTCGACCGCGCGCCCCGATGTGGCAATGACGTTCGCCTGGATCATGCGATCCATTCCGGCAATGCCGATGGCGGAGAGCAGCGCGCCAATGGTGGTCGGGATGAGGCAGACGAGCAGTGCGGTCACCACGGTGATGCTGATGGGGCTACCGTGGCCCGCCTGGGCAACACTGAGGAGCGAGAAGGGCACCAGCGTCGCGCAGGCGAGCAGGAAGATGATGGTGAACGCGGCGAGCAGAATGTCGAGCGCGATCTCGTTGGGCGTTTTCTGGCGCGCGGCGCCCTCGACCAGCCCGATCATGCGATCGAGGAACGACTGTCCCGGTTCGGCGGTCACGCGGACCACGAGCCAGTCCGACAGCACGCGCGTGCCGCCGGTCACGCCGCTGCGGTCCCCGCCCGCCTCCCGGATGACGGGCGCGCTTTCGCCGGTGATCGCGCTCTCATCGACGGAGGCGACGCCCTGGATCACCTCGCCATCGGCGGGGATCACATCGCCGGCGACGCACAGCACCACCTCGTCTCGTTTCAGTGACGATGCCGCGACCAGTTCGTATAACTCGCGGTTATCGGGGTCGAGCAGCTGCCTGGCCTTTGTCTCGGTGCGCGTGCGCCGCAGCGCGTCGGCCTGCGCCTTGCCTCGACCCTCCGCCATCGCTTCCGCGAAGTTGGCGAACAGCACCGTGAACCACAGCCAGATGGACACGGCGATGATGAAGCCGGCCGGTGCCTCGCCGTGTCCGCGCAGCGCCTGCAATCCGAGGCCGGTGGTGAGGGCGGCGCCCACCAGCACCACGAACATCACCGGATTCCGGATCTGATGTCGCGGGCTCAGCTTGAGGAAGGCGTCGCCGAGCGCGCGACGGGCGATCCGCGGATCGAACAGGGAGCGACGTTCAATGCGTTCAGACATGATCAGGTCCGGGTTCAGTGAAGCATCTGGAGGTGCTCGACAATGGGACCGAGCGCGAGCGCCGGCAGGAACGTGAGCGCACCTACGATGAGCACGACGCCGACCAGCAGCGCCACGAACAGCGGCGTGTGCGTGGGCAGCGTGCCGGCACCCGCCGGCACCGTCTTCTTGCGCGCGAGCGAGCCCGCAATGGCGAGCACGGGGATCATGAGCCAGAAGCGAGCGATCAGCATGGCGATGCCGCCGATGGTGTCCACCAGCGGAACGGCCGCGTTGTAGCCGGCGAACGCGCTGCCATTGTTGTTGCCCATGGAGCTGTACGCGTACAGGATCTCGCTGAATCCGTGCGCGCCGGTGTTGTGCAGCGAGGCCGCGCCCGCGGGTGCGGCCGCCGTAATGGCCGTGGCGAGCAGCACGACCGCGGGCGGGATGAGGATGCAGAGCGCGGCCATCTTCATCTCGAACGGCTCGATCTTCTTGCCCAGGTACTCCGGTGTGCGACCCACCATGAGGCCGGACACGAAGACCGCGACAATGGCGAACATGAGCATGCCGTAGAGGCCCGAGCCCACGCCGCCGTACACGACCTCACCCAGCTGCATCAGCACCATGGGCACCAGCCCTCCCAGCGGCGTATACGAGTCGTGCATGGAGTTGACGGAACCGTTGGAGGCGGCGGTCGTCGTGGTCGCCCATAACGCGGAGTTAGTGATGCCGAAACGGACCTCCTTGCCTTCCATGTTGCCGCCGGACTGGAGCTGACTGACGGTCTGGTCGGCGCCCAGCGCGCTGAGCCGCGGATTGCCGTGCTGCTCGGCCCGGAAACAGAGCGCGAGAAAGCCGACGAGGATGATGGTCATGGCGGCGAGGAGGGCCCAGCCCTGGCGCGTGTCGCCGACCATGCGACCGAACGTGTAGCACACTGCGCCCGAGATCACGAGAATGCTGAGCAGCTCGAAGAAGTTGGAGATGGGCGTGGGGTTCTCCAGCGGGTGCGACGAGTTCACGTTGAAGAAGCCGCCGCCGTTCGTGCCCAGCTGCTTGATCGCGACCTGCGAAGCCGCGGGTCCGAGCGCGATGGTCTGCGCGCTGATCGCCTTGCCCGCCGCGTCCGCGGCGGGCTGCACGAGCTGCGCGCTGACGGAACCGTGCAGCGTCTGCACGACGCCCTGCGAGATGAGGATGACCGCGAGTACAATGGAGAGCGGCAGCAGGATGTAGAGTGTGCTGCGTGTCAGGTCCACCCAGAAGTTGCCGATCGTCTTTTCCTCGCGGCGGGAGAAGCCGCGGAACAGCGCCACCATGACGGCGAGGCCGGCCGCGGCGGAGACGAAGTTCTGGACCGTGAGCCCGGCCATCTGTACGAAATGGCTGAGCGTGGTTTCGCCGCCATAGGCCTGCCAGTTGGTGTTCGTCGCGAAGCTGGCGGCCGTGTTGAAGGCGAGGTGCGACGTGACCGCGGTGAAGCCCTGCGGATCGAGCGGCAGCACGCCCTGCAGCCGCTGCAGCGCGTAGACGACGAGCAGGCTGAGCATGCTGAAGAGCATCACGGCGATGGCGTACGTCTGCCAGCTCATCTCGGCGTCTTCGCGCACGCCACTGATGCGGTAGAAGAACCGCTCGATGGGGTCGAGTGCCGGCGTCAGCCAGGTGCGCCGGCCCTCGTAGACCCGGACCATGTAGATGCCCAGCGGCTTCGCCAGTGCCAGCAGCACGAGCAGGTAGAAGCCGAGCTGGAGAAATGCGTTCGTGGTCATGACAGTCGCTCCGGGTAGAGGAGGGCGACGAAGAGGTAGACGAGGAGCGCGGCAGCGATGATGATGCCCAGAACGTAGATCGCGGTCATTGTGGTTCCTTCCGTTGCTCGAGAGCGCGGAGAGATCTCACGCGGAGGCGCGGAGGCACGGAGAACAGCGGAGTCACAGGCGCTCGATCAGTTTGATGAAGCCGAGGGACGCTGCGAAGAACAGCAGTGTCAGCGCAATGTAGAGTACGTCGGCCATGGGAACGCTCCCGGTAGTGGATCAGGGTTCGCATCAGAGTGTGATCGCAAGGGATGACAGCAGAAAGCCGTCGCGGCGGCCGGGTCCGTTGTGACCGGGCCAGACGCGCGCGTCCGAGCCGAACAGGCGGGCCTCCACGCGCAGCAGCACGTTAGACGACGGGCTGTGGTCCAGGTTCACGGAGCCGCCGCTGGTCACGAAGCCATTGGCGCCGCCGGTGCTGACCACGACCTGGTCGGGATCATGGAAGTATTCTGCGCGCAGTCCCGCGGCCCAGGTCGGGCTCAGCGTGACGTGGCCGAGCAGCGCGGCCCCATACCACTGCGCGTTGCCCCCGGACGGTCGCTCCTGTGTGCCGAAATCGAAGACGCCGGCGACGGAGACGTGGTCGGACGCCGTGATCTGGGCATAGGTGTCCTGGAAATAGCGGAGCTGGCGCGGCGGCAATGTGCTGCCTTCCGCGTCTGCCGCTTCGTTGCCGATGTAGTTGCTGTAGTTGAGCAGCAGCTTCGGTGATGCCTGGTACGTCAGCTGCACGCCCACGGACTTGGCGTTATTCGTCTCGTGGATGTTCTGCCAGCCGTTGAGCACCAGCACCGCGGCGGTCAGCTTCGTGGATGCCTGCACGGTCAGGCGGGCGCCGGTCTCGAAGAACGGCGAATAGTCCGCCATGAGCGAGCGGCTGACGGTCCAGTCCGAAGCCGAGACGGTCGACTCGAAGCCAATGTGGGAAGGCAGCACACCTGCGTCGAGCCACGTCTTCGAGCCGAGCGCAATGCCGCCCCACGCCTCGAGAATGTGCTGCAGCAGCTGCGGCTCGGCGGCGTAGTTCGCCTGCACGTAGGTACCCGTTGCCAGCGTCACATTGGCACGGGCGCGCTCGCCCGTGTAGCGCGCCCGCAGAAGCGCGAGGTTCACATTGAACTCGTTGTGGCGCAGCGGCTGCGTGGTGAACGCGCGATTGCGATCGAGCGGCCGGTTGAAATCGAACGCATAGTAGAAATCGACGAAGCCATCGAGCCTCGTTGCGGGCTGCGGCGTCTGCGCCGTTGCGCCGGCCGGCACCAGCAGCGCCAGCCAGCCCAGCCCCCGTCCCGGCCTCGACATCGTTTCCTCCCGACATGGGTGATCCAGCAGGACGCCACGAATCTGAGCTCTGCGCCGTCATGCGGGCACAAACGCGCGGGGCCCTCCGATTAAGGAGTTGTTAAGAGATGGCGGGCAATGGGGGAAGGTCCTCGACATGCAGGGCGGGAAGTCTCAGTTCGAAGCAGCTGCCGCCACCCGGGCGCGGCTGGCAGGTGACATCGCCGCCCTGTGCACGCGCCAGGCTGCGGGCAATGGCGAGGCCGAGGCCGGCGCCGCCCGTGTCGGGTGTGACGCTGAAGTGCGCGAAGGGCTCGAACACGCGTTCGGTCAGATCGGCGGGAACGCCGGGCCCGCGGTCCAGTACGCTGATGAGGAGGGCCTCCGCCTGCTGTTCGACGCGCACTTCGACCTGCGATCCCGGCGCTGAGAACTTGAGTCCGTTCTCGAGCAGATTCACGAGGGCGCGCAGCGTCTGCACGAAGTCGAAGCGGGCGAAGACGGGCTCCGCGGGCAGTTGCGTGGTGATGTCAGCGACCCGCGGGTGGCCGGCGAGTCGTTCGAGTGCAGCGCCCAGCAGATCGTCCACCGCGTTCAGCTCGGCGTGCACAGGCAGTGCGCCGGCATTGAGGCGGGAGAGGTCGAGCAGGTCCGTGACCATGCGGTTGAGCCGGTCGGCTTCCAGTTCAATGGTGGCGGCGCGCTCATCGCCCTGGCGGCGGATCTCGTGGGCCAGTGCCTTGATGGTGGTGAGGGGCGTACGCAAGTCGTGGGACACCGCGGCAATGAGTGCTTCCTTGAGGCGGTCGGCTTCGCCCAGCGCGGCGGCGCGTTCTGCCTCGCGCTCGAGGCGCAACCGCTCCACGCCGAGCGCGCCGTAGTAGCCCAGGGCTTCGATAACACGACGTTGCGTGTCGTCTGCACGCAGGTTGCTGCTGTCGGCCAGGCGCAGCACGCCCACCGTGCGGGTCCGCACCTGCAGGGGCATCAGGATGCTGCGGGCGTCGGGCTGGTCGAATGGCGAATCGCTGTGTTCGCCGGGCCGCACCACATGCATGGTGCCGTCCGCGTGCTGCACGGCCGCGCGTCCCTGCTCCGCCACCCAGGTCAGCAGCTCACCTGCGTGCAGTGTCGCCGGCGACGTGACGGGCGTCGTCGCCTGCCCCACAATGCGGAAACTGCGCGCGGCCGCATCGTACTCGTAGATCTCGCAACACTGGATATCGAGCATGGTGCGCAGCACGCGGGCCACCGCGCTGACGGCGTCCTCGGCGCGGGCGGCATTCAGTGTTTCCGCGCCCAGTGTGGCCAGCCGGTCGATCTCCTCCGCCCGGCGGCCGGCCAGAACGGTTTCGCGCTGCGCGCGGTGCAGCAGCTGCGCGGCGAGCAGTGTGGCAATCAGGAAGGCCGCCAGAACCAGCCAGTCGAGCGGCCGGGCGAGGACTAACGTGTAGTAAGGCGGCAGCAGGAAGAAGTTGAAACAGAAGAAGCACAGTACGGCCAGTGCGGCGCCGCCTCGGCGGCCGGTGCGCGCGCTGCCCGCGAGCACAACGAGCAGGTAGGCGAGCGCGAAGTTCGCCTTGTCGAGTGTGTCGCGCAGCAGCACGAGGGCGAGCGTGACCACGGCCACGACGCCGATCCAGGGCAGCACGCCGCGCAGGCCGCCCTGTGCGCGGGCGGCGGCATCAGTCGAGCGCGCGAAACCGGTAGCCAACGCCAGGCTCGGTGAGGATGAGTCGAGGCCGCACGGGATCCTGTTCGATCTTGCGGCGCAGATTGGCGACGTGCACGCGCAGGTACGCCTGGGCATCGCCCGCGGGCTGGCGCCAGACTTCGCGGAAGATCTGCTGGTGCGTGAGCGTGCGGCCCGCGTGGCGCAGGAAGGTGCGCAGCAGATCCCACTCGGTGGGTGTCAGGTGGATTTCCTCGCCGTCGCGCGTGAGTGTGCGCCGGCCGGAGTCGATGCGCAGTCCGTCAATGCCGATTTCGTCGCGCGCAGGCGAGGCGCCCAGTTGTGCGCGGCGCAGTTGCGCACGCACCCGGGCGCGCAGCTCGGGAGGACTGAACGGCTTGGTGACGTAGTCGTCGGCGCCGGCATCGAGCAGCTCGATCTTTTCGCGCTCGGAATGACGGGCGGAGAGCACGATGATGGGTGCGCCGGACCACTTGCGCACTTCGCGGCAGACGCTGGCGCCGGGCGCATCGGGCAGGCCGAGGTCGAGTATGATCAGCGCGGGTCCTTCGGCGGCGGCGAGGTCGATGCCGGCGCGGGCCGAGTCGGCCTCGAGCACGTGCAGCCCTTCCTCTTCCAGCACGTGGCGCACGACGCGGCGGATCTGCGGCTCGTCATCAATGACGAGGACCCTGCCGGTTTCCGTCATGGTCGAACTCCGCTCGGATGAAGCCTGCGCGGGAGATGTTAGCCGGTTCGGGGGTTGCCGCCAGTCAGGCGGTGGCTCGGCGCGCCGAATCGTGATCTTGCGGCCCCCCTCCACCCGATACATATGTTGAGGAGTCCGGACTGAGTTCCGGCGTCATGCCCGTGAGGAAGCCCGCCTCCCGGCGTACGGACTGTGCGCAAACTGCGCCCGGTCCGTTTCTTTCCGCGCGACATCGTTCATCCCGAAGTCGGGCTGAGGCCTGTCCATGGCGGCTTCCCGGTCGAAATGCGTCCGGGATCGCTGGTAGTGGCGGCGCGGTTCCTTCACCGGTGTGGAGGATGGTCCTATGAGTGGCAGGTGGCGGACGGGGAGCCGCTTCCGGCGGGTCGCGGCGATTTCGCTGGCGGCACTGTCGGTGGTGGTGGCGACGGCACTGTCCGCGATCTCGTGCGCGCAATCGGTAACGGACGAGCGCGGCGGACCGGGCCTGCGCATTGTTCCGGATTCAGTCGACCTTTTCCTCGGCGATAATGTTCAGTTAAGCGTTCTCGGGTCCACGCAATCCGCAGTCTGGTCGAGCAACAACGCACAGGTCGCCACCGTCGTCGGCAGTACCGGTTACGTGACTGCGGTGGGACCGGGCACCGCGGGCATTACCGCTGTGGCCGGCTCCGCGTCGGCAACAGCCAGAGTGCGAGTCGATCTGCGGCCAGCGATCGGTTTCTCCAGCCCGGGCGTGGATTTCACCGTCGTGCGCGGACAGGCGGACCCTCCGCCGCAGACGGTTCACATTGGCAACACGGGTGGCGCCACACTCAGCGCGCTCTCGATTACGGGGATCCAGTACGGCGAGGGGCAGCCGAGCGGCTGGCTGCAGGCGACACTGACCAGCGCCAATCTGCCCAGCGACCTCGTGCTCACAGCCAGGTCAGCGGGGCTGGATGCCGGCACGTACACGGCTTCGGTGCGGGTCCAGGCGGGCGCGGCATCCAACTCGCCGCAGAACATCGGCGTCAGGCTAACGATCACCCCCGCGGCCACGATCGAGCTGAGCACGACCGACGTGAACTTCTCGGCCGTCGTGAACGGGCCGGATCCCTCGCCACAACAAGTGACGGTGAGCAATGGCACGACAGCAACGACGCTCGACGGGCTGGACCGCAGTATTACCTACGGCGCGGGCCAGCCCGCAGGCTGGCTGACGGCGACACTGAGCGGTGCACAGGCTCCGTCGATCCTGCGGCTGCAAGCCGCAGTCGCGGGGCTTCCGGCCGGCACGTATGCAGCCACCGTGACGCTGCATACGAATCAGGCGGGTGTGGCTGCGCGTTCACTGACCGTTGGTTTGACGGTTTCCAGCGTGCGAGTCGCCAGCACCGCGATTGCTCCCAAGAGCGTAACGCTCGACCTGGGCGGCACGTTCCAGTTCACGGCGACGGCCCGGGATGGCGCAGGTAACACGCTGTCAGGCAGGCAAACGACGTGGACAGCGCGGGATCCGGCCATCGCGCGGGTCGACAGCGGTGGCCTGGTGCGGGCCGTGGCGGCAGGTGTGACGTTCATCGTGGCCGATGTCGAGGGAGTGCGGGACAGCGCCGAGGTCACGGTGTCCGCCCCGGCACTCACGGTAGCGCCCGCACAGGTCCAGCTTTCGGCGCAGATGGGCAGTAATCCGCAGCCCGTGACTGCCACGATCGCGAGTGCGGGCAACAGTGTGATCCAGGGATTGCGAGTGGCGGCCATCGCGTATGGTGGCGCGGCGCAGGGCTGGCTGCTGCCAACGCTCAATGCAGCGACCACGCCGGCGCTGCTCCATCTGTCCGCGAATGTGGCCCAGCTCGCGGCCGGCACGTACACGGCCTCGCTGACGATCGCCTCGGACCAGCCCGGCGTCACACCGGCCACGCTGAGCGTCAGCCTCGTGCTCACGTCACAGTCCAGCCCACCGCACATTCACGTGACGAGTGCAGCGCTCGTGTTCAGCGGTGCAGCGGGAGGCACGGATCCTCAGCCACAATCGATCGGGATCAGCAATAGTGGCGGCGGCGCGCTGACGGGTCTCAGCGTCGACTATGCCGGCAGCAAGCCAGCGTGGCTCGATGCGTCGCTCAGCAGCAGTAATGCGCCGGCGAATCTCACCGTGCAGACGCATGTTACCGGGTTGGCCGCGGGAAGCTACACGGCCGGCGTGCTCATCTCTTCAGCGCTGGCCGACAATTCGCCGGTGCAGGTGGCGGTGACACTGAACGTGACTGCGGCAGCGACCACGACACTCTCGGTCACGGGGGGCGGCGCGGGTAACGGCAGTGTTGGTTCGGCGCCGGGCGGCATCAGCTGCACGATCACGGCGGGCGCGGCGGGCGCGAGTGGCTGCAGCGCAGCCTTCCCCACGGGCACGTCGGTGACCCTGACCGCCACACCCGCAACAGGATTCGACTTCGTCGGCTGGAATGGCGGGTGCGCGGGGCCGGCGGCCGCATGCGTGGTCACGATGAACAGCAATCAGTCAGTGAGCGCGACGTTCGAGTCGTCGAGCGCGACGTCGTTCCCGGTCACGATCGGTGCCAACAGCAGCGATGGCGCAGGCGAGGTCTATAGCACGTCTGGCTCCGGCTTCATCGACTGCTTCTTCCGCGACGGCGGGGGCGCGGGCACGGGCAACTGCACGGGCGATTTTCCGCGCGGTGACACGGTGGTGCTCACGGTGTATCGCGTGCCCGGATTCGTCGGGAGTCCTGATGACGAGTTCCTGGGCTGGGGCGGTGATTGCGCGGGAGCGGGCGCGGCGTCGGACTGCAGGCTCGTGATGGATCGCAGCCACAACGTGACGGCGAGATTTCGCGCGGTGTACGGCATCCACGTGAAGCGGCCGACGACGCAGCTTGCCGGGCTCACATCCGAGGCGGGCCGGATCGTCTCCGATCCAGCGGGGATCGATTGCACGTTCGTGGAGGACTTTCTGCACCTTCAGACCAGTGGTACCTGCGACCTGGCAGTGTACAGCCATACGCCCGTCCGGCTCACCATGATCGGCGCGGACACGACAGCGTATGTCGGGTTGTTCCGCGGCCCAGGCTGCCAGACCGTGGCGAACCCGTGCTCCTTCGTCAGCACGGATGTCGATTTCTATCCGATCTTCGCGCTGACCGACATCACTCTCTGGCCCGGTGTGACGGTGGGCACGGGCCATGTCACGTCGACGCCCGCGGGTGTGGATTGTATCGTGCCCGGCTTGTGCACATCGCCGCCCTTCAAGCGCGGCACGAGCGTGACGCTGATGGCGCAGCCGGACGCGAGCTCATTGTTCATCAGCTGGACCGGCGACTGCACGGGCACGGCGCTGACGTGCACCATGGTGATGGACGCGCCCAAGACCGTGAGTGCGAACTTCGGTCCACTCACGCCGCTGATTCATCTTTCCAGCCCATCACTCACGTTCGAGGCGAGGCCGGGCACGGTGACGGCAGCGCAGATCGTGAACATCACGAACGCGGGCATCGACACGGTGCGCGGTCTCACGGTGACAGTGCCGTCCTGGATCACGGCTTCGCTGAACAGCACGAAAACGCCGGCCACGCTCACCCTCACCGCCAATGCCGCGGGTCTGCCCAACGGCACGCAGAACGGCACAGTCAGCGTGTCCTCGAGCAACGCGAGCAATTCGCCGCAGCCGATCCTGGTCCGCTTCGACATCGGCTATTCGTTCTCGCAGGACATTCTCCCGGCACTGGGCGCCACCACATTCAGCGGGTATCCGGGCGTGGCGGTGGTCGCGTGTGCGAGCTGCCACCGCTCGCCGCCGGTCAATGGTGCGCATTCCGACTTCACCAGTTATGCGGGTGTGCTGACGCAGGTCAGTCCGGGTGACCCGAACAGCAGCCCGCTGGTCCAGCGGATGGTGCTGCCGGCCGGGTCGGCGGGCGCGATGTCGCCGAGCGGGCAGCGCCATCCCCAGGGCATCATCGACATGATCAGGGACTGGATCCTGCAGGGTGCACGGGCCAACTGATGGCTGTACTAACTAACTGTCAGGAATACGCGGTGGCGGCGGGGCGCGAATCGTGAGGCGTGCACGTCAGCGGCGCAGGAAGATCTCGTCGGCCACGGCCTGGCGGCTGGTGCGATCGGCAATGGACGCTCCGGGATCGAAGACATCGTGTTTGACAGCCGGGATCGCGGTTCCGGCTGGTGCGGGCGCTTCCGCGGGCGTTGCGGATGCGGCGTCGGCATTGGCGGACGGGACGTCGCCCAGCAGCAGGTTCTGATCAATGAGACCGGCCAGCTCCTGCATGCGGTCTTCCAGATCCTTGAGTACGGCGCCGGCATAACCGAGCTGTTGTGCCGCAATGTCCTGGAACTGCAGTGCACCGATGGCGTGGTGCAGCTCATCGCGGATCTGGCTGGGAATGGCGCCGGCCTCGGCATCCTTCTGTTCGAGCCGGTCGACGTGCCGCAGTGCGCGGTCGAGTGCATTGAGGATGTTGTTCGCCGCGGTCTCGGTGACGGAGGTGACTTCGGCCAGTTTCGAGTGAGTGCTCTGGATGCGATCCCCGGTAGCATGCTCGATCATGGTGCGGCTGCGGTGCAGCGCCTGGTGCATGTTGAGGATTTCGGAGTATGCGCGCTGCAGGACCTTGAGCGAGCCGCCGGCGGTGCTGGCTTCGTCCGACGCAGCGCCGCCCAGTTCCCGCGCGATTTCGTCGGCCAGTCGCAGGCTGACAGCCGAATCGAGCAGCTTGTCCTCGGGCACATTGCGCTGGCTCATGGGGCTCAGTTGCCGAAGACCTGGTCCATCTTCTCCTTCAGCACTTCAGGCGTGAAGGGCTTGACCACGTAGTTGTTGACGCCCGCCTGTGCCGCCTGGAGAATGTCTTCACGCACACTGCGCGTGGTGACCATGATGATCTTGACCGCCGCCGCGTCGGGCCGCGCGCGCAGCGCGCGCACGAGGTCGAGACCGCTCATGTTGGGCATGTTCCAGTCCGCCAGCACGCAGGTGACGGACGGGTCGAAGCGTTCCAGGGCTTCCGTGCCGTCGGAGGCTTCGACGTAATCATCGTACCCCAGGCGTTGCAGGGTGTTGATGATGATGCGCCGCATGGTTGCGGAGTCATCGACGACGAGCACACGCATGACTGGCCTGTCTGCCCTGAGGGTCAGAGATCGCCGCGCTCCACGATCCGACGCATCACTTCATCGGCGACAGTGCTGCTATCGTGTGCGCGTTCCTGGATGCGACGACGCAGTTCGAGCAGCTGCTCGCCGGGGAGTGTGCCGCTGGGCACGTCGCTGCCTTCGCTGCCAGCCGCGCGGGCGCGGGCTTCGTCGGAGATTTCGACGCGGTCATCGACTTCGCCGCGAACCGCATCAGCGGCTGTGTTATCGGCGCGCGCGTCACTGCGCACGGGCCGGGCCGGTGTCAGCGGCCGGGGCTCGACTGGATCGGGACGAAGGTTCTTGATGTCCATGGCTCCTCCTCGGACTCCATCTTCGGCGGCTGTATCCGAATCTGTAGTTACAGGCTGAAATCGACGCGGGCGCCGGTGGGCGTGGCTCCCGCGTACGACTTGATGGCCGCGCGATTCCCATCGACCTGCTTCGCCGCGGCCAGACTCCGGGCGTGCAGTGCCTCCATGCGGGCGCGCAACCGAACATCGGCTTCCAGACAGGACTCGATCTGGCGCCGTACTTCGACCGCTTCTTCGGCCGATACTTCGTCTTCGTCCTGCAATGTCATGATGGCCGCGGCGAGGCGGTCGCGCTCGTCGGCCAGCGATTCGAAGCCTGACTCATCGCCCGCCTCGACGGCGGCCAGCTGGGCCGCGATCAGTGTGGCGTAGCGGCCGTACGCATCGGCAATGCGTCGCGGCGCGCGCATCAGATGGCGCCTTCTGCGATGGGTGCGCTGGTAGAGCTGGCGGCGCGCTGCCAGGACTCGTGCAGTGAAGCGACGAGTGCAGTGACGCGTTCCAGCTGCGGGACATCAGGCTTGCGCGCCACGGCGCCGATCTCGCCGAGGAAATACGCGTACAGTGCCGCCAGGCGAGAGGACAGCTCGCCACCCGCCTGGAAGTCGAGTGAGGACAGCAGCTCGGCGACAATATCGCTCGCCCTGGCCAGACTGTTCAGGCGGCCCTCAATGTCGTTGGCGCGGATCTGTTCCGCAGCCTGACGCAGCGAGACCAGCAGGTGCTCGTAGAGGAGCACGACCAGCTGCTGCGGATTGCTGCTCATCACGCGGGACTGCCGGTATGCTGCGACGCCGGTCGGGTTCTTCATGGCTCGCCTCCTCAGGATTTCTTGGAGGCGGTGAACTGCGCCAGCTGGGTGGTCAGCCATGCGGACTGCGACT
This sequence comes from uncultured Gemmatimonadales bacterium, assembly GCA_963798085.1. GTDB lineage: Bacteria > Gemmatimonadota > Gemmatimonadetes > Longimicrobiales > RSA9 > DATKCF01. The sequence continues at coordinate 733,295 of CAWCRS010000003.1, forward strand.
GCGCGCGCGCAATCGCCTGCTCCATGGCCGTGAACTGCGCGATCAGCGCGGTGCGGTGGCGGTCGAGCCGTGCATTGATCGTATCAATGCGGCTCTGCATGCCGGACACGGAACCGCTGATGCGATCGGTAACCGCCTTGATGGACGTGGCGCTGGTGCCGAGCAGGTCAGCGGTGATGTCGGACACGCGCGCGGCCATGCCGCGGCTGAAGCTGACGGTCCCCACCGCACCTGTGCCCGTGCCCGTGTAGCTGACCAGCAACCCGTCGATGGGTGTGCCGGTGGCGCCGGTGAGCACGCGGCCGGAGCCGCTGGCGGCGAAGCCGCCGATGGTGCCGGCGACATCGGTACCCACGTACGTGCCGGCGCTCAGACCCAGTGAAGCGGAGCCATCGGCGCCGCCCGCGGCGAAAGAGATCTCGAAGCCTGCGGCGGCGCCCGCATTGGCGTCCACGAGCTGCAGCTGGCCACCGTTGTCGAGCGCTGTAATGGGCGCCGTGCCGCGGCCCTGCTGCGTGGTGCCGAAGGCGCCGAAGTCGAGTGAGCCGCCGCCCGCGTTGTCGGAAGTGACGGAGAGCGTGAAACTGCTCGAGCCCGGCGTCTTCGCGGTGGCGGTCAGTTTGCCGTTGACCCACTGCACGTCGACAGCGCTGCCCAGCGCGCTCTGCACGGCATTGCGCAGCTCGCCCAGGGTACCGCCCGCGCTCACGCTCAGCGAGGTGAGGAAGCTGCTGCCATCCGTGCGGTTGCCGGCAATCGTGATGACATCGCCGGCGGTGACGGCGGGGCTGGTGCCGCCCGCAACGGTCAGCGCGCTCCAGGCCGTGTTGTCATCGGCTGCCACGGTGCCGGCGGGGTTACTGAACAGCGCGTTACCGGCGGCCACTGTGTGGGCCAGCGGCTTTGCGAACTCGGCTGTCAGCGCATCCACGATCTGGGACAGCGTCATGCCGTTGGACAGCGCCACACTGTACGTGCGGTTGCTGCTCAGGTCGCGCACGCTGAGGGTATCGGCGCTGCCGTCGTCCACGTAGGTGCCCGCGAAGCCGGCGCCGGTGACATCGGCCGCAGCCGGCGGCTGCGTGATGTTGACGGTCCAGGTGCCCGAGCTGGTGGCCTTCGAGGCATCGACGTACGTCAGATCGGCGACGCTGCTGGTGCCGTACAGGCCGAACAGCCGCGAGACCGCGTCGCCGCCGTTCTGCAGGGCACTGCGCAGCTTGTTGCTGTCCAGCGTGTAGCGCCCGGTCTTGTCGATCTCGATGCCGATGTCGGCCAGGCGGGAGTAGCCGCCGATCACGGTGGTGTCGAGGGACGAAGCCAGCGCGCCGCGCAGGGACTGGCGCATGCTGCGCAGGGTGGAGTCGTTGTACAGGGGCGCCGCCGTGCCGCCGGTGGGCGGAGGCGTCAGCTGCGCATCGACGAAGCTGGCCAGGCTGTTGTAGGCATCGACCAGCCCCTGCACGGCGGTAACGGCCGCATCGATGTCGCGCGAGACCGTGACCGTCGCAACCGTATTGGGGTCCGCCGCCGCCAGGTTCAGCGTCAGGCCGGGCACCGAGTTCGTGATCGTGTTGCTGCTGCTGGTGAGGTACGAGCCGTCGATCTCCAGCTCGGCATCAGCCGCGGCGTTGATGACGCGCGAGCGTCCCGCCTGCGTGACGCCGAAGGCGCCGAAGTCGAGGGTACCGCCGTTTTCATTGTGGGCGACAATGTTCAGTCCCAGCCGGCTCTCGCCGCCGCTGTCGTCGCTCACCACCAACTCGCCGTTAGCGGAGATGGAGGCGGTGGCCGTGCGCGTGCCCAGCTTGAAGCCGTCGACCGCGCTGTTGAGCCGGCCGACCAGGGTCTGCAGCGTGTCGCCCGCGCCAATGGTGACGTCGAAAGAGAACGTCGAGCCATCGGCGCGCGTGCCGCTGATGGTCAGCGAATCGCCGGCCTGCACCACGGCGGCCGCGCCCTGCGACCAGAGACTGGTGAGCAGTGTACCCGCCGAGGCCGGCGTGGCACCCGCATCACCCAGCGCCGCACTGGCGATCTGCTGCGTGACGGCGCTGCGCCCGCCCTCGAGCACACCCAGCGACTGCAGAATGCTGTTGGCGTCGGTGAAGGAAGTGGCGCCGTGGATTTCCAGGCGCTGCTTCGAGCCGTCGGCAATGACCTGGGCGCTCACGCCCCGGCCGGCCGCGGCTGCGGCGGTATTGATGGCGCTCGCCACATCGGTCAGCGACATGCTGGCCAGGTCGAGCGTCACGTTGACGCCGCCCATGGTGACGCTTCCCGAAGCGGGCGGACTCGTGAAACCCAGCAGTGTGGCGACGGCCGTGGCCGAGTCCGCGAACGCATCGCTCTTCGCGCCGTTGGTGGTCGCCGTCTTGATGGCAGTGGTGTTATCGAGCAGCCCCATGGACTGCAGCACGGCGCTGGCGCCATCCACCAGGTCGATGCCGGCCGCGCCCGTCTTCGTGCTGGAGAGCACCAGGCGGTTGGCGGCACTGCCTGTGGTCAGCACGGATGCGGTGACACCGGTCGCGCCGCCCACATTGGCGTCATTGAAGCGCTTGACGATCGTGTCCAGGCTGTCCGTGGCGAGGATCTCGATGCGCTTGCCGTTGATGCGGAATTCGCCGGACAGTCCGAGTGCGCTGCTGCGGGTACTGAAAACGTCGCCACTCAGGGTTTCCGCGGAAGCGAGTCCCAGCACGCGCACGGTGTGCGTGCCGACGGCCGCATCGACCGTGGCGCTGGCCGACGACAGGGGACTGCCACTGCCGGCCGCCAGGCCCAGCGCCACCTTGTTGGTGCGCAGTGCCGTGGACGACAGTGCCGCCGCCGCTGTCTGCAGTGTGGAGACCTGCGAGTTGAAGCTGTTCCACACGCTGGTACGCTGGCCGGCCGCGTCGATCTTGCTCTGCAGGGAATTGGCAGGCGCCGCCTCCGCTGCAATGAGCTGATCGATCAGGTCCCGCCACTGGATACCGCTGGCGACGCCGCTGACCGAAGCGAGTGGATTGGTTGTGCTCATGGCCTTGTCTTCGAGTGCTCGGCCCGGGACCGGCGAACCGGCCCCGGGCTTCTCTCAAGCGACCGCTCTACGCGGACTACTGGAGGAGCTTCAGCACCAGCTGCGGTGCCGCATTGGCCTGCGCCAGCATCGCTACGCCGGCCTGCTGCAGGATCTGGTTCTTCGTGAACTCCGTCATTTCGTAGGCCATGTCGGCGTCGCGAATCGTGGATTCGGCAGCCGCCATGTTCTCGATTGTGGTCTTGACGTTGGCCGACGCGTAGTCGATCCGGTTCTGCGCCGCGCCGATTTCACCGAACGCGCTGTTAACCGTGCCGATCGCGGTGTCCAGACCGGTCAGTGCCGCCTGCCACTCCGCACCCGTGCCGTTGCCGGTGAAGGTGAGGGCAGTCAGGTTCAGGCCGGTGGAGCCCGTCGTCAGGTCGAGCCCGCTCAGCGTGATCAGGTCGTCCGTCGTGTAGGCACCGCTGGAGCGGACCAGGAACGATCCACCGCCGCTGCCCGCCGTCACGTCGAAGGACGTGCCGTCGAGCGAACCAGTCGCCGCCGTCTCGTCGAAATTGGCGTCGAGCTGCAGCGTCACGCCGAACGAACTGAAGGAAACAGACTGCTTGCCGGCCACGAGACCCGAAACGGTCTGCGTGTTGCCGTTGCCGTCGTCGATCGTCAGCTCGCCGTCAACCGCCTGTGTGAAGCTGTACGTGGCTGCGGCTGTGCCTGCGATGTTGACAGCGTAGAGCCCTGTGCCCGCCGCCAGCGCCGTGCTGTTCGCGACGTTGGTGTCGACGGCGTTACCGAACGAACCGTTGATCAGCGCCTTGCCCTGGAACTTGGTCGTGTCGGCGATCTTCTGGATTTCCGTCTGCAGCTGATCCCACTCGGCCTTGATTCGGCCGCGGCCAGCGTCGTCGACGTTGTCCGAACCCGCTTCCGTCGCCAGTTCCTTCATGCGGTCAATGATCTGGCTGACCGTCTGCACTGCGCCTTCCGCCACCTGCAACAGCGAGGTGGCCTGCTCGGCGTTACGCGAGGCCTGCTGCAGCGAACGAATGTCCGCGCGCAGCTTGTTCGCGATGCCCAGACCGGCGGCGTCATCTGCCGCGCGATTGATGCGGAAGCCCGAGGACAGACGGCCGATGCTCCGGCTGACGTTCATGTCCGTGATCCCGAGCTGACGCTGGGTGTTCATCGCCGAGACGTTCGTGTTGATGCGCATGGTGTAGCTCCTTACAACGAAACTGCTATCGAGTGGTGGGGCGTCCGTACCCCTGATTGGATCCCGGTCCAGGCTCCGACCGACGGGGGGTGTTATCGGCGATGTCAGGAGAAACTTTAGGGGGAATGCGGGGGCGTTTCCGGGCTCGGGCTCGGGCTGCTTGCTGGGGTTTACGGATCGGACAGCGTTGCCGGGGCTGGTTGCTGGGGCTGGTTGCTCGGGAACGGCCTGAACGGATTGATCGGTGGGGTTTCGCGGATTTCACGGATTACAGGCGACGATGGGTGGTCGGAGCGCCGGCGGTGGGTGCTGGCTCCCGCGCGGGTCACGGGTCAGGCTGGCGATGGGTGCCAGACGCCGGGGTTGTGCCGCCGGGCAGGGGGTGTTCGGGCAGGTTGAGGTGCACGGGCACGCCGGGCACGGGTGGCAGGACGTTGGTGGTGTCCTGGCCGGCCGGTTCGGTGCCTGCCTCGGGCGTGGCTGTCTCGAACGGCAGAAGAATCGAGACGCGGCGATTGGCCGGGTCGAGCGGACGGTCCGGGAAACGGAGGTGGCGGTCCGCGTAGCCACGCACTTCGGCGACGCGATCGGAGACCACACCGGAATCGACGATCACTCGCCGCGCCGCATTCGCGCGCGCGGCGGACAGCTCCCAGTTGCTGTAGCCCAGAGTGCCGTACTGCCGCGCGTCGGTGTGTCCCTCGAGGATCACGGGGTTGCCGATCTTGCCCAGCTCATCGCCGATGAGGCCGAGCGCGCGCATCGCCGGCTCACGCGGACTGGCGGACCCGATGGCGAAGAAGGTTTCGCCGCTGCCGGCATCCGTCATCTCAATGCGCAGTCCCTCGCTGGTCACACTGATCTCGAAATTGCCGGAGAGGCTCTTCAGCTCGTCATCGGCGGCGATGCGCGCGCGAATCCGCTCGGCCACGTTCTGGAACTGCGCCTGCTGCGACTCGCGCGGTGCCACCGCAATCGTGTTCACGCCCTGGTGCCGCATGGCGTTGCCATTGGCGAGCGGATTGGTGCCCGCGCCGAAGCCCTTCTTGAAGCCGACCGGATTCTGGAAATAGCCCTGGATCAGGTCCTTCGTCTCAGGCGACATGCCCATGATCCACATGACCATGAAGAACGCCATCATGGCGGTGACGAAGTCGGCGTACGCGACTTTCCAGGCGCCGCCGTGATGGCCGTGGTCGCCGCCGGATACGCGGCGAATGATGATCGGGCGGGCTTTTTCGTCCTTGGGCGGCGCGCTCATGCGGCCTGCGCTGCCCGTGACTTCTTGCGCGTCATCTCCTCCAGCTCGCTGAAGGAGGGCCGGTCCTGCGGCTCGATGTTGCGGCGCGCGAATTCAACCGACGTCATGGGTGGATCGCCGCGGCCGAACGAGAGGATGGCGGTGCGGATGCAGCGCATGTACGAGTCTTCGCCCTTCACCCGGCCTTCCATGGCCTGTGCGATCGGGCCAATGACGCCGTAGGCGAGCAGCACGCCGAGGAAGGTACCCACCAGCGCCGCAGCCACGCTCTTGCCGACCTCATCCGCCGCGCCGCCAATGTGCGCCATGGTAATGATCACGCCCAGCACCGCAGCCACGATGCCGAAGCCCGGCATGGCGTCGCTGACCTTGGAGAGCGCATCGGGCACAGCCATCGCCTCGTGATGATGCTGATCGAGGTCGAGATCGAGGATCTCCGACAGATGGTGATCCTCGACCGTGCCTGTCAGCATGACCTTCAGCGTATCCGTGAGGAAGCTCACTGCGTGGTGGTTCTTGCAGAACTCGGGATACTTCGCGAACAGGTCGCTCTTTTCCGGCTCCTCAATGTGCTTCTCGATGCCCACCAGCCCGTCCCGCCTCGCCGCGTAGAACAACTCGTACAGCACCTGCAGCAGCTCCGCGTACGCCTTCTCGCTGTAGGGCGATGGCTTCAGCAGCCCGAGGATCCCCGTGCTGATGCGAACGAGCATGCCCATGCCATTGCCCAGCAGCAGCGAGCCAATGGCCGCGCCTCCGAGAATGATGAACTCGGAAACCTGCATGAGCACCATGACACTGCCACCGTGCATGGTGTAGCCCAGCAGGACGCTGCCGAGAACAATTGCGAGTCCAATCGCGAGGAACACTTTACAATGCCCGTTCTGCCTTCTGGCTCCGGGGTGGTTTTCCAGACTGGCCCGAGTATCGGCGGGTTCCAGAGGAATTTGAGCTACGGATTCACTGCGGAGGGCGCTGTGGGGGTGAGGTCGTGGCCCGGCTCAGCACGCGCGGCCTGGCTGCGGCGCGGCGCCAGGCAATCCGGTCACGCGGAGGAGCGGAGGACGGAGAACGACATCATCACACAGGGGGCACAGGGGGCACGGAGGGGCGCTGACGTTTGAGGTCGCGGTGTTTCTTGAGGATGATTTGGAATCGCGGGCAATGGTTCCGGGGGGACGACATCATCACACAGGGGGCACAGGGGGCACGGAGGGGCGCTGACGTTTGAGGTCGCGGTGTTTCTTGAGGATGATTTGCATCACGGGCGATCGTTGCGGGCTATTGCAGGGTCGGCATCGAGTCGGTGAGGGCACCCGGATCCGTTGAATTCAATTCCTGATGGCTGTAATCAACTGTTTGGAACTTCTCTCAGTCAGACCCTCTGACGCCAGCAACCCCACCCCGCTGAAGCGCCCCGGCGAATCCGTCCTCAGTGCCCCCCGTGACTCCGGCAGCCTCTGAGTGATGATGCCGTGATCCGTTCTCCTCGCCCTCCTCGCCCTCCTCGCCCTCCGCGGTGGAAGGGCGGTTTACGCGGGGTCGGGCGCGGTTTCCGCGGGGCCGAGGAGTTCGCGCAGGGAATCGGTACGCGTGGCGCGGCGGTTCTCGTCGGCGATCTGCTGGGCGATTTCCTCGCGCACGATGCCGACGCTGCTGGGCGCTTCGATGCCGATGCGTACGCCGCGGCGGCCGCACTGCAGGATGATGATGCGGATGCCGCCGGCGATGAGCACGGCGCTGCCCGGTTGGCGATTCAGAACCAGCATTCAGGCTTCCTCAGCGCTTCATGTCGAGTAGACTCTGGAACATCTCATCTGCAGTGGTGATGACGCGGGCGGCGGCGGCGTAGGCGTTCTGGAAACGCATCAGGTTGACCATCTCTTCATCGATGTTCACGCCGCTCACGCTCATGCGCTGCGTATCCGCCCGGGAGGCGAGGGAGGCGTGCACCTCGGTGTTGTCCTGCGCGTCCTGCACAGCCGTGCCCAGCTGGGCAACCTGCTGGCTGTAGGCTTCGCCAATGCTGTGATTGCCGAACGCTGCGATGGGCGCGTCGCGCAAAGCCGCGAGCGAGAGGGCCGTGTCGTTGCGCGCCAATGCGTACACCGGATTGCCGGTGATGGGATCGGTGCCCGGCGTGCCCGCTGCGATGGCCTGCGGGTCGGCGGCCACGGCGGCGGACAGCGAGAGCGAAGCCGCGGTGATGGTGGCCGGATTGCCCTGGTCATCGAAAAACAGCACGTTAGTCTGACCCGCGGCGTTCATGCCCTGCGTGTGCACGCCATTGACGGCAATGGCCAGGTTCCGGGCCAGCGCGTCCAGGTCCGCGTGTCCCTGGGGCAGGTCGTTGTTGAGCACACCGATCGTGGCGCCCAGTGAGCCGCCCGCCGCGCCGACGGTCAGGCCATTGGCGTTCTTCAGGCTGTAGACGCCGCCCGTGCTGTCCACCTGCAGCGGAATCGACGTGGGGCCGTCCACGACATTGATGCCCTGTATGTTCACGGCCACCGTGTGGTCGCTGCGCTCCAGCACCTGCACATCGGCCAGCTTGCTGATCTGGTCAATGGCGACATCGCGCGCATCGCGCAGGTCGCCCGCGGTGCGGCCACCGGCCTCTTCCGCCACGATGCGAGTGTTCAGCGAGGCGATCGTGCTGCTCAGCTTGTTCAGCTGACTCACGTCCTGGGTCAGCTGCTGGGCGCCGCCGGCGGCAATGCGATCCAGGCCGGTCGACATGCGGTGCAGGCTGTCCACCAGCTGCTGCGCGGTCTGCTTGACGACCCCGCGTGCGGTGGAACTGGCGGGGTCGTTCGACAGATCGCTCCACGCGTTCCAGAACGCGTTCAGCGAATCGGACAGACCGGGCGTCGAGAGATCGCCGTGCAGACCCTGCACCTGACCCAGCAGCCCGGCGCGCGTCTGATAGAAGCTGTTGCTGGCGGTCTCCTGGCGGAACCCGACGTCCAGCAGACTGTCGTGCACCCGTGCAATGTCGGCAACGGTGACGCCCGACCCGATAACACCGGAGGGCGTGATCTGCGGGGTCGCAGCGGCCAGGTCGACGCGTTGCCTCGAGTATCCTTCCGTCGCCGCGTTCGCCACGTTATGGCCGGCTACCGCGATCGCCGTCTGGCTCGCGTTCATCGCCGACCTGGCAATGGAAAGAATGCTGCCGATGGACCCACCCATATCAGACCTGCCGATCCAGGAGCGCGCCGTGATCAGCGCCTCCCAGCCCTCCACCCGAAGTCACTGCGCCGCTCAGGACCTGGATCAGTCGATTGCCCTGCTCCAGCGCGCCCTCGAGCACGCGGCGGTTGATGCGGATCTCACGGGCCAGAATGCGGGCTTCGTGACTCACCCGATCCCTCGTTTCCGCGAGTTCCAGCGTCATCTCATCTCCCAGTATCGTCTCCAACTGGTGCAAAGGCGTAGTTTCCGAGCCGGTCAGGATCGCCATCAGGGTGCGGCGGCGGATCTGCGCCTCGCGCAGCGTGCCCAGCACGCGGTGCGCGGCGAAGACGCTGCCATCCACCACTTCGAGGTCATCCGCGGCAATGCCTTCCCGCTGGCGGCGCAGAATCCCGTGCAGCTCGCTCAGCAGCCGCTCTTCCGCGGCCAGCGCCTCGGTGAGCAGCGCGCTGTCAGGCGGCGCCAGCTCCAGCACGGTGTTGTCCGCGCGCATCATTGGCCGCCTCCGGGGTTCTGCTGCTGCGATGGCAGCTTGTCGACCAGCTGGCGATACAGCGCATCACCGATCCGGTGCTGCTTCACGGCGGCCGCCTCGGCGACGTGCTCGTCCATCATGCTCGTGAACATGGCTTCGCCTTCGCCGCCGTCGAGCGCGCCGTCCTGTGGCACCGTGTCGCGCATGGCCTTGAACAGCTGTTCCATGAACACACCCTCCAGCTGGCTCGTCGCCTTGCGCAGCCGGGCCTTGTCATCATCCGGTCCGCCGGCACCCAAACCCGGCGTTAGCGAGTCGAGTGGGCGGATCATTCGGACTTTCACCTCCGCCGTCAGCGCGCCCACGCGGTGCAGCGATTCGAAGATCGCCGCGATCACCGGTGCGGGTGCACCTACGGCCTGCAGCGCGGACGCGACATCCTGCACACTCGCGCCTGGCGCCACTCGTACTTCGCCGGCCGCAGGCTGATCCGTACGGGTCGCGCCCACGGTCAGGGTCAGGCCGCCGTGGCTCACCACGCCCGGCCCCACTGTCACTTCGCCACCAACCACGACCGTGCCGTCGCGTGTATCCACCAGCACCGTCGCCGCGGCGTCGCGCTTCACGCGCAGGTCCGCGATCTTCGCCAGTGTCACCGCAGTGCCACCGGCCGAGTCCTTCAGCGTCAGAGCCACCGCGCCGGGGTCTTCCACCTGCGCGCTGTTCTCGCCGATCGCCGTGTTGATCGCTTCCGCGATTTTCACGGCGGTCCCTATGTTCGGCTCACGCAGCAGCAACCTTGAGGGCGAAGTGACGGCCGGTTTGGGCAGGTCTGCCAGCAGCAGCGCGCCATCCGGAATTCTCGCCGTCGTTTCCACGCTGTAGCCGCCGCGCGCAACTTCGCCCTCGCTCAGCAGTAACGGTCCCTGCGCCGTGGCCACGGCGGGACTGCCGGGATCGAAGACGAGTGGCGTCGCCCAGAGCACACCGCCGCGCAGGGAAGAGGCATCGCCCACGGAGGCGACGTGCACCTCGAAGCGACCGCCCGGCCGCAGGAACGGCGAGGCCTCCGCCGTGACCAGCACGGCGGCGACGTTGCGCGTGCGCAGCACTTCCGCCGGCACCTCGATGCCGAAGTTGCGCAGCAGGTTCACGACGGACTGCACGGTGTGCCGCGCGCCGAAGCTGCCAATGGCGCGATCGCCTGTGCCGTCCAGACCCACGACCAGGCCGTAGCCGACGACGCGCACCGGCACGTTCACGTCGGTTATGGCCAGATCGCCAATGCGCGCGTCCTGCGCGCGTGCCTCGCTGCCGCCTGCAATGAGGGCGGCCGCGAGCACAACGGGGAGAAGCGTTTGCCTCATGGCCAGAGCATTCCCAGGATGCGGGCGAAGATTCCCTGCTTCGGCTTGCCCAGATCGCCCTTGGATTCGTACGCCAACTCGGCGTTAGCCAGACGCCACGACTCGACAATGTTGCGGGCCGAAATGTCCTGCGCGCGTACCCAGCCCGTGATGGTGACCTTCTGCACCGCCTTGTCCAGCTTCAGCGTGCGCGTGCCTTCGATCTTCAGCAGACCGCCCGGCTCGACCGAGACCACGCGCGCCGAAAGCTCGGTGGTCAGGCCGTCGCGCCGGTCCGCCTGCCCCTTCACATTGGACGAATTGTCCAGCGATGTGCGGAAATCGACGTTCTTCTGCGTGCCGCTGGGCAGATTCGCGCCCAGGCTGCCTGTCGTGGAGCGGCCCGCCTGATCGACGTTGGACTTCTGTGCCAATGCGATCGTCTGCGCATCCACGAGCAGCGTCACCACATCGCCCACGCGGAAATCGCGGCGGTCCGTGGTCCAGTTGCCCAGGCCCGGCCGCAGCGCGGGCTTCGTGCTGTCCGCCTGCTGCGTGGCCGCCTGTCCGCCCGTCTGTCCCGCGGCCTGCGCCCTTGCGGGCGAGGCGCTTGCGGACAGTGCTGTCAGCAGCAGCAGCCAGCGTCCTGCGTGCCTGCTCATGTGTCCTCCCTGAGGTTGCCGCGACCGCCTTCATTGCCTGCATGGTCCGCGCTGGCCGGTCCCTGCCGCACGACACCGGGCGCGATGACCGTACCTTCGAGCAGTCTGCCCGTCGCCGCGCGCACCGAAACCCGTCCGCCCAGCGGCGCCGCACCCGCGGCCCGGCCGGACAGTGTGATGGTGACCTGTCCACGTGTCACGATGAGCTGCACGGTATCACCCGGCCGCACCGCCAGCGGCGGCTCCACCGCGGGCGAGCGCAACGGCTCTCCCGCGCTGATGCGACGCTTCACGGTCCACCCTGAGACTGGCTCCGTGGTAGTGCGGGGTGGCCCCCATTGCAGCTCGCTGTCCAGCCGCATGTCTGCGGCGCTCAGTGTGGCGCCGCGCTCGAGGTCGTGGGCCGCCACCTGCACGGTGGCCAGCACACCGGCGCGCACCAGCAGCCGCTTCTCGACGCCGGCCGCAGTGCAGGCGACGATCCAGGTACCGTCCTGGCCGTCGCCCAGAAGCCGCACTGCGTCCGCCGCTGCCGGCCATTGCGCCGGGGGCGAAGGTTCGACGCGCACGCGTGCGGCGGCCACGCCCCAGCGCGCCGCCACCGCCTGCGCCACTGCCTCGGCAATGGCCAGACCGGCCGGTGCCCCGGCGGGCCGGACCGCATCGCCTGCATCCTGCGCGCGCAGCGGTCCGCCGGCCAGCAGCAGCACGGCAAATAGCGTGTTAGCGAAGCAGCGCATTCGTCTCCTGTGACATGTCATCGCCCGCCTTCACCGCCTTGGAGTTGACCTCGTAGGCGCGCAGGGCCGCGATCATGTCGACCATTTCCTGCACCACTTCCACGTTGCTGGCCTCGAGCGAGCCCTGGATCAGGCGGCCGAAGCCGTTCTCCTGGGGCAGTCCCTCGGTCGGCTCACCGGACGCGACGGTCTGCACGAACAGGTTCTCACCCATGGCGCGCAGACCCGTGGGATTGGCGAAGCGCACCAGCGAGAGGCGGCCCAGCTCGACGGGATTGGCGACGTCACTGGTCACGGCCGTGATGACGCCGGTCTGTGAGACCGAGACCTCGCGTGCATCGGGCGGCAGGGTAATGCCGGGCTCGACGATGTAGCCGCCGTGTGTGACGATGGTGCCCTGGTCGGACACCGAGAGGTTGCCATCGCGCGTGTAGGCCTGCGTGCCGTCCGGCATGGTGACGGCGAAGAAGCCTTCGCCATCAATGGCCAGGTCCAGCGGCCGGCCCGTCTGCTCGAGTGCGCCCTGCTCATCGATGCGCTGCACCGCGGCCAGCCGCGTGCCTCGCCCGATCTGCACGGCTTCCGTGGTCTGTGCGGCGCTGCCGCCCACGGTGGCCGGCGCTTCGACCATCTGATAGAGCAGATCCTCGAAGTGCGCGCGGCTGCGCTTGAAGCCGGTCGTGTTCACGTTTGCCAGGTTGTTGGCGATCACTTCGACGCGCAGCTGCTGCGCCGTCATGCCGGTGGCCGCCGTGCGAAGTCCTGGATCCATGGCTCTCGTCCTCTGGTTGCCGGTACGGTCGCGATCAGCCCACACGGCCAATGCGGTTGACGACGGTGTCCATGACGCCGTCGAGCGTGCGCACGCCGCCCAGGACCGAGGCGTAGGCGCGCTGGATCGTGATCAGCTCGACCATGGAGTCGAGTGTGTTGGTGTTGCTGTCTTCGAGGTGGCCCTGGCGTACGCCCGAGTCCGGTCCCTTGATCGGCGTGGTCGGCCCCCTGGCGACGTAGAGGGAGCCCGCCTGGTGCTCCAGCTGATCCATCGAGCCCACGGACTCGATGCGCAGCCGTCCCAGCCTGTTGCCGTTGGCGCGCACCGTGCCGTCCTGCTCGATGGCGAGGGTCGCGCCCTCGGGCACGGTGATGGGGCCGTCCTCCCCTAACAGTGCGTTACCGGATGTGTCGACAATGCGGCTCCGGTCATCCAGCTGGAAGCCGCCGCCGCGCGTCAGGCGCTCGCCCTGCGGTGTGGAGACGACGAAGAAGCGGTCGTCACCCACGAGCGCGAGGTCGAGCGGATTGCCGGTGGGGCGCAGCCCGCCACTGCGCGCATCCGTGCGCGCGCCAATGTCGACGGTTGCGTCCCCCAGCAGTCGCGCAAACACCCGCTCAGCCTTGAAGCCTGGTGTCTCCGCGTTGGCCAGGTTGTTGGTGGCGACCTGCTGACGCAGCTCCCAGTAGCGGAGCGCTGCGGCCGCGTCGCCCAGTGATCCGGGTCCGTTCATCGTGATCCTCCCGGTGAGGCAGGGGGCAACGGTCGTGCCATTGCGCAGGGTTCTCGCCGCATCAGCCATCCCTCGCCATATCAGTGTGTTAGAGCAGTTGCCGCAGTCCTGGCCTGACCCTGCCGCGGCCCCCGTCGAGGGGAAGTTTCTGCCGCAACCGGCAGCTTTGGCCGACCCGTCACCAGCAGCACGGCCGCGTCACGCGGCAGTCCGGTCTGGCGTGCAATGGCCTCCGCGTCCAGCCCCTTCTGCGCCAGTGTGCGCGCCGCCCACACGCGCGCGTCCGCATTGATGGCGGCGGCCGGCACTGCCGTCGACCGCCGTGGCCGCCGCAGCCAGGTCACGCCCAGAGCCAGCAGCGCGAGCGCGATGGCGCCCGAGACAATGGGCAGAACGGGCAGCCTGCCCGGCACGGTCGCGATGCGCCTCGCCGCGGCCGCGAGGGTCGAGCCTGCTGCGCGTATGGCCCGTGTCAGCCGCGCGGGCACGCTGCGCAGTGTTGCCAGCACCGTGGCTGTCGCGCTGCTGCGTGTGGGCGCTGCCTGCTGTGGCGGCTGACCCTGCGTGGCGCCCGCCCTGCCCTGCATCCCGCTGTTCGGGTTGTCGGTCGCTTCCCTGCCGGACCCGGCCGAGCGGGCGGCGGCGCGGGCCGCGGTAACGGGCAGCACCGGTGTTATTGCAGTGTTAGCACGGCCGCTGCTGTCGGGTTCGAGCCAGAGGCTGGCGCCGGCGTCGTCGTCTATCATGCCATAGGCGCGCAGGCCGGGCGCATCCACGATGAGGCGCAGCGTGTCGGCGCTCGTTTCCGCGTTGAGCGCCAGCAGACCGGCCGCGCTCACGGCTGCTTCATCCGCGGCGGCGGGTGCCGGTGTGCCCGTGAGGGTGACATAGAGACGGACCCGGCCTTCGAGCAGGAACGGCTCGCTCAGCACGGGCAGGGCGCTGGTGTGCATGCCGGTGTGCACGTAGACGCGGTCCGCGTCGCGTTCCACGCGCAGCCGTGCCGTGGCGGGTGCCCCGCCCGAGCGATGCGTCGCGGCCGGGACGGGCGCCGGCGGCACGTGCACCCTGATGTGCGGCATGGCAATGACGGGCAGGCCCACACCGAGCGTGTCCTGCGCCGCCAGCTGTGCCGCCAGGCAGCAGAGTGCGGTAATGGCCAGCAGTGCCACGCGCGTGGCGAGGCCGGTGGCAGATTCGTGCTTCCGCATCAGTCTTCCTCCCGCAGGTGGCGCATGCGCGTGCGCAGCGTCTTCAGCGCCTTGGTGCGGATCTGTGATACGCGTGATTCGGTGATGCCCAGGACTTCCGCGATCTGGCGCAGCTTCAGCTCGTCGTAGTAGTAGAGCATGAGCACGATGCGCTCGCGGTCGCCCAGCTTGAGGAACTCGCGGCGCATGGCCAGCCGCTCTTCGTCGAAGCCGATGCGCTCGTCCACTTCATCGCCGGAAGCGCCCGCGATCAGCTCGCCGATCGTGGGGCCTTCGCCTTCCGCGTTGCGTGTGGGCTGGTCCAGCGACACCTGCGATGCGCGGCGTGCGGCGGACTTCCAGCGGTGCAGCGTTTCCAGATCGATCTGCATGCGCTCGGCCGTCTGCCGGGCGCTGACCTCGCCGTCCTGCTCCGCCGCCACCTCGCGCTCGGCGCGCGCGATCAGGCGCTGGCGCTTGCGCACGGTGCGTGCGGCAATGTCGGACCTGCGCAGGTCATCGATGATGGCGCCCCGTATGCGCGGCACGGCGAAGGTGCTGAACGCGAGGCCGCGCTCGGGCTCGTAGGTGTCGATCGCGCCGAGCAGGCCGATGCAGCCGGCATTCACCAGGTCGTCCAGCTGCACATTGCCGCTCAAACGCCGCATTATGGTGCGCGCCACGTGGTAGACGAGGGGCAGATGCTTTTCCACTATGCGATCGCGTGTCCCCGCATTGCGCGAGGCCACGTAGTCATTCCAGAGCGTCGTCGCTTCCGATTCCATGTTCTGCATCAGGTCACGTGCAGGGGCGCGAAGCTGCGTCGCGCGGGCCGGCCCAGCAGCAGTTCAGCGAGCAGGCGGGCAGCCAGTCTCGCGGGACCATCCGTGGTGGCGGGGGACTGTCCGGTTTCGGTGGCCGAGCGCAGCGCTCCATCTTCCGGAATCACGCCGGCCGGCGTCACCGTACGACTGAGGAACTCCTCGACACCGGCGGCCACCGCGGCGAACGCGGCACTGCCTTCCGCCGGATCACAGCGGTTGAACAGCACCGCGACCGGCAGCGCCGTGAACTTCTCGCTCACGTACTTGACGAGCGCGTAGGTGGCCACGGTGCTGAGACGGTCGTGGCTGCCCACGGCGAGGAAGATGCCGGCGCCCGCGGGCACGGCCGCACCCACCGCCTCGCAGGTTGCGCCCGCATCGACCACGACGAACGCGTAGTCGTCGTAGCGGGTGGCAATGCGGCGCAGTGCGGCCCGCCGTTCGCCGGTGCTCAGCTGCCCGCCTGCCTCCACGCTGACGAGGGTCAGGTGGGGCGAGAGCGTGCGGTACGCGGGTAACCCTGCGTTAGCATCGTCGCCTGCCATGACCGGCAGACCCAGCAGCGAGCTGATGGAGCTGCCCGAGGGCGAGGCATTGACGAGCAGCGTGTCGCGACCGAGCTGGGCGCCGCCCATGGCTACGAGCGTGCTTACGGTGGACACGCCCACGCCGCCCTTGCCGCCGCCCACGACGACCGCCTGCGTGACCGGGCGCCACGCACCGGTCGGGCGGGCGCCAACGAAGGCGCGCAGTGTTTCCAGCTGGCGACTCATGGCCGGCTCACCGCGTTCACGGTGCGTGCCTGGCGCCGTACGGCTGCAGGCCTGGCCGCGGCCAGGTCATCGGGAACGCCGGGACCGTCGCTGAGCCAGCGCGCGGGCAGCGCCAGCGCTTCCGCCAGCTCGGTCACGCCCGCGCGGCCCGGCACTTCATTGAGCATGGTGAGCAGCGCGTGTGTGGGCCGGCAGCGGCGCAGTGCGTCGCGCATGGCGACGGCCACGTCGGCGCGCATGCTCGCGGGAATCACGAGGTGCACTTCGTCGGCCTGCAGTGCGGCGAGCGACGCCTGCCAGTCGAGATCCAGCACACCGCGGAGTCCGCGTCCGGGGGTGTCCACGATCACGACATCGCAATCACTCAACCGGTGCATCGCCTGACTCACGCCGGCGGCGTCGTACGCCACTTCCAGCGGCAGTCCCACGATCTCGGCAAACACCTGCAGCTGTTCCACCGCGGCCGCGCGGTAGGTATCGAGCGTCAGCAGACCCACGCTGCGGCCGGCAAAACCCGCGCTGTGCAGGGCCAGCTTCACGGCGGTGGTGGTCTTGCCCGCGCCGGGTGGACCAATGAGTGCGACGACGTACACGCCGCGTTCCTGGCGCAGCTGCTCGCCGGCTTCTTCCGCGAGTGCCGCGGGTGCGGCCATCACCTCGTAGCCGGACCGTCCGGTTTCGGCGGGGCCGCGCACGGAGACGATGACGACGTCGTCGCCCAGCGCCTGCCGTGCTTCCTCGAGCAGCCGCGTCAGATCGGGGCCGCGAAAGATTTCAGCCTGCATCGTTCCAGTCCCAGACAGCCACGGTGTCGAGCGTCACCTGCGGTGGCAGCTCGGCCAGTGACAAAACAGGAATGTTAGGGAGCACGGGCTCGAGCAGGCGGCGCACGCCGACACGCAGTGTGGGCGGCGTCACCAGCACGACCGGGTGGCCATCGCCACCGTGCTTGCGGGCCAGCGCATCGAGCCGGCGCATCAGGTCGGTGAGCTGATCCGGCCCGGGCAGGGAAGCCGGCCCCTTGTTGCCGCGCGGGCTGAAGAAGCCCATGAGCGTGGCCTCGAGACGGGGCGAGAGCACGATGCCGCGCAGTGTGCCGGCCTCGTCGACGTGCTGCTCGCTGATGACCTTGCCCAGCGAGCGGCGAACGTGCTCGACCAGAATCTCCGGGTCCTTCGTCGAGTCGGCGACATCGGCCACCGCCTCGAGGATCGTGACCAGGTCGCGAATGGGCACACGCTCGCGCAGCAGGCGCTGCAGCACGCGGTGCAGCACACCCAGCGAGACCCTGGCCGGCACGATCTCGTCGACCAGCGCCGGGTACGTGCGCTTGAGCGAATCCAGCATCGCCTGCACGTCCTGCCGGCCCAGCAGCTCGGCGGCGTTGGACTTGAGCGTCTCCATCAGGTGCGTGGAGATCACCGTGCCCGGCTCGACCACCACATAACCCGCTGTTTCCGCCTGCTCCTTCTGGGGCGGCATGATCCACACGCCGGGCATGCCGAAGCTCGGATCCTGCGTGGGAATGCCATCGACGCGCTGCGAGGTGCCGCCCGCGTCCAGCGCCAGCAGCATGCGCGGCATGATCTCGCCGCGCGCCACTTCGGACCCGCGCAGGCGGACCACATATTCGCTGGCGCCCAGCCGGATGTCGTCGCGGATGCGGATGCGGGGGACGAGAATGCCCAGCTCCGTAGCAGCCTGTTTGCGCAGCATGCGGATGCGCTCGAGCAGATCGCCGCCGTGGCGCTCATCCACGAGCGGGATCAGGCCGTAGCCCACCTCCAGCTCGACGGGATCCACCTGCAGCAGATCCTGCACGGTGGTGTCCACCGGCACCGGCGCCTTGGCCTCCGCCTGCGGCGTGACCTGGACCGTGCGCTGCGCCTCTTCATTGTGACGCGTCGCGGCGCGTGCGCCCAGCGCGGCGACCGCAGCCAGCGCGAGGAACGGAATCGTGGGCATGCCCGGCACAATGGCGAGGCCGGCCAGGAACGCGGAGGACAGCCACATGGCGCGCGGCTGGCGCGCCACCTGCGTGATCATGGCCGCACCGAGGCGCACACCACCCGCGGAGTACGTCACCATGATGCCCGCGGCGGTGCTGACGATCAGCGCCGGCACCTGGTTGGCGAGACCGTCGCCCACGGTCAACACGGTGTATTGCGAGACCGCGCGCGAGAAGGGCAGTCCGCGCTGCACCACACCAATGAAGATGCCGCCCAGGATGTTGATGGCGGTGATGAGCAGTCCGGCAATGGCATCGCCGCGCACGAACTTGGCCGCGCCGTCCATGGCGCCATAGAAATCGGCCTGGCGCGAGATCTCCGAGCGCCGGCGCCTGGCTTCCGTGTCATCGATGAGGCCGGCGCTCAGGTCGGCATCAATGCTCATCTGCCGGCCCGGCATCGCATCCAGCGTGAACCTGGCCGCGACTTCGGCAATGCGGCCCGCGCCTTTCGTGATCACCACGAAGTTGATGATCACGAGGATGACGAACAGCACGATGCCGACGGCGTAGTTGCCGCCCACCACGAACTGGCCGAACGCCTGGATGACGTGGCCGGCCTGGCCCCGGCTCAGGATCAGTCGCGTGCTGCTGACGTTCAGCGCCAGCCGGAACAGCGTCATCAGCAGCAGCGCAGTAGGGAAGACACTGAACTCGAGCGGATCCGTGGTGTGCAGTGCCACCAGGAACATGATGAGCGACGACGTGATGCTCGCGGCCAGCAGCAGATCCAGCACGAAGGGCGGCAGGGGCAGCACGAGCAGTGCGACAATGAAGACGATGCCGGCGACGACCGTGATTTCCGGCCAGCGGCCGCGCAGTCCGGGCGCGAGAGGCAGGGCGGTGGCGGTCGTGCTCATGCGCTGGTGCTCCCCTGCCACGCCTCAGTCGCCATGCCGCGGCGCCGCTTGTAGACGAATGCCAGCACCTCGGCGACGGCCACGTACAGCTCGGGCGGAATGGGAAGTCCTACGCGGCCGGCGGCGAACAGCGCGCGCGCCAGCGGCTTGTCCTCGATGACCGGCACGCCCGACTCGTACGCCAGCTTCTTGATGCGCTCCGCGACCTTGCGCTCGCCCATGGCCAGCACAATGGGTGCAATGGAAATGAGCGGATCGTACTGCAGCGCGACGGCGATGTGCGTGGGGTTCGTCACCACGACATCCGCTTTGGTCACGTCCTTGAACATCTGCTTGCGCACGAGTGCGCGGCCCAGATTGCGCAGGCGTGCGCGGTTCTGCGGGTCGCCTTCCGATTCCTTCAGCTCCTGCC
The DNA here is from genome assembly GCA_963798085.1 of uncultured Gemmatimonadales bacterium. GTDB lineage: Bacteria > Gemmatimonadota > Gemmatimonadetes > Longimicrobiales > RSA9 > DATKCF01. Next base: position 752,790 of record CAWCRS010000003.1, read on the forward strand.
GCACTTCATCCTTCGTCATACGCAGCTGCTTCTCGTGCTGCCACAGCTGGAAAGCGTAGTCGGCGGCGGCGAGGAACAGGTAGGTGCTGCCGGCCGTGAACAGCAGCCGTATCGCGAAGCGGCCCAGCCAGTGCGCCAGCACGGCGGGATCCTGCTGGCCCAGCGTGAGAATGTCGGACCACGCGTGACGCAGTGTCAGGAACAGCGCGCCGCCCACAATGCCGAGTTTGAACAGCGACTTGGCCAGCTCGGCGAGCGCGCGCACACCCCAGATGCGGCTGATGTTCTTGTGCGGCGCAATGCGCGACCAGTCGGGCTGGATGGGCTGTGCGCTGAGCACGCCCCTCGCCTGTGCCGCGGCCAGTATCAGCCCCGTCAGCGCGAGTCCGCCGAAAAGCGGTGCGGTCGCAGTCGCAGTCTGCCGCGCGATGCCGCGGATCCACTCCGCATTGGCGCCGGCGCCGGCCAGCGGTGTGCCCGCGCGCATGGTGCCTTCGCTCAGCAGTCTGGCGAAGGTGCCCGTCATGAACGGTCCCATCGCCCACAGCAGTCCGCCCGCTGCCAGCAGCAGCAGTGCAGTGGTCAGCTCCTGGCTGCGCGGTACCTGCCCCTTGTCGTGCGCATCCTTGCGCTTGCGCGGGGTCGCGGCTTCGGTGCGGTCCTGGAGTGATTCGCCGCCCGCCACGCTACCTCGCTCCCAGCGCGCCCAGCAGGTCGCGCACCACCGTCTGGTAGTATCCGGGAAAACCGCTGACGGAAACGCCCAGCAGCGGCAGCGACAGCGCCAGCACGCCCAGGCCCATCACGATCTGCAGCGGATACGCCAGCATGAAGACCTGCAGCTGCGGCGCAGTGCGCGCCAGGACACCCATCGCGATGTTGCCCACGAACACGGCCGCGATCACGGGCGATGCCAGCTTGAGTCCCATTGCGAACAGCGCGCTGCCCAGGTGCACCATGGCCATGGTGCCCTGCTGCAGCTCAATGGGCGAGCCGGGCGGCAGCAGTGTGGTGCTGTCGGCCAGCGCCTGCAGCATCAGCAGGTGGCCGTTCATGGCTAACACAAGTGTTATAACCACCAGCTTCATGAAGTCGCCCATGGTCTGCGACTGCTGACTGGTCAGGGGATCGAGGCTGCCTGCGCCCGAGAGACCGGTCTGCAGTGCCAGCACATCGCCAGCGACTTCGGCGCCGCCCACGAACACGGCGGCGCCCATGCCCAGAGCGAAGCCGATCAGCAGCTCGGACATCAGCGTGCCCGGACCCACGGCAGGAAAGGGGCCGCCCGCGAGCACGACCGGTGCGAACGCGGCTGTCAGCGCGACCATCAGTGCCGCGCGCACACCGGCCGGCACCGTGCGCGCCGAGAAGACGGGCGCGACCAGCATGAGACCGCCCAGGCGGGTGGCGACCAGCGCAATGCCCGCGGCCGGGCCCGGCTCGAAAGGATTCAGCACACTCACGAGACCAGGCCGGGCAGACTCTGGAACAGCTCGACCGTGTAGCGCACGATCGCCTGCAGCATCCAGTTGAGCGTGAGCAGGAACACCGCGCTCACGGCCACCAGCTTCAGCACGAAACCGACGGTCTGCTCCTGGATCTGCGTCACTGCCTGGAACACGCTCACCACCACGCCCACGGCGAGCGCCACGAGCAGCAGCGGTCCGCCCAGCATGAGCGCCAGGAACAGCGCGTTGCGCGCGAGGTCGACGACGACCGAATAGTTCACGTGTTGTCCTCTACACGAAGCTGTGGACCAGGCTGCCCACCAGCAGGGACCAGCCATCCACGAGCACGAACAGCAGCAGCTTGCAGGGAAGCGCGATCATGGTGGGCGGCAGCATGAACATGCCCATGCTGGTCAGCACCGCGGAAACCACGAGATCGATGACCACGAACGGCAGGAAGATCGCGAAACCCATCTGGAACGCCGCGCGCAGCTCGCTGGTCGCGAACGCCGACATCAGCACGGGCAGCGACACATCCTCCGGCGCATCCGGCATGGGCTGTCCACTCAGCTCGACGAAGTGGGCCAGGTCCTGCTCCGGCACCTGCCGCAGCATGAAGGCGCGCAGCGGCTGACTGCCCGTCTGCATCATCTGCACTTCATCGATTTCGCCGTGCATCCACGGCTGGATCGCGGTGGAATTCACTTCCGCGATCGTGGGCGCCATGATGAAGCCCGTCAGCAGCAGCGCCAGCGCGGCCAGCAGCTGCGCCGGCGGCACGCTCTGTGTGCCCAGCGCCTGCCGCATGAAATGCAGCACCACGAGCACGCGCGTGAAGCTGGTCATGAGCAGCAGCAGCGTGGGCAGTGTCGCCAGCAGGCCGATGAAAAGCACGGTGCCCACGGTACCGCTGATGCGCAGATCGGATTTCGAGCCGTCACCGAACTGCAGCGCCAGGCGAGGCACACTGCCCTGCGCCGGCAGCTGCGCGATCTGGGCGGGGTTCAGCTTCTGTGTACTGGCGGTTGCGGCCGGCGCTGCGCCGCGGCCGCCCTGGTTCGGCTGTGCCGCCGGATTCGTGTTCGCCGAGCTGCCGCGACCGCTCGCATTCTGCGTCTGGTTCTGCGCGGCGGCGCCGCCGCTCTGCGCGCCGCGGCCCGCCTGATTCCCCGTACCGCCATTCTGTGCTGCCTGCACCCGCGCGGGCGCCGCGGACAGCGGCTCGGCGTGCACGCGTGCGCTCGCGAAGGACAGGGAGAAGCCCGCGGCGGCCAGCACGCGCAGCAGCCCGAGCGCGCGCAGACCGCGCGCGGTGGCTCCCGTCGCGCCGGCGGCCGAGGCGGTGTCGTCGCCTGCATCACCGGACGCGTCCCGCAGTCCGGCCTTCAGCGATTCCTGCGGTGTCAGCTCGGTGAGCAGGTGGACGCCGCCATCGCCTACGGAGACGACCAGCACGCGATCGGCCACGCGCACCGCGGCCACGCCCTGGCGCGGCCCGATGGCGGTGCGCTGCAGCACGTTGAGGCGCAGGCCGGAGCGGCCCGCACCGGTCACACCGGCAAAGCGGCGGGCCGCGCCCACCGCCAGTCCCAGCAGTCCCAGCACCAGCCCCAGCGCCAGGATCAGACCTAACACGGCGCTAACGGTCACGGCTGCTCGTCAGCGACGTTCTGTGAGTGCAGCCGGGTGATGCGAATGCCGAACTGCTCGCCGATCACCACCACTTCGCCCTCGGCGAAGGGCCGGTCGCCCACGATCACGTCGACGGGCTCGCCCACCAGCCGGTTCAGGGCGATGACCGAGCCGCGACCCAGCTCGAGCACGTCCTGCACGGTCATGCGCGTGCGGCCCAGCTCAATGGTCACCGGCAGTGTCACCTGAAAGACGTTGCTCAGGGATCCGGCCCCGCCCGTCGGCTGCGCTTCCAGCTCGGCCAGCTCCATTCCGCCCTCGCCCTTCGATTCCGGTTGTACAATGGTTGCCATTATGCTCATTCTCCGGTGCGGTTCTTCCTGCTCGTTGTCCTCCGCCATCACACCGATGACGCGCGCCGCCAGCGTGCGGCCCTCGCGTCCGGGCAGCGCCACGAAGCGCGGTGTGCCTTCGATGCGCACAGCCAGCTGCGTCTGTGCCGGCAGGCCCGTGTGCCACACCGTGCCGGGCACGGTGCTGGCCATGTCGCCCAGCGCGATGCCGAACAGTGGTGTTCGCACTGTGATCTCCACCGTCGCCGTGCGTACTGCCTTTTCCGCGGCCACGCGGTCCAGCTCGCGATCGCGCGAGGCGCCGCGCGGCTGGTTCACGCGCTGCGTGCTCGAGGCGCTGAAGAATTTCTCCAGCACCACGAAGGGCACGCAGATGAGCAGGCTGCCCTCGAAGTTGGCCGCCTTCACCTCGATGTTGGCCACCAGCATGGGATCTTCGCGGTTGGCCGTGCGCAGCAGCTCGGGCACCGCCTCGAAGCGGTTCATGGTGAGGCCCAGCGGTACGTTGTCCTTCCAGATCTCGTTGAGCTGCGCCGCCGTCTGGTCCGCCGCCATGCGCACCACCATGCGCTCCAGCACGGTGAGCGAACGCTCGGGCGCGGGCGGTTCGTCGTTCGAGCCCAGCAGCCGGTCCACGAGGAAGAAGGCGAAGGCGCGGCCGAAGTCGATAACAACCTGTTGGCCGCTGCCGTTGGCCACGTCGAATACGAAGCTGGCCGTGGGATTCGCCAGCGACAGCGTGAACTCGCCGAAGCTCAGCTGCTCCACACCCAGCAGACGCAGATCGATGGAGGTGCGCACCCTCGCCGTCAGCCAGCTCTCCAGCGCCTTGCACAGCATGCCGTACTTGGCGCCCAGCGCGCGCAGCTTGTCCTTCGATACCAGGTTGGGGCGGCGGAAATCGTAGACCTGCACGTCTTCGCGTGCGTCCGCCGGCGTCTCGACGTTCGGCGACGGCTCGCCCCCGCTGAAGAGGCGGTCGATCTCCTGCTGGGAGAGCGTTTCTGATGTCACGCGATTACTGCAGCACGAACTGCGGCATGAGGATGTTCGCCACAGTGCCCTTGCCCATCACCGTCTCCACCGCGGCACGCAGCTGCACCTTCAGCGAATCGCGGATCCCGGGATTGGAAAGCTGCTGCACCGTGCGCGACGCCAGCAGGCCCAGCAGCGCATCGCGGATCTCCGGATCGTGCGCCACCAGCTGTTCCGTCGTTGTCTTGTCGGAAACGCGGATCGCCAGGCTGACCACCAGGAAGCGTGTGCCCTGGGTGCCGGACGGGTTTACCACGAGGTTGTCGATCGTGTAGAGCGGCGCGCCATCCGTCTTCTCGCCTTCGCCGCCGTGACCGGCGTGCTTCTCGCCCTGCGGTTTGCCCGCAGCCTCGGCGCTCGATTTGGGCCCGAGCATCGGGCCCAGCGCAAAGAGCCCCGCCCCGGCACCCGCTCCCAGGCTGGCCACCGCTGCAAGGAGAAGCATCACCAGGCCGCTGCCCTTTTTCGGAGCAGGCGGCTCGCTGGTCTCCTCCGCTTCCTTCGCCTCATCCGCCACGGCGGTATCCCTCCACGCTGCATCGCGTTGCCGTATTTCGTCCCGGTCCCGGCCGGGTATCTACGCCCGGGCAAGGGCATGCCCCGTACCACGCGTGAGCGGCCCGCGCGCAGAGCCCGGGCTTCCCCCATAATTCATTGCAGTAAAGTCAATTACGGACTATGCGACGACATCGCCTCGGGTCTGCTTCGCACCCCTTCTTCCCGTCGCGTCCGGCAGATCTTGCCGGGAGGGAGGAGAGGATTGCCGGTGCAAGCCGGCGGGTGGAGCGTGAATGGCGGGCGGGCCGAACGGCGTTGCTGGGGCTCGGGCTCGGGCTGGTTGCTCGGGAACGACCGCATCCATCACGGGGAACGGGTTTGCGGGGAGGGGTGAGGTTCAGGGGTCGGACGCGGGCAAGGGGCACCCGTTGAGGGGTGGGGACGAGGGAGTGGATGCGGCCGGGATGCGCGAAGGCTTGCCTCCCCGCTCCCCCAGCCCTCAACGCCAACCCGCGCCCGCGTCCATCCCGGACCCGGACCCTTTCCTGGTCCCTTCCACACGCGCCTAACGCGTAGTTACAGGCCGGGGGAAGGGAGCGGCCTCATCCCGCCCCTTCCCCTGCCCCTCAACCTGCCCCGCGAAGCCTACCGCTTGAGGTTGACCAGCTCCTGGAGCATCTCGTCGCTGGTGGTGATCACGCGCGCGTTGGACTGGAAGCCGCGCTGCGCGGTGATCAGGTTCGTGAATTCCTGCGCCAGGTCGACGTTGGACATTTCGAGCGCGCCGGACGTGACGACGGACTGGCTGCCTTCGCCGGCGAAGCCCAGCACGGCGGCGCCGGAGTTGGGCGATACCGTGTACATGTTGTCGCCCACGCGGATCAGGCCCGACGGATTGTTGAAGTCGGCCAGCACCAGCTGCGCCAGCGTCTGTGTCGTGCCGTTGCTGAATGCGCCCACGATCGTGCCCGTCGGATCAATGCTGATGCGCTCGAGCAGACCCATCGTGTAGCCGTCCTGCTCTTTCAGCACCGCGGTCGAGGGCCCGGCGAACTCGGAAAGGCCGTTGATCTCGCCTGCCGTGCCGAACGTCAGCGTGACTTTCTGCGAGGCGGCGAAACCGGCGGGCGTGAACTCGAAGTCCACGGTCTCGGGATCCAGCAGCGAGCCATTCGTGTCGAACGTCACGGTACCGGTGTCGTTCACGTACGTCGAGCCGGGCTCGTTGTTGGTCGTCGTGATCGCGTAGTCCCACTCGTTGGCGTTGGCGTTCTTGGTGAACTCGATGTTCAGGTCGTGCTTGCCGCCCTGCTCGTCATACACGGTGATCGAATGTGTTGCGCGTCAGGCCCTGCGCCGCGCCCGCATCGAGGTTGCCGCCCAGGACCGCGTTCTCGGTGGCGTGGGCCGGCGCCTTCTGGCCGAAGGGCAGCTTGATGTCGTCGATCGTGTCGGTCAGCACGCCGTTCACAGGCACGCGACCCTGCACGATGAAGCCGTTCGTGGACGCCACCAGCTTGCCCGACGCGTCCAGCTGGAACGCGCCCGAGCGCGTGTAGAAGCGCTGCGTGCCGTCGGACACGACGAAGAAGGAATCGCCCTGGATGGCCAGGTCGGTGTCCACGCCGGTCGTCTCGAGGTTGCCCTGCGTGAACATGGCGTCGATGCTGCCGATGTTCATGCCCAGGCCGATCTGGATCGGGTTGCGGCCGCCGGACACGTTGGTGGCGCCGCCCGGCGGACGGCTCGCGCCCTGCACGATCTGCGCGAACGCTTCCTCGAATGTCACACGACTCGACTTGAACGCCACCGTGTTCACGTTGGCGATGTTGTTGCCGATCACGTCCATTTTGACCTGGTGATTGCGCAGGCCGGACACGCCGGCGAACAGAGAACGCATCATTTCGGATTCTCCTCGTTGCCTGTTTACTGGCTGATTTCGATGACGTTGCCGAGCGGGATCGTGATCGAGCCGCTCGACAGCACCGGCCCGCTGGCGGTGTACCTGACTCCGTCGACGCGCAGTCGCGAGTACGTGGTCACGCTGACCGCCGTGCCCGCGCTGTCCTTCACATCGAGGCTGTAGGTGTACTGACCGGCCGGCACGTTGCCGACCAGCTTGCTCAGGTCGATGTTCTGGTCACCGGCATCCAGCCGGCCCACATCGTAGCGCGCCACTTCCTTGCCCGTGTCGTCCTTGATCACGACCTGACCGACGCCACCCTCGCCGCCCACATTCACCTTCACATCGAGCGGGCCGCTGGCCGGCATCTGCAGCGCATCACCCTGAATGAGCACGCTCTTGCCCAGCAGCTGGGCTGCGGTGCTGGCATTGATGCTCTGGATCAGCGAATCATTGCCTGCGCTCTGCGCCTTCAGCTCGTCGCCGATGTTAATGAGCTGTTCGACCGCCGAGAACTGCGCCAGCTGAGCCGCCATTTCCTTGGGATCCGCGGGATTCATGGGGTCCTGGTTGCGCAGCTGGGATACCAGAAGCTGCAGGAAGTCGTCCTTGCCGAGGACGCTGCCTGCTGTGGCCGCCGCCGCGCTCGACGTCGAGCTGGCTGTCGTGCTGCCGCCGGCACTCGTGATGGGATCGATCATTTGCCATTCTCCTTGCCATGTCTCCGGGCGTTCCGGTGTTCCTGCTGCGCGCCGCCCTGGCGGGCCCACGCGCTTTCGTTCTGGTTGCTGCCATTGCCTTTGTTGCGCGACGCGTCCCTGCCCGCCTGCGGCATCACCAGCGGCGAGGCCTCGCCTGCTTCGCGGATCAGTACCGAAGCATCCAGCCCCCGCCGTTCGAGGATCTGACGCAGTTCGCCGGTGTGCGTGGCCAGCTGCGCCGCGGCCGTCGGATCAGTCACATCAATGGCCGCATTCACGCTGGTGCCGCGCAGGCCCACGCGGATGCGGGCGGCATCACTGCCATCGGCGCCCGTGATGTGGAGTGTGACGCCGGAGGCAGGCGAGGCTTGCGCCGCATCCTGCAGCGCGAGTACACGCGCCACGCGTGCGCCAATGTCCACGCCCTGCGCTGCGCCCGCGCCCGCCGCCTGCTGCGGCTGCGATCCGGCCACGGCGCGCCAGAGCGCGCGGGCCGCGTCGTCGCCCTGCAAACCTGCGGTCAGCGGATCCGCGCTGCTGCGACCATCACCATCACTGCTCGTGCCCTGCTCGCGCAGAGCGGCCGCCAGCTGGCTGGCCCGTGTGTTGCGCGCGGTCAGACTGCCCGTGTCCGTGGTCTGCGGCGCACCGGCGGTCGTGTTGACCGTGGCCCCGGATGCGGCCGCGAGTGCGCCTCGCGCCGCCGCAGTGACCGCGGCCGGTGCCTCCAGCAGGCTGGCCACGCGCGCCACCTGCGCGGTCGCCGCCACTGTCGCCACCGGCGCGGGCGCCGAAGCGTCTCCGCTCATGACCGGCGGGGCTGCGGAGCGGCCGCCTTCCAGCGCACCGTCAGGAGCCAGCTGGCGAATGGTCTGCATGTCGCCCGCCGCGCCGCGCAGTTCGATGTGACCGGGATCGGACGGGCCCAGTGTGCTCAGTCCTTCCTGTGCGCAGAGCTGCGCCAGGCGGGCGTACTGGGCGTCGTCGCCTCCCTCGATGACGACATTGGCCGCGAGGCCGGCAGTGTGGTTCGAGTGCTTCGTCCACGTCACCGTCTGGCCCGGCTGCGTGCGACCCTGCGCGTACAGCGCATCCTGCCGCGGCTGCGAGCGCCAGGTCTCGACCACGTGCACATCCTCGCCGAATTCCTGCTTCATGCGCTCGATCACACGCTCCAGCTTCGTGCGGAACTCGGGCGCCAGTGCGTCCAGCGAACGTTGCACGTGTGTGCTGTCCGTATCCGTCGCCACCGGTTGCGCCAGCGCCGCGGCTGCGGCCTGTGCGGCAGCCGCGCTGTCCGCGGCATTGGAGGCGACACTGTTCTTCTGTGCGCCGGCGTTGTCAGAGGCGGCCGCACCGCTGCCAGCGGTCGGGGCCGGAGTGCGGTTGTCTGACTGGCTGTTAGGATCGTCCGTCGCCGTGCCGCCGCTGGCGCGGCCTGCCGCGGAGGCGCTGCGGCGCGACCCCTGGTCCGTGGCTGTGGCATCATCCAGCGCCTGCGCGGTGGCCCGTATGGCTGCCCGCCGCGTGCCCGGGTCGCCCGGCTCACTCGCCGTTGCCTCCGGCTGCATCAGGCCGGCCGGCCTTGCCGTGCCGCCATGGCCCGCGTCGCTGGCCGGGGCCCGTGCGCGGGCCAGCAGCAGTCCGAAGTCCGGACTGCCTGACACGGTATTATCGTTGCCCGGGTACGCCGCCGCCTGGGCGAGGCGTCCGTTGGCATTGCTGCCGTGGGCGCGCGTCTCGACGGACGCACTCGCGCCCGACAGCAGGCCGGCCACGCCGGCTTTGAGACGTCCCGCGGCTGCACGCGCTTCACCCGCATCCTGCATTGCGTCACCGCCTGTGTCATTGGTACTGCTGCCTGTTGCTGACGCGGCACCCGTCGCCCCGTCACCCACCACCTCCGCGTCATCCATGAAGCGGGCGAGAAGACTGCCAAACCCCGGTACCGCCCTGCCCCGTTCAGCGCGCAGGCGGACGTCTGACGACGTCGCCTGCAGACCGGCCAGGGCCCGCTGCCCCGCGTGCTCACGCAACGGTGCAGAGTTCGGCGATTGCGCGCCGATCGCGGAGCCCGGGATCATCGCCATGCCGGAACCGACTACCGCCCGGCCAGCAAAGCCTTCGCGATGGCCGTGCCCCGTTCACCCTTGAACTTGGCCAGGATCGCTGCGGCCTTGCGTTCCGAGAGAGTCAACAGCACTGCCTTCACCGGAGCATCCTCCAGCGGTTCCAGGATGCGTGCCGCTTCTTCCGGCCGCATCGCTGCGAGAATGCGCGCCAGCCGCGCGGGAGGCGCATTGTGCGCGCTGAGTGAATCGAGGCGCATGCTGTCCGCGGGCGAGGTCTCCGGTGGCTTCGCGCCCGCGCTGGCCGCTGCGTGCTGCGCCTCGCCGGCTGCGGCTTCGTGCGCCTGCGCGCTGTCGCCCGTCATGGCGCTGGCCGCCGCCGAGTCAGGCTGCGCGTCTTCTGCCTGCCCCGTCGCGTTCGCCGCGGAATCCGCGGCCAGCGAGTCGGCGCGCAGAGAATCGGCCTTGAGCGAGCCGGCCGCCATTTCGGCGGCGTACCGGGTCGCGGCCTTGCGCATGGAAACGGTGGTGCCGCCGCCCGCGCCCAGCGCGAAGCACACGGTCGCGGCAATCACGACTTTCATGTTCATGAAACGTCATCCTCCTGCTGGCGGCGCGTGAACCGGGCGAGCGCCACAGCATCCATCGTCGTGCGGTCCAGCCGCTCCTCGCCTTCCCGCCACAGTGTGAGATAGCGCTCGCGCAGCCGGTCCATGACCTGACGCTGCGTTAGAGCGTGCCGGAATTCATTGCGCGCCGTGTCCACGCGCGCGCCGGCTTCTTCCTGCGCCTTTTCCGCAACCGCCAGGTGTTCGTCGAGCTGCGCAATGAACAGCGCCATCTGCTGCAGCGTCCCTGCCGGCGCGGGTGTGCCGCTGCCACGGCTGGTGCCTTCGACCCCGCGATTGCGCGCGGCTTCGATGGCCAGGCGCTTCTGTTCGGCCAGTACCGCCTCGTTGTGCGCTTCCGCGAGCCGGGTGGCACTTTCCTTTTCCCGCTGCTCCCGTACTTCGAGCACCTTCTGCAGGCGAAACCGGAATCCACTCACGATGCACCACCCGCCACGATTTTCGCCGCCAGCTCCAGCACGGCCTTTCTCGTATCGCCGAAACCCGTGCGCTCTGTCGGCGACTGCACCAGGAACGATTCCAGCGCGGGCCGCACGCGCAGTGCGGTGTCCAGCAGTGCGTCCGTGCCCGGCTGGTAGGCGCCCACGGCGATCAGGTCTTCCTTTTCGCGGTAGGCCGCCATGCATGCGCATCACCAGGTCGGCCGCCCGCCGGTGCTCGGCATCGGCCACGTGGTCGCGCACACGGCTGCTGCTCTCCAGCGCATCGATCGCGGGGAAGTGCGACGCCATGGCCAGCTTGCGCGTCAGCACGATGTGCCCGTCCAGGATCGAGCGCGCGGCGTCGGCCACCGGCTCGTTGAAGTCATCGCCTTCGACGAGCACCGTGTAGATGCCGCTGATCGCGCCATCGGCCGCGTTGCCGGCGCGCTCCAGCAGCCGGGGCAGTGCCGCGAACACGGAAGGCGGATAACCCTTCGTCGTGGGCGGCTCGCCTACCGCCAGTCCGATCTCGCGCCAGGCCATCGCCACGCGCGTGATCGAGTCGACCATGAGCAGCACGTGCTTGCCCTGGTCGCGGTAATACTCGGCGATGGCCGTGGCGAACTGCGCGCCGCGCGCGCGGATCAGTGCGGCCTCGTCGCCCGTCGCCACGATGACCACCGAGCGCGCCAGGCCTTCCGGGCCCAGCGAGTTCTCGATGAAGTCGCGCACCTCGCGGCCGCGCTCGCCCAGCAGCGCGATCACGTTGACGTCGGCCGACGTGTTGCGCGCGATCATGCCGAGCAGCGTGCTCTTGCCGACGCCGCTGCCCGAGAAGATGCCGACGCGCTGGCCCCTGCCGATGGTGAGCAGGCCGTCGATGGCGCGCACACCGGTCGTGCAGCGGCTCGCCGATCATGCGGCGCTCGAGCGGGTTCGGCGGGTTGGTCTGCCATGGGCACGCGCGCGGTTGCCGCGCGGACCTGGCCCTTGCCGTCGATCGGGATGACCGAGGCCGTTGAGCACGCGGCCGAGCAGCGCCGGGCCCGACGTCCGGCGCCCAGGGAGCGGCCCAGCGGCTGCACGCAGGCTGCCGGGGTGCAGGCCATCCAGCTCGCCCAGCGGCATCAGCAGCACGCCGCGCTCGTGGAAGCCGACGACTTCGGCGAGCACCGTGTGACTCGCCGCGCGTCGCGCGCACACGGCACAGCTCGCCCAGTGCCACGTCCATGCCCGAGGCCTCGATGACGAGCCCGACCACGCGCGTCGTGCGGCCGAGGCCAATGGAAGCGCGTCGACGCTCTCCACCTGCGGATCAGTGACTCAACCATCGACCAGCCGGTGGTAGATGCGTTCCAGCCATGGTCGACGCGGCCGTCGATCACGCGGTGTCGGCCCTTCGACCATGCAGCCGCCCGGCTGGATGTCGGGGTCGGCGACCCAGCGCGACTTCGCGCCCCGGTGCGATCGAGATGTTGCCGCCATCCGCGGCTGTGGCGGAGAGTCATGGACAGATCCTGCGGGTGCAGGCGCACGCGCAGCGGCTCGTCCACCGGGAACTGCGCCAGCGCCCGCCGTGTCAGATCGGCGACAATGTGCGCGTCACCGGTCAGCTCGCGTCCAACCAGCTGTTTGGCCACGGCCACGGCCAGCGCGCAGATGTTCTCGCGCGCGTTGTCCACCCATGTGCCCTCGCCGGCGCTCAGCTGTTCCATCACGCTGGCCAGCGCACCGAGCGCCGAGCGCACGCCCGCGGCTTGACGCTGCATGGTCTCGGCGGCGCCTTCGTCGAAGCCGCGCTGATAGGCTTCTTCCAGCTCGGCCTGGCGCTCGAGGGCCGCGCGCCGGTCGGCTTCGCGCCGCTCGCCCACGCCACGCAGTGCTTCGCCCGGTGCGGGCGGCATGGGTTGCGCGGCCACCTCGTCGGGCGACCACGTGTCGGGCACCACGCCGACCTTTTCCGGCAGCGGCGCCAGCGATGTCGCGATCCAGTCAGAGGACCATGTCATCGTCGCTGCCTCCGATCACGATCTCGCCCGCCGCCTCCAGTGCACGCACCATCTTCACGATCGCCGTCTGCGCGCTCTCCACATCGCGCAGCCGCACGGGTCCGAGGAAGCCCATTTCCTCACGCAGCGCGTCGGCCGCGCGGCTCGACATGAGCGACAGGATACGCTGTTTGAGCGGATCGCTCGCCGCCTTGAGCGCGAGCGCCAGTTCTTTCATCTGCACGTCCTTCAGGACGCGCTGCAGCGAGCGATCGTCCAGCCGCACAATGTCCTCGAACACGAACATCAGGTTCTTGATCTGCTCGGACAGTGTCGGATCCCTGGCGGCGATGCTCTCGAGCAGTTCCTTCTCCACCGAGCCGGTCATCCGGTTGAGCACGGTGGCGACCGCCTGCGGTCCGCCGGCCACGCTCAGGTCCTTCGTGATGGACACGGTCGACTCGCTGCCGTAGCAGCGTTCGAGCACCTGCAGCACTTCCGGCAGCACCTTGTCCAGGCGAGCCAGGCGCAGCAGGATCTCGCCGCCCAGCTCGGTGGGTAACTGCTTGAGGATCGCGGCCGTCTGGTCCGCCTCGAGGTGCGCCATGAGCAGCGCCACTGTCTGTGGATGCTCGGCACGCAGCAGTGCGCTGATCTGTGTGGGATCGGCGTTGCGCAGATTGCGGAAGCCCGCGTTCTCACGCAGCTGTGCTTCGATCCGCTTCAGGATGCCTGGCTGCTTTCTGTGGCCCGATCGCCTGCTCCAGCACCTGACGCGCGTAGTCGACGCCGCCTTCCGCGATGGAGTTCGCCGCCGTCTCCATCTGGCCCCACTCACCCAGGACCTCGGTCACGATTTCCGTGGGCACGCGCTCGATGCGCGCGATCTCGAAGGAGATCTCTTCGATCTCCTGCGGCGTGAAAGTCCTGGTCACTTCGGCCGCCGTCTGCGGCCCCATGGCCATCAGCACGATCGCGGCCTTCTGTTTGCCGGACATGTCCTCGATCGGCGAGCGCCTGCGCGACGCGGCGGGTTGTCACGTCACGACTCCTTCATCCAGGCGCGCAGCATGCGCGCGGCCGTTTCCGGACTGTCCGCCGAGCGTTGCAGCATGGCCGCGAACGGCGAGGGCGCTATGACCGGCGCTTCCGGAAATTGCAGCGCTTCGGCTCTGCCGCCAGCCGCCGCGGGCAGTGCGCCGCGCGCCGCCGGAGAGGGCACGGCCGCAGCCGCGCGCAGTGCCTTCATCAGCTGCAGTGCGACCACAAACGCGAGCGCCAGTCCAATGCTCATGAAGATCTCGTTCCTGTAGCGCGGCACCATCATGAGGACCGATGGCTTGCTGACCGGTTCCTGGGTGGGCACGCTGACCGAGAACGGCGCCGACATGACGGTGATCGCATCGCCGCGCGTCTTGTCCAGGCCAATGGCGTTGGAGACCAGCTGGTCCACGCGCGACAGCTCATCCGGCGTCCACGGCTGCGGCGTCTTGCCATCGGCCGCCGTGCGCTCATTCAGCATCACCGCGACCGTCAGCCGGTGCACCGTGCCGGCGGCGCCGGAGAAGGTCTCGATGCTCTTCGTCGTCTCGTAACTCGCCGATGATGCCGATGACGCCGCGCCCACCTGGCCTGGACTGGGCATGATATCGGAGCGCTCTTCCTTGGTCGTGACCTGCTCGTCCGGATTCAGCTTCTGCGTCGTGCGATCGATCTTGTCGAAGTTCAGGTCGGCGGCCACGCGAACACGCGCGTTACCCGTGCCCACGGTCTGCCCGACCAGGTCTTCGGCCTTGTGCTCGAGGTAGGCTTCCACGTCGCGGCGCATCTGCAGCTGGCGCTTGCTCAGTCCCGCCGCCGAGCCCGGCTCCACCGCGGCCGTCAGCAGGTGACCCGCATCATCCAGCACCGTCACGCGATCGCTTTCCAGGCCGTCCACGCTGCTCGCGACGAGCGAGGAGATGGCATCCACCAGCTCTTCGCCCGGCCGCGTGCCGCCCCGCGTAGCGTCAGCACCACCGACGCAGCTTCCGGCTGACTCGTCTTGCGGAACCCCGACGACTCGTTGATCGCAATGTGCACCGCGCAGACTGCACACCGCGCATCTCGCCGATCGTGCGCTCCAGCTCGCCTTCCAGCGCCCGCCGGTAGTTGATGCGCTGCGTGAAGTCGGTCATGCCCCAGGCCGGCTTGTCGAACAGCTCGAAGCCCGGGCGGCCCTTGGCCGGCAGACCATCCCGCGCCAGTGCGACTCTCGCCTTGGCCAGGTCGCTTTCCGCGACCAGGATCCTGCGAGCCGCCATTTCCAGCTGGTATTTAATGCCCTGTTCGTCCAGCTTGGTCGTGACCTGGCTCACTTCGTCCAGCGAGAGCCCGGGCATGAGCGGCACATAGTCGGGCCGCGCGGCAATGCGCGCGATCCACAGGATCCCCACAATGGAAGCGGCACCTGCTGCCAGGATGACAAAGGAACGCCCGCGACCGGCGCGCTCCATCCAGTTCCGAAGCAATCCGGCATCGTCGCCACGGCTCAGGAATTCTCTCTGATCAGGTCTGCATGTTGATCACCGTGCGGTATGCCTCGGTGATCTTGTTGCGGATCTCGATGAGCAACTCGAGGGCGAGGCCGGCTTCTTCACTCGCCGCCATCACATCGTGCAGTTCCACGGGATCGCCACGCACGAACGCGGCAATCGCGTCGCTCGCCGTGTCCTGCAGCTCACTCACTTCTCCAATCGCCTGCTTGAGCGCGTCGCCGAACGAAGGGCCGGGCGTGAAGCCCAGCTCCAGCTTGCGGAAATCCTGCGGCCGCGGACCGCCGACGCCCTGCGGACCCTGCAGCGTGCCGCCACTCTGCACCGCGCCCACACCCTGATCGCGCTCATGCTCAGACCGTCCGATCAATGCGCGCGCCGCGCACCAGGCCCGGCGGAATGTTGGCGCTGCCCGGTCCGTAGGTGAGCGGCCCCGACGACTGCAGCCGCGAGAAGAACTGCCGCTCCTCCGCCGACAGCACACTCCACAGCTCGGGATCCGTGCCCGGCGGCGCTTCCGCCGGAATCGCGCCATTGTCGGCGACGATGCCCGTCGGTGTCTGCTTCGTTGCCGGCACATTCGCCGGCAGCCGCTGCAGCCCCGTCGACTCCGGCCTCGCCGGCCGAGGCCCGATGCCGCCCGGCCCGTAGCTGCCAAACCCGCCGTTAACCCCCTGAATCGCCACTGTTGCTCCTCGTTCCTTCGTCTGCCTTACAGTCTGTTATGGCAATCCCGCGCGCCCGTCTCTCTCGTTTCCTTCTGCCCGACATTGCGTTTCTGGTTCAATCTGTTCCCCAGCCCCAGCCCGAGCCCCAGAAACGTTTCTGCCGTTTCCGTTCAGATCTGCGTCGCCCGCTGCAGCATGTTCTTGATCGCCTGGAACACCGTCGCGTTCGCTTCGTACATGCGCCTCGACTCCATCAGGCGAACCGTCTCCTGCGTCAGGTCGACATTGGGCATGTGCACGTAGCCATTGGCGTCGGCGTCCGGGTGGCCCGGGTCATAGACCATGGGTCCGTGCGTCTGGTCCTGCGCAATGCCCGTCACCGCCACACCGCCTTCCTGCTCCACCTGCGGCAGCGGCAGTTCGCCTGCCAGCTCGCCCGACGGGTAGAATGCGACCCGCCTCGAGATAGCCCGCCTGCGGCACGTAGACCTGCTCCGCCAGCTGCGCCTCGCGCCGCTGATACGGTCCGCCCTGCGGCGTGCGCGTGGTCTCGGCGTTGGCAATGTTCGAGACGATCATGTCAATGCGCTGCCGCTGCGCGCTCAGTCCGCTCGCCGAAATGCTCAGCGAACGGAACATCGGGCGGATCGCGCCCGGCAGCTGCATCAGCGAAGCACCGATACGACGAATGTCCATGACTAGCGCTCCCGTACGCTCGAGCGTACCTGCGTATACGTCTGCTGCAGCAGCCGGGTCAGTGCCTCGTACCGGATCTGCTCATCCGCCAGCGACACCATCTCCTGCTCCACATCGACGCCTTCTTCCGGCAGTCCCGCATTCGCCGCGTTCGCGGGATTCGCGGGATCCGCCGTCTGCGCCGCGTTCAGCGCGCCCGCGAAGCCCGGCGTCGAGGCATTCGCCACGCGATGCGCAATGCCACGCGCTCGCGCACTCGAAGCATCGAGGCCGCTCCTGAGCAGCGCAGCTGCGGACTCCGGTCCCATCAGCCGTGTGAACATCGTCGTTCATCCTCCGAACAGTCGCCATCCCCCGAAGGCAAGCGCCATTCCAGTGGGCAGAAACCGCGGCGGCAACTCCTGGCATCCGCCGGAAGTCGCCGCATGGCAACACGTTGCGGGTTCAGACATGGCGCCATCACAAGCCCCGCCAAACAGCCGGTTCCCACGAATGGCGGCAAGTTCTGCCGCCTCCAGACGGGTCGTTCTTGCCGGTTGAGGCAGACGCGAGGCTGCTGCGGCGAGGCAGACTCCGGCCGGTTGTTTGCTTGTCGCTGATCTTCCTGCCGGTATCGTGGTTCCGCGCGAACGACTAACGGAATACTTCATCATCACACGGAGGCATCGGGGGGCGGAGGGGCGCTGCTGTGGCGTGAGGGCTGAACCGCAGCGGACCGGTTGTGATGGGTTGCCTGCTGGGATTGAAGGCGATTTCGTGCGGTGTTCTGCTGCAGGCGCATCGCTGTGATTTCAAACGATCCGGACTGTCGCTGAATTCCTCCGATCAACCGCCTCGATCACTCGATCGAGCAGTGCCCGATCCGCGCCTCGTGCGATTTCCTTGTCGTGCGTTCACGCCCCGGGGCCACGCAGCCGCAATCCGTCCCCCGTGTCCCCCGTCCCTCCGACCACCTCAGTGTGATGATGCAGTTATCCGTTTCCGCACCAGATCACATCTCGGCAAGACGTCGCCGCCATGCCGCTTACACCAGGACTCACTGCATCCTCGAGCCACGCCCCAGACACCTTCAAGCCTCCCCCACAACCTCGTCTTCGAGGCCGTCGGGGCGATTGAGCTTGTTGCGCAGTGTCCGGACGCTGATGCCGAGCAGGGTGGCGGCGCGGGTGCGATTCTGTTTCGCGGTCTCGAGCGCGGTCTCGATGAGACGGCGTTCGGCCTCTGCGATATTCAGTGTGGACAGCACCACCGCGTCTTCAATGCCCGTGTGTCTGGTCCGTGCGGGACGCGCCTCGGCCATGACGTGCGTGGTACCGGGCAGATCGAAGGCGTCGGGCCCGATCACTGTCGTGCGCGTCATGATCACGGCGCGCTCAATGGCGTGCGCCAGCTCGCGGACATTGCCGGGCCAGGCGTGTGCGCGCAGCCGTTCCATCGCTTCTGCTGACACGCCGGTTATTTCGCGCCCGGATTCCTGGGCGGCGCGGGTCACGAAGTGCTGCACCAGTGCGGGCAGGTCTTCCAGTCGCTCGCGCAGTGGCGGCACGCGGATCTGCACGACGCCCAGACGATAGTAGAGGTCTTCGCGGAAGCGGCCTTCCTGGATCTCGCGGCGCAGGTCGCAGTTGGTCGTTGCGATCACGCGCACGTCGACGCGTACGGGCGAGTGCCCGCCCACGCGCTCGAACTCCTGTTCCTGCAGCACGCGCAGCAGCTTCGGCCTGCAGGTCGAGACGCATCTCGCTCACTTCATCCAGCAGCAGCGTGCCGCGGTGCGCCCGCTCGAACACAGCCTTGGTCTGGCGGATCGCGCCTGTGAAGGCGCCGCGCTCGTGGCCGAACAGCGTGCTTTCCACCAGGGCTTCCGGCAGTGCGGCGCAGTTGATCGCGATGAACGGACCATTGCGCCGGTCGCTCCGTTCGTGAATGCCCCTCGCCAGCAGTTCCTTGCCGGTACCGGATTCGCCGTGCAGGAGCACGGTGGCGCGCGCCGTGGCCACGGTCTCCATGGCTTCCACCACCTGCTGCAGCGCTTCGCTCTCGCCCACGATGGTGCGCTCGGCGCGCTCGCTCACGCGTGCGCGGAGGCGCGCGGTCTCTTTCCGCAGGCGGTTCGATTCAATGGCCTGGTTGACCACGACCAGCAGCTGGTCCGAGCGAATCGGCTTGGACAGATAGTCCACCGCGCCCGCCTTCATGGACAACACCGCGTGCTCCACACTCGGCGCGCCGGTCAGCATGATGAGCGGCACCGTGGCGCCGTTCTGGGTCAGGTAATGCAGGAATTCGAGGCCCGAGCTGTCGGGCAGGCGATAGTCGGATACAATGAGATCCACCGTCTCGGCTTCCAGCACATCGATTGCCGACTCCACATCGGCCGCCGTGAGCGCGCGGTGGCCGGCGCCGGCCAGCGTCCGCCGCAGAACGGAGAGCACTGCGGGTTCGTCATCGACACAGAGAATCGTCGCCATTCGCTTCCGTCGGGCTCAGGATCTCGAAGATCCTTTGCATCCGGTCTCAAGTTTCAATCGGCGCCGCCGAGAATACCGGCCAGATGGACCGGTTCTGTCTCAGGCAACGCGAGGATCCGTGAGGATCACAAATCAGATCATCGATCGCCGCGCGCTCGAGGCCATTCAGCACAACATGTCTGGTCTCGCGGAGGCGCAGTCACGCGTGTCAACGGGTACGCGTGTGCATACTGCTTCGGACGACCCTTCGGCTTACGTCGGCATTCAGACCGCCGACCGCCGGCTGGCCGCCCTCGATCAGTATCGACGCAACATCAGTTCGGCAGGAGCCCGCCTTTCTACCGAAGAAGGCGTACTCGATCAGGTGACGGACCTGCTGACCCGCGCGCGCGAGGTTGCCACATCGCAGGCGGCGTCGAACGGCACAACCTCCACCCGCCTCGTCGCCAAGTCCGAAGTCGATCAGCTGCTTTCCGAGGTAGTGGCACTCGGCAACACGCGTCAGAGCAACGCCTTCCTCTTCGGTGGGGATTTTGCCGACAGTGCGCCCTTCACCACGGCAGGCGTGGCCAACCCGAACCGGCCGCCAGCCGGCGGCGGCAGTGTCGAGTACGGCGATGGCCAGACCATGACCGTGAACCATGACGGTACGCAGGTCTTCCTCGACACCGGCGTCATTGCGTCGCTGCAGCAGCTCTCCACTGCGCTCGGCACGGATGACACCGCCGGCATTGCCGCCTCGCTGACCAGTCTGTCTGCGAGCTTCGACGGCGTGCAGGGCCTGCTGGGCGAGGTTGGAGCGCGCACGCGGCAGCTGGACACCGCGTCGGCCAACATCGATTCCCTCCAGAATACGCTCCAGACCCAGCGGTCCGACCTCAGTGATGCCGATATTGAGAAGGCAGTGTCGGATCTCGCCAGCCGCCAGACCGCCTATCAGGCGGCTCTGCTGGCCACGGCGCGCCTGAATTCGCTCTCGCTAACGGACTATTTGCGATGAACGTAAGGAGTGAGGTCGCCGCCGCCGCCACGCTGGATGCGCAGCGTGGTGACGCCGGAGCGCCGCTCGCCATGCCCATCGAATTCGATCGTGGCCTTTTCGGTTTTCCCCAGGCTACCTCTTTCCTGCTCGCACCCACGTCGCGCGAAGGCTTCTACTGGCTGCAGTCGACCGAGCACGACGCGCTCTGCTTCGTGCTGGCCGATCCCTTCGTGTTCTTCCGTGGCTATGTCGTGGACCTGCCGGACATCGAGGCCGCGTACCTGGGCGCTAAGGTGCCCGGCAATGTGGTGATTCTCGTGACCGTGACGCTGCCTGATGGCAGCGGTCGCGCCGCATCGGCGAATCTGCAGGGTCCCATCGCCATCAACGTGCGCAACCGCGTCGGCCGCCAGGTGATCCTGAATCAGCCCGGCTTCGGTGTACGCGAGCCGTTCGACATGACCGTGCGTCAGGGCTGATCGCAGACGCGAGAGGCGAGCGCAGCAGAAAGGGGCGGCTGGTTCATTCCGGCCGCCCCTTCACGCATTCCGGCCCGGCGTACACCGGCAGTATCGCGGCCGCAGCCGGCTGCGCATCTTCGTCGCGGCCTGCGCTCGGGTCTGAACCTCGAGTTGATCGCGGCAGTGTCTGAGGCGACTCCCGGCACAACCTGAAGGCAGGTCGCAGAAGACTGTTGTGTCCCTCGATCCGTGGAGGCGATGATGCTACTCAACTACCTCGACAGCGCCATCGGTTTCGCCGTGATCATGCTGCTGCTGAGTCTGCTGATCACTGTGTTCGTGCAGGCGCTCGTCGTCGCGCTCGGGCTGCGCGGCATCGCGCTTCGAAAGGGCGTCGCACTCCTGCTGGACCAGTTCGCAGACCTCGGCCCCGGCCTGAAGGACCGGGCCGAGGACATTGCCGATGGCGTCCTCAACCACCCCGCCATCCGGCGGCAGGGTTGGTTTCTCACTTCGCTGTGGCAGCGAGCGAGCGACATCCGCAAGGACGAACTTCTCGCGCTTCTCTCGAATGCCGATGCCATTGCAGACATGCCCGGACTCGATAAGGAGAAGGACACCATCGCCGCGGCGGTGAAAGCGAAGCAGGATGCGCTCGAGACGTGGTTCGACCACGTCATGGATCGCACGACCGAGCGCTTCGTTTCCTGGACCCGTGGCATCTCGCTCGCCGCGGCACTCCTGCTCGCGCTCTTCCTTCAGGTCGATTCCATTGCGCTGATCAAGCGCATCCAGTCGGACAGCACGCTGCGTGCGAAGCTCGTCGGCCTGGCGCCCACCGTCCTTGCGCTCGCCGACACCGTGGACCAGGGCCGCTATGTCGCCACCGCCGCGCTCGACAGTCTGCGAAACAGTCGGGACCAGGTCATTCGCACGGCCGTTGCCGCGAAGCACGACTCGCTCGCGACCCGCGATCAGGGCCGAGTCTTCCTCATCAACAACGTGAGCGACAGCACAAGGCGAGCGACAGCCCTCAAGACGTACGAGGCGAGGTTCGACTCCATTCCTCGAATCGGCGCCTGGCAAGACTCGACTCCACCAGCAAACGCATTCTCACGACACTCGGCGATTCCCTGCCCGGCGTCTTCCACCTGCCGCCCGCGCTGCCCGCATGGCCATGGAACGGGATGCAGCTTCTGGGCATCCTCCTCAGCGCGGTCCTCATCAGCCTGGGCGCGCCCTTCTGGTACAACCTGCTGCGCCAGGCCACCAACCTCCGCCCCATTGTCGCGGGCAAGATCGACGAGCAGCAGTCGCAAGAGGCGTCACAGCAGGGCGCAAGCGCCATAGCAGACACAGCCGCGACAGCGGCCGGCAACCCGAACGCCTGACCGGCGTGTGAGACTGTGGCAGCCTGGATGCGAGAAACGCCCGGCGCAAGCAGCGCCGGGCGTTCCCCGAACAACACGTTAGCAAGCGCTACGCCGCCCGGTGCTCGCCGGCGGAAGTGCTGCGCGCCGAGAAGCGCGAGACCGACAGCAGCTCGTTGACATTGAGGATCAGACCTACGCGGCCATCGCCCAGAATGGCGCCGCCGCTGATGCCGCTGATCTTGCCCACGCCGGCGCCCAGAGCCTTGGCCACCACCTGCTGCTGCCCCAGCAGCTCGTCCACCAGCAGCGCAGTGCGCCGTTCGCCGCTCACCACCACCAACAGCAGCGCTTCCGTCGGATCCGTGGCCGCACCCGGCACGCCCAGCACTTCGTGCAGCCGCAGAATGGGCAGCACCTGGTCGCGCAGCAGCACCATTTCACCGCGGCCGGCAACCGTCGACAGTGACTCGCGTGCCGGCCGGAAGCTGAGATCAATGCTGACCGTCGGCACGATGTATCGCTCACTGCCCACGCGCACGAGCATGCCGTCTGTTATGGCAAGCGTGAGCGGCAGGCTGATCGTGAACGTCGTGCCGCGGCCTGCCGCGGAAACGATCTCGATGCGGCCGTGCAGCGCTTCGACATTGCGCCGCACCACGTCCAGGCCTACGCCGCGACCGGAAAGATCGGTGACCGTTTCGACTGTCGACAAACCGGGCGCGAAGATCAGCTTGTGGATCTCGCTGTCCGCGGGTACGTGGTCTTCGGCAATGAGTCCGCGCGCTACCGCCTGGGCGCGGATGCGCTCGCGATCGAGCCCGCGGCCGTCGTCCCCCAGTGTCAGCACGACACTGCCACCCGCGTGCTTCGCGGTCAGCCGCACTGTGCCGCGCGCCGGCTTGCCAGCCTGCTGGCGCTCCGCCCCGGACTCGAGTCCGTGATCCACCGCGTTGCGCAGCATGTGTACGAGCGCATCGCCGATCATCTCCACCATGTTGCGGTCGAGCTCGGTGTCCTCGCCTTCGGTCACGAACTCCACCCACTTGCCGCTCTTCCGGGCTGTGTCGCGACACAGTCGCGCCAGCTTCTGGAACAGCGCCTTCATGGGCACCAGGCGCATCGTCATGCCCAGGTCCTGCAGCTCGCGCACGATCTTGCCCGCGTGCGTGACCTTGCGGCTCAGGCCGTCGCCCTGCGCGACGGAATCGGCTTCGGCGATCATCGCGTGCGCGATCACCAGCTCGCCGATCGCGTCGAGCAGCCGGTCCAGCCGGTCGGTGCGCACCCGCGTGAACGGCTCCGCACTGCCCTCCATCGCAGCGGGCGAGCTGGCTTCCACCCCACGGGACGCCTCGCCGGCCGACTTCGCCTGCGCTCGGGTCGCCGCCGCAACATCGGCGTTGCTCTCTGCCAATGCCGCGGCTTCCAGCTCGGCCAGCAGCTCGGCATAACCCTGTGTTGGCTGCGCGCCCGGGCGCCGCGCTCCGCCCACGCCCCGCACCAGCGCGCCCAGCATGTCGACCGACCGCAGCGCCAGGTCCGCGACCGCGCCCTCCAGCTTCAGCGTGCGATCGCGCACACGGCTCAGCAGCGACTCGGCACGGTGCGCCAGCTCGCAGGTCTTCTCCAGGCCCAGGAATGCGCTCGTGCCCTTGATCGTGTGGAAACACCGGAAAATGCCGTTGATCGATTCGACGTCGAAGCTGCCCGATTCGAGCTGCAGCAGCGACTCCTCCGCGCTGCGCAGGTACTCATCGCTTTCCGCGATGAATCCCTCGATCAGCTCGGCGTCATTCTCGGGTTGTGTCTCCGCGGCCCGCCCGGCCGGCGTCCGTTCCGCGAGGGCCGGCGCCACCACCACCGCTGAAGGCGCTCGTGCGGCCGCTTCCGCCGCCTCCTCCGCATCCAGCGCGGCCAGTGCGGCGAGCATCAGCGGATCAATGGCGAAGCCTGCCGGCGCGGCGCTCGCGGGAGCACTCCCCACCCACAGATCGTCGGCCTCGTCGTCGCCTGCAACCGTTCCGGCAACTTCCTGTTGCTGCATGGCCGCTTCCAGGCAGCGACCTGCCTCGGCCAGTGCCGCGTCGCCATCCATTCCGCGCAGCAGACCACCGAGCGCGGCAGCGGCCGCCTCGACCTTCGTGGATGCACTTCCGGCCTTGCGCGCCAGGCGCTTCAGCCGATCGCGCAGCTTGCGAACACCAATGTTATCAGAAGCCACGAGCTGCATCAGCTCGACGGCCGCGTCATCCAGCGTGCATCCGGACCTGGCCATTGCTCGCATGTCTGTTGGACACGCACTCGCCCGCTGCGACGAGTGCGCCCTCATTTTCGACCATGGAGGAGGTTACTTGAGGTTACTTGAGGCAGGACGGGCGGAAAATGGCGCAACCACTCCGCGTGCGGGACGCTGCGCGACCGGCCTCGCCTGACGCCGGCCTCATTGCGGGGCCGGCGTCAGCGTCTGCCGCTCAACGCCGGCTGTCGCAGGGAGATACGCGGATGTCGGCGATCTCGAGTCCCGGATAGAGGCGCAGCACCCGGCCATCCAGACCGTAGAGCGTCACGCTCTCGCCACGCGACAGGCGCTCGTCAATGGCGAGGTCCAGGTCGGAGGCGCGGGCCAGGCCTACCGTTTCGAGACCCACCGGCACGTCGTAGCGCACGCCGTTCGCCAGTTCCACGCTCACGCGCGCGCACTCGCCTGTGGCCATTCCCGGCCAGGAGAAGCGGTAGCCTCCTGCGGGGCCCGACTGGAAGCCGAACGGGTAGAGCGGCATGTAGCCGTAGTAGCCCCAGCCGTACGCATCGACGCCGCCCCCGATCCCGGGAAAGCCGGCCCCCGGGTAGCCCCACCCATAGCCGGTCGCGTCGCCAACGCCGCCACCAGGTCCACCCCAGGGCGAGTACATCCAGGGATTGCAGTTGCCGGCGCCGTAACCCAGGCCGGGCATACCCCAGCCCGGGTTGAGACCCGGTCTGCCAGTGTTGTCGCCTCGGCCGCTGCCGCCGGAGCGGTTGCCCGAGCCGTCCCGGCCCCGGGTGGAGCCAGCGCCACGCTGGCCACCACCGCGCAAGCCACCCGCCCGGCCCACGCGGCCATCCAGGCCGGCGCCCGCGCCGGACCAGCCACGACAATTCGCTGGCGCACCGCCCAGTCCCGGAACGGGACCATAGAGTGGCGCACCCGCGAAGCCGGAACCAATGCCCGGTGCGCCTACGACCGCGGAGCCGTAGCCCGATCCCGTGCCCAGCTGTCCCAGCCGCCTCGCTTCGAGCCACTGGCGACGCTGCGCCTGATACTCCTCGACCGTCAGCGGGCGGATCGTGTCCGCTCCCGCGCCACGCTGCCCGAGTACGGGCCGCGCGCCCGCCAGCACCACGCAGGCCGCGACTACGGCGACACCTGTGTTCCGCAACATCCGCTGCTCCCTGCACAGGTTAGGCGCCGTCCCTGGCACGCACATCGGCGCGCAATACCGCAGCCGCGCGCATTCTCCGGTTGAGCCCGGAACTCCTGTTCCGAAGCTAACCTCCATCGGGTCGAGCCTTCAACCCGTTCAGCACAGTCTCGGCCGCCCGCCCGCTTTCAGAACACCTGCCTCCATGGCGTGGCTGGGTTTCCGCACAAGGGAAGCCCCGACTTGCGGGCGCTCGTCCGCCCTGCATCTTTCGCCGTTCGTGCATTCTGGTACCTGCGCGCCACTCCCCTGGACGCGGGTCCCACCCGGCGCATTCGTGCCGGTCCGTGCCGGGAATTTCCGCCGCGGCGCCAGGCCCAGTGCCTGTCCGCTGCGACCTTCGCGTGCTCTGAGCCCGTCGAAGCCGGAGCGAGCGCGCCCCGCTACGCAGTGCCGATATCCTGTCGGCGTGCGGGGAACGGTGGGCTGTCAGCCCGCCTTGCAGGACGACATGGCCGAGTCTGCTGCTGCGCATTCCCCTCGCGAGAGTCCCAGCACCGCTGACGCTGCCGTTGCGGATGCGGCATTCTCACGTCCTGGCGGGAGCCTGACTGCTACCGCGCTGCTCCTGGGACGCAGCGGCGCCGTCCTGGCTGTCGCTACGGGCCTGTTAGGGCTCGCCGGATGGGCGTTTGGCGTCGTGGCACTCAAGTCTGTGTTCGTGGGCGACGCGACCATGAAGCCGTTCACCGCGTCCTGCTTCGTGCTCGCCGGCCTGTCGCTGCTGCTCTCGACAACGCCTGACAATGCGTTTGCCCGTGCACGCTGGCGCGTGCGTGCCGCCGCCGGCGCGGCGCTGCTGGTCTCGCTCACGGGCCTCGTCACGGTGGCCGAGTACGTGACCGGCGTCGATCTGCCGTTCGAGAACCTCCTGTTCAGGCGGGCGCTCGTGGCTTCAGCCATCCCGTACCCGGGGCGGATGTCGCCGGCGACCGCCATCGGCTTCCTGCTTCTGGGTACGGCGCTGCTGCTGCGCCGTCGCACGATCAGGCCGCACACGGAGCAGCTGCTCGGCCTCTTGACGCTGCTGCTGGGGGGCCTCGCCTGCACCGGTTACCTCTTCGGGGGCCGCGCACTGTACAACGTGTTTGTCTTTTCCTCCATGGCCGTGCACACGGCCGTGATGTTTGCCATCACCGGCGCCAGCGTACTGCTGGCGCGGCCGGCCGGACCGATCACGAAGATCATCGTGAGCGATGGTCCGGGCGGTATCGCCGCCCGCCGGCTCCTGCCGGTCGTCGTGCTGCTGGTGCCGCTGCTGGGCTGGCTGTACGTGCGCAGCCAGATCGCAGGCTGGTTCGAGCCGGGGTTCGGCGCGGCCCTGCTGGCAGTCGTTAATATTGTGTTGCTGACCGCCGTTGTATGGGGCACGGCGCATCGGCTGGATCGCCTGGACGGCCAGCGCCGCAGCGCGCAGACCGGCATACGGGAGAGCGAAGAGCGCCTCCGCGCGCTGATCGAAGCCTCGAGCCAGATCGTGTGGACCGCGGACCCCACGGGCGCCGCGGTTGACGATTCGCCCTCCTGGCGCGCGTTCACCGGGCAGTCTGCGGAAGAGCGGGGCGGCTTCGGTTTCCTCGACGCACTGCATCCCAATGACCGCGATCGCGCCCTTGCGGACTGGCGCCAGGCGATTGCGTCGCGTAAACCGCTGCGCGCCGAGTACCGCGTGCGCCACGCCAGCGGTGAATGGCGCTGGACCGCCACGCGCGCCGTGCCCCTGCTGGCGCCCGATGGCTCCATCCGCGCGTGGGTCGGCATGAATGCGGACATCACCGTGCGCAAGCAGGCCGAGGATGCGTTGCGCGCGAGCGAACAGCGCCTGCGCTCGGTAGTCGATTCCGTGCCCCAGCTCGTCTGGACTTCATTGCCGGATGGCGCCTGCGACTTCTTCAGTGCGCGCTGGATCGAATACACCGGCATGGCGCCTCCCGAACAGTTTGGCGCCGGCTGGCTGCAGCAGGTTCACCCCGACGATCTCACGCGCGCGCAGGCCGAGTGGCAAGCGGCTGTCGCCACCGGGTCCGACTTCCGCGTCGAATGCCGCCTGCGGCGCGCCGACGGTGTCTATCGCGAGTTCGATATGCGTGCCGTGCCGCTGCGGGATCATGCCGGACGCATCGAGCGCTGGTTCGGCTCCAGCACGGACATTGAAGATGTGCGCGTCGCCGAACGCCTCGCCCGCGAAACCGAAGAACGCCTGTTTGCCGTCGTCGACAATCTCGAGGAAGGCCTCGTCATTTCCGACCTCGAAGGCCGGCTGACGCACTGGAATCGCGCAGCCCTGCGCATGCACGGCATCAGGCGAGTCGAAGAGGTGCTCGTCCCGGTGGAGAAGTTCCTCCAGATCTACCAGCTGAGCACGCTGGACGGCGCGATTCTGCCCTTCGACCAGTGGCCGTTGCCACGCATCATGCGTGGTGAAGTGCTGAATAACGTCGAGCTGCGGCTGCGACGGCTGCCCGGAATCGCCAGCGAATCGTTCGGCATGGC
The DNA here is from genome assembly GCA_963798085.1 of uncultured Gemmatimonadales bacterium. GTDB lineage: Bacteria > Gemmatimonadota > Gemmatimonadetes > Longimicrobiales > RSA9 > DATKCF01. Next base: position 780,607 of record CAWCRS010000003.1, read on the forward strand.
CGAGTCCGGGTGGGAGCGCATCTTCAGCTACGGCGGCCGCATTGTGCGCGGGTCCGCGCAACGCTCCGTCGCCTTCCTCAGCATTACGGATGTCACGCAGCGCCGCGAAACCGAACAGCAGCTGCGCACCAGTGAGGGCAGGTTCCGCGGCATCTACGAGACCGCGCCCGTTTCCATCTGGCAGGAAGACTGGAGCGCAGTGAAGCGCTCCCTTGCTGCGCTGCGCGACGGCGGCATCACCGACTTCGCGAGGTACTTCCGCGACCATCCCGAGTTCGTGACGCTCGCGCTTGCGGACGTGAAAATCGACGACGTCAATCAGCACACCATCGACCTTTTCCGCGCGGCCAGCAAACAGGAAATGCTCACGTCGCTCGAAGCCGTGTTCGCCGCACCGCCCGCGCGCGCGGCGTTCGTGGCGCAGCTGACGGCGTTCGCCAGCGGAGAGCGCAGCTTCAGCTCCGAGATGTCGGTCAGCACACTCACGGGTGAGACGCTGCACGTTTCCAAGGGCATGGCGTTCCCGGACCCGGACTCGGAGTCCGGCCAGGTTCTCGTGAGCGTCGTCGACCTGACCGAGCGATGGAACGCCGAGGCCGCACGCCTCGAATCGGAAGCGCGCTTCCGCCAGCTGGCCGAAAACGTGCGCGAAGTGTTCTGGCTTACCAATGTAGCCAAGGCCCAGATCGTCTATGTGAGTCCGGCATACGAGACCATCTGGGGTCGCAGCTGCGAGCGCTTGTACGAGTCGCCCGGTGACTGGCTGGAGGCAATTCATCCGCAGGACCGCCCGCACGTCGAGCAGGCCATGATGCGGCAGGCCGAAGGCACGTACGACGAAGAGTATCGCATTGTCCGTCCCGACGGTGCCATCCGCTGGATCCGTGACCGCGCGTTCCCCGTGCGCGACGCGCGCGGCGACATCATTCGCATCGCCGGCGTGGCGCAGGACGTTACGACACGGCGCAGCCTGGAGGCTCAGCTGCTGCAGACGCAGAAGATGGAATCGATGGGCCGTCTGGCGGGCGGTGTGGCTCACGACTTCAACAACTGGCTCACTGTCGTTTCCGGTAATGTCGAGTTACTGCGGCTGCTGCTGACCGATCGGACCGAAGAACTCGAATTGCTCAAGGAGATCGCGGACGCCGCCGAACGGGCGGCCGGCCTCACCCGCCAGCTGCTCGCATTCAGCCGCAAGGAAGTCCTCGAGCCCCGCGTCATCGACCTCAATACGGTGGTCACCGACACGGAGAAGCTGCTGCGCCGCATCATTGGCGAGGACATCGTCCTGAAGACGGTCCTGGACACGAGAATCAGCCGCGTTCGTGTCGATCCCGGACACCTCGTGCAGGTACTCATGAACCTCGCCGTCAACGCACGCGACGCCATGCCCCGCGGCGGAACCCTCAGCATCAGCACCCGAGACGTGCTGCTGGATGAGGCGTACGTCGCCGAACACGCCGGATTCGTGAGCGGGCGCTACGTGCTGCTCGCCATCTCCGACAGCGGCGAAGGCATGACGCCCGAAGTGCAGGCGCGCGTATTCGAGCCCTTCTTCACCACCAAGGACGCCACGCACGGCACCGGCCTCGGCCTCGCTGTAGTGCACGGCATCGTGCGCCAGAGTGGAGGTCAGATCCAGCTCTACAGCGAGCCCGGCGAGGGCACGACATTCAAGATCTATATGCCGGCCATCGACCACGCGCCTGTGGCGGTGGCTGCGGAGCGGTCGGATGTCGCCTTGCGCGGCTCCGAGACGATCCTGCTCGTCGAGGATCAGGAAAGCGTACGCCGTGTCGCGACCCGCGCGCTCACCTCATACGGCTACAACGTGATCAGTGCCGCCAACGGGCAGGACGCACTGCAGAGGCTCGGGGATCTGATCTCCTCGCTGCAGCTGCTGGTCACCGATGTCGTGATGCCACTCATGGGCGGACCGGAGCTCGCCACCACCATCAACCGCCTGAATCCCGCTGTGCGCGTGCTCTTCACCAGCGGCTACACGGATGACGCCGTCGTGCGTCATGGCGTCCTCAATGATGAGGTTGCCTTCCTGCAGAAGCCGTACGTTCCGGTAACGCTGGTGCGCAAGGTTCGCGAAGCCCTGGACCGCGACTGATGTCGGCCAGCGCCCGGCCTGCTACCATCCTGGTCGTGGATGACAACCGCGCCGTGCGCTCGCTCATCCGCCGCATTCTGGCAATGCGTGGTTATGGCATCTTCGAGGCAGGCAGTGCGGACGAAGCGTTCGCGCTGCTCGATTCAGCCGGCGCATCGATTGACCTGCTGATCACCGATCTGGTTCTGCCCGGCATGGACGGTGTCCGCCTGAGCGAGCACGTTCGCCGGCGCTTCCCCGATGTGTTCGTCATCCTGATCTCGGGCCGGCTCGATCTGTCCGAAACTGCGACCGGTCGACCGCCGCGTTCCATACTCTTGCGCAAACCGTTCAGCCCGGACCAGATCCTGGACGCAGTGACGCGTGCCCTCGCGCCCGCGTCGTGACCCTGCGCTCACGTGTGTGCAGGCGCGCCGGCGCCAGCGGCTTTAGTTTGACTGCATGACGGGTCCTCGCTATCAGGAAATTGCGCCGCAGCCCGCATTGGCGCCCTTCGTCGAGTGCTTCTGGACCAGCCGCTCGGAAACGCCGCTGCCGGCAACCGCGCAAAGTCGCGTGCTTCCCGACGGCTGCGCGGACGTGATCTTCGACTTCAGCGAGCATCCCGTGGGACCCGCGTCACCCGCGGGTGGTGAGCGAAGCTACGTCGTCGGCGCCATGACCGCGGCGCTGGTGGTCGAGCATTTCGGGCGCGTCGACCTCCTGGGTGTGCGCTTCCGGCCAGGCGGCGCGGCCGCGTTCCTGCACCTGCCGCTTGGTGAGTTGACCGACCGCCGCATCGATGCCCAATCGCTCGGTGACGGATGGCAGGCGACGACAACTCGTATCCTCTCGGCGGAATCCGTCAGCGAGCGCATTGCCCTGCTCGAGGCCGCCCTCTCCATTCGCCTGCGCTCCGCTGCGATGACGGACCGGCTCGTGGCGCGCGCATGGTCGCGACTCGTCGAGACCGCCGGCGCGTTGCCGGTGCGCCAGCTGGCCAATGAGGTCGGACTGGGTGAGCGCAGACTGCAGCGCCTCTTCCACGAACGTGTCGGCCTCTCGCCCAAGGAAGCCGCACGCATTGCCCGCTTCCGCGCCACGCTCGAACACATGCGCAGCCATCCACACGAGCCGCTCGTGCGCATTGCGCTGGAGGGCGGCTATTACGACCAGCCTCATTTCACACGCGAATTCTCCCGCCTCGCCGGCCTGCCGCCGGAAGCCTGGCGTCGCGAGCGCGCGCAGGCTGATCACTCAGGTTGAACCGCCCGCCCACGGGCTGCAGGATTTCTTCGGGTTGCGCGAGATCGTCAGCTCCGCTCAGCCGCTGCCGATGGGAAACAAGCGGCCGAGATTGCAGACCAGGCCTGCATACACGGCGTTAGCCTGCGGTCCGCGGATGCGGCGGATGACGCCCGCGTCGATGACCAGTCGGGTCTGCACGGCGATCGTCGGCCCGGCCAGCAGGGCCACGGTCGGACTGTTCCCCGCGCGACCCAGCGTGCCCGGCATGCCGAATACCTCGGCCGCCAGCCCCAGCGCACGGCGCACCGGCGCGCCCGCGGACACCGTCCACAGCGTGGCGTTGCGGGGCGCATCCTGGCCGTTCCCCGAACGACGCGTGTACCCGAGGTTCACGTCGAGGCCGATGGCACCCAGCTGGTGGCTCGATATCAGCAACAGGGAAAAGTCAGTCGTGCCCGTACCGCGCGGCCCCGTGCCCAGGGGCAGCTTTACGCCCGGCAGCACCGCGAATCCGCCCAGCAGCGGCGCGTTGTCGGTAAGGCGGTACTTGAGGAGCAACGCGAAGTCAGTCACTCCCGCGTTCGCACCGGGCGGCTTGATCAGCCCGGCCTGCAGCCCGAGTTGAAGCCGTCGAGCCACACCGATCTTGAGCAGCGACGGCGTGCTGAACGCGCGTCCACCGTCCGGGTTCCGATCCCATTCGATGCCCGTTTCCAGCTCGAACCAACCCGGCGCAACCGTCCAGGCATGGGTCGCCACCGTGGGTCGCTCGGGTAACACCGCGTAAGGATCGCGTTGTGCCGCCAGCGGTGCTGCCGCCAGCACCAGCGCCAGGCAAATGGCACCGCTCCCGGACGCAGGCCGTGTGCGCACGCCTGCCCCGGCAACAACTCCAGTCGTGACTCGCAACTCGACTCCCTGCCCGGTCGCTTGTCCGTGTCGCTGCCCGGGCCAACGTAGAGGAACCGCACGCCGAGCGACAAGCACTGCCCTGCGGCGGCGCCCGGCCGGCCGGCCCGGCTTCCCTGCGGCGCCAGCCGCGACCGGCCGCACGTCGGTTTCGTACAAGCCGGCAGCCGCGATCCGGGTTATCCTGCACGTGAACAGGAGAAACCGGCCTCGCCGCCGGCTGACGCAACACGGAGGAGAGCCATGACTAACTCACTGTCAGAGAGGCATACGCGATCGCGGGCCGCGCGCCGGCCACGCTCGCGACCGCGCAAGGCCATCGATGCCATGTCGGCCGCGCGGCTCGAGCACATCCCCAACATCGGCCCCTCCCTGGCCGCCGACCTGCGCCGCCTCAATGTGCGCGAGCCCGACCAGCTGCGCGGCCGCGATCCATGGCAGCTGTACGAAGCACTGTGTCAGGCGACCGGCGCGCGTCAGGATCCCTGCGTTCTGGATGCCTTCATTTCCGCCGTGCGCTTCATGGAGGGTGAGCCGGCCCGCCCGTGGTGGCACTACACCGAAGAGCGGAAGCGCGTCATGCGCCAGCGGGCCCGGCGGCGGCCAGGACCGGAACGCGTCGTGTGAAATCCGCGGCCGCCCGGCAGTGTGCTGACCGCGTGTTAGTCAGCTCGAGCGGATGGCGCGCGCTGGATCGATGCCCGCCGCCCGCCTGGCGGCCCAGGCACTGGCACCGGCGGACAGAGCCACGAATCCCGCGGTCGCGGTGAGCACTGTCAGCGGATCACGCGCGCTCACGCCATAGAGCAGGCTGGCCAGAAAACGTGAGAGCGCGAGCGCCGTGAGCAACCCGCCCGCTGCCCCGATCGCAACCGTCTGCAGGGACTGGGCGACGACGCTCGTCACGACGTGACCGGCGCGCTCGCCCAGGGCGAGGCGGATGCCGATCTCGCGGGTGCGCCGGCTCACCGCCCACGCGACTGTGCCGTGAATACCCACCACGGTCACAGTCAGCGCCGCCAGCGCGAACAGTGTCACCAGACTGAGGAAGAAGCGGCGGCGCGCCAGCGTCGCGCGCAGACTGTCGCCCAGATTCGCAACCTGATCCACCGGCAGCACCGGGTCGATCGAGCGCACGCGTTCGCGCACCGCCGCGGCCAAAGCAGGAAGCGGCAGATCCGTGCGCAGCAGCAGCGTCACGTACGGAATCAGCCGGCCCCGCGTCGCGGGCAGGTAGTACTCCATGTCATTGCCCAGCGGATCATCCAGGCCGATCTGCCGCGTGTCTGCCGCTACGCCCACCACGGTGCGCCAGCTCTCGGTGCTGCGCACGCGCATCCGCCGCCCGAGTGCGCCTCCCGAGGGCCACAGGCGCTTCGCCATGGTCTCGTTCACGATGATGACATTGCTGTCAGCAATGTCACCCGCACCGAAGGCGCGACCCGCGAGCAGACGGATACCCAGCACCGCGAAGTAGTCGGGCCCGACTTCATTGAAGGGAATGAACGTGCCCGCCTGTGCCAGCGCGCCCGGGCCCCTGTCGTCGGTCTCGATCGTGGCAGCCACGCCCATGGAAGCGAGCGGCGGCGCCAGTCGCGCCGTTGTCGCACTGCTCACGCCCGGCAGTGCGCGCAGCGCATCGAGCGCGCTGCGCACGAAGCTCTCGATCGCTCCCGGCGTCCCGTAGCGCGTACGGGGCAGCTGCAGGGTCACCGACACGACGCGGTCTGCATCGTAACCCGGATTCACGCGCTCGAGTCGCACGAAGCTGTTGAGCAGCAGCGCCGAACCGGTGACGAGTGTAAGGCCGAGCGCCACCTGCAGGGCGACCAGTGTCGCGGCCGCCGCGCGCGTGCTCCGATCCCCGCTCTGACCCCCGCCTGATCGCAGCACCCGCGTCGGATCGGTGCGCGCGGCAAACCACGCGGGCGATGCCGTGGCCAGCAGTCCGGCTACCAGCGCACAGGCGCCAGCGAACGCGAGCACGCGCAGGTCAATGGCCGGCGTCCGTCCCGATTCCAGCAGGCGCAGCTGCGCCGGCGCCGTGCGCACCATCACCTCGACCAGCCAGCGCGCCAGCAGCACACCCGGAATCGCGCCCGCAACGCCCAGCACGACGCCATCCGCGAGCCGCTCGCTCAACAGGCGCATGCGACCGGCGCCCAGAGCGGCCCGCACCGCGATGTCATTCCGGCCATCCGTCGCACGACGCAGCGCCAGAGCCGCGACGTTCGCGCACGAGATGCCCAGCAGCAGCACCACCGCGCCGAGCAGTATGAGCAGACCGACGCGCGTCGGTGCGGGCGCCTCGTGCCACTCCATGGTTTCGATGGCGTAGCCCTGACCGCTTGCGAACACGCCTGTTCCGCGGAGCGACTGCGACAGGCCGTCGAGCCAGCGCTGCGCCGCCGCGAGCGTGACGCCGGGCCGCATGCGCGCCATGGCCCAGACTCCGCGCACACCCGCCGCAGCGAGCGGTTCCGCCAGCGGCAGCCATGCCTGCGTCTCGGCCGCGGGGATGGCGAACGTGGATGGCATCACACCAATCACTTCGTAGGTCTGACCATCGAAGCGCAGGCGCCGGCCGACAATGTGTGGATCCCCGCCAAACCGCTGCCGCCAGGTGTGCTCCGCAATGAGGATCGCCGACGCATCCTCGCGCGCCGCGCTGCCACTCGCAAAGCTGCGGCCCAGTCGCGGTGTGCTGCCCAGCATGCTGAACAGACCCGGCGTGACCCTCGCCGTCTGCCACGTCTCCGGCACGTCGCCTTCGAGCAGGATCATGCTCTGCGACGAGCCGCCTTCCACCGCCTCGAACAGACCGCCAGCCGCGCGCAGCGCAACCGCCGCATCGGTCGTGAGACCGGGCACCCGATCCTCGCCGTTCTGCACACCCGTCCATAGCTCGACCAGCCGGTCCGCATTGCGGTAGGGCAGCCCGCGCACGATCAGCGCATCCACGACGGTCACGACGGCCGTGGTCATCCCCATGCCCACTGCGAGCACCACGATCGCCGCCGTCGCTTGTGCCGGGTGCCGCCCCAGCTGCCGGACTGCGTGTCGCAGGTCGCTTCCCGCGGCCAGCACGCCACGCCCCAATTTCTGTCCGCGTGCCCATCGCCTTTGCGAACCGACCCCATCGCCGCCGCCGCCTGCTGACACCGCTGTAAGCGAGCTGGTACGCACGCGCGTTCCGCGACGCAACCGCCGGCTGCGCTCGAGGAACAGCTGCAACAGCCCGTCAGCCAGGGCGCGCATTGACAGCACCGTGAGCGAGCTGCCACCCGCGCGCGCGTCGCTCAGCCGCTCGGCCAGCACCGCCACCATCGCGGCACCGTAGCGCTCGCGGAACGCGCGCGGAAACGCCCGCAGCAGCACCCGGTACAGCCACAACGTCACTCGCTCGAGCATCACCGCGTCCTTCCTCCCGCTGCCGTCACGTTCGCTCCCGGTTCGGTCGGTCCTTCACGGCCGCGCCGTTCTCGACTCCCTGCCAGCACGCTCGCCGCGGCGCGTGCCGCGCTTCACCCGCTCGCCGCTGCGCGTGTCCACCGGCCCGTGCGCTCGCTACGCGTCCACGGCCCGCGCGCGCTGAGCCCTCCACCGGGCGAGCTGACCACGAGCGCTGAACCCTCCACGGGGCGGGCTGACCACGAGCGCTGAACCCTCCACGGGGCGGGCGCCACGGTGCAGTTCGCCTCACCATCTGTCGCGCCGCGTGCTCGGCATGTTCGTGCAAGGTCGCGGCGTTCGGACCGTAGTGTCAGATGGATACTATCAAGTTGACAGGATCGCAACCACCCGCGTCAGGCGCAGTGGCGAAAGTCTCCCTCGAGGGATGCTTGCGGGCTCTCGTGGGACCGGCGTATCGGACCGTCTTGGCGTTCTTGGGTTGTGGCTGGCTCGAGCATGCCGCCGACCCGCGCGCCTATCGATTGACCACTTCCCATGCGGCTCGGGGTCGCGACCATGGCTTGAACGGCCGGAAAGAAAGATTGCCAACACGGTCCGACAAATCTGGGTGGAACAGCGCCAGGACGGTCCGACAAGTCTGGGTGAGGACAGCCACGACGGTCCGACAAGTCTGCGTGAGGACAGCCCCAGGACGGTCCGACAACCTCGGCGCATAGCTCGTCAGCACAGTACGAACAACGCGCCAGGGCCGGCCCGACAAAACCGTCCGGAACGAGCGCCATGACGGACTGCTGCGTCATATCGTGTCGGACCGTCTTGGCGTTCTTGGGTTGTGGCCGGCGCAAGCATGCCGCCGACCCGCGCGCCTATCGATTGACCACTTCCCATGCGGCTCGGAGTCGCGACCATGGCTTGAACGGCCGGAAGGAAAGATTGCCAACACGGTCCGACAAACCTGGGCGGAAGATTGCCAGACGGTCGACAAACCTGGGTGGAAAGATGGCCACGACGGTCCGACAATCTGGAGATTTCGCCAGCACAGTCCGAACACCGCGAACAGGCGGTCCCTGCAATCACGCTCTCAATGCGTTGCGCAGGCGGCGCAGGCGGACCATGTCGCGGATGCCGAGAGCGGGGCCCGCCGCCAGCAGTGCGAAGGCTGGGCCCCAGCCGAAGTGCGATCGCACCGTCAGCATCAGCCAGATCGAAAGCGCGGTCAGCAGGAATCCGAGTGATGTCTGCAGTGTCAACGCTGTGCCCACGGCGTGTTGCGGCGCCAGCTCCGTGACGAGCGCGGAGAATTGCGCGGAATCCGCGACGACGGCGAAACCCCACACGAGTGCGAGTCCCACCACCAGCCACGCAGGCGCGGTGAGCAGCCAGCCAATGACGAGTGCGCACGCGCCGCTCACGACGAGTGCCGCGATGGTCACGTTCTCGCGACCCAGCCGGTCGGCCCATTGTCCGGCCAGCACGGAGCCCACGCCGCCGATCGCGATGCCGCCGAACGCGGTGAGCGCGGCGAGCACGTGCGCGGCGGCGGGATCGGCGGCGCGTGACGCGTAGAAATCGCCGAAGAACAGACTGAGCGCGGCCCACATCGCATACAGCTCCCACATGTGACCGAGGTAGCCGCCAATGGCGAGGCGCGTACCACGGTCGCGCAGCACTGTGCCCACGAGACCCCATGAGAAGGGTCGTCGCGGAAACGGCACGGGGCCATCGCTGTACCGCAGTGCCACGAGTACTGCTGCCACCAGCGCGCCGGCGGTCGAGGACAGGATGACGATGCGGAAGTGCACCGACGCGAGCGCGTTGACCAGGTACGGCATGGCTTTGCCCACCGTGAGCGCGCCGACGATCGTGCCAATGGCCAGGCCCCTGCCGCCCTTGAACAACATCGCGGTCGCGTGGGCAGCCGCGTCGGCACGCGCACGTGCTGCCCGGCCGCTCGCGGTGGCGTCGTCCTGCGCATCATGCGCATGCGTCGAGCCGCCGCTGCCGGCGTCACCGTTTGCAGGCGACGCTTCCCGTCTCGCGACCGGCGTTCTTCCGGCGCTGCCGCTGCCGCCGCGAAACCAGGTCGAGATCATCTTCATGGCGGGAGGATAGACGCCTGCGAGGAAGAAGCCGGTGAGAAAGCGCAGGCCCAGCGCCGTCCCCCAGCCCGGCGCGACCAGCAAGGCCGCGTTGACCAGTGCAGCTGCCAGCGCGGCGGTGGCGAAGAACCCCCGCGATGGAAGCACATCGGCAAGGTTGAGCAGTGCTGCGGTTGCGGTTCCCGCGACGAACCCCAGCTGCACGATCGTCGTGAGCCAGCCGGCCTGGCTCGAGTCGAGTCCCCAGAGTCGCTGCAGCTGTGGAGCCACGGCGCTCGCCGTGAACCAGAGTGACATGCCCAGCAGCTCTGCGATCGCCAGCAGCGCCAGCATGCTCCACGGAGAGGACGCACTTCGATTCCCGGTGGACACTTGTTTCTGCCCGCTGTTGCCCGCCTGTGCCTGATGTCCGAGAGCCAATTGCGTTGCCTCCAACGATTTCCGGCCGCACGCACAGTTTGGAACGAAGGTTGCTTTGGAATGGTAGCGAGTTGCGGGACGGGAGGCACGAAGGGAGGCAAGGATGCGAGAAAAAAACGGCAAAGAACAGAGTGCGTACACGACGGCCGAAGGGCTGTCGCTGACGCTCGGCTATCTGGAAGATCCGTCCAACGTCGAGTGCCCGAGCTGCGGTTACGACAGCATCGAGGTGGTTGGCTACGTGGACGCTGACAGCCTGGACGGGGGAGATCCGCGCACCGTTTCGCCGGATGAGGAGTACGCCGTCATTCTCTTCTGCCACAGCTGCAAGCGCGCCGCTGCGCTGCACCTTTCGTATCGCGCACGGTCGGATCGCGAAGCCGCCTGATCCACCCAAACGGATCGTTAGTGGGGTGCCCGCGCCATTCGCGGCGTGCACCCCGTTTTTCTTGCCGCACTGACTCGGCGCTGCCGCCCCCTGCGCCACGGCCGGTCAGCGCAACTCATTGCCCGCGCAGCAGATCCTCCACCGTCGTACGCTGGAAGAACGAAGTAACGGACGCCGCCACATCCTTCCACGCATGATGCGCCACGCACGGCTCCCTGCCGCATGACTGCCGCCGCAGCAGACACTGCTGCTGCGAGCCCACTGCGTCGAACGGCGCCACCACCTGACTGAGCGTTAGATCCCTCGCCGGCGTGCGCAGGCGGAACCCGCCACCCGCGCCTCTCGCGGATTCCAGCACACCCGCATGCGCCAGCGCGTTCAGCACCCGCGCGAGGTAGCGCTCCGGTACCGCAAGCTCCTGCGCAATGTGCACGGCCTGCGCGCGTTCTCCCTCCGCCCTGGCCGCCATGTTGAGTACTGCGCGCAACGCATACTCGGCCGAGCGCGACAGCACGTGCCACAGGGCCTCGCCTGCAACGGATATCTCTGCGCCGCTTTCTGCCTGATACATGCTGCCTCGCATTCTGCCATCGGCATCTCAATGTGCGAAGCGGGAGGGGCATCCTGCCCGCTCCCGCCCGCGACGGACTGTGCGGCCAGCATCGGCCACCTGCCGCACCGCTCCTCAGTGCGTCACGCCGGCCAGTACGGGACGGCCCACCTGGATCAGCCCGGCCGCGCCCTTGTCCGCGTCTGCGAACGCGTGTGTTACGAACGCGTACACACCCTCGCCGCTGCCGTCTTCGTTGAAAACCGTCTCGAACACCGCGCCGCCGCCCGCGGGCACCGACCACGTCTGCACACTCTGCAGCGCGTTCGCTGGACTGCCGTCCACATACACATGGTTGAAAATGGTGCCCACAATGTGAAAATCACTTGTCAGGCTGGGGCCCGCGTTCACCACGAAGAAGCGCACGCGGTCGCCGACATTCACCTTGAGTGGATGTGCCTTGTACTGGAATGCGCGACCATTGAATACAATGTAGCTCGGCTGCTTCAGCTCCGCCGCGTTCCAGTCCGGTCCTTTCATGCCATCGGGCTGGTCTTTCGTGTAGAACTCACTCTGCACGAGCACGAATTCCTTGTCGGCTCTTCGACCCCAGCCACCGCGCGGATCCACAATGATGGGCAGGTACATGCCCTGCATGATGTGCATCAGCACCGGCGGCGTGCCGCAGTGCACGAGGAACGCACCCGGATCGCGCGCCGTGAATTCGAACGACGCCTCCTGATTCGGCCCGATCGTGCGGAACGCATCGTTCATGGGGATCCTGGCCGCGTGAAAGTCGATCGAGTGCGGCATGTTCGACCTGTTCACGAGCGTGATGCGCACCAGGTCGCCCTCATTGACGCGGATCACCGGGCCCGGCACGGTGCCGCCGAACGTCCAGCCCTCGTACCTCACGCCATCCGCGATATCGATTACCTCGTGCGTGATGGGGATGCGGAATTCCTTGATCGGCGCATCCGACGGCGGCTGCAGCTCCGCTTGATACGCGGGCTGCACTGGCGTCTTCACCACACTGAAGTCCGTCACCTCGACCCGCGGCGGCCGGCGTGCGGCGCCCAGCAGCAGCACGACCAGGCCCGTCGCTCCCAGCAGCGCCGCGCCACCGAGGACTCTCGTCCGCATTGCGTGATCTCCAGTCAGAATCGATTTCATATATCAAGGTAGGAATTACGGCGTCGCCTGAATGTCCGGACTTGCCGGAAATTCGTGTGCGGCTGCCGGTGTTGTGCAGTCAGGATGGTCCCGCGCGCGAAACGCCCGGGCGAGGGGATTTGTCCTACGCGTGCGTCGGCCGGAAGCGTTCACGAAAAAGTGTCCCGCTCGCGGACCTCCTTCAGAAACGCAGGAACGACCCGTTGAAGGCGTCGTTGAAGCGCGGGTTCACTACGGTGCTGAAAATGGAGCCGAAGCGGTATGACAGGCCGAAGCTCATGTAGTAGCTGTAATTCGTGCGCAGCAGCCGCTGGCGCAGCAGGATCTCGTCGTGGGTTGCAGCACCGGCTTCGACCGCGAGCTGGTCGCGTACACGGCCGTAGTCGCCGAACAGGTTGAGCGAGAGCCCCTTGAACAGCCGTACGTCAGCGCCGGCGGATGCGCTCCAGCTGTATTTCGACAGGTCGTGCAGGAACTCATTGCTGCTGAGCCCGAGACTGACCGAGCCCCAGGCTTCGCGCGTGCTGTAGTTGATCCCGAGCGTCTGCGCGGGTCGCGTCTCGCGCAGCTCGTCGAAGATGGTGCGCTCCGCATAGCGATAGGTGTTGAACCCCACCGTGTAAAGCACGGTCAGGCTGCGACGGGTCGACAGATTGTAGGGAAAGAAATCGTACTCCAGTGCCGGCGCGACACGCAGCGCAAACTTCACGTTGCTGAACGTGCTCGATTGGAGACTCGCCTCAACACCTGCGCTGAGCTGCCTGGCCACGCTGCCGGCAATCAGTGCCGAGCCCGAATAGGCCCGCTGAAACGACTTGACCGTGGTGACACTGTCGACATCGAACGTGCTCGCGCTGTAGTCTGCGTCGCCGTTCAGCCGGACTTTCCACCTGTCCGTCGTGCGGTTCGCGCTCAACCGTAACCCGTAGTTAGAAAAGCGCTGCTGGCTTTCGCCGTTCAGGTACCCGTTGCCGCTGATCTGGAACACCCGGTTGTTCCAGGGATCACGCGTGCGCGGAACCTGGCCCCCGTTCGTGTTTCCCGCCTCCTCCGCCATGCTGATGCGCAGACGTCGCGACTCGGGCCGGCCGGCCAGGTAGCGCACCAGGCCCATCCTGATGCGATCGACCAGCGCGGCGCGCGTCCGTTCCGACGTATCATCAGGCGACGCGATGTACTTCAGCGTGTCCGACTTCGCCTCGTAATCACCGCGCCCCATGAAGAACAGCGTGTACTCGGCGCCGCCAGCGCCGGTGCTCTGCCAGGTCACGAGGATGTGCAGATCCGCGACCTGCCGATCCAGCACGTAGTCCACCCACTTGATCTCCGTGCGGATGTAGTCGCCCTCGCAGTATGGGCAGTCGAGGTAGACGCGCAGCCGGGGCGCGCCCGGGGCGGGTTGTTGCGCCAGTGCGCGGGAGGTCCCGAGAAACGCCGGGGCCAGGCAACAAGCGCGCAGGACGGGGGCTCACCGCTTCATCGCTCACCTTCGGCCAATGCAACACCTTCACCCGCAGCTTCCGCGGGTGACGGACCGAACCGGGGGTCGGTTGCGTTCCGGAATACCATGACCATAGTAGCACGGTCCGGTGAACACCAGCGTTTCGGGACCTGTGGCACACGGGCCTGGCCTGCCGCCCGGGCGTGTTTTGCTCGGGCGGACTGGAATGTCTTGCGACGGTCGGGCGCGCTGCCGGCAACGGGTTGCTGAATCGGACCAGCTTGGCATTCTTTCCATTCGGCCGCCGCCACTATCCAGGCGACCCACGCGACGATCAAAACCGGTCACTCCATGCCTGCCCGAGCCTCGATCCTGTGCGTATGGCGCACAACCCAAGAATGCCAAAGACGGTCCGATGCGCGCGGCCCTTGTTATATTCCCCGGCATGAGCAAGTTCGCGAAGGGCAAATCGTGGATCGAGCACCGCCTCGCGGATGACCTGGCGGTCGACGGTTCGCACTACACGGTCAACCTGATCGCGCGGAAGGGCACGGGTGTGCAGGGCTTTCGTGTGACGCTGGTCTACATCCCGCACGAGGGCGGTCGTGATCTCGAGGTGGACCTTCCCAATGCGGCCACGACGGCCGACGTGCATCGCGTGACCCGCGAGCTGGCGGAGGACGGCGCCCAGCTGGTGCGGCTCTCGGCGGGTGCGGTGTCGTGACGGTTCCGGCACCGTCCGCGCGGTCCCGGCTGGCGCAGCTGGTCGCCGGGCTCGACTCGGATGTGGACCTGGCCCTGGGCGCGCTGCTGATCGCCGCCGAAGAGTACCCGCAGCTGGCGCCTGAGCTGTACCTGCGCCGGCTGGACCTGCTGGCCGAGAAGGTACGCGACCGGCTGGCAGATGAGACAGCGACGCTGCTCGTGATGCAGGAACTCAGTCGCGTGCTGTTCGAGGAAGAGGGGTACCGCGGCAATGCCGACGCGTATTACAATGCCCGCAATTCCTTCCTCAACGACGTTCTCGATCGCCGCCTTGGCATCCCGCTGACGCTGAGCATCATCTATCTCGAAGTGGGATGGCGTCTGGGTCTGCCACTCGAGGGCGTGAATTTCCCCGGCCATTTCCTGGTCCGCTACATGGGCGAGGCGCTGCGGCTGCTGATCGACCCGTTCCAGGGCGGCGAAGTGCGCTTCGAGGACCAGGCGCAGGAGCTGCTCGATCGTGTGTACGACCGCCAGGTCAAGCTCAAGAGCGAGTACCTGCGTGCGGCCAGCCGCAAGGACATGCTGGTCCGGCTGCTCGACAACCTCAAGGGCATCTACATGAATGCGCGCGATGATGCGCGCGCGCTGGCCGCGGTCGAGCGCATCATCCTGATGCGGCCCACCGCGTGGGAGCAGGTGCGTGATCGCGGCATGCTGCTGGCGCGCATTGGCCGAGTGGATGAAGCGATCGTCGATCTGCAGCGCTACCTCTCGACCGCTCCCGACGCGACCGATGCGGAACGCGTCCGCCTGCTGCTCGATGAGCTGGCCCGCGAATAAGCGGCGAGCGGTGCCCGCATGACCCGGCCCGACGAACCGCAGAACACCGCCCTCACGCCGGCCCCGGCCGCGCCCTCGCCGGTGCCCGCTACCGCGCCGCCGTCGCCGTTGCGCGCGCTGCACGAGCGTCTGGGTGTGCGCTGGACGCTGCGCGCGCTGGGACCGGACGCGGCGCCGCTCGAGCTGCCGCGCAATTACGGTGATCCGGCCGGGGAATACAATGCCGCGCGCACGGGCGCGATCCTTGTCGATCGTGTGGATCGCGCGCTCATTCGCGTGTTCGGTCGCGATCCCGTGCGCATGGTGCACGGCCTGGTCACGAACGATGTGCAGAGCGTGGCTCCCGGCCAGGCGGTGTACAGCGGGCTGCTCACGCCCAAGGGTCGTCTGCTCGCGGACCTGCGCATCCTGCGGCGCGTCGATGATCTGCTGCTCGAGACCGACATCGCCGCGGCCGTCAATGTGCGGACCGCGCTGACGAAGTACGTGCCGCCGCTGTTCGCGCGCAGCGCCAGCGAGGCGGGCAAACTCGCTGTTATGGGCGTCTACGGTCCGGCGGCCCGCCGTGTGCTGGCGCGTGTGCTGGAGCCTGAGGCGGAATCGTCGCCTGCAGCCGTACCCTCCCCGGTGGACGCATCGGCCGCCGAACTGCTGCCGGCGGGACAGCGCGAGGATGCGGTTACGCCGGCCCGCTTCCGTGGCCAGCCGCTGACGCTGCTGTGCACCCGCTACGCGGGCGTCGAGGGCTGGGACGCCATCGTCGCCTGCCACCTTCTGGAAGAGCTGTGGACCGCGCTCCAGCAGGCCGGCGCGCGGCCCGCGGGTCACGCCACGCTCGACGTGCTGCGCATCGAAGCCGGCCGGCCGCGCTGGGGCGCCGAGCTGACCGAGGAAGTGATCCCGCTCGAGGCCGGCATCCAGGATCGCGCCATCAGCATGACCAAGGGCTGTTACACGGGGCAGGAAGTGATCGTCCGCATCCTCCATCGCGGGCATGTGAACCGCCACCTGCGCGGCCTGCGCTTTCCGCCGGTAGCGCAGACGCCGGGCGCAGGATCGGGCGACGATTCACCTCCACCCGCCGAAGCGTCCGACGCCCCCTCTCCCGCCGCCGGCGCCGCGCTCTACCGCCCGCCCGAAGCCAAACCCGTTGGTACCATCACCAGCGCCTGCGATTCCCCGCTCGCCGGCCAGACCATCGCGCTCGGCTACGTGCGGCGCGAGGTCGAACCTGGAACTACCGTTGGGGTTGGCGCTCCCGAAGGCCCGGGCGCCGTCGTTGTGGCGTTACCGTTTGCCTTCTGACGAGTATTCCCAACCGCCAATTGCCTCGCCCCGCTTTGCCGGTCATCTTCGCTCGGGAGGTGAAAGGATGAAGGGTACGCCTGAGGGCGAGGCGCGGCGCGCGCTGGCGAGGCTGCGCCGCTCGGTGGAGAAGGCACGGGCCGAGCTCGATGCCGTGGAGGGCTCATTGAAGCATGCGGAGGGTCGGGATTTCCCGGCGGACGCGTTCGCCGAGACCGCGCGCCACCTGCATGCGGTCGAGGATTTCGTCGATGAGCAGGCCGAGCGGCTCGAGGAAAAGATGCTGCACGCGGGCGGGCTGGAGCCGGGTCGTGTGCGGCGCACGGGGGGCGGTTGATGCGGGACGGGCGGGACGGGCGGGATGGCAGGGAAGTGGTGCAGGATTCAGGCGACGCATCGCCTGCCGCGACCGGCGCTCACTTCCACCTGTTCGTGTACGGCACGTTGCGTTCGCACGGCGGTGCCGCGGCTCGCCTAACCGGTTGTCAGCTGGCAGGCGATGCCGTGCTCGAAGGCACGTTGTACGATCTCGGCGATTTTCCCGCGCTCATGCTCTACGGCTCATCGCCCGTGCACGGCGAAGTCTGGCGCTGCCCGGCCGACATGCTGCCCGGTCTGGACGAGTACGAAGGCGTGGATCGCGGGCTGTTCCGGCGTGCCGCCGTGACGGCGGGTGGCGTTCCCGGCTGGACGTACGTCGCCGGCCCGGCGCTGGCGCATCAGCTGACGCCGGAGCGGCGTCTGCGCAGCGGCGACTGGCGACCCCGCACGCCCGCATGAAACGGGGCCGCTCTCCCGTGCGCGGCTGATTCGTGGAGCGCCGCGCCTTCCTGCACGCGGCCGCGGCGAGTCTCGTCGCGGGCCCGCTGCTCCGGCGGGGCGGGCGGGGAGTCCCCCGCAGCCGGGCGGACATCCTCATACGCGGCGGCATGGTCTACGACGGCACAGGCACGGCGCCGGTGGCCGCCGATGTGCTGGTGCAGGGCGACCGCATCCAGCGCGTCGCGAGAGGCATCACCGCCACGGGCGCGACGGTGATTGATGCCCGCCGCATGGCCGTGGCGCCCGGTTTCATCGATATCCACGCGCACACGGACACGGTGCTCTTCGCATTTCCCGAGGCGCAGAGCAAGATCCGGCAGGGCGTGACCACGGAAGTGGCGGGCCAGGACGGTTCATCGGTAGGGCCCATGTCACCGGAGAGCGCGGCTCGCGTGCGCGAGCAGTATCGCGCGCAGCAGGGCATTGCCGTCGACCTCTCCACGCTGGGCAGCTTCTTCCGCAGCCTCGAGGCCCACCCCGGCGCCGTCAACGTCGCCAGCATGGTGGGCACGGGCACGCTGCGCGGTCTGGTCGTGGGCGAAGACGATCGGCCCGCCACCGACGCGGAGATCGCACGCATGGCCGCGCTGGTGGCCGATGCGCTGCGCAATGGCGCGTGCGGCGTGTCCAGCGGGCTCGAGTACGAGCCGGGCGGTTTCGCCTCGCGCGAGGAGCTGGCCGCGGTGGCGTCGCCCATGAAGGGCATGGGCCTGCCCTATGCCACCCACATGCGCAACGAGGATGACGCGCTGTTAGGCGCCATCGAAGAGGCGCTGTTCGTGGGCCGCACCGCCGGCGTGCCCGTGCAGATCTCGCACCTCAAGGCGCAGGGCCAGCGCAACTGGTGGAAGGCCGAGCCGGTGCTGCACCTGCTCGAGTCCGCGCGCAGCGGCGGCATCGACGTGATGTTCGACCGCTACCCCTACGTCGCGTACAGCACGGGCCTCTCGAATCTGTTCCCGCTGTGGACGCGTGATGGCGGCACGTCCGCGTTCCTCGCGCGCCTCGATGATGCGCAGCAGAGCGCGCGCATCGAGACCGCGGTGCGTGACAAGATCGCGCAGCTCGGATCCTGGGACGCGGTGCAGATCACATCGACCGCAGCGGAATCGCTGGCGTGGGCGAGAGGCCAGCGGCTGGGCAGACTCGCGGAGTCCCGGGGCCGGGAACCGTACGCGCTGCTCCTCGAAATCATGCGCACGGACCGGGCGAGCACCGGCATGGTGGGGTTTGCCATGAGCGAGGAGAACACGGCGAGGATCCTGGCGCACCCGCTCGGCATGGTCTGCTCCGACGGCAGCGCGCTGGCCACATCGGGCCCGCTGGCGAGCGGCTCACCGCATCCGCGCTCCTTCGGCACGTTCCCGCGCGTGCTCGGCCATTACGTGCGCGAACAGCGTGTCATGAACCTGCAAACCGCCATCCACAAGATGACGGGTATGCCGGCAACACGGCTGCGCCTGCGCGGCCGCGGCACGATAGCGCCGGCGGCGTTCGCCGACATCGTCGTATTCGATCCGGAAACGGTGGCCGATCGCGCCACGTTCGAGAACCCGTTCCAGTATCCCGCCGGCATCCCGTGGGTGCTCGTGAACGGCGTGCCCGTGATCCGCGAAGGCGAGCACACTGGCGAAAAACCGGGACAGGTGCTGAGGCCCGGCTGAGAACACAAGCCCGACGCCCGGAGGCGGCGGGCCCTTCACAGCAAGGGCCGACGGTTGAGGCCCGGCTGAGAACACAAGCCCGACGCCCGGAGGCGGCGGGCCCTTCACAGCAAGGGCCGACGTCCGCCAAATGGGCGCGACGGCGGCAAGCGCTGTTCTAACACTTTGTTTGGGACGTCTGTTGAACGACAGCCTGGGAGGCTCGGGACAATGCAGCTCGGAATGATCGGACTCGGTCGCATGGGCGCCAACATGGTCCGGCGCATCATGCGGCGCGGGCATTCATGCGTGGTATACGACGTCAGTGCGCAGGCCGTGAGCGGACTGGCCGGCGAGGGCGCTGCGGGCGCGGGCTCGCTGGCGGACATGGTTGCGAAGCTCGAACCGCCGCGCGCGCTCTGGATCATGGTGCCTGCCGCGTTCGTGGACAGCACCATCGCGCAGCTGACAGGTCTGCTCGAGCCCGGCAATGTCATTATTGACGGCGGGAATTCCTACTACCGTGATGACATGGCGAGAGCCGCGCGGCTGCGTGCGCGCGAGCTGCACTACGTGGATGTGGGCACGAGCGGCGGCGTCTGGGGCCTGGACAACGGCTTCTGTCTGATGGTCGGCGGCGAGGCCGATATCGTGCAGCATCTCGAGCCCATCTTCGAGGCACTGGCGCCGGGGGTCGAGGGCGCACCGCGCACGCCGGGTCGCGCGGGCGAGACCACCCCGGCCGAGCGCGGCTGGCTGCACTGCGGCCCGAATGGCGCCGGCCATTTCGTGAAGATGGTGCACAACGGCGTCGAGTACGGTCTGATGGCGGCCTATGCGGAGGGGCTGAACCTGCTCGAGCACGCCAATGTCGGCCTGCGCGAGCGCAAGGCGGATGCGGAGACGGCGCCGCTGCAGCATCCCGAGCACTACCAGTACCGCCTGGACATTGCGCAGATCACGGAAGTCTGGCGGCGGGGCAGTGTGATCCGCTCGTGGCTGCTGGATCTGACGGCGCAGGAGCTGCTGCGCGATCCGTCGCTCGAAAGCTTTGGCGGTCGCGTCTCCGACTCCGGCGAGGGCCGCTGGACCGTGGAGGCGGCCATCGAGACCGGCTCACCCGCGCCCGTGCTGTCTACAGCGCTGTTCTCGCGCTTCACCTCGCGCGGCGAAGAGGAGTACGCGCATCGTGTGCTGTCCGCGATGCGCCGGGCCTTCGGCGGGCATGCCGAAGTGCCGGCGGGAGGTGCGCATGCCTAGACGCGTTCTGATGCGGTGGTGCTTTTCGGCGCCTCCGGCGACCTGGCGCACAAGAAGATCTTCCCCGCGCTGCAGGGTCTGATCAGGCACGGCATCCTGGATGTGCCGGTAATCGGCGTGGCGAGGAGTCCGTGGACCATCGAGCAGTTCCGGGACAAGGTCGCCGCGAGTCTGAGAGAGCACGGCATTTCGCCGGACGACGCCGCGTCACGGAAGCTCCTGCAGCTGCTGTGTTATGTGAGCGGTGATTATCGTGAGCCGGCATCGTTCATCCGCCTGCGCGATGCCCTCGGCAAGGCCCGCAGCCCCCTCTTCTACCTCGCCATTCCGCCGAGCATGTTCCCGTCGGTAATCGAAGGTTTGGGCAAGGCCGGCTGCGCGAGCAGTGCGCGCGTCGTCGTCGAAAAACCGTTCGGCCGCGATCTCGCGTCAGCGCAGGAGCTGAATCGCGTGCTGCACGATGTGTTCAGGGAACCCACGATCTTCCGCATCGACCATTACCTGGGTAAGGAGGCGGTGCAGAATCTGCTTTATTTCCGTTTCGCGAATTCGTTCCTCGAGCCCATCTGGAATCGCAACTACGTGCACACGGTCGAGATCACGATGGCGGAGAGCTTCGGTGTGGAAGGCCGCGGCGCTTTCTACGAGGAAGTGGGCGCCATACGCAATGTCGTGCAGAATCACCTGCTCCAGGTGGTTGCCAACCTCGCCATGGAACCTCCTGTTGGTGAAGGTGCCGAAGCCAGCCGCGACGAGAAGGTCAAGGTGTTCCGCAGCATCCGTCCACTGACGGGCGAGTCGCTGGTGCGCGGCCAGTACAACGGCTACAGGAACGAGAAGGGCGTCGCGCCGGAGTCGACCGTGGAGACGTACGCGGCCATGCAGCTGCACCTCGATTCCTGGCGCTGGGAAGGTGTGCCCTTCTTCATTCGCGCGGGCAAGAGTCTCCCCGTCACGGCCACGGAGGTCGTCGTCGAGTTGAAGCACCCGCCGCAGCGTGTGTTTCGCGAACCCATACCACGCGAGACCAATTATTTCCGCTTCCGTCTCGGTCCCAACAACGTGGCCATTGCGGTGGGCGCGCGCGCCAAGCGTGCCGGCCCCGCCATGGTGGGGCAGCAGCTCGAGCTGTATGTCAGCAACGAGCAGGATGACGAAGCCGATGCCTACGAGCGATTGATCGGTGATGCCATGAAAGGCGATCAGTCGTTGTTCGCGCGCCAGGACGCGGTCGAGGAAGCGTGGCGCATTGTGGACCCGATCCTGTCGATGGACACACCGGTGTGCTCATACCAGGCCGGCACGTGGGGACCACGCGAAGCCGAAGAGATCATCGAGCGCTTCGGTGGCTGGAACGAACCCAAACCAGCCTCTCCCGCATCGTGAAGCTCGAAATCCTGCCCGACGCGGCGAGCGCCGCACGCAGCGCTGCGCTGCACATTGCGCAGGACGCCCGCGCTGTGGTCACGGCGCGCGGCCGCTTCTCCCTCGCATTGAGTGGCGGCACGACACCGGGTCTGATGTTCGACGTGCTCGTCGAGACGCCTGTGCCATGGCCGGCGGTTCACATCTTCCAGGTCGACGAGCGGGTCGCACCGCGTGGCGGCGAGGATCGTAATCTGACGCAGCTGCGCAAGCGCCTGCTCGAGCGGCTGCCGGTACCGCCCGCCGGCGTGCACGCCATGCCCGTCGAGGAAGGCAATGACGCGCTCGCACTCGCGCGCTACGCGCAGGCGCTGGAGAGCGTGGCCGGCGAGCCGCCCCTCCTCGATCTCGTGCACCTGGGTCTGGGCGATGACGGCCACACTGCGTCGCTCGTCCCCGGTGATGCGGCCGTGGAAATACGCGAAAACGATGTTGCCATGACCGCGGTTTATCGGGGCAGGCGACGCATGACCCTCACGTTGCCGGCGTTGAATCGTGCGCGCGGCATCGTCTGGCTGGTAACGGGCGAATCCAAGGCGGAGGCACTGTTGCGTCTGGTGCGCGGTGATGAGAGCATACCGGCGGCCAGAGTGCAGCGCGACCTTGCCATAGCCTTCGTCGATGCCGCAGCGGCTCGACTCCTCCCAATGGACAGCGGGGAATGATGAACGTGCTCGTCGTGGATGTCGGTGGCACGCACATCAAGATTCTGGCGAGCGGGCAGGCGGAATCGCGCATGTTCGATTCCGGCACCGAGCTGACGCCTGCGCAGATGGTGGCGGGTGTACTCGAGCTGGCCGCCGACTGGACCTGGGACGTCGTATCCATCGGCTACCCCGGCCCGGTCGTCGACGGCCGGCCGACCCGCGATCCCCACAACCTCGCGCCCGGCTGGGTGGGCTTCGACTTCGCCGCCGCCTTCGGCAAGCCCGTGCGCCTGCTCAACGACGCCGCCATGCAGGCACTGGGCAGCTATCACGGCGGCCGCATGCTGTTCCTCGGCCTGGGCACGGGCCTGGGCTCGGCCATGGTGCTGGATGGCGTCGTGCAGCCGCTCGAGCTGGCGCACATGCCGTATCGCAAGCACCGCACGTACGAGGACTGGGTAGGCGAGCGCGGCCTCGACCGCCTGGGCAAGCGTCGCTGGCGAGGCGTCGTGGCCGAAGTGCTCGAGCTGTTCCATAACGCCCTGTTACCAGATTACATCGTGGTGGGCGGCGGCAACGCCAAGAAGCTGCAGGAGCTGCCCGAATGGGCCGTGCGCGGTCAGAACGCCAACGCCTTCCGCGGCGGCTTCCTGCTCTGGGAACACCCGTCAGCCGGTGGTCCCGCCGAGCCCCGGCTCACGGCCGAAACGCCGGCCCCGGCAACCGCCTGAATGCGGAAGCCCGGACCGCCGAGCGGCCCGGGCTTCCCGTTTCCTGCAGCCTGACGCGTGTGCGTCAGGCCCTGCTCAACTGATGTTAGGGTTGTTGTCCCGCTCCGACTTGGGAGTCGGGAAGCACAGGTCCTGCCTGACCAGGTGCGATCCCACCTTCACATCGCCGCTGGGTGTTTCGAGCGGATCCAGATCGCCGGGCGTGTTGGCAGCCTTCCAGCGCCGCATGTCGCCCATGCGCCTGGCTTCCAGCCACAGCACGATGCCGCGCTCCCGCTTGAGCCGCGTCCATGCCTCGTTCAGGTTGGCGGGGGTCGGCCAGGCCGCTACGCCTGCCGTCTGGCGCAGCCCGTTGATCAGGTTCATGGCCGCAGTGATGTTGCCCGCCCCGCCGCGCAGCAGTGCCTCCGCCTCGATGAGCCGCATTTCCGGCCCGCTCGAGAGATTCACCGGTGACGCCGACGTCGGATACTTGTCTTCCGGATAGAAGGGCACGCGGCCGCAGCAGTCGATGGCCGCATCGCCCTGCAGCGTCGTGGTGCGCCACTTCACGCGCGGATCGTTGTAGGTCTTGAAGTACTCCTCGTAGACCGTGTTCCATTCCGTGTGCGCGCGGTACGGCGTGTTGTTGATGGACCACTCGATGCGGTTGCGCTGGTCTTCCGAGCCCACTTCGTAGAACGGCAGCTGGTACACGAACGACGTCGGCACCTGACCCGCATCGGCCACCGCTTCCGTCCACTTGTCGAGGGGTACGCGCACCGACGCGCGACCGGCCAGTGCCGCCGTCTTCACGGTGCCGGTTCCCAGCGTGGATGCCGTGCTGAAGTAGCCCTCCGCGCGCTGGAAGTAGATCTTGTAGTCCTGGATGGCGCCGCCATCGATCACGCCATCACACATGTTCTCGCCCAGCAGCCTGTTAGCATAGCCCGCCCACAGATTGGCCTGCGCCAGCAGCCGTGTGCTGTCGGGCACCACCGACTGCATGCGCGTCAATCCGTTCTCGGCGTACCAGCGCGCCCGCTGCGCGTTGTTCCAGTGCGTGTTCTCCTTGTCGTCATTGGGCAGGATGCCGTTCTGCCATTCCACGAGAATGCCGAAGCTGCCCGTGGAACCCGCGGGATGGATCTCGCGGGTGACGGCCGCGCCCGTATAGGCGATCCAGTTGAAGCCGTCGGCCAGTGCGCGACCCATTCCGGTCACGACTGCGGCCTGCGCTTCGGGCCTGTCCAGGAAAGGATCCTGAACCGGTCCTGGATTCGTCACCTTCGTGTCGCAACCCGCCAGCAGCACGCCCACCGCCAGCAGCTGGCCCGCACGTGCCCGCAGGCCGCGCCGGCCACTTCCCATCCGCATGTGCTCTTTCATGGTTGCCTCCGCCTCAGAAGGTCACGCGCAGCGCCAGCGTGTACGTAGCGGGCGGCGGTATCTGTTCCAGCAGTGAACGCTCGGTTGTGTTGAATCCGTTGTTATTGCCCATCTCGGGCTCGAACACCGGGAAGTCGCTGTTCACCCACTTCCAGAAGTTGCGGGCAGTCAGCGAAAGTGCGGCGTGCGTGGCGCCCGGCATCAGCTTCGACGGTATGGGCGCCTGCACGGTCAGTTCGCGGATCTTGAAGAAATCGGCCTTGTAGATCTCGAAGTCCGACTGTGCGAACTGCACCACGCAGCGCGAGCGCTGCTTCGCAGTCAGCGCGTCGGGTCCCTGCTCTTCACTCAGCTTGTAATCCGCGAAGCAGCCCGGCCACTTCACGGAGCGCGTGATCGCGTTCCAGGCAGCGCCATCATACATGTAGTTGCCGCCCTGGTACTCGCCGCGCGCGGTGAGCAGGATGCCCTTCGGCAGTGTGATCGTGGTGTTGATGCCGAAGACCTTGGTCGGCTGGTTGGGCCCGATGTTGCACAGCTTCGCCGAGCCGTCGGGGTTGGTCTGCACGATCGGATTCGCCTTCTCGTCCGGATTCGCCAGGCAGTGCGCGTGGATCACCGGTACCGGCTGGCCTTCGACCACCCAGCCGAAATCGCCGCCGCCGATCAGGAACTCCGGCGCGCCGCCCAGGCTCAGCACCTTGCTCTTGTTCGTGTAGATGCTGCCGCCCACGTCCCAGCCGAAATTGGCCTTGCGGATCACCGAAAGGTTGGCGCTCAGCTCCACGCCCTTGCCCTCCAGTTCACCAATGTTCTTGAGCTGCGAATTCAGGAATCCGAGTGAAGGCGCTTCGCGCACATTGAACAGCGCGTCCGACGTGCGCCGGTAGTAGTAGGTGAAGTCGAGTGCCAGCCGGTCGCTCAGCGTGGAGTTCTCGAAGCCCAGTTCCACCTCTGACGTACGCTCCGGGCCAAGGTCCGGGTTGCCCACGCGCAGCGGCAGGAATGCCGGCTGTGTGCCCCAGCCGGACGGGTCGTACACGCGCAGCGCGTCGAACGCGCCCGGCGCACGACCTGACTGGCCCCACGCGGCGCGCAGTTTTGTGGTACCCAGCGCCTTCGGCCAGAAGGTCTCGTCCGAGATGATGTAGGAGCCGCTGATCTTGGGATACGCCTGCAGCCCCAGGTTCTTGCCGAACGCGCTGTTACCATCGACGCGAATGCCGCCGGTCAGGAAATAGCGGTTGTGGAAGTCGACCACGTCCTGGAAGAAGAAACCGGCGTTGATCACGCGCTCGCGTGTCTCGAAGCCCAGTGTGAGGCCGGCATTGTTCACCACCGGGTCGCCGGGGCCGGGGAAGTTCTGCCCGAACGCCAATGTCGACTGCGTCTCACTGGTCACGCTCTGCCCGCCCCAGGAGAAGCTGGAGCGCAGGTTGTCGCCCAGGTGCAGCTCGTACGTGCCCACGTAATCGACTGTCAGGTTCGTGTACTGATAACGCCGATCCGACAGCACGCCCGTGGGCTCGAGCACGAACCCGAACGGACGGTTGCTGCGGTTGTCCTGCTGCGCCAGGTCGTAGCCCAGGCTCAGCCGGTTCGTCCACTTCGCCAGCGGGCTCCACGTCGCCGAAACACCCGTGATCAGGTGGTCAATGTTGGTGGTGAGATCCCACGTGAGCAGCGGGTCCACCGCGGCGCGCGTCTCCGAGCTGAGATAGTTGCGGTTGCGCCGGAATGTGTTCAGCGTGATGCCCTGCGCGTTGTTGCCGGCGGGCGTGTTGGTGAAGTCCTCATTGGTGAACGAGGTGTTCCACTGCAGCTTCAGCGTGGACAGCGGCGAGAACGTGAAGTTGCCGCGCACCGTCGTCTTCTTTTCCCTGTCCAGCGGGAGCACGCCCTCGTTGTTGCTGTACGCTCCGGACACGAAATACTGCAGCGATTCGGCGCCACCGCCCACGGAAAGCGAGTACTGCTGGCGCGAGGCGTCACGCAGCCACGGGTTGATGTACAGATAGGCAGGGTCGCCGCAACTGCCGCCATTGGCATCGCAGAACGCTTTCGTGTTCTGCTCCGATGGTGGCAGGTCGGTCGACTTCGGTCCGAATTTAAGTTCGTGATCGAAGCCGGTCTCGATCTGCGCCGTCCAGGTCGCCCTCCCGGTCGAGCCACGCTTGGTGAAGATCTGGATCACGCCCGCCGCCGCTTCCGTGCCGTACAGTGTGGTGGCCGCGGCGCCCTTGATGACCTCGATGCGCTCAATGTCGGCCGGGCTGATATCGTTGAGCGGGCTGGCAATGTCGTTGTTGCTGCGCAGTGTCGAGCCGGTGGGGGGCACATTGCGCGCGTAGCCTTCACTGCGCACGCGCACGCCGTCCACGTACAGAATGGGCTGATTGCTCATGGCCACGCTGACGTTGCCGCGCAGCCGGATCATCGAGCCGCTGCCCACCTGACCGCTGCTCTGGATCACGGTCATGCCCGGTACGCGAGCCTGCAGCAGCGCATCCACGCTGACCGGCGGCTCGGCAATGTTGGCCAGGTTGACCTGCGCGATGCTGTTGCCCACCTCGCGCCGTCTGGCCGCGCCCGCCGTGCCAGTGACGACGATCTCGTCGAGGCCCAGCACTTCGGTGGACAGCTCGAAGTCCGCCACCGTGGTCTGCCGCGCGGTAACGCTGACATCGCGCGTCAGCACCTTGTAGCCGATGCGCAGCACGCGCAGCGTGTAGGAACCGGGCGGCACGTTGAGAATGCTGTAGCGGCCGTCCGGCTCACTGATCGCGCCGAGTCCGCTGCTGCCCACACTGATCTGCACGCCCACGACGGGCCGCTGCGTGCCACTCTCTGTAATGCGGCCGTTGATGGTGCCGTTCTGTGCCGCCACGGGTGCAGCGAACAGCGCTGCAAACATGGCGGCCCGACCTGCGGTTCGCAGTGTGAAACCGGACCCGCGCCCGGCTCCCCACCACGCACGACGGGAAGGTGAAGCCTGTTTCATAACGAGGCTCCTGAGGTTCTGGTGGTTACTGCTGTGGATCAGATCCTGGCAGACCGGCCACGGCGACGTGGCCCTGAAAACGGGCCGCCGCGCAGCGCAACGCCCGTGTCATCTTCAGAACGTGTGAGGCAGTTCCCGTCGGACGGATTTCACCTCTGGTGCCGAGCTTCTCACATAACCGGGCGCAAGGCAACCTGTCAACATTGTGTTCGGCCAGACGCCGGCCCCTTCAGCCCGTCAGTCGCATTCCGGCCCGGGTACCGCGAGTCAGCGCGCCGGCCTGCTCGTGGGCGTCACCGATACCGACACGCTGTCCGCGGCGCTTGTGCCATCGCTGTCGAGCACGGTCGCGCGCGCCAGATACGTTCCTGCGTCGACGTACGCGTGCGTGCGCGTCGCGCCAGCGGATCGCGCCAGGAACGTGGCAAGGGAATCGACAGCGCCATCGCCGTACGCCACGGCCAGCCCGGCCAGTGAATTGCCCTTTGCCTCGACGTGAAACGTGATGCTCGTGCCCGCGGGTGCGCTCACCGGTGTTGCCGTCAGTGTAATGGATACAGGCTGCGGATCGGGTCCTTCCACGCCGTTGCACGCCGCCAGCTGCACGGCCAGCAGCAGCGCCAGTGCGGCCTCACCCGCCCGCCCGCTGCGTGTCGACATG
The DNA here is from genome assembly GCA_963798085.1 of uncultured Gemmatimonadales bacterium. GTDB lineage: Bacteria > Gemmatimonadota > Gemmatimonadetes > Longimicrobiales > RSA9 > DATKCF01. The sequence continues at coordinate 808,758 of CAWCRS010000003.1, forward strand.
CTCAGAAACGAATGCGCAGGAACACGGGCACGATCGTGTCTCTGCCGCCGTCGCCCGGCTGCTGTGCGTTCGAGTTGAATGCGCCGGTCAGCGTGCTGACCAGCAGCGCTGTGCCCACGCCGGCGGCCCCGCCAATCAGGAGTCCCGTCTTCCACTTGTCCAGGCGACGAAGCTCGACGTTGGTAATGTCGTGCTGCGCCAGATCAATGCGCTGACTCAGCGTTTCCACGCGCGTCCCCACCAGATTGGACGACACCGCCACCTGCAGCAGGAGCGAATCCGTGCCCCGCTGCACCACCCGGCCCTCGAGGAGTCGCCTGTCGCCACCCGGCAGGATGGTGGCAAAGCGACTGGCCTCGGACTCGGTGATGCGCACGCGCGTATCCGTGCCCGGGCCCAGGTCCGACAATTCGCCCGGTACGTAGTGGTAGCAGCCGGCCAGCACAATGGCGGCCAGCATCAGTGTGGAGGCAGCAGGTCGCATGACTTCGCGTTGCAGAGGAACGGCCGCTCGACCGGGCCTTTGCCTGCGCTGCCGGCTCGACGTCGGTCAGGATTTCCGCGAGCCGCGCAGTCCGGGCGCCGTGCGTGTGCACAATCGACGCTGTTAACGTAGAATGCGCGACGGGTCACCTTCGCGACAGGGGTCCGCGCACCGGCCCGCTCAGCGCCGGTTCGTGGCCCGGCGAAGCGCGCCTCCTCCTGATACGTAATGAGGCCCGTGTACGGGCGCAGTGCCAGTCCCCTGCTGGAGGCGGCTGGCGAACCGGTGCGAAGCGCGCGCACGGCCATGTGGCGCTCCGCACCGAACGTGGGTGGGAGAGTTCACCAGCAACCGAGGACAGAATGGAAAACGCGTTGTTGCTCGATACCATTACCAAACGCTACTCCGGACACACCGCGGTGGACGGCCTCTCGCTCAGCGTGCCCACCGGCACCATCTACGGCATCCTCGGACCCAATGGAGCCGGCAAATCCACCACGCTGCGCATGGTCATGAACATCATCATGCCGGACAGCGGCACCATCTCGCTGCTGGGTGGTGATCCCACGACCGATCGCTCCGTACTGCGCCGTGTCGGCTATCTGCCCGAAGAGCGCGGGTTGTACAAGAAGATGAAGGTGCTGGACGTGATCGTGTTCTTCGCGCAGCTCAAGGGCGTGAACGCGAAGGACGCGGCCACGCAGGGCATGGCCTGGCTGGAGCGCATGGAGCTGGGCAACTGGGCGAACGCGCGCGTCGAAACCCTGTCCAAGGGCATGCAGCAGAAGGTGCAGTTCATAGCCACGGTGCTGCACCACCCGGACATGCTGATCCTGGACGAGCCGCATTCCGGTCTCGACCCCGTCAACCAGGAAGTGCTGGCCGACACCATCCTGAAGGCCCGCGATGAAGGCCGCACCGTTCTCCTCAGCACGCACAACATGGCGCAGGCCGAAGCCATGTGCGAATACGTCTGCATCATTGCCGGCGGCCGCAAGGTGCTGGACGGCCGCGTGCGCGACATCCGCCGCTCGAATCGCGCGCTGCGCTACGAATTCGAGTTCGATGGCCCGTCCACGCAGGTCGATCGCTTCATGGAGACGTCACCCGCGTTCCTCCAGCGCACACGCAACGGCCTCCGCTGGCAGGTCGAAGTGCGGCCGGGCACGGACACGGGGCGCCTGCTCACTGAGCTGAGCCAGCTGGATGTGCACCTGGCGCGCTTCGAGCACGTCGAGCCCACACTGCACGAGATCTTCGTCGAACGCGTAGGCGACGCGCAGCGCGCGGCCCGCAATGGTGAGGTGGTCCATGCATGAAGTCCTGATCGTCATCAAGCGCGAATTCCTCGAGCGCGTGCGCAGCCGCGCCTTCATGATCGGCACCATCGTTTTCCCGCTCTTCATGATCGGCATCTTCGCACTGCCGCAGCTGGTGGGCCGCGGCTCCGTGCACCGCACGCTGGTACTGGTCGACGAAGCACCCGCACCGATCGGTGAGCGCTTCGCCGCACTGCTCGCCTCGCCCACCGACAGCAGCGCCACCAATCGCTACACGATCCAGCCTGTGCAGGGTGCGTACGCGGCGCTCAAGGATCAGCTGAATGCGCGTGTCCTCAACCACGAAGTCGACGGCTACGTCGTCCTGCCCGCCGACATCCTGGACAGCAACAACGTGATCTATCGCGCGCAGAATATCGGCAACCAGTCGGTACTGCGTGACATCCGCAATGTCGCATCCGAAGTCGTGCAGGCGGAGCGCCTCCGCTCGGCCGGATTGCAGTTCAGCGACGTCGCCAAACTCACGCGTCGCATCGATGTCGAGGATGCCGCCATCACCGAGACCGGCGGCGAGGGCCGCGGCGCGGAGGCCACGTTCTTCTTCGCCTACATCCTCGCCTTCATGATCTACTTCATCACCGCGTTCTACGGCATGAACGTGCTGCGCAGCGTGCTCGAAGAGAAGACCAGCCGCATTGCCGAAGTCATGATCAGCTCCATGAAGGCGAGCCACCTCATGCTCGGCAAGATCGTAGGCGTGGGCTCCGCCGCCATGCTGCAGGTGGGTATCTGGGCCGGCTTCATCGTCTTCATCACCGTGCGCTCGGATCTCATTGCCAGCCGCTTCGGCGTACCGAAGGAGATGTTTGCCGCACTCTCGATTCCGACAGGCGACGGCATCCTCTTCCTGCTCTATTTCATACTCGGCTTCCTCCTCTTCGCCGCCGTGTTCGCCGCCGTGGGCGCGGCCATGACCAGCGAACAGGAAGCGCAGGCCGTGCAGATGCCGATCATGGTGCCGCTCTTCGTGCCGCTGCTCTTCTCACCCGCCATCACCGGTGAGCCGCTTTCCACACTGGCCACCGCGCTCGGCCTGTTCCCGCTCACCGCACCACTGGTCATGCCCATGCGCATCGCCACCGCACCCATCCCCACGATCCAGATCATCGCGTCCCTCGTGCTGCTCGTGCTCGGCCTGCTCGTCGTCGCCTGGCTCGCCGGCAAGATCTACCGCATCGGCATCCTTTCCACCGGAAAGCGGCCGTCACTGGCTGAGCTCGCACGCTGGCTCAAGGAGGCCTAGCCGACCGGCGTTGCCGGGGCTTGCCCGGGAACCGATAAGACACCGTTGCTGGGGCTGGTTGCTGGGGCTGGTTGCTGCGGCTGGTCGGGTCGGGAACGGTTGGTACGGATTGCGAATGCGGGGCCGGGGCCGGTTGGTCACGACCGGTTTGCACGGATTGCGAATGCGGGCTCGGGCTGGGGCTGGTTGGTCGGGAACGGTTTGCACGGATTGCGAATGCGGGCTGGGGCTCGGGCTGGGCCGGGGCTGGGAACTCACGACTGGTAATGAATGCGCAACCGCGCATCGCGCACTGCGCGGTGGCAACCGGGTCCACGACGTTGCGCTACGGAGGGCCGGCCGGCATCGGGCCGGCCTTGCGGTGTTCTAACCACCTGTTATCGCCCGCGTTCGGACCAGCATGGCATTCTTTCCTTCTGGCCGCCTTCGCCAGCCACGCGACCCACCCGAGCATGAAAACCGTCAGTCGATATTCGACTGGGTCCCTGCCATGCGTATGCGGCGCACAACCCAAGAATGCCAAGACGGTCCGATACGGATGCCCGGGCAACCAGCTGCGGCAGCCAGCACCCGCACTGCGGCGGGTCCGTCAGTCCCCGCTCACGAGCCGGCCGCCAATCCGCCGCGCAACCCCACCATCGACTCGATCAGTTCGTAATCCTGCGCCAACCGTGCGGGATCTTCGCCGCGCTGTTCGATGACCGCATCGTCGGAGTTGCCCAGGAAGCGGTTGGCCTGGACCAGGTACCACAGGCGGTCGGGGTCCACGCCCATCAGGCGGGCGGCGGTCGCATCCACCGCAACAGGATCCTCGCCGAAGAGCAGCACATTGCTGTTGCGCGCGCGACCCTGGATCGGGCCATTGCCTTCCATGCCCACAATGCCGTCCACGATGTTGAGGCGAGGCACATCGAGGGAGGCGTTGATGTCGAGTATGCTCTGCTCGATGCCGGCCCAGTGCAGCACGTTCTTGGGCCAGCCGTAGACGCCGCCGGGCAGGACCCCGAACATGTTCTTGAGGGAGAGCGTGACACCGGCCCAGTGGTGCGTCTTCATCTTGGGCATGGACACCAGCAGATCCGCGCCGGCCACGGTTTCTGCGATGTACAGCTTCTGCAGCGTTGTGTAGCGGCTGAGCGCAGTGACGCGTCGCGCGCTGTCCAGATTGAGGTCGACGTAGCGCGCGCCCGTGTCGCGCAGCACATCGCGCAGCCCTGAAGCGGTCAGCAGATACTCCGTGTCACGCCGGTGTCCCGGCCCTTCCGCGACGATCACTTCGCCCGCGTCGAGGCGACGGAACGCCTGCACCGCCGCGGCCACCAGCACGGGATTCGTGTTGATCACGCCACCCGGATCGAACTCCACGAAGTTGGGCTTCAGCACAACCCGCCGGCCGCGCACAGCCGTGCCGCACAGACTGACACCGCGTTGCACGATGTCGATGAGGCTGTCGTCGTAGCGGCTGGCATTGAGCACGGCGACCGCCGAGCGGTCTGTCTTGCGATACGCGTCCGGCAGCCAGAGCGGCCCGGGTGGCAGCGGCGCCTGCTGCGCACATCCCGACAATGCCGGTGCCGCCGCGGCCGCGGCGGCGAGCTGCAGGAAGCGCCTGCGGTCAGCCATGACGCTCGAGCAGGAACGGGTTGGGCAGTGTGCTGCTCGCCATGGCGGCCAGGGCCAGGGTGCGCGTCTGTCCCAGGAAATCCGTGTCCGCCCGGGCAGCAGCGAGCCCCGCGGGCAGTCCGCCTGCATCCCGCCGCCATGCGCGCATGGCTAACAGTGCCAGAGCCAGTGTCAGACCGGAGTGATTGCCCTGCAGCATGCGTTGCAGCGCATCGAAACCCTGCGTGATGGTCGCGTCCGCGGGCAGGTCCTGCAGCGAGAGCAGGGCGATTGCGGTAATGTCGGGATAGGGTTCGAGGTCCTGGCCCAGCACTCGCCGGTTGCCGTAGTTCCAGCCGCCACCGGTGCACGCCCGGTCGCGCAACATGCGCTCCGCTTCATGCACGCGCGCCTGCAGCCGGTGCGACGGCTGCTTGCCGCGGCGCCGCTTCAGGGCGAGCAGTGCGTACGCGGTGGGCTCGACCCAGCTGAACGTGCCCACCGCCCAGGGCCAGCCGCGCAGGTCCCAATCCAGCTCGACCTCCTGTCCGTGCCACAGCTCGTGCCAGCGCGTGCGCCAGTCGATGGTCTCGGCCTCGTCCTGGAGAATCCAATCGGTTGCCCGCCGCAATGCGGGTTCCGCCGCGGCCACGCCATCGAGCGCCAGCACGCAGAGCATCGTGACCCAGCTGGGCCCTTCGACGAGGGCATCGAGCGGCCAGCTGCCCCCCGCGTGCTGGCTTCCCAGCAGCCATTCCGTGGCCCGCTGCCTGGCCGGCGCGTCCGCCGGCAGCGCCATCAGCGCCAGCGCGGTCGGCTCGGTGCAGGACGGCGCATCCGCGTGCGCGCCCCAGCCGCCGTCCGCGTTCTGCTCGCGCAGCAGGCGCTCGAGCAGCGATTCCGTCATGGCCGCGCCGCCCGCGCGAGCAGGCCATCCGGGCGCGCCAGCCGCGAAGCCGCAGGTGCGCCGGCGGCGGACGACGTGTCGTCGCCTGATAATGTGTTGTTATAGGACCGACGACGCAGCAGCACGGCCGTGGCATCCTCGTACCAGACCTGCCAGTCGGGCGTCTGGCGCAGCGCTTCGGCAAGACGGCTGTGCGGCGGCACCAGCACCAGCGCAATGTCCCAGCGGCGCAGCTGCTCGCGCCAGCCGGGCTCGAGCCGCTCGACGGTCATGTACGAAGCCAGCACATCGTTGCCGAAGAAATCGGTCATGCCATCGATGAAGATCTTCTGCTGCGGCCATGCGTGCAGGATGTAGCCGCCCCAGACGAACCAGTTGTACAGGTGTCCCTGGAGAGCGGCCGCCCTGGCGGCGCGCACCGCCTGCACGGGGAAGCTGCGGCGGTCGAAGTCGTCAGGCAGCACGCGCGTCCCGGCCACGGCGCCGCGACTCAGCGCCAGCAGCACGAGCGCCGCCGTGGCCCACGGTATCCAGCGGCCCCGTCTCGCCACCCGTTCACCGTCCTCGAACACAACGCGCATGCGCCGCAGCCAGCGCGCGCGCAGCGCCCGAAACGCAGGATCGATCTCCACCGCGAGCAGCGGCAGTCCCACCACGCCGAAGAGCGGCGCATTGCGGGTCGCGTACAATGCCGCCGCCAGCATGAGCAGCAGCACGAACAGCCGCGGGAACGGGGGACGCCTGCGCTGCAATACCAGCGTGGCCACCATGCTCAGCAGCACCGCCAGGAACAGCAGGCCGTAGAGCGTCCGGAAATCGAGCGGCGCGAACTCCGCGGTGTTGCGCAGCAGCCAGCGGTTGGAGAGGATGCCCGTTACCCGCGCCAGCAGCGCCGGTCCCTGCGGGTTGAGGCACGCCGCTAACACACCGGTTAGTGCGCCCAGGGCGTGACTGGCGGCCTGGTGCTGCCACGCTCGCCGGTGCACCGCGTCCGGGCTGAGCAGCGCCTCGCAGGTATCGCCCAGCGCCCAGGCGGCGAGCAGTGCGAGCCCCAGCACGAACCCCGCGTGGAAATTGGCCCATGTCGCGAACAACAGTGCATAGCACCACGGCGCGTGCCGCCGCGCGTGTACCGCAATGTGCAGCAGCAGCGCCAGTCCGAGGAACGTGAACAGGTGCGGGCGCGCCACCCAGTGCGGCGCGCCCAGCACGGCCGCCACGACACCGGTGACGTACGCGAGCAGCGGATCCACCCCGGCGCGGCGCAGGAACAGCACGATGAGGGCGTAGGTAGCGCCGATCAGGAGCCCCGCCAGCACGGCGACGGCGGCCAGGCCACCCGCACGGTACGCCAGCGCGTATGCGACCTGGCTCAGCCACTCCGTCGTCAGGAACGGCCCCGTGTGGGTGAATGCGAAGCGATCGAGCTGGAACGGTCCACCGTGCAGGATGAACTCGCCCATGGTCAGGTGGCGGGGGAAATCGCCGTCGGCATTGAGCAGCCGGGTGTGCAGCACGAGCGGCACGGCCACCGCCCAGAGGATGAACGTCAGGTCGACGATCGAGGCGCGCAGTCGATTGGGCGATTGCATCCTGCTCGCCGTGACATCCGGCGTTGTGAGTTACCGCGCGGGCTCCTGGCGAGACGTGTCGCGTGGCATGGACCGCGCCGAATCCTGAATCACCGCGAAGGAAGGCGTGCCATCCGGCTCGATGCCCAGGCTGGCGCGCGTCGCGCCATTGGCGTCTGCGAACACCAGTGTAGACGAACCATCGGCCGCCATGCCCAGCACCGTGCGCGTGCGCCCGTCGCGGTCGGCAAACGCCACCGAACCCGTGAGATCGGTGAGCAGACTCACCACCACCCTGGACCTGCCGTTGCTGTCCGTGAAGGCAATGCCGGGCGCGCCGTCGCTCAGCACAGAAAGGCGAACACGGCTGATCCCGTTGCCATCGTTCAGCGCAATGGCGGTCGAGCCATCCGGCTGCACCCGCCATGTACCACGCGCCGCACCGCGCGCATCGCGCAGCACGAACTCGGTGGCGCGCACGGTCGCGGTGCCCCTGCGCGCTGTCAGGAACGCCGACACCACCAGGATCACCGCGCTGACAACGGCCAGGCTCAGCAGCAGCAGGAGTTGTCGCAACCGCCTGTTGGAGCGCTCCACGGCCGTCAGCCGTGCGACGACGTTTTCCTGGAATGACCGCGACTCGCTCGCCGCTGCCGGTGTCGGCTCGCTCATGCGCTCTTCTCCGCTGCCCCGATTTCCCGTGCGCCCTCGTCCTGCGGCAATGCCGCCGGCATCCAGGCCAGGTGATCGCCTTCCGCAGTGGCGGTGGCGGCAATCGTGCCGCTGGGTACTTCCAGTGCGTACTTGGCGCGCGCGTGCCAGCCCGTGACCCGGCGAGGCGCCAGACGCTGATAGAGGGCGACGACGCGGCCCTGTCGATCCAGGAAGATAATGTCGAGCGGGTATTTCATGCCGAACGTGTGCACGGCGCGGCAGGGATTGAGCAGCAGCCCCTCGCCGTGATCGGGACGCGGCCGCCCCAGGAATCCGCGCGCACGCGACCACATCTGGTCCGCCAGACCCACGCGCGAACCCACCACGCTGTCGCGCGTCCGGTTCACGATGCGCAGCTGCTTCATCCCAGCCCGCGCAGCGCGCGGATCACTCCGATCAGCGCCGGCCCCAGAATGACGACGAACATGGCCGGGAAGATACAAAGCACGAGCGGGAACATCATCTTGATCGCCGTCTTCGCGGCCATTTCCTCCGCGCGCTGGCGACGCTTCTGTCGCATGGTGTCGGAGTGCACGCGCAGCGAGCGCGCAATGGAAGTGCCGAAACGGTCCGTCTGGATCAGCATGGTGACCAGCGAACCGACATCAGGCACGGCATTGCGCTCCGCCAGCTGGCGCAGCGCCTGGTCTCGCGGCGTGCCCGCGCGGATCTCCGCGTTCGTCTGCAACAGCTCGATGCTCATATTGGCGCTGACAATGCGCACCTCCTCCGCCACGCGCACCAGCGCCTGGTTCAGACCCAACCCCGCCTCCACGCACACCACCAGCATGTCGAGCGCATCCGGAAGCGCGCGCTCCAGTTCCTTCTGCCTCGCCCGCCGCCGGGCTCGCACGTACAGGAACGGCGCAATGTAGCCGACCGTCGCGAAGTAGAACGCCGCGAACAGCCCGATGCGCGGCGGGACACCCAGGGGCGGAAGCAGCGACATCACCGCAATGCCGAGTCCCAGTCCCACCGACAGTCGCGCGCCCCAGTAGATGGCCAGCGCACCCGGCCGGCGATAACCCGCGTGCACCAGCATTTCCGCATCGCTCGAGGCGCCATCGCGACCCGGCTGCAGGCGGCCGCCCACACGCTCGAGCAGCGCCAGCACACGCTCCGCCGCCGAGCGCCGCTCCGCTCCCGTCACACCGCCCAGCGCTGCGATGTCACCCAGCCGCTCCCGCAGCGCCCGCTGCCGCCCCGCCAGCAGATCCGCCACGAGGAAGACCGCAGTGCTTACGGCAATGCCAAGACTCACCGCGAATAGCGTCAGCATTGGACGGAACCAACTGCGTTGCTGGGGCCGGTTGCTGGGGCTCGTTGCCGGGGAACAGACACGACCCTGGCGCGCGCACCGGGGCGCAGACGCACAGGCGTTGCCCACGCCGCTGCGCCCAACGGCTCCCGATCAGCCACCCACCTCATCCGTTCATACTCCGCAATCGTAAGTGCGTGTTAGCATCGCCATCCGTATGCAGTTCCCGTTCAACCAGGCCCAGCAACGCAACACGGCTGAAACTGTTTCTGTTGCTGTTCCCCAGCAACCAGCCCGAGCAACCAGCCCCAGCAACGCCGTTGCAGTCCCAGCTATATCTCGATCCCCACAATGCGCCGTATCCAGATGAAGCCGATGATCTGCAGGAGCAGGGCGCCGCCGACCATGGCGCGGCCCACCGGCTCGGTCCACAGCATGGATGCGTACTGCCGATCGGCCAGAAACAGGCCGGCGGCCATCACGAGCGGCATCACGGCGAGCACGGTGCCGCTAAGGCGACCTTGCGCGGTGTGCACGCGCAGCTGCCGCTGCACGGCGAACCGCGCGCGCACGGTCTGTCCGATCTTGTCCAGGATCTCCGCCAGGTTGCCTCCCACTTCGCGCTGGATCAGGATGGCGGTCACGAAGATGCGTACATCGACCAGGTCGTTGCGGTAGGCAAGACCCAGCAGCGCGTCCTCGAAGGGCAGACCGAAGCGATTCTGTTCGAACACCTTCGCGAACTCGCCGGCAATCGGCATGGAGGCTTCTTCCGCGACCATGCGCACGCCGGCGGACAGTGGATGCCCGGCGCGGATGGCGCGGCTCAGCAGGTCCACCGCATCCGGGAACTGCTCCTCGAACGCGCGCAGCCGGCGCCGCTTGCGCTGGCGCACGAATACGCCCGGCAGCAGTGCCGCCAGCGCTGTGATCACCAGGGCCAGCACCAGCGAGTGACCGAACAGCCATGTCAGCAGACCGAAGAACGCGGCCGAACCGATGATGAGCCCGGCATAGAAGCGTGTGCTCCAGTCGAGGCCCGCCTGGCGCAGCAGCCTCGCCGCTTCGCGCAGGCCGGGCATTCCCGCCAGCAGTGCCGGCAGTGGCGCCTCCTGACGCTCTTCCGCGCGGAACAGCTCGGCCAGCCCATCATCGCGGCGGACAGTCGGCGGTGTGAGTCGCTGCAGCACGACGCGGCGGCGCTCGGCGGATTGCATGAGTTCGATGATCAGCCCGATGGAAAGCGCGCCGAACGCAACGGCCACGAGCAGCCACGCGGTCTGGCTCACCACGCCTTCCTTTCGCCGCGCTCGGGTTCCGCGAACAGCACGCCGGGCAGATTGATGCCATAGCGACGCAGCCGGTCCGCGAAACGCGGGCGGATGCCGGTCGGCCGGAACGTGCCGAGCACCGTGCCGTCTTCGCCCAGGCCCATCCGGTCGAACACGAAAATGTCCTGCATCGTGATGACATCGCCTTCCATCCCCACAATCTCGGCGATCGTCTGCACTTTGCGCGTGCCGTCGGAAAGGCGGGCGATCTGGATCACCACCTGAATGGCGCTCGCCACCTGCTGCCGAATGGCCCGCTCCGGCAGATTCAGGTTGGCCATCGACATCATGGTCTCCAGACGCGACAGCGCATCGCGCGGCGTGTTCGCGTGCAGTGTGGTGAGCGAGCCATCGTGGCCGGTGTTCATGGCCTGCAGCATGTCCACCGCCTCGGCCGCGCGCACCTCGCCGATCACGATGCGATCCGGCCGCATGCGCAGTGCGTTCACGAGCAGCAGCCGCTGCGTGACCTCGCCGTGCCCTTCAATGTTGGGCGGCCGCGTCTCCAGCCGCACCACGTGCGGCTGGCGCAGCTGCAGCTCCGCCGAATCCTCGATGGTAACAATGCGTTCGTTGGACGGGATGTACGTCGACAGCACGTTCAGCAGGGTCGTCTTGCCCGCACCGGTGCCGCCCGAGATCAGGATGTTCAACCTTGCCTTCACGCTGGACTCGAGCAGCCGCAGCATGGGCTCGGTCAGCGTGCCGTTGCGCATCAGGTCTTCACCGGACAGCGTGTCCCGCCGGAACTTGCGGATCGAGAGGTGCGGCCCGTCGATGGCCAGCGGCGGTATGATCGCGTGCACGCGCGAGCCATCGGGCAGGCGAGCATCGACCATGGGCGAGGAATCGTCGATGCGCCGGCCCACCGCGGACACAATGCGATCGATGGCCTGCAGCAGGTGGCGGTCATCCTTGAAGCGGATGTTCGTCTCCTCGAGCCGGCCATTACGCTCGATGAACACCTGGCGGGAGGTGTTGACGAGGATATCGCTGATCTCCGGGTCCTTCATGAGCGTCTCCAGCGGACCCAGCCCGAAGATCTCGTCCAGGATCTGCTGCACCACGCCTTCACGCTCATCGGTATTGAGCGCGACGTGCTCGTTGGCCAGCAGCTCCTGCACCACCCGCCTGATCGCGGCCGCGGCCTCGTCCTTCCCCACCGATTCCAGCGTGGTGAGGTTGATGCGCTCGATGACACGGCGGTGTATGCGCGACTGCACTTCGAGGAGCGTCGAGCTGGGGATCGCGCCCCAGCTGCGGGCCGGCTCCACCGGACGGCTGCCGTCGGTGCTGCCGCCGTCAGTGCCGCGCAGCGGCGATGCGGGGGGAAGCCGAACGGCTCGGGCATGCTCCGGCTCCGGCTCAGCCGTTACGGTCGCGGCGGAAACGCGCGAAGAGGCCACTCGCGTTGTCGCCATCCTCGGCCGGCGCCGACTTGCCGTTGCGCGAACGCACGCGCAGCAGCTGCTCGCTCAGCTGACGCACCGAGCGCGCGTACTTCGACTTGCTGCGCAGCACCGCGGGGCGGCCGGTGTTGACGCTGTCGGTGACGACGTCGCTCTCCTCCGCCAGGGTGGAGAACACGTCGTGGCCCAGCGTCTTCTTCACATCACCGCTCGTGATCACATCCGTCGAGCGCCGGCGGTTGATAACAACGTGTATGCGGCGCGCGTCGTGAGCCACGGCCTGCAGCGTGGCCAGTGCCCGCTTCGTGTTGTTGAGCGAGGCCACGTCGGGCGTGGTCAGCACCAGGATTGTGTCCGCCGATTCCAGCGCCGCCAGCGTCACGGCGGAAAGCGCGTGGTCCAGGTCCACTACCACGCAGTCGTAGTGACGGCGCAGCGTCTGCAGCAGCGAGCGCGTGTTCTCGCGCGACAATGCATTGGCCGGCGACATCTGCGCGGGCGCGGCCAGCACGTGCACGCCACTCGCGTGATGCTCCGCGTAGGAAGCGAGCAGATCGCGGTCCAGCCGGTGCAGATTCTTCACCACGTCGAGCACGCTGTAGCGCGGCCGCAGCCCGAGCAGGACCGCGGTGCTGCCCATGTCCAGATCGAGGTCGACGAGCGCGGTCGGTTTCTGCGTTTCCTCGCTGATGGCGATCGCCAGATTCGTCGCCGCCGTGGTCACACCCACGCCACCCTTGGCGCCGTAGACGGCCAGGATGTGCCCGGGCTGCGCCGTATCCCGGCCCTCGGCGCCCGCCAGCCGGCGGGTGGCGCGGGTCAGCGCGGCGGCCAGATCGGCATCCTCGATGGGTCGCGTGAGATACTCGGACGCACCCACGCGCATCGCTTCCAGCAGCACTTCCGGCGCCACGATGGGTCCGGTCACGACGAAGGTGCGCGCCGGATGATCCTCCGCGAGGAAACGCGCCAGGCGCAGGCCGGCGGCTGGATCATCGCCCAGATCCAGCAGGATCACCTGCGCCGCGGAATCGCGGATCTGCTGCGCCCCCGCCTTGTCGATGTCCGCAATGGGTGTGGTGTACTGCGCAACCAGGCCGACGCCGCGCTGCCGGTCGCTCATCAGCCGGGCGGCCTTCGCGACCAGCAGCCGGTCCGAAGAAATCACCGCGCAGTCCAGCAGTCTGTCCGCCATTTGCGCAGACGTCCCTACTGCACCAGCTGCAGTACGCGCACCAGTGAGCCCGGCGCACCGCTGGCGCCGGCGGCGGAAACACCCGACGCGTAGTAGAGGAAACGGCCGGCCACGTACACGTCGGACCCCTGCGTGACCGTGCCTTCAATGAAGAGCAGACCGAAATTGTTGAGCTGCACCGTGTACACGCCATCCTGCACGTGCGCCGTCTGCCGCGGATCGTAGAGCGCAATGATGCGCACGCGCGGGCTGGACAGCCAGCCGGAACCGAACGTCGAATTCACAACAGTGTTAGTGGACGCATCCCAGCGGGCATTGGGATCCGCCTGCAGCAGCGACCGGACACCCTCCCGCGTCGCCGTGGCCAGATTGCCCAGCTCGATGGGCACGTCGCGGTACATGGTCACCGGATCCGGATCACAGCCGGCCACGGCGTTCATGTAATCCGTGGCGCCCCGATTGCCGCCAATGCGCAGCGGAAAGAAGAAGTCGTCGGTGATCGGTGTCGTCACATCCTGCACCTTGAGCAGCAGCGGCATGCCGTAGTCGTTGACGTAGCCCTGCCCGTTGCCGTTGCGGAAGCTGCTGCCCAGCCCTGTCTGCGGCGCGATGCTGCCACCGCCATTGAAACGGCCGTAGAAGTCATTGGGATCGTCGCCCATCACCCAGCGCTCGCTCGGATCCCAGTAGTGATTCGTGTTGTTGTCGCTGTTGGCATCGTTCCACAAGTCCGGAACGGCGAACGGCAGCACGCAGCGCGCCGCCCACGCCGGCATGGCTGCCGCCGAAGCCAGCGCATTCACCTTCGCCGTGCTGCGGCCGAACAGACGCGCGAACCACAAGCCGATTTCGCCTCGCTCGATGCGCACCGACACCCGCTCCGCCGCCGGGTCGACATACACCTGCACTTCCGACGAGTCGATCATGCGGTTGCGGATGGCGTTGCGCGTGGCGAAATCGATGGCCGCGTCGTAGGCCAGCTCGCCGTGCGCCGTGCCCGGCGGCCCGTGCAGGAATTCCTGCGCACCCGCCAGCGCCGCGGCGTCCGCCGCACGCTGCGTTTCCGTCCTTGCCGTGCGCAGCATGCCCAGGTCGATGGCCAGTGCCAGCACGGACATGAGACTGGCCGCGGCTATCGCCATGATGGCCAGCGCCTGGCCCCGCTCATCCCGGCAAAGCGCGCGCGCGAATCTCACCCGCCGCCGCCCCGGCCCGCGCGCGTCGTGTCAATGCGCAGCGATCGATTCCACTTCCACGTGCCCGGCTCGCCCGTCGGCAGCGGTATCGGCGAGTCCGACGGCTGCACCAGCTGCGGCGTCACGATCACCAGCAGCTCCGTCCTCGCCTGCGTATTCGATTTGTTCCGGAATAGCGCGCCGACGATCGGGATATCACCCAGAATCGGTATCTTGTCGACATTGCTCGTGATCGCATTGTCCAGCAGGCCCGCAATCGCCAGGTGCTGCCCCGGCCGCAGCTCCACTTCACTCTTCGCGCGACGCGTCAGCAGACTCGGGATCTGGAAGCCCGACAGGGTCAGCCCGTTCGCAAAGTCCAGCGACGAAACTTCCGGCTCGACCGAAAGCCGGATCGTGCCGTTCGTGTTCACGACGGGTGTGAACTTGAGACGCACGCCGAATTCCTTGAACTGGATGCTCACGGCGCCCACGTTCGAGCCCTGTTGCACAATGGGGTACGGGAACTCGCCGCCCGCGAGGAACGAGGCTTCCTTGCCGTCCACCGTGAGCAGGTTGGGCTCGGCCAGGCTGCGGAACTCGCCTTTCGACTTGAGCGCCGTGATGATGGCGTCCAGCTCCGCATCCCTGCCGATCAGGAAGAGGCGGACAATGCCATCGGACAGCGTCTCGATGTTGGCGGTGGAGCCGTTGCCGAACACCTGATCCAGCTGCTGCGCGTTGTTGGCGAACAGGTCGGCGGCCAGTTTGCTGCCCACGGTGCGACGCACTTCCGCGAAGCGTACCTGCAGCAGCACCTGCTGCGGCGAGGGCGCCTGCAGGTTGTCGATGACCTTCGCCCCCGTCTGCGTGGCAAGGTCCACCGCCCGCCTGGCAATTGCCGGATCGCGCACTGTGCCTGACAGAATCACCGCTTCACCACTCGTCGTGACCGTGATCTCCACGCCGGGAAAGACCGTCCTCAGTTCACGCTGCAGGGCCGTTGCATCCGCCGTCACCTCCACGTTGTAAAGGTGTGGCGAATTTGCAGGGTCCCAGATTATCAGCGTAGTCGATCCGACTTTCAGGCCATTGATCAGCCACTCACGCGGCGTGTCCGTGTTGGTGATGCTGATCACGGTCGTGTCTCCCGCCGACATCTTGGGCGGTGTGTAGTCGAGCAGTAGCACCGACGTCTTGCCGCGCTCGACCTGGATCGTTTGCTCCGCCTGGCTCACCACGCGCTGCGCGAGCGCCAGGCGAGGCACAGCCAGCGCCAGCGCCGCCACCAGGACACCGTACCCGGCGCCGTGCCATGTCCGCTGCGCGCCAGCCACGCTAGAAGACGATCACGGCGCGCGACGCGCCCTTGTACAGTTCCACCGAGGTCTTGCTCTGCTCTGTCTTCGGCACCGGCAGCGGCCGGCGGGTACGCGCCGCGCTCGGTGTGCTCGCCGCTTCCGTTTCGAACAGTCGACTCATGCGTGCACCCGAAGTCGGGACCTCCTGCACATCGATCATGTTGCGCAGCGCCAGCTGGATCGTACCGCGCGTCATGGCCAGAGTAAGCCGCTCGGCGTCCTCGGGCGAGACCAGCAGCGTGGCCAGCGTGACATTGGCAGGCCGGCCCTGCGGATCGCGCTCGGGCTGCTGATTGCGCGCGGCCACTTCGACGTTCTGCAGCAGGATGCGACTCACCGGATCCGCCTGCGTGCCCGTCGGCGTCATGGTCAGGATGACATCGACGCGTGTGCCCCGGTCGATGAAACCGCCCACACCCACCACATCATCAACGCGTACGGTCACCGCGCGCATGCCCGGCGTAATGGCGATGGGCAGTCCGCCCTGTCCAGTGCGATCCGAAAGGCGGCTGTCGAGCAGCGGCTCGTTCAGACGCACAGACTGCGTGACGCCGCGACCCACCACTTCGTTGACCGTGCGTGCGTAGCCTTCCGGCGCGGCACTGCCCGGCCATGGCAGCGCTTTCACATCGCCCGGTCCCAGGATCGTGCCCACCGGCAGATCCCTCGCCGCCACCACCACCTCGAGCACGGACCCGGGATCCGATGCCTCCAGTATGGGCGTCTGATGCCGCAGCGCCTGCACTCCCGCCCACGCCGCGGTACCGCCCGCTGCAGAAGCCAGCGCGATGAGGATGAACGTGCGTGTGCGCATCGCTCGCGTCCTCGCTATTCGTTGCGAAAGACCACGCTCGTGGTCATCTGGAACAATGCCTGTGCGCCGGTCCAGCCCACGAGCCCCTGGATCCAGCGCAGCTGATAAGGATATGCGATCGACACCGTGGCCGGCGTTCCCGTGCCTGCGTGAAAACCGCTGATCGTCTTGACCGCCTTTGCCGTGTCGATGCCGGCGCGGTTGAGATTGTCATTGATGCGGGCGACGACGCTGTCCACCGTGATCGAGCTGTTGGCCACCACTGCGGTGCGTCCGCCCTCCCGCACGGCATCGGACAGCGTCTGGTACACGTTCCACGCGCGGCCGAACTCGTAGACGCCCAGCAGCAGCAGCAGCAACAACGGCGTGATGAGCGCGAACTCGACCAGCGCCTGTCCGCCATCGGCGTGCGCGCGCAGCCGCAGCACGCTCACCATGGCATCCTGCCCAGCACGAAGAACCACGTGTAGATCGAGCCCGCGGCGATGGCGGCACCATACGGCACCGTCACGGCCCCCGGTGTGTTCACCGTTACCCGCCCGGCAGCGCGCGCGTTGCGTGTTTTCTCACCGCGCAGGCGACGACGCACCAGCACCAGAACACCGAGTACGCCTCCCGCGATCGCGGACGCCGCCAGCGCGTAGAGCAGTCCCTTCGGGCCGGTGAAACCGCCCACCGCAGCCAGCAGCTTCGCATCGCCGCCACCCAGCGCGCCCAGTGCGAAGAGTGGCACCGTCGCAGCCAGCGCGATACCGGCGCCCGCCAAGCCGCCCAGCAGCGGCGACACGCCCGCGATACCGCGCAGGATCAGGGCTGCAACGAGACCTGCCAGCACGAGTGCGTTCGGGATGCGACGTCGTGTCACATCCCAGAACAGAGCCGTTAGCAGCAGTGCAACGAAGAGGAGGGTAGCAAATTCTGTCACGACTACTCCGACCGACCGCACTACGTTCGGTGGCGGCGATGCAGCGTGCTCACCGCCCAGCGCCCCGACTGGCGCCTCAGCTGCCGGATCCCGAACCTGGCTGATACTGTGGGCTCGGCGCGTTCTGCAGCTGCGAATTGATGTTGTCGAAAGTCTGCCCGATCTGATTCCGGAACACGGTCAGCGCCAGCACCAGCCCGATGGCGACCAGTGCGATGATGAGAACGTATTCGACCAGGCCCTGGCCGCTTTCGTCCTTCAGCAGACGCTGCAACACTGAGTACAGCCTGGACATTCTTACCTCCAGCGCACCGGACTCGCCGGCGCATTCGCGTGGTTTCGGCGGAGTGCTTCCTGTCAGTCCGCCTACCTGCCGCAACAGGCTACTGCCACGAACGGCTTGCCCCCGCAGGCAACCTCCCTTTCAGCACAAGCCCCGTACCAGAACCACGTCCTCCATCACGTTACCGTAACAAACTAACTGACAACGATTTGCCGCGACAGCCCCGGTCCCCTCCCTTGCATTCTGCAACACTTCGTACCAGTCCCTCCCGTCAGGACATTACAGCCAAGGCCGCTTTACCGCACAAACGCGGCAGCCTCGCGGGACCTCTCCCCCACCCCGGCACTCAGACCACCAGGCCGTGCCGCGCAATGATGCGATCCAGGCGAGGTCGCGAGACGCCGAGGATCTGCGCAGCACGACTCTTGTTGCGACCCGTCTGTGCCAGTACGCGTTGCACGTGGATGCGCTCCATGGCCTCGAGACTCTGGTCGTCGTCCTCGGGCGCGAGCGGATCGGTGGGCGAGCCGAGCGCCAGGTGTGACAGCGAAAGTCCCGGCCCCCTCGCCAGCACCGCTGCCCGTGTCAGTGCGTTCTCCAGCTCGCGCACGTTGCCCGGCCAGTCGTAGGCCAGCAGCGTGCCCATCACGTCGTCCGGGATGAACAGCTTGCGGTTCAGCTCGGTGGACAGCTTGGTCAGAATATGCGCTGCCAGGAGCGGAATGTCGGCACGGCGGTCGCGCAAGGGTGGTATCGAGATTTCGACGACGCGCAGCCGGAAATACAGGTCCTCCCGGAACGTGCCTTCCTTGACCATCTGTTCTATGGGGCGGTGCGTCGCCGCCACCACGCGCGCTCTGGTTCGGCGAGGCTTCTCATCGCCGACCGGATAGAATTCGCGTTCCTGCAGCACGCGCAGCAGCTTCGCCTGGAACGCGACGGTCGTGTCGCCGATCTCGTCGAGGAAGATCGTACCGTCGCCAGCCAGCTCGAAGCGGCCCTTGCGGTTGGCGATCGCACCCGTGAACGCGCCCTTCACGTGGCCGAACAGCTCGGACTCGAGCAGCGCCTCGGGCACGGCGGTGCAGTTGACGGCGACGAACGGTTCGTCGGGACGCGCGTTGTGGTGGATGATCCGCGCGATCAGCTCCTTGCCCGTGCCCGTCTCGCCGCGGATGAGCACCGAGGTTCGCGTCTTCGCGACGGCGCCGATCGTCTTGTAGATCTCGATCATGCGGGCGTCGCGGCCGATGAGCGACTCGACCGTGACCGGGACCGACCCGACACGCACATCCACCGGCCGGCGCGAAAGCTCACTTACGCAGCGATCCAGCACGCGCTCGAGCGCGTCCAGGTCGAGCGGCTTGGTCAGATAGTCGTACGCGCCGCCTTTCATCGCGTCGATGGCCGGCTGCATGTCACCGAACGCCGTCATGACGATGACGCTGGCATCCGCGGCCGACTCGTGCAGCCGCTCCAGCAGCTCGAGCCCGCTCATGCCCGGCATGCGCACATCGGTGAGCACGATGTCAGGCGATGTGCTGGAATAGACGGAGAGCGCGCGCTCCGCGTTTTCCGCGGCGGTCACCTCGAAGCCCGAACGGGTGAGGTGTCGCGCCAGGGTCTCGCGGTGCGCGTCGTCGTCTTCTACCAGCAGAATGCGAACCGGCATCTTCCCTGATTCTGTCTCGCGTTTCCCATCATGCGCGGGGCGCGACCGGTCCCGGTGCACTGCTGCCCGGGGACCCGCCGGCACCCGAGGCGGTGTCGTCGCCTGCACCCGGATTCCCTGTTTCCGGCGCAGCCGCCAGCGGCAGCGCCACGACGAATTCGGCGCCCACATCCATTTCCGAGCGCCGCTCGAGGTACAGCCGGCCGCCGTGCGCCTTCACCACCTGCAGCGCCGTGGGCAGCCCAATGCCCGAGCCGCTCGGCTTGGTTGTGAAGAACGGCTGGAAGATGGAGTCCCGGACGTCGGGCCGAATGCCCGGCCCGCTGTCCACGACATGCACCCGCACCTCACCAGCCTCGCCTTCTTCGCTCCGTTCCGTCCATACACGCAACGTGCCGCCATCCGGCATTACGTCCGCCGCATTCAGGAACAGGTTCACGAATACCCCGCGCAGCTGTTCCTCGTCCCCCAGGATGGGAGCGCGCAAACCGTTCTGGTGCTGGATGCGGATCCCGCTCTTCTCCAGGCGAGGGCGCATCAGGTCGAGCGAGTCGTCGAGCACGTCTTCCATCTGGCAGGGCCGCCGGCTGATGGGTTTCGGACGACCCGCTTCGAGCACGCTCTTCACCGCGTCGTCCAGCCTGCTGATCTCGCGCAGGCACAGATGCAGCACCTGCTCGAGGTCGGCGGGCACTTCACCCCGCCGCGTTTCCCGCTCCACGCTCTGCAGGTTGAGGCGGATGGAGGAGAGTGGATTCCGGATCTCGTGCGACAGCTGCGCCGCGACTTCACCCACCACGGACATCTGGCGCGCGATCTCGTTCTGCCGGATCGTGGTCTTGAGCCGGGCCAGCATGACGGCGAGCGCCTCGGACAGCTTGCCGACCTCGTCCTGGCCGGGCGGCGGCAGCCACGGCATCAGCTCACCCTCGCCAATGCGATCCGCCGCGAGCGCCAGGTCCTCGAGCGAGCTCATGTAGTACCTCGCCAGCAGCAGAAACGCGCCACCCACCAGCGCCACGACGGCGAACATCATGAGCAGGTTGAGCAGCTGCATGCGGGCGTACGGGCTGGTGAACTCGTCGATATCGGCCGCGGACACCACGGTCCAGGGCAGTACGCTCAGACTGGCGAAGCCACCGGTCCGCTGGTCGCCACCATCGAATACCGGGAGCAGCCCGTGCTCCGAGTCCAGCGTCTTCCAGTCCAGCACCATCGGCCCCGACGGACTGGCATCGGGTGTACCTGCTTCGGCACGGCAGCGCGCGTCGTAAAGCACCGCACGACGCTGCCGGTCGAGCACGACGGTCTGCCCGCCATGCCCGAAGCGCACGTTCAGGGTCTGCTCCGGCAACAGTGAGCGTGCCGGCACCCAGCCCACGATCTCGCCACCACCGCTCCGTCCCTCGCGCAGACGCACGTGAATCTCCACGAGGCTGTCGGCGCCCGGCTCGCATGGATGGCTGTCGACTTCCGGGGGATTCGTCGCGACGAACAGCGGTATGCTGTGGCCCGTGCCGCTCCGGTACTCGACCCGTGCGAAGTCGCTGCCCAGCACACGCCACGATTCCGCACCCGGCACCGGCTCGCCCGAGCCGGAAGCACCGGGCGTGGCCGGCGTCAGGGGTCGCAGCAGCGAGGACTGCAGCGTACCGTAGCGATTGAGAATGGCGCTGGCGGCATTCTGGCTCGCCGCCTCCAGCTTCGCCTGCACCAGCGTGCCCAGCGAATGAAGCGACTGCGCGTAGTTGCCCGCACCCACGACCATGGTGATGAGCGCGAGGAACACGTACAGCGCGAGGATCTTGAAGCGCAGCGACATCGGACCTCGGCCGGGCCGCATTCATCGCGACCCGGATCCCGGCTGACGCAGGCACCCCGTGCCCTGCCGCCGTTGCTCTGGTTGCCCGGATGCTCCCCCCAGGAGCGGCGGATCGCTACGTCGCGACCCGTTCGGCAGAGCGAGGAAGGCGGCTACGCGGGGATCGATCGTTCACGCGATCGCCCGCTCCGGTATCGACAGATCGCCGCGCGCATGACGATTCCGTCGAAGGCGGAGGCGCCGCTCCCAGGACTCGCTCTTCCTCGCCCCGGTGACGCCCCGGAAAGGTAGTCTGGATTACGTTGCGTGCCAACTGCGGCCGGGACGGCTTTGCGGGCATATGGCGGGTCGGACCGTCTTGGCATTCTTGGGTTGTGGCGCCATCGCGCATTGACGCGGCTGGCGCAGCTATCGAGTGACCGCGTTTCCATGCGCGAATGCATCGCGTCGATAGCAGGGGCGGCCGGAAGGAAAGAACGCCAAGACGGTCCGATTCCCCGCCATCATGCTTCGTCCTTCTTCACCTCCGTCCCGAAGCCGATGCGGCGCGGGCCGCGCGGACTTTCGCGCTTGAGGGTGCGGGCCAGCTCGCTGTACTCCTTCTCCATCTCGGGCGTGACCGAAGCATGGGTCTCGTCCATCGACGACTCGAAGTAGCGCATGCTGACCTGCTCGATGTCGGGATTGTCGCGCAGGGCGTGGAGGCCGGCGCGTCGCACGAGGTCTTCGAGATCGGCGCCGGTGTAGCCGTGCGTGCGCCCGGCCAGCACGTGCAGGTCCACATCATCGGCCATGGGCATGCGCGCGGTGTGGATGTGGAGTATGCGCAGGCGACCTTCGAAATCGGGGACGGGCACGTAGATCAGCTCGTCGAAGCGGCCGGGTCGCAGGAGTGCCGGATCGATGAGGGCGGGGCGGTTGCTGGCCGCGATCACCACCACGCCGCGCAGCTCTTCCAGCCCGTCCATTTCCGCTAACAGCGTGTTGACGACGCGCTCGGTCACCGCCGGCTCGCCCAGTCCGCCGCCGCGCTCGGGCGCGAGCGAATCGACTTCATCGAGGAAGATGACGGTGGGCGCCACCTGGCGGGCGCGCGCGAACAGGCGCGATACCTGCTTCTCGGATTCGCCGTACCACTTGGAGAGCAGGTCGGACGACTTGGTGGCGATGAAGTTGGCCTCCGCCTCGTGCGCCACGGCGCGGGCCAGCAGCGTCTTGCCCGTGCCGGGGGGCCCGAACAGCAGGAAACCGCGCGCGGGCCGGATACCCAGACGTTCGAATGCCTGGGGCTGGCGCATGGGCAGCTCGACGCCCTCGCGCAGCCGGAGCTTCGCATCGTCGAGTCCACCAATGTCCTCCCACGTGACGCGCGGTGCTTCGATCATGATCTCGCGCAGCGCGGAAGGCTGGACGCGACGCAGCGCATTGGCGAAGTCGTCGCGTGTCACCCGCAGGGAGGACAGCACATCGGGCGGGATCTCGCCGCCGGCATCGAGGTCGGGAAGGTTGCGCCGCAGCGTCTCCATGGCCGCCTCGCGCACGAGCGCGCCCAGGTCCGCGCCCACGAAGCCGTACGTGGTGCTGGCCATGTCATCGAGGTCGACATCGTTGTCCAGCGGCATGCCGCGCGTGTGGATGCCGATGATCTCGCGCCGACCCGCGCCATCGGGCACGCCGGCGACGATCTCGCGGTCGAAGCGGCCCGGCCGGCGGAGCGCCTCATCCAGTGCGTCGAGCCGATTGGTGGCGCCGATCACGACGACGTTCTGGCGCGGCTCGAGGCCGTCCATGAGCGTGAGCATCTGCGCCACCACCCGCCGCTCCACTTCGCCCACCACCGTCTCGCGCTTGGGTGCGATCGAGTCGATCTCGTCGATGAACACGATGGACGGCGCGCGCTGCTGCGCCTGCTGGAAGATCTCGCGCAGCCGCTGCTCCGATTCGCCGTAGAAGCGCCCCATGATCTCGGGACCGGCAATGTGGAAGAAGGCGGCATCGGCCTCGTTGGCGACGGCGCGTGCCAGCAGCGTCTTCCCCGTGCCGGGCGGCCCGTACAGCAGCACGCCTTTCGGCGGGTCGATGCCCAGCTGCTGAAAAAGCTCGGGGTGTTTGAGCGGCAGCTCGATCAGTTCACGCACCTGGTGCAGCGTGGCGCCCAGCCCGCCCACGTCGTCGTATGTGACGTCGACGCGGCGCTGCTCTTCCAGCTCGACGTACTCCGCGTGCAGCTCGATCTCGGTGTCTTCCGCGATCTTCACAATGCCGCGTGGCGAGGTGGACACGACTGTGAGCCGGATCTCCTGCAGGCCGAACGCGGGCTGCTCGAAGAACATGCGGAAGATGTCGTCGGGGATGCTGCCGCTTTCCTCGGGCGAGCCGCGGCGGTAGATCGACGTCGAGATCACGTCGCCGGAAACGAGCGGCCGCTGCAGCAGAGTCTTGCGCAGCGTGTCGCCCGACCCGACCAGGCGCAGGTTGCGCTGCGCCGGGGCCAGCTGTACTCGCCGTGCCGGACGCGGGATGGCGCGGCGCGCCTCGAGATGGTCGCCAATGCTGACACCCGCGTTCGCACGCTGCAGTCCATCGAGCCGGACCACATCGAGGCCTTCGTCTTCCGCGTACGACGCCAGCGCCATGGCGGCGGTGAGCCGCTTGCCGCGGATCTCGACGACATCGCCTTCGTGCGCACCCACTGCGCCCAGCGCTTTCCGGCTCAGCCTCGCCGTGCCCGTGCCTACGTCCTGCGGCTTGGCCCCGGCTACCTGCAGGCGAATCGCGTTCTGCCTCGACTCCGGCATCATGTGCACAGCCTCGTTCCTCTGCCCTGCCGTCAGACCGGCGACCGTTACTCAACCCCTACGGCGGCCGTGGTGCCTGGTGTCGGAATCGTACGTCGACAGGCGAGGTGAGGCTATGCCGGCGAGCCTGCGACGCAGCGTCGGATGAGGAAGTCGAATGCGCAGGGCGAGTGTGATGGGCGGGCAGTTTGGCGGGGCTGGGCCGCGCTGCCCGAATGCGCGGCGTCCGAGCATTGCGCTGGCTATCTCATGCGGTGCTCCGATGCCGACGTTGACACCCGCGCACCCGTACGCCGACGTGGCCGTCGCCCAGGCCGCCGCACACGCGGCGCGTGGCGTTGGTAACGCTACGGCCGGCGCGCGTCGTTCAAGCGCGTGGCGAGGTCGTACCGCTCGATCCACTGCAGTCCGTCGTCGTCAATACGCATGGCGTACAACCCGCGCGCACCGATGCCGATGAGCTGCCGGTGCTCGGGCAGACGCAGCTTGCCGACGAGCACACCGCGATCGTCGAACACATCGAGCAGCTGCCGCGTCTCCGCCAGATGATCGTAGCGCACCACGATCGCGTGATGATCGCTGGTGATCCAGATGCCGTGGTACTTCACGGCGGGGAAGTGGTCGGGAAAGTTGACGCCGGGCGGCGGTCCCTTGGCGCGCCCCTCCATGTTGACCTGGCCGCCCCCCGTACCGCTCCCCGGCGTGCCCCAGGCCGCCTTGTCCGCATCCGACACGCGCACCGCTTCGAACGGCGCATCCGGGCCCTTCTGCAGTGTGCCGTCCGGCTTCACCCAGTCCAGCCGGTATTTCTCGACGTTGCGGGCAATCGCGATCCAGCCATCGCCCGAAACACCCCAGTAATCGTAGAACGGAAAAGCGCCCGGGTTCACACCCGGCGCCATCTTCGCGAAGCCAACCGTGTCGATCTTGCCCGCCCTGCTGAAGCGGATGATCTCCGCGTGGTCCAGTTCGGGGTGTGTGCGACGCTCGAGCCGAACCTGCGTGACCAGGTCCCAGTCAATGTTGCCCTTCAGGTCTGCCGCGGCCGGGAAACTGAAGCCCGGCTTGTCCGCGATGGGTCGCGTGTCCGCGATGTGACCATCGGGCGCGAAAATGGCCAGCCTGCCGTTGCCAATGTCGAGCAGCGCCGTGCTGTCGGCGGCCATGGCGAAGAGCTCGAGCGGCGTCCGGTACTCCTCGGGCCCTGCTCCCACGCCACCCAGCTTCGTGCGTGTCTGTTTCGCGAAGTCTGCCAGGTAGACGGCGACCTCGGTCTGATCCGAGACCAGCAGACGGCCATCGCTCAGCTCGCGCACGCCGCGGATGTGGCTGTATGGCTCACGCAGTGAATCCACCGGCTGGATCTGCGTTTCCTTCGGCCGCTGGCCGGCGGCGCCCGCCGCATTGAGAATTCCGACGGCAAGGACGACGACGTGACGTCGCATACAATGATCTCCCGCTGCGATGGCGTTTCGACGGGGTCTGCTGGCGCGCAGGACAGGCGCGGCACATACCACGCACGCCGGTGCGCGACACACGCAGCCCCGTGCGCGCTGCTGTTGGACCGCGGAACGAGGGTGGCAGTTGCCGCCTTTCGCCACTCGGCTCGTCCTGTCGCGGGCGGCGCCGCAAACCTCCGCCAGAGCGTCGCGGGGCCCTCCGATTCTGCGCGTGACGTACGTGGTTCCGTCCGTCGAACAGCTTGCCGTCACTCGCCTGTAACTGCCTGCCTGCGGTTGCCTGCCTGCATGTCCGCTCCCCGGCAAGTTGCCGCTTGCACGCCGCACGGCGGCAGTTACCTGCCTGTTGTTGCTCGCCTGCACGTCCCCCCGGTCACTCCCCGGCAGGTCGCCGCCGGCACGCCACTCGCCGGCAGTTGCATGGCTGCCGCAGCCGCTTGCGTTTGCCCCGGCTCGACTGCTGACGCCTGTCGTTGCTCGCTGCTGTTGCGCGTGCCACTGCTCGCTTGCCGTTGCTCGCCTGCTGGTGCGCTCAAGTCGTGGCAGGGTGTTGCTTATCCCTGCCCGCCTGACGCAGTTCGCCTGCTGGTGCGCTTCAGTCGTGGCCGGACTGGGTGGCTGGCTTGTCGCGGCCCGCCTGACGCAGTCCGCCTGCTCGTGCGCTTCGGTAGTGGCCCGCCTGAGGTGGCTGGCTTGTCGTTGCGCGCCTGACGCGGCTCGACCGGCGTTGCCCGTCCTGCCGAAACCTGGCGTTCCGCGCGTACATTCCGAGCGCGCCGTTGCTCGCGCAGCGTCGCGGCCGGCCTGTCGTAACCGCGCGTGCCTTTGCGGGCCCACTGTTGCGTACGTTGCGGGCCTGCCCTTGCGCGTCGTGGTGGGCGTGCCGTTGCCTGTCGTGGTGGGCGTGTCGTTGCCTGTCGTGGTGGGCCTGTCGTTGCCTGTCGTGGTGGCCTGTCGTTGCCTGTCGTGGTGGCCTGTCGTTGCCTGTCGTGGTGGCCTGTCGTTGCCTGTCGTGGTGGCCTGTCGTTGCCTGTCGTGGTGGCCTGTCGTTGCCTGTCGTGGTGGCCTGTCGTTGCCTGTCGCGGTGGCCTGCCCTTGCGCGTCGTGGCGGGCCTGCCCTTGCGCGTCGGGGCGGGCCTGCCCTTGCGCGTCGTGGCGGGCCTGCCCCCGCGCGTCGTGGTGGGCCTGTCGTTGCGCGTCGTGGTGGGCCTGTCGTGGGGTGTACCTGACGTTGCTGTGCCTGCCGTTGCTCGCCTGCTGCGGCTTCGCCTACATTCCCGCACGTCCACAGCGACAACAGGTTCCCAACGGAGAATTGGCGATGGCGGTGATGCGCAGCGCACTGCTCTGGGCCTCGCGCAACCGGTGGCTCGCGCAGCGCTTTCCGCGTTATCGCTTCGCGCAGGTGGCTGTGCGCCGCTTCATGCCCGGCACCACGGTGGATGCGGCGCTGGACGCGGCGCAGAAGTTTGTGCCCGAGAAGATCGGCACGATCTTTACGCGATTGGGCGAAAACATACGTGAGATGGACGCGGCGGGGCGCGTTGTCGAACACTACATCAATGTCCTGGGCCGAATTGCCGAGCGCCGCGTGCCCGCGCAGATCTCCGTCAAACTCACGCAGCTGGGACTCGATATCAGCGAGGATGGCGCCACCGCCAATCTCTCGACTCTGGCCGCGCGTGCCGCGGAGTCCGGCAATGTCGTGTGGGTGGACATGGAGGACAGCAGCTACGTCGACCGCACGCTCGCCGTCTTCCGCGCCGTCCTCGTGCAGCACCGGAATCTCGGCCTCTGTGTGCAGGCGTATCTGCACCGCACGCGGAAGGATCTCGAATCACTGCTGCGCGATACGGTGGCCATCCGTCTGGTGAAGGGCGCCTACAAGGAACCCGCCACGGTCGCGTTCCCGCGCAAAAGCAATGTGGACGAGAACTACTTCAGCCTCGGCCGTATGATGCTGGAAGCGTCGAAGAGTGTAGGCGACACGCCGCGTCCCGTCTTCGGCACGCACGACATTGCTCTGCTGGGCCGACTCACGAACGCCGCCTCGAGCGCGGGCCTGAGTCCCGGCGCGTGGGAGGTCCACATGCTCTACGGCATCCGCGCCGCGGAGCAGCAGCGCATGGCGCGCGCCGGCCACAAGGTGCGTGTGCTGGTGAGCTACGGCGAGGAGTGGTTTCCGTGGTATGTGCGGCGGCTGGCGGAGCGGCCGGCGAATGTGTGGTTCGTGGTTAAGAGCAGCTTCGCGCGTTAAGGCGAGGTTAGGGCGGACGGACCGTCTTGGCGTTCTTGGCTTTGGCCCCATTTCCCATACACGGCGGACCGATTGCCCCAGCGCCGCATGCGCGCTGCCCGGACCGCCATGGTTCCTGGCAAATCGGGGGTTAGACTGTGACTTGCGCGGCTGTCCAGGGACAGGTGTGCGCCCGGCGGGCGCATCCTTTCCGGTCATTTGGCCAGGCCGCGCCCACGCGCACCTGGCAGCTTCCGATTTCTGGATGGCGCACAACCCAAGAACGCCAAGACGGTCCGACGCTACCGCCCCCGCAGCACCGGCCCCAGCACCGACCAGACTGTAGCCGCCACCAGTCGGTGACCCTCCTCCGACGGATGGATGCCGTCGCCCTGGTTCAGCTCGGCGTGACCTCCCACACCCTCCAGCAGAAACGGGATCAGCGCGGCATGGCGTTCGCTCGCGAGATCGCGGAACGCGCGCGCGAATGCGCGTGTGTAGCGCGCGCCCAGATTCGGCGGCGCCTCCATGCCGGCGATCACGATGGCGGCCCCGGGATACTTCGCGCGGGTTCGCGCGATGATGGAATCGAGGTTGGCCCGCATTTCGGGCACGCTCAGCCCGCGCAGCCCGTCGTTCGCGCCCAGCTCGAGCACCAGCACATCGATCGGTTCCTGCAGCGACCAGTCGAGGCGGCGCAGTCCGCCTGCCGACGTTTCCCCCGAAAGTCCCGCATTCACCACGCGGAACGGCAGCCCCGCGGAGTCGATCTTCTGCTGGATGAGCGCGGGAAACGCGTGCTCGGCGCCCACACCGAATCCCGCGGTCAGGCTCGTGCCCAGGAACAGCACGACGCGCCGCGTGTCTTTCGAGGGTGCGTGATCCGCGGCGTCTCGTACTGAAGGCGACGCTGTGTCGGTCTGCGGTGCCGTCGTGACCGCCGCGCTGTCGACCCCGCCACCCGCGTTGCGGGTATGAGCGCCGTCGCAAGCCACGAGCAGCAGACACAGAAAGAGCATCGTCGCCCGCGCCATGGCCATTGTCGTTCGAGGACTCGAGAAGACGTACTGGAGCGCCGGCCGGCCGCTCCGCGTTTTGCAGCGCATTGATCTGGACATTGCCTCGGGCGAATTCGTCGCCATCATCGGTCCATCGGGCAGCGGCAAGACGACGCTGCTCGGTCTGCTGGCCGGACTCGACCTGCCCAGTGCCGGCAGCATCACGATCAATGGCCAGGACCTGGGCGCTCTTACCGAAGACCAGCGCGCGTTGTTTCGGGCCGCGCACATCGGTTTCGTCTTCCAGACGTTCCAGCTGCTGCCCACACTCACCGCCCTCGAGAATGTGCTCGTGCCGCTCGAGCTGGTGGGGAAGAGCGACGGCCGCGCCGCGCGCCGCGCGGAGGAGCTGCTCACGCGCGTCGGCCTGAGCGAGCGCACGGATCATTACCCCGTGCAGCTTTCCGGCGGCGAACAGCAGCGCGTGGCACTCGCGCGAGCATTCGCCAACCAGCCGGCCATCCTGTTCGCCGACGAGCCCACCGGCAATCTCAATGCCGACACGGGCGCACGCGTGATCGATCTGCTGGTCGGCCTCAACGCCAGTGAAAACGCGACGCTGGTGCTGGTCACGCATGATCCAGCGCTGGCGCGACGCGCCGGTCGCGTGATCACGCTGCGCGGCGGCGCCGTGCTCTCCGATGAGCGCACGGCCGACACCCTCGCCGCGGAGCGAGCTCCGGCGGAAACCGCGGCGCGACAGCGCACATGAAGACCCCCTTCGCGTTGCGCCTGGCTTTGCGGGAGGGCCGCTCCAGCGCGCGCCGCCTGGGCGTGTACATGATCGCCATCATGCTGGGCGTGGCCGCGCTGGTCGCGATCAACTCCTTCCGCGCGGCCATCACCGAATCACTGCGCGCGCAGTCGCGCGCGCTGCTGGGCGGCGACCTGCAGTTGAGCAGCAGCCGGCCGTTTCCCGATTCCGTCAACGTGGTGATGGATTCGCTCGCGGCCGCGGGCGTGCCCGTCTCGCGCGTCACCGGCACGCTTTCCGTCGCCCTCGCCGGCAACGGCAACACCAGGCTGGTGCAGGTGCGCGCGGTAACACCCGGTTATCCGTTCTACGGCAATGTCGAGACGGATCCGCCCGGCCTCTGGGGCACGCCGGATCGGGGACTGGACGCGCTGGTCGATCCCGGCCTGCTGATCGCGCTGAGCACGAAGGTGGGCGATTCCCTGCACATCGGCAATGCCGCGTTCCGCATTGCCGGCACGCTCACAAGACCGCCCGTCGAGATCGGCTTCCGTGGCGCCATCGCGCCTCGCGTCTACATCAGCCAGGCCTGGCTGCAGCAGGCCAACCTGATCCGCTTCGGCAGCATTGTCACGTACGAAGCGTACCTGCGTCTTCCCGATCGCACCGCGCTGACGCATTTCATCGAACAGCACGAGAAACCGTTTCGCAACGCGCTCGTTCGTTCCACCACAGCGGAGGAGCAGGCGAGGAGTGTCTCGCGCGGGCTCGATCGCGCGGCGAGATTTCTCGGGCTCGTCGGTCTGACTGCCCTGCTGCTGGGCGGGCTGGGCGTGGGCAGTGCCGTGCACACATTCGTGCGTGAGAAGCGCGAGCAGATCGCCGTGCTGCGCTGCATCGGCGCCACCCGCCGCACTGCTTTCCTGGCCTACCTTTTCCAGGCCGCGGCCCTCGGCCTGGGCGGCTCGCTGCTGGGTGCGGCGCTGGGCGTCGGTGTGCAGGCACTGCTGCCTCGCCTGCTGGGCAGCGCCATCCCCGTCACGGTGGCGTTCCACCTCTATCCCCGCGAGATCCTCATCGGTCTGCTAATGGGCGGTTGGGTGGCCTTCGTGTTCGCGTGGCTGCCACTGCTCGCCGTACGCACGGTCACGCCGTTGCAGGCATTGCGGCACGACGTGCAGCCCGAGTCGCGACGTCTGGATCCCTGGCGTGTGCTGGCGTGGACGGCACTGGCCGCGAGTCTCGTCGTGCTGGGTGTGCTCCAGGCGCCTCGCCGGATCGAGGGTGTAGCCTTTGCCGGTGGTCTCGTGCTCGCGACACTGGCGCTGCGCGTCGTCGCCTGGATCCTGATGCGCGCCTCGCGCCGGCTGCTGCCTCGCCGTGCCAGCTTTGCCGTGCGCCAGGGTGTCAGCAGTCTTTTCCGCCCCGCGAACCAGACGGCCGCGGTCACCGTCGCGCTCGGCTTCGGCGTGTTCCTGATTGCAACCATCTGGATCGTGCAGCTGAATCTGCTGGACCGCATCCAGCTGGACCGGCAGAATGGTGCGCCCGACCTCGTCGCGTTCGATATCCAGTCGGATCAACGCGACGACGTCGCCTCCACCTTCGCGTCGCTTGGCGTGCATTCCGTCAAGCTCGTGCCCATCGTGCCCGCGCGCATCGCTGCCATCGACGGGCAGACGGTGCAGCAGCTGCTGGCGCGGAAGGATCGCCGTGCCGAGCCGTGGGCGCTGCGCCGCGACTATCGCAACACGTGGCGGGCTGCGCTCTCGCCATCCGAGACGATCGTCGAAGGCGAGTGGTGGGACAGCACGAGTGCGGGCCGCGATACGTTTGCCATTCCGCGCGTGTCCGTCGAAGAGGACGTCGCGCGCACGCTCGGCGTGCGCACCGGCAGTCGCATCACCTGGGACCTGCAGGGCGTGCAGCTGGAAACGCGTGTGGCCAGCCTGCGTCGCGTCGACTGGGCGCGTTTTGACACGAACTTCTTCGTGGTATTCGAGCCCGGTGTCATCGAACGCGCTCCGCAGATGTGGGTCGCACTCGCCGATATACCAGACCTGGCTACACGCGCTGCCGTACAGCGCGAGCTGGTCCGCAAACACGCCAATGTCACCACGCTTGATCTCGCGCTGGTGCAGCAGACCGTGACCGGCGTGATCAATCGCGTCACCCTCGCCATCCGTTTCATGGCATTGTTCGCCGTGATCGGCGGCATCATCGTGCTGGCCGGCGCCATCGCCGCCGGTGGCGCACAACGCGCGCGCGAAACCGTGCTGCTGCGTACACTGGGCGCCACCCGACCCGTCGTGCGGCGGGTGCTCTTCGCTGAATACGCCGCCCTCGGTTCCCTTGCCGGCCTCGCGGGAACGCTGCTCGCTGCGGCCGCCGGCTGGGCACTCATGCACTGGTTCTTCGACCTGCCGTTCCGCCTTCCCGTGCTCCCGCTCGTCGTCGGCTGGCTCGGCCTCGCCGCCCTCGCCACCGCCGTCGGCAGCGCGGGCCAGCGCAACCTCCTCCGTGGCCCACCGCTCGCCGCGTTGAGGCAGGCAGAGTAGCAACTGCGTGGCGACAGACGCCGGGTGGTGACTGCTCCGGGCGTAGACTCGAGCATTGTCGCCGGGTGGGCTTAACGGATCATTATCACACAGAGGTTGCAGGGGTGGGGCTGATCCGGTGGACGGACTGGGATCTGTCGGGCGTCCCGGCCTTGCGCAACGTGCGCTGTACGGTGGCCGTCCTGGCGTTCTCCTGACATATCGGATCGGACCGTCCTGGCGTTCTTTCCTTCCGGCCGCTCCTGCTATCAACGCGACCCGGACCGAAATGCAAACCGGTCACTCGATAGCCCGCAAAGTCGCCACCATATGCCAACGGCGCACAACCCAAGAATGCCAGGACGGTCCGCTGCCCTGGCGTCCTGGCGTTCTCCTGACATATCGGATCGGACCGTCCTGGCGTTCTTTCCTTCCGGCCGCTCCTGCTATCAACGCGACCCGGACCGAAATGCAAACCGGTCACTCGATAGCCCGCAAAGTCGCCACCATATGCCAACGGCGCACAACCCAAGAATGCCAGGACGGTCCGCTGCCCCCTCCCACGAATGCCAGGACGGTCCGGCAGCCCCTACTTCTTCCGCACCACCGAAACCACAATGCCCACCGCGGTGAGCGGCAGCGCGAACATGAGCATGATCGTGCTGAACGCCGCGAGCGCATCGTGCTGTGCAGCCTCGAGCATGAGGTAGGTGATGTAGGCACCGTAGTAGAAGAGGAAGAGCAGGCCCTCGGCCCGGCTGATGCGGCCGCCGGTCGCGAAGATGGGGAGGCAGGCGGCGGCGACGGCCACCATTACGGGGATGTCGAAGCGGTTGGCGGAATGCGAGACGAGGATGCCGTGCGGCGCCATCAGGCTGCTCACGCCCATGATGGCGAAGATGTTGAAGATGTTGCTGCCCACAATGTTCCCTACGGCAATGTCGCGCTCCCCCTCGAGCGCGGCTACGACCGAGGTCGCGAGTTCGGGCAGTGATGTGCCTGCGGCGACGATGGTGAGTGCGATGATCAGCTCGCTGACGCCCAGGCGGCGCGCCACGATCAGGGCTCCGGTCAGGAGTCGCCGCGAGCCGTAGATCAGCAGCGCCAGTCCCCCGACGACGAGGGCAAGGTCCACGATCAGGCGAGTCCACGTGAACCGCCGGTCCACATGCTTGGACTCCTGCGCCCGTACCGTGGGGTCGTTCCGGCCGTGCCGCACGAGCAGCGTGGTGTACGCGATCGCGGCCACCGCGAACAGCAGGCCTTCCACCCGGCCAATCCGGCCATCCAGGCTCGCGAGCATCAGTGACAGCGACGCCAGCACCATGACCGGCACGTACAGCCGCACCAGCTGCGCCGACACCGTGAGCGGCACGATCAGCGCCGAGAGCCCGAGGATGAACAGCACGTTGAAGATGTTGCTGCCCACCACATTGCCTAACGCAATGTCAGGCTGCTGGTGCAGCGTGGCCAGTGTGCTGACCGCCAGCTCCGGCGCGCTCGTGCCGTAGGCCACAACCGTGAGGCCGATCACCAGCGCAGGCACGCCCGCGACCACCGCCAGCCGCGAAGCCCCCCGCACCAGCAGGTCCGCCCCCACGACCAGCAGCACCAGCCCGAGGATTACGTCTGCCACAAGCTACGACCGCGCGCCCCCGCTCAGGAAAGCCGGATCCGTGCGCGGCACAGCCGCAACCCCGGCAGCATCGTGTCCGTTTCGACGACACTCATTTCGGCGTACCAGCGGCTCGTTCATCCCGGGCCCCGCGCGAGGCGGCCCTGCCCGTTTTCCCGCCCGCCTCACGTCTCGTGCAGCCTGCTCCGCCAGTACCCGTAGAACGAGTAGATCAGCAGACCTGCCAGCAGCCAGATCACGAAGCGCCACCACGTGATGGCCGGCAGCTGCGCCATCAGGAAGGCGCAGGACAGCACCGCCGCGGGCGCGGTCACCCACACCAGCGGTGCGCGGAATGGCCGCACCCGGCCCGGCTCCGCCACGCGCAGGATCATCACGCCGATGGCCACCAGCACGAACGCGAACAGCGTCCCGATGTTCGTCAGCTCGATGACTTCGTTGATGTTCGCGAACGCGGCGAAGAACGCGACGAAAACACCCGTCAGGATCGTAGTGACGTACGGCGTGCGGTATTTCGGATGGATCTTCGCGGCCCATTGCGGCAGCAGTCCGTCCCGTGCCATGGAGAAGAAATGCGCGGCTGCCCCAGCTGGAACACGAGCAGCACGGACGCCATGGCGATCACGGCACCCAGCGAGATCACACCCGCTGCCCAGCTGTAGCCGCGCGACTGGAACGCGGCCGCCAGCGGATCCGCCGTGCCCTGCTGATTCCATGGCACGAGCCCGGTCATGACCAGCGTCACCACCATGTAGATGACCGACGTGATGATCAGCGAGAGGATCATCGCGCGTGGCAGATCGCGTTGCGGCTTGCGAGCTTCCTCCGCCGCGGTCGACACCGCATCGAAACCGATGTACGCGAAGAAGATCAGCGCCGCGCCGGTCGCAATCCCGTGCCAGCCGTTGGGCGCGAACGGGTGCCAGTACTCGGGCTTCGACCCAGAACGCGCCGATGGCAATGAAGAAGCCGAGGATGAAGAGCTTCAGGATCACCATCGCGGTATTCGCCCACGCGCTCTCGCGAATCCCGATCACCAGCACCCACGTGATGGCCGCAACAATCAGGACTGCGGGCAGGTTGAAGATGATCGGCACGCCGAAGATGTGGGGCGCGGCCGTCCACGCGTTCGCAATTCCCCCGAGGCTCGCCGTCGTCGCCGGGTCCGCCTGCACGGCCTTGTACGCGTCGTACACGGTGCGATAATCGTTGGCCAGCCATTCAGGCAACCCCAGCCCGAATCCCCGCATCAGCGTCTGGAAATACGCAGCCCATGACACCGCCACCGCAATGTTGCCCACCGCGTATTCAATGATCAGGTCCCAGCCCAATGATCCAGGCGACCAGCTCGCCGAAGGAAGCATACGCATACGTATAGGCACTGCCCGCCTGCGGAATGATGGACGCGAATTCCGCGTAGCACAGCGCGGCGAAACCGCACGCCACCGCGACGAGGATGTAGGAGATCAGCAGAGCCGGGCCCGCGCCCGGATGATTCGGTCCGCCGGCCACCGCGGTGCCCGCACCGGAGAAAATGCCCGCGCCAATGATCGCGCCAATGCCCAGCGCCGTCAGTTGCCAGACGCCCAGCGCGCGGCGCAGGCCGCCACCCGCGGCCTCCGACTCCATGGACGTGATCGTCTTGCGCCGGAAGAGTTGGCTCATGCGTCGCCCCTCGATCATGTGGTGGACGCGCTCCGCGCGGTCGCGCGCAAACGGCCGCTAATATGCCGCTGCCTTCCGCCACGGTAAAGCGCGAGTTGACACCGGGCCGGACCCGCGGGAAGTTGCCGGACCGCGCAATCACGCGCCATCGCCATGGACGCTCCGTGCCACCGCCGCCCGATCGAATGCCCGATTCCACCGACATCAGCGGGGCCTCGACCGCTTTCCCCGATACGCGCTTCTCGGTCGTGCGGGCCACGGGCAGCGACGACTCGCAGATCCGCGACACGGCATGGAGCACGCTGATCCGGTCCTACTGGCGGCCCGTCTACAAGTACATCCGCATCCAGTGGCGCGCCGACGAAGAGGCCGCACGCGACCTCACACAGGAATTCTTCACGCGCGCGCTCAATGCCGGCTTCTTCCAGCGCTTCGACCCGCAGCGTGCCCGCTTCCGCACCTGGCTGCGCGTGTGCCTGCACGGCTTTGTCGCCAACGAATTCAAGGCGGCCGCGCGCAAGAAGCGCGGCGGCGAGTACCGCATGCTGTCGCTCGATTTCGAAGATGCCGAGCAGGAGCTCCGGCACACGAGCCCGCGCGCGGACGAGGATCCCAATGAGTTCTTTCGCCGTGAATCCATCCGCAGCCTGTTCACGGAGGCCGTGAGCGAATTGCGTACGCGCCTGCCCGCCGCCGGCAAGGCGACGCACCTCGTCCTGTTCGAGCGCTACGATCTGGCCAGCGACGAGTCCGCACGCCCCACGTACCAGATGCTGGCTGACGAACACGGCCTGCCCGTCACCCAGGTCACCAACTTTCTTGCGGCGGCGCGGCGGGAGTTCCGCCGCATCGTGCTCGACCGCCTGCGCCAGATCAGCGGCAGCGAGAGCGAGTTCCGCATCGAAGCCATCGAACTGCTGGGAATCGATCCCGCCAATGTGGCTCTCTGATCAGACCGTCGCGCACCTGCGTGCCGTCGCTGATGAGCCCGACCTCAGCGCCACGAAGTACCGCATCCTCGAGTGCATTGGCCGTGGCGGCATGGCCATTGTCTATCGCGCGCGTGACGTCGAGCTGGAACGCAATGTCGCCATCAAGGTGCTGCGCGCACCGGAACTCGACCCGGCGCTCGCTGCGCGCGTGCGCACGGAAGCCCGCATCCTGGCCGGCCTCGAGCATCCCGGCATCGTCCCCGTTCATGATGTCGGCACGCTGCCTGATGGGCGCGTCTGGTACGCCATGAAGCTGGTGCGCGGCGAGGAACTGGGCCGGCTGGCCGCCGGGCTCGACCTGAATGAACGCCTTCGCATCTTCCACCGCACTGCCGAGGCCGTCGCTTTCGCCCACGCACACGGCGTGCTGCATCGCGACCTCAAGCCGGGCAATGTCATGGTGGGCGCATTCGGCGAAGTCCTGGTCATGGACTGGGGCATTGCCCGGCGCACGGCGGGTCCGGAGCCGCAACGGATTGCAGGCGACAATGCCCGTCGGGATCCGTCCGTCACGCATGACACCACTGTTAGCACGGTTGCCGACGAGACGGCGCACGGCACGCGACTGGGCACGCCCGGGTCGATGGCGCCGGAACAGGAACAGGGAGACGTCGCCCGCATCAATGGACGCACCGACGTCTACGGCCTCGGCGCACTCCTCGGCTTTCTCGCGGGTGAGCGCGCCGACTCGCCCCCGCCGCTGCCCGTGCGCGCGCCCTCACGGCTGCGCGCGATTGCGGCGCACGCCACCGCGGCTTCGCCCGCGGATCGCTACGCCTCGGTCGAGCAAATGGCGGAAGACGTGCGCCGCTTCCAGGCGGGACTTCCCGTCCTCGCCTATCGCGAACGCCCCCATGAACGCGCCGCCCGCGTGTTCGCGAAATACCGCACGCCGATCCTGCTCGTGCTCACCTACCTGCTGATGCGCATCCTGCTGATCGCGTTCGCGCGCCCGTAATGACCGGCCGGGCGTATGTTGAATGGAGCAGTGCAGGCCGACGCGCGCCCTGTGGCGCGGCGTCGCCCCGCTAACTCAATGTGAGGAGATCCTTGCCATGAACAAGCCTGTACTCGGTCTTCTGGCGGGCGGACTGCTGGGTATCCTGGACGGCCTCTCCGCGCTCGTGTCCGCACCCGAAGTGCGCGCCGGCATCGTCGGCATTGTCGTCGGCTCGATGTGCAAGGGGCTGATCGCGGGAATCCTCATCGGCTTCTTCGCGCGCAAGGTCAATTCGCTGCCGCTCGGCATCGTTTTCGGCCTGCTCGTCGGCCTCGCCCTCGCGCTGCCCATCGCCATCATGCAGTCGAACACCAGCGGCCATAACTACTACTGGCACATCATGCTGCCCGGCGGGATGGTCGGTCTCATCGTGGGCTATGCGACACAACGATACGGCCGCATGCCCCTGGCCCGCAGCGCCTGAGCGAAGCTGCCGCACCAACCCCGTCGCATCGGCTGCCAGTCAGGGACGCTGCAGGTTCGGCGCTGTAGCTCGCAGCCGCACGCTTCCGCAGCATCTGGTTCATGTGGAAGGCGGCATGGTTGCCGCCGTCCAAACCGCAGTCGAGATTGATGCGCGCACCTGCACGCAGCCGGGGAGGATCGTTCGGGACAATGGCTACGGCCGCACGGATCAGTCGCCGGGGCTGGACAGGCGGGGTGCTCGTTTCGGCGATCGCCGTTTCCTGGATTCTCGTACTGGCCGGGCCCGATGGGATGGGGGTCGGGCCTGTGCTCTTCGTTGCGGCGTGGACCATCATGATGGCCGCGATGATGCTGCCCTCCGCCGCGCCGCTCGTGCTGCTCTACCGGCGAGGCGCGTCTGCCCGCGACACCGGTATCCTCGTGCTTGGCTATCTCGCAGTCTGGGCCGCCGCGGGTCTGCCCGCGTACTTCGCTCAGCAGCGGATGCCCATGTCACTGTCGCCACTGGTGCTCGTCGTGGCCGGGATCTATCAGCTCACGCCCGCCAAGCAGGCCTGCCTGCGCAGGTGTCGCACACCGGCCGACTTCATCATGCAGCACTGGGGCCGCGGTCCGTTGCGTCTCGGCCTCGAGCACGGCATCTGGTGTCTCGGATGCTGCTGGGCGCTCATGGCCGTGCTCGTGCTGGTCGGCATGATGGGAGTTGCCTGGGTCGCCGGCCTGGCCGCGCTCGTGGCAGTGGAAAAACTCGCACCGCACGGCGTCCTGCTCGCTCGTCTCGCCGGCGCGGCCATGCTGGTAGCAGCCATCATCCAGGGGGTCAGGTGAGCGACTGGAATCTCGCGGGCAGAATCGTCATTGCCTGCAATTGCGACTGGGGCTGTCCCTGCAACTTCAACGCGCGGCCCAGCCGCGGCAAATGCGAGGGCGGCTGGATCTGGGCCATCGAGAAGGGACACTTCGACACGGCCCGCCTCGATGGCCTCGGCATTGCCCTCTTCGCCGACTGGCCCGGCGCCATTCACGAAGGTGGCGGCCGCGCCATCGGCTACTTCAATGCGCGCGCCGACGTGGCGCAGCGCGCGGCCCTGACACAGCTGTTGAAGGGCGAGGCGGGCGGTCCCTGGGGCATTTTCAGGAACACCTACCAGCTGGCGACGCCAGAACCTGCGGACTTCCAGCTCGAGCTGGCCGAATACGACTCTCGCCTGCGTATCGGCGAGGCCGTCGACCTGCAGCTCCAGACCATGCGCAACCCGGTGACAAAGGCGGAGGTGCATCCCGAAATGGTCCTGCCGGAGGGGCTCGTCGTCAAGCGCGGCAAGCTCGCCGCGTCACGCGTCTTCCAGGTGCGCGGCGGTGTCCGGTACGACCACTCCGGACAGTACGCCGCGTTCGGACCGTTCGCGTACGCTTCGGCCTGACAGCCAGGGGCGGGTTGGCGCCTGGCAGCGCGTCAGCGCTGCCGCCTGTACAACCCGCCCGCCACACCCAGATGCAGCGGCATGGCTAACGCGATGATAGGGCCGTTCACCTGGTTCATCCAGGGCAGCGCCTGCAGCGCCCAGCCCAGCACGGAGAGTACGGCGACGGCCAGCGCCGTCAGGTAGGCGCCGCGCAGACGCCGGCCGCGCGCGGCCAGGATCAGCATCACGAACAGGACCAGGGACAGCACGCTCACCTGGAACACATTCTCGTTCTGGTACGCCGCGACGTGGTCGGTGAAAACCCAGAGGAACACCAGGATCGCGCCGAACAACCCCGCCACCAGCGACCAGACCATGGTCAGCGCGTAGAACAGCACGTTAGCCAGGCGCCGGCGCGAAAGCGTGCCCGCCAGCAGCAGCAGTCCCCCCAGCGCCGCGCCCGCCAGGCCGTACCACACCGTCCACTGCGGCGGCTGTTCGCGCTCGGGCGGACGCTGTGCGCGGAACACCTCCACCTTCATACGCACCAGCGGCTGCAGCTGCCCATCCGCCCCCGGCACCCGCACCGAATCCAGGCTCTCCATCAGCTGCACGGGCAGAAATCCCGTCTGCCACGCATCGATCGGCTGGTCCACGAACGGGCCCAGCCCCAGCATGAGTCCGGTGTACGCCGGCAGCACATCGGCGGACAGTCGCGACGTGTGGAACCGGTACGTCGTGCCCGTCGCCCGCCCCGCCAGCGCGCGCCGGATGGCGCCGCCCAGCACCCGGTCCAGCGCATCCCGCACGCGCGTCGAGCAGTTGTCGCGGTAGTAGTCGTACGGATAGAACTTGTTCGCCTCGCGCGCGTTCCACACCAGAAAATCCGCCAGCTGCAGCTTCTGCTGCAGCGTGAGATTCAGTTCCTGCAGCCACACCGAGCGGTTGGCTTCCTTGTAGTAGTTGATCAGGCGCACGCCATCGAAGCCCTCCATCCAGTACAGCATGTGTCCCCGGATGAAACGTTTCAGGAAATCCTGCTGCTTGAAATCGAACATCCCGTAGTTGTATGCGATGTCGATCGGGCGCCCCGCCGCAATCTCCAGTCCTCCTGCTCCCTGCAGCGCGGCCAGCGTATCGCCCGCGGGCAGGGTGCCGCGCACCCAGATGGCGCTGTGTCCGAACTTCTCCCAGATCTCGTCGCCCTGACCGATCGTCATGAGAAACACGCGCAGCCCGGTATCCGCCTGCGTCGCGGACGGTGACTGCGCCGGCGTTGCCTGCACGCGTGCAGACGACGCGGACCCGGGCAGCGTCCTCGCCTGCAACAAGCCCAGACACAGGGTCGCGATCCTGGCTGCGTGCACGCGGCGCATCAGGCGCTCACCGGCCCGCCATCTCGCGCGGCAGCGCGTCCGCCATGTCCGCCACCACATAGGCCAGGATCGCCATGGCCGCGGTGCACTGCGCCATCTCGCGCGGGTCCAGCTTGTCGATCGTGTCCGCATTCGTGTGGTGGTACCAGAAATACCGCACATCATCCACCTGCAGACCCGCGCCCGGCACGCCCAGCGCCATCATGGGACCGATGTCGGCGCCGCCACCGCCGCGCGTGATCGCGCCCGCACCCACGCGCTCCAGCACCTTGCCCACCTGCTCCATTACCGCGAACGCCGCGTCACTTCCCGTGAAGCCGAAGCCCGTGGGCCGGAACACGCCGTCATCGGATTCCACCGCAAGCACGTGTTTACCGAGCTCGGTCTGGTGCGCGTCACGGTACCCTTCACCGCCGCGTGTGCCGTTCTCCTCGTTGGTCCAGAGCACCGCGCGAATGGTGCGCCGCGGGTGCAGGCCCAGCACCTGGATCAGTCGCACGGCTTCCCACGCCGCCACCGCGCCACCGCCATCGTCCATCGCGCCCTGGCCCACATCCCAGGAATCGATGTGCCCGCTCAGAATCACCACCTCATCCGGCTTCTCCCGGCCCGTCACTTCCGCCATGACATTGCGCGAGTGCGCATCGGGCAGTGTGCGTGCGCTCATCTTCAGCTTCACCACCACGCGCTCGCCGCGGTCCTGCATACGGTGCAGCATCATGGCGTCTTCGACCGTGATCGCGGCCGTCGGGATGCGCGCCACGCCCTCTTCGTAGTGCATCACGCCCGTGTGCGGGGTGCGCTGCGAGCTGGGCGTCACCGAACGCACCAGCGCGGCCACCGCCCCCAGCTTTGCCGCCGCTGACGCGCCGTTAGTGCGGTACTGCACGGTCTCGCCGTAACTCGTGAAGGGCGCGTCGTACAGCACGATGCGCCCCTTCGCCCGGGCCGCATTCGCCGTGAGATCATCGAAGCTGCTCACCACCAGCACGTCCGCCGTGATGCCCTCCGCCGGCGTCGCGATGCTGCCGCCCAGACCCAGCATGGGCAGCGCCATGGGCCGCGGCGCCACCAGCTCGGCCGACTCATCGCCCCGCACCCAGTGCGGCACCATGACTGGCTCGGCGTGCACGTTCTGCAGCCCGTCGCCCTTCATCTGCTCGAGAACCCAGTCCAGCGTGCGCTCCAGGCTCTCCGAGCCGCTCAACCGGTTCCCGAACCGGTCCACCAGCAGCGTGAGCCGCTTGTACGCCGCACTGTCCGCCAGCGCGGCCTTGATCAGCTGGTCCGCTGCACCGCCGTACGTCGCCGTGAGGGCGCCGCCCTGCGCGACGCCAGCCAGCGGGAGCGCGGCCGTGAGCAGCACGGCCGTCAGGGTCGCGCGCAGCCGCGCGCCAGTCTCGAATGGCATGATTCCGGTTTCGTAAGGTTGAGTTAGAAGGCAGGCCGCGGCCAGACCCGCGACGCCCGCGCTACTTCGGGTGACTCAGCGAATACACGTAGCGCGCCACCGTCTGGATTTCCGCGTCCGTCAGCTGCGCCCCGCCCATGG
This sequence comes from uncultured Gemmatimonadales bacterium, assembly GCA_963798085.1. GTDB lineage: Bacteria > Gemmatimonadota > Gemmatimonadetes > Longimicrobiales > RSA9 > DATKCF01. The sequence goes on from CAWCRS010000003.1 coordinate 850,700, forward strand.
CCGGCATGGGCGTGCTGTGCTCCTTCTGCTTCGGCCTGGCCACGCCCGTCCTGATCGTCTTCTCGATCGCCGCCAGCGAGCCATCGATGTTCAGCCACGTCGTGTCCGTCAGATCCGGCGCCAGCGGTGTCCCCTTCGCGTCCGGTCCGTGACACACATAGCAGTTACCCTTGCCCGTGAATATCGCCTTCCCCGGCGTGTCCTGCGCCGCACCGGAGGCGCAACCCGCGCTGAAGGCCGCCGCATTGGTCGCTGACGGATTGCAGGCGACGACAGCTCTTCCATCCGCCGGCCTGGCCGCCGGCGCTTTCGCTGCGACAGCCGGCAGACCCGCGGCCAGCACTGCGCCACACCATGTGATTCGCTTGAGCATGCTGTTATCCACCATCCCTGAAGTTGTGTTGCGACCCGGTGCCCCCGCCAGAAGAGCGTCCATGAAACCACCCCCGTGCCCGGCCGGTTCCGCGGTCGGCCGCCGCGGAGGCGACGATTCTCAGTGCTGTCCTCATCCAGCGCGGCCTGCGGCTTCGCTCGCGGCGCTGCAACGTCCGCCGCACGTGACGAGGATCCGGCTGCGCATCTCGCATCAACGTTCAGCCTGCCTTGCCCGGGACCGTGCGACCGGCCACATTGGCCATAACAGTCTGCGTGATGCGGCGCGCCCGACCACCGCTGCCAGAACAGGGCCACCTCGCACACGTTTGCCCACCGCAGGCCGCCGGCGACGCACTCCATGTCGCGTGCGGCCGGGAGTTGTCCCTTGAATCGCCTCCTCCGCTCCGCCTGCGTTGCCCTGTGCCTCGCCAGCCTCGCCTGCGAGCCCGGCCGCCATTACAGCGTCGTGCTGCGCCACGCCACCATCTACGACGGCTCCGGTGGCACGCCCTTCAGCGGCGACCTCGCCATTGCCGGCGACACCATCGCCGCCATCGGCGACGTCGGCCGCGCAACCATTGACCAGGAAATCGACGCTACCGGCCTCGCCGTCGCGCCCGGTTTCGTGAACATGCTGAGCTGGGCGAATGAATCGCTCATCGCGGATGGCCGTTCCATGAGCGACATCCTCCAGGGCGTCACCCTCGAAGTCATGGGCGAGGGTGATTCCGATGGGGCCGCTGGAACGACGAGATGAAGAAGATCCAGAAAGAACAGCAGTCCGACATCAAGTACGACATCGAGTGGACGACGCTGGGCGAGTACCTCGAACTGGATCACGAAACAAGGGCATTGCCACCAACATCGCTTCGTTCGTCGGCGCCACCACCGTGCGCGAGCCACGAGCTGGGCTATGCGGATCGCCCGCCCACGGCCGAGGAGCTGGAGCGCATGCAGGCGCTCGTGCGCCGGGCCATGGAGGAGGGCGCGCTGGGCGTCGGCTCCGCCCTCATCTACGCGCCCGCCTTCTACGCGAAGACCGACGAGCTGGTGGCGCTGTGCGCAGGAAGCCGGGCAGCTACGGCGGCATGTACATCTCGCACATGCGCAGCGAGGGCAACACGCTGTTCGAAGCCGTCGACGAGCTGATCGGCATCGCGCAGTGCCGCGCACGTGCCCGCCGAGATCTACCACCTCAAGGCGGCGGGCAAGGCGAACTGGCCGAAGCTCGAACGTGTGATCGCCAGGGTCGACTCCGCGCGCGAGCGCGGCCTGCACATCACGGCCGACATGTACACGTACACGGCCGGCGCGACCGGGCTGGATGCGGCGATGCCGCCCTGGGTGCAGGAAGGCGGCCTGCAGCGAATGGATCCGTCGGATGAAGGACCCGGCAGTGCGCGCGCGCGTCGCTCGCGAGATGCGCACCCCCACCGACGCATGGGAAAGCCTGCTGCTGCTGGCCGGCTCACCGGACAAGGTGCTGCTCGTCGCGTTCAAGCAGGACTCGCTCAAGCACGCTCACCGGCAAGACGCTCGCCGAGGTGGCCAGGCTGCGCGGCACAAGTCGTCGAGGAAACCGCCATGGATCTCGTGATCGCTGGACAACAGCCGCGTCGGCACGGTCTACTTCCTCATGTCGGAAGACAACGTGAAGAAGCAGATCGCGCTGCCCTGGGTCAGCTTCGCTTCGGATGAAGCGTCGCCTGCCACCGAGGGCGTGTTCCTCAAGTCCAACCCGCATCCGCGCGCCTACGGCAATGTGGCCAGGCTGCTCGGCAAATACGTCCGCGAAGAGAAGGTCATCCCGCTGGAGGAGGCCATCCGCCGGCTCACGTCGCTGCCCGCGGCCAATTTGAAGCTGCGCCGCCGCGGCACCCTGACACCCGGTTACTTCGCGGACATCGTCGCCTTTCGCGCCGATTCCATCATGGACCACGCCACGTACGACAAGCCGCACCAGTACGCCACCGGCGTCGTCGACGTGTTCGTCAACGGCGTGCAGGTCGTAAAGGATGGGCAGCACACCGGCGCCACTCCCGGCCGCGTCGTGCGCGGCCCCGGCTGGACCGGCTGGAAGCAGGGCGGACGCTGATTCCTAACTGCGTGTCAGATGGATCGGGTGTGGCGGGAGCGCCCGCCTTGCGCGCGCGCAGCCGGCAGGAACAGATCGTTGCCGTGACGTTTCCTGATTGCGACCCGCAGGTGAGATTCGGCCGCGCCGTAGAAAACTCGGCCTGAAGCTGTTATCTTGTGTTATTGCAGCTGATGTCAAGCGGACCTGTCCCCGGGACAGTCTGAAATCGCGCAGGCCTGCCGTACTGCTTTTCGCGCTTCAGTCCGGCATTGGCGCCACTCGCGACTGTCAGGGGTGAACCATGGCACAACGCAGATTGACGCGTGACCACACCAAGCCGATCGACGCCGCTGAACTCAGGATCGATCGCTCGGCACACCCCGACTGGCCCACCGGCGGCGAGCAGCCGCCCGCCAGGGGACAGCACGTCTATTGCCTCGGCGGCATGGCCGAAGTGATGCGCATCCTGGGCAAGACGGGCAACGGCAGCCGCCTCCTCGAGCTGCGCCTTCTCGATCAGGCCGCCCCTCCATTCCTCACCGCTGCCTCCAACGTGCTCGTTGCACCCGTCGCGACCCCCGAGCTGGCAAACATGGCGTTGCCCGTCGGCAAGGACTGGCTGAGCTGACCACACGGACCGAATCCACGGTTGCACCTGCACGCCCGGTGTGCCGGCACGTGGCCATCCGCTGAACTGCAGAATTCACTTGCGCCGGAAAGCCACCTCCGGATAATCGGACGATGGCCCCTGCAGCAGCCGGCTGTTGCGCCCTTTCAGGTATTGATCGAAGAACGCCAGCGTGTAGGCGTTGATGATGTCGTGGGCGCGACGCGCGGGCAGCCTGTCGGGACTGCGCTGTACGAACAGCGGCAGGTCGGAGAAGCTGCCGTGATCCGTCCGCGCGATCCTGAGTTCGTACCAGTCTCCCGCTGCCAGTGCCTCAGCCGTGCTGTCGTAGCCCATGATGATCGCGAACATGTCGCGCGTCGTGATGCCGCCCTTGTTGCCACCGGGCGGATCCACATCGGGGATGCCGTGCCGGAACATCATGAACGGCCGCGACGTGGGCTGGGTCCAGACGCCGCCATAGAGTCCGCCATCGTGATTGACGGCGGCCTTCACGCGCGGGTCGATGCGGCTCATCTCAATGGCGGCTGCCCCGCCGAATGACCAGCCCAGCATGCCAATGCGCTCCAGGTCGAGACGGCCGCGGAACGGACCCGGCGTGTCCGCGATCTGCTCAATGCGGTCGAGCACGAAACGCGAGTCGTCCAGCCACACCGCGAATACACTCCGGCTCATGTACTCCTGCATCGCAAGGAAACCGGCGCGCGGGTCGCGGCTCGCGCCAGGTTCTGGCGGCGAGCCCGGCATGGTATCCGCGCGGAACACTGTGCCATCCGGAAACTGCTTCGTCCTGTCCACGCCCGGATGGTCGATGCTGAACACGACATAGCCGTGACTTGCCAGGAACTCCGTCACATACGTGCCGGTGAAGCGGCTCCATCCCGCACCATGATTGTAGATGAGCACGGGGAACGTGCCGCCGCCGCGCGCCAGCGGTGCATTCGTGTACGCGTTGGTTCGCACATGCTCCACCGCACGGTACACCGAGGAATCTCCGAATTCGGTGGGTGTGCGGATGTAGAGCGATGTCTCGCCCCCGGCCGCCGGCTCCGCCGGATACCACACCTGCACCAGCAGAATGCCGCTTGTCGGACGGATCCTTCGTGTACGGCTCGCCTCGGCTTTCGTCGATCCAGAGCGAGTCGTACGTGCCCACCGCATAGGGACCACCCGGCGAGGCAAACACGCGCACCGGCAGGTCAGAAATGAATCTCTGCGCCGCGAGCGGCAGTGCGGCAGCGAAGAGCATCGCGGCCGGCGCAGCGCAGGTGAGCAGCGTGGCTGCGACCTGGCGTGAACGGGTCCGTGTCATGGCGGAATCCAGTGGGCCACCGATGGTGTTTCGCTGTCCGGGGGCGTCGCGACAGCCCGCGCGGAAGCATTTCGCACGCGTGATGCCGTTGCGTGCAAGCTGTCGCCGGAGGCAGAACCCGGCAAGGCGCGCAGCTCGCCTGCCATCGCGCACCCATTGGGCGAATGCTTCGCCTTCTGGCTGGCCGGTTGCCGGCAATGTCTTAGAATTGCGCAGGCGAGGCGGCTGCACCGACTCAGCGCCGCATCAGGCATTGATGCGCAACGGAACACGATGATCGAACTTCATCCGGTGTCACTCGAGCGGCGAGGCGTGCGGCTGGAACCGCTGACACTCGATCACCAGGACGGACTCGCCGCCGCCGCGCGTGACGGGAAACTCTGGCAGCTCTGGTTCACGTCCGTGCCCGAGCCGGAGCAGACTCGCGCCTACATCGCGGACGCGCTCCGCGGCCAGCAGGATGGCCATATGCTGCCCTGGGCCGTGCGCGAGCTCGGAAGTGGCGACATCGTCGGCACGACGCGCTATCACGACATCGTCGCCGGCATTGATCGCGTCGAGATCGGCTACACCTGGTACGCGCAGCGCTGGCAGCGCAGCCATGTGAACACGGTGTGCAAGCTGCTGCTCCTCGAGCACGCATTCGAGCGGGTGGGCTGCCGCATGGTAGGCTTCCGGACTGACAATTTCAACTTTGCATCACAGCGCGCCATTGCCGCACTGGGCGCGCGTCAGGACGGTGTGCTGCGCCACCACCAGGCCCGCCGCAATGGCACGGTCCGCGACACCGTCGCATTCAGCATCCTGGCCAGCGAATGGCGCGACGTGAAGCGCCATCTCCAGCTGCGCCTGGACCGCCATGCATCCTGAAGTCAGCCGCCGCACCCGCTGCCTCGTTCTGACAGGCTGTTAGACCGCTGGGCGCGCGCTACTTCGCCAGCGGATCGGGCCGGATCTGGAAGTGCAGCACCTTGCTTGTCGTGCCCTTGCCCGTCTCCATGTGGAACGGCGCGCGCGTGCTCACGGTCGCCAACAGGCCGCTTGCCCTTCCAGCCCGCCTTCGGATCGTCGATGCGCCCGTCCATCCATTTCGCGAAGAAGCCCGATCGGATACGGCACGCGCAGGACCACCCACTTCCCGTCCTTCAGCGCCAGCAGCACCTTCCGATCCGTTGCCCGTGTCGATCGGCGTGTTCGCACCGAGCCCGAATGTGTCGAACTGATCGACCCACGTGTAGTAGCTCGCCTCCGCGCTGCCCCGGATCGGTCACGCCCTTGAACTGCGGCAGCGGGTCCGGATAGAGCGTCCAGCCTTCCGGGCAGTGCTGACCCGTCGCGGTCGGACCGTTCAGCGGGCCCTTGCACTTGCGCCGGTCGAAGCTGGCGATGTGTCCGCTCGCCAGCGGCGTCCACACCACGCCGTTGCGATCGATGTCCATGCCGCGCGGCGAGAAGCCCTGCACCGGCGCTGCCGTCCGGATTGACGGCAGCTCGTACACCTCGGCCAGCGCCGTCTCGGACGGGTTCGCGCCCGGCACGAGTGCGCACCACTGCGCCCGGAAAGCCCAGCACGGAGCCCCACACCGATCCGTCCGCCGCCGGCGCCACGCCGTAGAAGCCCGCGTTGATGCGCTTGTCCTTCGTCGGATCCACCGGCTGGTTCGGCTCCACGTACGCGTCGCGCTTGCCATTGCCGTTCGTGTCGAGGATCAGCGCCGTCCAGCCCTGCGACTTCTGCTTCATCGCCGGTCGCGTCGAACATCTTCGTATCGAGCCAGCCGACGACGCGGGCCTCCGCCGCTCGTCCACAGCGTGCGGTTCGCGTCCTCCGCGAACATCAGGTGGTGCGTGCTGAAGCACGTGCTGATGTGCGTGAGCTTCTTCGTCTTCGGATCGTACATCGCCAGCTGCCGCCCCGACCGCGCAGCGGGAACACCTTCGCCGACGGATGCGTCGAGCCCGCCTTGCAGAACGCGGGATTGTCCGGCGGCCGCACGGTCGAGGTGATCCACACGCGGCCCTTTTCATCGAACATCGGGTTGTGCACGTTGTTCCTGCTGGTCCACAGGACCTCGGCGCCCCAGTACGGCGATGGCTGCAGCTCGGTCGGCCCCTGCGCCGGCTCGGTTGCGGATCGCGCACCGTCAGTGGCACGCGCGTGATCGTGTTGCGCACCGGATCCAGCACCGGCAGATAGTCCGTGCTCAGCTCCAGCGAGCCGTAGATCAGCCCGTTCGCGTTCACCGTCGGATTGCGCCGGTCCGTCGACACCTCGTCGTGCAGATACGCCTTCGGGTCGGCCCAGTCCCATTCGGTAATCACGACGTTGCGCTCGATGCCCTGCGGCCGCGGCGGCGCCGGTGGCACTTCGCCCGCCGCGATGCGGTCGGTCCAGTCGGCGAACATCTCGACCGCGCGGCTGAGGCCGAACTGGTTGAGCGTGCCCAGCATCTGGCTGCCCGCCTGCCCGGACTGCACCCGCCGCTGCCACGCGTCCGTCGACTTGTCGAAGTGTCCGAGCGCCGCCGGAATCTCGCGCGTGGCCTTGCTGCCGAGCTGGTGGCAGGCCCAGCAGCTGCCGGACTTGAGTGTGCGCAGCCACTGCGCCTGGTCTGTGCATGTTCGGCGCGATGCCGTTGCCCTCCGGGCCCGTGCCCGGGAACTCGCTCTTCGCCGGCGGCCGCAGCAGCGAGAACCAGTAGCCGGCCGGATAGTACTGCGCCGCCGCGCGTGCATCCGGCGCCTTCACCGCCTTGAGGTCCAGATGCTTTCCGGGCGACGTGGTGGTGTGCGGCGAATCGACGAGACCGTAGCCCCGCACCCACACCTCGTAACTCGCTGCGGGAAGATCCGGCAGCAGATACCGACCGCGATCATCAGTCACGACAATGCGGACGAAACGCGTGGGGAGCGCCGTCGTTTCCGCGATCACCCACACGCCCGCTTCGGGCCCGTTCGGCCCCGTGACGACACCCGCAATGTCGTTGCTGTCAATGGGAATCGTCTGCGCAGAGAGAGGACTGCGCATCGCGACCCACTGCGTGGCGAGCAGCACGCCGATTCCCACGACAACGCCGCCGCCAAACCGTTTCGTCAGCATGTCGCCCTCCGTTGCTCCACGGCCGCTAAACCGTTTCGTCAGCATGTCGCCTTCCTTTGCTCCACGCCACACCCTGCCTCACCCGCCACGCACTGCGGCCCCGGACTCCGCATTGAACGACGCCATCCCGGCCGGCGCTGCTCCGTTGCTTCGATCCCGAGCATGCAACCCGGCAACGGTGCCAGGAACGCAACCACTCCGTTGAAACCAGGCCCCAGCCCCAGCCCGCAGTTTCAATTCATCCGTTCCCCAGCAACCAGCCCCAGCAACCCGCCCGGGAAACGGGGCGCCGTTCAGGCGCCCAGATACTTCTTGAACCACGCGACCGTCATCGGCCACGCCTGCTTCGTCGCCTCGAGGTTCGCAGGCTGGTCCTGCGCACGCAGGAAACCGTGGCCCGCACCTTCGAACGAATGCGGCTCGTACGTCTTGTGGATGGCCTTCATCACGGAATCGGTGCGTGCGATCGTCGCGCCCACGCGTGCGTCGCTGCCACCGTACAATCCCAGCACCGGCGCCTTCATGGTCTTGAAGCCCTCGCGCATGACCGCCGCCTGGTCCACCACCTTGCCGTCAGGCGAGGTGACGCCCGCCTGCGATCGCGTGTACTCGCCTGCGCCATACATTTCTCCATCACCGGCCGCAGCGCCATGGCATCGGGCGCTGTTCCGTAGTAGACCACGCTCGCGCTCACGTCCGGCGCGAATACCGCGTGCGAGAAGGAGGCGCTGCCGCCCCAGCAGAAGCCGACGATGCCGTACTTCGGCAATGCCGCGGGCAGGCTCATGCCATACTTCGCCACGTCGATCAGGTACTGGTTGAAGATCTCGGGCGTGATCGCGCGGATCGCCAGAGTCGCCGCCTGCCCGTCCACCTCGCCGTCGGCGGTCCAGGGCACGTTCTTCATGGTCAGCAGGTCCGGCGCAATCGCAATGTAGCCTTCCGCTGCCATTTGGTCCGCCACCGCACGGATCCAGTTGGACATGCCGAAGATCTCGTGCACCACCAGCACCACGGGCGCTTTCGTCGACCGCTCGGGATAGACCACCCACGCGCGGATGCTGTCCTGGCCGCTGCGGATCACCGCCCACTCGCCATGCCTCGGCGACTTCGCCAGCCGCTCCTTCGCGTCCGCGGCGCCCGCGGGCAGTCCCTTCGCCTGGTCGCCGGCAGGCGTCCTCATTTCAGGCGACGATGCTCTTCCGGGTTCCGGTCCCGTGGCCCGCCCGATGGCGAACGCAGCCGTCGAGAGTCCCAGCAGCACACCGCCCACCAGCAGTCCCTTCATGCGCATGGCTACCATCCCGGTTGGAGTTGCTTGCGATCCGTATGAACACAGCGCGGTCGCCGCGCTGGAAAGCCAGCCGCGTCGCCGGCGACTCGAAGTCCCATCGTCGCCTGACATCCGTGAGCCGTGCTGCGACGCCACTGCCATTGGACGCGCCGTCCGGAAGCCGGATTCGGTCGGCCTCGCGTGGCCGGGCCCGACCCGCTCATCCTGGCGCACCGACGCGCCGGTTCGACGGGCCCGTGCAGTACGGCCAGCCAGCACCGCATGCCCTACCCGCGGCGTGCCCGATCGAGTCGTCCCGCGAGCCGACTGCATCGTACGACCGCCATCGCATTCGCCGCTCGAAGAATTCGCCGGGGAAGAGAGGCACCCTCTCCCGGCGGCCAGCGGCCGCAAGTCGAGCGCGAAGGGCGTGGCCGCGCCACGCGTCCGCACGACGTTTCAGCCCAGCAGTGGCAGCTGTGACCTCGCCAGCGCCGGCACTTCGTGGCAGCGCCGGCACCTCGCCTCGTACGACTCGCAGTCCGCCGACCTGGATCGTCGGCCCCTCAGCGGCGCCGGGCTGGCCATCGATCAGGCGCTGGTTGCGCGTGGCCAGCTGCCCCGCAGCGCACGCAGATCGCGTGCAGCTTGTCCACCTGCTCGGCGATCGGCCAGCAGCGCGGGTATCGGGCCGAACGGCTCGCCCCGGAAGTCCATGTCGGTGCCGGCCACGATCACGCGAACGCCGCGGTCGGCGAGGTCGTTGGCGACATCGACGATGCCCATCGTCCAGGAACTGCGCCTCGTCGATCGCGACCACGTGCCGTGCCGCGGGCGCACCCGCTCGCGATCTGCTCCGACGAGCTACGGGACCGGCTCCGACAGCTGGCGCGCGCCATCGTGCGTGGTGACGCGAGCAGACGCCCGCGTAGCGGTCGTCGAGGTGCGACTTGAAGACCTGCACCTGCCTGCGGGCGATCACCGCGCGCCGGACGCGGCGCAGCAGCTCCTCCGACTTGCCGCTGAACATCACGCCGCTGATGACCTCGATCCAGCCGCCGGCTCCAGCGTAGTCCATAGCGGGTCCGAAGCTATGCCCGCCGCGGCGTCCTTGTCCATGCCGTGCGCCGCGTCGCAACAGGGGTTTGCACTGAGCCGCGCGTAGTCCTCTTCCTCACGAAATCGCGCTCATTTCCCGGCTTGACTTCCCCTGGCGCCGCGGGCAATGTTGTGTGCCGAAGGGCTGTTCTCACGAGAAAAACACGAGTTCGTTCTCGCCGACCTCCCTCCCCAGGGTCCAAACGAGAGCTGGTCAGGTCGTGGCCCCGTATCACCACGACCTCAGCGGCACGAGTCGCTCCAATCCTGAGAGGGCAGGCAAATGATCGAATGAAGCGAGTCGCGCGGGCACCGGTCCGAGTCTCCGGGATGCCGAAGCGTTGCTGCGCAGTCTGGTAGGCGTGGCCGGCGCGTTCATCGTAACCGATGCCGAAGGTGTGCTCCGCCGTATTCTCGTGCAGCCCGAGTCCGGCGCCAGCGAGCGTCGGATCGCACGCAATGTTCTGTCCGCACTCAAGGCGAGATACGGCGTCGATCTCGACGCGTCCGCCATCAGCATAAACGCGGCACCTGCCGATAATTCAGGTGACCCGATCACTCTCGCCCGCATGCCGGGCCGGACAACGCCCGCGATCCGCGGTATGGTCCGCTCGGCCGAGTCGCCGAGAGTGATCGCAGTACGACCTCCCAGAACGGATGATGACGTGCCGACCCTCGTGCGCCAGGAAAACGCTCCGACGATTTCGCCATTGGCGCACGCGCGGCCGGCCCTCGTACGCAGGGTAGCGGCGGCGTTGCCGTCGCGCGCCAGCAATGCGGTCCCCTTGGAGCGCATTGACGTGGATGCGGCGTCGGTGCCTGTCGTCCTCGACCAGGGCAGCGCCATGCGTCCACGTCTCGAACAGGCCGAGCTGCGTCGTGTCGCCGGCACACTTCGTTGCCGCGTCGTGATCGCAACGGGTAACGAGCGCTACGCGGGTGTGGCCGACGCACTCAATGGTCAGACAACGGAAACCGACCTGGCGGGTCGCGTGACGGTAGACGCGCTGCGTTCCGCGCGCACACCGCGTGATCCCATCCAGTTCGAGGGCGCCGCCCTCGTGGATGTCGCCGGTCGTCCGCACGTGGTCATCAGTCTGGCTGTGTGGAGTGGACATGATTTCGAGGCGATCGCCAGCGCCGAACCCATGCGCGGCTCGCCCGTGGAAGCGACAGCCCGTGCCGTGATCGCCGCCATCAGTTCGCGGTGGCTCGGCTAGGCAGTACGAGCATTGAAAGCGGTGGCATCAGCCGCCGCCTGGCATACACAACGGAGAAACAAAGGACAACGGAAAGGAGCCCCCGACCCACTGACAGCGAAGCCCCAGCACTAGCGAAGAAGCGGAGAGTCGCGACCCCCAAAAAAGGTCGACGTCACTCCGAAGGAGGTGAGGCTGGGTGCAAACAGTTCTGGACGTTCTGGGCGCAATTCTTAGCGCCCTCTCGGGTGGGTTTATTCAGCGTGAACTAAGTGCGGTTGGGGGCTCCTCGACACAACATGACGCGGAAGTCCGCATTACGTTTTTATCGAACGTTGCCGTGGCTTGGCTGCTGACTGGCTTTGGGCGTTGCCATTCCCGAACCGCTGTTGCACCTCCAAGCTCAACACGTTGCTGGCTTATTTGCGTTTTCGGTGTGGCCATTCTCGCTGAGGGACTTGCAATAGACTTTGGCGTGGGAAAGCAGGCTCGGTCCTCGATGGCATTTCTGCCATTGCTGGCGTCGCACTGTTCTTCCCACCGGCGTTTCAATGGTGGTCGGCTGCAAGTAGTCTGTATGCCATATCGAATTTGGTCTTTAGGCGGCAATGGAATTTCGAAGGTCATTTCAATATCTCCCAGGCTGCTCTCTCGGTTGGCCTTGCAGGTGCGTTATATATCACGTTCATGTCTCTCGATCAAGCAAAGTCTGCCACTTGCGTGCGCTCTCAGTAGCCTATTGGGCGTTTGCCGGCTTGGCCATCAGTGTTTTTCACAGTCAACATCTGTTTTCCAGTTGTGCTATTGCGGTGATTCGAGAACAGACCGGTGATCGAGTACGCTCGCAGGTAATCGGGCCTCAGTGGTGGCAATCTGTGGTACGACCTATTGGCAAGTCCAATTGCGATAGTCCCAGCAGTTCTCTACTTCCAGCACTATGATCGGAGGGATTGCTCATTATCCTCCTGCCATGCTGCTGATTCGATATTCCTACCAATCGAAACTGCAGCTCGAAGAGGCGAACCGTGATCTGCTGAAGGTGCTTGTCAAAGCCATCGAGACCCGTGATCCATATACCTCCGGACATTCGGTGCGCGTCGCCACTATTTCACGCGCGATCGCTGAAAGACATCGGGTTGCCGCGCCGTCAATTGGACGAAATAGAACTGCCGCGCTCCTACATGACATTGGTAAGATCGATTCCGTCTACGAGCTAGTAATTCGAAAGCCACATGATCTCACGGACGTAGAGCGAACACTGATCAGACGCACGCAACCAAGGGGGCTGATCTACTGCAGTCGCTGAGCTCCGTCAGCAAGGAGGTCATCTTAGCGGTACGCCACCATCATGAACGTTACGACGGCACGGGCTATCCGTCGGGGTTGAACGGCGAGGAGATTCCGATCGCAGCTCGCATCATAATGATGTCTGACTCAGTCGATGCGATGTTATCAGACCGGCCATATAGGCGAGCCCTGCCGTTGACGAAAGTTAGATCTGAACTCATCCGTTGCTCTGGCTCACAATTCGATCCAACGATCATACAGACCGTGTTGCAGCATAACACGCTTGAGCGAGCAGCAGCGCTCGTGGGCCGCCCACAGTCTGCCGACCTCCAGCTCGTCACCGTGACTGGATCGGCATAGGCGTTTCGACTCCTGCCCTTGCTGACGGCAGTTCAAAGCAATCTTGAAAGCGGAGTCGCTTGCATCTTGCTACGTCCCACCTAGCCATTGCAAGCGCGTGCAATCAGGGCAATATTGCCTTTGACTTGTTGTATCTCCGGCCACGACCGACCGGGTTAGCGCCGTGTCAGCCGTTCGAATACACACTCTCGGAGACTGCTTCGTAAGAGTTGATGGCGGCACGGTGAGGCGTCCGCCGCCACTCCAGTTCGCCGTGCTTGTGTATCTTGCCTGGCGGGGTGACTATGCAATTTCCGCCAATGAACTAGCGGCGCTTTTTTGGGGCGAACTGCCAGAAAGTCGTGCTAAACGTTGCCTCAGTCAGTGTCTCTATGCCCTGAGGCGCTCTTTGTTATTGCCGATAGACGTAGCGAGCGGTACCGTTGTGTTGAAACCTTCTTCCATTTTCGTTGACGCGAAAGCGTTCCTTGTGCTAGTCGCCGCTGGCAAACTTCGTGACGCCGCTGCTATGCACTCCGGTACGTTCTTGGCCCACCTACGACTGCGCGGGAAGCGTGACTTCAGATTTTGGCATGACAGGGTTGCAGCTGATATTGCATCGAAGGCGTGTCGTGTGATGAGCCAACTTGCTGTCGAAGCAGACGCCGCTGGTAATTGGGATGAGGTTGAGTACTATACTACGCGCTATCTTGAGCTGAATCCAGACAACGGTGACTTTGCGACTTTGCGCGCGCAGGCGCGTGCTGCCTCTGGCGACTTGGCGGGCGCTCTTGCAAGTCTTAAAGGATTGCGCGGGCGAGGAACCGGCTTCGCAAGGAAAGTTCGGCTTGCTTATCAAGCAATTGATAGAAGCAACGCACGATACGGCGTGCCGTCCGGTTCAACGAGCCAACCGCAGCACTCGCCGTTCGTGGGACGGGGGGACGAATTTCGGTTGCTGCGAAGTGCATGGGAGTCAATGTTGCGCGAAGGATCGTTTTGTGTTACGCAACTCGAAGGAGAGCCTGGTATAGGGAAGAGTCGCCTGATTGACCAGTTTGCCCGTTGGGCAGCGATTCGAGGCGGGCGCGTCATTCTGGGAGATGCCGCGAACTAGAAAGACGGGTGGTGTACAGCGGGATTGCGTCGTTGCTTGCAACTGACGGCTTGGGTCGCGATCTGGAACGACTGCCATCTTTCCTGCAGCACGTCGTGCGCCAGGCGTTTCCATTTAGAGAACTTGATCCGAATCACAATCTTCGTGCGGTCCAGCACGTCAACATGTCTGCTCCCCTTGCGCTTTTTGAAGCAGTGGTGGAACTCTTCATCGTATGTGCACGCACTCGACCTGTATTGATTGTGCTCGATGATATTCAATGGGCAGATGAGCAAACGCAGTCTTTCTTGCAGTACCTAGCCCGCCGCTGCCGCGCCCACTGCATCATGCTGCTGGTTGGCGGACGGATGACTGACGGATCGAGCGCTGCGACCATTCGAGGTGATGCAGCTGACGGCCAATTTCAGCGGATACAACTTGGCCCGCTGCCACCGCAGGATTCCACACGGCTCATAGAACTCTGCGCAAGAAAATGGAATATTACTATCGAGGAAGCGGCCGCTCTTGCGATCAGCAAGCGGGCCGGCGGTCGGCCCCTGTTTATCGTGGAGTACATGCATGCTCTGGCGATAGGAAGGAACGAATTCAAGGCCGGCATCAATGGCCTCGGTGAAGGTGGCGGCAGTTGTGGGCCGGATGTTCTTGTACCGGCGACTCTCCGAGAGCACACGTCTCAGCGACTGGCGCTTCTGGGCGAGATCCCACGAATGTTTGTCGAAGCGCTCGCTGTAGTGGGGGGTACGTCTAGTGTTCGCGACTTGGCCGACATTCTGTGTATACCTCAGAATGTGGCAATTAATGCGACAGGTGACTTGGTTGGAGCCGGCCTTGTGGAGCAAGACGATGCTGGAATCCGCGTGGCGCACAATGTGCTCCGGCAGTGCGTTTATGAGTGTATCGGTGAACACACTCGCACAGCTCTTCATGCTCGCGTTGCTCGATTTCTGGCGTGCAAGCAACCGGGGGCCGACGGCCTGCTGGCGACGCACTTTAACGCGGCTGGTTATCGCAATGCGGCCGCTATGCACTCGATAGCCGCTGCGCGCGCAAGCACTGCTGCGTATTCCTTTGCCGACGCGGAACATTACTGCGCGCTCGCGGAAGCGAATGCTGACCTCCCGGTGACCCGGCTCATGGCCAAGGACGCCAGATTCCGCCTCTTTATTGCGACACAACGGCATCGTTTAGCTGCGCCACTCCTGGGGGAGTTGGAGCCTTGGTATGTCGGTCGTGGCGGCAGGAGAGCTGCTGCTAGTGGCCGCGACCAAACTGGAAAACGCAATGGCCAGTGAGGAAGGTTTCACTGTAGTATTGGGGCATCTCGACGACTTGAGGTGCATTGCGGAGAGCTCTGCAAGCTACAGCCTATTCGCCAATGTACTGATGACTATTGTGTCGGCATCCCATCATTCCGGGCGTCGCGATTATGTGCGCGAACTTGCGCCGCTGCTCGAGCAGAAGGTGCAACGCGCCGAGGCGACGTTGGCAACTGTTGAAGTCTGGGCCTTACTTGCGCGGATACACTGTGTTTACGGCAATGCTGCGGGCGCACGTCGAGCTGCTGATGCGGCATCCCGGCTTGCCAAAGGCCGTAATAGTAAAGCTCTGTCCATCCTTGCCGATGCTGCACAGGCAGTTGTAGAATTAGCCTTCGGGCGGATCGACAAGGCCGCTGCCTGTTACAGCAGCGTTATACGGGCGTGTGCGGATGATGAATGGCAGGGATATTGGGAGCGGTTCGTCGGAGATCTGGGATTTGCGCTGATGGAGAGTGGTGACATTCAGCAGGCGCAGGATGTACTGGCCGACGCAGGCAACTCAATGTGCACCCACCGCGTGCTGTATGTTCTTGCCAACCTAGCCCTCCTGTTGTTCTCGACCGATCAATCTGATGAATTAGCTAAGTGCTGCACGCGCATTGCCGATACAAATAGTGTGCTCGGCGCGGAATGGGCTCGGGTTGTATGCGAATCCTTCAGGGATTGGTTGAGCTTCACAATGGACAAATTGAACGTGCATTGTCTCGGGTTGTGTTCATTCGGGATTCTTTGAGGGCGCTCGCCAACGCTCCTCGGAGATTCGTCGGTGGCCGAGATATTTTGCGCACGGCTCAAAGAAGCCACAGGGCGGCACGTTGAAGCGATTTGTGAGATATCAGAAGCGATCGACCATGCTGAGGCCCACAATAGAGTCGGGCGTTGGCGTATGCAGCTCACGTTGGCAGAGCTTCTGTCGGCGAGCGATCTCAATGGTAGCATAATCATCCGTGAGCGAGTTGAAGCGGAAGCGCTGGCCGTTGGGTCCAATTTGATTGCTTCGCAGGCAGGCCAGTACGCCATGCGTCGAAGCGGTGGGTTGCTCCTGGCTCCTCCGCTCACCCGCTGAGCTCGAGAGCGCCGGACGCGCGCTCCCTTTGAAGCCACGCCTCAATGATCCACTCCCAGCCCAGCCACATGCGAACCTCCGTCGGACGATAGCCGATCAATCGCTTCATCTGATTGCTCATCGTGAAACCATCGGGATAGCCCGAACGGGTCGCAATGCGGAACACCGCGCTCCCATCGTGCTGCAGCTGAATCGCAATGTGCAGCAGCCGAGCGAACTGCAGCCAGTGCGACGGAACCGGCAACCCCGCACCCGCGAAATGCCGGCCCAGTGTGCGCCGCAATGTGTACATGCGCCGCGACAGCCGCGTCACACTGCCTACCTCCGCCGCCAGCTCGAAAATGCGCCGCACCTCGTGCTCGACCGGCTCCGTCCGCAGGACACCGCGGCGTCTGAGATAGCGCACCGCCGCATCCGTCACCGAGCGGGGCAGCGTCGCCAGTACCTGCCGCAGATACTGCGGCGTGCCCAGATAGGGCGCCGGCAGCACAGACCGCGGCGCCAGGCCCGTTACCCGGTTGAGCAGCGGCAGCGTGCGCCGGATCTCCGCCGCTGCCGGCAGCAGCACGATCACCGGCAGACCCGGCGGCCTCGACAACAGTCGCTCGTACTCCCCCTCCTGCTCCTCACCGTCCACCAGCCACCACACAGCACCGGCCACACGCCGGCGCGGGCGAGGCCAGCACATCGTCCACCGTCGCCTCGAAGCCGTCGTACGGCGGCGAGAACAGCTGCAGCCACTTCCCTTCCACAGCGAGCGGGTTCATCGCGCTTCTCCGCGTTGCGGGTGAGCGGTAATGCGCCCCGAACCTTTCCGCACGCCGTCATCGAAGCGTCATCGAATTGCCGGCTGAACCGCCCTATGTGGCCTCGCCACAAGAGGTTGGCATGTTGGATGAATCGCGGTGCCTGGCAGCGGAAGTGACAACGTCGGTGGCAATCGGCCGAATGGCCCGCGTCGCCTCCCGGCGCTGCACCCCACGCTTGTGCGCCGCCGCGCGGGAGCGCGGGCGCGATTGACAGCTGTGCCCACTCGACCTCCGCAAAGGCAAGTCGCGGCGCCATACGCACGAGCACGGCACCGGCTTTCGCCGAATCACGCCCGGAAGATCTGGAACGTGCCCGCGGGCAAGTCAGACGATCGACGCACCGCCGTGTCACGCGCGGATCCCCGGCCGCATGGGCGCCATGATGATGTCCTGCGCGACGCCAGGTTGAAGCGCTTCGCTCGCGCCGCGCCGGCCGAACATCCTTGCGCACGCCTGGCCGCATGCGCTTGCCTGCAACGACAGCGTTGCGCCACCGGACGCCGCGCGCACCGCGTCGCTTCGTACGGCCGGCAGTCCGAACACCCATCGTCGCCTGCACTGTTCCTGTGGTCCGCCGCGGCAATGCGCGGACGAAGCTTGCACGCGCGTGCACTCCGCACGACTGAATCGCGCCGCAGTGCGCCAATCGCGCGCGCCTCGTTCATGCGTTCGCGCTGCGTGCGGGAGCGTGCTTGACCGCTTCGCATTCGCGACTTACCTTGCGAATGTTCCTCGCAATCCAATGACGCATCCTGCCACGGGAGTCCATCATGCTCGTAGGTTCCCGCATGACGGCACAGTTGTACACGGTCGCTCCGTCCGCCACGATCGGGCAGGCGCTCGAACTCACGCGCTCACAGCGCATCCGCCATCTGCCGGTCGTCGAGCAGGAACAACTCGTCGGCGTCGTCACCGAGCGCGAGCTCAGACTCGCCGCGCCACCCGCGTGGCATGATGACCCGCAGGCAATGCGCGCCGCGCTGGCCACGCGCACCGTGAGCGAAGTCATGATACGCGACGTCATCACGACGCAGTCGGTCGTGCCCATCGAGGAAGCCGCGAAGCAGATGTACGAGAACAGGATCGGCTGCCTGCCCGTGCTCAATGCGGAAAATCGCCTGGTCGGCATTCTCACACGCACGGATCTGCTGCGCGCGCTGGTCGAGCTCTTCGGCGCGACCAATCCGCTCGCGCGCATTGAAGTGCGCATGCCCAACCGCGCGGGTGAGCTGGCGCGCGTCGTGCGCGTCATCGGCATCGAGCACAAGGTCAACATCAGCGGCCTGATCGCACCGCCCACGGGGCACGCGCACTACTCCGAAGCCATCGTGCAGCTGCAGACACCCGATCCCCTGCCCATTATCGAGGGACTGCGCAAGCTGGGTTACAAGGTGGGCTGGCCCGCCATCGAGCTGGATCCGGATTCCGACACGGATGGCCTCGGCCACGCCACCAACGAGTTGCCCGCGCGCAATCGCGTGCCCGTGGAGATCTGAAACCGGCCGACTAACCCTCAGTTGCGAACCGCGGGGCTGGCCTGACTGCCCCGCGGCCCCGCCGGAGTCGTGAGCGAGAGTCCTGCGCCTTCCTGGTCCATCCGCTTCTACACATCCGCGGATCGCGCCGCGCTCGAAAGACTCTATATCGACTTCGAGCCGAAACGCGCCGCGCAGGGTCTGCCACCCGACACACCCGCTCGTGTGATCGCCTGGCTCGATGGCCTGCTCGCCCATGGCCATCATCTTGTGGCCACCGCGGGCGCAGCCATCATTGGCCACGTCATGCTCGTGCCCTTCGCTGAGCACACGGTCGAGCTGGCCGTGTTCGTCGCCGAGGTCTGGCGTGATCACGGCGTGGGCACTGCGCTGAATCGTGCCGCCGTGCAGTGCGCGCGCGACGCCGGCTGGTGGCGCGTCTGGCTCTCCGTTGCGCCCTCCAACGGCGCCGCCATCCGGTCCTACGTCCGCGCCGGTTTCCAGCTCGTGCCGTTCGCGACGCCCGCCGATTCCTGGGCGTCGGAGCTGGAAATGGAGATCGACCTGCGCGCGCCTCGCGTGGCGGACGCCGGCGCTGCACCGGGAGTCGGAACCGCGCCGTGAACCGTGTGTGCGTCGTCGCCTGCAGCCGGGTCATTCCTGCGGCGCCGCCGTGCCCCACCCGTTTCGTGCATCGGGCCCTCGGCAACGTCCGCGTTGCGACACTGCTCTTCGCCCTCGGCCTCGCCCGGCCGTTGCAGGCGCAGCAGCGGCCGCTGCCGGCGCTCGCGCCTGGATTCCTTCCCGTGTCGCACTGGTCGCGCACTGCGCTGCAGCGGCTCACCGCCGCCGGTCTGCTGCGCGCCGCGGACGCCGCCCTGGCGTGGCCCCTCACGCCCGCGTTCGCAAACACGCTGTTCGAGCGCGCCGCTGCTGACTCGCTGTTACCGCCCGGCTCCGGGAATGCCGGGGCGCCGCCCGCCGCACGGGATGCAGACGACGACGGGACCCTCCGGATCCTGGCCCGCGTCTACCGGGATCGCCTGCGCCGCGAGTTCCTGACGTACAATGTGGGTGGATTGCGTGTGGCCGCAGCGCTGCACGCGAGCCTCGACCGCACGTCTAACGAGCTGTTTGCAGGCCGCACCGTGCCCAGCCCTGGCGGCTACGACTATGCGGGCCCACGGGCGAGAGCCGACAGCACGAACGGCCGTTTCGGAGCGGCACTCGGCGTGGCCGCCGGACCCGTGGCCGCAGAAGCTGATCTGCAGCAGTCACGCACCGGCGCAAGTGTCGCCGGCGCTGCCCTGACCGCCGCCATCGGCCGCGCCCGGCTCTGGGTCGGCCGCAGACCCCTCAGTCTCGGACCCTCGCCCGCTGGTGGACTCGTGCTGGGAAATGCCGTCGCGTTCGACGGCGGTGGCCTGGACGTCGTGGACGGGTTCCGGCTGCCCGGCTTCCTGCGGGCCCTCGGGCCCGTCCGCCTGGCACAGCTGCTGGCGCGCATGCAGCGCAGCGGCGACATCGTGCACCCGTGGTTCCTGGCGCAACGGTTTTCCTTCGCACCGGCCGCGCGTGTCGACATCGGCATCAACCGCGCCGCGATCTTCGGCGGCCGGGGCAATGAGGGCGTCACACCGACCCGCATCTTCTGGATGCTGCTGGGCCAGACCGACGTCGCCAGCAAGGACAGCGATTTCGAGAATCAGGTCGCTTCGGTGGACGTCGTGTGGCAGCCGCCTTCGCGAACACCGCTGTTATTGCACGCCGAATGGGGCTTCGACGACGCGGGCGCGGCATTCCTGATCGTGCCCGCCATCATCGCCGGCGTCGAGCTGGCGGAACTGCCCGGTGCCCGCGCGCTCGGGCTGGGCCTCGAGGCAACTCATTTCACCGGCAACTGCTGCGGCTACCCGCCCTGGTACTGGCATGGCGAACTTTCCGAAGGCTGGACCGACCGCGGTGTGCTGCTGGGCAGCGCACTCGCCGGTCACGGCGATGAGGCCGCAATCA
Source organism: uncultured Gemmatimonadales bacterium (assembly GCA_963798085.1). Lineage (GTDB taxonomy): Bacteria > Gemmatimonadota > Gemmatimonadetes > Longimicrobiales > RSA9 > DATKCF01. The sequence continues at coordinate 871,187 of CAWCRS010000003.1, forward strand.
CCTGGAACCTCGACATTGCGCGCGCCACCGTAATCGCCGACGGCCGGCTGTACACCCGCCACCGCAACCGCGAGAACCTCTACGCCCCCGACCGTCTCGGCAGCAGCGCCGGCGCAGAACTGAACCTGTCGGCAGCGCTGTCCCATCGTCTCCGACTCGAAACCACCACCGACGCGGAGACCGCCCGCACATGGACCCGCTGGACTACCACCATCACCACCAGCTTCCGGTTCTAGCGCAGCAGCGTATCGAACCGTCCGCGCGCACTCCTTCCGGCAAGACGCTATCGGACCGTCCTGGCATTCTTTCCTTCCGGCCGGCTCTCGCTATCCCGGCGGCCCGCGCCCGTATGCTGAGTGGTCAGTCGATTCAACGGTGCGCCTGCATCATGGTCAAACGTGGCACAACCCAAGTATGCGGACGGTCCGATGAACGGCGCTTCGGACCATCCTGGCATTCTTTCCTTCCGGCCGGCTTCGCTATCCCGGCGACCCGCGCCCGTATGCTGAGTGGTAGTCGATTCAACGTTGCGCCGGCATCATGGTCAAACGTGGCACAACCCAAGTATGCCAAGACGGTCCGACAGCAGTTGCCCGACCCCGCCCGCTGCCCCACCATTCAACCACCATGACCGAACCTCAACCGAGGGACCAGCGACCCCGACTGCGCTTGTCGCAGCTGTCGCACGGCGCGGGTTGAGCCTGCAAGCTCGGCTCGGCTGAGCTCGCGCAGGTCCTGCGCGCCGTGGTCCCGTTCGCGGACCCGGACGTGCTCGTGGACACGAGCACCATGGACGACGCCGCCGTGTACCGGATCGCTCCGGATCGCGCACTGGTGGCGACGCTGGACTTCTTCACGCCCATTGTCGACGACGCCTATGATTTCGGCCGCATTGCCGCCACTAACGCGCTGTCGGATGTCTACGCAATGGGTGGCCGTCCGCTCTTCGCGCTCAACATCGTGTGCTTCCCGCGCGACCTGCTCCACGAGGGCTGGCTCACGGAGATCGTGCGGGGCGGCGCCGACGCCGCCCGTGACGCGGGTATCGCCATCGTGGGCGGCCACTCGGTGGATGATCCCGAGCCCAAGTACGGTCTCACCGTCATCGGCGAGCTGCACCCTGATCGCGTGGTGCGCAACGCCACCGCGCGTCCCGGTGACCTGCTGGTGCTCACCAAGCCCATAGGCACCGGCGTCATCGCCACTGCAATCAAGAAGGATGCGGCGCCGCCCGACATGATCCGCACCGCCGTCGCCAGTATGACCACGCTGAATCGCGGCGCCGCCGAAAGCATGATGGCCGTGGGCGTGAGTGCCGCAACGGACATCACGGGCTTCGGTCTGCTTGGCCATCTGCGCTCCATGGCCAGGGCGAGCGGCGTGAGCGCGCGTATCCGCGCAGCCGCAGTGCCGCTGCTGCCGGGCGCGCTCGAGCTGGCGCGCGCCGGTCACATCCCTGGCGGTACGCAGCGCAATCTGACGGATACTGCAGGCGACGTTTCTTTTGCCGTTTCCGTCGATCCCGTCGTGCGCATCCTCCTGGCCGACGCCCAGACTTCCGGTGGCCTGCTCATCGCGCTCCCCGCCGAGCGCCTGGATGCGTTGCTCTCCAGACTCCGTGAAGCGGGCACACCCGCCGCTGACACCATCGGCGAAATCATCGCCGGTCCGCCCGGCCACCTCACCGTCGACTGACCCCGCCCGGTTGCTGTGCAATCGCCCGGTCCGGAACTCACATCAGGACATTGTCAGTCTGGCCGATCGGCTGCCGCCACCGCCTGCAGCTCCAGACGGCGCCGCGCACCCGCCCGGCCACGGTGCGAAACAAGTCATGATCTTCCTGTCCGACGTGGTGCAAGTCCCGACAACATCAACCCACCATCGCTGTAATACTTGGCGCTGTGGTAACGGCCCGGCGCTTCGCCAGACTCGCCGGGGCCTGACTCATTCGAGGCGGGTGTGCCAGCAGGTTCGCCGTCGTCGCAGCACCCGACATGGCCGGGCGGGTTATACTCGAGCCCGGCGCAACGCGTCCCCCGACCGCAGTGCAATTCTGCCGACCCGTACCCGCGTCACCACCTCGTAATCTTCCCGACATCACTCTGCCCGAACCGGCAGAGCTCTTCCAACCCCCTTGTCACCGCCTGAGGAGGCCATCATGCTTCGTGCACTGGGTAGATCCATCGCCGTCGCGGCGTTGGCATCATCGCTCTTCGTTCTTCGCGCCAGCGCAAGCAGCACGGATCCTCCATCCTCTTCGGGCAACAGCGGCTCATTCAGGTTGTCCGCATTGCATCAGTTCTCCATTCCGAGCTTCTCGCGACAGACGAAACTGCCCTGCAGTGCGTGCCACACGCAGTTTCCTCAGCTGACGTCCTTCGGCCGGCTCTTCAAACTGAATGGGTACACACTGTCGGGAATCGAAAAGGTGGTCGTCAGCGCTGAGGCCGCGAGTTCCAGCCTGGCGCTCGATCTGATTCCGCCGCTTTCGGTCATGGCCGAGGTGTCGACCACCACGATTTCGAAGGAGCCGTCGGGGACACAGAACAACTCGGTCGAGTTTCCCGACCAGTTGAGCCTCTTCGTCGGCGAAGCCATAACGCCTAAACTGGGCACGTTCCTGCAATTCACCTACAGCGGCGTGGATGGCTCATTCGGTTGGGACAATGCAGACATCCGCTACGCGTCGCACGCCACGGTCGCCAGCAAGCCGATGATCTTCGGCGTGACGGTGAATAACAGCCCCACGGTCCAGGACGTCTGGAATTCCACGCCTGTCTGGGGCTTTCCTTTCGCTTCTTCGCCGGTCGCGCCCGGACCTTCCGCGGCTCCCTCTATCAGTGATGACCTGGCTCAGCGAGTGGCGGGGATTGGTGGCTACGTTTTCTGGAACAACCTCGTGTACGCCGAACTCTCAGGGTACCGCTCCGCGCCGCAGGGCGGCCCGCACCCGGCCGACCAGAATTCCGAGGGCACCATCAAGGGTATAACACCGTATTGGCGGCTGGCACTCGCACGGGACATTGGCTCGCATTCGGTGGAGATTGGCACCTTCGGGTTGTCCACTCGCCAGTTTCCGACCGGCGTTTCCGGCGCAACCAATACCTTTACCGATGTGGGATTCGACGGCCAGTGGCAGCGCATGCTCGGCCGCTCGAGTTTCTCGGCACATGGCAGCTACATTCATGAGGAGCAGACGCTTACGGCGTCATTCATGGATGGCGACGCGGCCAACATCAAGAATGGGCTGCGCAGCTGGAAGCTCGACGGGCAGGTGCTTCTGCCACCGGGCGTTGGCGCTGCGCTCGCCTATTTCGGCTCGTCCGGCGACGCCGATCCGAATCTCTATGCCCCCGGCGAGGTGACGGGCAGTGCGTCGGGTCGGCCGAACAGTAACGGGCTTGTTGCCGAGCTCGACTACAATCCCTGGCTCAACACCCGCCTGTCGCTGCAGTATGTGGCCTACACGAAATTCAATGGTGGATCGACCGGCTACGACGGCTTCGGGCGCAATGCCTCGAACAATAACACCCTGTACCTGGTAGCATGGCTCGTGTTCTGAACGCATTGCCGGCCACCCACGCTGTGTGGCCGGTCTTGTCCATCCTGGCCGCGCCGGAGCGCGGGAGGTGAATGTTGGCAATGAACAGTCACGGCAGGCTCCTCATCCTCGCGACCCTGCTCACGACCTCGCTCGCCGCAGGGCGCCAGGGTGCGGCTGCCGCTGTCCTCGCCGCGGTGCCTCCAGCGGCCTGCCCGGCCACCTCGCCGGTCACGTTGTCGGTCGGCCGCCGCGAAACCCAGGCTGGCGCGCGCAGCCAGGATCCCTGCACGAAACCCACGGCTGCTCTGGTCGCGAGCGGCAAGAAGGTGTTCGGCGGCGCGGGGAACTGTGCCACCTGTCACGGCACGGATGCAAAGGGAACACCTCTCGCGCCGGATCTCACCGACAAGACGTGGCTCAACATCGACGGCTCCTTCGTGGCCATCGCAGGCCTGGTGCCCAAGGGTGTGCCACAGCCCAAGAGCCACCCGGCGCCCATGCCCCCGTTCGGCGGCGCACAACTCAACAATGCTCAGGTGTGCGCCGTCGCTGCGTACGTGTACTCGCTCAGTCATCCGGACAGCATTCCGAAGGGGAAGTAGCCGCGCAACGCAGCTGAGTCTGCTGTATTGAACGTTCCGGGCCGGCCTCTGCCGGCCTGGAACTGGTCCGCGCATACCCCGCTCCACTTAACGCGCGGTTACAACCCGGAAGTGTGTGTACTTTGGCGCGGAGTCACGCTCACAGCCAGGTGATCTGCCGCATTCGCAAGTCCAGCAAGAACTGCCAGGAGCCAACCGCACAGCCTTGCGTTGTGTCCAACTTCCAGACTGCCATGAGATTCGTGTCACCGAGACTGTTGCACGCAGCTCTCGCCGGTTGCTGCCTGACCGCCGCGTCAGCCCGGCTGGAGGCGCAGGCCGCTTCCTCAACCGAGGGCGTAGCCACGGCGCAGGCGCTGGCCGACTCCGTCCGTGTCCGCTTCGCCCGCGGTGACACCACGCGTTTCGCCCGCATTTTCCCCTTTGCCAGAGGCGTCGCCCTGCTCACGGACGCGGTGCGCAACGCGCATCCGGCAGTGGCTGAAGTCGCGCGCGTTACGGGCGCCACCGCTGATTCCGCCACGCTGCTGCTCACGGGATTCGTACGCTTCCGCAGCACTGGCGACGAGACGCTGGCCGCTGCCGACTTCTCCGGCCTCTATCAGGCGGGTCGCGGCCGCGATGGCCTCTGGCGTCTCGTGCACGCGCTGCCCATGGCGAAGCAGACGCGCATTCTCGCGCATCGCCTGCACGTCGTGCTGCGGCCCGGACTCGGCCTGGATGTCACGGATTCACTGGACCTCGAAGTCGAATCGTCGCACGGTGCGCTGTTCCATCTCAACCACGCGGCCATGCTCGACACGGTGCGCGTGGCCGGCCGTGACGCGCACCATCTGTTCGGCGGCGGCGTGCTCTGGCTCGATGCTCCGGCTGACCAGGACACGCCTGTCGTCCTCAACTACCGCCTGGACATCGCGCAGGACTCGAGCGCACCCGTGAATTCCGCGCGCTTCCTGCCGGACTTCGGGCACGTGCGCGGCCAGTACATGTGGCATCCCATCGTTTGGTTCGACGACGCCGCGGCCGTTCACATCAACGTGCGCGCGCCGTCCGGCGTGCGCGTCGCTACCGACCTGCCGCAAACCGACACGATCCTGCACGGCACCCGTATCGTCACGGCCGCAGCAGCCGTGCCTGCGGGCGCGCTGTCGCTGTTCTATGACCGGGACTGGGTTCCCAGCGAGCGGCGCGTCGGCAATTATCGCTTCACTGTGTTCGCCACGCCCGGCTTCAGGCCCCCGGCCGATACTCTCGCCGCTGCGTTCCAGCGCATCGTGCGCGTGTACAGCGCTCGCTTCGGCCCCCCGCAAGCAGACTACCTCGCCGTGGTGCAGCAGCGTGCGCGACCCGGTGAAGGCTGGCTCTTCCGCTCGAATAATGTAATCGCCGCATCGCTCAACGGCTGGCTGCTCATGTTTTCCGAGCCGCAGCCGGGCACGCCTTTCGGCCACGAGATCGCGCACGGCTGGACCCACCCTGCCGGCAGCGCGCGCCTGTTCCTGAGCGAGGGATGGGCGACGTGGGCCGCTTCCCTGATCCTGCGTGATGTGTATGGCGCCGATGTCGAGCAGAAGTACTGGGATGCGCAGCGCCACGAATATCTGACCGGAGATTACGAAGGCAAGGCCAGCCTGGCAGGCGACGCGCTCAACAGCGGCGTGTCGTATGGGAAGGGCGCATGGGTGCTCAAGATGCTCGAGGAGGAAATCGGACAGGCAGCCTTCGATGGCGGCATGCGCGCCTGGATGGCCATACCGGCCGACAGACAGCCCGACTACATCGCCTTCCTCGACCGGATGAGCAGCGCCGCAGGCAGGGACCTGCGTGACTTCATGACGCCATGGGTGGAAGCGAAGGTGATCCCGCAGCTGACCGCGTCAATCGAAGCATCGCGTCTGGTGCTGACGCAGCGGCAGGACGGCCCGGTCTTTCAGCTGCATGTCAATGTGGACCTGATCACTGCCTCGGGCAGCGTTCGCGTCACCGTCCCGCTCGCCGCGCGCACGAGCTCGTTCCCCCTGCCACCCAGCGTCTCGTCTCCCGTAACCCGCATCGTCATCGACCCCGCGCGCAAACTCCTGCTCCACTAACACGATGTTTGCCCGTGTCGCCGGGGTGGGAAGTTGCCTCAACCCTTAACTGCCGCCGATCAATGCCGCCGGACAGGGCGCACCCCGACGATCAGCGCCCCCTTCGTCGCGCGGCTTCACATCGGAAAGGCGACCCCGCCCATGACCACGCACCACCGCCGTTCCCCAGCCCCAGCCCCAGCCCGAGCCCCAGACCCAGCCCCGCCGTTCGCCCGCTTCAAATGTGCAGCGCCCGCCCCATCGATCCGAGTGCCGCCTCGCCGATCGCCTCCGACATGGTCGGGTGCGGATGGATCGCGCTGTCCATTTCTTCGGCTGTCGTCTCGAGCGCGCGGCCCACGACGAATTCCGCGATCATCTCGCTCGCGTTCAAGCCCACAATGTGCGCACCCAGGATCTCGCCGTACTTCTTGTCGCGGATCACCTTCACGAAACCGTCCGTCTCGCCGGCAGTGCGTGCGCGGCCGTTGGCGCTGAACGGGAACGACCCGATCTCGAAGTCCAGCCCTTTTTCCTTCGCCTGCTTCTCCGTCAGCCCGACGGACGCGACTTCGGGATGGCAGTAGGTGACGTTGGGTATGTTGTTGTAGTCGACCGTGCCGTGCCCCACGCCGGCCAGCGCTTCCACGAGGTGCACGCCCTCGTGTGAGGCCTTGTGCGCCAGCAGCGGGGGACGCGCGCAGTCGCCGATCGCGTATATGCCCGCCGCCGTGGTGCGCAGGTTGTCGTCCACCTTGATGAAGCCCCGCTCCACCTGCACGCCGGCCTTTTCCAGGCCAATGTCGTCGACGATCGGCGCGCGCCCCACCGCCATGAGCACGCGCTCCACCTCGATGGTCTTCGACTTCCCATCCTTGGTCGCGAGGGTCAGCGTCACGCCGTTCTTGCCGACATCGGCCTTCTCGAGTCGTGCACTGGTGTGCACCTCAATGCCGCGCTTCCTGTAGGCTTTCTCGACGACAGTCGCCGAATCCGTGTCCTCCAGCGGCAGCACCTGATCGAGTGCCTCAATGATCGTGACCTTCGAGCCGAACGCGCTGTAGATGTCGGCGAACTCCATGCCGATCGCGCCCGCGCCAATGATGCCCAGCGTCGCAGGCGTCGCCGAGGGAAACACCGCGGTATCGCTGCTCCACACGCGGTCGCCATCGATCTTCAGAATGGGCAGCGACTTCGGCCGCGAGCCGGTCGCCAGGATGATGTGCTGCGCGCTCAGTCGTGCGGTCGCCATCCTTGCCACTGACTGACACCTTGTTACCGCCCGCCAGCCGGGCCCAGCCCGCCACGGTCTCGATCTTGTGCTTCTTGAACAGGAAGACGACGCCGCGCATTCCCTGGTCTGCGACTTTCTTCGCCCGCTTGCCCGCGACGCCAATGTCCAGCTTCACATCGGAAACGGTGATGCCGAAGTCGGCCAGGTCCGGCAGTTTCTTCGCGTATTTGGCGCTTTCCAGCAGCGCCTTGGTCGGAATGCAGCCGATTGCGTTGCACACGCCGCCCAGCTTGTCGGCCTCGATGCAGGCCACCTTCATGCCCAGCTGTGCCGCGCGGATCGCCGCCACGTAGCCGCCCGGCCCGCCGCCGATCACGATCAGATCGTATGAGTTGTCCGCCACCGTGTTGCCTCCCCCGTGCAGGGTCCGGTCCGTCCGTTCACGGACAGGCGAGCGCCACTGTCGCCGCCCTGCCCGTGACGGGGACCCGCCCTCTCTAACACATTGTCAGTGAAGTTGTCCGGCCTGTCCGCATCACACCAGCATCATGACGGGCTCCTCCAGGAACGCGCGCACCGTCTGCAGGAAGCGCGCGCCCGTGGCGCCATCCACGACGCGATGATCGCAGCTCATCGTCGCCCGCAGCCGTGGACGCACCACCATCTGCCCGTTCTCCACCACCACCTTCTCCGTCACCTGGCCCAGCGCCAGGATGCCCGCCTCCGGCGGGTTGATGATCGCCGTGAACTCGTCGATCCCGAACATGCCCAGGTTCGAGAGCGAGAAGGTCGAGCCCGTGTACTCCTCGGGCTTCAGCTTCTTTTCGCGCGCGCGACCCGCCAGCTCGCGCACTTCCGCCGCGATCTGCGCCACGCCCTTGCGGTCCGCATCTCTGATGACCGGCGTGATCAGCCCGTCCTCGATGGCCACCGCCACACCCACGTGTACGCGGTGATGGCGACGGATCACCGACTCGCCCCACGACGCGTTCACCTCCGGGTGCCGGGCCAGAGCCATGGCCACGGCCTTGAGGATGAAGTCGTTGATCGATGCCTTCGTGCCGCTCGCCTCGAGCCGCCTGTTCACCTGCTCCCTCGCCGCTAACAGGCGAGTCATATCGACCTCGATGGAGAGGTAGAACGTCGGTACCGGCCCGATCGACGTGACCAGCCGCTTCGCGATCGTCTTGCGCACCTGCGACACCGGGACATCCTCCACGTCCGGTCCCGCGGCCAGATCGAACCTCGCCGCAGCGGCCGGCGCCTGTGCGGCCGCCTCAATGTCGCGCTTGATGATGCGACCGCCCGGTCCCGATCCCTGCACAGCCTCCAGCGCTATGCCTGCCTTGGACGCAATGCGGCGAGCCAGTGGCGACGCCCGCACGCGCCCATCGTCGCCCAATGCAGCCGGCGAGGAGCCTGATGCGGTGGGTGCAGCCGCAGTGGCGGCTCGTGCCGGCGGGGTTGCGACGGCAGCCGGCGCGGCCGGCGCCGCCAGCCCGCCCGGAGCTGATGAGCCTGCCGCCGCAGCGGCCGTGGCCTTGTCCGGCGCGCCGCCGTTGCCGCTGCTCAACTCCGCCAGCGCGGCACCGATTTCCTCGTCTGGCTTTGCAATGATTGCGATCACCTGGCCGACCTTCGCGGTGCCGCCCGCGGGCAGCCCGATGCGCCGCAGCACGCCGCCGCCGCGCGCCACCAGCTCCATCGTCGCCTTGTCCGTCTCGATCTCGGCGAGGATGTCACCCTCGTTGATGGCGTCGCCTTCCTGCTTCAGCCAGCGGACGAGCTGTCCCTCTTCCATGGTGGGGGACAGCGCCTCCATGTGGACTCTTGTCGCCATTCCGCCGCTCGCTTTCGTTCGCTCAGGCGCGGTACAGCACGTCGTTGCAGGCCGCGATGATGCGGTCGGCCGATGGCTTCGCCAGCTTCTCCAGGTTCTTGCTGTAGGGCATGGGCAGATCCAGCTGCGTCACGCGTCGCACCGGTGCGTCCAGCCAGTCGAAAGCTTCCTGCTGGATGATGTCCACGATCTGCGCACCAATGCCGATGAAGGGCCAGCCCTCCTCAATGTATACCGCCCGGTTCGTCTTGTGCACGCTGCGCAGGATCGCCTCCACATCCAGCGGCCGCAGCGAGCGCAGGTCAATGACTTCCGCGTTAACATTCTGTTTGGCCAGCTGCGCGGCCGCCTGCAGCACCACGTGCACCATCTTGCCGTGCGTGATCAGCGTGACATCGCTGCCCTCGCGCTTCACATCCGCCACACCCAGCGGCACAATGTGCTCACCGTCCGGCACTTCGCCCTTGAGCGCATAGAGCAGCTCGCCCTCCATCACCACCACGGGATCATTGTCGCGAATGGCCGCCTTGAGCAGCCCTTTCGCATCGGCCGGTGTGGCCGGCGTGCAGATCTTGAGGCCGGGGAAATGCGCGTACGTCGATTCCAGCGCCTGCGAGTGCTGCGCCGAAAGCTGCAGTGCCGCGCCCGTCGGTCCGCGGAACACGATCGGGCAGTGGAACTGGCCGTTCGACATGTACAGCACCTTCGACGCACTGTTGAACACCTGGTCCAGCGCCAGCATCGAGAAGTTGAAGGTCATGAACTCGATGACGGGCCGCAGCCCCAGCATCGCCGCACCCACGCCAATGCCCGCGAAGCCCAGCTCGGCAATCGGTGTGTCCACCACGCGCAACGGACCGAAGCGGTCCAGCAGCCCCTTCGACACCTTGTAGGCGCCGTTGTAGAGGCCTACTTCTTCGCCCATCACGAAAACGCTGGCGTCGCGTTCCATCTCTTCCGCCAGCGCCTGGTTCAACGCCTCGCGATACATCATCACGGCCATCGCTTCCTCCTACTCCTCGACTGGCCCGTGCGGGCTCCCGGATCCGGCGAGCGCATCGAAGAACAGTCGACCGTGCACGTTCATGTCCGTGTACACGTGCTCGCGCAGCCCGGCTGGATCCGGCTCCGGCGATGCTTCCGCGAAGTCCACGGCGTCCTGAACCTCATCGTGGGCGCGCGCATCGATCGACTTCAGCTCCGCTTCCGTCAGCAGACCCGCGTCCTGCAGGCGATCGATGAAAATCCGGATCGGATCGTTCGCCTTGTGCTCCTCCAGCTCCTCTTTCGTGCGATAGACGCCACTGACCGGGTCCGACATCGAGTGCCCCATGAAGCGATAGGTCTGCGCCTCGATCAGCGTCGGCTTCCCCTCCCGCCTCGCCAGCTCCACCGCTTCCAAGCACGGTCGCGCGCATGGCCAGCACATCCATCCCATCCACCGCGGCGGACCGCATCCCGTAGGAGTCCGCCTTCTTCGCGATGCTCAGCTCCGCCGCCGCCCGGTTCCAGGCCGTGCCCATGCCGAACCAGTTGTTCTCGACAATGTCAGATGACCGGCAACTTCCAGAGTTCAGCCATGTTCAGCGATTCGTGGAAGGAACCCTGATTCACGGCCGCTTCCCCCATGAAGCACACGCAGACCTGTGCGGCCGCGTCGTTGCGCGCGTTGCGCGCAGGACCACGGCCACTCCCGTTCTCGGCCGGATTGTCCGCGTTGGCGCCAGCTTGCGCCTGCTTGTAGCGAATGGCCCAGCCGATGCCCGTCGCGAGCGGAATCTGTCCGCCCACTATGCCCCAGCCACCCATGAAATGGTGCTGAGCACTGTAAAGGTGCATCGAGCCACCCCGGCCACCCGAGCAGCCATCCGCACGGCCGTACAGTTCGGCCATGACCGCGCGCGCGCTGATGCCCTTCAGCAGCGCCTGGACGTGCTCCCGGTACGCCGTGATCACGTAATCGTCGGGATTCAGCGCCGCCATCGTGCCGGCAGCCACTGCCTCCTGTCCAATGTAGAGGTGGCAGAACCCGCCGATCTTGCCCACGGCGTACGCTTCAGCGGCCCGCTCCTCGAAGCGTCGACCCAGCAGCATCTGATGCAGGATCTGCTGCAGCTGCTCGCGCTCGAGCCCTTCGAGCTGGGCCTTCCGCCCATTGGCCGCGCGCCCGCGCGACCGGCTCTCGGCAGTCTCCGTGCTTGCCATTGTCGTTCTCCACTCCGTGCGCGATCGCCCGCGGGCACCAACGCCTCCCCGTGCGCGGACGCCGAATCAGCCGCGTTGTCGCGTCGAAATATGGTTACTGATCAAGGCTGGCAGCGACCGGCGGCGTCCTGCCACCGGCGCGCTCATACCGCCTGACGTTTCGATTCGATCTGAACCAGACCATCCGCCCCGGGCGGATTCCTTGATTCCGCCGGTGCGGGCACGCCGGCCTCGAGGATTTCGCGGATCTCGCCAGGACCACCCGCCCGCACCGTCCTCGCCTGCGTTTCGGCATGGTAGCTCGAACGCACCAGCGGGCCCGACTCCACGTGCTGAAAGCCCAGCTCCTGCTCGCCTGTCCGCTTCCAATCGCGCGAATTCGTCCGGGCTCACCCACCTGGCCACAGGTGCGTGGTGCACGGAAGGCCGCAGGTACTGCCCGAGCGTCAGGATATCGACGGACGCTTTGCGCAGATCCGCCATCGCCTGGCCGATCTCCTCCCGCGCCTCGCCGAGGCCCAGGATGATCCCCGACTTGGTCAGCATCGCCGGGTCCATCCGCTTCGCCGCACCCAGCAGCGAGATGCTGCGCCAGTAGCGGCCTCCCGGCCGCGCCCACGGGTGCAGTCGCTCCACCGTCTCGAGATTGTGATTCAGGATGTCCGGCCGCGCCTCGCACCACATCCGCAACGCATCTTCGTCGCCCTTGAAATCCGGAATCAGCACCTCAATGGTCATCCCGGGCCGGCGTACCCGGCACTGGCGGATCGTCTCCGCGAAAATCGCCGCGCCGCCATCCTGCAGCTCGTCCCGGTTCACGCTCGTGATAACAACGTGTTCGAGCTCCAGCTGGGCCACCGCATCCGCCACCCGCCGCGGCTCATCCCAATCCAGCTCGGTGGGCATGCCGTGCGCGATCGCGCAGTACTTGCACGCACGCGTACAGACATCGCCCAGGATCAGGAACGTGGCCGTGCCGGCTTCCCAGCACTCGCCAATGTTCGGGCAGCCCGCTTCCTCGCAGACCGAATGCAGACGCGCCCCGCGCATCAGCTTCTTGAGGCGCAGGTAGTTCGTGCCCCCCGGCGAGCGCACCTTCAGCCACTCCGGCTTGCGCGTACCCAAAGGCAACGGCTCGCCTTCCAGAATCGGAAGGCGGGCCGTCCCCTTCGATTTCACAATTCCCGTATCTTTCCCCGCTGGCGCGTATCCGCTTGCGGGGACCGGAGTTGTAGCCATCAGGCTCTGCTCGTTTCCCGTCCTGGAAGAACGCTCGAAATTAGCACCACCACCAAGGGGCGGCAACGCGGCACGGACCGTCCTGCTATCCCGGGTGGCGGTCGCTCAATTCATAGCTGGCGATATCGATAGTCATCGACCACGCGGCTTCGATGCGCCTTGGCGTCGTGGATCGCATCACTCGCCGGATGGAAAGAACGCCACAATGGTCCGTTCGACCCATCGCTTCATATCGCCTCGGACCAGCTTGGCATTCTTGCGTTATGCCACTACCAGCAATGCCCGCGACCCCCCGACCCCATCCGAATCACGGATTCGATTCGCGGATGCGTCGCCGTGATAGTCGCGTCGGCCGGAAGGAAAGAACGCCAGGACGGTCCGATAACAGGCGCCCACGGACCGTAAGTGAGGAAGGCCGGGAAAAGAGAATCTGCGCTCAGAGGGGCTCGACCAGAAGGACCGAGCCCCGAAATAGGACCGAGCCCCGAAATCCGGTCTGGCGGCTTGAGTAGGTCGTCGCGCTGCCTCGACGGAGCCGCTCGTGAGTTGACTGACCCGGACTCGGGGCTCGGGGCTCGGGGCGACCCGGGGGCTTGCCCCTCAGGCCGCGTGACTCTCCTGGATCGCTGGTGCGTTGATCACGAACGAGTAGCACTCGCCGTGCTCGGATGGCGAGGCGACTTCCAGCTTCGAGCCCATCGCGGACAGCAGCTTGCGACACACCGCCAGGCGCAGGGACGCCTTCGAGCTCACCGATCGATTCGCCCCGTTTTCACGGCATGTCATGCTGTCGGCGATTCCCGGACCGCACACCTTGAACTCGAGAATGCTGCTCGTCGATCGGCAGAACCCTGATTTCGATCACATCGTCGATTGTGTATTCCAGCGCGGTCGTCGCGAGGTTCAGCAGCACGCGGCCGATCGCCACGGAATCGCCCAGGTATTCGTCCGTGCCCTCCACGACCGTGGACAGCCGGACCCGCTTCTCCTCCAGCATGGGGCCCAGCACGTCGCCGGTGCCCTCGAGCAGCTGCCGCACCGAGAAGCTCGTGGCCTCGGCGCTGCTGATGCCATCCGGTGCGCCCCACAGCTCGATCATGTCATCGGCCATGCTGTGCGCCTGCAGTGCGGCGCAGTAGATGAATGCGAAGTTGTCGGCGACGAATCTCCTCCTGGTCACGGCGCGTCGACGTGCGTAACACCTGGGCCAGCGTCAGAATCGCTGTCAGGGGCGCGCGCATGTCCGCCGCCGCCAGGACTATCGACTCGACCCCCGGCCCGCCATCATGGCCGCCGCTGGGTACCGTGCCGCCGCTCATTTGCGCACTCGCCCGCATGATCTTCTCCGCCTCCCGCTGTGGGCATTGTGTCGCGCCCGATCCGGCCCGCACAGAGGCAGACATCGGGCCGAAACCGCAGGAGAAGCGTAACTATGCGCAGGTTAATGGATTACAGATTTTGGCGGGTGCCGGATCCAGGGTGGTTTGCACCACCCTGGTGCACGATCGGCGGGGTGCGTTGCTTCAGATCGTTACGACCCTCCGCGTCAGTAGCCCACGGCCATGCCGTCCTTGCGCGGGTCCGAACCGGCGGCCCAACCCTTCGCCAGCCGCATGATCAGCTGGGCGCCGCCGAACGCGACCAATGTCTCGTCTGCGATTTCGTGTCCCATCGCGGCGAGGGCCCGACGGACGTCGTCGCCTATCGGCGTCTCCAGCGCCACGCGCCGGCCGCTCAGGTGTCGGAACCTCGCCGCGTCCGCGGCCTGCTGCAGGTCCATCCCGAACACGAGCAGGTCGAGCAGCACCTGGACGTGCCCCTGCGGCTGCATGGATCCACCCATCACGCCGAATGACAGCCACGGCTCTTCGCCGGTCGCATCGCGCAGCACACCCTGCGGGTGCGTCGTCTTCGTGACGAACGCGGGAATGATCGTGTGGAACGGGCGCTTGCGCGGTCCTGCTGTGTTGGCCAGACCCTCCACGAGCGTGAAGCCCGATCCGCGATCCTGCATCACGAAGCCCGTTCCGGGCACGACGATGCCTGAGCCGAACTCGTCGTAGTTGCTGTTGATGAACGAAATCATGTTCCCCTGCGCGTCCGCTGCGGTCAGGTAGATGGTCTCGCTCGTTGTCGTCGCCTCACCCGGGTCGACGTGCTCCGCTGCGTGCGTCTCGTTCAACTCCGCTCTGCGCGCGCGAATGAAATCGTCCGACAGGAGCCGTTCGGGCGGTATCGTCATCTGCGCGGGATCGCCCACGTAATGCTCGATGTCCGCATAGGCGATCTTCTTCGCTTCAATCAGGTGGTGCAGGTACGCCGCCGAATTGTGGCCCATGGCCTTGAGGTCGTAGGGCTCGAGGATGCGCAGCATTTCCAGTGCGGCGATGCCCTGGCCGTTCGGCGGCAGCTCCCACACGCGGTAGCCTTTGAAGGGTACGGAGATCGGCTCGACCCAGTCGGCCTTGTGCGCCGCGAAATCCTCGGGCGTCAGGAATCCGCCCAGCGATTGCACGTGCTCCGCGATGCGCTTGCCCAGCGCGCCGCCATACAGGAGGCCCGGACCCTGCGCCGCTACTCGCGGAACGTCTTCGCCAGATCCGGATTGCGGAACCACTCACCCGCGTGCGGCGCGCGTTCGCCGTTCCGATGAGGTAGGTCGCGCGTGCGCCCGGGTCGCGCTTCAGCAGGTCGGTCTGCGCCGCCCACTCGCTCGCGATGATGGGGGACACTGGAAAGCCCTCGTCGGCCAGTCGGATCGCGGGCGCCAGCGCATCGGCGACGGAGATCGTGCCGAAGCGCTGCAGCAGGGACACCCAGCCCGAGAGCGCGCCCGGTACCGTGATCGACTCCGCGCTGCGACCCAGCATGTGCGTGCGCCCGCGCGCCACCAGCGTGGCCCGCGTCATCAGCGAGCCCGACGCGGCCGCTCGCGTTCAGGCCGTAGAGCGTGCCGTCCTTCGCCGACCAGATCATCGCGAAAGCGTCGCCGCCCATGCCCGTCATGTGTGGCTCGACCACGGCCAGCACCGCGGCGGCCGTCACCGCGGCATCCACCGCGTTGCCGCCATGCTGCAGCACGGCCAGCGCCGCCGTGCTCGCCAGCGGCTGGCTGGTCGCCACCATGCCGTGCGGCGCATAGACGGTCGAGCGCCCCGCCATGCTCGTCGGCCTTTGCCCGGCCGCGGCGTTCACGCCCAGCGACACTGTCCCCAGCAGCGCCATGATCGATCCACCGATTCGCGGATTCATGATTGCAGCTCCTCGCCCCGGCCGTGGCCGCGCCGCTCCCTGATTACACCGTGTTATCAGCGCTCCGCCAGCATGGCCTGCAGCGCCGCACCCAGCTCCGGCCAGTGGAAGACGAAGCCGGTCTCCAGCAGTCTTGCCGGTACCGCGCGTGCCCCGCTGAGCAGCAGCTCGTCACCCATGCCGTTGGGCGCCAGCCGCGCCGCCCACTCCGGTATGCGCAGCTGCGCACTGCGTCCCACCGCCCGCGCCAGCGCGCTCGCAAACTCGGCGTTAGTCACGGCCCCGGGTGAGGCCATGTTCATGGGTCCGCTCAGCTCGCTGTGCTCCATGATGTGCAGGATGGCGCGCACCATGTCGTCCAGGGCGATCCACGGCCAGGGCTGCTCGCCACTGCCGAAGGACGCGCCCAGACCCATGCGGAATACGGGAAGCATGGCTGCCAGCATGCCGCCTTCCGGCGTCAGCACAGGCGCGGTGCGCATGCGCACCACGCGAATGCCTGCCGGCTCCGCCCGCGTCGCCGCTTCTTCCCACCGCTCGCACACGTTCGCCATGAACCCGGCGCCCGGCTGCGCATCTTCGGTCACCGCCTCGGCCGCGGGACGCTTGCCGTAGTATCCCACGCCCGAGCTGGACAGCAGCATCGCTGGCTTCGCGCGCAGCGAGAGCAGCGCCTGCACGAGCACAAGCGTGCCGCGCACACGACTCTGCTCGATGCGCTGCTTCTTTCCCGATGTCCACAGCCCGGCAATGTTCTCGCCCGCCAGGTGCACGACGGCGTCGTGGCCCTCCAGCCGTTCCGTCTGGACGACGCCGCTGACCGGATCCCACGCAGCAACGTCCGGCCCGCTCGCCGTACCGCGGACCAGCCGCGTGACTCCCCAGCCGCGTTGCGCGAACTCGCGCCGCAGCGCCGTGCCCAGCAATCCGCTGGATCCCGTGATCGCAATGCGCATGTCCGCAAGATACGCCACCAGGCGGCCCGGCGCGCGACCCGCGACCCAACCCGGAATCAGGCCCGGCGGATCGGCTTCAATGGATGGAGGATCAGTCTCGTGGACGGGATCGAGGTGGAATCCGGAAGGGAATCACGCGCAGTGTGCCGGGAGCGGCGGCCGCTTCGGCAGGCGGATCGCCCGCCGCACGATCGGCATCGAACACGCGCGCCACGCTGTTCCCTGCAACGTCCTCGAGGGCGACGTTCACACGGAGTGCGTACGATCCCGCGGACCATGGCGTCGCCGGAACAAGACTCCAGCCGCTGTCGCCATGGGTCCACGCGCGCTTCGCCTTCGATCCGCTGACCATTGGCCGCGTACACCGCGGTCATGCGCGCTGCCAGCGCGTGGTCCAGCAGCTCGCCGAACCCGATGCGCAGTGGCTGGCGCGTTTCCGCCTCTGGCATTGTCAGCGACCAGCGAGCGGGATCCGGCCGGCTGCGATCGGCCGCTGTGGCCCGGAACGACTGCTCCCACGAAGATGTCAGCATTGCGCCATTGCCATCGCGCCACGCGGCGTCGATAACAAGGTGGTAGCGCCGGCCGGCCACCAGCGTTGTCGCGGAATGTCTGCCCGCAGTCGTGTTCGTTACGGCCTGCGACAGGTTCGCCCTGCGCGCCTTCGAGGTGCACGCCCTCGACTACCTGCTCAAGCCGTTCACTGCCGAGCGGTTCCAATGCGCTCTCGCGCACGTGCGCCACGAAATCGCGTTCGGCAGACCGGAAGCGGCGGAGCGCATTTCCGACTGCTCAATGAGCGCGCACTGTCGGATGGCGGTGAGAGCGCCGGCGAGCTGGCGCATCAGCTGACGGTTCGGGCAGGCGATCGCTTCGTGTTGCTGCGCGTCCAGGAAATCGACTGGGTTGAGGCAGCCGCGAACTACCTGTGCATCCACGCGCACGGCGAACGCTACCTCATGCGCGGCACCATGACCGCCCTGGCCCTACGCCTCGATCCCCGCCAGTTCGCGCGCATCCACCGCTCGGCCATCGTCAACATGGACCGCGTCCGCGAAATCCGTCCCGGCTGGCACGGTGAACACGATGTCGTCCTGCACGACGGCCAGACGCTGCGCCTGAGCCGCAGCTACCGCGCCACCCTGTTGCGCCGCTGAAGGGCACCGATCCCAGGTTCCTCGGCGGCCCCCAACTAACGCGGCATTATCGAGGTCCGTCTCGTTCCCCGGCCCCAGCCCGGAAACGGCGCTCAATCCGTTCGGCCAACGTTCCCCGGCAACCAGCCCGAGCAACCAGCCCCGGCAACGCAGGTCCAGACGCACGACCCGGCGCCCACCCCCTACCTCCGTGCCGACGCCCGATACTCCTCCAGCAGTCGCCGCATCATGTCGGCACGCTGCGCATAAAGGCGCTTCGGCGCTCGTGGCGCATGGCGAGTCAGCGCGAACGCCGTGAGCAGCGGCATGGCAATCGTCGAATCCGTATAACACACCACCGCGTCGGGCAGCCGGTCCGGATCGACTTTGCCCCAGCTCACTGCCTCCGCCGGCGTCGCCCCGGACAGACCGCCGGTGTCGGGTCTGGCGTCCGTGAACTGCAGAAAGAAATCGTGACCCTTCTCTTCGATACCCAGCACTTCCTGGATCTGCGGTTCCGTCTGCAGCATGAAGTTCTTGGGGCTGCCACCGCCGAAGATGAGCACCGCGCTGCGGCCGCCGCTGCGCTTCGCGTGCAGTACAATGGCGGCCGTCTCGTTGACATCGGCGCTCACGTCCAGAACCAGCTGATTTCCCTGCAGCGCGCCCGCGGCCACGTTCATGCCGATCGAGGAATCGCCCGGCAATGATGTGTAGACCGGCACATCGTACTCGTGGCACGTGGCCAGCAGCGACTTGCCTTTCTGCTTCAGCGCCTTCTGTCGTTCCGCTACGTAGCGACCGCAGAGATTGTGGAACTCGGCCGTCGACATGGGCCGCTGGAATTCGGGCGCGCGAATGACCTCGCGAAAGAACGCGTCCGTGTCGAGCAGCACGGAGTAGTCGAAGAAGATGTCATAGATGCGCACCACTTCTTCGGCCCGCAGCTCAATGTCCGACGCGAAGGGGTTGCCCTGCCGCATCTCCATGCCCAGTCCAAAATGCGTGTCGTGATAGAGATTGGCCCCCGTCGACACGATCCAGTCAATGAAGCCCGCTTCGATCAGCGGAATCAGCGAACTCATGCCCAGTCCCGCCGGCGTGAGCGCTCCCGTGAGCGACACACCAATGGTGACGTCCGCCTCCAGCATGCGCTCCACGAACAGCCGGCAGCCTTCCCGCAGGCGGCCGGCGTTGTACGCCAGGAAGGTGCGCTCAATGACGTCGGCCGCGCTCATGTCGGCCGCAATGGGTTGCGGCGCAATGGGCCGCCCCTGCAGGTGACGGCTTTGCTTTCTCTTGGCCATGGTCCGGTTCTGCCCCGTGGCGCGCGACAGGCCGCGCACGCCACAGCGCTCGGCAATCAGTTCCGGGATCGGGGCGCGCGCTTCGCCTTCACCCGCGGAATCGCGCGTCGCAATTCCGCGTCGGTCGGCTCGAGCGACGGCTCCGTGCAGTTGCGCTGATAACACTCTGTTATGATACGCACCGCCTCTTCCGGCGAGTCCGTGACGCGGCAGAAGTCGAGATCCTCGAGTGTAATGTTGCCCGCCGGCGCCATCGTGTTCCGCAGCCAGTCGTAAAGGCCGCCCCAGTACCCGCTGCCGAAGAGGACCAGCGGGAAATTGCGGACCTTGCGTGTCTGCACCAGCGTGAGCGCCTCGAACAGCTCGTCCATGGTCCCGAAGCCGCCCGGGAAAGATGATGAAGCCTTCCGCATACTTCACGAACATCGTCTTGCGGACGAAGAAGTAGTGGAAATGCATGGGCAGCCGGACATAGGCGATTGGTGCCCTGCTCGAAGGGTAACTCGATGTTAAGACCTATGGACTCGCCGCCCGCTTCCGTGGCTCCCTTGTTGGCCGCCTCCATGATGCCCGGGCCGCCGCCCGTGATCACCGCGAAGCCGTTCTCCACCAGCAGCCTCGCCATCACCTCCGCGGCCGCGTATTCCGGCTGGTCGGGCTTGGTCCGTGCACTGCCGAAAATGCTGATGGCCGGCCCCAGTCTCGCCAGCGTGTCGAACCCCTCGACGAACTCCCCCATGATGCGGAACACCCGCCACGAATCGTCGACGACGGCATCGTGGATGCGGCGCCGCTCCTCCACCCGGCTCAGCAGTCGCTCATCTTCGGTCTGCCGCGCTCGTGGCCGCACACGAGCATCGCCTGCGGGGCGCCTGCCCGACGTTTTGCTCATTCGTTCATCCCGATCCCGTATTCGACCGGCGCCCAACATACCCGCGTGCCTGTGGATCAGCGAGCCTTGCGGGCGCCGGACGCTGCTCCGCGGCGTGGACGCAAGCGCCTGCGCTGCGTAACTTTGCTGCCATGAAATGTCCCAGTTGCCGAACCGAATCGGATGGCCGGTACTGCCCGTCGTGCGGCACGCCGCTGGCCGGATCGAACTGCCCTTCATGCAAGGCGAAGCTGGTGCCCGGCGCCCGCTTCTGCACGCAGTGCGGACAGCCCGTGACGCCGAGAGCCGAGGCGTCGCAGCTGCCCTGGATCGTCGCCGGCGCTGCCATCCTCGTAGCCATTGTCGCCGTAATGCTCCCGACCATCCGGGGCACCACGGGCGCTGCCACCAACGGCGCGGCGCAAATGGCGGATGCGCCCTTCGCCGGCGGCGCGACCTCGGGCAGTGACGGGACGGGTCAGCCGCCGCCGCTGGACGGCACGCCGCGGGAGCTGGCCGACCGCTTGTTCAACCGGATCATGCAGGAGCGCTCACAGGGAAACGAGGAGCGCGCGAAGTTCTTCGTGCCCATGGCTACGCAGGCCTACCAGAATGCCATGCCCCTCGATGCGGATGGGCTCTATCATCTCAGCCTGATCCAGGCCGTGGGCGGGGATTTCGCCAGTGCGCGCAAGACCGCGCAGCAGATACTCGATGCGTCGCCCACGCATCTGCTCGCCCTCGGTGCATTGGCCGAGGCCTCGCTGTCCGCCGGCGACAGCGCCGCGGCGCGCGCCGCGTGGCGCAAATTCCTCGACAACCTGAGCAGCGAGAAGGCGAAACAGCTGCCCGAGTACAACGATCACGCGCCTATTCTCACGGAGTACGAGCAGACCGCGCGCAAGCTGCTCGGGAAGTAGTCAGCGGATCGCTTCCGCCGCGCCCGACCGTCGCGGATCGGCGGCGGCGGTGACATGGCCGTTCTGGATCAGAATCGCCGAGCCGTAGCCCATCCGCAGTTCGCCGCGCAGTGAGATGCGCCGGAACCTGTGACCCATCTGCTCGAGCCGCTCCAGCACCGCCGGCGCGAAGCCATCCTCGATCTGAATCGGCGAATCCCGGCCGCCGGGCAGGAAGCGAGGCAGCTCCAGCGCCTCCTGCGGGCCCAGACCCAGGTCGAGCACGCCGACGACGGTCTCGTAGACAGCCGACGTGATCCATGCATTGCCGGCCGCGCCCACCGCCAGCAGCGGCCGTTTCTTCACTCCGATGCCGTCGAACACGATGCTGGGCGCAATCACGGTGCCCACCCTCGCCAGCGGCGCACTGCCGCCGAAACCACCGCGCCCCGCTCGCGGCATGGTGAACTTGTCGTTGTACAGGAAGCCCAGACCCGGCGAGACGTAGAAGTTGCCGCCCCAGGTGCCCAGCGTTTGTGTGACCGAGACCACGTCGCCCTGCGCATCCACCACCGAGAACGCGGTTGTTCCCGTGGAGCGGCAGGCCCGGCCGTTCGCTGCTGTGTCACACATTTCAGGCGACGATGCATTGTCGGCCCCGCTTCCCGATGATGTTGAAGGGTGACAGCCGGCATCCGCCCGACCCGCCGGCACACCCGCACCCGCGTGTTGCGGGTCGAAACACTGCCACCTCGCCCTGGCCGTGTCCTTGCTCTCGAAGGGCGTCACGTCGACCGGGTACATGTCCGGGTCCGAGATGCGCCCCGCCGTGGACGGCTGCAGCTTCCACGCTTCGATCATCGCGTGCAGCTCGGTTGCGTCATTCACGGGCGAGCGGCCGGGCTGCGCCAGCTCGAGCAGGTTCAGCTTGGCCACCAGGCTCACGCCACCCGTTACCGGCGGCGGTCCCGAGTAAACCGTGTGGCCGCGATACGTCGTGGAGACAGGCCGGCGCTCCGCCGCGTAGTACTTCTCCATGTCGCTCAGTGCGATTGGATTGCCGGCCGCGCTCAGGTCCGCGACCAGGCGCCGTGCGATGTCGCCGTGGTAGAAGCCATCCGCTCCCTCCTCCGCCACCGCGCGCAGTGTCCGCGCGAGATCCGGATTGCGCAGCGTATCACCCGGCTGCAGCGGCCGGCCGCCGCGAAAGAACAGCGCGCGACTGCCTTCGTACTTCGCGAACGACTCCCACTCCCGCCGCAGCGTCGTCGCCAGCGATTCGTCGATCACCCAGCCGTGCTCGGCAATGCGAATGGCCGGCTCGAGCAGCCGCGCCCAGGGCACACGGCCGCTGCCGTACTTCTTCCACGCCAGGCCCATCCCGGCGACCGTGCCGGGAACGTTGACCAGCCGCGGACCATCCGAGGGCAGATCCTTTAACGCGGGATTATCAGGCGTGGCTGCCTCCGGCACGCGCGTCATGAATTCGATCGACGTCGGATCCGCCATTCCCCTGAGGAAGATCACCGCCTCACCGTAGCCGCCCATGCCGCTGGCGTCCGGCTCGACTACGCCCAGCGCGAACGAAACCGCGACCGCGGCGTCCACCGCATTGCCGCCGGCCTGCAGGATCTCGATGCCGGCCGCCGTGGCCAGCGGGTGCGCACTGGCGACGGCGGCCCGCCCTTCGGCCACACGCTTCGCCGGTGGCCGCTCGTCGAGCAGCGCCTGTATCTCCGCATCCAGCGCAGCCTGGTCCGCTGCCGCCAGCGCGCGTCCGCGGTGGCGCCGCGCCGCGTCCCGCCAGCGCCTTAACTCGTCGTTAGAGGTACTGTCGGGCGCGGCGCCGTTCCAGTGGAAGTACAGCCGGGCCACGCGTTCCCACACGCGATCGAACGCCTCGGCGTTGACCGAGGCGCGCGGTTCACTGGTGTTGATCGCCAGCACCGTCCCGTCCTCGGGCGGAAGCGGTGCACGCACGCGCCGCAGCGCTCCCTCGCCGCCCGCCATTTCCGCCGCATCCCGGAGCGGCAGGCGATCGGGATCGCCGTTGTAACCCACGTCCTGCGGCGGACCGTCTGCCACCAGCAGCCAGGCGCCATCGAGCGACCACGCGGGACTGCCTTCCTTCTCGCTCGCCTGTGCCGTGTACCGGCCGTCGTCCGGCATTACGAAGACACCCGGGTGCCGCCCGCGCGCGCCGTAGGCCAGCCGCTGACCATCCGGAGACCAGGCCAGCCGTGTGGGCTGGCCATCCGTCGCCAGCTCGCGATCCTCCGGCTTGCCCGCCGCGGCCGCAAGCGTGGCGCGCACCCGGACGCGACCCTGACCGTTGCGCTCCGCCACCCAGGCCAGCTGTCCCTTCACCGAGACTGCTGGCGACCGGTCCGGACCAGGTTCGTCCGTCAGCCTGCGCTCCGCTCCGGCCGGATCGCGAACCCAGAGATCCGCCGCAGCCTCGGCACCGCGCACGAAAACCACGGACCCGTCCGGCGAGGGAGCCGGCTCGGTTTCCTGGTCCGGTGAAGTGGTGAGGCGTTCGGCATCGCCTTCAGCACCACGTGCCCCAATGCGAACACGCCAGATATCGAACTGCCCCGCTCGATCGGACGCGAAGAACAGCCAGTTGCCGTCCGCCGACCAGGCGGGGTCCCGGTCCCAGGCCTGACCCCCTGTTACCCGGATCGCGTTCCCGCCCGAACTGTCCATTACGAACAGGGCGCCCCGTGCCGCCACGGCAATGCGCCCGTCGGGCGCCACCAATGGCGTCTGCGGCGCGCCCAGCACGGGGGTCTGCAGTGCGAGCGCTAACACCAGGTGCAGCATCGACCGCCTCCCTCAGAGACCCGTTGGAATATCAATGAATTCCCACTCGAGCCCGAATTTCTGCGCCACATGCTCCGCCAGTGCGCGCACACCCCACACCTCGGTCGCGTAGTGGCCGCCGTAATAGACGTTGATGCCGGATTCCATCGCGTCGAAGTACGTGTAATGCGACCCTTCGCCGGTCACGAACGCATCGAGTCCCAGCGCCGCTGCCTGCCCGATCATGTCGGCGGCCGCTCCCGTGATCACGCCCACACGCTCGATCCGCGGCGGCCCGCCCGGAATCAGGCGCACGGCGCCACCCAGCAGATCGTCGAGTCGGGCGGCCAGCGCCTCGCGCAGCAGCGAGAGCCGGCCGTAACACCCGATCTCGACGCCGCGGTACGCGCCGAACGTGCCTTCGATCTGTACGCCCAGCGCGCGCGCCAGCAGGACCGAGTTCCCCACTTCGCCGTGCAGATCGAGCGGAATGTGCGCGGCATAGAGGGCCATCCCCGATTCGATCAGGCGACGCAGCTTTCGATAGCGCCGGCCCGTGATGGGCGCGCTGCCATCCCAGAACAACCCGTGGTGGACCAGCAGCACGTCGCAGCCGTGTTCGACCGCCGCCGCCAGCGCCTGCTCGCTGGCATCGACCGCCGCCGCCACTCGACGTACAGGCCGCCGGCCCTCGACCTGCAGCCCATTCACCGCACGCTCGCTGTCCGGAATGGTCGCGATCCGCAGATAGCCGTTCAGGTACTCGACCAGCTCGCTCAGCTCCATCGGTTTCTCGCCTGTGGAAAACCGGCCCGATGCTTGTCAACAACCTGCTGTGGAGAAAGCTGCCCATGCGGTAAAGGGCGTATTGCCAACGCGTTACCGAATACTTAACACGGTGTTGAAAGATGGCGTCGAACCGGCTTTTCAACCGGAATCGTGAGGTGCGCCGAAGCCCGCACCGGGCGCGTTCGCGGATGGAAAGAAACCGGGCCGGGATCGCATCGCTGCCGATCCCGGCCCGCATGATGGCGTGCGCGTCAGTTGCGCGCTACCTGAACTGCGGGTGTCGACGACAATGAACCGGAAGTCGACGACAATGAACCGGAAGTCGACGGCGTGCTGGTCTGGAGCTTCGGCGCCGACGTCGGCATGCTCGCCTTGATCTCGCCGACGTATACAGAGCCGTTCACCTGACCGCCCTCGTCCAGCTTGATGCGGCGGGCGCGGATCTCGCCCTCGACCGAGCAGGTGGCCTGCAGCTCGAGGCGACTCTCCGCGATCACCTTGCCATTGACGCGGCCTCCGACGATCGCATCCTGGGTGATCAGGTCCCCTTCCACGGACCCGTCCTTCCCCACGACGACCGCCTTCCCCGCCCGCACCGTGCCTTCGACCTTCCCTTCGATCCGCAACGTACCGTCGGTCTCGCAGTCGCCTACTACGCGCATGCCGGGGCCGATGATCGAGATTACGCTCTCCCGTGGCTGCGGTGTGATGATGTCGTCGGTCTTGGCCATGGTCTCGTTCCTCTCCGGAGTTCCTCGGTTGATGATCGCCATTGCGCTCACGGTTGGTGGATGAACTGCAGAGGATCGACCCCTCGGCCGTCCTTGCGAATCTCGAAATGTAGGTTTGGTGCCGACGAGCGGCCGGTCGATCCGGCCAGGGCTACGAGCTGCCCGCGTCCCACGCGGTCGCCTTCGCGCACCAGCACGCGAGAGGCGTGCCCGTAAAGCGATTCCATGCCTCCACTGTGATCGATGACCAGATAGTTACCATACACGTCATCGCGGCGCACCTCCTTGACCACACCCGCCGCCATCGCACGAACTTGCGTCTCGGCTGGCACCGCAATGTCGATGCCCGGATCACTGCCTTTGCCCGCCGCATTCACGTCGCTCCGCGCCACGAAGCCCGGCACGGGCAGCGGCCACGCGAACGCCGGCGGATCCCCGTCAGCATTGTTGGCGTTGCGCAGTGGCGGGAGCACGAGACCGCTGTCGAGCACGGTGCCACCTGTCCCCAGCATCTGGCGCACGCGCTCGTACTGAGCCTCGACATCTGCCAGCGTTTGGGCAAGCTCGACGACGCGAGTCCGCTCCCCTTCCAGCTCTTCCAGTTCCCGCACCAGCGCCGGGACCCGACTGGCTTGTGCCGCGACGGGAAACCAGGACGCGATCACGACGCCGACGAACAGCACGACCACCGCACTCACACCGAGGGCGAGCTTGAGCTTGCCGTACGGTATTTCATACGTGCGGGTCTCCAGATCTCCGTGTGGAACAACAATGAGCGTGAGCCGGCGATCATCCATGCTGCTTCCTCTGGCGGCCAGGTGGGGTGTGGCTTCAGGAGACCACGTCGACCGCGGACTTCCCGGCAACGAGTTCGAAGACCCGCTCAAAATCTTCGGCACCGTAGAATGGGATCTCAATGCAGCCACCCGGTCCACGGCCCCTGCGGATGCGCACGGGTGTCCCTAACACGCGTTGCAACTCGTCCTCGAGCATCCGCTCCGTCGGATCTCGCACCTTCTTTTCCTTGCGCGGCTTGCGCTGCGGTGAGCGCTGCTTCTGGACGTGTGCCTCCAGCTCGCGCACACTCCAGCCCTCGTCCGCTGCCGACAGCGCCACTTCGGCCATGCGTCGTTCATCGGCCAGGCTGAGCAGCGCCCGCGCGTGTCCGGCCGTCAGCCGTCCGTCCGCCAGCAGCTGCCGCACGGATGCTGGCAAACTCAATAGTCGCAACGAATTAGCTACAGTGGACCGATCTTTCCCCACGAGCTCGGCAATCTGTTGCTGGGATAGCGAGAACTCGTCCCCCAGCCGGCGATAGCCCTCGGCCTCTTCGAGCGGCGCGAGCTCAGACCGCTGGAGGTTCTCAACCATGGCCAGAACCAGCAGCGTGCGGTCGTCGACGTCCCGGACAATCGCCGGTATCTCCTTCCATCCCAACCGCATAGCGGATCGCCAGCGGCGCTCTCCTGCCACCAGCTCGTACTGCACCACACCCTGCCCTGGCTTCGACCGCACCACAATGGGCTGGAGCAGCCCGTTCTCGCGTATCAATGCGGTGAGATCGGCCAGTTCCTGCTCGGAGAACTCGCGTCTTGGCTGATAGGGGTTAGGGGCGATAGCGGACACGGGGATCATTCGCGCCTGGATCGTCGACGGCGCGCCGCTCTCCCCGAGATACTCGCCGAGGAGAGCTCCGAGGCCGCGGCCGAGGCGGTCCCGTTTCGTGCTCATCGCGCGGCCTGCCCTTCGGTCCTGCGGGCCGGCTTCTCTGCTTGCTCTTTCTCTCGATCAATGATCTCGCGCGCGAGGGCGAGGTAGGCCTGGGCACCCGCGGAGACAACGTCGTAGAGCAGGATGGGCTTGCCGAAGCTGGGCGCTTCCGCCAGGCGAACATTGCGGGGAATGACGCTGCGAAAAACGCTGCTGCCGAAATACTCCTTGGCCTCTTCCGAGACCTGGCGCGAGAGGTTGAGGCGCTGGTCGAACATGGTCAGCAGGACGCCCTCGATCTGCAGCGTCGGATTGAGGTTCTGCTGGACCAGGCGGACCGTGTTGAGCAACTGGGAAAGTCCTTCCAGCGCATAGAATTCGCACTGGATGGGAATGAGCACTGCATCGGCGGCAGTGAGTGTGTTCAGCGTCAGCAGCCCGAGAGACGGCGGGCAGTCGACGAGGACGTACTCGTACCGGCCGCGCGTCTCGGCGAGGGCGCGCCGAAGCACCTGTTCGCGTTGCGGCTGGTTGACGAGTTCGACCTCGGCACCGACCAGGTCCTGATTGGCGGGCGCCACGTCCAGGTACGGGAAGTGCACGCCGTGCTTGATGATACGCTCGATGGGCACGCCATCGACCAGGGCGTCGTAAATGGACAGCTCGATGGAGCCGCGGGTAATGCCGAGCCCGCTTGTGGCATTGGCCTGCGGGTCCATATCGACCACCAGCACCTTGCGCTCGGCGACGGCGAGCGCCGCGCCGAGGTTGATGGCGGTAGTGGTCTTTCCCACGCCGCCCTTCTGGTTGGCAATGGCGATGACGCGGGGCATCCAGCTCCTGGCAGCCAGCGGTTGCATGTGAAGGGGGTCGCAATATATCCGGCATGCTCGTGCCCGGAAAGCTGTTTCACGTGAAACGCAGGTTCGTACCGCTTCGCGTTGGTCCAGAGCTCACGCGAAGGGCGGCAACCCTGCGGCGGAGCCCGGTTGACCCCAACCTGCTCTGACCAATGGCTCCGTCTTGGACACCTTTGCGGTTTCGAGGGATGCACACACGCACCCGCGAAGCGGCGAATGGCCGAGCGCGTCGCCGCAACGCGGTCGACCGGCCCGTGGCGAGCCGATTTCCCTCGAGGCAGTGCGTCTCAGGGGAGTCTGGGCATACCAGACCCAAGCTGCCGCCAGCTGTCAGCTGCTGCGGTCCGGGTTCACGAGACGGGATGGCGGGCTGATAACTCGCAGAGGCACGACCTGATAAGTCGCAGAAGCACGCCCGGCACCACGCGCCTCGTGCTCCAAGGCGCGGAACGCCTCCCGGCTGCAGCCTGCCTGCGATTCGCGGCCGCCACCCTGGGTTGCGGGTGGATCGTTGGCGACGTCGTGTCCGACCCATCCGGCCCGAACCATTGGCTCTCCCTTCGGACGCCTGCGTCGTTCCATTTCGGCTTCCTGGATTGGCAGAGGCGAGCTTGGAGAGGGCTGATGGCGAAGGGAGCACCTCGATAGCGACGGCGTGGTCAGACCGCCGGAGCTCGTGCCCAGGCCAATGTCCCCGTCACGCGCGCGCCCAGGAATGGCTGACGCAGCTCAATGGCACCGTTCGAGATGCCGGCTGGTCCTGCTGCCGGAGCCGGCGTGCGCTGGCACCTGAGCATTTCGCAGAGGCTTCCCCGAGCGCTGTGGTCGGTCGGGAGCGCCGGAAACGGCATTGCGCTAACTCATTGACACGCATTGCAATGGCCTCTCCGCCCAGTCGCGTGCAATCCTGAGACCTTGTGAGTCAGGGCTGGCTGTGGAACAGGCACCGTTTATCTGGGCGTACCTTGCCTCACTGATTCATCACGCAGGAGGAGAATCGCCCGCCTCCGACTTCAAGGCCTCCACTTTCTATGACCGCGGACAATGTCGTCCAGTCTGCGGCACGGCCTCTTGCTGATGGGCACCTGTGCGCTTGCGCGGTGACGGAGGTGCGCAACGATCCCGGAGCGCGCGCAGGGGTGACGGGACTTGCGACCGCCTGCTGGGCTGCGAAGACCGGAGCGGCGCCGCCGGGGGGATCACCACCGAAGACGGCCACATGAAACGGGCTGCATCCGCGGCGGCCTCATGGCTGTGGCTGCCCCCCCATCATTATCGACGACCGTACAGGGACGAGCGGGAGCGACGGGGAACCGCAGGGCCGGTGATCAGCTGGAGCGTTGCTGGATCGACGCCGGTGCTGGGCGCGTTCGCGGCCGTGGGTAACACGGAGTTGAGTGAGCCCAGCATCGAGGAGCGCGGCCGGGAACAGTCCGTTGGACAGAATTGGCGACCGCACCTGGGCCCGAAACGTCAGCAACCAAAGGAGTTCCCGCTGCTCCAGGGCGCTTTGCCGCCACAATCGCGGGCGATCCCGGGCTTCCCAGAATCGGCGTTTGCTTGCTCCGCGGCAGGCGCGACCGTTGGCATCCGGCCCGGCGCTGGGCACGCCCACGCACGCACTGCCTGCCGAGCGGAAGCGGGAACTGCACCCACGGGCGAAGGGCAGCTCTGGGCACGAGGACAGACAGCCGGGGTGCTGGCCTTCACGCCGGCCGGCAGGCAGACGGAACAGGCCACGCGCTCGGTGCCCGCCTGCGGCCGGTGAGCGAGCGCGCCCGGCTGAGGCGCGGACGTTTCACGTGAAACATCTCCCCTGGATCGATGGCAGCCGGTCCTCCCGTTCGCTGCCGCTGCCGCAGGTGCCCGGCTACAGCCGCCTTTGCAGTCCCGCTCAGCGCCCTTGCGTGCAGCCGAAGCCGGTGATGGGAGCACATCGCGCCGCCGCCGGTGACTCGAAGCGGCGCCGCCGGACGAGTCATAGGCAGATCCGCTGCGATTCGCTTAAGTGACTGTGATATATTGCGATACGCCATAAATGACAGCCGCAGGGGTTGCTCTCTGACACCCATTCACGTGCTCGCCTGCGGGTGCAACCACGCAAGTGTCCGAGAGATCAGCGACCCCGACCGACGTCGATGCAACGCGCGTACTGGATCTGCCGCCCTGCCACTGAGCGCATTCGGTGGCTCGTCCAGGACTGACCGAGCGCGGGTAGGCCGGGTCCTCCGGTCAAGCCCACGGAGAAAAACGAGCGGCTACCGCGCGGGCTCGCGCCCGACAAGCAGAGCACATCGACTGCAGAATCCCGGAACCGCTCCGCTCCTCGAGCTGTGGGTACCCCGACGGCGACCGGACGGTCGGCACGCAACGCCATACCGTACAACACGTTGCAGGTCGGCGATCAGAAGAGGTGCGGCCCGGCGAGCGCTGCGAGCAGGCACGCACTCGCCTCCTCGCGGCCGTGCCGAGGGCGTCCGCTCGCGCCGGTTGCGCATCCGCTCGAGTTCACGGAGTCTTCAGGAAGGTGCCCGGGTCGACCGGGGTCCGGAGCCACTGCATCGCAGGTAAGTCTATGCAGCAGCACGACATGGAAGCCGTGCGGCGGAAATTCCTGGTGTTCGGCAGGGTGCAGGGTGTGGGCTTTCGGGCCTGGACGATCCGGCGGGCAACCGAGCTGCAGCTCCGAGGCACCGTACGAAACCGGCCGGATGGCGCGGTCGAGGTTGAGGCGCTGGGAAGTGGCCCGGCCGTGGCACGGCTGCGTGAACTGCTGGCGCGCGGTCCCGCATCTTCGCAGGTGCGTGATGTGCGCGAGCTGGCGGCGGGCGCCGACCCGCTGCCGGCGGGCTTCGATGTGGCGTGGTGAGGCAGGTATCTCCCGCACGCAGGAGCGCACGCGAGCGCGGCACGCACCTTCTAACACACAATTGCGAACCGAGGCAGCGCGAGCCTGCGCTCGTCGCACCGCAGCACCCAGCACCAACAGCGCGGGCGCGAGAAGCACTGTTCCCTTCCGCTTCATCGGCTCCCACATCAGCAGGTCACGTCGCTGGTGGCGACCATGGCAGACGCGTTCGTTGCGCGGCGCTGTCATGAAGTGAGCGTGGTGGCTGATCGTTATCCGTTACGACCCCAACGCACGGCGCCGCGAGACCCGCAGCCGGACGGTTGGAAGGCCGCGCTTCGGTGAAGGCGCACTGAAGGCTGGAATTGCGACCGCTTCCGGACAGCCCGCAGATTCCTAACACGACATTGGCAGACGCCAAAAAACACGTCCGGTCGTGGACCGCGCCCGACTGCTCGCGGTGCCGGCCGCCGTGCGCCGACAGCCGGCGTTGCCATCCGGATCGAGCGGTTTGACTTGGGCCGGAGCGCCGTTCGGGCGATTCGCGCGCCGCTAATGTGTAGTTAGGAAGCCCCGGCACCCCGTGCCGGGGCGCGGCCCGCGGCGCGTGGGGCGCCGATTCGTGCGGGCTGCAGGATCGCTTCGTGGGGCCGGCGCCGGGGACGCGGCTCCGCCGGGGCTATGACTTGGGTTTCGGCGTTCCCATGCGCCGCTGGCGTTCCTTCATGATCTGCAGCTGCTGCGGCACCGACGCGATGTTCATGGACGCGTAATAGAGGTTGAGGCCGGAGGCGAAATTGAGGAACAGGAACGTCAGGAATGCCGGCATGAAGTAGGTCATGTACTTCATCTGCGCGGGAGCGTCCTTGGTCGTGCGCATGTTGAGCCACTGCTGCACGAACATGCTGAGGCCCAGCGCGACGGGCAGGATGTAGAACGGGTCTTTGCGCGCCAGGTCGGGCAGCCAGAGGAACGGTACGCCGCGGAATTCGATCGTGCTCTGGAATACGAAGAA
Organism: uncultured Gemmatimonadales bacterium; assembly: GCA_963798085.1. Lineage (GTDB taxonomy): Bacteria > Gemmatimonadota > Gemmatimonadetes > Longimicrobiales > RSA9 > DATKCF01. The sequence continues at coordinate 903,099 of CAWCRS010000003.1, forward strand.
GAGCGTGATCAGCACGGGCAGTGGCAGCAGCATGGGCAGGCAGCCGCCCGCCGGGTTGAAGCCCTCTTCCTTGTAGAGCTTGAGCATCTCCTGCTGCAGTCGCTGCGGGTCCTGCTTGTACCGGGTCTGGATGTCCTTGATGCGCGGCTGCAGTTCCATGTTCTTGAGCTGCGAGCGCATGGCCTTGGCGTTGAGCGGCCAGAGCACGAAGCGGATGAGGAAGCCGAACAGGATGAGCACCCAGCCATAGCTCAGGCCGAGCGCGCGATGCATCTGGAGCAGGGCCCAGGTGATGGCGTGGCCCAGCGGCCGCAGCACGGGCTGCAGGAAGCGCCAGCCGAAAACGCTCACGTCCTGCAGCTGGTTGTTGAGCGCCGCCATGCGGTCGAATTCCTGCGGCCCGACGTAAATGCGGTAGGCGAGCCGGCCGCTCTGGTCGGCGAGCAGTGTGGCGGTCAGGTGTGCGGTACCCGGGAGGCCGGTCGTGTCCGCAATCAGACCGCCGAACGGCATGGGTGACGAGTCCGCCTGCATCGCGGCAACCAGGAAGTACTTGTTCTTGAGCGCCCACCAGTTGAGCGGTCCGTTGTCGACGCGCGACGCGTGGAAGCGGGCCAGTGAAACGCTCTGGATTCCGGTCTGCGGGTTGTTGATGACGTACGCGGCAGCCCGCTGGTCCTCGGTGGGCACGGCTTCATTGGAGCGAAGCGCGGGGCCGGCATCGATCAGGAGCTGAGGCGTCGTCGTGGTTCCGACGACCTGGGCGGTGACATCCACGACATAGCTGTCGGGCCGGAACGTGTACGTCAGGACCATGCCCACGCCGGTGGCAGGATCCGACCAGGTGAGTCGCAGGGGTGTGGGCTGTTGTCCTTCGGCCAGGCGCAGGCCGGCGGCCGGCGAGACGGTGAACGTGGCGCCGCTGAGCTCCACGGTACGCTCGCCGATGCGCAGGCGGTGTCGAATGAGGCCCGGCCCGGCCGGCGGCTCGAGCTGGACCGGCTGTCCCTCCAGTCCGGGCGCGAACGACTCGTAGCGGAGCAGCTCTTCGGAGACCAGCGCGCCACCCAGCGTGGAAATGCCGAAGCGGTAGAGCGGTGACTCGACGCGCACCGTGTCGGCGTGGGCGGTCGCCGGCGTCGGCGCTGGTGGAGTTACCGCTCCCAGTGCGGGCGCGGGGACCGCGGGCGGCTGCGCGGGAGTCGTCTGCGCAGCCGTATCGACATCGACCGTCGCCGGCGGCGGCCGGCGCACCGGTGGCAGCAGGATATTGGTGAGGATGACGACGGCGATCATCAGGATCACCGCCAGCAGGAATCGTCCGCTCTCCATTGAATCGTGCTCCCCAGGGACCGCGCTTCAGGGCACTGGATCGTAGCCGCTTCCGCCCCACGGGTGGCACCGCAGGAGGCGACGCATTGCCAGCCAACCGCCGCGTGCGGCGCCATGCTTGCGCACGGCCTCTTCAGCATAGGCCGAACAGGTCGGCGTGTAGCGGCATGCGGGTCCGAGCCAGGGCGACACTCCCGATCGGTAACCGCGAATCATGATCAGGAGAAACCGCGCAGCCATTGTTGTTCCAGCCAATCCACCAACTCCGTACGCAACTCGGCGAACGTAGCTTCGTATGCCGTTCGCCGCGCTCGCACCAGCACGTCGCGTCGGGTGTCCCGGGATTGCATCCGGGGCAGGATCTCGACGCGGAGGATCTCCCGCAGGCGGCGTTTCACCCGGTTCCGATCCACCGCTGTGCGGCCATGGCGAGGTACGACTACCCCCGCCCGTGTAGAAGCGAAAGGGGAAGCGGAGTCGTAGACGTCCAGGTGGGCCGTCCGGCTCCTCTTCCCCCGTGTCATCAGTGCGCGGATCTCAGTACCGCGCGTCAACCGCCGCGAACGTGGAAGCCTTCGATCGTGCTCGCGGCCGTCCCCCGCCGCGATCACGGGGACCGTTACTTCGAACCCACGGACACGACGAGGTGCTTCCGGCCCTTCCGGCGCCGCCGGTTGAGCGTCTCGCGTCCGGCCTTTGTCGACATCCGTGCGCGGAACCCGTGCTTGTTCTTGCGCTTGCGGTTGCGCGGATTGAACGTCGGCTTGCCCATTCCTCAGCACTCCAGATCGAGATCGCGTCCAGCGGAGCTTGGAAGTATAAGTCTGCCGCGTCGGGTGGGTCAACGCCGCATGGAGGATTCCGGGCTGAGTCGAGGACTCCCGCGATTGACTTATCCACATCTGCGGCCTACCTTGGCGCGCCTCGAATTCGTGACCCGCCCTTCCGAAACGAAAGCCAATGGAACTGACGGCGTCGGAGGCATGGACCCGCATACTGGAGCGGGCCCGGCCTCTTCTTCCCGACCACACGTTCCGCATCTGGCTCGAGCAGACCGAGCCCATCGCGCTGACGGATGAGCAGCTGGCCGTGGGAGCGAAGGACGCCTTCGCAGCAGAGTGGATCCAGGACAAGTACGGTGTACTGCTGGCGGACGTGGCGGAACGTGTATTCGGACGACGCCTGAACCTCGCGTTCAAGGCCCATCCGCGCGGTGCTGGCGACCGCCGGCCATCGCCGTTCGCGGGCAGCGAGCAGTCGTCGCCGGCGCCGATGGCGGCGGCGGCCGCGCCATCGCGCACACCGGTGGCAGTGGGAGCGGCGCTCAACGAGCGCTACTCGTTCAGCCGCTTCGTGCGCGCGCCGAACAACGAGCTGGCGGCAGCCGCGTGCCTTGCGGTGGCGGAGGCTCCCGCCCGCATGTACAATCCACTCTTCATTTACGGTGGTGTCGGGCTGGGCAAGACGCATCTCATGCACGCGATCGGACACGCGATCGCGGCGAGGGATCCGGCGAAGCGCATCGCCTATGTATCCAGCGAGCGCTTCACCAATGACATGATTGCATCGATCCAGGAAGGTCGCATGCCGGATTTCCGCCGCCGGTATCGCGAGATCGATCTGCTGCTGATCGATGACGTGCACTTCCTGGGTGAGAAGGAGCGAACGCAGGAGGAGTTCTTCCACACGTTCAATACGCTGCACGAAGCGCAGCGGCAGCTGGTGATGACCAGCGATCGTCCGCCCAAGGACATACCCGGGCTGGAGGAGCGGCTGGTGTCGCGCTTCGAATGGGGTCTGGTGGCCGACATCAAGGCACCCGATCTGGAGACCCGTGTGGCGATCCTGCGCAAGAAGGCGGAAGACGACAAGATCGCGCTGGACGATGAGGTCCTGGAGTTCATTGCCAGAAACTGCCGGTCCAATGTTCGTGAGCTGGAAGGCGCGATCATCAAGCTGCTCGCCTATTCCTCGCTCACGCGTCGTGACGTCACGACGGAATTGGCCCGTGAAGCGCTGGGCGGCGTGCTCAAGGAGCTGGACGCGACGCCCGAAGTCACGGCGCAGCTCATACGGCAACGGGTCGCCGAGCAGTGGGGTGTGACGGTCGATGGTCTGACGTCGAAACGACGCACGCGGGAACTGACCGTGCCTCGCCAGGTGGCGATGTTCCTGATCCGCGAGCTGCTCGATGTGCCGCTCGTGGAGATCGGCAAGCTGTTCGGTGGACGCGATCACTCGACCGTGATTCACTCCGTCGGCAAGGTGGAAGAGGATCTGCGTGCCGACACGGAGCTGCGTACGCGCGTGGAGCTCGTGCGCGGGCTGCTGCGCGGGTGATGGAGTGAGGATAGCGCGTGGAAGCAATGTGTATTTGCGCCACGCTCTCCACAGCGAGGGGACGGGACTGTGGGAACGGTGGACAGCATGGCAGATCCGTACAGGTCGAATGAACACGAGGCATGAGGGTGCATTGGCGCATGATCGACGAATATCGGAGGTGTCGCATTGGCTTATCCACGGTTCCACATTGCCTATTACTATGACTGAGAAATATCTCTTATTTACTGGAAGATCTGTTCTGTGTGGGAACCTGACCGGAATGGCGCCGGCAGGACGACGCGTCTGATCGGGGTGAGCGCATGCGATTCAAGATCACACGAGACAATCTGCAGCAGGGTCTGGCGGCGGTAGCGGCGAGCATACCGACACGCACGACGTTACCCGTTCTCTCGAACATCCTGGTGCAGGCCGGATCCGGATCTGTTTCCATGAGTGGCACGGACCTCGACATTGCGGTGGCTGTGAGTGTGCCTGCGGAGGTCGAGGAGGAAGGCGCCATCACGGTTCCCGCGAAGAAGCTGCAGGAGCTGGCGCGCGAGCTGCCGGAGCATCCCGTGCGCGTACAGTCGAAGGGTGATCGTTTCGAGTTGAACTGCGGACGCGCATTGTTCAAGCTGAACGGCATGCCGCGTGACGAGTTCCCGACCTTTCCCGCAGTGAACTTCGACACCAGCTGGAAACTCAAGGGGCAGACGCTGCACGATCTGATCCGGCAGACTTCCTTTGCGGTATCGACAGAAGAGAGCCGGCCGATTCTTAACGGCGTGTTATGGCAGCTCGATGGCGCCACCATGCGCATGGTGGCCACGAATGGACACCGGCTGGCACGCATGACGGTGCCGGTTTCAGCGGCGGCGACACCGCGCGAGGATCTGATCGTACCGCCCAAGGCACTGCAGCAGGTGGAACGGCTTTTCGGTCCGGAAGATGAAGTCGAGGTTGCGCGCAACGAGAACCATTCGGGATTCCGGCGCAATGGAACACAGGTGTTCACACGGCTGATCGAGGGACCGTACCCGAACTACGAGCAGGTCATTCCGCGTGACAACGACAAGATCGTCATCGCGGATCGGAATCTGCTGACGCAGGCGCTGCGTCGCATGGCGGTGGTGGCTAGCGACCAGACGCACCGCGTGCGCCTCAGCTTCACCAGCGGCTCACTGCGCTTCTCGGTAGAGACGCCGGATCTCGGCGAAGCACACGAAGAGCTGGAAGTGGATTACCAGGGCGAGCCCCTCGAGATCGGCTTCAACGCCAGCTATCTCCTGGAAGTGCTGAAGTACATGCCGACGGAGGAAGTGAAACTGGCGTTCAAGGCGCCCGAGCGTGCGGCAACGATCGAGCCGGCAGCGAGCGGTGATGCCGAGACGCCGGATTACTTCTGCCTCGTGATGCCGCTGCGGTTGCTCGAGTAGCAGGGGTCAGTCGGCGAGCAGCTCCGCGGTCGTGTACAGCGTTGTCAGCGGCAGCGCAGCATCACGGATGCGCTCGGCACCGCCTTCCTGCCGGTCGACAATGGCGAAGACGCCGAGCACGGTAGCGGTGGTTTCGCGCAATGCCGCGACAGCGTTGAGTGCGCTCTCCCCGGTGGTGATCACGTCCTCTATTACAACAACGCGCCCAGCATTCGGGGAAGGCCCCCTCGATGCGGCGACCGGCGCCATGCGCCTTGGCTTCTTTGCGCACGGTGAAGGCATCCAGCGTCCGGCCGGCTGACGCCGCGGCATGCGCAATCGCGTAGGAAACCGGGTCCGCGCCGAGCGTGAGACCGCCCACCGCATCCGGGGCCCAGCCCTGCTCATCGAGCGTCGCGAGTCCCAGACGTCCGATCAGCAGCTGCCCCTGCCCCGACATCGTGGTGATGCGCGCATCGATGTAGTACGTCGAACGACGCCCGCTGGAGAGCACGAAGTCACCACGACGCAGTGATTTCGCGCGCAACAACTCGAGCAGCGCCGTGCGTTCCTCCGTGAGTGCCTTCAGCGAGCCCCGGCCACGAATCTCACTCATGTACTCTGCTCCGCAGCCTCGTTCCACAGCTCACTGCTGCCGGGCGCAATCGCATCGACATCCAGCCTGCGGCGAGCAATCGGTTCCGCATTGGCAAAGTCGCTGCCTCCCTTCCATTCGATGAACTCCAGGAACTGATCCTGCCGCTCGGCGCCCTGGTAGCGCCATGCCCTGCCACTGGCGGTCGCAACGGCGTCCCGCAACCGCTGCCACGCGTGGTCGTACCCATCGCTCCGGTCCAGCGCCATTTGCCGCCTCGTGACCAGCAATCGCCTCATCTTCACTCCTCCGGCGCAGGGGGCGGGTCGGACGCGAAGAAACTCCAGTAAGCGAGGCTCAATGGCAACGGTCTCTGCGCGAAGCAGCGACCGGCCGAGCAATCCGATGGCGGACCGTCTTGGCATTCTTTCCTTTCGGCCTGAGCCGCTATCCCACCGACGCAGTCAGCCATGGAAACTGGTCACTCGATGTGCGCCTGCGACGCCTGCATTGCGATGTGCGCCGGAACGCAAGAACGCCAAGACGGTCCGATGCATCCGTTGCGCAAGAACGCCAAGACGGTCCGATGGATCAGTTGCGCGGACGAAGAGTGCTCTCGGTGAGGGCGAGGAGTGCGTCGACGAGGAGGGCGAGGAGGGCGGCGGGGATGGCGCCGGAGAGGATCATGTGGGTGTCGGAAAGGGCGAGGCCCGCGACGATGGGATCGCCGAGGCCGCCGGCACCTACGAACGCGGCGAGTGTGGCGGTGCCGACGTCGATTACCGCGGCTGTGCGGATGCCTGCCATGATGATGGGCGCGGCCAGCGGCAGTCTCACGTAGCGCAGGACCTGGCCGGGCGTCATGCCGAGGGCTTCGGCGGTGCTGGCGGCTTCGGGGCTCGCGTCGCGGACACCGCTGTAGGTGTTGCGCACGATGGGGTAGAGCGAATAGAGCAGGAGTGCGGCGAGGGCGGGTTTCACGCCGATGCCGAGCAGCGGGATCATGAACGCGAGCAGCGCGATGCTCGGAATCACCTGCAGCAGGCCGACGGCGCGGATGACGGATTCGGCGCCTCGCCGGTTGCGTTCGAGGGCGAGGCCGAGGGGCACGGCGATGAGGAGGCCGAGGACCAGCGAGACCGCCACGAGCAGCAGGTGACGGAGCGTGAGGCGGGCGAGGACGCGGCGGCGGGACCACAGGTACGAGGGCAGTGTCGTCGCCTGCAATGTGTCCCGGCTGACGGACGCGGCCGCGCGCTGGGTGAGGCCAAGCGAATCGAGGGCGGCGCGCGCGACATTGGCGATGGCGGTGCCATCCACTTCGACGCGGCGATTGAGGGAGCGCATGAGGGCCACGTCGAGCCGGCCGCTCAGCGCAGTGAGCGCGGCCACGGCGTCCGGGCGGTTCTCCGCGACGCGGCGGCTGACGATTGCGGCGGCCTGGTACGCAGGGAAGAAACCGCGCACATCGGTGAGCGTGACGAGGTCGTAGCGATCGATGAAGCCATCGGTCGAGTAGCCATCGATCACATCGACCGCGCCGCTCGCGAGCGCCTGATACTTCACGGCCTGGAGCAGCGCGCGCACATCGCGGAATCCGAGATCGTAGGCGCGCGTGAGTCCGGGCAGGCCGTCCTGGCGGCCGATGAAGTCGGGTGTGAAGCCGGCGATCAGGCGGGGTCCGACGCGCGCGAGGTCCTCGAGGGTGCGCAGGCCGAGGCTGTCCGCGGTGCGGCGGCGCACGGCGATCGCGTACGTATTCTCGAAACCGAGCGGCGGCAGCCAGCGCACACCCCAGCGCTGCGCGAATTCGCGCGAAACCGTGTCGAACACGCGCAGCGCGTCCGACTGCGGGGGCTGGTGCAGCACGGCGACGAGGCCGGTCCCGGTGTATTCGGGATACACGTCGATGGCGCCATTGCGCAGCGCGCCGAAGGCGATCTCCGTGGCACCGAGGCCGGGGCGCCGGTCCACGCGGATGCCGCGCGCCTCGAGCAGCTGCGCGAACATTTCGGCGAGCACGTAGGACTCACCGAACGGCTTGGAGGCGACGATGATCGGCCCCCGTTCGGTCGTCTGCGCGGCGTTCGAGGCGGGGTCAGCGCCCGGACCGCGTGTGCCCGCCGTATCCTGCCTGGCGAATCCCGGCGATCCGCGGAAGAAGAGCAGGAATGCGAGTCCGGCAGTGGCCCGCGCGAGGCGAATCCGCTTCATGCGGCGCTGAGCCGGGCGCGCTGCAGCAGAGCGCGCACGTAATCGTTGGCGGGTTCTGCGACGAGTGTGTCTGGTGGCGCGATCTGTTCAATGCGACCGGCCCGCATCACGGCAATGCGATCGGCGAGGCGCGCGGCCTCGTGCAGGTCGTGCGTGACCAGGACGGCGGCCACGGACAGCTCGCGGCGCAGCGCGAGAAAGGAATCCTGCAATTCCGCGCGGGTGATGGCATCGAGCGCGCCGAACGGTTCATCGAGCAGGATGATCGCGGGCCTCGCGGCGAGCGCGCGCGCAATGGCGACGCGCTGGCGCTGGCCGCCGGACAGCTGCGAGGGCATGCGGTCGGCGAACGTGCCGGCGGGCATGCCCACGAGATCGAGTGCGCGACGCGCGAGTGCGTCTGTATCGGCGGAGCGCTGGAGCCAGGGCACGAGCCCGACGTTGCGCAGGACGGGCCAGTGCGGCAGCAGGCCGCCCTCCTGCGGGACGTAACCGATGCCGCGGCGCAGCGCGATGACGTCGACGGAACCGATGTCGCGGCCGGCGACTCGGATCGTGCCTGCGTCCGGCTCGACCATGCGATTGAAGCAGCGTAGCAGCGTACTCTTGCCGGCGCCGCTCTCACCGACCAGAGCGACACATTCGCCAGCCGCGACAGAAAGCGAGACGTCGTCCAGCGCGTGGCCCTCGCCGTAACGCTTGCGGATGTGCTCGGCCTCGAGGGCCGGGTTGGATTGCGTCATGGCCCCGATAGTACAGGCGGCCGGAGGCGGGCGGAACGGGCGGGCGGAACGGGCCCAGAGCGGGTCGGACCTGGTCGGGCACCAAATTCGCGATCCGGGCATTACACGTGAGCGCGTTGGTCGAGAGCGGCCTCGCCTGCTAGCTTGCGGCAAGCGGGCTCGTCTCCGCTTCTCGCCGCTGTTTTTCGTGAACTCCGGAGGACCATGCAAGGCACCACTGTCTCCGTGCACGACATCGCGCGCAAGCTGGCGGAGGCGCGAGCGCGCACGCTGCTGCTGGTTTCGCCGCTGAGCGAGGATGATCTGCGGCGGCAGCACGATCCACTGATGGGCCCGATCATTCTGGGACCTGGGTCACATTGCGCATTTCGAGGAACTCTGGCTGCTCGACAACACGCGCGGCGAGATCCGTTTCGGCGAGATGCCCGGCATGTTCAATCCCTTCGAGAATCCGCGCGCGGTGCGTGGGAAGCTGGAGCTGCCCACGCTGTGTGCTTCGCTCGAGGTGATGGCGGAAGTGCGAGAGCGCGTGCTCGAGCAGCTCGAGCAGACGGACTTCGTGAACGCGCCGGCGCTGCTGCGTGATGGCTACGTCTACAACATGGTTCTGCAGCACGAGTATCAGCACGACGAGACGGTGCTGCAGACGCTCCAGCTGAAGCAGGGTTCGCCCTATGCGGCGCCGCGGGCGGCGCCGGTACCGGCGGCGAGACTGACGCTGGAATCAGGCGCCATGGTGCGTTTTCCAGGCAGCCGTGTGAGCATTGGCACGACCGACCGCAGCGCGGCCTACGACAACGAGCGGCCGGTCCACGAGGTCGAGCTGTCGTCGTTCTGGATCGACGTCGCACCCGTGACGAATCGCGAGTACCTGGAGTTCATGGAAGCGGGCGGTTATCGCAAGCGTGAGTTCTGGTCGGACGCCGGTTGGGCGTGGCTGCAGGAAGCGGGCGTCGAGGCGCCGAAGTACTGGTCGCGCGAGAGCGGGGCCTGGCAGGTGCGCACGATGGACCGCGTGACGAGTGCGGAAGCGCGCGTGCCGGTGTGCCACGTGGGCTGGCACGAGGCGGAAGCGTACGCGCGCTGGGCCGGCAAGCGCCTGCCGACGGAATTCGAGTGGGAGGCGGCCGCCACGTGGGATCCAGCCGCGCGCGCTGCGCGTAGCTATCCATGGGGCGACGACGCGCCCGGACCGTTGCACGCGAATCTCGACCAGCTCGCGTTCGGCACGGCACCGGTGGGTGCGTACCCACGCAACGTCTCGCCCATCGGGTGTTACGGCATGATCGGCGATGTGTGGGAGTGGACGTCGAGCGATTTCCGCGCCTATCCGGGCTACGAGACGTTCCCGTACAAGGAGTACTCGGAGGTGTTCTTCGGCAGTGACTACAAGGTGCTGCGCGGCGGCTCATGGGCGACGCGGCCGGGAGCGATCCGCGGCACATTCCGGAACTGGGACTATCCCATCCGGCGGCAGATCTTCAGCGGATTCCGGTGTGCCCGTGATGCGTGATGACGGTGTGCTGACAACCACCGGCGAGGGGATGCTCGCCGAGGTATGGGAAGGGCTCCACCGCGCGCAGAAGGAGCTTTCCCCGAAGTACTTCTACGACGAACGCGGCTCGCGGCTGTTCGACGAGATCACGAGCCTGACAGAGTATTATCCGACTCGCCTGGAGCGCATCCTGCTGCACAAGCACGCGCACGAGTGGTTGAGCCGCAAGCGGCCGCGCGCGCTGATCGAGCTGGGCGCGGGCAGCGCCGACAAGACGCGCATCCTGCTGGACGCGATGCCGCAGGAAGGCGGCTGGTACATCCCCATCGACATCAGCGCGACGTACCTGGAGGAAGTGGCGTCGCGGATTGGTGCCGAGTATCCGCACCTGCGCATCCTGCCGGTGGAGTCGGACATTTCGCGCGGTCCCGTGGTGCCGCCGGACATGCCCAAACCGGCTGTTATCGCGTTCCTGGGCAGCACGATCGGCAATTTCGAGCCGCGCGCATCGGCAGCGGCTGCTGGGCCGCGTGCGCCGTGCCATGAGCCTGCACGATCGTTTTCTCATTGGCGCGGACCTGGTGAAGGACATCCAGGTGCTGGAGGCGGCGTACAATGATGCCAGGGGCGTGACCGCGGAGTTCAACCTGAACGTGCTGCACGTGGTGAATCGCGAGCTGGGTGCGGATTTCGACGTGGACGCGTTCCAGCACGTCGCCTTCTACAACGTGGCGGCGTCGCGCATCGAGATGCACCTGCGTTCGCGTAGTGGCGCAGGCAGTCACGATTCCGGGTGCGGGCACCGTGCGCTTCGAGGAAGGCGAGACGATCCGCACGGAGATCAGCTGCAAGTACACCCGGCGCAGCCTGGAGCGGAATGTTCGCCGCGGTGCGGCCTGGAGCTGGAGAGCTGGACCACGGACGCGGCCGGCTGGTATGCCCTGGCGACGGCGAAGGTACGCGCGTGACACGCGGGCCCGTCCTTGATCTCGCGGGTGTGACCCGCAGCATCGCCGCGGCGAGTTTCGGCGCCGCGCTGCGGCTGCGGGCGCCAGGCGCATGGGCATCGAGGCCGAGCTGATCCCGCTGGATGCGACGACGCATCGTGTTGCACCGCTCGCGCAGCGCGTGCTGCCGGTGGTGCAGCGATTCGCGAAGGCGGCGGGCTGGGAAGTCTCGCCATCGGCCAAGGGTGCGCCGAAGCTGCTGGTGCCGGGGGGCGGCAGTCTCACGTTCGAGCCCGGCGGCCAGATCGAGTATGCGACGCCGCCCGTCACGTCGCCGTCCGTTCTCCTGCGACACGCGCGCGCCGTGCTCGCACCGCTGGTGGGGTTCGCCGCCGACGCGGGCATCGAGCTGCTGGGGGCAGGCCTCGATCCGTACAACGGCATCGAGGCGGTGCCGCTGCAGATCGAGGCGGACCGCTACCGCTGCATGGATGCGTATTTCGCGAGCATTGGCCGCGCGGGTGCGCGCATGATGCGGCAGACCGCATCGATCCAGATCAACGTCGACCCGGGCGAGGATGCGGCGCTCACCTGGCGCGTGCTCAACGCCGCTTCGCCCGTGCTGACCGCAATGTTCGCAAACTCGCGGCGCTACGCAGGCGCTGACACGGGGTATGCGAGCTACCGCGCGCAAACGTGGCGCGAGCTGGATCCGTCGCGGACCGGGCTGGCATGGCGGGAAGGCGATGCGGTGAGCGGCTACGTGGATTTCGCGCTCGGTGCCGCGGCCATGTTCGTGCGGTCGGAGGATGGCGCGTATCTTCCCTTCCGCGAATGGGTGGCGCGAGGCGCAGCCACGGCCGAGAGCACGGCCGCGCATATGACCACGCTGTTTCCCGATGTGCGGGCGCGCGGCTATTTCGAGGTACGTGCGATCGATGCGCTGCCGCTGGAGTGGTACGCCTCACCTGTGCTGCTCCTGGCAGGGCTGGCGCTCGATGCGCGTGCGACGCGCGAAGCGGCCGAGCTGCTGGGAGCACCGGATGCTTCCCTGCCGGCGGTGGCCGCGACGCGAGGCATGCGAGACGACACCATGGCGGTCACGGCGGCGACGCTCGTTGACATTGCGCTGGCGGGCTGCAGCAGACTGGGCGAGCTCTGCAGTGACCAAGACATAGAGCTGGCGGCTGACTGGTTCGCGCGCTTCACGCGTCGCGGGCGTTCCCCCGCGGACGAGCCGGCGCCGGCCAGCATTGCGAGCGCCGCGTAACACACACCGGTCCGGGTGCACGAACTTCTCAAGGCACTGATCCTGGGCGTGGTCGAGGGCGTGACGGAGTTCATTCCCGTCTCGTCCACGGGCCATCTCATCATTGCGGGCCACTGGCTGGGCTTCGAAGGCGATTTCGAGACGCTCTTCGAGATCTTCATCCAGCTGGGCGCGATCCTGGCGATCGTGTGGCTCTATCGCGCGAAGCTGTTCGGCGCGCTATTCAACGCTGCCCCATTGAAGGTGTCTTCGGAGGAACATTGGCGTTCGCAACCGGCCGCGCGGCGCCTGATCGTGAACCTCATCGTCGCGTTCATTCCTGCCGCCGCTGTGGGCTTCCTGATCCACCACTGGATCGAGGACCACCTGTTCAGCACGGCCACCGTGGCGGGCGCGCTGCTGGTCGGCGGCGTGGGCATTCTCGCTGTGGAGAAGTGGAAACCGGCCGCGCGCGTGGCCACCGTCGACGACATACCCACGCGCTCGGCACTGGGTGTGGGACTGGCGCAGGTGCTCTCGCTGTTTCCCGGCGTCTCGCGCTCCGCCGCGACGATCATGGGCGGAATGGCGATCGGCCTGTCGCGCGAAGCCGCGACCGAGTTCTCCTTCTTCGTTGCCGTGCCCATCATGTTCGCCGCGACACTCTTCGAGCTGGTCAGCAAGCGCGCGCTGCTATCCGGAGCGAATGTGCCTGTGCTCGCGGTGGGCTTCGTCACCGCATTCCTGTCCGCAGCAGTGGTGGTGAAGGCATTCGTGCGGTATGTGGCGGGGCACAGTTTTGCGGTGTTTGCGTGGTACCGGATTCTGCTCGGGGCGCTCCTCCTGGTTCTGTTGTATTTCCTGCCGCGTTGAACGGCGTTGCCCCAGCCCGAGCCCCAGCAACGCGGTCCCCAACCTACTTGGAACCCCGACGTGTCCAGACGAGGATGACGCCGCAATCCGTCCGACTCTTGTACTGGATGGGGATGTTGGCGCCGACGTAGATCTCCATGCCTTCCATGGTGGCGGGGCGGACGACGTCGAAGTTGGTGTTATCACCGGACACGCCATCGATGTAGAGCATGGGCGTGCAGCCCTGGTTGCGATTGATGAAGACGCGGCGGACGCCGGCGCCGCCGTAGTCGATCTTGATGCCGGGCTGATCATAGAGCAGGTCGGTCAGCTCCTGCGGGTTCTTGTGTTCGATGTAGGCGCGGTCCATGAAGCGTGCCTGTCTGCCGTACTCGGTGCGCCGGTCGTAGAAGCCAACCGACTGGAGCTTGGCGGAGCGCACGGTCACTTCAATGGGTGGCAGCTCGAGGGGTTTGGTGGAGAGCTGCACCTCGGTTTCCTGCAGTTCGCGCGGCTGGATGCGCACAGGCGCGGAGCGACTCTCGTAGCCGATCAGCTCGACCTCGAGCAGCTGCAGGCCCGAGGGCACATCCTTGAGCGAGAACTCGCCGTTGTTGTCCGTGATGGCATTGAGTTGCGTGTCCTTGATGGAAACGCGCGCACCGGCGAGTGGTTTCTTCGCGTTGTGGTCGACCACAGTGCCGATCAGCTGGCCGGGCGGGTCCTGCGCGCGCGCGGGCATGGCGAGGCAGAAAAAGGCGAGTGGGCCCAGGATGATTCGGGCGACGCGGCCGGCGTGGGCGGTGTGGGCGGTGTGGGCGGTGTGGGCGACGAACGTTCGCGAGTGCATTGGGAAACCTCCAGCAGCTTCGAGCAGATCGGATTCGGTGCAATGTACACCCCGCGGGGCGGGCATGGTTCGCGGGGCTGCGAGCTTCCGTTGGTGCGGCGGGTGTCAGATAGCCCTGCGTAAGGACCGGCCCGGTGCTTCGCAACCCTTTAGCCCAGCGTCAGGAAAGGCCCACTGCTCATGACCTGCCGGTGTCGTGGTAGTTGCGGCGCCCGAGGCTCGCTGGTCACTCATGCTCTGGCAATCTGGAGGCATGGCCGGGGGGCCCCTGAGCCCGTGGGAAAAGTGTGGCTGCGAAGCCGTGCCGATGGGGGCTGAGCTACGTCTGGCTCACGGCGTGACTGCGCCTCCTCGAGCGCGTGGCCATATCTCATTGCACGACATACGTCTCGGCTGGCGGTGCGGCACGCTGGAGGAACGGTGGCGCTGGCGAGGCCAGGCCGAGCGAAAGCCTGCGCCTGCGCGCTACGCCTCGACTGACGACGGCGGATCGAGAAGTGCCTCCAGGCGGAGGCGGATCCGGTTCAGCGTGCGACGCGCTTCGAGATCGGTGGGGAGGAGATCCCAGGCCTGACTGGCCTGCTCCCGGACCCAGATCAGCTCTTCCCGAATGGTCTGCACCTCCCGAAGCAGACCCTGCACATCGACCACGACATGCCCCTTCTGCGTCAACTCGGTGACGGAGGCGAGGCCACGACGGGTGTCTACGTTCTGCGGCATTACGAGAATCCTGCGCGTCATTGGCGGCCAACCTGTCACGGTTTTCTTGTCCGGGGGTCTAACGACAATGTTAGAGGCCCTGCTCAATTCCGAGTCTCGCGCGGGGCGGGTCCGTTTGTGTCGGGGATTCCTCGCCAGATCTGTGAGGCATCGCACCAGAGCGGCCGGGGGACGACACCGGCTGGCGTTGGCGCACGCCCGTGCGGGGCTGCTGCGAAGCATCGCGGCGACCATCCGGCGGCACTGCGTTGTTCAGGGTCCCGCGGGCGCTCGCTGGCACCACGCGGTTGGCCGACTGCCGCGCCGCGCTTCAGGCGGCGTCGACCAGCTGACGAACCAGGTCCGCGTTGGTATCCGTGCGCTTCATGCGCGTGAGCAGGATGTTCATGGCATCGTGCGCGGGCAGCCCTGACAATTCGCGGCGCAACGCGTGCGAGGCGCGCAGCATGCCTTCATTCAGCAGCAGCTCCTCGCGGCGAGTGGCGCTGGCGTTGAGGTCGATGGCCGGGAAGATGCGACGGTCCGCCAGCTCGCGGCTCAGCACCAGCTCGCTGTTGCCCGTGCCCTTGAACTCCTCGAAGATCACGTCATCCATGCGCGAGCCCGTGTCGACCAGCGCGGTGGCGATGATGGTGAGCGCGCCGCCGCCCTGCGTCGGATCAATGTTGCGCGCACTGCCCAGAAAGCGCTTCGGCTTCTCCAGTGAATTCGCGTCCAGTCCGCCGGTCAGCGTCTTGCCACTGCCACGCTCGACCGTGTTGTAGGCGCGGGCAAGGCGGGTGATGGAGTCGAGGATCACGACCACATCGCGACCCATCTCGACGCGGCGGCGCGCGCGCTCGAGCGTGATCTCGGCGACCGCGACGTGACGCTCGGCCGGATGGTCGAAGCTGGATGCGATGACTTCACCGAATCCGCACATCTCCATCTCGGTCACTTCTTCCGGACGCTCATCCACGAGCAGAATGAAGAGCGCGCAGTCCGGGTAGTTTTTCACCACGCCTTCCGCGACCGACTGCAGCACCGTGGTCTTACCGGCCTTGGAAGGCGAGACGATCATGGCGCGCTGGCCGCGGCCGAACGGGCACAGCAGATCGATCACGCGATTCGTGAAGTCAGGCTGGTTGCGACGCTTGATGCCGCATTCGAGCACGATCTGCTGATTGGGGTGCTGCGCGCTGAGGCGATTGAAGTCGGGGCGGCGGCCGATCTGCTCGGGCGGCAGCCCGTTGAGCAGATCCACGCTGGTGAGGGGTGGATTCTTGCCGCGTCCCGGCGATGGACCCGCTTCGCCTTGCAATTCGTCACCGGCACGCAGGCCGTAACGCTGAACAATGCGGGGCGGCACATACACATCGCCATCCATGGGCAGGTAACTCGCCTCACGTGAGCGCAGGAACCCCGCGCCACCCGACGTAAGGTCGAGCACGCCGAATGCAGGTCGGCTACTCAATCCGTTTTCTTCCGATTCTGTTCTACGGGATCACTCGCGATGCGCACGTACTCACACGCGTGCACCGCACCAGCATCATGCGGGGTGCAAACCGAGGGCCGCTGTCGTAACACGCATCAGAACACGAATGTTCCACCGCTGCGCGTGCTGCGCGGTGACACCCGGCACTGCAACGCGGGTGTACCAGCATTTGCGTTGCAGGCATCCGTAAGTCTTCGGAGAACGCGCAGTTCGAGCATCGCGCGAGCATGTGTGCACGTTTTGTGAACCGGCTCTACCGTCCCGGTTTCCGCGCGCCTCACACCAAGCACGAACCGTCTGCGTATCCATCCTTGAGCGCATCCGTCCGCAATGCGACCTTCCTGCGCGACGGGCCTCACGGTTCGTCACCCCTCGCCGCCGCAGCCTCTTGCGCACGTTGGACCCCCAGGCTGCGGCGGCACCCCTCCTCTTCGCGACCGTCCGCACACTCGTGTTTCCGATCGGGTCGCGCTCTCTGCTGAAAAGCGTTGCTGGTTTCTGGGGCTGGGGCTGGTTGCTGGGGTAACGGATCCTGCTGCTGATCCGCACCCGGTTGCCCAACACCGCATGCTGCTCGGCGGGACTGCTGCTGGGCTGACCCAGAAACGTTGCGAGTCAAGGCGGGTTGGGCTGCGAACAGCCGTGTTCCACGCTGGCCCGCGTGACCGGGAAAGCGGCCGGATCGTTGGATTCCGGAACCGTCATTCCCGCGTCACAACCCATCTGACGAACGAGGGTCCCGAAACGTTGGGTTGCTCCGGGCGAGGTGATCGGGTAGCGGGGGAACAGGCGCCAGCCGGGTGCAGCCGTCGACGCGGGTCAGCCCACTTGTGCGTACTCCTCGATGGGCGGGCAGGAGCACATGAGGTTGCGATCGCCGGCGGCGTTGTCGACGAGGCCGACGGCGGGCCAGAACTTGTGCTCGCGGGTCCAGGGCGCGGGGAAGGCTGCGCGCTCGCGGGAGTAGGGGCGGTCCCAGTCGTCCGATATCACGGTATCCGCGGTGTGGGGCGCGTTCTTGAGCGCGTTGTTGCGGCGGTCGGCCACGCCGATCTCGATCTCGCGGATCTCCTCGCGGATGCCGATCAGCGCATCACAGAAGCGGTCCAGCTCGGCCTTCGACTCGCTCTCCGTGGGCTCGATCATGAGCGTACCGGCCACGGGGAAGGAGACCGTGGGTGCATGGAAGCCATAGTCCATGAGGCGCTTGGCGATGTCGACGGCCTCGACGCCCGCGCTGTTCTTGAGGGCGCGCGGGTCGATGATGCACTCGTGTGCGACGGTGCCATCGCGGCCGGCGTAGAGCACGGGGTACTGCGCGGCGAGGCGGTGGGCGACGTAATTCGCGTTGAGGATCGCGACCTTCGTGGCCAGCGCGAGGCCATCGGAGCCCATCATGCGGATGTAGGCCCAGGAGATGGGCAGGATGCTGGGGCTGCCCCAGGGCGCGGAGGCGACCGCGCCAATGGCCTGCGCGCCGCCTGTGGGAATCACGGGATGGCCGGGCAGGAAGGGCGCGAGGGCCGCGGTCACGCCGATCGGACCCATGCCCGGGCCGCCGCCGCCGTGGGGAATGCAGAAGGTCTTGTGCAGGTTGAGGTGGCAGACGTCGGCGCCGATGTCGCCGGGGCGGCAGAGGCCCACCATGGCGTTCATGTTGGCGCCATCCATGTAGACCAGGCCGCCGTGCTCGTGCACGATGGCGCAAATGGTGCGAATGCCCTCCTCGAAGATGCCGTGCGTCGAGGGATACGTGACCATGAGCGCTGCCAGCGAGCCCGCGTGCTCGGCCGCCTTGGCGCGCAGGTCGTCAATGTCGATGTTGCCGTGATCGTCGGAGCGTACGACGACGACGCGCAAACCCGCCATTACCGCGCTCGCCGGATTGGTACCGTGCGCGGACTGCGGGATGAGGCACACGTCGCGGTGCGCTTCGCCCCTTGCTTCGTGGTACGCGCGGATCACGAGCAGGCCGGTGAACTCGCCCTGTGAGCCCGCGTTAGGCTGGAGTGACACGGCGTTGAAGCCGGTGATGTCCGCGAGCCAGCCTTCGAGCTGCTGGAAGAGCTGCGTGTAGCCGGCGGCCTGCGCCGTAGGCGCGAAGGGGTGCAGCCTGGAGAAGCCCGCGTACGTGATGGGCAGCATCTCGGCGGCCGCATTCAGCTTCATGGTGCAGGAGCCGAGCGGGATCATCGAGGTGGTGAGCGAGAGATCGCGCGACTCGAGCCGCTGGATATAACGCAGCATTTCGGTCTCCGACCGGTAGCGGTGGAAGACCGGGTGCGTCATGAAGTCAGAGGCTCGACGGAAAGCCGGATCGACATCGTCGCCTGCATCCTGGATGAGGCGCGCGACATCCGGCTGCTTGCCGCCTGCGGGCTGGAACGCGGCCAGCACGTCCGCCAGGTCCTGCTCGCTGACGGTTTCGTCGAAAGCCACGGACAGAGAGTCGTCGCCCAGGGAACGGAGGTTGATGCGACGACGCTCGGCCGCCGCGATCACCGCGTGCTTCGCCTGCGCACCGCCCGCCACCTTCACGGCGACCGTGTCGAAGAAAGGCGAGGCGCCGGGCGAGTGGCCCTGCTCGCGCAGCCCTGCGGCCAGCGCGCGTGCCAGCTGGTGCACGCGACGGGCAATGCGCGTGAGGCCGTCCGGCCCGTGATAGACGGCGTAGAAGCTGGCGACCACGGCCAGCAGCACCTGCGCCGTGCAGACGTTGCTGGTGGCCTTCTCACGGCGGATGTGCTGTTCGCGCGTCTGCAGCGCCATGCGCAGGGCAGGCTTGCCGCGCGAGTCGTGCGACACGCCGATGATGCGGCCGGGGATCTGGCGCTTGTAGTCGTCACGCGTGGAGAAGAAGGCGGCGTGCGGGCCGCCGTAGCCGAGCGGCACACCAAAGCGCTGCGAGTTGCCGACGACGGCGTCCGCGCCCCATTCGCCGGGCGGCGTCAGCAGTGTCAGCGCGAGCAGGTCCGACGCGACCGTGACCAGGCCGCCGGCGGCGTGCACGAGGTCGACGAAACCGCGATAGTCGTGCACCGAGCCATCGGTTGCGGGATACTGGATGAGCGCGCCGAACACGCGCGCGTCCGGCTGGTAGCTGCGATGGTCGCCCACCACCACGGTCCAGCCCCTCGCCTTCGCGCGCGTGCGCACGACATTGATCGTCTGCGGATGACACAGCTGGGAGACGAAGAAGGTGTCACGCGCATCGTCGCCTTTCACCGCATGGCACATGGAGAGCGCCTCGGCGGCGGCGGTGCCCTCGTCCAGTAACGAAGCGTTAGCCACGGGCAGTCCGGTCAGGTCGATGACGGCGGTCTGGAAGTTGAGCAGCGCCTCGAGCCGGCCCTGCGCGATCTCCGCCTGGTAGGGCGTGTAGGCGGTGTACCAGCCGGGGTTCTCGATGATCTTCCGCAGAATGACGGGCGGCGTGATGGTGTCGTGGTAGCCGAGCCCGAGGTAGGAGCGGAAGACCTGGTTGCGACCGGCGAGGTCGGACAGCTCGCGCAGCGCCTCGTACTCGCTCACGGCCTCGCCCACGGCGAGGCGGCCGCGGTAGCGGATGGTCTCGGGGATGGTGGTGTCGATGAGCGCGTCCAGCGAGTCGTAGCCGAGCGCGTCCAGCATTTCCCGGGTCTCGGTCTCACCCGGACCGATGTGGCGGCGTACGAACGGGTGGGCCGAGGCGGGCGACGTGTTCATCACGATTCTTCCGGTGCCGGTTTTCAGGGCCCGGGCCTGCCAACAGAGGCGGGCCTTCAGCGGCGGCGCACGATCTGTGGGCGGGCTGGGCCGCAGTGAGAGCGCAGTGAAACGGCATAAACCTATTGCGCGCGTCAAGCGGATTGAACGGGCGCAGCCGAATGCGCATCGGCTCATCGCACGCGATCCGACCTGCGGAACGTAACTCCGGCAGCTCGCCCGCGTCTGATATCCGGCTCATGCGGCTGCCGGCATGCTCCAATCCGTCACGTGGGCGGGCCGGGTATCACACTTGTCGGCGCGGGGTGCTGCTCCGAAGTTGCCATCACCGTAAGGAGGTCGCCGTACCCATGCAGTGGGCCGCTATTGCGGCGTTCGCCATTCTGGTCGCGTTCCTCGTGGGCCATCGGCTGCGGCATCGTCGCGGTGGCAGAGTCGTACGCCAGGGCGAGGCCGGGACAGGCGCCGGGGCGGCGGGAGCCGGGCCGGACGGCGAGGTGAGCGCGCCGCCGGAGGAGCGCACGGCATCGGTTCCCGTGGTCCGGTCCAGGCCTGCCGCAGCGCCGACGGCGGCGATCGCGACAATGGCCGGACCTGATCCGCGCGCCGAGGATGTGCGGTTCACGGTCTATCGGCCGGCCGCGGTTCAGCCGGAGCGGTGGAGTCCGCTGCTGGTATTCGCGCATCGCACGGACACGCCCCCTGATGCGCCGCCGGGTACGCCTTCACCGGCGGAGCAGGTGCGCGACGAGGCGGAGCGCGTCCTCGGAGCGAAAGCCCGGTCCTACGCCCGGCTGTCCGAGGACAGCGCGTCGCCGATCCTGAGCGGCTCCCGGCTGCTGTTCCTGCCGCACATGAACGGCGTCGAGTTCAACCCGCCGCACGCGTCGGTCGACTGGAACGATGACGTGCAGATGGTCTACTTCCAGCTCCGCGCTGATGCCGCACTCGAAGGAACGAAGGCACGCGGCAGCCTGTCGGTCTACTGCGGGCCGCTGCTGCTCGCGGAGATGGCGCTCGTGCTGCGAGTCAGCGCGACCGCCGATGCCGAAGCGCAGAGTGACGTGGGCGAGAGCGTGGCGCCGTATCGGAAAGTGTTCGCGTCGTACTCGCACCGTGACGAATCCATCGTCCGGCAAATGGAGACGTATGCCAGTGCTTTCGGCGATGAGTACCTGCGCGATGTCACCAAACTGCGCGCGGGCGAGGCGTGGAATGCGCGTATTGCCGGGCTGATCGAGGAAGCCGACGTGTTCCAGCTGTTCTGGTCGTGGAACGCGATCGAATCGGAGTACGTACGGCGCGAGATCGAGCACGCCATCGGCCTCGGCCGGCCGCACTTCATCCGCCCGGTCTTCTGGGAAGATCCGCTGCCCTCAGCGCCGGACCGCGACCTGCCGCCGCCGCGGCTGAGTGTACTCCACTTCCAGCGTCTCCCGATCACGGGCGGCGGGCCCGCGAGCACGGGGGCCACAGCACAGAATCCAGGCGAGGCGGTGGCGGGCCGGGCCGGTCGACGGCGGCTGCTGCCGAACGTCGCGGTGATAATGGTCGCCCTCGCGGGTGTGGCGATCATCGGGCGCATGAGCCCGGGATTGCTCCCGCGTGCAGGCGACCACGGCACGCCAGTCGAGGTGCGGCCCGCAGCGGATTCCGCTTCCACAACACAGGCGCAGCCGTCGTCTGGACGGGGAAGACCATCGAGACCGCCGGACCCGCGGATGCCGGACACGGACCCCCCGCCCCAGCCTTCCGATATGAAACCTCCGGCGCAAATGCAGGGCGACCCGCTTTCGCGCGACGCGATCCGATCGGCGATCGTCGCGTTCGTCGCGGCACTGAATGCGCGGGACATGGCGCGCGTCGCGCCCGTGATGTCATCCGAGATGCGGCCGCATTGGCGCGATCTGCTCACCGACCACTCGGCCGTCACGGATTTCAGCGCCACGCTGGGGCCGGTCGACGAACCCACCCTTCGAGGCGACAGCGGCATGGTGTCGTTCTCAATGCGCGTCAGAATCGTCTCCCGCGGCGGCGACACGCTGCGCCAGACCCTGCGCTTTACCGGCCACGTGGAGCGCGACGTCACGGGCTGGAAGCTGCGGTCGCTGGTCAGCCACTAACAGCGCATTCGCGCTCGCAGGGAAGGCGTCCATCCTGCCGGGCATTGGAGCAGCAGCCGGCTTCGAAGGCGAGTGCGGCAGGGACCGCTGTGTGGTCGGTCAGCTGCTGAATCTGACGACCATTTCCTCGAACTGGCGCAGTGTGCGGCCGCCAAAGGCCTGCTGCGAGCGGCCGCGCTCGAGGATGCCCAGGGCCTCGCGCGCGAGTGCGAGCGCGTCCGCATTCCGGCCCAGCCTGTCGCCGAGCAGGGCGGCGAGGTTGCCGAGCGTGCCCGCGAGTGTGCGCGGGTTGTCGATCATGCGGACCACGCGGAGTGCTTCCTCGAGCCGCTCGCGCGCCGCATCGATCTGGCCCATGCCCTCGTACGCGAGCCCCTGGTAGTTGAGCGCCCAGCATTCGGTGACGCGGTTCTCGACCTCGCGTGAGATCTCGAGGCAGCGTGTGGCCAGGTCGAGAGCGGACGGGAACTGGCGGAGTCCGACATCGACGGATGCGATGTTGGACAGGGTGAGGCCTTCGAGCCCGCGATTGCCCATCTCGCGATGGATGTCGAGGGCCGCGAGCAGGTCCAGCTTTGCCTCATCGAGCCGGCCCATGTAGCGGCGGGAGATGCCCATGTCGTTCAGGTCTTCCGCCTCGCCGGTGCGGTTCCCGGTCTGGCGGTGCAGCCGCAGCGCTTCGGTGAAGTGCTCGATGGCAGTGGTGAGCATGCCCCGCTCGAATGCGACGGAGCCGATCTTGTTGAGGAGGTCGGCTTCCACGGCGCGGTCCGGCACGGCGCGGGCAATGCGAATGGCTTCGTCGTAGCAGCGCATGGCGCGGTCGTAACGCGTCATCCGCCAGAAGGTCTCGCCCAGGTACTTCAGCGTGATGGCGACATTGCGCTGATCGCCCAGCTGCTTCTGCCGGTCGAGCGCGCGCTCGAGCATCTCGCGTGCCTGGGGGAAGCGGCTGCGCGTGCGCTCCAGCTCACCCAGGTCGCTCAGCGTCGCAGCCTCGGTCGCGACATCCCTCGCCGCCGCGAGGGCGTCGGTGAGGTAGTCGTGCGCGGCGGCCGGGTCGCGGCGGGAGAACCACCTGCCCAGCAGGTGCAGGAAGAGACGCTCGTGATCGGCGTGGTCGAGTGCGCGCGCACAGGCGAGGCCGAGGCGGAGCACCGCCAGGCCGCGGTCGCCGGTGCCGTAGCGGCGCAGTACGAAGTCGGCCGTGGCCACGCAGTAGTCGAGCGCGGTCTGCAGCAGCGGCCGATCGGCGTCCGCCGGCGGCCTTCTAACAGCGAGTTTGGGCGCCGTCCAGGCCGCGAGGTCACCGAGCAGCGGGGTGGCGCGGCCCAGCAGCTCGAGCCCGCAGGTGCGGATGTGCGGGAACAGCAGCGCCAGCTGGTTCCACTCCTGGATGGGGCGGGCGAAGCCGGCGCGCGCGCGACCGATCACAAGCTGATACCAGCGCTGGCGCGCGGCTTCCATTTCCGCGGGATTCCCGGCCAGCAGCTGGCGGGCGTACGCGCGCAGCAGCGGGTGCAGCGCGTACCCGCTGTCAGGATCGCCGTCGATGAGCGAGCGGTTGTCGAGGCCATCCAGCGCGTCGCGCGCGGCGAGTGCTCCCGGCTCATCGCCCCAGACGCTGTGAATCATGGCGGCATCCATGCGGCCGCCATTGGGGAATACGCCCAGATCGAGAAAGCGACGCGTCCAGTCCGTATGCAGCGCGCGATCCAGCGCTTCCAGCTCGTCCACGCTGATGGCGAGGCTGGCGGCGACGCTCTCGTCCTTGGTGACCGTGCGGGCGACGCGCAGGCGGAAGCCGCCCAGCCCGCGCTCGAGGCTGTCGCTCAGCTCGGAGACCAGCCCGGGCAGATCGGCGGCGCGCGTGAGGCGCGCGGACGCGAGCACGAGCGCGAGGGCGTGTCCGTCGACGCGCTCGATGAGCTGCTCCACCGCGGCCGACTGCTTCCGGAATTCGTCCTCACTGAAGCGGGCACTGAGACGCAGCTGGAGGCGGTCGTGAATGAGGGAAGTGGCGTCGTCGTCCGAAAGCGGACCCAGTGAATAGACGCGGGCGCCGAGTTCCGCGGCGACCTGTGCGGAGCGCGTCGTAATGATGCGCGTGGCGTCGGGCGGCAGCGCGGAGAGCAGCGTGCGCGTCTGCGGCACATCCGCTTCGCTCACGTCATCGATCAGCACGAGCAGCTCGCCGAAGCCCGCGAGCAGCGCGCGCACATCATTGGGCCCGTACTCGCGGGTGGGCTGCTGGCCCAGCGCGCGCAGCGCATCATCGGCCCAGCGGTTGAGCACGAACGTGTCCGCCGACGGAATCTCGCCGCGCGTCTCGAGCAGCACGCCGCCCGGATAACGCGGTGCCAGGCGGCGGACGAGCTCCTGCGCCAGCACCGTCTTGCCCTGCCCGCCCAGGCCCTGGATCGCGATGGTCGTGCGGCCGCTGGACACGCTGCCGGACTCGTCGTCGATCAGCGCGGCGAGCGCGGCGAGATCCTTCTCGCGGCCGACGAACGGGTTGTCCAGCGGCGGCGTCTGATCCGAGAGTCGGCGTCCCGGCCGCAGCGCGAAGCGGCCAATGCAGTCGCGCAGTGCAACGAGCGCCTGGTCACGATCGCTGGTGAAATCGATGCCCTGGAAGCGCGCGAGATGCGCCGGCGGCGGCGGTGGCACGAACAGCAGCGGGATCATGCGACGCAGCAGCCGCTCGCCTTCGAGCTGCTCCCAGAGGATCCAGGTCCGGTCACGGGCCGGGTCCGTGGCGTGCGCCGTGACCAGCGCGACCACGATGTTGCACTGCAGCAGGGCGCGCTTCAGGTCCTGCTTCCACGGATCGCCGCCCTCGATGTCGATGCGATCCACCCAGACGCTGGCAACGCCGCGCGCAATGAGCTGCTCGCGCAGCCAGAGCGCGATCTCGCGGTCTTCGCTGGCGTAGCTGACGAAGAGGTGCGCCCAGAGCACATTGCCCGGCGGCACTGCGGCAGTGGACGTGGCGGATGTCGGCGGCGCCGTGGCGGATGCCGGCGGCGCCGCGGTGGGAGGCGCGGCGGGGAGCGTGGACATGGCCGGGGCGTCGGGTTCGAGTGCGGGATTCAGTCGTCGTCCTCCGCATCGTGCGGTGGGTGAAGCTCACCTGCGTCCTGTAGTGCTTCGCGATAATGGTCGAGCAGAAGGGTCACACCATCCGCGAGGTACGTGGTCTCATCGAAGAAGCGCCCGAACGCCTGCCCCAGCGCCCACGCGCCCGTGCGCGTCCAGATCACGTCATCCCAGCGCGGCAGCAGCCTGGCCGGATCGCGGACCAGCCATTCCGCATCGGGCGCCGCACTGTAATAGCTGGCCTCGCCCAGCAGCTCCTCCGTGCCGAAGGTGTAGACGGGCGAGGTGCGGCGCCGGTAATAGCGCTCGCGCTGGTCGAGCAGCTCGAGCTCCTCGGCGGTGACGGGAAAGGCGAGCCCATTGAAGGCGAAGCCCTCCGCCCGCTCGACATTCAGCGCGCCCACCTCAATGGGCCGCTGGCTCATGCGGAAGCTGGGCTGGTAGTGCGTCGGGCGGAGGTTGCAGAGGCGACGGTACCCGGGCACGACGACCGGGATCATGTCCTTGTCCGCGGCGGCGCGGTCCCCGACCGTTTTCGCCATGGACTTGCGGTAGAGGAGGGTGCCGTAGGCTACGAGCAGCGTTTCCATTTTTCCGATTTTGTGGTGGTCCCTGGTTGGTGCGGTGGCAATCGGGGGGGTGGGCGGTGTGGGCGCAAGGCGGGGTGGGGCTCGGGCTGGGGCTGGGAGGAGGAGTGCGGAGTTGTTGAGGCGGGGTTTGCGAGGAGGCGCGTGGTTTGGCGTTGCGGTGGGTGCGTGGTTGGGTTGACGTTCGCACGGCCGCGTGTGGATCTGCTGAGTAATGCGTCCTTGAGTCCATTCCGCTCGCGGGGCGTTGACCGGGGGCGGGGGCGGGGGTTAGGGTTGTTGTTCTTCCCGCGTAGCTCAGTGGTAGAGCAGCCGGCTGTTAACCGGCGGGTCGTAGGTTCGAGTCCTACCGCGGGAGTTGAGGATGTTGGCTATCAGGCAAGCAGGCTCACGGAGAAAGACCGGTGGGCCTGTTTTGCATCCGGGCACTTCGGATCGGCCGATCGAGGCATGTGCCTGGCCGCGGTACAGCCCGACCATTCGACGTGCATATGCGCCCCTGCGCTTGAGACCGGCTGGTGCCATATATGTTTGACACATGTCTGTTACTGTGAGGACGACCGTGTATCTGGATGCGACCGACTACCGGCGGCTGAAGGGGATGGCGCGGGCGCGAGGGCCGGACTGCGGCGGAGCTGGTGCGCGAGGCGGTGGCGGAGTACGCGCGCCGGCACGTGGCGGCAGACCTGCCGCAGAGTCTGGGCGCGGGTCGGAGCGGCCGCGGCAATGTGGCGGAGCGAGCGGAGACGCTGCTGTCCGGTCTGGGAACGGACGCGTGATCGTTGCGGACACGGGAGCGATCATCGCGCTGATCAATGCGGACGACCGCCGCCACGAGGAGATGCGGCGCGCCTTCGAGGCGGAGCCGCGCGCATGGGTGCTGCCCTGGGCGATTCTCCCCGAGGTGGACTATCTGCTGCTGCACCACGTCGGCGAGCGCGCCGAAAGGGAGTTCGTGCGCAATGTGGCGGAGGGCCGCTGGCCGGTGGAGTGGGGCGACGAAACCAATGTGGCGCGCGCAGCGGAGCTGTGCGAGCAGCATCCTGACCTGCGGTCAGGCATGGTCAATGGCGTGGTGATGAGCGTGGCGGAGCGGCTGCGGGCGCGGGCGATTGCCACGCTCGATGAGCGGCATTTCGGGGTGGTGCGGCTGAAGCGGAAGGTGGCGCTCTGGCCGAGAGATCTGTGAGCGGGTGGCGCGCCGATCAGGAGCGGGATTCGCAGTACTTCCGGATGCGATTGACCCGCCAGGACGAGCGCAGCAGGCCTTCCTGAATCCGCGTCAGAAGCTCCTCCGAAACCCCTCTCGCAAGCACGCTTCCCCGTTCAGCACTGCCGCCTCCAGATCGCTGAAGCGAACAACCATGCCGTTGCTGAAGTGCACCACGGTCTCGTGCCGAATGAACGGGTGGCTGCCCGGTGAGAGGACGACGCCAGGTCGCCGGGCGTGGCGGTCACGACCTCGGTGATACTGTCGAAGGGCGATCCCGCCTTCTCGTGCGCCTTGCGGACGTGCTCCGCGCTGGGCGCCATGCTGAAGCAGTATGCGCGGCCGTCCTCGAATCCGACATGGGCGCGCAGCACCACGTTGCCTTCCTCGCGGCTGTGCTTCTCGACAGGCGGCGAAGAACGTCGCGAACTCCTCTTTCGAGATCCCGGCCGGGAACCTGTTCGAGCGGTGGTCGTGGGTGTCAATGAAAAACTTCATCGGTCGCATCGTGATCCTCCGTAAAGGTGGTGCCTCCGGTTGTTGGGGGGCGATACGGGGAAGTGTAGCAGGGGCGACGGGGTGTCTGGAACCTGGGTCTCTGAAGGAGAGTCTCGAACGAGTCAGCCTAAATGATAGCACCGGGAGGCTGCCCGGCCGCCGTGTTTCCAGAGTGGCGTGAGGCAGTTCACAAGCAGCGCGAACGGTGGCGCCTTGTCCCGAATTGACATATTGTGACCGGCGACCCCGCACTCCAGCGCGGGGACGCGGCTGCGGGTCCGCACACATGATCGTGTACTTGCCTTGTCATCGGTTGACGACTGTCGCGCCAATTGATTCCAGTGCGCGCCACTAATGACTGAGCAGAAGAACTCGGCGATGCGGCCATCGCGGGAAGGGATATGAAGCTCAAGCACGCCATCATCGAAGTGATGGATCGGGACCTTCTCAAGCAGGTCTGTGACCGTCTCGAGATCGAGGCCGTCGACAGACGCAGCCGCGGGGATCTGCGGCCGCAGTCTCGCGAAACCGTAGGGCGAAAGCGGAAGAGCTGCTCGACTACCTCAACGAGAAAAATGTCAAGGAGGTTTGCGAGCTGGTCGGCGTTTCATCGCATGGGCGCCGCGCTGTTTTGGTCGAGCGCCTGCTGGGCAGTGACAGGACAAGAATGGAACCACGAACAATGAAGGAGATGAAGCTCCGACTCCAGCCAGAAGTAGCACCGGCTCGCGGAAGGCGAAGCCCGACGCTCCAGAAAGGCAGCAAATGGATTGGCTCTCTGACGAGGAGGAACACTCCGCGCCAGCGCGATCAGCTCGAGCATCTCGAAGCGCGCGCAGGACATCGCGGAAGGTCAGGCAGGGGAATGCGGAGAGCGCCGCTGTCATAGGGTATGAGGCGCAGCTGTGGCAGATGGCCGACGCTCTGCGCGGCAGCATGGATGCTGCGGAGTACAAACACGTTGTTCGGGGTGATCTTCCTCAAGTACATCTCGACGCGTTCGAGGAGCACCACGCGAAGCTGGATGCAGAGCGCTCGTCGGGTGCCGATCCCGAGGACCCGGACGAGTACCGCGCGCTCTCCATCTTCCGGGTCCCGCCCGAAGCACGCTGGCCGTACCTGCGCTCCAACGCCCGACAGCCCACAATCGGCCAGCTCGTGGACAACGCGATGGCTGGCATCGAGCGGGACAACCCTGCCCTCAAGGGAGTGCTTCCGAAAGACTACGCGCGCCCGGCACTGGACAAGACACGGCTCGGGCCAGCTCATCGACATGATCAGCAATATCAAGGTAGGCGACGAGGCCAGCCGCGCGCGCGATGTGCTCGGCCGCGTGAACGAGTACTTCCTCTCGCAGTTTGCCAGCGCGGAGGGCAAGAAGGGCGGCGAATTCTACACACCACGTTGCGTTGTGAAGCTTCTGGTAAAGATGGTCGAACCCTACCGCGGCCGCGTGTACGATCCGTGCTGCGGCTCCTCCGGCATGTTCGTCCAGTCCGTGGAGTTCATCCGCGCTCACTCGACTGCGAATGGCAATGGCGGTGCTGCACCAGGCAAGAAACCAGACATCTCGATCTACGGCCAGGAGTCGAACTACACCACGTGGCGCCTCGCCAAGATGAACCTTGCGATCCGCGGGATCGACGGGCAGATCGCACACGGCGACACCTTCCGTTCCGACAAGCATCCCGATCTGAAGGCGGACTTCATCCTCGCCAATCCACCGTTCAACGTGTCCGACTGGGTGGCGAACAGTTGCGCGACGACAAGCGCTGGAAGTTCGGCGTACCGCCGACAGGGAACGCAAACTTCGCCTGGGTGCAGCACATCGTGTCCACCTGGCGCCTGCCGGCGTTGCCGGTTTCGTGCTCGCGAACGGCTCAATGTCGTCCAATCAGTCGGGCGAGGGTGAGATCCGCGCGAATCTGATCGAGGCCGGCCTGATCGACTGCATGGTGGCGCTGCCGCCGCAGCTGTTCTATTCGACACAGATCCCGGCGTGCCTCTGGTTCATCGCCCGTGAGCGATCGAATGGCATGTTTCGGGATCGCCGCAGTCACAGCTTATTCATCGATGCCCGCAAGCTCGGCGAGATGGTGGACCGAACGCATCGCGAGCTGACCGATGAAGATATCGCACGCATAGCAGATATCTATCACGCCTGGCGGGGGGAAACGGGAGCAGGCAGGTACGTTAATGTCCCGGGCTTCTGCCACAGTGCCGGAATAGACGAGGTCCGTAAGCACAGCCACGTGCTGACGCCTGGTCGATACGTAGGGGCTGAACAGTCCGCAGAGGACGTTGAGCCGTTTCATGAGAAGATGGTGCGGCTATGCGCAAGCCTTCGAGAACAACAAGACGACGCTAGGAAGCTGGAGGATGCCATTGCCGCGAACCTGACGGCTTTGGGTTATGTCGAATGTATGAGTTGACGGCACTCCGAGATGGAGGCTGGCTTTATCGCCCCGAGTTTCCGCCCGACTGGCAAAGGCGGCCATTGTATTCCTTGGCAAAGTGGGTGAACGGTTTAGCCTTCCGCGACATTCAATTTAGCACGGCTGGCATGCCGGTGATCAAGATCGCCGAAATCAAGGGCGGGATTACGGATCAGACCAAGTTCACGCGACAGACGTTCGATGATTCAGTCCGTGTGCGTCCGGGCGATCTACTGTTCTCCTTGTCGGTCAGCCGGAGACATTGATAGATGCGTTCTGGTGGCGTGGTCCAGAAGGATGGCTGAACCAACACGTGTTTAGGGTGACATCGAGCAGCAATGTCGATACAGCGTTCTTATACTATCTCCTGCGATATCTAAGGCCACACTTCGTGGGAATCGCCCGCAACAAACAGACGACTGGCTTGGGGCATGTTACGAAGCGAGATCTGGAAAACATTCAGGCAGCCTATCCTACGATGGCCGAGCAACGCGCTATTGCACACATCCTCGGCACGCTGGACGACAAGATTGAGTTGAACCGCCAGATGAGCGAAACGCTCGAGGCAATGGCGAGAGCGCTATTCAAGTCCTGACTCGTGGACTTCGATCCGGTGCGTGCCCAAGCCGAAGGCCGCGACACAGGTTTGCCCAAGCATATCGCCGATCTCTTCCCCAACCGGCTTGTCGATTCCGAGCTCGGCGAGATCCCGGAGGGTTGGGAGTTGAAGAGCCTCGATGCGATCGCACAGTTTCTGAATGGATTGGCGCTTCAGAATTATCCCGTTTCGGACGGCCGCTCAATCCCTGTTGTCAAGATCGCCCAATTGCGCAGAAATAGCACCCATGGCGCGGATCAGGCTAGCGCGGATCTCGAGCGGAGCTACGTCGTCGATGATGGCGACATCCTGTTCTCGTGGTCGGGCTCACTTGAGTGCGTGCTTTGGACCGGTGGTCGTGGGGCTCTGAACCAGCACATCTTCAAAGTTACGTCGTCATCTTATCCACAGTGGTTTCTTTTGTTCGCGGTTCACTGCACATCTCAAAGAGTTCCGGCGAATCGCGGCAGGCAAAGCAACCACAATCGGCACATCCAGCGGCACCACCTGTCCGAAGCGTTAGTCGCCGTCCCACCGCTCACACTTCTCAGTGGGTTAGACCGAATGATTTCGCCATTCGTCGAGCGATCATGGAAGCTAAGAGTCGAATCCCGAACGCTTGCCGAAATACGCGACACACTACTTCCTAAACTTGTTTCCGGCGAGCTGCGCGTGAAAGACGTGCATCGCTTCGCCGCAAAGGCAATGTGATGAGCAACGTTTGGTGCGTCCGAGCCGAGTGGGGAACCTACACCCGCCAATTCGTCGAGGGTGGGTACGTGGCGATCGGCTGGATAAACGGCGTGGATCTGACCGCGATCCGCACGCGAGAAGAGCTATACCCGTTGTACAAGCAGGCGCACCCGGAAGACACGAGCAACATCGTGATCGGCCAGCAGGTCGGACAGATCGCTCGCTTCCTGCTCGAGATACGCGCGGGTGACTACGTGATCACCCCTGCGGCCGACACCGAGCACCTGCACCACGGGCAGGTTTCTCCCGATCCGTCGTACTTCTATGCCCCCGGCGACGCCGCATGTCCCTATCCGCACCGCCGGCGCGTTTATTGGTCAAAGAACACGCTGAAGCGTGGCGACTTCTCCGTTCCTTTCCAGAACACCATCCGCTCGTCGCTCACGGTCTTCGCCGTTTCGCAGCGCGACGAATTCCTCGCAGCGATCGGCCGGACCAATGTCACTCCACAACACCCGGCGCCGGAATATGACCCGTATCGTGTCGTCTCGAGCAGATCCTCGAACTTGATGACAAGGAGTTCGAGATCCTCGTCGCTCACCTGCTGACGGCGGTCGGTTTTGAAGGTTCCGAGGTGACCGGGAAGACGGGGACGGGGGCGTCGACGCCATCGGCGAGCTGAACGTTTCGAATCTCGCCAAGGTCAAGGTCTACGTGCAAGCCAAGCGGTACAAGCTCTCCTCCAGAGTGACCGCGGGCACGGTACGACAGCTACGCCAGGCCATCCCGTTCGGCGGCCAGGGCGCATTCATCACGACCGCGGGCTTTCAGTCAGCCGCTGCCGACATTGCGCTGGAGGCCGGCTTCCCGCGCATCGGGTTGGTAAACGGCAGACAGCTCGTTGACCTGCTGGTTGAGCACTGGAGTGACATTCCGCCGGAGTTTCGCGAGCGGCTTGGGCTAAAGCCGGGGTTGGTGCGAGCTTGAGTTCCGGCGTAACCGAATCCATCGTCGAAGATGCTGCTCTGGCCTGGCTGCAAGCCATCGGCTGGCAGGTGGTTCATGGACCTGACATCGCTCCCGACATGCTCACGGCGGAGCGGCGTGATTATGCCGATGTATTGCTCGCCGGCCGCTTGCGTGCCGCTCTTGAACGACTCAACCCCGACCTGGCCAACGAAGCGCGCGAAGATGCCTTTCGCAAACTGGCGCGCCCGGAGGGCGCGGACCTGATTCACCAGAACCGCGCCGTGCACCATCTGCTCGTCAATGGTGTCACCGTGGAGTATCGCACTGCGGAGGGGCACATCCGCGGCGCTCAGGCACTAGTGATCGACTTCGATCACCCTGCCAACAACGACTGGCTGGCGGTGAATCAGTTCAGCGTGGTCGAAAATAAACACAGCCGCCGTCCCGATGTCGTGCTTTTCGTGAATGGCCTGCCCCTCGCCGTCTTCGAACTAAGAATGCGGCCGCGGAGGAGGCGACCGTCTGGACGGCGTTCCAGCAGTTGCAGACCTACAAGGCAGAAATCCCGTCGCTGTTCGCATCAAACGCGGTGTTGGTTGCATCGGATGGCACTGACGCGCGCATTGGTACGCTCACCTCCGGTCGCGAATGGTTCAAGCCGTGGCGGACCATTGAAGGAGAAGACCTGGCCGATGCATTGCCACAACTCCAGGTAGTGATCGAAGGCGTTTTCGCGCATTGTCGCTTTCTCGATCTCGTGCGTGATTTCGTCGTATTCGAGGCTGACGGCAGCGGCACTCTCAACAAGATGACCGGGTACCACCAGTTCCATGCGGTACAGGTTGCGGTGCATGAGACACTCCGCGCGGCGGAGCTGTACACAGGCGTGGTAACAGCAGGTCCCCGAGCGCTCAAGCTTGTGCAACCCAGGCCAATCGATCGCTACAGGAACTGTGTGCCACTCGTACCGCTCAGCGCCGCGGCAGGCGCGTTCGGCGATCCGCAGCACCTTCCGGACGAGAGCGATTTCGATTGGGTTGAGGTCGACACGCGACGTCGGCTTCGGCCCGGAATGTTCGCCGCGCGCGTCGATGGGCACTCGATGGAGCCGGCCATACCCAATGGTGCGGTCTGCCTGTTCTCCTCGCCTGTCGAGGGCACGCGCGCGGGCAAGACCGTTCTCGTTCAGCTGCGCGACGCAATCGATCCCGACACGGGCGAGCGATACACGGTCAAACGATACGAGAGCACGAAGGCCGATGCCGGCGAGGGTTCGTGGCGGCACGAGCGAATCATGCTGAAGCCGATGAATCGGGAGTACTCAGCAATCGAAATCGCCGGCGATGAGGCCGAGCGCGTGCAGGTAGTTGCGGAGTTCGTGGAAGTTCTCGAAGCCAGCTCGGGAACTGACATGAAGTCCGGGCGACCGCCGCATTGGCGTCGTCTGGCACACGCAGGGCTCCGGGAAGAGTCTTACGATGGCCTTTTACGCGGGCCGCATCATCCGCGAGCCGGCGATGGAGAATCCGACGATCGTCGTGCTCACGGACCGGAACGATCTGGACGACCAGCTCTTCGGCACTTTCTCTCGCTGTCAGGACCTGCTGCGCCAACCACCGGTGCAGGCGGATTCGCGCGCAAACCTGCGTGAGCTGCTCTCCGTCGTGGCCGGCGGCGTGGTCTTCACGACCATCCAGAAGTTCTTTCCCGAGGAGAAGGGCGACAGGCATCCGATGCTGTCCGAGCCGGCGGAACATCGTGGTCATCGCCGATGAAGCGCACCGCAGCCAGTACGACTTCATCGACGGCTTCGCCCGGCACATGCGGGACGCACTGCCCCACGCTTCCTTCATCGGTTTTACCGGAACGCCGATCGAGCTGACCGGACAAGAACACGCGGGCGGTATTCGGCGACTACATCAGCGTGTACGACATCCAGCGCGCCGTCGAGGACGGCGCCACGGTGCCGATCTACTACGAGAGCCGACTGGCAAAGCTCGCGCTGGAGAGACCGAGCGCCCGAAGATCGACCCGGACTTCGAGGAGGTGACGGAGGGCGAGGAGGTCGATCGCAAGGAGAAGCTGAAGACGAAATGGGCGCAGCTGGAAGCAGTGGTCGGTGCCGAGAAGCGCATCCGGATCGTCGCGCAGGATATCGTGGAGCACTTCGAGAAGCGGCTCGAGGCGATGGACGGCAAGGCAATGATCGTCTGCATGAGCCGCCGCATCTGCGTGGAGCTGTACCGTGAATCGTGAGGCTGCGCCCGGCCTGGGAGCACGACGACGACGACAAGGGATTGATCAAGGTGGTGATGACGGGCTCGGCGTCGGACCCGGTCGACTGGCAGCCACACATCCGCAACAAGCCGCGGCGCGAGGAACTGGCCAAGCGGTTCAAGGACGCCGCGACCCGCTGAAGATCGTGCATCGTGCGCGACATGTGGCTTACCGGATTTGACGCTCCGAGCCTGCA
This sequence comes from uncultured Gemmatimonadales bacterium, assembly GCA_963798085.1. Classification (GTDB taxonomy): domain Bacteria; phylum Gemmatimonadota; class Gemmatimonadetes; order Longimicrobiales; family RSA9; genus DATKCF01. Next base: position 937,697 of record CAWCRS010000003.1, read on the forward strand.
CACGATGTACATGGACAAGCCGATGCGCGGGCATGGCCTGATGCAGGCGATCGCGCGCGTGAACCGCGTGTTCAAGGACAAGCCCGGCGGGCTGGTGGTGGACTACCTCGGGCTGGCCCACGAGCTGAAGGCGGCGCTCGCGACCTACACAGAGAGCGGAGGCAAGGGGCCGCACCGCGGTTGACCAGGGAGAGGCCGTAGCGCTGATGCTGGAGAAGTACGAGGTCTGCTGCGACCTGTTCCACGGCTTCGACTGGTCGCCCTGGATTACACGGGACGCCGCAGGAGCGTCTCGGCCTGCTGCCGCCGGCGCAGGAACACATCCTCAACAGGAAGACGGCAAGGAGCGGTACATCACGCGCCGTGCGTGACCTGTCGAAAGGCGTTCGCGCTCGCTGTTCCGCATGAGAAGCGCTTCGAATACGGGACGACGTCGGATTCTTTCAGGCCGTCCGGGCGCGTGCTCGCCAAGTGCGCCCGCGACGCGGCCGGACGAGGAACTCGACCATGCCGTCCGTCAGATCGTCTCCGGGCCGTCGCGCCGGAAGGTGTCGTGGACATCTTCGCTGCCGCCGGGCTGAAGAAGCCGGACATCTCGATTCTCTCTGACGATTTCCTGGCCGAAGTCCGCGGCATGCCCCAGCGCAATCTTGCCGTCGAGCTGCTGCAGAAGCTGCTCAAGGGCGAAATCAAGACGCGCCGCCGGAAGAACGTCGTCCAGGCAAGTCGTTCGCGGAGATGCTGGAGGAGACGCTCCGAGCGCTACCAGAACCGCGCGATCGAGGCGGCGCAGGTCATCGAGGAACTGATTGAGCTCGCAAGGAGATGCGGGAGGCGGAGCCCGGGGCGAAAGCCTCGGACTTACGGAGGACGAGCTTGCGTTCTACGACGCGCTGGAGACCAACGACAGCGCCGTGAAGGTCCTGGGCGACGAAACGCTTCGGGAGATCGCGCGCGAACTGGTCGAGACGGTCCGAAGAAACGTCACGATCGACTGGACGCTGCGGGAGAACGTGCGGGCGCAGATGCGCGTCATGGTGAAGCGGATCCTGCGCAAGTACGGCTACCCGCCCGACAAGCAGGAGAAGGCCACGCAGACGGTGCTGGAGCAGGCCGAGCTGCTCTCGGCCGATTGGGCGACCAGTTGAGCAAGCCCTTGCGCTAGAACAATTTACACGGTATGGCGGTCCAACGCGCCAAGGGATTCGTGGCCGAGCGCCCAACTTCCGGGTTACGGCAATATCGGGGCAACTTTCCGATGTCACAGGGTCCTGTTATCGTCCCCATCTGCGTGAACGTCCCACCAGGACTTCGCAGCCTCGGGTACCGCGCCTGCGGACATCCCACAACCATCAAGGGACGAGAATGGTTAGTCACCGCCGCCAATCTGATCCGCGAGTGGGAGCGCGGATCTGCATTCTGGGTCTAATGTGTCGGTTCACACTGTCGAGATCATTTCTACCCACGATTTGTTCATCCAGTTACCAGGGCGCCGCGGCTCCGATCGATGAACATTTTCTCATTTTTCTTCCCGCAAGGACAGCCCGCAGCGGTCGTCCTGAATGCAATCATAACGGTAGTTGGCGTCATGGCACTAGTGCGCCTGTACCTCAAGGGCGTGCGGCCGCTTCACGGTGAAGCGAAGGCGTTGGCGGACGTTGAAACGTGTTTGAAAGGGGACGTCTCGGCAGACGTCATCATCGAAGCCGCCCAATCGGTACCGCCGGAGACACTTGTCGCTGTTCGCATTGATGAACTTGCCCGGTTACGCGAACTGGGCGAGTGAGATTTCACCCGACCTCCCTGCTGGAACTGGCTCTCGCGCGTTTGGATAGACGCACCGCGTTTGCACGCTGGGCCGCGAGCGCCATTGTCCTCATGGGATTGGGCGGGACGCTGCTGGGCCTTTCGATCTCCGTGACCGCGGCTACCAAAATTGTTCGGGACAGCAACACGCTGCCCTCGTTCGAGAGCGTCCTTACCCCATTCGCCGGACTTCAAACGGCCTTCTCAACGACATTGAATGGCATCCTCTTGGGCTTTGGCCCTCGGAGCGGGCATAGCATTCATTCGAAGCAGCCAAACGCGCTTCCTCGTCGAACTTGAACGATTCACGATGATTCGACTGGTACCGCGTTTTGTAGCGCGCCAACAGTGGCTCTCGTGAATGCGGTGCGGACCTTAGGGGCGATCGAAAGTAAGCTGGAACGAGCCTTTGACGCGATCACCACGGAAGTAAAAGACCGCGGCCTATCCCTGGTTCTGAGCATAGAGACTGCTTTCGACAATCTCACGACTAACTTCGATGAGCGGGCACGCGAACTGCTCGAGGAGTATGTCTCCACGAATGAAGCCGTGACTAAACTGATCGGGAATTCCGACGAGACGGCTACGCTCGCCGCCACCATTGAGTCTATGGCGATGGCGACGGAAGCGACGCAACGTGCGGCTACTGTCACGTTGGAGTTTGGAACTGCATTCTTGTCAAGGACCGAGGACCAGCTCAACCGCGAACTCGAAGCCATCCACCAGACACTATCCCGGGAAGCACTCCGAATCAGCACTGCGGCAGAAGATCAACGAGAGATATTCCGGGATTTGACGGTCAAGTTCGCCGGTTTCCTCCCCGAACTGAAACAAGGCGTAGATAGTGCATTGGCGGACGAACATATGCGCTTTCAGCAGATTCTCGAAGCGTGAGGAGGCAAGGTGGTCATCATCTGCAGCGGCGCTATCGGATTCGCTGGCCGACCTTGTCAGAGGTACGACCGAGCTCCACACTACCGTCGACGGTCTCCGTGAGAAGGTGCAGGAGCGCGCGACGACGCTAGAACGCGTGCATGCGGGACTGGCCAACATTGAGTCAGCTGTACGCGAGACGACCGAGATGATATCTCGCACAACCGAAGCGCTGCCTCAGAGATTTGCCAAATTGATGGATAGCCGCATTTCGGTTTCGCAAGCTTGGCCAACCCGTGGGCCAGACAAGCCTGGCGCGGAGGCTACACTCAAATCCAGCAACCGCCCGAACGGGGAGACCGCGCCATCCACGGTGCCCGCTACAGCGGCTAGTGCCGACCACAGAGTGCCAAGTGAGTCCCAACACTTGAAGGTAGCCGGAATGGAACCACAGGGAAATGGGGCCGCAGAAGAACCCAGCCCAGATCGCGGACCACGCCCGACACCTCCGACGCGAAGCGCAAGCGGTCCGCAGGCAGCGGGAAACCGACCGCAGACATTGGTGCGCAACCTGTTCGCCAGATTGCTGGGACGCTGAGCCAGGGTCATGGCGTCGATCGATCTTCGTGTCGGCAAAGAAGGCGACGAAGTCAGCTTCTGGAGTGTCGTTGCGGATCTGTCCCTCACTACGGTCCTCATGCTGGTCCTGCTAGTGCTTGTCCAGTTCCTGGCCACCTTCCGCGAAAGCAGGATCAACCAAGAGCTCCAGTTGCGGCAACACGAGATGAAAGTTGCATTAAACGGTATCAGCACCGGTTCCATAGGGATCGACAGCATTGCACCAGACCGGCAACGTTTGACCTTCGCGAACCAGTTGCTGTTCGAGAGCTGTGATGTCACTCTGCATGGCCGAGGAAGGGAATTGCTACGGAAAGTGGGCTCGGTGATTCGCGATCGGCAAAACTACTTTGAGTCCATCCACGTTGAAGGACACGCGGACGCCAGATCCACTGGCGGTGCGGCTTGTCCGTACGCCTCGAATTGGGAGCTATCGTCCCAGCGTGCGACGGCGGTGGTGCGTATACTCGCCGATAGCGCCGCACTGGATCCGCGGATGCTGTCAGCAACCGGCCGCGCAGAGTTTCATCCGATTTGATGTTGTCGATCTTAACCGCAATCGACGCATTGAGATCATCCTGCTGTACGACCGTGCAGCAATAAGTGCCAATAGCGTTTCTCATTGAAGAGAAGTCACGTACGGGGCAGTATCGCGGTGCAGAGAGCCGTGTCCAAATACCATACGCGGAGCTGAGGAGTGAACGACGCAAGATCACCCGATCGCAGCCGAGAAGACCTGGTCGACCGGGTCAGCAGAGTCTTCGGTTTCTTGAAGGCGGTTCAGGAAGAGCGCAATCCGCCTCCTACCCAAATCCGGCAGCACCCCTGGGTCCTCCGCTTCAGTGACATTCCGCAACACGACTGCACGCATATTCGGCCCATATCATCATATCTCAATACTGAGGAGCGTGATGTACCTGATGCCGGAAGGCGCGACGCGATTCTGACGGTCCGGAGGCCACAGCTAACCGATCCACCTACTCCTCCGGCTGAAATACGCAAATGGCTGAAGGGTACCTGGTCCGATCCAAAACTTCTGCCGGAGCACCTTTCTGTCCCACCCTCAGGAATGGACGACGATCTGGAGACATTTGACCATGATTCAGGCCGCGCCCAGGCGTGGACAGCGTGGATCAATGAGTGGCGGCAGTGGTCGGATTCGGAGCGTCCCACGCGGGTCGTCCTTGACCTGTATCAACGGCTGTTTGCTTTGCACGGGCGGCTGGAGCGCGAGAGTGAAGCGTATGAACTCATGGTCGGTGACGGCATACTACAGTGGCACGCTCCGGGCGGGCAACCCGTCCAGCACCCGATCCTGCTGCAAGCTGTAGATCTAATCTTCGAGTCGGGGCGCGCAACCTTCCGCATTCTGGAAGGCGATCGCCCAACTGAATTCTATTCCTCAGCATTTGCCCGAAATCCCAACGTAGATGGTGCACGCATTCGAGCCTACAGCAAACGCGCAGAAGAACATGGATTACACCCATTGGCGCCAGGCGAAACGACAGGCTTTCTGCGCGACTTGGCCGCATCGCTGAGCGCCGGCGGCGAGTACATGGACGGGCCTGTCGAGCGCAAAGCCACATTCGGACCCTGTTATCGGCCGCGATCCGGTTCTGTTCCTGCGGCGTCGAGGAGAAGGACTTCAGCGCGTCATAGAAAAGATCCTGATTGATCTGCAGGAAGGCGGTCAGATTCCGTCGTCGATCCTTCGCATTACTGGCATTGACCCCGAACCGGGTCTCTCGCGTTTGCCTGCTCGCGGCAATTCATGGGACGAACCACAAGACGTCCTGCTGACCAAGGAAGCCAATCAGGAACAGATCAAGATTGCTGAACGGCTGGAGCAGTCTGGTGCTGTGATCGTGCAAGGCCCACCCGGAACCGGCAAAAGCCACACAATTGCCAATTTGATCGGACACCTTCTCGCGCGTGGTTCGCGGGTTCTCGATCACCAGCCATACCACCAAAGCACTGAAAGTCCTGCGTGAGAAGGTTGCGGAAAAACTCCAGCCTCTCTGCGTCAGCGTTCTCGAAACGGATCAGGCCGGGCGCGAACAACTTGAGCAAGCGGTAACTGCGATCGTGGCTGCCTTGGCGGATCGAGATCCTGATCGCCTGAGAGCCGATATCCGCAGTCTTCGTGTAGAACGCGATCAACTTCTTGTACATCTCCGAGATGTGGAACGTTTGCTCCTTGAAGCTCGCCGCGCAGACTACTTACCCGTGTCCATTGGCGGCAAGACGTGCACACCCGGGGAAGCGGCGCGCGAAGTGGCCTCGGGCGCCCACGCTCATGGTTGGATCCCGGGCCCCGTAGAAGCCGGGGCGCCGCTGCCACTCAGCGTCACGGCCATCAACGACCTGTATGCCACGAATGTTGCCGTAACTATCGACGCTGAGCAAGAACTCATCGAATCAATCCCTGCCTCGGACGAATTGCTGCAGCCAGATGAGTTTATGCAAGTTGTGGCGGGGTTGGTCAGCGACCAGTCTGCTGTCTTCGATGCGTATTGGAGCTCACCTGCATCGCCGGATGACAGTATTGACTATGAAACGCTCGGAGAAGCAGCTATACGGGCAATGGCGCCTCTCACCAATGACTCAGGTTGGGAGATCGCGATAGTTGCGGCCGGCAGAAGGAAGGAAGGGGCCGCGGCTCCATGGATCGAATTGATCCGATCTATCGAGACCACGACCGCAACGGCGGCTGGAATCCAGGAGACTCTGATTCGGTCTGACCCTCATTTGGCTGATGACATTTCGCTCACCGACTCACTCCGGCTGGCAACCGAAATCGCAGCGCACGTGCGCCAGAAAGGTCATGTTGGGCGCCTCCAGAAGCTGTGGCAAGCTGATTGGCGTCATTTCATTGCCAAAGCGCGGAGCAGAAACACCGAACCAGACACCCTTGAGGATTTTGAGGCGCTCGCTGCATACACGAAGTTGTTGATCCAGCGAAAGAGCCTGGTTGATCGCTGGGATCGGCTGATGGCGCCATTAGGCGCACCGACTTGCGCTGAGTTGGGGCCGGAACCAGAGATAACTTGCGAGCAATATGTGCCGGGCATTCAACAAGCTCTCGACTGGACGGCAAGGATGTGGGAGCCAGCTTGTGCAGCGCTCGAGGCAGCCAACTTCGATTGGGAGCAATTTATCGGCGATCAATCTGCAGACCTGAGACAGTACGGCGACCTGCTGCGGATCCGCGACAGCGTCCTTGGACCGCTGCAGCAGTGCTTGGCCGTCCGGCAGGCGGCCGTCCGCCACGAGAAGTCAATGATTGTGCTGGAGGCATTGGAAAATGCACTTGCGGGTTTCGTTGGTGCAACGACCACCAATCTGAAGAAGGCGGTAAAGTTACGGGACCCCGATGCCTACGCCATTGCATTCAACCGATTTGAGGACCTTCGGGCGCGTGATGCCGTCCTGCGTTCGCGTTTAGCGTGGCTGAAAGCAGTCGATACCAGCGCACCAAACTGGGCCCAACACATTAGAAGCCGCGACGGGAAGCACGGAGCTCCCCTTCCTCCTGGCGATCCCAATCGAGCATGGCGCTGGCAACAGCTGAGCCAAGAGTTAGATCGCCGTGCATTGATTGATACCGTTCGGTTAACGCGCGAGCGCGAAGAACTCCGCGGCCGTATTCGCCACGTAACGGTCGATCTGATCGAGGCACAGTCATGGCTTCATCAGATCGAGCGGACTGCCAGCGACGAGCGAAGGGCATTGGTCGGGTGGGCCGATACAATGCGGCGGATCGGCCGCGGTAACGCCGCCGGGCACCAATCCTGCGAGCTGAGGCTCGCAAATTGATGGATAAAGCGCGTTCAGCCGTGCCAGTATGGATAATGCCCTTGTCGCGTGTTTTCGACAGCTTCGATCCCGGGAGGGAGAGATTTGACGTAGTGATTATCGACGAGGCGAGTCAGGCAGACATTACTGCACTTGTTGCGCTGTATATGGGGCGCCAAGTTGCTGTTGTTGGCGACCACCAGCAAGTCAGTCCTCTCGATGTCGGGCGGGATCTGGGGAGTCTCGACAGCCTGATTGCCCAACACCTCGCAGACATTCCCAGCAGCCATCTCTACGACGGAAAGACCTCCATTTACGATCTGGCGCGCCAAAGCTTTGGTAGCACGATTCCGTTAATGGAGCATTTTCGGTGCGTACCGGAAATAATCGAGTTCAGCAACGGCTTATCGTACAACTGGACCATCAAACCACTGCGGGACGGAGCAAACGCGGTTGTCGGACCTCCAACGGTCGAGTTCTACGTATCAGCTGTGCAGGCGCAGCAAAGGCGCAACCGGAAGGAGGCACTTTGGATTGCGGCTCTGCTACAAGCTTGCATTGAGCAACCGGCATATTCCGATAGCACGTTCGGAGTCATCTCCCTGGTTGGTGAGGAGCAGGCTATCGAGATCGAGACGCTGCTGCACAGAGAGTTGCCGCCATCGGAGATCCACAAGCGCCAGATAGTCTGCGGCAACGCAGCGCGATTTCAAGGGAATGAGCGTAATGTGATCTTCCTCTCAATGGTCGATGCACCGTCAGGTGACGGCCCGCTTGCGCTTCGTTCACAAGACCTTTTCAAGCAGCGCTTCAATGTGGCAGCCAGCCGTGCCCGCGACCAGTTGTGGCTTGTGCATTCACTCGACCCCGGAACGGATTTGCAGCCGGCGGACTTGCGCAGGCGGCTTATCGAGCATGTCCGAGACCCGGGACGACATCTCCGCGAGCTCTCCCGAGAGCAGGCCCGTACAGAATCCGAGTTCGAGCGCGAGGTGCTTCGTGCATTGGTTGCAAAGAACTACCGAGTTCGGAGTCAGATTCATGTGGGGTACTATCGTATTGACATGATCGTCGAAAATTCCGCAGGAAAGAAGGTCGCAATTGAGTGCGATGGCGAACGGTTCATCCGATCGAGAAGATTCCTGCCGACATGGCCAGGCAAGAAAAATCCTGGAGCGCCTGGGTTCGACCTTCATCAGGATCCCGTGGAGCAGGAATGGTACCGGGAGCCGGATAGGACGCTGGATGAAGTGATGAATGAACTGAGCCGACTTGGCGTTGATCCGCTCGGACCTGCAGATAGCCTGATAACCGTGGCAGCAATGGAGTTGAAAGAAGCAGTCATTCGGCGAGCCTTCGAAATCGCTAACGAACGGAGGGTGAAGTGGAGCCCATTTCCGTGACTGCCTAGATTGGATCCGAAGCTCATCCACATTACTTTGGCACCGGGCGCCACAGCCCGGCGAACGCAGTGTGCAAGCAGCCATATGTGACGCGCGACGGGCAGCTGGCTCCGTTCTTTACGAGGAGGCAGAATGGCGCGAATCGCCGAAAAGGAACCAGTGTTCGAAGCGGTCGTTCGATGGCGTGAGAAGTGTCTGATCGCTGATGGCTCGATTCTCTCAGACGAACATCTCTGGGCACCGTCACGTCAGACTACCGCTACGACACAACCCGTCCCGAGTATCAGAATGTACGATCAGTACAATGGGACAGCGTTGGCCCATGGCCTAGTCGTTCCGCATTAAGCCGGGATCTGGTTCTCCGTGGTCAGCGTCGGGTGGTGCCGGGGGACCGAGGCTAACGGCTCGAGAGTTGTGCTTTAAGGCAACAAGCCTCCGAGCGTTGTTCGGGTGAGGCCGTTGTGGCTGATGTTTCACGGCTTGCACCGGTTGCAGTGATTCAACTCCAACACGTCGATGCCGAGCGCAACCGCGTTGTCGTACAGATTGACAACGGTGTAAAACAGATACTTCGGCGCCCGAGAGGTTTGGCCTTTGCCCTTCAACTCGAGGCGATAAGACAAGGTGGCGCAAATTGCTCTGTGGAGCGTATAGCGTCCGTTTCGGCCGCGGGTCAGAATGACGACAAATCCACTATGGTACTCGCGAAGACCTGCCTGGTACTCATCTTCATTCTCCTTCAAGCGCACTCCGTCGGCGAATGCACGCATTAGTCAGCTTCTCCGGGTTGCTGTGGATAAGCACAAACCTACCCCATAGATCGTGCGAGAGGGCCACCGGCGGCCTTCGTAACAACCGAATTGGCCGGACCTGTCGAGCGCCCAGCTTTTCCGCTCACGCAACTGCTGCCAGCTGACAAGGCGCTATTGCTGGCTACTGCTTGGCGTCTGAGCGCCGATGCCCAAACGCCGGCGCGGGTTAAGCACGGGCTATCAGCGGCGCATCGACTGTAGCGGGTCCGCGCGCGCAGCCCGCAGCGCGGGCACCAACGTAGCGCTCAGCGCCACGACCAGCACGGTAGCTGCGGTGACAGCGAGCACGAAAGGATCGCCGGGAGAAGTGTGGAAGAGGAGAGGTTGCACGAGGTGGCCCGTGAGGCGGACGAGCACGAGGCCGATGAGCACACCGGTTGCGCAGTGATGAACGGCGCCCGACCGAGCACCGATCCGAGGATACGCCCCTGCCGCGCACCGAGCGCCACGCGAATGCTCAGCTCGTGCAACCTCTCGCCCACCACGCAGGACATCACACCGAAAAGACCGACGGCCGAGAGCAGGATCGCGAGCGCGGCGAAAAGGCCGAAGAGCACGGCGCCCAGTCGCGCGGGGCGAGTGTCGCCGGCGAGCAGCGTGGACATGGGTACCACGTCGACCAGGGGCAGCTCCGGAGCGACGCTCTGCAGGCGTTCGTGGATGACGCGCACACTCGCGAACGCATCGCCGGCAGGCCGCACGAGAAGCGCGCGCAGACCGGAAATGCCACGACCCGCCTGCTCGGGCACATAGAGCTGCGGTCCGGGAGCATCATCACCGAGACGGGGGGACCGCGTAGATTCCGCCACGCCGACCACCGTCGAGCAATGCAGCCCCTTCTCGCCGAGGTGTGTCATCCCGATATCAATGCACTGGCCAATGGGATCGGCGTCGGGCCACAGCACGCGGGCTAACACGTCGTTTACGATCGCGGTATTGCGGCCGTCCTGCGAGGCGAACGCTCTGCCTCGCAACAGTCGCGTACCAGCCGTCTCGAAGTACTCGCTGGATACCGCCATCATGCGTACTTCGGCGTTGTGCAGCTCGGGAATCGTGTCGCGGCCGGGCAATGCCACGGTAGTGCTCAGGTAGGAGCGGTAGGGCATTCCCTCGACGAGCGCGGCGTGCTCGATGCCGGGCATCCGCGACAGCTCCTCGAGCATTGTGCGCAGCACGTCATTCGCCTGCGCGTCCGAGAACCCTGCGGCGCCGAGATCGGTCGAGACCAGGAGCAGGCGATCGGCATCCATGCCGGTGCGCAGCCGCGACCCATTCACGAAACTGCGCACGAAAATGCCGGTGCCGGTGAGGAGCACGACGGCGGCGGTCGCCTGCAGAACCAGCAGCACCTGGCGCGTGCGCGTAGGCGAGGCCGCTCGCATGCCGGAGCGCAGCTCGTGCGCGAGATCGGCAGGCGCGGCGCGCAGCGCGGGGAGCAGCGATGTGCTGACGCCCACGAGCAGCGTGACGAGCGCGGTGAAGAGAAAGACGTGCGCGTCGACCGGTGATTGCGGCCATGCGTAGTCGTCCAGCAGCAGGTGCTGCAGCAGTCGGCCGCCCGTGGCCACGAGCAGCAGGGCCGCGGCACCGCCCAGTACCGCGAGGAGCAGCGACTCGCTCAGCAGCTGCGTGAACAGGCGCCCGCGTGTGATGCCCAGTGCCATGCGCAGTGTGATCTCGGGCCGGCGTCGCAGTATGCGGGTGAGCAGCAGATTGGCCACGTTGACACAGGCCATGAGCAGCACCAGCAGGGACACGACACCCAGGACAAACGCCACGCGACTGGCGGCAGGAATGTTCGCGGAGCGCGCTGGAATGATGGGGTCGAGCTGCAGGCGATCCCGCTCCGCGCTCTGGCCACCGGCCGCCTCGCCCGCGCGGTAGATCGCGGTTGCCTGCGCCGCGGCCGCCGCGGGGGCAACGCCCGCGCGCAACCGCCCGCGCACGCGCAGCAGCTGCATCCGCCGCATCGTGCGCCAGGTATCCAGCGGGAAGCGCGGCGCGTCGGCGGCGTTCAGCGGGACGAAGACATCCGCCGGCTCGAGGTCGACGCCGGTGAAACCATTCTGCGGCACACCGACAATCGTGAACCAGCCGGTGCCCAGCTGAATGCGACGGCCGAGCACGCCGGGATCCTCGCCGTACTCATTGCGCCAGAGCCGGTGGCTGAGCACGACGACATTCCCGGCCGCCGTGGGGACGTCGTCGCCCGGGCCGAGCAGGCGGCCGAGCGCGGCACGAACGCCCAGCATGGGGAAGTAGCCGCCGCTGACTAACAGGCCTTTTACGGAGCGGGCCTGCGCTCCCCGTCCCAGCGCGATCGCTTGCGGATACGTCTGCGCCGCCAGTGCCGCGAAGTTCGTGGCGCTGCGCTCGAGATCCTGAAACGACGGGTAGGACATCGAGGTGCGCGTGTATTCCGACGGGCCATCGTGCGCGCGCGTGTCCAGGCCGTAGACATCCTCCGGCGCCACAATGCCGGCGGGCGCGCGCAGCAGCAGCCGGTCGACCAGCCCGAACATCGTGGCATGCGCGCCAATGCCCAGGGCGAACGTAAGGATTGCCGCCAGGCTGTAGCCGGGCGAGCGGCGCAGCTGACGCCACGCGTAGCGACCATCCTGCCAGCGGCGCTCCAGCCATTCGCGCGCGCCCAACACGCGTTCCTTGCGCCTCGCCGCTTCATGCAGCTGCCTTCTCGTGCTTTCCGCGCCGAAGCGACGCTCCGCCTCCGCGCGCGCGTCCGGCTCCGACCACCCTGCCGCGATCAGCTCTTCCACGCGCAAGTCGACGTGCGACGCGATCTCCTCATCCAGCTCCGCGCTCCGGCCTGCGTCGCGACGCGGCACGCGCCGGCGCCCGCGGGATCCAGGATCGGCAGGCGAGGATGTCATGCATCCGCCAGCACCGTGTGCAGCATCGTCGCATACTCCAGCAGCCGCGACGTCTCCTTGCGCAGCTCCTTCCGTCCCGCGCTCGTGAGCTGGTAGTAGCGCGCCCGCCGGCCGTTCGCCGTCACGCCCCACTCGCCGCGAATCGCTCGCCGCTGCTCGAGCCGGATCAGTGCGTGGTACAGGGCGCCATCCTCCACATCCAGCGCGCCACCCGAGCGCTGCTCCAGCCAGCGCGTGATCTCGTAGCCGTGCAGCGGTCCCTCCGCCAGCGTGCGCAGCACCAGTACATCCAGCGTTCCCCGCACCAGCGCGATCGTCTTCTTCATGATCGGTGCTCTCCTCCCAGTATCTTGGGGCAAGCATGTCAGGTCAGGAGCGAGGCGGCAATACCGTCGGGACGAAGTGAGGTGCGTGCGCCGCGAGCGGTGGTAACGCGGGTTGCGCGGCGGTGGGCGGGACACGACTGACGGTGTTACGATTCCTCGGTACTTGTGCACAACTACCGAGGCTTTGTGACATCGGACACGCCGCACTAATGTGTTCCGCGTTCATCGATTCGAAGTTCTCGGGCGGAGGCCGGCAGCCACAAGGTGGCGGATGGCGTCTACGACCACACGTCGATCGTGCGCAGGATCGAGGAGTGGCGCTGGGAGCTGCAGCCGCTAACGCCACGCGATGCGGCGACGAACAACCTGGCCGGCGCGCTCGACTTCCGGCAGCGGCCTCGCCTGGTCGCGCCGCCACAACGCACCGGCCCGCGGACGGAGACGGACTTACGTCACGAGCGCCTCGTGCGGCTGCACGTGCAGCGCGCGGCGTAGCTGCACGGCGGCCGCCACAATGCTGACCGCGCCCAGCGCCAGTACGGCGAGCACGGCAAACAGCGGGCTGGCTGCGCGCGCGCCGTAGAGGAAGGACGCCATGAGCCGGGCGGTCACCCATGACGCGGCCAGTCCGGCGATGACGCCGATGGCGACGATGCGCAGTGCGTGACCGTACACGGCCCGGGCCACGTCGCGGTGCCTCGCGCCGAGAGCCACGCGGACCGCGATCTCTCTCGAGCGTGTCGCCACGGTGCCCTCTGGGACCGCCTCGCGGAGCTGGCCGAGGAGTACATCCGCAAGGGCGACCGCCTCTACGTCGAGGGACGGATGGAGTACGACTCGTTCGAGCGAAACGGCGTCACTGTCCCCACAGCAGAGGTCGTCGTGCGCGAGCTGGTCCTGCTCGGTGCTCCGTCGAACAGCGCCTCGATCGCGGACCGTGAGGCAGGCGATCAGCAGGTTGTTGATCGCCCACAGCCAGGCACCGTCTGGCCACTTCGGTGCCATCGCCACCTCGCCGAACAGGAATGCCACGCCGAGAACGACCGCCGCGGTGACGAGACCGACGAGCAATCCGCGCGCCCAGCTCCACGCGCCCCGGTGGAGACGCAGCGCAGGCCAAACGAGCAGCAGCCAGAATCCGGCGAGGGGCTTGTCGAGGTTGAGGTACGTCGTGAATGGGATCGCGTCCAATGTGTACCGCACTGGTCCGATGACGCGCAGGTTGTCGAATCCCGCCAGTTGCGCGACATGAACAGGGCGAGGGAGTTGCTCGTCGAGCACAACGCGCGGAAGGCGAAGCTAAAGAGGGAGAAACATGGGGAGCCACATCGGAGAAAGGAGAGATGGTCCCCCGACACCTACCCGCGACTTCAAGCGAACGGTAGCGACACGCGTGGAGCGCGATCCGGCTTTCGCGCGCGCGATGCTCAATGAAGCGGCGACACTGTTCCTGAACGGCGAGCCGGAAACAGTGCGCATGTTGCTACGCGATCTGGTGAACGCCACGGTCGGCTTCGAGCAGCTCGCCAGGCTGACGGAGAAGCCGGCCAAGAGTCTGCATCGGATGCTGTCGGCCAACGGCAACCCCAGCATGGACAACCTCGCAACGATCGTCGACGATCTCCGGGATGAACGTCGAGATCGAGCTGCATGCGGTGCAGGCCCCGTGATTCGAAGCGCGAGCATCTGTCCACCGATATGGGCGAAGCGAAACGGCCGCCCGTTCGACAAGGTGGCGCAGACGTTCCACCAGTCAGAGCGAATCCACCGCACGAACGACATACCCGAGCACGAAGTTCCCGAATGGCGTCGCGGTCCTGCCTGACGGTTGCCGCCTCCAGCGTCTCGAAATACGGAATGCGGTCGTCACTTCGGATGGTGACCCAGGGGAAGCCCGCAGTCATGAGGCAGAGGTTCATCAGGAATCGTGCGATCCGACCGTTGCCGTCCGGAAACGGGTGAACCGCCACAAAGTCCAGATGAACGAGTGGCGCCCGGACGATTGCTGGCTCACGAAGTTCGTTCGCCAACTCGATATGCTGCTGCATGAGTTGTGGCACCTTTTCCGGCAATGGAGGGACGTAGCGCGCACCGCGCAGGTAGGCCGGGTTGCTGCGCCAGCCACGCAATGCGTCGGCATCGATGATGCCGGCCTCCACAGACGGCGAGAAAAGGTCCTGATAGAGCGTCTGGATCAGCGGCTCCGAGATGTCGAGGCTTCCGTCTGATTCGTTGATGATCGCGATGCAGCGATCGAACGCTGCCGAATAGCCTTTCACCGCCATTCGTGCCTTCACATCCTCCGGATCGTGCCCGCCGACCTGCCGGCCAGCGATCACGGCCGAGACTTCTTCGGGCGTGATTCGATATCCCTCGATGGTCGTGGAGTGGTAGGCGTCATAGGTCTTCGCCGCCTCCGCTTGCCGCACCAGCCGGGATCTGTCGAAACGGGGCTGTTCAATGTGAGAGGCAAGCTCTTCCCGGATCTGGTCGAAGAAGCCGCGGAAGGTCACCTCGTGTCGCGCCAACCACGGAGAGATGGATCGCGCCTGCGACACCAGCCTTGGAATCACGACCTCCGAGCCGACACCCGTGCGTGCCCGGCTGATGTGTTCCCCGTGTTCGATGGCAAGCAGGCCGTCGAGCTGTTCCGCGAGACGCCCGTTGCCGGCATTGCCCGCCATTTCCGCCAGGCGCCGGATGACCAGCGGGCGTGGCATACGGGACCACTCCTGTTGGAGCGCGGGCCTGGAAACGATCAGAGAACGAAGCCAGATCGCGACCCGTTCCAGATGATCTCGCAGTGTGGTCAGCGGAAGCGCGAGCAGCGTCCGCTCCGGTCGATCCACGGAGAGTTCCGCCCCATCCAGGACGATCGTCTTCGCCTCCTCCGGGACGACGTCGCCCGGCATCGCCTGCAGCTCGAGCCCGTCACACAACTCGAAGGTATAGTTGCTTCGACTGCTCCCGTGACGGATACGAAGGCGGGCCGGCGGCGTCGCATCCTCAATGTACAGCTGCACCGCCGATTCTCGTTCGAGAACTGCGGGCTCGTAGTTCTTGAGAATCGCCTGCACGATCCGCCAGTAGTTGCGGAGGCACAGGTCCCGGTCCGGCTCACGCTCGGGCGTCTTGAGGATCCAGGCTTGTCCTCCTGCCGCTTCCACCGCATAGCCACCGCGGAGCAGGAGGCCGCGCCCCCTTCCCCGCGGTTGTTCGGACCGGGCCATGACGAGGCGGTCGTTCTCGACCTGATCCCTCCACCACGCGATGGCCACGTCCCTGCTTCTGAGCGTCGGTCCGGTCAGTCCTCGCCTCCGGCAGG
Organism: uncultured Gemmatimonadales bacterium; assembly: GCA_963798085.1. Taxonomy (GTDB): domain Bacteria; phylum Gemmatimonadota; class Gemmatimonadetes; order Longimicrobiales; family RSA9; genus DATKCF01. The sequence goes on from CAWCRS010000003.1 coordinate 953,546, forward strand.
TACTTTTGCTCTAACAATCTTGGTACGATTACTATATCATGTCTGGTACGAAGGCTCTAATCAAGCAAGTACGATCGCGATACCCTGAAGCTGGGTCAAGTGGCAGGAGGGCGGCGCCCGACCACAAGCCAGTGACGCGAAACGGCCGCCTGCAGGCGGTCGATTCCTCGCGCGAGAGGCTGCTATGGTTTCTGCTATGGTTTGAGTCCGGTTTCTGCACGGATCAGCCACCTTCGATGTCGGCCTGATCCCGGCAACCCGTTGAAATCACGACCTTTTCTCGGGATCCGCCCTGACTCCCACCGAAATGGGGTTCAGGGGGTCGCCGGTTCAAATCCGCCGTCCCGATTTTCTGAAGTTCTTGCGGTACACAGGCAGAGGTTCATCAGGAATCGTGCGATCGATTTCGCCTGTTATGAACTCACCGGCCCGCGGACGGACAGACGTTACGGGGCGGGTCTCGGGTGCCATGCAGTAGAGACGGACTTACGTCACGAGCGCTTCGTGCGGCTGCACGCGCAGCGCGCGGCGTAGCGGCACGGCGGCCGCCACAATGCTGACCGCGCCCAGCGCCAGTACGGCGAGCACGGCAAACAGCGGGCTGGCTGCGCGCGCGCCGTAGAGGAAGGATGCCATGAGCCGGGCGGTCACCCATGACGCGGCCAGTCCGGCGACGACGCCGATGGCGACGATGCGCAGTGCGTGACCGTACACGGCCCGGGCCACGTCGCTGTGCCTCGCGCCGAGAGCCACGCGCACCGCGATCTCTCTCGAGCGTGTCGCCACGGTGAACGCGAGCACGCCATAGAGTCCGAGCGCGCTCAACAGCATCGCGAGAATGCCGGCATAGGAAACGGCGCTGCCCGCGAGGCGCACCGAGCGGTAGGCGTCGGCGATGGCCTGCTGGACGGGCTCGACGTCGCTGACGGGGACGGCGGGGTCGACGGCGCGGGCGGTGGTCTGCAGCAACATCCGCGTCGCGGCCGGGTCGCCGGTCACGCGCACCGCGAACCTCGCCTCAATGGCGGTGGGGTCCTGCCAGAAGGCGGTGTAGACGACGGGGGCGCCGGCCTCGTCAGGACGGCGCACGCGGTGGTCGCGGACGACGCCGATCACGGTGGCTTCGGCGCCGTCGACGACGAGCGGCTGGCCAATCGGCGAGGCGTCGGGCCACTGGCGACGGGCTAACGCTTCGTTGACCACGACCACGCGCGGCGAGCCGACGATGTCACGGTCGTCAATGGCGCGGCCGGCGACCAGCGGGATGCCGAGGGTCTCGAAGAAACGCGGGCCCACCTGTTTCCAGGCGGCTTCGGGCTGCGGGGTGCCGGCGGGCGGCGTGTGACCCGGAAGCCACGTCGTCGCATGAAATCCGTAGAACCAGACCTCGCCGGTGCCGGCGAGGGTGACCGATTGCACGCCGGGCACCGACTCGAGGCGGGCCACGATCTCGCGCAGCACGGGCCTGGCGCGGGCGGTGTCGTAACCGACGAGGCCGGGCCGCACGCGCGTGCCCACGACGTGCGCGGCATTGGCGAGTGCGTCACGCAGGACATTGCGCATGCTCTGCACGAGCATGCCGGCGCTCACGAGGCCGAGGCAGGCGAGGGCGATCTGCAGGGCGAGGAGGATATCGCGCGCAGGGGTCCGGGCGCGGCCGCCGGCACGGGCATCGCCGCGGAGCACGCCACCGGGATCGGCGCGCGCGACCTGGACGGCCGGGCCGACGCCGAAGGCGAGGCCGGCCATGAGCGCGAGCAGCGCGGCACTCGCCATGACCATGGGGCTGAGGCGCAGCCCATACGGGAAGCGCGCTCCCAGGTACATTGACTCGAGTGCGGCCTGCAGCCAGATCGCGACAAGCAGACCCGCGCCCGCGCCCAGCAGTGCAAGCGCGACGCCTTCGATCGCCAGCTGGCGCACGATGCGTGACGGGGAGGCGCCGATGGCGCGGCGGATGGCGATCTCGCGGTAGCGCGCGACGCCGCGCACGAGGAGCATGCCGGCAAGGTTGGCGCAGGCGACGAGGAGGAGGAGCACGCCGGCCGCCAGCAGCAGGGCTACGACCTTGCGGTGGTCGTCGCGGTGGGTTCCCGCGGCAACGCCTCGCAAGGGCCGGAGCTCCAGGCGGAAGGCGCCGTCGAAGGCGCCGAAGGTGACGCGTGCGTCGCGCTGGCTGGCGAGGCGCTGGCCGAGCACCGTCATTTCGGCCTGTGCCTCCTCGAGCGTGCGGCCGGGTGCGAGCCCGCCGAGGAGCGCGAGGATGCGGCAGTCGCTGGCGAAGGCATTGCCACAGAAGCGGTAGCCGATGGCGAGCGTCGAGAGGGGAATCCAGACATCGTTCGGCTCGCCGATCTGCGCGCCGCGGAACGCGGGCGGCGCGACCCCCACCACGGTGAAGGCCGCGCCGTTGAGCATGAGCGTCCGGCCGATGACGCCGGGGTCCCCGCTGAACCACTCGTGCCACGCACGGAACGAGAGCACCGCGACGGGCGCCGGCGTGCGCGCGCGGTCCTCCTCGTCGTTGAAGAAGCGGCCGGCGGCGGGCCTGATGCGGAGCAGCCGGAAGTAGCTGGCCGAGACGACGGCGCCGGCGACAATGCGTGCGTCACCGGCCTGCGTCAGTGTGAGCGGCGATGTCGAATAGTGCGCGGCCACCTGCGTCAGCGTCCGGCTCTGCTGCACCAGGCTCGCGTACTCGTCCCAGGCGAACGCGCTCGGCTCGTAGATGCGGTCGCCGAAGCTCGCGTAAATGCCGACGACGCCGCGGCTGTCGGCGCCGGGAATCGGGCGCCGGAAGAGCGCATCGGCGAGAGAGAGGATCGCGGTGTCGGCACCGATGGCGAGCGCCAGCGTCACGACGGCAACGCCAGTGAACACGGGGCTCCTGCGCATGATGCGCAGGCAGTAGACGAGGTCGTGCTTCATGCGGGCATCCTCTCCGTGGCGGTCGCCCGCGTGTGCAGGGCAACCGCCGCGCCAGCGCGCGCCCGGGGCCAACCGCTTGCTGCGGTTGCGATTGGCGGCGCCTGCCGGAACTCCACTGCGGGCGTGTCGTGCCGATTCCGGGAATCCGCGATCGATAACGGAACGACGCGCGCGGCTGCCATCCGCAAGTTCGACGACATCCCCTGCTGCGCCCGGGGCCGCTCGGGCTGGGCGAGGTCGTGTACAGCACGACCCTGCTGCCGGGCGAACAGGTGCGGCTGGCCACCACCGACCGGCGCAGCCGCTTCAGCTTCGACAGCGAGAGCAAGCTCAGCTACCGCAGCGAGCAGAACCGCATCAACAAGACGGAGACGATGAAGCTGGAGCTGGTGAGCATCGAGCGGCGGGTGATCGATCCGGTGGCGCTCATGCCGGTGCCGGCCAACCCGGTGTTAGCGGTGGGCAACATCGCCAGCATCCCGCAGGAGGTGCCGGCCACGGCGGAACGCGAGGCGGCGCTCGCCGAGGTCGATGCGCAGCTGGTGGAGCGGGGGCTGATCGACAAGGCGGGCGGCAAGGTCAGCACGGCGGCGCAGAAGGAGTTCGGCTACGAGCGTCGCGTCGCGCTGCCCACGGCGGGCGTCACGCGCCCACGTCCACGAGATCCGAATATTTCGCGAGCAGACGATCGACCGTGAGCAGGCGCGCCGGCTCGTGCAGCGCCTGCGCGATCAGCAGCCGGTCGAACGGATCCCGATGGTGAAGCGGCAGGTTGCGAACCGCGGCCGCGTGCACCGCCATAACAGGGAGTTCGTCGAAGCCACGCTCCACAGCGGTCCTGGCGATCTCCTCCGGCGCCACCTCAAGCGAGATGCGCCCGATCTGCATCCTGATCTCCAGTTCCCAGATGCTGGCGGCCGAAAACAGAACCTCGTTCTGCGCTGATTCGAGCCGCTCGCGAAACAGCTCGGGTAGCCGGTCGGGCTCGAACGCTGCCCGGAGCAGCACGTGCGTATCAACGAGCAGGCGCATCCGTTCGACCTTCGAAATCGGCAATGACCTCGTCGGGCAGTGCCGCGTCGAAATCGTGTGGGACCCGGAATTTTCCCTTGAGCCAGCCGAGCTTGCGGCGCTTGCGGGCGGGGCGCACGGGCACCAGCCGCGCGACCGGCTTGCCAGCCTTCGCGATCACGATTTCCTCACCACCGCCGGTCCCCTCGACGAGGCGGGAGAGATGGGTCTTGGCCTGGTGGATGTTGATGGTGCGGACGCTCACAGCGATTTCTGCATTTGGTTTAGTTTAGTCTAGTCCACATCAGGGGTCTGCAGCGAAGGAGGAGCGAACGCAACGGCGGAGAGGCCAGGACTGGAGAGCCGCGGCTCATTCAGCCCTGCGCGCGACGCGTGAAGCGGCCGTCGCTCAGCACGACCCAGGTCTTCCCGCCGTCGGACGATGTCGAGTAGATGTGGCGGATCACGCCGGGCGACACGTTCTGCAGCACGTTCAATGCGAGGACGCGATTGCCCTTCGCATCGAGCACCCAGCCCTGGAAGCGCATCGCGCCATCCTTGTACTCGCCCTCGAAATCGTTGGACGCGTTGGCGTCGTCGTTCCAGATCATGCGCCAGACGTGACGGTTCGCGTCATAGAACGACATGCTCATTCCCTTCTGCCCGAGCTTGCTCACCCAGCGCTCGACAATGACGCAGCCGTCATACTCGCGCGTGTTGTCCAGCTCGCCCGAGGGTGGCGCGTCGGGTGTGTTCCACGGTGCGGCGTCGAAGGTGCCGACCCAGAAATCGAACGTATGCACGGCGCGACAGGGATAGCGCACCTCTTCCGCTTTCTTCCTGATGTCGGCGAACTCGGCCATGGCGCGCAGGGGCGCGAACGCGGGCTCGCTCTCGAGCTGCGCGGGCGGCGCGCCGAGTGTCGCGGCCGTGCGAAGATGCTCCAGCGCGCCGCGGGTGTCGCCCTTGCGCGCGAGGACGCGCGCGATCCGGTACTGGACCAGTGCGGGCTGGAACTCGAGCTGCGCGGCGTGCGTGTACGCGGCCACGGCATCGTCGCTCCTGCCGAGCTGCTCCAGGCTGCTGGCGAGGCGGAACCAGGCCATGGCGTTGCTTGCATCGTCGCGCACAATGGCGCGATACCTGTCAGCCGCGGTTTGCCACTGGTTCTGCTGGAACGCGGAATCGGCGCGGGCGAGCGCGGCCGCGTCTGCCTGCTGCTGGCCGGAGGCGGCACCGAAGGCGAGGAGGCACAGCAGGGACGACGTGGTGATCGATCGGGTGATGCGCACGGGGTTACTCTCCTCTGACCGTTGTACAATCGCGTGGAGCTCGTGGGCCCATTCGAGCCGCGGCGAATCAATGGAGCGACTGCGGTGCGGCGTCACGCTCCGAGGTGCGAACGGCATGGATTCAATGGCTGATTCATTGATTGGCCGTGCGTTCCTGGTACACTTCGCTAACCGCTGTTTGGACCAGCCTCGATCCCAGTGACAGCCGGAGCAGCTGGCAGGTGCAGGGATTCCGCTGGGCGTACTAGCACTGTGTTAAGACCGGACGTGCAGAGCCGGCCCGCCCATGCTGGAGCCGGGAACATGGCTGCTGAACGGAGCGCGACCCGCGCGTTTGCGGGCGTCGTCTGACCCCACGGGCCGGGGTCGGTCATCCCGGGGGATCCGGCTTGTCTTATCCAGGTTCAAGCGCCCTGGGAAGCTGCGGGATATGCTGGATCTCATCGCTGGCTTCGAAGCGGGAGAGCGGCCAACCTGAGCGGACAGCCCGTCGAACTGGAGGACGATCGCTCGTCGGATTCGTGGAGAGGCAATGCGGCGATCGTGTCGCCTGTAATCCGTAGTGAAGCGAAAGGCAACCGAGGATGAGCAAGCTGCGCTTCAGCCTGGCCATGTCACTGGACGGCTACGTGGCCGGACCTGACCAGAGCCTGGAGAACCCGCTGGGCGAGGGCGGTATGCACCTGCACGACTGGGTGTTCCCGCTGGAGGCGTTCCGCCGCATGCACGGCGAGGAAGGCGGCGAGGTGAACGCCAGCTCGGGTGTGCTCGAGGAGACGTTCGCGAACGCGGGCGCGTACATCATGGGGCGCAACATGTTCGGCCCGATCCGCGGCGGGTGGGATGCGTCGAACCCGTGGAACGGCTGGTGGGGCGAGAACCCGCCGTACCACACGCCCGTGTTCGTGCTGACGCGGCATCCGCGCGCACCGCTCGTGATGCAGGGCGGGACCACGTTCCACTTCGTGACCGACGGCATCCACGCGGCGCTGGAGCAGGCGAGGGGGGCGGCGCGCGGGCAGGATGTGGTGATTGCGGGTGGTGCCAGCACGGTGCAGCAGTACCTCGCCGCGGGGCTGGTGGACGAGGTGAACGTGTCGCTCGTGCCGCTCTTCCTGGGTAGCGGCGAGCGGCTGTTCGACAAACTGGGCGCGCTGCCGCGGCTGGAGGCGGTGCGCGCGGTCGAGGCGCCGGGCGTCACGCACCTGCGCTATCGCGTGCTGCGGTAGCGTCCGGCCCCCGGGAAATCGCTGTCGGTCCCGCCGCCTGGACGTGCGCGGCCGGGCCCGCCCAGTTTGGGTGGACCGAACCCGGACCCTGGCTGTAGACGATTCGAAGCAGCGCCGGCAGGCGCACACGATTTCCGCAGCGTGGATCCTCCATCATGAACACGACACTTCGCTTCGACCGCCGGCGCGTCTTCGGGCGGCTGCTCACGGCCACGGTCTTCGCAATGCTGGTCTCGGGCGTTCCGGCGCGGGTCGCCGCGCAGTCGCTGTACATGCCGCGCGCGATCCGGCACACCTATGCGGCGGGCACGCGGTCGCTCAATGGCAATCCGGGCGCGAAGTACTGGCAGAACCGCGGGCGCTACGTGATCACGATCGCGACCATGCCGCCGGACCGGCGCGTGTCGGGCACGGAGCAGATCACGTACACGAACCAGAGTCCGGACACGCTCCCGGCGCTGGTGATCCGGCTGCTGCTCAACGGGCACAAGCCGGGCGCGCCGCGCTTCGGCGGCGCATCGCCGGACTATCTCACGTCGGGTGTGCACATCCGCTCGTTCGCGGTGAACGGCAAGCCGCAGAAATGGGAGGATGAACCGGGCCTGTACACGTGGCAGCCGGTGCAGCTGCCCGCGAAGCTGGCGCCGCAGCAGTCGGTGCAGCTCGCGTTCGAGTGGTACTACGACGTGTCGCGCGAGGCGGGGCGCGAGGGGATGATCGACTCGACGACGTACTACATCGCGTACTTCTATCCGCGCGTTGCCGTGTACGACGACTACAACGGCTGGGACACGATGGACCACGCCGGCCACGAGTTCTACAGCGACTTCAATGAGTACGACGTGACGGTGAACGTGCCGGCCAACTTCGTCGTATGGGGCACGGGCACGCTCACGAACGCGGAGCAACTGCTGCAGCCGGGTCCGCTCGAGCGTTACCGCGCGTCGTTCACGTCGGACAGCACGCTGCGCATCGCGACGGGTGCGCAGGTGCAGGCGGGTGAGGTCACGTCGTCGCATGCAATGAACAGCTGGCACTTCACGTCGAGCAATGTGCCCGATGTCGCGTTCGGTCTGAGCGATCACTACGACTGGGATGGGGCGAGCGTGCTGGTGGATGACGCGGCGCACCGGCGGGCGAGCGTGCAGGCGGCGTACAACGACACGGCGGCCGACTTCCACCGCATGGTGCAGTTCGGGCGGCATTCGCTCGACTACCTGTCGCACGTCTGGCCGGGCGTGCCCTATCCGTACGAGAAGACCACGGAGTTCCAGGGCGGCGCGGGCATGGAGTACCCGATGATGGCGAACGACGAGTCGTACGCGGAAGCGGCGTTCGCGCAGTTCGTCGCCGCGCACGAGATCGCGCACACGTACATGCCCTTCTACATGGGGATCAACGAGACGCGCTACGCGTTCATGGATGAGGGCTGGGCCACTACGTTCGAGTACCTCATCAACAGTGTGGACATGGGCGTGGCGGATGCGACGTCACTCTTCCAGCGCTTCCGCGTGAACGGCTGGGCGCAGGACCCGTCACCGCTCGAAGACCTGCCCATCATCACGCCCGCCGACGCGCTCGCGGGCGGCTCCTACGGGATCAACGCCTACGGCAAGCCCGCGTTAGGCTACCTGGCGGTGAAGGACCTGCTGGGCGACGATCTGTTCCGGAAGTGCCTGCACGCGTACATGGAGCGCTGGAACGGCAAACACCCCACGCCGTGGGATTTCTTCTACACGTTCGACAATGTCGCCGGTCGTCCGCTCGACTGGTTCTGGAGCAACTGGTTCTTCAGCAGCAATTACATCGATCTGGCCCTGAAGAGCGTGACCAAGGCTAACAGCGGATACACCGTCGTCGTCGACAACATTGGCGGCATGGCCTCGCCTTTTGACCTGGTGCTGCAGCTCGAGGGCGGCACCACCATGCGGCAGCACCAGACGGCGGCGGTCTGGGAACGCGATGCGAAGCAGGCCACCGTGCGCGTGAACACGAGCAAGGCCGTGCAGTCCGTGGCCATCGATGGCGGGATCTGGGTGGACGCGGATTCGAGCAACAACACGTGGAAGCGGAACTGAAGCGACAAAGCTCATCCGGCCGGTTGCGCGCCGGGTCAGAAGACTTTCGCGGGCGTTAATACGACGGGCAGCGGTCGGCCGACCCGCCCGTCGTCGCCGTTCCCCCAGCAGAATGCTGCGCCGCTGTTCTGGAGCGCGCAGATCACGTTCTGGCCGGCAGCGATCTGCGCCGCGTTCGGCACACCGGTGACACGCGTGGGCGTTGTCGTCGTGGCCCGCGGGAAGGTCCCCGGGTTGGCGCCCCAGCACCAGAGCACGCTGCTACCGTCAATCGCGCAGCTGACGTCCGGTCCTGCTGCAATCCGCGTGGCATTGGTGATGCCGGCGACGGGTGTCGGCGGGTCGCCGCCCGTCTGGGCCACCTGCGTGTGCCCGAGTGCGCCGTTCAGACTCGAGCCCCAGCAGTAGACGTTGCCACCGCTGATCGCGCATGTGTGATTTGCCCCGCCGGCCACTAACGCGACATTGGACAGGCCGGGCACCTGAGCTGGCACGAGCTGCGTTCCCGGCGTGGGTGCGACCGGAAAACCCAGCTGGCCTACCCGTCCGAACCCCCAGCAATAGACGTCGCCGGCGGTGCTGATTGCGCAGGTGTGACTCGCACCCGCGGCCACATCCCGGAACGGCACACTCGAAAGCGCCATCACCGGTACCGGGCTGTTCGTGGTCGAGTTGTCGCCGAGCGCGCCCAGGGCGTTGTAGCCCCAGCACCAGAGGTAGCCGGTTTGCGACTCCACGGCGCAGGCGTGGGCCTGACCCGTGGTCAGTGCCGAGTAACTGCGCCCGCCCCCGACCAGGCGAGGCGAGACAGAGGATGTCGTGGAGCCATCGCCCAGCCCGTACGGGTTGGTGCCCCAGCACCAGGCGCCGCCGGCGGCGTCGAGTCCGCAGGCAAAGCCCAACGCTCCGGATATGGCGTGCAGCGCCGGCCCCCCGATGGACGCCGGAGCGGCGGTCAGACTTGTCGAATCCGGTGACAGCGGACCCCAGCAGCTCACGGTACCCGATGATGCCACGCCGCACGAAGCGCCGCTGATCTCCCGCCACCCGGCGCCGGGCAGCTGCACGGGATCAGGCTCGTAGGCATCCAACCCTGTCCCCACCTGACCGAGAGCGCTCCGGCCCCAGCAGTAGAGGCCCACCTGCGCCAGCCAGCAGGAGTGCTGGCCACCCAGGGAGAGTTCGCCCACGCCACCGGCGAGCATCACCGGAGCCGGAGCCGCATGATCACTGCGACTGCCGTCGCCGAGCTGACCGTACGCGTTGGCACCCCAGCACAGGACTGCGCCACTCACTGTCACACCGCAGGTGTGCTGCGTACCGGTCTTGATATCCTCGAAGTGGAATCCGCCCTCAACGGGCCGCGGTGACATCGCACAGCTGTACGCGACGGTAGCAAAACTACAGCTGTCGAACGGGCCCGCAGCGCCGAGTTGCCCGTTGCTGTTGTTGCCCCAGCACCACGCGGCCTCATTCAGGTCGACAGCGCACGTGGTAGTCAGGTAGCTGTTCACCGTTGCCATGCCGAGTCTCTGGAACTTGTGACCGCCGGCGACCAGCGTGGGAACGGAGCGGTCCGTAGCCGTTCCGTCGCCGAGCTGACCCGTTATGTTCGACCCCCAGCAGTACGCATCGCCGCCGGTCGAAAGCGCACAGGTGTTGAGGGCACCCGCATCCAGCGCGGCAAAGGAAACCCCTGGCGGCGCCAGAGCCTTGACCGGAACCAGCGAGTTGCCTGTCGCGCCGCTGCCGAGTTCCGGGCCCAGGCCGCCCCAGCACCAGACCTCGCCCGCAGACGTCAATCCGCAGGTATGGAATCCGCCCGCCGAGATATCCACGAATGTGAGACCTGCGGCAGCAGCGACGGGAACATGGCTGTCGACCTTCGCGCCGTTGCCCAGCTGGCCGTAGAAGTCGTAACCCCAGCACCATGCCTTGCCGGATGTCTCGAGAGCACAGGTGTGGATGAGGCCGGCGCTGATGATGGAGTACGGTCCTCCGGACACCGCCGTGGGAGTGGACAGAAAACCGCTCGCCGATCCACTGCCCACCTCGCCCTGATCGTTTCTGCCCCAGCAGTACGCGGTCCCGCTGCGCAGGACGCAGCTGTGCTGATCGCCCAGGCTGAGTGTGCCGGTCAACACCATGGCATCGACGGAGGCGGTCGTCGTCTCACCCTGCTTGAGCGTGACGGTAGTGCCGCCGCTCTCCACGACGCGCGCATTCTCCAGCAGGTCCACGCGCACATCGACGGTCTGCGTCTGTTCCTTCACATCCAGTTCCAGCCGGATGCGCAGCTCGCTCGATGTCGACGGGAAGGCGATGGTTGTGTCCGCGAGCATGCCGGTACTCGCACTGACGCGGACACGCACCTGGTCGGGTGCGGCGAGTCGGGCCGCAGCGGAGACGGAATAGCCCACGAGGAGTGATGCCCTGGCCTGCGCCGGTGCGTGCAGGATCGCGTCCGGGTGGCAGCCCGGCAGCGCGATGGCCAGCAGGAGCGTCGTCCACCAGAAGGGTGCACGACTGACTCCGTCTGACCGAGGTCCGCGCGACGTCGCCGGCGTCATGATGCCCTCGAATGCTGCCGATTTCGGAATGTTGCCAGGCAGGCGGGGGGCGCCCGAGGCGGTGGCGAAAATAATAGCCCCGCCCCCGCCACGCGACGCATCCGGCCGCCGCGCGCCGCGACGGCACGCACGCCGTGCGCGGTCGGCCGATTGGGACAAAGTTTCCGCGCCACAACTCGCGTGGTATCATCAGCGTCGGCCACCCCGGGATAGACACCCCCACATTCAACAGGAGGACTTCATGCGAGGTCGCATGGCTGGCGGTACGGTCGCACTGATGGCGGCCGTCGTGTGCGCGTGTTCACAGGAGGCTCCGGTCGTAGAAGCGAAGGGGGACTGTGCGGATGTGTTTCAGGGCCAGGTGTGCACGTGGGCGAAGACCAAAGGCAACGACGTGGTCGAAGTGGGCGCGACCATACCCCTCGCGAGCATAACGAATGCGCCAGGCGAGCCGGACATGTCCTGGCCGCCCAAGGCGATTGCTACGCTGACCGTGCCCGGGAGCGAGCAGAGCGGACTCCTGCACATGGACGTTTTCTGGGAAGCGGCAGGGCATCCGCCGGGCCCCTACCTCACCCCGCACTGGGACTTCCACTTCTACACGGTGCCCCAGGCCGACGTGACAGCAATCGATTGCTCGGACCTGTCGAAGCCGTCGGAGCTGCCCGCAGCGTATTCCCTGCCGGATGTGCCGCTACCGGACGAGATGGCGCAGATGGTGGGGACGAAGACGTTGATCGGGCTCTGCGTGCCGAATATGGGAATGCACGCATTGCTGTCATCGGAGCTGGCCAGCTCCGAGACGTTCCGTGGCACGATGGTCGTCGGCTACTACAAGGCGAAGCCCATTTTCGTCGAGCCGATGATCACGAAGGCGATGCTGGAGGAGAAGAAGCCGTTCGATCTGACCATCCCGACGGTTCCCGGGATGACGGGCAAGCACCCGACGATGTTCCACGCGGATTTCGACGACGCGACGCAGTCGTACCGCTTCGTGTTCTCGGGGTTCGCTGCGGCGGGCTGAGTTTGTCGTGGTACGCGCGCGTCACGTCTGACTGAGCGCGTCGCACGGGCTCACGGCGAGCGCCTGCCGCACGGCGAGCCGCTGGCTGTGGAGCCCGGCGACGCGCGCGCAGTTGAGCGTCGCATCGATCTGCGCCGCAACCTGCCGTACACGTATCCACCCGCGGCCGCGACAGTCGCGCCGCCTCGCACGTACGCGTGACGAGCGGCGCGGCGGGCCGTGGACGCGAGTGCCTCTGCGCGGGCGTGCCTGCGCCGCGCGCCGCGCGCGTGTAACGCATTGTTAGCAGATTCGGCGAAAAAGCGCGGGCACAGGCGGGCTTTCCGGGTCCTGGCAGATGGCCGCTGCGCGCGCGTTGCAAAATGCATCGGCCGGTGTGGAGTTCACAGCGTGTTAGTGCTTGACAGACGGCGGTCATGAGACAAGATTGAGGCCACTCTTCCCCGGATTCATACGTACATGGAAGCGCTCCCGTCTTTGTCCGAGGCGGGCGATCCCTGAAAAAATCGCGACGCGACGCGAACACGACGCCCCGTGCGGGGCCCGTCGCGTGCCTGAGGTATTGCCGATGTGAGGCAGTGACCCGAGCGAGTTCCCCGGGTCCGCGCCGACGCGTGTTCCCGATCTCCCCGGATCGGTTGCCACTCTCTCATTCCCAGGTTCCCCCAGGGAGGTCGCTATGTCGTGTATCAGGGCAGGGACAGGTACACAGGCGCCGCAACAGCGTGTTCGCGGGCGCCGCCGACGAGCGTGGGTCGGCGTGGCGGTGCTCGGCGTCGTGCTGGTGCCGGGCTGCGCGGACCGGACGGATCCCATCGATCAGGCGAAGGCGGATGCGCCCGCGCCGGCGATGGATCTCACGCCGACGGCGAGGATGATCGGGGACGTGCTGCCGGGCACGGACATGACGGCGTTTGCCGAGGCAGCGGATGCGTTCGGTGACGCCGAAGGCATCGAGGATGGCCTGGGCCCCATCTTCAACGACCGGGCGTGCGGCGCGTGTCACAGCACACCGGTGATGGGCGGTTCGGGTGCGCAGATCGAGCGTCGCTTCGGCAGGCTGACGAACGGCGTGTTCTTCGGCTACGATCGCGCACCGGACAACCAGGGCGGCACCCTGCGGCAGCTGTTCACGAACGGCGCCTACCTGTACGGCTCGCAGGCGTGCAACATGCCGCTCGAGGTGGAGCCGGCGGACGCCAACGTAAACAACGTCGGTCGCCGCACTACGCCGCTGTTCGGGCTGGGTCTGGTGGATGCGCTTCCCGATCTGCTCTTCGACCTGATCGCGGCGGCGCAGCCGGCGTCGATCCGCGGCGCGGTGCAGCGCGTCAACGTGGTGCTGCCGGACCCGCGTGATCCTGCGCAGAGCATCGGCGCGAAGCGCGTCGCGCGTTTCGGCTGGAAGGGTCGCGTGCCCAGCCTGATGCAGTTCGCGGCGGATGCCTACGTCAACGAGATGGGCATCACGACGCAGAGCTGCTTCCACGGGCAGACCATCACGGCCTTCGCCAACGAGAACCAGCCCAACGGCGCACCGGATGATCCGGTGTGCAATGCGGGCGACCTGGCGCCAGTCCAGCCGGCGCACGCCGACGTGCCGACGTTCACGGACGACGCCGTGGGTCCGTGCACGGGCGGGCTGACCGAGGTGCAGGAAGATCTGGTGCTCTTCACGAAGTTCATGGAGTCGCTGGCGCCGCCGCCGCGTGACTTGAGCCAACCCGGCGCGATCCTGCTGGGCGCGCCGCTGTTCGCGAAGATCGGCTGTGCCGGCTGCCACCTGCAGGCGGTCTACTTCACGCCGGCGCATCCGTTCAATGGCGTGCCGGGCAATTATCCGTTCCAGCCGTTCTCTGATTTCCTCGCGCACGACATGGGATCATTGGGCGATCACATTGGCGACACGGGAAACACCGAGGCGCAGACGCGGCTCATCCGCACGCAGCCGCTCTGGGGCGCGCGCTTCAACACGCAGTACCTGCACGACGGGCGCGCACCGGACCTGCGCAGCGCGATCCTGGCGCACGATGGCCAGGCGAGGCCAGCGCGTGTCGCGTTCGAGAAGCTCGGCCCGACAGCGCAGAACGTGCTGATCAAGTACATCCTCTCGCTCTGACGTGCAGAGTTCAGGCGACGATGCACGGCCGGGAACCGGCGAAGGTTCCGCGTTGAGCGGGGCCTCCGCCGGCGCCGCGCGGCGTGACGCATCTCCGACGTCACGTCGCGCGCGCGGCCCGCGCGCGACGCGCTACCTGTGGCTCCTGGTACTGGGGCTCGGGCCGGTGCGCGCGCGCAGCCTGCCAGCGTCCACGCCGGGTCCGCTGGATCTGCCGGATGCCGGATACGCGAAGGGATCGAGCCACGCGCCGGTCGCCATCATCGAGTTCGTAGACTTCAGCTGTCCGGCGTGCGCGACCTTCGCGCTGCACACCATGCCGCAGATCGAGCGCGACTGGATCGCCACCGGCCGGGCCCGCCTGCGCGTGGTGCCGTTCGATGCGTTGCGTGCCGGCCGCGCGGCCGCGCGCGCCGCCGCCTGCGCGGCCGAGCAGGGAAAGTTCTGGCCCATGCACGACTCTCTCTTCGCGCGCAGCGGTGAATGGCGTCGTCGCGTAATGCAGTACCGGTTCTTCGATGGGTTCGCAGCGCAGATCGGGCTGGACCTGACACGCTACGAGTACTGCTGGAAGCACAACACCGGACTCGAGCAGTTCGAGCGCAACACGGCGCTGGCACGCGGTTATGGTGTGCCGGGAACGCCCGCGTTCTTCGTGAACGGCCGGCCGCTCGTGGGCGCGCTGCCGTACAGCGAGTTTGGGCCCATGCTCGAGGCGGCCGAGGCGGGCGTCGCCTCAGGCCGCAGTCCCGCGTTGTCTCCCACGCAAGGGGCGGCAGGTAGTCGGCTTCGATCCGTTCGGTGACCCGGTCCCGTTGTGGCGCGGCCTCGCTCGAGGAGGTGACCGTACCCAGCCCGACCGGCGTGACCGGCGGCTGCACCGGGCGAGGCCGGACTACTCCTCGCGCAACGCCACGAGCGGGCTGATGCGGCTGGCGCGCACCGCCGGAAGCAGGCAGGCGAGCATTGCGCCGGTGGACAGCAGCAGCACGACGCCTGTCCAGGTCAGCGGATCGAGCGGACTCAGGCGGAAGAGCAGTCCGCGCACCAGGCGGGAGGCGGCGAGCGCCCCGGCCGCGCCAATGATGAGTCCCACCGCGATGATGCGCGCGCCCTGACCTACGACGTGGCCCAGCACCACGCCTCGCCGCGCGCCAAGCGCCATGCGCACGCCGATCTCACGCGTGCGCTGCGTCACAGCGAACGCCATCACCCCATAGATGCCGACCAGCGCGAGCACCCCGCCGAGCCCGGCGAAGCAGCCGACCACGAATGTGCGCAGTCGCGGCTCCGAGACGGTGGTGGCAATGCGGTCCGTCATGGTGCGCAGACCCGTGATGGGAATGGCCGGATCGATCTCGCGCACCGCGGCGCGCACCAATGCGACGAGCGGCATTGGATCATTCGTCGCGCGCAGCACGATCCAGAGGTCCGTGGCCCACGGCGTCTGTACGAGCGGGAAGTACAGCTCCAGGCGCACGGGTTCATCGAGCGAAAACCGCTGCGTGTTGCCGACGACGCCGACCACGGTGATCCACGGGTCATGGTCGACCTCGTCGACGCTGCCCGTCCGGAAACGCCGGCCGATCGGGTCCTGGCCGGGCCAGAGCCGGTCCGCCAGCGCCTGGTTCACGACCACGACGCCGGGCGCGTTCGCGTTGTCGCGGGCATCGAGCAGGCGACCACGCTGCAGCGGGATGCGCATCGTGTTGAACCAGTCGCCGTACACGGGATACATGCCGACGACCGGTTCCTTCCCTGCCTGCACACTTGCGCCTTCGGGAACAATGCGGCCGGAGGCGAAGCCATTGCTGAAGGGCAGCGCCCAGACACCGCCCGTGCCCACTACGCCGGGCAGGCGCCCGACACGCTCGAGCACTGCCGTGAAGTAGGCCACGCGCCGGGCCGGCTCGCGGTAGCTCGCGGCGGGCGGAGCCAGGTGCAGGCTCAGCACATTCTGCGGATCCAGCCCGGCCGGCACCGCGGTGAGGCGGAGGAAGCTGTGCAGCAGCAGCGCGGCGCCGGTCAGCAGCACGAAGGCGAGGGCGAGCTGCGCCACCACGAGCAGCCGCTGCAGGCGACCGGCGCGACGGCCCGTACTGCCACGCCCGGCCTCCCGCAATGACGCGTTAGTATCCTGGCGTGAGATGCGCAGTGCGGGCAGCAGCCCGAAAAGCACGGCGCAGAGCGCGGACACGACGAGCGTGAAGATCAGGGCGCGCGTGTCCACGCTGATCGCATCCCGGCGAGGCAGCGAGTCGGGCGCGAAGGCAAGGAGCAGACGCGTGCTGTTGAGCGCGAGCAGAACGCCCAGTCCTCCGCCGGCGAACGCCAGCAGGCTGCTCTCCGTCAGCAGCTGGCGCACCAGTCGGCCGCGTCCCGCGCCCATCGCCGATCGCACCGCCAGCTCGCGGCCCCGCACGGTGGCGCGCACCAGCATGAGGTTGGCCAGGTTCGCGCACGCCACCAGCAGCAGCAGCGCGACGGCGAACGAGAGCATGGTGAGCGTGGGCCGGATGTCCGCCGTTACCACATCGTTTTCCAGCTGCAGGTTGGGCTGGTTCGTTTCGAACACATCCGGATACGCAACGCGCATGCGGTCGAACAGCGCCTGCATCTCGGCGCGCGCGGACGTCAGAGAGGCGCCGGGCGCGAGCCGGCCAATCACCTGCAGGTAGTTCGTGTCACGATCCTGACGGGCATCATCCGCGCGCAATGCCGTCCAATACTCGTCGCGCCAGCCGGGGAAATCGAAGTGCGGCGGCATTACGCCGATCACCGTGTGCGCCTCGTCGCCCACCATGAGCACCTTGCCGATGATGCCGGGCAGCGCGCCGTAGCGGCGGCGCCAGAGCGCATCGCTCAGCACGATCACGCGCGGTGCACCCGCGACCGCATCCGCCTCCGTCAGCGTGCGCCCCAGCTGCGCGCCCACGCCCAGCAGCGTGAACAGATTGCCCGTGCTCTGGGCGCCGGCGATCTGCTCGACCTCCGCTCCATCGCCGGAGAAGGTGTGGCCGATCTGCGTGCGGAATGCGGCCATGTCCGAGAAGCTGTGCGCGTCGTGGCGCAGGTCGCTGAAGGTGGGCCAGGAGAGCGGGCCTCTCGCCATGTCGATGCGCGCCACGCGCTGCCAGACCATCACCAGGCGGTCCGGCGAACGCCAGGGCAGCGGCTTCAGCAGCGCCGCATCCACCACGGAGAAGATGGCGGTGACCGCGCCGATCGAGAGCGCGAGCACGACAAGGGCGACGACGCTGAAGCCGGGGTTACGCGCCCAGGAACGCACCGCGTGCCGCACATCCGTCACAAGCCGGTCCATGGATCTACCTCGCCTTTTCTCAGCCGCGTGCCGAATCCCGGGCGACCTGACCGGGATCCCGCGCGCGATACGGAGCTTCACCGCAATGCGTGCGACGTCGGCGGATTCGCGCAGTGCGCAGAGAAGGGCGCCCGCCCACCCGCGCTCCGCGTGCGCCTCGGCGGACAAGCGGGCGAAATCGGCTTCCATCTCCCACGCGTGCTCGCGCCGGAACTGCGCGGGCAGCAGCCGGAGCGCGGCGCGATACGCGAAAGGCGCGCGGCCGCGGGCCGACATCAGCGCTCGGCGCGGGCGGCGCTGCGCAGGCTGGCCGGGCGCAGCAGATGCTTGTCCGTGCCGACCGCCACCAGGTTCGCCAGCCGCTGCAGCTCCGCGCGCGCAACATCGCGGCCGAGCGCGGTGATCGCGTAATAGCGGCGGCGGGCGTCCTCACCGGCCGCAGGCGCGAGCGTCGAACTCTGGATCAGTCCCTCGTCGGTCATGCGCTGGAGCGCGGCGTACAGCGTGCCGGTTCCGGGTCGCCCACCTGCCGGGTCGTTTTCCTGGATCTGCTTGAGGATGGCGTAGCCGTGGCGGTCCTCGTCGGCGAGCGCGATGAGGATGCCGAGGGACAGCGGTGTGAGGGGCAGGAATTGTCGTATGGGCACGTTCTATACCGACGGTATCTATAGTGACAATCGCCATAATGGGTGGAGGGGATGGGGAAAGTCAAGGGCGGGTGGGCATCGGACCGTCTTGGCGTTCTTGGGTTTGGCGGGAGCTGTTATCGAACGCCCGAGCGCCTCCGAATTGTCACCCGCGAGGAGGATCCGGACGCTTGCGCGGTCCCGTTGTACCGGTAGCGGGCCAGGTGGTTGGGCGGACATGGCTTCAGCTCGTCCGATGCTGCTATCGGCGCGCCCGGAGTGGACGGTTAGGGTGGCCAATGCCCTGGAGGCGAGGAAGGCCGCGGCATAGCGGGAACGGCCAGAACCCAAGAACGCCAAGACGGTCCGACGTCAGTCCACCCGCGTCCCCCCGCCCGGCGCCCACCCCGAACGAAGGATCACCCACCCAACAGCCGCCGCGACCGTCGAGCCGGCGAGAATGCTCAGCTTCGCCAGGGAGAGCGTGGCCGCATCCGGATAGGCCATGCCGGCGATGAAGAAGGCCATGGTGAAGCCGATGCCGCAGAGGAACGCGGCGCCGATGAGCTGCGGCCAGCGAATATCCTCGGGCATCGTGGCGACGCCGGTGCGGGCCGCCAGCCAGGCGCCGAGCGCCAACCCGAGCGGCTTGCCAAGCAGCAGACCGAGCGCAATGCCGAGGCTGACGGGCTCGAGGAAATCGCTTAGGTGCACAGACAGCGGAACACCCGCGTTAGCGAAGGCGAACACGGGCAGCACGACGTACGCGGACCACGGTTGCAGGTTGCGCGCGAGTCGCTGGGCAGGGGAGAGCAGGCGCTCGGCAATGCCCTCGAGCGCGCGCACTGCGGCCTGGTAGCGGACTTCGCTGGCTTCGCCCGTGGCCGGCGCCTCGATGCTGAGGAGCACCGATTCGGTCTGTCCCAGCAGCGCGGCGGCGTTGGGTGCGGCGCGCGTCGGAATGGCGAAGGCGAGCAGCACGCCCGCCAGCGTGGGGTGCACGCCGGAGTGCAGCACAGCGAGCCAGAGCAGGATGCCCACCAGCGCGTAGGGCAGTGCGCGATAGACGCGCGCGCGATTGAGTCCCAGCGTGAAGCCCCAGAGCAGCGCCGCGACACCGAGGCTCATCAGCGAGATCCTCGACGCGTAGAAGAGCGCGATCACGAGGATCGAGCCCACGTCGTCGGCAATGGCGGCGGCGGCAACGAACACGCGCAGCGAAAGCGGCACGCGCCGGCCGAGCAGCGCCAGCAGCCCGAGCGCGAACGCGGTGTCCGTACCCATGGGCACGCCCCAGCCGTGGGCCGCGGGTCCGTTGGCATTGAACAGCAGGTAGATGAGCGCCGGGAAGAGCATGCCGGCGGCGGCGGCGATCAGCGGCAACGCCGCCCGCCGTGGCGTGTTGAGGTCCCCGACCGTGATCTCGCGGCGGATCTCGAGGCCGACCACCAGGAAGAAGATCACGATCAGGCCGTCGTTAACCCAGTGTTCGAGTGTCAGCTCGAGCGCCCGCCGGCCGAATCCGATGGCGAGGCGTGTTTCCCAGATCCCGCGATAGGCATCGGCCCACGGTGAGTTGGCCCACACGAGTGCGATAACGACGGCGAGCAGCATGAGCAGGCCGCTCGAGGTGGAGAGGCCGGCGAACTGTTCGGCGAGCAGCCGGATGCGCCAGCCCAGTGGTTTGCGCACGGCATCGACCAGGGACTCCACATCCCACGGTCCATCGTAGCGCCGGGTATCGACGAAGAAGGTGGGCGTGGCGCTGGCGCCGCTGCGCTCGGCGCTGGCCACGTCCTCAGCGATGCGCGCGGCAAAGCTGTGCCCGTCGAGATCGCGGACGAAGCGCTCCGTGTCGAGGCCGATCTCGGCCGCAGCCATGACCAGCCCATCGCGGTCGATCTCACCCTGGTGCGTGAACAGGTACTCGTGCATTTCCCAGAACTTGTCCTGCGCACCCGCCGCTTCCGCAGCCTCCGCCGCTAACTGTGCGTTGGGATGTACCCGCCGGTTGGGCAGATGCCGGAAGACGTACCGCAGCTGACCGGGCATGCGCTCGTCGCGCACCCGCTTGAATGCCGCGATGTGCGCGCCGGCAGTACGGGCATTCGTAATCGCCGTACTCGACGAGCGTGACGGGCGCTGCGAACGGGCCCGAGATGTGATCACGCTTCGCGTCGACCGGTGGCCACAGCCGGCCGGCCCTGTCTTCCGCATTCATGGGTCGATCATCCACTGCGCACGGGCGGGGGTCAAGCCCGGGTGCAGGTGAGGTCGGGTGCCTTCGCGATGGCGCTGTTGCCGTCAGCCGGAGGAGCAGGCGACGACGGGTGGTCCAGCAGCCTTCGCTCCGGCAGCCGCTCCGCACGGGAAGGGCGGGCGCGGGACGAGCATCGTCGCCTGACATCCGGTCCGGCTGGCAAAGACGGTCCGCCAACCGTGCCGATTGACGCGCCGCTCACCACGGGTGAAGCTGCGATTGCCGCCCGTGGCCACGCGACCTCACCGTTTACGGGACAGACGCGCGCGCGAAACGACAGACATGCGAGCCACCTGCTGTCACGACACCGGCACGGCGGCATTCGCCGGCGCAGCCCAGCGGGTCCGTCCGCCCGCTGCCTAACAGCCTGCAAGGGCGGGCGCGCACGAGCGGATAACGCGGACTGCGCTTCGGCGGCCGCTTCATCACGCGCTGACGACGGCATCGCTTCGGGATCTGCTGCGCCAATGGTCACGGTCGCGTGGGACCTGCGCGCACTCTTGCCGCGATCGGCATCACGACGACTCTGGCGGCAGGGTTGGCGGGCGCGCGCGGGCTCCCATGGTGACACGCCAGCGACTTCGGTGATCGAACCTGATGCGCGTGCCCGCTCGACGGCCGTTGGGCTCGGCCTCCGCAGCACTTCGCTCCTGATGACACAACGGTGCGCAGCAGCAACCAGCGCGGGGGAGATCAGGCACTTCGCCAGGCCGTGCAACCGCCGCTACCCGGCGTTTCCCGGCAACGGCAAGGACACGCTCTGCCACCCATCATGCTGCATTGAGGGCGCACCTGAGGCGCGCCCCGGCCATCTCGCGGGTGCGCGGATCTCTGCGTAGCGACACGATATAGGTGACCGACCTCGCAACCCGAAACGGCGGCAGTCTTGCATCCTGCGTTATCGGGAGCGTTGGCCCGACGTGCGAGGCGCCGCCGGATGTTGCATATTGTCCGAACAACGCGCCGGTCGGGATAGCCGGCCACGGACCGATCGCTGAAGGGACGCGGCAGGAGCCCCACCCTTCGCATCCGGGAGATCCATGGCCACGCTATCCATCGACCCGCACGTCGCCGGGCGGCCCACTGAGGCGGGCGCCGCCACGCATCGGCTGGACCCGCCGCACGCGCCCCACCGTCGTCGTTCGGGAATTCCCGCGTTCCTGCAGCTCGCGTTGCGCGCCAGCCGTCATTTCTGGCGCAACCGCCGCTACTACACACTTCGCAAGCTGCTCAACATCGGATTGATCGAACTGCAGTACCGATTCAAACGCGAGCATGTGTACGGCCGGCCGTACGCAGTAAAGATCGAGTCCACCAACCTCTGCAACACGCAGTGCCAGCTGTGTCCCACGGGGCTGCTGCTGCCCGGCCGGCGCAAAGGCACCATGGACTTCGAGCAGTTCCGCGGCCTGGTCGATCGCTTCAAGCCATGGACGCGAGAGATCGATCTCGCGATGTGGGGCGATCCGCTGATCGTGCGCGACATCTATCGCATGATCCGCTACGCGCACGACGCTCGCATCTGGACCAGTGTCAGTTCGAACCTGCACGCCTTCCGGCCGGAGCTGGGCCATGCGCAGGCCATGATCGAGTCCGGCCTGGATGAGCTGCTGTGTTCGCTGCACGGCGCGACTCAGGCGACGTTCGAGAAATACCAGCCGCGCAAGCAGCTGGCGCCACTGCTCGAGCGCATCAGAATGCTGCAGGACCAGAAGCAGACGATGCGCAGTCGCACGCCCATCGTGCGCCTGCACTTCGTGGTGACGCGTGCCAACGAGCATGAGATGGCTGCGTTCCGCGATCTGGCCGATGGGCTCGGCTGCACCGCGATATTCTCCAATCCCTCGCTGAACATTCGTTTCGCCGAGCTGCAGCGGAAAGGCAGGCAGAGCAGAGACCAAGCGACCTCTGCTGGACACAGCGATGCGCGCGCCGTCATGGAACGCTGGCTGCCGCAGAATGAAGCGTTTGTGGATGAGGTCTACCGCCGCGTGCGGGCCGGCGCCCACTTCAATGGCGACTTCAACGGCCGAAAGCTGGTGAACTGCGACTGGCCCTGGCGCAGGGCTGTCATCAACTGGGACGGCTCGGTCGTGCCCTGCTGCGGTTCCTGGCACAAGAACGAAGAGCTGGGCAACGTCTTCCAGCAGTCCTGGCGCGAGATCTGGAACGGGCGGGCCTACCGCATGGCCAGGCGCAGCTTCCGCCACCGCGTCGAGGCGCCACAAGGTTACAACAATCCCTGCCGCAACTGCCCGGGCATAATGCCGTAGTCGTTTCTGGGGCTCGGGCTGGGGCTGGGGCCAACGACAACGGACGACGGCGGGCACCAGCCGCTCTTTCTTCTGCGGCCGCGCGTCATCCGCCGACGCCACGCAATTCCTGAGGAAGCTTCACACTTCTGCCACAGTCGGCAGTAGCGCGGGCGCTCTTGTTTCGATGAGCTTCACTCGGTCAAGGAGCCCACCGAAGAGGGAGGTCCGCGTGCTGAACGGATTCCGCCTGCTCGTCCGCCGCCTGGTCATGACGCCCGGTTACTCCATCGCGTTCATCCTCACACTTGGCCTCGCCATCGGCATCAACACGGCCATCTTCAGCGTGCTCGACGGCGTGCTGCTGACGCCACTGCCGTACACGAATTCGGAGCGACTCGTCTACCTGCAGCAGCCGGCGCAGCTGCGTGGCATTACCAACGGCAGTTTCTCGTTCGCCGAAGTCCAGGATTACCGGGAGGCGGCGCACACAGTCGACGCGATTGTGGAGTACGGCGACGTGACGTTCAGCGTAGTGGGCGAGGGCGAACCGCACCGGGCGATTGGCGGTGTAGTGACGTCCAACTACTTCGATGTGCTCGGTCTGCGCGCCGAGCTGGGCCGCACGCTGCGACCCGAAGACGATGGCACGGACGCATTGCCCGCGATGGTGCTGACACACGATTACTGGCTCAATGCCTTCGGTGGCGATCCATCGGTAATCGACAAGACCGTGAAGCTGTACGCGTTCAACACGCCGAAAGAGGCACACATCGTGGGTGTGCTGCGGCCCGGTCCGCTCTACACGGGTTCGCGGCGCCAGGATTTCTTCGCCAACTACGCGTCGAACTCGCACTACGGCGGGGCGTCCATGCTGAACGAGCGCACGCACCGCATGACGGACATCTTCGCCCGCCTCGCACCCGGACAGAGCGTGCGGTCGGCGCAGGCGGAGCTGAAGTCGCTGAGCGACGGCCTGCACAAGCAGTATCCGGAAGCCTATCCCGCGTCGTTCGGTTACACGGTGACGGTGGACTCCTGGCGCGAGGAGCTGACGCGTCAGGCGAAGCCCACGCTGCTGGTGCTGACCGGCGCGGTCGCGCTGGTGCTGCTGCTGGCGTGCGCCAATGTGGCCAACCTGACGCTGACGCGTCTGGTGCGCCGGGAAAGGGAGCTTTCCGTGCGCGCGGCGCTGGGCGCCGGCGTCACGCGGCTGCGTCTCGAGCTGCTGGCGGACAACCTGGTGCTGGCGACGGCGGGCGCGGTGCTGGGCCTGGCGCTGGCCAGTGCGAGCCGCTCACTCCTGGTGCAGTACGCGAGCCGCTTCACCGTGCGCACCGATGAGATCGGGATCAACACCACCGTGCTCCTGTTCACGCTGCTGGTGTCGACAGCGGTGGCGGCACTGCTCGCGTGGACGCCAAGGCTGCCCGGCACGGGTGGCCTGGGCTCCGCGGCGGGCGCGGCCAGCAGCGCTCGCGGCACCGCGGGTCTGCCGCGCAAGCAGCTGCAGCGCGGACTTGTCGTAAGTCAGCTGGCGCTATGCTTCACGCTGCTGGTGGGCGCCGGTCTCATGGTCCGCACACTGTTCAATCTGAGCCACGTCGATCCCGGCCTCGCGTACCAGAGCGTAGTGTCCGTGGATGTGCCCACCACGGGGAACAGGAGCATGGCGGACAACGTCGCGTTCATGGACAATCTCACGGATCGTGCCCGCCACTTCCCCGGCGTGCTCAATGCCGCATACACCAGCCGTGTGCCGTTCACGCAGACCAACCTGCTCCGGTTCGCGTTCAGGGTGGAGGACCGGGAAGATGGTGAAGTGGCAAGCCCGGCCACGACCATGACCACCGTCAGCCCCACGTACTTTCAGACCGTGGGTATCCGCATTCTGCGCGGGCGCTCGTTCAATGGAAGCGATGTTACCGGTGCCGAGCCCGTGGTAATCATCAACCAGTCGCTTGCCCGGCGCCTGTTTCCCGCGCAGGAAGCGGTGGGCAGGCGTCTCGCCCAGCAGCAGGGCAACGGGCAGTGGGGTCCCTGGCAGCGCATTGTGGGCGTGACTGCGGACACGCACGAGCAGGACATGACGCTGGCCGAGACTAACATGCTGTTCAAACCGGTGGCACAGGCGTTCCCGGGCCAGAGCATCGTGCTGCGCACGGCCGGCGATGCTTCGCCTGCACTGAAACAGCTGTCCGGCCTGGTGCGGCAGATCGATCCCGAGCGTCCCGTCGACAACATCCGGACGCTGGAAGGTTTGCGCTACGAGGACCTGGCGCCACCTCGCCTGAATGCCACGCTGTTCATCGCCTTCGGCGCACTCGCGCTCCTCATTGCGGCCGTGGGCGTATTCGGCGTGCTGTCCTTCACCGTAAGCCAGCGCACGCGCGAGTTCGGCGTCCGCATGGCCATCGGCGCGCGCAAGGAACAGGTGCTGCAAATGGTGCTGCGCGAGGGCGGGGTACTGGTGGCGCTGGCGCTGATCGCGGGCGGCATCGGTGCGTTTGCGCTCTCGCACTTCCTGAGCGGCCTGCTGTTCCGCGTGGCGCCCGGCGACGCAGTCACGTACAGCGTGGTCGGCACTTCTGCTGGTGGCCGTGGCATTGACGGCGACGTGGCTGCCGGCCCGGCGGGCCACGCGCGTGAACCCCACCGACGCCCTGCGCACCGACTGATGCCACTCGGGGGGCGTGCGCCGGTCCCGGCCGCGCACGCCCCTGCACCAGTCCCCGGTGCCGGGCCCGCCTCGCTACGCCTTCCGTACGGGCCTTTCTGTCAAGGTCGCGTGAGAAGCCGTCGAACATCAGATGGATGAAGCGTATGCAAGCCGGTCCCGAGGGGTGGCCGGCAGACACGCGTGCGGCCAGGGCCTACCGCTGATGACGACAAATGCCGGACAGGCAGGTTGTGGCAGGGTGTAGCGGGCGGTTTGCCCGGCGCGCCCTGCGCGCTCGCGTGCGCACGCGACTCCTGTCTGCCGCGCTGATGATCGCGGCGAGCGCCGGCACGGCCGCCGCGCAGATGGTCAACTTTCGCAACTACACGCGGAACGAAGGCCTGCCACAGGCGCAGGTGCTGGGCATTCATCAGGACCAGCAGGGCTATATCTGGTTCGCGACCTATGGCGGCGTGAGCCGGTTCAACGGCGCGGATTTCCAGACGTGGACCAAGGACCAGGGCCTCTCGTCCAACTCGGTGTTCGATGTCGCCGAGGACGCGCAGGGACGCATGCTGCTGGCCACGTCCGGCGGGCTGTGCGTCCAGCAGACCAGCCGCTTCCAGTGCTACCGCCAACGCGATGGACTGGCCAATGACAATGCGCGCAGCGTCATGCCGGACGCCGCGGGTGGCATTCGGGTCGGCACGCAGCAGGGTCTTTCGTACCTGAAAGCCGGCCGCATCCGCAACTACACCACGGCCGATGGCCTGCCCGCCGATCGCGTGAATCGCGTGGCCATGGACTCGAAGGGCAGCGTCTGGGTCGCCACCGAGCAGGGCCTGGCGCACTTCGATGGCCAACGCTTCACGGCAGATTCGCCGGAGAACTTCGGGCAGGCGACGGTGCGGTTCATCGTGCCGTCGGAACAGGGGCTGCTGGTGGGCACCGATGCGGGTCTGTTCTGGCGTCGCGACGACGGCGTGTCGCCGCTGGCGCAGGTCGAGTTCCCGGCGGGTGCGGGACCCGTGGATGCCGCCATCGACCGCAACGGCATCATCTGGGTGGCCACGACTAACGGTGCGTTAAGGATCCAGGGCGGACAGGTGGAGCGGCTCACACGCGCCAACGGCCTGCTGACCGACCTCGTGAACCGTGTGACCATCGATCGCGAAGGCGATGTCTGGTTCGGCACCGAGAGCGGCGCCAGCAAGCACGTGCCTGGCCCGTTCAGCACGTACACGGTGATGGAGGGTCTGCCGCACGACTTCGTGCGCGCGCTCGAGCTGGACGACCGGGGCCGCCTCTGGGCGGGCACACGCAACGGCGTTGCCGTGCGGGACGGCGGGCAGTTCCACACCATCGACCTGACGGGCGCACCCGACGTGCGCGTGTACGCGCTGACGCACCTTCAGGGCGAGGGCATGCTCATCGGCACGCGCCGCGGACTGATCCTCTACGATGGTCACTTGCGCCGCGTATACACGCGCGAGGATGGCCTGCCCGGCGACGTGGTCTACAGCCTGCTGCGCGACACGCGAGGCACCATCTGGATCGGGACGGAGCGCGGACTGGCGAGGTGGGAGTCGGGACGCATCGTGCCGGACCTGCATCCGGAGCTTGCCGGCATCGGCTTCATCAGCCTGGCACAGGACCGCGCGGGTCGCGTCTGGCTGGGCCGCCTCTCGGGCGGCGTCGCCATTCTCCACGGCGACTCCGTGTCGCTGCTCGGGCCGGCGCAGGGCGCCACCGATCAGACCGTCTGGTCGATGGCCGAAGATGCCGAGGGCCGCATGTGGGTGGGCACCAACGGCGACGGCGCGCTGCGCATGGGACCTGACGGCATCAGGCACTACACGACGCGCCAGGGACTGGCGAGCGATTTCATCTGGCAGGTGCTGCCCGACTCGCGTGGCGATCTCTGGCTGTTCGGCAACGACGGGCTGGACCGCTTCGCCGGCGAACACATCACGCACTACGATCGCGGCAGCGGCCTGCCGGAGCTGGAAGGCAGCGCCAACGCCGCCCACGACGATGGGGACGGCAACCTCTGGTTCGGCACCGGCTCCGGCCTGGTCCGGTATGTCCGCGGCCTGGATCGGGCGCCCGCCATGGCGCCGCCCGTTTATGTCGAGGGCCTGACCCAGGACGGCGAACCGGTGGCCACCGAGGCGTCGCGGCTGCGGCTGCACCGCGGCGCGCTGCAGATCCACTTCGCGTCCCCCACGTTCCGCGATGAAGCCTCGGTGCGCTTCCGCTATCGGCTGGTGGGCGCGGGAGCGAACAACGCCTGGTCGCCACCCACATCGGAACGCCGCATCACGTACGCGGGTCTGGGCGCCGGCCACTACCGCTTCGAGGTGCAAGCCGAGAATCTCGGCGTAGAGAGCCGCGCCCCGGCCATGATGAGCTTCGCCGTCCTGCCGGCGTTCTGGCAGACGTGGTGGTTCACGCTGTCCGCGCTGCTGCTGCTGATTGCCGCGGCCGTCGCCGTGCCCGTGGTGCGGGCGCGTGGACTGGAACGCGAGAAGCAGAGGCTGGAAGCCGTCGTCGCCCATCACACGCGTGAGCTGGCGGACAAGAACGACCGGCTCGAGCAGTCGAACCGCGATCTCGAGCATTTCGCCTACGTCGCGTCGCACGACCTGCAGGAGCCGCTGCGCAAGATCCAGGCGTTCTCCGACCGCGTGTCGCGACAGTACGCGCCACAGCTCGACGATCAGGGCCGAGACTTCCTGTCGCGCATGAGCAATGCGGCCGCGCGCATGCAGCGGCTGATCGACGATCTGCTCAGCCTGTCGCGCGTGTCGACCCGCCCTGGCAAGAAGCAGCCCGTGGACCTCGCCGTTCTGGCGCAGGAAGTGGTGGGCGACCTCGAGTTCCGCATTCAGTCGACGCGCGGCCGCGTCGAGATTGGCGACCTGCCGACCATCACCGCCGATCCCGTGCAGATGCGACAGGTCTTCCAGAACCTGATCGGCAACGCGCTCAAGTTCCACCGCCCGGAAGAACCACCCGTCGTGCGCGTGAGCGCGCTGGCCGTCGGCCCGAACAGGATCGAGCTGCGCTTCGAGGACAACGGCATCGGCTTCGAGCCGAAGGACGCGGACAAGGTGTTCCTGCCCTTCCAGCGACTGCACAGCCGGGCCCAGTACGAAGGCACGGGCATCGGACTCACAATCTGCCAGAAGATCGTCGAGCGACACGGCGGATCGATCCGCGCGCTCGAGCACGCCCGGCAAGGGCTCGCAGTTCCTGGTGACCCTGCCCGTCCACGAAACGCAGGAGATGAACCATGCCGCGTGAGGGCCACGAATCCATCGCCATCCTCATGGCGGACGACGACGCGGATGATCGCATGCTGGCGCATGACGCCATGGTCGAGAGCCGGCTGTGCAACTGCATGCGCTTCGTGGAGGATGGGCAGGAGCTGATGGACTATCTCCGGCGCGAAGGCCGCTTCGCGCGTGAGGAAGCGCCCACGCCCGGCCTCATTCTGCTCGACCTCAACATGCCGCGGAAGGACGGACGGCAGGCGCTGCAGGAGATCAAGAGCGATCCCGCGCTGCGACGCATTCCGGTCGTCGTGCTGACCACGTCGAAGGCGGAAGAGGACATCCTGCGCACCTACGACCTCGGCGCCAACTCGTTCATTGCGAAGCCCGTCACGTTCGAACGGCTGGTCGAGATCGTGCGCACGCTCGGACTCTACTGGTTCAACATCGTGCAGCTGCCCGGCGGCCGGAGCGCCGCGGCGCATGGATAACACGGCTGTTCGCGTCCTGCTGGTCGAGGACGACGAGGACGACTACGTCCTGACCCGCGACCTGCTGGCCGAGGGATACGCCGGTCGCTTTGCGCTGGACTGGGAGTCGGCGTACGTCGCCGGACTCGCCCGTCTGCTCGAGGGCCGCCACGACGTGGCCCTGCTGGATCACAACCTGGGCGCTCACACGGGCATCGAGCTGCTGCGCGAGGCGGCCGCGCAAGGCTGCGAGATTCCCATCATCATGCTGACCGGCCAATCCGATCGCGAAACGGATCTGCTGGCCATGCACGCGGGCGCCGCGGATTACCTCGTCAAACGCGACGTTACACCGGGCCTGCTGGAGCGAGCCATCCGCTACGCGCGGGAGCGGCACCGCCTGCTCGAGGAGATCCGATCGCTCTCGCTGATCGATGAGCTGACCGGCCTGAGCAATCGCCGCGCCTTCTTCACCATGGGTGATCAACGGCTGCAGCTGCTCGAGCGCCGGGGCACGCCCTGCCTGCTGGTGTTCTTCGACGTCGATGGCCTGAAGCAGGTCAATGACACCCGCGGCCACGAGGCGGGTGACCGTATGCTCGTGGACGCCGCACGCGTGCTGCGCCACACCTTCCGGCGCACGGACCTGGTGGCGCGTATGGGCGGCGACGAATTCGTCGTGCTGGCCGATGACGCCGGCGACGACGACACGGAGATCCTGCTCACCCGCCTCGACGAGCAGATCGCGGAGCGTAATGGCGCACCGAACGCCGAGTATCGACTGTCGATCAGCGCAGGCGCAGTCGCATTCAAGGCGGGCGAGGACACGCGGCTGCAGGATCTGGTGGCCGAAGCGGATACGCTGATGCTGCGCTGCAAGGCGGGGCGCAGCAGCCGCGGGCAACTGCAGTCCGGTGTGGAGACGACACTGGCGCCCTTCGCCGCCGTGCTCGCGTCCGCCACATTGCCGGAGACGCGGGCCGGCACCGCCTGACTCCAGCCTTATCCCGGCCCTCGCTGGGCTGTATTTCAAACCCCTGACAGCCTGTTCACAGCCGGCCAGCAGCTGCGTCAGTGCGGCGGGAAAGGTCGCGAATACCCATGCCCGGAAACACAAAGCCCCACGGCGGATTGACCGCCGTGGGGCCCGCGCTTCGATCGATTTGCTTCAGCGTGCGAGCTGGGTCGGGTTGGTGGGGTTGCCCGAATTCTTCGATACCAGGCGGACCAGGATCGTCAACGGGCGAACCGACCAGACTGCGACAAGCACCCAGGCTGCAATGTTCGTGAAGTGTGACATTTCTTCCTCTATGACTTCAGCGCGGTCCCGGGTCGCGCGTGCGTGTTAGGTGGTTCCTGCAGCTCGTCTCACCCGAGGAGAGCGCAGCCATCAATACGAATGATGAGACCACCCGGTTCCAGGAACGGTTGCCATGGCCTGCTTCACCCCTGGGACTGGCGGAGTCCGGGTCCCGGCGAGCACCATTTCCGCCGTGCCGCGAGGCACTGGGGCCCGGCACCAGGTAAAGCGTGAAAGTCGCCGGATTCGCGACATTGGCGGCATTCCGCGGTCGCCCGGGCTGAGCACAGAAGGTTCGGCAGCTCTCACGGCCAGCTGAACGCCGGACGGCGGCGGCGGGTTCCCGGCGGACCCAACGAAGGCGGGTCGGCCGGCATCCTATTCCCGACCGCAACGCGCGCCACTACAACACGGTAAGCCCATGTCATTCGACCCGATCGGCCGGACGGCCGCGGATCTGCGCCATGCCGTCCGCCAGCTGCGCGCGAGCCCCGGCTTTGCATGGGCGGCCATCCTGACCCTGGCGCTCGGGGCCGGCGCGAATGCGGTGGGGTTCAGCGTCCTGCGGGGCGCGCTGCTGCGACGCCTGCCGTTCGCCGATCCCGACCGCCTCGCAATGGTGCAGGTGGTTCGCGTCAATCAGGATGGGTCGCGCGAGCGTTACCCGTGGTGGTCATGGCCGCAGTACCGCTGGCTGCGCGAGCGGGCCGGTGATTCACCGCTGCCGGAGACAGCCGTCTACGACCCGGAAGGCGTGAACCTCACGGATGGCGGCGAGCCGATCCGCGTGCGCAGCGAGGTGGTGTCGGGCGGGTACTTCGAGCTGCTGGGCGTCCGTCCCGCAGTGGGCCGCACGTTCGCGCCGGCCGAGGACTCGGTACCGGGCCGGAATCCAGTGGTCATCCTCGGCCATGATCTCTGGCGCCGACGCTTTGCCGGCGACCCGTCGATTCTGGGCCGAAGCGTGCGGGCCAACGGCGTGGCGCTCGACGTGGTCGGCGTGATGCCGGCCGGATTCGGCGGCGTGAGCGGGGAGGCGGAACTGTGGATCCCGGCAATGATGGCGCCGCTGGTGGCCTGGGACCGAATGCTTACCTCGACGGATCCGGCGTTGACGCTGGTGGCGAGGCTGCCGGCCGGCCGGTCCGCTGCCACGGTGCAGGCGGCCATGCAACCGCTCGGTGACCCGCTGCGGCGTGCACTGCCTGACGTGGAGTCGGCGGATGGGGCGGCCGCGCTCGAATTCGGCGTGCGTCCGCTCGCCGAAGTCGGCATCGATCCGGCCCGTCGCCGATCTGCGATTCTGCTGTTCGCGGCCGTGTGGCTGGTGCTCGGCGTGGCCTGCGTCAACCTTGCGGCGCTGCAGCTGGGCCGGTCGCAGACGCGGGCGCGCGAATTCGCGGTGCGGGAAGCGCTGGGCTGCCGCCGCGCCCGCCTGCTGCGGCAACTGCTGACCGAAAGTCTCGTGCTGGCAGCCGCGGGCGGCGCCGTGAGCCTGCTGCTGGCGCTGGGCGCGGGCCGGCTGTTGCGCGCCATCGCGCCGGTACGCATGCCCGGGCCGGCCAACTTCTACGCACGCGTCTCCGAATTCGCAGCCGTGCGCATTGACGGCGTGGTGCTGCTGTTCGCGCTGGCCATGGCTTGGCTAACCGCTGTGTTAGTGGGTGTGCTGCCCGTCCTGGGACGGCGCGAGCTGGGGGGTGCGCTGCGCACCGGAGTGCGCGCCTCGTCGCCCGGGTGGTCGCTCCGGCGACCGGGTGCGCTGGCCATGCTCACGGCTATCGAGATCGCGCTGGCTGTGGCGCTGGCCACCGGCGCGGGACTGCTGATCCGCAGCTTCGATCAGGCGAAGGCCCTGAAGCCGGGGTTCGACGGCAGCCATGTCATCACGTTCCGCATCGAGCCGGCGGACCCGACGTTCTCGACGAGCCGGGCGCCCTCGCTGATCACACCCGTGCTGGACGCGGTGCGCCGGGTGCCCGGCGTGGTTTCCGCGACCGTCTCGATGTGCACCCCGTTCATGGCAACCTGCGGGCGACACGCGATGTACCCTGCGGAACCGGCCCCGCCCGTGCACTCCGAGGCCGAAGCGGAGACCGGGATCCACTACGTCGCCTCCGATCACTTCAGCACGCTGCGCATTCCCCTGCGCGAGGGACGCGCGTTCTCGCCCGCGGATCGGGCGGGTGCTCCGCGCGTCGCAATTGTGAACGAGGCCGCCGCGCGGCGGTTCTGGCCCGGACTCGATCCGGTGGGCCAGCGGCTGGTGCTGGATGACCCGAAGCTGCTGGCGTTCCCTGACTCGATGCTGCAAGTGGTCGGTGTGGTTGGTGACGTCACCTACTGGCCGGTCGAGGCCTCGCCCGGCCCGGACCTCTACCTGCCGTACCTGCAATTCACCTATGCGTCGACGTACGTCATGGCGCGCACCAGCGGCAGCCCGCTGGCGCTCGTGCCGGCGTTGCGCGCGGCGGTGCGGTCGGCCAGTCCCGACCTGCCTGTCGAGGACGTGCGCACCATGGATGAGCGCGCGGCGCTCACGCTTTCCGGGCGACGCTTCGTGGCCTGGGTTCTGGGTGCCTTCGCAGCGCTCTCGCTGGGGCTGGCTGCCGTGGGGGTCTATGGCGTGGCCTCCTGGTCGGTGACCTGCCGAACGCGTGAGATGGGCGTGCGGATGGCACTCGGCGCCGCGCCGGGCAGGGTCTTCCGGCTGGTCCTGGCGCAGGGAATGGCGATCGCAACGGTCGGACTGGTAGCTGGCGGCGCGCTGGCCGCTGCGCTGAGTGCACTGCTGCGCTCGCAGCTCTACGGCACGTCGGCGACAGATCCGCTGATGCTGGGAGCCGGCATGGGCGTAGTGGCGATCGCTGCGGTACTGGCGGTTGCGATTCCTGCGGGTCGTGCTACGAGGGTGGAGCCTGTGGAAGCGTTGCGGAGCGAATGACTGCGGGGCCGAACCGAGTCGCCTGATCCGCCCGGATCCTGGCGACCGGCTCGGCGATCAGGCTGCCGTGTCGCTGGCTCGCAGGCTGGTGAGAACCGTCCGCACCAGCAGCGCTGCCGAAGTGAGCATCCCCGTACCGATCACGGCAAAGAGAGCGATTGCGTTCCAGTCATGCATGTTAAACCTCCCGTTCCGAACGTCAGTCCCCAATCATGAGGCGCAGGCACCTTCGCTTACCGGACATCCACGTCATTCCTACAATGCTTTGCACCTGCCAGGTTTCAGACGCCCGAGCCCCGGAAAAGGTTGGCCCGTTCGCCTTCGAAAGCCTGAGTATCGGCCGGCTGGATGGCTGCGGGTTGTAGGGGAAACCTGCCAGCTCGTAGGGGAATTGTCAGGGTGGGCTGACGCAGTTGCTCTACGGCATCCGGGAAGGGGACTGAGGTGGGTCAGCGTCGACCCGCCACTTCCCCATTCCCATGAATACTTCCGCTCCTTCTCCTTCGACTCGCCCTCTCCTTCGGGAGGGCCGCTCTTGTCAGAAGAGCTTGAACGCCTGCGAAACGAAATTCGGGTGGTACGTGAGGAAGAAGGGGGCGTATGCGATCGCGATGAGGGCCAGGGCGACGAGCATCCAGATGCCGAGGCGATCGAGCGTGGGCTCCCAGCCGACGGTCGCAGGCGGCGTCAGCGTGCCGGACACGGGGATGTCGGTTGGCCCGCCGCGCTTTCCGGCCACGATGGTCATGCCCACCGTGATAAAGAAGAGCATGACGCCCAGGAACATGATGGAGCCGCCCACGCCTGTGATGATGCCGGGCAGTCGCCATTCGGGCTTGTAGTAGGTAGCCGCCGCCATGAAGGTGCGGCGAGGCATGCCTTCGAGGCCGCCGGAGATCATGCCGCGGGCGAAGATCAGCACGCCGATCGTGTAGATCCAGGCGGAGGCCAGCGCCAGCTTCCGCGACCAGAGCTGACGGTCCGTCAGGTACGGGATCAGCCAGTACGCGATGCCCATGAGCGTGAGCGCCACGGCCGTACCGACCGTCATGTGGAAGTGGCCGGGCACCCACGTCGTGTTGTGGATCACCTGGTTCATCGTGTAGCTCGCGTTGACCAGCCCGGTGGCGCCGCCCAGCACGAACGTCAGCATGGCCAGCAC
Organism: uncultured Gemmatimonadales bacterium; assembly: GCA_963798085.1. Classification (GTDB taxonomy): domain Bacteria; phylum Gemmatimonadota; class Gemmatimonadetes; order Longimicrobiales; family RSA9; genus DATKCF01. The sequence continues at coordinate 988,067 of CAWCRS010000003.1, forward strand.
CTGGGCCGCGACAGACGGGTCGTGCCATGGCAGATGCCGGAACCAGCCGAATACACCGGTGCCGCCTCGCCGCCGGCCGCCGATCTCGAGCGCCGCGATCACGCTGAATGCCGTCGCCAGGCTGGGAAAGAAAACGCCGAATGTCAGGAAGCCCTGCGCCGCCTTCATGCCCGTGCTGATGCCGGGGTCCGTGTACTGGTGATGGAAACCGGTCGGGATGGAGAGCACGAGGAAAAGAATGAAGACGATGCGCGTGTACGAGTCGCTGATCATGATGCCACCCACCTGACGTGGCACGAGCGCGTACCACGAGACGTAGGCGGGCAGCAGCCAGGCGTACACGATGGCGTGGCCGGTGAACCAGAACAGTGTGCGGGTCAGCAGCGGGTCCACGAGCTGTGTGAGGCCCAGCGACCAGGGCAGCAGGAACACCAGGAACTCGACGGCAATGGGCAGCGAGGCCATCGCCCACATGAGGTACGATGCCAGCGAGATGAAGGCGAGGAGGGGGGTGCGCTCGCCCGGATGCTCGCGGCGCCAGCCGCGCACGGCTAACAGCATGTTCAGCAGCGCCAGCCAGGTACTGACCACCACCAGCGCCAGCCCGAGGTAGTACGTCCAGTGCGCCTGCAGCGGCGCATAGGAAGTGAAAAGCACGGATGCCTTGTTGCTGACCACTGCGTAGATGACAAGGACGTTGCCGGCCACGAGCGACAGGAAGACGGCCCAGAGCAGTCCCGTCGACAACCGCCGGCTGAGCGCTCGTGCAGTCATCAGCGGCAGGAATGCATTGGAGAACGAGAACGTGAAGATCAGCACGTTGGCCACGCCGTGCGCGGTGAGGCCCTCGTAGTAGGTGTGCAGTCCGGGGAACCAGCCCAGGATGTTGATGCGCGCGTAGCCGAGAGCATTGGCCAGACCGTGGAACACGCCGGCAGTGAGGGCCGCGTAGCCGATATAGATGGTCCAGCGCAGCAGGCGCCGCTGTTCATCAGGCAGCCTGTAGCCCGCGGGATCGGCGACGATCGGAGTCAGGGCGGCCATGTTCTCCCTCAGTTGCCCGGTGTGCGCGGGGCGGCCGCTGTCGCGGTGCCTTCCACAATGACCTTGCCCGACATCGTGTGATGCCCCAGTCCGCAGTACTCGTGGCAGATGATCAGATGCTCGCCCGGCTCACGGAATCGATAGGTGTTCTGCGAGATCTGTCCGGGGATCAGCATCATGTTGAGCCGCGTGCCTTCGACATTGAAGCCGTGCAGCACGTCCACCGAGCTGACAGTGAACGTGATGTCGGCGCCGGCGGGGACGTGGATCTCTGAGGGCTGGAACTGCCAGGCGCGCGCGATCACCACCACCTCGTACTGGCCGGGAGCGCGCTGGTGCACGCCCGGCTGATCGAAGGGCGGCGTCTGCGCCAGCGTGCGCGGATCCACCTGACCCACCGCATCCGGGAGATGGATGTGCATGGCGAAGGAGGCGTAAGCGAGCGCCGCCATGCAGCCCACCAGCACGACCAGGCCGGCGGCGAGGAAGCCCTTTTCGTACGTGTGGATCTTCATCGGTTGAGCAGCTTGAGGTACATGATCACCCACACCGCCCCGATCACCATCAGGATGATGATCACGAAGAAGAGCGTGCCGGTGGCGACGGGCTCCTCTCCGGGTGCGAGGCCTCTGGCGAAATAGTCATCGGCGCTGGCCGGCGAATCGGCCTGCGATTCGCTGGCACTCTGCGGCGGGTTCACGTGTCCTCCTTCACTTGCTGGCCGGGTGCGGCCCGGCCTGACTCGCAAAGCGGCTCACGACCCGGAGCAGCAGTATGAACAGCACGGCTACGGGAATGGCCAAGAGCAGGCGGCGGGGCTCGACGTGTCCAGCCAGCAGGTGGTTCAGCGTTTCCCACAGGTAGGCCACGATGGGTGTGCCGACCACGAAGAGCGCGAGTATCGAGAGCATGACCGAGGCCATGCTCGGCGAACCCTTCGCCGCAACGGAGGATCTCTCGTCCACGTCGATTTCCCGGCGATCTGTCGTGCGTGGCGCGCGCAACCGGCAAGAACTGCGGTGCAATGATAGCGTTGCCGCGGCGTCCCGCTGTCAGGCTTTGCCCTACTGAACTACGGGGATGCCCTGTGCCCCAACTGCTGACGAGCCGGCACCTGCATCAGCAGGCCGTCGTAGGCGGCGGTCGCGCGCAGCTCAGCGGCGACGTGGTCCGCGTGCTTCAGCACTTCTTCTCCCATGTGCGTAAGCACGAGCCGCTCGCACTCGAGCGCCGGTCGATGAAGCAGCAGTGTCGCGTAGTCCAGATGAATGCCGACTGGACCGTCGTAGCCGGACACTTCGCAAATGAAGATGTCGGCGCCGCGCGCGACATCGATGAGCGCTTCGTTCCATTCGGTATCCCCCGAATACGCAATGGTGCAGCCTGCGAACTCGATACGCAGTGCGTGCGGCAGCGATGCGGGCGCGTGCGTGACCGGGTAGCCGGTGACGAGCGCCGGTCCCACCTGTACCGGTACGCGGTCGATATAGTCGACGTACTCGACCGGGAACGGGAAGGTCGCACCCGCACCTGGAAAGAGGACGCTCGTGGCGCTGGCGACGCGCGCGTTCAGTCCCGGTGGGCCACCCAGCGCCAGCGGCGTGGTGCGGCCGGAGAACCGGCCTTCGGTGAGCAGGAAAGGAACGCCCGCGAAGTGATCGCCGTGGTAGTGGCTGATAATGATGGCATTGAGCGTGGCCGCGTCGATACCGTGGCGCTTCAGGCCGATCGATGCCGATGCACCGCAATCGATGAGGAAGGACGCGTCTCCGGACCGTACGTGGAAGCAGGTCTGCAGGCGGCCACCGCTGCCGAACGCATTGCCGGTTCCGAGGAAGCGGATCTCCACGCCCTCACTCATGCATCATCGCCTGCGTGCATCAGTCCGCGTGCGCCTTCTGCAGCTGCGCGGCCACGGCATTCGACCTCGCGCCACACGCGCAGCAGATTGCCGCCCCAGAGCTTCGCGATCTGCTCTTCCGTGTATCCTCGCCGCACCAGCTCGAGCGTCACGTTGAAGCTCTCCGCGGCATTGTCCCAGCCGATCACGCCGCCACCGCCGTCGAAGTCGGAGCTGATGCCGACGTGGTCGATGCCGATGAGCTTGACCGCATGGTCGATGTGGTCGACGAAGTCCTTCACCGTGGCCAGCGGATACTGCTTCTCGATCTCTGCCATGCGCCGGTCGTACTGGGCGCGCTTGTCGGGCGGGAGCTGCGCGAGCGGATCCTGGCCTCGCCCGGCCCGCCCGCCTCGTCCGGCACCGGCGCCGCCCCTGCCGCGGGCCGCATCGGCGCCGCGTCCGCCGCCCGCCGCATTCTGCGGAGGTGCGGCATCCGGCCGCGCCTCGCCCACCGCCGCCGCCCGCACCACCACCCAGGCCGAACTCATCGCGCAACCGCTGAATGGCCTGCTGGCGTTCAGGTGGCTGCACCTTCACGTAACTCTGGAACGCGACGGTCTGCATTACGCCGCCGTTCTGCTTCAGTGCGAGCAGAGTCTCGTCATCCATGTTGCGGGGCACGTCGGCCAGCGCGCGCGTGGACGAGTGCGACGCGATCACGGGCGCCTTCGAGACGCGCATGGCGTGCAGCGCCGCGGCCTTCGAGATGTGCGAGACGTCCACCATCATGCCCAGCCGGTTCATCTCGGCAACGACGTTCTCGCCGAACGGGGAGAGGCCGTTCCATTCGGGACCGCAGGGATCCGTCGACGAGTCCGCGATGTCGTTGTTGGACGTGTGCGCGAGGGTGAGATAGCGACCCCCGAGGTCGTAGTAGGTTTTGAGGAGTGAGACGTCGTCTCCGATGATGTAGCCGTTTTCCTGACCGATGACCGTGGCCAGCCGGCCGCTGTCGGTGATGCGCTTCACGTCCGCAGGGTGATACGCGATCTGGATCTGCTGCGGGCACAGCTTCTCCGCCATGGCGTGGATGCCGCGGTACTTGTCCATCGCCTGCGCTTTGGCGCTGTCGTTGCCCGCCGGCGTGCGCGGGCCCTGACCGACATACACGGCGAAGAACGCGACATTCGAGACCGCCCTGGCGCATCTTCGGGATATCCACCTGCCGCCGGTCCATGGACTGGCAGGGATTGGCCTCGGCCGTGCCGAAGTTGCGGGGAATGTCATCGTGCGTGTCCATCGTGATCACACGGCGGTGAATCTCCCTCGCCTTCGCCACCAGGGCCGCATTGTTCTGCGCTACAGCGGGGACGCTGAGGAGCAGCGTCGCGAGCGAAGCGAGCAGCGGAGCACCGATGCGCATGGGACCTCCCGAACACTGGGCGCGATTCGCGGCGGAATGGCCCGGCAAGATTAGGCTGGCGGACGCGGTAGCGGAAGTGCTGCAATGCTCTGCACCGAGGCGTGCGTCGAGCCGGCGGCACGTGGCCGGAGCCGTTGTCACGGAGCCATCGCATCAAAGGCCGGGGTACGAATCGTTGAATTGACACCTGAAGGGCCGGCGAAGCATTTTTCCGGGCGTCCACCCTGCATGCGCGTCCTGCCGACAGGCTTCCCATCCCGGGTTGATGCGTCGTGGCTTTCCCTGCGTGTTGTGGAGGTGTGGGTGAGGGAAGAGGTCCGCCAGATCCAGGAACTCCTCGAGCGGCAGTCGTACATCGCGGACCCGGCGATTGCGACATCCGTGTGGCTGTCGACCGCACTGGGAAAACCGCTGCTGGTGGAAGGACACGCGGGTGTGGGCAAGACGGAAATCGCGAAGGTGCTGGCGCGCGCGCTCGATGCCGACCTCATCAGATTGCAGTGCTACGAAGGACTGGACGCGGCGGCCGCGCTGTACGAGTGGAATTATGCGCGCCAGATGCTGCACCTCAAGCTGCAGGAGCAGAGCGAGCTGACGGTCGAGCAGCGCGAAGCGTCGATCTTCTCCGAGTCCTTTCTGCTGAAGCGCCCACTGCTGCAGGCCATCACGCACGAAGGCCGGCCGCCCGTGCTGCTGATCGATGAAGTCGATCGCGCGGACGAGGAATTCGAGGCCTTCCTGCTCGAGGTGCTGTCCGATTTCCAGGTGACGATTCCGGAGATCGGCACGATTCGCGCGCGGGAACGACCGCGCGTGGTGCTGACGTCCAATCGCACGCGCGAACTTTCCGATGCGCTGCGCCGGCGTTGCCTGTTCCTGTGGCTCGACTACCCGACGCTGGAGAAGGAGCTGCGCATTGTGCGCGCGAAGGTGCCGGGCATTGAGGAGCAGCTGGCGAAGGAGATCACGGCGTTCGTGCAGAGCCTGCGCCGTCTGAGCCTGAGCAAGGTACCGGGCATCGCGGAAACACTGGATTGGGCGAATGCGCTGGTGTCGCTGCACGCGTCGCACATTGATGAGACGCTGGTGCGTGAAACGCTGGGCTGCCTGCTCAAGGAAGAAGGCGATGCGCGCCGGCTGGAGAGCGCGCTCGTCGAGCCGGGGCTGACGGTGCTGCTGCAGGCGACGCTGTGAGCGGTGGCCGCGCGTGACCGGTGCGATGGATGCAGGTCAGGATGACCTGGTGACGACAACGATCCGCTTCGGTCGCGCACTGCGCGCGCGGGGCTTCATTGCGTCGCCTGCGGAAACACAGGATGCGGTGCGCACGCTGGCACTGGTGGATCTGCGTGACCGCGGCGAATTGCGGCTGGCACTGCGTGCGCTGCTCGCGCTGCGGCCCGAGGAGTATCCGGTTTTCGATGAGCTTTTCCCGCGGTTCTTCGGCGGGGGTGTGCCGGCAGGTGAAGGCGCGAACCCTTCGCAGCGCGGCAAGCCGCAGACGGTGCCCGCACCGGCGCTCGAGCGCTGGGTGGACCCCGGCACGTACGAAACGGCGGGCGAAGTGAAGCTGGCCTCGTACAGCTCGGAGGAAGCGCGTGGTGTCCGGGACCTCGCACGTTACGCGGGCGAGGATGCGGACGAGCTCCGGCGGGTGGCGAGGCAGATGGCAAGGCGACTCGCCACGCGGCGCAGCCGGCGGTGGCGGCCGGCACGACGCGGTCCGAGAGTGCACGCGCAGCGCACCATGCGCGCGGCACTGCGCGCGGGCGGCACGCCCATTGAGCTGACGTGGCGCCGGCGCCGCATCCGCAAGACGCGGCTGGTGGTGCTCTGCGATGTTTCCGGATCGATGGAAGTGTATGCACGCTTCCTGCTGCAGTTCCTGTATGCGATGCAGGATGCGTTCGCACGGGTGGAGACGTTCGTGTTCAGCACGCGACTGGCCAGGGTGACGGACCGCCTGCGAACACGCACGTTCGCAGAGGCATTGCGCGGCCTGTCCGCGGATGCGGGCGGGTTTGCGGGCGGTACGCGCATTGGCGCTAGCCTGGCCGCGTTCGAGGCGGAGCACGGGCGGCTCGTGAATCGCGACACCGTAGTGGTGATACTGAGTGACGGCTGGGATACGGGCGAACCGGAACTGCTCGCGGCGGCCATGCGGGGGATCCACCGTCGTGCCGGGAAGGTAATCTGGCTCAATCCGCTGCTGGGCAATCCCGCGTATCAGCCGCTCACGCGCGGCATGCAGGCGGCATTGCCGCACGTTGACGTCTTCGCACCAGCGCATGACCTGGCGAGTCTGCGCGCGCTGGTGCGGCATCTCGAGGTGTGACGCAGAAAATGACAGACGCATTCGATGATCTGGACCGCATCCGGCGGAGCGAGCGGCGCGCGGCTCTGGCCACACTGGTGGCGACACGTGGCACATCGCCGCGCAAGGAAGGCGCGCGCATGTGGGTGGGCGAAGGTGGGTCCATCCTGGGTAATGTGACGATTGGCGGTTGTGTGGACGCGGAGGTCGTGCGTGTGGCGGAAGACGTGCTGCGCGCATTGTCGCCCGCCTTGCTTTCGCTCGAGCTGGGCGATGACGACGCGCACGAGCTGGGGCTGACGTGCGCGGGCGAGGTGGATGTCCTGGTGCAGCAGCTGAACCTGGCCGGCGATGACCCGCTGCTGGAAGCGTGGGACCGCATCCGCGCGCACACGACGCGCGGCGGACGCGCCGTGATGATCACGCTGCTGCCCGACGGGTCACTGCGCACGCCGGAACGCGGTGCAGGCGTGCTGGTGGTGCAGGATGACGGTGCGCGCTGGGGCACGCTGGGCAGCGCCGCCCTGGACGCGGCGGCCGTACCCATGGCGGAGGAGCGGCTGGCGCGCGGCGGCGCGCGCACGCTGCAGATCCAGCACGCGGGCCGGTCACTGGATGCGTATTTCGAGGTGTACGGCCGCGGGCCATCGCTGGTCATTGTGGGCGCCGGCGCGATCACTGCGCCTCTCGCGACCATGGCCAGGCTGCTGGGCTACCACGTGACAGTCGTGGACGCACGCGAGCGCTTCGCGGGTCACGAGCGCGTGCCCGATGCGGATGAGATGAAGGTGGGCATGCCCTCGGACATCGTCGGCGAGATGGAGTTCGATGCGTCCTCGGCCATCGTGCTGGTGGCGCACGACTACAAGTTCGACATCCCGGTGCTGCGCGCGGTACTGGGAACCGATGTCGGCTACATTGGCATGCTGGGCAGTCGCAAGCGATCGGGCACGATCCTGCAGATGCTCGAAGAAGAGGGCGCAGCAGCCGCCTCGCTGGCGCGCGTGCGCACGCCCATCGGCCTGGACATCGGCAGTCAGAGCGCGGCGGAGATCGCGCTCAGCATTCTGGCGGAACTGGTGGCGGTGCGGAACGGCCGGAGCGGCGGTTCCATGCGCGCGCGCAACGACGCGCGCAGCGCCGGCGCCTGAACTGCCGCCCGGTCCCATGTACAGTGCCATCATCCTCGAACATTTCCGCCATCCGCGGAACCGCGGCGAGCTGCCGGGCGCGGACCTGTCCGGCGAGGCGCACAATCCGCTGTGCGGCGACCGGCTGCGGCTGGCGCTGCGCCTGGAGAACGGTGTCATACGGGAAGCGCGCTTCCACGCGGATGCCTGCGCGATCTGCACGGCGGCGGCATCGCTGCTGACAGAGCGCATCAGCGGGCTCGCTCCGGCAGCGGCTGCGGACCTGGCGGAAGCCGAGCTGATCAACGCACTGGATGCCGAGATCCGACCCGAGCGCCGCCGCTGCGCCACGCTGCCGCTGGAGGCGCTGCGCGCGGCCGTGGAGGCCGGTGGCACGAGTCATTGACACGTCGATCTGCGAGAACCCGCATCCCTCAAACAGGAGGTTAGTGATGTCCGATCCCAAGGCAAGAGGCCGCTTCGTGTGGTACGACCTGCTCACGTCCGACCCCGAGGCGGCGATCCGGTTCTACACGACGGTGGTGGGCTGGGGCACGACGAAGTGGGATGGCGGCGGCGGCCAGGAATACACCATGTGGACCAACGGCGAGAGTCCGCTGGGCGGGGTGATGCCCATGCCGCCCAATGTCGCCGCAACGGGCGCGCCCCCGCACTGGATCGCATACATTCGGCACGCCGGACACGGATGCCACGGCGAAGCAGGCGCGGGCGCTGGGCGGCCAGGTGCTCTCGCCGCCCATGGACATTCCCACCGTGGGCCGCTGGGCCGTACTGTCGGATCCGCAGGGTGCAATGTTCGCCGCGTTCACGTCGGTGGGCGATGCGCCCGGTCACGATGGCGCGCCCGGGCCGGGCGAATTCTCCTGGCACGAGCTGGCAACGACGGACGCCGACGCCGCGTTCGACTTCTACCAGCAGCTGTTCGGCTGGGAGAAGACCGACGCGATGGACATGGGTCCGGACGGCATGTATCAGATGTACGGTCGCAACGGCCTGACCGTCGGCGGCATGTTCCGCAAGCCGGCGCAAATGCCGGGCCCGCCCTCCTGGCTGCATTACGCCCTGGTGGATGACGTGCACGCGCGCGTGGAGACCGTGAAGCAGCTGAACGGCCAGGTGCTGAACGGCCCCATGGAGGTGCCGGGTGGCGACTGGATCGCGCAGCTCATGGATCCGCAGGGCGCGATGTTCGCGATTCACTCGAAGGCGAAGAAGTAGCAGGTGTACTAACACACAGATTTAGCAGCTGGTCGCGCACCCGCGCGGCCGCACTGGAGCCCGCGGCGCTCACGCGCGCGCGGGCTCCACTGCATCGTCCCGCCATGTTTCTCCCTACACGTGCCCGGCAATTCGCTTACAGGCGGGCGGGGCATTTTCCTCCACGCGGGTAGTAGCGCGCCCCACGCTGGCAGCGGCAAAGGGCTGATTATGGTGGCGTGCTGAAATCCCATATTTACATGTGAGTTTCACATTTTGCGGAGCAGGAGATGCTGTCACGGACTGGTGAACACGCACTGCGCGCCGTGCTGTACCTGGCGAGGCTGCCCGAGGGAAGCAGTCTGGCGGCGGCGGAGATTGCCGACGCACTCGGGCTGCCGCGCAACTACCTGTCGAAGACGCTGCACCGGCTGACGCGCATTGGCGTGCTGGTTTCGGAGCGCGGCCGCAACGGCGGCTTCCGCCTGGGCCGGTCTGCTGCCTCGCTGCCGGTGTCCACAGTGATCGGCGAATTCGAGACCACGATCACGACCGGCGGCCGCTGCATGCTGGGCGATCGTCCGTGCGACCCGCAGTCTCCCTGTGTGGCGCACGAACGCTGGACAACGCTGACCGGCCAGCTGCTGCGCCTCCTCTCCGACACGACCGTCGCCGGTCTGCTGGGCGCCACGGAAGCGGCGCCTGCAACTGGCCCTGTGACGCGCGGGCACACCAGACGAGCGGGCAAGCCGGCCACGGCCGGCGCTGGCGCCACGCAATCCTCGAACACGCTGTTATAGATCAGGAGATGCGTTCCATGACTGGCAGGCAATGGACGGTATGGGTGGGCACGGGACTGGTACTGGGCGGAGCGCTGGCGTGCGGCGGTTCACAGAAGGCGCCCGCCACGAACACTGCGGCCTCGCCGCCCGCGGCCGGCGCCACGCTGACGCCGGAGCAGATGGAGCACGGCGTAGGCCCGATCACCCATGTGGATCTGGGAACTCTGGATCACGCGCTGGCCGAGAAGGGCCACAACGTGTTCAGCCTGAAGTGCGCGGCTTGCCACAAGATGGACCAGCGCTACGTGGGCCCGCCCCTGGGCCAGGTGCTGGAGCGGCGCAAGCCGGAGTACGTGATGAACATGATCCTCAATCCCGCGGAAATGACGGAAAAGCATCCGGCTGCGAAGGAGTTGCTCGCGCAGTTCATGACGCAGATGCCGAATCAGCAGCTGACGCCGGATGACGCGCGCGCAGTGCTCGAGTATCTGCGTTCGCAGCAGATCCCGGGCAAGCAGGACACGAATGACAGGTAGTCGGACCCGGCCGTAACCCGGGGAACTCACGCGTCGCAACGTGGCGGCGATGCACGATCTGGAGAAACGCGATGAAACGGACGACGAGCCTGGTTCTGGCGGTGGGCGCAGCGGCTGCGGCCGGCGCAATCGCCTGGGCGTGTCAGTCGGGAGGCGGAGCGCAGGGCTCCGTCGGATGCGGATGCAGCGAAGGCCGTGTACGTGCCACCCGGCCAGTACGATGAGTTCTACACCTTCTTCTCGGGCGGCTTCAGCGGCAATCTCACCGTGTACGGACTGCCTTCAGGGCGGCTGCTGCGCACGATTCCGGTATTCTCGCAGTACGCCGAGAACGGCTACGGCTATTCGGAGGAGACGAAGGCCATGTTGAGTACGTCCTTCGGCCAGATCCCGTGGGACGACGCGCACCATCCGGAACTGTCGCAGACGGACGGCGTCCCGGATGGCCGCTGGATCTTCATCAATGGCAACAACACGCCGCGCATCGCGCGCATCGACCTGACGCGCTTCGAGACGGAAGAGATCCTGCAGATCCCCAATTCGGCGGGCAACCACGGTTCGCCGTTCATCACTCCTAACAGCGAGTATGTCATTGCGGCGACACGCTTCAGCGTGCCCATTCCCAACCGCGATGTGTCCATCGACGACTATCAGAGCCAGTTCAAGGGCACACTTACGTTCGTGCGTGCGAACGAGCCGGGAAAGATGTCGATCGCGTTCCAGATCCTGGTGCCGGGTTTCGATTACGACCTGTCGCATGCGGGCAAGGGACCGTCCAATGGCTGGGCCTTCTTCACCTCGTACAACACCGAGCAGGCGCACTCGCTGCTCGAAGTCAACGCCTCGCAGAAGGACAAGGACTTCATTGCGGCGGTGAACTGGAAGCGCGCGGAGGAGTGCGTGGCGCAGGGCAAGGGCCGGCAGATGCCCGCCGACTATGCCCACAACACACTGGGCCAGGACCGCATTGCGCACAGTGAGAAGCTGACCAGCGTGACCGTGCTGGAGGTGGGCGCCTGCTCCGACATGATGTACTTCCTGCCCACACCCAAGTCACCGCACGGCGTCAATGTGGATCCCACGGGCGAGTACATCGTGGGCGGTGGCAAACTGGCCACGGTCATACCGGTGCACTCCTTCAGCAAGATGATCAAGGCCATCGCGAACAAGGATTTCGAGACCACGGTCAATGGCATTCCGGTGCTGAAGTACGAGTCGGTGATGGCGGGCGAAGTGCAGAATCCGGGACTGGGACCCCTGCACACGGAGTTCGACGGCAAGGGTTACGCGTACACCACCGCGTTCATCTCGTCGGAGATCGTGAAGTGGAAGCTGGGCACGTGGGAAGTCGTCGACCGGATTCCGGTCTATTACTCGGTGGGCCACCTGATGATTCCGGGTGGTGACAGCCGCCAGCCCGCGGGCAAGTACCTGGTCGCGCTCAACAAGATCACCAAGGACCGCTATCTGCCCACCGGTCCGGAACTGGCGCAGGCCGCCCAGCTGATCGACATCAGCGGCGACAAGATGCGGCTGCTCCTCGACTTTCCCACCATGGGCGAACCGCACTATGCACAGGGTATCGCGGCCAGTCTGATCAAGGACCGGCAGCTCAAGGTCTACGCGCTCGAGGACAACAAGAACCCGGCGGTCACGCTGGGCGAGGATCGCGCGCACGTCGAGCGCAAAGGCAATGAAGTGCACGTCTACATGACGGCGATCCGCTCGCACTTCAATCCGGACAACATCGAAGGCATCAAGGTCGGTGACGTTGTCTACTTCCATGTTACGAACCTCGAGCAGGACTGGGATGTGCCGCACGGCTTCGCGGCCATGGGCGCGCAGAACGCGGAGCTGCTGATCATGCCGGGTGAGACGCGCACGCTGCGCTGGGAGCCGAAGGCGCCGGGTGTGTATCCCTTCTACTGCACTGATTTCTGCTCGGCACTGCACCAGGAAATGCAGGGCTACGCGCGGGTCTCGGCCGCGGGGTCGAATGTGGCGCTACGCTGGGGCACGGGTGGCAGCTGGACGACCAGCGCGTCCGTGGCAGGCGGCAACTGACGTTCGAGGGGCGATGTCGTCACACACGACATCGCCCCTCCCGGTTTCCGGCGGCGTGAGCCGCCCACGTTCCCATGAGGACAGAGAAAAGACGATGAGGACCGGTTCGAGATGGTTGGCAGGCATCAGCGCGCTGGCTCTGGCGCTGGCTTTCGTGCTGCCCCTGTGGAGCATACGGCTGAAGGCGCCGCAGTATCCCGAAGGCCTGGGCATGCACATCCGCGTGAACAACATCACCGGTGTCCGACCGAACGACCTGCGCAGCATCAACGGCCTCAATCACTACATCGGCATGGCGAAGATCGAACCCGGCTCGATTGCGGAGCTGCGCTACATGCCGTGGATCCTGGGCGGACTGATTGCGCTCGGCCTGATGGCGGCAATCAGCGGCAAACGGGCCGTGCTCGCGGGCTGGGCGGCGACATTCATGATCGCAGCTGCGCTCGGCCTCGCCGACTTCTACCGCTGGGGCTACGACTACGGGCATCACCTGAATCCGGAAGCGGCCATCAAGATCCCCGGCATGGCGTATCAGCCGCCACTCATCGGGTCGAAGAAAATCCTCAACTTCACGGCCAACTCGTGGCCCGCGAGCGGCGGCTGGATCATGATCGCGGCATTCCTGACCATCCTCGCTCTTGTGGCGTTCGAGCTGCGTGCACGCGCGCAGCGGCAAACTGCGCACGTGGGCGATCCGCCGGTGGAGCCCTCCGGCGCATCGCTACGGCGTGGTGCGCCAGGCGCGACAGTCGGGCATTGAAGGCGACCGTGCGTCTTCCGCTCTTCGCACTGACCATGAGCGCGCTGCTGGCCGCAGCGTGTTCGAGCGGCCCGCGGCCCATCCGGTTCGGTCAGGACAAATGCGAGTTCTGCCTGATGGGCAATGCCGAGGAGCGCTTCGCGGCGGAACTCGTCACGCGCACGGGCAAGACGCACATCTTCGATTCCGCCGAGTGCCTGGCGGGCTTCGTCGCTTTCCCGCTGCAGCACGAGGCGACGCGCTCCCTGTGGGTCACCGATTATGAGAGTCCGCCACGCCTCATTGATGCGCGCAGGGCGTTCTTCCTGGAGAGCGGTGGCATCAGCAGCCCGATGGGCCTGGGTATCGCCGCGTTCGCCAGCCGCGAGGCGCGCGACGCGGCCCGGCAGCGGCTGGGCGGGCACGATCTGGACTGGAACGGGCTGTTAGAGGCGGTGCGACTGGCCTGGCCGAATGGATCACCCCACGGCCTGGCCCACGCCGCGGACGCCATGCAGGCGATGCCGGGCATGAACGCCATGCAATCACCACCGCGCGTGCACTCCGCGGCGCAGGCAGTCGCGCGATACCCGGAGCCAGCGAGTCTGCGGACGGAAAGTCTGCCCGCTCGAGCGCCCACGCTGGCCGAGCTGGTGGCGAGGGCGGCGCCGGGCGAGCGCGTGGTTCTGCCGGCTGGCGTCTACCGCGAACCCACCGTAGTGATCGACAAGCCACTCGAGCTGCTGGGCAACGGCGACGCGGTGCTGGACGCGGAGAATTCGCGGGCGCTGCTGCTGGTGCAGGCCGACAATGTGACGATACGCGGGCTGGTGCTGCGCAACATCGGCACCACCTACACCGAAGATCGAGCCGCCATCCGGGTGCAGCAGTCGCGCAACTGCCGCATCGAGCAGAATCGCATCGAGAACGGCTTTTTTGGCATTTACCTGGCCAATGTCAGCGATTGTGTGGTCCGTCACAACACGCTGTCAGCCAACGCCACGCGGGAGAGCGCCGCAGGCAACGGCATCCACCTGTGGCATGCGCGGCGGGTCACGCTGGAAGACAACACGGTGCGCGGCTTCCGCGACGGCATCTACTTCGAGTTCACGAAGGACAGCCGCGTGCACGGCAACATCAGCGAGCACAACCTGCGCTACGGCCTGCACTTCATGTTCTCGGACAGCTGTCATTACGTACGCAACAGCTTCCGCGCGAACGGCGCGGGTGTGGCCGTCATGTACACGCACTTCGTCGAAATGACGGGCAACGAATTCGCCGACAACCGCGGCTCGTCGACGTACGGGCTGCTCCTCAAGGAGATCCGCGACAGCCGCATCACCGGCAACACCTTCACGGGCAACTCGGTGGCACTCTACGCCGAGGGCTCGGACCGGCTGACCGTTGCGGACAACGACTTCCGGGCCAACGGCTGGGCGCTCAAGCTCATGGCCAATGCCGAGAACAACCGGTTCACGGGCAACAACTTCATCGGGAACACGTTCGACGTGGCCACCAACAGCCGCGCCAACTACAGCCTGTTCCAGGGCAACTACTGGGACCGGTACCGCGGTTACGACCTGGATCACGACGGCACCGGCGATTCACCGGAGCGGCCCGTGCGGCTGTTCTCCGTGCTCGTCGAGCGTAATGCGCCGTCGCTCATTCTGCTGCGCAGCTTTCTGGTGAGGCTGCTGGACGCGGCAGAAGCCGTTGTGCCGGCGCTCACACCCGCGACGCTCGTGGATGCGCGCCCGCTGATGCGCGCCGCGGTGCGCAGGCCGCTGGCGAGGAGCGGCTCATGATCCGCGTGGAAGGGATCCGCAAGCGCTTCGGCGCGCTCCAGGTTCTGGCTGGCGTGAACCTGCGCATCGAGCGCGGTCGGGTCACCGCGATCGTAGGGCCCAACGGCTCGGGCAAGACCACGCTGATCAAGATGCTGTTAGGACTGGTCAGACCGGATGCGGGTCGCATTGTCTGGGAAGACCTGCTCGCCGTGCCGCCCCGGGGAGCCGAGGTTGCGCATGATGCGCATCAGGAAGGGCGCGACCTCGTGCTCAACGGCGACTGCCGCTATCGCGAGCGGGTCGGCTACATGCCGCAGATCGTGCGCTTTCCCGAGAACCTGAGTGGACGCGAGCTGCTGGCCATGATCACGGACCTGCGCCAGGCCAGCGCCGCACAGGCCGAGCTGGTTGCGCGCTTCGGGCTGGAACGCGATCTGGACAAGCCCTTCCGCACGCTGTCCGGCGGCACGCGACAGAAGGTGAATGCTGTGCTGGCATTCGGGTTCCAGCCCGACCTGCTCATCCTCGATGAGCCGACCGGCGGCCTGGATCCGGTCGCGGCGCGCACCCTGAAGGCGCACGTGCGCGAGCAGCGCGCGCAGGGGCGGACGGTGCTGCTGACCTCGCACGTCATGAGCGAGCTGGAAGCGCTGGCAGACAATGTGGCATTCCTGCTGGATGGCCAGGTCCGCTACCGCGGCACGCTCGACGAGCTGAAGCGTCTCACCGCGGAGCAGACACTGGAAGGCGCCGTCGCCAGCCTGATGACGGACGGAATGGCGTCACAATGAATACCACAGCGAAGATCCTGAAGTATGAACTGCGTGACGTGCTGCGCAGCCGCACACTGCTGCTGTACGGCGGCTTCTTCCTGCTTGCCTCGGAGCTGCTTTTCCGCTTCAGCAGTGATGGCGGCAAGGCGCTGCTGAGTCTGGCAGACGTCACTCTGCTGATCGTGCCGCTGGTGAGCGTGGTTCTGGGGACGATGTTCGTGTACAACGCGCGCGAGTTCAACGAGCTGCTGCTGGCGCAGCCGGTGAACCGGCGCCAGCTGTTCGGTGGGCTCTACCTCGGTCTCACGCTGCCCCTGACAGCGAGTTATATGCTCGGCATTGGCGCGCCGGCGCTGCTGCACGGCCTGCACGGCGGTGTCGCCCCGCGCACCGTGCTCCTGCTGCTGCTTGCGGGGACGTTCCTGACGGCGATCTTCACGGCACTGGCATTCGCCGTGGCATTGCGCTTCGAGGACCGCGTGCGCGGCATGGGCGTAGCGCTGCTGCTCTGGCTGTTTCTCGGCGTGATTTACGATGGGCTCATCCTTCTCGGTGCGAACGTGTTCTACGCCTGGCCGCTCGAGAAACCGCTGCTCGTACTGACCCTGCTCAACCCGGTGGACCTCGCGCGTGTGCTGCTGCTGCTCGACTTCGACGTATCTGTGCTGATGGGCTACACGGGCGCCGTCTTCCGCGATTTCTTCGGCGGCCCGCTGGGACTGACCGTCGCCTCCGTCGCGCTCACCGCGTGGCTGGCAGCTCCCCTTGCGGCCGGCATGCGGGTGTTCGTGCGCAAGGACTTCTGAACGCTGCGGACAGCGTGTGCACGCGCGTTCACTCTTCGCTGAGTGCGAGTGCGCTTTCGATCACGGCAATGTGGCTGAAGGCCTGGGGCACGTTGCCCAGCGCTTCGCCACTGATGGGATCATGCTCCTCGGACATGAGGCCGGTGGGCCCGGCCACGGACAGCATGCGGTCGAACAGCGACTGCGCGTCCCGCCTGCGACCCAGCAGCGCGTAGGCGCGAATGAGCCAGCCCGTGCACAGCGTGAAACCGCCTTCACTGCCCGGCAATCCGTCATCGCCCAGGTAGCGGAACACGACCGAGCCACGCAGCAGTCGCTGCTCGATGGCATCGACGGTGCCGAGGAAGCGCGGATCATCCGGCGCCAACAGTCCGCTGAGGCCGACGTGCAGTGTGGCCGCGTCCGGCTCTTCATCGCCGTAGGCAATGCAGAAGGCGTTGAGCTTGCGGCTGAAGCCGCGCTCGAGGATTTCGGCGGCAATCCGGTCACGCAGTGCACGCCAGCCGGGCGGCTCCGAGCCGTTGAGCTGCTCAGCCACAGCGATCGCGCGATCCACGGTCAGCCAGCACATGACCTTGGAGTGCACGTGGTGCCGGCGGGAGCGGCGGATTTCCCAGATGCCGTGGTCCGGCTCTTCCCAGCGGCTCTCCACCGCTTCCACCATGGCGCACACCAGGCGCCAGTGCTCGCTGGACAGCGGCGCATCACGCTCGGCGAGCAGTGCCAGCAGATCCACGATCGGCCCGAACACGTCCAGCTGCAGCTGCTGCGCGGCGGCATTGCCCACGCGCACCGGGCGGCTTGCGCGATACCCGGAAAGCTCGGGAATCACCGCTTCCGCACCGAGCTGCCCGCCTGTTACCGTGTACAGCGGCCGCAGCGCGGCGGGCGAATCATGCGTGTCGACCACAGTCAGAACCCAGTCGAGAAAACGCAGCGCCTCGCGCGTGCTGCCCAGCTTCGCCAGTGCGGTCGCGGCGAGTGCGCCGTCGCGCAGCCAGCAGTAGCGGTAGTCCCAGTTGCGTACGCCGCCGATTTCCTCCGGCAAACTGGTCGTCGCCGAGGCAATGATCGCGCCGGTCGGTTCATAACACAGTGCTTTGAGGAGCAGTGCACTGCGGCGCACGCGCGTGGGCGCAATGGCAGGGATCCGCAGACCCGAAGTCCAGTCCGACCACCACGCGCGTGTTGCTTCCAGGCGGGCGCCCGCGCGCTGCCCGGGATCCGGAATGCTGCCTGACCCATAGACCAGCTCGAGAACGAGACTGCCACCATCCAGGTCAACTTCGGCGCGCGCCGTCTGATGCGGCGCAGCGGCCTCGATGTGCCAGTCGAGTCCCGGCGCACGCAGCGTGATCGGTTCGTGCACGGCACTGACCACGATGCCGCCCGGCTTCACCTCGAGCCGCGTGTGCTCACGGCCGAAATCGAGACGAGGCGCGAACTCGATCTGCACACGGCCGCGGCCTTCGATGATGCGGAACAGCTCGGAACGGCCGGCACGCTGGACGGGCCGACCACCGGAGCAATCCAGAAAGTCGGTGACCGAGAGGTCGGGCCAGTGCGTCTCGACGATCATCGTGTCGCTTTCGTAGCGCTGCGTGGGGGTACCCAGGCGCCGGGCCGGACGCACCGCGAAGAACCCCGCTGTCGGGCCACCCACCAGCTCGGCGCAGATGGCGGGGGAGTCCACGCGTGGCAGGCACAGCCACACGATACGACCCTCGACCGTCAGCAGCGCGACGGCCCGGTGATCGGAGAGCAGCGAGTGCCGTTCGATCGGCATCGCGGCCTCGCCTTCGAGCCACGCACTGCGCAGCTCAGCCAGGCGGGCGAGCAAGCGGGCGACGTCTTCCGTGCCATCAATGCGGTAGGGCGCACGCGTCGCGCCGGGACCCACCTTCACGGCCAGATCCGGACCGCACAGCGTGGCGAACACATCTTCATCCGTCAGATCGTCGCCGAGAAAGACCACCGCAGTGGCCGCGACGCGGTGGCGCAGTGTCTGCACCGCATCACCCTTGTCCGTGGCGACGACGCCCACATCGAGCACGGACTTGCCGTGGCGCAACGTGACGCCCTCGAGCGTTGCCACACGCTCCAGTACCGCAGCCACCGCGCGCCGGGCGGTCTCGGGATCGGCATTGCGGTAGTGAAATGCAATGTTAGCCGGCTTCGCCTCCACCGCCAGGCCGCGACCCGAGCGCGCAATGTCGTCCAGCTCTTCCAGCACACGCTGGCGCAGCGCGATCTGCCCGGCCGAAAGTGTCTGCGCGAAATCGAGATCGAACTCACTGCCGTGACTGCCCACCAGGTGCACTTCGGGAGGCAGGCGGGAGAGCGCCGCGAGATCGCGCAGCGCGCGCCCCGAAATCAGCGCCACGTAGGTGTGTGGCAGATTGGCGAGCGCGCGCAGCGCCACCACGGACTCCCGCTGCGGCAGCGCGTGCGACGGATCGGGTACGATGGGCGCCACCGTGCCATCGTAATCGGAAGCCACCAGGAGGACAGGCGTGCGCGCCAGCTCCCGGAGCCTGCTTTCCAGTTCGCTCATGCAGACAGGGCCTGGAGGAAGGAGTCCGCCCAGTCGTATACCGTGTTGCGACGGACGGTGCGACGCAGATCGCGGACGCGGCGCCTCTGCTCCGCGGCCGACATGGTCAGCGCCGCGTGCATGGCGGAATGCCAGCCCGTCAATGTCGTGGGGATTCACCAGCAACGCGGAGCGCAGCTCCACCGCCGCGCCCGTGAATTCACTGAGCAGCAGCACGCCACGGTCGTGCGCGCGCGACGCCACCCATTCCTTGGCGACGAGATTCATGCCATCGCGCAGCGGGGTAACCGCCATGACATCCGAGGCCAGGTAAAGAGCGACGAGCTGATCCGGCGGGTAGGTACGACGCGCGTAGTGCAGCACCGGCAGACCGATCTCGCCGAATTCGCCATTGATCTGGCCCACCAGCCGCTCGACACGCTTGCGCATGGTGCGATAGTCCGCCACCCGCTCGCGACTGGGCACCGCGATCTGCACGAACACACACTCCTCGCGGCGCACACGGCCGGAGCGCAGCAGCTCCGCGAACGCACGCAGCCGGATGTCGATGCCTTTCGTGTAATCCAGACGATCGACACCCAGGATGATGCGCCGCGAGCCGACACTGCGGCGGAACGCGTCGGCGCGACGCTCCGCTTCCGGCCGACTCGCCAGCTCCTCGAACATCGCGACATCAATGGAAACCGGGAACGCGCCCGACCGCACGGTGCGCCCCTGGTACTGCAGTGTGCCATGCGCACCGGTCGCTCCACAGAAACGTTTGCTCAGGTCATCGAAATTGCGCGCCGCCTGCTCCGTCTGGAAGCCGACGACATGCGCACCCAGCATGCCGTCCAGAACGGCGCGCCGCCACGGCAGCTTGGCGAACAGCTCGCGCGGCGGAAAGGGAATGTGCAGGAAAAAACCAATGCGCAGGTCAGGCCGCAGCTGCCGCACGAACGAAGGCACCAGCTGGAGGTGATAGTCATGCACCCAGACCAGAGCGCCGGGCGCCGCCACTTCCGCCACCGCGGCGGCGAAGCGGCGGTTGACGCGCACGTACGGCTCCCACCAGTCACGGCGGAAACGCGGTGGGCGCAATGCATCGTGATAGAGCGGCCAGAGCGTGCGGTTGCAGAAGCCTTCGTAGAAGTCGGCTACTTCGCGCGCCTCGAGCGCCACAGGATGCAGCCGCATGTGATCGTGCTCGAAAGGTTGCGGCGCTTCGCCTGGATAGCCGGGCCAGCCCACCCACACGCCCGTGCGCTCCGCCAGAATCGGCGCGAGGGCGCGCACCAGGCCCCCCGGACTGCTCCGCCAGCCAATGCCCGCACCGAGTCGCACACAATGCACCGGTAACCGATTGGCGACGACCACCAGCTCCACATTGCTGGCTGCACCGCCGGCGCGGGTCTCAGCCGCCACGGCGCGATGTACCGGGTGCGCTGCCCTTCAGGATCAACCGATTCCCCATGTGTGAGCGCAGCAAAACGCACAGGCGCGTACCCCGCTGTGGCGCCAATGTGCATGACGCTGAGCGGACCGTCCTGGCATTCTTGCGTTGCGGCCGGTTCGGTCATGGGGCCGACTCGGTTACGTATCGACGGACCACTTTGCATGTCGGAGTGGGTCGCTGGAATGGGGGAAGAAGCCGAAAGGAAAGAACGCCAAGACGGTCCGACAGGGGTCTGTTAACCCGTGCGTGCGCGCGTGGTGACTCCGGGCGTAATGGGAGGCGAGGGCGCGAAGAGCGGCAGCGCCAGGGCGGTGGCGGCGCCAATGAGCAGACCGCTGACTGCGCCGATCACGATCGCGGGCACCATGGGTGCGCGAATGAGCGTGGGCAGGAATGCCTGCGTCGCGCCGACGAACCAGAGGTAGGCGAAGCCCCAGCCCACCACGTTCATGAAGACCCAGGCGAGGCGGCCGACGCCGCGCACGCGCGCAGCCCACGTCTGCGCCAGCCCGAGGATCACGCCATCGAGCACGCCCTTCATGAAGGCCGCGCCGTTCGAGACGTGCACCACGCCCCAGATGTTCTTCGAACTCTGCACCGGGATCTGCCAGCGCAGGATGCACGCGGCAATGATGGCGCCCATCCAGAGCTGCGCGGCCGGCGGCACGGATCGCTTGCGCAGGAACAGCAGTGTCGCCAGACCCAGGAGCACGCCTTCGACCAGGCCGCCCACGAAGCGCGACGCCAGATTCCACTGCGCGAAACGCAGCAGGCCGCCCGTGATGAAACCGGACGCGGCGAAGGCCAGCGCATTCGCCGCCACCCACTCGCCGCGTGGCCCCAGACGCGTGAGCCAGTCGTTCACGGGCAGTCGGCTGAGCGATTCCGAAATCTGTTTCGCGGACGGCAGTGCAGCCAGCGAATCCGCGAGCGGCCGGCCGGCCGGGCCCGGCTGTATCGCCGCGCCGGTGCCATGAGGCGGTGTCGCCGTCTGTGCTGCGGCCGGCCCCGCGCCTGACAGCATGTTAGGGGCAGGCGACGATGCCAGTTCCGCCGTCGTTCCCGTGGCTGGCGCCACTGCCGCTGCAGCGGGCGGAACCAGCGGGCCAGCAGGCGGTGCAGCCGCCGACGACGGGCGCACGCTGAGGGGCGAGGCGCGCAACACATCCTCGGCAGCCTGGCGCACCTGTTTGCTACGGTCGGCGTCCGCAATGCGCTGCAGCGCAGTACGCGCGGCCACCGCCACGGAAGCATCGGGACTGACGAGCAGCCGCTCCAGCTCGCGCACAGCGGTGAGGCGGACGGCCGCCTGCGTGTCTTCCAGCTGGTGGCGCACACCGGAGGGCAGCGAAACCGGCAGCGAGTGCTGGCGTCGCGGATTGCGCGCGATTACCAGCATGCCCTGCTGGTTGTAGACCCACTTGCGCGGCGTCTGGCTGGGCGTCGAGCTGACGATCTTTCCGTACGCGTAATCGTACAGCGCATCGAGCGTGATGGTGTCCTCACTCGATGCGGCGCCTGTTACGAGCCCCTCCAGCAGGTAGTGCGTGAACAGCGAAAGCTCGGCCCGTTCGATGACGCGGTCCCCTTCGAGTGCGTACTGCGTGGCGTCCGATGCGGTGAGTACCACGCGGCCGTAGCCGTTGCCCGCGAACATGTCCGCGGTCACGGCAGTGGGATCGCCTTTCACGCCGCGCGCGAACGCGCCGCTGTTGCAGCAGTCGAGGATGAGGATCTGGCGCTTGGACCGGCACTCGTCCATGTGCTCGACCACGAAGCCGGAGGAGATGGCGGTGGCGCTGAGCTGGTGGTAGTCGGTGTCGCGCACCGCGAGGTACAGGCGGCCGCGATCATCCTTCACGCCGTGACCGGAGAAGAAGAACAGCAGCAGGTCATCGGGATGGCGGCGCGTGAAGAAGTCGGCAATGGCGCGCCGCACGATGGACTCGCTCTGGTCGATCAGCTCCTGGACCTGATCGAACTCGCCAATGCCGGGATCACGCAACGCTGCGGCCAGCGAGCGCACATCCGCGGCGGGCGCCTTGAGCCGGGTGAGCGTGGCGTCGTCATACGTGCTGTTGCCAATGAACAGCGCGAGTCGCTTCGGCATCGTCGCGCGCGCGAACCGGGATCGGAAAGGGTCAGGCCTTGGCGGTGGCGCCCGTCTTGAACGAAGCGGCCAGTCGGGCGAATTCGTCGATGGCGCCCTGGAACTTCACCGGATTGCCGTTCACCTGGCCCTCGAACATGATCGTGCCGCCCGTCTTGTGCAGCCGCTTCTGCAGCAGTGCCAGCACGATCTCGAGCGCCGTGGCGGACGCCTTTACGAGGAGCACGATCGTGTCCGCGTCGATGCCCTTGGTACCGGGCGGCGCGGTCCCTTCGTGCACGATTTCGGCGGACTCCACAGGCTGATCGCGCAGCTCGTGCAGCAGATCCCGTGTCAGCAGATCGATCTCTTCGCGGTCACCGTCGGCGGAACCGACTTTGATCCTGAACTCGAGCGGTCTGGTCATGGCAAGCGCCGGGGAGAGGGGTCAGGCGATGTCGACTTTCGATTATCGCGACGAGCCCGTTCCGCGTCCAGAGTGCGGCCGCGGGCGCGGCTCAGCAGGGCTTGTTCTCCAGAACCTCGATCCGATCCGGCAGGTTGGGAACGACGCAGAGGAATTCGAAGGGTTCGTCGCCCTCGGCTTCGTACCAGTGGGGCATGCCCGCCGGAATGTAGACCACGTCATTGACCTTGACCTCGAACACGCTGTCGCCAATGCCGACGCGAGCGCGGCCGCGCAACACGAACTGCTCGTGCTCGACCACGTTCGTGTGGCGAGGCATGCCGCCGCCCGGTTCCATGATGAAGCGGCGCATCGCGAAGTGCGGGCCCTCGTCCGGCCCGATCAGTACCTGGAAGCGTGCATCCTTGCCGGCCTTCACCACCTGTGCCGGTACCGTTTCCGCCGGTTTCACCGCCATGGTCGGAGCCCTCCTCAGTCGGCGAACGCGAGCTGGCCGCGCGCCCGTAATTCCTGCGGCAGCAGACTGCCCAGGATGAAGTCGTGGACAGGTGTGGGCACGCCGCTCTGCCGGCCGAACCGGACGACGGCGCCGCACCAGTCGTCCAGCTCGGAGGCACGACCGGCCGCGATATCGCGCTGCAGCGAGATCGTGCTGGCGGGCGCGAGGCTTTCGAGGAACTTCCAGGCGCGGCCCACCACCTGGTCGTCCAGAGCGATGCCCAGCGCGCGGGTGACCGCTTCGATTTCCCGGATTGCCTGATCCAGCAGCCGGCGGGTCTCGGGCAGATCCCGCAGTACGCCGACCGGCGCGCGCGTGATGGCACCGACGCCGCCCGCGGGCACCACATTGAGCAGCTTTTCCCACAAGGCGAGCCGGATGTCAGGAGAGACGGTCGCCTTGATGCCGGGCACATCGAGCAGGTCACGCACCCGCTGCGCGCGCTCGCTCGGCCGGCCATCACGCTCGCCCAGCTCGATGGCGGCGGGCCCGCCCACATGGCGGACGTGACCCGGGCCGGCGAGAAAGCTCACAATGCGGGCCGTGCCGCCCAGCACGGGCGGGTCGCCCAGGACGGCCGCAAGCCGGTCCGGCGCTTCCACGCCGTTCTGCATGGGCAGCACCGACGTGCCCTCACCCACCATCGGACGCATGGCCTCGGCGGCTTCGGTCACCTGCCAGGTCTTGACGCCCACCAGCACGAGGTCGACGGGACCGACGTCCGACGGCTCCGATGTCGCAGCCGGCCGCACGTGCACATCGCCCAGCACGCTCTCCAGGCGCAAACCCGACTGGCGCAGTGCCTGGAGATGCGCACCACGCGCGATCAGCGTGACTTCATGCCCCGCCGCAGCCAGCCGGCCCCCGAAATAGGCGCCGGTGCCACCCGCGCCGAAAACCGCGATTCGCATGCGCCACAATACGCCCTCGGCTGGCGCAAAAAAAGCCGGGCCCGGCGTCGCGTGAGCGGCTCCGGGCCTCGGCGGGGGCGAGCGGGTTTCAGGGGAGGCTCGCATCGGTGCGCGACGTCTGGCGTCGCTGGCTGACACGTTACTACAGCGATCCGCATGCCCATCGCGCAGGACGGCGCAAGCCGGCGTAATTCGTTGTTATACAAGCGAAAGTCACAATACGGGCCGGCCGTGAAGCGCTGAATTGTCGGCCGGATACCCCAGAAATCGTTGTGAGGGAGCAACAATGCGGTGAAGCGGAGAGCCTTGCGGAACGGCGCAAGTCGTTACGCGAAGCCGATCAACGCCAGCCGGTGTGCTTCTGCGGCGATGTGGGAGGACGGCGCCGGAAAGGAATGACGTAGGGCTGCTCCGGCAGCTCGGGCAGGCGGTCGAGCGTGGCGGCAGGCAGGGCATCGCGGCCCGCGATCCAGCCCTTGCCGCCAAGCACTATGAGGACCGGCACTGCCAGGGTCGCGACCAGCAGGGCGCGCAGCGACGTCGCATCGAACCCGGTCCGACTTCCTGCGTCCACGACCGCCCGCACCTGCGCATAGTCGAGCAGGAAGCGTACGATCGAGGCGCCCAGCAACAGTGCGCCAACAAGGGCGAAAGCCGAGAGCAGCCGCAGCAGGAGCCGGTGGCCCAGCGTGACGGCAACGGTCATCGCGAGAGCCAGCCCGAGCAGCTGCAGGATCACAGCGCTGAAGCCAATGCCCAGCGAACCGAAGCGCCAGGAGGCTTCAAGCGGGCGAACGGGGAAGGCGGAAACCAGGTCGATGGCCGGACCAACCACGAGGAAGGCTGCCACTGCGTACAGGCCGGGGAGGAAGCTCCGAACGTCGGCGTTGCGGACCATGGGCCGTCCTTCGAAAGGGCAAACGCGCTGGTCCGCTGGAATTGCGAAACCCGTGCCCTGGACGGTCCGAACACGTAACGCCGTGTCGGCTACTCAGTTGTCACTCGATACATCGGGTGACGAAGGGGCCGGTAGCGGCCACGAGGTGGGGCAGCCGTTCGCTGGCTGTTGCCCGCCAGCTACAGCGTCACGCGTGGCAAGTCCCGGAAGAGGTGCCGCCTGGGTCCGGCGATGCGGCCGCCGCGCTGACCGGTGTGGCTAGCGGCTGCTTGACGTCAGCCGATCCAGACGACGTCGCGGAACAGCTCATCGAGCCTTGGAACGCCGGACTCGCGACGCCCGGTCACGGTTTCGGGCACGGTTTCGGTGGGCTCGGGCGAAAGGTGTTCCTCGGCCTCATCGACCAGGAGCGGTTCCGGCTCGGCGGCGGATGGCTGCGCCGCCACGGTGTCGAGGCGCTCGACGGCACCGTTCACGGACTCCTCGGTACCCGCCCGGCCGGAATCGAAGTAGACGGCGGCCAGCTTCTGGTCGGCTTCCGGATCGACGAAGTGGAAGCTCTTGTTCCAGAATCCGGCGGGTGCCCACTCAATGCGGCCATCAGGACCTATGCGACGGCACATCTTGCCTTCGGCGACGGCGACATCGTTCCAGAATGTGCCGGAGGCCTCGTCACTGGAACTCCAGTCCGCCACCGTGACGCCGCACTTCCACACGCCATTGTCGATGAGGCGGCGGGCGATGCGTGCGACGAAGGGTCGTTCGTAGCTGGTGCGTCTCGAGAGCGCGTCGATGTTGTGTCCGAACTCGAGTCCGCAAAACAGGAGCACCGCGGCCTTGAAGGTCGGGCTCGACGGCGGCAGATCCGCGTTGTAGCGGCGGATCTTCGCTTCGATCTCACGCATCGTGGTCCGTGGCCGGCCTCCTCCGGCGCCCAGAAAACAGGAGCCTGGAGGTCCTTCCTTGACCGGTTCGTGGTCCCAGTGTGCGGTCGGCAGCTCGTGCACGGATTCTTTCCGTTGAGTCGGAGACGCGGGACACGGCCCCGCCGTGCCCGCGATCCGACGATACGTTCCCCCGGCGGGGCGCCGCGTCCGGGCGGACGCTGCGGAGCCCACCAACACCCCCCTGGTGCGCAGTACCGAAGAGCGAGGAGTATGCCGAGCAGCGTCCCCCATGGTGGCCTCCGAGTCCAAGCACAAGAATCGCATGATCTTATCCCGCTGGTGGGAATGCGCGGCACGTTTCCCCGACAGGCCAGGATCCACCCCTTTTGCAACGACCCGTTGCAAGCTGCACGTCCACTTTTGAAACGCGGTGTCGGATCCGGTGCGGGCTCACTGCCGTCCGGGTGAGCATGGTTCGCCGCAGCAGTGGCGCGCTGCCGCCTTCCACCGCATCCTCATGACGCTTGCTGCAGTTCATCGTTCCGCCCGGCAAGGAGGCCCACTGTGGATACCGTCCGCATCACCGTGAATGGCACCACGCATTGGAATGCGATCGAGCCGCGTCTGCTGCTCGTGCAGTATCTGCGGGATGTCCTTGGCCTCACCGGAACCCACATCGGTTGCGACACGAGTCAGTGCGGTGCGTGCACCGTGCTGCTCGATGGTCTCGCGGTGAAATCGTGCACCCTGTTCGCCGTGCAGGCCGATGGCGCGAGCGTGGAAACCGTCGAGGGCCTGGCGAAGAACGGACAGCTGCATCCCGTGCAGGAAGCATTCTGGGAAAAGCACGGCCTGCAATGCGGCTTCTGCACGCCGGGCATGCTGATGGCCACGGAAGCACTGCTGCGTGAGAACGCGGATCCATCGGAAGCGGAAATCCGTCACGCTCTCGAGGGCAATCTCTGCCGCTGCACCGGCTACCACAACATCGTGAAAGCCGTGCAGTACGCCGCCGGCGCGCGCAGGGGCGGCGTGCGCGCAGAGTCACCCGCGTGATGGAGACGAGGAAACCATGACGACGAATTCAGGTCGACTGTTCGGCGCGAGCATCAAGCG
The DNA here is from genome assembly GCA_963798085.1 of uncultured Gemmatimonadales bacterium. GTDB lineage: Bacteria > Gemmatimonadota > Gemmatimonadetes > Longimicrobiales > RSA9 > DATKCF01. The sequence continues at coordinate 1,015,342 of CAWCRS010000003.1, forward strand.
GCGCGAAGATCCGCGGCTCATCACGGGCAAGGGCAACTACACCGACGACATCCGTCTGCCGGGCATGACGCACGCCGCGTTCGTGCGCAGCCCGTACGCGCACGCGCGCATCCGCTCGATCGACTTTGCGGAGGCCGCGAAACAGCCGGGTGTGATTGCTGTGTACATTGGCAAGGATCTGGCCGATGGCGGAGTGAATCCGATTCCCGTGGGTTGGCTGCTCGATGGACTCAAGATGGGTGAGCGACGGGCGCTGGCCATTGATCGCGTGCGTTACGTGGGCGAAGCCGTGGCCATGGTGATCGGGGAAAACGCCCATGCCGCGCGCGACGGTGCAGAACTCGTGGACGTGAGCTACGAGCCGCTGCCTGCGGTGGCCGATGTGGCGCGCGCCGTGGAGCCGGGTGCACCGCAGCTCTACGCCGATGCGCCGCGCAACATCTGCTTCGAGTGGAGCATCGGCGATGCGACCGCGACCGATGCGGCGCTCCGCGGCGCGGCGAAAGTCGTGCGCCAGCGACTCGTGAACAACCGGCTGATTCCCAACGCCATCGAGCCACGCGCCTGCGTTGCCAGCTGGAACGCGGCCACGCAGGACATGACGCTCTGGGTGACTTCGCAGAACCCGCACGTGCATCGCCTCATCATGGGCGCATTCGTGCTGGGCATTCCTGAGCACAAGTTCCGCGTGATCTCGCCGGATGTGGGCGGCGGGTTCGGCTCGAAGATCTTCGTGTATCCCGAGGAAGTGGCGGCGTGCTTCGCCACGAAGGCCGTGGGCCGGCCCGTGAAATGGACGGCGGAGCGGCGCGAGAGCTTCATGACCGATGCACACGGCCGCGACCACGTCAGCGATGCCGAGCTGGCCGTATCCGCCGATGGGAAGATCCTGGGACTGCGGGTGCACACACTGGCGAACCTGGGAGCCTGTCTGTCGCTGTTCGCGCCCGTGGTCCCCACGTACCTCTACGGCACGCTGCTCTCCGGCCAGTACACGATTCCTGTAATCCATTGTCAGGTAACAGGCGTGTTCACAAACACGGTGCCGCTGGATGCGCTGCGCGGCGCGGGCAGGCCGGAAGCGACGTTCGTGGTGGAGCGCATGATCGATCTGGCGGCGCTCGAGCTGGGGCTGGATCCGGCGGAGATCCGGCGTCGCAACATGGTGGGCGCCGACCAGTTCCCCTACCAGACGCCGGTGGCGCTGCAGTATGACAGCGGCAGTTACGAAGTGGCGCTGGACCTGGCCATGAAGCGCATCGACTACACGGCCCTGCGCGCACGGCAGAAGCAGCTGCGCGCGGACGGGCGGTACCTGGGCATCGGCTTCTCGTCCTACATCGAGGCGTGCGGCCTCGCGCCCTCGAAGATCGTGGGCGCACTGGGAGCGCAGGCCGGACTTTACGAAAGCGGACAGGTCCGCGTCCATCCGACGGGCAAGGTGACGGTGTTCACCGGCTGCCAGAGCCAGGGACAGGGCCACGAGACCACGTACGCGCAGATTGTCGCCGATGAGCTGGGCCTCGCCGTCGAGGACGTCGAGGTGGTCCATGGCGACACGGCCACGATCGCGTTCGGCATGGGCACGTACGGCAGCCGCAGCGGGCCGGTGGGCGGATCGGCGCTCTTCCTCAGCGCGCAGAAGGTGAAGAAGAAGGCGATGAAGATCGCGGCGCACCAGCTCGAGGCTGCGGAAGAAGACATGGTTGCTGAGGGCAACCGCTACCACGTGAAGGGGTCGCCTGACCGCTTCAAGACCTTCCAGGACATGGCGCTGGGTGCCTACCTCGCGCACAACATCCCGGACGGAATGGAGCCGGGACTCGATGCGACGACGTTCTTCGATCCGCCGAACTGGACCTACCCGTACGGCACGCACATCGCCGTCGTGGAAGTGGATGCAGAAACCGGTCACGTGACGCTCGAGCGCTACGTCGCCGTGGATGATGTGGGCAATGTGATCAATCCCATGATCGTGGACGGCATGCTGCACGGCGGCATCGCGCATGGCGTGGGACAGGCGCTCTGGGAAGAGGCGAGGTACGACGAGAACGCGCAGCTGATCACGGGCTCGATGATGGAGTACGCGCTGCCCAGGGCGGACCAGCTGCCCAGTTTCGAAACCGAGCGCACGGTCACGCCTTCGCCCAGCAACCCGATGGGTGTGAAGGGCGCGGGTGAAGCGGGGGCGATCGCGTCGCCGGCGGCCATTTCTAACGCCGTGTTGGACGCGCTCGCGCCGTTCGGCATCCGGCACCTGGATATGCCGTACACAGCACAGAAGGTGTGGCAGGCCATTCAGGCGGCTCAGGGAGGAGTGCACTGACATGTACGCGGCAGGATTCGAGTATCACCGTCCGGACTCGCTGGCCGAGGCAATCGCACTGCTGGGCGAATTCGGGGACGACGGCAAACTGATCGCGGGCGGGCACAGTCTGGTGCCGCTGCTCAAGCTGCGCTTTGCGACGCCGCAGCATCTCATCGATATCCGCAAGCTGCCCGGCCTGGCCGGCATCCGGGAAGAGCTTGACGTGCTGATCATTGGCGGTGCCACGACACACGCCATGATCGAGAAGTCGCCGGTGGTGCGGGCGAAGCTCCCGGTACTGAGCGAGACTGCGGGCGGCATTGGCGATCCCGCCGTGCGCAACATGGGCACCATTGGCGGCAGCCTGGCGCACGCCGATCCCAATGCCGACTGGCCGGCACTGGTGCTGGCGTTCGGCGCCGACATCGCGGTGGCCAATCCGCATGGCGAGAAGCGCATTCCCGCAGGCGAGTTCTTCCGCGGCCTGCTGAGCACGGCGCTGGAAGTGTCCGACATCATCACGGCAGTGCGCTTCCCGCTGCAGCCGCCGCGCACGGGTGGCGCGTATGTGAAGTATCCGCATCCGGCATCGCGCTTTGCGGTGTGCGGCGTCGCCGCGCTGGTCACACTGGATGAGGGCGGGACCGTGAGTCGCACGCGTGTCGCCGTGACCGGGCTCGGGCCGGTGGCGACGCGCGCGCTGGCGGTCGAGACCGCGCTCACCGGGAAGCGGCCCGATGCCGCAGCCATCAAGGCAGCGGCGCTGCACGCGCCCGAGGGTCTCGAGCTGCATGGCGACCCCATGGGTTCGGAGGAGTTCAAGAGCAACCTGGCGCGCGTCTTCGCCAGCCGCGCACTGACCCGGGCACTGGAAAGGGCCGGTCTCTAACACAGCGTTGGTGAACGAAACCAGCCGGCCCGCCCGCATCGCCGCAGTGGTGCTGGCGGCCGGGCGCTCCAGCCGATTCCCCGCACACAAACTGCTGGCCGACGTGGACGGTGAGCCGCTGGTGCGGCACACCGTCCGTGCGTTGCGGCACGCGGATCTGGCCGCCATCGTCGTGGTCCTCGGCCACGCGGCCGCCGAAGTGCGCGCGGCCGTCGGGCCGGATCCCGGCCGGGATGGGGCGCCCGCTCTTTCGTTTGTCGAGAATCCGGACTGGGCGAATGGCTCGGGCGCCTCGATCGCGGCCGGGATCCGCAGTCTGGGTGCCGACTTCGATGCCGCCGTGATCGTGCTGGCAGACCAGCCCACACTCGACCCCGCGGTGATCGACCGCGTCCTGGCCCGATGGCGCGAATCAGGCAGGCCGGTCGTGACCGCGGACTGGGCCGGCGAGCGCGGGCCGCCCGTACTGTTCGCACGCGCCGTATTCCCGGAACTGCTGGCCCTGCGCGGCGATCGTGGCGCACGTGACGTGGTGGGCCGGGACCCGGACCGGGTCGCGGTCCTTGCACTCGGCGAGCCATTCCCGCCTGATATCGACACTCCCGAAGATCACGTCCGGCTCGTGCCCCGGCCGCCCGCGCCCGACGCACCGGCGCGCGCCGACGGTTCGGCAGAGGAGAGAACCAGAGAGGCAATGGAGCAACTGAAACAGAACGTCGGCGCCGTGATCGGCCCGGCGATACTCTTCGCGGTGGCATTGCTGGCTCTCTATTTCGTGCCTCGCCAGATGCCGCCCTTCAGCCTGCTGACCAGCATCGAGTTCCTGTCCTTCGGCTTCATGGTGGGCGCATACGGCACGATGGTGGGGGCAGGCGGCGGCTTTCTGATCGTGCCGGCGCTGCTGCTCGTGTACCACGCCACACCGCAGCAGGCCGCGGGCACGTCCATAACAGTGGTGTTCCTCAATGCGCTGTCCGGTTCGACGTCGTACGCGCGGCAGAAGCGCGTGGACTACCGTGCCGGCATGTGGTTCTCCGTGGCGACGCTGCCCGGCGCCGTAATCGGCGCATACCTCACGCGCTACTTCTCCGGCCGCTTCTTCGACATCGTGTTCGGCCTCATGCTGCTGGGCATTGCCGCCATGCTCATCATCCGGCCCACCGTGCAGGAAGAGATCGCCGAGATGGTGAAGGAGGAGGGTCGCCTGCCCTGGTGGCACGTGCAGCGCGTTCTCGTGGACCGCTCGGGCACGACGTTCCAGTACCGCTACAATGTCTGGACCGGTGTCACGCTGAGCTTCTTCGTGGGATTCATCTCCAGCATCCTGGGCATCGGCGGCGGCATCATCCACGTTCCGGTGCTGATCCACGTCATGGGCTTCCCGGCACACATTGCGACCGCCACCTCGCACTTCATCCTGGCGGTTTCCGCAGGCGCCGGGGCATTGAGTCACATTGCACTGGGAAACGTACTTGCGGGGCCATCGGTATTCATGGGTATTGGTGTGCTGGGCGGGGCGCCGCTGGGCGCCCACCTGGCCAGCGAACTGAAGGGCTCTCGCGTCATCCGACTGCTCTCACTCGCGCTGATCTTCGTCGGGCTGCGACTCCTGCTGCGCTGACGAAGACCCGGGATCAGTGGCGACCCGATAGCATCTCCGGCGTCGCATTCGCAGCACGAGCATCACAAACGAGCACAGCACAGGGGCGCGTTGCCAGCGCCCATCCCGAACTGCGCGGCAGAGTCGCTGACGACTGCAGGCGAAGGGAGGTTTGTGAGCAGTGCCCAGGCTGAGCTGCAGGGAGCTGGGTGGCGATTGCGATTTTGTCGTGGAAGCAGGTAGCCCCGCAGAGGCGAAACAGGAACTGCTGCGTCACGTCAGCAGCGCGCACCACGCGCGCCTCGCGCGCATGTCGGAGGATGAGCGCGAGGCACTGGATGTGCGCATCGACCGCATGCTCCTGAAGCGCCCGGGCTACTGAACGCCGTCCCGACGGCAGCAGACAGAACCGCTCAGGCTCAGATACACCGTCTTGCCGGTGCCGGCTCGAAGCGCGGACAGCCGCTCCCCGTGGCCATCCGCGCGCAACAATGGGTTAGCCAGATCCCGGCCGCCCGCGCGCCCGCCGGCACCTTGCCGCTGCTGCGGCGGACTCTCACCCGCTCTCGTGCTCCCTCTCCTCCAGCAGCCGGCCAGGCAGGAGCGCGCGCGGCCCGAAGCGGCGGCGCAGCTGATCCGAAGCCTGCGCCAGGCGACGGTCCCGCTCGGACTCGAGCGCGTCCGCGAAAAGGTCCGCCTGATCACCGCCCCCGGCCTGCAGGTTCGAAGCGGCAATGCCCAGCAGGCGGGCTCCCGTACGCCGCGCGCGACGCAGGCGGCGCAGCAGCTCGCGTGCGAGCGCGTACAGTGCGCGATCCAATGCCACGCCATCAGGCACGGTGCGCGACGCCTGGCGCGTGCGGAAATCGGCATCACGCAGTTTCACAGTGACGGTGCGGGCGCGCAGTCCATCGCCTCGCAGATCGGCGCCCAGCCGCACGGCGAGAGCGAGCAGCGCGGTCTCCAGAGCGTCGTCGCCAAAGAGGTCCTTAGCAAACGTCTCCTCGCGCGACATGGACCTCGCCTCGCGTTCCGGATGCACCCCGCCCGCGTCCTCGCCGCGCACGCGGTGGTAGAGCCACTGGCCGCGCCCCGGGCCCAGCCACTGCTCGAGCGTGGTCAGCGCATGGCGCAGCGCATCCTCGACCGTGACCAGACCCAGCCGCTCCAGCGCGGCAGCGAAGACCGGGCCCACGCCAGGAATGTCGGAGAGCCGGAGTCCGCGCATGAAGGCCGCTTCATCACCGGGATCGACGATGCACACGCCGCCCGGTTTTGCACGTCCTGCCGCGAGCTTCGCGATCATGCGCGTGGCTGCGCCGCCGATCGATACATGGATGGCAGCGCCCGCGAGCACGTCCGCCTGCATACGCAACGCAGTGTCGCGCAGCGATTCGCCGTGGTAGAGCGCTTCTGTGCCGCTCATGTCGATGTAGGCTTCGTCGACGGAGGCCGGCTCGACCACAGGACTGAAACGCTCGAGCACGGCGCGCACGTCGCGACTCTTGCGCATGCAGAGCGCGCGCGGCACCGGGACGACTTTCGCCTGCGGACACAGACGCAGCGCGCGCCCGGTGGGCATGCCGGAGCGCACACCGAACGCACGGGTTTCGTAGGACGCGGAAGTTACCACGCCGCGATGACTCGCCGATCCGCCCACCAGCAGCAATGGCGTGCGACCCGCGCCCTCCGGATCCGCGATCCGCGCACACTGCACGAAGAACTGATCGCAATCCACATGCAGTATGCGCGCCGGCCTCATCATCCCCGCACTCCACCGCAGAGTATCCGCGCACCGGCGTCTCCCGCGCGAATCGCGAGAGCACGCGGTGCCCGGACAGTACCCCGCTTCACGACCCGGGCATCCCGCGTACAGCACGCAATGGACTGCAACGGTTTGCTGTGAGTCAGAAGCGTCGTTTGACAGGGTTGAATCGCTGATGGCGAAGAGCATTCGATCAAGCGCTGCGTGCGTCCCGCGAACTGTCGGAAGGCGTATCTCTCACACGCAACGTCACGCACAACGCTCAATTCAGTTTCCGCCAAAACAAGAATCGGATCAAGGAAGAGACGAGCGATCCGCGACGCGACGGAACCTCAGACTGGCCGGAATTCCCAGCGAAGCACTCTGCGCACGCGCGCTCTCCGCAGTGAGACCGGCCTAGGGTAGCACGCCGTTGGCGGGGTGGAGGTAGACGCGGAAGACGAGGCCGGCGCCCGGGCCGGGCTCGACCGTGATGTGCCCGTTGGAGAGTGTGACGAGACCGTGCGTCGCGGCCAGGCCCATGCCTGAAGGGAGCAGGTCGGCGAATGGCTCGAAGAAGCGATCCAGCGCGGCTGAGGACACAGGTGAGCGGGTGTCCCGCAGTTCGAGCAGGATCCACGAGCCGGCGGGCACCTCGGCGTCAGCAGTGTGACGCGTGATCTCGACCGAGGACGTCGCGATCACCAGGCGCCCGCCTTCCGGCATGGCAGCGCAGCAGTTGGCCGTGAGGTTGAGCAGGATCTGGTCCGCGACGGATCGGTCGATGATCACGGGTCGCACACTCAGATCCAGCTCCGTCTGGACGTCGATGGCATCGCCGGCCAGCAGGCGGACCGCGGGAAGCCCGCGGTCGATCACGTCGCGCAGATCCGCGAGCACTGGCTGCGGCACCACACCGCGACCGACGGCGAGCAGCTGCGCGGCGAGCGCGGCCGTCGCATCCACTGTCCGCAACGCATCGTCCAGGTGCATCCTCGCCGGGTCGGCGAGTCCCACGCGCGACAGTGCGCTGCGGACCGATCCCTCGAGGCGGCCGACACCCGCCCGCAGCTCCTGCGCTACGCCGAGAGCCAGACGCGCCACCGCGGTCATGGCCGACGCAGCGGATCGGCGGGCCTCGCGTCGCCGCACATCACGGAGGTCCGTGATGATCGCGACGAATCCGCGGATGACCTCGCCGCCACCCTCGCGCAGCGCCGAGGCTGTAATGCGAACCGGGAAGGGCTCACCATCGCGCGGCCTGACCTGAACCACGGCAGACCACGGGCGCCGGGCGACCAGCCCGGCAATGATCTCCGCCGTCTGGCCGGCATCCGTCTCCGTCTGGAGCACTTCACTATCCGTCCGGCCTATGGCTTCCCCGGCCGGCCAGCCCAGCAGTACCTCCGCCAATGCGCTCCAGTAGACCACGCGATGGTCGGCATCCGTCGCGAAAACTGCCTCACCCATGGCGGCGAGCAGACGGTCTGCGGAGAACGCCGGCTCTGGAACTTCGGGTGCCGGAGCCTCGGGCGGTGGCTGAAAACGGGCCGGCAGCACGAAGTCGTGACGACCCCGGCGCCAGCGGCGCCGTCGAGCCGGCGAATCGACGGCAGGGGGAGGAGGTCGTTGCGTAAGGTCGATCATGGCGCCCTGCAGCGCTCGGGCCTTGCCGGCAGCATCGGCAACCGCGCGCACACGATCACGCAGCTGCACGACCGAACCGTCCGAGGCAATGGCCCGGTACTCCAGTTCGCAGGGCTGCAACTCACCGAGCGCACGCCAGAATGGCGGCCGCAACGCGCTCGCGGTCTTCCGGATGGAGAACGCCGATCCAGAAACCGGGCACGTCGCGCCAGCGCTCGAGTGGATACCCGAGCACGGCTTCCGCCCCAGCGCTCACCCGCGTGAACCGGCGGGTGTGCGCGTCCATTTCCCAGGCGATCAAGCTGCTGCTACCGTCGCTCGATCACCGATTTCCCGGTTGCTTCGCATCCGGGAGGCCACGCCGCATCGCGTCACCTCGACTCCATGGGGGAATGACCACGGTTGCCGTACTCGTGCGCCGGATCGGGCAAGTCCTGCGCCGATTCCGGCCACTTTGCGCCACTTCTCAGATTGGCGGTTCTAAGTGGCTGCTGACAAGGGCGTTAGAAGGCGAATTCCAGCTTCAGGCAGACCCGCGGACTCGCTGAGCCCGCCACCTCGGCGTGAGCCCGGTGTTGCGGCCAGCCCGCAATCCGGACCCCGGCTGGCATTTCGCCTTCTCAAACCTCGAAGTCCGGACCTAACGGACCGTCTTGGCATTCTTGGGTTCCGGCCGCAACACACACAGGGCCGGCTCCCAACGCCTATCGAGTGACCGATTTCCATGCGAAATCCGGTCCCGTCTCTGTCGGCAGCGGCCGGAAGGAAAGAACGCCAGGCTGGTCCGACGCGACATATCGGTCAAATCCTGAGGTCGGAGTGCGGACCCGTCACTGGCCGGGCGTCTGACGCTTGTCCGGTTGATACAGCACTTGACAATACAAAGTACTTGTCGCTATCCTGCGCCATGCAGGAGCCTGCGAACATGAATGACTGCGATGTGATCGTCGTTGGAGCCGGCCTGGCGGGCCTGGTCGCGGCCAGAGACCTCGCCGCTCGCGGACACCGCGTGCGCCTGGTCGACGTCAAGCTTGATCCGGGCAGGAACGTGCACACCACGGGCATTTTCGTACGCCGCACGCTCGAGGATTTCGCGCTGCCGGCCGAATGCCTGGGTCCTCCGGTGCGACGTGTGGTGCTGCACTCGCCTGCAGGTCGCGAACTCGAGCTGCTCAGCTCGCAGGACGAGTTCCGTGTCGGTCGCATGGGGGCATTGTATCAGCGACTGCTCGCGGAGGGTGAGGCCGCGGGGGTGGAGGTCTCGCTGGGCACGCGCTTCCACTCCGCGGCGCAGGACGCGCGCGGATCGGCGGTCTGGCTGGAGCGCGGCCACCGTCGCTGGCGGGTGCGCACCCGGTTCCTCATCGGGGCCGATGGTGCGGTGTCCCGCGTCGCCCGACAAATGAACCTCGATCAGAATCACGAGTGGCTGGTGGGTGTCGAGGACGTGTATGAGGGTTCGCTGTACGAAGGCCCGCCCACCCTGCACTGCTGGCTCGACCCCCGGCTCGCTCCCGGGTACATCGCCTGGGCGACGGACGATGGCGAGACATCGCACGTGGGTGTGGGCGGATATGCGGGTCGATTCGAGCCGCTGGCGGCGCTGGCGACGCTGCGCAGCCGGCTGCAGGGGCGCTCCCGCCTGCTGTCGCTGCAGCGGGTGGAGCGACGCGGCGGCCGGATTCCAGTGAACGGCGTGCTGCGGCGAATCGGTAGCCGGCGCGCATTGCTCATCGGAGATGCTGCCGGGGCGGTGTCGCCACTCACAGCAGGTGGCCTGGACCCCTGCCTGCGTCTGACAGGGGCAGCCGTGATGCTCGTCTCCTCTGTGCTCATGGGCGCGCCGGAGTCCCTGCTCGATGCATATTCGGGCGTTCCTTTCCAGCGTCATTTTTTCAGGCGACGCATGCTCCGCCGCGCGCTCGCCGCTACTACGCATCCGATCTGGGCAGAGGTCGCCTGCGCCGCCCTGTCGCTGTGGCCTTTGCGCGAGCTGGCCAGCGGGCTGTTCTTCGGCCGCGGCTCGTTCCCCGACATCGACGTCGCGTTGCCGATCGTGCAGCCGGTGCCTGCAACGTCGGCAGCGGAGTTGGCGCCGGCCGGCTAGGCGGGGTCGTCGGACCACCGGACCGTCTTTGCGTTCTTGGGTTTGGCGGATCTTCCCATGCGCGCGGACTGCCACGGTCGCGAGCTGCCATACGGCTGGCCCGCACCACCATGGAATCGGGCGCACAACGGTTTATTGTTCGCTGGCTTTCGTCCGGCGGGCAGCATTGTGCCCGCGCATCGGCAGTCCACCCGGGTCGAGAAGATAGTCGGAAGGAGCACAACCCAAGAACGCCAAGACGGTCCGATCGCAAGATGCGCATGCCGCTGCCGATCCTCAGGGACAGCCCCCTCACCGAGGTGCGTCATGCATACCCAGCCCAAACACGCTGTTCGTGCCTCCACGCTGCTCAGCGCCGTTGCCTGCGCATGCGTTGTCGCGAGCGTCGGATGTACAAAGCAGAAGGCAGCGGCGTCCGAGACTGATCGCGCCACCACATTGCCTGATCCGTCCGGCGCGTGGCGGCTGACGGCAACCCCGCTCGACATCGGCATTGCCGACGGCGACCCGCACTACCTGCTGCACAACGCCGTCAGTTCTCTGCTGCTGGATGACGGGCGCATCGTCGTGCTCAACGCGGGCTCACAGGAACTGCGGTTCTACGATACCGGCGGGAAGTTCCTCAACAGCGCCGGGCGCAAGGGGAGCGGCCCGGGAGAATTCCGCTGGCCCCAGCGCATCTACCTCGCGCATCCGGACACGATCCTGGTGTTCGACGCGGGTACGCAGCGCGAATCGCTGTTCGACACGCAGGGCCGTTTCGTGCGCGATCAGCCGTGGGTGCCGGCCGACAGCGAGCCCTTCCCGCGCGACGCGTGGCTCTATCGGCACACGCTCGTCGACGGGCCACCCTCACCTGACGCACGCGAGTCCGTGCGCCGGCTTCTGAACGCGTTGCCGCCGCTGGAATCGCCGCGGCAGTTCCGGTTCGCGCGCGTGGACACACAGGATCGCGTGTGGGTGCGGGCGGCCCCGTGGGATCCGCAGCAGAGCACGGGCTGGAGCGTGTATGCGAAGTCGGGCGCGCCGCTCGCGCGTGTCACGACGCCACCGGGCTTCGAGCCCGAGCACATCGGCCGGGATTTCCTGCTCGGGCGCAGCTACGACTCGGTCAACGTCGAGCACGTCCGGCTGTACCGGCTGAGCGGCCTGCCGGCGAAGGAGCCGCCGGCCCCCGCGCTCATGGCACAGTCGAGCGCACCGGCGCATCCCGCAGCGGTGCCGGATGCGTTGCGCCGCAACATGCTGAGCGTGGTGCGCAACACGATGGCGCAGCAGGAGATCTACTACTCGCTGCCTGAACACGGGTACAGTTACGCCGCGCGCGCGGACCAGCTCGAGTGGCCGGAGGACATGGACGGGCTGGTACCGAACATCATCGACGGTGGACCCACCGGGTGGACCATGGTGCTGTTTCACGAGCGCGAACCCATCGCCTGCGCCGTCACCGCCGGGATCGCCGGGCCGGTCGGCTGGCGGCCGGGCATTGCCACCTGCGTGGCCTGGTAATCGGCTGTTAGAGCGCTGCCGGCTGCGGCGGCGGACGGAGCAGCCCACAACGCAGTGAAGGGCGCGCGAACGACTGAACTGTGCGCCGGGCCGGACCAGCCGCTGAGCGGCTGCAACGGTGATCCGCTGCTCAGCGGGTCGCTCGCGTGCCGACCACCGCCACAAGCAGCCATAATTGGTGGCCGGCCAGAGAACCCGGAACGTGTGCGCCGGCCCGTTCCATCGAACGCGGCCGGGTCGCACCCAGGGGCGGCCCTGGGGCCAGCCTTCCTTCAACGCTACGCGAGCACGTTCCAACCGAGCAGCGCATTCTGACCCGACTACCGGGTGCACTCCGCCGCAGCTGCAGGCCGTCGGCATCGCACATCGTCCCAACAGTGCTGTTAACCCTCTGCCGGCGCGTCTGGTCGGAATGCGGCTGCGGCCGCCGTGCGCCACGCTGGAACGCCCGGCACACTGCGGTGTCGTGCCCACGTTGACCATCTCGCCGGAAGCCGTGCGCTACCGTTGTCCAATCACAGTCCACCGCACGCGACGCCGACGGGCGCTGGCTGGCGACGTGCGGTCTGCGAGGCGCGGGTGGCATGCAGCGGCGTCGTCGCATACACTCCAGACATGGAGCTTGTCTTTGACCGCGGGCCTGCTCCATGGTTGGCCACTGCAGCGGATCTGACCTGCATTCGACATCGTGGATGGTCCGGATGCTTCTTCTCCTCGTGCGGATTTCCGTATCGCAGCTGCCGGCGCAGACAGTGGATCCGGGTGCGTTCGAGCGCGAGCTGGCGGCCGTCACGGATCCGGCGGCGCTGTCACGCGTGGCGCAGGAGCGTGTGGCGACGACATCGTCCGCCAGTGCCGGCGCGCCTATCGCGCTCGGCCTCGTCCATCTGCGCTGGTGGGAACTCACGCGGAACCGCAAGGAAGCGGACCGGGCGAAGGACGAGTTCAGCAAGGCGAGAGCGATCGAAGCCGACAATGCGTGGGCGGTCTTCGGCTACGGGCTCAGCCTGGCGCACGGGCCGGATGTGCGCTCGGACGGGCCGGCGCTGGCGGCGACAGGTCGTTCGTGGGCGAGGGAGCTGGGTCTGGATGCGCGCTCGCGGGCGCGGCGCGCGATGGAGCAGGCGCTGGCGCTGGACGCAGGCTTCAATCGCGCGGCTGAAGTGCTGGGGAGCTGGCGCTGCAGTCGCGCCGCGCGGACGAGCTCGCGAGAGCGAAGGACGCGTTGCTGGTAGTCCTCGCGCAGCAGCGTGCCACGGACGGCACACTGCGCGTACTGTCGCGTGTGGCCAGTTCCCTGGACGATCAGGAGACGGCGCTGCGCGTTGCCCAACTGGCTGTTAGAAGGCATCCCGGTGCCGCCAACCTGCACGCATTGAGTGTGGCCCTGCTGCGTACGCCCGGGCGCGAGCAATCCCGTGCGGACGGGTACTTCCAGGTGCTGGATGCGCTGACACCCGGTGTGGCGGCGCAGCTGTGGTCGGAGATCGGGCCCATTGCCAATGCGGAAGAACAGAAACGCTGGCAGGCGGGCGATCTCGCTGCGCGAGGCGCGCTGCTGCGGAAATTCTGGGACCTGCGCGCCGGCCTCGCCGCGGAAGCGGTAGCGGAGCGGCTGGCATAGCATTATCGCCGGCTCGAGGTCGTGCTGCAGAAGAACGTTCGGGTCGCGGATGGGCTGGCAGCCGGGCATTGGCACGCTCAAGGAGAAGATGCCGGAAGCACCCTTCGACGAGCGCGGTGGTGTGTACCTGCACAACGGGCCGCCGGACCGCATCATTCGCACGCTGGACATGAAGTTCGCCACGGAGGCGTGCAGCACAGGCATGGGTCCAGCCGTCTACAACGAGTCGTGGCTGTATCATTGCCTGGAAGAGCGGCCTCGCCTGATCAACTTCGTGCGCTGCAACGGCCTGCTCGGCTACGTCGTGCCGTACACCACGCCGTGCGGTGCGTCGGGGGACGCACGCTATCAGACGGATCGTCAATTCATTGACGATGCGCTCTGCAGCTGGCGCACACCGGAGCGCACACTCGAGTTCGCGCGCGAGCACATGGCGGTGGACACCGATGCTCCTGATTTTTCCGCCGCGACTCCGTTCGCGTGGGACATGTTCGCGTTCCGCGGCAGCACCGGGCAGAGGGATCTCTCGGTGCCCGTGGGCGTGGCCGGCGATTCCCTGCACGAAGACGTGCTGGCCGACGGGCGGCGAGGCCATCGCCTGCGGCTCTCGCTCTTCGTGGTCGATACCGCGGCGCAGCGCGTCTCGCACGCGGACACGGTGGAATCGTTCGTCGGCAGGAGCGCGCGGCGAGCTGGTGATCGCGTACGTGAACCTGTCCGTACCGCCGATGGCTGATGCTGTGCAGCGCATTGTGGTACGGGAGGCCGGTCGGCCGGAACGCGGCGCACTGCACGGTGAGCACGTGCGGGTGCCCGATTATGGCGGCGACTCGCTGATGGTGAGCAGCATTGTGCTCGCCCTGCCAGGCGACGGCGGCAACTGGAAGCGTGGTGCAACGACGCTCACCGTGGTGCCCGCAGGCGAATTCGGCGGTGGTCAGTTCCGCGTCTTCCATGAGGTCTGCAATCTTCCGAAGGACTCGCGGTATGAGACCGAAATCGAGATCCAGCGAATGGATGGCGCCCGTGAGTCGCTGCGCTTCGTTTCCAGGGCGTGGCGCAGCCCGAGGGCCGCGGCGTAATCCACGAACTGCGCTCGATCGATACCGGCCTCGAATCCGGCCGGTATCGACTGCACGTCCGTGTCCGCAATCTCCAGACGAATGCGGTCGCTGCCAGCGAACGGCGGAACGCCGTGACGGCGGCATCCCGCTGACGGGTCCAACCGGGCAACGGCTTGAGCCGGAGCCCGCGAGGCGCCAGTATGTCGCACCCTTCACGACGGATGGTCGACATGCGCAATCCCGCAGCCGGTGCGCCCGCGTTCGCTCTTGCCCTGGCCACGTTGCTCGCCAGCGTGGCAGGTGCGCAGAACTTCCGCCAGACCCAAACAGATGATTACACGCGCTACGAGCTGCTCGCCCCGTCGTCGCACAGTTTTCACATCGTCTACGATGTGAGCGCCACCACCGGGGGCGCGCCCTTCTACTTCAACGCGATTCGCGCGGGCGCCGAAGAGACCGTGCACGGCGTGTACGACCTCATGACCGGGCAGCCGCTGAAGTGGCAGGTGGTCGATGGCGATGAAGCGAAGCGCGCGGGCATGCAGAACGCGAGCCCCAATCAGCGTTATATCCAGGTGACGCTGGCGCGGCCGGTGCCGGAGGGCGGACAGGGTCGCGTGCGCATCGACAAGACCTACCGGGACACCGCGAGCTATTTCGCGCAGGGTGATGCCATCGTCTTCGACCGCTCGCTGGGCATCGACCGCAATGCGGTGGTGCTGCCCGCCGGATACGAGCTGGTTTCGGTCAATTATCCATCGCAGGTGCAGGCGGAGGCGGACGGGCGCATCCGCGTGAGCTTCATGAATCGCGGTCCGGCCGCAGTGCCCTACCGCGTGCAGGCGAAGCCGCTGCCTCGCGGCGCCGCGGCCATGGCGGGGCCGGGCGATGCGGCCGGTCGCGGCCGCGGCGCCGCCGGCTCAGGCGGGCGAAGCGCGCAGAGCGGACGCGGCGGGGCAGCGGTGGCTGCGCCGGCACCGGAGGGAGCACGCGTCGACTACCGCTTCGATGAGCGCGCCTTCGAGGACCGTGACATCACCTACTTCCTGGACCAGCCCGGGACGCATTCGTTCGACCTGTTCCACGACTACACGGAGAGCCGGCCCGGGATGGACCACTACGTGAACGTCGTGCGTGCCGGCAGCCGCTCAGCGAATCCCAGTGCGATCATCCTGGATACAGGCGAGAAACTGCGGGTCGAGACGCTGCGCGGCAGCGAGATCACCGCGAAGCAGCTGGACATTGGCGAGACCGTGACGGCGACCACGGAGGCGGTCGTGATCTGGTACCCGCCGGTGCCGAAGGGCGGCTCCACGCGGCTGCGCATCAGTGAGCGCTACACGGATGCGGGCCGCTACCTGGTGTCGGGCGGCGAACTGCTGTGGGATCGCAGTTTCGGCCGCGCGCGCAACACGGTGATCCTGCCGGCCGGCTGGTTCCTGACAGCCAGTTCGATTCCTGCCGTCATCAGCACGCTCGACGATGGCCGCATCCGGCTGCGCTTCATCAACGACCGCCCGGACGAGATCGCCGTGTACCTGCGCGCCCGGCACAGGTAGTACCTGCTCCGGCCTCGCATAACTGGCTGTTAGAACAGAATCCGGCGTCCCCCGCCGGGTGGGGACGGCCTCAGCAGGAAGGGAGAGGCGCCGCCGCGCGACCCGGCGTCAGTCGCGGGCGAAGCGGTAGAGCAGGCAGCGCATGATGCGCAGCGCCGGGATGACGTTCATGGCGCGCACGGCCAGGCGAACCTTGCGGGGCATGCGGGCAAAGGCGGCGTGGCGCGTGGCGCGCACGTCGGCGACCCGCTCGAGGCGAGGCTCGAGGCGGGTGATGTCGCGGGCATCACCCAGGCCCCACTGGAAGGTGGCGCCCGTGCCGCGAACATTGAAGTTCGATCGCTGCAGCCAGCGCACGAGCTGTCGCGGGTGCACGTCGAATGCGATCCAGCCTTCGGGGAAGTGCCCGGTCAGTGCATGGAGCAGAGCCTTCAGCACCCCCTCTGTCAGGTACATCGTCACGCCTTCCGCGACGATCATGGCGGGCCGGTCGCGGGGGATGGCGTCGAGCCAGTCCAGGTCGGCAAGCGACGTCCCGATCGTGTGGTAGTCCGGGCGCTGCGGATAGAGACGCCGGCGCAGCTCGATCACGTCCGGGTAGTCCACGTCGAACCAGCGCACGCCCGGTGGCGCGGCGACACGAAACGCGCGGCTGTCCATGCCGCAGCCCAGGTGCAGCACGGTCGCGCCAGGATGCTCCGCAAGGTACTCCCGTGTCCAGAGATCGAGCTGTGCGCCCCGGCTGGCGAACAGGAAGGCGGCGCGCGGCCCGACCTTCAGCTTCGCGAAGTCGTAGTCAATGCGCCGGATTGCGTCTTCCGCCCATTTGTCGGGCAGAATCGCGTCGGGCGAGCGACTCTGCAGTGCCCGCCCGTACAGCGTGATGAGCATCGTCTCCTTCTCGCGGGAGAAGCTGACCTTTTCACTCATCTGTCGGACCGGGTTCGAACTCTTTCCTTCCGGCCGCACCTGCCATGATCATGCGCCTGGCGCGCATGGCAACGCACGATCTGCGGTCTGCCCGAGCCAGCGCCATGCGTGTACGTAGCGCAACGCAAGAATGCCAAGACGGTCCGATTGGCTCAGGCGCGCTGGTACTCGAAGACGATGACTTCGCCGACTTCCGCGACCTCGGAATTGCCCACCGCTTTCATGCCGATCTTCTGCGCGACGCGGATGGATGGCGTGTTCCAGGGCGGCACGGTGGCGCGCACGGCGGTGACGCCGGGGCGGGCGATGGCCCACTCGGCAACGGCGGCGGCGGCTTCGGTCGCGTAACCCTGCCGCTCGAAACTCGGAAACACGGCCCATCCCATGAGGACGTGGCCGTTGCGGTCGGGCACCAGGCCAATGCCGGCGGACCCAACCGCCTCACCCAGCGTGCGGTCCACGGACAGCCACGCGCACCATGTTGCCTTCTCCGGATCACCGTGCAGCATCTGGAGCAGCTCTTCCAGATGGTCTTCGAGCAGAGGCGGGACGATTCCGCCGCTGAAACGGGCGGCCACCACGTCGAACAAGCGATCGTGGTCGCCCGCCAGCATGGCCTCGACCAGCGGCGCGGAGAACGGAACCAGCTCGAGACGCGCCGACTGCAGCGGGTCGGGCACGCGCGCCCCGGGTCAGCGACCGAGCGGCCGCGCGGGTGGCGCCCTGAAGCGCGCCGCGTCCGCGGCCGGCATCCAGAAGAACTTCGGCAGCGGCTTCAGCTCGGGCCACACCTCGGCCATGGACTCAGCGTCGTAGACGAAACCGTTCTTCACGATCCAGTGCTGCTTTTCCATGTTGTGAATGTCCGTGAGCGGATTGTCGTCCAGCACGATGAAGTCGGCGAGCTTGCCGCTCTCGAGCGAACCCAGGTCGCGGTCGAGGCCGAGCTTCAGCGCGCCGTTGAACGTGCCGGCGCGAATGGTTTCGAGCGGCGAGAGCCCGCCCATGGAAAGGCCCCACAGTTCCCAGAGCGCGCCCAGGCCCTGCAGCTGACCGTGCGCGCCCAGCGTTTCCAAGCCGCCCGCGTGGGTCACGTTCGCCGCGCCCTTCGACACGTCGAGGAAGTGCCACTCGTCGTCGGGGATATGCTGGTAGTGGCGCCACGCATCCAGGCCCGATTCCGGCACATAGCGCCTTAACTTGGCGTTATCGTGGTAGTCGCCCTTGTTGTGGAAGTACTGCTCGAGCGTGGGCCCGCCGTAGCCGACAATGAGCGTGGGCGTGTAGTGCGTGGCGGAGCGGGCATACAGCTGCACGACGTCGTCGTGGATCTCGATGGGCAGTGCGTGCTCGACGGCGGAGTAGCCGTCCAGCACCATGGTCATGTCCATGACCCAGTCAGCGCCGCCTTCCGCCGTGATCTCGACGTCGTGCTCGCGCGCGGCCTGCGCCAGCCACTGCCGCTGATCGCGGCGAGGCTGCATGTACTCCTTGAGCATGATGGGATCGTAGCCCTTGTAGCGGCGCACGATGCGGCGGGCGTCCTCGATGCCGTTGATGGGCTCGTACACGACCGGGAAAACGCTCTCCGAGCCGTAGATCACATCGCCGGTCGAGAGGATGCGCGGCCCCAGCATTTCGCCGGACTCGACCATTTCGGACTGCGGAAACACATCCAGATTGTGCGCGGACGGATCGAAGGTCGTCGTCACGCCGTAGGCGAGCTGCGCCACGTACTCCCACTTCTGCTGCGGGTGGAACTCCATGCTCGCGTAGTGCATGTGCGAGTGTACATCGATCAGGCCGGGCATAATGGTCTTGCCGCCCGCATCGACCACGGTAGTGCCGGAGGGAATCTGCACGCTGGGCGCAGCGCCCACGCCGGTGATGCGATTGCGCTCGACGAGCAGTGTGCCGCGCTCGATCACCTCATTGCCTTTCATGGTGACGATGCGTGCGTTGGTGAAGGCCACGCGCCCTCCCGGTGCGGCGCGCGGCACCGAGATCTCGACCTTCGCGACGGTGTCGGGTGCATTGGCATCGAGCTTCTGCCGGTAGTAGGTGTCGATGAAGCTCCAGCCCAGCGTAGCGGAATCGAGCCAGTGGACGAACACGCCGCCTTCGAGCGCCAGCTTCTTCACGGGCAGTGCGCCGCCCTCGAAGTTCAGGTCGATGGGCGTCGTCGAGAACTCGGGCATGTCCACGACCACGACCGTCTCCCGTCGGCCGAAGGCGACGTGTCGGCCGTCAGGCGAGGGAATGACTTCGTCGACGGGCACGAAGCGGAAGTGGCTTTTCTTGTCGGTGCCGTCCAGGCGTATCGAGGCCAGTGTCGTGCGCTGGCCGGCGCCGGGCGCTGCGTTGCTGCGCTCCGTGTAGAACAGCCGTGTGCCATCGGCACTGAAGCTGATAACAGGATAATAGCGGAGCGCGAAGCCGCTGTTGTAGGGCGCGGCCGTGACGAAGTGCGACTCCCCGCCCTCGACGGGCAGCCATTCGATCTCGACGTACGGTTCGTCATCGCTGAGCCCGCCGCGCAGCTCGGTGCCGCTGCCGCGGACGAAGGCCAGCTTCGTGCCATCGGGAGACCACACCGGATTCACGTAGCGACCGGGAATGGTGCTGACCGTGCGGCGCTGTTTGCCGTCGGGCGAAATGAGGCGCAGCTGCCCGAACGCCGAGTCCGACCAGGTGGTGTAGGCGATCCACTTGCCGTCGGGCGAGAACACGGGTGTGTACTCGCGCTCGCTGCTGTTCGTCAGCCGGCGCGCGCCGGTCACGGGGGATGCGGCGTGGGCGACGACGCCCGCCGATGGGCCGTGGCCGCTGGCGCCGTTCTTCGAGGCAGGCGCCGGCGGGATCGTGCCCGGCACATCCGCGATGTACAGCCTGCCGATGGCGCTGAAGACCAGACGCCGCCCGTCGGGCGAGAGCGAGGGCCAGCGCATGATGCGCGCGGCTAACGGGCCGTCATCGAGCCGCTTCTCGAGGTGCAGCACCTGCGCGAGCTGCTGCGAGACGTGCGCGTGGAAGGGAATCAGATGGTCGCTGCCATCCGCGACATTGACGCGGTGTATGTGGCCGCCCGCGGCAATGATGACGCTGCGACTGTCGGGTGTGAAGGCATAGCCGGGCAGCTCGTCCTGGTTGCCGCTGGAATGCGGTGTTATCGGGTGCAGCAGCACGCGATCTTCGCCCGTGCGCAGGTCGCGCAGGTGCAGTGTGGTTTCCGCGTCGTGCAGGCGGCCGTACGCCAGCCAGCGACCGTCCGGTGAGGGCACCGGTCGCATACCCCCGCCGTTGGATTCCGTGAGGCGCACGGAGCGCCCGGTGTTGCGATCGAGGCGGTACACGCCGTTGGAGGCGAAGTACAGGAAGCGGCCGTCCGGCGAGAACGCGGGCCCCATGCCGCTCGCGGAATCCACCTTGAAGCCGGAGCCGCCATCGCGGTGGTAGAGGAACAGGCCCGCGGCGCCGGGACCGGACGCGCTCTTGTGCGCGATCACGTAGAGGCCGTCCGGCGTCCATGCCGGCGACTTCATGCTGTTCACGCGCTCGTGCGTGAGCGCCTTCGGCTGGGAGCCGTCCGCATTGGCGAGCCAGATGTTCATGTCGCCATCGCGATCGCTCACGAAGGCGATGCGTCTGCCGTCCGGCGAGAAGCGTGGCATGTGGTCCCAGTCGCGTCCGCCCAGGATGCGCGTGGCCTGGCCGCCCTCGATGGGCAGCGTGTAGATGTCGCCCAGCAGGTCGAACAGCAGTGTTCGGCCATCGGGCGACACGTCGAGGCTCATCCACGTGCCTTCGTCCACGTCGAACTCGATGTTGCGCATCGGTCCGAGATCCGGTTTGCCGCGCGCGGAATCCGGGTGCACGCCAGCCGTGTCGCGCACCTGCGCCGCGGCCGGACGCGTGCACAAAACAGTGAAGCCGAGTGTGATGAGCGACAGTGGAATGCGAAGCGAGACGCGGATCGCGTGCATGACGCACCTCCCGAGCGGTGGACCCCCGCGCCAAGATACGCGGCCACGCCCGGTCCGGCGACACTATCGGGACGTGCTGACGGCTACGAGAGGCCCAGGCGGCTCACGGGGATGCGGAAGATGTCGGCGGTACCGCGACGATGACTGGTGAAATAGAGCCAGCGACCATCAGGGGAAAGCGACGGGCCGTACTCGTACGTGTGCGAGTTGATGGGTGCGCCGAGATTCCGCGGTGCGGTCCACGCGCCATTGACGAAGCGGGAGAGGTAGAGATCGTCGCCGCCCAACCCGCCGGGCGCATCGGTAACGACGTCGATCATCCAGGTGCCATCGGGACTCACGAGCACATCGGTCTGGGGCAGCGAGTCATCGACGAGCGGAACCCTCTCTGCGCGCGCGGCCGGGCCATCGGCAAGGCGAACGCGCACGATGTCATCCGTGCCGAAACGATCGGAGGAGAAGTAGAGCACGCCGTCGCGCGTGACCGACGCGTGCATGTCCTTCGAGCCGGGCATGCGCACAGGCGAAGGCGCGACTGCGGGTGCGGACCAGGCGCCGTCCGGTCCTCGCTGCACGAGCCACAGGTTGTAGTCCGTGATCGTGTCCTTCCCGGCGAGCGGTCGATTCGACGAAAACCAGAGCTGGCTGCCATCGGGCGAGAAGCGCGGTGCGCGATCGCCCCAGCGGCCGGAGAACGCGACCGGACGTGGTTCCTGCCAGTCACTCTCGCCTTCACCCGCAGCGGCGCGCATGACGGTCTGCCGATTGAAATCCTTGTCGTACACGCTGAACCAGAGCGAGCCGTCGCGCGGATCGATCGCCGGGAACGTCTCGTTGCGGTCGGTCGAGATCACGCCCGGTTGCACCAGCTCGGGCCCGGCTGCGTCCGACGCTGCAACCGCAGCAACCGTCGAGACTGTCGACGCAGTGTTCGTGGCGGGAGCGCCGGAACCGCGCGTGCAGGCGAGTGCCAGGAGCAAAGCGAGAACCGGGCGCCGCAGCGACATCCATGCCTCGCAGCAGAAGGGAGCATCGAGTACACGGAACGCCGCGCGTAGATCCGGCGCGCGTCGCACGACACAGCAGGAACGTTCTAGAACACGCTGCGCAGCAGCAGCAGGAATCCCACGATGATCAGCGGTACGCCAATGGGCAGCAGGATCACCGTGATGGAGAGCAGGAAGCCGACGCAGAGCAGGGTCAGTCCGAGGACGACCCCGACCAGGCGGCCGGTGAGGCCCAGAATGAAGGCCAGCAGGTCCCAGAGAGCGGCGATGGGCCAGAAGATCCAGGGCGCCGATGCGCGAGCGCTTCTACTCATCGTTCATCCGTTGCCAGTGTGGCTCCAGCCGCAGGCGGGCAGATGCGCCGCGCCGCCATCGCGGTCACGTCATCAGTACGCGCGCAGACGGCCGCGGTTTCCGGCGACCGGCTCAGTCGGAGCGCAACGCGGCAATGGCCTCCACTTTCGCCGCGCGCAGCGCGGGCAGTGCGCTCGCCAGCACGGCGGCCAGCAGCAGCAGCAGCGTCACGGTCGCCAGCGTCAGCGGGTCGGTGGCAGTAACACCGAACAGCAGATTATCGAGCACGCGCGTGCTGGCCAGTGCGGCCAGCGTGCCCAGCGCCACGCCCGCCACAGTCAACCGCACACCCTCACCCACGACCATGCGCACCAGGCCGGCGGCGGTGGCGCCCAGCGCAGTGCGCACGCCCAGCTCGCGCGTGCGCTGCGCCACCGTGTACGAGACGAGACCGTAGATGCCCACCGCGCCCAGCAGCAGGGCACAGAGCGCAAGGATGCCGAGCAGCGATGTGGCCGAGCGACGCTGCTCGCCGATGCTGCGTGCGGCCAGATCGGCCAGCGTCGTAACCTGGAATACGGGCAGGTCCGGATCGAGCGCGTGCACCTGATTGCGCACCAGCGGGAGCATGCGCAGCGGCTCGGCCGCGCGCAGCACGACCGTCAGCTGGCTGATGGGCAGACCCGAAGTCAGGCCGCCGCTGGCCCAGGGCCAGTAGAGTGTGGGTCGGGACGGGTGTTCCGGCCCGAACTCGCTCAGGTCGCTCACCACGCCCACGATCTCGAACGTCGCGCCGCCATCAGGGAAGCCCACACGACGGCCCAGTGCATCGCCCTCAGGGAACAGCAGGCGGGCTAACGCCTCGCTAACCACCGCCACACCGGCGCCGCGGCGCATGTCCGCGTCCTGCAGGAGCCGTCCGGAGCGCAGACGGATGCCGACGGCGGCAAAGAATCCCGGCGTCGCCTCACGCATTTCCACGAGCGTGGGCCGCACATCCCGGCCGGGCAGCACGATTTCACCATTGGTGCCGCCGGCCAGCGGCCGCCGGGTGGTCGCACCCACCGCTTCCACGCCCGGTGTCGCGGCCAGGGAGCCGAGGAGCGAATTGTAAAAGCCTGTTATCGCCTCGGCGGAGCCATAGCGGGCGGCAGGCAGTCCAATGTCGAAGATGAGCGCGCCGCGCGCGCCAATGCCGAGGTCGATACGCGACAGCTGGCGCGTCGTGCGCAGCAGCAGGCCGGCGCCCGCAGCCAGCATCACGGCCAACGCGATTTCCGTCACGACCAGCCCCCGCCGCATGCCCTGCCGGCCGCCCGCAGTACCGCGACCACCGGCGCGCAGGCCGCCGCGCAAAGCGCCGCCACGCAGCTGCAGCGCGGGCAACAGTCCGACCAGCAGCCCGGCGAGCAGGGAGAGCAGCGCGGCGAACAGCAGCACGACGCCATCCATGCGGATGGCGTCCGCGCGCGGAATCGTGCGCGGGTACAGGCGCAGCAACAGGCGAGTTGCCCACAGCGAGAACAGCAATCCACCCAGGCCGCCGGCCAGCGCGAGCACCAGGCTCTCGGCCACGAAGTGGCGCAGGATCCGCAAACGTCCGGCGCCCAGAGCCGCGCGCACCGCCAGCTCGTGCCGCCGGTCCTGCGTGCGCGCAATGGCCAGGCCCGCAACGTTGACGCACGCAATGAGCAGCAGCAGCAGTGTGCCGCCCGCGAACAGATTCAGCAGGCGACGACTCCTCGCCACGCTCCACTCGCTGAATGAGCCGACCGCGCTGCTCCAGCCTTCGTTCGCCTGCGGATAATCCGCCGCCAGCCGTGCGAACAGCGTTTCCAGTTCAGACCTGCCCTGCTCGACCGTCACACCAGGCCGCAGCCGGCCGACACCATTGATCCTGCGGGCGCGACGCGTGGACCGCAGCTGCGCATCCCAGTGGAACGGCGTCCAGAGGCGAGGCGACGAGGGAAAGGCGAGGGCGCGCGGTAACACGCCAATAACAAGGTGCGGCACCTGGTCCACGATGACGCTATGGCCGACCACCGATGCATCCGCACCGAACTGCTCGCGCCACAATTCCTCGCTCAACAGCACCACCGGCTGGGCGCCCGGCAGGTCATCGGCGGCAGCGAGGTCACGGCCGAGCAGCGGGTGCACACCGAGCAGCCCGAAGAAGCCGGGCGACACGTTCATGCCCAGGATTCGCTGCGGGCCGAGCGCGCCGGTCACGTTGTACTGAGTGTAGCCGAACGCTTCCAGACCGGCGAACTGATGCGCACGCTCGCGGAGATCCAGGAAGTTGGGCACCGACATGGATGAATAGGCGACCGGCGAATCCTTCAGGCCGCGATCGCCGATGCGCACGAGCTGCTCGGGGTGCGCGTACGGCAGCGGCCGCAGAAGCGCACCCCACAACACCGTGAAGATGGCCGTGCCCGCGCCCGTGCCGAGTGCGAGGGTGCCGGCCGCCGCCAGCGTGTACGCGGGTCGGCGCAGCAGCGCCCGCGCCGCCTGCCGCGCATCCAGAAGCCACGCGTCCAGCATGATGTCACTCCGTTTGCGTTTTTCGTGCGGCAACACCGCATTGCGGCGCAGCCAGCGCCAGGCGCGCGCGCCGAGATAACCGGCTGTCAGGCTGATCGCGACGGCGAGGAACCAGAGCGGCCGCAGCGCGAGCGGGCGGAAACGGGTGTAGTCCTCGTGCAGATCGCCCAGAATGCTGTCCGCGAGTGTCGCATCACGAGGCAGACTCCAGCGCACCAGCGCCAGCAGCCAGCGCGGCGGTCCAGCACTCACTCGAGCACATCCTCCAGCCCTGACCAGAGCTGCTGCAGCATGCGTCGCGATCGGCGCAGGGCCGCGATGCCGCGCGCGCTGACCGTGAACAGCCGCCGCGCATGCCCGCCGCGTTCCGGCCCGCCCGCTTCAACCGACCAGCGCACATAACCCTTGGTTTCCAATCGCTCGAGCGTGCGATACAAGGCGCCTCGCGCCACCCGCCGCCCCGTCACGCGTCCCAGCTCCTCACGCAACGCCAGCGCCTGCGCCGCGTCGCCGAGCCGCAGCAGCGTGAGCAGCACCAGTTGCTCGAATTCTCCGATAACCGTGTTTCTTGGCATCAATGACTACAATAGGGACATCGATGGGCGGCCGAGGGTTGCGGGGCTGGAGGTTGCCCAGGGGTGAGTGGGGGCCGGGCAGGGGAGGCAGGAGCTGTGGCTCGGGGGGTTGTGGTGGCTGGTATGCGGGGCGCCGCCTTGAGGTGGGGGAGGGAGGGCGCAGAGGAGGACGCGAGAGAGTGAGGACGCGAGAGTGAGGACGCGAGAGTGAGGACGCGAGAGTGAGGACGCAAGGAAGCGCGCGGACCAGGGCCCAAAGGCGGGCGAGAGTGAGGACGCGAGGGAGGGTTGGACCAGGGGGTGGCAGTGGAGGGCGCGGAGGAGTCGGAGAACGACTGTTCTCACACGGTGGACACAGGGTCAACGGAGGGGCGTGTTTCCTTGGAGGGTGAGGGGGAATGAGGTGAGCGGGAATGAGGTGGGGGTCTGGAGGGAGGTCTGTGGTTTCGAGTGTCGGGGCGGATGCCGATATCGGACCGTCTTGGCGTTCTTTCCTTATGTCGACTATCGCTATCCAGCGGGCCCGCGCGGGAATCCAAAGTGGCAGGTCGATTGGCAACGGAGTCGGTGTCATGCTGGAGCACGCCACAACGCAAGAACGCCAAGACGGTCCGATAACAGGGCAATTCCTTTCCATACTATATCGCGATCCGTCACAGTTGGCGGGGTGTCCGTCACGCAGGGGTGTGCAGAATTGCGTGGGCGGGCGAAGTTGGGCACGCGGTGGAGCGGGCCGGCCATTGCGGGGGCTGCGTACGGTGTGGTGGTGATGGGGTCGGGATCGTCTGGCGGGTTCCTGCAGGGGTGAAGAAACGGCGATCGAATGCGGAGGCAGGCATGGGTGAGTTGCTGGCGGATGTCCGGTATGCGCTGCGCACGATGCGGCGGAGTCCGGGCTTTGCTGTGGTCGCGGTACTGACGCTGGCGCTGGGCATTGGCGCGAACAGCGCGATCTTCAGTGTGGTGAACGGTGTCGTGCTGAAGCCGCTGCCGTACGCGGTACCGGACCGGCTGGTATCGCTGGCCACTCAGTTTCCCAGCCTGGGTTTCGATCGCTTCTGGTTTTCGCCGCCGGAGTATTTCGAGCTGGGGGAGTGGAGCCACTCGCTGGAGACGATCGGCGGGTACCGCACGGGCATTCTCTAGTGTGGGTGGCATTGAGCGGCCGGTGCGCGTGACATTGGCGATTGCGACGGCGGGGTTCTTCCGCACGCTCGGTGTGAGTGCCGAGCTGGGGCGAGCTTTCACGCGGGAAGAGGACATGCCTAACGCGGCGCCAGTGGTGGTGCTGTCGCACGAGCTGTGGCAGAGCGCGTTCGCGGGGGACCGCGCGATCGTGGGCCAGAACGCAATGGTGAACGGTGTGCAGCGCCAGGTCGTGGGCGTGATGCCGCGCGGCTTCGACATTGAGGATGCAGGCGTGCAGCTGTGGGTGCCGACGGGTCTGGATCCGGCGCAGCGCACGAACAATCGCGGCAGTCATTTCCTGAACGTGGTGGGTCGCCTGCGGGCGGGCAGCAGCCTGGAGCAGGCGAGGACGGAGATGGAGGCGTTGCTGCAGCGGTGGCACAACGAGCTGGGCGGTACGACGCACGCGCCTGATCCCGAGCGCCACCGCATTGTGATCAATTCGCTGCGCGGCGAGCTGATCGGGCCGGTGCGGCGAGCGCTCTTCCTGCTGCTGGGCGCAGTGGGCTTTGTGTTGCTCATCGCGTGCGCGAACATGGCGAATCTGCAGCTGGCGAGGGCGGAGTCACGTCAGACGGAGATCGCGGTGCGCGCGGCCATGGGCGCGGGCCGGCAGCGGCTGGTACGGCAGTTCCTGACGGAAGCGATGTGTTATGCGCTGGTGGGCGGCGCTGTGGGTCTGGGTATGGCGGTGCTGGGCACGAAGCTGCTGCTGGCCGGGAGCGCGCACAGTGTGCCGCGCACGGCGGATATCAGCCTGGATGGCCGGGTGGTGCTGTTCACGCTGGCGGTGTCACTGCTGACCGGCATCCTGTTCGGGCTGGCGCCGCTGCTCAATCTCACGAATCGCAGCACCAACTCGGCATTGCGTGAGGGTGGCGCACGCGCCACGGCGAGCCGCGGTCGGCAGCGGCTGCGCCGGCTGCTGGTGGTGTCGGAGACTGCGCTCGCTGTGGTGCTGGCGGTGGGCTCGGCGCTGATGCTGCGCAGTTTTGCGGCGCTGCAGAGCGTGGATCCGGGATTCGACCCGCACAACCTGCTGACATTCGGGTTGTATCTGCCCGGCACCGCCTACCCCCACAACGAGGAGCAGGCCGGATTCTACACGCGGCTGGAGAGTCAGCTGAAGGCGCTGCCAGCAGTGACCGGTGTGGCCGCCATGAGCGGGCTGCCGCCACGACGGAATGTGAACGCCAACGACATGGAGTTCGAGGGCTACGTGTTCGTGCCCAACTCGGGCAAGCCCGTGCCCAACGCGGACTACTGGCAGTACATAACAGCGGATTATCTGGAGACGATGCAGATCCCGCTGGTGTCGGGTCGTGGGTTCCGCCCGGGCGATGATGCGACGGCGCCGCCGGTGGCGCTCATCAACGAGCGCCTGGCGAAGCTGTTCTATGCGGGCCAGGATCCCATCGGCCGGCGGCTGCGACCCGGATTCGGTCCCAACAACACGCCGCCGCCCTGGTTCACCATTGTGGGTGTGGTGAAGGACGTGAAGCAGGGCGGCCTGGAGCAGCAGGCCGGCAGCGAGGTGTATTTCCACTACCCGCAGGTGGGGCCGATCATCGGTATTCCACGCACCATGAACGTCGTGGTGCGCACGACACGCCCGCCGCTCGGGCTGCTGGACGCAGTGCGGGCCGAGGTGCGCGCCATCGATCCGCAGCTGCCAATGTCGAGCCCCGGTGACATGGAATCCGTGCTGGGCGCTTCCATCGCGCGGCCCCGCTTCCTGACACTGCTGTTAGGCATCTTCGCGGCTGTCGCGCTTTCGCTCGCGGCCGTGGGCACGTACGGCGTGATGTCCTACTCGGTAACGCAGCGCCGGCTGGAGCTGGGCGTGCGCATGGCGCTGGGCGCGGGTGCGCGTGGCGTGCTGGGTCTCGTTCTGGGACAGGGGCTGGCCGTGGCCGGCGTCGGCCTGCTGCTCGGTGTGGGCGGTTCCTTCGCACTCAGCCGGCTGCTGCGCTCGCTGCTCTTCGAGGTGAAGACCACGGACGCCATCGCCTTCATCACCGCGCCTGCATTACTGGGCATCGTGGCCCTCGCCGCGTGCGCGATTCCCGCGTTGCGCGCGGCGAGGCTGGATCCCGCGAAAGTGCTGCGCCGGGAATAGGCCCGAGGCCCGGGCGCCCTCATGCGCAGGCGGAGCTTCATTGCGTCGCCCGTTCAGTCGCTGCCTCGGCGTGTCCTGACCTGAACGGGACGCAACCGGCAGCGCCAGTCCGCCGACGCACAACTCCTCCGGGACCCGGCGTCGGCGCATCGACGGGCATGCGGGTCAAGACCTTTTGCCCTGACGCTGTGCTTTCCGCCGGACCGGCGATCCGGCGCGAACCATGCGCGCATGCTATAATGCTCACGGCACCACACCTGTTCTCCCGCGGGTTGCGCAGGGCCGCGAGAGGGCGATCCACCCAGCAGGCAATTCAATCGAGCGCGACGGCACTCACTGCCGCGCGGTGCTTCGAGACGATTCTCGACGCGAACCGCGTCGGTGACCCGCTGCTTTGCCATTTTCCGCATTGAGCGTGACTCGTAGCAGGTGATGCAACTGCCGGCCCGGCTCCCCTTGGCAGGCAGTCCTTTACGCGCCTGATGGCGCTACCCCCATGGAGGCACCATGCGCATGGTTCAACGTCTCTTTCTGGCCCTGCTGTTGCTCGCAATCCCCGGCGGTTCCCTGCTGGCGCAGGGCATGCCGATCAAGCAGCCGAACCGGCTCATGATCTTCGTCGAGAGCCTGAAGCCGGGGACCGACACGGACCACGCGGTGAACGAGTCCGGCTGGCCGGCCGCGTACGCCAGAGCCAACTCGCCCTACTATTACCTGGCGCTTTCCTCCATGACCGGGCCCAGCGAGGTCTGGTTCGTGTCACCGTACGATTCCTACGCCGCCGAGGCGAAGCAAATGAAGACGGAGGGCGACGATGCCGCGTTGAACGCCGAGTTCGACCGGCTGGCGCGAGCCGACGCGCAGTACCTCAGTGACACACAGTCGTTCGAGGCCATCGCGCGGCCGGACCTGAGCTACGGTCAATTCCCGGATCTCGGACTGGCGCGCTTCTTCGGCGTCACCCTGCTCCGCATCCGGATGGGCCATGGGGATGCATTCGAGGCCGCCGCCAAGGTCTACATGACCAACTTCAAGAGAGCGAATCCCAGCGGCAGCTACCGCATGTACCAGGTCATCAACGGCATGCCGGGAGTGAATTATCTGGTGTTCTCGACCGTCAATGACTACGCAGCGCTGGACGCGGCCATGGCGGCCGATAACGCCATGTTCCAGGGCATGAACCCGAAGGACATGGCCATGCTCCAGAAGTCGATGACCGACGACTTCCAGAATATCATCTCGAATCGCTACCGGCTGAGCCCGAGCATGTCCTACGTCTCCGCGGAGACGAAGGCGAAGGATCCGGCCTTCTGGAACAAACACTGAGTCAGTTCTTCGTCCGGGGGCCCTTCCACGCGGAGGGCTCCCGGCGGTGGGTGCAAGTCTCTGACTTCCGCGAGCCCAGGGGTCAATGTGTCCGTGCGCAACAAATGTTGGCGAGCGCGCGAGACCTCACGACGGCGGAGCGACTGCGGCCGGGCTGCGCGGAAGCCTGAAGGCGTATCGAGCAGACGTAGTCCGCTGCAGCCAAGATGCGCAGGTGGAGGCAGTGCCAGCCCGGCCTCGACAGCGTCAGCGCACGCCCGGATGATCGCCCTGGCCAGGCCTGTGGCCGGGTGCTTCTGGCAAGATCCGGTCTGGCTGGCACATTACCTGCTGCTGCGTGTAGCACAGTTCGCGGCGTTCTGCTGGTTCGATCCGATTTCGTCCCACAACCCCGCCACTATTGAACCGGAGCGACCGCGCGGCAGACCCCACCCGGGTTTCCTCTCGAGAACATCCGATCAGCGTGGCGACTCGCCGCCCGGTGACAGCGAAATGCGCTGTTACCATGGCACTCGCGCAGGAATGACCTGCGCGTCGCCACACCCATGAACAAAGGGAACAGTGTTCAGTCAACTCAATCTCCATCCCCAGCTCCTCGAAGCCATCCAGCAGCTGGGATTCACCAGGCCGACGCCCATCCAGACGGACGCAATTCCGGTCGCGCTCAGTGGCCGGGATGTGCAGGCCTGCGCCGTGACAGGCAGTGGCAAGACCGCAGCGTTTCTGTTGCCCATTGCACACAAACTGATCGATCGGCCACGCGGCGGCACGCGCGCTCTCGTGCTCACGCCGACGCGCGAGCTGGCCGCGCAGATCCTCGAGGATTGGCGCGATCTGACCGCGCGCACCCGGCTCACGGGCGCGGCCATCTACGGTGGTATGGCCATGCGGCCCCAGGAGGAAGCGTTCCGGCGAGGCGTCGATCTGATGGTCGCGACCCCCGGTCGCCTGATCGATCATTTGCAGCGGCCCTACGCCCGGCTCAACCAGCTCGAATTCCTGGTGCTCGACGAAGCCGACCGCATGCTGGACATGGGCTTCCTGCCCGCGATCCGGCGCGTCATGAGCTTCCTGCCGGCAAAGCGGCAGACGCTCTTTTTCTCCGCGACAATGCCGGCACCGATCCAGCAGCTCGCGCGCGAACTGCTGCACGATCCTGTCACGGTCAATCTGCACCGGCACGCGAAGCCGGCGGCCGGCATCACGCACGCGGCCTATCCTGTCGGGCAGACACTGAAGTCGGCGCTGCTGCTGGCGCTGCTGCGGCAGGGCGGGATGCAGCAGGCGCTGGTGTTCACGCGCACAAAACATCGCGCGAACCGGCTGGCGAACTACCTGGTGCGGAACGGCATCGAGGCGGAACGCATACACGGCAACCGCTCACAGGCGCAGCGCACGGCGGCACTCGCGGGATTCCGCAGCGGCCGGCACCGCGTGCTGGTAGCCACGGACATCGCCGCCCGCGGCATCGACATCACCGCGCTGGGCCATGTGGTGAACTTCGACGTGCCGGCTCTGCCCGAGGACTACATCCACCGCGTCGGCCGCACCGCGCGTGCCGAGGCGACGGGGGATGCGGTCACGTTCGTCTCGCCCGACGAAGAGTCGACGCTGCGCGTGATCGAGCGCGCGGTGGGCAAGCGCATCGAGCGCGTGACCGTGCCCGAGTTCAACTACGCGGAGGCCGCTTCGCCGCTCGAGATTCCCCTGGCGCAGCGCATGGACCGCATCCGTTCCGACCGCAATCGCGGTCGTGCCCGCGCCAAGACTGGCGCCAAGACCGGCGCCATTGGACGCAGGTGGCGGCACTGAGCCACTAACGCGGCGTCAGGCGGGTCAGGGCGTGCCGCCGCCGTTCCCGCCACCGCGGCCGGCGCGTCCCCCGCGATCGCCGCCGCGGCCGACGGGGGGCTGCGGCCCGCCGTGGAAGAACTGGCCGGGCGTCATGATGCCGTTCTGCTTGAACACCATGCCGTCCTTCATGACGAATTGCACGTTGCGCAGCGCGTCGATGTCAGCGAGCGGATTGCCCTGCACTGCGATGAGGTCGGCGAGCAGCCCGGCCCGGATGGGGCCGCGCGTGTTCTCGGTCTGCGCCACGCGGTAGCCGTTCACGGTCATGGCGCGCAGGATATCCACGTTCGGAATCTTCGCATCCTTCCATGTCGTCAGGAACTCGATCGCCACCTCGCCCCGGGTCCTGCCGGGCACGAAGTAGTCGGCATCCGTGGAGAATGCCAGCAACACCTTGTTATCGTATGCGTTCTTCAGCAGTTCGACCGTACGCTGGTAGCGCTGCGGACTGGTGTGGCCGGTGAGCGTGATGGGGGTCTCCGTGCCACAGCGCCAGATGCCTTTCTGCGCCATCAGCTTGTGGATCTCGTCGGTCATGCCGTTGTCGTGGGCAATGGACCAGATGCCGGCCTCGACCGCGCGCCGGGCGCCAGCGACGGTCTGCACGTGGCCCTCCACCTTGAGTCCGGCCTTCGCCGCCTCCGCAATGACGAGCCTGATGTCGTCTACCGAGTAGCCCCATGGCTTGCAGTCGACGCAGATCTTGATGACACGCGCACCGAACAGCTCGTTCTGGCGCACCGCCTTCACGATCTCGTCAGGCGTGTCCGCGTCGAGGTATTCGGGATACACGATGTCGTGCTGCTTCGCCATCTCCGGCGTGGGCGAGAACTGGCCGCCCATGCCGCCGATGATGATGCCGGAGTTGATGATCGTGGGCCCGGGGATCCAGCCCTGCTCGATGGCCTGGCGCAGCGCCGTGTCGGCATAGTTGCCGTTGTTGCCCATGTCACGCACGATGGTGAAGCCGGCGGCCAGCATCTGCATGCCGTTCGATGCCGCCTGGATGGCGCGCAGCGGCGTCGAGTCCAGCACGTACGTCAGGTAGTAGTTGTTGTTCTCGGGCACTTCCTTGTAGGTAAGCGCGAGATGGTTGTGTGCATCGACGAGCCCGGGCAGCACCGTGAGCTGCGAGAGGTCGATCACCTGCGCGCCCGCGGGAATCGGGACATTGGGTCCGATGGCCGTGAAGCGCGCGTTCTCGACCACGATCACCTGGTTGCTGAGCACGGTGCCCGCCTCCGGGTCGATCAGGCGACCCGCGCGAATCACGATCGGGGCGGGCGAGGCCTGAGGCACCGCCTGCGCCGCGAGATGCGACGTCGAAGCGAACAGCAGGACTGCGAGACTGCGCAGCCGTCGACACCACGATGCGAGTTTCATGGGCGCGCCTCGGCGTGACCGTTGTCGTGAGCGGATCGCCTGTGCGGGTCAGGCGACGATGGGTGGTCCGGGTTGCCTGAGACTATCGAGCCAACGGCCCACCGCAAGATCGCTGCAGTGGAACGCAGGCGGGGCGCTCACAGCCAGCACCACCGCCGCGAACCGCACGTGGCTGTGTCGCCTGCAACAGGCTGTTCTCCGACGAGCCGGTCAGCGCCTCACGAGGGGGTACAGCGCGACGACCTCACGATCCACGTCATCCTGGGTCACGCCGAGGATGTAATCGGCTCCGATCTCGAGGATGCGGAGAGCGGGCGTGTGCACGCGGCCGAGCGGCTCTCCGGCCGCCGAGAGGACTTCCCAGATGAGGCGAGCCGCATCGGCAGGATCCTCGCGGCCGACCCACACTCTGTTCAGCCGATCCACCTGCAGGGCGGCGAAAGCCGGATGCGTCGGGCGATTCGGCAACTCGGCATAGAATCGCTCCCACATCTGCGCGCGCTCACCGCTTCCCATGCGACGCAGGTGGTCCTGTTTCCACGCGCGCAGCTCGGCATCGGTGGTGGCGGGTGCGGGAGCGCGCGAACGGATGATCGTCGTGCGCCGGCCGGTCGCGTCGAAGGTGGACACCTGCCACGTGTCGCTGGCGCCAATGACAATCGTGTTCGCAGCCGCGGAAGCGAAGACATTGCGCCCGAAGGGAATTTCCGAGCGCAGCGCCGCGTCGCCGACGCGGCCGAAGTACTGCTCGCTGCCCGGGAACGCGGCGATGGAGTCGAGGCGGGCACCCCCACGATCGAACAGGAAGTAGGGCACCGTGTCGCGCCGCTCACCGCGCGTGAAGATGCGATTGAAGCCCGGGACCACGAGCAGGGTCCCGTTGTCCAGCGTACCGACCGGCTCGGGGTATCCGGCATCGGGACTGGGCGGCTGCATGACGGACGCCCCCGACAGCTGTCCGTCGCCATTGAAGCGCGAGAGGCGGCGCGTCATGACGTCGTAGACGAGGCTGGTATCGCCGGGCAGAACCTGCAGCGAGAACATGCCGCGGAATTCACCCGGTCCGCTGCCCGAGCGGCCGGTCGTCAGCGCGAGTGTGCCATCCGGCCGGAAGAAGCGCAGCTCGCCGCTCGTGCCATTGCCCAGCACCACGCGCCCGTCGGAGAGCACGCCGCCGCCGCGCACGCCGAACAGGTCGTGCCCGGGCCGCGCGTCCTGCCCACCGATCGTGAGGCGAGGCGAAGCGCCCAGGGTCCAGTCGGGAAGCGGCAGTGTCGCGATGTTCTCGATCTCGACGATGCGCACCCCGGCACTGTCGCGCGTGACCGGCCCTGCGGAGGGTCTGGCTGTTTCGCCGCACGCCGCGAGCGAGAGCACGACCACGAGCACACCGGGCATTCGCATGGTTCGCGTATCGATTGCGCGTTTCACACCGGCCGCCATTTCTCTCGCGCACGGCATGGTAGTCGAACGACGGCACCGAAGGGCGCGCGCTCGCGGACGCGTGTCATGATCTGCATCGCTGCGTGCCAGCCTCCAGATCAGGTGCATTCGCCGGAGATTACGTGAGCAACTGTGACCCGGGTTTCGCCGAGCCAACCGCGCC
Organism: uncultured Gemmatimonadales bacterium; assembly: GCA_963798085.1. Taxonomy (GTDB): domain Bacteria; phylum Gemmatimonadota; class Gemmatimonadetes; order Longimicrobiales; family RSA9; genus DATKCF01. Next base: position 1,050,202 of record CAWCRS010000003.1, read on the forward strand.
GACATTAGGACAACGCCCGCATCTCGCGCGTTGCTGTCACGAAGAAGGGCTTCGCGTTGATCAAGGCCCAGACTTCCCGTGAAACCCGATCCACTCCGTATCCCGGCCCGGTCCCGAACACCCTGGACTGGTACGCTCGGACCGTGCTGGCAAGTGGTCGGACCGACCCGGGCAATGGGCTGACCGACGTGGGCAAGTGGCCGGACCGTCTTGGCGTTCTTTCCTTTCGACCGCACAGGAAATCGGCATGACACATTGTCGCATGAAAAGCGTCAATTGATATCTGAGCGGGTCTACTGCATGGGTGGACCGGCCGGAACGCAAGAACGCCAACCCGGTCCGATACGATATGTCGATGCGTTCAGCATCGGACCGGGCTCTCATTCTGCGATGCGACTCGCCCAAGGACTTGTGGGCCGCGCCAGCTTCCGGGCCTGAGCTTCCGGACTGCACTGAATCTCCGGATCCTGCCTTGCCGGACTGCTCTGAACTTCCGGACCTGAACAGCGGGACTGCTCTGAACCTCCGGACCGTGTTGGCATTCTTGCGTTACGGGTCGATCGGCCATGCCCTCGACCCATCATCGCATGCGAAATGGTCAATCGATACGTCAGCGGGCCGTGAGCATGGGCGGGTGCGCCGAAAGGAAAGAATGCCAAACTGGTCCGGAAGCGCATGCCGGGTCCAGTCCAAAGAGCCGAGCTGCCGGACTGCTCTGAACTTGCGGACCTGAACAGCGGGACTGCTCTGAACCTCCGGACCGTGTTGGCATTCTTGCGTTACGGGTCGATCGGCCATGCCCTCGACCCATCATCGCATGCGAAACGGTCAATCGATACGTCAGCGGGCCGTGAGCATGGGCGGGTGCGCCGAAAGGAAAGAATGCCAAGCTGGTCCGACAGGGTCCAATGTGAAAGTGTCGTAAAGCCGGGACGGCGTCCGTTGCCGCTCGGGCTGCCCGGACATAGGGTCGGTGGATGACTCCAGTGCGGATGGGTCCGGGCGACCGTGCCCGGCAGGGTCGGCTGATCGGTTTCGTGGCGCCGCTCGTGCTGGTGGTGGTCTTTGCGGCGGCGCTCGCGTTCCAGGCGCTGGATGCGACGCGCTCGCACCGCGAGGCGGTGGCGCATACGCTGCGCGACTACGCTGGCTTCGCGGCGTTCATCGTGACGAACGCGGCGCGCCAGGAGCTGGAGCGACGGCTCACGTACGCGTTCAGTCCCATCTTCCGCTATCAGCCGGAGTCGGGCGAGCCGCTGCCACCGGCCTCGGCGCTGGGCCAGGAGCGCGTGGAAGCGCAGCGTTGTGCGACGGCGGGTGTGCCCGATCCGACCTACTATCGCCTGGATCTTTCGAACAATTCATTAACCACAGCCGGGCCGGCGCCTTCCGCCAGCACGCTGCAATGGCTGGCGGACACGCTGCGGGTCGCAGCGCCCGCGTTCCACGGCGATTGGGCGTTCGCACACATCTTCGGCGATGCGCACGCGGCGGCGCTCATCGCCTACCGCGTGCTGCACGACTCCGCCGGGCACGCGCTGGCGGTGTACGCCAAGACCAGCTGCTTCGCGCTGCCGCGGCAGTCGCTTTTCGCGGCGGCGCTGCAGGCGGGACCGGCACTGCCTCCGTTTCTAACGGGCGGGCTGGCTAACGATTCATTGCTATCCGTGCGCGTGACCGATCCGCACGGAGACTCCATCTGGGCATCCTCCCCGCAATACCAGGGCGGGCCCTCGGGCGAGGCAGGTTCGGCGTGGCCGCAGTCGGGTGGGCTGCGGCTGGCTGTGACCATCCGGCCCGACATCGCCAAACAGCTGGTTATCGGCGGCATGCCGCCGTCGCGGCTGCCCATGGCGGTGCTGCTGCTGGCGCTCAGCATTCTGTTTGCAGGCTACGCGGTATTGCAGTTGCGCCGGGAGCAGGAGCTGCTGCGGCTGCGTGAGCAGTTCGTGTCCAACGTCTCGCACGAGTTGCGCACGCCGCTGCAGCAGATCCTCATGTTCGCCGAGCTGCTGAACATGGACGCCCTGCCCTCCGATGCGGAGCGCAGGCACTCAATGCAGGTAGTGGAGAGGGAGACGCGTCGTCTCATCCAGCTGGTGGAGAATGTGCTCCAGTTTTCGCGCGCGACGCAGGGCGAGGACACACTGTCCGAGCAGGTGGTGGCGCTCGAGCCGCTGGCGAGGGAGACCCTGCAGGCGTTCGCGCCACTGGCCCGTGCGGGCAATGCGCGGCTCACACTGCGCATCGAGCGCGACCACTCCCGGCGAGACAACCGCACTAACGATTGCGTTAGAGACATTCCGATGACAGTGACGCTGCGCGACAGCGACGCTGCGGGGCACGACGCAGCTCGATCCGCGACCGTGAACAAACAGCAGGTTGCCGCGGATCACGGCGCTGAACAGGCGGCAGCCGGAGGAGGCGCCGAGGCGGAATCGTCGCCTGCCAGATTCGTTGCCGGGCGTGAGGCCTCGAGCCCGCGAAGTGATCAGGCGGGATCCGCCGCGGACCAGGACACCGCGGCTCTGGTGGCAGCGGGCCCGTTCGCGATTGCCGATGCAGCGGCCTTGCGACGCGTGCTGCTAAATCTGCTGGACAATGCGGTGAAGTACGGACCTGCGAATCAGACCGTAACGGTAACGCTGACAGCGAATGCCGAGCACGCGACACTGATTGTTGATGACGAAGGTCCGGGAATCCCGGCGTCCGAGCGCGAGCGCGTGTGGCAGGCGTTCCAGCGGCTGGCGCGCGAGGAAGGCGCGGCCATTGCCGGCAGCGGCATGGGCCTGGCCATTGTGCACGACCTGGTGCAGCGCATGGGCGGCGCGGCGCGCATTGAGCAGGCACCCGCAGGCGGGGCGCGTTTCATTGTCGAGCTGCGAGCGGCAGCCGGCGGCGGTGCAACGCCATGAGCGTGCGCATTCTGCTCATCGAAGACAACGCCGATCTCGCACTCGGGCTGCGTCGCAGCCTGGAGCTGGAGGGCTACGATGTGCACGTGTCGCCCGAGGGCGGGGGCGCGCTCGAGCGGTTGCGGCGCGAGGCGTGGGACCTCGTCGTGCTCGATCTGATGCTGCCGGGAATCAGCGGGTTCCAGGTGTTGCGCGCCATGCGTGCCGAAGGCAACGAGACGCCGGTGCTGATCCTCAGTGCCCGTGGCGAAGAAGCCGACAAGGTACAAGGCTTCCGCCTGGGCGCGGACAACTACGCGGTCAAGCCTATCGGCGTGTTAGAGCTGCTGGCGCGCGTGGAAGCCATGCTGCGCCGCGCGCGCCTGGCAGAAGCGAGCCAGCCCGTGAGGCAGGTATTCCGCTTCGGCGATGTGCGCGTCGACACCGGCACGCGTTCCGTGCAGCGCGACGGTGCACTGCTCGAGCTGAGTCCCAAGGAGTTCGACCTGCTGCTCTACCTGCTGCGCAGTGGTGGCGTGGTCGTGAGCCGCGGCGAGCTGCTGCGCGAGGTGTGGGGCTACAAGCGCGCCGTGCCCACGCGGACGGTCGACGCGCACATCGCGCTGCTGCGCGGCAAGCTGGAAGCCGACCCATCCCGCCCGAAGTACCTGCTGACCGCACGCAAGGCCGGCTACCGGCTGGACGTTTCCGCCGCCCAGACTGACAGCACGTTGCGGCTCCCGGGCTGACAGGTTACACCGGACCGGGACGTTCGCTGCACCCGGTTCGTGTGGTGTGGTTTGGCCAGCTTTCGTCGGACCGTCCTGGCATTCTTGGGTTCCGGCCGCAACGGCAATGGTCGCGACCCAGACACGCATGAATTGTGGTCAATCGATACGTGCCTGATGTGCCGGCATTGGTGCCTGGGACGAAACGAAAGAATGCCAAGACGGTCCGAAAGCGATCCCCCCAACCCCGGGCGCAGCGCCGTCGCCGAGCCCGCGCCTCGGGCAAGGCACAGGTGGCAGGCCCGTGCCCAAGCCCGGCGGGGTGCCCGGCGCCTACCCCGGTCCGGCGCGGTCGCCGAGCCCGTGCCGCGCCATTCGACATCGCCAGGCCAGCCGCACTTCATCAGCGGATCGGACCGTCCTGGCATTCTTGGGTTCCGGCCGCTACCGCCATGGCGGTGACCCGCGCAGGTATGAAAAGTGGTCAATCAATGCCTGGCTGCGCCGTCGGCATATGCGCGCGTGACGGAAGGAAAGAATGCCAAGACGGTCCGATAGAGTCCTTCCCACCCCTCCGCTTCTTCAGTTCCGCAATCTTCTGCGCGGCGTTGGTGCTGGAGGGATCGAGCTGCAGCGCGTGCTGGTAGCTGGCAATCGCCAGATCGACCTTGCCATTCGCGGCATAGCCCTCGCCCAGCGAATCCCACGTGTTGGCAAGCTGCGGGAACGCCTCTGTAGCCAGCTTGAACACTTCAATGGCAACGGCCGGCGTGCGCCCACCGAGGAACTGATAGCCAATGTCGTTGAGCAGCCCTGCGCCCACAGGCGGTGCGCCATACTGTTTCTGCAGCTCGGCGTAGCGGCGACGGCCCGCTGCCGGATCCTGGCGGAAGAGCGCCATCAGGATCTGCGTGGCGTGCTGCTGTTTGGCAAACACTGAGTTGGGATTCATCTCGACGTTGAGCGCGTAGAGGCGTTCGGCATCATCCATGCGCCCCTGGCGCAGGAGCTGGGTCGCGACATTGACGAGCGGCACTTCGCCGAAGTCGTACGTGAAGCGACCGTAATAGCGGGATCGCAGGTTGTTGTAGGTGCTGAGGGTGGAGTCAATGCCGCCGGCCCGCCATGCAGCCAGCAGCACATCCTGGATCATGCGCGGCTGCGTGGTGCCGCGGTGGCAGGTGGCGCACTCGACGGCGAGGGGCGGCGTGATGCGGGACTCGAGCGACTGCAAGGCTGTGTCATTGATGACGGCCAGCATGCGCAGCATGGTGCGAGCCTTGCGCTTGGGCAGTTTCTCATCGGACGCGAAGTCGTACGTCTCCAGCGGCTTGCTTTCTTCGCCCACATGGCAGTACGTGCAGCGCACGCCCAGCGCGCGGGTGAAGCTGGCCATCAGGGGCACCAGGGAATCCGCGCGGATGTTGCGGGGCAGCACCTTGAGGTTGGTGAAGGAGTCGGGCGGAAACTGCGCGGCGGCAGGTCGCGGCAGGAGCGGCAGCAGCGCCAGGGCAGCGACTAACGGGCGGTTAAACAGACGCAGCACGGTCACGGAGGCCTCCGGTTGAGTTGCCTCCGACAGTAACACGCCGCCGGGGCAGGCAGCGTCAAACCGGCGTCCGGGATTCGTCAAGGATTCGTGAACTCGCCGGGAACATTGCCCGCCGGGCAACCGGTGCGTTCGCGCGGATGTCAGCCGTTCGGCGATTCTGCCCATGGGCGGTGCTGCGTAATGGCGCCGGGTGTCGGGCGCCCGGGCGGGAGGTCCCACCGGGTGACTCGCAGTGGCGGTGGACGCGGGATCGTCCAGCTTGACGGACCAGAGGGGTCGACAAACCGCGCAGGGCGCGGAGGAGCGTCGTTGCATGGAATCCGGATCGATGGAGAAGCGGGAGCTGCTGCGCCACACGGTAGCGACGGTGGCGTACCGGGGGGCGAAGGCGGTACGCGGTGCGCCGCCCGCGTTCGCTGCATTCGGCGGCGGCACCGGGGGTGGCGGCACGCGCACACCTGCGCAGATCCTGGCGCACGTAGGCGATCTGTTCGACTGGGCGCTGAGCCTGGCGCTGGGAGCACAGGCGTGGCAGGACTCGACGCCGCTGGCGTGGGACGATGAAGTCGCGCGCTTTTTCGCGAGTGTCGCACGTTTCGATCAGCGGCTCGCGTTGGCTGAACCGCTGGCATGCCCGGAAGAGAAACTGTTCCAGGGACCGATTGCCGATGCCTTGTCACACATCGGGCAGATGGCGCTGCTGCGGCGCATGGCGGGCGCGCCGATTCGCGGCGAAAACTACTTCCGTGCGGACATCGTCGCCGGGCGGGTCGGCCCGGAGCAGACGGCGCCGCGACGCGAGTTCAATTGACGGATCCGGCGGCCACCGCTGGCCTGATGCGGCTGCGTCCGGAAGCAGGACCTTCCGCTCCTTGCGCACGTTCGGCACACGCTGCGAGTGCTTCGTGCGAAAAAGCCAGCCCGGCGCGCATCGCGCCAGGGCTGGCAGGTGCGGGTCCTGCCTGTTGGGGCGACGGGCGTCCCTAACGCATCGTTACCATCAACGCCAGCGCAATGATGGCGGCCGCGCCCAGCGCCGCGACCCACGCCAGTGGGCGCGCGTAGAAGGGACGCAGCTCCTTCTGCACGTCCGCCATGCGATCCGCATTGAGGGCAATCGCCAGCCGGCCCTCGCCGTCCTTCGTGCCGTTGATCAGGCGCTGCTGCAGCAGCGAGTTGACCGCGGCCTGATACTGGGAAGGTCTGGCGTCGAATCCCGAAATGGTGCCGGGACGCGTGTAGCCGCCGGAGCCCTGCTGCTGGCGGCGATTCAGTTCGCGGAGGATCGTCCTGCGTGCTGACATCCGATATGCTCGGTTCGTGTGAGTACCGACAGCAAAGCGACCGCCGGGTCCCCGGCTTTACGGCCGCAAGCCCCCGGCGGTTCCATTCCGGGCCCGACATGTACCCCGGAATTGGACGGTCTACCCCGCCCGAAGGTTGCAGGACGGCACCAAGTCCCCAGGGCCGGACAGGCCGAGGGCTGTGGCCGCGAGCCAACTCGCTCAGTGGGTCGCCGTCAGTGCGCAGGCCTCGCCACCGCATCCCGGGGCATTCGGCCCAGGCGACAGCGGGTGCCCGACGCTGGGCTGTGGTACCGCCGCCACGACTGGAGACACACTCCAGCCAACAAGAGCGGGACTATCCGGTTGCCACCGCCCGCAACGCTGCCGTTTCCCTCTGCGCGCCCAGCCTGCCCGTTTCTGTCGCAGGCGATCGCGATGACGGCACATCGCATGCAACGCCACTATCGATTTTGGCCGGGTCTCTGGCCAACAGCCCTCCCGACGGTTCCTGGCAACGCAGCTCCCCCCCAAACCGCGGAGGCCCCTATGCGTATCCCGTCCCGTCCAACCCTGCCCTTGATGTCGATTGGCTTGATCGCGGTCCTGGCCGCCTGTTCACAGGACACGCCCACAGCGCCAGCTGCCGATGCCGGTGCAGGGCCAGCATTCGCGAGAACTGCGTCCTCTTCAGCGCTACCCAGCGGAGAGCGCATTGTCGGCCGTACCGCCATTGAACCGGCATACAACGCCGACACGGGCGAGATCATCGATCTGATCACGCCCGAGAAGTCGCCTTTCCCGACCAAGGCGAACGCTCACGCCGTGTCGCCTCTCTACCTTGTCGAGTATCCACCGGGATGAAATGTGAGCGGATTCAACTGCGCGGGCGTCCCCGGCAACTGCCCGGATCATGACGGACTCGTTGCCAGCGTCGCGACCGGAGCGATGCCGTCGGTTTACGGTACGGATCCGACGGCAGTGCCGGGCCACGACCACATCGTGGGTCCGCCCGGTGGCGCCGACTTCGACGTGGCCTGGGAGGTGGTGGAAGTTGCGTTCACCAACGCGGCAGCGGCGAACGAGCACCTGACCACCGATACCCAGATCGCAGCCGCCGTAGCCCGCGGCGATGCCATCGAGATCGACCTCGGGTTCGCGTTCACGTGTGCCGTCGTACCCGAGGCAGTGTATCGCCGGGGCATTCCCGTAAGTTGATGGCGGTGCCGGACGGCATGGACTGGACACTGAAGCAAGAGATGTAAGAACAGGGGGCCGTCGCGTAAGGCCGCGGCGGTCCCCTGTTTCATCGCGACGCCGAACGGGACGCCCCGACCGGAACGCGAACACGCCCGCCGCAACGGGCCATGGCAGTGCCCCCGCGCACGCGTCATTCCTCCGTGTTAGAATGGGCACGTCATGGAAAGCACGAGCGAATGCTGGACCGCCGCGCGCGGATCGGCCTGCGGGCGTCTCGCGTGAAGCGGACGGGTTGACAGTGCAGGCTTCGTTGTTCGAAGGCGACGCCGCAGCGTCACCCACGCCGCGCGCACTGCTGCGGAGCGTCTTCGGTTACGCGGAGTTCCGGCCCGGCCAGCTCGAAGTGATAGAAGCCGTACTCGCGGGTCGCGACTGCATTGCGATCATGCCGACGGGCGCGGGCAAGTCGCTGACATTCCAGATCCCGGCGCGGCTGCTGCCCGGTACAGTGCTCGTCGTCTCACCGCTGATCTCGCTCATGAAGGACCAGGTCGACGCGCTCGAGTCGCTCGGCTTCCGCGCGACCGCCATCAATTCCACGCTCGATTTCGCGGAGCGTCGCCGGCGGCTGGCTGAGGCTGAGAGCGGGCCGCTACGAGCTGGTGTATCTGGCGCCCGAGGCGCTGGACGGCTGGCTGCGCGAGGCCATCCGGGGCTGGCCACTGTCCCTGATCGTCGTGGACGAGGCGCACTGCATCAGCCAGTGGGGGCACGACTTCCGACCGTCGTACCGGCGGCTGCTGGGGCTCCGTGAGGAGCTGGATGGCGTACCCGTGCTGGCACTCACCGCCACGGCCACGCGGCGGGTCGCGCGCGACATCATCGGGCAGCTGGGCATGGTGCGTCCGAGCGGTTACAAGGGCTCGTTCTTCCGGCCCAACCTGCGCGTCTGGTGTCGTCGCAAGGGCGAGGGGGAGACGCGCAAGGAAATCCTGGGGCTTCTCCGTTCGCGCGCAGGCGAGAGCGGGATCGTGTACTGCCTGTCGCGGCGGACCGTCGATCAGACCACGGAGTTCCTGCGTCGTCAGGGCATTCGCGCGCTGCCCTATCACGCGGGCCTGCCGGATGCGGAGCGCGCCGCGAACCAGGACGCGTTCGCCCGTGATGACGCGGCGGTCATCGTCGCCACGATTGCCTTCGGCATGGGCATCGACAAGTCGAATGTGCGATTCGTCATCCACCGTGACATGCCGAAGGACATCGAGTCCTGGTACCAGGAAATGGGGCGCGCGGGCCGTGACGGCCTCGACAGCGACTGCTTCCTCTTCTATTCGTGGGCCGACGTGAAGCAGCACGAGCGGTTCCTCGACGATGCGAGCGACGCGGTGCAGGCGAGACTGAAGCGCGAGGCGACGAGCCGGCTGTACCGCATGGTCGAGGCCGGCGAGTGCCGCCATCAGTCGATCCTCAGTTACTTCGATGAAACGATCGAGGCGTGCGGCACGTCGTGCGATGTGTGCCGGGGCGAAAGCGCCGCCGAGCTGGCGGCAGCCGGCATGATGGCCGGGCGCGGCCGCGCGGCGCGTCCGGCGCGCGCGTCGAACAGCGCCACGGCTGCTCGCATCGGCGTGGACCCGGCGGAGCTGGCGCCGGCCGATGCGCTCTTCACGCGGCTGCGTGCGCTGCGCAAGCAGCTGGCGGACGCGCGCAGTGTGCCGGCGTACATCGTCTTCAGCGACGGGACGTTGCGCGCCATGGCCGAGGCGTGTCCAACATCGGCGGCTGCGCTGCTGGAAGTGCCGGGCGTGGGTCCGGCCAAGCTGGAGCGCTACGGCGAGGCGTTTCTGGCGGCGTGTCGCGAAGCGCGCGACTATACTGGTAACTGAACGTCATCGCGTATCGAACCGGGAGTCGGGATGCCTCGTCTGCTCAACTCACCAGCCAACATCGAAGCGGCCAACCCGGCCAAGAAGATTTCCGAATTCGTGGGCCGGGTGGCGACCGGTCACAAGCACATCAGCGTGGCGCAGATGCAGTCGCCGGAAGGCTGGCGCGAGCCGGGCCAGCGGCCGGAATTCGACGAAGTCACCGTGGTCCTGCGCGGCATGCTGCGCGTCGAGCACGAAGCCGGCCAGCTGGATGTGCACGGCGGCGAGGCCGTGATCACGGTGCGCGGCGAGTGGGTGCGCTACAGCACGCCCGAACCGGGTGGCGCCGAATACGTGGCCATCTGCCTGCCCGCATTCTCCGAGGACAGTGCGCATCGGGACGGCGGCAGGCCCGCGTCGCACTGACGGCGTTCCAGAGGCCGCCTGCGCGGCCGCTTCCCGCACTAACGCGGAGCAAGGACCCCCACGTCGGACGCGGCATGCCGCGGGCGAGGCGCAGCTGTCCATGATGACCATAACCCTTGCGGGTCAGGGTGAATGCGACGTCGTTCACCACGGTTCCGGCGCGCGCCTGCGTACCGCAAAGGGGCGGCAGTTCGGCGGCACGGGCAGCTCGTTTTCCTCGACTGACCTGCTGGCGGTCGCGCTGGGAACCTGCATTGCCACCGACCTCGAGCCGGTCGCGCAGCGTCACGGCGTCACGCTTTCGGCCATACGCATCAGCGTGGAGAAGCAACTCGACACCTCGCCCAAGCGCCTGACCAGGCTGAGCGTCATCGTACAGCTGCCGGCTGCCGTGGACGACGTGCTGCGGCTCAAGCTGCAGCGCGCGGCGGACCACTGCCTGGTGCAGCGCAGTCTGAGCCCTGACATTGCCATTGCGGTGAGTCTGCAGCGCACATCGCCATGAGCCCTGTCTCTCGGCGCGACCACGCACGGAGCACGAGATGATCACGCAGAAGGAATTGCGCCGGTGTCGTACCGGTTCCGCCGGTCGTACTAACTCCGCGTTTGCCTTGCTCGTGGCCGCCGGCAGCGTGTTCGGGGGACGGGTGGCGGCGCAGCAGCCCGGGCCCATCCAGGCCGATGCGCTGCGGCAGCGGCTGTTCGTGATTGCCGCCGACTCGATGGGTGGCCGCGACACGGGCAGTCGCGGCAACTGGCTCACGGCCGAGTACGTGGCCGCCCAGTTCCGCAGCCTGGGCCTCTCGCCCGCAGGCGATGCGGGCAGCTTCTTTCAGACGATTCCCTTCCGTCACGTGCATGCCGACACGGCTGCCCGGCTGATCGCGGCAGGCCGGCCGCTGCGCATTGGCGTGGACGTGCTGCCTGGGGGCGGCGCTGTCGACTGGTCGGCGGAGGGCGAGCGCTCGGTGTACGGCGGCGTGACCGCGGACAGCACGACGTGGCCCTCCGCGGATGCCCTGCGCGGTCGACTCGTCGTGCTGGAGGCGCCCGCGGGTCCGGACCTGCGCCGCACGTTTGCGCGCATCGGGCCGACCGTACAGAGCCGGCGCATGGCGGGCGCGGCGGGTTTCGCGATCATGATGCTGGACCGCATACCCGCCGATGTACGGGATCAGATCCTGCAGGGGAGCTTCACCACGAACACAGCGACGCCCCCGGGTGCGAAGCCCATCCTGCTGGTGACACGGGCCGCCGGCATGGCGCTGCTGGGAGCCGACCCATCCACGCTTTCCGCCGGCAGTGGCGGAGTCGCGTTGAGCGGTGGCGTGCGTTTTCGGCGCGATCCTCTGCCTTTCGCGGCCCGCAATGTCGTGGCAATGCTGCCGGGTTCGGACGCGGGGCTGCGCGGCACGTACGTGTCTGTGACGGCGCACAATGATCACGTGGGATACACGTTTGCGCCGGTGGATCACGACTCAGTTTACGCGCACAATCGCGTGGTACGACCCATGGGCGCGGATTCACCCGATCGCACGCCCACGCCAGAGGAACGCGTGCGCATCGCCGCCATGCTCGACAGCCTGCGCGCACTGCGGCCCGATCGGCCGGACTCGGTGTTCAATGGCGCGGATGATGACGGGACTGGCACGGTGGCGCTGATCGAGGTGGCGCGCGCGCTCAGTGCCGGGCCTCGCCCGCGGCGCTCGATGCTGTTCATCTCGCATGCGGCGGAGGAACGCGGGCTGCTGGGCTCGCAGTGGTTCACGGATCACGCGACCGTCCCCATCGATTCCATCATCGGTGAAGCCGACATGGACATGGTGGGTCGTGGCAATGCGAGCGATCTGCCGGAAGGCAGTCCGGCCTATCTCGAAGTGGTCGGCGCGAGCCGGCTTTCGCACGAGTACGGCGCACTGCTCGAGACGGTGAACGCGCGCCAGCCCATGCCGTTCCGTTTCAATTACACGTATGACGCGCCCGGCCATCCGCTGCAGTACTACTGTCGTGCCGATCATTACAGTTATGCGCGCTATGGGATTCCGGCGTTTGCCGTTTCGCGTGGCGAGCACGCGGATTACCACCAGGTCACGGACGAGCCGGAGTACATCGACTACAATGCACTGGCGCGTGTAGCCAACCTGATTCTGGATTTCACACGCACTGTGGCGAATCTCGAGCAGCGGCCGGTAGTGGACGGCCCGCATGGCGATCCGCACGCGCCCTGCCGGCAGTAACCCCGTGTTCGCTGTCCGCGTTTCCTTCGAGCAGACGCAGTAATTGGCGCCCGAGCAGACTCGAGCCGACGGCGCGGCGGGTGATGATCGCGCTGCGCTGTCGCTGTGGCGGCGCTCATCTGCGGCGTCAGGGGTCGGCCGCGAGCACGGCGCGCACCTGCTGTGCGATCTCAATGTCCTCGCGTGCGGTGACGCGTAGCGTGCGCACGGTGGCACCGTCCACCGAGATGTCCGCATCCGCGCGGGCCGCCTGGTTGCGCGCGGGGTCCACCGCGATACCGAGGTAGCCGAGCGCATCCGCCGTGCGCTGCCGGATCGCCGGGGCGTTCTCGCCCACGCCGCCGGTGAACACGAGCGCATCCATCCCGCCCAGCGACGCGCTCATCGCGGCGATGCTCCCACAAAGCCGGTGCAGATAGACAGCCAGCGCGAGCACGGCGTCAGGTTCGCCATTCTGCTCGGCCTCGAGCACGCGGCGCATGTCAGCGCTGCCGGCGAGCGCGAGCAGGCCGGAGCGGTGCTCGAGCGTGGCCGCCAGGTCTGCCGGCGCCATGCCGACGTGCTCCTCGAGCCATAGCACGAGGCCCGGGTCGACCGAGCCCGAGCGCGTGGCCATCACCAGACCTTCGAGTGGCGTGAAGCCCATGGTGGTGTCGACCGAGCGGCCATCGCGAACGGCGGCGAGCGACGCGCCCGAACCGAGATGGCATGTGATCACGCGCAGATGCTGCGGGTCGCGGCCGAGGCAGCAGCGCCGCGCGCCGCGAGGCCCAGGCATGCGACAACCCGTGGAAACCGAAGCGGCGGAGACTCCAGCGCTCTCGCCACTCGCGCGGAATCGCGTAGGTCGACGCGGCTGGCGGCAGGGTGGCATGGAACGCGGTATCGAAACACGCCACGGCGGGCACGTCGGGCAGCATGCGCGCGATCCAGCGTACCGCGTCCATCGACTTGGGCTGGTGCAGCGGCGCCAGATCGGTCAGCGCTTCGAGCTCCTCCACCACGTTCGGCGTGAGCAGCACGGGACCGGCGAAGCGCGGCCCGCCGTGCACCACACGGTGGCCGACCGCATCGATGGGACCGCCCTCGTCGATCAGCCGCCGCAGCGCATTCTGCTGCTCGCCCTCGGCTAATGGCAGATCGCTCGAGGCGACGACGCAGTCCGCATCATCCAGCACGCGCAGCTTGAGGCTGCTGGATCCGGCATTGACGACGAGTACGCGCGCAGCCATCACGCAATGCAATGCAGCGCAGTCGCGACCGCCGCACGCGCAGAGGCGGGCGAGGCGCAGGCCGCACGCACCGTCAGGCCGGACCCCACCGTCAGGCCGGACCCCACCGCCACTCGCTCACCTCGGGCGTGTCTTCGCCGTGGGCGCGCGTAAAGGCGCGGGCGCGCAGCCGCTGGTCCGCCATGTGCTGCCGCACGAGGGCCGCGTGCGGACCCAGACCGGGCACGCGGTCGATCACATCGATCACCAGGCGGAATCGGTCGAGATCGTTGAGCATCACCATGTCGAAGGGTGTGGTGGTCGTGCCTTCCTCCTTGTATCCGCGAACATGCAGGTTCGCATGATTGGTCCGCCGGTAGGTCAGGCGATGAATCAGCCATGGATACCCGTGATACGCGAACAGCACGGGCCGGTCGCGCGTGAAGAGCGCATCGAAGGCGGCATCGCCCATGCCGTGCGGGTGCTCGCTCGGGGGCTGCAGACGCATGAGGTCGACGATGTTGATCACGCGGATGCGAAGTTCGGGAAGATGCTGGCGCAGCAGTGAGACCGCGGCCAGGGTTTCCAGCGTGGGCACATCGCCGCAGCAGGCCATCACCACGTCCGGTTCGCCGCCCGCATCGTTGCTGGCCCATTCCCAGATGCCGATGCCGCGGGTGCAGTGCAGTATGGCCTCCTCCATGGTCAGCCAGCAGGGCGAGGGCTGCTTGCCGGCGACAATCACATTGACATAGTTGCGGCTGCGCAGGCAATGGTCCGCCACCGATAACAGGCAGTTTGCGTCGGGCGGCAGATACACGCGGATGATCTCGGCCTTCTTGTTGACGACGTGATCGATGAAGCCGGGATCCTGGTGGGAAAAGCCATTGTGGTCCTGGCGCCAGACGTGCGAGCTGAGCAGGTAGTTGAGCGAAGGCAGCGGGCGCCGCCAGGACAGCGAGCGGCTGAACTTGAGCCACTTGGCGTGCTGATTGAACATGGAGTCGATGATGTGGATGAAGGCCTCGTAGCAGTTGAAGAGGCCGTGTCGCCCTGTGAGCAGGTATCCTTCCAGCCAGCCCTGACAGAGGTGTTCGGACAGCACCTCCATGACGCGACCATCGCGGGAGAGGTGATCGTCCGTGGGCAGTCCCTCTGCATCCCAGGCGCGGTTGGTCACCTCGAACACCGCGTCGAGCCGGTTGGAAGCCGTCTCGTCCGGACCGAACAGGCGGAAGTCGCGCGGATTGCGTGCAATGATGTCGCGCAGAAAACGGCCCAGCACGCGCGTCGCCTCGGCCAGGGCGCCACCGGGCGAAGGCACAGTCACGGCGTAGTCGCGGAAGTCGGGCAGTGCGAGATCGCGTGCCAGCAGACCCCCATTCGTGTGTGGATTTGCGCTCATGCGCTGCACTCCCTGCGGCGCGAGTCGCGTGAGCGCGGGCATGGGCACACCGTTCGAGTCGAACAGCTCCTCCGGCCGGTAGCTGCGCATCCACGCCTCGAGCTGCGCGAGTTCCTCTGCATCTGTGCGCGCCAGCGGCAGCGGCACCTGGTGCGCGCGCCACGTGCCTTCGACGGGCTCGCCACGCACGAACTTCGGTCCGGTCCAGCCCTTCGGTGTGTTCAGGATGATCATGGGCCAGCGCGGCCGCGCCGTGTCACCGTGCAGGCGGGCGCGCTGCTGGATCTCGCGGATCCGGACAATGATCGAGTCGAGAACGCCGGCCATGCGACGGTGCACGGCGGGCGGATCGTCGCCTTCGACATAGTGCACGTCGTACCCGTAACCTTCGAACAGCGCTGTCAGCTCATCGCGGGGGATGCGCGCAAGCACGGTGGGATTCGCGATCTTGTAACCGTTCAGGTGGAGCACGGGCAGCACCGCGCCATCGCGCGCCGGGTTCAGGAACTTGTTGGAGTGCCAGCTGGTGGCCAGCGCGCCGGTCTCGGCTTCGCCATCGCCGACAATGCAGCACACCAGCAGATCGGGGTTGTCGAAGGCGGCGCCATACGCGTGCGCCAGCGAATAGCCCAGTTCGCCGCCCTCATGGATGGAGCCAGGCACCTCGGCAGTAACGTGACTTCCAATGCCGCCGGGGAACGAGAACTGACGGAACAGGCAATGCATGCCTTCCGCATCGCGCGTCACGTTCGGGTAGACTTCGCTCCACGTACCTTCCAGCCAGACATTGGCAACAGCCGCGGGCCCGCCATGCCCGGGACCCACGACAAGGAACGCGTTCAGATCGTGCCTGCGAATGACACGATTCATGTGCGTCCACACCAGGTTGATGCCCGGTGAAGTGCCCCAGTGCCCGAGCAGGCGGGGTTTGATGTGCTCGGGCCGCAGCGGCTCATGCAGCAGCGGATTATCGAGCAGAAAGATCTGGCCGACGGCGAGGTAGTTGACGGCGCGCCACCATGCATCGAGCGCGTTCAGCTCATCGTCGGATAGTGTGGAGGTGGGCCGCGCCGTTGCGGCGGCGATCGTTTCAGTGCGGGACATGATGACCTCTGTCAGCTGCGGGTACAAGGAAGAATAACAGCGATGCAGAGCCTGTGCCTCGCAGCCCGCTGGAGGTCGCGCGGGTGTAGGTGCGGCGTAACGGCCAGGAAGCGTTATTCGACGCGCAGCAATGTGAGCGGATCCGTGCGCGCGGCGCGGGCCGCGGGCAGGAGCGTGGCGATGGCGACCACCAGCAGCAGTGCGCCGCCGGTCACGCCGAAGATGGCGGGCTCGAGGGCGGACATGTGGAACAGCAAGGGGCGGACGCGTGGTCCGCTCAGGGCGGCCAGCAGCAGGCCGATCAGCACGCCGGCGAGGCCCACGCCCATGCTGTACCCGAGGACATGCGCCAGCAAGCCTGTGGGCCGGGCGCCCAGCGCAATGCGCACACCGAATTCGCGCACGCGCTCGTTCACCTGACAGGCGACAACGCCGTACACGCCTACCAGCGCGATCAACAGCGCCAGCGCACCGAAGCTGACGAAGAGCGCCGCGCCCATGCGATAGGGCTGCAGCGGGCGGGCCAGCAGGTCGCGCATCTCGACAATGCGGGCATCACCTTCCGGCGCCAGCGCCAGCAGGGTGCGGCGCAGCGCGGGCAGCGCCACGGCGGGGGGCACAGCCAGGCGCACCATTAACGCGCGGTTAGGGGAGAAGTCGGCGCGCTGCGCCAGCGGCAGCCAGATCTGCTCCTGCATGCCGTCCTCGCCGGCCAGGTCGAACCAGTGGGCGGCGCGCACCACACCCACCACGCGCACGCACCCGGTCCCGCCCTCCACGTGGAAACAGCGACCCAGCGGTTCGGCGCCCGGCCACAGCCGTGCGGCCAGGCTGCCGCTGACCAGGGCGACCGCCTCGCTGCCCGGCCCATCCGCGCTGGAGAACAGGCGACCGCCGAGCAGGCGCAGCCCCATGGCCTGTGCGTAACCAGGTGTTATCGCGGTGATCGTGATGTTGCCGGCGGAATCGCCGTTCTCGCGCGTCACCTGCAGCGCGCTGGATGCCCAGAAGGGCAGGCCCGTGGCCACACCGGCATGCGCGACACCCGGCAGCGCCGCGACGCGACGCAGCGCCTGGTCCCAGAAAGCAGCCAGCTCGGCCGCAGGCGCGGTCGGCGGCAGGTCGCGTGTCACGGCCACCAGATTGTCGGCATCGAAGCCCATGTCGACCGTGAGCGCGCGATGCAGGCTGGACAGGAACAGACCGGCGAGCACCAGCAGCAGCGTGCACAGCGACACCTGACCGACCAGCAGCAGACGCCGTGTAAGGGAGGGCCGCGGCCCGGTGTCACGCAGGCCCGTGCGCAGGCCGGCGAACAGCGCGCCGCTGCGCAAGCGCAGCGCGGGAGTCAGGCTGGTGAGCAGCGTGACCACGACGGTGACGACGAGCGTGAATGCCAGCACCCGCCCGTCCACGGCACGGCCATACCAGGCGACGCGCGGCAGCAGCAGCCGACGCAGCGTGCTGGAGACCAGCGCGGTCAGCACCAGGCCGAGCGTGCTGCCGGCCGCCGCGACCAGCAGACCCTCCGCGAGCAGCAGCCGCGTCAGCCGGCCGCGACCGGCACCCAGCGCCATGCGCATGGCGAACTCGCGCTGCCGCCGCAGCGCACGAATCAGGTAGAGATTCGCCACATTGCTGCACGCGATCAGCAGGACAATGGCAGCCATTGCTAACAGCCACTCGGCGATGCGCGCGGCCAGCGCCAGCTCGCCGCTGCCCGATCGCAGTGCGCTGCGCCCGGCAATCAGCGGCCAGAGCAGTACGCGCGCGGGCCGCGCGTCGGCCGGCAGCGAGGCAAGGGCGCTGCTCACCTGAGCAGCCGCCTGCGCGTGGCTCACGCCTGCAACCAGGCGGCCGACGATGTGCGCGCCGATCCACGAGCGAGGCTGCGCCCAGCGCGCGCCCACCGAGGGCCAGGCGAGCGCGCTGAACGGCAGGAAGATGTCGGTCGCATCGAGATCGATACCGGCGAAGTCCGCCGGTGTCACGCCGATCACCGTGCAGTCGCGATCACCGACCTGAACGCGCCGGCCGAGCACAGCGGGATCGCTGGCGAACGCGCGCTGCCAGAACGCGTGCGTCAGCACGATCACGGGCTGTCCCGCCGGCAATGCATCATCGTCATCGAGGAACAGCCGGCCCAGCGCCGGGCGCACGCCCAGCAGCTCGAAATAACGCGGTGTTACACCGGTCTCACGCACGCGACGGATGGCGTCGCCGTTGCGCAACCGGCCCTCCACGCTGAAGTAGAGGGCGACCGGGTCGAGGCCGCGTACGTGATCGCGCAGCAGCTGGTAGTTCTCGTACGTCGTGGCGTCCTCCGGCAGCACGCCGGCCGGCGTGGGCTGCTCGAGGAAGAGGCGCACGACGGCATCGGGCTGGCGTACGCCAGGCGGCGCGCGCAGCAGCAGGCGGTCGAGCACACCGAACATGGTGGCATTGGCGGCAACACCCAGACCCAGCGTGAGGACCGCAGACGCAGCAAACACCGGCTGCCGGCGCAGCGCACGCAGCGCGTGCCGCAGATCGTGCCACAGCCCGCGCACCCGTTCACTGCGGCTTCGCCGGCGGCGGGCACGGCCATCCATGCGACAAAGCGCGTCGCGCACCGTCGCGACGTCACCGAATTCCGCGTCCGCCTGCGCCCGCGCCACGGATTCCGCGACGCCACCTGCCATCAGCTCGCGCACGCGCTCGGCGAGGTGGAAGCGTACCTCCTCTTCCGCTTCCGCGGCCGCATCGGGCAACCGGAAGAAGCGCTTCCAGCCGGCGATCAGGCGCATGGGTGCTCCTCAGGGCTCCGGTGTCGCTGGCGTGGCGTTGAGCACGCCCGCCACCGCATCGACGTAACTCTGCCAACCGGCTGCCTGGCTGCGCAGCGCCTTGCGTCCCGCGGCTGTCAGCTCGTAGAAGCGGGCGCGCTTGCCCTGGTCCAGATGCCCCATTCCGATTCCACGAGGTCGCGCGCCTCCAGCCGGTGCAGCGCCGTGTACAGCGCGCCATCGAGCACGCGGAATCGACCGGCCGAACCGTTACGGATGAAGCGCGCGATGGCGTAGCCGTGGGCCGGTCCGAAGGAGAGGGCGCGGAGCACGAGCACATCGAGCGTGCCCTGCAGCATGTCGAGGTCCTGCGCGCGAGGGGTCATGGGAGGAAAGTATAGCCTCAACAATTGATTCAATCAAGTGTTGAGGTAATGACTCTACTGACCTTCACCGCGGATGGCGCTGAAAGCCGCAGAGAACAGACTCTTTCGAAGACGGACGAACAGAAGTCATTGCAGCGGAGGATTCGTTTCGCCGGTGAGAATATGCGGGGCAACGAATCACGGATTCTGTCACCCGGAGGCGCGCAGGCGCGGAGGTGCGGAGGCGTGGGGCGCATCACGCGGGCGGGGCGGGATCACTTCACCAGCGTGTATCGATGCACTGGAGGTCGCGGGCTCGAGGTGGTCAGTGATCAGAAGGCCAGGGCGAGCATGACGGTGGTCTGGCGGCCGGGTGTTGTGCGCAGCTGCAGCCGGCGAGGTGGCATGGACCGCTGTTCGTCGTGATGGATGGCGCCGCCGATGATGGCACCGAGGCCCGCGCCCGCGGCGCCGCCGAGCAGCACGAGGCCGGCGCATTCGCGTGAGTCCAGTGCGTCCTGGTTTCTGGAGCGGTCGCACAGGCTGTTGGAGCCGCCCCGGTTCGTCACGACCCAGGTGGCGCCCGCGCCGACGAAGAAGCCGGTGACGGCGCCCAGCAGGCGGTGCGAGTGGCTGGCGCGGCTCAGGTTCAGGCGGAATGGCTGGGCGGGGGAACTGGCAGCGGCCATTGCTAACGGCGTGACAGGCGCCTGGGCGACCGCGCGCATGGGCAGTAGCGCCAGCGCAAGGACGGGCGCCATCCACGGCAGCCACCGACCCAACCATCGCATTGTGCCGTCGCGGACTCCGGCCCGCGCGCAAAGCGGACGGAACGACATCACGGAACGACCGCCTGGCATCATTTTCTGCACCCTTTCACGCTGCTGGTGCTCCCACTGACAACTGCATCGATACCCTCCGAAGCCGAAGAAGACGTGCAGCCGACCCTTCGCGTTTCACCGAGTCTCCATTCGGCATGCCGCAGGCGAGTCAGGGTGGTCGAGGCGGACTCACCAACAGGCAGAGGACCGCCCGCGGCTGCGCGGGTGTTGGACTACACCGGGGTCGTGCGTTTCGCCAGTGTCGGGGCTCAGCGCGGGCGCGATGATGGGCCGAGTCGCATGCGGAGGAGAGCAATGCGCGGCTTACGAGCATTCCTGTGTGTCAGCGTGCTGGCCGCGATGAGCGCACGTGGCGCATCAGCCCAACTGCCGGATAGCGTGGCGGTTCAGGGCGTTGCCGCGCTCAACGAGTTCGAGCACGTGTGCAAGGATCCGGTCGCGGCGCTCTGGCGACTCTCGCTTTGCGGCGCGATCGTGCTGGTCGACCCGGATACGCGCGCCTTTCTGGCCAATCGACAACCGTCCGCCGGAACATTCGCCAAACGGGGCAATTTCTACACCGGCATTCTGTCCGGCGATGTCGTGATCGCCAATACGGCGACCGGGTGGGGAACACAGCGGTGGACAATGGTGATGCTCCCGCTGCCGGATGATCCTTTCGACCGCACGCGGCTGCTGATCCACGAGGCCTTTCACCGGATTCAGCCGGAGCTCGATCTGCCTGCGTTCAATGTGATGATTCCGCAACTGGAGGAACGTGATGCACGCTACTGGGTGCGTCTCGAGTTGCGGGCATTGAGCGCGGCGCAACTGGACAGCGGCGATGAGCGGGCGCGGCAGGCGGCGGCCAATGCCCTGCTGTTCCGCGCGGTCCGGCACCGCGAGTACCCGGGCATCGACACGCTGGAGGCGGCGCTCGAACTGAACGAAGGGCTGGCCGAGTACTCGGGCATGGTGGTGGCGGGTCGAATTCACCACGTCTCCAACCATGCGCTGGCGCAAACCGCAATGACCTCGCTCGAGCGTCGTGCAACCTTCGTTCGCTCGTATGCCTACGGGACAGGGCCGCTGCTGGGACTCGCGCTCGATCGGTTCGCGCCCGCGTGGCGCAACACCATCGCTTCGACACGATCACTTTCTGCCGCCCTGGCGGGGGCGATCGACTGGACCGAACCGGCATCACTCGCGGAACAGGCACGCGCCCGCGCATCCGCCTACGATGGAGCTGTCATTGCCGAAGAAGAAGACCGTCGAGCGCAGGCTCGGGCCCTGCAGCTGGCGGGCTACAGAGCGCGATTGATCGACGGACCGGTTCTCATCCTGCATCAGCGTGGTCTGGGTGGCGGCTTCAATCCGAATACCATCATTCCGCTTGGTGATGCGGGTCTTGTCTATCCCAGCCGCACGGTGTTCGCCGAGTGGGGAGAACTAACGGTGGATTCGGGCGGGCTGCTCGTCGCCAATGATCGGACGCTGGCGTACGTGACCGCCGAGGGGCTTCAGCTCAATGCCGGCACGGCCACGGGGAACGGCTGGGCGTTGAAGCTGGCGCCGGGGTGGACGATCCGACGCGGCGCGCGCAGCGGTGATTTCGAGTTGGTTCAAGGGAGCACGCCGGCGCGATAAGTCCTTTCAGCTCAACCCGCGCACCATTTGCCGCCGTTGGGCGTTCCCGTGAAGTCGCAGACGATCGTGCCCGGGTCGCTTCCGGCTGACTCGCCTCCGACTGCTGAACAAGCGTATCGCTGTATCCCGGCGGCTCAGTGTGCCCATGCCGTGCTGGCGCCGGCGGGCATGTGCTGCAGACCGTAACGCGCCATCTCGCGCAGCCGCTCGGGTGTGCCCACGCTGCCGCTGTAGCAGTGCGGGCGGAAGAGGCCGTACTCGATGTAGGGCTCGTAGTGCGGGTTCTGCGTGGTCTTCATCCAGGCTTCCAGCTGGCGCACGGCTACGTCGAGGTAATAGGTGTCCATCGAGCCGGCGTAAATGTGGAGTTTGTCCACCAGCTTCGGTCCGAGTGTGGTCCAGTTGCGCTTCAGGTGCTCGAGCAGGTCGAAGTTATCCTTCCAGTACTGCGCGACGGTGTGATCGATCTTCCCGGTTCGCTTGTCGAACACGGGCTTGAAGTACCCGTCGTCGCCCATGGGTCCGTACACGGCTTCCCAGATGTCCTGCTGCTCGCCGGAGCGGCCGTGGGTGCCCGAGACCAGCTCGAAGTAGTTGCGCTGGCGCGAGGTGGTGCGGATGCCGCCATCGGTTTCGCGCGAGTTGGGGATGGGCACGGTGATCCAGCCGCGCGTTCGTTCGTAGGCGTTGTCGTCCTGGTAGAGGTTGTAGCCTTCGACATTGGTGAAGGTCACCGGATCGGGGCAGTAGGACCAGGTGCCGCCGAAGAAATCCGGATGGAAGATCTGCAGCGCGAGGGATTCCCAGCCGCCGGTGGAGCCGCCCGAGAGCCAGCGCGCCCAGGGCTGCCGGATCACACGGAATCGCTTCTCCACTTCCGGAATCAGCTCCTGGAGCAGGGCATCGCCATAGGGTCCGACGTTCACGGAGTTGACGGCGTAGGAGTCGTCGAAATACGGCGTGGGATGCTGGAACGTGACCACGACGACGCGCGGGAAGCCGTCATTCCGCCACTGCTGTCCTAACTCGTTGTTTTCGCTGAAGCCCAGCGGCGGGCGCAGCGAGAAGTGACCCTGATCGTAGAGCACGGGATAGTGCGTCGTGTCGCTGTCGTAGCCGCGTGGCAGCAACACCGTAGCGCCCAGGTAGATGGGCCGGCCCCAGAACTTTGTCAGCATGGGGCTCTGAATGCGGAAGCGCTTCACGTATGCGTTGTCCGGCGGTACCTGCACGGGAGGGATCACATGCGTGGCGGTCAGGTCGACGCTCCAGCCCTGTGCGGGGTCCAGGTGCACCTTGAGCGGGTCGCTGTACAGGTTGCCCGGTGATGTGCGCCACTGCTGGCCCTCCCACTGGTCGTCGTGCATCCAGAGGACCTTGTCATCCGCACGTTGGAACTCCGAGTAGCGGTTGACGAAGCCCTGCACCCAGTAATCGCCGGCGGGCAGCATGGCCATGCTGTCGAGCGGGAAGCCGAGGTCGCTGCCATCGATCGTTCCATAGTCGCCAGCGGCGAGGCGCTCGACATCACGGCCGAAGAAGGGAATCCCGGTGCGCCCGACCTGTAGCCGCGGCTCGCGATCGTTCGTCTTCGAGATCATCACGTAGACGCGACCCGTGATCGGCTCGGCAACGGTGCCCGTGCCGGCGCGCACGCGAAAGCGCATGTGCGAGGCCTGGGCGAGGCCGGTTGCGGGCGCAAGGCCGAGGAGCAGCGCGCAGAGCGCGAACGGGATCGTCGGGGCGGCGGGTGCGGGTCGCATGATCGTGGCGTCCTTGAATGGGTTCGGAATGGGTGAGCATGCGGCAGGGCGGGAAACGAGGCAAGCGGGGGGGACGCGTAATGCGAGCGTGAGTCCACCGACAATCTGATTTCGATACTCGCTCGAATCACCGCGCAACCGTTTGATCAGCCAGCAAACGGCCAGTGACGCGCTGACAACGAACGGTCACCGTGAGATTGACAATAGGTGTTGACACGGCCCGTTCTCGAGGCGCCTCGCTGAGTATCGTCCATGATCCTCCTCGCGACGATCAGACGTCAAGCAACGTAGAAGGCAGGGCACAACCGAAACCAGGCTGCGACGGTCCCCTTCATCGCACGCTCCTGTTCAGCGCGGCTGCCTGACGCTCCGGTTCCGCGGCGGGCCGCGGAGCGGACGTCCACTCGAACCGGTTGTTAGGCGGCGCACGCAGGCACCAGAGAAACTGCCACCCGGGATCGGCGGGCGGCGCTCAGACCACCACCTCCGGCTCCAACCCGGCAGGCGACGCCACGGCTTCCTCCGGCCCGCCCAGGTAGTCCTCCGGTGCCGTCTCATCCGGGCCGCGCTCGGCGCCCAGGAGGTCCAGCAGCAGCGTGGCGGCCAGCACGACCGCGATGTTGAGGAGCACCGAGTAGAACGCCGCGTAGCCGGGGATGGTCAGGCCACCGATGTGGAGCGGGTAGATCGAGCTCTGGAACCGCTGCGCGGCGGCCATGGCGGTGCCGGTCACAATGCCGACGAGCCAGCCGGCGACGAGCGCCCTGGCGTGAAACCAGCGGGTGAAGAGGCCGCCGACGAGTGCGGGCAGCGTCTGGATGATCCACACGCCGCCGAGCAGCTGCAGCTGGATGGCGTACTGCGTGGGCAGGAAGATGATGAAGGCGAGCGCGCCGAGCTTGAGCACGAGCG
Organism: uncultured Gemmatimonadales bacterium; assembly: GCA_963798085.1. GTDB lineage: Bacteria > Gemmatimonadota > Gemmatimonadetes > Longimicrobiales > RSA9 > DATKCF01. The sequence goes on from CAWCRS010000003.1 coordinate 1,074,383, forward strand.
AAATGTTCTTGGCGGCGCGCGCCTCCGCAGCGCCGTCCAGCGAGCGGTTGAACCAGTCGCGATAGACGTTGCGCGTGAAGAGGTTGGCGGACGCAATGGACATGATGGCGGCGGGCACCAGCGCGCCGATGGCGACGGCGGCGAACGCGACACCCACGAACCAGCTGGGGAACTGGTCGAGGAACAGCGCCGGCACGGCGAAGTTCGGGCCGTAGCGCGCGAAGTACGGGGCGTAGGCCGGATTCGTGTTCACGTGCGCGGCGAAGGCCATGTAGCCGAGCAGCGCGATCAACGCGAGCGCCACCGAGTAGGCGGGCAGGAGCGACATGTTGCGCTTGATCACGCGGCGGCTGCTGGCGCTGAGCAGCCCGGTCAAGGCGTGCGGGTACAGGAAGAGCGCGAGCGCGGAGCCGAGCGCGAGCGTGATGTACGCGCTGAAGTTGCCCGGGCTGCCGGCGGCGGGCGGTGCGAGCAGCAGCCTCTCGCGCGGGATCGCGTGGAAGATGGCGCCGTAGCCGCCCAGGTGCGCGGGGACCACGATCACGGCGGCGATCACGGTGACGTAGATCAGCACGTCCTTCACGAGCGCGATGAGCGCGGGCGCGCGCAGCCCCGAGCTATACGTGTACGCCGCGAGGATCGCGAAGGCGATGACCAGCGGGATGTCGCCGGCGAGGCCGGTGGCGTGGAAGCCGAGCCCGGCGATCACGACCTCAATGCCCACGAGCTGGAGCGCGATGTAGGGCAGGGTCGCGATCATCCCGGTGATCGCTACGGCCAGCGACAGCGTGGGGCTGCCGAAGCGCCCGGTCACGAAATCCGAGGCCGTGATGTAGCCGTGCCGGTGCGAGACCGACCAGAGCCGGGGGAAAACCAGGAACACGAATGGGTAGACGAGCAGTGTGTAGGGCACCGCGAAGAAGCCGATCGCGCCCGCACCGAACACGAGCGCGGGCACGGCAATCAGCGTGTAGGCGGTGTAGAGGTCGCCGCCCAGCAGGAACCATGTGACCACGGTGCCGAAGCGGCGCCCCGCCAGTCCCCACTCGTCCAGTCGGTTCAGGTCGCCGCGGCGCCACCGTGCGGCCACGAAGCCGAGCACCGTGACGAGCGCGAAGAGCAGGACAAAGACCGTCGTCGCCATCCAGTTCATGGAGGCCCCCTACACGCCGAGACGGTAGGCGACGGCGGTCGCCAGAACAGCCACTGCGATCCACACCATCTGGAACCAGTAGAAGAACGGCACGCCGCCGAGGCTCGGCTCGGTGCGGTTGTAGAGCGGTACCCAGAGGGCGACCGCGGAGGTGGCCAGGAAAGAGATGTAGACCAGCCAGCGCCGCCAGCGGGCGGGACGTCGGGACGGTGACGGCATCCGCTTCCTCCGTTGCTGTGGTTGGGTGGTGATGCGTGCTGCCGACGCGCGCGACTCGGGGGCGAACTCGATGGCCGCGATCTACGTCTTGCCGCCGACAGTCTGCCTGTTGTCCTCGGCTCGCGCAACGCGCGCGCAATCCGAAGATCTCTCGCGTCGCGTCAATGCCGTGTGTTCCCGTCGCTGCAACCGAACCGTATAAGAGCGCGGACCCGGGCTCCGCGCAAACTTCATGCGGCGGGAAGGGGGACGCGGTCCGGCGTGCCGTGGATAATGCCGACGAGCGTCTTCCTGCAACCGCGCTGAACGGCGACCCTGGTCACCTTGTCGCGCCGCTCACTCCGGACGCGATTGCGGACGCGGCACTTGCGCGCGTCAACCAACGTGAATTGTCGAGGCCATGGCATCCGCACTTGCCAGGAAGACGTCACACTGCCGCGGCCGCAACGAGCACGCGATAATGCGGAGTTAATATGGAGATCGTCTGTGGAAGGCTACTTCTGACAAACGAGTGTCATTTCCACGTCGACTTTTCTGCCCTTGCTCGCCGTTCCCCTGACGATCAGGGAGTCGGCGCCATTCGAAGTCCTGACGCGGGTCGCTGTTCCGGGCTCGTTGTATTGTGGCTGATTGGCGCGAATGACATACGCAGGCGGCGTCCCGTTCTGCCCTACGCGAATTCCGACCGACAGATAGAAGCTGCTGACGGTGGTGCCGCTCTTGAGCGTATCGGCGTCAAAATTCACTGACGTAACCGCAATCGTCGCGGTGTCATCGGGAAAGGTGACCGCGAACGAATTCGCACGGTGCGGATAGCCGTAATCCGCCAGGCCGCATTTGGTGGAGACGCCTGACGCACGGTAGACACCGTTGTAAGCAGTATCGGGATCCCTGGAGATCGTCACCGTCACCGTGGTCGGCCGCAGCATCGTGCTGTCGGTGGTTTGCGCGTTTGCGGACCCGACCGTGCCGGTCAAGCCGATGAGGCACAACACCACTCGTCCTGCCACCGATTGCGGCATTCATCCTCCTCGTGTGTGAATCGGGCCTCGACCCATCCGTGATTTACGGGGTCGTCCGATGGAATCGCGTTCGCAGCCGAGTGTACTGGTGCTCGTCGAGTCGTCGCAGCAGGATACGCAACGGATCCGGACCGCCGGTGGCTCGCAGGGACAGGCTCGCGTCGCAAGGTGCCGTGTCGGCTCGCAGCGTGCTCCGATGCCGTCGTCAGAGGCCGGGGCATTGCCTGCCGTGATGGAAGGGTTTCAGCACGCGCTGCCGCGAGAATGAGACTGCGCCCGCGGCTCCCGCGGTGCGGAGTTCACTGTCCATCGGGTGGTTGCCACAGCTCGATCTTGTTGCCCTCCGGGTCGATCACCCAGCCGAACTTTCCGTACTCGGATTCGTCGACCTTCTCGTCCACCTGCACGCCTTCCGATCGCAGTGCCGCCAGCAGCCCCTGCAGGTCAGCGACGCGGTAGTTGACCATGAACGCTGCCGCGCTCGGAGCGAAGTGCTTCGTGTCGGCAGGAAACAGGCTCCACGCCGTCGTCCCGATGCCTTGCGGATTGTCCGGACCATTCCAGTCGAATGACGCGCCGCCCCAGGCCTGGACATCGATTCCCAGGTGGGTCCTGTACCAGGCACCCAGAGCCTTCGGATCCTTCGCTTTGAAGAAGATGCCACCGATACCCGTGACGCGCTTCATGATTCACTCCCGCTCAGAGGTGTGGCTGCGCCTCTCCTGCGCGGCCCGGCGCAGCACACGAGCCGCGCGCTGTGACAATGGCTATCAAGATACTCCCTTCCCGGGCACACGGCTGCCGCGTGCTGTCTGCTCCATGCGCATGTCAGATGGCGGCCTGGCCTCCCTGCGGACCGATGCCCGCGGAGCGCGATCATGGTGCTTCTCCCGGCTTCGACTGATGATCCATCACTCGAGGACAACGCGGGCGGTCGATATCGGTGCGGACTCGTAGCAGTCGGCCCTGTAAAGTTGGGCGTCAATGGCACCGTGTCCACACAGCGGCCTGGTGGACGCGTGCGGGAGAACCACGTCAGCCGAGGTAGGGGGCAATGAAAGTCCGGAAGCCATCGTCGTACCCATCCCGGAATTCTCGCCAGGCGGCTCTCATGGCCTGTCTCCGGCCCACCCGCTCGATCAGAAAATTCAGCTCCGCCCAGTGGTGGTCCTCAATGAGGCCCTTCCTGTGCATGTGGTAGTAGTGATTCCATCCGGAGATCGCTCTCCACTCGAAGAAGATCAGCCGCCGCAGATCGACGGGATCGAGTTCGCCAAAACCCTCGCCGCCGCGGATCCACAGTGCTGTCAACTCGCGGTCGGCGATCGCTGGCGCCAGCAGCTCGGTCCTCCAGCGCACGAACTCCTGCGACTGGGTGCTGCGCACCACCTGCGTGCCCTGGCGGACCTGCGAGGCCAGGTACAGGAGAGCAATGACTGTCGCAACTGCCGCGATCAGGTCGGCCAGACTGCCAAGATCCTGAATTGTCATCCGGGCCTCTGAGGTGCGATCTCGAGTTGCTGCTGAGCATGATGCTCACCAGGAGCGCGAGCCGCATCGCTGGCTTTCCGGAGCCGGCGACCGAGCACGTGCCTCGCTGCTCGCGCGTTGCAGGTCCATCCCGTTGCGCCGGGTGTCAGGCCCGACTCTGTCGGTGTGGGGCCGGAACTACTCCTGCCTGACGATATCGACCGAGATCTCCACTGCCGGAACGGTTCCTCTGTTCTCCAGCCAGTGTGTGGTGTTCCTGCCCTCGATCTCAGGGCCAAGGTCAACCGTCGCCAGGAGCTTCACCGTGACACCCTTCGTCTCAGGTGCCACCTGTTCGTTGCTCATCCTTCCTCTCCTGTCGTTGCTTCCACGGTATGCCGCCTTGCGCTCAGTCGCGAGCGCGAAGTCGATGCGACCTTTCCATGATCGGTCCGCCGCGCGTCGTGAGACGCAGCGTGGTCGAGCTGCCGCGCTCAGCCCGCTCTCGAACAGCGTCCGATGCTGAGTCCCGTTTCATCAGCCTCCGGCCACGCGTCGGCAGGGAAACCCGACGTCCCGGTAACCCGGCGAGCCTGATCGAGGAGACGACGGTCGTGCGCCACGACCGCCACGACCGCCCGCAATGCGTCAATGACACGAAGACGGACAAACAGCGCAACGGGCCAGCCGATTCGAATTCGATGCTGACCGACAGTGTTCGCGCGGGCCGGCCACATCCTCCGGATAGCGCGATACGTACAGACGCACGATGAGCGAGCCGTACGAGCGCGCAACCAGCACGACCGGCAGATGCACGGAAAGGTGATGCAGCAGCGCATGCAGATCCGTGACGGCATGGGGCACGGAATGATCCGCGGGACCCGTTTCGGAGCGACCAAAGCCGGCACGCGAATACGCGATCGCCGTTGTGTACTCGGAGAGCAGGCGCACCATCGGCAAGCATGCGTCCAGCGAGTCGGCGAGCCCCGTTTCGTACGGTCGCTCCCGCCGGCAACGCCTCGGCCCAAGCCCGAACTGTCGCGGCACCGATCGCGTCGCCGGCAACAGGGCGTTTACCGCGTCGCGCAAGGAAGATCCCGGCAATGCCTTCGTAACCATTCGAGGAATCTGCGGTCATTCGTTCCTCGCGCGCTCGAACGCACCCGGGTCGACCTGCGCGCTGAGCACCGTCGATACGCCCGCGTTGCAAAGCTATTGTCCGTCGGAAGAAGCGAGGTTATGGAACACCTTCTGGACGTCGTCGTCCTGTTCGAGCTGGTCCAGCACTTCCAACACTTTGTTACCCTGTTCTTCCGGTAACTGCACAGGATTGAGTGCCACGTACTCGAGCTCCGCGGATATGGGGATGATGGCCCGCTCCTCGAGCGCTCGCTGCAACTGGCCGAAATCCTGGAATGAGCAACGGATCACGAGCTGCGGTTCGTCCTTCTCACCGGTGCTCTCGCCCATCTCTTCGAGTCCATGATCGATCAGGTCGAGCTCGAGAGAGTCGGCGTCGATCCCGCCAGGATTCAGGCGGAACACGCCCATGTGCCTGAAGGCGAAGGCGACACTGCCCGCGGAGCCGAGACTGCCACCGCCATGGTTGAAGTGCGAGCGCAGGTTGGCGACCGTGCGTGTGGGGTTGTCCGTTGCGGCCTCGACGAGTACGGCCACGCCATGCGGCGCGTATCCCTCATAGAGGATCTCCTCGTAGACGGCGGCATCCTGCCCCGCTGCCCGCTTGATCGCCGCCTCTACCTTGTCCTTGGGCATGTTGACGGCGCGCGCATTCTGGATGATTCGCCGGAGCGCGGGGTTGTTCTCTGGAACGGGGCCGCCTGCCTTCACCGCGATCGTGATGTCCTTTCCGATGCGCGCGAACTGCTTGGCCATCCGGTCCCAGCGGCGAAACATCGTCGCTTTCCTGGTCTCGAAGATCCGTCCCATCTGATCCTTCGCTGGAATCCCTGAACAGGTGGTGTGTGTCCGACGGGCCGCACGCGAAATGCGGCCCGACGACTCGGGCTCGCTTGAACGCAAAGGTAGAGCGACTGTTCCCGGGGTGTAAGATCAGTGCGTCAGGATCTGGCGCACGGGTTGCCCGGTCCAACGCTCGAAAAGGTCACCCTAGAACGCGGGAACAACTCCGTCAGCGCCTGGATCGCCCCCGTGCAGACGCAGGAACCAGACGAGCCTCACGATCGGACCGGCAGCATGGCGCCACGGATCCGCGTCTTCCCCACCAGCAGAGAAACCAGGTCGGTATCCCGCGCGCCCGGCACCGGCCGCTGCCAGTCGATCACCCAATGGACCGCCATCCACCAGGAAGACCTGATCTGCCTTCAGACCCCGTGCGTGAACGTCGCGTCGCGGGTGACGGCCTCGAGCGTCTCGCGGGTGTCGGCCCAGTCTCGAAACCCATCTACCGCGCGGCAGGGGATCCGCTCGAAGCGCCTGCGGCGACCAACGCCCTCGAGCTCGGCATCGGCGTGCATGGGAAGCTGGTCAAACACGGCGTTATGGCCGGCCATCTCACGGACGTAGACCCAATGGCGTTCCGCTGTCGGTGTTCGCCAGGGCAGACCGCGAAATTCTAGCGTCGCACCACGGTCGCGACAATGCGACTTGTCCCGTCCGCCGCGATCCGGCGGACGCGCGGCACCATCGCGCGGCGGTCGTCGGATGCTGCGCCAGTGAATTCGAGCACATAGACATTGCTGCCATGCAGCGCGACTCCCGTCGGCGACCACGGCGCTTCCGTCTGGAAGAGGGTGGAGACGCGGCCGTCGGGTGTGATCCGGAGAACACTCCCACATCCCGTGGCTGCCACGTAGACCGTGCCGGTGCTGTCAACAGCAAGTCCGCGCAGGAGCGGGCGATCGGCTGGACCCATGCCGGGAACGGAACCGCAGTTGGCCGGCGAAACGTTCTGCGCCACGGTGGACACGCGGCCCTCTCGGCTCAGGCGACGGATCGCGTTGAACTCCGTGTAGTACAGCCAGCCATCGGGACCGGCAGCCAGGTCGTTCAGATCGCGTATCGGCGTCAGCGCACCGTGCGTGTCGATTTTCCATACGCCGGAGACCATGTCGACGAAATAGATCTGGCCCAGCCGGTCGACGACAATGCCGGTCCCGGGATGCGCCGTAAGGGAGACGGGGAGCAGAATGGCCGCCGTCAGCGCGCATGCCAGGCCGCGGACCCTTCGGGTCATGCGGTGCATCGAAGACCTCTCCGGAGTGAGGTGAGCTCGGTCGCCCCGATTGGATGCCGAATGGGGGTGCAAGGGTTTGAGAGAGTGAGCGAATCCATTCTGCACACGTCTGCCGGTCCGGCGACCTGTCGGTTGCACGTCTGTTCGTAAGGATCGGATCGGCGGACGGCGCGGAACTGGCGGCACCGGCCACGGTCCGATTCCAGTCATGGCTCAACACCAAGCCCTTTGACGCGCCAGGTTGTCCCTATTGGCCTGAAGCGCGTTGGGTGAGGGCCGCCAATCCAGCAGGCGACTACTCCACGCGTTGCGTGCGAGTGGAGACTGCGTTCGTGCGTGCCGGGTGCGCGCAGCCGGGCCACGCCCCGTCATGGCTGCCGCTTCCGCTCCCAGTCGACGACCGCCTCCCAGCGCGGCTTCACCTCGGCGAGTAGCTGCCTGAAGCCGGGCTCGTCGCGCACATCGCCGAGCAGCGGGTCATGCTCCGCCAGGAACGGATAGTTGATGAAGCCGTGCTGAACAGCCTTCCTGGCCCAGTCAATGGCGTCGTCGCGCCGGTCGATGAGCGCGTAGGCTTCGGCCGTGAACATGGCGGCGAATTCGTTCTGGATCACGCCGTCGATTGCGGGAGCGAATGCCAGGGCGCGGTCACGGTCGCCTGCCAGAGCAAAGTGAAGGAACGCCGCTTCGCGTCCGAGCGGTGTGCCCGCCAGCGCCCCGGCGGTCCGCTGCAGGATGGTCGCGGCCTCGGTGCGCCGGCCGCTCGCGGCCAGCTGTACGCTCGCGACCAGCGGAACCATGGACGCCGGAGCGGCCAGCTCCAGCGCGCGGCGACAGCTCGCCACGCCTTCCTCGAAGCGACCGCCGGTCCAGTGCCAGGAACTGACCACGAGAGCCGAAATCGCCGTCAGCGGGTCGATCAGCGCGAGGCGCTCGACGAGGCGGCCGTGATGACGGAGGCCGGCGGTGTTCGAGAACCGGCTGAGCTCGGCGAGAATGTTGGCATCTCCCGGCCACAGCTCGTGTGCGAGGTACAGATCCGGGAGCGCCTCCTCCGGTCTTCCGCGCGATCCGGAAACGAGACCGCGCACGAAGATGGCGAGCGCATGCCGGGGATCGATCGCCAGCGCGCGGTCGACATGTTCCGAAGCCTGCGGAAGCCGGAGCGCGGCTGGCGCGAGGTTCATGTTCACCTCGTTCCAGTAGAGCTGCGCCTTCGTCGCCAGGAGGAGCGGTGTATTCCCGACGATGGCGAGCGCGTCGTCCACGAGCCGCAACCCCCGTTGCGATGCGTCCGGCGTCCAGGAATACATGGCGTGGCGTGCTCTCAGGTAGCAGTCGTAGGCCACGGGATTCTCAATGGGTCGCGCCGCGACCTGGCGATCCTCACTCTCGGTCAGCGTCATTCGGAGCGCGGCGACGACCTTCCGCGCAATCTCCTCCTGGATGCCGAAGATGTCTTCGGTGGTGCCGGAATACTTCTCGCTCCAGACCGGCTCGTCGCTGATCGCCTCGACGAGTTCGGCGGTGATGCGCAGTGCGTCACCGGCGCGCCGCACGGACCCCGTGACCACGTGGGTCGCACCGAGTTCCTTCGCGAGGGCGGGCGTGTTCTTCATCGTTCCCTTGAGCGTCATCGCCGAGTTGCGCGAAATGACACGCAGCGCTCGCAGCCTGGACAGGTCCGCGATGATCTCCTCGGTGAGGCCGTCGCTGAAGTACTCGTTGTCCGCGTCCTGGCTGCGGTTCACGAAGGGCAGCACCAGGATGATGGCGGGCTCGTCGGCCCTGGCGCCGGATTCGGCGCGCAGCGCCGTGGCGAATGCGCCGGCGCTCGGCGGCCGGTCGGCCGGCGCCTTGCTGAGTGCGCCTGCAAGCGCATTCGCGACCGCCCCGCTCACATTGCGTCGCACCGTCGTGATGGGCGGCGGCGTGTCGGTAATGTGACGGGCGATCACGGCCGCGGCATTGCGCGCAACGAAGGGCGGGTCGCCCGCCAGCATTTCGTAGGTCAGGCAGGCGAGTGCGTAGACGTCGCTGCGTGCATCGATCTCCAGCTCGCCCGCAGCCTGCTCCGGGCTCATGTACGCCGGGGTGCCGAGGGAAAGGCCGGTCTCGGTGAGCCGGTCGCCGCCGGCCGTCGATACCGCGACCGCGATGCCGAAGTCTGCCACGAGCGGGACGCCATCCTGGAAGAGGATGTTCTCCGGCTTGATGTCGCGGTGGATGATCCCGCGCCGGTGCGCAAAATCGAGCGCGCCCGCGATGACCTTCGTGATCTCGAGCGCGTCGTCCACCGAGAGCTGGCCCTCGCGATCGAGCTTCCCGCGCAGCGTCTCGCCTTCCACGAACGGCATGACATAGAAGAGGAAGCCGTCCGCCGAACCTGAGTCGAAGAGTGGCAGGATGTGCGGGTGCTGCAGACTCGCGGTGGTCCTGATCTCCGCCACGAAACGCTCGGCGCCGAGCACGGCGGCGAGCTCGGGCCGCAGCACCTTGAGCGCGACGTTGCGGCCGTGCTTCAGGTCCTCGGCCAGATACACGGTCGCCATGCCGCCCCTTCCGAGCTCGCGCCCGATGCGGTAGCGGCCGGCAAGGGCCGTGTTGAGGCGGTCGATCATCCCCGTCATTCGCCCTGCATGCTACCGTGCCCCCGCTGCCGCCGACATGGGGAGGCGCGAGAGCGGACGGATTTCCGGTTGCGGTCGACGCGAGAGCCTCAACGCCGGATTGCAGCAGTATCGGAATGCCGGTGGGTTGACGGCGGCATGACATCAGGCGCAGCGTGCGTCGGGCCGTGCATCGCGAGCGCGGTCAGGCGGGCTCGGCCCGGAGGCGAGGATCTAGCGCGCCCGCACGGTGCGGACGTCTCGAACCTTCGTGCTGTCGGCGCGCCGTAATTCGCCGACCAGGCTGTCGCGATTCACACGGAATCGCCAGACACCGCTCGGGATCGGACATCGGAGTTCCGCCGCCGCGGCTGTCCACTCGCACGCAAGAACGCCCATCGCCTCTTCCGTTCCACGCACGATCTTGCGGCCGTCCAGCGCGAGCGTCTGCCGGCCGTCCTCCCGCGTGATGTGGTAGACCACGACCTCGTCGTTGCAGGCGGAGGGACGCACGACGCACGTGGACGTCCCGCGCCACGTCCCCAGCGGCGCCGCCGCCTGCGACGCGGGCACGGGTGCCTGTGCTTTCGCCGTACGCGCGAACGTGCACACGAACACGAGGACCGCAAGGTGAATCCTCATCGCAGCAGACTCTCCAATGCGACTGACGCGCATTTGCAGTGCAGACGACGGTCAGCCGCCGGGCCGTCGTCGCTCAACGCCCGGTCTGACGGCGTGGCGGCTGGTGGTGGGCTCGAAGGGTACGCGCTCAGGATGCGGCCACGATCTGGCCCGCATGCGTTTCGAGAGCAAGGCGATCCATGATGCCCACCTCCCGCATCCAGGCTCGATACCGCTGTGCGCCGGCCAGGCCGAGTGCTTCCGATTCCCACTCCGCCACCGCAACCGTCGTGGTACCATCCGCACGCATCAGTCGATAGCGGACGAATCCGGGCTGGGCGCGAAAGACCGCCACACCATCGGTCTCGATCTGCTGAAGGATGCGCTCGGCCTCCGCCGAGTACAGGTCAATGCTCCAGCGGCCAATCGACACGCGCAGGTAGTGCGGACCGGCTTGCTCCATTTGCAGGCGCCTCCGTACGAATCTGACAACGCAGGGCAACGCGGCAGGACACTCGCCGGTGCAGCGCAACGCCGCAAGCTGCGCCTGACGCCAGAATGGGGACCACGCTTCAGATGCATTGATCGCGCAGTGCTACGACTCCCGACACGCATAGTTCACGGCTTCGGTGGCATCTCCTGATCCCTTGTACCTTGCCACGCCCGGATAGGGACAGAGAGGTCGCGAGCGATCCTCTCGCCCCTGCGACACATGCGTTGCCGGTATGCTTGCCGGCGCGATGCCCGCCTCCCGCCACTGCTCCAGTGCATTCAGGAACGCCAGGACGCTGGCGCCCGGGCCGGGCCCGCCGCCGCAGTGCCTGACGCCCGGCTCCATGAAGAGGCGATAGAAGTTGCGCACATCCGCCAGAGCCTCCGAGCGCGATCGGCCCGCCGCCATGAACTGCAACACGCTTTCGTAGTAATCGATGCTGTTGTAGGGCGAGATCAGCGGATCATTCCAGCCGTGGTACTGGATCAGCTTGCCGCCGCGGCGCCGGAATGCGGACAGATCGGGATTGATCGCGCTGAGGATCGGCGCGTGCAGCGTAGCTCGGAGAGCCGCGCTGCCCATGAGCCTCCTTGAACGTCTCCGCACGGAGTACCGCGAGCGGAGACACGTCCTCGACGCATGCTTCACGAATTGCGAACGTCGGGTGGTGCTCCACTCGTGGCTTCCCTCGACCGGAATTGCACAGCGACGTCAGTGGCTGGCCAACGCATGGAAGGTAAGCGGCAGGCTCGACCGGCGCCTGCACATTCATACGAACGACTACCAGCGCGAAAGGCATCAGGAATCCCAACGCTGATGTTGCGTCCTGGGCAGACTGTTCCACCGGCGGTTCGCGCCCTTGACCGCTCGTTCCGGACCCATACTTTGCAATGCAAAGTCGGCGGCGCCCGGTGAAGGCCGGGGCCGGGGGAGGTGAACGGCGCCAGGGCCGGAGGCGATCATGCGGACATGGCTGCGACGTATTCGCGGTGCAATCGGGACGGGCTTCACCTGGGGAGCGGTCTGGTCCGTTATCGGCGGCATGCCGCGGTGGGTTCTCGGCATCAATACCGACGTCCCCATCCCTGTCGTCCTCGGCGTATCCGGCTTCCTTGCTGGAGTCCTGTTCTCCACGTCCCTAACGCTGATCGAGCGCCGTCGCAGTTTTGAGCAAATGTCGCTTCCGCGCTTTGCGGTGTGGGGCGCGATCAGCGGCCTGCTGCTGGCGGGCGGGTTCGCCAGGGCCGCGTCCCTTGGCTGGGGAGACGTACGACTGATCGCCCCCACGTTCGCACTCGCTACCATGGTCTGCGCCTCCGGTTCGCTCGCGTTGGCCAGGCGAGCAGTACAGCGAGAATTGCCCGACGCGCAGGGGAATGCCGGCGCGGCCGGGTTGACCGGGCAGGAGAAGCGGAGCCTGCGTCGAGGCGCCGACTGACATCGTCGCCCGGCGCGGTCCGCAGCGCCGAGCTGTCGCTCATCCAGGCGTGAGGGCCAGCTCTACTGAAACTTCACCTTTGCGATTTCCTCGTTCGGCGTGAACGCCTCACCGAAGTCCTCGACGTCCATCAGCTTGCGGATCTCGACCTCCGCCTCGCCGTTCGCGGAGAGGTTCGGCGCCCGCTTCACCCACTCGATCGCTTCTTCCAGCGACTTCACCTGAATGATCGTGAAGCCCGCAATCAGCTCTTTCGTCTCGGTGAACGGCCCATCGACGACGGTGCGCTGGTCGCCGCTGAACTTGACGCGCGCACCCTTCGAGCTCGCAGCGAGGCCCTCGGCGCCGAGGAGGATGCCCGCCTTCACCAGCTCTTCGTTGTACTTCTGCATTGCGATGAACGCTTCCGGCTCCGGCAGCACGCCCGCCTCCGATTCCTTCGTTGCCTTGCCAATGATCATGAAGCGCATGGTTCTCTCCTGACTCCGGTTCGTGTCGGCGGCCGCGCCCTTCGCGGCCGCATCAGTACGTCGAACGAGGCCGGTCGAAATCGACACGAGCTGCCCGGCTCGAAGTCCTCAGGTCCATCGAACGCCGCCGGGTCCCGTTTGGCCGAATCGAGCCGAAGCACGATCGAAGTGCCGACCGGCACAGGGCAGCCGACGGAGCACCGGGGCTTCCACGCGAGCTTCGGCCTTCGAGTCTGACGCCGTGGTCCGGACGTACGCAGCCCGTGACAATGCTTGCGACACCCTCGGTGTGGCCACGCGTGGGGGAACAGACTCACGAGGGCGGGTCACGGTCAGTCTACTGGCCGCACTCCGGCAGACTCGTCCGCCAGCCGTGCGCGCTCTGTGCTGTCGTAGGGCACGGCCGCGGTGTAGCCCCAGCCGAGGTAGCGCGCGACGGCTGCCTGGCACTCGGTCGCGCGCGCAGGCGGCGCGGCGGCGCCCACCAGACCGGGAAGCGTTGCGCGAGCGAAGGCCGCTGTCGCGCTCGGCTGATCGTCGACCCCGCCAATCGTCACGCGGCCCGCCACCGCCTCCTGCACGAGCCACTTCCGCCAACCGGCGAGCTCCCGCGTCCACCACAGGCCGGCAATCGCGCGGGCGAGCGCGAGCTGGAGCGAGTCGGTCGGGCCCGCACTGGCCGCCCTGCCCATGGCCTGCCGTGTCGTCGCGATCGCCTGCTCCAGGCCGAAGAAGTCGTAGCTTCCCGCCTCGAACAGCACCGCGCTGAAACCGCAGCGTGTCACCAGGCGCTCAACGACGCGCGCCTTCACGCCGAACCCGCGCGCCTCGCCGTGCTCCGGCAACTCGCCGAGAACGACGACGCGCTTGCTGCACACCGCAGCGGCGACGCGCGCGGCCGCCTGTTCCTCGAGCTCGTCAGTGGCGGCCTGCACACCCAGGCTTCGCGCGACGCTGCCCATCGCAGGCGCGACGCGCTGCGCGCCGGCCGCGACGCAGACAAGGGACAGACCTCCGAGCAGCAGTGCGCCGACCGCGAGCCGCAGACGCGAGCCGCGGGCGCAACGAACGACCGCCGCGACGACCAGCGCCGGGGCGAAAGACGGGTGGCGACTCGTGGTGCCGGCGACTGGTCGGCCACCCACCGGGGAACCGCGTCGAAAGACATGTCCGGGAATCTGACGCGTGATCGCGCAGCAGCGGGAAGGCGCTGCTTCACGACACGACCCGCCGGGTGCGCAATGCCCGGACCGCCAGGATGATCGAAAACGCTCCGTTCACTCCGAGGAGATAGAGAGTCCATATGAACAGGAGGGCACCGCCAGTCTCGAGAAACTCGGGGCGCAACCCATGTCGCATGTGCAGAGGCAGCATTCCAGCGGCCATTACGCCGCCAAGCAGCATGATCACCTTGCCCAACAGCCGTGTTCGCAGCAGCACGGCCCCGCAGACGATCACGAGCAGGATCGCGACGCCGACCAAATGATTCAGCCCCGCGCGGTCGAACCCGAAGACAATGTCCTGCGAGATGTGCAGAGAGAGGAGCAGCACGGAGAGAATCGACGTCATGCTCCGAATATCGTTCTGCTTCATCGGTGTGATCCGTTCGAGTCCTGTGACATGCCGGAACCGCGAACCCCACGTCGAACCGTCCCTGACCACGCCTTCCCGGTTGGAGCCATCCACCAGACAGCTTCAGCGCAATTCAGGCTGATGCGTCCACCGGAAGTCAATTCGCACGTGAATCGCGGCGGTGCCACCCTTGTGGAGCACGGCACGCGTGCATGCACGCGTGAATGCCTGACCACGCGGTAATCAGGAACCCCTGCACGGAAATCTCCGCAGCAGCGCCCGCGGGGGTTCACCATGGACGACCGGGCACTTTCGGCTTCAGAATGATGGACCTGAAGCAGCGACCCGCTTTCCTTCCCCGAATCGGGACTGAATCACAATCTGGCTTCCGCCGCGCTTTCCACCACCGATTCGCGAGGTCAGGCGGGAACGTAGGTCAACCGGATCACATCCTCCGCGATCCGATCATGCGCAATGAGGCGGAGCGGCGGCCGGGCCCGGGCGAAATAGGGCTTGCCGTGACCCAGCACGACGGGGTGCAGGTAGATCCGGTACTCATCGATCAGGCCGAGGTCGGTGAGACTTTGCGCCAGGCCCGGGCCGGCAACTTCGATCTCTCCGTCGCGCTCCACCTTCAGCTCGCGGATCGCGCCCTCCAGATCATCGCCCACAAGCATGGCGTTAGGACCGACTGACTTCAACGAGCGCGAGACGACCCATTTCGGCTGGTTCCGCCACGCCGCCGCGAAGGCCTGTTCGTCTGCATCCCATTCAGGATGATCGTCGTCCCAGTAACGCATGACCTCGTACATGTGGCGACCGTACACGCTGCCCGCCTGCCCCCGAGCCTCCTCGATGAAATGGCGGAAGAGCGCACGGCTGGGTGCAAACGCCATATGGTCGACGTAGCCGTCCAGCGACTGGTTCATTCCGAACACGAGTCTGCCCATACCCGATTCCTTTCCTCACGCGGCCCATCCGCGAGCTGACGCTGCGGTGCAAGGCAGTATCTTCCGTCCAACGTTGGCTACAACGCCTTGTTAGACCGCATCTCGACGTCGCCTCTGCAGGAACCCTCTGCCTCAGAGGATGGCCGGCATTGCCTTCCTGATTCGTGCTACGTCGCCGACAGCCTGGCCGCGACAAAGTGATGGAGGTAGCTCTTCTGCCTTCCCGGTGTCAGCGCCTCGAAGGCGCGCTTGAAACGCGGGTCGCTTCGGAACCCTGAAGCCCTGCATGATGACAATGTTCTTCCCGTCCACGTGCAGGTGGGCTTACCCCACTTGCACTCCTCCTTCATATGCAAGGCCCGCGAGCACCCGCCGCATAGCGGCGACCTCTGCTTCCCACCGCTCTCGATATGCCATTGCCATTCCAGCATCGCTTCCGGTAGCTCCGTCAGCTTCATCGCCCTCGCGCTCTCCCATGGCCATGTCCGCTCCGTGCACAACCCGCGGATCCATTGCCGATCGTGATCGGGTGTCAGGCCGTTCCCGATTTGCACCACGGGCTGCACGAAGAGCGGCCGCTCTCCTCGCGCGCGCGTCAGTGTTCCGCTCGCCGTCTGGCTGACGTGAGGCTGTGCTACGGCCGTTCAAGATCGATCGCGGCGGCCCCGCACGCCGCCACCGAAGCCAGGGGGTCAGCACGGGCGAACGGCAATACGCGCCCGTGGTACGCGCCAGCGCGGCGGCCGTCGGTGCTCGCGGTCGCCGCTGGGGTCGTGGGCCTGTCAGGGATTGGCCGCCTCGCCGGGCCTGCTTACCAGGTCATGAGAGATCTCTATTCCAGGCAAGGCGCGAGAAGAACCTGTCAATCTCCTGTGCAGTGCGGTCCGGCTCCTCGCGGTCGGCGAAGCCACCCTCCAGATTGCCGGGCCTCAGGAAGTTGTCGACATAGGCTTCGAGCACAGCGTCGTGCGCCTCTTTGCAATGCGCCCAGTGGCGCAGGAAATGGCCAATGAAGGCGCGACAACTCTCACGCGTCGCCCCCACGAGCGCCGGCGCCATCTCCGTCTGATTGAAGGACTGGTACCAGATCTCGGCCAGCCGATCGGGCGCACCCATGCGCGGCCCGATACCCGGATGGACGAAATCGAGAAAGAACAGGCCGACGAGCAGGTCCGGTACCTTGCGCGCCAGCCGCAGCATCGCGGCACCACCCACATCGTGCCCAACGATGCCGACGCGCTCGGCGCCGAGCGCTCGGAGGATCTCTATCACATCGTCGGCATGGGCATCCGGTCCGAAAGGACCCCCGGGCTTCTCGCTCTCGCCAAAGCCGCGGAGATCGGGTGCGACGAGGGTGTAGCGATGGGCGAGCCGTTCCATCACCAGTTCCCAGGCCAGCCAGAACTCGGGCCATCCGTGCAGCAGGAGCAGCATCGGCCCGGTCCCGGTGCGCGCCACATGAAACGACGCGCCGTTCGCTTCGATGCTCAGAATGCTCAATCGCAGATCTCCGCTTGACCATCTCGGGCACACTCCTAATGTAAAGTCGAACTCAACGGCGGAGCCCGCGTCGGGCACGGATAGCCACGGTGCGATCGTCGTTTCGACGCTCACCAGCCGCTGCGCTCACGGAGCCTGCGAATGTGCGCCACATGATGCCTGCCATGCCACGCGCAGATCTCGACCAGCTCATCGACCGGGATCACGCCCCACAGGGGATGCTGCATGCAACGGCCGAATTGCTCGGACGTGAGCCGTGCCAGCAGATGGACAAATCGCGCGTGCAGCGCTTCGAGGATCGAGAGCGACGCGTCGATCGCCATTGTCAGCGCGTCCGGCAGCTCACCCCAGGTGACTTCGTCCCACAACTTCACCGGTGGATTGCCTTCCGTGAGCGCGATTCGCGTTCGCACGTAGAGCACAATGTGCGCATCCGCGACATGATGCACCACCTGGCGCACGGTCCAGCCACCGGGGCGATACTGCGTGTCGAGCTGCGCATCGTCCAGCCCGGCCACGGCCTGCCGAACACTCGCCGGCAGCACCGCGATGTCGTCGATCGCCGCGTTGCGCGACGCGGTCGTATACCCGGTGCTCTGCTCGCGCCGCCCGATTGGATAGCGAAGCACCTCGAGCTCGGCGTCCGTCATGGGATCGCCCTCATCACCCGGCCATGGAGTGGCTGAACGCTTCGTTAACGATCGGCAATGTACGTCTTGCGTGCAGTGCACGCTTTGGGTACTGTCAAACAATGGATGTCGATCGCTCCCCTGGGACAAACGTGGTGGAGATCGCGGCGGCGATCGGCACCGCGACGCGGGCGCGCATGCTCTACGGCCTGATCGATGGTCGCCCGCGCACGAGCACCGAGCTCGCGCTGATGGCCGACGTCACGCCATCGACGGCCAGCATTCATTTGCAGCTTCTGAAGGCGCGGCGGCTGGTGAGCGTGAGCGCGCACGGAAGGCAGCGCTACTATGCGTTGGCGGATGCCAATGTCGCGGCCGCGCTCGAGACGCTGAGCGTGCTGGCCGACCGATCACCCGTCAACACGTCGGCCGTGTCGAGCCCGTTGCGCAGCGCGCGAACCTGTTACGATCACATCGCGGGGGTCCTCGGCGTCACGCTGTACGATCGCTTCGTCGCGCTGGGCTGGTTCGCCGCCAGTGGCTCAAAGCGCCGGGGGGATGGCGATCTGACGACGAGCGGAGAGAAAGCGATGGCCGCATTGGGAATCGACGTCGAAGATCTGCGCGCCTGTCGCCGCCGGTTCGCGTACGGCTGTCTCGATTGGAGTGAGCGGCGGCCGCATCTCGGCGGAGCGCTCGGTGCGGCCCTGCTGGACTGTGCGCTGCGGCGGAAATGGGTCGTTCGCGAACGTCGCAGCCGTGGCCTGATCGTCACTGCGCACGGGCGTCGCGAAATGTTCGCGCGTTTTGGCGCGCAGGTCTGAGGGGCAGCGCTCTCCCCCGTGGAGAGTCAGTGTCCACGAAACCGGGTCGACTCCACCTACGACGTGGTCATGTGTCTCCGGCGGAAGGCATCCATCAGCCGCACTAACTCGGCGTTGGTGAACGGTTGCCAGCCGTGCGGCTTCATGGGGCGGCCGTACTCGAACGTGAAGTTCGCCGGTGGGTTGGTGAGCTTTTTCGACTCCTGCTCCATCAGGTAGACGCCGAGGTTCAGGTAGTAGTTATCCATGTCGCCGACATAGACGTGCATCTTGCCGGCCAGCTGCGATCCAATGCGCGGCCAGTTCTGGCGCAGGTTCCACGTGAGATCGTAACCGCGGTCCCGCCAGTACGCGGCGACGCTCTTGTCGATTACGCCGGTGGACCGGTCCCATAGACGCTTCGGGTATCCGTCGGCGCCCGCCGGTCCATAGGCGGCGTCCCACGCATCGAACTGCTGGCCGCTGCGCGCATGGTCCCCGAGCACCGCTTCCAATCGGCTCATCATGCGGAAGGACAGAAGATCCTGACCCTCCGGCGTCCGGCTCATGGATCGCTCCGGCACCGGTGGCAACGCGTTGTTAGGGAAGAACGCGTTCGAGTCCGCGTAAATGTCGACGGTCTGGTTGCGCCGGAAGTCGACCGGATCGGGATAGAGACACCACGCACCGCCGAAAAAGTCCGGGCGCTGAATCTGCAGCGCGGCGCACTCCCAGCCGCCGGTGGAGCCGCCGGTGAGGAACCGCGCGTTCGCCTCGGGGATGGAATGAAATCGCCGCTCGAGCTCGGGCACGAGCTCGGTGAGGAGCGCGTCCTGGTACGGTCCGTTGTTCGCCGAGTTCACGGCGTACGAGTCATCGTAGTAGGGCGTGGGGTGTTGCCAGCTGATGGCGACGAAGCGTGGGAAGGCGTTGCTCGTCCACGCTTCAGCGAACTCCAACCCGCTCTCGCGCGCGCTCGAGAGAGCAGGGTCCCACACGCTGGGCTGGCCACCGCGGCCGGCCCCGCGTCCCGCGCGGCCCGCGCGAGCCGCGCCCGAATCAGCCGGGTCGACGAAGCCGAACGGCGCGCCCAGCCCGAAGTGGCCCTGGCTGTAAATGGCCGGGTAACGCTCGTTCGACGATTCGGCGAACCCCCTGGGCAGGAGCACGGTGGCCCCAATGTACACCGGCGCGCCCCAGAACTTCGACAGGAGCTCGCTCTTCATCTTCACGCGCTTGACCCAACGCGTGTCGGGCGGAACCTCTACCGGAGGCAGCTTCTTCGTCAGCGCGAGCCGCACCGCCGTGCGCGAGTTCGGCTCGAAATGGACCTTGACCACTTCGCTCACGAGGTTCCCCGGCGACGTGCTCCAATGTTGTCCTTCCCACTGATCCGCGTGCACCCACACCGCGTGACCATCCGCACGGTGGAACTGTGTGTAGACGTTGAGCACGGCCTGCGCGTAGTAGTCGCCCGCAGGCATGTGGGCCATGTCGTCGAACGGGAATCCGGGCACCTGCGCGCCGACGGTGGTCTCGGCCCCGGGTTTCCACCCGCCGACATCGATCCCATAGAAGGGAACGCTGCCGCCGTAACTGCCGGCCTGAAAGCGCGGTTCGCGCGCGTTCGTCCGTCCGAAATGACGAAGAGCCGGCCGGTCGTGGGCTCACTGGCGATGGACCGATCCAGCGTGACCGTCACCTGCTGTGCGACGGCTGGCGTCCTCGCGAGCGCGACCGCCACGATCGCGGCGACAGCTATGCGGAATGGGCGCATGGTGCGCTCCTGCCAGGGAAACAGTAGGGGTGATAGCGTGGGCCGCATCCAGGATGCGGCGCCGAGCGGCCCGGGGCAAGCTCACCGGTCGCGAAGCAAGGATTGCGACCTGGCTGCAATCCAGACTACCCGGACGATCCCAACTATTACGCGATCTGCAACCAAGGTTGCGACCCAGATCCCTTTGACGTGTGTGTTGCGCCGACCTTCATTATCCCCGCCGAGGGGTATACCTGTACCGATAGCGTGTACGGCTGTGAGCTGTAAGTCGGTTGTCTGGTGCGCAGGAGGAGCAGGGCACGCGCGTTGCCCTGCTCCTTACTTGGACGAAGCGGCCTTGGACCCGCGGGTACGGGTTCCTGCAGGTTGTCGGGAGGCGCGGATGGTGTCCTGGTTTGGCCGGATAGTGGTGACGCTGGTGATGTCATGCATCGCACAGGCGTGGTGGTCGTCGTCTGCCTTCGCGCAGGAGATCCGTGGACGTGTCGTTGAAGAGGTGTCGCGGATGGCCATTTCGCGTGCAGCTGTCGTTCTGATGTCTGTCGACAGCGTGGTGTTGATGAGAACAGAAACCGATAGCAGGGGCTTCTTTCGTCTCCATGCGGAAGGCGCCGGGAGATATCTCTTGCACGCAGAGCACTCGGGCCACAGCTCCCAAGTCAGAGAGGTCACCGTCCTTGAACATGGCGTAATTACCTTGCCTGCGTTTGTACTGCAGGTCAATCTGATTGCTCTGCCGCCGGTCAATGTGCGAGCGAGCACCGGTGGGGCTCCGGGTGCAAGTAGTTTCGGAAATGATAAGCATGTGCTTGACGGCGGCCGCATGGCGCTGCTGGAGGCTCACGGAGCGTCGATCTTCTCAGCTATTCGCGAACTTGGCGGCGGAGTGATAGTCAAGAGCGAACGGCAGCACTCGGCCTGCATTGAATCGGATCGGCGCTTTTTGGATTTCCAGCAGAAGCCCGGTTGCATGATGGTTATAGTAGTTCTCAATGGTGTCGTCATAGGCGATGGTGGCAGCTTGGTAGGATCAATGCGTCTCGAAGACCTGGAGAGTGTTGAGTATCTGTCGCCGCTTGACGCAGGCCAACGGTACGGCTTGGATGCTGCGGCGAGGGGCGCAATAGTGCTTTGGACGCGTGGAAATGGACCCCATAGGTCTGCGAGCCGGAATGGCCGGGATAGGGATTAGCAGGTTGCGGGAAACGGGTAACCAAGCTGAGAATCTCTCTCCGTATGAGCGGCGTTATTGGTGGATGGCTTGCTTTGCGGCGCCGAGCGGCCCGCGGCAAGCTCACCGGCCGCGAAGCAACGTGCGCACGGTCGAGGCGAGGTTGCAGGGATCGGGTTCGATGGCGCGTTCGCCACGCTCCGTTTGTGCCTGCCTCCGCCATTGCGCGGCCGACGGCCGACAGGCCGCCGAGCGTGTAATGGCGTGTTAGATGACGTGCTCCGGCCTGCCTGGAACGTCACCGTGCCTGCCCGGAGTCCGGATCTGCCGGCCGCCTGCTAGAACTTGCTTGCGGACTCCTGCGGCCTGGCATCAACAACCACGATATCAGGCGCTTGCTCACCTCGCTCCACTGCCTCGTCCCGAAGCGTCAAGACGGCCTTGATCTTGGTGTCGTCGTCTGTAACACGAATGATCAGGAAGACGCTTGCCAGTGTTCGCTCTGCCTCGTTGTAGCGCTTTAGTTGAGTCTCATATCCGTGGACAAGGCGGCTGTGGTTCGATTTCTTCAGTTCCACCGTAACCTTGGCTGCAGATCCGTGGCTAAACTTAAAGTCGACCGGTCCAGGGCCGGCGTTTGTCTCGGGCGATATGTCCAGATCTGGGCTGCCTTCACGGCAGTATGTGAGGGCGATTCCAAAGAATATTCGCTGGATCGCTCGCTCCGTGATAGATGTGCGCTCCCTCTTGTCAATCCACAGAGCGTCCCACAAGCCATTGCGCTCAACAAGACGCTTGAAATGGTCACATATTTCCTTTACGGCGTCCAAGGCTGACGCGGATGTCCACCCCTGGACGGGCTTGTGAATGGTCAGCGGGTGCTTTGCGGCCAGGTCCTGCGCGCTCAAGAAGCGGCGCAATTCAGCCGCTGGATCCAGGTAGAAGTCATATGGGTCTGCGTGGGCATCGCGATAGACTTGCAGTAGAGCCTTCATTAGGTCGGGGTTGTGACGAACGCGATCCCACAATTGCGCCTTTGATGGCCGCCGGCCCTTGGCGACTGTGGCAAAGAGCTCGTTGATCTTTGATCTCACCGAAGCGTTGTACTGCGCCACAGCGGCGATCTCAGAGTAGCTCAATGCAAGCGGCAACTCGCGAAGAACATCTCTGGGGACGAAATAGATATGGCGCATCTTGCCCTTGTAACGATCGACCGGAAGCTGGTACGGGGACCCGCGAATGGTCACCGGTTTCGTTGCCACGCCCAGGGTTGTTGCAACGCGCTCGGTGTACTTGGCGAATGGTCCCTCCGCGATTCGAAGAACCACATCGCTGATCCGATCTGGGCCGTAGTCGTCGGTGAACAAGCCGACGAGTTCGAATATTCGAGGATCTCTTTCGCCGGCTTTGATAATTCTGAATGCGCGGTCGGCAAGGTTTCTGGCCAAGCCGGCTCCTACCGCGGACCCGTCGCCGCTGTCCTTGGAGTAGCCGAGCGAAACGCCGCGCAGTTCCTTGAACTGAAGACGTTTTCTTGCCTCGTCCCAGAGTGGCCCCTCAGGTTTATCCGACAGGGAGAGAAGTGTAACAAGATCTTCGAAGTGGGCGGTGACTGCAGTTGCAGCCTCGTGCATTTCTGGGACGCTACTGACCGCGAGCAGATGGGGATCGACGTGGAGCTGTGAATCCAGATCAATGAAGGCGTTGAATACACCATGTCCGTCAAGTGCATCGGGCGGCACTCCGAGAAAGCTACTTAGCAGATCAGGCATGCCAGATTCGCTTGGATGAAGTCATTTGGTTCTTCTTCGCGACTGTCCGTGCGTGTAGACGACGGTCTGAACTGAATCCTGCTGGTTTGCGCGCGAGGCTGCAAGGTCAGCTTCGTTGAGCGATTTCGGCTCGGAATACGATAGGGCCGGAGCATGTCATCTAACGTGATGGCGGTTCATGACGCGCCGAAGCCGCTTGCGGCGCAGGCGTGTCCGCGCCCTTCCCAAGCTACTCGCCTCGGCCATTGCGCGGCCAGCCGCGCGCACGCGCGGCGCAGCATGAACTAGCGTGTTAGCTGACGTTCGAACACCTGGTTGCGTTGCCGCTCTGCTCGGGACGTCCATTCTGGCTGCATGGTCACGTACCGGCTGCGATCATTCGGACGGGCGTGCCGCACTCGTCTACTCCGTCGGCGCATCGTCCGCTGGAGGAGGAGCACCGGAATCGTCCGCCTGCCGTTCCACCGCATACTTGACGTCCTGCACTTCCGCAAAACCCGGATCGAACACAGCACTCAATTGAAGCGTGTGGTAGGTGGCCGCTCCGCGACTCAAACCCACCCGGCGGTAATTCATCAAGCCTCGCGACTCCAGATGCAGAAACACCTGGTCGGCGGCCAGCAAGATGGCGAGTATCACGATTGCCTTCATTGGCGAGTACATCCAGCTGAGCAAGCGAGCCACGGCCACGAGCACGAGGGTGAATAACGCCAAGCGCCAAGCCCTAGCTCTGCCATACTGCGACAGGACTGCCTCCTGAAGGTGAAGTCGGCCACCCTGGTCTTCTGCGATGATGCCCTTGCTCAAGAGGCGCTGCAAGGCCGGCAACGTACGATCCACAGCAATGCTGGCACCGGCCTCCGGGGCATACCCTTGGCGAAGTTCCCGGAGAAGGGTGCGCTCCCCCCGCGACAAGAACCAACAAGCCACGTTGCTCATCGCTCTCTCCAAGCCGGCCCGTTCGACCCCCGGCGCGCGACAATCGATCCACGCCCACCGCCATCTACTCCCGTAAGGGACGTCCGGTCCTTCCCGACCCGATGCTCCTACCACGCCAGCTGCTCATGGAATACGCGCCCAGGCTTAACGAACGGCACGCCACAATGGTGTTCGAATGTCAGCTAACGTCTCAGAGGTTGCCGACGTGCCGAAGCCGACCGCAAGGGCGGCGCAGGCATGTCCGCCGCCCTTCCCTGCGTGACCGCTTCGGCTGCCCGCGGCGGCCGCCGCGCGCCAGCGCGGCCTGCGGCAAACTTGTGTTATCTGACGTGCGCCTGCCTGGGCTAAGCCTATGCTGTCGGAATCGCCGAGAGAACTCGGTTGAGGTCCTTAAGCCTGAGCTTCAAGGCATCGTCCACGGGTCCTGCCGTGACAACGTAAGCCGTGCGCAAGGTGGACGTTACGGGGCGACCACCCTTCAGCACTGCACACATCACGTGGGCATAAAAGACAATTGCGGGTGCCGCCTTCGTCGAATCCAGAATCGTTCGACAAGCGGCTCCGAACCGCCGACGTGGCTGACGACAGCACCCCGCAGGGAGTCAATCTCCTCAAGTAAGAGGCGCAGCGGTATTGCGGGATCACCAAAGGCTCCCCATGTGTAGCCGCCGGCCTTATCCCTTTCACCAGGCCAATAACGTGTGCGGTCAATAATATTCTTAAGGTTGAGAAAGACGAATCCCTGATCGCAATCGCCCCTGTCGATTTGGTGAATGCCATCTGACACGCGGTCGATCATTGTCTGAGGACTCCTGGAGTGGAGTACCTTGCATGCGATACCCAGGCGGCCGTCCGGCAGGCTGGCAATGACGTCGGGATTGCTGCCGATTCGAATAATGCGGATCGTCCAGGCGTACGTCCTGGGTCCACTGCATCGCGTAGCATGCTGGCATAGAGCTCGAAGATCTTGTTCGCATCTTGATCAGTAATCTTTGCGGGACGATTCTGGCTCGCTTCGGCCTTGTTAAGAAGCTGCAAATGTGGGACTAGTCGCGGGAAGCTCTTGTTCTGTGACGCCCCAAGCAACTGGGCTGCGAGCTCCGCGAGGGCGGCCATATCGCTGTACTCAGGCCGGATGTCGTGGTTGCACGGGATGGGCACTCCCTCCCGGGCGCGTTCAGTGATCTCCTTCGTGCTGGTGACCATCCGTTCGAGCGAACTGCCCTCGACAATGGAAATGCCAACGCCATCCAATGCGGCAATGAGTTCGTCGGCCGCCCGCTCTTCAGCGGCCGCCAGCGTAAACCCTCGCATGTTCACCATTGGCGCATGTCAGATAACGTCTCAGAAGTTCACGACGTGCCGGAGCCGACCGCATGGGCGGCGCAGGCCGTTCCACCAGCCCTTCCGTGCGTGACCGCTTCGGCCACTCGCGGCGGCCAGCGGCCACCAGGCCGCTGAGCGTGAAATTTGTGTTATACGAAGTGTTCTTCGGCGCCTCGGTTCAGGCACTGTGCCGGATGGCCCTTCAAGTGATCGGCCCCAGCGGCCCATCTTGCGCAACTGATGCCCACGTTGTGAAGTAAGCCTGATCGGTCGCGATCAAGTTGACGCCAAGACGGCATGCCTTGGCCCACGACACGTCATCGTTGACCTCATATGCCCGAAAGAGTAGCGCGGGCCTGAATTCAGGCTCCACGAGAAGCTTTGTGGCGACCAAGCGATCATAACGGAAATTGTAGAACAACCGATTCGGCTGGTCGAGGGGGAACGTTGAGCCCGTCTCGATTGTTTCGTTGACGTTCCTGTCGACGAAGCACAGCCTCTCATTCAGAGAACAGTCGACGTATGTCCAAGTGCGATCAAGCTCACCGCCTGACATGCAACAAATGAAGCGCCCCCATATCGCGCGTGCGGTTGGCCAGCCGGAGCTCGCGGCGTCCAACAAGGTCGCCGCGCTTCCAAGCAGTTCCCCAGGCGTGTAGAACATCGAGCCGGACATGGCGTCTCTAATGTAGGCGTCAAACGCCGTGGCGAATTCTCGGTCCGAGCCGGGTGAGTTCTTGATATCGAAATGCACGAAAATGGGTCAATGCCCCCCCCTTGCTCGGCGGACCAACGATCAAGTTCGGGTGGATCTGCGCTCAATTGCCCTTTCGTGCTCTTCGAATACTTGCCTCCATGCTGAACAGACCAGCTCCAACCCTTCACATCCTGGACAATGTCAAGCTCGACGCCGCAGCTGCCACCCTTGTATGGACGGTCAGCGTGCCAGGTGAGCTGATCGGCGATCGGCAGCTTGGCCACACCGTAGCTATTGTGTACGGCCTTGACACGGATTTGCTGCATCGGAAGGTCTACTGTATCCATAATGCCCTCCCACTCGAACGAGGACGACTTGTGCTGCCTGCCTCATATCTGCCGAAGAACATTTTCGTATAACGTGCGTTTGTTCACGAAGCCCCGGAGCTGACCGCCAGGT
>CAWCRS010000004.1:0-130237 GCA_963798085.1 uncultured Gemmatimonadales bacterium
CCGGTCTAGCCGCCTCGCGAACATTGCCATTGATACCGGCGGGACGCCGGTGTAACGTGGGCCGGCCAGCTCGATAACAATGCTTGTGAGCCGCACGCCCACGAGCGCGGCGGCCATGCCTCGCCGCGCACTGCCACGGGAGCCCGCATGGGATGCGCGAACCTCGGCGAATTCGAGCACCAGGTGATGCTGGTACTGGTGCGGCTGGGTGGCGAGGCGTACAGCGGCCCATTGTGCTGGAGCTGGAAGAGCGCACGGGTCGCGAGGTGTCGCAGCCCGCGGTGTTCATTGCACTGCGCCGTCTCGAGGACAAGGGTCTGCTGCACTCGCGCATGGATGACCACGCGGTGGAAGAGACGTGGGACGCGTGCGCCGTTATTTCCGACTCGACGCCGCGCGGTGTGCGGCGCCTGCGTGATTCGCGGCGCGCGCTGGTTCGCCTGTGGGAAGGCATTGCCACGGAGCTTGACCGCGCATGACGCGGCCGGCCGCGGGCGGGGGCATGCCGCGCGCTTCGTGGTTCCTGCGTGTGCAGCTGCGCTTGCTGCTCTCGCCGGCCGAGTGCGAGGCCGCACTGGGCGAGCTGGAAGAGTTGTACCTCGTGCGGCGCGAGTGGGCAGGCGAGATCGAGGCGGGGCACTGGCTGCGCCGGCAGTTGCGGCAGTACCCGTGGCGGCTGCTGCTCGCCCGTGCCCGCGTGCGGTTTCCGCGGCGGCGCGGCGCGGACCTGGACACGGGTATCGAAGGCGACGACGCAGCGTCGCCTGACGGGATCATCCCTGACGCTGTTCCTCTCGTGAGCAGGAGCTGGACGGTGGACGCTCTCTGGCAGGATGTGCGATACGCGCTGCGCGCGCTGCGGCGGCGCCCGCTGTTCGCGGCCATTGTGATGCTCACGCTCGGCCTCGGCATAGGCGCGAACACGGCCATTTTCAGTGTGCTCAACGCCGCGTTATTGCGGCCGCTGCCCTTCCCCGAGCCGGAGCGCATGGTGAAGGTCAGCCTGGTGACTTCGGAAGAGCCGGACATGGTCTGGTCCTGGCCGAAGTACGAGCTGCTGCGCGACGAGCAGCATTTCCTGGCGGCGGTCGCGGGCTACGCGGGCTGGCAGGGCAATCTGGCGGGCACGGGTGATCCCGAGCGGCTCCAGGGGGAGCGGGTAACAGCGCATTACTTCGAGCTGCTGGGCGTGCGGCCGCGCGCCGGCCGTGTCTTCACGGAGGAGGAGACGCGCGATCCCGGCCGGGCCGGCGTCGCGCTGCTGGGCGAGCGTCTGTGGCGAGGCCGCTTCCAGGCGGACCCGGGCGTGGTGGGCCGCACCGTGCAGCTGGATGGTGCGCCGGTGATCGTCGTGGGCGTGATTCCCGCCGGGTTCCGCGGCCTGAGCGGCGCAGCCGACATTTCCTGCCGATGGCCACCATTGGCAGCCCGATGATGCAGGGAAGGTGGGCGCACTTCATGAGCGTGGTGGCGCGGCTGGCGCCGGGCGTGACGCTGGAGCGGGCGCACGCCGAGGCGGCGCAGCTGGGCAGGCGCATCGACGAGCGGTACCGTTCCCCCCGGGGACAAGGGCGCTTCCAGCGCCGCTGTGAAACCGCTGGCGGAGCTGCGCGTGGACCCGGCCATCCGCCGCTCGGTGCTGGTGCTGTTCGCCGCGGTGAGCGCCGTGCTGCTCATCGCCTGCGCCAATGTCGCAAACCTGCTGTTATCACGCGCCGCCGCCCGCCGCCGGGAGATCGCGGTTCGCCTGTCGATCGGTGGTGGCCGCCTGCGTCTGATCCGCCAGCTGCTCACGGAAGCGCTGGTGCTGGCGCTGCTCGGTGGTCGGCCTCGGCCTGCTGCTCGCCTGGGGCGGCGTGCACGCCCTCGCCGCGCTGGTGGCGCGCGCGGGCAGCGTCTTCGGCCGCCCGCTGGGTGGCTTCAGCGCCCTCTCCCCTCGCCGGCATCCAGCTCGACGGCGCCGTGCTCGTTTTACGCGCTGGCGTCGAGCCTCTCCACCGGCCTGCTGTTCGGCGCCGTGCCCGCGCTGCAGGCATTGCGCGCCAACCTGACCAGCGACCTGAAGGAAGGGAACGCCCTGATGCCCGGCCCACTGGGCGTGCGCGGCCTGAACGCGCGCAACATCCTCGTCGTCGCGGAAATCGCCGTGGCATTCGTGCTGCTCGTCGGATCCGGCCTGATGCTCACCAGCCTGTCGCGGCTGCTGCACACGGACGCGGGAGTGGACCCGCGCAATCTGCTGACCGTGCGGATCTCACTGTCCGATGCCAGTCCGCCCGCGGCGTCGATGGCGTTCTGGCCGCAGCTGCTGTCGCGCGTCGGCGGCGTGCCCGGCGTGCGCTCCGCGGCCGTCGCGGACTGTCCACCGCTGGGCGGCATTCGCTGGTTCACGCCGCTCTGGCTCCTGGATGATGCGTCGGCAGCCGGCAGCGCGCCGCAGTCGGGCGTCGCCGTGCACGCTGTAACACCCGGTTATTTCGCCACGCTGCGGGTGCCCGTGAAGCGCGGCCGCGCCTTCGATGCGCGCGACCGCGAGGGCGGTCCCAGGGTGGTGCTGGTCAACGAAGCCTTCGCGCAGAAGTACTTCCCCGGGCAGGACCCCGTGGGTCACCGCATTGGCGTGGGCCGCGGCTTCGCGGATGGCGCGGAGATCGTGGGTGTGGTGGGCGACCAGCGTTTCCGCTCGATCGAGGCACCGGCCGAGCCGGACGTCTACATTGCGTACGACCAGGCCGCGCAGCGCGATGGCTATCTGTACGTGCGCACGGACGGCAGGCCCGCCGCGCTGGCGTCCGCCATCCGTCGCGAGGTGCAGGCGCTGGATGCCGGCCTGCCGATTTACGACGTGCAGACCATGGAGCAGGCGCGTGTGGGCACGGCCACGGCGAGGACGCGCGTAACAGGCATGTCTGCTGGCCCTCTTCGCGGGCGGTGGCCCTGCTGCTCGCGCGCATCCGCATCTACGGCGTGGTCGGGGCCTGGGCCGTGGCGCAGCGCACGCGCGAGATCGGCGTGCGCATGGCGCTGGGCGCGCTGCGCAGCGATGTCGCTCGCCTGGTCCTGCGCGACAGTGCGGCCCTGGTCGCGCCCGGCCTGGTGCTCGGTCTGCCGGGCGCATGGAGCGCTGCCGGCGTGCTGCGTTCCCTCCTCTATGGCGTCGAGCCGACCGATCCGGTTGTGTTCGTTTCACTGGCTCTGGCGACACTGCTCGTCGCCTTCGCGGCGAGCGCCGTGCCCGGTGCTGCGGGCGACGCGTGTCGATCCGCTCGTGGCGCTGCGATCGGAGTGACCCGGCGACGGCGGGCCGGGATTTCGGCCGGTCCTTTTCCGCCCGGTTAACACGGCCTTTCGTCCTGCGCGCAGCACACGCACGGGGCTCTACAGAACCCATCCTGCCTGCCGATCCTAGAGTAATCTCCATGGTTGCCCGGTTCCCCCGCCGGGACTATCGCATCAAATCCGGACTTGAACGAACGAGAATCTTGGAGCAGAACGCAGCGCAGTCCCGGCGCCGGCGAGGCGAAGGTGCGTCCACCTGGTTGGGGGTGGCAGACGCGGTGATCACGATCGACCAGGCCAGCCGCGTGGTGTACGCGAATGCGGCCGTCGAGCGCATCCTGGGCTATGCCGCGCACGAGCTGCTAGGCCAGCCCATCGCGCTGATCATCCCCCCTCGGCTGCAGGCTGGCCACGAGCACGGCCTCGCGCGCTACCTCACGACCGGCGAGCACCTGCTCGACTGGGATGGCGTCGAGCTGCCCGCCCGGCGCAAGGACGGCGAGGAGTGCCTGCTCGAGATCGCGATCGGCGAGTACGCCGTCGGCGAGCAGCGCTTCTTCACCGCCGTGCTGCGCGACACCACCGCCCGGCGCATTGCATTGGACCGCCTGCGCGCCTCCGAAATGCACTTCCGCCAGCTCTTCGAGCAGAGCGTTGCAGGCGTCTACCGTGTGGGCCTGGATGGGCGCGTGCTCGAGCTGAACGAGGCCATGGCCAGAATGCTCGGTTATTGCCGCGACGAGCTGCTGGGCGCCAGTGCCGTCAGCGCTTATTTCGATGTGGCGGACCGCGATCTGTGGATCCGCAGCCTGCTGGAGAAGGGCTCGCTCAGCAACTGGGTCCACAAGCTGCGGCGCCGTGACGGCACCGCCGTCTGGACGCTCGAGAACTGTTCGTTGATCGACGAACCGGTAACCGGAGGCAAGGTCGTGCTGGGAACCGCGATCGACATCACGGAGCGCAAGGCGCTCGAGGACCGTCTCGAACGCATGGCCTACCACGACCCGCTCACGGGCCTGCCCAACCGGCGGATGCTCCAGGAAATGACCGAGAAGGCCATTGCTCGCGCCAATCGTGAGGGCGGGCATGTGGCCATGTTGTACCTCGACCTGGTGCGCTTCAAGCGAATCAACGACGTGCTCGGCCACCATGCCGGCGACCAGGTGCTGAAGGAAGTGGCCGCGCGTTTCCGCGCATTCGTGCGCGCGGCGGACTCGCTGGCGCGGGTGGGCGGCGACGAGTTCGCCATTCTGCTGGTCACCGCGAAGACGCTCGATGCCGTGCTCACACCCGCGCGCAAGATGCGCGAGAGCCTGTCGCGGCCGTTCGTCGTCGACGGCCAGGCCTTCCACCTCGATGTGCGCATTGGCGTCGCCGTGCATCCCCAGCACGCCGCAAATTTCGACGAGCTGCTCTCGCACGCCGACCTGGCCATGCACCACCCGGCCATTGCCGATGGCGAAATCGCTGTCTACAGGCCTGTAGACATCCGGCACAGCCGCGAGGACCTGGTACTGGAGGAGCGCTTCCGCGAGGCACTGGGCGAGGAAGAGTTTGTGCTGTACTTCCAGCCCATTGATCGCATGCCCGATGTCCGGCCCGCGGGCGTCGAAGGCCTCACGCGCTGGCTGCAGCACGATGGCCGCGTCGTGGGCGCGGACCAGTTCATTCCGATTGCCGAACACACGGGTCTCATCCGCCAGCTCGATCGCTGGGCGCTGCGCAGCGCGCTGCGCCAGCTGCGCGTTTGGGACGGCGCACCCTCGCCATCCTGGATCGCGCTCAATCTCACTCCCTCCACCTTCGACGATGCGGAGTTCCCTTCACTCGTACGCAAGGCGCTCGATGAGGCCGGCATCAACGGCAACCGCATTGCGCTGGAAGTGACCGAGCGACTCACCATGCGCGATCCATTGCAGGCCGCGCGCATTCTGCAGGAGCTGAAGGAAATGGGACTGCGCATCGTGATCGACGACTTCGGCCGCGGTCACTCCTCGCTGGCGTACCTCAAGGACTTCCCCGCGGACGCGCTCAAGATCGACCGCTTCTTCGTGGGCCGCGTGGGCGCCGACCCGCACCACGAACGCCTGGTCGAGGGCATCATCGCGCTGTGCAATGGCCTGGGCATCGAGTTGATCGCGGAAGGTGTGGAAACAGCGGATCAGCTGGCATGGCTCGAGGAACACGGCTGCGACTTCGTGCAGGGTTACTACCTCTCACACCCCATTCCGGCGCAGAACATCCAGCCCATCTTCGAGAACGCGCAATCGGCAGCAGCAGCAGCCTCTCCTGCGCCGCGCTGGAAGTCCGCCTGACACGCAGGCGGACCTACATTCTTCTTCTTCAGCAGCTTCATCGCGGAAGCCGAATCGCCCCTCGCCATCTCGCCGCCCGGTATGGTGTCGAGCATGGAGTCACGCGCCCCCGCGTCGTGCATCGCCCGCGCCACCGGCATGGAGTCCGGCATTTCCGCCTTCTCCGGCATGTCCCGCTCCCGCCCGCACCCGAGCAGGAGCAGTGCCGCCACCAGCGATAGTATTGTGTTAGAGCGCGCAGCCATCAACCCCCGGTCCGTTGCAGCAGGATGCCCACCACACGACACGCCCGGCGCATTCGCCACCGAGGCCGAGCCCCGGCAACGCCGTTCCGTCCGTACCGCCGTTCCCCAACCCGAGCCCCAGCCCCGGAAACGCAGTTCGACTATAACCCGCCAAACCACGGATACCCCTGATCCTCCCAGTACCCGCCCGGCTGTTTGTCCGTGAACGTGATGCGCGTCAGGTACTTGGTCAGCTTGTAGCCCAGCTTGTGCGGCGCGTAAAGGCGCAGGGGCGCGCCATGGTCGGGCATCAGCTCGCGGTCGTTGAAACCCCACGCCAGCAGGGTCTCCGGGTGCATCGCGGAGGGCAGGTCCCAGCCGTTGTAGTAGCCTTCATCGAAGGAATCGAAGCGCACATAACGCGCTGTTGCCTGTACGCCCGCGCGCTCCGCCAGTGCGCGCAGCGGTGTGCCCGTCCAGGTGGCCACCGCCGACCAGCCTTCGACGCAGTGGTGTTCCACCGTGTAGGTGAGCCGGGCGAGCGAGCGAATGTCATCGATGCTCAGAGTAAGCGGCGTACGCACGAGACCGCCCACTTCCAGCCGCCACGCGGGCGGATCGGGCAGCGTCGGCGTCATGCCGCTGATGAAGTAGCTGGGCATGCTGGTCGAGCGCCTCGCCGCATCGTACTGACGCGCGAGCCTCGTGGGCGAGAAGAGACGTGCGCTCACCCAGTCGTTCCAGCGGCTGCCCGCCATGAGGGCCGGACGCAGCGTGTCACCGCCATCCCAGCCGCAGGCGCCGGCCAGTCCCGCCGCGCCCAGTGCCAGAAATCGTCGCCTGTCCAGTGCCATCAGTGCTTCTCCACATTGGGCGCGGCGTCCTGCGCACCCGCGAAACGGCTTCGATAGCCGCCTGTCGTCATGGCGCGGAACGATGCGGGATCGGCGAGGAACACGAGCGTCACGTGCACGAGTGTGAATCCCACGAACAGCCACACCGCAAGGAAGTGCCAGTAGCGCGCGAGCTGGTAGCCGCCCAGCACTGTCACCAGCCATGGGAGCTGCACCGGCTTCCACACCGCGAACCCGGTCACTACGGACACCATGCCGAGGAACACGATGAACGTGTACGCCTGCTTCTGCAGTGCATTGTGCTTGCCCTGCGGCGGATGATCGCGGCGGATGCGCAGATAGTATTTCGCCATCTCGAATGCGGCGGGGATGTCGCGCGGGCGGAAGACGAGCTGCTTCCACTCGCCGGACGCGATGATGTACACGAAGTACGTGATGCCCGTGATAATCAGCGGCCACATCAGCAGGAAATGCCAGTTGAGCCCGCCCGCCAGCCAGCCGCCCAGCCGCGACCACTCGGGAAAGGCCGCGTCCTGCAGCGGATTCGGATAGAAGGGACCGCCGCGGTCGCCGAACCGCGGATACGCACGGTAGATCTGCAGCCCGCTCGCAATCATGCAGAAGATCAGCGGAAACGTGAGCCAGTGCGTGATGCGCACAATGGGATGATGGCGGCGCTGTTTCGGGGCGCGCCGCGCCACAGCCATTGCGTCCATGCGCGCGCCATCCGATGCTGCACGCCGTGCCGCGTCGTCTGCGGCGCTGTCGTTGGCCGCGCCGTTCTCCGGCGCTGCGGCGTCGGGTTCCTGCGGACGGTCCATATGGCTTCTCCCGGGATTCCGCCCGCGTCGGTCGAGTTGCTCAACAGAAACGCGGGGGCCAGCCAGTCGGCTCGTGGCAGACTAGAGTTGGAGCGCGTCCGCCACAAGCACCGATCCGTGCGGACCGGCCTGCATGGTGCGGGCCCGCTGCGGCACGGCCTTCAGCCCGTGCGTCTTCCTTGCGGGAGTCTCGTGAAACTGTTCCATCATGGCGGAATCGATGACGAAACAAGCGTGGCTGCCCGACGAGCGCGTCGTACTGGAGGCGCTGTCGTCGCCTGAATCCATTCAGTCTTTCCTGGACGAGCTGCCCTACTCGCCGGATGCGACGTACCGCTCGCCTCGCCAGGTGATGCGCGAGCGCGTAGCGAACTGCATGGAGGGCGCGCTGTTCGCCGCCGCCGCGCTCGAGCACATCGGCCATGCTCCTGTGATCGTCGATCTGCTGGCGGAGCGCGATGACGATCACGTGCTCGCCATGTTTCGCGAAAACGGGCGACTGGGTTGCATTGCGAAGTCGAACTTCAGCGGGCTGCGCTGGCGCTCGCCCGTGTACCGCTCGCTCCGCGAACTGGCGTTATCGTACTTCGACCACTACTACAACGTGGCGCGCGAGCTGACGATGCGCGGCTGGACGCGGCCGCTGCGCCTGGACGGGCGACGCTTCACCGACTG
The DNA here is from genome assembly GCA_963798085.1 of uncultured Gemmatimonadales bacterium. GTDB lineage: Bacteria > Gemmatimonadota > Gemmatimonadetes > Longimicrobiales > RSA9 > DATKCF01. The sequence goes on from CAWCRS010000004.1 coordinate 8,169, forward strand.
GCGCACGCGCGAGACCAACCTGGACGACATCTCCGATCATCTCGACCTGCTGCCGCGCACGCTGCTGTTTCCCGGCGGTGTGCCGTCGCTCAGGCTCGTGGATGACCGGCTGTACACCTCCGGCCTCGCGGGCGCGGAGGCGAGAGGGCTCTACGTTCCGGGCGATCGCGGCTAGCTACGTTCCGCTCCAGTGCGATGTGAGCCACGACGTCGGCCGGGGCGCTTCTGCCCTGCCTTGCGTCATCGCAACCAGCGAGGAGCATGCACCCTGGAACGTCAGGAAAGTCTGACTACTTCGCGGCGCGTGTCGAATCGAGGAATGCCATGACGTAGGCCGCGCGCCACTTGCCATCGGCACCGAGCACACAAACGCTTACAAAGCGGCCGTAATTGGTCTGCGCCTTCTTGCCCTTGGGCGTGTACGTCTCGCTGTACATGCCGCGCTGGTATGCTGTCATGCTGTCGCCCACAATGGTGCCCTCGGGGTTCACCACGAAATCGGAGTATTTGTTGGCAGCGAAGTCGTCGGTGAACGCCTTCGTCAGCGCATCTCGACCCACGGTGGGAGGCGCGCCCTGGAAATCCGCGCGGGCCGTCTCCGTCCATAGTGCAGCGGCCTGCGTCGCGTCGCCGGCTACTTCTGCGGCCTTGAGGTCAGTCCAGAGCTGGTCCAGCCCTGCACGGACCGTCGCCGTGTCGGGCTTGGCCGCCATGGCCGGCGGTGCGGGTGCCGGCTGGGAGCAGGCGCACGCGAGTAACACGATGATGCCAGGGGCCAGCAATGCTCGCTTCATGATGCCCTCCCGTCATCGGGTGCTGGCGTCGCGACCGGGAACGGACGCGGCGAACGCTGTGGCGAATTGTGCAGGATGCGTGGAAACTCCCTTGCGGGCGACATCCTGTCAAGAGCGGCCGCGGCGGCGCTCATGCCTCTCGCGACAGCGATGGGTTGCGGGGGCGGTCGGGGTGGAGGTGTGGGAATCAGTGACGGCTCGAACCTGACAATTTGTTAGAGCCGGACACGGCGGCCCGTTTTCCCAGGCAGGCCGTCGAGTCCCCTGCCACTCCCCTCAACGGGTGCCCGTGTCCGCCTCCGACCCCTGAACCCGGCCGTTCCCCCAACCCTCACGCATTCGGATCCTACCGGCATTACTCCCGGGCGAACGTCAGATCCGTAAACCCAGCCGCAGCCCGGCCCAAGCCCGGAAACAGATCCGTTCTCAAGCAACGAGTCCCGGCAACCAGCGCGAGAAGCGACGTCAGTTTCGCGAACCCCGGCGCCAGCTCGGCCACGAATCTGGGTCCCAGCCTGCGCGCGGGCAGACTCATCGGCATTGTGAGCGGCAGTGCCGCGCGGTATTGTTGCCCGGGCCCAACGCAGCAGAGCAGTTGCCGGTTGCGAGCGTCAGTCCACACCCTCGGACGCTCAGGGCAGCATCTCGAACCATGGTCGCGGGCCAGCCTCGTCCCACACCCCCGGATCGAGCCATGACGTATGGCCGGATCCGCGGCACTCCTTTCCCGCATCCGGTGCCACACCTTGCACGAGTAATTGCGTTGCCGGGGTAACGTCCCGGCAATCGCCGTGAAGTGACACGGCCGGCGCTGGCGGCGGCCATGTCGCGGGGCGCGATGTTCGCCACGGAAGCTGTCTAACACACAATTTGCCGGAGTGTCCATCATGCAGCCCCTCCATTCCCGTGGCGCGGGCGTGCTTTCCCGCCCGGCGGCGTGCGCCGTCGCGCTGCTGTCCACGCTGTGTGTCAGCCCTCTTTGCGCACAGCAGATCCGGGTCGGACCGGGCGTACAGGTCAGCCGCGATCGGCCGCAGCAGGAACACGGCGAGGCGGTGATCTGCGCGCATCTCAGCAATCCCGACCTGCTGATTGCGGCGGCGGCCAGCGCCACGCACGCCAAACCGATCTACGCGCACGGGGAGACGTCCGGTGAGATCGCGTACTATTCGACGGACGGCGGCGCCAGCTGGCACTACGCGCTGGACACCTTCAGCGCCGGTGCGATCTCGCCCGATGCAGCCTGTGCCTACGGGCCTGACGGCTCGGCGCACTTCAGCACCATGGTGGCCGCGCAGTACACGCCGGACAACATCGATCTCGACCTGCGCCTGCTCGACTACCGCTCGCCCGATGGCGGCAGGACGTGGGACAAGCCGGTGCAGCTGCCCGGCGCCAGCGGCGCCGACCGCCAGTTCATGATCTTCGACAACACGGGCGGACGCTATCAGGGCCGCTACTACATGTCGTTCGACGGCTCATTCAACCAGCGTACGATCGAAAACGAGCGGGTCACGGGCGTGTTCGGTCTCAGCCGGTCGCTGGATGGCGGCCGCACCTGGGACCTCCCGGCGGTACGCGCCACCAGCAACGCCTTTCACAACGGCAACCTGGTGGTGCTCTCCGACGGCACGGTCGTGTGCGTGCTGGGCACAGCCGTGAAGCCACCGGTCAACCCTGATCCAACGCGGCGTTATCCAACCGCCAATGTGCACGTGATAACGTCGAGCGATGGCGGCGAATTCGTGTCCCGGGCGACCGTCGTGAGCGACATGTATTACCTGCCCACGGCGGGCGTTCATCGCATCAATGCCATCGCGGTGGACGGCAGTGCCGCCTACCGCGACCGGCTCTACGTGGCGTGGAACGACGACCGTTCCGGCCGCATGCGCATCCTGCTTTCCTACTCGACGGACAAGGGTCACACGTGGTCGGTACCGCGTGCCGTTGATGACGACGTCGCGTTCGATGCGCACGACCTGTCGAAAGGGCCGCAGGCCAGCGCGCCGTGGCTCGTGGTGAACCGGGAGGGCATCGTCGGGCTGGTCTGGCTCGATCGCCGGGACATGACGGACAACGCGGGCTACCGGATGCGCTTCACCGCCTCCCTCGACGGCGGAGAGACCTGGTTGCCCAGTGTGCCGGTCATGGAGCAGCCCATGCTGCCGCGCGCCGTTTGGTCTGTGGCGCCGCGTCGCTACAACGAGCGACCCAACCCGGACACGCTCTCGCTGGCGCTGGGCTGGGACTTCTGGGACTTCACCGGTGGTGACATGACCGCGATCGATGTCGATGCGGCGGGTGGTTTCCATCCGGTATGGGTGGATGCGCGCACCGGCGTGCGGCAGATCTGGACGACCACCATTCACGTGAGCGGACCCGTCATCGCGCAGAAACAGATCACGAAAGAGCCGGTCTCGCCGGTCACGCGGGTGCTGGCACTCGAATACCTGCCCGACAGTTACGCCTGGGACGCGTCCAGCGGCAGCATCAGCGTGGATGCGCGCCTGCGCAACACAGGAAAAGAGACGTTGACCGGACCGCTGATCGCACGTGTCACCACACTGGCCACACGCGTGGCGGATGACGTGAGTGTCAGCAACAGCGACAACGGCCAGACGAGTCGTGGCGCGGAATGGGATTTCACCACCCTGATGCCCGGCGGCAAGCTCGAGCCGGGCCAGGCCACGGGCGTGAAAACACTGCGCTTCACGCTGCTCGGCGCACGGACTTTCGTGCCCGCGCGCATGACGGCCACCGGCTTCGTGATTCTCAGTCTGGAAGTACTGGGCAAGGGAGCCGTGACACCTCCGAAAAAGACCGGTTCCCGGCCCTGAACGCATCACGGGTGACGCATCGTCGAAATCCAGCATCCTTCACGAGGTGATTCTGTGCGAGCACTTCCGGCTTTCCTCCGCTCCGTTGCGTCCGTCCGCTGTCTCGCCCGGGCGAGGCACGCGGCCCTGCTTCTCTTCCTGCCCTGGCTGCTGCCTGCGCCCGCACAGGCGCAGCGCGCTGCTGCGCCGCGCATCGCGGTCGGCCCTAACATCCGGGTCACGCCGGGCGAACACAACGAGGCGTGGCTGGCGGTGAGCAGTACCAATCCGGATGTGCTGCTGGCGATGGCGCAGGCGGGTGGGGTCACGACGAGCGCGCGCGACATCAGCACACTCATGTCGCACGATGGCGGAAATCTCTGGACGCCCATTTCCCTGCCCGGATACACGCATGGTGCTTTCGATCCGATGCCGGTGGCCGGGACCAATGGCAGACTCTACGTCATGCAGGGCATCCTGGGCGGCAGCTTCGCGTCGTCCATCGGCTCCGATGCGCGCAGCACGCCCACCATCCGCATCTGGTCCACCACCGACGGCTGGCGCTGGAACGGGCCCACGGATCTGAAAGCGACGGTACAGCCCGATCATCCGCGCATGGTCGTGGACATGACCGCGGGGCCCCACCGGGGCAGGCTCTACGTGGCGTGGAACGACGTATCCGATCAGTTCCTGCGCGACCAGTACGAGGTGTTCCTGCAGTACAGTGATGACGGAGGCAGGACGTTCAACGACCCGATACTGATCGATCAGCGCCACGGCGGCAAGCTGGTAGCCACCGAGCCGGTCGTGCTCTCCGACGGAACCCTGCTTGTCACCTATTATCAGTACTGGAACCCGCTGGCGGATCCGCGCAACGACCATCTGCCCTTCTTTGTGCGTCGCTCCCCCGATGGTGGTGCGACCTTCGAAGCGCCGGAGAAGATCTTCGAGTTCGGGCCGCACGTCTGGCGCGAGCGCGAGGGAGAATTCGCGCGCTCGTTCTCGCTGCCCATCGTCATGGCCGACACGTCTTCCGCCAGCCCGCACAAGGACCACGTCTACATCGTCTACGATGACGTGCACACCGGCAAATCCGACATTTCCCTGGTACGCTCGACGGATGCGGGCCACACCTGGTCGCGACCCTTGCGCGTGAACGACAACGCACCGGAGTCGCCACTCGGCGTCGTCGACTATCGCATGACGCCCACGGTCGCGGTCGCGCATGACGGCACACTCGGCATCACGTGGTACGACCGGCGCAATGATCCGACGCGGCGTTGCTGGGAGTATTTCTTCGCCGCGTCCGTCAATGGCGGCGCCACGGTGGGCCCGAATCAGCCCATTTCCTCGGCCCGCTCCTGCCCGCCGCCGGGACAGGCGCCCGCTGTTGTGATCCACAACCAGAGCCCCAACGTGGATCGCAATCGCGCGCCCGATTCGGTGACGGCCCGGCTCGGTCTGATCGAACGTCTCGGCTCACTCGCGCAGGATGCCATCCGCGCAGCGCGCGATGAAGCAGACAAAGGATTGCCGAATGGCCGGCTGCGCGTCTCGTTCGACCCCAGCCGCAACATCTGGCCCGGACATTACTCGGGTCTCGTGGCCGATGGTAACGGCGTGTTCCACGCGCTGTGGCTGGACCGGCGCAGCGGCATGCAGGAGATGTACACGACGCGCATCACGGTCGGCGCCGCGGCGCTGAACCGCACTGGCCTCCAGGAAGGCGACATCACCCAGCTGGTGGAGATCATTGCCGGCACGCCCGTCTACGATGCCCAGAAGGGGACGGTGCGTGTGCCACTGCAGGTGCGCAATGTCTCTAATGCGCCCGTATTCGGCCCGCTCACGGTGCGCATCCTGCCGTCCACCGGCAGCAGAGCGACGGCGCCCGCGATTCTGGCGGGCGATTCCATCGCGTCAGGCATCCGTTTCAACGGCCGCCTCGGCACGGACGATATCCTGCTGCCGCTGGGTCTGAGCGAGCCCGTGGAAATCACGCTGCGTACCGCGGAAGCCACGGGGCTCAATGCCTCACTCGATTTTCGCGTGTCGGGATCGGTTCGGCGGTAGCCGGTCGCATTCGCATCTGCGTCCCTCCACTGCGCATCGCGGCGGGGGCGAACTTCAAGGTCCGGGGAGGCATCATGAGTCGAACGCGTCTGCGCCGGATTTCCTTTTTCGCGGCCTGCTTCTCGTGCTGTGCCGGCTTTGCCCATCTCGGGGCACAGAACACCACGGCAGTGGTGGGCGGAACCCTGATCGATGGCACGGGTCGGCCCGCTGTCTCTAACAGCGTGATCGTGATCCGCGATGGCAGGATCGCCGCGGTCGGGCCGGCTGCATCCGTTGCGATTCCTGCCGGCGCAACCCGGATCGACGCCAGCGGCAAGTACATCGTGCCCGGTCTGATGGATGCCAATGTCCATCTCATCCTGGACACCTCCATCGAATTCCTCGCCCGCTACGAGGGTCGCTGGGAGGAGCTGATCGCCGAGGCGGCCCAGGTCGCTCTCAGGAACGGGCTCACCACGGTGTTCGATTCGTGGGGACCGCTGCAGCCGCTCATGAAGGTCCGTGACCGCATCGCACACGGCGAACTGCAGGGCGCACGCATGTTCGTGGCTGGCAACATTGTCGGCTTCTCAGGGCCGTTCGGCCGCGACTTCAATGTGGCTGCGGAAACCGTGGTGACCGCACCGTTCCTCGAGCGCATCAATCAGATGTGGGAATCGGGAGTGGGCGAAGAGCTGCTCTACATGACGCCGGATATGGTGCGTGCGGCGCTGCACCGTTACGTGGCGCTGGGCCCGGACTTCATCAAGTACGGCGCCAGCGGCCATCGTGATGAGGATTTCCTGATGTTCTCGCCGGAAGCGCAGAAGGCCATCGTGGCGGAGGCACACAGCGGCGGCATCATCTCGCAGACGCACACCACGTCCGTGGAGAGTCTGCGTCAGGCGATCGAAGCGGGCAACGACATGCTGCAGCATTGCGCGGTCACCGGATCTGTCGCGATTCCGGATGCGACCATCCAGCTGCTGAAGCGAAGCGGTATCTACTGCGCCGTGCAGCCACGCACCTTGCGCCGCCTGGAGTACGAGAAGCAGTCGGTGGCCAGCGGCCCGCGCAGCGAGCAGCGCAAGGCGAGGTTGCAGATCTGGCACGAAAACGAAGTGCGCCTGATCAGGGAGGGCGTGCCCCTTCTGCTGGCCACGGATGCGGGCGTGATCCAGCCGGATCGTCTTGCCAGCATGACGGCGAAGGAGCTGCAAGACCGGCCCACCACAATGGGCGACGCACATTTTCTCTGGCTGGAAGCGATGGCGGAGAAAGGCATGAAGCCGATGGACGAAATCGTCGCCGCCACGCGCAACATTGCAGCCGCGTACCACAAGCTCGACCGCTTCGGCACACTCGAGTCAGGCAAGTACGCGGATCTCGTGATCCTGGATGCCGACCCGCTCGCGAACATCAGCAATGTGCGCAGGATTTCGCTGGTCATGAAGGAGGGCCGGGTCATTGATCGCGACCGCCTTCCCGATCCGAAGATCCTGACGGTGCCGCGAGCTCCGGTCACGCCGACGGGCGGTGCTGCCCGCAACTGATCGGCGGCTGGCACGACGTTTTCGCCGGCACGCAGCACAGGCAGTGACTGTAGCTGTGCATATGTGCGTGACGCGGGCCGCTGCCAAACGTGTCTGCATCGCATCAGTTGCGCGCCAAAAGCCATTGGTACACGCACGCGCGCGTGCGGGCCGTCGCGCAGTTGCGCGGCCGCGCGTGACCATGTTGCGGCGCGCAGCCAGCGTGTATACTAGTCGCCAGTAACAGGCTGCTCGCGCCTCCCCCGGCGCGCGAAATTCGTCCGGACACTACCGCCCCCGGCACGTTCTCCCCCCCGGTGCCAGTGAACGGACTGTCGTACATCCGACGAGCGGACCGGGCAGCCCGCATCTCTCCATCCTTTTTCCCGATCGGATTGCTCTTCACGAGGAGGGCGAATCATGCTGCGCGCATTCATGCTCACGGGTGTACTGTTGCTGCCGCCGACCGCCGGCTCTGCCGTAGGACACGTGCGAACCGGGGCCAGCTATAACGCGTCGTTATCCATGCCTGCGGCAGCCGTGAGGGCGCGGCGACAGGGCACGGTCACCGGGCGGGTGACGGAGGCGGCTGCGGGCGCGCCCGTCGTGGGAGCGCTCGTCTCGGTTGTCGGCACGCAGATCAATGCCATCACCGATGCACAGGGCCGCTACCTGCTCAGTGCGGTACCGGTGGGCCGGCGCACGATTTCCGTGCGCCGGATCGGTTACAATGAAGCCTCCACGCCTGTGACTGTAAGCGAAGGCGCAACGGCCGTCGCGGATATTGCACTCAATACCCAGGCCGTGCAGCTCAGCGAAGTGGTGGTGACAGCGACCGGAGAGCAGCGCAAGGTCGCGCTGGGCAACGTGGTGGCGACGGTGGCCGTGGATTCCATTGTGGCCGTGGCGCCCATCACCAACGTGACGGACATGCTGGCAGGTCGAGTGCCCGGACTGCTCACGTTTTCCAACAGCGGCATCACCGGGTCGGCCCCGCGCATCCGTCTGCGTGGCTTCAACAGCCTTTCCCAGTCGAATGCTCCCCTCATGATCATCGACGGCGTGCGTGTGGAGAACAGCACGGGCGGCGGCGGCGCGCTGGGTGCCGGCACGCAGTACGGCTGGACCGCGGGCGCGGTGACCGAGCTGAACCCGGACGAGATCGAGTCTGTCGACATCGTGAAGGGACCGTCCGCGGCCACACTCTACGGCACGGATGCCGCGAACGGCGTGATCCTGATCAAGACCAAACGCGGTCAGCCCGGCCGCACGCAGTTCACCATTTACACCGAGGGCGGGGTCATCAACCAGCCGTCACGGTGGAACGATACCTACTATGCGTTCGGTCACACGCCCACGGGCGGTCAAACACGCTGTTCGAATCTGCTGCGCATTGCCGGCGGTTGCGCGCTGGACAGTCTTTCGGTGTGGAGTCCGATGCGCGATGCGCCCAGTTCCCCGGTCGGCACCGGCAATCGGCAGCAGCTCGGCCTCCAGGCCGCGGGCGGCGTGAATCAGTTCCGTTACTTCTTCTCGAGCGAGCTGGAGAACGAGACCGGCTACCTCAAACTTTCGGATTCCGAGATTGAGCGGCTGCGTCTGCAGCGCGGCGGCGCCGAGATTCCGCAGGAGCAGATACGGCCCAACTATCTGAAGCGCGCTTCCCTGCGCGGCAACATCTCCACGCACCTCGGCTCCAACGCGGATCTCGCCATCAACACCGCACTGGCGTTCCAGAAGAGCCAGCTGCCCAATGCCAGCGTCTTCCAGAATGGCGCCTGGGGTCCGGGCTACAACGATACCTTCGAAGGCTGGCAGAACGGCCTCCGTCCCGGCGAGCTCTTTGCCGTTCGTTCGGCAGAGAACCTCGCCCGGCTGACCACCGGACTGTCCGCCAACTGGAATCCGGCGCCCTGGCTCACCACGCGCGGCACGGTGGGCATTGACTTTTCCAGCAACTTCTCCGACAACCTGCAGCGGCGCGACGAGGGCGGGACACCCGTAAGCCCCAGCCTCGGACGGCGGACCGAGATCCGAACCTCCACTGTGCTGTACACGGTGGACCTGGGCAGTTCCGCGTCATTCACACTGGCGCCGAACATCACGTCCCGGACCTCGATCGGCGCGCAATACAACCGCCGCAACGTGGGCTCCGTGGCGGCCACCGGGACCAACCTGCCGCCCGGCTCCAGCACGCTGGCCGGTGCGGCCACGCTTTCCAACGCGGAATCCACCGTGCAGTCGGTTGTGGCCGGCGGCTACGGCGAGCAGATGTTCGGCTTCCATGACCGGTTCTTCGTGACTGCAGCGCTGCGCGCGGACGGCGCCAGCTCGTTCGGTCGCAATTTCAAAACAGCGTATTATCCAAAAGCCAGCGCATCCTGGGTGATCTCGGACCAGAGCTTCTTCCCGAAAACCGATCTGCTGAGCAGCCTGCGGCTGCGGCTCGCGTACGGCAGCTCCGGCGTGCAGCCGGCCGCGGTTGCGGCCCTGCCCGCCCTCCAGTTCGTCACCGTCTATGTGAACGGCGCCACGGCTACAGGCGCACAGCTTCAGGCTCTCGGGAACGCCAACCTCAAGCCTGAGCGCGTGAACGAATTCGAAGGCGGCTTCGATGCCGACATGTTCCATCAGCGTCTGCAGCTGCAGGCCACGGCCTACTACCGCAAGAGTTCGGACGCCCTGGTGCAGCGTTCCATGCCGCGCTCCATTGGCATCACCGGCACCGGCCAGCTGGACAACGTCGGCTCCGTCCGCAACCAGGGTTTCGAAGGTGACATCAAGTCCACGATCATCGACGGCCGCAAAATCGGCTTCACTCTCGACGTGAACGGCTCCGTCAACTCCAACAAGCTGCTGAAGCTCGATCCCACACTGCGGCCGCCCGAGGATCGCTTCGTCAAGTTCGTCGCGGGCTACCCGCTGTTCGGCCAGTGGGACCGCAGAGTGCTGAGCTACAAGGATGCCAACAATGATGGCGTGCTCACGCAGGACGAAGTCGTGGTGGGCGATTCCATCGAGTTCCTGGGCAACACCAACCCGACCCGGCTCCTCAACGTGACGCCCACCATCACGCTGTTCCAGAACCACGTGCAGATCAGCTCGCTGATCATTTACCGCGGTGGCTGGATCCAGACCAACTTCACCGAACTGAACAAGTGCAATATCGGCGGCTGCCGAGCCCGCAACGATCCCAAGGCACCGCTGCGTGAGCAGGCGGCGTACATCGCCTTCACCAAGCCCGGTCTGACCTACGCCGGATACGAAGAGGATGGCACCTACACGCGCTGGTCCGAGGCCTCCATCTCCTACCGGGTGCACGATCAGCTGCTGCAGAAGGTGGGACTCGGCGTGCACAAGGCGACGCTGACGCTGAGCGCGCGCAATCTGCACCTCTGGACCAAGTACAGCGGTCTCGATCCTGAAGTCACCAACAACCCGTCCCTCAACGGCAACTTCGGCACCGTATGGGACCTGGGGTACGACAATCCGGTTTCCCCACCATCGCGCTATGTGATCCTGCGCATGACCATCGGGTTCTGATCGGAACACTGACGATGAAACCAGAACGGGGAGACCCTTCCATGACTCGCTATCAGACAGTTTGTCCCGGGAGCCGGCGCTTCGCAGGCACTGCGCTGGCTGCACTCTGCACGTTCTCGCTGGCGTGCACGTCACTGACCGATGTGGACGCACCCGATGTCGTCCAGCCTGTTCAGCTGGAAAGCGCACAGGGCGCCGAGGCGTACACCAATGCCGCGCTGGCCAGCATCTACGGGTCGTTCGCCACCTTCGCCTATAACACGGGCGTGTTCTCGGACGAGTTCTTTCTGGCGACCGCATTCACACAGTTCGCCGACATTGACTATCGTACGCAGTCGCTGACCTTCACCGAGTACGGCCCCATTGCCATGCACCGCACGCGTACGCTCGCGTCCCTCGCCATTGACGCGCGTCGCCAGTTCGTGCCGACACCACTCTCGAAAATCGGACAGATGTTCGCCCTCAAGGGACAGGTGGAGATGTACATCGGCGAGACCAGCTGCAACGGGTACCCGCTGAGCGAAGTGGAGAACTTCACGCCCGTGTACGGCGGTCCCATCAGCAGCGACAGTATGCTCAAGCGTGCCGTCGCCGACTTCGATTCCGCCGCCTTCCTGAGTGCCGACAGTGCACGGGTTCTGAACTACGTGCGTGTAATGCGCGGCCGTACGCTGCTCGACCTGGGCCGCTACAATGACGCCGCGGCGGCGGTGAACGGCGTGCCCACGAACTACGTCTACAACGCCGAAATGACCACGGCGGTGGGCGGACAGAGCAATACCATCTGGTCCACGATGAGTACCGGAGGCATCACCGTTTCGGACCGCGAGGGCGGCAATGGGCTGGACTTCCGCTCGGCCAATGACCCGCGTGTGCCCACGCAGTTCGTCAGACTGGGCACGGACGGCCTGACGCAGGCCTACACATTCTCGAAGTACACAGGGCTCGCCTCGGCGATTCCCATGGCGACCGGCGTGGAAGCGCGGCTGATCGAAGCCGAAGCCGCACTGCAGGCCAATCACAACGACACGAATACGACAGGTACAGGCTGGCTCGGCATCCTCAACAGCCTGCGGGCTTCCGCCATTTCCCCGCCCATGGCGGCCCTGGCCGACCCCGGCAGCTTCAATGCGCGCGTGAATCTGCTGTTCCGCGAACGCGCCTTCTGGATGTACGCCACGGGCCACCGCATGGGCGACCTGCGCCGGCTTCTGCGCCAGTACAATCGCACGCACGACAGCACCTGGCCGGTGGGTGCCTACAAGGCGGGCGTGAACTACGGAACCAATGTGGTCTTCATTCTGACACTTTCGGAGCAGTCCAATCCCAACGGACGGACCTGTACGGACAAGAATCCCTAACGCCCCGTCAGTGGGCTGCAGCCGAGGTGGCCGTGAAACGAGTCGTGCTGTACTTCACCGCATTCATGGCGCTCTGGCCGGTGCTGCTCCCTGCGCAGCAGCCGGCCACGAGCGTACGCGTGGACGTGGGCCCCAATCACCGCGCTTCCGGCGCGGATACCCTGAATCGCAACGAAGGCTGGATTGCGGTCAGTCCCACGAATCCCAACACGCTGGTAGCCGTTTCGCACGAGGCTACCCGCGGCTGCGCCACGATGATCTCGAATGATGGCGGGAATCTCTGGCGCGAAGCCGCTCTGTCGAAGCAGCTGGATTGCTTCGACCCCATGGTGGCGGCGGGACCGGATGGCCGGCTCTTCGTCCTGCACGCCGGCCGCACACCGACCGCACCGACCTCACCCACGGGACAGCGCATGGAGGCACCCGTCCGTATCTACTCCAGCAATGATGACGGGAAAACGTGGCGCCCCCCTGCCGAGCTCCGTACACCGCTGACACCGGATCACCCGCGCATGGTCGTGGATGCCAGCAGCGGTCCCCATCGCGGACGTGTCTACGTCGCATGGAACGAAGTCAGCGACGTGTTCATGCGTGACCAGTACCACATCTTCCTGCATTACTCTGACGATCAGGGCGCGACATTCACCGAGCCCATACTGCTGCAGACGGATTCCGGCGGAAAACTGGTGATCACGGAGCCGGTCGTGCTTTCGGACGGCACACTGCTCGTTACGTACTACCAGTATTTTCAGCCGCTGAGCAGTCGCAAGAACGAGAAGCAACCCTTCTACATCATTCGCTCGACGGATGGCGCGCGAACGTTCAGCCCACCCGAGAAGGCCTTCGAGGTGGGGATTTCCGCCTGGCCCGGCCTGCGCGCCGACTTCGGGCAGGCATTCACGCTCCCCATCATCACCGCGGACGCATCCCCTGGCAGCCCGTATCGTGACCGCCTCTACGCCGTGTGGGACGACGTGAGCACGGGCGCATCGAACATCTGGCTGGTTGCCTCCGCCGATCGCGGCAGGACCTGGTCCCCGCGGGTGCGCGTGAACGACAATGCTCCAGCGCCACCCGATGGCCCCGTGGATTTCCGCATGACGCCCGTGGTGGCGGTCAATCGCAACGGCGTGGTGGGTGTGGCGTGGTACGATCGTCGTGAGGAATGTCACGCGCCGCTGCTGGAAGCAGTACTTTGCCGCCTCCATCAATGGCGGTGCGAGTTTCACGCGCAACGTAGCCGTGTCCAGCGCACCGTCCTGCCCCACGAAGGATGTGGCGCCGCACGTGGTGGTGAAGAACGCCACACCGGATTCGTTGCTTCCCTCCGCGGATTCCGTCAACAAGCTCATTGCGGCGCGTCGTTTCGCCGAGGCTGAACAGCTCAATCTCGCCCTCGAGCAGCGCGCGCTGGAGCAGGCCGTCACGGGAACACAGCTGCGCCTGTCGTTCGATCGCGCACGCAGTGTATGGCCTGGTCACTACTCCGGCCTGGCCAGCGACAGTGCAGGTCGCTTCCACGCACTCTGGGCCGACCGCCGCAGCGGCTACCAGCAAATGTACAGCGCGCACATCGATGTCTCGACGCAGCCCGAGCCGCCACTCCCACCGTTGCGCGACACGGTCGTCAGTCAATTCGTTCGGGTAATGGTGGGTCAGTCCAGGTTCAATGAAGCGAAGGGCATGAGCATGGTGGAGCTGCAGCTGCGCAACGAATCAGACCACACCATTTACGGTCCTCTGCGCGTACGCATCTCTCGCGTCATTTCAGGCGCTCCCGGTAACGCGGAGCTCATCGAGGATGCTTCGAACGGCCGCAGGACCGCGGGGGCGCTCTGGGATTACTCCGCGCTCCTGGGCTCACGCGGTCGGCTCGAGCCCGGGATGGTGAGCGAAGCACGCTGGGTCACCATCCGCAATCGCCCCGACGCTGGCCTGGACGTCGTCCTGGAGTTCGAAGTGCTGGGTCGTGTGCAACGTTGACAACGGAGAATTAGCGTGCGCCACAAACCGAAGCCCGCGGAAAGGACACGTGCGCATGCATTGCGCCCGCCGTTTGCCACCTTCCTGACCAGCCTCGCGCTGTTGCTCTGCGCAACGGCGGGTGGCGCCCAGAAGCTGCCGCACGTGATCCTCAGAACTGACCTGGGCGAAATCGAGATCGAGGTGGACAGCGCACGCGCCCCGATTACCGCAGCAAATTTCCTGCGCTACGTGGATGCCGGGTCTTATCAGGGCGGCCGTTTCTTTCGCGTCGTGCGGGAAGACAACCAGCCGAATGACAGTGTGCGCATCAAGGTCGTGCAGGGCGACATCAGCTCCGCTCAGGCAGCCGGGCGGTTCCCGGCCATCGCGCTCGAGCGCACGTCGGTCACGGGCCTGCGACACCGTGACGGCACCGTTTCCATGGCGCGCGGTGGTCCCGATACCGCGACTTCCAGCTTCTTTATCTGCATTGGCGATCAGCCGGCGCTCGATGCCGGCGGCCACCGCAATCTGGACGGCCAGGGCTTCGCCGCCTTTGCACGCGTCGTGCGCGGCATGGATGTCGTGCGCAGGATCAATCAGGGATCCGCCAGCGGGCAGCAGCTCGCCGTGCCGGTGATGATTCAGGAGGCGCGCCGCGCAGCGAAGGGCACGGACTGAAGCTCGCAGGGATCTCCCCGCTGCGGACCGCTGCTGTCGAGGCATCGGTCCGGCGGTGCAACCGTGACGGGACTGCGCCTTTCGCACGCCGGACCACGCCCGCAGCGGCCCGTTCCGAATAACGTGTTAGTGACTGCCGGACCGTTCCGAGGTCGCGGCTACGTGCGCTCCCACGGCGGACAGCGTGCCGGCGGGTCCGGTGGACGCGTGGGTGCCGGACCATCTCTCACATCGATCAGTTCCACATCGAAGATGAGCGTGGCCTTCGGCGGAATCACGGGCGGATTGCCGTTCACGCCATAGGCCAGCTGATAGGGAATGATGAGCCGCCGGCGACCGCCCACGCGCATCCCTTCGAACCCGGCATCCCAGCCTGGAATCACAGTGCGGCGGCCCTGTTGAAACGCCAATGGCGTTCGCGGGCGCCCTTCACGCGTGGTGTCGTGCGAGGAATCGAACTTCGTCCCGTCCGTGAGCCAACCCGTGTAATGCACGTAAAAGCATTTTCCGGCTGCCGCCTCGGCACCGGAGCCAGCGGCCAGCTCGATGTACCGCATTGAGAACTGGGTTATCTCGCGGCCCTGCACCCGCGGTGGAGCCGGACCGCCGGGCGCGCCATGCGCACAGCCTGTCGCGATCGCAGCCAGTACCGGGGCGAACGCCCGCACTCTCTTCGCGAGAGCCTGGCCGATGATCAGCTTGCCAACTCGCATACACCGCCTCGCAGAACGCGGATTGTCAGGGGGTTCGCGAGCCTCGGTTGGCGCCAGCGCGATTCATTCACCATACGCTGCGCGCGCCGGCACCACAACGGCCTCACGCAGCTTTGATCCGGATCAGCCGCCCGCGGTAGAGATCCGGGGCAAAGGCAGGATATGGTTGGGATGCGCTACTTCGTCACCGAGCGTCGCGTCCCGTGCCCGCTCTTCATGCGCCGGGTGCCTTTGTCTCCGGCCGGCGCGCCGCCGCGCTTTCCTGTGCGCCGGCCGTGTCCCGCAACCTGCTGACTGGATTCACGCAGGCGCTCACGAATGACGGCCATCAGGTCGATCACGTCGTCGTCGCTTTCCTCATTGTCGGCAACGTCGGATTCGACCACATCCTTCCCGGCCTTGCGTTTGCGCTCGACCAGGCGCAGCACGCGTTCGGCGTAGTCGTCGCGCAGCTGGTTCAAGGCGCACCCGTTGCACCGTCCGCCACCCCGCCATGGGAGCCCGGTCGTAATGGGGCAAATTCCCTGCCAGTCGCGTCTCGAGGCCGGGTCAGATCTGCCTCTTGCGCCGCTGGCCCGACTGCCACCACTTGAAGCCCGAACCCGGCCTGCAATCGACCCCACACACGCGGAGGCTTTCGTCCATGACGCCCAGGGAATTCTTCGATTTCTGCAAGAAGAACGATGCGGAGATGGTGGATCTCAAATTCACTGACCTGCTGGGCACATGGCAGCACTGTACCTTCCCCGTCGACACCTGGGATGAAGGCACGTTCGAAGAGGGCGTCGGTTTCGATGGCTCCTCGATTCGTGGCTGGCAGGCCATCAACGTATCGGACATGCTCGCGATTCCGGATCCGGAGACAACGAAGCTGGATCCGTTCTACGCGCGCCCCACCGTCAGCATCCTGGCCGATGTCCGGGACCCGATCACGCACGAGGACTACACGCGCGATCCGCGCCATGTTGCGCGCAAGGCCACGGAATTCCTGAAGTCCACGGGCCTGGCGGACACCTGCTACATCGGGCCGGAACCCGAGTTCTTCATCTTCGACGAAGTGCGCTACGAGCAGAACGAGCATCGCGGCTACTACGAGATCGACAGCGTCGAGGGCGCCTGGAACACGGCTCGCTTCGAGGAACCCAACCTGGGCTACAAGCCCAGCTTCAAGGGCGGCTATTTCCCGGTCAGTCCCACCGACACGTACCACGACCTGCGCAGCGAGATGGTCCACGAGCTGCGCAAGGTCGGCATTGTGGTGGAAGCGCACCATCACGAGGTGGGCACGGCGGGTCAGAGCGAGATCGACATGAAGTTCGCCGAGCTGACCCGCATGTCCGATCAGATGATGTGGTACAAGTACATTGTGAAGAACGTGGCGAAGCGGCACGGCAAGAGCGTGACGTTCATGCCCAAGCCCATCTTCCAGGACAATGGCAGCGGCATGCACACGCACATGTCGCTCTGGAAGTCGGGTAAGCCTCTGTTTGCAGGCGATGGCTATGCCGGGCTGAGCCCGATGGCGCTCAACGCGATCGGCGGCGTGCTGCACCACGCGCCCGCCATTCTCGCGTTCGCAGCGCCCACGACGAATTCGTACCGCCGTCTCGTGCCCGGCTTCGAGGCACCGGTGAATCTCGCCGTGTCGCAGCGCAACCGCTCGGCATCCGTGCGCATCCCCATGTACTCGGCCAGCCCCAAGGCGAAGCGCATGGAGTTCCGCTGCCCCGACCCGAGCTGCAACCCGTACCTGACCTTCTCCGCGATACTGATGGCGGCGATCGACGGCATCCAGAACAGGATCGATCCGGGTGAGCCGCTGGACCGCGACATCTACGAGATGTCACCCGAGGAGCTGGCGGGCACGCGCAAGACGCCCGGCTCTCTGCCGGAATCGCTCGGCGCGCTGGAGACCGACCACGCCTTCCTGACCAGGGGCGGCGTGTTCACGGACGACCTGATCAGCACGTGGATCGCCTACAAAACGGAGAACGAAATCGACCCGCTGCGCATGCGGCCTCACCCCTACGAATTCCATCTCTACTACGACAGCTGAGGCCGACTGACAACGCGTTATCAGGAGCCGCAGCAGAGCGGGCGGGGAGGTGGAACATGGCGCTTCCCCGCCCGCGCACGTTTCCGCCTTGCCACGCCTGCCACGCGGGCGGCAAGCCATGCTTTCCAGAGGATTCAATGCGACGCGACTGCCGATGGCCTTGCGCGCGCGTGGCCGGCGCAGTGCTGCTGCTGACAGTGCACGCGTGCGCGCAGCGGGACGCGGCGACCGCCAGTGATCCGTATGCCGTCGTGCTGGCGGAGACCGCGCACCGCCTGCATCTCGATCTGCCGCTCCGCGTGCATCCACTGATGGGAAAGCTGGACCGCAGCACGCAGTTCGGCGAGTTCCGCATGACCACGTTCTACGAGCTGGACACGCTCCCGGTCTTCGGGGAAGCGCCACAGAAGTACATCCAGTGCGACCTTGCCACGTCCGGCGCCTGCGCACCGCGCCCGGGCGCTGCGTCCATCGTGCTCTCCGAGAGCGTGGACCTCGGGCGAGGCATCTACGTGATCATTGTGTACGTCAGCGACCTGCGGACGGACCTGGACACGCAGCGCTACTACCGCGCCCGTCTGAAAAAGGAAGGCACGCGCTGGGCGGTCTTCCGCTTCGAAGAGATGTGAGCCTCGTCGCTCGAGGGGCATGGGTCGCGTGAATGCGGATCCGCTCGCCTTCGCGCGGGTGGAAGCGCCGGTTGCCGTTGCCGTCTGATTTCTTTCGGGGGAGGGTTGAGGGGGAGGGGTTCGGGTTCAGGGGTCGGACGCGGACAAGGGCACCCGTTGGGGGGTGGGGGAGGGTGGGGCGGGTGGGGTGCGGGTTGGTGTGTGCGGGTTGGTGTGTGCAATCCTGCCACCCCTCCACGTGTCAGGACGGCGGCCGGCGGCCGCGGATCCCCCCACCCGCTCCCCTGAACGGGTGCCCTTGTCCGCGTCCGATCCCTGAACCCTTCCATCTCCCTTGCATGGTGTTAGGAAGGCGCGCTGGGCAGGCCTGCGGACCACGCGCAGTGCATCGTCGCCCGCCCCCGTCGCTGCGACGCGCGCAGCGGGTCAAAGCGGGAAGAGAAAGACGAAGGATCCGCACTTGTGGCTCGCGCCACTCCGCTGTTCCTCACCCCTGCCTCGGAACCCGGACCAACCGCCGGCAATCGCGCCCGACCCCTGGCCGTTCGCCCACCCGTGCGGGTCCGTTTGCCAGCAGCAAACGGGCCCGGGCCGCTCCCTGCGCGATTGCGCATCCCGCCTCCATGGGCGCATGTTGCTGGTTCCCGACCGACCAGACGAGGGAGAATGAAGGCAGTCCGATCCCTGGCACGGTTGCTGGCGAAGTTCGCGCTGCTCGTCGTGTTCGCCGCCGTGTTGACTCGCTGTGCGGATCCGTCCGCGGATCCTTCCTCGCCCCGCTCCTCGATTCCGCTGGCCTTTTCGCTGAGCTTCGCGGGCAATGCCGCATCCGCGTTCGACAAGGCCGATGCGCTCGACGTCCGCCTCATTGCGGGTGAACAGACTGTGCTGGACACGGTGGTCGCATTCGCGTCAGGCGGCGCCGATGTGCGGCTGCACCTGCGCGTGGACCCCGGGCTCGAGGGCCAGTCGCTGCTCCTGAACGTGGAACTGCGGCAGGGCAATGCGCCCCTCTTCACGGGCTCCGCCACTGTGGTGCCCACCACCGGAACGTCGGCGCCGGTGGACGTGGTCCTGAACCCGGTCGTGGCCCGGATCGTGGGGCCAGCGTCGTCGCCTGTAATCAGCAGCATTGGCGGTATCCGGAAACTGACCGCGGCCGCTGTGTTCGCCACCGGCGATACCGTGCCGGACATTCCCCTGATCTGGTCGCTCATCGACAGGAACATCGTGAGCCTGAATACGGACGGCACCGCGCAGGCGCTGACCGAAGGCTCCGCCCGTGTCGAGGCGAGGTACGGCAATCTGACGGCGACGATCACCGTCGTGGTGCGCATTCCCACGGTCCTGGTCGTGGTGAATCCCGACAAGGCGACGCTGGGTCTGCAGGGAACGCAGAAGTTCGCGGCTTCGGCCTTCGATGCGAACAACAACCTGCTGAAGAATCGCGTACCGGTCTGGGGATCCTCGAATGCCGCCGTTGTGTCGATCGATTCGACCGGCCTGGCGCGCGCGGTAGCGGTGGGAACGGCGAATATCAACGCCACGGTGGATGGAGTCACCGGTTCCGCTCAGGTGACCGTGACGAGTGTGCCGCCGCCGGCGGCACCCACGAGTCTCGCACAAACCGCGTCAGGCACCTCGATCACACTGCAGTGGACAGACGTGGCCACCAATGAGGCTTCCTACGAGGTCTATCGCGGCACGCAGGGCGGCGCACGCGCGCGCATCGCCACACTGTCGCCTAACACCACGTCATACACGGACAACTCGCAGGGCGTGGATCAGGTGCTGGACTATTCGGTGGCCGCCTGCAATGCGGCCGGCTGCGTCGAGTCGGCGGTGATCACGGCGAGGACCGTGCCGAAACCGCCATTGAACCTGACGGTCGCGGCCCTCAACGTGGTCAACTTCTCGTTTACCCTGCAGTGGGTGGATGGCAGTGCCGCCGAGACGCGCTTCCAGATCGACACGAGTGATTCCACGGCCTCGACGATCCTCTGGAACAAGCGTGGCGATGTGGCCGCGAACGTGACGACCTATGACGGGAGCAGCTCACCCGCGGATCACGAGCGCCTGCGCGTTCTCGCCTGCAACGACGCCGGCTGCTCCGCACCCAGTAATATCGTGTATGTGAGCTTCCCGTTCTCCGCGCCCAACGCCGGCACGCTGCCTTCGCTCACGCGCACGGAACTGCGCGGCTCGACCGACGGCTTCGGCCAGCCGCACACGATCTGGTTCACCTGGTCCGAGACGGACCCGACACTGTCGACCGACACCATGGCGACGTTGCCCTTCGCGTCCTCATCGGCCGGCATTTGGACGGAGCCGCTGTACGATATTTCACCGGGGTACCCGGTCTATTATCGCATGAACGCGCAGAACAACGTGGGCATCGCACACGGCGCGGTTCTGAGCTTCACAACGCCCGACCTATCCATCGGCGGGCCGTTCTCCGCCAATGTCTGCAACCGCGATCCCTCCGGCGTCGTGGGCCAGCCGCAGCCCTGTCCCTTCAATCCGGACAGCGTGGTGATCACCATCTATTCTGCCGGTCCCATCAACACGTACCAGAACCCCTTCACGTTCGTCTCGGTCGACGACGACACGTACGAGACCGCCCTCGGCCAGGCTGCCGTCGTCAGCGTGTTCGACGATCCGGGCTTCAACCAGCGCTTCTACACGTTCCGCTTCGTATGGCGCCTCACGCCGAGCGTGTCGCCGGGAAACCATACCATCGTGGCGCGCGGATACA
Source organism: uncultured Gemmatimonadales bacterium (assembly GCA_963798085.1). Classification (GTDB taxonomy): domain Bacteria; phylum Gemmatimonadota; class Gemmatimonadetes; order Longimicrobiales; family RSA9; genus DATKCF01. The sequence continues at coordinate 29,069 of CAWCRS010000004.1, forward strand.
CAGGCAGCAGCGGTGGCAATGTCATTGCCGGCAGTGCCTCCATCACCGTGAACATCGACTGATCATGCGGGTGCACCCATCCATCCTCGCGCTGGCGCTGTGCGGCTGCGCCACGGCCGCGGCCGGGCCGCGCGCCGCCGATGTGCCCGCGCTGGAAGCGCGGCTGCGCGCCGATTCGACGTCGAGCGATGTGCGCGTGCGGCTGGCCGCCGCCTACCGCGAAGCCGGCCACGCCGATCGCGCCATTGCGCTGCTCGAACCGGTGCTTCGCGCGCACCCGAACGATGCCGCCGCCGCGCTCTATCTCGGGCTCAGCTATGAAGACGGCAACCGCCTGGCCGATGCCCGGCGCGTGTACGCGGTGGCGCTGCGCAACACGCGCTCCCCGGCGTTGCGCGACCGCATCCAGTCGCGCGTCGTGCTGCTGTCGCGGCGCGAGCTGCGCGAAGCCTCGCGCCAGGCGCTGGCCCGGGAACGCGAGCTGTCGACGACGCCACCACCGCCCCGCACCGTGGGCGTGTTTCCGTTCTTCTTCGCGGCGCAGGACACGACACTGCGGCCGCTGTCGCGGGCCATGGCGGAGCTGCTGACGACGGACCTGTCGCAGACCGACCGGCTGCGCGTGGTCGAGCGCGCGCAGCTGCAGGCACTGCTGGACGAGATGGCACTGGCGCAGCGCGGTACCGTGGACCCGGCGACGGCCGCGCGCACGGGCCACCTGGTGGGCGCCGCCCACATTGTGCAGGGCCGCATTGATGGCTCGCCCGCCACGCTGTCCATGCAGGCGCTGGTGGTGGCCACGGCATCGCCCCGCGACACCGCGGGCGCGGCGATCCGCGGCCAGGGCGGCGTCAATCGCCTGTTCGACATGGAGAAGAATATCGCGTTAGGCGTCTACACGCGGCTGGGCATCCAGCTGACCGATGCGGAGCGTGCCCGCGTCAACCGGCGGGCCACGCAGAACGTGCAGGCGCTCATTGCCTTCGGCTATGGACTCGAAGCGCTCGACGCCGGCCGCTACGCCGAGGCCTCGCGCCAGTTCGCGCGCGCTGCACAGCTGGACCCGGGCTTCGTGAAGGCGACCGAGCTGCGCAGCGAGTCGGATCAACTGACCGCCACTGCCAACTTCGGCACCGGCCAGATGGCGAGGCTGGCGGCCAGCGAGTTGAACCTGACGCTCACGCCGTTCCAGCGGCAGCAGCTGCGGCTGGAAGCGCTGGACGCGATCATTCCCATCGCGCAGATGCGCGATCCCACCGTCGAGGTGCTGGGCACGGAAGGCATTCGATCGCGGCACCGCCATCGACATCGTCATCAAGCGGCCCGGAGGCGGTCAGTGAGGCGCTGGCAGACGCACGCCGCGCTGCTCGCCTGCGCGGGCTGCACGGTGGCTGGCCGCGCCGCGGCACAGGCCACGGGTCAGGCGGGCGGCGGCTTCGCCTTCGAGCTGTACCACTTCAGCGATGCGGCGGCGCTGGGCATGAAATCGCTCACGCTGCTGACACTGCCGTTCGCGGGGCGGGCCGACCTCACGCCGCGGCTCAGCCTGTCGGTCAACGGCGCCTTCGCGCGGGGCGAACTCAAGCCCGCCACCGGCAGTGTCGAGACCGTGAGCGGGCTCACGGATACGGAGGTGCGCGCCAGCTACGTGGCGGGGCGGGATTTCGTCACGCTGTCCGTGGTGGGGCTGCTGCCCACCGGCCACTCGAAACTCACGGTTAGCGAGTCCGATGTGGCGGGGGCGGTGGCCGCTGATGTGCTTCCTTTCCGCATCAGCAACTGGGGCTCGGGTGGCGGACTGGGCGCGAGTGTGAGCGTGGCCCGGCCGCTGGGCAGCGTGAACGCCGGCATCAGTGCCGGCTACGTCGTCGCCCGCGAATTCGAGCCGCTGGAAGGCTCGGCCAGCCAGTACCGGCCGGGCAATCAGCTCCACCTGACGGGTGCGCTGGACCACAATGCCGGCGCTTCGCGACTGGCGCTGCGCGTGAGCTGGCTGTCGTTCAACGCGGACCAGTCGGATGGGGCCAACCTGTACCAGGCGGGGGATCGATTGCAGGCGACCGGTTCGGTCGCGTTCGCGGCGGGCGCTCGCGCCAGTGCGCTGGTGTACGCCGGCTGGCTGCACCGCAGTGAAGGGCGCTTTCAGACGGTCAGCCTGATCACGGCGGCCGAGCAGCTCTTGCTCGCAGGCGGTGGCCTGCGCATGCCGCTCGGGCCGGGCGTGCTGCAGCCGAGCATCGACCTGCGTGTGCTGGGCGGGAGCGCGGCCGCGGGTAGGGGGTACACCGCAAGTGCGGGCGCATCCGCCGAGTTCCCCGCCGGCGGTGCCACGGTGGCACCCACAGTGCGCGCCCGCTTTGGAACACTCAAACCGCGCCGCGGTGTGAGCAGTGGATTCAGCGGCGCGGAAATCGGGCTGAGTATCCGCTTCGGTCCGCGCTGAACCAGCAACAACGGAGGATCGCCATGCGACGTTGCCTCGCGACGGGTCTCTCGCTCCTGCTGCTCGTGCCCGCACTGACCGCGGCACAGCAGACGCCGGACACGCGCCCGGGCATCGCCGTGTTCCCCTTCACCAACGGCGGATCCTACGGCGCCAACAAGGAAGACCTGGACGCGCTCACCGTCGGTCTGCAGCAGATGCTGCTCACCGAGCTGAACCAGAACACGTCGCTCCGCATTGTCGAGCGCAGCAAGCTGCGCGACCTGATGGAGGAGCAGAACCTGGGCGCGTCCGGCCGCGTCGACGCCAACACCGCGGCGAAGCTGGGCAAGATCGTGGGAGCGCGCTACGTGGTGACCGGCGTCTTCGTCGATCTCAATGGCGACTTCCGCATGGACGGCCGTATTGTCGATGTGGAGACGAGCGAAGTGCTGAAGACGGAGCAGGTGCGCGACAAGATGGACAAGCTCTACGACATGCTCGTCATACTCGCGACGAAGATCACGGATGGCGTGAAGCTGCCGCCGCTGCCGTCGCCCGTGCGCGAGGCGAGGGCCAAGCGCCCGATTCCGCCCGAAGCGATAACACTCTATTCGCGCGCCCAGGTCTTCGAGGACGGCGGCCAGAAGGCGAGGGCGGAAGAGCTGTACAAGCAGATTACCCAGCGCTTCCCGGAAATGACGGAAGCGAAGGAAGCGCTGCGCCAGCTCCAGGGCAGTTAGCGTTTCCAGGCAGTCCCGGACGTTCGGACCCGGCCACGGAATCGTGGCCGGCTGACAGTCTCTACCACCGCGGTCGAGGCGGGCTGCCATGCTCCCGAAAACACACTTCCCTGCCAGTGGTACACCTGCGCACCGCGCGTCCGCCGTCAGCATCGCTGCACTGCTGCTGACGCTCGCAGGCTGCCACGCGGACGACATCTTCTACTCTTCGCCTGGCAAGGGAAAAGGCGCGCTGCTGCTGGGCTGGTCCATCGGCCACAGTGTAGCCAGTGGGGCGGTCGCCGCGGCGGATCGTGTGCACGTGCTCGTGGCCCGCTCCAGCGGCACGCTCTACGATGACACGATCGCGTTTCCGGTTGGCGAGAGCGAAGTCCGCGTGCGCATCGAAGTGCAGCTCGAGCAGTCGGCGGAAGTGCTGGTGGTAGCGGCCGAGCTGCTCGATGGTACACGCGTCGTGGCGCGCGGTGGGCAGTCGGTCACGCTGCAGCAGGGCACCACCACGGTCGCGCCCATTGTCGTGGACGACATTGCGAACGATCTGGCCATGGGCGACCAGCACGCCTGCTACATCGGGGCCGCAGGCGTGACCTACTGCTGGGGCGGCAACGAATTCGGGCAGCTCGGCATCGGCAGCAACATTGGCAGCAGCCGACCGGTCGCGGTGGCGGGCGCACAGCATTTCGTCGCGGTCGCGGCAGGCGTCGGGCACACCTGCGCGCTCGCCGCCGATGGCTCCGCGTACTGCTGGGGCAATGGACTGGCCGGCCAGCTCGGCGATGGCAAGGTCACCACCAGCACGGTACCCGTCCCGGTGTCGGGCGGTCTGCATTTCGTCGACATCTCCGCCGGCGTGAACCACAGCTGCGGCCTCACGGTCAGCGGTGAAATATGGTGTTGGGGTGACAACGCGGTGGGCCAGCTCGCCGCTTCGCCCACCCGCGCGGCCGTTCCGGCACAGTCCGCATCCACTCTGCATTTCAGCGCCGTGCGCGCCGGCTGGCTGCAGACCTGCGGCATAGTGAACAACGCGGGCTACTGCTGGGGCCAGGACTACTCGGGCGGCTCCACGCCGCGCAACACGCCCACGGTCGTGCCCGGCGGCCTCAATCTGCGGCTCGTGCTGCCGGGCATTTTCACCGCGTGCGCCCTGAATGCGAATGGGGCCGCATACTGCTGGGGCGGCAGCACCAACACCAACTTCGGCCAGCTCGGCAACAGCGGGTACAGCTACAGCGCCACGCCCGTCGCGGTCAGTGGCAGCCAGTCATTCACTACACTGAGCGTGTCCAATGCGAATTCCTTCTACGCCGGCCATGTCTGCGGCATCAACCCGGCGAGCCTGGCCTGGTGCTGGGGCCTGAATCGGTTCGGCGAACTGGGCACGAACACGCAGGGATGTCTGCTCAATACCGTGGCGGGTCAGCAGGTACACCGCTGTTCCAACGTGCCCGTGCCCGTACAGGGTGGGCATCGCTACACCACCATCGCAGTGGGCAACGAGAACACGTGCGGCATTTCGGACAGCGGTACCGTGTACTGCTGGGGCTGGGGTCTCACGGGCATGCTGGGGCAGGGTGATCTGGGAGACCAGGCGCTGCCCGTGCCGCTGGGCGCTCCCATCGCCCCGCCCACGATCAAGTCGCTGATACTGAGCGGACGCAAGAACACGCTGGCGGTGGGTGACACGCTCACGCTCGTGGCTGCGGCCGTCGACGCGCAGGGCATTCAGCTTCCCATGCCCATGGTCTGGAGCACGAGCGACAGCACGCGCGTCGCGATTCAGTCCAACCGCGTGCCTTCGACCACCGCGCCCGCGGGGCTGATCGTCGCGCGCAATCGGGGTAACGCCACGATAACAGCCGCTTTACAGGGCCTGACCGCCACGTTCAGCATTGTGGTGAACTGAGGATCGCGATCGCAGGCGGCTCGGCGCCCGATGGTCTCGCGTCGGCGTCGCCGGCCGCTCACGAACTCCTGACCTCCACCACGACCGGCCCGGAGCAGCGAGTCATGCAGGCAAGCCGGTACTCACCGGGCGCCAGGCCTTTGCGACCGAGAGTCTTCTTTTCCTTGTCGGTCACCTCGTTCAGATGCTCCGCACCCTGCACAATGCGGATCACATCACAGCCGCACATCCCCATCCAGCATTCGTAGTCCATGGCCACGCCGTGGGCGTCGGCCCACGTCAGCAGCGTCTCTGCCGCATCCGCCGCACCGGCAATGTTCTGACCCTGGAACGTGATGTGTGGCCCGGCCGCGGACGGCGAGGCGGCGGGCGGCGGCGGCGCACCCGGTGGCGCCGCCGGCTGCGCCGGCTGCACCACCGGCATGGATCCGCTCTTCTCCGGCAAATCCTCGCGCAGCCGGATCTGGAACAACTGGTTGCCCACGCGGAGCAGATCGTTGTGCTCGAGCCGCTGCTCGCCATCGATCCTCAGATACGTGCCGTTGCGGCTGCCCAGGTCCTGCAGCACGAAGTGCATGGCACGCGCCGTGGCCGCGAAATGGAAGCGTGAGAGCGTGAGGTCCCGGTCGTCGAGCGCCACATCGGGCTGCGAAGGACCGCCGCGCCGTCCGAAAACAACTGTGTTAGTGCCAAGCGGGTAGCGCGCGACCGGTCGGCTGGTGGCGTCGTAATGATCGATGAACAGTCCAGCCGCATCGCCGCTGGCAACCAGGATCTGGCGCCCTGCGCGCAGCAGCGCGCCAGGCTGCACCGTCAGCGGCGCTTCCGGACGCAACCGCAGGTAGGTGCCGGAGCGACTGCCGTCGTCACGCAGATGGAACGCGCCGTCACGATGCGAGATGGAAGCGTGATTCTCGGACAGGGCCGTGTCCTGCGCGAAGCTGACATCGCAACCCACACGGCCGATGGTGGTCACACCGTCAGTGCGCAGCGTGAAGTTCTCCGCATCGACGCCGGTCGGTGTGAGACTCACCAGGATCGCGGCGCGCTCACCGGGCGCATCGCCGACTGCCGCCCCACCTGCTGCCGCAGCCCGCTCCGGCGCCAGACCGAGCGCCGCACTGATGCGCGCAATCCCTGCATCCGGCGTCGCACGGGCAACCGGCTCCGCATCCCGGATGACGACGTTGACGGTCGCCTGCCCGTCCAGCTTCTGCCGGATCACTTCGGCAACGAAAACGCCATCACGCAGGGAACTCTTGATGTTGCCGCGATGCTTGACCTGCCGGAACTGATCCGGCGGCGCGCCGAAGTCATCGGTTTCGAGATACACCTGCGAGAGCAGGTCGCCGATCAGGTACACATTGCGCTGCTGCGTTTCGAGCAGCGGTGAGACCACGCACATCTTGCGGTTCTGTGCCGCCGGCACCATGGCAATGCCCAGCTGGCGCAGGAACGCCTCCGGAATGTCCTCGCCGATGCAGGCAATGCAGCGCGTCTTCTGGAACTCGAGGTGCAGCGTCTCGGGCGGCCGGTCCGCTGCCATTCTGCGATCCACGCGCAGCGACAGGTACTCGACGCGATCGGGAGCCGTAACGACGCCAACCGGCTCGCTGTTAGGGTGGTAGCGAATGTTGCCGTTGCCGATGTACGCCTCGAAGAACTCGTCGGCCAGCGCCTTGGAGACACGCGGCATCTTCGAGCCGCGGTACGACCAGAAGACGTGTGACGCCTCCACCGCCTGGATCTTCGCCTTCGAGATCGCGATCACGGCCTCGGCTGCGGACGTGCCGCCGCCGATCACGCAGACCGGGCCGGAAACGTAGTTGCCGGCATCATCCAGCCGGTACGCGATACCGTCGGTGTTGCCGGGAATGTCGAAGCGCCGAGGCACACCTCGCCCGATGGCGAGCACGACGTGACGCGCGTGCAGCAGGCCCGGCTCGCGCGTGCCATGATTCCAGGTGGACGCGTCCCAGCCGTGGCCGGCCGGCTGCAGTCCTGTCAGCTCGACACTGCATACGACCGGCACGCCAAAGCTGCTGTAGTGCTGTTTCCAGCGCGCGCAGATCTCGTCCTTGTCGATCGCCTCGAATTGCAGGCCGCTGATGCACTCGTCGCCCGCCGGAAACGCCATGCGGTCGCCACCGCCGAAATCCGGCAGGATGAGCTTGTCCTTGGGATAATCGCGAATGCGCTTGAGCACATCGTCGAAGTCGATCACGAGTGCCTGCAGTCCCAGCTCACGAGCGCGGAATGCGGCCGCGGTGCCGGCCGGGCCTGCGCCCACAACGAGCAGATCCAGGATTTCCGGCAGTTCGGCGCGGCTCATCGCTGGATCAACTCGAACTCGAAGTAGGGACCCAACCGGAATTTCATGCCGGGGACCAGACCGATGCTCTGAATGACATTGCCGTCCACATAGGTACCGTTCACGCTCTGCAGGTCCGTGAGCGTGATGCCCGTGGGCGCAATCTGCACCACGGCGTGTCTGCGGCCCAGCCACTTCTCCGGATCACGCAGTGCGATGTCGCATTCTTCCCAGCGGCCGATGAAGTTGTCGCCGGCACGCAGTGTCCATCTCTGCCGACTTCCATCCGGCATTGTCAGTTGCAACTCCAGCACGTGCGCCGGCATGGGCGCAGGCCGTGAGACTGGGGGCGGTGCGACCGGTGCAGACGGTGCGACTCGCGCAGGTGCTGCAGGCGGTGTGATGGGTGCGGGCGGCGCGACTGGTGGCAGTGCGACTGGTGCAGGTGGTGATTCCTGCGCAGGCTGCGCTGTTGTTGCAGGTGCAGGGGGTGCAGGGGGTGCAGGGGGTGCAGGCGTCGCGTACGCGACGGCGCGCGGATCAACGATGTCGTTGAAGCCGAGGTCGACCTGCGTGCTCTGTTCCTTCTGGACTTGCGGTGCCGGCGGCGGCGGTACGGGCGGCGCAACGGCCGGCGCATCCGCTTCACCGTGCACGAAGATCAGGTCGAGCGTTTCGGCGAGTGTGATGATGTTCACGCGATCCAGACGAGTGGGTGAGGTTACGGGCACGCCATCCACGCGCGTGCCATTCCGACTGCCGAGATCCTCGAGGTAGTATTCGCCATCCTGCTGCCGGATGCGGGCGTGGCGGCCGGAAAGGAATGGGAAATCGAGCACGAGATCGTTCTCCGGGCCTCGGCCCAGACTCGTTTCTCGTCCGAACTCGTGGGTGACACCGGCTATGCTGCCGGTGCGACCGAGCAGCCGCGCTCGAGGCTGGGTCACAATCACCTCACCCGTTGATTCTGGCGCGACAGATTGGACCACTGCGCGTGGTCCGGATGGAAGCGGTGGCATTGCGTGCAGTCAGCAGGCGCGCGGCCGCTGCCGTGACAGCGCCGGCACACCTCAATGCCCGGCAGGTTCTGGATGCTGGCTCGATCCAGCGACGCCGGCACATCCTTGTCACGATCGACCCAGTCGCGGATCGGTATCGCGGTGTGGCAGTCCAGACAGCGAGCGTGGATGATGTGGGCGCGGTGGCTGAACTCCGCGCGATTCAGTGTCCGCTGATCCGTCTGCACGCGCAGAATCGTGGCGCGCTCGACGATGTGACATTCGCGGCACTTCGTGGTCAGCGAGTCTGCCAGCGGTAGGACGGCGCTGTCGGCGAGCGAACCGATGGGATCGGCCGCAGGCCGGTCGGCAACGCCCGCAGCGAAGCGACTCAGGTCGACCGGTGCCAGCGGGTCTTCCATGCGGCGCTCGATGACGTCCAGCAGACTCTCGAGCGAACGGAGTTCGTTCTGCACATCGCGTGACGGCTCGCCACGCAGCGCCTGGATCCAGGAGCGGAGTGTGGCGACGGCCTCCTGCGGCAGCACGCGGCCCTGGCCGGGCGGCACATCCGCGGATGCGCGCAGCAGCTGCGCCAGCGCGGCACCGGGATAGAGCTGCTGGCGCAGGCGGTTCAGGTTGTAGAGAATCCACGGGTCCTCGTGATAGACGGGGCGCTTCAGAATGAATCCGCCCGCCTCCCTGAATTCATTCGAGTCCCAGTAGTTGGCGGCGTCCGCGCCCGGCGAGGAGGCATTGCGGATATCCTGCAGCGAGAGCACGCCCGCGGCTGTGCCACGCCCGGCCAGCGGCAGCAGCGGCGTCGCGTCCGACGCCGAGAGATGGCAATCATCGCAGTGCCGCGCGAACGAGATGGGCTGGAAGAAGCGGCCCTCGGGCTCCGGCTCGTGACAGCGCACGCAGGTCGCTTCCAGATCGGTCAGCGAATCCCGCTTCATGATCTCGCGAACGTGCCGCACGTGCGTAAACAGCAGGTTAGCAGGATCGGGCACGGAATCAGCAATGAAGTCGAACTGCGGATGCCCGCTGCTGAAGGAGCCGGCCTTGTGGCAGGCCCGGCAGGTCGCGTCGGTCACCCGCTCGAGCGATGCCGTGCGGCCGCGGTGCTCGTCGTGGCACGCGGCGCACGGCGTCTCCCGGGTGCTCGGGGCGGAGCGGTCGAAGTCGGCCGACCGGTACACATAGTGGCGGCGGTAACTGTACGTGCCCAGCGGGTCGCCCGCCTTTTCGTGACAGTTGCTGCAACGCACGTCGGGCGTACCGCCGCCGGGCGCGTGGCAGTTCGCACAATCCCTGGCAAACAGTGCGTGGCTGTCCGAGAGCGGGCCGTTCGAGACGGCGGCCGCGTTGCCGAAAAGCGTGTCCGCGAGGAAGGGCAGAATCAGCAGCACCATGGCGCCTGCGCCGTACAGGAACAGGCGGCCGCGGCCCGTGCGCGGCGGATGCCGTGTCGCCACCGGCAGCCGGCTGGGCGTGAAGGCATCGTTCTCGAATCGGCGCTGGTCGCTCACCCGGTCCGCCCGCTAGTAGTACAGAACGAGTGACACGTGCAGCACCACCAGTCCCAGCAGGACCATCGCCACGGGCAGGTGCAACCAGAGCCAGAGCCGCAACCAGCGCTGCAGCGTGTAGTGCAGGTCCATCTCCAACTTGGTGTTATGGATCTGCTCCAGCTCATCGAGCGCCGGCGCCACGTCCGCGGGCACGGTCTGCCGCAGGATGTGGAACTCCTGGGAGCGGTAGGACTCCGAGCGACTCCGACCCAGCACGCTGCGCAGCGCGGCCTGCGGCGCCTCCATGTCGGGTGCGATCTCACGCGCGTAGTAGGCCTGCACCCGCGGACCGGCTCGCGCCGCCACCGCGCTGGCACGCGAGCGCAGCTCCTGCACCAGTTCCGGTATGCGCTGCAGGTTCACTTCGAAGGATGCGCCCGCATCCAGCAGCCGCGGAATCACGCGTTGCAGTGCCAGTCCGAAAGCGCCCGAGAGCACGACCCACAGACTGATCGTCCACAGCACGATCATCAGCGGACCGGACGGGAGGCGGAAGTCCGTGTGCAGTAGCAGCAGCACCAGAAACAGCGTGCCGCCGGCCACGTGCAGCTGGAGATAGAACTGCGCGGGACCCAGACTGCGCACGGCGGGCAGTGACCGGCGGATCGAGTAGAGCATCACGACCAGCAGCGTGGCGGCCGCGGCGATGCCGAACCCCTGACCCAGATCCGAGCGTGGTTGGAAAGCGCGGCCCGCGACGATTCGCAGGAGTATGGCAGTGATACCGATGAGGAGCGCAGTGTCGCGCATGGGTTGCCAGCGGAAGCGTACAGGTCTACGCACTCTCCTGCGCACCGCGCCGAGAACCCCTGCAGCCGCCCGCATCAGCGTTTCCTCGACAGCGTTTCGCGCTCCTGGTCCAGCCCCTGGGCCAGCGCCTTCGCGCGCAGCAGCGCGTCGAACTCGTCCGCCGTGCCGACGCGGTGTGCACAGCCATGCGGGCAGCTGCTCACGCAGGCCGGTCCGGCCGGCGAAGCGTAGCAGAGATCACACTTGGTGGCGACCCGCCGTTCCTGGCCGCGCAGATGCTCGGGCAGCGCGTTCGACGGCCAGGTCTCGCCCAGCTCGTGCATGATGATCGCGTCGTACGGGCAGTTCTCGGCACACGCGCCGCAGCCGATGCAGATACTGGGGTCGATCTCGACGACATTACCCACGTTGGCGCGGCGGATCGCTCCGGTCGGACAGCCGATCAGGCACACGGGATCGGCGCAGTGATAGCACGCACGCGTGATCAGGAAACCGCTGTACTTCTCGCCTTCCCGCACGAAGCGGGGAATGCCGCCGTGCGTACTGGCGCACCCGCGCACGCAGTCATCACAGCGGGTGCAGGTTTCCAGATCGATCACCAGGATGGAGTTGCCCTGGACCAGCCCCTTGGCCAGCGCGAAATCGACCAGGTCGGAGCGGTGCGGGTGGTGGCGCGTAAAACCGATCTCGCGGATGCGGTCGACGGCCGATTCCCAGACGTACTTCTGCAGCTCCGGCTGCTGCCCGAATACGGCTGACAGATCGTTATAGCGGATGCGCACCAGTTCGGAATAGCCGACGGAGCGGGTGGTCGTCTGCCACTTCCTCCCCAGCTCGGGAAGCAGCAGCTCCACTTCGCCCAGCAGTGAGCCCTTGCTCAGGTAGGAGACCGCCATTTCGCCGGCTCCGACCGCCTGCGTCAACTTCAGGAATCCGGAGCGCACGAGAATCACGTGCTCGGCCAGCTTGCCTTCCGCGGTCACTTCGTCGCCGGGCTGCAGCGATACCAGCTCCACGCGCTCGCACAGCTTCTCGATGATGGACGCATCGCAGCCGCGCAGCAGGGGTGTGGTGGACAGGTGCTGGCGCAGGGTGCGCACGCGATACAGCTCGTCCAGCCGCTCGCGCAGTTTCCTCGCCTTGCGCCGCAGCTTGCGCAACGCGGGCAGCCGGATCTGTACCAGCCGGCAGGCGCTGGCGGTGCGTGCCGTCACCGATTGCGGCCAGCCGTTCAGTGCGCCGATCTCGCCGAAGATGTCGCCGGCCGCGAGCCGCATGCGGCCACCGCGGGGCAGATCGAAATCCGCACTCGCCAGGAATGTGATGGGCGCGTTCTGCGCAACGTTCCTCTGCGCGAGCGGCGACACGACATTCCCGGCGAGCGTGTCCGTTGTGGGGATGGAACTCATGATGCGCGTCGGAAAAATCGGCTTGCCCGACTCGGCATCACTGGCCAGGTACAGCTCGACTTCGCCGCTGTCGATCCAGAATGCCAGGTCGACGTAGGTGCCTTCCTCGAAAAGGATCGCGCCCGCGCGCCACGTCGCGATGGAAACATCCGCGCTGATGTCCTTGAGGAAATCGTCGTCGAGGCCATCGAAGATGGGATAACGGCGCAGCTCCGACGGATACATCACGCTCGAGATGTCGACGATGCCGGTGTGGTCTCCCCACGATGACCAGCGATCGGTGTGCAGCTGCCGGCGCATCACGAACGTCGGTGATTCCACAAGCGCCTCAGTTTCCGTGTCCCAGCAGCGCGTACAGCCGTTCCAGCCGCTGCTTGACCAGCAACAGGATCTGCTCCGTGGAGAGCGTGTCCGCTCTCTCCGGCAGGGGCGGCAGTTCCACGCGCGTGTCGGCGTTCGCCGTGCCCCGGCGCGAACTCGTGGCGGACGGTCGCGGCGGCAGCGATGCCGTGGGTGGCGCGTCGCTCCCTCCGGTGGCAGTCGCCAAACTCTGTGTTTGGGGGCGCTCCGTCCGCGGCTGCGCCGCACCGCTGCTCGTGACTGCCGCCGCAGTCACGGCCACTACCGTGACCTGCGGAATCGGGCGACTGGATACCACACTGGCGAACGCCGCGCGCAGGCGAGCGTCGTCGGCCGCGGTGTATCCGGCGGCGCCGCGCTTCGCCCGCCCGCGCTCCGCGCCCTTGTCGGGGAAATGCCTGATGCGGTGATTGCCGTCGACGAAATCGTACTTGTCGCCCGATGTGTGGCCGGCGGCGAGCAGTCGCTCATCGGTGATGCGATGGCAGTTGCCGCAGGTGCGTGCGCGCACCTCGGCATCCTTCAGTGCCGTCATGCCCAGCTGCGGATTGCCGCCCTTCTCGTGCGGCTCGAGCCACTCCGAGCTGGGTCCGTGGCAGCGCTCGCAGCTGACACCGGTCAGCACTTCCGCATGCGGTGCATCACTGGTCGCCGTACCATGACAGTTCATGCAGATCTGGTCGGCGCGCGTCATGCGGTCGGGCCCGATGCCGTACAGCGTGGCGATCTCGCGCGCCTTCGGCGCCTTGTTGAGCAGCGGGTCCGCCGAACCCTGATGCTTGTCACGCGCCCACCAGTCGTCGGCATCGCCATGACACTTGGCACAGTCCGGCAGTGTCGTGCGATAGCGGCTGTCGACGGCGGGGAACCACTCGGGCCGCGTGCGGATGCTGCCCGGCAGGGCCGCGGCGCCCGGTGGGCGCGCTGTCGCGGCCGTGGCCGCAGCACCTGCCGCCCGCCCTGCGCCCGCACTGGCGGCGTTGGCGACATTGGCCGAATCTGCGTGCGCGGCGCCGCCGGCACCCGTGTCCGCAGCCGCGATCAATTCCGGCGGGGCACCGCCCGCGATCAGCGCATCCAGTGCAGCGAGATCCGCACCATTGCTGGTGGTGGCGAAGTGCTCGCCGATCACGCGGATCTGATCGGCTGCGCTGCTCAGGCTGGCTTTGTTGTCCGGGGCCAGACGAAGCCTGGCGCCCAGCACGAGGATCTCACGCAACGCAGGCACGGCGGCCGTGCGCGCCACCTCATCCAGCTCGCGATAACTCTGCTGTACGCGGCGCAGCATCGACTTGGAGTAGCGGTCATCCGTCGTGGCGACAGCCAGGCCGCGCAGCGCGAACTCGTATGACAGAATCCGACCCACCGCGAACATGAGCCGTCTGCGCTCCGCCGTCGGCTCGCGATTCTCCGCCGCACCACCCCACTGCTGCTGCAGAAAGTTGTGCCGGATCCTGCCCACGTTCGCGAGCAGATCGAAACGCGCCGATCCGGTTGTGTGGCCGCCCTTGTTCACCAGTTCCTCGATGGGAACCGTGTGACACTCGAAGCAGTTCGCGGCTACGGCGTAGAGATCGCCTGAGGGGCGCAGCATACCGCCCTTGATGCTCTGCTCGATGCGCTGCCGGCGGTGTTCGGGCGCTTCGTCTTCCGGCTTCTTTATTCCTTCGCCCCACTTGTTGTGCACGTTCACCCAGTCTGCAGCCGGACCGTGGCAGGACTCGCAGGACACGCCGGCGATCGCAGTCAGCTCAGGCCCCACTGTGTAATGACAGCGCAGGCAGAGGCTCTCCTTGCGTTTGGTGACGACGAGGCCCATGCGCTGCAGGATGTCGTGCGCGCCATCCGACCGGTGCAGACTGTCGAAGCCGGTCGCATGCTTCGTCATGCGCCAGACTTCGTATTCTGAGGAATGACATTCGCCGCACGGCGTGCGCGTATCGCGCGCCGACAGCACGATCCTGGATGGATCGATGCGCAGGTATGGCGAATTCCGGTAATCCACCTGCTGCTGGGCGTGCAGCGGTGTTACGCGAAGCAGCAGAACGACGCAGCCGGCCAATACCCGACCCACCCGGCGGAAGCCGACACCACGGCAGCCACTAGGGAGCATTCCTGCAGACTGCATCGCCTCTCAGAGATTCAGAGTCAGGTCGAAGCGCCCGAATACGCGCATGCCGTTGCTCACGAAGTCCCAGGCCGTCGACCCGTCCACGACGAACAGCACCCGGCGATGGAACGCCGCCTGGTAGCGTGCGCCCAGGCCGGCCAGATTGCTGCCGCTGTTCAGCTTCTTCATGCGCGCGCGGCCGCCCACCTCGAAAACCAGCTGCTGCCGCGTGTCATGCAGGAAGATCTGATGGCCGAAGCTGCCGCCCAGCGCATTGTCCGCCTGGTTGCTGAGTCCTGCCCCCACGCGACCAATGCCGGGCGCGGCGAAGAGGATCCCCGTCTGACCCAGCGGGCCGCCCGACGACGGGCCGCGCGCGGCGGAGCGGAACCGGTCGATCCCCACGAACGTGTCGAAATACCAGAAGTTGTCACTGTGCCTGGACGTCCACGAGAACTGGTCGTGCAGCAGAACGCCGCGCGTGTTGAACGCGGTTTCACCACCTATGGGGAACGAGCCCAGTACGCGGAAAACATTGTTGGCGCGGCCCCAGCGGCGGATGTCGCCGATGCCGGCGTAGATGCCATCGCCGGAGGACGTGCTGCCGTTCACGAACGCCGCATCCAGCTGCAGCGTAGTGGAACGCAGGTCCATTTCCGAGAACAGGCCGAACAGCGAAGCCGAGTCGTCGCGGATGTTCCCCTGCGCACTCTGCCGGTCGATCTGACCCCATGAGTAAACCGCTGTTATACGCGTGTTGACCACCGAGCCGAGTTTCATGTTGGCGCGCGTCAGGCCCACCATGTCCAGCGCATTCTCATTCACCAGCAGACCATCCTGGAAGTCGAGCGGCTGACGGCCAACCGAGAAGTAAATGTCCCAGGATCCGCTGTCGTCGTTGTCGATGTTGGGGAACAGCTCACCGAAATCGCCCTCGAAGAACAGCGTGCGCACCACACCGTTCAGCTCCGAGTGGAACGATTCCTTTTCTCCCTTCGCGTTGAGCGGCGGATTCGTGAACGTGTAGCTGGTGAAGCGGCCGTCGCGGTCGAGCGGGCGCAGTCCCACCAGCACGCGCTCGGTCTGCGTCAGATAGAGATTGCCGAAGAGATCGAAGCGACCTGCCGCCTCGGCCAGATCCGTGCTGCCCGGATTCGTGTGTCCACCCTGCGCCGCCGTGCGTAGCGTGCCGAAAGCCAGAAACGCCGGCTGCCACACCGCGCCGCCGGGGAGCTTGATGCCCTTGTGCAGCGTTCCCGTCCCCAGGAATGGCTCGCCCAGCTCGATGAGCGCATGCGGCCGCTGGGCGATCTCCGCGAGAGGCAGGCACTTGTCCGACAGCCGGCTTTCACCGCCCTTCTCCTGCTCCTTCGCGCCCTCGCTGCATTCTTTCAGAAACCGGTCTTTCTCGCCCGGCTTCGCCTGCTGCTGTTGCGACTGTTGCGACTGTTGCTGCTGGGCGCCGAGCGGCAGGGCCGTGAACAGAAGCACGGCCGCGGCGGCGACAGTCGCCCGGCGCGTCCCGTGCATCGGCCAGCGTCGCGCGCCGCGGCGCAATGGCCGGCGCGCCCCCGGCATGAGGACCCCCAGCCGCGCGCTCATCGGGTGAGATCCACGGTGCGGTCCCACAGAACCTGCGCGCCGTTCACCACGGCTGTGGCCACGGAGCGCGGGGACATGTAGTAGTCGAAACCGATGTCCTGGATTTCGCTGATCAGGTTCACCGGCACCATCTGCGCGATGAGCTGGATGTGCGCGCGATACGGTCCGCGGCTGCTGCGCAGCGCCGCCGCGTCCACCTTGTATTCCGCCCAGTCGCTCTTCTCCGGCACAATGGTCATGCGGTGCTTGCGCGCGCCATCGGGCCGCGCCAGCAGTACCGTGGCGCGCGTGGATGGTCGCAGGAAAGGCAAGGGGCTGGGCGAGTAGTTCACCGCCAGCACCTGCTCGCGCTCGCCTCCGCGCAGCATGCGTGTCAGGAATTTCGACTGCAGACTGAACAGTGCCTTGTCGCGCGGCAGCTCGCCGTTGTGCACGTAGCGCGAGTGCGGATCACGCAGATCGCCGTTGGGATCGCGGTCACCCGACCGGAAGACCACCTTGCCATCGGCATCCAGCACGTCCACCTGCAGGAAGACGAGGCGTTCCGCATCGAAACCGGTGGGCACGTTGTGGCCGTTGGTGCCGTTCCTCACTTCCACCCTGAACTCCACGCCATTCTGCGCCCGCCCGGCCCACCTTCACATCGCCCAGGATGTAGCCGTTGCGCAGCAGCACCAGTCGCTGCTGTGCCGCCTTTGCCAGCAGCGTCTGATTCGCCTGGATGACTTCGCGCGCGTCAATGCGATCATCGGCGGTGCGCCAGCGGTCGGGAAACGTGGTGCCCTGCGGAACGTGCTGCTCGAACGCGTCGGTTCCCCAGCCGGCGGCCGCGTCGAAGCTCAGCCATTCCCGGATGGTGGCCAGCTCCGCGGCGCGCACGTTGTGGGGAAAGATGCCGGGGTGTATGACCGGATAGTCGGGCCCCACGAACATGTGGTTAGTGCGCCTGCGGATGCGCGTGGGCCGGCCACCCACGATCGCGGCCGCGGCGGAATCGTAGCCCGATACCTTGCCGGGCTCCTTCCCCATGTGACAGTCCTGGCAGGATATCTTCTCGCCCGACGCCGGTGACGCCTTGTATTCGCTGAACGCTTCTTCCAGCCGGAACCCGTTCACCAGGTTGACATCATGGCAGGCGCCGCAGAAGCCGGAGGTACGGATCTGCGGCAGCACGCCGGCGTCGGCGTGAATGGCGCGGCCGGCCTGGCCGCGCTTCGCGTTCACACTGTACTGCGGATCGCCGATCACGCGTTTCACCTCGGCGCCGCCCGTGGGGCCGTAGACGGGCGTGAAGATGTCGCCCTCGACGATGGCCAGCCGTCCGCTCGCCTTGCCGTTGGGCCGGTCCAGACGGTGACAGACGATGCACGTCACGCCTTCACGCGATGTCGGGTACCGGTCCATGTTCGTCATGAATTCGGGCTCGCGCAGGTTCATGCCGACCGGTGTGTGGCAGCGGATGCAGAAGTCGCCGTTCGTGCCGTTCGTCAGCTTCAGGATCTTGCCGTGCATGGCATTGAACACGGGACTCATCTGCGCGTAGGCGTGCTGCGAGACCGACCATTCGCGGTACTGATCGGGATGACAGTTGGCGCAGAGGTTGGCTGAGGGGAAGCGGTCTTCATCGTCGAACGCGCGAACGTGCGCCAGTGCGATCGCAGTGTCGCTCAGCTGGGCCGTCGGCGGGGCCGCGCCATTGGCCTGGGCAAGGAGCCGGCACGGGCGTGCGGCGAACAACGCCGCGGCAACCACGAGCGTGCAAGCCCACCGAGCGCTCGCACCGCGACGGCCCGCTCCGGATACGTTCCGGGTACGCCTGATCCGCATGGCAGTATCTCAGCGTGAGGGAGGCCGGGTTTTCAGACTGTCGGCGCAGGCGATGCGCCTTGCAGCAACGCTCGCCGGCTCATTGCGTACCGCCGAAGCGAACTGTGGCGGATGCTTCAATGCCGGTGAAAGCGCTCTCCACACCTTCTGTCGCGATGACTTTTCCGAAGCGCGCGCGCAGGGTTGGCAGCAGCGTCAGATTGCGTGCGTGCGCTTCCGCTCCCAGGCCCACTCCCAGCGCGTAACCCTGCCCCTGTCCGTCGGCACTCCGGAACACGCGTGCGTCGACACCAGGGAGCAGCGCGCCCGAGCCTGCGGGAAGACGCAGCGCACTGCCCGTCAGAATCAGATCCTGCGCCGGCGAGTCGCTGCCGCTGCCGAAGAGCGATGGGTCGAGGAACGTTCCGCGCTGGCGTCGCAGCCAGCCGCCATACAGCACGGCGCTGGCCCTCGCCGTAGCCGCGAACGCGTAGCTGAGCATGGCCTGCAGACGGTTGCCCGAGCGGTAAAGGTTCTGCCCGCTCAGCTGATCGTTCCCGTACCGCTGCAGACCTAACTGCAGAGTAGCCTTGCCCGACTCGCCAATGCTTCGATCGAGCGCGAGCCTGGCCTGGAAGCGGTTGCCCGGCAGATAGGCGCGCTGGTCCTCCGCAAGCGGCTCGAACTCGCGACCCAGCCCGTAGCCCAGACTCAGGCCCACACCGGTGCCGTTCACTGTCGTGAGCGCCGTGCCTTCCAGCGCGACGCCGCCACCCGAGCCCCAGTTCGAGATGCGGAAGGGCAGCAGGTCCGCGGCGATGGCGCCTGCCACCTCCGCTTCTTCCAGCGACTGTGTGGCGCTGCCAGTGGGCGCGGACCAGGTGGCCGCGATCAGGAAGCGGTCCTGTGCGACGGACAGCACGGCGCGCACGTCCGTGTCGGTGAGGCCGGACAGTTTCGCCTGCGAGCCATCGGGCCGGCTCAGCGTTCCCGAAGCATACGCCCCGGTCACCTCCAGGCTGAGCGTGCGCAGCAGCGCCACCCGCCCGCCGAAGGGCAGGGTCATGAGCGACAGCGCTTCCAGGCCGGCTGCGGCCGCCGTGGCGAAGCTGTAGTGTTCGAAGGATGCGCCCGCGCCCACCGTGGCGCGCTGCCCAAACACAGCGTTAGAGGCCGCCAGCAGCAGGCCCAGGGCGGCGCCCAGCGGGCGCGCACACACGATCCGAGATCGCCTCATGCGCCCCCTCAGTTCCGGCGGATGATGATTTCCAGGACAGTGCTCTTGCCAATGCCTTCAGTGCCCAGCACTTCGGGCGCGGCATCACGGCCGTTGGCGCCGGGCACCAGCGCCTGCAGGACCGCCAGCGACGCGGCCGGGCCCGCGGCGCTGGCCGCAGCACGTTGTCCCAGCTGGTCCGTAGTAGTGGCCTGCGCGCTCGCGGCGCGCGTGGCCACATCCGCGTTGCGGCGGGCCGCGGCGAAGCCACGATCCAGGCTGGCCGCGCGCTGGAACTGCTGCGCCGCTGCGCCGTAGTCTGCGCGGTCCTGCGCCTCCAGACCCCGACCGAACGCGAGCACGGCCTGCAGGTTCTGTGTGGGCCGCTGATTCACACGCTCCCGCTCCGCCACCGTCAGCTCGATGCCCAGCGAGCCGTAGATGTCGAGCGCCAGCCGCTTCTCCAGATCGAACAGCCTGTTGAGCGCGTCCTGCTGCTGCACCGTGCGCGCTGCCGCGCCTGCATTGGCCGCGTCCACTACCGCCGCCTGCAGCTGCAGCTGGGACTGATCGCCCGCGATGCGGCCCTGCACGATGCGCCCGGCGCCCAGCAGCCGACCGCTCCTCGCCGCTGTCGCCGGATCCACCAGACCGGTCCGGTCCAGCTTCAGCTCGTCCAGCAGGAATTGCACGCGCGAACGTTCCAGCACGGTGAGCCGCTGCGTCTGCGAGAGGTCCGTCACCAGCATCTCCGCGAGTGCGCGGCTGAGCGGTTCCAGCTCGGCATTCCCACCGTTGTAGAGGAACGGGAAAATGGCCACCGACGCAGGCGCCAGCCGGCTCGTGCCCAGCTCCGCTTCGCGCGCCAGCGCATCGCGCACCGCCGCCTCCAGCTCCTTGCGCTCGATCAGCGGCATGCGTGCCTGGACCTCGTTCTTCAGGCCCTTCGACTTCTCGTCCTGCAAGTAGCGCGTGTACAGCTGCCTTGCCTGCGCGTACCGACCCAGGTCCTCGTACGTCAGCCCGAGGAAAAGGACGCCCTGCGAGTTCTGCATGCGCAGCGCGACCGCCCGCTCCAGCACCTGCCTGGCCTGGTCCGTGCGCTTCAGCCGGCGATACACCTGACCCAGCTGCAGCAGAGCGTCGAAGTCCGTCGAGTCCTTCGCCACACTCGCCTCGAGCGCACGCACCGCGCCGGGTGATGGCGCCGCCGTCGTCTGCACCGCGGGCGCGCAACCCGCCAGCAGCGCCGGCAGTACCAGCGCGAGCGGCATGCCGCGGCCGGGCGAGAAGTTCCGGCGCAAGCGGGTTCCCAGCGGCTCCATGGAACCTCCTTCGAAGCCAGGCGGAGGAGAAAAAGCCTCGTTTGCGCGAAGCCGAAGATCCATGAGGTAGCGACCGCTCCAAAATGCCGCGCCGCCTCACCCAGCGTCAATCGCGGTGCAACCTGTCGCGCGAAATCGGTCGGCTCGAAATCCGGAATCGCGCCTTCGATTTCTACGTGAGCACATTTCTTCCATTCAAGCAGGATCGGGTTCCGCGAGTTGCGAAGCAGTGTGAGACGTGCGCCTTGCCGTTGACTGCCTTCCTGGTCAGTGGCGCAAAATGTCATGACAAGTGGCCGTGCCGCAGACGCACGGGCCCGCCGTCAAGAACTACCGAAGCGTGTCCAGGAGTCGCGCCGCTTGCGTGGCCGGCGATGTCATGAGGATCTGCCCGGTCGCCTCCCGCCTCCCACCATAGATGATCGCCAACACCTCGCCGTTCTCGTCGAAAAGCGGACTGCCGCTGGCGCCGGCCGCACCGTAGCCCTGCACTTCGATGTGGTCGCTGGCCACGTGGTTGACCACGCCCACCGAGCCGAGCGGCCGGGCCAGCCGCCCGGTACGCACGTCCTGCGGCCAGGTCTCGCCACCCAGCGGGAACCCGATCCAGGCGACGGGCGCGCCCGCACGCACCGTGTCCGCGTGCAGATTCAGGCCGCGCACCACGGGCACATCACCTTCGATGTTGTCCACCTTGATAACAGCGATGTCAGCAAAGTCGGCAATGGCCAGCACGTGCGCCGGGAAGACCTGATTGGAGCCGGCGAACTGTACGGCCATGCGCTTCGGCGGCTGCAGGTCGTCACTCTGCACGATGTGCCTGCAGGTGATCAGCGTGGCATCCGGGCGCACGGCGAATGCGGTGCCCGTCACCACCACGCCGCCGGCCGTTTCCACGTAGATCACGGCCACCGCCGGCCGCGAGACCCGCTCGATGGACGCGTAATCGATGGAAGCCGCGAGCTGCTGCCGTTCCAGCGCCGCGAGCGCAGACTGGAGTTGTCGCTTGAGATCCTTTTCCTGGGAACGGTCACCCTGCGACGTGGCGCGCTGCAGGCCGTCACGCGCGGCACGCACTTCGGCCTGCGTCCGCTGCAGCGCCTGCGCCAGTTCCTCGCGCTGTCCGGCCAGCGCGCGCACCGCCGTGTCACCCGTGGCCAGCACGCGGTCAATGCGCGCCAGCAGCTGCGAACGCTCGGCCTGCTGCCGCTGCTGCTGCACGCGCGACGCGTAGGCCATCGCCGCGAGCATCACCAGCAGCGCGCCAATGATGATTTTCAGGCGACGATTCTGGGCAACGATCGGGTCCCGACCTGCGGGCGTTACGGCAGCTTCACCCGACACGGGAACCGCGATGTCTTCGGCGCCCGGGATGCGGAACTCGACCTCGGGGCCATCCCAGCCGAAGCGGATGCGGTCGCCGTGGCGCAGTGCCTTGAGCGCGACACGCTCGCCATTGACGAACGTGCCGTTGCGGCTGCCGGCATCGCGCACGAACCAGCGCAAGCCATCGTAGCCCACGGTGGCGTGCTGCGCCGAGACATCCGTGTCGCGTTGTGGATCGAAGCGCAGGTCGACGCCGGCCTGGCGCCCGATCGTGATCTCGCGCGTGATGGGAAACACCTCACCCGTACGCGCGCCGCGCAGGATACGCAGTTCGGCAGTCAAGGAGCGCGTCAGCTGCGGCTGGGGGCGTAGACGCGCCGGCCGACCTCATCAGCTTCGCCTGGGTCGAACAGGCCGCCCCCATCGAAGCTGGCGACCACCACCGTGATGTTGTCGGGGCCGCCTCGCTGATTGGCCAGGTCGACGAGACCCTGGCAGAGCGCCGCGGGTTCCGGGTGAAGACCCGCCAGCTCGGCAATGTCCGGGCGTGAGATGACTTTCGACAGGCCATCGGAGCAGACGATCACCACGTCGCCGCGACGCAGCTCCTGGTAGGTCAGGTCCACATCCACGAACGGCGATGTGCCCAGCGCCTGCAGGATCATGTTGCGGTGGTCGCTCTTCTCCGCTTCCTCTTCGGTCATGGTGCCGGCATCGACCAGGTGCTGGATGTAGGACTGGTCGCGCGTGATCTGCCTGGCATTGCCGCGGCGCACGAGGTAGGCGCGCGAATCGCCCACCTGCGCCACATAGAGGAACGCATCGAACACGCCTACCGCCGTGGCCGTGGTGCCCATGCCGCGGAAGCGCTCGTCCGCCAGGCTGGTCTCATGAATGCGCGTGTTGCTCGCCTCCACGGCTTCCTTGAGCCGGGAAGCGAACTGCTGCGGCGTATTGATGCGGTCGGTCAGCCAGAAGCGCTGCAGCTGATCGTGGATCGCCGTAACCGCAACGTTAGCGGCCACGCCGCCGGCCGCGGCGCCGCCCATGCCATCCGCCACCAGGCAGAGCGCGCCTTTCTCGCCCAGGTCGAACTCGCCGACCGCGGGTTCACCCGTGCCCAGGTCGGGCTCCAGCACGAGGCCGCCGTTCTCCACCGTCGTGAGATCGGAGACCAGGAAGGAATCCTGGTTCTCGCGACGTCGCTGCCCGATGTCGGTCTTGCCCGCGACGCGCACCCGGATGCCCCGGTGATCGAAGTCGAAGCCGCTCACCCGCGCAACGCCTTGCACAGGTCCTTCAACGTCAGATAACCCCGCGCGCCGGGTTTCAGCTGGAGTGCGCGGTCAACCCACAGGTCGCAATTGTCGGCATCCCGCAGGTTCAGGTACGCGCTGGCCAGCATGTAGGCTGCTAATGCTTTGTTTGGGGCAGAGATTTCTGCGCCATCCCAGTATGCCAGGGCGGTGTCGATGACCGCGTGGGCCCCGACTGATGACATTCTGTCCGTCGGCACATAGTCCAGCTGCCGGGGCAGAACTACCTTCGCATCCGCATCGGTCAGTACCGTGGCACCCCCGCCGCCGCGATTCGGCGGCTGGCCGCCGCCCTGCGTCGCCTGACCGCTGTCACCGCGTGTGCCGGCGGCTGTCTGTCCGGTGTCGGTCTGCGTGGAAGCGCCGCCTCGGCGCTGCGGGTGGGCGCGCCCGCCGTCCCCGCCGGAGGCGGATTGCACGACCGTGGGCGAGTCGGCGTGCGCCACCGCATTGGGGTCGGGATTCTGCGTGCCGGCGCCGCCACGCGAGGGATTGGGGCTGAACAGCGAGAGCGCCGCCCAGGTGCCGCCCGCGATCACGACCACGGCGGCTGCTAACACCAGGGTCAGCGGGAAGCGCCGCTTTCCACCGCCTGCGCCGGTGCCCGCGGGAGGCGCGCCCTCGGGCGGCGGCGGACCCAGCCGGGTCTCGGGTGTCCATTCGGCGGCGCCGCGCGGCGAGGGCGAATGGCGGGTAGCGCCGAGACGGCTGTTCGCAGCACCGCCCCCGCCTGCTGCGGTGGCCTGTGGCGCTGCCGGCGCGCCCGCCACCGCCTGCAGCAGCCGCGGATCCGCGAGATCGCGCGCCAGTGTCGCGGCATCGGGGTAGCGATCGTCGCGCTTGAGCGCGAGCGCGTGCGTGAGCACGGTCTGCAGCGGCGGCGGAAACGACTGGTCCGGCCTTACGTCCGCCAGTGTCAGCGGTGCGTGCGTGAGCCGCTCCACCATGATCGCCTGCGTCGATCCACCCTGGAACGGCAGCATGCCGGTGAGCATGCGGAACAGCACGATACCCAGCGAATAAATGTCACTGCGCCCGTCGAGGCGCTCGCCCATGAGCTGCTCGGGGCTCATGTATTCGGGTGTGCCCAGCACGTAACCCAGGCGGGTGACCTCGTCGCCACCCATGGCTTCCGGACCCTTGGCGATATCGAAGTCCACGACCTTCGCGATGTCGCTGCCATCGCGACCCTGCTCGATCATGATGTTGGCGGGCTTCAGGTCGCGGTGCACGATGCCGGTGGCGTGTGCCGCCTCCAGCGCCAGCGCCACCTGGCGCGCGATGGCCACGGCTCTCGCCGGCGGCAGCGTGCCCTGCGCGCGCAGCAGGTCGCCGAGGGTTCCGCCCGTAATGAATTCGAGGGCGAGGAAGGGCGAGCCGTCGGCGGTCTCACCGTAGTCGTACAGCGTACAGACATTGGGATGGCGAATGGCGGAGAGATTGCGCGCGCCCCGATTGAAGCGCGCAATGGTCTCGGCGTCGAAGGCCAGCTGTCCGCGCAGCACCTTGATGGCATCGCGGCGGCCGATCTTCAGGTGCTCACCCAGGTAGACGGCGCCCATGGCGCCCTCACCCAGCTTCTGCACGATGCGGTAGCGCCCGGCCAGCGTGCTTCCGACCAGCGGATCTTCCGCCGGCGGAGCGCTGCCGGTGCCGCCGGACTCGCTCATGCAAACACTCCGTTATGGGGCTGCTCGCGCACGCTGGACTCGCCTGCGGGCGAGGCGACTACGCCGGAAACCCGGTCACCGGCAATTGGCCTGCTCCTTCCGCTCGTCCCATTTCACAGGCCCCTCGAACTTGCGCGCGCGTACGATCTCGACGGGATAGGCATCGGTGCGGAAGCGATGGCAGCCCTGCACCGTGCGCACCACGATGGTGAGCACATCCTCGCGCTTGCCGGCGGAGTTCAGTTCGGGCCGCACCAGCAGGCTGTCGACGTGAATCTGGTCGTCGGGCGTCATGCGACCGGCTCCCACAACGATCACCATTTCGCGGTTGAAATCGACGGTGGGCGCAGCGGGCGGTGACGCGAGCGGCGTCGTCGCCTGCTTCCAGTACTCGAGCATGCTGGCGCCATTGCGGATGACCACGCGCACCGAGTCGCGGATGCCGCCCCCGTTGTCGTAGAGCAGCGGCACGGGTGGCGGCATGGGTGTGGGCGGCGGCGGCTGTGCCGGCCGGTGGTGAGCGCACGCGCCCAGCAGCAGCGCGCCGAGCAGGATGCGGGCGGATTCGCGCATTGTCGTTCTATCGGTCGAGGGGAGAAAAGGCACCGGGTTTCACTTCGCGATCCGCGTGACACAACGGCCGAGCCGGCCCAGGTAGTCCTTCTGGAAGATGGGCGTACCCTTGCCGAAGCTCAACTCGGCGGAGAGCGTCGTCGTCTGCCCGGGCACCCTCCAGGTCACCAGCCAGGCCGCGCCGCGGCGCTCGAAGGACGTGGCGCTGTAGAACACGTGGAACACGGCCCACGGTCCGGGCGGTGCATCCACCACGATAACATTGGCGTTACCGATCTTCGCGCGGATCTGCGCGCCCGACGTGCCGCCGCCCCGCCACTCGTAGGTACGCGACGCGGCCTGCGTCGGCGTGAAACGGTCGGGACGGCCATCCAGGTTCACCGTGACTTCGGGAATCTGCGGCGAAGTCTGCGGCTTGAGCGCGAACACGACGAACGGACCATCGCCATTCTCGTCGAAGAAGGCGCTGGACACTTCCGCCGCGCGATTGAAGAAGTCGACGAATGCGATGTCCGCCTGGGGCGTTGCACCCGCCTTGGCCACGTAGCGCGAGCCCTGGCGCAGCAGCAGGTCCTGCAGCGCATCCTGGTAGAACTGCCACAGTGCGCCGTTGCCGGGCTGCAGCGCATTGGTCACTTCGTCGATGGTCGCTTCGGTGCGCGACGCCGAGCTGAACGGGAACTTGCCCGAGAGCTGCGTCAGCGGTGCGCAGAACGATGGGCCCTTCTTGTTCACCTCATCGACAGGCAGCGCGCCGATCACGGACTCCGCGCTGGTCACGGGCGCGAGCAGCTGCTGCTGAATGGCGGCGCCCACCAGCCGGGCATCGCCTTCCGTGCTGAAATTCCGGGCCATGCCCGAGATCTCGCCCTTCACCTGCTGCGCCGACGAGCTGGCCTGCAGCATGGCCTGGGTCTGCAGGGAGCCGTTGCTGGTCGCCACTTGGTCGAGCGCCGACTGCAGCCCGCCCAGTGCCGTCAGGTACTTGCCGGCCGGGTCGGATACGCTCGTGGCGTGTGGCGGCACTACGTCCTGCGCCGGCTTGAAGGCCTTGCCCACCAGCACCGTGTCAACAGCGGTGTTATCAGAGACAATGCCGATCATGCGCAGCAGCGGCGACTGATTCGAGCTGAGCATGCGCAGCTTGCCGGATGCGTCCTGCACACTGCCGAACGAGCCCACACGACCACCCTGCAGGAAGCGCAGCCACCAGCTCGTGTACTCGCTGGTGTAACGCCCGCGCAGGTTCTGCTCGAGACGGGCGCGCGCATCGGCCGGCACCGCACTCTCGCCCGCCACCCAGGTCTCGCGATCGAACAGCTTCTGTATGTTGTTCAGGCTGGCCTGCACCACGTCCCAGCCGTGGCGAGTGAAGGCGCCGGGCACTACCACGTCATTACGCAGCGTCCCATCCGCCCACTGCACGGATGCCGCCGAATCCGCCGCCGCACCGAGCAGCACGCGATAGAACTGGTCGTCGCCGGCAAAGCCGCGCAGGAATCCACGCACCTGCTCGACCAGCGCGGTGTCGGCAACGTCGCGGAAGGGATTGCTGAAGGGCAGCTCGTCCGCGTAGAAGCCGAACTGCGCCTGCGCCAGGCGGGCGCGCGCGGAATCGGTGGCGCCACCCGCCGTCCAGAACCTCATCAGCGCGGGCGCCAGAAAATCGCGCTTCGATTCGTCCGGCTTGCTGCTCGTGACGATGTACGCTTTCAGCGCGTCGTAGGTCTGCGGGTACTCGCTGGTCTCGCTGTTCTCGCCGGGCGAGGCGGGCCGCGCGCGCAGCCAGCCCAGCAGCGCGGAACGCGTGCGCTCCCAGAGCAGCTGCCGGAATCTCGTGAAGTACAGGAGCCGCATCTCTGGCTGCAGCCGGTCGCCCGCGTAGAGTCCCCAGCCCATGCTCGCCGGGTGCCCGCCGCGAACATAGGTGTTCAGGCGCGCGGCCTCGGCGCGCAGCGAATCGAGGCGCTGCAGCGTTTCCAGATCCGGCAGCGGGCCCACCGAGGCAAGTCCGCGCGCGCCCGTCACCGCGTTGCGCGCATCGCTCAGCAGGCCGCGATTGCGGAAGAACGAAACCGTGAAGCCAATGGAGAAGACGAGCGCGGCCACGCCGGCGGCGGCGATGACGGCGCGGCGCAGCAGATTCACCTTGGTGCCGCCCGCGGTCACCCTGCGTGCGACGTCGTCCTTCTGGATGACGTCGCGGAACACGCGCTCGAGGAAGGACCACTCCGGCACCTTGCGCGAGCCCGCGGGCGCCTGTGCGTGCGCCTGCATCTGCGCCATCTGCGCCTGCAGCTGGCGGGGGTCGAACACGCCCGTCGCATCCATGGGCGTCTGCGAGACCGGGCCGCCGGCCGCCGCACGCGGCGCTTCCGCACCCGCGTCGTGCAGGAATACGGCCCGCACACCGGTGAAGTAGAAACCCCGCAGGAACGGACTGACACCGAGTTGGCTGGGGCGGCACAGATCGAGGAGGAACTGCGTCGCCAGATCCGTGATCTTGCGGAACTCGCGCGGGAACTCGTATGCGCCCGCCCTCAGATCATCGCGTGTCTCGCGCGGCAGCACATCCAGGCGGCGCAGCGCGAGGCCGCGGAACAGCACGTGGAACGCCTCCGACAGACGACGCGATTCGCGCTCTGCGTACGCGCCCACACCACCGGCCTGAGGCACGGTGAGCGTGACACCCAGCACATCACGCGTTTCTTCGCGCGTGAGGCTGCGCATGAAGTCCTCGAAGTACGGCAGCCGGTCCGACTTGGTGAACAGCACGTAGACGGGCAGGCGGATCCCGATCTGCTGCGAGACTTCCGCCAGCCGGGTGCGCAGCCGCTGCGCGGCCGCGGGCACCGCTTCCGATGCGCCCGGCTTGAGCAGCTCATCACAGCCGAAACACACGACGGCCACACGCGGCGCCTGCCGCCCGCGCGAGAACACTGCGCCCAGCCGGCTGGGCTGCACGTGCCGGATCAGCCGGCGCCAGCGGCCGGCTTCGTTCAGCACCTTCGCGCCCGCCTCGAGCACGAGCGTGCCCTGCGCGAACCACACGTTCACCGACGACGTCGGTACGATCGCGTCGCCACGATACACCTCGCCCGCGAGCAGCTCGGGCTCCATTCCCGAGTGCGCGACGATCGTGGTCTTGGCGCTGCTCGCCGGGCCCGTCATCAGAATGACCGGCAGCCGGCCGAACTTCGCCGCGGCCTTGCCCTTCGCCGCCGCGAGCCGGTTCCTTGCCGCCGAGAACGTGACGTCGATTTCGTCGCGGCCCTCCGCTTCCACCGGCTCGGCCTTCGCCTTCCCGGACTGCCACAGGAACACGAGGATGGCGGCAATCAGACCGAGCAGCCACACGCCCCCCACCAGCAGCCATCGGCTCGAGCCGGTCAGACCCAGAAGCGCGGCCGCAGCCCAGCCCACCAGCAGGAAGAGCAGAAACGTGCTGCTCGTGAAGGTCCAGATCTTTGGCGCTCGCTTCATCGGGATCGATCCTAACTGCCGCTTACGAGCTGGGCGGCGGCATCACGAACGTGATTCGCGCCCGAGATCAGTGTGAGCTTGTACAGTACGAAGAGCAGCAGCGCGAAGGCGATGACACCACCCGCCATGAGCGCCAGCCGGCGCAGCCACGGATCCGACGCCGCCGCCACCAGCTCGCCCTGCGGCAGCACCCACGCCGCGGGCATGGCGGCACGCGTGCCGCGAATGCGCTGGATCTTCTGCTGGATCGACATCACCAGGCCCTGCAGCGTGCCCGGATCACTCGCCGTGTACTTGCCCCGGAAGCCCAGCAGCAGACACAGCACGTAGACCTCGAGCAGGTCCGCCAGCTCCGGCGCATCCTGCCTGGCCATCAGCTCGCCCACGTAGCGGAAGAAATTCTCGCCCGCCATGTGCTCGCCGAAGATCTCCTCCTGCAGCGGCTGGCGGGTCCAGTCCGCGAACATGCCCTGGGACGAGTGCAGCACCGTCTCGTCCAGGAACGCGATGTACGCGTAGATGGCCAGCTTCACATGCTCGGCGTCGTAGCCGCGCGCGCGCGCATCGCGGTCCGCGCTTGCCAGCAGCGCCTTCACGTGCGCGCGGAATGACTGCGCATCGGTCGCTGCCTGGCGGTTCGCGCGCAGCCGCACCGCCACCGTGAACGCCTCCTGCAGCGCCAGGGCCAGCTCGCCCGCGCGCGCCGCGGCTTCGGCCCCGGGCCGAACCGTCTGGGAACTCATGATCCGAGCACGATGGTCAGCTCCAGCTCTGCATTGGGAATCGCGGCCGGCAGGTACATGCCCACGTTGCCCGTCTTCGCCATGAGCGCCCAGCACGGACCGGCCGTCTGTACGTGGAAATAGTGCGAGCCCATGCGCGGCGAGATGGCAGCCGGGGGCGAGGCTTCGTAATCGAGTGTCAGGCCGGGCAGGCCCTCGCGCACCAGCCGCGTGATGTGTTCCGCGGAGCATACCTTGGTCAGGCGAGGCACGCCGGTGGCCACTTCTGCGCGCGAACCCGTCGAGCGCACCCCCAGATACCAGTGTGTGCCGGGCGCGAAACAGCGCTGGTCCGGCACCGGCGCGCGATAGAAGAACTGCTGCTCGGTCGCCACCATGGGAACCACCACCGCGTTGGTCGGAATGATGATCTCGAGAATGCCGCCGGATATGGCTCTCCAGCGCGTCGAAGCACGTCGCCAGATCGTCGTGATCGTAGGACGGCAGGTCACGCGGGTGGGCATCGAACGAAAACGTGCACAGTGCGCCCGCCAGGCGGGACATCTCAATGAACAGGCGCTCGGGGTGCACCGCACGCGTCTGCAGCAGGTGCCGCAGCGGCGAGTTTGCCGCATTGACGGCGTGCGTCAGCCAGAAATTCGCCACTTCGCGCGCCGCCCATTCCGCCAGCGGCTGCTGCGTCGCGCGACGCTCGCGCAGCATCGCGTCCGACTTCGCGTCCAAAATCTCGACAAGGCGGGCTGTCATGCGGAGCAGGCGCTCGCTCGCACCCAGCTGCAGGCAGGGCGGCACGTAGTCCGGATCATAAATGAAATGGCCCCGCCCGTCTCGGCGTACCCGCGCGATGGGCAGCGTCACCAGATCTTCGTGCTCCTGATGCTCGAGCAGCAGGCGGAAGTTCTTGCGACCCAGTACGACCTGCTTCTCGTCGCTGCCCGTGATCTCGTCCGAGAGGGACTGCGGCGTGGCGACGTAGCGCACCCCGGAGCGGTCGACTTCGCCGTCCAGCGCACAGTTGGCGTGACCCGCGCGCTCCGGCGGAATCGCCAGCAGCACGGCATGACGGTCGTGCACCGGTGAGAACAGGGGTCCGACGTCGAGCGGGTCGGGCGGCGTGTCTTCGGGAAAATGGAAGGCCAGACCATCGGGCATCAGCCCGCGCGCGTGTGTCAGCGAAACGGTCCCGTTCAGCAGCGCGTCGACGTCCAGCTCGCACCCGACCAGTCCATACGTGCGGAAGAAGAGGCTGCCCAGCGCGAACGAGGTCAGCTCTTCGAAATACCGGTTTTGCGCCTGGAAGTGGTGCTGGGCCAGGTGCATGCCCTCGCGCCACACCACGGGTGACAAGAACTTCATGCTCTCCTCCGAGCCCAGCGCGCGCATGCACAATGCACGGCCACGCTCGATTGCCGGCTACGGTAACGGCGGGTAGTATACTACGTTGCCGGCGCGTTGGCCGGAACCATCGACGCATCCGCTCCGATCGACGCATTTGATCACAACGCTCGCGCCGCCCGAGTACTGAATGACCAGCGCCGGTTTCCACGAACGATATCAGGTTCTGCAGCAGGTGAGCGACGGACCCGTCCGCTCGTTTCACGCCATGGCCGCTACCGGCGCCGTCGTCATGGTGCACTTCGTCGCTGCAGGCGACGACACGCGGCATCGCATTCTCGGGCTGATCGACCGGCTCCGACCCGCCGAGCGAAAGCGCGTCGTCGAGACCGCAGACGTGGACCAGAGCTTCGTCATCGTCACCCGTTTCATTCTCGACTTCACCTCGCTCGAGGCCTGGCTGCTCGCGCATCAGGCGGACGCCTCGAGTACCGGTCCCTTCGCGGTCGCGCGTGAGCATACCGGGGGTCAGGCGACGACGCCGCCGCAGCGCCCGGTCCCGCCGCCGGCAATGTCGCTCCAGCCGCCGGGTCCGCCCATCGCGCGTCCACCGGCCGGCGCCACTTTCGCTCCACCGCCGCGGCCACTCACTCCGCCGCCCCTGCCGCCGGTCGCGCCGCTGCAGCCGGTGGCCAGCCGGCCGCCCGTGCCGCCGCCCGCGCCGCCCATGCCGCCACCGCCACCCCCGGCGCCCCCGGCGCCCCCGGCGCCGCCGGCCGGTAAGCCGCCGGGCGAATTCACCATGATGTTCGCGAACCCAAACCCGGCCGGGGCGCCGGCTTCCCCACCGCCACCGGCCGCGGTTCCGCCCTCACCGCCGCCCTTCACGCCACCGCCGCCACCACCGCCAGCGCCTCCCGTGGCGAGCAAGCCGCCCGGCGATTTTACCATGATGTTCGCGAAGCCCGAGGCTCCGGCGGGCCAGCCAGCCCCGGCAGGAATGATGCCCGCCCCGCTGCCACCGCCGCCGGCCCAGCCGCCACCGGCGCCGCCCGTGCAACCGCCGCCACCGCCACCACCTCCAGCGAAACAGCCCGGCGATTTCACGCTGATGTTCATGAAAGCGCCCGGCGAACTGACGGCAAACGCACCCGCCGTGCAGCCGCCGGCCGTGACGCCGCCAGCGCCTCCAGCGCCGCCCGCTCCGACTCAAGCGCCACCCGCGCTTCCGGCATCACCGCCGCCACCACCGGCGTTCGCGGCGCCGCAGCCACCGATCTTCGCGGCACCCGTACGGCCACCGCCGCCGCTGGCGCAGCCGCCGGCAGCCCCGCCGCCCATGCCGCCGCAGGCGCCACCTGTCTGGTCGCCGGCGACCCGGCCAATCTCGCCGCAGCCACCAATGGCGCAGCCGCCCGCACCGCCATCGGCGCCGGGTGACTTCACGCGCATTTTCCGCCACGAGAGCGGTCCGCCTCCCCCGGCCTCGCCCGGGATGCCCCCCGCAGGGGCTACGGGCAGCTTCGCGATTCCCGGTCCATTCGCGCCCCAGGCGGCGCCGCCGCCCGCGCCGCCGAGGCCGGCCTCGCCACCCCCTCCGCCAGCGCAACCCGCGGCGCCCGGCGAATTCACCCAGCTTTTCGCGGGGCCGGCGCAGCCGTCAGCAGCGCCGCCGCCACCACCGGCACCGCCCGGGCGCATGCCGGGAGCGACATCGCCGGGCAGCATCGGCCCGAGCGACAACTACCTCGACCGGCTCAGCTCACCGAGTTCGTTCAGTGCCGGCCCGACGCCGTCTTCCGCGGCCACGCCGCCTGCGCCGGGCGCCGCCAATCCGAAGGAACCGGGCGAGTTCACGAAGATGGTGCGGGGCGCCGGTGCTCAGCCCAGACCGCCGTCGACACGGCCGCCGACACCGGCGCTGACGCGGCCGCCTTTTGCGACGCCTCACATGCCCGGCATGACTCCGCCACCGCCTCCTCCCACGCCGCAGGGGCCGAGCGAATTCACGCGCATCGTGTCCGCCGCACACATGGCGCCGCCACCCGCGCCTGCGCCGCCGCCACCGCCACCACCTCCAAGGGTCGTGGCGGCGCCACCGCCCAACCCGAACCAGAAGCTGCTGATCATCGGGCTGATCGTGATTGCGGTTCTGGCGCTGGTGCTGATCCTGGTGTTCGCATTGCGCCCGCAGGCGTCGCCCGCGACCTCGCCGGGCAATGTGCCGGCGGCGGGCGCGCCGGCCGCTCCGGCGGGCAGCTCCTCGCCGGGGGCTGCGGGATCCGGCTCCTGAACGCTGCGCTCAGCGGGCGGGGGGCAGGAGGATGACCAGCTCGAGCCGTGGATTGGGCAGGTCGGACGGCACGTAGACCGCCAGATTTCTCGCCACCTTGATCGAGTCCCAGTCGCTGCCCGTCAGGTCCAGCGCGAAGTACTGATAGTCGAGGCGCACGGGCAGGGCGCTGGGTGGATTGGCTACGTAGCTGAGCGACAGGCCGGGCAGAGCCCGCTTGATCAGCCGGTCCAGCTGGTCCGCCGAGCTGACTTTCAGCAACTGCGGCGCCTTGCGCGACAGTTCTTCCGGCTTCACATCCGCGGCCACGGCCAGGTACATCTGTGTCGACTTCAGGTAGCGCTCCTGATCGATGGCCGCGGCGTAGACGGCGGGTTCCGTCAGGCGCAGCGGCAGCGACGCATGGTTCGACGGCACCACGGTCTCGAGCAGCTCCCGCACCATGTCATCCAGCTGCGCGAAGCAGGTGGAGAGGTTGCTGTGGTCGTACTCCGGCAGCATGCGCGGGTGCACGGTGGTGGAGAAGGTGGTCAGCGCGCCCGCCAGCCCGAGCATTGCGCCGTACAGCTCGACGGGGTGACCGTGCCGGGTCTCGAAGAGATGGCGGAACTCCGGTAGCCACGTGTTCATCGTATAGAGCAGCCAGAAATTGGCGACATCGGACACGCCGAAGTCGGCCAGGCCGAGATTGCGCTGCCGGCGTGAGCCCGAGAGGCTGGTGCTGCGCGCCGAGAGCTGCTCGACGAGGCGGCGGGCATAGCCCATGAGGTGGTCGCTCGCGGCAATGTCGATCAGCGGCGGCACGAACACGGGGTCGAGCTGGAACACGCCCGCCACCGAACGTGTGATGCGCGCCAGCGGGATCGTGGAATTGCCTTCCAGCGTTTCGCCCTCGATCACGAGCCGGAGATTCTTGCGCGCCACCTGGATCGGCTTCTCGCCCTTGCCGGTGTTCTCGTCCCGGCGGTTCACGACTTCCGCTATGAAGCGCGTCTGCCGGTCCACCGCGTTGGTGGAGACGTTGTAGCCGCCGAAGCGCAGCTCGGG
Source organism: uncultured Gemmatimonadales bacterium (assembly GCA_963798085.1). GTDB lineage: Bacteria > Gemmatimonadota > Gemmatimonadetes > Longimicrobiales > RSA9 > DATKCF01. Next base: position 63,387 of record CAWCRS010000004.1, read on the forward strand.
CACACCCAGCCACACGTGCAGCGCATCGCGATCCGGATGCCAATGCTCCTCGATGGGCCGGGGCGCGGGCGACGGCTCCGAGCGCGGTACATCGAAAGGCAACCCATCGGGGAAGATCCCGGCCGCGTCCGTCACCGCCAGCTCGCCGCCCGCGAGCGCCTCGCGGTCGATCTCCAGGCGGGCGAAGCCCCACGGACAGAACGTCAGCGAGCCCAACTGGAAATGGAGCAGCGTCTCCAGAAACCGGTCCTGCGTCTGCAGGTGCTGCGGCGTGAGCAGCACGCCCTTGGTCCAGAGGACCTTCTGCATCTGGGTCATTGCACGGACTCGACTGCGCTGCTCGGGCTGGGGATCACGAACAACGAACGAACTGCGTTGCTGGCGCGGGTTGCCGGGGCTGGTTGCCGGGGAACGGCGACGGGTTCAACTGCGTTGCCGGGGCTGGTTGCCGGGGCTCTTTGCTCGGAAACCAATGCAGCCGCGCGAGCCCGTGCGCAGCGCGAGCCTTCGACACGGAGCACGTCCGCCTCTTCCGCCCCGCTCGTGAGTCGCGGATTCCGCCACATCATTCTGCCGCCTTCCATGCCGCTACCGTTCATCGCCGGTCATTCACTTCCGCCGGTGGTTTCGATCTTCGGATGGTAACACCACATCGCGCCACTCGATTCGCTCATCGGTTCCCGAGCAACCAAGCCCGAGCAGCGCTGTTGATCCGTGATTCCGTTCCCGGGCAGCCAGCCCCAGCCACCAGCACGAGCAACGCCATTGATCCGTTGAATCCGTAAGCCCCAGCCCAAGCCCCAGCCCGAGCAACGCAGCTGCAGTTCCAGACATGATCCCACGCGCTTCCGCGCACAGCAAGGGCCGCTTGACTTTCCCATCGTGCGGCGCGTAAGCTGCTGGTTCGGTGGCTGACCCGGTGCCGCGCATCGGGCGCCGATGCAAATCGACCTCCTGCGCCAGCCCCGCACCTCCGAATCAACCACGACCGATCGACTGGAGCGTCCACATGCCGGAGAGTATCCACCGCAAACTGGAGCGCGTCCGTCCGCCGCGCGTACACATCAGTTACGAGGTCGAAACAGGCGGCGCCATCGAGATGAAAGAGCTGCCGTTCGTGATGGGTGTGCTCGGCGATTTCACCGGCCAGCCCACGGAGCCGCTCGCGAAATTGAAGGATCGCAAATTCGTCGAGGTCACGCCCGACAATTTCGACGACGTGCTGAAGAGCATGAAGCCGCACCTCTCCTTCAAGGTCGACAATCTGCTTTCCGACGACCCCAACGCCGGCAAGATCGGCGCTGATCTGAAATTCGAGAGCCTCGACGACTTCTCGCCCGACCGCGTCGCACAGCAGGTCGAGCCGCTGCGCAAGCTGCTCGATCTGCGCCAGCAGCTGGCGGACCTGCGCGGCAGCCTGCAGGGAAATGACAAGCTCGAGGAAATCCTGCAAACCACGATCGGGGATGAGGAAAAGATGAATCGGCTGAAGGGCGAACTGGGAGCCGAAGGAGCGAGCGATGGCCAATCCTGAAGCACAGGCGGCCGGCCAGGCCGCGCAGACGACCGAGCTCGGGCTGCTCGACCAGATCGTCGAGCAGGGCCGCTTCGGCAAGGAGACCGCCGCCAAGGAGCGCGGCAAGGATCTGATCAAACGGTTCGTGTCGGAGGTGCTGGAAGGCACCATCAAGTATTCACCCGACACCGAGTCGATGCTGAACGCGCGCATCGCGCAGATCGACCATCTGCTGTCCATCCAGCTCAACGAGATCATGCACCACCCCGAATTCCAGAAGCTCGAGGCGACGTGGCGTGGTCTCAAGTACCTGATCAATCAGAGCGAACTCAGCACCATGCTCAAGATCAAGGTGCTGAACGTCAACAAGAAGGATCTGCTGCGCGATCTGCAGCGCGCGCCCGAGTTCGATCAGAGCGCGCTGTTCAAGAAGGTCTACGAGGAAGAATTCGGTGTGTTCGGCGGCGCGCCCTTCGGTGCGCTGCTGGGCGACTTCGAGTTCGCTCGCTCGGGCCAGGACATCGAGCTGCTGGAGAAGATCTCGCAGGTTGCGGCCGCCGCCCACGCACCGTTCCTGACCGCCGCCGATGCGCAGATGTTCAATCTCGAGAACTACACGCAGCTGGACGCGCCGCGCGATCTGGCGAAGATCTTCGAGACCACGGAGTACGCCAAGTGGAAGGCGTTCCGCGAGAGCGAGGATTCGCGCTACGTCGCCCTCACCGTGCCGCGCATGCTGGTGCGCGAGCCGTACAGCAAGACCACGGTGCCGCTGGAGGCGTTCGACTACAACGAGCACGTGGATGGCACGGAGCACGACAAGTACCTGTGGGGCAATGCGGCGTGGGCGCTGGGCGCACGCGTCACCAACGCCTTCTCCAAGTACGGCTGGTGCGCCACCATTCGCGGTGTGGAGAGCGGCGGCCTCGTCGAGGGACTGCCCGTGCACAACTTCCGCACGGACTCCGGTGATGTGGCGATGAAGTGCCCCACCGAGACGCCGATCACGGATCGTCGCGAGAAGGAGCTGGCCGACCTCGGCTTCGCACCGCTCGTGCACTGCAAGGGCACACCCAAGGCCGCGTTCTTCAGCGTGCAGTCCGCACAGAAGCCCAAGATCTACGACGCCGATGCGGCCACGGCCAACGCGCGCATCTCCGCGCAGCTGCCCTACATCTTCGCCGTGTCACGCTTCGCGCACTATCTCAAGGCGATGATGCGCGACAAGATCGGCGGTTACACATCGCGTACAGAAGTCGAGTCCTTCCTGAATCGCTGGGTGATGAACTACGTGGTCGGCAATGACGACGCTTCGCAGGAGGTGAAGGCCAAGCGTCCGTTGAAGGAAGCGAGAATCGACGTGATGGAAATCCCGGGCAAGCCCGGCGCGTACCGCGCGGTCGCATTCCTGCGCCCGCACTTCCAGCTCGATGAGCTGAATGTTTCCATGCGGCTCGTCGCTGAGTTGCCAGCCTCGGCAGCATGAGCCACATTGCAGGGCTGAATGCGGCAAGGCCGGCGGAGTCCAGTGGATTCCGCCGTCCTTGTCCGGATCGAGTGATCTTTTCTCGCATTGTTTATGGACTCACGAAAGGGTCCGGCTGATCACCACGCAGTAACCACCCAAAGGAGGGTTCCGTGGCGTTCGATGCATTTATCAAACTCGATGGAGTCGACGGCGAATCGACGCGCAAGGATTTCGAGAAGCAGATCGAGATCCTGAGCTTCAGCTGGGGCGCTTCCAATCCGGTCACGATCGGCTCCGCAGGTCCTGGCGGCGGCGCCGGCAAGGCCTCGCTGTCTTCGTTCAACTTCATGAAGATCTCCGATGCGGCCAGCCCGGTGATGTTCCAGTCGTGCTGCGCCGGCAAGCATTTCCCGACTGCCAAGGTGTCGCTGCGCAAGGCGGGCGGCCAGGCGATGGACTATCTGGTCTACGAGTTCGAGAACTGCTTCATCGACTCCGTGCAGTGGTCCGGCTCGAGCGGCGGCGATGACCGTCCGATCGAATCGGTGAGCGTCACATTCGGCAAGGTCACGGTCACGTACACGCCGCAGGACGCCAAGGGCAATCCCGCGGGCAAGCCCGTGATCGGCAACTGGGATGTCACGACCGTTTCCGACAAGTAGCACGACGAGGTCGACAAATTGAAGGCTCGCGCCCTCTACGAAGCCGGTAAGCTCGACGAAGCCATTGAAGCATTGGGCGCCGAGCTGCGCAATGACCCGACCAACGTCCGCAGTCGTACGTTTCTGTTCGAGCTGCTCTGTTTTGCGGGGCAGTACGATCGTGCGCAGAAACAGCTCGACATCATTGCAGGTGCCAGCAAGGAAGCGGAAATGGGCGCCATGCTGTATCGCAGCGCCCTGCACGCGGAGCGGGTTCGCCAGGAGAAATTCCAGGCGGGCCCGCTCGCGACGCACGCGGCGCCGCCGCCCGTCGCCGGCAAGCTGAACGGCAAGCCCTTCACATTGCTCACCGATGCGGATCCGCGCATTGGTGCGCGCATCGAGGTATTCGCAGCGGGTCAGTACACGTGGCTGCCGCTGGAGCACATCACGCACGTGCACATGGAAGCGCCGACGCGTCTGCGTGATCTGCTGTGGTCCCCGGCGCGCGTGCAGACGGGACCGGGATTCCCGGGCCTCGAGCTGGGCGAGATTCTGCTGCCCGTGCTCGCGCCCGGCTCGGCGCAGAGCAGCGACCCGGAAATCCGACTGGGGCGTGTGACCGACTGGCAGGAGCTGCCCGACGGCTCCGAGGTCCCCGTCGGTCAGAAGCTGCTGCTGGTTGATAACGAGCTGTTTCCCATCCTGGAATTGCGCGACCTGGAGATCACTGCCCCGGCCGTCGTCGCAAACTGAATCCGCTGATGGACCCGAGCGAGCTCCTCCAACCCATTGCAGGGCCGGACCCCGGCGGCGCCAGCATCCGCTACGCGCCTGTCTATGACCAGATCAAGCTGGCGCGCACGGAAGAAGACGACGTGCCGCAGGGCGACTGGGTACGCGAGCGCAAGACCGCCGACTATCCGCTCGTCATCAAGCTCTCGACCAATGTACTGAAGAACCAGTCGAAGGACCTGCAGGTCGCGGCGTGGCTGACCGAAGCACTGACGCGGCGCGAAGGCTTCGCTGGACTGCGTGCCGGCGTAACGCTGCTGCACGGCCTGGTCGAGAAGTTCTGGGACAACCTGTACCCCGAGCTGGAAGACGGCGACACGGAGCTGCGCGCCGCGCCGCTCGATTGGCTGGGCAGCTACCTCGAAACCACCGTGAAGTCGGTACCGCTGAATCGCGCGGGTCACGATTTCTTCGGCTACAAGCAGAGCCGGCTCGTGCCCTCGGACGAGGAAGCGAAGGCGGATCGCGACAAGCTGGCTGCCCGCCAGCAGGCGATGTCCGATGGCAAGCTCACGCCGGAAGCATTCGAGGAGAGTTTCAGCGAGACGCCCAAGCCATTCTACAAGGCGCTCATCGCGGAACTGGACAACTCGACCCGCGGCATCGAAACCCTGGGCAAGCTCGCCGACGAACGCTTCGGCGATGCATCGCCCAGCTTCAAGAAGCTGCGTGATGCGCTGCAGGAAGTCAGACAGGCGGCGGGACAGCTGCTGGCGACGAAGCTGATCCATGATCCGGACCCGCCCGAGCCGGAACCGTCCGTCATGGATGCCGGGGCTGATGCGGGCTCCAGTGCGGCCGGTGATGCGGGCGGGCTGCCGGTCATGCCGCGCAGTCCGGAGGATGCGGCAAGTCGCGTGGCGGCCGCGGCGAAGTTTCTGCGCTCGGTCGCAGCTACGAATCCCGCGCCCTATCTGATGCTGCGCGGGTTGCGCTGGGGCGAGATGCGGGCGCAGGGCGGCGTCGTCGAACCCATGATGCTCTCGGCTCCGCCCACGGATGTGCGGACGCGACTCAAGACGCTGCTGCTCAAGGCGCAGTGGCCGCAGCTGCTGGACAGTGCGGAAGACGTGATGGCGACAGTGTACGGGCGCGGCTGGCTCGACCTGCAGCGCTACGTGCTGACCGCGTGCCTCGAGCTGGGCAGCGAGTTCGAGAACGTGGCGAACGCGATTCGTGGCGCGCTGCGCTCGTACCTGCGTGACCTGCCGCAGCTGCTGGACATGACCATGATCGATGATTCGCCCACCGCGAATGCGGAGACGCGCAACTGGCTGCGCGAGCAGGGCCTGGTGGGCGGCGCCGATGACGAGGTGGAGGTGGCAGCGCCGGTGGTCTCGGAGCGGCCGCGCTCACGGCGGGATCCGTTCGAGCAGGCGCAGGACCGCGTGCGCGCCGGGCATCCCGACCAGGCCATCGATCTGCTCATGCGCGAGGCTTCGATCGAGAAGAGTGAGCGCGCGCGTTTCCTGCGCCGCTCGCAGGCCGCGAGCATCATGGTGGATGCCGGGCTCGAGGCGGTGGCCATGCCCCTGCTCCAGCAGATCTCCGAGCAGATCGACAAACACACCCTCGAAGAGTGGGAGTCCGGTGAGACGGTGGCGCAGGCGCTGGGCCTGCTGTACCGCTGCATGCTCAAGCTGGATGAGGATCAGCACACACGCGACTCGCTCTACCTGAGAGTCTGTCGCCTGGACCCGATGCAGGCGATCCGCTTCAAGCCCGCGAACAATGAGCAGCCGGGAACCTGAACGCACCGCGCAGCTCTCGGTGCTGGACCGGCTGCTGGCCCGGTCCGACGCGCCGCTGAGCCTTAGCGAGTCGGTGGCGGACCTGAAGGAGGCAGTGCGCCGCGATCTCGACTGGCTGCTGAACACGCGTCGCATCGCTATTCCCGCCCCTGATGAGTACCCGGAAGTACAGCACTCGCTCTACCATTTCGGGCTGCCAGATATCTCCTCGGTCTCCAGCGATTCCGAAACGGCGAGGCGCCGGCTGGTGCGTCAGGTGGAGGAGTGCCTGCAGATCTTCGAGCCGCGACTCACTAACATCCGCGTTACGGCAACGGATCCCAAGGACAAGAAGAACAAGCGGCAGGTGCGCTTCATGATCGAAGCCATGCTGCGCATGGAGCCGAACCCCGAGCGCGTGGTGTTCGACACCGTGCTGGAGACGTCGAGCGGCAAGATCCAGGTGGAGAGCGATCATGCGTGATGATCTGCTCTACTACTATGAGCGCGAGCTGTCGTATCTGCGGCGCACGGGCGCCGAGTTCGCGAAGCGCTATCCGCGGGTGGCGTCCCGCCTGCTGCTGGAGCCCAGCAAGTGCGACGATCCGCACGTGGAGCGCCTGCTCGAAGGCTTCGCCTTCCTGGCCGCGCGCGTGCACCTCAAGATCGATGATGATTTTCCGGATTTCGGCGAAGCGCTGCTGAATGTCATTTATCCGCACTATACGCGGCCCACGCCTTCGCTCTCGATTGTCGAGTTCCAGCTGGACCCGGAGCAGGGCAAGCTGACGACCGGACTGCGCATCCCGCGGGAATCGACGCTGTTCGCGCGACCGGTGGCAGGCACGCGCTGCCAGTTCCAGACGTGCTACGACACCACGCTCTGGCCGCTGGAAGTCGCGGGATCACGCTGGCTCGCGCCACACGAGCTGCAGCCGCCCGTGCGCGCGACCAATGCGGTTGCGGCCATGCGCCTGGAACTGCGCTGCCTTCCCGAGATCACGTTCGGCAAGCTGAATCTGGACACACTGCGCATGCACATCAGCGCGGATGCCAGCCTGGCGTCCACGCTGTACGAGCTGCTGCTGAACAACTGCACGCGCATCCTGCTGCGGGATGCATCGGGCGGGCCGGCCAAGGAGCCCATCGAGCTGGCACCCTCCGCGCTGCAGCCCGTGGGCTTCGGCATGGATGAAGGCATGCTGCCGGCGCCTCGCCGTTCGTTCCTCGGCTACCGGCTGCTGCAGGAGTATTTCACGTTCCCCGACAAGTTCTTCTTCCTCGATCTTTCGGGATTCGATCGTGCGCGTGCCGCCAATTTCGGCAGCAGGCTCGAGGTGGTGTTCCTGATTTCCGCGTTCGAGCGCGCAGATCGCCGGGCGGTGCTCGAGGCGGGCGTGTCGAAGGAGACACTGCGGCTGGGCTGCACGCCCATCGTCAATCTGTTCGCCAAGACATCCGAGCCGATTCTGCTGACGCAGAAGCAGCACGAGTATCTGGTGGTGCCGGACGCGCGGCGACGCGCCACCACGGGCATCTTCGCGGTGGAAGAAGTGGTGGCGGTTACGCCGGGCGCCACGGACACGCTGCGGTTCGAGCCCTTCTACTCCTTCCGCCACGGCACGGACGCCACCGGGCGTCGCCTGTTCTGGAACGCGAAGCGGCGGCCCATCAACTGGCGGCCGGACGAGGGCACGGATGTCTGGCTCTCCTTCGTCGACCGCTCCGGCCGCGTCGCGCATCCGGACATGGATGCGATAACCGTGCGTTTGCTGTGCCACAACGGGAGTCTGCCGGCCAGGCTGCCGTTCGGTGATCCGGGCGGCGATTTCGAGTTTCCGGGCGGCGGCCCCATTGCCCGCGTCGCAACCATGGTGAAGCCCACCACACCCATCGACCCGCCCCTGGGCAACGCGCAGCTGTGGCGCCTGATCTCGCAGCTGTCGCTGAACTACGTGTCGCTCACCGATGGCGGCGTGGAAGCGCTGCGCGAGCTGCTGCGGCTGCACAACTTCTCGGACTCGCCATCGGGCGACAAGCAGGTGCAGGGCATCACGGACGTGCGGGGCGAGCCGGCGTATGCGCGCATCGAGAGCGAGCGCGGCCTCACATTCGCGCGCGGCCAGCGCGTCGAGATCGAGTTCGACGAGGAGTACTTCTCGGGCGGCGGCGTCTTCCTGATGGCGAGTGTGCTGGAGCGGTTCCTGGGTCTGTACGTCTCCGTGAACAGCTTTGTTACCATGGCCGCGCGTTCGCGCCAGCGCCGTGAACCGATCCGGCAGTGGGCGCCGAGGGCGGGATGGAAGTCCCTCCTCTGAACCTCGCGGCGCTGGAAGCGTCGCTGCGCGATGATCCCACCACCTGGAGCTTTTTCCAGGCGGTGCGCATGCTGGAGCGACTGCGTCCGGATCGCGAGCCCATCGGGGGTTACGCGGATCCCGCGCAGGAGGTCGTGGCGTTCTCCGTGAATCCGATGATCTCGTTCCCGCCATCGGAGCTGTATTCACTGGAGATGAACGATGAGGGCCGCGCCCGCATGGAGATCAACTTCATGGGGCTGACCGGGCCGCAGGGTGTGCTGCCGCACGCGTACTCGCTGCTGGTGAGCGAACGGCGGCGCGCGAAGGACCATGCGGTGGGAGACTTCCTCGATCTCTTCCACCATCGCGCGCTCTCCCTGTTCTATCTGGCCTGGGAGAAACACCGCTTTACGGTGCTCAACGAGAAGCGCGGCACGGACCCGCTGCGCGAGCATCTTCTGGACCTGGTGGGCGCGGGCCTGGCTGGCTGGCACGAGCTGCTGCCCATGCCGGACGACACGCTCGCCTTCTATGCCGGACTGCTGGTGCTGCCGCAGCGCGGCGCGGTGGCGCTGGAACAGCTGCTGGGCGACTATTTCGGCGTGCCCGTCCAGGTGGAGCAGTTCGTGGGCGGCTGGTACCGCCTGCCGGTCAACGACCAGTGCGCGCTGGGTGAAGATTTCCCCGATGCTTCGAGTCAGCTGGGCCTGGGCGCCGTGGCGGGCGATGAGATCTGGGATCAGCAGGCGAGGGCGAGGGTGCGCATGGGTCCGCTGTCGCGCGCGCAGTTCGATCGCTTTCTGCCGACCGGCGATGCCTTTCAGGAGCTGCGCTCGCTGACCCGCTTCTTCGGTCACGAGCAGTACGACTTCGAGGTGCAGCTGGTGCTCGAGCAGGATGCCGTGCCCGGGTGTGTTCTGGGCGATGATGCCGTTGCCGCCCAGCCGCTCGGGTGGTCTACCTGGATCCGGTCGGCCGCCTTCGACAGGAACGCGGACGAGACCGTCCTCACGCTTTGAGAGGAGCAGGACCATGAACGTCAATCTCCGGTCGCTCATCGGCAAGCTGAACAACCAGACGCGAAGCGCTGTGGAAGCGGCGGCAGGCCTCTGCCTTTCGCGCACGCACTACGCGGTCGAGGTGGAGCACTTCCTGATCAAGCTGCTGGATGCGGCTGACACCGACTTCAACGCCATCATCAAGCACTACGGCATGAACCGCTCGCGTCTCGCGGGGGATCTGACCGTGGGCCTGGACACCCTGAAATCGGGCAATGCGCGCGGCGTGCCCAGCCTGGGTCCGGAGCTGGTGAGCATGCTGAGCGAGGCATGGATGATCGGCTCCGTCGACTACGGCGCGGGCCAGATCCGCAGCGGCCACTGCATCCTTGCACTGGTCACCAACGACGAGCTGGCGCGCATGATCCGCGGCGTGAGCAAGGAGTTCGAGCGCATTTCGCCGGAGGACCTGCGCAAGGAGTTCGCCACCATAACAGCGGAGTCAGCAGAAGAGCACGGCGCGGTGATGGCGGGCGCGGCGCCGGGCGGCGGCGGCGAAGCAAAGCCCGGCGGCCGCACACCGAATCTCGATCAGTTCACCGTGAACCTGAGCGAGCGCGCGAAACAGGGGAAGATCGACCCCGTGCTGGGCCGCGACTTCGAAGTGCGCCAGGTGGTCGACATCCTCACGCGCCGCCGTCAGAACAATCCGATTCTCGTGGGCGAAGCGGGCGTGGGCAAAACCGCAGTGGTGGAAGGTTTCGCCATGCGCATCCATCTGGGCGATGTGCCACCCGTGCTGCGCGGCGTCACACTGCGCACGCTGGACCTGGCGCTGCTGCAGGCGGGCGCGGGCGTGAAAGGCGAGTTCGAGAACCGGCTGAAAGGGCTCATCGAAGAGGTCAAGAACTCACCCATACCGATCATCCTCTTCATTGATGAAGCGCACACCATGATCGGCGCGGGCGGTACGGCCGGTCAGGGCGATGCGGCCAACCTGCTCAAGCCGGCGCTGGCGAGAGGCGAGCTGCGCACCATCGCGGCCACGACGTGGTCCGAATACAAGAAGTATTTCGAGAAGGACCCGGCCCTGGCGCGTCGCTTCCAGCTGGTGAAGGTGGAGGAGCCGAGCGAAGAGAAGTGCCTCACCATGATGCGCGGCGTGGTGCCCTTCCTGGAGAAGCACCACAAGGTGCGCATCCTGGATGACGGCATGTTCGCCGCCGTGCGGCTGTCCCATCGGTATCTGCCGGACCGTCAGCTGCCGGACAAGGCCGTGAGCGTGCTGGACACGGCGTGCGCGCGGCTATCCCTCAGTCAGAACGCTACGCCGTCTGCCATCGAGGATGCGACGCGCACGCTCGACGATCTCGCCGTTCAGACCCGGGTCCTGGAGCGGGAAACTGCGGTGGGTGCGGATCACGCGGAGCGGCTGGCCGAGATTGCGGTGCAGCGTGTCGAGACGGAGGCTCGCCTCGCCTCGCTCAAGGCGAGATGGGATCTGGAGCGCGACCTGGTCTCGCGCGTGCGCGAGTTGCGCGAAAAGCTGGAGGCCAGCGTCGCCATCGACGCCAAACCGGGCGAAGCGGCGAAGCCGGGCGAAGCGGCGGCCGCGGCGCAGGCCGCGCCGGCAGAGGATACCGGCGCGCTGCGCAAGCAGCTGGAGAAGCTGGATGATGAGCTGAGAACGCTGCAGGGCGAGCAGCCATTGATTCCCGTGTGTGTCGACTATGACCTGGTCAGCCAGGTGATCTCCGGCTGGACCGGCATTCCCGTGGGCAAGATGCTGCGCGACGATCTCACGGCGGCGCTCGAGCTGGAGAAGACGCTGGAGCGGCGCATCATCGGGCAGAACCACGCGCTGGAGATCATCAGCCACCGCATCCGCACGTCCAAGGCGGGCATCGAGGATCCCCAGAAGCCGGTGGGCGTGTTCCTGCTGGTGGGTCCCAGCGGCGTGGGCAAGACGGAAACCGCGCTGGCGCTCTCCGACCTGCTCTACGGCGGCGAACACAACGTTATCACGATCAACATGTCGGAGTTCCAGGAAGCGCACACCGTGTCCACGCTGAAGGGTTCGCCGCCCGGATACGTCGGCTACGGCGAGGGCGGCGTACTGACGGAGGCGGTGCGGCGCCGTCCCTACTCGGTGGTGCTGCTGGACGAGATCGAGAAGGCGCACCCGGATGTGCTGGAGCTGTTCTTCCAGGTGTTCGACAAGGGGCGCATGGAGGATGGCGAGGGCCGCGAGATCGACTTCAAGAACTGCATCATCATCCTGACGACGAACGCCGGCACCGACACGATCATGAAGCTCACGGCCGATCCCGAAACCATGCCCGACCACCAGGGTCTGGTCAAGGCGCTCAAGCCGGAACTGGACAAGACCTTCAAGCCCGCGTTCCTGGGCCGCACCGTCATCATTCCCTACTTCCCGGTGCGCGATGCGGCGCTCAAGCGCATCATCCACCTGAAGCTGGGCAAGGTCGAGCGTCGCCTGCAGCAGACCCACAAGGTCAGGCTGGATGTGGACGAGGCCTGCGTCGAGGCCATTGCGCAGCGGTGCACGGAGGTGGAGAGCGGCGCGCGCAACGTGGACAACATTCTCACGAACACGTTGTTACCGGCGGTCTCGCGGATGCTGCTCGAGTCGCTGGTGGCGGGCGTGCGGCCTGCTGCCATCCGGGTGACGGTAGGCGAGGATGGCGAATTCGCGTACAGCACCGCGTCGGTGGCGCAGCCCGCTCCGCAACCCGTGCCGGCCTGACCGCAGGGCCGCACCGCAGTCCGCTACAACAGATAGTTAGAGCCGCCGGCTGCCAGCCCCGGCCACGGGGTGGGGCAGCCGGCGCGCGACTGGTGCCTTTCGTCGCGATCTCCGGGAACAGCTGGGAGGACTCATGGTCCGGTACACACAGGCCAACCGTCCCTTGCGCGTCGCGTCGGTCCTGGAAGACGACGTGCTGCTGCTCGCCGGGCTGCGCGGCGAGGAGACCGTATCCTCGCCGTTCGCGTTTCAGCTCGACCTGCTGTCGGAAGACCCCGAGCTGGAAGCCGCCAAGCTGCTGCGCACGACCATGACCGTATCCGTGTCGCTGCGCGATGGCAGCGCGCGCACGATCCACGGCCTGGTGAACCGGTTCGTCCGCCTCGGGCAGGCGGAGGACCTGACGGAGTACCGCGCGATCCTGGTGCCCTGGTTCTGGTTCCTGTCGCTGTCACGCGAGTCGCGCATCTATCAGAACCTCACGGTCCGCGAGATCATCGAGGAAGTGTTCGCCGCGCGCGACTTCACCGACTTCGAGTGGCGCCTGGTGCACGACTACTCGCCCCGGGAATACTGCGTGCAGTACCGCGAATCGCATCTCGCGTTCGTTTCGCGGCTGCTCGAGGAGGAAGGCATTTTCTACTTCTTCGAGCACAGCGCTGATCGGCACGTCCTCGTGCTGGCCGACCACAACAGCGCCATGACCGGCTGCCCGGGGCAGGCGTACGCGCGCTTCCACGCGCAGGAGGCGCCCGACGAGGATGTCGTGCGTGCCATCGAGGAAGAGAATTCGGTGTACGTGGGGACGGTCACGCTGCGCGACTACAACTACCTGCGCCCGCTGCTCAATCTCGAGGCATCGCTGTCCGGCAGTGGTGTCGAGGAAGTGTACGACTATCCCGGGCGCTACGGCGAGCTGGCGGATGGCGAGCGCTACGCGCGCATCGAGCTGGAGACCGAGGAGGCGCTGCGCCAGGTCCTGCACGGCCACGGCAGCTGCCGCGCTTTCGGCGCCGGGTACAGCTTCAAGCTGACCGATCATTTCCGGCGCGATCTCAATGGCGAGTTCCTGCTGCTGCGCGTGCGGCACGAGGCGCGTGTGGGCGACTACCGCGGGCAGGCCGGCGACACCGTTGACTACTCGAACGACTTTCTCGCGATCCCTTCGGCAACGCCCTATCACGCGGAGCGACGCACCCGCCGGCCCCTGATTCACGGGACGCAGACCGCGCTCGTGGTGGGGCCGCCGGGCGAAGAGGTCTGGGTCGACCAGCACTGCCGCATCAAGGTGCAGTTCTACTGGGACCGGCTGGGCAAGAAGGACGAGTCCAGCTCCTGCTGGGTGCGCGTCGCCTCGCCCTGGGCGGGCAAGGGCTATGGCAACATCACCATCCCGCGCATTGGTAATGAAGTGGTAGTGCAGTTCCTCGAGGGTGATCCCGATCGCCCGCTGGTCGTAGCCAGCGTCTACAACGGCGACCAGACACCACCCTTCCCGCTGCCCTCATCGGACATCCAGCAGGGCATGCTGTCACGCAGCTCGCCGGGCGGCGGTGGCGCCAACCAGATCACGGTCACGGACACGGCGGGCAGCGAGCTGCTGACGCTGCACGCGCAGCACGACATGGGCGTGAGCGTGAATCACGACCAGAGCACGGGTGTGAACCACAACCGCTCCGTTTCCGTGCAGGTCAACGACTCGGAATCCGTGGGCGGGAATCAGAGTGTGACTGTGGGCGGCAACCGCAGCCTGAGCGTGACCGGCAATCAGTCGCTGGACGTCTCCGGCAACCAGTCGGTGCACGTCACCGGCAACCGCAACGTCTCGGTGGACGCGGACGAATCCGTGCAGGTGGCCGGCAATCAGGGCTTCAGCGTGAGCGGCGACCGCCAGGGCAGCGTCAGCGGTAACAACCTGTTACAGGTAAGCAGCAGCATGGGCGTGGACGTAAGCGCCAACCTCGAGTCGCACGCGAATCAGATTGCGCAGCAGAGCGATGCCGCCATGGTGCTCAACGCGGGCAGCAACCTGGACCTGAAGGGCGCATCCAAGGTCACGGTCGCGTCCAATGGCAGCGTCGAGGTGAACGCGCCCAAGATCCTGCTGACGGGAACGGGCGAGGTGACGCTGGCGGTGGGCGGCAATTCGGTGAAGGTCGACGCCTCGGGCGTCACGCTGTTCGGGGTCACGGTCAAGATCAACTGATCGACGGTCCACTGGCATGTCGCTGAGCGCTCCCTTCGAGGCGAGGATCGAAGCGATCCGCAGGTTCCTGGACGCACCGGACACGCGTGTCCTGGTGGTGCGTCACGATCCCGATGACCGGCTCATTCTGCTGCGCATGCTGAGCGGCTTCATCGCGGCCGAAGGCAATCCCCACATCGTCGCCTGCAGCACCGCGCCGTTCCGGGGATACGAGCAATTCTACGGCGATGTGCTGCAGCAGCTGGCCGGTGAAAACGAAGCCGCGCGCGCGGAACTGGCCACGCTGGGTGTTGCGCTGTCGGCGGCGCCGCAGCTGCCGCGGGGCGAGGAGCAGAAGCCGGAGGCGCAGGCCGCGGCGTTGGGTGGCTACGTCTCGGCGGTGGCAGCCGTGTTCCCCGACCGGATCGGCAGTTATGCGGTGCTGCTCGAGCCGGAAGCGATCGTGCACGAGGGCGGCTTTGCCTGGGCGGTGGAAGCGCTGGCCGCGAGCACGCGCGGCTGGGCGAAGTACATCGTGCTGGATCGACGCGAGAATCCCATGCTGGCGGAATTCTGCGCACGCTCAGCACTGGCCAGTGTGCTGGAATTCCGCGTGTCGCCGGAAGAGATCGAAGCACAGGTCGCGAAAGACCTGGCCAGCGCGAGCACGCCGCCGGAGGAGCGTCGCAAGCTGCTGATGCTGGCGGGCGCGTTTGCCACGTCGGCGCGCCGCCCCACCGCGGCGGAGGGCTACCTGCACCAGGCGCTGCGTGACGCGCGCGCGGGCGGCGCCACCGGAGACGAAGCCAACATTCTGTACAACCTGGGCAATCTCTACCTCGAGCAGCGCCACCCGGACGCCGCGCTCGATGCCTATCTGCAGGCAGTGACCCTGTGCCTGGACACGCACACGGATGCCCTGGCGGCGCTGGTGCTCACTAACATGGGTGTTTGTCTGGCCCGTCTGCGGCGGACGGACGAGGCACTGCGCAGCTTCAGCACGGCGTACCGCACGTTTGCGGCGCTGAACAATCTGCCGGGTCAGGCGCACGTACTGGACAGCACAGCGAGAGTGCTGAACCAGGCGGGTCGCACGGAGGAGGCGAAGAACAGCTGGCAGCAGGCGATCGGCCTGTACGAGCGCATCCGCGCACCGGCACTGCGTGATGTGCGCGAGGCCGGTGTGCGCGACATTCGCACGCGTCTCGAGCAGCTGCGCGGCGACGCGCACGCACTGGTGTAGCGGGCGCGCCGATGGGCAATCCTTCCGAGGTGGCGGCGGCTCTGGTTCGCGCGTCGACGAACGCGGCATCGCTCGAGAATGCGCAGCAGGAGCGCGCGCGGTCGCAGGGCGGCGGGCCTGCGGCGCCCAGCGCGTTCGATGTGTGGACGCACACGGGAGAGGGCATCGCACAGCGCGCACGCGAAGGCGGCGACGCCATGCACGAAGGCGAGAGCGCCGCCGGAATGAGCCGCTCCAATGCCGCCGTGCGCGCGGGCCTGCACAGCCACTGGGCACACGCGTCGCTGGATACGGCGACGGACGGGCTGGTCACGCAGTCACGGCAGGCGTGGTCGCAATTCCAGGTGCTCACGGGCATGGAAGCGCCGCCGGCCGGCGAAGAGGCGCCGCAGGGCGTCATCGGCACCGCCGCCGCGGCCATGAGCACGCTGATCAGCCTGGAGCAGCTGATCTCCGCGCCCATGAGCCTCATCCCGTTCCCCGCATTGCCGGCGATCCGCGTGCTGGACTTCAATGTCGGGTTGCCCCACGCGCACAACCATCCGCCCAACCTGGTGCCACCTGCGCCGCCCGTGCCCCTGCCGAGCACGGGGCCGATCATTCCGATTCCGTTCCTGTCGGGCGCGAGTCGTACGCTGATCAACGGTATGCCGGCCGCGCGCTGCGGCGACATGGGGCTGGGCATCTGGTGTGGCGGTTATTTCCCCATGTACGAGGTGCTGACGGGCTCCTCGAACGTGTGGATCGAGGGCGCGCGCGCGGGACGGGTAATGGTGGACATCACGAAGCACTGCGTGTTCACCTCGCCCAAGCCGAGCGACCCGCCCATCGGGCCCATGATCGGCATGACCATCTCGTCCAGCGCGAACGTTCTGATCGGCGGCTTCCCGAATGCCGTCGCTGCTCGGCCTGGCGATGGGCGCGGCCATCCGCGGTCTGTTCGCGGGCGCGGCGAAGGCGATCCGCGCGCTGCGCGCGCTGCTCAGCGCGAGTCGCATACCGCGCATGTTCGCGCCGTTCAGCCGACTCGCGAGCAGCGGCGCGATCCGCTCGGCCATGCGCACGATTGGCGATGGTTTCGATCTGCTGCGGGGCCGGCCGTACGCACATTTTCCGCCGGCGAGCAGCGAACTCGTCGAGGAAGCACTGTTCCGCTGCACGCGTGCGGGTCATCGCATGCCGATCGCGAGCATCACGGCGGGCGAGCTGGCGGAACTGACGCGGCGCACGAACGGCGAATGGGCCGTAGTTGCCGAGCGCGGGCAACTGCGTCTCGTGCGGGGCGCGGCGGATCACGTGCCGGTGCGCGAATCCGAGCACGTGCTGGTGCACACGCACCCGGACAACTACGGCGCCTACGACACCGCGGTAAGCGAAGGCAATGTGGGCAACGCCGCCGGCCAGGGTCGTGAGGGGTGGGATCATCCGCAGGCCGTGGTCGACCGGGATGGCAACGTGCACGCTTTCGATTCCGCCGGCGTAGTCGAGAAGCCGGGCATGAGCCCGATTCATCCGGATGGCAACATCGACGGTATGTATTCGCATCCGGGAGGTGCACCAATGCGCGCCGTGCCTCCCGCAATGGAACGAGGCGGGGGCGGTTCATGATCTTTGTCTCCGGTGTGACCACGTGTCCGTTCTGCGGGCGCGTGATGTACGAGATCGATGACCTGATCGCGTTGCAGCCGTGGCCGGGTACGAGCGCACTGCCCGGCTTCCAGTCCGTGGTGGCGCATTACGACGATTTCCTGCGCAGTCCGATTCGCAATGGCTACCTGGACGCCGCTGCGAAGGCGCAGGCAGCGCAGCTGGCGCGCGCCAGCGACGCGTACCAGTCACGCATCAGCCTCGACTCGGACTTCGGGCTGATCTGGCTGCCGTTCGCGAAGGAGCTCCGGCTGCACTATGTGCGCTGGAGCCGCCAGGCGACGTTTCGCTCGCTGGCTGCGTGGCGCTCGTTTCTGGGTGCGCTGCTGGGCATCGATCCGGGCCCGCCACTGCCGCCGGAACCGGTCGCCGTGATCGAGCACGGCGTCAATGTGGTCATCCACCACTTCCGCGAGGTGCCGGTCATCCTCACACTTCCGCAGGCCCTCGCGCTGCGGCTCGCGCAACTGCTGGAACTGGATGGCGGCGCGCCGGATCGCGTGCTGGATTTCGGCGCCGCCGCCGCGCGCGTGGGCGCGAGGGCGGAATGCGGCCAATGCGCCGTTCGAGCGGCTGCGCGGCAGACTGGAACAGCGCGAAACACTGTCCGACGGCAGGGTCGAGTTCACGGTGGCGGTGAAAGCAGAGAATCGCGTCGAGCTGACGGGCAGCCAGTTCGAGCGGCTCAAGCGCTTCTGCAGCAATGCGGACGCGCGCGTGCGCGAGCTGGCGTGGTGATGGGCGGCATTGTGTGCTGCCTTGCGCGTGGATGTCTGCAGCGCGAGCTGCCGGATGACGGGGTCATACTGACCAGGGAGGCATGACGGCATGGCCATATACACACAGGCGAACCGGCCAATGCGTGTGGACACGGTGCTGGGCAGCGATGTCCTGCTGCTCGAAGGATTCCAGGGCACAGAATCGGTTTCCGAGCCGTTCGCGTTCCGGCTGGACCTGCTCTCCGAGACGGAGGACCTCGATCCGCTCGAGGTGCTGCGCAAGCCCATGCAGATCACGCTGCAGCTGCACAACGGCGGACCGCGTGTGATCCATGGGCTGGTGCGGCGCTTCGCGCAATTGGGGCAGGAGCGGCACCTGACACACTACCGTGCGGAACTCGTGCCCTGGCTCTCCTTTCTGGCGCTGTCGCGCGACTCCCGCATCTACCAGAGGCTCACGGTACCGGAAATCATCGAGCAGGTGTTCCGCGCGCTGGGCTACAGCGACTTCGAGTTCCGCACGCAGCAGAGCTACCCGAAGCGCGAGTATTGCGTGCAGTACCGGGAGACGCATCTGGACTTCGTTTCCCGGCTCATGGAGGAGGAGGGACTGTTCTATTTCTTCGAGCACACGCCCGACCGCCATCTGCTTGTGGTAGGCGACAGTAACATCGTGTTCGACCCGTGTCCGGGCCAGAGCCGTCTGCGTTTTCATCCGCAGGCGCCGCCTGATGACAATGTGGTGCGCTCGTTCGAGCAGGAGATGGCCGCGTGGGTGGGTCGGGTGACGTTGCGCGCCTACGACTTCACGCACCCCGCGCTCGACCTGGAGAGTTCAACGGCCGGTTCCGGCGTCGAGGAGGTGTACGACTATCCCGGCAAGTACGTGACGCTGAGCGATGGGGACCGGCTCGCCCGGCTGCGGCTGGAGGCCGAGGAAGTGACGCGCCGGCTGCTGCGCGGCGGTGGCAGTGCGCGCGCGCTCGTGAGCGGCGCGCGGTTCGAGCTGGACGAGCACTATCGCACTTCGATGAACGCGGAATACATCCTGCTGCGGGTGCAGCATCGCGCGGCCATGGGCGGGTACCGCGGGCAGGATTCTAACAGCGAGTTGGACTACCAGAACGAATTCCTGGCCCTGCCCGCGGATACGACCTACCGAACCGCCCGCCGCACGCCTCGCCCGCTCATCCACGGCACACAGACCGCGCTGGTGGTGGGCCCCGCAGGCGAAGAGATCCACACGGACAAGTACGGCCGCGTCAAGGTGCAGTTCTACTGGGATCGCGTGGGCCACAGGAACGAGGACAGCTCCTGCTGGGTGCGCGTGGGCACGCCGTGGGCCGGCAAGGGCTACGGCAACATCACGATTCCGCGCATTGGCAATGAAGTCATCGTGCAGTTCCTGGAGGGTGACCCGGACCAGCCGCTTATCATGGGCGCCGTGTTCAACGCGGACCAGGCGGTGCCTTTCGATCTGCCGGGTTCCGGCATACAGCAGGGGATCAAGTCGCGCAGCTCGCCGGGCGGTGGGGGCAACAACGAGATCTCGGTGACGGATACGAAGGGCAGCGAACTGATGAACATTCACGCCGCGTTCGACCAGACGGAATCGGTGGGTCATGATCAGAGCAGCACGGTGGGCAACAACCGGTCGTCCACGGTAGCGGTCAATGATTCAGAGACCATCGGTTCCAAACAGACCATCGCAGTGGGCTCGGATCAGGGAATCAGCGTGGGTGGCAACCAGCACGTCACGGTGGGCGGGGATCGCGCAGTGTCGGTGGCCGGCAACGACTCGCTGGCGGTCGGTGCCGCGCGCCAGGTCGCCTCGGGCGGCGACATGAGCCTGCACGCCGGCGGCGATTTCTCGGCATCCGCTGCGGGCAAGGTGAGCACGTCGAGCGGCGCCGCCACGAATCTCACCGTGGGCGCGGCGTTCAAGGCCACCGTTGCCGCCACGGCGGACATCTCGGCGGGCGGTGCCGTCACCATTTCGGGTTCCAAGATCACACTGAGCGCGGGCGGCTCGAGTATCGAGATCGGCCCTGCCGGCGTCACATTGACGACGGGCGGCCCCATAACGCTCAAGGGCGCCATCATCAAGGACAACTGCTGAGGCGGCCGCCGGCAGTTCTGAGGCTCACATGCAGCAGCGGAAGCGGAGAGAGTGCAGAATGGAAAGCGTCGCATTGATCGCGCAGCAACAGCTCGTTATCGAGCGCGGCGAGCGCGAGGACACACTGCAGCTGTTCCAGGGCAACGGCCGGCTCACACTCACCGTGCGCATCACGGCGGACGGCCCCGTCCTCGAAGTGGCAGGCGGGAGTGTGGCCATTCGCGCCAGCGGCGCGCTGTCGATCAATGCGCAGCGCGTTGCCATCCGGGCGCGGGATGGCTTCGATCTCGAGAGCGGCGGGGACGCGCGCATCACGGCCGGTGGAACGCTCGAGATCGCAGCGGAACGGCAGCAGGTGACGGCGCGCTCGGGTGATGTGCGCGTGCGCGCCAACAATGACGTCCTGCTGGATGGCGAACGCATCCGCATGAACTGCTGAGGCCGGCATGATCGAGAGCGCGCGTGACGTGATGGTGGCGATCGCCCTGGATCTTCGGCTCGGGCAGCTGCGCGAGCGGCAGATGGAACTGCTGGAGGCGGGCGAGCGCCTGCCCGTCGACTTCTGGGTGGCCGGACAGCGCGCCATCCGGGATGCGTTGCTCGCGCGCTTCTATCACGAGGAGCTGCGCGTGGCGCTGTCAGGCGAGGGCGAGCGGGGCCGCAGTGATGAGGAGGCGTTCGACGCACGCGAGTCCAGACTTGCCGAGTACGCGATCCTGCTCACCCACCGGCGTCTGGTCGACATGCCCTGCGTGGGCGATCCCGCCGTGCGCGACGACTGATGGAATTCACCAACGACACGACGCTGCCCGCAGCGCTGGCGCGCGGCTCGACGAGCGAGCGGGAAATGGTGGGCGTCGCGGCCATGAAGGTCACGTGTCGCGTCGAGGAAGGGCGTCTCGTGCGCTGTGCCGATGCCAATGCCTGGCCCGTTTTCGAAACGCCCTTCGCGTTCGGCGGCGTGACGCTGGGCCCGGACGTGGATTTCCGGAAACGCGCCACGGATCTCATCGTGTTCGGCTCGGCGTTCGCGCCCGGCGGTGAGCCGGTGACACGGATGCAGCTCGGCATCTATTGCGGCGCGATACGTTTCGAGCTCGACGTCTTCGGCGACCGCTACTGGCAGAAGCGAGGCCGCAAGGTGCTGATGACCGACGCCGAGCCGTTCACGACGATGCCGCTGACGAATGATCGTGCGTACGGCGGCGTCGGCTACCACGATGGGCTGCCCGTGCCGCATTCCGTGAACCCGCGCGGCCGCGGCTTCTGCATGACGGCGGACGACACACACGACAAGCCGCTGCCGAATCTGGAGCGACCGGAGTCACCGATCGCGAGCTGGGAGGATCGGCCGTCGCCGGCGTGCCTTTTCCGCACGCAGGCGCCCTTCATCGATGCCGCTCTGCTGGAGCGGCCGCCACTGGAGATCGCAGCACAGCTGATGGAGAGTGCGGGACAGGACGCGGTGCCCGAGCTGGTCGCGCAACCCGGACAGCTGGGCGAACAGCTGACCCTGCGGGGATTCCATCCGGACGGCGATCTGACGCTGCCGCTGCCACCCTACAGCGGGCCCGTGCTGACCGTGTCGGTGGGTGCATCGCGCAGCCGATTCCCCACCACGATCGGCGCCGTGATCGTGCTGGTCGAGGACCCGGTGGTGATCATCACGTATCGGTGCGCGTTCCGTTACCTGTTCCGGCCCGGCGAGCAGCGCTGGGCGCGACTGGCCTGGCCCAGCCGTTCGGCGGCTGCGGCCAGCGCGTGAGCGTCGACATGAATTCGCCCGCTCGTCCCGTGCCTCAGCCGGTGCCCCTGGATGCAGCCAATCCCGGCGAGGTGATGCAGCTGCCCGAGCGGCCGCCGCCGTCGACCCTGCGCGTCGTGATGCTGACGCCGGAATCGGAAACCGAGCTGGGCTTCGTGTACAAGCGGACCTACGACCTGGACGCGACCGGCCGGCCGGTGAGCCTCTCCGATGAGCAGCCGCCGCTCGACGAGGAGGGCTCGCTGCACGAACCTCTCGAACCGGGCGCGCTGCCGTCGTTCAGATCGTTGCCCGAGGTGGTGGCGTTCAAGACCGGCACCGATGTCGTGATCCGCGCGGCCGCGCGACCGCCACGGCCCGTAGCGGAATGGAGTGTGGAAGCGCGGGTCGGCCCGTGGGTGCACGCGGCGCACGTCAGCGGCCCGCGCCAGGCGGAGTGGCGCAACGGCCACATCCGGTTCACGCCACCGGCGCCGTTCGAGACGATGCCGCTGCGCATGGAGAATGCCTATGGCGGGCGCGATTTCCATAGTGAATCCGCGCTGCTGCAGGAAGTGCAGAGCCTGACGTCTGCGGAGAGCCTGCGGCGGGCGCGACCGTCGCTGGAGGGCATCTTCGGGGAGAACCACCCGCTCATGTATCCGCGCAATCGCTTCGGCAAGGGCTACGTGCTGCGGGCGACGGCGGAGGCAGTGCACGGGCGGGAGCTGCCCTGCGTGGAGCGTCCGGACGACAGGTTGACACCGGAGCGGCTCCTGGCTTCGGAGCTGGCGTGGAGCGCGCAGCCGCTGCCCGCGTCGTTCGATTATCTCGATCCATTCTCCTTCCCGCGCAGCGCCATGCTGGGAATGCCGCCAGCCGCCGACCCGCCGGTTGCGGACGACGTTGCGGAAGTACGCATGGGCCTCATTCCCGCCGGCTACTGCCTGGGCAATCTGCTGCTGACGCAGCCGCAGGAGATGTGGCGGTGCATTCATCCGTGGGCCAGCCGCTGCGCGCAGCCCGGTCTCTGCCTGCCCTTCCTGAAGGGCGATGAGTGGATCGTGCTGAGCGGGATGGATGCGCACATCGCGGAGCTGCAGATCCCGCTGCCCCGTGAGCGGCCCGAGCTGACGCTGCCCTCGTGGCTGTCTTCGCCCCGCGTGCTGACCGGAGTGCTGAACCTGGTTTTCCTCGATGTCGATGCGCGGCGGCTGAGTCTGATCTGGTCGGCACGCGGCGTACTGCGCCGCACCGTACTGCCCAGCCAGCTTCCCGAGATCGAGGCGACGAGCGCATTGCGCATGATCGAGGTGCAATAGTGCGCGCCGCCAAGAAGCCATCGATCTTCGGGCTCGGCCTGGATCCGCACGCGGCACTGCCACCCAGCCTGCCGCCGGTGCCCCCGGCCCCCGCGAATCCGGCACCGGTCCCCGTGCAGCCGTGGGTTCACTTCATTGTGAACCCGGTCATGGGCTGGATCCTCACCGGCAAATGGTCGCAGCTCTCCGTCGCCACGGAAGGGGCAGCGACGATTCTGTGGCAGCACGACTGGGGCCCGCTGCAGCCGCACAAGATCATTCCCGCACCGGTCACCAAGACGCCATCGACGCTGCTGCTGCTGCTCGGCTCGTCGGCCAAGTACTATCTGCCGTCGTTCTCCGTCAAGCAGCCGCAGGACGGCGCCATCCACACGGGCTCGGCCACACCGGTCGCCATCTGTTTCCCGGCGTACTGCATTGTGATGGAGACGTGCGCCGACATTTCCACGAAAGGGTTCAACATCCCGCTCCCCGCCATGTGCCTGCAGTCGATGACGACGCGCTGGGTGGGTTTCAGCATGGGCGATTTTCTGGCCGGCATCATCGGCGTGGCCGGCGACTGCATCGCCTCTCTCGTGATC
This sequence comes from uncultured Gemmatimonadales bacterium, assembly GCA_963798085.1. Taxonomy (GTDB): domain Bacteria; phylum Gemmatimonadota; class Gemmatimonadetes; order Longimicrobiales; family RSA9; genus DATKCF01. The sequence goes on from CAWCRS010000004.1 coordinate 87,162, forward strand.
TCGCATTTCGGCGGCAAGCTCTTCTCCGGACTCAGTGATAACCAGCTGTTTGGGGGACTGGGGGGCAGCGGCGCCAACCTGGCGGGCGGTGCCATCGGGAACTACCCGATGGCCTTCGTCGGCTTCCTGTTCACCTTTGCCATGTTCGGCGCCATGCACGGCGAGGGCGAAATCAGCTCGCCCACACTGCAGGGCATTGGCGGCGTGCTGGCCGCGCCGGTCATCTCCGTGGGCCGCGGGTGTGGCGGCGACCGCGGTCGGCGATGCGATCGGCTCGAAGCCCGGTGATGCCCAGGCGGGCTGGGAGCAGGCGCCTGCCGACGATGCCCCGACTACACCCCCGCCGGCGCCATCCGCGCCCCCATCGTCGAGCGCAACCCCGTCGTCGACCGCGCCCCCGGCGCCCACCGCACCAGCGACGGCCGGGACGGGACCGGGTGATGCCGGCGCGTCGTCGCCTGCACCACCGCCCGCACAAGGCGGCGGCAACGACAGCTCGGGCGGCGTCTGCACACCGCCACCGCCATGGCTCTGATGCAACCACGCGCGGCGCGGCCTGCGCGGCAGCCCGAGCCATCTCCTGCGACCGCCTTGCCGTGCGCGGACCCACCCGCATACTGATCGCATGCCGGCAGTTCGCGGCGCCCGGCTGAACCTGAACAAGCAGAGCGGAGCCTCTCATGGCGATATACACACAGGCGAACCGGCCAATGCGTGTGGACACGGTGCTCGATCCCGATGTCCTGCTGCTCGACAGCATGCGCGGCATCGAAGGCATTTCCCAGCCTTTCAGCTTCCACCTCGACCTGCTGTCCGAGGACAAGAGCATGGAACCCATGGCGCTGCTGCGCACGCCCATGGTGGTCACCATGAATCTGCACAATGGCGGCAAACGCTTCATTCACGGACTGGTCAGCCGCTTCGTGCAGCTGGGGCAGAAGGAAGAGCTGACCGCGTACCGCGCCGACATCGTGCCCTGGAGCTGGTTTCTCTCGCTGTCGCGCGAATCGCGCATTTATCAGAAGCTCAGTGTGCCGGACATCATCGAGAAGGTCATCAGGGACCAGGGTTACAGCGACTTCGAATTCCGCTGCAACCAGAAACACGAGCCGCGCGAGTACTGCGTGCAGTACCGCGAATCGCACCTCAACTTCATTTCCCGCCTCATGGAGGAAGAGGGCATCTTCTACTTCTTCGAGCACACGCAGGACAAGCACATGCTGGTGATAACAGACCATAACGGGGCAATGGCTCCGTGTCCGGAACTGAGCGAGGTGCGCTTCCATTCGCAGGCTGCGCCCGATGAGGATGTGGTGCGCTCGATCGAGCACGAGATGTCGGCGTGGGTGGGCACGGTGACGCTGCGCGACTACGACTTCACGCATCCGTCACTGAGCCTGGAAAGCTCGCTGACGGGCGGCGGTGTGGAAGAGGTCTACGACTATCCGGGCCGCTACCTCACGCTGGCGGAAGGCGAACGCTTCGCGCGACTGCAGCTGGAGGCGGAAGAGGCCATGCGCGTGCAGCTGCGCGGCGCGGGAAGCTGCCGCTCCTTCGTGAGTGGCGGCACCTTCGAGCTGCAGGACTACTACCGGCCCGAATACAACGACGAGTACATCCTGGTGCGCGTGCAGCACGTCGGTCACGTGGGCGGTTACCGCAGCGCAGAAGCCGCCGGTGGCATCGACTATCACAACGACTTCGTCGCCATTCCGGCGGACACCGTCTATCGCACGCCCCGGCGCACGCCGCGGCCCGTGATCCACGGCACGCAGACGGCACTGGTGGTGGGTCCGGCGGGCGAAGAGATCTATACCGACAAGTTCGGCCGCGTGAAGGTACAGTTCTACTGGGATCGCGTGGGCAAGCGCAACGAGAACAGCTCGTGCTGGGTGCGCGTCGCTTCGCCCTGGGCGGGCAAGGGTTACGGCAACGTCACCATCCCGCGCATCAATAACGAAGTGGTAGTCCATTTCCTCGAAGGCGATCCCGACAGGCCCCTGATCCTGGGCAGCGTCTACAATGCCGAGCAGGCCGTGCCCTTCGAGCTGCCGGGCTCGGGCATCCAGCAGGGCATCAAGTCACGCAGCTCGCCGGGCGGCGGCGGCCACAACGAGATCACCGTGACGGATACGAAGGGCAAGGAGAAGATGACGATCCATGCCCAGTACGACCGCAGCACCAAAGTCGGTCACGATGATACGATCAGCGTCACGAACGATCGCTCCATGACCGTCACGGGCAAGCTCACCGAGACGATCAAGGGCAACACGACGGTCACCGTGCAGGAGGGGAATCACGCGTTCACGGTGTCGTCGGGCAAGAGCGATGTCACCGTGAAGGCGGGACTCACGGTGAAGGTGACGGACGGAGCGCTGACGGAGAACGCCAAGACCAACGTCGAGATCACGTCGGACACGGCGGCGATTCACCTGAAGGCCGCGACCGAGATCAAGCTTTCGGTGGGCGCCAGCACCATCCTGATGAAGAGCGATGGCAGTATCAAGATCAATGGCAAGGCGGTTGCCATCGAAGGCTCGCAGAAGGTGGGCATCCATGGTGGTGAAGTTTCATCGAAGGCGGATGGCACGAACGAGATCAAGGGCGCAATGGTGCTGTCCGATGGCGCCGCCAAGAATACCGTCAAGGGCGGCATGGTCATGCTGAACCCGTAGGCGAAGCGCACCTCGATGGCAGCAACGGCGGCAAGCGAAGTCACGGCGATCCTGCCCGGTCGGGATGGCGGGGGCGACATCTTCGCGGTTCTGGTCAAGCGCACGTACGACATGCGGGCCGACGGCCTGCTCGAGCGCTGTGAGAAGGCGCGCCCCTTCACGGCAGTGGACCAGTACTACGACGGCGGCGATGCGGAAACGTCGACCGTACAGCACGAGTGCGATCTGGTGCCGTTCAAGGCGGCCACTGACGTGGTGTGTGTGGGCAGTGCCTGGGCTCCGGGCGGCATCGCTGTGACGCACATGGATGTGTCCCTCAGCGTGAGCGGAGTGACGCGTACCCTGCGCGTGATCGGCGACCGCAGGTGCCTGTATCGTCAGGGTGGCTTGCCGCTCTTCACCGACCCCGCGCCATTCGTCTGGATGCCCATCCGCTACGACAACGCCTACGGCGGCGAGGATCATTTCAGTAATCCGGAGTTAGCATTCCACTATCCGCGCAATTTCCGCGGCAAGGGCGTGGTGGTGCGCAACATCCCGGAGGCTGTGGAAGGCCTGCCGCTTCCCAATCTGGAGGATCCTGCCGATCTGCTGACACCCGAGCGACTGCTGATCCACGATCCCGACCTGTGGAACGACGCGCCGCTGCCGCAGGGCCTGGGGTGGTTCCCGAAGACATTCTATCCGCGCTGCTCGTTCGTCGGCTCCATACCGGGGCGCATGGATCCGGACACCGTGATGCGCGAGGAACGCCTGGGCCTCGTGCCGCAGCGGCAGATCGCACGGTTCCGACAGCGCAAGCTGCCCAGCTTCGATGTGCGCTTCAACAACGGCGCCTCGCCTGGACTCGCGCTGCCCTACCTCGCCGGACGCGAAACCGTGCTGCTGCAGGGCCTGCACCCGGACGGTCCGCTGACATTGGAGTTACCGGGTGATGTGCCCGGCATGACCCTGGACATTGGCGCCGGCGAGACCGCGCTCGACCCCGTGCTGCAGACCGTCTGCATCCGCATGGACGACGTGCAGGTCGATCTGGTGTGGGCGGGCGCATACGCGTGGGCCGGCATCGAAGCTGCGGATCAGCTCACGAAGATGGAAGCGGTGGTGTGGTGAGCACACAGCCCTCGGAGTCGCTGCTGCCGGCGGAGGGTGCCGCAGACGAGGCCGATCCAACGCCTCGCCTGGTGCTGCCGGGCCAGTCGCCGGACGGGCTGTATGTGCTGAGCGTACTGGCCAAGCGCACGTACGACATCACGCCGGATGGCTTCTGTGTGCGCGCAGCCCGCGATCGCAAGATCCTGCCCGCGGACGTGCACTATGGCGATCCCATGAACTCCACCGTGCAGTTCGAGAGCGATTTCATTCCCTTCAAGCTGGCCACCGACGTGGTGCTCAACGGCGTGGCATACGCGCCCGGTGGCGCGCCCGTGCTCGAACTGCCCGTGTCGATACAGGTCGACAGGACGCGCAGGGATCTGATCGCGATCGGTGACCGTGAGTGCCGCTTCCAGGGTGAGAAGGCGACGCCGCTCTTCACGGATCCGGCGCCCTTCGTGACGATGGAACTGCGCTACGAACGGGCGTACGGCGGCGTCGACATCTACTCGGACCCCAAGGTCCCGGTGCATTACCTGCGCAACCCGCTGGGTCGCGGATTTGCCGTGACCCTGAATCGGCGCGCGATCGACCGGCTGCCGCTGCCCAACATCGAAGATCCCGCCGACCGGCTCACGCCCGAGCGCATGACGTGCGGCCACTTCATGTACTGGGAACAGCAGCCCATGCCGGCGGGCTTCGGCTGGATTCACCGCACCTGGCAGCCACGCGCGGCACTGGCCGGCGTGCTGCCCGCGGATCGCGCGTTCGAGCAGGAGATGCGCGCCATCTATCGCACACTGGTGCCGCGTGAACAGCTGGAGATGTACGACCAGACCGGGCTGCCCGACATGGATTTCCGCTTCTTCAACGGCGCCTCGCCCGGGCTCGTGTTTCCGTATATGCGCGGCGATGAGTACATCCAGACGCTGCATCTCACGCCGGAGGGGTTGAGCGCGTTCGCGCTACCCGGCAATGTGCTGCGCGCGGGCCTCGACATTGGTCACGGCGTCAGCGAAGCCGATGCGCTGTTGCACACCGTGATGATCCGCATGGAAGAACGGCAGGTCGATCTCACGTGGAGCGCGCCCTTTCCCTACAATGGCCCGGACAGCCTGAACGATCTCACGCGACTCAATGTGTTCCTGCAATGACCCTGCGCGCATTGCAGTACGGCAACCGCGTACTCCCGACTGCGGCGCGAGGTAACAATGCCTAACTGGCCGGCCTGCAAGCTGCTGGACATGGTGGTGGGTGTGGATGTGCACGCGGTGACGCCCATTCCCGGTATTCCCGTGCACCCGTATTTCGGCGTGATCTTCCTGTGGCACACGCCGAAATTTCCCATGGCCAACGTCTTCATCAACGGCATGCCGGCGTGTGCCACGGGATCGATGGGCTACTCGGCGCACATTCCGCAGGGCGTACCGGTGCAGCCACCCAATACGCCCACCTACTGGAAGCGCTACATCACCAACATCCCAATGGCGATCAGCCTGCTGTTCCTGACGATCTTCGCGAACATCGCCATTGCCGCGATCGCCGCGCTGCTGCCGCTGCCGCCGGAAGCGGAAGCGTTCATGAAGGACGTGACCGGCATCGATACCTCGGATACGATGGCGGCGCTGAACAGCATTTCCGCGAGTTTCGCGTCGCTGACCAAGTGGCAGACGTGGGTGAAGCTGTTGCTGCCGCCGATTCCCTATCCGGGCAGTCAGGGCTCGGCCGCGATCGGCAGCCCGAATGTCACCGTGAACGGCGGGCCGCTCGCCTTCTGTGCCCCGCTGATGGCCACCTCGTGCAGCGATATTCCCATTGTGCCCAATGCGGCGACGATCGGCTTTTCCAATGTGCTCGTGGGCGTGTCACTGTCCGCCATGATCCGCGGCATTGCCGTGCACAGCGCGCAGGCGGCCGTGCATGTGGGCCTGCAGAAGGGTGTGAAGAAGCTGACTGAGCAGAAGGACCGCGGCGGCACCGAGCAGACGCACTGAGGATCAACGATTGAGTGAGCGCAGACTGAATCGCGAGCCGAGCGGCATCACGGTCGGACATCCGGTCAATGTGCACTCGGGGGTCGTGTACACGGCGTGGCACGATTTCGAGCTGGCCGGTTCGACGCCCATTGTCTGGCGCCGCTTCTACAGCACAGCCAACGAAGAAACGGGTGCACTGGGTCGAGGCTGGAGCAATCCATACTTCGGCGTGATCCGGATGCGCGACCAGTTCGCGGTGCTTACCGGCAATGAGGCGCACGAGCACGCCTTCCCCCTGCCCGGCCCGGAATCGCCCAGCGGACTGCCCGGCCATTCATGGCAACTCCATCGCACGGCCGACTATGAGTTCGTGCTGCTCGATTCCGAATTGAGGCAGTGGAAGTCCTATGTGTGGAGCCCGGCCAGCAACAGCTTCCGACTTACGCACATCTTCGACTTTGCGGGCAATGCAGTGACGCTGGTTCGCGATGAGCAGGAGCGGCTGCTCTCCATCGAGCAGCCGGCATGCGCGCGCGCCGTGGCGCTGCACTACAACGCGCAGGGACTGATTGCCTCGGTCGATCTGGTAGCGGATGGGCGCGAGCTGCGTCTGGTCACGTACGAATACGACGCGCGCGCCAACCTCACGGCCGCGTTCGATGCGGCCGGTGCAGCGATCCGGTACGCCTGGGATGAGCGCGACCGCCTGATCCGCGAGACCAACCACACGGGCGGGTCCTTCTATTTCCAGTATGATGCGGAGGATCGCTGCATCCGGACGGTCGGCAATGGCGGGTACATGGATCGCCTGCTCGAGTACAATGTCGCAAAGCGCGCCACGTACATCACTGATGCGACAGGCCAGCGCACCAGCTACCATTTTGCCCCCAATGGCTCGCTCGAGCGCTACGTCAATGCACTGGGCCGCGTCACCGAGTACAAGGCAGCGCCCGGCATGGCGCAGACCATCCTCTCGAATGGCGGCCTGATTCACCGCGAGTACGATGATCGCGGTCTGCTGACCACAATCACCGACCCGCTTGGCAAGAGCACGCTTTACGAGTACGACAGCCTGGGCCAGCAGACGGCGAAGGTGGATCCGGCGGGCAATCGCTGGACGCGCATGTACGACGAGCGCGGATTCCTGATCGGCACGCTGGACCCCGTGGGCAGCGAGTGGCGCTTCGAGCGCGGTCCCGGCGGTGAAGTGGTGCGCGAGGTCGATCCGCAGGGACGCGTGACCGAGCGTCGTTATGGCGCCGGCATGCGCTGGCAGGAATTCGATAACGGCCTGTTGCGCACGCGCTGGGAATACGACGCGCGCGGCCTGCTCACGCGCTGGTCGGACGCAACCGGTGTGGTCGAAGTGTTCGAGCGCGACCCGGTCGGGCGCATCACCGCCATTGTGGGCGCGGACGGAAGCGTCGTCAGGTACATCTACGATGATGCGGGCCGGCTCATCGGCTCACAGCAGCCGAACGGCGCGACCTGGTCCTTCGTGCTGGATGCGTTCGGCAGTCTGCTGGAGACGATCCAGCCCGACGGTGCCAGCGTTCGCGTTCGCTACGACAACGAAGGTCGGCGCCTGTCGGTAATCAACGAGCGTGGTGACGAGCTGCAGAACGCGTACGCTCCCGATGGCAGCCTGGTGGCGCGCCGCTTTTTCGACGGCCGTGTCGAAAACTACGAGTACAATGGGGTCGGCCATCTGGTGGCCTTCGTGCGCTCCGATGGCACCGTGCTGCGTCGCGAATTCGACCGCGGCCGCAACATGACGCTCGAATACGTGGAACCGTCTGCTGACAGCGGACCGAACCTCGAAGTGCCCGCGTATCGCGCCCAATTCTCGTACAACTGGCGCGGTCGTGTCGTCAAGGCATCCACCCCGGCCGGGGAGATCGAATTCGTTTACGACGCATCGGGTCAACTGATCGCCGAACGCCAGAACGACCTGGACATTGCCTACAGCTACGATGCCAGTGGCCGGCTGATCATGCGCAAGGTCAGCAGCGGCATCGCTGGCGGCCTGCGCTTCACCTACGATCCGGCGGGTCGCTCGGCCACGATCGAGGATGCGCAGGGAATCGTCCAGTCGCTGGCCTACGACAACGCGGGCCGCATGGTACGGCGCATCATGCGCGGCGGCTTTACCGAATCGCTGGACTGGACGGCGAGGGAACGGATTACCCGACAGAGCGTCATGTGGGGGGGCAGTGAGATCATTGCCAGGAGATACGACTACAGTCCCGCCGATCAGCTTACCCGCATGGATGACCAGCAGCGTGGCCGCTTCCGCTGGCGCTACGACGAGCGCCTGCGTCTGGTCGAAGCCGCGCGCAATGGCGTGCCCAGCAGTTACTTCGTCTGGGATGAGACCGGCGACCTCATCGCCGATCATCTGCACACACTCACGTACGATCCCGGCAGCCGCCTGCGGCGCCGCGCCAACACGCACTACACGCATGACGCGAATGGCAACGTCGCCTCGAAACTCACGGAGGATGGCGGCCTGACACGCTATTACTACGACGGCAAAGGCCGGCTGGCGCGCGTCGTTCTCAGTGATGGCCGCGTCTGGGAGTACGGCTACAATGCCGTGGGCCGCCGGCTGTACAAGCGCGGGCCGGAAGGCGAAACGCGTTTCGTATGGAGCAACCGCACGCTGGCGGCCGTCATCGAGCCGAATGGCAATTGCGTGGAACTGCTCATCGGCAGTTCCGGCCACCAGCCAGCCGCACAGTGGCACAACGGGCAGGTGCAGCACTTCGTGTGCGATGCCATTGGCAGGCCGCTCGAGATCCTGGACGCGGATGCGGGCATCATCTGGTCCGGCGACCACTCGCCCTGGGGCAAGCTGCTGCGCGAAGCGGGTGCGGCGCGCGCCGGCTCAGACCTGCGCTTCCCCGGCCAGTTCGAGGACCGCGAGACCGGTCTCTTCTACAACTACCAGCGCTACTACGACCCGGAACAGACGCGTTACCTGACGCCGGACCCGATCGGCCTGCAGGGCGGACTCAAGCTGTACGACTATCCGCGCGACCCGCTCAACTGGATCGATCCGATCGGCCTCAAGTGCAAGAACCCGAAGCTCATCAAATCGGATCCGAAGAATGGGATCGAGATCCACCAGCACGATGATGGTTCGCTCGTGATCACTGCGGATGCGCGCAAGGGCTTCTGCACACCCAAACCCGGCGGTTTGCGTGACACCGTTCACACGGCCTCGGAGAATGCAATCGATGGGCCCGAAGCGCACCTGGGCAAGGATGGCCGGCTCATCGTGATGGAGGGGACGCACCGCTCGGCCGCCGCTTCGCGCGGGGCACAGATTCCGCCAGACGATCACGATCCCGGCCTGGGTGGTGTACCCGGCAAGCCGGGCTTCATGCGTTACGCCTACAGCCCGCAATACGACGACGACCAGGAGGGCACGCCGCTGCAGGATCTCGAGTTTCCGCCCAACTATCCGCACCAGCTGCCGCCCAAGCCGACACCGTGATGCGGCGCAGGGGAAGCACCGCCGACGCGGCAGGTCGCGGGGCAAACACGGAGGTGCGGGAAACCACCGGCTCCACGGACTATGTGCGCGTCATGGAGGGATTGCGCCAGGCGGTACGACGACGTGTCGTCGCCTACCGTGCGCTGGTCATTGCCGTCTCGCTCGTGATCTGGGGCGCACTGCTGTGGGCGCTGTTTGCGCGCCGGTTCTCCCCGCTGCTCGCGCTGCTGAGTCTGCCTGCGATCGTCGTGCTTTATTTCCTGGCCGATGCGCTGATCGTGCGACGTTGGATCGCGGATGTGATGCATCGCTGGCAGGCCGGGGTCGTGCGCATTGATGCCGTGCGCGAAATGCTGAAGGGAGCACCCGGGCTGCCGCAGCGCACGGTCAATGGCATGCTCGGGTCACTGCCATCGTTCGATGAGCCCGGCGATGAACCCGTCACCGGCCCCGCACGCGCAGTGCTCGCCACCGGCGCCATGGTGGTGTACACGGAGCGCACCGAGCAGCGCCTGCTGATCGCCGCGCTCGTTGCCGCCGTACCCATCGCCCTTGCCGGCGCCGCCCTGCGCTCTCGCTGGCTCGTGATCCTGCCGCTGCCCGCGCTGATCGTGCCCTTGCTGCGTTCGATCTGGCAGCGCTTCCGCTACCTGCGCTGGCACCGCAAGGCCTCCGCCCTGCTGCCCGCCGACCCCGAGCTGCTGCAGCTCAAGCCGATCCTGCTGCGCATCGGGCTCATGGAAGAGGAGGAGCAGATACCGCATTAGCACGGATTCGACCGCGTTGCCGGGGCTGGTGGCTCGGGAACCGAAATCGCGAATTGAACGGCGTTGCCGGGGCTGGTCGCCGGGGAAGACGGATCAAACCGTTGCTGGGGCTGGTTGCTGGGGCTGGTATCTCGGGAACGGCTGCCAGCCGCGACCATGACATGGCATGTCTCGCCGACTCGGCGCGAGGCCGATTGTACGCCGCTCACACCAGCCGCCAAACTCTAACAATTCGTTAGACGTTCCCTGCCAACGAGCCCCCGCATCGCAGTTCCATCCGTTAGTCGTTCCCAGCCCGGCAACGCCGTTCAATCCACTACGCTGTTCCCCAGCAACCAGCCCCAGCAACGAGCCCGAGCAACGCAGTTGATTCCGTGCTAGAAACCTCCGCCGCCACCACCGCCGCTGCCGCCGCCGCTGCTGCCGCCGCCACCGGAGCCGGAGGGGCTGGAGGACATGGTGCTGCTGGCGGCGGTCGAGAGGGAAGCCATGTCGTGCGTGAACGCGGATGCACGGAAGGCGCCGCCATCGTATCCGGAATACCATTGCGGCGGCTGTGTGTACATGTCCTCGAATGCTTTCGCCCAGCGCTGCTCGACCTTGAAGACCATCGCGTAGGGCAGATAGCGCTCGAACATCTCGGGCGATGTGATCATGCGGCGGAAGCGGTCTTCCTCGACACGCCCGAGGAACTCCTTGAAGCCGAGCGCATTCTCGCGGGCGCGCGCGCCTCGCTCCGTACGCGCGGGCATGATCTGCGCGAACACCAGCAGCATCACTGCGCTCACGGCCGTGGCGACACCCAGCATTGTGGGGTCGAGATTCATGAATCCCGTCTGCGCCACGCCCCGCACGGCGACGAAACCAATGGCGCCCAGCGCCACCGCCCCGGCGATCCAGCCGGTCTTCACGGACTCCGGATTCTTCTGGTAGTATCCCTTGGAGATGAGCTGTGCGTAGAGTGAGCTGCGCACGAGGCGCAGGTCCTTGTAGAAGCGGTTGCGGAGTGACGACAGCTCGACGGAGCCGAACGTCTGTCCCGGTCCCGCCGCCTGCTCGCTGAGCGGCTCGGGCTCGCTCCGCCCTCCGAACATGCGCATCAGCCCGCCCACAGCGGACGAGGCGTCCGCGTACTTGAACATGCCGTCGAGATAGTACTGCTCGTGCTCGGTCAGGTCGCGCCACTGGTCGTGCGGCTTCTTCAGATGGAATACGTACTCCGTGCTCGACATCAGACCGAGCAGCTTCTTGTCCTTGCGCTTCTCGATGTGGATGTAACCGCGCACCGCAAGGTCGACGAGTGTCGCGGTGATGTCGTGCGGCTCCGCCTTGTGATCGATGAGCGTGCCGATCTCGGATGGCGTGAGCTGCGGCGGGGGCGAGTACTGCACTGTTATGGCGCGCGCTTCCGGGTCCTTGCCGGTCTTGCGCCAGGCGCCGAAGGCGAGTGCGAAGATGCCGATGGGCAGCGCCAGCGGCAGCGCCTGACCCGCCCACGCCACGATCGCGGGCGGCGGCACGGGCCGGGCCACGAGGCCCGGCGCCCAGCCCACCGCCACGGTCATGCCCTCGCCGGCCGCGAAAGGCCGGGTCGCGGTAAAGTCCACGGTGCCGCCGTTCTGCACGGTCTCCACGGCGTGCTCCTTCGACCCCGTCGTACCCGTGTAGGCCGCGAACTGCAGGGGCTTTCCCGTTTCCGGCAGCACAACCTCCGCCGTCGCGTGCTCGATGGGAATCTCCCACGAGTTGCCGGTCGCGTTCCAGTAGACCTCGTCGAGCGGACCGACATTGCTCTGCTCATCGAAAAAGCGGATCGCGTTGTGCACGACGTAGCGGATCACCACTGTGCGCGTCGCGTCATGCGCGCCGGGCACCCAGATCTTGAAGCGTCGCGTCCACGCCCCCTGACTGCTGCGCTCGAAACGCAGACTCTCACCCTGATCATCGGTGATGCTGATCAGGTCCACCTTCAGTTTCTCGCGGCGATTCTGCCCCGTGACGTGTTCCAGCGAGAGATCACGGTACAGGCCGTTCCACGATCCCTGGAATCTCGCGGTGATCCGCTCCGTGACTTCGGTGTCGCCGTTCTTCTGCACGTGCAGCTCGGTCGCATAGCGCTCGATGACCAGGCTGCGTTGCTGTGCGGCAGCCACCCGCGGCAGTGTCGCGAGCAGCGCCAGCGCCAGCAGGAGGCGTCGGCTGTCCATGATGAGCATCCGGATCGAGTGGAAGAATGTGCGGCGGTTCGGCAGCGCATGACTCGCGTCCGTGCCGGGCGGCCGGCCGGCCGAACGTAGGGCCGTACACGCACGCACCGCAATCCTGAATTGTCGCGCACCAGTCTGTCCCGACCGCCGCATGGACTGACCCGCTTGCACTGATTCGAGTATCGCCAGCCGCGCTCCGCGGCTGGACGGAGTCCGTCGAGGGCGGTAACCTTCCGCCAGCGCAGCCGACGGCGCGGCTTTCCAGGAGCCGGCCTCCGGCGCCCGGGAGCGACGTGGTTCCGTCCCAGCGTACGCACGGCCGCCCTCCCGCATTCGCTCCACTGATCCGACATCTTGCCCTGGCGACGGCATTCGAGGAGATCGCATGGCTTCCTATTCGCAGGCGAATCGACCCATGCGGGTCGATACACCTCTGGGCACAGACGCCCTGCTGCTTACAGGCTTCAGCGGCCGCGACTACGTGTCCGCTCCGTTCCACTACCGTCTCGACCTGATGTCCGAGAAGGATGCGATCGCGCCCGACGACCTGCTGCGCAAGCCGGTTCACGTGACGCTCGAGTTGCACGGGGGCGCGCAACGCATCATACACGGCCGCGTGTGCCGTTTCGTCCAGCTTGAGCAGGCCGACGGGCTCACCTTCTACCAGGCCGAGATCGTACCATGGCTGTGGTTCCTCTCACTGGCACGCGACTGCCGCATCTTCCAGGAGATGACGGTCCTCGACATCGTCGAAAAGGTCTTCAAGGACGCCGGCTTCTCCGACTTCGAGATTCAGTGCAATGGCTCGTACGCCAAACGCGACTTCTGCGTGCAGTACCGCGAGTCGAATCTGGATTTCGTGTCCCGGCTGCTCGAGGAAGAAGGCATCTATTATTATTTCAAGCACACCACGTCCAGTCACATGATGGTGCTCGCCGATGCCAACAGCGCGGTGCAGGACGTGCAGGGCGCTACCACGATCAATGTCTCGACAATGCCCTCCTTCTACGAAGACACGGTGCGCACACTGCGCCACGAGAACAGCGTGTTCATCGGTACTGTGACACTGAACGACTACGACGATCTGCAGCCGTCGCTCAGCCTGGTCAGCTCCAGCGCGGGCCAGGGCGTGGAAGAGGTGTACGACTATCCGGGCAAGTTCACCACGGTGCACGATGGCGAGCGCTACGCGCGGCTGCGCCTGGAGGTGGAAGAGGCGACACGCCAGATCGTGCGCGGCGAGGGGCCGTGCCGTTCGTTCCAGGCGGGATGCAGCTTCACCCTTGCAGGCCATTATCGCGGCGACTTCAATGCCCGCTACATGCTGCTGCACGTCAAGCAGACGGCCAGCGGGGGCGACTATCGCGCCTGGGACGCCTCACCGCTCGAGTATCAGTGCGAGTTCATGGCCATTCCCTACGACACCGTCTACCGCCCGCCGCGACGCACGCCTCGCCCGGTCGTGCGCGGTTCGCAGACGGCGCTGGTAGTGGGCAAGTCGGGTGAAGAGATCTGGGTCGACAAGTACGGTCGCGTGAAGGTCCAGTTCTACTGGGACCGTGTGGGCGAGAAGAACGAAAACAGCTCCTGCTGGGTGCGCGTCTCGGCAACCTGGGCGGGCAAGGGCTGGGGCTTCATCCAGATTCCGCGCATGGGACAGGAAGTAATTGTCGACTTCCTCGAGGGTGACCCCGACCGGCCCATCATCACCGGGCGCGTCTACAATGCCGAGCAGGTCGTGCCCTATGAGCTGCCCACGCACCAGACAGAGAGCGGGGTCAAGACCCGCTCCAGCAAACAGGGCGGCACCGACAACTTCAACGAGATCCGCTTCGAGGACAAGAAGGGCGAAGAGGTGCTGACCATTCACGCCGAAAAGGACGAGATCCACGGCGTCGAGAACGATCGTACACGCGAAGTGGGCCACGACGAGACCACAACGGTCCACCACGACCGCACGGAGACCGTCGACAATGACGAGACGATCTCCATTGGCAACGATCGTACGGAGGATGTGGGCAACAACGAGACGATCACGATCGGCAACGATCGCAAGGAAGAGGTGGGGAACAACGAGACCATAAGCATCGGCGCCGACCGCAAGGAGGACGTGGGCGGCGACGAGACGATCAGCATCGGCGGAAAGCGAACAGAAGAAGTCGGTGGCAACGAAGCCATCAAGGTGAGCGGCAAGCGCGCGCTCGAGGTCAGCGGCAACAGCTCGCTCAAGGTGGGCGGCAACCGCGAAGCCAAGGTCAGCGCCAACGACACACTCACGGTCAGCGGCAGCATCACCATCAAGGCAAACGCCAAGATCACACTGAAGGTAGGCGGCAGCAGCATCGAGATCAGCCCCGCTGGCATTACCCTCAAGGGCACGATCATCCAGCTGAATGCAAGTTCGGTGGCCAAGCTGAAGGGCGGCACCATGATGCTGATCCAGGGCGGCGCTGTCACGCAGGTGAAGGGCAGCGGTATCGGCCAGGTGCAGGCCAGCGGCCCGCTGATGCTCAAGGGCGCCGTGACCATGATCAACTGAGGAATGATGAACGCGACGCATGCGGTTCTTCGCTCCGGCGACACACTGCCTCAGGTGATTGCCTACGCGGACCTGTCCGACGAGGCGGCCCCGTTGCTGACGCCCGACGGCGACGCGCGCGCTTTCCTCGACGCGCTCGTTGCCGGAGAGCTGTTCGACGACGCCGTGGCACTGCTCGCACACGTGCTCCCGGTGCGCGAAGCGGTGTGGTGGGCGTGGACGTGTGCCGGGGAGTCCGCAGGCGAGAAACCGGTACCCGGCATTGCGGCATCACTCGAAGCCACTCGCCAGTGGATCATCGAGCCCAGCGACGAGCACCGGCGCGCAGCCATGGCTGCGGCCGAGGCAGCCGGACTCGATTCGCCGGCGGGTCTCGCCGGGCTGTCCGCATTCCTGTCCGGCGGCTCGCTGGCGCCGCCCGAGGCGCCGCCGGCGCCACCCGAGCCGCACATTGCAGGCAAGGCGATTGCCGGCTGCGTGTGCATGGCGGCCGTGAGCGATCCTGAGCAGATTGCGCGGCGGTTCCCGGCCTTCATCCAGAAGGGCCTGGAGATGGCGGACAAGCGCGCGGTCTGGGCGTCCCCTGCGCCCGCCCAAGCGAAGCGTTAGGAGAAGCCATGGGCAAGCCTGCTTCCCGCGCTGGTGACATGCACATGTGCCCCATGGTCACGCCGGGCGTGCCGCCCATTCCGCACGTGGGCGGCCCCATCCTGCCGCCCGGCTGCCCCACGGTGCTCATTGGCATGATGCCGGCCGCTCGCGCGACCGACATGTGCGTGTGCGTGGGGCCGCCCGACGTCATCGTCATGGGCTCGACCACCGTGCTCATCGGCATGTTGCCCGCCGCCCGCATGGGTGACAGCACGGCGCACGGCGGTACTATTGTCCTCGGCTATCCTACGGTACTGATCGGCGGATGAAGCACGGCGCCCGCTGCTGACCGCAGTCGAACTCCCGAACTGCGTGTGCGAATGCCGGGGCCGGGGCGGTGAGCCCGTATGGAGCAGCAGAAGGCGGACAGATGATGGCGTTCGGCAAGTACGAGGTTGTGGAACGCATTGGCGAGGGCGGATTCGGCCAGGTGTTCAAGGGCTGGGACCCGCTGCTCAAACGCTGGGTCGCCATCAAGACGGTTTCGCTCTCCGCCGCCATGGCGAAAGAGCGATTCCTGCGCGAAGCCGAGATCGTGGCCGGCCTGCGCCACCCCTCCATCGTCACCATTTACGATTTTGGCGAGCAGGACGGCGTTCCCTACCTGGTGCAGGAGTTCCTCAATGGCGAAGACCTGGCGCACAAGATTGCGCGCGGCGATGCCATCGACCTGACCACACGGATTCGCTGGCTCATCGAAGTCGCCGACGGCCTGGCGTTCGCCCACGCACGCGGCATCGTGCACCGCGACATCAAACCCAGCAACGTGCGCGTGCTCGATGATGGCGCGGTCCGCATCATGGACTTCGGCATTGCCAAGGTACTGCACTCCGATCAGCAGCTGACCGGCACCAGCGTCAGCGTGGGTACATCCGGCTACGTGGCGCCGGAACAGCTCGAGGGCCGCGAGATCGATCAGCGCGCGGACATCTTCTCGTTCGGCGCCATGGCATACGAGCTGATGACCGGGCGGAAACCCTTCCAGGCGCCCACGGTTCAGGCGACGCTGTACAAGATCCTCACCGAGCGACCCCCTGCTATCCCTTCGGTAGCGCCCGCCTGCCCGCCTCGCCTGGTCGCGTGCATCGACAAGTGTCTCGAGAAACAGCGCGACGACCGCTATCCGGACTGCACCGCGCTGGCCGCCGAGCTGCGTGCGACGCTCGCGGAAGTCGCTGCCCCTTCCGCAACCGCAGCTTCAGCGGTCGCTGCCGCGGGCACGGCCGCGCCAGTGGCGGCGACGCAGGCCATCGAGAGCGCCGGCCAGCCGCCTGCGGCACCCGCACGCGCGTCCGACCCGACCCTCGCCTCACCCGCGCCGGCTGCGTCCACACCTCCCGACGGCAGCGCAGATGCGGCCGCGGTGCGCAGACAGAAGTTCGTGGTGATCGCGGCGGTGCTGGCCCTGCTGGTCTTCGGCACGTGGGCAGTGTCCGCGGTGGTGCGCCCGCTGCTGCATCGCAGCTCCGTTGACGGTGTGGCCATGAGCGGCGGTGCAGCCGGCCACCCGGACTCGGTCGCGGGAGACAGCACCGGCATGGCTGGCGGGCACCCGGACAGCACACTGCGCGGCGACACCGCGCTGCGCGTTGCCGCCGATTCGCCAGCGAGCCAGGCACGCACGGATTTCACGACCGGTACAGCCGGAGCGGGCGGGCGGGCGGGCAGCGGCGGGGCGGCGGATACCGGCAGCGCGCGCAGCGTACCCGCGGGCCGGAGGCTTGGCGATGCGCGCAGCGGACGGCCCAACCCTGACACTGCCTCAGGTTCGGCGGCCAGGCAGGGCAGTCGCGCGCAGACCGACACGGGCACCACAGCCAGCGGAAACAGCCGCAGTGCGGCGCGCGGCGCGATCGAGCCGGCGCGGGTGCTTGTGCTGATCCGCGGAGCACGGCCCGATGCCGTCGCCTCCGCGGAATCGACCGTGCTCAGCGAGCTGACTGCCGAGCAGCGGCCCGTGGTGGACCCGGATGCCATCGACGACGCACGCGCCAGCGCCGCGGCCGCGCGCGCGCTCGCCGGTGACATGAGCCCGGCCGTGGGCGTGGGCCGCGAGTATGCCGCCGGCATTGTCGTGGTTGCAGACCTGCGCACGGACGCCACCGAAGCGGTGGCAGGATTCATTACCGGCAGCGCCGTGCTGACGGCCAAGTTCTACGACACGGCGAAGGGGACGCTGCTGTTCTCGGAGAAGTATCAGGTGGGCGCGGGCGGCATACCCGGCAAAGCCGGCCCCACAGAAACCGCAGCCGTGACCGGAGCCGCCGAAGCCGTCGCCCACCAGCTGGCGCAGGCCATCCTGCGGAAGACTGGGAGTTAGCCTTCTTCTCCGTCTTCTCCGGACCGTCTTGGCGTTCGTGGGTTGTGGCCCAGGTGCGCCATGCCTGGGGCCCACGGTGGTATCAGCCGCCGACGGTAGCGCACCAGGGGAGCATTCCGCTGGCCGGGCTGGACATTCCGGCACGAGGCCTGGATTGCCGGATCGGTCACAACCCATGAACGCCAAGACGGTCCGGGGGGATTTTCGTCCCGCTCCCCCGCCCAACCACGCCATTTCCCGCACCGCGCACCATGCGTCATTGAGCTACAACGAAAGCTCGGCCTGATCGGAGACGGCCGGCCGCCACCATGGCTCCGGCGGCCCTCCGCCTACTGCACGGGCCGCAGCTTGTCGCCCTGCCGGGCCTGGCCGTCCACGACTTTCGCGATCGCGGACTGTGATAACACGCGTGTTACCTCGATCACGCCCACCTTGTCTGTGATCTCGTCCAGCACATTGCCGCTGGCATCCTTGATCTGGTCCACCACGCGCACAACCTCGAAGCGCTGGCCCACCTTGACGCCCGCGTTCTCGCCGCGATCAATGTAGAAATCCGCGCCGCGGACACCCACGATCTGACCCAATGGCGCCTTCGCCGCGAGCTTCGCAAAACGATCCTTCTGCTCGAGGAACTTCTTGATCGTCTGCTCCACCGCCGGCCGCAGCGCTTCACCGGCCACGCCCGCATCGAAGTTGCGCTCGAGGTTGATGTCCTTGTAAGCGGCACCGCCCAGGCGTTTCGTACCGTTGCCCGATGCCACGATCAGAATTTCGCCTGTCGATGTGTCGATCATGCGGGCATCAATGGCGCTTTCGGCCTCCGTGAACGTGGCCGAGAACCCGCGGATGCCGCCGGACTTCCGGTCGAGCGAGAATTTCGTGATCGAACCGACCACCACCAGCTGCGCACCCAGCAGCTTGCCGACTTTCGCCGCCGTGGCCGCATCGACCAGCCCGCTCATTCCCAGCTTCTGTTCTGCCAGGATGGACTCGATCTGACGCCGCTCGATGACCGAGAATTCGCCGGTCTTCACCAGCTGCGTCGTCACTTCGTCGGACGCCGCAGCGCCCAGCTTGTCACCGAACAGGTTGGACGTAGTGTTGTTCTCGAACGCCAGCACCGCGATGCGCGCCTTCCCCTGCGCACCCGCCGGTGCGGCCAGCACCAACGCGAACAGCGCGCCCGCGGGCGCGCCCCGCCGCAACATTCTCCATCGTGCTTCGCATGGCACACCTGTGCGTCTGGTTCCCCTGCTGCTGTTTCATCCAGCGCTGCATTGCAAATGATACCGTCCGATTGTCATGCGCGAGCCCCTGCCTGTCACCGGCCACGCGTCTGTCAGCCCGTCCCGCGACGTGGCGGATCGCTCAGGTATCCACCGTCAGGAAGCCGCCGCTGAGCATCGACCGGACCAGCTCCGCGAATTCCAGATCATTCACCGTGTCAGGCACCGCTCCGTTCTGCCGCAGCAGCGCAATGTGCTCGCGCACGGAGCGCGTCCCGTCACAGCGGTTGACGAAGCCGAGCGCCTCGGGCGAGGGCTCGAGGGTCAGGGCAAACGGCGAATCCGTCGTGATGGCGCAGGCCTCGATGGCCCACCGCCGCTCGCGCATCTGCTGGCGCACCTGCAGGCGGGCATGATCGGACACACGCGGCTTCGAATCGAGCAACTGCTGCAGCGCCGCCTCGTCGCCGGCCCGCTGCTCCCACGCCCGCACATGGAGGGTTGCAGCCAGCACGTTCTCCCGCCCGATACGACGCCGCAGTGTGAGCGCGGAGCGCGGTTCCTCATGCCGTATGATGATGATCCAGCCGTACGCGATCTGCTCCACATCCAGCGCGCGCAGACCCCGCAGGATCGCGCGTGCTTCGGGCGGCGCCGTGCGGTTCTTCGCCATCTGCTCCGCGTAGTACGCGTTCGGCTCGTGCACGCTGCTGGTTGTCACGAAGACATCGAACGCGTCCGCCTGCTCGCCCAGCATGGCGCGCACGCGCTGCTCCAGCGGCGCCCCTTTGCGGTCGGTCGCAGCGCAGCAGCAGTAGAAGATGCCGCCGGGCAGAAGGTGGTCCGGCACGCCCGCGATCACGCGTCGTGTCACCATCTCGCCGTCTTCGCCGCCATCGCGATAGATGTACTTCTGGCGCGGCGTCGGGATATAGGGAGGGTGGGCGAAGATGCGCTCGAATCGCTGCCCCGCTACGGGCGCGTAGAGGTCGCCCGTCAGCGCCGTGACGTTGTACACGCCGTTGAGTCGGGCATTGAACTCGCAGAACAGCGTGGATCGCACGGTGACGTCAATGGCGGTCGCATGGGTGGCCTCGCGGGCGGCCACCAGCGCCGCAATGCCGGTCCCGCTGCACAGATCCAGCACGTCGCCGCAGGGCGTCTCGGGCAGTCCCGTCAGGAACATGCGCGTGTTGGGCGTGATGGCCGCGTACACGGCATCGGAAGCGAGACCGTGCCGGGACGCGCGCGGGTTCGTGTACAGATCGGACGCGATCCAGTAGCCCCGTGTCGGATAGAGGAACACCGTGGCTTTCACGCACTCGCGGGGGGCGTCGGTCACCAGTCCTGCCGCCTGCAGCAGTTCCAGCCCATCGCCTAACAGTTTTTTAGCACGACGCCGCGTGGCCGGCTCGGCGTCGAGGAACAGATGCACCAGGAGGTCCAGCGCATCCCTGACGGGACGCCGCGGCCGGCCCTCGCGCACGGTGCGGATGTCGTACATCGTCTCCACCGTGAGGCGATGCCGGATGCGCTCCTCCGAATAGCCGGCGGCACCCAGGAATTCACGCAGCGCCGTGAAGCCTTCGTCCGTACCGAAGCGGAGGGGAACGTCTGCCGCTGTCGGGACCGCCGCGGTGCTCACTGCCCGCCTGACCGCCAGCGCCCGGCAAAGACGGTGGGCGGGTACGCGATGGACTGGAAACGCACCAGGTGCACGGCGTCACGATCCTTCATCGACGCGAGCGGCATCAGTCCGTGCTCCAGCAGGCGCGCGGCCGCGCGCTCCGTCATCCACGACTCGGCGCAGGGCTTCACCACCGCCTCGCCGTTTTCGCGATAAACGTGCAGCGGCAGCCCGCCAATATCCTGGTGCATGCCGGGCCGCATGGCCCAGCCGGCGTCCACGAAGGACTCGGCCAGCAGCAGCGCCAGCGCAAACGCCGCGTTACCCCATAGATAGCC
The DNA here is from genome assembly GCA_963798085.1 of uncultured Gemmatimonadales bacterium. Classification (GTDB taxonomy): domain Bacteria; phylum Gemmatimonadota; class Gemmatimonadetes; order Longimicrobiales; family RSA9; genus DATKCF01. The sequence goes on from CAWCRS010000004.1 coordinate 108,082, forward strand.
GGCGTGTTCGGGCGGGCTGGACAGCTCCTCGAATTCCAGCGACTCGCATTCGTCGCTGCCCTGGCCGTAGGGCAGCCGCAGCAGCATGCGGGGCAATGCCAGACCCACGAAGCTGGCGGCGTCCGAGCGGCGCAGCGCATTCCATTCCTTGTGCGCCACCCGCTGCCAGTCCTCGGGGTCCGTCATGACGCTGAACCCCGGCGCCCCCGCTAACGCCGGATCAGCAGCAGCAAGCAAAGGCGCACCCGCGCGCTGCGCCAGCTCCGCCATGCGACCCAGCAGCGCCACGTCGTCCGCCGCCGGTCCGAAATGGTAGTCGCCGACAATGAGGGCCCACGGCCTGCCGCCCGCCGTGCCCACGGTCTCCTCCACCAGCAGCCGGTACAGCGCACTGCGCTCCAGCGCGCGTTCCGGCGCCAGATCGGCGTCCAGCGCTGCGCGTGGCGCATCCACCACGTGAATGGTGAGGTCCGGACCCGTGTCGGTGCGCCGCACCAGCAGATCCAGCGACCGCCACACCGCCTCAATGCGCTGCCACGCCGCATCGTGCAGCAGCGCGCGCATGATGTCGCCCGCCGCATCATCAATGCGCGCCAGCAGCGCCGCCTTGCGGGGATCCTCGCCGGGCTCCACGTGCGGAGCAACAATGCCCCGTATGTACTCCTGAAGCTCGTCCCGTGGCCGCGCCCGCGCAGGCGGCGCCGCGCCTGCTGGCGCCGGCCCTTCCACCTGTTCCACCATCGCGTCCAGCAGACTGCCCGACGGCGGCAACGGCGCCACAGGCGGCGAGGTCGATGGCGCAGCGGACGGTGACGCGGAAGCCGACTCGTCGCCCAGCAGAGCCCGGGCAGCGGCCGCGAATGTGCGCGGATCGTCCAGCTTCTCGCGCAGCTCGCGCAGCAAGGCGAACACGGGCAGCCGGGCCCACAACCGGTCCGGGTGGAAATCGTCCAGCTCCCGGATCGTCATGGACTCGCCGGGCGCGAACGGCAACGTCATCACGGGCGCAAAACGGGCCAGCACTTCGTCAAAACTGTCGCGATCCACGCTGACCGGCCTCTGGCGCTCCAGATGGGTCCGGTCGGCACTCGCGCCGGAAAGGTCGGCCAGTATCAGAATGCGGAAGGGCGCACCATTGGCCGGCTCGGCTACGAGCGGCTGACGCCGGGGTTCGACGTCCAGCACTACACCCACATTGCTCCGGCTCATGGCTGGCACCCGGGCACACGTCACCGGCTTCGGGAACGCGAGACGGCCTCCCCCTGCGTGTGCCGGTGACTCGACATGGATTCCGCGTCGGATGAGTGGGAAATGCGGCACGGCAATATGCGACGCCGCTCCCTCGCCCACAACCCGCGCCCGCGACCGGCACTTCACGCCGCCGGTCCGTCGCGTGACAGGTCGCAACCGCCGCTGAAACGTGCTGCTTCGCCTGAAAACAACAACGCAACCCGGCGCCCCGAACCGCCTGCTTTGCCCATTACACACGCGCGCGCTATGATCCCGCGTCGATGCTGACATGCTGACCACGTGGGCCGGAGCGCGACGGCGCGTTCCGCATGCCTCTGCCCGGCCCCTGCTAACTCGGTGATCGCCATGCCCGGGCTGCTCCCCGTCCCGAACTTCCCTGCAATCCTCTCGCGGAACGCCGCAGCGCTGCCGGGATCGCATTCGCCGCGAGAAACCCGCGTTGCCCGAACCGCCCACACATGCGTACGCGCAGTGGCACTCGCGACCCTGGTCGTCATGGCCGCGTGCAAGAAGGACATGAGCGCGCCCGGACCGCAATTCAGCATCGCCCCCGACACTGCCTCGCTGGTTGTCGGGCAGGCAGTACAGCTGACAGCTGTCAACGCCCCCGGCCCCGTCGCCTGGACCTCGAATAACACGCTGATCGCGGCGGTGATCGCGCAGACCGGGTTCGTACAGGCAGTCGGCCGTGGCGACGCAACCATCACCGCGCAGGCTGGCACCGCCAGCGCCACTGCGCGCATTCATGTCTCGGTGCCGCCCGGCATCGCGCTCTCCAAACCCACGATCGACTTCGAGGTAACGCAGGGAGACCCCGACCCCGCGGCCCAGACTGTGAACGTGTCCAACTCGGGCGATGGCACATTGACCGGCCTCGCGGTCGGCACCATCGCGTACGGCGCCAGCCAGCCGACCGGCTGGCTCACCGCCACGATCAGTGCAGGCACGGCGCCGGCGACTCTGACCCTTTCGGCAAAAACGCAGGGACTCGGCCGAGGCACGTTCACCGCCATTGTTCCGATTACAGCCCCGGGCATCGACAATTCGCCGCAGAATGTCGCGGTAACGTTCAGCATCCTGGCCCCCGCCAGCATCACGCTGACGCGCACGAGCGTGCCGCTCGCAGGTATTCCCAACACGACCATCAAGGACAGCGTGGGCATCAGCAACGGCGGTGACCGCCCGCTCACTGGCCTCGCCACGACGATCACCTACACAGGCGGACCGGCGCAGAACTGGCTGCAGGCCGCTCTCAGCGCGACCACTGCGCCCGCGACCCTCAATTTCACGGCGAATACCGCCGGTCTCACGAATGCCACGTACACGGCCAATGTGCGCGTCAGCTCGAGTGTGACCGGCGTCGCGCCCAGGGACATCGCGGTGCAGCTCGTGGTAGGACCGGGGCCCGCCATTGCACTGAGCCGAACGGCGGTGGGTGTGGCTGCGAGTAATGGCGTGAATCCGGGTTCTCAGACTGTCAACGTGACCAACAGCGGCGGGGGAACTCTCACCAACCTCGGCTTCGGCACCATCACCTATGGCGCCGGACAACCCGGCAACTGGCTGGCGGCCACGCTCAACACCGCCACCGCGCCTGCGGTCATCACACTCAACCTCACGACAGCGCCGCTCGCATCCGGCAGTTATACGGCCACCGTGCCCGTGACTTCCAGCGTGGCCAGCAACAGCCCGATCAACATTGTCGTGACACTCACCGTCGGACCGCCACCGGCGATCTTCCTCAACCCGACGATCGTCTTCTTCTCCGGCTGGCGGGGCGGAAACCCGCAGGCGCAGCAGGGCGTGCAGATCACCAACTCGGGCACCGGCACACTCAATGGTCTGTCCTTCTCCATCGCCTACGGACCGACGGCCTCCGGCTGGCTGAGCGGCTCGTTCCAGGGCGGCGTCACCGCCGCGCCCACGACGCTGCTGCTCGTGCCCAACACCACCAACATCGTGGAAGGCACGCACACCGCGACGGTAACGATCTCCAGCAACATCGCGGGCGTCGCGTCGAGGACGGTGGACGTGACCTATCAGGTGCGCTCGTTCACGCTCAACGTGTACCCGATCTTCTTCGCGCCCAACGTGCCCAACTGCTCGAGCTGCCATTCCGGCGCGCAGCAGCCCAACCTGAGCCAGAGCGCGATGCAGCTGTATAACAACCTGTTAAGCGGCGGTTACGTGACGCCCAACAGCACCACGCCCGTGTCACCCAATCTCGTGTGCAAGGCGATCTCCGGCTGTGCCCACGTGGGCGGCAAGATGACGGGACTGAACGCCTCCACCGTCCTGGCCTGGATCCTGGCCGGCGCACCCTTCCAATGATGCGCACGCGGATGGCCGCGTCGGATGGAACAGCGCGGCATCCGCAGCATGAGGCGAGGCGGGTCGGTTGCAGGCGATACGGGCGGGCTACCGTGGCGAAATAGCGCTGTCTCTGATTCGGCAGTCAGTCTGCGCGGTCGACCGACCTGTCGCCTGACGACGGTACATCCGTCGGCGGGGCGCCTCGGCGGACCAGCAGCACGAACTGGCCACGCTGCAGCTCCTCGCCTGACGCGTCACGCAGAGTCACGCCCAGCGTCACCACGCCGCGGTCCGCGCGCCGCGACGCGCGTAACGCATCCACGCGCAGACTTGCCTGCAGCCGCGTCTCCGGGCGTACAGGACGCACGAACTCCCACGTCACGCTCACGAGCGCCAGCAGCGTGCCGCGCGTCAGTCCGGTCTGATTGAGCAGGCCGGACGCCACGGCCAGACCCAGGATGCCGTGGGCAATGCGCCCGCCGAACAGCGTGCCCCGCGCGTAGTCCTCGTCGGTGTGCAGAGGATTGCGATCGCCGGACAGCGCCGCGAACGCGTCAATGTCGGCGCCGGTCAGCAGCCGCGCGTCAGTCGTGAATTCCTGCCCGGTCCGGAAATCCTCGAAGCGCAGCCCGGTCGGCATCATGGTCCTTGACAGGGTTTAATATTACACAAATATTGCGATCGTCATGAATATGTGATATGCACGGCCGGCACGCCAGCCACACGAAAGGACCGGCCCCGGAACATGCCCGCACTGCGACCGCAGGACCTGGTTTTCACGCTGTTCGGCGAGTACCTGCTGCACCGGACGGGCGCGGTGCCGGTGCGCGCGCTGATTCACCTGCTGGCGCCGTTCGGTCTCTCCGAGGGCGCGGTGCGCACCGTGCTGTCGCGCATGGCGCAGAAGGGCTGGCTGGGTGGTGGTCGAGGCGAGTACGAGCTGACGGCGCGTGGCCGCCGGCTGCTGGAGTCGGGTGAGGAGCGCATTCTGCACGCGCGCTGGGACACGCCGTGGGACGGGCAGTGGTTTCTGCTGGCCTACTCGATTCCCGAGGAACGGCGCCAGCTGCGGCATCGTGTGCGTGACCGGCTGGCGTGGCTGGGCTTCGGCGCGCTGGGCAACGGACTCTGGATCTCGCCGCACGATGTCGAGGGCGAGGTCACGGAGCTGGCGCGCGCGTTGCGCATCGAGAGCCGGCTGGTGTGCTTCCGCGGCCCGGGCGTCGCGGGAACGGATACGCAGCACCTCGTCGCGACGTGCTGGGACCTGGGCGGCATCAATCGCCGTTACGAGCAGTTCATCGGGCGCTGGACGCCGCGCTTCCTGGAGTGTCGCGCTGCGCCGGATGCCGGCCTGTCTGCGGAAGCGTGTTTCGTGCTGCGTTTCCGCCTGATGCACGAGTACCGGAAGTTCCCTCTGCTGGACCCCTATCTGCCGCGCACGCTGCTGCCCGGGAACTGGGCGGGCGAATGTGCGGCTCACCTGTTCCGTGTTTTTCACGACATGCTGGTTCCGCCCGCGGATCGTCATGTGGACGAAGTGCTGGCGGAAACCAGCGGGGCGCCGGCGCTGCGTCGTCGCCCGCGCAAAGGCAGGGCGGCGGCGGCCGCCGACTGATGAGGTGATGCATGCGCTACTTCGAGAGCAAGCCGGCGGGGTCATTCGAATTCCGTGAGATCCGCTACGAGAAGCGTGATTTCCTCGCGACGATCACGATCGATCGGCCGCAGTCGCACAATGCCTATTCCACGCACGCGCTGGCCGAGCTGGCCACTGCGTTCCGCGATGCGGCATTCGACGATGCCGTCGGCGTCATTGTCTTCACGGGCTCCGGCTCGCGGGCGTTCTGCACGGGCGGTGACGTGAAGGAGTACGAGGCGGAGTACACGGCGAGGCCGCGCGACTACTGGAAGTACATGGGTCTTTTCCGCGCGTACATCGAGAGCATCCTGAACGCGGGCAAGCCGGTGATCGCGCGCCTCAACGGCATGGCGGTGGGCGGCGGCAACGAGTCGCAGATGGCATGCGACCTGGCCGTCATCGCGGAGCACGCGTGGATCGGGCAGGTGGGCACGCGCGTGGGCAGCGTTGCCGCCGGTGGTGCGACGCAGTGGCTGCCGCTGCTGATCGGCGATCGCCGTGCGCGCGAGATGCTGCTGCTCAACGGCCGCGTGCCGCCGTATCAGGCGCTCGAGTGGGGTCTGGTGAATCGCGTGGTGCCGTCCGTGACAAAGGACGGCGCGTTCATTGAGCGCGCCACAGCGGAGCAGATCCGTCAGGCGGACAAGGGCGAGAACGGCTACGCCATCAGTCTCGAGCGTCTGGACCAGGCCGTAGCCGCGATCGCGGAGGGACTCATCGAGCAGTTCCCGGAATGCACGCGCTACACCAAGCAGCAGATGAACTTCTGGAAGGAGCTGGCGTGGCATCAGACGATCGGGCACGCGCGCGACTGGCTGTCCGTGCACTACGCGAGCTACGAGCCATGGGAGGGCATGCGCGCGTTCGTGCAGAAGCGGCGCGCGGACTATCGCGAGCTGCGCACGCGCGCCGCCAGTGGCGGATCGAGCGAATTCATCTGGGGCGCACCACAGGCCGCGTGTCCCTCCTGCGGCGCACAGGGTCTGCCTGACGGTTTCGCCTTCTGCGGATCGTGCGGTGCGCCGCTGCAGGGCGAGGCGCAGCCGAAGGAACCGGCGCTGCGCAGAGAGCTGGTGGGCTGATGTCCGCCGCGGACCAGGGCGCTGGCGCCGGTCCCAGTTCGGTGTCCTCGCCCGACGCAACTGCAATCGACGGCGCTGCGCGCGCTGGCGCGCCGCATCCGGGCGTGCGACTCGAACGCCGCGGTCCCTGTGCGTGGCTCATCCTGGATCGGCCGCCGCTCAACGTGCTCGACATTGGCATGCTCGAGGAAATGTCCCGCCTGCTGGCAGAGCTGGCCGCTGACGACGACCTGTCGGTGGTCGTGCTCGCCGCCGCCGGCAAGGCGTTCTGCGCCGGCGTCGACGTGGCCGACCACATGGACGAGCGCGCCCCGCTCATGCTGCACGCATTCCACGACGTGATCGAGCAGCTGCTCGCACTGCGTCCTCCGCTCGTGGCCGCGGTCAACGGCGCCGCACTGGGCGGCGGCTGCGAGCTGCTGCTGGCATGCAATGTGGTGCTGGCGCGCGCGGGCGCGAAGCTGGGCCAGCCGGAAATCCGGCTGGGCGTTTTTCCGCCGGCTGCGGCCGCGCTGCTGCCCGCACTGGTAGGGCGGCAGCGCGCCCTCGATCTCATCCTGACGGGTCGGCTGCTGTCCGCGGAGGAGGCGCTGCCGCTGGGCCTGGTAACACGCGTGTTCGCAGCTGACCGTTTCCACACCGAAGTCGACGCGTGGGTCGCCGACCTTGCCTCGCTCAGCCGACCCGTGCTTCGTCTGGCCAAGCGAGCGGTCATGCGCAGCACCGCCGCGACGACGCACGCGCTGGCCGCCGCCGAACACATCTACCTGACCGAGCTGCTGTCGCTGGACGATGCGCACGAGGGCCTGGTTGCGTTCCTCGAGAAGCGGCCACCCGTGTGGAAGGGAGCATGAACATGAGGGAACCGGACCCGGCGCTGCAGGAGCCTGCCCCATTTAACGGCTTGTCAGGGGAGGCACCTGATGGCGGTGCGATGCCCTACCCGCCGCTGCTCGAGATCCAGCTTGCCGACCCGCTGGATCAGGTGCTGAGCGCGCTGCGCGAGGTGGTGGAGGATTCCACCTTCCCCACCGTGCGGCGCTGGCGTGAGCGGGGCGGCCGGGTGCTGGGCCACTTCCAGGTCTATTTCCCGGAGGAGCTGGCGCACGCCGCGGGCATGCTGCCCGTGAAGCTTCATGGCGGCCAGATCGACCGGCGCGCAGCCGACTCCCACTTCGGTTCCTATATCTGCTCCATCCTGCGCACCACGCTCGAGCTGGGGATGAACCGGGACCTGGCGCCCGACCTGTTCGTGACGCACCCCATCTGCGATGGCGCGCGCAACCTGGCCGGCATATGGGGGCGCAACGTGGAGTCTCCGGCGCAGATCCTGTACCTGCCGCAGAACCCCAACTCGCGGCACGCGGCCGGCTGGCTGACACAGGAATACGAGCGTGTGCTGCACGACATCGAGCGCGTCGCGGGACGGACGGTGGACACTGCGGCGCTGCAGCGCTCCATCGCGGTGTTCAACGAGAATCGTCGCCTGCTGCGCGAGCTGTACGCCATCAAGCGGGAGACGCCCTGGCTGCTGCCCGTGCACGAGGCCTGGGTGCTGACCGCGCTGGGCGGACTGATCCCGCGCGAGGAGCATAACGCCGTGTTGCAGGCGCTGCTGCCACGCATCCGGCAACGCCCGGGCCGGCCGCAGGACCGCATGCGCGTGGTTTTCGAGGGCGGCTTCTGCGAGCAGCCGCCGCTCGACCTGCTGCGCGCCATAGGCGAGTTCTGCTACGTGGTCGATGACGACCTGCTCATTGGCATGCGCTGGCTGCTCGATGATGTGGCCATCGACGATGCGCCGCTGGCCGCGCTGGCGCGAGCCTACATCGATCACTCGTCCTGGAGTCCGGTGCAGCACGACCTGCGCAAGCCCAAGGAGCGCATGCTGCTGGAGCGCATCCGGCGGGCCAATGCGGAGGCCGCCATCATCGCCGCCGCCAAGATGTGCGAGCCGGGGCTGGACGAGCAGGTGGCGTACGCGCACGCGCTCGATGAGGCCGGCATTCCCTACTTCATCACGGAATTCGAGGAACAGATGACGGGGTTCGATCAGCTGCAGATCCAGCTCGAGACCTTCGTCGAAAACCTCCTGTTTGCGTAGAGGTGGTCATGAACACCGGCACGATGGATGATACACTCGCGGGGCGGGGCGCGCGCGAAGGCGGACGTCTCTTCCGCGAGTGGTACGCGCGGCTGACGCAGGCCGCGGAGTCGGGTGAACCGACCGCCTACGTCTTCGTGATGGGCAGCCTGGCGGAGCTGCTGCGCGCCTTCGACATGCACACCGTGTTCCCCGAGATCAACTCGCTGCAGACCGCAGTGCGCAAGGTATCGGACGAGTACCTCAGCCTCGCGGAGGACCACGGCTTCTCGCCCGATGTCTGCGGATACGTCAAGGCGGACTATGCACTGCAGCTGCGCAGCGGCCAGCACCCGATGGGCCGTATTCCGCGGCCCTCCATCGCGGTGCTGACCAATGCCTGCAACACCTACCTGAAGTGGGGCGAGATCTGGGAGCGGCTCTACGGCACACCCGTGTTCGCGATCAATGTGCCGGGCACGCGCACGACACTGGCACGCGACGCCTCCGTTCCTGCGCAACAGCTGGAGAACGACCGGCACTACGTGGAACAGCAGATCCGCGAGCTGATCGGCGTCCTGGAAGGTGTGAGCGGCCGTCGTTTCGACATCGACCGTCTGCGCGAAGCTCTGGAGTACAGCAATCGCATGGGCCGTGCGTGGCGCCGCGTCCTCGAGCTGAACCGCGCATCGCCCGCGGTATTCGATGCCATGCTCGAAGGCACCATCTACCTGGGCGTCGCCAATGCGCTGCGCGGCACTGCCGAGGCGGCCGCCTACTTCGAGGACCTGGTCGAGGAAATGGAATTCAAGGTGGCGCAGGGCATGGGCGCTCTCGTGGATCGTGCGGAACAGCATCGACTGATCTTCGTGGGCGTCCCCTGTTATCCGATTTTCCGGCGCTTCTACCAGCTGTTCGCGGAGTGGGGCGGTGTGTTCGTCAGCTCGACCTACACATGGTTCGCTTCCGGTGGCCTGAACGACGAGTACGAGTACGATCTCGAGCACCCCATCGAGAGCCTGGCGCAGGGCCTGTTGCGCGGTGTCACGCGTGCTGGCGATGCCATGCTGTTCCACGACCGCGTGCTCATTGATGCCATCGACACGTTCCACGCGGACGGCGTGGTCTATCATCCGGTGAAGAGCTGCCGCACGGTGTCGACCGGCCTGGCCGACAGCCGCCGCGCGGTACTGGAGCAGCGCGATGCACTGTGCCTCTACATCGAATCCGACATGATGGACAAGCGCGTCGTGTCCGAGGCGCAGCTCAAGAACCGCATTGACGCTTTCTTCGAGGGCCTCAATGCGCGTCGCATTCGCAAGGGGCTGGCGGTCGCCGAGCCGGGTGCCCGCAGCGGCCCGGCCGCGGTCTGAGAAAGAGGAGGTGGCCATGGCGTACGCGGCAGGGGTGGATGTGGGCTCGACGCAGACCAAGGCGGTAGTGGTGGACGAACACGGCGTTATCGTGGGTCGCTCGCTCATCGCCACCGGCGCCAACGTCGTGGCGGCGGCGGGCAACGCCTTCCGCTCCGCACTGGAGGCACCCGCCATCCCCGATACCGAGGTGGGTTACGTGATCGGCACGGGCTATGGCCGCTACCGCGTGGAATTCGGCGACGCGCAGATCACGGAGATCGTGTGTCACGCGCGCGGCGCGGCCCACATGTTCCCCGCCACCCACACCGTGCTGGACATGGGCGGTCAGGACACCAAGGCCATACGCATCCGCGAGGGCGGTGATGTCCTGGACTTCTGCATGAACGACAAGTGCGCGGCCGGAACCGGTCGCTTTCTGCAGTCGGCGGCGGCAGCGCTCGGGCTGGAGCTGGCGGAGCTGGGACCGCTCGCGCTGCGCGGCCGGCGCGCAGTCCCCATCAGCACGACCTGCACCGTGTTTGCCGAATCCGAAGTCCTTTCCTGGCTGGCCCGCGACCGGCGCATCGATGACATCCTGCTGGGCGTGCACCGCTCCATCGCTTCGCGCTCCGTCGCGCTGCTGCGCCGGGTGGGCGTCGAGTCGCAGATCACGTTCACGGGCGGCGTCACGCGTAATCCCGCCATGGTGGCGGTGCTGAACGAAATGCTGGACAGCACGCTGAACGTGAGCGAGGAATCGCACTACATGGGCGCGCTGGGCGCCGCGCTGTTCGCGCTGGAGCGCCTGCAGAAAGGCCACGTGGGCGCAATGGCCGGGACGGTGCCGGCATGATCATCACAGCAGGCATCGATGTAGGCTCGACCTACACCAAGGCGGCCATCGTCGGCGATGGTCAGTTGCTGGGCACGGGCATACTGCCTACCGGCTTCCGGCTCAACGCGGCCGCGGAAGAGGCGCTGACGGCGGCGCTGCAGTCGGCCGGCCGCATGCGCGAACAGCTCGACTACGTGGCCAGCACCGGATACGGACGCAATCAGGTAACGTTCCGGGACCTGCAGGTGACAGACTTGACCGCGCAGTCCTGGGGCAGTCGCCATTTCTTCCCGGGCACGCGCACCGTGCTCGACGTGGGCGGCCAGACGATGAAGGCGTTGCGCCTGGACAATGCGGGTCGCGTGCAGTCGTTCCGCCTGAACGACAAGTGCGCCGCCGGTACCGGCGCCTTCCTCGAGAAAACAGCGCGTTATCTGGGCTACAGCATCGAGGAAATCGGCCCGCTGGCCGGCTACTCGAAGGAGCCCGTGCCCATCTCCGGCGTCTGCGCCGTGTTTGCCGAGTCCGAAGTGATCAACCACGTCAGCAACGGCGCCCAGCCGGCGGACATCATGCACGGCGCCATGGTCTCATTGATCGAGCGCTCGGTGCGCCTGATGAAGCGCGTGCGCATGGAACCCGAGTTCACGCTGGTGGGCGGCATCGCCCGCTTCCCCACGATCGTGCGCGTGATGGGAGAGCAGCTGGGTCGGGACGTGAACCTGCCGCCCGAAGAACTGATCCAGTTCACCGGCGCCATCGGCGCCGCACTGCTGGCCTGCCGGCGCCTGGAGAAGCTGGACGCGCCGCCACTGCCCGGCGTGGAGCCCCTGCCGGCGGCGCCGTGATGCCCACCGGACCGGCGCAGTCCGCGGTGCGGCAGGAACGCGACCAGGAACTGGCCGGCCCGGGCTGGACAAGGCGCTTCACCGCGGCGCCACCGCGTCTCAACGAACTGCGCGAGCTGTACGCAACACTGGGTTATGAGGTGATGCTCGATCCGCTGCTGCCGGGCGAGCTGGCTGATGAATGTGAGGGATGCACCCTCGCGCTCAGCCTGTTCCGCATGATCTACACGCGGGCCCCGGCCAGCGGGCCGCGGCCATCGCCCCCGGCCTCGACTACACAGGAGCTCCCATGAGAGCCGCCGTTTTTCACGGGCCTGGCAAGGGTCTGCGCATCGAGACGGTGCCCGATCCAGTGCCGGCTGCAGGCGAATTGCTCGTTCGCGTGGCCGCGTGCGGCGTATGCCACACCGACCTGCACTACCTCGATCACGGCACACCCACGTTCAAGACGCCGCCTGTCATCCTCGGACACGAAGTGTCCGGCACGGTCGCGGCGCTGGGCGAGGGCACCGGCGGCTTCGCGCCCGGCGACCGCGTGCTGGTCGCGGCCGTGCTTTCCTGCGGCCACTGCGCTGCGTGCCGCGGAGGTCGCGAGAATATCTGCGAGAACGGCATCATGCTGGGCAATCACATCGACGGCGGCTATGCCGAGTATCTCGCGGTGTCCGCAAAGGACGTGTTTCACCTGCCGGAGGAAATCCCGCTCATCGAGGGATCGATCATCGCAAATGCGGTCACGACGCCGTTCCACGCCGTAGTGAATCGCGGCCGCGTCCGTCCCGGCGATCAGGTCGTGGTGTTCGGATGTGGCGGTGTCGGGCTGAATGTCGTGCAGCTGGCCACAGCGGTCGGCGCGCGCGTGATCGCGGTGGACATTTCGGACGACAAACTCGACTGGGCTGCAAAGCTGGGTGCGGCCGAGATTGTGAACCCCACGCGCACCGAGCGGCTCGATCGCGAGTTGCGCCGCCGCACCGGTGGCGGCGGTGCGGACATCGCCTTCGAGGTGGTGGGCCGGCCGGAAACACAGGAGCAGGCGCTGTCCTGCCTGCGCACGGGTGGCCGACTGGTGCTCGTCGGCTACAGCCCGCACGAGATGCGGCTCAATGCCGGCCGCGTCATGTTCCGCGAGCTGGAGATCACGGGCTCGCTGGGCTGCCGCCCGCTCGATTATCCGCGTGTCATCGAGCTGGTGCGCCAGGGTCGTGTGCGCATCCGCGAGCTGGTAACACACCGTTATCCACTGGCCTGTATCGACCAGGCCCTGGACGCGCTGCGCTCCGGTCAGGCGCTGCGCGCCGTGGTCACGCCCTGAGGGAGCGGAGTCATGCAGCGGAGCAGACCGTGAGGCGGGCCACCGGCGAGCTGCGGGTCGAGCATCGCCTGATTCTGGAAGTGGCTGCGGCGCTCGAGCGGCGGCTCGGTGCGGGCACTGCCGGCCACGCAGATCCGGCCGGGGACCTGGCCGCGATTCAGTCATTCCTGCGACTGTTCGTGGACGCCTGTCATCACGGCAAGGAGGAGTCCCTGCTCTTCCCCGAACTCGAGCGGCAGACGGGCGCCGGCGGTGTCCTGGACCTGCTGCTGGAGGAACACCGTCGCGGCCGCGCGCTGGTACGCATGATGGGTCAGGCGCTCGAAGCGATGGACCTCGGCGAGCCTGCCGCCCGGCCGGCATTCGATGCGGCCGCGCGCGAGTACATTGACCTGATCCGCGAGCACATCGCGAAAGAAGACGGCGTCTTCGAGATGGCCAATGAAGCACTGGCTGGTCCGCACTGCGAGCAGCTGTGCATGGCCTACGAGAAGGCCGACGGCTGTGCCTTCGAAGCTCTCCGCAAGAGCGATCTCGAGGCCCTTGCCGCCCGCATCCTGTCCGAAGAGGGCTGACACGCTGCCAGGTTCTTCATTCCGCTTCGGCGAACAACTCCCGGAATTCGTTGCGGCAGGATATCAGCCAGGCGCGGCTGGACGCTTTCCTCAGCGCTTGACGATCCCCAGTACCTCGCCGCTGTAGCAGTTCACGCGGATCAGTTCGCGCGCATTCACGCCATACCGGCCCTCGGGCGCCTCGTAGTCGCCGCGATCACTGGCGGAGCGGATCAGGCGGAGGCGGGCCCCGTCGCGGGGATCGAACAACGGACTGCGACAGCCCTGGCCGGGCGTGGAAGCGATGGGCGTTTCGGGAAACGCGGGATCCAGCACGAAACGGGAGGGCGCATCGATGGGCGGGCGAGGCGCAGCTTCGGGGGCCGCGCCGGCGTTGAACATGGCGCAGCCGCCGACCAGCAGGGCACCCGTCGCGCGCACCAGGGCGCGCACGACACCCACCATGCCCCGCTTCCTGCGATAGCCCACAGCCGTGCGCATGTTGCCGCAACTCCGGGAACAGGTCCGGCGCGTGCTGGCCGGGGCGCCAGTCACATCGTACGGAACCCTGGCCGCTTTCCCGTATGCCCGGCGCCCGCCGCCTTCAGAACGACTTCTCGATGCCCAGGGTCCAGAGGAAGCGCGGCCGCAGTCCGCCCACGTTCAGCGGCAACAGTATGTTAGTCACACCCCGGTACGTGCCCGCGAATCCCATCTTCAGGCCCACGGAGGCATCGATCAGGTTGTCCTTCTGATCGGGAATGTCGGTGAGGTTGACGCGACGCCGCACGGGGGCGTCGAAGATCACGGGCGCCGGCAGAACCAGCTTCGAGTCGCCGATCTCGAAGTCGGTGAGCACGTCGACCGCCAGCGTGACGCTCTCCGAGAAGAGCTGGTCAAATCCCAGGGCGCCGATGATCGAGTTGTTCTGATTGTCGCCCGTGCGCAGTGCATAGCCGCCGTTCACGTGGGGCGCGAAATTGCCGGACCGGCCCGTGAGCACGCCCAGCACGCGCGCGCTCATGTGACCGCTGCCCAGGAAGTTGGCAGAGTCGCCGGTGGGCAGGCGGACATCACCCAGCAACGCGAAGCCCGCGCCGTTCGCATGGAGCAGATTGGCTTTCGCGCGCACGGCAATGTCGCCGATGCCCGTGGCCGAGCCCTTGGCAGCGGCATCGGCGAACTCCGAAGGATTCTGCGTGGTGCCGAAGAGGTGGGGCGTGGGCTCCTGATAGGGGATCACTTCGGCCTGACTGGTGCCATCCATCGAAGCGCGCACGACGGGCACGAGCACGCCAATGTCGAAGTTGTCGAGCAGTCCGTAGGACGCGAAGACCGAAGTGACCAGCAGGTCGAGCTTAAGGTTGGTGCGCACCTCGATCACGTCATTCTCGAAGGTCGGGTCACCGAGCGCGGGCTGTTCCACGTTCTGGTGCGCGAACCGCGTCACGAGGTTGTGCAGGGGCACTCCGCGCACGTTGTCCATGGTGATGCCGTTCACGTACACGCCGCCAACCAGGCGTCCCCGGCCCAGCGTCTGCGAGCGCTCGGAGAAGAGCGGGCCGGCGGACACGCTGGTCGCCACCGGCACTCCGTTCTCGAAGCGGAAGGTGACGCCACCATTCCCCGCCGCGAACGGCAGGTTCGTCAGGCTGGTGCCGATCGACCCGGTGAGGAACGCGAGCAGGTTGTGCTCACCCTGCGTGACGCTGGGCACGAAATGCTGTCCGTGTACAGCCGAGTTGACAGTGAGGCAGAGCGGCTGGCCGCAATCGCCGAAGGTGTAGAGCTGATTGAACCGCTCCGTCATCGACTGGCCGGCAAGCGGGGCCTGCAACCAGAGCGACAGGGTGGCGGCAATGGCGAGTGCTGGGCGGCGCATGAAACCTCCGATTTTCATTTTTCCAGCAACCTCGCGTCCCGGCGAGGCTTGCGCAACCGTTACCGGACCGCAGCATAGCCTCCCCAGCCGCGAGAGCTTGCCTCACCCTCGCTGTTGGACCATCGTAGAGCCAAATGCCCCATTCCGAAGCGGAAACCCGGCAATGACGCTCGCCACCTGCACGCAGTGCGGCACACATGTCATTTCGGGTGACGCCTGTCCGCATTGCGGAACGCCTACGCCGGCGCCCTCGCCCGAAGTCGCGCGCTACGGCAGCCAGTGGGAGGCCATCCTCGAAAAGCTGCGGCGCGTCGCGGCTCCCAAGTATCGCGTTCGCCGCGTCCTCGGCTATGGCGGCATGGCGGGTGTGTACCTCGCCGATGAGCCGCGGCTGGGCCGGCAGGTAGCCATCAAGGTGATGTCGCCGGGGCTCATGGTGGATCCCAAGCTGGTCGACCGCTTCAGCCAGGAAGCGCGCACCATCGCCCAGCTCGCCCACCCCAACATCGTCACCATCTACGAAGTCGACGATCGCGAAGACCTGCACTACTTCACGATGACCTATGTGCCCGGGCGCACGCTGGGCCAGGCCATGTCGGAAGCCGATGGGCCCCTCGCCATCGATGTGGTGCGCGCCTGGCTGTATCAGATCGGCGACGGACTCGCCTACGCTCACCAGAACCACGTCGTGCACCGCGATGTGAAGCCGGGCAACGTGCTGCTCGACCTGCGCGGCAACGCGCTGGTCACGGACTTCGGCATTGCCAAGGTGGCCGATGCCGAGGCCGGCCTGACCCGTACCGGCATGCTCGTCGGCACGCCCGCGTACATGAGCCCCGAGCAGTGCTCCTCGGGCCGCGTCACCGGTGCCTCCGACCAGTACTCGCTCGGCGCCGTGGTCTACCAGATGCTCACCGGCCAGCCACCCTTCGGCGGCCCCACGCTGGCCGTGCTGCAGGCGCACGTGGGTGCGGAGCCAAGACCCATTCTGGAATTGCGACCCGATTGCCCCGACGATCTCGTCGCCTCCGTCCAGCGCATGCTGCTCAAGCGCCCCGAGGATCGCTGGCCCACCATGTCGGCGGCGATTGCCGCAGCGGGCGCCACGCCGCCCGGTCTGGATGGGTCTGTGCGGGAGCAGCTCGAGCTGCTCGCGGCGCAGGCCGCGCAGATTCGAGTCGAGCCATGGTTCGACGTGATCCGGGAAGGTTCACGCGAACAACTTCGTGTTAGTATCCTCGACAGCGCCGGCCGCAACCTCGCCGGCAGACGCATCGACTGGAAGGCCGACGACGCCGTCGTCGCCTCCGTACTGCCCGATAACACGCTGCTTGCCACCGCCGCCGGCACCACCCGCCTCGAAGCCTCGTGCGGCGGCGCCATCAGCGCGCTCGCGCTCACGGTCGAGGCCGACCCGGTGCGCGATGTCGAGGTCAGTCCCACGGTCGCCACACTCCCGACGAACGGCCGGCTGCCGCTCGAGGCCGTGGTGCGCGACTGGGACGGCACCCGCCTCGACGACCGCGCCGTGCTGTGGAGCTCGAGCGACGCCACCATCGCGACGGTCGACCCGGACGGCATGGTGCAGGCGCTGCGACCGGGCGAGGTCGTGATTACCGCGAGCACGGGTGGCAAGGCCGCGGGCGCCACCCTCGCCGTGACGACCGACGCAATTGCACCGCTCGAACCCTGGGAGCAGGGCCCCGGGATGCGCGCCACGTTCGGCGGCGCGGCCCCCCGAACGCGTCAGACGAAGGCACGCGCCAGCAAGGCGGCGAAGGCACCCACGCCGGTTCCGGTGGGGCGTGCCGAGAAGGCTGCGACACCGCCGCCGTTTGTGGCGCCACGACCGTCCGTCCCGGCGGAGGCAGGCGAGGGTGGCAGTAAAACGAAACGGCTCGTGTTACTCGGTGCCCTCATCGCCGTCATCGCGGCTTCGCCACTGCTGCTGCGCCAGCTGATGGCCGGAAACACGAACGCCGGGGGGCAGCAGCCACCGGATTCGACCGGCTCTCCAGTCCGCCCTCCCAATGCGCCCTCGACCGCGGTATCCGCGAACGCTGCCGCGGACAGCTCGGCCGTGGCCGCGAATACGCAGAACCCGGCCGTCGATTCCAGTCGCCTGGCGTCGGCCCAGCGCGGCGCCGGCCAGAGCGGCCGCGGCACCACGCAGACCTCCACGTCAGGCGGCGGGCGACAGGGCAACCCGGACACCGCGAGCACGTCGCGAGGGGCGGCTGGCGGCGGAGGCAGGCCGCCGATCAACGAGCCGCCTCCGGTAGCCGCGCCGACCACGGGGACCATTCTGGTCTCGGGCGAACTGCCGGCCGGCGCCACACTGGTGGTGCACCAGCCCGATGGCCAGGCGAGGACGTTGTCGGGCAGGTCCATCACGTTGCCGGCCGGTTCCTACGGGCTCGAATTCAGTGCGCCCGGTTACGAGCCGGACCGCCAGAACGTGCAGCTCAATGCGGGAGACAACCGCACCTGGACCCCGGTGCTGCGCACGGTCCCGAAGCCACAGCCGGATAACCCGCCCGCGAATCAGCCGCCGGCCCATGACGCGCGCGCTGATGCTGCCGCCATCGCGAGCGCGGTGACGAGCTTCGTCGCCAGCTTCGACAAGCGTGACAAGGGTGCCGTGATCGCGCTGCTGCCGCCGGAAACGCGCAGCAACTGGCAGGCGCTTTTCGACAACCGCGACGTCAAGGACTTCCACGCCCGCCTGGAAAAGGCGGATCCGGCCACAGTCTCCGGCGACGCGGCGACAGTCGACTTCTCACTGCGCGTAACCTTCCGCTCCGGCAGTCAGAACGTGGACCAGGTCCTGCACTTCGCCGGCTCGGCCGCGCGCCAGGGCAGCGGCTGGCGGCTCGCGTCCCTGCGCTCCAGCAGCTGACACGCTGGTTCGCCCGCGCACCAATCGGGAGAGCTGCGTCGCCGCGGCCCCGGCGTGCGCGGTGTCGGCGCCGTCCGCCATGGGCATTGCGCATCGGCGACGTGCTGCGCAGCACACGCAAGGTCGCGTCGTGCGCTCGCGCCGTGCGTTTCACCCCATAACATCGTGATATCAGGCGACAATGCCGCGTATGGCCTGCCGGCACGTCGCAGATCGGTTCGCGCGAGACGTTCTTGGAGTGACCTGCCGTTCCCCGTACGAGGCCACGCCAGCGACTTCGGAGATCGACCCTGATGCGCAATCTCGTGCTGCGCAGCATGACGGTGGCGCTGCTGCTCACCGGTGGCGTCGCCGCCTGCGGCGGTCAGGTCACGGACCCGAAACTCGTGGGCGAAGGCCGCAAGGTCCTGTTCATCGGCAACAGCTACACCTACGTGAACGATCTGCCCGGCATCGTGCAGGCGCTGGCGGATTCCGCGAAGGGCAATGCGCTGGCGGTGGAGACGGTGGCGTATGCGGATTTCGCGCTGGTCGACCACTGGAACGAGGGCGCATCGCGCAGCGAGATCGCGCGCGGCGGCTGGGAATGGGTGGTGCTGCAGCAGGGACCGTCGTCGGTGGAGGTGAACCGCGACACGCTGCGCCTGTTTGCCAGGGCGTTCGCAACCGAGATCGCGAAAGCAGGTGCCGTCCCTGCACTATTCTCCGCCTGGCCCACCATCGACCGGCGCCAGGACTTCGATCGCGCCATCGACTCCTACAAGCTGGCCGCGGCCAATGTTAATGGTGTGTTTCTGCCCGTTGCGCCCGCTTGGCTCGCCGCCTGGCAGCGCAGCCCCAACCTCAGCCTATACGCCAGTGATGGTCTGCACGCCAACCTGTCGGGTTCGTACCTCGCCGCTCTCGTGATCTATGGCAGACTCCTGGGCAAGTCGCCCATGGGCCTCCCTTCGAGTCTGCGCCTGCACTCGGGCCAGCGCATCTCGATCGACCCGCAGCTGGCGCAGCTGCTGCAGCAGGCCGCGGCGGCTGTGCTGGCGGAGTAGCCCGGACCGTCTTGGCGTTCTTGGGTTATGGCGCATTCCGCCCGCCTCATGTCGCAACTGACTATCCGCTGAGTGTACGCCGACCGAAACGGCGCAGTTTGCGCTCCCAAACGGGGCACGACGATAGCTGGCGGCGTCGAGCGGGCCTTCAGCCAGGCGTCGGGCGGCTGCTGAAAGCGGCGAATGGATTTCTGAATACGCCAAACCCAAGAACGCCAAGACGGTCCGTCAGCCAAGGTCAGCTACCGGCAGCGTCGCCTCCACCTCCGTGCCCCGACCGCGCGCGCCTTTAACCTCGAGCGCGCCGCCTGACTGCGTCGCGCGCTCCCGCATGCCCAGGATACCGAAATCGGCGATCCCGACTACCTGGTCCGGGTGGCCACCGCCAGCCTGGCCGCCTACCAGGCGCTGCGGGACGAGAAGCTCGCCGCGCTGCCCGGCGTGCAGCGGCTCACCTCCACCATCGTGATGAAACGCGTCGTGGCGGACCGGCCCTATCCAACCTGATGGCCGGCGAGGTACCCGCGGCCGCCATCCTCGCACGCGGGCGTGACGGCCGCAGAGCCGCGCGGGCCCGATTGCGGCCTGCCCCGAACAGGCACTTACCTGGCCCACCATTCGACAAGCTCAACTGCCGGACCGGGCCACCCCAGAGAGCAGCTCGATCCTAACCTGGTCACTACTGTCAAGGACGTAGGTGATGTCCAGGTCCGGGTTCCAGGAAGTCGGGAGGATGTAATAGGTCTGCGACCGGCTCATCAACATGCGGAGGCCCAGATCTCCGGCAATGCGTGTGCGGTTTGAGTTAAATGCTGGGGTCTGCGCTGAGATGGTAGGTGATGGGCCGGGAGTCGCCGGGGATGACGGGCGGGGTGTGGTTGATCTCGTCGATGAGCAGGGCCAGGGCGCGGCTGATGCGGGGTGAGCTGGGCGGGTCGAGCCGGACAGTGATCGAGGTCTGGGTGTAGGTGATGGTTCCGGGCAGGCCGCGGATGATGGCCTGGCGGGTGATGGCGCGGTACTCGTCGTCATCACGGAGGTAGGCGTTGAGGTGGTTCGATAGCCAGTGCTCGGCGTTGTGGGCCAGGAGCCGCAGGACCATCTGCAGGCCGCGGCGCCCGGCGCGCAGCAGCGCGACCTCGGCATCGGGGTCGATGAGGTTGGCGGGCAGTTTCGCGGGGATCGCGGCGCGTGCCGTAGCTGCCGCGTCGCGGTTGCGGCGTGCTGCGGTGATCTTGCGCTGCGCGGCGGGGATGAGCTGGGTGTTCTTGGCGGCGACGCTGATCGCGGGGTTGGCGATGAGGGTGGCGAGGTCCCGCTCAGCCTCCGCGAGGGTCTTGTCCTGGCCGCGGACGACGGCGTTCGCTTTCTTGCGGGCCGGGTTGTCTATGACCTTGGTGTTCACCTCGATGATGGCGAGGTAGTCGCAGATCTTGTCTATGCCGTAATTCCCGGACGCGTACTTGAGGAAGTTCTCCTCCCGCCACCGTGACTTCAGCCAGGACAGGATGTCCGCCGGGCACGCGTCCATGTCAGAGGTGAGGATCTGCAGCGCGACCTGGCCGTGCTCGAACACGGTGATCTGCCGGGCGCTGCCGTAGTCCTTGAGCTGCACCTCTTCCTCGGCCCACGCGATACGGCGGGTCCGGCTGCCGGCCGTGATGGTGGTGATGACCGGGAGCATGGCCGGGACGGCCAGCGGCGCCCGCCGGTAGGTGACCCAGTGCACGCCCTGCTCACGGCAGTGCGCGAACACCTGCGGGTAGGCCCCGCCGCGGTCGAACCCGATCATGATCGCCGCGCCGGCCGGCGCGGCTTTCTTCAGCTCCGCGAGTGCCCTGGGGAGGGTGACGCTCAGCCCGGACGGCTCGCCGGACACGAAGCAGACCGCGCGGCCGTCGTGCGCGGTGACGTGGGTGTCCGCGCGGCCTCTCTCCCCGCGGCCCCGCTTGTTATTCCAGCCTTTCGCGACCGGTTTCGCGCCGGCGTAGGGGATGAAGTGGTCATCCACGTAATACACCCCCGAGGTCACCGGGTCCGCGGCCAGCATCGCCGCCGCGAACGCGGCCTGCACCGCCACCGGGTCGGTGCGGTCAGCGATCGCGGCCAGCTTCGGGCCGCAGGGCGGGCAGTGCCCCGAGCCCGGCCAGCGGCCCGGCGTCAGCGGCGGCCAGGTGCTTGAACTGCTCGACCGTCGCCGCGCCGAGCGCGAAGCACGCGCTGACCGCGGTCAGCAGCGCCGTGTCCTGCCGCGAGCGGCCCGCGCCCAGCACCGTCCCAGCGCCGGCCCGGGCCAGGAACGCGTGCAGCAGCATCGCCCCCGCATACCGGGACTCGGCCACGCCCTCCCTGATCCGGGGCCCGGGGCCCGCGTCCGGCGCGTCACCGGGCTCCTGCGCCGCCACCGCGTCACCTGGAGCCGCGTCATCCGGCTCCTGTCCCGCGGCGGGCCCGGTCCCTGCACGCGGCGCATCCGCATCCGCGTGACCTGCGCCGGAGCCGGCGAACAGGGGCTCGGCGTCCTGCTGAGCCCGGGGGCCGAGCCGCCGGCCGATCGTGGTGTGCGCAACCCCCAGGCGCCGCCCGATCTCCGCATCGCTGACCCCGGCCGCGCGCCACTGCCGCGCCAGGTCCCAGTCCTGCCCGCTCGACTGTGTCCGGGCGGCCGCGCCGCTGCTGCCCGGCCAGCGCCGCCGGCCCGTCCCGCTTCGACGCCGAGTACAGCGTCGCCACATAGTTCTCGGTCAGCCCCAGCGCCCGCGCGACCGCCTGCCCGCTGAACTTCAGCCGCCGCAGCGTCACCAGCACCATGTTCCGCATCAGCAGGTCGCCGGCGCCGTACTCGGCAAGCACCACCTGGCCGGCGGTAACCACGCACCACCCGTCAGCTTCGTGCATGCGGAGATCACGGGGCTCTGGCATGCCCTCCAGGATCGCCGCACGTGCCGCTGACATGCTGCGATCCTATCACAATTTAAATAATTACGCACAACTAATCATGAACATAACAGCACGTCAGGGAACTGCGGAAAACCTATTGCCGGAGATCTG
>CAWCRS010000005.1:0-891044 GCA_963798085.1 uncultured Gemmatimonadales bacterium
TTGTCCTGTACAATCAGCTCGTCCGGCTGAAGGTCCAGGCCGACAACGCCTGGTCCGATATCGACGTGCAGCTCAAGCGACGGCATGACCTCGTGCCCAACCTCGCGGAGACCGTGAAGGGCTACGCGAGCCACGGAAAGGTACGTTCGAAGCGGTGGTCAATGCGCGTTCCCGCGCCATGTCGGCGCAGTCGCCGGCCGAACGCGCGGAAGCGGAGAACCAGCTGACAGGCACGCTGAAGACGCTGTTCGCCCTGACAGAGAGTTATCCCCAGCTCCGTGCCGCCGAAACTTCGGTCAGCTGCAGGCGCAGCTCGCGAGCATCGAGGACAACATCGAGAATGCGCGCCGCTACTACAATGCCGTGGTGCGCGACCTGAATACCAAGATCCTGCTATTCCCTTTCAACCTGATCGCGCGCAGCTTCGGCTTCCGGCAGCGCGAATTCTTCGAGATGGAGGCAGGCGAAAGGGCGACCCCGAAGGTGGGCTTCTACAGCGGCGCCCCCGCGCCGTCAGCGCGGCGCGACCCGAAAGCAACGGTGCGACCCACCGGGTCGCGCCGTTCCAGCATCGAGTCAGGCGGGGTTCAGGCGTCCGCTACGCACACACGGGCATTAACTTGGTGCACGCGCCCGTTGCCAAGCCGTATTTCGTGACCGTGTGCCGTGTGCAGCACGACCACGTCGCCATGGCCCAGGCGATCACGCACATTCTCCGCCAGCCTTGCCGGCGAAGACGCCTCCAGCTGCGGCAGCGGCAGTGAATCGTCCAGGCGTCATCGTCGCCCTGATTCACTTCCAGCAGCGCGCACTCCGCGTCGCGCGCCGCAGCCGTCGCCTCGTTACCGCACTGCAGCGTGGCGGTCTGCCGCCACATCAGGAGTGGCGAGCTCAGGTAGAAAGGAACCCAAGAACCGTGCTCGATGTCGATGTTGCGCGTGTAGCGATAGAGCCAGCCCAGAACGCCCGAACTGTGACGGCGAGTCTGGCGCTGCTGGTCGAGGTCGATGCAGCGTCCTTCCATTCCAGCCGGGGCCTGCCAGCAAGGGAAGTGGTCCCGTGCCACCGCCGCCCATTTCAGCCGCGGCCACTGAGGGTAGCAGCAGCATTGCCGCCGTGATCGATCCCAAGAGTACTCTGGCAGAACTCAGCATGGCCACACCTCACTGGAAGCCCGCTTGTTGTTCGTTGCTTGGAGCCCGAATTCCGCCTCGCCTTGAAACGACATCCGGCAACCTCCCGCACTACGTAGCCGAGGCTTCACCGGATTCGCCCGCACAATCGACGCTATACACCAACGTTTCCGACAGAAGGATCCCAGACGACCCGGCTCGAACCGACGCCTGACCGGCGCGAATCTCGCATGCGGAACCTGGGGCCCGCTCTCTGCGGCCTTACAAACGTGCGACTGCAACCGGGAAAACATGGAGCCATTCGTCGTCGTCACGCACCCCGCGCGCGTTCCTCTGGGCAGGCGCGCACCGTGGAGCACGAAACCGCGCCTCCCGAGCATGTTGCGCTCGGTTTCTACGTCGGTGATCACGTGATTGCCCGTGGTTTCGTTCCCAATACGGCCGTCGAACCACTCTCGCGGTTGCTGCAGCGTCCCGTCACTCTCGCTGTCGCCGCGACGCAGGATGACCAGGGCAACATTGACGGTCGCGCTCGGCATCGTGCTGCCACTGCCTCCCGAAAGCACCGACGATGCGTCGGACGGCGAGCTGACCAGCCTGGAAGACGAGTCTGCCTGACCTGCCCTCGGGCATTGAATCGACCGAGGAAAGCGGAGCTGTCCGTCTCGCGCTGCTGCCGCTCGGCAATGTCGTCCGCTCGGTAGAGAATCGGCACCACGCGGACGTTGCTTCCGATGCGCGCGAATATGCTCGACAACCTGCTTGCTGGTAACGGCCGGGACGCGGTCGAGCGAGCGATCGACGACCTGCTTCGTAATCTTTGACGCCGCCAGCACCCGTCTGCGTTGCTATTCACCCATTACGCCGTCGGGCTGATTCGTGAGGTCGCCCGCCGCAGCGATGCCTGAACCAACCCTTCCCCGCCGGGACCATGCCGTCCAGTGCTGCTGAGGCGCGCTTCCGGCAGATCTTCCAACGTCTGCACGGCGATCATTCCGCGTGTCTGGACGACGAATGGCTGAATCAACCGTGTCGTGATGCGGGCGGTCGGCTCCTCGACCGACCCATCGGATGGAGCCGGCGCAACGGCCCGTGGCAGCGGGTATCGGTCCTCTGGATCGGTGCCGCTCCGGGGAATGCCTGGCGGTCGCGGCAAAGGCGCGCTGGGAGCCCATGGCACGCGCATACCCTTTGGCGGCGATATTGCCGGTGCCAATCTCGATGTTCTCCTTGGCAGCGCCGGTCTGAATCGGAACCACACCTTCATTGCTGCCTCGCTTAACCACCTGCCGGAGCGCGGTGGCGGCGAGCCGACTCTGGCCGAGCTTTTTTCGCCGGAGGGCGCGTACCCGGACAGCATTGCCATCATTCGGGACACGCTGATCGCCGCCGGGCCGCGGCTCGTGGTGGCGCTGGGTAACGTTGCGGCGCGTGTAGTGGCTGCAGCGTGGTCATTGCCACCAGGCGCGCACCGCATACCCGGCCTGACGGCCCTGCACCGATCCGGCTGGGATGCGCAACGGCATGATCAACCTCGCGGATCTGGCACCGCCTGACCGCGAACTGGAGCACGCATGGCGCCGGGCATGGCGCGAGCCGCCAGCTCCACGCGCCCTCTGGCTGGTCCATCCAAGCGCGCAGAACATGAGTCCGTACGCCGGCACGCACACCGCCTTCCATGCACGCATGCGCGAAGCGCATGACGTCCTGCGCATGGCCGTGCAGAAAACATCTCGGCTGGACACTGCCGGCGCAGCGCGCGGTGCCACGCGCGACGGGAATTTGGCGCTTCCCGAACGGAAGGAGCTGGTCCAGCCGCGCAATGAACTGCTTGATGCGCTCTGGCGAGAAAAGGGAATTTGAGACTCGCGACCGTTGCCGAATCCCGTTGCCAACATTAGCCTTGTTCCACCAATGGTCGACTTCGCGCGCGCCCCGCTTCGCGGCCTCATTCCGACCGTCTTGTCCGCCTCGCAACCGAGGACAGCGAGGAATGTTCCGCGCGCGCTGGAAAGCGTCCGCGCTCGAACTCCAGCGTCTGATCAGCTTCAAGCTTCGCCGCGGCAGGCCGCTATGGTTCGATAACGAGTGGGGCCACAACCTCTGTTTTCGCCCGGAAGGGGTCCGGGCCGCAATGGTGGACGGCCGGCGCTCCACCGCCTGAAATGCACCTCGGTCCCGCCCTCCTCGCGTTGTTGCAGCAAGGCCAGCTGCCGCCCCTCGACCTCGGCGGCCTCGTCTTCCGCGCCATGCGTTACCTCAGCCCCTACACCGAGTACATCCTCATCCTCTTCGTCTTCTGGCTGTTTGCCCGCCGTGGCGCACAGAAGCAGGGCGACTTCAATCGGCAGGCCCAGGAAGTACTCGACGAACTCTACCAGCGCGGCGAAATCTCGCAGAAGGCCTACGAGAAGTTCCGACAGGACATTTCGCTGAGGCCGAAGCGGAGGCCGAATTCGGGCAGCCTTGCCGGTGCTGGTTGCCCGGGCTGGCCGCGGGTCTGACTGACGGACGGCCGCGCTCCCGTAAAGGTGCGGCGCTCTCGCTTGCTGATGCCTGCCTAACGCCGTGTCAGTAATGACGTGCGGTCAGAGGCGCCAGTCGAAGCCGATGATGGGGAGCACGGGCAGGCCGGCGAGTGGGCGGGCCTGGGCGGTGTTGCCGCGGTCGACGTAATAGAAAATCCCATCGCGCCGATTGAGTGCGTTAGACCTTAATGTACGGTGTCAGCGAGAAATTGAGTCCGCCCAGGTCGGCATCGAAGGTGCGCGCCACCTGCGCGTCCAGTCGAGATACGGGCTGGTCCGGCGGATTGGGCACGGACGGAACGGGCTCCATTGCGTAGGCAGGATGGTCCGTGAAGCCGACGCCGAGCACCGGCGTGCTCGCTTCGGGCTCCGGGATCGAGGTGAAGGGCAGCCCCGCGCCGTACGCGACACGCAGGTCGAACTTTCCCTTGCCGATCAGCGGACCGGTCACGCCGCCGGTCAGCAACTGTCGCCCATCATTCACGTGATTGGCAGCGGTCACGGCCGTGGCGTTGTCTCCCGACCAGACCCAGGCAAGCGAGTACCCGAACCAGCCGTTGAGCCTGCCAGCGCTGCGCCGTACCCACAGGTCCACGCCCGAGGCTTCAGCCCTGTGGCCGCCGGTGGAAGGCAGATCCTCGAACCGCTTGTAGAATCCCTGCAGACTCAGTCGAATGCCTTCACCGAGATCCTGGTCAAGCGTTGCAACCAGGTGGGAGGAGGTGGCGACCGTGAGCTTCTGCGTCTCGTCGTACACGTCAAAAGCGCCCGGCAGCGTGGCCAGTGTTTCACCGGCGGCCCGGACGTATTGCCGGTAGCGCCCGGCCGCAACGGTCAGCGCGACGTGCTCATTGAGCAGCAGCGTGGCGGAGACTCTCGGGGCAAGGCGAACCGATGGATCAACCGAGTAGATGTCGGCTCGCAGGCCACCCCGCAACTGCAGCCGGCTGGCCGGGTTGGCGGAAACGTCAATGTATGCGCCAGCCGTGTTTCCTGCGGTGGAGGAGGAATAGAGTGCTGAGTCTTCAACCTGAGTGCTGACCCGTTGTCCGTAGGCCAGCCGATCGAAAGAGGCGCCGAAGTGAGCCGGCCCGGACCGAGCGTGCGGCCGAAATCCGCCGCGGCCCGCGAGTGGCGCGAGGTGCCTTCGGTCAGCAGCACGCGCAGTCCTCCCACGGGCAGCGTCGTCTGGAAGTCGCCGACCGCAAGGGTAAAGAGCCCGTCCGTCTCTCCCATCACGGTGCGCAGACGGATCGAGCCTGCACCATTGCCCCAGGCCGCCACTTCGTCAGGCCGCACCAGACTGTCCAGCCGTACCGCTTCCCGATTCCAGAAGCCGGTGACGCTCAGGATCCGGCCGCCACCCAGATCCACGTCGAGGCGGCTCACCGCGTCACCGTACGAATAGGGGAACGGATCTCCGACGAACGGCGTCGCCCCCAATCCGTGAACACCACGGGCGCTGGCCAGGAACGATGCGCCCGGCGCCAGCCGTCCTTCAACCATGCCTTTGGCCGCCAGCATGTCGACGGCCATGTCCCCGTGCAGACCGCTGTCTCTCCCCGAGCGGGTCTCCATGTCCATGACATAGGCGAGGCCGCCATCGTAGCGGGCCGGTGCACCGCCAACGTACAGCGTTGCCGAGCGGAAGAGGTCCGTATCGAGGGCGTTGATCAGCCCTCCCACATGGAAAGGTGCGAAGACCGGGGCGCCGTTCAGCATTACGAGCTTGAGGTCGGCGGTGCCGCCGCGCACGAACAGCACGTCGGACGGGTCGACCGGTTCGTGGCCGGGCACCTCACGCGCCGCTTCGGCCAGCCCCATTTCCGCTACGCCCGGTGTGGCTTCCAGCGCGCGCACGGCAGCGGTCCCCAGATCGCCAGGCTTGACCGAAACCGTATCGCGGAACGGAGTCTCCAGACCGGGAGCACGCGTCGCCACTCCCGGCAACCGCAGCGGCCGCACCTCGAGATCGAAGTTGACAGCCTGCGTGCGGCCAGGGCCGACGGTAACGTCGAGTTCCAGTGGGGCGTGGTCGATGTGCGAGGCGCGGACGAGCAGCTGTCCGGAAGGGACGTCGCGCAGGATGTACCGGCCGTTCTGGTCGGTCTCGGTGCGCAGCAGCGGCCCGTGTCCCGACCTGACTTCCACAACGGCGAATGCGAGGGGCGAACCCGTGCTGCCGCTACGCACCTGACCCCAGATGGTCGCAGGCGCGCTTTGCGCAGGAATTGCCTGCAAGGCGACGAGCAGCAGTCGTGCGAGCATCAGATACTCGTCATCCTGCAGCGGGTTGAGCCGGTGTTCGGCGGCTCCAGCGCCCGTCGAAAGGATTCGTCCTTCACGCGCGCTCCGGGAGAGTATTGTGTGTGTCGATAGATATAACACCGGCACAATCGCAGTAGCAACGCCGGACGTGAGGGTGGGGCCAGAGGTTACAGACGGCAGGGTGGGAAAATGCGAGGCGCTCTGGTCAGTGCGAGCGGGTCTGGAAGGTGACCTCGTCTCCGGCCTTTTCGGATACCGGCCCGAGCACGCGGATCTCGGTGCCGTCCTTCACATAGTACGACTGGCCGTCCACCTCGACGGACGCTCCCATGACGGAGCGGGGCAGCTCGATCAGCACGCCCGTGCTGACCTGCGACACTTCAATGCGACCGGGGCCGCGATTGAACGTGACAGCGTCGCGGTCACTCAGGGAGCGCACGATCACGCTGTCCCTGGCTGTCAGTCGCACTACGACGCGCGCGCCGGCCGCCGCAGACCGCACCACAATGCGTACGCGGCTGTCCGCTGCCGGCAGCAGGTAGGCCAATGGGTAAACGGGTTCCTGCTGTTCCAGCGGCGGCTTCGCTGCGACAGGCGCCGGCACCGGCGCGGGCGGCGTCTCACTGCGGAAGAGCTGCTCGATGCGCTGAGCGGCACTCCGCGCCAGCTTGCGGACTGGAGAATCAGGCACCGCAGCGGAGGCGGCGCCAGCCAGCAGCAGAATGACAGCCGCTGCCTTGAGCAGATTGCCGGGGGCCATGCGGAATGGGAAGCGCGCCCTCGCCGGCGACTGCGCCGGAATGCGATGCTCAATGTCCGCTCTGGCCTTGAGCAACGGAATGCGACGATTCGTCAGGGCCACGGCGGCATAGAATTCCGTCGCCATTGTGCGCAGCGAATCGAGCTCGTGCTGACAGGGTGCACAGCCGCCGAGATGCGCATCCAATGCGGCACGTTCCCCGATGGGCAGCTCCCCATCGAGGTACGCCATCAGCGTGCCGCTATCAGTGTGCGTCATCTCCGACTCTCTGGGCGCGATACACTTCGACGAAACGACGTAATGCTCTGGCAATCAACGTGCCGACCGAAGCCGGCGCGACACCAATGACTCCTGCGATCTCCTCGTACTTGAATCCTTCTTCCCGCATCAACAGCAACTGACGGTCGCGGTCCGGCAATTTTCCCAGGGCGGCGCGTACCGCCTGGATGCGCTCGTTCTGTTCGACCTGGTCGTCGGGCAGCGCGGTTCCCGTGACCAGTGGCGGTGCCCCACTCAGCAGACGGTGCCGCCGTTCCGACTTTCTTGCGCGGTCGCGCACAAGATTCATGGCGACCGTGAACAGCCAGGGTCTGACTTCCGCCTCCGGCAACGGCTGACGCAGCAGGCGCACAAAAGCTTCCTGCGCAATGTCCTCGGCGACATCCGCATCGCCGGTCAGCCGGTGGAGGTAGCGGTACAGCGACGGATACAGCCTCTGGAACAGGTCGTCGAAGTCCACGGACCTCCAGGGCGAGGCGTCGTCCGTAGAAACGCTTAGAATCGGGTCGTTGTGACAGTCTTCCGGACGTCCCGGCGCGACCTCGCCGTTGCGGGCCTCGACGGGGACCTGTTCCCCCTCGGAATAGCTTCGTCGTGCGGGCATCCAGTCTTGATCCGGCTCGGGCTCGGCCGGTCCTCAACGGAAGTAGGTGAGGCCCATCGCTTCGCGAACGCGGGTCATCGTGTCCCGCGCGACCTCCCGCATTCTGCGATTCCCCTGCGCCAGGATATCCTCAACGACACCGGGGATGCGCAGGTACTCCGCGCGACGGTCACGAATCGGCTGGAGGAAGCTCTCCAGCGCGCGATGCAGCTTCTGCTTCACTTCGACATCGCCGACCCGGCCGGCTCGATAACGGGTCTTCAGCTCCTCGACTTCAGCGCGGTCCGGGTTGAAAGCGTCATGGTAAACGAATACAGGGTTACCCTCGACTGTGCCCGGTATGTCGGCGCGGACGCGGTTGGGGTCCGTGAACATCTGCATGACGCGCTGACGCACGATCTCGGTCGGGTCCGACAGGAAGATGGCGTTATTGAGCGATTTCGACATCTTCTGGGAACCATCCGTGCCCGGCAACGTTGGCAGCTCGCTGATCATGGGCTCCGGTTCCGCGAACACCTCGCCGTACAGGTGGTTGAAACGGCGCGCGATTTCGCGCGTGACCTCGACATGCGGCACGTTGTCCTTGCCCACCGGCACCAGGTCCGCACGCGGGAGCAGAATGTCAGCGGCCTGCAGCACCGGATAGCCCACCAGGCCGAACGGCATCACGTCGAGATGCGCCGCTTCCGCCATCTCCTTGATGCTTGGCAAACGTTCCAGCCGCGGCAATGTGACGAGCATCTCGAGAATGAGGTTCAGTTCCGAGGTCTCAGGGACACAGGATTGGACGAAAATCGTCGAGCGTTGGGGATCGATGCCGAGCGCCAGGTAATCGAGCACCATGTCACGAATGACTTCGGGCATCTCGCTGATCCATTCCTTCTCGGGCCGGGTCGTCAGCGTGTGCAGGTCGGCGATGATGAAGAAGCACTCGTATTCGTCCTGCAGCCGGACGCGGTTCTGTATGCTCCCCACCCAGTGGCCCAGGTGCAGTCTGCCTGTAGGCCGGTCTCCCGTCAGGATCCGTTTCCGCGAACTGCTCAACACGCCTCCTCGTTGCGTCTGTCCATGAGTAACAGCACCCTGCCCTTCACGGCAGGCGTGGCCCGCGCGCTCAACGCGGACCGCTCCCGCCTTCATCGAATGGCGGATCATCCTCGTAGTAGTCGCGTGATTCGGTGGGGGCGGCCCGGCGCTCGCTGATCGGTCGCGCGCTGCGCAAGAGGTCCACCAGCTGCGATTCGTACAGATCAGCCAGCGGACCGGGGACGAGCCATGTTTCCAGCACTGCCTCGCCTGGCGTTTGCGCATGCGCAAAATACGCGATCAGCAGCCTGCCGGTGGTCAGCCAGTCACTGCCGGTGCGGCCGTTGCCCATGACCGTCAGCACCCAGCGCTGGCCATCGCACGCGAACTCGCGCCGGTCGTG
This sequence comes from uncultured Gemmatimonadales bacterium, assembly GCA_963798085.1. Lineage (GTDB taxonomy): Bacteria > Gemmatimonadota > Gemmatimonadetes > Longimicrobiales > RSA9 > DATKCF01. Next base: position 9,002 of record CAWCRS010000005.1, read on the forward strand.
GACGTCGTCGGCCGGCATCCGATCCGCGTCGTCGTTTTCAGCCGTCATGCGCGACCCGGGCCGAACCGCCGTAGTAGTCGACGAAGAGCTGCGGTTCCTCGTACAGGCGGAGTCGGTGCAGTCGCACACCGGCGGGCAGAGCCTGCTCGATACGGGGCCAGAGCCAGGCCGCGATGTTCTCGCACGTCGGGATCGCACCGCCCTCGCCGAATTCAGCGACTGCGTAATTGAGATGCTGATGATCCAGCCTGGCCACCACTTCGCGCTGCAGCGCCGCGTCGAGCGCGCCGAGATCCACCGCGAAGCCTGTGTCGGCGGCAATGGTGCCGCGCACGGTCACCTCCAGCACGTAGTTATGACCGTGGCCCACCGGGTTGTTGCAGGCGCCGAAGACGCGACGATTCTCCGCATCGCTCCACTCCGGACGGTGGTAGCAATGCGCGGCGGCAAAGCTGACGCTGCGGGTGAGGTAGGCCAGATTCATGGGCGGGCAAGGTACCCGCGGGGTGCGGCGTCGTCCAGCGCGCACCCCGCGGATCTGCCCTGACGGCTCAGTCGCCGGCGGCTTGCGCCTCGCGCGTTGCTCTCACACGCGGCTGGCCCGTGAGGAACGCCATGAGCCTGGCCGCGGCGCGGTTGAAGATCACGTACGCGCTGGGCACCACGAACAGCGTCAGGAACGTGGCCAGCAGAATGCCGCCCACGACAGCGATGGCCAGTGGCTGCATCAACTCCGTGCCGCTGCCGATGCCGATCGCGAGTGGCAGCATGCCCAGCATGGTCGTCAGCTTGGTCATGAGGATCGGGCGCATGCGCACGGAGCCGGCCTCGATCACGGCCTGTTCCATGGGCACACCCTTCTCGCGCAGCTGCTCTGCGAATTCCACGAGCAGAATCGCATTCTGCACCACAATGCCCGCGAGCAGGATCACACCCAGGAGAACGGGCGCCGACAGCGCCGTGTGTGTGATGGCGAGGGCCGCGCCCACGCCGATCAGCGAGAGCGGGATCGTCAGGATGATCACGAACGGATTGATGAAGCTCTCGTACTGCACGGCCAGCACGACGAACACCAGGAAAATGGCCATGCCCACGACAATGGCGAGCTGCCGGTTGTTTTCGCGGATGGCTTCTTCCTCACCGCCATAGATCAGCCCGTACCCCTCGGGCATGACCAGGTCCGCAAGGCGATCGCGGATGCGGGCGTTGACTTCTCCCACCGATGCCTGGTCATCAATGACATCACCGGTGATGCGCAGGGTCCGGTTCTGATTGACGCGCAGAATGCTCGTCGGCCCCAACTTCGATTTCACGGTAGCGACATCACGCAGGTAGACGGGGGCGCCATTCGCGCCACCGGGGAACAGCGCGATGGAACCGATGTCCTCGGGGCTGCGGAAGCGATCGCGCGGAAACATCACGCGCACATCGTACTCGCGGTTGCCTTCGGTGTAGCGTGTCGCAATGGTGCCGTCCATGGCCGTGCGCAGTGTCTGCCCCACGGCACCGACATTGAGACCGAGCCAGGCGGCGCGCTCACGGTCGAGCGCAATGGTGATGAGCGGGCTGGCATTGTCGGTGGAGGGCTTCACGTTCTGCAGGCCCGGAACATCGCGGATTCGCTCCATGATTTCGGCGCCCAGGCGACGCAGCTCCGGCAGCTCGTCACCTGTGATCTCGAGTGCGACGTCAGCGCCCGAGCTCGATGTGCGCAGGCCGGGGATGCGCGGTGGCGACACGTTGATGCGCGCACCGGGGAACCCGCGCTCATCGATCTTCGTCTGCATTCTGGCGAACCCACGCATTCGCCGTAATAGTCCGTTGCTCGTGCGGCGCCAGCTTGATGGTGAGCGACCCGCGTCCGCCGGTCTCCGCCGTGGAGCCACCGAACGATTGCCCGCCCGCCGTGGTGAACACGTTGGTCACGTACGGCATGGCGCGCACCATGGACTCGATCTCCTCCGCGACCGCATTGGTCTGATCCACGGACGAGCCGGGCGGCAGATTGATGTTGATGCTGACATTGCCATCGTCGACCTGCGGCAGGAATTCGTTGCCCAGGTTGCGCGTCGTGAAGTAGGTCATGACGAGCAGCATGATGGCCACGCCCAGCACGGCCCAGCGCCAGCGCAGGGTGCGCCTCGCCGCGCGCATGTAGATGCGCCGCAGCCAGGCAATGCCGCGATCGAATGCGACCAGCGGTGGACTGTGATCCAGCCGCGTGGTGAAGCGGATCTTGGCCAGCTGCGCCGACAGCATGGGCACGATGGTGAGCGCAATGCCGAGGGACGCCAGGATGGCGAACGAAATGGTGAGGATCAGTTCGCGGAAGAGCATCGCGGCGAGCCCGCTCACCAGCAGGAACGGCACGACGGCGGCCAGGTTGGTCGTGGTGGATGCGACCACGGCGCTGGTCACTTCGGCCGATGCGATGTGCGCGGCTTCCTCCGGGTCCTTCTCGTCGCCTTCCTCGCGGTGTCGGAAGATGTTCTCGAGCATCACAATGGAATTGTCAATGAGAAGACCGACGCCCAGCGCCAGCCCGCCCAGCGACATGATGTTCAGCGTCAGCCCCGCCATGCCCATCATGGCGAACGTCGCGAGCATGGCAACGGGAATGCCGATGCCGATGATGAAGGTCTTGCGCAGCGAGCCGAGGAAGATGAGCACCACCAGCATGGCCAGACCGGCGCCGGTGATGGCGGCATCACGCACGGAATTCACGGAATTGCGGATGAAATTGGCCTGGTTGTTGATGGTGACGAACTGGATTTCGCGCGGAATGAACCCGGTGGAGCGCAGGTTGTCGAGGCGGTTCTGCACCTGGTCCGCGACTGTCACGGTGTTAGCCTCGGGCTGCTTGCGCACGGTCACGCGCACGGCCGGCACCCGATCCAGCCGCGCCCACAGTCGCTGCTGCCGGTGCGTATCGAGAATCGTCGCCACTTCACTGAGCGGAACCCGGCTGCCGCCCGGCAGGTTGAGCAGCATGGCGCGAATATCCTGCACACTGCGGAATTTTCCTTCCGTCTTGCCCACCACCTCACGCACCGGCGAGGACACGCGGCCCGCCGCAATGTCCTGGTTGGTGTTGCGCAGTCCGTCGATGACCTGGGAAACGGTGAGGCCGTAGGAACGCAGCCGCTCCTGATCGAGGATCACTTCGATCTCGCGCTGCAGTCCGCCGGAGATATCGATGGACGCGACGCCCTCGACGGTGAGCAGCTGCGGGCGCAGGCGAGTGTCCACCCAGTCGCGCAGCTGCACCAGATCGAACGCGTTCGAGGAGAACGCGACGTCATAAATGGGCGACTGTGCCGGATCGAACTTGACGACGGTGGGCGGATCCGCCTCATCGGGCAGCTGCGAACGGACGCGGTCCAGGTTCTTGGATGCGTCCTGCAGCGCGAAGTCGATGCGCGTACCGAAACGGAACTGCAGGTTCACGCCGACGCGGCCTTCCTGGATTTCGGTCTCGATGCGCGTCAGGTTCTGCGTCGTCGCCAGCGTATTCTCCATGGGCTTGGCGATGGTTTCCTCGAGCACTTCCGGGGCGACGCCGCTGTTGCTGTCACTGGCGCGCAGATTCGGATAGACGATCGTGGGCAGGAGGTCGAGCGCGAGGCCCGACAGGAAGAAGATGCCGAGCACCACGACGACCGATGTCAGCATGAGTGTGCCGATCGGCCGTCTGATGGAGAAACTGGGCAAGCCGTGATGGTGCGGCTGCTTCTTCGGGGTCATTACTTGTCTCCTTCCGGACGAACCGTTTCGCCGCTGCCCGGACCGACCGCTGCATTCACAATGCGAACCGACGCGCCATCGCGCAGGTTGTTGTTGCCGGTGATGACGACCACCTCACCGACCTGCACGCCGTCGACGATCTCGACGCGCCCTTCGGAAATCACGCCGGTGTGTACGACGCGGCGCGCGGCGCGGCCATTGTCCACGACGAAGAGCGCCTGAGCGCCCGTGGGATCGGTGACAATGGCGGATGCAGGAACGAGTCGAACATTGTCTTTCGCACCCAGCGCGAACGTGATGCGGGCGAGGAAGCCGGGACGCGCGACCGCGGCATCGGCACCGGTGAGTGCCACTTCCACAGGCAGCAGGCGGCTGGTGGGGTCGGCGCTGGGAAACACGCGCCGGATGCGACCGCTCAGCGGCTGATCGGGAAAGGCATCGAGCACGACATCCGTGCGATCGCCCGCGCGCAGGCCGCCCACATCGAGTTCGGAAACGCGTACGCGCACCACGAGTGTGGACACATCGGCGATGGTGAACAGCCGCGTCTGCACACCCACCGCATCGCCGGCTTCGACGCTCTTCTGCGTCACCACACCGCTCAACGGTGCGCGCACGGTGGCATAGCCAATGCGCGTGCGCAGCTGGTCGCGCTGAGCCTGGGCGGACGCATAGGCCGCGCGATCGCGTTCATATTCCGCGGCCGTGATGACCTGGCGCTCGCGCAGCGTCTGCGAGCGGTTGAACGTGGCTTCCGCGACCTGGAAGGCCGCTTCAGCGCTGGCCAGCTGTGCCGCCAGCTCGCGATCATCCAGCGTGGCGAGAATGGCGCCTTCCGTGACGACGCTGCCTTCTTCCACGTTCACGGTACGCAGTGCCCCAGCCAGCTGGCTGTTCACGGCAATGGTGCGCAGCGGCTCAATGTTGCCGGAAACGGTTACGCTGCGTGCGATGCGGCCGTTCTCGACGGCCGTGACGGCGACCGGCACGAGTGCGGGCGGACCGCCGGCTCGACCGCGGCCGGCGCCGGAGGACGTCTGACCCTGCGAATCCGCCTGCCCACAACCGGACGCGAGCGCCGCGAGCAGCAGGAACGCGAGCGGCGATGTCGCTCGCCATGATCCCATTCTCACATCCACCTCGTATCGAACGCGCGGTTAGCGGACCGCGTTTCAGTTGTCGCCAAGACGTGCCCCCAGAACCGCCTCCAGCTGCGCGATGCTGACACCGAGCTGCTGTTTGGCGCGCACGAAGCTGGACTCCGCATCGGCCAGCGACAGCTGTGATGTCTGCAGTTCCACGATTGTGGCCACCCCGATCTGGTAGCGTTCCTCCTGAACGCGCAGGTCCTCGCGGGCGAGGTCCACACTGCGCCGGGCAATGGTGACCCGCCGGCCCGCGGATTCCACACGCTGTGCCGCATCAATGGCCTGAGCGCGGGCTCCAATGCTTGCGTCGCGGGCGCGGGTCGCCGCCACGCGCTCCGCCGCAGCCGCGCGCTGCACGCTCGCCTCCCGGCTGAAGCCATTGAACAGCGAGTACGATGCGGTGAGGCGGACATTCCAGCTGCGCGTCGTGGGCGGGTACGTCGGCGCGAACCAGTCGAAGCCGCCAGTCGCGCGCAGGTTGGGAAGGTAGGTCGTGTAGGAGGAGAGCTTGCTCGTTCGCGTATCGGCCCAGACGGCGTCCGCGGCCAGGGCCTGGGGTGAACTGCGTGCGGCGCGTGCCGCCAGGCTGTCCGGGGGCGGCAGCACCGGCGCTTCTTCGGGCAGCGTCGAATCCGTCGGCTCGACCTCCCCGCCCGTGCCGATCTGCTGCCCCAGCGTCAAGCGAGCCGAGCGGAGCGCGGACTGCGCATCGATGAGGGCCAGCTCGGCGTTGCCTACCTCGATCTCCGCGCGCAGCACATCGGAGCGCGTGGCACTGCCCACTTCGAGTCGGGTCTGAGCGAACGCGAGCTGCTGCCGTGCGCGCTCGAGGCGCTGGCTGGAGGTACCCACCAGCTCAGCCGAGGCGGCCGCGTCGTAGTACGCCGAAGTGGTAGTCAGCGCCGTCTGGAAGCGCGCCAGCCGCATTGAGGCGTCGGCGGCGTCCAGGCGGGCCTGCGAGCTGCGGTAGGACATGAATCGTCGCCCCGCAGTGAACAGGTCGTAGCTGAACTGCGTCTGGGCGGTGTAGCTCGTGGACACGAGACGGCCGGTGGCCTGATCGAACCGCGTATTGCTGGAATTGGCGTAAATGCCGTTGGCTGTGAACTGTGGCAGGAACGTTCCGAACGACTCGAGGCGCGATGCCTCGGCCGTCTGCACGGCCGCCTCGGCACTCACGGTGACAGGGTTGTTGAGCCAGGCCAGCCGGAGCGCCTCATCGAGCGAGATCGTCCGGACGCCGGGCTCCTGGGCACTCGCGCCCAATGCCGCCAGCCAGAAAGCGAAAGCTCCGAGCCGGAACAGACCTCGGCCCGGCGCAGCACATGAATTCTTCATTCCTGCCCCTGGGGTGAACTCAGGAGAAACTGACGCGCAGCGGGCGCAGAACGTTGAGGAAGCCCGGGTTGGGTGGGACGGGCAGCAGCGCGCAGGGACAAGACCGGCGTGCGGCGAAAGGGGGTGGGCTACGGGTGGACCCGTCCGCAGGCCTGTTCTCAGGCTTCCGCACCCGCCTGCAGGGCCCGCAGCACGTCCTCGCCGTAGAACATCCGGATGTACTTCGCCTGCACCGGCGTGATGCGGCGGACCGCCCAGACCAGCTGGACATAATTCGGCTCGTGGGGCGGCCGGATGAGGTGCAGCCCGACTTCCAATGGCAGGCGGCTGCCCTTGCGGTTGTTGCAGGGCGAGCAGGCCGTGACCACGTTGTGCCAGCTGTTATCGCCGCCGCGCGAGAGCGGCACGATGTGATCGCGTGTCAGGAACTCGCGCCCGCGCAGCTCGGTGCGGTGACGATTGCAGTACTGGCAGCGGTAGGCATCGCGCGCGAACAGGAAGGTGTTAGTCACCTGCCGGCGGAACTTGCGCGGGACGTGCACGAAGCGAACAAGCCGTATCACGGAGGGACACGGCATTTCGCGCTTCTCGGAGCGGAAGCTGCGCGACGGGTCGACTTCGAGGATTTCCGCTTTTCGGTCGATTACGAGACGGAGCGCCCGCCGTAGCGGGAGCATGGTCAGCGGCTCGAAGGAGGCATTAAGTGCCAGACATCCGACCACGGCGAAACGATTCTCCTCTGCTGAGTGCGCCGGCCCTCACCGCCCACCCGCGCCGGCAACCGGCACCGGGAACGCTACGCACGCGCTCCCAACAGTTTACGACAAGTGGCGCCGCTCATCAATACAAGCGCGCACCCGTCACAGGAGTGTGACGGGGTCGCGATCGAGCAATAATCGCAGCTCGGCCCGTCCGCTGCGCAGCTCGTAGCGGTACTGCAGCAGCCTGCCGATCCCGCCCAGCGCTCGCGCCCGGCCGCTGCGCAGCAGGAAGTGCCAGCGCCAGCGTCCGCGGATCTTGTCGATGGGACAGGGTGCCGGCCCGACGATCTGCACTTCGCTCAGACCCTCGGCCGTCATCGTGTTGCGGACCCAGGCGACGGCATCACGGATTGCGGCGTGGACTGCGTTCTCGTCGACGCCACTGACAATGACGTTGGCGAGCCGTGAGTGGGGCGGGTACGCGGCCGGCCGGCGCTCCTCGACTTCGCGCTCGGCGAAGCGTGCGTAGTCGTGCGTTATCGCGCACTCGATGGCGTAGTGCTGGGGCAGTGCCGTCTGCACCAGCACCTCGCCGCCCGCGGGTCCCCGCCCGGCCCGGCCCGCCACCTGCGTGAGCAACTGGAACGTGCGTTCGCTCGCACGGAAATCGGGCAGCGACATGCCAATGTCGGCGTTCACCACGCCGACCAGCGTCACGCCCGGGAAATCGAGCCCCTTGGCGATCATCTGCGTGCCCAGGAGAATGTCGATCTCGCGGCTCTCGACGCGCGCCAGAATCTCGTGGTGCGACCACTTCGCGCTCGTGGTATCCACATCCATCCGCGCGATGCGGGCGCCGGGGAAGCGCTCCGCAACTTCGCGTTCCACCTGCTCCGTCCCCACGCCGAGGAAAGCGGGGTCTGCGGAACCACACTGTTCGCAGACCGTGGGCGGTGGCTCTTCATGGAAGCAGTAATGACAGACGAGACGCCGTCGCCCCCGGTGAAAAGTCAGTGTGACGTTGCAGTCTCGGCAGTGCCATACGTGGCCGCAGTCGCGGCACTGCACGAAGGTGGCGTAACCGCGGCGATTGAGCAGCAGGATGGTCTGTTCGCCGCGCTGCAGTCGCGTCTCGATGGCCTGGGCCAGATCGGTCGAAAGCGCCCGCCTGCCTTCATCCGGGCTGCGTCGCGAGCGGCGCAGGTCAATGGTGCGCACGGGAGGCAGCGGCCGGCCACCCACGCGCTCGGGCAGCTCGATCAGCTGCCACTTGCCGCGGCGCGCGTTGTGGTAGCTCTCCAGCGCGGGAGTCGCGCTGCCCAGGACACACACCGCGCCCGCCAGTTGCGCGCGCACGACCGCGACTTCGCGGGCGTGATAGCGCGGCGCATCGCTCTGTTTGTACGAGCCCTCGTGTTCCTCATCCACGATGATCGCGCCAAGACTGCGCACCGGCGCGAAGATGGCCGAGCGGGCGCCGATCGCGATGCGCCGGCTGCCGCTGTGCAGCGCGCGCCACGCGTCGTAGCGTTCGCCATCGGAAAGCGCCGAGTGCAGTACGGCAATGGTGTCACCGAAATGTGCGCGGAACCGCGCTACCGTCTGCGGTGTGAGCGAGATCTCGGGCACGAGCACGATCGCGCCGCGACCCTGTGCGCGCACGACCTCGTGCAACAGCTCGATGTACACCTGCGTCTTGCCCGAGCCGGTCACGCCCAGCAGCAGAAAGGGTGCGACGGCGCTCGCGGCGCGCGCCGCCGCCGTCAGGCGCTCCACCGCCGCGCGCTGCGCCGGGGTCAGCGTGTGTGCGGGCGGAGCCGCCACCGGCTGGTTGGTGAACGGATCACGCAGCACGGATTCCTCCACCAGCACGGCGAGACCCTTGTCTACCAGGCCGCGCAGCACGGAGGCGGAGAAGCCGTTGCGCTCCTGAAGGTGCGGCACGGCCGCACTGCCACCCAGCGACTCCAGGAGCTCGAAACACTCGCGCTGACGCGCCGAGCGGCGGAACGTTGCCGCACGCTCTGTCAGTGTGGGCAGTTCCGTGGTGAGGCGCAGCACGCGTTGTGTGCGCACCGGCGGCGTGGGCCGTGCGTGATGGCTCAGCAGCGCGGGCAGCGCGACACGCAGCACTACGCCGAGCGGGGCCAGATAGTAGCTGGCCACCCAGCGACACAGCCCCAGCAGCTCGAGCGTGACGCTGGGTTCTTTTTCGAGCACGCGTTCCACGGCACGCAGGCGCTCGGGCACGCGCTCGCCGGCGGACGGGCCAACCACCCAGCCTACGAGGCGTCGCCCGCTGAACGGCACCAGCACGCGGGTGCCGGGCGCAATCGCGGCTGCGACTGTGTACGTGAATGTTCGCGGGACCGGAACCGGCAGCGCCACCTCCACCAGCATGGCGGACTCAGCGGGCAAGGCGCACGAAGTCGTAGGCCGGCCAGGGGCCGGTCACATCCAGGGTGAGACGGGCGTCAGCCGCGGCCAGATCTTCGGCGCGCTCGACGAATTCCACCCAGGTACTGCCGGGCACGAGGAACGCGGCGCTCATCAGGCGGTGTTCGCGCGCAACCAGCGGCATGGCCGCATGGGCTTCCCGCCGCAGCTCCGTGTAGAGCAGGCCGGCGGCCTGCTGCAGCGAGGGCTCCAGGGATGCCGTGCCGCGCACGCCTACGTGCACGCGCAGCTCCCAGTAGCCACCAATGATGTTGAGCGCGTCATCCAGCCGCAGGTACTGCTCATCGAACCAGCGCAGCAGCTCACGGCGGTCCCGGAAGACGACACCACAGGGCATGGGCAGCACCGCCGCCCGGCGCATCACCGACTCGACGACGCCCTGATGCTCCCTTAACAGTGTGTCATCAACGGCCGGCACGCGGAACGGGAAGACCCGCACCACGGCTTCCAGCTCGCGGTGGCGAATGCTGACCACGCCGGCCGGCTCACGGCGGCGTGCGCCCCGCAGACCGCTGCGACGGGCAATGGCGAAGAGATAAAGACCTTCCGCCGGAGCGCGTGCGCCGCCGGTGTCGGCCCGCGCTTCCGCGCCCGTATGCGGCGCTTCCGGCGGCATGGTCATACGTCCGGGAAGGTAGCCATCGCGGACTGGATTCCGCCGGGCGTCACTTCCGGGCCGGACTCGCTCATGTACACGTTGATCTCCGTGCGCACACCGATCTCGCCGGCAATGTAGATACCGGGTTCGATGGAGAAGCCCACACCGGGCAGCAGCACGCGCGTCTCGTGCGTCTCCAGATTGTCGATATTGGGGCCCATGCCGTGTGTCGCCGTGTCGATGGAATGGCCGGTGCGGTGGATGAAGTAGTCCGCGTAGCCGGCATCGCGGATGACGGCCCGGGTCACGTCGTCTACCTCGTATCCCTGTATCGCGCGACCAGCGGACCACGACTTCTGCAGAAACGCGATGGCAGCGTCGCGTGCGCGGCAGATGATGCCGAACAACTCGGCGGCGCGGGCCGGAACCTGTCCGCCCAGGCACGCCATCCATGTCTGGTCCGCGAACGCCGACTGCTCGGTCTCCTTCGCCCAGAGGTCTAACAGCACCACATCACCTGCGCGGAACGTGGCACCGCCGTTCTCCGCCTCATAGTGCGGATTGGAAGCATTCCGGGCCGTAGCCGCAATGCAGTCGGCACCGGCGCCCGCGCCGTGCGCCACCAGCTGCGCGATGACGTGCTCACGCATGCGGCTCTCCGTGATGCCCTGCCCCACGTGAGTCGCGAGCCATGCGAACGCGTCGTTGGCCACTTCACGGAGCACCTGTGCGGAGCGGCGGTGCGCCGCGAGCTGCGCATCGCTCCAGCGCGAATAGAAGCGCGTGATCAGGTCGCCGGAAGAAACCGGTTCGCCGCCGGCGGCGCGCACGATCTCGGCCACACCTGCCGGCACGAGATCACACACGGGCACGGCGTCGCGCGCCGACAGCTCCATGGCAATGCGCGTACGGCCGGCCAGCAGGGACGCCAGCGCGGCGTCGAGCGAGCGCCAGCTCACATAACTGGTCTGTTCCCACGGCCATGCCCGCCAGGGACCCTGCTCGAATGCCGTGGGTCAGCGCGAACGGCGTACCCTGTGCCGGGATGAGGACGAAGTAGCGTCGGCTCATCTCGCCGAGTCCGAGCAGGGAGGAGGCGACGATGTTCCGCCCGCGCAGATCGTACAGCAGCCAGCCGTCGAGCCGCAGCTCGCGCAGGGCGGCCTGGATTTCGTCGAGTTGTGCGCGCACGCGGCGGAAATCGGAAGCCGGAGCGATGCTCATGAGCGCTGTTCCTTCGATCGCGGGTCGTGGGTGATGCGTGTTCGCCGCCTGCAGCGCAGGCGGCGCGTCGTGATGCGTCGAATGTAGACCGGCGCGCGAAACGCGGTCAATCCGGCCAGGGCAGTCCGCAGAGTGCGTGCAGCGTGGCGACCACGCCCTTGCCGACGCGGTCCGGCGCGTAGCCGCCCTCGAGCAGCACCGTGCAATGACCGTGGCTGAAAGCCAGGGCGCGCTCCACGACGGAGCGCGTCATGACGTAGAGATCACGGGGTTCGAGCAGCAGCCGGCCCAGCGGATCCCCCGCCATGCAGTCGTAGCCGGCGGAGACGAGAACGAACTCGGGTCTGAACTCCTCGCAGGCTGTATCGAGGGCGTTGTGGAAGGAAGCCAGGTAATGCTCGCGCGGCGTGCTCGCGCGCACCGGCACGTTGCGCGTGGTGCCGCGGCCGCGGCCGGCGCCGCGCTCCGCATCCGCGCCCGAGCCCGGGTACCACGGGTACTGGTGCAGCGAGAGGTAGTAAACGCTCGGGTCTTCCCAGAAGATGTCCTGCGTGCCGTTGCCGTGGTGCACATCCCAGTCGACGATCAGCACGCGCTCCACCTGCTCGGCCTGCAGCGCACGCGCGGTGACAGCGACATTGTTGAACAGGCAGAAACCCATGACGCGCTCGGCGGTGGCGTGGTGGCCGGGCGGCCGGCACAGCGCGAACGCCGTGTTAGCGCGGCCCGCGAGCACCAGCCCGGCCGCATCCAGTGCGCACCCGGCCGCGGCCAGTCCGGCATCCCATGATGCCGCGGAGATCACCGTGTCGCCGGCGACCGTGACCAGCCCGGCCGCCTGCGCCGCCTGGTCCACGTGATGCCGCACGCGCTCGACGTGGGCTGCGGAGTGCACCCGCAGTATGGCGTCGAGCGCGGCGTGTGTGCCTTCCTGCTGCGTCAGTGCCGGAAGCAGCACCGGCGTGTCGTGTTCAATGGCACGCACGATCGCCGGCAATCGACCCTGATGCTCCGGATGACCCCAGCCCGTGTCATGGCGCCCCGTATCCGGGTGCATTACCAGGGCACAGGCGGGCGTATTCAACGCGCGCGTATCGCGGACGCTGGTGCGTCAGCGGCGAGGCCGCGCTGCTGCTTCTGCTTGCGTACCATCTCCCGCACATCGGCCAGCATTTTCTTCGCGTCGTACACGATGCCATCCTTGATCGTGTACTTGATGCCGCCCACGCGCTCGATCTTGCCGGTCTGATCGTTCAGGCGCATGGCGCCCGTGCCGTACAGCACCTTGAGATTGGCGAGCGGGTTCTGGTCGACCACGACCAGGTCGGCCTTGAGGCCGGCGCGGATGATGCCGAACTCGGGCTCGATGCCCTTGGGCTTGTACAGCTGCTTCGCGCCGTTCATGGTAGCGGAGCGGATGACTTCGAGCGGCGTGAAGCCCGCTTCGCGCAGCAGCTCGAACTCGCGCAGGTAGTCGAAGCCGTAGAGCTTGTAGATGAAGCCCGAGTCCGAGCCCGTGGTCACGATGCCGCCGGCGTTCTTGAAATCATTGAGGAACTGCATCCAGCGCTGGTAGTAGTGCTTCCACGCTACCTCGTCCTCGGTGGTCCAGTCGTACCAGTAGGAGCCGTGCGCCTCACGGCTGGGCTGATAGTAGTCCCACATTGACGGCAGCGTGTACTCGTCGTGCCATTCCGCGCGTGAGGCGCGCATCACATCGCGGCTCGCCTCATAGATCGTCATGGTGGGATCGATGCCGAAGCCCAGGTCGAGGAACTGCCGGATGAGCGCGTTCCACTGCGGGCTTTCCGGCTCGTAGATCTGGTTCCAGAGGCGCCCGATCTGGCCGAAACGCTTGGATTCGTCGTTGTAATTGTAGTCGGCGGGCCAGTCCTGGATGGAATTGTCCTTCAGCATGGACTCGAACAGCCCGTAATGATGTGTCATCATGTCCAGGCCCATCTTCGCGGCATCCAGTGCGGTCATGCGGGCCAGCCCCATCTGACTCAGGTGGGCGACGGTTCCGAGACCGTGCTTGTGGGCCTCATCGATGATCGCCTTCATGATCTCGGGATCGTAGGCATCCATCTTGACGCCATCGATCTTCTGGCCGTCCACCACCTGGTCCGCCGCCCAGCGCACCCATTCGCGGGCGATTTCGGGTGTATCGATGGGCTTGCCGCCCCAACCCTTGCCCGTGCCCGGCCGCGTGTAGGCGAACATGCGCGGCGCCACGATCTCGTTGCGCGCACTGCGCGCTTTCTCTTCGAGCTGCCACTCGAACTCGCCATGCGGTACGCCGCGCGACGTTGTGATGCCGTTGCCCATCCAGAGCTTGTAGACGTATTCCGCCTGCGGCGCCTTGTCGGGACCGCCGGTGTGCGCGTGCATGTCAATGAATCCCGGCATCACGTACATGCCGCTGACGTCGATCTCGCGGGTCGCGCCCTGCGGCCGGGTGCGCGCATTGATCGGCACCTTGGGGAAACCGACGCTCACCACCGAGCGGATCCGGTCCTGCTCGATCACGATGTCCATCGGCCCGCGCGGCGGTGCGCCCGTCCCGTCAATGACCATGGCACCGCGCAGGATCAGCCGCGGAAACGGACCCAGGCCTTCGTCGGAGCGCCTTGCCGTAGTGCGCTCCATGCCCCCGCCCTGCGCGGATGCGCCGGCCGCGAAACTGACAGCAGCCAGCGCCAGCGCCATGCCGGCGTATTTCCTGCGCGTGTGCATCGCTTTCCCCCTGGTTGAATGCCCCTGCTCATTCTCGAACCTATGTCTGCGCTGCGGCCGCCGCAGCAGGGCCCCTCCCCCGGAGTCGCTCCCGCAAAGCGCCCTATCCCTGATTTCTGCGGATTTCGAAATCGGTGGGCGGATCGATGCCCAGCAGCCACTTCACGAAATAATCCCAGGTGCGGCGGATCACGTACGGTTCGCCGGCAAAGCCGTGATTGCGATTCGGCAGCACCAGCAGATCGAAGTTCTTGTTGGCCTTGATCAGCTCGTCGATCACGAGCTGCGTGTTGTTGGGGTGCACGTTATCATCGAGCGTGCCGTACATGAGATACAGATGGCCCTTCAGGTTCTTCGCCAGGTTCTGGTTGGCCTGGCTGTCGAAGTTGTCCCCACCCTGCGGGCTCTTCTTCACCTGCCCCTGATACTTCTCGCCCCACGTGTAGTCGTAGCTGCGATTGTCGTGATTGCCCGCGCTCGAGACGGCGACCTTGAAGAAATCCGGGTAGCGAAGGATGGCATCGGTGGAAGAGAAGCCGCCGCCGGAATGGCCGAAGATGCCGACCCGGCCAATGTCGATGTACGGGTATTTCGCACCCAGCCCCTTGATCACGGCAACGTGATCGGGCAGGCCGTTGTCTCCCATGTTGCCATAATAGGAGTCATGGAACGCCTTGGAGCGGAGCGGCGTGCCCATGGCGTCCAGCTGCACCACGACGAAGCCCAGCTCGGCGAGCGCCTGCGCATCGCCGCGGGGCGCCACGGTGAAGGTGCGTGCTCCGATGGCGCCCACCTGGGGGCCCGGATAAATGTAGTCAATGATCGGGTACTGCTTCGCGGGATCGAAATTCGACGGGCGGTAGAGCAATCCGTAAATGTCTGTTATACCGTCCCGGCCCTTCAGGTTGAAGCGTTCGGGCCATTTCGCGCCCAGGGCTGCATACTCGGAAACATCGCTCTCCTGCACGGTCATGGCGACGCTGCCATCAGGACGGCGCAGCACGGTTACCGGCGGCAGATCACGCCGGGAATAGCGAATCAATGAAATAGTGGCCGGATGGCGAGGCGTTGATCTGATGATCCGCATCCTCGGGCGTCAGCAATGTCAGCCCGGTGCCATCCAGTCCGACGCGATACAGGTTGCGGAAATACGGATCGCGACCCGGCTCGCGGCCGCCCGCGGTGAACCAGACCTGTCGTGTGGCCTCGTCCACTTTCAGCACATCGAGCACCACCCACGGTCCTTCCGTGATGCGGTTCTTCAGCTTGCCGGTCTGTGCATCGAACAGATAGAGGTGTCCCCACCCATCGCGCTCGGAGAACCAGATCACCTCGCGATTGCCGTTGATGACGCGCCAGTTGGGAAAGCCACCGCTCTCCAGGTTGAACTCCACGAATGTCGGGCTGGTCTCGCTCAGGATCGTGTTCGCCTGGCCGGTGCGCAGATCGAGGTGCACCAGGTCGAACTTCTTGAAGTCGCGCTGGCCGTGCGTGTAGTAGAAGTCGTCGCTGCCACTGCCCCACTGTGCGTCCTTCCAGAGCGTGTCCGACGTGAACCAGCAGCAGCTCGTGTTCACGGCATCCTGAAAGCCGCGTGGCGAGCGCGTCTGCTTCTGCGACAGCACATCGAACACGTCGACCTCGTAGCGCGGCACCACCGAATCGCCGGGCAGCGCGTACTTGTACGGGTGCAGAATGGGCCGGCCCACGTGCGTCTCCAGCAGGTACAGGTCCTTCACGTTGCGCTCATCCAGCTTGTACGTGCCGATCTTCTTCGAATCGGCTGACCACGCCAGGATAGGGCGCTTCTGCGTGTGCAGGCGAACGCTGGTCACCGCATCGCAGCACGCCTGCGGGTTCACCGCGTAGCCGAAGTCCTTCTCGCCATCCTTGCTCAGCTGGGTCTCCTGCCCGCTGGCCACGTTGCGCACGTACAGATTCTCGTCGCGCTCGAACGCCACCCACTTGCCGTCCGGCGACTTCGCTTCGCTGATGCGTCGCCGGTCCGGTTTGTCACTGCGGCAGGTGTACGCCGTCAGATCGCACAGGTAGCCGCGTGTCGTGTCCAGCGCCACACGCAGCCCTTTCCCGCCGTCCGTGTATTCGAACGTGGTGAAGGGCAGCTTCTCCGCGATGTAGGACGTGTCCGCGGCGAGAGAAAGCGCCGCGGCGAGGCGCACGTGATCGAAAGCAGGCTTGCGCGTGCGCGTGACTGGATCGATCACCACGAACTCGGTGCCGGTCTTCGTTCGATTGCGGTACCAGAAGCGATCGTTGTCGAGCCATGTCGGTGCCACGGCATCGCCTGCCACCAGCGACCGCGCATTCACACCGAGGAAACGCTCCGCGCGTTCGTAATCGGCGCGCGTGCCCTGGGCTGCGAGCGGGCGTGCCAGTGGCAGCAGTGCAGGCAGCACGAGCGTCCACACGAGACAGCGCCGGCAGCTTCGGCCGCGACGGGAACGCGAACGGGCGTCGTCGCCTGACATCAACATAATGCATCCTCCACGTGGGTCGAACCGGCCTGGGGTTCCGGCACCGCGCGCGCGCGCAGTGTCCGGCCACCTGTGTCCGTGCAGGCCTGCCGGTTCCGGCAGTCGCGGGAATCGGCAGCAATGCGCATTGCGAGGACGCCAGGACGGTCCGAAGGTTTGCTTTCCGGAGGTGTGTGACCACGATTCTGCACGCGCCGCTGGCGCGCGTCAATCATGCGGGGACAGCAACGGCGCGAGAGCAGCGCCGGCGGGAGCGGAAACGGTCGGCTTCAGTCCTGGCCGCCGGCAGTCGCGGCGGCAGCCGGCGGCGGTGCGATCGTCTGGAAGCGCTCCTGCAGGGAGCGCACGCGGCGGCTGCGCGAGCGGAGCGCGATCACTGCTTCGCACGCTGCGGAGGCCGCGGACATGGTTGTGCAGTACGGCACACTGCGCGTGATCGCGCCGCGGCGCATGGCGTAGTCGTCGTACTGTGACTTCTTGCCCAGCGGCGTGTTGATCAGGAGGTGGATCTCGTCGCTGATGAGCAGGTCGACGATATTGGGCCTGCCCTCACCGACCTTGAAGACCTTCTCGGCGGCGACGCCCCGTGCCCGCAGGTAGCGGAACGTGCCATCCGTGGCCAGGATGCGGAAGCCCAGGTCATCGAAGCGCCGGGCAATGGCAGTGACCGTCGGCTTGTCGGGATCGTTGACGGTGATGGCAATGGTGCCTTCCGTGGGCAACGGCGCTCCCGCCGAGATCTCCGCCTTCGCGAACGCCATGCCGAACGACTCGTCGAAGCCCATGACCTCGCCCGTCGATCGCATTTCCGGGCCGAGGATCACATCCACATCGAACTTGTTGAAGGGGAAAACGGCTTCTTTCACGGCCACTCCCGGCACCGGCGGCTCATCGGGAACGGCCAGCTCCCGGATGGTACGACCCGCCATGATGCGCGCGGCCAGCCGCGCGAACGCCACACCCGTCGCCTTGGAAACGAAGGGCACGGTGCGCGAGGCGCGCGGATTCACTTCCAGCACGTACACCACGCCATCCTTCACCGCAAACTGCACGTTAATGAGCCCGACCACACCCAGCTCCGTGGCGAAGCGGCGGGCGAGGCGGCGCATCTCGTCGACTTCACGGTCCTTGAGCAGATAGGGCGGCAGCACGCACGCGGAGTCGCCGGAATGCACGCCCGCATCCTCAATGTGCTGCATGACGCCCGCGATAATGCAGTGTTCGCCATCCGCCAGCGCGTCGACATCGGCCTCGAAGGCGTCCTCGAGGAAGGAGTCGATGAGCACGGGGTGGTCGGGCGCCGCCCGCACCGCCTTCTCGAAGTAATCGCGCAGCGAGCGCTCGTCGTAGACGATCTCCATGGCGCGGCCGCCCAGCACGTACAATGGGCGCACGAGCACGGGATAGCCGATTTCGTTCGCCACTTCGACGGCACGGTCCGCCGCCATGGCCACGCCATTGGGAGGCACAGTCGCGCCAATATTGCGACAGAGTTCCGAGAAGCGGTCACGGTCCTCGGCGCGATCAATGGCATCCACGCTCGTGCCCAGGATGGGAACGCCCAGCTCACCCAGCGGCTCGGCCAGCTTGAGCGGCGTCTGTCCGCCCAGCTGCACGATCACGCCCAGTGGTTTCTCGCGCTCCACGATCTCGATCACATCCTCGAGCGTGAGCGGCTCGAAGTACAGACGGCTGGAGATGTCGAAGTCAGTAGAGACCGTTTCGGGATTCGAGTTGACCATGATGGCCTCGAAGCCATCGGCGCGCAGCGCCAGCGCCGCCTGCACGCAGCAATAGTCGAACTCGATGCCCTGGCCGATGCGATTGGGACCACTGCCCAGAATGATGATCTTGCGACGATCCGAGACCGGCGCTTCCGTCTCCGACTCGTAGGACGAGTACAGGTAGGGCGTCGCCGCCGGAAACTCGCCGGCGCAGGTGTCGACCATGTGGTACGTCGGCCGGATGCCGAAGCCGTGGCGTCGCTCGCGCACCGCGCGTTCGCTTTCGCCGCGGATCCCGGCGAGGTGGCTGTCGCCGAAGCCCAGGCGCTTCATGCGCCGCATGGCAGGCGACGACACATCGTCGAGCGCCGCGTACTCCTGTTCCGCGTACCAGAGCTCTTCCAGCTGCGCGAGGAACCACGGATCGATGGCGGTGAGCTCGTACAGCTCGTCGATGCCGAAACCGGCCTGGAACGCGTGCTTCAGCTGGAACGGGCGCTCCGCCGTGGGCCGGCGCAGTGCCGCGCGCAGTGCTTCGCGCGATGCATCGGGCAGACCATCCGCTTCCAGCCTGTCGCCGATGACCCAGCCGGCGCGGTCGATCTCCAGGCCGCGCAGGCCCTTCTGCCACGCCTGCTTGAAGGTGCGGCCGATGGCCATCACCTCGCCCACGGCCTTCATCTGTACGCCCAGCGTATTGTCGGCGGTCGGGAAACTTCTCGAACGCGAAGCGCGGGAACTTCGCCACCACGTAGTCGAGCACGGGCTCGAACGAGGCCGGCGTGCTTTTCGTGATGTCGTTGGGCAGCTCGTCCAGGCGGTACCCAACAGCGAGTTTGGCGCCAATGCGCGCAATGGGAAAGCCGGTCGCCTTCGAGGCCAGCGCGGAGGAGCGCGAAACCCGCGGGTTCATCTCGATGACCAGCATCTCGCCGTTGCGCGGGTTCACCGCAAACTGGATGTTGCAGCCGCCCGCCTCCACGCCGATCTCGCGGATGATCGCGATGGCGGCATCGCGCATGCGCTGGTATTCGACATCGGAGAGCGTCTGCACGGGCGCCACCGTGATGGAATCGCCGGTGTGCACGCCCATGGGGTCGAAGTTCTCGATGGAGCAGACGATGACGACGTTGTCCGCGCCATCGCGCATCACTTCCAGCTCGAACTCCTTCCAGCCGATCACGGAGCGGTCGATCAGCACCTCGCCGATGGGCGAGAGGTCGATGCCCTTGCGCGTCGCGGCCTGGAACTCGTCGAGGTTGTAGGCAATGCCGCCGCCCGTGCCACCCAGCGTGAACGACGGGCGGATGATGGCCGGGTAGCCCACATCGTCGATGATGCGCAGCGCGTCATCCATGGAGCGCGCGAAACCTCCGTGCGGCACGGCGAGGCCGAGGCGGCGCATGGCGGCCGCAAACTCTTCGCGGTCCTCCGCCATGCGGATGGCACGCGCGTTGGCGCCGATCAGCTCGACACTGTAGCGCTCGAGCACGCCCGCATCGAACAGTTCGAGCGCCACGTTGAGGCCGGTCTGCCCGCCCATGGTGGGCAGCAGCGCGTCCGGTCGCTCGCGCTCGATGATGCGCTCCACCCACTCCGCGGTGATGGGCTCGATGTAGGTGCGGTCCGCGAGGTCGGGGTCCGTCATGATGGTGGCGGGATTGCTGTTCACCAGCACCACGCGAAAGCCCTCTTCGCGCAATGCGCGAACGGCCTGCGTCCCCGAGTAGTCGAATTCGCAGGCCTGCCCGATGATGATCGGGCCCGAGCCGATGATCAGGACGGATTCGAGGTCAGTTCGCCGGGGCACGCAGGCTCAAGCTTAGAGGCTCTTTTCGCGTTCCTTGCGGATGGCCGTCCATGCAATCAGGACGAAGCCACCCCACACGATCCCGGCGACCACAATGAATGTGATGATTGCAGAGAGATTCATTTTCTTCCCGTTCGCGGTCCCCGAAAACTATGCGAATCGGCCCCTCGCGCAACTCCCAGCGCGAGGGGCCGGATTCGACCGGGCCGGCTCAGCTGCCGGTCCGCTTGAGGTCGAACTCGCGCGGCGGATCCGCCTCCAGCAGCCAGCGCACGAAATAGTCCCAGCGCCGGCGGACATAGTAGGTGTCGCCCAGGCCGTGCGAATGATCGGGCGCGAGGATGAAGTCGAAATCCTTGTTGGCCTTGATCAGTGCATCAATGACCTGGATGGTGTTGGCCGGGTGCACATTGTCATCCATGTCACCGGCCATCAGCAGCGAGATGTCCCTTGAGGTTGCCCGCCAGCGTCTTGTTGGCGGACGCCTCGAAGTTGTCCTTCCCGGTGATGCTGTCCTTCTTCAGCAGTCCCTCGTACTTCTCTGCCCAGTAGATGTTGTAGCTGCGGTTGTCGTGATTGCCGGCGCCGGACACGGCCACCTTGAAGAAGTCCGGGAAGCGCAGCATGGCATCGGTCGACGCAAAGCCACCGCCCGAGTGGCCGTAGATGCCTACGTGGTTGATATCAATGTAGCTGTGCATGGCCGCGAGCTGCTTGATGCCCGTCACATGGTCGGCCAGGCCGTTGTCACCGAAGAAACCGTAATAGTTGTCGTGGAATGCCTTCGAACGGAGCGGCGTGCCCAGGTGGTCGATCTCGACGACGATGAAGCCCAGCTCCGTCAGCGCGCGCTCCTCACCACCGACCGACCACGCCCACTGCCCCACGCTGCCGACCTGCGGGCCAGGATAGATGTGATCGATGATCGGATAGGACTTCGTCGAATCGAAATTGGATGGCGTGAACATCACGCCGTAGATGTCCGTGATGCCATCCCTCGCCTTGACGCTGAACACCTGCGCCGGCGTCCAGCCGATCGCCTTCAGCTGGCTGATATCCGACTCCTCCAGCTTCTTCAGCACGTGACCGTCCAGCGCGGAGCGCAGCACGGTCACCGGCGGCGTCTCGATGCGTGAGTACGTGTCGACAATGAACTTGCCGCTGGGTGAGAAGCGGATCACGTGGTTCGCGTCTTCCGGCGTCAGCAGCTCCATGCCCGTGCCGTCGAAATTCGCGCGGTAGAGGTGCGCATAGTAAATGTTGTGGCCCGGCTCGCGGCCGCGCGCCGTGAAGTACAACTGCTTCTTCACGTCATCCACGTAATAGACGTCGCCGGCGGCCCAGGCGCCGGACGTGATCTGGTTCTTCAGTACCGGGTCGGCAGCAATGGTGGGCGGCGCCAGTTCGAATGGCAGCACTGTGCCGTCATAGTCGTGCGCAGGCTGCAGCGCGCCGGCATTGGGGCCCACCCCACCACGTCCACCACTCTCCGTGCTCACCGCACTGCGCGTGGTGCCACCTGCATCGAAGCGCCACAAATGCGGCCAGCCATCGCGCTCCGACCACCAGATCACGTCGCCTGCCTGTGTCACCGTCCAGCTGGGACGTCCCTGCGGGTTGGTCTCCACCCACGTGCGCGCTGAGTCCTTTGCCAGGATGCGCGTGGCGCCTGTTTCCGCATCCGCCTCGACCAGATACTGACTCTTCGACGCGCGCGTCTGGTAGTAAAAGCGGAATTTCTTCGAGTCGGGCGTCCAGATGGAGTCGATCGGCGAGCCGCCCAGTGACAGCTGATTCGGCGTGGGACTCAGATTCAGCGCGACGTTGCGCTTCGATGCGACGTCGATGATCTGGATGTTGGGGATGGGCACAATGGAGTCGCCGGGCAGCGCATAGGGCTGCGAGAAATACTGCGGGCGCTGCGACGTGTACGAGATGTACGGCATGTGCAGCACGCGGCGGAAATCCTGACGGTAGACGATCAGCTTCTTCGAGTCCGGCGACCAGCGCACCTGCGCGCGCGGCGGCGGCACCTTCCCCTTGCTGGTGAGCAGCTGGAACGGCCCGGGCTCGCCGGCGCCGTACGACCAGTACTTCACGCCGTCGGTGGTCAGCTGCGTCGAATCCCCGCCACCCTTCTTGCGCAGCCACAGGTTGTAATTGCTGTAAAACGCTTCCATGGTCGAGTCGGGCGAGCCCACATAACGGCTGACGCTCGCCAGTGTGTCACCGACCGTGCACGTGTAGTTGCTCAGCGCACAGTGGAAGCGCTTCTTGCTCGCGTTGAACTCAATGGCGCGTTCGTTGTCCACCAGGTCGAAGTTGGTGAAGGGCAGCTTGTAGCCAATGTAGGACGTGTCGTTGGCGAGCGACATGGCGGCGGCGAGCTTCGCGTGGTCGAACAGGGGCGCCCGCGTGAGCCGCACAGGGTCCACCAGGATGAACTCCGACCCCGACATGGTGCGGCTGCGGTACCAGAAGCGGCTGCCGTCCTTCATGAACACCGGGTTTGCCTGATCGCCCGCGACCAGGTCATTGCCGTTGAGAATGCGTTCCGCCCGCTGATAATCCGCGAGCGTGCCCTGTGCGGCCACGGGTCGCGGCAGCAGCGGCGCGGCCGCGAGGAGCAGCACGGCGAGCCGGGCACGCCGCAGCGCCCCGGAGGTGGCTGTCCCAGTAATCATGACTTGTCTCCGTTCCTGGTGGGTAAAGCGAGTCTGGCATCGAAATGACGACCGGCGGCGGGGGTGATTCCGGTCGAACCACCTGCAAATTGCAGCACAATGAAATGCGACGCCAGCCCCCCTTGTTCTCCGCGCACCACCAGCGGGCCGTCAAAACAAATGGGGCAGGCCTCTCGGCCTGCCCCAATTTGCCCGGATGGAAACCGGAATCTGGCGAACTAGCTGAGTCTCGGGCAGGTCCGAGGCAGCGAGATATTCGGATTGACGGTCGCCTCTGTGCCGTTCAGCGGGGCCTTCGTGCTGTAGCCCGTCCCAATGACGCTGGGGAACAGGTTGAAGCGGTACAGATCGTTGGCCCGTTGCGCCTCGAGGAACAACGTCGCGAAACGCTCCTCGAGCAGCCTGTCCAGCACGCCCTGCGAGGTGCCCGGATTCGTCAGATCAGGCAGACCGACATCGTGGCGCACCTTGTTCATGCTGGCGATCGCATTGGGGAAATCGCCGTTGTGCCAGTAGACCTCGGCCTCGATCAGGCGCATTTCACGCCAGCTGGCGAGGATGATGTCGTCATTGCGGGTCTTGTACTTGTCCTGGCTGAAGAACAGCGTGTGACCGTCCACGCCCAGGCGGTTGCCCACGCGGAACAGGATCGGAATGCGCGGATCCGGCATGCCACTCCACTTGTCGATGAAGTAGTCCTTGCCGTTCGCGTTGGTGGTGTCCACCTGCGCCCAACGACGGCTGTCCAGTCCGGCCGCCTTGTTCTCCGGATAGTGATTGAGCGTCACGAACGAGTTCTGGCTGCTCGCGTCGGAGAACCGGGCGTAGTAGAAGAACCCGTCGGGCACGGCCTGCGCATCCGTCAGCGCTTCCGCGTACTTGCCAACCATCAACTCGGCGCGCGCCTTGCCCGCCTGAGCGAAATTCTTGTACGCGGTCTGGTTCGCGCCCTGCGCCACCGTCATCGCGTTGGCCAGCTTGGTGATGGCGAGCTGGTACATGGCGGTGTCCGAAACCGCCGGACCGCCTGGCTCGGCCACGCTCTCGCAATTCTCCATGGCCATCAGCAGGTTGGCCCAGCCCTCGACGACGGACGCAACGGACAGGTACTTGCCCACGTCGGTCCCGATACGCGTCATGCACCTTGTTGAAGCGTTCCACGCCCTTTTGCGCGGCCGTACGAACGCCGAGCCAGCTTCCCTCGGCGCCGGCGTCACCCGAGGCGGGCGGCGGACGCCACTTGCCGTGATCGGCGTCCTCGTAGCCCGCCCATGTGCCCGTGTGCATCAGCTCATCGCTCAGCAACCCGCTGTTAATGGCAAACGTGGCGATGGAGAACTGGAGGTCGCCCTCCAGGCCGGCAGCGATCGCCGGCAGCGCGTTGGGCACGTCCAGTGATTCGTCAATGAAACGGGAGGGGTCCTCGACCTTCAGGGCATCCTTGATATTGCACCCCGCGAGCAGTCCGCAGAATGCCAGCCCGAGGATGACCCGGCCCGCTTCCCGGGTCTTCGTTCTCGAATGCATAGCCTCTTTCCTCTGGTTTTGGCCACCGTTGTCCCGCGTGGGCGGCAACAACTGCCGCCCACGCGGGGTCGAGTTGTCAGAACAATGTGCGTACGCTCAACAGGAACTGCCGGGGCTGCGGCATTGCCAGGAAGCCGGCGTCCACCGAGAAGTCCGCACCGCCCGTGTAGTTCATGTTAGGATCGAGGCAGTGGCAGTTATCCCACCACTGGAGGTTCTTGCCCGCCAGCGTGATCGTGGTGCCGCCGAGGCCGAAACGGCTGGTGAACGAGGACGGCATGCGGTACGTCACCGTCAACTCGCGCAGACGCCAGTTGGCGCGCGGATCCACCGTGCTGAAGTTGTTCATGTAATCGAACAGCGAGTCCGACTGGAACGTCCGCATCTGCGTCTCGACGCACTTGGTCGTGCACTTCGAGTAGTCGAGCAGCGAGAGGTACTCGTCGCCCGTGCGGAAGCGCACACGGTACGGACGGTCCGAGTTGCCGAAGTAGGCACCCGCCTCACGCGTGATCAGCACGTTGGCGCGGAAGGCACCCAGCGTCAGCTCGTTGCCCAGCGAGAGGTTGAACGTGGGCAGCGCCGGCCCGATGTAGATGGCCGTGTCGGAACGGGTGTGCTTGATGGTCGTGGCATTGAACGCCACCGGCACCACGGCGCGTTCACCGCGCACCGGCAGGCCGAGGCGCAGGCCGCCGCGGATCTTGATGATCGTGTCGGTCGCCGGGTCGCGGCCCAGGTCCGTGATCTCGTTGAAGTTGCGGTCGGCACGAACGTCCCACGACCAGCGCAGGTTCTTGCTCTCGACCGGCGTGAACCGGAACGAGCCTTCCCAGCCGTGGTTCTGCAGCTCGCCAATGTTCGAGTTCGGCGCACTGCCGAAGGACTGGCTGGGCGGAATCGGATGCGCACCAGCGCGTCCTTGGTGATCGACTTGTAGACCGTGAAGTCGGCGCCGATGCGGTCGTTCAGAACGCCCGCCTCGAATCCGCCTTCGAACTCCGTGGTCTTCTCGGGCGACAGCTGCGGGTTACCCTGCTGGCTGGCGCGCACCGCGTTCTGGTCATCGAGGGCCACGAACGGCGAGAAGGTCTGGAACTTGTCGAACGCGCCCGGGGCCAGACCGGAGGTGCCGACCGCACCACGCAGGCGCAGCTGGCTGAACAGGCTGGGCACGAACGTTTCGTTGGACATGTCGTAGGACAGCTGGACGTTCGGGTATGTCTGGTAGCCGTAGTTGTCACCGAACGCGCTGTTGCCGTCCACGCGGATGCCCGTCGTCAGGAACAGCTTGTCGTGGAATGCGATGCGGTTCTGGCCGTAGAAGCCGATCTGCACGCGTTCCGTGAAGCTCTCGGTCGCTTCCTTCACGGAGCCGCCGCCCACCGTGCTGACGCCGGGCGCCGCGTAGTTGCGGCCAATGGCGAAGTTGGTGCGCTGCGAATCCCAGAAGCCCTGGGCGCCGAAGGACAGCTGGGCATTGAGCTGGC
Organism: uncultured Gemmatimonadales bacterium; assembly: GCA_963798085.1. Taxonomy (GTDB): domain Bacteria; phylum Gemmatimonadota; class Gemmatimonadetes; order Longimicrobiales; family RSA9; genus DATKCF01. The sequence goes on from CAWCRS010000005.1 coordinate 34,678, forward strand.
TGCTCAGCGTGTACTTCAGGGTGCCGAGGTAGTCGAGCGTGAGGGTGCGCGAGTTGCGATAGCCGAGCGCCTTCTCACCCGACGGAATGTACACGTACGCGTAACCGAACGGCGTGAAGCGGATCTTTTCCTCGTTCACCTGGTCGAGACCGACCTGGAACTTGTTGGTGAAGATCTCGGCCGGGTTGTAATTGAGTGTCAGGCCGCCCGTCCACCGGACCGCGTCATCGAACGTGTCCATGTCCTTGATGGCCGAGACGCTCTCCCACGGCTCGCCGTAGGGTCGGTCCTCGGTGGGGCAGGACGTGCTGAGCGAGCATGCCTGGAAGGGCACGCCCAGCAGCGCGTTGCCGAGCAGCGAAGCCCAGTTGTTGCCCGACTGCAGCGAGGCGATACGGTTGCGCGTGAACGCCGAGGTGGCGTCGAAGGACAGCTTGTTGCCGCGCAGCCAGTGCAGGTTGAGGCGCAGGTTGCCGCGCCGCGACCAGTTGGGCTGAATGGAGCCCTCTTCATCGGTGTAGCCGCCGGACACGAAGTACGTGACGGAGTTGCCGCCGCCCTGTACGGTCACGTCCGCGCCGCCGTACCCACCATTGTTGATCAGGTGGTCATTGGCATCCCAGGCCTGGAAGCCATCGGGCCCCGTGAACTTGGGATACGTCGTCGTCTGGAAGTTGCCGCGATAGCGCTGGTAGCCGCCGGTGACACCGACGCTCCACCGCGGGGCGCTGTCATTACGGCCCTTCTTGGTGAAGATCTGGATCACGCCGTTGGAGCCCTCGGAGCCGTACAACGTGCCGGCTGCCGGGCCCTTGACGACCTCGATGCGCTCGATGTCGGCAGGGTTGATGTCGCTCAGGCGGTCCTGGCCGGCGCCGCCGTCAACGGAGCAGCAGGAATTGCCGGTCGTGCCCCATTCCGTCTGGCGCGTGTCCACGCGCACGCCGTCCACGTAGATCACGGGGCGCTGGTTCAGGCTGAAGCTGGACATGCCGCGAATGCGCAGGTCACGGCTGGAGCCGACGCCGCCCACCGTGCCGATCGAGCGCACGCCGGGAATCCTCGCCTGCAGCACGGACCCGACGTCCGCCACGGGCACCTGCTCCTGGATCTTGGCGACGTCCACGGACGCCACGGTTGCACCAATGGCTCTGCGTTCGACCGCGCCCGCCGTACCGGTGACCACCACTTCCTGCAGCGAAACGGCCGACACGGCCATGTCGAAATCGACCTGTGCCGTCCCGCCCGCTTCCACCGTCACCTGTTTGTCAATGGTGCGGTAGCCAATGTACACGGCCTGCACCTGGTGCTGTCCCGGCGGTACTGCCGGAACCAGGAACCGGCCCCGGCCGTCCGTCAGACCGCCGCGGTTGGTTCCCACAACGGACACCTGGACGCCGTTGAGCGGCTGTCCGGTGGATTTGTCCGTCACTGTCCCGGTCACGGTCCCCGTCTGGGCCTGGGTCGTGCCGGCGAGCAGTGCCAGACCGAGCACGCTCCCCAGTACGCCGGGCAACCATCGAGTCCGTGCAACCCGACTCCGTGGGTCTCCCATACTCAGGTCTCCTCTCCTCCGGTGGATGAAAAAACAGCCTGAACGAAAACGAACCGGGTCGATGGCCGGAGGGGCCACCGACGAACACTGTCATTACAACGCGCGACGGTCGCAGTACGAGACACGGGATGCAATTGTGGGTGCAGCAGTCCTCCTCGAGCAAAGCTCCAGTGCCAATGGCGCCGTCAGGCCACGATTTGCGTCTGTCGCGTTCCGCGCGACGCTGCGTCGCGCAGTCCCCCTTGCGGAGCCCCGCTGCGCTTCGCCCGGCCAGCCCGGTGGCCGCCGGGCAGCGCGCCGCGCTCCGTGCTGCGGCCCGGCCGGCGCACGCCGTCGGCGGGGCGTCGATTTGCGGCCCGATGCAGGGGCTGCGTGAGTGCTCGGGGGTTGCTGCGCGCCGCTGCGAGCGCGGCCGGTACTACGTCGTCTTGTGCGTCGAGTCGGGCAGAACCACGACCTGGGTGTCGGGCAGGTTGAGTTTGCGGAAGCGCGCGACGTCGCTGCGCTTCTCGCCGTGCATGAACACGCCCATCCGTTCGAGGGGCTCCTTGGAGTATCCGCGATGGTCGTACGACGGCGGATCGCCGCAGGCGGCGAGCAGCAGGACCAGGCCGAGACAGCGCCAGGCAGAGCGCGGATTCACGATCCTCCTCGGGTTTACGGACACGGCGCGCGCAATATGGGGGGGTGGGTGGCTGGGCGCTACCCCTGGTGGGGCTTCGCCCCCGTTTCCGGTTTCTCGGGCTGGGGCTGGGCTCGGGCACGGCGTGGCTCGGGCTGGGTTGCCGGGGCTGGTTGCTCGGGAACGGCGAACGGATCTGGGGGTCCTGGAATGCGTGTTCGCCTGACTGTGCGTTCGTGCACGCGGCTGGAACGGTCGGCCGCGGGCGACGGCGCAGGCCCGGCACCTCCGCTGGTGTGGGTCAGGACGTCGTGCGGGAGCAAACGGTATGCTGCAGACGTCGCGTTAGGAGTACAACGCCGCGGTGTTGCGTGCTGCGCTCCTCATCGACAAGGGACAAAGGCCTCGCAATTTCGATACGAATCACGCTCGCAGTCGGGGTTCGGGCGCACTGTTGTCAGCTGATAGTCTGTTCCAGCGGTATTTCCCTGCCCTGGTTGTTGGATTGTGCCGCGACTATCATTGCGACACTTGACTTTATAGTCCGCATATATGCTTTTATCCGCGCACCCCCGACACAACAGCACGTCCACAGAGAGGGGCACAGAATGGCAAAGATCAGTGACCGTGTCATGGAAATGGTGCGCCGGGAAATTGGGAAGAACCCGGACGTGACAAGCGGCACACTGTACGACCAGGCGCGGAAACTGGATCGTTCGATCAGTTCGCTGGACCTGCGACAGTTCCACGCGCGGTACCCGTTGCAGGTACGGCGATCGATGAAGGGCGGGAAGCGCAAGGCGGCCGCGAAGCGCGCCGGCAGGCCTCCGGCAACGGTCGCTGCGGCGCCGATCATCCGGCGGCGTGGCCGTCCGCCGAAGAACGCGGCGCTCGCGGCGGTTTCCGCCGCTGCCGTGCCGGCGTCGAAAGCAGCGGCAGCGCCCAGGGCCGGCACAGCCACGGACCGCAATGCACTGCGCAATGTTCTGCTGGAGTTCGCGGGGGTTGTTGCGCGAGCCGAGAACAAGGTCGACGTGATCACAGTAATCGGCGGGCTCGAGGGCTGGGTCGACAGGATCATGAAGGCCGCCAGCTGACCTGACTCGCGATTACGCCGTTCTGCAGTTCCTGAGCGAATGGTCCTGCTCACGAATGTGACGGCGCTGCCCGGAGGCGGCGCCGTCACGTGCGGCTGACCTGCTGTCCGCTGATCCCCAGCTCTCCGGCAATCTCACGCATGGCGCTGATCACGTTCTGGATATGCTCATCGAGCGGCACACCCAGCAGGTCGGCGCCGTGCTGGATCTCTTCACGGTTCACACCGCGCGCGAACGTCGCGTCCTTCATCTTCTTTTTGACCGACCTGGGCGCGAGGTCATCGATGCCCGTGGGTCGCACGAGGGCGGTGGCATTGATGAGGCCAGTCAGCTCGTCACAGGCGAGGAGGGCCCGGTCGAGTGCGGACTCGGGCATCACGCCGGTGAAATCGGCGCGGTGGGCGAGAATGGCGTGCAGCAGCGGCTCGGGCCAGCCCTGCGTACGCAGATACTCGACAGCCCGGCGCGGATGATCGTCCGGGTATTTCTCCCAGTCGAGATCGTGCAGCAGGCCGGTATTGCCCCACTCTTCCTCGTCCTGGCCCGCGCTGCGCGCATAGAAGCGCAGCGCCACTTCCACGGCGCGCATGTGGTTGCGCAGCGCGGGGTTTTCCACCCAATCCTGGAGCAGACGCACGGCCTCAGCGCGTGAGGGCATTCCCATCCTCCGTGAGGGCTACGGGACGATCGCGATCACGATTCACGATGCACAAGAAGCCAAACGGTTCGTTAGCGGCGTTGCGGAACTGGTGCGGTGTGGTCGGGGCGACGTACACCACATTGCCCGGACCGATTGCCTGCAGCTCGCCGGCCAGGCGCACGGTGCCGCGGCCGCGCACACAGTAGACCACGTGGACGTGCTCGTGCTGCTCGAAGCTGGTGAAGCCGTCGGGTCCGACTTCGAAGTAGCGCAGCTCGAACGCGGCGTCCGCGGGCGCGGCCAGATTGTGGCGCGTAACGTGACGGTGCGTCGTCGCCTGATCCTTGTAGGGCCGGGGCGGCACGCCCACCCAGCCGGTGCGGGTCGCGGGCACCACGAAGCTGCGGGCACCCATGGGTGCGGCATCGTTCCCGCGCCCGCTCACGCCACGCTCCGGAACACAGTCATGGGCGCAAGATGCCCCTGCGGGCGCTGCCTGTAAACCCGGCGGCTCAGCTCCATGGCAACACGATGGTCTTGATGCCGGCCTTCGCGGAAATGCGTTCCAGCGCCTCGCCTACCCCGTCCAGGCCGGCGCGGTGCGTGATCAGCGATGCGACGTCCAGTCTGCTCTCCGCGAGCAGGCGCAGCGCGGCGCGCGTCTCATCCGGGCCGCTCGAATAACTCTGCATTATCGCGATCTCGCGGAAGTAGAGAGCGGACTGATCGACGGTGAGCGGCAGCTCGGGCGCCTGTGGCGTGAAGCACACGACGCGCGCACCCGGGGCGGCCATGCGGATGCCCGCCTGGACGGTGCGCGGGTCGCCGGGACAGACGATCACCACGTCCGCGCCTCTGCCACCGGTGGCTTCCCGCAGCGCCTGCATGTCCTGTTCGCTCGCGGGATCGAGGGCGAGCTGCGCGCCGAGCGAGCGAGCGCGCTGGCGTCGCTCCGGGATGAAGTCGAGGCCGAAGCTGCGGCGAGCGCCGAAGATGCGGCTCAGCTGCACCATGAGCAGACCCATGGCGCCCAGGCCAATGATACACAGGTCGTCGCCTTCACGAAGACCACCCTGCCGGCGCACGGCGCGGATGCAGCAGGCGACCGGCTCGATGAACGTGGCCGTCTCGAAATCAAGTGTTGCGGGGAGTGCCAGCGTATCGCGCGCCACGGTGTCCGCGGACGCCAGCGCGAATTCCGCGAAGCCGCCGGGTTGCAGCGCCTGGCGCCGCCACGTCATGCAGTTGGACCACAGTCCGCGGCGGCATTCCGCGCACTCGCCGCAGGCGGCGTGGTGGTGCACGAAGACGCGGTCGCCGGGATGCAGTGTGGACACTGCGCTGCCGACGGCAGCCACCGTGCCGGCGGGCTCGTGTCCCAGCACGACCGGCGCCTTGCGCTCGACGTACCAGCGCAGCGCATCGGAACCGCACAGGCCACACGCTGCAATGCGCACCACGATTTCGCCTCGGCCGGGCTGCGGCACGGGCGCGCTCTCCACACGGACATCGCCCCAGCCATGGAAGCGGGCCACGCGCATGGTGCGCGGCAGACTCATGGCCTCACCGCCACCTTGATGGCCTGACGCCGGAGTGCGAGTTCGAGCGCGTCCGGCAGCTGTTCGAGACTGCGCTGATGCGTGATCAGCGGCGCAGCGGCGATGCGCCCCTCGCTCAACAGCTCGAACGCGCGGCGCACGTTGGCGCGCGTGTAGTGGAAGGCGCCCTTCAGATCGACTTCCTCATAGTGCAGGCGGAACGTGTCGAACTGCGCGCGCGTGCTGGCCGCGCAACCGCCGTACAGCAGGACTTCGCCGCCCGGCGCGGCCAGCGTCTGCGCGAATTCCCAGAGCTGCGGCGTGCCCACGCACTCGATGACCACGTCGGCGCCGGCCATCAGGTCGGATGCCTCGCCGTCGAGGGCGGCAGGGTCGAGCCGCAGGGTCTCGGCGCCGAGCCGGGTGGCGGTGCGCAGGCGGATGTCGTGGTGCCCGGCCACCAGCACCGAGCCGGCGCCCTGCAGCCTCGCCAGTTGCGCGAACAGCAGCGCGATGGGGCCATCGCCCAGCAGCACGACGCGTGCGGCCTGCCCCAGCCTGACCCGCTCCGCCCCGTGCACGACGCAGGCCAGCGGCTCCAGCACCGCGGCGACTTCGGCCGTGAGTCCCGGTGGTCGTACAAACACGCTGTTGGACACGATGTGGCCGGGCAGCAGCACATATTCGGCAAATGCGCCCAGGACGATGCGACCGATGGCGTCATGGCAGAGGTTTTCCCTGCCCCGCAGGCAGAGTGCGCAACAGCCGCAGGGCGCGGTGGGAACGCAGGCCACGTCATCGCCTTCGCGGAATTGCGTGACGCCCTCGCCTGCCTGTGCCACCCGCCCGGCGAACTCATGACCGAAAGCCGTGGGCAGCGGCAGTTTCGGGTGTCCCCGGCGGTACAGCTTGAGATCGGTTCCGCAGGTCAGCGCCGCCTGCACGCGGATCAGGAGCTCGCCGGGTCCCGCATCCGGCACCGGCACTTCACGCAGCTCGACCTGACCGGGCTGCACCAGCTCCGCGCGCAGCATGCTGCGGGGTGCCGTCATCAGGCGCCGCGGAAAGTGCGCAGCACTTCGCGCAGCGCCTCCGGCTCGCTGACCGGCGCGGCACACGCGCGGTCGGCACACACGTACGCACGCGGGCGCTCGCGCGTCACCATGGCACGCAGCGCCTCCGGCAGTGACGCCGCATCCACGGTTGCCGCAGCAATCAGGCGAACCACCGTGCGCGGGCGAGCGGTGCGCAGCGCGGCCCGCAATAACACGCTGTCAGCGGGAGCGGCGTCGTCGACGACGATCACGGTGGTGACGGGCAGAACGGCCCAGGCCAGGGCCTTGTGGTACGTGGCGGCCGCGCTCTGCAGTCGAGCGGCGGAGCCGGCGAAGGCACGCAGCACGCCTTCCGCCAGATCGCGCGGCTCGTCGTCGCCAGTGATTTCGGCAAGACGCAGCAGCGCCAGCGCCGCGGCGCCGTTGCCCGAGGGCGTGGGCGAATCCGCGATAGGCAGTACCACGCGGTCGAGGGTGCGCACCGGTGCGGAGCCGGCGGGCCGGTCGCGGAACGCACCGCTGGCGGCTTCGCGGAACCGTTGCGCCAGCACAGCTGCGAGCTGCTGCGCGCGTTGCAGGTGAACACTCTGCTGCGTCAGCTCGAACGCGTCGAGCAGGGCGAGCAGCAGGAAGGCCTGATCCTCGAGCACCTCGCCGCTCCCGGCATCCGCCACACGGTGGCGCACGCCGCGAGTCGTGTCGAAGCCTTCGTCCCAGACGCGATCGAGGGCCCGCAGCGCCGCCTCGCCCGCCTGCGCATTGTCGAGATAGCGTGCAGCGGCGAGGTGACCGGAAATGACGAGAGCGGTCCAGCCTGCATAGAGCGAAGTGTCCACGAACGGGGCGGGACGGCGGTCACGCTCCGCCTTCAGCGCGCCCCGTGCGCGGTCGAGAATCGCGCGGGCCTCGGCAGCGGGCGTCCCCAGCGCTTCGCCGAGCTGCGCATCCTCGAGGGCCCGGAACAGCACGTGACGACTCGCGTCGACGTGCATCGAGCTGGCCGGGTCCTCGAGACCGTACGCCAGACGGACCGCCTCGAATTCCACGCCGGCGCCCAGCACAGCGCCGACTTCCGCCTCGGTCCACGTCCAGTAATCCCCGTCATCGGTCGCACTGAAATCGGCATCCTGCGATGCGGGGAAGCCGCCCTCTGCGAGCAGGGCGGGCGCCACGTCGACGTAATGCTGCACGATGCCGCTCGCCACTTCCGCAAAGAACGGATCCGACAGTGCGCTCGCGGCCGCGGCATAGCTGGCCAGAAGCGGCCCGTTGTCGTACGCCATCTTCTCGAAGTGGGGAATGATCCAGCGCGCATCCGTGGCATAGCGATGGAACCCGCCACCCAGCTGATCGAAAATGCCGCCGCGGCCCATGGCGTTCAGGGTCTCGACGACAATGCGGCGGGCCCAGTCCGTGCCCCGTTCGAGCCAGGCGTCGAGCAGCAGATCAATGCCGCCGGGGTTGGGGAACTTGGGCGAGCGGCCGAAGCCGCCGTACCGGAAGTCGAAGGCGTTGGCCAGCTCTTCGAGCGTATCGTCGATCAGCTCGACGCGCAGCTCGCCGGATTGCGTCTCGGCCTGCGCATGTTCTTCGATGCGCGTGTTGATGCCGGCCACGGCCTCGCTGGCGCGGCGGCGATCGTCTTTCCAGACGCGCGCCACTTCGAGCAGGACGCGCCGGAACGAGGGCCTGCCGTAGCTGTCAATGGGCGGGAAGTAGGTGCCGCCATAGAACACGTCGCCCTCCGGCGTGAGGAAGGCGGTGAGCGGCCAGCCGCCCTGCCCGGTCAGCACCTGGACGGCGCGCTGGTAGCGCGCATCCACATCGGGCCGGGCGTCGCGGTCCACCTTGATGGGCACAAACAGCCTGTTAATGAGCGCGGCGGTCTCCGCATCCTCGTAGCTTTCCCGGTCCATCACGTGGCACCAGTGGCACCACACCGCGCCGATGTCGAGCAGCACCGGGCGATCGCCGGCACGCGCCTCCTCGAAGGCTGCCTCGCCCCAGGGCCACCAGTGCACGGGCTGGGTCGCGCCGTGCCGCAGGAACGGACTGCCTTCGCCGGCCAGGCGCTGGCCGCCGGTCACGCCATCCGGGCCGGTCATACGCGCGAGCCGGGGCAGATGTCGGACAGTACGCAGACCTCGCAGCGCGGGCGACCTGCGCGGCACACGGCGCGGCCGTGCAGGATGAGCGTATGCGACAGCACGGTCCAGTCGGCACGCGGATAGAGTTTCAGCAGATCCTGCTCGATCTTCACGGCATCGCGCTCGCGCGTGAGTCCGAGCAGGCGCGAGAGGCGGGTCACGTGGGTGTCCACGACGACGCCCTCGTTGCGGCCGAAGGCCGTTCCTAACACGACATTCGCGGTCTTGCGGCCCACGCCCGGCAGCGACACCAGTTCCTCCATGCTGTCCGGGATGACGCCCGCGAAGCGGTCCACCACGGCGTTGGCCATGCCCAGCAGGCTCTTCGTCTTGTTGCGAAAGAAGCCGGTGGAGCGGATCTGCTGCTCGAGGTCCGCGCGGCGGGCGTGCGCCAGATCGAGCGGCGTCGGGTAGCGGCGGAAGAGAGCGGGCGTGACCTGATTCACGCGCTCATCCGTGCATTGCGCGGAGAGGATGGTGGCAACCAGCAGCTCGTAAGGATCGTGGAAGCGGAGCGCTGTAGTGGCGGCCGGGTATTCCGGGCGCAGTCGCTCGAGGATCTCCGCGGCGCGCGCATGTTTCTGCGCGCGTGTCTCGCGGACGGCACGGCGGGCCGGCTTTCGGGCGGCCGTCTTCCTGCGTGTGCGCTGCTTCGCCGTGGAAGCCCGCTTGGCCTTCGCCATGGTCAATCCTTCAGCGTCACCAGACTCGCCGGCAGACTCGAGGCTGGCAGCTCGTGTGTGGAGCCGGAACTCGTGGGTGGTGTCACGCGGGGCGTGGTCACCGCCGCGCGCTGCGTCGCAATGTAGTGGAACACGCGCGAGGCCAGTTTCAGCGCTTCGGCCACGGACACAATGCCGAAAAGACCACTCAATTCTCCACCCGGCAACCGGTTCGTGAAATCGGGTTCATCCGGGCGGGCCTCGAGGTCAGCCCAGTGGCCGGGCGCGGGCGCAGGCAGAGACGCGCCTGCTTCCAGTATGCTGAAACCCGGCCGCAGCGCATTCATGCCGAGCACGAGCAGCAGATCGAGACGCGTGCCGGCACCTGCGTCCTGGTCTGTCGTCCAGAAGAAGCCATCCACGGGCTCGGCCGGCGCCTCCGCGTGCACCCTCGCCCAGAGCAGGTTGCGCGGCAGCTGCACGTACCCCGCGGGATGCGGCGCTGCCAGGTCCCATTCCCCGATGGGTGGAAGCGCACCCAGCAGATGGCGCGTGAGCGGCCCGTCGAGCACGAACAGACGCAGGCCCCAGCTCCAGAACTGCCACGCCTGAAAGAGCACGCGGCCATAGTCGTGCACGGCCTCAGGTGGTGGCAGCGTCGCCTCGCCGGCCCGCACTTCCGCGTCACCCGGGCGCAATTCACGGAGTGTCCGGCCCACGGTGCCGAGCATCAGGAACGCATCGGGCGAGGCGGCGCTGGTGCCGGCCGCTTCTGCGCGGATCGCGGGGAACAGCTCGGCCTGGAATTGGGTGCTGCTGAACGCCAACTCGTAGGGCGTCAGGCGGGCGCCGCTCATGGGAGGGAGTCGCAGAGCGGAAGCGTCGAACGCACGGGGGCGTGCACTACTGCCTTTCTGCCCGAACCGTGTGTTGGGCCACGCGGGCGCCGCCCCGGCCCAGCAGCTCGCCCAGGCGGGCGCGCAGTGAGCGCGTGCGCACGCGCACCAGACACAGATCGTCGGGCGCCCCGGCCACGCCCTTTTCCACCGTGAGATACAGCACGTCCGCATCGCTCGCGGGCACGGCGACACGATAGCGCTGGCCCTGCCATTCGAATGCGCCCGAATCCTCGGGAATCTCGAAGAACCACGAATTCTCGAGGCGATACCAGCCGCCGGCCTCGCGTTCACCGAGACGGTAGAAGTACGGCGCGAAGCTGTCACCATCGAGTCGCCGGAAATTCTCCTCCACGGCCGCATCCACATTACCCAGGGCATCCTGCGCGACGAGCGCTTCCAGATGATGCTGCAACTCGTGCGTGAGCGTTTCCCAGACCTCGGCCTGCCAGTCGAACTGCTCATCCTCTGCGGCCAGACGGAGAAAGGAACCGTAGAACAGCACAACCGAGGAGCGGATGGTCTCGGGGCCGTCGAATGAGGAAGGCCAGGTTTCGGTGCGGCATTCGCCGAGAGTGTACACGTCGGGCGAACGCGCATCCACCAGCGCGTCGCGTTCCACCACGAGGGCATCGATACCGGCCCGGTAATCGACCGGTATCCGATGCCACTCGTGGCGCGCCAGCGACTCGAACTCGTCGTACTTCAGTGTGCCTCAGGGGATGGAAGGCAGAGTCTCTCCTTCGGGCGGCATGCTGCGGTCCACATCCGGGTTCGTGCGCCGCACCATCCAGCCGTTGAGCAGGAACAGCGCGGTGCCCGCGACCAGGAACTGGACCACCATGTTGGCGATGCCGAACGCGCCCCACGGATTCTCGTTGCGCACGTTTATGAACCACCACACCACGAGGACAACGGCCTCGAGCACGACGAGCCGGATGACCCATTCCCAGATGACACCCACGTGGATGTCGGCGTCGGGTGTGTTGACCAGCGTGTCGCGGAATCGTCTAACCCCGTATTTCAGGACCGCCATGGCGAAGAAGAACCCGGAAATCATGAGACCCACGCCCCATACGAAGTCCTGGTTGCTGAACACGTCGCGGTTGAGCGCGGAAGGCACGCCCAGCAGGAAGCCGAGGATGCCCACGACGCCAATGGCGCGGGCGCGCGCCATGCCGCCATCCATCAGCACGCGCACGGTCAGCTCGATCATGGAAATGAGGCTGGTCCACGCGGCGAAGAACAGCGCAAGGAAGAACAGGATCATGAAGAAGCGGCCCGCGGGCATGCGCGCGAAGAGCTGCGGCACCCAGGTGAAGGTCAGACCTTCATTGCCGGCGCCCACGATGGCACCGCGGATCATGTCAGGCGTGAGCTGCTGTCCATTGCGCACGGCGTCCGCCAGCGCGGGAAACGCGGACAGCGAGTCGGGCTGTGCCGAGAGACTGGACGCGAGCTGCGGCACCACGGAGAACACGGTGCACAGCACCATGATGCCGGCCAGCAGCGACACGGTGTTGTTGCCGAAGCCCAGCATGAAGGAATTGAGCACGGTGTCTTCATGCCGGCGCATGTAGATGGCGTAGGTGAGCACGAGACCCCAGCCGGCGCCGGTGTCCCAGGCGTTCTGCGTGAGCGCTTCCAGCCAGACCTTGGGATGCGCGAGATCGCCCCAGTGCGGCGTAAACAGGAAGTTGAGACCGTGCTGTGCGCCCGGCAGGGTCACCGCCCGCACGGCCAGCACGATCACGAGCACGAAAAGCGAAGGGATCAGGATCTTCGTGGCCGCTTCAATGCCTTTCACGCCGCGCGCCACGACCACAATGCCCAGGCCGAAGGCAATGGCCTGATAGAACACGGCCGTCGGCGTGTACGCGAAGCGCTCCCACAACGCGCCCGGCCGTTCCGCGCCGATCTGGCCCAGCACGGACGCCACCGTGTAGCGGATGGTCCACCCGGCAACCACGGCGTAGTAGAACATGATGGCGATGGCAGTCCAGGCCACCCACGCGCCCAGCCACGCGTACTTCCTGCCCATGATGCGTGCGAACGAGCCGACTGTGCCGTAGCGCGTGAATTTGCCGAGCGCGAATTCCACGAGGATCAGCGGCACGGACCAGATGAGCAGGAACACGACCCAGGCGACCAGGAAGGCGCCGCCGCCGTTGTTCGCGACAATGCGTGGGAAACGCCAGAATGTTGCCCGTACCCACCGCCATGCCCAGCATGGCCAGCATCATGCCCCAGCGACTGGAGAAATGCTCCTGGTTCTTTGCCACTCCTCCTCCTGTGTCGAGCGCCCTTCGCCGGGGTAGCGGACCGCTCAGACTTTCGGGTTGGCGATACGTTCGCGGATGTAGTTGACGACGTGATCCGTGCCGATGCGCTCCTGGCGCAGGGTATCACGGTCGCGCACGGTGACGGTGCCGTCTTCCAGCGATTGTCCGTCCACCGTGATGGCCCAGGGCGTGCCCGCCTCGTCCTGCCTGCGGTAGCGCCGGCCGATGGAGCCGCCATCGTCGAAAAACGAATTGAGGCCGGCATTGCGCAGCGCGCGATGCACATTGCGCGCGATTTCCGGCATGCCCTCCTTGTTGACCAGCGGAAAAACGGCTGCCTTGATGGGTGCCAGGCGGGGGTGCAGCGCGAGGACGACGCGGGTTTCGCCTTCGAGCGCCTCTTCGCGATACGCATCCACCAGCGCCACCAGCATGGTGCGACCGACGCCGACGGCGGTCTCGACGACGTACGGCAGGAAGCGTTTGTTGCGATCGACGGGATCGACGTACTCGAGCTTCTTCCCCGAATACTCCTGGTGGCGCCGCAGATCGAAGTCCGTGCGATTGTGAATGCCTTCGAATTCCTGCCAGCCGAAGGGAAACTCGTACTGTATGTCGAACGCGCGTTTGGCGTAATGTGCCAGCTCATCCTTGCCATGCTCGTGGAAGCGCAGCCTGGAGGGCGTGATGCCCAGGTCCTGAACGAACGCCATGCGCTGCGCGCGCCAGTACTCGAACCACTCTTCGTCACTACCCGGCTCGACGAAGAACTGCATTTCCATCTGCTCGAATTCACGCGTACGGAAGATGAAGTTGCCGGGTGTGATCTCGTTGCGGAACGCCTTGCCGATCTGCGCAATGCCGAAGGGAATGCGCTGGCGCGCGGCGTTGAGCACGTTCAGGAAGTTGACGTAGCTGCCCTGCGCGGTTTCGGGCCGCAGATAGACCACGGCCGCGTCCTCTTCGACGGCGCCCATGAAGGTCTTGAACATGAGATTGAACAGGCGCGGCTCGGTGAAGCTGTTGCGCGCGCCGCACACGGGGCATTGCCCTGTCGCCAGCTCCGGCGCATCGGCGCGGAAGCGGCGATGGCAGTTGCTGCACTCGACCAGCGGGTCCGTGAAGCCGGCCACGTGCCCGCTGGCTTCCCAGACGCGCGGATTCATGAGGATGGAGGCGTCGAGGCCCTCGATGTCGTCGCGTGCCAGCACCATCTCCCGCCACCACGCTTCCTTGACATTGTGCTGCAACTCGACCCCGAGCGGGCCGTAATCCCAGACGGACCCGGTGCCGCCATAGATCTCGGACGTCTGAAATACATAGCCTCGCCGTTTGCAGAGCGAGACCAGCTTGTCCATCAGGTCGGATTCGTTGGCCATGCCTGTTCGACTCTCGCCACCCTGTTATCGAGGCGCGGAAAGTAGGGGTGGGGCCGCGGCTCGAACAAGACAGGCGACAATGTCGAGTGGGATGGCAGGCGCAGCGCGGCCGGACGGCGAGGCGGGCCGGAACGCGATGACACTGCCGTTGGCGATCGCCACGGGGCGTGCCGATTCTCGCGATATCGATGATGCGTGCTGCACGGACCGGGTTTGGAGCTCCGGCCGTCAGGCGTGCGGGTGATGCCTCTCCATGGCGGCTTCCTCGGGCTGCGCGGACTGCACGCGGAAGATGCCCAGGCGCTGCGCCGTGGCGATGTAGCTGGCCCACACGGACACGCCGCCGAAAGCCAGCACGCCGATCAGACCGCCGCCCGCGGCAGTGCAGAGCGCACCCACCGCCAGCAGCGCAACCGCCACCGAGATCATCGCGTGATCCGTTCGCCCCTCATGGAGCGAACGGGCACGCAGCGCGGCGAGGGCGGCGCCGCCCGCGGCGCACGCCACGAGCGCGATGAGAAGCAAGCCAGCGCGAACCCAGGGCGACATGTGTCCTGCTCCGTGCGCCTCAGAAAATGCGGACGTTGATGTAGCGACTCGGACGCTCGCGAATGTCGGTCGCGAGCAGGCGGAACTCGTGCAATGTCTGATGCAGCTCCATGTACATCGTCGAATCATTCACCAGCCGGCCCATGGTGCCCTGTCCGTGGTCGATCTTGGCCATGACGGACTGGAACGAGTCGAGCGAGCGCTCCATGCTGTTCGCGGCGGAGGTCAGTGCCTGCGCCGTCTTCTCGAATTCGCCGGTCGCCGCATCCAGCTGACCGAGTGCGCGGTTCACGGCATCACCCGTGTGCGCCTCCGCGAACTCGTCCGCCGTGCGGCGCAGCGAAACCGCGGCCTGACGCAACTGTACGAACGTCTCGCGCAGCTGCACCGCGCTGGCGGGCAACTCGGCAGCGGTAGCCTGCACGTTCCGCACCGCCTCGGACGAGAGCAGCGAATCCACGGTCCCCAGCACCGCCTTCGTCCGCGCACCGAGATCTGCAGCCAGCTCCGTGATCTGCGGAGAGGCGGCGCCGCGCAGCGTGTCCTTGTCCTCCAGGCGCAGCACCGCGATACCCGGCTGAAGCTGGACGGAATGCGCGCCGAAGACGTCGCCCATCACCGCCGCCTTCGTGTCCCGTGGCAGTGCCAGATCATCGCGCACGCGAATACCCACCACGACACCGCCGGAGGGATCGAGGTCCACATTCTGTACCAGTCCGACGTCCACGCCGTTCACGAAGACGCGATCGCCTCGCTTCAGGCCGGCGCCATTCTGCATCGCGATGGTCAGGTCGAGTCCACCTGTGAGCAGCGGATTGCCGAGCAGATAGTAGAGGCCCCAGAAGAAAACCACGGTGGCGATCACCACCAGCAGTCCGAGAGCCGTAATGTTGCGCTTGCGTTTGTCCATTTTGCCGAATCCCGTCCCGTTCCCGCGGCCTAGTGAGCCGCCGCCGATTCCATGATTTTGGTCCTGCGCACGAATTTCTGCACGACAGGATCCTCGCTCGCCATGATCTCGGCCGGCGACGCATTCGCGCGAATCTTTCCCTCGTACAACAGCGCGATGTGATCGCCGACATCGAACGTGGTATCGAGGTCGTGCGTCACTACAATGCTGGTAACGCCGAGGCTCCGGCCGAGATCGAAAATGAGCTGGTCAATGTTGTCCGCGTTCACCGGATCCAGCCCCGTCGTCGGCTCATCCCACAACAGATAACGCGGCCGGCTGGCAATGGCGCGCGCTACAGCGACGCGCTTGCGCATGCCGCCCGACAATTCGGCCGGGTGTTTGGTGAGCACGTCCGCTGTCAGGTTCACTCTGGCCAGCAGCTCCAGGGCATCTTCACGCAGGTCCCGGACCGACGTCGTGCTGGTTTCATCCACCTGCGCCAACGCCAGATTCTCGGCAACCGTGAGCGAGTCGAACAACGCCGCGTTCTGGAACACGTACCCCAGATTGCGGCGCACGCGCTTCAACTCCTCCGGTGTGGCGCGCGAGATGGCAATGCCGTCCACGATCACGTCGCCCTCATCCGGCTCGAGCAGCCCAATGGCGTGTTTCAGCAGCACGCTCTTGCCGCTGCCCGAGGGCCCCAGCAACGCCAGCGTCTGCCCCTCTTCCACGGTGAGATTCACACCGCGCAGGACCTCGAGCGCGCCGAACGACTTGTGCAGGTTGCGGTACTCGATCATTGGCACCCGGGCGTTGTGGTTCGAACAGAATCCGGAGAAGCGTTTCTCGGGCTGGGGCTCGCGCTGGTTGCTTGGGAACGGCAACCACGGATCGGGCGACCCGCGGCTCCAGATTCCGCGCGCGTCCTTTCGATCCCCGCCACGTCATGGCTCGTGCCGTCGGTTTGACGACGCGCATGTTCTACCCGCACGCAGGCGTAAGATTCAATTCCGGGCAAGGCGGTTCGGTTTCAGCAGGGGCAAGCGTCAGAGGTGCGGCTCCGTTCCCGGGCAACCAGCCCCGGCAGCCAGCCCGAGCAACGCAGTCGTTCTGTTGATGCCGTTCCCGGCCCCAGCCCGAGCCCCAGAAACGCGGTTTCCGGTTCAGAACGCCTTCAGCAATGGGACCAGCAAGACATCGAGCGCCATGAGAATGATGGTGGTGAGCACGACGGCGGTGGTGGTGGCGCGACCTACGCCTTCGGCGCCGCCTTTGCCTTCGAGGCCGACGAAGCAGGCGATGAAGGTGATGGCGAGTCCGAAGAGGCCGCCCTTGATGACGGAGAAGAAGAGCGGCCAGGGGCGGAAGTAGAAGCGCATGCCGTAGATCACGTCGGCAGATGTCAGCCCTTTCACGGCGAGCAGGCCGACGAACCAGCCGGCGGCCATGCCCATGGCGTCGGACAGGACGGTGAGTGGCGGGAACACGAGCAGGCCGGCCACGACGCGGGGTGCGACCAGGAACGCGACCGGGTCACGGCCCATGGCGTACAGCGCATCGATCTGCTCGGTCACCTTCATGGAAGCCAGTTCCGCGGCAATGGCGGCGCCAATGCGGGCCATCATCACGATGCCCATGAGCAGCGGGCCCAGCTCGGTGATCACGCTGGCGGCCAGAACGCTGCCCACCACCCAGAGGGGCAGGCCTCCGGTGAATTGCGCGCCGGTCTGCTGTGAAGTGACCGCGCCGCCGAGGAACGCCATGAAGAGAACCAGTGGCAGCGAGGCGATGCCCATCACATAGGCCTGCTGCAGGGCCGCATTGATGTAGAGGCGAGGCCGGGGCAGCACCTTGAATGTCTGCCAGAGCATCACCGTGGCGCGACCGATCCAGTTGAGAACAGCAGCCAGCAGCGCGCCAATGCTCACGCCGTCACACGACCTTCCCGCTTGCTGCGCCAGGAGCGCCAGACGTAGTAGACCGGCACACCGGCGAGGATGATGCCGAAGTCGAGCAGCGTCGTGGCTGTCTGGCGCACGAGGGCATTGGCCAGCAGTCCGACGGAACCGATGAGGAATACCAGCGGAACGAAGGGATAGCCCGTGGTGCGATAGGGCCGGTGCAGCTCGGGACGGCGGCGGCGCAGCAGGAAAACCGCACCCACACCGAGCGCATAGAAGGGCCAGATGCCGAGTACGAAGTCGCCGGCAAGCCGCTCGAACGGCCGCACGGACACATACGCTATGCCCAGCCCGGTGGCGAGCGCGATCGCGGCCCAGGGGGTGTGCCAGCGCGGATGCACGGCGGCAACCGGCTTGAAGAACAGGCGATCCGAAGCCATGGCGAAGAAAATGCGCGGCCCCGTCATCATCGAACCGTTCAGCGAACCGAACGTGGACAGCATGACGAGAGCCGCCACAATCGCGGCGCCGCGGTCGCCGAAGATGCGCGTGGCCGCGTCCGCCGCCACCAGCTCGGATGCCGCCACATCCGGTAGCGGCAGCACGTAGAGGTACGCGGCGTTCGTGATCAGGTAGACCAGCACCACGGCCGCCGTGCCCAGCACGAGTGCGCGCGGGAGATTGCGTTCGGGGCTGCGGATCTCGCCCGCCATGAACGTGAGGTCGGCCCAGCCATCGTAGGCCCACAGCACGCCGATCATGGCGATCCCGAAACCACCCATGGTGGTGGGAGCCCACACCATGGGACCGGACAGCGCGCCATGGCCAGTGCCGAACGCGAACGCCAGCAGTCCCACGAACACGAGCGCGATCACCTTGGCCAGTGTGGTCGAGTTCTCGATGGCCGCGCCCCAGCGGACCGAGCGGATGTTGGCGGCGCCAATCCCGGCGATGAGCGCGCCCGCGAGCACGCGCTGGCCCACCTCGGACATGGGCAGGAAGCGACTCGTGTAGGCCGCGAAGATGACGGCAATGGCACCCAGCGCGGAGGGCCGGATGATCACCAGCTCCGTCCAGCCGAACAGGAACGCCGGCACCGGACCGTAGGCTTCGCGCAGGAAGACGTAGATGCCGCCGGACCGCGGGAACAGCGCTGTCAGCTCGGCGAGCGTGAGTGCCCCGAACAGCGCAACGATTGCGCCCGCGACCCACACCAGAATGATGCCGCCCAGGGTGCCCACATCGCCGGCGACGCTGCTCGGTACACGGAAGATGCCGCTGCCTATGGTACTGCCCACGAGCACCGCCATGGCGCTCCAGAGACCGAGACTGCGCGGCAGGTCACGGTCGGCCGGTTCGCCATCCGGCGCCGTGGCGCGCGTTCGGGCGGGCTGTTCCAGTTGCACGGCCGGCAAGATAGCCGGGCCTGTGTCGAGGCGGTACCCCCGCGCGGATCAGTGCCTTCCCCGCGTCGGCGAAATGACGAAGCGACGCGTCGGTGGCATGCGACGCGTCGCCTCGAATCCGTGCAGCCGTGCCTGCTTCGTACCGCGACTCAGCTGCGGGTCGCGGCCACCTTCGTTGCGCGCTCGGGCGCCGTGATCACGCCCGGCGCCACACCCGCGCTCCGGCGCGGCAGCGCGCGCAGGCAGGCGGTACCCAGCCAGAGGAACGCGAACGCGGCTGTTACGTGCTTCGCGATGGCCCGCATGCCCGCCACCTGGAACAACGGCAGCTCGCCTGCTGGCACACTCGCGCGCAGCTGAAAGAAGTCCAGCACGAACAGCGGCACGAGCAGGCCGAGCGCGAGTGCGCACGCCAGATTCAGCGAACCCACCACCACGCGCGCACCTCGCTGGTTGCCGGCAAGCGCGACCGCGCTGGCCAGCACCATTCCCAGCAGCGGCGTCAGCAGGAACCCGGACAGCAGGCCGGACACCCCGTAGCGCCAGTCCAGTTGCGATGGGTGCAGCGGCAGAACATTGCCGACGAAATCGAACGCCGGTGTCAGCACCAGCAGCAGCGCCACGAAATACGCGGCGCCACTCATGCGGCCCAGGCCGCTACGATTGTCCTGCAGCACGTAGCTCATTCTCGATCAGACGCGCTCGAAGCGGAAGGACCGGCGGCGCCGCATCGCCAGCACGCCCAGCAGCAGGAGACCCGTCGCGAACAGGGCGACGGTCCCGGGCTCCGGTGTCACGTACGTCAGGAACTCCTGCGTGCCACCGCGATCCTTGTCCACGTCCGTCACCACATAGAAGTACTTCGGATTGACCTCGCTGTAGTGCTGGTTCGCGAGATTGAGCCAGTAGTCCCCACTGGTGGGCGTCGGTCCGGCGCTCGTGAACAGGCGCCAGATCGTGGCCTGGATGTTCTTCCACTCGGCGGTCGCGTTCCTGCTGTACTGCTGCGTCAGCCACGCGGCTCGCAGATAGAGCGCATAGGCCGTCGCACCGCCGCGTGTCATGCTCAGATCGCCGGCCAGCGAGGAGAGGTTCGCCATCCACACCTGGTTCAGCGAGATGTGGTGCAGAAAATCGACGCAGTACAGATCAATGCTGGGCTGGCCCGGCTCGGAGAGCAGCACCCCCTGGTACTGACCCACGTAGTAGCCGAAACCGGTGACGCCACCAGCGCTTGTGAACTTGATTTTTTCCTGGGCGGCAGCCGGGGAGACCGTCATGGCTGCGAGCGCGCCGATCAGCAGGAAACGTTTCACCGTCGAAACCCTCCACCCGTTCCGTGAGTTGGCGGACCGTCGCGCGGCTCCGCGCGGCGCGCTCCATCGCGCACCGTTGACATGCTCGTGTCAGCATCGCCCGTGCCACCGCCCTCCGCTCCAGCGGCCGGGCCGACGACGGCATGTCGTCGCAGGCACAAGCGCTTCTCGGTGAAGTAGTTGCACGCGGTCGCCTGCTCCTGCCCTGCCCTTTCACGAAGCCCCGCGGAGCGCACGCGGCGTGTCCGGCGGTGGAACGATTCGTGGCAGGGCTGCATCGCTTTGCGTGCGAACGCCGGTGTTCGCACGCCACAGCCTCACGCCCGGCACGCACGCTGACGCAAGGGTCACCGTCCACGCTTGCAGAATGCAAGTCGCGGGCTCTTGCATTCTGCGAACGCCGCGGGTTCTTAACACGCCGCGGGTTCTTAACACACAGTTAAACCTGCAGGGGCATGCGGGGGCGCCCGCCGCGACCCCGGCGCTGCGGCCGGCCCGTGACAACAAGTCCAGGCCGGCGCACATCCCGGGTGTGACACGCGGCCAGCCGCGCTCACGCATCGAAAACAGGGACGGGCGCGCGAGGAACAGCGGGTCGCCCCGTAATATATGGTTAGCCGCGCACGGGGTGTCAGTCGTGTGCCGGACGCAGCCCCGCGACGATTCCGGGCAGCCGCGCGTGGGCGTTGTCGCACCCGGCACCGCTGCGCTCGAGGCGGATGATCAGCGTCATATGGCCCGGCCCGTCTTCCGTCATGGCGAGCGCCCACTGGCAGCCGCAGGCGAGCGGCTGCACGGGCGCCAGCTCCATACAAGCCAGCGCGCGCGCGTACAGCCTGGACTGCGCGAGATATTCCTCCCGCATATCGCCGGCACCGTGCTTTTCGGAGAGCCAGCCTGCGCGGTCGCGCAGGTTTTCCAGCTCGCGGCGCACGCGAGCCGTCGCCGCCGCCTCTGGCGCACTCATGTGCCTGCCCCGGGCGTTACGCCCTGTTCGAACCCTCGTCGGTTCCGCGACGAGCCGGCGGCGCGATGCCGCGGGCCCGCGTCTCAGCGCCCTGAAGATGGGGAGCCCCTCTGACAGCGCCGCCGCCCTTGCAGGCGGTCCGTGCACTGCTGCGGCGTGGGCGGCAAGCGGATCGACTTGGTGGGCGCCCTTACTCGCTATACCTTGAACGAGCGGTCCTGTGGAACGTTCGCCGGCAGATCAGCGTCGCGCGCGGGCTGAGGCGCGCAGTGGTGCAACAGGAGAACTCGAACCCACTCCCGGGGTTGCTGCGATGCCCGTTTCCTACGCGGTCCATTCGGACCTTTGCCTGATTCGCACGCGGTGCAGCGGGCACACGACTCTGGCGGAAGTGCTGGCCCACTTCCAGGAGCTCAGGAGCACACCTTCGTTGCCCCAGCCTCTCGACGTGCATCTCGATCTCAGCGGATTGACGTCAAAGCCGACGCTCGACCAGATCGAGGCTGCAGCGGGCAGGACGGCATCACTCGCGCCCACACTGCGCTGGGGCGCGCTCGCCATTGTGGTAGACACGGAAAGCGCTCGGGAAACGAGCATGCTCTACGAAGCCCTCATCCGCCACTACTTCGAGCGCATCGGGGTTTTTCGGAAGCCGGCCGACGCAGAGGCCTGGTTGGCGTCGGTGCGCGAGGAACGAGGCCCTGACGCCGGGGATCGCCATCGCTGAGCGGCAGCGCGCCCGCGGTCGCTCTGCCGTGTCGCCCGATTCCCGGTTCGCGCAATGGTGGAGAATGGAGCGTACCGGGATCGAACCGGTGACCTTCTGGTTGCAAACCAGACGCTCTCCCAGCTGAGCTAACGCCCCGACGCACGCGTTTCGCGAATGATCACGAGTATCGCACGCGCGCAGGACGACGTTAATGGGCGAGGAGATGCGATCAAGCCGGAGCGCCCGCGTTGCTGCGCACGAGCACGTAGCAACGATCTTCCGACTGATTCAGGCGCTGCGGCCTCGTCGTGTGGGGCGAATCTCTTCGCGGCGGCGGCGAGCGGCCTGCAGGAGGATGGCTGCGGTCAGCTCGGCGTCCTCGACGAGGATGAAGCCGCGCGCGCTGTCGACGGATTCATCGAGGCGAAGGCCGTCGGCGAAGAGCACGACACTCTCGAGTCGTGCGTGCGGGATGCTGACTGTGCGCTTGGCGCCCTGAAACAGCGTACGGCGACTGGTGACGACGAACATGCCGAGGTCGACGGGCAGGATTTCCTCGTTGGGACGCAGCGCGGCACGGTGGCCCGCGGCGGAGAACCGGCGCCCGCCGGTCACGGCCAGGGTCACACCCTGCGGCTCGAGGCGGGGACGGCCGGGCATCTCCAGTCGGTCGGCAAGCGAGGCCTGCACCACCCAGTGACAGACTTCGCGTGGCACGAGCGGCAACGGCGATTCGACGGTGGGCAGTTCGCCCGCTTCAACCCGGGCCAGCAGCCGCAGGCGGGCCAGCCGATTCACATCCTCGCCCAGATCCTCCTCGCTCAGGCCGAGCTGCTGCTGCAGCCGGATCAGCTGCTGATCCTCTTCCGGCGTGAGACGCGCATCGGCCAGCGCGCTACGCAGCGCGCCACGGTCAGATGGCGCGCGCCACCATGCGCACCTCGGCGTGCGTGAGGTCACGCTCCGCGCGGATGCGTTCCAGTTCGGCGATTTCTTCCGGCGCGAGCGTGCCATCGGCGAGCGCGTTCTCGAGCGTGCGACGATAGAGACGGCGGGCGGCACGGCGACGCTGCAGCACCCAGAAGACACCGCAACCGGCCAGCACGGCCGTGAATGCTGCGGCGAGTGCGATTGGTCCATTCACAGCCGGATGCTAATGCGCGCGGCCGGACGCGGGCAACTGGCCCGGGACGACCGTAATCGGCCGGGCCGGCCTCGCCTGCGCGGGCGATGGCCTCATATCGAAGCCCGACGGAGAGTTACCCAGCCGTCATGGCGGGCGTGCGAATCGGCTTCCGCCGGCATTGGACCGGCCGTAGCTTGCTCCCAGCGGCCGAGGGATGGCCGGCGGACAGCCACCTGGATGGAGGATGCATGCGCGCGATGATCGCAGTGGTGGGTATGCTGGCACTGGCGGCGCCGCTGGCGGCGCAGGGTCACATGGGTGATCCAACGAAGAAGATCGAAGGCGGCGGTGTGTTTCCGCCGGGCTGGCACGCCCGCGTGGATCAGGCCAGCGAATCGACCGACCAGGTCAAGTTCGTGACGATGGGCAGCGGTTACCACGTCACCCTGGGCCCGCACACCATCCTGTGGAACGCTACTAACACAGCGTCAGGAAGCTATCGCGTGACCGCGCAGTTCGCAGGCGTGCTGCAGCCCGCAGGGCATGGCGCGGGCGGTGAATCCTACGGTCTCATCTTCGGCGGCTCGAACCTGGACAGGGACAACCAGACCTACTTCTACTTCATCATCCACAAGAGTGGCGAGTGGGAGCTGCGGCATCGCGCGGGCGCGGCGGTGCACGATGTGCAGACGTGGACCGCGAACCCGGCCATCCAGGCGGCGGACGCGTCCAGCAAGCAGACAAATACGCTGTCAGTGGAAGTGGGCGCGGACAAGGTGCGCCTGCTGGCCAACGGCAGGGAAGTGGGCAGCCTGGACCGCAGCCAGCTGGAAGCCATGAGCCCGCTGAACGGCATCGCCGGTATGCGCTTCAGCCACAACCTCAATGGGCACATCGGCAGCTTCACCGTGGAAAAGATGTAGGCGACGACGCCATGACACAGCCTCGTACGGTGCACGAGCTGACGACGCCCGCCGGACTGGTGGACGTCGACCGCATGCGCGCCAACCTGGATCGGCTGGCTGAGTACACGCGGGTTCACGGGCTGGCGCTGCGACCGCACATCAAGACGCACAAGGTGCCGGCGCTGGCCCGCGAGCAGCTGCGCCGCGGCGCGGCGGGTCTGACGGTCGCCACACTGCACGAAGCGCGCTGCATGTCCGCGGTGGCGGACGACATTCTCATGGCGTACCCGCCTGTGGGACGCGTGCGGCTGAACGGCATCGTCGCGCTGCCGGAACCCGTGCGCGTGACGGTGGGCCTGGACTCGACCAGCGCACTCGACGCGCTTTCGGTCGCGGCGGCCGCGGCGGGCCGCACCATTGGCGTCTATGTCGAAATGGATGTGGGTATGCACCGTGTGGGATTGCCGCGCACGCAGGACGTGGTGCAGCTGGCGCAGCGCGCGATCGATGCGCGCGGCATCGCCTATCGCGGCGTGATGTTCTATCCGGGTCACATTCGCCAGCGTGTCGAGGAGCAGACTCCCTGGCAGCAGCGGCTTTCGCAGGATCTGGCAGAGCGGCTGGATGCGCTGCGTGCGGCAGGGCTGACGCCGGCGGCGGTGAGCGGCGGCTCGACGCCCACCGCATATTCCTCGCACGAAGTCGCGGGCCTGACCGAGATCCGGCCCGGCACGTACATCTTCAACGATCGCGGCACGGCGGAGATCGGTGCGTGCACAGCCGATGACTGCGCCTACACCGTGCTCGCCACGGTGGTAAGCACGGCAGTGCCCGGCCAGGCCGTGGTGGATGCCGGCTCGAAGGCGATCGGCCGGGAGCCGGTGCGCGGTGCGGAAGGCGAAGGCTATGGCGCACTGCTCGACAGACCCGAGGTGCTGGTGCGCAGCATGAGCGAGGAGCACGGCATTCTCGATCTGACGCAGAGCGACTGGCGGCCGGCCGTGGGCGACCTCGTGCGCATCGTCCCCAACCACGTCTGCTATTCGGTGAATCTCCAGCCCATCCTCTGGGCCGTGCAGGGCAATGTGGTGACGGACCAGTGGGAAGTCGCGGCCCGCGGCTGGACCGAAGCGCGGCCCGCCGCCTGAGCCTCTCCTAACACGATCCTTGCAGGCGACGCCGCCGCTTTGCGTTCGCGTCTGTCCCGCGACCGGCACAGCGGAGTGACACCGTTTCCGGTCAGTGCGAGGCGCACGGGCCCGCAGATCGATTCGTGCAACCACCTGCCCTGCAACGAAATACGGTCCACGACCGGGGCAAGGAACGGGCCCTGCCCTGAAGCCGGGTGCACTCGCACGAGGGAGGAGCAATGAGCACTCGACGTTTGGTTCTGATGACGACGGCACTCACAGTCTCGCTGGCGGCGCCGGTGCTGGCGCAGGGGCGGGACACCCATGCAGAGCGGGCGCGCCAGGGACAGGCGACCGGTGTGATGGTGCCGCGCGGTGATAGTCGAGCCGATGGCGATCGGGATGAATGCGATGACAACGACCGCGCCCGGAATCGTGATCGCGACGCGGGCTCGCACGACTGGAACGATGCCGACGGCCGGCGCGACCGGCATGACAGCGACTGCAACGTGGTCGCCGAACGCCGGGACGGCCGCTACCCCGCGCGCTACGATGCTCGCAGCGTGTTAGTGCGGGAGCACGCGCAGCTGCTGGAGCGCCTGGAGCGCGAACACGAGCAGTGGCATCGCGAGCACGGCTGGGTTGCCCGCAATCCCGGCTGGGAGCGTGCCCATGCGAAACTGCACGAGCGGCTGGAGCGCGAACACGAGCGCTTCCATCGGTCGCGCGCCGTGGGCTATCGCCTGCCCGGCGACCGCCGGCAGGGCTCTGCGGCCTGGGGTTTCATCCAGCCGGGGCTTCGGATCGGTGTCGTGGTGGAGGCCGGGAGTCAGGGCCGGCGAGAGCACTGATCAGCGGGCACTCGAGTCTCGCGCGTTCCGGAGCGGAGGCTGGAGAGCGGAGGTGGAGGCGACGACGCTTCCACCTCCGCTGCCGTCATGGAGCGGCGCGCAGGCGGCGCAGCACGTATTGCAGGATGCCGCCGTGGCGGTAGTACTCGATTTCCTGGGGCGTGTCGGCGCGGATGATGGCGTTGAACTCGAAGCTCGCTCTGTCGGGCCGGGTGGCGCGCACGGTCAAGGTGCGCTGCCCGGAGGCCGGGCGTGACAGGACTCGGCCAGGCCCGTGAGGTCGAAGATCTCGTGGCCGGTGAGCCCGAGGCTGGCCACGCTCTCGCCCGCGACGAACTGGAGCGGCAGCACGCCCATGCCAATGAGGTTGGAGCGGTGGATGCGCTCGAAGCTCTCGGCGATCACGGCCCGCACACCCAGCAGGAGCGGTCCTTTGGCGGCCCAGTCGCGTGAGGAGCCGGTGCCGTATTCCTTGCCGGCGAGCATGACGAGCGGCACGCCGGCGGCCTGGTATTTCATGGCGGCGTCGAAGATGCTCATGCGCTCGCCGCCCGGCAGATACGTGGTGAAGCCGCCCTCGACGTCCGGGATCGAGCAGATTGCGCAGGCGCACGTTGGCGAAGGTTCCGCGCATCATCACTTCGTGATTGCCGCGGCGCGAACCGTAGGAGTTGAAGTCCTTCACTTCGCACGCCGTGCTCGAGCAGGTAGCGGCCGGCGGGACTGTCCTTCTTGATGGAGCCGGCGGGCGAGATGTGGTCCGTCGTGATGCTGTCGCCGAGCACGGCCAGCACGCGCGCGCCCGCGGATGTCGGCAATGGCGGGCGGCTCATGCGGCATGCCGTCGAAGTAGGGCGGGTTGCTTGATGTAGGTGGAGTCGGCGTCCCATGCGTAGAGGTCGCGATTCGGGCACGGGCAGTGCCCGCCATGCGTCGTCGCCATCGAACACGTGCGCGTACTGCGCGCTGGAACATCTCCGGGTCGCACCGACCTGCTGGCCACGCGTACTCGATCTCGTGCTGCGTGGGCCAGATGTCGCGCAGAAACACGGAGCGTCCCTGCCGGTCCGTGCCGAACGGCTCGTTGTACAGGTCGATGTCCATGCGGCCGGCCAGCGCGTAGGCGACCACCAGCGGCGGCGACGCCAGGTAGTTCGCGCGTACCTCGGACTGGATGCGGCCCTCGAAGTTGCGATTGCCGCTGAGCACCGCGCACACGACGAGCCCGCCCTTCTCGATGGCTTCCGAAACCGCCCGGGCAGCGGGCCGCTGTTGCCGATGCAGGTGGTGCAGCCATAGCCGACGAGGTTGAAACCGAGCTGGTCCAGGTACTGCGTCAGGTCGGCATCGGCGAGGTAGTCGGTCACGACCTTGGATCCGGGCGCGAGGCTGGTCTTCACCCACGGCTGGGATGTCAGTCCGCGCTCGACCGCTTTCTTCGCGAGCAGTCCGGCCGCCACCATCACGCTGGGGATTCGATGTGTTCGTGCAGCTGGTAATGGCGGCGATCACGACGGCGCCATCGAACAGCTCGCATTCGACGCCGTTGATGACCGTCTGCACACCCGGCCGGTGCCTGTGTGTCTCGACCATGGGCCGTGGCACCGCCCCCTTCGCCGGCCCAGCGGTTGACCTCACTGCGCGCGGGTCGGGGACCGGCCGCGTCGAGCATCAGGTCGAGCGACTTGAGGAAGGACGGCTTCACACCGGAGAGCGGCACGCGGTCCTGCGGCCGGCGCGGTCCCGCGATGCTGGGCTCGACCGTCGCCAGGTCGAGCTCAGCGTGTCCGTGTACTCGGCATCGCGGCGTGTCGCTGCCATGGAACAGGCCCTGCTCCTTCATGTACGCTTCGACGAGCGCGACCTGCTCGGCTCGAGCGGCCGGTGAACGCGAAGATAACGCGAGTGTCAGGTCATCGACGGGGAAGATGCCGCAGGTGGCGCCGTACTCGGGCGCCATGTTGGCGATGGTCGCGCGATCCGCGAGGCGGAGCGAGGCGAGACCGGGGCCGAAGAATTCGACGAATTTGCCGACGACGCCCTTTTTGCGCAGCATCTCGGTGACGGTGAGCACGAGGTCCGTGGCGGTGGCGCCTTCGGCCAGCTCACCCGTCATGCGGAAGCCGACGACCTGCGGGATCAGCATGGACACCGGCTGGCCGAGCATGGCGGCCTCGGCCTCGATGCCGCCCACGCCCCAGCCGAGCACGCCCAGCCCGTTGATCATGGTGCTGTGCGAGTCGGTGCCGACGAGCGTGTCGGGGTAGGCCATGCAGCGCGCCGCCGGCGCGCTCGGCCGCGAACACGACGCGTGCCAGGTACTCGAGATTGACCTGGTGTACGATGCCCGGTGCCGGGCGGGACGACCTTGAAGTTGTTGAAGGAGCTGCTGGCCCCAGCGCAGGAACGCGTAGCGCTCGCGATTGCGCTCGTACTCGCGCTCGACATTCGTCCGGAAAGCCATGCGCGTGCCGAACTCGTCGACCTGCACCGAGTGGTCGATCACCAGCTCGGCGGGCTGCAGTGGATTGATGCAGCGCGGGTCGCCGCCCATGCGCTGCATGGCATCGCGCATGGCGGCGAGATCGACCACGGCGGGCACACCGGTGAAGTCCTGCATGAGCACGCGCGCCGGCGTGAACGCGATTTCGCGGCTCGGCTCGGCGCCCGGCTGCCAGCGCGCCAGTGCGCGGATGTCATCGGCGGTAACGCGTCTCGCCGTCCTCCGCGCGCAGCAGTGCTTCCAGCAGGATGCGGAGCGAAAACGGCAGGCGACTGACCGGCAGACCCGCTGCGTCCAGCGCGGCCAGACGGAAATACTCGAAGGAACGATCGCCGACGCGCAGCGTTGCGCGCGGGCGCCGAAGCTGTTCTCGAACTCATTGCAGGCTTCCCTTCCCGACCCGAAGAAGACGTCGTGCAGCGTCGTCGCCCGTGATGTTCTGCAATACCCCGCTGCGCCCGTGAGGAGGCAGGCGCAGCCGCGCCAATTATGTTGCCGCTGCCGCGGCCCGGCCAGCCTCGGCCCGCGCAGCGGGGCGCGGCCGCGCGTCGGGGCCGGCCGGCGCTTACTTGCGCGCGCCGTCGCTGCGGTTAGCATTCCGGCAGACGAACCAGCGACACCCACAGCGGCCAGCCCAATGAACCGCACCGCCCGGCGCACGCACGGCTTCACAGAATCCGTGATCCGCGACATGACGCGCGTAGCGAACGAGGCCGGCGCCATCAATCTGGCGCAGGGCTTTCCGGATTTTCCGGCTCCCGATGTGTTGAAGGAAGCCGCGTGCGCTGCGATTCGTGCGGACGTGAATCAGTACGCCGTCACGTGGGGCACGCCGCGGCTGCGTCGTGCGCTGGCCGCGAAGTATGCGCGCGACTACGGCATGGAAGTGGATCGAGGCGAGGGAAGTCACGGTGACGTGCGGCGCGACGGAAGCCATGGCCGCGGCGCTGATGGCGGTGATCGATCCCGGTGACGAAGTCATCATCTTCGAGCCGTTCTACGAGAACTACGGGCCCGACGCCATCCTCTGTGACGCCCGCCCCGTCTGGGTGCCGCTCGGATGCATCCGGCGCTCTGGACATCGAGCGCATCCGCGCAGCCATATCGCCGCGCACGCGCGCCATTGTGATCAATTCGCCCAACAACCCCACAGGCCGCGTATTCGACCGCGCCGAGCTGGAAGCGATCGCCGAGCTGTGCCGTGCGCACGATCTGCTGGCGATCACGGACGAGATCTACGAACACATCCGTTATGATGCCGAGCACGTGCCGATGGCCACGCTGCCGGGCATGCGCGAGCGCACCATCACGATCAGCGGTTTCTCCAAGACGTTCAGCATCACCGGCTGGCGCGTGGGCACGATCGTCGCGCCGCCCGACATCACACAGGCCATCCGCAAGGTGCATGACTTCCTGACCGTGGGCTCGCCTGCGCCGCTGCAGGAAGCCTGTGCCGTCGCGCTGGAAACCATCGGCCGGGAATACTACGACAACATGGCGCAGGAGTATCGCGAGCGGCGCGACGTGCTCTATGGCGCACTGTTAGCCGCCGGCTTCCGCTGCGCACCGCCGGGTGGCGCGTACTACATCCTGGCGGACTTCTCTGCGCTGAGCACGCGCGATGACGTGAGTTACTCGAAGTGGCTGGCGCGCGGCGGCGCGGATGGTGGCGACGCGTCACGGGGCGGCGGCGTCGCGCCGGTTCCGGGTTCGAGCTTCTTCCATGACCCGGCCATGGGCCGGCACCTGGTCCGCTTCGCTTTCTGCAAGCGCGTCGAGACCCTGCGCTCCGCCGGCTCCCGCCTCTGCGCCATCGCGCGCGATCCCTTCTGAGATCCCGCCAGGCGAAACAGCACGTCCATCGCTGCTAAAGCACACCTGCACAGGCGTCGATCCTAAGACCGACGCCAGCCGGCAATGGAGATGCCGGCGCGGTGTCAGGGGCCGGCCCCCTGGTCACACCGATACCGGCCTCGATCGAAATACTGAGGGAGCACTCATGAAGCGAGTCCTGTTCGCGACCCTCGCAGTGGTCGCGTTTTGCCCGGCGCTGGCGCAGGCGCAGTTCCAGCCCGATTTCGGAAAGCCCTCGTACGGCCCCCGCTTCCGCATCATGCCCTTCTTCGGCATCGCGGCGCCCACCCGCCGGCACGAGCGCTGGCAGGTGGCGGGTCCGTCCGGCACGGTCACCGGCAACTTCAATGTGGATCTGGCGGCGGGTCCGCTCGGCGGTGTCTCGTTCGAGTACCGCGCGCTGGACCGTTTCGCCATTGTCGCGTCCGGCAGCTACCTGTCCCGTGGACGCACCACGGAAGTCACACTCGCGGACGATCGCCAGTATCAGCACGAGGGCAGCAACTTTCTGCTGACCAAGGTGGCGCTGGCGCTGCACCTGAACGAGCAGACCTCCGAGCTGCAAATGCACAGCCTCTCGGCCACGATCTTCGTGGGCCCGTCGTTCATTCACGAAATGCCCAAGAACGACGTGCTGGCGGATGCCGCACTGCTGCAGCCGCTGACCTATTACGGCGCCGACTTCGGTCTGGATACGGAAGTGCCGCTGCCGTGGAGCGGCCTCACCTTCCAGGCGGGCATCGAGGACTTCCTCGTGATGTGGGACAACGCCGAGCTGGCGCGCCGCAACGATCAGGTGTTCGCGAAAAACGGTCTGCAGACGCAGTCCTACGTCGAGACCGATGCATCGCACAACCTGGTATTCCGCGCGGGGCTGGCGATCCGCTTCCACTAACACGCTGTCTGCAGTACCGACGGAACGGGCGGCCCTGCCGGACGGGGTCGCCCGCTTCGCGTTTCCACACCACGCCCCGGGCCGGTGCCGCGGCGGCCCAGCACGGCCGAGCCCGATCGGCCGCTCGCCTACAATGGCTCGATGCAGGCCGGTGTGTCGTTGGCGGCGTTGTTGACCGCAGCCGAAACCGCGTACGCGGTGAGGTCGTCGCCCGTGTACGGATGCAGCAGGCGACGAAGCTCTTCCACGTCCGCGGCGGGATCCAGCCAGCGCTCGCGCTCTGCCGGCGTGAGCATCACGGGCATGCGATCGTGCACCGGTGCGACCACGGGGTTGGCATCGGTGGTCACAATGGCACAGCTGTAGAGCGGCTCGGCTGCCTCGCCCTGCCAGCGTTCCCAGAGGCCGGCGAAGGCGAACAGCCTGTTATCATTCAGGTGGAAGCGGAAGGGCTGGCTGCGGCCCTCCGCGCGGCGCCACTCGTAGAAACCGTCGGCCACGATGAGGCAGCGGCGCTGCTGGAAGGCCTCGCGGAAGACGCGGCGCAGCAGCAGGGTTTCGGCGCGCGCGTTGATGGTGTGCTGCACGCGCTTCGGGTCTTCCGCCCACCAGGGCACGAGACCCCAGCGCAGGAACGAGAGCTTGCGCTCGCCCTTCGCATCCTGGCCTGCCACGGGCACGGACTGGCTGGGCGCAATGTTGTAATGCGGCTGATAGTCGGGCGGCACTTCCACGCCAAACTCATCGGCGATCTCACTGGCGTCACTGGTGAGCGTGTAGCGGCCGCACATGTCGTTTCCCCATGGAGCGCGAGGCACGAAGGGCGGCTGCCCCTCGTGCCTCGCCGTTAGCAGCGGGTGCGGCGAATCAGCGCATCGTCGCGGACGCCGCCGGCCCGTAGTAGATGCCGTTGAAGAGCAGCTTGAACGTGCCGTGCGGCTGACCGCGGAACAGGATCTCGGGCGTGTAGAGGTACAGGTGCCCCTTGCCCACGGCGGCCTCGGCGGCAATCACACCCCCATCGAGGTAGGTCTCTCCCAGCGCCCAGCCGCTGTGCAGCGGGTGCGGATTGTCGAACCACGCCACGGCCTTCACACCACCCAGCTCGGCTCCGGGCGGCAGCTGCAGCAGTGGGCTGCTGTCGAAGAAGAAGTCCGTGTGCTCCGCCAGTCCGGCCGCTGCCGGCTGGCTCTGATCGACGCGTGCGGTGAGCACTGACCCCGGCACGTAGAACTTCGTGCGTGGCAGACTGCGCTCCTCGCCGTTGACGACTTCCACCAGATGATCCTTGACGGGCAGGCCGAGGTGTGTTGCCAGCGATGTCGAGCTGCCAATCGTGATGACGGTACCGCCCGCATCGAGGAACGCCTTGATCTGCGGTATGGAGCGGTCCGCCGTGATGTTGCCCACCCAGCCGCGGAACTCGGCCGGCAGCGACGTCGTGTCAGGCCCGCCGAAGCCACCGCCGCCACCGCCGCCACGACCCCCGCGTCCGCCACCGCCGGCGGCCGGAATCATGCCGTCGACGAAGACGAGCACGTCGTATTTGCTGCGCAGGTTCCCGGCATCGATGGTCTGGGGATAGATCACCTCGAAGGGGAACTCGAACTGCTCGAACTCGAAGCGCGTCCAGCCCGATGGCATGGAGCCGCCGTAGCGATCGAGCAGGCCGATGCGGACGGGTTGCAGCTTGAGTGCGCTGCCCGCTTTGGTGCCGGTGGCTTCGAAGACCAGGCCTTTCTGTTTCGCCAGATCATCGAGCAGCGGGCGTACACCGCCGGCCGCAGGAATGTAGAACGTGCCTGCGGGCCAGGTGTGGCCGTTGGCCGTGAAGGGGGCCTGCAGCCAGTACACATCCTTCTTCGCCTTCAGCAGCCGGTTCACGGCGACAAACGCGTCGTTCACCTCATGGCTGAGCAGGAATCCCGCGTTGCCGGAACCGGCTACACGCCCGGGCGGCGGCGCCACATCGGGGCCGGGAATCATCTCGACGGGTGCGTCGAAGCCTTCCACGATGCGATCGAACTGTACGCCCATGGTGAAGGCCAGCGTATAGCCCGCATTGTCGTAGGGCGGAATGGGCGGACCGCCGGGATACGCGAGATCGTTCGGGTGATCCTGCGGCTCGAACATGTCGATGACGTGCGCGCGGAACGGCTGCGCCGCCTTCACCACATAGGAGCCGGCGGGATACGTCTTGCCGTTCACCTGGAAATCGCGCGTTGCGCGACCCACCTGTACGCCACCACGCGTGAGCGCCTGCACGAATTTCGTGGCCGTCAGGAAATCCGGCTGGCTGGACGGAAGGATGTAGCCGCGTGCATCGCGCAGCGAAGGATCGCGCATCATGCGTTCGAAGTCGGCGCGCGTGCCGCCGCCGCCTCGCCCGCCGCGGCCCCCACCGCCACCACCACCCACCTCATCAGCATCGGCGGCGGCGCCACCGCCCCGCCTGCCCGGACCGGCGAGCTTCTCGGTCGCGGCCGCAATGCGGCTCGGCGTATCCGTCCAGTGGTCCCTGTTGCCGTTGTCGATGGCGCGCTTCGCCATCAGGTACATGTTGTAGAGGAACTCTTCCCTGCGCCGTGAAACGATGTCGAGCACGGCGCGATCCGCGGTGATCGAGTAGTCGACGGACTGCCGGAAGTGCCACGGTTGGGGTTCGATCGGGAGCGGCAGATCGCTCTTGGAAAGCAGACGGTCGGGAATGAACGGAATCTGCTCGGGCGTGGGATTACCGATGGTCTCGGTGAGCAGGCCGATCATGTTGTGGAAGTAGGCCATGGTGCGCAGGCCGCCGTTCCACCAGGTCGAGTAGTTGGAGCCGGACCGCATGGTAACACCGGGTTTGTGCTCGGTGACGAAGCGGTCGTGCATGGAGCCGCCCACGATCTCGAGACCCGTCTGGATGGCGGAATCGAAGTAGTAGTTGGGCGGATCGCGGAAGGGCGGCGAGAACATGACCGCGCCCGCCGGTCCCGTCTGGTGGTGATTGTAGACGACGACCGGGTACCACGTGCGGTACATCACCTGATTGTCGTTCTGCGTTTCCGGCAGATTCGCCATGTAGAAGTCGCGGTTGTCGTCGTGGCCCGCGTACTTCTCGTACAGCCGCGGAATTCCGTTGGTCGAGCGGCGCTGCGCATCCTGATTGCGCATGTACCAGTTGGAGACCAGCTCCATGCCATCGGGATTCACCTGCACGCAGAGGATGACGAGGTCATTGAGGAAGCGCAGGGTCTCCGGGTCGTCCATGCTGACCAGCTGATAGACGATCTCCATCAGCTGCTGCGCGCCCAGCACCTCGGTTGCGTGCAGGCCGCCATCGATCCAGACCACGGCCTTGGTGTCGTGCGCGAGCTGCCGGGCCTGGTCCTCGGTGAGGCCGTCGGCCATGGCAAGGCGTCGCTCGTTCGCCTTGAGGCGATCGAGATTGCGGATGTTCTCGGGCGACGAAATGATGGCCATGAGTTGCGGCCGGCCCTCGGCAGAGTGGCCGATCGTGTCGAGGACCATCCGATCGGATTCCTTGGCCAGCTTCTGCCAGTACGCGGTCAGATCCGTGTAGTTGGGCAGGACGTAGTCGGCCCCGATCTCGTGGCCGAACTGCTGCTGCGGCGAAGTGACGCGCGTCTGCGCGCTCGCGGCAGCCGTCGCGAGCAACGTCGTACACGTTGCGAGCAGGACTGCTCGAGCTCGTCCTCGCATGAGACACCTCGGGGCTGACAGTTACGGGGGAATAGCGCACGGGCCCGGCCGACGAGCCCGCGTCAGAATAGCATCCACACCCGCGAGCGGCCAGCGCGTGCGCAGCGCAGTGTCGGCGCTGTCACATGCTGCGCCGCGGTTTGCGAGCACCGCCCGCGGCCTCTACGTTGCGCGCGCCGAACGCGTACGAACCTGGCGTGGAGGGGTTGTGGCTGATTTCGTCTTCCGGGCCCACTCGGGCTGGCGTTACTGCGTGCTGCTGGCGGGCGCGCTGACCGTGCTGCTCGCGCTGCTTGCGCTGGCAGGCGGCTCACAGGGCCGGCTCGGCCGTGCGGCGCTGATCCTGTATCGCGTTTTCGTGGGCACACTCGACCTGCAGGTACTGCTCGGCATTCTCACGGTGGCACTGCGTCCGTTCCAGCCCGCGTTCATCGGACACATCGTGATGGTGGTGCTGGGTGCGGTGGCCGCACACTACTTCGCGGTGCTCATCAAGAAGCGGGCGCCCGAACGCCGCGTGATCCTGGCCTTGTCTGGCGTGGTGATCGCGCTGGTGCTGATCGTGGGCGGGATCCGTGCGATCGGCCGGCGTATCGTCTGATGCGCAGGGTCAGCCGATGGCCGCCGCCTGCTGCGAGCGCTGGAAGACGCGCAGCGAATCGAGGCCTGCAGCCTTGGCTTCGTAGAGCGCGGCATCAGCGGCTGCCAGCAGATCATCGGGCGCGCGCATACCGGGCCGGAAGCTGGCCAGGCCACAGGAAAGTGTGACGGCGCCAGTCGGCGGCTGCGATTCGCGGAGTCGGTTCTTGACGCGCTCGACGAAGACCAGCGCGCCCGCGATTTCCGACGATGACAGCACCGCCAGGAATTCCTCGCCGCCCCAGCGCCCGGAGATGTTCATGGCGCGCGTCTGTGTCGCCAGCGCCTGACCCACCGCGCGCAGCGCCTTGTCACCCGCCCCGTGACCGTGCCGGTCGTTGTACGCCTTGAAGCGATCGATATCGAAGAAAACCACCACCAGCGGCCTGCCTCGCCGGGCGGCCGCGAACTCGCGCTCCAGTATGAGCCGCACGTAGCGGCGGTTGGGCAGACTGGTCAGCTCGTCGGTCAGCGCCAGCTCTTCGGCGTGCATGCGTTCCGAGTGCAGCCGGTCGGAGAGTATGCCAATGCCGAGCGAGATGAGCACATACGAAATAATGACGGCGACGAGCAGCGACACATTCGGCACGCGGTAGCCGGACATGGCCAGTCCGAGCTGCACGGACACCATCAGCACCATGCCCGCGGCCAGGGTCATCGTGACGCCTCGCCAGCCGCGGAAATAAGCCAGCAGGAATGCGGGCACGAGCAGCAGCAGCCACACGAGCAGCTCGTACTCCTCGGTGGCCTCGGGCATGACGACGCTGGCAATGACAGGGACGAGCAGAGCAACGGCGCTCAGGACGAACGCACGGCGAGGCATCGTGGGACGACCGAGATACCAGACCGGCCTGCGGCCGGCCGGCTCCGCGTGGAGCGGGCCAGCAGCGGGCAGCGGGTCCGCCGAAATAGACTCCATCACTGAATTTCCGGTATCAAGCATATCCGCGGCGCCGGGAGCACTCGACAGGACGCGCAAGTCGTCTGCGTGGCCGTTGCGCCTCGCTGGCGGCGTGTCTCTCGTCCCGGCGGCTACAGTCGCCTCTGGAAGGAAGTATCGCCCGGATCGAAGCCCCGGTTGAACGCGGGCGGCTGCCGTTCCGGCGGACTGCCCGCGACCGTACATTGCCGGGCCATGGGGGAAGGGCGCGAATGAACGGCACGATCGTCTGCCTGGCGAGCTACGAGAAGGGCGCGGACCTGCTCCTCGCCTGCGCCGATCTGGGCATGCCGCCCGTACTGGTCACGGTCGAGAAGCTGAAGGATGCGGAGTGGCCGAGAGACCGTCTCGGCGGGTTCTACTGGCTGGCCGACTTTCACACCCGCGATCACGTGATCCATGCCGTGAGCTGGCTGGCGCGCAGCCAGCGCATTGCACGCATCGTCGCGCTCGACGAGTTCGACCTCGAGCTGGCCGCCGCGCTGCGCGAGCATCTGCGCGTGCCCGGCATGGGCGACACCGCGGTGCGCTATTTCCGCGACAAACTGGCCATGCGCCAGCGCGCCGCGGCCGCCGGCATGCGCGTGCCCCGCTTCACGGCGGTATTCAACGACGAGGATGTGCGAGCATTCGCCGGGCGAGTGGCGCCCCCGTGGCTGCTGAAGCCGCGGACCGAGGCAGCGGCCATCGGCATCCGCCGCATCACGGACGAGACCGCGCTGTGGGCGGAGCTGGAGCAGCTGGGCGACCGCCGCTCCTGGTTCCTGCTCGAGGAATACGTGGGCGGCGCGGTCTACCACGTCGATTCCATCGTGGCGCGCCGCAGCGTGACGTTCGCCATGGCCAGCCGCTACTCGACGCCGCCCTTCGATGTGGCCCACGGCGGCGGCATCTTCGCCAGCACCACGGTGACGCACGGCTCGGCGGACGAGAAGGCACTGCTCGAGCACAACACGAAGCTGGTCTCTGCCTTCGGCATCGTGGGCGGAGCGCTGCACACGGAATTCATCCGCAGCGATGCGGATGGCGGCTTTCTTTTTCTGGAAACAGCGGCGCGCGTGGGCGGAGCGCACATTGTCGAGATGGTCGAGGCGGCGACGGGCGTGAACCTGTGGCGCGAATGGGCGGCCGTGGAGGTAGCCAGCGCGCGCGGCCAGCCCTACACGCCGCCGCTCCCGCACACGGACCACGCGGGCCTGGTCCTCTCGCTGGCGCGCCAGGAGTGGCCGGACACATCCGCGTACGATGATCCGGAAATCGTGTGGCGGATTCGACGCCGGCATCACGCCGGCCTGATCGTGTCGTCGCCGGACCCGGAGCGCGTAGGCGTGCTGCTCGAGGCCTACCGCGCGCGTTTCGCCGAGGATTTCCTGGCCACCATGCCTGCGCCCGACAAGCCCACCGCGTGAATCCGCGTACCAGCCACGCACTCACCGCACGCGCGTGGGTTCCCTACGCCACGGCGGAGGACGGCCCGCTTGCCCATCTCGCGGACCGCGTGTACGTGTTGCGTGATCTGGCCAGCCCACAGCTGGGCAATCGGCGCGATATCGTGGTGCTGCTGCCGGCCGGCCATGACGCCGGCGGGCGGACGTACCCGGTCGTGTACATGCAGGATGGGCAGAACCTCTTCGACCCGGCCACCAGTTTCGCGAGCCCATGGCGAGCGGGCGAAGCGCTGGATGCGCTGCACGAGGAGGGGCTGGACGCGATCATCGTGGGCGTGCCCAACACGGGCGCGCAGCGTCTCGACGAATACAGTCCATTCCGCGATGCGCGCGTGGGCGGCGGCCGCGGCGAGGCGTACGTGCGCTTCCTCAGCGACACGGTGAAGCCGGCGGTCGACGCAGCGTTCCCGACGCGCCGCGGACGTGAGGACACGTTCGTCGCCGGCTCTTCGATGGGCGGACTCATCAGCCTGTACGCAATCTGCGCGCACGGCGAGGTGTTCGGCGGCGCGGGAGCGCTCAGTCCGGCGCTCTGGTTCGCGCGCCGCGCGTTCTATCCGTGGCTGCGCAAACAGTCTGTCAGGGGCCGCGTGTCACTGCGCGCCGGTACGGGCGAAGGACCCCTGCTGCTGGCGGATGTGGCGAGGCTGCGGGACATGCTGCTGGAGCGCGGGCTGCGGCTGGGCCGCGATCTCGATTGCCGCTTCGACAGCGGCGGGCGGCATGACGAATCCTCGTGGAGCCGCCAGCTGCCCGGCGTGCTGCGCTTTCTGCTCAACGCGAACGGCGCGCCGCCTTCCGGCTGACACTGCGCCGGTTGTCGGCGGCACAGGCATCGGCAAACGCTTCGAACAGCGCAGTCGACGACGCGCCACTCAACGCCTCCGGGTGCCATTGTACCGCCAGCGCGAAGCCATCCGCGCGTGACTCGACCGCTTCAATGAGGCCATCGGGCGCGTGCGCCGTTGCGTCCAGCCCGGCTGCCAGCGTGTGCACGCCCTGGTGGTGCATGCTGTTCACGCGAACCGCGCCGTCACCGAGCGCGCCGGCCAGACGCGAGCCGGACGCCACGTCGACGTCGTGCGCCAGGTAGTCGCGGGTAAAGCCCTGCATCGGGAAGTAGTCGTGCTTGATGGAGCCGGGATACTGCGCAGTCGTGTCCTGCCAGAGCGTGCCGCCCAGCGCCACATTGAGCACGTGCAGCCCGCGGCACACGCCCAGCAGCGGCTTGCCCTCGGCCGCGGCCCAGCGCGCCAGTCGCAGCTCCACACGATCCCTCGCCGCATCAATGTTGCCGCACAGCGTGCCCTTTTCCTGACCGTACTCCGCGGGATTCACGTCCACGCCCCCGGCGAGGAAAACACCATCCAGGCGATCGAAGATGGCGCGTATGATCAGCTCATCTTCCGCCAGCAGCGGCACCATCACCGGCACCAGTCCGGATGCGGCCAGCGTCGCGAAGTAGCGGTGACTCATCACCCAGGAATGCGGGATGCCTTCCGGAATCCCGTCCATGGCCTGCAGCGTCTGGCCGGGAACTCCCACGAGCAATCGCGTACTCTTTGCCATGAATTCTTACTCTGTTGCGTACGCGGCCCGGGCGCGCTCTTCCTGCGCGAGTCGTGGTCCGCGCTTCATTCCTGGGTTTCCTGCACGAGCTGGTCCACCACGTCCTTCAGGTCGCCGGTGCGGTGGAATGTGGCCAGCTGGCGATCCGCACTGGAGCCCTCCTTCAGGATGCGATGGACGTACTCGACCTCGCTTCGGGTTCCCAGCTCGTCCACCACGTCGGCAATGAACCACTCGACCAGCTCGAGGATCAGCTGGCGCGCGGGCAGCTCCTGCTGTTTGCCGAAGTCGATGAGCTGGCCGTCCAGGCCGTAACGCACGGCGCGCCACTTGTTCTCCTCGAGCAGGTCGGAGGAGTACACCCGGAACGTCGTGTTATCGCGCCGCATCTT
Organism: uncultured Gemmatimonadales bacterium; assembly: GCA_963798085.1. Lineage (GTDB taxonomy): Bacteria > Gemmatimonadota > Gemmatimonadetes > Longimicrobiales > RSA9 > DATKCF01. The sequence continues at coordinate 74,254 of CAWCRS010000005.1, forward strand.
CCACAGCTTGGCAATGATGGCCTGCAGGATGGCGGCCAGACAGACGGCTTCGTCCACGCGCGTGCAGATGTCGAGCACGCGGAACTCGAGCGTCGGATAGTGATGATGCGGCCGCACGTCCCACCAGATCTTCGAGCCGTCCGGTATGGAGCGCGTGCGCACCAGGGTATCCTCCAGGTACTTGAAGTCGCCCCATGACTGGAACGGCCGCGGGATGCCGGTGCGCGGGAAGTTGCGGAAAATCACGCTGCGGTAACTCTTGAGCCCGGTCTCGCGGCCGATCCAGAAGGGCGAGCTGGAAGCCAGGCAGAGCAGGTGCGGCAGGAAGTAGCGCGCCACGTTCATGGCATCGATCATGAACTCGCGATCCTCGATGCCGATGTGGATGTGCGTGCCGAAGATCAGCAGCTGCTGCGCCAGCAGCTGCATGTCCTGCTTCACGCCCATGTAGCGTTCCAGCGGTGTGATTTCCTGTGTGAGCCAGGAGGAGAAGGGGTGCGTGCCGGCGGCGGCCATGCGCAGATTCTTGCGCGCCGCCAGGCCGTGGACCATGCGGCGCAGGCGACGCAGCTCCTGACCGGCTTCCGCCGGCGTCCGGCACACCGTGGTGCCCACTTCGACGATCGACTGATGCAGCTCCGGCTTCACCTCGCGCAGAATCACATCATCTTCCTGCAGTATCTCCGTGATATAGGAACGCAGCTCCCGCGTCTCCGGGTCGATGATCTGATACTCTTCCTCGATGCCAATGGTGAGTGAAGGCGGCTCCATACCCCTCCTAACGAGGCTCTACCACAAAGGTGGCGACGCTGGAACCGCCACCTGCAGTAACATTGACCAGCGATTCCGTCGAGAGCCGGCTCAGACAACCATCCATGTAGGCGCCGTAATAGATGAACGGCGCAGTGTCCAGGATGCGCTCGGGAAACTGGACGCGGCCATCGACCAGAACGGGAAAGGCCTCGAGCGGAATGTGCACGCGTTCCTGCACCACGTGGGGCGAGGTCAGGGCCACGCGCAGGGCCGCTTCCCAGGCGGCATGCGTCCGTCTCCCAGCCCAGCACGATGCCCTTGCCGCCATACTCGTCGTTAGGCTTGAGCACCAGCTTCTCGCGCTGCTGCGCGATGAAGGGCAGCAGGTCCACTTCCCGGCCCTGGTACTGCGTGACGCGCTCGGCCACGCTGCGCGTCCAGGGGATGTGCGCCTCGATGCCGGCGCGCTCTCCGGGCGTGAACAGCGCCGCGTTGCGCTCGTCGCTGAGCACGGCCAGGCTGGCCTTCTTGTGCAGCACCTTGCAGCGGAACGGATTGACCATGCAGACGGCGCGCTCGCGCACGGCGCGCACCACCGGGTGATCCATGCCGCCGCGATCGATCAGTTCGCTGATCAGCACGCGCTTGTAGATCAGGTCGACGGGCGATGTCGGCCGCGTATCAGCCGTCCCCTGCCGGTACTCCGACTTCGCGCGGGTCGGCAATGACGCAGTCCAGGCCTTGCGAGCGCAGGTACTCGGCGGTGATCACGAACTCGCTGTAGGTCGGCACGTCGTGCCAGTCGAGGATGGCGATGCGCGGCGCCGCGCGCCGCCCGGACCACTGGTGCCAGGCATCCAGCAGCGCGTGCATGACGTTCTGCCGCGACGGCTGGGGCCGCACCTCGTAGCGGCGCAGGAACTCGCCCATCACGGGAAGCCCGAGAAACACCTCCGCGAGCACGTCGTTGTACGCAGGCGGCCGCCGGCGTCTCCGCATTGTACTCGGTGAAGCGCAGGCCACCGCGGTCGGGCACGAAGAACGCATCCAGCCGCGACACCGGACTGGGGTCGCGGAAGCCGGGGTCGGTCGCGCGAGCAGTTCGATCTCCCAGTCGTCGAGGCCGAACTGCGCCAGCACACTCTCATCCTCGATGGCCGCTTCGTAGGCTTTGCGGAACGCGCCCATGAGCACGCTGCAGCGGCTCTGCAGGAAGGCATACTGGGCCGCGGTCAGGAAGCGCGGCCGCAGCACGCTGCAGAGGGGGCGGTTGCCGAAGAAGAGGCCGCGGTACGCGAGCTGCGAATCCAGCCTCGCCTGTGTTTCTTCCGCCAGCTCGTCGGTCAGCAGGGCGTGCCAGTGCTCGATGGCGGCCTGGAGCGCCATCAGCTGCGCGTCCGCGTGGCCGTGAACAGCGTGGACCAGTCCAGGCGGTCACGCTGCGGCCTGGCCGCCTTCGCCAGGCGGATCGCCATGTCCGCCATGTGCTCGACCGCCCAGTCGAAGTAATGCGATGTCAGGGAATACACGTCCATGTCGGGTGCGGGGTTCATGAAATCGATGGCGTAGGGAATGCCGTCACGAATGGCCCACTCGATCGAGTTCATGTCGTAGCCCAGTGCGCGCACCAGCTTGAGCGAGTCCGCCACCACGCGCGCGCCCGTTTCCGGCGTCAGGTACTCGTGGTCCATGATGTACTTGCGTTCGCGCGGATCGTAGTGGATGGGCATGATCTCTTCCTGGCCCAGACAGATGCAGCGTACGAACTGATCCCACTCGATGTACTCCTGCACCACCATGGTGCGCAGGCCGGAGCGGTCGTAGTTGTCGATCAGCTCACCCATGGTGCGGCAGATGAAGACGTCCTTCCAGCCGCCGCCGTGCGCATCCTTCAGCACGCAGGGCATGCCGACGTAGTCCACGATGGCGTGCCAGTCGAGCGGATACACAAGGTTGCGCAGGCTCTCCGTGTGCACGATGCCGGGCACGTAGTCCTTGTTGGGCAGTGCCACCGTGCGCGGGTGCGCCACACCCAGCTTCCGCGCCAGACTGGCGCCGAAGAACTTGTCGTCCGCCGACCACATGAACGGATTGTTCACCACGGTGACGCCCTGCACCACCGCGTGCTTCAGGTAGCTGCGGTAGTACGGGACTTCATGCGAGATGCGATCGATGATGACGGACCACGGCACCGGCTCATCCATGGCGGTGCCGCCCAGCTTGACGTACTCGACCACCACGCCCGCATCACGCCGATGCACTTCTTCGATGAAGGCCGGCGGGAACGACCACTCGCGGCCGACGAAGAGTCCCACCTTCAAGGCCATGGTTTGTCCCCCGTTCAATCGTGTCCTCCGATGTAGAGCGGCAGCATCTGCCGCCACCACGGCCAGTCGTGCGCCCAGCCGTCCCAGAGTCGGAAGGCGTGCCACACTCCTTTTTCCCACAGCACGCGCGAGATGTGTTCGTTGTCCGCGCGGTTGGGATCGTCACGCCCGATCGCGATGATGATGTCCGTGGCGCGCAGTGCCGCCAGCCGCGCCGGGTCCTGCAGGTGCATCAGGTAGTGCGAAGGATCGTGCGCATACACTCGCTCGTCCTCGTAACCGCCTGTCAGGCGCTTGATGTCGTAGAGCCCGGCCATGGCCAGCACGCGGTCTACCATGCCCGGATGCCGCAACGCCAGGTTGAGCGCATGGTAGGCGCCGAAGCTCGTGCCGGTGGTGATCAGGAACGGATCCTGGTTGCGCTGCTGCGTGAACGGAATCACCTCGTGCACAATGTACCGTTCGTACTCGTCGTGCCGCAGCGCCGCATCCGAGGGATGCTTGTCGCGCGCGTACCAGCTCTCTGCATCCACGCTGTCCACGCAGTAGAACTGCAGCCAGCCACGCTCGATGGGTTCCGCAATGGTCTGCAGCATGCCGCGGTCTTCCCACTCGAAGAAGCGACCCAGCGACGTGGGAAAGACCAGGACCTTCCCCCCGCCGTGCCCGAAGACGAGCAGCTCCATGTCCCGCCGCAATGAGGGGCTGTACCAGCGCTGATATTCGCGCTTCATATGCCTTCGCAGAGCGGCCGCCGCGCGGCGCCGTGAACAGTCCGTTTGGGTGACGGCCCGGCAGCACAGCGGCCACCAGCGCACGCGCGACGCCCCGTCGCGTCGCCCCACTCCGGGTAACACCGTGCGCCGCATCCCGCAACGGTCCCGCACGATCGGATGGCGAGAGCGCCGGGCGCGTCCTAGCTTGCACCCGATCGTCCGTGTCCGTGCATCCGGGCCCGCGATACGGAGCCGTTGCACACTGGAGATCGACCATGCAGGCCTACGAGAAGCTGGGCGCTTTCTACCTCGGCCGCCGCTACGAACCGGCGCGCGGTGTGACCGACGAGGTCATCCTCTATGATGCGCGCGACCTGACGACACACGCGGTGTGCGTCGGCATGACCGGCTCCGGCAAGACCGGCCTCTGCCTGTCGCTGCTCGAGGAGGCCGCAGTGGACGGCATCCCCGCCATCGCCATCGATCCCAAGGGCGACATCGGCAACCTGCTGTTCACGTTCCCCGACCTGCGCCCTGCGGACTTCGAGCCGTGGGTCAACGCGGATGACGCGGCACGCAAAGGCATGAGCACGGCGGAGTATGCGCGCACTGTCGCAGAGAGCTGGCGCCAGGGCCTGGCGCAATGGGACCAGGACGGCGAGCGCATCCGCCGCATGCGCGCCACCACGGACTTCGCCATCTACACACCCGGCAGCCTGGCCGGCCGGCCGCTGGCGCTGCTCCGCACGCTGGAGGCGCCGCCACGCGCGCTCGCCAATGATCCCGATGCGCTGCGCGAGCGCGTACTCGCTACGACCGCGGGACTCCTGACGCTCGTCGGTATCGAGCCCGATCCCGTGCGCAGTCGCGAGCATATCCTGCTCTCACTGTTGCTGGACACGGCGTGGCGCGCTGGTCGCACACTGGAGATGGCGGACCTGATCCGCACGATCCAGAAGCCGCCCTTCGAGCGGGTGGGCGTGCTCGATCTGGAATCGTTCTTTCCCGCCGGCGACCGCTTCGCCCTCGCCATGACGTTCAACAACCTGCTCGCATCGCCCGGCTTCGCCGCGTGGCTGGAAGGCGAGCCCCTCGAGGTGCAGAGCCTCCTCTGGACCGCGCAGGGACGGCCGCGCATCGCGATCCTCAGCATCGCACACCTCTCCGACGCCGAGCGCATGTTCTTCGTCACAATGCTGCTGGAGGCGGTCATTGCCTGGATGCGGGCGCAGCCGGGCTCCACCAGCCTGCGCGCCATCCTGTACATGGACGAGGTCTTCGGCTTCTTTCCGCCCGTCGCGAATCCGCCGTCCAAGCAGCCCATGCTGACACTGCTCAAGCAGGCACGAGCCTACGGGCTGGGCGTGGTACTGGCTACACAGAATCCCGTGGACCTCGATTACAAGGGACTTGCTAACGCGGGCACATGGTTCCTGGGACGGCTCCAGACCGAGCGCGACAAGCTGCGCGTTCTGGAGGGTCTGGAGAGTGCTGCCGCCAGCGGCTTCGATCGCGCGGCCGCGGACGCCGCGCTTTCTTCCCTGCCCAGCCGCGTCTTCCTGCTGCACGACGTACACGCTGATGCGCCGGTCCTGCTGCAGACGCGCTGGGCCATGTCCTGGCTGCGCGGCCCGCTCACCCGTGACGAGATCCGCCGCGTCGTCGCACAGAGTGCCAATGCCGCGGCGCCGCCGGCTAACGCAACATTTGCGGGACCCGCGCCCGCCTCCGGCGGGCTGCAGGCGGCGGCACCGGCAGCGCCGCCGGCCGGGGCCCGGGCGCAATCCACCGCTGCCGGGCGTCCGCTGCTGCCCGCCGACATCAGCCAGCGTTTCCTGCACGGCGGCGGGCGTGGAAGCGCGTACGAGCCGGCGCTGTTCGGGCGTGTGCGCGCGCACTACGTCGAATGCGCGGCGGGGCATCAATGCCTGGCGCGACCTCGCCTTCCTGGCGCCGCTCGGCGCTGCCGACGCAGCGGATGTGTGGTCCGGGGCGACGCGTCTCGACAGCGAACCAGCGCTCGACGACGAGGCCTCGCCCGGACTCGCTTTCACCGAGCTGCCCGGCGCGGCGGCGCGCGCCAGCAGTTACCGCGCCTGGCAGAAGGCGCTTCTGGATTACGCGTATCGCGCCGAATCACTCACACTGTATCAGGCGACGACACTCGGTCTGTGCTCCGGTGAAACGGAGACGGAAGGGCAGTTCCGCGTGCGACTCGCGCAGCACGCCCGCGAACAGCGTGACCAGGCCATGGACCGGCTGCGCCAGAAGTTCGCGCCACGCGTGCAGCAGATCGTGCAGCGCCTGCGCGCGGCGCAGGAGCGGGTCGAGAGAGAGCGCGCGCAGTACGAGCAGCAGAAGTACCAGACCGCCATCTCGTTCGGCGCTACCGTGCTGGGCGCCGTGTTCGGTCGCAAGCTGGGCAGCATGGCGAACATCGGGCGCGCCACTACTGCGGCGCGCGGCGCGAGCCGCATCGGTCGCGAGCGCGCCGACGTGAGCCGCGCGCAGGACAGCGTCGAGACGCTGCAGGCGCAGCAATCCGATCTGGAGAGTCAGCTCGAGTCGGAGCTGGCGCAGCTGCAGACGCAGTTCGACCCCGCGGGCCTTGCAGTCGAACCGCTCGAGATCCGGGCACGGAAGGCAGATCTGCGTGCCGATCCGCCGTTGCTGGTCTGGGTGGCTCGCCCGTGACGCAGGTTTCAGGGCGCGCACCGTGCGCGCGTGCGAGCAGCGGGTCTTGTCGAGGAAGCGGTGCGCGCCGCGCGTGCGCGCGACTCACTGGTGCAGCGTGTACTGGCGGCGAACGACCTGTCCGCCCTGCACGAGCACCGTGTCGGTCTGCGTGGCATAGCCCTGGCGGCTCACCACGACAATGTGCGGTCCGGCGCGCAGTGTTTCGAAACGCACGGGCGACTCGCGCGCGGGTGCGCCGTCCACGCTGATCTGGGCCCACGTGCCCGTGACCGTTGCGACCAGGCTGCCGTAGACCGGGTAGTCCATGCGCGCCACACGATACGTCCGTCCGGCGGCGGGCATGCGCTGCACGGAGTCCCAGTCCAGCTGGCCGGGCGCGCGGAACAGGATGCGGTGGACGCCGCTGGGCAGAGGCATCTCGAAGTCCGTCGTGCCCAGCTTTACGGGGCTGGCGCCATCGAACAGGAAGACATCGGCGGGCACATTCGCCTCGAAGCGCGCCAGCACGGAATCCGGATCCAGGGTTGCCGAGAATGCGGGACCCCTTGAAGGACACGCGTTGCGGGATATACCCGGGGTGCGACAGCTCGATCAGCACGGAGTCACCGGATGCGACGGACAGCTCGGCTTCATCGCTCCACGTGCGGCCGCCCGGCCCGAGTGCCCGAATCGTGCTGCCCGCGGGCAGCACGCGCACGAAGGCCGTGAACAGCGGGCGCACCGACTTCCCGCCGGACGTGTCCACTCCACCTCCTGACGCCGTGTTAGACACGAGCCGGGCGCTGTCGGGCGTCGCGGCACCGGCGGGCGCGCCGCCGCCCGTGGAATCCGGCCTGGCCAGGGAATCGCGCTGCGCGACGGTCGCGGCCGCGGCCGGGTTGTGCGTTCCCGAGCGCCGCGAGATCAGCACGGCGCCCACGCCGATCACCAGCAGGATGGCGCCGCCAATGAGCAGGCCCGGACCCAGCCGCTCGAGCAACTGGCGGGCACCGCCACCACGCGGCTGCACGCGCAGATCCAGCGACTCGGTGCCATCCAGCATGGGCGCGCGCTCCGCCAGATCCGGCGGCAACAGCAGCTGCGGCCCCGGCGGGCGCGCATTGCGGCCCAGCGCCGTGAGCGCGCGCGCATCCGCCGGCAGTGCCTCTTCGCTCAATGTCTGGCGCTCGGGCCCCATGACGTGCGTCGCGAAACCGCCGTCCAGATCGCCACCCGGTGAACTCCGCCCCGTGGCCATGTCCATCGCCAGCAGCAGCGCATCCCGGAACGCGGCCGCCGACTCGAAGCCACGCGCATCACGCAGGGCGCGCGTCAGCACCGGCGCCAGGAAACCGAACTGTGCGCGCGCGTGCACCGAATCCGCCAGCGGATCGCGGCGGGTCAGATTCTCAATGGCGTCTTCCGGCAATGGCGGTGTCAGCAGCTCGCAGGCGAGACGCGCGAGCCCGCGCACATCCTCCGCAGGGTCCGTCACCTCGACCTCATCGAGCAGCTGCGACTTGGGGATTCCCAGGTCCAGCAGCTTCACGCGGCCGTCCGGCCGCACGCGGATGTTGGCGCTGCTGATGTTGCCGTGCACCAGGCCCGCCGCGTGCGCGGCGGCCAGTGCATCCGCCAGCCTGGCCAGCAGCCTGGCCGTGTCCAGCACCGTCCAGCGCTGGCCGGCGCGCTTCAGCGCATCGACCGTCTCGCCGTCGACCAGCTCCATGACGACAATGTCGGTCTCGGCCAGCGAGCGGAATTCGTAGATGGTGACGAGATTCGGATGACTGAGGTGCGCAACAATGCGCGCGCGATCGCGAATGCGCGAGCGCAGCTGCGACAGCTCGGCGCCCTCGCGCAGCACGCCCGCGCGCACCACGCGCAGCACCACGGCCCTCTCGAGCTGCTCATCCACGGCGCGGAAGAAATAGCCCAGCGAGTCCCGCCGGAGCTCCTCCTCCACGCGATAGTGGGAGATTCGCAGAATCCTGCTCCCCCCGGACATCGTCTTCGGAAACGGTGAATTACGATCGGGCCGCGGCTCCAGCCGCACCCGCGGACCGGCGTTTCATGCGGGCGCCGGTCCCCACTGCGGAGACTGGTACCGCTGAAACCAGCATCGGGTGCCGCTCCGGTGAAGCAGCGCCAGACGCCGGTGCCTAATTGACCTTCGTCGTCGCAGTCTGCGTATTGTTCGTCAGATCGGGGTCCGGGCTCGCCGCCCCGACCACTGCCGTCGCGATAACGTCCACGGCGCTGGTCGTGGCGACGAACTTCACTGTACGCACTTCCGACGCACCGCCCGCGATGGCCAGGAACGACCAGCTCACGGAACCCGCTGCTTCCGTGCCGCCGCCGCTGGAGCCGGGCACAATGGCTGCACTCGTCACCGTGTTCGTCAGCGTAATCACAGCCGACGGGTTTCCGCTGTTGTTGGTCACGGTGATCGTGTAGGTGATGGTGTCCCCGACATTCACGGTCGTCTGCGAAGGCGCGATGTCCACGGACAGATCGGCCGCGAGCGGGTTGACATGCGTGGTGAACGAGCCGGTCGCGCCGTTGGGGTCCGTCGACGAGGACGAGACGACGGCGGCCGTGTTCACGACGTCGCCAATCAGCGGCGCAATCACGCGCACCGTGAACACCGTGTCGTGCCCCGCGTCCAGCCTCGCGATACTCCATTCCGGCGCGGCCGGCGTGCCGCCGCTGGCGGCCGGCGAAACATCCACGAACGTGGCGTTAGTGGGCAGCGTGTTGCGCAGCGTGACACCGACGGCGCCGCTGGGGCCCTGATTGCTCAAGGTCACAATGAAGTTGATGATGTCGCCGGGCGCCGCGTTGACCGGACCGGTCACGCTCACTACCAGGTCTGCGGCGGCAATGGGGAGAATCAGCGTTGTGCTGTTGTTTGCGGGCACGGGATCCCCCACGGCTGACGCCACTGACGCCGTGTTAGACACCGACCCCGCCGCCGGTCCGGTGATGGTCACATCCAGCTGCACGGAACCACCGCTGGCAATGCTGGCAATTGGATTGAAGGTCAGCACATTGCCCGACGGCGTGACCCCGCCTGTGGCGCTCACGAAGGCCACCATGTTGGAAGGCAGATTGTCCGTCACCTGCACCGCCGTGGCGTCGCTCGGCCCCAGGTTGTTCACGGTGATCGTGTAGGTGATGTTGTCCTGCGCGTTAATGGTCGCGGGCTGCGCCGTCATGCTCAGCTGGAGATCCGCGGCCGGATTCACGGTAGTGGAAAGGACCGCCTGGTTGTCGGACAGGTCCGGATCGAACGTCGTCGAACTGACCGTGGCCGTGAGGTCGACAGCTCCCGCCGCGGCGGGGCCCGACCACTGCACAATGAAGGTCGTCGAATCGCTGGGCGCGAGGGTGCCGGCTACGTTCCAGGTGAGCGTATTGCCGGCGACGTTCGTCGGCGACGGCGCGAAGCCGGTCACCGTGACCCCGGCCGGCAGCGTGGCCGTCACCGTACGTGCGGACACGGCGCTCGGGCCCGCGTTGAACACGACGATCGTGTCCGTGACCGTGGAGCCGGCCAGGCCGCTGGCCGGTCCCCGCGCCGATACACGCAGGTTCGCCACCGTCACGCTGGTGACCACCTGGGATGTATCGTTCGCCGACACCGGATCCTTCGTGGAAGTGGATACGGACGCCACGTTCGTCATCAACCCGGCGGTAGTGCCCACCGTGACGCGAACGGTATCCACGCGGACCTGGCCCGCAGCCAGGCTGACGGCCGGCCACGTGACCACACCACTGCTGGCGACGCCACCATTCGTTGCGCTGACGAACGTCACATTGCCGGGCAGTGCATCGGTCAGCTGCACGGCGCCTGCCGTGCTGGGGCCGGCATTGCTCGTGGTCAGCACATAGGCGATCACAGCGCCCGGATTGGCCTGTGCCGGACCGCTCTTGCTGACACCCACGTTAGCAACAGGCACAACGGTGGTGGTCGACACGCTGCGATTGTTGGCGGCATTGGGATCGTTCGTGGCCGCGCTGATGCGGGCGACGTTGCTGATCGAGCCGCCGGCCGCGGGCGCCAGCGCCTTGACCGTGAACGAGGCCGATCCGCCGTTGGCCAGTGGCGCCGGTCCCCAGAGCAGCTCGCGTCCTGACAGCGCGGGCGCGCCGGTCGCGTTCAGGAAAGTCGCGCCAGCGGGCAATGTGTCACGCAGCACGGCGTTCACGGCCGCGCTCGGACCGTGATTCAGCACGTCAATGGTCCAGGTGATCGTGTCGCCGGCATTGACCGACGCCGGCCCGTTCTTGGTCACTTCGAGATCCGCCTGCGCGACCAGCGTGCTGGCGGAGCTGACGTTGTTGGTCGCATCGGGATCGGATGTGCCCGCCGCCACCGCTGCCACATTCGTGAGTGTGCCCGCTGTCGTCGCGGTCACCTGAACCGTGAAGTTGATGGTGGCACCACTGTTCAGGCTGGCCAGCGTGGGCCACGTGATGACCCGGCCGACGGGGGTGGGCCCGCCTGCACTCACGAAGGTGAAGTTGCTGGCCGGCAGCGTGTCGCTGACCACGACGTTCACAGCGCGGCCCGGTCCCTTGTTCTGCACCTGGATGGACCAGGAGAATGTTGTCGCCGGGCGCTGCAGTCGCGGGACCCGTCTTGGTGACGGCCAGGTCCGCGCTGTTCACGGACGTGCTGACTGCGGCGACATTGTTCGCCGTGCTCGCTTCAGCGGTCGTGGAACTGGCCAGCGCGACGTTCCTGACAGTTCCGTTAGCGGGCAATGTCACGGTGACGCTGTAGCTGAGGGAATCGCCGGCCGCGAGTGTGCCCACGGTCGGCCAGGTCAGCACGGTGCCCGAGAGGCTGGCCGAAGGGGATGCGCTCACGAACGCGGCGTTGGCCGGCAGTGAGTCGCGCACGGACACAGCAGCCGCGGCGCTGGGCCCGAGATTGCGCACGCGGATCGTGTACACAATCGGATCGCCGGCATTCACCGCGCCCGCGGATGCGGTCTTGCTCACCAGCAGATCGGCCAGCGCATTCACACCCACCGTGACGGCCGAGCGGTTGTCGGCAGGATTGGCATCGCCTGCGGGCGCCACGGCCGCCGCCACGTTGGTGATGGAGCCGCTGGCCGGCGCGAGCACGCGCACCGTGAAGCTGACCGAGCCGCCTGCGCCCAGACTGGCAATGGTGGGCCAGGTGAGCACGTTGCCCGCCAGCACGGGGCCGCCTGTGGCATCCACGAACGCGGCGTTAGTGGGCAGTGTGTCGGTGACCACCACGCTCCCCGCAGCGCTCGTGCCGGCATTGCTCACGTCGATGGTGAAGACCACCATGTCGCCGGCATTGACCACACCGGCATTGGCGCTCTTCTTCACCACCAGGTCGGCCGGGCTGATGTTGACGGTGGAGGCCGCGCGATTGTCCGCGCGGTTGCGCTCGAAGGTGGCGGTCACGGCCGCGCCCACGTTGGTGACGGCGCCGCTGCCGGGCGCCACCACGCGGATGGTGAACGAGAGCGAGCTGCCACTGGCCAGACTGGCGACAGCGGGCCAGGTCAGCACGTTGCCGGACCGCAGCGCGCCGCCCGTGGCGCTCACGAACGCCGCGTTAGCGGGCAGTGTGTCCGTCACGACCACCGCGGCCGCGCTGCTGGGACCCTGATTGCGCGTCTGCAGTGTGAAGTTGATCGTGTCGCCGGCCTTGACCAGCGGCGCCGACGCGGTCTTCGTGACCACCAGCTCGGCCCGCGCGTCGACCTTCGCCGTCGTCTGATCAGACCTCGCCTCGGCGCTGGCCGAGATGCCGGCGCTGCCCGTCCGGCGGCCGATGAGTCGTGCCTGCTGCGTGGTGGGACCCGTGCTCACCACCACGGCGACGGACGTGTCCGTGCTCTGCCACGTGACCACGCGGTTGTTGAGCGTGACCCCGTTGGCATCCTTCAGCACCGCGGAGAGCAGCAGCGTGTCCGCCACGAACAGGCTGGGATTGGCCGGCGTGATGGCCACCGAAGAAATGGGCTGCTGCACCACAAAGACCGTGGCATTCCCGGTCTTGCCGCCGGCGGCGGCCGTGATCGTGGCCGTGCCCACACTGCGCGCGGTCACCAGACCCGCAGTATCCACCGACGCGATGTTCGGCTGGGCGCTCGTCCAGGTGATATGCGTCTGCACAATGCTGCCATCGGACGCGTGTACGATGGCCTGCAGCGGAATCGTGTTCGATACTGCGACGGTGGAGGACTGCGGCGAGATCTCGACGCTGGCAATGGTAGCTGCGGCGACGCTGATCGCGGCCAGGCCGCTGATGCCATCCACCGTGGCGCGGATGTTCGCGCTGCCGACGCCCGCGGCGCGCACCTTGCCCCCGCCGTCCACGGTCGCAACGGCCGAGTTGTCGGTGGTCCACGTGGCCTGACGACCGGGAATGACAGTGCCGTTCGCGGCCTTCGCGACGAACTGCAGACGCAGCGTGTCGCCGACGCCTAGGTTCGCGGAGGGCGGCTGCACCTCGACGGACGCCACGGTCAGCAAGGCAGCGGTCACGCTCACCGTGGCCTGCCCGTTGACGCCGTCGACGGTGGCGCGAATGACGATGGGACCGGCCGCAAGAGCCAGTGCGTGTACCCAGCCGTCCTGCCGCACGCTCACCACGCCCGGATCACTGGAGGTCCAGACGACCACCTTGCCGCCCACGACAGAGCCGTCGCCGGCCTTGGCTGTGGCGGTGAATTGCGCCGAATCGCCGACCGTGATGGAGCGTGCCGGCGGCTGCACATCAACGGAAGCGACGGGCTTCTGGTCCACGCCAATGGTGGCCGAGCCCGTGTGACCGTCGACCGAAGCGGTAATGTGAGCCGTGCCGGGCGCCTGGGCGGTCACCTGCCCGTCAGAACTGACGGAAGCGATCGCGGTGGCGTCCGAGCTCCAGGTTACGTTGCGGATCAGCTGGTGGCCCTGCGAGTCCTGCACGTGCGCGGTCAGCCCCATCTTCTGGCCGACGACCAGCTGGGCCGAGGCGGGGTCGACCTCGACGGAGAAGACTTCTGCCGCGGTAACGGAGACTTCCTTGCAGGCCGAAAGGCCGGCAAGCACCGCGGTGGCGACGATTCCTGTCGCCCGTCGGATCGAGGATTTCATGACCTGCTCCGTCAGCGGAAACGAACGCGCAGTATGTCGATTCGCACCGCGGTTCCGTCCGCGACCAGGGCTGGCCCTGCCAGGTGCGCCTCTCTGCTCCCCCCACCCGACGACCCCGTACTCGAGGCCGCTTCACCATTGGCCCGCCTCGCCGCCAGCAGCCCATCAATGGCGCTCAGCAGCGTGACACCCGCCGCCGCGGCGACACCCGTGGCGAGGTACGGCCGCCTGGTCTTCCGGGAAAGCACATCTTCCGCCGGACAGGCGTTGTTGACCACCACAATGCGGCAGTTGACATCCTGCTGCTCGTTGAAATAGCCCGCGGCCACCGCACCGCCCGCAGCCAGCAGGGCCACCGCGCCACGGACGCCGTGACCCGTGTACATCTGACCCAGGCCCGGTACCACCAGGCCGAGCGCGAACGCGGTGCCCGGGTTCTTCAGCCGGGTCGGCGCAGAGTTGCTGCTGCGTCTCGGATGGGACCGGCCTGGCTACCGAATCCGGCGGCGGAACCGCAACCTGGGTTTCCTCCGCTTTCTGACGCGCTGGCTCATCGAGTGCGGCGATGCGGGACTGCGCCTGCGCGTCCTTCGGGTCCGCCGAAAGGATATTGCGCCAGCCGCGCAGGGCGGCGGTCACGTCGCCTCTGCCATCCGCCGCGAGCGCCGCGGCCCGCCATTCTCCTATGACCAGCGCCTTTGCCGCTTCGAACGCCTCGATCCGGCTGGGCGAATGTATCGTCGGGTCCAGCCGGATCGGTGGCTCGGTGCGCACCGCCCGGCCGAATGCGTCATTGGCCTGCTGGCGGTCCCCCAGCGCGAAGTATGCCAGCCCGAGGTAGAGGCTGCGCACGGCGGCGTCGTGGGGAGGCAGCAGCGGCGGCGCGGCCTTCAGCAGATCTACGGCACGCTGGATGTCCCCGGCGTCGTAGGCCGCAATCGCCTGCTTCAGATCTGGATTGTCTGTGGTCTGGGCCCCGAGGTGCGCGACGGTGCCGGTGAAAAGCGCTGCCGCCATGGCCACACACACGGATGCCCGCTTGAGAAGATGCTGGAGCTCGTGGATCACAACACCAGTCCTGCTGCCAATTTAAGAGACTTACCCGAACAACGGACTCAAGGGCGGGAACGACCGCTCTTTTTCGCGTAGCCCGGAACGGATGCGGGCCGCGGCAACTGTCCCCGCGACCCGCCGTTCCACCTGAACAACCTAGACCGCTTCGCATGTGCGGGCAACTGCGCGCGTGCCCGCACGCGGTCTCAAACGTCATCTCGTCAGCTGCGGCGGTATCGGGACATGCCCTGCCCGACCTCGAAGCGAAAACCGCCGCGAAGACCGGTCAGGTCATTGAGCACGACCTGTTATGGGCGACACTGGCGCGTGAGTGCACGCAACGCGGCGGGCCGCGGATTCGTTCGAAGAAGGACGCCGCCTGGCGGCTCGTCGGCACGCCGCTTGCGCCCCTTTTCAGTCTGATGCACGCGATCGGGCCGAATGAGAATCAGCCTGCCAGACGCGCCGCTGTGCATGTCGAGCAACCAGTCGGGCAGCCGCGCGCAGGGGGAAGAACCGCCACACGGCACGGGCCCGTGCGCGGCGTTGTCGCCTTCGCGGAGCGTGTGATCAGGGAGTTCATGGCCGACGATTGCCCGCGCATGGCCGCGGCGCTCTCCTTCTACACGATTTTCTCGCTGCCGCCGCTGCTGGCTCTGCTGATGCTGCTGGTGGGATCCTTCGTCGACCCAATGCGGCTGCAGACGCGGCTCTCCCAACAGGTGGGCCTGCTCGTCGGGCCACGCGGCGCGGCACAGATCATTGCACTCATCCGCAGTGCCGCCCAGCCCGCGCTGAGCGGGCCCACTGCCATCCTCGGCATTGTCGCACTTCTGTTCGGTGCCACAGGCGCATTCGTCCAGCTGCAAGGCGCGCTCAACTACGCATGGCAGGTCGCACCCGATCCCAGGCGAGGCAATGTGAAGGTCTTTCTGGTCAAGCGATTGGTTTCCGTCGCCATGATCGTGGTGGTGAGCTTCCTGCTGCTCGTTTCGCTGGTGATCAGCGCGCTGCTCGCCGGTTTCGGCGGCCGGCTCACGCGCTACCTGCCGGTCAGTCTCTCTGCGGCGTCACTGCCGATTCTCGATGCCGTTGTATCTCTGGTCGTCATCGCATTGCTCTTCGCGCTCATCTTTCACCTGGTGCCGGACGCGGTCGTGAAATGGCGGCATGCACTGGCGGGCGGCATCTTCACCGGACTGCTCTTCACGGCTGGCAAGCTGCTGATCGGCTACTATCTGGGTCGCAGCGATCCCGGCAATGCCTACGGTGCCGCCGGATCCCTGGCCGTATCGCTGCTCTGGATCTATTACAGCGCGATGATCCTCCTGCTGGGTGCGGAGTTCACCGAAGTCTGGGCGCGCGTGCGTGGCCAGCCCGTGATCCCCGAGCGCGGCGCCGTGTTCGTGTCGCGCAAGGTGGTGCCGCAGGAGCACGTCACTTCGCCCGCAGCCGGCCGCTGAAGACCCGACACCCTTTTAACCCAAAGTTAGCATGACGGAGCGGCCGCTCTGACCCGAGGGCACCCATGGCTGCATAAGACCTCGCCGTGCCGGCGCCGCTCCACGGAAAACGAGCGGACCGGCATGGCGAGGCCCGAGTCGGACGGCGGCTGCCCGGGGTCGGCCCCGGCGCATTACTTCGCCGTGAACGTAATGGGGAGTGAAACCCAGACCGATACCTTGCGCTCGCGATTCAGTGCCGGTGAGAAGCGCATGATATCGGCGATCTTCAGTGCCGCCGCATCAAGCCCCGGATAGCCACTGGACTTGTCGATCTGGCGCTTCCGCACGCGACCCTGCTCATCAATGAAGAACCACACCTGCACGCTGCCGCCAATGCCCGCGTCGCGAAGGAGCGGCGGATAGTCGCGTATCAGGGCGTTCACCACTTCGTCCTGATTCAGGATGCGAGGGGCCACGGTCATGGGTGTGAAGTGGGGTGCGCTGTTCACGCCCAGCTCCGTGCCTTCCGCACCCTTCATGACGGGCTTGCCGGCTCCCGTCCCGCCCCTGACGCCTTCGCCCGTGTAGTCCGACGGCTTGAAGACAACACCCGGGTTGGGCGGCGGAATCACGGTGGGCACGATGTCCGGAATGGCGATGGTCTGGAACCCCCTGGGGATGTCGGGCGTCGCTGCCGGCGGGGCCACGTCCTTCGGGGTGGGCGGTGGCGGCGGCAGCAGCGTCTGCTTCGGGATCTCGACAACCGTGTATTGCTCGGGATCCGGCACTTTCGCGTCCGCGAC
Organism: uncultured Gemmatimonadales bacterium; assembly: GCA_963798085.1. Taxonomy (GTDB): domain Bacteria; phylum Gemmatimonadota; class Gemmatimonadetes; order Longimicrobiales; family RSA9; genus DATKCF01. Next base: position 91,158 of record CAWCRS010000005.1, read on the forward strand.
CGCGCGCGTGGCATAGAGCACCGCGCCAATGGCTGCGGCGTGCGCCAGTACCGACACGGTGCTGGCGGCCAGTGATCCGCGTGCCCCGCGCTTCGGGCGGCTGGCGAGCAGTCGCGAGAAGGGCGCCTCGTCCGCGTTCTGTATGCGCGTGAGCTTGCGAGCCATGCTTCCTCCCTGCGCTTCGACTCCTGACCGGGAGTCCCGGCCCCGCGACCCACCGTATTCCGCGTCGTGCGGCGACGGCGGCGGGCGGGGTCAATGCCTCTGTTCCGTATGACGGCATACGCAGTGAGACTTGCACACGGCACCCGCAGCAAGGGCTGGGGGGAGCCGGCAGCGGGAGGCGGCATTGTCGCCGGCTCTGACATGAGCCCGCGGTTGCCACCGTTCAGCGGCCCGCGCCGTCGTTTCGTCGACTGGCCATTCCCGCGTGCGCGGCGCCGGCGCTTCCTTGGGCGCGCCGTTGCCGTGTTGCGCCGTCCACGGAGACAGAATGAAGCCCGGCACTCGCGTGCGCGCATCACGGACCAGGGCTGGTTCGTCGAGGTGCGCCTTCCGTTCTCCAGCCTGGGATTCCAGGTGATCAACGGAGAGGCCGTCATGGGGCTGACGGTCACCCGTCTGATCGCGCCCACGAACGAGCGCGTCACGTTCTCGCCCGAGTTGACGCTGGATGCCACGGCTAACACGGATTTCGCACAGGTGGAAGCGGACGACCAGCAGATCAACCTGGACCGCTTCCACCGTAACTTGGCGTTTGGGACCGATGCGACCCTTCGCATGTCCGGCAACGACTACCTCCAGACGGGGCTGGCACAGTCGCTGGATGACGCCGATGGCGACAGTACGCGCATCGAGGACCGCTCGCAGGTCTACCTGCGCTGGCAGCGGCGCACCACGCGCGGGTGGTACTACGACCTGAACACGACGCACGCGGGACCCGCCTACCGGCCCGGACTGGGATTCCTCGCGCGCCAGAAACTTCACCAGCGCGAACATCGTGTCCGACTACTACTTCTTCACCGACAGCAGCGCCTGTTTCCGGCGCGTGTGGCCGGGCGGTCTGGCGTTCTCGACGTTCCGCAACACGGATGGTGCGCTGGAGTCGGGGCAGTACGCGCTGTGGCTCGAGTGGGAAACCAAGGCAGGCGGCACCGGCTGGATCGAGCCGAAGCGCTTTCACGAAAACGTGCTGACACGGTTCACCATTGGTGATGCCGAGATTCCCGCAGGCCGCTACGATTTTGCGGACCTGCAGCTCTACTTCGGCATGCCGTCCGGCAGGCGGCTGCGCACGACGGTGGACTGCCGTGCGGGCACGTATTTCGACGGTACGCGCGCGCAGGTCATCCTCACGCCCACGTGGAACGTGTCGCCGTACCTCGAGCTGGGCGGCGACTATCAGCTCAGCCGGCTGCGCTTCCCCGATCGCCATCAATCGACGAACGTGCAGCTGGCCCGGCTGCGCGTGCGCGCCGCCCTCGATGCGCGCACGTCAGGCAACGCGCTGGTGCCGTACAACTCGACGACGAACCAGCTCGAGCAGAACCTGCGGCTGCGCCACGCCTTCGCCGAAGGCACCGACCTCTGGCTGGTCTATAACGAAGGGTTGGACACCGATCGCGCGCTGCTTGATCCGGGCATCCGGCCACCGCTCTCCAGCTCGCGCGCCGTGTACCTGAAGTACACGCACACATTCAGGTTCTGACGCAGCTGACAGCGTGTCAGCTTACAGCAGGCTTACATTCGGTCCGCCACACGCCTGCCTGCCTTTCCGGCGTCCCCATGGCAGGGCAGATCGCGTCCACGCGATGGGACGGCGGCAGCGCAGCGCAACGGGCACGTCCCCCCGCGCAGGCAGGCGATCTCTGCAGCACGGCATATGCAGTTAGTGGAGCTGGCTGTGAGCAGAGAGCGGAAGTGCCGCTCACCGGCTCGCAGCGAAGCCAGCGTACCATCGCGTACGACACAGGGATCTTGTGATGATCCGGAAGAAGGAACCATGCAGTCGCTACTCACTGCGCTCGCGGTCGTGACCGCGACGCACAGCCCCGTTGTAATCACTCCGGCTTCAGCCGCGAAGCCCGCCCGTCCTCCTGCCGTCAGCAGTGCCACCGTCACCGTCGAAAACGATCGCAATGTCGCCATGACCGTTTTTCTCGAGCAGGGCAATTTCAATGTGAAGCTGGGCAGCATCGCGCCGGACCAGACGGCCACCTGGCAGCTGCCGTCCTGGGTTTCCAACTATGATGAGTCGGTGCAGTTCTATCTCGAGCCGCGCAAGGGCACGTCGCTGGAGTCGCAGGAACTCCAGATGCAGCCGGGCGCGCACATCGGCCTGCTGGTGCCGCCCGGAAACGGGCTCGCGGATGTCACGCCGCGCATGACGGCCGTGCTCTCACCTGCGGACGAAGCCGCTACAACCGTGACGGTGCAGAACGACAAGCCGGGCCCGATCGCGGTCGACCTCGAGCAGGGCGACTTCGACATTCGTCTCGGGTCCGTACCTGCGCGCAGCATGCAGACGCTGCGTGTGCCGCAATGGATGGTGTTGAACGGAGGCCTGGTGCAGGTGTTCCTGCACACGCGTGCGGGCGATGATCTGTCCAGCTCGACGTTCGAGCTGCACGACGGCGCCCACTACGGCGTGCAGGTACCGACGCGCAGCTGAGGCGGCGTCGCCTTCAGTGCGTGCTGCGGCCATGAGCGCGCCGAAGCGGGGTCGGCAAGGCCCTGCCTCGGCGCGCGCTCATTGCGGGAACGGCTTGCCGCTCACCACTGCGAGCCAGGCGCGGGCCACGCGCTCGGTGGGCAGCCAGACGGCAGTCGCGGTGCCGGTCTTGTCGCCAGCCGCGGGCCTGATGGCCAGCGCATCGAGGTCACCCAGCCAGCCGCTGGTTTCGCTCAAGGGCCTGAGGGTCGCCGACGACGCCCCGTCCTCGGCGGCGAGGCGCAAGGCGAGGACGTCTTCGAAGAAGGTGGCACCCAGATCACGCGAGCGGCCCACGACGTGCGCGAGGCCGGGCTCTTCGGTGAGCGCCCAGAGCGCACCGCCACGGCGGTTCACCGCGAACAGGCCGGTTATGATGTCGATGCGCGACTTCAGGTCCTTCTCGCCAATGAACAGGAGACCGGGCACGTTGCGCGCCGCGCGTGACGCCAGCGCCGTGTAGTAGATGCCACCCTTGTTCACCACGAACGCGATCACGCGCTCCGGCTTCCAGGCCGTGAACTCGTAGTCGAATTCGCCGCCGGCTGACATGCCCCAGAGCATGAGCGGCGCGCCCGCCAGCTCGGGATGCTTTGCCTCACCTGCAAGCAGGGAAAGCGCATCGAGCAGCGCCTGGCCGCTGCCCTGCCCCACGTTCACGTAATCCTCGATGAATCCCTGCTCGTGCGGCTTGTCCGTGAAGCGGCAGCCCAGCAACGCCGTGTTATGGCGCACCGCGAAGGCCCGCCAGACGGAGTCGTCGACCATGGCGCGGCCATCGCCGTTCGAGCCGGGCACCAGCACGACCACCGCCTGCAACGCCGTCGCCGAGGCTGGATACCACAGGCGGAACTCGGCCTTGTCGTAGTTGGCGCCGGGCGCCACCGCCGTCTCCAGCGTCGCACCCGCGGGCGACTGCGCGGTCAATCCCGCGGCGCCGTACGCCGCCACGATGAGGGCGACCGACAGCGCGCGTAATCCGGTGTTGCGGCTCCCAGTCATGGCTCCATCCGGTTGGGATGCAGACGACGGCTCAGCGGATCAGGTCCAGCGCGGCCGCCTGCATGCGCTGATTCGCGCGGCTGGCAGGCGACGCCGTGTTGGTGGTGTTGAAGGCCGCGATCACCGCAGCCGAAGTCGCGGGATTGAAGTAGAGGAACGCGCGAAACCCGGCCTGGCTGCCCGTGTGGCCCAGCAGACGCTTTCCACCCTGATCCAGAATGAAGAAGGAAAGGCCCATCCACTGATCGGGCGATGACCCGTTGCTCTGCGACATGGGCTGCACCGGCTTCCACATTTCCTCGAGCGATGAACGCTTGAGCACGGTGTCGTACAGCTCGCGGCTGGAGCCGCGGATCACGACGTTGGTGAGGAAGGCGGTGTAGCGCACCAGGTCATCCAGTGGCGCATTCCAGCCACCATTCGGCGTGGTGATGCCGGGGTCGAAGTCGGCGCCATTGTCGATCAGTGTCTCGTGGCCCGCCGAATCGCGGACAATGTAGTAGTTGTGCGAGCGGTGCGCGGCCAGCCAGTAGGGCGTGTTCCGGAAGTAGCTGTGATCCAGGTTCAGCGGCGCGAAGATGTTCTTCTGCACGTAGGCGTCCCAGGGGTCGCCCGAGAGCTGCTCGATGATGCGCGCCAGGTAGATGAAGCCGGGGTTCGAGTAGCTGTAGCGCGTGCCGGGTTTGAAGTGCAATTCCTGATACGGCATCATGGCGACCAGCTGATTCCACGTCGTCGGCTCGAACGGCTCCCAGGGCTTGTTCTCCTTGTACGGCCAGGTCGCGTTCTGGAAGCCGGCCGTGTGCGAGAGCAGCATGCGGATGGTGATGCTGTCCACCATGCCGAAGGGATCGTGCACCTGGCGCAGTTCAGGCACCCACTTCGTCACGGGGTCGTCGAGTGACAGGCGGCCGCGATCCCGCAGCTGCATGATGCTGATGGCCGTGAGCGTCTTGGTGATCGAGCCCCAGTGGAAGATGGTCTGCGGATCGACCGGCACGTTGTGCGCGCGGTCGGCCTGCCCGGTCTCGAAATGCTGCAGGATGGCGCCGTTCTTCATGTAGACCACGCTGGCGCCCACCACGCGGTCGCTGTCCGTGTAGGCCTTGAAGGTGCGCGTGAACGCGGGCCAGCCCGGCGACTGGCCCGCGCCCGGCGAGGGCAGGAGGAGCAGCAGCGCCAGGCTGCCGCTCCTCAGGCCTGTCCACCTGCTAACGGAATGTTTGGGCATGGCCGGGGGTGGTCTCCTGCCCGCGGGTCAGTGCCGGCCGCCGGAGCCGCCGGCGCCCGCCGTGGAGGTGATTTCCTCCAGATTCAGGTTGAACGGCACAGCGCCCTGGAGCTGGCCCTGGAGCAGCACCGCGGCGAAGGGAACGCGGCCCGCGGGCAGCGTCGCGGCCAGCCAGGCGTGCGCCTGTACGGTCCAGTGCTCGCCCACCTTGTGCTCGTGCGCGACATCCGCAGTGCTGACGCCGCCGAAGGATGGATTGAGCACCACATCGAGATAGTCGTACGTCGTCGTTTGCGACGGAACCGTGGGCGCATCCACCACCACCCGCCACTTGCCCGCCGCCGGGTTGTTCACGGTCACGACTTCATCGCCCAGCGGATCGCTGTCCGTGCGCGGCGAGCGGCTGCAGCCGTTCTTGCCCGTGCAGTCGAACACATACACGTCGAGATCGGCGCCGGCATCGGCGGGCCGCGACACACGCACCAGCAGATTCGTCGAGCCGGGCGGCACGTCGATGTCGAAGCTGTTCTGCTCCTTCTCGTGGATGGTGGGGTGCTCGCGCCGCGCGCTGCCCAGCGGTACGCCCGCGGCAGCGCCGTTGAAAGCGGCCATGCGATTGGTAATAGCGAGTTCGTATGTGGCCGTGCCGCCCGCGCGATTCAATGCCGCGGCTTCGGGCTGCACCGCGACGTCGCTGGCCAGTGCCGAGACGGTGAGCGTCGCCGGCGTAGGCGGCACCGGGCCGCCCTTCTCGGACGCAGCGTAGTCGAATGTGTTCATGTCGGCGAGGTCGGAAAGGCGGACCTCCCACACACCCGGCATCGGGTCGTTCACGATGTAGGTGGCGCGCATGCCTGCGCCGCCTCCCCGGCCACCACCGCCGCCACCGCGGCCCCGGCCCGTGTTCTCGGGCGTGGCGCGGACCGCCTGCGCCGTGCGCGTGTCCGGCTCCACCGCGGCCACGGCCAGCTCCCGCGTGGCGCCGGCAATGTCGATGCGCAGCGCGGTCGCGCCTGCAGGCACATTGTAGAACCAGCTGCGCATCTCGGGCCGCGGCACCTCCACCTTCTGCTGTACCGAGAAGTTGTTGGCGCTCGTCAGCTGCTCGGCGGCCACGATCGCGGTGAGCATGCGATAGGCGTGACCCGGTAACGTCGCGTTATCGAGCGTCAGGATGGCCGTGTGCGCGCCCGCGCTGCGCGGCGCAATGGCAATGCTCACGGGCACGGGCTTGTTCAGCGGCAGCGTGACCGAGGCGGGCGCCGAGAAGGTGGCGCTGTCGTTCCCGATCCAGTTGAGATTGAAGGCCATGTCCTGCTTCGGTCCGGTCGTGCGGGTGAAGGTCACGGTGCGCTCGCCGTGATCGCCCGCGGCCCAGCCCTCGCGCTCGTAGAGGCCCACGCCTGCATTGGGTGTGGGCAGCAGGCCGCTGAGCACGTGACGCACGGGCGCGTGACTCGTGATCGCCACCATGGGCGGCGCCTTGTCCAGCTGCTGCAGCATGTCCCATGCAGCGCCCACATTGAATACGCCACTGCCCTGCTTGTAGGCGGGCAGGTGCGGCACGTACCTCGCCGTGCTGACCACCGCCTGCTTGATGCGGAACGCGTCGTAGTGCACGCCCGTCTGCTTGGCCGCGCTGATGAGCAGCGCGACGGCGCCCGCGGCAGTGGGAGTCGCGGTGGAGGTGCCGCCCGAGATGCGGTAGCCCGGAGGCAGCTTGTAGAGCCCGGCGAAGAGACCGCCGGCTTCCTCAAAGCCGCGATTGCCGCTGATGTAGTTCGAGGGCGAGATGATGTCGGCGCCGAACGCGCCATTGCCCATGGGACCGTAGCCGCCCGTGATGAGCAGATTGTCATCGTGCTCGACGCGCACGCCGTGGTTCACCAGGAAATTCTCCTTGCCCTCCTGCCCGCCGATGCCAATGGCGCCGTCCGCCATCACGATGTCATCGGTGCCGCCCAGCACGGGATAGTTGTGCGTAGGGATGATCAGCGGCTTGTGGTACTTCGCAATGAGCCGGCCGTAGATCACGGTGGGCACCAGGCGGCCGTCGCGCAGGGTGTAAGGCCGCGTTATGCCGGAGCTCTGCTCCATCCACACGACATCCACGCGTGGATTCTTGACCGCGCGGATCACCGCCTCGGTCTGGCCGTAGGCGGCGCCGCCCTCGGGGAAGCTGCCCAGCTGGGCGCCCGGCGCCACGCCGTCGAAGCGGCCATTGGTGCCGCGGCTGCCGAGCGCGGAGCCCGTGATCAGCGACGCGTGCTGCGCCACGCCCAGATTGAGCGCGACGCGCTTCTTCGCATGATCGATCTGCACGCCGAAGCCGACGGACTCGCGCACGGGCGTGGCCGGATCGTCATGACCCAGCACACCGAACTCGGGCCGCACGCTGAAGTCGGTGAACGCCTTCTCGTCCGTGAAGCTGTGATTCTGGTTGGTGTCCACCCAGACGTTGTCGCTCTGCTCGTCCCAGATCACGGCGAACAGGTGGCTCGCGTCCTTCGGATTGCCGTCGCGGTTCAGGTCCTTGTCGACGCCTGCGCGCGACAGCGAATCGAACTTCACCTCGTCCAGCAGCTCGATGCGGAAGGCGCCATCGTGCGGCGCCGTGTAGGTCTGGCCCTCGTAGGAGAACTGGCCGCCGGTGGCGGTCACGCCATCCTTCATGCGCAGCCAGCGCCCATCATCTTCCTCGTCCGGATCCAGCGAATTCTCGTAGACGATGATCTTCTGGATGGGCTTGCCGTCGATGGACGTGGCCACCTGCAGCTCGGGTTCGAGCGGATCCGGGCTCAGGTCGATGAGTCCCATGGTGACGCCGCGGCCGTCGAAGGTCGGGTGGTCGCGCCGGAAATCGAGCGCCCGCAAGTCGCCCAGCGGGCTGTAACGGTGCGTTACCGGGTAGGCTCGGAGAGCTTCGGCGGCCATTCCTGGTTCTGCTCCTGCGTATTCGCCTTTGCCCCGCTCTCCGACTGCAGCGACCCCACGTACTCCCCCGCGCTGCCACCGCCGAAGCTGCCCTGGGGGCGTGAAATGTCCAGGCTGTGCACATTGGCGCTGCGCACCAGCTTCTCGACGCTGTCGACGGGGAAACGCGCGCGCAGGTAGTCGACATCATCGTCGCGGTACTCGATGGTACCGCCCATCGCGGTGAGCGTCTTCGCCAGCCGGGCATTGGCGCCCGGCATGCTGGCAATGACCAGCAGCACATCCTTCTCGCCGCGCATGCGCGCGGTGATCAGGTCCTCGCGCGCGTCCTTGAAGAGAAACGGTCGACGGGGGGTCTGCGCGCTTGCGGCCTGCGCAACCAGGGTGAGCAGCAGTGCCACACTCCAGCGGGATCGCATGGTTTCCTCCTCACTGGCCGGACAACGGGAATTACGTGTATCGGGGGGTGTGAACAGCGTTCATTCTACGCGCACGCAGCGACCGGGGAAATGGGCGCTGCACGGACGTGGCCGGCACGGGCGGGCCGGGACGCGGGCTGCGCAGGCCGCGGATCCGGCGATGTCCAGGTTGGCGCCACAACCGCGCTTCTCACACTGGGGTCGTTGTTGATGGCCCGGTGTGCAGATCCAGCGTTTCGCGACCCGCAGGGGCATGTCCTCTCCGTCGTTGTGGTACCAGCAGTCCGAGCCTGCCGCCACCGGGCCCACCACGTCGCTGCTCAGCGAGCTTCGCCGCGCCGGGATCCACACGCGCCCTCGGCAGACCGATGATCGCGGGCCCGGCCTCGTGCTGTTCACGCGCTTCACCGATGCGCTGCTGGAGACGGTCCGCAGTTCCAGCCGCAGCGGTGTGGACCGGGTGGTGGCCATCCACATGGCAGGCGACGATGCCGTTCGGGGTTCCGTCTGGCGCCTCCTGCAGGCCGGCGCAGCGGACGTGCTCGATGGTCGTGATTGCGGGAGCGCGGCGGCGGCCGTGCGCGCCCGCCTGGCGCGCTGGACCGAGGTCGATCGCCTCATGGCATTGCCACTCGTGCGGCACAACCTGATCGGCCGGTCACCAGTCTGGGTGACACTGCTGCGCGAGGTGGTCGAGGCCGCGCGCTTCACCAGCGCACCCATCCTGCTGACTGGCGAGAGCGGCACCGGCAAGGAGCTGCTGGCGAGGGCCATCCATTCGCTGGATCCGCGCGAGAACCGGAAGGACCTCGTCGTGCTCGACTGCACCACCATCGTGTCCGAGCTGGCGGGCAGCGAGTTCTTCGGCCACGAGCGCGGCGCGTACACGGGCGCCATGAGCACGCGCGAGGGTGCGTTCGCGCGCGCCGATGGCGGCACCCTTTTCCTGGACGAGGTCGGCGAGCTGCCGCTTCGCCTTCAGGCACAGCTGCTGCGCGTGATTCAGGAGCGCACCTACAAGCGCGTGGGCGGTGACGCCTGGCGCACGACGGATTTCCGACTCGTCGCGGCCACCAACCGCAACCTTCCCGAGATGGTCGCCACGGGTCAGTTCCGCGCCGACCTGTACCATCGCATGGCGAGCATTTCCTGCCGCGTTCCGCCGCTGCGCGCGCGCGTCGATGACATCATGGCCCTGTTCGAGCATTTCTTCGAAGAGATGCGGCCGGACGTGCGCACGGTCGAGCTGGCGCCCGAGGTGCGGCAGTACCTCGTGCAGCGGGAGTACCCGGGCAATGTGCGGGACCTGCGCCAGCTGGTGGCGCGCGTCGCCTATCGCTACGCCGGCGTGGGTCCGCTCACGGCCGGCGACCTGCCGCAGGAGGAGCGCCCGCCCGCAACCGACCAGCCCGATTGGCGCAACGCCGCGTTCGAGACGTGGGTGCGCCAGGCGCTGGCGCAGGGCGTGGGGCTGCGCGACATCGCGCGCTCCACCGCCGAGCTGGCCATCCGCGTGGCCATTGATGACGCGGGCGGCAACGTGCGTCAGGCGGCACAGCAGCTGGGCGTGACCGATCGCGCGCTGCACATGCGCCGCGCGGAGGACCGCAACCGGCAGAACGGTGACGGCGGTGCCGCGCCGGCGCGCAACGGCGGGCGCCGCCGGCGGAGCCCGCCTTCCTGAGTCACGACACCGCGCGCGGCCGCATCACTCCGTGTTAGGCGTGATGGCCAGGATCTCGTGCTGCCCGTTCGGATGGCGCCGCGCCACCATGTTGTACACGCGGTGGCGCGTACGACCCTGGAACACGGGATAGCGGTGGCCGGTCCGGCGATGCTTCACGCTGCCCACCCGCCGCGAGTTACGCGCCAGCTTCTGCACGCGACGGCGCACGGCGGCGTGCGGCTTCTGCTGCACCGACGGCGGCAGCGACGACTGCGGCTGCATGCGCATCAGGCGGTCGAGAATGTCCTGCAGCACCGTGGCGCTGATGGTCACGCTGTGGCCGTCCGCTGTCATGGCCGAAGCGTCTGCGGCCCGGTCGGGACCGGAGGCGGCATCGTCGCCTGCACCCTCGAGCGGCGGCCCGCCACCCGGCGGAGGCCCATCCTCGAACTCGTAGGCCCACTCGTCTTCCAGTTCGAACTGCGTGGTGATGGGCAGCTGCTTCGCTTCCGTGTAGGCATCGCTCAGCCACTTGCCGTATGTCGACACCTGGCCGGAACCGTTGTAGTAGGTGGCGAACTGAGTCCAGTTCCGGTCGCGCATGTACTTGACGAGATCGCCCGCCTGCGGCGCTGCCTGGTTGTGGCAGAAATCGAAGAAGCCCAGCACGTGCCAGCGCTCGTCCGCCTGGAACGCGTTGTACATGTCCACGGCCGAGGCGTACCCTAACACCTTGTAGTTGGAGCACAGGATCTGCGGGCCGCCAATGCTGATGCACTGGACGGCCAGCGACTGGCCGGCCAGCCGGGTTGCCAGGGCGAGCGCCTTGTACTCGTCGGCCTGCTGGCCCGTGTGCAGCGGCTTCCAGGCGGCGGTCGTGCTCTCGCGGTACTGATGGTTCTCCCAGGAATTGCCGCTCACGCCGGCGTGGCCACCGTGCCGGAAGTACTGATCGTACGTGGATTGCGCCCCGCTGCCCCAGACCTTGTAGAGCAGGTGGTTCTCGAAGCGGATGATCGCCTGGTTGGGCGTGTGCGTCTTGCCGCCGCTTTCCACTTTCCACACGGCCAGCACCGCCTGCGGCTCGATCACCAGTTGTGAGGCGACCTTCTGAATCAGGCCGCCCACGCGATTGTACGTGTCCGCGATCGCCTTGCGTGCGCTGGACCAGCCGGCCTCCACGAAGATGGGCTTGGGCGGTCCGAGAAACGCCTTCTGCAGGTCGGGCTGATCCTTGAGATACGGCGATGGCGGCGCGGCGGGCGCTGACGCAGGCGGTGCCGGTGCCGGTGAGGGCGCCGCCGGGGCGGGTGCAGGCGCGCTGCCGCCGAAGGGATTGGGGATCCACGACACCGCACGCTTCAGGGTGTCCATGCTGGGCAGCCAGCTGGAGCCGGGCGACTCGAATTCGAATTCGAACTCACTGTCAGGCCCGGCCTGGAAGCTCTCCGCTTCCGGCTGATAGAACCGGGCCGCGCGTTCGCCCAGCTGCGCGCGCCGGCGTTGGGCACGGCGAGCGCGGAAGCCGCGGTTGCCATACTCGCGATCGTCTGTGTACTGCATGGCTCGTTCTCCTTTCCGCTCGCTGTCAGCGCGCAGTGCGCTCGCGCAGCATCCGGTTGCGCAGGTGAACCGCGGGTGGCAGGAAGCGGCCGTCGTCGCGCGTTCTTGCCTGCACCACGGGCGTGTCGGTGAGACTGACACCCGTGACCACTTCGTAGGCGTGGATGTAGCCCTGGATCTCTTCCTTCCAGAAGCGCACCCATGCCTTGGCGAATGCCTGATCGCCAATGCTGTTCCACGCGACGTAGCGGATGGACAGCAGCAGCCGCTCGCCGTAGCGCGCCAGGTCGTTGAAGTTGATGCTGCTCGCGGGATGCCAGCCCTGCAGCCGCTTCATGGCATCGACGCCACCCATCCACTGCTCCGGATACGCCACCATCAAGCGGCCGCGCAGGAACTCTTTCATTTCCGGGCGCGCGATCATCCACTGCTGCAGCAGCATCTCGGCGCGCGCGGTCCACGGCAGATCGCGGAACTGGTTGTGAGCGCCTTCCGAGAGCACGAGGTGCACTTCCTTGAGCGAGCTGAGCACGGCGAACGCATCCGGGTTCACGGTCATGTCGTTGTCGAGCTTGATGAACAGATCGCACTCGCGCAGCAGCGTGTGGAACGCCTCGATGAAGCGCGAGCGTGGATCCGCCGTGCGCATGGGCGGGATGGCGCGGCCGTACATGGTGAGTCCGTAGTGGTGATTGTACTCGTAGGCGCGCCGCACGACGCTCAGCCGGTTGGGCTCATCCTGGATGTAGCCCCAGATGAAGCCGCCCAGCGGACGCAGCGGATCCAGCTCCAGCTCCGCCAGCGGATCACGACCGCCATTCCTGCGCACGTTCTGGAAGCGGTGCGTGATGGCGTTCATGGTCTGCGTCAGCATGCCCTCTTCCATCCAGTACGACCAGATCAGCTCGATCATGGCGGGCGCACTGATGAGGCGGTGGTCCCAGATCGCGGACTGGCTCGATGCCGGCGTCACGCGGCCGCCGGGAAACACCGAGGGAATGATGGCGCGCAGATAGCTCCGGCTCGACGTGCCGAGGAACGTCGCCAGCACGCGTTCTGCCTCGCGGTATGTAAGCGACTGTTGGGGCATCAGCCGGTTCACGGTGCGATCGATCACCGCCTGCGCCGCCTGTGCGCCCGTGGCGGCATCGCGCGGAATGGGCAGCGGCATGGGATACGGGAAGTGGGTTTCCAGGTCGTGGTGCGCGACACCACCCTGCAGCAGCAGGAACGCCTCCGCCGCCGTCTTGAGCAGACCGTACATGTCGGTGCCCGGGATCGGGTGCAGGTGACGCAGCCGGTCGATCTGCGAGGCCAGCCGCGGGTTCGCTTCCTTGCCCGGATCGCCCCCCACCACACGCATCAGGAATTCATCGAAGCGCGGGAACGCGATGGACTCGCTGTGCAGCAGGATCGCCATCCAGAAGACGCTGAGCTTTTCATCCGGCACCTCGAGCGGGCGCGTGAGCGCGCGCTCGATGGTGGTCAACGCCGGGAACTTGTCGGCGATCGCACCCAGGGCACCGGCGACGATGGGCGGCACCTCGTGCGCGAGGGCGCGACCAATGGCGCTGCCCGTCTCGGGATCCAGCCGCACCGTGGGCGAGAGCGGCGGCCGCGCCGCGTCGTCGCTCACCAGGGCATCGATAAGTTCGCGTTTGCGCCGGTGATCACCGCCCAGCTGGCGCTCGCGGGCCAGGGTGCGCAGCTCGTTGAACTTCATGTCTTCGTATCTCGAACGATCAGCCATGACTACCTCCTGGGTTCAGACGGCAAGGGCCATGGGCGCGCGGCTGCTGCGTGCGGCAGCGCGCACGTGCGCGGCTTCACGCCGCAGCGCCCAGAACGTGAGCAGATCGGAAACCAGACGACCTTCGCCTTCCGGCGTCAGCCGCCCGTCGAAGCGGGCCTGACCGATCAGCGCGAATGCGAGCGACGGCGGCAGCTCGCGCACTCGCTCGAACGAGCCGCTGAGCGGACGGAACGCCGCGCGCAGCCGGTCGGGTGGATGGGTGTCTACGCGCAGCGCATCGGCCAGTGACTCGCCCTGCAGCCGGGGCGGCTGCAGCCGAGCCAGCCGATACGCCAGTTGCGGCAGCGTATCGCACAGCGCGTCGATCGTGCGCCGACTCGCGGCCGGCAGATCCTCGGGCAGCGGATACGTCGCCCGCCAGGCACTCGCCAGCGCCTGCCACTGCGGGTGCGGAAACAGCGCATCGCCCATGGCACAGCTCAGCAGCATGCGCAGCCATGGCATGGGGTGCGGATCGTCTGTGGTGGCACGAAAGACGAACGCGCGCGGCAGTGTGACCAGCGCCATGAGTCCCAGCGTCGAGGCAATGCCCACGCGCGCCACGGCCCACAGGTCAGCCAGGATCTCGGAGATCCAGCGCTGCCGAGATGGGCCAGGCCAGCCGCTCGGGCCCGCCGCGGCGCTGCCGTGCTTCGAACAGGTCGTTAGCAGCGTGCACCAGGTCCAGCAATGCCGCCGCCTGGTGCCCGACCTCGTGCACCAGCGACAATGCCACGCCCGAGCCCACCATGCGCTCGCGCGGGACACGCACAATGGCCACCGGGTTGGCGGCGCCGCCCGGCAGTCGCGTGCGCGCGCGCCGGATGGCAGCGCCGTGACCGCGATCCAGATAGCAGACCACGGGTGGCGCTTCGAAGCAGCCCGGCAGCGCCAGTGCATCGGACGCCGCGACGTCGAGCCCCGCCAGCCAGACGCCGGTCGGCTGCTCGCTGCGCTGCGTCAGCACATCGGCGAACAGATCGAACTGCGTCAGTACGAGGTTGAAGCGCAGGCGCAGAAACGCGAAGCGACGCTGTGCTTCCGCAGCGCCCGCCAGTTCCACGTCGTGGTGCAGCCATCCGAGAAAGTCTTCCAGCCGGTGACGCAGCTCGACGCGACCATCGGCGAGAAAGGCATCAATGGCGAGGCGTGCGGCGGGCGAGAAGGACGCGGCCGGCACCATCACCTCGTTGAGCGCAAATGGCCGCACCAGCGACAGCCGCACCATCAGCGCTCTCGCCTCCTGCTCGAGCAGTCGCACGGCAAAACGTTCGGGACTCAACCCCAGACCCCGAGCAGGATGATGCGATTGCCCTCCCGCACCCATTGCCCGCGTTGCGCGCGCGGTCAATGCGCGGGGTGCGGCCCCTCGTCGCGTACGGCGTGCGCAATGACGCGCCCCAGACCGGGCGCGTGCCGGCGCGCAGCCGCCAGCACCGCATTCCGGGCGACGTGGGCGGGTGGAGCTGCGTGCGGCGTCTCCGCTGCTTCGTGCGCGGCATCGGCGCCCAGGCGCACGAGGCGGCGCGCCACTTCGAACTCCTGGTCCTCGCCGCTCATCCCCTCCAGCTCGAGGCCGAACATGCGACCGGCGGTCGAGCCGAGCTTGCGCCCTAACACCGTGCCAGCACCCGGCAGCAGCACGCTGCCCACGGCCGCGCCGGTCAGCGGCAGCGCCGTCTTGGTCACCTGCTTCAGTACGCCACCCAGCGCGCGGCCCACGGGTGAGTGCGCCATACCGCGTACGCCTCTGGCCGCACGCGCGATCAGCTTGCCGAAGAAGTTCTCCAGCTCGTCTTCCGATGTGACTTCCAGCAGATTCGACGCGAGCTCCATTTCCTCGACTTCATCGAATACCGCCTCACCGTACAGCTCGCCCGCGGTCTGCTCCTGATCCTCGTCCTCGTCGAGCATCTCGAGCTCGAAGCCGTCGCCAGCGGCCTCGAACTCGGGCTCAATGTCGTACTCGGGCTCGACTTCGAGGAGGTTTCGATCCAGGTCGTGCATGGGCCCTCCCGGTAACTGGAAATGCAAATGCTTCCAGCCGTCCGGGCAGGCACGCACCGCGCCACGCCAAGTTGTTGATTCTTCGTGGGTGGGAGTGAAGCCAGTTTCGGTAGGGGTGCAGCGGACGGGCAAAGCTGCGAAGTCGCCTTCGCACGCGATCGCAGCCTTCAGCCCCGGATCAGGCCGGCTGGTGCTCCACCTCGCTCAGCAGAGCGGCGCCGCGGACAAGGGCGCGCAGAGCATGCACCGCCCGAGCGAGGCCATCGAACGCATCAAGGCCTCCAGCGATGCCCAGCAAGATCGTGAAGACCATCAATGAGATCGCCTTCCAGACCAGCCTGCTGGCCCGCAATGCGGCCGTCGAAGCGGCGAGTGCCGGTGACGCGGGCCAGGGCTTCGCCGTCGTCGCCGAGGAAGTCCGCAACCTCGACATGCGCAGTGCGGAAGCCGCGCGCAACGCGGCGTCGCTGATCAGGAACCCATCAGGAATGCGGAAGGCGGCGTGCAGATCAACACCGAGGTGACGGCCAACCTGTCGCAAATCAACGGCGCCATTGACAAGGTGCGCGAAGTGATAGGCGAAGTCGCGGCCGCCAGTCAGGAGCACGACGAAGTGATCCGCCAGATCTCACCGCCATGGACCAGGCGAACGGCGTGACACACGCGCGGAGCCTGCCGCGCCCGTGCGCCGGGCGGCGCTCGCCGAATTCTGACAGCAGCGTCGTCGCCTTTCCAGACGGCGATTCCCGCAGGTCCATGGAACGCGGGCTCCATTTCCGGGGATCAGTAGGCGAGGAGTGAGAAGTCCAGGCTCGCCATGATCGAGGCTTTCACCTTCCAGCCGACATCGACCGGTCGATAAACTGCGTTGAACGCCCCGCTCGGGAAGGGTGCAAATACATGAACTCCGGCGCCCAGCCGGATGGCGCGCCAGAACCATGCGGCGCCCGGAGAGGGTCGATACACCAGCAGAACGGGATACGAAAAGCTCCAGAACGGCCTGATGTCGCCGGAGTAGTAGCTCATCGAAATGCCCGTCTCGACCGCGAAGTTGCGCTGGACGAGATACTCGACGGTCGGCCGAATGGATATGATGTTCGCGGCGGTCGAATCGGTGGTGTGATCCGTGGCGCCGAAAAAAGTCAGGCGGGCGCGCACGCCGCGCCCGGGATCCACGGCATCCGGATCGTGCGCGAGAACGTCGAGCGCGTCGAGCAATTGCCGGGCATGGAATCGCGCCCGCGCCACCGCAATGCTGAGTTTTTCGAGTGCTGCAAGCTGCACCTGGCCGGTATCGGGCAGCTCACGGGCAATTCGGGCCAGTGCCGTACGTACGCGCTGCACGTCCCGCTCGCTGTAGGCAATGTCCCAGCGCAAAGTGGCGGCCTGCTGCATTGCGGCGGCGGCCCAGACCTGCAGCGTATCGAGATCGACGCGTACGGGACCGTCGAGGTGCAATCTTTCCCACGCGCGCAACGCACCCACGCGATCCAGCACGCGCTGGATCGCCATGGGGTCGAGTTTCAGGCCCGGCCGGTAGCCCACCGAGAAGGTGCCGCCGCCACCCACGAACTGCGGGCCGCTCAGCTTGTGGATCCAGTCGAAGAGCGGCCCTATCTGTGCGTTAGCCCGCACAGCGCTGGCCATGCACAGAGCGGCGACGATACCTGCCACGCGGAGCGCACCCATCATCATGGTGTCCCTCCTCCCGACGGTTCCGGACGGGTAACCGACAGACACTCGAGCTGTCCGCTGTCGAAGACGCCGGGCTCCTCGAACGGGTAGCCGGCAATGTGTTTGTGCTGCAGGCTGGCCGCACGCTCCCTGGGCAGCACGAACGTGCTGCGGCGCACCGGATCGTAGACCACGAACTCCGAGTTAGTCTCCTTCAGGAGGTAGCCGCGCGCACCGTCCACCAGAACACGCTCCTTACCGGCTTCCCAGAGCACGCGCCAGGGAGTCGTCAGCGCCAGCAGCAGGAGCAGGATGAGCACTGCGCTTCCCCATTGCGCCAGCGCGTAGCGCCGGGCACCCTCCGGACGGTGCAGCGGCCGGAAAACGCCCAGCCAGCCTGCGCACACGACGCCGATCAGTAACTCCAGAGTTATCGCAAAGCTTCGGTGCAGCGCGCGGTGGCCACACGCCAGCACCTCCGTGTCGGCCGTGAAGAGAGGCACCAGCATGGACCAGAACAGCGTGAGGACGAGCCCGGAAAGAACAATGGCGCCCGCGAAATAGAGGTCCGCGATGATGCCCGGGTCGATCGACGCTCCCCACTGGCTCAGCCGCTCCGCTCTCTGGCGCACCGCGCGTGTGATCTGCGCGGCAATGTGGGGCAGCAGGTGCCGCAGGACCGCCCGGGCCGCGCGCACCACGTACCACACGAGCAGCCCGGCGATCGCTGCGATACAGCAATCCAGCAGAACCGGAAACAGCGCCTGCGCTCCAACCACCACGAAATCGGAGCGCGTAGGCGTGTACTGCGCCGGAACACCGAGTTTAATGTCGAACGCCTTCGTGCTCAGGAAGCCGATGATGGTCAGCAGCAGGAGCACCGCAGTCGCCACGATCGCGCTGATGCCCAGCCGTCGGGCCGTGGAGAGCGGCGACGCCGGCCGGGGCGCGCGCGGCTGAGCGGTAGCATCCGCAGCCTCCGTCGGCGGTACGACCTGGCTCACTGCCCCCGTCGCCGGATGGGAGCCGCCGCTGCGCACACGCGCCCGCTCCGCCTCCGCCAGCGCGCGCGCAAATTCCGTCGCCAATGCATAGCGGTCGGCGGGCACGATGGCGAGCGACCGGAGCACCACACGCTCGACGTCCTCATCCACCGTCGCTCGCACCACGCGAAGTGACGGCACCGGTTCCACCGATTTGCGCGACATGACCGCCTGCGGCGTGGACCCGGTGAACGGCGGGTCGCCTGCCAGCATCTCGTACAACACGCAACCCAGCGAATAGACGTCGCTGCGTCCATCCAGCCGGCGCACGCCGCCGGCCTGCTCCGGGCTCATGTAGCGCGCCGTCCCCGGCACCAGGCCCGTCGACGTCAGCCGCTCCTGCGTGACCGCATCAATGGCAATGGCGATGCCGAAATCCATTACCACCGCGTGATTCGCCAGCAGCATCACGTTCTGCGGCTTGATGTCACGGTGGATCACGCCACGGGTGTGCGCGAAGCCCAATGCCTCCGCGATTTCGCGGCCGATGGCCAGTGCATCGTCGATCGCCATCTGGCCCTCGCGATCGAGACGGTCGCGCAGCGTTTCGCCTTCCACGTAGGGCATGACGAAGTAGCAGAAGTCGTCCGCCACGCCGGAATCGTGCAGCGGCAGGATATTGGGATGCGTGAGCTGCGCGACCAGGTGGATCTCGCGCAGGAAGCGCTCGCGGCCGGCGGGCGTGCTGAACTCGGGGCGCAACACCTTGAGCGCCACCTGCCGGCCGTGCTTCAGATCACGACCCAGGTAGACGCGCGCCATGCCTCCGGCACCCAGTTCGCGGTCGATGACGTAGCGACCGGCGAGAGCCGCGTTCACCCGCTCGGGGGAGTCTGCCATGGAGGCCAAGATAGGCGCACCTCGGGAGACGGAGTAGAAGCGCGCTGATGCAGCACCGGCGGCCGGATTTCGGCGGCAGCATCGACCCGCACCGGGTGCATCGGTACAGACGGTCCGCGTTCGCGGTTTCCGGATGACAGGCACGTTGCCGGCGAGTGCGCGCAGCACCGTGACTGCGCAGCGCCCACCTTCGGTACCGTCGGTAATCTGTTGGGAAATGGGCCTGGGTGGAGTTGAACCACCGACCTCACGCTTATCAGGCGTGCGCTCTAACCACCTGAGCTACAGGCCCCGACCGTGCTGACAGGATCGCAAAACTAACGCCCGCATGCACCTGCGGGCAACCGGCGCGGGCCCCGCCCACGCCCTCCTGCGCCGCCTGTCCCGCGCTTCTCGAAACGCCCTCCTGCAACCGGCCGGAACTTGTGTCATGCGGGGACCGCTGCGCGTCGTTCCTTGTACAACGAAGCGGTTCACATCCACGAAGCGAGGCTCTCATGCGCCGCCCCTGGTCTTTCCGCATCCAGCCGCTTGCGCTGCTGCTCATGCTGATCGCTATCGCGGGCACGTCCTGCAGAGGGCTCGACGACGACAGCGGCGGCGAGCAGCAACGCCTGGATGCGAATCGTGCCCGCTGGCGCGATCAGCATGTCGACAGCTACACCTACGTCCTGACCCGCATCTGCTTCTGCGCGGACGCCAACAGGCCCGCGAGCGTAGTGGTACGCAATGGTCAGCGCATCTCGGTCACGGATGTCGCGTCCGGGCAGCCCGTGGTCGCCGGCCTCGCGCCCCTGTACCTGACCGTGGACGAGCTGTTCGACTTCATTGCCAACGCCATCGATCGCAAGGCGGCGAAGATCGACGTACAGTACGACGCCACGCTCGGCTACCCCACCAGCATCGCCATCGACTACAGCGTCAATATCGCCGACGAGGAGATGTCCTTCAAAACAGCGGCGCTGCAGACACAGCGCTGATGTCAGCAGGCGACGAAGCGTCGGAGACTCTTCGTCGCCTGTCATCCGTGTTCTTCGATCTGACCGGGTTCAGTCCGCTCCGGGTTCCAGCGCCAGCAGATCCGTGAGTTGCTGCAGCAGATGATCGGGGCCGGCCGCACACAATGTGTCGTGGCCGAACGGACCCCAGAGTGCGCCCGCCGTGCGCACCCCCGCCGCGCGTCCCGCCTGCACGTCCACGGGCGCATCGCCCACGAACAGCACGCGCCGCCCATCCGCCAAATGCAGTCTCGCCATGGCCGTCAGCACAGGCTCGGGATCGGGTTTGCCGCGAAGCACGTCTTCCGGCGTGATGATGACGTCGAAGCAGTCGAGCAGACCGCAGGTGTTCAACGTGCGCAGCGTCATTTCGCGGTGCTTGCTCGTCACCAGTGCCAGCGGCACGCCGCCCTCGGCGTAGCGATCGAGCACTTCACGCGCGCCGGGATAGGGCCGCACCATCTGATCGTGCACCGTGCGCTGGAAAGCGCGATACGTCTCCTGCATGGCCAGAGCTTCGTGATCGGAGCGCGCGAAGCCCGCCAGCTGCGTGGGCAGCGGCGTGCCCATGCCTGCCAGCCACAACGCATCCGGCAATTCGTGACCCAGGTGCGTGCGCATCGTGTAGCGATAACAGCTGAGTATCAGCTCCACCGAATCGGCGAGCGTTCCATCCAGGTCGAACAGCAGTGCATCCCAGGCCGGCAGCATGGTTCCCATCGTTGCGGTTTTCTGTCCCTGAGTCTCGGCTTCGCGCCCGTTGTGCTGCATCGCTGGGGCGTGACCGCAGCGTCTCGCTTCGACCGGCCGCTGCGGAACCCTGTCGGGAAATACCCCCATGTTCCCGTGGCGCCGCACCCCGTCTGGCGTACGGGGTACGTGAATGCCGTTTTTCCCCTGATGGACGACGCATGAGCCTCGCATTCCAACAGGTAGTTGCCGCGTGGCGTGACACCGCGTCCAATCCGGCGCGCACGGCCAAGATCGAACGGCTCGCTGCATGCCTGCGCGCCGCATCGCCCGCGGACGCCGCGACTGCCGCCGCCTGGCTGACGGGTGAACCCGCGCAGGGTCGCATGGGCGTGGGACCCGCCGCCATCTTTGCGGCTCGGGAAACGCCGGCCGCGGAGGAAGCCCGCCTCACCGTGCAGGAAGTCGACGCCGCGTTCGATCGCATCGCCGCGGCTCGCGGCGCCGGCTCGACGCGAGCGCGCGCGGAATCGCTGCAGCGGCTCTTTGGCGGCGCCACGCGGGACCAGCAGGATTTCCTCACGCACCTGCTCATGGGCGAGCTGCGCCAGGGCGCGCTCGATGGCGTGATGGCGGACGCGATTGCGCGTGCCGCCGACGTGCCACCCGCGGCCGTGCGCCGCGCCCTGATGCTCGCCGGCAGTCTCGCCGAAGTAACGCGCACCGCCATGGAGCGTGGCGAAGCGGGGCTTGGCAGCTTCGCGCTGCGCCTGT
This sequence comes from uncultured Gemmatimonadales bacterium, assembly GCA_963798085.1. Taxonomy (GTDB): domain Bacteria; phylum Gemmatimonadota; class Gemmatimonadetes; order Longimicrobiales; family RSA9; genus DATKCF01. The sequence goes on from CAWCRS010000005.1 coordinate 112,501, forward strand.
TCCTGCCGCTGCGGCCCATGCTGGCGCAGACGGCGGCTGATCCCCGTGATGCACTCGAGCGCCTGGGCGAAGCCGCGTTCGAATACAAGCTCGATGGCGCGCGCATTCAGGTGCACCGCGCCGGCGACGACGTGCGCATCTATACGCGCAATCTCAACGACGTCACGGATTCGCTGCCTGACGTCGTCGCGGCCGTGCGCGCACTGCCGGCCGCAGAACTGATTCTCGATGGCGAAGCGATCGCCCTGCGCGCCGACGGTTCGCCGCTGCCCTTCCAGGTCACAATGCGCCGCTTCGGCCGCAAGCTCGACGTCGAGCGATTGCGCCAGGAGATTCCGCTGCGGTGCTGCTTCTTCGACTGCCTGCACATTGATGGGCAGCACACTGCTGCAGTTGCCTGCGGCCGAACGCTTCGCCGCGCTCGCAGGCACCGCGCCCGCGCCCATGGTGATTCCGCGCATGGTCACAGCAGTGGCGGAACAGGCGACAACGTTTCTGGACGCAGCGCGCGCCGTCGGACACGAGGGTGTCGTCGCCAAGGCGCTGACGGCGCCTTACGATGCGGGCGCCCGCGGCGGCAGCTGGCTCAAGATCAAGCCCGCGCACACGCTCGACCTCGTCGTGCTCGCAGCCGAATGGGGTCACGGCCGACGCCGTGGCTGGCTCAGCAATCTGCACCTGGGCGCGCGCAATCCAGCGGGCGGTTTCGTCATGCTGGGCAAGACCTTCAAGGGACTCACCGACGCCATGCTCGAGTGGCAGACGCGCGCGCTGCTGGAGCGCGAAGTGGCGCGCAACGACTACACTGTGTTCGTGCGCCCCGACCTGGTCGTGGAGGTGGCCTTCAACGAGGTGCAGGCCAGTCCGCGCTATCCCGGTGGTCTGGCGCTGCGCTTCGCGCGCGTCAAAGCCTACCGCCCCGACAAGGACGCCGCGGCTGCGGACTCCATCGACACGGTGCGCGCGCTGCACGGTCCGTCGCTCGAGTAGCGCAGGCGTTCGAACACATTGGCGGACTTGCCAGCGGACGCATCCAGTAACAGCCTTCGGAATGCAGACGGAATCTGCGGTGCGCGATGCGGCCTCGATGGCGGGAACGGTGACGCTGCTGTTCAGCGACATTGAGGGCTCGACTCGTCTGCTGCAGAATCTGGGCGACGCGTACGCTGCCCTGCTGGCGAGGCACCATGAGATCATGCGCTCGGCCACCGCGCAGTGGCAGGGCCGCGTCGTCGATAATGCCGGGGACGGATTCTTCCTCGTCTTCCCCCGCGCTCGCGATGCGGTGCAGGCCGCGGCCGGGGTGCAGCGCGCTCTTGCGCAGCAGGCGTGGCCGGCGGGCGCGCGAGTGCGCGTGCGCATGGGCCTGCACACGGGAGAGCCGGCCGTCGGGGGCGGCGGCTACATCGGTCTCGACGTGCATCGCGCGGCCCGCATCTGCGGCGCTGCGGCCGGTGGCCAGGTACTGCTGAGCGCCACCACACGTCAGCTCGTGGATCCCGATCTGCCGGGCGGCATGACGCTGCGCGATGTGGGCCGTCACCGCCTCAAGGATCTGCGCGAACCGGAGCATCTCTTCCAGCTGCTGATCGACGGCGTGCCCTCCGAGTTTGCCGTCGTGGGCGGCGCGGCGGGCCTGCACAACTTCCCCGCGCCCGGCACGTCGCTCGTCGGCCGCGACCGCGAGATCCGCGAAGTCTGTGCGCTCTTGCGCCGCCATGATGTGCGTGCGCTCACGCTCACCGGCGCCGGCGGCACCGGCAAGACGCGCCTCGCCCTGGCAGCGGCGAGCCTGCTGACCGATGACTTCCGCGATGGCGTCTGGTTCGTGCCGCTCGCCTCGCTGCGCGATCCCGCGCTCGTCGCGCCATCCATAGCTCGCGTGTTAGGTCTGACCGAGCACCCCGCGCGCTCCGCCGCCGACGTGCTCGCCGAGGAGCTGGCCAGCCAGCGCGCGCTGCTCGTGCTCGACAACTTCGAGCAGGTGAGTGGCGCCGCCACCGTGGTGGCCGCTTTGCTGCAGCGCTGTCCGCAGCTGTGCGTGTTGACCACGAGCCGTGGCGTGCTGCACCTGAGCAGCGAACGCGAGTACCCGGTGGCGCCGCTCGCGTTGCCCGGGCGGGAGCGCTGGAGCAACACCACGGCGCTGCGCGCGGCGCCGGCTATCACGCTGTTTGTGCAGCGTGCGCGCAGTGTCCGCGGCGACTTCGAACTGGGGCCCGACAATGCGGCCGCCATTGCGGAAATATGCGCGCGTCTGGATGGGTTGCCGCTCGCCATCGAGCTGGCCGCTGCACGAATCCGCCTCTTCTCCCCGCAGGCGCTGCTGGCCAGGCTGGGCCGCACCCTGGACGTGCTCAAGGGCGGCGCGCGCGACCTGCCCGAACGCCATCAGGCCCTGCGCCAGACCATCGCCTGGAGTCACGACCTGCTCTCGCCGCAGGAACAGGCGCTGTTCCGCCGTCTCTCCGTTTTCGTCGGCGGCTGCACCATCGAGACCGCCGAACGCATCGCCGGTGCGGCGGGCCCGCTTCCGCTCGACGTACTCGATGGCATCGCCGCACTCGTCGATCGCAGTCTGCTGCGACGCGAAGAGGAAGCCAGCGACGGCATACGCTTCTCCATGCTGGCCACCATTCGGGATTTCGGCCTGGAACAACTTGAGCAGGCGACAGAATCGCACGCCGCGCTCGCCGCCCACGCCGCCAGCTTCCTCGCCCTCGCCGAGCAGGCGGCCGAACGATTGACGGGCCCGGAGGTGAGTCTCTGGCTGGACCGGCTGGAGGCAGAGCACGACAACCTGCGCGCCGCGCTCGCGTGGGCCGTGACGGAGCACGATGCCGACACCGCGCTGCGCCTGGGTGCCGCGCTCTGGCGCTTCTGGGTGATCCGCGGACACATGCATGAAGGAAAGGCGCAGCTGGCACGCGTGCTCGCTCTGCCCGGTGCAGCCACGCTCGGCAGGACGCGCGCGCAGGCGCTGTATGGACTGGGCACGATCACCCACGAGATCAGCGACTACGCCCCGGCGCGCCCCATGCTCGAGGAATGTCTCGGACTGTGGCGCCAACTGGGCGATGCCCGCGGCGTAGCCAGCGCCACCACAGCACTCGGCTGGGTCGACATGATGCTGAGCGATCTGGACAGCGCCGAGAGCCTCTCGAACGAGGCCCTCGCGCTGCACCGCGCGCAGGGTGACGAGCGCGGCGTCGCACTCGCGCTGAATCAGCTCGGCTGGGTCTGTATCTGGCGCGGTCGGCTGCACGAGGCCCGGCCGCTGCTCGCCGAAGGCCTGGCCTGCCGGCGTCGCCTCGGGGATCGCAGGGGCATTGCCTTCGCGCAGACCAACCTCGCGTTCGCTCTGACCGTCGCCGGTGAGTATGCGGAGGCGGCGCAGCTGCTCGAGGAAGCGATCGTCACCTTCACGATCCTCCGCGACACGCAGCTCATTGCCTGGTGCCTTTGCCGGCAGGGCGCTCTGGCGTGCGAGCGGGGCCAGCCCGAGCAGGCGGGCCACGTGCTCGAAGAGAGCCAGCGCCTGTGCCGCGAAGTGGGCAACAAGTACGGTCTGGCACTCAGTCTTCTGTACCTGAGCATCAGCCTGCTGGATCGCGGTCTGCCCGACGAAGCCGCGGGCCATCTGCAAACCAGTCTGGCGCTGCTCGACGAAACGAAGGCGCGCAGCGCGCACGCTCTGGCGCTTTGCGCGCTGGGACAGCTGGAGATTCGTGTGGGCCGTCTCACGGACGCGGCGAGGCATCTCGAGCAGAGCCTCGCCACGCGTCTCGAAGTCGCCGACTACGTGGGCGCCGCCGAGTGCGCGGAGGCCGTCGCCGCACTCGCCGTCGAGCAGCAGGAATTTGCCGATGCGGACCTCCTGCTGGCTGCCGCGCACGGCCTGCGCACGGCCGGTGGAGGTCCCATCCCCGTGCGCCTGAGAGACGCAACGGATGCATTGCGCCTGCGCGTACGCGACGCGCGGCCGGATACGTCAGCCGCCAGTTCGCTGCAATCAGCCGGCGCTGCCATGGCGCAGGTGCGTGCGATCAGCCAGCGCGTGACTGCGCGTCTCGCCTGAGCGCCGGGACCACACATGGCAGAAAAGAAGAGCCCCGCCGGTCGGGCGGGGCTCGCTGGCCGCACGCGGATCGGGCCGCCGGCAATTCGCCGAGGCGCTACCCGGGCGTTATCGCTCAACGGACGCGATCACTCCTCCTCTTCTTCCTCGGCTTCCCATTCCCCATCCTCCTCCTCATCCCATTCCTCGTCCCACTCTTCTTCTTCTTCCCAGTCCTCCTCGTCCTCCCAATCCTCGTCTTCGTCGTCCCAGTCCTCGTCCCATTCCTCTTCCTCAGCGTCGTCATCATATGCGAGGACGAGTTCTTCGAGGGAACCAGTGTCGATCCACGCGTCCGCCATCGGTGGCTTTCTCCTTTGATTCAGGCGGTCCAGACAGGTAAGCCCGCACGGGCAACGGCGACGCGCGGTGCCCGGTGGCGCCAAGGTAAACGGCTCGCCCCGGGTGTCAAGAGTCATATTGGTGAGGCTTTTCAGGTCATCCGGCCTTACGGGACGCCTTCTTGCGATCGTGCGCCTTGCGATGACGTTTGCGCAGCCGAATCGCGGCCGGGGTCACTTCCACCAGCTCGTCATCCGCTATGAATTCGAGCGCGGATTCCAGCGTGATCTGACGCGGCGTCTCCAGCAGGATCGCATCATCGGCGCCCGCGGCGCGGATGTTCGTCAGCTTCTTTCCTTTCGCCACATTCACTTCCAGGTCACCCGGCCGCGAGTGTTCGCCCGTGATCATGCCTTCGTACACATCCACACCCGGCCCGATGAAGAGCACGCCCCGCTCCTGCAGGTTCCAAAGCGCGAACGCCACGGAAACGCCATCGACCATCGACACCATGACGCCGCGGTCGCGGCCCTTGATCGGACCCGCCCACTCGCCGTAGCCCGCGAAGCGATGGTGCAGCACGCCTTCGCCGCGCGTGTCCGTCAGGAATTCGCTGCGGTAGCCGAACAGGCCGCGCGCCGGGACCTTGTAGACAATGCGGACCAGTCCGCCCGACGGCGCACCGTCGGCGCCGCGACCGGCGTTCCGCATCTCCAGCATCTGCCCGCGCCGAATGCCCAGCCGCTCGATCACCACGCCAACGAACGCTTCCGGCACATCGATCACGACTTCCTCGTACGGCTCGAGCAGCTCGCCTTCCGCCGTGTGCCGCGTGATGATGCGCGGCCGCGAAACCGCGAACTCGTAACCCTCGCGCCGCATCGTCTCCATCAGGATGCCGAGGTGCAGCTCACCGCGACCCGACACCGTGAACGTATCGGGTGAATCCGTGTCCTCCACACGCAACGCTACATTGCGCTCGACCTCGCGATACAGACGCTCGCGCAGTTGCCGGCTGGTCACATACTTGCCGGCGCGACCCGAGAGCGGTGAGGTGTTCACCACGAAGTCCACCGACATGGTGGGCTCTTCGACGGCGATGCCCGCCAGCGGTTCGGGATGCTCCGGGTCCGCGATCGTCGCGCCGATCTCGATTCCTTCCAGCCCCGCCAGCGCCACGATTTCACCGGCGCTCGCTTCCTGTACTTCCTGCCGCTGCAACCCTTCGAACGTGTAGAGGCGCGCCACCTTGCCCGGGCGAGGACCCGTTTCGCTCTGCTGCGCCGCCACCGCGTCCTCCAGCGCCGCCTCTTCACGCTCGTGCGCCAGCAGCACGACGGAGTCACCCAAATGCACGCGGCCGCGCTCGATGCGGCCGATCGCCATGCGTCCGAGATACGGCGAGTGGTCGATCGTCGACACCAGCAGCTGCAGCGGCCCATCCACGTTGGCGGGAGGCGCCGGCACGTTGCGCAGAATCGAGTCGAACAGCGGCACGAGGTCCTGTCGCGCATCGCTCAGCTCGCGCACCGCCCAGCCTTCGCGCGCCGACGCATACAGGAACGGTGCGTCCAGCTGCGCTTCGCTCGCCTCCAGCTCCATGAACAACTCGAGCACTTCGTCGTGCACGCGCAGTGGCTCCGCGTCCACGCGATCCACCTTGTTGATCACTACCACCGGCTGCAGCCCCAGACCGAGCGCCTTGCGCGTCACGAAACGCGTCTGCGGCATCGGCCCGTCGAACGCATCCACCAGGATCAGCACGCCGTTCACCATGCGCAGAATGCGCTCCACCTCGCCGCCGAAGTCCGCGTGTCCGGGCGTGTCCACAATGTTGATCTTGTGATCGCGCCAGCGCACCGACGTGTTCTTCGAGAGAATCGTGATGCCCCGCTCTCGTTCGAGCGGATTGCTGTCCATCACACGCTCCTCCACCACCTGATTGGCGCGGAAGGTCCCCGCCTGGCGGAGCATCTGATCGACCAGTGTCGTCTTGCCGTGATCGACGTGTGCTATGATGGCGACGTTGCGAATCATGTACTCATCCACGTTGCGGAAGCCGCGAGCCGGCCGCGGCCAAGCCGTAAAAGCTAACCACGCGACGAAAGCGTCTCAAGCGTCCCCTATACCCGCTTCAGCACGCAGCGCTACCAGTGTCGGCGCCGGGACGCCCGCCCTGCGCGTCGCGCCACCCGTTTTTCCTGTGGCCCGCTGCCCCCCGCGCACTGCCGCGCCAGCCGCATCATCCCGATGCCCGCCGCCGAATTTTCAGCGCGCCTCCGCCCGGCTGCGCCGCAGTGCGGCCAGCCGCGCTGGCTGGCGTGGGGGGCTGCACCACGTGCGACTTGACGCCCGGGCCCATCGATCTCTATATAGATAGAGAACGGCGTAGGCGACGACACGACCGCATACCCTGCAACCGCTCCGCTCATGCTCCTGCGCTACCGCTGCCTCACACCGCTGCTGCTGGCCGGTTGTCATGCCGCCGCTCCCGCCCACCGCGCCATTACCGCCCGCGACAGTGCGGGGATTACGCTCATCGAGTCCACGGCACCTGCCTGGTCTGCGGGCGGGGCATGGCGGCTGGACACGCTGCCCGTGCTGCGCATCGGCCAGCAGGAAGGGGACGCGCATTTCCTGTTCGCGGGCATTGCCGGCGCGCTGCGGCTGAGCGACGGACGCATCGTGGTGGCGGACCGGAGCAGCAGCCAGCTGCGCTTCTACCAGCCCGATGGCGCATTTCAGCGCGCCGTCGGGCGCAGTGGCGAGGGTCCCGGCGAGTACCATTATCTGCGCGCCCTCGCCCGCTGCGGCAGCGACTCGCTGTTTGCGTTCAACATCGATTACAGCGCCAACGTCGTGGATACTGCCGGCGCGCTGCTGGGTGTCTGGAAGCCGCTCATGCACGGTACGCAGCTCAGCGATCAGGCATACAACCTGAGCTGCTCGCGGCACGGCGTCTTCGTCGCGGTCGGGTGGGAGCATCCCGGTACCGGTCCGCGCATCGGCTTCTACCGCGCGCTCTCGCCCATGTGGCTGTGGCGCGAGGCAGCGGGCGACGCACGCCATGTGCGCCAGCCCGTCGAGCTGGGCGAGTTTCCTTCCAGCGAGCGCATTGGCACCGAGCACGGCAGTCGTCCCCACCCGTTCGGCCGCTCGACCCTGCTCGCGATTGCCGGGCACACGGTGATCGTTGGCGATGAGGAAACGCTCGGTTATCGCGAGTACGGACTCGACGGCCTGCTGCAGCGTATCGTGCGCGGCCCGTGGCAGGATCTGACGATCAGGCCGGAGCATGTGGCCGCCTATCGTGAGCAGCGGCTGGCGCTCGCGGAGCCCGAGTCGCGACCCGCCATCGAGCGCGAACTGCGTGACATGCCCCTGCCACCTTCGTTCCCCGCGTACACGGCCCTGCAGACGGACACAGCGGGCGACGTCTGGCTGCGGCGTTACCTGCCGCCGGGCGTGGGGGGACAGCGCTGGGTCGTCTTTGCGGCGGACGGCACCTGCCTGGGCGAAGTGCCCATGCCACCGGCGCTCACGGTGCTGGAGATCGGAACTGACTATGTGTTAGGGGTGCTGCAGGACGAGCTGGGCGTGGAACGGGTAGCGCTGTACCGGCTTCTGAAACCGTAGCAGGGGCCGGGTAGCGGATGGAACAGCGGGTGTCCTGAACGGGGTCATGCCATGCGAATGACGTATCCCACGGCTGTGGTGCTGGCGGCGCTGGCGCACGGCTTCGCGTACGGGTTCGAGATCATCGACGCGACAGGCCTGCGCGCCGGCACGGTCTATCCGATACTGCGGCGGCTGGAGCAGGATCGTCTGCTGCGCTCCAGCTGGGAGCGCATCTCGGTGGCGCGCGCCGATGGCCGGCCGCCTCGCCGCAACTATCGCCTGACGAGTGCGGGTCAGGACGCCGTGCGTGACGCGCAGGCGCGCTATCCCGCGATCGACCGACTGTTCGGGCTCGCGCCGGGAAGCGGTACGGCGACAGCATGAGTCCCTCTCGGGGAGGCGATATGCAACCGTCGTCGAATCCGCCGGGCCGTGCGCTCCTCTTGCTGTTTGCGCGCCTGGTGCCGGGTCCTCGGCGCGACGAATGGCTCGCCGAATGGCGTGGCGAACTGCTGTATGCGCAGGCCGCCGCGCGTTCCGTGGGCGAGCCCGGCCTGCGTACGCGGGTGCGCCTCTATGCGCGTGCCTTCGGCTCGCTGGGTGATGCCCGCTATCTGCGCCGGGCAGCCGGGGGCGGTGGCGGGCGCAGCTTCCTGCGCGACGGGATGCGCGGCCTGGCGCGGCGCCCCGGCTTCGCCCTGGCCGTCGTGGGAACGCTGGCGCTGGGTATGGGCGCGGCCACGGCCATCTTCAGTGTCGTGGATGGCCTGCTGCTGCGTCCCCTGCCCTTCCGCGACCCATCCCGCCTGGTCGAAGTGTACGCGCCCGACATGGGGCGTACGGTCGACAGCGATGCCTGGCGCGAATGGCGCGCGCAGGACCGCGTGTTCGCGGCGCTTCGCGCGCATGCCAAACGCAGCATGGTGCTGACCGGTGAGAGCGAGGCGCGCACCATCGGGGTCGAGTTGCTGGAGCCGGGCTTCCTGGACATGCTGGGCATACGGCCTGTGCTGGGCCGCGAATTCCGGCCCGGCGAGACCGCGCCCGGCCGTGATAACGTTGTGTTATTGGGCGACGAATTGTGGCGCAGTGCGTTCGGCGCCAGCCGCGACATCCTGGGTCGCAGCATCCGTCTGGACGATCAGCCGTACACCGTAATCGGGGTGCTGCCGCCCGCACTGCGGCTGCTGCCCGGGGGTCTGGTTCACGCCGTGGCGCCCCTGCCGGATCCCCTCCCGTCGGCGCTGAACCGGCTCATGGTCCTGGGTCGTCTGCGCGACGATGTGCCGCTTGCCGCAGCGCAGGCTCGCCTCGATGCAGTGACTGCCGTTCTCACGCACGATCAGCCGCGCAGCGCGGGCTGGAAAGTTCAGCTGGAACCACTGCGCAGGATGCTTACGGGCAGCACACGGCCGGTGCTGCTGGCGCTGCTGATCGCTGTCACGTTCCTCCTGCTCATCGCGTGCGCGAATGCGGCGGGCCTGCTCTTCGTGCGCGGTCTGGCGCGCGAGTCGGAGCTGGCAATCCGTCGCGCGCTGGGTGCGCCTCGCCTGGCACTGTTCCGCGATGTGCTGGCGGAGAGCATGCTGCTCGCGCTGCTGGCCGGAGGTGCTGCCATTCTCATCGGCTGGTGGGGGGTACGCGGACTGCTGGCGCTGGCGCCGCCCGATGTCCTGCGGTTCAGCTACACGACCGTGGTGGTGGACGCGCGCATTTACGGCTTTGCCCTGCTGCTGACGGTCCTGACCGGTCTGTTCTTCGGGGTTGTACCGGCATTGCGCGCGACACGCGTCGCGGGCAGCCGCGTGACCAGCGTACGCGCCGTCACGGCTTCCTCATCCCAGCTGCGAATGCGTCGTACCGTACAGATCGTGCAGCTGGGCCTGGCGGTGACACTGCTGGCCGGCGCCGGCCTTGCGGCGCGCAGCTTCCTGCGCCTGCTGTCTCTGCCGCCCGGTTTCGACGCGCGCAACCTGCTGGAGCTGCAGCTCTCGAGTCGGCGTCGCGCCGATCCGGCCGCGCGCGTGGCCTTCAACAGCGATCTGGATGCGCGGCTGCGAGCTCTGCCCGGCGTGCTGGGCGTCGCGTGGTCGTACGGAGCCAACCTCTATTTCGAAGACAACCTGCGCACCGAAACGGGTGAAGCGCGTGCGACCAACGGCATGGTGATCACCGGCGCCGATGTCGACACGAGCTATTTCCGCGTGCGCCGCATTGCGGTTCTGGAAGGCCGCGCCTTCAACGCCGGCGACCTGGGCGAAGGCGTTCATTTCACGATCATCAATCGCGCGCTCGCCCGGCTGTTGTGGCCGGATCACAGCGCGGTGGGTCATGCCTTCCGCATTCACCCGGACGAGCCTCTGCAGACCGTGGTCGGCGTAGTGGATCACGTCAGGCTCGTCGGTTATGACGACCGCCGTTACCCCTTCATGGCGTTGACGCCGCGAGCGCTCGCCGGCTTCGGCTACGCAACGGTTTCGATCCGTACCTCCGGCGCACCGGCCCTGCTCGCGCCGGCGGTGCGCCAGCTCGTGCACGAACTCGATCCCGGACAGCCCATCATCAGTGTACAGACCGCGCAACAGGCACTCGCGGATTCCGTGGCCCAGCAGCGCTTCCTGCTCGTGCTCATGAGTGTGTTCGGCCTGTCCGCACTGCTGGTCGCGGCGGTGGGCGTATATGGCCTGGTGTCGTTCTCCGTCGGCCAGCGCGCGCACGAGATCGGCATCCGCATGGCCGTCGGCGCGCGCTCCGGCGAAGTGCTGCGCGGCGTGTTCGGCGGCGGCATGCTGCTGGGCGTGATCGGCGTAACGCTGGGCCTGCTCACCGCCGCCGCGCTGTCGCGTTTTACGGCCAGTCTGCTGTTCGAAGTCTCCCCGCTCGACCCGCTGACCTACGCGCTCGTCGCCGTCTTCCTGCTCGTCGCCTGCGCGCTGGCCCTGCTCGCGCCCGCACGAAAAGCCGCGCGCACGGATCCGCTTTCCATTCTTCGAACAGACTGCTAGGGGGAGGGTGAGGGGAAAGGCCGGGTTCAGGGGTCGGACGCGGGCGAGGGCACCCGTTGAGGGGTGGGGGAGGGGGACCAGTCCCACTCCCCTTCTCCATTCCCGTACACGCTTCCCCTCCTCCGCCCCCGATCCGTCTCCCTGCCCCTGCCCCTCTCCCCCATCCTGACAGGCTGTTAGACGGGGAATGGGAACGTGGAAGGGCAGGGAGAGGGGTCCGAGGCGGAGGAGGGGGAGAGTTCAGGGAAATGGGCAAGGGCAACCGATTGGCATGACCTCGGTCATTCCCGAGCGGCAATGTTGTATACGCTGCGGTGATCGAGCTGCACGGTGACGTGCGAGATGCCGAAATCCTCGTGCATGCGCCGATGGATGTCGGTGAGGATGCGCTTGTAGTCGTTGAGGTCGGTGATCTGGGCGTGGCCGCTCATGGCGATGACGCCGCTGGTGAGCGTCCAGACGTGCAGGTCGTCGACGCCTTCCACGCCCTGCACGCCGGCGATGGCGACGCGCACGGCGGCGAGATCGATGTCCGGTGGTGTGCCTTCCAGCAGGATGTCCACGGACTCGCGCACCAGGCGCCAGCCGCCCAGCAGGATGAGCCCGCCCACGAGGCAGGAGATGAGCGGGTCCGCGGTCAGCCAGCCCGTGCTCATGATGACGACGGCCGCGACGATGGCGCCGATGGAGCCGAGCATGTCGCCCAGCACGTGCAGATAGGCGCCGCGCATGTTGAGACTGTGGCCGGAGGAGCGGTGCAGGATCAGGGCAGCGACGATGTTCACCAGCAGACCGGCGACGGCTACGCCCAGCATGATGCCGCCCTCGACGCCGGGCGGCGCGCGGAAGCGCACCCAAGCCTGCCAGAAGATGGCGATGGAGATCACGGCGAGGGTGAGGCCGTTGGCGAGTGCGGCAAGGATCTCGAGGCGCAGCCAGCCATAGCTCTTGCCGCGGCTCGGCGGGCGCTCGGCCATCGAGATGGCGAACAATGAAAGACCCAGCGCCGCGACGTCGCTCAGCATGTGGCCGGCGTCCGCCATAAGCGCGAGCGAATTCGCCATCCAGCCGCCCGCGAACTCCACCACCATGAACGTGGCGGTGAGCAGCAGGACAATGGTGAGTCGCCTGCGTCCTGCACCACTGCCGTTGCGCCTGCCGAATACACCAGGCGTGGACGTGCTCGCCTGACCGTTCCGGCCGTGCGAATGCCCGTGATCGTGTAGATGATGCGCCGCCATCGCTGCAAGTCTAGGCGACGCGTGCTGCGACGTCCACGCCGCGGGCGAAGGGGCGGGACCGCTCGCGCTCGCCGTGAGCGCGGGCTTCGGTTGCTCCCCGGGCGCAGTGCCGCTAAGTTGCAATATGCCGAGCCCGGCGACGTAATCCAATTCGTTGGGGTGTAATGAAATACGCGTCTGCAACCGGGCTCTTCGCGTACCCCGGATTGCGCCACAAAGCGCCCTGTCCTGCCGGGCGCCCCGGGCGACACGCGGCGAGCCGGTTTGTCCTTTTGCCGCTGCCGTATCCGCTTCGCCATGCCGCGCGCCGTGCGCGCTGCGGCTGAGCCCGCCGTCCATGTCTTTCGTTCACCTGCACACGCACAGCGAGTTCTCGCTGCTGGACGGCGCCAATCGTCTGGATGATCTCATTCGGCGGGCGCTGGAGCTGGAGATGCCCGCGCTGGCGCTCACGGATCACGGCTCGATGTACGGCGCGTGGTCGTTCCAATCGAGCGCCCGGCGACACGGGCTCAAGCCGATCCTGGGCATGGAGGCATACGTCGCGCCCGGTGACCGGCGCGATCGCTCGCCGCGCTCGGCCAGCAATGCGTCCCGTGCACCGCAGGGCAGCTACCTCGGCGATGAGAGGTACTACCATCTCGTGCTGCTGGCGCGGGACGAGGAAGGCTATCGCAATCTCGTCCGGCTCACATCGATCGGGTTCCTGGAAGGCTTCTATCACCGCCCGCGCATCGATCGCGAAGTGCTGGCGCAGTACGCGGGCGGACTGATCGTTTCCTCGGCGTGCATGGCGGGTGAGGTCGCGCGCCATCTCATGAACGGCCGTCACGATGCCGCGCGCGAAGCCGCGTCCTGGTACGCCAACACCTTTCCCGACCGCTACTACCTCGAGGTGCAGGCGCACGACTCGACGGGCCAGCACGCGCTGAACGAGCAGGTATTCTCGCTCGCGCAGGAACTCGGAGTACCCGTCGTCGCCACCAATGATGCGCACTTCCTGCGCGCGGCCGATCATGATGCGCACGATGTGCTGCTGTGCATCGGCCTGGGCAAGGATCGCAGCGACGCGGACCGCATGCGCTACGACCGCGGTCTCTACTTCAAGACGCCGGCGGAGATCGCCGAGCGCTTTCCCGACCATCCGGAGGTGCTGCAGAACACGCTGGCGATTGCGGAGACCGTGGATGTGCCGTTCCGCAAGCAGTACCACCTGCCCAGCTTCCCGCTGCCTGCGGGCGCCACCGATGCGGATTCCTTTCTGCGCACGCTCACCGAGCGGGGCGCGCACCAGCGCCTGGGCGCCAAACTGTCGCAGGAGTTCCGCGAGCGGCTGGACTACGAGCTGGACGTCATCATCAGCACGGGCTACGCGGGCTATTTCCTGATCGTCCAGGACTTCATCAACTGGGCCAAGGACCGCGGCATCCCGGTGGGGCCGGGGCGTGGATCTTCGGCCGGTTCACTGGTGGCGTACTGCCTGCGCATCACCGACGTCGAGCCGCTGCGCTTCGACCTGCTGTTCGAGCGCTTCCTCAATCCCGACCGCATTTCCATGCCGGACATCGACGTGGACTTCTGCTACGAGCGGCGGGGCGAGGTGATCGAGTACGTGCGCGAGAAGTACGGTCGCGATTCGGTGGGCCAGATCATCACGTTCGGCACCATGAAGTCGCGTGCCGTGATCCGCGACGTGGGCCGCGTGCTCGGCTTCGAGCCGGCCGAGACCGACCGCCTGGCCAAGCTGATCCCGAACGCGCCTAACAATTCATTGACGGTGGCCGAAGCGGCCGAGAAGGTGAGCGAGCTGCGCGCGCTGTACGAGTCGGACCCCAAGGTGCACCAGCTCATCGACTATGCGCGCGTGCTCGAGGGTCTCTCGCGTCATGCCAGCGTGCACGCGGCCGGCATCGTGATCGCGCCCGGACCGGTGCAGGATTACGTGCCGGTGTGCACGCAGCCCACGCGCGGGGCCGCGGCGGCGGCCGAATCCGAGGAGAGCGTGCTGGTCACGCAGTGGGACATGACGGCGCTCGAGCAGGCCGGCATGCTCAAGATGGACTTCCTCGGCCTGAAGACACTGACCGTCGTGCACGATGCAGTGGCGTGGGTGCGGCAGCGGCACGGTTCGCTGCGCCATCCGCTTACCGGCATCGAGTACGCGTCCATGGACGATGTGCCACTCGACGACCCGGGCATCTACGAGATGCTCTCGCGCGGCGGCACCATGGGCGTGTTCCAGTTCGAATCGTCGCTGGCTACCGACAAGCTGCGCGCCATGCGCTGCGACCGCTTCGAGGATCTGATCGCCACTAACGCGCTCATACGGCCGGGCACGCTCGACAGCGGCATGACCGACGTCTACATCCGCCGCAAGCTGGGCAAGGAGCCGGTGCGCTACCCGCACCCGGTGCTGGCGGAGGTGCTCGCGTCGACGTACGGCGTCATCACCTACCAGGAGCAGGTGATGCGCACGGCGCAGGTGCTGGCCGGCTTCAGTCTGGCCGAAGCCGATGTGCTGCGTTACGCAGTGGGCAAGAAGGATGCGGAGAAGATCCAGCAGGAGCTGGCGAAGCTGAAGGAGCGGGCAGTGGCGCGCGGCATCGAGCAGCGCGTCGCCGATGAGATCGCGGACCTGCTGGTGACCTTCGGTCGCTACGGCTTCCCGCGCGCACACAGCGTCGCCTACGCGCTCGTGAGTTACCAGACGGCCTGGCTGAAGCGCTACTATCCGGCCGAGTACATGGCCGCGCTGCTCTCCTCCGTGGTGGACAAAACCGACGATGTGGTCCAGTATATCTCGGAGTGCCGTGAGCTGGGCCGTTCGGTTCCGGAACGGCCATCCGGGATCCAGGTGCTGCCCCCGGACGTCAACGAGTCGTCTTTCAAGTTCACGCCGGTTTCCGACGACGAGATCCGCTTCGGCCTGGGCGCGTTGCGCGGCCTGGGCGCGGCGGCCGTCGGCTCGATCCTCGAAACGCGCAAGGCCGGCGGACCGTTCCGCTCTCTCTTCGATCTCGCGGAGCGTGTGGACCTGCGCCTTGCCGGCAAGCGTTCGCTGGAAGCGCTGATCCTGGCCGGTGCCTGCGACAAGTTCGGTCATCGCGCGCAGCTCATGGCGGGCCTGGAGACAGTGGTGCGCGAAGCCCAGCTGCGGCACGAGGAGCGCATCAGCGGCCAGGGCTCGTTGTTCGACATGGGCGACGCTTCGGGTCTGCCCGCGCGGCCGGAACCGCTGCTGCCGGATGTGGCGCGCTGGACGGAGTCCGAGCGCCTGACGCGCGAGAAGGAAGTGGTGGGCTTCTTCATCACGGGTCACCCGCTCGCACGTTTCCGTGATGAGCTGCGCGTGTTCGGTCGCGTGACCGCGGCGACACTGAAGCAGTTCCGCGATCAGAAGGTGGAGCTGCCCTGCGTGGTCACGGGCGTGAGCCGGCAGATCAGCAAGCGGAACGGCGCGGAGTGGGGGCGCATCACGGTGGAGGACTTCACGGGCACGGCGCTGGTGCTGGCCTTCGCCGATCCCTGGGAAGCATACCATGACGTGCTGGTGCAGGATGCGGCGGTGCTGATCCGCGGCACGGTGTCCGGCCGCGACCGCGACGAGGAGGCACCGCCCATCTTCCTCGATGGCGCCGTGACACTGGCCTCGTTGCGCACTAACGGTTCGTTTGGGCTCGAGGTCACACTGGCGCCCGAGCTGGACGAGACCGTGCTGCGCGCGGCGTTGCCCCTGTTCCAGGAGCATCCCGGCCCCTCGCCGCTGTTCGTGCGCTGGTCGCCTGCGGTCGCTGGCGGCAACGGGGAGAACGGCGCGACGCACGAGGAGGGCGGCAACGGCGCCACCGACAGCGAGGCAGCGCGCAGTGCGCGGCTGCGGTCGCGCAGCATCAGCGTGCTGCCCACGGATTCGCTGCTGGCGAGGCTGCGCGACCTGTTCGGTGCGGAGCGCATTCGACTGATCCGAACCTGAGAGAGAACGCTTGAGCACACAGCGAGCCCAGTTCGAACGCGACATGGCGGAGCTGGAGCAGCAGATCGAGCGGCTGCTCGTGCTGGCGTCGCAGCGCGGACTCGATGTCGAGACCGAGCTGCGCACGCTGGAGGAGAAGCTGGCCACGCTGAAGAAGGTGGCCTGGCGCCAGTACTCCGCCGTGGATCGTGTACAGATGGCCAGGCATCCCAAGCGACCCTACACGCTCGACTACATCGAGCGTGCCTTCAGCGATTTCGTCGAGCTGCACGGCGATCGCAATTACCGTGACGATGGCGCCATCGTGGGCGGCTGGGCCCGCCTCGAGGGCAGCACCGTCATGGTGATCGGGCACCAGAAGGGCCGCGACATGAAGCAGAACCTGCTGCGCAACTTCGGCATGCCGCACCCGGAAGGGTACCGCAAGGCGCTGCGCCTCATGCAGCAGGCGGAGAAGTTCGGGCGTCCGGTCGTCACACTGATCGACACGATGGGCGCGTATCCCGGCATTGGCGCGGAGGAACGCGGTCAGGCCGAGGCGATCGCGCGCAACCTGCGCGAGATGTCGCGACTGCGCGTTCCCATTGTGGCGGTGGTCATCGGCGAAGGCGGCAGTGGCGGCGCGCTGGCGCTGGGT
Source organism: uncultured Gemmatimonadales bacterium (assembly GCA_963798085.1). Classification (GTDB taxonomy): domain Bacteria; phylum Gemmatimonadota; class Gemmatimonadetes; order Longimicrobiales; family RSA9; genus DATKCF01. The sequence continues at coordinate 129,374 of CAWCRS010000005.1, forward strand.
GTGGCGGATCGCGTGCTCATGTTCGAGAATGCGATCTACAGCGTGATCTCGCCGGAAGGCTGTGCCGCCATCCTGTGGAAGACGGCGAGCGCCAAGGACAAGGCGGCGGAAGCGCTGCGCCTGACGGCGGCGGACCTGGCCGAACTCCGAGTTATCGACGAGGTGCTGCCCGAGCCGCTGGCGGGCGCGCAGGACGACTGGGATGTGGCCGCGCAGACCCTGCGCGAGGGGCTGGTACGACACCTGGGCGAGCTGTCGGGGTTGAATCCGGGACAGCTGCGGGGTGCGCGCCACGCGAAGTTCGAACACATGGGCGCATGGCGGGAAGTACGCCTCGTGCGCTGATGATCCGACGCACGCACAGCATAGCGAGGGCTGTCACATGGCCCAGATAGTGGAAGTCGCCTTCAAGGGCAATCGCCGCAACTACTATGCGAGCGAGCTGGACAGCATCGACCTGAGCGATTACGTGATCGTGGAAGCCGACCGCGGTGAAGACCTCGGCCGCGTTTCCGCCGCCGGTGCCATCGCCGAACGCAAGTGCTCGGGCTGCTCGACCGGCTGCGCCGCGCCGGTGCCCACGCTGCGCCTGCTGCGCGCGGCGCTGGACGATGAGGTGGAGCGCGCCGTGGCGCTGCGGCAGGATGAGCCGCGCGTGCGCCGCATGGCGCGCGAAAAGGTGCTGCAGCACGGTCTCAAGATGAAGGTCAGCGATGCCGAGTGGCAGCTGGATCGCAACAAGCTGACCATCTATTTCACCGCGGAACGGCGCGTCGATTTCCGCGAGCTGGTACGCGACCTGGCGCGCACGTTCCGAACGCGCATCGAGCTGAAGCAGATCGGTGTGCGTGACGAGGCGGCGCTGCTGGGCGGTGTGGGGCGCTGCGGTCGCGAGCTGTGCTGCTCGACCTGGCTGCGCGAGTTGAAGCCGGTGAGTCTGCAGCTGGCGAAGGATCAGCGCCTCTCGCTCAATCCCGCCCAGATCAGCGGCTGCTGCGGCCGGCTCATGTGCTGCCTCACCTACGAGCACGAGGCGTACGTGGCCGCGCGCAAGCGTTTTCCCCGCGAAGGCAAGACGCTGCGCACCGGCACGGGCAGGGAGAAGGTGGTCAGCGTCGACATCTGGCGTGAGCGTGTCATGCTCAAGGACGAAGAAGGCAATCGGCGCACGGTCGCGCTGGAAGACCTGAAGGCCGAGGTGGCCGCCGCTGATGCGCTGCCGGAACCGCAGACGGAGCGCCCGCCCGAGCGGCGGGAGGCCTCGTACCCGTACCGGCCCGGCCGTCGCGGGCGAGAGGGCGGCCGCCGCGACAACGGGCACTCCAACCCGGACGACGCGTGAGCCGACCCGCCTGCACATACATTACTACAGCCATCGACTACGCGAATGGCGCGCCCCACATGGGGCACGCGTTCGAGAAGATCGGTGCGGACGCCATGGCCCGGTATCGTCGCCTCAAGGGCGAAGCCGTGTACTTCGCCATGGGCATGGATGAGCACGGCCTCAAGGTCATGCAGAGCGCCGACGCCGCCGGCATCACACCGCAGCAGTGGGTCGATGGCATTGCCGCCGAATTCTCCACCATGTGGGCGCGACTGCTCATCAGCAACGACGATTTCGTGCGCACGACGGAGCCGCGTCACGAGCGCGCCGCGGTGGAGCTGATCCGCCGCATCCAGAAGGGCGACCATTTCTACCGCGGCCGGTACGAGGGCTGGTACTGCGTGGGCTGCGAATCGTTCAAGCGCGAGGACGAGCTGTTCCTTGATGACACCGGTGTTCGCCGCTGCGTGCTGCACCCGACGCGCGAAGCCACGTGGTCGGAGGAAAACAACTGGTTCTTCCGGTTGTCGAACTTCCAGGAGCAGCTGCTGCGGCTCTACGACGAGCGCCCCGGCTTCATCCAGCCCGAGTCGCGTTACAACGAGGTGCGGCGCCTGGTCGAGGCGGGCCTCGAGGACATCTCCGTCACGCGCTCCATTTCATGGGGCATTCCGTGGCCGGGCGACGACACGCAGACGATCTGGGTGTGGGTCGAAGCGCTGATCAACTACATCTCGGCCACAGGCTTTCCCGATCCGGGCTTCGAGCGCTACTGGCCGGCCAGCTGGCACGTCATCGGTAAGGACATCACGCGTTTCCACTGCGTGATCTGGCCGGCCATGCTGATGGCCGCGGGACTGGAGCCGGCACAGGCCGTGTGGGCGCACGGCTTCTTCAACTTCGCCGGGCGCAAGCTGTCCAAGTCGGAAGGTGTGAGCGTCGACCTGGGCGATGCGGTGGACCGCTTCGGCCCGGATGCGTTCCGCTACTACATGCTGCGTGAAGTGCCGTGGAACGATGATGGCGACTTCTCGTGGGAGCGTTTCGAGTCGCGCTACACGGCGGATCTCGCGGATGACCTGGGCAACCTGGTGAATCGTGTGATCTCGATGATCGAGCGTTATCGCGCCGGTATTGTGCCGCAGGCACCGCGCACCTGGCTGGATGACGAGGCGAGCGCCACGCTGCACAAATACTTCGCCGCCATGGACGCCAACCTGCTGCACCAGGGCGCGGCTGCCGCCATGGAGCTGGCAGTGGCGGCGAACGGCTTCATCGAGGCACAGGCGCCGTGGAGCCAGGCGAAGGATCCGGCGCAGAGCGCGGCGCTCGATGCCACTCTGGCATCGCTGGCTCGGGCCATTGTCATCACGGCGGTGCTGCTCTCGCCGTTCATGCCTTCGAAGATGCAGGATCTGCTGGCGCGTTTCGGCTACTCCGGGACGCCCCGGCTGGACGCGCTGCCTACCCTCGATGCGGGGGGCCGGACCGCTGTGCGCGGCGCCATCCTCTTCCCCAAGGACCGTTCGCCGGAACCCGCTTGACACGGTCCGGTACACCGATCTACACTGGCAGCCTCTACTCGCGCTGCCAAAGACGTCACTGTTCCTGGACCGCGGCTCCTCCCGGGGCCGCTCTCCTTTTTGTCACACGTTCCCCGATGGGTGATGAATGGCCCGACGACGTGACTGGACGGTAAAGGTTCTCGGCCAAAGCCGGGGCGACGTCCATCCGCCGCAGATCTCACGCGAACTCATGCAGCTCGGCATTGCGGCCGTTCTGCTCGTCATTGGCTTTCTCGGTTCCGCCGCAGGCTATCTCTTCCATGATGCCCAGGTCAGCCTCCAGCACCACGACCTCGTCCTCAAGAGCGCGCTGCTGACCGGCAGCGCCGGACAGCGGCTGCGCGGCGATGCCGACAACACCGCTGATGAAGAGACCGTCGCGGAGCGGGCCGGGGCAGTGGGCGAATCGCTTTTCGGCAACCCCCTCTTCGGCGTGGACCTCGCTTCTTCGGTCAGTGAAACACCGCTCGACGGGCAGGTGAATGACCTGCTGCAGCGGGCGAAGCAGCTGGCCTTCGGCTGGCGGGAAGCGGGCGATGCGCTGGAACGCAAAGTCGACGATCTCGCCACGACGCCTTCCATCCTGCCGGCTATGGGCTACATCGGCAGCTCCTTCTCGCGTAACCGCTTCCACCCGATCCTGGGAATCGTCCGGCCCCATCTGGGTGTCGACATCGTGGCAACGCGCGGCACGCCGGTCATGGCGGCGGCGCGTGGCGAAGTCACGTTCGTGGGCCGGAAGGGCGAGCTGGGTCTCATGGTGCAGATCGATCACGGCTCGGGCCGCGTCACACGCTACGCCCACCTGTCGCGCACCGTTGCCCGCGCCGGCCAGCATGTGGAGCGCGGCGAACTCATCGGCAATGTCGGATCCACCGGCCTCGCCGTGGGCTCGCATCTGCACTACGAGGTCTGGCTCAACGGCCGGCCGGTCAACCCCCGGAAGTTCATTCAATCCGGCGTGATCCACCCCTGAAAACGCGGACGCCCCATCGTTCGCCGACATCCAGTGCAGAACTGACAGGCCCCGCATGAACCCGTCGCTGGACGTAGCCGCGCCGGCTGCGCTGACGCTGGAAGTCGACGACGACAACGTCGTCTGGCTCGTTTTCGACCGGCCTGACAGCAAAGTCAATCTTCTCAGCGCCGACGTCATGGCGAGGCTCGACGAGTTGATCGGCGAAATCGAGCGGCTGCAGGACGAGCGCGGCATCCGTGCGGTGATCGTGCGCAGCGCCAAGGATGGCACCTTCATCGCTGGCGCCGACGTGAACGAGATCGCCGGCATTCGCGACGCGACCGAGGGCTACGACGCGTCACGCACGGGTCAGCGCATCTTCCGCCGTCTCGAGTTGCTGTCCGTCCCGACAGTCGCGGCCATCGATGGATTGTGTCTGGGCGGCGGCACCGAGCTGGCGCTGGCGTGCGACTATCGCCTGGCCAGCGACCGGCCGCAGACGAAGATCGGCCTGCCGGAAGTGCGCCTCGGCATCATTCCCGGTTTTGGCGGCACCACGCGACTGCCGCGGCTCATCGGCCTGACGCAGGCACTACCCATCATTCTGACCGGTCAGCCCGTCTCCGCCTCGAAGGCGAGGCGCATCGGGATGGTCGACGAAGCCGTTCATCCCGCAATCCTCTACGACCGTGCGAAAAAGGCGGCGCTGGCGGGCCGGCTCTCGCCCCGCCGCAAACGCCCGCTCCGACTGCGCCTGCTCGACGAGACCATCCCCGGCCGTGCGCTCGCGCTCAATCGCGCCAGGGCCGGCGTGATGAAGGAGACGCACGGCCACTATCCGGCGCCGCTGCTGGCGCTCGATGTGATCCGCAGCTCTCTGGGCCAGCCGCTCGACGTGGCGTTCGAACTGGAGGCGCGCGGCATTGGCTCGCTGCTGGCCAGTCCCGTCTCGAAGCACCTGATCCACGTGTTCCACCTGATGGAAGGCGCGCGCAAGGCGGGACCGCAGGGCGTGCGGCCGCAGCCCGTGCGGCGCGTCGCGGTGCTGGGCGCCGGCGTCATGGGTGGCGGCATTGCGCAGCTGCTCGCGTTCAACGACATCACCGTGCGCCTGAAGGATGTGGATGCGCGTGCCATGGGCAACGGCCTCCGGCACGCGCGCAGCATCTTCGACCGCGCCGTGCGCCGCGGGCGCATGACACAGCGTGTCGCCAGCCGCCACATGGATGCGATCGCCCCAACACTCGATTACAGCGGCTTCGGCAGCGTGGATCTGGTGATCGAGGCCATCGTCGAGCGCATGGACGTGAAGCAGAAGGTGCTGCGCGAGGTAGAGGCGCAGGTGTCGCCCGACTGCGTGCTCGCCTCCAACACTTCTTCCCTGTCCATCACGGTAATGCAGTCGGCGCTGGCGCGGCCCGGCAACTTCTGCGGCCTGCACTTCTTCAACCCGGTGCACCGCATGCCGCTGGTGGAGGTGATCCGCGGCGAGCACACGAGCGACGTCGCACTGGCCACGGCGTTCGCGCTGGCGAGGCGCCTGGACAAGACGCCCGTGCTGGTGAACGACGGCCCCGGCTTCCTCGTGAATCGCGTGCTGGCGCCCTATCTCAATGAAGCCGGCTTCCTGCTGCAGGAGGGCGCATCCATTCGCGCCATCGATCGCGCGCTGCTCGACTTCGGCATGCCCATGGGCCCGCTGCGCCTGCTGGATGAAGTGGGGCTGGACGTGGCGCGCCACGTGGCGGAAGTGATGCACGAAGGCCTGGGCGACCGCATGCGGCCGGCCGCCGCGCTGGCCGCACTGGAAGGCACGGAACTGCTGGGCCGCAAGGGGGGCCGCGGCTTCTACGTGTACGATGGCGAACGACAGCGCGGCATCAACGACGAGATCTACGAGCGTCTCGCACCCTGCGTGCCGGCGAAGCGCGTCGACATCGAAGCGGATGTCATCCGCACGCGGACTGTGCTGGCCATGGTGAACGAGGCCGCGCGCGTGCTCGAGGATGGCATTGCGCGGAATGCCGGCGATGTCGATCTCGCCATGATCACGGGCACCGGCTTCCCGCCTTTCCGCGGCGGGCTGCTGCGCTACGCGGACGATGTGGGTCTCGCGCTCATCCGCGATCGCCTGGACGAGCTGACCAGCGCAGTGGGCGCGCGCTTCACGACCGCCGGTCTGATCCGCGAACTGGCCGATGCGCAGCGAGGCTTCTACGGCTGAGCCGGTAACAATCCATTATCACCGCCCGCCCGATCGCGAGGACGTGTTCGTGCAGCGCCTGGTCGAGCGCACGGGCAGCACCATCATCACCTTCATGGAACGCACGCCGCTGGCGCGGACCCTGCGCGTGCGCCGCCGCATCGCGCTGGAGAACGGATCGCCCGTGGTGTGGTTCACGTTCCCCGGCTGCTGGCACGATATCGGGCTCTTCCATCGCGCGGACGGCCGCTACACCGGAACCTACGCCAACATCCTCACGCCCGTGCGCCTGCTGGACGCAACAACCTGGAGCACGACCGACCTGTTCCTGGATGTCTGGGTCGATCTCTCGGGCGAGGCATCGATTCTGGACGAGGACGAGTTCCGCCACGCCATCCAGCGCGGCTGGCTCGAGCCCGGCCTGGCGGCACGGGCGCGCGCCGAAGCGGAGCTGCTGCTGCGTGCGGCGCGTGCGGGCGAATGGCCGCCGCCGGTCGTGCGTGACTGGACCCTCGACCGCGTCCGCAGCATACCGACCGGCTGACGGCACTCGCCTTCGGCCCACGGTGTACCTGCGAGCCGGCAATCGTCCGCTTCCTGGCTGGAGTTTTCCCATGGCATTGACGGTCCGGCCCCTGTTCACCGGCAATCGTGCGCGTCGTTCGTTCACCATCGCGGCCGCACTTCTGCTTCTCGCCGCTGCGCGCGCGCTGTCCGCGCAGGATGCACCGCCCACAATCTTCGACAAGGCGTCGCTCAGTCGGGCGAAAGGTGGCGAGGACGCGCCGCTCTTCGTGTATGAGTTCGCCGACTTCGAGTGCCCGCACTGCGCCCATTTCGCAACCGAGGTCTTTCCGCTGCTGGACAGCGCGTTCGTCAAGACCGGCAAGGTGCGCTGGATCTTCGTGAACCTGCCACTGCCCGGACACGCTGAAGCCTGGGTGGCGCACGAAGCCGCTCTCTGCGCGGGCGCCGTCGCCGGCAAATTCTGGGAGATGCACGACCGCATCTACGCCAGCCAGAAGGAATGGTCGGAAGCTGCCGACCCCGGCGCCACACTCGCCCGCTACGCCAAAGAGCTGGGTGTGCCCATACAACCCTTCACCGCCTGCACGGCCGCCGACAAGGTCGCTTCCCTCATCCTCCAGGACGTGATCTTCGCCGCGTCCTCCCACGTCAACGGCACACCCGCCTTCATCGTGAACAACGAACAATCCGTGATGGGCCTCAAAACATTCGAAGAATGGAAGGCCATTCTCGACCCCATGCTCAAATCCAAAACCATCCACCAGTGAGAGCGCGGAGGACGAGGAGCGCGCTGACGGGCTCTGCGTACGAATGGGTGGGGAGAACGGAGATTCTGATTAACGAATAAACGGATTCGACGGATTGAATTCAACGGATCTGGATTTAACCGCGCAGTGTCCTCGGGCCGCCTTCGCCGACCAGGAATCCGTTCGCAGAGGTGAGCACATTCCGGGGTCCGCCGGGATGTCCCCTCCCCGTCAGCCTTCCGCGCCCTCCGCGCCCTCTGCGGTGGAAGGAAGTAGTTGAGCCGAAAGGAGCCTGCGGAAGTCGATGTAGAGGATGGCGGATATGGTGGGGTCTTCGCGCAGGGCGTCGATCAGGCGGGGGTAGTGCTGCACGATGTCGGCGGGCAGGTCGATGTAGACGTCGTGGAACGCGCCCTCGTCGGCGAAAGTCAGTTTCACGCGGTCCATTTCAGCCATCCATGCCTCGACGCAGCAGGCCGATTTCGGGGAGCGAGAGCAGGAAGAGCAGCGTCGCAACCACGGCGGAGCCGATGCACCAGCGGCACCAGGCGGCAATGCGCGTCTGCTCGATCCAGGAGAGGTAGGCGGAGAACAGAAACGCGACCGTGCAGCAGAGCAGCAGGATCCAGGCGACGCGGCGGTCCTGCATGAGCGCGGGTTGAATGCCCAGGAGCGCCGTCACCAGGATGAGCCCGTACCCTGCCACACCCCAGAGCGGCACCGGCAGTCCCAGGAAGCTCGACCACGGCGAGCTCTGCACGCTTTCGCAGGAGTGCGCCCCGCCGCAGACCAGCGTGGTGATAACGCCGAGTTTGTAGAGCAGCATGTACGCGGCAATGAGCACGCCGGCCAGTGCGAGCACGGCCATGGTCATGCGCCGGGTGGGTGAGGCGGCGCTGCCCGCGGGCTCACCCGGGCGCGCGACGCGGCCGGCGTTGAGCGGCGCGCTCACTTGGGCGGGGCGACGCCCAGTTCCTGCTGCAGCAGCGTCTTCAGTTCACTGTAGTCGGCAAAATTCTGCATGGCGCGCTGTCCCACGAAGATCGTCGGCGTCGAGTGTACCCCCAGCTTCTCGCCCAGCAGGCGATTGGCGCTCACTACATCAGCGAACTGATCGCTGCGCAGACAGCTCTCGAACTTCGCGGGGTCGATTGCCACCAGCTTCGCGTAGGCCACGAACTGCGCGACCGGCACCGACTTCGCGAAGCTCCAGTCGTTCTGCCGGCTGAACAGCACGTCATGGTACTGCCAGTACTTGCCCTGCTCGCCGGCGCAGCGCGCGGCCCGCGCGGCGACGAAGCCGTAGCGATGCTGGGGGTCGCCGCCCGACAGGTCGATCGGGTAGTCGTAGTAGACGAACTGCACCAGGTTGCGATCGAGATACTCGGCGCGCAGCTGCGGCTCGACCTGCGAATTGAAGATGCGGCAGGCCGGACAGGTGAAGTCGCTGAAGATGAGGACCCTGGCGGTCGCTTCCGGCGAGCCGCCCACCACGCCCTGCGCTTTCTTGAAGAGCGCCTGCGAATCTTCCATGCCCGTCAGCGGCACGGGCGCGGCCACGACACTCGACTCGCGGTACATCACGTTGTAGCCGATCCAGGCGAGTCCGGCCACCGCGACCAGCGCGAGCAGCAGATAGAAGCCCTTGAGGTTCGGACCGGCCGCTTGCGTTTTTGCCGCCGCCGCCTTGCTGCCCTTCCGTTGCATCTGTGCCAAGCGAGCCCTCCTGTCCGGCCACGCGCACGAGTTTTCGTTTGTTCGTGGGAAGGTGGTGTCAACCCAGCAGCGTGTCCAGTACGGCGGCCGTGTCCGAAAGATCCGCGAACACCGTGTGCGCACCCGCTCGCCACAGGCTCGCTTCATTGAACGTGCCCGTGGTCACGCCCAGCGCGTGCACGCCCAGCGACTGGCCACACACCATGTCGGCAGGCGTGTCGCCAATCACGATGATGTCGCGACCACGGAACTCGAGGCCGGCCAGCTCTCGGGCCCGCCGCACCGCGAGCGGCGGCAGCGCCTCGCGCCGCTCGCTGTCCGAGCCGTAGGCGCCGAAGCGGAACGCGCTGTGCAATGCGGCCGACGCCAGCTTGAGTGTAGCGCCCTCCTCGATGTTGCCGGTCACCAGACCCGCGAGTGCCTCGCCCGATTCCTGCAATGCCGCGATCAGCCGGGGCACGCCGGGCAGCGCCACGGCTTCCTGCCCGGGCACGAGCAGCTCGCTGCGCAGCTCACGCACATAGGCCGACCAGAGGGAGACGAAGCCGCTCTCAATGCGCGCGTCACTGAAGCCGTCGAGGCGCAGCAGCTCGCGCGCGATCTGCGGATCCGTCTTGCCGCCGAACTCGTGCGTGGCGATGGGGCCGGCCGTGCCGTACACTTCGAGCATGGCTCGCAGAAAGGCACGCCTGGCCGCACCGCGCGACCACAGCAGCGTGCCATCGATATCGAAAAGAATCAGCCGCTTCACCCGACCGGCCTTGCCTCCGTGTTGCGCCGCATCCTGATCGCGCTACCGCTCGCCGCCATCGGCGCGCTTCTCTTCTGGTGGCTCATCCTGCCCTGGCCCGTGCTGCTGCGCCGCGTCAATCCCGGCCGCACCGCGTTCATGCGGCTGCGCATTGCCGAGGCCAGGGCAGCCGGACACACGCTCGACGTGCACCAGACCTGGCTGCCGCTCGATCGCATGGCGCACCATCTGCAGCGCGCCGTGATCGTGGCCGAGGATGGCCGCTTCGAAGACCACCACGGCATCGACTGGGCAGCGCTCGGCGAGGAGCTGCATTACCGCAGTGACGGCGACTACTCGCTGCTCGACGCGCACGACCTGCGCGAAACCCTGCGCTCACTCACGCTACTGGGCCGGCAATCGCGGTCGCGTGCGCGGCCGCAGCACCATCACGCAGCAGCTGGCCAAGAATCTCTACTTCAGCGCCGACCGCTCGCTGCTGCGCAAGGTGGAAGAGCTGGCTGTCGCGTTCCGCCTGGAATGGTTCCTCTCGAAAGATCGCATCCTCGAGCTGTACCTGAACGTGGCGGAATGGGGTCCAGGCATCTTCGGTGCGGAAGCCGCGTCGCAGGCGTATTTCGGTCATTCCGCGACGCAGCTCTCCGCGGACGAGGCGGCATTGCTCGCGGCCACGCTGCCCCAGCCATTGAGTTCCAACCCGAATCACAGGCCGGGCCGCCTCGCCTGGCGCAAGGACCTCATCCTGCGGCGCATGGGCGCCGCGGGTCCGGTCGAAACCGTACCGCTCGAACCACCACCCACGGTGGTGATCGACACCCTGGCCATCGACTCGATCGTGAGTCGCCGCGATACCGTGCGGCGCGACACCCTGTCCGCCGACACGCTGCGCCGCGACACGCTCGCCGCTACACCGTTGAGGACGTCGCATTGACGCTGACGGCGCGCACGATGGCGCGCTCCAGCGCGGCGCTCGCCGCCGCGCCGAAGGCCATGACCTGGCCCGGCGGCGCGGGCTGCGGCTCGAGCGCCGTCGACAGTGCGAACACCAGGTCGCCATCGAAGGGCGAGAACGCCGGCCTGATGCGCCGGGCCAGTGCGGCCGAGGCCATGCGCGCGACCAGCATGAGGCTCTCGCGCGGCAACGGCGCATCAGTCACGACCACGCCCAACGTCGTGTTAGTACCCGGCGTGATCTCCGGCGCGGGCGCCGCCTGACGACCGAACCCGTGCGGTGCGCCCGCACGGATCAGGGCAATCGAATCGGCCCAGCCGCCGCCCGCGGCGTGCGCGCCGGCAATCACACGACCGTCGTCGCCTGTTACTTCTCCCAGAGGATTCACCACCGCGAGTCCGAGTACGGCGCAATCCGACTGCTCCTCCAGCGCACAACCGAAGCCCCCGCGCGCGGCGTGATCCCGGCCCAGCACCTTTCCCGCAGTAGCGCCGGCACCGGCGCCGACTGCGCCCTCGGCGGGCGCCGCATTGCTCGCGGCCGCGCACGCCGCGCGGCCCATGGCCGCGTCCGGGCGGCGGTCCGCGCGACCCACGCCCAGGTCGAAGATCACCGCGGCGGGAACGATGGGAACGCGCGCCACGCCCGTCTCGAATCCCTGTCCCCGTTCCTCGAGCCACGCCACCACGCCGTCGGCCGCGGCCAGACCGAAGGCGGAGCCGCCCGTGAGCAGCAGCGCATCGATGCGCGGGACCAGGTGGAGCAGGGAGAGGGAATCCAGCTCGCGTGTGCCGGTGGCGTGACCCGCGATATGACAGGCGCCTCGGAAGGGCCCGAGCAGAACGGTGCAGCCGGTGCGTGCCTCATCGTCCGCCGCGTGGCCGATGCGCAGGCCCGGCACGCGCACCACGGCCGGATCAGGCAACGGCCGCGGTCCAACCCGCCATTACGGCCGCGCCGAACGCGGCGAACAGCCGGCGATCCGCGTCGCTGACAGACGGGTTCGCATCCTGCCGCTCCGGATGCCATTGCACCGCCACGCCCCACGGATAGTCGCGCATCTCGACCGCTTCGATGACGCCATCGCCGGCCACCCCGGTCACGATCAGCGACGGCGCCGGGGCGTGCACCGACTGGTGATGGAAGGAGTTCGTGCGCAGGCGGGTTTTGCCCACGATGCCCGCCAGCCGTGAGTCCGGCTCCAGCACCACATCGTGAACCTGTGCGCTCCACGTCGGCGACTGCGCGTGCCCGGCGCGGGCGTGCAGGAGATCGCGGTCAATGTCCTGGTACAGTGTGCCACCCAGGAACACGTTCAGCACCTGAATGCCGCGGCAGATGCCCAGGACCGGCAGGCGGCGCTGCAGCGCGGCCTGCAGCGCCGTAAACTCCGTGTTATCGCGCTCCGCCGACACCGAGTCCAGTCCCGGCAGCGGCGCCTCGCCATAGCGGGCCGGATCGACGTCGCCACCACCCGTGCAGCACCAGCCCGCCGCACGCCTGCAGCAGCGCCTCGATCGACTCCGGCGAGTGCGCGGGCGAAATCAGCACCGTGGCCAGACCGGCATCCTCCAGGGCGCTCACGTACGCTCCGTACACCTGTACGCGCGGCCGCTGGTGCGGCCCCGCGTTCTCGTCCCACGAGGTGGTCAGCGCCACCAGCGGTCGCGTGCTCATGCCGCGACGCCTGCGGGCGACGGTGCCGCTGACATCAGTGTCAGCGCCTTCGCCGCATCCAGGTTGCCACCGGAGAGCACTGCCACGGTGCGCCGTGCCGGCGCCTTGCCGCTGAATACCGCAGCTGCGGTGGCCGCGCCCGAAAACTCGACGACGAGCTTCGCCCGCCGCAGCAGCCTGGTCGTGGCGTCCAGGATTTCGTCATCGGTGACCAGCACGATGTCATCGACGAACGCGCGCACGTGCTCGTACGTGAGATCGCCGGGGCGTACGGGCATGAGCCCGTCCGCGATGGTCGGCTTGAAGTCGATGGTCACGGGATGGCCTGCCTGCTTCGAGCGCTTCATGGCATCCGCGGCGACCGGCTCCACGCCGATCACGCGACACGCGGGCTTCACCTGCTTCACCCACGCGGCCACGCCGCTCGCCAGGCCACCGCCGCCAATGGGCACGAGCACGTTCTCGACGTCAGGCCAGTCCTCGAGCACTTCCAGGCCGACAGTGCCCTGCCCCGCGATGATGTCGGGATGATCGAAGGGCGGCACGATGGTGAGGCCCCGGCGCTGCGCTTCCGCTTCCGCGCGCACCTTGCGATCCGTCGACGACGTGCCTTCGAGGATCACTTCGGCGCCGAAGCTCTTCGCACCCTCGACCTTGATCGCAGGCGCCGTCGTGGGCATGACCACCACGGCGTGCACACCGAACAGCTGCGCGGCCAGCGCCACGCCCTGTCCGTGGTTTCCCGAGGAATACGTGATGACGCCACGCGCGCGATCCGGCTGCGAGAGTCGCGCAACCAGTGTGTACGCGCCGCGGATCTTGAAGGCGCCCGCGCGCTGCAGGTTTTCGCACTTGAAGCGCACCTCGCCACCCAGCTCCGCATCCAGCCACGGGGCCGGCAGCAGCGGCGTCCTGACGACGACGCCCTGCAGGGTCTGCGCCGCAGCCGCAATGCTCTCGCGCGTGACCAGCTCGCTCAAAGTTCCTCCTCTTCAGGCGAGTCTTCCGGCCCGCCCGTGTCGAAGTCATCGCCGGGCGCATCATCCGCCCCGGAACCGAATCCCGCGGGGCTGCCCGTGGTTTCATCAGCGAGCGCCCGGGCGTCGGGGCCGCTCCCGCCATCCTCGCCGTCATCCAGCGGGCCGGCGCCGTTCTCACCCTCTTCGGGAACGACGCGCGCAATGTCCATCACGGCGTCGCCTTCGTCCAGCATGACCACGCGCACGCCCTGCGTGGCGCGGCCGATCACGCGCATATCGCCGATGTGCTGCCGGTTCACGATGCCGTTGCGCGTGATGACCATCAGCTCGTCGGTTTCCTGCACGCTCTTGATGGCGACGACGCGCCCCGTCTGTTCGTTGAGCCGGAAGTTGATCACGCCCTGCCCGCCGCGCGACTGCTGGGGATAGTCCTCGATCAGCGTGCGCTTGCCGCGGCCGTACTCCGTGACCGTGAGCACCGTGGTGGCATCGCCGAACTCGGGCCGGATCACGACCATGCCGATCACGTGGTCTTCGCTGCGCAGCCGGATGCCGCGCACGCCCGTGGCCACCCGACCCATGCCGCGCACATCGGACTCGTGGAAGCGGATGGCCATGCCGTCGCGGGTAGCCAGCACCACGTCGTCGCTGCCATCCGTGATCTGCACATCGATCAGCGCATCATCCGGTTCAATGTTGATGGCGTTCACCCCGACTGACGCGGATGTTGCGGTACGCGGATAGTGCCGTCTTCTTCACGGTGCCGCGGCGCGTGGCAAACACGAGATAGCGGTCGTCGCTGAACTCGCGCACCGGCACGACGGCGGCGATGCGCTCCTCCGCGGACAGGGCCAGGATATTGACGATGGGCTTGCCCCGCGACTCGCGCGTGCCCACCGGGATCTCGTGCACCTTGAGCCAGTAGCAGTGGCCGGTGACGGTGAACACCATCAGGTAATCGTGCGTTTGCGCCGTGTACAGGTGCTCGATCCAGTCATCGTCCTTGGGCCGCACGCCCTGCAGGCCGCGGCCGCCTCGCCGCTGCGCCCGGTAGGTGGTGAGGGGCAGGCGCTTCACGTAGCCCTCGTGCGACATGGTGATGACCATCTCCTCATCGACCAGCAGATCCTCGATGGAGAGCGAGCCCACCTGCGTGAATTCCGAGCGCCGCGCATCGCCGTAGGTTTTCGCGATCTCGACGCAGTTCGTCCTTGATGATCGTTCATGCGCCGTTCGCGATTGCCCAGGATGTCGCGCAGGTCCGCGATCGGTGGCGCGCACTTCGCGCCAGCTCGGCATCGAGCTTCTCGATCTCGAGGCTGGTCAGCCGCGCGAGCCGCATGTCCAGAATGGCCTTCGCCTGGCGCTCCGACAGGGCGAAGCGTTCCTGCAGCCGGGCGCTGGCCGTCTCCGTATCCGGCGAATGCCGGATCAGGTCGACGACAGCGTCAATGGCGTCGAGCGCGATACTGGAGGCCTTCCAGGATGTGCTCGCGCTCGAGTGCCTGCCTCGAGGTCGTACTCGGTGCGGCGCACGACGACCTCGTGCCGGTGATCGAGGAAGTGCTGGATCAGCTCGCGCAGATTCATGATGCGCGGCTCGCCATTGATCAGCGCGAGCATGATCACGCCGAACGTGGACTGCATCTGCGTGTGCTTGTAGAGCTGGTTCAGCACGATGCTGGGAATCGCGTCGCGTTTCAACTCGATGACGATGCGAATGCCGTCGCGGTCGGACTCGTCACGCAGATCCGTGATGTCGGTGACGCGCTTCTCGCGCACCAGATCCGCGATCTGCTCGATCAGCCGCGACTTGTTCACCATGAACGGAATCTCCGTCACGATGATGGCGTTGCGACCGCTTGTCCGGTTCCTCGAAGTCGGCGCTGCGCGCGCATCACGACTGCGCCCGCGCCCGCTCTCGTACGCCTCCCCAGACCTTCGCTGATGCAGATGTAGCCGCCCGTGGGGAAGTCCGGCCCGCGGATGAAGCGCATCAGTTCCGGAATCGTCACGTCCGGATTGTCGATCTGGTGAATGCAGGCGTCGACGACTTCGCGCAGATTGTGCGGCGGCACGTTGGTGGCCATGCCCACGGCGATGCCGGAACTGCCGTTGACCAGCAGGTTGGGAAACTTCGCGGGCAGCACGGTCGGCTCTTCGCGCTGGTCGTCGAAGTTGGGAATGAAGTCGACCGTCTCCTTGTCAATGTCGGCCAGCAGTTCGCCCGCCAGCCGCGTCAGCCTCGCCTCCGTATACCGGTAGGCCGCGGCGTTGTCGCCATCGATGGAGCCGAAGTTGCCCTGCCCGTCAATGAGCGGGTAGCGCAGCGAGAAGTCCTGCACCATGCGCACGAGCGCGTCATAGACCGCCATGTCGCCGTGCGGGTGGTACTTGCCCAGCACATCGCCCACCACGGTCGCGCTCTTCTTGTATGGCCGTCCGGGGACCAGCCCGGCTTCCTGCATGGCGAACAGGATGCGCCGATGCACGGGCTTGAGTCCGTCACGCACATCGGGCAGCGCGCGCTGTACGATCACGCTCATCGAGTAGTCGAGGAACGACTGCGCGCATCTCGTCCTCGATCAGGCGAGGCAGGATGCGCTCGTTGCTGCCGGGCGGGCTCGTCGCCATATCCTTCTTCCATCCCTGGTTTGCGAGAGAGTCGGTGCGCTCGGGGGCGCGGCACCCGGCGCGCGCCCTTCCGGGCCGACCGCGCGGGCCGGCGGGGTCGCGCCGAGCCCTTGCGTACCCCATGCCTCGCACGTGTGTGCCCACGCGCCCGAGCACGCGCCCGCGAGATCAGGGCGCGGGCCTGTCCCGATTGTTTGCAGGCGTTGTCAAGCAAGCGGAGCGCGGACGTCAGGCGAGCCGGGGCGAAAACGGCGCAGGGCACAGATCGCGGCGAGGCGTGCCTCCGGCCCGACCGGCGGGCGGATCGTCGCACTGCGCAAGCCTGGCGGCGGTGCACCGGGAAACTGGCGCGGGTGCGACCCGATTCGGCGGCCTGATGGCGAAGTTGGCCTTCGCCATTGAAATCCGGCCGGTGCGGGGCGACCTTGTCGGCTGCGCACAACCGTCTCGCGGGTGTCTTGCGGTGTGCCGGGCCGGGCGAGGGTGGCAGCGATTGCACGAACCCGGTTCCGCCTTGTACTGGAGGCGCCGACCCCGGACACCCGCGCTCAAGGCGCCAATGCTGGAAACCGACCAGGAACGGACCGACGCGGTGAGCCGCGGACCGGGCGCTCGGGTCGGTGCTGCGCCCTGCGGCCGGCAAACTGGCGACCGGCCGGGGACGAGTGAACCCGTTGCCCGTTCAGGAGGAGGGCTGTGACGACCATTCCGTTGAACCCACCACAGCAAGGCGGCGAAGCGAGCCTGCTGCTGCCGGATCTGCGATCCGTCATGTTCGGCAGCCTGAACGGCCACCAGCTGCTGATGAGCGGTCTGCTGGTATGTCTGGGGGGGTTGATCTTCGGCCTGATGACGTATCGCTGGCTGGAACGACTGCCCGTGCACGCAGCCATGCGTCAGGTCTCGGAACTGATCTACGAGACGTGCAAGACCTACCTGAAGACGCAGGGTCGCTTCATCGCCATACTCGAAGTGTGCATCGCGCTCGTGATCGTGGCGTACTTCGGCGTACTGCGCCACATGGACGCGCTGCGGGTGGCGGCGATCCTGGCGTGCAACGTGATCGGCATTCTGGGCAGCGTGGGCGTGGCCTGGTTCGGCATGCGCGTGAACACCTTCGCCAATTCGCGCTCGGCGTTCGCCAGTCTGCGCGGCAAGCCCTATCCCACAATGGCCATTCCCCTCGCCGCGGGCATGAGCATCGGCACCATGCTGATCAGCGTCGAGCTGGCCCTGATGCTGGGCATTCTGCTGTTCGTGCCGGGGGATTTCGCGGGGCCGTGCTTCATCGGCTTCGCCATCGGTGAGTCGCTGGGCGCTTCGGCGCTGCGCATCGCGGGCGGCATTTTCACGAAGATCGCCGACATCGGCTCGGACCTGATGAAGATCGTCTTCAACATCAAGGAAGACGACGCGCGTAACCCGGGCGTGATCGCGGACTGCACGGGCGACAATGCCGGCGATTCGGTGGGGCCCACGGCCGATGGCTTCGAGACCTACGGCGTAACGGGCGTAGCGCTCATCACTTTCATTGTGCTCGCCGTGCGCAGTCCCACGGTGCAGGTGCAGCTGCTCGTCTGGATCTTCGCCATGCGCATCATGATGGTGCTCGCCAGTGTCGGCTCCTACGCCATCTCGAGCGTGATCGCGCGGACGCGCTACCGGGATGTCTCGCACATGAATTTCGAGGACCCGCTCACGCTGCTGGTGTGGCTGACCTCGATCGTTTCGATCGCGCTCACCTTCCTGGTGTCGAAGCTGATGATTCCGGACCTCGGCGGTGATCCGACGCTGTGGTGGAAGCTCTCGGCCATCATCAGCTGTGGCACGCTGGCGGGCGCACTGATACCGGAACTGGTCAAGGTGTTCACGTCCACGCATTCGGCGCACGTGCGCGAGATCGTGACGGCATCGCGCGAGGGTGGTGCGTCGCTCAACATCCTGGCCGGCCTGACGGCGGGGAACTTCAGCGGCTACTGGATGGGTGGCGCCATCGCGGTGCTCATGTCGGCCGCCTATCTCCTCAGCCTGCAGGGACTGTCGGGCGTCATGCCGGCGGCTGCAGTGTTCGCCTTCGGACTGGTCGCCTTCGGCTTCCTGGGCATGGGACCCGTCACCATTGCGGTGGATTCCTACGGACCGGTGACGGACAACGCCCAATCCATCTACGAGCTGTCACTCATCGAGACGCGTCCCGGCATCAATGCGGAGCTGAAGAAACAGTTCGGCTTCTCGCCGCAATTCACGGCGGCGAAGCGCGCGCTCGAGGAGAATGACGGCGCGGGCAACACCTTCAAGGCAACGGCCAAGCCGGTGCTGATCGGCACTGCCGTGGTGGGAGCCACCACGATGATCTTCTCCATCATCATGGTGCTCACTGCGGGGCTCACCGCCAACATGGAGAAGTTGTCGATCCTGTTCCCACCGTTCCTCATCGGATCGATGCTGGGCGGCGCCGTGATCTACTGGTTCACCGGCGCCTCCACGCAGGCCGTCAGCACGGGCGCGTATCGTGCGGTCGAGTACATCAAACGCAACATCCGGCTGGACGTCGCGGAGAGTGCGTCGATCGAATCGTCCAAGAAGGTGGTGGAGATCTGCACGCAGTATGCGCAGAAGGGCATGATCAACATCTTCCTCGTGGTGTTCTTCTCGACGCTCGCGTTTGCCTGCGTGGACCCCTTCTTCTTCGTGGGGTATCTCATTTCGATCGCACTCTTCGGATTGTTCCAGGCCATCTTCATGGCCAATGCCGGTGGCGCGTGGGACAATGCGAAGAAGATCGTAGAAGTGGAGTTGATGGAAAAAGGCACCGAACTGCACGCTGCGACCGTGGTTGGCGATACCGTCGGCGATCCGTTCAAGGACACCTCGTCGGTCGCGCTCAACCCGGTCATCAAGTTCACGACGCTGTTCGGGTTGCTGGCCGTGGAACTGGCGATCGACCTGCCCCGCAGCGTGAGCGCTACGCTGGCCGCCGTCTTCCTCGCGATCAGCATCGTGTTCGCGTGGCGGTCGTTCTACCGGATGCGCATCCGCACGGAAATGGCGTCCGTGAGCGCCACGCCTGTCACCGCGGCGGCGGGTTGAACGTAGTGGAGGCATGAGCGAGGAGCGCCGGGATCTCAGATTCACACTTGGCCTCCGGTCGAACCGGAAGGACTGGGTGGGATCGCTGATCCTGGCGCTCCTCTTCCATCTGGCGTTGATCTGGCTGGTGCTGACAGCGCAACGGCTGGCCGGAACGATGTCGCTGGACGAAGGCGTCGGGCATGGCATTGGCGCCGGCCTCGCGGGCGGCGGCGGCGGCGGCTCCGCTGGCGAAGAGATCGTCACCCTCGTGATTCCCGTCGCCGACCCCACACCGCCACCGCCCAAACCGCAGGTCGAGATCACGAAACCCGTTGTTCCGCCGCTGAAGCTGGATCCCGTGACGATCCCCAACACGATTCCACCGCCCACACCGCCCGTCGATTCACTGCGGCTGGCCAGCGCGGATTCCGCGCGGCTGGCGGGACTGGCCGCGGCTGCCGGTGGGGGTGGCGATGGCACAGGTCGTGGCAGCGGCGCGGGCGCCGGCACCGGAGCGGGTTCCGGGGGTGGCCGCGGTGGCGGAAATGGCGGCGGCATCGGCGATGGCAACGGTCCGGGTTCCGGGCGAGGCAACATGATGCCGCCTTCGCCGGATGTGCTGATTCTGCCACCGCAGGCCACATCGAAAGTGCGTGGCAAGACCATCGTGGTGCAGCTCACAGTAGACTCGACCGGCGTGGTCCGCGATGTCAGGCTGATGCCGCCCACGGGCGATGGCAAATATGACGACTCTCTACGTAAGGCGGCGTTTTCGTGGCACTTCCGTCCCGCGCGCAATACCGAGAACCGGCCCGTGACCGCCGTCTTCGAAGTCACCTTCACTTTCTGAGCCTTGCGCAGAACTGCCCGCTGCCGCATGCTTTAGCACGAGGGCAGTGATTGCTTAGGACATGGCTTGTTGCTTGTGTTGTGGTGTTTGAGCGCCCCCCGGCTGCCGCAGGTGGACGTAAGAGCCCACGCAGTGCGCTCCCTGGTGATGTGTGTCCTGCAAAGTCGATAACATCCTATTACCAAGGGGATTCGATGGAACCCGTAGATCGCGTCCGTGACATGGTGAGACATGCACTGGTCACGGATCCGGCAGTGACCAACAGGGAGTTGATGGAGCGCGCCCGCCAGCTGGCGCCCACCGCGGTGGAAGGTCTTACTCTGCAGCAGTTCCACGCTCGCTTCCGGCTGCCGGTCCTGCGCAATGAAATGGCGGCGCGCAAGGACAAGGGCAAGAAGAAGGAAGAGCCGGCGCGGCCCCGGCGGCGGGCCACGGCCGTGGTGCACGCGCCGCTGCGCACGAGCGTGCGCGAGATCTTTGTGCGTTTCGCGGTGGACATGGAGAGTGCGGACAATCGCGGCCAGCTGGTGCAGGTCGTGTCCGGCCTCGATGCCTGTGTGGATGAGATCCTGCGGCTGGCGCGCGAGCATTACGTACCGGCCGAGCGCGAAGCCAACGGCAGCGCCAGCCATCACAGCGCAGCACCGCGCCCCGCGGCGGTGCGCGCGGATGTCGCTGTCGAGGCACCCGCACCGCCCGCTCCGCGACCCGAGCCAATGCTGCGCGCGGAGCGGCCGCTGCCCCTGAACGCGAGGGTGCGCGAAGGCGGCGGCCGCTTCCGCAAGGCGCCCTGGGAAAGCTGATCGCTCAGCGCGTAATCTGTCGATAGCGACGCAGCAGTTCCTTCTGCCGTGAGTCCATGCTGATCTCACGGCCGCGGATGAACACGCGTTCCGCCTGTGTCGTGAACTCGAACGGATCACCGGACCAGATCACGAAATCTGCCTGACGGCCCGCCTCCAGTGTGCCGTACTGATTCTCAACATGCCAGATGCGCGCACCGTTGACGGTCACCGCGCGCAAGGCTGCATCCCAGGGCATACCGTTGGCGATAGCGTTGCCCGCAAGCTGCTTCAGGTCGCGCGAGTTGTAGGAATCGAAGCTGCCGAATGCCACCAGCACGCCGGCCGCATTCAGGCGGGCCGCGTTTTCCAGGGTGATGCCCAGGTCGTCGAAGCCGGGAAGGTTGTTCATCGGATTGATGACGACCGGCACGTTGGCCGCTGCGATGTCAGCGGCCACCATCCAGCCCTCCGCCGCGCCCACGAGCACGACCTGCAGACTGAAATCGCGCGCCAGTCTCAGCGTCGCCAGAATGTCGCTCGCCCGGTTGACGCTTACGGCCAGCGGCAGCTCGCCGCGCAGCACCGGCTGCAGCGCCTCGAGGTCCAGGCGGGAAAGCGCATAGCCGCGTCGCTGACTGCGCTCGAAGGCCTCGCGGTTGGCGCCGTAATCGCGCGCATCCTGCAGCGCCTCGCGCAGCAGCAGCACGGCGGCGCCGCGCGAGCCGCCGGCAAGACCGGCCCCCGCTTCACCCAGGGTGGCGAACATGGCGAGCGGCGCACGCGTCAGCATGTCGCTGAGCCGTTCCTCACCCAGCGAGACGAGCGCACCCTGTCCGGCTATGAGCGAGGCGCCGTTCTGCGGCTGCACGACGGCGCGCGTGATGCCTTCCACGCGCGTGACCGGTATGGCCGTGGACAGCGGATTGATGGCGTCGCGCACGTCGAACGCCGCCGTGATGCGGCGGTCCGTGGTGGCGGCATCATTGGTGGTCGCCTCGAGTCCGATCTCGACCAGGCCGAGCGTCGTCGCATTGTCCAGAAAACCCGGTGTTATGACCTTGCCGGCGGCGTCAAGGACGCGCGCGCCGGTGGGCGCCGGGCCACCGCCCACGGAGACGATGCGTCCATCCTGGATGACCACGGTGCCGCGCTCGATGAGCGGACCGGAAACGGGGTATACGCGGGCGTTGACAATGGCCGTGATGGGGCCCTGCGCCGCGCCCGCCAGCGGCCGCGCCGCGGCGAGGGCTGCGGCTAACGCGAGCTTTGCGCACGCGCGGGGCGCGTGCCGGAACCGTCTCGCCTTCATCGGATCACCTCCGTGACCGGCTGTCCCAGTATGAAATCGCTCTTCCGGTGCGTGGCCGGATCGTTCAGGTCGTAGAGCAGCGCGCCATCGACCCAGACATCCTGGGCGCGCGCGTAGACGCTGAAGGGATCGCCGGTCCAGAGCACGACGTCTGCGTTCTTGCCCGGCTCGAGCGAGCCGGTCCAGCGGTCGACACCGATGGCTTTCGCGGGATTGATGGTGAGCCAGCGGATGGCCTTCTCATAGGGGATGTCGATGCCGGCGGCCCGGCCGGAAGCCATCGCCTTGCCGGCTTCCTGGTTGAGTCGCTGGATGCCCTGCGCGTCATCGGAATGCACAATGGCGCAGGCGCCGGCGTCCTCCATGAGCGCGATGTTCTCCTTGATACCGTCGTAAGCTTCCATCTTGAAGCCCCACCAGTCGGCCCACATGCTGCCGCAGATGCCTTCCTTCGCCAGCAGGTCGCGGATCTTGTACGCCTCGACGGCATGATGGAAGGAGCTGATGTGGTAACCGAACTCCTTCGCAATGTCGATCATGATGGCCATCTCATCGGCGCGATAGCAGTGATTGTGCACGAGGATGGTGCCGTCGAGGACGCCCGCGAGCGTTTCCAGCTGGAGATCGCGCTCGGGCATCTGCGCGGGATTGCTGCCGCTCTCGCGCCAGCGCTTCCACTGGTCGCGATACTTCTGTGCGCGGATCCACGCGGCGCGGTAGCCGGCCACATTGCCCATGCGGGTGGATGGCGCGCGGCCCTTCTCGCCGTACACGCGTTTGGGATTCTCGCCGCACGCCATCTTGAGGCCGTAGGGCGCACCCGGGAACTTCATGCCCTGCACGGTGCGCGCGGGCACATTCTTCAGCGTCACGCTGCGCCCGCCGAACAGGTTGGCGGAGCCGGGCAGGATCTGCATGGCGGTGACACCGCCGGCGCGCGCCAGCTCGAACTGCGGGTCCTGCGGCCAGACGGAGTGCTCGGCCCACACTTGCGCGGTGTTAGGGTCGGTCATCTCGTTGCCGTCCTGTACGCCGCTGACGGGGGGCGCGGGGTAGACGCCCAGGTGCGAGTGGTCATCGATGATGCCGGGTGTGACCCACTTGCCGGTGCCGTCAATGACCACAGCGTCGGCGGGCGCGCTCACCTCCCGGCCCACCTGCGCAATGCGGCCATCGCGCATGAGCAGCGAGCCGTTCTCGATGCGTGCGCCGGCGGCCGTGAGGATGGTGGCGCCGCGAATCACCGTGGTTCGCGAGGGCATTGGTGCATAGGTCGAAGGGAACGGATTATCGGAGGGCTCGCCGGCGTGCCGGGGCGAGGCGGCGGGAAGGGGGGGTCTGGGCGCTGACGCGCAACCGAGCGCGCCGGCCAGCAGCAGCACCGCAGCATACATCCGCATGGTGGACTCCGCGTGGTTGAGGGCAGGGAACGCGGCACGGTATGCGGACGGGGGCGCAGCCACAAGGCAGCGTACTCCGGCGTACGCGAAAGGCGCTGTCAGCGAAATGCGCTTCGGCTTTGCCGGTCAGGCCACGGCGCAGTAGTCCTTCAGCTCGATCCAGCCGGCGTTGTCGAGCGCGCTGCGGATTTCGGCGCGTGCCTCATCGCCGGCTACGGCGGCCACGGCGAATGCGCCGCGAAAGCGATGGATCTCAGTGGGGTCGATCACAGGCGCGCCGTGGATGGTCTGACCGATTTTGCGCGCGTCCAGCTCGACGAATGCGCGCACCTGCATGCCTGCGGCCGCGAAATGGCGGGCGAAGCCCTTGCCCACCGGGCCGGCGCCCCATACCACCACACCTTCGCGCTCGCGCAGCAGTGTGCGTGCGAGGTGGTGGACCTTGCACGCCTGGAAGGCGCTGACAGCGTAGCGCTCATCGCGGCGCGACAATCGCAACTCGCTCTCCCGCCAGTCGAGCAGCACTTCGCCGACCTTTCCCAGGCCGCAGCCCGCGGCCCAGAGTCGCAGCAGCAGGTCGTAGTCCTCCGGCCAGCCGACATCGCGGTAGCCGCCTGCCTGCTCGAAGGCGCTGCGACGCAGCATCAGCGTGGGATGCGGGATCGGGCATTCGACGAAGAGGTCGCGCACGATGTCGCCGGGCCGCAGCAGCGCGTTGATCCACTGCTCGTAGCGGCGCGCGCCGTCGCGCACGTTCGCGTCCGGAAAATAGCGAACCTGCGTGCCGCAACCGGCGAGCGATTCCTCCGCATCCAGCAGGGCAACCTGGCGCGCGAAGCGCTCGGGGTACGCCACATCATCGGCATCCATGCGCGCCAGCAGCTCGCCCGTGGCCAGCGTGTACGCCGTCTGCAGTGCCGGCACAATGCCGCGCGGCGTGGTGCGGATGGCGCGGACGCGGCGGTCGCGCGCACTCCAGGCCGCAATGATGTCAGGCGTGGCATCGCTCGAGCCATCATCGACGATGATGCACTCGAAGTCCGCGAACGATTGTGCCGCGAGCGATGCGGCGGCCTCTGCCAGCCAGGCCGCGGCATCGCGGCACGGCATCAGCACAGAAACGCGTGGCAAGTCCTCAGCTCGATTCTTCCGGCCGCCGTTCCGCCCCGATCGGTCTGCGGCCGGATACTGCTCAGTATCGGTCGCGACTCGCCGTAAACCCGCCCGTATCGGTGGAGGGCAGACCCGTGCTGAAACGCCAGTCGCCGGTCATGGTGTTGCCGCGCAGCCGTCCATCGTGCTGCAGGTGGAATGATACCGAGCGGCCGCTCGTCAGCAGCTGGCCGTTGAATTCGAAGCTGATGTAGCCATCGGCATCGAGCACCGCCTCGGCGGGTGTCTGCGTGGTAATGTGTATGGTCTCGTCCCCGCCCTGCAGGTACGACCAGTCCAGCGCCACGAGGGCGCTGCCGTAGCGCTGGCGTGTGATGGTGACCTGCCCCAGCACGACATCGCCAATGAGGCCGTCGACCGTCCCCGCGTACGCGTACACGCCCTCGAAGTCGCGGCCACCCACGCCATAGATGTCCCGGCATCCTGCCACCGTCACCAGCGCCAGCACAGCCGGCGCCATCAGAAACCGACGCATTGCGCTCCCTCCGCTGGAGTCGTACGCGCCGGCATGTTTTCAAGCTTCGGACCACACCACGGTTGAACCCGGTGTTAACCGCGTGTGCCCGGTGACGTGCTGCTGGCGGGAGCGGCGGAGCCGCTCGGCAAGGTCGTGGTGCGTCCACTGCGGCGGACGAAACGGCGTCCACGGTGGCGGGCAAACGTCGACTCAGCTGGCGGGCACGCCCGCCTCGGTGAGGCCGTAGGCCATGCGCAGGTAGCGAGCCGTGTGACTGCGCTCGTTGCGCGCCACATCCAGCGGATGACCCATTGCTACCACCCGGCCGCCGGCTTCGCCGGCTTCGGGCCCGAGGTCGATGATCCAGTCAGCCGCACGGATGACTTCGAGGTTGTGCTCAATGACGACCACGGTGTGCCCCACATCCGTCAGACGGCGCAGCACGCTGAGCAGCTTGCGCACCTCCGGGCCGGAAAGACCCGTCGTCGGCTCATCCATGATGTACAGGCGATGTCCCTGCTTGCGGCCGGCGCCGATCAATTCGCGTGCGATCTTGAGGCGCTGCGCTTCGCCACCGGAAAGCGTGGGCGCAGGCTGGCCCAGCCGCAGATAACCCAGGCCCACCTGCTGCAGCTGCCAGAGCATCTGGCCCAGGCGGTCCTCGCGGATGAAGAAGCGGATCGCTTCATCGACCGTGAGGTCGAGGACCTGGCGGATGTTCAGGTCCTTGAACTTCACTTCGAGTGTCGCGGGCTTGTAGCGGCGGCCGAGACACACTTCGCAGGGCACCCACACATCGGCGAGGAACACCATCTCGATCTGCACGAAGCCTTCACCCTGACAGGCCTCGCAGCGGCCGCCCTGCACGTTGAACGAGAAGTGCCCGCTCTTGTAGCCGCGCTGTTTCGCGAGTGGCTGCTCCGCGAAGATGTTGCGGATCTGGTCGAACGCCTTCACGTACGTGACAGGATTGGAGCGGAAGGTCCGGCCGATGGGCGACTGATCGACGAGGACGACGCCGTCCACCAGGGCGCGGCCTTCAATGCGGTCGTACTCGCCCACTTCTTCTCCCAGGTGCAGCTTGGCGGAGGTTTCGCCATCGGCCAATTCCTTCTCCAGCGCGCGGTACAGCACATCGTGCACGAGCGTGCTCTTGCCGGAGCCGCTCACGCCGCTCACCACGGTGAGCGCGGCCACAGGTATCTCGACATCGACGCCGCGCAGGTTGTGCAGGCGGGCGCCGTACATGCGCAGAGTGCGCGGCGTGAAGGCCGGCCGCTCCGGCGGGCGGGTCGCACCACCGTATGCGGCGAGATAATGCCCTGTTGCGGTGGCGGCGCTGCGCAGCGCCTCGTAATCGCCCTGGAAGACGATGTGCCCGCCTTTCTCGCCACTGCCCGGTCCCAGCTCAATGACGTGATCCGCGGCACGAATGGCCGACAGGTCGTGTTCCACGACTACCACGCTGTTACCGCGATCGCGCAGCTGGTGCAGCAGCGCCAGCAGGCGGTCCGTGTCGCGCGGGTGCAGGCCGACGGTGGGCTCATCCAGCACGTACAGTGCATCGACCAGGCTGGAGCCCAGCGAATTGGCCAGACTGATACGCTGCGCTTCACCGCCGGACAGCGTGCGTGTCTGGCGCTGCAGCGTGAGGTAGCCCACACCCACGTCATCGAGGAACCGCAACCGGGAACGCAGTTCACGCAGGATCGGTTGTGCAATGCTGCGTTCCTGCGTGCTGAGCGATTCTTCCTGGTCGGAGATCGTGCTGCCCGCCTCGAGCGCATCGACCCAGTCACGCAGTTCCCGGATGGGCAGGTCGCTGGCCTCGGCAATGGTGCGTCCGCCCACGCACACGAGCAGCGCTTCCGGCCGCAGCTTGGTGCCATGGCAGGAAGGACACGTCATTGCGGTCTGGTAATGACGCAGGAATACGCGAATGTACTGTTTGTAGCGTTTCGTCTCGCGTGAGCGCAGGAACGGTATGACGCCCGGGAACGCGCGACTGCCCTTCAGTACCGTCTGGCGGAACTTCGCCGGCAGGCCGGACCAGGGCGCATCGACATCGACGCCCTGCTCGCGCGCGAATGCGAGCAGGCGCCGCCGCTGCTTGCCATAGCGCGGCTTCTCCCATGGATCCACGGCGCCGTCGCGCAGCGAGCGCTGCTCGCATGGGCACGATGAGCGCCGGGTCGTACTCGAGGATGGCGCCGAAGCCGGTGCACGTCGGGCACGAGCCGTATGGATTGTTGAAGGAAAACAGCCGCGGCGTGGGGTCGAGGAAGCGGATGTCGGGATGATCGGGGCAGCGGAATCGCTCCGTGAAGCGCAGCACGACGCCGTTGTCCGCGCGCACCACCAGTACTTCGCCATCGCCTTCCTTCATGGCGGTGCCCACGGAATCCGCAACACGATCGCGTTCGGCGGCCCGCATGATCAGGCGGTCGACCACGACCAGCAGCTCCTGCGCCTCGGCCAGATCGCAGCCCGCGCCTTCGACGGTCTCCGTGCCGGGCTCATCCAGCTCGAGCATGCGGCCGTCCACGCGCAGCCGCACGAATCCGAGGGCGCGCAGATTCTCGACGATGCCCTTGTGCGAGATGCGCGCGCTGCGCGGCAGCGGGAACGTGACCAGCAGGCGGGTGCCCTCCGGCTCCTTCAGCAGCGTGTCGGTGACCGACTGCACGGTGTCGGGCAGCACACGGCGGCCGCACTCCGGGCAGTACGTCCGTCCCGCCCTCGCCCACAGCAGGCGCAGATAGTCGTAGACCTCGGTCGCCGTGCCCACCGTGGAGCGGCTGCTCTTCGTCGGGTTCTTCTGCTCGATGGCGACGGCCGGGCTGATGCCATCGATGGAGTCGACCAGCGGCTTCTCCATACGGTCGAGGAACTGCTTGGCGTACGTGGAGAGCGATTCGACGTAGCGCCGCTGCCCCTCGGCGTAGAGCGTGTCGAAGGCGAGCGATGATTTCCCCGAGCCGCTGGGTCCGGTGAGTACGACGAGCGCCCGTCGGGGAAACTCGACATCGATCCCCTTCAGGTTGTTCTGTCGCGCATTGCGGATGACGATGCGGTCCTTCACGGCTCCGGCTTTCGGCTTGCGGCTGCGGGCGCGCATCGCGCGCCGGCATTTCACGGGGCGCGGTGACAACCCTCGCGGCCCATCGACCCGTCCTATGATCGTCACCGCGGTTACGCTATCGCCAGTGGCCCGGCGTCGCGTCGCGCCACGAATACCCGCATGAAACCGCGGCGGTCCGCAGCACGTACAGACCACGTCTTCGACCGAGCGGCAGAGAGCCGCCAGCAGTCATATCGATCCGGCAGTACATCCGCGGTACCACCTTCCCGAATCCCTTCCGGACTTGCGCAACCAGCGGCCGGGCGCCGACGTTGGCGACCGGCCGCAGTCTTTGGCGGCCATCCACTGCAACGGCGTGAGCTTCATGAGTGACACTGCGGCAACGTTGCGCGTGGCCGCTCTGGTGGGCAGCCTGCGCGCGCGCTCATTCAACCGCGCACTGCTGCGTGCGGCGATTCCGCTGGCGCCGGCGGGCATGCAGTTCCAGACTTTCGACCGGCTGGGCGAGATCCCGCCCTACAACGATGACGTGCTGGAGCAGGGCGTGCCGCCCAGCGTCGTCGCGCTCAAGGATCTGATCCGGGGCGCCGACGGCCTGCTCATCGTGACACCGGAGTACAACTACGGCATACCGGGCGTTCTGAAGAACGCGATCGACTGGGCTTCGCGCCCGGCCGCGGACACGCCGCTGGCTGACAAGCCGGCCGCGATCATGGGCGTGGCCGCGCGCACCAGCGGCACCGCCCGCGCACAGTTGCAGCTGCGCCAGAACCTGGTCTTCACGAACACGCTCGTCATGGTGCGGCCGGAAGTACTGGTGCAGCACGCGGCCGAGCGGTTCAATGCGGAACTGGAGCTGGTGGATGAACCCACGCGCAAGGCCGTGGCGGCGTTCCTCACGGCGTTCGCCGCGTGGATCAACCGCCTTGCGCGCCGGTGAATTCCTCGAGTGCGGACAGCGCGATGTCGACATCGCGCTGCGTGTTGTAGTAGTGCGGCGAGATGCGCACGGCGTTCGTGGCAGCCTTTTCCTTCATGTCGATGACCGCGTACTCGCGCAGGGTCACGCTGGTGTTGATCGCCTCCTCGCGCAGCCTCGCCACGATCTCCGCCGCCGGCTGCGGGAATTCCGCGGTGACAATGGCGCAGCGGCGGGTACCGCGGTCGAGCACGCGCACGCCCGGCAGCGCGCTCAGCCGCTCCCGCATGCCCGCCGCGAGGTCCGCGGCGTATGCACCCGCTGCGGCCACGCCCACGCGTCCTGCATAGCGCGCCGCTTCTCCCATGCCCAGCAGCAGCGCGCAGGCAAACTCCCAGTTCTCGAAACGGCGTGCGTCCGGCGCGAGTTTCCATGCGTTGTCGTCCAGCCATTCGGCGCCACGCATGTCGACGTACAAGGGCGCACGCTGCTGCGCCAGCGCACGATCGCTCACATACAGAAAGCCCACGCCGCGCGGGCCGCGCAGGAATTTGCGCGCCGTTGCCGAGAGGAAGTCGCAGTGCAGGCTGCGCACATTGATCGGGATCTGACCCACCGCCTGGCAGGCGTCGATGAGATACGGCACATCCGCTTCCGCGCAGGCCTCGCCTACCGCCTCGACGGGCTGCACAAGCCCGCTGTTAGTCGGAATCCAGGTGAGTGCCACCAGTGCAGGCCGGTGACCCCGCAGATGCGTCCGCACCGACTCCGGATCGATGCCGCCCTCCGCCGCATCCTCCGCGCGCACGATGCGCACGCCCAGGCGGGCCGCCAGCGACAGGAACATCAGCTGATTCGAGATGTAGTCGTTGCGACTGGTGAGGATGATGTCGCCTGCATGAAAATCGAACGCGGAAAGCGCCAGCGCGAAGCCGACAGTGGCGTTTTCCACCACGGCAATGTTGCGCGGCGCCGCGCCAAGGAGCGCGGCCAGGTGCGCGTAGCTCTGCTCGATCGAGGCGCTCTCCGCATCCGCGGCCTCATAACCGCCGATTTCGGATTCCTTCCTGAGGTGCGCGGACACGGCCTCGAGCACGGTATCGGGCATCAGGGCAGCGCCCGGCGTTGTTGAGGTGAATGCGCCCGGCCATTGCCGCCGCGGTTTCGCGGCGCCAGGGCAGCGGGTCGAATTCCATGGTGCCTCTTTTCTGAGCGCGAGTCGGCGGGCGCGCATGCCGCTCGGTGGCGAGGCCAGCAGGCGGGACCGCGTGACAAGATCGGTCTTCGCATGAGCGCCGAAAAGGGCGCGCCCGTCACGCCGGACGCAGCTGACCCGATGCCCGCCGCTGCGCGCATTGGCTGCGCGTTCACGCCGACCGTCTTCCGGCCGGCGTGGTGGCTGCCGGGCGCACACGCGCAGACCATTGCGGGCCGGCTGGCAAGGCGGGCCAGACCCGATGGCCTGCGGCGCGAGCGCGTGGACACCCCGGACGGCGACTTCCTCGATCTCGACATCGCCCCGCTGGCGCAACCGGGCAAGCCGCTCGTGCTGCTGCTGCACGGGCTCGAGGGCTCGGCGCGGCGCGGCTACGCGCTCGAGACCTATCGCGCGCTCGCTGCGTACGGCGTGGGCGCGCTGGGTCTGAATTTTCGCTCCTGCAGCGGCGAACCCAACCGGCTCGCACGCTCCTATCATTCCGGCGACACGGGCGACCTGCGCTTCATCCTGGATGTGCTGACCGCGCGTTATCCGCGTTCGCCGCTGGGCATCATCGGTTTCTCACTGGGCGGCAACGTGCTGCTCAAGTGGCTCGGGGAAGAAGGCGACGACGCCGCGTCACGGGTGCGCGCGGCGGTGGCCGTGTCGGTGCCGTATGATCTGGCCGCGTGCGAGCGCGCGCTGGCGGGTTCGCGCATGGGCCGCTTCTACCTGCACCACTTCCTGGAAACGCTCGTGCAGAAGACCGAAGCCAAGGCGGCGCTGATCCAGGGCCGTATCGATCTCGAGCGGGTGCGCCGTTCGCGCACCTTCCGCGAGTTCGACGATGCCGCCACGGCGCCGCTGCACGGCTTCGCCGGCGCCGACGATTACTACGCGCGCTCCAGCAGCGCGGGCTTCCTGGGGCGCATTCGTGTTCCCACTCTGCTGATTCATGCGCGTGATGATCCGTTCCTGCCGGCGAGCGCGTTCCCGTGGGAGGTGGTGCGCAGCAACCCGTGCATCCAGTCGCTCATCACGCCGCACGGCGGGCACGTCGGCTTCATTGCGGGCTCGCCCTGGGCACCGCGCTTCTGGCTGGAAGAGGAAGCAGCGCGTTACCTGGCGCGACAGCTCCTCGACTGAGGCGAGGCACGCCCTCGCTTGACAGAAGCCCGCGCGCTCCTTAGAGTCGGGGCCATGAATCGCGTCGCGTTGCACCGCCATCACGCTCACCATCACGGCCGCACGGGCCGGGACGGGGGCGTGTAGCGCGCATACGCACAGCAACCGCGCGCGACGTATCCCAGCCGCGGCCCGTTCTCACGGGTCGCGGCTTTTTTCATCGAGGAAGGAAATGCTGCGACTGGCACTGCCCAACAAGGGCCGATTGGCCGATGATGCCCGAGCGCTGCTCGAGCGTGCCGGTCTCGATTTCGATGCGCGCGGCGAGCGCGCCCTGCAGGCCTCGCTGGGCGGTGAGTTCCTCGCCTGGCTGGTGCGGGCCCGCGACATCCCCGAATTCGTCGCGGATGGCGCGGCCGACCTCGGCATCACGGGACGCGACATCGTCGCGGAATGCGGGCGGCCGCTCGACGAGCTGCTCGATCTCGGCTTCGGCCGCTGCCGCCTCGCGGTGGCCGCGCGTGATGACGGCGCTGTTCGCAGCCTCGAGGACATTCCGCCCCGGCACGCGCGTCGCCACCAGCTTTCCTCGCCTGGCACTCGACTTCTTCCGCACGCGGGGCTGTGAAGTCGCCGTAGTGCCTGTTTCCGGCGCCGCGGAAATCGCGCCCCACCTTGGTGTCGCGGATGTGATCGTCGACCTCGTGTCGAGCGGTTCCACACTCAAAGTCAATGGCCTGGCCGAGGTGGCGACGATCATGCAGTCGAGCGCGGTGCTCGTCGCGCGGCCTGGCGATCGATGTGCGCGCGCCCGCCTGCGGTCCGATCGGCGAGCTGCGCGCCGCGCTCGAGTCCGTGCTGTTCGCGCGCGACAAGCGCTACCTGATGGCCAACGTGCCACGGGCCGCGCTCGATAATGTGAAGCGAATCATTCCCGGTACTCTCGGGTCCGACGATCGTCGATGTGCTCGATGGCGGCCGCTTCGTGGCGGCGCACGCCGTGGTCGATCGCCGCGACGTCTACCGCGTGATCGCGCAACTGCGCACCATTGGCGCAGTCGGCATCCTCGTGACCGCCATCGAGCGGCTGATGCCATGAGGCTCGCGGTTACCGGCCGTCTCGATGCGCTCGACGCCGAAGCGCGTGACCGTCTGCTGCGGCGAGGCAGTGATCCCGACAGTCGCGTGGCGGCGGAGACGGCCGCGATCATCGCGCGCGTGCGCCGCTCTGGCGATGCGGCGCTGTTCGAGCTGGCGGCCCAGTTCGATCGCGTGCGACTCGCGTCGCTGGAAGTGCCGCGCTCGGCTTGCCTGCGTGCACGCGACGCGCTGCGCCCCGAGCTGCGCGTGGCGCTCGAGCAGGCCGCCGCCAACATTGAGGTCTGGCATCGCGCGCAGCTGCCGGCCCCGCTCTGTCTCGAGGCGGTCCCGGGGGTTCGCCTGACGCGGCGGGCGGATCCGTTATCGTGTGTCGGCGTCTATGCGCCGGGCGGCCGCGCCGCCTACCCGAGCAGCGTTCTGATGGGCGTGGTGCCTGCGCGCGCGGCCGGCGTGGGAGAAGTAATCGTGTGTTCCCCGCCCGGCGCCGGCGGCGAGCCGCCCGCCATCACGCTCGCGGCGTGCGCTCTCGCCGGCGTCGACCGCGTGTTTGCGCTGGGCGGCGCCGGCGCGATTGCGGCACTCGCGCTGGGCACCGCGACCGTGCCGCGCGTGGACCGCATCGTCGGGCCGGGCAACGCGTTCGTCAGCGAAGCCAAGCGCCAGCTGCAGGGCGAGGTGGGCATCGACTCGCCCGCCGGGCCCTCGGAACTGCTTGTTATCGCCGACGACGCGGCCGATGCCGTGCGGCTTGCGGCCGAGCTGTTCGCACAGGCAGAACACGATGCTGCGGCGGCCGTCGTGCTGATTGCCACGAACGAGCCACTGCTGCTCGCGGTTCAGGAGGAGCTGGAGCAGCTCCTGAATACGCAGAGCCGAGGCGACGTGGTGCGGTCCGCCTTCGCGGCGCGTGGTGCCCTGCTGTTCGCGCCCGACATGTCCGGCGCTCTGCGTTTCGCGCGCGACTACGCGCCCGAGCACCTGCGGCTCGCCGTGCGCGATGCGGCTGCGTGGCTGCCGCACGTGCGCAATGCGGGCACGATCTTCGTGGGCAGGAGCAGCTCGGTGGTTTTCGGCGATTATCTCACGGGCGCCAATCACGTACTGCCGACTGCGGGCGCCGCGCGCTTCTTCTCGGGCCTGAACATCCACGATTTTCTGCGCTGGACGACAGTGCAGGAAGTGTCGGAAGCGGCCGCTGCGGCGCTGGCCGGCCCGGCAGCGTCGCTGGCCGAGGCCGAGGGGCTTCCCGGACACGCACTCGCCGCCCGCCTGCACACCGCGCAGCCGGCTGGCACGCCCAGCACGGCACGCACGCCGGCACCCCTGCACAACCCGGTTCGACCAGTCGCGCGCCCGGCTTATCGTGAGATCAGCCTGTACGATCCGATGAGGGAGCCCTGTGCCGTCGACCTGAGCGACAACACCAGCCTGTTCGGTATCGCACCCGCCGTGCGCCGCGCGCTCACCGGTATCGGCGATGACAGCGTGACGCGCTATCCGTCTGTCTATGCGCGCCGGCTGTGCGACGCGGCGGCGCGACGCTGGGGCATTGACGCTTCGTGCATTACCACGGGATGCGGTTCGGACGATGTGATCGACGCCGCCGTACGCGCGTTCTGCGAGCCCGGTGATCGCGTCGTCTTTCCCTGGCCCACATTCGGTGTGGTACCGTTGTTCGCGCGCATGAACGGCACGCTGCCCATTCCCGTGCAGCGCACGGTCGACCTCGGTCTGGACACCCGCGGCCTGCTCGACGCCGGCGGCCGGCTGCTCTACCTCTGTCGCCCGGACAATCCGACCGGCGCGACGGTCGCGCGAACCGGGGTCGCAGACCTGGTTGCGGCGTTCCGTGGCATCGTGCTGATCGATGAAGCCTACGCCGATTTCGCGGACGACGACGTGCTCGACATTGCCGTCGCTTCCTCTAACGCCGTGGTAGTCCGTACCCTGTCCAAGGCGTACGGCATGGCGGGCCTGCGCGTCGGCTTCGCCATCGGTCCGGCCGCGCTGGTGCGCGAGATCGAGAAGGCGCGAGGGCCTTACAAGGTGAGCACGGTAGCCGAGCGCGCCGCGCTGGCCGCGCTCGCAGACACGAGTGGCTGGCGGGAGCGCTGCGTGAATCAGGTGCGCGACAACCGCGACCGCCTGGTCGCAGAGCTGCGGACCGGCGGCTACGACGCGCTGCCCTCACACGGCAACTTCGTGCTGGTGCGATTGCCGGACGGATCCGCGAGCGCCGAGAGCGTGACGCGGCGCCTGCGGCCGCGGGCATCGGCGTGCGCGCGTTTGCCGCGCTTCCCGTGCTCGGCGAATGCGTGCGTGTCACCATCGGACCGTGGCCGCTGCTCGAGCTGTTCCTGGAAGCGTTCCCCGCCGTACTCGCGGCCGAAGCCGCAGATGGGGTGGTCGCGTGATCGACATCGCCATTGTCGACTATGGCGCCGGCAATCTGCACTCGCTGTCCAAGGCGCTGGGGCGGCAGGGTGATCGCGTGCGCGTCGAGGACGACGCCACGCGCGCCGTCGAGGCCGACGCCATCGTGCTTCCGGGTGTGGGCGCGTTTGGCGCAGCGGTCGCAGCGCTTGCGCCCGGTCGCGAAGCACTGCGCGCCGCACTCGCACAGGGGCGTCCCTGCCTCGGCATTTGCCTGGGCATGCAGCTGCTCTTCGAGGAGAGCGAGGAAGGCCAGGGTGCTGGCCTGGCCGTCATGCCCGGCGTGGTGCATCGTCTGCGGGCGAGTCGCGTGCCGCACATGGGCTGGAACGGGGTGCAGGCCGCCGATCCCGCCGACCCGCTCTTCGCTGCCTCGCCGCGCATGGTCGCCTATTACGCGAACAGCTACGTGGCCCGGCCGGTATCGACTAACTGCGTGATAGCATGGTCGGAATGTGAGGGCCAACGCTTTCCCGCGGCGGTGCGTCAGGACCGCACCTGGGGTGTGCAGTTCCACCCGGAGAAGAGCGGTGACGGCGGCCTGCGCCTGCTGGACGCTTTCCTGGAGCAGGCCCGATGATCGCGTGGCCCGCGCTGGACCTGCGCGGCGGCCGCGCCGTTCAGCTGGTGGGCGGCGACCCGGCGCGCGAGCGTGTGGGTCTCAACGACCCGCTTGCGGTGGCGCACCACTGGGCCAATGCGGGCTTCCGTGTACTGCACCTGGTGGATCTGGATGCGGCCCTGCGGCAGGGCAGCAACCGCAGTGTCATCGAGCCGCTGCTCGCCAGCACCAGCGCGAGCGTGCAGGTGGGCGGCGGCGTGCGTACCGATGAGGATGTGAGCACGCTGCTGTCGGCCGGCGCTGCGCGCGTCATCGCCGGCACGCGCGCCCTGGAGGACCGGCGCTGGCTCTGCGCAGCGAGCCGGACCTGGCCGGGTCGCGTCGTGGTGGCGGCGGACACACTGGATGGTCACATCGTGACGCGTGGCTGGCGCACCCATACGCCTGTGCGCACCACTGACTTTCTCGCTTCCCTCGCCGATGTCGCGCTGGCTGGCGTGCTCGTGACCGATGTCGGACGGGAAGGCAGCCTGCGGGGGGTGGATGCCAAGCTCTTCGCCACGTTCGCGCAGAACACGCCCCATCCCATCCTTGCCGCGGGCGGTGTGGCCACCCTCGTGGACCTGCGCATCCTGGCGGATGCGGGCGTCGCCGGCACTGTGATCGGCATGGCGCTCTACACGGGCGGCGTGGATGCGCGCGCCGCGGCGCTGGAGTTCCCGGCATGAACATGCTCGTGCGCGAAACAAAGGAGACCGCGGTCCGACTGGGGGTCGTCCTGAACCCCGGGCGCGACGACGGCAACCGGCTGCAGACCGGCATTGCGTTCCTCGATCACATGCTGGACACGCTTGCTCGCTATGCCGGCTGGCAGCTGGACGTGAGCGCGAGCGGCGACCTGCGCCACCACACCATCGAGGATGTCGCCATCACGCTCGGCCTCGCGCTGCGCGCGCAGCTGCCGTCAGCCTGCGCACGCTACGGCAGTGCCCTCGTGCCCATGGATGATGCGCTGGTGCAGGCGGCCATTGATCTGGGCGGCCGTGCCTGGTACGACGGCCCCCTGCCCTCCCGACTCTATCAGCACTTCCTGCGCTCCTTCGCTGATAACGCAGCTGTTACTCTGCACATCGTGGTACAGCGCGGTCGCGACCGCCATCACGTTGTCGAAGCCGCGTTCAAGGCGCTCGGCCTGGCCCTGCGCGCCGCGGTCCAGCCGGCGGACGGCGTTTTCAGCACCAAGGGCGGTGTTCGGCTGCGGCGGGACGACACGGCCTGATGCTGCTGCGTCGCGTGATCGTCTGCCTCGACGTTGACCGTGGCCGGGTGGTCAAGGGAACGAGCTTTCGTGCGCTGCGCGACATGGGCGATCCTGTGGAACTGGCGCAGCGCTACGAGCAGGACGGCGCCGACGAAATCGTGTTTCTGGACATCACCGGCATCCGTCGAACGGCGAGGCACCCTGCTGGACGTAGTGCGGCGCACGGCCGAGCGCCTGTTCATCCCGCTCACCGTGGGCGGCGGCGTTCGCGAGGTCGCGGACGTCGAGCGCGTTCTGCGCGCCGGTGCGGACAAGGTGTGCGTCAACACCGCGGCCGTCGACCGCCCGCGCATTGCTGTCCGAGGCCGCCGCGCGTTTCGGCAGCCAGTGCATCGTGCTGAGCATCGACGCGCGGGCCGAGGCGGCTTCGTCTCCTGAACGCCGTGACCACAACGCGCCCGCCCGGTTTCGCGTGTGCACGCACGGCGGCCGCACGCCCACCGCGCTCGACGCCATTGCATGGGCTCGCCGCGGTGCGGAAATGGGCGCGGGCGAAGTGCTGGTGACGAGCATCGATCAGGACGGCCGGCGCGACGGCTACGATCTCGCGCTGACGCGGCGCGTGGCCGCCGCCGTGAGCGTACCCGTGATTGCCAGTGGCGGCGCCGGCCACGCGCGCCACATGCGCGCCGCATTGCAGGAGGGCAACGCCGACGCCGTGCTCGCGGCCGGCATTTTTCACGACGGCACGACTACGGTGGCGGCGGTCAAGCGCGAGCTTTACGATGCCGGCGTTCCCGTCCGTCTTACCTGAACCCGTGACCCGCATGAACGCCGAACCGCTCGGCCTGCTGCTCGAATTCGCAGTCGACATTGCCTGGCGCGCCGCGCGCAGCACCCTGGCGCACTACCAGACGGGCGCGGCCGTGGAATGGAAACAGGACGCATCGCCCGTCACCATTGCCGACCGCACGGCGGAGCACCTGCTGCGCGAGCGCATCGAGCAGCATTTCCCGCGGGATGGCATCATCGGCGAGGAGCTGGGCGTGGTGCGTGCGGACGCGCCCCGCCGCTGGATCCTCGACCCCATCGACGGCACGCGCACCTTCGTGCGCGGCGTCCCGCTCTTCGGCACGCTGGTCGCCTTGGAGCTGGACGAACAGCCTGTTATCGGCGTGATCTGCCTGCCCGCGCTGGACGAGATCGTGTTTGCCGCCACGGGTGAGGGCTGCTGGTGGAACGGCCGCCGGGCGAGGGCATTCGGGCACGAGCGTACTGGGCGAAGCACTCGTGATGAGCAGTGACGAGCGATTGCTGGATCGCGCCGGCCACGGCGAGGCGTGGCGTCGCCTGACCGGGGAGGCGCAGATCTGCCGCACGTGGGGCGACTGCTACGGCTACGCACTGGTGGCGACCGGCCGCGCGGAGGCCATCGTGGATCCCGTCCTGGGCCACTGGGATGCGGCCCCCATGCTGCCCATCCTGCAGGAGGCCGGCGGCGTCGCCACCGACTTCCAGGGCCGCGTTTCCGCGCGCACGGGCAGCCTGATCGCCACTAACGGCCCGCTAGCCGCACCCATCCGCGACCTGCTCGGTGTGCCCGCATGATCCTCGATCACACGAGCCCGGCTCGATGCACTGCGCTTCGATGACGCGGGCCTGATCCCGGTGATCGCGCAGGACGCGCGCACCGGCGATGTGCTGATGCTCGGCTACGCCAACCGCGCTGCGCTGGAGCACACTTTGCGCGAGCGCCGCATGTGGTTCTGGTCACGCAGCCGGCAGACTCTCTGGCGCAAAGGCGAAAGCAGCGGCCACGAGCTGCGCCTCCATTCCCTGCACGCCGATTGCGATGCCGACACCGTGCTGGCACTGGTCGAGCCCGCCGGCCCCGCCTGCCACACGGGCGCGCGCACCTGCTTCGGCGCAGCACCTGCACTCTCCGCGCTCGCCGACATTATTGCCGAACGGCAACGGCACAACGAAGGTGGCGGCTACACCCGTCGCCTGCTGGCCGACGAGAATCTGCGCCTCAAGAAGCTCGGCGAGGAAACCGTCGAGCTGGTGGCCGCCTGCCTCGGCCAGGACCCAGGCCGCATTGCCGCCGAAGCCGCCGACCTCCTCTACCACACCCTCATAGCCTGCGCCGCCCGCAGCATCTCCGCGACCGATATCCTCACCGAACTCATGCGCCGCCAGTCCACTACTCCCTGATCCACGTTGAGATGCTCTGATTCTTGAATCCGGTGCTTACAGATCCGTCGATTCGTACGTCCGTTGATTCGCATACCCGTTGAATCCGCTGGTTCGTAATCCGTTGAACCGTCAGGCCGTGATCCGTTGAAGCCAACCCTCCCGGCCCCCGGAAAAGCCGCGGGCGCGGAGGCCAGCCCGACAGCCCCCGCGCCCGCAGCGCCCGTAGCGCTGTAACAGAATGTTATAGGCTAGTCTGCGTTGAGGTAGTGGAGCCGGTCCTTGAGAGGCACATTGAAGCCCTCGCGGGCGCGGGCCACAGCCGCGGCCAGTTCCGGGCGGAGGGCCAGCGCGTCGAGTGCCGCGCGGCGCTCGCTGCTGGGACCGAACAGCGCTTCCCATGGATGCATCACATACGCATAGCCCAGCACGTAGGCGGCATAGGTACGCACACCCAGCACGGCACTGCTGTCGGTCGACAGTTGCGCCATTACGCGCATCGATTCCGGCAGCGCCGCTGCCTGCCAGGCGTTCTGCATGAAGCGGTAGAACCCGGTGCGCGCGGTCACGGCCTCGTTCATGGCTGTCGCAATCGCCGCAACCTGGTCGGCGCGGCCCCGGCGCACGTAGATCTCGCGCAGGTGATCGAGACCCGCTTCCATCGTCGTGAAGCCGGTCGAGAGCGCATTGCTCGTCGGACCCAGTTCGACGAACTGGATGCCGGCAGAGACTGCGGCACGGGCATCGGCTTCTGCGCCCTCCAGGTCGCCCTGCGTGAGGCGCAGGTGAGCGCGCGCGATCAGTGCCCCCAGATCCTGCCGGGGCGCGCGCCAGAAGAGCCCGTAGCTGCTGGGACCATAGAGCTTCGCCGCAATGTCGGCACCGCCCACGTGTGTGAAGTCCAGCGCGGTCATGCGTGCGGCACGGACGATGTCATCCAGACGCTCGCACGCCGCCGCCGAATGCCACGTCGACTCCGACCTGTCCCACAACGGATTGTCGTAGTTCATGGGGAAGGAGCGGGCGCACGGTGAGGTGTACGCGGCCATCCCGCCGGGCCAGTACAACGCCAGCGCATTGCCAGCCTCGTGCTCGGCAAGGCCGAAGGCTTCGACATCGGCGAGATTGCCGGCGTGCAGCGCGCCGCTGCGCCAGGCTGTGCTGAATGCGTTGCGGCTCCAGGCGCTGTGCCGCTCATGGTCCATGCCGGTCGCCTCGCCGGCATAGAACACGACTGTCAGCACAGCCGCCGACAGCGCCACGATGACGAGGGCACCCAGGATGCGCAGAATGCTCACGTGCTTGGCTCTGGACATGCAGCCTCCTCCCCCGCGGGGGTACGTGTCGTCCCTGCTGGTCGATAGAGGCGCCGCGTCCCGGCAACGCCAGGGGCGGAGGCCACCGGCTGCTTCAGCCGGTGCGCTCCCGCGTGTGATCAGCTGTCAGTGTGGAAGCCGGAGACCAGCTCCTTGAGCCGCTCCGCCGCGTGCAGCAGCTCGACGCTCGCGGCGCTCAGCTCCTGGGTGGCCGCGGACTGTTCTTCCGCCGCTGCACTCACTTCCTCCGCGCTGGCCGCGTGTGATTCCGCGGTCGCGCCCACGGCGCGCACGTTTTCTTCCACCGTCTGCACCGCGGTGCGATTCTCGTCCGCCGCGGCATCCACGCTGGCCGCCGCGCCGCGCACGTGCTCGACCGCGGCGATGATCTCCTCGAACGCGGTCTCTGCGCTGCGGGAGACTTCCTCGACGCCAGCCACCTGGCTGACGCCGCGGTCCATCGTGGCCGCCGCGGATTCGATCTGCCTGCGCACCTGGCGCACGGCCAGGTCGATCTCGTCCGCCGCGCGCGCACTGCCATCCGCCAGCTTGCGCACTTCATCGGCCACCACAGCGAAGCCGCGGCCGTGCTCGCCGGCGCGCGCTGCCTCGATGGCCGCATTCAGCGCCAGCAGGTTGGTCTGGCGGGCAATGCCCTGAATCGTCTCGACGAACGCAGTGATCTGCGCGGACGCACGCTGCAGCTCGGCTACTTCCTGACCCGAGGTGTGCACGACTTCGCGCACTTCACGCAGCATCGCGGTGGCGCGGCTCACATCTCGCCGCTTGGTCGACGCCAGATCGCCAATCTGGCTGCTCAGCGTGCGCACCTGCGTGGACGCTTCGTCGATCTCCACGGCGCGGTCGCGCATGCGCTGCAACGCCTCATCCATGCTGCGCAGTCCGAGCGCCTGCTCCTCCGCGCCGTTCGTAATGTCGATCATGGCGGTCGAGACCTCGCCGCTCGAGGCCGCCACTTCCTCGGAGACACTGGACAGGTCCGACGCCGAAGCAGTAATGCGATTCGCCGTCGACACGGTCTCGCCCACCACCGTGCGGAAGCGGTCGGCCATCAGGGTGAAGGCTCCCGCCAGAACGCGCAGCTCGCTGGGCATGCGGCCGTTCACGCGCACCGTGAGATCGCCGCCGCCGAACTGGTTGGCTGCAAGCACCAGACGAGTGAGCGGGCGCTCGATCGCGTGCAGCGTGAGGTACGCGAAGAACAGCGCTGTAAAGATCGAAACAAAGAGCACGATGAGCAGCTCCAGGCTCCGCTCGTGCGCGACCGTTCGATAGTCGATGAGCGCCAGCTCCACCTTGCGCACTTCGCTCGAGTTGACGGCGCGTGTCAGCGCGCGCAGCTCACGCAGGCTGGGCTCGAGTGAGGCCACGAGCGCAGCCGCAGCCCGTGTGTCATTGTGCGAGATCGTGTCACGGAACGTGGCGCTGACCTTGTCGTGGAGCGCGATGATGCGCCCCAGCTGATCCTGCGTGGCGTTGTCCAGGTCGGGCAGCTTCGCGTACCTGGCCTGCAGGTCGCGCGCACGCGCCGCCAGACTGTCGTGTTCCGCCAGCGCCGCCACATTACCCGTCAGCAGATAACGCTGCCCCGCGCTCAGCTGGTCGACGAGCGCGGCCTCGAAACTCGTGGCCAGGTCCACTCGTTCTTCCAGCACATCCACACGCGCGTTGACCGCGTCCATCAGCTGATTGAGTGAATGCGAGGCAATGCCGTAGATGACGAGCGTCCCTGCGAACCCGATCATCAAGGCGCCCAGCAGTCGACCCTGAATTCGGTCGAAGTATCCGGAGAGTCGCATCATGCGCTCAATTGACGACCGCGTCCGAGCGGGCCCGGCGCTTGCGGCCGTTACCCCCGAGTTCGAGATTGGCAGTGTCCGCGTCCACGCTGGAAACGAGGTTTATCGATGGCAGACATGCCCCCGGTTCCCGGGCCGACCCTGGCCGAGAAACGGGAAAAGACAGTCCAGCTGCTCATCGATAGTTTCGCCTCGGACCGGCTTACGGTTGAGGAGTTCGAGGATCGGCTGGACAAGGCACACCGGGCCGAGGACATGCCGAGCCTCGATTCTCTGGTCCAGGATCTCCCGGCTGTCGCCGCTGCAGCGGCCCCTTCCCCGCCTGCTTCGCCCGCCTCACCAGCACCCGCGACGCGCTCCACCCCGGCTCGGGCCAACCCCGCGGACGTGCGCGATCATCAGCTGCTCGTCGCGATCATGGGCGGTGTCGAGCGCAAGGGCCCATGGACGCCGGCCCGCAAGTCGACGGTGCTCGCGATGATGGGAGGTGCCGAGCTGGATTTCCGGGAAGCGATTATGCCGCCTGGAGTTACAGAGATCGACATCTTCACGCTCATGGGCGGTGTCGAGATCCTGGTTCCGCCCGGCATCGCCGTCGACGCCTCCGGCCTCGCCATTATGGGCGGCTTCAGCCACGGGCCGGGCCGCCCACCCGGAATGCAGCCGGACGACCCCATCATCCGCGTGCGCGGCTTCGCCATGATGGGCGGCGTCGACATCCAGGTCCGGCTGCCCGGCGAGACCGCCCGCGATGCCCGGCGCCGCCAGCGTGATGAGCGTCGCCAGCTCCGTGGCGACCAACGGAGGCGGCTCCGCTAGTCGTGGCACCAACCGCCCCCACCCACGAAGAAGAAGCCCTCGGCAAGGCCTACGACGCCCGCCTCATGCGCAGGCTGCTCCGCTACCTGCGCCCGTACCGCCTGCAGGTGGTCCTGGCCGTCGCCATGCTGCTGGTCGGCGCTGCCGTCGAGCTGGTCGGCCCGTGGATCACCCGGCTCGCGCTGGACCGCGCCATCCCGCACGGCGACAGCCGCCTGCTTCTCCAGCTCGGCGCCGGCTACCTCGTTTCGCTCGTGCTCGCTTTCGGATTGCAGTACGGGCAGACTTTGATGACCACGTGGCTCGGCCAGCGCGTCATGTTCGACCTGCGGCGCGAGATCTTCGGCCGGCTG
Source organism: uncultured Gemmatimonadales bacterium (assembly GCA_963798085.1). Lineage (GTDB taxonomy): Bacteria > Gemmatimonadota > Gemmatimonadetes > Longimicrobiales > RSA9 > DATKCF01. The sequence goes on from CAWCRS010000005.1 coordinate 172,636, forward strand.
CAGCAGCTCGAGATCCCGTTCTTCGATTACAATCCCGTGGGCCGGCTGATGACGCGCGTCACCAGCGACGTCGAGGTGCTGAACGAGCTGTTCAGCTCGGGCGTGGTCACCGTGTTCGGCGACGTGTTTACACTCGTGTTCATCGTGGTCGCCATGATGCTGATGGATTGGCGACTCGCACTCGTCACGCTCTCGGTGATGCCGTTCGTCTTTCTCGCCGCCATTGTCTTCCGCACGCGCATCCGTCGTGCGTATCGCGACATTCGCGTGCGGCTGGCGCGCATCAACGCGTTCCTGCAGGAGCACATCTCGGGTGTGGCGGTGATCCAGCTGTTCGACCGGGAACGCGATGTGGGTGAGCGCTTCCACGAGATCGACGATCACTATCTGGAAGCCCACCTGCGCTCCATTCTCTACTACGCGCTCTTCTTTCCCGTCATCGAGTTGCTGACCGCGGTGTCCTTCGCGGTGATCCTGCTGTACGGCGGTGCCCGCCTGCTGCCCGGCGCCGTGACGGTAGGCGTGATCGCCGCCTTCCTGCAGTACGCGCGACGCTTCTTCCGCCCCATTCAGGACCTGTCCGAGAAATACAACATGCTGCAGGGCGCGATGGCATCATCAGAGCGCATCTTCAAGCTGCTGGATGCGCCGCTGGCGCACGCCGTCCGCGGCGGCGGGCGGCCCCTGCCCGCGAACGCGCGCGGCCATATCGAGTTCCGTAATGTCTGGTTTGCCTACCGCAGGCGGGACGAAGGCGGCGAGTGGGACTGGGTGGTGCGCGGCATCAGCTTCACCGCGCGGCCCGGCGAGCGCATTGCCATTGTCGGACACACGGGCGCGGGCAAGACTACGCTGGCCAGCCTGCTGATGCGCTTCTACGAACCGCAGCGCGGCGAGATCCTGTTCGATGGCGTGCCCATCCGCGAGTTCGACGTGCACGCTCTGCGCCAGCGTATCGGCCTCGTGCTGCAGGATGTCTTCCTGTTCAGCCGCGACGTGCAGTACAACATTCGCCTGGGCCGCGACGACATTGGCGAGGCGCGCGTACAGGCCGCCGCCGAGCGCGTCGGCGCCGCTCCGCTGATCGCACGGCTGCCGGCCCGCCTGGCGCAACCACTCGGTGAGCGCGGCTCTTCCCTCTCCGTGGGCGAGCGACAGCTGCTCTCCTTCGCGCGCGCACTCGCGTTCGATCCGCTCGTGCTGGTGCTGGATGAGGCCACCAGCTCCGTCGACTCCGCGCTCGAGGAACGCATCGAGCTGGCGCTCGACACGCTCATGCGCGGGCGGACATCGCTCGTGATCGCCCACCGTCTCTCCACCGTGCAGAACGCGGATCGCATCCTGGTCATGCACCACGGGGAGCTGCGCGAGCAGGGCACACACGAGGAGCTGTTGCGCGAGGGCGGTCTTTACGCCCGCCTCTACGAGCTGCAGTTCGCTGACGCCTCAGGCGAAGGAAGGCTGGCGTCGTGAGTCAGCTGAATTACCGCTTCCTGCTGGTGGCGCTGGTCTTCGTAACCGACGTGTTCGCATTGGTCGCGGCCATGGGCGGCAGCGCTTCGCGCGCCGCGAAGCTCGGCTGGATCCTGGTGATCGTATTCCTGCCTGTGATCGGGATCGTCGCCTGGTGGCGCCGCGGCCCGGGCAGTCCCGGTCGCCGCAGCGACAGCAGCGGGCTCGAGCTCCTCAATAACGACGCATTTCCGGATCGATCTCCGCCGCCCACCCGTTGATGCCACCCTCCAGGTTGAAGACATGTGTGAAGCCGTTCGCCTGGAGGAAGCGGACCACCCGATCACTGCGCGCTCCCGTACGGCAGTAGACGACGGTCGCCGCCTCCGGGTCCAGCTCGCTGATGCGCGCCGGGATCTCCGCCATGGGTACCAGTCGCGCACCGTATGTGGCCAGGTTCGAAATCTCCCACTCGTGCGGCTCGCGCACGTCCAGCAGCACCAGCGGTTCTCCCGTGTCCAGCATCTGGCGCAACTGTTCGGCGTTGATCGCCGGCGAGGCTTCCCTTCCCATCATTGTGCCTGTCCCCCGGTTTTTCGTTTCCATCCTGCGCTTCCCCCCCGACCGCGGCAGCAGCGAGAGCAGCAACGCCGCATTCCGCTCCGCCCCGCCCAGCCGGCTCTGCACCCACGCCCTCGCCGCTGCGCCCGCCGCAGCGTGACTCAGGTATTCCCGCAGTCCGGCTTCGATTCCTGACACACCGTTAGCAGCGACGCCACCGCCCGCGGCGGCCAGCTCGGCCGCTTCGCGCGCGTTACCGTGGTACGGCCCGAACACCACGGGCACGCCCAGCGCCGCCGGCTCCACCACCGAATGCAGCCCGTTCCTGCCGAAGCCGCCACCCACGTACGCCACGCGCGCCAGCGCGTACAGTTCCGCCAGCACACCCACGCGATCCACCACGATCACCGCATGGGCGGGTGCTGCCTCGCCCGCCTCCACCACGCCCAGGCGTACATGCGTCAAATGCGTCGCATCCAGCGCCTGTTCCAGTGCTGCCAGGTGCACCGGCGTCGGCTGGTGCGGCGCGATGATCATGCGAACATCGTCGCGGCTGCGCACGCGCGCGAAGGCCGCCAGCAGCTTCGCATCATCCGCAGGCCACGTGGAACCTGCCACGATCGTCGGTCGTGCGTCCACTCGCAGCAGCGTGAGCAGCGGCGTGCCCGCTGCCAGTGCGGCCACACGCGACCAGACCTGGTCGAAGCGCGCATCGCCCGTCACCTGCGTGCGCTCCGCCGCAACCCGCAGCTGCCGGAACCGCTGCGCGTCCTCCGCACTCACTGCGCCCACCGCATCCAGCGAGGCATACGCCGGCCGCAGAAAGGTGCGTGCCAGCGGTCGCAGCCGGCTCGAGCTGCTGGCCAGCGGCGCATTGATCAGCGCGACCCGCGCGCCGTGCTCGTGCGCGTGCTGCACCAGCGTGGGCCAGATCTCCGTGCGCACGAATGCGACGACCACCGGCTTCAGCGCAGCCAGCGCGCGCTCCACATCGTGCGCCAGATCCCACGGCAGCCAGGCGCTCACGTCCGCGCCCACACGCTCGGCCAGCCGCTCCGCGGATGGCGAGAAGAACGTGAACGCAACCTGACAATCGACGCTGCGACGCAGCGCGGCAATGATCGCCTCCGCCATGAGCGCTTCGCCCACGGATGGCGAGTGCAGCCAGAACAGCGGCTTCGCTGCATCCCGTCGGCTCGCGGCCCAGTTCTCGAAACGCCCCGCCGTCTCGCGCCTGCCGCGCAACGCACGCTGCACGCGCTCCGATCGTGCCGCGCGTTCCATCACGGACCGCGCGAGCGCGAGCGCGCGCTCGTAAATCTTCTGTTGCCAGTTCACGCGCGAAGTCTATCCGGCCATACCGCCGCCGGACAGCCTTGCTGCGGCTGCGGCGTTCCCGGCATCTTGGCGCGTCCTCTCGCGACCAACCAGAACCCCCACGCGCAACCATGGGCCAGACCCGCAGCGGCCTCAATGGCTGGATCACCCGGCTGGCCGGGTGGGCGGTGGGCATCTTCCAGAAAGTCGAGCAGATCGGGGGACCGATTCCCAATGGTCCCGCGCTCGTCGTCGCCAACCATCCGAACAGCCTGCTCGACCCGCTCATTGTCTTCCGCGTGGCCGGCCGGCCCACGCGGCCACTGGCGAAGGCTCCGCTGTTCCAGCAGGCTCTGCTCGGCACCCTGCTGCGCGCGCTCGGCGGACTGCCCGTCTACCGGCGCCAGGATGATCCGGGGCAGACACACCGGAATGATGAGACGTTTGCCGCGGCGATTGCCGCGCTGCGGCAAGGGGATGCCATTCAGATCTATCCTGAAGGGAAGTCGCACTCCGAGCCCGCGCTCGCGCCGTTGCGCACGGGCGCGGCACGCATCGCGCTGGCCGCCGAAGCGGAGAGCGACTGGCAGCTGGGACTGCGCATTGTCCCCATCGGCATCACGTACGCGGGCAAGTCGCTCTTCCGCGGCCGCGCCCTCGCCATGATCGGCGAACCATTCGCCGTCAGTGCGTACCGTGACGCATACGCAGCCGACAATGTCGACGCGGTGCGTGCGCTGACCGCACGCATTGGCGCCGCGCTCGAGGCAGTCACGCTCAATCTCACCGATCAGGATGACCGCGAGCTGATCGAAACGGCCGATCGACTGTATGCGCGCGAAAAAGGCTGGCAGCACTGGCGCGAGCGCGAAGAGCTGGCCGAGCGACTGCCCCGCCTGCGCTTCTTCGCGCACGGTCTGGCGTGGCTGCGCGCCCACGATCCCGAGCGTCACGAGCGGCTCGTGCGCAGTGTGCGCCGCTACCAGCGTGCACTCACGCTGTACGGCGCACGCGAAGGCAATGTGCCGCCGAACTATCGCACCGGCGACGTGCTCGGCTACGTCCTGCGCCAGATCGTGACGATCGGACTGGGCCTGCCCATTGCGGCGCTCGCCACACTGCTCTGGCTGCCCGCGTGGTACGCGCCGCGCGTGACACTCGCGGTCACGCGACCCGACTACGAAACCATTGCGACGTACAAGCTGGCCACCAGCTTCTTCACTGCGCCGCTGACCATCGCATTGTGCGCCTTCCTTGCGTGGCGCACGGCCGGCGTGTGGGCCGCCATCGCCGCACTCGTGCTCGTGCCGCTGCTCGGCCTGGTCGCGATTGCATGGCACGAGCGCTGGCGCCGCGTCCGCGAAGATGTCGTCGTGTTCTGGCGCGCCCTGCGCCATCGGCGAGGCCCCGACCGCCTCGCTTCGCTGCGCGCTCTGCTGACAGCCGAGTTCGACGCACTGCTGGAACAGATTCCGACGCCGCCACCCTCCCCGACAGCCGCGACGCCTGACAGCAGTCAACGCTCCTGAGCGCGCGCGTCTTCCGCAACGCGCCGTATCTCCACCAGGTCCGCGGTGCCCGCAGCCTCCGCCGGAAACCTCGCCATCAACTCCTGCAAGGCTGCCGGCAAGGTCGCCGCTTCCACGTCCACCATGGCGTAGCGCTGCGCGCCCGCGAAGAACCGGATCGTCGCCCGATAGTGCAATTCTGCCTCCTCGCGCGTACAATGGCCGCACACCGACCGCGACAGGAACCGCCGTGCGCTACATTGGCAACAAGACGAAGCTGCTCGAGTTCATCGCCGAGACACTGCAGCGGCGCGGCATCACGGGGGGCACCGCGGTCGACCCCTTCTGCGGCACTGCAAGCGTGTCGGCCGAGCTGAAGCGTCGCGGCTTTCGCGTCGTCGCCTCCGACATCATGGAGTACGCCTACGTGCTCGCGCACGCCTGCGTGCAGGTGGCGGAGCCGCCCCGCTTCCCGCAGCTGCAGCAGGAACTGGGGTCAGGCGACGATTCTCTGTCCACCGTCATCAGCTTCCTCAACACCATCGCTCCCGCCGGCGATTTCCTGCACGAACACTACACCCCGGACGGCCTCGCCGGTCGCGCCCACGGCCGCATGTACTTCACGCCCGACAACGGTGCACGCATTGACGCAATTCGCCATCAGCTCACGACGTGGCGGGCACAGGGGCTGCTCGACGACAATGCGTGGTATGTCCTTCTCGCCGCACTGCTCGAAGCGGCCGACCGCGTGGCGAACACCACTGGCGTGTACGCGGCCTTCGTCAAGAGCTGGCAGCCCAACGCAACGCGGCCGCTGGAATTGCGGCCACCTGCGCTGGTGCCCGGTAAGGGCTGCCATGCGCGCCGCATCAATGCGCTCACGCTGGTCGCCGAGCTCGAGCCTTTCGATCTGCTGTACCTCGATCCGCCCTACAATGCACGCCAGTACGCCGGCTATTACCACATACCCGAGCTGATTGCGCGCGGCTGGAGCGCTGATACGCGCACACGCGGCAAGACCGGACTCATCGATGATCGCGACAAGCGCAGCGACTGGAGCCGGCGCCAGCGCTGCGAGGAAGTATTCGAGCGACTCGTCGCCACCGCGCGCTGGCGTCACCTCGTCATGAGCTACAACGCCGAAGGCATCATCCCCGAGTCCACCATCGAGCGCGTGCTGCGCGCGCACGGGCGCGGTCGGACGTACAAGCGCTACCCGATCACGTACAAGCGCTACCGCTCCGACGCGGACAGCGAGACGCGTCGCTACCGCGGCGATTCGGTCACCGAGCATCTGTATTGCGTGAAGCGCTGAGCTCAGGAACGCGCGACCGCCAGCAGCGCCAGCAGCCAGCCCAGCAGAAACGAGAGACCGCCGAAAGGTGTGATCGCGCCCATCAGGCGAGGGGCGCCGAAGGCGAGCGCGTACAGGCTGCCCGAGAAAAGCACGATCCCCGCCACAAACAGCCAGCCCGCGGTGTGCAGCAGTGTGACAGGCCAGCGCGTCGTCGCCCACGCGAGAATCAGCAGCGCGAACGCGTGATACATCTGGTAGCGCACGCCCGTCTCGAACGTGACCATGCGCTCGGGTGCGAGGCGGCTGGAGAGCACGTGCGCGCCAAACGCACCCCCCGCCACGCCGAAGAACGCAAGCAGCGCGCCCAGCACGAAGAAGGTCCGGTCCACGTTCGCTCGCGCCGCGGACGCGCCCCGCTCGACACGAGGCGCATCCGCCACAGGTGTGCTCACTTCTTGATCGTCGGCCGCGTGTTGTACTTCTGGTACAGCTGGTACTGCCGGTCGTCGCGGTTGATGCGGCGGCCCTTGATGAACACGTCGCTGATGTGCGTGCGCAGATCCAGCGGGTCGCCATCACAGACGAACAGATTCGCCATCTTGCCCGTCTCGATCGAGCCGATCTCCTTGTCCACGCCGAAAATCTGCGCGGGCCAGAGCGTGAGCGCCTTGATGGCCGCATCTTCGGGCAGACCGTACGCCACCGCCAGCGCCGCGTGGTAGGGCACATGCCGCGCGTTCGAGGCGCCACCCGTCGAGAAGGCGATCTTCACACCCGCCTTCTGCAGCACGCCCGGCTGCGCGTAGATCGCATCGTACGGCTCATCGTCCGCGGGCAGCGACTGGATCGAGCTGAGCACCACGGGCACATTCTTGCGCGCCAGCAGTTCCGCTACCTTCCATGCTTCGTGGCCGCCCTGGATCGCGACCTTGATGCCGAACGAATCCGCCAGGGAAACCGCGCCGCGGATCTGCTCTTCGTTGTCCGCCGACACCAGCGCGGTGACTTCACCGCGCATCAGCGGGCGCATCGACTCGAGCTTGAGGTCGAACGCGGTCGCGCCCGCACCGGCCGCGCGCATGCGATCGTATTCCTTCGCATTGCGCAGCATGTCGCGCAGGTCACGCACCTGGTCCTCGGGATTGCCACCCGGTCCGCCGAAGCGACCGCCGCCGCCACCACCACGACGGCCACCGCCACCACCGCCCACGCGCGGATAGTTGATGACGAATGCCGCGGACGGATTCACCGCAATGTCCTCGAACGTCCAGCCGGACATGTTGATCATCGCCGCCTGGCCCGACATGATTCCGCCGCTGGGCGCCGTGATCACGCTGGTCACGCCATTGTCGCGCGTGATCGGGATCATCTCGCTCTCCAGGTTCAGCGCGACGATCGCACGGTCGTTCGGATTGAAGTCGCCCAGCTCGCTGCGCAGGTTCATCGTCTGCACCGAGCCGATCTCCGCCAGACCCACGGGCGTGAACGAATCGATCATGCCCGGATAGACGAACTTGCCCTTGCCCGTGATCTCGGTGACGCCCGAGCCGCCCTGCAGGTTGGCGCCCAGGCCGGCAATGCGGCCGCCGCGAATCAGAACATCGGTGTTAGGCATGGTCGCGCCTGACACGGTCACTACAGTAGCGCCCCGGATCAGGAATGTGCCTTCCTGTCCCACACTCCACTGCGCTGCGCCTCGTCCGGGCACGAGGAGCACCGCTGCGGCGAGCACACCTGCCGCGGCCAGGCGAGGCTTACGCGTCAGCGCGCCCATCACCGGTCCTCCGTCGCGGTCGTGACCTTGCCCTTGATCAGCTTGTCCAGCGTCATCGCCTTGTCGCGGTCGAAGTAGACCTTGCCGTCGATGATCGTCTTCTCCACGCGCGAAGCGGGCGCGAACGGGTGACCGTTGAAGATCGCGAGGTCGGCTTCCTTGCCCACCTCGATCGAGCCCACCTTGTCTGCGACACCCAGCTGCTTCGCGGGATTCAGCGTGATCATCTTGAGCGCTTCCGTCTCGCTCATGTCGCCGTAGTGCATGCCCATGGCTGCTTCCTGGTACAGCCGGCGCACCCGCTCGTCGGAGTCGGAGTTCACCGACACCACCACGCCGCGCGAGCTCATGATCGCCATGTTGTACGAAATGCCGTCCGCCGCCTCGACCTTGTAGGCCCACATGTCGGCGAACGTGGAGGCCATCGCACCGTGCTTCGCCAGCTCATCCGCGATCTTGTAGCCCTCGAGCACGTGCTGGAACGTGTTGATGCGGAAACCGAAGTCCTCCGCGACGCGCATCAGCATCAGGATCTCATCGGCGCGGTAGCTGTGCGCGTGCACCTTGATCTTGCCGTTCATGATGTCGACCAGCGCCTGTAGTCGCAGATCCTCGCGCGGCGGAATCGCGTCCTTGTTCTTCTTCTTCTCGTCATCGTACTTCTTCCATGACGCTTCGTATTCCTTTGCCTGCGTGAACCACCAGCGCAGCAGCTGCTCGACGCCCATGCGCGACTTCGGGTAGCGGCGGTTCGCATCCGATTCGCTCGAGCTGGCGCGCGTCACGTTCTCGCCCAGTGCAAACTTCACTTCGCGCTGCGCGCCCTGGAAATACAGACTGTCCAGCGGCACGCCCCAGCGCATCTTGATGATCGCGGACTGCCCGCCAATCGTGTTGGCGCTGCCGTGCAGTACGTTCGCCGCCGTCACACCGCCCGCGAGGGCGCGGTAGATCGTGGGGTCATCGGGTCGCACCTGCACCTGCACCTCCGGCGTCACCGACTCCGAGCCCTCGTTGGTGCCGCCATCCATGGCCATGTGCGAGTGTGCATCGATGATGCCCGGCATCACGTACATATGGGTGCCGTCGATCACGTCGATGCCCGCGGGAATCGACACGTTCTTTCCCACCGCCGTGATCTTGCCGTTGCGCACCACTACTGTGCCGTTCTCGATGGTGCCGTTCGTGATCGTGAGAATGGTGGCGTTGCGGATCGCCAGGTTCTGCGCGCGCGCCGCCAGTGGCAGCAGCGGGACCAGCGCGCCAGCCAGCAGCGCAGGCCGGAATCGAAGCGTCGCCCGAATCATCGCGTGCCTCCGTCGTGACCGTCCGTGTTCGACGCGTCCGGCGACCGGCGCCGTGCGTTCAGCGGGAACTCGCCCATGCCCGCCACACTGATCGTGCCGCTCAGCGCATTGTCCGCGAGCCGGCCCGTGAGCGTGACGTCCATTGCCGCCATGCCGTCGGGCGTTGCCGTGCCGTGCAGCTTGAACGTCGTGCCGCTCTGCTGGCCGGTCAGGTCGGTGACCGCCATGTCCGTCCACATGCGACCCGTCAGCGCTTCACCACCCCCGCCGATCGTCAGCGTGAATGCGATGCTGGTGCCCTGGATGTCGAGCGTGCCGCCCCAATCGCCTGTCAGCGCCGCCGCTTCGGCCGGCGTCGTCGCGGCGGATGCCCTGCCGGCCTCACCGCCATCGCCCGCGCCACCGCCACGGCCGCGGCCCCCACCCTGCGGCCGACGCACCGGCGCGTCGGAAATCTCGAATTTCTCGCCCTCCACGAAGACATGGCGAACCTTGCCATCCTTCGCGAACAGATCACCCTGCGTGACCACGAGGTTGGCCCATTTTCCCGGATCAATGCTGCCCATGGCGCCGTCCAGCCCCAGCAGCTTCGCCGGCGTCAGCGTGAGCGCTCGCAGCGCTTCGTCCGGAGACAGGCCCGCCTCGATCGCGCCCAGGATGCGCTCGTGGAACTGCGCCGGACTCTCCAGGCCGAGACCCGACAGCGCGATCGGCACGCCGCCACCCACCAGCGCGGCCGCGTTGCCGCGCAAGGTACGCATCGCCGTCGAGTCCTCCGCATCCTTCTCGCGATCCGGGCCGGACATTGGCGCCACGTGCAGCTCCCACGCGCGACCGGTGACCTGAGCCGGCTGCGGGTAGTTGAGTGACACGATCACGGGACGGCCCGCAGCCTTCAGGCGATCCAGCATCTGATAGCCCTCCTGCACGCCCACGAGCGTGTAATCCGCCACACCCAGGTCTTTCGTCAATGTGAGCACCCGCTCGATATCCCAGGCGCGCGTAACCTCGAACCACACCGGCATGGCGCCGCCTGCAGCGGGCTGCAGTGCCACATCCTCCGCGTCATAGCTGGGCAGCGGCGTCGTTGTCGGGTTCTTCTGGAATGCAGCACTGACCTGCGCCGCATAGCGCGCGTCCATGAAGGACTGGCGGATGTACGCCAGCGTCCCCATCAGCGTGGACGGGTAGCCGCCACCTCGCCGGCGGCCCAGCGCCACCTGCTGCGCCACGGGATTGCGCACCACCAGAATGTTCGGGATCACTGTCGCGCAGATCGATCGCAGTCACGCGGCCCGGGAAAATGCCGCCTGAGAACGCCAGGCCGACGGTCGTGAAGCCCGCCGCGCGCAGCGCATCGAGATCGTCATCAGCCGGATGGAAGACATCGGCCGCGGATCGGGCCGGACTCAGCTCCGGTGGTGGACCCGACGGCTCCGCGCCTCGGCCACCCGGTGCCGGACCCTCTTCGCCGCCACCGCCGAAGCCGCCCTGCTGAATGCGCGGAAGCCCCACGCTGTTCGCCGCGTCGATCAGCCCCGGATATACCGTGAGCCCACTGAAATCCAGCGTGACCACGCCCGCTGGCACCGTGACGTGATCGCCCACTGCGTCGATGCGGCCGTCGCGCACCACCACCGTGCCGCGCTCGATCACGCGACCCGGCGCCGCCACAATGCGCACGTTGGTCAATGCGAAGTTGCGCGGCGCCACGACGTCCTGCTGCGCCGCCAACGGACTGGATGTCAGGGCTGTTGCGACGAGGATCCAGGCGAAGGATGTTCGTCTCATGACGCGTCTGCTCCGGTTAGCTGGGAAGGGCGCCAACGTAGCCTCGCGCTTCCGCAGCCGCAACGGATCCAGGCGCAAGCAACGAGGGCTCCCCGAACGGCGGGGAGCCCTCCATGCTCATGATGCAGAAGTCGCTTCGATCAGTTGCAGTGTCCCGGCCCGGTCAGACCGCTGTTGTAGTTGTCCAGCGTTCCCGCCAGTGCAATGAACTGCTGGCGCAGAGAATTGTTGCCCTTCAGTGCGCCGATCTGCGCCGGCGTATACGTGTTGAACAGCGTCGTCGCGGTGCTGATGGCCGCATCCACCGCTGCCGTCGAACCCGCGCCCGCCAGCTTGTTCAGCACCGCAGCCATGTACTGCGGCGCGAGCTGGTAATAGGCATTGCCGGCTGGCGCGATCTGGAACACGCCAAACCACGAAGTGCCGCTCAGGAAGAATGGCGACTGCTCCGCAGACGGCTGGATCAGCGCCCAGGTCGGATCCGTGGGCGCGCCGCCCTTGAACGAATTGTTGTGCGTCTTCCAGTAGCCCTGCGTCAGCGTGCAGCCTGCGCCGGGTGCTGCTACGTTGACGAAGTTCACCGCCCAGCCCGCATCGTTGCCGAAATTGCCCACATCCACCGTCGCCGACGTCGATTTCGAATTGAGCGCCGGCACCCCTGAAACAGGGAACGAAGGCGTGGTCACGAACAGATACTGATCGACATGGTCGAACAGCGTGCCCGCCGGCAGATTGACCTCGGAGATGCGCACCTTCTGTGCATTCCCCGTCGTCGTCGCGACCACCGCGCACTGACCCGCGTCCAGCGTGAAGCTGCCACCCAGAGGCAGCGTGACGTCGCCGGTCAGCGCCGCGATCGTGAAGTTGTACGTGCCCGCGGGCCCCGTCTTGCAGGCCTCGACCTCGAAATGGTTGATCGCGTTACCGGGACTGAAAGCGAACGCCGGCGCGAACGCCGGGCGACCCGTCGCACCAACCGGGTCCTTCGCCTGCTCGCACGCGACCGCGGCCACCACGGCACACGCCGCCATTGTGAGCTGTCTTGCACCCATCGCCAACCTCCTGGATTGTCGTCGAACTGTGGGGGATGTTCCTCGCCTTGGGATTCGCGGTCATAAGCGATCCTCATGCCGTCGCCCGGCAGAATCTGGCCAGGCTCGATTACGCTGGAATTTCGCCGGGCTGGCGTCCATAGCCACCAAGTTCATGCTCTCCTATATCGCGTGGTGAGACGGCAACGCCTTCGACGCCGAAAGGACTGTCTGTCCGCCCGGAACGACGTATATCTTCCGGTAGATCATGGCCCGCTTCTTCCACTGCAGATCCACGGGCGTGCAGGACCAGTTGCGGCAGCAGCGCAGTGAATCACGCAGGCACGGCCTCGGTGGGATTGTCATCGGACCGTCAGAGTTGGGGACTGGACTCAGCGGTTGCCGAGTGCTCGATGCAACACGCCGGGAAACGGTGGGCCGCACCCGCCTGACCGACCGGCGAGTGGAGATTGAGTTGGTGACGACGCCAATCCGTCTGGTAATTGCCGACGATCACCCGATCGTGCTCAATGGGCTGTGCACGCTTTTCGGGAATCACGCAGGCACGGAGGTCGTGGCTCGGTGTGCCAATGGCGACCTCGCCCTGGAGGCCATCCGGCTGCACCGGCCGGAAGTCGCCATCCTCGACCTGCACATGCCCGAGCTGGGCGGGATCGAAGCCCTGCGCCGCATACGCGAGGAGCGGCTTCCGTGTCGCGTCGTTCTGCTGGCCAGTGCCATCACCGATGAGGAGGCGCTCCAGGCCGGACGTCTCGCCGTGGATGGGGTCGCGCTCAAAGCGCTCGATTCCGAGCTGCTGCTCGAATGCGTGCACAAGGTTGCGGCTGGTGAACGCTGGCTGGAAAAACAATCAGCCGGCAGGCTCATCGACAACCTGCTGCGCGCCACCCCACGGCCCCAGCAGCCCCAGCGGCTTCTCACCACACGCGAGATCGAGTTGATACAACTGGTTGCCGCCGGACTGCGGAACAAGGAGATCTCCCAGCGACTACGCATCCAGGAAGGCACCGTGAAGATCCACCTGCACAACATCTACGAGAAACTGGAGATCGAGAACCGCGTGCAGCTCCTGCTCTACGCGCAGGCCCGGGGCATCGCGTGAGTCACGCATCATGACATCCCGTTCCAGGCGACGACTCATCGTCACGCTCTTCGCCGTGACGCTGGCCGCTCTGGGGACGCTGACGTGTTCGCCCGGCTACGTCATCCGCGCGGGCATCGAGGAGAGTCGCATCCTGAGCCGCCGACGAGCCATCGCCGACGTCGTCGCCGACAGCAGCACCGCGCCCGGCGTGCGCGCGCAACTCGGCCTGGTCGAGCAGTCCCGCGACTATGCCGTTCGCGTCCTGCACCTGAAGGCCGGTGACAGCTACACCACGTACTCATGGGTGGACCACGACACACTGCTGCTCGTCGTGTCCGCCGCCTACAAGGATCGCTTCCAGCCGTACACCTGGTGGTTTCCCATTGTCGGCCGCGTCCCCTATAAGGGCTTCTTCGATTTCGACGCCGCGTATCGCACGGCCGCACAACTCGACAGGCGAGGCTTCGATACGTACGTGCGCCCCAGCTCTGCGTTCAGCACGCTCGGCTTCTTCAATGACCCTGTCCTCAACACTGCGCTGCGCACGGATGACGTCGGCATTGCCTCCACTGTGATTCACGAGCTGCTGCACAACACGCTGTTCATTCCCAGCCAGGTCGCGTTCAACGAGAGCCTGGCCAGCTTCGTGGGAGATCGCGGCGCGGTGGGCTTTTTCTGCGCTCGTGATGGCGACGACGCCGAAACCTGCCATCACGCGCAGAACGAATGGGAGGACGACCTCACGTTCGGTGCCTTCCTGTCCGACCTGGTCGACAATCTCGAACGCCTCTACGCGCGCACCGACATCGACAGCACCGCGAAGATCGCGCAGCGCGAACGCGTGTTCGCGGATGCGAAGCAGCACTTCCAGGCCGATGTCGAGCCTCGCCTGCACGCTTCCTATCGCGGCTTTACGCAGCGGCCGCTCAACAACGCCACGCTCATCGGCATCCGGCTCTACTACCGCCGGCTCGACCTGTTCGAGCAGGTCTTCGAGCACGAAGGCCGCGACCTCGTCGCTTCCATCCTCGCCATCCAGAAGGCGACCGGCGAGCATCAGGGCGACCCCTATGCCGCCGTCGAGCGCATCCTCGCCGCGCCACCGGAACCACGCCCGCCTGCGCCCGATTGAGTGCCGGAACCGGACGGGGTATATTCCCCGATCCGATTGACAGAAGAGAGCTTGCGAGACATGAGCGACCGGAAGCGCGATCCCTACCGTCCCGCCGACGTCGAGGAAAAATGGCAGCGCACATGGCAGGAGCGCGGCAGCAACACGCGCTCTGACGAAGTGCTGGCAACAGCGCCGCGGCCGTTCTACAACCTCATGATGTTCCCCTACCCGTCCGCCGAAGGCCTGCACGTCGGCAACATGTACGCCTTCACCGGCGCCGACATCTACGGCCGCTGGCGGCGCCTGCAGGGCGAGGACGTGTTCGAGCCCATCGGCTTCGATGCCTTCGGCATCCACTCGGAGAACTTCGCGCTCAAGATGGGCGTCCACCCGATGGAGCTGATTCCCCGCAATGTCGCCAACTTCACGCGCCAGCTGCACCGCATCGGCGCGATGTACGACTGGAATCACACGGTCAATACCACCGACCCGGCGTACTACAAGTGGACCCAGTGGCTCTTCGTGCAGCTGTTCCGCCAGGGTCTGGCCGAAAAACGCGAGGCGCCCGTCAACTGGTGCCCCTCCTGCAAGACCGTGCTGGCCAATGAACAGGTCATTGCGGGCGCCTGCGAACGCTGCGGCACACCGGTCGAGCAGCGCTTCCTCTCGCAGTGGTTCTTCCGCATTACCGCGTACGCGCAGCGCCTGCTCGACAACCTGTCCTGGATCGACTGGTCGGACACCACCAGGCGAGCCCAGGAAAACTGGATCGGCAGAAGCGATGGCGCCGAGCTGCACTTCCCCATCGCCCGGCCACACCTCACCCCGGACATCCATGCGCCCGCGGCGCTGCACGCCGGCGACCACCGCATTACGGTGTTCACGACGCGCCCTGACACGGTGTTTGGCGCCACCTTCATGGTGCTGGCGCCCGAGCATCCGCTGGTGGAGACAATCACCACCGGGCACCAGCGAGCCGAGGTGGACGCCTACCGCGAGCTGGTCGCGTCCATGGACCTGGTCGCGCGCCGCAAGACCGACAAGCGCAAGACCGGCGTCTTCACGGGCAGCCATTGCGTGAATCCGGCCACCGGCGAGGAGATACCGGTCTGGATCGCCGACTACGTGCTCATGGACTACGGCACCGGCGCCATCATGGCGGTGCCCGGTCACGACGAGCGCGATTTCGAGTTCGCCACAGACTTCGGTCTGCCCATTGTGCGTGTGGTCGCCGAATCCACGGATCAGGCGACGACGCCGCTCGATGCGCCGTACACCGGACCCGGCGTGCTGGTGAACTCCAACCGGTTCTCCGGCATGGACGCGCAGGATGCGGTGGGCGCCATCACGGCATGGCTGCAGGAACGCAAGCTGGGTGAGCCGCGCGTGAACTTCCGCATCCACGACTGGTGCATTTCACGCCAGCGCTACTGGGGCCCACCCATCCCCGTGATCTACTGCGACCAGTGTGGCGCCGTGCCGGTCCCCGAAAAGGACCTGCCCGTCGTGCTGCCATGGGTGGAGAACTACAAGCCGGATGAGAGCGGCATCAGTCCGCTGGCACGCGTCGAGGAATGGTATCGCGTACCCTGCCCGCAGTGCGGCGAGGAAGGCCGCCGCGAAACCGATGTGAGCGATACGTTCCTGGACAGCGCATGGTACTTCCTGCGCTATCCGTCAGCCCATCGCGAGGACATTGCGTTCGATGCGCAGCTCACCGCGAAGTGGCTGCCCGTCGACATGTACATTGGCGGTGAGGAGCATGCCGTGCTCCACCTGCTGTACAGCCGCTTCGTCACCATGGCGCTGCACGATGCCGGGCTGCTGCCCTTCGAGGAGCCGTACACCACCTTCCGCAAGCACGGGCTGCTGATCAAGGAAGGCTCCAAGATGTCGAAGAGCCGCGGCAACGTGGTGATCCCGGACAGGTACATCGAGCAGTGGGGCGCAGACACATTCCGCACCTACCTCATGTTCCTGGGACCCTACCAGGAAGGCGGCGATTTCCGCGACCAGGGACTGCAGGGCCCGTTCGGCTTCCTGAGCCGGCTCTGGGAGACCGTAGTTCCCGTGGAAGAGCTGGGCACGGCCCCGGTGAGCGGCGCTCTGGAGCAGAAGCTGCACGCCACCATACGCAAGGTGACCGAAGACATTGCCGGCCTGCACTACAACACCGCGATTGCTGCGCTGATGGAGTACCTCAACGCGGTGCGTGAGGGCGGCCGGCAGCCCAATCGCGCCGAGGTGGAGCCCGTGGTTCCGCTGGTCGCGCCGTTCGCGCCGCATATCGCGGAGGAGTTGTGGCAGCGCCTGGGCCATCCTAACGGTCTGTTCGATGGCCACGCGGCCTGGCCCGCCTTTGATCCGGCAAAGGCGACCGCTGATGTCGTCGAGCTGGTGGTGCAGGTCAACGGCAAGGTGCGCGCGCGGCTCAGCCTGCCGCGCGGTACCAGCGAAGCTGCCGCACGCAGCGCCGCACTCGGTGACGAGAACGTCGCCCGCTTCCTGAATGGCGGCACCGTGCACAAGGTGATCTTCGTGCCCGACCGGCTGCTCAATCTCGTGATTCGCTGAGCTGCGGTGCGCGCCCGACTGCGGAGGCCGCCGCAGGACGGCGCGCGCTTCGCAGGCAGACGCGTCGATGCGCCGTTCCCTTCCGTTGACACCCCCCCTGCTTCGCCTTTATTTTACCCGTCTTGCCGCGGGGTGGAGCAGTCTGGTAGCTCGCCGGGCTCATAACCCGGAGGTCGCGGGTTCAAATCCCGCCCCCGCCATAAGCGCCGTGAGTGCGGCGCGTGCGGTCCCTGGCTTCAGCGAGTGCATATGTCGCAAACGTCGTTCCGTCGCGCCCGACCGTACGCCGGCGCTCCGCGCACGGCGGGCGATGAAGTCTGGCCGGGAACCGCGGGAGAGGCCTGACAGACGACGCGTCCCTGACGCTCGACTCTCCCGCCCGCGCCGCTCGAGCCGCGCGGGCTTCTTGTTCCCGGGTCCGTCGTCACACCGGGAACGCCGGGCCAGGTAGCTCAGTTGGTAGAGCACACGACTGAAAATCGTGGTGTCGGCAGTTCAATTCTGCCCCTGGCCACTTGCCGTTGGGAACGCTGCCTCGCGGCACCGGCAGCACGACGGGTCGGACCGCTGGACCGGGGGCGTGAACGTCCGTAGCTCAATTGGTAGAGCACCGGTCTCCAAAACCGGGGGTTGCGGGTTCGATTCCCTCCGGACGTGTGTGGCCGAGACTGGTGCAGGCGTCGAGAAGCGGGCCGGAGACATCAGTCTCGGCGCGACGGAACGAAATCGAGGGCGCGGCAGCCTCCGGCGAGGGTTTCGCTGGATGGGAAGGGCCCGCCGTCCTGCGGGCGTCGGGCTCGCGAGGGAAAGGCGAAACGGCCCCCATCGTCTAGTGGCCCAGGACATCTGGTTCTCAGCCAGAAAACCGGGGTTCGATTCCCCGTGGGGGTATGGAGGTTGACAGAGCGCCCGGGAGTTTGGCGGGATCAGGGGCCCGGCTCGCGTAGCTCAGCCGGCAGAGCACTTCCTTGGTAAGGAAGAGGCCACGGGTTCGAGTCCCGTCGCGAGCTTCGGATGCAAGGTGGGGCGAGCTGGAGGTCGGAGTTGCCGGGCGCGAGCGATGCGGCGCTCGCGCGACGGGGACCTGCTGGGACGCGGCTCGCGAGAATTGGAACGGGCTCGCACGCGAACGCAACGGGCCCCCATCGTCTAACGGTCAGGACGCCACTCTTTCAAGGTGGAGACCGGGGTTCGATTCCCCGTGGGGGCGTGGTCGCAAACGGGTGGGTGCACAGGAGCGCGGGCGTAGCTCAGTTGGTAGAGCGTCTGCTTGCCATGCAGAAGGTCGCCGGTTCGAGTCCGGTCGCCCGCTGGTCGGGATCCCGCAGCGGGGATCCATTGGTTCAGGGGCTGTAGCTCAGCTGGTTAGAGTGCCGGTCTGTCACACCGGAGGTCGCGGGTTCGAGTCCCGTCAGCCCCGCTTGAGCCGGATTCGGTTGCTTGACAATATCGGGTCGGGTCCACGCGGAGCGGGTTGCCGTTCCCGTTTCGGGGGCTGTAGCTCAGTTGGGAGAGCGCCTGAATGGCATTCAGGAGGTCAGGGGTTCGACTCCCCTCAGCTCCATTTCCTCGAGACATTGAGGCGAAGCTCGGGTGGCGGAATTGGCAGACGCGCAGGATTCAGGATCCTGTGGGGGTAACCTCGTGAGGGTTCAAGTCCCTCTCCGAGCATCAAGCGGCCACAGCCACTGCCGCCGGATCGCTTCCGGCCCACGTGCTGGAATTGGCAGACAGGCTGGTTTGAGGGACCAGTGCCGGAAACGGCGTACAGGTTCGAGTCCTGTCGTGGGCATGGCGCCTTTCAAGCCGCAAGCCCGACGCCCGGAGGCGGCGGGCCCTTACCATGCAGGCGCGATTGTAGCCAGGCGATGAACCGCGCGCCGCAAGCCCGACGCCCGGAGGCGGCGGGCCCTTACCATGCAGGCGCGATTGTAGCCAGGCGATGAACCGCGCGCCGCAAGCCCGACGCCCGGAGGCGGCGGGCCCTTACCATGCAGGCGCGATTGTAGCCAGGCGATGAACCGCGCGCCGCAAGCCCGACGCCCGGAGGCGGCGGGCCCACACCATGCAGGCGCGATTGTAGCGCAGGCGATGAACCGCGCGCCGCAAGCCCGACGCCCGGAGGCGGCGGGCCCACACCATGCAGGCGCGATTGTAGCGCAGGCACGCGCGGCTGGAGCACCCGTCGTCGCTTTCCATAACAGCAGGTTAGCGCCCGTAGCTCAACTGGATAGAGCGTTGGACTACGGATCCAAAGGTTGGGGGTTCGACTCCCTCCGGGCGCGTGCAGTGTCGCGACCAGCGCGGGCTCGCCCCGCGTCGCGAAGAGGTGGGGTACCGAAGCGGCCAAACGGGACAGACTGTAAATCTGTTGGCCCAGCGCCTTCGAAGGTTCGAATCCTTCCCCCACCATTGGGGCGCAGACCGGCCCCGCGTCCGCTCGGGGCGCGTAGCTCAGCTGGTTAGAGCGCTACGTTGACATCGTAGAGGTCAGAGGTTCGAGTCCTCTCGCGCCCATGCACCATTCGGGGCTGTAGCTCAGCTGGGAGAGCGCCTGGATCGCACCCAGGAGGCCAGGGGTTCGAATCCCCTCAGCTCCATTCGGTCGACAGGGTCACAGTAAAGGCCCGCCGCCTCCGGGCGTCGGGCTCGCGCGGCAGGATATTCACTGTCCTGCGCTGCAATCGCGCTTGTTCGTGAAAGGCCCGCCGCCTCCGGGCGTCGGGCTCGCGCGGCAGGATATTCACTGTCCTGCGCTGCAATCGCGCTTGTTCGTGAAAGGCCCGCCGCCTCCGGGCGTCGGGCTCGCGCGGCAGGATACTCACTGTCTTGCGCTGCAATCGCGCTTGTTCGTGAAAGGCCCGCCGCCTCCGGGCGTCGGGCTCGCGCAGCAGGATATTCACTGTCCTGCGCTGCAATCGCGCTTGTTCGTGAAAGGCCCGCCGCCTCCGGGCGTCGGGCTCGCGCCGGGAAAGGCGCGATGGCCACCGTAGCTCAGGGGTAGAGCTCTCGATTCGTAATCGAGCGGTCGTCGGTTCAAATCCGACCGGTGGCTCTGTATCGGCCGCCGCTGCGGCGCGTGGCTGGCGTGCGTGCCGGGCGGCTACGCGGGAGTAGCTCAGTTGGTAGAGCATCAGCTTCCCAAGCTGAGGGTCGCGGGTTCGAGCCCCGTCTCCCGCTTGGCGGCTGCGCCGGAAGCGCGGGCCGCCGGCAGCACCTGCCCCTTGGTGTAACTGGCAACACGCCTGACTCTGGATCAGGAAAGTCCTGGTTCGAACCCAGGAGGGGCAATACCGCAGTCCGGTGTGCGGAAGAGGCACGGGCGAGGAGAGGTAGCCAAGTGGTTACGGCAACGGTTTGCTAAACCGTCGGGCTCGCAAGGCTCGCGTGGGTTCGAATCCCACCCTCTCCGTTAACACCATGTTGGGCGCGTCAGGGAGGCCGGAACTCGCGGGCGCCGGACGTCCGGGCGCCACGATCCAGCGCCAGCGTGCCCGCGCTGCACAGCCGCATGCGGCGTACACGGGACGGGTGTCCGAGAGGCTTAAGGAGCACGATTGGAAATCGTGTGGGGTCAAAAGCCCTCGTGGGTTCGAATCCCACCCCGTCCGTAACCGCCGTTCGGGACCGATCGGGAAACTCGGGGAGTAGCTCAGCCCGGTAGAGCACTGCGTTCGGGACGCAGGGGTCGCTGGTTCAAATCCAGTCTCCCCGACTGGTTCGTGTAACACATCGTTAGGAAGCAGTCCGGAGGCGTAGTCCTAACTGGTAAGGCACCGCACTCGAAATGCGGCGGGTGTAAGCCCATGGGGGTTCGAATCCCTCCGCCTCCGCTCAGGAACCAACAACGAGTTGGACGATCAGGCCGGCGAGGCTCACGCAAGCCACGCCGGCCTTTTTTGTCCTGTTGTGTCGAAACCGGTGTTGTCGATGTCAGTTCCCCCTGGAAGAACACGCTGCCTCAGCGCAGGCACGCCATGGCCATGACACCCTCCGCGGTGAACCCAGGACCCGTCGCGCTGGCTGATGCTATGCCATTCCGTCCGCGAGGCCGGCGAGCGCCGACGCTGGCCAACCTGCGTGTCCGCGTCGCGTGACGGCTGCAGCGCGCCTGTCTGTGGATGGCGCGGCAGCCAGCCGTGTGCGGCCTTCCGCGCCCTGGGCGTTCCGCATCCGGTCCAGGGCGTTCTTGCGGGTTATTACATAAGCCGCTTATATTAGCGGCTCAGGGAAGGGCGGATACACACACGCACCCACAACGCGACACACCCATCGGAACGCGGACGCGAGCATGACGGCCATCGAATCGGGAACACTGTACGGCACACTCAATCTGCTGCTGCTGCGGACGCTCGAGGAGGGCGAGCTGCACGGGCTGGACATCCGGCGCCGCATCGAGGGAGCGGCCGGGGCCACGTTCCGCGTGGAAGAAGGTGCACTCTATCCAGCACTGCACCGGCTGGAGCGGGATGGCCTCGTGTCCTCACGCTGGGGCACATCGGAGCGGCAGCGGCGCGCCAAGTTCTACCAGCTGACGGCGGCGGGCCGCAAGCGGTTGAAGCGGGAGCTGGCGGGTTGGAAAGCGCACGTGCGCGCGGTGGCCCGGGTCATCCTGGATCCAGGCGAGGCGCTGTGAAGCCGCGGCCGGCGTCGGGAGGGGCCGAGGATACGCGCGACGCGCGCGCCATCGAGGAAGAGCTGCGCTTTCACGTGGAAGGCCGCGTCGAGGAATTGATGGCCCAGGGTCTGTCGCCGGAGGAAGCGCGGCGTCGCGCGCTGGTGGCGTTCGGCGACGTAGCGCGCGTGCGTGCCGAGTTGCGTGACATCAACGTCGAGCGACGGCGGCGCGAGCAGCGGCGGCACTGGCTCACGGGCTGGGCGCGCAATGTGCGCACGGGCGCGCGCCGGCTGCGCCAAACACTGGGTTATACGACCGTCGCCGTGCTCACGCTGGCGCTGGGGATCGGCGCTTCCGTGGCCATGTTCACGGTGCTCAACGCGGTGGTGCTGCGGCCGCTGCCGTGGGCCGGGTCGGACCGGCTGGTGCGCATCTGGCCGGTCATGAACTTCAACGTGTCGCTCACCCGCCTGGTTTCGGCGGACCTGCCGCTGGATGCGGCAACTGGGATCGCGCGCTGGGGGCTGACGCTCACGGGCGATGGCGAGCCGGTAGTGCTGCAGGCGGCGGTCGTGGATGCCGGGTATTTCGACGTGTTCCGCGTGCGGCCCGAACTGGGCCGCGTGTTCGGGGCCAATGAAACCATGCCGTCGCGCTCCGACGTGGTGCTGCTGAGTCATGCTCTGTGGCGCAGCAGGTATGGCGGCGATCCCGGCGTGATCGGCCGCCGCATACAGCTCGCTGGCTACAACTCGCACAACACGCGTGTCATCATCGGTGTGCTGCCGGCAGGTCACGAGCCGCCCGGCGAGGATGCGGACGTCTGGATTCCGCTCGATCTCGCGCCGGGCACCGGGTTCCGGGCGGATGCTTCGTGGTACGTGAATGCCGTGGTGGCCAGGCTGGCGCCGGGTGCGACCGCGCTCAGTGCGGAAACCCGGCTGCGCGCCGTGACTGCCCGTCTCAAGCGCGAGTATCCCGGACTGATCTCGGACCGCGCCGTGGCCGCGGCCACGGTTCAGGGTCTGCTCAATGCGGAGGTGGGCGACGTGCGACCCCTGCTCTGGACGCTGCTGGCGGCCGTTGCGCTGGTGCTGCTGATCGCGTGCGGCAATCTCGCAAACCTGATGTTAGCGCGCAGCGCAGGCCGGCGCCGTCTGCTGGCCGTGCAGGCAGCGCTGGGGGCGAGCCGCTGGCGGCTGGTGCGGGAACAGCTCCTGGAGAGCAGCCTGGTGGCGTCGCTGGGCGGAGCCCTGGGCTGCGCTCTCGCCGGGCTGCTGCTGCAGGCGGTGCGCGTGGTGGAGACGTCCGGGCTGCCGCGCGCCACCAACCTTGCCATGGACTGGCGGGTGCTGCTCTTCGCACTGGGTGTGACGGTGACGGCGCTGTTGCTCGCCGGCGTGCTGCCCGCACTGCGCGCGACGTCGTGGGCGGCGGGCGAGGATTTTAGTGGCGCGCGGGGCGGCAGTCGCAGCCGGGCCGCACATCGCCTGAACCGTACGCTGCTGGCGCTGCAGCTCGGTATGGCGACAATGCTCTGTACCGCGGCGGCACTGGTCCTGAGCAGTTTCCTGGAACTGCGCGCAGTGGATACCGGGATCGACGCGCATGATGTGCTTGAGGCCAGGGTCGAGCCGCCCGCCGATCGCTTCACGGAAGACATGATCGCACAATACTACGTCGATCTGCTTGCCCGCATCCGCGCCATTCCCGGCGTGCGCGCGGCCGGCGCCAGCCAGCTGCTCCTTTTCACAGCCAACAACTGGACCTTCCCGTACCTGGCGGAGGGACACACACCCAAGGGGGATCAGCCGCTGCCGCACGCCGACTTCCGCATCATAACACCGGGTTATTTCGATGCACTGGACCAGCCGTTGCTGGCGGGGCGGGTGTTCAACGAAGGTGACCGCGATGGCGCACCCACGGCAATGGTGATCAATCAGGCCATGGCGCAGCTGCTCTGGCCCGGTCAGGATCCGCTGGGTCGTGAGATCAAGGTGTTCGGCAACCAGTCGCACCATGTGGTGGGCGTGGTGGGTGACACGCGGCAGCACGAGCTGGAGCACGCGCCCCTGCCCGAGATGTATGTGGCCATGGCGCAGTGGAAACACGCGGGGGGCATGAACCTGATCGTGGAGGGGACGCGGCCGGAGGCGCTGGCCGGACCGGTGCGGCGGGCAATTCGGGCACTGTCCACCGACGTACCCATCACGGAAATGAAGCCGCTGACGGACGTGCTCGAGGAATCGCTCGCGCGGCGGCATTTCGTGCTGCTGGTGGTCACCAGCTTCGGTGTGCTGGCGCTGGTACTCGGCGGTCTGGGTGTGTACGGCGTGATGTCGCATGTGATCGCGACCCGCATGCCGGATTTCGGGGTGCGACTGGCGCTGGGCGCGCGCCCGCGCAACGTGCTCGGTCAGGGACTGCGCTCCGGACTGATGCCGGCCCTGCCCGGGCTGGCGGGCGGACTCGTCGGGAATGTGGCCGCGGCCGGCCTGGTGCGACGCCTGCTCTTCCAGATACCGGCGATCGATCCGCGCGCGTATATCCTGGTCAGCAGTGTGCTGCTCGCCGTGGTGCTGCTGGCGAGCTGGCTGCCTGCTCGCCGTGCGGCGCGCACGGATCCGCTGCGCGTGCTGCGCGCCGACTAGGGCACAGACTGCTGCTGCACGGGGGCCCCGGCCACTCGCATGTGACCGGGGCTCCGTTGTCAGCCGCTGGGGGCGCTCCGACCGGGTCGAGATCGGAAAGCCTGGCCTGGGGCGGTCAGCTGCCGCCCTGGGTGTCGAAGTAGTCCGGACCGCCGCAGACCAGCGTGTGCGACAGTGTGTGCTGATACTGACCGCGCGACACGGTCACGGTAAATGTCGTGTTATACGGTCCCGGCGTGGTTCCCGGATCAATGTCATAGATGCCTTCGAGCAGATCGTCCCAGTCCGCTGCCGACAGCGACGTGGCCGACGTCTGCCCGTTCAGCCCCCACTTCTTCTTCTGCGCGTCGTACGTCATCCAGCTCAGCGTGCGGGTGCCGCTCACGAATGTCCACGGCCCGTGATCCGGCGAATTGAGCCACAGCTGCGCGTCGTGGCAGATCACCTGCTTCTTCGGCTGACGCACGCCCACGATCTGGCTGACGCCGTCCAGCGAAGGCGCGGGCGGCGGCGGCGAGGCCAGGTGGCAGAGCAGCGTGTGCTGCACCGACGCCTGAGTGTCGCCGCGCTTCAGGTTGGCCGTGAACGTCGCCTTGTATTCGAGATTCCCGTACGACGGGTAAAGTGCGACAGTCCCGTTCAGCAGCGCGTTCCACACGGTCGCGCCCAGGCCGACTGTGGCGTTGATGCCATTGGGCACCCATGTCCCGGTGTTGGCGTCGTACACCACGAACTGGTACTGGATGGTGCCGTTGGCGAAGTCCCAGGTGCCGCCATCGGGTGACGTGAGCCGCAGCTTGAAGCCCTCACAGACGATCTGGTTGATGGGCGAGGTCTTCCGGCCCAGCAGGTCGGTCGGTCCGTCCAGCGAGGGGGGCGGAGGCGGCAGCACCACCGGTGGCTTGATAACAGGCGGTTCCGTGATCGGCCGCAGCTGGATCGGCGCCTTCAGCACCGGCAGGTAGATGGTCGGCTTCGGGTAAATGCCCGCCGGCATCCAGAAGAAGTTGTGCTGCGCGATCTGCTGCGTGTAGATCGGATTTACCGGACAGGGGAAATCGGGGCAGCCGTACTCGTACAGTGTGCCATCGATCGTCTGCTGCACGGTGTACTGCGTTGTCGGCACCAGTGCGGAAGCCTGTGGCTCCGTCGGATACGACACATCGGTTCCACAGGCAGCGAGCAACAACACCAACGGCAGAAGTCTGCGCATCTCGTCCTCCGGGGAGGCGGGGGCCGAGAACGCGGACCCCACGCCGGGCCACGCGATCGCGAGCGTTTACCGAAGTGCCGAACGCCCGTCGTCGCAACAGTGAGGACCGCATCGGGCAATTCGGAGGCCGCATCGAAATCGGCAGTCGCCCACCAGGCCGCATCAGCCCCCGCGTCCCTGCGGATCCTCGCTCCTCCCTGATGCAGAGACGCAGCCGACTTCGATAGACACTGTGTAACCTATTGGCTGACAGCCACTTGAGGTTGTGGATGACGACGCCGATCCGGCTCTTCTCCTGTCGAGGTCAACCCACAACTGAAGCCAGGGCGCAACCGGGTCCCGTGCCGGCGCGTCGTTCGGGTGTCACATTTCGATGCGCCGCGCGCAGTTATCCTTGCAGCAGATTAGCAGCGCGGGTCGCGGGCAGGATGTCACGTACGCATGCGGCGGAACTGCATTTGGCGCGTTCCTGCGGGGCGCGCCTACTGTGAGCCAGTGCGTGCGGGGCATGCGATCGGCGCCGTGCGCCAGCGCACACCAACACATCTGAAACAGCGGCGCTGCCAGGTGTGGCCGCGGCCGGGGGAGGCGAGCATGCTCAAGGAGTTCCGGGAATTTGCGCTGAAGGGAAACGTGCTGGACATCGCCGTCGGGATCATCATCGGCGCAGCATTCGGCAGCATCGTCACGTCGCTCGTGAACGACGTCATCATGCCGCCCATTGGCCTGGTGGCGGGTGGCGTCGACTTCTCGGACAAGTTCCTGCTGCTCAAGGAGGGGACGGCGCCCGGGCCGTATGCGACACTGGCAGCTGCGAAGGGAGCGGGCGCCGTGACGGTGAACTGGGGCGTCTTCATCAATTCGGTGATTTCGTTCCTGATCGTCGCCTTTGCGGTGTTCATGGTGGTGCGCAGCTTCAACCGGCTGCGGACGCAGTTCGACCGGCAGAAGGCAGCTGAACCGGGTCCGCCGCCGGCGCCGCCTCGCGAGGAAGTGCTGTTGACCGAGATCCGCGATCTCCTGAAGGCTCGGTCCTGATCGGCGCGGGCGGCTGCGGCTGGGCCAGGGCGATCCCGCGTGTGCGCCCCGGGCTCGCGCGCTGCGCGCGCTCACGCGTGGCTTGAGCGCGCCGCCCGCGAGGCCGATGCTTGGATTCAGTGACGCCACACAGCTTCGGCTTCTCACGGGGCAAGTCCGTTTGCGAAAGACGATCGTATTGCTGGCGGCGGCGATGGCGGGCTGGGCGGTGCCCGTTGTCGGCTCGTTCGTGGCTGGGCCTGCACCGGCCTGGCTGCCGGCGGCGCTGTGGGGCGCTTCCCTGCTCCCGGCCGTCCTCGCCGGCCGGCGCTGGCGCGCGGGCGGCGCGCTGGGCGCCAGCGCAATCAGTGTCGGCCTGGCCGCCGCTGTGTATATCGGCGCGCCCGGGCTGGGCCTCACACCCGGCGCGCTGCCCATCCCTCCGGCCCGCGCCATCGCAATGCTGGCAGCCGCCTCCCTCATCGCGGGCATGGTGTCGGCCATCACACTGGGCCGGCGCCGGGGCTCACGCATCCATGCGCTGACCGATGCCGTGACCGGGTTGCCCAACCGGCGCCACGCCGAGCTGTTCCTGGAGCACGAATTCGCGGTCGCCGAGCTGGGCACGCCCTTCGCCATGATGATGCTGGATGTGGACGGCTTCCGCACGCTGACGGCGGCGCACGGCGAAGCAGCCGCTAACGGCATATTACGGGCGCTGGGCGGGATTCTGCGCCAGAACACGCGCAGCGCCAACCTGAGCGCGCACTGGGAGCGGGACCGCTTCGTCTGCCTCTTGAGCGGCGCGCTGGACCGGGGTGCGTTCATCTACGCGCGGCGCCTGCAGGAGCAGATTCGAGCGTCCGGCAACGTGGCGGCCATGCCTTCGGTCAGCATCGGGATCGCCTGCTACGACGGCGAGATGCGTGCACCCGTGCACCTGGTGCGGGCCGCCGAACGGGCGCTGCAGCAGGCCAAGCGGGAGGGTGGCGACCGCATCCGCTTTCATGGTCGTTCGCCCGACGACATGGAGCGGGCGCTGGGCGATGAAGGGCCGGGCGCGGGCGGACCCCGCGTGGAGGCGGAAGCCGACGACGCACCGGCGGGCACGCCGCGCAGCGCGTTCGTGTTCAGCCCGGACCACGCGCTGCGCCGTCGTCTGACCGACCATCTGGAACGGCGCGGCATGCGCGTCACCGAAGTCACGCGCGCCACCGAAGGCATCCGTCCGCTGAGCAGCGAATTCGACATCGTGGTGGTGGACCTGACGCGGGATGACCCGGGCGTTCGCGACCTGGTGCGCGAGGTGCGCCGTCGCTATCCCACCACGCGCATTATTGGCATCCCCGGCGTGAAGGGCCAGGCCATTGATGCAGCGGCGCTGGCCGTGCCCGTGGATGGGCACCTGCTGCGCAGCAGTGGTAACTGGGTGTTTCAGCCGGCGCTCGAGGAGCTGCTGCGGGAGCGCGATCACCTGCGCGAGACGGCGCTGCGTGCGCTGCAGCTGTCCGACGAAGTACGGGTGAAGGAGCGCGAGACGCAGCGCGCAAGGCAGGAAGCCGAGGAGAAGCTGCGTTCTCTGGTGCAGTCCATCCGCGAAGTGCTGTTCCGCATGGATCGCTCGGGCGCCTGGATCTCGCTGAGCCCGGCCTGGAGCACCATCACGGGTTACGCGATCGAGGCGTCGCTGGGGCGGCCGTGGCTGGAGTTCTTCCACGAGGATGACCGCGAGGCGCTGGCGCGCGATTTCGATGCGCTCACGTCCATCGAGCGGCCCTATCTGCGTCGCGAAGTCCGCGTGCGCACGCAGTCCGGTGGCGTGCGCTGGGTGGACGTGCGCGCGCAGCTGGCGCACGACCGCTTCGGCAACGTGCTCTCCGCGTCGGGGACGCTCACGGACATTACCGAGCGCCGGCGCATGGAAGAGGCACTGCACCGCAACGAGGAGTACTTCCGGGCGCTCATCGAGAACGCCGCCGACCTGATTGCCGTACTCGATGCGGATGGTCGCGTGCGCTATGCGAGCCCGGCGGCGGAGCGCATTCTCGGACTGATGCTGCAGGACAGCACGGCCTCGCCGACGCTCGAGGACCTGGTGCATCCCGATGATCTGCCCGCAGTGCGCGCCGCGTTGCGCTCGGTGGAGACGCCCGGCGCCGCCTCCACGCTGGAGCTGCGTGCGCGTCACGCCAGCGGTGCGTGGCGCCACCTGGCTGTGTCGGTGCGCAATCTGGCGCACATCGGCGCGGTGCGCGGGCTGGTGATCAACGCGCACGATGTGACGGAGCGGCGGCAGGCGGAGCTGGCGCTGCGCGAGAGCGAGGAAGCGCTGTTCCGCGCGCGCAAGATGGATGCGATCGGCATGCTGGCGGGCGGCATTGCGCACGATTTCAACAATCTGCTGACGGCGATCCAGGGACACGTCGAGCTGGCGCAGGCCGCACTGGCGCCCGACCATCCGATCCGCGCCGACCTGTCGCGCATCCAGGAATCGGCGGCGCGTGCGGGCTCGCTCACCCGCCAGCTGCTGGCGTTCGGGCGCCGCCAGGTCATGCGCCCGAAGGTGCTGGAGCTGAACGTCTTCCTTTCCGACATGCAGAAGATGATGGTGCGCATGGTGGGCGAGCAGATCCAGCTGCGCACCGAGCTGGCGGCATCACCGGATCGCGTGCTGGCAGATCCCATGCAGCTGGAGCGCGCGCTGCTCAATCTGGCGGTCAACGCGCGGGACGCCATGCTGCACGGCGGCACACTGACCATCCGCACGCGCTGGCTGTACATCGATGAGGAACAGGCGAAGCGGGATGACGTCTCGGCCGGCCCCTATGTCGAGGTGGCGGTCACGGACACGGGCCATGGTATTGCCGCCGACATCCTGCCGCACGTGTTCGATCCCTTCTTCAGCACCAAGCCGCTGGCCGTGGGCGTGGGTCTGGGGCTCTCCACCGTGTATGGCATCATCCGCCAAACAGGCGGTTATGTGCACGTGGAGAGTGTGGCCGGCGACGACGTGGTAGAGACTACCGGCACCACCTTCCGGCTGTATCTCCCGGCGGCCCGGGATGCGAGTATCGAAGCCGAGGCCGGGATGACAGCCACTGAAGCGCCGTCCGAGACGATCGCACTGGTCGAGGATGAGCCCGCTGTGCGCGATCTGGCTACGCGCGTGCTGCGCGCACGGGGCTACAACGTGGTGGCCGCGGAAGACGGCCGGCAGGCGCTCGATCTCCTGGCGCGCTACCCCAGCCGCATCGACATGCTGGTCACGGACGTGGTGATGCCGGGCATGAGCGGCCGCGACCTCGCCGACCGGCTGGGCACGATGCGCCCGGGCGTCAAGGTGCTCTTCATGTCCGGGTACGCGCCGGAGGCCGTGGAGCAGCACGGCGTGCTGGCGCGCGGCAGCACATTCCTGGAAAAGCCCTTCTCGCCCGATACGCTGCTGCGCCGCGTCCGCGAAATGCTCGACGGGCCGCCGCCCAACTGACGCACCGCATGGCGCGCGGAGTGCGATCCGCCGCAGAAGACCACCTTCCTTCGCCGCGAAGGGCTCTAGAAAAAGAAGCCGATGGCAACGCCGTCGCGGTCGCCGAGGCTGGCACCGAAGCGGACGATCAATTTGCGCGTGACGCGCAGATCGAGGCCGACGTCTACGGCAAACACGAGGTTGACGTCGCTGTCCTCGTTGCGATCGCGGCAGTCGAGACAGCCGTCGAGGACGACGCGCGGCGTGAGGTAGGGCAGGAAGCCGACGCCGTTGCCCTCGAACTGATGACCGATCGTGAGACCGAGGGGCGCGCTCACGAGTGCGCCGTGCTCCACGCCCATGCCGATGCCGCCCACCCAGTCGATGTCCAGAGGAAACTCCTCCGTGGAGCGGGTGAGCGAGCCGGCGAAGTCGATGCCGCCGTAGATGGCCACGTTATTGTCGATTGCGTCGGCGATCCCCGCGCGCAGGCCGAAGCCGTAGCTCGACGAGCGCCACATGCCCAGCACGCCGAGGTTGCCACCCGGCACATCGGCGAGAAAGAGCCCGACGCCATTGGGGGCTCGCGGTGGCAGCAGGAAGGGCGAATCCCACGCGACCTGTGCGGCGGCGGGATGGGCACCGAGGACGGACGCGATGATGATGAGACCGGACGCGAGTCGCTTCATGTATGGCAGCTCCGTGCAGGACTGATCTGGGGGCGCGCACACCGGCGGCGGCGCACGCGACGAACGTGCGCAGCGGGCGCAACAAGCGCGCCAGAACACCAGGATCCGGCCGCTGGCCGCGTCCGGAAGCGTGCCTTTCAGCCCTCCGGCGCACACGCCGGAACGCCGCGCTTCAGACGACCGCCTCGGCCTCGATCTCGACCAGCATGGCGGAGTCGACGAAACCCGTCACCACGACCATGGTGCTGGCGGGCATGGCCTCGGCGAAGACTTCGCCATGGGCGCGGCCCACCGCCTGCCAGTGGGCGGCGTCGCGGATGAACACGCGTGTGCGCACGACATCAGCCGGCGCTGCGCCAAGCGACTCGAGGGCGGCGCTGATGATGCCGAGGCAGTGCTTCGTCTGGAGGTACGGATCACCCGGAAACGCAACGTTACCATCTTCGCCCACCGCTGCCGTGCCCGCGACCCAGATGCGCCGGCCCACACGTACAGCGCGAGAATAACCGACTGTTGCGGCCCACGGCGTCTGCGTGGGCACGCGTTGCCGTTCCCGTTTCCGCTTCTTCACGATCGGCCTCCTCTACTGTGCAGTTGGGCGCCATTCAGCGCGGCACGGCCGCCACGGCGCGCAGCGGTCCGCCCGATCCGCCGCCAATCTTCATGGGCAGCGCAATGATCCAGGCACCGGTAGCCGGCAACTGGTCGAGGTTGGTGAGATTCTCCATGCCGGGTACGTTCTTCGCCATCACGACCTGGTGCACGATGAAGTCCTGGGATGCGCCGTAATCGATCGACGCGTCGTCGACGCCCAGCGCAGCGACCTGGCGCTGCTCCACCAGCAGCCTCGCCGCATCCTCACCGTAGCTCGGAAAATGGAGGTGTGAAGCGTCGCCCGGCTTGTCATCACCGAGGTACGTCTTCTTGTCCGGCCAGAAGCGACTCCAGCCCGTCCGCAGCACCACAATGGTACCGGGCCGGATCGCGCCGTGGGCACTCTCCCACGCGGTCACGTCCGCCGCTGTCAGTCGATAGTCGTGGTCCGCTGTGGCCTTGTCCGTGATGTCGATGACGGCGGCAGGTGCAATCAGATGCTCGAGCGAGACCTGATCCGCGGTCTGACCCGTCGCCGAGAAATGGATGGGCGCATCCAGGTGCGTGCCGCCGTGCTCGGGCGCACTGAACATGAACGCACTGTAGAACCAGCCGCCGGGTGTGGGTCCGTACGATACGGTATCGAGCCTGAAGGCGGTGGGTGATGTGGGCCAGTAGAGCGTCGAGCTGTCGAACGTGTGGCTGAGGTCGATGAAGCGCGCGCTGGCCAGGTCGAAGGCATGGTCTGCCGTGCCGGTGGCGGTGCCCGCGCGCCCGGCGCAACCCGCGACCGCGAGAATCAGCAGCGCCGCTTCGAAGCGCAGCGGCGAGGCGAAGCGAGGACGCATGCTCGTGCCTCCATCGAGGGACGTGTCAGAGACGACGGGGTGTACGACTCTCCTGTGACGCACGGGCAAGATTCCGTGCGCCGCAATGGGCGTCAAGCGACACGCTTCAAAGCGAGCGGTGCTGTCGGATGGCTTTCCGGACGCGGTCCAGAAGTGTTTCGGGCGAGTAGGGCTTCTGCAGGAGGTCGACGAGCGCTTCGTTTACACCGTGGCGAACGATGGCATCGTCGGTGTAGCCGGACGTGAAGAGCACGGGCGTATCCGTACGGACGTGCGCCAGCGCATCCGCCAGCTCGCGGCCGCTGCGACCCGGCATCACGACATCGGTGAACAGCAGGTCGATGGGTCCGTCGTACGTGCCCGCAATCTCCAGCGCACGGTCCGCGTGCTCGGCATCGAGAACGGTGTAACCCGCGCTGCGCAGCGCGCGCGCCGCCAGCGTGCGCACGATGCCGTCGTCCTCGACGAGGAGAATGGTGTGGGCGACCGGTGACGTCGGGCTTTCGCCGGGATCCGCCGCCGTCTCGGCAGCCGCCTGTCCTTCGGCGGGCAGAAACACACGGAAGGTGGAGCCGAGGCCGGGCTCGCTCTCCACCTCAATGCGACCGCCAGACTGCTTTACGATGCTGTAGACGGTGGACAGACCGAGGCCGCTGCCTTTGCCGTGCTCCTTCGTGGTGAAGAAGGGCTCGAAGATGCGGGAGCGCACCTCGGGTGACATGCCGGAACCGGTGTCGGTTACTTCCAGTACGCCGCAGGCGCGCGGCCGGGCCGCGGCGGCCGAGCCGGATTCGCCCGGTGTGCCGCTGTCCGGGCGTGTGGCAATGCGGAGTCTGCCGCCCGTGGGCATGGCATCGCGGGCGTTGACCACGAGGTTGAGCAACACCTGATCGAGCTGCACGGGATCGGCGCGCACGAAGAGCGTTTCCGCGTGCAGATCAAGGACTACGCTCACGTCCTCCCCTAACACGCGTTTCAGCATGGGTTCGAGCTCGTGCACGGCCTGGGTCAGATCGACGGGACGCAGTTCGAGCAGCTCGCGGCGGCCCAGCGTGAGCAGCTGGCGCGTCAGTGTCGCCGCGCGTTGCGCGGCGGTCTGGATGCGCTCCAGGTCGGCGCGCACATCGCCGGGATCGGGAAATTCCTCCAGCAGGAACTGTGTCACGCCGAGGATGCCCGTCAGCACGTTGTTGAAGTCGTGGGCCACGCCGCCGGCGAGCCGGCCAATGGCTTCCATCTTCTGCGCCTGCTGCAGCTGCTCCTCGAGCTTGCGCTGCGCGGTGAGATCGTGCGTCAGGCCGACGAAGCCGATGACGTTGCCGTCGCGATCGAACAGAGCGGAATCGGTGATGAGCGCGGGGAACGTCGTGCCATCCTTGCGCTGCAGCATGAACTCGCCGATCCATGGTCGGCCGGCGCGCAGTGCTGTCATCACTTTGACGGCGCGATCCGCTTCCACTACCGGCACGAGATGCTCGAGAGCATTGCTGCCCATGACTTCGGCGGCGCTCCAGCCATACAGTGTCTCGGCAGCGCGGTTCCAGTAGGTAATGCGGCCGTCCGCATCGAGTGCGACCGCGGCCTGGGCCATGGTGTCGAGGATGCGAGCCTGGAAGCGGATCTGCTCTTCATCGCGGTGCCGTTCGACGGCGCTGCCCACGAAGTTGGCGATCGTCTGCAGGAAATTGGCGTCGTTCTGATCGAAGCTGCGCCGCGACCGGTGATACGCGCCGAGCACGCCGAAGGGCCGGTCGCGACCGGGAATCACGACGCTCAACGCGCTGATCATACCCAGTTCGACGAGCACCACGGGGCGGCGCAGCCGAGGCTCGGCGCGCAGGTCCGGGATGAGCAGCGGGCCCTTCGTCGCCACTGTCAGGCCGGCCAGCGATCCCTCGCCCGCGGCCACTTCGAAGTTGCCCACAGCGCCGGCTGGCCACGGTCCGGCCGCCGCCTGCACGCGCATGAGGTCACCGGTGGCATCGAACTCGAGCAGTGCCGTAGCATCAACCTGCAGGACGGCGCGCAGGTGCTCTGCCGTCCGCTGCATCAGCTGAGGCAGAGGCAGGTTGGCGAGCGCGAGCGCACTCAGCTCCGCGGACGCGGCCGGCACGGCAGCGCGCTCGTGGTCCGGCATGCGCTGCGCGGCTGGCTGTGCCCCGTGGTCAGGGAACCGTTGATCCAAGGAGCTCCTTCCGGCTCGTCCGAGAGCGACGAGCGCGCCTTCCCCGGCAACGCTCGCAGTAGGGCAAAGGATCGGCCGTCGGGCGTGCAACCGGTGTCGGGACATGACCGACACGCGTGTAGGCACAGGCGCGACCGGTGGCAGGCGATCTCGCATGAAAGCTCGGTCCCGATGGACCGATACTGCAGATACGCGCCGCCGCTGCCCGGGAGTCAGCGGCGCACCGGCCTATGCATCTGCAGGTGAAGCCCATGAATGCGACGAACGGGGAATTCACGCAAAAGGAAACCCATCGCGTGCTGATCGTGGACGATGAGGATCTGATCGTGCACGCGCTCGAACGCGTCATGCGACGGCAGGGATACGAGCAGGTACAGACGACGACGGATTCGCGTATGGTCCTGTCGCTGTTTCAGGAATTCCAGCCTGACATTGTACTGCTCGACCTGCATATGCCCGGACTGGACGGTCTGGCGCTGCTGCAGCAGCTGGGGTCGCGCGTGCCGGACGATCAGTTCCTGCCGCTGGTCGTACTCTCGGGTGACATGACGGCGGAAGCCAAGCAGCGCGCACTGGCGCTGGGCGCTTCGGATTTCGTGGCCAAGCCCTACGACGCGGCCGAGGTGACGCTGCGCGTGCGCAACCTGCTACGTCTGCGCGATTTCACAGGGCGGCTGGAAGACCGCGTGGTAGAGCGGACGCGCCAGCTGAAAAGCGCCGAAGTGGATGTCGCCAATCGCATGGCGCTGGTGGCCGAGTACCGCGACTACGAGGATGGCGCGCACGTGCAGCGCGTGGGTCAGCTCTCGGCCGCCATCGCGCAGAACCTCGATCGGCCCGCAGCAGAAGTCGAGCTGCTGCGTTACGCGGCGCCGCTGCATGACATTGGCAAGATCGCGATTCCGGATTCCATTCTGCTCAAGCCGGGGCCGCTGTCGCTGGACGAGCTGGATGTGATGAAGGCTCACACCACCATCGGTGCGCGCATGCTGGCCGGCAGCAACTCGCCCATCCTCCAGATGGCTGAGGAAATCGCGCTCTACCATCACGAGAACTGGGATGGCACCGGCTACACGCCCGGTCTGCGCGGCGAGCAGATCCCGTTGTCCGGCCGCATCGTCTCGGTGGCGGACGTCTTCGACGCGCTCACCCACGCCCGGCCCTACAAGACGGCGTGGACGCTGGATGAAACCCTGGGCTGGATGCAGTCGATGCGCGACCGCAAGTTCGACGCGCGTGTGCTGGATGGGCTGCTGCGTGCAGCGCACACGCTGGAGCAGATCGAATCGGCCAGCGAGCACGTGCCGCCGGAGGCCCAGCTGCCGATACTGGCCGACGTGAGCGCGGCGGCCAGCGCCTAGCCTGCAACGGACTGCACCGCGGGCGACGCCTGCGTGTTGGAGCCGGAGCGCGAGCGCATTGCCAATACGCCCGCCGTACTGCCCTGAGGAATCAGGAGTCGAGAACTTCGCGGACTTTACGGGCGAGCGACTCGGGCGTGTAGGGTTTCTGCAGGAAGGCGAGTCCGTGCTCGAGCACACCCAGTCGGAGAATCGCTTCATCCGTGTAGCCTGATGTGTAGAGCACGCGCACGCCGGGCCGGAACGCCGTCAGCCGTTCGGCCAGCGCGCGGCCGCTCATCCCGGGCATGATTACATCCGTGAGCAGAAGTTCAATGGGCTGTGTTTCCGCGGCGGCCATGGCCAGCGCCTGATCAGGATCGGCGGCTTCGAGCACCGCGTAACCGCGGCGCTCCAGTGCGCGGCGAGCGAGCGACCGGACCAGCTCGTCGTCCTCCACGAGCAACAGACGCTCGGATCCGCCCGGCGCCGTGAGCGGCGTCTGCTCCTGGGCAACGAACTCGGGAACACTCGCCGCAGGCAGGTAGACCCGGAACGTGGTGCCATGATTCTGCTCGCTATCCACGGCCACGAACCCCTCGCTCTGCTTCACAATGCCGTACACGGTGGCGAGCCCCAGGCCGGTGCCCTTGCCGGGGTCCTTCGTGGTGAAGAACGGTTCGAAGATATTCGCCTTCACTTCATCGCTCATGCCCGTGCCCGTATCACTGATCGCGAGCAGCACCCAGCGCCCGCCGGCCAGCGTCGCGTTCTCACCCACTTCGCGCTCGTGCAGATCGAGCGTGCGGGTCTCGATGGTAATGGTGCCGCCATCGGGCATGGCGTCGCGTGAGTTGACCGCCAGGTTGAGGATCACCTGCTCGATCTGACCCGGATCGGCGCGCACCGGCGCCGTGTCCTGCGCGCAGCGGGTCACCAGCTGTACATCTTCGCCGATCAGTCGGCGCAGCATGCGCTCCGTGCTGTGCACGAGATCGGGCAGATTGAGAATGCGGGGGGCCAGCATCTGCTGGCGGCTGAAGGCCAGCAGCTGGCGCGTCAGCTCCGCAGCACGCCGCGAGGCCTGTGCGATTTCACCCATCATGTCGTGGTGCTCGGTGCCCGCTGCGAATTGATCGCGCAATAACTCAATGTTACCGCTGATGACCGTGAGCAGGTTGTTGAAGTCGTGCGCCACGCCGCCGGCCAGCCTGCCCACCGCTTCCATCTTCTGCGCCTGGCGCAGCTGATTCTCCAGCTGGAGGTGCGCCGTCATGTCACGGCCGATGGCGACGAACAGCTCTTCTCCGCCCAGGCTCACCGCACTGCTGCTGAAATCGACGACGACGCTGCTGCCATCGCCGCGCCGCAATTCCGTGCGGCGCGGACCGCCCCCGCTGTGCCGCGCCAACTGGTGCATGTGCCCCGTGGCTTCGGCGGCGGTCTCCCGAATCGAGAACTCGCTGATGTGATGGCCGATGATGTCTTCACGCGCGACGCCCAGCAACTCGCACATGCGCGGGTTCACGTCCTGCACGATGCCCTCGGCATTCACGATGTTGATGCCGTCGCTGGCGTGATCCATGAGGATGCGCCAGCGCGCTTCGCGCTCCAGCAGCTGCTCCTGTGTCCGGCGTCGCGTGGTGATGTCGATGATCGACGCGAGCACGTGGGGCGCGTCGTCGAGCTGCAGCGGATTGAGGCCGATTTCCACCGGGAACTCGTGGCCATCCGCGTGCAGCGCGATCAGCTCGCGGCCCGCGCCCATCTGACGGGAGCCCGGATGAAAGAAGAACGCGGCAGTCAGGACGTTGTGGCGTTCGCGGTAGCGCTGAGGCACGAGCATGTCCAGCGGCTGGCCGATGAGATCCCCTTCGGCATACCCGAACATGCCGGCCAGCACGCGGTTGCAGAGCGTGATGCGCGCGTCGGCGTCAATCATCACCATGCCACTGGGCGAGGCGTTGACGGCGGCGCGGAACAGCTGCTCATCACGGTGCCGCTGCGTGTGATCGCGCGTGACCGCGGCATACCCCGTCAACTCCCCTGCTTCATTGCCGATCGGTGTGATTACGACCTGTGCCCAGAAGCGCGTGCCGTCGCGCCGCATGCGCCAGCCTTCCTCCGCCAGAGTGCCGGCCTTCGCCGCAGTGCGCAGCAGCCGGTCTCCGGGCCGGCCCGCCGCGTCCGCATCCGAAAGGACCAGAGAGTAGGGTCGGCCCACGATCTCCCCTGACGGATAGCCGAACATGCGCTCCGCGCCCGGATTCCACGTGGAGACGAAACCCTGCAGATCGATCAGGAAAATGGCGTCGTCACGGATGGACTCGATGAGAATGCGATACAATTCGGCGGGCGTGCCCGCGGCACGGCCCGTCCGGTTGGATTGACCCGTGGAGTCCCGTGCGCGTTCGTCGGGCTGACTCGAAGCTGTCATGGCGCCGTCACTCCGGGGGCGTGTCCGGCTATTCTGCACTCGCTTGTCAGGATTGGAAGATTGGCGCGTGCGGAAATGGTATCGTCCGCGGTTGGCGCGGGAATAGCGGGAAATAACAGCGTGTGATGTGCGGAAATGCCTTACCTGCACACCCGGGGAAACCCCTATCTTCGCATGCACGATGCCTGTGCATGGCCATTCCGCAGCGCCCACGCGGCGCGATGGGTCACGGAATGCAGGGAAAACCCGGCATCATTCGGCGCGCATCACTCGCATGGGGTCGACGGTGGCGGCGCGGCGAGCCGGCAACCAGCTGGCGAGCACAGTAACACCAGTGAGCACGAGAGCCGTGAGCAGCAGTGCGCGTGGGTCGGTGGGGCTCACGCCGTAGAGCATGCCACGCAGCAGGCGAGTCCCGGCCACGGCAAGGACCAGCCCGAGCGCGAGCCCGATGAGCACGAGACGGAGGCCTCGCCCGACGACCATGCCTACCACCGAGCTCTGGTGCGCGCCGAGCGCGCGGCGGATGCCGATCTCGCGCTGACTCTGCGCCACGCCGTACGCCACCACTCCGTAAAGACCGGCCGCGGTGAGCAGCAATGCGAGAAGACCCAGCGTCGTCGAACCAATGGCACCGCCCTGTACGGCGGAGTACGCCTGTTCGGTCTCCTCGTCGAGCGTCTTCAGCCCCATGACGGCGAGGGTGGGATCGATGCGGGCGAGCACGCGGCGCACACCGGGCGCCAGCAGGCGTGCATCGCCGGCGGTGCGCAGCAGCACCGAGTACTGCGTGCCCTGAATCTGGCGGGCGCTCAGTGCCAGCACCGGTTGCGGCGACTCGCTCAGGGTCATGATGTGCGTGTCGCGCACGACGCCCACGATCTCGGCGGTGCCCATGCCCGTCTCGATGCGCCGGCCCATGGGCGAGGCGCCGGGCCAGAGGCGACGGGCGAGCGTCTGGTTGATGACGGCGACGAACGGCGAGTGCGGCGTGTCACTAACCATGAATTCGCGGCCCTCGAGCACGGGCACGCCGAGCGTCTCGAACCAGCCCGGCTCCACGCTCTGGAACAGTACCGATGGGCGGTCCTGATCCGTGGCTGCCACCCCTTCGGCCGCAACGCGGAGACTGGACGTACTGCCATCCATGGGTATGTGGTTCGCGCGCGAGACGCGCGTCACACCCGGCAGTGCGCGCAGATCGCGGAGCAGGCGATCATAGAAGACGTGCACCTGCGCATCGCTGTAACCCTGCAGCGCAGGATCGAGCGTCACGATCAGGCCGTGCGCGCGCGGAAAACCCACGTCGATCTGGCGCGCGTGCGCCAGGCTGCGCAGAAACAGACTGGCCGACACCAGCACGATCATGGAGACCGTCACCTGCGCCACGACCAGCGCGCTCAGCAGGCGGGAACGCTGGCGTGCCCCGCCACTCGCCGCGCGCAGTGTGGCCGCCGCGTCGTTGTCGGCCTCGCGCCATGCGGGCAGCGCGCCAGCCAGCAGACCGGCACAGGCCGACGCCAGCACCGTGTAGACGACGACGCGCCAGTCGAGCGTGATCTGGAAGGCGCTGGCGAAATCGAGCGGCGGCTGCAGGCGATTGAGCAACCGGATGAAGGGGCCCGCCAGCAGCACCCCCAGCGCGCCGCCGGCCATGGACAGCAGCGCGCTTTCCATGACGGCGTGGCGCATTACCCGCCAGCGACTGGCGCCCAGTGACAACCGCACCGCCATTTCGCGCCGCCTCGCCGTGCCGCGCGCTAACAGCAGGTTGGCCACATTGGTGCAGGCAATGAGCAGGATCAGCCCGGCGCCCAGGAGCGCCACCAGACCCGCGCTGCGCAGCTCGCCGCCCTGCCAGGCCCAGGGGTTGATGGGCTGCCCGTTGGGAAAGAGCGTGACCGCCCGCCCCCCGTGCGAGGCGGGGAATGTTCCGCCCAGACTGTGCGCCACGGCGTCGCCCGCGGCTTTCGCCTGGGCCAGGCTGACGCCCGGCTGCAGACGCGCGACCAGTTGCAGCCAGAACGTGTTGCGCGCCGCGAGCAGGCCATCACTGCCCGGGAAGACCCATGGGGCCGCGTGTGTCGTCACCCACAACTCCGGTGCATACGCGAACTGACGCGTACCGCTGAAGCCGCGCGCGGCCACACCCACGATCGTGAACGGATGCCCGTTCAGGCGCACCGACCGGCCCAGGACGGCGCGGTCACTGCCGAACTGTCGCACCCAGAAGGCGTGGCTGAGCAGGACCGCCGTCTCGTCATCGGGGCCGAGCAGCCGGCCCAGCTGCGCGCGCGGACGCACCACGTCGAAGTAATCCGGTGTTATCACGTGCGTCCACGCCATGACCGCATCCTGACCCTGCGCGCTCAGGCTGACCGGTCCCTCGGAGAAGCCCGCCACACCGCGGAACACGCTCTTCGTGCCATCGCGATAGTCGATGTAGTCCGGGTAGGAGAAGTCCAGCAGATGCGCGTCCGTGCGGTCGCCGAAGACGGCAACGAGGCTGGCGGCATCGCGCACGGGCAGAGGCCGGAACGCCAGCGAATCCACCAGCGAGAACGTGCCCGCGTTCATGATGATGCCCAGCACCAGAGTGCCTACGGCAATGAGCGTGAACGCCGGACTGCGGCGCAGCGTACGCAGCGCCAGCTTCACATCCTGCCCGATCGACCAGCCCATCCTGCCTCCTCGCCGGCGCCGGGCTGGTACTGTCGGGAGCGAACGCGCCCGCGCGTGCACGGCCCGACGCATGCGCTCCAGCGCGAAACGCAACGCGAGTCCCGCCGCCTCGCGCCGATACCAGCGAACGGCCCCGCGCCGATCGCCACGGACGCGACGCGCGAACTCCTCCGCCATATCACCCAGCGCGGAGTTACCGGAAACCCCACGCGGCAATGCCGCGCGCAGCAGCCGCTCGCTCAGCACGGGCGGCTTCACGATCTGTGGCTCAGGCGCGTCCAAGCCGCTGCTCCACGCCATCCCAGAGACTCATCAACGCATCGCGTGAATCGCGCAGCGCGGCCAGTCCCGCATGACTGAGCTGCAGGCGACGACGCGGCCTCCCGCCCCGTTCCGGTGGCCCCGGCTCTGCCGTCGACTGCAGCATTCCCTTCTCTTCCAGCCGGTCCAGCGTGATGTACACGGCGCCGCGACTCGCCTCGCGCCCCGTGCGCGCAGCGATTTCCTCCAGCACGGCGGGCGGAAAGGCATCGTCGCCGAGTCGCAGCACGGCGAGGAGCACGAGGTGCTCGAACTCGCCGAGGAATGATCGCGTGGGCATGCCTACATAATTGTACATGCTCGCGGCGGGCGCAAGAGGTGGGCCGGCGATCCGGCTCGCGCGCGACGGTTCCGGGCGAGGGACAGGGATGGGGGTCGGGTTGAGGGGTCAGGCGCGGGCAAGGGCACCCGTTGGCGGGCGAGGCGGAGGGGCACGAACTCCGCTTCCCTGCTCCTCCGCTCAAGCCTAACAACGACTTTCGCGAAACCGCTGTCAACCCGGTGTGGGGCGTATTGTCTCAGTTCTTCAGCCATGGCAATGCAAAGTTGCGACGCAACGGAACGACTACGGAGGCGGTCGCCGGCTGCCTACATCTTTGCGCTTCCGCCCTACACTCCGCTGGCAGCGCCGCCACCATCTGTTGCACGGCATCCCGCGCATGCCGCGGCGGGGCGGCAGCGAGGGCTGGAAGAGTCCGTCACATGGAGGTGACCTGTGAGAAGGATATGGGGGTTTGCGGGCGCGCTGGTTCTGCTAACGGCCTGTTCGGATCCGAC
Organism: uncultured Gemmatimonadales bacterium; assembly: GCA_963798085.1. Lineage (GTDB taxonomy): Bacteria > Gemmatimonadota > Gemmatimonadetes > Longimicrobiales > RSA9 > DATKCF01. Next base: position 214,305 of record CAWCRS010000005.1, read on the forward strand.
GGTCATGGCGCCGGTGCGCATGGCGGTTGCGCCGGCTGTCGTTCCGCCGGTCGTGACCCTGCGCTCGCTCGGTACACTGGCGACGTGGGGGTGGTCGTGGGCGTGGGACATCAATGATGCGGGCGAGGTCGTCGGGTGGAGCGACACCGAGGACGGGTGGTCGGGCGCGTTCCTCTGGCGCGATGGGGTGATGACCAATCTCGGTACGCTCGGAGGCTCGTCTGCCGTGGCACAGGCCATCAACAATTCCGGTCAGGTCGTCGGGCAGAGCATGACGACCGAACTCGAGCGCGCGTTTCTCTGGCAGAACGGAGTTTTGACCGACCTGGGCACTTTTGGCGGCCCGGTCAGCGATGCCCTCGGCATCAACAATGCCGGGCTGATCGCCGGTTCGAGCATAATCCTGCCTGACTTCAAATCTCCCACGCACGCCATGCTATGGCAGAACGGAGTCATGACCGATCTCGGCACGCTGGGTGGGCCGAACAGCGTGGCAACAGACATCAACGCAGCCGGAGACGTAGTCGGAGAAGCCGACATCGCATTTCACGTTGCTCATGCCTTTCTCTGGCGTCACGGCACAATGATCGACCTGGGCACATTGGGCGGCGCGTACGGCTATGCGAGCCAGGCGTTCGGGATCAACAGCGCCGGCGACATTGTGGGCGAGAGCTACGCCGATCACTACCACGGCAGCCGCGCCTTCCTGTGGCGCAACGGTGTGATGACCGATCTCGGCACACTTGGCGGCAGCGGTGGCGGCGCGTACGACATCAACGACGCTGGCGATATCGTCGGCTACAGCGGCACAGCCTATGGGGAAGCGCACGCGTTCCTGTGGCGCAAGGGCGTGATGATCGACCTGGGTACGCCGGGCGAGTACGACAGCGAGGCAAAGGCCATCAACAACCTGGGGGTGATCGCCGGCATGAGCCGGTCGGTTGTGGACGGGACGCGCGCGGTGATCTGGACGGTCGACCTCGCTGCGACGCAAGTCGCCATCAATGTGCGGCCGGACGACCCGAACAACGTGATCCCGTGCACGGATCCGGGCTTCACGATTCGCGTGGCGATCCTGACGAACGACCGCTTCAATGCCGCGACGGTGGATGCGAACAGTGTGCGCGTCGCCGGCGCATCCGAGATCCGGCGGCGTGATGACGGCGGCGCCGTGCAGCAGCTGACCGATGTCGATGGCGACCGTGATCTCGACATGCTGATCCAGGTGCGCCTGGGCGATACGCAGCTGACCTGTGCCTCGACGCAGGCCGACATTCAGGCGAACACGCGGAGCGGGCAGCGCATCGTGGGGCAGGACCGCGTGCTGATGGTGAATCGCTGATGCACCAGCGTCGACGCGTGCCGTGTACCTCCGCAACGCGGCATGGGCGCTTGGAGCGCAGGTCCGCGGTAACAGGAGCACGGGTACGTTGAACGCTCCGGCTTCTGGAAGACGAGCGACGCCGGTGGACAGGCCGGCGTCGCTCGAATATGGTGGCACTGCAGGATCGACTCGGCCCGCGCAGGCAGCGCTCGCTCCCAGCGGGCTTGTGGCGCTCTGACGGAATCGCTTTCTCTACAGCGCGCGCACGCGCGTAACGCCGGCCACGTCCGGGAACGCGCGCCTTACAACTTCCATTTCCGGCTGGATTACCATGAATGCACGCATGGCGGTTGCGCTGCGCGGGCTCGGGCGGCGCGTACGGCAGGGCGCCCTTATCGCCGTGTCAGGCCTGGTGGCCGGCAGTGCCAGCGGCCAGGGGATGCAGGCGACGCCGCCATCCACGGTCCTGCGCGTGGATTCCCTTGCCCGGCTGACCCCGGAAAAAGTGGTGGCCGACGTGGGGACGTACCGCGGCCGGCGCGCGCTGCACGTGGTACAGGCGAATGGTCCTGCAACAGGCGATTATCAGGCGCCGAACGAATCCATGGTGCTGGTTTCCGGCTCGTCGTTCACGAATGGCACGATCGAAACCGCTGTCGCGGGCGCACCGCGCGCGGGTGGCGACACGACCGTGGCGCGGGGATTCGTGGGCATCGCATTCCACGTGCAGCCGGGCGCCAGCGAATTCGAGTGCTTCTACCTGCGCCCGACCAATGGCCGCGCGGACGACCAGCTGCGCCGCAACCATGCCACACAGTACATTCCGTATCCCGGGTACACGTGGCAGCGATTGCGGCAGGAGACGCCCGGCGTGTACGAGTCGTACGCCGACCTCGAGCCGGGCGCGTGGACGAAAGTACGCATTGAAGTCGCGGGCTCGAAGGCGAAGCTCTTCGTGGGCGATGCGAAGCAGCCGACGCTGGTGGTGAACGACCTCAAGCACGGCGAGCGCGGCGGCATGATCGCGTTGTGGGTGGGACTGGACACCGAGGCGTGGTTCACCGATGTGACGCTGCGGGCGGCAGCGTCTGACGGCGCCGCCCGCAGCAGCCACGACGCTGCGCGACACTGAACGCGGCCTCAGGCGCCCAGCGATTGAGGTTCAGAAACACGTCGCAGAGCGCGGCCGGCCGGCGGTTCGGGAACGCGGATCAACGGGGCCAGGGTTGGCCGGGGCGTGGGGACCGGGTTATGTTCCGTGCCTCGACGGGACGTAGCGCAGCCCGGTAGCGCACCTGAATGGGGTTCAGGGGGTCGCCGGTTCAAATCCGGCCGTCCCGATTGGTAATCCGCACCGGCCCGACGCGCGTGATCGCGGTCGGGCCGGCTTGTTTCTGCGCGGCGGAATTCCGCTTTCGTCGCGCCCACTGAGGCCTGGTCCCTGCACCCTGACGCGGCTGCTCGCCGCGCATGTTAGGAGATCGGGAGGCTCTCCGGAATCATCAGGAAGGAGACGCCCGAGGCGTCGAGGCGCAGCCAGCCGGGTGTGCGCACCAGACGGAGCACCGGATTGTCGCAGGAGGGGCAGCGCAGGACGACACCCATCTCCTGACCGTACTCGAGGAGGGCGCCCACGGGCCTTGTCGTCCCGCAGCCCATGCAGGTGGCGAGCGCCATGGTCACGTCCTGCGCAAAGACCTGGCGCAAGGCTCCGCCAGCGGCGTTTCCGTCGAGCCGCATTTCCTCGGTCTGCATGTCGCCTCCTGATGAAGCGTGATAACACGATGTTGCGCGAGCTTCAGGATGTCGGCCCGAAGCGTTCGGTGCGCACGCGAGCCGGATCGTGTCCGAGCTCGACGAGCAGCGTCGCCACTGACTCGACGAGCGGCGTCGGCCCGCACACGAACGTGCGTGGCATCTGCGGCGGTGGCCAGCTCATTTCCTGCAGCATGGCGCGGTCGATGCGACGGCGCAGCCCGGTCCAGCCGGCCGGCGCCTCGCGTGTCAGCGTGAACACCACCTCGACGCCCGGTTGTTGCGCCAGCTGTTCCAGCTCCTCGCGGTAGATCACGTCGTCCAGCGAGCGTGCGGAGTAGAGCAGCCGGACCGGCACCTGCGCGCGTGCCGCAGCATCGGCGCGCGCGTGATGGCGCAGCATGGCCATGAGCGGTACGATGCCGGAGCCGCCGGCCACGAGCAGCAACGGCCCTCCCTGCGCGACGGTCCACACGAAGTAGCCGCCGATCGGGCCGCGCACCTCGACGCCATCGCCGGGGCGCAGCACCTCGCACAGGTACGGCGACACTTCGCCATCGTCGAGTCGTTCCACGGTGAGGGACACCCGTGCATCCTCGGGCGGCGACGCAATCGAGTAGGAGCGCTGCGCCTGGTAGCCGTCCTCCGCGACGAGGCGTACGTCGACGTGCTGCCCGGCGCGGTGTCCCGGCCACTCGGGCACTTCGAGAACGATTGTGCAGGCGCGCGTCGTTTCCTCGCGCTGCTGCACGACCGTCGCGACACGCCAGACGAGCCGCGCCGGCGAGGCGACGGGCGCGTCAGGGATCACCCTGATACCGCTGTTCGCGCCACGGATCGCCGCGGTCGTGATAGCCGAGCTGCTCCCAGAATCCGGGCTCATCGCTTTGCAGCAGCTGAAGACCGCGCACCCATTTCGCGCTCTTCCAGAAGTACAGGTGCGGCACGAGCAGGCGGGCCGGTCCGCCGTGCTCGGGCGCGAGCGGCTTGCCGTCGTACCCGAACGCTACCCATGCCTTGCCGCCGGTCACGTCGGCAGCCGGCAGGTTGGTGGTGTAGCCGCCATCGCTGAAGGCGACGACGAACTCGCCATCCGCCACACCTGCGGCTCGCGCCGCAGCGAGCAGTGTGTCGAGCGATACGCCCTCCCACTTCGTGTCGAACTTCGACCATTTCGTTACGCAATGGATGTCGACCGTGGGCGTTTCGTGCGGCAGCGCCATCATCTCGTCCCACGACCAGCGCAGCGAGCGGCCGGCGCGATCGCGGATCGTGAAATCCCATGCAGCCAGCGGTGTGCGCGGCGTCGGACCGGCCGAGAGGACCGGGAAGTCCCGCGTCTCGTACTGACCGGGCGGCAGCCGACCGGGCGGCGCGGTCGCCCGGCGACCGTGGAAGGCGCGGGCGATGAATGAGCCTTCAGCCATGATTCACGCTCCTGACGTCGTGGAGTCTGCAGTCTACGCCGCGCCGCCGCGTACGCAATGCCGATCCGCAGGGCACTCCCCATGTCACAACTCAGGTCGCCTTACGTCTACCGGAAGTGACGTTCGCGCCATCGCGGAATCGTCCGCAGCCCGTGTCACACTGAACCGATATGGGAAGGGAATCGCCGAACAAACGGGGAAGGAGGCGGGCCAATGTCATTCTACTCGATCATGCTGTTCCTGCACGTCACCGGTGCACTCGCTCGCTCAAGGAAATGCTGAACCTGGGGCTGATCCGGGACACGGCGGCGTCACTGGATCCGAGCCGGCGGCTCGCCTCGCCGGCGGGGCTACGCCCCAGCTGAAGGTGCGGCGGAGCGCGCCAGGGTGCGCATCCTGCCTCCTCTCCGGGGCGGGCATTGCAAGTCGACGATTTTCGTCCGGTCCCGGCGCAGCTGCCACCTGCCGGGCCGGATCCTGACACCATGTTATCAGGCCTGCGCCACTCCGGCCCTGGCCCGCCACGCGTTGCGGGCCACCTGGCGGCTCGATAAACTGGCACACCCCGGGTCGGATTCCGCGTCAAACGTCAAGGTGTGCCATGAACAGGGTCAAGGCGTTCCTGCTGGTCCAGATTGCGCTTCTCCTCATCGTACTGTCCTCGCCGCGTGTCGTTCAGGCGCAGATCCCGGCCAGCGAATTCGCTGCCCGACGCGATTCTCTCGCCAGGCGGGTGGGGAACGGCGTCGTCGTCGCCTTCGGCGGGCGCACACTGGTCAACGACTTCGGCACGTTCTTCCAGCTGCCGTCCTTCCACTACCTCACGAACTTCGATGAGCCCGATGCGGGCTTCGTCATGGTCGTGCATGATGGCAAGGGCGCGAGCACGATCTTCGTCACGCCCAGCGATCCTCGCCGCGCCTTTTATTACGGCCGCCGGCCGGACACGGCCACGGTGCAGCGCGACTTCGGTGTGGGCGCCCGGTCGTTCCAGGCGCTCGCCGGTGTGCTCGATTCACTGGCGCGCAGCGGGCAGCCCTTCTACACGCTCGCGGACTACGAAGACGCGGATTTCGCGCGCGCCGACTCGCTCACGCGCGGGCAGGCCTTCATGCGTGCGTTCGCGGCGAAACACGCCGGCGTGACCGTGCACGATGCGCAGCGCATCGTCGAGCAGCTTCGGGCCCACAAGAGCGAAGCCGAGATGGCACTGCTGCGCAAGGCGGCGGAGATCAGCTCGGAGGGTCATCGCGCCGCCATGCTCACGGCAGATCCCAGGCATGAGTACGAGCTGCGCGCAGCACTCGAGTTCACGTTCACCCGTCTGGGCGCGGAGCGGCCGGCATACGGCTCCATCGTGGGCGCGGGCGCGAATGGTACGCAGCTCCACTACATGAAGGACACGGCGCAGGCGAAGCCCGGCGACCTCGTCGTGATGGATGCCGCTGGCGAGTACCACGGCTATGCCGCCGACATCACGCGCACCATTCCCGTGAGCGGGACGTTCACGCCCGCGCAGCGCGAGATCTATCAGCTGGTACGCGATGGGCAGGCAGCGGCCGAGCGCAATTCGAAGGCGGGCATGAAGCAGCAGATGGCGCAGGACTCATCGTTCATCGTGCGCGCACAGGGACTGGCGAAACTGGGTCTGGTGGAGAGTGCGGACGCGCAGTTCGATCCGCCCTGGCCAGCCAACTGTTCACAGGGCAACGCCTGCAGCCAGGCGAACCTCTGGTTCATCCACGGCATCAGCCACGGACTCGGACTGGCCGTGCACGATCCCGCGCAGTTCTCCTTCGGCGACCGTACCTACAAGGTGGGCGACGCCTTCACGATCGAGCCGGGAATCTACATCTCGACGGCATCGCTCGACGTGCTGCCGGACACGCCGCGCAACCGCGCTTTCATTGCAAAGGTGAAGGCCGCGGTGCTGAAGTACCAGAACACCGGTGTTCGCATCGAGGACGACTACCTCATCACGGACAAAGGCCTCGAGCGCATCAGCACGGCGCCACGCGAGATCGGCGAAATCGAGGCGCTGCTGAAGAAGCGGCGGCCGGCGGTCATCAGCTGAGCGGGCACTGCCGCGCGGCTCCGCGCAGGGCCGCGCAGGACCAGGAGCGAGTCGATACGCCTGGCCCTGCGCGCAGAGCCGCGCACTGACAAGTCAGGGCATTTCCCGGCCGCACCCGGGGTGGCCCTTGTTGCGGACGGTGCAGGCTGAACCGATCCGGGCCATGCGGACCGTGTCTACGGTAACGGCGGGCGGTGTTGCGGCGGGCGGCACAGGCGACAGATTCCCCGGTACCCAAGCCCGCTGATCTTTCCTGCGCAGGTGGTGTGCAGCGATGACGGTGCCAGACAACGCCGGGTCCTTTGCCATTGCGCCGCCCATCGAGCCGATGCTGGCGAAGCTGGCGGAAAAACTGCCGAGCGGGGGCTCGTTCTTGTTCGAGCCGAAATGGGATGGTTTCCGCGCGCTGGTCTTCCGCGGCGAGCAGGACGTGTACATCCAGAGTCGCGACCTGCGCCCGCTGGATCGCTACTTCCCGGAGCTGCACGATGTGCTGCTCGCGCGTCTGCCGGCCGGGTGCGTGCTGGATGGCGAGATCGTGATCGCGACGGCGCGGGGTCTGGACTTCGAAGCGCTTCAGATGCGACTGCATCCGGCGGCATCCCGGGTGGCGAAGCTGGCGCAGGAGACACCATTGGCATTTGTCGCCTTCGATATTCTGGCGGTGGGCGGACGCACGGTGATGGACCAGCCGCAGAGCGAGCGCCGCTTGCTGCTGGAGCAGTTGCTCGCCGGTGCGCAACCGCCCGTGCACCTCACGCCCATGACACGCGACGCCGGGACCGCGGCGCGCTGGCTGGACGAATTCGAGGGTGCGGGGCTGGACGGCGTAGTGGCCAAGCCGGTGGACGCGCCGTATCAGCCGGGCAAACGCGCCATGATCAAGATCAAGCATGCGCGCACGGCGGACTGTGTGGTGGCGGGTTTCCGCTGGTACAAGACCGGGCGTGACATGATCGGCTCGCTGCTGCTGGGCATTATGATGACACGGGGCGGCTGCAGCATGTCGGGGTCACGTCATCGTTCACCATGACGACGCGACGTGAGCTGGTTGCCGAGCTGGCGCCGCTGCGCGAGGGCGCGCTGGACGGCCACCCGTGGCGCGAGTGGGCCATGGCGCCGGGCAGCGAGCCTCGCCGTGTGCCGGGCATGCAGAGCCGGTGGAGCGCGGGGAAGGACCTTTCGTGGGAGCCGCTGCGCGTCGAGCGCGTGTGCGAGGTGAAGTACGACCACATGCAGGGCAGCCGTTTCCGCCATGCCGCGACGTTTCTGCGCTGGCGGCCGGACAAGCACCCGGCTGACTGCCGCTACGAACAGCTGGAGGTAACCGTTCCTTATCAGCTGGACGACGTGTTCGTTTCAGGATCGAAGGGTGCCTGACGCGGGTCGGCGGCGCACATCCCGCTTCTCCGGAGGGCACCGCCTCAGCGGAACATGGCGGGATTGATCTCGAGAGAGATTTCCATGATGCGATCGGCAGGCAGGCCGGCCCGGCGCGCGTGTTCGGCCACGGCTTCGGCGCTGGGCGCGTCGTATTCGCAGTAGATCTTGCCCGCCACATCGGAAACATAGCTGCGGATCCAGATCACCTCCGGCATGTCATCCAGGACTGCGTTGGATCGGCGACCGGCTGCGTCGAGTTGTTCGCGGGTGAGTGAGCCGACATTTCGTTCGATGATGTAACGCGGCATTGGCTTCCTTCCGGCTGCTCAGGGCATTGAGATTCCAGATCAGAGCGCATCACAGGCTGCCAGCAACTCGGCGTCCGCGCAAGCACCTGCCAGGGCGCGTGCCTGCTGTGCGAGGCGATCGGCCTCGTGCGTATCCGCGAGCCTCGCCTGCGTCCGTGCCAGAAAATAGAGCATCCAGGCCTCACCCCGCTGGTCGGCGGTGCGCCGGCGGATCTCGAGCGACGCCTGGAAGTGGCGCAGTGCTCCTGCCGCATCGCCGTTGTCCAGTGTGATCTCGCCCAGCAGTGCAAGCGCGTGTCCTTCGAGTTGCGCCAGTCCCGCGCGCCGATGGTGCGCGAGCGCCTGCTCGAGCAGCTGGCGGGCATCCTCAGCGCGGCTCATGGCACGCAGGGTCGCCGCCAGGCTGTTGAGCATCAGCCCCTCGCCGGCGTCATCTCTTTGCTCCCGGAAGAGCGCGAGAGCGCGCTCGTACTCGGCCATGGCGGCATCGTGATCCCGACGCGACCAGGCGATGATGCCGAGCTTGTTGCGCGCCCGGGCCTCGGCTACACCATCGCCGCAGCGCGCGTACAGTGCGGCGGCGGCACGCCAGGCGGTCCCGGCCCCCTGCGTATCGCCGTCGCGCTCGAGCGTCGTCGCAATATGGCTGCGCATCTGCGCCTCACCGGCGGCGTCCTCGAGCTGCGCGAACAGCTCCGCCGCTTCCTGCAGTGACGCCAGCGCCTCGGTGCGCCGTCCCAGTCCCACGAGCACTTCGCCCAGCATGCGCAGCGACTGCACCAGACCCGGCACGAAGCGCGCGCGCCGCGTCAGGTCGACCGCGGCGCGATAATACTCCAGTGCTTCATCGATACTCCCGGCGCGCAGGTGGATGTGCGCGAGGGATGTGTAGTGATAGGAGAGCTGGATGGGCAGGCGCTTGCCGGCTGTCAGCACGCGTGCGCGTTCGAGGTAGTCGCGGCGCGTCTGTTCGTCGCCCAGCTCGCCATACACGTTCGCCAGATTGTGCAGCAGGTAGCTCTCCATCAGGGCGACATCGCCGCGTACGCCGCTGTCTACGCCGAGCGGCTCCACGATACGCCGAGCCAGCTCGAGGCCTGCCAGCAGCTGTGTGCGGGCGCGCTCCAGAGCGCCAATGCCCTTGAGGATGTAGCCCAGGTTGGAGAGGTCGCCGACAATGGCGAGGTCATCGCCGCGTACGCGATCAATGGCCAGCGCCTCCTCCACGAGGGCCAGGGCTTCGGCGTCGCGATGCTGGTGCACGCGCAGCAGGCCCAGGCTGCGCAGGGTGTTGCGCTGTCCCTGTGCATCGCCGGTCGCGCGCCGGATCTCGAGGGAGCGCAGGAGCGCGGCTTCGGCGTCGTCGAAACGGCGCAGCAGCGTGTACAGATCGCCCTGGCGCACGCACACTTCTGCGAGCGTGGGCTGGTCTCCCGACTGCTCGACGAGGGCGAGCATTTCGTCGATGATGCGCTGCTGGCGCTCGCGCTGTCCGAGGGTTTCGCAGAGTCGTTCCTGACGCAGCAGAATGGCGATCAGCGTCTGGTCGCGGTCCTCCTCGGCGGGCAGGCGGGCCAGCCACACCCGCGCGCGCTCGAGCATGGTGAGTGCCTCATCGAAGCGCGCGAGTCCGCCCGCGCGGTCCGCGGCGCGCATGATGTAGTGGACGGCCTTGCGCGCATCCCCGGAGTTGCTGAAATGATGCGCGAGGCGTTCGAAATGTTCATCCAGCCGGTCCTGGTACACCTGCTCGATCGCCTCACCCACCCGTCCGTGCAGCTCTCGCCTGCGGTGCTCCAGCATGCCACCGTAGGTGACCTCCTGCGTAAGCACGTGTTTGAAGCGATAGACGGCGTCGGGCAGCACACGGGTCTGCTGTATGAGGCCGGCGCTCTTGAGCACATCCAGAACCTCCGGCAGGTGGCCGGTCGTGGCGCGTGCGTGCTCGAGGACGCGACGCGGGAATTCGCGCCCCACGACCGAAGCGTAGCGCAGGACATCGCGCGCCGCGGGATCCAGTCGATCGAGGCGCACGCGGATGACCGCCTGGACGGTGGCAGGCAGCACCAGTTCGTCGGCATTCCTCTCGAATTCGACAACGCCGCGCTCCACGCGCAGGGCGCCCTGCTCGACGAGCGTCTGGCAGATCTCCTCGAGGAAGAAGGGATTGCCGCCGGTTCGCTCGTGCAGCAGGCGAGCCAGATCCGCGGGAACTTCGGAAACGTGCAGCAAGGCGCACAGCATGGTGTGTGCGGCGCCGGGCTCCAGCGGCCGCAGCAGCAGCTGCTCGTGCTGGATCGATGTGGGCCATGGTTCGGCCGCATCGGGCCGCATCGTGACGACGATGAGCAGCGCATGGTCGGCGACCAGCTCGATCAGCTGGCGCAGTACTTCCGCGGACGCGTCGTCCACCCAGTGCCAGTCTTCGAGCAGCAGCACAGTCGGGCGGCGGCGCGTCAGTGCGGTGAGCAGGGCAGCCACGGCTTCTTCGGCCGCGTAAACAAACTGTTCGCCACGCAAGTGCTGCGGCAGCGGCCATGCTTCGTTCGCCAGCGAAAGCAGGTGCAGCAGCAGCGGGATGAAATCCTCGAGCGCCCCATCCAGCTCGCGTATGCGGAGGATGGCGGCTTCGGCCCTTTCGCCCGGCGCGACATCATCGAGGCGCAGCGCATCGCGCAGCAATTCGACGAAGGGCAGGTACGCGGCGCCGCCGTACGACTGGCAGCGGCCATGGAGCACGAGCACGTCGCGGGTGGCGAGCGAGGCCCGGAATTCGTGCACCATGCGGCTCTTGCCGACGCCGGCTTCGCCGAGGATGGTGACGAAGCGGCCGCGGCCGGCGCAGGCGGCATCCAGATCGCGTGCCAGCAGCAGCAGTTCAGTTTCGCGTCCGGCCAGCGGCGTCAGGCCTTTCGCCTGTCCGGCGACCTCGAGCCGGCTACGCAGTCCGGAATCGCCCAGCACACGCCACGCGACCAGGGGCTGGGCGCGGCCGGCGAGTGCAATCGGCGGACACGCCTCCACACGCAGGAAATCGCCTGTCAGTCGTGCGCAATCCGCGCTGATCAGGATATCGCCGGGCGAGGCCAGACCCGACAGCCGATCCGCCGACAGAACGGTATCGCCGCTGATGCTGAAGGGTGCGGCTGTGTACGATGATGGCTGCGCCATCACGGCGCCTGCGTCAATGCCACTCTGCAGCCGCAGCCGCGGTGCGTCGGCGGCGGCGTCCGTGCTCATGCCCTCCACGCGATCGTGCAGCGCGAGCACGGCGCGCACCGCGCGGATCGCGTCATCCTCGTGCGCCACGGGCAGGCCGAACACGAGTGTCAGCAGCTCGTTGGATGTCCGTTCAACGGTGGCATCGTATTCCCGGGCGACGCGCTGTGCAGCCTGATGCACGCGCCGCACCTCCGCATCAGCACGCTCGGCGGCCATGCTCTGGACGCAGTCGGCGTATCCGGCAATGCGACACACGGCGACTGCTGCGTGGCGCCATTCGCTCTCGATGACGGCGGCTCGCGGCAGGCGCCGTGGCGCCGTGCTGCGACGTGCTGACGCCGGGTCCTGCGTCAGCAGCCGCACCAGGGCATCCAGCTCGTTGCCGAATTCGGCGATCGTTTCGTGGCGTTCGTCGACATCCTGCGCGAGTGCCCGACCCAGCAGCTGCTCCGCCGCCGTGCTCTGCTCGCTGGCGGCGGCCGGGCTCATTCGGGGCACTCGTGCGAACGCCTCGCGCAGTCGCGTCGCATCGAGGACGCCGGCAACGGGCCGCGTGCCCGTGAGCATTTCGTGGAGCACGATGCCCAGCGACCAGACGTCGGCGCGGCCATCGATCTCGAGGCCGGCAGCCTGCTCGGGGCTCATGTAGGCGATGGTGCCGGGCCGCGCATCCGCTTGCGTGATCTCGACGCGCGAGAGCTTGGCAATCCCGAAATCGAGGATCTTCACCACGCCATCCGCGGTGAGCATCAGGTTGGCGGGCTTCACATCGCGATGGATGATGCCTCGCCCGTGCGCGCGGGCCAGGCCGGTGGCGGTCTGCCGTGCGATGGAGCATGCGGCCCCGGGGGGCAGCGTGCCGCGATCGAGGCGCTGGCGCAGCGTCTCGCCCTCGTAGAAGGGCATTGCGATAAACAGCTGATTATCAGCCGTCTCGCCGATCTCGTAGATCGTGCACAGGTTGGGGTGGTCGAGTGCTGCGGCCGCCCTGGCCTCGAATGCGGAAGCGTTCCTTGGCCTGCGGGTCGCTTCCCAGCTGCGGGTGCAGGAATTTGAGCGCGACACTGCGTCCGAGGCGGGTGTCGCGTGCGACATACACGACGCCCATGCCGCCACCGCCAATGCGCTGCAGCAGCTGGTATTGCGCGATGGTCTGTCCCTCGAGCGGGGCGCTGGCGGGGGGTGGCGCGAAGCGGGCGACGGGCGCGTCCAGCACGCCACCGGGTTCGTGCGCACGCAGCAGCGATTCGACTTCAGCACGGAGTTCCGTCTGTCCGGCGCAGGCGTGGTCGAGGAATGGGGTGCGCTCATCGGGTTTCAGCGCGAGCACGGCGAGCAGCAGTGCACCGGCGCGCTCGAACAGTTCCTGTGCGCTGATGCGGGTCGCGACCTCTGGTGGTGGTGCGGATCCCGCCTGCGGACTGGCGTGCTGGCCGGTATTCACAGGCTGGATGCACCCAGGCTCGTGTCGCTGCCCAGCTCGCGGTGCAGCCATGCGCGCGCGATCGTCCAGTCGCGCTTCACCGTGGCGGGTGATGTGGACAGCGCCTCGGCCGTCTCCTCGACGCTCATGCCGCCGAAGAACCGGCACACCACGACCTGACTCTGGCGCTCGTTCAGCGCGGCGAGCCGCTGCAGCGCTTCATCCAGCTGGAGCCATTCGTCGAGCTGCGCATCGGGCGCAAAGAGGATGTCAGCGGCCGCTTCATCGGAAATGCAATGCTGTCCGCCGCCACGCTTCTGCGCATTGCGCTGCACGGCGTGATCGATCAGGACCCGGCGCATGGCAACAGCCGCGGCGGCGAAGAAGTGCGCGCGACTGCGCCACTGCATCTGCTCCGTGCCGGCCAGCCGGATGTAGGCCTCGTGCACGAGTGCGGTGGTGTCGAGCGTGTGGCCGACCTGTTCCGCGCTCATGCGACGGTGCGCAACGCGGTGCAGCTCCTCATACACGAGCGGGACCAGGCGGTCCACCGCGTCGCGCGCGCCGCCGGCCGCTTCCTCGAGCAGCCGCGTCACTTCGCCCCGCAACGCCTGATCGCTCCCCGCATCCGCCATGCGCAATCCGTCCGGTTGTCGGGAGGTCGTACCGACCCTCTCATCACCCGCAAGATAGCAGGAGATGCGGGCAGCAGGACACCGCGGCCGGGTCATTCCGCGGCCGCTTGCCGGTGAGCCCTGACGCCCGGGTCCTGCGCCACTGCGGGATGAGAGGGCGCCCGCCAACGACGGCGCCGGTGCCCCGACCTTCACCGCGGAGGCAGGCCATGGCGGAAGAATGGGCACTCGAGGGCAACTACACGGAAGCGTGCACATGTGAGGCGGCGTGTCCGTGCATCATGCTGAGCACGCCCACGGAAGGCTCGTGCACGGCAATCGTGGGCTGGCAGGTGAACCGGGGCCGCTTTGGCGACGTGCAGCTCGACGGGCTCAACGTCGCCCTCGGTGTGCACACGCCGGGCAACATGAAGGAGAAGGACTGGAAGGTGGCGCTCTACGTCAATGAACGGGCGAATCCGCGGCAGCGCGACGCGCTGACGCAGATCTTCGGGGGCGCCGCGGGCGGGCACCCGTCCCGGATCGCCCAGCACATCGCGGAAGTGGCGGGTGTGCACTTCGTGCCGATCACGTTCGAGACCAATGGCAAGCGGGGCCGCCTTGCGGTGGGCACGGTGGGCAGCTCGACGTGGCAGCCGATCGAGGGCCAGAACGGAGGCACGGTTACCGTGTCGGGTCAGCCGCTGGCGGTCTCGCCGGGTCACGCGGCGGTGGTCGGGCGCGCGAGTCACGCGCGCTTCCACGATCATGGCATCGAGTTCGACGCTGCGGGCCGGCAGGCAATGGTAGCACCCTTCAGCTACGCCGGTCCATGAGCAGTGCGGCAGCTGTGCGCGCGGTCACCGGCCGCGCGCACCGGCCCGCCCGCTGGTGGTGGGACCGCGGCATCCTGCTGGGCGGCGTGGCGACGGCCACCGTGCTGGCGTGGCTGCATGTGATGCGGTCGGAAGCGCCCATGCATGCTAACGCCCCGTTCACGGTGCGGCTGGCCATGTGGTCAATCATGATGCTCGGCATGATGCTGCCGGCCGCGTCCCCCATGATCGTGACGTATGCCGCGGTCAGCAGCCGGTCGGGCGGTCACTATCTGCTGCGAACCGGGGTGTTCGTGCTGGCCTATCTCGACGTCTGGTGTGCAGTGAGCGCGCTTGGTGCGCTGGCACAGACAGGATTGCGTACTGCGGCGCTGCTCTCGCATCAGGGTGCACTCACGAACCCGCTGCTCGCGGGCGCAGTGCTGATGGGAGCGGGCGTCTATCAGCTCACGCCGCTCAAGCACGCGTGCCTGCGTCGCTGTCGCACGCCGCTGGGCTTCCTGCTGACGGAGTGGCGCCCGGGCAAGCGCGGCGCGTTCGTGCTGGGCGCGCGGCATGGCATCGAGTGTGTGCTGTGCTGCTGGGCGGTCATGGCTCTGATGTTCGTCCTGGGCACGATGAACCTGGTGGGCATGGCTGCGCTGACAGTCCTGATGCTCGCGGAGAAGGTAGCGCCCGGTGGGCATCACATCGGACGGGCCGCCGCTGTGCTTTTCCTGACCTGGGGCGGCTGGCTGGTCCTCGGCGGGGGAGTCTGAGGGTCGCGGTCCCCAGCCGGCCACGCCCGGTTCGTCCGGGTCGAGCGGCTCCTGTGCCGGGCGCAGCTCGGCGGGCCCGTGCTGCAGGTTCAGGCGGATGCGCCTTTCGCGGGTATCGTGCGGCCGATCTCGATAAGCGGGTGTTTGGAAACACGTCGTCTGGAGGGCTGCACCCGCGGCGGCTCGCCGCTCTGTTTGTGGTAGTATGGCGGCCAAGGGGCGCGTCGCCCAGGCCTTCGCACTCGGTGCGATGCCGAGCCGTGCCTGCAGGTCCAAGTGGCATTCTGCCTCGTGCTTCACGCCGCGCGCGTCGATTACGCAGTGCCACTGCAAGCGTGGAGGCCACGCGACCACCGTTGCGCGCCCGGCATGTTGCCCACCTCGTTCGCGACCGTCATGTTGCTACGGTTGGATGACCGGTTGCTCACGACGTCGTCTGCGCCGCTCGACCGAAGGCTCGGAGGCAAACAATGCGAGCTCTCGTCGGAATCTGGAACACGAACGTCAGCCAGTACTGGGGCACGCTGGAATGGTCCTTGACCGCGCTGCGCTCTGCACTGGTGCGCATGAATACGGCCATGAACAGCGCGAAGATCCCGCCCGGCAGTCTGATCAAGAGCATCTTCGTCGCACCGGAATACCTGGTGGCGAAGCCCGAGATCGAAGCGTGGGGCTGGCACCGCGCCGTGAGCGAGGTCGAGAAGGACAGAGCGGTACTCGAGTTTCAGAAGCTGAGCCGCCTGTACCCGCGGATGCTGATCGTGCCGGGCAGCATCGCCTGGTACCGGGATCTGGACGCCGCACAGGCGAGACGCGACCTGAACTATTACCAGTATGTCAATGTCAACCCCTGGCACAAGCAGGTGGCCCTGCAGAAGACCGCTGACCTTCCCAACCGGTCACGCATGATGCGCAACACGACCTGGGCGCTGCTCAACGGCCAGGTGCGATTCCTCTACAACAAGCAGGGCGACTTCAACGAGGTCGTGGGAACCAACAAGAACACGATTTTCATTCCGGGCGGTCGCCGCGGCGTGTGCGATATCGAGAATCTGCGCATCGGCTTCGAGATCTGCCTGGATCACAACCTCGGCATGCTGGCCAGCGAGCTGCGCCCCGACAAGGACCCTCCGCACATCCACATCGTGTGTTCCGCCTGGGTGAAGAACAACTCCGCCAACATGGCGGTCCGTCACGGCGGCTACTACGTGCACGCCTCCACCGCGGCCACTCAGGGCGGTGTGTGGAAGTGGGATGGCCTGGCAAGAACCTGGACGCAGGCCTCCGCGACGGGCGGCGGCGATATGTGGTTCTTCGAGATCGACGTACACACCGAGGATGATGACGATTTGTTCGCCACTGTCGTGGGTCACGCCGAGTGGATGACCGGCACGTGGCGCGACTGGCACTTCCGGTCTTCGCAGCTGAGAGCCCTCGATGCCGCGCTCAAGTCGTACGAGGACAGCGAATACATGGATCTGGCGAAGCTGGGCGCACTGCGCACCGCGTTCGAGGCCTGGTACGCCGACAACCCGAAGGAGGCCACGAAGCGCAACAAGAACGACGTCGTGCAGCGGCTGAAGAAACAGCTCAGTCTATGACTGCGGCCGGCAGCGCTCGGCGCCAGCGCGCCGCGGATGCCCTCGGTGTGTGCTCGATGCAAACTGCGGCAGCGGGCAGGCTCCAGCGTCTGCGGGAGCTCCCGCAGCGGATCGCCCTGATCGACGCGGACCCCAAGGTAAACTCTTGCGTTGCACGCAGGCGACATCAGAGCAGGCAAGAACTGTTTGTGCACGATCGAGTACTTCGACACCATCCGCCGTCACGGCATGTGCAGGTTGCTTACCAGCCGGCCACGCCCGGTTCGTCCGGGTCGAGCGGCTCCTGCGCCGGGCGCAGCTCGGCGGGCACGTGCTGCAGGTTCACGCGGATGCGCGTCCACGTGGACGAGCGCCCGCGCATGGAATCGACCAGCACGTCCGCTGGCTGGAGCAGCGCCGCGGCTTGCGGATGGCGGCTCTTCCAGCGCTCCAGGCCCGCGAGTGCATCTTCCTTGCGTTTCGCGCGGCCGATCTCGATAAGCGGGTGTTTGGAAACACGTCGTTTGGAGGGCTGCACCCGCGGCGGCTCGCCGCTCTGCTTGCGGTAGTGGGGCGGCCAGGGTGCGTCGCCCAGACCTTCGCGCTCGTGGCGCGCGGACAGCTCGAGCAGCGGCTCGATCGATCCGGAATGTTCCTCGATGGCTGCGTGCCGGTCGCCGATCTGCGCGAAGCGCGCGGGCATGGTTGCCAGGGTGAAGTCCGAGGGCTCGCAGGCGGGCACCTCATCCCAGGCGAGGGGAGCAGACACGCGGGCTTCGGGTGTGGGCCGCACCGAGTACGCGGACGCCACCGTGCGGTCCTTCGCGTTCTGATTGTAGTCGACGAATACGCCGTGACGTTCTTCCTTCCACCACTTGCTGGTGGCGAGGCCGGGCGCGCGTCGTTCCACTTCGCGCGCGAAGGCGAGGGCGGCGCGGCGCACTTCATCGAAGGTCCAGCGGCGCGCGATGCGCACGACCACGTGCATGCCGCGGGAGCCGGAGGTCTTGGGCCACCCGACGAGAGCGTGATCGAGAAGCGTCGCCTGCACCACACCGGCCACCTCACGCACCTGGGACCAGGGCACGCCGGGCACGGGATCCAGGTCGATGCGCAGCTCATCGGGATGATCGAGGTCATCGGTGCGCACAGGGTGCGGGTGCAACTCGAGGCAGGCCAGGTTGGCGAGCCAGACGAGAGCCGCGGCGTCGCGCGGTACTACCTCGTCCGCGCTGCGTCCTGATGGGAAGCGCAGCGTCACGACTTCGATCCAGGGCGGTCGCGAGGCAGGCGCGCGCTTCTGGTAGAAGAACTCGCCGGTGATGCCGTTGGGGTAGCGCACCAGCACGTTGGGCCGCGCGCCCGCCCCGCGCAGTGCGCCTTCACTAACAGCGAGATAGTAGTGCGCCAGGTCGCGCTTGGTGTAGCCGGGTCCGGGAAAGAGCACCTTGCCGGGATTCGACAGCTGTACCTGGCGGCCCGCGACGGGGATGGTTTCGTGGCTGTCCCGGCTGCGTCGCGGCGCTGCGCCGCCTGCCTCTGCCATCATGTCCGACTGATCCCGAAAAAGGAAACGCGACCTCGTCGCTGCCCAACGCGGAGCACGGGGCGCAAATGGAGTATGGAGAACCGTGGCAGGGGATGGAATGTCCCACCCCACCACAGCAGGCTCGCAAGGGGAAGGCGGCGCACGCCCGCTGGCCTTCGGCAAACACTGTGGCCTGCAACGCGTTCGCCGGTTCGTGGGTCGCCGGTGGCGGCGGCCGCGAGGTCGCGCGATCGTGGCCCGCGAGGTGCCTGCCTGAGAGGAGCAGGGCGGCGTGATGTCGTCCTCGATTGCCAGGGGGAGGAGGCAAGCAATGCGAACGAGCCTGTCGCTGGTCGCGGTCACGTGCGCGATCTGGTGCTGGGGCTGCAGCGCGGCACAACCGCGCGTTGCGGTCAGCACAGCGCCGGATCTGGAGGAGGCAAGGGCATTCCAGCCGCTGCCGGCGGCCATCGGATCCGAAAGCAATGCGATCACGCCAGCGAAAGTGGCGTTGGGCCGCATGCTCTATTTCGACACGCGTTTCTCCGCGGACGGAACGGTATCCTGCTACGTCTGTCATCCGCTGCACGACTATGGCACGAGCCACCGGGCCACGGGGGTGGGTCACGACCATCTGCCGGGCGGCCGCAACGAGCCGACCGTGTACAACGCGGCCGGCCATGTGGCGCAGTTCTGGGATGGACGCGCGCCCGACGTCGAGGCGCAGGCACTCGGCCCGGTGCTGAATCCAGTGGAAATGGGCATGGCGGATGGCACGATGGTGGTGCGTACGATCCGCACGATACCCGGGTACGTCGAGGCGTTCGCGCAGGCGTTCCCCGACGCAGCCGATCCCGTCACATTCGAGAATTTCGGCCGCGCGATCGCTGCATTCGAGCGCGGGCTGGTCACGCCGGCGCGCTGGGACGCATACCTGCAGGGTGATGCGAACGCGATCACGCCCGCGGAGAAGGAGGGGCTGCGCACCTTCGTCGCCGAAGGATGCGCGCAATGCCATGCCGGCGCCTATGTGGGCGGCGGCATGTACCAGAAGGCGGGGCTGGTCCAGGCCTGGCCGGAGCAGAAGGATCAGGGGCGCTACGCGGTCACCAAACAGGCAGCCGACCGCCATGTCTTCAAGGTCCCGTCACTGCGCAACATCGAAGAGACGTGGCCATACTTCCACGATGGCTCGGTGCAACGTCTGG
This sequence comes from uncultured Gemmatimonadales bacterium, assembly GCA_963798085.1. Classification (GTDB taxonomy): domain Bacteria; phylum Gemmatimonadota; class Gemmatimonadetes; order Longimicrobiales; family RSA9; genus DATKCF01. Next base: position 233,745 of record CAWCRS010000005.1, read on the forward strand.
ATGATGCCATCGTGCTGATGGGTCGCCATCAGCTGGGGCACGAGCTGACGCCGGCGCAGGTCGCGTCGATCCGGGCCTTCCTGCTGACGCTCACCGGGCCGGTGCCGCAATCCTATATCGAGGAACCGGTCCTGCCACCCACGGGAACGACGCGGCCGGCCGTAATGGCGCGTTAGGCCGCAGCGGCAGCGTATCGTGGGGCGGCAGGTGGCAGCCGCCCCATCGCGTCGCGGCCAGCCGGCATCACGGGCCGTCGGCGACGCGCCGCAGCGCCTCGTAGACGGCGTCCGGCGTGACGGACGCGAAGCTCCTCCGCCAGTAGCGGTGATGGGACTCCAGCAGACGCTTGTGCAGGCGGCTGGTCACGACCTCGACGCGGGGTCCCAGTGCGCGCCAGCGCGTGGGACCCACCACGGGTTCATTGCGACCGCAGATACAGACGGTCGGTGCGCCCACCGCGCCGGCCAGATGACTGGTGCCGGTATCGCGGGTGACGACGCCGGCGCTCCGTGCGAGCAGCCAGCCCAGCTCGGCGACATCGGTGCGGCCGGCGAGGTCCAGCGCGTCGTCGCCCAGTCCCTGCGCCACTGCACGGGCGGCGTCATCGCCGGCCTTGTCCCCCACGATCGCAATGCGCCACGGCGTCTCCGCGCGAATGCGTCGGGCGAGAACCAGGAAGTGGTCGGCGGGCCAGCGCGCAGTGAGCAGGAAGGCCGTCGGGTTGAGCACGACAAACGGCTGGAGCTGCTCGAGCGGGAAGCCGAGCGTGTGTTCCAGCGACTCGAGTGCCGAGGCCGGCAGGTGGACCTCGGGCAGGGGCCGCGCAGGCGGCCGAATGCCGAGCGGCGCGAGCAGGTCGAAGTTGTACTCCGCCTCGTGCTTTTCGCCGCGGCGCCGCCGGTCGCGCAGCGCCACCGTAAGCGCGTGTTTGGAGCCACTCTGCGCGTAGCCGACGCGCACGGGGATTCCCGCGTCCACGGCCGCACCGTAGAGGTTGTCGTGGGGGTTCATGTGCACGATGGCCGAGGCGCCGGTCTCGCGCAGCTGCGCGGCCAGCGCGTCGCGGGGCGCGTCGGCATCGATGACGCCGGCAAGCAGCGGATGCTCGCGCACCACGGGCAGCCACGCCTTGCGCGCCGCGAAGATGATGCGCGCGGCCGGCAGCTGCGCGTGCAGCGGCCGGATCGCCGATGTCGCGATGATGCAGTCGCCGAGGCGGTCCGGCCGGCTGAGCACGATCGTGTCTGCAGCTCCGTTCACGCTCGACCGGCGAGGTCAGGTTTCAGGGAGCCACCGGACCACCGTTGCGTGTCGGCATTTGCCCTCCTCATTCGCGGACCGCCTTGCCCTGAGCCACCGGTCAACCGACCGCCTCAGACGTTTGCGACGCTCGTCCAAGGTCGCCGCGGCAGATACAATGCGAGCACTCGTCGGCGCCGGCGTCGCCGCAGGCGGCGGATGCCCTCAGCGTGTGCTCGATGGGAACATCGGCAGCGGCGCGCGCTCCAGTGTCTGCAGGTCGTTGTCATCCGTAGCCACGAGGTACACGTACTTCGCGCCCATGCCGGCGAGGCGTCGGCCGGCGGGCAGCTGCACGGTCGCGATCTGGCGGCCGGCCGCATTGAAGATATCGTAGCGCAGCGGCTCGTCTGTGCGGGTGGAGTGGCCCACCCAGAGACGGTCGTTGGCATCGAAGCGCACATCGCCCGCGCGGAAATAGGGGAACACATCCGCCCATGTGCTGCGCCGAATGAGGCCGGCGATGGCCTGCGGCGTCATGTCTTCGGCGGGGGCGTGGCCGAGCGAGCCGCGCGGCCCCTTGCCGCTCACGGGCGTTCCCTGGGCGAAGCGCCGCATGTACGCGGTGCGATCCGCGTCGCGCACGGGCAGCGGCCTGTAGGCATGCGAAGGCCCGCGCACGACATTCGCACCAGCGCGCAATTCCACTGTGTAGTCATCGCCATGCACGATCGCGAGGCTGCCGCTGCGCGAGATGGCCCAGGAATCCTCCTTCGCGTAGATCACCATGGGCACGCGCGGGCCATCACGCGGGCCGGGCTGGGGCGCACGGGTGCTGCCATGCAGCCGCGCTAACACCTGACTCTGACCGGCCGCAGGATCGAACATCGCGAGCTCGACCGAATCGCCGGGCAGCGGTTGCCGTGTCAGCCAGGGCTGGATGATGTAGTACAAGCGGCCGCGGTGATCTGCGGCGGACGCATAGAGCGCGGAGGGATCCGAGAGGGTCAGGATTCTGGCGACTCGACCGTCGCGGTCCAGCACGGCAAGCCGCTGATTGCCCTGATCATCAAGGACCGTGGAATCGCCCCGCCACGGGAACAGTCCGCTGGGCAGGCGATACTCCTCGGGACCCTGCCCCACACGACCGCGATTGCTCACGGTGCCGGCGGCGAAGTCGACCAGGGCGACGCGCTCCTCGATCCAGTCCGTCACCAGGAGCCGACCATCCGGCAGCTCGCGCAGACCGCGCAGCAGGCTGAAGGGCTCCTTCAGACTCTCGGTCGCGTGGAGTGAGATGGCTGTCTGTGCGCGCGCCGGCGGCGCGGCGGGGAGCGACAGAAGCAGCGCCGTCGCGGTGCACGCCATCCCACGCAGGATCCAGCCGCAGCCTCTGCTGCCCATCATGTGCAACCTCCGTTCACGGGCGATGAGTACCCCGCTGCAAGCAAGTTGCAAAGGCCCGCGGCTGGAAGCATGAGGGGAAGCGGCGGACCTGAAGTGGGACGAATCGGGTCGTTCTGGTACGAGGCGCAGATACGCAGGGGCGAGAGGTGGCGCGGGTGCCAACCCGGCTCGCCAGATTCCTGTCCAAGGAGTTGCTGACGATTGCTGACACCAGAGCCGGCAGAGACCCATGGAACGACTGCTGCAGGATCTGCGGTTCGCGCTGCGCCAGATCCGGCGTTCGCCCGCCTTCGCCTTCTTCATTGTGGCCACGCTGGCCATTGGCATCGGCGCTAACACACTTGTTTTCACGGCGCTGGACACGATCCTGATCCGGGCGCTGCCCTTCCCGCACGGCGAGCAGCTGGTTTCGATTTCCGCATCGTACAAGGGGCGCGGCGACGACTGGTCGGTGTCGCTGCCCAACGCGCTGGACTGGCGCGAGATGAACCACACCTTCACCGATGTCGCGTACTACCGGAACGGCACGCCCAGCATGACGCTGACGGGCAGCGGCGTACCGGAGCGCGTCGCCGTCGGCCTCATTTCGCCGAACCTGTTTTCCGTCCTGGGCGTGTCGCCGGCGCTGGGCCGGAGCTTCACGGCGGCGGAAGGCGAGCCGAACGCCGCGTCGCTCGTCGTGTTGAGCGATGCCACGTGGCGGCGACTGTATGGCGCCGACGCGGGCATTCTGGGCCGCACGATCTCGCTTTCCGGCTCGCCGTACACGGTGATCGGCGTCATGCCCCGCGCTTTCGCGTTTCCGTCGCCCGACCAGCAGATGTGGGTGGCACTGCGTGCCAACAACAGCACGTGGAATCGCGGGAGCGGCGGGCTCAGCGTGATGGCGAGGCTGCGCACCGGCATGACGCTGGCCGCCGCGCAGAAGGACATGGATGGCGTTGCGGCCGTGCTGGCCCGTGAGTATCCGGACATCATCGGCGAAAACACGTCGCTGGGCGCGATGGGCGCGCATCTCTCTTCGCTGCGCGACTCGCTGATCGCGGGCAGTCAGGTGACGCGCATGCTCTACGTCCTCATGGCGGCGGTGGCGCTGGTGCTGCTCATCGCGTGCGTGAACGTGGCCAACCTGCTGCTGGCGCGTGCGACCGTGCGCGAGCGTGAGGTGGCCGTGCGCAGCGCGGTGGGTGCGGCGCGTGGCCGCATTACGCGGCAGCTGCTGACGGAGAGCCTGGTGCTCGCGCTAGTGGGCGGCACGATCGGCGTCCTGCTCGCGCTCTGGGGCACGAACACCCTGCCTCGGCTGATCGCGGAAGGCGTTTCCCTGCCCCGCAGATATCCCCTCGACCTGCGCGTGCTCGGCTTCAGCGTGGGCATCACGTGCCTCACCGGTTTCGTTTTCGGCGTGGGTCCCGCGATCAAGGCGACGAGCGGCGGCCTCAGCGTGCTGCTGGGCGGACGCACGGGCCACGGCACGCGGGCCAAGGGCAGGCGTCGCAATCTGCTGGTCGTTGCCGAAGTCGCGCTCGCCGTTGTACTGCTGGTGAGCGCCGGCCTGGTGATCCGCAGCCTGGCGCAGCTGGTACGCACGGATCCGGGCTTCAGGACCGACCGGCTGCTGACCATGCGCGTGGCGCTGGACGCGCGCTACTCCAGCCTGGACATGATAACGGACTTCGAGACGCGCATGCTGAGCGCGCTGCGCGCAGTGCCCGGCGTGCGCGCCGCCAGCCTGGCGGATTTCGTGCCCATGAGCGGCACCAGCAACTTCAACGATCTGCACGTCGAAGGGGACGCATTGGACAAGCCCATCAACGTCGGTACGGTCGTGACCGGCACCGGCTACCTCGATGCCATGGGCATTCCGCTGCGCGGCGGACGCGCCTTCGATGAACACGACACGCGCGGCGGACCGGGCGTGGCCATGGTCAACGAGGCGTTTGTCGCGCATCACCTGCAGGGTCAGGACGCGATCGGCAAGCGTGTGCTGCTGACGTGGGAGAACGGCAAGCAGCCCTACTGGCGTACGATCATTGGCGTCTTCGGCAACGTGCTGCACAGCGGCCTGGATGATGAAGGACCGCGCGATGAGATCTATCTGCCGGCGAGCCAGCTGCCCTTCAACCTGGGCACGATGGCGGTGGTGGTGCGTACACAGGGCGATCCGGCAGCCGTGGCGAACGCCGCGCGCCAGGCCATCTGGAGCGCGGACCCGAATCTCGCGGTGTACGCGGTGAAGGACATGTCCGAGCTGATCGGCGCGACCACCGCCATGCTCATCGGCCGCGTGCTCGCGGGAGGTCTCGCACTGTTCGGCTTCATTGCGCTGCTGCTGGCATCACTGGGGCTGTACGGCGTGATCTCGTACTCCGTGGCGCAGCGCACCTACGAGATCGGCGTGCGCAGCGCGCTCGGCGCGGACACGCGCAAGGTGCTGCGCATGGTGATGCTGCAGGGGCTCAGGCTGGTGGGTGCGGGCCTGGTGATCGGGCTGCTCGCTTCGTTCGCCGCGACACGGTTGCTGAAGTCGCTGCTGCACGGCGTGGGTGCAGCCGATCCGCTGTCCTTCGCCGGCATGTCCCTTCTGCTGCTGGCGGTGGCCGCGATTGCGACGGCGATCCCCTCGCGGCGGGCGGCGCGCATCGATCCCATCCTCGCGTTGCGGGCGGAATAGCCTGCGCCGTGCGCGGACTGCGGCCTGCGTCGTGCCCGCTCAGGTCCGTTCCCGCAGGCGCCGGGCGCCGAGCCTGCGCACCAGCTCACGGAGGCGCCGGCTGCTGACCGGGATACGTCGCCCACCTTCCACTAACAGCTCATGCGATGATGCCGATCCGCGCAGCAGCGCCTGCACGAAGCCGAGGTTGACAATGGCGCCGCGGTGGACGCGCACGAAGGCGGCGGGATCGAGACGGCGCTCCAGCTGGTTCAGCGAGATGCGGACGAGGAACGAATCCGCCCGGGTGTGCAGCCGCGCGCAGTAATCACTGGCTTCGATCCAGACGACAGAGGCGAGCGCCACGGGAACCCTGCGCCGGCCGGTGCCGGCCAGAAGCCGGTCCGGAAACGCGCTGTTTGGGGGGCGTGGCCCGCCGGACGGCTGACGCAGCCGCCGGCGGGCGCGCGCCACAGTGCGGTGGAAGCGCTCGTCGGTGAACGGCTTCACCAGGTAGTCGAGCGCCTCCTGCTCGAACGCCCGCACCGCGAAAGCATCATACGCGGTGACGAAGATGGTGGCGGGCCGGTCCGCGGCCGCGAGTGCGTCGAGTACGCCGAAGCCATCGAGATCGGGCATGCGCACGTCGAGGAACAGCAGGTCCGGCTGGAAGGCGCGGATCAGCGTGACCGTCTCGACGCCGTTCCTCGCCTCAGCGACGACCTGCATGTCGTGGTAGCCGCGCACGAGGTCCCGCACCACCCGTCTTGCCAGCGGCTCGTCATTGGCGATCAGCACGCGGATCTCAGGCGAAGCCATGGGCCTCACCGCCAGCAGAGGCGAACGCGGCGCCGTCCGGTCGCTGCTCCTGCCACGGCAAGCGGACGCTCGCGACCGTCCCGCCTGCGGCGCCCGGCAGCAGTGTCAGCTCCGCGCCATTGCCGTGCAGCAGACGCAGCCGCACGCGCGCCGCATCGAGGCCGAAGCCGCGTCGCTCCGCCCCGGCCGGCCCGGGTTCGGGACCGGGGCCATCGTCCGTGACTGTAATCTCGAGTTGGTCGCGCACGCGCCGGACGCGAACGGCGATGCAACCGGCACGCGAAGAGCGCTCGATGCCGTGGCGCACGGCATTCTCCACGAGCGCCTGCACGAGGAGCGGCGCCACCAGCGCGCGTTGCACGCCGGGTTCGATGTCCCACGCGACGCGCAGCCGGTCGCTGAAGCGTACGCTCTCGATCGCCAGGTAGCGGCGCACGAACGACAGCTCCTCGTCGAAACGCACGAGATCACGGGCGTCGCGCTGCAGCACCTCGCGCAGCAGATCACTCAGCGCCGTCACCATCTCGACCGTGCGGTCACGCTCGCCGCCGCGGGCGAGCGCGCCGATCGCGTGCAGTGCGTTGAACAGGAAGTGCGGATGCAGTCGGGCGCGAATCGAGGCCAGCTCGGCGCGCGCCAGTTCCTCGCCGAGACGGGCGGCCGCGACCTCACGCTCGCTCAGCCGGCGCGCGAACTCGACAGCCGCGCCACCGGCGAGGATGCCGCCATAGACGACGGCGGCCACGGGCAGCCAGCCGACGATGGCGCGCCACAGGTAGGGAAAGAATGGCAGTGCCGGTGGGAACAGGCCCAGCACGAAGTTCAGCGACGTGTACAGTACGCCGCGCACGCAGGAGGCGCCGGCCATGGCGAGCAGATGCACGATCACGCTGGACGCGCGCACGGGCCGGCGCGTGAGCGGAAACGCCGCGCCCAGGCGCAGAACGACCGGCGTCAGCGGCGCCCAGACGTACCACTCCAGGAACGCGGGAATGAGGGCGCGCGGCGGCGGCGCGGCAGCGCCGCTGGTCGACGCGAACGCGTAGATCTCCGAGGATGCTGAGACCGGCGGGCACGGCCCAGATGACGAAGAGCGCGCCCCGCCGGGACAGCTTCATCGGACACCGTGTTGCGGAACCAGCACCTGGGTTACCCCGCGTGTGCTGTCCGAGCGCGCGACGTTCCGGTATGACACCTGCCGGCGCGTGCGGTCATCGATACCGATGGTGGCAATGATCGCCGGATCCGCGAAACGCAGCTGCCACACGCCCGCGTCCCGGCCCAGTACGCGCACGGTGTCCATCTCGAGCTGGTCGCTGCCTTCGGAGTAGAGCGGCAGGATGGCCTCATACCCGTCGCGCAGCGGAATCGAGCGCAGCAGTACATCCAGCTCGTTGAAGTGGAAGACGCGCACGTCGTACGTGTGCTCGCGCGACGAGTCCGGAATCGAGGACGTGAGCCGGACGTGCGCGCCGTCGTAGTCGATGCGCGTTCGGCGCGCGTTGTTGTACATGACCTCCCAGATGGGAACCAGGCCGGCGCGCAGCACCAGCGCGCTGTCCCTGAAGGTCCGGCCGTTGAAGGTCGATGCGGACACCAGCAGGATCGCGGGCCCGCGCGCATTGTTCACCAGGTGCAACTCGCGCCAGCCCCGTGCGAACTCGATACGCGCCGTGTCGCCGGGGCGCGGTGTGAGATATCGCACGCTGTCCATGGACGCGCGCAAGTGCTGCGTGACGATCTCCGCTGCGCCGGGTTCGAGCAGTGGCGCTTCGCCGGCGGGACGCGGCGAGGCGGCGCTGACGGCGAGCAGGAGGAAGGCGGGGAGCGAACGCATGGCGGTGCTCCGCACATTGGCGCGGGTCGGTCGATGCATGGCGGCCTCCAGGCAGGGGTTCGCACCAGGTTTCAGCGCCGCCCGGGACCGGGCAATGAAGCGTGCAGCGAACGCGGGGCGTTGTGCAGCGAGCGATTCTCTCGCGCCGCAATGGCATCCGCCAGGGTCGCGACGAGGTGCTGGAGCGCGCCCGGCTATTTGCGGGAAACGTTCACAGCGGCGCCGGGCGGGGCGCCACACTAACGCGGCATTTCAGCGTCAGGGCGGCGGGCAGCTCGCCGCGCTCAGCCCGTCGGTGCGGGCGGTGGGATGTTGTGTCCGAGCCCGGCCGGCAGGCGCAGCAGCAGCCAGAGTGCGACGGCGGCCAGCGTCGCCCACAGGCCGGCGGCTGCGCTCACGGGCGCGTCGCCCTGCCCGAGCGTGGCCGCCGCCAGCAGCAGGCCAACGACCATGCCGCCGCGGACGCGCGCAGGACGCAGAGGCGCGTTCGTCGCATCCCCCACACTGGCCACGCGGCGCGTCCGCAGCAGGGAAAGCACGAAGGCCAGCGCGACGACCGCGGCAATGGCGCTCTCGACCGCAGCAGTCGTGTGGAGTTCCGCCTCGAGCGCCCAGCTGCCACGCATGAGCAGCGCTCCCGCGAGACAGAGTGCCGCGAACGCGAACTGGTGGCGGGCCGGCGGGGGCAGGAGCGCATCCAGCACGAAGGCGAGCGCGCCGGTGAAGGCGGGCCACAGGCTGTGCGTGGCGTGGCACGTGAACAGCGTGAGTGCGACGACGCCGGTCGAGTCTGTCGGGCGCGCGGCCAGCCCGGTCGAGCGGTTGACCATGCGCACGAGCAGCAGCGCATTGAAGAGCAGCACCAGCGCGGGATGCGCCACGAACAGCGTAACGGTTACGGCCAGAGCCATGGCGAGAAACGCGGCAAGGTCGTGGTCCGGCGCCAGCTCGCGGGCCAACGCCCATGACAGGAATGCAGTCAGGCCGGCTGCCAGCGCCGGCGCCAGCGGCGACACGCCCCGCAGCAGAGCCGCAGCGCCACCGATGACGACCGCGATCGGGATCAGGACGATGACGGCGCGATTCGTGGGCCAGGCAGGATCGAGTGGCCGGCCGATCGAGGTACGCCGGTACATGCGTTCGAACTTCATGGCAGGGGATCATGCAGCCCGCGCGGCTCCGTGGGAATCCCCTTGCTCGCGCGCGTCCTTGCACCGCGCTAGGTTGGTTTCACTGTTGCGCCGCCACCGATGCATCAAGCCCGGGACCGAAACGTGGACCTCCTTCTGCGCGACATCCGGTTTGCGCTGCGCACACTGCGCGCGAGTCGCGGCTTCACGCTGGTGGCGGTGCTTTCGCTCGCGGTCGGCACGGGTGCGACCACCGCCGTGTTCAGCCTGGTGAATGCCATTTACCTCGCGCGCCCGGACTTTCCCGACTCCGATCGCCTGGTCGACATCCACGAAGAGAGCGCAACGCAGCTGTGCGCCGGGTGCGGCGTGGGCACATCCTACGACGGCTTCCGCGACTGGAAGGATGCGGCCAGGTCGTTTTCCGCGATGGCGGCGTACGGCGAGAATCCGTTCGTCGTGGGCGGCGGCGACGCACCGGAGCAAGTGACCGGCGCACTGGCCAGCGCCGGTCTGTTCTCGGTGCTGGGCGTGGCACCGATGCTGGGACGCGGTTTCGTGGCAGAGGAGGATCGCGCCGGCGCACCCGGTGTCGTGGTGCTGAGCGAATCGCTCTGGCGGCGGCGCTTCGCTGCGGACCGCGATGTGGTGGGCAAGGCCATCCGCCTGAACGGTGAGGCATACACCGTCATCGGTGTCATGCCGCCCAACTTCCAGTTTCCCGAATTCAGCGAGCTGTGGGTGCCGTTCGAGGCACACGCCGTGCGCGGTGCGCGCAGCCAGCGTGACTACGGCGTGGTCGCGCGACTGCAGCCGGGCACCAGCGTGTCGCAGGCGAACGCCGAATTGAAAACGATCGCGGCGCGCATTCGAGCAGAGCTTCCCGCAGGAACAGAAGGAATGGACGGCGGGTGTGTCCACCCTGGCACAGGAGCAGGCGAGTCAGGTCGGTCCGTATTTCTGGGTGCTGCAGGGTGCCGTGTTCTTCGTGCTGCTGATCGTGTGCGCCAACATTGCCGGGCTCATGATCGCACGCGCGGCCGGCCGCGAGCGTGAGATGGCGATTCGCGTGGCCACCGGCGCCAGCCGTTCCCGCCTCATCCGGCAGCTGCTCACCGAGAGCATGATCCTGGCGCTCGTCGGTGGCGGGCTGGGTCTGCTGCTCGCGCGCTGGGGCGTCGATCTGGCCGTGCGCGGCATCCAGACCCAGGTGCCGTACTACGTGCACTTCGGCATGAACGCACGCGTGCTGGTGTTCGGCCTGCTGACATCGCTGTTGACAGGCCTCGCCTTCGGCCTGCTGCCGGCCCTGCGCGCATCGTCGCCGAACCTGCAGGACACACTGAAGGAGGGCGCGCTCTCCACCACCGCGAGTCGCAGCCGCAACCGCATGCGCGCCGGGCTGGTGGTGCTGGAGGTGGCGCTGGCGCTGGTGCTGCTGGCGGGCGCGGGGCTCATGATCCGCACCTTCCTCCGCCTGAACACCATTCCCTCGGGTTATGTGGCGCCCGAGCACGTGCTGCTCGCCGACCTGGTGCTGCTGGACGCACGCTTCCAGGATCCCGCGCAGGTGCGCGCCACGGTGGACGAAGTGCTGCAGCGCATTGCCCGCCTGCCCGGCGCGAGCGCCGCGATCGAGCACACGGAATTCGTGGCCGGCTTCGGGACGGCGGACCGCAGGATCGCGGTCGAGGGCATGAGCGACGTGCCGGATGGCGGGTCGCCGCGTTTCTACTTCTCGGTAACACCAGGTTACTTCCAGAGCCTGGGACTCCGCCTCGTCGCGGGCCGCGGTCTCGATGCGCAGGATGGGCCGGGCGCGCCACCCGTCGCACTCGTCAATGAGTCAATGGCGAAGCGCATCTGGCGCGGGGCATCACCGATTGGCGCCCGCATCCGACTGGATGCCTCCCGTCGCGATGCGCCGTGGCTGACCGTCGCCGGCGTGGTGAGCGATGTCGAAGGTGACACGCCGGGGCGGCCGGCCCGGAGCTACGCCTATGTGCCATTCGCGCAGAGTCCGGGGCGACCCGCGAGACTGCAGGTGCGCGCCAGTGATGCGATGGCGCTGCTGCCCTCGATCCGCGCAGAGCTGGCCTCGCTGCCCACCGATCTGCCGTTGCAGGACGTGCGTACGCTGGAGACGGACCTGCGCCGCGGTCTCTGGCCAGTGCGCTTCTATGCCGTCGCGCTCTCCTCGCTGGCCGCGTTCGCCGCACTGCTCGCCGTGCTGGGCATCTGGGGCGTGATCGCGTACACGGTAAGCCTGCGCACACGCGAGATCGGCATCCGCGTGGCGCTGGGTGCGACGCGCATGCGCGTGCTGCGCATGGTCGCCGCAGAGGGCGCCTGGCTCGCCGGGATCGGCCTGGGGCTGGGACTGGCAGGCGCGTTCGCGCTCACACGCGTGATCGGCGTCATGCTGTACGGCACGAGCCCCATCGATCCGCTCGTCCTCTCCCTCGTCTGCCTCACGTTCGCCACCGTGGCCCTGATCGCCACGCTGGTGCCGGCGAGGCGAGCCACACGCGTAGATCCCATGGTCGCACTCCGGACCGACTGAGGCCCCACCCTCCGGCCTGTCCGCCACCCCTTTCCCCCTGTGTTCCAGGGCCCTCCGCATGCCCGCGTGAAAAAATGCCGCCGAATTGTCGCCCTCCTGTATGAAGGGCGCCACGGTGGCTGCCCTCGCGATAGCGGAGGACCCCATGACACGCTCGATCGAAAACGCCAGGCGCAGGCGCCGTGCTTACGGCTTCCACCGGGTAATGGCGGGCGCCCTGCTGGTTCTGTCCATGACAGCCTGCAAACACGACCTGCTGGATCCGGTCGATCCCGCACCGGCGCCCGTGGGCGGGGTGAAGCCGCCTGCGCAGGACACGTCCGGCAACAAGGGCGGCACCGGTGGCACCGGCGGAACTGCCGGCACCGTCCACCGCAACGACGTAACGTTCGATGGCGATGTGCAGGAGAACGGTGGCAACGTCACCGTGCACGGTGGCGTGCACGTGACTCTCGCAGACCGGCGTGTCGACTTCCTGGATGCCGACATGCAGATGACGTTCGATGACGACGGCGCACTGCGGCACGTGAGCGGCAAGGCGCACATCCCGTCGCCCACATCGCGCATTTCTTTCGCCGACCCCGTCGAGGCCGAAATCGGCATGTACTCGGGCCGCGAGCTGAACGCCAATGGCATTGCCGGCATCCGCCTGATGGATGACACCGACTATTTCGTGTATCGCGTGAAGACCGCGTTCGAGATGCGCATCGCGACCGGCGAGACCGGCGCCAATGCCACGCGGCCCATCGCCATTCGCGCGCCCCTGGGCGGTGAGATCCTGATGGTGGTGGATTACAACGACCCGATGTACTACGTGTACGGCTCGCAGGACCTGCTGGGCGCACTGGGTTTCGGCTGGTCACTGCACCACCGCATTCCCTTCGTGCCCGATCATCCCGTGCTGGACCTGGGCGGGTTCAACGGCGGCACGACGCGCACTGGCACGTTCCCCGTGTTCAAGATCGTGTCGATTACAGGCCAGATGGTGGAGAACGAGGACACCGAGGTGCATCTGTCGCTCGAGGATCCGTTCGACTCGTCGCTGCGCATGGACTACCAGATGGGCTTCAACGGCAAGGCGGAGCTGGACCTGTTCCTGAAGGACATCGTCGGCTTCAACCTGCCGTTAGCCGAAGCCAGCGGCGGCGTGTGGCGCGAGATCTCGACCGCGAACCTCTTCCGCGGCCACGCGTACCTGAACGGCCTGACGACGCAGGACTTCTCGTGGTGGCCCGCGTTCATTCCCGCGAAGCCTATTGCACGGCTGAGCACGCGCGCCGCCATCAAGAGCACGGGCGATTTCGACGTGGCCCTGGCCGGCACGTACGGCTGGGATCTGCCCACGGGCAGGAGCACCATGGAAGGCGAGTTCGAGCTCACGCCCGCCGCCCTGACGCTGAAGGGCACAGTAGTCGCCGGCAGCGACAAGGAGAGCGTGGCGGGCACAGTGACGAAGGACTCGACGGTCGTCGCCATCGTTCCGCCTGCCTCGCTGCTTGCAGGCATTCACGAGGACGTGCTGAAGGAGGTCGACGACCGCATCGCCGCAGGCCAGAAGGCACTGGATGATCTGCAGAAGGCAACATCGGATTACACGATCGAGCTGAGCCTGCGCGGGCTGCGGTCGAGCCTGCCCTCGATCGTGCAGACGGCGCGCAAGGCGCTCGACGACGGTATCGCCAGCGAGCTGAGCAAATACAAGGGCAAGATCTACTACAGCGAGCTGAAGAGTCAGGTGAACTCGAACGCCAAGCCCTACTACGCCGCGCTCGATCGCCTGGAAACCGCCGCGAAGGAAATCAAGGACAACAATGCCACGCGCAAGGAGATCGAAGCTGCACTGCGCGGCCTGGCCGCGAACAAGATCTTCAGCATGACGTTCACGTACAAGGTGCTGGGCAAGACGGTCGCGACGGTGAAGGTGAGCGAGCGCATCCTTTCGGACGCGAATGCCGCGAAGCTGACGACGGCCGCCGACAACGTGAAGTACATCAAGGAAACGTCGGACCGGAAGATCCGCATGCAGCAGATCTATGATGCGGCACCGTCGAAGGAGATCTGGGCGAGGGTGCGGCAGGATATCGACACCGGCGCGAAGCGCATTCCCACGCTCAATGCGTTCGGCTTCGTCCTGCACCACGGCGGTTCGCATGCGTTCAGCCTGTATGCAGTCCTGGCAGGCAAGCGCTACGAGCTGGGTTCGGTGAACCCGTTCGATCCTGCAGCCGTGGGCAACGCCGTGTCGGTCACGGTCGTGCCCGGTCTGTCCAACTGAAACAGACAGCCGCGCGCTTCAGCCTCGCGCCCTCCGTGGTGGATGTTGCACCGCGGAGGGCGCGCTGCATCGGCCCGTTGTCGGCGGGAAAGGCCCGGCCGTACATTGCCGCACGCTGTGTCCGCCCCCCGGACCAGCCCGTGGACCGCACACCGGAACGGCCTGCCCCCATGAAGCCAGTGCGCGTGTTCGTCAGTGCCACGGTCGAGGACCTGGGCGAGGACTGCCGCCCGCGCGTCCTGAACGCGGTCACGTACGCCGGCGCGCTCGCCATCACCATGGAGACGTGGCCCGCCTCCTACAAACCCGCCGTCGAGCAGTGCCTCGCCAAGATTGCAGACAGCACGCACTACCTCGGCGTTTTCGCGTACTACCGCGGCTGGTCACCGGAACCGGGCGAAGTCTCGATCACCGAGCTGGAATTCGAGGGCGCGCTCGCGAAATTCGCGGAGGACCTCGAGCGCGTCGCGGTGTTCGTACCCGATGAGAGGTCGCGTTTCGCGCGCAGGCTGCGCACCCGCGTTGCTGCAAAGCAGCAGCCCGAACAGGCAAGCGCACAGCTCGCGTTCCTGAAGCGCGTGATGGCCGCGGCAACGATCGAAAAGTTCGCCGACGATGGCGACCTGGGCATGCGCGCCGTGCGGCGACTCCAGCTGTGGCAGCTGGGACCGCTGCTCGATCGCCCGCAGGAACCCGTTGCGGCCGAGGCCGCTGCGGTCTCCGGCAGGCAGCCGCGCGCCCAGCAGGTCGTGGAGCTGGGGCGCGCCGCGCAGACCGGCATGTTCACGGCGGTACTGCAGCAGCTCGCGCTTCCCGGTGCGACCGCGGTGGCCGCGTGGCTCGTGCATGGCACCGCGGGTCAGGGTCACGACGAGATGCTCGCCCGCCTCATGCGCATCATCGAGTCCGGCACCAACGAGGAGCCCCACAGCTACACGGCCATGTGCGGCGCGCTCTGGCGACAACCCGGTCTTACGGGCCTGCTGTCCGCGCTCGGCAAGGAGATCGCACCCGGATGGCAACCTGCATCCGTCGCGCAGCTGGCTGAACGCATTGCGGAGCTGCGCAAGCTCAGCGATGTCGTACTGCGCGTGCAGTCGCTCCAGAACTATCCGGGCGGCGTCGCCGCGTTCGCCGCTGAGTTCTGGCAGCCGCTGGCCACGGCACTGACGCAGAAGGCGAGCGCCGCACAGTACCGCATGCTCTGCGTGTGCACGCACGAGGCCGCGACCCCGGGCGCCGACTGGACGCCGCTGCTCGAGACCGACCCCGCGCACAATGCGCTCAATGCGACGCGCATCATTGCGCTGCCCGAAATGACAGACTTCGATCTCGCGGAGCTGACAGCGTTCGCGCGGCGCTGGCTGGCGCCCGCCGACGCCGCACTGCTCGCGACCGCATTGCTGGAGGAAACCGCAGGTGCGCCGCACCTGCTGTACAAGCGTCTCGCCAACCCGGCCACCTGGGCATTGTGAGGATTGCATGGCAACCACCCCGCAGGCGCGCTTCCGCGGTACTGGTGCGGCGCCCGAGGATCCCAACGACACCATCGGCTACATAGCGGACCGGTCGCTGGCCAAGGCCGTCAACATCGCCATCGAACTGGGCCGGCCGCTGCTGGTGAAGGGACCGCCCGGCAGCGGCAAGACCCGGCTGGCCGAGGCCGTCAAGCACGAGCTGGGTCTGCCGCTGCATCGCTGGTACGTGAAATCGACGTCACGCGCCCGCGATGGCCTGTACACGATCGACGTCGTGCGCCGCCTGCAGGACGCGCAACGCCAGGACCGCCGCGCACAGCGCCTCACACCCTACATCCGCTTCGGCCCGCTGGGTGAGGCGCTGCGCAGCAACCGCGAGTCCGTCGTGCTCATCGACGAGATCGACAAGGCCGACATCGACTTTCCGAATGACCTGTTAAGAGAACTGGATGAGCGCAAGTTCACCATCGAGGAGCTGAACGAGGCCGACCTCACCAGGAAGGAACGCGCGGCCGGCTGGCGCCGCACGTACGGCGAGGCCGCGCCTGGCGAACCGCCACCACGGCCCATTGTGATCATCACAAGCAACGACGAGAAGGAATTGCCCGACGCGTTCCTGCGCCGCTGCGTTTTCCACTACATCAAGTTTCCGGATCCCGAAGCACTGCTCGACATCGTGCGCGTGAACCTGCCCCACTTTGACCTCGAGGAATCACTCGTACGGCGCGCCATCACCACCCTCGACCGGTTCCGCGAAATCGAAGGCGTACGCAAGAGGCCCGAGACCAGCGAGCTGATCGACTGGGTGCGCATCCTGCACACGTGGGGCGCCGACCTCTCGCCGCTGGATGAGCAACCGCCGCTGGGCGACCTGCCGCACTGGGAAGTGCTGTACAAGCACCAGCGCGATGCGCAGGTCATCCGCAATGCGCGAGGGGCCGCGCCCGCCTGATGGATGCCAGGGCGCCGCTGCTCGCGGCCTTCGAGGAATTGCGCAGGCGGGGTCACCCGCTCGGCATCAGCGAGTACCTCGCCGCACTGCGTGCACTCGCTGCCGGATTCGGCACCGGTTCGCGTGCCGAGCTGGTCTTCCTCTGCGAGACGCTCTGGGCCAAGTCACTCGATGACCAGTTGCGCGTGCGGGACGCACTCACCGCCGTACTGCCCGAGTCGTGGACCGATCAGGACCTTCGTGACATCGAGCGGCGGAATGTCATCCATGATCAGGCGACGACACCGCCGCCGGATGCCGCCGCTGCGCCGCCGCCCGATGCCGCAGCCGCCGGCGCTGGCACGACACTCGATCCGCTCTCGCGCGCGAGCGCATCGGATGCGCCTCGCTCGCTCGCACTGCCGCCGCTCCCACCCGCACGCCGTGCACGCGATGTGGAATCGCGCTTCGACCTGGAACTGCGCCTCCCCCTGACGCCTCGCCAGATGAATCGCGCGTGGCGCTTCTACCGGCGCATGGGACGGCGCGGCGTGCCTGTCGATTTCGATGCGGAAGGCACCATCCGCCAGCTCTATCGCCATGGCGTGCTCGTCGAGCCCGTGCTCATGCCCCGCCGCACCAATCAGGCGAGAGCACTCATCCTCGAGGACACGGGCGGCTCCATGGCGCCGTTTCGCTACATGACGCGCGCGCTCATCGACGCGGCAAGGCACGCCGGCCTGGCGCGCGTGGATGTCCGCTATTTCCACGATGTCGCAGGCGCTATCGTCTATCGCGATGCGACGCGACTGGAACCGCTTCCGCTCGACGACGCAACCTCGTTCTTCGTCGACTCCGGCATGCTCATCTGCAGTGACGCGGGCGCGGCGCGCGGCCGACTCGACCGGCCGCGCGTCGAGCGCACGGCGCGCCTCATCGAACGGTTGCGCCAGGTCACGCCCGCCATCGCCTGGATCAATCCCGTGCCACCGGAGCGCTGGCGCGGTACGACTGCGGCCGCCATCCAGCAGCGCACCGACATTCCCATGTTCCCGCTCGATCGCACGGGCGTGCAGCAGGCGGTGGACATCATGCGCGGTCGCGCGGAATGAGTACGACCGCGGCCGTGCCGCCGCCGGTGGAGAGCCCGCTGCCTGTCGATGACGCACTGCCGCGCGTGCTCGCATTCGGCGACCGCTTCGGCCGCGAGCACACCGCGCTCGCCATGCATGCGGCGCTGCCGCTGGGCGTGTCGCCCGAACTCGTGCACCTGCTGCGCATCAACTTCGTGCCCGCTGCGCCGCGCATTGCCGAGGCCGATCTGCTGCTCTCGCCGCTCTGCCGCGAAACGGGCGGTGGTCTGTACGAGATGGACACGGGCGTGCGCGACATCCTGCTCGGCGAGCTGGCCCGCGCTGCGCGCTACCGCCGCGATGCCGGCGGCCGCCCGCGCATTGCGAACGTCGCGGAATTCCTGCTGGCATGGACAGCGCGCGCCCTCGAGCGCACACGCGAGCCGGACGCGCTCGCCCACCTGCACGCACTGCACTGGGTCGCACTCGCGTACGCACGCCCGCAGCTCGCCGCCGAGGAGATCGCCGCCACCCTTGCGCGCGCACTCGAGCGGGGCGATTCGCTCGAAGCACTGCGCGTGGTCCGTCTGACCGGCGCCCTCTCCACACCACTCGCCGCCAGTGACACGCTTGTGCACTACGCCGCCGGCATCGAGAGCCTGGCCACCGGTGATGCGGACGACGCGGAATTTCTCTTCGATCTCGCGGGTGCCGGCGAGGGGGGTGCGGCTGTGGGTAACGTCGTGTTACCAAGCATGGCCGCCGCGCGACCTCTGTGGGGGGCGCAGGGAACTCTTTCGGCAGAAGAGGACAGGCCACCCCTGGACCGCCGGCGTTTTGGCGGCCGTTCATTCGACTCGGAACCGCCGCCGCCGCCCCCCGAATCGCCACCCCATCATGCGCCGCCTCCCGAGCCACCGCCCACACCGCTCCCCGCCATCGTGGGCATGTACAAGATCGTCCGCGAGCTGGGCCGCGGCATGACAGGCGTGGTGTACGAGGCGTGGGATGTCCGCGCGGATGCGCGCGTGGCCGTCAAGCTCGTCTACGAGCCGCTGTCCCGCGATTTCCCCGACCCTGAATTCGAGGCCGCACTCGACGCGGTCCGCAGCATCTACAGCCCGGGCATCTTCCCGCTCTTCGATTCCGGCCGCGACGAAGGTCGGCTCTACTATGCGATGCCGTACGCGGAAGGCTCGCTGCGCCAGCAGCTCGCCAACGCCCCGTTAGCCACCGACATCGCCATCCGGTTGACCCGGCGCCTTGCCGATGCCCTTGCCTACGCCCACAGCAATCGCGTCATCCACGGCGACATCAAGCCGGAGAACGTGCTGTTCCACGATGGCGAGTACGACCTGGCCGACTTCGCCGTGCTGCCCGTGCTCAAGCCGGCCGGCGCCCTCAACATCACGACGCCCGTGGGCACGCCCGCCTACATGGCGCCCGAGATCTGGGATGCGCAGCAGCCCACGCCCGCGAGCGACGTGTACGCATTCGGCTGCCTGATCCACGAGGTCTTCACCGGCGAGCCGCCGTTCGGCCGCACGGGCGGCGAGCTGCGTCGCCGGCATCGCAGTGAGACCGCGCGCGCGCTGCGCAGCATCCGGCCCGACGTGCCGGCCGTCATCGAGAGCGCAGTCCTGCGCGCGCTCGAGAAAGACCCGCAGAGCCGCTTCCCCGACGCGGCCGCGTTCGCCGCCGCCCTGTCCGAAGCCGGTACCGCGACCACGGAGCAGCAGACAGGCGAAGTGCCGGCGTATGCGGGTGGATCGGCAGCGCGCCCGCGCGCTGGCGCTTCCAGTGAGGGTTGGCGCGTGTACATCAGCTGGACGAACGACGACGGTGTGCCCGAGAACAACGAGTTTGTTGAAATGTTCGTCAGCCTCCTCGAGCGCGCAATTCAAATGCGCATGCCCGAGTGGTACCAGCAGGTGGCCTTCTTCGATCGCCTCCTGACGACGGGTGCTGACTGGACTCACGAAACCGCGGCCGCTCTCGGTTCTGCGCGCTGCTTCCTGGCGCTGCTGACACCGCGTTATCTGACCAGCAGTCGCGGCGGCCGCGAATGGGCGTACTTCCAGGACCGCGTGAATCGTTACCGTGCGGCGACCGCCCCGAGTCCTCGCGGCCTGATCCTGCCCGTCATTCGGGTTCCGATATCAGCACCTGTGCCCGAGCCCGTCGCGGACCTCCAGGTGACGCAACCGGAGTTCCCGGAGGCGTACACGCGCGAGGGGCTCCGCTTGATGCTCCACGCGCAGCGGGGTCCCCACAGCCCCGCGCGCCTGCTGATTGAGGCTCTTGCGGACCAGATCATGAATGCCACGAGCCGAATGGACCTGCCCGCCGACCCGCCGGAGATGGCCAGCGAAAGGCTCGCCTCGATCCCCAGCGCGTTCTTCGGATTCGCACCTCCCTTCACCGATTCCGGCTTCGGCAGCGCCGGCAGCGCGCCTGCGCCATGACGCGCGCTCCCATGGCCGGACCGCCGTGCCGGCCCTGCACATCCCGACCCATCGCACCGTTGCGAGTCATAATATCAGTTGATAACTTGCTGCCGAACCTCTCGACCCCTCAGCGCGATGATGCCCGGCAATTCGACGTCCCATGAGTGATGACCGCTTCGGGCTGCATGGCCGGACCGCCGTGGTCACAGGCGGCTATGGCGTGCTGGGCGGCAGCCTTGCGCTCGGGCTCGCGCGCGCCGGCGCGCGCATTGCCGTCCTCGGGCGGCGCCGTGAACCGGCCGAGGCCCAGGCCGACGCCATCCGCGCCGCCGGCAGCGATGCACTGGTCCTGCTCGCCGACGTCAGCGTGGAAGAAGAGCTGCGCGCGGCGCTCGACCACCTGCAGTCGACCTGGGACGCGCCGGACATCCTGGTCAACGCGGCGGGCGGCAATGTGGCGCGCGCGCGCAGCGATGACCGGCCCGTGTTCGACGTGCCAGTCGATGCCTTCGACGAAGTGCTGCGGCTCAACCTGCACGGCACCGTTCTGCCATCACTCGTTTTCGGCGCGGCCATGGCCGGGCGCGGGCGAGGCAGCATCGTGAACCTCTCGTCGATGGCGGCGCAGCGGGCGCTGAGTGGCGTGGCCGGCTACACGATCGCAAAGGCGGGTGTGGAAGGCTTCACGCGCTGGCTGGCCGTAGACCTGGCGCGACGTTATGGCCCCGGCCTGCGGGTCAATGCCGTATCCCCCGGCTTCTTCATCACCACGCAGAATCGCGCGGTGCTGGTGACCGCGGATGGCGGCCACACGGAGCGGGCGCGCCGCATTCTTGCTAACACGCCGATGGGTCGTTTTGGCGAGCCCGCCGAGCTGGTGGGCGCAGTGCAATGGCTGTGCAGCGACGCGGCTTCCTTCGTGACCGGCGTCGTGATTCCTGTGGACGGCGGCTTCAGCGCCTTCGGCGGCGTGTGAGCGGCATGAGGAGCGCCGATGGCGCCGGCCGGCTGCTGGCGGAGGATCGCTTCTTCGATCCCGATCCGGTGGTGCGCCGTGCGGCGCGCACGCTGTACGAGGAGACGCGCCAACTCCCCATTATCAGCCCGCACGGCCACGTGGATCCCCGCCTGCTGGCAGACGATTCGCCTTTCCCCGAGCCCACCGGGCTCATGGTTACGCCCGACCACTACATCCTGCGCATGCTGTATTCGCAGGGCGTTCCGCTGGAAGACCTGGGCGTGCGTCCACGCGATGGCGGCGGGGCGGAGCGCGATCCGCGGCGCGTGTGGCAGCGCTTCGCCGATCACGTCCATCTCTTTCGCGCCACACCCACGGGCGCCTGGCTGAGCTACGAGCTGCACGAAGTGTTCGGCCTGACGCGCGCACTCGAGGGCAGCAGCGCGGCCATTCTCTACGACGAGATCGTGGAGAAACTGGCCTCGCCCGAATTCCGGCCCCGTGCGCTGTTCGAGCGCTTTCGCATTGAGGTGCTCGCGACAACGGATGGCGCCACCGACCGACTCGAGAACCATCAGCGCATTCGCGAGTCCGGCTGGAAGGGCCGTGTGATTCCCACGTTCAGACCGGACGCGACGCTGGCCATCGCATCGTCGGACTGGCGCGCGCAGCTGGAGCGGCTCGCCGCGCTGGCGGGCCATGCCATCGAGGAATACCCCGCGTTCCTGGCGGCACTGCAGGCGCAGCGCGCGCGCTTCCGCACATTCGGCGCCACGGCGACAGATCACGGCGTGGCCGAGCCGCACACCACGCTGCTGCCGCCCGAGGAAATGGACTGGCTGTTCCAGCGCGCGCGCGCGGGCCTCGCCGGCATCGATGATGAACGCCGCTTCGTCGCCCACATGCTGATCGAGATGGCGCGCATGTCCGTCGAGGATGGCATGGTCATGCAGCTGCATGCGGGCGCCTTCCGCAATCACAACCAGCCGCTGTACGAGCGCTTCGGCACCGACATCGGCGGCGATATTCCACTGGTCGCGGAGTACACTCGCAATCTGCGCCCGCTGCTCAATGCGTACGGCAACGACACGCGGCTCTGCCTCATCCTGTTCACACTCGATGAATCGACATACGCGCGCGAGCTGGCGCCGCTGGCCGGGCACTATCCCGCCGTACGCCTGGGTCCGCCCTGGTGGTTCCACGACAGCATTGAAGGCATGAAACGCTTCCGTGCGCGCACCACGGAGACGGCGGGCATCTGGAATACCGCCGGCTTCAATGATGACACGCGTGCCTTCTGCTCGATCCCCGCGCGCCACGACCTCTCGCGCCGGGTCGACGCAAACTGGCTGGCTGGACTCGTGGCCCGCCACATCGTGTCACTCGACGACGCGCGGGCCATGGCGCGCGCGCTGGCGTACGATCTGGCCCGGCAAACATACCGTTTGGCGCAGCGGCCCGAGAGCACGGACGCGGCGGCGTCGCCTGCGGCCGGGTCCCGCTGATGGAATTCACGTTCCGCTGGTTCGGCGACACGGACCCGGTCAACCTCCAGCACATCCGCCAGATCCCCGGCATCACCGGCATTGTCAGCGCGCTCTACGACGTCGTCGTCGGGGAGGTGTGGCCCCGCGATGCACTGGCACAGCTGGCTGAGCGCATCACCGGCGAGGGATTCCGCTTCGCGGTGGTGGAGAGCATACCGGTACACGAGGACATCAAACTCGGCCGGCCCACGCGCGATCGCCTGATCGCGAACTATTGCGCCAGCGTGCAGCACATGGGCGAGGTGGGTGTGCCCGTGCTGTGCTACAACTTCATGCCCGTGTTCGACTGGCTGCGCACGTCGCTCGATCTGCCGCTCGCCGACGGATCGATTGCGCTGGCCTACGACGACGCCGAACTGGCGCGGCTCGACGCGCAGAAGACCGATGTGGCGCTGCCCGGCTGGGGCGCGCGCTACACCCGCGCCGAGCTGCAGGCGCTGCGCGCCGCGTACTCGACTGTTACTGCCGAGCAGCTCTGGGAAAACCTGGCGTACTTCCTCGAGCGCGTCGTGCCCGTCGCAGCGGAGGCCGGCGTGCACCTCGCGATCCATCCGGATGATCCGCCGTGGCCAGTGCTGGGCCTGCCCCGCATCATCACGGACGCGGCCGCGCTGGCTCGCCTGACCACCCTCGTCGACAGCCCCGTGAACGGCGTCACCTTCTGCACCGGCTCGCTGGGGGCACTGCCTTTCAACGATCTGCCTGGCATGATCCGGGCTCTGCGCGGGCGCATCCATTTCACGCACTGCCGCAACGTGCACAGCACCGGTCCGCGGCGCTTCCACGAGACCGCGCACCCGACGGCCTGCGGCGATGTCGACATGCTGGCGGTGCTGCGTGCCCTGCGTGAAATCGCCTTCGATGGCCCGCTGCGGCCCGATCACGGCCGCATGATCTGGGACAGACTCGGGCGACCCGGCTACGGCCTGCACGACCGGGCCCTGGGCGCCATGTACCTGCAGGGACTCTGGGAAGCGATAACGCGCGGTTAAGGAACTCTCCTGTGGAGCTGCGAAGCCCGTGACTGACAACGTGCTGGGAACGATACGACGGCTCAGGCTCGTGCCCGTCATCGTCATCGGCGAGCCCTCGCAGGCCGTGCCCCTGGCACAGACGCTGAGCGCCGCCGGCCTGCCCATCGCCGAGATTACCTTCCGCACTCGCGCCGCGGCGGAATCCCTGCGCCGCATCGCCGCGGAACAACCCGATGTGCTGGTGGGCGCGGGCACCGTGCTCACGCGCGACCAGGCCGCCGAGGCCCGGGCCGCGGGTGCGCATTTCGTGGTATCGCCCGGATTCCACTGGCGCGTCGTCGACTACTGCCAGGAGCACGAGCTGCCCGTGTTCCCGGGCGTGTGCACGCCCAGCGAGATCGGCGAAGCGCTGGACAGCGGGCTGCGCGTGGTGAAGTTCTTCCCGGCCGAAGCCATGGGCGGCCTGCCGTTCCTCAAGGCCATTGCCGCTCCGTTCGGCGACATCGAATTCATTCCCACAGGCGGCATCAACGCGGGCAATCTGGCCAGCTATCTCGCCCTGCCCGTCGTGGCCGCCTGCGGCGGCTCGTGGATGGCGCCGCGCGAGTGGATTGATAACGGCGAGTTCACGCGCATCCGCGCCGAGACCGAGCGCGCCCTCACGCTCATGCGACCCGACATGGTGGCGCACTGACATGGGCGCGCGCGTCGTTACCCTCGGCGAGATCATGCTGCGGCTCAAGTCGCCGGCACACGAACGCCTGTTCCAGTCGCCGGTGCTGGAAGCCACGTTCGGCGGCGCCGAGAGCAATGTGGCCGTGTCGCTCGCCAATTTCGGTGCGGCTGCAACCTTCGTCACCGCGCTGCCGGCGGGTCCGCTCGGCGATGCCGCCATCGCCGAACTGCGCCGCTTCGGCGTCGACACCCGCCACATCGTGCGCCAGGGCGAGCGCATGGGCATCTACTTCCTCGAGGCGGGCGCCAACCAGCGGCCCAGCAAGGTCGTGTACGACCGCGCCCACGCCGCCATCGCCATCGCGCAGCCGCGGGACTTCGACTGGGACGCAATCTTCGAGGGCGCGGACTGGTTCCACATCAGCGGCGTCACGCCCGCCATCAGCGCCGCCGCCGCCGAGCTGTCGCTGGAAGCGGTGCGCCAGGCGAGGGCGCACGGCGCGACCGTGTCCTGCGACTACAATTACCGCGGCAACCTCTGGAAGTACGGCAGGCCCGCGCCCGCCGTGATGCGCGAGCTGGTCGCGCACGTGCAGGTCGGCATTGCCAACGAGGAAGACTGCCAGAAGTCGCTGGGCATCGAAGTCGCTGTCGATGTGCACGGCGGCACACTGGATCCCGCGCAATACCGCACGCTGGCCGAGCGCGTGCTCGAGCAGTTTCCCGGCCTCGCCAAACAGGTCATTACACTGCGCGAGAGCCGCAGCGCGGACCACAACCGCTGGAGCGCCTGCCTGCACGATCGCCAGAACTTCTGGCTCAGCCGCAGCTACGACATTGCCCACATCGTGGATCGCGTGGGCGGCGGCGATGCCTTCGCAGCCGGTCTCATCCACAGCCTGCGCGCCGGGAACGACGCGCAGCGGGCGCTCGAGTTCGCCACGGCCGCCAGCTGCCTCAAACACTCGGTTCCCGGCGACTTCAATCGCGTGACCTCGGCCGAAGTCGAGTCTCTCCTGCGCGGCGACGCCAGCGGCCGCGTCCAGCGATGAACACGGCGGGGCACGACACGGAGTCCGCATCTCCGCCGCGCATCGGCTACCGCTGGACCATCGTGGCGCTGCTCTTTGCCGCCACAACCATCAATTACATCGATCGCCAGGTGCTCGGCATCCTGGCACCCACACTCCAGTCCCAGCTGCACTGGAGCGAAGTCGATTACGCCAACATCGTCTCGTGGTTCAGCCTCGCCTACGGCATTGGCCTGCTCTTCATGGGCCGCGTGCTCGACTGGATCGGCGCCCGCCGCGGCTTCGCCTTCTCCATCGTCGTGTGGAGCCTGGCCGCCATGGGCCACGCCTTCACCGCAACGGCGCGCGGCTTCTCCATCGCCCGCGCACTCCTGGGCCTGGGCGAATCCGGCAACTTCCCCGGCGCCATCAAGACCGTCGCGGAATGGTTCCCCAAGCGCGAGCGCGCCCTCGCCACCGGCGTCTTCAATGCGGGCAGCAATGTGGGCGCCGTCCTGGCGCCGCTGGCCGTGCCCTGGATCGCGCTGACCTGGGGCTGGCGCTGGGCCTTCATCAGCACCGGTGCGCTCGGTTTCCTCTGGCTCATCGTGTGGCTCGCGATGTACCAGCAGCCGGAAACGCACCCGCGCGTCTCCAGCGCCGAGCTGGCCCTGATTCAGAGCGACCCGCCCGAGCCGCGCGGCCACATGCCGTGGCTCAGCCTGATCGCACACCGCCAGACCTGGGCGTTCATCGCGGGCAAGTCGATGACCGATCCGGTCTGGCTCTTCTACCTGTTCTGGCTGCCCAAATTCCTTGATACGAACTTCGGCGTGAGACTCTCCGCCCTGGCCACGCCGCTCATCGTGATCTACGTCTTCGCCGACTTCGGCTCCGTCGCCGGCGGCTGGCTCTCCAGCCACCTCATCAAGCGAGGCTGGAGCATCAACCGCGGACGCAAGACGACGATGCTCGTCGCCGCTCTGCTCATTGTCCCCACCCTCTTCGCGCCCTCGGCCCGCAGCCTGGCCGTCGCGGTAGGACTCGTCAGCATCGCTGCTGCCGCCCACCAGTGGTGGTCCGCCAACCTGTTCACCACCGTCAGCGACATGTTTCCCCGCCGCGCCGTCGCCTCCGTGATCGGCATTGGCGGTTTCTGCGGCGCCATGAGCAGCATGCTCTTCCAGCGCCTCACCGGCCACATCCTCCAGGCCAATCATGGCGACTACCGGCCGATTTTCTTCTTCTGCGGCGGTGCCTATGTGGCCGCGCTCGCGCTCCTCCACCTGCTCGCGCCTCGCCTCGAACCTGCTACCGTGGCGGACAAATGAGCCTTGACAGCCGCGAACGGGCCAGCGTAGGCTATGAGTCATAATATGAATTTATCACGGCTCCCTGCCGCGTCTCCCGCGGAGCGCCGCCGTCTTCACACCGAATCCTGCTGGGACAGTCGCCTTGGGCGGCGCCGATCGCCGCGGATTGCCGGGGAGCGGGGGCTCCCGGGCTGGTGATCCAGTCACCGCGGATCACGGTGGATTGAATGAAAATCATCGATCTCCGGGCTACGCCCGTGACCGTTCCGCTCGGTGGGGCCCTGCGTCACGCCAATGGCTGCCATTGGGGCCGCTTCGTCCGCACCATCATCGAGGTGGAAACCGATGATGGCCTGATCGGACTGGGTGAGATGGGCGGCGGCGGCGAGAGCGCGGTGGCGGCCTTCGACGCGCTCAAGCCCTATCTGCTGGGGCGCGATCCGGCTCGACTCGAGGAAATGCGCTTCCTCATCGCCAACCCCACCGCGTCGCTCTACAACAACAGGACGCAGATGCTGGCGGCGCTCGAATTCGCCTGCCTCGACATCCTGGGACAGCGCTGGGGCGTGCCGGTTTCCGAGATCCTGGGCGGCCGGCTGCGGGACCACGTGCAGTTCGCGTCCTACCTGTTCTTCCGCTATCCCAACGACGGCGCGGGCGGCGAGGTGCGCACGATCGAGCAGCTGCTGGCGGAGGCGAGGCAGCTCAGGGAGCGGCACGGCTTCCGCACGCACAAGCTGAAGGGCGGTGTCTTCCCGCCCGAGTACGAGCTGGAATGCTACCGCGCGCTGGCGCACGCCTTTCCCGAGGACAGTCTGCGCTTCGATCCGAACGGTGCGTGGTCGGTGGAACGGGCGCTCTGGTTCGCCAATCGCATCGAGGACCTGAACAACGACTATCTCGAGGATCCCGTCTTCGGCCTGCATGGCATGCGACGGGTGCGCGAGAGGGTGCGCATTCCACTCGCCACCAACACCGTCGATCGTGTCCTTCGAGCAGCTGGCCGCGAACGTGCTCGAGACCGCGGTCGACGTGATCCTGCTGGATACCACGTTCTGGGGCGGCATCCGCGCCTGCGTGAAGGCGGCCGGCATCTGCGAGGCGTTCCAGCTGGGCGTCGCGGTGCACTCATCGGGAGAACTGGGAATTCAGCTGGCGACGATGCTCCATCTGGGCGCCGTCGTGCCTAACCTCACGTTTGCCGCGGACGCCCACTACCACCACCTGCTGGATGACGTGATCGAAGGCGGCAAGCTGGACTACTGCTGCGGCTCTATCGCGGTGCCCACCTCGCCCGGCCTGGGCGTGAAGCTCGACCGCGACCGCGTCGGCAAGTATCACGAGCTGTTCCTGCGTCTGGGGAGCTACCCGTACGATCAGGACCCGCTGCGTCCCGGCTGGATCCCGCTCATCCCCAATCAGTCGTGGGCGGATCCCGGCGACGAGCGGGTGCCCGCAATCCCGCGCTGAGCGCCATGCAACCGGTGTGGCGGCGCACATGGGCCGCGGCAATGCCCGCGCTGCTCCTCGCCCTGACAGCACCCGCACCTCGAGCGGAAGACGGCTACGAGCTGTGGCTGCGCTATCGCAGAGTCGGCGATCCGGCGCGGCTGGCGGAGTATCGCGCGGCAATCACGCATCTGATCGCAGGCGGAGGCGGCCGTGAACTACATGACGCCGCTGGGCCTCGTGCACCTCACGGGTGAAGGGCATCACTACGGTCCCGCGGCCTGGGTGTCGGCTGGACCGCGCGCCGACTGGGCCAATGTCTGCTTCCACCGCGCCGACACGCCGGGCATCGGCTTCGATCGCACGGCCGGCGGCAGCAATGCCGTGGCGCAGTACTTTCCGCCCGTGCGCGACCGCTGCGGCAACCGTGAATCGGTGCCCGATTCCCTGCTGCTGTTCTTCCATCGCGTGCGCTGGGACGAGAAGCTGCGCTCGGGACGCACTCTCTGGGAAGAGCTGGTGCACCGCTACAACGCCGGCGTCGACAGCGTGCGCGTCCTGCAGCGCACGTGGGACGCACTGGCGGGCCGGATCGACGAAGAGCGCTTCCGCGAGGTGCAGGCCTTCCTGCGCATCCAGGAGAAAGAGGCGCGCTGGTGGCGCGATGCGTGTGTGCTCTGCTTCCAGACGTTGTCGCGCATGCCCGTTCCACCGGGCTACGGGCCGCCCGAACACTCGCTCGAATACTACCGTTCGCTCGTCTTCCGCTACGTGCCCGGCAGTGGCTGATGCCGGCGGGCCCGTGCGC
Source organism: uncultured Gemmatimonadales bacterium (assembly GCA_963798085.1). GTDB lineage: Bacteria > Gemmatimonadota > Gemmatimonadetes > Longimicrobiales > RSA9 > DATKCF01. Next base: position 262,331 of record CAWCRS010000005.1, read on the forward strand.
TGATAACACGATGTTCCTCACAACACGACCGGTGCCGGGACCATGAATACAACGACTGCAGGCGACGCGTACACGCCGCGTCCGGAGCATCACTTCACGTTCGGCCTCTGGACCGTGGGCAATGTCGGACGGGACCCCTTCGGCGAGGCCGTGCGTCCGCCGCTCCCGCCCGTGCGCATCGTCGAGAAGCTGGCCGGACTGGGCGCTTATGGCGTCAATCTGCACGACAACGACCTCGTCCCCGCGAGTGCCTCCGCCGCCGAGCGCGATCGCATTGTGCGCGAATTCCGCGTGGCGCTCGACGCCACCGGCATGCGCGTGCCCATGGCGACCACGAACCTCTTCAGCGATCCCGTCTTCCGCGATGGCGCCTTCACCAGCAACGACGCCCGCGTGCGCGCCTACGCCATCCAGAAGACCATGTCCGCGATCGATCTGGGCGTAGAGCTGGGCGCGACGATCTACGTCTGCTGGGGTGGCCGCGAAGGCGCAGAAACCAACGCGGCGCGGGACCCGCGCAGTGCCATCGCATGGTACCGCGATGCCATCAACTTCCTGTGCGACTACGTGATCGCGCAGGGGTACGACCTGAAGTTCGCACTCGAAGCCAAGCCCAACGAGCCGCGCGGCGACATCTACCTCGCCACTACCGGCCACATGCTCGCGTTCATCCAGACACTCGATCACCCCGATCTCGTGGGCGTGAATCCCGAGGTCGCGCACGAGCAGATGGCGGGCCTCGATTTCTCACACGGCGTGGCGCAGGCGCTGGACGCGGGCAAACTCTTTCATATCGACCTGAACGGGCAGAAGCCGGGTCGCTTCGATCAGGACCTGCGCTTCGCCAGCGATGATCCCAAAGCGGCGTTCTTCCTCGTCAAGCTGCTGCGCGACGCGCAGTGGAACGGCATGCGTCACTTCAATGCGCACGCCTATCGCACTGAAGATGAAGAAGGTGTCTGGGACTTTGCGCGCGGCTGCATGCGCAGCTATCTGATCCTCGACGAGAAAGCACAGCGCTTCAACGCCGATCCCGAGATCCAGCAGTTGCTCGCAGAGATCACCGGCCGCGGCGGCGATTCCGCTCGCATCACTTTCAGCCCCGAAGGCCTGACTCGGCTGCGCCAGCAGAGCTTCGATCTGCCGGCCATGCGCGCCGCCGGCTACCGCTACGAGCGACTCGACCAGCTCACCATGGAGCTGCTGCTCGGAATCCGCTGAGCACGGCACATCGGCGCGCGGCCGCGACGCCCATGCGTGCGGTCAGGGTCTCGTCTTGGGCGGGGCGGGTGACCCTCGCGCCAGGGGAGACCCGGACCGTAACCTTCGAGCCGGGTCCCGAGCACCTGCAGCATCACTTTCGCGGCATGAAGCTCGTGGTCGAGCCCGGCACGTCCAGGTCCTGGCCGGCGGCAACTCGGTCAATGTCATGTCCACGGGTCTCGAGGTGCGCAGCGCCGCACCGCCCGGGGCGGCAGCATCCGTGACCCTGATGATGCACCTGTGGGTGGGGGGGAGGCGTGGTGTGAGTAAAGCCGTGCACCGCGGAGAGCACGCCATGAGTGACGCGTTCAGGCCCGTTACGAAACAGAGTCTTTCGGATCGTCTCGCTCGCCGCATCCGCGCTCTGATTCAGGCCGGCGAGTACCAGGAAGGCGATCGCTTGCCCGCCATCATGGAGATGGCGCGACGCTTCGGCGTCGGACACCCGACAGTGCGTGAGGCGCTGAAGAAGCTGCAGACGATGGGGATCGTCGAGATCCGCCACGGCTCCGGCGTGTACGTCACACGCGGCCATGAGGTGCTCGTCGTCGCCAGCCCGGACTACGCGGGCGCCGTGACCCGGAAACTGCTGGTCGACCTCATCGAAGCGCGCATGCCGCTCGAGGTGCTGTCCGCATCGCAGGCCGCGCTGCAGGCAACGGACGAGCACCTCACGGAAATGCGGCGTCTGCTCACGACCGCCGGCCAGAACCTCGACAACGACACCGTGCTGAACGCTGCTAACATGGCGTTCCACCGCCAGATCGCGCTGGCATCGGGCAACACCGTGCTGGCGCAGCTGCTGGATGTGCTGCAGGACCTGTTCACCGAGGAGCAGCGTCTCATCCTGGGCATTTTCGGCTCACGCGAACGCGATCACCAGGAACATCTCGGCATTCTGGAGGCGATCGCGCAGCACGACGAACAGCTTGTTACCGATCGCATGCACGAGCACCTGGGCGGCGTCCGCGAGGCGCTGCTGCGCTGGGACCCGGAGCATCATCCGGTTTCCTGACTCCTGCCGGCCGCGGCACAGGCAGTCATGAATGGCCGGCGCGTCCTCCGCCTTGCGGCGCGCAGCCTGCGCCTGAGCGTGCCGCTGTGCGCCTTCCTGTCGCTGGGCAATGGCTCCTGCGGCAGAAGTCCGACCGGACCCGCCATCCCGCCCGGTGACACTGCCAGCACCACGCAGACGCCGACGCTGCGCGACCTGGCCCTGCAGCGCAACCGGCGCATCGGCGCGGCAGTGGATCGACTGTTCGTGCTGCCCGAGAGCCAGGGCGGTCGCTACATGACCACGCTGGGCCGCGATTTCAATGAAGTGACGCCCGAGAACGACATGAAGCACGAGCGTCTCCAGCCCGCGCGCGGCGTGTTCCGTTTCGACCGGGCCGACTCGATCGTCGCGTATGCGGAGCGCAACGGCATGCGTGTGCGCGGACACACGCTCGTGTGGCACAGGCAGCTGGCCTCGTGGCTCACCAGCGGCAGCTGGACGCCGGAGGAAGCACGCACCCTGCTGCACGACCACATTGCGACGGTGGTGTCGCATTTCCGCGGCCAGCTGGCTGCCTGGGATGTGGTGAACGAAGCGATCGACGACGATGGGTCGCGGCGCACGACGTTCTGGTCCACGAATGTCGGACCCGACTACGTCGAGCAGGCTTTCCGCTGGGCGCACGACGCCGATCCGGACGTGCCGCTCTTCTACAACGACTACAACATCGAAGGGCTCAGCCCGAAGTCGGACTCCGTCCTGGCGATGCTCCAGGATCTGCTGCAGCGCGGCGTGCCCGTGAACGGAATCGGCTTCCAGTCGCATTTCGAAGCGGGTGGCCTGCCCTCACGCAACGCGCTCGTGCAGAACTTCGCGCGCTTTGCCGCGCTCGGTCTCCGCATCCACATCACGGAGCTGGACATTCGCGTGCGCACGCCTGCCACTGCCGCCGACCTCGCCACACAGGCCGACGATTACGCGCTCATCACGGATGTCTGCCTGCAGACGCCCGCCTGCGAGATGATGGTGCTCTGGGGCTTCACCGACCGTGATTCGTGGATTCCGGGCACGTTCCCGGGCTGGGGCCAGGCACTCCTCTACGATGAGAACTACGCGCCCAAATCATCGTACTGGGCCGTGTACAACCATCTCCGTTCCTGAAGGCCGGAACCCCTCGAGGTCACGTCAACGCGGTATTCATCGGGCCGTGTCAGGTCTGGCCGAATACGCGTACAACCCGAAGTATGCGCCCACGAAACCACCCGCGCGACGCGTGCTGAGGATCGTGCCATCCGCATCCTGCTGCAGCATCTTCCAGTCGTCGGGATGGAGTGCGTACAGGAAGTCGTACCTGCTGCCGCGCGCGTCGATGCGCAGCCAGATCTCGCCGGTGGCGGGCAGGTCGATGGGGGTGGACGCGATGACGCCGTCGTCGGCTCCGCCGCCCGCCCGTTTCTGCAGCTGCAGTTCGGTGCGATCACCCGTGCGGGTGACGCCTAACACGTAGTTGAAGCGATCGTTCTGGAAGGCGACGAGGCCGGCCCGGTCTCCCTCCTGTTCCGGGCGGTAGCGCATGGCCACACGCACCGAGGCAAAGGCGTGCTCCTGCCGCCGGCCCAGGTACGACGGCTGGCCTCGCCCGCCTATGGAATCCGGGCGGGCGCGCAGCGTGAGCGTGCCATGGCTCAGCGCGTACCAGCGGCTGTGCGGTGTGCGGATGATGCTCCAGTCGCGAGCCAGCGCCGTATCATCGAATTCATCGCGGAAGGCAAAGTTGCCGCTGGTCGGGACCGCGGATGCCGCTGCGCGTGGCAGAGCCGGCCGTGCGTGTACGTAGGGCACCACGTCATTGCCGGTCAGCATGACCGGCCAGCCGTTCTCCCAGTGCACGGGCAGCAGGAAGGTCTCACGGCCCGTGTTGTAGAAGTTGTCCTCGTACGGACGCGCACCCAGGAAGACGGCCCACCAGTCGCCGGCCGGTGTCTGCACGAATTCCGCGTGACCGGTCAATGTGATGGGAAACGGCCGCGACGGATCCAGCTGCCGCTGCGTGAGAATCGGATTGTGCTCGAACGGCGTGTAGGGCCCGAGCACCGAGTCGCTGCGGAACACCACCTCGGAATGCTGCTCCGCCGTGCCCCCCTCCGCCGCGTACAGGTAGTAGAGGCCATTCACCCTGACAATGTGCGGTCCTTCGATCCAGATCGGCTTCTTCGACAGATCGACGCCGCCATTCACGATCAGCGTGCGCGGACCGGTCATCGCACCCGTCTTCACGTCGTACTCCTGCATCCACAGTGCGCGATGGCCCTGGTAGAGCGGCTTGCCGATGGGCGGACCGTTGTTGACCACCCAGGCGCGGCCATCATCGTCGAAGAAGAGCGAGGGATCAATGCCGTCGACCGAAGGCAGGTACACCGGGTCGGACCACGGTCCTGCCGGATCCTTCGCGGTGACGATGAAGTTGCCGCCACCGCGGATGAACGTGGTGATCAGGTAGAACGTGCTGTCGTGCCAGCTCAGCGCCGGCGCAAAGATCCCTTCCGAAATGTTCAGGCTGTCGAAGCTCATCTGCGATGGCCGCTCGATCACGTTGCCGATCTGTGTCCAGCTCACCAGGTCGCGGCTGTGGAAGATCGGAATGCCCGGCCAGTACGTGAACGACGAGTTGGCGAGGTAGTAATCGGCGCCCACGCGGACAAGGGTCGGATCCGGATGGAAACCGGCCAGGATGGGATTCGTGTATTCGCTGTCCGCGGCGCTGTGCGTGTCGTAGACCGGGTCGTGACCCTCGTACGCGAACCAGTCGAACTGCGGGTCGGCGCCGACGGGCGCGGCGGCCGGTCCGCGTGAGCAGGAAACTGACAGTGCGCTCAGCAGGAGCGCGGGCACACCGACGGAGTATCGTCGCATACGACCTGACCTCTGCGGGAAGCGAACGTTTGGGTCAGCGCACAGGACCGCGGAAGCTCTCGGGCGGACCGAGATAACTGGAGCGCATGCCGCCCAGGTCCACCACCAGCTTCTGCAGCACCACACCCGGATCCACGAGCCAGAACTTCAGCACATGCTCACCGGCCGCCGCCAGGTGATGGCGGGACGTCAGAACGCGGATGTTGTCGGCCACGGCGCGGTTCCACGTGGCCTGGGTCGTGTCCGCGGCAAGGTCGAGCGTCTGCGGCGGCTCGTCGTCGAACGCAACCGCATAGAGCAATCCGCGCGGCGCGTTGTAATCGAGTGTTGGCGAGACGTACGCGTGCACCTGCACATCGCCCGGCTGGAACACATACACCTGGTATTCGAGCCGGGGCGAAGCCCCGCCCGGCAGCAGGCGGGGCGCGGTCACCGGATACGCCGTCATGCCGGAAAGCGTACGGCCCAGATCGGGAAGGCGCACCCACTGCATGCCGGCAGTGGTGACAGCGCGCGTGAAGTGCGCCGCTTCCATCGACACGTAGCCGTTGCCCGCAACGAAACCCTGCACCCTGTCCGGCACGGGCTGCGCAGGGTTGTCGACGACGAGCAGCACCTGTACGGGGCGCGCGCTCGCACCGGTAATGGTGATCGGCACGCGCTGCTGGCCTGAGGGAACGCGCGCCCAGTCCACGCTGACACGAATGTTCGCGGTTTCGCTGCTGACGCTGCCCTGCGCCGGAGTGAGCCGAACCCACGGCTGCGCCGCGCGCGCGCGGTACTCGAAAGGCGAGCGGCCGCGATCGAAGACCTCAATGGTGCGCGTCTGCCGCCCGTAACGGTCGATCGCCGGGAGCACGGCCGCGCTGGTGTCGGCGGGCCACCACGCGTCCGCGCCCTCGATCGCGACACCCATGTCGGCTGCATCCGGCAGCTCGATCTCCTGCACTTCGGGCATGCTGTTGCGCGGCGGCTCCTGCCAGCTGCGGTAGCCAATGTGCGTCTGGTCCATCATGTGCCGCCACTTGCCGCCGGCCAGTGTGTCGTTGTAGAAGGCGGTGATCTCTGCATCGCGTGCGAACAGCGCTTTCGCCTGCTGCGCGAGCGCGTTCGTGGCGGCGCGACCCTGACGCGCGTAGAGCCGGTTGCGCGCCACTGTCACGTACAGTCGGTTCAGATTGGCCGCGGCCTCGACCGGATGCAGCACCAGCTCGTAGTATGCGGTCCGCTGCTGTGCGCCCAGCGCGGCGCCCACGCGCCTCGCCTGCGCGACCAGTGTGTCGTATCCCGCCAGCACGCGCGCCCCTTCGTCGTAGTGCACCAGGCTGTAGGTCTCCGGCCCCAGCAGTTCCGGCTTGCGCCGCGCCGCATACTGCAGCGTCCTCGTGATGATGCCGGCGATGTCCTGTGCGTGCCCGCGCCCGAACTGCGCGGCCGCCCAGTGCCGCGTGTACGCAGCCAGCCGGTCGGGCGGCCAGCGGTCCGGGGCCCACGCGTAGTCGAGGAAGAACGAGATGGGAAATTCCATGGGCTTGAGATCGCCCACATTCACGATCCACAGCTGCCTGACACCGAGTTCGTATCCAATGTGCAGCTGCTCCTGCACGCGCCCAATGGGGTTGGTGTCGATCCACTTGTAGTTGCGCGGCCCGCCCACGTAATCGAAATGGTAGTAGATGCCGAAGCCGCCCGGCCGCTGCGGCGCGCCCGTATCGGGAAGCCGGCGCAGGTTGCCCCAGTTGTCATCCGAGAACAGCAGGGTCACGTCCTCCGGCACGCGCATGCCGCGGTCGTAATAATCCTGCACTTCCTTGTACAGCGCCCAGACCTGGGGCACGGTCGCCGGATCGCGGCCGGTCACGTCCCGGATGATGGCCCGCTGGTCGGCGACAATGTGCTCCAGTAACGCGATGTTGGTCGCGTCCGACATGGGCATGTCGCCATCGCCACGCATGCCAATGGTGACCAGACTCTCGTTCGCGTCCATGCGCCGGATACCCTCGCGCCAGAACGCACGCAGTGTGCTGTCGTTGGTCTCGTAGTTCCAGGCGCCGGAGCCGTAGCGCCGCCACTCCTGTTGTGCCCGCGACATCGGCTCGTGGTGCGACGTGCCCATTACCACGCCATACTCGCTGGCCAGCTTCGCGTTCAGCGAATCGTCGTCGTAGAACGCGTTGCCCCACATCGCGGGCCAGAGGAAATTGCCGCCCAGGCGCAGGATCAGCTCGAAGACGTGCCCGTAGAATTCGTGATTGAAGCCACCGAACTTCTCGCGCGCCCAGCCGGAGAGCGCGGGCGCTTCATCATTGAGGAAGATGCCCCGGTACTTCACGGCCGGCTCGCCACGCGTATGCACGCCCGGCAGCACGAACAGATCCGCACGCCGCGCCACCGGCACATCCGCCCACCAGTACCATGGGGAGACGCCGATCTGCGCGGACAGCGCGTACATGCCGTAGATCGTCCCTCGCCGGTCGCTGCCCGCAATGACCAGCGCGCGCCGCACGCCGGGCAGCGGAGCATCCAGGATGCGCACGACGAAGCTCTCCCACCTTCCGTCGATGGCGTGCGCGTCGAGCTTCCCGGCCGCCACCAGCCCGTCAATGAGCGGACTCGCGCCGCGCGTCCCGATCAGCACCACAGCATTCCCGGCGGGCCGGTCGTCCCGGCGCAGTTCCGGCTCGGCGCCGGTGACACGCCCGAGATCGGCGCGCAGGTCGCCCGCCGCGCGCAGCACGCCCGCATTGTCGGAAGGGCTCACGTAGAGCGGCACCGGCCGTCCCGCGCGCGCCAGCGGAAACCGGTTCGCGGCAGGCTCGGCCACCACCCAGGCAACGTCCGCCGGAGCGGCGGGCGCCTGACCCGCAGCCGGGGCCGCCGCCATGCCCAGGGCCGCGCCAAACAGTACGTTAGCAGGCCAGCGCCGTGCACCATGACGCGGCGCCCGGGTGCCCGTCATTTCGGATGGGATGAAACGAAGAGGACTCCCTGGCCGTGGTCCAGGCCCCAGCGCCGGGTCGCATCAATGCCGTTGAACCCCTGCATGCAGGCGATCATGTCCGAAGTGATCGAACACAGCGTTTCCACGCCGCCCGGCTTCGTGGTGTCCAGGCAGACCACCACATGGGTGGGCGAGTGGAAGTTGTCCGTGCCGGGTTGCTGCGCCAGTTCATGTGCAGCGCTTCCACTGCCTGGCAGGCATGGATGAAGCGAATGGCGCGGCTGGCCTCGATGGTGATGGTGTCCTGCGCGGCGCCCGGCCCGTGGGATTCCACGAGTGCGCCACACAGGTCGCGGGCGCGATCGCGAGCCGTACGAGGCCGACAACGCTGCGAGAGGGCATTGGGGCGCCGGGGTGGGGGGGCCTGGGTGACCAAATCATACGATGTCTTTTCCCCCGTCGCAAGCGTCGCCGGCTACACCCGCAGGCACGCGCCGCTACACCTTCGCGATCGGCCTGGGCCAATCAGCGGGTCACGTAATCGCTGACGCGGATGCCGTACTCGTCGGGGTCGGCCGTCTTGAGCACGGACCGGCGAGGCTTGCCGGTGGCGGGGTCCATCTCATCGAGAGACGCGAGCAGCGGCAGCGCCAGTGTAAGGGCACTCGCGTCGGCCAGGATCTTCACGACCGGCTGGTGCAGCCTGGCGGGGTCGTCATTGCGGCGGATCACAATGGCCAGCTCGTGGGAATCGAGGATCACGAGCGAGCCCACCGGAAAGATCCCGGTGACATGGATGAGTGCCTTGACCAGCAGCGGGTCGTGGCCACGGGCCGGATTGTTGAGCATCTCCTGCAGCACTTCATCGGGCGTGGGCGGCTCGGGATCGTAGGCGCGCACGGAGGTGCCGGCATCGAACGCGTCGGCCAGCATGACGATGCGGGAGATGAGGCTCATGCGGCGAGGCCGGCGGGAACGCGGATAGCCGGTCAGGTCCATCTTCATGTGGTGCTCGTAGGCCGCGATCATGGTGCGCCACGGTGCGACGCCCAGGCCGTGCATGCGGTAGACGAGCAGCAGGCCATCCGTGGGGTGCTCGCGAATGGCATCCCACTCGTTGCTGTCCAGCTTCCCCGCCTTGCGCAGCACCTCGCCCTTAACACGGAGTTTGCCGATGTCATGGAGCACGCCGGCCACGCCCAGCTCGACCAGGCGGGCATGCTCGAAGCCCAGCCGCTGACCCACGACCACGGCGAAGATGGCGACATTGACGGAGTGCTGGTACGTGTAGTCGTCGTGGTCGCGCAGGGTGGTCATGGCGATGATGGAGTCTTCGTTGGCCACGACCTGGTCCACGATGGTTTCGACCGCGCGCCGGATGGGGCGCGCGTCAATGGCGCGGCCGAGGCGGGCATCGGTGAGCACGCCCTGCACGGTGTGGCAGGCCTGTCCGTAGACTTCGCGCGCTCCCGCCAGTCGCTCCGCGCGACCCGCCGTATTCTCATCCTCGCGCAGTGCAGCCTGCGCAGTGGGTCGCAGCTCGAAGACCTTGCCGGGACCGTCTGCCAGACGGTGCGCGAGAGCGGGAAAAGCGTCGTCGCCTGCCGGGGCCGGCTGTTCCAGGGCCTCGAGGAGTGCGATCCACGCGCTGGCAGGCGCGTTCGCGGCCGCGTCGATCGCGCCGACACCGTGACGGCGCATGCGTTCGCCGAGGAACGACGCGGAGGCGAAATGGCCGAAGGAAAGACGCAGTCGCGTCTCGCCCAGGAAGAAGAAGCCGTCGACCATCTCAATGCTCAAGCGACCATCGCCAGCCGCAGCGCCCGCGGATGCGTCTTCCAGCTCCGCCAGCGCCCGGCCCACGGCGGCATTGCCGGACGGATACAGTCGCAGTGCCTGGCCCGAGCCCGCCAGCGCCTGCAGGAGCCGCAGTCCGGCGCGTTCGCGCACGGCGCGCAGTTCGTTGAGTTGCGTAGCGGCGTTCATGCGCGGCGCGCGGTTCGTGGAGCTGGTTGCGTGCGCCGCGCGGCGGTGCGCACGATCGGGTCACTGTCGCCGGCTGCGGCGGCGAGGGCAGCGCTGACCGCAGGCGATGTTGCGGGCAGCGTGTTGAGCGCGAGGGCTGCGGCGGCACGGACCGAAGCACGCGCCGAGCGGAAAGGCCAGCGGCGTCGCGCCAGCATGCGGACCAGCCGGCGTACCGCGGCATCGGCATCCATGCGCAGCCACGCTTCCAGCAGAAGTGACTGCTCGGCGGCGGCGCGGTTGTGCAGTGCGCGGCTGCGTGCGGCTCTGCGCGTCGCTTCGCGCACCGGTGTGGTCCAGCCATGGGCTGCGGCAATGCCGCGCAGCGCTTCGAGTCGCACGCCCGCGTCATCATCATCCAGACGCAGTGCGAGTGATTCCAGCGCCTTGACACCGCCCAGCGTGGCCAGTGCCTGAGCGGCGGCGCGGCGCACAGCCGCGGCGTCGCGATCCAGCAGTGCAACCAGGGCGGGCACGCTGCCCGCCAGACGCCGCAGCGCCGCCACGCCCGCCGCGGCGATCACGACTTCGGACGAAGGGTCGGCCAGCAACCCTGACAGCATGTTATCGTCGGCGCCCACCAGCGCGGCGGCCGCCTGACGCAGCCGTTCCGCCGCATCCGCGGAGCTGGCACGTCCGGCCGCCGAGAACAGAGCGGCCGCTGCCGCCGGCGGCAGCCTGCGCAGCAACGCCGCGCCCGCCTCGATGTCCGGCCCCTCCGCCCCGGCAAGACGATCCAGCAATGGTTCCAGCACCTCGGGTGTCGCCAGTTGTTCTACCAGATGCTCGGCGCGCTCGCGTGCGGCGTCGTCCAGCTGCCCGCCTTCCATGGCGCCGACAACACCATCCAGCACGCGCGCGCCATCGCCGAGCGCGCCCTGCGCAAGGTCGAGCAGCAGCAGCTCCTCGAGAATCTCGAGCACCTCCTGTTGCCTTGCCGCATCGCCGTCTTCCAGCCGATCCAGCAGCGCCGCTTCCACCTCGGGACACAGCGTGCGAGTCCATTCCTCGTCCGCCTCACGCTGCAGTGCGTCCAGCTCGTCCGCATCGAGGAAGTACGTCGTCGCCTCGAAGTCCTGCTTCGAGAGGCTGGTCTGCGACGGCCTGCTCGCGACCGTACCCGCGCCCAGCTGGGGATCCGCCCATTCCCGCTCGGGCAGATCGATCGGCGGAAAGCCTGCGCCGCCGGCACCACCGGCGCCGCTGCCGTCACCTTCCCCGGTTGCGTTCTCGAGGGTCTCCGTGTCACCGCCGGGGGCGAGGACGCGCACCCGAATGCGTGTGAACCCGGCGTTCCACAGGCGAGCGACCAGATCGGTTTCCGCGGCACTCGCCGGCGGCGAAAGCGCACCGACGAGCACTTCGGTTTCGCGCTCGGCGCCACGCTCGAAAACCAGCGCGCGCACGCCGTCGCGATACAGACGGTCACCGAGCGAGCCGGGCCCTGCATCCTGAGGAAAGCGTTCGAGCCCCGCGAAGAAGACACCGCCGGGCTCGAGGCCGAACTCGATGGCGGGAAGTTGCTCGAGCGCGGCCGCTATGGCCGACTGCAGCTCCGCCAGCGCGCGCACCACGGGCGTGCGGCCCGGCGGATACATGCGCACGGCGCGCACGGCGCGATCCAGCGCGCGAACCAGCCGTCCCTCTACCTCTGCACTCAACCTGAAGTCGCCTCGAATGTGGCTCACGAAAGCCGATGACGCCGTCCCCCGATGCGACGACGGATCGCTTCGGTTTCGCGACTATCAGCTTCGGCCGCGCTCACACCGGCATGTGTAGGGCAATGCGGAGCCGGCGGCGGGGGATCGCCTTACGGACCGGCGGCGGGAGAATCGGAAACGCCCTGGAATGGATCGGGCATGGCGGGATCCACACCCAGCACACGGGCCATGGCTTCGACACTGCGGTCCGTCAGGAACTCGACCCACAGCGGGAAGTGGTCGCTCACGCGAAAGGACATCTCCTGCGGCGTCAGCTCCGGGAACACCGCATGCACGAAATCGACGACGCCCGCACGGCCCTGTGTGAGCAGCTTGAAGTCATCGCGGAACCACGCGATCTGGTCGTAGTACTTCGCCGTGGTGCCGTACGTGCTCTTCTGCGTGCGGATCGCTTCCGGCACCCACAGGCCGGTCTCGACGAACGCGTCGAACAGCGGGTTACCGGTGCGCTCGTCGATGTTGAAGTCGCCCAGCACAATGAGGTTCACCTCTTCCGAACCGGCGGTGCGCGAACGGTCACGGACCTCCGCTGCCGTGAAGCGCGCGAGCGCGCGCAGTTCGGGAATGCGCTCCGCGGGCACTCCGCCGTAGTGGATGTGTGCGGTGAGCAGGGCGAAGCGCTCCTCGGCCGCACGGAAGCCCACCATGTAGGGCGTGCGGTCGAACTGCGTCATGGGATCGCCGCTGGGACCGGGCGGCAGCACGATCTCACCGGCCAGTCCCGAGAGCTGCACGCGGCGCCGGTCATAGATGAACGCCAGCCGCTCCGCATTGCCCGCGGTGCCGGCCGTCACATTGCTCGATCAGCACGCCCCAGTGTGCACCCAGAAAGTCATCCAGCAGCATGCGGATCGCGCGCGTATTGCGCTTCACTTCCTGGATGGCCACCACATTGAAGCGCTGCACGATCTCCGCGATGGCGGCCATGGCGCGCAGGTTGCGCTTGGGTGAGCCCGCATTCTCGTCCCACGATTCGAACACGTCTGCGAAGGCACGCAGATTCCACGTGGCTACCAGAATGTTCCAGTCCGTACGCCGGGGCGGGATCACGCCGCTGTCCAGACGCCGGCGCAGACGCACCACATCCTCGACTGCCTTCCGTGAATACTCCGCGTAATTCATCGCGCCACCCGTGTTATCCGAACTGCTCGCAGCCGGCGCGTCCGCACCGGCTCAATTGCCGCCGCGCGATGGCAACGTCACGCGCGTTGTGTCATCGGTCGTGCGGCGGCCCCGGGGACACGTGTCCGGCCAGCCGGCGGGACCACCGCGGCCACCGCGGCCCTGCGCCATCTGACTGGCATTGGCACGCTCCCGCGAGATGAAATCGGGATCCTCCGATGCAAGGTAGACCAGCATGGCGGTGATAGTTGCGTTTCCCTTCAATTCGTCAAACACCACCTTATCGAAGGTGTCACGATTGGTGTGGTGCGTGTACGGATTGTAGTCCCAGCTCACCGAGCTGAGGCCGAACGCAGGCAGGCCGTAGCAGTCGAAGGAGGCGTGGTCCGTGCCGCCGCTGGCCGGACCACCGATGCCGCCCATGCGCACCTGGTCCTGGAATTCACGCGGCAGCTGCGCCAGCCACTTCTGCAGATGCGCCGCGCCGTCGGGCAGGCCGGCGCCGCTCGTGTTCTGGATGCGGCCCGTGCCGTTGTCCTGATTGAAAAGCGCGGCCAGTCCCTTGCGGATCTCCGGATGATCGAACGCGAACGCCTGCGAGCCGATCAGCCCCTGCTCCTCCCCGCTCCAGTGCGCGGACACGATGGTGCGCCGCGGGTTCGGATACACCTGGCGCAGGATGCGCATGGCCTCGAGCATGACAATGGTGCCCGTGCCGTTGTCGGTGGCGCCCGATGCCGCGTCCCAGGAGTCGAAGTGCGACGACAGCATCACGTACTCGTCGGGCTTCGCCCGCCCTTTCACTGTAGCGATCGTGTTAGCCACAGGCACCTCGCCCAGGGCCTCGGCGTCCGTGTTCACGCGCAGCACTGCGCCCTGGTTCCGCTCGGTGAGACGGAACAGCAGACCATAGTCCTCACAACTCATGGTTATCGCCGGCGCCACCCTGTTCTGCGTCTGCGCCACCGTGTACGTGCCCCAGCCGTCCACGGCTGATGTCGTGATGATGCCGGCGGCGCCCGCCTGCTCGAGACGCTCGTTGAGCGAGAGCCGCGGCCGTCCCGCATCGGGTGCGGCACCTCGCCCGCCCCGCCCGAAATTCACGCCCGTCCCTTCCAGCCGCTGCGCGAACGCGCCCGAGTACTGCGCGTTCACCGAGTCCAGCCGCTGCAGTTCGCCCGGCGCTGCGATCTGCTCCCACTCCGAGCGCGGCCGGCACGACGCCTTCGGCGGCGACATCAGCACGAACCGGCCCTTCACTGAGGGCAGCCATTTCAGAAATGCCATGCTGTCCTGCAACACCGGAATCAGCACCGCGGCGCCTGTCACATCCCTGCCCTTGGTGCTGGGACTCCATGGCAGCATCAGCGCATCCAGCGTGCGCGCGCGCGGCGCGATCAGATCCACGTGCGTGTGGCCGCGCCGCCAACCGCGCCAGGTTCCGTACGGTTCGTTCTTCGCTTCGATGCCCCAGGACCGGTAGGTCTTCACCAGCCAGTCGTTGCCCGCCTTCTGTCCCGGGCTGCCTGTCAGGCGAGGACCGATCGAGTCGAACAGGGCCTGCGCCATGTCCCACGTTTTCGAGCTGTCCATCCCCAGAGCCCAGATGCGCTTCAGCACCGGGTCGTTCGTGGTGAAGGTCTGCGCACGCGCGCGACTCGCGGGAACGAGCAGCGCGCCGGCAATCAGCAGCAACAGGGATTTGCGCGACATGGCCGTGACAGTGTTGGAGGGATGCGCGACCCGCTGCGCGCATGCGATGCCGCAGCGCGCGGCTTCACTCGCAGCGTGGCAGTCGATTCTGTCTGATTGCGACCGCGGGCGCAAGGAAGGGCCGCAGAGCCAGCTTCCGTCGCGACGTTTGTACGACGGTGGCCGGCAGTGAATCATGCATCCTGAGCGCGGTTCCGCGCTGCCCGGACAGCGTCGCGGCAGACGCTGGCCGCGCCGCCGTGACGCTCGTGTCACGCAGGCTTTCCGGTAGCCGGCATGGACTGCGCGACGCCCAGGTAGCGCAGCACCAGGTTCGTCAGGTCCTCGATGAGCACATCCGTCGGTACGGCGTAGAAGTGTGGCGTGCGCGGCGCCAGCACGACGATCCGCAGCACGGAAATCAGCGCCGTCCACACGAAGTCCATGCCGTGCGCCGCATCCGGATAACCGAGCTGTTCCCGATGCGTCTCCAGCAGCTGGCGGCAGTACTGCAGCGCCGCACCGCGCATCTGTTCGACGCGCCGGCGAAAACGCGGATCCGGGTGCTGCTCCGCGTAGGCGAGCAGCGCCGCCAGCCGGCGTCGGTGCTGCACGTAGTGGCGCACGGTTCCGGCAATCAGCGCCGTGAGCGCGTCGTGCAGGCTCACGTCCTTCCAGCGCTCCGGGGCGAGGACGCGCGCGTTGTCTGCCTCGGCTCGCCGGCAGAAGCGCAGGAACACGGCGCGCAGCAGGGCATCCTTGTCCGCGAAGCGCTTGTACACGTTGCCCACGGACATGCCGGCGCGCTCGGCAATGGCCGGTACGGTGGCCGCTTCCAGCCCACCCTTGCCGAGCAGCGCTTCGGTGGCATCGAGCAGGCGGTCCGTGCTTCGTTTCGCCTGGGCGGCGCCGCGCGTGGCAGTCTGTGCTGCGCCCTGGTTCGCCATTGGGTTCCTCCTTGACCCTTGCTCAGGTGAACACAGATTCACCCGACCAGTGAATCATGGTTCACCAGGCGCCGACGCGCCAGTGCGAGGTCGCATGGATCCCGCTGACTCCAAACCGGCCGCCGCCAGTCCCGTAGGCCTGCCGGCCACGCTCGCCGGCTTCCACGATGTGGCCGACTTCCGCATCATCGTCAACGAGGAGACGCTCGGTCAGGCGCATTCCGAGTGGCGCGCCGATGGTTCCTTCAACGCGTGGAGCCGCATCAGTCTGGCGGACCAGTCCATCGAGCACACCCTGCGGGTCACGCCCGACGATCGGGGCTGCTGGCGGGAAATCGTGGCGGTCGGACCCAATGGCGTGCGCACGAGTGTGCGTGAGGGCACGCAGGTCCGGCGCACCGCGCGCGTGGGCGACCGCGAGCAGAACAGCGCCTTCGAGATGCCCGCCGGTGCGCTGCTGTTCGATGCCAGTGCGCCCGCGCTCATGGCACAGGCTGTTGGCCTGTATGACAGCGAGCGCGGCGGCGTGCAGGCCTTCCCCCTGCTGGTGGGCGGACGGCCGCCGGTGACGCTGCAGCTGGAGGCGGGCGCGACCACGCTGCACCTCGTCAATGGCAGGGACACCCCGCTTTCGTGTTACCGCTACGCCATCCCGGGCGCGGATTTTCTGGTGTGGGCGGACGCGGGCGGCCGCGTCATGGCGGGGCACTGGCCGCGCAGAATATGGCGTTAGTGCGCGCCGGCTGCGTGCTGCGCCCCGCTCCGGCCGCTGGCGCCGCCATGCTGTCGGCTCCCGACCGCGAGGTCAGCATCCAGCGCGCCGTGGCCATACCCATGCGCGACGGCCTGTCTCTGCTGACCGACATCTATCGCCCGGTCGGCCTCGAACGTGCCCCCGTGGTGCTGGTGCGCACGCCCTATCGACGGCAGTTGTGCGAACTGCAGGCGATGTACTACGCACGCCGCGGCTACGTCTACGCGGCGCAGGACTGTCGCGGCTGTTTTGATTCGCCCGGCGAATGGGAACCGTTCGTGCACGAAGGTCGCGATGGTTTCGACACCATCGAGTGGCTGGCAGCGCAGTCATGGACCGATGGCCGCGTGGGCATGATTGGCGGGTCCTGCCTGGGGCTGGCGCAGTGGCTCGCGGCCGCCGAGCGGCCGCCCCATCTGGTCACCATCATTCCCAATGTTTCACCCACGGATCCCTTCTACAACCTGCCGTACGAGTACGGCGTGTTCTGTCTGCTGGGCACGCTGTGGTGGGCGGAGGTAATGGAGACGCGCGCCGGCGCAGACATCTCCGGTGTCGCGCTGAGCCGCGTCGGGCAGAAGCGCTATCTGACGCTGCTGCGCGCCCTGCCTGTTGTCGATCTGGATGTGGCCACGCTGGGGCACGCGAACGCGTGCTGGCGCCGCTGGATCGAGCATCCCACCGAAGATGCGTACTGGCAGAGCGCCTGTTTCCTCGAGCGGCTGGCGCATGTGGACATCCCCGTCTTCCATCAGTCGGGCTGGCATGACGACAACGGCCTCGGCACGAAGCTGAACTATCAGCGCATGGCCGCCAGCGGGCACGGCTTCCAGAAGCTGACACTGGGACCGTGGGGCCACACGGACACGGCGGTGCGCATGGTCGGCGATCGTGATTTCGGTGAAGGCGCCCTGCTCGACCTGCCGCGTGAGTATCTGCGCTGGTTCGACCGCTGGCTCAAGGGCGCGGTGCACGAGTACAGGCAGCGCATGGCGGCCGAGCGCATGGACAATCTGATCTACGACACGGAACCGCTCACCGAGGCGCTCACCTTCGCCGGTCCCATCTCCGCCGTGCTCTACGCCTCGACGACCGCGCGCGATACGGACTGGTTCCTCACGCTCAGCGAGATCACCGCGGATGGCACGATCCGCCGGCTGGTCCAGGGCAGGCTGCGGGCGCGCTTCCGCAATTCGATGAAAGCACCCGAGCTGCTCGTTGCTGACGCGGTGTTTGCCTGCGCCATCGACCTCTGGCACACCGGTGTCAGCCTGCCGCCCGGCTCCCGCCTGCGACTGGAAGTGGCCAGTGCCGCATTTCCCATGTTCTCGCGTAATCTCAACACCGGCGGCCACAATGAAACGGACACCGCGTACGTGAGCGCGCGCCAGACCGTGTACCATGACGCCGCGCGGCCGTCACACATTGTGCTGCCGTGATCCCGCTCGCCTGACTCCGGCAGCGCGCCTCGCCCTGCCCCGTTCGCAGCGTCCCGTGCAGGGTGACGGGAACGACTTCATCACGCCCTGCCCCACAACAGTCCCGCGCGCGTTGCCCGCAGCGCCGTCACCGGCATTCTGATTCCGCGACATTAACATGGAGGCGTGCATGCGCGTGCCACGGCGGCTGGCGAGTGGAAGTCGTGTGTTGTATGCGACGACGTTCGTACTGCTTGCGTCCGCTCCGCCGGCGCTCGCGCAAGGCACGGACACGGCGACGGCAATCGTGCTGCTTCCCGGCGCGGAGCTGAACACCGCCCGCCTCGCGCCACCGTGGAGCAACCGCTGGCGCATTACCTACCAGCTGCCGGATGGCCGGGAAGTTCCGGGTGGCGCCACACGCGTTGCGCTGTGGTACGACAGCGTGGGTCTGGTCACGGAGGGCGGCCGGCAGCTGCTGCATCGCAGGCAGGTCCTGTACAACCCCGCAAACACGCTGCTCGAAACCATCGACAACTGGGTGGATCCGCACACCCTGGCGCCGGTGCGCACGCAGACGCGGTATCCCGCGTCCGGTGTTTCCCTGCGCACGTACGATGGCGCACACGTCACCGGTAGCGACCCGGATACTTCGGCTGCGGATGGCGTGCGGCGCATCAATGTCACGCTCGCCCAAGCTCCCTTCGACTTCTTCGGCGGCCTCTACGACGTGCTCATCGCGGCCCTGCCGCTGCGCGCCGGCTACGTCGCGCGCATTCCCGCCGACTACAGCGGCGCCCCCGGGGGTGCGGCATTGCAGTGGGTCACGCTGCGCGTGCTCGGCCGCGAACAGCTGGCCGCCTACAGTGGCGGGCCTGCCTCCGTCTGGCACGTCGAGACCGGCGCGACACCTATGGGCCGTTTCGCGTTCTGGGTCACGGAGCAGCCGCCGCATCTGGTACGCATGTGGTACATCGGGCCGCGCGGCGGAAAGCAGATCTGGAACGTCGGCTGAACCCCGTCACTGCGGCGGTACTCGCACCGCAACATCGCGTTACCCGCGCCCGCATCGTCTGTCAGGCAATCACCGACGCGGCGACGGGATGCGGCGGCTGGCGCGACCCGGCCGGATTGTCCATCGTCGCTCCGGGTGCTGTACGCGTGTCAGACGGAGGCCGCTGTGAAGACGTGGCTGAAGCTGGGTGGGGGTACGGCAGCCGGAGCTGCGACCGCGGCACTCGTTGCGCTCGCCGGCGGCACGCTGTTGTGGAACCGCGCCACCAGCCGCGCCGTTCGGCGACTCGATTCGCTGGCGGGTGCCGCAGGCGTTCGGCGTAATGCCGTGTTTGAGCCTCGTCGCCTGGAAGGCCTGCCCCCGCCTGTGGTGCGCTACTTCCAGTTCGCACTCACGCCCGGCCTGCCGCTGGTTCTGCGGGCGCGCATCCGTCATCAGGGCGAGTTCTGGACGAAGCCCGGCGGGACCGCCAGTCCGTTCCGGTCGCTGCAGCATTTCGCGGCGAGTCCGCCCGGCTTCGTGTGGGATGCCGACATCCGCATGGCGCCCATGCTCCATGCACGCGTGCGCGACAGCTATCTCAATGGCGAGGGCGCCATGCTGGGACGGCTGGGCGGCGTGGTGCCGATCGTGAATCAGCGGGGCACACCGTCCATCGCCGCCGGAGCGCTCGTGCGCTGGCTCGCCGAAGCGGTCTGGTTCCCCACCGCGCTGCTGCCCGGCCCCGCCGTGTCCTGGTCCGCCATCGATGACAGCACGGCGCGCGTAACCTTGCGTGATGGCCGCAATACCGTGTGGCTGGACGCGCATTTCGGCGAGCGTGGCGAGATCGCCCGGGTCTCCACGATGCGCGATCGGGATGTCAACGGTGTCGGCGTTCCCACGCCATGGTCTGCCGTACACCTCGACTATCAGCGCGTGCACGGCATGATGATCCCCATGGCGGGCGAAGTCACCTGGTCTCTGCCCGAAGGACCGTACCTGTACTGGCGAGGTCGCATTCGCGAGGCCAGCTACGAGCTTGCCCGCTGAGCCAGCCGCACGGGCAAGCCTCGGCAACGCCAACCAGCCGACGCCCGAACCTGCATCGCCTGCCTGATGCGATCATCCTGGACGCCGGGCAGAGTTCCGTAGTGCGCGCAGGGCGGACCGCGGCTCCAGCCGTCTCGCCCCGCTGATTGTCTGCACCCATACTACCAGGGCGGCGCCGGCCGGCCGCGGCAACGCCGGCAAGGATCTGCGCGCCAATTCACCTCGCACTGGAGGACTGTCATGGACGAGCGCATGCGCCGCGATCTGCGCCTGCTCAAGGCGTATTCGCTGCTGCTGACATTGCTGCTGGGGGCACTGGCCGTGGCCGCCTTCCGCGGCCCGCAGAAGCAGCGCTTCGGCGAAATCAATGTCGAGCGCATCAATGTCGTCGAGCCGGACGGCTCACTGCGCATGGTGATCGCCAATCGCGCGCGCTCCATCGGCCCCATCTACAAGGGCAGGCCGTTCGGCTATCCCGGCGGCACGCGGCCGGGCATCATCTTCTTCAATGATGAAGGCACGGAAAACGGCGGCCTCACGTTCCAGGGCCAGCGGCGCCCGGATGGCACGTTCACCGCTAACACCGGACTATCGTTCGATCAGTTCGAGCAGGACCAGATCGTGGTGCTCAATTACGCGGACGACAACGGCACGCGCCGCGCCGGGCTCACCATCGGCGACCGCGCCAACGTCAACATCTACGACATGGTGCTGCAGCGCGATTCCATCATGAAGCTGCCCGCCGGCCCCGCCCGCGAATGAGGCGCTGCGCCGCTGGCAGGGGCCGCGCGCTGGCGTGCCGCTGTACGCGCCGCGCGTGTATCTCGGTCGCGATCCGCGCCGCTCCGCCGTCCTCGACCTCGACGATCCAATGGGCCGGCCGCGGCTCCGTCTGCGCGTCGATTCGCTGGGCGTGCCCAGCCTCGAGTTCCTCGACGAGAACGGCGCCGTCACCGCCAGGCTGCCGCAGCGCTGAATCGGGAACGTCACGCGAAGCGCGTGGTCGCCTGCGCTTGCCCGCGTCCGGGCGGCGAGGCATCGTCAGGGCCGACACCGTTCGCCAGGAACCGGAGGTGCTGTATGCGACGACTCTGCCTCGTCCTTTCCGTCGCGCTCGCCCTGCCCGTCCCACTGCCAGCGCAGACTACGGACACCGAGCGTGCGGCCGCAGGCGCCATCACGCAACAGATCGCCGCGCTGCAGGACAGACTGCAACCCGGGCGTTCCGCCGAGCGCCTCGTCGCGCGCCAGGACGCCGACCGCGACCGCGTGTTGCAGCGCGCCGCCGAGTTGTGGAATGGTGGACTGCAGGCGCTCAGTGACTGGATCGGGCATCATCCCGAGGTCGGCTGGAAGGAACAGCAGGCAGTCGACACGCTGACAAAGGTGCTGGCGCAGATGGGCTTCCGCATCGAGCGCAACGTGGCCAGTCTCGAGACGGCTTTCGTCGGCACCTGGGATTCACCTGCGGGCACGAATGGCCCGACCATCGGCTTCATTGGCGAATACAATGCACTGCGCGGCACCAATGGCGCATTCCACGGTGACCAGCACAACGCACAGTCGCCCGTGGCCATGGCGGCCGCGCAGGCGCTGGCTGAAGTCATGACGAACCGGAAACTGCCCGGTCGCATACGCTTCTATGGAACGCCTGCCGAAGAAGTGGGACCACCCGCCAAGACCATCATGTGGAAGGCCGGCGTGTTCAAGGGCGCGGACATCCTGCTGCGCAGCCACAGCGCGATGTCGACGGCGCGCGGCCGCGCCGGCTTCGGTGTATGCTGCCTCAACATCAACGAAGTGAAATACACGTTCAAGGGTCGGCCGGCGCACCAGCTCAGCTCGTGGAACGGCCGCAATGCACTGGAGGGCGCGGTCTCGTTCTACACGGCGGTGGACCGCCTGCGTTCGACGTTCCGCCCGGAGGCCTCCATCCAGGGTGTCATCCCGGAAGGCGGCGTCGCGCCCAACGTCGTGCCCGATCGGGCGGTCGTCGACTACTACGTACGCTATCCCGACGAAGTCTACCTCGAGCACATCACGAAGATGATGGATGATGCGGCGCGTGGCGCCGCGCTGGCGACGGGAACGGAAGTCAGCATCGATCGCTACGGAGAGTATCGCGATGGCGTGTCGCTGGGCACGCTCGAGGAGCTCTATTTCGCGTACGCGCGACAGCTGGGGGCGCCGGCACTCGTGCCCGATCCCGAGCGACCCGCCGGCTACGAGGAGACCGGCTGGGTCACGCGTGACATTCCCGGTCTCGGTGTGAGCGTGAGCAGCTCCGGCTCACCCAATCACACGTACGGCATGCTGGACGACGCCTTCACCGATGTGGGTCACACCGGCTTCCGCATGGATGCGCAGATCATGGCGGCCGTGGCGTGGGATTTCCTGACCAATGCGCAGCTGCGCGCCGACGTGAAGAACGAACACGGTGTTCTGGCAGGACTGCTCGAGCAGTATCACACACAGCTCCGGGCCGTGTACGAAAAGGAGATCGGTCCGGGCACCAGCAGGTGAAGACGAGCCGGCCCGCGGGCGGGTGCCCGCGGCGCGTGCGAGACAGGAGCGCGCGCGGCTGACAGCGTGTCAGGCCTGGGCCTTGCCGTCCACCATCTGGACGAGAGTCTGCAGCGCGATGATGCGGTAGCTGCGCTCGCCGGCCGGCAGGCGTACCACCACTTCCTCCTCCAGCTGGTGACCGAGCAGCGCGCGACCAATCGGTGACGCCATCGAGATCTGATTGGTGTCCAGGTCGATGAAATCTCCGAACACGATGGTGTACTCGATCTCCTCCCGCGTCGCTGCATCGCGCACGGTGACCCGCGAGCCGAATCCGACGCGATCCGTCGCGATCTGCTTGGGGTCGATCTTGGACAGCTCACCTGCGCGCTGGCGCAGGTGCTGAATCCGACTCTGCACGAACTGCTGCCGCTCGATCGCCGACTTGTAATCCGCGTTCTCGCTCAGGTCTCCCAGCTCGACAGCCTTGCGGATGGCAATCGGCAGCGTGACCGTCAGCTCCTCCATCAGCCGATCGATCTCGTCCGCAATCCGCTGTTTCATTTCCTCCAGCATGAGCTTCTCCACGCAATGCGCCCGCTGATTCCGGCGCCATGGGACAAACTGTCTGTCAGCCGGTGTCGTGAACCCCGGCCTCAGCCGCCGCGGGGCGGCAGTGGACCTGTCGGATGAGCCGAGCCGATCGGCCCGGCATTCTACAATACTAGGCGTGCCCGGCCCCGTCGACTCCCCGGGCCTCGACCTCGCCCCGCAAGCCAGCCAGGCGAGACGGCTGGCGCGCCATAACAGCCCTGTCTACTATAGAGGGTGCGTTGACAGCGCAGCCCGTCGCTCCCCAGCCTCCACACGGGCTTCCTCGATGTTCCTCTGGCGCGCTGCCAGCGGTCTTGCCGGCCCGTGAGCCCCGGTCCGTGGGTCGGCTAACACGACATCGCCAAGGATGGCACATGAACAACCGCCTGTCTGCGGGCGATTCCGCTGCCGACATTCCCGCGGACCTGCTCATCGACAACAGCCCCGATGCCATCATCGCGGCTACGCTCGACGGCTCCATCCTTACGTGGAACCCGGGCGCCGAGCGTATCTTCGGATTCTCCGCCCGGGAAGCCATCGGCCACCCCCTCATCAATCTGCTCTATCCCGCCGACCAGGCCGTGGCCAGCCGGCACTGGCTGGAATCCGCGGTGCAGACCGGCGCCGCCATCTACGAAACCATCTGTTTGCGCAAGGATGGCACGCCCGTCTACATCGATACCTCGATCCGCCTCATCGCCACTGACACCGGCCGGCAGAAATTCCTGGGCATTGCCAAGAAAGATGTCACCGAGCTGAAATACCGGCGTGCTTCGGCCATCGTGCAGGGCCGCTTCGGCGCCCTCGTCGAGGCCGCGCCGGATGCCATGATCATGATGGATCGCAGCGGTCGCATTGCACTGGTCAACGCGCAGGTCGAGAAACTGTTCGGTTACGGCCGCAACGAGCTGCTGGGCAAACCGGTCGAATTGCTGGTGCCCGAGCGCTTCCGCCCGCGACACCCGGGTCACCGTGCGAGCTATTTCACGCAACCGCGTACCCGCGCCATGGGCAGCGGCCTCGAGCTGTTTGCCGTGCGCCGCGACGGCACCGAATTCCCCGTCGAGATCAGTCTCAGCCCGGTCGACACCGAAGAGGGACCGCTGGTGACGGCCGCCATTCGTGACATCTCGGACCGCAGGCGAGTCGAAGCCAAGTTCCGCGGTCTGCTCGAGGCCGCGCCCGACGCCATGGTCATCGTCGATCGCACCGGCCACATCGCGCTGGTCAACGCGCAGACCGAAAAGCTCTTCGGTTACCAGCGCGATGAGCTGCTCGGCAAGCGCGTGGAATTGCTGGTGCCGGAGCGGTTCCAGAGCAAGCACCCCGATCACCGCACAAGCTACTTCGGGTCGCCCCGACCGCGCGCCATGGGCTCGGGCCTCGAGTTGTACGCGCGACGCAGGGACGGCAGCGAGTTTCCCGTCGAGATCAGCCTCAGCCCGCTGGAAACCGAAGACGGCGTCCTCGTCACCGCCGCCATCCGCGACATCACGGAGCAGAAGAAGCTCGATCGTCAGCTGCGCCGGAAGAACGAGGAGCTGGAGGAGCAGAACCGCCGTGTTCAGGAGGCCAATCGACTGAAGAGCGAGTTCCTCGCCAACATGTCGCACGAGCTGCGTACACCGCTCAACGGCATCATCGGCTTCTCCGAGCTGATGTTCGATGGCAAGGTGGGCGACGTCTCGGCGGACCAGAAGGAGTTTCTGGGCGATATCCTGACCAGCGCCCGCCACCTGCTGCAGCTCATCAACGATGTGCTCGACCTGTCCAAGGTCGAATCCGGGCGCATGGAATTCCATCCCGAGCCCGTGCTCGCGGAAAACATTGTGGGCGAAGTGCTCGACATCGTGCGCACGCTGGCGGCGCAGAAACGCATCCAGGTGCGCGCCGAAGTCGATCCCGGCGTGCAGCAGCTGGAGCTCGATCCCGGCCGCCTGAAGCAGGTGCTCTACAACTATGTCTCCAATGCGCTGAAATTCACGCCGGATAACGGTCGTGTTACCGTGCGCCTGCTGCCGGACAGCGAGGACGATTTCCGCATCGAGGTGGAGGACACGGGCATCGGCATCCGCGCGGAGGACATGTCGCAGCTCTTCATCGAGTTCCGCCAGCTCGATGCCAGCAGCGCCAAGAAATACGCGGGCACCGGACTGGGACTGGCGCTCACGCGCCGCATTGTCGAGGCGCAGGGCGGTCGCGTCGAGGTGCACAGCACATTCGGCCAGGGCAGCACGTTCATGGCCCGGCTGCCCCGGCGCAGCGCAGCGCCCCTCGTGACCGCGCCAGGCGGACCTGTGGTGGGCGAGGGCGAGGGCCAGATCCTGGTGATCGAGGATGATGCCAATGATCGCCGCTGGCTGGTCGACGCGCTGACCGGGGCCGGGTTCCGCGTGGAAGCCGTGGCCACCGGCGCCGCCGCGGTCAAGCGCGCGCTGGATCACCAGTATGCCGCAATTACCCTGGATCTGCTGCTGCCCGACCTGAACGGTGCGCAAGTGCTCGCTGAGCTGCGCAAGGGCCCCAACGCCGCCACGCCGGTGATCGTCGTGACGGTGGTGGCGGAGGCCGGCATGATCTCCGGCGTCAAGGTGAGCGATATCCTGCCCAAGCCGGTCGAGGATGCGGCCCTCATTCACGCAGTCAGGCAGGCGACCGGCACGGACGAACGGCCGGTCCTGCTCATCGATGACGATCCCGGCGCACTCCGCCTGGGCGCCGAAATCCTGCGACTCAATGGCTATCAGGCTGTTACGGAGGGCGATGGCCAATCCGCGCTGCGTGCACTGCATCGCGTGCATCCCGCGGCCGTCATCCTCGATCTGCTCATGCCCGGCATGTCCGGTACCGAATTCCTGCACGAATTACGCAAGGACCCGAGCCACCGCCACACGCCTGTCATCGTGTGGACGGCCAAGGACCTGACCTCGGCCGAGCGCGCCGCACTCCGGCGCAGCGCGCAGGCCGTGATTCCCAAGGCGCAAGGCACCGGGGCGCTGGTGGACGAGCTGCTCGCACACGCGGGTGTGCGTTCCCCGGAGGCGGACCCTTGACGTTCGCGGGTGTTCCACTCCTCGTGGTGGACGACAACGCCACAAACCTCAAGCTCGTGCGCGTGCTGCTCTCGGGCGAGGGATACTACGTGCGCACGGCGACCGATGCCGAGGAGGCGATCACCGTGCTCGCCGAATTCCACCCGCGCATGATCCTGATGGACGTGCAGCTGCCGGGCATGGATGGCCTGGAACTCACACGCCGCCTGAAAAACGACCCGCACACCGCCGACATCACCATTGTCTGTGTCACCGCCTACGCCATGAAAGGCGATGAGGATCGCATCCTTGCCGCCGGCTGCGACGGGTACATCGCCAAACCCATCGACACGCGCGCACTGCCGCGCCTGCTCGCGAGTTATCTCGGAGCCCGGGCATGAAGCCCCCGGGCAACGTCATCCTCGTCGTCGAGGACAACCCCATCACGCGCAAGATGGTGCGCGTGGCGCTGTCCACCGAGGACTATCACACTCTGGAAGCCGGCGATGGCAGGACGGCGCTGGAAGTCGTCCGGCGCGCCGATCCCCGACCCGACCTGATACTGCTGGACCTGATCCTGCCCGACGTGAACGGCTTCGATCTGCTGCGCACTCTGCGTCAGGATGCCGACATGCTCGACATCCCGATCATTGCTTTCAGCGGATTGCTCTCTGCCTCGGAAGAAGCGCAGGTCGTTACCGCCGGATTCGATGGTCTGTTGATCAAGCCCGTCGAGCCGTCCCGCATGCTCGGCGCGGTGCGTGGCTTCCTTGCCCCTCGCGCGCACCAGACTGCGCGCGAGGCTGATGCGCCGGCCGGCCACGTGCTCGTCGTCGATGATGACCGCATCCAGCTCAAGCTGGCACGCGCCATTCTCGGGCAACACCATTTCAGCGTCGAAACTGCCGGCAGTGCCGCCGAGGCCCTGGCCAGGGCGCGCAGCCGGCTGCCCGCCGCCATCCTCTGCGACGTGCTCATGCCCGGCATGGATGGCTTTCAGCTCTGTGCTGCGGCGCGCGCCGACGCCCGCCTGAGCCAGGTACCCGTTGTGCTGGTAACATCGCATTACGTGGAGTCGGCGGACCGGCAGCTGGCGCGCGAGGCGGGCGCGTTCGATCTGGTGGTGCGCACGCCCGGTTTCGAGGGGGCGGTGCAGGCACTCGACCAGGCGCTGGCCCAGGGGGCCTCGCCGGCGCCGTCGCCCATCCCCGCGCTCGACAGCATGCAGCGCGACTACCTGGCGCGCGTCGCCGCCCAGCTGGACCGCCAGCTGCTTCTCAACAGAGGGTTAGCACACCGCACGTCGCTGCTGGGCGCGTCCCTCTCCGTGCTCGGCAGCATCGCCGGCACGCTCGGTCGTCGCGCCGACGTGCAGACCGCCATGCAGGAAGTCATTGCGCAGTGCGTCGATGCGGGCGGACTGTCGCGCGGCGCCATTTATCTGCGCAACGCGAGTGGCGCGTGGCGCTGCGCCGCAGAAGTCGGCTTCGGTGAGCCCGACCACGGCGCTCTCGACGCGCTCTACGGCTTCCGCGGACTGCTCGAGCTGACCCGGGGCCGTACCACGCCGCTCGTCATTCCCGTGGATGATGCGCCCGGCCTGCGGGCGGAGGAATTCCTCGCGCGCATCGGTGCGTCTACAGCCGTGTTCGCGCCCCTGCCCGAGCCGTCACCGCAGCCCGGTGCACTGCTGCTGGTGACCGCCGATCGGGAGCTGGCCAGCGACGAGTGGCGCGGCTTCGCGCAGAGCGTGGCTGCACAGATTGCGCAGGCGCTCGGCCTCAGCTTCGCGCTGGCCTCCGCCCGCGCCTCGGAGGACCGTTACCGCGCCGAAGGCGAACTGCTGCGCGCGGCACTCGATGCCGCGGAGCGGGGCGTATTGCTGGTGGATACCAACGGCACCGTGGTGGTCGCCAGCGCGCCCGCGGCCCGCCTGTTCGGCAGCAGCCGTGATGAACTCGAGGGTCAGCACATTGACCGACTCCTGCCCGACTGGCCCGAGCTGAGTACGCGCGCGCTCAACCTGGCGCCGCCAGCCGCCGGCCGCCCCGCATCGCAACCCCTGCGCGGGCGCCATCGTAACGGCAGCGAATTGCGCCTGGAGGCCAGCCTCACCCACCGCCCCGACCCGGATCCCGCCTGGCTCATCACCGGGCTGCACCCGGCGCTCTGACCCTCACCCGATGCGGTTCACACCGTCCAGCGCCGCGATCTTGTAGCACTCGGCCAGCGTGGGATAATTGAACACGGTGTTAACGAAGTGGTGGATGGTGCCACCGAACGCCATCACGCTCTGCCCGATGTGCACCAGCTCGCTGGCGCCCTCACCGATGATGTGCACGCCCAGAATGATGCGCGATTCCAGATGGAACACCAGCTTCAGCAGCCCCGTCTCGTCCCCCAGGATCTGACCGCGCGCCACCTCGCGGTATGAGGCCTTGCCGATCTCGTAGGGCACGCCTGCCTTCGTGAGCTCCTCCTCCGTCTTCCCCACCATCGAGATCTCCGGAACGCTGTAGATGCCGTAGGGAATGAGGTCAGGCATGCTGTCCGCCTGGACGCCGAAGGCATGACACGCCGCCAGCCGGCCCTGCTCCATCGATGACGAAGCCAGGCTGGGGAAGCCGATGACGTCGCCGGCCGCGTAGATGTGCTCGACCTGCGTCTGGTAATACTGATTCACGACCAGC
Source organism: uncultured Gemmatimonadales bacterium (assembly GCA_963798085.1). Lineage (GTDB taxonomy): Bacteria > Gemmatimonadota > Gemmatimonadetes > Longimicrobiales > RSA9 > DATKCF01. The sequence continues at coordinate 290,992 of CAWCRS010000005.1, forward strand.
CGCCCGCGCTCATCCGGCGCCAGACCGGCAGCCTGCAGATTGAGCGTGTCCGTTGCACCCGTGCGGCCGATGCTGTACAACGCTTTCTCCGTGCGGATCTGCTTGCCGCTGGCCAGCTGGATCTGCACGCCGTCCGCTTCCGACTGGATCGCCGTCACCTCCTCGCCCAGCCGCAGCGTGGCGCGCTGCTCGCGCAGATGGTAGGCCAGCGCCTCGGTGACCTCGGCATCCACGAAGGGTAATAACCTGTTACGCTTGTCCACGAGCGTGACACGCACGCCCAGGGCCGCGAAAATGCTGGCATACTCCAACCCGATGACCCCGGCGCCCACCACTGTCATGGTGCGCGGAATCTCGTTCAGCTTGAGCACCTCGTCGCTGGTGATGACGTTCTTGCCGTCGAACGGGATGTGCGCATCCTGCGTGGCGTTGGTGCCCACCGCAATGACGATGGCCCCCGCGGTGAAATCGCGCGTTCCGCCGGCGACCAGCACCACCCGGATCGTGTGCGCATCGATGAAGCTCGCCTCACCGGTGATCACGTCCACGCGGTTGCGCAGCAACTGATGCCGGATCACGTCCACCTCCGTGCGCATCACGTGATCCGTGCGGAACAGCAGATCCTCCATCGTGATGCGCGACTTCACCGTATACGACTCGCCGTACACGTTGTGCAGGCGGTAGCCGGACAGATAGATGGCCGCCTCCCGCAGCGTCTTGCTGGGAATGGTGCCCGTGTTGATGCACACGCCGCCCAGCACCGCTTTCTTTTCGATCACGGCCACACGCCGGTCCAGCTTGGCCGCCTGAATGGCCGCCTTCTGCCCGGCCGGCCCGGAGCCGATCACGATGAGATCGAAATCCCAGGAGTCCATGCCTGCCCATTCGTAGCTGGTGGGAATGACTTCGCGCGGCGCTCAATCTAGAGTCGGGCGCGGCCCCTGCAAACGCGCGCCGCGCACCGGGCCAGCCTCCTCCACCATCGCCCGGGGCGACGAGGACCCCTGCCTGCCCGCCTGTGTGCACCAGCCCTGCCTTGCCGTAACCTCCCCGTCTTCCGCCTCAGACCGCGCCACCTCGCGCCGATACTGAAGGACAACTGCGAGGGCGGGCGTCGCCGAGGCACGCCGCGTCGTTTGCGCGACGCACGCTCGCGCCGGAATCGCGCGTCCGCGCTTCACCCGACGGAGAACGATGATGGAAGCGGCTCGCACGTCGTTCGACGTGCACAGCGGCCGGCGCATCCTGATCGTCGAGGATCACGAGCCGACGCTCGATCTGCTGCAGTCGCTGCTGCGCCATGGCATGCGCGGCGATGTGCGTGCAACGAGCGATCCGCGCAACGTGGTGGCGCTGTACCGCGAATTCGAGCCCGATCTGCTGCTCGTCGACCTGGAAATGCCCGGACTCGACGGGGCGCTGCTGCTGCGCCAGCTGAGTGCGCGTGCCACACCCGGCGAATTCCGGCCCATCGTCGTGTTCTCGGGAGACGCATCGCCCACGGCGAGGCGCAATGCGTTTGCGCTGGGCGCGTGCGATTTCATTGCCAAGCCCATTCTCGCACCGGAAATCACGGTGCGCCTCGAACATCTGCTGCGCCTGCGCGAGCTGACGACCGGCATCGAGGAAGAAGTGCAGGAGCGCTTGCGTGAACTGCGCGATGCCGAACTCGATGTCGCCAGCCGGCTCGCGCTCGTGGCCGAGTGTCGCGACTACCCGGATGGCGCGCACGTGCAGCGCGTGGGTCAGCTCGCGGCGCTGATCGCGCGCGAGCTGCAGCAGCCGGACGATTTCGTGACGCTCATCCGTTTCGCCGCGCCGCTGCACGACCTCGGCAAGGTCGCCATTCCCGATACGCTCCTGCTGAAACCTGGCGCGCTGACCGAGGACGAGCAGAAGCTGATGCGCCTGCATACGTCAGCCGGTGCGCAGATGCTGACCGGCAGTCCGTCACCCATACTGCAGCTCGCGGAAGAGATCGCGCTCTACCATCACGAGAACTGGGATGGCAGCGGCTACAACGCCGGCCTCGCCGGCGAGGAAATTCCACTCGCGGGACGCATTGTCGCGGTGGCGGATGTGTTCGACACGCTGACGCACCCGCGGCCCTACAAGCATCCCTGGCCGCTCGATGAGGCGATCACGTGGATGGAATCGATGCGCGGCCGCAAGTTCGACCCCGCCGCGCTCGATTCCCTGCTCGGTATTCTCGGTGACACGCGCACGCAGATTGGCGAGGATGCAGTGGCAGGCGCCGCGGTGATCATCCTGCCGCCGCGCGCCGGAGGCGGCGGTCTGTCCAGCAGTGGCTGGCCCTGGCCGGTGGACGGGCACAAAGCCTGACACAGGACAGGCGACGATGTTCTGTCGCCCTTTACTTCGTTTTCAGATGGCTTCCCGCTCCAGCCGCGCGCGCAACGCGCCGACCGCCGGCTGCGCATTCCACCAGCGCTTCGACAGTTCGACATCCACGCGCAGATCGTGATCCAGCGGCAGCTCCATGCCAATGGTTCCGGTGCGCGGCGCGGTGCGTCGTGTGCGCACGCTGGCCGCTTCGCGCGCCAGGTCATTGTGCTGCGCCACGGCCGCGGAGAGTCGCGCGAAATGGCTTTCACAGAGTGCGCGCTCCGTGTTCATTTGGATGCGCCACTGTTTCGCGTCACAGGGTGAGGCGGTCAGCGCGAGGAACTCCCCGACGAAGGGGTCGTCCACCAGCTCATCGATCGCCTCCACGTACGCCGGATCCAGCGCACCGCTGTACGCGATGATGATCTGGTTCAGCAGTGCACAGGCTTCCGCCGCTTCGCGGGCCGTCCACCGCACCCACGACAGCGCGTCGCTGCCGGGTGTGCCGCGCGTGGCCCACGGATCGCAGTGCGCCAGCTCCTCCGTGTAGTGTGTGGCGAACAGTTCCGTGAAATCGCGCGGCAGCGTTTCCGGTACGCGCGGCAGGGTTCCCTTGACCAGCTGGCCCCACGCATCCGCCAGGCGCTGCAGCGCGCGACTCGCTTTGCGCAGCCCGCCGATCGAGCTGCGCAGCCGGTTGGCCCGCTCCTGACGCTCGAGGTACCGCTGCACGAACACGACCACCAGCAGGATGCCCATCGATTCGGTGGCCACGTTGGGCGCGAAGCTGTCGACCAGCTCGTTCTGGTGGTAGAGCACTTCGGCCGTGACCGCCAGCACGACGATCGCGATCAGCACGACGTATACCGTGCGCAGATAGGCGACGACGCCTCCCTTGGCGTGATCGCCCTGCGGCGCGGCCTGAGGCCGAGGTGGCCTGGGCCGCCGGCGACGGAATATGCGCATGTTCGATTCGATCCAGCGGCGCGTTCGCCGATCGAGGTCAGGAGCCGCAATGTACAGATCGACCGGGCCCCGGCGGAAGCACCGGCCGCCCCTCCATTCCGTTGACCCGGCCCAGCCCGTACCCAGGCCTGTCGCCGATCTCCCGGGCCTGACGGGCGCCCTGCGCGGGAGGACTGGCGCACCGATCATTCTGCTCGCGGTGCTCGCGTTCTTTGTCATACATCTTCTCGGTGTAACAGGCGTGCTCGGCGGCCGGACGCTCACCGCGCTCTGCCTTCCTGCCTCTTTCCGCAAGACTGCCGGAGCCCGGCACCCAACCTTTCCGCGCCCGCCTGTCACTATATGACAGAGCCTCGGCGAAAGGACGGCAATGCAGGCGGCTCGCGTCGGAGACGACAATGGTGCGCTGATCCGGAGAATTCTCCGGTCCGGTGACGAGCGTGCGTTTCGCACGCTGTACCGCAGGCACTCGAATCGCCTGTTTGCGCTGCTGCGTCAGCTCACCGGTGGCAGCGTCACCGACGCGGAAGATCTCCTGCAGGAGACCTGGCTGCGAGCCGCCCGCCGGCTGAGGACGCTGTCAGCAGCCGAAGCCTGCGCCGCATGGCTGCGCAGCATCGCATGCAATGTTGCCCGTGAGTGGCTGCGCAGTCAGCGGCGTCCATGGCTGATCGCGAATGATGCACTCGCGGAATCCGCACCCGATCGCGCGCCCGCGATCAATGAGAAGCTCGAAGTCGACGCCCTGCTGCATCGCCTGCCTCCCGGTTGTCGCGCCGTGCTCGTGCTCCACGACCTGCACGGGCACACGCATGAGGAAATCGCCGATCTGCTGGGCATCGCGCCCGGCACGTCGAAGAGTCAGCTGTCCCTGGCCCGTCAGATCCTGCGTCGTCACAGCGCAGCAGAAACGGAGGCGAGTGATGCCCCACCCGAAGCATGACCATGAAGAGCACCCACCGGCAGAGCAGGCGCCCGCGCACCACGTCGAGGAGCGCATCGTCCATGCGCTGCGTGCGCAGGGCATCCTGCGCACGCCGATGGCGCAGAGAACCGTGCGGCTGCCGCTCGCGCTCGCCGCAAGCATGGCGCTCTTTCTGACGGGCCTCGCCGCCGGGCGTGCCCTGCACCGCGGCACCACCGCCGCTGTTGCGGCCCTGACCGCAATGCCCGCACCACCTGACACGACCCGCGCCACAGTCGTGCGTGTCGTGCGCATGTGAAGTCGCAACCGTTCGAACAATGGGGGTGACTATGTCCTCACCACATTTCCCGATCCTGCGAGCACTGTCACTCGCGCTCATTGCCACGAGTGCAGGGACCACACCGGCGGCGCAGACGGCGCGTGCCGAGCTGGGCCTTGTGTTCGCGTGTTCATACTGCGATGTGTCCACGTCCGGCGGCCGCCGGGTCATGCAATTTTCCTCGTCGCCGGTGATTCTCTCGGTGGTCGAGGACGGACCTGCTGCTCTGGCCGGCCTGCAGCCCGGCGATACGCTGACCCACGTGAACGGGCTGCCTCTTGCCTCCCGCGAGGGAGGCGAGACACTGGCTGACCTCCGCGCCGGTGTCACGCTCACCCTCAGCGCGCAGCGCGCCGGCCGCACGCTGCGCTTCACGGTGACGCCGGCGACGGCGAGCGCGGTCGACCCATCGGGTTTCCAGGCCCTCGCACGTGCGCTCGGTCGCCTGGACGAGGCGCTCTCGGCAACCGATACCACCCAGACGCTCTTCTCCGGAACACTGGCCGGGGTCGACGTGCGTGTCAGCGGGCGCGACCGTGTCACCGTCACGGTGGCGGATGGCGATTGTTTTCTGAACATCGTCGCGGGCCGGACACGAATCACGCTGCGCGGCCCATCGGACTGCAGGAAGCAGAAGTAGGCGCTTTCCCGGCTCGAGGCAGGACGCTCGCGTCGTTGCCCTTGTGCGACGGGCGGCCCCTGCCTCAGGCTTGCATCATGAAGTCACGCCGTACCGCGTTCCGCCTGGCCGCGGGCAGCCTGATTCTCGGCGCCGTCATGCATGTGGTCACATTGTGGCCGCGCGTGCACGCACTGGGCAGCGCGCTCGCTGCGCCGCGCGGATTCGCGCTGCTGGTCGCAGGCTGGGCACTCTCCGCCGTGACCGCGCTGCTCGCCTGCCTGCTCGCGGCCCTGCTGCTCTGGAAAGCGGTGAATCGGGCCGACGCGCGCGCACTTATACTCTTCCTCGCGCTGCTCGCCGTATTCTGGGGCTCGCTCTTCCGTTTCCTGACCGTCAACGCCAATGCGCATTCCGTCAACGTGTCCCTTTCCTACGGCAGCGGGTTCGTCGCGCAGTCGGCCTCGCTCGCGTACCTGCTGGCAGTGGCGGCGTTCCTGCGTTTCTCGTCGCTCTTTCCGGTTCCGCTCGCGTCAGCGATGCTGCCGCCCGTTCGTCACCTCAGACTTCTCCGTCGCTTGCGAACAGCGCTGTTGCAGGGCCCCGTCGTCTGGGGCTGCGCCATTGTCTGCGCGCTGCTGGTCTGGTTCGTGCCCCGGGCGGCCGGTTCACTGCAGGGGCCCGGTACTGCCAGCGCACAGATGCCGCCAGCGCTGAGCTCGGTCATTCTCGGTATCGCAGCACTCGTATATGTGGGGCTTCCTCTCGCGACCATCGTTCTCGGTGCACGCAACCTGCGCGCGAGTTACCGCGTCGCGACTCCCGCACAACGCCATCGTGTGCTGTGGATCGTCGTCGGCTTCACCAGCGCCGCATGGAGCCTCATCGCCTCGCTGGGTCTGCTCGCGGTGGCAGGCGCGTTCAATCTCGATCAGCCCTGGCTCGATCTGCTGATTCCTCTCGGCGTCGTGATGGCCCCGCTGCTCGTCGTAACCGGTACCGCCATCGGCATCCTCTATGGCGGGGCCATGGATCCCGCGCTCGTGGTACGATCCAGCGCGGTGTACGGCGCCCTCGGCGCCCTTGGTGTCGTGGTGTTCGCCGGCATCGAGAATCTGCTGTCCAACCTGGTCGAGCAGCGCCTGGGCCTGCCTGGATTCATTGGCTCGATGGCGGCCGGCGCCCTCGTGACCGCCGCTCTCATTCCGGTGCGCCGGCCGCTGCACCATGCAGCCACGCGGCTCATCGCAGCGCTGCGCGAGGGCTCCGGCCCGAGCGCAGAGATGGCGCCCGGCGCAGCACCGTCGCAACTCGAACAACCTGTTAGGAGTACCCCGGCGCTGACCGACCCGCCCCTGCACGCCGACGACTGATCGCGACTGAGGGCCCTCGTTCCAACTTCATTGCAATCATGCGATTGCGTGGCGTGGCACAGCGGTTGCACGTCTCCCCGGATCGCGTGGTACACGATCCCGCCGGGCACAGCCTGAGCGCGCCCCGGCGGATCGGCCCCGCTCTCCGCTGGTTCCTCGCGCCGTGGCAGGAAGTCAGCCGAACGCAACTCTTGCAGGAGGCTGCATATGAAGAGCTGGATCGCGATTCCAGCAGGTATCGCATTCCTCGCGCTCGCCGGAACAGCCAGTGCACAGACGGGACGCGTGGCGATCGAAGCGCGCGGCGGTGTGACCTTCCCCAGTTCCGAGCTGAAGTCCATCGGTGCTGGCACAGGCTTCGCCGCCGCCGCCGTCGTGGTCTACAACTTCGACCCCAGGTTCAGTCTCTATGGGGGCGTGAATCGCGATGAGTTCGAAGGGAACTTCAGCAGCACCGGCGCCCAGGCGGGCCTCAAATTCCTGATGAGCCGGGAAGGCAGTGCGTTGCCCTGGCTGAGCGCGGGCCTGCTCGATCAGCGGTTCAAAGCGCGCAGCGCGAGTGCCGACATGGATGTCGGCTGGGAAGGCGGTGGCGGCATCGATTTCGCCGTGACGAACAGCCTGTCGCTGACTCCGGCGGTGCGCTACCGCTCCTATACGCCCGTCATCAACGGAAACCACCTGGACACGAATTATGTGACCGCCACCCTGGCGGCGCATTCTGCACCTGCACTGACGCGCCCGCGTCCGTGCCACCGGCCGGCGGACTCCGGTCCGCCGGCCCCTTCCCCTCGCCGAACCCGACGCGCGAACCGTCGCTGCTCTCCACGTGTTAGCATCAGCACAACGACACTACCACGGAAACTTTTCGCCCCGCACGCCATGAAAGCGATTCGCGTCCAGCAGACCGGTGGCCCCGAGGTCCTCCGCATCGAGGAAGTTCCGGATCCGACACCGGCTGCCGGCGAGGTGCTCGTGCAGGTGGAAGCCGCCGGCGTGAACTTCATCGATGTCTACCACCGTACCGGCCTCTATCGACTGGCTCGGCCTTTCACGCCCGGGCAGGAAGGTGCGGGCACCGTGCTCGACACCGGACCCGGTGTCGCCGCTTTCGCTCCCGGCGAGCGCGTCGCCTGGGAAGGTATAACAGGAAGTTATGCGCAAAAGGCCAGTGTGCCCGCCAGCCGGCTGGTTCCACTTCCCGATGCCGTGACCACGCGCCAGGCGGCAGCCATCATGCTGCAGGGCATGACCGCCCAGTACCTGGCCTCTGCCACATTCCCGCTTCAGCCGGGTGACACGTGTCTCGTGCACGCCGCGGCCGGCGGGGTCGGACTGCTGCTCTGTCAGATCGCGAAACAGCGCGGCGCCACCGTCATCGGCACCGCCGGGACCCACGAAAAGGCTGCGCTTGCGCGCGGCGCGGGTGCGGACCACGTCGTCGTTTACACCGAGGATGACTTCGAGGATGAGGTCCGCCGCATCACGGGCGGCGCCGGCGTGCGCGTCGTGTACGACTCGGTGGGTAACAGCACATTTCAGAAGAGTCTCAACTGCCTGGCGCCGCGCGGACTGCTGGCGCTCTTCGGTCAGTCGAGCGGGCCGGTGGCGCCCGTTGACCCGCAGCTCCTCAATCAGCGCGGATCGCTCTTCCTGACGCGTCCGTCACTGCGTCACTATGTAGCGGCGCGAGAGGAGCTGCTGGCGCGGGCCGGCGATGTGCTCGGCCGGCTGACGGCGGGGACCCTGCGCCTGCGGATCGACCGGGAACTGCCGCTGGCGGCTGCGGGCGAGGCGCACCGGCTGCTGGAAAGCCGGGCCACTTCAGGCAAGCTGCTGCTGATTCCCTGACCGGAAAAGCAGAACCGGGCCGATCCGGACAAGACAGCTCGGGCCACCCCCGGGAGACCCTCCCTGCTCGCCTTCACGACCCGGTCCAGCACTCGGTCGTTCGTACCGGTCAGAATTCGTCGCCGGCTATGCACCCGCATTTGGATGCAAAAACGTTCACACACTCAATTTCTCGCACCGTTGCCAGCGTGTCAAGGCTGCTGTGACTAACGAAAAGGACCGTTGATACGATTTCGCGCAACCCCTTGACTTCAGGTCCCTTTCGCATCTGGATCAGTGTCGTTTCAACGTAACATCCACGCTCATGCCGGGTCGCAGCACCATAGCCGGATCCTGCGGCTGCGTCAGCCGGATTCGCACCGGTATGCGCTGCACGGTCTTCACAAAATTCCCGGTCGCGTTGTCCGGCGGGAGCAGCGAGAAGACCGCCCCGGTGGCCGGGCTGATGCTCTCGACCTCGCCCTCGAAATGATGACCCGGGTAGGCGTCGACCCGGACATCCGCCGGGTCGCCTATGCGGATATGGCCAATGTCGGTTTCCTTGAGATTGGCGACGGCCCAGATGCTGTCCAGTGGCACGAGACTCATCAGCGGCTGTCCCGGCTGGACGTTCTGACCGGGCTCCACGCTGCGGTGGCTGATCACGCCGCTGGCTGGGGCGATGATACGCGTGTAGCCGAGCTGCAACGCGATCTGATCGCGCGCTGCCCGCGAGGCCTCGACGCGGGCATCCGCCCCGCGCAGGCCGGCCTCAGCGGAAACCACCTGCTGCGCCGCCGCGTCTGCATTGCGCCGTGCCGCGTCGAGTTGTGCAGTGGTGGTGCGCACGGCGGTCTCGGCCGCGTCCAGCTGCTGGCGGCTCACGATGTTGGTCGCGGCCAGGCCTTGATAGCGCTGCAGGTCATTCGCGGCCTTCGCGGCAGCGGCATCGGCCTGTACTACGGCCGCCTGTGCTCCCGCTGCGGAAGCCCGTGCCCCGGCCAGCTGCGCCAGCGCCTGGCCGCCCCGTCCCTGGGTCCCGACCGCGGCGATCAGCGCATCCAGCTCGGCGTCCGCCTGTGCCAGCCGGGAACGCAGATCGCGATCGTCCAGGACGACGAGCGTGTCGCCCGCACGCACGCGGCCGTTGTCCTGCACGCGTACGCTCTGCACGTATCCGCCCACGCGCGCGGCGACCGGAACGATGTGCCCCTGCATCTGCGCATCGTCCGTGCTCACTTCATGGCTGCGCACCCACCAGAGCCGGCCGACCACCGCGAGAATCACGGTAATGATGCCGGCCACCACCAGCACGCCGCGCCGACGGCGAGGCGGAGGTGGCGCGGCCGCTGCTCCAACGGCAGGTCGTTCGAGTGTGATGGTCTGACCGGACTTCGCCTCCATGGATTCCCCCTAATGCAGCGTTAGCGCCACGCCCGCGGCGCGGGCCAGCCGTATCCTGGCCGTCGCGATCGCATGGCGAGCGTCGATGTCCGCGTCCCGGGCCGCGTTCAGTCCGGACTGCGCGTTGACGACTTCTATGCTGCCCGCGAGACCGTTCGCGAAACGGGCGCGCGCCTGGTCCAGCTCCGCCTGGGCCAGCGCGAGGCGTTCACGGGAGGCAAACAGCTGTTCGTTGCCCGATGCCAGGTCGAGCACAGCGGCCGCGACATCGCTCTCCAGCTGGCGGCGCAGCTCGGCTTCCTGGATGCGCGCCTCGCGCAGGCGGATTTCCTGCTGCGCGCTTCTCGCCTCGCGACCGAGTCCGTCGAAGACGGGGATGGACACCTCCAGCGCCAGCACGCGCGTACCCAGCAGGTTCTCCGATCGCGTGCCGTTGATGCCATAGTTCGCGGACAGCTCGAGCCGGGGCAGGCGCTCGGCGAGCACGGCGCTGCGCAGTGCGCGTGCGTCCTGCTGCTGCGCCTGCTGAACCCTCAGGTCCACGCGCTGTGCCAGCGCCAGCGGTGTGGCCTCCTCCGCGGTTTCCGGCGCGTCCGAGCGGGCACTGCCGGCAGTCAGTGAATCGCGCAGTTCGAAACGCGTGGCCGCGGGCAGGGCCAGCGCGTGCGCCAGCCCGATCTGCGATACCTCGGCCACGCGTTGCGCGCGACGCAGCGCGCTCTGCGCGATCACCTGCTGCGTCTCGGCGCGCGTGACGTCAATGGCCGTGGCCACACCCGCAGCCAGCTGCTGCCGGTTGAAATCCAGCAGCTCAGCCGCCAGTGCCGCGTCGGATTTCCGGGCGTCGACCAGTGCCGCATCGCGCGCGGCATCCACATAGGCCAGTGCTGCAGCTGAAGCGGCCGTCTGCGCCGCCGCGCTGCGCTGCAGCGTGCCGATGAGCTCACGATCACGCGCTGCGTGCAGACGCTTCCATGCGGGCAGGTCGATCAGCGGCTGCGCCACGCTCACGCGCGCGTCATAGACGGAAAAGGGACCGATGCGCTCCGGGATGCTGAAGCCGCCGGGCACTTCCGGAAACTCGAAGCCGAAGGAACGGCTGTTGATCGTCTGATTCGTATAACCCGCTGTCAGGCGCAGATCCGGCAGCAGATCGGCGCGCGCCTCGCGCGTGAGTACGCCGCCGCGCTCCAGTTCGGCGTCCGCCAGCTGCACGCCGGTGGCGGAAGCGGCGGCCCGCGCTACCGCGTCCGCCAGCGTGAGCGGCACGGGCGCCACCGTCTGCGCCGCCAGGCTGTGCGTCACGGCGACCGCGCACAGCAGCACGCCGGAAGCCGTACGCCTCGTGCGTGCCACTGCCTGCTTCCTGCTTCGCTTCCCTGTTTCCTTCGTGCTGCGCATTGGCAAACCGCCCTCACTCACCGGCCGCGATGACCTCTCCCGCGGCGTGGCCGCGCGAGAGGAAGAACACCAGAGGCACGCCCAGCAGCAGCAGCACCGTGGCCAGGCTGAACACGTGGTTATAAGCCAGCACCGAAGCCTGGCGCAGCACGCGGAACTGCATGAGTCCGAGCGCACCACGGAACGCGCCCAGCGCATTGGCCCCGCGCGCACGCAGCCCGGCCATGGTAGCGTCCATGGCTGCGCGCGTCAGCGGATCATAGGGTGTCAGATGCGTCGCAATGATGCCGCCGTAGCGTGTGGTGCTGCGCGTCAGCTCCGTAGCGGACAGTGCAATGCCCACACTGCCGAAGACCTGGCGGGTCACGTTGTAGAGCCCCGCCGCAGCCGTCATGCGGGCCACGGGAATGGTGGCCAGCGCCGCGGTGCTGAGGGCCACGAAGATCAGCGAGAATCCCACCCCCTGCCATACCTGCGGCAGGAACACATCCCAGAAGCCCACCCCGGTCGTCAGATGCGAGAGCTGCAGGAAGGAGAAGGAGCTGACCATCAGACCCGAAGCCACCATGATGCGCGGACCCAGACGATTGTAGAAGCGCCCCGCAACAGGCATGATCACCATCATCGCCAGACTGCGCGGCATGAGCGCGAGACCGGAGTCCATCGCGTCATAGCCCAGCAGGCGCTGCAGGAACAGCGGCAACAGAAACAGCGTGCCGAAGAGCGCCATGCCCAGCACACCGCCCAGGGCCGACGCGGATGTGAACGAAGCGTTGCGCATGATGCGCAGGTCGACCGCCGGCCGCTCACTGGTGAGTTCCCACCAGACGAACAGCACCATGCCCACCGATGCGAGCAGCGCGAACAGCAGAATCTCGCCCGACTGGAACCAGTCCCTGGCCTGCCCGCGCTCCAGCATCAGCTGCAGTGCTCCCAGACCCATACTCAGCAGCGCGATGCCCATCCAGTCAATGCGCGCCCGGCTGCGCTCGAGGTAGGGCGGGTCGCTCACGAAGCGCTGCACCAGCAGCAGATTCAGCACGCCGATGGGCACGTTCACGTAGAACACCCACGGCCACGAGTAATGGTCTGTCAGCCAGCCGCCCAGCGTCGGACCTATGGCTGGCGCCATGACCGTGCCCATGCCGAAGATGCCCATGGCCAGTCCCTGCTCTTCCGCGGGAAACGACTCCCGCAGAATCGCCTGCGACACGGTCATGAGCACACCGCCACCCACACCCTGCAGGATGCGGAACGACACCATCAGAGGCAGCGTGCGCGCCAGACCGCACGCCATCGATGCGATCGTGAACAGCGCGACGCTGAACATGTAGAAGTGCTTGCGGCCGAAGCGCGCACTCAGCAGCGCCGTGATGGGCATGATGATCACGCTCGACAGGATGTATCCCGTCACCACCCACGTGATCTGCTCGACTGTGGCGCTCAGCGTGCCCGTCATCTCGGGCAGCGCCACGTTCACGATGCTGCTGTCGAGCACGGCCATGATCGTGCCGATCATGACTGTGCCCGCCACCACCCAGCGGTTGACTTCGGGAGCGCCCGGTCCGCTTGGTGCGCTCAATCCTGGCCTCGTGCGGCTTCCAGTCCATCCAGCAGCAGCGGCTGCACCAGCTCCATGGCCTGGCGCACGCGTGTGCGGTTCGCCGCTGACAGCGGCGAGAGCAGCGCACCCAGGTGTTCCAGGGCGACGCCCATCGCGACACGTTCCGCGTGGCGTCCCGCCTCCGTGAGGTCCAGTGCCAGGCAGCGCCGGTCGCCGGCCGCCACACGCCGCCGCACCAGTCCGCGCGCCACCAGCTCCTCGATCAGCTTGGACGCCGACGCCATGCCCATGCTCAGACTGTCCGCCACTGCCGACAGCGTGGCTCCCTCCACGCCCGCGAGGAACGTCAGCCCACGCACCAGAGACAGCGACAATCCGGCCGGCCGCGTGCGCTGCAACGCCCGTCGCGTCGAGCGCGCCACGCGCATGCTCACGTCCAGCACGGCCGCCGCCACGTCCGCGTCAGGGCCGGACTGGCCGCGCGATTTCCTTTCCGAGGCGAATTGTTTCACAACGAAAATATTTGCCGGGAAGGCGACCCGCGCAAGTCCCCAGTCCCGTCAGCGGCGACGGCGTGGCTGGGGCTCGCCCGTCCGCATGGCCGCGCATATATGTCACTTGACACCGTCATGTGATACAGTATATCCTCGCGCCATCGATGAACCCGACAAGGACCGAACGGGCATGAACGACCCCGAGCGCCTCATACCGCTGCACCCGAACGACTTCCAGATCCTCTTCGCGCTCGTGGATGCGCCGCGCCACGGCTACGGCATCGTCAAGGAAGTCGAGCGCGCCAGTGGCGGCCGCATCCGCATCGACCCGGCCAACCTGTACCGGTCCATCAAGCGCATGGTGGGTGATGGGCTGGTGGAGGAGCCCGACGCGCGAACCGTGAAAGCACTGGAGGAAGAACGCCGGCGTTACTACCGCATCACGAAATTCGGTCTGGCGGTAGTGCGCCTGGAGGCGGCTCGGCTGGCGGATGCGGCGGCGGCGGCGCGGGCGCAACGGCTCATTCCGGCGAAGCGGTCGCGATGAAACGTGCCGCATCCCCGCGCGAGCCGCTGGCCGTGGCGCTGTATCGGCGACTGCTCAGGCTGGCGCCAGGCGATGTGGGCGGTCGCTACGCCGATGAAGCGGGCGACGTGTTCTTCGAGCTGTATGCGGATGCCAGCCGCCGGGGCGGCCGCCTCGGCGGACTGCGCATCCTGATTCGTTCGCTGTTGCTGCTGGCACTCGCCGCTGTACGCGAGTGGCGTGCAGAACGGCGTAGCGATCCAGGGAGAAAGGGCAGGCGCATGCGTGGCTTCGCGAATGATGTACGCTTCAGCCTGCGCGCGCTGCGCAAGCGTCCGGGCTTCTCGCTGACGGCGATTCTGATCCTGGCCGTCGGCATTGGTGCGACGACCACCATTTTCAGTGTGGTCGACACGGTCGTGCTGCGGGAGCTGCCCTATCCGGATGCGGGACGTCTCGTTTATTTCGACAATGGCAGTCACTCCTTCCCCAACTTCCACGCGTGGCAGGGGCTGTCAGCGTTCGAGTCCATTGCCGCTACCCTTAGCGAGTCCGTCGACCTGGCGGGCGATGGCGAGCCGGAGCGGCTGCCTGCCGCGGCGGTGTCCCCGCACTACTTCCCCATGCTGGGCGCCGGCCCCAGGCTCGGTCGGCTGTTCCAGGGCGACGATTTCCGGAATGGCAGCAATGTCGCGGCGCTCAGTTATGGCGCGTGGCAGCGGCGCTGGGGCGGTGCCCCGGACATCATCGGCAGGACCCTGCGCCTCAATGGTCAACCGCGCGTCATCGTCGGCATTGTGGACGCGTCGTTCCAGCCGCCGGAAGTGGACGTCGGCGGGCGTGTGGACGTGTGGCTGCCGCTGGATGATGGCGGCGCCATCGCGAACGACCGCGGCTATCATGTGCTGGGCGTGGTGGGCCGTCTGGCTGCGGGCACAGCGCTGGCGACGGCGCAGGCGCAGATCGACGCGCAGCGTGCCGCGGACGCGGAAATCGACCCGCAACAGTATCGCCGGCGCGACGGCACGATCGTGAAGGTGCCGCTGGTGCCGCTGCGCGAAGCCACTGTGCGCGAGGTGCGCGGCACGCTGTTCCAGCTGCTGGGCGCGGTCGGTCTGCTGCTGCTGATCGCCTGCGCCAATGTGGCTAACCTGCTGTTGGCGCGCGGCACATCACGCACGCGCGAGATCGCGTTGCGCAGCGCACTGGGCGCCGGACGCTGGCGCATTGCCCGGCATGTGCTGCTGGAAGGCACGCTGCTGGCGCTGCTGGGCGGCGCCCTGGGTGTGCTGCTGGCGTGGGCCGGTGTGCTCGCGTTCGCGCGTTTCCATCCGCCCGACATTCCGCGCATTCGATCGGCTCGCGGTGGACCCGCGCATTCTCCTGTTCACGGCGTGTGTTGCCGTGGCGACCGGCATGGTGTTCGGCAGTCTGCCCGCGCTGCAGGCAGCCCGTGCGAACGTGGGTGCTGCGCTCAAGGAGAGTGCGGCGGCCGTCACCACCGGCCGGCGAGGGCGGCAGGTGCGGGGCGGGCTGGTGATCACGGAGATCGCGCTCGCGCTGATACTGATGACGGGGGCCGGGCTGCTCTTCCGCACGTTCGTGCGCATTCTGCAGGTCGATCCCGGCTTCGACGCGCAGCAGCTCATTGTGCTGCCGCTGGACCTGGATGCGGGGTTCGACGGCGCACAGCGCGTGCAGTTCACGCAACAGCTGCTGGAAGGGATCCGCGGGCTCCCGGGCGTTACCGACGCCATGGCCGGGCCGACCATTCCCTTCAGGTTCACCGGCAACAGCCGCTGCTGCTGGTCCACCGCGGTGCAGGGCGATCCGGCCTTCGCCAGCGCCGACCATCAGGACCGTTTCATGATTCATCCCATAACAGCGGATTACTTCGCCACGCTGCATGCGAAGCTGCTGGCGGGCCGTGATTTCACGAAGGCCGATGGCACGTCGGGCCCGCCCCTTGCGATACTCAATGCCAGCGCCGCGCGCGCCCTGTTCGGCGCTGCCGATGTGGTGGGCCGACCGATCACGCTGGCCAAGCAACAGTTGACTGTGATTGGCGTAGAGAACGACCTGCATCACTGGGGTCTGACGCAGCCGCCGGGCAACAACGTGTACGTGCCGTATGCGCGCTTCGCCGGCGATTTCCCGATGCTGAGTGTCGCGGTGCGTGCTTCCATGCCCGTGGCGGCGCTGGCGCCGGCGTTGCGCAGCGTGGTGTGGCGCCTCAAGCCGGATCTGCCGATCGGCTCGATCCAGACGATGGAGCAGCGTGTTTCCGGCTCGCTCGCGAGCCAGCGCTTTCTCGCGCTCCTGTTCGGTGTATTCGCGTGTGTGTCGCTGCTGCTGGCCTGCGCCGGCATTTACAGCTCGATGCTGTACGCCGTCGGACAGCGTTCCCGCGAAATGGGGGTTCGTCTTGCGCTGGGCGCGAGTGCACGCGAGATCGTAGGCATGATTCTGCGATCCGGTCTGCTGATCGCGATCGCGGGCATCGGCATCGGGCTTGGCGTTGCGGCGGCGGTCTCGCGCATCATGACCAGCATGCTGTGGAACGTGCCTCCGACGGATCCGCTCACCTACGCGGCGGCGGGGATCATTCTCGGAGCAACGGCTCTGCTGGCCTGTCTCGGGCCAGCGCTCAGGGCCGCGCGCACGGATCCGCTGAGGACGATGCGCGCCGACTGATCGCGTGCGCGCAGCGCCCATGCCGCACACGTGGACAACGGCGGAGGTGCGTGTGCAGCGTGAGGAACTGCGGTCGCTGCTGGCGGAGGGCTTCGACGGGAAGGCGTGGCATGGTCCGACGCTGCGCAGTGCACTGCAGGGCGTGCGTGCAGAGGAAGCGCTGTGGCGGCCGGGCAGGGGCAGGCACTGCATTTGGGAGATCGTGCTGCACTGTGCCTTCTGGAAGCTGCGTGTGCTGGGGCGGGTTTCCGGCGAGCGGGAGCGCTTCCCCCGGCCGGGCGCGAATTTCCCCAGCCTGCCCCAGCCTGCCGACGAGTCCGCGTGGCGCGCCGACTGCGCGCTGCTGGAGGCAATGCACGCGCGGCTGCTGCGTTATGTGGGCCGCACGCGCAAGAGCGAGCTGGACGCTCCCTTTTCGGCAAAGCCCGGGTCTCGCCGGCGGCAACTGATCGGCATTGCCTTCCACGATGTCTATCATGCCGGGCAGATCCGTTTGCTGCGGCGCCTGTATGATGCAGCACACACGCAGCCGGTGCGCGGCAACGCGTTGCGGCGGACGCGCAGCCGCCCGGCGGGCGGGACCGGATGATCGAAGACCCATTGTCGCCTGCACTCCATAATCCTTCTGCAGTTGCTGCATGCACTTCTGAAGACACGCGCCAACTCGTGACGTGAGCAGCGCCTGCGCGCCGCGCGTCACGCGACAGCGGCTGTCTGTTGCAGCGGCCGCCGGCGCGCGTCGGGCCGGCGGGCCTTTCCCTGCGCGCCGGTCGCGCCCATAATCTCCCAGCGCAGCGTTCGTGCGAACGTTGGCCGTTCCCGTCACGCAGGAGTGGGTCCCATGACGACGCGGCTGGTGGAGACGGAGTGGATCTGGAAGGACGGCGAGTTCATTCCCTGGGCCGATGCGCGGGTCCATGTTCTGAGTCTCGCGGTGCAGTTCGGTTCATCGGTATTCGAGGGCATTCGCTGCTACAAGACGCCGGACGGCCCTGCAGTCTTCCGCCTCACCGATCACATCCGGCGGCTCTTCGATTCCGCGCGCATTTATCGTATGGATCCCGGCTTCACACCGGAGGAGATCATAGCCGCGTGTGCCGAGACCATCACGCGCAACGGACTCGAGCACTGCTACGTGCGGCCCATGGTGCTGCGTGGCTACGGTTCGGCCGGCATGAATCCGGTGGGCACACCGGTGGAGGCGTACATCTGCACGTTCCCGTGGGGCACGTATCTGGGCGAGGGCGCACTGGAGAGCGGGGTCGACGTTTGCATTTCCTCGTGGCAGCGTCCCGAGCCCAACACGTACCCGACGCTGGCGAAGAGTGCGGGTCACTACAACAACAGCCAGCTCATCAAGGCGGAGGCGGTGCTCAACGGCTATGCGGAGGCGATCGCGCTGGGACCGGGCGGACTGGTGAGCGAGGGCAGCGGCCAGAACGTGTTCCTCGTGCGTGACGGCGTGCTGCTTACGCCGCCCATTGATGGCACATCCCTGTCCGGCATAACGCGCGACAGCATCATCAGGCTGGCGCGCGATCTCGGCATTGCGGTGCGCGAGTTACCGATACCGCGCGAAATGCTGTACACGGCGGACGAGGCGTTCTTCTGCGGCACGGCCGCAGAGGTCACGCCCATCCGCAGCGTGGATCGTATTCCCGTGGGCGCCGGCCGCATGGGCCCGGTCACGCGCCGCGTGCAGCAGCGCTTCATGCAGACGGTGCACGGCGAGATCGCGGATACGCACGAGTGGCTCTATCGTGTGCCCGCGGCGGCGTCGGCGCTGGCCGCGCACTGAGGCGAGGCGGGCTCCGCCGCCTGGCCGGCCGTAGCGCCCTGCGGGCCCGGCCGACTGCGCTCTAACATGCTGTCAGTGAACCGTGTCGCGGCGGGGATTGCGCGCCGCGGCGCGCAGCGAGTCGCGGGCAGAGTCGCTTTCCTCGAAGCGGTAGAGTCGCTCACCCGGTTTGATCAGACCCCACTTTCGCGGGCAATGCGCTCAATGGTGGCGGAATCGTGTTCCAGCGAATCGACGTGTGCCTTCAGTCGGGCGACCTCCGCCTCGGCCTGACCTCGAGGCGGGCGTGCTCCTGGGAGAGTTCCTGCTTGATGCGCTGCAGCTCGAGCAGGCTGTAGTCGCCGCCGAACAGCGCGAAATACACGGCGCCTGCCAGCAGCAGCGCGCCCAGCACGAGCTTGAAGCGCATGCTCAGAATGCGTCCCGGCCGGGGAACTCGGCGCTGCCCGCCAGGTCCTCGGCGATGCGCAGCAGCTGATTGTACTTGGCAATGCGGTCGGTGCGGCTGGCGCTGCCCGTCTTGATCTGGCCGGCGCGGGTGGCGACCGCGAGATCGGCAATGAAGGTGTCCTCGGTCTCGCCGGAGCGGTGCGAGATGACGTAGTTGTAGCCGTTGCGCCGGGCCAGCTCGATGGCCTCGCAGGGTTTCCGTCAGCGTGCCGATCTGGTTGACCTTGATGAGGATGGCGTTGGCGGCGCCTTCGGCGATGCCCCGCTCCAGGAACTCGGTGTTAGTGACGAACAGGTCGTCGCCCACCAGCTGCACGCGGTCGCCGAGGGCCGACGTCAGCTGCTTCCAGCCCTCCCAGTCGCCTTCCGCCAGGCCATCCTCGATGGAGATGATGGGGTAGGCATCCACCCACTTGCGCCAGAACTCGACCATCTGCCCGGCCGTGCGTTTCTCACCCGTCGACTTGTGGAATACGTACTCGATCGTCCCGGTAGAATTCGCTGGCAGCGGGATCGAGTGCCAGCAAGATGTCGGTGCCGGGCTTGTAGCCCGCGCGTTCAATAGCCTCGAGGATGACATCAATCGCGTCCTCGTTGTTGGGCAGGTCAGGCGCGAAGCCGCCTTCATCGCCCACACCCGTGCTCTTCTTCTGTTTGGTCAGCACGCTCCTGAGGCTGTGGAAGACCTCGGCGCCGGCGCGCAGCGCTTCGGGAAACGACTCGAAGCCGACGGGTGCGATCATGAACTCCTGCAGGTCCACGTTGTTGGCCGCGTGTGCGCCGCCGTTGAGGATGTTCATGAGCGGAACGGGCAGCAGTGTCGCGTAGGGTCCGCCGAGGTAGCGGTAGAGTGGCAGTCCCGCTTCGTTGGCGGCCGCGCGCGCAACCGCGAGCGAAACGGAGAGGATGGCATTGGCGCCAAGGCGGCCCTTGTTGTTCGTGCCGTCGAGCGTGATCATCACGCGATCGACATCCACCTGATCGAACGCATCGAGCCCGGTCACCGCCTCGGCGATCACGTCATTAACGTTGCGCGCCGCGTCCAGCACGCCCTTGCCGTTATAGCGGTCGCGGTCGCCATCACGCAGCTCGACGGCTTCGTATTCGCCTGTGGATGCGCCGCTCGGCACGGCCGCGCGACCGGCGGCGCCGCCCTCGAGCACGACTTCCGCTTCTAGTGTGGGGTTGCCGCGTGAATCGAGAATTTCGCGGGCGTGCACGCTGACAATGGCCGACATGGTTCTCCGTTCCTCGAGGTTGACGCGTTCAGCCTGCGGCGGGCGAGGGCTCCGGCTGCGGGCTCGCCAGTCGCTCGATCTCGTGCTGTACGCGCTTCATGAACTGCTCGCGGGTTTCCGCTGTGTATTCCGCGGGCGAGATGGCTTTGCCGAAGCGGATCGTGATGATGCCGGGGCGCACAATGAGTCCGCCCTTGGGCAGGATGCGACGACTCCCGCTCAGGCCCACCGGGATGATGTCCACGCCCGTGTGCAGCGCCAGCATGAAAGCGCCCTTCTTGAAGCGTTGCAGCCGGCCGTCCGGCGAACGCGTGCCTTCGGGGAAGATCACCACGGCGCTGCCATCGCCGCGGATCAGACGACCGGCTTCTTCCAGTGAGCGCACTGCAGACTCGCGGTCGCCGCGGTCCACCATCACATGACCAGCGGCCTGCCACGCCTGGCCGAACACGGGAATACGCGCCAGCTCCTTTTTCGCTACGAAGCGGTAGCGGCCGGGCAGGTACGCCGCCAGCGCGAACACATCGAACCACGACTGGTGGTTGCTGGCAAAGATGCGCGGCTCCGTCACGGGGGCATTCTCCACGCCTTCGAGCCGCACCTTCACGCCGCTCACGCGCATCATGTAGCGCGCCCAGGCGCGCGTGATCCAGTCGAAATAGCGATTGGGCAGACGCAGCAGCCCGAACATCACCGTGACGGTGCTTAGCCCCAGGGTCACGAACACCATGTTGGTCCAGACCCAGATCGATCGAATCACATCCATCACGTTGCCCGCACGCGCTCGCGCTTCACGGATTCGTCATTCGTCGGCCGCAGTTGTGCCTGTCCGGCGGAAATGAGTATACCCCGCCAGTGACCGGGTTCGCTCGCTGCCATCGAGGTTGAGCCACGAGACGCCCCGCCCTGTGGCGACGCGGCCAACGCGCGTGAGAGGCAGTGCGAATTGCTGCTCGAATGCGTTTCGCTGCCCTGCCATTTCCCCGGCCGGCGCGGCAAAGCACAGCTCGTAGTCTTCGCCGCCGCTCACGGCCAGCTCGGCAATCTGTTCGCGATTCAATGTCATGGCTCGCACGACCGGCGCGAGCGGCACCGCGGCCAGCTCCATCTGGATGTGCACGCCGCTGGCGGCGGCCAGGTGGCCAGCGTCGCCGGCGAGGCCGTCAGACACGTCGATCGCCGCGTGCAGCAGTCCTCGCTCCTGCAGCCAGAGCGCTTCCTGAATGCGTGCGACCGGGCGTTTGAACGCGTGCACCGCGTCCGCCGGCGGCTCGTCGCCCTGAAGCCAGCTGCGTACGGCGACGGCAGCGCCGCCCAGCTCGCCGGTAACCCATATCTCGTCGCCAGGCCGTGCACCTGCCCGCGAGACATCGCCCGCAGGCGTGCCGGCCACTGTCAAGCTGACGATTGCGGGCCCGGGCGACGCCGAGACATCGCCACCAAGCAGGAGCGCACCGCAGGCAGCCGCGGCTTCGCTCACGCCGGCCATGACGGCCAGCGCGAAGTCTGGCCCATCGGCGGGGCTCACGGCAACCGTGGCGAGCAGCCCGATGGGTCGGGCCGCGGCCGCGGCCAGGTCGCTCAACGCCGCCGTTGCGGCCCGGTAGCCGATCTGCTGCGGCGTCATCCAGCTTCGCCGGAAATGTACATCTTCGATGGACGCATCGGTGCTGAGCGCGAGGCGCCCGGCGGCAAGTATGGCGCAGTCGCTGCCCGGACCGGTGATAATGCGCGCGGCGCGCGCCGTGTCCAGCGTTCCGCGTGTGCGCGCATCCTGCTCCAGCACCTGCCGGATCAGCTCGAATTCCGCACCCTCGCCCAGTGCCAGCAGCCGCATCAGTGGCGCCAGTGCAGGCGGACGGCGCCGGCCGGCGTAGCGGCCCACACGTCATCGCCGACCGGCAGCACGTCGACGACGGGACCTGCCGTGATGTCATCGGGCACGGTGTACGCCTCCCAGCGACCGGACTGCGCGTCCCTGCGCGCAATGCCGCGCGGTCCCGCAACCCACAGCGTTTCCCCCTGCTGCGCCAGACGCAGCGCCGGCCCGATGCGATCGAGCGCGGCATCACGCAGGGCGCCGGAGGGTGGTCCGTCCGCGCGGTACAGATCGCCTTCGACGATGGCGAAGGTGGCACTGTCGCTGACCGCGACATCGTTCACCCGACCGCGTAATGCCGGGTTAGTCGAATACGCGGCGGGCGCCGTACCCGGCGGCTGACCCGGCGCCAGTACCCAGAGGCCGCGGTCGGTCGCCAGGAACAGCGAATCGTGGCGCGCGGCGAGGCGGGCCACGCGCTGCCCGGCAAAGAGCGCGGGACTGGGCCGGCCCGTCGAGTCGAGCACGGCCAGGCCGCGGTCAGTGCCGATCCAGAGATGTCCCTGTGCCGGGAGCAGACAGCGTGCTGCATCGGTGGGCAGCCCCTCGCGACCGGTGAACCGGGTCCAGGCTGCGCCGCCCGTCGCGTCGGGCCGCCGGCTCGTGTCGAGTCGGTAGAGCCCGTCACTGGCCGCGAACCAGAGGACGCCGAAGGCCGGGACGATTTCCGCGACGAACCCCGAGGGCGCGCCGTCGCCTGAATCGAACTGCTGCCATTCTCCCAGCTCCGGGTCCGCCACCGCCACGCCGCGGCGCACCCCACGTCCATCCGAGCCGAACCAGAGCCGGCCTGCGACGAATGCGACGGAGGCGGCGCCTGCACCCGCGAGGCCGTAGCGCAACCAGTCGCGCCGGTCCATGCGACGATCGTAGTGCAGCACCCCACCGCCGGCCGTGGCGATCCAGTACTCGCCGGGCTCCGGGCCAGTGGCCACATCGGTCATGGTCCAGCGCCGCAGCCGCGGGTCGAGCCCGAGCGTGCCCTGCGCGGCTCGAAAGAACGGGTCATTCGGCGTGGGCTGAGCGGCGCTGAGTACCGGCGCCGGCACGGAGGCGGGCGACACCGGCTCGGCAATCAGCGAAGTGCTCTGCAGGCGCTGCCATTCGCCGCCCGCGTGGACGTAGATCACGCCTTCGCGCGGCCATGGCACAATGGCATCGATGGCGCCGCGACCGTTGACCGGAGCCCGGTCCCAGCGGCCGAAGCCGGGCACGGATGTGTAGAGGTCTCCCGCATCGGTGCCGAGCCAGATCGCGCCACCAGCCGCATCGTACGCGACGGCAGCGGGCCGGGTCGCGATCATCTCGATGGGAAGTGGGACCGGCGGCTTCCAGCGCTTGAAGACGATGTCCCAGATCAGCACGCCGAAGGGCGCAGCGGCGTAAACCTCGCGCGTGCCGGCGGCAATCCCTGTGATGATGCCGCCATCACTCACCAGGACGCGTTCGTCCGGCTGCCAGAAATGGCGTTGCGCGACCAGGCCGCGAGGCAGGACCAGGCAGGTGAGCAGCGCCGCGGCCTGGAGCATCCTGCCGCGTCTCACCACCGTGGCGGCTGATCGAAAGTGACGAATGGCAGGCGGAGCGGGCTTTCGTCGAGGCCGGGCCGATCGAATGCCGCGTGCAGCGACTCGGAAACGTCCATGGGACCGAGCGAGCGGCCCATGTGTGCGAGATCGGCAGCGCGGCTGCTGTAGAAAATGCCTGCCGCTGCGGCCTCGCGCGGCGGCAGTCCTGCAGCGAGCAGAGCGCCGATGACGCCGGACAGCTGGTCGCCCATGCCGGCCGCAGCCACATCGGAGGAGCCAGCGGTATTGACGAGGAGAGGCTGATCCGGCGCTGCGATCAGCGACGGCTGCCCCTTGAGCAGGACCACGCAGCCGAAGCGGCGTGCGGCATCGCGTGCGGCGGACACGGGGTCCGGCAGGATGTCGGCAACGGCGCGGCCGGTGAGGCGTGACAGTTCGAGCGGGTGCGGCGTGATGATCGCGCCGCGGGAGCGCGCCACGCGCGCCAGCCATTCCGGATCCCGTGCGAAGAGATTGATCGCGTCGGCATCGAAGGAAACCGGTCGCGATCCGGTGAGCGCGAGCGCGTCCTCGAGAGCCCGGCGCGCGCTGTCGTCGGTGCCAATGCCGGGCCCGGCGAGGAGCGCGTGCATCGTGCCCATGTCCGCGGGATCGAGCGCAGTGCGGTCGACGAATGTGGCTTCCGGCACGACGCTCTGCAGCACCAGCCGGTTGGAAGCGGCGGAGGCGACGCGCACCAGTCCGGCGCCGGCGCGCTGCGCCGCGCGACTGGCCAGTGCGGCGGCACCGGCCATGCCCTCGCTTCCCGCAAGCAGCAGCAGACGACCGGAGGTGCCCTTGTGCGCCGAGGGCGGCCGGCGAGGAAGTCGTGCGGCTGCCCAGTCCGGCGTGATCAGCTGCGCCGTATGGGGTCCGCTCGGCGTCAGTGGGGGAAAACCGATCTCGACGGCGACGAGACGGCCGCACTGCTGGCGTGCCGGCTGCAGCAGCAGACCGATCTTGGGCCAGCCGAATGTGATGGTGGTGTGGGCTGCGATGGCGTCATCGCTGACGCGGCCGGTTTCCGCATCGACCCCCGATGGCAGATCGAGTGCGACGATGGGCCGTTCACTGGCATTGAGTGCGCGAATCGCTTCGGCGGCGGGCGAGCGTGGCGCGCCGCGCGCGCCGGTGCCGAGAATGCCATCCACGAGCACGTCGCCAGCTGCGAGCGCCGCGTCCGTTGCGAGCGGTTCGATCGGAATGTCGAAACCGTGGGTGAGTGCGGCAGCGGGCGGCTGCGATCCGGCCTGCACAATGGACACGTCGCGGCCCCAGGCGAGCAGGACGCGAGCCAGAACGAGCGCGTCGCCTCCATTGTTGCCGGAGCCTGCCG
Source organism: uncultured Gemmatimonadales bacterium (assembly GCA_963798085.1). Taxonomy (GTDB): domain Bacteria; phylum Gemmatimonadota; class Gemmatimonadetes; order Longimicrobiales; family RSA9; genus DATKCF01. The sequence goes on from CAWCRS010000005.1 coordinate 315,722, forward strand.
CGACCACCACGCGACCGCGGGGAAAGATGCGGTGCAGTACCAGCGCGGCGGCGCGTCCTGCCGATTCCATGAGGACGCGTTCGGGCACGTCCTGCTTTTCACGCGCGGCGCGATCGAGTGCCGCGGCTTCTGCCGGCGTGACCAGCGCCACGCTTTCGCGACCGAAAACGTCGCGCGCGTTGTCTCGCCTGCCGTGCCGCGGGCTCATTCCGCGCCGGGCTTGTTACTTGTAGCTCTGGCCGATCGTCCGACCGAAGCTGATCTCACCGTTGTCGATCCGGATATTGAAACCGCACTCCGGATTCGAGCAGACCCACGCTTTGTAGGTAATGGGAGCACCGTCCCGGCCATAATCCGAGAGCGGAAGCATGGTACCCGTCTTGCACTTCTGGCACTCCGGGAATTGAAACGGTGATTCGGCCGCCATGACTCAACCCCTCCCCTCAACGTGACAACGTACCCAGCCGCAAACTGCGGACCGGCGCGGCATCGCATTATAGTCTGCCTCGCGGAGCGCGTTCCCTCGATGCCCACCCTAACCGCCTCGCCCGCCCCACGGATAATCCTGCTCGAACGCATCATCGAAATCAAACACATTGGCAAAATCCTGCAGCGAATCGTCGTCCTGCTTGATGAGGATGCCACATTCGACGAGCGCAAAGACGATGGCGCCCACATCGGTGGTGGCGTGGATGCCCCAGTGTTCGATGACGGTCCTGGCCATCGGCCCGAAGCGGGCCAGCGCCAGGTCACGCACGCCCTTCGCCAGCTCGCGCCCGCTGATGTGGCGAGGCTCGGGCAGACGCTCGATCACGTGATGCAGCGAGGACAGCACGAACAGGTATGCCGATTCGTGAAACTGCGGGTTGCGGTCGCGCAGGCGCTCGAGTGTCGAATCGTCGAGGAACGGACCGTTCATCCTGTCCGCACCTACACCAGATCCGGGACGTGCTCTCGCCGCAGCTCCGGATACAGCGGGAACTGCGCGCACAACGCTCGCACCTCGGCGGCCACGCGATCGACCACGCCAGCCTCGCCACGCGCATCCAGAACATCGGCCATCCAGCCGCCGATCGACGCCATTTCGGCGGCGCGCATGCCCCGTGATGTGAGCGCTGCTGTCCCGATGCGGATCCCCGAGGTGACGAACGGCGAGCGCGTCTCGCCCGGCACTGTGTTCTTGTTCACGGTGATGCTGGCGCGCCCCAGTGCTTCTTCCGCCGCCTTGCCCGTGAGTTCCGCCTTGTTGCGCAGGTCGACGAGCATCAGATGGTTGTCGGTGCCGCCGCTGACCAGGTGGAAGCCGCGGCTCATCAGCGTGGCGGCGAGTGCCTGCGCGTTGCTGACGACGCTGCGCGCGTATTCGGCGAAGCCCGGCTCGAGTGCTTCGCCGAAGGCCACCGCCTTGGCTGCAATGATGTGCATCAGCGGTCCGCCCTGGATGCCGGGAAACACCTGCTTGTCGACTGCCTTGCCCAGCTCGGCCCGGCACAGGATGAAACCACCGCGCGGACCGCGCAGTGTCTTGTGCGTGGTGGACGTGACGATGTGGGCATGTGGCACCGGGCTCGGGTGCATGCCGCCGGCCACGAGTCCCGCGATGTGCGCCATGTCGACGACGAAATACGCATCGATCTCGCGCGCAATGTCGGCGAACGCCGCAAAGTCGATGATGCGCGGGTGCGCGCTGGCGCCGGCGACAATGAGGCGAGGCCTTTCGCGGCGCGCGCTGTCGCGCAGCGCATCGTAATCGATGCGGCCATCCGCACCCACGCCGTAGGAAAGCACGTGGTAGAGCTGTCCGCTGAAGTTCACGGGCGAGCCGTGCGTGAGGTGACCCCCGTGCGACAGGTCCATGCCCATCATGCGCTCGCCGGGCTTCAGCAGCGCCATGAACGCGGCCATGTTCGCCTGCGCACCCGAGTGCGGCTGCACGTTGGCGTGCTCCGCACCGAAGAGCCGCCGGGCGCGTTCAATCGCCAGGTTCTCCACCACGTCGACCCACTCGCAGCCGCCGTAGTAGCGCTTGCCCGGGTAACCCTCGGCGTACTTGTTGGTGAGCACCGAACCCGCCGCCTCGAGCACGGCAAGCGAAGTGAAGTTCTCGCTCGCGATCAGCTCGAGCGATTGATCCTGTCGATTCAGCTCGTTCGCAACAGCGGCGAACACATTGGGGTCACGATTGGGGAGGAAATCCATCGTTTCCTGTCAGTCTTCTGGGTGGATGTCCCCGAGAAAAGTCTCTGGGGCTCGGGCTGGGGCTGGGACTGGCAGTTTGCGCGGCGAGACGCTCGACGCGTCAATCCCGGCTTCGCCGCCGCGACCGATGTTCGGTGACAAGCAGTTCATTCCATTCAACCCCAGCCCCAGCCCGAGCCCCAGCCCGAGAAACGTGTCTCGTTTGTTCAGATCCACGTCCGTTTGAGTTGCGCCACCTGTTCGATGCGGCGTTCGGCCAGGCGGTCGGCGGCTTTGTATGTGGGCAGGCCCTGTTCGCGTGCGATTTCGAACAGCTGCTTGAGTGTCTCGTAGATTTCGCCGGCCTTGCGCTTGGCGCGATCGGGGGACCAGCCGCTCAGCTCACCATACACGTTGATCAGGCCGCCCGCATTGATCACGTAGTCGGGCGCGTAGAGCAGGCCGCGCTCTTCCAGAAGATCACCGTGTCGTTCTTCATCGAGCTGGTTGTTGGCGGCGCCGGCAATGATGTCGAACTGGAAGCGTGGCAGGGTCTGGTCATTGACCACCGCGCCCAGTGCACAGGGTGCGAAGATGTCTGCCTTGACGGCGTAGATCTCCTCGGCGCCGACCGGCGTGGCGTGGAATTCCTGTACCACGCGCTTGACCTTTGCGTCATCAATGTCGGTAACGATGAGTTTCGCGCCTTCCGCTGCAAGATAGCCGCAGAGATAATAGCCGACATGGCCCACACCCTGCACGGCAATGCGTTTGCCTTCCAGTGCGTCATCACCGTAGCGCTCGTGCGCGCAGGCCTTGATGCCGGAGTAGGTACCGTACGCGGTCACGGGCGACGGATCGCCGGATCGGCCGGCCACGCCGCTCACGAATTCCGTCTCCATTTGGACGTAGCTCATGTCCTCGACGCTGGTGCCCACGTCCTCCGCGGTGATGTAGCGGCCCTTGAGCGAATCTACGAACCGGCCGTGGGCGCGGAAGATCATCTCGCGGCGCCGGATCTTGGGATCACCTATGATCACAGCCTTGCCGCCGCCCAGGTTGAGGCCGGCGACCGCAGCCTTGTAGGTCATGCCGCGCGCCAGGCGCAGTGCATCGATCAGTGCGTCGTGATCACTGTCGTAGTGCCAGAAGCGCGTGCCTCCCAGCGCGGGCCCCAGCATGGTGTTGTGGATGGCGATGATGCCCTTGTACGCGCACGAGGGTTCGTACGAGAAGAGCACCTGTTCGTGGTCGTGCAGCTGCATCGCCTCGAAGATTTCCATGGATCCGCTTCCCCCGCTCCATTGGCTGCGGGCGCGCGCCGGGGCGCACGTCCGGGTTCAGTCCCTGTACAACCCTGCGGCAATGAGGCCGCGCAGCATTTCGTTGGTGCCGGTCAGGATCTCGGTGGCCTTGGCATCGCGCATCAGCTTCTCGACCGGATAGTCGCGCATGTAGCCGTAGCCGCCGAAGATCTGCACCGCCTGGGTGGTGACCCACATCGCTGCCTCGCTGGCGAACACCCGGGCGCGTGCGGCCGCCAGGGGCGAGGCATCGGCGGCCGCGGCGTACACGGCGGCGCGCGCCGCATCCACGCGGATGTCCATGTCAGCAAGCTTCATTTGCAAGCCTTCGAACGTGCGCAGCTTGCGACCGAACTGCTCGCGAACATCGGCGTACGCAGTGGCGTGCTCCAGCGCGTTGCGCGCGATGCCCAGCGCGATCGCCGCCGTGCCCACGCGCTGCACGCGCGCCAGCGCATCGCGCAGAACCGGCGAGCTGCCCAGGATCGCTTCGGCCGGAATGGCGGCGCCGTCCAGCGACGCCGTTTCCAGTCGCGCGGCAGACAGCCCCAATGTGGTCTCGCGCGCCGTCCATGCGACCATGCCCGGCTCCACGGCGAATACGACGTGCAGCGCGTCACCCCGTCCACCGCACTGAGCCGTCGCGAGCAGCAGCGGTGCAGGCGACGCGTGCAGGACCCAGCGCGTCGTACCACTCAGCTTCCAGCCGTCCTGCTCCTCCGCCTGCAAAGCGGTGTCCGCATCAGGCGCGAGGGAGAGCGCACCCGTACGCCGCCCAGTTGCCAGCGCGTCGAGCCAGGCGGCGCGCGGCCCCTGTACGCCGGCTTCGACCAGCGCTGTTGCCACGGTGGCGCTGGCCATCAGTTCAAAGGCGATGACCGGCTCGCCCCACGCGATTTCCTCCAGCACGGCAGCGCACGTGGGCATGCCGAACCCGAGGCCGTTCTGCGCTACGGGCACGAGCATGCCGTGAAAACCCAGTTCCGCTACCTGCGCACGCACATCCGCGTCGATGGCGCGCGCGTGGTCCCAGTGCTCGACGCGCGGGCGCAGCCGCTCGGCCGCGAACTGGCTGGCCAGCTCACGAACTTCCTGCAATGCTCCGAGGGTTTCCTGCACGGTTACCTCTTTCCGCTCACGCGGAATTCGATGCGTAGTCGTAGAACCCGCGACCGCTCTTCCGACCCAGCCAGCCGGCTGCCACGTAGTTGCGCAGCAGCGGACACGGCCGGTACTTGTCGCCCAGATCGCGGTGCAGCACTTCCATGATGGCAAGGCACGTGTCGAGGCCGATCAGGTCGGCGAGCGCCAGTGGTCCGAGCGGGTGGTTCATGCCCAGCTTCATCACGGTGTCGATGGCCTCGCCGGTGGCCACGCCTTCCATCAGGCAGAACACAGCCTCGTTGATCATGGGCATGAGCACACGATTGGAGACGAAGCCCGCGTAGTCGTTCACCTCGACCGGCGTCTTGTCCAGTGCGCGCGCCAGTTCCATCACGCGACCCGTGACGGCGTCTGAGGTCTGCAGTCCCCGGATGACCTCCACCAGCTTCATCAGCGGCACGGGATTCATGAAGTGCATGCCGATGACACGCTCCGGATGCGCAACGCCGCGCGCCAGCGAACTGATCGATATTGACGACGTGTTAGTGGCCAGTACGGCGTTCGGGTCAATGCTGCCCAGCTCGCGCAGCAGGTCCGCCTTGAGGCGGGCATCCTCGGGCACTGCCTCGACCACGAGGTCCGCGCCCGCCGCTGCGCTCCGATCCGTGCTGGTACGCAGGCGGGCCATGGTCGCCTGCTTCGCCTCGGCGGGCAGTGTGCCCTTCTTCACCTGCCGATCCAGGTTGCCGGCGATGGTGGCCAGTGCGCGCTGCAGTGGTTCTGCGGCCACGTCGATCAGCGTCACGTCGTGTCCGTACTGTGCGAACACGTGTGCGATGCCGTTGCCCATGGTACCGGCACCGATCACGGCCACTGTCTGCCCGCTCATGTTTCCCGGTCCAGCAGAGGTCGCAGTGCGCGCATGCCGGCCGCTTCGCGCACGGCCGGCAGCGTCAGTACGACGATGATGGAGAAGCCGAACGCGATGGTCGCCGCAATTCCGCCTTCCGGCCCGAACGCGCCACCCGTGAACCAGGCGCGGCCGTTGACTGCGGGTTCGTACAGCGGCGTGTTCAGGATGGCGAGTCCGCTGACCGGCAGGTCGAGGAGACTGGCCATGCCCCAGTTCCAGCCGAGATGCAGGCCGCCGGCGAACCAGAGGCTGCGCGTCCGCACGTAGGCAATGGAAAGCAGCACACCCGCGATGAAGATGTTTCCGAGCGCCAGCACGCTCGCGTGCGGATTGTGCGCGTGGGCGGCGGCAAACACCGTGCTACCCAGCAGTGTGGCCGTGAGCGGGCCGGCGGCGCGGCCCACCGTCTGGAACGCATAGCCGCGGAACAGCGCTTCTTCCGCGAAGGCAGCAACGGCGAGCAGGCCAAACGCCTGTGCATTGGCGCCCAGCCATGCAGCCGCGCTGCCCGCCTGGCGCGTGTAGTGCAGGTCGCCAGCGATGGCGAGCAGTCCGGCGGCGAGGCCGATGCTGACGGTGCCAATGACCAGGCCGAGTCCCAGTTCGCGCGCCGTGGCTCGGGTCAGCGCCAGTCCCAGCGCGCCGACCGGGCGCTGATCCAGCCAGCGCAGCAGAAGTGCGCCCGCGATCAGCGCGGCTGCGAGATTCAGCGCAGAGCCGGCCAGCAGTCCGCTCTCATTGCTCTGTGTGGCGACCGGGAACGTCAACATTCCGGCGACCAGCAGCAATTCGAGCACGACCAGGAACAGTGCCGTACGCGTGAGTGCGCCCGGCACGGAGGCCTCGCGCAGCCGATGGCGCACGTGCGTCGTCATCTGCTGCCAGAGTTGTGAAACCCTGTCCGCTACTGAATGCGTGCGTCCGCGGTGCATGAAAAAACCCCCGGGCGATCAGAGCCACCCGAGGGTTCGCGCGCGGAAGCGCATGCCAATGAGAAGGGCCAGTGCGACCTTGAGCAGGTCACCCGCAATGAAGGGCACCAGGCCGGTCGCGAGCGCATGCACGGGGTCTCCTGTCAGCAGCGTCAGCTGGGCAACACCGCCCGCGAAGATCACCGCAGTGCCCAGCAGAATCGCGAAGCCGAGCCGCAGTGCGGCGCGCACATTCCAGCTCGAGCGGAGCGGGCCGGCCAGCCAGCCGGTGACCGCGGCAGCCAGCGGAAAGGCCAGCAGGTACCCGCCGGTGGGACCGAGCAGCCAGCCAACGCCCGCGCGGCCTGCCGCGAACACGGGCGCGCCCAGTGCGCCAGCCATGAGATACGCCGCCTGCGATGCCGCACCCAGGAACGGCCCCAGCAGCACGCCCGCCAGTGACACCACGAGCGTCTGCAGGGTGACCGGCACCAGCGTGCCCGGCAGCGGCACGGCCACGGCAGCGCCCAGCGCAGTGAGCAGGGCGAACAGCGCAACCGCCAGCACGCGACGTGTAACACGATTGTTAGTCGATACGGCTTCTGCCCGCCGGCCCGTCAGCGCGTCGCTCATCGATTCAGACCCTTTCCACGGAAAGCGCCACCGCGTCGCCGCCACCCAGGCACAGCGTGGCCAGACCGGTGTGCGCACCACGCTGTTTCAGCGCGTGCAGCAGCGTCACCAGGATGCGGCTGCCGGATGCGCCAATCGGGTGTCCCAGCGCTACGGCACCGCCGTTCACGTTCACGCGGTCCCAGTCGAAGCCCAGCTCGCGGCCATCGGCCAGCGCCTGCACCGCAAACGCTTCGTTAACCTCGACCAGGTCGTAGTCCCTGATGCTGCGACCATCCTTCGCCATCACCTTGCGCACGGCCTGCACGGGTGCGAAGAACAGCTCGCGCGGCGCCACGGCGCCGTTGGCGTAAGCATTGATGCGCGCCAGCATCGTGAGGCCGTGCGCCTTCGCGTACGCCTCACTCGTCACCACCAGCGCGGCCGCGCCATCGTTCAGGCCCGGTGAGTTGCCTGCGGTCACCACCGGCGAAGTCACTTCTTCCGGCGCGTCGTCCGCGAACGCGGGCTTCAACCGGCTCAGTGACTCGATCGACGTGTCGCGCCGCGGCGGCTCGTCCGTATCAATGGTGACCGCGCCCTTGCGGCCCGGTACGCTGACCGGCGCAATCTCTTCCTTGAAGCAGCCCCCATCGATGGCGCGAATTGCGCGCTGGTGCGATTCCAGCGCGAACTGGTCCGCGTCCTCGCGCGTCACGCCCGCTTTCCACGCCGTGTATTCGGCGTGTCCACCCATGTGACAATGATCGAAGGCGCAGTAGAGCCCATCGTGAATCAGCCCATCGACCAGCTGCTGATTGCCGAACTTCACACCCTCGCGATGACCCAGCAGGTAGTAGGGCGCATTGGACATGGATTCCATGCCACCCGCCACCAGCACCTGCGCATCGCCCGCGCGGATCGCCTGCGCCGCGAGCATGACCGCCTGCAATCCCGAGCCACACACGCGGCTCACGGTCATGGCGCCCACCGTGTCCGGCACGCCGCCGTGGAGCGCGGCCTGCCGGGCGGGCGCCTGACCCAGCCCCGCAGCCAGCACGTTGCCCAGGATCACGTCATCGATGTCGGTGCGCTCAATGCCGGAGCGTTCCAGCGCCGCACGGATGGCGGCGGCGCCCAGCTGGGGCGCGGAAAGCGGTGCGAGTCCACCGAGAAAACGGCCGATCGGCGTGCGGGCGCCGCTCACGATGACGGCTGTCCGTTCAAGATCTGCCATGTTGCTTCATCCCTGATTTTGCCACGACGTGTGGTCGCGCGCGCACGCGACCCGCCCGTCCAAGATACCCGCGTCTGCGGGGTGAGTCTAGGGAACGCGCCCGTTTTCCCGTGCTTCGCAGCATCAGCTTGCGCCGGCCTCGACCAGAGACGGACGCTGCTCATCGCCACCCAGCCAGCCCCATGCCACGACCGGGTCGTGTTCGAAGACGAGCAGCCATTCTTCCCGCCTCGCCTGGTCGAGCAACGCGCGCTTGCTCTCCAGCGTGACGAGCGGCTCCACATCGTAGCCCATGATCCAGGGCAGCGGCAGGTGTGCGCTCGTCGGCATCACATCGGCCAGGAAGCACGCCGTCGCACCCTCGGAGCGCAGCACCACCGACTGGTGATGCGGTGTGTGGCCGGGTGTGCGCCTCAGGGCGATGCCCGGCACCACTTCCACATCGCCATGCACAAGCTCGAAACGGCCCGCGCTCTGCACGGGATCGAAGTTGTGGGGCAGGTAGCTCGCGGATATGCGCTCGTTGCGCACGTGCGCCCATTCGAATTCGCCGCGCTGCACGATGTACCGGGCGCGCGGGAACGTCAGCCGGACCTGACCCTCCGCATCCAACAGCGTGTTGCCCCCGGCGTGATCGAAGTGCAGGTGCGTGTCGATCATGATGTCGATATCCGCGGGTCCGTGTCCCAGCGTGGCCAGCGCCTCTTCCAGGCGAGTCGGAAACAGGGGCGTGCCCGAATCCGCAGCGGGTGCGTTCTCGATGCCGTAGATGTCGCGGAACTTCTCGTTCTCCTTGTTGCCGACGCCGTTGTCGATGAGTACGAGCGCATCGGGCGTTTCCACCAGCAGGCAGCGCAGTGCCAGCGGAATGCGATTGCGTTCATCAGCGGGAATGCGCCGCTGCCACAGCACCTTGGGTACGACCCCGAACATGGCGCCGCCATCCAGCCGCTGCAGCCCTGCTTCGAGCGCGTGGATGCGGAAGGCGCCCAGGCTGCGGCTGCGCACCCGTGGCAGCGACGGGGTGCTCTCCGTCATGCGTCTCTCACCGGCTCGGGCGATGCCCGGCGCCGGCGTCGCGGCGCCCGTCGCGCAAGCAGTGCCTCCAGCTCGTGCCAGCGTGCAATCTCGAGTTCGTCCAGACGGTCCAGCATGCGACGGAAGACTTCCGCGGTGGCGCGTGCATCACCGAACGCACGATGCCGGGCCACATTCTCAACGCCGAAGAAATGGCTGAGGGAGTCCAGCGAGCGGCGCGAGATCTCGGGCACCACTCGCCTTGCCAGCCGCACAGTGCACAGTACGCGACCGCGCAGCGGCTGCCCGGAAACCCATGCCAGCTCACTGCTGAGGAAGCGCCAGTCGAACGACGCGTTATGCGCCACGAACACCGCATCCGTCACCACCCGCCGCACTTCACCCGCCACATCGCGGAAGCGCGGCGCGCGCGCCACCATGGAGGGCGTGATGCGCGTCAGCTGCGTGATGAAGGGTGGGATCGCGCGCTCCGGATTCACCAGCGTCGTGTATTCCTCGACGAAGCTGCCATCACCACGCAGGCGCACGGCGGCCACCTCGGTGATGCGGTCGCCACCGTACGCGGAGCAACCGGTCGTCTCCAGATCCACGATCACGTAATCGAGCGCGCGCAGTCCGTCGTCGGGCGCGCCGCTTCCGGGGTCGGCCCAGCCCTCGCCGAAGCGCCGGCACTCCTGCGTGAGCCAGCGCGCACGGGCCTGCTCGGCGTAGCCCAGGCGGTAGGGTGGCAACTCGTGCGCGTGCCTGGGCGGCAGGCTGATGCGAATGCCGGTCGCACCGCGCTGTGTCGCATCCACTACCAGGCCCGCGGGCACGACGGCGGCCGCGTCGGGCGCGCGCGTCACCACGCGGCCTCACGTCGCAGTGGCATGGTCATGCAGCGCGGGCCACCACCACCGCGCACCAGTTCCGACCCCTCGAACGTGATCACCACGCGATCCTGCTTCCCATCCGCCGCCACATCTTCCTCCCCCGTCAGGAACTGCAGTGCCTCCACGATGCGATAGCCCGCCTCGCGCTGCATTTCTTCGTAGGTGTGCTCATTGCGCGCATAGCCGAGCACGAGGCCGGGCCGCAGTGCCACGAAGTTGCAGCCACTGGTCCATTGCTCGCGTTCCTGGAACAGCCGTCCGGATCCGCCACAGAAGATCGGCGTCAGCGGCAACCCCACTTCGCGCAGCGCCGCGAACAGGTCGGGCATCTCGCGCATGCCCTCGCGGCCCGCGTGATAGTGCAGCACCGGATTGCGCGTGGCGCCCACGAAGCTGGGTGGAAACACCACACAGTGCTCGTGGTCCACCATGGTGAAGATCATGTCGAGGTGAATCATGGCGCGGTCGGCGCGATCCGCGGGAATCACCACCAGCAGGATGTCGCGGATGCCCTGCTCGCGGACCAGCCGCTCCGCCAGCACATCGAAGGCGGCCGGGCTGGAGCGCTCCGACAGGCCCGACCATCGCGCAGATCGGGCCGCGAGCACGTGCAGATCGCCGCCCTCAATGGTGTATCCCGCGCGCCGCTCTTCGCTGCCATCGTAGATGATCGCCGCGGTTCGCCAGCGCCGGATGATAGCGGAAGAGCGTCTTCATCAGAATCTCTTCCGTCCACCTCGCCGTGTAGCGCATCGAGCCGATGATCACGCCATCGCCGACGACCATGGCGGCATCACGTGTAAAGAAGAGGTTAGGCAGGGGCGGCAGGTCGTAGCTCGAGGTGTTCAGCAGGCGCTGCAGCGGACCTTCCTCGACCTGCCGACCTTCAATGAACTGCGCCACCAGCTCGGCGGCCGGAATCTCCAGCAGGTGATGGCCCAGCGGCTCCGACTGCGCCACGTCCATCACACGCTCCATCAGGAACGGCCGCACACCCGGCTCATCCGCGACTTGCTCGAGCAGCTCGCGCACCTCGTAGACTTCGCAGAAGCGCGCCAGGATCGACGCGGAAACAGCTGATGCTCCCGCCGGGCCTGTTCCAGATCGATGATGTCATCGTAGAGAAAATCTTCGCGCGTGGCCGGCGTTACCGCGAGCAGCTCCGGTCCCGGCGTGTGGCAGAAGTACTGCTTCGAGCCGGCCGATCTCCGATGTGACGCCGACTCTCGCCTCCGCCCATGCCCCTCCCCTTTTCACCCGCGCGCCGGGCTCGACCTTCGACTCCGCCGCCCCGCGTTCGCCAGCGCATACGAGAGCGCTTCCAGCTCTACCGCCATGTTCACATTCTTCAGCGCTACACCGGGCGGCACGTTCAGCTTGGTAGGCGCGAAGTTCAGGATGGCGCGTACCCCGGCGCCCACCACCCGGTCCACCAGGGACTGCGCAGCCTCCGCCGGCACCGCGAGAATGACAATGTCGATCTCGCCCTGCGCCAGCACCTGCTCCAGCTGGGCGTCCGCCTGCACCACCATGCCGCCCCGGCGCTGGCCGACCTTTTCCTGATCAGAATCGAAAACTGCTTCAATGAAGAAGCCCTGCTTGCGGAAATCCTGATAGCCCATGAGCGCGAGACCGATGCGGCCGGCGCCCACCAGAGCCACACCCCACTGCCGCTCCAGCCCCAGAATCGAGCGCAGCGCCGCGATCAGCTCGGTGACCGTGTAACCGAGCCCGCGTTTCCCGAAGGTCCCGAACAGCGAAAGATCCTTGCGTACCTGCGCCGCCGTCGTCCCGCAGCGCCGCGCCAGCTCTTCGCTCGACAGCGTGGCCACGCCTTCGCTCTCCAGCTCGCTCAGCAGTCGCAGATACAGCGAAAGACGTCCTACGGTCGATTCCGAGACCTTCCGCATCTCGTAAACCACGCCACCACCTGTTTGTGAAAGCATTCACAAACAAGCTACCCCACCCCGATATTGCCGTCAACGATCGCCTGCACCGACCGGCAGACGGAGCCGCAACTGGCCATTCGGAATCTCAATGCTGCCGCCCAGAGAGCGGGCAATGCGCTGTGCAATGGCGAGGCGCAGGCCGAGTCCGGAGTCGACGCAGGACGGTTGTTCGAGGAGTGCCGGGGCGTACTGACGCGGGTCGATGGCCGTGCCGTCGGCGACCAGCAATGCGGCGCTTTCGTCAGCCGCAACGAGCAGGGTGATGGCGCCGGTGGGAGCGGCACGCACGGCGGCTGCGATGATGAGGTCGACGAGGTGATCGAGGGCTTCGGGGTCGGCGTGGACGCAGGGGCTCTGGCCGTTGCCGGCGAAGGCCAGGTCGACGCCGCGCGAGGTGGCTTCACCGCTGGACATGGACACGAGTCGGCCGACGGTTTCGTTCAGGCTGATGGCGCCGAGGCCGGCCTCGTATCGCTCGGGCGCGTCGCCGGTGAGCATCTGGAGTCCGTCGGTCAGGTCACGCAGCTGGCGGGCGGCGCGGCGTATGCGCTCGAGCGCGTCCGTGGCGCGTTCGCTCATGGGTCCGAGCAGGCCCTCGGAGAGCAGCTCCTGGTAGCCGAGGATCACGCTGGTGGGCGTGCGCAGTTCGTGCGCGATGATGCCGACAAGACGCCGGTGATCCGGCGACAGGTCTGCCGTCGCATGGCCGTTGGCGGTGGGCGGGCGGCGCAGGCGGCGCGCGAGGAGTGCGAACCCGGCTGTCAGCGTGGTAAGTCCGATCACGAGTCGGCGCCTCATGGCAGGTCGCGGGGGACGCCCGTTTCGCGCAGCGCGCGAGCGAGCGAGATCATTTGCGACGGGTCGAGGGTCTCCGGCCGGCGCTGGAAATCGATGCCGGTTTTTTCGCTCACCCGTGCGAGCTGATCGAGAGCGAGGGTGTACATCGGCGCGTAGCGCAGCGTGCGCTGCAGCTGCTTGCGTCGCCAGCCGAAGGCCACCTGCGTCAGTCTGCGGAGATCCATCTCCTCCCGTTCCGAAAGCGGGCATGGCCGGAGCGGTGTGATCCTCAGCACGGTCGAATCCACGTTGGGCGCCGGACGAAACGCGTGACGTCCGACGTGGAAGAGTCGCTCGACCGCGGCCACCGCCTGGACGCCGATGGAAAGGGCCCCGTACGCCTCTTCACCGGCGCCTGCGGTAATGCGGTCTGCAACCTCCTTCTGCACCATGAGCACGATGTGTGCCGGACGCCACGCCCGCGTCAGCAAATGGAAGAGGATGGGCGTGGTGATGTTGTAAGGGATGTTGCCGATTACGCGCAGTGCCGCGGGCTTATCGAAGAGGTCGTCCAGGCGCACGCGCAGCACATCCGCTTCGTTGACGACAATGTCATCACGACCTTCGAATTCGGAGCGCAGCGCGGCGGCGAGTTCCCGGTCCTTCTCGATGAGGACGAGTCGTCGCACGTGGCCGGCGAGGTGGCGCGTCAGGGCGCCGGTGCCGGGACCGATCTCGAGCACCTCGTCATCGGGCGCAGCTTCGAGAGCGGCGACAATGCGTCGCTGGATGTTGGGGTCGACGAGGAAATTCTGGCCGAGGGATTTGCGGGCGCGGCGCACAGGCGTGTCAGCGGACGAGCAGGAGCGTGCGATCGTCCGGTTCGCTGCTGGGGTGGGCGTCGGAGTTCTCGAAGATATCCCGTACAATGGTGTCGAGCGGCTCGCCGCGGCGGTCGCTGATCTCCTGTACCAGCCGGGTTTCGCCGCTCCCGCTGCCCAGGCGGTCGGCCAGCGAGTCGGAGAGCCCGTCCGTGAACAGCACGAGCGTATCGCCTTTCTGCCAGAGCGCCACCCGTTCGCCGTAGGGTTCGAGCGGCATCGCGCCCAGCGGCGGCCCGGTCGACCCCAGCCGGGTAACACGACCTTCGGTGTCCAGCCGGTAGGCCTGTGGATGCCCTGCGTTCGCGTAGTCCAGTCGGCCATCGGTGAGGTCGAGCACGCCGTAGAACAGCGAAAGGTACATCTCGGTGGACTCCAGCTCCTTGATCAGGGCGCGGTGCACGCGGCGCAGCACTTCGGCCGGCGTTTCTTCCTCTTTCGCGTAAATGCCGATGGCGCTCATGGTCAGCGCCATGATGAGTGCGGCGGAGAATCCGTGGCCGGACACATCACCGATGAGCAGGCCCAGGCGATCGCCGCTCAGGCGATACAGCTGATAGAAATCCCCGCCAATGGTCTGCGCGGGTACGCAGCGCGCCGCGATCTCGGGCGGCGGCTCGAAGGTTTCCGGCTCGGGCAGCAACTTGAGCTGCAGGTCGTGCGCCAGTTCCAGCTCGCGCAGCACGCGTTCCTGACTCAGCGTTTCCTGGATCAGCCGTTGCGCTTCAATGGCGGCGCCGATCTGACTGGCAATGGCCGCGAGCAGTCGCTCATCACCCAGCGCGAAGCGCGAGCCGCTGCGTCGGCCCACCAGTGTCAGCACGCCGACCGTCCGCGTCTGTCCATCGGGTGGCGTGAAGTTGATGGGCACGGACAGGAACGCCTCCGGGCTGCGCGGCCGCGGCCGGCCCGGCGCCGCCTCCGCCATGGGCGGGCGCTCCACGTTCATCGCCTGCTTCTCGCGGAACACCCAGGCGGTGGCGGATTCGCGGTCGTCGACGGGTATCGGCCCGCGCAGTCCGTCCTCGCCCACCGCGGCCACCAGTTCGAGCGCGTTCGTCTCGGGCCAATGCACCCAGAGCGAAGCCCGCCGCGCGCTCACCACATCCATCACTTCCGCCAGAATGCGGGTCGCCGCGTCCGCGAAGGCGGGAATGGAGCCGAGGATCTCGCTGATCGAGTAGAGCAGGTTGATTTCTTCGTAGCGGTCGGACAGCTCCTGTGCGGAAGAGCGGGCCTCCCGTTCATAACCCAGTGTTGCGGCAAGGGAATCGACGAGCCGCGCGACGATGTCGGGGGCTACGGCGCCGCGGCGCACGCGCAGGCGTAATGCCGAGTTGTCCGCGAGCGCCAGGTGGAAGTGCTCATCGTTCGCGCCCGATTCGGGTGTGGTGCCAGCGGGCGGGTAGATGATGGCGCGCGTGCTCTCACCCGACTGCACAATGCAGGCATCGGTTTCGGGGTGCAGCTCACGGAACAGATCGATCAGGGTACGTGCGACGGCAGGGAGTGAGCTGGAAGTGGCGGTTCCCGGCGTCGTCGTCATGACGCCTGGGCGACGGGGCCGCCCGGACCATTGAGGAGCTTCATCTCGATGGAGTTCCCGCGCTCGTTGTACTCCACATGGTCCATGAGCTGGCGGATCAGGAAAATGCCGCGACCGCGGCTGCGCCGGATGTTCGCCGGCAGCGTCGGGTCGGGCAGATCCTCAGGGTCGAAGCCATGACCCTCGTCCGTCACGCGGACCGTTATCTCGTGCGCCGTGAACTGTGCCACCACCTGCACGCGCTTGCGTGGGTCCTGCGCATTGCCGTACAGCATGGCATTGCTCAGCGCCTCCGTCAGGCCGACCCGCAGATTGAGGCGCAGACGATCGGGATTGAACCCAATGCTCCGCCCGTGGTCGAGCAGCGAATCGACGAATTCTTCGATCCGTTGCAGATCGTTGGGCAGATCGAAAACGAGATCGCGGTGCATGAGCGTGGTCGCGCGCCGGGCGCGAGCTCAGAACAATGCCAACGCGTCCTCGCGGTTGCTCGCGATATGGAACAGTGTGTCCAGCTTGGTCAGCTCGAAAAGCGTGCGCAGGTCCTCATTGAGGTTCGAGAGCCGCAATTCCCCACCCTGTTCACGGATCTTCTTGGAAAGGCTGACCAGCACGCCCAGCCCGCTGGAATCAATGTAGCCTGTACCCGCGAAATCGATGAGGAACCGGCGTGATCCCGACTCCAGTTCGTCCAGCACCTTCTGCTTGAGTTCCTGGCGATTGCCGACGATCAGCTGTCCCTTCACATCGATGAGCGTGATGTCGCCCTTTTTCTGCACGTCGAAGCTCATGGCCTCTCCTCCCCTTGTCCGCCGAAACTTGGGTTGTCTCCCGGGCAGCAGGCAAGACCGGGGCCGCGCGCAGGCGGCCGTGGCGAGGCTCAGGCCGACTGCAGGGCCGTGATGCACGCCACGTTCACAATGTCCTGCACCGTAGCGCCGCGGGACAGGTCGTTGAACGGTCGGTCCAGGCCCTGGAGGATGGGCCCCAGCGCCTCTGCGCCTGCCAGCCGCTGTACCAGCTTGTACGCAATGTTGCCCGCATCGAGGTCCGGAAATACGAGCACGTTCGCACTGCCTGCGAGCGGTGAACCGGGCGCCTTGCGCGCGGCCACGCTCTCGATCAGCGCCGCGTCGGCCTGCAGCTCGCCATCTGCGGGCACGTCCGGCGCGCGCGCCCGGAACAGCCGCAGCGCCTCCCGCATCTTGCTGACCTCGCTGCCTTCCGCGCTGCCCTTCGTCGAGTACGACAGGAACGCGACGCGCGCCGTGTCACCCACGACGCGGAACCTCGCCTGCACGGCGGCCAGCGCAATGTCCGCCAGCTGCTCTGCCGTGGGTGCGGGCACGACGCCGGCATCGGTAAACGTCAGCACTTCGGGCCCGGTACTCCCGCGGAAGGGCCGCACCACCATGTAGAAGCTGGACGAAACCGTGTGCACATCCGGCGACGTCCCGATCGCCGTGATCGTCGCGCGCAGCACGGCGCCCGTGGTGTGCACCGCCCCCGCGACGCCGCCGGCCGCGTGTCCGCAGGCGACCAGCAGCGCCGCGAAGGTGAGCGGCTCGATGGCGGCCTGTTCCGCCGCCGCGCGTGTGAGGCCGCGCGCCGCCCGCCGCTCCAGCAGATGGGCCACGCAGCCCGCCCTTAACTCGCTGTTTGCCGGATCAATGACTTCCACCGCGGCATCGCCGCCCGCGGCCACGAGAGCCGGACGAACATCGTCGCCTGCTCCGATCAGTACCGGCGTGACCAGCGCGGCCTTCTGCAGCCGGGCGACGGCCTCGAGGGTGCGGGCATCCAGTGATTCGGCGAAGACAATGCGGCGCCGGAGAGCGCGGGCGCGCTCGTGCAGCTGCTCGAGGAACGTGCTCACGCGCGCCGGCTGCGGAACTTCTCGTGCAGTGCGGCCAGCACGTGTGGCGAGACCAGCGGCTCGACATCGCCGCCCAGTGATGCGATCTCGCGCACCAGCGATGCGGACAGGAACGTGTACTGCGCGGCCGGCGCGAGGAAGATCGTCTCCAGCTCGTTCCACAGCTGGCGGTTCATCAGCGCCATCTGGAACTCGTACTCGAAGTCGGAAACGGCACGCAGTCCGCGCACGATCAGGCGGGCATTGCGACCGCGCGCGAAGTCGACGAGCAATCCATCGAACTCGGTCGCCTCCACGCGCTTCTCATCGCGGAACGCGGTGCGGATCAGGTTCAGCCGCTCCTGGATGGGGAAGAGTCCTTCCTTGCGTTGCGTGCGCCGGTGGGCGACGGCGACCACCACACGATCCACGAAGGTGAGCGCGCGTCGCACCAGATCTTCATGGCCCCGGGTGATGGGATCGAAGGATCCCGGATAGATCGCGACCGTCTCCTGGCGTGCGCTCATGGGCTCGCGGGGATGGAGGTGATGGCGCTCAGTCCGTAGCGCCGCGTGCGTGCGCCGGGCAGCTGCGGCAGGGTTTCTTCTGCACCGTGTTCGATCCAGAGTGCAGCAGCGAAGCGTTTTTCCGCAAACAGCGTGATGAGGCGAGCGGCCAGGCCGGTGCCGTAGGGCGGATCGGCCAGCGCCAGATCGAACTGGAGTTCCGCCAGGCCCGCGGCCCAGTCCAGCGCTTCGGCGCGCACCACCGTGCTCTGCCCGGCCGCGCCCAGCTTCTCAATGTTGGCACGCAATATGGCGATCACACGTGCCGAGGCCTCGACGAACGTGGCGTGCGTGGCACCACGGGAAAGCGCTTCCAGTCCCAGCGCACCCGAGCCTGCGAACAGGTCGAGCACGGTCGCATCGGGAAGCTGGAACTGCAGTGCGCTCATCCATGCTTCGCGGATGCGATCGCGCGTGGGGCGCGTTTCCCTTCCCTCGGGCGCGTCCAGCCGGCGTCCTCGCCATTGGCCCGCGATGATTCTCACGTGTGGGTCTTGAGATCGACCAGCCTGGCCTGCGGCTTGCGCCGGCCATCCCACTCATCGATCTGCAGGTGATAGGCAATGTCGATGCGATCGCCCTCGGCGAGTCCGCTCACGCGCTCGGCCATGCCGAAGCCGATCACGTCAATGCGGCCTGTCGCATCCGCGACGAAGAGCTTGGCGTGTTCTTCGCCCACGATGCGCGGCGGGCGCAGCAGCGTAACGCCGCGGGTAGCGAAGAGTGGCGAGGGGTTGCCCATGCCGAACGGCCCGAAGTGGCGCAGCAGATCGACCAGTCTGACGTCGGCTTCGGCGAGCGAGACGTCCATGTCGATGGGTACCCTGGCCAGCAGATCATCGGGGGTGAGCACCGCGTGCGCGCGCTCGTTGAAGGCGTCGCGGAACGCGGCAATGCGGTCGGGCTGGATCTCGAGGCCCGCCGCCTGGCGGTGGCCGCCGAAGCGCTCGAGCATGTGGCCGCAGTCGCGAATCGCTTCGTACAAATGGAAGCCTGGAATCGACCGGGCACTGCCGCGCGCCCGCCCGGTAACCGGATCGATGGCGATCAGGATGGTGGGCCGGTTAATGCGTTCCACGACGCGTGACGCAACAATGCCAATGACGCCGGAATGCCAGTCAGGCGCGGCCAGCACGACACCGAAGTTGCGTTCCGGATCGTAGTCGGCGCGCAGCTGGTCCAGTGCGTCCGCCAGGGTCTGCCGGTCCACGGTCTTGCGCACGCGATTCTCTTCCTCGAGCACGCGCGCCAGGCTGGCGGCCTCTTTCTCGTCCTCGGTGAGCAGCAGTCGTACGGCCCGGTTCGCATCGCCCATGCGGCCCACCGCGTTGATGCGCGGCGCAATCACGTGGCTGACCTGACCGGATGGAATTGCGCCTCTGCTGACATCGATGTCAGCGGCGGCGAGCAGTGCGCGCAGTCCCGGGTTGCGCGACTGCGCCATGAGCCTGAGTCCGAAGCGTGTGAGCACGCGGTTCTCGCCGCGCAGTGGCGCCAGGTCCGCAATGGTGGCCAGCGCCACCAGATCGAGGTAGTACCAGAGGTCCTTCGCGTTGCCGCCCCTCGCCGAGACCAGCGCCTGGCACACCTTGTAGGCCACACCCACACCCGCCAGCGAACGTTCCGGATAGGTCGAGTCCGCGCGGTTCGGGTTGATGATGGCGACCGCGTCGGGCAGCGTCGGCCCGGGCGTGTGGTGATCCGTGACGATGACGTCAATGCCGGCCGCCGCCGCCTCGCGCACGGCCGGGTGCGCCACCGTGCCGCAGTCGGCGGTGATGATGAGGGTGGCGCCGCTGCGCATGGCCGCGGCCACGCCGGCGCTGGTCAGATCATAGCCATCCAGCAGGCGGGCGGGCGTGAACGGCACCACATTCCCGCCCAGGGAGCGAAGCACGCGTGTGTAGAGCGTCGTCGCGCACACACCGTCCACATCGTAGTCCCCGTGCACGAGTATGGTTTCGCGGCGGTCGAGCGCGCGCTCGATGCGGCCCACCGCTAACTGCATGTCAGTGAGCGCGAAGGGGTCGTGCAGGCGGTCGAGGCCGGGTTTCAGGTAGAGGCGGGCGGATTCGGGGTCGGCGTAGCCGCGCAGGACCAGCAGCCGGCACAGTGGCTCGGGCAGCTTCAGCTCGTTGTGCAGCGTCGCGACCTGTGCAGCGTCCGCGGTTCCCCGCTCCACCCAGCGCCGCTGCAGCGGCGGCAGTGCCGGAAGGGGCGGCGCTGTTTCCGGCGGCGCGGGTGCCACGGCGCCGGCACCACGGTCCACCGGTTGCGGCATCACGACGCGTAGAGGATCACGCCGCAGGCCTCGCAGCGGCGCAGCACATTGCCGTTGCGGATCTCGCTCTGTTCCTGCAGGGGCAGCACATTGAAGCAGTGGCCGCACGCGCCTTCGTCGGTCAGCGGCGCGAGCACGGTCGAGGAGCGGCCCTTGCGTACGCGCTCGTAGAGACGGAGTGATCCCTTGTCCAGGCGGATCGCATGGTTCTCCCTGCGATCCAGCAGCACCTGGAGCTGCTGTTCCGCTTCGGCACGGGCGCGCACCAGTTCTTCACGACGGGGCGCGTTCTCGCCGCGCAGCTTCTCCAGCTGCCGCGTGTGCTCATCCAGCTTGAGGTCCGTGCGCGTGGCCTGCTCCATGAGTTCCAGCGCCTCGGCATCATCGGCATCAGCGGCCCGCCGGACCAGGTCGATCTCGGTGCGCGCTGCCGCTTCCTCGCGCTGGTTGCGCACGCGGCTCATTCGTTCTTCGTAAGCCCGCAAACGCGTGCGTTTCTGTTCCGCGGCACTCTCCAGCCGCCGTATCTCGCGGCGCAGTTCATCCAGTCGCGTACGCAACCCTGCCAGCTCCGTTTCCAGCGCCGCGACCGGCTGGTCCACATCCCGGATCTGCGGCTCGAAGCTCAGCAGATTCGTCTGTGCCTGCTGGATTTCCTCGTCCAGCGTCTGAAGTGTCAGCAGCGCCGTTTTCAGATCTTCCATTCACCGTTCTTCGGTTGATGTGGACGCGGGGCCCGCGCGTCCGCGGGTGTTCCGCCCATAACGCCGGCTTACCTTGAAGCCGAGTTCCGCCGCTGCCCCCAGCTGGCGCAGCTGCTGGAGTGTCGCCTGTCTCGCCTGAAAGATCGCGGCGCGCTCCGTGTCGCTGCGCGTGCCCGCCATGCGCACATCCAGCTCATCAATGCGCCGGTTCAGATCCGCCGCCTTGATGCCGGCCACTGCGTCATCGAAGCTCTGGTCCGCATCAGTGACTTCCACCGGGTCGCGCTGCAGCTCATCGCGGCGCAGCGATGCTACCGCGCTCAACTTCAATTCGCCGCTCTCGCCATCCTCGAGCAGCGCAGTGAAGAGTTCGCGATTGGCCGCATCGCTGAATTCGCCAGCCTGCAGCAGGGCGCCGGCCTGTTCCCGGCGGGGCCGGTCGCGCAGCAGGAGGAGGAGCAGCAGTTTTTCCGCGGCAAAGCTCTCGCGCAGGACCGGCGACGGCCTCGATCCCCGCGACGCGCTGCGGCCAGGCGAGGGCGGTCGCGAAGGCCGGTAGCGCGCCGGTCCGGGCCGGGCGTCGCCCGACTGCACCTGATGCTCGAGTGTCTCGCGTCGTACCCCTGTGCGTTCCGCGACGCGCGTCACGTAGATATCGCGCAGTGCCGGATCGATCGTGGCGCGGATCGTGGGCAGCAGCCGGTCGAGTGCACGGGTCACGTGATCGATGTCGCTGAAATAGCCGCGCTCCTCGAGCATTTGGAGCTTGCGATCCAGCACATCGACGGCATTGTCGATGAGCGGGCGCAGCGCTTCGGCGCCGCGCTTCCGCACCAGGGAGTCCGGATCTTCGCCCTCGGGCAGTGTCACGACCAGCGGATGCACACCTGTGCGCAGCAGCGCGTCCGCGCTGCGGAAGGTTGCGCTCCGTCCGGCCCCGTCGCTGTCATACAGGAGGCAGGCCTTGGCAGTATAACGAGCCAGCAGATTCGCCTGTTCCGCGGTCAGTGCCGTACCCATGCCGGCCACGACGTTCTCTATGCCCCTCGCCGCGAGCGAAACGTAGTCCATGTACCCTTCCACGACCAGCGCCGCGCCCTCCCGTCGTATTGCCGCCTTGGACCAGTTCAGGCCATAGAGAATCAGGCCCTTGTGATAGATGGCCGTCTCCGGCGAGTTCAGGTATTTGGGCACCTTCTCCGTAACGCGCAGTGCGCGCCCGCCGAAAGCGACCAGCCGGCCCGTCGCATCGGCCACGGTGAACATGATGCGTTCGCGGAAGCGGTCGTAGGGCTCCTCCGCCTGCTCGTTCTCCTTGATGAGCCCTGCCGCGAGCAGTGTTTCATTGGTAATGCCGTGATGCTGTGCCGCTTCGCGCAGGGCCCGCCACTCGGAGGGTGCCCAGCCCATGAGGAAGCGCTGTGTCGCGGCCTGCGTGATGCCGCGACCCTCGAGGTAGCGCCTCGCCCCCTCGCCGGCCGGGCTCTCGAGCTGCTGCTGGAAATAATCCGCCGCAAACGCGACCGCCTCGTAGAGCGCGCGGTTCGGTTCATCCGTCGCCGGGCCGGTCGTCTCCGGAATCTCCACGCCCACTTTGGCCGCGACCTGGCGCACCGCATTCGACGAAGCTGAGGCCGCTGCGTTTCATCAGGAACTTGAAGATGTCGCCTGTCTCACCGCAGCCGAAGCAGGAGTAGATGCCCTTGGAGGGCACCACATAGAACGAGGGTGTCTTCTCGTGGTGGAACGGGCAAAGTGCGCGGTAGTCCTTGCCGGCGCGCTTGAGTGGAACGGATTCCCCGACGATCTCGACGATGTCCGCGCGCGCGCGCACCTCTTCGAGAATCGTCTCCGGGATCATGACAGCTCCGCGATGGTGACACCCGTGCCCCCTTCGCCCACACCACCCACGCGCTGCGACTTCACCCGCCGGTCATCGCGTAACAGCTGTGTTACCACTTCGCGCAGTGCGCCCGTCCCCTTGCCGTGGATGATGCGCAGGCTGGAGAGTCCCGCCTGAATGGCTGCGTCCAGCGCCGGCTGCAGGCGGTTGAGCACTTCGTCGGCGCGCAGACCGCGCAGGTCGACTTCACTGGAGGCATCGAAGTCCGGTCCCGACCAAGTGGTGCGCAGCGGCTCACGCTGCGAGGGTCGGGGCGCGCTCACGGCCGCCGCGGGCGCCAGTCCGCCAACGCCCACGTGCAGGCGCAGCCCGCCGGCTTCGACCACGGCCCGCTCTTCCCGCAGCTCGAGGATCGTGCCCTCCGCGCCCGTCGCCTCGATGCGCACGCGATCGCCCACCTGCAGCGGCTGTGCGGGCGCGCCGTTGTGGCTGGTGCTGCCGGCTTTCGTGCGTCGCGACTGTATGCGTGCGCGATCTTCGACGCGACGGCGGGCGGCGCGTTCCATGCGTTCGCGATCCGCCTGGTTCTCCGCCTGTGTCGCATTCTCGCGCAATTCACGGATCGCGGCCTCGACTTCCCCGCGCGCACTCAGCAGCATGTCCCTCGCCTGCTGCCGCGCGCGCCGCTCCGCCGTCTTCTCCTTCGCGCTCAGTGCATCTTCGCGCTCCTGTACCCGCCGCTGCAGCGCCAGGGCTTCACTTCTCGCCTGCTCCGCCTCCGCTAACGCCTCGCTAAGGCTGCGCTCCCTGGTTTCCACCTCGGCCAGGAGTGTGGCCAGCGTCTTCTCTTCGCGCGGCACGAACGACTCGGCGCGCTCCAGGGTCGTGGCCGGAAAGCCCAGGCGGCGCGCAATGGCCAGGCCGTAGCTGCGGCCGGGCACACCCTTGCGCAGCCGGTACGTCGGGCGCAGCTCGACCGCATCGAAGTCGAGCGATGCGTTCACTACACCGCCTTCCTCCGCCGCAAGCAGCTTCAGCTCACCCAGGTGTGTGGTTGCCACGGTGAGCGCGCCGCGGCGCGTCAGCTCGATGAGGATGGCACGCGAGAGCGCGCCGCCTTCGGCGGGGTCGGTGCCGCTCCCCATTTCATTGATGAGCACGAGCGATGCGCTGCGTGCGCGTTCCAGGATCTCCCGCAGGTTGCGCAGATGCGCCGAAAACGTGGAGAGACTGGCTTCGATCGACTGCTCATCGCCAATGTCGGCGAACGCATCATCGAACACCGGCAGTCGAGTGCTTTCGCCCACGGTGGGAATGATGCCCGCCTGGGCCAGTGCGCTGGACAGCCCGATTGCCTTGAGCAGAACGGTCTTGCCACCCGTGTTAGGACCGGACACGAGCAGGGTGCGCTCGCCCGGATCGAGCGCGAGATCGAAGGGGACGACAGCGCCGCCGGCCGCCAGCAGAATCGGATGGCGGCCGTTCACCACCTCGTACGCGCTCGTGCCGCGCGGCAGCAGCTGCGGCCGGTGGCCGTCGTAGCGCAGCGCGAAGCGGGCTCTGGCCCACAGCGAATCCAGCTCGACCAGCGCGCCCAGCGATGTCTCCAGTGCCTCGCGCTGCGGGCGCAGCGCGTCGCTCAGCTCGCGCAGGATGCGCTGCACTTCGCGCGCTTCCGCGATCTCCAGCTCACGCAGCTGGTTCATCAGCTCGATGGCAATGGGCGGTTCCACGAACAGCGTCTGGCCGGTTGCCGATTCGTCGTGCACGAGTCCGCCCACATTGCCGCGGCCCTCGCGGCGGATCGGAATCACGTAGCGACCCTCGCGCTGGGTGACTGATGCGTCGGCCACCTGCACGCGTGACGGCAGCGACGCCATGTACTGCTCGAGGCGCTGCACGACGCGGCCCCGCGAGCCCTTGATCTCGCGGCGCAGACGAGCCAGCTCGCGCGAAGCGTGATCGCGCACGTCACCGGCATCATCGATCGCGTGACGCACCTGCTCTTCGGCATCTTCCAGATCGCCGAGCCGTTCCGCGATCTGTGTGATCAGCGGCACGTCCGTGCGGCTGCGCAGCACGGCGCGTGTGTTGTGCGCCGCGGCCATCAGCCGTGCGAGATCGCGCAGGGCGAGCGGCTCCAGCACCCCGCCCGGCGTGGCGAGGCGTCGCAGTGGCTGGCGACAGTCGGGAAGGTCAGGCATGCTCCAGTCGGCCGTGCGCTGCACGAGCACGCCCATCTGTTCGACGCGCTCCAGCTCTTCCGCAATCCAGCCGGATGCATCGGAAGGCTCCAGCGCGCGCACGGCCTCGGCCCCCATTGGACTGGAGGCAAAGCCAGCCACCAGCTGGAGTGCTTCCGGATACTGCAGAACTTCGAGTGCGTGACGATTCATGTCCCGTATCTGGCGAGCCTGTCCCTCATTTACCCCGCTGCCCCGGAAGCGCGCCCGCCGATTCCGGTATCATCCGCCCAGTTCTTCCCGGGCAATGCGATTCGCCTCGCGCCCATCGAAGCTGCCCTTGATGCGCGGCATGATCGCACTCATCACCGCGCCAATGTTCGCGGCGCCGCCTGCAATCGCGTCGCGCACGAAGGTTCGCACCTGCGCTTCGTCCAGTTGCGCCGGCAGGTATCCGCTCAGGATGCGCGCTTCCGAGTCTTCCTTCTCCGCCAGGTCTTCGCGCTTGCCCGCTCGCATCTGTTCCGCCGCTTCCCTGCGGCGCTTGATTGCGCGGCCCACGACTTCGATCACTTCCGCATCAGCGGCCTCGTGACCCACCTCGATCTCACGGTTCCTGACTTCGGACAGCGTCATCGTGAACAGCTGTGTGCGCAGCTTGTCGCGTTCCTTGCGCGCCGCGTTGAGGTCGGCGCGCAGCCGCTCCTTGAGGGAACTCATGCGCGGCTCATCCCGGCGGCCAGCGCATGGCGCGGCCGCCCAGCAGGTGCAGATGAATGTGATCCACGGATTGTCCGCCCTCGGTCCCCGTATTGAGCACCAGCCGGTAGCCGGAATCCGCGATACCCAGTTCGGCGGCCAGGCGCTGCGCCAGCAGAATCATGCGACCGGCGAGTCCCGCGTCCGCGGTAGTCAGATCATTCACGGAAGCAATGTGCCGGCGAGGCATGATGAGGACGTGCGTGGGCGCGCGCGGATCAATGTCGTGTATGGCGATCATGTCTTCGGCTTCCGCCACCCTCTTCGCCGGCAGCTCGCCGGCCACGATGCGGCAGAAGATGCAGCTTGCTGTGCTCACCTGACACCTCCGCACTGGACCCCACCAGCTATCGCTGCGCCCCGCGGGACGCGGCAATGTAGCAGCCCGTAACGTCGAGGCACCACATGGACCCCGAGCTGGAACGTCGCATCATACAGCTGCTGCGCGACGCGCCCTCGCCCGCGCTGCCGCTGCGCCGGCTGCACTGCACACTGCTGGCCGAGCGCGTGACCGGTGTGGGCAGCTACGCCCGACTCATGGAGGACCTCGCGCAACGCGGCGATGTCTTCCTCCTGACGGAGCGCGAGCACCCGCTGGGTCATGACGGAGACTGGCCTGCTGGGGTGCGCTCCGAGTACGAGGCCGAGCTGGACGCGGCCGGCATCGAGACCGGACCGCAGGTCACGCTGGTGCGCCATGCCCCGCTCGCGGAGGGCGATGCGCTCGACGACACACTCTCGCTTCGGCCACAGGTCGCAAACGCCAGCGCCGTGCTGCAGCCACTCTATCGGTCGCTGCTCGACGTGTGGAAGGCGGCGCCGGAACAGACTGCACTGCGCGGGGCAGTGGCCAGCGCGCTCGCCGAGTGTGCGCTGTGGACGGAAGCTCTGGCTGCGGGATTGGACTACTGATGGCAGGCGACGATGCCGCCTCACGTCCGTGTCGTTCAGCAGGCGAAGCGTGCACTCCACCATTCGTCTTCGCGATCCTCGGCCATCAGCTCGAGCCCCGCTACACCGGCAGCCTCGATCATGGCGGGCGCCTCGCTCTGCAGGATGCCGCCCAGGATGAGATTGCCGCCCGGGCGCAGGCTGCTGCGGAAGGCAGCCAGCAGCGGGCGCAGCACACCGCTCAGCACGTTGGCCAGCACGATGTCCCACTGGCGTGCGCGCGTGCGCAGGAACGCAGCATCCACAACAGCGTGTTGCAGCGTGATGCTCGTTTCGCAGGCGTTGCCGGCCACGTTCTCGCGCGCATTGATGAGCGCGTCCGCATCGGACTCCACCGCCAGCACGCTGGTCGCGCCCAGGCGTGTGGCGGCAATGGCCAGCACCGCGGAGCCGGTGCCCACATCGAGCACGTCGCAACCTGACACGGGCACAGCCTCGAGCAGTCGCAGCACGCCGCGCGTCGATGCGTGTTCACCCGTGCCGAACGCCATCTGCGGATCAATGACGATCAGGATGTCGTCCGGCGCGACGCTGGGCGCCGACCAGCTGGGTGACACAATCAGGTGTTTGCCCACGCGACGGGGTCCCAGACCCTCGCGCCAGCGTGCAGTCCAGTCCTGCCCGGGCTGCAATTCCCACTCGATCTCCAGCGGCCCGGACACCAGGCTGGCCAGACGTTCCCGCGCGGCCGCGACGGTTTCCTCGGGATCCTGCGCGGGCAGCCAGGTGTGCAGCCATTCGCCGTCTTCCTGGACCGCCTGCCCGCCACAAGCAATCAGCCCTTCGGCGAGCCATGCGTTCTGCTCTGCCGAAGGGCTGCGTACGCGGAGCACGAGCCAGGCGTTGTCCGCCATGCTCAACTGCCGCCGAAGGCTTCCTTGATCTTGGCCCAGATGCCGCGGTCCGCGTGTTGTGCGTCGCGCGGCGCGGGCGTCTCGAGATCCGCCAGCTCGCGCAGCGCGCGCTCCTGCTCCGGACTCAGATGGGTGGGCGTCCACACATTGACGCGCACAATCAGATCACCGCGCGATCCTCCGCGCAGCTGGGGCAGTCCCTTGCCGCGCATGCGCAGCAGATGGCCGGATTGCGTGCCCGGCGCAACACGCAGTTTGGCGTTGCCTGTCACCAGCGGCACTTCGATCTCCGCACCCAGCGCGGCCTGGGTGAACGTGATCGGAAGCTCGTAGAGCAGATCGGCGCCATCGCGGGCGAAGCGTTCGTCCTCTTCGACCTCGATCACTGCGATCACATCACCACGCGCGCCGCCGTGCTGGCCGGCGTTGCCGTGGCCGCGCAGCGTGATGTAGTCACCGGTGCTGACGCCCGGCGGAATCTCGACTTCGACTTTCTTCTCGGAGGCTTCGACACCCCGGCCATTGCACTTCTTGCACGGGGTCGTGATGCGCTGCCCCTCGCCGTGACACGCCGGACACGGCGTCACGCTCACGAGCTGTCCCAGGATCGAGCGCTGTACGCGCCGCACTTCGCCGGCGCCGCCGCACGTGCTGCAGCGTTCCGGTGAGGAACCGGGCGCGGCGCCGCTGCCGCCGCATTCCGCGCAGTGATCCTGCGCGCGGATCTTCACGGTCTTGCGCACGCCGGTGACGACTTCCTCCAGCGTCAACGGCAGTCGCACGCGCAGGTCCGAGCCGCGGCCGCGGCCCGCGCGCTGGCGCGAGCCGCCGCCAAAGAGATCCTCGACGCCGAAGCCGCCGAAATCGCGCATGAAAATGGACAATGCGTCGGCGAAGTTGAAGCCGGCGCCGTAATCACCCGCGCCGCTCTTCACGCCGGCGTGGCCGAAGCGGTCATACGCCGAGCGCTTGTCCGCGTCGCGCAGCACTTCGTATGCTTCCGTCGCTTCCTTGAACAGCTCTTCCGCATCGCGCGAGCCGTTGTTGCGATCCGGATGGTACTGCAGTGCCAGCTTGCGGTAGGCCTTCTTGATGACTTCGCCGTCCGCATCCCGCTGGACGCCCAGAATCTCGTAGTAGTCCCTCATCCGTGTTCCGTGTCAGGCATCAGGACCGGTTGCCCGGCAGCGATGCCAGCTCACCCATGAGCAGGCTCGTGTATTCCACAATGGCCGCGACTTTTTCGTACGGCATCCGTGTCGGCCCCATGACACCCAGTACTCCCGAGAGCGTTCCCAGTCGGTACTCCGAGGTCACCAGCGTGAACGGATTGAGTCGCGGATGCGAATGTTCCGAACCGATTGTTATCGTGGGACCATCCTCGCGCGGTCTCGCATCCAGCACCGAGCGCAGGAGGTCACGCTGTTCCGTCAGCTCGATCAGGCTGCGCAGCCGCGGGCCCTCCGCAAACTCCGGCTGATTGGCCAGCGCACTGGTCGGCCCCAGCACCAGCTCGCCCTCGCCCAGCTGGGGCGCGCGCAGCATCTCGTCCGCCGACTGCATGAAGATGTTGATCAGCTCCTGTGCCTGGCCGTCCGCGCTCGCATCACGCAGCCGGTCCGGCAGCGTGGCCCGCACATCCGCGAGCGAGAGTCCCGCCAGCCGTTCGTTCAGGATGCGGGTGACCGATGTCAACGTCTCGCGCGGCGCCATCACCGGAACGTCGACGTACACCGTACGGATCGCGCCATGCTTCAGAGTCAGCACCAGCAGCAGCGTCTCGCTGGAGATGGTCACCAGCTCGATCTTCTCGAGCACCACTTCATTGAGGCGAGGCGAGATGGCGAGACCCAGCTCGCCGGTGATCAGTCCGAGCACCCGCAGCGAGCGCTGCAGCAGACGCTCGAGCGGACCCGCGCCTTCGCCGTCATCGCTCAACTCACGCCGCAGCCGGCGCTGCTCCGCGATGCTGAGGCGCACCGGTCCCATCAGCGCATCCACGAAGTACCGGTAGGCCAGATCGGTGGGAATGCGGCCGGCCGACGTGTGCGGATGGAACAGGAATCCCTTGTCTTCCAGATCCGACATCGCGTTGCGCACGGTCGCCGCAGATACGTTCAGCCCGAAGCGGCGCGCCACTGTGCGGCTGCCCGCCGGCTCGGCGGTCTCCACGTACGTGCGGATGACCGCCTCCAGGATCTGTTGCTCCCGTTCTGTCAGCGCTGAGTGGGGCATGCCCTGCTTGTCCCGATTCGTGTTACTCAAATGTCTCGGTTGCTCCCACCGACTTCAAGGCGCGCGCGTCGAACTCCACCGACAGTCGGTCCAGCAGCAGCCAGCCCCGTGCAGTGAGTCGGACGTGATCGTCGTCGCCCTCGGCCCAGCCGCGCTCCCGCCACACCCGCGCCAGTGCTCGCTGCGCCGGCGTGCGGGTCGCGGAACCGGTGGCCGTGCGCAGGCCCAGCCAGCTCTGTTCCAGCAACGACGTTTCGGCATCCACCGCTTCGTCGCCATCGGTTGCATCCCCCGTGGCCATGATGCGGCCGCGGTACTTCGCCCAGTCGCGCACGTTCCAGGATCGCCTGGGTGGCAGGTAGGAGTGTGAGCCAGGGCCCAACCCCAGATATGCAGCGCCCGTCCAGTACGCGCTGTTGTGGCGCGACTCGAGGCCGCGGCGAGCGAAGTTCGAGACTTCGTAGTGGTCGTAGCCGGCCGCCGTCAGCGTGCTGGCTGCCTGGAGATACTCGGTCGCGTAGGCGTCCTCATCGGCCAGCACTTCGCGGCCTTCCCTGACCCACCGACTCAGGGGTGCACCCGGTTCCGCCGTCAGGCCATACAGCGAAAGGTGCTCGGGTTCGAGCGCGACCGCCCGTTCCAGATCGCTCGGCCAATCCCGCTCCAGCCGCGCGGGCAATCCGAAAATCAGGTCGATGCTGACGTTGTCGAAACCCGCCTCACGGGCCGCCCGCATCGCCTTGCGCGGCCCGTCCGGTCCGTGCAGCCGACCCATCCATCGCAGCGCATCGGCGTGGAACGTCTGCGCACCCAGGCTCAGCCGGTTCACGCCGGCCGCGCGCCAGTCGCGCGCCAGGGCCGCGTCGAAGGATTCCGGATTTGCCTCCACCGTCCATTCGACGCCGTCGTCCCAGTGCGCGAAGCGTCGCAGCCGTTTGGCCAGGCCGGCCATTACGCCCCGCCCCAGCAGGGAGGGTGTACCGCCGCCCACATAGATCGTGCGCAGGTCGAGGGTGTTCCAACCCTGCCCGCGCATGGTGGCGGCCAGCTCGGCTTCCATCGCGTCCAGCCACGCCTCGGCCCGCGGCGACGAGTCCACCGTCACCGCGAAATCGCAATAGCTGCATCGCCGCACGCAGAATGGCGAGTGGAGGTACAGGTAAGAGGGCTGCACGACTGTGCTACCCCCGCGTCCGGCAAGGGGTTGCGTAGCTCTATATCGGGTCAGCGGCGCACCGGCCGGCTGAACCGCATTCCTGCCGCCTGCTGGGCGTAGCCGCGGATCTCCAACTCCAGCAGTGCAACCAGTGCTTCGGCAGTGGTCAAACCTGTGGCCGCCGCCAGTTGATCGACATGTGCCGGCTCATCGTTCATGGCCGTCCACACTGCGCGCGCCGGACCTGCTGCCGCGGGTGCGGCAGCAATCGCGGGCAGAGCTGGCGCCGTGTCACCCATGGCAGGCTCGCCGCCCGAGCGACCGGCCCGGACCGCCTGGCCAGGGGCCCTCGCCGTGCCCTGCGGACGCGCGACCACGGCCGCCGCCTCGTCGCGCGGCACGTCCGTGTGCAACAGCCGGGACTGCACGGCCGCGAGCAGCTCGGCGGGGTCCGTCAGGATTGCTGCACCGTCCCGGATGAGGGCATTGGTGCCCAGACTCGTCCGGCGGCCGATGGGTCCTGGCACAGCGAACACATCGCGGCCCAGGTCGGTGGCGTGCTCGGCCGTGATCAATGCGCCACTGCGTTCCGGCGCCTCCACCACCACTACTGCGCAGGACAGTGCCGCAATGATGCGGTTCCGCTGCGGGAAATGGTGCGGCAGCGCCGGCTCTCCCGGCAGGAACTCGCTGAGCAGCAGACCCTCCCGTGCGATGCGTTCCTGCAGGTTCGCGTGTGCCGGCGGATACACCACGTCGATGCCGGAGCCCACGACGGCGATCGTTGCGCCGCCCGCCGCCAGCGTTGTCTCGTGTGCCACACGGTCGATGCCGTGCGCCAGTCCGCTGATCACGGCCATGCCGGCGCCAGCCAGGGCCTCTGCGAACAGCCGTGTCACATCGGCGCCGTACTCCGTGTGGGCGCGTGTTCCCACCAGCGCGACGGCCGGCCGCTCCAGCATTGCTCGGTGACCGCGCGCCAGCAGCAGTGGCGGTGGATCGTGCAGCTCGAGCAGTGCGGCCGGGTATCCCGCCTGACCGTACCCCAGCGGTTCCACATCACCGGCGGCTTCAATGGAAACCAGCGCATGCTCAATGCGGTCGCGCACGTGTTTCTGCTCGAGGTGCGCAGCGGATTCCGGCCGCTCCTGCATCAGCCCGCGCACGGCGCGCGTGGGCGAATGGTGCCGGTCGAGCAGCGCGCGCAGCCGGACATCGCCAATGCCGGGCGCTGCCTTGAGCATGAGCAGCGCGCGCAGCGTCTCACGATCCATTGCCAGCTGGGTCGAGCGCTTCGGCGAGCACCACCTGTTGCTGAATGCGGGACCAGATTCCCTCGAGCATCGGGTCGAGTCCTGCGCGTGTCGCGGCGGACACGACGAAGCAGCCCCATGCCGCCGGCGCGTCGATGACCGGCAGCGCCGCGTCGAGCGGCAGCAGGTCCGACTTGCTGACGATGACGCAGTGCGGCTTGGCCGCCAGTTCCGGCGAGTAGGCGAGAATCTCGTCGCGCAGGAGTGCGTACTCGGCCTGCGCATTCTCCGAGTCCGCGGGGATCAGGAACGCAAGCGTCCGCGTGCGCTCAATGTGACGCAGGAAACGCAGCCCCAGACCGCGACCCTCATGCGCGCCCTCGATAATGCCCGGGATATCGGCCATTACGAAGCTGCAATGATCGCGGAGCGCCACCACTCCGAGGTTGGGACTGAGTGTGGTGAACGGATAATCGGCAATGCGTGGTGTAGCGGCGGAAACTGCGGCCAGCAGCGTCGACTTGCCCGCATTCGGTTTCCCCACCAGCCCCACATCCGCGATCAGTTTCAGCTCCAGCTGGATGCGCCGGTCCTCGCCCTCTTCCCCGGGCTCCCAGCGCCGAGGTGCGCGGTTGGTCGGTGTGGCAAACGCGGCGTTACCGCGGCCACCCCGCCCGCCTTTCGCCACCACCAGCTCCTGGCCCTCTTCCAGCACTTCGCCGATCAGCGCACCGCTGCCCGCATCGCGCACGATGGTTCCCACCGGCACGCGCAGCACCAGGTCCTCGCCCGAGCGACCCGTGCGGTCCTTTCCCTGCCCGTGCTGTCCGCGCTCCGCGCGGTAATGCTGCTGGTAGCGGTAATCGAGCAGCGTCCAGAGCTGCACATCGCCGCGCAGCAGCACGCTGCCGCCGTGTCCGCCATTGCCGCCCGAGGGCCCGCCCATGCGCACACCCATCTCGCGCCGGAACGCTTCCTGGCCTGACCCGCCAGTGCCCCCGGTGACCTGTACGATTGCCTGGTCTACAAACATCGTGTTTGGTACCTCAGCCGTGCGGTTCCAGCTGGATTGCCGCGCGTATGCGGCCCACCGTTTCGCCGCGCGTGTTCCCGATGGACGGTTCCGCGAACGCGGCCAGCTCCGCCATCTCATCGTCGGACAACAGGCTCAGCGCGCGCAGCACAGCCAGAATCGCGGGCTCCGCCGCTCTCGCGGCGCCGTCCTCCACCTTGAGCGCTATGCCCAGCTCCGCGCCCGGCACCGCCACGCAGTACACGCCTTCCGCGCCCGCCTTCGCCATCACGCGGCCGTCCGCGGCGCGCATGAGCAGGGTGCAGAGCCGGCCGGTGCCGGCCACATACTGCGGGAAGCTCATCATGGCGCCCACCACGGCGGAAGCCGCCGTCTCGCCTCGCCGCGCCGCGCCGGCCAGCCGGCCGAACGCGCCGGCCAGGCGCGACAGTGGTAACGCGAATGTTACTACACCGCAGCCATCCACTCCCGTCGCGATCTCATCCGGCGTCAGCTCCGTCCACTCGCAGATTTCCTCCAGGATGCGCCGCTGCACCGGGTGCTCGGGCCGCTGGTAGCCGGCAATGGGCCAGCCGTGTCTGCAGGCGAGTGCCAGCATGCCCGTGTGCTTGCCGGAGCAGTTGTTGTGCACGCGCCCGAACGGCTGGCCTGCCTGCTGCAGCGCGCGCGCTGCGGGCGCGTAATGGGGCGGGTGCGCACCGCACGCCAGCGCGCTTTCCTCGACACCGATCCTGCGCAGCAGGCCGCGCACGCACTCCACGTGTCGCTCTTCCCCGCTGTGCGACGCACAGCATACCGCCAGTTCACGCGCATCGAATCCGAAATGCGTGGTGACACCGTCGCGCACGAGTGGCAGCGCCTGGATGGGCTTCACCGCCGAACGCGCAAACGCCACCAGTTCCGGATTGCCCGTACTCGCGCGCAGCCGCCCCTGCGCATCGACCACGGCGATGCTCACCTGATGCACCGATTCGATGGTGGCGCCCCGCCACACTTCCACGCGGCTCATGCGCAGCCCTCCGCGCACCCATGAATCGAATCAGACACACTCGCCCGTTCCATGGCTTGAATGGCCTCCCCCACGTCGGTTCGCGCCAGTGTCCGTCAGACCAGCGAGTCGGCACCGCATTGCGCGTGCGTGTGCCCGGCCTCAAACGAAACAGAGGAAGGGTACTGAGTACCCCTCCTCCGATTCGATCGCCCGCGTGCGGAGCGATAGTACCACAGGCCACGTGCATCCCGGGCCTGCCCGGGTTGCAATTACCTCTTGCCCGCTGCGCCACCCGCCGTCTTCATTGTGCCCTGCATCTGCGCAGCCAGCTGGAACAGCGCCTGCGGCGTGGAGGCCTTGTCCAGCAGATCAATGGCCGTACGCACCTGCCGGTCATCGCTGTTCTCGCGCTTGCGGCGCTCTTCCGTGCCCCACTTCGAGAACGTGATCTCGCTCGCCAGCTGGTAGCCAACCCAGCGGCTGCCGGCATCGAATGTCGGCCGCTCCAGCGTGAAGCCCGCCGCGACCAGCGACTTGTAGAAGTCGTCCAGCATGGGCGCGGTGATCGGGAACCCCGGCTTCAACTCGGGATGCTGTTTGGCGTAGCGCACTCCGAACGAGAAGCGCGTCTCAATGAACTTCGGCCAGTTCTGGCGCTGCAGTGTCTCGATCAACGGGCGCTCCGTGAGCGTCGTCGTATCGGGCGCCACATTCAGGTCCGGCGCGATGCCGCCACCGCCGTAGACCACGCGGCCGGCATCCGTCTTGTACGCCATCTTCTTCGCCGAATCCCCCGCAGCACCCGGGTTCGTGCCATCATCGGCCGGCGCTTCCGCCAGCGGATGATCGTTGTCGTACGGGCGCTGAATGCTGCGACCTGACGGCGTGTACCAGCGTGCGGTCGTCAGCTTCAGCCAGTTGTTGCCCTGCAGCCGGAACACCTGCTGGACAGAGCCCTTGCCGTACGTCGGGCGGCCCACGATCAGCGCCCGATCATGGTCCTGCAGCGCGCCCGCCACGATCTCCGTCGCCGATGCACTCTGCGGCCCCACCAGCACCACGATGGGGAGTCCCGGGAACTGATCCGGCACGTTCGCGCTCAGCTTCTGATTCTGATTGGGAAGGCGGCCCTTCGTCTCGACGATCGGCAGATCCCGATTGAGGAACAGGTCCGATACGCCTGCACCCTCGTCCAGCAGACCGCCTGAATTCAGGCGCATGTCCAGAACGATGCCCTTGGCGCCATGCTCGCGCAGGCTGTTGATCGCCTCACTGACTTCCTGCGACGACGTTTCGCTGAACACGTTCAGCTCGACGTAACCCACCGTCTTGTCGATCATGTAGGCGGCGGGCACGGAGCGCACGTGGATCTCTTCGCGCGTGATCTTGAACGGAATCGGCTGATCGACGCCCAGCCGCGCAATCTTGATGTCGACCGGTGTGCCTTTCTGTCCGCGCAGCTGCGCCACGGCCTGGTCTTCGGTCCAGTCGTGCGTGTTCTGGCCGTTCACCTCGACAATCGCGTCGCCAGCCTGCAGTCCTGCCCGCTCACCCGGTGTGCCGGGCAGCGGCGTGATCACAGTGACCCAGCCCGCGCGCTTCGCGATCGATACGCCGATCCCGGCGTACTCGCCCTGCGTCGTAATGCGCAGGTTCTCGTATTCCTTGGCGGGCATGAAGACCGTGTGCGGATCGCCCAGCTCCTGCAACATGCCGTCGATCGCCATCTGGTACAGATCGGACGGCTGCTTCTCATCGACGAAGGCCTGCGACACGTATTGCAGTACCTGCTCGAAGAGCTGCGCGTTGCCGTAGACGTTGTTCTGTTCCTGGCCTGCGCCGCGCTGCAGGAACCAGCCGCCGGTCGCGAGTGCGACCGTCGCTACCAGCAACGGCGCGAGAAAAGCCCGGTTGATCTTCATCGGCCCTCCGTGACATCCTGGACTGCGGGAAAGGACAATCTACTAACCCTGCCCTCTTGCGAAAGTTTCTGGAAATCTCTCTTGCAGGAGGCGGACCACGGCTGCGTGCAACTGGTCGGGCGGTAGCGTCCCATCCAGAGCTTCGACACCCGGTTCCGACCTCGTGAGTTCCTCGTATGCAGCGGCCACGCGGCGGTGGAATTCGCGGTCCTCGCGCTCGATCCTGTCGCGCGCGCCCCGCTCGGCCTGTCGCCCCATGGACACAATTTCCGGCACACGCAGCACCATCGTGAGATCGGCGCGCAACCCGCCCGTCGCGAAGGCGTTCGCGGCGCGCACCTGCTCCAGCGGCAGCTGCCGGCCGTATCCTTGATACGCCATTGTGGACAGCTCGTACCTGTCTGAAATGACGACCCGGCCGGATTCGAGGGCAGGTCGTACGCATTCCGCGACGAACGTGGCGCGCGCGGCGAGATAGAGCAGCAGCTCACTGCGTGCGTCGATGGGCT
Source organism: uncultured Gemmatimonadales bacterium (assembly GCA_963798085.1). Lineage (GTDB taxonomy): Bacteria > Gemmatimonadota > Gemmatimonadetes > Longimicrobiales > RSA9 > DATKCF01. The sequence continues at coordinate 352,139 of CAWCRS010000005.1, forward strand.
CCCCGTGCAGCACAAGTTGTCGCACCGCCTCGCCCAGATGCGTGCTGCCGGGCTCACGCGTGACCAGGTGCGGAATCCGGCGGCCGGCCAGCCACTCCCCGAGCAGACGGGCCTGGGTGGACTTGCCGCGTCCCCTCGATGCCCTCCAGTACGATGAACCGGCCGCTCACAATGCTGCGCGCTCAATGCGCACGACGCAGGGCCCCAGTCTGCTCGAACGTTTCTCGGCCATCACGCATCAGAATCAGCCGCGCACGCAGGAGTCGCATTCGAGCGTCGCGGCGCTCAGCTCTCGTAGTATTCCAGCCCGAGATGGGTGATCTGCTCCTCACCCATCAGGTGGCGCAGCGTGTTCTTCAGCTTCCAGTGCTGGATGAACAGGTCGTGCTCCGGATACAGCTCGGGCGCGGTCATCGGGCTCTTGAAGTAGAACGACAGCCATTCCTGGATGCCGCTCATCCCCGCGCGCTTCGACAGGTCCATGAACAGCGCGAGATCGAGCACGATGGGCGCGGCCAGAATCGAATCGCGGCAGAGGAAGTCCACCTTGATCTGCATCGGATAGCCCAGCCACCCGAAGATGTCGAGGTTGTCCCAGCCTTCCTTGTTGTCACCGCGGGGCGGGTAGTAGTTGATCCGCACCTTGTGATACACGTTGCCGTACAGCTCGGGGTGCAGCTTCGGCTGCAGCACGTATTCGAGCACGCCCAGCTTGGATTCTTCCTTCGTCTTGAACGAGTCCGGATCATCCAGTACGGCGCCATCGCGGTTGCCCAGGATGTTCGTGCTGAACCAGCCGGAGAGTCCCAGCATGCGTGCCTTGAGTCCGGGCGCAATGATCGTCTTCATCATCGTCTGACCCGTCTTGAAGTCCTTGCCGGCAATGGGCACACCGTGCTCGCGGGCCAGCGCCTGGATGGCCGGAATGTCGACCGTGAGATTGGGCGCGCCATTGGCAAACGGCACGCCTTCCTTGATCGCTGCCCACGCGTAGATCATCGAAGGCGCAATGGCCGCGTCATTGCACACCATGGCGCGCTCGAAGGCTTCCACCGTCTGATGCGCCGGGCCCGGCTTCATGAATACCTCGGTCGAGCCGCACCACACCATCACGATGCGGTCGCACTGATTCTCCTGCTTGAAGCGACGAATGTCCGCGCGCAGCTGCTCGCCCAGTTCCTGCTTGTTGCCCGCCTGTTTCACGTTGCTGCCCTCGATGCGGCGCACGTAGTTCTGGTCGAACACCGCGGGCATGGGCTTGATGGCGGAAAGGAAGTCGTGCAGCGGATCGATGTGCGCGCGCTCCAGCACACCGGCCTTCGCCGCCGTCTCGTAGGCATCGTCGGGGATCGGATCCCAGCCGCCGAATACCAGTGCATCCAGCGGCGACACCGGCACGAATTCACGAATCAGCGGATTGCGGTTCTCCGTGCGCTTGCCCAGCCGGATGTGCGCCAGCTGCGTCAGCGAGCCAATGGGCAGCGCCATCTTGCGCCGCACCGCTTCCACTCCCGCAATGAACGTCGTCGCCACTGCGCCCATGCCCGGCAGCATTACTCCCAGCCGCCCCTGCGCCGGCGCAATTGCCCTTCCTGGCGTCATGCCCTCTTCTCCATTGTGCACAGCGCCCAACGCGCTGTTAGTAGCATCTCACTCCACCCATCACCGCTGCCACACCAGTCCGTTCTTGTCCGTCCCCGTGACCCGGCAACGTCGTTCCATCCGTACAACCCCGGCCCCAGCCCGGGCAACGCTGTGCGCCCTCTCCTCCGGAAACATCAGTCTTTCTCCTCCAGCGGCACCCCCTTCGCATGTCGATAGACCCACACGATGCGCTGCACGGCCGTGAGGTTGGTCAGGACGGCGAGCACGACGATCACGATCTTGAGGATCAGACCGTCCCAGCTCTCGCCGAAGAGGAGTGACGCGAGTCCGATCAGTACCACGCGCTCGGCGCGCGGCATGAGGCCCACTCTGCAGTCGAGTCCCAGAGCTTCCGCGCGCGCGCGAGTATAGCTGATCATCAGAGACCCCGCCATGGCGAGCATGATGAGGTAGATCATGCCCACATCGCCCAGCTCGAGGCGGTAGTCGTTGTAGAGCGAGAGAATGCCGAGGAAGACCGCGATTTCGCTGATGCGGTCCAGCGTCGAATCGTAGAACGCGCCGAACTTGCTGCCCAGCTTCGACAGTCGCGCCACGCGACCGTCGAGGATGTCGAAGAAGCCGCCCGTCAGCACCAGCACGCCCGCCGTGCGCACATGGTGCTCGTGGAACGCGAGCGCCGACGTCATCGTCGCAAGGAAGCCGAGTGTGGTGAGGAGGTTGGGATGAACCTGCTTGCGCGCCAGCCAGTCGGTGAGCGGGTCGATGATCCGGTAGACCCGCCCGCGTTGCGCTTCGAGTCCGGTCACGCCCCGCCTCCTCAGGTGGGCAGGATGATGCGTGATCGGGATCCGGCTTCGATCCCCTCCGTGATGTGGTCGTTCACGCGCGCCAGCACCTTGTCGAAATTCGCCTGCGCGGCCACCAGGCCCTGGTAGACGGAAGACGCCTGCAGCTGCGAGAACAGCGTCTCGTATTCCTGCTGGATCTCCGCGGACGGCTCCTGGCCCGAGCGCAGCAGCTGCCCGATCTGGCGCTCCATCTCGCCCATGCGGTTCAATGAGACGGACAGCTCGCGGTCCTCCAGTGCGCGCGTGCGTGCCCGGTCGAGTGCCTGATATTCGCTGGTCTGTCCCAGCAGTCGGCCCAGCTCCCGCGCCTTGTCGGCGAAACCTTCCATGATCTCAACCACCCGTTAGGCTTGCCCGCCACGTTGCGGGGCATTCCCGCATCGTCTTCAGCTGCGCTGCGCCAGGATCACGCGCGGCCGTCCCGTCAGATCCGCCTGCACGCGGGGCTCGGCATAACTGCCGTGTTCGCGAAGTCGCTGCTGCACGGCCTCCGCCTGGCCCAGTCCCACCTCCAGCGCCAGCAGTCCGCCCGCTTCGAGGTGCGCCGCCGCGCCATCCACCAGCGCGTTCAGCATCGCGTACCCGCGCTCCGCCGCGAACAGCGCGCCCGCGGGCTCCCACTCGCGCACCTCGGGCGCCAGCTCCGCCCGCTCCGCATCTGCAACATACGGAGGATTGGAGGCGACGACGTCGAATCGTTCCTCCGTTCCCACCGCGGACCATGCGTCGCCGATGCGGAATTCGATGCGCGTCTGCAGCCCCAGCCGGCTGGCGTTCTCGCCCGCGGCGGCCAGCGCATCCGCGGACACGTCAGTGGCGACGATACGCTGGAAATCGCCTTCGTGCGCCAGGCTGAGTGCGATGGCGCCGGACCCTGTACCCATGTCCAGCACCTCCAGCCCTGGCCTGCCCTTCGCCCAGGCCAGCACCGCGCCCACCAGAATCTCCGTTTCCGGCCGCGGGATCAGAACCCTTGAATCCACACGCAGCATCAGCTGCCGGAAGGGCGCTTCCCCCACAATGTACTGGATCGGCTCGTGCCGCAAACGCCGCCGCACCAGGGTGCGGAACGCATCCAGCTCCTCCGTGCTCACCGGCCGATCGTGCTGGAGGTAGAGTTCGAGCCGGCTCAGGTGGAGCACTGCCGCCAGCAGCAGCTCCGCCTCGAGTCGCGCATTCTCCAGTCCCGCCCGCTCGCGCAGTACGCCGGCCGCCCGTCGTGCCAGTTCCAGTGCGGTCTGCTGCACGGCGTCACGCAGCATCCGATTCCAGCCGCTCCGCCTCCCTCGCCTCCTTGAGCGCGCCGATCAGCTCCGCCAGATCGCCGTCCATGATCTCGTGCAGCTGGTGCAGTGTGAGACCAATGCGATGGTCGGTAACGCGACTCTGCGGGAAGTGGTAGGTCCGGATCTTGGCGGAGCGATCGCCTGTCCCGACCTGCGTCTTCCTGGCCCTGGCACGCTCCGCCTCCTGCTCCGCCAGCTTCTGGTCCAGCAGCCGGCTGCGCAGCACGCGCAGCGCCTTCGCCTTGTTCTTGTGCTGTGATTTCTCGTCCTGGCAGGTAACGACCAGGCCGGTGGGCAGGTGCGTAATGCGCACCGCCGAGTCGGTGGTGTTGACGGACTGCCCCCCCGGACCCGACGAGCGGTACACGTCCACGCGGATCTCGTCGTCGCGGATCTCGACATCGACGTCTTCTGCTTCCGGCAGCACGGCTACGGTGGCTGCTGACGTGTGGATGCGGCCCTGGCTCTCGGTCACCGGTACACGCTGCACCCGGTGCACGCCGGATTCGTGGCGCAGATCGCCGTAGGCATTCCGGCCGCGGACCACGAACACCACCTCCTTGAAGGCCCCGCGGTCGCCTTCCGAGAGGTGGATCAGCTCCACGCTCCAGCCACGCGACTCCGCATAGCGCGTGTACATGCGGAACAGCTCGGCCGCGAACAGGCCGGCCTCATCGCCGCCGGTTCCGGCCCGGATCTCCATGACGGCCGACCGGTCGGCGAGCGGGTCGCGGGGGATCAGCAGCTGGCGCAGCTTCTCCAGCAACGCCTGCTCCTGCTCGCCCAGCTTCGTCACCTCGGATTCGGCCAGCTCGGTGAGTTCCGCGTCGTCGCCCGCCTCGATCATGGCGCGGGCTTCCGTCAGTTGCTGGCGCACCCGCTGCAGCGCCTGCGCGGCTTCCGCCGCCGGCTTCAGCTCCGCCTGCTCGATCGCAGTCTTGCGCAGGTTTTCCGAGTTGCCGAGAACGGCGGGATCCGCAAGGCGCCCGGTGAGCGACTCGTAGCGCCGCAGCAATTCCGGAATGCGCGCTTCCCAGCTCATAAGACAAAGAGCCGGCGGCGCCGGCTCTCCCTCTTACTGCTCCGCCTTTTTGCCGGAGGCGCCGGTGCCCCATTTCTGACGGAACCGTTCCACGCGGCCGGCCGTGTCGACCAGCTTCTGCCGCCCCGTAAAATAGGGATGACACACCGAGCAGATTTCCACGTGGATGTCCTTCACCGTGCTGCGCGTCTCGAAGCTGTTGCCACAAGCGCAGTGCACGGTCGCCGTCTTGTAGTCCGGATGAATGCCCGCTTTCATGGGTGCCTCTTCAGCGATGTCCTGGAAACGTTCAAGACAACTAGTTTAACGGGCCGGCACCCCCTCCTCAAGCAGCACCTCGCGGCGCTCGTCTGCCGACCGGTAGGCCATGGCGATGAGTCGCATCAGCTCGACCTGCTCGCGCGGCGCGGGCGCTCGCTCCTCGCCCCGGACGGCGCGAACGAAATGCGCCAGCTGCTGCCGGTACGAGGCCGTGTACAGGTTCTCGCGGCCCATCGTGATGGTGGGCGTCACGTCAATCAGCCCGGTTTCCATCTCCTTGAAAACGGCGAGCGGCTGAATGGCGGCAGAGCCGCGTGTCCCCAGAACGCGCATGTAGTGCCGGTCGCGCTCCGCCACCAGGCTCCAGCTCATGGTCAACGAGATGCAGGAGCTGTCGGCCATGCGCACCAGCAATGCCGCGGTGTCCTCCACTTCCATGCCCTCGCCCGGATGCGTGTGACAGCAGACGCTGTAGGCGGGAGGGAAGCCGAGCATCCAGAGGCAGAGGTCGAGCAGCTGCACGCCCAGGTCCATCACGACGCCGCCCCCGGCCGTCGCGCGCCGGTGCCGCCAGGTCGGGCGGATCAGCCGCATCTTGCGGTTGAGCCAGGCGCCGCGCGTGAGAAAGATGCGACCCAGCTCGCCGCCCTCGGCAAACGGCTTCAGCGCCGCCGTGTCCGGGCGATAGCGGTGATTCATGGCCACGAACAGCACGCGACCGGATGCGTCCGCCACCTGCAGCACGCGCTCCGCGTCGTCCGCCGACAGACCCAGGGGCTTCTCCACGAGCACGTGCTTGTTCTCGCTCAGCGCAGCGATCGCCTGTTCGGCGTGCAGGTGGCTGGGCGTACAGATCACGAGCGCATCGAGATCATCCGCGCGGAACGCTTCGATGTCGCGCGAGTGCACGCGCGGAATGCGGAAGCGCGCCGCGATCGCTCTGGCTTTGGCCGTGTCCACATCGCACACCGCTACCAGCTTCACGCCCGGCATCTGTGTCAGAATCGGCAGGTGCACCACCTGTGCGATCGAGCCCAGGCCCAGGAGTCCCACGCGGATGTCGTCACTCATGGCGATGTCCTCGTGCGCGAAGGAACCATCAGTGCAGCGCCCAGGCGCAGACCCGGATAGCGGATCTCGCTCTGCAGCGTATAGCGGCCCTCCGCATAGAGACGCAGTATCGGCCGCGGCTCGTACTCCAGCCCGGCCATGAACGCGGTGCCCGCGGTGATCGTGTCCAGCAGATCTTCGATGAAGGTGCCGTCGATGCTCGCGCCGCTGCCGTTCATGGCGTGCAGCCCGAGGCCCAGGCCCACATAGGTAAAGATGTGGAGCGGCGCGGTCCAGACCAGTTGCCCGTCGACGGCCAGGGACAGGTTGCTCCACTCCACCTTGCCCAGGTCGGCGGCCGAAATGGTAACACCGCGTTGTGTCAGCGAGGGCAGATCGCTCAACCGGCTGGCGAGGTGGTCCAGCTCCGACTGCTTGAGCTGCGAACGCCACCAGGACACGCTGGGGATGATGCGCACGCCCGGTCCCAGAAACCCCAGGTCCAGGCGCATCGCATACTGGGTGGTCGCATCCACCTTGTTGGGCCAGATACGTCCGACATCCACACCCAGGCCGCGAAATCGCAAGTTATCATAATCGTAGTTCGCGAGCATCTGGGCGCTCGCCGCGGCAGGCGAGACCAGCAGAACCAGCAGCATGACCGTGTTGCGCAGCGCATTCATTGCTTTCCTTCTCTCCCTGTTCAGTAGATGCGCTTCAGTTCGGTGCCGCTGTAATAGGCACGCAGAATCTGGTCGTAGCGCTGGCCGCCGCGCGCGCGACCCAGTGCGCCCATCTGGCACATGCCTACGCCGTGCCCCCAGCCGCCGCCTTCCACCGACAGGGCCGTCACGGCGCCGTCCTCGCCTTTCTCGACATCGAGCTTCGCGAGTCGCGCGCTGTTGAGTCCCGCGCCGCCGGGCAGGCGCAGCACCCAGCGCACAGAATCGGCGCGCATGGTCCAGCTCCTGCCATCCGCCTGCAGCCGCACGCTGACCCGTCCGGACGCGTTGGTATCGGTGATGTCAATGGCATCCACGCGGCGCAGCGCAACCGCGGCGTGCGTGTAGGCGCGCAGGCTCGCACCCAGCGCTGACAGCAGCTGCGCCCGCGTCCAGTGCGCCGTCCAGTGGAAGCGATTGGAGCTGGCGCACCAGGCGCTGTCAGTGCCTGGCACCAGGTCGGACACGGACTTGAGGTATGGCACCGGCGTACGCCACGGCCAGGCATCCTCGACCGCGGACGTCCGGCCACCACATGTCGAACTGTAGTAGGCGATGATGGGAACGCCATCGTACGTGATGATCTCGCCGCGCGTCTCCAGCACGGCACGACCCGCGACCGTGTCTTCGTCCGCGATGCCGCCGTACACCTGGTCCTGCACGCCTGAAAACACGTCGAAACCGAGTGCTGCCTGTCCGCCCATGTGTGTGATCGCGTAGGTGCGCGCAGCCACGGCCTGTGCCTTCACGGCTTCCACTTCTGCGGTTGTCCGCCTGCCGATCTCGCGCGGCACTACACCCAGCAGATAATCCTCGAGGTCGAGCACGTTGATGGCAGTCAGTCCATCGCCGCCGTTGCGCACCAGTGCTTCGCCCCGATAGGCGTTGCCCCCGATCTCGACCCGACCGGCCGCGCGCACCAGCAGCGGGCCGCGACTGTGCACGGTGCGCTCGCCCGAGCGCGCCGCCAGCGAGCCATCCCGCTCCAGCGACACGGTCCAGCGCTCACCGGCGGCCGCCGGAACGGGTGCATCGTCCTGCTGGCTCGAGGGAGAACGCAGCGGGTGCGCTCACGGTCACGCTCGACGTGTCCACCATGATACCCACGCGCAGCGCGGGCTCCCTGCCTGCAGCGGCCGGTGGCGCGCCCGGCTGCGTGCGCGGCACCTCGCCCCGCCGGCAGCCGTCACCCGCGCCGGCGAGCAGCAGCACCGCCAGCACCCCGCGGCCGGGGCTTCCAAAACGCCCTGTTAGAGTCCGGCGCGGGCGCTCAGGATGCACGACCCACCATTGCGCCGGTAAGGTCATCCTCCGCCGCGTCCGTGATGCGGGCGCGTACGAATTCGCCTGCATGTACACCGGTCAATCCCGGCAGCTGCACCGCCCCATCGATTTCCAGTGCCTGCCTGGCAGTGCGCCCGGCCGCGCCGTCCGGTCCTTCACCCTCGATCCCCGCGCGCACGCGATCGACCAGCACGGTCATCTCCCGGCCGATCGAGCGATTCGTTGTGCTCGAGCGAGATTGTGCGCTGCAGGTCGAGCACGCGTTCGAGCCGCTCGCGTTTCGCGGACTGCGGCACCTCGTCCGCCATGGTCGCGGCGGGTGTGCCTTCCTCCACCGAGTACGGGAACGCGCCGACATGGTCGAAGCGCAGCTCCTCGAGCAGCTCGAGCATGGCGTCGAAATCGTCTTCCGTCTCGCCCGGGAAACCGACAATGACGGTGGTGCGCAGCGCGATGTCGGGAATCGCGTCGCGCAGCCAGCGCACGCGCTCGCGGATCGTCGCCTGTCGTTCCGGCCGCTGCATGCGCTGCAGCACCGCATCGGCGCCGTGCTGGATCGGCATGTCGAGATATTTCACGATGCGTGGCTCAGCGCGCCATGCGCGCGACCAGTTCCGGCCGGATGCCGGACGGATACATGTAGAACAGCCGCAGCCACGGAATGCCCGTTTCCTCGAGCAGCGCATGCAGCAGGTTCGCGGAGCAGGCCGCCGCCGGCTTGGTGCGACCGCAGCGGCGCGTCCTTGCGCGCGCGTATCATCGAGTACCGACGTCGTCGCCTCGATCGACGCCGGCCATACCCGCGAACGGGCGGCCGACGAAACGCCCCGTCCGCCGCCGCCTCGCCGCCTCGCTCCAGGTCGCGGCCGTACCAGGTCGTGTCCTGGCTGACCAGACTCAGCTCGACCATGCCGGCCGCCTCCAGCTGCTGCGCTTCCCTGCACAAGCAGTTCGATGGGCGTCGAGCGGTGCTTCCCACGCATGCAGCGGAATGGCGCAGAACGCGCAGCCGTGGTCGCAGCCTTCGCTCACCTTCAGAAACGACGTGTGACGGGTCGCGGTGAGCATGCGGAGCGGCCGTTCCATGTTGGCCGCGTCGGCCGCGCCTTCTGCAGCAGACCCCGCCGCGAAAGCTCGGGCACCAGCCGCTCGATCTCCGTCAGCCCCAGGAACAGATCGACTTCCGGCAGTTCGCGCAGCAGCTCCGCCTTGTGGCGCTGCACCAGGCAGCCCATCGCCACGACCGCGCGTGCCCTGCCCTCTTCCTTGAGACGCACGGCTTCGAGGATCGTATCGATCGATTCTTCCCTCGCCGCCTCGATGAAGCCGCACGTGTTGATCACGATGATGTCGGCATCGCCCGTGCTCGCGCGCGCCCCGGCGGCTGACAGCCGCGCCAGCAGCCGCTCGCTGTCGACCGTGTTCTTGTCACAGCCGAGTGTGACCAGACGGATGCTGGCACGTTGATCGCCGGGGGACACGCGGGCGGCGGGACCCGCGCCGGACATGACGGGCAGCGGGCGGCGCGTGCCGGAGCCGCTCATGCGCCCGCCTTCGTGCTTCCATGCATCATCGGGAAGCCACGCCGCGCCGGGCGCGCAGCCCGCGTCTAACGCGCTGTTGCGTGATCACCCGCCCCGGTCCACGATGCGTGCGCCCTCGGGCGGCGTGAAACGGAACAGGTCATCGCTCAGTGCCGGGTCGAGCGCCAGGTCCGTCAGATCGAACCGGCGCGTAACGCCGCTGCCATCCACGAACTCGAAGCGGCGTACCCACGCGTCGTCGGTGTCGATCCACACCTTGAGTCGGACATAGCCGGCACTCTCGTGCGGATCCAGTGTGACCACGAGCGCATCGTGGCCATCGACGGTCTCGTGACCGTTGAGCGTGTGCTCGAAGCGGGTCAGCGGATCACCCACGAACTGCGCCTGCAGGTCGACCACACCCGCGGCGCCGGCCGCCGGCGTGCGCGATCACCTGCCGCGCATCCACGCTGGGATAGTACACCCAGAAAAACGGCCATCGCCCAGCACCACATCGCCCTTCGGATCGTCGAAACGCAGCAGGATCCGGTCGGGCCGCCGCTGGAACAGCGTGCCGCGACTGCTGACCGTCGTGTGCAGAAGCGAGTTGGTCGTGACCAGCCCGAACGTGGCGCGCATCGTCTTCATGCCCGAATAGAGCGCGGCCGTCCGCCGCAGCAGTTGCGCCAGCATCCTGCGTCGGTGCGGTCCGGGCAGCCGGCTGCGCCGCGCTGTCGGCCGGTGCGGTGACGGCAGTATGCGACGCCGTGTCTCGACCGGCCGGCGCTGCGCTGCGCGCCGTCTTCGCAGTGCCACTGTCCGTGGCTGGTGGCGTGGCGTGTGCCGTCCGTGTGTCGGGCGCAGGCGAAGCCGTGGGTGCTGCAGCGGCGGCGGACGTGCTCGAACCGGCCTGCGGTTGCGCATCGCTGGAACCGCATCCGGCGAGAAAGGCGCACAGCAGTGCGGCCCCGGAGAACACTGCTGATAGCATGGGCGAGGGTACACGGATGCCGGGCCCTTCGTTCCTCGCCCTCGCCACCCTGCAATCCCCGCAGCATCACATGTCCTCGCCGCACACGTGATCCAGCGACTCCAGGCCCAGCAGCACTTCGCGCGGCTTCGAGCCATCCGGCGGACCGAGCACGCCCGCCGTGTGCAGCTGATCGATGATGCGTGCTGCACGGCCGTAGCCGATGCGCAGGCGCCGCTGCAGCAGCGACGTCGAACCCTGCTGATGCTGAATGCAGACCTCTGCCGCCTGGCGGAACAGCGTGTCGCGTTCTTCGGGAAGTTCGAGTCCGGAATCGTCGCTGCCCGTGGCTTCGCGCGAGCGCACGATACTCGAGGATGTCGTCTTCCGGACCCGGCTTCGTTCCGCCGGCCTGCGGTACCACGTCATGAGACGGTCGGTGTCCTCCGTCGACAGGAAGGCGCCCTGGATGCGCACCGGATCGGACGTGCCGGGCGGCAGGAACAGCATGTCGCCGTTGCCCAGCAGCGCATCGGCACCGTTCTGGTCGAGGATGGTGCGCGAATCGACTTTGCTGGCCACGCGGAACGCGACGCGGCAGGGAAAGTTCGCCTTGATCAGTCCGGTGATCACATTCACGCTGGGTCGCTGCGTGGCCACGATCAGGTGGATGCCGATGGCGCGCGCCTTCTGCGCCAGCTGAGTGAGCGGACGCTCGACTTCCGCCTGCACCTGCACCATCAGGTCCGCCAGTTCATCCACTACGACGACGACGTAGGGCAGCGGACCATCGTCGTAGCGCCACTGCTCCTCCTCCGCGTCGGCGGGGGCGCCCAGTCGCCGCAGCTTGTGGCCTTCCTCCAGCCGCCGGTTGAATTCCGTCATCGAGCGCGCACCATTCTCGGAGAGCAGTGCGTAGCGCCGCTCCATCTCGAACACGGCCCACTTCAGCACCGTGGCCGCATCGTGGGGATCCGTGACCACGGGATGGCGCAGATGCGGCAGGTCGCCGTACATACTCAGCTCGACCATTTTGGGATCGACCATGAGCAGTCGCAGCGTCTGCGGCGTGTGGCGGAACACAAGGCTGGTTATCAGCGTGTTAATGCACACCGACTTGCCGGAACCGGTCGCGCCCGCAATCAGCAGGTGCGGCATGCGCGCCAGGTCCGCAACGTACGGGCGCCCTGTCAGGTCCTTGCCCAGCGCCAGTGGCAGCTGTCCGCGCGAGCGCTGGAAGACGCCGTCTCGAGGATGCGCCGCAGGTAGACGACTTCCGCTTCCGGATTCGGCACTTCGACGCCCACGGCGCCCTTGCCCGGAATCGGCGCCACAATGCGGATGCTGGGCGCGCGCAGCGCCAGCGCGAGATCGGCATCGAGCGCGGCAATGCGATTGACCTTGACGCCCGGGGCTGGCACTACCTCGAACTGCGTGACCACGGGCCCGGTCGTCCGGCCTGCGATCTCGCCTTCTACCTTGAACGTGCGCAGTGTGCGAATCAGCACTTCACCCAGGCGGTCCAGCTCGCCTTCGCTGAGATTGTCCGCGCGATCGGGTGGCTCGCTCAGCAGCGTGAGTGGCGGCAGTCCGGTCGCCGTGGGGTCGCCGGTGTCGGGCAGTGTGGCTGCGGCCGTCTTCGCGTCGGTCCGCTGCGTCTTCGTGCGGCGACCGCCGTTCGCTAACACGCGATTCAGAACGCCGCCGCGGCCGCCACCGGTTTCCGCGGCAGGCTCTCCGGTTTCTTCCGCTTCGCCTTCGCCGGCAGCAGGCGATGCCGCACCACTCGCCAATGCGGCGTCGTCGCCTGCATCCTGCTTCCCCGGCCAGACCCGCCGTTTCACCACCCTCGCCATGCTGCCCAGCGGATTCCAGCCAATGGTGGCCACACACAGTGCGACAAACAGCGCGGCAAGGATGCAGGAACGCGCCCAGCTTGTCGAGCAGTGCCACCAGCGCGACACCCAGCGTACGGCCGAGCCAGCCGGCTGCGTGCTCGGGCAGCAGTGCCGTGGTCTCCACACCGGAGTTGGCGGCGAACAGGGATGCGAACGCGGGAACGAGCACGATCAGGCCGGTGGCGAGTGCCATCCAGCGGATCGCGGTAGTGCCCTGCAGCCAGCCGAATGCAGCGGTCGCGGCGAGGCCCAGCAGAACAGGGAGCAGCAGGACGCCCACGCCCAGTGCGCTGGTTCCGGCGTGGAAGAAGAACGCGCCCAGCGCGCCCATCACGTTGCCCTGCGGGAACGCCGAGGGCGGTGGCGTGCCGAGCGGGAGCAGGCTCAGCGCGCTGAACACGGTCAGCGCAATGAGACCAATGCCAAGCAGTTGTCGACGCTGGTGCGTGGCTTCCATTCCCTACAGCGTGATGCGATGATCGCGCAGCTCCGGCACGCGTGCATAGCGATCCAGCGCCGCGCAGAATTCAATATCCTCCGCCAGATCGAGGGCGCTCAACTGCTGTCCCGCGCCCGTGCTGTGCAGCAGTGCGGCGGGCTTCTTGTCCAGCTGGCTCGCGAGAAACATTGCCGCGCGTGCGCTGTCAGTGGTCTGCAGCGTGGTGTTGTCGGAGAGGCGTCGTCCGATCAATCCCGCGCAGAAGGCGTCCTCCAGTGCAAAGCGACCTTCGCGGCCAGCGCACAGCAGCACCACGTCCTCATCCTCAGCCAGCGTGGCCGCCACCTCGCCCACATTCAACAGCGCACCGACCAGACAGCGCCTGCCCACGGAACCCGCCACGAGCGCGGGCGTTCCGTTCGTCGACGTCATCACGAGTGTCTTGCCGGCCACGCGCTCCGCCGTGAACTCGCGGGGCGAATTTCCCAGCGGGAATCCTTCGATGGGCACGGATCCGCGCTCACCGCACAGCACGACTTCAGCCTTGCCGAGTTCGGCCGCCGTACGCACCGCGCGTTCCACCGTCTCGACGGGGATCACGGCGCGGGCGCCATTGATCAGCGCCTCCAGAATCGTGCTGGACGCGCGCAGCACATCGATCACCACGACCGTCCGCTCCGCGAGTCGGGCCGTCTCGACCTCTGCCGGTGTGAAGACCACGTCGAGTTTCACCGTTGCGCACCCTGTGCTTCCGCGCGCCGCTCTGCCATACGGCGTTCCACGAACTTGGTGTCGTAATCGCCCGCGACGTAGAGCGGATCGCTCATCAGTTCGAGCAGAAACGGAATCGTCGTATGGATACCCTCGATGATGAAGGACTCGAGGGCCAGCTTCATGCGCGCAATGGCTTCCGGTCGATCCGCGCCGTGTGTGATCAGCTTGGCCACCAGCGAATCGTAGTTCGGCGGCACCAGATATCCCGCGTACGCGTGCGTGTCAATGCGCACACCGGGGCCACCCGGCGGATGGAAGATCGTGATGGTGCCCGGGCTGGGCGCGAAGTTGCGCGCCGGATCCTCCGCGTTGACGCGGCACTCAATGGCGTGGCCGCGAAATTCGCGGAAATCGCGCGCCACCTGCGCCAGCGGCGCTCCCGCCGCCATGCGGATCTGCTCCTTTACAAGATCGATGCCGGTCACGAGTTCCGTGACCGGGTGCTCGACCTGGATGCGCGTGTTCATCTCCATGAAATAGAAGCTGCCGTCCTGGTCCAGCAGGAACTCGACCGTGCCGACGGAGCGGTAGCCGATGGACTGCGCACCCCGGCACGCGGCGTCACCCATGGCGGCGCGCAGTTCCGCTGTGACCGCCACGGAGGGCGCCTCCTCGATCAGCTTCTGGTGCCGCCGCTGGAGCGAACACTCGCGTTCACCCAGGTGCACAATGTTGCCGTGGTCATCACCCAGCAGCTGGATTTCGACGTGACGGGGGCGCACCAGGTATTTCTCGAGGTAGACGGACGGATCGCCGAATGCCGCCCTCGCCTCCGTCTGCGCCATCTGGAACTGCCCGGCGAAGGAGGCCTCGTCGCTGGCGACGCGCATGCCCTTCCCACCACCGCCCGCCGCCGCTTTGATAATGACGGGATAGCCGATCTCGCTCGCGGTGTGCACGCCTTCGTCAATGTCCTGCACGGCGCCTTCGCTGCCGGGCACGGTGGGCACATCCACCTGCGCCATGGTGCGCCGCGCAACCGCCTTGTCACCCATCACGCGGATCTGCTCCGCCGTGGGGCCGATGAAGCGGATGTCGGCGCGCTCGCAGATTTCGGCAAACTCGGCGTTTTCCGCCAGGAATCCGTAACCCGGATGGATGGCTTCCGCGCCCGTGACTTCCGCCGCGGCGAGGATGCGCGGGATGTTGAGATAGCTCTCGCGCGCCGACGGCGGGCCAATGCAGACATCCTCATCGGCAAAGCGCACATGCAGCGATTCGCGATCGGCCTCGCTGTACACGGCCACCGTGCGCACACCCAGCTCACGGCACGCGCGAATCACGCGGAGTGCGATCTCGCCGCGATTGGCGATCAGTACTTTTCGGAACATGGCGCGATGGTGGCGGTCAGGCGGGAACCAGAGGGCATTGCGGTGCGTGCTGCAGGACCGTTTCGTTCCTGCGGGGCGGGGCGAGCCGGCTCACGTGTGCGAACCCGACGGCTCGATGCGGAACAGCACCTGGCCGTACTCCACCGGGTCTGCGTTCTCCGCCAGAATCTCCCGCACGACGCCGTCCACTTCCGATTCGAGTTCATTCATCAGCTTCATGGCCTCGAGGATGCAGAGCGTCTGTCCGCGCGAGACCGTGCTTCCGAGTTCGACGTAGGGCGGCGCTTCTGGCGCCGGTGCCCGGTAGAACGTCCCCACCATGGGCGACGTCACATCAATGTGGTTGCTGGGCTCCGGCGGCGGCGCGGCATCCGTCATGGATGGTGGGGGTGACGCTGGCGTCGGCGGAGCAGCGGGCGACGCCGCATGGGAAGTCACCAGTTGCGGCGCCGCGGGCGTTGGCGATTTCGAGAATGCGGATGCGCATACCGGCGCGCGAGATCTCGAGTGTGTCGAATGCTGCTCGCGTCTACTGCGTCGATGAGCTTCCTGATGACGTCCACATCAATGAGCGCGTGCCCGTTGCCGGGCGCCGCGCCGTTGCTGGCGGCGTGCTGGACTCCATTCACGACACCCGCCGCCGGCGCAGCCTCCGGTTGCTTCTTGCGCGCTGCCGCCATCGTCTATGCTCCTCGGCGCTCCGTACTGCCGGATCCCGCGGCGCCGCCGCCACGCAGAGACCCGACCAGTCCGCGGATGGCCAGTGAGTAGCTTTCCGCTCCGAACCCCATGATGACACCCCGCGCGCGCGGCGCCAGCAGAGACCGCCTGCGGAACGGCTCGCGTGCTGCGAGGTTGCTCAAATGTACTTCTACGTACGGCCTGTCCACCCCGACCAGAGCGTCCAGCAACGCCACGCTGCTGTGGGTGAAGCCGCCGGCGTTTACGATGAACCCATCCACGCGCGCTGCGGCTTCCTGCACGAAATCGATCAGTCCACCTTCGCTGTTCGACTGAAAGAACTCCACCTCGACGCCCAGCGCGGCTGCCTCTTCCCGCAGTCGCCCATTCACCTGCTCCAGCGTCTCCCGTCCATAGAGGTGGGGCTCTCTCCGGCCCAGCAGATTCAGATTCGGGCCGTGGACGACGGCGATTCTCACTTCTTCAGACTCTTCAGCCAGGACCGGAACATCTCGAGATCTTCGTCGCTCTCCGTGCCCGGCCGGGCGGGCGTCTCGCCCTCTGCCGGATGCTGCCCCGTCCACTCCTGGAAAGCAGCTTCTGACTCCTGGGCAGCAACCGTGCCCGCTGTCGTACCCGGCAGCGCGCTGCTTTCCGCCAGGGTCGCTTCGGGTGCCGCTGCAGCGCCGGCCGGCCGCCACGCCAGCAAAGACCGGAAATAGTCACCCACGCGAGCCCCGCCTGCATCCTCGCGTGGCTCCATCTGCCATGTGTAAGGCGAGTCCTCGGCGCCCGCTACCCCTTCGGCGCCCGTCCAGGCCGACTCCACACGCTCCAGCCAGGCTTCGTTCGCGCGATCCTCTTCCGCGCGCACTGTCTCTGACTCCGGTTCCTGCGCGCGGCCCCAGCCCGAAGCAAGGTCCAGCTCGCGCAGTCGGGCGGCCAGGCGCTCGTCGCCGGGCCGCGCTTCCACCAGCCTGCGGTAGACCGCTGCGGCGCGCTCGTAGAGACCCTGCCCGGCGTAGATCTCAGCCAGTGTCTCGGTGATCACCTGATCGCCGGAGTCGTCCGCGTCTGCATCCCAGTCTTCGCTGTAGGAGGCAGCGCCCGCCAGGTCCGCCGGCACGGCAAGATCTTCGGGCACCACGAAGTCAGGCGCATCCGCGTACCCCGCCTCGTCCGATCCCGCCGCGCCCAGTTCCGTCAGCGCCGCGTCGGCCGCCGCCGAGGCCTCCTGCGCGCTCTCGGCCTCTCCAGGGAAGCTGGCGCTCATCTCGACATCGAAGGTGAATTCGGCGGTCTCCGGGGCCAGTGCCGATTCGTACTCGATGGCCTCGGAGGCGCCGCCAGCCATGAACTCCGCTTCGTTGGCGGGCTCCTGGATGTCAGGGATCTCCTCGATCGACTCGATCGTCTCCTCGTACAGATGCCGACCGCCTGCAACCAGTCCGGCGCCGCCGGCTCGGCCGCCTCCAGTTCCTGCTCCGGTTCCTCCGCCTCCGCGCGCGCCTCATCCGTAGCGTGCTCCGCAGGCGCCTCGTGTGTGTCAGCCGACGCCGTCATCCACTCCCAGCGATCCGCCGGGATCCACTCGCCCGTGTCCCCCTTCGGGCTGCCCCGCTCGGCCTCAATGTCCGCCTGAATCGTCTCCGGCTCGGTCCACCGCCCCTCGACCGGCGGCGTCGTTTCATCCTCGGCCGCTGGTGTCTCCGCGCCCGCTTCGCCGGCCGGCTGGCTGGCTTCGACACTGGCGCTGGCGGCCTCGGCCGCCTCGATGGCATCGCCACCCTCGATTGCGGCCGACACCGGCTCGACCACCGCGAACTGCTCGGGCGCCGGCGTGAAGTCCACGGGCTCGCCGGATTCCGCTAACGGCGTGTCTGCGACCGGCTGGTTCCGCTCTTCAGCGCCGGCGGCGGGTGGCTCGGCAGCTTCCGCGGTCCTTCCCCAGTGTGTACCGCTCGCCTCGAAGCCTTCGACCGCAATCGATTCTCCCGCTTCCGGCTCGAGGGTCAGGTCCACAGCGGGCGGCGTCGTCTCCAGGCCTGTCGTATTGCCCGCGAGGGGTTCAATGGCGGGCGCAGCCTTCTCGTCTTCTGCAGTGGCGACTGGCGCGGCTTCCGCGGCCGCGCTCGATATCTGCCCTTTGCGCAGCTTCCGCAGTTCTTCCTGGATGCCACCGTCGGACGGGTCCAGTACCGACAGTTCGTCGTAGTAATGCAGAGCCTCATCGGTGTTTCCGGACGAAGCTGCCAGGTCTCCGAGCGAGCGCAGCGCCACCAGGTTGTGCCGGTCCAGTTCCAGCACGCGACGGAACTCGCTCATGGCATTCGTCGTATCGCCAGTGTCGAGCAGCACGCGACCCAGAACCACGTGTGCGCTCGCGTAATCCGGATGACGTCGCAGACCATCTTCGAGAATCTCGCGCGCCCGCTCGTGCTGTCCCGCCTTGCGGCAGGCCTCAGCCAGGTGCGTGAAAACACGCCCCTCGGGATTGCTCGCGTACAACGACTCCAGTTTGGCGATCTCGTCCCGGTGGGAATCGATCATGAACCTGCTCCACGCGTTGGGCCGGGGGTGCCTGGAAAGCGCGTCATATTAGACCGGCGTTTCTCGCCATGTCAACGCGCCTTCCACTCTGTTCGCAGCTTCGTCCAGCGCCGCGCTCCGGTTGAAACTATGCGGCACCGGCTGTACCTTTCAATGCTTGTGCTTCTCGTAATTGCGTATCACAGCGGGAGTTCACGCGTATGATGCGGACCATGCGTGAGAATACGAAGTGGATCATGCTCGCGACGTCCATCGCGTTCGTCGGGCTCATGGTCTTCCAGTGGGGAATGGATCTCAGCGGCCGCAGCGGCGCCAACGCTTCGGGCGGCGAGATCGGTCGCATCAACGGCCAGCCCATCAGTAATGAAGAGTTCAATTCGGTCTACCGCAACCTGTACGACCAGCAGCAGAAGGTCTCCGACGCACCCATCGGCACGGCGCTGAACCGGCAGATCGAGGACGCGGCCTGGGATCAGGTCGTCATGCAGCGGCTCATCGCGCAGGAACTGCGCAGTCGCGGAATCATCGTCACGGACAACGAGATCCGGCAGGCCGCGCTCTACGAGCCGCCTGCAGAGTTCCGCAATAATGCCTCATTCCAGACGAACGGTCAGTTCGATCTGACGAAGTACCACAACTACATGTCTTCGCCGGCGGTCGACACTGAACTGCTGCTGCAGCTCGAGGCGTATTATCGCGACGCGATTCCGCGCAGCAAGCTGTACTTCCAGGAAACCGCGGGCGTGTTCGCCACGGACGATCAGCTCTGGCGCATCTGGCGGGACACACGGGACTCGGTGTCCGTTCGCTATCTCGCCTTCGATCCGCACACGCTCGTGCCTGACGCCAGCGTGACGGTCAGTGATGCGGACATGAACGCCTACTACCGCGCCCACGAGAGCGATTTCCTGCGCCCCGCGCGTGCCTCGATTCGCTACGTCATGATCGATCGCGAGCCCACGGCTGCCGACAGCGCCACCGCGCTGGCGCGCGCGCAGCGTGTGGAGAAGGAACTCGCCGCGGGCGGCAACTTCGCGGACATCGCGAAGCGTGAGTCGGCAGATACCGTGTCGGCCAATGACGGCGGCAAGGTCACGGTGCACAAGGGGCGTTCCGCGCCCGCGCTCGACCAGGCCGCGTTCGCGCAGCCCATCGGCAAACTCGGGTCCCCGGTGCTGACCCAGTTCGGCTACCACATCCTGCGTGTCGACAGCCGCGCGGCGGACAGCGCCGTGGTGCACCAGGTGCTGATTCCCATCGAGTTGTCCACGGAGCACGAGAATCGGGTGCTGGACCAGGCCGATTCGCTGGACGCGCTCACGGAAACGATGAAGCTGGACCAGATCGCCCGGAACCTCGGCCTGGAGGTCAAGACCGCCGACCTCATCCCCGGCCTCGACCTGGTGCCCGGTCTCGGGCAGACCGCGGATGGCTCCGACTGGGCCTTCCACACCGGCAAGCCCGGCGAGGTGAGTCCCGTCTTCGAGACCCCAACAGCCTATTACGTCTTCGAGCTCGTGAAACGCGATGACGAGCGCACGCTCACGCTCGATGAAGCCAAACAGTCGATTCACACTGCGGTCATGAATGAGAAGAAACTGGTGAAGGCGCGCGACATTGCGCGCGAAGCACTGGACCGTGTGCACGCCGGTCAGTCACTGGACGCGGTGGCGAAGTCGTACAACGTGACCGTCAAGGATGCCGGCCCCTTCACGCGCGGCGATTTCGTGCCCGGACTCGGTCGCCTGAATGCGGCCATCGGGACCGCGTTTGGTCTCAAGCCTGGTGAAACCAGCGGCGTCGTGGATGCGGATCAGGCGGTCTACATCATGCAGTGCGTCCGTCGCCACGACGCGGACCGCGCGGCATGGGAGAAGCAGAAGGACGCGCAGCGCCAGCGTGTGCTGCAGCAGATGGCGCAGCAGCGCTGGGATCAGTATCTGGAAGCGCTGCGCAAGAATGCCTCGATCACCGACAATCGCGCCCAGGCTCTGCAGCGCAACAGCCAGGCCGCAACCTGAGACCCTGTCAACAGACTGTTAAAGCAAAGCCCGGCGAATCTGCTCGCCGGGCTTTGCTTTTGCGAAGACTGCAGAGCGGGCACGCCTCCTGCCGGAGGCATGCCGTTATTGCGCCCACCTGAAAGCTCCGCCCGCAGGCGAAGCCCCGCGTCAGCTGCTCTTGGTCTGGTTCGCGTCGTCCGCCTGCGGCGCCGCCACGGCGGCGCGCTTCGCGGGCGGTGCGATCTGCTCGTTGTCGCCCGCGCGCTCGATCTCGCTGTTGATGTCGCGCATTGAGCGTTTGAACTCGCGGATTCCGCGGCCCAGTCCACTGCCCAGTTCGGGAAGCCGCTTGGCACCGAAGATCAGCAACAGCACCACCATGATGAAGATCATTTCGGTAGGCCCGAGTGAGAACGGCATACGGCCTCTCTTTCGATCCTACAGCCAGGATCGTATGACGAGCCCGACCAGGAGGATTCCCACCAGGCTGAGCGCGTTGAGATTGATGGTCAGTGGTCCAACAACAAGTGCAATGGCGATCAGATCCACGCTCAGCGGACCCAGCGAAGCGGAGACTGATGTCGTAAGGAACTCCCGCGCCGCGCTCTCCGGCAGAAACAGCACGGCGAGCTTCGTGAACAGCGCGCCGACGAACAGTCCCACCAGCAGAGCCCAGAACAGGCGGGACACCGCGCCCCGCCGGACATTCACCATGCTGCTACCGGTTGTACCAGAGGAAGTTCCAAGGATTCTCACCTTCAGCGATGACGTTCGATGACATAGGCAATGGCCGCGCGCAGCAACTCGACCGGCTCTTCATCCGGCAGGCCGGTAAGCGCTTCCGCAGCCTGTTCTCCGTATTCCGCAGCGCGCTGGCGGGCGTACTCCAGTCCACCGTTTTCCTCGACCCGCCGCACGATGTGTTCGATCCCTTCCTCGGTCGGTACCGGGTCGGCGAAGAAGTGTTCGACTTCGCGCTTCGACTCCGCCGGCATCACGCGGAGCGCCTGGATCAGGGGCAGTGTGACCTTGTGTTCACGCAGGTCCTGGCCCGACGGCTTGCCCGTCACCGCCTCCGCTTCCGTGTAGTCGAGAAGATCATCGGCGATCTGGAACGCCATACCCAGCGCGTGACCGTAGCGCGCCAGCGGCTCGCGGTACTCCGCGCGGCCGATCGCCGCCCCCATCTGGCACGCGGCGCTCATCAGTGATGCCGTCTTGCTGGCGATCAGTTTACGGTAATCCTGTTCGGTGAAGCGCAGTGCGTCATGCGAGGCGAGCTGCCGCAGCTCACCCACACTCATCTCGTTGGCCGCCTGCGACAGCACTTCCACCAGGTCGACTCTGCCGAAACGCGCCAGCTCGGACACCGACCGGCTGTACAGGTAATCGCCCATGATGACCGCGGTCTGGTGATTCCACAGCGCGTTCACCGTCGGCATGCCGCGTCGCAGAACAGAGTGGTCCACGGCGTCATCGTGCACGAGCGTGGCGAGATGGACCAGTTCGACAATGGCCGCGAGCGTGACGGCGCGAGGGTGTGGCGAACCGCCCACGCGATTGGCGAGCAGAACGAGCGTGGGACGGAAGAGTTTGCCGCGCGACCAGAGCAGGTGATCGCTCACCTCCTGAATCGCGGCAAAGTCTGCCAGCACAATCCGCCGGAGCTCGCCCACCACTTCGTCGAGCAACCCGCGGACCGGGCGCTGGATTTGTGCGAGCCTCGGCGGCTTCGTGCGCAGCATGCGAGTTCAACCGGACATGGTAATGTCGCAAGCTACCGTGGCCCGCGCGGCGTGTCAAAGACTCGCCATTCGCTCGGACACGTCCTTGAAGCCGATGTCGAGACCCATGACGCGCTCGTAGGCATCGAGGGCTTTCTCGCGCTGGCCCAGCTCTTCGTACGCGCGGCCCAGATGGTAATACACGCCGATGAGTTCGATCTCGTCATCCGGCTCGAACTGCATGGCGCGCGACAGAACCTTGACGGCGATGTTGAACTGCCGCTTGAGCAGGAAGCACTGGCCCAGTTCCTCGAAGATCTTGAGGCTGTCATCGCCGCCGCGCAGTGCCACCTGGAACTGGCCGATCGCCTCATCGAGAAGCCCCATCTCCTTGAAGGCGAGACCGAGATCGTAGTGGCTCCCGATGTCATCGTGTGCGACGTTCTCTGCGATCTTCTGTTTGAACTGCGCGAGCAGCTCGGCGAAATCGCGGTCCTCATCGCCCGTCGGGTCGGTCTCCTGCACGAAGAAGCGCGTTGCCTTCGGCTCATCCTCGCTCACCCCCAGCAGGTCGGACAGGTCGACATAGCCTGCCGTGCTGGTTTCCGGCCCGTGTGGCTGCCTGTCGGTTGCCCGCGCTTCAGTCGCAGTCTCGCGATCGCTGGATGAAGGGGGTTCGCCGATGCTCGTGGTCTCGAGACCGGAGGGCGGTGCGGCCTCGGGGATCGCCTCGGCCGCCTCGCTGTCCGTTTCGGTTTCGGGCGACGACGTTTCCTCTACCGCTGCTTCGCTCACCAGGCTGGTCTGCTCGAAGCCCGCGACGCGGGTCGGCGCGGGCTCGTCATCGAACCCGGGCAAACCTTCGGGCGTGGGTGGAACGTCTTCGTCGGCCCTGCCACGACGTCTGTCGTCAGGCGAGGGCAGGCCGGCGTCGCGCGCGTGAGCGGGATGCTTGGGCGGTACGGGATCGAGCGTGGAAAGCTCGGGATAGCGCTCGAGTGCTTCGGCGCGCAGCGCGTCAGCGGCGTCATTCGCGCCGTCGCGCAACCGCATGTGGTACGCCCGCCGGTACTCGGTCTGCGCGTCTTCGAGGCGCCCGTGCGCGTAAAGCTTGCGCGCCAGCAGCTCGCGGATCTCCGGATCATTGGAGATGTCGGCAAAATCATCGAGCGCATGGAACGCGTCGTCGACGTCGCCCTTGTGAAAAGCGCGATCCGCGTATTCGAGGAACCAGCGACGGGCGTCGGTGAGGAAGCCCTGCGATGCGGAGAAGCGGCCCAGTTTGCGCAGCAGGTCGACGCGCTGCGGCGCGTAGCGCAGTGCCTTGTTGCAGAGCGCGATCGCGTTGTTGTAGAGCCCGGCGTCCGCGTAATGGTCGGCCGCCTGCTCGTAGAACTTCACGGCCTCGTTGGGTCGGCCGGTGCGCAGGTAGAGGTCGCCCACGCGGTTGTAGAGGGGCAGCTCGCCCACCTCATCCTCGGCGCCGCGCAGCACCTGCTGGTAGAGCGAGATCGCCTGATCCCACTCCTCGCGCTGCTCGTGCGTGCGCGCCTGCTCCTTCAGCTTGGCGACGGACTTTCCGTCCATGCGTCGTCGACCTTACCTCGCGAGATGTGTGAGCAGACGTCGTGACAGCAGACGCTCTGCGGCGTCGGCGTCGAGGTGCAGCCGCTCGCCCGCGGCTTCCAGCACCAGCCGGTCCGGCACCAGCCCGATCACCTCGGTGCGCAGAACGCTTCCACCCTGTGCGTTCACGGCTGCCTCAATGCGCCGGAACACCCCCACAGGTGATGAAGTTTCGGCGTTTTCCAGGTTCATGGAAAGTTGCAGCTCGCCGCTCTCGGGCATGCGGAAGGCCAGCGCTCGCAATCCCTGCATGCCGCCTCCGGTCTCTCGAATGTCCTGCGCCAGCCGGCGCAGAGCCTCGAGGGAAGTGCCCTGCACGTACACGTTCCACGCGAGCAGCACGCGGCGGGCGCCCACGCATACTGCGCCCGCCGTCGGGTGCGCGCCCTGGTGCGGCCAGTCCGCCGGCACCAGGTCTGGCATTCTGCCCGCCGGCCAGGACCCCGCAATCGCCTCGAATCCACCCCGCCTCAGCTCCGCCAGCGTGCGCCCCGGCGGATCCGACGCCAAGGCGTAGAAATACACGGGCAAACCCACATCCCGTGCGATGCGCTGGCCGGCTCGGTGCGCGGTCGCGCGGGCATCGTCCATTGTCAATCCGAGGAGCGGCACGAACGGCAGCACATCGAGCGCTCCGATGCGCGGGTGCAGGCCGCGATGGCGGCGCAGGTCGATGCTGTCCCTCGCCACGGCAGCAGCGGCCACGGCAGCGTCCTCGACTGCCGCCGGCTGGCCCACGATCGTGACGACAGCGCGATGATGCTGCCGGTCGGACGTCCAGTCGAGCACGTCGGCGCCGGCTGCTTCCATGGCCTGCACGATGCCGCGCAGCACGCCCGGATCGCGCCCCTCACTGAAATTGGGCACGGCCTCGAGAACCCGGGCCGTCATCGGCCCGTAACGTAGACCGGGCCAATCCCGACGACAACGGTCAAGCCGCCTCCCGGCCGTGCTTCCACACGCTGCGAATGGGAGGACTGCCGAACCGGTAGGGTATCTCGTTGAAGTCGACTGCGTCCCAGAGGATCAGGTCCGCGGGTGCACCCTCCCGCAAAATGCCTCGCCCGTCGGTCAGCTGCAGTGCCCGTGCGCCCATGGCGGTCGCGGCGTACAGCGCTTCGAGTGGCGTCATCCCCATTTGCGAGCAGGCAATCGTCAGCACCAGCGGCATGCTGGGCGAGGGCGAGGAGCCGGGATTGAAGTCGGTCGCGAGCGCAACGTGAGCACCCGCATTCAGCAGTCGCCGAGCCGGCGCGTAGCTCTTCCTGCCCAGGAAGAACAGCGTAGCCGGCAGCAGTGTCGCCACTGTCGTCGAACCAGCCAGGGCATTGATGCCTTCCTCGCCGATGGCACCCAGATGGTCGACGGAGGCAGCGCCCAGCTTCACACCCAGCTCGGCGCCGCCGGACCATTCCAGCTCGTCGGCGTGCAAACGCGGTGTCAGGCCGTGCAGCATGCCCGACTCCAGCACGCGTCGTGTCTGCGCAGCTGTGAATGCGCCCGGTTCCATGAACACGTCGCAGTAGCGCGCCAGGTTTTCGGCTGCCACTGCGGGGATCATCTCGGTCACCAGAATGTCGACGTATGCGTCGGGCCGGCCGGCGTATTCCAGCGGCACTTCGTGCGCGCCGAGGAACGTCGGCACCAGGTCGAGCGGCCCCTCCGCCTGCAGCGTCCGAATGGCGCGGAGCTGGCGCAGCTCTGCATCAGCTTCGAGGCCGTATCCGCTTTTCACTTCGGCTGTTGTGGTCCCCAGCTTGAGCATTTGCTTGAGCCGTGGCCGGCTTAGCGCTTCCAGCTCTTCCTGGCTTCGGCCGCGCAGGTCGCGGACCGATGCGTGAATGCCGCCGCCCTGCCGGGCGATCTCCATGTACGGCACGCCGCGCGAGCGCAGCGCGTACTCGCCGGAGCGCCAGCGACCGAATACCGCGTGGGTGTGGGAGTCGACGAACCCCGGTGTGATCACGCCCTGCTCGCAGTCGACGACGTTCGCGTCCGGGAACGCCGCGCGCAGCTCGCCCTTCGCGCCGAGCCCAGCCACGATGCCATCCTGAACGACGAGCGCGCACCCGGACCGGACATCACTCTCCTGCCCCGTCTCGCAGGTCACGATCTGACTGGTGTTGACGAACAGCGTGTCAGCCATCGATCCGACCGCTGCCACAGCCCGGCGAACACGCCGGTTCGCACCATGTCCTCCAGAGCGCGGATGTCGGGCCCCAGCTCGCGGTCCTGGCGCAATGGCGGGACGCGCTGGCGAATGAGCTTCGCGGCGCGCGCCACACCCTTCCCCGGCCGCAGTGGACGCAGGAATTCGAGCCCCTGCGCGGCGGTCATCAGCTCGAGCGCGAATACGCTTTCCAGCAGGCTGACGGCTTCGCGCAGCTTGAGCGCCGCGCCCACGCCCATGGAGACGTGATCTTCGCGGTTGGCGTCAGTCGGAATGGTGTCGATGCTCGCCGGGTGCGCACGCAGCCGCAGGTCGGCGACGAGGGATGCAGCTACGATCTGTGCCATCATCATCCCGGAATTCACGCCCGGGTCGCCAATCAGGAACGGCGGCAGTCCCGACAGAGCCGGGTCGATCAGTCGCGCAATGCGTCGCTCGCTGATGGCACCCAGGTCGGCGCAGGCGATGGCGATGACGTCGAGCACCTGAGCCACCGGCTGCCCATGGAAGTTGCCACCGCTCAGGATCCGCCCGTCCTCGGGAAACACCAGCGGGTTGTCGGTGACGCTGTTGGCCTCCACTTCGAGCACGCCGCGCGCATAATTGAACGCCTGCCGGGCGGCGCCGTGCACCTGCGGCATGCAGCGCAGCGAGTAGGCGTCCTGCACGCGCGGATCATCATAGCGGTGCGATTCGCGGATCTCGGAATCCTCCAGCAGCGCACGCAGCCGCTGCGCGGTGGCGGCCTGGCCGGGGTGTGGGCGGACGCGCTGGATCGCCTCATCGAAGGCGTCGGGAGTGCCCCGAAGTGCTTCCAGGCTCATGGCGCCGGCCACTTCCGCCGTCTCCAGGGCGCGCTCGGCAGCCAGCAGCGCCAGCACACCGATGCCGGTCTGCACCTGAGTACCATTGATCAGGGCCAGGCCCTCTTTCGCCTCCAGCGTCAACGGCTCGAGGCCTGCCCCTCGCAGCGCTTCCCCACCGCGCACGCGTTCGCCATCGACGATGGCCTCGCCTTCGCCCATCAGCACCAGCGCCACGTGCGCCAGCGGCGCCAGGTCACCGGACGCGCCCACACTACCCCGCTCCGGCACGACGGGGTGGATACGGCGATTGAGCAGCTCGAGCAGCAGCTCGATCACGTCCGGCCGGACACCAGAGTAACCGGCTGCCAGCACGTTGGCGCGCAGCAGCAGCACGGCGCGCACCTCGCGTTCCGGCAGCGGCGCGCCCACGCCTGCGGCGTGACTGCGAATGAGGTTGGCCTGCAGATCGCGGATGCGATCGGCCGGTATGACGATGTCGGCCAGTGCGCCGAATCCCGTGGTCAGGCCGTAGATCACGCGCTTCTTCGCCATGGCGTCGTCGACAACGGCGCGCGAAACTCGCACGCGTTCCAGCGCGCCATCGGCGAGGGTCACGCGCGACGGCTCAGGCCCCGCGACCCGTTCGATATCCTCGAGGCGCAGCGGTGTGGCGCCGATCTGCAGAACATTCGACATGGGCCGCCAAGATAGATTCCGTGCTCGCGTCGGAACAGAAGACGGCGAGCGGTGCGGGTTCGGCCTAACGGATCGTCTGGTTGTTGAAGCGGGGCAGGTCGCGCTGCGAGTAGTCCACCTTGATGTCCGGGTTGGCGCGCAGCTGCGCCCGGAACTGGAAGCTGAAGTTGCCGTTCTGCGCCTTCACGAAATCGAAGTTCGCATCCCAGTCGTGCATGGAGCGGGTCAGGGTGAGGATGTGGTCGGTGAAGCTGTGGTTCGTGAACGAATAGCCCGTGCTCCACTGCATGGCCCACTGCGCGGTTGGCTGCAACGAAAAGTTGCCTGTGACCATCTGCGTGGTGGAGCCGGCCGTGGCATTGCGCGGTCGCGACAGCGTGTAATTGAGGCTCGCGTTCCAGCTGCCCGACGGCTGCTGCGGTGCCCCGCCGGGCCGGTTGGCGCCGATGAGGCCGAAGTTCTGTGTGTTCTGCTGCTGCCGGGCCAGTTCCGCTTCGCGCGCACTGTCCGCCGCCGTGCCGGGCACACCCGGCGCCGTCTGCGTCTGCTTCTGCGGTGTGGGCGGTTTGCGGTGACCCAGACCCAGCATGCGCGCCAGCCAGGAATCGGAATTGACGGAAAAGGCCGCGTTGAAACGGCTCAGGTGGGGCTTGAAATCCCTCGATATCAGCTTGTTAGTGGAGTCCCGGTGCTCCTGGAACAGATCGTGCGCGAAGCTCAGCTGCAGTCCGCGCAGCAAGTCGGACTGCACGTTGTTGCCGATCTCCGTCGTCTGCACGCCAAAGCCATCCTTCGCCTGCACGAAATCGTAGACCACGGCATCCGTGCTCAGCGAAAGGATCGTGATGGGCTGTACGCGCTGCCGCCGCTTCGGCCCCGTGCTCGTGTCCGGGGGCGCGGTCCGCGTACTGTCGGCGCCGGCCACACCAGTGGAATCCGGGTTCTGCTTCTGTTTCGGCTTGGCCTCGAAAGTCTGGCTGACGCCAATGGTGAGCCGGTTCTGCTCCTGGATGTTCAAGGGGCCGAACGCCTGGCGCTGTCGTTCCGTGATCGTGGGTGAAGGCGAGTAAGTGTACGAGAAGCTGGGCGAGATGCGATGGCGCACGCGCTCGAACAGACCCAGGCCGGGATAGAAGTGGAACAGGTCGGTACGCAGGGCCGCGTTGAAATTGAGGCGCGTGGGCGCGGCCACCCGGTCGCCGCCTGTCGTGTCGCTCTGCAGCACCTGGCCCGCCAGGCTGAGACCGGGCGTGAATGTGGTGGTGCCCATCAGCCGCTGCTGATAGTTCAGGCCCGCGTTCCAGGTCATCATGCGCGTCGAACGCGCTGGCAGGACCCTGGCGACCGTATCCACCGTGACCATGCGCTCGATGTCCTGGATGTCGGAATACGTCACGCCCTGTGACCAGCCGAACTTGCCCAGGGTGAATGTGCTCGATGCGCTGCCCTGCAGCTGGTTTTCGCTCTGCGTCGCCGGATTCGTGTTACCGCTGCCGATGCTGCGCGTCCGGTAATTGCCGCTTGCCGAGCCGTTCCAGGTCGCGTTGTTGTACCATTTCGCGCTGCCGGGCAGCGCGGCAAACAGGGTGACCGGCGCCAGGTTCAGCGACAACGTGGGCAGCGTCTGCGTGACCGTGTTGTCGGAGATCTGCTGCTGCCGCTGGCCGCTCAGGTTCAGCGAACCGAAGTTGAAGCGACGATTGAACCCCACGTTCGACGTGATGCTCTGGTTCAGCTCGCGGGGATCGATCGAGCGCGTGCGAATGAACTGCGTGGACGTGGCGTAGCTCAGGTCGCCGGCGAGTCGTGTCCGCTCGTCCGGTTGCCAGTCCGTGTTGGCCGCAATGGTGTAGTTGCGCCCGCCCTCCGATTGCCAGTAGCTCCGGTACGTGGCACTGCCCGACAGGAACTGGCGCAGCAGGCGGTAGTCGAACGTGCCGCTGAGCGACGTGTAGTTCTGGCTCTGCCACGACATGGCCAGCTGGGCGCCCATGTAATCGCTGATGGCCCAGTAGAAGCCGACATTGTCGATGCGACGCTGGTAGCCGGCGTTGGTGCGCGCTATGTCGTTCACGCCGAACTGCGGCATCAGGATGCCGCTGCGCCGCCCCGATTTTGTGCTCTGCACGAAGAACGGCAGCCAGAACACCGGCACGTCGCGGAAATTGAACGTGACGTTGCGCGCCACGATCACGTCCTTGCCAATGTACTTCATCTCGCCCGCGCCGAAATGGTAGTGGGGCGGATCCAGATTGCAGTCCGTGAAGGTGCCGCCGTGGCTGTACAGCGTGTCGCCCAGCGTGAAGCCCTCACGCGTGTGCACGATCCAGTTGGCCCCCTGCGTGATCTGCGTGGTGACGCCGAAGGCCAGGCCTTTCTTCAACACGGTGTTATAGCAGAGCGAATCGGCATTGATCGGGTGATTCCGTGCCCTGGCCGCTAACCAGCGGTTTGCCGTGCGCACAGGCGATGGACGTCTTCTGGTCGAAGACGATGGTGCTGTCCGCGCTGATGCGCTGCCCCAGGTTCACCACCTCCGCTTTGCGGCTCAGCATGAGCAGGCTGCTGTCCGCATCGAAACTGGCGCTGTCCGCCCGGTACTCGGTCACGGTGTAGCCGGGCAGCAGCAGCAGGTGCGTCATCATGGAGTCGTGCACCAGCGGTGTGCTGCCCGCCGCTGCCGGCCGCCCGCCTGCCTGTGCGGCCTGCGCGCGGCGCAGTGAGTCCGCACGCGCCGAGTCCTGCGCGGCCTGCGTCGTGTCCTGTGCCGCGCTGCCGGTATCCTGCGGTACCAGCGGCTTCAGGCTGCGCAGCCGGTCACGGATGATGTCGATCCGGGATTTCGTGCTGTCGGGCTTCTGTGCAGCGGCGGGGAGGGCGCCAGCGAGCATCAGGGCCACGGCCGCGGGAACCAGCCGGCCGGCGACCCCGCGGTTCATCCCGTGGCCTCCGGTAACGCGTCGGCCGCCTCCGCCTGCGCACTCGCGCGCAGTTTGCCGCGTTCCACCAGCTTTGCCAGCCAGAATGCTCAGCTCATAGAGCAGCAGCAGCGGCCCCATGAGGATGATGCTGGCGGTGATCGCATCGCCGGGTGTGATCACGCAGGCCAGGATGGCCATGCCCGCGACCGCGTAGCGGCGCTTCGAGGCGAGGAACCGCGAGCTGGCGAGGCCCATGGCAGTGAGGATCATGACGACGACGGGTAGTTCGAAGATCGCGCCGAAACCCAGCAGCAGCTTGGTGACCAGATTGAAGTAGCGGTCGGCAGTGATCTGCGGCTGCAGACTGGCCGACTGAATGCTGAGCATGAACTTGATGGTGAACGGCAGTGCCGCGAAGTAGGCGAGGGATGCGCCCGCGATGAACAGAAAGACACCGAGATAGAGCGCCGGCACAATGGCGCGCTTCTCCCGTGGCATCAGGGCCGGTGAGAGAAACGCCCACAAATTGTAGAAGATCACGGGCGACGCCAGGACCACGCCCATCGAGATGGCCAGGTTGAGCATGATGAACAGCGGATCCGTGACGCCCAGGATGATCAGCTTGCCGCCGTTCAGGTACGGATCGATGGGCCGTTTCAGAATACCAATGACATCGTATTGCGAAACGCAGGAAGAAGGAGCCGAGTGCGGCGACGATGAGGGCCAGCAGGCTCCAGATGATGCGCCAGCGCAGTTCCTCGAGGTGATCGAGAAACGGCATCTCGGCGGTGGGGTTCTGCGAACGTCGGAACTTCATGCGCGGCCTAGAGAGGAAGCTCCGCCTGGTCCCGGCTCAACGCAGCACGGGCCCGCCGTGCGCTCAGCTCGCGGAGTTCCTCGTAGAACTCTTCGAGATCCTGGAAGTTCCGGTATACGGAAGCGAAGCGGACGTACGCCACGTGGTCGCGGCCTTTCAGCTGATCCATGACCAGTTCGCCGATGGTCCGGCTGTCCACTTCATCCTCGCCGCGTCGCGCCAGCGCGTCTTCCACCTGGTCTACCATGGCCTCGATGTCGGAAGGCTCGATAGGTCGTTTCACGCAGGAGATCTCGATGGACTCGAGCAGCTTGCGCCGCTCGTAGCGCTCCGTGGTGCCATCGCGTTTGCGCACCAGCAGCGGTCGCTCCTCCACATACTCATAGGTGGTGAACCGGCGGTGGCAGGCAAGACATTCGCGTCGCCGGCGCACGGCCCGCCCTTCCCGGCTGATCCGTGAGTCGACGACGCGATTGTCGGTGCTGCTGCAGAACGGGCAGCGCATCAGCCTCCCAGGGCTCTCAGCCTCCGCGTCGCTTCGGGATACTGTTCGCTGCCCGGGTACCGCTGGATGACCAGGCTGTAGTAGCGCCGGGCAGACGTCTTGTCGGCGTGGTCCTCTGCGAGGATACCGGCTCGCAGCAGGGCGACCGGCGCCTGCGACGAATTGGGCCAGTTCTGTTCCACCTTCTCGAACTCGGAAACCGCGCGTGCGAAGTCACCTTCCCCCACGTACGTCTCGCCGATCAGATACTGCGCTTCCGGCGCGCGCGGGTCCGTGGCGTGGCTCTGCACGACCACCTCGAAGGCGGTGCGTGCCGTGGTGAACGCGCCTTCATTGAGCTTGCTCTTGCCCAGATCGAGCGCCTGCGCCACCTCGCCCGCGTCGATCGCCGTCGAATTCTGCGTCGCGGACTGGGTCGCGTTCCTTGCCGTGCGGTTGGGCGCGGACTGTCCCTGCGCCAGCCGCTCCAGCAGCTGACTCACCACCGTCTGCAGCTGGGTAATGGATTCGCCGGTGCGGTCCAGCTGATCGCTCAGCTCCTGGAACCGGTGCGTCGATTGACCCGCCGCATCGCGCTGTGCCTCGAAGCTTACGCGCAGCGTGTCCAGCAGCAGCCGATAGTTCCTCTGCTGCACCTGGAACAGCGAGTCCTGCCGCACCTGCAGCCGCTGCACCTCGTCCCGCAGCAGTTTCACGTCCTTCTTCGTGGCGCAACCGGCCAGCACCATGCAGACGCTCAATCCCGCAGTCGCCAGGAGCAGCCGGCTGCCCGGCTGCCGACGCCCAAACAGCACTGTTAGCTTCACCGGCCGGCAACCAGTTTCTCGCCGCCTCGCGTCACGGTGAATTCGGCCCGCCGGTTGCGCGCGTACGCCGCCGAGTCATGACCCATGTCCAGCGGCCGATCCTCACCCATCGTCTGCGTCGTCAGGCGGGAAGCATCGATGCCGAAGCCGCTCAGATAGTCCTTCACGGCATTGGCGCGGCGCAGCCCCAGTGCCAGGTTGTACTCGGTCGAGCCGCGCTCGTCCGCGTGTCCCGTGATCTGCAGTGCAACCGCCTGATTGGAGCGCAGAATGGGGAGTTTGGACTGGAGCGCCTGCTCCGCATCCTGGCGGATGCGTGATTCGTCGTAATCGAAGAACACCATCTGTTCCAGCACATCCCGCAGGCGACGCGTCTCCGCCGCTTCTGCGGCCATGCGCCGCGCGCCGTCACCGACCGTGTCCGGCCCCGTCGCACGGGGCGGCGGTGCCTGCGGCTGCGTCGATGTCTGTTGAGGTGTCGGCTGTGGTGGCGGCTGCTTTTTCGAGCACGCCGGGGCCACCAGGACGGCGGCCGTTACCATGAAGATTGCCGTCCGACGAATCATCGCGTCTCCTTGGTGAGTATGGACCCCTGGAAGCATTCTCACTGCGTGGCGCTCATGGCGCCCGCCAAAGACGGCGACCAATCCGCGGTGCGGAAGCCCTTGCCCTTCACCAGGCTCCGGATCGCGCCCGTCACCGTGTCGATAACATACAACCCCTCGCGCCCCGCGTCAGTATCCACATACACGATATGGCGTCCATCAGGCCCCCAGCTCAGGGTCCCGGTTCAAGCCCGCTGATGTCAGCTGTGTCACCTGCAGGCTCGGCTGGTCCGCATCGCCCACCATGATCTGGAACGTGCCGCGCGACATGCCGGCGAACGCCACCTTGGAGCTGGTGGGCGACCAGTCCGGCCCGTCGTACTGCACGTTCTCGCCGAAGGGCGTGAGGATGCGCGGGTTCGAGCCATCGGCGCCCATGATGTAAATGTGATGGCGGCCGGTGCGTGAGGAGATGAACGCGATGCGCTGTCCGTCATGCGCGTAGGACGGGCTCATGTTCTCGCCGCCGCTCTCGGCCAGGCGGCGGGTGGTACCGCGCGACAGGTCGATCTCCTGGATTACGGTCGCGCCCAGGCGGCCGCGCTTCGGGTCATCGACACCGTACGCGATGTGTGTTCCATCGGGCGCGTAACACGGTGACAGGATCAGTGTCTTCTTCGAGTCGAGCGTCCGTATGCGGCCCGTTGTGAGGTCCCGCTCGACCAGGTCCCACGTGCCGTCCACGGCCTGCACCGGGTACGCGATGCGGCGGCCGTCGGGCGACCATGTGGGCGAGTACAGCATCACGCCCGCGCCCGTGATGCGGCGCAGGTTCTCGCCATCGGCGTCGACCGTCAGCAGGTCGTAACTCGTCGGTGTGATGCGCACGAACGCCACGCGCGTCGCGGCGATGCCGGGCTGTCCCGTGAGCCATTGCACGATGGCATCGGCGGCGGCGTGCACGGCGAGTCGGAAGTCCGGCGAATTCGAAGGCGGCAGGCGGAACGTGCCGCTCTGCTTCTCCTTGCCGTAGACCACGTCATGCGCCGAGAGCTGCAGCTGGAAGCCGCTGCCGCTGCTGCTCACATCGCCTGTTATCAGGTACACGACATTGAGGCTGTTCCATACCTCGTACTGCACGGGCGACGCGGCCAGCTCCTGCGGCACGGGAAACATCTCGAAACGGTCGCTCAGCAACAGGTCGTTACCCAGGATGCCGCCCACCTGCTCGGCGATGTTCGCCTCGGCGAGTCCACCGGAGAGCGGTCTCAGGGCAACGACGGGCCGCCCCATCTTCGAGTAGCGACCTTCCAGAGAAACGCCGGGCGGCAATTTGGTGGTGTCCTGCTGTG
Organism: uncultured Gemmatimonadales bacterium; assembly: GCA_963798085.1. Classification (GTDB taxonomy): domain Bacteria; phylum Gemmatimonadota; class Gemmatimonadetes; order Longimicrobiales; family RSA9; genus DATKCF01. The sequence goes on from CAWCRS010000005.1 coordinate 386,377, forward strand.
CCTGCGCGTGGCCGCCCAGGGCCGCGCAGGCGGCCAGGGCCATCACCATGCGCAGCGCCGTGCGCGTTGAAGCGGTCATCGTCGCCTTCGATCTCAGGTTCCGGGCGGAACGAAGCGGTAGCGCACCCACAGGCGGTCCTGCACCCAGACATCGGGCAGGCGGCCGAATGCGCCGCGCTTCCCCGCCTGCTCCACGGCGCTGATCGCCTCCAGATTGAACTTCAGATCCCCGGACTTCTCGAGCAGTTGTATTCCGCCCACGGTGCCATCGCGGCTGATATAGAACACCACGAGCGCCGTCGGCTGGCCGCCTCCGCTGAAACGGAAGTACCGATTGATCTGCATGATGATGTTGGCGCAGTACTGCGGATCCGGGCACTCCACGCCCTCCTGGTTCACATCGATGCCCTCGCCTCCCGGCGAATTCGGATCCGCGTGGGCACCCACGGTCTGCTGCGCCGGCTGCTTGCGTGTGGTGTCGACCACCGGTGTCTGCGCGATGCGCTTTACTTCGGGCGCGCTCGATTTCGGCAGCGGCTTCGCGATCGGCTTCACGGTCTTCGGCGGAGCCACGATCTTGGACACCGGTGCGGGCGCCGGCGTCTCCGGCTTCGGCCCCTCGACCTGAGGCGGCGGCGAGTACAGCTTCACCTTGTAGGAAACGAATTCCGGGGCCTTGCTCGCGTGCAGCACGCCCGTGAAGACGAGGACAGCGGCCAGCGCGATGTGCACACCGAACGAGACGTAGAGCCCGCCGCGTTCGGGACCCGGCGCGCGCCGCGCGATGCCGCTTCCCAGCGCCATCTCGTCGGACCGGCTGCCCGCGTTCCCGGCGTCGTTCCGGCGCGCAGGGTTCAACTCATCGCCCGTTGGTCGGCTCAACGACCACTCCCAGCTGCAGTCCCAGCTTCTGCGCCACGCCCATTACCTCGGCGGCCCGCCCGAAGTTCACGCTCTTGTCGCTCTTGAGCACGATCTCCTTCTTGTCCCTGCTGCGATAGCTGCGCAGCATGCTCTCGAGTTCGGCGAGGCTGCGCACTTTCACCTTGCCGACGTAGATCGTGCCATCGGCCGCAATGGTGACGATCGTGTTGTCGTCCGACGTCTGCAGCGGGCGCGCGTCTGCCTCGGGCAGCTGCACTTCAATGCCGCCCTGCAGAATGGGTGCTGTGATCATGAAGATGATGAGCAGGACGAAGGCGACGTCGACCAGATTGACGAGGTTGATCTCGGCGTTGATGGGCAGGTCGCGGCGCCGCTTGCCGCCGAAGTGCATCATGATGCGGCGCCCTGCCGACGGCTCCCAGCGGTCACAGGTGTCCTTCCCGTGCGAGCGTGCCAATGAATTCGCTGGCGAATCCTTCCAGCTCTCCGCTGAACCGGTGGAGTCGCGTCACGTAGTAGTTGTACGCGATCACGGCTGGAATCGCCGAGACCAGGCCGAACGCGGTGGTGATCAGCGCTTCGGCAATGCCGGGCGCGACCGACGTAATGCCTGCCGAGCCCGTGTTCGTAATACCGATGAACGCATCGATTACACCGAGCACAGTGCCCAGGAGCCCCATCAGTGGCGAGATGACGCCGATGATGGCGAGCCAGATCGAGCCCGCCGGAGAGCGCGTCGCGCTCTTCGTCCTGCACCTTCTCGAGCACCAGCCAGAGCGCGTTGAGCTGGGTTTCGCTGAGACCGTGCGGGTCCGGACCGTCCTGGCGCAGTGCACCCGGCCGCAGCTCACTGAAGAAGTTGGTGCCCTGCCGGAACATTCGTGTGTACGGCGTCTCCGGCAGTCGAAGGATGGTCTTGTACGCGTCCTCCAGTCGCTGGGCGCGCTCCAGTGCTTCCACGAAGCGTTTGCCCTGCTTCCGCAGCCGTCGGAATTGTCGGAGTTTCCAGATGATCAGCCACCAGGATGCGACCGAGAAGAGCGTCAGGATGCCCAGGACGATCTGGGTGGACGGGCTGCCGTTCAGGACCATGCTCAGCGTCCTGGGCAGCTCCACACCCTGCAGAATCTGTGTCACTCGCCTCGCTCCTCCACCTCCGCAATGTACCGGTAGGTCTGCTCGAGACCGCTGCTGATCGTGGTCGCCGATTGCCAGCCGTTCGCCCGCGCGCGTGTCGCGTCCAGGCAGGAGCGACGCAGTTCGCCGGGCCTCTCGGCCGCGCGCTTCGTGCCCACTTCACGGCCTGCCACGCGCTGCAGTTCGGCGGCCAGCTCGATTGACCTTGTTTCCTGTCCGGTGCCGATGTTGAACGCCCGGCTGTCGAGGCCGGTCGCCGCGGGCAGCTGCGCTTCTGTCAACACGACGTTGGCTGCAGCGACATCACCAACGAACACGTAGTCGCGGGTCTGTTCGCCATCGCCGTAAATGGTGAGCGGCTGCCCCGCCAGAATGCGCCGCGAAAAGATGGCTACGACGCCTGCTTCACCGTGCGGATCCTGACGTGGTCCGTACACGTTCGAGTAGCGCACTGCCACATAATCGAGTCCGTGCACCCGGTGATAGTAGTACAGATAGTACTCCGCCGCGAGTTTCGTCACGCCGTATGGTGAGAGTGGCAGCTTGGGTGCGGTTTCCGGTGTCGGTCGTGCTTCCGGCTCACCATACACGACGCCGCCGGATGACACGAACAGCAACCGCCGGCAACCGAATCGCATTGCCTGTTCCACGACATTGAGGAAGCCATCAATGTTGATGCCCGCATCCTTGCGCGGGTCCGACGACTGATGTGCGCACATCGATCTGGGCCGCGTGATGGTTGACGATGTCGAAGCCGCCGACTTCCGCGAACAGATTCGTCAGCGCGGCATCGCGAATGTTCATCTGCACGAGTGTCGCGCCCTGCGGCACGTTGCGATGCGCCCCGATGACAGGTCATCCACCACCCAGACATCATGGCCGCGATCCAGGAATGCCTGCGCCACGTGGCCCCCAATGAAGCCGGCTCCACCCGTCACCAGCACTTTCATGCCCGATCTCCTTCCGTGCAGGTTGTCGTCCTGTTGTCCCGCAATGAACACGGGCGCCAGTGCGGCGCCCGTGCAGGCGAATTCGAATGTACAGCATGGCCGCGCGCGCGGCCTGCCGCATCACGGGCATCTTGCGCGATCACGCTCACCCGCAGTCCGGCCTGCAGCGCGTGCTGGACGCATCGGATACGCGCACCGTCGCGCTGCCCGGCGTCACGCGCACCACGCGCATGCGCGCGACGTTCTCCTCCGGCAGCATGCTGCGTGGTGCCATGTCGCGCGCCGCTGCGGCACGGATACGCGTCAGCTCATCGCCCACCGCAATGCCCGCATCCTCGCCAAGGTCGATGAAGCCGTCATCCATCGTGCCGTACAACGGATCGCGATCCACGAATGCGAGCACCTGTCCTTCCGCGCCATTCGGTCACCGGCTGCGGCATGCCGCGCTGGAACGCCGGTGCGGCGGGCACTTTGATCATGAGGTCGCCCGTGTAGGCCTCGCGGTACTGATGGAGCAGCTGCAGCGAGGCGACGGTCTCGCCAATGGAATCGACGCGCAGCATGGCGACGGGCTCGACGACCGTGCCCGCCGTGCCGACGCGATTGCCGAAACGGACGAGCATCATGCTGTCACCCACCTGCAGCGGATCACCGCGCAGGAAGCCGACCAGCACGCGGTCGAAGGGGTGCAGCAGGGTGGGCAGCTTGTCGTGCTGCGCGCCGGGATCGGCGAGGCTCATGAGCCTGCCACGCACTTCGACTGCCGCAGGGTCATCCAGCCAGGGCGCCGAATAGAACTCCGACGGCGTCACGAAATACGACGGGGCGCGCGTCAGCTTGAGGTCCGTGGCGCGCGTGGCGTCGACCGGCGGCGGCGGCGTGTAGAAGCGCGAGCGGCCCGGCCGCCGCGTCGTCGCCGGCGTCGCGGCCGGCGGCTGCGGGCCGGGATCCGCGGGCACTTCCTTCACCGCGACCGCCATCGTGGAGTCCTTCACCACGACGGGCAGGCCCTGCTCCAGTCCGGGGATCTTCAGCCGCTCGTTCGGATAGATCCAGTGCGGATCCTCCACTACATCGCGGTTGGCATTGAAGATCACCGGCCACAGCAGCGGGTTGGTGAAATAGAAATGCGCGAGATCCCACAGGGTGTCGCCTTTCTTGACGACATGCACCTTCTGCTCTGTGGGCTGTTGCGCGTGAGCGGGCTGCATCGCGCCGAGCATCCCGATGGATACGAGAGAGAGAATGACGCGGGCCGGAGTTCCCATGCGAGCTGTCAAGGGACGACTCACTCCTTCCGAAGGGTTCTTCCTTCTCATCCGAGCGGGCGACGCGTCCGTCGCGATCGCGCGCGCGGCTGTTCACGCCGGGTTACGACAACCCTGCGGCTGGTGCGCGGCTTCCCGGCCGCGCACCCTCACCGTTCTCCATGCGCAGGTGATGAGCCCCGCTCATGGACCCTGTCGGTCTGCCGGATCCTCTTCCTTCCGCCTTCGCCGCGCTTCCCTGCGCCTCGATGCGTTGCTTCGCGGATCACTCGGCGAGCCCGGCCGGGGGGTATGGCCGTGACAACTCCCAGCAACACGGTTGAGGCTCCGGCGCCGCCCTGCCGCCGCCAGCCCGCTACAGCGCGAATCGCGCCGCCCCGGGCAGCACAGCTCGCAGGCATCGGTGCCGGAACCCCGCTGGTTGGGAGTATCGGCAGGCTTGGCGAGAAGGTGGAGCAAGGGGTCCCGAACCGCGTTGCTGGGGCTGGTTGCCGGGGCTGCGGTGCTGGAGCTGCTTACTGGGGGCTGGTTGCGCGGAAACGCATTTGCGGCGTGGCGGCTTGGACTGGGCTGCAGGGACGGGCTCCGGATTCCCTTTCCGCCGTCAGGCCTCTTCGCGAAGGATCCTCCGCATGACGAGGGCGTCTTCCGTGGGGCGGACGTAGTAGTTCTTGCGGACACCGATCTCGCGGAAGCCGAGGCGGCGGTAGAGGCGCTGGGCGGTGAGGTTGGTGCGTCGAACTTCCAGGAATACCTCGCGGGCGGAGCGGCGGCGAGCTCGCTCGAGCACCGCTTCCACGAGCTTCTCGCCTACGCCCTGGCGCCGCCACATGCTGGACACGGCGACGTTGCCCAGTTCGCCCTGATCCACGATGAACCAGCATACCGCGTAGCCGGCCAGCTCGCCCTCGCACTCCGCCGCCACCAGGTCCGTGTCGGTGCGCATGAGAAGACTGCGGAACGTGCTCTCGCTCCATGGCACGGAGTACGCCTCGTTCTCGATTTCGAGCACGACGGGCAGGTCGCTTTCGCGCAGCACCCGTATGCGCACTTCCGGCGCGGGCGTCGGACGCTGCTGCACGGCGCTCATGAAGCGGCCGGGCGCGCGCCCGAGGAACGGAGGTAGTCGGGCTGCCAGCGGGCGACCGGAACCGGAAGCGGCGGCGTCGCCTGCTCCGCAAGCCAGAGCAGCGCCGATGCACGCGGCAGCGCCATCGGCGCCTCCGCCACCACGCCACCGCGGCCGCGGATGCGGTCCGCGTTGCGCAGCGCACCATCGCCCGTGTACAGCGGATCCTCCCCGGCTACCCGGTCCATGATCGCGTCTGCCGTTCCCGCGGTGGGTGGCAATACGGTGATCCACGCGCCGCCCGCCAGGAAACGATAACATGCGCCGTAGACCTCGCCACGCCGCGCGTCGAACAGGGCGCAGACGGGACGCGCCGGCTGTGCGCACCCCGCAGCCAGTGCCGCCAGGCTCGAGTACGGAAGCAATGAAATGTCGAGCGCGTGGGCCAGGCCCTTGGCCGTGGCCGCCGCAATGCGGACGCCCGTGAAGGAGCCCGGTCCTGCGCCCACGACGATCGCCTGCAGGTCGCCGGCAGCAACGCCAGCGCGTGCCAGCGCAAACTCGACGGCGGGCAGCAGCACCTCCGAATGGCGCACGCTGACACCCAGCAGCACTTCCGCGAGCAGCGCCTCGCCCCGGCCGACCGCCACGCTGCCCAGCGTGGTCGATGTCTCCAGCGCGAGCCGCAGTGTGCCCGCTGTCGTTCGCTCAGGCATCGCTTGCGGCCGGCAGGGGTTCCGCGCCACCCATCGCCTCGACGGTGAGCCTGCGGTGCAGCGCGTCATGGCCAGGCTCGAGCCTCACGTCCCAGCGCCTCGCCGGCAGCAGCGCTTCGGCCCGCTCGGGCCATTCCAGCAGCACGATCTCGCGTCCGTCACCCAGCTCGCTCCAGCCCAGCTCCCAGACATCCTCCGCCCGTTCCAGCCGAAACAGGTCGAGGTGTGCGACGGTGGTCCCATTCTTCGCCGCGTAACGCAGCACCAGGTTGAAGGTAGGCGATGGCATGGGCGAGGTCACGCCCGCGCCGCGCGCGATGGCGCGCGCCAGCACGCTCTTGCCCGCACCCAGCTCACCGCGCAGCGCAAAGAAGGCCGGAACCGCGACGGTCCGGCCCACGCGTTCGCCCCAGCGAACCAGCGCCGCTTCGTCCAGCATCACTCCGGCGCTGCGGCGACCGCCTTCGAGCCCAGCTTCGCTTTCACTTCCAGCAGCTCGTCGCGCAGCACCGCCGCCCGCTCGAAGTCCAGCATCGCCGCGGCTTCGTTCATCTGGCGCTCGAGGATCTTGGACCATTCCTCCAGGTTCACCTCAGCCGCGTAGCTCGCCCGCGGCTCCGCCACGCGCATACCCCGCCGCAGTGCTTCACTGCTGCGCGCATCCGCCACCCGCGTGCTGAGCATCAGCTCCTCCACGGTCTTGCTGATGGTCTGCGGTGTAATGCCGTGTTCTTCATTGTAGCGACGCTGCACTTCCCGCCTGCGGTTCGTTTCTTCGAGGCACCTCTGCATGGAACCGGTCATGCGATCCGCGTACATGATCGCCTTGCCGTGCACGTTCCTCGCCGCGCGCCCGATCGTCTGGATCAGCGAGCGCTCATCGCGCAGAAACCCTTCCTTGTCCGCGTCCAGGATGGCGACCAGCGAGACTTCCGGCAGGTCCAGGCCCTCGCGCAGCAGGTTGATGCCCACCAGCACATCGAAACGGCCGAGTCGCAGGTCGCGCAGGATCTCGATGCGCTCGATCGCATCGATGTCCGAGTGCATGTAGCGTACGCGAATGCCCACCTGCTGCAGGTACTCGGTAAGGTCTTCGGCCATCCGTTTCGTCAGGGTCGTGACCAGGACGCGCTCGCGCTGCGCGACGCGCGCGTGAATCTCCGCCATGAGATCGTCGATCTGGCCCTTCACCGGCCGCACTTCCGCTTCCGGATCCACCAGCCCGGTCGGACGGATGAGCTGTTCCACGATGACGCCGCCCGACTTCGTCAGCTCGAATTCGCCCGGTGTGGCCGACACGAAGATGGCGCGCGGCACCAGCTCCTCCCATTCCCCGAACTTGAGCGGCCGGTTGTCGAGCGCACTGGGCAGGCGGAAGCCGTGCTCGACGAGCACGGACTTGCGGGCGCGGTCGCCGTTGTACATGCCGCGGATCTGCGGCAGCGACTGGTGCGACTCGTCCACGATGACGAGGAAGTCTTCCGGGAAGTAGTCGAACAGGCAGGCCGGCCTTTCGCCTTCCGCGCGGCCGGCCAGGTGGCGCGAGTAATTCTCGACGCCCGGGCAGGTCCCGATCTCGAGCAGCATCTCGATGTCGAAGTGCGTACGCTGCTCGAGCCGCTGCGCTTCCAGCAGCCGGCCGCTGCCGCGCAGCTCCAGCAGCCTTTCGTCCAGCTCCAGCCGGATGCGCTCCAGCGCCCGCTCCACCGTGCTGCGCTGCGTGACGTAGTGCGTGGCGGGGTAGATGGCCGTACGCTGCAGCCGCACAATGGTCTGGCCGGTGAGCGGATCGAAGCGCGTGATGCGCTCGATCTCGTCGCCGAACAGTTCGATGCGAATGCCCTGTTCGTCGTAGGCCGGGAACACCTCGACGACATCACCGCGCACGCGGAACGTGCCGCGCGTGAAATCAATGTCGTTGCGCCCGTACTGGATGCGCACCAGTGCCTGCAGCACATCGCGGCGCGTGATCTTCTGTCCGGTCTCCAGCACCAGCAGCAGCTCGCGGTACTCGCGCGGATCTCCCAGACCGTAGATGCAGGACACCGAGGCCACGATGATGACGTCCTCGCGCTCCATCAGCGAGGACGTGGCGCGCAGTCGCAGCCGCTCGATGTCTTCGTTGATCGATGCGTCCTTCTCGATGTACGTGTCCGTCGACGGCACGTACGCTTCCGGCTGGTAGTAGTCGTAATAGGAGACGAAGTACTCGACCGCGTTGCGCGGAAAGAAGCCCTTCAGCTCACCGTAGAGCTGCGCCGCCAGCGTCTTGTTGTGGCTCATGACCAGTGTGGGCCGGCCGTAGGCGGCAATGGCTGACGCCATGGTCACGGTCTTGCCCGAGCCGGTCACTCCGAGCAGGGTCTGGTACCGGTCGCCGCGCTCCAGTCCCGCCACCAGCTCGCCGATGGCCTGCGGCTGATCACCGGACAGGCCGAACGGCAGCTCCAGTTCGTACTTCGCCATGGATTTCCTTCGAGTCCCGGAGAGTGCCTGCGCTGCGGGCCCGTGCTGCGGCCGCGTCAGGCGTCGCTGTCCGTGTCCGTGTCGGCTTCCGGTTCCACACTCTCGGTCACGTGCTCCTTGCGCTCCACCGATAACACGCCGTTCACACGGCGCACCGACTTGATCACCTTCTTCAGGTGCGCCAGGTCCTGCACCTCCACCACGAACGCGCCGTTCATACCCCCTTCCACCGCCCGCATCTCCGCCGACTGAATGTCGGTGCCCGTACCGGTGATGGCGCTGGCCACGTCGGACAGCAGGCCGCGGCGGTCATTGCCCTCCACGACCAGCCGCACCATGAAGCGCGCGTCCTCCTCTGCCGCCCAGTCGATCTCGACCCGCCGCTCCGGATGCGACGACAGGTTGAGGACGTTGGGGCAGTCGTTGCGGTGGATCGAGATGCCTCGCCCGCGTGTGATGTAGCCGATCACCGCATCGCCCGGCACCGGCTGACAGCACTGCGAGTAGCGCACCATCATGTTGTCGACGCCCTGGATGCGCACGCCCTTGCCGGCGCCGCGCACGCGGTTGACCAGGCGTTCCAGTGCCGTGGGCGGGCGCACGGGCGCCACCGGATCGCCCGGGAACAGCTGCGACAGGATGGCGGCCGGACCCAGGTCGCCGCGGCCCAGCGCGATGTGCACCTGCTCGAAGTTCGAGTAGCCCAGCGCTTCGGCCGTGTGCTGCAGCGCCTCATCCGTGGGCCGGCCCTTGCGTGCCTTGCGCAGTTCCCGCTCGAACAGCTCGCGACCCAGCCCGATCGCCGCCGCCGACTCCTCCTGCTTGATCCACTGCCGGATCTTCTGCCTCGCCCTCGCCGTCTTCACGAACGCCAGCCAGTCGCGCGACGGCTTCTGCCGCGGGTCCGTCGACACTTCCACCGTGTCGCCGTTCTTCAGCTCGCGCGAGAGTGGCGATAACCGCCCGTTAATGCGCGCGCCCGAACAGTGGTAGCCCACCTCGGTGTGCACGGCGAACGCGAAATCGATGGGTGTCGCACCCTTGGGCAGCTGCTTCACATCGCCGCGCGGCGTGAAGACGAAGATCTCGTCGTGGAAGAGGTCGATGCGGAGGAACTCCATGAATTCCTCCGGCTCGCGCGTCTCCTGCTGCCACTCGAGCACCTGGCGGAACCAGGTCAGCCGCTCGTCCACCAGATCGCCCGTGCGGTGCTTCTCGCCCTCCTTGTAGCGCCAGTGCGCCGCGATACCATATTCGGCCGTGCGGTGCATCTCGTGCGTGCGGATCTGGATCTCGTACAGCCGGCCGCCCGGCCCGAAGATGGTCGTGTGCAGCGAGCGGTACAGATTTGACTTGGGTGTGGCAATGTAGTCGTGGAAGCGCTCCTGCAGCGGCGTCCACTTGTTGTGGATCACACCCAGCGCGTGGTAGCAGTTGCCCACGTTGTCCGTCACCACGCGGATGGCCATGAGGTCGTAGATCTCCTCGTACGGCTTGCCCCGCTTGAGGATCTTGCGGTGGATCGACCACAGGTGCTTGGGCCGGCCGTATACTTCGCAGGGAATGCCGGACTTGCGCAGCTCTTCCTCGAGCGGCCCGCGCAGCGCCTCGATCATGGCTTCGCGTTCCTGCCGCTTCTCCGCGATCTTCTCCGCCAGGTCGCGGTACGCATCCGACTCCAGATGCTTGAACGCCAGGTCTTCCAGCTCCCAGCGCAGCTGCGCCATGCCCAGACGGTGCGCGAGCGGTGCGTAGATCTCGCGCGTCTCCAGCGCAATGCGCCGCCGCTTCTCCGGCCGCAGGTGCTCGAGCGTACGCATGTTGTGCAGCCGGTCCGCCAGCTTGATCACGATGACGCGCGCGTCCTGCGCCATCGACAGCAGCAGCTTGCGGTAGTTCTCGACCTGCTGCTCCGTGCTCGAGCGGAACTGCACCTTGCCGATCTTGGTGACACCATCGACGATGCGCGCAACCTCGGGTCCGAACTCCGCTGCCACCGTCTCCAGCGTGACACCGGTGTCTTCGACGACATCGTGGATGAGCGCGGCGGCAATGGAAACGGCATTCGAGGTGCAGTTCGGCGAGAATGCGGGCCACCTCGACGAGGTGTACGGTGAATTCTTCGCCTGAGGCGCGTTTCTGTCCCTTATGTGCCCGCGCGCCGAACTCGTACGCGTGCGCAATCAGACCGAGGTCGAGCCGGTCCGCGTGCGGCTCCAGCGCATCCCGCAATTTGGCGGGCAGTGCGGCCAGTGCGCTTCCGGGTGCTTTCGTCTCGGTCGTTGCCATGGTCAGTTGCGCGGCAGCAGGCCCGCCTCCACGAATGACAGGTAGCAGCCGTCGCCGATGATGACGTGATCCAGCACGGGAATGCCCAGTGTGCGGCCCGCTTCGACCAGCTGTTGCGTGACATCACGATCCATCGGTGAGGGAGCCGGGTCGCCCGATGGATGATTGTGCACCAGGATGACGCAGGAGGCGCTTTCCAGCACGGCCCCGCGGAAGACTTCGCGCGGGTGCACGACGGCGCTGTCCAGCGTGCCACGCGTCACCACCACTTCGCGCGTCACCGCGTGGTGCGTGTTGAGCATGAGCACGCGGAACTCCTCCTGCACCTGATCGCGCAGATAGGGCGCACAGCGATCGTACACATCGCGCGCACCGGTGATGCGGCCGCGCACCTCCGGCTCTTCACGGGCCAGGCGACGACCCAGTTCCACCGCCGCCACGATCCTCGCCGCCACCGCAGGGCCCACGCCCGGCACGCGCTCCAGCTCGCTCAGCTGCGCCGCGCCCAGCCGGCGCAATGAGCCTTCGCCCCGGCGCAGCAGCTCACCCGCCACTTCCACGGCCGACTGCTCGCTCGTGCCGCTGCCGATCAGGATGGCGAGCAGCTCGCGGGTGGACAGGGCCGCGGGGCCGGCGCCGCTCAGCCGCTCGCGCGGACGCTCGCCAGCCGGCCATTCCCTGATGGCATAACGGCGCTCGCGCGCCGTTGCCTGTGCCACCATCCTCCCGGCCCCTGCCATGGCTCTCTCTCCCGCGTGTGCCGCACGCCGGCGCCACACGCCGCTTCATCCTGACACGCTGTTAGAAGGCTCACGCCTCCATCGCGCCGTGACACTTCTTGTACTTCCTGCCCGAGCCGCACGGACACGGATCATTGCGACCCACCTTCTGCTCCCCCTTCGCCGGCGAGGCCTTGGGAGCGCCGCCATTCTCATCGCGATTGGTGTGCAGCCGGCGCACATCCGGACCCGGAGGCAGCGGCGGCGACGCATGGCGCACGGGTCCGGCCAGCCGCTGGCTGCCGGCAAAAGCCGCGGCCAGTGGATCATCTGCTTCCGGCTCCCGCGGCGGCGGCGGCGCCGCCGCTGCACCGTCGGGTCCGCCCGGGCCCGAGAGAATGAGCCGGCGCGGCATGCCCAGGGGTGGCGGCGGCGGCCGCTGCACCGACAACTGCATACGGAACGTCATCGTGGCGATCGATTTGCGCAGATCGGCCATCAGATCGACGAACATCGAATAGGCTTCCTGCTTGTATTCGATGAGCGGATCCTTCTGCCCCCAGCCGCGGAATCCGATCGACGCCTTCAGGTGGTCCAGGTCGTAGAGGTGATCGCGCCACTTCTGGTCGATCACGTTGAGCAGAATGAAGGAGAGCACACCCTCGGTATGTTCGCCGAACGTGGTCAGCTTGCGGCGATACGCTTCGTGCACCTTGTCGACGGCGAACGTCTCCAGCTCGTGCAGGTCGGCGAACGGCGGTTCCGCCTCTTCGTCGTTCTCCATGGGCAGCTCGGCCACCGCCAGGAAATAATCGAGCTGCAGCCGGTTGCGCAGGCCGGCCAGGTCCCAGCGGCTGGGCCGTTCATCCGCGGGCGCGAACTCGGCCACACTGGCGCGCACCGTGTGCTCGACGTTCTCCCACACCTCGCCCTTGAGGTCCTCGCCGCCTTCCAGCGCGAACAGCCTGCGGTCGTAGATCACCTCACGCTGCTGGTTCATCACGTCGTCGTATTCCAGCAACCGTTTGCGGGCTTCGAAGTTCTGCGTCTCGACGCGCTTCTGCGCACTGGAAATGGAGCGCGTCACCAGTGCGTGCGTGATGACTTCGCCTTCCTGTGCGCCCAGCTTCTCCATGATCCCGGCGACCCGTTCCGAATTGAACAGGCGCATGAGATCGTCTTCCAGCGACAGGAAGAACTGCGTGGCGCCGGGGTCGCCCTGCCGGCCTGCGCGGCCGCGCAGCTGCCGGTCAATGCGCCGCGACTCGTGCCGCTCCGAGCCAATGATGTGCAGGCCGCCGACCTCGACTTCCGTCTCGGTCCGGATCGAATCGACCTCGACCGTGCGCCCGGGATCCGGCGATGTGGCAACGCCCGCGGCCTCCACCTCGTGCGCGTCCAGCCACGCGCCATCGCGTGAGGCCGTCACCCCAACACCGAGTTTGATGTCGGTGCCGCGGCCCGCCATGTTGGTGGCGATCGTGACCGCGCCCGGCAGGCCGGCGCCGGCCACGATCTCGGCTTCCTGCTTGTGGTACTTCGCGTTCAGCACGTTGTGCGGGATGCCCCGCCGCTTGAGCATGCGCGACAGGGTTTCCGACACATCCACCGAGACCGTGCCCACCAGCACCGGCAGCTGCATGCGGTTCAGCCGCTCGATCTCGTCCATGATGGAGTTGTACTTCTCGCGCTTGGTGCGGTACACCAGGTCATGGCGGTCATCGCGGATCACCGGCCTGTTGGTCGGGATGACCGTTACTTCCAGGCCGTAGATCTGGTGGAACTCCGACTCTTCCGTCTCCGCCGTGCCCGTCATGCCGGACAGCTTGTCATACATGCGGAAGTAGTTCTGGATGGTGATCGTCGCCAGCGTCTGCGTCTCGCCGCGCACGCTCACGCCTTCCTTCGCTTCCACCGCCTGGTGCAGTCCGTCGGACCAGCGCCGGCCCGTCATCTTGCGGCCCGTGAACTCGTCGACAATGATGACCTGACCATCCTCGACGATGTACTGCTCGTCCCGGCCGTAGAGCGTGTACGCCTTCAGCAGCTGGTGAATGGCGTGCATCCGCTGGCTCTTTTCGGCGTACTCGCGCTCCAGCCCGGCAATGCGCTCCAGCTTGGTTTCGGCGGACAGATCGGGATCGCGTTCGATGGTGCCCACGGCCTCCGACAGGTCGGGCACCACGAACGCCTGCGTGTCCGACGGTGACAGCTCGTCGTAGCCCTTGTCCGAAAGGTGGATGCTGTGCCCCTTCTCATCCATGGCGAAGAACAGCATCTCATCCACTTCGTGCAGCCGCTTCTCGCGCATGAAGTCGGCTTCCGACTTCTGCACCAGCTTCTGCAGTGCCGGCTCGTCCGCGAACATCTTGAGCAGCCGCTTGTTCCGGGGCGCCCCTCGCTTCGCCGCTAACAGCCGTGTTCCGGCTTCGTCCTGCTGACTCTGCTGCAGCTGGCGCTCGGCCTCCGCGATCAGCTCGTTCACGATGCGGGTCTGCTTGCGGTACAGCGAATCCACCGACGGATTGTAGCGACGATACTCGTCCGCCTGCTCCTCGCCTACCGGCCCGCTGATGATCAGCGGCGTGCGCGCCTCGTCGATGAGGATGGAGTCGACCTCGTCGATGATCGCGTAGTAGTGCCCCCGCTGCACCCGCTGATCCAGCTGGTGCACCATGTTGTCACGCAGGTAATCGAACCCGAACTCGTTGTTGGTGCCGTACGTGATGTCGGCGTTGTAGGCCTCGCGCCGCTCCGGCGTGCCCGGCTCGTGCAGATCGATGCAGCCGACGGTCAGACCGAGATAGCGGTAGATGGTGCCCATCCACTCGCTGTCGCGCTGCGCCAGGTAGTTGTTCACCGTCACCAGGTGCGCGCCCCGCCGCGCCAGCGCGTTGAGATACAGCGGCATGGTGGCCACCAGCGTCTTGCCTTCGCCCGTGGCCATTTCCGCGACCTTGCCCTGGTGCAGCGCGATGCCGCCGATCAGCTGTACATCGTACGGCACCATGTCCCACTTCATGTTGAGACCAGTGACGATGATGTCGTGGCCCATCAGCCGGCGGCACGCCTCCTTCACCGTGGCGAAGGCCTCGGGCAGGATCTCGTCGAGCACATCTTCAATGGCTTCTTTGAGCGTATCCTCCGCACTCCGGATCTCGACTGTCAGCTGCTCGCGCTCGGCCGCGTCTTCCGTGTGGCGCTTCTGATCGCGCAGCCGCGCCACGTCCGCTTCCAGCTCGCCAATGCGCTCATGGATGATGCCACGCAGTTTTTCCGTCTGACCGCGCAGCTCCTCCTCCGGCACCGAGGCCAGCTGATCGGCGATTTCGTTGATCTGGTCCACCAGCGGCGTGAGCTTCCTGACTTCACGCGCATGCCGGTCGCCAACGATCTTCGTTACCAGTGCCTTGAACATGATTCCCGTGTCATTGGGTGGAGACGTGGATGGGCCCGCTCATGTCGCGCAGCCCGGCGCGCGGAACCCCTCTTCGCCCGCGCCCGGCACCTCGTCCGGCCCGCTCTCGCCTCGATCTGCGGTCCTACCCCGCGGTCCGTGGCCCGGTCCGGGCTGCGGGCGACGTTTTTCCGCTTCCGTCAGCGCGTTTCTGGAGCGCTGCGGTACAGTCGGTGTCGCTCGATGCACTGCACTACCGGGTCGGGAACCAGGTAGCGGATCGATTCACCGGTGTGCACGCGGCGGCGGATCTCCGTGCCCGATACATCGACGCGCGTGACCGCCACGGTCGTGACACCTGCCACAGTGCTGGAGCCCGCCCGTTCCAGCACCACCAGCGTCGACAGCCGCCGGATCTCATCCGGCTCGTGCCATTTCGGGAAATCCGTGAACTGATCCGCGCCCAGCAGCAGGTACAACGCAGCGTCGGGATGGCGCTCACGGTATGTGCGCAGCGTGTCGACCGTGTAGGAGGGGCCGGCGCGCACGATCTCCAGCTCGTCAACCTCGAACGACGCGTTACCAGCCACGGCGGCACGCACCATCTCCAGCCGCGCGGCAACCGGTGAAAGCCCCGCCACCCGCTTGTGCGGTGGCGTGCCCGCCGGAATGAACAGTACGCGGTCGAGCTTCAGCGCGAGCTGTGCGTCCTGGGCAGCAATGAGGTGTCCGATGTGCGGGGGATCAAAGGTGCCCCCGAAGAGGCCCAGCCTCACGGAGCCGAGGCGATCGACGCTTCCTTGACCTGCTGCGCCTCCTTGCTGTCGGGATACTCCTTCAGCAGGCGCTCGCGGGTCTGGGTCGCCTCCTCCGCGTAGCCGATCTTCGTGTAGGACTCGTACAGGCGCAGCAGGGCCCTGGGTGTGGCTTCCGCGCCCGGATAGTTGTCCAGCAGTTCCTGGAAGTAGATGATGGCGCAGTCCGGGCAACCGCGGCGGAAATAGAAGTCGCCATTCAGGTAGACCTTCTCCGCCAGCCGGTTCTCCAGCTCGGTGACCATGGTCTTGGCGCGCGCCGCGAACTCGCTCTCCGGATAGGCCGCAGCCATCCCCCGGCATTCCTCGATCGCCGTGCGTGTGTACTGCTGATCCAGTTCCGGCTTGGGCGACAGCTGGTAGTACGAGTCGCAGACCCCGAAGCGCGCGTCGTCGCCATAATCACCAGTCGGAAAATCATTGGCCAGACGCGCAAATTCCGAAGCGGCGGTCAGGAACTCCCGCTTACCCGTATAGACCTGCGCCAGACGATAGCGCGCTTCCTGATAGCGCGCGTGCGTCGGGAACTGCAGCACGAACTGCTCGAGCGCACGCGAAGCCTCGTCCCACTTGTGTGCAGTGGCCTTGTCGATGCCGTACTTGAGCAGAGCATCGGCCTCCATCTGCGCTAGCCGTGGCCCGCTCGATGCGCAACCCGCCAGCAGCAGCAGGACCAGCGCGAGCCGCTTCATACGTGTTGATTCACCTCTTCAGAAGCCATGGGAACAGCGGTCTGCTTACCCGGCCCCGTCCGGCCGGGTTTCAAGATCCGGCCAGCGCGGGCGCAGTGCCATGGCATCAGCGGCCACCAGAGCGGCCGAAGCGCAGCTCGTCGATGCGGCGGCGCGCCCGGTCCACAATCTGGCCCGAACTCGCCTTGTTCAGTTCCAGTACCATGAGGTAGGCAAACATCGCGTCATCCCGCCGCCCCAGTTCCAGCAGGATCTCACCCTTCTCGAACCACGCTTCGTCCAGCAGGTTCTTGGGCACACCCAGATCGAGCAACGCATTCAGGTGGGCCAGCGCCTGGTCCGTGTCGCCGTCCTGGTGCTCCCTGCGCGCCAGCGTGAACGCGCAGTTGCCAATGTGCCAGTCGGCGTCTCCGGCCTGCGGATCGGCGGGCGCTCGCTGCCGGAAGGCGCGGAAGAAACCGATCGCTTCCGCGCAGTTCCCCTGCGCTTCATGCACCTGCGCAATCTCGAACAGCAGCTTCGGGATGCTGTCCTTCGGCGACGACGTCAGCGCCCGCTCGTAGTAGTCGAGCGCCTTCGCCGGGTCACCCGTGCTCGCGTAATACCTCGCCAGCGGCACGGCGAAGTCATCGAGTGGCAGGCCCGGCCGCAGCGCCAGCGCCGCATTGACCGCGCTCGCCAGACCATACCGGTCGGCGCGGTCCCTCGCCCGCATCGCGACAGTCACATAGTCGAAGATCGCCTGGTCCGTGTACGCCGGCGTCTTCTGCGATGAGCGTGTCGTACAGCTCGCGCGCCCGCTCGAACTGCCCGGTCTCAATGTAGGCGTGCGCCACGCGTACCAGCGTCGGCGCGTCGCGACCCTGACGCAGTGCCAGCCGATACTCGGCCAGCGCCGACGTGTAGTTGGAGTCCGCCCAGAAATGGTCGCCGCGGGCGAGCGCGGGCTCGGCGGTGCCGCTGCACGCCGCCGCGAGCAGCGCGCACAAAACGAGAATGCCGTACGGGGGACGCATCCTCACCCGGCGCGCACCCTCACGCTGACGACGCGTCCAGCAGCGCCAGATATGCGGCCACCTGTGCGTTCTCCGCGTCCTGCGCACGACACTCCTCCCATTCGCGCCTGGCTCCGGACCGGTCGCCCTGGCGGTACAGTGCCAGACCGAGATTCAGCCGGGCCGGCACGAAGCGCGGGTTCCCGGCCAGCGCCATGCTCAACTGCTCGACCGCACCGGCCAGGTCTCCCACCTGTAGCAGGGATTGCGCCAGCTTGTTCCGGATGTCGTGGAAGCGCGGACGCAGCTCGAGTGCCCGGCGGAACTGCGCTGCGGCTTCCAGTGGCGCGCCCGCTTCCACGTAGAGGTCACCCACCTGCGCGTGCGCGTGCGCAAGCCGTGCGGTGATGGCCGCCGGGAAGCGGCCGGCGACGGCGTACTCGTAATAACCCGCGCGTTCGAAGGCCTGCGCTGCTTCCTCGAAGCGACCCAGCTCGTTCAGCATGAGCGCGCGATTCAGGTGCGCCTCCACGTACTGGTCGTTGAGCGCCAGCGCTCGATCGAACTCCACCAGCGCCTGCTCCGCCTGTCCCAGAAAACTCAGACAGAGGCCGCACAGGTGGCGGATATCCGCAAACTCCGGGTTACTCTCGAGCACACTGCGGAAGTCGGCGAGCGCGGATGTGTAGTCCTTGCGCTCGAAGGCTCGCCGCCCGCGCTCAATGATCTCGCGCTGCCTGGTGTCCAGGTGTCGCGAGCCGGAGCGATGGAGCCGCAGCTCGTTACTCGCCATTATGCCTTGCCCCCGGTTGGCGGACCGGCCCGGCCAATGCCCTGATACTCGAAACCCAGCCGCGTCATCTGTGACGGCTCGAACAGGTTGCGACCGTCGTAAATGATCGGTTGCCGCATCAGCGCCTTCATGCGCCCGAAGTCCGGTGTCCGGTACTGTTTCCATTCCGTCACGATGAGCAGCGCGTCGGCGCCCGCCAGCGCGTCGTAGTTGTGCTCGGCATACGTCACGCGCTCGCCGAACACGCCGCGCGCAGCCTCCATGGCCACGGGATCGTGCACGCTGACCGTGCCGCCGCGCTGCAGCAGTCCGTTCACCACCACGATCGCGGCTGCCTCGCGCATGTCGTCCGTTTCCGGCTTGAAGCTGAGGCCCCACACCGCGAAGTGCCGCCCGCTGAGTTCTCCGCCGAAGCGGCCCTCCACGCGCTGCACCAGCACGTGCTTCTGGCTCTCGTTGACGCGCTCCACGGCTTCCAGGATGCCCGCGTCCACGCCGTTGTCGAGCAGCGTGCGCACCAGCGCCTTCACGTCCTTGGGGAAGCAGCTGCCACCATAGCCGCAGCCCGGGAAGAGAAACGCCTGGCCGATGCGCGCATCGGTCCGATTCCCTTGCGCACCATGCTCACATCCGCGCCCACCCGCTCGCACAGTGTCGCCACCATGTTCATGAAGGAGATGCGCGTCGCAAGCATCGCGTTAGCTGCGTATTTCGTGATCTCCGCCGCCGCAATGTCCATGAAGATCACCGGATTGCCGGTGCGCACGAAGGGTCCGTACAGCTCGGCCAGCACGTCCCGTGCGTACTCCGAGTCCACACCCACCACCACCCGATCCGGCTTCATGAAGTCATCCACCGCGGCGCCCTCCTTGAGGAACTCCGGGTTGGAACATACATGCACCGTGTGGCGCGTGTGCTGCTCGATCGTGCGGCGCACGATGTTCGCGGTGCCCACCGGTACCGTGCTCTTCGTGATGACCACCTTTTCGCCGTTCATGCTGCGTCCGATCGTCTCGGCCACGGCTACCACGTGCTGCAGGTCGGCCGAGCCATCCTCGCCCGGTGGCGTTCCCACCGCGATGAAGATCACCGACGACTCACGTACCGCCGCCGGCACATCGGTCCCGAAGCGCAGTCGGCCGTCGCTCAGGTTGCGTTCCACGATCAGCTCGAGACCGGGCTCGTAGATCGGGATCTCGCCGCGATTGAGGCGCGCAATCTTGCCCGCATCGATGTCGACGCAGATGACATCATTGCCGCTGTCAGCCAGACCCGCGCCTACCACCAGTCCAACGTATCCTGTGCCGATGACCGCTACGTGCATGTCCCTCTCCAGTACCCGTTCACCGCCAGCATCGCCCTGGCACCGTGTGCGCGCGCGCCGGCTTGTGCCCTGCTCCCCCCGTGGATAACCTTCTGCTCATGCGTATTCTGATTACTGGTGCCGCCGGCTTTCTCGGCTCCCACCTCTGCGACCGTTTCCTCGCCGAAGGCCACACTGTCATCGGCATCGACAACTTCATCACCGGTTCGCCCGAGAACATCGCCCACCTCATCGGCAATCCGGCGTTCCGCTTCATTCTGCACGACGTGACGGATTTCGTCTACGTGGACGGCGCACTCGACGGTGTCCTGCACTTCGCCAGCCCGGCCAGCCCCGTGGACTATCTGGAATTGCCCATTCAGACGTTGAAGGTGGGCAGTCTGGGTACGCACAAGACGCTCGGCCTGGCCCGCGCCAAGAAGGCAAGATACCTGCTGGCCTCCACGTCCGAAGTGTATGGCGATCCGCAGGTGCATCCGCAACCCGAGTCCTACTGGGGCCACGTCAATCCGGTCGGTCCGCGCGGTGTCTATGATGAGGCCAAGCGCTTCGCCGAAGCCATGACCATGGCGTACCACCGCTTCCACGGCCTGAACACGCGCATTGTGCGCATCTTCAACACCTACGGTTCGCGCATGCGACCCAACGACGGCCGTGTCATTTCCAACTTCATTGTGCAGGCGCTCCGTGGCGAGCCGATCAGCGTCTACGGCGATGGCTCGCAGACGCGTTCTTTCTGCCACGTGAGTGATGAAGTCGACGGCATCTACCGTCTCTTCATGTCGGACTGGACCAGTCCTGTGAACATCGGCAATCCCGATCGAATTGCCTGTTGTCGAGCTGGCCCGTCGCATCATCGCCCTGGCGCAGAGCAGCTCCACCATCGAATTCCTCCCGCTGCCCGAGGATGACCCCAAGGTGCGCCGACCTGACATCTCGCTCGCCCGGCGCGTGCTCGGCTGGGAGCCCGCCGTCTCCCTCGAAGAAGGCCTGCGGGCGACCATTCCCTACTTCCACACGCTCGTCGAAGAGCGCGACTCGAAATCCCGCACACTGGTCCCCTGAAACGCCTCAGCCGCGCGCGGGCTTCTCGCTGCCCAGGACGAGCGCCGGCACGGGGAGCGGCTGCTCGCCGCGCAGCAGCCGCCGCGGATTCGTACTGAGCAGCAGCTCGGCCTGCGTCGCCCCACCAGCTTCCACCAGCAGCGCGTGATAGTCGCGCACGCGTGGCCGGCCGCGTGCATGATAGTCGCTCCCCAGATAGTCCGCCCAGCCGCGCGCCAGCAGCGCGAGCGCGACCGCGCGCGGCGCCTCTCCGTATCGCCCGAGAAGAGAGCCGCCGTTCACCTGCAGTCGCGCACCGGCCGCGCGCCATTCCGCCACCACATCCAGTTCCGCATCGATGCCGCTGTAACGTTCGGGATGGCCCACGAGCGGCGTCCATCCCCGGCTCCGGATCAGGCTGAGCACGCGGTGAGAGCGGGGTGGAACCATGAAGAAGGGAAACTCGACGAGCACGAAGGGACCACCCGCGAGGCGCAGTCGCGGGTCGTTCAGATCCGGGTCCGCCGTGTCGAGTCGCAGCTCGGCGCCGCGCCGCACGGCCACGCCTGCTTCCTCTGCGCACCGCTGCAGGTTCTCCCAGCCCAGATCCAGCTCGGCCAGGCGCCCTGCCAGCCCGCCGCGCGTTTCCAGCGCCAGCTCGACGTGCGGCGTCGCCACCAGGGCACAGACGCCATCTTCCGCCATGGCCGCGAGCGCGTGACTGCTCTCGGCGCTGTCCTGCGCCCCATCATCCACTCCCGGAATGAGATGGTTGTGCAGGTCGACGAATCCCGCTCCGCTGATCGTCCTGTTAGCTAGCCCCTGTGCTGGATCAGGCAACGGAGGCCACCACTCCCCCGCCCCGCTGCAGCGAGCCGCTCAGGCCGATCACGTGGCTCCCGCCGCGGCCTTTCATTGCGTTGCGCGGATCCACGACCGGGCAGTCGGCCGCCGCAATCAGGTCGTAGTCGACGATGCTGTGGTTCGTGATGATCACGACGCAGTCGGTCTCGCCCAGGACTTCCCGTGTCAGGGGCGTGCTGTTTCGCTCCTCGCCCTCTTCGCGAATCTCCGCCACCAGCGGATCGTGATAACGCACCATTGCGCCCCTGGCCTCGAGCAGGCGCATCACGTCCAGCGCCGGGCTCTCCCGCAGATCATCCACGTCGCGCTTGTACGCGACACCCACGATCAGGATGCGGCTGCCGTTCACCGGCTTGCGCTCCGTGTTCAGTGCATCCTGCACCTTGTCCACGACGTATCGCGGCATCTCGCTGTTGACTTCGCTGGCCAGGTCGATGAGCCGGGTCTTGTAATTGAGTGTTCGCATCTTCCACGCGAGATACAGCGGATCGAGCGGAATGCAGTGGCCACCAATGCCGGGGCCGGGCTCGAAGCGCATGAAGCCGAACGGCTTGCTGGCCGCCGCATCGATCACCTCGAACACATCCACACCCAGCCGGTCGGAGACCTGCGCCATTTCGTTCACCAGAGCGATGTTCACTGCGCGAAAGGTGTTCTCCAGCAGTTTCGCCAGCTCCGCCGCCTCGGTTGAAGATACCGTGACGACCCGCTCCATGACCTGGCCGTAGAAGGCCGTACCCGCCTGTGTGCAGGCCGCCGTGATCCCGCCAATCACCTTGGGTGTGTTGCGCACCGCCCAGCGCGCATTGCCCGGATCCACGCGCTCCGGGCTGAAACAGAGGAAAAAGTCGCGACCCGCACGCAGGCCTGCGGCTTCCAGCCGCGGCTGCACCAGCTCGCGCGTCGTGCCCGGATACGTCGTGCTCTCCAAAATGATCAGCTGGCCCGGTCGCAACGCTGCCGCCACCGCCTCGGTGGCGGCCAGCACGTAGCTGACGTCCGGGTCGCGTGTCTTCGAGAGCGGCGTCGGCACGCATATGGAGACCGTATCGCACCCGCCCAGCTGCGCGGCATCGGTCGTGGCCCCGAGCCGGCCGGCGCGCACCAGCGGCGCCAGCACTGCGTCGGTGACATCGCCGATGTGCGAGCGGCCGGCATTCACATCATCGACCACGCGACTCGATACATCGTAACCTGTCACCGCAAAACCCTGGCTCGCGATTTCCACCGCCAGCGGCAGGCCGACATAACCCAGTCCGATGACGCCGCAGCGCGCCTCCCGCCGCGCTATGCGCTGCAGCAGCGCGTCGAGCACAGCGCCATCCATGGCTTGCATCCCGACATTGTTCATGGTGATCCCCAGGGCTCCCGGGTCAGCCTGGCGCTCAGGCTTCCGTGGTCAGCTCGGCCACAGCGCCAGCATCCTCGTGTGGACGTCCGCGTATCGGCGGGAACAGAACGCGCAGCACGGGCGGTGTGATCAGTGTGGTTACCATGACCATCATGGTAATCGCGCTGAAGATGCCGGTATCGAGCGCTCCCGTGGCCAACCCCATCTGCGCGAAAATCAGCCCCACTTCGCCGCGCGGGATCATGCCCACGCCGACTACCAGCTTGTTACCCCGCATCCAGAATGGCGCCAGACCGGCGAGCACCTTGCCCAGTATCGCCACCACGATCAGGGCGCCGCCCACCAGGGCAATGCGCGGCTCCGCGAAGGATCGCACATCGACCGATGCACCCACCGACACGAAGAAGATGGGAACGAAGAACATGCCCAGGTGCAGCACGCCGTGTTCCACGGTACGTGCGTGGCGCGTCGGCGCCAGCGTGAGTCCGGCCGCGAAGGCGCCAATGATCAGCGCCGACCCCGCTTCGAAGGCCAGGAAGCACACCGTGAACGCCAGCGCGATGGCCATGCTGGCCAGCGTCTCTTCCCGCCCCAGACGGGCCAGCAGATCGAAGAGGCGAGGCACGAGCATGCGCCCGAGCACGACGGTGATGGCCACGAAGCCGAAGGCGGACAGTGTGGTGGTTGCGATCCCGTGCGCGGTCAGCTGCGCGCCCTCCACCACCTGATCCACCACCGCAAGAATGACGAGTCCGATGATGTCGTCGATCACCGCCGCGCCCAGCACCACCTGGCTCTCCGGATCATGCAGACGGCCGAGATCCGAGAGAACGCGTGCCGTAATGCCCACCAATGTGGCCGTTAGCGCCGCGCCTGCGACGACGGCGGGCAGCTGCGCGAGTCCCAGTGCGCGCGACACGAAATAGCCGCCTGTGAATGGCAGCAGCACACCCACAATGGCCACGGTCGTGGAGGTGAGGCCCACACGCAGCAGGCGGCTCAGATCGGTTTCCAGCCCGATCTGGAACAGCAGGAGAATGACGCCGATCTCGGCTAACAGGTGGATCACGGGGTCGTGCGGATCCACCACGCCCAGCAGCGAGCTGCCCAGCAGCACGCCCGCCAGCAGCTCGCCCAGCACCGCGGGCTGCCCCACGCGCTCCGCCACTTCGCCCAGCAGTTTTGCCGAAACCAGTATGGCAATGAGCGCCAACAGCAGGTGCGGCACGGTGGTGTCCGCCGCTCGCGCGAGCAGCGTTGCGTCGCTCAGCATGATGCCGCTACGAGTCGCGACCGCGTCTGTCTTCGTGGCGCATGCGGATACGCACCCCCGTCGACCGGCCCGCTAACAAACGAGCCCGGCACAATCGGGCCGGGCTCGACGAGCACACTCCGTTCAACCATGGCCGCTTCAGCCGGCCTTGCGGATCTTCCCCGCGGACAGGCAACGCGTGCAGACGCGCACGTGGCGCCGCTCACCTTCCGCCGTAATGATGCGCACCCGCCGCAGGTTCGCTTCCCAGCGCCGCCGCGTACGGTTGTTCGCGTGGCTGACATTGTTGCCGAATGTCGTGCCCTTGTTGCAAACGTGACAGACGCGAGCCATCGCGATTCCTCCTTCGAAGCCGGCCTTCGCAATGCACAGGCCGGCTGACCCCTGCAATCCGGTTATGATCGGGCCGGGCGAATCTGCCGTGCCTCGATGAACGTCGTGCCGAATTCCATCTGCGCCCGCTGGCCCGCATCCTTGATGGCGCCCGCCGTCTGCCATGCGTTCAGCACGGAATCCGTTTTCTCCAGCACCGTCCCCGTGATGTCCACCCGTGTCTGCACGGAGGGCGGCTTCGCGGCCAGCTCTGCCGACAGCTTCACGGGGAACGGCGTGCTGCGCGGGGGGAGCTCGACCCAGATGATGTCCGCGGACATCTGCTGCACCACGATCACGCCCTGCAGCTCGATCTCCTGCCCCCAGTAATGGTCGGTATTCTCCGAAAAATCCGCTGCCGCGACCGGCGTGGCTGCGGCCATCGGTGCGGCCTTCGCCGTGTCCGCCGACGCGCCTGCGCGATCGCCGGACCCACCGCAGGCCGCCAGCACCATCAGCAGCGTGCCCGACAGCACGCGCAGCCCCGCCGCAGTCTCGCGCATCATGACACCGAATCCCTAGTCAACCAGCTCGATGATGGCGATCTCCGCCGCATCGCCACTGCGATGCCCGAGGTGCAGCACGCGCGTGTAACCGCCCGGCCGCTCCACGTAGCGCGGGCCGATCTCCGCGAACAGCTTCGTCAGCGCTTCGGCGTCCGTGATCTTGCGCGCGACCAGACGGCGTGCGTGCAGATCGCCGCGCTTCGCCTTCGTGATCAGCGGCTCCGCATACTGCCGCAGCTCCTTCGCCTTTGCCGTCGTGGTCTGCACGCGGCCGTGCAGGAACAGCGAAGTCGCCATGTTCCGCAGCATCGCCTTCCGGTGCTCCGCCGTGCGGTTGAAATAGCGGCCCTTCTTGCGATGGTGCATCTTATGATTCCTCTTCCGTCGTGCGCGGCACGCTCGCGCCGCCCGACCCGTCCGCGCCCTGCTCCTTCACCACGAACACTTCGCCATCCTCGCCTGCCTCCAGCTTCATGCCGAAGTGCAGATCGTGCTCCGACAGGAACTGCCGGATTTCTTCCAGCGACTTGATGCCGAAGTTCTCGATGTTCAGCATCTGGTCTTCCGTGCGCTGCACCAGGTCGCCCAGGGTGATGATGTTCTCCTTCTTCAGCGAGTTGACAGAGCGCACGGACAGCTCGGCCAGCTCGTCGATCGGACGACGGAACAGGTCACGCATCTGCGCCGGCACCCGCACCGCGCCCGGCACCGGCGGCGCCGAGGCCGCGGGCTCCACGAAACGAAGCAGGTACGCCAGGTGCTTCCTCGCCAGCTCGGCCCCGTACGCCACGGCTGATTCCGGCGTGATGCTGCCGTTGGTCTCCACCAGCAGCGTCAGACGGTCGAAGTCCGTGCGCTGGCCGACGCGCGTCTCGTCCACCGTGAAATTCGCGCGCAGCACCGGATTGTAGATTGCGTCCACCCGCACGAGGTCGACCGGTGCGTTCTTGGGCAGCGTGTGCGATTCCGCCGTCTTGAAGCCGCGACCCTTGTTCACGTACAGCACCACGTTGATCTCGCGGTCATCCTGCAGCGTGAACAGGTGATGATCCTCGTTGAGCACACGCACCAGCGTGGAACGATCAATGGCGCGCGCCGAGACCGGGCCCGCCTTGGTCACGCGCAGCTCCAGCGTGGCCTCTTCCTTGGTCTCGTCCATCACCAGCACGAGGGTCTTCAGATTCTGAATGATCTGGTGCACGTCCTCCACCACGCCCGCCACCGTCTGGTGTTCGTGCACCACGCCCTCCATGCGGAAGGCCCAGACTGCCGAACCCTGCAGCGAGGACAGCAGAATGCGACGCATGCTGTTGCCGAGCGTCTGGCCGAAACCGCGCTCCAGCGGCGCTACCACGAATTCCGCAGTGCGCCCGTCTTCCGTTTTCCGCACCGCTTCGACGCGCTGCGGCAGTACCAACCCGGTCAGATCCAGCTCCACGTTTTCCCTCCCGGGGTTAAGGCCGGCGATGTATCCATCACCAGCACGATATCCGCCATCCGGTACGTACAACCAGCTGTTGGAAGCGTGGGCCACAAGGCACACCGCTTCCCGCGGGCATTCGCCCGCGGCTTCCTGCTACTTCGAGTACAATTCGACGATCAGCTGCTCCTGGACCGGCAGCGGGATGTCCGCCCGCGTCGGCCGCTCCAGCATGCGACCCGCGCGCGACTGCTCATCCACCGCCAGCCAGCGCACCATCATGGGCCGCGTCTTGCGACTCCAGCGACGCCTGCACGGGCACCAGGTCCTTCGAGTCCGGGTGGATCCGTATCTCGTCGCCCTGCCGCACCGCGTAACTGGGAATGTCCACACTGCGCCCGTTCACCTGCACATGACGGTGCCGCACCAGCTGTCTCGCCTGCTTGCGGCTGCTGGCAAAGCCCAGCCGGTACACCACATTGTCCAGACGGGACTCCAGGCCGATCAGCAGATTCTCGCCGGTCACACCCGTCTGCTTCAGCGCCCGCTCGAACAGCCCTTTGAAGTAATGCTCCGACACGCCGTAGATGCGCTTCACCTTCTGCTTCTCGCGCAGCTGCGTCGAGTATTCGGAAGGCTTGCGTCGCCTCGCCTGCGGTGGGCCATGCTGGCCGGGAGCGTAATTACGCCGCTCGACCGGGCACTTCTCCGTATAACACTTCATTCCCTTGAGGAAGAGCTTCTGCCCTTCGCGGCGACACAGCTTGCAGACCGGACCGGTGTACCTTGCCATGCGGACCGTCTCTTCTCCTGCGATCGGTGGTTTGCTGCGGGCTTCCTCCCGCCCGGACGGCCTGGCGGTTTACACCCTGAACTCCTCGTCTCCTTCCCGCGCCCCAGCCGCGCGGCTTCGCTCTAGACCCGCCGCTTCTTCGGCGGCCGGCAGCCATTGTGCGGGATCGGCGTGACGTCGCGGATCGAGCGGATCTGAGGCCCGGCCGAATGCCAGCGCCTGAATCGCCGATTCACGACCACTGCCCGGACCCTGCACGCGCACGTGCACGCGCTTCATGCCGAGATTGAACGCCTCCCGGCCCGCCTGTTCCGCCGCGACCGTGGCCGCGAAGGGCGTCGACTTCTTCGAACCCTTGAAGCCGGCCTTGCCCGCGCTCGCCCACGGATCACGTGGCCCTCCATGTCCGATATCGTGACCAGCGTGTTGTTGAAGGTCGCCTTGATGTGCGCGATGCCTTCCGCTTCGACATGCCTGCTTCGACCGCTTCGGCCGGGCTGCCGCCTTTCTTCGGATTCGCCATTCGTTTGCCCTGTCTCCGGCATGCCCCGATTACTTCTTCGGCGCCTTCTTCTTGCCCGCAATCGCGACCCGCTTGCCCTTCTGCGTGCGCGCATTCGTGTGCGTCCGCTGGCCTCGCACCGGCAGGCCGCGCCGATGCCGCAGCCCGCGATAGCAGCCGATGTCCATGAGCCGTTTCATGTTCATGGACGTCTCCGTACGCAGTGCGCCTTCCACCTTGTGCTGGTTCTCGATCACGCGGCGCAGCCGGTTCACTTCGTCGTCCGACAGATCGTGAACACGCCGTTCCGGATCGACGCCCGTCTGCTTCAGGATCCGCTGCGCCGTCGGAATCGCCGATCCCGAAAATGTAGGTGAGCGCGATCTCGATCCGCTTGCTGCGTGGCAGATCAACGCCTGCGATACGCGCCATGGGTTATCCCTGCCGCTGCTTGTGCCGCGGGTTCTTCTTGCAAATGATGCGGACCACGCCCGCGCGTCGAATCACCCGGCAGTGTTCGCAGATCGGTTTCACGCTGCTTCGAACCTTCATCAAACCTCCGGTTATTGAAGAGCTATAGAATATACTGGCAGGGTTCGGATCCCATCAACCCGTAACCCCGCCACCGCCGCTCCTTCCAGCTTTTCTATCACAGAGCCGGCGACGATGGGTTGCCATGGTTCCCGTCCCACCGCTGCCGTCGCGGCAGCTGTGCCTTGCCGGAGGCCGGCTACGTCCGCGTCAGGATGCGCGGACCGGCCTCGGTGACGGCGACCGTGTGCTCGAAATGGCCGCTCCGCATGCGTCCGCGGTCACGACGGTCCAGCGGTCGCGGAGCGTCCGTACCGTGCGGCGCCCTGGTTGACCATGGGCTCGATGGCGATGACGAGGCCGGCGAGGAGGCGCAGGCCCGTGCCCTTGCGGCCGTAGTTCGGCACCTGCGGCTCCTCGTGCGGATCGCGACCGACGCCGTGGCCGACCAGCTCGCGCACCACGCTCATGCCGGCCGCTCTCGGCGACGCTCTGGATGGCCGCAGCCAATGTCGCCAATGCGGTTGCCGGGCCGGGCCTGCTCGATGCCGGCCTCGAGCGAGCTCGCGCGTGACATCGAGCAGGTCGCGGTCGCGCGGCTCGATGACGCCGACCGGGTACGTGACGGCGCTGATCGCGCACACCAGCCGTCGAGCCTGCACACCGGCATCGACACTGATGATGTCGCCTTCGCGCGAGGACACGGCGGTTCGACGGGATCCCGTGCACGACTTCCTCGTTGATCGAGGTGCAGAGGGATGCCGGGAATCCGTACAGGCCCTTGAACGACGGGGACGGCGCCCTCGTGGGAGCGGATGAAGTCTTCGGCAAACCGGTCGAGGTCCGCGGTCGAGACGCCCGGGTTCGATGCGCGGACGCGATGGCGTCGAACAGGCCGCCCGAGGATGGCGCCGGCCGCGGCCGATGGCATCGATCTCAGGTCCGTTCGCAGCGGAATCATCGGTCCAGGAGCCTGCGTCAGCGCTGCGTCTGCACTTCCTCGACCTGCGGTCGCCCGTCGATGTAGTGCACCGGGACACCGCAGCTGCTCGAAGGTCGTCGAGCGACGGGAGCGGTCTGCTCGCGGTAAACCTGAAGGCGACGGCGGACCGTCTCCTCGCGATCGTCGTCGCGCTGCAGCGAGCGGCATGCCGCAGCGTGTCGCAGGCGTCCCGCCTGCCGGCGGATCCGGAGTAGCGATTGAAGACCGCGCCGCAGTTCGGGCAGTACAGTCGCCCGCCGAGACCGGCGGACGAGTCACATCGTCATCGACGTCGAGGACGAGCACGGCGTCAATGCGGCGTTGCCCAGTTCGCGCGGCCAGGCGTCGAGCGCCTCGGCCTGCGCGCTGGTGCGCGGGAAGCCGTCGAAGATGAGTCCACCGCCGTTCTGCTGAGCCTGCATGACCTCCCGGACCATCCCAGGATCACGGTATCCGGAACCAGCTCGCCGGCATCCATGAAGACGCGCGCCTGGAGGCCGAGCGCGGTGCCCTTGCGCACCGCCTCGCGCAGCAGGTCGCCGGTCGAGAGGCGGACGAGGTCGAAGCGCTCGGCCGAGCAGCGGGCCCTGCGTGCCTTTGCCGGCGCCCGGCGGGCCGAAGAGAATGATGTTCATGCGCCGTCGACGTCCCTGGCAACGAGAGGGGCCCGGGAGGCAACGCAGCCCCGCCCGCTCCGCGTCTCACGGCCGTGCCGGGCCGGCGCATCGCCCGACCGGATCGGCCCACCTACATGTAGCGCTGGCGGCCACGGAAGCGGACACGGCCCTTCTTCATGAAGCCCTCGTAGTGGCGCAGCAGCAGGTGCTGCTGCATCTGCTGGACCGTGTCCAGACCGACACCGACGACGATCAGCAGCGACGTGCCGCCGAAGAAGAACGTCTGGATATTGAACCAGTTGAAGATCAAGAACGGCAGCAGCGCGATCAGCGAGAGATAGGCCGCGCCGGCGACGGTGATGCGGCTCAGCACGTAGTCGATGTACTCGGCCGTGCGCGCGCCCGGCTTCACGCCCGGAATGAACGCGCCCTGCTTCTTCAGGTTCTCCGCGAGGTCGACCGGGTTGAAGATGATCGCCGTGTAGAAGTACGTGAAGAAGAAGATCAGGATCGCGTAGAGCACGACTGTACAGCCAGCCGCCCGGCTGCAGCGATGTCCTGGATGTCGCTGCAGGAACGGGCATGCGCGTGAACGCCGCCAGTGTGCCCGGCACGATGATGATCGACTGCGCGAAAATGATCGGCATCACGCCCGCCGAATTGATGCGCAGCGGGATGAAGCTCTTCTGTCCTTCGCGAACCCGCCCGCGCCCATCACCTTGCGCGGGATCTGCACCGGGATCTTGCGCGCCGCCATGGTCATGGCCACGACGCCGCGCGATCACGCCGACGATCACGAGCACCGAGCACGATCAGTGCGATCGGCCCGATCACGCGGGTGCGGAACGTCTCCCACGTGCGTCGCCACGCGCGGCCGGGAAGCTGTCCATGATCGAGAAGAAGATCAGCAGCGACATGCCGTTGCCGATGCCGCGATCCGTGATCTGCTCGCCGAGCCACATGACGAAGATCGCGCCCCGACCAGCGAGCAGCATCGTCGTGATCAGGATGAACGAGAAGCCGGGTCGCGATGACGGCCTGCGCCGTTGTTCAGGCTCTGGATGAACACCGCGTAGCCGTAACCCTGCAGCGCCGGCGAGGGCGACGGTCGCGTAGCGCGTCCACTGCGTCAGCTTCTTGCGCCCTCGTCGCCTTCCTTCTGCATCTTCTCGACGTCGGGAACACCGCGGCCAGCAGCTGAAACATGATGCTCGCCGAGATGTACGGCATGATGCCCAGTCCGAAGACCGTCGCGCGTGAGAGCGCGCCGCCCACGAACATGTCGAAGAGGCCGAGTGTCGTCCTCTGCGAGCTGGCCGAAGGCCGGCCTGCAGCGCGTCGTAGTCGACCGAAGGCACCGTGATGTGCGCCCCCGATGCGGTAGACCGCCAGCGCTAACAGCGTGAACAGGATTTTCTGCTTCAGCTCCGGGACCCGGAACAGATTGGGAATCGGGTTGCGCATCGTCAGCTCCCGATCAGCTCGACGGTTCCGCCTGCGGCTTCGATCTTCGATTTCGCCGCTGGCGCTGGCCGCGTGCACGTGCACCGTCACCTTGCGCTCGATGACGCCATTACCCAGCAGCTTGACGGGCATGCCGTTGCCCGCATCGATCGAGCGATGCGTCGTGGAGCAGCTCCAGCGTGATGTCGGTCTATCGGCCAGTGCGACCAGTCGGCGACGTTGATGACCTGGTACGCGGTGCGGAACGGGTTGCGGAAGCCGCGCTTGGGCACCCGCCGCTGCAGCGGCATCTGGCCGCCTTCGAACCACGGGTGAATGCCGCCGCCGGTGCTCGCCTTGTGTCCCTTGTTGCCTTTGCCGCTCGTCTTGCCCAGTCCGGACCCCGGTCCGCGGCCCAGCCGCTTGCGCTCACGGTGCGCGTTCGCCGGCCGCGACAGGTTGCTGAGATCCGTCATTGGGCGCTCCCTCCTGCGACTTCATCCACCACGAGCATGATGGCTGAATCTGGAAGATCATCCCGCGAATCGCCGGGCTGTCCTCGTGCTCCACCGTCTGCTGATGCCGGCGCAGCCCGAGCGCTTCGAGAGTTGCGCGATGCTTGAGTGGCCGGCCGCTCCTGCTCCGGATCTGGGTGATGCGCAGCCGTGTGGGCTGCGCGTCGTCTTTGCTAGGCACGGCGCACCCCCAGATTCTGCGACACTGATACCCCGCTCCGCGGCGACCCGCTCCGCTGTCACCATCTGCTCCAGGCCGTTCATCGTCGCCCGCGCCACGTTGATCGCATTGCTCGAGCCCAGGCTCTTGGTCAGCACATCGGTGAAGCCCGCCGCTTCCAGCACGGCGCGCACCGGTCCGCCCGCGATCACGCCTGTACCGGGGCCGGCCGGCCGGAGCAGCACCCGCGCCGCGCCGTGACGGCCCATCGCCTCGTGCGGCAGCGTGCCGCTGAGCACCGGCACATCCACCATGCTCGTGCGCGCCCGCTCTACGGCCTTGCGAATGGCCTCCGACACTTCGTTCGCCTTGCCCAGCGCGATGCCGACGTGGCCATCCTTGTCACCCACCGCGACGAGAGCGGTGAACGAGAAGCGTCGCCCACCCTTCACTACCTTGGCGACGCGATTCACGACAATCACGTTCTCCGCGAGATCGCTCTCGCCACGTGACCGCCGCGGAGACCGTGAGTCTTTCCCCTGCCGCTGATTATCCATCGATCCGTTTCCCCTAGAACTCCAGCCCGCCTTCACGGGCGCCTTCGGCAAACGCCGCCACGCGACCGTGATACGCGTAACCACCCCGATCGAACACGACCGCCGTGATGCCTGCGCTCTTCGCCTTCTCCGCCAGCATCCGGCCCGCGGTATGACTGAGCGACTTCTTCGAGCTGCCATCCCCGGACTTGCGCAGGTCGCGCAGCTCGGGCGCCAGCGTCGAGATGCCCATCAGGACCTTGCCACTGGCATCATCGGCAATGTGTCCCTGCATGTTCTTCAGCGACCGGTGCACCACCAGGCGAGGTCGCTCGGCGGTGCCCTGTATGCGACGGCGCACCCGACGGTGCCGGCGCTTCAGCTGCGTTTCGCGGTCTCTCGATTTCGACATTTGCCTTTCCTCACGCCTACTTGGCGCCGGCCTTGCCCGCCTTGCGGCGGACCTGCTCGCCCCTATACCGAATGCCCTTGCCCTTGTACGGTTCCGGCGGACGCACCGACCGGATCTCCGCCGCCACCTGCCCGACCTTCTGCTTGTCAGCGCCCTCGATCACAATGTTGATCGGAGAAGGCGTGGTGATCTTGATCCCCGTCGGCTCCGGGTACTGCACCGGGTGCGAGTAGCCCACGGTCAGCGTCAGCGCCGTGCCCTTCTTCTCCGCCTTGTAGCCCACGCCCACGATCTCCAGCGCGCGACTGTACCCGCTCGCCACGCCCGTGACCATGTTGGCGAGCAGCGCCCGCGTCAGGCCGTGCAGGGCGCGGTCGCGTTTGGAATCGCTGCCGCGCGTGACCAGTATCCGCCCGTCGTCCAGCGCAACGCTCACCTCGGGCCGGAACGTGCGTGCCAATTCGCCCTTCGGCCCCTTCACACGCACAGTGTTGTCCGTGATCTCGACGGTGACGCCCTTGGGCACAGGCACCGGCTTCTTTCCGATTCGTGACATGCCGCCCCCCTACCAGACCAGCGCCATGACCTCGCCCCCGATATTCCGGGAGCGGGCCTGCCTGTCGGACATCACGCCCTGCGGTGTCGTGACGATCGCGATGCCCAGGCCGCCGCGCACACGCGGCAGGTCGCGCGCCCCGCGATACAGGCGCCGCCCTGGCCGCGATACGCGGCGGATCGAGCGGATCACGGGTCGTCCCTCGAAGTACCGCAGGTACACGCGCAGCACGCCGTGCCGCCCGTCGTCCAGCACCTTGTAGTCCTGAATGAAGTGGTTTTCCTTGAGGATGCGCGCGACCTCGGTCTTCAGACGGGAGGTTGGCATGTCCACACGTCGCTGCCGCGCGCCGCACGCGTTGCGGATGCGGGTGAGCAGATCCGCAATCGGATCGGTCATCATGATGAGTCTTGCCTCCTAGAGTATCCGGTCAGGCCGGACTTTTAGGATCAGGGGTCGTTGCGCCGGTCTACCAGCTCGCCTTGCGCACGCCCGGGATCTCGCCATTCAGCGACATCTCCCGGAAACGAATGCGGCAGAGGCCGAACTTCCGCAGAAATGCGCGCGGCCGGCCGCAGCGCGTGCAGCGGTGCCGCACGCGCACGCCGAACTTGGGCTTGGCCCGCGACTTCTCGATCAGTGCCTTCCTCGCCATGTCTTCCTCGATCTCCGTCCGGCCGCCGACTACTCGGCGGCCAGCAGCACGGGCGTCTCGCCGCGGAAGGGCATGCCCATCTCGCGCAGCAGTGCTAACGCCTCATTATCCTTCTTCGTGGACGTCACCATCACGATGTCCATCCCGTGGACCTTCTCCACCTTGTCGTAGTCGATCTCGGGGAAGATCATCTGTTCCTTGATGCCCAGCGTGTAGTTGCCGCGGCCATCGAAGGAACGCGTGGGCACACCGCGAAAGTCGCGCACGCGCGGCAGCGCCACGTTGATCAGGCGGTCCAGGAACTCGTACATGCGCGGGCCGCGCAGCGTCACGCTGACGCCCACGGGCTGGCCCTCGCGCAGCGCGAAGTTGGATATCGACTTCCTCGCGCGCGTGATCAGCGGCTTCTGACCCGTGATGGCGCCGATCTCGGCGGCCACCGAGTCCAGCAGCTTGGCGTTGCTCTTGCCCTCACCCAGGCCCACGTTCACCACCACCTTCTCGATACGCGGGATCTGGAACGGATTGCCGAACCCGAACTCCTCTGCCAGCCGGTTGCGCACGCGCTCTTCGTAGTAGGCCTGCAGCCGTGGTTTCATTGCGTTGCTCCGCTAACTGCGTGTAACCGGAATGGCGTTGCCACTCCGCACGCTGATCCGTTCCGTGCGACCGTCCTTGTCCTTGTGCCGCCGCACCCGTGTCGGATCGCCCGTGGCCGGATCGATCAGCATCACGTTGGACGCATGGATCGGCGCTTCGAACGTGACGATGCCGCCTTCCGGGTTGGCCTGTGACGGCCGCATGTGCCGCTTGCGCATGTTGACGCCCTCGACCACCACGCGGTTCTGCGACGGCACTGCGCTCAGGACCCTGCCTTCGCGGCCGGCGAACGCGCCGCGGATGATGCGCACCTTGTCACCCTTGCGCACGTGCATCTTGCGCACGCCCTCGCGCGGCTTCCTGCGCGCGCCGCCGCCGCCGATCGTCTGTCTCGGCATCAGATCACCTCCGGCGCCAGCGAGACGATCTTCATGAACTTCTTCTCGCGCAGCTCCCGCCCCACCGGACCGAAGATGCGCGTGGCCTTGGGCTCGCCTGCCTCGTTGATGATCACGGCCGCGTTGTCATCGAAGCGGATGTAGGAGCCATCGCGACGACGCACTTCCTTGGCTGTGCGCACCACCACTGCCTTGGCCACCTCACCCTTCTTCACGGTACCATTGGGCAGCGCATCCTTGATAGTGACAACGATCACGTCGCCCACGGACGCGTAGCGCCGGCCCGACCCGCCCAGCACGCGGATGCACAACGCCTCCTTGGCGCCGGAATTGTCCGCGATCTTCAGTATGGTTTCCTGCTGGATCATGGTTGCCTCACTTCGCCTGGCGCAGGACTTCGATCACACGCCAGCGCTTCAGCTTGGAGAGCGGCCGCGTCTCTGCGATGCGCACCAGGTCACCCTCGTGCGCTTCGCCCTGCTCGTCGTGCGCGTAGTAGCGATGCGTGTGCGCCACCTGCTTGCCGTAGAGCGGGTGTGCGACGCGGCGTTCCACCACCACGACCACCGTCTTCTGCTGCTTGTCGCTCGTCACGCGCCCCACGCGGGTCTTGCGCGTGCCCCTCGACTTTTCCATGTCAGCCATTCTTCGACTCCCGCTCGCGCAGGATCGTGTTCATGCGCGCCACGTCGCGGCGCAGCTTGCGCAGCAGCGACGGGTTCTCCAGCTCCTGCGTGGCACTGCGGAAGCGCAGGCGGAACAGCTCTTCGCTGGTCTGTGCGATCTGTTCGCGAACCTCGACATCGGTCAGGTCCCGGATTTCGTCCGCCCTCACGACTTCTTCTCCTCGGCCCGGTGGCTCGTCACCATCTTCGACTTTACCGGCAGCTTGGCGGCAGCCAGTGCGAACGCCTTGCGTGCAATGTCCGCCGCAATGCCCTCCACCTCGAACATGACGCGCCCGGGCTTGACCACGGCCACCCACATTTCCGGGTTGCCCTTGCCCTTCCCCATGCGCGTTTCCGCCGGCTTCTTGGTGACCGGTTTGTCCGGGAAGATGCGGATCCACACCTTGCCGCCACGCTTGATGTGGCGCGTCAAGGCGACGCGGGCCGCTTCGATCTGCCGGTTCGTGACCCAGCCCGGCTCGAGCGATTGCAGACCGTAGTCACCGAACGCCAGCGTGTTGCCGCGCGTCGCCATGCCGCGCATGCGGCCCTTCTGCTGCTTACGGTACTTGACTCTTTTCGGCGCCAGCATCTCGCGTCCTCGTCACATCCCTGTCGAGTAGGTCCGCCCGCGGCGGTCCTCGACCACTTCGCCCTTGAATATCCAGACCTTGACCCCGATCGTGCCGTACGTCGTCTTGGCCGTGGACCGTGCATAGTCAATGTCCGCGCGAATCGTGTGCAGCGGCACGCGACCCTCGTGATAACCTTCTGTTCGCGCGATTTCTGCACCACCCAGGCGCCCGCTCACCTTGACGCGGATGCCATCCGCGCCCGAGCGCATCGCCCCCTGCACCGCGCGCTTCATGGCGCGGCGGAAGGAAACCCGCTGCTGCAGCTGATGCGCGATGTTGTCGGCCACCAGCTGTGATTCCACTTCCGGCCGCTTGATCTCTTCCACATTGATGGCGACCTCGCTCTTGGTGAGGTGCGCCAGTTCGTCACGCAGCTTGTCCACTTCCGCACCCTGCTTGCCGATCACCACGCCCGGCCTCGCCGTGTGGATGGTGACCACGATCTTCTGCGGCTTGCGCTCGATCTCCACTTCCGCGAGCGCCGCATGCGCGAGGCGCTGGTGCAGGTATTTGCGGATCGTCTCGTCTTCACGCAGCATCGCGCCGAACGTGCGCTCCGCGTACCAGCGCGACCGCCACGGCTTGATGACGCCCAGACGGAAACCGCGCGGGTGCGTCTTCTGTCCCATGCCTACTCCTTCCGGTCCACGACGATGATCACATGCGACGTCGGACGCCGGATCGGCGCCGCCCGTCCCATGGCGGCGGCGCGCCAGCGCTTGAGCCGCGGACCCCCATTGATGAAGGCGGCCTTCACGTAGAGTTCATCCACGTCGACCGGCTCGCCCTGGTTCTCCGACTTGACGCGCGCATTCGCCACCGCCGAGCGCAGCGTCTTGTCGATGCACTCCGCCGCGCGCCGATTGGAGAACTGCAGAATGGCGTACGCCTCGTTGACGGCGCGGCCGCGGATCTGATCCACGACCTGCCGCATCTTGCGCGGACTCTGCCGGTTGTGTCGCGATTCAGCCCTGGCTTCCATGCGGCCTCACTTCACCTTGGCTTTCTTGTCCGAACTCAGCTTGCCGCCGTGGCCGCGGAACAGTCGCGTGGGCGCGAATTCGCCCAGCTTGTGGCCCACCATGTTCTCCGAGATGTAGACCGGAATGAACTTGTTGCCATTGTGCACGGCCAGCGTGTGACCCACGAACTCGGGCGAAATCGTGGACGCACGCGCCCACGTCTTCACCACACGCTTCTCGTTCCGGCTGTTCATGATGCGAATCCGGTCCTGCAGCTTCACATCGATGAACGGGCCCTTCTTCGTTGATCGGCTCATGTCGTTCCCGAACGGCGGTCTCTGTGGTCCTGGCTCATGAACCGCCCGTCGCCTTCCCGCGACGGCGTCCCCTGACGATGTACTGGTTCGACTGCTTCTTGTGCGCGCGCGTCTTCACGCCCTCGGGTTTGCCCCAGGGCGAGCAGGCCGGCCGACCGCCGGAGGACTTGCCCTCGCCACCACCCAGCGGGTGATCGACCGGGTTCATGGCCACGCCGCGCACCTTGGGCCGCTTGCCCCGCCAGCGCGACGCCCCTGCCTTGCCGATGACCTGCAGCTCGTGGTCGGTGTTGCCCACTTCGCCGATCGTCGCCAGACAGCGGCGCAGCACCATGCGCACTTCTGTCGAGGGCAGGCGCAAGGTCACATACTCGCCTTCCTTGGCCACGACCTGCGCGGAATTGCCGGCCGAGCGCACGATCTGGCCACCCTTGCCCGGCTTCAGCTCGATGTTGTGCACCACCGTGCCCAGCGGCACCTCGCCCAGCGGCACGCAGTTGCCCACGCGAATGTCGGAGCCCGGCCCGCTCACCACCGAATCGCCCTTCACCAGGCCACGCGGGTGCAGGATGTAGCGCTTCTCGCCATCCGCATAGTGGATCAAGGCGATGTTGGCCGAGCGGTTGGGATCGTATTCGATCTCGGCCACGCGCCCCACGACGCCGAACTTGTCGCGCCGGAAATCAATGCGCCGGTAGAGGCGGCGCGCACCCCCACCGCGGCGCCGCGAGGTGACGCGCCCGTGATGGTTGCGCCCGCCGCTCTTGCTCAGCGGCTCGAGCAGCGACGCCTCGGCTCCCTGGCGCGTGATCTCCTCGTAGTGCGAGACCAGCCGGAACCGCGTGCCGGGTGTAACCGGCTTGAATTTCTTGGTCGGCATAACCGTCTGTTATGAAGCCATGAGGGCCGTCATGCTACACGCCCTCGTACACATCAATGGAATCGCCTTCCGCCAGGCGCACCACCGCCTTCTTGTAGGCCGGACGCCGGCCCAGGCTGCGTCCCACGCGGCGCCACTTGCCCTGGTAATTCGCCGTGCGCACCGTCTCCACGCGCACGCCGAACAGCTGCTGCACCGCGTTGCGGATCTCCAGCTTGTTGGCGGCGCGCGCCACAATGAACGTGTAGGTGCGCATGGTTTCCTGCATGGCGGCCGAACCCTCGGTTACGACCGGCCGCAGGATCACGCTGCGGGGATCACGCATGCGCCACCTCCGCGGCCCTCTCCAGGGCGCCCACTTCGATGATCACACTGTCCGCCCACAGCACATCGTACGTCGACTCCTCGCCGAAGGGCCGTACCTCGAGACCGACCACGTTGCGCGCCGAACGGTGCACCAGCGGCTGGTGGCCGTCGGTCAGTAACAGCACGTTACCGGTCGCCCCGGTCGCCTTGAGCACCGTGACCAGGCGCTTCGTCCCGGGCGCATCCATGCGGATGCTGTCGATGAGCAGCACACTGTTGTCCTGCGCCCGCGCATTGTACGCCGAGCGGCGCGCCAGCCAGCGCACCTGCTTGGGCAGATCCTGCTTGTAATTGCGGCCCGGGCGCGGCCCGAACACCACGCCGCCGCCCCGCCAGTGCGGGGAGCGGATGGAACCCTGGCGCGCGCGGCCCGTGCCCTTCTGCCGCCACGGCTTCTTGTTGCCGCCCGAAACTTCGGCGCGCGTCTTGGTGGAGGCCGTCGCCTGTCGCTGATTCGACAGGTACGCCTTCACCGCCTGCCACATGGCCGCCTCGTGCACCACACCATCGAACAGCGTGTCAGGCAGCTCGCGCTCGCCCGACTTCTGCCCGTCAGTGTCATAAACCGGTGCCTTGAACATCGTGTCTGCTCCGTTCTCCCCGGCGTCCGGGGTCGGAACCGTCGCGCCGGCGACGCCGTGCTTCCGGCGACCGCCGCGCCCTCCGGTCTCAGCCCTGGGCCTCCATCTTCCGGATCACGACCAGGCTGTTGCGTGCGCCTGGCACTCCACCCCGCACGAAAATCAGGTTGCGCTCCGCGTCCACACGCTCGACGCGCACGTTGCGCATTGTGTGCTGCCGGTCCCCCATGTGTCCGGGCATCTTCTTGCCCTTGATGGTGCGGGACGGATTGGTGCCCGGTCCCAGGGTCCCCGGATTGCGCTTCTTCGGGTGTCCGTGCGACGCGGGCCGGCCCCGGAATCCGTGGCGCTTCACCACGCCCTGGAAGCCGCGTCCCTTCGTCGTCCCCACGACCTTGATGCGGTCGCCTTCCGCGAATTGCGCCACTGTCAGGCTCTGACCGACCGTCACGTCGGGCGGAGCTGTCAGCCGGATCTCGCGCAGCGTGCGGGGCGCGTACTCCAGGCCCGCCTTGCGCACGTGCCCGAGCTCCGCCCTGGGAGAGCGCGCCGGCTTGCGGGCACCGAACGCGACCTGCACCGCGTCGTACCCATCACTGTCGCGCGTCTTCACCTGCGTCACCGGGCAGGGACCCGCTTCGATCACGGTCACCGGCACGGCTGCGCCCGATGCACCGAAGATCTGGGTCATGCCAATCTTGCGTCCGATCAGTCCCGCCATATCTCGCCTGATCCCGTTGCCGCTACTCGTCAGTCGACCTTGATCTCGACGTCTACACCCGCCGGCAGATCCAGCTTGGTCAGCGCATCAATGGTCTGCGGCCGTGAGTCGATGATGTCGATCACGCGCTTGTGCGTCTTCAGCTCGAACTGCTCGCGACTCTTCTTGTCAATGTGCGGAGAACGCAGCACGGTCCAGCGCTGCACCCGCGTGGGCAGCGGAATCGGCCCGCTGATGCGGGCGCCC
The DNA here is from genome assembly GCA_963798085.1 of uncultured Gemmatimonadales bacterium. GTDB lineage: Bacteria > Gemmatimonadota > Gemmatimonadetes > Longimicrobiales > RSA9 > DATKCF01. The sequence goes on from CAWCRS010000005.1 coordinate 426,798, forward strand.
GTCTTCTCGGCGGTGCGCACTATGTCCGACGCAGTCTGGTCAATCACCGCGTGGTCGAACGCCTTCAGTCGGATCCTGATCTTGCCGGCCATGTTCCCCTAACAGATCGATAGCATTGTTGCGTGAAACCTCGAACCGCGTTACTGGGGCTCGGGCTGGTTGCTGGGGAACTGCTGAACTGCCACCGCAAAACCAGCTCCTGCGCCCTTGCCCGTTGCCGCTTACAGCACCACCTCGGTCACGACGCCGGCGCCTACCGTGCGGCCGCCCTCGCGGATCGCAAAGCGCAGCTCCTTCTCCATCGCGATCGGCATGATCAGCTCGATCTCCATCTGCACGTTGTCGCCCGGCATCACCATCTCCACTCCCGCCGGCAGCTGCACCGCCCCCGTCACGTCCGTCGTCCGAAAATAGAACTGCGGCCGGTACCCATTGAAAAACGGCGTGTGCCGGCCCCCTTCTTCCTTCGTCAGCACGTACACTTCCGCCTTGAACTTCGTGTGCGGCGTGATCGATCCCGGCTTCGCCAGCACCATCCCCCGCTCGATCTCTTCCTTCCCCACCCCGCGCAGCAGCAGCCCCACATTGTCCCCCGCAAACCCCTCGTCCAGCAGCTTGCGGAACATCTCCACCCCCGTCACTACCGCCTTCTTCGCCGCCCCAAGCCCCACCATCTCCACCTCATCCCCCACCTTCACCTTCCCCCGCTCGATCCGACCCGTCGCCACCGTCCCACGACCCGTGATGCTGAACACATCCTCCACCGGCATCAGGAACGGCTTGTCCGTCTCCCGCACCGGCTCCGGGATATAGCTGTCAATCGCATCCATCAATTCCCCGATCTTCTTCCCCCACTCGCTCTCCGGGTCCCCGCTCTCCAGCGCCTTCAGCGCGCTCCCCCGGATCACCGGCGTGTCGTCCCCCGGAAAATCGTACTCCGACAACAGCTCCCGTACTTCCAGCTCCACCAGGTCGATCAGCTCCGGGTCGTCCACCGCATCGCACTTGTTCAGGTATACCACCACGTACGGCACATTCACCTGCCGCGCCAGCAGTATGTGCTCCCGCGTCTGCGGCATCGGCCCATCCGCCGCACTCACCACCAGTATCGCCCCGTCCATCTGCGCCGCACCCGTGATCATGTTCTTCACATAATCCGCGTGCCCCGGACAGTCCACGTGCGCGTAGTGCCGGTGCACCGTCTGATACTCCACGTGCGCCGTCGCGATCGTGATCCCCCGCTCCCGCTCCTCCGGCGCCTTGTCAATGTTGTCGAACGACACAAAGTCCGCCAACCCCTTCTTCGACTGGATCAGCGTGATCGCCGCCGTCAACGTCGTCTTCCCGTGGTCCACATGCCCGATCGTCCCCACGTTCACGTGCGGCTTCGTCCGCTCAAACTTCGCCTTCGCCATGTCCTTTTCTCCGCGCCCTCGAATTTCCGCTCAACTGCGATTCCGTTTTCCGGGCCTGGTTCTGCGTGCGACCAGCAACCCGCAACGACGTGTTATCCCTTCACTTTCGCCAGTATTTCCTCGGCCTTGGACTTGGGCACTTCCTCGTACCGTGAGAACTGCATGGAATAGACGGCGCGCCCCTGCGTCAGCGAGCGCAGCTGCGTCGAGTAGCCGAACATCTCCGCCAGCGGTACGCTGGCGCCGATGACCTGGGCGTCGCCGCGCTGCAGCATGCCGCCGATCTTGCCGCGGCGGCTCGAGAGGTCACCGATCACGTCGCCCATGTAGTCCGCCGGCGTCACCACTTCCACGTCCATGATGGGCTCCAGCAGCACGGGACTCGCCCTGCGCACCGCCTCCTTGAAGGCGATCGAGCCGGCGATCTTGAACGCCATTTCGCTGGAGTCCACTTCGTGATAGGAGCCGTCGATCAGCTGGACACGCACATCCACCATGGGATAGCCCGCCAGCACGCCCGTCTCCATCGCTTCCTTGATGCCCTGCTCGGTGGGGCCGATGTATTCCCGCGGCACCGAGCCGCCCACGATCTTGTCCTCGAAGACGAAGCCCTGGCCGGCCTGCTGCGGGTAGATGTTGATCACCACGTGACCGTACTGCCCGCGTCCGCCCGACTGCCGGATGAACTTGCCTTCCACCTTTTCGGCCGGCTTGCGGATCGTCTCGCGGTAGGCAACCTGCGGACGGCCCACGTTCGCATCCACCTTGAACTCACGCTGCATCCGGTCGACGATGATCTCGAGGTGCAGCTCGCCCATGCCGCTGATGATCGTCTGTCCGGTCTCGTGATCGGTGTGCACACGGAACGTCGGATCTTCCTCCGACAACTTCTGCAGCGCCGTCCCCAGCTTGTCCTGGTCCGCCTTGGTGCGCGGTTCGATGGCCACGGCGATCACCGGCTCCGGGAAGCGCATCGCTTCCAGAATCACCGGGTGGTCCGCGTCGCACAGCGTATCGCCCGTGCGCGTATCCTTGAGCCCGATGGCCGCCGCGATGTCGCCCGCGTACACATCGTCGACTTCCTCGCGCCGGTTGGCGTGCATCTGCAGCAGTCGGCCGATCCGTTCGCGCCGGTCCTTGGTCGAGTTGTAGATGTACGAGCCCGCTGCCAGCGCCCCCGAATACACGCGGAAGTACGTCAGCTTTCCGACGTAGGGGTCGGTCATGATCTTGAACGCCAGCGCCGCAAACGGTGCGTTATCATCGGCCGGACGCTCCTCGATCGCTGCATCATTGTGCGGCAGGTGGCCGCGAATGGCGGCCACGTCCGTGGGTGAAGGCAGGTAGTCGATCACCGCGTTGAGCAGCTGCTGCACGCCCTTGTTCTTGAACGCGGAACCGCACAGCACGGGCACAATGGCGCCGGCCAGCGTGGCCTTGCGGATGGCCTCGCGCAGCTCCGCCTCGGTGGGATCGTGTCCCTCGAGATAGCGCACCAGCAGCGCCTCGTCGTGCTCCACCGCTGCCTCGACCAGCTCGTGACGCAGCTGCCCGACCCGCTCCTTCAGTGCATCGGGCACCGGACCCTCGGTCCAGTGCACCCCCAGCGAATCCTCGTTGTAGACCAGCTCGACGCCGCGCACAATGTCCACCATGCCGGTGAACAGCTCGCCCTGGCCCAGCGGGTAGTGCACCGGGTACGCCCGCGCGCCCAGGCGATCACGGATCATGGCGATCACGTTGTCGAAATCGGCGCCCACGCGGTCCATCTTGTTCACGAACGCGATCCGCGGCACACCGTACCGGTCCGCCTGCCGCCACACCGTTTCCGACTGCGGTTCGACGCCGCCCACGGCACAGAACACCGCCACCGCGCCATCGAGCACGCGCAGGCTGCGCTCCACCTCTACCGTGAAATCGACGTGTCCGGGCGTATCGATAATGTTGATGCGGTAGTCCTCATCGAACCGCTTCCACATGCACGTGGTCGTGGCCGACGTGATCGTGATGCCGCGCTCCTGCTCCTGCTCCATCCAGTCCATCGTGGCGGAGCCGTCATGCACTTCGCCCAGGCGATGGATGCGCCCCGTGTAATAGAGGATGCGCTCCGTCGTCGTGGTCTTGCCGGCATCGATGTGCGCCATGATGCCGATGTTGCGCAGCTTGCCGAGTAGTGTCTTCCTTGCCATAGCGATTATGGTTTCTGGGGCTCGGGCTGGGGCTGGGGAACGGAAGCACCGTTCCTGCACCCTTGCCGCACCTCCAGACCCCTCATTTCCTCAATTCAGTTCCCCAGCAACCAGCCCGGGCCCCAGCCCCAGAAACGCTTTTTCAGGCCACCGAGCCCACGCACCTACCAACGGTAATGGGCAAACGCCTTGTTTGCCTCCGCCATGCGGTGCGTGTCTTCCTTCTTCTTGATGGTATTGCCTTCGTTCTTGCTGGCCGCCACCAGCTCGTTCGCCAGGCGGTCCGCCATGGTTTTGTCGCCGCGCTCACGCGAGTAGCTGACCAGCCATTTCATGGCCAGTGAGTTGCGCCGTTCCTGGCGCACTTCCACCGGCACCTGGTAGGTCGCGCCGCCTACGCGCCGGCTCTTCACTTCCAGCACCGGCTTGGCGTTGTTGAGCGCCTGCTTGAACACGTTCATCGCGGGCTGGCCGGTCTTCTCCTCGATGATGCGCATCGCCTCGTAGAAGATGCCCTCGGCCGTCGATTTCTTGCCGTCCAGCATGAGCGTGTTGATGAACTTGGTCACGGTCGTCGATCCGTAGCGCGGATCGGCCGGTGTCTCGCGCTTGATGGCGCTCTGGCGTCGGCTCATGGTGTCTACTTGGGCTTCTTGGTGCCGTACTTGGAGCGACTCTGATTGCGGTCGCCCACCCCGCTCGCGTCCAGCGTGCCGCGAATGATGTGATAGCGCACGCCGGGCAGATCCTTCACGCGACCACCCCGGATGAGCACGATCGAGTGCTCCTGCAGGTTGTGCCCTTCTCCCGGGATGTACGCGGTCACTTCGTAATGATTTGTCAGGCGCACACGCGCCACCTTGCGCAGCGCCGAATTCGGTTTCTTCGGCGTGGTCGTGTAAACGCGCGTGCAGACGCCGCGCTTCTGCGGGTTGCCCTGCAGTGCGGGTGCCTTGTTCTTCTTTTCCACCTTCTGGCGTCCGTGACGGACAAGCTGATTGATGGTGGGCATTCGCCTTCCTGATTGCCTCGTGGGTGATGCCGGTCGAAAAAAGGCGGGGACGCACCCACCGGGGGTCCCCGCGCGGCCGGAAGAGGTTGGCTCTTGCCGGGCGCATTGCCGGTAAGCCGAACATTCCATTTGGCCAACAGACTTGGAAACTTAGAGGCGGTCGCCGGATCCGTCAACCCACCGAACTGGAATGACTTCCTGTTCGGCGAGCAGGTTGTTGGCGAGGGTGGCGGAAACAGAAGCGGCCGGGTCGGGTGGGCGGCTTGCGCGCCCCACCCGAACCGGCCGCTCCGGAGCGGCTCAGTCCAGACCGATATCGCTTTCGTCGGTAACGGTGCTCGTGGCCAGGCCGGGGAACAGCTCCCGCTCCCGCGCCGCGAGTGTGTCCGTCTCCTCACTCGGCCCCACGTCGACCTGGAACTCCACATCCAGGCCCCGGAAGATGCCTGTGCCAGCCGGGATCAGGTGGCCGATGATGATGTTCTCCTTCAGGCCTACCAGCTCGTCCCGCGCCCCGCGCACCGCCGCATCGGTCAGCACGCGGGTGGTTTCCTGGAACAATGCCGCGCTGATGAACGACTGTGTCGTCAGGCTGGCCTTGGTAATGCCCAGCAGCAGCGGCTCGGAACGCGCGGGCGTCTTGCCCTTGGCGATCAGCGCCTGGTTCGTCTCGCGGAACACGTTGCGGTCCACATGTTCGCCTTCCAGGAACTCTGTGTCACCGGAATCCGTGATCCGGACCTTCTGGAGCATCTGGCGGATGATCACGCCAATGTGCTTGTCGTTGATCTTCACACCCTGCAGGCGATACACCTCCTGCACCTCGTTGAGCAGATACTCCTGCACGGCGCGGGGCCCCTTGATCCGCAGAATGTCGTGCGGGTTCACGGGACCTTCGGAAAGCCGGTCACCGGCGCGCACATCGTCGCCTTCGTGCACCCGCAAGTGCTTGCCTGCGGGCACTTCGTAGACGCGCTCTGCGCCTGTGGGCGGCACCACGATGATCTCGCGCTTGCCGCGCTTGATCTCGCCGAAGCGAATCGCGCCGTCGATCTCGGTGATTACGGACGGGTCCTTCGGCCGCCTCGCCTCGAACAGCTCCGCCACGCGGGGCAGACCGCCCGTGATGTCGCGCGTCTTGTAGACTTCCCGCGAGATCTTGGCCAGCGTGGTGCCCGGCTCGACGGATTCCGCATCGCGCACCGTGAGCTGTGCGCCCACCGGCACGATGAACTCGCGGATGCGCTCCTTACCCTTGGCGTCCCAGATCTCGATCTTCGGGTGCAACCGCTTTTCGCGATCCTCAATGATCACGAGCTGGCGGCGACCGGTGGATTCGTCCAGCTCTTCACGCACCGTTTCGTCTTCCACGATGTCGATGAAGCGGATCTTGCCCGGGTGGTCGGCGACGATCGGCTCGGAGTAGGGATCCCAGCTGAACAGCAGGTCTCCCGCCTCGATCTGCTTGTCATCCTCGACCGCGAGCGTCGCGCCGTAGGGCACGGCCAGGCGGCTGCGCACGGCGCCATCCTTGGTCTTCATCACGATCTCGCCTTCACGGCTCGTGACGATGCGCTCGGCCGCGGGTGTCTCCACGAACGTAATGCGCTCGAACGAGGCCACGCCGTCCACTTTCGACTTGCGCGCGGTCTGTGCCGCAATGCGCGCTGCCGTGCCGCCAATGTGGAATGTGCGCAGCGTGAGCTGGGTGCCCGGCTCGCCAATGGACTGCGCCGCCAGGATCCCCACCGCCTCGCCCAGGTCGACATCCTTCATGGTCGCCAGGTTGCGGCCGTAGCAATGCCGGCAGATGCCTCGCCTCGATTCGCACGTCAGCACGGAGCGGATCTTCACCGCCTGGATGCCCGCGTCCTCGATCGAGTCGGCTGCTTCCTCATCAATGAGCTGGCCGCCCGGGACGATCAGCTCGCCGTCGATGGGGTCGTAGACGTCCTCGAGCGCGACGTTGCCGACAATGCGGTCCTTGAGCGGCTCGATGATGTCTTCGCCTTCCTTCAGCGCGGTCATCTCAATGCCCAGAATGGTGCCGCAGTCGTCCTCGGCGACGGTAACGTCCTGCGCCACATCGACGAGACGGCGGGTCAGGTAACCGGCGTCCGCCGTCTTGAGGGCCGTGTCCGCCAGACCCTTGCGTGCGCCGTGCGTCGAGATGAAGTACTCGAGCACGGTCAGGCCCTCGCGGAAATTCGACTTGATGGGGCTCTCAATGATCTCGCCAATGCCGCCGGTCAGCTTCTTCTGCGGCTTCGCCATGAGGCCGCGCATACCGGCCAGCTGTCGCATCTGGTCGCGGTTACCGCGCGCACCGGAGTTCATCATCATGAACACCGGGTTGAAGCCGTCGTTGGACCGTTCCAGGCGACGCACCATGGCATCGGCCACGTCGTTGTTGGCGTGCGTCCAGGTGTCGATGACCTTGTTGTAGCGCTCGCCATTGGAGATCACGCCGTTCTTGTAGGCGCGGGTGAAGCGCGTCACTTCCTCCTCGGCATCGCGCAGGATCTCTTCCTTCTCATCCGGCACGACCAGGTCTTCGAGGCCCACCGGAGATGCCGCCCAGCGTGGCGTGGCGGAAACCGATGTCCTTGAGCGCATCCAGGAACTCGGTCGTGCGGCGGAGCCCGACCTGGCGATAGGACTGGAAGATGATCTCGCCCAGTTCCTTCTTGCCCATGGTGGTGTTCCAGAAACCCAGTTCCTCCGGCACCACGGCGTTGAAGATCGAACGACCGACCGTCGTGCGGATCCACTTGCCGCCGCGCTGCGACGCTTCCACGTCCTCGCCTTCCAGACGACGACGCTCGACCCAGAACCAGCACGGTGTGGCGTAGCCTACCCGGCTGTTAGCGACGGCCGCCTCGGCCTCGGCGAACCGGCCGAAGCGCGGGGCCTTGTCGAAGATCTCGTTCTGGCGCACCTGCACCTGATCGCGCCGCTCCTTCGTGATCCTCGCCTGGCTGAGCGCGTCCTCGGCATCAGCCACACCGAGTGGCGGCTTGGTCAGGTAGTAGCAGCCGATGACCATGTCCTGCGACGGACTCGCTACGGGCCGCCCGTTGGATGGCAACAGGATGTTATTGGAGGAGAGCATGAGCACCCTCGCCTCCAGCTGCGCCTCGAAGGAAAGCGGCACGTGCACCGCCATCTGGTCGCCATCGAAGTCTGCGTTGAACGCGGCGCAGACCAGCGGATGGATGCGGATGGCCTTGCCCTCCACGAGCACCGGCTCGAAGGCCTGAATGCCCAGGCGGTGCAGTGTAGGCGCGCGGTTCAGCAGCACCGGGTGATCGCGGATGATCTCTTCCAGCACCTCGTAGACCTTGGGATCATCGCGCTCCACCAGCTTCTTGGCGCGCTTCACCGTCTCCGCTTCGCCACGCTTCTCCAGCTCATGGATGATGAACGGCTTGAACAGCTCGACCGCCATGAGCTTGGGCAGTCCGCACTGGTGCAGGCGCAGCTCCGGGCCCACCACGATCACCGAGCGGCCCGAGTAGTCCACACGTTTGCCCAGCAGGTTCTGACGGAAACGCCCCTGCTTGCCCTTCAGCATGTCGGACAGCGACTTCAGCGGGCGCTTGCCACGGCCGCGGATCGCCTTGGAGCGGCGGCCGTTGTCGAACAGCGCATCCACGGCTTCCTGCAGCATGCGCTTCTCGTTGCGCAGGATCACCTCGGGCGCGCGCATCTCCATCAGCTTCTTCAACCGGTTGTTGCGGTTGATCACGCGGCGATAGAGGTCGTTCAGGTCGCTGGTCGCGAAGCGGCCGCCGTCCAGCGGCACCAGCGGGCGCAGATCCGGCGGGATCACGGGGATCACGTCCATGATCAGCCAGTCCGGCTTGTTCCTCGACTCGGGCGATGTACCCGAATTGCGGAACGCATCGATGACCTTGAGCCGCTTCAGCTTCAGCTTCTTGCGGTGCTGGCTGGTTTCGGTTGCGATCTCGATGCGCAGCACATCGGCCAGACGGTCCAGACCGCGGCCATCGCGATTGCGCTCTTCGATCGGCTTCGTCGTGTCATCGAGCTGGCGCAGCAGCGTGCGAATGCCTTCCGCGCCGATTTCTGCGCGGAACTCGGCATCGCCTTCCTCCCTCGCCTTCACGCGCAGCTCGTAGTACTCGTCCTCATCCAGCAGCTGGTGATAACGCACATCCTGGCTGCCCGGATTCGTCACCACGTAGCTGGCGTAGTAGACCACCTTCTCCAGGTCGCGCAGCGTGATGCCCAGCAGATAACCCATCTGGCTGGGCAGCGTCTTGAAGAACCAAATGTGCGCCACGGGCACGGCCAGCTCAATGTGGCCCATGCGCTCACGCCGTACCTTCGAGAGCGTCACTTCGACGCCGCACTTGTCACAGATGTGGCCGCGGAACCGGATGCGCTTGAACTTGCCGCAGTGGCACTCCCAGTCCTTCACCGGACCGAAGATGCGCTCACAGAACAGCCCGTCCCGCTCCGGCTTGAACGACCGGTAATTGATCGTCTCGGGCTTCGTGACTTCGCCATACGACCAGCTGCGGATCTCCTCGGGCGAGGCGATCTTGAGCTGGATGAAGTCGAAATCACTCGACCGCGGCTCGCGGGTGCGCGGGAAATCGATCATCTTTTTTCAACCCTTCCGGCTATTGCCGTTGCAGCACTAACGCTGCGTTTGCGGGCCCAGTACGAAACAGAGACGTTTCCGGGGCATTGCCAGACCTTATTCCTCCCGACCCAGCGTGACGCTGAGTCCGAGCGACTGAAGCTCCTTGACCAGCACGTTGAAGGATTCGGGAATGCCCGGCTCGGGCAGGTTCTCGCCCTTGACGATCGCCTCGTACACGCGCGACCGGCCGGACACGTCGTCGCTCTTCACGGTCAGGATCTCCTGCAGCGTGTGCGCGGCGCCGTACGCCTCGAGCGCCCACACTTCCATCTCACCGAAACGCTGGCCGCCGAACTGCGCCTTGCCGGCGAGGGGCTGCTGCGTGACGAGCGAGTAGGGGCCGATGGAGCGCGCGTGGATCTTGTCATCCACGAGGTGCGACAGCTTCAGCATGTAGATTACTCCCACTGTGACAGGCTGATCGAACTGCTGCCCGGTACGGCCGTCGCGCAGCCAGACCTTGCCATTGGCGGTCAGGCCCGCCGCCTTGATGAACTCGACGACGGCGTCGTCCAGCGCGCCCTTGCCGGGGCCCTTCTTCGTCAGGGTCGCAAGCGCCGGGTAGCTGGCCTTGTCGCCCTCATCGCGACCGGCCGCCAGCTCGGCGCCTGCCGCCTTGAGGTATGCCACCAGCTCGTTCAGGCGATTGCGCGCCAGCCTGGGCGCGTCGGAACCCATGGCTTCGTCCAGGGGCCGGCCCAGCGAAAGACGGCCATCGGCCGGCCCGGCGGCGGCGCCCCTCTCCTGCGCTACTGATTCGATTGCCTGCAGGACCGCGAGCGTTTCCTCGTAGCCGAACTGCGGCAGCGGCAGCGAGCGAATGCCCAGCGCATGATGCGCCCACTGCATGCCGGCGAGGCGCGTGAGCGCGCCCACCTCGTCCTCGGACGCACCCTGGAACACGGGCGTCTTGGCTTCGAAGCCAAGCAGCTGGCACACCCACCCGAGATGCGTCTCGAGAATCTGCCCTACGTTCATGCGGCTGGGTACGCCCAGCGGATTCAGCACGATCTCGACCGGCGTGCCATTGGGCAGGAACGGCATGTCTTCCTCGGGCACGATGCGCGCAATGATGCCCTTGTTGCCGTGGCGCCCGGCCATCTTGTCGCCAACGCTGATCTTGCGCTTCTCGGCAATGTAGACCTTGACCAGCTGCACGACGCCGGGCGACAGCTCGTCCGGCTGGAAGACCTTGTCGATCTGCTCCTCGGTCTTCTCGCGCACACGGTCGATGCGCGTCTTCGCTTCCGTGATCAGCCGGCGGATGCGTTCGTTGGCATCGCGGTTCTGTACCTTGAGCGTGGTCAGGTCGATCTCGGCCAGGTCGATCTCGTTCATCTGCGCGGGCGTCAGCTTCGTGCCCTCGTCCATGTAGGGCTCCACCGTGCCGCGCTTCAGCATCAGCGTGACCGTCTGGTTGTTCAGCAGATCGCGCAGCTCCTCATCCCTCGCCTCACTGATGCGCTGGATCTCCTCGCGCTCGTAGGCGCGCAACTGACCGATCTTCTCGCCACGCTCCTTCTCCAGAAGCGGGTCATCGATGCGGCGGCTGAATACCTTCACATCGATGATCGTGCCCTCCATGCCGGGTGGCACCTTGAGCGACGAGTCCTTCACGTCCTTCGCCTTCTCACCGAAGATCGCCGTCAGCAGCTTTTCTTCCGGCGACAGCTCGGTCTCGCCCTTGGGCGTGATCTTGCCCACCAGGATGTCGCCCGACTTGACGCGCGCGCCAATGCGCACGATGCCGCGCTCGTCCAGGTGCGTCAGGCTCTCTTCTGCCACGTTCGGGATTTCACGCGTGATCTCCTCCATGCCGCGCTTCGTGTCGCGCACGTGCAGCTCGAGTTCCTGGATGTGGATCGAATGTGTAGGCGTCTTCCTTCACCAGCTTCTCGCTGATGACGATGGCGTCCTCGAAGTTGTGTCCGTACCAGGGCATGAAGGCGACGGTCACGTTGCGGCCCAGTGCCAGCTCGCCATGATCCGTGGAAGCGCCATCTGCGATGATCTCGCCGGCGCCCACGTGATGACCCTGCCGCACCAGCGGACGCTGGTTGATCGCCGTGTCCTGGTTCGTGCGCCAGTACTTCTTCAGACGATAGCGATCGTACTGCGCCAGCTTGGCCAGCGGCTCGCCATCCTTCGCGGTTCCCGTGGAACCGGTGTCGATCACGATCTCTTCTGCGGTCACGCGGGTGACGACGCCGGCGCGACGCGCCAGGATCACCGCGCCCGAGTCGCGGGCGACCTTTTCTTCCAGTCCGGTGCCCACGAGAGGCGCATCCGGATAGAGCAGCGGCACCGCCTGGCGCTGCATGTTGGAGCCCATGAGCGCGCGGTTGGCGTCGTCGTGCTCGAGGAACGGGATCAGCGCCGCGGCCACCGACACCAGCTGGTCGGGCGCCACGTCCATGTAGCTGATCTCGCTCGGCGGCAGCAGCGGGAAATCGCCCTTGTTGCGACACAGCACGAATTCGTTCCTGAACGTGCCATCGTCATTGAGCGGCGCGTTCGCCTGCGCCACCGTCTCGTTCTCTTCCGCATTGGCGTCGAGCCACACGATCTCATCGGTGACCTTGCCCTTCACCACGCGGCGATAGGGCGTCTCGATGAAACCGAGATCGCTGATCTGCGCATACGTCGTCAGGCTCGTGATGAGCCCGATGTTAGGACCTTCCGGCGTCTCGATCGGGCACATGCGGCCGTAGTGCGAGTAGTGCACGTCGCGCACTTCGAAGCCGGCGCGCTCCCGTGTGAGTCCGCCGGGTCCGAGTGCCGAGAGACGACGCTTGTGCGTCAGCTCCGCCAGCGGATTCGTCTGGTCCATGAACTGGCTGAGCTGGCTCGAGCCGAAGAACGCCTGGATGACGGCGCTCACCGTACGCGCATTCACCAGGTCGTCGATGTTGATCTTGTCGACATCGGTGGTGATGGACATGCGCTCCTTCACCAGCCTCGCCATGCGCGAGAGGCCTACCGAGAACTGATTCGCGATCAGTTCGCCCACGCTCCGGATGCGGCGATTGCCGAGGTGGTCAATGTCATCGACGTAGCCGCGCCCTTCATTCAGCTCGATCAGGTAGCGGATGATCTGAATGAAGTCATCCTGCGTGAGCACGGTGTGCCCGGCCGGTATGTTCAGGCCGAGGCGCTGATTGATCTTGTAGCGCCCCACACGGCCCAGATCGTAGCGCTTGGGATTGAAGAAGATGCGCTCGAGCGCCAGCCTCGCCGTCTCGATGTTGGGCGGATCGCCCGGCCGCAGCAGCGCGTAGATCGCCTTGAGCGCCTGCTCCTCGTTGTCCGTAGGGTCCTTCTTCAGCGTGTTCTTGAGCAGCGGGCTGTCGCCGCGACCCTCGGTGCTGCCAAACACCTTGACCGCGGGAATGCCGGCACGCACGAACCGGTTGTGCAGCTCGGGCGTCAGCTCCTCGGCGGTTTCGGCAATGACCTCGCCGCTCTCGGGATCGGCGACGTCGGCAGCGAGCAGTGCGCCCAGTACATCACGCCGCTGTGTGCGCGACTCCGGATCGATCTCCTTCACCTCGACTTCACGCGTCGAGTAGAACAGGCGCAGGATGTCCTCGTCGCGCCCGTAGCCGAAGGCGCGCAGCAGTGCGGTCGCCGGGAACTTCTTCTTCTTGTCGATGTGCACGAAGATGACGTCGTGGATGTCGATGGTGAACTCGACCCACGAGCCACGGAACGGGATGATGCGCGCGCTGTTGAGGCGCGTCGAGCCGTTGGGGTGGATCGGACTCTTCGAACACGACACCCGGCGAGCGGTGCAGCTGACTCACAATGACACGCTCGGACCCGTTGATGATGAACGTGCCGAGATCCGTGAGCAGCGGGAGGTCGCCCAGGTAGACTTCCTTTTCGATGATGTCCTTGGGCCGGCGCGCGGCCGTCCTCGACATCTTCCCACACGATGAGGCGCAGCGTCGCCTTGAGCGGCGCCGCGAATGTCATGTCGCGCTCGATGCACTCCTCAACGGAGTACTTCGGCTCGCCGAGACTGTAGTGACACGTACTCGAGCGAGAAGCGCTCGTTCACGTCGGAAATGGGAAAGACCTCGTTGAACACGCGGTCCAGTCCCACGTCGCTCTGCTCGCCGGCGGGCACGTCGGAGCTGCAGCAGGCTGCGGAACGCACGGATCTGCACGTCGAGCAGATTGGGCATGGGCATGGCGGGCGGCAGCTTGGAAAAGCTGACCGCCAGGACCCCTGCGCCAGTGGCGCCGGCGCCGTTCGCGCTGCCATTCGTGGTGTTGTTATCGCTGGCCAAGAGGATCACCCTCCTCGAGCCCGGACCTGTCCGGGCATAAGCACAGAAACCCCCGGCCGCCCGCTTGGCGGCGGGGTCGCTATGAGATCTCGAATGTTGTGTGCGGCTCGCTCGGAGCATGGGCACTCTCGCCGAACTGAAGTACGTCTCCGCTAACTTCCGCGGCCGGCGGGTTCCGGGTACTGACCCGGCGACCCTCGAGTTCCGGCCGCGGACCCGGCGGGGACCTACTTCAGCTCGACGGTCGCACCCTGCTCTTCCAGTTTGGCCTTGACCTGCTCGGCCTCCTGCTTGCTCACGCCTTCCTTCACCGCCTTGGGCGGATTGTCCACCAGGTCCTTGGCCTCCTTGAGGCCCAGGCTGGTAACTTCGCGGACCACCTTGATGACCTGGATCTTCTTGGCGCCCGCTTCCTTGAGGACGACGTCGAACTCCGTCTGTTCCTCGACCGCAGCGGCCGCTGCACCACCGCCAGCCGGCGCGCCTGCTGCGGGCGCCGCCACCACGGCGGTAACATTGAATTTTGTCTTGAACGCTTCTACGAACTCCGCCAGCTCCAGGACGGTCATGTTGCCAATGGTCTCGAGCAGTTCTTCGGTCTTCGCCATGGTCGCTTCTTCCCTGTGCTCCGCAGTGAGTGATTACCGTCCCCGACGTGTTCAGGCCCTCGCCTCGCGCAGGGCCTCCAGCAGTCCGGCCATCTCAATGAGCTTGGCCTGGAGCGCGTAGGCCAGCTGGGCCATGGGGGCCTGCATGGCACCCGCCAGCTGGGCGAGCAGCTGATCGCGCGACGGCAGTCGCGCCAGCCGTTCGACATCGGCCGCGCCAATCGCGCGGCGATCGACGATACCGGCCTTCACCACAGGCCGGTTGTCGTGATCTCTGGCGAAATCGGATAGCGCACGCGCGGGCGCCACCGGATCCGTGGGCGCGATCACCAGTCCGGTCGGGCCGCGGAAGAACTCCGCGACGTCGGGCATCTCCAGACCGTCGAGGGCGCGCTCGGCCAGCGTATTCTTGACGACGAGGTACTCTCCACCTTCGCGCCGCACCGTGGCGCGCAGCGCTGTCATCGCCTTGACGTTCAGTCCCACGAAATCCGTGAGGTACACCGCGTTGGCGTGACGCAGCTTCTCGGTCAACTCGGCGACCAGCGCCTGCTTCTGCTCCGTGTTCATCGGGCACCCGCGCGCCGGTAGAGGTTGGGATCGATCCGGAAACCGGGGCCCATCGTGCTCGATACCGTGACGGTCCGGATGTAGGTGCCCTTGGACGACGACGGCTTGGCGCGCACCACCGTCTCCATGAAAGCCTCCATGTTCGCCGTCAGCTTGTCGACCGGGAACGAAACGCGCCCGATGGCCGCGTGCAAGTTGCCGGTCTTGTCCACGCGGAACTCGATCTTGCCGCCCTTGATCTCGCGCACGGCCTTGCCCACCTCGAAGGTGACGGTGCCGGCCTTGGGCGAGGGCATGAGACCGCGCGGACCGAGAATGCGGCCCAGCTGACCGACCTGCCCCATCACATCGGGCGTGGCCACGGCGACATCGAAGTCAGTCCAGCCGTCCTTGATCTTCTGCACGTGCTCCATGCCAATGAAATCGGCGCCCGCTTCTTCGGCTTCCTTGACCTTGTCGCCCTGCGCCAGCACCAGCACGCGTGTGACCTTGCCCGTGCCGTGCGGCAACACGACGGTGCCGCGCACCACCTGGTCGGCGTGCTTGGGATCGACGCCCAGGCGGACGGAGATCTCGACCGATTCGTCGAACCTGGCGAAGGACGCATCCTTCACCAGCTGCAAGGCCGACGTCGGGTTCTCCAGCGCGACTTCACGGTTCACGCCGTTGGCCGCCTTCATGTAGTTCTTGCCGTGTCTCGACATTAGTCCACCACCAGAATGCCCATGGACCGGGCCGTGCCGGCGATCATGCGCATGGCTGCATCGACACTGGCCGCATTGAGGTCAGGCATCTTGAGCTCGGCAATGTCGCGGACCTGCTTCTTCGTCACCTTCGCCACCTTGTCGCGGTTGGGCGCGGCTGCGCCCTTGTCCACGCCTGCAGCCCGCTTCAGGAGAATCGCGGCCGGCGGGGTCTTGGTGATGAACGTGAACGAGCGATCCGCGAACACCGTGATCTCCACCGGGATGATCAGCCCGGGCTGACCCTGGGTGCGCGCATTGAACTGCTTGCAGAACTCCATGATGTTGACACCGTGCTGGCCCAATGCCGGGCCCACGGGCGGGGCGGGGTTGGCCGCACCCGCCGGCACCTGGAGTTTCACGAAGCCTGTAACCTTTTTCGCCATCGACGAAAGCCCTCTGCCGACCTGGTTGCAACGCTCTGTTAGTCCGACTCAGCCTGGCGGTGCTGCGCGGTCGCGCCGGCACTGCGTGCCCGTCGCGCCGCTTCAGTATCCCTTCAGCTGCGTGTAGTCGAGCTCGACGGATGTGGGCCGGCCGAACAGGCTCACCTCCACCTTGACCTTGCCCTTGTCGTGATAGATCTCCTGCACGGTGCCGGTGAAGTCGGTGAACGGCCCTTCGGTCACTTCCACGACCTGGCCGGCGCGGAACGGGATCTGCTCGCGTGCCTCGACCTGTTCCTCGACCGGCACGAGGCCGAGGATCTTGTTCACTTCGTCATCGCGCAGAGGCTGCGGCTCGCTGCCGGGCCCCACGAACTTGATGACGCCCTGGATGTTGTTGATCAGGTGAACGGTGTGCTGGTTCTTGCGCATCTTGACCAGCACGTAGCCGGGATAGAGCCGGCGCGTGACGGTAACGCGCTTGCCGTTCTTGATCTCGACCACATCCTGGGTCGGAACCAGTGCTTCCTGAATTTCCTTTTCCTCGGGCGCTCCGGGCTCTTCCGCGATGCGGTGGTCAATCAGGCGCTTCACTTTGTTCTCGTGACCCGAGTATGTCTGGATCGCGTACCAGCGTGTTTCGTCCATGTTCACGCCGAAAACAGATTCATGACAAAGCTCAGGACGTTACGGATGATCAGGTCCATCGCGAAGATGATCAGCGATACGATGATCACGAACGCGATCACCACGAGCGTCGAGTTCTTGAGCTGCGGCCAGTCTGGCCATGTGACCTTGCGGATCTCCTCCACGACCTGCTGCGTGAAGTCCCGCGTCCGAACCACGATCAATGCCATTCGCCCGCCCGTCCCGCGTCAGCGGGTTTCCTTGTGTGGCGTGTGCTTGTTGCAGCGCGGGCAGTGCTTCTTCCACTCCACCCGCTCCGGGTGCTTACGCTTGTTTTTCTCGGTGAAATAGTTGCGTTCCTGGCAGACGGTGCAGGCCAGGATAATCTTGTCTCGAGGCATGGTCTCCGGGCTCCGATGTAGCCTTTATTTTACTCGCATTGCTGCGCTGCGTTCCGGCCGAACGGCGACCGCGTTACTGGGGCTCGGGCTGGTTGCTGGGGAACTGCTGAACTGCCACCGCAAAACCAGCTCCTGCGCCCTTGCCCGTTGCCGCTTACAGCACCACCTCGGTCACGACGCCGGCGCCTACCGTGCGGCCGCCCTCGCGGATCGCAAAGCGCAGCTCCTTCTCCATCGCGATCGGCATGATCAGCTCGATCTCCATCTGCACGTTGTCGCCCGGCATCACCATCTCCACTCCCGCCGGCAGCTGCACCGCCCCCGTCACGTCCGTCGTCCGAAAATAGAACTGCGGCCGGTACCCATTGAAAAACGGCGTGTGCCGGCCCCCTTCTTCCTTCGTCAGCACGTACACTTCCGCCTTGAACTTCGTGTGCGGCGTGATCGATCCCGGCTTCGCCAGCACCATCCCCCGCTCGATCTCTTCCTTCCCCACCCCGCGCAGCAGCAGCCCCACATTGTCCCCCGCAAACCCCTCGTCCAGCAGCTTGCGGAACATCTCCACCCCCGTCACTACCGCCTTCTTCGCCGCCCCAAGCCCCACCATCTCCACCTCATCCCCCACCTTCACCTTCCCCCGCTCGATCCGACCCGTCGCCACCGTCCCACGACCCGTGATGCTGAACACATCCTCCACCGGCATCAGGAACGGCTTGTCCGTCTCCCGCACCGGCTCCGGGATATAGCTGTCAATCGCATCCATCAATTCCCCGATCTTCTTCCCCCACTCGCTCTCCGGGTCCCCGCTCTCCAGCGCCTTCAGCGCGCTCCCCCGGATCACCGGCGTGTCGTCCCCCGGAAAATCGTACTCCGACAACAGCTCCCGTACTTCCAGCTCCACCAGGTCGATCAGCTCCGGGTCGTCCACCGCATCGCACTTGTTCAGGTATACCACCACGTACGGCACATTCACCTGCCGCGCCAGCAGTATGTGCTCCCGCGTCTGCGGCATCGGCCCATCCGCCGCACTCACCACCAGTATCGCCCCGTCCATCTGCGCCGCACCCGTGATCATGTTCTTCACATAATCCGCGTGCCCCGGACAGTCCACGTGCGCGTAGTGCCGGTGCACCGTCTGATACTCCACGTGCGCCGTCGCGATCGTGATCCCCCGCTCCCGCTCCTCCGGCGCCTTGTCAATGTTGTCGAACGACACAAAGTCCGCCAACCCCTTCTTCGACTGGATCAGCGTGATCGCCGCCGTCAACGTCGTCTTCCCGTGGTCCACATGCCCGATCGTCCCCACGTTCACGTGCGGCTTCGTCCGCTCAAACTTCGCCTTCGCCATGTCGCTCTCGGTTCGAGTTGGGAGGGTTTGCTGTACGTTGCGAGCTGGGCCGGTGCCCGGTTGCGTGTGCCGGGCGGAGCGTGGGTCCCGGGTCCTCGAGAAGAGGTCGCCGGGACGCATTCGGAGGGGGCATGAAAGAGAGCGGCGATCGCGCGCGTGTCCGCGCGCCCGCATCGCCGTTCCACGTCAGCCCGCCAGGCTCCGACCGGTCTGGTGGTTTGGCGCACGGCAGGCTGCCGCAAGGTGCTCCCACCAGACAGTCCCGGAGTACCGGTTCCGGGACAGACGAGCAAGATACCGGCAGGCCTCTTCAGTGTCAATCCTTCACGTCGACTCACCGCGGAGAGCGCTGGAGGGCGCGAAGCGGCCGGCTACAGGACTGGAGTTTCCGCGAATGCCTCGGGTGAATGAGGGGGTGATGGAGGTGAGGATCGGGTCTGCGCGTGCGCGCGCGCGATAACCTGCGGTGGCTGAGCAAGGCGTGGAGAAGCGGGCCGGGGGTGCTATTATGGGCGCTGGCTCACCACATCGAGAGGCGGTGGCATGCTCATGGGGTCCGCGCCGGGAGAAGCGGGTGGCGAAGGCGCCGCACCGATCGAGGCGATCTCGATTCTCTGGCTGACTGCGGGCCTGAGCTGCGACGGGGACACGATCGCGCTGACCGGGGCCACGCAGCCGAGTATCGAGGACCTGATCTCGGGTGCGATACCCTGGACGCCGCGGGTCACGCTCTACAATCCCCTGCTGGCTCCCGAGACAGGCGACGACTTCCTGCAGTACTTCCATCGGGGCGCGGCCGGTTCGCTGGGGCCGTTCATCCTCGTAGTGGAAGGCTCGATCCCGGACGAGACGCTGAGCGGCGAGGGGTACTGGGCATCGTTCGGTACGGACCCGGAAACCAAACAGCCCATTACCACGTGCAGATGGATCGACAGGCTGGCGCCCAGGGCGTGGGCCGTCGTCGCCGCGGGAACGTGCGCGGCCTATGGCGGCATCCACGCCATGGCCGGCAACCCGACCGGTTGCATGGGGCTGCCCGAGTACCTGGGCTGGCAGTGGCGGTCCCATGCCAACGTACCGCTGGTCTGCATTCCGGGCTGCCCTGTGCAGCCGGACAACATGACCGAGACGCTGCTGTACCTGCTCTATCAGGCCGCCGGTCGTGCGCCCGCGATCCCGCTCGACAATGCACTGCGGCCGCGCTGGCTGTTCCAGCAGACCGTGCACGAGGGCTGCGATCGCGGCGGTTACTATGAGCAGGGTGAGTTCGCGGACGCGTACGGCTCGCCACTCTGCATCGTGAAGCTGGGCTGCTGGGGTCCGGTCGTGCAGTGCAACGTGGGCAAGCGTGGCTGGATGGGCGGCGTAGGCGGCTGTCCGAATGTGGGCGGGATCTGCATTGGCTGCACCATGCCCGGGTTTCCGGACAAGTTCATGCCGTTCATGGATCAGCCGCCCGGCTCATTGCTCTCGTCCGCGGCGGTCTCGACATACGGACGCGCCGTGCATGCGCTCCGACGTTTCACGCAGGCGTCGCTCAACAAGACACCGGTGCGGCACAAGCCCGGGCGTCCGTCTACCTGACTTCCATGATGGCAGCGCACCAGCGCACGGAGAGCTTGCCACTCACGTCGCCGGAAGCGGAGACACTGCTTGCCGAGCTCGCGGGCGTATTCCTGCGCGAGCGCGGCCCGGGTGCCGCGGCCGTGGAGTCGGCGAACGGACAGTCGGAGGTTCCGCTCGTCGACCTCGATGCGCAGTACCGCACACTGGTCGAGCAGATTCCGGCCGTCGTGTTCATGGCCTATCTGGATCGTGGCATTGGTGAAGCGTACGTGAGTCCGCGCATCGAGGAGGCACTGGGCTTCTCGCAGGAGGAGTGGCTGGAGGATCCGGTGCGGTGGTACCGCCAGATCCATCCGGATGATCGCCAGCGCTGGAGTCTGGAAGCAGCCGAGATGTTTCTGACGGGCCGGCCGCTGCGCTCGGCCTATCGCGTGCTCTCGCGCGACGAGCGCGTGATCTGGTTCCAGTGCGAAGCCAAGATGGTGCGGCGGGAGGACGGCCGGCCGTGGTTCATCCACGGTGTGGGCGTCAATGTCACGGAGCTCAAGCATGGCGAGGCGGCGTTGCAGGCGGAGCGCAACCTCATGTCCGCCATTCTCGATACCGTGGGCGCACTGGTCATCGTGCTGGGACCGGGCGGTCGCATCATGCGGTTCAATCGCGCGTGCGAGGCGTTGAGCGGGTATCGGTCGGCCGAAGTGCAGGGCCGCTACCTGTGGGAGCTGTTTCAGAACGTGGAGGAAGCGGCACTCGTCCGCAGCGTGATCGAGAACCTGCGGCCCGGGGATGGTCGCAGCGTGTTCGAGGGTGCGTGGCAGACGCGTGACGCCGGGCAGTATCACATCGCGTGGTCCAGTATCGTGCTGCCGGCGACGGCGACGGCGCCTTCGTGCATTGTCACCACGGGCATCAATGTAACCGAGCGGAAGCGCATGGAGAAGACCGTGCTCGAGATCAGCGCGCGCGAGCAGCGGCAGATCGCACAGGACCTGCACGACGGCCTGGGCCAGCACCTCACGGGCATTGCCTTCATGAGCAAGGTACTGCAGCAGGGGCTGGCGCGACGCTCGCCGGCGAGGGCGGCGGAAGCCACGAAGATCGTGCAGCTGGTCAACGAGGCGATCAACAAGACGCGCGAGCTGGCACGTGGCCTGCTTCCCGTGGTTTCCGATGCGGATGGCCTCATGTCCGCGCTGGCACGCTGGGCGCTGGAAGTGGAAGACCTGTTCGACGTCGCCTGCGCGTTCCACTGCCCCGAGCCGGTCCTGGTTGCGGATGTGAACGCGGCCACGCACCTGTACCTCATTGCGCACGAAGCCGTACACAACGCCATCAAGCACGGAAAGGCCCGCTGCGTCACGCTCTCGCTGACCAGCGCCGGCGGCACGGGCACGCTGCTGATCGAGGATGATGGCGTCGGATTCGGGGGCGCGTGTCTCGATAACACGGGATTAGGACTGCGCATCATGAACTACCGTGCCAGCATGGTGGGCGGCGCGCTGGAAGTGCGGCCGGGCGAGGCAGGAGGCGTCACGGTGGCCTGCCGCTTTCCCGCGGACGGAGGCGTGCCGTGACGGCGGATTCCGTGCGCGGCTACCAGGGGCGGGGCAAACACCGTGTTTTTGTCGTGGACGATCACCCCATCGTGCGGCAGGGGCTGGCGCTGCTCATCAACCAGCAGCCGGACCTGATGGTGTGCGGCGAGGCGGAGGACGCGAACCAGGTGCTGCAGGCAATCGACGCGGCGCAGCCGGACGTTCTCGTGCTGGACATCACGCTGCGCGGCCCGGACGGCATCGACGTTCTGAAGATGGTGCGCTCCGCCCAGCCGGAATTGCCGGTGCTGATCCTGTCCATGCACGACGAATCGCTCTACGCGGAGCGGGCACTGCGGGCGGGCGCCAACGGCTACATCATGAAGCAGGAAGCAACGGAGAACGTGCTGGTGGCCCTGCGGCGCATTCTGCGGGGCGAAGTACACGTGAGCCCGCGCGTCGCCCACCGCATCGTGCAGCAGCTCGTGCCCGGCTCTCCGCGGGCCAGGCCGGCGTCGATCGCGAGCCTGAGCGATCGCGAGCTCGAGGTGTTCCGCCTGATCGGAGCCGGTTACGGCACGCGCCGCATCGCGCAGGAACTGCACCTCAGTGTGAAGACCGTGGAATCGTACCAGGCGCACATCAAGGAGAAGCTCTCGCTGGACGGAGCGCGCGCCCTCATGCGCCGCGCCATCGAATGGACTCTGCAGGAAGAACGTGGCTGATTGCACCGCCGAGCTGAGAGAGTGCCGCGGCTCGGCTGCAGGGCGCAACAACAGGTGATTCCCCGATCTGATCCAGGCGGCGTGGCGTGCTTCTGCAGGCAGCCGCCTGTTGTCTTTCTTCTTTCGTGCTGCGCGGTTTCGTCCCTTTTTTCAATCGCCTGAAGCCGAACGTGCTGCGGCCTGCCCGTCGCCCGCACCGACGCTCGCTATAACAGCCAGTTAGACGCACCGCCGGCCCCTGGCGTGGTGCCGGGCGGCCGGCGCGGTGCGGACAGTGTGACGACTGGCAGGGCAGGCGCGGCCAGCGTGGCGCGCAGCCCGGCAGCGGCGCTGGCATTCCTGCGCGGCGGGCGCGAAAGCCGGGGTAGGGGAATCCCCCAGACCGCAGGTGCGGGGGTGGGGGCGGGCCTGATTGTGGCCGCGGCGGCGGAAGTCAATCTATGAGGAGTCGGCAGGCGACACATTCGGCCCAGTGCCGCATTCCTGAAGTCGGGATCTGACCACGCGCAGCTCGGGAAGGAGGGATGTGCCATGCCCGAAGCCATTCCGTATGGCCGTGTCACGCAGAAGCCACCGGCAGTCTCCGACATTCACGTCGTCTGGATGACGGCGGGTCTGGGATGTGATGGCGATTCCGTTTCCATCACGGCCGCGACGCAGCCCAGCATCGAGGATGTGCTGCTGGGCGCGATACCGGGCCTGCCGCGCGTGCATCTGCACAATCCGGTGCTCGCGTTCGAGGTGGGCGACGACTTCATGAAGCACTGGTACGATGCGGAAGCGGGTCGTCTCGATCCGTTCGTTCTGGTGATCGAGGGTTCGATTCCGAACGAACGCATCAAGAAGGAAGGCTACTGGGCGGCGCTGGGAACGGATCCGGACACGGGCCAGCCGATCAAGACGACGGAGTGGATCGATCGGCTGGCGCCCAGGGCGCTGGCGGTGGTGGCGATCGGCACGTGCGCGACGTACGGCGGCATTCACGCCATGGCGGGGAATCCGACGGGGTGCATGGGTCTCGTCGATTATCTGGGCTGGGACTGGCGATCGAAAGCGGGCGTCCCGATCGTGAACGTGCCGGGCTGTCCGGTGCAGCCGGACAATTTCATGGAGACGCTGCTCTACCTGTTGTACCAGGTGGCGGGACTGGCGCCCATGATCCCGCTGGACGAAGAGCTGCGGCCGCGCTGGCTGTTCGGCAACACGGTGCACGAGGGCTGCGACCGCGCGGGTTACTACGAGCAGGGTGATTTCGCCACGGAGTACGGTTCACCGAAGTGCATTGTGAAGCTGGGCTGCTGGGGCCCGGTGGTGAACTGCAACGTGCCGAAGCGCGGCTGGATGGCGGGGATCGGCGGTTGTCCCAATGTGGGCGGCATCTGCATTGGCTGCACGATGCCGGGATTCCCGGACAAGTTCATGCCCTTCATGGATGAGCCGCCGGGCGCGCGCCTCTCGACCACGAGCGTGCAGCTGTACGGGCGGGCCATCAGCTCGCTGCGCACCTTCACGCGGCACACGCTGAACAAGGAACCGAAGTGGCGGCATCCGCGGCCCGAGCTGACCACGGGCTATCAGGCGCGATCATACTAACTCTTCGTTTACCTGCCGGCAGGGACGCGGACCGGCAAAAGGAGCTACGTCCAATGAGCACGATGACCGCCCGGGATGCGACGACACGCGGCAGCTCGCGCAAGCTGGTCGAGATGAACTGGGATCCAATCACGCGCATTGTGGGCAGCCTGGGCATCTTCACCAAGATCGATTTCGAGAACCGGGAAGTGGCGGAGTGCCACAGCACCTCGTCGATCTTCCGCGGCTACAGCATTTTCATGAAGGGCAAGGATCCGCGCGACGCGCACTTCATCACGAGTCGCATCTGCGGCATCTGCGGCGACAATCACGCGACCTGCGCCATGTACGCACAGAACATGGCGTTCGGCGTGAAGCCGCCGCCGCTGGGCGAGTGGATCGTCAATCTGGGTGAGGCGGCCGAGTACATGTTCGACCACAACATCTTCCAGGACAACCTGGTGGGGGTCGACTTCTGCGAACAGATGGTGAAGGCCACCAACCCGGGCGTGTGGGAAAAGGCGCAGAAGACGGAAGCGCCCAACGCGGCGCTGCACGGGCACCGCACCATCGCCGACATCATGACGGCGCTGAATCCGTTCACGGGCACGTTCTACCGCGAGACGCTGCACGTGAGCCGCTACACGCGCGAGATGTTCTGTCTCATGGAAGGCCGGCACGTGCATCCCTCGACGCTCTATCCCGGCGGCGTCGGCACGGTGCCCACGGTGCAGCTCTTCACCGACTACCTCGTCCGGCTGGCGCGCTACGCCGAATTCATGAAGAAGTGCGTGCCGCTGCACGATGACCTGTTCAACTTCTTCTACGATGCGCTGCCCGGTTACGAGAAGGTGGGATTGCGGCGCACGCTGCTGGGATGCTGGGGCTCGTTCAACGATCCCGACGCCTGCGACTACACCTACAGGAACATGTCGAGCTGGGGCGACAGGATGTACGTGACGCCGGGTGTGGTGGTGGACGGCAAGCTGGTGACGCACGACCTGGTGGACATCAACCTGGGCATCCGCATTCTGCTGGGGCACTCATTCTACGATGACTGGGACCGGTCGGAGCGGTTCGTGGCGACCGATCCGCTGGGCAACGCGGTGGACCAGCGGCATCCCTGGAATCAGACGACGCTCCCGAAGCCCCAGAAGCGCGACTTCGACGGCGCCTACAGCTGGACCATGTCGCCGCGCTGGTTCGACGGCAAGGACCACCTGGCGCTGGACACGGGCGGCGGTCCCATTGCCCGCCTCTGGGCGACGGCACTGGCAGGCATCGTGGACAACGGCTACGTAAAGTCCACGGGCAGCAGCGTGAAGATGTATCTGCCGAAGACGGCCACACTGCCGGACGCGGAATTCGAGTGGAAGATCCCGCAGTGGAGCAACGCCATCGAGCGCGATCGTGCGCGCACCTATTTCCAGGTCTATGCCGCCGCGTGCGCCTACTATTTCGTGGAGAAGGCGCTGGCCGAACTGCACGCGGGCCGCACGCGCACATGGAGCGAGTTCGAAGTGCCGCAGGAAGCGGTTGCCTGCGGTTTCCACGAAGCGGTGCGTGGCGTGCTCTCGCATCACGTGGTGATTCGTGATGGCAAGATCGCGAACTACCATCCGTATCCGCCCACGCCGTGGAACGGCAGCGTGCGCGATGTCTACGGCACACCGGGTCCGTACGAGGATGCGGTGCAGAACACGCCCATCTTCGAGGAGAACGGACCGGACACGTTCAAGGGCATCGACATCATGCGCGCGGTGCGCAGCTTCGATCCCTGCCTGCCCTGCGGCGTGCACATGTACCTGGGCAACGGCAAGGTGCTGCAGACGCACCACTCCTCGATGTTCGGCCTGCATTCCTGATGGCCGCCACGAGCGAGTTCGAGCAGCACATCCAGCGCATCGATCAACTGGTCGGTGCGCTGGAAGCAGCGCCCGATTCGGCGGTACGCACGTCGGCGCGCGAACTGGTGCAGCGCATCATGGAGCTGCACGGCGCCGGACTGGAGCGACTGCTCACAGTGGTGCACGAAGCGGGGGCCGCAGGCGGCTCCATGATCGAGAATCTCGCGCGTGATCCGCTGGTCAGCAGCCTGCTGCTGCTCTACGGCCTGCACCCTGTGGATCTGCCCACGCGGGTGCAGCAGGCGCTGGAGACGTCGCGGCCGTACCTGCGCTCGCACGGCGGCAACGTCGAGCTGGTGTCGGTCGATGCGGCGGGCACGGTGCGACTGCGCATGGAAGGCAGCTGTCACGGCTGCCCATCCTCCGCGCTCACGCTGAAACTGGCCATCGAGCAGGCCATCCGGGAAGCGGCGCCGGATGTGCTGGCGATCGAGGTGGAAGGCGAAACTTCACAACCGCCGCAGCCTGCGCCGCTGCCTGAACATCTCGTACCGCTGGGGTACAGCGGGCGCAACGGTACGGTGAACACAGGCGCCGGACAACGCTCCGGCAACGGGACGGGAGACGTCGCCTGCACTACGGCGGACGCCGTGTCACCAGCTTGACCGTGGCGCGCGCACCACTCCAGACGGGCGATGCGGCGTTCGCCAATCTGCGCCGTTTCGTGCAACGGCGTGCGCCCGAAGAGCGTTGCGACATGTGCGCGCGCAGCATCGCCGCGGAGCACGATCACCTGATCGAGCTGAAGACGCGGCAGCTGTCCTGCGCGTGTCCGGCCTGCGCGGTGCTGTTCAGCGGCCAGACGGGGATGCGGCACAAGCGCGTGCCGCGGCGGGTGCGTCTGCTCGAGGATTTCCGGATGAGCGACGCGCAGTGGGACGGCCTGCGCATCCCCATCAACCTCGCCTTCTTCTTTCACAGCAGCACGGAAGGCCGCACGCTGGTCTTCTATCCCAGCCCGGCCGGTCCCACGGAGTCGCTGCTGCCGCTGGACACGTGGCAGGACGTGGTGCGTGATAACGACGTGTTACAGGATGCGCAGACCGACGTCGAGGCGCTGCTCGTGAACCGTTCGGCACACGCGCGCGGCGCGGGTCCGGCCGAGTACTATCTGCTGGGCATCGACGAGTGCTACCGCCTGGTGGGTCTGATCCGCGCGCGCTGGAAGGGTCTGCACGGAGGCAGCGAGGTGTGGCAGTCGATCGGCGACTTCTTCGACGAGCTGCGGCGTCGTGCGCGGGCCGGCGGGGGACATCGTGCCTGACCTGAGCTTCGAAATCGAGGGCGTGGAAGCCGTGCGCTTCGCGGTCACGCCGCAGCTCACATTCCAGATGGGCGTCAGCAACAGCGTGCCGGACGAAGCGGTGGCGACCGTCGTGCTGCGCTGCCAGATCCAGATCGAGGTGGCACGTCGGCGCTACGGCAGCGCGGAGGAGGAGCGGTTGCGCGACCTGTTCGGCGAGCCTGCTCGCTGGAGCCAGACGCTGCGCACCATGCTGTGGACACACGTCAATGTGGTGGTGAGTCCCTTCACCGCGCACACCACCGTGGCAGTGCCCGTGCCGTGCACTTACGACTTCAATGTCGCTGCCACCAAGTACTTCTATGGCCTGACGGAGGGCGAGATCCCGCTCTCGTTCCTGTTCAGCGGCACGGTGTTCTACGAAGTCGGAGAGGGCGGTCTCATGGCGGCGCCGATCTCGTGGGACAAGGAAGCGCGCTTCCGGCTGCCCGTGCAGACGTGGCAGGAGCTGATGGACGCCTATTACCCTAACACGGCGTGGCTGCAGCTGCGGCGCGATGTGTTCGACCGGCTGTACCAGTACAAGGTGAAACGGGGCATTCCGACGTGGGAGCAGGCGCTGGAGAACATCCTGCCCCCGGCGGAAGATGCGGTGCAGCAATGAGAGAGAGCGAGGTCGAGCGGGTGGCGGCGGCGCTGCTGTACGAGGGCTACATGCTGTATCCGTACCGGCCCTCAGCCGTGAAGAACCGGCAGCGTTTCAATTTCGGCGTGCTCTATCCCGAAGCATGGTGTCAGGGACGGCCGGGCTCGGACTCGTGGTACCTGCAGGCAGAGTTCCTGGTGACGGGCGCGGCCACTGCGCAGCTCGATGTGCGACTGCGCTTCCTGCAGCTCGTCGACCGCCAGGTGGCCGAGGTACTCGAGCCGGTCGCGGAGCTGGCGCCTGCGACAACGTACCAGCCGGTCCCGGCGCTGGCGGTGGAGGGGCGCACCTACTCGAGCTGGCAGGAAGCCACCGAGCGCGAGGTGGTGGTGTCCTGCCCGGTGATGGCACTCAGCGCGCCCGGCTTCGAGCATTCGTTCCAGGAGCCGGCCGGCGAGCAGATCGAGCCGCTGCGCACGGCTTCGGGACTCGTGGCCGGGGTGTGCCTCCGCCGGCGCGCGGCTCTGCACGGCGCGCTGCAGGCGTCTGGGATGATATGCGGTGACGACGTCGCGCGCGTCACGGTGCGCGTCGTGAACCAGGCGCTAACCGACGGTTCGAACGAGCGCGGTGCGGCCCTGATGCAGTCGCTGGTCTCGGCACACCTGATCGCGCGGGTGCGGGATGGCGCGTTCTGCTCACTGCTGGACCCGCCGCCCGAGTTGCGCGCGGCCGCGAGCGCCTGCCGCCAACACAGTGTGTGGCCGGTACTGGCGGGCGAAGAGGGAACGCACGACACGCTGCTCTGCTCACCCATCGTCGTCTACGATTATCCGCGTCTTGCGCCGGAGAGCCGGGGCGACTTCTTCGACGGCACGGAGATCGACGAGATGCTGTCGCTGCGCGTGCTGACGCTGACGGACGCGGAGAAGCTGGAGATGGCGCAGGCCGATGAGCTGACGCGTCGTCTGCTGGAGCGCACGGAGGCGATGGGCGAAGCCGAGCTGATGAGCCTGCATGGCACCCTGCGCGACATGCGCCGACCTGGAGCTGCGCGATGAGCGCGTCGCGTCACGACCCGCTGGAGCCGCACGCACTGGAGTTCCTGCGCGTCACGGAGGCAGTGCTGCGCGCGGGTGACCCGGTGCGCATCCTGCCGCGCGCGGGTGGCGACGTGTTCGATCTCGCGCTGGCGGGCAAGGCAGGCATCATCGAATCCATCGAAACGGATTTCGAAGGCCGGCTGCACTGTGCCGTGGTGCTGGACGATGACCCCGGCAGCGACCTGGGCATGGCGCGCATGCCTGCGCACCGGTTCTTCTTCGCGCCCGATGAGCTGGAGCGTCTGGCGCAACGCGCGCCGCGCAGCGTGCCGGCGGCGAGCGGTACGCTGCTGATCGCCGGCATCGGCAACATCTTCCTGGGCGATGATGCGTTCGGCGTGGCCGTAGTGCGCCGTCTGTTCAGCCGACCGTTGCCGGAGAACGTGACGTTAGTCGACTACGGGATTCGCGGCTTCGATCTGGCGTGCGCGCTGGTACGCGGCTACGACCGCACGATCCTGGTCGATGCGTGTCCACGCGGTGAAGCGCCGGGAACGCTGTACGTGATGGAGCCCGACCTGACGGCACTGGATGCGGCTGCCGACGCCGCGGCCGTCGTGGACGGACACAGCATGAATCCGCTGAACGTGCTGCGTCTGGCGCGCACCCTGGGCGGACCGCTGAACCCGGTACTGCTGGTGGGTTGCGAGCCCGAGTCGCTGGGACCGGAGGAAGGCCTGATCGGCCTGAGCAAACCGGTGGAGGCGGCGGTGGAGCAGGCCGTGCCCCTGATCGAGTCATTGATTGCCGAGTTCCTGGAGCAGCAGACCGCGGTCAGCGATCGAACCACATCCTGAGAGAGGTGAAATCACATGAGGGATCGGATCGAGGTATCGGAGAACACGGGTGCGGCGGACCGGGACACGCTGCTCCTGTTCGGCGGTCTGGCGCTCATCGTCATGGGTGCGGGCATGATCCTGTCCAACGCAACGGTGCGGCGTCAGCTGGGCCAGTTCGGAGCCGGCAATCTGCTGCAGGCGGGCCTGCCTGATTTCCAGCGGTACCTGAAGCTGAGGTCAATGTGATCCTGCAGTCCGCGCGAGCCCTGTTCGACAGAGAGACCCACGTGACACAGTACGTCATCGATGCGGGAGTCAGCCGGTTCACCGTGCGCGCCTTTGCCGCGGGCATGCTGTCGGCACTGGGCCACAATCCGACGTTCGCGGTGCGCGATCTGAAGGGCGAACTGGAGTTCGACGAACAGAATCCTGCCGCTTCGTCGATGCGGCTGGTGGTGCGCGCCTCGTCGCTGGAGCTGCAGGACAACATGAGCGAGAAGGACCGGCGCGAGATTCTGCGGACGTTGAACGAGGACGTACTGGAAACGGCGCGTTATCCCGACATCGTGTACGAGTGCCGCAGCGTGACGGTGCAGCGGAGCGATGGGCCGCTGGACCTTCTGCTGGACGGTGAGCTGAGCCTGCACGGGGTCACGCGACGGCAGGCGATTCCCGTGCGCATTTCGGTGATGGGCAGCCTGCTGCGCGCGTTCGGCGAGTTCACGCTGCGGCAGACCGACTATGGCATCAGGCTGGTGGCGGTCGCGGGCCGGATGCTGCAGGTGAAGGATGAGCTGAAGTTCTCGTTCGAGCTGGTAGCGCGCGCAGCGGCCTGACGTCAGCGGCACTGCGCGCACCGGTTCACTGCAGGAGCATCCCAACCATGTGCCTCGCCATACCCGGCAAGATCGTGGAGCTGGCCGCGGGTGACGTTCCGCTCGCGCTGGTCGAGGTGGCGGGTGTGCGCCGCCGCGTCGACCTCGCTCTGCTGGCGGACGATCCGCCCGTGCTGGGCGACTGGGTGCTGATCCACGTCGGATTCGCCATGAGCAGGATCAGCGAGGCGGCGGCGCAGGAACAGATGCGGATGCTGGCGCTGCTGGGCGAGGACGAGGCTGCCATGCAGGAGGTGCGCGGCTACGGCCTGCACAATGGCGATGCGGGCGATACGCGCGGCACGGAGACATCCAATGAAATTCGTCGATGAGTTCCGCGACCCCGGGATCATTGCCAGGACGCGGGAAGAGATTCGTCGTCTGGCGGATCCGGGCCGGCACTACCGCCTCATGGAGGTGTGCGGCGGGCACACGCACGCCATCTACCGTTTCGGGCTGAAGGACCTGCTGCCGGCGAACATCGAGTTGATCCACGGCCCGGGGTGTCCGGTGTGCGTCCTGCCCATGGGCCGCATCGACGATGGGCTGGCGCTGGCCGACGAGCCGCATTTCGTGTTCACGGCGTTCGGCGACATGATGCGCGTGCCGGGCACGCAGGGCAGCCCGCTGGCGCACAAGGCCATGGGCAAGGATGTGCGCATCGTGTATTCGCCGGCGGACGCGCTCAAGCTGGCGCAGCGCAATCCCGACCGGCACGTGATGTTCTTCGCCATCGGCTTCGAGACCACGGCGCCGTCCACCGCCCTCACGCTGATGCGCGCGAAGCAGCTGGGCGTGCACAACTTCTCGGTGTTCTGCAACCACGTGACGATCATCCCGGCCATCCGTGCGATCCTGGATTCGCCGGACATGCGGCTGGACGCCTTCATCGGGCCGGGTCACGTTTCGACGGTGATCGGCTGCCGCCCGTACGAGTGGATCGCGCAGGACGCAGGGCAAGCCCATCGTCGTCTCGGGCTTCGAGCCACTGGACATGCTGCAGTCGATGGTCATGCTGCTGCGCCAGCTGCGTGACGGTGAAGCGAAGGTGGAGAACCAGTACGACCGCGTGGTGCCGTGGGAAGGGAACCGCGCGGCGCTGCAGGCGATGGCGGAAGTCTTCGAGCTGCGCCCGTACTTCGAATGGCGGGGTCTCGGCTTCATCTCGCAATCGGCTCTGCGCATCAGCGAGCGCTACGCGGAGTACGACGCCGAGCGGCTCTTCGACGTGCCGGGCGTACGGGTGACCGACCCCAAGGCGGCGCAGTGCGGCGAGGTGCTCAAGGGCGTGCTGAAGCCGGTGCAATGCAAGCTGTTCGGCCGCGAGTGCACGCCGGAGCACCCGGTCGGCGCACTGATGGTTTCCTCGGAAGGCTCATGCGCAGCCTACTACAACTACGAACACCGGAAGACGGAATCGAGCGCGGCACTGGTCACCGGCGTGAATGGGGACGCGGTCACAGCCGCGATTCCGCCGCTCCGCTTTCGTGATCCCGGCATCGAGATGGCGCACGGCGCGGGCGGCAAGGCCAGCCGGCGGCTGGTCGAGGGTCTGTTTGCGCCGCTGCTGCTGTCGGGCAGCGGCGCAGCGCTCGGCGATGCCGCGCGACGTGACGGTGGACGGCACCCGGATGGCGTTGACCACCGACAGCTTCGTGGTGACGCCGCTGCGTTTCCCCGGCGGCTCGATCGGCGAGCTGGCCGTCAACGGCACCGTGAACGATCTCGCGGTGTCGGGCGCACGCGCGATCGCGCTGGTCACGACCTTCGTGCTCGAGGCGGGACTGCCCACGAGGAGCTGGAGGCAGAGGTGCGCGCGATGGCGGCCGCGGCCCGCGCGCGCGGGCGTCGCGATCGTGGGCGGCGACACAAGGTGGTGGAGCACGGCAAGGCCGACCGGATGTACATCACCACCACCGGCATTGGGCGGCACCATCCCGGGCGTCAGCGCTGGACGCGCGCTCGGTGCGCGCCGGGCGACAAGGTGCTGCTCTCCGGGCCCGATCGGCGATCACGGGATCACCATTCTGCTGGCGCGCGGGGAACTGGACCTGGAGGCGGACCTGCGCTCGGACACGCGCTCGGTTTTGCCGCTGGTGGAGGCGCTGGCGGCGGCGGCCGGCGCCGGGCACTTCGCTGGATGCGGGATCCCACCCGCGGCGGCGTGGCGACGTCGCTCAACGAACTGGCGCGCGACTGCGGCCTGGCGGTGGCATCTCGTCGAGGAGCAGATCCCGATGCGCGACGAGGTGCGCGGCGCCTGCGAGCTGCTCGGGCTGGACCCGCTGCACATCGCCAACGAAGGCCAGTTCCTGGCGGTGGTGGCGGCCGGATGCGCGGATGCGGCGCTGGCGGCGCTGCAGCGCGACGCCGGGCGGCGAGGAGGCGCGCATCATCGGCGAGGTGCGGGACGCAGCCCGCCGCCACGGTGCTGGTGCGACACGCGCTACGGCGGAAGCCGCATCGTGGACATGCTGGTGGGCGATCCGCTGCCGCGCATCTGTTAGCGGACAGCATGGGATGGCGAGCCGAGCGATCCACGCTCTGCGACGCGCCGCTCGAGGAAAGGCCTGCTCGAACGCAACGAGCTCTTCGAGCGACTTCTTCGCCCGGGAAGCGCCGCGCCTGGCCGAGGCCTGCCGCGAGATGTCGTAGCGCTTCCTGCGCGGCGGGCCGGCTGCTGGCGTTCGGACGGGGGCCGTACGCCACCGACGCGCAGCACGTGTCGGTCGAGTTCGTGCATCCCGGTCATCGTGGGCAAGCGGGCGCTGCCCGCGCTCGATCTCTCGCTGCTGTTCGGGCCGTGGCTGGAGGCGATCGCTGCAGCCCGAAGACATCGTGATGGGCTTCGGGCCGCCCGACGGCGATCCCGAAGTGCCGGCGGCGCTGCGACTGGCCGCGGGCCGGGGCGCGATGACATTCGCGCTGCCGGGCAGCGACGGCTCCTATGCCGTGGCGCCGGCGACGCGCCGATCCCTTCATGCACCAGGAACTGGTCGGAGATTCTCTATCACACGCTCTGGGAACGGTGCACGTCTTCTTCGAGCACCGCGAGCTGGGACACGCATGTCGGGCAGGCCGGCTTTCTGTATCCGTTCCTCGGGCAGGCGACGCCAGGACGAGCCGGACGCTCCTGCCGAGGTCGCGGCTCCATCCGCATGAAGGTGGCGGACGATGCGCAGCTGCGGCGCCGGGTGGCGCGGGAGCAGGCCGAGCCGATCAGCCGATGCCACGCGTGGCCATCAGCGAGCGGCTGGCGCGGGGCGGCAAGCTCATCATGCTCGGCAACGGCGGCTCGGCGACCGACGCCAACGACTTGGCGCTCGATTGCGTGGCGCCGCCGCCCGGGTACGCGGCCGCTGCCGGCCATCTCGCTGGCGCTCGAGCCCGCCAACATCACGGCGATCGCGAATGATGTCGGCATCGACGTCGTTTTCCTGCGCCAGCTGATCGCCCATGGCGCAGCCCGGACGATGTGGTGATCGCGATCTCCACCAGCGGCGGCTCGCGCAATATCATCGTGGCGCTGGAGGAGGCGCGTCGGCGGGGTTTGCTGACGCGTGGCACTGCTGGGCTACGACGGTGGCGAGATCCGGCGCCGCGGGCTGGCCGATTTTTCGCTCGTCGTGCAGTCCGACTACATCCCGCGCATCCAGGAAGTGCAGGCGAGCATCTACCACATCATGCGCGAAGGACTGGAGCAGGCGAGGCATGGCGCGCATTGAGCTGTACGGCACGGCGGGCTGTCAGGCCACGCAGGACATGCGCGAGTGGCTGGACTGGCGCGGCGTCGAGTTTGCCGAATTCGATGTCGAGGCGGACCCGCAGGCGAGGGAGCGGCTGCGCGCGCTGGCGGGCGATCCGCGCACGGTGCCCGTACTCATTGAGGACGGACGCGTGGCGCAGGTAGGCTGGCAGGGTCGCGGTTGCGTCATTGGCGACCACACGCCCGGGAACATGCAGGCGGGGATGAGCCCGCCGCCCTTGTCGAGTCGGATGGGCGGCTGACCATGCACGAGTTGTCGATTGCCCTGAGCCTGGTGGATGCAGCGCGCGAGGAGGGCGAGCGACTGGGCACGCCGGTGCTGGCCGTACACGTGCGCGTGGGTCGCCTCTCGGGCGTGGTGAGCGAGGCGCTGCTCTCCTGCTACGAGATCGCGTGCCACGAGACACCGCTGCAGGGCTCGCGACTGGTGATCGAGGAAGTGCCCGTGGTGGTCTTCTGCGATGACTGCCGCGCGCAGCGGGACCTGCCCCTGGGCTCGTGGTTCACGTGTCCGGAGTGCGGCGCGCCGACGCCCGATGTGCGGCAGGGTCGCGAGCTGGAGCTGGTGGCGCTGGAGGTGGCGGCGTGAGCACGGAACCGCGTCTGGTCGAGGTGCGCAGGAACGTGCTCAAGGAGAACGATCGTGCAGCCCGCCAGTTGCGCGAGCAGTTCCGCGCCGCGGGCGTCTGCACGGTGAGCCTGGTCTCGGGTCCGGGCTCGGGCAAGACGATGTTCCTGGAGCGCACGCTGACGCTGCTGCAGCCCGGATACCGTGTGGCCGCGCTCGTGGGTGACCTGGCAACCGAAAACGATGCGCAGCGACTCGCGCGCAGCAAGGCACCGGTGCGCCAGATCGTGACCGGCACAGTCTGTCACCTGGAAGCCGCGATGGTGCAGCGGGCGGCAGAAGGCTGGGACTTCGGACAGCTCGACTTCCTCTTCATCGAGAACGTGGGCAACCTGGTGTGTCCCGCATCGTTCGATCTCGGCGAAGAACTGCGGCTCGTCCTGATGTCCGTGACGGAAGGCGAAGACAAGCCCCTCAAGTACCCTACCATCTTCAACACCGCGGACGTCGCGATCATCACGAAGCTGGACCTGGCCGCCGCGGTGGAGTTCGACCAAGACACCGCCACGCGCAACATCCTCGCCGTGCGTCCGGGTATGCCGATTCTGTGCGTGTCGGCGCGCACCGGTGAGGGCATGAGCACGTGGCTCGAGCTGCTGGCCTCGCGCCGGCGGCAGCTGCACGCTTCGGGGAGCGACCACGCCGCACTGTCGGGAGCGCTGTAAGACACACGCCCACCTTCCCTGTGCCGCGCACACACGCCGCACGAGCCCCGGCATTGCACCACCCGTCGTCGCCTGCAAGGTGCACAGATGGAGGCGCGCCGGGCTTCCCTAACAACGAGTCAGGGGCGCGCGCGGCCGGGCGCGGAGCCTGGCTGCGACCGCGGTGGCCGATGGGTGCGGATCAGGCGCGGCGCGAGCGCGGGAGCAGAGCCATGAAGTGACGCGTGCAGCTGCGGCAGTAGCGCCAGCGCAGGCGGCGGAAGATTGTCGATGCCAGGAAGACGTGGGAGGACCGGCGGAACGGTTCCATGGTGTCCGATGACGAGCAGAAGGGGCAGACGGGAAGATGCCGCCTGCGTGCTTCGCTGTTTGAATCGACACTGGCAGCGGTCATCGTTCCCGGCACGATGAGAGGCAGGCCGGCACTGGCACCGCCCCGGCCCTGATCCGGGATCGATTCCGCCTGCGTCGGCTCGATGACAGCCTCGGGCAAAGGTGCGGCCAGTTCGGCCGCCTCCGCGCGCTCCATCCTCGGATCCACGATCTGCCTGTCCAGAAGCGATTTACACCCGGTGAACCGGAAGAGATGACGAGCTTGTCATGCATCCACCTGTGGCGCGAACTCCCGGTCCGACGACCGCCCGCTACAGCCCGGTACACGCTCAGGGTCTCGTGCCGCAGCTCTGGCGAACCCGCGCCCGGCCAGAAGGTCGGCAGCAGCCCGTGCGCGGTGCGTCTCCATGATAGGCCCTGGCCCGTATGCGCCGCCAGTTGCACAGCGGGGGCGGAGCGGAATTTCGCTTCGAGACGCTGGTCACAATGAAGCATGGCATTCGTCTCTCGCCAGCCGGAGCGTGGCGGCGTAGGTTGGGAGCTTCCCCTTCACCTCAATCCGTCGTCGGACGGGGAGTCGATCACATGCTCGCAGCCCGTCGATTCATGCTGGCAGGAGCGCTGGGCGGAATGCTCGCCAGCGCCGGCGTGCAGGCGCAGGCGACGCCCGCCACGCAGCAGGGCAACAAGCGGATCACGCCTGAGGACATGCGCGCGTGGAATACGATCCGGCAGAGCGCGCTGTCGGGTGATGGCAAGTGGTTCGCGTACGTGGTAGCGCCGGCCGAGGGCGATGCCACCGTAGTGCTGCGCGGCACGGCGCAGAACGCGACGGAGACCCGCATTCCCGTGGGCGAGGGCGGCGGTCAGATCGCGATTTCGGGCGATTCGAAATGGCTGGGCTTCATTGTGGCGCCGCCGCGTCCGCCAGCGGGCGCGAATCGCGGCGGCCGGGGCGGCCGCGGTGGTCGGGGCGGCGGTGGCGGCGGGCAAGGCGCGGATTCGGCGGCCAGTCGCGCCGCCAACAAGTTCGTGCTGATGAATCTGGCGACGGGCGAGAGGAAGGAATTCGATCGCATCCGCCGCTTCAGCTTCAGCGGCGACGCCCCGGTGTGGGTGGCGCTGGGCGGCTATCCGGTGGAAGGGGGCGCGCCGTCGGCGGGGGCAGCGCCCGCGGGGCGCGGCGGTCGCGGCGGCTTCCCGGGCGGGGCGGACTCCGGTTCGGAATCGGGCGGCGGCGGCGATCTGCTGCTGTACAACCTGGCGGGCGGCCAGCTGTTCAACATGGGCGTGGTGGGCGAGTACGCGTTCGACGACGCGGGCACGTGGCTGGCCTACACGATGGACGCGCCGGACCAGGTGGGCAACGGCGTGCAGCTGCGCAGTCTGAACACAAACATCGTGTTATCACTGGAGAGCGACCGCCTGCTCTACCGGCACCTGGCCTGGCAGGACAGCACGGAAGTGCTGACCGTGATGCGCGGGAAGATCGATGACGCGTCGCACGACACGGTGTTCTCGATCGAGGCGTTCAGTGGCATCAGTGACAGCGGCGCGAAGAACAAGCTGCTGTTCGATCCCGCAGGGCGGAACGACTTCCCGACAGGGATGAAGCTGGCATCGGAGCGCTCGCCGCACTTCGCGGATGATCTGTCGGCGGTGTTCTTCGGCATTCGCGAGGCGGCGAAGCCGGTGCCGCGCAACGGGCTGGCGGCGAACGGCCGGGGCTCGGCGATCCAGCCGGGAGCGCCCGGACCGGGCGGCACCATCAATCAGGGCCGCGGCGGCAGTGGCAGCAACGCGGATGAGGATCCCACGCTCATTCTCTGGCACGCGAAGGACCCGCGGCTGCAGTCGCAGCAGATCGTGCAGGAAGCGGCGGACCGCGCCTTCAACTACCTGGCCGAATATCGCTTCAGCGACAACCGCTTCGTGCGCCTGGCGGATGACTCGCTGCGCAACGTGACCGTGACGTCGGGCGAGAAGTACGCA
Organism: uncultured Gemmatimonadales bacterium; assembly: GCA_963798085.1. Classification (GTDB taxonomy): domain Bacteria; phylum Gemmatimonadota; class Gemmatimonadetes; order Longimicrobiales; family RSA9; genus DATKCF01. The sequence continues at coordinate 464,396 of CAWCRS010000005.1, forward strand.
TACGGCATCGACACGCGGGCCTACGACCAGGTGGCGAGCTACTCCGGGCGCAACTACCAGGACTTCTATCGCGTCGACCTGCGCACGGGCGCGCGCAAACTGGTCATGAAGAAGAAGCCCGCGGTGGGTGGCATGACGCAGTCGCCGGACGGGCGCAAACTGCTCTACTGGGGCGACGACGGCAACTACTGGGTGCTGGACCTGGCGAATGGCGAGTCAGCCAACATCACGAAGGGTCTGGCGGCCAGTTTCGTGAACACGGAAGACGACCACAACAACCTGTATCCGCCGGCGATCCCGGCGCGCGGCTGGACCAAGGATGGCTCCGCCGTGCTGCTCTATGACAACTGGGACGTGTGGAAGGTACCGGTGAAGCCGGGCAGCGCCGTGGCCGTGAACCTCACCGGCGACGGCAGGAAGAACCAGATCCGCTATCAGCGCATTTACGAATTCGCTCGCAATGGCGGCGCGGCAGGCGGCGGTCGCGGTGGTCGCGGCGGCGGCGCGGGCCGCGGCGGCGGGCCAGGCGGCGGCAGGGCATCGACGTGTCGCAGCCGCTCTATTTCGGCACGTACGGCGAGTGGACCAAGAAGGAGGGGCTTGCGCGGGTGGATCCGGGCCAGGCGGGCGCGAAGAGCCTGTTCTTCGACGATGCGCGCTACAACATCGTCAAGGCCGACGATGCCGACGCCTACCTCTACACCAAGCAGACGTTTACGGAATACCCGGACTGGTGGGTCTTCAACAATGGCTTCAAGGGCGGCTACAAGATCACGGATGTGAATCCGCAGATGAAGGATTTCGCGTGGTCGAGCGGCACCCGGCTGATCGACTACACGAGCGACAAGGGCGACAAGCTGCAGGGAGCGCTGTACCTGCCGGCGAACTATCAGCCGGGCAAGAAGTATCCGCTGCTCGTGACGATCTACGAGAAGCGCTCACAGCAGAAGAACAGCTTCGTTTCACCCAGCGAGACGCGGGCGCCGGATCCCACGCTGTACACGAACCGCGGCTATGCGGTGCTCGACCCGGACATCGTCTATCGCGTGAACGATCCGGGCATGTCGGCGGTGTGGTGCGTGGTGCCCGCGGTGAAGGCGGCGATCGCGACGGGTATCGTGGATCCGGCGAAGGTCGGGTCTCTGGGGTCACTCGTGGGGGGGCTACCAGACCGCGTTCCTGGTGACGCAGACCAACATCTTCTCGGCTGCGATCGCGGGGGCACCGCTCACGGACATGGTGAGCATGTACAGCTCGATCTACTGGAACACGGGGGGCGCGAACCAGGCGATCTTCGAGTCGAGCCAGGGCCGCTTCAAGGGCAACTTCCTGGATAACTACGACGCGTACATCCGCAACTCGCCGGTATTCCACGCGAACAACGTGAAGACGCCGCTGATCATCCTGCACAACGACAAGGATGGCGCGGTCGATTTCAATCAGGGCATCACGTACTTCAACACGCTGCGCCAGCTGGGCAAGGACGTGATCCTGCTGGAGTACGTCGGCGAGAATCACGGGCTGGCGCGACCGGTGAACCAGAAGGACTACGCGATCCGCATGGGCGAGTGGTTCGACTACCATCTGAAGGGCGAGCCGGCCACGGACTGGATCAAGAACGGCGTGCCCCGCATCAAGATGGAGGAGCACCTGCAGATGCGTAAGGACACGGTGCCGCGCGCCATCTCGAACAACAACAACTGAGCGCGTGCACGGAGCTGTGCGCGCGAACGGCCGCCGGATTCATTCCGGCGGCCGTTCCTGCATCCGCGCTGCCGGCTCCGCGGCGGGCGTAGTGAAAACCCTGCTTGCGAAATGACGGACCAGCGGCAATCGTGACGGCCATGACAAGCTGGGTGGCGGTGCTCGCGCTGGGGTTCTTCCTGGGGATGCGTCATGCGACGGATCCCGATCACGTCCTCGCCGTGACGACGATCGTGTCGCGGTACCGGTCCGTCCGCGATGCGGCGCTGGTCGGGTTTTTCTGGGGCATTGGCCACACCCTGACCATTCTGGCCGTGGGCACCGGCATTGTGCTGTTCGGCTGGGTGATCCCGCCGCGGCTCGGCCTGTCGATGGAGTTCTCGGTGGGCCTCATGCTGATCCTGCTGGGCGGCTTCACGCTGGCGAGCGTGCTGCGGCGTGTCGATGAGACGGTGGCGCCGGCGAGGCGGGCGGAGCACACGCATTCGCACGCACACAGTCACGGTGACTACATCCACACGCACCCGCACGGACACGGCCCGGACGTGCACCCGCACGCTGCCGAGCGAACGCCGCTCGCGTGGATCGATCGCAGATTCGGGCGGCTGGGCATCTACCAGATGGTGCGCCCGCTGATCGTGGGCATCGTGCACGGCCTGGCAGGCTCCGCGGCCGTCGCGTTGCTGGTGCTGACCACCATCCGCAGTCCGGAATGGGCTGTTATCTACCTGCTGATCTTCGGTGTGGGCACGGTCGTGGGGATGATGCTGATCACGGCCGCCATCGCGACGCCGTTCGCGTACACACACGCCCGCTTCAGTCGTCTCAGCCGCAATCTGCGCCTTGCTTCCGGCATGCTGAGTCTGGGTTTCGGCCTGCTGATCGCGTACAAGCTGGGCGTCAGCAACGGCCTGTTCACGGGCCATCCCGTCTGGACACCGCGTTAGGACACCGCTGCCGGCACAACGGATTCGGTCCGGCAGGGCGACGACGCATCGTCGCCTGAACTCCGTTTCAGCTGAAGCCGGCGCGGTACTCGGCGAGCGTGACGCCGGGAATGGAGAGCGATGCGATGTGGCCGAACAGGCGCTCGAGGTGCGCGTAGAGCACGTCGATGTCTGCGGCCGTGCGGAACGTGGGACTGCCCGCGGGCATGAGCTCGGACGAGTGCAGCATGAACTCGATCACCGGCAGCTGGCGCTGCGTGGCCCAGTCCACGATGCCCAGGAGTGTCTCGATGTTCACGCCGTTGGGGCGCAGCCACAGGTTGGGGGGGCCCATGGTGCGGCGCAGCACACGCCCCGCGAAGTTGTCCTCGACCACACGGTGCAGCCGCTTGATCATCGCCGAGTGATTCGGGCGGATGGTCATGGGCACTTCCAGCAGCGGCGATGCGCCACTGCTGGCGATGTCCTGCGGGTCGAGGAAGTAGGGCCGGTCGGGAAAGCCTGTGTAGTCAGGGCCGCCGCGGCCGTGGGCAGCGCCGGGATACTTCTTCCACGACACGCCGGGCGTCACCGAGCAGTCCACGAGGTACCCCGCATTGACGAGCACGCGAGCCACGCGCTCGTCGAAGCCCCAGCGACCCGCGCGGTGCGAGAGCGGCTGCGCCTCGAAGACATCAGCGAGCATGCGTGTCAGGTAGTCCACTTTCGCGCACAGCAACTCATCGGACAGCTCGTACATGTAGAGCTGGTCGCCATGGCCATTGCCGTCGACGGGCGGCGAGTCCCACGCGTGCACATGCAGTCCGATCTCGCCAACCGCGCGGCGCAGCACGTCGCGGCCGAAATCCTGGAAGCGCGGGTCGGCAGCCATCTCCGTAATTCACGAGCCATGTGGGCTTGAAGCCGTAGCGGTCGCAGAGTGACTGGAAGCGCGGCAGGTAGCGCGTGTTCTCGGTGGTGACTCGCGCGGGCCGGCTCCACAGGTCGTCGCCCTCCGTATCGATCGTGATGATGAAGACAGGCGCGGACATCAGGCCTCGTTCAGCGCGGCGATCATGCCGGCAACGCTCGCCGCAATGCGTGCGTAGCACTGCTGGAACGCGGCAGTCGGCTGACCCCACGGATCCGCGATCTCGTATCCGGATCCGTCCTCCGCGAACGAGCCCAGGAAGAAGAGCTTCCTGCGGGCGTGCGGCCAGGTGTCGCTGAGCTCGCGATAGTCGCGGAAATCCATGCACAGGATGGCAGTGGCGCGATCGATGAGCGTGCGGTCGAGCGTACGTGACCGGTGCGCGTCGAGGTCGAGCTGGTGTTCCCGCGCCGCGCTGCGCGCTTCACCAGGCGATTCACGCCCCGCCACAGGGTAGGTGCCCGCGGAGATCCACTCGATTCCCTTCCCCCGACGTTCCGGCGAAGCGCGTCGCGCACTCGCCTCGGCAAACGGGCTGCGGCAGATGTTGCCACGACAAATGAAAAGCACCGTCCCGCCATTGCGCAACACGCGACGCAGCCGGGCCCGCTGCCGGCGACGCCAGCCCGGCGAGGATCCCAGGCGGCCGAACAGGGCCCGCCGGGCGCGCATGTTCAGGCGGCGAGGAAACGCATTCGCGGCCCGCCCGATCTCGACGAGGCCGGGCACCGGATCATCCAATGTGATCGTGTCCCAGTGCTCGCGTCCCAGCACAGTGTTAGACAGACCCTGGGCCGCCATTTTGACGGGCACCACGAGGGCGCGTGCCGTCGAGCCCGCGCAAGCCATGCGTTCGCGCAGCCAGCCCACATCCTTGCCGGGATTGCGGCAGTAGACGCCCAGGCGGTACGGCGCAGGCGTGGGGCGCCGGCCGTTGACCAGCAGATCGAACAGGTGGAAGGGGAAATCCAGGCCCGCCGCGACGGCCAGCGGCAGCGATCCCCAGAAGCGCCCGTTGATCTCCATGAGCGCGAACCGGCCGGTCGCGGGGTCGCGCTTGTACTCGACCATGGCAACACCCGTCCAGCGCAACGCCTCGAGCAGTTTGCGCGAGGCTTCCAGCATGGCCGGGTCGAGCGCGACGCTCCTGCGGTAGCTGCTGCCGCCGCCGCTGAGCGGCTCGTGCACGCGCTCGTGCTGAAAGGCATCCACGATCTCGCCGCGATCGGCAAGGAACTCCTGCCCGGCGCCCTCACCCGGGAAATAGCTCTGGATCAGCACCGGGCCAATGCCGAGGAGACCCCCAACCATGCGGGTCAGTTCGCCGGCATCGTTCGCGGAACGGACCTGGAGGTCGAGTCGTCGCCCATCCTGCCACACCTTGGATGAGACCGGCTTGACGATGAGCGGGAAGCGCCACCGGTCATCGGCGAGAACCGCATTGAGGTCGTCCAGCGAAGCGACTGCCACTGAATCCGGCGAGGGCACCCCCAGCGTGTCCGCCAGCGCGAATGTCAGGTCCTTGCGATAGCTGTGCGTGAAGCCGTACTCGTCCGGAATGGCGAGACGGGCGAGCGGCGCGAAGTCGGCGCGGTGCTGCGCCAGCGGCACGAGGCTCTGGTCCGAGCAGGGCAGCACGAGGTCCATGGGCTCGCGTTCGAGCACTGAACGCACTTCCGCCAGCCACTGACCGGTCTGCAGTCCTGTCGAGGGCAGGAATACGGTGCGCGCGACGTAGCGCGAACGGGGCACCACCGAGTCGCTTTCCTCGGTACCGAGCCATACCTCGATGCCCTTCCGTCCGAGCGACCGCACCACCGTGAGACAGCTCCGGTTGTCCTCGCCAAGGACGAGCGCGCGTGGCCGATCAGGCATGCACCACAAACTGTCGATTCAGGCGACGACGGGTCTTCGAGTGCCGGCGCCTGCGGCGGGTGTTTCGGTCTGATCGTGCTCCGGGACCAGCCTGGATCATCGTACTCCCGTGTTTCGAACGGATCCCATGTGTGCCGGCTCTTTGGGCCGTGGGTAAGGCAGGAGCCGTGCCGACCAGCGTATGCCTTTGTACCGGGCACGGCGAACGTGCTTTGCGCCTGTTTCCTGCTTCCCGTTGATGCGCGCCGGCCACAAGGGTTGACCGGAAGCGCGCCGGCCGCGGGAGCTGCTCGCGATTCCGCGGCCGGGCTCTACTACCCGCGTTCCAGTCGAATCATCCGTGGCGCGCGCTCTTCACGCGACGAGGTGTCATTTTGCGGTGGTGAAGGAGAGGATACCACCGTGGGGATCGGTGCCCTCTGTGTTGGCGGATGCCCTGATCTCGAAGTAGTACGTGGTGCCAGGAAGCAGGCCTGCGATTGGAATAGCCCACTCGCTTGCACCGAACGCCGGGTCGCCCAAGCCATTGACGAATATCTCACGAGTGTTCGGCCCATACACGTCGGGTTCGGTGCCAAGAAAGAACATGACGAGATGCATATCGCCTGTGGTTGATCCTCTGAGCGTGGCAGTAGTGTTTCCTATGTTCGTTGCTGGCCGTGTATGAGCGTCGGGGAATCCGGAGTGGATGCTTAGATATTCGATCGGCAAGCTGACTTGTGCTACGCCGGGTGTGGTTGAGCCAACGTCAACATGAGCAAACCACCGACCCGGGAAGCAACCCGCGGCGGTCGCGTTGCGCCATTCCAGAATGAGCTTTGTTGGAGTCGTGCTGTCAACGACTGTAGCCGCGAAGCCCAGCCAGCCTTCGTTGAAACATGGGTCGATGAAAACGACCTCAGCAGTCAGGCCGCCGATCGGTCGTCCAGAACTCGTAACCAGGATCGTATCTGCATCCGGCAGGAACCTCCGCGATGCCGAATCGAACCACCAATAGTTGTCCCAATGCTCTCGATAAAGGGACGCCGGTGTCAGAATCAGATGCGGCGGTATTGCCGCAAACTCTGCGGTCACGGCCGCCTCCGCAGTGAGCGCCAGCGGGCAGGAGCCCGGTCCCTGACACGCGCCGGTCCAGCCGGTGAACGTCGAACCGTCGGCGGGTTTCGCGGTGAGTGTAACGAGCGTGCCGTCGTCGAAGTTCCTGTGGCAGTCGCCGGTTGCCACCCCGGCGGTAAGTGTGCAGGCAATGCCTGCGGGACTCGAGGCGACACTGCCCGAGCCGGTGCCGGCGCCCGTCACGGTCAGCGTGTGGTGCGGCCGGCCGCGGATGTCGAACTCGGCGGTGACGACAACCGGCGAGGTGATGGGGAACTGACACGGTGTCATGCCGGTGCACGGGCCGCTCCAGCCACCGAAGATGGAACCGGACAGCGCATCGGACTTGAGCACGACGACGGTCCCGCTGTCCACATCCACGAAGCAGCTGTCGGGTGCATTGCCCTTCGTGATGCTGCAGTTGAAGCCGAGCGGTCTGGAGCTGACCACGCCCGAGCCGCTGCCGTCGCCCCTCACGCGCAAGCGGAAACGCGTGGCGTGCCCATCCTTTCCGGCGGCGACGTCCATGACGAGTCCGGTCCGGTCCGAACCGGTTGCGCCGGGCTCGCACGCGGCGGCGAGCAGGAGAAGCGAAAGAACAGAGCGACAGGCTGCTCCGCGTCGAGCAACGGTTTTCGTCCGCATTGAATGGCTCCCGGGAAGAGGCACGGCGGTGGATGCCGGCATCGCGATGCTGCGCCGGCACGCGGAGCAAGTATGCATGATACCACTGACAGTGACGTGCTGAAGGTGCCCGTCGCGGTGTGTCCGCTGCTCGAGCGAGGCGCCGCCTGATTGCCCGAGGCTCCATTTCTCGGGCTGCTCGACACGTCAACCCGGAACTTCCTAACTATGCATTGCGGCCCGGTCGCAGCACCGACCCGCGGCCCGCTTGCGCTCACCACATTGCGTTGAACGCACACACGCCGGCCGCAGGACCTCACGATCCCGCGGCCGGCCTCCATCTACGGCCGTGGTGCTACGGATTCACCGCTGAGCTCCAGTGTGGGTTATCTGGGCGTCGTGAATGAGAGAACGCCGCCGAGAATCGCAGGCGACACGAACTCGAAGTTGATGTACGCAAGAATCTGAAAGTAATAGCGTGTGTCCGGCGCGAGACCGTTGATTGGAATCGACCATTCGCTGTTCCCGAATGCCGGGGCAAATGGATCGGCAACGTTGATGTAACGACCAACGCCCCATGCGACGTCTGTCGAGTCGGTACCGATGATGAACCACACAGTGTGCATCTGGCCGCCGGTGGATCCGCGCAACGTGGCGGATGTTGTGCCGATGCTGGTAGCGGGCCGCGTATTCGCTTCTGGAGCCTGTGAGCGGATCACAGCAAGCGTGATGGGGAGACTGACCGGCAGTACGCCGGGTTCTGTCGATTCTACGTCGAAGCGGCCGGGCCATGTTGAGGCCGGGCAGCCATCATCAGCGGTTCCCCAATTCATGATGATCCGGGCTGGAGTAACGGTGTCGGCGAGAAAACCGCTCACACCGAGCCAGCCCTCGAAAAAGCAGGAATCCAGCACGAGGAACTGGCCAGATAATCCGCGAATCGGTCGGCCTGAGCTGGTGACCAGGATAGTGTCAGAATTCGGCAGGAAGGTTCGTGTGGCAGAATCGAACCACCATTCATGATCCCAGTTCTCTCGACGCAGCGATGTTCGACTGATGATCAGCCTCGGCGGAATCTCCGCGAACTCTGCGGTGATGGCTGCGTCCGCAGTGAGCGCCAGCGGGCAGGAGCCCGGTCCCTGACACGCGCCGGTCCAGCCGGTGAACGTCGAACCGTCGGCGGGTTTGGCGGTGAGTGTAACGAGCGTGCCGTCGTCGAAGTTCCTGTGGCAGTCACCGGTTGCCGCCCCGGCGGCAAGTGTGCAGGCAATGCCTGCGGGACTCGAGGCGACACTGCCCGAGCCGGTGCCGGCGCCCGTCACGGTCAGCGTGTGGTGCGGCCGGCCGCGGATGTCGAACTCGGCGGTGACGACAACCGGCGAGGTGATGGGGAACTGACACGGCGTCATGCCGGTGCACGGGCCGCTCCAGGCACCGAAGATGGAACCGGACAGCGCATCGGACTTGAGCACGACGACGGTCCCGCTGTCCACATCCACGAAGCAGCTGTCGGGTGCATTGCCCTTCGTGATGCTGCAGTTGAAGCCGAGCGGTCTGGAGCTGGCCACGCCCGAGCCGCTGCCGTCGCCTTTCACACGCAAGCGGAAACGCGTGGCGTGCCCATCCTTTCCGGCGGCGACGTCCATGACCAGTCCGGTCCGGTCCGAACCGGTTGCGCCGGGCTCGCACGCGGCGGCGAGCAGGAGAAGCGAAAGAACAGAGCGACAGGCTGCTCCGCGTCGAGCAACGGTTTTCGTCCGCATTGAATGGCTCCCGGGAAGAGGCACGGCGGTGGATGCCGGCATCGCGATGCTGCGCCGGCAGGGCATCAGTATGCGTGTCACCAGTGACAGTCACGGCTGGCGCAATTCGCGGTTCGGCGCGGTCCCGGCCTCGCCCGGCGGCTGCGAAACGGATTAGATTCGGAGCATGTCGAAGCTCGACTCGAACAGGCGCTCCGGTCTGCCGGACAGCGCGTTCGCCTACATCGACTCCCGCGGCAAACGCCGCCTGCCGATCAACGACGAGGCGCACGTGCGCAATGCGCTCTCGCGATTCAACCAGGTCCGGTTCGAGAGCGAGAAGGCGCGCGAGAAGGCACGCAAGCGGCTGCTCAATGCGGCCAAGAAGTTCGGCATCATGCCGGTCGGCTTCATCACGGGACAGCTCGAAACCGAGCGCAAGCACGCGACGGCGGGACGGCTGGTGATCGAACTGGGCCGGTACGGCGCGCCGGGCGAGCTGGAACAGCGGCTGCGCAGTGTGCTGCGTGACCCGACACTGTCGGTGCTGCACTGGTCGGATGCGGCGGGCGCGTACCTGAACAGTTCGGGCAGGCCGGTGTCGCTGCCCGCGGAGAGTGACGCCACGGCCGTGACGTACCTCGAGCGTGCCGGACACCCGGCGACGGCGCTGGTACACGATCCGGCCCTCCTCAACGATGCGGATATTGCGCAGACCGTGCTCGCCGCGGTGCGTTTCGTGGTGGGAAACGATCTCGCCTACCGGCGCGAGAACGCCGAGGCCACGGATGCGGCCGCCCTGCCTACCGGCTTCCTGACGATGATGATGACGGACATCGAATCGTCGACTTCACTGCTGCACCGGCTGGGCAACCGCTATCGCGACCTGCTGAACGACGTGCGCCAGATCCTGCGCGCTGCGGCGAGCAGCGCAGGCGGGCGCGAGGTGGATGTGCGGGCGGACGAGTTCTTTGCGGTGTTCGATCAGGCGGCGCAGGCCGTGAGCGCAGCGGTGGCGGTGCAGCGCATTGTGCTCGAGCGCACCTGGCCGGAGCAGCTCGCGGTGCGCGTGCGCGTGGGCATCCACAGCGGCGTGCCCACACTCACGGACGTGGGCTACATTGGCATGGCGGTACACACCGCGGCGCGTGTCTGCTCGGCGGCGCGCGGCGGCCAGATCGTGCTGTCCGGTGATGCCGTGGCGGCGCTGGGCGAGTCTCTGCCCGCGGGTGTGCGCGCGAGCAGTCTGGGCCCGCACCGTCTGGCGGGACTGCCCGAGATTACCGCTCTCTACCAGATCGAGGCCGACGGGCTGCGACTGCCCGACGCGGAGACACCCGCCGGCTGACTAACAGCGAATTGCGAGCGCGCGCGCAGGCTCGCCCATGGCTTCCGGACACGAACGGGCGAGGGCCCGCGGCCTGCTGCCCGCGGAGCCCTCTCCTCTTGCCTGCCGCCGGCGCGCTGCCGAGTCAGCGCCGGAAATACCCATTGGTCAGGGTCTTCAGGAAGGCGACGACGGCGGCTTCCTGGTCGGCGTGAGACCCAGGTCGCCCAGCTCATCGACGTTCACGTTCGCCCGCACCTCGGGCGACGTTCCCAGCATGTAACACCCTGTTTGGACGAAGCCACCGCGGCGCATCGCGCACGGCAGGGTTCGGCATGTTCCGGTCAGGGCAAGCGGCCCATTGCAGGGAGAGCACCAGGGTCTTGCCGTACGGTGACAACTCCGGGATCGGGCGGGGCGGCGATCGGCGAAGTCGCTGACGGCCCGCGTTGTGCGCGAAGCGCACCAGTGGGCGCCGTCCCGCTGGCACGGCACAGCCGCAGCGGATGAAGGTCAGCGCTCCGTCAGGAGAGGGCGCATGGAATGGGAGAGACCTGTGCGGGCAGGCGCGCTGCCGGTGGTGACCTGCCTCGGCCTGCTCCATGTCGAGATGAGCCGGTTCCGCGGGGTCACACACACAGGCGCGGATGGGATTCCCCGGCCATCGATGCGTACGTCGGCGCGCGCATGCGGTCCTCGCGCATTCCCGGGGCTGGCCCTGGCGGGCGCTTTACGTTCTCCATGTCGAAATCGAGGCCATTGCTTCGTCGGGATGGTGAGGACGCGCGCGGATCGTTCCGGCGCTCGTCGCTTGAGAACTGTTCGTTCACTCGAAATACAGGAGACCCGACCGATGAAATTCCTGATGCTGATCAAGCACGCCGAGAGCTACCGATCCGAGCCGATTCCCCAGGGGCTGAACCATGCGATGGGTGTCTTCGTCGAGCAGTCGTTCAAGAGCGGTGTGCTCAAGGACACGGCGGGTCTCAAGCCAACGAGCGAAGGCTTTCGCGTCGGCTCCTCGGGTGGCAGGCTGACCGTGACGGACGGCCCGTTCGCCGAATCGAAGGAACTGGTGGGCGGATACGCGCTGGTGGAGGTTCCCACCCGGGAGGATGCGCTGCGGGTCGCGCGCGACTTCATGGAATTGCACCGCGTGCACTGGCCCGCGTTCGAAGGCATCTGCGAGGTCAGGCCGGTCGAGGACATGTAGGAACGGAGGCGACGAGGCTCCACCGCAGTGATCCGCGGTGGAGCCTCGGGTCATGAAGAGCGGGCGATGGGATTCGAACCCACGACCCTCAGCTTGGAAGGCTGATGCTCTAGCCAACTGAGCTACGCCCGCGCTGACGAGCCATCAGGATAACGGTAGCGCATCACCGCGATCAAGCCGCTGGGGCCTCTCCCGTCCGACAGATTGCGCCGCACCACTGCTTCCGAGCCCTGCAATCCGGGCCGGCTGCGGGATGGCGACATACCACCAGATTCCTGCCCCGCCCTGCGGTCGACTCCGGCACGTGCACGAGCGATAACGCTCGTTACACCATCCTCACACTTGAGCCATGGCGCTGGCACCGCGGAGTTCTAGTTTCGCGCTGCAGCGCGAAAGACCAGACAGCAAGGAGCCGGCGAGTGAGCGCATCAGGAATCTCCGGGGGCAGGGCTGGGCCTGGGGCTGGTTCAACGGATTCTTCGACGGCGCGGGGCGCGGGCGAGCGGCGGCGAGGCAATTGCCCCGTTCCATGGCGCCGCGGAACCGGTTGCGCGGAGGCTGTCGTTTTGAGAGCAGCCACGTTCGGCCCGAGATGGAGGAGCGGCCTGGTATTGACGGGTTTGCTGATCGGGCTGGCCGCGTGCAGCCAGCCGGTGTGGATCGCTACGGCACCGGCTGACACCGCCTACACGACCGTCGACGACGGCGGCAGGACCGTGTTGCCCAACGGCCGCGTGCTGACGCCGCGTGGGCGACAGATCGAGGTAGCGCCGCACCCGTACGGCCTGGTGCTCAGCCGGGACGGGCAGGTCGCGGTGACGGCCAACTCGGGCGTCCGGCCCTTCTCGATCTCGATTCTGCGGGGAATCGCGACCGAGCACCCCGAGGTCCAGCAGGTTCCACCCGACGCGGCGGGCGACAAGGGGGTTCTCGAATCGGTCTTCATGGGACTGGCGCTCTCGCCTGACGGCCGGCTCGTCTACGTCGGCGGCGGACAGGAAGGCGCGATCGTGGTGTTCGATGCGGCGAGCGGCAAGCGTGTCGGAGAGATCGACTGCAACGTGACGGCGAGCGGCCGGCAGTACGAGGACAGCTACATTGGGGACCTCGTGCTGACCCGCGACGGGAGCACGCTCTACGCCGTCGACCAGACCAACTTCCGCATGATCATCGCCTCGACCACCCGCCGTACGGTGGAATCGAGCATACCCGTGGGGCGCTACCCGTTCGGGATCACGCTCACGCCGGACGAGCAGCGCGTGTACGTCGCGAACGCGGGCCAGTACCAGTACTCGGCGGTCGAGCCGCTCACGGACAGCGCCAGGGCAGCGCGGGGTCTGGCCTTCCCTGCCTTCTCGAACGGCACACGCGAAGCGGCGGAGGGCGTGGCAAAGGATGGGTACCAAATTCCCGGCCTGGGTGAGGCGAACGCGCCGGAAGCGTTCTCGGTCTGGGGCGTGGACGTGCACGATCCGGCCAGCGCTCACGTGGTGTCGCGCATCAAGACGGGAATCCTGGTGGGTCAGCCCATCGAGGGTGTGCCGGCGGTCGGTGGATCGAGCCCCAACTCGGTGGTCTCGACTGCGGACCGCGTATTCGTGAGCAACGGCAACAACGACCGCATCTCCGTGATCGACATCACAGGCGATTCGGTGGTTGCCGACATCGTGCTTCACGTGGACGACCGCCTTGGCCATCTGCGCGGCGTGATCCCCTTCGGGCTGGCGCTGTCCCCGGACGGAACGCGTTTGTATGTGGCCGAAGCGGGCATCAATGCGGTCGGTGTGATCAATGTGGCCACGCGGCGCGTGCTGGGCCACATCCCGGTGGGCTGGTTTCCCAGCAAGCTGGCGGTGACGCCGGATGGACGATCACTGGTCGTCGCCAACGCCAAGGGCAGGGGCAGCGGACCGAACGGCGGAGCGCAGTTCGCCAGCAGCCCTGCGGGCAGCTACATCGGCAATCTCATGCGGGGCACGGTTTCCGTGCTCACGATCCCGCCGGACAGCGCGCTCGACAGCGAGACCGCGCAGGTGATGCGGAACAATTTTCGTTTCCGCCAATCGGACGACCCAGCGTTCCGGCGCTCGCCGGACAACAGCCCGATTCCGCTGTATCCCGGCGAGTTTTCGTCGACGATCCAGCACCTGGTGTTCATTACGAAGGAGAACCGGACGTTCGACGAGGTGCTGGGCCAGGCGGCCGGCGCACGCGGAGATCCGTCGCTGGCCCGGTTCGGGCGAGGCGTAACCGTGCGCAACAGGAAAGGAACCGCCAGCGCTTCGGGAATCACGGTAATGCCCAACCACCTGGCGCTGGCCGCGCGCTTCGCCATCGCGGACAACTTCTACTGCGATTCCGACGTTTCCGCGGATGGCCACCGCTGGCTGGCCGGCACGTTTCCCAACGAATGGGTGGAAGCGAACACGCCCGCGGCGTACGGCGGCGGCAGGAAGCTGCACTGGCCCAGCACGGCTCCCGGCATGCCGGCGCTGGTGGGATCATCCGCCGCGATCTACCCCGAGGACTACAACGAAGCGGGCTCGATCTGGGACCAGTTCGACCGTCACAGCGTTACCTACTTCAACTTCGGGTTAGGATTCGAGTTCGCGGGCGGAGTCGAGGATGAGAGCTTCCGCCATACCGGCATCCGCATCCCGTTCAACTACCCGATGCCCGGTTCGCTGCTCGACCACACATCCCGTCAGTTCGCGACCTTCAACATGGGTGTGCCGGACCAGTACCGCGCGGACATGTTCATCCACGAGTTCACCGAGCGATGGCTGGGCGAGGGCAAGACCATGCCCGCAGTGATCACGATGATGTTGCCCAACGACCACGGCGCGGACGAACGGCCGGCGGCAGGATACCCGTTCCTCGAGAGCTACATGGCCGATAACGATCTGGCGCTCGGTCGCGTGGTCGAATTCCTGTCGCACACACCGTACTGGCAGCATATGGCGATCGTCGTCACGGAAGACGATCCGCAGGGTGGCGTGGACCACGTGGACGCGCATCGCAGCATCCTCATGGTGATCTCGCCCTTTGCCCGGACCGGATACGTGGGGCGGGTTCACTACAGCTTCGGCAGCATCATGAAGACGTTCTGGAACGTGCTCGGTGTGCCCTACCTCAACCAGTACGACTTCGGCGCCAGCGACCTGGCCGATCTCTTCACGACGACACCGGATGCGACGGCATACACCGCGTTAGCGGCGGACTCGCGCATCTTCGATCCGCGCCTGGCGCTGGAGCCCTCCGACCCGAACTTCGACTGGAAGGCGGTCGCGAATTCACCGCGCCTGGATGACGTCGAAGACATGCAACGGATGGCAGCGGAGAAGGACAAACGGCGCTGACGAAGGTGTCCGCCGGCCCACGCGATGCCAAAGCCCGGTGATCGGGTGACGAAGGCCCGGGCCCCGGCCAGCACGGCACGCTGACCGGATCGCCGGCCAGCGCCCACAGCGCCGGCCCCGTTTCCCAACCAGAGCGGTGCGCGGTTCCGTCGAAGGAGTGGTGGGTGCTGTTGCCATGATTAATCACACGATGTATAAGAAATCGTGTGCGCTCGAGGAATGCGATGAAGGGACCGCCCACAACGTGGGAGAATTCGAGACGCTGGTCCTGCTGGCGCTCCTGCGCCTGGACAATGACGCCTACGGTATGGAGGTACGCGAGGAAATCGAGAAGCGCACCGGGCGCGCGGTCTCCCTCCCCCTGCCGCGCACTTCGGCACCCGGCGCCGGCGCGCCGCAACACCATGTTCGCTGTTTCAGCGTGACTCCGTGATGCGACGGATGCCGGTTGTCCGGGAATTGCCGACCCGGAATGGCGGAGTCACCGCTCATGAGGACTGCGCCGGATGCCCATACTTATGCGCACGGCGCGGTTGTTTACGCGCCGTGCGCAGCAATGATGTCCCCCGCAGACGCGGATCCTGGAATCGATGTCGACAGAGAAACGGCCACACGTCGTCATCATCGGCGGCGGTTTTGGCGGGCTGGCGTGTGCGCGTGCCCTGGCGCGGGCGCCCGTCCGCATCACGCTGTTCGACAAGCGCAACTTCCACCTGTTCCAGCCGCTGCTCTACGAGGTCGCGACGGCCACGCTGTCGCCGGCGGACATCACCACATCGTTGCGGCACGCCTTGCGCAAACAGCGCAACGTCGAAGTGCACCTGGGCGAGGTGACGTCCATCAATGGGGCCGCGCAGGAAATCGATGTGCACGGCGAGCGCGTCGCGTACGACTACCTCGTTCTGGCAACCGGGCTGCGCACGTCGTACTTCGGCCACGACGAGTGGGAAGCGCTGGCGCCCGGTCTCAAGACGGTGGAGGACGCGATCGAGATTCGTGCGCGCTTCCTCAATGCGTTCGAGCACGCGGAATGGGAGAAGGACGAGGAGACGCGCGCGCGGCTGCTGACATTCGTCGTCGTGGGTGGCGGCTCGACGGGGATGGAGCTGGCCGGCTCGATGGCGGGCATGGTGCGTGAGACGCTGCGCGGCGATTTCCGCAACATCGACACGAGCAAGGCGAAGATCGTGCTGGTGGAAGCGGCAGCGCAGGTGCTGCCGGGCTTCCCGCCGGATCTGGCGGCGAAGGCGAAACGGCAGATCGAGCGGCTCGGCGTCGAGGTGCGCCTCGGACAGCGCGTGACGGATGTCGACGCGCGCGGCATTCTGCTGGGTGACGAACGGATCGAAGCGGCGAACGTGTTCTGGGCGGCGGGCGTGACGGCGAATCCGCTGGGGCGCTCGCTGGGCGCGTCGCTGGATGCGTCGGGACGGGTGCATGTGCAGCGCGACTGCTCGGTGCCGGGACAGCCCGCTGTCTTCGTCATTGGCGACGTGGCGCATTTCGAGGAGAGCGGCCGCAACATCACGGGCGTCGCGCCGGCCGCGATCCAAATGGCGCATTTCGTGGCCCGGCAGATCGGCCGCGACATGCGGGGTCAAGCGCGCGGCGAGTTCCGTTATTTCGACAAGGGCACGGCCGCGACGATCGGTCGCGCCGCGGCCGTCGCACGCAGCGGTCGCCTGCGCATCAGTGGCTTCCCGGCGTGGCTGATCTGGGTGCTGCTGCACATCGTCTATCTCACCACGTTCCGCAACCGCCTTGCCGTGACGGCGCAATGGCTGGTGGCGTGGTTCGCGGGCAAGAAAGGCGTGCGGCTGATCACGGAGCACTGGCAGCCGGCGCACGGGAGCGAGGGGGGCGTTACGTGCGACGAAGCGACGGCGCAGCGGCCGGACCCGCAGCGGGAGCAGCGTCGCCTGTACGGACGGCACCGGACCGCGCTGCAACCGCGCGGTTCGGACGGGGACGGGGGCGCCACGCACAACGGTACGCACGCCGGGCGAGGGTAGCGGTTTCGGTCGCGACCGCCTACCGTTCGATCGCTCCGGTCGGACAACTCCAGCACAGCCCGGCAACCCGCGGCGGTCTCGACAGAGCGCGGCTACGCGGGCGAGTTGCCCCTCCTTCCCCGAACCGCGGAGGGCATCATGATTCCGGCGCAGATCGCAGTTTCGGTCCGGCACCACTCGTGGCTGTTCCTCCTGCGCGGCGTCGCCGCCATCGCCTTTGCTGTGCTGACCCTGCTCTGGCCGGGCGCGACACTGGTCGTGCTCATGGCATTCATCGCCGCGTACGCGCTGGTTGATGGTGTGGTAACACTGCTGTTTGCGTCACGGCTGCGGCACACGTTCCCGCGCTGGTGGGTGCTGCTGCTGCAGGGCGCGATCAGCACGGCCTTCGGCGTGCTCGCTTTCATCCACCCGACGCTGTCGCTGCTCTACCTCGTGCTGTGCGTTTCGCTCTGGATGCTGCTGGCCAGCGTGGGGCAGTTCATGCTGGCGTCGGCGCAGAAGGCGATGGGCGCGCGCCACGGGCTGAGCATTGTCGGCGGCGTGCTGAGCCTGGCGCTGGCGATTGCGGCCGTCGTGTTCCCGGGCCTCACCGTAGCGACGGTGCTCGTGCTGGTCGCGTGGTTCGCGCTCATGATGGGCATCGTGCAGCTCATGGTGGCGTGGCGGGCGCACAACTTCGCGGGCGCACTCTCCGCTGCGTGACGCGCTGAGCTGAACGAGGGCGGCGCGCAGAGCTTGTCGACCACGAGCATCGTCCCGCTGGCCATTGTCATTGTCCACGGCGTGCTCGCGGTGGGCGTGTCCGGTCACATCGTGCTGACGAAGGAGGACGCGCGCGGCGCCATCAGCTGGGTGGGTCTGGTCTGGCTGACACCCGTGCTCGGCTCCGTGCTGTACGTCTCCTTCGGCATCAACCGGATCCGGCGGCGAGCCGGCCGCATGCGGCGTGACAATTCCCCGCCCGCGCTGCTCTCGCCGCCGCCTGCGGACGCGGCGGCGGCAGCCGCGTGGCTGCTGCCCGCGGTGTATCCGGCGCCGCTCCAGTCACTGGCCGCACTGGCAGGCGCGGTGTCGCGTCTGCCGCTGACGGCGGAGAACGCGCTCGAGCCGCTGCAGAACGGTGATGCCGCGTATCCGGCCATGCTCGCAGCCATTGATGGTGCGGCGCACAGTGTCGCCCTGATGACGTACATCTTCGACCGCGGCCAGGTGGCGGACTGGTTCACGGTGGCGCTGGAGCGGGCCGTCAAACGCGGCGTCAGGGTGCGCGTGCTGATCGACGGTGTGGGCTCGCGCTACAGCCGGCCACCCATGTGGAAGACGCTGCGCGCTCACGATATCGAGGTGGCGCTCTTCCTGCCCAGCCACATGCCCGTGCTGCAGCCGTACGTGAATCTGCGCAATCACCGCAAGCTCATGGTGGTGGACGGGCGCACGGCCTTCTGCGGCGGTCTCAATGTGCGCGACGAATGCATGCTCGCGCTGCGCACGCGCGAGCCCACGCAGGACCTGCACTTCCGCATCACGGGGCCCGTGGTGCGCCAGCTGATGGCCACGTTCGCGTTCGACTGGAACTTCACGACGAGCGAGACACTGGCGGGCGATATCTGGTTTCCCACCCTCTCCGCGGCGGGCGATGCGTGCGCCCGTGGTATTGCGGACGGACCGGACGAGGACTACGAAGCACTGCTGCTCGTGCTGCTGGGCGGGCTGGCAGCCGCGACGAAATCCGTGCGCGTGATGACACCGTATTTCCTGCCCGATCCGCCGCTGATCGACGCGCTGCGCGTGGCGGCGCTGCGCGGCGTGCGCGTGGAGATCGTGCTGCCATCGAAGGGCAACCTGCGCGCGGTGCAGTGGGCAGCGATGGGCCAGCTGGGCCAGGTGCTGCGCGGCGGCTGCACGGTGTACCTCACACCACCACCGTTCGACCACACGAAGCTCATGGTGGTGGATGGCCGTCTGGTCGCTGATCGGCTCCGCCAACTGGGACCCGCGCAGCCTGCGCCTCAACTTCGAGTACTGCGTCGAGAGCTACGGCGAGGCACTGGCCGCGCGCCTCGATGGGCTGATCAATGCGAAGATCGCGAACGCCCAGAAGCTCACGCTGGCGGAACTGGACGCCCGCAGCCTGGCGGTGAAGCTGCGCGACGGCGTGGCCAGGCTGGCGCAACCGTACCTGTGATGCGGCGGCAGAAGCGCAGCGTACGCCAGATCGGCTGCCGGAGCGAACAGGACGTTGACCCGTATCGTCGCCTGCAGCAGTTTCAACGGATGACAGGCGACAATGGGTGTGTCACGTTGCACGCGCCACGAACCCGCGATTCCGTGATGGTGGATGGCGCTGCGGCGGTGGGCCGGCGCGCATTCCTGCGACGGCTGGGCGCGGCGGCCGGCGGTCTGGCGGCGCTCGCACCGCTGCGCGCGCTGGCGGCACCGTTGTCCCGGGCCGGCAGTGGACCGGGCGCGTACGAGTTCGCGTTCGCGCGGCTGCGCTACGATTCCGGTGACTGGGATTACAATCCCAAGGTGTGCGCCAACGTGCTGGATGCGGTGCTGCAGTACACGCAGATCCCGGTGCACCAGCAGGAGGTGGTGATCACGGCGGATTCCGCCGAGCTGCAGGCATTTCCCTTTCTGTTCATGACCGGGCACAAGCTGGTGCGCTTCAGCGAGCGCGAGCGCGCGGGCCTGGTGCGCTTCGTCGACAACGGCGGCCTGCTGTTCTCCGACGATTGCAATCACGACGTGAACGGACTCTACGCGAAGTCGTTCGAGGCGGAGATGCGGCGCGCGTTCCCGGGCGACGATGGGATGCCGAAGATTCCCAATCAGCACGCGCTCTACCACGCGTTCTTCCGTTTTCCCGAGGGGCCGCCGCAGACCAGCCAGGAACTGAATGGCTGGGGCGACGACATCATTCACGATTATCTGCGCGGCGTCGAGCGGCGCGGCCGCCTCGGGGTCATCTACTCGAACAAGGACTACGGCTGCGAGTGGGACTACGACTGGCGCAACAAGCGATTCCGCTCGCGGGACAACACGCGGTTCGCGGTGAACCTCGTCGTCTACGCGATGACGTAGCGCAGCGGGCCGCCCGGTGGCCCCCGCGCGGATTCGACGCATTTCGCACACGGAGCCTTCCCCGCCTGCGGCATGCAGCGCGATCCCGACAAAAGCCCTTCGGCCGAATCCCATGGGGACGGCACGCCAGCCAAACCGACTGGTTCCATCCGGCATGCGGACAATGCAGCGTGAAATTCGCGCGCGCACACCTCCTCCGGAGAGGCCGATGCCCGGCGTTTCGGCCGGGATCCGCCTGATCGCGCCGGCTTCATCCGGCCGCCCGGCGTGGCGCACGTTCGATCGCGCGGTCCTGATCCGCGCCGCACGGCTGGAGGCGCGATCGCTCGCCCGTTCTGCACTGAACGTCGGGCGGGTGGTGTCGGCGCAAATCCGCTCGGCACTCCTGCACCCCGCGGGGCTGTCAGGCACGTGCCCGCTCGTCTGGCCGACCTCTCCGGCAGCGCGTATGCTACACGGCGTTGGCCGCAGCCTCCCGTGCGCCCGTAACGGCTGCCTGGTCCATCGGTGGCAACACCCGCCGAGTGCAATCTGCTCAAGGAGTCACGTGTGATGAACGCTGCACGCATGCGCCGCCCACGCTCGCTGCCCGCGGCCCTGGGGTTCGCCGTCCTGCTGTTCTCAGCGGCCGCACTGCCGGCGCAGCAGATGGTCACGGAGACGCGCGACCCGAAGCAGACAGCAGGACGACGATTTCGCGAAGGCGTACACGGAATGGACGGGCGGGTCCGAGTACGGCAGCCCGCTCGTCGACCACCTGCCGACGCGTGGCGGGCATTCCCACGCCGAAGGACGTGCTGGGCTACTACATCGGCGCGCCGCGCAAGCTGACATACTACGCGGACATCCTGAAGTACTACCGCGCGCTCGCCGCCGCGACGCCGCGCGTGAAGGTGGAGACGATCGGACAAGTCGGACGAAGGCCGCGAGCTGGTGGTGGTGTGGGTGTCGTCGGACGAGAACATTCAGGAACCTGTCGCAGAACCGCGCGAACCTGGCGAAGCTCGCGGATCCGCGCGGCCTTTCGCGATGCGCAGATCAAGCAGCTGATCGCAGACGACGAAGCCGCACTACCATCTGATGGGCGGTCTGCACAGCGGCGAGACGGGCCCATCGGAAATGCTCATGGAGCTGGTCTACCGCCTGGCGACGAGACATCGCCGCTCATCACGCAGATCCGCAACAACGTGATCGTGTCGATGACGCCGGCGGCGGAGCCGGATGGCCGTGATCGCAACGTCGACTGGTTCTATCACGGTCTCGACTTCGAGGCGGAGCAGCGTGCGGCGGGCGCCGGTGCGGCGGACAGCGCGGCGAGCGATGTCGGCGGCGGCGGCGGCGGGCGAGGCGGACCGGGCGGGCGAGGCGGCGGTGTGGGCGGCCTGCCGTACTGGGGCAAGTACGTGTATCACGACAACAACCGCGACATCAATCTCTCGCAGATCTCGATGCGCGCGATCACCGACTGGTACTTCACCGCGCACCCGCCGATCATGCACGACCTGCACGAGGCGCAGGCGCTGATGTACACGTACAGCGGCGGGCCGCCGCAGAATCCGAATCTCGATCCCGCTGCTCTTCGCCGAGCTTCCGTTCTTCTCGAACTGGGAGCTGGCGCAGATGACGAAGTGGGGCATGCCGGGCGTCTACACGCACGCGTTCATGGACGGCTGGTCACCCGGTTACCTCGGCTCCGTCGCGTACAACCACAACGGCATGATGCGGATGTACGAGACGCAATCGGGCCGGGACCCGAATCCGGACTCGGTGGCGACGGCGGGACGCGGGCGCGGCGCGGGAGCGGCAGGACTCGAGCTCGAGCGCGCGCGGTCGTGGCGCGGGCGCGGCTGACTCGGCGCTGCAGGCCGTGGTGGACGTGGCGGCAACGGCCGCGGACGCGGGCGAGGCGCAGGCGCCGGGAACGGCCGGGGCGCGGCGGCGGACAGCTCGCGCTAGCACGGGTGGTGGCGCGCGCGGGTCGCGGCGCGGGGACGGGACGTGGCGGGCCGCCCGACGGCTTCGGTCGTGGACGCGGCGGCGTTCCCGACGGGCCGTGGCGGCGGGCAGCCGCGCGAATGGTACCGCGGCATCCCCATTCCGCCCAACGCGGTGAACGAACTTCACCCGTCGCGACAACACGAACTACATGGAGACGGGCGTTCTGTCGGCGCTGCAGCTCACGTCGATGTTCCCGAACCTCGTGCTGCGAGAACTTCTACGTGAAGACGCGCAACTCGATCGAGGATGGGAAGACGAAGGCGCCGTACGGCTACGTGATTCCCGGTGCAGCGGGACATGACGCGCGCCGGTGGTGCTCGTCAACATCCTGCGGGCGCAGGGCATCGAGGTGGGGCAGCTCTCGTCGAATACGACGGTGGGCAGCGATACGCTGAAAGCGGGCTCCTACGTGATCAAGCTGGACCAGCCGTACGGGCGGCTCGCGAAGAACCTGCTCGAGAAGCAGGACTATCCCGATCCCGCGCTGAGCACGTACGACGACAGCGGCTGGACGATGGGCTTCGCCTTCAACGTCGACGTCAAGCAGATCGATGACAAGGCGATCCTCGACGTCCGCGTGACGCCGGTCAAGCAGGCGGAGTGGCACGGCACGGGTGAGCGGCAACGGCAACGCCGGCATCGCGGTCGCGCACTACGGCTCGAACAACATGATCACGTTCCGCTACCGCCTGAAGAACGTGGCGATGAAGATCGCGGAAGAGCCGTTCACGGCGGAGGGCGTCGACGTTCCCGGCGGGTTCGTTCATCGTGACCGGCTCGGCGGCGGATCTGCAGGCCGCGCGCGCGGCGGCGGAGACGCTCGGGCTGACGGCTGCAGCGCTCTCATCGTTGCCCACGGTGCCGACGCACGACGGCGATGTACCGCGCGTGGCCATCTACTCGCAGTGGAGCGGCACGCAGGAGCTGGGCTGGTACCGCCATGCCTTCGACCAGTTCGGCATCCCCTTCGACCTGATCTTCAAGGACCGCGTCGAGAAGGGCAACCTGAAGGCGGACTACGACGTGATCGTGATGGCGGCGCAGAACATTCAACCGGACGGGCGTGCTGGCGAAGCCCGCCGCGCATCCTCAGCCCTACCAGCAGAGCGACAAGTACAAGTTCCTGGGCATGTACGGCTCGACGCCCGACATGAGCGGCGGCTTCGGCGAGGCGGGCGTGGAAGCGTTCGGGAAGTTCCTCGGACCAGGGCGGCACGCTGATCGCCACCCTGCAGGCGGTGCGGTTCCCGATCGAGTTCGGCTTCGCGCACACCATCGACACGGAAGCGCCCACGGGCGTGAACGCGCAGAAGCCGCTGATCCAGGCGGAGATCAAGCGCACGGATCACCCGGTGTTCTACGGCTACGCAGGACAGGATCTTTCCCGATCAAGTTCGGGCAGGGCTCACAGGTCTTCCGTGTGGGCGTGGCCGATCAGGGCAACGTGCTCGCGGAGTACGTGGGCGGCGACGCGTCGGTGCTGAGCGGGCTCGATGGTGGGCGCGGACAATCTGCGCGGCAAGGCGTTCGCGGTGGATGTGCCCAGCGCGTACAACGGGCATGGGCGCGTGATGATGTTCGCGAACAACCCGATCTACCGCTGGCAGAACCACGGCGAGTTCAACATGGTTTTCAACTCGATTCTGAACTGGAACGACGTGCCGGCGGCGCCGCCGCTGACGCCGGCGGCGACGGCGGGGCAGGCGGGGGGGCGGGGCGGGCGGTAGCACCGGACCGTCTTGGCGTTCTTGGGTTTGGCACATTGCGCCATGACCCTGGACGTCGATGTCGGCCCGGCCAGAAACGCCCGGGTCCCGGCTCGCCATTGGAACCAGCTGACGTGGCGTTAGAATGGTCCGGGCGCACAATGCAGGGCCGTAGTGTGCCCCGGAGCGGTCCGGGGCATGGATGAATCGGCCATAACCCAAGAACGCCAAGACGGTCCGACGCCCAGACGGCCTACTTCACACCGCTGAGCAGACGATCCGTCAGCCGGTCCGACAGCGACTTCGCGTCCAGCGACGCATTGTTGGTCAGGACGATGATGGTCGCGTGGCGGGACGGAATGCGCACGAACGCGTTGCGCCTGCCCTCCGCGGTGCCGTAGGCACTCACGCGCTCCACGCCGCTGTAGCTATCTGCAGTCCAGCCACGTGCGCCGTCGAACTCGCCGTTAGTGCCGGCGCCGCCACCGCGGGCGAACGTGCGCGGGCTCTCCAGCCCGAGCGCCAGGCGATACAGCTCGTCCACGTCGGACATCACCTGCCCATCCTCCGTCGCGTTCGTCTTGTGCATGCCGATGGGGGTGGAGACACGGCGGGTCACACAGCTCTGCAGCGGCGTGAGCGGCGGGCCGCCGCGTCCGCCCCGGCCTGCGCCGCGGCCCGTGCTGTCTCCCGGCGGGTTGCCCCGCGCGGGCGCTTCCGGCAGCTGCTCGCAGATGGACGAAAAGACGTCGCCTATCCTGCCCAGCGGAAACTGCGGCACGGTGGTGGTGGGCATGTACTTCGGCTGATCGGGAATCCCGTACGACCGGTCGATGAAGACCTTGCCGCCCTGTGCCACGAGCACGGTGGCGCCGCCGGCCGAGGCGTCGTTGTACTTGCGGAACAGCGAATCCACGAACGCCGGCTTGACGGGTGACTCATCCACGGCCCGGTGCATGACGTGACGCGTGGCCAGGTTGTAGCGGTCGCCGGGGTGCAGCGTCAGGAATGGCTTGTTAGCATCCGGCTGGTCATGGCCGCCGTACACGAACGCCTTGTTACGGCCGATGATGGTGGCGGTGTCGCCCTGCACCACCCAGGCGGTGCCTTCGTCCTCGGACATGCCCAGCAGCTGCGGGTATTTCGGCATGATGGAATCGGCGAGGTCGGGCAGGCGCTCACGCGCGACGACATGCTGGTCAATGCCCACGCCGCGCAGGTACGCGAAGCCCTTCTCGTAGCCCGGGTAGTCCATGATGAAGTTGTTGTTGGAGGGCGCGCCCCGCACCAGGAAATCGCCCAGGATGGTGGCGCCCGCGGAGGAACCGGCGATCACGCCGCCACGTGCCAGCACATTGTTGAAGGCCTGTTCCGTCTTCGTGCCCGCGTAGGCATCGACAAGATGGTACTGCCGGCCACCCTCGAACCACACACCGCGCGCGCGCTTCAATACGGCAACGAACGCATTGCTGTCCGCGACCTTGCGATCAATCGTGTGCAGCACGACCACATTGTGTGCACCGGCCTGTTTCCAGCCGCGCGAGCTGCCTGTCTCCTCGCCGTACACGGAGTCGCCGCCCGCCGTGGGCACATCGACGATGAGTGCGTCCGGACCGCCCGCCGCCTCAATGAACTTCGCGTAGATCTCCGGGCCCATCGAGCCGCCACCCACAACGATCACCGTGCCGTGCGCGGGCCCCACCCTGATCGCGGAAGCCTGGCGTCCGCTGTTCTGCGCGCAGACACAAACGGGAAGTGCGAGAATCGCGGCGAGTGAGCGGAATGCGAGTGTCATGGCTTCCTCGGCGGTTGTCGTGGGGCTGGGCGCTGCGCTCAGTGAAAGCCGGCCGCGCTCCAGAGTTCGGCGCTGCGGTAGAGCGACCCGCTCTTCATGACGAATTGCACGCTGCCGATGTTGGCGATGTCGCTGAGCGGATTGCCATCGAGCACGATGAGGTCGGCGCGTTTGCCGGGCTCGAGCGTGCCCACTTCGCGGTCGAGACGCATGGCGCGCGCCGGAACCGCACTGGCCGCGCGCAGCGCATCGAGCGGCGTCATGCCGGCCGCGGCGTACAGTTGCACTTCACGATACACGCTGTAGCCGGGAATGCCTTCATTGGTGCCGGCCACAACGGGAACACCTGCCTGATAGAGCGCGCGAATGATGTGCAGTGTGCGCGCCATGCGCGCGTGCGCGGTCGCGGTGTCGATGGTGGCGGAGCCCATGGCGCCAATGCGCTGCGCCAGCACAGGCGGCAGGTGCACGAAGCCGGGTTGCAGATGGACGACCGGCTCCGCCGCCGAATGACTGCCCAGCTCCCCCCACGAAGCGGTCGGATCGACCACCGTGCCATGCGCCTTCAACTCGGCGATGATGTGTCGCACGCTGTCGGAATCGGCTTCGCCGCGGATGGGCAGGTGCGCGATGTGGTCCATGCCCGAATCGACCGCCGCCAGCAATGTGAGCGAGGTCGGGATGTGGCCGGTCACCGTCATGTTCAGGCGATGCGCTTCGCGGATGATCGCGCCCACGACATCCGGCTTCAGCACGGAGTAGAGCTTCATCTGCTGGAAGCCGAGGTCGTGGTAGCGGCGGACGGCGGCCCGCCCTTCATCGGGCGTCGTCGCGTTCACGGCGCCGAACGCGTTCGGGCCGCCGCCATTGATCAGGCCCGCGAGGAGGATGTGCGGGCCGAGTCCCTTCCCTGCGTTCACCGCAGCGCGCAACGGGACAATGAAGTCGATCTCGTTGCCCATGTCGCGTACCGTCGTGACGCCCGCGGCGAGGTAGACGGGCATCCACTCGATCTGCATGAGATGCGAATGCATGTCCCAGAGTCCGGGCGCGATGGTCTTGCCGGTCGCGTCGAAGCGCTGCGCCCCGCGCGGGATGGTCACCTCCGACGCCGGTCCTGCGGCGACAATGCGACCGCCGGCGACAACCACCGTGGCATTCTGGATGGCGCCGCGCGCAGTGCCGTCAATGAGTGTGCCGCCGGTGAGTGCGACAGTGCCCGAGGCAACGGGCCTGATGCCGCCCGTGATGCTGGCGAGATCGGCAAGCCTGTCCTTCACGGACAGCGCGAACAGCTGCGGATAGAGCGGCTCCAGCTCGATGCGCACCGCTTCGAGCGAGAGGCCGCCGCCGCCCGCAGTCGAGAAGAAGGCGAGTCGTCCTGCGGCATCGAGCCACACGGACTCGCGCCCCCAGACCACGCCATTGACCATGTAGCGCTCGAGCACAAACCGTTTGCCCGCTAACGCCAGTGTATCACGGCCCCGCCAGGTGATGTTCACCTCATTGGTGGGTCCGCCGGGCACCACCGCGAGCGATGCGGGCCGGCCGTGCGCCAGCCAGTAGCGCACCAGCAGCAGGTGCTGGCTCGTGGGTGATGTGCCGGCCAGGGCAAACGCGGTGTTGGGAAGGGCGACGTGGTTCGTCTGGCCGCGCGTCGTGACGGTTGCGTCACGGCCATCGATGTCGACCTGCGTCGTCACGGTCGCGGTGGTATCGCCGAGGCGCCGCAGCTGCATGTGCGCGGGTGTGAAGTCCCCTGCCAGCTGTGCATCCCCGGCGAGGTGCGTACGCCGCCCGCGATCGTGGTAGTCGAAGTCCGCGGACCAGTGCAGCCCACCGGCGTCGGAGCGCAGCGTATACTGCTCGCGCCCGATGCGGTAGCCCACGTAATAGAGGCTCAGCGAGTCGCTGATCGCGACGGAGTCGGCGGTCGGCAACGCGGGAACCGGTGCGGCCGCAACCATGGGCGGGCGCGACGCTTGCCTGCCCGATGGGGGCGTCGCGGAGCCGGCGTCAACGCCAGGCCGGGCTGCCGCTGCCAGCAGCAGCGAGGCGGCGGTGACGCACAGCGACAACAGGCGGTGGCGCATTGTCGACTCCCGCTGCGGGCGGCCGTGACTCAATCGAAAGCGGCGCCCACCATGATGTTGCGGATGAGCAGCCAGGGCGAGCCGTGGGAAATGCTGTTGGTCTGCGTCGGCTGTCCCTTGGCGTCACCACCCGTGCCGTGCATCTGCCATTCGTCCGGGCCGGTCATGCCGTCCAGGTTGCCCCAGAAATCGGTGGTGATGGCGTTGTACGTCACGTCGGTCACCATGCGCGCGACCTTGCCGTTCTTTATCTCCCAGAACACGTGGCCGCCAAACTGGCCGTTATAGCGCTGCTGGTCGATCGAGTAGCTGCCGCGACCATCGATCATGACGCCGTTCTTGACGTCGGCAATGAGCTGCTCGCGTGTGGGCGAGCCGGCCGGCCCCGGATCCACGTGCACGTTGGGCATGCGCAGGAACGGGTAGTCGCGCCAGGAGTTGGCGTAGGTGCAGCCGCGGCTGAAGTCCTCGTTGAGGTAATGCGCTGTTTCCCGGTTGGTCTGCAGTCCGACGAGGATGCCTTCGCGCACGAGCGGCCAGGTCATGGTCTTCACGCCATCATCGTCGTATCCCACCGAGCCAAGGCCGCGGTCCGTCTTGCTGGCGGTCACGTTGAAGTGCTTCGAGCCGTACTTGAGCTTGCCCAGGTCGGATAGCTTGACGAAGCTGGTGCCCGCGTAGTTCGCCTCGTAGCCGACGATGCGATCCAGTTCGGTGGCGTGGGCCACGATCTCGTGGATGGTCAGCATGGCGTGCGCCGGGCGAGAGGATCAGGTCGCGCAGCCCGCTCGAGCCGAGCGGCTTCGCCGTGCACATGTCGACGGCATCCTGCGCCACCTGCTCCGCCATGGCGTCGAGATCGGACTCCTCGGCGATTTCCCAGCCACCGGTGCCGGGCGCGCCCGGATAGTTCCGCGTGCGTGTGACATCGCCGACCTTCGCCGTCACGCTCATGTTGGGCGACGTGGTGAACAGCTCCTGTTCGATGTAGGAGCCCTCGCTGGAAGCGAAATAACGCCACTCGTAGCCGTGCGTGGCGGAGACGTTCACGCCGGTCACGCCCTTGACCGCCTTCGCCTTGTCCACAATGGCCTGCGCCCACGCCTGCTTGTCGGTCTGCGACACCGACGTGGGGTGCTTCTTCATGGGTGTGACCCAGTTCTCGACGTACGCCTGAACGGGCGTGAGCTTGAGATCGGCGCGCTTGGCAATGGCGCTGGCACGCGCGACCTCGACGGCCACGCGCGTGATGCGGCGCAGCTCATCTTCGGTGACGATCGGGACTGCTGGCGAAGCCCCAGACGCCGCTGTGAATCACGCGCACGCCGAAGCCGGCCGCCTGTCGCTCTTCCTCGGTGGGAATGCCTTCACGGGCACCGCGGCCGCCCCGGCCGCCAAAGCCACCACCACCCCCACCACCACGCCCGCCCCGACCGCGACCACCGCCACCCTCACCGGCAACACTGAAGTTCGCGGAGCCGCCGGGCACCGTCGGCATTGAGCGTGAAGCGCACATCGGCGTAGGTACTGCCGCCGAGCTTCGCCTCGCCCAGCACGATGTCGGCCAGTCCCTTGAATTTCGACTCGAGCACGGCGCCCTTTGGCGAGAGCGCGATCAGCTCGGCCACGAGGTCGTGCGAGTAGAGCGCCAGCGCGGTGGACACGCTGACGCCCCGGATGAAATCGCGGCGTGTTGGACTCATGTTGATTTCCTGTTAGCGCGCGGCCCGCTCATGGCGGCAGAGCCGGCGAGACCGAAGTCATGTAGAACTCTTCAATGCGCACGGGCGGCACCAGCGCGGTGCCCAGGCCGTCGTAGGCTTCGCCGGTGTGAATGGGCACGGGCTTGCCGACCAGCGTCAGGTTGTTGTAGCCCACGAGCGGAGACATATTCCAGCGGAAATTCTGCACGGGCCCGACGATCTCGCCGTTCTCGATGAGGAACAGGCCATCGCGGGTCATGCCCGTGCTGAGCAGCGGCTGCTCTTCCGACGGCACGCCGCGGATGTACCAGAAGAAGGTGACCAGCAGGCCTCGCCGCGTCTGCCGCACCATTTCCGCGATCGACAGGTTCGAGCCTTCCTGCACCAGACTCATTTGCGGCGTCGCGCCCTGATCCGGCCCGAGGCTGCGCAGGATGCCGTTCTCCACCCACGTCACTGGCCTGGCCGGCCGGTTGTCCGGCAGAATGGGCGTCTGGCGCAGGATCGGGATTACCAATGTCGCTCTTCAGCGTGAACAGATCGCTGAACAGCTTGTCGCCCGGCTTCTTCCCCTCCATGAAGCGGCCGCCCGCGCCGCCGAACACGCCCGGCGTCGCGCCACCGCCACCACCTCCACCGCCACCACCGCGTCCGCCGCCACCGGCACCGCCACGGCCGGCGATATCCGGCGGCGGGCCGTCGCCCGCAGCGCCGAAGCGGCCGCCGCCGCCGTTGGCGCCGAAGATGCCGGTCATGAGCGAGAGGAAGCGCGCGTTGGCGCGCGGCTCGAGGATGACGGTGTAGCGACCGGGCTCGATCGCGCGCGGCGAGCGGCTCCGCAATGCCTTGTTCGCGGCGACCTGCGTGAGCGCCTTCGCATCGATCATGCCGATGTCCTTGATGCCGGTGATCCCGGCCCAGCCGGAGCCACTGCCATCGGGCATGCGGCAGGTCAGCACGAAGCCGGCTTCCGCCACGCGATAGTAGGCGAAGAGTCCCTTCGAGTTCGCGGTGCACTGCGTCTGATCGATCTTCGGGATGTAGCCGGCGCCGAGTACGCCCATGCTCTCGGCGAGATCGATGCTGTCCTTGACCATGCGTCCGCGTTCGGCCGGCCCGAAATTCACGAGGCCGGGCAGCGCGGCATCGACCGGAATGTATTCCTGCGGGCCCAGCAGCTCGGGCAGCTGATCGTTGTCCCTCGCCTGCTGCGCGTTCGCCGTCGCTTCATCCACCATCGCCTTCATGCCGGCATCACTGAAATCGCGCGTGTTCGCCGTGCCCTGCTTCTGTCCAACGCGCACGGTCACGGTCAACTGCCGGTCGTATTGCACGAGGTTGGTGGTGATCGACGAGTTGGCCCAGCGCGTGCCCGACCGCTCGCCGCCCGTCAGCTCGACCTCGACGGCGTCCGCGGTGGCCATGTTCATGACCTTGTCGACGATCGCTTTGGCTTCTTCGCGTGTGTACATGGGGGCGAAGCGTATGGGGAGGACTCAGGGGTGTCAACAGGGGGTGCGCGGGCGCGCGGCGTCAATGTGCTGGCCGGGGTTCGGGGGT
The DNA here is from genome assembly GCA_963798085.1 of uncultured Gemmatimonadales bacterium. GTDB lineage: Bacteria > Gemmatimonadota > Gemmatimonadetes > Longimicrobiales > RSA9 > DATKCF01. The sequence goes on from CAWCRS010000005.1 coordinate 495,146, forward strand.
GAGGATTCGGCGGAAGACCTGCATGCAGAGGGGCGGAGCAACGGCGTAACGGATCAACGGATTATTCTCACACTGAGGAACGGGGGAAGCTGAGGGGCGCTGCCGTTTCAAGGGTGGAGAGGCTGTATTGGAAGGTTGATGGTCGGGGAATTTGCGGAAGGATGGCGACGTTCGCGCCGCAGGCCGACGGCTGGTACCTGACGATGGGGGATAACGGACAACGAAATCGGTGCTGCAACTTCACAAGAACGCAGCGGGCGGTGAATCGATCTTTGCAACGTGCTGGAAGTTGTAGACGCGGCGGATGCCATCGCGCAGGTGCAGCGCGCCGAAATTGATGAGGAGCCCGACGGGGCAGTTCAGGAGGCGGAGGTAGGTCAGCAGTTGACGGCCGTGGACGGGCGCGAGTTCCGAGACTGCCTTTACCTCGACGATCACTCTGCCATCCACAACGAGGTCGGTCCTGAAGGCATTCTCGAAATGCAGTCCCTCGAACTCAAAAGTTATCGCCTTGTTGCGCTCGACGCGCAGTGCTCGCCGTTCGAGATCGCGCGCCAGAATCATCTCGTAAACCGATTCCATCACCCCGGGCCCCAGCGCCGAGTGGATCCGCAACGCCGCACCCATCACCTGACCTGTGATGTCGTTCAACTCCAGCACGCCGCAGCCCCTGAACCTGTCGTGCACAATCCGGTCATACTGAGAAATCGTCCCCGCGAAGCCTCGACGCACGCCTGCTCGAAACCACCACACCCACCCTCCGTCCCCCGTGTCCTCCGTCCCTCCGTCAACCTCAGCGTGAAAAATCCGTACGCTGCGTCCTCCATTGCCCGCCGCGTCCTCCAATCAAATGTGCGGGCCGGGGCGTCCTCCATTGCCCGCCGCGTCCTCCAATCAAAACAGCCGGCCGGGGCACCCCGATAGCTGAGCACGCCGACCTTGCCGTCTACCTCTCCCCGCGCGTCCTCCGTGCCCACCACTCCAGCCCGAGGAGCAGCACGAACGGGAGCAGCCACCAGGTGGATCGCATGGGATGCCACGTCACGCGCCGTGTGGTCGGCCGGATGCGCTGCGCCAGCAGTGGACGCAGTGATGCGAGTTGTGCTTCGTCCAGCGCGCGGCCTCCGTGCGCTCGCGCCCAGACGCGCACGAGGTCGCGCGCCGGCGGCGTCACGCGCGCAACATCGGAGGCGACGATGATGGGCACGGTTTCGGTGGTGCCGTTGCCGATGACGCGGACTTCGTATGTGCCGGGAGTCGCGGGTGCGCGCAGACTGCCCCGGAACTGTCCTGTCGCCGGCTCGGGCCAGAGGCGGATCGGGTGCGACGAGGCTGGACCGTCGATGGCGGCACCGACGCTGGCGCGCAGGGCGTGATCACCGAGTGAGGCGAGTGCCGCATCGCGCACGGTTACCAGTACGTCGGTGGTCTCACCGGGCGCGAGCAGTGGCTGCGCGACGCGCGCATCGACAAGTGGCGGCGCGTCGTCGGCGGCGTCGGCGATGACTGTCTGCCAGAAAAGATCGAACGCAGCAACGGCGGGATCGCGGAACTCCCAGGCGTCGAGCGCGCCGCTGATGACGAGCCGTCCGGGACCGACCGGCGAGCGCCAGACCACGGGTCGCCGCTGCGTCGTGTCACCGGCCTGCGGCAGGCTTTCCGCCAGCACATCCGCACCCTCGGGCAGCAGTGCGGGCCACATCACCTCCGTAGCGCGCAGCCCGCCTTCGCCAGGTGCGACCCGCTGGATCGCGATCCCGCTGCCGGCGCTCGCCGCCGCCCAGCGCGTGACCCCGGCCAGGCGTTGCCACGGCCCGGCCGCACGATGGTCGACCAGCAGCAGCACACCACCACCCCGGCTGCGCAGGAATGCATCGAGTCCGCCGACATCGGTCGGGCCCAGTGCTTCCGGCGCACCCACGACAATGGCGTCGAACAGAGCGAGTGCGAGCGGATCACCCAGCGAAGCTGGCGGCCGGCCGGCGTCGGTGCTGACATTGTGCGACGTAACCACGCGGCTGCTCACCACGAAGCGCGCGTCCCGCTCGATCGCGCGGCGCACGAACGTCGCCATCCATGAGGGCCGCGCATCGAAGAACAGCACGGCCCACCGCTTTTCGCGCACATCGACCAGCACATCAGCCGCCGCGCCCGCCGCTTCGCCTGCGAACTCCGCGGTTACGCGGAGCATCACCGCACCGGTCGCAGTGGGCACGAACGTCAGCGGTAGATCCAGGAGTGTGTCATTGCTGGCGACGACGCTCGTCCCGTGATCGACCAACAGCCCGCCGCTACGCAGCGTCACCTCTACTGTGCGTCCGGCGCCACCCCGGATCCTGGCACGCACCGTGACCGGGACTCGCGCATTCAGCGGCGCGCGCGCCGGCGCCTGCACCGCCTCGAGCGCAATGGTCGATGCCGGCAGTTCCGGCAGCACCGCAAAGACCGGGGCCGCCAGATCCTCCGCCGCCGCAGGAAGCCGGTCGCCCACGAGGACGCTAGCGGCCGCGCCGCTGTACGCGCCGCGCACAATCGTGTAATCACTGCTCAGCTCACGCGCCACGCGGGCCGCCACTGCGGCGTCACTGGAGGAATCCGATTCCACGAGCGCAATCTCGGGTTGCACCCGCCTCGCCGTCGTCAGGGGCGGATCGAGCGCGGCCACCAGCGCGACGCCCACTGCGAGGACACGGACGAGCCCCACGAGGCGCCGGGTCACGCGCGGTAGTTCCCGGGCGGGAGGACGCGGAGGGGCGTCATCCGGCTCATGTCTGCGGGCGTACAGAAACGGATCATCATCACACAGGGGACACAGGGGGCTCGGAGGGGCGCCATCCGGTGCGCGCGCGTGGGCCTGAGTACGAGTCCAGGAGGGTCACGTGGTTCAACCTGCATCGTTCCAGGGTTCAGAGGCATTGGGGATGCACAACCTGATAATCGCTTGTTATGGTTTCGCTCTGGGTCACGGGCTGTTGCATTCAGGTCCTCGCGAGCCCTGGCTCCCCGGCACGCTGTGCGCTGGGCCATGTTCCTCCGGCGCCCACGCATTGCCGTCCTCTGGCGCCAACGTGTGCTGCTGACTTGCGTACTCAGCAGCCCAGCCTGCACCCGTGCGTGGGTTCGCGCCCCTCCGAACCCCTTTGTCCCCTGTGTGATGATGTCCGCTCTCTGCGCTCTCCCCGGTACTGCCGCATGACACGACTTCACCGGGAACGCGGACCGGAGCCGCCACTCTGTGTCCTCAACTCACCCTCGAGTCGACGCATCTCGAGCAGGGCGTGTATGCCGGGAGCGGGCGGCAGTCCTTGGCGCATGGCGGCGGCGAGGCTGGTGGCGGCGCTGTCGAGAAGTGCGCGCGCTTCCGTGTTTCTTGCGGCACTGATGGCGGACGCGGCGCTGCCGAGGCCTGCGGCCACGTGTTGCAGCGTCGAATCGGACGGATCGACCTGGAGCACGGTTTCCGCGAGCTGCGCGGCGCGCGCGGCGGCGGTGCTGCCGAACTCCGCGTCACCCGCGAGTGTGGCAATGCCGGCGAGCGCGCGGCGCAGTGCGGTCACGCGCGCGTCGCCGGCGGGTTGAATGCCGGGGCGGACGTCGCGTGTGGCGGTCGCGAGTGAGCCGGTCAGCCGCCGGGAAAGATCGAGACGCTCGCGTTCGGTGAGTGCGCGCAGAATGTAGCGCGTGTGCGAGAAGGCGCCCTGCAGATACGTCAGCGCATCGCGCTCATCTTCAGGGCCTGCTCCAGCTCGGTGGCCGTGAGGGATGTGCTCGCGCGACTCATGGCGCGGATGGCCCGGATCATCTCGACACGTCCGCGGTTGGCGAGCCGGCCGGCGGCGAGGTCCTGTTCGCCGGCGGCTTCCGCCTGCTCGTTCAGGTCGGCCATGTTCGCGGCAGCCTCGACTTCCTCCGCGACTTCGCCGCCCATCATGAAAACGAACTCCGCGCGCACCGCACGCTGCTCGGCGGCGATCGTCAGTGCTTCGACGTTGAGCGAATCGGCCGCAAGCAATGCTGCGTGCGCGCGCAGCCGCTCGGTCTTGAGGATGACCATCTGCTGGCTGAGCGCGTAACGATCGAGGTTTTCATCGAGCGAAAAACCGGGCGCGGCAATGGCGCCGGGCGAAGTGATCTCGACAATGTACGAATCGGATTCAGCGGGCGAAGCGCCGGGCCGGTTGTCCTCCGCAATGGCGCGATACACGAGCAGGTCGCCCGGCTCGAGTTTCAGCGTATCGAGGCGCCATGTCGCGTTCGCCTTCCAGTTGCGTGCGTCCGTGCGTGACACCGTGACCGGCACCTCGCCTTCCGTGAAGGTGAAGCGCTCGTCGGCGCCCGACACCCGCGTGTAGCGCAGCCGTAGCGTGGCCAGGCCAATGTCGTCGTCTGCGTCCATGGCCAGCCGGAGTGTGCGCCGGCCGTCGGGGAAAAACAGATCGCGGCCAGGCGTATCGACGCGCACGCGTGGCGCATCGTCGGGTGTCACTGTGATGCCGATCAGCCGGCGCACGCCCACGCGCCCTTCGGTTGTGGCCGGCTCAATGGCGAGGTAGCCGTCGGCATCGGCAATGACGACGCCAGCGAATACGCGACCTGCGTCCGCAGTGAGGGCGTGGCGGCCCGTAATGGTCTCGACCGTGACGCTGCCGGCCCGGGCTTGTACCGACAGCGAAACGCGGCTGCCGGCCAGCGCTTCAATGCGCGCGGGATCGTGCAGTGTCAGAGCGGGCCGCGCGGTGTACGCGGGCGGCGTCACCGTAATGTCGATCGCGCTGATGACCGCGCTGTTCGCATCAGCCGCGCGTCTGTCCACCGTGCGCGCCGGCAGTGCGGCCAGGAGGAACGCGGCGCTCGTGACAACCGCGGTGCTGGCGGCCAGCCGGAGCACGGCGGGACGGGCGGGAAACAGTGAACGCGGATCCAGCTGCGCCGTGAGGCGGGCCGCTTCCCGGCACACGAGAGCGCCGATCCAGGGTCGCACACGGTCCGGCTGCTCGATCAGCTCCGTCGCCGTAATCAGCAGGTTGCGGCAGCCGGGCGCGCGCCGTTCCACGAGCAGGGGCACACGCGGCGCGCGGCGGATCGAAGCGACAATGCCGGTCACAGCACCGGCGACCAGAAGCGCCAGCGCACTGAGAGCCGCGGTCAGGCTGGTGGCTTCGCGCCAGCCGCCCAGTCCTGCGACCAGCCCGGCCAGCAGCGCGATCAGCAGGCCGACGGCCGCGCCCTCGGTCGCGCTGATCCACGCGAGCCGGCGCGACGCGCGGGCGAGGAACGCGCGCACGGCGGGTGCGTCAGGCCACGCGCTCATCGCCGACTGCTGTAACATTGTGTTGGGGCGCGCGCCGCAGCCACGTCTCGAAGCCGAGCAGCGCGAGTGCGAGCAGCCAGAGCCAGCGTCCGTCCGACTCCCCTTCTCCACCGCGCGCCCCGCGGGCGGCGGCGGAAGCCTCGCGCTGCAGCGGTAGCAGCGCCGTATCGGAGAGTGTGCCCGGCTCCAGCTCACGCACGGGCGGCGCGGTGGAGAGCGCCCTCGGCACGGCCGCGATCAGTGCGGCGGGCAGCACACTGCCCGCGTCCGCGGACGCGAACAGCAGCAGCCCCTCGTGACCCTGCACTTCGCCGCGCGCGGCCCACACGACCGGTAGTGCGGCCGCCGTCCGCGCGACGACCGTGAAGGCCGAATCAGCGCCGGCAGCGGCGCCGGCACTGGAAAGAGAATCGTCGCCTGTACCGCGTTCCGTTGTGAGCGAAGCGGCTGCGGCGGCGAGCAGCGAACTGGCGCGCAGCCGGGTGACCACCTCGGCCATCCACGGCTGATCCAGCGGCAACGCGTTGCGCAGCAGCTCTGCGCGGCGCTCGTATCCGGGATAGACAATGGCGACGGGCTGATCAGCGGTTTCAGCGGACACGGCCAGCGTGCGCGCCGCCCGGCCGGCGGCGTCGGCGCGGGCGCGCTCGGCGGTTCCGGCCTGTATAACAGGCTGTTTGAGCGGAGTCGCGGCTGCATGGGCACTCCATTCGACGTCGGTGCGTCCGGCGGCCAGTACAATGCGTGCGGTGGTCTCGACACTGTCGACGCGGGCGTGCGCCGCAATCGGCGCACTGTCCGGGCGCACCGCAATGCGCTCGAGTCGCACGCCCACGTCGGCGGGAACGTCGGCCAGGTCGGCGCGCTCGAGTGTGCCGAGCTGGAAGTCGGACACGACGATGAGAGAGCGCGCGCCGGGTTGTGTCTGCAGCCACGCGAGTGCGCCCTTCAGCGTGCGCGCAGGCGAGGCGGATTCGAGGATCACGGCCGTACCGGCGTCGCCCGCGAGCTGTCTCGCTCTGCTCCGGGCCGCGTCGAGCGCGCGCCCGCCGGCCGGTGCGGGCCTGCGCATGCTGACACTCGTGTCGACGACAATGGCCAGCGCCGCCGCACTGCCGGAGCCCTGGCGCCGTCGCGCGGTGAGCAGCAGCGGCTGCGCCAGTGCGGTGACGGCGAACGCGAGGATCGCGATCCGCACGGCGAGCAGCCAGGGATCGCTGAGGCGAGTGCGCCGTGAGGGCAGCAGTCGCGCGGCCTCGAGGAAGCGCAGCGTCGGGAATTGCAGGACGCGCGCGTTGCGCCGGCCCAGCAGGTGAATGAAGACCGGCACGGCGAGAGACAGGAGTCCGAGCCAGGCCCAGGGGTTCTGCCAGATCATGGCGCTGCGCCCGCGAAACCGGCGGATTGTCGCGCATCACGACGCAGGAGCCAGCCGCGCAGCGCGCGCTCCGGCGGCGCATCAGTGGAGAGCAGCGCGTAGTCAATGCCGTCACGCTGTGCCAGCGTGCGGCAGCGCGCGAGGAATTCGCTGACCGCCGTGCGGTACCGCTGCCGGATGGCGCCGGCGTCGACGAGTCGCCGGTCGCCTGACTCGAGGTCCTGGAACGCGATATCGCCGCGGTACGGAAACGTCGTCTCCTCGGGCGACACCACCTGCAGCATGGCGACGTCGTGGCCCAGGCGGCTCACTCGCCGCAGCTCCCGCCGTGTCGCTTCCTCCGCATCGTAGAAATCCGGAGATGACGAGGACGACGCCGCGTCGCTTGAGCAGTTCCGCGCCGCGCGCGATCACGCGTTCCGGCTGCCATGCGCCGTGCGGCGTGATGCGGTCGAGTCCGCGTGATGAGCGAGCGCAGGTGCGGCCGGCCGCCACGCGCGGGCAGGTACACGAATCCGCCCTGGTCCATGGTCATGAGACCGACCGCATCGCCCTGCGACGAGATGAGCCACGCCAGTGCGGCCGCGACAATGGCCGCGTAACGGAACTTGCCCGGGCCTTGTTCCGGAAACGCCATGGATGCGCTCGTGTCCAGCACGATCATCACAGACATGCTGGTGGTCTCGCGGAACTGCTTGGAATAGAGTCGATCCGTGCGCGCGAGGATCTTCCAGTCGAGATGCTTCAGGTCATCGCCGGCGCGGTAGGGTCGGTGCTGCTGGAACTCCGCGCTGAAGCCATGGAACGGACTGCGGTGGCCGCCAGCGCGCATGCCCTCGACCACGAGTCGCGCCGCCAGCTCGAGATCGTGGATGGCCGCCACAACGGCCGGCGACAGCGCGGACATCAGCTCAGGGTCTCACGGCTTCGAGCAACCGGCGGATGATCTGGTCCGGATCGATGCCGTCCGCCTCCGCCTGGAAGTTCACGAGCACGCGGTGACGCAGCACGGGTAACGCCACATTACGGACATCGTCAGGCGAGGGCACAGTGCGACCATCGAACAGCGCTGCGGCCTTGGCGCCCAGCAGCAGCGCCTGCCCGGCACGCGGGCCGGCGCCCCAGCGCACGAAATCCCGCACCTGCTGCGGCGCGCCCGGATCGGCCGGGCGCGTCGCGCGAATGAGGCGCAATGCGTAGTCGACGACGTTGCTCGCCGCGGGAAGATCGCGCACCAGCATCCTTGCCGCCTCCAGCTCCCCGCCGGTCGCCACTTTTGCAACCGCGGGCTCGTCGCCTGTCGTGGTCTCGGCGAGGATACGACGCTCATCGGCCAGTTCAGGGTAGTCTGATCACGACATTGAACATGAAGCGATCGAGCTGCGCCTCGGGCAGCGGGTGTGTGCCCTCCTGCTCGATGGGATTCTCCGTCGCCAGCACGAAGAGCGGCCGCTCCAGTGCGTAGCGCACACCGCCTACGGTCACCTGATACTCCTGCATCGCTTCCAGCAGGGCAGATTGCGTGCGCGGCGGCGTGCGGTTGATCTCATCCGCGAGGATCACATTGGCGAAGACCGGCCCGGGAATGAAGCGGATCTCACGCTTGCGTGTGACCGCATCCTCCTCGATGACATCGCTGCCCAGAATGTCCGATGGCATGAGGTCCGGCGTGAACTGAATGCGATTGAACTTCAGGCTCACCGCGTCCGCCAGCGTCTTGATCAGGAGCGTCTTCGCCAGGCCGGGCACACCGCGCAGCAGGCAATGGCCGCCGGCGAACAGGCAGATCAGCACCTCGCGGCGGACCTGCTCCTGGCCGATGATGACACTGCCGATTTCCTGATCGAGGCGGGCGGCAAGCGCGGCTGCTTCTTCGAACGAGAGGGCAGGCGCGTCGGCGGGGGTGGCCGGAAGCGGTTCGGTGATCACGTCGCCCATGATACTCGCCGGTCCGCGCTCCTGCCAGCGACGGCGCCCGGGTGCCCGCGTACCAGTGCCGGCCGGGCGAGGGCGCGCGCCCTCGGGTGCGCCTGCACCGCGATGCCTTGCCCGGACGACCCCGATCGCCCCTACTATGTCCGACATTCGCCCATCGATTTCCTCCGACACAGGGATGCCGCCATGAGAGCGAGTCGCCTCGCGGTCAGTGCGCTCATCAGCTCGGGCCTGATCCGGCCAGCCGCAGCGCGCGCACAGGAACGGGAAGATCGCACACTGCTCACGCAGGAGCAGATGACCGCGATCATCAATGAGGTGTCGGGCGAACGCGCAATGCACCACGTGCTCGAGCTGGTTCCTTACCAGCGCGTTCGTCTGCCGGAGGAGTACAACGGTCCCTACCGCGAGAGCCGCGTAATGGCGGATTTCGCGAAAGAGTACGGCTTCAGCAATGTCAGCATCGAGGTATTCCAGCAGGGCGGCACGGCATGGCAGCCGACGCGCGGCGAGCTGTGGATGACGACGCCGACGAGCGTCAAACTCTTCGACATTCACGACATCGCGCTCGCGCTCGCGTCGCTCAACGCGAACGGAGACTTCACGGCTGAGCTGGTCAATGTGGGAGCGGGCCGGCCGCAGGACTTCGAGGGCAGGGATGTCAAGGGCAAGTTCGTGCTCTCCTCCGGCTCGACCAGCGCGACCTATGCGCAGGCCGTGCAGCGCGGCGCGATCGGCGTGCTCGGCATCAGTGCCATCGGCTACCAGCGCGCCATCGATTATCCCAATCAGATCGTGTCCAGCACCGTGAATGCGCAGCCGGGCACAGTGGCGTGGTCCGTGACGCCGGAGGTGCAGCACAACCTGGAGGCGCTGCTGCTGCGCGGCGAGACCATCACGATCCGTTCGATCACCGAGAGCGTGCAGGTGCCCAGCAAGTCCGAGTACGTGCACGCGGAGATTCCGGGCGATGGCAGCACCACACAGGAAGTGGCCATCAGCGGCCACCTGTACGAAGGCGTTATCAAGCAGGGCGCGAACAATGACAATTCCGGCTGCGCGCTTACGCTGGAGATCGGCCGTGCCTATCTCAAGCTCATCAAGGAAGGCAAGCTGCCTCGCCCGAAGCGCACGATCAACTTCCAGTGGGTGCCGGAAATCTCGGGCACGAATGCCTACCTCAACGCGCACCCGGACAAGGCGAAGGCCATCATCGGCACGCTCAACTTCGACATGGAGGCGATCCGCGTCGGTGACAGCCGCAGCTACTGGGTATTGCAGCGCACGCCCGACACGTTCCCATCGTACCTGAACGACATCGCGCAGAGCATGATGGAGTACATCGCGGACGTCTCACGCGAGCGCGTACGCTTCCGCCGCTCCCTCTCCGGCTACGCGCCCTCCGAGCCGGTCGAGTCGCCGCGCGGCAGCAAGGATGCCTTCTACATCAAGATCGACAAGCACTACGGCTCGAGCGACCATGTGACCTACATGCAGCACGGGATTCCGGCGGTCATGTTCATCACCTGGCCGGACATGTGGTACCACTCGTCCGAGGACACGCCCGACAAGCAGGACCCCACGCAGTACAAGCGCGCCGCGGCCGTGGGCCTGGGCGGGCTGGCCGTGCTTTCCACGGGCACGGACGAAATGGCGGCCAGGGTCGTGGATGACAACCTCGGGCGAGGCCTTTCGCGCATGGGCGAGTCGCACACCAAGGGTCTGGGCTATCTGGCCGACGCCAGCAATGCCACGCTAACCCAGGCTTACAAGGAAGCGCGCAACGCCGTCCAGCACCAGGCCGACATCGAGAAGGGCGTGATCCGCTCCGCCAGCGTGCTCTGGTCCAACGTCGACGACGGCCGGAAGAAGACCGCGGTCTTCGAGCCGCTCATCGACCAGCGCGCCGCTTCGCTGCTGAATGAAGTCAAGGCCGCGTACCAGCTGCAGGCCATGCAGCGCGGCGTGCAGGCGACTGAACCGGTCGTGACACCGGAGGAACGCGAGGCCTCGAACCTCGTGGTAGAGCAGGTCGAGAACGCCGGCGGTGGCCGTGGTGGCGCCGGTGGCCGCGGGGGTCGTGGCGGCGGCGGTGGCGCGGGCGGCGGCCGTGCGGGCGGCGGCTTCGGCCGCGGTGCGGCCGGACCCAGCCTGCCTGACGAGTTCAATGCCGAATTTACGATCCTGCTGGGCAAGAAGCTGACTGTGCTGCAGATCCGCGACTTCCTGTCCGGCGAGTTCACGCCGCTGCCGCTGGCCGACGTGATGGCCGTGCTCCGCGCCCGCGAGGCGGCCGGCGCCATTCGTCTGGTCCCGCGTGGCCGCTAACAGCTCATGCCGCGCACGTTCACTGCGGTGGATCCTTCTGTGCGCTGCAGGCGGTGGAGCGGCGGGGCGTGCAGTGGAGGGTGGCGGGGAGGATGGTGCCGGCGATGAGGGCGGGGATGGCGGTGGCGTTGTCGGTGAGGGTGACGTCCTGCTGCAGCGTGGATGCGAAGAGGGTCAGCTCTTCGCTTGTGCGGCCGATGCGGGTGCTGCCCTGCACGGTGGTGGCGATCAGCTCGACAGAAGCGGCGCCGCTCGACGTGAGGCTGCCGGTGATGCGGCTGTTCGTGGCGAACAGTGAGGCTCCCGGCGCGATGGTCACGGCACCGGTGATCGTCGCCTGATCGAGGCAGGTAGTGCCGCCGGGCACTGCTAACTCACCATTGTGCGTGCCCGTGATGCGCGTGCCGCATTCGGGTGCGGGCATCAACGCCACCTGGAAATGCCTTGTCCCGCCGATGTTGCCGGCCGCGTCGCGGGCGCGGTACTCGATGGTGTGGATGCCCCAGCCGGGTGCGCGCGGCTCCCACGGCTGCGGCGACAGGCCCTCGCGGCTCAGACTGCCATAGACCAGCGCCTTGATGGTTGTGCCGCGCGGCGTAAAGAGGAACGGCGTGCCCGCGGGGGCATCCGGCCAGCCGAAGTACTGGTACCAGCCGTCGCCATCGACGCGGAACTCCGGCACGATGTAACCGGACTCATTGTCCGTGGCCTCCAGCTTCATGGTGAACTGGTCGCGAATGAAGTACAGATGGCCGCTGTCCGGTCTCATTACCGCTGCGACCGGTGCATCCAGCTGGTACGTCACAGCTGGACCGGTATTGTCCACGGTCCAACACAGTGTTTGTGAACCGCTCGCCGGACTCGCCGCGTCGCTGACGGTCGCACGGAGCTGGTGCGTGCCGGGCGCCAGGTGCTGACTCGCGAGATCGAACGTGCGGCGATTCCGGGGATTGGCGATCGTGCGGCCGTCCAGCTGCCAGCGCACTTGCAGAACGTGATCGGCCGGGTGCGTCGTCTCCACGTACACGACCTCGGTGCCGGCTGCCGGTCGCGCCGTGTCGGTCGCTGCGGTGAACGCGGGCTGCACGGGGGCTCCGGCGCGCAGCCCGCCTGTAGTCCACGAACGTGTGGCCGTGAGCGAGCTGTCGCGGATCGCGGGGTCGCGTACAAAATCGGTGGGATCGGTCACCGTTACGCTGATGCGGTGCGTACCCGCGGTGAGCCCGAGCGTGCGCAATTCGAGATTGCGGCTGCCCGTGGCGGCGGGCAGCAGCCGGCCATCGAGCTGCCACGCCACATCCAGGTCGTGGTAGTTCGGATGCGCTGTCTCGATCCAGACGACCGCGTTCGGCGCGACGGGCGAGTCGACAGGCGTGGACGCCGCGATCAGCTCGACCTGGCCGGAGATGCGCTGCGTCATGCGCTCAAGACTGACCTGGTCGAAGTAGTAGCCCAGCGAGATCATCATCGAGTGCCGGCTGGGCCGCCAGAATGCCGGACGTGCGCGACTGTCCCCCCTCATAGAGGCCGATGGTCCCCCCGGCCTCGCTCGGCTCGCCCAGCCAGCGCCACCACTTCGCGTGCTGCTCACGCATCTGCACTTCGCTCAGCGTGGTGTGGTGGATGGACGCGGGCTCCGGCCCGGCGTACGCGGGCCCCGCCACACCGCGCGCGCTGTACGTGTACTCGTCCTGCAGCCGGCCCAGTGAATGACCCAGCTCGTGCGGCGTGATGTACGGGCCCAGTGCGTTCCCGCCCAATGTGGTCGCCACCGCACCGCCCAGCCCACCGTACGTGTCCGTGTTGGCGATCACCAGGATCTGGTCGTAATCCGGTGTTGCCATGCGCGCGTAGCGGCGGGCCGCTTCCTGGTCCACGGCGATGCCGCGCGCGTTGGCGTCATCGCAGCCGCCCATGAAGCGCATGGAGAGCGGTGTCGTGCGTTGCACGCGGTCTGCGGGGTCACACGTGATGCCCGACTCGGGCGATACGATCTCCACGGCGTACACGTCAATGTAGTTGCGATAGCTGCGGAACGGTTCCAGGCTCCAGAGGATATTGAGGTGGCGATCCACGTGTTCGCGGAAGCGTGGCATTTCGGCGGCCGTGTAGCCATCGCCCAGGATCACGAGCGAGAAGCGCTGCGCGGCATCGCCGGTCACCTGGATGGGCACGACACGCGCGCTTCCGGCCTCCTGCCCCGCCACCGCCTGCGCGGCCAGCGCCAGCCCCATTGCCAGCAGTGTTATGCTTCCTTTCACCTGCCCTCCGCTGCCTTGTGCGCGCATGCAGGCGCCGCTGCAACGTACCCTCGGGGCGTCGCTCGGGCGAGCGCACGCCGGTCGCATGGCGGGCTGTTGCCGGCGAACGCGCATGCGTTCTACTGTGGCACGTGATGCCGCGGTCGCGTAGCAGGCGAGGACAGACAGAAGACGCCGACAGAGCATCGTCGCATATTGCGTTTTACGGAGGACCCGATGTCGATACGGCCGGTCAAGCGGATCGTGCAGTCCATGCCCACAGTCGAGGGTGCAGGCGTGCGCCTGCGGCGCGCGTTCGGCTTCGGCAACACGGAGGAAACCGACCCGTTCCTCCTGTTCGACGACTTCCGCAACGACAATCCCGGCGACTACCTGGCCGGGTTCCCATGGCACCCGCACCGCGGCATCGAGACCATCACGTACGTGCTGGCGGGCAATGTCGACCACGGCGACAGCCTGGGCAATCAGGGCACGCTGGGCGCCGGCGATGTGCAGTGGATGACGGCCGGCAGCGGCATCATCCACCAGGAGATGCCGAAGGGCGATGTACAGGGCCGCATGCACGGCTTCCAGCTGTGGGCGAACCTGCCATCAGCGCTCAAGATGAGCCGGCCACGCTATCAGGATGTCAGTGCCCCGGACATCCCCGAAGTCACCGATGACGATGGCACGCACGTGCGCATCGTGTGCGGCGATTTCTGGGGAAAGAAAGGGCCCGTGGATGGCATCGCAGCGGATCCGCGCTACCTCGACGTCTGGGTGCCACCGGGCCAGCGCAAGGTGCTGCCCGTCGAGACCACGCGGCACGCGTTCGCCTACATCTTCGAGGGCAGCGCAAGCTTCCGTGATGCCTCGCAGCCCGGCTCCGTGCGCACGGACAGCGTGGGCGAGAGCCATGTGTCGCCCGCCGTGGCGCGCGAGACCGGCAATCGCTCACTCGTCCTGTTCGATCGAGGCGACGACGTGACCGTGACCGCCGGCGAGCACGGCGTGCGCTTCCTGCTCGTCTCCGGCAAGCCCATCGAGGAGCCGGTCGCGTGGTACGGGCCCATCGTAATGAATACGGAAGAGGAATTGCGTCAGGCCTGGACCGATCTGCGCAACGGCACCTTCATCAAGGAGCGCTGACAGGTCCAACGCAGGACAACGCCCCGCTGCTGGCCTGCGCGCCGGCGGGCGCATGGATGTCGTAGCGGATGACCGAGGGCGTGTTCTCCTTGTCCAGCTCGAGGCCATACAGGCTGCAGCCACGGAAGATTTCAAGTTGCAGCCGTGGCGGCAGGAGCAGTCGGCCGCGCGGCTTCCAGTCGGGCCCGAGCAACAGCCATTCGATCAGCATGGCCGGATCCCAGTTCGCGTACGGACGTTGCGACACGTCGGGTCGACGAATCAGCAATTCGCCAGGACCCGAAGCGATCATGGCATTGATCACAGGCCGATACTTCGCACGCTGCAACCGTTTCCAGGCAACCTGCGGCGGCGGCCTTCCCCGCACGACTGTCTGCAAGGACTGCTGATAACCGCGCTTGTAGTCTTCAGCATCAATATCCGAATTCTGAATCCTTGGTGGCCTGCCGATAATGCGGTGTTCGCGAACACCCGAGAGTGAACGGATCTCAATGTCGACGCTGTCCGTCACGGAACTGTAGATGCGCGTGTGGCTCACCGCAGTCACCGGATAGGCGCCGAACAACACGCCTCCGAAACCCCGCGTTGGTGCCCCAGCTGAAGAACGTGAGACCCGCCCCGAAGACAGCTTCGCCCACGTCGCCGGTCGCCGGATTCAGTATCTGCACGAAGTAGCCGACCTGATCCTCACCCGCATCGGACTCACCCGGCATGCGCTCCTCCAGCGCCAGACCCGCGGCTGTTCGCTCCATATGCACGGCACCGCGCCCGCCCGGGAAACGCGCAAGGGTGCCGGTTGCCCGTGGTGGAGCGTTCAGATGCAGCTGAATCCGTTGCAGGAACGTGCCATCAAGGTCGAATAGCTGTTGGGTGTTATCGAGGATGAACAGCGTATCGCCGCTGATCGTGATTTGCCTGGGACTGCGCAGTTCGCCCGGTCCGTCGCCGCGATGGCCGATGCGCCGCAATAACTGGCCTTGCGCATCGAATACGCGGACCTCGGCGTCACGCGACTCCAGGACATCGACGTTTGCCGCACTGTCAACCGCGATACCACCGAGGCTCACGGAGTAGAAACTGTACGCCTCGCGTGGATCATCACCGCCCAGGACCAGCGCACGGGTGGCTTCCAGCAGCGGCGCTGACGCCAGCGCCTCGGCGGTAATGACGGTGGTGCTGTCGTTCGATGCGAAGGTGGCTTCCTGCGGTGCAGCCGCGTGGCAGGCGTCGGTCAGAATGCCGGCGAGTGCTGCGGCAATACACCAAGCGGCCCACCGCGCTTGGTGACGAACCATGCGCGGCGATTCGTGCCGGCGAGTGCGGGGGCTCACGTCGCCTTCCGTTGCCTGCTGTCAGTGGACGCGACTTATTGGTGCGTCGCGGTCTTGCCGCCACCCCAGCGGCCGTACCAGCTCTCCATGTACAGCTGCGTGCGCATGAAATTCGACGGCTTCGAGCTGGTGCCGTGGAACTCGCCCTCGAACTGCAGCAGCTCGACGGGTACGTGGCGCATCTTCAGCGCGGCGTAGTACTCCTCGGTCTGCGGCATGGGCGTGCGCATGTCGAGCTGGCCGGTCATGAGCAGTGTGGGCGTCTTCACATTGCCCACGTACATGAGCGACGAGTGATCCAGCCAGGGCTTCGGATCCACCCAGAACGGTTTGTCGAAGAAGTTGAACGTGAACAGCGTTACGTCGGTGTGCCCGGCAAAGCTGAGCCAGTCGATCACAGGGCAGCGCACGGCGGCGGCGGCAAAACGGTCGGTGTGACCGATGACCCAGCTGGAGAGCACGCCACCACCACTGCAGCCACCCACGTACATGCGGCTCGGGTCGATGTAGCCGCGGTTGACAATGGTGTCGACACCCGCCATGAGATCCTGGTAGTCCACGCCGGGATAGTCACGCTCGATGGCATTGCCGAAAGCCGTGCCGTAGCCCGTGCTGCCGCGCGGGTTCACGAAGAGCACGACGTAGCCGTTGGCCGCGAAGTCCTGGTACATGTAGCTGAACGCGACATTGTACATGCCGTGCGGGCCGCCGTGAATCTCCATGATGAGCGGGTACTTGCGGGAGGCGTTGAAGTCCGGCGGCTTCACCACCCAGCCCTGCACGCGCGTGCCACCCGTCGACGTGTACCAGAACTCTTCCTGCTCGCCCAGATGGATGGGCGCCAGAACATCCGCGTTCACATCCGTGAGACGGCGGATGTCGGCCGGCCTGGCCAGCGTCAGGCGCACCACATCACCGGGCTCCTTCGGTCCGGCCAGCGTACCCACCGCGACGCCCGTCTTCGAGATGGTGCTGATCGCCAGCATCTGGTTGCCACTCGTGATCTGTCGGTGCCCCCCGCCCATGGGCGTGAAATGCAGGTTGGCGGTGCCCTTGTCCTCCACGCCGTAGTAGACGCCGCTGCCGTCCTGCGCCCAGATGATGTTGCCGACATCGCGATCCAGGTCGCCGGAAGCGAGATGCGGATTGGCGCCATCGATGCCCATGTAGTACAGGTCGTCGGTCTTGTAGCTCTTGCGCGTGGAGTCGTAGCCGGCGAACGCGATGGTGCGCCCATCGGGCGACACGACGGGGGCGGTCCAGGCGCCCGGACGCGTGGTCAGTCTGCGAATGGCGCCCGTCTCCACGTTCACGATGTGAATGGCCGAATTGCGATAGTTATAGTCCGCATCGGCCCCCAGATCGCCGTCGAACACAATGCTCTTGCCATCGGGTGTCCAGTCATAGCCCACGCCGCCCGGCAGTCCGTCGAAGCGCGCACCCACGCTGAAATCGCCGTGCGTGATCTGGCGCGCCGTGCCGCCTTCCGCCGGCACCATGAAGAGGTGCGTGCGTACCAGCTTCATGTAACCCACGCGGTCCTCGCGGTAGTGCAGTTCCGTCACGTGCCGCGGCGGGCCCGTCCACTTCGCGCCCGAAGGTGGCGACGGCATGCTGATGTTCCAGGGATTCTCGTAGGGCACGCTCATGCTGAAGGACAGCCATTTGCCATCGGGTGACCAGGCCAGGTCGCCGGGCGCTTCCGTGAGGTGCGTGACCTGCGACACTGCGCCTTCCGCGTCCATCCAGCGCACGAAGATCTGCGCCTTGCCATCGGCTTCACCAATGTAGCCAATGCGTGTTCCGTCCGGTGACCAGCGCGGGCTGCCGCCGTCCACCAGGTAGCGCTGCCGCGAGCCGTCCGCATCCATGATCCAGAGCGCGGTCTGCCAGCGATCCTCCATCTTGTTGACGAAGCGCCGCGCATACACGATGCGCGTGCCATCGGGCGAGATCTGCGGGTCACCCACCTGCTCCCAGTCCAGGTAGTGCTGCACCGTGAGCAGCGTGTCGGACGGGATCTCCTGCGCCCGTGCACTGCTCGGCGCGCCTCCAGTGAACGTGAACGAAAGTGCAATGAATCCGGCAGTCAGCTTCTTCATGATGTCCGCCTGTTGCTCGAAGGACATGGAGAATCGCAAGCGCTCCGGGTGTCGCTGTTCAGTTGCCCGGGTGATACTCGCGCTCGGTGTGCCCCTTCAGCTGCGAAGCGTAGAAATACACGGTGCGCAGATTGCCGCTGGCGTAGCGCTGCGCTTCATCGTTGAAGTGCGGCGAATCCGTGTGGCCGCTCTCGCCGCCCGCGGTGACAGCCCGCGCACGGATGCTGTCGCCGAATTCGATGACGGCGACGAAGCTGTTGCCGCTCGTGCCGTACCACTTCTTCG
Organism: uncultured Gemmatimonadales bacterium; assembly: GCA_963798085.1. Taxonomy (GTDB): domain Bacteria; phylum Gemmatimonadota; class Gemmatimonadetes; order Longimicrobiales; family RSA9; genus DATKCF01. The sequence goes on from CAWCRS010000005.1 coordinate 513,205, forward strand.
TGTTCGGGTATTGCCGCGCGCCGAACGATGCGAGCGAGCCCCACTGTGAGGAAGTGAAGGGCACGGGAATGCTCGCGCCCGCGTCATCGAAGTTCGACGCAATGTCATCGTTGAGGCGCTGGAAGCGGTTGATCTCGCCCCACGCCGTCTTCCAGGTACCGAAATCGGCGGTGAGCTTGTCCGATGCCGCGGCCAGCGACTGCAGCAGCTCGTCCGCCGGTGCCTTGTGCGTGACATAGTCCTCGACAGACATGCCTGCCTGGCGGGCACCGCCACGCACCCGTCGCATGAGGTCCGTGCCCCAGTACACAGCCAGCGAAGTGGGCACAGAGGAAGCCGACCAGCGCAGATCCCAGGTGCGCAGCATCCCGATCTGCCCGGACAGTTTCGCGTGCAGCGGATTCGTTGCCGGCGTCTGGTCGAATGCCTTGAGCAGCGGCGGCACCAGCACGGCGAACTCGGTGAGGTAGCTGTCGAACGCGGCTGTCAGCAGGCCATCCAGCGTGAAATCCTTGCGGTCCTTGAGCACGCGCACCGCGTGAATGCCGCGCGCGTTCTCGCTTCCCGTCTCGACGTACGCGGGAAAGTCCTTCTGTTTCGGGCTGTACGGACCCGCCGCGTTCCACGGCGAGTCGTTGGTATTGAACAGCCAGCCACTCTGCGGATTGTGCAGCATCGGGCTCTGGTCGACGGACAGGACGTCGTGCCAGTCCGTGGCCGGATTGCTGCCATCCACCGGCTTCGTCCAGTCGAAGGACGGGTCGCGCTGCGGAATGAAGTTGGCGTGGAAGTACGCGATCGTACCGTCGGCATCCGCATAGATCGTGTTATTGGAGGAATTCGTGTGCAGCTCCATGGACTTGCGGAAATCGGCGTAATTCTGCGACCTCGTGCGCGAGTACGACTGTGTCAGCGCCTTGAGCGGCTCGTTCATCAGGCGAGTGGCCACCCACTTGCCATCCAACTTGCGTACGACCGGTCCGTGCTGCGTGTAGTAGACCGTGAACGTCTTCTCGGCCATGCCGCTGCCCGACTTGTAGGGCACCTTGATGGTAGCGCTGGTGACCGGCAGGTCGCGGTTTCCATAGCGGTAGTAGAAGCGGTCGCCCTTCCTGGTGACGCTCTCCAGGTACTCGTCGATGGCGTCGACGTTGCTCGACGTGTGCATCCAGCCGACGCGCCGGTTGAAGCCCTGATAGACGAAGAACTGGCCCCAGGTGACAGCGCCGTAGGCATCGAGCCCCTCGTCGCTCGACATCTGCAGTTCCGAGCGGAAGAAGAACGACGTGTGCGGATTGATGAGCAGCAGCGCGTGGTGGTTCACGGTGTTCGAAGGCGCTATGGCGATCCCGTTGGAGCCCGTCGGCTCGCGCAACACGTCATCGTCAGCACCGCCGTTGCGTGGGGCCGAGACGTCGGTTCCGCCGCCGCCGTAGAAAGCCTGCAGCTGGCGCAGGTCCACACGCTCCATGTCGCCGCCAATGCTGCCCTCGCTGAAGGTCAGCGCCATCCACGGCTCGAAGTGTTTGATGACGCGCGGCTTCACATCGGGATGCCTGTACAGGTAGAAGTTCAGACCATCCGCCCACGCATCCATCAGCGACTTGAGCCACGCCGGGCTGCTCGCGTACAGTGCCTTCATGGTGTCGGGATTGATGAACAGCTTCATGCGCAGGTCGCGCCAGATCTCGCCCTCGCCTTCCGCCTCCGCCAGCCGGCCCATGGCGTTGAGGAAATTCGTTTCCACGCGGTTGAAGTCGTCCTCCGCCTGCGCGTAGATCATGCCGAAGACCGCATCGGCATCGGTCTTCCCGTGAACGTGGGCAATGCCCCAGTCGTCGCGCGTGATGCTGACGGCCTGCGCCTCTCTTTCCCAGCGCGCCGCGTCCTGTGCCTGGAGCGGGTGTGCGCCGAGCACTGCGCACGCCGTCACGATGCCGAGAACGATTGTCTTCATGGTTCTCTCTGCCGGGTGAGCGGAAGCGATCCGGGCGATGGGTCGCCGAATTCCTGCGGTGTTGTGCCGCTGAAGAGCTGACGGTCGGATTCGAACCGACGACTCGCCGTCTCCAAGCCCGTCAAGGTACGCGTGGAGACAGGCACGCGCAATCCGTTGTCATCAAGCTAACTGCGCGACATGCAGCGGGTTGCGACCAGCTGGCCCGGGCCGAGCCCGCGCCCGATCGAGCTGTGGGGTCGCGCCGATCCGGCGACATGCGCCTGTCGTTCAACCAGCTCACCGCCTCTTGCGCCAAAATCGCGCGACACCCTATCCTACCGGTCCGGCAATCGCATCGCGGGCACCGTGCTTGTGCATGCCCCGAGTCAATCGTGACCCTGCGCGGGTTTCAGACCTGGCGCAAGGTCCGATGGGAGGTACCTGGGTAGGTCCCCATGGAGGAGGAAATGCGTGTGTGTACCTGCAGCGTGCGTGTGCCTGCATCGTGTGTGTATGTGTGTGACGTTGACTGCTGTTCGGTTCTTCCCATTACCCCCCCCCAATCATCTTGCTTTGCGGCTCGGCCAGTCCGCGTGCTTTCGATCTGATCGAGGGGTCCAGGTATGCGTCGAAATACGTCTGGCAGGAACAACAGCGCTCCGGTGGTCGCGCCTGCCACGCCGATCGCGCTTGTGCTCATTGACGACAACCGGCTGCTGCGTGAAGGAATCGTGGCGATGGTCCACACGCAGCCGGATTTCAAGGTATTGGCCGCCTCCGCCGATGTGGACGAAGCCATACAGAAGGTCAGGGAAGCGAAGCCCGACGTCGTCCTTCTGGATTTCGGGCTCGATGACCACGACAGCCTGAGCCTGACGGCGACGGTTCACACCGAGGTTCCTACCGCCCGGGTGATCGTCATGGGCCTGCTGCCGATTCAGGAGGAGGTCGCCGACTACGTGCGGGCTGGAGCGTCCGGCTTCATCATGAAGGACGCGACCTTCGAGGAATTCTTCTCTACAATTCGCACGGTCGCGCGCGGTGGCGAGGTTCTGCCCAGCGAGCTGACCAACTCTCTGTTCGCGCAGATCGCTCGGAACGAGGCCGGAGGCGACAGGTCCCGCGTGCTGGAGGCGGTGCGTCTGACCAACCGGGAGCGGCAGGTGGTAGCCCTTCTCGGAGAGGGCCTCAGCAACAAGGAAATTGCGAACCGCATGCACGTTGCCGTTCACACTGTCAAGAGTCACGTGCACAACGTCCTGGAAAAGTTGTCGCTGCGCAGTCGCCTCGAGGTGGCGGCCTTCACCCACGCTTCCCAGCGAGGGGACGGCAGCCGCGATTAGCGGCTCGAATGGCTCCTGCGCGGGGCGCCGGCCAATCAGCGGTGGGCACGCCCCGGCGACGCAGTCCTTCCCCATGGCCCCCCGCCTGATCCCCGGGACTAGCTCCAAATCTGCTCGTTTGATCAATGGGCTCAGCGCGCTGGCGGCAATAGCATTCATGCGTGGCGTCATCACGCTGCCAACCTCATGCAAGGAGCGTCCGTGCGTTCGCTTATCGTCGCGGGGATCGTAATTGTCGTTATCGGCGTCCTGATGCTCATCCCGGGAGGAAGTTTCATCACGCGACGCAATGTGCTCAAGGTGGGCGAGATCAGGGTCACAGCCGATGAGCAGCGATCGATCCCGCCGTGGGCGGGAGGCGTGGTCATGCTGGTGGGAGTCGCGCTGATCGTGACGGGTGCGAGGCGGGTCATGAAAGAACGGCCAGCGGGGTCCTGAGAATGAGGTTCTGGAGATGAAAAACGAAATGGTGGTGGACGGTCGGCCGATGAGCCGGGGCTTCTTCCGGGGCTCGGTCTTCCTGCACCCGGAGCTGTGTTTCCAGTACCAGTTCCCGGACGGATGGAACACCTGGAACGGAGGCGATGCAGTAGTCGGACTGAATTCAGAGCAGGATGCGATCATCAAGCTTGCCGTCACCCCGGCTGCACCGCCCGCTGCTGTACAGGCGTTCTTTGGTCAGCCCGGGATCGAGGCAGTGAACACCGCTGCCGACAAGATCAATGGCTTGCCCGCGACGATCGGCGAGTTCGTAGCCGAAACCGGGCAGGGGACGGTACGCGGCATCGCGACCTTCATCGAATGCGGCGACGCCACCTATCAGGTTACGGCAACTGCGCTCAGTGAAGAGTTCGCCAGATACAACTCCCTGCTTCGGAGGAGCATCGCCACCTTCGAGCCGCTGACCGATCACGCCACCCTCACCACACCCGTTCGGCGCGCCGGGACCAGGCCAAGGCGCGCAACTTCGCAGTCGAATAGTCCGTTCGAGCCCGGCCCTGATCCCATCGCAGGATCGATTCCATGGCGAAGGCGTCGCCGATAGACTTTGAACAAGGACTTCGTCTGGCCGTTCCCGGCCAGTGTGGTGATAGAACGGGCCGGGGCGCTTGTCGCCCCGGTTCGACCCCAACGGAGGTTCACATGTCGACTCAGAAGTTGTTCGCCGTCGCGCTTTCCATTGTCACGGCCGCTGGCTGTAACCCTTTCCACCATAGTCAGGCGGTCGAGATGACCACGGTGGATGCAACACTCAACAGCCGCTGGCACGCGAATCTTGCCTCCCCAGCTACCCTCGCCGGGGTGGTGCAGATGAACGGCTCATCATCGATGGCCCCGGATCCGATCGGCGCCAGCACTGTCATTACCATCAACGTGGCCAACGCGTCGCCCGGTGGCGTCCATCCATGGGAAGTTCGTTCGGGCCAGTGCGGGTCTGGAATGGACTACGGCGTGTTTGGATCGAATGAGGCGTACACACCGCTCGAAGTGGAGTCCGACGGACACGCGGAAGGGACGGCCCGGGTTCCGCTGCGAACGCCAACGACCGGCAGCTACTTCGTCGTCGTGCATGCGTCGGCGGCGAACCCGGAACTGGTCGTCGCATGCGGCAATCTCGCGCCGCCGACCCGCTGACGCCCTTTCGACAAGCGGAGCCCGCTCGCTTCCCGGCTCACGGAAATTGCTACGCGTGCCGGGATGCGGCGGGCGGAGTCATGCGGATCAAGCTTACTGTCAGGATTACTGTTTGAAGGTCACTTGCCGGAAAGGATCCCATCATGTTTATCGCGTTGGCCGTTGTTCTCGTGTTAGCCTGGCTCCTCGGATTCAGCGTTTTCCATTTGGCCGGAAGCATGATTCATCTCCTGCTGCTGGTCGCCGTGGTCGCCGTCGTGTGGCACTTCATTGGCGGCCGCAGGTCTGCCGTATGAAGTCGCGGCCGCGGTCGCGTTGACGTCCGGTGCGGGCCGGGACGGCGCCATCGCGGCCGGGAATGCGGAAGTATGGGATCCGGATTGGTGCTCCCCGGCTCTGGCGGTAGTCCTTCCGAGTTAATCCCAATTCAACCCGTTTGATCGATTGGCTGTCAAGGCGCTGTCCGATAGCGTTGTTGTGCCGATTCAGGGATGGCGCTTGACTCTCTCTTACTGAGGAACCCCATGTCGAAACGACTTTCACTATCGATGCTCATGGCTGTCACCGCACTGGGCGTGACCGGTCCCCTGCATGCCCAGGTCAGGAGCGCCGTCAGCGGTGCGGAGCTGGACGCGGCTGTCGCTGCACGGCCGGCCGCGAGCGCAGAGGCAGTCCGGAAATTCCTTGCCACCGACCAGGCACAGGAAGCGGCGAGCCGGCTGGGGGTAAGCGCCTCTGAGCTGTCGTCGCGAGTCGCCAGCCTGGACCAGGCGTCCCTGAACCAGATCGCCGAGCGAACCGATTCGCGTGACAGGATTCTGGCCGGCGGCGCGGACACGATCGTCATCGGCACTACCACAGCCATCATCATCGTCCTGCTGATCATTCTCCTGGTTCGGTAGAGGCGCCGCGGCGACGGGGACCGGTGCGCGTTGCCCGGCTGGTTGCGGCAGGACTCTGTTTCACGGCGGGACTGGGCTGTGCTCCAGGGCTGGCCCGGCGGGTGTCCTCGAGTCCACCCGTCGGCCAACCCGCCGTGCTCGACGTGCCGTACCTCCCGCAATCCGTCCTGCTTTGTGGTGGGGCAGCCATTGCGATGGTGGAAAGGTGGTGGGGGCGGCGAGGAGTCTACGCCCTGGATTTTGCCCGCCTCGTCCGTCCGGCCTCCGGTGGCATCCTCACGACGGACCTCGAGTCAGCCACGCGCGCTCGTGGCTGGGATACCCACGTGTTCCGTGGCACGCCCGAGCGGGTCCGGCAGAATCTCCACGACGGCGTGCCTGTCGTCGTCCTCATTGAAGTCGCGCACGATCGATACCACTACATTGTTGTGCTCGGCTGGAGCGATGGGCGCGTGGTATTTCACGACCCCGCTACTGGCCCGTTCACCTCCCTCGATGAGAATACCTTCCTTGCTCGCTGGGCACGGGCCGACCTGTGGGCGCTGGTGGTACGACCGGCGCCGGTCGCAGCGGTGACCGCGAGCGCCGACAGCACGGCTCTGGTTGCGATCGACTCGACGCTGCCGTGTCCTCCATGGCTTGATCGGGCGCTCGACGCAGTGGCCGCCAACCGACTGGATGATGCCTCCAGTCTTCTCGACCAGGCAGGCCGGGCGTGCCCGAGCGAACCGCTCGTTCTGCGCGAGACCGCCGGCGTCCGGTTCAAGCAGGGACGTTATGTGGAGGTCATCCGGCTGGTCTCCGAGTATCTTGCATTGGTTCCAGACGACGAGCTTGGCTGGCAGCTCCTCGCCACCGGCAAGTATCTCGCCGGTGATCGGGACGGCGCGTTGCAGGCGTGGAACGTCATTGGCCGGCCCACTGTGGACCTCGTCCGGATCAATGGCGTGCGCGCAATCCGTTTCACGGACATCGCCGGGGCGATGTCCGCGCCACCCGGATCGCTGCTCACCCCGGCCCGGCTGGCGCTCGCTCGACGCCGGGTCTCCGATGTCCCGGCCCTCCGCCGAGCGTCCGTCGACTATCAGCCGGTTCCGGGCGGGATCGTCGAGGTCCGGGCGGTCGTCCGGGAACGGCCTACCCTGGACGGCGCCTGGCGCCTGGCTGCGACCGGAGCGATCCGCGCGTTCGCCCAGAGCGAGGTGGGCCTCGAGCTGGCCAGTCCCACGGGCGCAGGCGAGCTGTGGTCCGCCAACTGGCGCTGGAAACGCGCCCGGCCTCGCGCTTCCTTGCGACTCGACATGCCGGTGCACCCCTCGCTGCTGGGGGTGATCACCATCGAGGGCGCATGGGAGCGATTTCGTTTCGCACTCCATGATGCGCAGGCACCGGTCGTTGAGGAGGCCCGATTTGCAACGGTCGGTTTGAGCAGCTGGGTCACCGCCAACCTGCGTCCGTCTGCAGCTCTCCGGCTCGAACGCTGGACCGGAAACCTGAACTACCTGGCAGTGTCGCTCGGCGCCGAGCTGCGCGCTCGTGGCGACCGACTCGTCATGACCGCGAGGAGCGAGCGTGCGGTGGCACTCTCGGCTCACCCGTCGTACTCCAGCGGGAGTGCGGGCGTGGCCTGGGCCTCCTCGGCCGGTTTGAGCCACGCGTCACTGTCCGCACGCATGGGAATCGACTGGGTGGGCAAGTCTGCACCATTCGGAATGTGGCCGGTGGCCGGCGGCGATCTCGCCTGGTCCGCTCCGCTCCGCGCTCATGCACCAACCAGCAACGGACTTCTCACAGGCCAGAGCGTTGGTCGCAGGATCTTCCATGGCGGACTCGGCGCCGACCGCCCGCTCTATCGCACGGGGTTGCTGGTCATCGCGGGCGGGATGTTCGTGGATGCGGCCGACGTCGTCGCTTCAGCGGACGGCTCGCCCGATGCCCGGCTCTACGTCGACGGCGGCGCAGGACTCCGGATCGGCGTCGCCGACGGACAAACCGGTGTGCTTCGAATCGACCTGGCGAAGGGACTGGTAACGGATCGGCAGCTCGCGCTCACGCTCGGCGTCCACCGAAACTGGCCGCTATTTCAGCGCGACACTCGGTGAACGTGCCCTCGCCGCCGCAGCCTGCCGAGGCAGCGACTCAGACTCAAGCGCGGCGCCGGCCGCGAATGGCGCGCAGCAGCAGAAGGAGCACGACCGCACCAATGAACGCTACGATTATTGTGCCGGCCAGACCGCTGACAGGCATCCGGACTCCAAGCGCTCCGAAGAGCCAGCCTCCAAGGAAGGCACCGACGATTCCCACGACAATGTCGCCCAGGATGCCGTACCCGACGCCACCAACCGCAAAGCTGGCGAGCAGACCAGCGACAAGACCAACGATGAGCAGGGTGATGATATCCACTTGAACCCTCCGGCTTCCGAGTAAGCGCTGCAAAGACCCTGTGCTTGAAACGTCCCGGGGTCACGATCTGGAGAACGACGTGTGTCCCTGTTGACTACGCTTCATGGCAATCGCGTCCCTCACCTCGCCGTGCACATCAATGAACATCGCCGGGCGAGGCGGCTGAACGGCTGGCGGCGGCGCGTGCCTCGGCGCTGGCGAAGATCGCCACTTCCACCCGCCGGTTGGCCTGACGGCCGGCTTCGGTGTCGTTCGAAGCGATGGGCTCGGTCTCACCGAGACCGCGCGTAGCCAGGCGGCCGCCGTCTACGCCCTGCGATCTCAGGTATGTGGCCACGCTCGTGGCCCGACGATTCGACAGTCCCTGGTTGTACGACAGCGAGCCAACCTGGTCCGTGTGACCGACGATAAGGAGATCGGAGCCCGGATACTGAGCGAGACTCCTGGCCAGCTCTCGAAGATTCGCCCCGGCTTCGGGTCGCACTGCGTCGGCATCGAAATCGAACATCAGTCCGGAGTCGAACGTCACCTGGATGCCTTCGCCGACCCGCTCTACTGTGGCTCCCTTGATATTCTGCTTCAGTTGTTTCGCCTGCTTGTCCATTTGCGAGCCGATGATGGCGCCAGCCGCTCCACCGACCGCGGCACCGATGATGACGCCCTTCGCCGTGGAACCGGTCGCCGTGCCGATCACCCCGCCCACCACCGCACCTCCCGCCGCGCCGACAACGGCACCCTGTCCGGCCCGCGTGGCGCAGCCGGCAAGGAACAGGCATGCAATGGAAGCCAGCTGATAATAGCGTGTACGCATGGCACACTCCCACAAACCAATGGTTAGAGATCTGCGTATAGCACCCCATTACAAGCTACGCGGAAACGGAAATGACACCATCCATCGAAGGGTGGCCCGGCGGGCTAGCCCCAATGATCAATGGTGGAGTCGCGCGCACCTGTCCATGATTGGGGGTGACGGTTCTTGCCACTCCGAATTCGCGGAGCGGGGATCGGCGGCTCATCGTGAGCGCCGCGCGGAAGCGGACATTGCGCCCCACGCTGCATGTTCGGGCAAAGGAGGCATCGGTATGAATGATACGGGTGACACCATCGGCAACATCGCGAAACGCGGCAAGGCTGCGACCAGGAAGGCCGCCAGCAATGCCAGTGATGCGGCGCAGGCTGCAGCGGACCAGACTCTGGAACTGGCGCGGCGGGCATTCGAGAAGATCAAGGCAGACCGCATGAAGACTGTGAAGAAGTCCGACGCCGGCGTCGGGTAGTCCTTCAGAGCTAGGCCAGGATCCCGTCGATTGATCGATTCCTCGCGGCCCGTGCGGATGATAACGTTGATGGCTGGATCGTGTCGCCCGTCGTGAAATCCACGCAAGGCGCATCGGTCATTGCATGAAAGACAACATGACACGCGAGGTTTCGCTCAATTCGCGGATCGTGGCGCTGCTGCGCAACGTGCAGAAGACGCAGGCCCAGCTGCGCAAGGGCCTGGGGTTTCCGTCCGGTAAGGCGTGGAGGATTGCGTGGAAGACGAGCGGATCCCGACAAAGCTGACGGTCGGATTCGAACCGACGACCTGCTGATTACAAATCAGCTGCTCTACCAACTGAGCTACGTCAGCATGCACGGAACGGGGTAAGCGACGACGCCGTTCCGGCGCACGTTCCCGTGGTACCGTCGTCGCCCGACAAGCTAATCAGGCGGGCGCGACGGGGTCAACGCACCGCCATGCACGGTCTCCGCCCTACAGCTTCTTCCACCGCGGGCCGGCGGGCGTATCCTCGACGGCCACGCCGGCGGCCGCCAGTTGCTGGCGGATCGCGTCGGCGGCCGCAAAGTCGCGCCGGCCCCGCGCGGCCTGGCGCTCGCCCACCTTCTGCTCCACCCACGCCGCGAAATCCGACGCCATGTCCGCCGACGCCTGCCGCGCCAGGCTGATCACGCCCAGCACGTCATCCATGCTGTCCACCGCGTGGCGCGCACGTTCCAGGTCGGCCGGCCGCACCGTACCCAGCCGGTCCAGCTCGGCGTTCACTTCGCGCACGAACGGAAACAGCGCGGCCAGCGCATTCGCCGCGTTGAGGTCGTCGTCCAGCGCGGCTTCGAATTCCTGCAGCGCGCGCAGTGCTGCTTGCGCGATCCCCGACAGGGGCGCTGCGTCGCTCACGGGCGTCTCGTCCAGGCGGCGGCGGAACGCGAGCAGGCGCTGCACCGCCGTACCCGCATCCGCCAGCGTCTGCAGGGAGAAGTTCAGTTCCTTGCGATAATGTGTTGTCAGGTACAGATAGCGCAGCGCTGCGGCCGAGTAGCCTCGCTCCAGCAGCTGCCCGAGCCGGTAGTCGTTGCCTTTCGACTTGGACATCTTCTCGCCGTCGACCTTCAAATGCGTCACGTGCAGCCAGAAACGCACGAACGGCCGGCCGGTCGCGGCTTCGCTCTGCGCGATCTCATCCTCGTGGTGCGGGAACTTCAGGTCCTCGCCGCCCATGTGGATGTCGAAGGTTTCGCCCAGCTCCTTCATGCTCATGGCGGAGCACTCAATGTGCCAGCCGGGCCGGCCCTCGCCCCAGGGCGTGGCCCATGCCGCATGCGCGTGGCGGTCCGCTTCGTTCGCCGCCTTCCAGAGCGCGAAGTCGCGCGCATCCTCCTTCTCGTACTCGTCGGCATCCACCGTATTCGTGCGACTGGCCAGTCCCGCGCCCGCGCGGATGGCACTCAGGTCGATGCGGGACAGCCGACCGTACGCCGGGAACGATGCGATCGAGAAGTAGACGGAACCATCGCTCACGTAGGCGTGGCCCTTCTCGATGAGCCGCTCGATCAGCGCCACCATGTCGGGAATGTGCTCCGTAGCGCGCGGGTACACATCGGCGCGCTTGATGCCCAGCCGGTCCAGGTCCGTGAAGAACACTTCGATCTGCGGGCCCGTGATGTCCGCAATGCAGACGCCGCCTTCCAATGCGGCATCAATGATCTTGTCCTCGACATCCGTGAGATTCATCACATAACGGACTGTCAGCCCCTTCCATTCGAGGAAGCGGTGCAGGATGTCGTAGACCACGAACGAGCGGAAATTGCCGATGTGCGGCGCCCGATAGACGGTGGGCCCGCAGGCGTAGAGGCGGGCCACACCGGCCGCCAGCGGCTGGAATGGCTCGACCGTCCGCGACAACGTGTTGTAGAGCTGGATCGCCATCGTTCCCCGGGTTGTGCGCCTCAGCGCCGCGTGGCCGCCTCGTCGGCCAGCTCGCCTAACGCGGGCTTCTGGTCCTGCCCCCAGTACACGCTGATGTGCCTGAACGGAATCTCGATCTTTTCCGCATCAAACCGGTTCTTGATGCGGCGCCGCAGTTCCCTCGCCACCGCCCACTGCTGCTGCGGCAGCGTGCGCACGCTCATGCGGATCACCACGGCGGATTCGCCCAGCTGCTCCACGCCCAGCACTTCCGGGGCGTCCAGCAGCAGCGGCGCCCATGCCGGGTCGGCGTGGAAGGAACGGCCCTCGCCGCGCAGCACATCGATCACATGATCGACATCTTCCCGATACGCCACGCCAATGTCGAGCACCGCACGCGACCACGACTTGGTCAGATTGCTGACCCGCGTGATGGCGCTGTTGGGCACGATGTGCACGGTACCATGCGCGTCGCGCAGCACCGTGGTGCGCAGGGTGATGCGTTCCACCTGACCCGACACATCGCTGAGCCGCACAATGTCACCCACCGCGAACTGGCCTTCCAGCAGCAGGAACGTGCCGGTGATCACGTCCTTGACCAGCGATTGCGCACCGAAGGAGACGGCGAGACCGAGCACGCCGACGCTGGCCAGCAGTGGCCCGATATCGACGAAGTTGCCCAGCACGGTCAGCGCGGCCACCACCGCGATCACCACCAGCGCCACACTGCCCAGCAGGCTGGCCAGCGTCTGCGCCCGCTGCTGGCGCAAGCGCTTTTCGACGGGGTCTTCGTCCTGGATCTCGCGCTCGACCAGCTTGCTTATCAGCAGTCGCACACCGCGATACGTGAGTACCGCAATGACGATGACGACGGCGGTCTGGAGCAGCTTCAGCAGGAGGGCGTCGAAGTGCAGCAGCCCGCGCCAGCCCGGGAGCGCCTGGACTGCGGAACCTGCAGGCTGTTGCGCAATCATCGGGGCAGCAGTCGGATCTCCGTAATCAGCCAGCGATCACGCTCCAGCTCGAGCGCTACGAACACGGTGGACGATTCGGGAATGCTGGTGCCGCGAGAGCGCGTGATCCACGTCAGTTCGACCCACGCGCGACGCGGCTGGCCCGGCAGTTCCTTGGCCGTGCCCACTCGCGTCTCCACGGTCTGGCGCTCATCGAACAGATGACGCAGCGCGGAGGCCGCCTGCCTTCCCGTCAGTGGACCGACACGCTCGCCGCTCACGTCCAGCGAAACACCGGCACGTGCGAGCTGTCCCAGCACTGCGGTGACGTCGCCGCGCTGCCAGGCACTGGCAATGTGCTGCGCAACGGGACGGAAGTCCTGCGCCTTCGCACCCGCCGCAGCGCACAGCAGCGCGCCCGCCACCAGCAGGGACCGACTCATCCGGCGAGCTGTGCCGTGCCGTTCATCTCGGCGAGAATCTGCTCGACGGCGGCAACGTGATCTTCCGCTTCCAGCACGGGCCGGCCAATGACCAGATAGTCGGCGCCGGCGCGTACAGCACTGGCAGGCGTCAATGTGCGTGCCTGATCCGATGAACTCGACCCTTCCGGCCGGATGCCCGGCGTCACGACGAGGAAGTCGACGCCATGACGCCGCCGCAGGGCTTCGGCTTCGAGCGGCGACGTCACTACGCCGTGCATGCCGGCTTCCGCAGCGAGCAATGCCAGCCGCACCACTTCGTCGCGTACCGAGAGAACTTCCTTGTTCCAGACTTCTTCCACATCCACCGGCGTGAACGACGTGAGAATGGTGACGCCGAGGAGGCGAGGACCATCGTCGCCAACAGCCGCACGCGCCGCGCGCATCATGGCCGTGCCACCCGATGCGTGCAGTGTCAGCAGCTGCACATCCAGCGCGGCCGCGCTCTCCACCGCCCGCGCGACGGTATTGGGAATGTCGTGGTACTTGAGGTCCAGGAAGACGCGCTTGCCGCGCGAGCGCAGCTCGCGGATCACGCCGGGACCACCACGCGTGAACAGCGGCGACCCGATCTTGTAGAAGCTGATCGCATCGCCCAGGTCATCAACCAGCCCCATGGCGACACTGGTAGAAGGCAGATCGAGCGCAACAATGATTTCCGCCATCGACATCCTGCTGCCGATCAGAGCCGGCCGACCCCCACAATGTCCTCGACGCGCGCGATGCCGTGATCGGCGCCCCAGCGATTGAGACCCGTCAATACACGCCCCGCCGCGCGGGGGTCCGCGAATGTAGCCGTGCCGATCTGGATCAGCGACGCCCCCGCAAACAGATACTGCAGTGCGTCCTTCGCGGTGCGGATGCCACCTGCGCCAATGATGGGGACGGACACCCGCCTGCGCGCCTGCCACACGGCGTGCACACCCATGGGCAGGATCGCGGGACCGCTGACACCGCCCGTGCCCGCACCCAGCACGGCCTGTCGCGTTTCCGGATCGAACAGCAGGCCGGGGAACGTGTTGATCAATGTGAGCGCATCCGCGCCCGCCGCCACAGCCACTTCGGCCAGGCGTCCGATGTCGGGCACGTTGGGCGCGAGTTTGACAACCAGGGGTCGCTTCGTGATCGGCCGGACGGTTGTGATCACTTCGCTCAGCAGATCCTCGCGCGTCGAAAAGATCGCACCACCCCGCTCCACATTGGGGCACGAGACATTCAGCTCGTAACAGAAGAAGCCCGGCGCATCATCCAGACGGCGCACGATCTCGGCGTATTCGCCGGCTGAGCCACCGGCGACATTGACGAGCACGTGCGCCCGGCCCAGTCGTTGCGCCAGCCAGGGCAGCTTCTCGCCGCGTACCGCGTCCACGCCGACATTCGCGAGACCCACCGAATTGAGCATGCCGGCGTCGAATTCGGCGACGCGCGGCGAGGCGTTACCGGCGCGGGCCTCGAGCGTGACCGCCTTGATGACGAGTCCGCCCAGCGTGTCGATGTCGAAATTGCCATCCAGTTCCTCACCGTAGCCGCACGTGCCGCTGGCGAGCAGGATGGGATTCTGGAAGGTCTGCCCGAGTACGTTCTGCTCGAGCTTCACGGACGCCGCAGCGCGAACGTGTCGGGAATGACCTTGCCTTTCGCTTTCGCCTTGTTGCGGAGCGAGTCCACCGCGAGCCGCGTGGAATCACGCAGCAGCAGCGTGTCCATGTGCAGCACCGCGGCCACGCGCGCCCCATCCCTGCGCACGCACGCCGAGCGGACACTGTCGGCGCGAATGCCGTTGATGGCGAGGCTGTCGATGAGCATGCCGCAGGCAAGGCGCAGGCTGTCGGCCGCAGCACGCGCCTCCAGGCTGTCGAGGCGGGCTATGGCAACACCCACGCGCACGTCGCGTGCGTCGGCCTCGTGCATGGCGTCGTCGCGCAGAGCGGTGAGCGAACGCAAGAGACGCGACTCCGCCGCGCTGTACGCCTCCGCATCGGGGTCGCCGCCGGTCACGGCCAGCACATACACGTTGTCAGGGTGTGCATGCAGGCGGGCCACGACGGTGTCGTTCTGCTCGCCGTTCACTGACAGGGCCGCCGCGGCCAGCATGGCTTTCGGCGCCCAGATCGCATCGGGCACAATGTCGGCATAGGCGAGGAAGAGCTGGCGCGCGAGGCGGGGCGCGCGCAGTTCATCGCGCGCGATCTCGGCTGCCGCGAAGAGCGCCAGTGGCTGGGCCGCCTGGTCGGCGCGTTCCATCAGCACTTCGACCGTCTTGATGCCGCGCAGCATGATGCGCGCGTCCGGATCGTTCAGTGCGGGGAGCAGCAGCGCGCGCACGGGCGAGAGGTCCGTGATGCTGTCCGCACGCGCCAGCTCGAGCCGTCCCGCCAGAGCCCTCGCCTGCCCCGCGGTCACCGGTGACGCGCGGCCCGCCAGCTCGAGCGCGGCCGTGATCGCAGCCGTCGTGTCACCGGCCCGCGCACGCAGCGCAATGCGCAGGAATCCCTGTGACTCGCGTTGCGCCGTGGGCCAGTCGCTGCCGGCCGCCGCATCGAGCAGCAATGCCGCCCAGGCCGCGCCGAAGTGACCCGCGGCCTGGTCGACGAGCACGCCCACACTGTCGGCCCAGCGCGCCGCAGCGCGTTCACGGAACAGCCGCCCCGTGCTGGCGCGCAGGCGGGCGCTGTCCTCCAGCTCCACGGCGCGGCGCGCGCGTTCCAGCTCGGCTTCCAGTGCTGCCGGGGCGTGATTCGCGCTCGCGGCATCCAGATCCTGCCACGCACCCTGCGTCTCATCCTCGCCAAAGCGCACCCTTGCGCGCCAGAGCCGGGCAAACGCTGTGTTATCGGCATCCAGCCTGCCACTCAGCGCGCTGTCCAGGCGGGCGCTGGCCAGCGCGGGATTGCCCAGCAGCAGCTCGCACGCGCCCAGTCTCGCCTGCGCGGCCGCGCGGCGCTCGCCCTGGGGCTCCATCTCGAGCAGCTTGAGCAGTGCGCCGCGCGCGGCCTCGTATTCACCGCGCTCGAAGCGTGCACGCGCGATCAGCCACAGCGCATCGTCGGCCCAGCGCCCAGCGGGGTGTTTGCGATAGCTCGCGGCCGCCTTTTCAATGGACTCGAGCCACGCCCGGCTGGCCGCTTCGCGCTGCCCGTGCGCGGCCGCGTTTTCCGCCGCGCTGAAGCGGCGCTGCGCGTTGTACATGGAATTGAAATAGCCGCAGCCCGCGAGCAGCAGTGCAGCCAGCAATGCGAGCGGCCGGCGCATCACGGTGTGCCGCCCGTCATGAGTCGCTCGTGGTCATCGAAGAAGCTGTCGATGGCGCCGGCCACCGCCTTCGCGATGTCTTCCTGGAACGTGGCCTGGCGGATCAGCTTCGCCTCCGCGGGATTCGAGATGAACGCGACCTCCACGAGCACAGCCGGCATGAGCGCGCCCACCAGCACGCGGAAGCCCGCGCGCTTGACGCCGCGGTCCGGCCCGCTGTGTACCCCCGCGATCGCCGACTGAACATCGTCGGCCAGATCGCTCGAGGCACGCACCCAGAAATCGTTGCGCAGTCCGTTCAGGATGCCGTCTTCTTCGGAGTCCGACTTCGCCGGCTGGTTCTCGAACGCAACCGCCGCGTTCTCCATCTCGGCAACACGCTGTTCGTCTTCCGTGCGCGCATCGGCCAGCAGGAAGGTCTCGAAACCGCGCACCGTCTTCGTCTGCGTGGGCGCCGAGTTCATGTGTATCGAGATGAAGAGCGCCGAGGGCCGGCCGTTCTTCCACTGATTCGCGAAACGGGGCCGGTCGGCGAGCGCGATCAGTGTATCGGTGGTGCGCGTGAAATGCACTTCGTAGCCCCTCGCCTTCAGCAGACTGCCCAGCCGCCTGCTCAGTTGCAGCGTAGCGTCTTTCTCGCGCAGACCATTGGGCCCGATCTTGCCCGTGTCTTCGCCCACCGTGACCGGGATCGATCACGACCACGCGCTGCGGCGGTTTCGCGGGTGGTGGCGGCGCCACGGGCCGGTCGATGGCGCCGCTGATGGTGAGCACACCGTCGGCGAAACGTACCCGATCCGCGTGCGCGGCGGGCAACCAGTCGCTGAAGAAGGCGGCCGGCAGTGCCACGTCGTCGCCGGCCTGGCCCACGGGCGTAGCCAGTGGCACGACCGCAGCGCCACGTGTGAAGAAGGGCGACCCCACCCAGAAGCTCAGCGTATCGCCGAGCAGCACCACGCGCATGCCGCCGGCCGTGGGAATGAAGCGGGCTCCCGCTGCTTCCAGCGCGCGCGACGGCCACGCGAGCGCGCCAGCGCCCGCGACCGCATCCACGGTGGCCTTCTGCCCGCCCGCATTGATCTGCAGCCTCGAGCCCTGCGCGGCGAGGGCGCCCGGCAGTGCCAGCGTCAATGCCAGCGCGACACTGCGCATCAGCGGCTCTTCAACGCGCGTTCCACTTCGCGCTCCGCGTCGCGGCGGCGCACGGTCTCGCGCTTGTCGTGCAGCTTCTTTCCGCGTGCCAGGGCCAGCGTCACCTTGACGTGGCCTTCGCGCAGATAGACGTCCAGGGGCACCAGCGTGAGGCCTTTCTGCTGAGTCGCGCCGATCAGCCTGCGAATCTCCTTGCGGTGCAGCAGCAGCTTGCGCGGCCGTGTCGGGTTCGTGTTCTCGCGGCTGGCCGGCTCGTACGGGCTGATGTGCATGTCCCGCAGCCAGACTTCGCCGCCATCCACGGTAGCGAACGCCTCGGCCAGACTCACCTTCGACGCGCGCACCGACTTGACCTCGGGGCCGGCCAGGACAATACCCGCCTCCCAGGTCTCCTCGACGAAGTATTCGTGGAGAGCCTTCTTGTTCCGTGCTACGATCTTGCGCGAATCGCCGGTCGCCCTGGCCATGGTGCGGTCAATCTAGTGGCGCAGGACCCGGATTTGGAGACGGCTCGCCTAACTCAACCGCTCCTTCTGCCGGCGGCGGATGCGCCGCAGCGCCGCCACCTGACCGACTTCACCGCCGATCACGAAAGCGACGCTCATGTAGTAGATCCACAGCAGGAAGATGATCAGCGTGGCAAACGCGCCGTAGGTGGAATTGTAGGCGGCGACGTTCGTCACGTACCACCCGAACAGCATTTTCATCAGCTCGAAGAGCACCGCGGTGAAGGTCGCCGCGATCATGGCAATGCGCCATTGAATGCGGCGTTTGGGCAGATAGCGGTAGATGAGCACGAACATGAACCAGATGGAGAGGAACGCCAGAGCCGTGAGCATGAGGCTGTCGGCCGCGCGGAAGCTGACCGGGTCGATGCCCAGCACACTGCGCCCGTAGTTGCCGACCAGCTCGATGACCACGGTGACGCCCACATTGACGGCGAACAGCGTACCGGCGGCGATGACCATGCCCATGTCGAACAGCTTGCCCAGGACAATGCCGCGATCCACCTCGATGTCGAAGATTTCGCGCAGTGCCGTGCGCAGCGTGCCCACCAGCCGGGTGGCGATCCAGATGAGGAATATGGAGCCCACGCCCACGAAGCCGGTGGCGCGCGAGATCAGGTTCTTCAGCGTCTCCTGGAACCACGCCAGCAATTCCGGATTGAGGGGCGGCAGTACTTCCGAGATCAGACGAAGTACCTGGTTAGCCGCGTTCTCGCCGTATTTCGAGCGCAGCAGCAGGCCGGTGATGCCGAGGACGGCGAGAATCAGGGGAACGATGGCCACCACAATGTTGAACGCGATGGCGCCGGACAGGAAGAAGATGTTGTCCTGCTCCAGCTTCTTGTACAGGCGGACGAAGAAGTCGCTGATGTCAGCGAGTGCGGCGCCGCGGGGTTCGCGGTCCCGCGGCGCACGCAAGGCGTCGCTCAAACGCCGATGTCGCCCGCGTTACCGGCCGCGTCGCCACTGCCCGCATCGGCTGCGCCAGGTGGCCGCCGCGCGGCATCGACGCCGGCGCGCACGCGCTCGCGCGTCTCACGTACCTTGCGCTCGAGGTCGTCGCGCGTGTCGCGGGCCGCCTGACGTCCGGCCTCGAACGCGTCACGGGCGGCGGAAACGCGATCGTTCACGTTGGTCTTCACGCCCTCGATTGTCTGCGACACCGCATCCTGCACGTTGCGCACGGTGTCTTCGGCACGCTCGCGGATGCGACGCACACCCGTGCGGATCTCCGCCCGTGTCTCTTCGCCGCTGCGCGGCGCGAACAGCAGCGCCACTGCAGCGCCCGCCAGGGCACCGGCCACGAAGGAGCCGAAGCCGCCACCCCTCCGCTCGATCACGATGGTGGTGGGATGTTCTTCGCGATGCCTCATCTCTCTCTCCTCCCGCCGGCCCGGGCGCCGGCGCGGAATATCCGATTGGCGCATCAGACCGCCTCCACTGGTTCCTGGCAATAGGCCAACAGGCGCTCGCGCAGGGCCTCGTCGTCAATGCCCAGAATGCGCGCCGTGCGCACATGGTCGCCATCCGCGAACGCGAACGTCTTGAGGGTAATGCGCCGCTCCGATTCGGCCAGTGACGTGCCGACCGGGATGCGCACCTCCGATTCATCGAGAGCCAGGTGTCTGGGCCGCAGGTCGGCGGCCCCGATAATCGCGTGTTTGGCGAGAATCACCGCGCGCTCCACCGCGTTCTTCAGCTCACGCACGTTGCCTGGCCAGCGATAGGTCTCAATGTACTCCAGCGCGCCGTCACCGAAGCCGGTCACGTTCTTGCCCAGCCCCTCGGCGAAGGTGCGCAGAAACGTCTCCGCCAGCAGGCGGGCATCGCCCTCCCGCTCGCGCAGCGGCGGCAGCACGATGGGCACCACCGCCAGGCGATGATACAGATCCTCGCGCAGGTCGCCGGTCTTCAATGCCTCACTCACGTCGCGGTTGGTGGCCGACACCACGTTGATGTCGACCGAAATCTCCTTGCGTCCGCCCAGACGGCGGAACGAGCGCTGCTCCAGTGCCCGCAGCAGCTTGACCTGGATGTCCGGCTGCATTTCCGCGACTTCGTCCAGGAACAGCGTGCCGCCGTCCGCCTGCTCGAAGGCGCCCGCCTTCTCGTTGATGGCGCCCGTGAATGCCCCCTTTTCGTGGCCGAACAGCTCGTTCTCCAGGATTTCGCGCGGGAAGGCACCGCAGTTCAGCGCTACGAAAGGTCCTTTCTTGCGGCCCGACTTGTTGTGCAGGGCGCGGGCGACGAGTTCCTTGCCCGTCCCGCTCTCCCCCACGATCAGCACATTGGCGTGCGCTGGCGCCACTGCCTCGATGATGTCCCACACCTTCCGCATCTCCTCGGACTGGCCGAGCATGTCGCCGTAGCGTGTGAGACTCTCCAGCTGCTTCTGCAACCGCTTGTTGGCCGTCTTGACTTCGTGCTTCTCGAGCGCCTTGGGAATCAGCGCCTTCAGGCGCTCGACATCGAGCGGTTTGGTCAGGTAGTCGTAAGCGCCATTGCGCATGGCTTCCACGGCGGGCGCGGCCGTGTTGTCGCCGGTGATGACGATGATCTCGGCGTCCAGCTTCTCCTCCCGCATGCGCTTGAACAGCTCGAGGCCGTCCATCCCCGGCATGCGCAGGTCGGCCAGAACGAGGTCGAAATCACCGGAGCGAACCAGTTCCCAGGCCGCAGCGCCATCCGTCGCGGAATGGATCTCGTACCCTTCTGCCTCGAGGAGCATGCGCAGCCCCTCGGAGATGTTGGCTTCGTCGTCGGCAATGAGCAGCTTCGGTGCGCTCATGTTCCTCTGCAGGTCGGGTTCGGTGCGCACACTTTCTCGGTCACCGGATGGTATCACGGCGACAGCGGCGGGATTCCCCGGCTCGACTCCCCGGGCAGCCTGACATTGATCACCAGTCGATTGGTATCGGACCCCCCGTCGAGGTCGGCGGTTCCACCTTCGTTGCCGAGCCATGTGCTTGCCAGTCGGAGTGCATGATTCAGGGCTGCACCATCTGTGCCGCCCGTTCTCTCCTCGCCGGCCAGCCCGCGGCTTTCGAGTCGCAGCACGACGGCGGCTGCGTCGCCTGTTCCCTGCACCGTCATTTCACCGCCACCCGCCGCATGATTGCGCAGCTCGAACGCGAGTCGCAGCAGTGCCAGCCAGACCGGCTCGCAGCGCACGCGGACGCGCAGCGCCGCAGCCACGGGCTCACGCTCGTACCGCACACGACCGCCCCGTGCCATGGCTCGCAGCAGCGGATCAATGGCGGCGAGCAGTGTTTCGACCGCGATGTTCTTCGGTCCCGGTTCGGCCGGACGCGCCAGCAGCAGGAAGGCTTCGCTGAGTGCGTGCAGCCGGCGCACTTCTTCTTCCAGCACCGCCGCGCGATCCAGCACCACGTTTGCATCGGCCGCACGCCGGCGCAGCACTTCAATGTTGACGAGCATGGACTGCACCGGCCCGCGCACCTCGTGCGCAACATCACGACCAATGGCGCGCAGCAGCCAGCCGACCTCCGCATCGCCCGCATGGAGCGCGACTGCATCGGGTGTATTCACGCGCAGACGTGCGCCGGATCAGGGGGCGCTTCTTCAGGCGAAGCGAAGCCGCTGCGACCCATGAGACCGTAGGTGAGCTGCTTGCCCAGCTCCACGCCCGGCTGGTCCAGTGCGTTCACGTCGTACAATTCGCCCGCGTACACCGTCGCCAGCTCCAGCAGCATGAAGACTGCGCCCAGCGCTTCCGGCGTCACCGCCGGCACCTGCAGCGTCATGTTCATGCGTCCGTTGCGTGCGAGTGCGCTGGCCGTGGCGTGGCGCTCGGCGGCGAGCAGCCCGCCCAGCGTGTGACCCCCCAGGTAGGCCAGCTCGCTCACCCCTTCGTACGCCTTCGGGATGACGACGTCGGTCGCCTGTGTGGCCGTCGCCAGCAGCGTGATGGTCTTGTCCAGCGGTCCTTCCATGTACAGCTGCACTTGTGAATGCTGGTCCGTGGCGCCCAGCGCCTTGACCGGCGTGGGCCCCCTGAACACTTCGTTACCAGCCCGGTCGTGCTTCTTTCCCAGGCTCTCGGCCCAGAGCTGGCGGAACCAGTCGGCCACGCCGTACAGGCGATCCGAGTAGGCCATCATCACGTGGACGTTCGCACCCGCCTCGGTCTGCGCCAGGTACTGCAGCGCACCAAAGAGGCCGGCCGGGTTCCGCGCCAGCTCCGCACTGCCGCAGCGCTCCAGCATCGCGGCCGCGCCACGGAGCAGCGCTTCCACATCAATGCCCACCAGCGCGGCCGGCAGCAGGCCCACCGCGCTCAGCACGCTGAAGCGCCCGCCCACACCGGGCGGCACGGCCAGCGCCGGTATCGATTCCTCCGCCGCCAGACGACGCAGCACGCCGGACTTCGGGTCGGTGGTGAAGATGAAATGCCGGCGCCATGCATCCTCGAGCTGCTCGAGCAGCCGTTCCCGGATCACAAGGAACTGCGCCATGGTCTCCGCGGTTGCACCCGACTTGCTCACCACGTTGAAGAGCGTGCGCCGCATGTCGATGCGCTCGAGCAGCGGGCCGATCGTGGTGGGATCCACATTGTCGAGCACGTAGAGGCGGGGGAAATACTCGCGGCTCTCGTCGTTCAGCTCGTTCCAGTGCGGCGGCCGCAGCGCCTGCTGCAGCGCAATGGTGCCCAGCGCGGAGCCGCCAATGCCCAGCACGACGACCGTGTCGAACGCCTGGCCCACGCCCTCCGCGAACGCGCGGATCTGGTCCACGAGCACGCGCTCCGCGGGCAGATCCATGAACGCGAAGTTGCCTGCGGCGTGTGCCTGCGCCACGGCTCCGTGCACGCCAGGGAAACGCTGCGCCATGCGCTCCAGGCTGGCCGTCGCGATGCCGCGGCCACCCAGCCGTGGCGCCAGCATGTTGTCATAGTCCAGAACGATTCGGTCGCTCATCATTCCTCTGTGTCGATTGCATCACCGTGGAATTCCACCACCAGTCCATCGTACGCCGGCTCAATGCCGGGCGGCAGCGAAGCCGCCAGCCGCGCGTGCTGCACACGGTGCGTCAGATGGGTGAGATACACGCGCGCCGCCCCTACCTCGCGGGCCGCTTCCACCGCCTCCTCGACGTTGAAATGCGTGGGATGCGGGTTTCCCTCCCATAACGCGTTGAGCACGAGCACGCGCACGCCGCGCAGAATGGCGAGGGCGGGCGGCGGCAGCGCCTTGGCATCGGTCACGTAGCCCAGCTCACCGCAGCGGAACCCGAACGCAGTCATATCACCGTGCGGCACCGCGAACGGCTGCAGTCGGAACCCGACAATGCGCAGTTCGTCTTCCGGTTGGAACACGCGCAGGTCGATCTCCGGCTTGGTCGTGCCTTCAGGCGGCTGGTACGCGGGGTCGAAGATGTAGGGAAACGTGCGCCGCAGCCGGTCCGCGTTCTCGGCATCGGCCCACGCTTCCAGCGGCCGGCCTCGCCGCGCGGAGAAGACGCGCAGATCATCAATGCCGTGCGTGTGATCGGCGTGCGCGTGCGTGAAGAAAACGGCATCGACCTGGCCTATGCCCGCAGCCACCAGCTGCAGGCGCAGCTCGGGCGGCGTGTCCACCAGCAGCGCACTGCCCTCCTGTTCCAGCGTCACCGCGTGGCGACTGCGCCGGTCGCGGCTGTCCGTCGACGTGCACACGTCGCAGGCACAGCCGATCACGGGAATGCCGAACGACGTGCCGGTGCCCAGAAAGCGGAGCTTCAAAGCTCCTCCACCCGCAGCATGTTGGTGGTGCCGCTGACGTGGAAGGGAATGCCGGCCGTGACCACCACGCGCTGGCCTTCGCGCGCCACGCGATGCTCGAGCAGCCAGGCGCGCGCCGCGGCCACCATGCTCTCGTAGCTGACTTCGCCCTCGCAGTGCACCGGGAGCACGCCCCACACCAGCGCCAGCTGGCGCCACGTCGAGATCTGGTCGGACACGCCGATGATGGGCACAGGCGGGCGATAGCTGGACACCAGACGCGTGGTCGTTCCCGAGCGCGTCAGCGTCACGATGGCCGGCGCACCCAGCCGCCTCGCCGCTTCCACCGTGGCCGCGGCAATGGCGTGTTCCGTCGCCGTGGCGCCCGCCCGCGGATGCTTCTCCGGCACGTCGTAGTGCGGGCCCTCCTCCATGACGTGCGCCCGCTCGATCTCACCCACAATGCGCACCATCGCATCCACTGCCAGGAACGGGTAACGCCCGGCCGCCGTCTCGCCCGACAGCATCACCGCATCGGTGCCGTCGAACACCGCGTTAGCCACATCGCTGGCTTCCGCACGCGTCGGCCGCGGATTCTCCATCATCGATTCCAGCATCTGCGTGGCCGTGATCACGGGCCGGCCGTGGAAGTTGGCCAGCTGCACAATGCGCTTCTGCGCCATGGGCACACGCTCG
The DNA here is from genome assembly GCA_963798085.1 of uncultured Gemmatimonadales bacterium. Taxonomy (GTDB): domain Bacteria; phylum Gemmatimonadota; class Gemmatimonadetes; order Longimicrobiales; family RSA9; genus DATKCF01. The sequence continues at coordinate 537,371 of CAWCRS010000005.1, forward strand.
AAAGGCAGCTCGACACCCAGATCGCCGCGCGCCACCATCACTGCATCGCTGACGTCGAGGATCGACTCGATCTCCTCCAGCGCCCGGTCCTTCTCGATCTTGGCCACAATCAGCGCGCGTCCGCCCAGACGCTCGCGCAGATCCAGCACGTCGCTGGCGCGCTGCACGAAGGACAGTCCCACGTAGTCGACGCCGTGCGCGGCCGCGAACTCCAGATCCAGGATATCCTTCGGCGTCAGCGCGGGCGCGCTCACCGCGATGCCCGGCAGATTGATGCCCTTGTGCTCGCGCAGCAGTCCGCCGCGCACCACGGTGCAACGCACGCGCGGCGGCGTGACTTCGGTAACACGGAGTTCCATGAGCCCGTCATCGAGCAGGATGCGGCGCCGTGCCCACGTCCTGCGCCAGGGCCGCGTACGTGGTGGGCACTCGTGCCGGGTCGCTTCCGCCTCCGGCGCCAGCACGATGAGGCTGCGATCGTCCAGCTGCAGCGGCGCGGGCAGTGCGCCAATGCGGATCTTCGGACCCGCCAGGTCGGCCAGCACCGCCAGCGGCTTGCCCATGTCTCTGCTCGCCTCGTGCGTCCAGCGGATCACCTCCGCCGCATGGTCTCGTGCGATTCGTGCGCGAAGTTGATGCGAATCACGTCCACACCCAGCTCGGCAAGGGCGTGCACCTGGTCACGCTCCGCCGTCGCGGGCCCGACTGTGGCTACGATCTTGGTCCGCAAATCCACGCCCTTTCGTCCCCTCTTCGATGTCAGCTGTGCACGATGATGCCGCCCACCACGGTGGCGGTGCAGCGCAGATCGAGCAACGCGGTTTCCGGCGCGAGCGGGTCGTGCTGCCAGGCCACGAAGTCGGCGGGCGCACCCGTTTCCAGCACACCGGTGGGCAGGCCCGCCGCCAGCGCAGGCCCGCGGGTGTACCCGCGAAGCGCGGCTTCGGCCGTCAGCCGCTCCGACGAATGCCACCCCCCCTGCGGTGCGTTGTCGAGATCCGTGCGCTGCACGGCGGCGAAGAGACCGAGCCCCGGATCGGCTGGCTCGACTGGCGCATCCGATCCAAACGCCAGCAGCGCGCCCGCCTGCTGCAACGAATGAAACGCGTAGGTGCGCGACGCGCGCGCTTCGCCCCAGTGACGGTCCGCAATGCGCCAGTCCGTGATCAGATGCGCCGGCTGCATCGAGCAGGTGATGCCGGCGCGCGCCGCATCGGCAAAGCGCTCCGCGGGACAGCATTGCACGTGCTCGATGCGGTGCGCCATGCCTGGCACCCGCGTCGCCGGATCGGCGAGCACATCGAGCGCCAGCGCTACCGCGGCATCACCGATGGCGTGCACCGTGCTCGCAATTCCGCCTCTCGCCGCGCGCTGCACGTGGTAGCCGGAATTCGGCCGCGTCCAGCACCTGCATGCCGCGATTTCTGGAACCCTGTAAGGCTCGCGCATCCAGGCCGTGCGCGAGCCCAGTGCACCATCCAGAAACATCTTGACGCCGCCCACGCGAATCCACCCGTCGCCGGCGCCGCTGTACAGCCCTTCGCGCAACGCGTCATCCAGCCGGTGCAGCGGCAGATGCTGGAGCACGCGCAGGCGCAGCGTTCCGCGCGCACGCATGGTTGCGAACACGCCCAGCGGCTCGGGCTCCACAATGTGCAGCGACGGCAGCGCGTGCACCACGTGATGCCCAGCGCGTGCAGCGCCTGCTGCGCCTCGCCCAGCGCGCTCAGCGTTTCGCTTCCGTGAGCGCGGGCAGGATTCGCGCGACCAGCTGCCCCGCGTTCTCCAGCAGCAGCCCCGTGGGCTCGCCGGCATCGTCGCGCACAATGCGCCCGCCCTCCGGATCCGCTGTGTCCCGATCGATGCCCGCGCGCCGCAGCGTCTCGCTGTTCACCCACAGCGCGTGCATGTCGTGACTCTGCAGCAGCACCGGCCGCTCGCGGATCAGCGCATCGAGCATGGCGAGGTGCGCCGTCTCTTCCCGCCAGAGGTGCGCGTTCCAGCCGCGACCGCGCACCCATTCCGTCCTTGTGCCGCGGGCGTGACCGGCAGCCAGTGCGGCCGCGGACTGAGGCAATGTCGCGTGCGACAGGTCGACTTCGCGCCGCGCCAGCGCCCATTCGGTGAGATGGATGTGGGCGTCGGTGAGACCGGGCGTGAGCGTGGTGCCGCGCAGGTCGAGCCGCGTGGCACTGCCGGCGCGCGCGCCCACATCGGCCGCCGGTCCGATCGCCGCAATGCTGCCGTTCTCGATCAGGAGGGCGACCGGCCCCTGCACGCTCGACTCGCGCGCACCCGCCGCGAAGGTGTGCGCGCGATCCGCCAGCACGAGCAGCGATTCCGGCGCGGCGTCACGCATGGGCAGCCACGTCGCGCGCGCACCGTGCGCCTCGCCGCAGTCTGCCGGGACCGCGAGCCCGCCCGGGTTGCGGCATCTAACGACCCATTATCATGCCGGCGGGCATTCCGGCCTCAGCGCCCGCCGCCGCGCGCGTCGATGCCCTCGACGCTCGCGATCTTCACGCCGGAATCGGCCAGTCCGGGTTGCAGTGGTTGCCACCCGTGCCATCGTCCCCGAGCGTGCCGCGGCGCGGGATGTCGTTGAGGGAATCCTCGAGCTGCACGACCACCCGGCGGTTGCCACCCGCGGCACGGCCCGGGCCCTCCTTCGGTGATCAGCATCGCTTGTCTCCGGACGGATCGTTCTGCACGGACGAGGGCATGATCGGGCGTGCCGTCGTTCGGGGCAACCGCTTGCAACGGTGCAGCGTACCGCGGCCAGCGTACGGTGTCGGGACAGGCGTTTGGAAGCGAGCCGCCCGAACGATAGTTTCCTGCGCCAGTCGCCCGCGCCACATGGGAGTGCCGGGCGGGAATTTCGGGACGCGGCCCGACCGGGCCGCCAACCATGAGCGCATGGATTACATCGAGCAACCGGGACAGCTGCAGGAACTCGCGGATTCGCTTGCGCTCGAGCCGCTGCTGGCCGTGGACACCGAGGCCGCGGGCTATCACCGCTACGCGGACCGCGTGTGCCTGCTGCAGCTGTCCACGCGGCGCCGGACGTTCGTGGTGGATGCGCTGGCGCTGGATCTCGCGCCGCTGCGTTCCGTTTTCGCCGACACCTCGCACGAGATCGTCATTCACGACGCGGAGTACGACCTGCGCCTGCTGGCGCGCGATTTCACGATCGGCATCGGGCGGCTCTTCGACACCAAGCTCGCGGCGCAATTCCTGGGTGAGCCCGCCATCGGGCTGGCCGGCCTCGTGGAGAAGCACCTTGCCGTGCGCCTGGACAAGAAACACCAGCGCGCGGACTGGGCGCAGCGCCCGCTGCCGCGCGAGCTGCTCGAGTACGCCGCGGACGATACCCGCTACCTGGCGGAGCTGCGCGACCGGTTGCGCACCGCCCTCGAAGAGCTCGGCCGCCTGCACTGGGCGGAGGAGGAATTCGCGCTGCGGGCAGCCGCCGATTTCTCGCCCGCCCAGGCCGATGGCGATGGCTTCCTGCGCCTCAAGAACACGCGTGACCTGGGGCCGCGGCAGCTGGCGGCGCTGCGCGAGGTGTACGGCTGGCGCGACGACATGGCGAGGGAGCGCGATCTCGCGCCGTTCCGCGTGGTCTCCAATGAAGTGCTCGCGGCGATTGCGCGCGGCATGCCGGAATCGGTGCGTGAGCTGACCGAGCTGGAGGGCATCAATGCCGCGGGCGTGCGGCACGCGCGCGATCTCGTGGCCGCCGTGCGCCGGGCCCGGGAGCTGCCCGAATCGGCGCTGCCGGTACGCCGCCGCGGTCCGCGGCGACCCGCGGCGGACCCCGCCTTCGAGAGCCTGGTCGAGCGACTCAAGACCGTGCGCGATGAAACCGCCGACCGCCTTGCCATGGATCGCGGCTTCCTCATGCCTCGCCAGCAGCTCGAGGACATTGCGCGCGCCCGGCCGCGCACCCTCGCGCAGCTGCGCGCCATTCCGGAAATGCGGAACTGGCAGGTGGAAGTGCTGGGCGACGCGCTGCTCGAAGTGCTGCGCTGAACCGGGCCGCCAGCGCGCGGCTCAGTCCTCGAATGTACCAGACGCTGACAATGATCTCCCTGCCACCCCCCGGCGTGGTCAGCGCGGACTGCCGGATCTCCACGATCTCACGCCGCGGCTTCACCGACAGCCACGCATTGATCGCTGATTCCAGGTCCGCAATGTCGGGCTCCTGGAAGAAGCGAACCTGCATGGGACCGTGCTCCGTGTGGATGCGTGGCGCCTGGCCGAAACTCATGGCTCATCCCTCCCACGGATTGAAGCCGAACGCCAGGTAATCTCCCGAGCGCGCGTCCAGTGCGGCAATGCCCTCATCAATGGCCTTGATGGTTTCTTCGCGTTCGCCCGCACCTACCGCGGCGGCCCTGATCGACTCGAGCAACGGCCGGATTTCGCGGGGCTTCAGAAGCACGTAGGCCTTCGGCCCTTCGCCGTTGCCGCGCGGCTCGATCACCAGGTCGACGAGGTCTGTCTCCTGTGATATCTTCCACACGTCGCCGGTTTTCTTGAGCAGCTTGTCTGCCACTTTGACGTCGGCGTGCAGGGTTCGCACCATCTTCTGTACCTCGCGGTCAGCCGATCCGCCGCGCTGCCGCGAGAGTCGCTTGCCGAGCGCCTCTGCGGCTTCGGCTTCGCGTTTTTCGGTGGCGTGTGCCAGGACTTCGCCGACATAGGCGTAAATGCCGAGGACCAGTGGGATCGGGTCCAGGGGTATGCGCATGGAACTCCTCCGTACGGATGCGAACGGTAACGAAAACGACGGGCGAATACGCCCGAAAGGCTGGAAGATGTTCCGATCATGTCGGGTGAGTCAATCGAATGGAGGTGAGATGAGCGAAGCCGGAACTGTGAGAATGGCGAGGACAGCCGCCATTCTGGGCAGCCTGGCGCTCCTCGCGGCCTGCGTGGATTCCGGGCTGCCGGACAAGAACCTCCCCTTGGACCAGGCGACCATCCGGCCGTTCCGGTACCAGGTCTACGATGCCTCACGCGACGTCGCGCCCGTCCGCGCAATGGACCGTGACTGGCGACCTGCCGGCCCGGCGACCTCGATTCCGGAGAGCCTGCTCACCCGCGTGGCCACGGACAACAACCGCGATGTGTTCGCGCTCGCTACCGAGACGGCGCCCTACAGCCGGCTCTATGTCAAGGCGGATGGTGGCGGGTTCGTGCCCATGGCCATCGACTGAGCCCCGGCCATCGGCGCTTCGGCGCGCCGGCCGACGGTCCGTCCCCCGCATGCCGCCCGCGCACAACCCCGCCCTGGCCGCGCTTGTCTAATGTGTTGCCGTGCCGCCAGCTGTGCGGCGGGTCCCCGGAAGTCTGGAGTGATGTCGAGGCTGAAGCGAATCCTGATCGAGCTGCGCCGCCGCCACGTGTTCAAGGTGGTGGGTGTCTACGCGGTGGGCGCATGGGCCGTCATCGAAGTCAGTACGACGACATTCCCTCTGCTCGGCATACCGGAGATCGGCCCGCGCCTCGTCGTCTGGCTCGCCATACTGGGCTTTCCGGCGGCGACCGTGCTCGCCTGGTTCTTCGATCTCACACCCGAGGGCGTCAAACGAACGACGACACTCGAGGAGGCGTCGTCGCCCTCCATGATCGGCCCCTCGCCGGCAACGCCACCCGCTGCCGCGACTGACGCCAGCCACGCCCACTCGCGCGTGGCCAGCCGCGCCGCCGGCTTCTTCGGTCTGGGCATGCTGGTCGCGCTGGTGACCGTGGCCGCGTACTTCCGCTTCGGCCCGACGCGCGCCAGCTCGATCATCGACTCCATCGCCGTCATGCCCTTCGTCGACCTCAGCGCCTCGCACGACCAGGAGTATTTCGCTGATGGCATGACCGAGGAGCTGCTGGACCACCTGGCTCACGTGGAAGGTCTGCGCGTGGCCGCGCGAACCTCGTCGTTCGCATTCAAGAACACCACCGATGACGCGACGGAAATCGGCCGCAAGCTGCGCGTCGCCTCCATCCTCGAGGGCAGCATACGCCGGGACGGCAGCAAGCTGCGGGTGACGGCACAGCTCATCAATGCCCGTTCCGGCTATCACCTCTGGTCGCAGAGCTACGACGTGGAGTCGTCCTCCGTCTTCGATGTCCAGGACGAGATCTCCAGCGCCATCCTGAAGGAGCTGCGCAAGCAGTTCGCGGGGGACACGACGCCCGAGTCCGGGCGCACCGAAAACCTCGTCGCGCACGACCTCTACCTGCGCGCCCTCGCCCGCTGGCACTACCGCAGTGAGGCCTCGGTGCGGGAAGCCGTTTCCCTGTTCGAACAGGCTGTTGCGGAGGACCCCGAGTACGCCGCCGCCTGGGCCGGGCTGGCGCAGGCCTACGCCGTGCTGCCTTCACTCGGCCGCTTCTCCATCGACGAAGCCGTGGCGAAGGGATCGGCTGCTGCGGCGCGCGCACTCTCACTCGATGCGCAGCTCGCCGATGCGCACGCGGCACTGGGGCAGATCGCGCAGGGCTTCGAGTGGGACCTCAAGGAGGCCGAGCGCGACTACCGCCACGCCATCGCCTTCAACCCCGGTTACGCCACCGCCCACCAGTGGTACGCCGAGACGCTCATGATGCTGGGCAACACGGCGCAGGCGAACGCGGAGATCGACAAAGCGCTGGAGCTGGATCCGCTCTCACCCGCGGCCATGTCCGTGCACGCGTATCTGCTTTCCGTCGAGGGCAAGGGCACTGCCGCGCTCGAAGCCTACCGCAATGTCACCCGCCTCTATCCCGAGTTCGTGCTGGGTCAGCTCAACCGCATTCTGCTGGCCGCGTACCTGCACCAGCCGCAGGAACTGAGCGGGGCCGCGATTCTGGCCGGCGGCGACAGCGCCCTGGCAACGGCCATGCGCACCATCGTGCGGGCGGCCGGCGACCCCGTACAGCGCAGCGCTGCCCAGGCCGCGGCGCGCACACTCAATGCCGCCAACCCGCCCGCCATCGCCGCGCTCTGGTTCGCGGCCGCCGGCGACAGTGACGCCGCGCTGCAGAGACTGGAGCAGGCCGTGGCCGGGCGCGCCGACCCCAACGTGCCCTTCATCCTGCTGCACCCGCTATTCCAGCCGCTGCGCGCCAACCCGCGTTTCGCAAAACTGCTGGACGAAGTCGGTGTGGTTCTGCCCGCAGGCTGATCTTAACAGTCCGTTAGAAACGAGACCGCCAACCCCCGCCTGGCCGCGCCCTGATCCGTCAGCCCAGCCCCGGTCCGAGCCCCAGCCCGCGCCCGAGCAACTCAGTTATCCGTCACGGGAAGCACGCGGGCCAGTCGCTCCAGGCCGGCGCGCAGCGTCTCCGTGCGGCAGCCGAACGCGATGCGGAAATGGGCCGGCGCTTCGAAGAAGCTGCCCGGCACGATCGCCGTGTCGAACTCCTGCTGCAGGCGATCCGCGAGCGGCGTCGTGTCCGTTACGCCCGCAACCCGCGGGAACGCGACGTTGCCGCCCCGCGGCTGCACCCATGCGAGACTGCCGTGGGCGTCGACGAATGCGCTGAGCAGGCGCAGGTTCGGCTCCAGGATGGACCTGGCCCTGGCTTCCAGGCGAGCCAGCTGCGCGAACGCCAGCACGGCCAGCCGGTCCGATGGGAACGAGCCGGAGCCTTCCATTACATCGCGCGCGCGGCGCACAGCCTCCGCTACCGCGGGCTCGGCAATGATCCAGCCGCAGCGCAGGCCGGACAGGCCGTACCCCTTGGTCAGGCTGTTCGCGGAGAGGAACACCGGGTCCAGCGTAACGGCGGGCGAGGGCCTCGCCGCGTACACGGCGTCGAGGTACGCCTCATCCACCAGGACGCGGGCGCCCACGCGGGCCGCGTGTTCGCCCACTGCGCGCAGCGCTGCGACATCGGCCAGAGCGCCGCTCGGGTTGTGCGGGCTCGTGATAACAATGAGTTTCGTGCGCGGCGTCAGCGCCGCGCGCACGCGCTCCGGGTCCAGCGCCCAGCCTTCCTCGAAAACGCGATCGAAGCGCCGCAGGTTCGCGCCCAGCAGCCGGGCCGCACCGAGGAAAGGATCGTACGCCGGCCGCTCGATCAGAACGTCGTCGCCTGCCCGAAGCAGCGCGGCCATGGCCAGGAAGTTGGCGCCGCCCGCACCGGTGGCCGAGGCCACGTGCGGCGGCGTCACGCCGTAATGCTGTGCTATGGACTCGACCAGCGGCGGCCAGCCTTCCGAATTGCTGCCGTTCAGCTCCAGCACCTCGCGACTGCCCGGCAATTCCTCCACCGTGCAGCCCAGCAGGTTGCTGCCCGCCAGATCGTACGTCACGTCGGGCCGCTTCTTGGCCCACTCCATGTACGGCGCCCAGTGCAGCTCCATCAGTCCGCTTCCCCGGAAGAATCCTCGAAAGTTGCCTCATCCCGGCGCGGCGGCACGCGCCGGCTCCAGTACCACCAGGCGGGAACGCCCGTCGCCAGCAACGCGATGCCCATGCCGGAACGCACGGGATTCGATAACAGCACGCTAGCAACCACCAGCACCGCCGAAGCCACGAACAGCGCGGGCAGCAGCGGATAGCCGGGCGCGACGAAGGTGCCCGCCGGGCGCGTCGCCAGCGGCATGCGCCGCCGGAACACGAACAGCGCCACCACCGTCGAGCCGAAGAAGATCCAGTCGGGAAACACCACCGTGTCCACCAGCTGCGCATAGGTTCCCGTCAGCGCCAGCAGAATGGCCCACGAGGCCTGCATCACGATGGCGCGCGTGGGTGTGCCGAATCGCGGATGCAGCCTCGCCACCGAAGTGAAGAACACGCCGTCGTTGGCCATCGCCCAGTACACACGCGTGGGCGCCAGCAGACACAGATCGAGAAAGCCGAACGTCGAGATGGCGATGGCACTGGCGATCAGGCGGTCGCCGTAGCGGCCGAACGCCAGCGCCGCCGTGTCCGCCGCCGGCGTGCGCGTCGCCGCCAGCCCGCCGTGCCCGAGCGCACGCAGGTAGATGGCGTTGACCGCCACATACACGAGCACCACCGCTGCCGTCCCCGCGATCAGCGCCAGCGGCAGATTGCGGCGCGGCTCGCGGATCTCCTCCGCCACCTGGTTCGCCGTCTGCCAGCCGCCGTACGAGAACATGATGGGAATCAGCGCCGCGCCGAATGCCAGCGGCAGGAAGCCCATCGTGCTCAGCGCGGGTGGCGGCGAAACCGGTGCGGCCGGAACGAAGATGCCGGCCACGATCAGCGCCGCGAGTGCGACCACCTTGAGCACGACGAACACATTCAGCAGGCGGCTGCCCGGCTTTACACCCACATAGTTCACTGCGGCCACCGCGATGATGGAGAGGATCGCGAGCGGCGTCGAGCTGCCGCTGCGCCCCACCAGCCGCAGCGCATACTCCGCGAAGGTGATCGCCACCGCGGCAATGCCGCCGCCGAAGATGAGCAGCAGCAGCGCCCAGCCATAGAGGAACGCCAGCAGCGGATGGAAAGCGCGGCGCAGGTACACGTACTGGCCGCCCGCCTGCGGAAAGAGCGAACCCAGCTCGGCGAAGCTGAGCGCGCCCGCGCCCGCAATCGCGCCGCCCGCCACCCACGCCGCCAGCACCAGGCCCGCCGAGTCCAGACGCTGCGCCACGATGTAGGGATTGATGAAAATGCCGGCGCCGATGATGCCGCCGATCACGACCATGGCGGCATTGAACACGCCCAGCTCGCGGCGGAACGTCATGCGGACCCGCTGCCGTTGCCGTCGGGGAATTCGGTCGGGACCCGCGTGGCGGCGGCCAGCAGCACCTTCGCGGCGCGTGCGTACGGCACCAGTCCGAACACGTGCCCGCGCTCCAGCGCGAGCTTGCCCGACAGCACGCCCAGGATCGGGTCGATACGCCCATCCAGCACCTGCCGCCACGTGTCCGCCGGCGCAGCAATGATCCAGGGCGACGACGCCACGTCGGCCGCCGTCGCGACCCGCGCTGTGCGGCATTCGCCGCCGTCCAGGTCCACGAAGACGCAGCGCTCCGTGGTACCGGCCGCCGGCTTCATGCGCAGCACGACCCCGCCCTGCCACGAGCGGCCTGCCTCGCGGTACGCCGGATCCGCGTTGATCGCCGCCTGCCAGGCAACCGCCCACTCGGCACCGAAGATCTCCATGCTCTAACCCGATGTTACAGGGAGCGACGCGAGACCCGCAGCCGCGTCCGGTCCGCACCGCCACCCCGCTCCCGCGATGGGATCTGCACACTGCCCCCCGCCTGCGCAGCCTGTCGCATTCGACCGGCGGCGCCGTTTGCCGGCAGCCTCGCGTCGCAGGTGGCAACGTCTCAACCGCCCGCGTTGCGCGCCGGGCGCCGCAATGTAAGCGGCCGGCCGGCCCGCTCCCAACGGCACGGCCACGACGAACCGCCCGCCGCCACCGAAAACTCGCGTCCGACGGTTGGCGAGGAGTTGCCACGATTTGATCGATTCTGCATGGCTGATTTGACCAGAAACATGCACATCGCGAGGGGTGAACGACCCTTGCGGCCCTCGCGCCGTACCGCTAAGTTGTTGCCGCTGCGACTGTTGCCACTTCTTCCCGGGGGCAGCCGCCTCGCTGGCACGGTGCTCGCCACAGGAAGTCCATGCGCGAACACGCACGGCGTGGCGCGTTGATGGTTGCGGGGCGGGCCGGCAGGAGCCGGCGGAATGGAAGTCGACGAATGGGAGGCGCGACGTCGCGTCCGGCAAACATGATTCTGGCTGAGAAGTACCTGCAGCGATACGGCAACAGCTTCGACGCATACATGGCCCTGCAACGGGCCCTGATGCAGCGATACCTGCTGCGCGGTGGGACCAAGGAAGGCTGGTGCGAGCGTATCGCCCCGGTATTCCGCCGCCGCTACGACCCCATCTTCCAGCAGCTGCGCAGCGTGCCACCCCGCCCCTAGACGCTCGCTCAGCCGCCCGCCGAACAGCACCGATCCGCTGCGTGGCTCGGGCTGGTCGCAGGGGCCGGTTGCCCGGGAACGCAGCGCATCGCGGATCCGGGCTCTGCCCTGGCTCCAGTGTTCTACGCGACCGCCTGCCTGCCGCAGTGCGCAGCGTCGCCACCTCGCGCACCGATCGCGCCCAGCGGATACGGCGGGAAAGACGATCGAAGTGTTCCCCTCGAGCGTGATCGTTCTCTGCCTGCACAACGCGGCCGCCAGATTCTCTTCTCGCAGCATCCATCCCCAGTCGCGGTGGAATCCGTCCCGCCCAATCAGCCCCGGCAACCAGCCCGCGCACAACACACCCGAGTTCAGGCACTTGAATCGCAAAATCCGGCTTTCCATTCTGCCGAAAGGTGATGGCTTCCAGGCGCCCCGGCGTCGTCGTCGACCCCGCCGGCCGGGGAATGGTGCTCCGCCAGACTCCGTTCGACTTCCAGCCAGCTGGAGGGATACAGCATGAGTGGCAACGGTCAGACCGGTTATGCGCATCCGGAGGTGCTGGTCAGCACGGACTGGGTGGCACAGCACGCGAAGGACCCCGACGTGCGCGCTGTCGAAGTGGACGTAGATACATTGGCGTGGGATCAGGGACATGTTCCCGGCGCGATCGGCTGGAACTGGGGGACGGACCTGTGCGACACGGTGATGCGCGATATCGTGCCGCGCGAGAAGCTGGAAGCGCTGCTCGGGAAGTCGGGCATCGGCAATGACACGACCATCGTGCTGTACGGCGACAATAACAACTGGTTTGCGGCGTGGGCCTTCTGGCAGCTGAAGATCTACGGACACCGCAACGTGCGCATCATGAACGGGGGCCGCAGGAAGTGGCTGGAAGAGGGACGTGAGGTCAGCACCGAGAAGCCGTCCCCGGAAACGCGCAACTACCGGGCGCAGCCACCGGATCTCTCCATCCGCGCGTTCCTGCCCGATGTGCGTTCCATCCTGGGCAGCGACGCCGTGCTCATCGACGTGCGCAGTCCGGCGGAGTTCACGGGCGAGATCCTGTCGCCGCCCGGGCTGCCCGAAACGTGTCAGCGCGGCGGCCACATACCGGGGGCGAAGAACGTGCCGTGGGGCAAGGCGTGCAATGAAGACGGCACGTTCAAGACGGCGGCCGAATTGAATGCGCTGTACGGCTCGGCCGGCGTGTCCCCGGAACGACCTGTTATCGCGTACTGCCGCATTGGCGAGCGCTCCAGCCACACCTGGTTCGTGCTCAAGTATCTGATGGGCCATGACAATGTGCGCAACTACGACGGCTCCTGGACCGAATGGGGCAATCTGGTGGGTGCGCCGGTCGAGAGGCAGTGAGGTGAGCCATTGAATGCGGAAGAGTATCTGATACGCAGGGACACGCTGGGCGGCTGGCCCGTGCGCGTCATTTCGTATCGCCTGGGCGGGCGTTACCTCGCCAGTGTCGAAAACCAGGACCCGGGCGCGCGCGTGTCGCGCGGCGAGGGCGCAACGCGCGAGGAAGCGGAGCGGCTGGCGGTGGACAAAGCCGCCGAGCGCCTGTCCAAGACGCGCCGGCGTTGAACGGGCCCCGCCTGCTTCTTCTAACCTACGAGTTCGCACCTTTCCGCGGTGGCATTGCCGCGGAAGTCGAGGGGCTGGCGGCGGGCGCCGCCAGCCTCGGTCACGATGTGCACGTGCTGGCACCCGACTATCACAGGGATCTGCGCGCGCTGGACACGATGCGACCGTACACCGTGCATCGCTTCACCGGCGACTTCTGCAGTCTGCTCTCCATCGACAAGCTCACGCGTTTCGCCCGGCTGTGCCGCGGCGCAACCGTGCGTCTGCAGCCACGCGTGCTGCACGCCACGGACCCGCAGGCCCAGATGGCGCTCACGGCACTGGCGCGCTTCGGCCTTGCACGCGGATACTGCTTCACGGTGCACGGCACGGAACTGCTGCGTTATCAGCGAGAAATGCTGCCGCGTCTCTGGATGCGCGGCGCCATGCGTCGGCCTCTCGCCATTGCCTGCGTCAGTCACGCCGTGCGGGAACGACTGTTGCACGACACGAATGCGCCCGCAGCCCGCGCGTTCGTCTCGCACCCGGGCATCGCGCCCCGCTGGTTTCAAACACCCGCCGATCGCGTTGCGGCTCGAGAGGTGTGGGGTGCAGGCGACGATGGGTTCGTCATCATCACGGTCGCCCGCCGGGTGCCGGACAAGGGCCACCGCCTGGTGATCGCGGCACTGTCGCGACTGCCGGATGCGCTGCGCGCTCGCACACGGTACGTCGTGGTGGGCACCGGTCCCGCAGACTACGCGGCCGCGCTCGCAGCGGAAGCGAGCCGCGCGGATGTGCGACTGCAGCTCGCAGGTGAACTGGACGACGACGCGCTCGTGCAGTCGCTCGATGCCGCGGACCTGTTCGTGATGACCAGTCAGCGAACCGGACGCCGGCTCGAAGGCTTCGGCCTCGCCTACATCGAAGCCGCAGCGCGTGGACTGCCCGCCATTGCCCTCGATACCGGCGGAGCCGCCGAAGCCGTACAGGATGCGGTCACGGGCCTGGTGCTGCCCGAGCAGGGCAGCGCCGAGACCCTGGCGCACGCCATTGAGCGAATGCTGGTTGACGACGAAGCGCGCGCACGCATGGGTGCAGCCGCGCGTGTGCGTGCGCGATCCCTCACCTGGCAGGCGCACGCCGGTGACGTGTACACCCGCTTTCTCGCGGCAACCGCCTGAGACTGGACGAGGCCGCGCAATTCCCTCGATTGATCGCGCCGCGTCGCTTGCCGCACGCAGGCAGGGCGCGGCTCAGCCGCCGACAGGCTTGCTGGTGCGGTTCTCGCATGGCGAATCTGCGAATGTGCTGCCGCGGCGGCTTGTGGAAGCGGCGCTGACGCGGAATACTGACAGTGCGCACGACAACGGGGGGAAACGTCATGATGACATCACGACGGCGAGCGATGTGGGGGCGCCTGAGTGCAGGACTGCTGCTGACGGCGGTCGGTTGCGCGACTAACCCGGCCACAGGAAAAAGGCAGCTCTCGCTCGTCAGCGAGAGCCAGGAAATCCAGATCGGCAAGGATTCGGATCCGGCCATCACTGCGCAGATGGGCGGACTCTATTCCGATTCCTCGCTGCAGCGTTATGTCCGCGAAGTGGGCATGAAGCTGGCCGCATTATCGGAGCGGCCTTCCCTGCCCTGGTCCTACAAGCTGCTTGATGACGACATCATCAACGCTTTCGCCATACCCGGCGGCTTCGTCTACATCACACGCGGCATTCTCGGCTACATGAACTCCGAGGCGGAGCTGGCCGCTGTGCTGGGCCATGAAACCGGCCACGTGACTGCCCGCCATTCCGCGCAGCAGATCACGCGCTCGGAGCTGGCGCAGCTGGGCCTGGGCATCGGCTCGGTGCTCTCGCCCGCGATCGCGCAATATGGCCAGGTGGCCGCCACCGGCCTGCAGCTGCTGTTCCTCAAGTACAGCCGCGAGAACGAGGCGCAGGCCGACGAGCTGGGATTCCGCTACATGACGCGCGTGCACTACGATCCGCACGGCATGAGCGACGTGATGCGCATGCTGCAGTCAACGGAGCCGGCCGGCGGCAGCACGCCGGACTGGCTGCAGACACACCCGGACCCCGGCAACCGCGTGCAGGCCAACGAACAGCGCATCACGGAAGCGAAGACGGACTTCAGCAGCTACGCCACCAACCACGACGCCTTCCTGCAGAAGCTTGATAACATCGTGTTTGGCAGCGACCCGCGGCAGGGCTACTTTCTGGGCGGGCGTTTCATCCAGCCCACGCTGAAGCTCGAGATCACGTTCCCCGCCGGCTGGCAGACGGCCAACACCTCACAGGCGGTACAGGCGCAGAGCCAGCAGGGCGATGCCGCCATGCAGCTGACCTTCGCCAACGCCTCCAGTCCTGCGGATGCCGTGCAGAAGCTGCAGGCCACGCAGGGGCTGAGCGTGACGCGCACGTACCAGGACCGGGTCAACGGCATGGATGCGCAGTTCGTCGACTTCGATCTGCAGAGCCAGAACGGAAATCTGCGGGGCAGCGCGATGTACGTGCAGATCGGCAGCTCGGTCTACGAAATCGTCGGCTATGCCTCGCCCGCAAACTGGAGCGGCTACAGCGGTACCGTCAGCAGCGCGCTGCACAGCTTTGCGCAGGTGAGCGACGCGCACCTGCTGGACGTGGCGCCCGATCGCGTGCAGATCGTACGCCTGCCGCACGCCATGACGTTCACGGAATTCACGCAGCAGTACCCGTCCAGTGTTCCCGTGGACCAGGTGCGGCTGGCGAATCAGGTGACGCAGAATGAACAGCTTGCCGCCGGCCGGCTGATGAAGCGCATCACCGGCGGGCGGGTGCCCACGCGCTGAGAGGTGATCGATGTCGAGCGGACGATGTGTGCGTCGTGCGACAGGAATATCGCTGCTGCTCTTTGGCACACTGTCAGGAGGCGGCAGCTCGCGCGTCGCGGCGCAGCAGTGGAAGCAGCACGACCCGGCTCGGCCGCACCCGCCTGCGGTGCAGCCGGCGCCGGCCGGCCCCGCCGTGCTCCCGCCCGCGGACGCCATCGTGCTCTTCGACGGCCACGGGCTGGGCGCCTGGCAGAGCGCCAAGGACGGGCCGGCCGCATGGAAGCTCGCGGGCGATTACATGGAGGTCAGCCCCGGCCAGGGCGCCATCCACACGCGCGACGGCTTCGGTGATGTGCAGCTGCATGTGGAGTGGGCCACGCCGCCGACTACCGAAGGCAGTGACCAGGAGCCGGGCAACAGCGGCGTGTTCCTCATGGGCATGTACGAGGTGCAGGTGCTCGATTCCTGGCACAATGTTACCTATGCCGACGGCCAGGCCGGAGCCATCTACGGCGAGTTCCCGCCCATGGTGAACGCCAGCCGGCCTCCCGGTCAGTGGCAGACCTATGACATCGTATTCACACGCCCGCGCTTCGCCGCCGACGGTGCCGTGCAGAGTCCGGCGTACCTGACTGTGCTGCACAATGGCGTACTCATCCACGACCACGTCGCACTCGTCGGTCCCACGGCGAATCAGGCAAGGCCGCCGTACAAGGCGCACCCTGACCGGCTGCCGCTGCAGCTGCAGGATCACGGCCAGCCCGTGCGCTACCGCGAGATCTGGATCCGCGACCTCGAGAAGCACTGATGCGCGGGCCGCTCCGCGCCGGCCTGCTGCTCCTCATCCTCGCGCTCGCGGCCTGCACGCCACGCGCCCGCACACCCGCATCGCCGCAGATCGCCGCGCACGCCGATGAGGACGTCTGGATCACGATCCTGCACTTCAATGACGTCTATGAGATCACACCCGTCGGCGGCGGCCGCTGGGGTGGGCCCGCGCGGGTCGCCACCCTGCGCCGGCAGCTGCTGGCGAGGAATCCCCGCACGCTGACCGTGCTCGCAGGCGATCTGCTGAGTCCGTCCGCCCTGGGCACCGCGAGTGTCGCGGGCCGGCGCGTGGACGGGCAACAGATGGTTGCCACGCTCAATGCGCTGGGCCTGGACTACGCCACGTTTGGTAACCACGAGTTCGATCTGCCCGAAGCGGCGTTCCGCCAGCGGCTGCGCGAGTCGCGCTTCCAGTGGCTCTCCGTCAACGTGAGCGCAGCCGGTGACTCCGCTCTGCCGAACGTCGTGCACCATGTGATCCGCAGATTCGCCATCGGCCCGCGCGACACGCTGCGCGTCGCGCTGTTCGGCGTCACCATGGATCGCGATCAGGCCGCGTACGCACCCATCGCCTACCCGCTGCCGCCGGCGGAACGTGAGGCGCAGCTGCTGCGCGACAGCGCCGACATCGTGATTGCGGTCACGCACCTGCCGCTGGCGCAGGACATCGCGCTGGCCGACGCCTCGCCCGGGATCGATCTGATCCTGGGCGGACACGAGCATGAGAATCTCGAAGTGCGCCGAGGCGCGCGCTTCATTCCCATTGCCAAGGCGGACGCGAATGTCCGCACCGTCTTCGTGCACGAGCTGCACTACGGCCTGCGCAGTCACAAGCTGGACATCGCGTCGCATCTCGTGTCGATCAGCGATTCCATCCCCGACGATCCGGCCACCCTTGCCGTAGTACAGGACTGGGTGGAGCGCGCATATGATGGGTTCCGCCAGCTCGGATTCAAGCCGGAAGTCGTGGTGGCACGCTCACCCGTCGCGCTCGATGGCCTGCGCGCCAGTGTGCGCGTCGATACCACCGTGCTGACCGCCGAGATCGCGCGCGCCATGCAGCACGAAGCGACCGGCGCCGAAGCGGCGCTCTACAATGCCGGCTCCATCCGTGTCGACGATGTCCTGCCCGCCGGACCGGTGACACAGTACGACGTGATCCGCGTGCTGCCATTCGGCGGCCTCGTAGTGCTGACCGAAATGCGCGGCTCGCTGCTGCGCCGCGTACTCGAGCAGGGCCTGCGCAACCGCGGCGGCGGCGGATTCCTGCAGTACACGGGCATTGCGCATGGCGCTGCGGACGGCTGGAGTATCAACGACCAGCCGCTGGATGATGCGCGCATATATCGGGTGGCGCTCACGCGATTATCTGCTCACCGGGCGTGAGCAGGGACTGGACTGGCTGAACCGCGATAACCCGGATGTTCGCGTGGTGCGGCAGTTGCGCGATGTGCGCATGGCTCTGATCGATGAACTGGGCCGGCGCTTTCCTGCTCGCTGAGCGATCCCGGCTCCTCTCCTGACGGAAGACACAATGTTCCGCATTCGTCGCATACATGATGATGTTCTGCCGATCAACCGCCAGTCGATTGCGCAGGTGCAGGCGCTGCTGACCGAGGCGTTCGCCGAGGTGGCTGCGCGCGAGGGTGAGGCACTGGCGGAGAAGCTCAGAAATCCCTTCAAGCAGCAGTTCCGCTCCATTCTGCTGGTGGCGGAGAACGGACGCGGGCGCGTGCTGGGATTCGCACTGCTGATGGTCGAGCCCCGGCTGAAATTCTGCTATCTCGACTTCATTGCTACGGCGCAGCGCTCGCGCAGTGGCGGCATTGGCGCTTCACTGTACGAGCAGGTGCGCGGTGAAGCGCTCGCGCTGGGGGCGAGCGCGCTGTTCTTCGAGTGTCTGCCCGATGACCTGGAAGGTTGCCCCGAACCCGCGCTGATCGATGGCAACCGAGCACGCCTGCGCTTCTACGAACGCTACAACGCGCGACCCATCATTGGCACGGCGTACGAAACGCCAGTCCGTCCTGCGGACACCTGCCTGCCGCATCTCGATGTTCGATGATCTCGATCGCGGCGAGGCTCTGCGTGCGCCCTTCGCGCGTGCCGCGGTGCGCGCCATCCTCGAGCGCAAATACGCGAGCCTGTGCCCGCCCGCGTACGTGGACCAGGTGGTCGGCTCGTTCGTCGATGATCCGGTGCGCCTGCGGCCACCTCGCTACGCCAGACCGCGCACGGCGCAGCGCGCGCCGCCTGCAGTACAGCGCGAACGCATGGCCGTCATCATCAACGACCGGCACGAGATCCATCACGTTCGCGAACGCGGCTACGTGGAAGCGCCCGTCCGCATCCGCGCCATTCGCACCGAGCTGGAAAACGCAGGACTGATCGACATCCGGCCGGTGCGGCGCTACGCGGAGTCGCATATCCGCGCCGTACACGAGCCCGCGCTCGTCGACTACCTGCGGCGGGCCTGCGCGGCTACGCCCGAGCGGCGCTCCGTGTATCCGTACGTGTTTCCCATCCGCAACGCCGCGCGCCCGCCGCGCGAACTGTCGCTGCGCGCCGGCTACTTCTGCATCGACACCTTCACGCCCATCAATCGCAACGCCTTTCCCGCGGCGCGCCGCGGCGTCGAGTGTGCGCTGACGGCGGCCGATGAGATCCTGAACGGGCGCCGCGTCGCCTACGCACTGGTGCGACCGCCAGGGCATCACGCCGAACGGCGTGTGTTCGGCGGCTTCTGCTACTTCAACAATGCGGCGATTGCGGCACAGCACCTGGGAGGCGCGGGTCGCGTCGCCATCCTCGACATTGACTACCATCACGGCAACGGCCAGCAGGACATCTTCTACCACCGCAACGATGTGCTGACCGTGTCCATTCACGGCCATCCTTCGTTCGCATACCCGTACTTCTCCGGCTTCGCCGATGAACGCGGCGAAGGCAGGGGCAAAGGCTGCAATCTCAACATGCCGTTACCGGAAGACGTGGACGGCGCCGCGTATCGCAAGGCACTGCGCAAGGCGATGGACTTCATCGTCGCATGGAAGCCGACCTTCCTCATCATCGCGCTCGGGCTGGACCCGGCGAAGGGCGATCCCACCGGATCATGGAGCCTCGTGGCGAAGGACTTCGAGGAGAATGGCGCCATGCTGGGTGAGATCGACCTGCCCACGCTGGTAGTGCAGGAAGGCGGCTACCGCACGCGCACGCTGGGCGTGAACGCGCGCCACTTCTTCCAGGGTCTCATGGCGTCGGCCCTGGGCTGGCCCCGGCCGGGCTCGCGGCCTTGATCCAGCCTCCTCCAACAGGCAATTTCAGCGGCGCCGTTCCCAGCCAACCTTCTGATGCGCGCTGATGGCCACCACCCCGCAGGAAACCCGGCCGGGCTTCTTCTCCGAGCTGCGACGACGCAAGGTGATCCGCGTTGCCATCGCCTACGGCGTCGTCGGCTACAGCGTCACGGAAGTCGTGAACAACGTGATAGGCCCGCTCGGCCTTCCGCCCATCACGAGCAAGCTGATCATTCTGCTGCTGCTGCTCGGCTTTCCCGTCGCCGTAGTGCTCGCGTGGGCCTTCGACATCACGCCGCGCGGCATTCGAGCGCACGGCCGACATCGCGCCGGCGCCCGTCGATCACGCACACGAGCGGTTGGCGTCCGGGACCGCCGCTGGCGCGGTTGCGCAACGGCCGCCCGACAGCATTGCCGCGCTGCCTTTCGCCAATCTGAGCGGCGATCCGGCCCAGGAATATCTCGCGGATGGGCTGACTGAAGAACTGCTCAACGCGCTGTCCCGCGTGCCCGGCCTGCGCGTGGCCGCACGCACATCGTGCTTCGCGTTCAAGCACACCACGCAGGACGTGCGTCAGGTGGGCGAGCGACTGGGCGTGCGCCACGTGGTCGAAGGCGGTGTGCGGCTGGCGGGCAAACGACTGCGGCTCTCGGTGCAGCTGGTGGATGCCGCGAGTGGCTTCGTGCTGTGGTCCGACACGTACGAGCGTGACCTCGACGACATCTTCCTCATGCAGCGCGAGATGGCGACGACCATCGTCGCACACGTGGTCAACCGGCCGGGCGCGGTGGAACCACCGCCACCGGCGACGCTCAACGTGGAAGCCTTCACGCTCTACCTGCACGGCCGCTACCACTGGAATCGCCGCACTGAAGCAGACCTGCGGCGGGCCATCGGTTACTTCGAGCAGGCGGCACGTCTCGATCCACCCTACGCGCCCGCGTGGGCCGGACTCGCCGATGCATACACGCTGTTACTCGACTATGGCGGCATGTCCCCCGCCGAAGCGCTGCCGCCGGCGAGGGATGCAGTCGAGCGTGCACTGCAGCTCGATCCTTCCATGGCCGAAGCCTACACATTGCTGGCCCTGGTGCGGCAGTTCGAGATGCGGTGGGCCGATGCCGACGCGGCGTTCCGCCGTTCCCTCGCACTGCGACCGGACTACGTCGTCGCCCATCAGCGCTTTGCGCTGCACCTGGCCTGGCAGGGACACACGGACGAGGCCGTCGCGGAGGCCAGGCGGGCGGAGGCGCTGGATCCGCTGGCCGTCGCGGTCTGCGCCAGCTCGGCGTTCGTGCTCTACTACGCACGCCGCTTCCAGGACGCCACGAAGCAGGCGGAACGCGCGCTCGAGATGGATCCGCAGTTCGTCGCCGCCCGCTCGGCGCTGGGGCTGGCGCTGCTGCAGATCGCGCCGCCCGCCGATGCCGTGGAGCAGTTCCGGCAGGCGGTCACACTCTCCGGTCGCGCCGCATCCACGGTGGCGCTGCTCGCGACAGCGCTGGCGAAAGCGGGTCAGAAGCAGGAAGGCTGGAAGCTGCTCGATGAGCTGGATGCGCGCGCGCAGACGGGCTGGGTGTCCAGCTACTACCGCGCCGTACCGCTGCTGGCGCTCGGCAATAACGAGCAGGCGCTGGACCGCCTCGAGGCAGCCTGCGAAGAGCGCGCCCCGCAGATGGCCTATGTGCGCGCCGAGCCGCTCTTCGATCCTGTGCGCCAGTCGCCGCGCTTCCACGCCGTCCTGCAACGCATTGGACTGCGCGCTCCCTGACACGCTGTTGTCAGAGCGTCACGATCTCGAGAGGCTTGTTCGTGCGCCAGCGGCCGCGCGTGAAATCCGGGAACTCGACCGGCTCGCCCCCGCCCGCCACGGAACGCTGTGACAACTCGACCACCGCGCTGATGGCGGCCGCGTCGTAGACGTTCATGTCGGTGGGCTGCCCATTGCGCAGGCACTTGATCAGCCGGTAGTCCTCGAGATAATCCATGCCGCCATGGCCGGCAAACTCATCCTGCCGCTCACGAATGCCGCGCCACAGCGGATGGTCGTACTCCGCGTACCACTTCTCGGCATCATCCCACTGGTCGGGCCTGGCGCTGCGGCCCTCGATATACACGCGATGCGGCCAGCCCTGTACCAGGCCGCGCGTGCCCTGCACCATGTGCACCCTGCTGTACGGGCGAGGCAGGTTGGTGCAATGGCTGACGAAAGCGTCCGGCCATTGGCCGTCCGGATGACACTGCTGTTCACATCGCCCAGCCGGAACGTCTCGCTGCGTTTCGGATCGCTGGCCGGATAGTGCTCCGCCGCGTACAGCTGCAGACCCCGCGAGGCACTGCTCAATGACACCAGCGACTCGAAACGGTCGCCGCGGTTGATGTCCATGCAGTTGGCTACCGGACCCAGCCCGTGCGTGGGATAGAGGTTGCCGTTATGCGTCTTCGACCACTCACGGCGCCACAGGCCCTCGCCTTCATCCGCGAACTTGATGGCGCGCAGGTCGTGCAGGTAGCCGCACTCGCCGTGCAGGACTTCCCCTAACAGACCCTTGCGCACGAGGTGGAAGCTCAGCATCTCCAGTCGGTCGTAATTGCAGTTCTCCATCATCACGCAGTGCTTCTTTTCCTTCTCCGCCGTCTCCACCAGCGCCCAGCAGTCATCCAGCGTCATGGCGAAGGGCACCTCGCTGGCCGCGTGCTTGCCGTGTTTCATGGCGGCCAGCGCAATGGGCACGTGCCACTGCCAGGGCGTGGCGTTGAAGACGATGTCCAGTTCCTCCTCCGCACACAGCCGCTCGAAGTCCCGCTCGCCGCGTGTGTAGAGACGCGGCTCGACGAATCCCTTGTCGGTCACGATCTTGCGCGCGCGCTCCGCATGCGCGGGCCGGATGTCGCAGATGGCTGTGATCTGGGCGCCCGGCACGGCCACCAGATTCTCCACGTGCGATGTGCCCTGGCCACCCACCCCCACGAAGCCGATGCGGATGGTCGGCGCCGCACCCGCGACTGCGGCCATGCGCGCCGCCGTCGCACGCGGCATCTCTGCCGACAGCGCCTGGGCATCGACCCCCGCCAGCGCCAGTGTCGCGCCCACCGCACTGCTGCGCAGAAAATCGCGGCGGCTCAGTCCGGCGTCCGCGACGCGCTCGTCTTCGTGCATGACAACCTCCCCTGAGCGATGTGCCGGTCGCGTGCGTCCGCCCGCACGCCAAGGCATTCCATACTGCGCCCTCGCCCGCGCCCGGGGCAAGCGACCGACGGGCTGTGGCCTGCGCTGCAGCGGGCCGTGAGGTGTTGAGTCGGCGTGTGTTGCCGTCC
The DNA here is from genome assembly GCA_963798085.1 of uncultured Gemmatimonadales bacterium. GTDB lineage: Bacteria > Gemmatimonadota > Gemmatimonadetes > Longimicrobiales > RSA9 > DATKCF01. The sequence goes on from CAWCRS010000005.1 coordinate 560,098, forward strand.
GGATTGACAGGTTCGGGTGTGGGACTATATTCAACCGCATGGTTGAATATTCGCTGGACGCCCTCCATATTGCGCTCGCGCACCCCGCCCGCCGCGAGATCGTCGGACGACTGGCCCGCCGCGGCGCGGCCAGGGTCGGTGACATCGCGGCCGCCTTCAATGTTTCTCTCAATGCCGTATCGAAGCACCTCAAGGTGCTGGAGCGGGCCGGTCTGGTGGAGCGAGAAGTGATTGGACGCGAGCACTGGCTTCGCCTGGACGCGCGACCACTCGTGGCGGCGGAGCAATGGATGGCGCGGCAGCGCCAGTTCTGGGAGGAGTCGCTCGGGCGACTGGAGGACTACGTCGTGCGCAAGCGAACACGAAACATACGGAAAGGGGAACCATGAGCGCAGAAGCGAAGGGCACGGCACAGCGCGTGGAGACCGCGCCTGCAGTGGTTGTGCGACGCACGATACCGGCGTCGCCGGAGGAGCTGTTCGACGCATGGACCGACGCCGAGGGCATGCGCCAGTGGCTGCTGCCCGCCACATCAAAGGATGTGAAAGCCGTGCTCGACGTGCGCGTGGGCGGCCGCTTCACGATCGACATGATCGATGGCCTGAAGGTGTTCGCGCATCACGGCGAATACCGCATCGTGGATCGCCCGCACAAGCTGGTGTTCACGTGGAACGCCGAGTGGATTCCGGGCGGCTCACTCGTGACCATCGAGTTCCTTGCCCGCGGCGAGAGCACCGAGATCGTGCTCACCCATGAGCGCCTGCCTGACGCCCAGCTCCGCGCCAACCACAGCGAAGGCTGGGGCAGCATCCTCGACCGCCTGGCCCAGCGCTTCTCCTGATCGAGCGGGCCGAGCGGGCCCCGGCAGGTTGCCACACCCTTCCGGGGCCCGCGGCCCAACATGCTGTTATGGAGCAGCGCGCTCCCCCTGACGCTCAATCCGCGCGCAGCGCGGTCAGCGGATCCACGCGCACGGCGCGGCGCACGGGAATCAGGCTGGCCAGCACACCGGCCAGCATGAGCACCAGGATCGCGCTGCCCAAGATGAGCGGGTTCCACGGCTTCACGCCATAGAGAACGGTGCTGAGTCCGCGCGTGGCGAACAGCGCCAGCGGCAGCCCCGCGGCCAGGCCAGCCGCCAGCACGAGCATCGATTGCCGCAGAACGAGACGCAGCACATTGCCGGCGCCGGCACCCAGCGCCATGCGCGTGCCGATCTCGCGTGTACGGCCCGCGACGTAGTACGCCATGATGCCGTACAGTCCCACCGCGGCGATGAGCAGGGCGAAGCAGCCGAACGCGCCGGCCAGCAGGGCGGCGAGGCGCTCGCGCGCGAGTGCTTCATCGATGGCCTGCTCCATGCCTTCCATGCGCCGGATCCAGAGACCGGGCGCGCCCGCATCGATCGCCCGCCGCACCTGCTCGGCGCGCGCCACCGGATCGCCTTCCATGCGCGCGACCAGGATGAGGAACGGCGCGCCGCCATACTGCTGGAGCGGCAGGTAGTACATCGGCTGGGCGGGTGAGCGCAGATCGTCGTAGCGGGCGTCCGCGACGACGCCCACGATGCGCACCGGCGCGTTGTCGAAGCCCTCGTGGAACTCCGCGCCCACGGGCGCGCGACCACTCAGGTAGCGACGCGCGAACGCTTCGTTCACCAATGCGACGCGCTCGCCGGTCTCGTCCGCATCCGTGAAGTCGCGACCGGCACGCAGCGGGATGCCGGCCGCCGCCAGATAACCCGGTGTTATGGCGTTCATGGCCACACCCATGCGCTCGTCGGGCGCGGGCTGGTAGCCGGGCACGTCGATGATGGAGAAGGTCGAGCGGCCGCCGGAGACGGGCGAGGTGGTGCCGAAAGCCGCGGTGCGCAGGCCGGGTACCGCGCGCAGGCCGTTCAGCAGTTCCGGCACCAGCGGCATGGCACCGCTCTGCTCGTAGCGCGTGCCGCGCGTGTCCAGCTGCGCCACCAGCAAGTGCGTGTGATCGAAGCCGAAATCCACGCTCCGGAGATTGCGCAGCGTCTGCACCAGCAGCCCCGCGCCGCTCACCAGCAGCAGCGCGAGCGCCACCTGCACCGCGACGATCAGACGCTCCGCGGACAGGGAACGGCGCGCACCGCGCTGCCCGCCTTCGCGTAGCGGCGACGTGAGATCGACGCGCGTTGCCCGCCACGCCGGCAGCACGCCGAACAGCAGACTGCAACCGAGTGCGAGCAGCATCGTGAACAGCAGGATCGTGCGGTCCGGCCGGAAGCGGATCGTGTCTGCCATCATTGCTACCTGCAACGGCAGCCGATGGGCCAGCAGCGTCGTGCCCCACCAGGCGAGCGGCAGCGCGAGCAGCGCGCCCAGCAGCCCCAGCTCGAGGCTCTCCGTCAGCAGCTGGCGCACCAGACGGCCGCGCTGCGCGCCCAGCGATACCCGCACCGCCAGCTCATTCTGCCGCGAGCGCGCCCGTGCTAACAGCAGTGTACCCACGTTGGCGCAGGCAATGAGAAGCAGCACGGCCACGCCGCCCATGAGCGCGTAGAGAATCGTCGCATACTGCGAGCGCAGATCGAACTTCGGGTTGGTGATGCCGCGGCTGATGTCGCTGAGCGTGAAACGCGGCGCGTCATTGCCGCCGCCACCCCCCTTGGGCAGGATCTTCGGCGCATGCTCGGCGCAGCAGTGCGCGTAGGCCGCCGCCCAGGCCGTCTCCACCTGCGCGCGGCGCGCGCCCGCAGACAGCCGGCCGATCACGGACACGAACGGCCCGCGCGGCTGGCGCAGATCCGGCGCGCCCACCAGCGCCGCCGTCGACGCCGGGATCGCCATGTCGAACGAGCCCGGGAACATCAGCCCGCGATACGCGCGCGGCAGCACACCCACCACGGTGAATGGCACGCCATTCACGCGGACCGGCTCGCGCAGTGCCGGATCGCTATTCAGCCTGCGCTCCCAGAAGTCCTGTGACACCACCATGACCGGCGACGCGCTCGCTTCATCCTGCGGGCCCAGCACACGGCCGACCAGCGGACGGATGCCGAGCACGGAGAAGAAGTCGCCATCGACCAGGTCGACCGATCCATAATCGTGCTGTTCGCCCACGTCGCGGTTGAATGACAGGATGGTGAACGCGGCGGCGCGCATCCCGGGCGTCTCGCGCAACGTCTGGAAATCCGGCCAGGAGACGCCCAGGTCAAAGCGCGCGACCGCCACCCGTACGCCCACCAGCTGCTCCGGGGAAGGCACGGGCAGGCAATGCAGCAGCACCGTCCGGATCAGGCTGAAAATCGCGGTGTTCGCGCCGATCCCCAGCGCCAGCGATAACACCGCTGTCAGCGTGAACACGGGCGAGCGGCGCAGCGCGCGCCAACCGAACCGGATGTCCTGTTGCAGAATGCGCCAGCGCTTCGCCCGCTCGCATGCGTCGCTCCCTCTGTTCTGTCAGTCGACGACACTCCGCCTCGATCTCCGCCGCGTCACCGAACCGCCGTCTCGCCGCCGCCCTCGCCGCCTCCTGCGTCATCCCCGCCGCTTCGTACTCCGCCGCCCGCGACTCCAGGTGGAAGCGCAGCTCCGCGTCCAGGTCCGCATCGCGCTCGCGTTCAGGAGGCAGTCGCTCCGCACCGCTGCGCGGCCGTCTGGGCCTCCTGCCCTGCTCGCTGTCTTCTGACATGCTGTTATCGGTTCCCTTTTCCCCCGCGGCCGCGAACAACCGTTCCGGCGCGCGCCAGCCGAGCCCGCCGCGAAGCGCTACGGCCGGGCTTCCAGCACTTTGCCCACCACCTTGACCAGCCGGCTCCACGCGGCGGTGCCTGTCGCGAGCTGACGCCGGCCCGCGGGCGTCAGCTGATAGTACTTGGCCCGCCGGTTGTTCTCCGTCCGCTTCCACTGCGCTTTCACCCAGCCCCGATTCTCCAGCCGATAGAGCGCGGGATAGAGCGTGCCCTCTTCCAGCTGCAGCGCGTCGTCCGTCACCTGCTGGATCCAGCGCGCTATGCCGTAGCCGTGCATGGCACCCCAGGAAAGGGTCTGAAGCACCAGCACATCGAGGGTACCCTGCAGCAGTTCCACGGTCGACCTGGCCATGCCTTCCTTCCTCAGTCGTGCTAGGGAAGCAAAACTACTCCGCCTGGAAGCATCAAGTCAACAGAATCGGGGCCACATGCGACCGCCAGTGCTGCGCGGCCAGGCGGGAATGATGACGAGAATCGGGACCGATCACGGCGCGGGGTCTGGCGCCGCGGCCTCCAATACCGCAGTATGATGGCCGGCCCGGCGCCGGCTGGACCGACTGACATCTTCAGCATTCTGCTCCGCAGATTTCGGCGCCGGCCGGCGGCGCTCTTCCCGTGGCGCTCGAGCAGTTCCCGTCGAAGGTTTTTCCGAAGCGGCAAGCGGGTTCGTACCTGAGAATGGTTCGTACGGTCGTGATGCGACTGTTTCACGACTCGCGGCAGGCGGACACGCGTAAGGCGAGGAGCGTCAGGGATGGGCAAGAAGAAGCTGCGGATCGGGATCCTGGACCTGGTGACCCGGGCGCCATCGCCGGGCCTGTACGGCCGTGTGATGAACCCCAACCTGGCGAGCATCATGCCGCAGGCCGTGGGTGTATGGTGCCAGGAGCTTGGGCACGATGTCACCTTCGTCTGCTACACGGGCTCGGAGGACCTGCTGCGGGAGCTGCCCGAGGCCATGGACGTGCTGTTCGTGGGCGCGTTCACACAGGCCGCGCAGCTCTCGTATGCGATCAGCAACCTGTTCCGGCAGCGCGGCGCCGTGACGGTGCTGGGTGGTCCGCACGCCCGCTGCTACCCCGACGATGCGCGGCAGTACTTCGACTACGTCCTTGGCTTCACGGATCGCCCGCTGATCGAGGACATCCTGAAGGATTGTGCGCCGCACCGGCCGGTGGGCGTGCTCGCGCGCGCGAGCCGTCAGCCGCTGGAGTTGCCGGGTGTGCGGGAGCGCTGGCGCTTCATCGAGCCGACGCTCGCCAAGTGCCCGACGAGTCTCAAGCTCGTGCCGATGATCGGCAGCCTGGGCTGTCCCTACACGTGCGCGTTCTGCATTGACTCGGTGGTCGACTATCAGCCCATGAGCTACGACCAGATCCGCGAGGATCTGCGTTTCCTGGTGAAGACGATGAAGCGGCCGTACGTCGGCTGGCACGATCCGAATTTCGGCGTGCGTTTCGACGACTTCCTGGGAGCCATCGAGGACGCGGTGCCGGCCGGCAGCGTGTCGTTTGCTGCGGAGAGCAGTCTTTCGCTGCTGTCCGAGGCCAATCTGAAGCGCATGCAGAAGGCCGGCTTCAAGGCCATGCTCCCGGGCATTGAATCGTGGTTCTCGCTGGGCAACAAGGCGAAGACGGGGCGCAAGCAGGGCATGGCGAAGGTGGAGCAGGTCTCCGACCATGTGAACATGATCCTGCGTTATATCCCGTACGTTCAGACCAACTTCGTGTTGGGCATGGACGACGATGTGGGTGATGAGCCCTTCGAGTTGACCAAGCGGTTCCTGGACAAGACGCCCGGTACGTTCCCGGGCTATTCGCTGCTCACCGCGTTCGGCGAAGCGGCGCCGCTGAACCTGGAGCTGCAGCGTGCGGGCCGCCTGCTGCCGTTCCCGTTCCATTTCCTGAACAACAACCAGGCGATGAACGTCCGGCCCAAGAACTACCAGTGGCCGGATTTCTACGACCGGATGATCGACCTGACCGAGTACTCGTTCTCGTGGAAGACGATCATGCGCCGGGCGCGGGGCACGCCTCTTGGATTCCCCACGTGGGTCAACTTCGTGCGCGGCGTTTCCTCGGAGGGCTTCGGCCGGATCAAGTACCACCGCAACATCCGGCGCATGCTGGACACGGACCGATCGGTTCGCGCCTTCTTCGAGGGTGCGAGCGACACGTTGCCGGATTTCTACGTGCAGCGAATCCGGCGCGAGCTGGGTCCATTGTGGGAACAGCTGCCCCCGAACGCCCTGATGCACGATCCGCTGGCGTACATGCGCAAGTCGACGGCGGAGTCACTGGTCACGCTGACAGCGGCGGCCTCGCCGGCGCCGGACATCACGCTGTCGCCCAACTGATCGGTTGTGCCGATCCCGGCGACGCCAGTCGCCGGGATCGGCGGCTGATCGCGGGCAGTTCGCCGCGTTGTCCCGACCATCGTCCGCTGAAACGTGCGATCGCTGACCCTGCGCCGTTCCCTCATCCTTCCCATCGCGCTCGCGTGCGGGTCCGGGCCGGCATCCGTACGCGCGCAGGTCGCTGACAGCGCAGGGGCACGCGGGTGCGGACCGTTGCGCGCCTCACTCGCCGTCGAGGAAGTGCTCGCCATCAATCTCGCCGTCAACCGGTTCGATGCGGTGGTTCTGAAGGACGAGTGGGCGCGCTCGAACTTCGAGAGCTGGAGTCGCAACTTCCGACTGGGCTGGGAATGGGATGAGAACGCGTTCCCGACGAACATGTTCGCGCACCCGTTCCACGGCTCGCAGTACTTCAGCTCCGGGCGTGCGAACTGTCTGAACTACTGGGAGTCGGCGCCGCTGGCCTTCCTCGGCTCCTGGGTCTGGGAGTTCTTCGGCGAGACGTTCCGCCCTTCGTTCAACGACTTCCTCATGACGAGCTTCGGCGGCGTCGCGGTGGGTGAGATGACGCACCGTGTGGCGGCGACACTGCGCGACACGGAAACGCGCGGCGCGGGGCGCGTGACACGCGAAGCTGCGGCACTGCTGATCAACCCCATTGAGGGAATCAACCGCTTGTTTCGCGGGCAATGGACGGCAGTGGCGCCGAATCCGCCGGAACATGATGCGGGCGCTTTCGCCTTCCGCTTCGGCGCCGGTGTGCGCAAGGTCCACGACGATTCGTCGGGCGTCAGCAATTTTGCGCCGACCATTCTCGTCGACATTGATTATGGCGATCCGCTCGATCACGCGTATCGCGAGCCCTTCGACGCCTTCTCCGTGCACGTGCAGGTCAGCCCGGGCGGCGGCGGCCTGAATGCGCTGCAGACGGAGGGTCGCATCTTTCAGCTGGCGCTGCCGTGGTGGGGGACGAGGGTGAGGCATGCGCTCATGCTCTCGCATCGCTACGACTACATTAACAATCCCGTCTACAGCTTCGGCGCGCAGAGCATTGAGACCGGACTGATTTCGCGTTTCCCGCTGCCGGGACAGTTCGTGCTGCACGCAAAGGCGGCCGCCGATGTCGTCGTGCTGGGCGCCATCAACGCGCCATTCAGCGGCTTCGGCGAGCGCACGTACGATTTCGGTCCTGGCGCCGGTAGCCGGCTGCAGTTCGCGCTGGTGCGCAACGGCAACACGTATCTCTCGTGGTACAATCGCGGCGAGTACGTGCACTCGGTGAGCGGCGCTCCGGCGGATCACGTCATCCTGTTTTCCGGGCTCGAAGGCAACTTCCCGCTCGCCCACGGGATTGGCCTGGGCTTTTACGTGAGCGGCGACCGCCGGCAGAGCCGCTACATGAATGGGCCGCAGAACACGCGAGACTTCCTCGAGTCGCGCGTTTTCCTGTCCTGGGCGGGAGCGCGGCGCTCGGCCGGCGGCGAAGTGCGATGAAACACTCGATTGCGACTTGCCTCTTCGCCCTGCTGGCGGCAATGCCCGCGCATGATATCACGGCGCAGCGGCCGTATCGCAGCGGTTTCTGGCTGGAGAACGGCGTGGGCACGGGCACCATTCGCATCGGTTGCACGAGTTGCGCGGAGCCCACGGTCGTGTATGGGCAGAGCAGCTACCTGCGCGGCGGCGGCTCGCTCTCCTCGCGTGTGCTGCTGGGCTTCGAGGTCTTCGCGCTGCTCGATGACCACTTCGGCATCGCGCAGGGTGACAGCTCCCTTACGGTCGAAAACGTGAGCCTGGGCCCGGTGGTGCTGTGGTATCCGTGGCGCAGCGGCCTCTTCTTCAAGGGCGGCTTCGGCCTTGCCCACGCGGAAGTCACTCTTGGCGCCACCGACCCGAAGACGCAACCGGTCTCGCTCGCCAGCGGTACCGGCTCGGGCGTGACGTTCGGCGTCGGCTTCGACGTGCCTGTCTTCAAGTGGCTCGCGATCACTGCCAATCTGGGCATCTACTACACGGCGCTCGGCGACGTCACCGTGCGGGGTTCGCTCGTGGACGACGTCATCACATCCATGTACAACGCCAACTTCGCGATCACCATCCGCTAGCTCGTCAATAGCGGGTTGTGCGCTACAGCGCGTAGCGATCGAGGCGCATGACCAGCGACTGCAGGCCCTCCGCGAGCGTGGGATGAACCGCTTCCGCGTCCACAATGGCGCGGGCGGTGGCGCCGGCCTGCATCAGGGCGACGAATACGTGGATCAGCTCGCCCGCCTCGAAACCCACAATGGCCGCGCCCAGGATGCGCTCGGTGTCCGGGTCGATGAGCACCTTGAGTGTGCCGGCCGTCTCATCCAGCTCGATGGCGCGCGAGATGTTGCCGAACGGCATGGACGCCATCGCGTAGCGGATTTCCTGTCGTTTCGCGTCGCGTTCGGACAGGCCCACGCGCGCCACCTGCGGATCCGTGAACACGGCGTACGGCACCAGCCGGTCCCTGCGCGTACGTCCGGCACCGTGGCGCAGCAGGTCGTACAGAATGCGATGGTCATCCCACGACGTGTGCGTGAACTGCGGGCCGCCCGTCACATTGCCGATGGCGAACACGCCGTCGGTGCTGGTGCGATAGTGATCGTCGACCTGGATGAAACCGCGTTGGTCGAGACGGATGCCGCCCGCCTCACAGCCCAGCAGTTCGGTGTTGGCGGATCGGCCCACGGCGACGAGCAGGTGGCTGCCCGTCACGGCGCTGCCGTCATCGAGGTGCACGCTCACGTCGTTGCCGGTTTGTGCGACGGCCGAAACCTGCCGGCCCAGGCGAAGCTCGATGCCTTCGTTGCGGAAGACCCCCTCGAGCGATTGCGAAATGTCCTCATCCTCGCGGTCGACGAGGTGTGAGCCGCGATTGATGATCGTGACCCTGCTGCCGAAGCGCCGGAACATCTGGCCGAACTCGCAGCCGATGTAGCCACCGCCCAGCACAACCAGGTGGGCGGGCGTCTCGCGCAGCTCCATGATGCCCGTGCTGTCCACCCAGGCCACCTGGTCCAGACCGGGCAATGGCGGAATCGCCGGCCGGCACCCCGCATTGATGACAATGACGTCGGCACTGCAGCGCTCGTCGTTGACCTCGATAACACGCGGTTCGACGAAGCGGGCCGTGCCCGCGAGCGAAGTGAGGCACGAGCCCGCTCTCTGCAGTCGTCGCCCGATGCCATCGCGCCAGTGCCGCACAATGCCGTTCTTGCGGTCGACGACGGCGCTCAGATCGACGTGCACATCGGGCACGCGCACGCCCAGGCGAGCCGCGTTGCGCGCGACGTGCGCGGCGCGTGCGCTCGCCACCATGGTCTTGGTCGGCGTACAGCCGCGGTTCACGCAGGTGCCGCCCAGCTCCGCGCGTTCGACCAGGAGCGTGCGCCTGCCGGCCGCGGCCGAACGCACGGCGAAAGGAACGCCACCCTGCCCGCTGCCGATCACGATTACATCGAAGCGCTTCACCGGCCCCCCTTGTTGTTCACGTGCGGTGCGTGGCGCGGCGTGCCGCGATGCGACCTGCATGGCGTATCCGTGCGGACCGCGTCCGTGGCCTGGATGACATTGGACGAAAGGAACGCGCAGCCCTGCTCGTGCAACACTCGCGCCGCACTGAAGATCGCACTGCGGGTCGTTTGGGTGATGGCCATTGCCGGCGAGTGGAAACGCGCTGGCTGCGAAGAAGTTCCTGACGAACAGCCCTGCTGCCAGCCCTGCGTGTGCGGGAGCGCGATGCCCGGGCCGAGTCGCCACTCGGGCTGACCCGGTCGTGGAGACCGGGTCCCTCGGCCTGCGCATAAGACACACCCCGACAGCGTGGGTCGGGTACGGGTTCGCCGGTGGACAGCCTGAGCGCGCGCACAATCGTGCCCGGTGCAACCGTGGACTTCACCGGGCTCGTGTCCGACGCGGCCGGGCGCCGGCCCGGCGGGCGCCACCCGGCACGGGCAGCGCCGCCATCGGAGTGAAGGCCAGCAGGCTGATCATGGGGTATTCCCTCCCGTGTCTCGAAACCTGCGTTCGTCCCGGTTACAGCAATGGCGCGGTGCCGAAGTTCACGCTGAAGCGGCGGCACCAGATGGTCACGGCGCGGTATTTCGACAGGTCCGTATCCGCGGGCAGCGCGTAGTTCTGATCGCCCATGTTGCCCTTCATGGCGCCCAGTTCCAGGAAACCGGCTTTGGTAACAGTCTCGTTATCAGTCACATCACCGGCGGCAACCAGGTACACGTGCACATCCGGTCCGTTGGAGGTTGCGAACTCCGTGAGGCGCAGTGTCAGCCTGCCGTCAGGAAGCCGGTAGATGGTTGCCTTGCCGCGCGTCTCGTGCGCGTTGCTGTGGAAGCTGCCATTGACGACCTGCACGGGCTGCGCTTCCATGCCCGCCTGCATGGTGGCGGCCGAAGCCTGCGGGAACGATTCATCCACTGTTCTGTTGACGAACAGGCGCTCGGGCCGGAACGCATACCACAGTCCGGCCAGCACGACCAGACCGAGGGCAATGATGAAAGGACGCTTCTGCATGGTACTGCCTCCTGTTTCTCCTGGGGATCACGCGCGCCGCAGAAGCGCGACGCGCGTAGTTCGCTCGTTCAGTGCGGGCTATAACGTCGCGGGTCGCGGAAACGGTTCCATGCGGTGCAGGATGTCGCGATCGGGTTGCGGGGCACGCCTCGAGAGACATGCGCAGCGTTTCGTGAAACGGCGTGCGCACGCTGCATTCGGGGACGCAACCAGCGCGCGACGGGTGCCGATAGTGCAGCAGCCGGCGGCTGCCGTCGGCGAGGCGACAATCCCGTACCGGAGCATGACATCATGAGCCACATTGGATCGGTGGCGAGCCGTCTCAGGGAAACAGCCGAGCGCACGCAGAACTGGACGCGCTGGGGTCCGTACCTCTCGGAGCGCCAGTGGGGCACGGTGCGCGAGGATTACTCGGAGTACGGCGACTGCTGGGAATATTTTCCGCACGACCATGCGCGCAGTCGTGCGTATCGCTGGGGCGAGGATGGCCTGCTCGGCATCACCGACCGCGAGGGCCGCCTCTGCTTCGGGCTGGCCCTGTGGAACGGGCAGGATCCGATCCTCAAGGAGCGCCTGTTCGGTCTGACCGGACCGGAGGGCAATCACGGCGAGGACGTGAAGGAGCTGTACTACTTCCTCGACTCCACACCCACGCACTGCTACATGAAGGCGCTCTACAAGTATCCGCAGCGCGCGTTCCCCTACGAAGAGCTGCTGCGCGAGAACCGGCTGCGCGGCGCGCACGATCCCGAGTACGAGCTGCTGGACACGGGCGTGTTCGCGGAAGACCGCTACTTCGATGTGTTTGCCGAGTACGCGAAGCACGCGCCCGACGACATCCTCGTGCGCGTGACCCTCGTGAATCGCGGACCCGAGGCTGCGCCGCTGCACGTGCTGCCCACACTCTGGTACCGCAACACGTGGTCCTGGGGCCGCACCGGCGAAGGCTACTGGCCGAAGCCACGCATGGCGGGCACGGACAGCGCCAGTGCGCGACTGGAGCACGCATCGCTCGGGCGGTTCGTCTTTCATGCGGATGCGACGGACGCGGGCGAGTTGCCCGACCTCCTGTTCACCCACAACGAAACGAACGCCGAGCGCCTGTTCGGCTCAGGCAATAACAGTCCGTTCGTGAAGGATGCGTTCCACGAATACGTGATTCACGGGCGCCGCGACGCGGTGAATCCCGCAGGCGAGGGCACGAAGCTGGCCGCGCACTATCGCATGGTCATCCCCGCAGGCGGGCAGGTGGTGCTGCGCCTGCGCCTCTCCGCCGAGAGCCAGGCGCCGGCGAAGCCTTTCGCTGCGGCGTTCGACACCACGTTCGCGCACCGGCTGCGGGAAGCCGATGAATTCTACGCCACGCGCATTCCGTCCTCGGCCGGCGAAGACGAGCGTCGCGTCATCCGCCAGGGCTACGCGGGACTGCTGTGGTCCAAACAGTTCTTCCACTACATCGTGCGCCACTGGCTGGAGGGTGATCCCGCGCAGCCGCGGCCGCCGCGGGCGAGGCTCGAGGGCCGCAACCACGACTGGCCGCACCTGTACAACCGCGACGTCATCTCCATGCCCGACACGTGGGAGTATCCCTGGTACGCGGCCTGGGACCTGGCCTTCCACATGATCCCGTTCGCGCACGTCGACGGCGACTTCGCCAAACAGCAGCTGGTGCTGTTCCTGCGCGAATGGTACATGCATCCCAACGGTCAGATACCGGCATACGAGTTCGCCTTCGGCGACGTGAATCCGCCGGTGCACGCCTGGGCCTGCTGGCGCGTCTACAAGATGACGGGCAGGCGGGGTCAACGCGACCGTGCCTTCCTCGAGCGCGTCTTCCACAAGCTCCTCCTCAACTTCACGTGGTGGGTCAACCGCAAGGACTTCGACGGTAACAACCTGTTCGAGGGCGGCTTCCTCGGCCTGGACAACATTGGCGTCTTCGACCGCTCTCAGCCACTGCCCACGGGCGGCCACCTGGAGCAGGCGGACGGCACCGCCTGGATGGCGTTCTTCTGCGCCACCATGCTCTCCATGGCGCTGGAGCTGGCGGCGGAGGACCCCGTGTACGAAGACGTCGCGTCGAAGTTCTTCGAGCACTTCGTCGCCATCACCGATGCCATGAACTCACTGGGTGGCACCGGCCTCTGGGATGACCTGGATGGCTTCTACTATGACCAGCTGCACGTCGATGACCACGTAATGCCACTGCGACTGCGGTCCGCGGTGGGCCTGATTCCGCTGTTCGCCTGTGAAATCCTGGACAACCGCCGCATACGCAAGCTGAGCAACTTCACGAAGCGCATGAACTGGTTCCTCGAGAACCGGCCCGAGCTGCGCCAGCAGATTTCCTACATGCAGCGCGATGGTGCCGGCGAGGAAGATGACATGCGCCTCCTCGCCATACCCTCGCGCGAGCGCCTGGAGCGTGTGCTGCGCTACATGCTGGACGAGAACGAATTCCTATCGCCATACGGCCTCCGCTCCATCTCGAAGGTGCACGAGCAGCATCCGTACACGCTCGACGCCGACGGTACGCGCTACGTGGTGGAATACGATCCGGGCGAGTCGACGACGCGTCTGTTCGGCGGCAACTCGAACTGGCGCGGACCCATCTGGTTCCCGCTCAACTTCCTGCTCGTGGAAGCGCTCGAGCGCTATCACCACTTCTACGGGGATTCGCTGCTCGTCGAATTCCCCACAGGCTCCGGTCAGCGCGTGAATCTGCGTACGGTGGCGCGCGAGCTGGCGTCGCGGCTGGCGAAGCTGTTCCTGGCGGATGCGCAGGGACGCCGTCCCTGTCATGGCGATGAGCGCCGCTACGCCGAGGATCCGCACTGGCGCGACCTCGTGCTCTTCAACGAGTACTTCCACGGCGACAACGGGCGCGGCCTGGGCGCTTCGCACCAGACCGGCTGGACTGCGCTGGCCGTGCGCTTCCTCGAGGACATGGTGAAGGCCAGAACGGAAGAGAGCGCGACGCATGACGACACCGGAACCGACGCTGCTGCAGCAGCCGTCTCTGCGGGCGTGGCGGCCGGGTCCAGCCGAGGCGGGTGAGTGAACGGCGTTGCCGGGGCTGGGTGCTCAGGCGGGTTGCGCGAGAACGGATTCCTCGACAACCGGTTTGTTCGTGTCGCGTTTGCTGGTTTGAAGAGCTTTCCTGCAGTACGCTGAACGCAAGGGAGTGCGGTGATGAGCAGCATACACATTGATGAGCGCAACGAGTGGCTGGAGGCGGATGGACTGGGCGGGTTCGCGTCGGGCACGCTGACCGGCGTGCGAACACGGCGTTATCACGCGCTGCTGCTGCCCGCCACGACGCCGCCCACCGGTCGCTACGTGCTGGTCAACGGCTTCGATGCCTGGGTGGATACGGCGGCCGGTCGGCACGCGCTCAGTACGCAGCGCTACGGACCCGATGTCCTGTTCCCCGATGGGGCGCACCGCATTGCGGAGTTCCGGGACTCGCCCTGGCCCACCTGGATCTACCACCTCGAGGATGGCACCGAGATCGTGCACGAGGTGTTCGCGCGACGGGACAGCGGCATGATTGCGCTTTCCTGGCGCCTGCTGGCGCCGCAGCCTGGCGTCACACTGGTGCTGCGGCCGTTCCTGTCGGGGCGCGATCTGCACGCGACACACCACGAGAACGGCGCATTCCGTTTCGAGGCGCAGCAAGCGCGCGGTCAGGTGTCGTGGCAACCGTACGAAGGGCTGCCCCGCATCGTCGCCTGGCACAATGGCGACTACACGCACGAACCGCTGTGGTACCGCAATTTCCTCTATGCGGAGGAACGTGCGCGCGGCCTCGATGACACGGAGGACCTGGCTTCGCCCGGCACGCTGCGCTGGGAGCTGGGGGCAGGCGAAGCAGTCTGGGTGCTGGGCACGAGCGGTGCTGCGCCGCAGGGCAATGACATGGAGGCGACGCAGTGGCTCAAACAGGCGAGAGCGGCGGAACGGCGTCGTCGCCAGCGCCAGCATTCCCGTCTCGAGTGCGCCGCCGATGCCTACATCGTGCGCCGCGGCACGGGTCGCACGATCATCGCCGGGTATCCCTGGTTCGGAGACTGGGGCCGCGACACGTTCATTGCACTGCGCGGTCTCTGCATCGCGACGGGCAGAATTGCGGAGGCGAAGGACATCCTGATCGAATGGGCCGGCCAGGTGTCGGAAGGCATGCTGCCCAACCGCTTCGCCGAGCAAGGTGATCAGCCGGAATTCAATTCCGTGGACGCGGCGCTCTGGTTCGTGATCGCCGTACACGACCTGCTGGAGGTCGTGGGCGCCAACCGGCGCAAGCTGCTGGCGCGCGAGCGCACCACGCTGCGGCAGGCCGTGCAGCGCATCCTCGAGGGTAACGCAGCGGGCACGCGTCATGGCATCCGCATGGATGCGGATGGCCTGCTCGCCGCGGGCGCGCCCGGACAGCAGCTTACCTGGATGGATGCGCGTGCCGGCGATCGCGAGGTGACGCCGCGCATTGGCAAGCCGGTCGAGGTGCAGGCGCTCTGGCTGAATGCACTGGCCATCGGCACCCGGCTGGATGCGCGCTGGGAGCCCGTCTTCGAGCGCGGTCGCTGCGCCTTCACGGAGCGCTTCTGGGACGGCGAACGCGGCTGCCTGCACGATATCGTCGATGCGGGACACCGCGCCGGCGCGGTGGATCCCACGTTCCGGCCTAACCAGATCTTTGCAGTGGGCGGCCTGCCGCTCGTGCTGCTCGATGGCGCGCGCGCTGCCCGTGTCGTGGATCAGGTCGAGCGCCGCCTGCTTACACCCATGGGCCTGCGCAGCCTGGCGGCCGATGAGCCCGGCTACGTCGCGCACTACGAGGGCGGCGTCGCGCAGCGCGATGCGGCCTACCATCAGGGAACCGTGTGGCCCTGGCTCATGGGCGCCTTCGTCGACGCCTGGGTGCGCGTCCGCAGTGCCGGCCTGGACGGGGGCGATGCGGCAGCGGATACGGCGCAGGCGACGAATGCCGCCTCAGCCACGACGCTGACACCGCAACGCGCCCGCGCGGCGCGACGCGCCGTCCTCAAGGAAGCGAAGCAGCGGTTCCTCGAGCCGTTGCTCGCCCATCTCGATGAAGCCGGCATCGGTCACCTCTCGGAAATCGCCGACGCCGAGCCACCCTTCACACCGCGCGGCGCGCCATTTCAGGCGTGGTCGCTGGGTGAGACCATCCGGATCAGCCACAGGCTTGGTAACATCTGAGACAGAACGGCGACAGCGTTCCTCGGGCCGGGGCTGGGGCTGGGGCTGGGAAACGGATTCGTCACCTTCGCGAAGCGCATCGGTCGTCGACGCCGGCTGGTTCTCCAGGTCCTCGCCATGCGTGAACCTGAGCGGAAATCTCAGGCGAGCTATGCCAATGGACTGCGGCTCGTGTGTCGCGCCTGCGGGCAGTGCGTCCCGCTGTTCGCTCAACCATTGCCCTCGAGGCGGGTCACAATGCGCTCCAGCAGATCGACGGGCGCCATGATGCGACGCAGCTTGCCGCGCACTTCCTCGACGAACGTGGTCTCGAAGCGGTACTCACGCGCGCACACTGCGCACTCGAGCAGGTGTGCTTCCACGCGTTCGCGTTCTTCCGGTGACAACGTACGATCCACGTAATCATCCAGTCGTCGGAATGCGTCTTCGCAGGTGTACTTCTCCACCGGGCTCATACGGGCACCTCATCCTTCAGGCCGGAAATGATGCCGTCCTCCTGTGCAATCGTCCACAGCGCTTTCTGCAGCATGCGGCGACCGCGGTGCAAACGCGATCTTACAGTGCCCACGGGACAGCCCAGCACGTCTGCGATCTCCTGGTAGCTGGCGTCCTCCAGGAAATAGAGTGAAGCCGCCGCCTGGTATTCCTCGGGCAGCGCGGCGATGGCTTCGGCCACGCGCTCCACGTTGATCTTCTCCAGCAGCAGCTTCGCCGGATCATTGCTCTTCTCGTGCAGCCCCGCTTCCCGCGTCTGCCGGTAGAGGTACAGCTCGTTCGCATCATCCAGGTCCACGGTCTCGGGTCGCCGTTTCCGCGTGCGGTTCTTCGCGTACACGCAGTTCGTCAGGATGCGGTAGAACCACGCCTTGAAGTTCGTGCCCTGCTCGAAGGTGTCGAACGCGCGGAACGCGCGCAGCGCCGCCTCCTGCACCAGGTCTTCGGCGTCGGCCGCATTGCGCGTCATCGAGTACGCGAGGCCGTACGCCTTGTCGAGCAGCGGCCGGAGCAGCTGCTCGAACGCCTGTGTGTTCGCCCTCTCCTGCTCCATGTGCACCGAGCCAGGTTCCCCACCCCGTTGCGCGGCGGCCGCCACGCAACCCACAGAGTGTCGTAATGCCGCTGTAATGAGAAGGGTTCCACTGTTCAATGGAAAGGGTTGCAGGCGACGATACCCGTTCATCGGTGCTGGCCGGTCCGCCTGCCTTTTCACGCCTTCCAAGGCTGGGAGGAAGCGGCGCGCGCCGGACGCAGCGGATTGTTTCCCGGCCGTTACCCGGCTGCATTGCGTCAGCGGCAGGGATTGTGCATTGCAGACGAGCTTTCGATGAGAGAACTCGCGATCGGTGGGACCTGAACGCGAAAGGAACCATGCAGGAGAATGGCATTGCAGGCAGGCGGCTGGGTATCGCCGGCGACACGCGGAACACACGCGTCCTGACGCAGGAGAACAGGACCGTTGGCGGCGTGCGCTGGCTGGGAATGAGCGAATCGTCGGCCGATCGCGGCCGCACGGAGCGCCCTGCCGGTACGCTCATCATTGGCGATGCCCACGGCCCACGTCTGCTCGAGTTGTTGCGCGCCAGCTGACTCTCACCCGAACGCAGGCCCGGTTTCAGCAGTGCGGGCATTTCGCCTGCACGGGCTGCCGGGCCTGCCCGCAATCGGATCGACTCTGGCATCCTCCGGGATGTAACAGATAATTTGGCGACGGCGGTCCCCCGGGATCGGCCGCGCGTCCGGGACGGGCGCCTCCTGCGAGGCGCCCGTGTGTTTTTCCGGCGCCGCACAGCGCGGTGTCGCAGCGTACACCGAGTAGGGAGGCTCGAATGCGCAACACGGTGATAGCGGGGACGGTCGCCCTGATCACGGGCGTGGTCCTCACGTCAGCGACGCCAGGTCAGGCGGCCGGCCAGACGTTTGCCTACGCGTCACTGGGCAATTCCGCGTACGGCGAGAGCGGCGACTTCTGCCTCGATCCGGGCGCCTTCTTCACCAGTCTCGAACTTGGTGTTTCCGGTGGCCTGCTGGGCGGCTCGGCGCAGTACATCAACGGCGACTGGCCGTGGCCGAACAGGCCGCCGCCGGGTTCCGGTGCGCTGGTTCGCGGCGTGCGCTTTTCCGGTGCGGGCGGGGTGCAGGAATCCGTGCTGCTCAGGCACGGCAGAGCGTTCCAGTTCATGGCACAGTTCAATCCCGCACGGGTCGTGAGCGAGGGCGTCAATCGCTTCGTCCGACCGTTCGTCGGCGTGGGCGTTCACATCTCGACGGATGGCGATCCGGCGGCTGCGGCCAATGGCCAGCCGGTCGTCTACGGCATCAAGGGACAGACGCGGCCCTTTGTCGCGTATGGCGTCAACGGCCTGCTTCCGCTGGGCGCGCGTGTCGGCCTGACAGCGGGTTATCGGGGGACGAGTGTGTTCTTCGGCGATTTCCAGTACGTCACGCCACAGGGAACCGCAGTGGAGCCTTCGCCGGGCCAGACTCTCACCTCGGGAATCTGGACGGTCGGTGCCACCATTCGCGTGGGAAGCTGACTACCTGACTGCCTGCGCGCGGTAGAATTCGGCGGAATCGCGGCGACCGAGCTTGTCATAGACGCTGGCAAGTCTGGTCGCCGCTTCGCTGCGCCGGGCGCTGTCCGACGCCGCGAAGAGATCAATGGCGGCGCGAAAATGGCCGACGGCGTTCCGTGTCTGTTCGCGTTGCAGCAGCGCCTCGGCCAGCAGCACTTCTGTGTATCCGGCGTCGTGGTTGCGCTCCGGCTTGCCGCTCTGCTGCTCACCCACGCGATACGTGTCCAGCGCCAGGCGCAGGGCCTGCTCCGCGCCTCTGGAATTGTGCTGCCGCAGGCGCAGGTCACCCACCTGCGTCCAGGCCCACGCAGTGAAACTGTGTCCCGGGTCATTCACGCGACCCGATGTCTCCGCCGCTTTCACGAACTCGGACTCCGCTTCCCGCAACCTGCCCTGGTCGGTCAGCACCTGGCCCAGAAAGGAGTAGGCAATCGCCACATTGCGATGTTCCGTGCCGTAGGCGCGCTGCAGAATCGCGAGCGCTGTTCGCGCTTCCGTTTCTGCTTCTGCCGGACGCCGCAGTCTCAGGAGGGCGGTTGCGCGGCCCCAGCGTGTGCGCGCCACTGCCGGCGCATCCGGGCCCTGGGCGCGGATACGCAGTTCGATCACCGCCTGGTAAAGCGAATCGGCCTGCTCGTCTCTGCCGTCGAGGCGCAGATCCGCGAGACCCTCGAGCGCTCCAGCCTTCAGGTCGATCGGCAGATTGGGTTGTCGCAGCATCTCCTGATAAAGTCGCTCCGCCACCGAATCGACGCCCCGCTTGCCCGCGGTGGACAGGTTGTACAGCACGAACGCGAGCGAGCGCTTGCTCTCCGCTGTGAGCCGGTCACCCGGTTCGAGGAGATGGCTGCGAATGTCGAGTGCGCGCCGAAACCAGTCAGCCGCCTCTTCGAACTTCTCATCGCGCTGCGCCACCTGACCGATTCCCATCATGCTCACGGCCATGTCGAGACTTTCGCTCAGTGGCAGCAGGATCGCGTAGGCCTGACGGAACAGTGAATCGGCGACCGTGCGCTTGCCCAGGTTGAACGCCACCTGTCCGAGTGTGTTCATTGCCGCTGCTTCGAGCCGCGGCTGATCCTGCAGAGGCCGCAGGTTTTCGCGGCCTCGATTCACCACGGAATCTGCGTTGAAGCTGCGGGCCGCCGGGTTCACGTCGGGATCGAAGCCGCCCAGCGTGCTGACCATGAAGTCGCGCGCCGCCGCGGCCCGCGTGGCCTCCGCCTGGCGCTCGCGGCTCTGACTCCTCGCGACCGAAGCCAGATACGACGTGACCGCGGTCGAGCTCACGAGCACGAGGCCCAGCACGGTCGCCAGCACCACCATGGCGCGGTTGCGCCGGACGAACTTGCGTACCTTATAACCGCGTGATAGCGGATGGGCGCGAACCGGACGGCCGTCGAGATGGCGCTCGATGTCCTCCGCCAGCGCGATGGCGGAGACGTAGCGGTCTTCCGGATTCTTACTCAGTGCGCGATGGCAGATGGCGTCGAGATCGCCGCGCAGCGCCTGCACCAGTGATTCCTGGCGCACCAGCCCGCGACTGCGCGCGATCGCTTCCGTGCGCTCGTCGCGCGTTCTCGCCACCGCCGCGCTGGGCGGGACGGGCTCCTCGTTGCAGATCACCTGCTCCATCTCCAGCAATGTGCGACCCGTCAGGTCGTAGGGCAGGCGGCCGCACAGCATCTCGTAGAGCACGATCCCCAGCGCATACACATCCGTGGCCGTCGTCGTGACCTGTGCCCGGATCTGTTCCGGCGCGGCGTACTGCGGCGTGAGCCTGGCTTCGTGCACCTGCGTGATGGCGGCCGGCGCGTCCTCCGTACCCAGCACCTTCGCTATGCCGAAGTCCAGCAGCTTCACCTCGCCGTTTGCTACCACGATGTTACCAGGCTTGAGATCGCGGTGGATGACGAGGTTGCTGTGCGCGTACTGCACGGCCTGACAGACGGTCTGGAAGAAGCGCAGGCGCTCGCGAATGGTGAGCGTGTGCTCGTCGCACCACTGGTCGATGGGCTCGCCTTCGGCCAGCTCCATGACGATGAAGGGCAGGCCGTCGCGTGTGACGCCGCCATTGAGCAGACCGGCAATGTGCGGATGTTCGAGGCGAGCCAGGATGTGCCGCTCGTGCTGGAACCGGCGCAGAATCTCGTCCGTGTCCATGCCGCGCTTCACGATCTTGAGCGCGACATTCTTCTGGAACGCGCCGTCGGCGCGACTGGCCTGATAGACGGCCCCCATGCCGCCGCGACCGAGCAGCCGCTCGATGCGCCACGCGCCTACGATGTCGCCGGGTGTTACACGGTCGCGGTCGAGATCACCGCCGTGCTCGATCGCATCCCTCGCCACCAGCAGAGGCGGCACATCGAAGCGCGCGCCCGCCGCTTCGCTGGCGGCCAGCAGTGCTTCCACCTCGCGACGCAGAGCCGGATCACCCGTCGTCGCCTCATCCAGGATCTGCACGCGCTCCGCCTCGTCCGCGTCCAGCACGCGGTCCACGACTTCTTCAATGCGGCGCCAGTGTTCGGCGTCAGGCGAGTTCACGGCGAACGCGGAATGGGGAGCAAATGAATCTCTGGACATCCGGGGTGGGAACGTGTCGCGGCACGTCCGCGCGCATCAGTTCGCTTCGGCGTCGTCCGGCTCGGGCAGCGGCGGCACCTCGCCGTACAGCTGCATGTACAGCCAGCCTCTCGCCTTGACCCAGTCGCGGCGCACGGTGCGCACGGAGATGCCGATCACTTCTGCCGTCTGCTCTTCGGAGAGACCGCCGAAGTAGCGGCACTCCACCAGCCTTGCCAGCCGCTCGTTCAGCGCCGCCAGCCGGTCGAGTGCTTCGTTCAGCGCCAGGATTTCGTCCGACTGGCTTTCCAGCGCGATCAGGCCCGAGTCGAGCGTGATGCGCGCTTGCACACCGCCGCGCTTCTGTGCGTGGCGCCGGCGCGCGTGGTCCACGAGGATGCGGCGAAACACGCGCGAGGCGACGCCGAAGAAGTGGGCGCGGTCCTGCCAGTCGATGTCCTGCTGGCCGACGAGGCGCAGGTACGCTTCATTGACGAGTGCGGTGGCCGAGAGAGTATGGTCCGGCCGTTCGGAAAGCAGGCTTCGCTGCGCGATGCGACGAAGCTCGTCATAGGTGAGCTGCCAGAGACGATCGGCGGCTTCCTTGTCTCCGGCAGCGGCGCCGACCAGGGCCTGGGTTACCGCGTGATCTCTATGCTCCATCGCGCAAACTCCGACCACACAAGGGCTTTCGGACCCCTGTCGGCCGGTCTGAGTATGTCGCTTGGGAACCTAATCTCGGACGCCACCCGCCGCGGCGCAATGGTGGCCCCGGCTCTCGTGTGGTGCTGCGCCCCGTCCACCTGCGGGGTCCGGCCCAGAACCAGGCGCCATCCCCTCCTCATGGATTCGACGGGCAGCAGCGCAGCGATTCGCTGACCGGCTGGCACCCTGGCACGACGTGACCGAGGCCTGTTAGCCAGGCGCGTGACTGCTGCGAGCGCTCCGAGGGCAGGAATGCGGGGCTCGCGCTCCGCTAGATGGCCGGGTCCGAGGTGTTGCCGCTGCGCGATTGCGCCGCCGCTTCCAGCCGGCGCAGCACTTCCGGATAACGCGCCACCACATTTTCGAAGGCGGTGCGCGAGAGGGAATAGACGTCCGCGTACTGCACGGCGCGCACGGTGGCGCTGCGCGGTGCCTGCCGCAGCAGTGCGATCTCGCCGAAGAAGTCGCCCGGCTCCATCAGCGCGAGGCGGCGTCCATCGCGCGACACCACTTCCAGCTGGCCGCGCGCGATGAAGTACATGTCGCGTCCTTCATCGCCTTCCTCGAACACGACATCGCCGGGCGTCAGCACCAGCGGTCGCAGGTGCAGCGCGATTTCCTTGACGAAGTCCGGGTCCGCGCCCCGGAACAGGTCGCCTTCCGCCAGCAGGTCGCGCTTCAGGTGCAGCGATACTTCGGCGCGCAGGTTCTTGGGCAGCGCGCTGAGGAAGTCGAACTCGTCGTAGCCGAGGCGCTGTTTCCAGACGTGGTAATGGTAGTCGTAGATGCGGCGCTGCAGGGAGCGTGGCAGGCGCGCGTACTTGGTCGCCGTCGCCAGCTTCTCGATATTCTCCTGGAAGCGCAGCCGTGCCGGATCCCGCCGTGTCCAGAGCCCGGCGACGAAGCCTACCACGTAGCCGAAGAAGCCCACGCCCAGCGCCATCGTGCCGATGGCGTAGAGCTTCTGCGTGATGTTGGCGGGCACCACATCGCCATAACCGACTGTTGTGATGGTCGACATGGTCCAGTAGAGCGCGTCCACGTACGCGGCAGGCGAGTGCACGCCGGGCGCAATGCCGCGCAGCGCGATCCAGCCGCACGTGATCCAGTGCGTCGCCAGCGAAATCCAGAACACCGTGTAGACCAGCAGCAGCGCGTCCGCCCAGCGCAACTCGCGCACCCGCCACTCGGCCAGTACGGCGCGCACGCGCTCCAGCTTGACGAGGCGCAGCAGATCGGACGCCGGCATGCCCGTCAGCACCGACCACGGCACCGCGGCGATCACGTCGAGCGGCACCCGGAGCATGTCGCGCGAGCGGAAGCGCCACGCGGTGACCGGCCCGCGGCGGGCACTGCCCGCGAGCCGCACGCGCAGTGGAATGTCGAGCAGGAAGATCAGCGTGAAGAGGGCGCGCAGCCAGCGCACGGTGGTCGTCTGACTGACGCCCAGCACGAGATCGAGCGGGACGAGAACGGCAAGCGTCGCCGTGCTCAGTACAACAATGGCGTTCCAGAGATCGAGCCCGCGCGTGCTGACTTCGCCGGGCGCCGGCGCAACGGCGGTCACGGCGTCCGAGCGGGCGACGTCGCGGGGACCGCGCGAATCAGTTGCGGATGGCGTGGGCGCAGCCGCAGGCGGCTCCCGTCGAGGGGCATGTGCCCAGGTCACCGGATGCAGGCGACGACTCGCCTCCGCCGACCAGCGCGGGCGCCGACATGCGCAGCACCGCACCCTTCTGTCCGCAGGAGGGGCACACCTGCGCGGCCAGCCGTTCGTCCATCTTGAGGCGTCGCTCGAAGGCCGTGCCGCAGTGGCGGCACGCGTACTCGTAGATCGGCATATCCGTCTCTCAGTCGCGATGTAGGTGTGTCAGGCGCTCATCCCCAGGGCGCATCCGGCAGCGTCACCGCCGCTGGCTTGCCCCTCGCCTGCGCATCCAGGTGCAGGAACAGCGTGCCCACACCCGCGGCGCCCTGCATGCGACCGGTCTGTGCGTACACGATCTCCGGTCGCACGCGGGTCTCGGCCTGGATCCACTTGAGCCCGCCGTTTTCCTCGGTCGCCTTGGCCAGAATATCGTCCGCTCCCCGTCGCGCTACAGCAAGATAGCCCTTGTCGGGCCACAGCCGGTGCAACGACAGGAAGAACTCGGAGACGCCGGCATTGCCGCAGCACTGGCTGATGTTGTTCCAGTATCCGGGCGAGCGCTCGACGGGTGCGCCCATCGCGGTGATGCCGCGCGCGTAGCAGTCGATGCGGTCCAGCCATTTCCTGTCGCCCGTCACATCACTCAGCCGGTAGAAGAGTCTCAATGTGCCCGCGCCGCCATGACACCAGCTCAGGTAGAACAGCTCCTTACCATCGGGCTCGTGATGGAAGACCTTGCACGCACCGTTGGCATGATCGGCCACCGCCTCCAGGTACGCCGTACCCGCGAGCGCCGCATCGAGCAGCGGCTTCTCGTGCGTGACGCCGTACAGCGTGGCGAGCGTGTAGGACGCGCCCGCCGTGCCGTGCGAGAAGTTCGGATAGAGATTCTTCACACTGGGTGAGATCGCCCACTTGAGGCCGCCCTGCTCGGGCTGGCCCAGCTCGGCGAGCCTGCGGCCGGCGCTCGCGGCCAGCTCGATTGCACGGTCATCGCCCAGCATCCTCGCCGCGTACAGCAGGAACAGCGCAATGCCTGCGGTGCCGCTGATGATGTCGGCGGAATCGCTCCACTCGACGCCGGCTCCGGTCTTCTTCGCGTTCTCGTGCAGCAGTGCGACGCCGCGCAGTGCGGCCTCGCGATAACGCTTGTCGCCCGATGCCCGCCATGTCTCGGCCAGCACGAACGCGCGGCCCGCCACACCCGTGTACAGTCCGCCATCGAACGCATCGCCCTTGCTGAGATTGGCGACCAGGTCGTCCGCGCCGGCTTTCGCCTCGTCCAGGTGTGCGCGCTCGCCCGTCGTCTTGTACAACTCGAGCAGAAACAGCACCACGCCCGGTGTGCCATTGTAGAAGTCCAGCTCGACAGACTTGGGATCGCGCGGATCCGCCGGCCAGCTAACACCGCTGGCCGTGGTCTGGCGTGAGGCGTGAATCCAGTGCGCGGCGCGCGCCGCGACATCGGCGTCGGAGCCCCAGCGCCCGCGCAGCGCGGCCACGCGCTCCATCAAGGCTTCGCCGCGCAGTTCGCGCGGGATTGCGAACAGACCTGCTGCGCCAAGCGCGCCGCGCAGCATGTCGCGGCGGCTGAACGGACGGGAATCGCTCATCTCATCCTCACGGACAGGGGACCGTGGTCCGTCTGCAAGGTCGCCGGCCGGGGAGCGGCGGGTCAAGTCGCATTGAATTCGGCCATCAGCCGGGCGCTGTGCGTATCGCGGACGGCTGCGGAAAGCCGGGCTCACCCATGACACGCTCGATCTGGCGCAGATGGCGCTGCGCGTGCACCACGATGATGATGAACGCATCACCCAGATTGAGCCCGCGCACGAAGAAAACCACTGGCGAGTTGAGGCGGAGTCGTCGCATGTCCAGACCATCCGCCCGGCGCAGCAACGCGGCCGTCTCGAGCATCGAGCCGAGGAACGCGTCCAGCACATCGACACGTGCCTCGGGACCGGGCCTGAGTCTGCTGAATGTCCTGACCGTGCGTTCGTTCGCCGGCGAGAGCGTCGAGATCAGCATGCGGCCCCAGAGCGAGGGCTTCCAGGGCGCCGGCGACGCCGGCTTCACCGCCTTCGCAATGACTCGCTCGATGACCGGGAAATAGATGCGACCGCTGACCAGCAAATGTTCGAGCACCTGACCCACGGACCAGCCGCCACCCGGCGGACGCCAAAGCAGCGCATCCTGTGTCAGCTCGCCAGCCAGCTCGCGTGCGCGGATCGCAACCTGCTCGATCTGCGGCAGCAGGCAGGCTTGGGTCGGTTCCTGTCCGAGGTACCGCATTCCGCCACTCCGCCTGGCACGTGGGGGTGCCCTCGAAGATGCCCTGCCTCGCCGGGCCGCGCCAGCGGATTTGCGCTGTCGCGGCCGCACTCACCCGCACGGACATGTTGCCCAGGATGAGAGGCGGAAAAGGCGACCGGCGTCGTCGCCTTTCCCGCACTCCGTCAGCCGCCCGTCACGCCTTCAGCTGCTCGACGAACTGCTTCCGGAATTTCGCGACCTTGGGCGCGATAACGATCTGGCAGTACGGCTGGTAGTCGTTCCGCTCGAAGTACTCCTGATGATAGTCCTCCGCTCGGTAGAACTCGTCCGCGGGCACCAGCTGCGTGACGATGGGCGCGTCCCAGAGATGCTCCGCCTCCACCTCGGCAATGACCTGCTTCGCCGTCTGTTCCTGCTCCGGCGAGTGGTAGAAGATCACCGACCGGTACTGCGGCCCCACGTCCGCACCCTGCCGGTCCGGCGTCGTGGGATCGTGGATCGTGAAGAAGACACGCAACAGGTCGCGATAAGAAACCGCCTCCGGGTCGAACGTGAGCTGCACCACCTCCGCATGCCCCGTCGTGCCCGCGCACACCTGCCGGTAGGAGGGGTTCCGGACCTGCCCGCCCGCGTACCCCGACTCGACCGCCGTCACACCACGCAGCTGGTCGAAGACAGCCTCCAGACACCAGAAACAGCCACCCCCCAGCGTCGCCACTTCCTGCTTCGATCTATCCATCATGGTTGCACCTCACTCATTGGATGCGGCCCACTTCCCGTCAGACCGCAGACATAATGCTTCCCCGGGGCGCCCGGTTCCATTTTCTCGAGGCGGCCGCGAGGGCGAGGGGGGCCGGGGGTCGACGGGCGCCGCGGGGCGAGGGCCGGGCGCGACGCGTGTGGAGGAATCCTGAGGATACGGGAGGACGCCGGTACGGAAAACAGCAATTTCACACAGTGGTTGACGGAGTCAACGGGGGCATCAGAGGACGGAGCGGCTTCTTGGGGAGCTCAACGTGGTGGGCCGGAGAAGGATACAGGGGTCGACGGGGTCCAGGCGAAGGAACGGGCAGGACACGCAGGCGCCAGCAGCGCAACCCCTAATCCGTTGTTAGTGATGTCAATGCGGTTGTTGTGCCTCCAATCCGTTGATCCGTCCACCGTGTCCACCGTTCCTCCGCAAGCCATGCTGCGTCAGACTGCGCAACCGCGGAAACCTCTGTGTGAAAGGTCGTACGCCGATCCCTCGCGGCCTCCGTCGCCGCGGGGACCTGCCTGTCAGGCGCCTCACCGGCCTCGCGTAACACCCGCCTCAGCGCCCACGCGCGCCCGCATGAACGCCAGGGCGTATTCGAGCACGACATCGCGCCCCTGCCGAAAGTCCGCGTCGGAGGTGGGCACGACGATGTCGGGTGCGATGCCCTGCCATTCGACGATCTGCCTGTCGGCCGTGTACGCGAACCAGCGCGGCACGGAGTACTTCCAGCCGCCGCCCAGCGAGACATCCTTCGGGTTGCCCGAGCCGCCGCCGGTGGTATCACCGATGACGGTGACGTTGGGAAATTCGCGCATGGCGGAGACGAAGCTCTCGTTGCTGCTGAAGACGCCGCGGCCCACCAGCAGTACGACCGGCCTGGTGAACTGCCAGGCGCCGCGCGGATCCACGTACCTCGCCTCGGGCTCGCCCAGGTCGCTGTGGCCGGGACCATCGCGGAAGGCGACGTAATCGGCGAGACGGCGGGCGCTCGTGAACCGGCCGGCCACCTGGAATGCGAGTGCATCGCTGCCGCCGCCATTCATGCGCACGTCGATGATCATGCCGGGGCTGTTGCGGAACGGCTCGAGCGCCGCGTCCACCGCTTCGATGTGGATCTGCGCGGTGTTCCAGGCGCCAAACGCGATGTAAGGAATGCCGCCCATCAGGGCGTGACCCCAGTTGGTCTGCTCGAACACGTAATGGCTGGCGGTCACGTACTGCAGCCACACGTCGCGGTCCCAGTTGCGGAAGCTGGTCGCCTGATAGCTGCTCTGCAGCTGGCCGGCGGGTGTGGTGAACCAGATGTGCACGTCACGGAGTGGCGCCACCGCGTCGCGCAATACATCGACCAGTCCGGCTTCATCCACGGCCGCCGCCGCACGCGGCCGGAACTGCTCGCGCGTCGCGGTCCAGTCGACCTGCTTCAGGGCGAAGTACGGGTAGGTGACATCGTAGGTGTGCCAGAAGGCATCGAACTGCGCACCCGGATCGAAAGCTACGCCGTTCGGGTCGCTGCACGCGACCAGCAGTGCGGACGACAGCACCAGCAGCAGCAGCTTCCGCATTCACCTGCTCCAGACTTCACGGTCTGACAACACCGTACGCGCCCATCCCGGAAAAGCAACGCGCAGCCGCCGCGTCTCACCCCATCGACAGCCGGCCGGCCGAAATCCCCCACAGCGCGCCGGGGCCATGGTCGACGCCTCCTCGAGAACCTGGAACGGTGCTCGCGGAGTCCTCAACAAGTAAGCACGGCGGCAAGCCGCCACCAGTGATCCCCGCGGTCCGCGGTCACGCCGTGACCCCCGTTGGACACACAAGGGCAGCCTTTCGCAGGCGCCTGCGGCCAATGCCATTCTCGATCTTCCTGTGCACGTCGCCTATCTTGGCCGGCACGGACTTCAGGCGACGATGCACCCTCAGCCCCGCGTGACCATGGCGAACTCCGAGGCAGCTTCCCGTTCACGGCGCGATTTCCTGCGTGCTTCCGCCGCCTGCGGCGCGCACCTGCTGCTGCTCGCCAGCGCGGCGCCACTGCGTGCCGAGCGCATCTTCGCAATGCGCAGCCGGCCCGTACGCGCACGCGAGCCGTGGGGCCGTATCGAGGAAGTCGCCGACGGCATATGGGCCATGATCTCGACGCCGCTCGATGATCGCACCACCATCTGCAATGGCGGCATCATCCGCGGCCGCTCGGGCGTGCTCGTCATCGAGACATTCGCGCAGCCGCAGGGATCGAGCTGGCTGGCCGGCAAGGCGAAGGAGCTGGCGGGGCGCTGGCCCGATGAGGTGATCCTCACGCATTTCCACAGCGACCATTCCGGCGGCATCGCCGGATATGTGCGTCCTGATGGCGCGCCCCGCCTGCATGCCACGCACACGACGCGCGACCTCGTGCGCCAGCAGGACGCCGGGCGCGGCGAGGATCCGAACTCGGTGCGCTCGGGCCAGCTCGGCGGCGCCCTCGCGATCGATGAGACGCACGAGAGCAGCATCGATCTCGGCAACCGGCGCGTCCGCCTCATTCCCCGCCGCGGCCACACGCAGAGCGATGTGTCGGTCGAAATCGACGACCCGTCCATTGTGTTCTGCGGCGACCTGCTCTGGAACCGGATGTTCCCCAACTACGTGAATGCCATCCCATCGTTCCTGTCGCACGATGTGCGCGCGCTGCTGCGCACGCGCACCACGACCTATGTGCCCGGTCACGGGCCTGTCGCCAATGCCGAGGACATGCAGAAGTACCTCGCGCTGATCGACAGTGTGGAGCGCGCCGGTCGTGCCGCTTTCGACAAGGGGCAGACGGCGGCGGAAGCGGCGAAGGCGTATCGCGTGCCGGACGGCATCGGCGAGTGGATGCTGTTCAGCCCGCGCTACCCGGAGACCGCGATTGGCGCGTGGCTCAAGGAGCTGAGCGGGGGTGCTGCGGGCTGATGGACGAACGCACGCCCGGCGACAGCCTGTCAATCGCGATAACAGAAGATTTCGCGGTTCCCGCGGACGCACATCCGCTCCTTCGCTTCACGTCGTTCCGTACGGAGTTCGCCGTGCCGCTCGACACGCTGGCTTCGCCGGGCTGGCTGGTCGATCTGCTGCGCGCCGACGCGGCCGCACCCTTCACGCGCAGTGAGGGGGTGCGCAGCGCCGTCCGCGACCTGCTGCGCCACGGCGGCTACAAGCCCACAGGCCGCGGCAAGCCGGCTTCCGAGTACCTCGTGCGCGCCGCCGAGGAAGGGACCCTCGCCTCGATCAACGCCGCGGTCGACGTCTGCAACGCCGTCTCCCTGCACAGCGGCCTGCCCATCAGTGTGGTCGACCTCGATCGCGCGCACCCGCCCTTCCGCATCGGCCTCGGCCCGGCAGGCTCCAGCTACATCTTCAACGCCGCCGGCCAGGAGATCGACGTCACCGGGCTGCTCTGCCTGTTCGATGCCGACGGGCCCTGCGCCAATGCCGTGAAGGACGCGCAGCGTACCAAGACCACGCCGGGCACGCGCCGCACGCTCTCCATCGTCTGGGCCGACACCGCGCACTCCGAGCTGCTCACCGCCGCAACCATCTGGTACCGCTCCCTGCTCTCCCGTCTGTCCGCAGCGGTGGCGCACGGTTAGTACGAGCTCATGCAATGGCAGGGGCCCTGAGAAACGGCGGCCCATCCCGGCAGGACAGCGCCGGTTGGCATTCACCGGAATTCATCGCCGTCGAGGTGGTGAAGCGCCCGCGTCGGCATTGTTCAGCCGATACGGCGCGCTCATCTACCTCTGCGCACCGCCCGCTCTGCCCACTGCGTGCTGCAACGAATCGAGCGAGCGGTCCTCGGCCACCCAGTAGGGTGTCGGGAAACGGTGCGGCGCAGGCCAGACTTCGTTGAGCGTGTCGCCTTCGTAGACCACGCCGTTCTTGATCACGTACCGGATCTGGTTGGTGTTGCGGATATTCTCGAGCGGATTCGCGTTGAGTACGACAAGGTCGGCCAGCTTGCCGGGCTCGATGGCTGCCCAGGTCGCGGTCGAAGCCGATGCTCTCCGCGCCGATGATCGTGGCGCAGCGCAGGACTTCCATGGGCGTCATGCCGCCGGATGCTCAGATTCCACAGCTCCCAGTGCGCGCCCAGGCCCTGCTGGTTGCCGTGCGACCCGAACCCGACGTGCCCGCCCGCGCGCAGCACGTCACGCGCGCCCGCCGCGATCGTCGGGAAGATGTAGTCCTCCTCGACGATAAGCGGGCGGCCGGCGCGCGTACGAGTCCAGCTCCACGTGCGGTGTGAAGTAGCGCGGCTTGGCATCGCCGTGCATGTCCCAGCGGCCCGCCAGTAGTCCTGCGACTCCGGCCCGCCGTAGGACGCGATCATGGCGGCGTGTACGTGATGCCGGTCTGCGCGATCAGCTGGATCAGGTCCTTGTAGATCGGCACAACAGGGAGTGTGTGCTCGAACGCGGTGAAGCCGTCCAGCGCCATGGTCACGTCCGCCTTGAGGTCGCCGGCGCCCTCGTTCGTGATATTCATGCCTTCCGCGCGCGCCGCCTGGATGAACCACTGCCGTTGGATCCGGCGAGGCTGCAGGTACTGCTTCAATGAGTTCGCACCCTGCGCCTTGTAGCGGAGCACGGCGTTGTAGCGCGTCCTCGTAGCTGCGCACGGGCACGTT
This sequence comes from uncultured Gemmatimonadales bacterium, assembly GCA_963798085.1. Taxonomy (GTDB): domain Bacteria; phylum Gemmatimonadota; class Gemmatimonadetes; order Longimicrobiales; family RSA9; genus DATKCF01. The sequence continues at coordinate 591,122 of CAWCRS010000005.1, forward strand.
CGTGGAAGTGAGCGGCGGGCCGGTCGCGTAGATGCGCGAGCCGATCATGCCGCCCGCGTCCATCAGCTCGCCCCAGGGGAACGATCCACGCAGGCCGCTGGGGTTGCGCGTGGTGGTGACGCCGTAGGCGAGGTTCGATGGCGATGCTCCATTCCTGGTCCGGGCGCGATCTCTCTGCCCGTGCGCGGGTGCGCGTGCACATCGACAAACCCGGGAATGATCGTAGCGCCATTCACGTCGATGACGCGCGCGCCCGCCGGCACCGTGGCGCGACCCACGGCGCGGATGCGGTTGTTCTCGATCAGGATGTCGCCGCGCGCGATCACCTCATCGCCACGCATCGTGATGAGCCGCGCGCCGCGCAGTACCAGCGCACCCTGCGGCGAGGCGCGCGGCACGCGCAGCGTCACGGCAGCCGAGTCGATGCCCCATTCGTCGCGGCGGTCACTTGCCATCACGCGCTCCAGCGCAGCGCGGTAGAAGCTGTTGGCAAAGCTCCAGGCAATGGTGCGCCCGCCGTCCCTCCAGGCGACGTAGTTCGCGCCCTGCGTGGTAATGCGCCGCAGCGGCACGGATGGCGACGCGAGATTCGATGGCAATGCCGTCTGCGCCCGCCGCGGTCATGGCCATCACGTACGATCGTCGCGGTCCTGGACCAGCAGGTAGCGACCGTCGGGCGAGGGGATCGCCGTCATGTTGCCGCCCGCGCCGGGCGACGTGAAGCGCGCGTGCAGTCGCCTGGCCTGACCATCCATGCGGAGCGACGCGAGCACCGCCGTCGGCGTGCCGGCGCCACCGCCTGATCCCTCGGTGAAGAAGACACGCGCCGTGTCGCCTCCCGCTGTACCGTCATGGGCGACGGCTGCCCGCAGTGATGGCGGTGCGCCTCGCCGCCGTTGGCGCTGACCCAGCGCAGCTCGCCCAGACCGGCCTCGGGCGCACCCTGGCCGGCGCGCACCGAAGCGGCGGCGTAGACCACGCGGTCGCCTTCCGGAGACCAGACTGGCGACTGGTAGTAGCCGGCGTTCTGCGTCAGCCGCACAGGCGAGCCGCCGCTGCCGCGAACTTTCCACACGTGGCCGCCCGCGGAGTCGGACCAGCTCACGTACGCGATCCACTGGCCATCCGGCGAGAAGGCTGGCTCGTACTCGCGCCCCGGCGAGTCTGTCGCCCGGCGGGGTGTGCCCCGCAGCTCGCTGACCCAGACTTTCCCCACCGCGCTGAACGCAATGGAGCGGCCATCGGGCGACGGCTGCACACCCAGGAAGTTGCGCACCGGCATGTCGCCATCCTCGATGCGCAGGGCCGCACGGTGCCGTGTGGCCACACCCTGTTCGACGTGCGCATGGAAGGGAATCGTGCGGATCTGCCGCGTCGCCAGCTCCACGCGCTGAATGTGGCCGCCCGCCGTGAACACCACCGCCCTGCTGTCCGGCGTGAAGGCGTAGCCGGGCAGAATATCGTTGGGCGCGTACCCTTCCTGGTCGTCGCGCTGCATCTCGGCGACCAGCCAGTGATCCTCCTGCGTCTGCAGATCGCGGATGCGCAGCGCCGTCTGCGTCCACGCGCGTGGCGTATACCAGCCAGCGCCCGTCCGGCGAGGCGATGGGGCGCAGGCCGCCGCCATAACCTGATGTCAGTGTCTGCCGTTCACCGGTCGCGCGATCGAAGCGCACCACCTGGTACGAGTTCACGTTGGCGCTCGCGTACCCGCCGCTGTGGCTCGCGAAGTACATGTGCGCCCATCCGGCGAGAACGACGCGCCCGTGTTGGTCGTCGTGCCGGTGCCGCCTGCTCCCGGAAACAGCTCCGTTCCGTTGCCGCCGTTCCTGTGGTACAGCCACAGCGGCACGTTGCGCAGGTAGTCGACCGGGCCCGGATACGGGCCGAACTTGCGCGCCACGAGATAGTCTCCGTCCGGCGTCCATTCCGGTGAGCTGAGCGCGAAGTCGACTTCCTTCGTCACCTGTTTGCGCCCGCTGCCGTCGAGGTTCACCAGCCACAGGTTGTCGCTGCCGCTGCGATCGCTGATGAACGCGATCGTTTTTCCGTCCGGTGAAAACCGCGGCATGCAGTCCCACGGCATCCCGCTCGTGATACGCCTCGCCGCGCCACCATCAATCGGCAGCGGTATAGAGGTCGCCCATGAGGTCGAAGACGAGCGTGCGCCCATCGGGAGAGACGTCGAGCGAGATCCATGTGCCTTCATCCGTGTCGAAGGCGATCGTACGGTCCGGTCTTATCGGCAGCGCCACCGCCGTATCGCCAGGAGCGCCCTGCTGCGCTGTTGCGCGACGGGCTGGCAGCAGCAGCGCGAGCACCAGCGCTGGCCCCACGATCGCGCAGTTCGCGACGGTGTGCCCCGGTTGCCGGCGCGGGATTGCCGGCGCCGCGGCATCGTTGCGAGTGTCCCGGGATGGCGCGTACGCAGCGCGCGCTGTGTGGTTCCTGGTTGTGCGCATGGCTCGCTCGCTGGGGTGGGTGCAGTCGGGGGGTATGCAAGATGCCGCCCCGCAGCAGCCGCGCAAGGCGAAGCTCGCACGCCCTGCCCGCACACGCGCGAGGCATGCGCACGTCAATGCCGCACGCTTGTAGACTTGTGCGGGCCCCTCGCGAATGAGGATGCGACTGCCGGGCGACGTCGACTTCACTAGATTGCGCTGCGATTGGTGCGGACCGTTTCCGGAGGGACCATGCACATCGCACAACACCGCTGCGTCGTAATCGGAACCATGGTGATCGCGCTGGCGGCGCTCCGTTCGGGCGGCGCCGCGCAGCAGACCGCGCTGCCCTGCTCCGAGCTGGCCCAGATTCTCGGCGGCTCGCCGGCAACGTCCGGCAATGTGTGCAAGGTCAACCTGCCACGCGTGGATCTGCAGGTTACACTGCTGGGTGCCACACTGCCGCCGGGCGCGGGCCTCACTTCATGGGCAGCGTTTCTACCCGCCGCGGACGGCGCCCTCGTCATGGGCGACCTGGCTCTCACGACAACCGAGCTGTCCAGCGTGCTGCGCGGACTGCGCGACGGCGGCTTCAATGTCACCGCCGTGCACCGCCACATGCTGGATGAGACGCCACCCATGAGCTTCGCCCACTACATGGGTCATGGTGACGCGCGCGACCTCGCGCACAAGCTGCGCCTCGCGCTCGGTGCGCCCACCCCGCCCTCGCCGTTTCCCGGCAGCATTGGGGAGCGCGGCGTGGTCAGCGGTGTGCCGTGCGGCGCGATTCAGAAGCTGCTCGGTGCCGGTGACAGTGGCACGGACGCGGGCGCCGGCTTCTGCAAGATCACGCTTCCGCGCAGCGACCTTGCCGTGACCCTGAACGGAACGGCGCTGCCGCCGGCCATGGGTGTTGCCAGCTGGTTCGCGTTTCAGGAGGTGCCCGATCGCAGCGCCGTGGTGCTCACCGGTGACATGGCGCTCACGGAAGCGCAGGTCAGCAATGCACTGGGCGCAATGGTGCAGGCGGGCGTCGACGTCGTGGCGCTGCACAATCACATGACTGGCGAACAGCCGCGCATCGTGTTCTTCCACTTCCAGGCGAGAGGCAACGCCGCCACCCTGGCGCAGGCTGTGCACGATGCGCTGCAGGCGTCGCGCCAGGAGCGCCCGCCCGGGAAGGCACCGGCTGCGCGCTTGCTTCAGTTGAGGCGTTCGGGGAATCCCGATTCCCGGATGCGGAACCGGTTCCAGGCCTTGCCGTTGCGCACCAGCAGCAGGGCTTCCTGCACGAAGGGGAACGTATTGACGTCGATCAGGGCGCCGTTGTAACGCGGCGTTATGGTGCTGAGCGGCGTGTGGCCAATGACGAGCAGGCGGGCATCGAAGCGCTGGAGGACCGCGCTCAGTGCATCCCTGAGCGAATCACCCTGCGCGTAGTCGCGGTACCAGAAGACGCTGCGCGGACCCCAGAAGAAGTCGTTGCGACGCTCGACCGCGGCGGAGTCCAGCGGCACGGCGTAGGTCGAGTCCGTCCAGCGGTAGAACAGGTCTTCGCGGGTGTACGCGGCAAGCGTGTCCTCGTACGAATCCAGCGTCCATGCCGCGTAGTCCGTCGATACACCGCCGTGCGCGAACAGCACGTCGCCAATGCGCAGCAGCGCGGGCCGCGTGATCAGCCAGCGCCCGAGCACGGAAAGGCGGGGATCGTACAACCGGTCGTAGCCAATGTGGTGGCGGCGCGCGATCTCTTTCTCCTTGGGCGATACATAGCGCAGGTCGCCCAGCATGATCATGATCTCGTGGTTGCCGAGCACCATGTGCAACCGCCCGCCCGCGCTCTCCGCCTGCGCCTCGAGCTGGTAGAGCAGCCAGAGCGCGCGCGTCGCGTCGGCGCCCCGATCGAACACGTCGCCCACCACCACCAGCTGCCGCCGGCCGCCCGTCCATTCCAGGCTGTCACCCACCAGGCCTGCATTGCGCAGCACGCGCACGAGCCGGTCGAACTCGCCATGGATGTCGCTGACGACGTAGATCGAATCCGCCGCGGGCCATGACACGCGGGGCTTCCCCGCGTCCTGGCGGATGGTCGTCCACCAGCCTCCCGCCGAATCCGGTGCCTCGCCGTAATGCAGTGTCAGCGGTCGCGCACCGGGATCCCGGAAGACCACCGTGTGCTCGCTGTCCGGCGCCGTCGTCGTGTGCAGGCGGACCCGCCCACCCGTGCTCACATCCAGAAACCCCGCGACCGGCCGGTTCGTGATCCAGCTCACTGCCAGCGAGTCACCCTGGCGCCGCACCCACAGCCCGTACTCCCCATCAAGCCGGCCCACTGCGTCCTGTTCCGCCGCCGGCCCTCCTGCCGCCAGACAGAGCGCAACCGCTGCCACATAACCCGCGATTATCTTCACCCGTCAGTCCTCTGCACCACGTCCTCGAGCATGGTCCACATCTCATACACCACCCCGACAACCATCCGTCATCGGTTCCCGAGCAACGAACTCGCCAACAACGCCGTTGAATCCGTTTCCGTAATCCCCGGCCCGAGCCCCAGCCCCAGCTCCAGCAACCTTCTAGAAAACAGCGATCTTGCCCTTGTCGATATCTGCCAGCAGGCTCTGCAGCCTCGATTCGACGCCCCGGATTTCGCGGGTCGTGAGGCCGAACTGCACCACCTTTCCCGAACGTCGTACTCCGCGGCCTTCGCCCAGGTTCGCGCCGCGCGCCACGGGCGCCAGCTGATCGCCCTGAATCTCGAACTGCACGAGGACGCCCAGCCCGTCACGCAGCTGCTCCGGCGTGATGGCGCGCAGTCGCGCCACCGTGGCGCGTGGCAGGCGGGGCACGCGAATGTTGCGCCATTCGTAGCCCCGGTCGCTGGCCTGGCTCTCGAATGCCAGACCGTTGTCCACGGAGAAGACACGCGGCAGTGTCGCACTCTGGGAGAGGAGGAAATTGCCGACATTCGAGTCGTTGTGGTGAATCAGGTAGGTAAGGATGTTGAAATCGCCGAGGTGACGCGCGTAGACCGTATCGCGTTGGGCCCGGTTCCTGTCGTAGAAGTTGTCCGGCGAAACCTGCAGCAACCAGTACTGCAGCACCACCACAACGGACTGCGCGCCGTCGAACGTGGCTTCGGCGGCAGCATCGTATTGTTGCAGCCACGTCAGGGGCACTGCGCGCACGACCGTCGGCGGAACGGCGTAGTCCCCGGGATCCAGGAACAGGCGCTGTATCTCGTACGCGGCCAGCTCGTAGCGCGGCTCGTTGTTGAACGCGGTCCCGCCCACCGGCGCGCGCGCCAGCTTCGCCACCAAAACGCTGCTGTCGGCGAACTGCAGCGTGATGCGCTGCGTGCGATCGCCCTGGGCCCGTGAGCCGCGCACATCCAGAATGTTCAACGGAGCCGAACGCAGGCGTGCCTCGATGCTGTCGACTGCGATCAGGTAGTTGGCATCCTGTGCCCGGCCGTTGGCGGGCAGCACCGACAACAGAGCCGCGGCCAGCAGTGTGCGCTTCATGATGCGCCTCCGGTTTCCAGTTTGAGCGGCAGGAACACCGTGAACGTCGATCCCTGTCCCTGCACGCTGCGTACGCTGATGCGCCCGCAATGCCGGTCGATCACCTGGCGCACGATCAGCAGCCCCAGACCCATGCCCACGCGTTCGCCCTTGGTGGAGAACCCCGGCTCGAAGATGCTGGCCAGGTCCTTGTCCGCGATGCCGTTGCCCGAGTCTTCGATCTCGACCTGCACCCCGCCGGGCGCCGCCTGCGTGCGCACGGTGATGCGTCCCCTGCCCTGGATGGCCTGCGCCGCGTTCACCAGCAGGTTCATGAAAACCTGCCCGACCTGCTGCGGATAACACGCGATCAGCGGCACATCGCCGTACTCACGCACGACCTCGACGCGGTCGCGCAGTTCGTGATTCAGGATGGTGAGCGCACCATCGATGGAAGCGCGCACATCAATGTGATCCAGTTGCGCTCGATCCGGCCGGCCGAACGTGCGCAGACTCGTCACCAGCTGCACCATGCGCTCGACCGCCAGGTGATTCACCTTCATGATGCCATTGAGCGCGGACACAATACGGCGCACTTCGTCCAGCTCGGATGGCTCCACTACATCATCGGCGAGAATCGCGTGCAGGCGGGAGAGCGCGCGGCGCAGCACGTCATCGATTGCTGTGCAGCGCGCCCAGCGGCGTGTTCAGCTCGTGCGCGATGCCGGCAACGAGCGCGCCCAGCGTGGCCGTCTTGGCCGCATTGACCTGTTCGGCCAGGGCGTCGGCGTTCTCCTCGCCCGGCGCGGGCATCAGAGAAAGGCCCGGATCAGACGGCGGCGCATCTCCAGCAGTTCGACATTGGCGGACTCGAGCGCGCTGAGACGGGCATCCAGCTCGTTCACGAGAGAGGACCGCTCCACGCCATTGCGGATGACCAGGCTGAGCCGGTCGTTGTCCCACGGCTTCTCGAGGTAGTAGTAGAGGCCCACCTCGTTGATGGCGCGGATCGCGTTCTCCACGTCCGCATAGCCGGTCAGCAGCACGCGCGAGGTGTGGGGCCGTATCTCCCTCGCCTTGCGCAGGAATTCGATGCCGTCCATCTCCGGCATCATGAAGTCGGAGACGATGACGTCGATGCGTTCGCTGCCCAGCTGTTCGAGCGCCTTGTGCGGCGAATTGCAGGAAATGACGCGGTACGCTGTCTCCAGCTCGAGAAAGCTGCGCAGCGCCGTGAGCACCATTTCCTCGTCGTCGACGAGGAGAATCACGGGCGTGTGTGCATCAGCCATGGTGCTGCCGTCCGTGTTCAGGCGACCAGCGACCGGATGCGCCGCGCCAGCCCCTGCAGCAGCCCGAGCGCAAGTTCCGGGTGATCGGATACCAGGTCATTGAACTCCTCGCGCCGGATGCGCAGCACATGGGTGTTCTCGGTGGCGCGCGCTTCCACGAGGCTGGGCGATTCATCGATCAGCGCCCAGGTGCCGAACGCGCCGCCCTCATTCACCACCATCTCTCCACCCACTCCGCGCAATTCCACGGCGCCGCGGGTCACGACGTACAATGCCTCCGTCGGCTCGCCCTCGCGGATCAGCACGGTGCCGCGCTCCACAGCCAGGTCTTCCGCAATGCTGGCGAGCAGGGCGAGATGGGCGCTGCGCGCGTCCTTCAGCAGATCGACACGCTGGAAGAGGAAGACGGTTTCGATGAGATCCATGCGCTGCGCTTGTGTGCCCTGACGTTCGGGGACCCGCTCGAGCTTGCGCCGCGCCGCGGCGGCACAGGCCGCGACCCACGGATCGCTGTCGCTCTCGAGACGGCGCAGCGCCTCGGCCGCATGGCCGCGGGACGGGCCACCGGCCTCGGGCTGCAGAATAGGCTGCAGTTCCCGGAAAAGCGAGTAACCGACGGTCTGCTCCAGCCACTCGATTGCGTTTGCGCGGGCAATCGTGCTCCCGCTCAGCGCGAGATAACAGCGGTATATGTCATCCGGCGGAAAGATCAGACCCAGGCAGCGAAAACCGCCTTCACACCGCTCGCGCCAGGCATCGGCCAGCGCGCCGCGCGTCAGACTCACGATGCCGCCATCTTCGCCCACGCTTTGCAGGCTGGCGCGCGCCGTGGCGTAGCGATCCGCCACCGCCACTTCCCGCCGCACCACTTCCAGCGCCAGCTGCGTGTCGAACACGAGATCGCTGTGCTGCGCGCGCAGCTTGCTCAATGCCTTGATGATTCTGTAGTCGAGCAGCTGTTCGGTTTCGGGCGCGAGCACCGCGCGCAACAGAGTGTTTACAGTCTCCGCACAGGGGATCCTGGCGAGCACGGAGGGCAGTGCCCGGCGCACCAGTGGATGGGCGCGCGTGTCCAGCAGCTGCGCCGCGAGCGGCGCGATGGCCGAGGGTCCCAGCGCGGCCAGCGCGGTGCGCGCCGCGGCGCGCGTGTCCGGTCGCGCCAGCGCCGCGATGAGGCGGGGCTGCGAGCGCTGCAGCCCCATCCGGCCCGCGGCCAGCAGCGCGGTCGATGCGACGGCGGGTTCCGGATCATCCAGCAGCTGCTCGACCGCGCGCTCGGCCTCGGCATCACCGGGCAGCGCGCTCGCCGCCAGTGCCAGCTCGGCGCGCTCCGCCGCGTCAGCCGGGCGCGCCGTTGCCAGGCGCAACGGATAGCGCCGGCGGATCGCGTCCCTGTCGTACCCGGGCACATCGCCCCGCGCAATGCACGACAGCACCGCCGTGCGCACAGCGGCCTGCTCCGAGCTCAGCAGCTCCTCGAGCGCCTTGCCGTTGTCCGATGCCGCGAGAAACGCACGCACCGCCGCTTCCCGCACGGCGGGCGATACATCGAGCAGGCGGGCGCGAATGCGCGCGCTCTCCACCGCGTGCGGAAAGCGCTCCAGCAGCACCAGTGCGCGCGCGCGAATCTCAGCGGACGGATGCTGCAGCAGCCGGTTCAGCTCCAGCGCCAGTCCCTCCTCATCACGCAGCGGTGATTCACTGATGAGGTCGAGTGCGAAGGCAACCTGCAGCGGGTCGTCTGAACCGAGCGCCCGCCGCACCAGCGGCCACGTAGTGCCGTCCGCCAGCGAGCCGTACAGACCGCGCACGCTCGCGAAGCGGCCCTCGATCGAGCGCGCCAGCACGCGCACGTACTGGCGGCGTACGCGCATGCCCAGCGCCAGCCACACCAGCGACAGCAGCATGCCCACGAGCGCGATGCGCCGCTCGCCCATTACCTGCAGCAGCAGGAAGATGAAACCGGCGGCCGCGGCCTTGCCCAGACCTTCCTCGAGCGCGACGTCGATCCATGTCTTCGCCCTCAGCTTCAATTCCTCCGGCACCGGCAGGTACAGGATCTCGCGACCGGCGCGCTCCACGGAATAACGCAGTGTTGTCTCGGTGCCCTTGGCGAATACGCCGGCCGCCAGCGTACCGGAGAACGCGAGCGCGCCGTTGGCCACGAACATGAACGCGGGCAGCATCAGCACGGCGATGCCCACGCCGTAACGGCGCAGCAGCGGCTGCAGCACGGCGAGCATCAGCAGGGGCAGCCACTGTGTCGCGAAGTTGAACTTGCCCTGGAACGCGCTCACTGCGTCGCGCGTAACGAACGTTTCCTTGGTGAGTGCGTTGAACTGGTAGTCGACGATCTGCTTCACCAGGATCGTGACCAGCACCATCAGTGCGACGAGCCGGATGTGCGGATCACGCGCCACCTCGCGCAGGCCGCCCGCGGACAGAGCGCCCTTCGACCTGCGCCGCACAGGCCTCTGCTCCGGGCCGGCGGTGAGCGGCAGCGCCAGGCCGAACAGCACGATGAAGCCGGCCGCGACCAGCAGCAGGTTGGGCGTGCCCAGTGCGGGCGCGAGAAAGCCGGTCACAGCGCCGCCCGCCGCCGCACCGATGCTGCCGCCGGCAATGAGCATCGGGTACGCACGCTTCGCGCTGCGCGCGTCCACCATGTACTGCGCGGCCAGAAAGAACTGCGAGACGACAGCCGCCGTGAAGAGATCGTTCCAGCCGTAGAAGATCAGCCCGAACGCCTTGCTTCCCGGATGGTAGAGTGCGCGGAAGAGCAGCAGGTTGAGCGCGAAGAAGAGCGCCATGCCCGTCACCAGACGGCGCCACGGCACACGCTCGATCATGCGCGTGTACGGTGCGACGAACAGTGCCACCGCCGCGCTCACCAGATAGACGCGGTAGAAGTTGGCGCCGCCCAGGCCATCCAGTGCAATGGCGTTCTTGATGGGGCGCAGCACACCCACCGCGCACTGCACGAGGAAGAACAACGCCGCCATGGCCAGGAAGCGGCTCGTGGCTGTGCGCCCGGACTGCAGGCGGCGGGCGTCTCGCGTGTCGCTCAACGTTGCGTGAGAGGGTCGGGTCGGGATTGGTGTGGCCGGAAGTGTGACGCCAATCGCGGGCGGGGTCAATACCCCGGCTCATGCCTGAAAGCGGTACCCCACTTTCCAGACGGTGAGAAAATGCTCGGGGTGCGCGGGGTCGCGCTCCAGTTTCTTGCGCAGCTCCTTGATGTGCGAGTCGACGGTGCGCGTCATCACCAGGCCGCGATGCCCCCAGACATCGCGCAGCAATGTCGCGCGTGACGTTACCGCCCCTTCCTTGCGGATCAGCGCCAGCATGAGGTCGTAGGCGCGGGGTGTCAGCGATACGCTCGAGCCTCGCACGCGCACGGCGCGCGACCCGGTTTCCACCTCGACATCGCCGAAGCGGATCACCTCGCGCGAGCTGCCCGGCGTGGTGCGCCGCCGCAGCAGCGACTTCACCCGTTCCAGCAGCTCCAGCAGGTGGAACGGCTTGGTCACGTACTGGTCCGCGTCCAGACGGAAGCCGCGCACCTTGTCCTGTTCCTCGCCCAGCGCCGTGAGCATCAGAACGGGCACGACAACGCCTTCCGCCCGCACCTGACGCAGCACCTGAAAGCCGTCCATGCGCGGCAGCATCGCATCCAGAACAATCAGGTCAGGCGACGCCGCGCGCGCCATTTCCAGTCCCGCGACGCCGTCCTCGGCGTGCAGCACTTCGTAGCCTTCCAGCTCGAAATTGTAGCGCAGCCCGGCGGCGAGGTCGGCGTTGTCCTCCACCAGCAGGATGCGCGTCATGCCTGCGCATCCGGCGCGTGTGACGCCGCGCGCTCCCGACCCGCGCCCGGGAAGCGCAGCACAAAGCGCGCGCCGTGCGTGCTGGTCGCGAGGCTCGCCGAGCCGCCGTGTCTCGCCATGATGTCGCTCACGATGGAGAGGCCAATGCCGCTGCCCCCCACGCTGCGCGCCGCGTCGCTCGAGCCGCGCTCGAACGGCTTCCAGATGACATCGCGATCCGCAGCGGCAATGCCCGGACCCTCATCCGCGACGCTCAGCTGCAGCACGTCGCCATCCAGCACCCCCTCGACGCGCACAGTCTGCCCGCTGGGCCCGTACTTCACCGCGTTGTCGAGCAGATTCAGCAGTGCCACGCGGAACGCATCGGTCATCAGCGGCACACGGATCGACGCATCGATGTCCATGACCACCGAAGCGCGCCGCGAGCGCGCCAGCGGCTCGAACGCCGCCAGCGTCTGACGCACCTCCTCCGCCACCGCTGTGGTGCGCAGCGGCGCCACACGCTCCTGCCCGACCGATGCGAAGCGCAGCACATTCTCCACGAGATGGTTGAGACGGGTGGCCTCGCGGTCCAGATGATCGAGCGACCAGGCACGCTCCTTGTCGGTGGACAGGCGGCCCAGACGCAGCGTGTCCAGATACAGGCGGATCTGCGAAAGCGGCGTGCGCAGCTCGTGCGACACCGCAGCCACGAAATCGGCACGTGTGCGCGTCAGCGCGGCCGCCCGCCGCAGCTGCTGCACCGCCACCACCGAGAGCGTCGCCGCCACCAGCAGCAGGCCGATCAGCAGCGGCAGCCGTGAGCGCGGCAGTCCGCCAATCACCAGCATGTTCGCAACACGCGGTTTGATGGCGGCGCGCACCGTGAAGCCGCCCCAGGCATCGGGTACGTGGTCGTCACGATACGCCTCGATCCGATCGGCGTCCGGATCGGAGCGGTACACCAGCTGGCCACGACGGTCCAGCACGCGCACGGCAATGAGATCGCGATTCAGATGATTGCGCGTGAGCGCGGGCGGCAGCAGGTCTTCCTGATCGATGATGCTGCCGAACAGCTCCATGACCGTGCGCGGCGCCAGCTCCACCGCGTACACGATCGTGTCGCCTGCGCTCCTCGCCATGGGGCGGTACGCGAAGACACGCGGTCGACCCTGGAACTCGCCCACCACGATGCCGTACTGCCAGTCGACCGCGAACTGATGGCGCACCGCAGCGCTCAGCGTGTCGATCACCCAGCGGCGCTCCGCCGCGCTGTAGGGCGCTACATCGGGTATCTCTTCGCTCTGCCAGTGCCGGATCACCGCGGCCGTGTCCACGATAACACCGTGCTCGCCGCGGTAGAGGTTGGGTACTACCGCGATCGTGTCCGCGCCCAGCGTGTAGCCAAGGAAATACCTGGCGGGATACTCCATGCGGTGGCAGAAACAACCGGCGGAATCCCAGGGCAGCATGTGCGCCAGCACGATCGCAGGAGGCACGTCGCTGCCTTCGTGCAGGCCGCGGCCGTGATTCACCGGGCCGAGCACACTGGCCGCCGTCGCAAACAGCGCGTCTTTCAGGTGCTGGCGAAAACTCCACGCCGCAAACGACGTGTAGTCGCGCAGCGTTTCCTCGGCCTGCCGGTGATTCTGGCGCACCGCCTCCTGCGCCTGGAACGCCGCGACCAGCACGATCCCGATACTGGCCAGCAGCAGCACCAGCGGCAGGGTCAGCCGGAAACGCTCCGCCCCCTTCGGCTTCAGCTTCATGTCAGGCTCAACAACCCCTGCGTTGCGCTCCCTCCACACGGGCACGGGCCGCGGCTTCGTCCACGGATTTCATGGCAGGCGACGATGTTCGCCCCGTGTTGCCTTCCGCTGACGCCGTGCGTGGCATGCCGCCGAACCAGCGGCTGAGCGCCGCAATTTCGCGAAATGCCGCACTGTCCGCCGCACTCGCGCGACTCGGCAATACCGGCTCCATGATGACATTCGATCCAACCGGCCAGGCCACCGCGCAGCAGCAGCGTGTTTCGTATACCGCGGGCCAGCAGCATCGCCTGCACGCTCGCGGCTTCTGCTTCACCATCGGAATACACCACAATGCGCTGCTGCTCTCCGAACCGGGCGTCGGGCAGGCGGTCCGGCGGCACGTTCTCCGCCATGGCGATGTGGTACTTCGAGAAGGACACGGAGTCGCGCACATCGATCAGACGCAGGCTCTCCCGGCCCGCCCGCAGCCAGCGCGCCAGCTCGATCGCAGCCACCGTCGCGCCAGGCGCTCCAGCCCGTGCTCCTGTGCCGATCGTGTCTGCCAGCAACGCACCCGTCGCCAGCAGCGCCGCAAGTACCGCCAGCACCTGCACAGCGCGGATGCGGCGCGGGCCTGCACTCATGGCCGCAAGCCTCGACGTTCCAGCCACGCCACGCCGCCGAACATGAGCAGCGCCATGGCTGTCACGCCGAACACCACGACGCCCTGCGGCACGTGCCACAGCTGCGGCAGCGTGATGCCGCCCAGCGCCGTGCGCTCGTAGAAGGACTGCAGTCGCGCGAACAGCTCAGCAAACAGCAGCACACCCGCCGCCATGCCCAGCATCACGGCGAGGCCGTCCCTGCGCCCGGTTGCGGCCGCCACGCAGGATGTGCCCGGGCAGAGACCCGCGACCAGGAAGCCCGCGCCGAACACCGCACCGCCCACGGCCTGCGGCAGCACCCAGGTGGGCGGCACGTAGATCCGCGCCACGTCGAGCACTCCCAGCCGGTCCAGCCAGAAAAGGCCCAGCATGGCGGTGACAATCGCCGTGAACATCACCTTCAGCACCGTGAAGTCACGCAGATAGAACTGGCCCGCCAGCTTGCGCGCGCTGCCCAGGCCGCCCCGCTCCAGGAACCAGCCGAACGCCACGCCCACCAGCAGCGCCACCGCCAGCGATGCGGTGTCTCCAAACAGACTGTTACCCCACAGCGGCATCATGTCCATTGCCTCCGCACCAGCGGCGCCAGCGCGAAGCCGGCCGCGAACGCGGTCGCCATGAAGATCCAGCTGCCCGGTGTGAGCAGCGCGCCCCCGGTCAGCGCCAGACCGCTGGTGCAGCCGCGCGCCAGTTTTGCGCCGAAGCCCATCAGCGTACCACCGGCAAAGCCCAGCAGGAGGCGGGACCGCTGACCGATGCGCGGGCCGCGCTCGGTGGCCAGCCGCACGCGCCCGGCCAGCCAGCCGGAGAGCAGCGCGCCCGCCAGTACGCCCACGATCTCGAACACCAGCCAGTCCGCCAGCGGACTGCGCGTGCTGTCGCCCAGATACGCCGCGTACGCGGGATTTGCCGCCGCATGCGCCGGCGCTGCCTCCTGCATGGCGGCGCTCACCGCCGCGGAGAACGCGCCCGACGCACCCAGCCCGCGGCCCATGATGAGGAACGCTGCCAGCAGCACGAGTCCCAGGCCGAAGCCCGCGAGGTACGGATTCAGATAGGGCCTCGCCATGCGCGTTGTCATCGCCGGGGGCGCCGGCTGCGCACGCGGCCGCGACCGCAGCGCCTGCGTGCTCATTGGCTGGCCTCCCCACCCCGCATCACGAGCCCGAACCCTTCTCCACGGGGAGGTCCTTGCGTCGCACCCATTCCGTGAATGACCCGTCGTAGAGCAGTACCGGCTGCCCGATCATGCGCGCCGCGAACACCACCGCTGTCGCCTGCTGACCGACGTGGCAGTAGGCCACGACGGTGTCACCCGGTGCAATGCCCTGCTGGTTGAACAGCGCGCGCAACTGGCTGTTATCCAGCATGCGCAGCGATTCGTCATTCATGGTGTTGAAGGGCATGCTCTTCGCGCCCGGTATGTGCCCGTCCTTGCCGTTGTAGAAGTTCGGCGTGCGGGCGTCGACGATCGCGTAACCCTTCTGCCCCAGTCTCGCCTTCACCCAGTCGACCGTGACGACCACGCGCTTCGTGGGCCGAGCCGTGGAATGACCGGGTTTCGGCTGCGTCTTCTCCGTCGTGACCGGATGGCCGGCGGCCTGCCACGCACCCATGCCGCCGTCGAGCAGTGCCACGTGGTCGCCGAGTCCCGCGTAATCGAGTGTCAGGATGACGCGCGTGCTCGGTGACACCCAGTCCTTGCCCCAGTACACGACGATGCGCGAGTCATCCGAGATGCCCAGCTTCTCGAGCGACTGGCGCAGCGTGCTGATCTCGGGCAGCTCGAGGATCAGGCCTTCGTCCATGTTCGCCGGGCGAGGCGCCGATATGTCCTCCAGCGTCACGAACTGCGCCCCCGCAATGTGTCCGGCGTCGAACTCGGCCGGGTCTCCGACATGCAGCAGCACCAGATGTGGATCGTTCTGCAGCCCGGCCAGCTGGTCGACTGTGATGAGCATACGCTCGCGCGCGCTCTGGCCGTGTGCGGTACCGGGAATGATGGCGCACCAGACAGCCAGTGCGGCCAGCCCCGCATTTCCTGCGATTCTCACGAACACGCCTGCCTCCCTGCCCGGGACATCGCCATCCGCCATTCGACGGAGGCTGCTCGCTGAAAGGTATGCCGCCGGCCTGCTCAGCGGTGGCGTGGTGTTGCCAGTGTTGTGAGGGATGTGTGAAGGCAGAAAACAGTCGAGGCCCGCCCTTCCGGGCGAGCCTCGTCCATTGCACGAGCGGGGTCGCGTGCGTCAGCTGATGGTCCAGGAACTCAGGTTCAGATCGTTCTCCACCGTGAGCGAGACAGTCCCGCCCGGCGACACCATCAGGTTGCCGGTCGCGAACGTGAAGCGCGAGCCGATGGGATCGATCACGATCTTGAAATCACCCGACGTGGGGTCCACACCCGCCGGCGTCGTCAGCGACTGCGTACGGCCGGTGTTCACTTCGCCCAGGCGCTGCGACACGCCGTGCGCGATCGCGTATACCACGACCGTGTTCCAGTTGTTGTTCTGCACCTCGACCGTGACCGGTGTGGTCATCGGCACGGGCGCTTCCGGCTGGCGATTGCGGGCGCAACCCGCGAAAACCATCGCGGCGAGGGCCAGCACACCGCTGGTACTCAGCATCCTGTTTCTCATCTATTCCTCCTCCACCCTGCGCGCTCCGGTCCACCTTCCTGGCGGATTTCCCGCGCGCTACCGTGTGCACGGGTCTCAGGTGCAAGCACCAGGCCGCGCGCAGGAACGGATGGAGGGAGGCGAGCATACGGTCCAACGCATTGTCGCACAATAATATGGCGGAAGCATGTGCGGCCGCCGGGCACGGCTGGCGGGCGACGGTGTCCGCTATAGTGAGCGCGAGCCGTACCCTGCGGATCACACTCGGTTTGCGGAGCACACCCTCGGCGTCAGCCGCAGAGCACCGTTTGTTTGCGCCACGGAGCGTGGAAGGACCCGGTGATGCGGCCGGCCAGGAACTGCAGGTCGATGCGCCCCTCGACCAGCGCATTCTGATCGTAGCGATCGATGCGCACGAAACCCGCAGTCGCGCTATCGCAGTCGCCGTTCTCGCTGCAGCGTATGGCACTGCCCCAGGACTGGGCCTGCGAAACCGTGAAGCGTGCACCGGCCAGCGGGTCCAGCTGGCGCCAGATGCTCACGACGAGCGTGGGCTGCCGCGCGGCATTGTCGGCCGATGCGCTCATGCGCACCTCAATGGCGGCGCCATCCCATGGCGCGCAACTCGCGACGGAATACGCAATCGGGAATCCATCGGGTGGTGCGACATCCGATTCCGTGCAGGCCAGGGCCAGCATGGCCGCGGCGCCGATTCGAAAAAGACGGGTCAACCAGGCCTCCCGGTATGCTCGCGTCGGTGACTCCTCCCTGATGACGCGCCAGACGGGGCTTTCTGCACAGGCGAGCCGGGGAGCCGCAAAAAGGGACGCCCCTTCAGGGCGTCCCTCGTGCATGCATTCCGCGACGGTCTCGAGGCTGGGCGTGTCAGTGACGCCGGCCGCGCGCGAGCAATCCCTTGGTCCGCGAAAGCGCGGCCAGATCGGCGACGCGTCGCGCCTCGACCCGCGCGACCGCCCGCCCGAAGGACGTGAGACGGTAATAGCGGCGTCGCTCATCCGGTTTGTTGGGCCCCCGCTCCGATTCTTCGATCAGTCCGTCGTCGACCATGCGGCGGATGGCCGTGTAGAGTGTGCCCGTCCGCAGGCGAACGGCGCCGTGCGTGGCCTGCTCCACGGACAGAATGATGCCGTAGCCGTGCAGCTCCTGATCCACCAGCGCAAGCAGGATGTGGAACACCGGCTCGGTCAGTGGTAACAGTGCGTTAGGTTCCGGCGCTCGGCGCGTGCGCGTGCTCTGCTGATGAACCGGATGGCGACCCGTCTCCTTGCCGTTGCGTGCGCGGCGGGCAATGCTGTCTGCTTCTATCGCGGTTTTCATTCCCTCGTAATTCTCGCTCCGTTGGCTGCGGCGGGCCTCGTCTGCTACGCGTCGTGGACGCGATGGAAGAGATCGACCACGCGTGGATCGAAGTGTGTGCCTGCCAGTGATTCGATGTGGTCGCGGGCATGATCGCGCGACCAGGCCTGCCGGTAGGGACGGTCGGAACGCAGCGCATCCCAGACATCGGCAACCGCGAAAATGCGCGCCGCCAGCGGGATCTGATCGCCGCGCAGGCCACGCGGATAGCCGCTGCCATCCCACTTCTCGTGATGGCAGTATGGAATCTCCAGTGCCGGCCCGAGATAGGCGATGGGCGAGAGCAGCTCGTAGGCCAGCGCCGGATGACGGCGCATCACCGTCCATTCCTCATCGTTGAGCGGGCCCGGCTTTAACAGAATGTTATCCGGTATCCCCATCTTGCCGATGTCGTGCAGCATGGCGCCCCGGCGGATGTGCTGCAGGTTCTCCGCATTGACGCCGCCCATGGCCTCGGCCAGGCGCATGGTCAACTCGGTGACGCGCCGCGTGTGCCCTTCCGTTTCCCGGTCGCGCAGGTCCAGTGCCCGCGACCAGCCCTCCAGCGTGCTGTCATAGGCGAGCAGCAGGCCGAGATTGGCGCGCTGCAGCTCGTCGAACAGCAGGGAGCTGTCGATAGCGATCGCGGTCTGACCAGCCAGCGCTTCGGCGCACTCGAACCACTCCGCATCCGTGTCCAGCACGTCGCGATGGAACACCTCGAGCACGCCCTTGACCTGGCCCTTGGCAATCAGCGGCAAGCCGTGGTAGGCGACGAACTGCTCCGCTTCGAGCAATGCCGCGCGCTGCGTTTCCAGGATCGGCTCGCGCAGATTCGGCACGCTGATGACCCGGCGCTCGCTGGCGGCGCGGCCTGGCTTGCCTTCGCCCAGGCGCTGCCGCGTCTGCTCGATCAGACCACTGCGGAAACCTCGCCCGGCGGCAAACGTCAGCGACTGCGAGCGAGGCTCCAGCAGCAGTACCGTGGCGGCATCGACACCCAGCTGCCGCGACACTTCCTCGAGAATCACGCCCAGCGTCACACGCAGGTCCGTGCTTCCCGCAATGGCGATGTCAATGTTGCGCAGTGCCTGCGTCAGACTCAGCCGGCGCTCGGCCCTGGCGAGCAGCCATGAGTTCGCCACGGCCTGCGTCGTCTGGTCGGCGATGCCGTACAGCACCTGGATCTGCTCGCTCGTGAATTCGCGCGGTTCGTCCAGCATCATCACCGCCATCATGCCGATCGTCCCGGTCCGGCTGCACAACCGCACGAGCACGAGGCTGCGCACGCCCAGTGCGCTGTAGACCTCACAATGGGGCACTTCGCTGGTGGCGACTTCGGGGACCGCAATGACACGCTCATGGCGGAACAGGCTTTCGATTCGAGTACGCGACGTTGCCGGCCAGTGCTGGCGCACCGCCTCCGGCAGACCGTGCATGGCGGCCAGCGTCAGCCGGTTCCGGCCCGAATCCTCCAGGAAGATCGCGGCCGCACAGTTCACGGCGGCTGCGGTCTCCTCCACGGCGGCGGTCAGGATGGTCGCGAGATCCGCGGTGCCCGCCAGCCTCGACGCCACCCGCAGAAGCGGCCGGGCCGAGTCCGAACCCGCAGTCCGCGCCGCCGGGATGGTCTCTGCAGACGCGTGTTTCCGGACCGGGCGCAACAGCACCCAGGCCGTACCGCCGGTCAGGACGCTGGCAAGAAAGGCATACGCGAAGCTAATGGCGAGTCCCCGGCCCGGTAGCCAGCCAGTCTCTCGCGCCACCTCGAACGCCGCCAGCAGCGCGGCCGCCACCAATGCCACGGCCAGCAGGCGAGCCATATCCGGCTCGGGCTGCTCCGCCGTCCCACGGGTTGGCGTCACACCCAACCTGGCGAATGGGCTACTGGTCCACGCGGGCGAGCGCGACCACCCTGCATCGGCCCGCACCGGTGCCACCCCTCCCGCCGCAAGACTGGAGAGTTCGCGCCGACCATTCCCGGTGCCTTCTTCTCTTGTCGACTTCATTCTCCGCACGCCCGGCGATCCGACCGCGGCCGTGGTGCCGCGCGAGGCATGGAACCCCTGCCATCCCCTCCGTCCCCGCGCATCCGCACGCTCGGCCGTCCTGTCACCGGCCGGGGCGACTGTCAGCCAGACCCCCAGCTCGCCGGCGCCTCACGTGTGCATGGCTCAGGAACGTACCCAGCTTGTCCCGGCTGCACATGGGCAATCATCACCTATCTTCCGGCGACATAAATGGCGCCGGCGCCGCTGCGCCGGAAACCCGCGACAGCGCGCGAAGCTCGCGGAAACGCAAACGGGCGACGAAGGTGAACCACCCCTCGTCGCCCGGCTGTTTCGTGCGCCACCTGTGCCGCGCCCAGCCGACCTGCCGGATCCGCTGCGGCTGCGGCTGCGAACTTCCGCGTCAGCGCTGCGGTTCGGTCAGAACCACGGCTCATCCGCGGAAGGACCGTAGATCGATGGCACCTTGCCGCCCGACATGCGCAGGTACACCGAGAACTGGCCGCGGTGATGAATCATGTCGTGCATGATGAACCACAGGAACTGCATCTTCGGTATGTCACCCATGGTCTTCGGAGCCACGAAGAACCGTACGCTCGTGTTAGCCAGTTCCTCCTCGGGAGTCTGCTCCACGAGCTCGCGCAACCGGGTTGCGCCCTGCTCGAAGGCGCCGATCACTTCGGGCATGGTGGCCGGCACCGGCGGCAGGTCCATGGGCATCTTCAGCTCGTTGCGCAGCACCAGCATCGCCAGCCCCGGCTCGACCGCGAACATGTACGCCAGCTCCCGTGCCGTTCTGGCCCGCTCGTGCGGCCGCAGCTCGCTGTGCTCTGCGGGGTACGCCTTCAGCACCTTCAGCGTGGTCGCAAATTCACGATCCAGCGCATCGAGGTACTGCTGCTTCATGGTCGGAATCGTGGCGGTACTCGACATGCGACATCCTCCTCGTTGTGGTCCTTTCCTGCGGCCGTCACCCCATCGGGGCGGTCACAAACACGCTGTCAGCTTGTCCAGCGTCGACTCCCAGCCCTGCTCGTGGCCGGTCTGCTGCACGCCGTTCTGAAAACCCTCGTGCGTCAGCAGCAGCTCGGTCTCCCCCTCATGCTCGCTCAGTTCCACGGTGACCAGCGTCTCGCGCTCCACTGGCTCATGCTCCCATTGCCAGGTGAAGACGATGCGTGCGGGCGGCTCGATTTCGCGATACTCGCCGTGCAGCCGGTATTCCGTGCCGTCGGGCGCCTGCATGTGAATGCGATACCCGCCGCCCACGCGCAGATCCACCTGCGCAAGTGTCACACGGGCGGGTCCGGGCGCCTTCCACTGTCTCAGCTGTTCCGCTTCCGTCCAGGCCCGGAAGACTTTTTCGCGCGTCGCCTTGAAGCGCCGCCGGATGCGGAGCGCGACCCGCTCGTCCTGCCTTCCTTCCGCCATTTCTGCGCCTCCGCCGCGTCCGCTTCCAGGAAATCCGACAGACGATCGAGACTCGCGTTCCAGAAGGACGCATACCGCGCCAGCCACTGCGCCGCTTCCTGCAGCGGCGTCGCCTCCAGCCGGCAGCGCCGCACCCGCCCTGCCCGCTGAATCCTCGCCAGACCGGCCCGCTCGAGCACGCGTACGTGCTTCGACACCGCCGGCAGTGTCATCGAGAAACCGCCCGCGAGCTCGCTGATGCTGCGCTCGCCTGCGGTCAGCTGCTCGAGGATCGCGCGCCGCGTGGGGTCGGCCAGCGCGCGGAACGCAGCGTCCAGTTGCGGGCCAAAGTAAACCATATGGTTTACTATTCACCCGCAGAACCCGCCTGTCAAGCACCGCCCGCGTGGATTTCAGTCCGCGGCGCGCGGACCGCCGCCGGCGGCCGCGTGGGCGGTGGCTTCCTTGGGGGCAGGATGGCGCAGCGAAGCGATCACGACGATGAGCAGAATGGAGCCGATGACGGCGAAGGAGAGACCGATCGGGATGTCGATGAAGCCGGAGAGCAGCATCTTGGCGCCGACGAAGGAAAGCACGGCAGCGAGTCCCGCTCGCAGGTAGCGAAGGCCGGCCACGGCGCGCGCCAGCACGAAGTAGAGCGCCCGCAGACCGAGCACGGCGCAGACGTTCGAGCTGTAGACGAGGAATGGATCGGTGGTGACACCGAAGGCGGCCGGAATGGAATCGAGAGCGAAGACCAGGTCTGTCGTCTCCACCAGAATCAGGACGACGAGGAGCTGTGTGGCGGCCCAGCCGGCGATGTTCTTCGTGTTGCTGCGCACGAAGAAGCGTCCGCCATGGTCGCCCGGCACCACGGGCAGCAGGCGCCTGGCCACGCGCAGCACAGGCAGGTCCGATGGATCCAGCAGCTCATCGTCCTTGGAGCGGAGCAGACGCAACCCGGCAAGGACGAGGAACGCGCCGAACGCGTAGATCATCCAGTGCAGGGTCTGGATCAGGTAAACACCCGCGCCGATGACGGTGCCGCGCAGGACGAGAGCACCGAGAACGCCCCAGAACAGGATCCGGTGCTGATACGCGCGGCGCACGGAGAACGCCGTGAAGATCAGGAAGAATACGAACAGGTTGTCGACGGAGAGCGCCTTCTCGATGAGATAGGCGGCCATGAACTCGAGGCCCGCCGTGGAACCGAGACGCTTGAAGATGACGAAGGCGAAGGCGAGGGAGACGAAGATCCAGAGGAGGCTCCAGCCGACCGCCTCCGCGAATGTGCTCTCCCGAGCGCGTCGGTGAAAGACACCCAGGTCGAGGAGCATCATGCCGGCCACGATGAGGCCGAACCCGACCCAGAGTGTCAGTCGATCCATCAGCGAATTCGATCCGGGCCGAACACGCGACGTGCGACATCACGGTCCGCGCCGCCTCGGGCGTCGGATCGTGACCAGAGCAACGTCACTCGCGGCAGCTGCTTCATGCGGTCTCCGCTTCCCAGGGCACGCTCTCCGGGATCGCCGACCTTCTCGAACAGACGTAGTGGATCGCACGCTGCTGGCAGCGGCCCATCCACGGGGTCCCGCACCGGACTGCCCTGCGGGCGTGTCGAGCGCGGCGCGTCAGACGTCTGTGGCGTCGATACGATTCATGGCTGGCTGCACTGCGGGGTGACCCGTACGTGCACCCCCGTCGCGCGAACGACCGGGGCTGGAACGACATCCGCCTGGGCAGAAAAGAGCAACCGAGCCTCGCTGTGCTCGGACACGGGATCACCTTCGAGACGCTGCGCAGCGCACGCCTTCCCAAGTTCGAACCGGAGGCGGATGGTGGCAAGTCCCCCGTGGCGGGGCGCCCGGACTCAGCCGTACAGATCGGCGTGCCGGAAGTGGCGGCTCAGCCAGAGTCGCCAGCCTGCCTGCACGGCGAGCGTGATGAACAGCAGGATGCCGACAGCCAGCGCGGGTGTCACGGCCGGCGAATGTCCCGCGAGAACGCGCACGACATGGAAGGTGGCACTCGTGGCAATCGCGAAGGCCAGCGCCGTGCCCCCCCATGTGAGCAGGACGTGGCCGGACTGATGTTCGACCCATCTGGGACCGCGGCGCACGCTGAAGGCCTGCAGGATCGGCGCCCACGCCAGCACGGCAAGGGGCATCAGCGCGAGCGCTCCCCGAGCCGGCAGATGACTCAGGCTGAAAGACACTTGCACGACATGCAACAGCAGCACCCCGGCGCCGAGCACCGCGGCCACCTGCAGGTTGTCGAGGAGGCTGGACGCCCACGTCACGCGAGCGCGGTCGCCGCGCGACAGCGGGTACGGCACGGGCAGCAGCGGGCCGGGCGTGAGCGTGTGGGCCATGCCCGCGATGACGACCCAGACTTCGCCGCCACCCGACGTACCCATGAACAGGAGCATCAGGCTGCCCACCGCGAGCATTAACGCGCGGTTAGTCCAGGCGCCGCCCCGCACACCCCCGAAGCGTTCCAGCCGCAGCGCATGCACCCAGGCCAGTGTGCCGGCCCCGGAACTGGAAGTCAGCCGGCGATACGGGGTCTGCTTCCCGTCCCTCGCCTCGGGAGCGCCATCCCCTGTCGACGCGAACCAGCCCCGCCATGGCGGCAGCAGCAGCCGCGTGCGCCGCGCGCCTCTGCCATAGCTGAGCGGGAGGAGCAGCAGTCCCACGGGCAGCGCCGCCAGGGCAGCCGTCTCATGACGCACTACCGCGGCCAGCAGATCATCGGCGCGCAGCCAGCCGGCAGCCCCCACCAGGGGTCCCACCCACAGAGCCCCGCGCGTCGCCACCCGATCGAAGAGCGAGAATGCCGCGCAGAAGACCAGAACGTCGAATGCCAGGATCGCTCCGGCCGGACCTGCGCCCGCGGTGGCGGCAACCGCCACCGCAGGCAGCGATGCGAGCAGCGCCAGACCGGTGAGTGACAGCGCATGGACCGTGTACATGCCCGGCAGCATCCAGCCGAACAGCTTCGATTCCACATTGCGAACAGCCAGACCTGTGAACAGCCCCGCCACCGCCGGGAGCACGAACAGCGCGTCCGCCAGCGCCTGCGCCGAACCCGGGTCCGCGCTTCCTGTTCGCAGCGCTGCGAGCACCGCCCGCGGCCCGCCCGCCACCAGCAGACCTGGCGCCAATGCGAACACGGCGATGAGCAGCGCCCATGCCAGCAGCACGGGCCGCCACAACAGCCGGCAGAACGCTGACCACGGCAGCCGGCTCACACCGCACCCACAAGGTCGGGAAAGACGCGCTCCAGGTTCACGGCCCGCGTCTCGACGCCCGCGGCGTAGCGCACGCTGAACGCGCCGAGGTCGGGCGCCGCGTCGCGCACCAGGAGACGCGCGCGCTGACTCGTGACCTGCTGCGTCACCACGTACGCTTCATTGAAGCGAGCCGGCAGTGCTCCCGCCGGCGAGGTGACGACCCATTCCTCGTAGCGTTCGAGCAGCTCGTCCAGCGGCGCCCACGCGCAGAGGCGGCCGCGCTCCAGGCACACGATGCGATCCACAATGGTCTCGATGTCGTGCAGCACGTGCGAAGAGATGACGACGGTAGTGCCTTCCTCGCGGATCAGCTCGAGCAGAAAACGCAGCATTTGGCTGCGCGCAATCGGATCGAGCGCGCTTATGGGCTCGTCCAGCAGCAGCAGTGCCGGGTGATGACACACCGCCGCAATGATCGCGAGCTTCTGGACATTGCCCGGCGACAGGGCCGCAACCCGCTGGCGCAGATCCAGCTCCAGCTCATCGACCAGACGCTCTTCCAGGTCAGCATCCCAGCGTTCGTAGAACGAAGCGATGTAGCGCAGCTGTTGCTGCACCCGCATCCATTGCAGGAAGCGACCCTCCTGGTGCACGACACCGATGCGCGCCAGCTCCGCCGCGCCCAGATCTGCCGTCGCGCAACCGAACGTGCGGCACCAACCGGCGGTGGGCAGCTGCAGCCCGATCACGTGACGCAGCAGCGTCGTCTTGCCACTGCCGTTCTTTCCGATCAGCCCAACCACAGCGCCAGCCGGCAGTGCAAGGTCGACATCCACCAGCGCGTCCGTGCTGCCGAACCGCTTCGTCAGACCCCTCGCCTCGAACACGATTCCGCCTGCGCCAACCCCAACCGCCGATTGCATCACGCACGCCTCCTGCTGTCTCCGGCCAGCATCTCGCGGAACACATCCACCGCCTCCGCATTGCTCATTCCCAGCTGCTTTGCCATGGCCACGCTGGGCGCCAGACTGCGGCGCAGCCGCTCGCCGCGCGCCAGGCGAGTGTGCGCCGCGCTCAGGCCGCGCACCACGAGCGGTCGCCCCGGCCGCCGCTCCACCACACCCTCCCGCTCCAGCAGCGCGTACGCCTTGCTCACCGTCATCGGATTGACGTTCAGCTCGCCCGACAGCGCGCGTGTCGACGGCAGCGCATCGCCCGCCGCCAGCAGCCCGCTCGCCACATGGAAGCGGATCTGCTCCATGAGCTGGCGATACACGGGCACGCCACTGTGTGTGTCGACGACAATGAGCATGAGTGCGGTGTGTGTGTGTCTGGTGCGTTAGCGCATTGGTGTATTAGTTCACCAATACACTACACGATGGACCCGGCGGGCCGGTGGATCAAGGGGTCTGGGGTGAAACGTGAAGCGCGCGACGGCTGGGGGCGCGGCGCGCCTGCGCGCAGCTACTGGCCGGCGCCCAGCTTCTCGTAGAACTGTCGCTGCTCGAGCAGACGATCCTGGGTGCGGCGCATGGCGCCCAGCTCGTCCTCAATGAGGTCGAGGCGGCGTACGGCTTCACGCGATCAGGCGGGAGCGCGCGCGGCCTGCTGCCTCGACGAAACCGCCCACCAGCGGGTGCAGCTCGCCGCGCAGGGCACGCCGCTCCGGCTGGAACATGGTGGCCATGAAGAAGGGGTGATCGTCGAGTTCGATGATGCGGGCCTCACCCTGGTCGTCTTCGCCCGTAATGCGCAGCGGTCCGCTATCGAAGAGCGAGCGCAGCTGGGGATTCAGGCCGAAGCTGCAGTGGTACGCCTCGTCGGCGAGGCGGGTGCTGCGGGCGAGCGCGGCTGCGCGCGAACCCGGCTGCAGGCGAATGCTCCCGTGCACTTCGACCATGGAACAGGCGAGTCTGCTGATCAGCAGCAGCGGGCTGGCGGCCTCCAGCTCTTCATGATCGGCCTGTTCCAGGCGCAGGACATTGCGCGCATACTCGAGCAGCGCGTGCTGGTATCCGCCGCAGGTTCCCAGGAACGGGCGATGCTGCTCGCGTGCGAAGCGGATGGCAGCGAGCGCGCCCCCGGTCGACCGGTACGGGCTGTCGGGCACGCACCAGATGCCGTCGAAGCCGGCGATCATTGCTGGCTGCGCGGCGATGGCCTCCGTGCCCGGCCACGCCGCCGTCACCGTCTGACCGAGGGCGCGGGCGGCCAGCTCCAGCGAGAGAGGATTGGCACGATGCGCGATGACGCGCTCGTCATGGTCTCCGACGATCAGAATGCGCAGGGACAAGCGTCGCCTCCTGCCTGGCATGAGTCATGGCGTGGCCGTGAAGCAACGAGCGCCCGCGCACGCTCGTGACGCGGCCACGGGTTCTGGCCTGACGCGCGGAGAGACTTGACGGTCGGGACCGCCGGCCGCAATCTGCTGGAGGGTCATACCAGCCCGTTGTTCATCGAGCTTCGGCGCACGCGACTACCATGCTGGCCCTTACGCTGTCGTTGGCGATCGCGGTCATTTATCTGGCACTCATCCGGGTGCTGGACATGAACGAGCGTGAGCCGCTGTGGGCTGTCCTGCTGCTCTTCGGCGCGGGCGCGGCGGGTGCCGCGCTGGTCCGCCTCTTCATTCCTTCCTTCACGATCGAGCTGACGCTGCTGCACGGCGCCGCCGCAGAAGAGGCGGCGGTCTTTGCCGCAATCATCCTGGGTCTGTTTCTGGTGCAGCTGGCGGCGCGCTCGCGTGGCTGGTCCGAGCTGAACGATGTGATGGACGGCATCGTGTACGGAGCGGCGGCCGGGCTGGGTTACGCGACGGGCGGCACCTTTCTGCGCGAGCTGGTGCTGCGCTCGGCGCCGCCCAATGTGTATGCGCGGCCCTGGCTGTCACTGCTGGGCGCCGCCGCACTCACGGGCCTCGCGCATGGCGTGTTCGGTGCGTTGAGCGGCGTGGGTGTGGCGGCCGCGTTCGAGTACCGCGGGCTGCTCCGGCGACTGCTGCCGCCCGCCGCCGGTCTGCTGCTGGCGGTGCTGGCTAACACGGGATACCGGTGGCTGTCGTGGAACGGTCAGGGCGGCCTCGCCGTGCTGCGCTCATCGCTGGCGCTCGCGCTGCCATTGCTGCTGCTGGTGGCGGTAGGCCTGTACACGCTGCGCAGTGAAAAGCGCGCCATTGTCGAGCAGCTCGCCGGCGAAGACGGCCCGGATGGTGCGGCGACCGCTCGCGATCTCGAGCTGCTGGCGGCGCACGGGCAGCGTGCCCGCCTCTACCTGAGCACCATGATGCGGCACGGGCTGACGCGCAGCGTGCAGCTGCGCGGCCTGCACAACTGCCAGGTGCAGCTGGCGCTCACCAAGCGGCGCGCCGCGGGCGAGACTAATGCAGGCGCGCGCTCCGCGCTGACGCGCGAGATGGACGCGTTGCGCGGCGCCATCCGCGAGCGTCGCCGGGCCATTGAGGGCGTCACTGCGGCCGCTTCCACCCCGGGCCGCCCATGAAGCGCGCGCACGGGAGTCGCCTGCGAACACCCGTCCTCGTGCTGCTCAGCCTGCCGCTGCTCATGGCCATGCAGATGCGCGGGCGCGGCGATCGCGATCACGACGGCATTCCGGATGACGTGGACAAGTGCCCGGACCAGCCCGAGACGGTGAACGGTTTCGCGGACAACGACGGCTGCCCGGATTCCGTGAACGACCTGTTTCAGCTGGCGCGCGGCAGCGTCGACCAGTTCTGGCGCGAGGAGACGCCCAAACTCGGTGTTATCTATCGGCCGCCCACGGTGGTGCGCGGCTACACCCAGGAGATACAGACGCCCTGCGGCGCCGCGGAACTCGACAACGCTTTCTTCTGCGGCAACGATCACGGCCTGTACTTCGACATGAACTTCCTGGGCGACGAGTTCAAGCGCGGCGACTACGCGCCTGTGGTCATCGTGGCACACGAGTGGGGCCACCTCACGCAGTCGAATCGCGGCTGGCAGGACAGCATCCCGCTGCGCTACGAGCTGCAGGCCGACTGCTACGCGGGCGCGTACACGCGCTACGCCGAGCGGCAGCACATGCTCGAGCCGGGCGACATGGAAGAGGCGATCAGCGGCCTGTTCCGCGCGGGCAGCACTGACGTGCTCTGGCTGGATCCGCAGGCGCACGGCTCACCCGGCAATCGCATCGACGCCTTCAACTGGGGCTACCACAACGCCGCGAAGGCGTGCGCGGAAGCGGTCTTCATGCGCAAAGGCGGCGGCATTGTACCCGTGTGGGATGTGAGTACCTACCCGTCCGGCTCGCTGGGCGACCGCGTGGAGCCACGCGTGGGCAGCTACACGCTGGTCAATGTCACGCGCCGCAAGGACCTCATGGTCAGCGATGTGACCGACGCGGTGCAGTGTGTCTTCCGCGATGCGGAGGGCGGCGAGATCTGGCAGGAAATCGTGAAGCTGGTGTCCACGGAGCGCAGCGAATTGTGGATAAGCAGCAATGACAGCCGGCTGGAGCAGAAGGGCTACACGGTGATCGATCAGGGCCGCATGGTGGGCAAGGACAAACAGCCTGTGGGCCGCTGGGTGCAGGTGCAGAAGGCCGACGAGAAGAGCATCTTCCTGTGGACCAACGGCGTGTGGTACGCCACCGTTGCCGGCGCTCCCGCGCGGGTCAGCGATTTCGTCAAGCACTACCCCTTCTGATTCCATTCCCCGACTGCGCCCGCTGGCGGCATGGCGTCCGCGCCGGGCGCAGGCTGCATCCCGCGAGTGCATCGCAGTGTCGAAGGTCTGAGGCGACCGGGTCGATCCGCGTGGCTCGCCCGCTCCCGCGTGCGCGTCAGGGACGGATCCCGCTGGAGGTCAAGTGATGGATGGGCTGCTGCGAGATGTACGCGTGGCGCTGCGCTCGCTGGCGAGGCAGCGCGCATTCCTGTTGACCGTGGTGCTCACGCTGGCCGTCGGCATCGGCGCTAACAGTGCTGTTTTCAGCATGGTGGATGCGCTGCTGCTGCGCGCGCTGCCCTGGCCTGACGCCGGGCGGCTGGTGCTGCTCTCGAGCACGGCGGAAATGAAGTCGGGCAACCTCGCCGACTGGCACAGCGCGCTGCCCGCCTTCGATCGCATGGAAGGCAGCGGCCTGGGCTCGGCTGCGCTCACGGGCGCCGGTCCTGCGCGCGAGGTCGAAGTCAGTCCCGTTTCGGCGGGCTTTCTGTCGTTGCTGGGCGCGAAGCCGGCCATGGGCCGCCTGCTCGACGGCGCCAATGAACAGCCCGGTGCCGCGCCGGTCGCCGTGGTGAGCGCCCGGCTCTGGCACGACGTGCTGGGCGGCGGTCCGTCGCTGACCAATCGGTCGATAGTGCTCGACGGCATTGCGTACGGCGTGGTGGGCGTGCTGCCGGGTGGCTTCGCTCTGCCCGCAGGTGATGCGGAAGTATGGCTGCCGTTCTCCGGGCCGGACGTTGCCGTGAACCCGCTGGCGCGACTCGCGCCGGGAGCCTCGCTGGAAAGCGCGAAGCGCGAGGCACAAGCCGCTGCGGCGAGCCGACCGGTCGCGGACTGGGCGCCGCCCGGCACGAAGCCGGCGAGCTACCTCCAGTCGCTGCGCGAGAGCGAAACCCGACAGCTGCGCCTGCCTCTGCTCATCGCTCTCGCCGCAGCCGTGCTGGTCATGGCGATGGCGTGCGTCAATGTGGCCACGCTCCTGCTGGCGCGCGGCAGCGCGCGCACCGGCGAGCTGATGCTGCGCGCCGCGCTGGGCGCCAGACGAGGCGTTCTGTTGCGTCAGCTGCTGGTGGAGAGTCTGGTCACCGGATTGCCCGCAGGCGCTCTCGGATTGCTCACGGGATGGTGGGGCACGCACGCGCTGCTGCGCTTCGCACCGCCATGGATGGACCAGCTGCGTGCCGTGCGACTCGACCCGCTGGTGATTGGCTTCACGCTGGCACTGTCGCTGGTCACCGTGCTGGCGGCCGGTCTGGGTCCGGCTCTGTCCGCGCTGCGCGGAGCGTCCGGCATGGCGGCGGGCGCGCAAACGCGCGTGAGTGCGAGTCGTGGTGCGCAGCGTGGCCGCGAATTCCTGATCGGTGGCGAGATCGCGCTGGCGCTGGTCGTGCTG
This sequence comes from uncultured Gemmatimonadales bacterium, assembly GCA_963798085.1. Classification (GTDB taxonomy): domain Bacteria; phylum Gemmatimonadota; class Gemmatimonadetes; order Longimicrobiales; family RSA9; genus DATKCF01. The sequence goes on from CAWCRS010000005.1 coordinate 621,301, forward strand.
GTGGCCATGGTCCTGCTGCTGCGCACCTTCCTGACGCTGCAGCCTCGCGCTCCGGGATTCTCCGCCGAAAACCGCCTGGTCGCGGAGGTGCGCGTGCCCGCAGCCGGTGATGCGACGCGCGCGGCCACGAACTACGCGCAGCGGCTGCTGCAGCGCCTGGCCGTGCAGCCCGGTGTGCGCGTGGCCGCCATTGCCACGACCGTGCCCTTCACCGGGCTCACCGGCACGGTGCAGGTGCTGTCGGTGGACGGCCAGCCGCTTGCGCCCGGCGGGTCCGCGCGCTTCCAGTATCGCGCGATAACGCAGGGTTACCAGGAAACGCTGGGCATGCGCATCGTGCAGGGGCGCGGCTTCGGGCCGGCGGATGGACCGGGCGGTGCGCCGGTCCTGGTGCTGAACGAAAGCGCGGCGCGCCGGCTGCTGGGCGGAACCGCCGAGGCGCCGGGTCATCGCATTACGCTCGCCATGGGTCGCAGCCCCCGGGAATTCACGGTGGTAGGCGTAATCAATGATGCGCGCAGCCTGGGCATGACCGACGCGGTGAGCGCGGAAGTGCTGACCAGTTTCTGGCAGGCGCCGCAGGCGAGGTTCAATCTCGTGATGCACACGCGGGACGGCGGTCTGAACGAGGCGCAACTGCGGCGCCTGGCGGCCGAGATCGATCCCGACATTCCGCTGGCCGCGGTGACAACGCTCTCCGATATCACCGCCAGGGCGGTCGCGCAGCCGCGCTTCCACCTGGTGCTCATGCTGGGCATCAGCGCCCTGGGCGTGCTGCTCGCGCTGGTGGGCTGCTACAGCCTGCTGGCATTCACAGTGACCCAGCGGCGGCGCGAATTCGGCGTACGCGCGGCATTGGGCGCAACGAGGCGCGACCTTGCACGACACGTGCTGGGCCGCGGGTTGCGCTTCATCGGTGCGGGTGTCGCAGTGGGCGTGGCACTGGCCTGGGCTTCGACACGCCTGCTCGTTTCGCTGCTCTTCGGTGTGGCTCCGACCGATCCGGCCAGCTTTGCGCTGGCGGCCGCCGCGTTGTGCCTGACCGCCGCCTGCGCGGCGCTGCTGCCGGCGCTGCGCGCCGCCGGTGTGAATCCCGTCGAAGCGTTGCGCGGCCACAGCTGAACCAGCCACGTGGGGGAACAGCGCGGTGGAGCGCGCGGCGTGCGGGCGCAAGCCGCATGCGACCCGGCTCCGCCATGGCCCGATCGTCTGGTGTAGCGGACGGACCGCCTCGTGTGTCCCAAAGACTGCGGGTGACATTCATCATCGAACATCGGCAGGAACTGCCATGGATGCCTTGCGGCGTGACCTTCGCTTCGCCATCCGCGGACTGCTGCGCGAGCGCACCTTCGCGCTGACCGCACTGCTCACGCTGATGCTCGGCATTGGCGCCAACACGGCGATCTTCACACTGGTGAACGCGCTGCTGCTGCGTTCCCTGCCCTACCCGGACGGTGATCGCCTGGTGCACATCGCGAGCACCGTCATCCGCCCCGACAATCTCGCCGAGTGGCGCGCAGGGCTGTCGTCGCTGGACCGCACCGCGGCGTACGGGCTGGGCAGCGCGGTTCGCACGGGGGCCGGTCCAGCCACACAGTCGACCGTGATGCTGGCGTCACCCGAGCTGCTGTCGCTGCTGGGCGCGCGTGCCGCGCAGGGGCGTCTCTGGAGCGAGCAGGACTTCGCAGCCAACGCGTCGCCCGTGGCACTGGTCAGCGCACGCATGTGGAACACGCTGGCACCCGCCGGCCGCAGTGCGGCGCGCTCGGTGGTGCTGAATGGCGTGAACTACGCGGTCGTGGGCGCACTGCCTTCCAGCGCCTTCCTGTATTTCCGCGACATCGATTTCTGGGTGCCGGCGACGCAGTTTCCGACGCGCTCGCTCACGCTGATCGGACGGGTCGCCGCCGGGTCCACACTGGAGCAGGTGCGCACGCAGGCGACAGCGGTGGGCGAGCGCTTCCAGGCCGAGGGCAGTCTGCGCGATGTGCGGCGCATCGTGAACCCGCAGTGGCTGCGAAATGTGCTGGTGGGCGACCTGCGCTCGCCGCTGCTGGTGCTGCTGGGCGCGTCCGTGCTGGTGCTGCTCATCGCGTGTGCGAACGTGGCAAACCTGCTGTTATCGCGTACCGGAACCCGCCTGCGCGAGCTATCCGTGCGCGCGGCACTGGGCGCAGGGCGAGGCATGCTGCTGCGGCAGCTGCTGACGGAGAGCGCCCTGCTGGCCGTGGCCGGCGCCACCGGGGGACTGCTGCTGGCGTGGTGGGCCGTGCACGCCACGACGGCCCTTGCCGCCGGCACGATCCGCGGCCTGGAAGACGTCCACCTCGACCCCGCCGTGCTGGGCTTCACGCTGCTGGTCGCGTCACTCACCACCGTGCTGGGTGGACTGGCGCCGGCGCTGGCAGGCTCGCGTCCGGCGCACGCAACGGGCGCCGCGCTGCGCGTGACGGCCACGCGTGCCTCCCGCCGCTGGCGCGAACTGCTCGTCAGCGGCGAGGTGGCGCTGGCGCTGGTGCTGCTGATCGCCACCGTGCTGCTGGCGCGCACCTTCCTGATCCTGCGTCCCGCGAATCCGGGCTTCGACACGCGCGACCGCCTCATCGCCACGCTGGCGCTGCCCACCACCTCGGCGCAGGTCACTAACACGGAGTTCTGGCAGGGGCTGCTGCAGCGCATCCAGGCCGCGCCCGGCCGTCCGCGTGCGGCACTGGTCACGGATCTGCCGCTGAGCGGGTCATCGATGTTCGTGCGCGTGACCGGCATTGATGGCCGGGCGCCCGACGCTCCTCCGGAACGGCCGCTCAGTATCCATTTCCGCTCCGCGTCGCCGGATTACTTCGACGTGATGGACATGCGACTGCTGCGGGGCCGCAATCTGCGCGAGGCGGAGGGGCCGAACGGCCCGCTGTCACTGGTCATCAATGAAAACGCCGCGCACAGGCTGTGGCCGGACGGCGCCGACCCGCTGGGCCATCACGTGAGCATCGACATCGATGGCACGGCGCGCGACTTCACGGTGGTGGGCATCAGTGCCGACGTACGCTTCATGGGCGGTATCACCGATGCGCGCGCCGAGGTCTTTGCTTCGTTCTGGCAGCTGCCATGGGCCCGCACGCAGCTGGTGGTGCACGATGCAACCCGCACCCTGACAGCCGACGGGCTGCGTCAGATCGTCGCTTCGGTGGATCCGGACCTGCCCCTGCGCAATCTCTCCACCATGACGGAACTGGCGAGCCAGTCCGTCGCTTTCCCGCGCTTCCAGATGACGCTCATGTCCATCTACGGCGTGCTCGCGCTCGTGCTGGCGCTGGTGGGCTGCTACGGCGTGCTCGCGTACCAGGTGACGCAGCGCACACGCGAGTTCGGCGTCCGCGCCGCGCTGGGCGCGAGCCGCTTCGCCATCCTCTCGCAGGTCGTGCGCCGTGCGCTGCTGCTCCTCGGCGTCGGCCTCGCCGGCGGGCTGCTGCTGGCGCGCGCCGGCAGCAGCCTGATCGCTTCCCTCCTCTACGGCGTGACGCCGTCCGATCCACTCACCTTCGTGCTCGCCACCGCCGCACTCGCACTGGCGATCCTGGGCGCCGCGCTGCTCCCCGCCTGGCGCGCGGCATCCATCACACCGCTCGAGGCGCTGCGCGCGGAGTAGCACGTGCTTGACGGGGTGCCGGCGCTGCGCTAGTAATGCATCTATACGATTTCGTATAAATGCGAGGAAGCGGTGGCGCGGCGAGACGAGGCGCTGAAAGCGGCCTGGTTCCAGATCCTGCTGTCGGTGGCGGACGCGAGTCTGCACGGCACAGCGATCATGGAAGAGGTGCTGGAGCGGACGGATGGTGCGCTGCGGCTGTGGCCGGGCGCGCTGTACGGGTCGCTGGCGGAGCTGGCGCAGCGCGGCTGGATCCGTGAGGTGCATGCGCCGGCGGATGCGCCGACGGAAGGTGGCAAGCGGCGCTTCTGGGCGATCACGGCTGCGGGCAGGCGCGTGCTGGAGCAGGAAGTCGAGCGCATGGAGGCGTACGTACGCGCGGCGCGCAGCAAGCGTGTGCTGCGGGGCACGTCGCCGGCGTGAGCGCCACGCAGAGGCTGCTGCGGCTGGCGCTGCGCGTGTATCCGCGTGCGTTGCGCGAAGGCGGTGGTGACGAGCTGCTGGACGCGTACACGCGCATGCTGGAACTGTCGCGTGCGCGGGGCGAGACACACGTCCGGACAATGGCGCACTTGCTGTACGACTGTCTGCGTGGTGGTCTGGTGTTGCGGATGCGGCCTCGCCTGCGGCGCGCGCTGCTCGAGGGTGGCGCCTGGGAAGCGAGCAATGACATGTCTGGTTCGTGGCGCGCGCAGCGGCGCCGGCGGAGGCCTTCAATGATGGGTTCGATTGCGACGGATGTGAAACTGGGGCTGCGCAGTATGACGAGGCAGCCCCTGTTCGCGCTGATGGCGGTGCTGACACTGGCGCTCGGTATCGGCGCCAACACGGCCATCTTCAGCATGGTCTACGGCCTGCTGCTGCGGCCGCTGCCGTATGCGGACGGCGATCGGCTGGTGAACATCTGGTCGGCGAATCACGACCTCGGCTGGACGCACACGGATGCGTCGCTGGCTGATGCGTGGGACTGGAAGCAGCGCACGCATGCATTCGAGTCGCTGGCCGTGGTGGAGCGGGCGTCACTGAACCTTTCGGGTGTCGAGCGACCGGAGCGCCTGGAGGCAATGCGGGTCACGGCGGACCTGTTGCATGTGTTCCGGGTGCAGCCCGCGCAGGGTCGCGATTTCGCGGAAAGCGACATGCAGCCGGGTGCACCGGGCGTCGCGCTCCTGTCGTGGGCGTTTTTCCAGCGACGTTTCGGCGGTGATGCATCGCTGGCGGGGCGCGTGATCCAGCTGAGCGGCGAGCCGTTCACGGTGATCGGTGTGTTGCCCGCAAACTTCGTGTATCCCGAGGGCGCACCGGAGTTGTTCACGGCATTGCGCGAGATTCCGGCGGAGGCGAGGCGAAGCGATCACTCACACGTGGTGTTCGCACGGCTGCTGCCGGGTGTAAGCGTGGAGCAGGCCAGCCGCGAGGTCAGTGCGGTATCCGCAGCACTGGCGGCGTCGTTTCCCGAGACGAACCGTGGTTTCACGTCGTATGCGGTCACGGTGCGCTCGGATCTGCTGGGCGAAGTGGGCCGCCAGGCGGCGCTGGTGCTGATGGTGGCGGTGACGTTCGTGCTGCTGATGGCCTGCGTGAACGTGGCTAACCTGCTGCTTGCGCGCGCCAACGGACGGCGGCGCGAGCTGGCGGTGCGGGTGGCGCTGGGCGCGCGACGAACGCGCGTGCTGCGCCAGCTGCTCACGGAGAGCCTGGTACTCGCGCTGGCAGGCGGGGCGGTGGGTGTGCTGCTCTCCATCGCCGGGGTACGCGCGATCGCGGCGGCAATGCCGGCGGAGGTGTCACCGGTGTTCCATTTCCGCGTGGATGCGGCCGCGCTGTGGTTCGCACTGGGTGCTTCGCTGGCGGCGACACTGCTGTTCGGCCTGCTGCCCGCGCTGCGCGCCTCGTCGGCCAGCGGCCGCGAGCTGCGCGATGAGGGCCGCGCCGGCGAGGGCCGCAAGGCCCGGCGCTTCGGCGGCACGCTGGTGGTGGTGCAGACCGGACTCGCCGTGGTGCTGCTCGTGGGTGGCGGTGTGATGATGCGCAGCGTGGTCGGCATGCAGCGACAGGATCCGGGCTACGATGCGGGGCACGTGCTCACACTGCGCATGACGCCGCCGGAGTCGAAGTATGCGAATGCGGCCGCGCTGAACCAGTTGTACGATCGCGTGCTGGAGCAGGTGCGTGCGCTGCCGGGTGTGCAGGCGGCGGGCACCATCCAGAGCCTGCCGGTGCGCGGCTCGAACAATGTGAACACGTTCACGGTGAGAGGCGATCTCTCGCCGCGTGCCAATGGGTACGCCGCGCGCATGGGCTACCTCTCGCCGGGCTACCTCGAGGCGATGCGGGTGCGCGTGTTGCGCGGCCGCGCGCTCACCGGATCCGACAACGCACGCACGGCGAGGGTGGCGCTGGTGAACGAGACACTGGCGCGCCAGCGTTTCCGCGAAACGGATCCAGTGGGCCGCACGCTGATCGTGAATGATTCCGCGTGGACCATCGTCGGCATTGTGGCGGACATGCGCGAGCGTTCACCCACACGGGCGCCCGAGCCGTCGATCTATCTGCCGGTGGCGCAGGCCGCCACGCGCTCGCGCAGTCTGGCGATCCGCACGAGCGGCGATCCGCTCGCGCTGGCGGAAGCGGCGCAGCGTGCAGTGTGGTCGGTCGATGCGGATCAGCCGGTGTTCGAGGTACAGCCCATGCAGGCGCTGATCGATACGCGGGTTGCGCCGTTCCGGCTGATCGCGGCGTTGATGCTGGCGTTCGCAGCCGTATCGCTGACACTGGGCGCCGTGGGCATCTACGGCGTGACGGCGTACGGTACGGGCCGGCGCGTGCACGAGATCGGCATCCGCATGGCCATGGGAGCGGAGCAGACGCGCGTGGTGCGCATGATCGTGCGTGAAGGCATGGTGCGCGCGCTGCTGGGCATTGTTGCGGGCGTGGCACTGGCACTGCCGCTTTCGTCCGCACTGAAGAGCATGCTCGTGGGTGTGAGCCCGACGGACCCGGTCACGTTCGGCAGCGTCGTCGCCTTGCTCGTACTGGTCACCTTCCTGGGCGCGTGGCTGCCGGCGCGCAGGGCGGCGAGGCTGGATCCGGTGCGCGCGCTGACGCACGAGTGATGGCGCCGGCGCGGTGAATCGAGGGCCGGGCACGCCCGGACAGCAGTCGTGATGCGCGGCCCGGCCCGCCGCTTTGCGTGCGCTGCGACGGACCCATAGCATCCACGCCTCGGCGCAGCGAGCGTGGGTGCAACCAGCGAGGTCCGTCTGCAGCGAGCCGCAGTGTGAGCGAGAAGCGAGTCGGGCGCTGGCGCCGGGCCGCGGTTACGGGTGCGGTGCAGCGCTGGCTGGCGCAGCGCGACCGTGCGTCCTGGGTGATCTCGCGTGCCCTGTTCCTGCGACTGCTGGGCTTCGTCTACCTCGTCGCGTTCGTGTCGCTTGCCGTGCAGATCACGGGACTCGTGGGCGAGCACGGCATTCTCCCGATCGGCCGGTTCCTGCAGGCAGCGCACGACTATTATGGTTCGCGCGTGTACCCGGTCGTGCCGACGGTGCTGTGGATTGCGCACAGCGATGCCATGCTGCTCGTCGTGTGCTGGGCGGGCGCCGCCGCGGGCGCCGTGGTCGCGGCCGGCATCGCGCCGCTGCCGCTGCTGACGCTGGCGTGGCTGCTCTATCTCTCGATCAGCGTGGCGGGTCAGACGTTTCTCAATTTCCAGTGGGACGGCCTGCTGCTGGAAACCGGGTTTCTGGCCCTGCTGTACGCCCCCACCGGCTGGCGCGCGCGCTGGTGGCGCGAGCCAGCTTCGCCCGCGGCGCGCTGGCTCATCTGGTTCCTGCTGTTCCGCCTGATGTTCCTGTCCGGCATCACCAAGCTGCTCAGCGGTGACCCGACGTGGCGCAATCTCACGGCGCTGAACTACCACTACTTCACGCAGCCCCTGCCCACGCCGGCGGCGTGGTACGCGGCGCAGCTGCCGCAGGCCTGGCAGAAGGCGAGCACGCTGTTCGTCTATTGCGTCGAGCTGGTGGCGCCCTGGTTCGTGCTGGCACCGCTGCGGGGGTCGCTGGCCCGGCGAACGGCCTGCGCGCTGCTCATCGGGCTGCAGCTGGTCATCGCGCTAACGGGCAATTACGGTTTCTTCAATCTGCTGACGCTGGTGTTGTGCGCCGCTGCGCTGGATGACGAGCTGCTGCTGCGACTCGCGCCGCAGCGCCTGCGCCGGCGGCTGGCGGCGCTGGTGCAGCCGGGGGCAGCGGCGCCGCCGGCGGCAGACACGCCCGCAGCCCTGACGCCGCTGCGTTCCGCCTCGCCTGCGCGCAGCAGCACGAGCAAGCGCATGCTGGCGGGCGTGCTGGCGGCGCTGGCAACCGTCACGCTGGTGCGGGAGATGGTGGCAACGGCCAGCGGTGCTGTGCCGCCGTGGATCAACTCCGTGCTCTCGCCGGTGGCGCCGTTCCGCTCGATCAACGGCTACGGGCTGTTCCGTGTGATGACGACGCAGCGTCCGGAGATCGTGATGGAGGGCAGTCGCGACACCGTGACGTGGCAGGCCTACGAGTTCCGATTCAAGCCGGGCGCGCCGCAGCGGCCGCCTCGCCTGATCGAGCCGTACATGCCGCGGCTCGACTGGCAGATGTGGTTCGGCGCACTCGATCCGCGCGGCAACGGCAGCTGGCTGGCGCCATTCATGGAGCGCGTGCTGGAGGGCTCACCGGCGGTGCTGCGGCTGCTGGCGCGCAATCCCTTTCCGGACGCGCCGCCGCAGTATCTGCGACTCGTGCTGTACCGCTACCGCTTCAGCACGCGGGCGGAACGGCGGGCGAGCGGCGCGTGGTGGCAGCGCGAGCTGCTGGGCACGCTGACGGCGCCGCTCACGCTCGAGCAGCTGCGCTGAACGTGACGCGCGCTGGCCGCGGAGCGGGAGTCCGCGTCAGCGAGCGGGCGCGCGCGAGGCGCCCATGATCAGCACGCGATCCGCCGTGATCTGGTAGCTCGTGGCGCCGCCGGGAATGCCGGTGGGCGGTGTGTCGCTTCCCAGCTTCAGCGTTCCGCTGAACGAGCCATCCTCGGCCATTGTGCCTGTGAAGGCCACGGGGACGCCCGCATACCCGGCAACGGTACCGGTGGCGGTGGCGGTGAAGGTGCCGTCGGCGTGCAGCGGCCCGGCCACGGAAACCCAGGGCGCGGGACCGGTGAACGTGATCAGGGGATCATCCGTGCTGGAAGGCGCGGGCAGCACCACGGTGGCTCGCAACACCGCGTTAGCAGGCAATCCGATCAGGGGCGCGTTGGCAAACGGGTCCGTGGTGACGGCCAGCGTCGAGTTGAAGGTGGCGTACCAGTTGTCGAGCCGCATGACGGCCGTGATCATGGCGACATCGCCGCCGACCAGGTGCACGTACCAGCTGCGCTGCACGGGTCGATAGGTCTCGATGCGATTGGTCTCACCGTTGGCGAAGTCCGGCAGATCCGGCACATCGAGGGAGTAGTCGCCGGGCGTGTGGTAGTCCGCCACCGGCAGCGTGATCGGCGTGTTGATGACGCCCATGGAGAGCGTGGCGCCCATGTGCACGCCTTCGGGCAGACCCGTGATGTCGAGCACCAGGAATCCCGCCTGCGCATCGAAGTCCACGACCAGGGGCACATCGAAGCCCGGAGCCACGGTAAACGTGCCTGCGAAGCTGCGCGGCACCCACCAGAAGCCGTTCGGGTCCACCTCGTAGGTCTGCCAGTTGTAGCCGCCGGGCTCTACCGCGAAGCTCTGTTTCGCTTCGGTGAATTCGTACGCGGGACCGGTTCCGGGGAATAGTTTGAGCCAGCTGCCCACCGTGGACGGAGGGACGCCCTGCGCCACGAAGTCGACCTGTCCCGTCTGCCGATTGTACTGGAAGGCACGCTGCACGCTGTCGTTCTTCTGCAGATCGAACGCGCCGGTGGGTGCGACTCCGGCCCAGCAATGCTGCAGCGGGCCACCCGTCACATCATTGATGTGCCAGTTCCAGGTGCCCGCCGGCAGATCCTGCAGCGTCGTCGAGGCCGTGATCTTGTGGGTCGTGTTAGCGGGACCCGTGAGATCGATGTCGGCGTCCACGCCGCTGGCGAGCCCGTTGACTTCCACCACGAGCACGGCCGTGCTGCGCAGCAGCTGGATCTGGCGTGAAGCCGTGAATTCCGTGCCCGAGCCGGCGCGCACGGTGAGCGTTCCGGTGCCGAGCTGACTCCCGGCCACCTGTACGCTCGCGCCGCTGGCCGAGCCCACGATGCTGAGAGGAGCGCCGGCCTCCCAGGCGAACGTGGTGGGACAGTTCGCGCCGCTGGATGACCAGTGCGCGGTCGCGGTGAACGGTTCGTTCGTGTAGAAGAGCGAATTCGCCACGGAAATGGCCAGCGAATCGAGGCAGCCGGCCTGGTCGCTGGAGCACGCGGTGCAAGCGACGACGAGTGCGGCGGTGGCGCCAGCCAGCTCGAGTACGCGACGACGCGAAATCGGAAGAGGTGTAACGCGGAACACGATCCTGCCTCCTGCTGCCGGGGTTACGCCCGCCCGGGCGGACGCAGAAGATGGCAGCGGGCAGGAGCGACCGTCAACCACGGGCACACGCTTCAGTCCCCGGTGTCAGCCTCCAGCTCGGCGGTGAATCCGAAGAGTGCCGCGGGATCACGGAAATTGTCGGGATTGGAGACTTCCTGGATCCACTGCTCGTAGTAGTAGCCATCCTGATTGGACGGCCGCTCGGGCCGAAGCCAGAAGTTCAGCTCGTGCGACAGCTTCTCCTCCAGCTCGATCTTCTGGTCCGGCGAATACACGGAATACAGCTCGAGACCCGCGGGGCTGATCGCGACCCGCCACGCGCGGTACAGCCCTTTGCCGTCGGGCGACTCATAGCGCACGTGGAAGCCGTATTCCGCGATCATGCCGCCCGGCGCGCGTGGTAGCGCACGCAACGCGGTCTGCAGTTTCGTGACGGCCTTGCGCTGCGCGCGCGACACGCCGGATTGGGCGAGGATCCAGTCACCAAGACGAAGTGCTGCCTGGATGAGCGGCTCGTCCGCCGGACGCAGCGCGTAGTGGGACGGCGCTGCGCGGGGATTGTCGCGTTTCACCTGCCATGCCCTCTACTTCTGGAAGCGAACGATCGCGCCTCTGACCGTGCCCTCGGCATTGGAAGCCACGGCGCGGTACCAGTGCGCCAGTTCCGAGAGCACCGGCGTAAGGATGAAGGAGAAGGGTTGGGGCGCAAGGCCTGAACCGATGACCTGCGCGGGCGTGGTGGCAAAGGTCGCGAATGTCGAGTCGGCGCTCCACTCGAACCAGACCGTGGTGGGCAGGCCGTTGGGGTTGGCCGTCCCGTTCAGCGTGGCCGTACCCTTGGCGAGATTGGTTGCCGCGTCCGTCGTGATGGCGGGCACCATGCCCGAGGGCGGCGGCGGCCGAATCGCGAAGCTGAGAATGGCGCCGAAAGCACCACCGGTGGCGCTGCGACCCACGATGCGATAGTAGATCGTCACGCCGGTCGGCGGCGCAGGAATGATGGCGCTGACATTGAGCGGGGCGGCGCCATTGAACGTCTGCGCGGCTGTGGAATCATAGCTCTGCAGTGAGGGATCCGTGCCCCACTGGAACCACACCTGCGTCGGCGAGTTGTTGGGGTTCACGATGCCGGGCAGCGACGCGATCGTGCCCGGTGACACGCTGGTGGGCAGCGTCATCACCGTGGGCAGCACGGGCGGAATGATGAACGTGATCGTGTCGCTTATCGTCGTGCCGGCCGCATTGGTGGCGACGATGCGCGCGACGTACCGCGTGTTTGGAAGCAGTCCCTGCAGTGCAGCCGACATGGGAATCGAGCCGAGGCCGCTGCCCAGGTTCTGCCGCGCTGTGAGTGCCGACGGCGTGGGCACGACGCTCGTGCCCCATTCGAACCAGGCCGCCGTGATGGCGCCGTTGGGAATCACGCTCGCCTGCAGCGTGGCCATGCCGGAACCGATGTTGGTGACGCGCAGGCTGTCCGTCGCGGGCGCTATGGGGATGCCCGTGGCCGTAACCTGGCCGTGCGCGCTGCCGCTGGTCGCGCCAATCTGCACACTGCCGATACCCACGATGTGCGCGACACCATGCTCATCGATCTGCAGCACACTCGGATCGGATGATGTCCACGACACGGGCCGCCCCGTGATGACATTGCCGCGTCGATCGACGAGGACGGCGCTGTACTGCCGCGTGCTGCCGAGCGGTGTGGAAGCCCCCGGCGGATCGACCGTGATGCCGAGGGCATCGGCGAAGACGCGCACGATGGTCGTGTCCGCGAACGCGCCCGCGCTCACCACGACATGCGCATCGCCATCCGCGCGCGCCACCGTGAGACCGCTGGTGTCGACCGTGGCGACGGCCGGGTCCAGGCTGACCCATTGCAGACCGACACCGTCGATGGTGTCACCCGTGGCGAACAGGGCGGCGCCCTGCAGGCGCAGGCTGTCGCCATAGGCGGGGATGGTGGCGAGTCCGTGCGGCGCGCGCACGGCCGCCACGACGGGCGCAAGTGAAGCATTCACCGAAGTGGTACGACCGATGCGCAGCACCGCCGGCTGCGTGCCGCGGAACAGGGCCGCGCTGCCGCGCTGCACTTCCACGTCGAGTGAAAGCGTCTCCGTCAGCTTGTGCAGGCTCACGACGAGCTGCTCGCGCGTCGCCGTGTCGGCAGGCTGGAAACCCACCTGCGATTCCTTGCGCGTGCTGGCGGCATCGCGGAAGCGCATTAACAGCTGGTTAGACTTCAGAAACGCCTGGCGCGCGCCATCGCCGCTGGCGGCGATGGACCAGCTGAGCGCCACGTCCGCCGGCTGCGCCAGCGCGGGCGCCTCGACCGGCGCATTGTCACAGGCCGGCTGCGACAGCAGCACGCCACCCACCACGACCGCAAGAACACGCCGCCACGTCATCGGACCACCGTACCGTTGAAACGGATGGAAAGCGAAAGATCGGCACCTGTGTAATGGCTTTCGCCGCCGGCGCTCGATTCCGCGCGCCCGAAGCGGAAGTGCGCGCCGGGCACCAGCGTGAGCGTGCGCGTGGGCAGCTCGAGTTCGCTGCCCAGGCCGGCCGTGAAACCACGCCGGTCCGCGCCGTCGGAATGAAGAACGCGCAGATCGGCGGACGGCACCAGCACCGCCCGGCCTATCGGCGAGCGTATGCCGCCACCCGCGTACAGCAGTCGCTGTGCAGGCAGCAACTCCGGCGGCTGCATGAACTCACCCGAGTCGCGCCGCAGCCAGCCCAGGTAGAGAATTGCGCTGGAGCGCGCGATCGCGAAATCGAAGTTACCAACCACCTGCAGGCGATTCCCGGTCTGGAAGAGATTCTGGCCGTCGCCTTCATCGGCGTTGTAGCGCTGCCAGCCCACGCTCAGGGATGCCTTGGCCGCGGAGCCGAGCGTGCGATCGATGGCCGCGCGCAGCTGCAGCTGATTGCCCGGACGATAGTCGAACACATCGCCGGCCAGCGGATGGAAGGAACGCGAGAGCACGTAACCCGCGCTCACGCCTGCGGCGAAGCCCGCGAAGGGCCGCGTGACCGCCACACTCATGCCCGCACCGCCGCCGGTGCCCCAGTTGCTGATCCGGAACGGCAGCAGATCCGCCGCCACCGTGCCCGCCGCCAGGATCTCGTCGAAGGACAGCGAACGCTTGCCCGTGGGCAGCACGACAATCCCCGTGAGCGACGCCATGCCATGGCCGAACGCAAGGCGGGCGCTCGCTTCCGTGTCGGTGAGCCCCGAGAGCGTGCCCACGGTACCATCCGCCTGCTCCAGCGAGGCGCGCGCATACGCACCCGACAAACTCAGTGTCAGGCCGGGGCGCACGTCGGTGCGCAGCCCGAACGGCACAGTGAGCAGCGATACCGAGCGGATATCGAGCGCCTCCGGTGTCTTGAACGAATACGACTCATAGGTGACGCCCGTCCCGAAACGCGGGAGCGTGGCCTGCGCAGACAGCAGGCCGGGCGCGAAGAACGCCGCGAGCAGTGTCGCCTGAAATACGAGGGCGCGCGCGGCACGGCTCCGCATACGCGAGGGCATGACCAGGGGCGGCCTCATCAGCGACTCCCCGGCGGACGCACGATCACGATCACACGCGCGCGCCGGTCCAGGCCCTCGAGCCCGAGCGCTTCCGTCGAAGGATTGCGCAATTCCGGGTCCGGTATCATCGGGTCCACCTCGACGAACCGCAGCCGGCGCCGCATCCAGCCCGGCAGCTCCCAGCCCAGCTCCATGTCCGCGAGCTGCGCCAGCGACGACGCCGAACGCTGCGACGCCCGCTGCTTCGCCTCGGCCCGCTCGAGCGCGAGCCGCGCCAACGCGAAGTTCGCGTCCAGCGTGAGCGCGGCCCGGAAACGCGCCGCAGCCTGCCCCCAGCGGTCCGCGTCATCATCCTCGAGACCGAGGCCGAACGCCAGCAGCGCCTGCACGTTGTCGGTGGGATGCTGCAGCACCCGCTCCCGCTCCGCCACGGTAAGTTGCACGCCGAGCGCACTGTACACACCCAGCGCCACCTGCTTCTCCAGATCGAACAGCCGGCTCAGCTGACCCTGCTGCTCGAGCGGCGCACCGCTCGTGTCGCGACCCGCGAGCACGCTGATAACACGCGCGTTGACGGAGAGCGCACTGGCGGAACCCTGGAGCTGACCCTGCACGATGCGCCCGGCGCCGACCATGTGGCCGGCGCGCGCACCGGTGGCCGGATCGACGGCGCCCGTCGCGGCCAGTCGCAGCTCGTCAAGCAGATACTGCACACGCGCTCGCTCCACAATGGTGATGCGATCGGTGAGCGCGAGATCCGTGGAAAGCAGCTCCGCGAAGGCACGGCCCAGCGGCGCGAGGGACGAATCCGCCCCCGCATAGAGGAAGGGAAACACACCGAGCGCGCGCGCGTCGGGCACGCTGGCCTGCAGCGCCGCCTCCTGCGCAATCGCGTCGTGCACGGCCTGCTCCAGCTCACGACGCTCGAGCAGCACAATCCGATCGCGTGCCGCACGTTCGAGATCGGGCGGACCGCCACTGCCCAGAAAATCCTGATACGCCTGCCTCGCCTCCGTGAGACGACCACTCTCCTCGCAGGAAAGCCCGAGCAGGAACAGGGCGGCCGGGTCCCGCGAGCCGCCCGCCGTGACCTGCTGCAGCAGCGGGACCGCGGCGGCGGGGCGACCACTGGCGCGATAGGCGGCCGCGAGTCGTATGCGCCGATCCGTGTTCGCGCCGCGCCCCAGATCCGCCTCCAGCGCGGCGACGCGCTGCGGCGAGGGCGGGCGTCCGGGCACCACGCCAGCACTACACGCGCAAAACAGGATCAACAGGGGGACCGGCCAGGCACTGCGTCGAGGAGCGACGTATCGAGAGAGCGTCATCACGTTGTGGTTGGAGCCGTTGCGGCCCGCGATCACCGCGTCCTACGGGGACCGCGCAACCTAGAGGGTCCGGGTGCTCGCCACAAGGCTCTTGACCGGCGTTCGAGGCAAGCCAAATTGGTAACCATATGGTTACTGATAAGGCATTCCGCGCACTCGCCGACCCGACACGACGCGCGCTGCTCGACCGGTTGCAGGCGGGCGGGCAGCCGGTGCACGAGCTGGCGCGGCACTTCCCCGTGAGCCGGCCGGCGATCTCGAAGCATCTGCGCCTGCTGCGCGAGGCCGGCCTGGTGGTGGAGCGGCCGGCCGGGCGGGAGGTTTTCTACGAGCTGAATGCGGAGCAGCTCAAGGATGTCGATGACTGGCTGGCCTCGTACCGCCGCTTCTGGCAGACGCGGCTGGTGCGGCTGAAGGAGCATGTGGAGCGGAAGCAGATCCAGCGTGGTGTCACGGAAGACGGCGGACGGCGAACCGCGGGGCGCGCGAAGCGCACCGCCCGGACAGGAGGCGAGGCATGACGGAGCGAGCGGGTGCGGCAGTGCGCAACGTGGTGGTGGAGATCGACATCGAAGCGCCGGCGGCGGAGGTGTTCGAGGCTCTGGTCGATCCCGACGCGGTGGTGCAGTGGTGGGCGGATGACGGCAATGGCTATCGCTGCACGCGTTTCCGCTCGGAGCGGCGCGCGGGCGGTTCCTGGTGGAGCGAGCATCGCGGCGCGGGCGATGCGCCCGTGTGCATCCTGGCCGGCGAATACATGGCGTACGAGCCGCCAAGCCGGCTGGCGTTCACGTGGCGCTTCGAGCGCTACACGGCGGCCTTCGAGGCGCTGCCGGAGAGCACGGTGACGATCCTGCTGCAGGCACGCGGTGATGCGACGCACGTGCAGCTGACGCACGCGGGTCTGACGGATGCGAAGCAGGCAGCCGATCACGAGGCTGGCTGGCATGCGGCGCTGCGCGGGCTCGAGCGTCACGTGATGCACGCGCGACCGGTCTGACACGGATTACAGATTGCAGGCGACGACGCGGCTCGCGGTCTGCGTCGTTCAGCGTGTCTTTCCGTTGGCGCCGGGCGCGGCGGCGTCGGGATTGAAGCCGGCGGCACGCCAGAGCGCTGCACATTCGTACATGCGGCCGTTGGCGATGACCCAGTGGCCGCGGCGGATGTTGTGGATGTCGGCGAGTGGGTCGGCGTCGAGGATGAGCAGATCGGCGCGTTTCCCGGCCTCGAGAGTGCCCACATCCTGCTGCAGGCGCATCGCGGTAGCGGGCACGCTGGAGGCGGCCTGCAGTGCCTCGCGGGGCGTGAAGCCGCCCTCGACGTACAGCTCGATTTCGCGCAGCAGGCTCATGCCGGGCACACCGTCATCGGTGCCGGCGACGATGGGCACGCCGGCGTCGTGCAGGGCTTTCACGATGGCCAGTCCGTTGCGAACACGGGCGTTAGCAGAAGCGGAATCCGTGTTGTTGTGCACGCTGCTGTAGCCGGCGACGATGGCCCAGGGCGCGCCCGTGATGCCGGGCTGGAAGCTGGCGATGGGCGTTTCGGGCGCGTGGCCCAGCAGTTCATTCCACGACTGCGTGGGATCGATGACGGTGTGGTGCTGCGCCAGGAAGGCAATGGCGCGCTGCGCTTCGGGTGAGCCGGCCTGCCCGCGCACGGGCTGGTGCGCGACATGGTCCATGCCGGAATCCACGGCGGCCTCGAGCGTGAGCGCGCGCGGGATGTGACCGGTGACGGTCATGCCCAGCTCGTGGGCCCGGCGGATGATGGCGCCGACGACGTCGGGCTCGAGCAGCGTGTAGAGCTTCATCTGCTGGAAGCCGGCCTGGTGATAACGCTCGACTACGGCGCGTCCTTCTTCGGGCGTGGCGGCGGTGACGTCGCCGAAGGCGCCGGGTCCGGGACCATCGACGAGGCCGGCCAGCAGCATGCGCGGACCGGGGCCGCGTCCCTCCTGCAGTGCGTCGCGGAAGGCGGTGAGGAAAGGCAGCTCGCCGCCCATGTCACGCATGGTGGTGACGCCCGCGGCCAGATAGGCGGGCCCCCATTCGATCTGGCCGGCGTGCGTGTGCATGTCCCAGAGGCCCGGCACAATGGTGCGGCCGTGCACGTCAATGACACGCACGCCCGCGGGCACGGCGACGCGGCCGGCCGGCCCGATCGCGGCTATGCGGCCGTCGCGGATGATAACCGTGGCGTTAGCAAGAGGCGGGCGGTCGGTGCCATCGAGCACGCGCCCGCCGACCAGCGCGAAGCTGCCCTGCGCAACAGGCGGCACATCACGACCGAGCTGGGCGAAATCGCGCATGCGATCGCGAATCGCGCTGGCCTGCAGCGCGGGCAGCAGCGGGGCCAGCTCCTCGCGAATCCCTTCGAAGGGCAACAGGCTGGCGCGCGTCAGCAGCGCGGCGAGTCGTCCATTCTGATCCAGCCAGAGCGCTTCCCTGCCCCATGCTACGCCGGCAACGGAGTAACGGCGCAGTTGCAGCACGCGACGATCCAGGCGCAGCGTATCTTCGCCCCGGTACTCGATCATCACATCGTTGATGGGTTGTGCCGGGATGGTGGCGAGGTGACGTGGGCGCCCGTGCATCTCCCAGTAGCGCACCAGCAGTGCCTGGGCCGCGAAGGGCATGGGGCCGGGCAGAGCGAAAAAGGTCGCCGGCAGGCGCACCTGCATGGAGTCGCCGAGACTCTGCACGGACGCGCTGCCGCCGTTCACGGAGATGTCGGACGCGATGTTGATGAAGCGATAGGTCTTGCCGTGCGCGTGCATCGCTCGCGGTGTGAGATCAGGGGCGAGGCGCAGCGTCGACGCGAGGCGCACATCGCCCCCGCGGTCGAGGAAGTGGAAGTCATCGGTGAGCACGAGCGTGTCACCGGCGTGCTGCAGCGTGTAGTGCTCCTGGCCGATGGCGTGTGCGAGGTAGTGCAGCCGGATGGTGCCGCTGTCGGTCGCGACCGCGGCCTGCGCGCGGACGGCGTGCGCGCGAATCCCGCCGATGATGCATGCCGCGAGCAGCGCGCGGGCGGCGCGTGCGTGCAAATCTGCCTCCAGTGTGCGAGTCCGGGAATAATGCGTGTGAAGCGGCGGGCGGGGAAAGACATGGTGAAGTCGCGCCCGGTCACGACGAGAGAGTCGCTCATCCCCGGGGGCCGGCAACCATGCCTGGTCGCGGGTAGTGTCGGTGGCTGGGCGGGCCGAGGTCGCGGAGGGCTCCGGAGAGTGGTGTTGCGGCCGTGCGATGGGGCGTGCGCTTGCATCGCAATATCGTTCTAGCGGCATCGTGTGACTGGCTGTCAGGCTTCGGGGCGCAACGTGCGATGCGGGACCAGAGGCAGGTGGCGCATCACACTCCGCAGTTGCGCGGCGCGGAGGTGCGCGGCGCGCTGCTGCGTGGCCGCGTTGCTGCGTGGCCGCGATCGCGAGTGAGGGCCAGCGGTTGTGTGAGCGGAAACGGGAACAGGGGGATGGATGGAACGGCAGAACCGAGTGATGACGCGGGTGTTGGCTGGAGTTGCCGGGTGCTGGCGGCGTAGAGCTGCACTCTGGGTAGTAGCATCGGTGCTTGCGGGGTGCGGGAGGGGGTCCGGGGCGGAGCCGGTGCTGGGGATGTTCCGTGGTGGGCCGGAGCACACGGGGACGTACGCGGCGCCGGCGGGCAGTGCCTACGGGGGCATTGCGTGGCGCTTCGCGACGCGTGGACCGATCCGGTCTTCGCCGGTGGTGGTGCGCGATCGCGTGTACGTGGGCAGTGGCGATGGCGCAGCGTACGCGCTGGACGCGAACACGGGCGCATTGGTCTGGCGCACGGATCTGGGGAGCAGTGCCGATGGCTCGCCGGCGGTCACGGCGACGCGTGTGTTCATCACCACTCGCCTGGGGCGCTGCTTCGCGCTGGACCGGGCGACGGGCCGGGTGGTGTGGGAGTACCAGAGCGGGCCGCCGGCGAAGCTGGCGTGGGGTTTCGAGAGCGGCGACGTGTACACGTCGTCTCCCGTGCCGGCAGGCGGGCTGGTGGTGTTCGGCGCGCGTGACGGCTATGTGCACGCGCTGGACGCGGCGGGCGGCAGCGAGCGCTGGCGGTTCCGGACCGGGGGTCGCGTCGTGTCGTCGCCTGCAGTCTCTTCCAACACGGTGTTTGCGGGCAGCATGGATGGCAGCCTCTACGCGCTGCGGCTGGAATCGGGCGAGCCGCTGTGGCGCTTCGACACGCAGGGGCACAGCCTCAATTCCGGCGATTTCGGCTTCGACCGCAGAACCATCCAGTCATTGCCGGCGGTGGCGGACGGCGTGGTCTACTTCGGCGCGAAGGACGGCAATGTCTACGCGGTGGACGCCGCGGGCGGGCAGGAGAAGTGGCATTTCTCGCACGATGGCTCGTGGGCTGTCACATCCCCGTCGGTCAGCGATAATGTGGTGTTTGCGGGTTCCTCGGACGCGCATTTCATTCAGGCGCTGGCGGCGCCCGCTGGCGAGGAGACGTGGCACACGCCCACCAGCGCCGCGGTCTGGGCATCGCCCGCGGTGGCGGGTGAGCTGGTCTATTTCATGGAAACGCAGGGGCGTCTGATCGCGGCAGACCGGGCCACGGGCCAGGCGCGCTGGACGCTGCAGCTGCCCGCGCCCACGATGGGCTCGCCGGTACCGGCCGGAAACCAGCTGCTGGTGGCGGCGCGCAACGATCTCTACGCCATCCGGCTGACCCGGGCGCCGCTGCAGCGCGCGGTCTTCTGGGACAGCACGCTGCTGCGGCAGGGCTGGAGCAGTGTGCATTGGGAGCTGCGCGACTATCTGCGCGACAACGGCTATCAGGTGCTGGGCACACCGGGACTGCTCTCGTTCCTCGCACAGCGCACCGCGGATCGCGCGCCGAGTGTGATCGTGTTCGCACTGGACGCACTGCCGGAAGCCGCGGCGGATTCGACGACGCGGCCGTTGCGCAACTATCTGGATGCGGGGGGCAAGGTGGTGTGGGTCGGCGTGCCCCCGCTGATCTGGCCGCGCGACCCGACAACCGGCGCCGTCTCGTACGACGGCATCAACCGCGCGGCCACGGAGAAGCTGCTGGGTGTGAATCATTCGACTGCGCAGTTCGACCGCTTCGGTTCCCTGCTCACGCCTGCGGGTGAGCAATGGGGTCTCGAGGGTGGCTGGATGGCCGACTGGGCTGTTCCCGCGGACGCCGTCACGACACCACTGGCACTGGATGAGAACGGCAACGCGGTGGCGTGGCTGAAGAACTATGGTGGCGGGCCGGGCACCGGGTTTCTGCGTCTGCCCACGAGCGCGGCGATCAACCACTACGACCAGGTGCGCGCCGTGGCGGAGGCGTTTCCGGTCACGCGCTGATCCTAACCGCGTGTCAGATGGTCAGGGCCGCCGACAGAGCGGCCTGCGTGCGGCCATTGGGTACCCGCTGGGTGTGCGGGCTCAGGCTCCGAACTGGCGCAGGTGATGGTGCGCGTGGCGCCAACCCCAGCGCAGCCATTCCTTCTGACTCAGTCTGCCGAACACGGGATGCTCGGCGGCGGCATTGATGGTGCGCGTGAAGCGCTCGATCAGCCGCTCGAGGTCCACGACATCGTGCGCGAAGACGGCGGGCGGTGTGCCGCCCGCGAGCTGGTCCATCTCGGGCCTCGTGGGATAGCCATGGGGCCAGGGCAGCGGCACCCAGAGCGCGCCCCATTTGAGGACGGTGCGCGTGAACAGGCCGCCCGCGTGCGATGCTTCCTTCTCGCCCAGCCCCAGACGGAACGCATTGCTCAGGTGGCAGACCATCTGGTGCGCGTTCATGCGGCCCCAGCGGCGAGGCGTGGCTGGCGTCAGCCGCCGCAGGCGCTGCAGCAGCAGTGTCCGGTCCGCGGTGTCAGCGAGTGTGCGCATGCGCGTGCCGGGCGGAAGCCAGCGGCTGCGGCCGCACCGCTTCGGGGTGGGCAGGACTCGCGGAAACTGCGCAGCGGTGCAGCGCGTTGCGCAGTCGTGAAGACCGTAGAGCGTTCATGACCTGAGGGTACGCCCCGCACGCTGGCTCCGCAATTGCTCGCCGCCGAGCCTTGTCGCGACAGCCAATCGCATTGAGTATGATGGGCCCTCACGCCCCGGCGGGCCCGGGGGCGACCATGCCGCGACGCCTGCGGGAGGCCATCGCCTTGCGCGCACACCTGCTGATCGCCGCCCTGCTGCTGGGGTGCACTAACACGAGTCACGGCACGCGCTGGGACGGCACTGTGCGCGACAGCAGTGGTGTGGCGATTGTCGAGAATGGCGGGCATGGCCTGTGGCCGGACTCGCTGGCCTGGCGCACGGGCGATGCACTGAGCATCGGCCGCACGGAAGGCGACAGCGCGTACCTTTTCGGCCGCGTCGTGGACGTTGCCGTGGATGGGCAGCGCGACCTGCTGGTGCTCGACCAGCTGGCGCAGCGGGTGCGCTATTTCGACGCGAGCGGCCGCTTCCTGCACGCGGCGGGCCGTCCGGGCAAGGGGCCGGGCGAACTGAGCGCGTACGCCAATGCCGTGCTGCTCGGCAAAGGCGACACGCTGTATGTGCCCGATTCCGTGCAACGCCGCATCAATGTCTATGGACCGAACGGCGGCTTCGTGCGCGACATTGCCATCGATGCACGGCCGGGCGGCCAGAGCTGGGCACTGCTGCCGGACGGCCGATTCCTCTTCCGCGGTCTCGCGCTGAGCCGTGATGCGCAGGGCCAGTTCCAGACATGGGATGGGCTGCTCACTACCGCAGTTGCGGGGCAGATCGACACGATTGCGCCGTTCGACTACGCACGCTCGCCGCTGGGCGGACCGGGCGCGCCACGGGTTCCGCTCATCGTGAACGCCGCATTATGGGCACGACTGGATGACGGACGCATCGCGTGGTCATCACTGGACCGCAGCGAGATCCTGGTGCTGGACGCGCAGGGCCGGCTGCAGCGCATCATCCGCCATCGCCTGTGGCAGCGCAGGCCGCTCACGGCGGGAGACCGCGACGCGCTGCGCGAGCTGCTGCGCCGCAAGCTCACCCTGATCGGCGGCAATGCCAATGGTATCGCCAAACTCGACCTTATCTACGACGCGCAGCTTCCAGCGTTCACGGCCCTGCAGGGAGGACCGGACCACACGCTCTGGGTGCAGCTCATGGGCGACGTCTCGACGATCGACCCCATGGCGGTCAACGCCACCGATCGAACGGGCTGGCTGGGTGGTCCGCAGTGGCAGGTAATGGACGGCGCTGGACGATTCCTGGGAGAGGTGACAGTGCCGCCCCGCGTCTGTGTGATGCGCGTCACCAGCGACGCCGTGTATGGCGTGCAGAAGGACGCGCAGGATGTGGAGCACGTGGTGCGGCTGGAGCTGAGGCGAGGCCGCCGCTGATCGCACCCAGGCGCCGCCTCAGTGACAGGTGGCGCTGGTCGCGTGCGTGGAGTCATCCTCAATGGTCTGGCCGCGCACGTGGAAGCCCTGCGAAGCGGGAGATGTTCAGCTGGTACGTGCCACTGCCGCCGCAGCTGGCGCCCCAATCCCGTGTTATGGCCAGCCGATAGGTACCCGTCTGCGCAATGGGAAACCCGTCGACGTGTTCTCCGGCCGTGTACAGCGAGCAGTTGCTGGCACTGATGCAGCGCAGCTCACTGGCGTCCCCGGTCAGCAGGTTGATGCCGCCCAGCTGCACACCCGGTCCGTAGAGTGCGATCTGGGCGACGGACCCCTGACTCACGGCGTTCACGCGAAGGCTGAGCGTCGTGCCAACCGTCAGGTCCAGATCGAAGACATCCTGACAGCTCACGCTGTCGGCGCACACCCAGCCGAAGTCGCCGACGTACGTGGTGACCTCCCCGTTGCCATCGCTGGGCGATGCTTTCGAGGAACATGCGGCCAGCAGCAATGCCACGCTGATTCCTGCCAGCACTGACAAGAACAGGCGTATCGACGGCGCGCGCATCACGGATTCTCCTTCCGTGCAACCATGCCAGTCTACAGGGAGCGGATCGCGACCAGTGGATCCACGCCCATGGCTCGACGTGCCGGCAACCACGCTGCCAGCAGGGCAACGCCGCAGAAGAGCAACGCCGTGGCGGCGTACACGAACGGGTCGACACTGGCCAGCACGAAGCCGAACAGCAGGCTGCCGGCCAGCCGGCTGAGCGCGAGTGTCAGCAGCAGGCCGATACCGAGTGCGACTGCCGTCAGCCGGAGCACGCTGCCGCCGTTGATCAGGCTGAAGATGATCGTGGCCATGCCAATGCCGAGGCCGAGCGTAAGCACGACGGCAATGCTGATGCGCCGGTTGCGCAGCGCGTGACGAAGAGCAGTGCGCATGATGGAGCCCGCTGGCGAGCTCATCGATCACCGCCTGTGAGGATTGGCCCCGTGTGCTCTGCTGCGCCTCATGGCCGGCCTCGAACTCGACCCGGCACGCGCTGCACCTTGCGCGCGGCGGCCGGAAAGTGTTCAGCGCGCCAGCCGTCCACAAGATGCACGGGGCCGTGCGCCGGCCCGGATCAGAAGGACCAGAACAGAGGGGATGATCAGCACGGCGAGTATGCCGAGCAGGATGTTGAGCGGCAAACCGAAGCGGATGTAGTCGGTGAAGCGGTAGCCGCCCGGACCATAGACCATGAGGTTGGTCTGGTAGCCGATGGGCGTCGCGAAACTGGCGGACGCAGCCATCATGATGGCCATCACGAAGGGGCGGAAATCCACGCCCATGCGGGCAGCCGTGGCCGCGGCAAGTGGAAAGATGAGGGCGGCTGCCGCGGTGTTAGTGATGACCGATGTGAGGAAGCTGGTCAGCGCGTACACGGCAGCGAGTGCGAGCCAGGGGTTGTCGCCCCCGGCGCGCAGCCAGACGGAAGCGACGCCCGCCGCCGCACCGCTCTTCTCGAGCGCGACAGCAAGTCCGAGCGCCGCGCCGATCACGGTGAGCACCTGCCAGTCCACGGCGCGCCGCGCAATGGGACCCGTGGTGCAGCGGGTGAGCAGCATGAGCCCGCCCGCGACCAGCGCCGGCGACCAGCATGGGCACGTGGAAGATCGATGCAGCTGCGACCATACCCAGCAGAATCACCGCGGCGAACGCGCTCTTTTCATGCCGAGGCGGACTCGAATCCTGGAGGGCGCTGACCAGAATGAAGTCGCGGGAATGGCGATGCTGCTCGACGAACGCCGGCCTCGCCTCGAGGAGCAGCGTGTCACCGGGACGCAGTGTGATGTCGCCAATGCGGCCGGGAATGCGTTTGCCGCCGCGCGCGACCGCGACGACGACGGCATCGTAGCGGGTGCGGAAACGACTCTCGCGAATGTTCTGTCCGGATACCGGCGACGACGGCGAGACGACCGCTTCGATCAGCAGCCGCTCGGGACGGGGTGCGTCCAGCTTGAACACCTGGTCGGGCGCGGGTACGAGGCCCTTGATCTTGTAGAGGTCGACGACGGAGTCGACACCGCCGACGAAGACCAGGCGGTCGCCACCCTGCAGACGCTCCGTGGGCGCCACCGCAGGCAGCAGCCCGCCGCCTCGCCCGATCTCGGCCAGGAACACGCCGGGCAGATGGCGCAGGCCGGCTTCCTCGATGCTGCGACCCACCAGCGCGCTGCGCTCGTCGACCACCATCTCCAGCGCGTACTCGCGCGGATTGTCGCGCTGCGTGATGGGCGGTACCCGCTCGGGCAGCAGCCAGCGGGTCATGATGAGGATGTAGAGAAGGCCTAACACCGCGGTAGGAATGCCCACGCGCGCAATCTCGAAGAATCCGACCGGCGTCAGCTTCGTCTGCGCCGTTACCAGTCCGGCCACCACCAGGTTCGTGCTGGTGCCGATCAACGTGCACGTGCCGCCCAGAATGGCCGCATACGAAAGCGGCATCATCAGCTTGGAGACGGAAAGGCGCTGCTTCTTCGCCCAGTCCTGCACGGTGGGCAGAAACATGGCGACCAGCGGCGTATTGTTTAGGAATGCGCTGAGCCCGACGATGGGCAACATCATGCGCACCTGCGCGCTGAGCACCGTTTCGGGACGGCCGAACAGGCGGCGGCCGAGCGCGTGCGCGGCGCCCGTCTCGGTGAGACCCGACACGACGACGTACAGCACACCAACGGTTGCGAGTCCGGGATTGGCCAGGCCGGACAGCGCTTCGGAGGGCGTGAGCACGCCCAGCACCAGCAGTCCCGTGAGTGCGGCCACCATGACGAGGTCCGGGCCGATGCGCGTGAAGATGAGCAGGCCGGTGGTGCAGGCCACGACGGCCACCGCGATCCACGCTTGTGGCGTCACGTTGGGTCCATGGTCCGCTGGTTCACCGCGGAGATCGCTTCAGAATTCAGACGGCGGCGTGATGGCGCAGACGTCGCCTGCTCCGCAGCTGCGCGGACGCGCCGTGCAGCAGAGCGCGGCCGGCTCCGCGCAGGACCGCCGCCACCAGGAAGGTGCGAACACGCAGGGCGCGCACGTACCGCCGCGGCCCGGGTCCGGGTGCGGCTGTGGCGAGGGCCGTGGGCGGCCAGCGCGGCGGCGGCGCGAGCAGTCCTGCGGGGTGGGTGGGAGACGCAGTGTGGTCGAACATGAGGCTGCAGAGTACAACCGGGTACGTTCGCGCGCCACGGCGGACGAATTCTCGTGCTCGTCGGGAACGTCGGCTCGTGTCAGGACCGGCGCTGTTCGTGCCACGTGTTACGACGGCCGCCACCGTGGCCTGACTGGCCTGGACGCGGCGCACGCGGTCGGCGGGCCCAGGGCTGGCCCGGCCGTCCGGCGTGCAAGGCCAGGCGGGCCGGCGTGCGGGCCGCGTCTGTGGCTCCACCGTTGCGACCGGTTGCCGAATGACGGCGAAAGCGCGAAGCCGGATCGAGGAGCGCCTGCTCGAGGAGCGGGAACGGAAGTGGCCCGCGCGCCTGGCGGGCCCTACGATGGGCGCACGCGAGAACCGCGGCTGACGATCACTGGAATCGTCGAGGCGAATTCACGGGAGAGTGCCGAATGACGGCGAAAGAGCGAAGCCGGATCGAGCAGCGCCTGCTCGAGGAGCGGGAGCGGACGCTGAAGCTGGTAAACGAGCTGCGCGCGGATGTGCGCGAGCCGGAAGTGGAGTCGACGGGGGACCTGTCGCTCATGCCGACGCATCCCGCGGATCGCGCCAGTGATGTGCAGGAACGCGAGATGGATGAGACGCTGGCGGAACGTGAGGCAACGCAGCTCGAGCTCATCGACGATGCGCTGCGGCGTCTGCGCGAGGATCCCGAGCACTTCGACGTGTCTGTCGTGTCGGGTGAGAAGATCCCGTTTGCGCGCCTGGAGCTGGTGCCCTGGACGCGGGTGTTGGCGGGGGAGGACTGACCCGGACCGTCTTGGCGTTCTTGGGTTGGGCCGATTCGCCTGTCGAGCGCGCCGACGCCAGGCCGCGCTGCGCATGCGTCTGATGCGTGCTGCCATGGCCGGGCAGCGACAGTGTGTTAGAATGCGAGCCGTGTACATGGGCTGCAGCGGGGATTGCCCCGGGTTCTGACCACGCGGGGATAGTGAGACCGGCCATAACCCAAGAACGCCAAGACGGTCCGATTGTCACACCGCCCCGCTACCCTTTCCCACACGCAAATCAGAATGGCCACTTCACCCCCGGAGAGTGGCGCGTGGGATGGAACCTGCAGAGCACGATTGCGCTGGTGGTGGGACTCCTGCTGCTGGCACAGGGACTCCTTGCGGAGCACGCGCGTCGGAAGATCGAGCGGACGCGCATTCGGCAGACGAAGGAAGCGGAGCCAGACGCGGAATCGTCGCCTGAACCGGGTGTTGCGGTCGACCAGGCGGCGCCCGCCTCCCTGCACCGGCCACGCCGCGAAGTCAGCCGCCGCTGAGTTGCGCGGCGCGCACCGTCGGGCCGGCTTCGAGCGAGAGGCCGAGGTTCACGTGCCATGCGACGTTCCAGAGCGAAGCGTGCCCGCCGCTCACGTTGACGCGCGCGTGCGCCGCTGTTGCCTTGCTTTCGACGAACACGCCCAGGTGCGGCAGCAACGGCCGGCGCGCAATCAGTCCGAGCTGCGCCGCCGGGCCCGCAATGAAGCGCCCGCTGCCGAGGATGCCGCGATTCTCGGGGTACGTCATGCCGCGGATGGTGCTTTCCGGATGCGCGATCACGAGGCCCGCGCCCACCCGCACTCCGAGGCCGGCACGCTCCGTCCACGTGCGCGTCGCGGTCAGGAGGTTCAGGCCGTGCGAAATCGCGAACGCCTGGATCTCCGGCGGTCGGTTGCGCAGGTAGATCTTGTGGTGCAGCAGCTCGACGCCCCAGCTGCCGTGCTCGGTACCGCGCTCGATGCGCAACAGCAGGTACGGCGGCGGGTGCAGCGCTTTCGTTGCGTAACGCGCGCGCAGCCGAATGTCAGGCTGCAGCTGCTGACTGACAACGAGTTGGGTGGGCAGGTTCCAGGCAGTGCCGCTGGCGACATCCACGCGCCACACGCTCTGGGCGCGCAGCGGGCTGGCGCCGAACGGCGCCAGACAGCAGAACCACAGCGCGCGTCTCATCCATGCACAGTACACCGCGATCGGGCGGAGCGTTGCACACCGCGAACCGGACGCCGCGCGCGGTGTGCCGCTGCCCACCCAGCGCACGGGCGCGCGAACCGGGCGGGTGCCTTCTGCCCCGATCCTCGCGTGGGCACGGCGAACATCGGCTGCGTCCCGCGGACATTTCGATCCGCCAGACCAGGCTGAAGCGCGAGGGGTTCGGGATCATCCGCGGGGCGTGCGCCGCGCACTGCCTGTTCTCACGCCGCGTTGCGGACGAAGCCGGCGGCGCGCCGCAGCCCGCGTTTCGCGATTGCGTTCGCAGAACGTTTGTTACGTCCGGTCGCGGCGCGTGCTGCGCAGGAATTCCTGCACGCGTTCGAGGGGCCAGCAGTTGACCACCGCGTCCGCGTCGAGCCAGCCTTTGCGGGCGATAACAACGCCGTAGCGCACGTAGTCCAGCTGTGCGGGCGAGTGCGCATCCGGATTGATCGCCGTGGCAATGCCCAGGCTGCGCGCTTGCGGCCAGTAGCGCCAGTCCAGCTCCATGCGATGAGGATCCGAGTTGATCTCGATCCCAATGCCGCGGCGCGCCGCGGCGCGCAGCACTGCGCCTACATCAATGTCGCAGCCTCGCCGGGTGAGCAGCAAACGGCCTGTCAGATGCCCGAAGAACGTGAGGTAGGGATTCTCGATAACGCGCAGGTAGCGCTGCGTCTGCTCGGCGCGCGGCAGCGTGAATGCGGAATGCACGGAGCCGACGACATAGTCGAAGCGCGCCAGCAGGTCGGGCCGGTCCTCGTAGTCGAGACGGCCGTCGGGCAGAATGTCCGCCTCGATGCCCTTGAACAGCCACAGGCGACGACCCTGCGCCTCGTTCCACGCGTCGATCTCCGCGTGCTGCGCCACAATCTCCCCGGGCGAGAGCCCGCCCGCATAGCCCGCGTACTGCGAGTGATCCGCAATACCGAGGTAGCGCCAGCCGCGCTCCAGCGCGGCCTCTGCCATTTCCGCTACTGTCGCCCTGCCATCGCTCCACGTCGTGTGGCAGTGGAAGCAACCGCGCAGCATGGTCTGCTCAATGAGGCGCGGCAGCTTCGCGGCGCGCGCGACCTCGATCTCGGCGCCCGATTCGCGCAGCTCCGGCGGCACGAACTCCAGGCCAAGCCGGGCGTAGAGGTCCGTTTCCTCGCCCAGCGCCAGCGCCAGGTCTCCGTCTAACAGCGCGTCAGACGTGAGACGGAGACCCAGCTGTGTGGCCGCATCCGCGAGCCGCGCCAGGTGTGCGGGTGAGCCGGTCACGGCGAGCAACGTCGTCGCATACGCGCTGGCCGCCACCGGAGTGAAGCGCACACGGAGGCCGTTCGCCAGGTGGGCCGTGGCGGCGCCGCCTTCCTCACTCGCCCCGGCGAATCCGGCCAGCGCCAGAAACGCCCGGCGCGCGCGTCCTGCAGCGTCGGGATCAGGCGACGCTTCGATCTCGGCCACGATTTCAATGCGGTTGACGGTTTCGCAACCGCGGCGCAATTCCCCTGCGAGCACAGCGCGGCGCACACCGGGCAGCGCGGCCGCGAACGCGAGCAGGCGTTCACCGGTGTCCAGCGCCTCGAAGTAGCGACGCCGTCCGGCCATGGCGCGCACCTGCGCGATGCCCTCGAGAATCTGCGACTGCGTGCGTGCGCCAAAGCCCGGCACATCGGCAATGCGGCCGGCCTGCGCCGCGGTCTCGAGGTCATCCAGTGAGGCGATGCCCAGCTGGCCGTGCAGCGCGCGAATACGCGTGACGCCGAGCTGCGGCACACCTAACAGCTGCAGCAGGCCGGGCGGCGTCTGCTCGCGCAGCTGCTGATGGTAGGAGGATGCGCCCGTCTCGAGCAGCTCGCGAACGACGCTGGCCGTGGCCGGGCCTATGCCGGGAATCGCCTGCAGCCGCTTCTGCCGCAGCAGCGCGCCCAGGTCTTCATCCGTCTTCGCTACGGCACGCGCCGCGCGGTTGAACGCCCCCGACTTGAAGCGATTCTCGCCCTGGATCTCGAGCAGCGCACCGATTTCCTCGAGCACGAAGGCAATGGCATTGCGATCCATGAGCCGCGCTTCGTGAGCCTGCCCGCGCCCGGTCGCGGCAGTCGCGTAGTGGATGGGGGACCCGCAGCGGCCGCCGCAGTGCCCGATCGTGCGGCCGGGAACGGCCGGAAGCGCCGGCCGCCTCTGGCTGGTTGCCCGGGTCTGCAGCGGGAATCTGAAAGCGGCGCGCCGACCTGTCCAGTCGCAACCGGCGGCGCAATCACGAGTCCGCACCGCGAAACCGAATACCGTCGCAGCGTGCCTGACCGCCTCCCGCACACATGCATTCAGGCGACGACAATGCCTCGGCCTCGCCTCGCGACGCGACTTTCGGGCGAAAGACGCAGTCTGCGCGTGCGGGTCGCCGACGGCGCTCAGCGGCACAGCGGCTTGCCCAGGCCCCCCTTGATCAGCAGCAGCGTGCCGAGCGTCACGCGATGCTGCAGCATGCGCTGGATGTAAAGCCGCGTGTACACGCGGATCATCGTGCCCTTGTCGATGATTTCGATGCGCTGCAGCTCATCCGGATACATCGTTTTCAGCTCATCCAGGCCGAACGACTTCTCGGTCTCGTCGATGAACACGCACTGGGCGTGCAGGTCCCGCGTACCCAGCCGGTCCGCAATGATGTCGTAGGCGCTCCAGTTGGAGCGTTCCAGCAGGGCCTCGCGGTCGAACTCGGTACGCGCGTACGGCTGACCGCGCGAGCGCACCTCCAGCTGCTCATCCTGCAATGCGATCATGCGCTGCCCGACGGGATCCGCGGACAGACGGAACCGCAGCGTCGTGTCGCTCTCCGCGAGGAACGTCACGTGTGCCGGCAGGAAGCCCAGCGCCCGCACCGACACGGTCACACTGTGTCCCCAGGGCACGCCGCGCAGCCGGAATCCGCCGGCCGCGTTGGTCACGGCCGTGTGTGTGCGGCCCGCATCCACGTCGGCATCCGGCACCTGCCGACCCAATGCATCGTCCACCGTGCCGCGCACCGTAATGTTGCGTTTGTGAACCGTGATGGTGTCCAGGCGCACAGGCGACGGGTCAAGCTGGATCAGCACCGTCGTGTCCGCGCGCAGCAGCAGCGCCACCTCGACGGGCTTGTAGCCCAGCGCGTCCACTACCAGCGTCTGCCGTCCCGGGCGCACACCGGACAGCCGGAACCCGCCGTCCGCTGCGGTCTGCACCACGGAGCCGCCCAGCAGATCCACCGTCGCGCCCGGCACCGCATCATGTGTGCGCCGGTCCTGCACGCGGCCCCGCACCTCCACGCCACTCTGCGCCCGCGCCGCCTGCGCGAGCACGGCGATCGCCAGCAGCGCGCAGCACACCATCAGCGCGCGCGGCCGCGCGGCGCGCACCGACCGCTTCCTGCTCCGGGGATTCTGTGCCATGCATCGCCTCTGCGGCCGCCGACGTCGCGCGGCTGCCCGGCCGCGCCTGCGCGGCGAGGCCGCTCCGCAAGATTGCGCGCGAACGGCGCGGCAGCCAGCACGCGGCTGCCTGCAAGTCTCTTGACTATGGGTCGAATGACTAGTACAGTCTCCGAGGCGACACCAGCTTCCCGCTTCACCGCGCCACGGAGCAAGGGAAGCGGCCCATCGTCCAGGACGAATCCGTGTGCGGCCGTGCGCGGTGCACGGCGAGCGCGCGTCCCACTCTGATGGTGGAAGCAGCATGACACGACGCGAACCCGACCCGTACGAGCGGCTGCCTCTCGCGCCGCGCGACTTCCTCATTCTGCTGGCGCTGGTGGACGGCGCACTGCACGGCTATGGCCTGGTGCGCGCGGTGGAGGAGGAATCGGAGGGCCAGGTACATATGGACCCGGCCAATCTCTATCGCTCGCTGCGGCGCATGGAGCGGGACGGGCTGGTGGAAGAGACGTCGTCGCCTGCGCCCGAGAGTGCTGAAGAGCGACGCCGCTACTACAGCCTCACGTCATTCGGCCGGCGCGTGGTGTCCGCGGAAGCGGCGCGGGTGAGCCGGCTGGCGCGGGCAGCGGAAGCGAAGCGGCTGGTGCCGCGAGGGGCGCGGTGAGCGCGCGCGGTTCCGGGGCGGCGCGGCGGGCGGGTCTGCTGACACGCGTGTTGTACGGCCTGCTGCTGCGCGCCTATCCCGCGGAGTTCCGCCGGCAGTACGGCGAGGAGGCGCGCGAGCTGTTTGCCCGGCTGCATGTGGAGGCGGCAGCGCGCGGGGCACTTGCTCTGTTGCGTTTCTGGGGCCGTACGGTGGTGGCTGTGGTGCGGGACGGGTTCGCCGAGCGTGTGGGCGCGCACGCAGCGCGGCGGGCGGTGTCGTCGCCTGCCACCGGCGTCCTGACCGATCGTCAGGGCGCGGCGGGCTGGCTGGACATCCTGCGTCATCAGCTGCGTCTGGCGGTGCGCTCCCTGCGCCGGCGTCCCGGCTTCGCGCTGACCGTGTGCGTGCTGATGGCACTGGGCATTGGTGCTGCCACAACGCTGTTCAGTGTGGTGGACGCGGTGCTGCTGCGGCCGCTGCCCTACCCTGCACCGGACCGGCTCTACATCGTGAGTCGCGGTGGGGCGGACATGCCGATCCCGGATTTCCACGATGTGCACGACAACGCAGGCTCGTTCGACGCGCTGGGGGGTGTGTGGGCCGATAATGCGGCGCTGACCGGCGAGGGCGAGCCGGAACGGGTGAAGCGGGCTCGCATCACGGGCGATCTCTTCGCCATGCTGGGTGCTCACGCGGTGCGCGGTCGTCTGCTCACGACGGCCGACGAGGCGACCGGCGCCACGCCCGCTGTCGTGATCTCGCCATCCTTCTGGGTGCGTCACTGGGGTGGGGATCCGGGCGTGATCGGCCGCACCATCCGGCTGGACGGCTCGCCCTACGAGGTCGTGGGGGTACTCGATCCACACTTCATCCCTCCCGCGGTGCTGTCGCTGGACAACGCGGACGTATTCGCGCCGCTGCAACCGACGCCGCAGCAGGCGAGCGATCGCAGGTTCTACGTGCTCGCGGTGGTCGCGCGGCTGCGGGACGGTGCCACGCCGGCGCAGGCCGGCACGCAGCTCAATGCGCTGGCTGCGCGCCTGGCCGAACAGTTTCCCGACCTGCGTTCTCGCAACGCGAATGCGAAGCCTTTCCCGATGATCTCGCTCGAGAAGGCCACGGCGGGCGACATCGGCACTGTACTCTGGACACTGTTCGGCGCGGTCGGCCTGATGCTGCTGATCGCGTGCGCGAACGTTGCGAACCTGTTCCTTGCGCGCGCCACGGATCAGCAGCACGAGCTGGCGGTGTGCGCGGCGCTCGGAGCTTCGCGCGTCCGCATTGTCGCGCAGTCACTGGTGCAGAGTGCGCTGCTCGGCGTGCTGGGGGGCGCGCTCGGTGTCCTGCTCGCCCTGGCCGGCGTACACGCCTTCCGCGGGCTGCATGACATCGGCATTCCGCGGCTTGCCGAGGTGACGATCGACCTGCGCATCCTCCTGTTCACGCTCGCCCTGTCGCTGGCCACCGGAGTGCTCTTCGGCCTGGCGCCCGCGCTGCTGTCCGCGCGCTCACGGGCCACCGATGCGCTGCGCGAATCGAACACGCGCACCACCGCCGCGCGCGGGCGTGCTCGCCTGCGCATCGGCCTGGTGGTCGCCGAGCTCGGACTTGCGCTGATCCTGCTCACGGGCGCGAGTCTCCTCTTCCACAGCTTCGTTCGCCTGGGCGGCGTGGCGATCGGGTTCCGTCCGCAGCACCTGCTGACCGTGGAGCTCAACGCCGAGCCTCAGGCGATGCCACGGGCGCAGTTCGTCAGCGCCCTGGAAACACGCATTGCCACGTTGCCCGGGGTGCGGGCCGTGGGTTCGAGCTGGATGCTCCCCTTCTCCGGAGGGCGCTGCTGCTGGGGCTCGCGCATCGTCGCGGCATCGTCACCCGGCGACACGGTCAGGACCAATTTCGATCCCATAACAACGGGTTATATGGCCGCGCTGGGCGCGCACCTGCGGCGGGGCCGTGACTTCAACGCGGCCGACGAGCAGAGCGACCGAGTCGGTGGACCGGGTGAGGCACCGCGCGCCGCTACCTTGAACGTCATCGTGAACGACAAGCTGGCGCGGCGTTTGTGGCCCGACGAAGATGCACTGGGTCGCGTGCTGCGCATGACGACGAGTGCGCCGGTCGAGATGCACGTGATCGGTGTCGTCGACGACATCCGCCACTGGGGCTTCCAGTCGGATACGGAAGAGCACGTGTACCTGCCCTATAACGCCGTGGCGCAGTGGTCGCTCGCCAGCATGCTGGAGATCGGCATCCGCCACGACGGTGATCAGGGTCCGCTCCTCAGCGCACTGCGCAGTGCCGTGAGGGACCTCGATCCCGAACTCCCCCTTGGTCGCGTGCGCACCATGGATGCGCGGCTGTCGAGTTCCATCGCCACGCCCAGATTCTATGCGATGCTGCTCGCGCTGTTCGCGGCGCTCGCCTTCCTCCTCGCCGCTGCCGGGGTGTACGGTTCCATGTTGTACGTCGTGGGTCTGCGTCGCCGCGAGAATGGGCATCCGTCTGGCCATCGGCGCGCGGCGCGGCGACGTCGTACGACAGGTTCTCGGGCGGGGCATTGCGGTCGTGCTGGCCGGCACACTGCTCGGTCTGGGTGGCGCGCTCGCGCTGACCCGGCTGATGCGCAGTCTGCTGTTCAGCGTCACCGCGACGGATCCGGCAAGCTTCGCGGCCGCGGCCGTACTGCTGGGCGCTGCGGGCCTGCTCGCCTGTTATCTGCCGGCCCGACGGGCCGGTTCGGTGGATCCGCTGGTGACGCTGCGCTCGGACTGACGCACACGTGACCGGGCAGGCCGCGAGTGCAGCGCAGCGGCGCGATCAGCCGGACCCTCGATCGTAGAACGCCGTCGTGTCACTGATCATGAGCGGCCAGACCTGGCGCTCCGTGAATTCCGCGTAGCGAATGTACTTCGAGGTCTCGCCGCCGATCTCGTGGTACAGCGTGGCCAGCTCGATCACGAGCTCCGGGTCCAGCACATCGCCTGCACCGCTCTGCATGGCGGCCTCCCACACTTCGGTGGGCGCGCCCTCCGCGCCCGACACGCGCAGCACGAACGGCGCCGGCCGCTTGCCCGCCGCGACCGCCTGGCGGAAGGCGTCCAGGCCGCCCTGGATGCCCTTGACGTACTCGACGCTCGCCGCACTGAAATGCGTGAGATCGCGGTACAGTGCGGAGGCCAGCTGATCCGCGCGCTGCAGCGCTTCACGCCCGTCCCGGTAGTTGTCCACCACGAACGCGGCCGACACGCCCACGAACACCACCGCCAGCTCGGCAATGATGCGAAGGAAATACGACCCGCGCTCGCGACTGTCTTCCATGGGGCTCCCTGCACGCAACGTCGCGGAGATCAGCCTGGCATTGAGGGCGGGAATAGGTGCCCTGCGCGGATGGCAGGGAGTGGGGAGCGAGGTGGGCCCGGTCGCGCTGCCGGACCCACCCGCACGGCTCACCAGGCGGCCAGGCCGACCGCGGCGGCGGGCAGGCCGGTGACGCCGGTCAGCGGCGTGAGGCTGCCGTTCGCTTCGACCGTGAACGCGTCAATGGCGTGCGCGCTCGAGTTCAGCACATACAGGAACTCGCCGCCTGCCACGCTGAGCGCGGCGTCAATGGGTGTGCCGCTGTCATTGGCGGTTACGCCATTGGCGTTGAGCAGCGTCAACTCGGTGTTGGGGCCGAGCGCGTAACCGGTGGTGGTATTGCTGCCGGTGTTGGTGGTGTAGGCGAAGCGCCGGTCGCGCGTGATCACCACCCAGCAGGGCGCCGCCTGGAAGTTGGCAACCTGGCTGGACACTACGCTGGCAATGCCGTTCTTGTCGATGGAGTACGACGTCAGCGAGCCGGCGCCCGGCGCACCGCCCACTGCATTGGAAACTACCATGTGGCCGCGGTGATCCACCATGAAGCCGAACGGCGTCGTGCCATCCGAAGCATTGAGCACGCCCGGCGCCAGGGCGCCCGTGTTATCGACGCGGTAGGTGACGATGCGGTTGGCCGCCTTCTCCGTTACCGCTACGATGCGGTCGCGCACGAACGACACCTGGGCCGGTCCTGCCATGCCCGGTCCCAGCGACTGCGGCGAGCCCGACGGGATCAGATCCCCCTGCGCCGTGAGCTGGAAACCAGCCACGTTGCCGCCATCCGTCCCCTGATTCACCACCGCTACCAGCTGGCCCGATGGCGTGCCCGTGCTGGTTACGCTGATGGGAATGCGGCCGCGCGTCGGCTCCGTGTCGGTGAGCGTGAGCGAGCCGTCCGTGGCGCGCGCGAAAACGGACACCGTGTTGCTGCCCGCATTCACCGCAAACAGCCAGTTGCCATCCCCGCTCAGCGTCACAGCGCCCTGGCTGCCGAGTCCGGCGCCCGTGCCATTGCCGTTCGTCGCCACCATGCCGGTCATGCTGAGAGCGCCGCCCGCATCGCGCGCGAAGATCAGCACCGCGTTGCCTGACGCGGCATTGCTCTCCGTGTACACGTTGCCTTCAGCAGCCGCCGAGATCTCGCTGAACTGCGGCCGTTGACCGGACGGTGCCCCGGTCGGATCCTGGGTGCACGCCGCCAGCCCCGCCGCGGCCAGCAGCATCAGTGTTCCGTACTTCCTCATGCAACCTCCAGGGAAAATGTTTCAGGGGTGTGTTCCGGAGCAGTTGCACTCAGGCAAGCGCAGGACCGCGCCCGGCGCCGCGCCGCACGAATGCGCCAAGCCCCGACGAAAGCAGTAGTTGTCACGCGTACGCGGCGGCGCGTGCGTCACGCCGTGCGCGTTTCACGAAACACTGCGCATCCCGCCGGGACGTTCCGTTGATCCCGCGCGAGCGCGCCACGGCAACACGAGGACCGGGATGTGGCGCACGTGGGCCTGGACACCGCGGGTCCGAACCGTGCCTGAAGGCCACACCTAAGAATTTCGTTGACAGCCGCGGGCGGCCGCATTATCGTCACCTAACCTTTTAGGAGCGGCCATGCGCATCAGCTTCACGGAACGCGAACTCGACATCATGGCGGTGCTCTGGGAGCACGGGCCATCAACGGCGGCGCAGGTGCGCGAGCAGCTGGCCGACGCGCTCGCCTATAACACTGTGTTGACGATGCTGGGCATTCTGGAGGAGAAGGGTTACGTGACGCACGAGGAGGTGGGCCGCACGCACCGCTTCCATCCGCTGGTGGCGAGGGAGGCGGCGGGCGCCAGTGCCATCCGGCGTCTGGTGGACACGGTGTTCGGCGGTTCCGAAGAGCTGCTGCTCTCGCATCTCGTGCATGATCAGAAGCTGAGCCGCCGCAAACTGGAGCGCCTGCGCCAGCTGCTGGATGCCCATCTCGAGCGCGGGACGTCGCGATGATGGCCGCGTGGCTGCTGTACAGTGTGGCGGTCGCCGGATTACTCGGACTGTCGGCGACGCTGCTCGAGCGGCTCCTGCGCGCGCTGCGCCAGCCGGCACGTTTCGTCTGGCTGCTCGCGTGCGTGGCGACCCTGCTGCTGACGTTCAGCGTGGTGCGTCCGGCGAGCGATGCGTACGGGGATGCCGCAGATGTGACGGCGGCCGGTCGGGCGGTGTCGTCGCGCGGGGCGGCGGTGCCGCAGTCGCGGCCGGCGTGGGCGCCTCACCGCGCCGCCGACTTTACCGCATTGGCCAGGCGTTTCGACGACGCGCTGGCAGTCCTGTGGCTGGCCGGCACCAGCATAGCGCTGACAGTGCTGTTCGCATCGCTGCTGCGCCTGCGGCGCCGGCGGGCCGGCTGGCTGCCGCGCACGGTGCAGGGCACGCCCGTGCTGCTGACCGATGGCATGGGACCCGCCGTGGTGGGCGTCCTGCGGGGGGTGATTGCCCTGCCGGCGTGTCTGCTCGCGCTGCCGGCGGAGCAGCAGTCGCTGATCCTGGAGCATGAGCGGCAGCACGTGCAGGCGAGGGATCCGCTGGTGCTGTTCGTCGCGTTGCTCTGCGCCGCGCTGCTGCCCTGGAACGCGGCGCTCTGGGCGCTCGTGCTGCGCCTGCGTCGCGCTACCGAAATGGACTGCGACCGCCGCGTGCTGCGCGCGCGGCCCGGCGCCTGCGACTACGCGGAGCTGCTGATCGAGATGGGCGCGCGCGCGGTGGAGCGGCCGCTTCCCGCGGCGGTGCTCTCGCACTCGGCCTCGGACCTGGAGCGCCGTGTCAGTGCGATTCTGCGACCGCCCGTGTCGGCGAGCGCGCTGGGTGCCCAGGGCTACGCTGCGGTTGCCGCCGTGCTGGTGCTCACTGCCCTGATCGCGCCTCGCCCGCGCGTGCCCGTCACGCTGCGCGTATCGGCCCTGACCGGCAGACTGCCCGCCGTGCCGACCGCAGCTGCGACTCCGAACATGCCACCCTTCGGCGCGGTGCAGGATACGGCCGCGCTGCGGCATGCGCTGGAGCGGCTGCGCGCCGCCCAAACAGCGCGTTTGGAAGCGCTGCGGCAGCTGCAGCAGAGATTGCGCACCGGCCGCATGCCCGCCCCGCCCGCAACGGGCGCAGGCGCATCGAGCGGAGCCGGTGCATCGAGCGGCGGTGGTGTGTCGAACGGGGCCGGCGCAGCGAGCGGCGGTGGTGTGTCGAGCGGCGGCCGTGCGTCGGCTGGGGGCGCGGGCGCGCGGTTCATCAGTGGTGGCGGTGCCGGCGCGCCCGCACCGCCCCGTCTGGGCGCCAGCGCGGGCGCTGCCACCGGTGTGGGTGCCGGGTTTACGCCGGCCGGCAACCGCACGGCAGCCGGCGGCAGGGATGTCCTGGTCACCAGTGATTCCATGATCGTGCTCGCCGTGCACTACTACCCTGAAATCTTCTACGGTCCGGCGCGTGCGGACACCATGGTCGTGGCGTTCGCGGTCGATCGCGCCGGCGAGGTGCGCGAGAAGGCGGCGCTGCCGCTCACCGCTACGATGCATCGTGACCAGCGACTGCTGCTGGATCTGTTTCCGGACCTGGCGCAGCAGCGTTTGCGCGGCATGGGCACGAGTCTCGGCACGGTTACCCCGCGCGGCTCGCCCGGCCGCGTCGTGCTCCTGATCTTCGGCATCTACGAACGGACGTAGCCCGACCGACCCGCAGCCAACACCACGTTAACGGAGCGCCCTCCACCCGGGGTGCGCCCGCGAACCTGATCCCGGGGGATGTCATGTCACACGCGGTTCTCTGCACTGCTCCAGCGCACTGCCATGTTTTGCCCGTGAGCCATGCGGTGGGCGCCGTGGCAGCCGGTTCCGCGCGCCGCGCGCCGTTCGCGGTACGCGTGGCGCGCGCAATTCGTCTGCACGGCGTGCTCGCTCTGCTGCTGGCGGCCGGCGCGCTCCCGGTCGAAGGCGACAGCCTGCTTGCCAGTCGGGCTGGTCTGCTGGTGCGCCGGCCCCAGCGACAGGACACCACCGTGCGCCAGGCGAACGAGCCTCGGCATCGCGGCGTGGCCGGTCTGCGGCCGGAGCTGACAATCGGCGTGGCGGAGGGTCCGCCGGAGTACACGTTCGCCACCATCAGCAATGTGGCGGTGACAAGCGACGGCTCGGTGCTGGTGCTGGAGGCGCCGTCGCCGGGCACGCCTTCGCTGCGCCAGTACGACGCCAGCGGCCACTTCATCCGGCGCATTGGCGGGCGAGGCGAGGGGCCGGGCGAGTATCGCGGACCGGGCGGCATCGCGGTGCTGCCCGATGGCCGCATTCTGCTGGCGGACGGGCCTGCGCATCGCATCAACGTGTACTCACCCGCCGGCGAGCCCGTGGACACGTGGGTATTGAGCGTGCCCGTGAGCACCGGCGGGAACGGCGGCCTGCGCGTCGAGTCGTCGGGCAGCGTCGTCCTGCGAACATCGCTGTTCGACCGCAACGCGCCACCCGCGCAACGCGTACGCCAGGTGCTGCTCCGCCTGCGCTCCGACGGCACGGTGCTGGACACGCTGTCGCTCACCGACATGCCCGAAGTGCGCAGCAGCGCGGTCACCAAGGTCAACGAAACCGGCTCGGGCACCAGCACAATGACGCTGAGCGTGCCCTACTCGCCGCGCGCGGTCTGGGCCTGGAGTCCGCTCGGTTACATGGTCACCGGTATAACAGGTCGTTATGCGGTGGACCTGCGCCTGCCTGCGAACGGCGGGGCGTGGCGCGCCGGCGATCCGGTACGGAGCCTGCGCCGCAGCATCGCGCCCGTGCCCGTGGGCCGTGACGAGCGGGCGGCGCAGCGCAAGCGCATCGAGGAGCAGCTCAGCAGGGCGCCGGGCCGGCAGACCGGATCGCTGGCGGACATACCCGAGACGAAGACGCCATGGAAGGATGTGCGGATTGCCGACGACGGTCGCATCTGGGTGACTCTGTCGACACCATCGGAGAAGTTCGATCCGCAGCTGGATCCGGGCTCGTCCACGGCGCCGCCGTCGATCGGCGTGGGCGTGTCCCGCGGCGGGGCGCCGGCTGGCGCCCCGCCCGGCTTCCAGCCGCTGCCCTGGCGTGAGCCCCAGCTCTACGACGTGCTTGATCCCGACGGCACCTGGCTGGGTCAGGTGGCCGTGCCCTTCGACACCCGCCTCATCAGCATGAACGGCGACGTGGTGTGGGGCGTGGTGCGCGACAAGGACGATGTGCCCGTGCTGAAACGCTTCCGCATCGACTGGCACTGATGCGAAAGTGCGCGTGCGCAGCCGCCATGGCCGCGCACGCGCACGTTGCCCTGCCCCAAACAGCGTGTTACTGCCGCCGCATCAGAAGAACGAGAAGGGCGGCCGGTCCATCATGCGATAGCCTTCGGCGGCTCCTCGTGCAGCAGGTTCCGCACGAAATAGTCCCACTGCTTGCGGATCGAGTAGTCGGGCAGGCCGTGGTTCGCATCCGGAATGACCACGAGATCGAAATCCTTGTTGGCCTTGATGAGCGCATCGACCACACGGAACGTGTTGGCCGGGTGCACGTTGTTGTCCATGTCCCCCGTCATCAGCAGCAGGTTGCCCTTGAGGTTCCCCGCCATGGTGTAGTTGGCAGAGGCCTCGTAGTTGTCTTTCCCGGTGCGCGGGTCCGTGGTGAGCAGGCCCTGGTACTTCTCGCCCCAGAAATAGCCATAGGTGCGATTGTCGTGGTTGCCCGAGCCCGACACTGCGACCTTGAAGAAGTCGGGATAGCGGAGGATCGCGTCGGTCGAGGCGAAGCCGCCGCCGGAATGGCCGTAAATGCCGACGCGGTCCATGTCGATCCAGCGGTAGTGCGCCGCCAGCTGCTGGATGCCCGCAATGTGATCGGGAATGCCGTTGTCGCCCATGTTGCCGTAATAGTAATCATGGAACGCCTTCGAGCGGCCCGGCGTGCCCATGTGATCGAGCTCGATGACGATGAAGCCCAGCTCGGCGAGCGCGCGCGGCTCGTTGCCGCGCGTTGAATGACCAGCTGCCCACGCTGCCGACCTGCGGGCCCGGATAGATGTGATCGAGGATCGGGTAGCTCTTCGTCGAATCGAAATCCGAAGGCTTGTACATCAGCCCCCACAGATCGGTCACGCCGTCCCTCGCCTTGACCGTGAAGATCTCCGGCGGTGTCCAGCCGACGCGACTGGAGCAGCTCGATGTCGCCCCGCTCCAGCTCCATGATGACCTTGCCCGTATCGGCCGAGCGCAGCACGATAACAGGCGGTTTCGCCGCCGGCGCGTACGTGTCGATGAAGAAGTTCGACTTGGGGAAGAAGAACGTCTGGTGCGAGGCATCCTCCGGCGTGAGCGGCGTGAGACCGCTGCCGTCGAAGTTGATCGCGGTAGACGTGCGTGTAGTACGGCACGCCCGGCTCCTTGTCCATCGCCGAGAAGCAGATCTGTTTCGCGACACTGTCCACCTTGTCGATGCCGGTCACCGTGTAGGCGCCCGACTCCACCTGGTTCTTGAGCTTGCCATCGGCCGAGAAGCGATAGATGTGGGACCAGCCATCGCGCTCCGAAAGATAGAGCATGTCGTCGCCGCCGTTGACCACGCGGAAACCGCGCTGCTCCACCCACGTCGGGAAGGAGTCCTTCGTGATCATCGTCGTCTGGCCGGTCTTCGTGTCGATGGAGAAGAGCGGCATGCGCTTGTAGCCTCGCGACGAGCTCATCGCGAACAGGCGGTCCGCCGAGCGCGACCATTGTGCGCGGGCGAGAAGTTGATGATAGGTGACGCCGGCTGGTCCACCTTCACGGCGGCCTTGCCGATCACATCGAGCGCGTACATCGTCGAACTTCGGATACGCCGTGTCGCCCGGGGCTGCGTAGTAGTAGCTGTGGTCCACCGGATGCGTGCCGGTCGACGAGTACAGCGGATACTTGCGCACATGGCGGTAATCCAGCCGCTGCAGCACGAGCGGCGTGAGTCCGGAGACCAGGTCACGGGCGCGCGCTTCGGCTTGAACGGCGTGGCCTCGGTCCCGCCGAACAGCGCGCCCAGGTCGTCGTCCCACGTCCCATTGCTCCTCGCCGTCCGTCGTGAGCCGCGTGGAGCCGCGCCGGCAGCGCGACCGAATCCTTGCTCGCGCCGGCCCCGCGGCTCTCGCTGTCCGCCGAGTCCTTTTTCGCGTGTCCTTCACGGCTGTCTCGCGGCGGTCAGCACCGAATCGCGCTTCGCGATCGCTTCGTAGTCGGTCAGCTCGGCGGGCCGGACATACAGATCGCAGTCGTAGACGAACACATCCCACTTCCTGTCCGGCGAGCGTGCGCCCCAGTCGGGCCCGTTCTTCAGCGTCGCGATCCGTGCTCCAGACGATCGTGTCGACTGCTCTCGCACGCGTAAGTCGGTCGCGTTGCAGCGGAAGACCTTTTTCCTGAGCTCGCGTCTCGATGGTCTGGCCCGTGTCCACCACCGTGAACGTCGGGAGCTTCGTCGGGTCGAGAATGGTGTCCGGCCGCGAGCGACAGCGCCTCCGCGAGGCGAGCATTATCGAAGAGCGCCGCCGCGTGGCCCGTGCCGGGTCCACCACGTAAGTGACGCCGCGGTCATCGCGGCCCGACGAGATGTACCAGAAGCGCAGGCTGTCTTCGAGGAACGTCGGACGGACGCTGGTACCGAATACGTAGCGCGCCGCCGTGCGAATGACATCAGCGCGATGGTAGTCCGGCGTTTGCGCCCGTGCGCCCGTCGCGGGCAGCAGCAGGACGGACAGCAGGCAGGCCGCTGAGCGGATCGGTGTGCAACGCTGCATGGCAGTCTCCGATGGGATGGAGTGTTGTCGGGGGGAAGCAAAGCTGGAAGGAGCGAGCGCCGTTGTAAAGCCGGGCGTGAGGAAACACGGCCCGCCGTGGCAGTTCGCTCCATCCCTATGACACCAGGCGTCGGGCAGGCGTTGACTCCCTTTGGGCTGAACCGGGCCGCCGGCGGGTCCGAGCGTGACCTTCCAGTGTCGATGAAGCCGGCGTTCTGCAGTTCCACCGCGACGCGGATGATCTGTGTCGCGCCCCCGCTGGCGTCGGTGTCCACCCGCCCATCCAGTTTTTTCGCCCCTGCCCTGGGCACGCCGGAGCCTATCCGGTTCTTGCGTGGCGCCGCAGCACCGCCTTCGCGGCATTGCTGGCCTGCAGTTCTGTGTCCGCATCTGGCGGCGAAGCGCCTGCGTCCAGCAGCGCCTGCACGGTGGCTGCATAGTCGCCGGTCTCGCGGTGCCAGCCGTTCTCGGAGCCGTGCAGCGCCCAGCGCAGCGGACCGATGTGCCAGTCGTCGCTCGTGTCATTGAGCGGCGGATCGTGGCGCAGGATCTCACGCACCATCGCGACATTGCCGTGCCATGCGGCCCAGTGCAGCGGCGTGGCGTTGTGCTGGCCGCGGGCATCGGCGGGCCAGCCCGCGTCCAGCATCAGTCCGACGGCGCGCGTGTTGTTGCTTTGCGCCGCGTCGGTGACGTGTCTGCGGTCTGCCTCGTCC
Source organism: uncultured Gemmatimonadales bacterium (assembly GCA_963798085.1). Classification (GTDB taxonomy): domain Bacteria; phylum Gemmatimonadota; class Gemmatimonadetes; order Longimicrobiales; family RSA9; genus DATKCF01. The sequence continues at coordinate 664,803 of CAWCRS010000005.1, forward strand.
ATGCTGCGCGCCAGGTCGGGCTGCGAGGCCAGCAGGCTGCGTGAACGGGCGTCCTCGCCCAGCTCGCAGGCGAGTGCGAACTGCAGCGCGTGCGGACTGCGCTCCATGAGCAGGCGGTACACGTCGTCGTGCCCGAAATCCCGCGCGATCGCGTGCGCCGTCTTGTGCCAGCCGAAAACCCAAATGTAGATGGTGCCGCCGCTGCGCGGGTCGCGCTTCGGGAACCAACGCTCCGAGACGGTCGTGCGGATGCAGAGGGGATCGCGATCGAGATGCCTGTGCACAAGGTCGACATCGCCCAGCGCCGCAGCCATGAGGATATCGGTACGGCAACCCTGGGCCACGAGGAAGCGCGCCACATCCTGACGGTCGCGCGCATAGTGATGCGGGTTGGTGACGCGCAGCATGTACTGCGCGGGTGTGGATTCGTGATCGACGTCGAGCGCATCAATGTCGGCGCCGTGCTCGAGCAGAAAGCGCGCGACCTCGACGGTAGCCGCGAAATGCAGCGGCGTCTGACCGTCGCCGCCCCGGGCGTGCACGACCGCGGGAGCTTCCGCGACCCGCTGCTGCAGCCGCTCGAGCATCCCCAGCCGCGCGGCGACGTGCGCATCGATCACAGCGCCCCGCTCCACCAGCCAGGGAACCAGCTGCGGGTCGGCCACGTCGAGCAGGCCGAAGCCGCCGGCCCACCAGTCCGTGCGGCGATGGATGTCCGCACCCGCGCGCAGCAGGATTTCCATGACGGCGCGATCGCCGCGCTGCAGCGCGCCAAACAACGCGTTGCTGCCGAAGCCGTAGTCCGGCACGGGCTCGTTGATTCCCGCCCTGAGCGCGGGAAACTGCTCGAGCAGACGGGCCACCTGTGCGGCATCGCCCGCCAGCACCGCGGCGCGCAGCGCCACCGGCGCATCCAGCGACAGCGCGTCCACGTGCGCCTTGAGCGCGCTCCAGCTGGCGAAACCGTATTCACGCGCAAGGACCCGCTGTGCGTCGGCGAGTCGCGGGCGCGTCGTCGCCTGTAATGCGGTGTCAGTGGCCAGGCGGGTGCGCGCATCCGCTTCGCCGCGGCGATACGCACGCAGCAGCGCGCGCGCCTGTTTGCGCAGATGTTCGAGGCTGGGACGATCGGGCAGATGACGCGACATCAGGCCTCCTTCTTGTGCGCCCGTTTGTCCGCTGGTTCGGGCAGAAGTGAGGTCGATGCTCGCTGCGTCAGACGACAGGTGGGATGATCCCTTCCCGCGGACGGGTTGCAACCTGGCTTGCAACGTGCAATCTCGTAAGCACGCCTCGTTCCGTCAACGGGCTGCCGTCTCCGTCCATGCTGGCGCCACCGGCGCCCCGGCGCCGGCCGCTGCGTTGCGCAGCAGCTGATCGCTCTCCGTGTCCAGGTCGACTTTCGTGATGTCAGGACGCAGGAAAAGTGAAACCGTCCAGTCGAACACGATGCGCAGGCGAGTATCCCAGCGCGGCATCTGGAACAGATAGTACGTGCGCCGCAGCCACCAGGCGAAGAAGCCGGTGACCATGAAATGGCGGAAGCGCGCCGCCGCACGCGTGCGGCCCAGCGCCACCATGGTACCCAGCATGCGGTAGACGAAGGGCGCAGGCTGCCGACCCGCTGCCACGGCGTGCACGTTGCGCGCGACCGCGCGGCCTTCGCGAATGGCGTGCTGCGCAAGCGCGGGGTACGGCTGGCCATCGGGGCCCGGCACGAAAGCGCAGTCGCCCAGCGCCCACACCTGCGGATGGCTGACACTGCGCATCGTCGCATCCGTGATGATGTGGCCTCGCCGGTGCCGCTCGACCGGGATCCCGCTGGCCGCCGTGCTGGGCGTGATGCCCGCGACCAGCACAATGGTGGCCGCATCGATCCGATCATCGCCCCAGTGCACGCGACCCGGCTCGATGGACTGCACACGCGTGTTCGTGTGCAGCACGGCGCCCCTCTTCCGCAGCACGCGCTGCGCATAGGCCGCGAGATCCGGCGAAGACTCGGGAATCAGACGATCGGCACCTTCGAAGAGGTGGAAGTGGACGTCGTCGTGTGCAATGTGATGGTAGTATCGCAGCACGGCATCGGTGAGCGCTGTCAGCTCACCCAGCAGTTCGACACCCACCAGCCCGCCGCCCACGACGACAACCGTGAGCAGTGCGCGCCGTCGTGCTTCATTGGTCTCGACATCGGCGCGCTCGAACTGCTCGATCAGGTGGTTGCGCAGGCGCAGTGCATCAGCCACGGTCTTGAAGGTGCCGGCGTTGCTGGAGCCGTCGATCAGGTGCGTGTTCGTCGTCGCGCCCAGCGCCACAATGAGCTGGTCGTATGCGAGCGCATCGGTGCGACCGTCGGACGCGCGCACATGCACGATCTGCCGGTCCACATCCACCTGTTCCACGGTGGCCTCGACGAACTGCGCGCGTTTCAGGCAGGGCCGGATGGGCTGCGCGCAGTGGCGCAGCTCGAGCACGCCGGAACAGGCTTCGAAGAGCAGCGGACTCAGCAGAAAGAAGTTGTCGCGGCTCACGAGCACGACTTCGACATCGTGCCGCCCCGCGAAACGGCGCTCGAGCTGGCGCGTGGCGGCCAGGCCGCCCACGCCGCCACCGAGCACGACAATGCGCATGTTCTGCTTCATGATTCCTTCTCGCGCGGCCGCTGTGTTGGAATCAGGCGGCCGGCTGCCGAGTCTTCGATCAGGCAATCCAGCCGCCGGCGCCGTGTTGCCTCGCGTTTCGCACTCATGACCCACCACGCCGCCAGTTTGCGGTACGACGGCGTTTGCGCCTGGAAGAACGACCACGCCTTGCGCTGCGCGCGCAATGCACGCTCGTACTCGGGCTTCATTTCGACGTGCTCGCGTTCGTACGCGTAGCGGCGCGAGCGTGCCTCGTCGCGCGCCGCGAATGCGGACACGCCAGCGGGCCGCATGCGGCCCAGCGCGAGCAGCTCTGTCGCGCGATCAATGTTCACCGCGCTCCATATGCTGCGCGCGCGCCGGGGCGTGAAGCGGATCACGTAGCTGACGTCGTCGAGTGATTTGCGGACGCCATCGATCCAGCCGAAGCAGAGTGCTTCGTCCACCGACTGCGGCCACGTGATGCTGGGCCGCCCGCTGCCTTTCCTGTAGAAGCCGACCCACAGTTCCGTCGCCGACCCGTGATGCTGGTCGAGCCACGCGCGGAATGCTTCTGCTGATTCGAAGAAGGCCGGAGTCACGCCCACCATTCCCTGAGACGTACCAGCGGCTCGCCGGTGACAGGCGCACCGCACGCGCGTACAGATTACCCGCGCGCGTGCTCAGGTTTCAGGCGAGATGGGCGGGGTAGCCAATGCGTGGCATCGGGGAACGGTCTCGTGCGGCCGCTTGCGCAGCTTCTGCCTCGGACGTCTGGTTCCATTTCCGCCAGCAGCCGGCGAGGCGCGGCCGGGCGCCAGGCGTCGCGCAGCAGCTGTTCCTTCTGCAAAGACACCCATCCAGCCCCTTGAAGGTCAGGTCTTGCGGATGGAATCGCCCGATCCGGTTGTGGCAGGCAGGCGCGCGCATAACACCGGGTTACCGTCCGGTCGCGTACGCCGCGGCGCCTGTGTGCAGTTCGCACTGTGCCTTCCCACGGCACCACTGCGCTCCGTCCATGCCCGGCAGCGTTTGCCTCCACCGCGTACGCGTGTGCGGCGCCGCGGGCCGCGGGGCTGCGGCGGCAGGGGTGCGGGGTGCGGGGGTGCGGGGGTGCGGCGGCGTTCGCCATTGCGTAATCTTCACCAGCGGTGCCCGTGGTCCACCCGTCGAGGACCGGCGGGGAGCGGGCACTGGTCTGTGACCTGCGACCGGGTTCACCCTTGCGGTGCAGGCCGGCTGTGCGTTCCGGATCAACGCCCGGCCGGCAGTAAGCACCGGCGGGCGCGCCCTAACGGGAGGCTCCATCATGGCGTTTTGCGGGCGTCTGTCATTTCCATGCAATGTGGCCCCACTGCTGCTGGCCGCTCTGGTGAGTGGCTGCGGCCAGGGCGGGCAGGGCAATGCGCCGGCGGCGGACACGCAGGCGCTGAGTGGCACGGACCGGCTGCTGCTGGCCGCTGCGAAGGTGGCACTGCCGCCCGCCGGCGTGCGGCTCGAGGACCTGCCTGACCCGGAGTCCCCTGGCGCACGCAGTCTGCAGGCCTATTGCACCACCTGTCACGCGCTGCCCAGCCCGGCCATGCATTCCGCGACCGACTGGCCCAGCGTGACGCGGCGCATGTGGCTGCGCATGGGTCTGCTCGATCCCAGCTACAAGATCCCCGTGCCCGAGCTGGGCGACCGCATCGCGCTGCTGGACTACCTGACGAGCCATGCGATCAAGGTTTCGTCAGCAACGCTGCCCGATGCGCCCGGACGCGACGTGTTCCAGAAGACCTGCAACCAGTGCCACGAGCTGCCCGATCCGCGCCAGCACTCCGCGCAGGACTGGGTGGTCGTGGTGCGGCGCATCGATGGGCACATGCGCGACATCCTGCACAAGGAGCTGAGCAGCGCGGACACGGAAGCGATCGTCGGGTACCTGAGCCAGGTCTCGAAGTAGCAGGGCGTACGCGGAGCGGTGCGCCTGGCGCCGCTCCGCGCTTTCAATTCAGTGCGCTGCCTGAGCGGCGACGGCCCCCGTCTGCTGCAGCAGGAACGTGAACTCCATGGCGGCGTCGGCAATCGCATGGCTGATGCCGCGCCCGCCCGCATGACCCAGCCTGGGATCGTAGTGCAGGATCACGGGAAGGCCCGAGCGCGTCGCGTGCTGCAGCCGGGCCGCAAAGCGCCGCGCCTGCAGGGGCGGGACCCGCGTATCGAGGTCACCGGTCTGTATCAGGATCGCGGGGTAGTTCGTGCCATCGCGCACGTGCTGATAGGGCGAGTACTGGCTGATGGCTGCGAACTGCTCCGGCACGCTCGCGTTCCCGTACTCGAGCAGCGCCGGCATGTTGTTGGTGCGTGTGAAGGTCCAGAAACGCACCATGTCAAGGTCCGGCAGCCCGACGTAGGCGGCGCGGAAGAGATCGGGCCGCTCCGTCAGCGCCGCGCCCATCAGCAGGCCGCCGTTGCTCACGCCGCGTATCGCCAGGTGCGCAGAACTCGTGTAGTGATTATCGACGAGGTATTCGGCGGCGGCAATGAAGTCGTCGAAAACATGCTGTTTGTTCTCCAGCCAGCCGGCACGGTGCCAGGTCTCGCCGAATTCGCCGCCACCGCGCAGCGTGGCCACAGCCCAGAATGCCACCGCGCTCCACCCACAACGCGGCCATGGGATCGAAGCGGGGCAGCAGGCTCACGTCGAACCCGCCGTAGCCGGTGAGCAGCGCCGCCCGGCTGCCGTCCATGGGGATGCCTCGCCGGTGCATGACGTACATGGGTGCTTTCGTGCCATCCTTCGAGGTGTACGTCACCTGCTCGACTTCAATGCCGGCCGTGTCGAAAGGCACGTCGGACTTCTCGTAGACGGTGCGCTGGCCGCTCGCCAGGTCGATGCGCCAGGTGATGGACGGCTGCGTGAACGCGGTGAGCGTGAGCAGCGCGGCGCCCTTCCCCGCTCCGCGGATGCTCGCCGTGGTGTGCGCCGGCACCGCCACCTCGCCCGCCGGCATGCCATCCACGGTGTAGACCGCGATGCGGTCGCCCACATCGTGGATGTAGGTAACGTAGAGTTTGCCATCAATCACGCTGAAGCCATCCATGGCGTCGTCGCCTTCGGGCACGATGACCTTCCAGCTGGCCGGCTCGGGATGTGCCAGGTCCACCGTGACGATGCGACCCTTCGGCGCGTCCAGCTCCGAGCGCATCCACAGCTTGCCGTCGATGAACTGCGGCGCGAACTGGGCATCAATGCCCTGCGCCACGGTAATCGTGCGGTGCTGCGCCAGGTCCTGCACGAACACCTCGTTATTGCGCCAGCCGTGCTGCACGGTGAGGAGCCGCAGGCGGCCGCCGTCCACGTCGCTCATGTCGAGGAAATCGGTACGGCGCGTAGCCCTCGCCGAAGATCACGCTGTCGCGCTCCATGGAGGTGCCCAGCCAGTGCCGGCGGATGCGCTCGCCGTCCGTGCGCGAGCGGCGCCCGTAGTAGAGGCCGCGCCCGCTGCGGTCGAAGGAAATCGCGTTGTAGAGCGCGGGCGGCAGACTGTCGGGCAGTTCCTTGTGCGACTGCAGATCGAGAATGCGCACGGAGAATTCGTCGCGGCCGCCATCGCGCACGCCGTACGCCAGCAGGCGCCCATCCGGTGAGAACGACTGGATGGTCAGGCTCACCGTGCCATCCGGATTGAACGAAGCGGCGTCCACCACCTTCTCGTAGTCCCCCGCGGGATCGACGGGGCCCGGTGATGCCGGCGGTTTGCGCCGGTAGATGGACGCGGTTTCGTCGCCTTTCTTCCGCAATGTGAAGTACTCCCACTCGCCCGCGCGGCGCGCCCCGCTCGCTGCGGGCACGTCCATCAGCTGGCGGAAGCGCTGCTCCAGATCGGCGCGCAGCGGCGGGTGCCCGATGATCGTGTCGGCATAGGCGTTCTGCGCGTCGATCCAGGCGCGCACCTCGGGATCGTCCTGATTCTCCAGCCAGCGGTATGGATCCTCGAAGGCGACGCCGTTGATCGTGTCGACCACCGCGACCCGCCGGCTCTCCGGCGGCGGTGGATACGGCGATCGCGCACACGCGGCAGCGACCAGCGCCGCCAGCAGTGACAGTCGGGGAAGCCGCCGCAGTGCGCTCTGTGCGGCGGCCGGCGAAGTGCGGCGTCGAGGACAGGTCGAAGACTGGCTGTACATGGCAGGCACCGGTTCGAGGTCTCCGGGGAATGGCGAGCGCTGAAGATGGGGGACTCGTGCGCCGCATACCAGTCGCCCCGCGAAGTAGCGATCGAGCCGCATCGGCGGCAGAGGCAATCGGACAACTGGGGGGTGGCGCGCGGGCCGCTGCGACCGAAAGCTGTGGGCGCTCGCGCGCCGCGCCGTGGCTGCCTGACCGCGAACCGTTGCAGGGCAGCTCACTCGCGACGCGACCGGAACCGTTTGCGAAGGGGGTGGACGTGTTCTCGCTGTATTACATTTTCAAGTTCATCCACATCCTGGCGGCGATGCTGTGGCTGGGTGGCGCGGTCACGCTCACAGTGATCAACGGACGTGCGGCGCGTGCGAAGGACCTTGCTTCGCTGGGCCAGCTGGCACGGCACACGGAATTCTACGGTCGCGCCGTGCTCGGCCCTGCGGCCGGCATGACGCTGGTTGCCGGCATCGTCACGATGGTGGCGGGCAAGCTGCCACCGACGCTCTGGATCATGTGGGGCCTGCTGATGGTGGTCGGCTCACTGGTGGTGGGCGGCGGCCTGATCGGCAGGACCGCAGGGCAGCTCGCCAGACTCGTGGCGCAATCGCCGGACCATCCACGCGTCGCCGCACTGGGCCGGCGCATGGGCATCCTCAGCTGGGTGAACATCCTCATGCTGGTCACTGCAGTGGCCGCCATGGTGTTCAAGCCGTCGTTCTGATGCGCGCAGCACGAAGTGAACGCCAGCTGCGCGCGTCAATACAGGCGCGCTCCCCAGGGCATACGACTGCGTGGCGCTTGCCACGGTAGCGCGTGTCTCTATCTTTGCGGCGCCCGGCCGCACGCTGTGGTGGTGTCCCTGACTCGCGATTACGGCTTCGCCGAAACGCCCGGACAGCGCGCGGCGACTGAACTGCGTTGGCACGGCGCCTCAATGGCGCGGAGTGGCTCCTGCGACTGAATCCCTGGCGCGGACTGCGTGGTCTGCCCGCGGAAGTGTGGGTCATTTTCGCCACCACGCTGGTCAATCGCGCGGGCACGATGGTCCTGCCGTTCCTCGTGCTCTACCTGTCGCAGCATCTGCACTACGGCGTGCGCAGCGCCGGCTTCGCGCTCACCGTGTACGGTCTGGGCGGCCTGATCACCGCGCCGCTCGCGGGCCGGCTGTGCGATCGGGTGGGCGCGCTGCGCGTGATGCAGCTCTCGCTGTTCGGCTCGGGCGCACTGCTGCTGGTGCTGCCGCTGGCACACCGGCTGACAGCCGTGTTCGCACTGATCTTCGTGTGGGCGATCATCGCCGATGCCAGCCGGCCCGCCAGCATGGCGGCGCTCACGGGCGCCATTCCCGCGAGTCAGCGCAAGGCTGCCATCGCGCTCAACCGCCTGGCCATCAACCTGGGCATGAGCATCGGACCCGCGCTGGGCGGGTTCCTGGCCGCGGTGTCGTTTCCACTGCTCTTCGTGATCGACGGCGTGACTTCCGTGGCCGCCGCCGCACTGCTGACACTGCTGTTATGGAGGCTGCGGCTGCCTGTGCGCGTGAGGCGGCCCGCCGACCCGGCCGTGCCGCCCGCACGGCGGGCTTCCGCAGCGGCCCTGCGTGACCGGCGCATGCTGGTGTTCCTCGCCGCCAGTCTGCTGGTGGGCGCCATCTTCCGTCAGGTGGATGCGACGATGGCGATCTTCCTCGTGCGCGACCTGGCACTGCCCGTCACGTTCTTCGGGCTCCTCTTCGTGGTGAATACCCTGCTCATCGTGCTGCTGGAAGTGCCGCTCAACGTGGCGACCGCGGCGTGGGCGCACCGCCACACCCTGGTGCTGGGCGCAATGCTCATCGCCACGGGCTTCGGCGCCATGGCCTTCGCGCACAGCGCGTGGAGCGTCACCGGTACGGTCGTCGTGTGGACGTTCGGCGAGATGATCTTCTTTCCCGTTTCCGCCATGTACGTGGCCGAGCTGGCACCACCCGAGCGGCTGGGCGAATACATGGGCGTCTATTTCATGATCGTGGCGCTGGCCGTGATGATCGGACCATGGGTGGGGACGCTGGTCATGGAACAGTTCGGCGTGGTCACGCTGTGGAGCGCCGTCTTCGTGTGCGGCTGCCTCGCCGCGCTCATCCTGGGTCTGAGTACACCGGCGGCGCAGCCGTCGACGGACGCTCACGAGCGGGCGAGGGGCGCAGCCATCTAACTCTGTATTACGGAAGAGCGGGGCCGCACGGGCAGGCTGCGCTACCTGGCAGTTGCCCCCGCGAGCGTCACTACCGTGAATCCCCGGCGACGGAAAGGCGGAAAGCTCACGAAAACACTGTGCGCGCCGGCCTCGTGCGTCGCCAGATACGGCTCGATGCGGGCGCGGGCGCGGCTGGAATAGGTGATGATCACGTTGCGTCCGAGGGCTCGCAGCCGGGACAGCGCTTCCTCGATCAATGGCATGTAGTAGAGCATCTCCACGGCGATCACCAGGTCGAACACACGCCGTGGTGCGAAGGCCTCGAGCGGACAACACGCGTACGTCACGCCGGACACCTGCCTGGCTCTCCCGATCGCCGTCTCGCTCACATCTATGCCCACAACCTCACGCCCGGGAGCGACCAGACGACGCGTGAAATCGCCTTCGCCGCAGCCCACGTCGAGGATCGAAGCGGGCGCGTGGCTCTCGATCACTTCCAGGAGCCGTGTGTATCGGCGCCGCCCGTTGGCTGACGTACGCTGACCCCAGGGATCGCGGGTCCGCGCGTAAAGGCGTTCGAAGCAGCCATAATCGCCCGAATACGCGTACGACACGGTCCGATCCGCAATGAACTGGTGGGCCACACCGCGAAGCCTGTCGACAACGCTTATCCGCAGGTACGCACCCTCCGGCTGCCATCCCGCGCTGCCGGGCCATGCGGGAGATCCGCTGGCTTCTCTATTCGCAGGTCACGATTGCACTTCTTCCGCCATGCCTGCGCCGGGTGGCATCTCTCGAAGCTGCATGCGTCTCCGTTGGCACGCAACCCGCGGCGCAACCCCCTTCTGTGCGCTGGCGCCTCCCGCCCGGCCCGTTCCCTACGCCCTGTCGGCAATTCCCCGTCTGTAGTAATCGCGGACCCGGCCGATAATCGTGGCCGTAGCTCGCAGTACGCGCGTGGATGGGCCGAATCCGGGCGCCGCAGAGCAGCCGGCACGGGCCGGCTGAGCCGGGAGGTGGATCGTGATCGAGCTGGCAAAGCACAAGAGACCGATGCGCAAACATGACGAGGGACTGACGGAGTCGATCGCGCAGCGCTTGCGGCGTGCGGCCGCAGAACTGCCCCTGCACGGGCGCGTCTTTCCGGGGGAACCGCCGCGGCGCAGCCGCTGGTCGCGGGGCCATGCCGAAGCCGGACCGCGCCAGCACTTCGTGCCACACCCGCTGGACGCCGCGTAGCGCCGGGCCTCGACTTCCCGGCGATCCCTTCTAACAGCCTGTCAGAAGGCGACGACGCTCAGTCGGGTGTGTGTAACTTGAACACACCCGGGTGCACCTGCTCGACCAGCTGCATGAAGCGCGTGCGCTGATCGGGGCGCAGCTCGCCCATGATCTCGTGCAGCGCGGAATCGAGCACGGCGTGCACGCCGGGGCGTACGGAATCCCAGATCGAATCGATGGCCGGCTGACGCCGGGCGAGGATGGCGCGGACATGCTCGTGCTGCGCCGCGTCCAGCGACAACTCGTGGTCCAGCCGGCTCATGACGTGCGCCGTGTCGCCCATGTCCGCCATGGAAGCAACCCCGTGCAGGTGCAGGTGCACGATGGCGCCGCCGATGACGATGCCGGCCAGCAGCGTCACCGTGAGCAGCAGTGAGCCACGCAGCCAGGGCGCGCTCATCGCTCCGCCTCCGTCTGCGGCGCTTCCAGCAGCAGCACGCCAATGGCGGGCGCGCGGTCCTGCGCGGCAATCGTGCGGCCCAGTGCATTGGAAGGCGCCAGGACATGCATGCCGCCAGACGCTACGCCGGCGAAAGGCGAGCTGGCCGGCAGCAGCAGGAGCACCAGGGCCGCGGCGACGAACAGCGACGCCGTGATCCAGCCCGTCCGCGACGCCGCGAACTGGCCGAAGTCGCTGCCGCCCGCGGCAGCGCTGGTCACGCGACGAGCGAGTGCATCCCAGTACTGCGCGTCGTCGCGGATGGATGACGTGTCGAACAGGTCAGGCATTGCCCTGTCCTCCCGGCCTCCGGTTTCCCGCATTACGCTTCCGGTTCCATGCTGTGGCCATGCAGCGCGAGCCGCAACGCGCGCCGTGCGCGAAACACATGCTGGCGTACCGTCGCCGGTGCAATGCCGTGCATGGTGGCCACTGTCTCGGGCGCGAGGTCGCGCACCGCCACCAGCTCGAAACAGGCGCGCTGCATGGGCGAAAGCTGCAGCAGCGCCCGCCTGGCAGTGGCCGCGTCCACGCGCGCCAGCAACGCGCTCTCGATGTGTACGCTGCCGGCCTCCTCGCCGGTTCCGCCCCCGAAGATGCGCAGCAGCCTCGCCCGCCTCGCCTCCCGTGCCCGCCGGTTGGAGGCCTGACGGCGCACAATGGCGAAGAACCACGGCGCGAACGGACGCGCAGCATTCGAACTGCGCGGCCCGCGCGTGTACCACGGTGAACGCGGATTGCACGATGTCTTCCGCATTGTCGCGGTCCCCCAGCAGCTGCGCCGCCAGCAGCGTAGCGGGGCGGATGTAGCGCCGCACGAGTACCGCAAACGCCGCGTTATCACCGTCCGCCGCGGCCGCGAGCAGTGCCGCATCACCGCGCTCGTCATTGCGCACGAAGCGCAACCGCCGGGTGCAGCGCCGCAGCGGCGCGCGCCGGCGCCACGGCCGCGGCCACGCCCGCCGCGCAGCAGGCCAGGAATGCCGCCGCCGCGGTGGACATCGACCACGCTGCCTGCGCCAGCACGGTGCCGGCAGCGGCCAGTGCGATACCCGTCAATGCGCCTGACAGGCACACACTCAATGCCTCCACGAGAAACTGCCGGAAGATCATGGGCCGAGTGGCGCCCAGCGCCCGGCGGGTGCCGATTTCGGCGCGTCGCTCGCGCACGGAAAGCAGCTGCAGTGCGAAGATGCCGAGTGCGCTCGCGGTCAGCAACGCGACCGATACTTCCACCTGGAACGCGCGCAGCCGGCGCAGCGTCGTCTCCCGGATGTCGACCAGGCGGGTCTGATCCTGCACCCGGAAATCGCGCGCCTCGTCCATGACGCGATGGTGGCGCTCCTCGAGCAGCGCCAGGATGGCGCGGGATGCTTCGGGCAGATTCGACGCCTCTCCCACGCGCACGTAGACGCGCTGTACGTAATCGACCTGGAACAGCCGGCGCCGTGCCGTCTTCAGGGGGATGAAGATCACCTCGTCTTCGTTGAATGCGTCGAGTCCGCTGCCGCGCTCCGCCATCACGCCCAGCACGGTGAACGGGATGCCGCCCAGGCGGATCGGCTCACCCACGGGATCACGTCCGGGAAACAGGTCCCTGGCAATGCGGCCGCCCAGCACGGCCACACGCTGGCCCTGCGCGTCATCCGCATTATCGAAGAAGCGGCCGGAGCGCATGGCGCCGGCGCGCAACGATGCGTACGCCGGCTCAATGCCGGCCACGCGCGGCTCGCGCACCAGATTGCCTGCCTTCACCGGCAGCTCCGTGCGGTACTCCGCCGCGGTGCCCGCCAGTCCCGTCACCTCGCGCGCGATGGCACGCACGTCTTCCAGCGTCAGCGTGCGCACCCCATCGCCGGTGCGCACGCGACCGCCCCGGTTGCGGCTGGGCTCCGCGCTCACCGTCAGCACGTTCGCGCCGATCCCGCTGATTTCCCGCTCTGCCTGCATTCTGCCCTTCTCGGCAATGGCGACTGCCACGAGCAGTGCCGCGAGGGCAACGCCCAGGCCCAGCGCCGCGAGCGCGGAACGCAGCGGCCGGCGCCACACCATGCGCAAGGCGAGGACGAGGCGCTCAGCCCGCATCGCGCAGCGCCACACCCGGCGGCAGCGCGGCCGCCCGTCGTGCGGGGAAGTATCCCGCCACTGCGCCCATGGCAATGGTCGCGGCAATGGTGCCCAGCGTGAGCGGCCACGCCACGGCCAGCTGCATGCCCATCAGGTGCCCGCCCAGGCGAGTAATGCCAACGGCCAGCAGCGTGCCGCACAGCGCAGCGCCAGCGGCGACCAGCACGGACTCCGCCCAGAACTGACGCAGCACGGCCGCGCGCGATGCGCCCACGGCGCGACGCGTGCCGATCTCCCGGCTGCGCGACACGGTTGCGGCAAACATCAGGTTTGCGATCACCACACCACCGATCAGCAGGGACAGCACGCCGATCCAGAGCAGCGCCTTCTGAATCGTGCTGTCTACAATGGCGACCTGCGCGATCATGGCTTCGGGCGACATTACGCGGAAATCGTCCAGCTCGTTGTTCGTGATCGCGTGCCGCTGGCGCAGCAGCGTCTCCACGGCCGCCTGGGTGGCGGGCCAGCGCTGATTCTGCTGCAGCTTCACGCGGATCATGTTGAGCCACGGCCGGTTCAGCACGCGTCGCTGGGACGTGGCCAGCGGCACGTACACCACGTTGTCCAGGCTCAGCATGTGGCCGCCATTGGCGTCCTGCGCGCCACCGACCGGACGCAGCACGCCCACGACTTCCAGATCAATGCCCCGCACGCGCACGTGCTGGCCCACGGGCGAGCTTTCCGGAAAGTACTGCTTCGCCACATTGGCGCCGATCACGGCCACGCGCGCCAGCGCCACGCCGTCTTCATCGGCGAACAGCGCGCCCTCCGCGATGGAGTCGCCGACGACCATGGCCCAGTTGGCTGTGGCGCCGAAGAACGCGGTGGTGCCGTTGTGTCCGTTCACTTCGATGGGTGCGTTCAGATCGATCTGCTCAGCCTCGACCGTGCGCACATTGGGCACGGAACGCGCAATCGCTTCGGCATCCTCGGGCGCGAGTGTCGTGACCGACGATTCCAGGTGCGACATGCCGCGCTCCGACGGGCCGCTCTGCACCACGAGCAGCACGTCGAGTGCGCCGATCATCGACTTGAAGCGCTGCGCCACCGCGCGCCGGGCGCCCTCGCCCGTGGCCACGGTCAGCGTGATGCTGGCGGCGCCGACCACCAGGCCGAGTCCCATCAGCAACGTGCGCCCCGGATGACGCCGCAGTGTGCGGCCGGCCAGTGTCCACGTGGAATTTGCCATCGTCACGCCTCCGCCGCGGTGTCGGCAGTGCGGCCCGCCGTATCGTGCGCGATGCGCCCGTCTGCCAGCGTCACCACCCGCCCGGCGCGTGCGGCCACGGCGCTGTCGTGTGTCACCAGCACGATCGTGATGCCGCTGCGGTGCAGCGCTTCCAGCAGGTCCAGTATCTGCGCGCCGCTGGCCGCATCCAGGTTGCCGGTCGGCTCGTCGGCGAGGAGCAGGGCCGGGTTCATCACCAGCGCGCGCGCGATGGCCACGCGCTGCTGCTCGCCGCCTGACAGCTGGTTGGGATAGTGCTGCGCGCGCTGGCTCATGCCCACGCGCTCCAGCATCACCCGCGCGCGCTCCCTCGCCGGTGAGCCGCTGCCGTAGCAGAGCGGCAGCTCGACGTTCTCCAGCGCCGTCGTGCGCGCGATCAGGTTGAAGGTCTGGAAGACGAAACCCACGCGCTCATTGCGCAGCCGGGATAACGTCGTGTCATCCATGGCGGCCACGGGCGTTCCCTTCAGCTCGTAACGGCCGCTGCCGGGCACATTGAGACAGCCGATGATCTGCAGCAGCGTCGACTTGCCCGAACCGGAAGGCCCGACGATGGCCACGAACTCGCCCCGCTCGATGCGCAGTGAAATGTCATCCAGCGCGCGCACGGCCCGCGTCCCCTCGCCGAAGACCTTCGTGACGTGTTCGAGCGTGATCATTGCCCTGCCTTCGCGCGATTGAGCACGAACGTCATGCTGCCCTGCTCGCAGGCGGTCTGGCCCTTCATGGTCTCGCCCTCGAGGACGGCTGTGGTCGAGCACGACATCCCCATCAGCTCCACGGTCCAGGAAAGCCTGTTGCCGTCGACCTTGAATCCGCTGACCGGGCCCCCGGGCACGTCCTCGTCCGCCGTCAACCTCATGCTCGCATGCCAGCCCCTGTCCCACGCGATGCTCAGTCGCACGCTGCCGGTGGGCCCGTGATCGGTCTGGAAGGATCCGTCCCACGTGCCCACCACTTTCGCGGCGCCCGCACTGTCGGCCGGCGCGGTGCCGCGATTCTGGGCGTACGCGGGCAGCGCGTTCAGCGTGCACACGATCGCGAGCAGGGCAAGTCTGCGTTTCATTCCGGTCACCTGTCGGTTCATGGTGGGTGATAACGACGTGTCAGTGTCGGGCCCCGGCTCAGCCGCCTTCGGGAAAGCGGCCGGTCAGCACCGTGTCCGCGGGCGAAAGGCCGGAGCGTACTTCCGAGACATCGCTCTGGCGCGCACCCAGCAGCACGCTCACGCGCTCCGCCTGGCCGTTCCGCCGGCGCCACACGTACGTGCCGTCCGCCGCCTGGCGCACCGCCGCGGTGGGAATCACCAGCGCGTGCTGTGCGGGGCCGGCGATGCTGACGGTGGCGGTCATTCTGCGGCTTCAGGTCGGCAGTGCCGCCGGCAACGCGGATGTGCACCTCGTAGTCGACGACGCCGCCCACGACGGTCGCGTCGGGAGCAATGCTCACGACCACGCCATGGAAGGTGCGACCGGGCCAGGCGTCGACCGTAAACTCGGCGTTATCCCCCGTGTGCACCCGCCCGATGTCGGTTTCGTCGACCAGCGCGATGCACTCGATGCGTGCGGGATCGAGCAGTGTCACGAAGGTGGGCGCGGCGAGGGAAGCAGCCACGGTCTCGCCTTCGCGTGTGCTCACGGAGGCGACCACGCCGGCAATGGGCGCGCGGATCACCGTGTACTCGAGCTGCAGCTGTGCCAGCGCGCGCGCGGCCAGGGCGCCATCCAGACGGGCCTGCGCGCCGTGGAACGCCGTGCGCGCGGCCAGCAGCTCCTGCGCGGTGGCACCATCCGCCCGGGCCAGCGCCTCGGCCCGCTCCAGCTCCTGCTGCTGCTGCGTCAGCGTCGCCTGCAGTTCCGCGATCGTCGCGTTCACCTGCTCGAGCCGGGCGCGCGCCTCGCGGTCATCCAGGCGGGCGATCACGGCATCGCGCGCCACGCGTGTGCCCTGCGTGACCGGCAGCGAGACCACTACGCCGGACACGCGCGCGCCCACCGCGATGCGCGCACCCGGCAGCAGACTGACATTGCCGGTGGCGAGCACGCGGGGCGTGAAATCGCGCTCCTGTGCAACAGCCGTGGGCGCACTGTCGCCGCCGCTCGCGGCCTGCACGGGCCGGCGCAGCACCAGCGCGGCGCCCGTCGTGCCGCCCAGCAATGCAACCACCAGGCTCCCTGTCAGGAGTACGCGTGAACCGGTCTTCATATCCATCAGTTCGCACGACCGGGCTGCATGTTTACAGCTGCCGGAACGAGCGGCCCTGGCGGGCGGCAGGAGGGCGCGTGTCGGAGGAGCCGGCCCGGGGCTTCAGCCGGCCGCGATACTGCGTACGTCGCGAGGCCGAGGCTGAGGCGTTGGCGAAACGGCCCCGGCCGCGCGCTGCTACGGCAACTCAGGTGTCGGTGCGCAGTGCCTGCAGCGGGTCGATGCGGACGGCGCGGCGGGCCGGGATGTAAGACGCTGTCAGGGCGACCAGCAGCATGAAGGCCGATGTGCCGGCCAGCGTGACCCCATCCGTCGGGCCGATGCCGAACAGGAAACGTGTCATGCCCCTCGCCAGCGCCACCGCGAGTGTGATGCCGATGGGCAGGCCCAGCGCGACAAAGCCGAGATTGCTACGCACCACGAGACGCACCACACTGGGGGCGCGCGCGCCCAGCGCCATGCGGATCCCGATCTCGCGCGTGCGGCGGCTCACGGCGTAGGCGACGACGCCGTAGATGCCCACCGCGGTTACCACGAGCGCGAGCGCGCTGAACACGCCCAGCAGCCACGCGCCGGCGAGCTGCGGCGCCAGGATGGCACGGACGCGGTCACTCATGGTGCCGGCGTGAGCCAGCGGCACGGCTGGATCGGCCGAGCGCACGGCCGCGATCACAGGCTGCAGCACCGCTTCGGGGTCGCCGGGCGTGCGCACCACCATCATGGGCGCGCCTACGGCACCGTGAAATGCCACCTGCAGCAGCGGGAACCAGGCGTAGGGTCGCGCCGGCTCATTGAGCTCGTGATAGCGCGAATCGCGCGCCACGCCGACCACCGTCCAGGTGGCGCCGCGGATCGTGACATGCGCCCCGAGCGGGTCGCGCCCCGCGAAGTAGTGCTGCGCCGCGGTTTCGTTGATGATGATCGCGGGTGTGGCATTGCCATTGTCACGCTCGTTGAAATCACGCCCGGCGAGCAGCGGGATGCTCATGATGTCGTGGAAGCGCGGGCCCACTGTGTTGTACTCGAGCCTCACGCGCTCGCCGGCGGCGGGCCTGTAGCCCTCGATCACGGCACTCTCCCGGTCGCTGTCGTCGGTCAGCGGCACCGCAGCCACCCACGTCACACCGGTCACGCCCGGCACCGCGCCCGCGCGCTCCGCCGCGGTCACGTAATAGTCGTGCGCTCGTTGCGGACTCAGTTGTGCCAGCCCCGGATCCACCGCCAGCACGGCCAGGTGCTCGGCGCGGAAACCGAGATCCACGGACAGCGCCCGTGTGAGCGCACGCAGGAAAAGCCCGGTCCCCACCAGGAGCACGAGCCCGGCCGCGACCTGCGCTGTCACCAGAGCACCGCGCATGGCCTGCACCGACGAACCCCGCGTCGCCGCCGCATCCTTGATGGCGGCCGCCGTGCTGGAGCGCGATGCCTGCCACGCCGGCGCCAGCCCTACTAACAGACCCGTTAGCAGGGTCACGACCAGCGCGAAACCGAGCAGCGGCAGATCGACGCGCAGGTCGAGAACGCCGGCGGCGATGTCGCCCGGCAGCGTGATGCCGGAAATGAGGGCGCGCGCCGCCGCATACACGCCCAGGCCCGCCATGCCACCCGCGAGCGCCAGCACCAGCGCTTCGGTCAGCAGCTGGCGCGCGAGCCGCCAGCGGCCCGCGCCCAGCGCCACGCGTACCGCGATCTCCCGCTCCCGATAGGCAGCGCGCGAAAGCAGCAGTCCGGCAATGTTGGCGCACGCCGTCAGCAGCACGAGCGCGATCACGGCAGCCAGGATGGCGCTGAAGCGGACCACAGCCTCGCGCGCACCCGTGGGCAGGACTGCGGCCTGCAGCGAACGCAGCCGGATCAGATTGCGCACTTCCTGTTCGGAAGCGCCCCTGGCGACGGCGCTCAGCCGCGCCAGCAGCTGACTGGCCACCTGCGCTTCGCTCGAGCCGGCCGGCACCCGTCCCATCAGGCTCAGCCATGTCCAGCCTTCATCCTCGATCCTGGCCGAGCGCATGGAGCTGGGCTTCAACGCCTCGAACGCGTGCAGCGTCAGCCAGATCGACGGCACCGTGCCCAGGTGCAGCCCGCGGAAGTCGCGCGCGGCAACGCCCACGACCGTGACAGGCGCGCCGTTCACCGTCACCGTTCGCCCGATGATCGATGCATCCCCGGCGAACTGGCGATTCCAGTAGTCGAAGGCGAGCACGCCCACCGGCGCCACGCCCGACACGTCATCGCCATCGGCGAGCACGCGGCCGAGCGCGGCGTGCACGCCCAGCAGCGCGAAGTAGTTGCCGGATACGAACGCGCCCTGTGTCTGCTGTGCACTGGCGCCATCGCCCAGAGCGATCCGGCGATCGCTGAACGCGGAGAGCCCCAGCGCCGGCGCGGCATCACGCAGCTCGCGGTACACCGGGTACGAGGACACGTCGCTCAACGCGAACAGTTGCTCCAGCTGCGGCACACCGCGCACCGGCCGCAGGATGACGGCCTGGATGAGCGAGAAGATCGTAGTGCTCGCGCCGATCCCCAGCGCCAGCGTCACAATCACCGCGACCGCAAACCCGGGCGCACGCAGCAGCGCACGCACCGCGTACCGGGCATCCTGTCCAGCTTCCTCGATCCCTTGCATGATGCGCTCCCACCGGGCCAGACGGTGACTCTCTTCCAGGCATTCATCGCGAATGCCGGCCACATCGCCGAAACGACTGCGCGCCAGGCCCGCCGCATCCGCCGGCAACACACCCTGCGCGCGCAGCTGCGATTCCCGCATCGCGATGTGAAACGCGATCTCTTCCTCCACTTCCCCCTTCACATCGCGGGAACGAAACGAGGGCAGCCGGAAAATGCGTCGCATGGATTCGGTTAGTGGCTCGCGTCCGCGGACGGCAGCGAAAGGGCGCCCGCAATGGCGTCCACGTGCCGCTGCCAGGACGATGTCTGCGCGATCAGCCGCGCCCGCCCCGCCGCGGTCAGCTCGTAGTACTTCGCCCGCCGGTTGTTCTCCGACGCACCCCACGCCGAACGCACCAGCCGCCGCCGCGCCAGCCGGTGCAGCGCGGGATACAGCGTGCCTTCCTCGATCAGCAGCGTGGCGCGCGTCGCCTGCTGGATCCACTCCGCGATCGCATACCCGTGCTTCGCTCCCAGACTCAACGCCTTCAGGATCAGCAGGTCCACGCTCTCCCGCAGCACGTGCAGGTTCATCTCGGCCATGGTCGTTCCCGATCTGATAATGGGTCGCAAGCCACGAACGCCAGCGCGGTCGGAGTTCATGGTCCCCGTCCGTTTGCGGCCGCCGCCCTTGCCTGGCAAGGGATAATAGCGAACCAACCCATTGCCTGACAAGGGGAGCCAGCCGCAAGGCCGAGGCAGTCGGTGCGCCGCTTGCTGCACCGGCCGACGCGTGTCTGCTTCGGCCTGTCCGGTTGCGACGCCCGGACGACTTCGTGCTGCCAGTTGATAAGGACGCCGGGGTAGACGGGGTATGCGATCAGCCCCCCGCAGGGCATGCCTTCCCACCGCCTGCGTCCGATGAGAGACGTTTCGAACTGCGCGAACCGCGCCGCGATTCGCTGGTGGGATCGGACGGCGCCACGTGCAGTGCGGCGCGCGGGGGATTGCTCACGCCGGTTCGCGGTTTCGTCACTGCCTGCTGACGGCAATGGCGGGGCCGCGTCAGATTCGGGCGTCTGCCGTCGCGTTCCCGTGACCGGGGTTGGAAAATGCGCTCGTCCGCTCTGTTGTGCGTCGCCCTCCTGTATCCCGGATCGCAGGATACGCGAGGGACCGTCGAGGTGTGTGCCGCCAATCTGCGGGATAACACGGTGTCATGTTACGACGCCGCCACCGGCCAGCCCGCCGCGCTGGCGGTGGCCGCGGGCGCGGGCGGACTGCGTGCGCCTACGGGTCTGACCTTCGGGCCGGACGGCAACCTGTACGTTTCCAGCAGCGGCACCAACCAGGTGTTGCGATTCGACGGGCAGACCGGTGCGTTCCTGGATGTGTTCGTCAGCGACAGCGCACTGGTCCAGCCCTTCAGCGTCATCTTCGGACCCGATGGGAACCTGTACGTCAGCTCGGGCGCGCGCGGTGTGGTGCTGCGTTTCGATGGCCGGACCGGCAGGCTGCTGAACGTGGCCGCACGGACGGACTCGCTGAAGACCCCCATCGGTCTGGAGTTCGACCGCGATGGCCGTCTCTACGTGGCCAATGCGGGTGGCAACAACGTGTCCCGTTTCAATGCGCGCACGGGTCAGCGCATCGATGTCTTCGCGGTGGACGGCCTGCGCTTTCCTTCGGATGTGGCCATTGATGGTGCCGGCGACATCTATGTGTCCAGCGCTTTCGCCGGTCGCATCCTGCGCTACGACGGGGTCAGCGGTGCGCTGCGTGGCGTGGTCGGCACGTTGCCTGACATGGGCGTACCGGTGGGCATCCGGTTCCTGCCGGATGGCGACCTGGTGGTGGCGGACTTCGCGAAGAGCCGGCTCTATCGTCTACCACGCGCCGGCGGTGATCCCGTGCTGCTGACGGATCAGCGGCTGGCCGGGCCCGAAAATCTGGCCGTCAGAGTGAGGCAGTAGCGGCCGGAGTGGTGCCGGCGATCGTCGCTGCGCGCGCTTGCGCTCCGGCGCTCACACCATACATCGCCACCCGCCAGCCGCTGGCTGTCAGCACCAGTATGACCGATTCGCGCGAGTGCGGCGCCGTCTTCGACTGGAACGTCATGCGCGCGTAGTGGCCATCGGGCGCACCCTCCGGTGTGAATGCAGGCTCCCAGCTGACCACCTCGCGATCGCTCGACACCGGATAACGCGACCTTGCCTGGCCGGCGAACTGCTTCCAGTGATCTGCGGAGCCCACGATCTGCCGGAAGAGCGGAGCGGCACTGTCGATGCTGGCGCCAAACTCGCCGTTATCCACGAGCCGCAGCCACACGGTAGCGGCGCGGTACGCGGCCGCGGAATCAGCCGCCTGCGCCGCGGCGGGCGAGCTGACGGCGGCCGTGACCAGCGTGGCCACCAGCAGGGCAGGAACTGCGCGTGCGCTTCTCATAGTGACCTTTCGAATCATGGACGATGCCGGCGCAGCGCCGGCTCGCCTGCACTACGCGCAGGTCGTGCTCGAGAATCAATGCTGCCGCGCATCCGCACAGGCATTGTGGCGAATGGCGTCTGCTTCAGGGCTGGCGTACGCAGCGGTACGCGTGGTACAGCGGCTGGCGCTGTTTCGAGCGCACGAACACGCCTCCCGCGTAGGTGATGATGAAAGCCTGAGTGGGAGTCGCTTCGGTCGCGGTCCACCAGTAGATGACCGGCGAGTGCGGATCCCAGAGCGGCGATTCCTTGTCGGGTCGGGTCGCGTAGCGCGCGTGCCGTCGCACTGCGTCCCATTCGCCACCTGCGTTCCGTCCGTGCCTCGCCATCGAGCGCACAGCCTGCTCCACGGTGGGCAGCTGCCAGTCACCCAGCGCCGTCGAGTCCAGTGCCGTACCGTCCTGGGTGAGGTGCGCACAGCGCGTTTTCGCTTCCTCCCAGCTCAGGCCGCCTGCCTGCGGCCAACCCGGCCCGACGGGTGCCCAGAGCAGTCGCACACCGTTGCCCTCGACGAGACGCGGCCCGCGGTCGCCATCATCAACGCGCCCTGCCACCCGCCACGCGGGCTCTGCGCCGGCCGCGAGCAGTACGAGGGTGGGCAGTAGCAGCACCAGCAGCAGCGCGAGCCGTCGTGGCGCGGGCCGACCGAACCAGTAGAGCAGGCCGAGCCCTATGAGCGGCACACCCACGAACTGCACACCCGCGCCCCGGCGGAAGAACCAGATCGCGAAGACACCGGCAGCCGCGTGCAGCACGCCTCCCACGCGCGGCCAGCGGATCGCGGCCGCGCCAACGCCCATGAACGCGGCCAGCGGGACGAGATACTGCAGGAAGAGCATGCCCAGGTTGCGGGCCAGGGAAACGTCGTACCAGCCTTCGTGGAAATTCTCGATGATGCCCCAGAAAGCCCACAGGCAGGCGAGACAGGTGGAAATCCCGACCGCGATCCAGCCTGCCCAGCGCGCACGCCTCCCATTCGCCGAGCTGGACGGGAGCGTGATCTGCGAACTCATGGTTAGCGGGTGCCTTGCTGGTCAGCGCGCGTGACGCTTCTCACCGGGATCCAACTGCGCAGGTCGCTCTCCCTGATCACGAGTTCCTCTTGACATTGCCGCAGACGACGAGTGCATCCGGCTGCGCCCGCGGACAGGGCTGCCGGTTCTGGCTGGCAAGCGGAGCTGCCGCCGCCACTGTGAACGCTGCTGCAACCAGCTGCGTCCTCCGCTGTTCATCGCCGATCAGCATCCCAGGATACATGTACCCTGCGGGCCTCGCCGCCCGTGCCGATTCCCGTCAGCTGGAAGAAAAGGGTCCGCTCACACTGAGTACCCGGTCGCTTTCATCATCGCTCGTCAGCACGATCACCCAGTAGCGCGCGCCGCCGGGCTCGACGCGTACCACGATATGGCCGGGCGGTCCTGCCACGCGGGAGGCGCGTGCGCCGATCACGGTGCGCGCCGCGGGCCGCATGTCCGTGACGAACACGCGCCGGTCCGCCGGCGGCAGGCGGCTGTTCATGATGCGCTTGAGCACGTCGGGCGCGGGATGACTGGGCGCCCAACTCGGTATTATCAGGACCGTGGATGCCAGCGCGGCCAGCATGGGCTCGGACTCCTCTCCCATCGAGCCGTGCTGGTCGACGACGTGTACGCTCACGCGTCCCACCGCCTGCGCCAGCGCGGTCTCCACCGCGTGCCATGCGGGGAAGCCGGGATCCGGTGTGCCCGGCAGGTCGCCGCCCGTGAAGTAGCGGAACGCACCGTAGCGCACGCGCAGGCCGAGGCTGCACATGTTCTCGTTCGGCCAGTCCGCGGTGGCCAGCGCATTCAGCGGCGGAAACAGCGGGCGCGTCGCCTCGCCGCTGCCCGTCCACACTTCGCCGTTCCCGATGATGTTGCGCACCTCGAAATCCCCGTACCGCTCTGGATCGTGCCGCAGCCGGATCTGCGTGCCCGATCCCGGACGGAAGCGCTCGACCTGCATGCCACGCCGCTGTTGCGCGGCAATGAAGCGGCGGTAGTTCGCCGTGGTGGAGTCGGTGAGCGGCGCGGGATAGTCGTAGCCGGGCCAGCCGCGATCGATGAGCGTGCCGATGCGCAGCGCGTCTCCCACCTGCGTGATGCCCGTGAGCCGGTAGCTGTGGCTGCTGTCCCAGGGCGATGCCGGCAGCAGCTGGCCGAAATGGTCGGCGTGGAAATGCGTGATCAGCGCGTAATCCAGACCTGCGCCGGCGGCCGGCAGGTGGCGCTGCACGTAGCGCGCGATCCATTCGCCGGGCGCGCGTGAGCCATCGGGGTGCGGCTCCGTCTCGGGAATGCCATCCCCGGCCGCGCCCGCATCCACGAGCAGCGTGGTGCCATCGGGCAGAATGAACAGCGCGGCATTGCCGCGGCCGGTTGCGATCTGGTGGATGTCGAGCATCCCCGGCGTCCATGGCGGCAGTGCGGCACCGACGGTCGCGGGTGCCTGCGCCGCCCCGGAACCCGCGGCCAGGGCGAGGCTGATGCAGGCCGCGCGGAAGCGGCGGCTGCGCGCAGGCGGATGGAACCGGAAGCGTCGCCTGAAATACGTTGTTAGAAGCCCGCAGCGCATGCGCAGCCGGGCTGCCTGATCCTCGACCGCGTCATCAGCGCGTGGCGTGCAGCCGGTCGTAGTACGCCTGTATGCGCCGCACATAGGTCAGTGTTTCCTGGTAGCGCCAGCGCGGCACTTTGGGGGCAACGATTTCGATGCTGGGCCAGCGTGCGTGATCCAGCTTCTCGCGCTCGGCCGTCTCCGCCGCGCGCGTGATCGTGCCCTGGCCGGCATTGTAGCTGCCGAACATGAAGGAGCTGCGCTCGCCTTCCGCCACGTCCCGCGACCACACCCGCCACAGGTGGCGATCCTGCAGGATGCCGGCCGCAATGTTCCATTCGGGATCATCGATCGAGCCGAATTCCGGGCGCTGCGACTGGATCTCCTGGTACGTGCTGGGCATGAGCTGCATGAGTCCGCGCGCGCCCACACTGCTCTCGGCGTCCGGCTGCAGGCTGCTCTCCGCCATGGCCTGCGCCTTGAACAGCCGCCAGTCCCAGCCCGGCCCGAAGTAGCGCTTCGAGTATTTCCGGAAAGTCGGGTCGAACTCGTCGGCGCTGCGGGCACTGGCGCGCGCCACGGCCGCGCGCTCGAGCGCATCGCCCACCTGCTGCAGCGTTGACTTCTGCGGTGTTGCGGCCGTGTGCGCCTGCGTCGCGCCCAGGATGATCAGCAGAGCCGCGAACACCCGGATCTTCATGGTCGCCCTCTCAGCTGAGTGCATTGCCGATGATGATGGCAATGGCGAGGAACAGGGCGGCAATGAAGATGGCGACGGCGATATTGCCGCGCTTCAGTTCCTCGGGGAAATCGACGTGGGGCGTGAGCCGGTCGATGACGCGGTACGTCCCATACATGAGCACGACACCGAGAACCGCATAAACGAAATTGAGCACCATGATCGAGAGCTGCACCGCACCCTCCCAGGCTCGTCCGTCGGCAGAAGCTCGCGCTGTCCATGGGTCACCAGTTCACGGCGGGCCGGGCCGCCGCTGCTGCTTTCGCAATGGTAGGCACACCGCCGCCGTCTGACAACAGTCGGCTGGACGGCCCGGCTGCGCCGTGCGCGGGGAGAAGCGGGCTGCGGCTGGAACATCGCGAGCTGCGCCGCCAGGGCGAAGCGCTCAGGTGGCGGAACGGCGCAGGGCGTAGCGACGCACGTGGTCCACGCCCAGCGCGTCGCGCCAGGCGCCGAGCACGAAATCGTGTCCGATCTGCTGCGCACTGAAGCGGCCGGGCATGCGCAGCGCGCCCAGCGCGGCGCCGGTCGCGTCGAACACGGCCCATGTGGCTGGCTCCACCGTATGCGCGCGGAACGCCTCCGCCCATACATTGCCATCCGCATCAACCAGCAAACGCTGGAACACGGGCATGGCATCAGGCAGCGGCATCTTCGCGTAGAGGCGTCGCAGTTCCGCCACCGTGGCGGCGTCCTTCTCGCCGGCCACGCGCTCGTCGACGGCTTCGTCGAAATCCTGCTTCGTAACCCTGCGGCCGGGTTGCTGCACCCGCGTGATGCCGCGGAGCGCTCCCTTCGCGTCGTAGCGCTGCACTTCGGCGGTGCCGGTCGTCAGGTAGAAGCAGTCGCGGCCGGCGGTCAGACTGGTCGGGATGTCGAACGGCACTTCCGTGAACGACGGCTGGCCGTTGTGGTTGCCGGCAAACAACTGCTGGCTGGGGAATCGGCCCACTGTGTCGGTCGTACCCGCCGCCAGATCGCGGAGCAGCACAACCATGTCGTTAGCCATGACGCCTTCCGCCGGATTGAAGGCAAGCGCCGCGGTATTGCTGGTGGCCAGCAGCCGCAGCCACGACACCTGGCCTGCGGCGCTGCCGAAGCGACCGTTGAACCTGACGCTGCGCGCGTAGTTGCCGTGGCTGTCGAGCACTGTGAAGCCGCCGCCGAAATCGCTGATCAGCAGCGAATCCAGCGCGGCCGACGGAACGAGCGAGGGGAAGCGATACTCGCCCGGACCGCTGCCCTGACGCCCTGTTTGGGAGAGCAGCGCGCCGGCCTTGTCGAAGAACCGTATCTGCTGCGTGCCCTGATCGACCACGACCAGCCGGCCGTCGGGAAGCATCGCCATGCCGCCCAGCCGGAACCACTGCCGCGTCGAGTCGCTCTCGCTGCCACCGATGTCGAGGTCGGGAATGGTATCCACACGCCAGCGGCTCGCGGCCCACGCCGTCGCCCCGTCATTCTCGACAATGGCAATGCCCGCGCTGTCCCGGCGCACCGGGCCGGCGCCCTGGTGCCCCGCGTCCCGTGTGCAGCAGGGCAGCAATGCCGACAGCAGCAACGCGGCCACCACGGCGCCGCGCAGCCGCAGCTCGATAATGCGCTGTTTCGTCAGCTCAGCTCCTCGAGCGTCTGCAGGGCATAGGCGACGTGCAGTGCCGTCCCCGTGGGCAGCGCGTCCTCGTCCATGAGGAAGCGCGGATGGTGCACGTAGTAGCTGGCGCCGATCTTCTCGTTGCGCATGCCCAGGCCCACGAAACAGCCGGGCACGTGCTGCAGGTAGTACGCGAAATCCTCGCCACCCATGATGGCCGGCGACTCGAGCACGCGCTCGCTGCCCAGCATTTCGCCGCACACCGCCTGCGCCACGTTCCAGCAATGCGCATCGTTGACGGTGGGCGGATAGTCATGGCCCGGGAAATCGACCTCGACCTGGCAGCGGTTGGCCTGCCCAATGAGTGTGGCGATCTCGCGCACACGCGTCTGCAGTATCTTGAGGTCGGCGAGTGTCAGCGCGCGCAGCGTGCCGGTCAGCTCCACCGATTGCGGAATCACGTTGAAGGCTTCGCCGCCGTGCATGGTCGTGATGCTGACAACGCCCGAATTGAGCGGATCCAGCTCGCGCGCGATGAGGGTCTGCAGCTCGACGATCACCTTGGCCGCGGTCACGACGGGGTCGACCGTGAGGTGCGGTGTGGCCGCATGGCCACCGCGACCGGTCACGACGATGCGCAGCATGCCGGCGGCGGCCAGGAACGTGCCGGCCCGCCCGGCCACGTAGCCGGAGGGCACGAACGGCCACACGTGCAGACCGAACACGCGCTGCACGTGCGGATTCTCCAGCGCGCCTTCCTCACACATTCGATCGCCGCCCGCACCGCCTTCCTCCGCCGGCTGGAACAGCAGCTTCACCACACCCGGCAGCTCGGCTTCCCTCGACTTCAGCAGTCGCGCGGCGCCCAGCAGCATCGCCGTGTGACAGTCGTGCCCGCACGCGTGCATTTTGCCATCCACCTCGCTGCGGAACGGCACATCCGCCTCCTCGTGAATGGGCAGCGCATCCATGTCCGCGCGCAGCGCAATGCACGGCCCGGCACCGCTGCCAATGGTGGCGACGACGCCCGTCTCCGCTACCGGCGCGCGATAGGAAATCCCCAGTCCATCGAGCGTCTCGCGCACCAAGCGACTGGTCTCGAACTCCTCGTACATCAGCTCCGGCCGCCGGTGCAGGCGACGCCGCAGGGCCACGATCCAGCCCTGTATGGCACGCGCCTCGCCCAGTATCGTGCGTGCGCTCACACCCGCCTGTTCGAGGGCAGCCGACCCCGTTGCTGCGGCATCCTGTGTCACGGCTCCTCCGCCGTTGCAGTCGCGCATGTTTCGATCGCTGCGAGCCGCGCAGCCGACGATGCTCGTCCGTGCGCTCGCTCGGCCCAAGATAAGGCGGCGCTGCGGGCTGGCCAAACGGATAGCGATCCAACGCGGGGAAATGCGTTGCTGGGGCTGGTTGCTCGGGAACGACGCGTGGCGTTGCTCGGGCTGGTTGGTCGGGAGCGGATACGGACGGAAACTGCGAGTGCGTTGCTCGGGCTGGTTACTTGGGAACGGCGAGTGTTGTTCGGGCTTATTGGGGTGCTCGTTGGTCGGGAACGGATTCAGACTGAAACGGCCGGGGCGTTGCTTCGGCTGGTGGCTCGGGGTCGGGTGCGATCGGGTGCGAATGGAAACCGTGCGCGCGTTACCGGGCGCTGCGGTTGTTCGAGCGGGCGGTGTGCAACGAACCTGTGCGATCGCTCTGCTCATGGTGCGCAGGGGGTGGTCGTCGCCGGTTGGGTACGCGGCGACGACCCTGCTGCTGTCGGTGTGTGCGCTTCTCGGGTCTGCGAAGTCAGCGCAGGTGGGGCACGGCGTCGGCGCGGGCGCGCAGTGAGTCCACGCGCGCGGCCATGCTGCGCAGGTCGCCGGCCAGCGTGACCAGGCGCTCGCGCACACTGTTCGCGCTGAGATTCTCGCTGCGGAATTCGTCGACCCATTCCTGCACGCCATCAATGCGACTGACCATCTGCGCCTGTGCCGAGCGCGACGCGCTGAGCTGGCCCTGCAGCTCCGTGAGCTGCGTGTTCACCGCGCCCAGTGTCTGACGCAGGAGCAGCGCGGTTTCACTGACCGCACGCAGGTTGTCCTGCATGGCCTGATCCTGTGTCATCAGCGCATCCAGCCGCGTGTTCGTCTTGTGCGTGGCATCCAGCAGCTGGCGAATGGTCTGATCGTTGTTGCGAATGCGTTGTGCATGCTGTTCCAGCCTGCGCTCGTGATCGAATGTACGCGGACTGCCAGAGCTTGTTGACCTCGTTCTCGACGAAGCTGCGCACGTTGCCGATGCTGTCCTGCAGCAGTTCCTGGCGCGCGACTTGACTCTCGTCCAGCTTCGCGGTGGTGTTCCAGAGCAGGCGCAGGGAGCCGTCCGCATCGCGCAGGCTGTTGTGCGCTTCCGTCAGCTGATGCTCGAGCTGCCCGAATGCGGTGATTGACCCACCAGTAGCCGCCGCCCGCACCTGCCGCCATCAGCGCGAGCGTCGCGGCGTACAGCATCAGAATGCGATTGCGACGCTGCGCCGCCGCCGTTTCCGCAGCGCCGGTGGCTGCACCGGCGCGCGCATCCCTTCCCGACCTCGCCTCCTTCGGCCGCAGATCGAGCGGCACATTCGGACGCCTGGCCACGACGTCCCTGGCGGGCGGCTTGTCCGGCGCATCCGCCGCTTCGGTTGTGACCGGCAGGAATGGCAACGGCCTGGCGGGTGGCGAGTGTGGTCCCGGCAGCACAGCGGGGGTCGCCGATGGTGAGGCATCCGGCGCTGTCGCCCGGACGGGCGTTGTCCCGGATACCGATGCCGGCTCCACTGCCGGCTCGACGCCGGCAGCTGCGTCGGCGCCAGCAGGCGCCTTCTTTGTCGCGTCAACCGGCACGAACGGCGAGTTGATCGGCGGCACTGCGTGTGCCGCGCCGCGGAGGGCGCCGGAGCGGACGGCGCCGGGAGCTTGGGCGGCGCGAACCGCGCGTGGGCTGCAGGCGTCACCGTCGGTGCGGACGTCTGCGGTGCGTCCGGTACGCGCTTTTGCGGCGCCGCCTTCTGACTGGCGGGCGCTGCCTTCTCTGGCGCCACCGGGTGACCGCCCGCCGATTCGACAGGTCGGGATGCCGGTGGCATGAACGCTGTCGGATCGCGTGGAGCCGGGCGCCGGTGCGGCGCTGCGGCCTGCACGCGCGCGTCGGAACTGGATAGCGGCGCAGCCGGCACCGCGGCCGGTCCGGGCAGCCTCGCCGACGGACGTGGAGGTGGAGCCTGCACGGAAGACGACGATGGCTTCGTCGGCGGCGCAGCCTGCGCGGGAGATACCTGCTTCACCGGAAACGTAGTCTGCGCGCGAGTTGCCGGCTTCGCGGGAGACGCGGACTGTCCGGGAGATGCCTGCTGCGCGGGAGATACCTGTTTCGCGGGCGGCGTGGCCTGCGCCGGAGACACCGGATTCGTGGGAGGCGGCGCGGTCATGACGCCTGGTTGTGCAGCGGCAGCTGATGATCCGGACGCGACGGGCTGCGCGGGCCCACGCTGCGCGGCCCCGCCTGCCGCGGCAGCTGCAGCTGAGGTGCGGTGCGCGCCGGGTGGCGTCATCAATGGCTGCACTGCCGCCGTACGCGGAGGCGAGAGATGCAACGGAGCCTCTGGACGCGGGCGTCTGCGTCGGCAGAGAAGACGCGGGCGCGCCTGAAGACTGGGCAGCTGGCGGCTGCGCCTGAGCC
Organism: uncultured Gemmatimonadales bacterium; assembly: GCA_963798085.1. Classification (GTDB taxonomy): domain Bacteria; phylum Gemmatimonadota; class Gemmatimonadetes; order Longimicrobiales; family RSA9; genus DATKCF01. Next base: position 694,758 of record CAWCRS010000005.1, read on the forward strand.
GGGTCGGAACTCGTCGGGGGCGGTGCGGTCTCGGCGTTTTCGTTCGCCAGCTTTGCCTGCCTTGCCTGGATCGCCTGCATGGCGCGGCGGATCGGCTTGTCCTGCTCGTCCTGCCTGGCCTGCGCTTTCCGCTTTGCCTGCTCAGCGCGCTGCGCCTTCCGGCTCTGCCTGCCCTGGCGGAGCTTCTTTTCCGGGGCTTTGCGGACAGGCGGCGGCGGCTCTTCCAGAGGATGGTACATGGTCACACGTCCGGCCGAAGGGAGAGTCTGGTCACCGGTTGGACCCTCTGCGGTATGTCTGATAGATGCGCCTGACCGGGGTCACGGTTGCATTGAAACGCCCGAGTGCCTGGCAGCGGGGTGCGATGCAGGCGCCCGATCCAAACCCTGCGTTGGCAGATTCTGGCCCGGCAATGTCACCGGCAAGGGGGGTGAGGCGAATGGCACGGCGTCGGACCGTCTTGGCGTTCTTGGGTTTGGCCAAAACATCTATTGTCGGCCATAAAAATCGAGCCCACTGCAGGCTTCATCGGCCTGAACTGGCCTGGCTCGTCACAGAAAGCTCCCGGACCAGACCCGCAGTGCCATGTGTTTGCCCCAGTCGCGCCCGCAAACTGGTGTGCTTTCCACCCGGGGAAGCGTGTGGCCCCGGTCTCCGCGGGTCCGAAAGGGACATCACCATGAAAGAAGCGGCCACAACCCAAGAACGCCAAGACGGTCCGAGGCCTACTTCACCACAATCCTCCCCGACATGCCCGTCCCAGGCGCGCCGTGGAACGTGCAGTGGTACGGGAATTCACCAGCCTGCGTGAACTGATGCGTAAACGTCTGGTTCTTTCCCTTCGATCCGCTGTCCCAGATTCCCGTGTCCGACGTCGTGGTGTGCGCGATGCCGCCGTTGTTCGTCCACGTCACGGTCGTACCCACCGCGACCGTATCGACTTTCGGGCTGAAGAAGTCGTCGCCGATGCTGACGCTGGGCGTGCTGCCCGCCTGGAGTGGTTCCGTGGTGCTGCTGCTGCTGCATGCGATCCAGGCTGAAGCGATCAGGCTCACCGCGAGCAGCGTCCCTGCAGAAGACCTTCCACGCATAACTTCCTTCCTCGTTTGAAGGCACGCGCAGGAACTTCAAGTTAGGCAGTGCCGGCGCGTGCAGGTTCCGTTCCAAATACGAGCAGCGTGCTGCCTGTTCCTGATCCGCTGCGCCGCGAAACTCCGCCATTGCATGGGGCTTCGCCCCGTCGATCACCCGGCCGACCCCCCGGCTCAGCGCGGAATCAGCGGCAGCCGAACGTGCGAGGGATGCGCCGCGTCGTGCAGCACGCGCTGGTGCGCGCTCACGTACCGCGTTTCCCTCTCGTTGTCGCCGCCTGTGTTGAGATTGCGATCGTACTTGGGGAACGCCGCCGACGCGACGGTGACGCGCAGCCGGTGTCCGACCGGAATCACGATACCGGTGAACCACAGATCGATGTCGTACCGGTAGATGCTGTCCGGAGTAACGGGCGAGGGCCGGTCGAAGCCATCGCGGAAGCGAGCGCGCATGATGCCATCCTGTATGCGGAGCGCGCTTCCCTCCGGATCGACGTCGAGCAGCATCACGTTCCAGTCCGTGTCACGCGCATCGGTCGCCGCCCACAGCGTCGCGCTCATCGGACCGGTGATCTCCATCTCGCGCTCGAGCGGCGCCGTATTGAACACCAGCATGTCTTTGCGCTGTGCGTCCACCTGTGTGTAGTCCTCGTTCAGGCTCAGCTCCAGCTCGCGTGCATCAATGAGGTACGGCGTGGGGTTGCCGGGATCGTAGGTGAACGTGTCCACCGGCTCATCACCGGGGGCCTGTGTGTCCAGCGTGCCATCGCCGGCCGCCCCGTTGGCGTGACCGCGCGAGTGGATGAAGAAATCGGTGTACTGCGTGCGTTTGAGCGGCCACTCGTTTTCCCTGCGCCAGTGATTGTCACCCATGATGAAGATGTCGACGGGGGGCTCGCGGTTGACGCCGTTGTCGATGCCCTTGAGGTAGTGGTCGAACCAGCGCAGCTGGAGCATGCGCGTGTCGATGCGCGCTTCCGGGCCGAAGCTGCCGTTCACGTAGTCAATGCCCTTGTGCGCGCCCGCGTCCATGACCAGCCGCTGGAACGGATGGCGCCCCAGCGTGTCCAGCCCGACGTAATTGCGTGTTGTGCCGCGCGCATCGTCGTGCCAGCCGGCCATGCCCAGCACCGGCACCTTCACGCGATTCAGGCGCGCCTCGATGCTGAGTCCTCGCCAGTAGTCGTCGAGCTGTTCGTGATCGAACCAGTCGTCCCAGAACTGCGGGCGGGGACAGCCCGCCTTCTCGGCGCTCTCGATGACGGGCAGGTGATTGAACGCGGTCACCACGTCCACATTGCTGATGTCCGACATGGTCTCGCGCACACCGGTGAGACACAGCCACGGCACAATGGTGGGCGAGAAAACCATGTCGATGTAGGGCACGATGCGCAGCGGGTCCGCGGTGGCCACGGCGGGCGCGATCGCGGCAAGGTGCGGCGGCGCGGCGATGGCTGCGTACCACGCGTAGAGCCCCGGGTTCGAGCGGCCGATCATGCCCACCTTGCCGTTGCTGCCCGGCAGGCGCGCCGCCCACTCGACCGCATCATAGCCATCACTCTCCTGCATTGCGTTCATGTCGAGCACGCCACCGGAACCGCCTCGCCCGCGCACATCCTGTTTCACGTAGAGGAAGCCGCGCGACGCCCAGAACCTGCCCGCCGCGGTGTCGCCGCGCAGGTAGGGCGTGCGCTCCATCACCACACCGAACAGGCCGCTGGCCGCGGGTCGAGCGACAAAATTCATGAGCACGGTGCCGTCGCGCGCCTTCATGGGCACGCTGGCATCGATGGTCACTCCGTACGTCGAGTCCGACACGTCGCCCGGCCATAACCGGTAGTCAGGCTCGTATTCAGGAGGCGACGAACGCCGCACGAACCACATGCGCTGCGTGGCCGTGTCGGTCTGCCCGCGATAGATGCGTCCCGCGATCGTGTCGCCCGACACGCGTGCCCGTATCGTGGTGGCGCCCAGATCCAGAATCAGCGAGTCGCCCGACACCGTGAGCGCGCGAAGCCGCTCCATGCGTGTGCCGTTGCGGCGATTGATCCACGCGCCCGCCACGTCGGCACTGTCGAAGTGCGCGAAGCCGAAACGCCGCCTCGCCTCGAAGCCGCCACTCGGCGCCGCGCCCAGCATGCGGTAGTAGTCCCAGTCACCAGGGAGCGCCGCCGCGGTGGCCGCACGATGGTCGCGCAGGCCGCACGCGCCGGCCGCCAGCACGAGTAACGCACCCACAATTCCGGTCCGGCCGCTGTGCCACACCGAACGCGATCGCTGTACGTGCACGATGACACTCCTTGCGCGGGGTCGCCTGTCGACATCACGGGAATCTACCACTGTGTTATCAATGCCGCTGCGGTCCGGCCTGGCCGCGGTGGTACGCCGTATCCGCCGCGGCCAGGCGTTCGGCACGCTGGCGGATGCCGAGCAGCTGGCGCCGCACCATGAGAAACTCGGCCGGATCCAGCACGGTCATCAGCAGGGGCAGCTGCCAGTTCATCGGCAGGCGGGCACGCACGCGCGTAACCAGCCGGCTCTCGGTCGCGGAAACGGAGTCAATGACGAACACCCAGGTTATGTGCGCTCCCGCCTGGCGCACGTCCAGCAATAACGCGCTGTCAGGGATGGCCACGGCCACTGGCCAGGCTGTACTGTTGCCCACCGGGATGCTGTCGCCGGGCGCGAGCTGCTGGAACGCCGGCAGCAGGGTGTCCGCGCTGGGTGCGTCGAGCACGCCGAACAGCCGGTCGAGGCCGTCGTAGCTGTAAAGGCCGCCGCGGCCCTTTCCCATCTGTGCCAGCCAGGGCCAAATGTGATGGGGCCGGGCGTGAATCGTGATGGCGCGTGTGGTTACCTCGAGCGGCCGCTGCACCAGGCTGTCGCCGGGCAGGGCGCCCGCAATCTCCGCGCGCGTGGCGCCCCAGTGCGCGTGCCAGGGCCGCAGCACGCTCACGTAAACAAGGAACAGAATGCAGGCGACGACACAGGTTCCAGCTGCGCGTCGCATCCAGCGACGTCCTCGCCGGGCCATCATGCCGCGGCCGGCGCGCGAGCGCTCATGGCTTGATGAAGTAACCCAGGCCTCGCCATTTGCCGTCGGATGCGCGTGACAGCGTCACGGTTTCGTTGAGCGTGCGGTCGCCCTTCACGCGCACCTGATACTGGAACGTGACGCGCTCCGGTTCCTCCTGCTGCGCCGGATCGTTGGCCCAGACCGCACCGATGAGCCGGCGCTCGCCGAACGGCTCGTACGCGGACCTCGCCTGAGCCACGCCGCGCTCCCAGTCGGCCTGCGTGACCGCTTTCTGAAACGCCGGACTCGCCTGGCGCCAGCTTTCCGCGAAGCTGCCCTGGTCGAGCAATTTGAGCCACGCGGTCGCGGGCACCGCCGCCGCCGTGATGGCCGCCGCAGCACTGGCCGGTGTCGCCTGCGCGTGCAGTGCGGCGCGATCGGTCGCAAGCCACGCCAGTAGACAACCCAGTGCCAGCGTCACCCGTCGTGCCCGCTCCATGTCGGCCTCTCCTCAGCTGCGGATGGTGTACGCAGACTGACGATGCATCGTCGCCTGCAATCCGTGAACACCGTGTTTGCGCGTTCTTCCACACCGTTCACTTCGCCGCGCCCCTGGTCCGTCCCCGGCCGTGTCAGGGAACGGGGCGCCACTCGAGCGCCGCGCGGTCCCAGCCGCCGAGACCCGATGCGGCTTCCCACGTGCTCTGCAGGAAGCGCTGCACCATGGCATCGGGATCGGCGGCGCGGCGCACGGCCTCGTACGGCAGAATCCATTCGTGCATCGCGGTGTCCCAGTACGCGGCGTCCGGCCGCACGGGCGCGGCGGGGCAGCCGGGCGGCTCCGGGTAGGCGTACGCATAGAACGCCGGCTCCGCGACGGGGCTTCCGACGCTGCCCGGCCACCAGCCGGCGCTGATGCATTCATGCGAGTAGGCTTCGCGCGTGACGCGATCGGGGAGGTTGGGGAAACCACCGGGATGCGGCGGCGCCCTGCGCCCGCTGAAGCGCGTGCACGCCAGATCGAACCCACCCCACCAGAAATGCGAGGGGCTGCACTTGCCGACGAAGCGGCCGCGGAACTGTTTGAACAGCCGGTCCACCTGCAGCAGGATGCGCCAGCAGCGCTGCACCGCGTCCGCATCGTACGCGCTGTGCACGTGGTCTTCGTTGAAGGCCAGCGTATCGGGCATCTCCGAGGGAACGGGGCGGATGCTGACCTCGATGTCGAGCGATCGCAGCAGCGCGAACCAGGCCGCATGGAAATCGGCCACCGATTGGGCAGCGAGCGGCAGCGCCGCCACGCGGCCATCACTCGTGCGCACGTCCAGCTGGTGTCCGACGAAATCGAATTCCGCCTCGAAGCTGCGCTCGCCATACGGCACAGGCGAGGTGGTGAGTCCGCGTGCGCTCAGGTAGAGTGTGACCTGCCACCAGTGGTTCTGCATGGGCGCCAGGGCGAGCCGCGTTTTGCCCACGATCTGCAGCTTGCGCTGCAGCGCGGAGCAGGTTTCCTGCCACGCGGCCAGTGGAAGAGGCGGCCATGCCGTCGTGTCTGCAGGCTCTATTTCAGGTTTCGCGGTCGTCATGCGGCGCTGATCGGCTGGTGTCTGTGAGCCGGCACCAGGTTCGGGCCGGACGCCGGAATATGCGACCGGCCCGCCGCCACCGCCAACGCTCCGCCCGCGCCCGGGCATGGGCAGCCGGACGCAGCGACCCGAGTACGCTGTTAGCCCTCGGCGCGGGCGGCGCTTGCCGGCGAGGGCGCGCGCATCGAGATTGTGTATCCAGCCATGCCTTGCGGGAAGCGCGCAGGCTTCCCGCCAATCCGCAGCCGCGCACATCGTGCTTTCCTGCCGGGTAGCTGGCCCCGGAGCCGAGCCGCGCCTGTGCCATCCACGTGTGGTGAACGCATGAAAGCCGGACAGGGAAGCCGCACATGCCTGATGCTGCTCGTCACGCTTGCTCTCGCCGCGTCGAACGGGCGCGCCGCCGCGCAGGACGAAGCCGCGTTGCGCACAGCCTTCGAAGGCAGGACCATCCGCGTGCGCATCGACATGCCGGCCACCAGCCGCGGCATTGATGTCTACCCGCAGGACGCCATACCTGTGGATTTCCGCGAGGTCGCGCAGCGCCTGAAGGACAACGGCACGGCGCTGCACATCGGCCAGCAGGTCATGATCACCAAGGTGCTGGTGAAGAACGACTCGCACGTCGAGTTCCAGCTGGGCGGCGGCGGTTATGGCACCTTCGGCGACGCGCTGTCCAGCAGTCCGCAGGCTAACGCCGTGCATGCGGGCGAAACGGCGGAAGAGAAAGCCCTGCGCGATTCCATCAAGTCGACGAACGACAATGCCCGGCGCAGGACGCTGCAGCGCGCCCTGGATGACCGGCGCTCGGAACGCGAGCGCGAGAACGCGCGTGCCGAGGCGGAAGCACGCCAGGCCAACGAGGCGAGGGAAGCGAACCTGCGGAGCAAGCGGGCGGAGAGCGGCAGTCGCTTCAACATCCGCTTCCACAATGGCATTCCTGACGATGCGCTCACGCCGGAAGGCGTGGTACGCGCGCTTTCGGAGTACATCGACTTCGGTGCGCTGCCGGCCGCGGGTGCGGCAGCCGGCGACGCGGCTCCTCGCGCCTCCGGCGTGGGCGCACTGCGCAAGGGACTGCTGCTGCAGGAAGTCGAGGCCATGCTGGGTCCGGCGACCACGGCCAATGAGACGAAGGAAGGCTCACTGACCGTGCAGAACCGGACCTACACGCGCGACGGCCTCGTGGTCACGGCCCGCTTCGTGTTCGACGTCCTGATAGACTTTTCCATCCGGCCGCAGTGACGCGCTGACGCGGCCTCAGATTTCGTCGCGCAACACCCGGTCGGGATCCACGCGCGCCGCGCGCACCGCTGGAATCAGCGAGGCGAGCAGCGCGGCGCCTCCCAGCACACCGGCGGACGTCAGGAACGCAACCGGATCCTGTGCGCCAATGCCGAAGATGTAGCTGCGCAGGTAGCGCGTAAGCACGAGGCCCAGGCCGGTGCCGGCCGCGATGCCGATCGCTGCCGTGAGTGCGGCATTGCGCAGGAACAGACTTAGCACGGCCGGACCCGGTGCGCCCAGCGCCCGGCGAATGCCCATTTCGCGTAAACGCCGTGTTACCGCGTCGTTCGCGGTTGCGCAGGTACCCACCGCCGCGAGCAGCAGCGCGAGCAACGCCAGGCTGCCCAGCAGACTCGTCAGGCAACGCGCTTCCGCCGTCGTCGCTGCCAGCCGCTCGTGCATCGTCTCGCTGCGGTCGACCGGCGTCCCGTTCCCCACTTCCGCCACAAGCGACCGGATCGACCGCGCCGGCGCAGACATGCCGGGGTCGAGCCGTAGGGTCAGGATGCAGCGCGGTGCCGGGCTCTCTGCGCCTCGGTCCCCTGCCCGGGCCCGCGCTGGCTCACGTCCGCCACCACGCCAATGATCTCGCGCATTGGCGCATTCGACCTGCCGAACCGCAGCCGCCTGCCCACGGGATTCGACACGTTGGGAAACACCGCGCGCGCCGCCGCCTGATTGATGATGATCGCGAGCGGATCCTGCGCACGCACGTCGTCCGGGAAGCGTCGCCCTTCGAGCAGCCAGAAGCGCAGCACACCCGCGAGCGACCGGCGCCGCGCGGCGTCCCGATGGCGCGCGTCGAGGGTCGAAACCAGATCGTCGCCCATCGCATCCCGGAACGACGCGGGATAAATGCGCAGCAGCAGGCGCAGCAGGGCCCGCACCCGGCCACCCCTGACATCGCGTTCAGGCATGGCTACCGCCGGCCCTCCGCCAACCTGCGGATGCGCCGGCTGCGCGACAGGGCCAGGATGCGCCGTGCCTCGGCAGTGATCACCACGCGGCCCAGCGGCGTCAGCCGGAAATATCGGCGCCGCGCATCATCCTCGGATTCGTGGGGCCGCTGCCCCGACGCCTCGACCAGTCCATCCTCCAGCAGACGGCGCAGCTTGCGATACAGCAGGCTGGGCGCCATGCCGATGCCCCTGGCTTCAATCGCTTTCACGATGGCGTAGCCGTGCAGCTCCGCGGCTTCCAGCGCGAGCAGCACCTCGAACACATCCGGCTTGAGCGGCAGAAACGCGTCGGCGTCGCTACGTGCGGGCGTGGTCCCGGTCATGGCCGCCTCCTGTCGTCAGCACCCTCTCAGTCTATAGACTTTTTGTCAATAGTGACGCGGTCAGCGCGCGCAGGCTGCGCGTTCGCCCAGCTCGTGCAGGGATCGCGTCCAGTCCTCAGGCGAGAGCACCGCGCGCAGTCGCGCGCAGGTCGTGGTCGTCATGTCTCCGGCGGTGAGTGGCCAGACGCGCAGCGTGCCATCGATGGCGCCGGTGACCAGCCAGCGCGGCTTGCGCGCGGGTACGAAGATCGCCGCGCCCACCTCGCCATCGTGGTGGAGCGTATCGAAGACGCGCGATTCCGAGAGGCTGGTGAGCTGCATGCCGCCGGCCGTGGGGGTAGCCGACCAGGCGCTGTCCGAGCTGATCAGCGCGTCCGGCTGCTTCAGCGCCACGGCCGGCCAGGCGAGGGATTGCGCTGCCAGCTCGACATGCTGCGTCGGTTGCAGTTTCCTGGGCGTGCTGTCGCGTGGCAGGTAGAAGCCGCGGGCCACATCCTGCTGCTCGTGGTACTGCGATGCGATCTCGGCCGCGGTCGACAGGTCCCAGACGCGCGTTCGTGTGGGCCGCAGCAGGCCAATGCCGCGCGTGAATTGCGGCGCTGTGACCGTCGCGATGCGGTTGCCATCCGGGCTCACGCGGATGTCCTGCACACTGCCCTCAAGCTCGACGCGCAGCGCCTCGTGCCAGTCGGCGGAGGAAAGCACACGGATGCGCCCGTATCCGCTCATGGCGATCAGCCAGCGCGCCGACGCGTCGAATGTCAGCCACGCGATGTCGTCAGCGAACGCGATCTCCGTGGCAGGCGACCAGGTGCCCACATCAATGACGTGCAGTGTCCCGCCGGTGGCAAACAGCGCATTGCGTCCATCCGGGCTCATCAAAGCCATTGTGATAGGCGCGCCCAGCGGCAGCTGTTTGCGCTCCGTCCACAATGCGGCATCGAGCACGTGCACCGTGCCGGAATCCGTGGCGGCGGCCACCCAATCCGGGGCCGCGCTCTGCAGCAGCGCGCGGATCCCGCCGATCAGCTTCACGCGCGCCACATCGCCGCCTGCGGCGAGCGGCCACAGCACGACGTTCCCGGCGCTGTCCTCGCCTGCCACGAACCGGCTGTCAGGACTCACCGTCATGGCGACGGTCGCGACCGGGATGATGGTGGCTTCGGCCAGCGCCAGACCGCACAGAATGGCAATGGCATGGCCGCCTGTGGCGAAGCAGACGCTGTCGCGGCCCGCCACCGGGGCGATGGAGTGCAGCGTGAGCGGCTTGCGCGCCACGCGCTCGAGCGTGCTTTGACCCGGAGCGGTTCGCGTGCGCCACAGCTCGAGGCCCTGCCCGGCCGTAGCCAGCAGGTCGCCGTCGGGCGCGAAGGCCATGCCCCATACCAGTCCGCCGATACCGGCCTGTGCTAATGCTTTGTCAGGCGCCATTCCCGTCCAGAGGCTCAGAGTCGAGCCGCCGGCCACGGCCACAACGTCGCCATCCGGACTGAAGGCCACGCTGAAGATGGACGATGCCGCGTGCGCAAATGTCCCGAGCGGCTGCCGCGAGCGCGCGTCGTAGAGGTATGCGTCGTTGGCACCGTAGCTCGCGGTCGCCAGACGGCGGCCGTCCGGCGAATAAGCCGCGGACCACAGCATCGAGCCCTGGCGAGGAAGCCTTGCGAGGAGCGCGCCGCTGGCGGGATCGACGATGCACGCCTCCAGCTGGCAGCCCACGAGCAGCCGAGCGCCATCGGGGCTGAACGCGAGTGTCGTCCGGCCTGCCGCGCTGCGTGCCGCCGCAATGGTGCGCAGCAGGCGACCGCTCCCTGCATCCAGGATCTGCACGATGCTGGCGCCATCCGCTTCCGCGAGCAGCTTCCCGTCCGGACTGAACGCCAGCACTCTGGCGTGTTCACTGGTGGCAGCGGATCCGCCATCATGCGGCAGCTGCTGGCGCCAGAGCGGCGCTCGGGGCGCGAGGCCCATCATTCGCATCAGAGAGATCTCGCCATTCACGGTAGGCGAGGCGCGCAATGAAGCCACCGCGAGGAGCGTCGCCCGCACCCAACCCTCGCCCGTCTCGTCGAACGCCAGTCGCGACTGCACTTCGTACTGTCCTGCTAACGCGAGATTGCGCTGGCGGATTGCCTCGGCGCGGGAGAGCAGGGCCCAGATCGCGAGGGCGCTCAGCGCCGTGATGATGCCGGTCACACCGGAGGCGACGATGCGCCGCAGCCTCGCCGCGCGTTTCTGCTCACGCTGCTCGACCTGGCCCCGGTCGACGCCGTGTTCCGCGTACAGGTCGGCCAGCAGCTTGAACCATGCTGGCGCGAACCGGCCCTTCTGCAGCCTGTCCGACTTCGCGCTGAAGCCGCGATAATCACTGGCCAGCGGCATGGGCAGCCGGCGCAGCAGCTCCTCCGGAAACGCCTTGCGATCCGCGTCGGCCGGCCCGGCATCATTGTTGGGAACGCCGTCCACCAGCACCGCGATGATGTGGTCGCTGCCGTGCAGCTCGGCGAAGCGCCGGATCTCATCGCTGACGTACGCGCTGGCTGCAGCGGCGGGCGAGCAGAGCACGATGAGCTTGGCGGACGCGCGCAGGTTGCGCTCGAGCGACGCATGGTACTCGACGCCGGAGAAGTCGGACTCGTCACGGAACACGCGCAGCCGGCGCTGCGGCACGGCGAGGTCGCGGGGCGGGCGGTAGGCATCGAGGGCCGCCTCGAAGCGGCGCGCGAAATCCGCGTCGCGCCGGGAGTAGCTGATGAACGCGTCGTAACCGGATTCCTCTGTCACTCGGCTCCCATGAGCTGGAACCGGATGAGCGAAATCGGAATCAGGCCCAGCGCCGTGAATTCATCGAGGAAGCTCTGAAGCGTGAAGCTGCTGCCCTGCTGGCGAGCGCGATCGCCGAGCAGACGTTCGATTTCGATCTTGCCCATCAGATAGCTCGTCCCGTACGTGGGCTGCTGCAGATAGAGGTGCTGCTCGCCCCACACGGTGCTGCCATCTTCGCGCAGCCAGCCGCGCGGCGTCTCGGAGGACACGAATTTCACCGACTGCGCGATGGTGTAGCGGTTGGCCTGCATCATCAGATCGCCCAGGGCGCGGGCCGCGCGCTCCGCCACGAGTATGTAGATCATTTCGCGGGCCCGCGGATGCGTGTCCAGGAAGCCCGCCTGCATCATCATCTCCTCGAGCGCCGTGGCAAAACCTTCCGTGCGCGTCGTGAAGATGTTGTAGAGGAGCGGACTCCGGCGCAGCGGGCTCTCGGGCGGCTCCCGTTCCAGTCGGGCCAGGTCGATCCAGTGAAAGTCGTGTGTCCGCATCACAATGGGATCGCGGTAGCTGACTTCGTTGAAGAACTCGCGCGGCCCGGGCGCGAAGTGGCCGCCGCGCGCGCGCAGTGCCGGCTCCATGTAGTCGCGCACGGTCAGGATGCCGTGCTCGCGCAGGAACGAAACGTATTCCGACACGGCCGCGTTGAAGCCGCGCTGCCACTCGGCATCACTGGCAACCGGCGAGAGCGGCGCCAGATTGCGGTTGCGCTGTTCCTCGAGCGCCAGCGCCGCGCGCGCCCGGCCCAGCTCGCGACGCATCAGCGTCACTTCATCCTGCCAGGTGTACGGCAGCTGCTGCACGTGCTTCAGGTACCAGTCGTAGTTCGCGATGCCGATGCCGGAGGGGCCCGTCTTCGCGGGCGCTTGTGACTCGAGCCAGGCGCGGAAGGCATCGGTCGCGGCCTGCGCACTGCGCGCGGCGCCCACTAACGCCGCGTTGTCGCCCAGCTGTGCCGCCAGCGCGGCCAGCGCAGCCGACTGCTCGCGCACGCTGCGGATGCCCATGGTCCAGAGGTCATGGGCATTTCCCGTGAGGTTGGTCCTCGCCTGCTGCAGCAGTCCGGGAATGACCCGCAGCCCGCTGCCGATCTCCGCCGCAGCCGTGGCCGACAGCGGGAACGTGTAGCGCCACAGCTCAACGGCGCCATCCGCGTGTGGCCCTTCGCGCGCGGGCTGATCGCTCTGCTCCGGGAACACGGTGACATAGAACGCGGGATTTCGCGTCCAGGGCACCAGCACGCGCTGATCGAAGTCCATCCCGTTCAGCTCGGCCTGCAGGATCCGGTAGTCCGTCTGCTGCGGCCGCGTCCAGCGCGCGGTGTCCATGGCCGTCAGACGCCGCTGGTAGGTGAGCAGGCCGCGGCGCTGCGCCGCCATGGCCGTCGCCGTGTAATCCGGAACGCCATTGACGGCGCGGGCGTGCTGGAACTCACGCCACTCACGGAACAGCGCGACCAGATCCTCGTAGCGCGCCGGCCGTGCAGCCTGCTGCGCGTGAGCTTCGCCTGCGCCGGCGAGCGCCAGGATCGCCGCAGCGCCACACACGACACCCCGCAACCTGAGCGACATTGGGAAGCTCCTCGGCAGGTCAGACAGTCCGGAGAATCGGAAGGGCTGCACCAGCAACGTGACACCGAGCCGCCCGGACTTCAACCGCTCGCACGGCCGGGCTGGTGCGCCGGCAGCGAATGTGTGTATCCTGCAACACGCGGCAGCGGACGCGGCCGAGCACGGAGGACGATATGCGAGCAGACGTCGACGAAGCGACACTGTCACGGCGCTATTTCCTGACACGGGCCGCGCTCGCCCTCGGTGGCCCGGTCGTCTTCGCCGCCTGGCGAGGGCGAGGGCTGGCGGTGCAGCCCGCACGCGAGGACGTCGAGATCGCGGAATTCTCGAGTGCCGGTGCGCGGCTGCGCACCGTGCGCGTGCCCAAGGTGGTGAAACCGGAGAGCGAGTGGCGCAAACAGCTCTCGCCGCTGGCCTACCAGATCACGCGCGAGGCGGGAACCGAGCGCCCCTTCTCGGGCGCCTACTGGAACCTGCACGAGAAGGGCCTCTTCCGCTGCATCTGCTGCGACACGGCGCTCTTCAGCTCCGCGGTGAAATTCGATTCCGGCACCGGCTGGCCCAGCTTCTGGGATGTGATCGCGCGCGAGAACGTGGTCACGCACGAGTCGCGCAGTCGCACGTACGTGGACAGCGAGCTGACCTGCCGCCGCTGCAATGCGCACCTGGGCAATGTGTTCGATGACGGTCCCCGGCCCACGGGACTGCGCTACTGCATCGATTCCGTCGCGCTGCGCTTCGTGAAGTTCAGCTGACGGTGGCTTCACGCGCGCTGCCCGCTGCGCCCGGCAACAGGCGCAGGGTCCTCGTGCCCGCGCGTCCGGCTCATTCTCCCATCAGTGTCGCCAGTTCGCTGCGGATCTCGCGGATCGCTTCGATCAGCGACTGCCGCTGACGCTGCCGTTCCGCAGCGCCCGTCTTTGCCGCCCCGCCGTCACCCTCGCCATCCGTTGCGACCGGCTCGGGCGGTGCGCCCGCCGCCGCTCGGCCGAGTACGTCGGTGAGCCAGTCCAGGTGTTCCAGCACACTGCGCATCTTGCGCGGCGAGCCGCCCCGCTGCCAGGCTCGCCTGTAACCGGCTGTTATCGTGGCGGGGACCGCGATCTGCAGGCTGGCCATGCCCTGGATCAGCATGACTTCCGGTTCCGCCGCCAGCTGCCAGAAGTCGGCGAATTTTTCCTCGGCCTTGCGCGCGGCGGCCCGGATGCGTTCGCCCTCGCCGCTCCAGTCCGGCGGCTGCACGTCGAGCAGACCATGGGCCTGCAGCACCGCACACGCGCTCAGCCAGTTGAGCGCCGGGTAGGCATCGAGGCCCCTGGCCAGACGGTCCGCATTCTGGTAATAGCGCATCATGCGGCGCAGCGCCGTCACCCACTCGTCAAGCTCGAGCAGTGCGGTGAGCCGCTTCTGCGCGGAGCCGAAGAGCGCCAGTCGCTCCGAGGTGAACACATCCGCATGCATGCGTGCTTCGGTGAGCCGGCCCGGAGGCAGCGCATCGAGGTCGCTGATGGCGCCGCGGATTTCCCGGGTGGCTGCCACGTGGTCTTCGTGCCGGCGGCCCGAGGCCAGATAGGTGCGGAAGGCGATGCGCGAGCGCAGGTTGGCGGCCTGCTCGAGTTCCCGGATCGAGATCTCGGCCACCGTGGCAGACCGGGCCGCGTCATAACACCGTATTGCCTGGTCGAAACAGTCCAGCTCGCGGTAGGCCCTGGCAAACGCCGTCAGCACGCTCGCGTCGGCGAGCCATTCCGCGCGGTTGTCGCGCACCCACGCCTCGATGCGTCTGACGCCCGCGTCCGGCTTTTCGGCGCCGTTCCGCTGCGCCAATGTCTCCGCGTCCTGGGCAATGTTGTGAAGCTCCACGATGACTTCGCTGCGCGCGGCAAAGCCCGCGACGGTCGGTTCCCCCTCGTACTCGTCCTTCGCCATGTCGAGGCGGAAGCCCGGATCGCCGTAACACTGGTACGCGCCCCAGGTGTTCACCGCGGGATGCTCGCGATACGTCGTTTCGCGCGCCTCCTTCACCGCTTCGCCGAAATGACGCCCGCTCAGCAATACGCGGTAGAAGGTGGTGGCGAACGTGATCGCGGCGTCGTCGTCTACGGCCCAGCCCGCGGCAATGACGGCGCGCACGCCCATGCGAATGAACTGCGCCGCGATGTTGGCCGCCAGGCGATGGCGCATTCTGCGCTGGTCGGCCTCCGTCCCCTGGTCCTTCTCGTCCGTGCGCCCGAGGTGGCAGCAGTTGACGAAGACCAGTTCGGGCACCGCCCGCATCTTCTCGATTTCCGCGGGCGTCAGCAGGGTGTAGTTGGGGCCGATCACCATGCCGCTGACCTTGCGCGTCACCGGCGTGTCCTCAGGCGTCCTCGCCTCGCGCACCGTGATTTCGTACTCGTGCAGGCCGTGCGCGGCAAAGTGCAGGATGCGATAGTCGCGCGCGAACAACTGCCCGACGACATCCTGTGCACTCGGTCGCGAAAGATAGGTAACACTGAGTTTCTTCTCCTGCAGCAGCGCGTTCACCGCCTCCGCTTCCCGCTGTGCCCCCTTGAGCTCCGGCAATTCGCTGGGCGGGTCGCCCACGACGAAGGCGTTCTTCACCGTGACGGTGCCCGGCCGTTCGCGGAACGTGTCCACCAGGAGATTGCGCACCAGCCCCGTGCGCACGGCAATGGGCAGCCCCTGACCGGAGCGTCGGTCCTCCATCAGCTCCCACGGGAAGCGTGCGGACGCCTCGTCCACCGCCAGCACCAGATCATTCTGGTCAGGCGCGTACTCCTTGAGCGCGTTGGGTACGAGCAGCTCGAACAGCGCCCCCGCCGTAACCGGATCGGGTCTTGGTAATGCGATGGCGCTGCTGACGAAGCTGTCGATCAGCTGCTTCTGCGTCGGCTCGAGGTAGGATTCCGCGCGCGCGCGTTGCGTGAGGTTGCGAAACTCGAGGGCGCCATCCTCCAGCCTCTCGGTGACCTGGATGTGGTTCCACCAGCGACCTTCTTCCTCGAAGCGGACGCGCCGACGACCGCCGGACATGATCTCCAGCGCGGGCATCGCCACGATGTGCCCGGTGTAGCGCGCGTCCGACTGCAGGCGCTGCAATGCGCTCACGGCCTGCAGCGCGATGTCTTCGTACAGCTCGATGAACTGCAGCTGCTGGATTCTGACACGCTTCATTTTCTGTGCACTGCCCAACCGGTCGCGTGCGGCCGTCACGCCGGCGACAATCGCGCGCACGGAATCTTCGACCGGCATGCCGCCGCGGCCGGAGCCGATCAGCAGCGCCGCGACGCCCACCGACATTGGTCGTGTCGCGGTGTAGTCTCCCTCCAGCTCCACCAGCTTGGACGCGAAGGCGAGGGTACCGTGCAGCACGGTGCGCTCGAGCGTGCCGGGCGCCAGACTGCCAGGCTTGCCCAGCCCCACGACCAGCGCTCCGTGCGCGCCGCTGCCGTCGTTGCGCAGGAATATCCCCAATGTGCCGATCGCATCGGCATAGAGATCCAGCCGCTGATGCTCCGTCAGCAGACCCTCGAGGCGCTGGTCGAGCGCCAGTTCGGCGCCGGCAATCGTGTCGCCCTGGTAGTGCCCCACCATGACGGGATAGCGGGCAAACGCGAGATTGCCGTGCGCGATGGTGACAGTCAGCGGTTCCGTGCTGTCCACGGGAGCAATGCGTACCGCGTCTCCCATCAGCGCGACGGCCTCGAGGTCCGCCTGCTCGGGGAACGCCGTCACTTCGTCATCGGGCAGTACGAACTCGCGTGGCGCACCGCGATCCGCGGCCGGCGGCTGCTGCGGCAGCTCGTTCGTGTCACCGCGCTCGAGCAGCGCCTGGATGGCGCCGAACCAGCGCTGCACATTCGCCATGTCACCGTGCTTCACGGGCATGTAGAAGGTGGGCACGCCCTCCAGCAGGCCCAGGCTCCAGGGCACGGTGCCGTCACCCTGTGACGTGGCCATGAATTCGATGCTGGCGCCACTCGTGCGATAGCGGAAGGGCGTGGCCGGCGCACCACCGGCCACGTACACCATGTGCCGGGCATCGACGGAATCCGGCGATTCCAGCAGCTGGCGAGTCGCGCGCGCGGCCTGCAGCACGGCTGCCGAGGGCAGCGCCTTCGTGTGTCGCGCATCAATGTCGAGTGTGCGCCAGCCGGCTTCCGTGAACAGGTCGTTATCAGGATCGGCGGGCAGCATCTCGATCAGCCCGGCAAACGCCGCCACCGTCTGCAGCAGCTGCTGCTCGTTGCTCTTCAGGTCGATGAGCGAGAGGATGCGTGTGAGACGATCGCGGCCCAGCAGCAGCCGGGGCACCACCCAGGCGCCGCGATTCGGTGTTCCCAGCATCACCAGGCGGCTGGCATCGCGCTCGACCACGCGGCCCCAGAGCGCCGGGTACTTCGCGATCATGGTGCGCGCCACCAGTCCGCCCATCGAGTGCGCCAGGATGCGGATGGGCTGCCGCGTATCGCGCAGCGCGTCATCGACGGCGCGGGCCAGCGCATCCGCGGACTCCGCGACCGTGCGCCGCCAGTCATAGGGGAACTCGAGCACATCGTGCGAGGCGGCGAGGTACTGGCTCAGGCGGGCGTACGAGCGTGCCACCAGCGCCGTCGCCTTCACATCGGTTCTGGCGATGGCGAGGTTGTCGAAGCGGCCCGCCGCAATGCGGAAGAGATCGATCCAGACCCGGTCGCCTGCAACCTGCAGCTCCGAGCCCATGATGCCGGGCAGCAGGAACACAACAGGCCGTTTGCCGGTGATCGCGGGCGCCGCCGCGCCTGCATCGCGCCGGCGCAGCTCGTCGGCGGTCTGCGTGGTGATGGGCTCGAAGCCTGCGTCGCTGTTATCACCGCGCACCAGGCCGAGCAGCATCTTCTCGGCGGTGGACGATGTCCTGAAATAGTGAAAGTGATTGATGTCCTTGCTGTTGTCGAAGTAGAGCCGGGCCTTGCCATCCTTGCGCGGTGCACCGCCCACCATGGCGCGCGTGGGCACCACCAGATCGTGGTCTTCCGCGTAGAAGAGATCGGTCACCAGCGCGGTCAAATGGTGCCAGATCGAGCCGCCCGCCAGGTCGCCGGCGATCACCGACAGGTCCGCGCTCACGGTCACATCGCGCCGGTTCAGCACCGCGATGAGCGGCGATTCCGGCATCTGCGCTTCCAGACCCGGCAGTGTGGCCGGGTTCGCGCGCTCCTTGATGAGCGCAGGAATCAGCGCATTGAGGAAGCTGACAACGGGATGCGCCGGCAGCACGAGACGGATGCCGTTCAGCAGAATGGAGAGGTAGAGATCGAGCCGGCCGGAGGCGAGCGTGGTGCCGTTCGCGGGACACGCGACACGCACGAAGCGCTCGATCACAGGACGCCGGTCCGCGAGCAGGTCGGACAGCGTCTTCAGGTCCGCCGCCTGCTGCAGGTAGATCGGCTCGCGCGCAGCGCCCGCCTGTTGCGCGGCGCGCTCGAAGAAACCGGTCTCGACCGCATTCGAACGGATCGCCATCGCGCATGGAGCGGCAGAGCAGTTCACCGACAATGCCGCCGCGCGAATGACTGACCATGTGAACGCGCGCGCCGCGCGGCAGGTGCTCGACGAGGTCAATGGCGTTGCGAACCGGGCTTTCGCTCAGCGTGGCGTGCTGCAGTGCGAAGATGCGATCACCGTACCTCGCCTTGAGCCGCTCCCAGACATTGTCCGGCAGCTTGCCGAAGCTGCCGTCATAGCTCGACGCGGTGCCGTGCAGGAACAGCAATGACACGCCGTTATCATTCAGCGTATCGTCGATTCGCTCGGCGAAGGATGACTGCGTGGCGCAGCGGTACAGTCCGGGGCCGCTGCTGCCGCCCGTGTCGAGCAGATGGCGTTCGACGCGCGCCGCGACCGCGGTGGCGCCGACCTCCGCGATCTTCTTGCGCACATCCAGCTTGCGCAGTGTCTGAATCACCCACTTGCCGAAGCCGCGCGAAGGCGCTCCGATGGGCAGCACGGCCGGCATGAACAGCGAGCCATCGCGTGCCACCTGCTGGCCGCCCGCCTGGAACAGCTCGCGCAGCGTGCTCCCCGCCAGCCACAGCTGGATCCCGCCATCCAGCGAAATCTCGGCGACGTCGCTGTCCTCCAGGTCCACCGGAATCGTGGACGCGTCTCGCGCCTCACCCAGGCGGTATTCCTTGTCCGTGCCAATGTCGACGAGATCGCCGAACTCGCCCGGATCGAGTGTCCTTGCGCCGGTGCTGACTTCGGTGCCGCGGAAGAGCAGTCTGGTGGTCATTGGGAGTACCGGGTTGGCGAGGGGCCGTCGCGCGCTGCCGTGGCAGGCGAACAATCTGTTCCCGCGGCGCGGCGCGGGCAAGCATCTTCGCTGCGCACGTCTGCCCTTCCCTGCGGCCCAGCGGGCCGGCGCAGGCCGGCCGGGAGCCTCACCGCCGTCGCCGGCAGCGGGCGCGGGGAGCGCGGCCCGGCGAGGCGCCGGGCCGCCTAATCGTGTGTTAGTTCTTCTGCAGCGTCAGCCGGATGCGCAGCCCGGCGAAGGTCTGGTCCAGCGTCAGTCGATCCGGATCCACGGCTGTGAGCTTCATTTCCCGCGGAATCGCGTCCTGCGCCTCGCGGACCATGTGCGCGGTTTTCGCCGAGAATGTCCACGTACCGCTCGGATCGACGTCCCGGTCGCTGCCGTCGTTCGCTTCACCGGCGCGCGCCCGTGCACCTGCGCGCCGGGCACACACGACGGCCTGCCCGCGTCTCCTGCATGAAGCCTCCTGCCCCACGTACGGGAGTTGGCCGCCGCCGTGCGTCGTCGCCGCGGCGTATGGGTCGTGTTAGTTGATCCCGGTCGGGATGCGGCAGGGAAAGCGACGTGCGCATATCCCCGCCCGGCTGGGCAGGCACGCTAACGCACAGCCGACGCGCCGCGCCCGGCAGGCGGGACGAGCCGGTATTATCC
This sequence comes from uncultured Gemmatimonadales bacterium, assembly GCA_963798085.1. GTDB lineage: Bacteria > Gemmatimonadota > Gemmatimonadetes > Longimicrobiales > RSA9 > DATKCF01. The sequence continues at coordinate 714,366 of CAWCRS010000005.1, forward strand.
GGTGATGGCGATCAGGCGGGTGTTGCGAGACTGTAGTCGAACTGGTAGCTGTGTTTCCCGTCGGCGATGATGATGGCCATGCTGCCGGCCAGGCCGGTCAATTGACCGGTTCCCGAGTCAGGCACCACCGTGATGCCCAGCTGCGGCGCACCCCGGTTCATCGTACCGCTGTGCTGCAGTGCGAAGCTGCCGCTCCGGCCATGCAGTGTCCCCGTGACCCGCTCGACGGCCACGTAGCCGGCCGATCCCTTCACATCGGTGCCCACGCTGAGCATCTGGCCATGGCTGACGGCCTCGAGATCGCCATGGAACTGCTTGTCGAGCCGCATGCGGGCCATGGCGGGATCCGCGCCCGCCTCCGGCGGCTGCTGCGTGAGCTTCACATCGAATGACCCGCTGGCCCGCGTCGTCTTCAGCAGCACTCCCATCGGTTCAGCCCCACTTCTCATCGGCCGTCGGGCCGTAGATGGAGGGCAGGGGCACATCGACCAGCCGCAAATACACGGTTAGCTGGCCGCGATGATGGATCAGATGGCTCAGGTGCTGGCGCGTCACTGCACCGCGCGGCGCCGTGAACAGCACACGCTCCCCCATCTTGAGGGACCACGGCACGGCCAGCTCCGCATCGGTCACGGCCGCCAGTGCACCGCGCGCGTCGTTCACGTTCCTGTCGAACTGACTCAGCAGCGTTTCTGTCGATTCCATGCTGTAGCCGCCGGCGTTCGCGAGGTTGATCTCGGTGGCCCGCAGCGTCTGCGTGATCCAACCGGGAATCCAGGAAACCAGCTGCGCCAGGTGGCCGAGCGCGAACGATTTCGCATGCGGCTTCCACTCGCCCTTGTCGGAAGGCACGCGCTCCAGCAGGCGCCGCGTCGCTGCCATTTCCTGATCGAATTCCGTCAACGGTATGGCGGGTTCGTGCATTGTCTTTTCCGGCTCCGGCGCAGGACTGTGTCGATGGACTCGCTCTCGCTGCAGCATCCTATGCGAACCGCACGGTTCCGCCAAGGCCCGCACGTCCAGCCTGGCCGGCTCCCTGCCGTGTTTCAGGCGACGCTGTCGGTCCTCTCTTCACCACGCCTCGGTCCATGCCGCAGCAGCCGCGGCGCGCACGACGGTCCGGATGCACGAACGTCCGGACCAGCGGCCCGGACGTTCGCTCTCGCTGCCTGCGCGCGGACCTGCGATCAGTGGCTGATCGCGAAGAACCACGCACCCACGATCGGACCGCGCCCGCGACCCCGGCCACCCGCCGGCGGCGGACTGTTGGGATCGGGCGGACCATACTCCGGCTGGAACAGATACGCGATGTGCGTCACCGGATCCACACTGATGGTCTTCGCGCCCGTCATGGTGGTCACCGTGGCCACCACCGTGTACTTGTCCGGACCATCCTGATGCGCAACCGTGACGTTCCCGCTGCGTCCCGCCGGGATGTAGATCAACTTCTGCTGCGGATCCCAGCCCAGCGCGTCGACGCCCTCGCCGTTGGCAATCGTCGCCACCACCTTGCCCGAGCCCGGATCCACGACCACCGAATTGTTGCCGCAACCCGAGAAGATGCGGTTGTTGGCGGGATCGTAGGCAATGCCCGTGGGACCCTCACACGGCGCCAGCGGCCAGGATGCCACCGCTTTCATCGACTTCTCGTCGATCACCTGGATCGTGCTCGTGCCTTCATTGTTCACGAAAAGACGACCCTTGCCATCACTCGCCGCGCCTTCCGGTGCGTTGTCCTCCAGCTCGGCGGTACCCACAATGTCGCCCGTCTTGGCATTGATCGCCGTGACTGTGCCGATGGGCCGGCTGTGGTTCGTGAGGATGACATGGTCGGAAAACGCGTCGTACATGATCCCGTCCAGACCACCCGTGTGCGTCGGAATCTTCTTGATCACCGCCAGCGTCTTCAGATCGAACATCGTAACCGTCGAATCGCCGGCGTTCGTCGTGAATCCGTGATTCGACTTCGGCGCCAGCGCAATGCCGTGCATGCGCGGCGTGTCCGGAATGTCGCCAAGCACCTTCCCCGTCTTGCCGTCCACTACCATGACGTGTGTGCCGCGCGAAACGAACACCCGGCCCGTGCCCGGCTCCGCCGTCAGATAGTCCGTGCCGCCTTCACCGCCGATGTTCCACTTCTGCACCTTGAAATCCTGCGCGCGTGCGCTGACGGGCATGGCCAGTGCGCACGCGCTGGCCATGACAACTGCGCTGAATGAGCGTCTGCTCATGGGACCCTCCATGGTGGACCGGTGGCACCGCCTCGAGCGCTTTGCCCGCTGTGCGTGCGTCCACCCGCAAACTAAGGCTCGTGCGCCCGCCCGCCAGCATCCGCGGCTGCACCGCCTCCCGCGCCGTGCCGCGGAAGCACCCGCGGCGTCCTGCTGTCATCCTGGCGTCATGTGGCGGCTCCGGCCCGACTCGCCTGACCGGCCGCAATAAACAGCCCGCTAGCCACACTGCGGATCTGCCATCACACATCCTGCTCGTTGCGCATCACGCGCAGCGGATCCGTGCGCATCGCGAGGCGAGCGGGGCTCGCGGTCGCGAGCAGGCTCGCGCCGAGCAGCGTGGTGGCAGTCAGCGACAGTACCAGAGGATCGGTTGCAGTGACGCTGTAGAGCAGCGGCTGCACCAGCCTGCCGAGCAGCGTTGCACCCGCGATTCCTGCGAGCACGCCGCTCCCGCCAATGGCGAGGCCCTGCCGCAGCACGAGTGCGCGTACACTGGCTGCCTGCGCGCCCAGCGCCATGCGGATGCCGATCTCGCGCGTACGCTGGCGCACGGAGAAGGCCAGCACGGCGTACGTGCCTACGACGGAGAGCAGCAGCCCGAGCAGCGCGAACGCAGCGCTGAGTGCGGATTGGAAGCGTGGTCGTGCGAGGGGTGCGGCCAGCAGGCGAGGCAGCGGTGTGATGCCGAGCAGGGCGGCGCCCGGCTCTTCCTGTGCGACGGTACGACGCAGTGTCGCGGCGAATGCGGCGGGATCGCCGGCCGTGCGCAGCGCGACATAGCCGGGGAACACGGGAATGCCCTGTTCGTACGGCACATACACGCTGGGGCGCACTTCGGTGAGGTCGCGGTAGCGCGCATCGGCAGTGACCCCGACGACGGTGCGCCAGGGATCGGTTGACTCCGCCATGCCCAGTTTGATGCGCCGGCCGATCGCGTCCGCACCCGGCCAGTACAGGCGGGCAAACGCCTCGTTAACCCAGACCACGGGTGCACTGCCGGCGCGATCATTCTCGCGGATGGCCCGGCCGCGCACGATGGGCAGACCCAGCGTCCTGAAGTAGGCCGCATCCACGGCCTCGTAGTTGGCGTATGGATTGCTCGCGGCCGCGCGCGTCTGGCCCTCGGCGTACCAGACCGCATCGACGCCACCGTTGACTGCGAACGGCTGCGTTGCCACGGCACTCGCACTGCTGATGCCGGGCACCGCGGCGATGTGCTCTGCGAGACGCACCATGGCGCGCTGAAACTGCGGTGCTTCCGTGTGCAGACCCGGCGGCATGGCGATATCGACGAGCGCCACGCTCTGTGCGTCGAAACCGGCGTCCAGATGAAGCATGCGGTCGAGGCTGCGCAGCAGCAGCCCCGCGATGGAGAGAATGATCGTGGTCACGGCGATCTGCCCCGCGACCAGCGTGTGGCGCAGCAGGCCGCCCCGCCCATCGGAGGCGTGGCCGGCGCCGCGCACACGCAATGCCTCGCCTTGCGCTGCCCGTGCTGTCCGTACGGCTGGCAGCATGCCGAACAGCACGGCTCCGGCGAGCGCAATCGCGGCCGTGAACCCGAGCGCGCGACCATCCAGCGCGATCTGCGAGAGGCGAGGCAGTTCCGGCGGCGCGAAGGCGAGCAGAACGTGCAGTGTCGCATACGCCAGGCAGAGTCCCGCGATGCTGGCGGCCACCACGAGCACGGTCGCTTCCGTGGCGAGCTGGCGCAGCAGCCGGCCGCGGCTCGCACCCATGGCGCTGCGCACGGCCAGCTCGCGCGCCCGGGTGAGTCCGCGCACGAGCAGCAGGTTCGCAACGTTCACGCCGGCTACCAGCAGCACGAGCAGCACCGCGGCCGCGAGCACCAGCAGTCCGGGGCGCACATCGCCCACCACGACATCGGCGAACGGCACTGCACGAACAAGCTGTTGGGTCTCCAGTCCGGTGTCGACCTGCTGCGTCGCGGCAGCCAGCTCGGCCCGTGCCTGCGCCACGGTGAACCCCGGCGCTACGCGGGCCACGATATCCCAATCCACCTGGTCGGCATCACGCAGCGAATGCGCGCCGGTCAGCCGCGAGAGGTAGAAGGGAACGGCCGCGACCCACGCCTGCGCGCCCCCCGGGTACTCGAATCCGGGCGATGCGATCCCGGCCACGGTGTACGTCACGTCGTCAATGCGCAGCGTGCGGCCCGTGACTGCCTCCCTGCCGAACAGGCGGCGTGCGGCGGCGTCCGCTAACACAATGACAGGCGAGGCGCCGACGCGGTCGTCACCGGCCGTCAGCATGCGACCGGATGCGGCCCGTACGCCCAGCACCCCGAACCAGTCGCCGGTCACGGGCGTGACCGCGAGCGGCACGGCGCGATCGCCCAGCTGCAGCGCCGTGCGATTGGTGCCGTTGTACGGGTGTGCCGCCAGGTCGCTCACTGTGCGCAACCGGCCGCGCAACGCAGCGTATGCCTCGTACGTGAACGGCATGTGCGCAAAGCCGCGCTGCGGCAGCGACGTCCAAACCACCAGCAGCTGCGCCTGGTCCTGCACCGGAAGCGGTTTGAGCAGCACGCCGTCCACCACGCTGAAGACGGCGGTGGTTGCCCCCATGCCCAGCGCCAGCGTGAGCACGGCCGTAGCCGCGAAGCCGGCGCGCGCGCGGAATGTGCGCAGCGCAAACCTCACGTCCTGGCGCAATCCTTCGAAGGGCATGCTGCCTCCCGTGAACCTCTGGCTGCGACGCGCCACCGTGCTCGAGCGTGTGCCGTTCAATGTGACGGACCCGGAGCGCCTTTGCCAGTCGACGCGCTGCGCCGACAGGCACGCCCGTCACCAACGCGCTGCGGTCGCGCGGCTGGCCGGCGCTACGACCGCTGGCTATGGTTTGCGCTCGCTGCCAGCAACGGAGTGTGCGTGAAGACACTGGTGTTTCTGATCGGCCCGCCCGCGGTGGGCAAGATGACGGTCGGGCACGCGCTCTCAGCGCTGACCGGACTGCCGCTGTTTCACAATCACCTGAGCATCGAGGCAGTGCTGCCCATCTTTCCCTTCGGTTCGCCGGCGTTCGGGCGACTGGTGGGGCAGTTCCGCGAGCGGGTCTTCGAGGAAGTGGCGGAGAGCGACCATCCGGGCCTGATCTTCACCTTCGTGTGGGCATTCGATGAGCCGCGCGACCTGGCGTACATTGAGGGGTTGAAAGCGATCTTCGAAACGCGCGGCCACCGCGCGGTGTTCGTCGAGCTGTACGCCAATGTGGAGACGAGGATGCGGCGCAACATGACGGAGCCGCGCATCACTGCCAAGCCGTCGAAACGCGATCTGGAGCAGTCACGCGCCCGGCTGCTCGACGCGGACACGCGCCACCGTCTCAACTCGACGGGCGATTTCCCCTTCGCGGATCACCTCCGCATCGACAACTCCCGCCTCGAGCCGGCAGCCGTGGCCGAACAGATCGTGGCGCACTTCGGCATTCCGACCCGCCACAGCACCTCCGCCTGAACCGCAGCGTCGCGCTTCCCCACCCTCGCACGCAGGCCGCGCGCAGTTCCTCACGCCCTGCCCGCACGAGACGGGGCTCATGGCCTGTCCATTGCCGCCGGTGGTGATTTGGCGATCGGCGTGACCGGGCCGTGGCCGCAACCGCCCGGATTGGGATCAGCGTAGGGTCCCATGCCATCAATGAAGATGGTGCCGTGCAAATGCCGCACGGTGTCACGGTGATGCGCAATGTGCCGCCGTGACTGCCCACAAACAGCGGGTTATCGGAGGGCCCCCCGTTCAGGGCGTGGGTGATGATAGGGTCAGGAACGAAATTGACGTTGGGGAACAGTGGTTGCCGGTTGCACCGGGCGCGCCTGACCTGCCCAGCGTGATGGCGAAGAGACCGGTCACGCCGTCCGCGCCGGCATGGCCGCCTTTCAGCAGCACGGCGCCACCCCCGCCGCCGGGCACAGCGGCCCATTCCTGATCGATCGTGATGGAATTGCGAGCGGCGATGCTCACGCCGCCGCCAGGGCCGCCATTTCGTGGCCATGGCCGGACCAGCGCGCTCTGGTCCGTGGCTCGCGTTGATCGCACCTTTCGGCATTTTCACGACCGGGCCGTTGCTGAGCATGTCCTTGCCCTGCGTCCGACTCCCCTGCGTCCCCGGCGCCCGCCCGCCCGCACCATTCCGGACAGCTGCAGCGGGAGCGGCGCGTTGTCGCGCACACCCAGCACGAGATCGGCACTGACCCCACCCGCGCTCGCCGTGATGTGAACGTCACCGGGCGCGGGCTGGATGTCGCGTGCTCATGACGCTCCCGCTCCGGTTCCGCGTTTCAGGCTGCGCGGTTAACGCATGAAAACCCGCGGGGAGTGATCATCAGGCAGGTCCGGTGTGGCAGCCGGCGCCTTTCAGCGACCGCCTGTCTGGATGCGTGCGCGCACCAGCGTCTCCGCGCCCAGCGAGTCCGTGCTCACGCCATACAGGGCGCCGCGCGCGAACATGGGCAGCGCCGGAAAGAGCACGAAGCGCACGTCCGACTGCATGCGCCCGAGGTAGCGGCCCTCACTGTCGAACACGTCGAAGATGCGGCCATCCTCGGCGCCCGTGCCGTTGGGCTGGACGATGACGTGGCCCGTGTCGTCCGTGTAGATGCGTTCGAATGCCGGTTTCACGTCCGGGATGTCGCGCCGACCCGGTCGCGCATCCGGGCCCGGCGGCAGCTCCAGCACTTCGCGCATGATCGAGTCCTTCTCGGCTTCGCTGACCGGCGCAGGAGGCCGGTCCACATCGATGATGCGCAGCGTGTCACCGCGCAGCGAACGCTGCACGAACTGATAACGGTCGTTTACGCCGAACCAGAGGTAGCCGGCGGGATCGAAGTGGAAAATGAGGCGGGGCAGGAGGTGGAAGAGCGCGGTCGTGATCTGGCCGGTCGGACGAGGCGGTGACAACATGGGCGGGAGTGTGTCAATGATAACACCCGTGTTCGCGGCCTTGCGGTAGTAGCGGAACGCGACCCGCCCATCACCCTCGAGTCGCGCCGCGGCATCGTACAGGAAACCATCGCGGCCCAGTCCACCCAGCCACGGAATCAGCGCGCTCGGCGTGCGCATTGGACGGTCCTCGAGGTGCGTGCCTGCGCTGTCATAGAGTGCATAGCGCGCATTGCCAATGTCGGCGACCCAGAGCCGGCCAGCCGCATCCCACGTCAGGCCCGTCACATTCTTGAATTCACCAGGTCCGGAACCGCTGCGCCCCAGCGTGCGCACGTATTTCCCGTGCGCGTCGAACATGCGCACCTCCGAGCTCGAACCGTCGGCCGCGACAATGTCCCCGTTGGGCGCGCCGCCCACGGCCACGATCTGGCTGAACAGCAGCGGACCACTGTGTGCGCCCGCGCCGATCTCGAGGTCGCGCACGATGTGCCAGCGCTCACTGGCCTTCCAGATCCCGTCTCGCGGATTCGTCACGTGCAGCGCGCCGTTCGCCAGGGTGTCGACGCGCACCTTTCCGCCGCTGTCGCCTCCCTCGACTCCGTGGCAGGCCGCCAGCGTCAGCAGCAGCACTGCGACAATGCTGCAACACGATTCAAGGCGCATGGCGGAGACCGTAGCGCACAACCGACGGCATATCAAGGCTGTCCCTCTCGACGCAACCAGATGGCCCACGACGGGCAGATCCCGGGCATGCGGCAGCGAGCGCAGCTGTTTTGCTCGTTTTCTGATGTCTGCGGCCGGCACGTGCAGCTGCTCGAGGAACGTCGCGGACGTGGCCAGCAGCGAATCAATGGCACTCGGCGTGACTCGCCGCCGCGGCGCACGGAATCGAATGCGCACGGGCCCCCGGTCGTGAGCGCGAATACGTCCACATCGATCCCATCCGGCCGCGTGCCGCAGGCTCTGTCCTCCGAAGCCACAAAGAGCGGATCGGGTACGAAGAGAGCGTTGCTCACGCCGCCTGCGTGGCGGTACTGCTCCGGCCACGCTGCGCCGGATATGGGGTCGCTGCTCATGCCCGTTCCCGGATCGAGCATGAAGAGTCTGATCGTGTCGCGGCCGGGCAGGCCGCGCATGCTGGCATGATCAGGAAAAATGACGAGCAATCCGATCCGCGAGTGTGCGAGGAAGTACGCATGCTCCACGCCATTGGCCGCTATCCGGGCTCCGGGCGGATTATGGATGGCAATGCGGTCGATGAACGTGCCGCTCGCGGTGAAGCGATTGAGGCCATGGAAATCGATCACGAACAGCGTGTCATGCGCCAGCGCCAGCAGCGACGGGACGCGCAGCTCACCAGGCCCATCGCCGATACCACCGAGCTGGCGGATCAGCCGGCCGCTCGCATCGAACACGCGGACGTTCGCGGCACGCGCATCCACCACGAACGTCTCACTCATGGCGGACACGGCGATTCCCGGGACATTGGAGAAGCTCGACGCCTCCGCGTCACCGTTGATGCGCATCTCCTGCTCGAGCCTCAGCGCGGGCGCAGCGGCCAGCATCTCTGCAGAAAGCTCCACGACCGGCACGCCGTCGTCGGGTTCCGGAATGACGACGACGCCCCCTCCGCCGCACGCGCCGCAGACACAGACGATCAGCGGCAGCATCAGATCGCTTTGCCTCATCGGGCCTCCGGGGATGAACACGGAGGTGGTCCGGCGAACCCGCAGACCGACAACTGTTGGGCCGGGAATCAGCGACCGCTGAGCACCTTCGCCCTGCGTCGCTCATCGATCAGGCGCGCGCCCGGCCCGCTCGATTCCCCGCGGCTACTCGGCGCGCAGCGCGACCGCGGGATCGACCCGGGCGGCGCGCGCCGCTGGCAGCCAGCAGGCGGCGACGCCGACGGCGGTGAGACCCAGCGCGACGGCCCCGAGCGTGAGCGGGTCGTGCGGCGTGACGCCATAGAGCAGGCCGCGCAGCAGCCGCGTCGCCAGCAGTGCGCCGACCAGACCGGCCCCCAAACCCGCCGTTAGCAGTACGCCGCCCTCGCCCAGCACCATGCGCTGCACACGCGGCGGGTTCGCGCCCAGACTCATGCGTATGCCGATCTCCGCGGTTCGTGACCGCACGGAGAACGCGAGCACGCCGGCAATGCCCACCATCGCGATCAGCAGCGCCAGCGTGCCGAACGACGCGATGAACAACGCGTTGCGACGGCGCGGCGCCACGGTTTCGTCGCGGATCTGTTCCACTGTCTCAATGTGCTCGATCAGCTGGCGCGGGTAGATCTCGTGGATCGTGCGCACGATCGCCGGCTGCAGCGCCACGGGATCCGCAGCCGTCCGCACGACCAGCGCGCCGCCAATGATGAACTCCTGTGCGAACGGCTGGTACATGGTCGGCGCAGGATCGCTTTCCAGGCCCGCATCGCGGGTGTCGCCCACGATGCCCACGACCGTGCGCCAGTCGTCCGTGAAAGGAGTGAACTTCAGCACCGCGCCGGTCCAGGCGACACGCCGGCCGATCGGATCCACATCGCCGAAGAGCAGTCGGGCGAGTGCCGCGTTCAATATGACGACCAGCCCCGTGCCCCGTCGGTCCGTCGTCTGGAATGCGCGACCCCCGAGCAGCGGGATGCCGCTCGCTGTGAACCAGTCATGGTCGACCGTCTTCATTGCGGCGTGCGGCGTCGGCCGGTCCGGCGGCACGGTGCGGCCCTCGGCTTTCACTTCGAGGTCGATCATCGATCTGCGCAGCGGCGCCACGCTGCCGAGCGCCGCCATCCCCGCACCGGGTATCGCGGCCACATGATCGCGTATGCCTTCGTACTTTGCGAGGTTCTCCGGCTGCTTCATCAACTCACGCAGGAGGTCGCCCTCCAGCGGCAGCTCGAGCGTGAGCACGTGCTCGGCGTGCACCCCACTGTCCACCGATTCGAGCTTGCTCAGCGTGCGCATCAGCAGACCCGCGCCGGTGAGCAGCACCACGCATGCGGCAATCTGCGCAATCACGAGCGCGCCCTGGAAGCGGCGCCGCCCGCGGCCGAGCGTGATGCGGCGCCCCGCCGGCGCCAGCGACGCGGCGAGCCCGCGGTCACCGCCGATCCCCGTGACAAACGACAGCGCGATCGCGGCGGCAATGCTCGTCAACAGCCCGACCGCGAGCACAACGCCGTCGACGCGGATCTCGGAGGCGCGCGGCGAAAGCTGCGCCGCAAACGCCACGAGTATCCTGAGGCCGGCATACGCGATGAGCACACCGAGACCGCCGCCCAGCAGTGACAGACCCAGATTCTCGACGAGCAGCAGACGGCGCAGCCGCACACGACCGGCCCCGAGCGCCGCGCGCACCTGCATCTCGCGCTCGCGCCCGACGCCACGCATGAGCGTGAGACTGGAGACATTGGCGCAGGCAATCAGCAGCACGAATGCCGCCGCGCTCATCAACAGCCAGAAGGTGAGCGACGCACGCTCGTTCAGCGCCTGGCGCAGCGGCTTCACCGTGATCGTGTACCGTGACGCCTTCTCATACGTCTCCGGATGATCGCGGAACATCGTGGACGCAATGCGGTCGATCTCGTCGCGCGCCTGCGCGACCGTGCTGCCGGGCGCCAGACGCGCGAACATCTCCGTCATGCGGTGCGAGCGGTCGGTTACCATCGTCGCACTCAGATGATGCGGGCTCGTCACCGTGTTTACGAACACGTCATTGCGCTGCGGGTAGTCCGGCGCGGACTGCACGACACCGATCACCGTCGTCACCTTGTCGTTGAGGCGGACTGCACGCCCCACGATGCCCGGGTCACCCCCGAAGTGGTCCTTCCAGAACGGCAGCGTCAGCACCGCGACAGGCGAGGCCGCCGCACCGTCGTCCTGAGGATTCGTCAGGCGACCCAGCACCGGCTGCAGACCCATGACCTCGAAGAAATCGCCGCTGACAACGCCCGTCCGCACGCGTGTCGACACGCCGTCGCTGCCGATCATGGTGAACGGCAGCACGGAAGAGTATTCGGCAATGTTGGAGAGTGTCTTCGCCAATGTGCGGTAGTCCTCGACCTCGGGAACCGAGAAGAGCACGTTCTGCTGCCCCGTCCCCTGCGCCGACTGCCGCAGGTACAAGAGTCGGCCACCCTCACGATTGGGCAGTGGCCGAAGCAAAGTGCCGCGCAACAGCGTGAACATGGCCGTATTTGCACCAATGCCCAGCGCCAGCGTGAGGATGACCGTCAGCGAGAAAACCGGCGCACGTCGCTGACTGCGCAGAGCGAACACAATGTCGCGACCCAGCTCCTCGAGCCAGCCTGTGCCGCGCGTGTCGCGCACCTGCTCCTTGCGCAGGTCAATGCCACCCAGGGCCCGCAGCGCCGCGGTCCGCGCCGCCCGCGCCGGCATGCCCTGCCGCAGATTCTCCGCAATCTGCTGCTCCAGATGGTACCGCAGTTCCTCATCGAGCTCGCGCTCGACTTCGCTCCGCCGGAAGAGTGTGCGCAGGCGGAGCCGCACAATGCGCAACCATCGACCCATACTTGCCTCAGATCCCCTGCAGACGCACTAACGCAGTGATAGCACCGGCCAGGCGGTCCCAGTTGCCAGCCTCGACCTGCAGCTGCTTCCGGCCGGCCCGCGTCAGCGAGTAGAACTTGGCACGCCGGTTGTTCTCGCTCGGCCGCCACTCCGACGTGACCCACCCCTCCTGCTCCAGCTTGTGCAGCGCCGGATACAGCGAGCCGTCACTCACCTGCAGCGCATCCGCTGACAGCTGCTTCAGCCGCTGCCCGATCGTCCAGCCGTTCGACGGCTCCAGCGCCAGCAGCTTCAGGATGAGCAGGTCCAGCGTGCCCTGCACCAGGTCGGTCGGTTTGCTCATGGCGTATCCCTCGGTTACCGAGATAAGATACAGTTCGACCTCTCGGTAAGCAAGTGGAACGACAACGCAGGCACTCTCCCGCAGCGCCGGTTCAGCCCGATGCGGAGCGCGGCCGCAAGGGCGCAGCGCAGCCGAGCAGGCCGGCAACCGATCCCACCCTGATCGAATGGAAGCGGGCGGTGGATCGCGCGCGCCGAATGCCGGCGACTGCAGTGTGTGCCGGTCGGTGGGCAGCGGCGCCAGGTCGACCGCGCAGCGCACGCCAGCGGAAAGCAGGCCCCGGCCTGGTGTGGGCCGCGCGGCGTGTGCGGGGAAGGTTTTTCTTCGCGTTCAACGACTCTCTTGACAAACCCCTGCATCGCGGCAATATCTCCTACCATTCTAGGAAATTATCTCGACGGACGGCCACGAATTATGTGTTGTTGACCGATGGAAATGGGGCCCTGTTATACCTATATGCATAGGAGACACGTGGTCGGGCAGGGCCTGTCGCGATCTGCGGCCGCAGGCGCCGCGCTGATCCGTCTGCGCACGCGTGTACTCGGCTTGTGCGTCTCGTCCGTTGTTGCGGCGCCGGCGTTCGTGGCGGCGCAGCAGACCGTCGACCTGCCGGCGCGCGACAAGCGCCTGACCGAAACCGCGGCGGTCCTGTACACGGTCGGAAGCGATGAAGGTGAGGACTGGCAGCTGCTCTCGGGTGTGCGGTCGGTTGCGTTTGATGCGGTCGACGACCTGTACGTGCTGGATGGAAACAACTTCCGCATCCTCGTTTTCGACGCGGCAGGCAAGTACCTCCGGACGATCAGTCGCAAAGGCGATGGCCCCGGTGAACTGATGGCGCCAGTTGCATTGACGGTGCTGTCGGACGGAACGATTGCCGCCGGCGATCTGGTCCGTCGCACGTTCTCGCTGTTCCGGACGGACGGCACGTTCGTCGGGGATGTGTCCTTTCCGGCGCCCGAGGGGATGGGCGGTCTGCAGCCGATACTCCACGCGCACCCGCTGCGCGGCGTTGTCGCACTGATGTTCGTTCGCCCGCCGCCACGCGCCGACCCGACCGTGCCGACCGGCGAGCGAACGGCACGGGCCGAGTGGTTCGACTTCGCAACGGCAGCGATCACGCCGGCTTCTCCGCAGGACGCGGAGAAGGCCTTGTCGCTGTATGCGTTCACGGTGCCTTCGATAACACCGGTAACACGGGTGCAGGACGGTCACCTGCGCGGGATCTCGACCGTGCCGCCGCACTGGACACCGCCGATGGCGTTTGCCGTACTGGCGGACGGAGGCCTGGCGGTCGTACACGACCCGCGTTATCGCGTGGAGGTCATCAGCCCGGCCGGCAAGCTGGAACGCACCCTCGTGCGACCACTCGCGCCGCGCAAAGGCACCCTGAAAGACAAGGAAGCGTTCATCAGGAGCGAGCGCAGGAATCCCGACCCGCGCATGCAGCTGTCGAGAAACGGCGGCGGCGCATCAATCGCGACGCCAGAAGTGCCGATCGACGAAGCCGTTCGCAACGCAACGTGGATGGAAACGATTCCGGTGTTGCGTGGCGTGAGTGCGGATCGCGCCGGCCGCATCTGGATTGCGCGGACGCCTGCGGATTTCGACGTGCAGGGACCTGTTGACATCGTGCGGGCCAATGGTTCCTACATCGGTACCATCGCGCATTCCGCTCTGCCCGGCGCATTCAGCAGCAGCGGACGGGCGGCATACATCGAGCGTGATGCGCTCGGTGTCGAACACGTGACTGTGAAACAGCTGCCCGCGGGCTGGAAATAGCCTCAGCAGCGAGCGCGGCGCGGCCGGTTTACTGGTTCTCCTTCCGTGCCGGACCGCTGCGCCGCATCTCGATGGAGCAGAGCTGCTGCCCGTGACCGCCTACATCCTTCGCGCGGATCACGAACGAGTCGGCTCCGGTGCGTAGCCAGGTGCATCGCAGCTCACGATCGCCGCCTTTCGGCGACCCGGTGCGCCGCATTGTGGAGCGACGCGCGCTGAAGACCGGTGGCGCCGGACCGCGGGCGCGCCTCTATCCTGCCCTCAGCGTAACGCCGGGATCGACGGCCGCTGCACGCCGGGCGGGAATGTAGCTGGCAAGGCCGGCAACCAGCAGCAGGAACAGCGCTGCGCCCAGAAGAGTCAGCGCATCGCGTGCTGCGACGCCGTAGACCAGACTGGTGACGAGGCCGGCGGCCCCCATGGATAGCACGAGGCCGGCGGCCACACCGATCATGGCAATCGACAGACCCTGCCAAACTACCTGTTGCGTGACGGCACCGGGGCTCGCTCCGATGGCTGTCCGTATTGCAAATTCGCGTACGCGTTGCGCCACGTTGCAGGCCACGACCCCATAGACCCCGACCGCGGCCAGGAGCAGGGCCAGCCCGCTGAACCCGACCATCAGCAGCGTCGTCAGCCATCGCTGCGCCTCGGAGAGGTCCACGATCTCCGTCATGGTGCGCACGTCGTAGACGCTCTGCTCCGTGTCGACCGATCGGATCGCCCGGATGACCGGGCCCGTCAGCGCAGCCGCTGCCGTCACGCTGCGCACGGCCAGCACCATGCGGTCCTGTGTCCACTGACGATAGCTCCAGTAAACCTGCGCCGCCGGGTCGACCTCCAGCGCCGTGGACCGCACATGCCTCACGACACCGACGACATTGACCCATCGACCACCCAGCCCTGCCGGTTCGCGGAAGCGCCTGCCGATTGCCGATTCACCCGGCCAGATCGCATGCGCCACGCGTTCATCGATGATCGCGACTGCGGGACCGCTGGCGTCATCGTGGTCATTGAAACCACGCCCGCTGATGAAGCGAATCCCGAGCGTTGTGAAGTAATCCGGACTCACTGTGCGCGTGTCGACGTTCGTCAGTTCATCCGGCCGGCTGGTCGCGTTCTCGAAGTACACGGGATTCGTCTGGCCTCCGGAGAGCGGGATGCGATTCGCCAGACCCGCGCTCGTGACGCCGGGTACGGCGCGCACCGCCTCCAGCACCCGGGCGTAGTAGTCCGCGACTTCCGGATCCGTGCGGTGTCTGCTGCGCGACACTTCGAACTTGAACGTCGTGACCTGCTCCGACCTGAAACCGGGGTCCACATGCAACACGTTGATCGCACTCCGGAGCAACAGGCCCGCGCCCACGAGCAGCGGCAGCGCAAACGCAATCTGCGCTGCTGCCGCGGCGCGGCTCGCCCTTGCGCGGCCTCGACCGGAAGTGGACGTGCGGCCACCATCCCGGATGACCATCGCGAAATCCGATGCCCATGCCTGAATTGCGGGCACAGCGCTCGCCGCGAGGCCGGTCAGCACGAGCAGCGCAAGCGAGAATGCGACGACCGGCGCGCTCAACGCGATGCCCTCGACTCGCGGCAGCCCCGCCGGTCGGTTCGCCACGAATTCCCGGACTGCCCACTCGGCCAGACCCATGCCGGCCAGTCCGCCTGATAGCAACACTGGCGTCGCTTCCGCAAACGTCTGCGCGAGCAACCGCCTGCGTGATGCACCGAGCGCCAGCCGCACGGCGAATTCGCCTCGCCGTGCGCCGCCTCGGGCCGCGAACAGATTCGACAGGTTCGCACACGCGATCACCATGAGCAACGATACCGCTCCCAGCAGCAGCAGCAGCGCGGGCCGCACATCGCGCACGGCATCGTCGAGCAGCGAATCGACCGTCATGCCGCCGTTGCCCGGATAGCTCGCCGCCAGACGCGTGGCCAGCACACCCGCCGCCTGACGCGCCTGATCCAGCGTCACGCCCGCGTGGAGCCGCGCGACCACTCGGTAATTGTCTGTTGCCTCACGGGTCAGCTCGCGCGGATCCAGCACCAGCGGCACCCACGCCTGATGGGCGCTCGACGGATAGCGAAAATCCGGCCGCATGACACCGACGACCGTACTGGCCGCGTCGTTGAGCCGGATCTGTCGCCCGATCGATCGCAGAGTCCGCGCCGAACCGGCCGCGCCACAGCCCGTCGCTCAGCACCACCACACGCTCTCGGCCCGCCTGATCCTCGCCCTCCGCAAACGTCCGGCCCAGCGCCGCAGTCACACCGAGCACCCGGAAGAGATTCGAGGAGACGCTCGCAGCCTCGAGCCGCTGCGGCTCGCCATTCTCCACGAGGTTCAGGTTCGTGTTCTCGAAAAACGCGACGTCGTCGAAAACAGCGCGCTGTTGTCGCAGCTCCATTGCATCCGCCGCCGCCGGGTAGTTGCGAGCGTCGTGTCGCGTCAACCGAATGCTGACCAGGCGTTCCGGCGCACGGAAAGGCAGCGGCCTGAGCATCACGCCGTGCACGACGCTGAAGACCGCGGTGGCGGCGCCCACGCCGAGACCGACAATGCCGATCGCGGTGACGCCGAATACCGGAGCCTTGCGCAGAAGCCGGATGCCGTACGAAAAATCCTGCAGCACCTGACGGAAGGCCGCGCCGGGTCTCTCAGCGCGTGCGACTTCCTGCACCGCATCAACGCTGCCGAATACGAGAAGCGCTGCGCGGCGCGCGTCTGCTGGAGTCATGCCGCGGGCGAGGTTCGCATCCGTCTCGCGATCCAGGTGGAAGCGCATCTCTTCGCCCAGGTCCGCGTCCACGCGCGCACTGCGGAACAGCGCGCGCCACAACCCGATCAGCCAATGGAGCACTCGCATTCGCCCCTTCGCCGTTCACGCGGTTCGCATGACGAGCGAGATCGCCGCCGACAGACGGTCCCAGTCCGCGCGTTCCTGTTCCAGCTGTCGCCGGCCGGCCGCCGTCAGCCGATAGAAGCGCGCGCGCCGGTTGCTTTCCGACGCACCCCAGTCCGCTGTGATCCAGCCCTGTCGCTCGAGCCGCTGCAGTGCCGGGTAGAGCGAGCCCTGATTGACCCGCAACACATCGTTCGACAGCTGCTGGATGCGCTGCGCGATCGCCCAGCCGTGCAGCTTCCGGCCGGCAATGGTCCGCAGAATCAGCAGGTCGAGCGTACCCTGCACCAGATCGGCGGGTCGCGTCATCTCTCTCCCCTTGGTTATCTACACGCCAAGCTACCCCCACTGTTGTAGATAAACAAGGGGAACGACACGCGCCCGCCACGACCACCCGCCCAACAATGGCCACGCCGCTGCGTCTGCGAATCGTGCGCGCTGTGCTCCCGGCGCGTGGACCCCGGATGCAACGCAGCCGGCGGGTTGCCCCACCGGCTGCGTTGTTCACAGACTGCTGCTTCCGGATCCCGACTACCGGGACCTCTCCCCGGCCCGCGCGTTCGGATCGCGCCGGGCCGACCACCCCACCCTGCGACGCGGCGCCGGCCGCCGCGCTGCGGCCGGGCCCCATCGCCTAACGGCCTGCTTCAGCCGCACTCACTGTAGCCGCAGGCCAGACACTTCATGCAGCCTTCCATGTACTGCAGCTCGGACTTGCAGTCCGGGCAGGTGCCGAGGAAGTGTCTGGCCCGGGTCGTAGCCATAATCGAAATCGATCTGCGTACCGGCCTGTGTGCCGTCATCACCCGCAGTCCCGGCGTAACCCGGCACACGGGCCGGTGCGCCGGCGGACGGACCGGATGTCGTCGCCTGCGGCATGGGAAGTTCCTGCTGCACACCTTCCTTCTCGCGCTCGTGCTGGATCAGCGCCTGCGCAATGGCATCCGGCACCGATAGCACCTTGTTAGGGCCGACGCCCACGGCGCGGTCGCAGGAGATGCCGCGCATCTGACGGTAGATCTCCGACATGGGAATGCCGCTGCGCAGCCCCAGCGAGATCAGCCGGCCGATGGCCTCGACATCCGCCATGGCGGCGCCGCCGGCCTTGCCCAGGGTGGCGAAGACCTCGAAGGGCCGGCCCGTCTCGTCCTCGTTCACGGTCACGTAGAGATCGCCCAGCGGGCTGGGCATGCGGCGCGTCATGCCGGTGAGCAGCGCCGGCCGCTGCCGCTTCATGCGGCGACGCTGATTCCTCGCCTGCTCGTCGACCAGCGCCCGCTTCAGCTCCTCGTTGTCGTGCATGATGCGGTGCAGTTGCTCGCGCGCGTCCGCCAGCTGCGCCTCGAGATCCACTTCCAGTGCGCTCTTCTCCGGCGTACCCGCCACTTCCTTCGCCGTCTTGCCCGTGGACAACACCTGCATGGGCCGCGAGGCATCGCGGTAGACGGTCACGCCCTTGCAGCGCAGGTCGTACGCCATGACGTAGATCTCGCGCACATCCTGCTCGCCGGCTTCGCGCGCGAAATTGCAGGTCTTGCTGATGGCGCTGTCGACAAACTCCTGGAACGCCGCCTGCGTACGGATGTGCCACTCGGGCGTCACATCGTGCGCGGTGACGAACACGCGCTGCACGTCCGCCGGCACTTCCTCGAAGTGAATGTGCCCTTCCCCCGCGATGCGCGTCATCAGGTCGTCGCTGTACCAGCCCTGCTGCCTCGCCACGCGCACAAACTCGCGATTCACATCGGGCATGAGCACGCCCGCCTGGTTGCGCATGAAGGCGACGGCGAAGAGCGGCTCAATGCCGCCCGAGCAGTCCGCGAAGATCGAGATCGTGCCCGTGGGGGCGACCGTCGTGACATTGCAGTTGCGCAGGCGACGCGCGGGACGCACGCGCTCACCCCGTGCGTCCCGCGCGCACGTCTCGTCCGGTCCCCAGAATGCTGCGCTCCCATTCCGGGAACACGCCGCGCTTCTCCGCCAGCCGCTCGCTCTCGCGCTTGCTCTCCTCGTCCACGAACTGCATCAGCGCGCGCGCCACCTCGATCGCTTCATGGCTGTTGTAGGGCACACCGACGCGCACCAGCAGATCGGCGTAGCCCATGATGCCCAGGCCAATGCGGCGGATGCGCTGCGCCAGATCCGTGATCTCGTCGAGCGGGTAGTTGTTGGCGTCGATGACGTTGTCCAGGAAATGCGTACTGGTGGCAACCACCTGGCGCAGCCCGTCCCAGTCGATGCGTTCCCGCCAGGGCAAGGCGTCGGCCACATCACTGCGCGCGAAGAGCCCGACGTTGACGCTGCCCAGATTGCACACGTCATAGGGCAGCAGCGGCTGTTCGCCGCACGGATTCGTCGCCTCGTAGCTGCCCAGGTGCGGCACCGGGTTGTAGCGGTTCGCGGCGTCGATGAAGAACACGCCCGGCTCACCCGTCGCCCAGGCGCCGTGCACGATCAGGTCGAAGATCTCGCGCGCGTCCTCCTGTCCGGCCACATCGCCGTTGCGCGGGCTGATCAGATCGTACTTCGTGCCCGCCTTCACCGCCTCCATGAACGCATCGGTGACCGCTACCGAGATATTGAAGTTGGTGATCTGGCTGACATCGAGTTTGCAGGTAATGAAATCGCGGATATCCGGATGGTCGACGCGCAGGATGCCCATGTTGGCGCCGCGACGGGTGCCGCCCTGCTTCACGACCTCCGTGGAGGCATCGTACAGACGCATGAAGGAAACCGGCCCGCTCGCCACACCCATCGTCGAGCGCACCACATCGCCTGCCGGACGCAGCCGGCTGAAGCCGAACCCTGTGCCCCCGCCCGACTGGTGCACCAGCGCCATCGCCTTGAGCGTGTCGTAAATGCCATCGTGCTCGTTGGAGATGGCGTCCGTCACGGGCAGCACGAAACAGGCGGACAGCTGCCCCAGCGGCCGCCCCGCGTTCATGAGCGTGGGGGAATTGGGCTCGAACAGGCGCTGCGTCATCAGCCGGTAGAACTCGCGCGCCAGCTGCTCAATGCCGCCATCACTCGCGCCGTAGCGAGCGTCTTCTTCGGCAATGACGTGAGCGACGCGCCAGAACATCTGCTCCGGTTCCTCCACCGGCCGGCCGCGCTCGTCCTTCTTCAGGTACCGCCGGGCCAGCACGATGCGCGCGTTCTCCGACAGGTCGGCCGACGGCAGATCGTCCGGCAGCAGCTCGCGACGACGGAGTACCTCGGGTGAAACCGAAACGGGCGTGATGCTGGCGTTCATCGGCGACCTCGACTCGTGCTTTCCGGCAAGAACGTTGAACGGACGTGAGGACCGTCCGTATCCGATTCGTGGTTGTAGGCTTGACCGCGCTGCCGACCCAACATCTTGTGGGGTGCGTATCATAGCCAATCCAGATCTTGTGGTCAAGAGGCTCGTGACGGCCGAGTCGCGCCTCCGTTACGCGACCGTGGCCACCCCCGCCGTTGGTGAGGTCCTGCCTCGCAAACGGCGCGTCCGTCCGCCTGATTCGGCGTTTGCGGCGCGCAGCCGGGCCTGGGAGCCGGCGACCGTCCCGTACAGCTCCTGCTGCATGGGTGACGACACCGCATGGGCCGTCCTCCGCGACGGCACTGACCTGCCGTGCATGAAGTACCGGCCTCGGACCGTCTTGGCGTTCTTGGGTTTGGCCCGCGGAGCCATACGATGCCCCTGTTTGGAGGCGTGTTTCCCCACGCCCTGGCCGCGCGTGTCCCATATCATGCATCGCGTCGCCCCGTTCTGCAGGTAGAATGGAGCGTCATCGTGCCTGGCAGGCGTGGGGCGCCATGCAAAAGGGGTCACGCGCATGAGGCAATGTGACAAACCCGGCAGCTGCCAGGCCCGATGCGACGTTCTTCCATAACCCGATGTAGCACAAGGAAAGAACGCCAAGACGGTCCGGGCCCTAGTGCCCGCCCTTCGACTCCGCCAGCTGCTTCACCAGATCACCCACCACGTTCTTCGCGTCACCAAAAAGCATCCACGTCTTGTCGTCGTAGTACAGCTCGTTGTCGATGCCCGCGAAGCCCGGGTTCTTGCTGCGCTTGATGGCGAACACCGTGCGCGCCCGGTCCGCATCAATGATGGGCATGCCGTAAATGGGCGTGGTCTTGGCGTAGCGCGCTGCGGGATTGACCACGTCATTGGCGCCGATCACCAGCGCCACGTCGCACTGCGGCATCTCGGGATTGATGTCGTCCATCTCGACCAGGTCGGTGTACGGCACATCCGATTCCGCCAGCAGCACGTTCATGTGGCCCGGCATGCGACCCGCCACCGGGTGTATCGCGAACTTCACGGTTATGCCACGCTTGCGCAGCTGCTCGTACAGCTCCTTCACACGCTGCTGCGCGCGCGCCACCGCCATGCCGTAGCCCGGGATGATGACGACGAAGTTCGCCTGCTCCAGGATCTGCGCCGCGCCTTCCACGGTCTCGGCCTTGTAGTTCTTCGTGCTCGTGCCCGCCTCCAGCGCCTGCACCTTGCCGAATGCGCCGAACAGCACGTTGACGAACGAGCGGTTCATCGCCTTGCACATGATGATCGAGAGGATGAGACCGCTGGAACCATCCAGTGCGCCCGCCGTGATCAGCAGTTTGTTGTCCAGCACGAAGCCCATGGCCACAGCGGAGAGTCCGGCATAGGAGTTCAGGATCGAGATCACCGTGGGCATGTCGGCGCCGCCAATGGGGATGATCAGCAGTACGCCGAAGATCAGCGAGATCACGATGATGATGGGGAACAGCGTGGTGCCTGAGGCGGCGGTCGGGTTGACCACCAGCAGCGCGCCCAGTCCGAAGGCGGCGACCAGCATGCCGATGTTGGTGAAGTTCTGCAGCGGATAGGTGACCGGGCGCTGCGGAATCCATTTCACCTCCTGCAGCTTGCCGGCCGCCATGAGGCTGCCCGTGAAGGTGAGGAAGCCGAGGATGATTTCCGCGACAATCGCGCCTGTGCGAAACGACGTCAGGTTGCCCGGACCCTCGCTCCGCCACAGATAGAACTTGGCGGTTCCCACCAGGCCCGCGGCGAGTCCGCCGAAAGCGTGCGAGAGCGCCGTCCGCTGCGGCACCGCCGTGAGCGGCACGAGGGACAGCGGCACGCCCACGAGCACGCCCACCGCGATCGCAATGATGATCCAGCCGTGGTGCACGACCTCGGGCTGCATCCATGTCGCCAGGATGGCGATGCTCATGGCGACGACACCGGCGTACACCGCGCGCCTCGCCGTGCCGGGTGTGTTCATCCAGTGCAGCGAGAAAACGAACAGGATGGTGGCGACAATGTAGGCCGCCTGGGCGAGGGCGTGAATCATGATTCTGCCCCGGGCTTCGTGGACTTGAACATCTTCAGCATGCGGTCCGTGATGAGGAAGCCGCTCACAATGTTCGTTACCGATGCGAAGAGCGCGACCGCACCCAGCATCCGGATCTCGAGCGGGTAGTCGGCGCCCGTCACGATAATGGAACCCACCACCGCGATCGCCGAGAATGGCGTTGGTGAGCGACATCAGCGGCGTATGCAGGAGTCGCGACACCCGGCGGATCACGCCCAGCCCGATGAAGCTGGAGAGGATGAAGACGAAGAGCAGCGACCAGTAGTCCGGCGCGGGCGGATTTTCGGCCTGCGCGCCTGCCGCCTCACCGCCACCGACCGCCGGCGCCGCCGGCGCCGCCACCGCGCCCGGCGCGGTCAGCGCCATGGTGACAAGTTGTCGAGGAGCCGGGTCTGCTGCCCCGCCGGTGAGTGAGGTGCCCGCCGCAAGCGAGGCTGCCGGCAGGCTCGTTGTCAGCGCAACGCACAACGCGAGCAACGTACGGGTTGACAATGGCCGGTCTCCTTTGAGAGTGCGCCGGTCAATCTGCGAGACAAATCGTCCGCAAACCAGAGTCCGTACGGTGAGTCCGAGATATTACGTGCGTTGCCGGAAAGATCTGGAAATGTTGTACGGAAAGTCCCTGCAGAGCCCGCCGCCCCGGCTGTGCAGCGTCCGGCGCCGCGGGGCGCGAAGCGGCGGCGGCGTGGCCCGCATGTCCCCTGCGTGCTACCTTCGCGGTCCACTTTTCATGGGAGCGGAAGACATGCCGACCAGCAGGGCGTCGGCCGTCTGGGAAGGCGGCCTGAGGAACGGGCAGGGACACTTCAAGGCGGGATCGGGCGCGTTCGCGGGCGATTTCACATTCCTCACGCGCTTCGAGGGCGCCGCCGGCACCAACCCCGAGGAGTTGATCGCCGCGGCCCACGCCGCCTGTCTCTCGATGGCGCTGGCCGCAGGTCTGGAGCGCGCCGGCACGCCGCCCACGCAGATCGCGACGACGGCGTCCTGCACCATCGAGCGCAAGGAGGCAGGCTTCCGCATTACCACAATGAAACTCGAGGTGCGAGGGACCGTGCCGGGCATCGACCAGGCCGCATTCCAGCAGGCGGCGGAGGCGGCCAGGGAAGGGTGTCCCGTGTCCAACGCGCTCAAGGGCAACGTCGAACTGCAGCTGGACGCACGACTGGCCTGACGCCACAGCACGTCTAACAGACTGTCAGGCGCTGCCCCGCTCGGACCGGGGATGAACCATCGCGGGCGCGCGGGCTTGGGCAGTGGCACGCGGCGATTTCGCTCCCGCCGCAGGGCTGCGGGCGCGCGCCCGTCTACGCCGCGCGCGTGGACCGAGGCTTGATGCCCGTAATGCCCCACTCCAGACGATCCAGCGCGTCCTCGCTCAGGCCACCGCGCAGGTCGACCCAGGTGAAACTGCGCAGGAACAGCGGCAGCACCGGCCTGGCC
This sequence comes from uncultured Gemmatimonadales bacterium, assembly GCA_963798085.1. Lineage (GTDB taxonomy): Bacteria > Gemmatimonadota > Gemmatimonadetes > Longimicrobiales > RSA9 > DATKCF01. Next base: position 737,852 of record CAWCRS010000005.1, read on the forward strand.
GGCGCACCCGGCAGCAGCACGGGAATCACGGGCATGCGCCTCGCCACGCACTGCTCGAGGCAGGCGCGCAGCTCCGGCTCCTCCCAGGGGCCGACGCCGTGCTCCCCGAAAATGATGAGCGCACTGCGCACTGTGGCGATGGCCTGCTCGATCCCTTCCTGCCACGGCCGGCCGGGCGCCAGCTCCCAGACGTCCAGCCACACGCGCAGCCGGCGCTGCCGCAGATGCTCGCCCAGCTGCAGCACGGCATCGCGCTCCTGCCCGTTGTAGCTCACGAACACGTCGAACGGCTCGGCCACCGGTGCTGGTGCTTCGCCCGCGGCCGCATCCGGCGGCGCGGGCGCCGCCACCCGCGAGAGCGCCGGGCGGGCGCTGCGCCGCGCTCCCTGCAGCGTCGCGCCACCGGCTAACAGAATCGTCAGGAGGATGGTGGCCGCTACCGGGTAGTCAATGTCCGCCCACACGCGCCCCAGCCGCATGGCCAGTACGGCGCCCAGCACGAGAACCGCGATCATGATGCCGGCACTGCGCAGCAGCGCGGGGGTGCCCCCGCCGCCCGCCTGGACCACCGTGAGCAGCCAGCATACTGCGAACACGAGCGTCAGCAGGAGCCAGAGCGGCAGGTGTGTGATGAGGCTGCCCGTACGCAGGGCCTGCGCCGCCCATGTCTGGATGGTGACGCCGGGGAGCGCGCCCCAGGGCGTGTCCCAGGTGTCGCCCGGGCGGTAGGCGCCAACGAAAACGAAACGGTCGCGCAGCAGCGCCAGCGTGGAGTCGTCGGGCAGACCGTCGATCTGCACGGGTGTGCTGGCGGGGGGAACGAACTGCACGAGACCGTTCGCGGGAACGGCAACGGGTGCGCCCGCCAGCAATGTGGCGGCACGCACGGCCATTGAAGGCGACGACGGGTCGTCGGGCCTCGACGCCAGCACATTCCGGATTCGGCCATCCGCCTCGCGCACGCCTATCACGCTGGCCAGGTTCTCGTCGTGCAGACAGGGTTGCAGCGTGGACGGCAGCGCCTCGCGCACCCAGGCACTGCCGCGCTGCCGCAGTTCGTACGCGAACACCACCGGCAGGCCCGCCTGACGCGCGCGCTCGACCAGCACGCAGAACACGCGATCGAAGCTCAATGTATCGCGCAGCGCGAAGTCGAAGATCATGCCCCTGGCGTGCTGCTCGATCCCCTGGCTGATCAGCCCCGCCAGCGTGCGCCTGGCTTCGGCGACGGGGGTGCCCGCAAACGAAGGCAGCAGCACGATCGCCACGTCGCCACCGCCGCGCGCCGGCGGCGCCAGCCCGTAATGCCAGTCGCCCAGGCGGTTGAGGCCCAGGAAATTGCCGGGCGTGGCATCCTCATAACCCGTGATTATCGCGCGCCGGCCATCCAGAATGCGTGTGCCCGCGGCAATGGCGAAGAACGTGAAATACGCGAGGAAGAAGAGCAGGAATCCGCCGCCCAGCAGCAGGCGTCGTTCGCGCAGGAGCGGCCGGCCCAGCAGTACGAGCGCTGCGGCCAGCGGCGCCAGCAGCGCGAGCACGGCCAGCGGTCGCTGGGAAAAGGAGCCCAGCGCGCGCGTCAGCAGGTAGGCGCCCGACCCCGCGGGCAGCGCAATGAGCAGCGCGATCCAGCGCTCCCGCCGCAGCGCGCGTTGGCGGCCCGCGTCAGCGAGCGCCATCCGAGCCGCCCACGCGCGAGCGCGTGGCCGTGGCCGATGTAGTCCTGCTGAGGGTGTCGGACGAACCCGTCTTCACAGCGGCGCGTGACGCCGCCGTCGTCGCTTTCCCGGCCGTCGCCTTCTTCGCGGTATCCGGCGCCGCCGAGCCGGCCGTGCCGGCGTTCGCCGCACGCAGTGCTGCGGTGGTCGTGCCCGCGGCGCTGCCGCCACTCCGCATGCGCCCGACCCTGAGGATCGCCGGATCAATGTTGTAGCGTCTCGCGGCGTCGTCGGTGGTCACGCCTGCCCGCCGCAGGTTGAAGTTCGCGTGCTCGGGTACGCGGTAGCGGATCTGCGCCCTGGCCAGGGCCACCCGCCGCTCGGTATCGCCCGGGTTGGCCAGCACCTCGTAGTGCAGCACGCTGAGACTGTCGTACGAGGCGCTTCGGTTGTTGACGATAACACCCTGTTTCAACCCCTCGTCCATGTCGAAGTTGGCGTAGATCCCGGCCCAGCGCTTCAGCTGTTGCGGTGTGGTCCGGCCCAGTGATGGCCTGGCGCTGCGCGGACTCACGTCGAGGTTCATGCCCGGCCTCGCGGTGAGCGTGTCGCCGCTGCTCGTGCGTGCGGAAACCTCGCCGTCGAAGACGACAATGCGCGGCGCAATGCCGGCACTGTCGCGGCGCACAATGATGGCGTACTGCGTACCATGACTGGTCAGGTTGACGGCGCCCACGGTCTGACCGGTCGGCTCTTCCGCGATCACGTTGGCATCGCCACTGAGCAGGTTCATGTGACAGTGTCCTGCCGTGTCGGGCACATCAATGAAGAAGCGGAACGGCCCGCGCAGACGGTAGGTCGTCGACCCGGCTGGCATGCACAGCAGCTCGAGGTACGAGGTGTCTGCCGCGGTGAGCAGGTCACCGGGCTGCAGGTCGAGACCCGCAGTGGCGCGGATGGCGCGCGCTGCACCCAGCTGCTGTACGGCGACCCGGCTGGGATCCGGGAACACCGCCTCGATCCTCGCCTGTGCCCTCGCGGCGGCGGGCGGCAGCGCGAGGAGCAACGCGATGGGGACTGCGCCTCGAATCATCAGGGCCTCCTGCAGGCGGGGGCGGGTGACTTCGCGTACTGCGTCCACGCGCGATCACCCTGCTTCGGAAGGCGCACACGTGCGCGCCAAGCGGTCACGCCGTCGTTCTGCAATCTAGACGGTGGTCCGGCAGGTGGCCACGTGTGCGCCGATGCGACGGCGGCCGCCTCACGCGTGCAAGGCGGCCGTCGTGTCTGCTGGATTCCGGCGCGCGCTGCGCGCGCCGTTCAGCCGTCCGACTTGTTCCAGCTCACTTCCCGGTTGATCTCGCGTCCGCACACGGTGCCGACGACGGTGCGCTTGCCCACATCCGGCAGGCGAGTGGAAGTGATGTGGAAGTCGCACTCGCCGCTCTTGCCATTGGTCGCGCTCCACGTGAAGTGGCCGGACTTGGTGGCGGTCTGCGGGCCCACCGGCTGGCCGTTCTCGAAGTGGCGCGTGGCGTCGAAGCTGAAGGTGCCGTTCACGGTGCGTGTCACATCACCGCGTGCGTGCGCGCAGTCATTCCAGGCGCCACTGGCGGTCGCGTGATAATCCGCTATGCCCTGGTCGTTGCGCGTGCGCTCAATGCTGCCCTCCAGCGTGATGGTACCGCCCGCGGGGCAGTCATGAGAGCGCGAGAATGTGCGCGTGTCCGCGCCGGCAATCGAGAGACCGGCATCGAGGCCGAAGCCACCCAGCAGAATCTGGCTGAACACGATCTGACCCGTCATGGCATCGGTGTCGAGCGCGACCGCCACGGCGTCATCCGTGGTCATTCCATCGGCCGGTCCCGTACTGTCGTTGCTGCACGCCGCGACGGCCAGCAGGGCCGCAACCGCGGGCGCCATCCAATTGACGCTGCGCATGATCTGCATCTCCTCCCATTCTTGCGGCCATCCCCGCCGCTGCTTCCGAGGCCCCGCTTTTTCGGGACCTTCACCGATACGGATGCCGGATGCGCCACGGCCGTTAAGTGCGGGCGCATTGTGTGGATAATCATGCCATTGCGAATGCCGTGCCGTCCTTGCGGCGAACGCGCTGCGGCGGGCCATGGGCGGGCTCCCTGACAGCGCGTTTTGTGTGCCGTCGGGGAGTAGCGTTGCTGCGCAATCAGTACAGAGGGCGGGCTATTCAATGCGCAGGGCCGTGAGCGGATCGAGAGTGGCCGCTCGCCGTGCCGGCGTGTAGCTGGCGAGCCCGGCCACGGCGACGAGGATGAGCGCGACAGCGCCGAAGGTGATGGGGTCGAACGCGTGCACGCCGAACAGCAGTGTCGACATGAGCCGGGTGAGCGCGAGTGCGCACGCCATGCCGATGGCCACACCCATGCCGGCGAGCGTGAGACCCTGGCCCAGCACCATGCCGGCGACGCGTCGCGTCTCTGCGCCCAGCGCCATGCGCACGCCGATTTCCCGTGTGCGCTGCGCCACGATGTAGGCCATGACGCCGTACAGCCCGATGGCGCCGAGGAACAGGCCCACGAACGCAGCGATGGCCAGCAGCGTCATGGTGAGGGCCGTGCGCGCCATCGACTTGTCCACGATCTCCTGCAGCGTACGCGTATTGGCGAGGGGCAGGTTGGGGTTCACGCTCCAGACGGCCTTGCGCAGTTCCGGCAGCAGCGCCGCGGGCAGGCCGCGTGTGCGGACGACGTAGGTCAGGCTGCGCTCCACGGTGAGTCCGGCGCTTTGCTGACCCCGGTCTTCCTGCAGCAGCGGGAAGTAGGCGAGGCCGGGCGCATCCTGGTCCAGACCCGCGTCGTGCTCGTCGGCGACCACGCCGACGACGGTGTACCACTCGTCGGTCGGGTCCTGGCGCAGTCGCCGGCCCATGGCCTTTTCCGGCGAGCCCCAGAACTGACGCGCTAACGCTTCGTTAACGACCACCAGGCGGGCGTGGCTGTGCAGGTCGGCCGCGGTCAGCGCGCGACCGGCGCGCAGGGACAGACCGAGCGTGCCGAAGTAGTCGCCCAGCACCCACTTGGTGCGCACGATGGGCGGCACACCCCCGTCCGCCGTGGGATGATCCTCGATCCAGGTGCCGCTCTGCGATTCCTCGTCCTCCATGGGTACGGACGAGGTGGCGCCGGCCGCGACCACACCCGGCAGCTGCGTGATGCCTGCCAGGATCTGCTCGTACGCATTGGCGACGGCGGTGGCATCGGCGATCTCGGCGGTGGGTATGGCAACGCGCGTGGTAATGATCTGTTCCGGCGCGCGGAATCCCGGATCCACGTGGCGCAGCGCCAGGAACGAGCGCACCATGAGACCGGCGCCGGCCATCAGTACGAGCGCGAGTGACACCTGGGCCACGACCAGGCTGTTGCGCGCGCGATGGCGCTCCCGTCCCGCGCTGGAGCCACGGCCGCCCTCCTTCAGTGCCGCGCTCAGCCGGGGCCGGGCATGGCGCATGATGGGGAACGCGCCGAAGAACAGACCGCAGAGCACGGAGACGGCGGCGGCGAAGACGAGGATGCGGCCGTTGATCGTGATCTCCTGCATGCGCGGCAGGTCGCCACCCAGAGAGGCGAAGGCGCGGATGCCCACCCTGGCCAGCACCACGCCCAGCGCGCCGCCCAGCAGCGCCAGCGTGAAGCTCTCGAGCAGGAACTGCCCGGCGATATGGCGCCGCCCGGCACCAATGGCGGTGCGCAGTGCGACCTCGCGCTGGCGTCCTTCGGCGCGGACCAGCACCAGGTTGGCGACATTGGCGCACGCCACGAGCAGCACGATGCTCACGGTGCCCAGCAGGATCCAGAGCACGCGGCTCACGTCACCGGTAACTTCCTGTTTGAGCGGGTGGATGACGGGCGCGAGCTTCGCGCTCTCCATCATGGCGCGCGAGATGGGGCCGGGGTAGCGGTCGGGCAATGCCGGCAGCACGCGTTCCATGTCTGCCTGCGCCTGCGTCATACTCACACCCGGACGGAGCCGTGCGATGCCGTCGTAGTTGAAGCTGCCCGAGCTGGTTTGCGCGGCGTCGAACTGCGCCGGCACCCAGACCTGCGGATCGTCATTCAACCGGAAGCCGCGCGGCATGATGCCAATGATCTGCGAAGTCTGACCGTCGAGGCGCACGGTCTTCCCAATGACGCCGCGGTCGCCGCCGAAGCGCTGGCGCCAGAACTGCCAGGAGAGCACCAGCGTCTGGGGGGCGCCCGGCCGCACGTCTTCCGCGGTGAACGCGCGACCCAGCGCGGGCTTCACGCCCAGCACGCCGAACCAGCCGTCCGTGACCAGCCGTGCGCGCAGACGTTCGGGCGAGCCGTCACCGGTGAGGCTCACCTGTCGCGAAGCGGAGACCGCGATATCCTCGAACACGCGGTTATCGGATCGATACAGCAGGTAGGTGGCGTCGGAGTGGCCCACTCTGGGCACATCGGCGCCGAGCGCGGAGAACCCGGAGTAGACGAGCCGCCCGGGATCGGGGAACGGCAGCGCGCGAATGAGCACGGCATCCACCACGCTGTAAATGGCGGTGGTGGCGCCAATGCCGAGGGCCAGGGTGAGGACCGCAATGGCCGTGAACGCGGGCGCGCGCCGCAGGCGGCGCAGGACGAAGCGGAATTCGCTGGCAAGGCCCGACATGTCGCAGCTCCATGGTACGACGGCACGGAGCGCGCCCGGACGTGCCGGGTCGCGAAAAACTGGAGCAACTACGGCGGCAGGCGACGACGGGTTTCCGATCCTCCCGGCGAGCCGTCGACGCGCCGGAACTTGAGCGGACGCGTCGTCGGCTCCATCTTGGGCGGCCGAACCCACCCGCACAGTGAGGAACGCGCTCTGGAAGCTGCACACGGCAACGGGCTGCGCCGCGCGCTCGGGCTGCCGCACGCCACGGCCATGGTGGCGGGCACGATCATCGGCGCCTCGATCTTCGTGCAGCCAGCGGAAGTCACCAGCCGCGTGCCGTGGGCGCCGGGCATCTTTCTCGTCTGGTCGGTTGCCGGATTGCTGACGCTGGCCGGCTCGCTGGTCTGCGCCGAACTGAGCACGCGCTTCCCGGACAGCGGCGGCGTGTACGTGTTCCTGAAGGAATCACTCGGTGCGCCGGTCGGCTTCCTCTGGGGCTGGGCCATGTTCTGGACCATGCACACGGGAATCATCGCGGCCATCGCGGTGATCTTCGCGCGTTATGCGGCGTTCTTTCTGCCGCTGGGCGATGCCGGCCTGCGCGGCCTCGGCATTGTCGTGATTCTGCTGCTCTCGGCCATCAATTATGCGGGCGTCCGGCGAGGCGCCACGCTGCAGGCGCTGTTCACCGCGGGCAAGCTGCTCGCCGTGCTTGCCATCATCGCGACCGGTTATGCGCTCGGCCCTCGCCAGCCGCTGGCACCGGCGCCGGGAAGCGCGTCCGCTCTCGATGCGCGGAATTTCCTGCTGGCGGTGGGTGCGGGCCTCTTCGCCTTCGGCGGCTGGCACATGGTCACGTACAGCGCGGGCGAGACCGTGCGGCCCGAGCGCACGCTGCCGCGCGCGCTGGTGCTCGGCGTGCTGGTGGTAACCGTGTGTTATATCGCCCTCAATGCGGTATACCTGCACGTGCTGCCGCTGGCCACGGTGGCGCATTCCACGCGCATCGCCGCGGACGCCGCCAATGCGGTGCTGGGCCGGGGCGGCGGCGCACTCATGTCGGCCCTGGTGATATTCTCGACGCTGGGCGCCCTGTCCGGCATCATCCTGCTGGGTCCGCGGGTCTATTATGCCATGGCCCGCGACGGCCTGGCCTTCCCCTGGCTGGGCGCCGTGCACCCGCGCTACCACACCCCGCACCACGCCATTGTGCTGCAGGCCGTGTGGTCCGCCGTGCTGGTCGCAACAGGCAGTTACAGGGCGCTGTTCACGCGCGTGATCTACACGGAGTGGATCTTCTTCGGCCTCATGACCATCGGCCTGATGCGACTGCGCCGGCGCGAGGGCGGACCGCCCGCGTGGGGCGTACCCGGCTATCCCGTCGTGCCCGTGCTGTTCGCCGCCGCGGCCTTCGGCATTGTGGCCATGCAGGTGGCGGCCGATCCGCGCTCCAGCGGGCTGGGCCTGCTGTTCGTGCTGGCGGGCCTTCCCGTGTACCTTGTATGGACCCGAACGAAAGCGAAGCGTCCGCCATGAGCCTCGTCGACTTTCACAACCATTTCTATCCGCCGGAATACCTGCGTGCCCTGCGCGAAGGCGGCTCCAGCGTGCGCGTGACCACGGACCGCGAGGGCAACCCCGTACTGCACTATCCCGGCGACTACAACGTGGCGGTGCGCGGCCATCGCGACATCGTCTATCGCCAGGAAGTGCTGGAAGAGGCCGGTGTCGACCGGCAGGTGCTCAGCTTCACGTCGCCGGGCACACACGTCGAGGAACCGAAGCGCGCGGTGGTGCTCGCGCGGCTCGTTAACGACGCGTTTGCCGAGATCGTGCGTGCCCGCGGCGAGCATTTCACAGCGCTGGCGACGCTGCCGCTCAATGATGCGCCCGCGTCGCTGCGTGAATTCCAGCGGGCCACCGACGAGCTGGGGTTGCCGGGTGCCATGCTGTTCAGCAATGTGAACGGTCTGTCCCTGGCGGATGAAGGCTACTGGCCGCTGTACGAGGCGGCGGCGGCGCGCGGGGCCGTGCTCTACATCCACCCCATCCATCCGGTCGGCGTGGAAGCGATGACCGAGTACTGGCTCATGCCGCTCGTCGGGTTTCCCTTCGACACGACACTGGCTGCGGCCAAGCTGGTGTTCAGCGGCGTGGTGGAACGCTTCCCGGGAATCCGCTGGGTGCTCACCCACCTGGGCGGCGCCATTCCCTACCTGGCGGAGCGGCTGGACCGTGGCTTCGAGGCCTTCGAGGAGTGTCGTCGCTTCATCGATCGGCCGCCCAGCGACTACCTGCGCGCGTTCTGGTACGACACGGTCAACTTCAATCCCGCGGCGCTGCGGCTGGCGCTGGAATTCGCGGGACCCGGTCAGATCGTCGCGGGGAGCGACTATCCGCACGCGATCGGCAGCCTGGCGAAGATGAAGGAGAGCCTGGCTGCGCTCGAGCTGGCGGCGGATGCGCGGGCCGCCGTGACCGGCGGCAATGCCGAGCGACTGCTGAAGCTGCGTTAGCGGGCGGGGGACGCCGGGCTCAGGCGGCCGGGGCGAACGACTCCAGCTCGACGCGCAGTACGCGGAACTCCTCTTCGACGTGCGCCAGCAGGGCCGTCATGCCTTCCGGCTGTCCCGCTTCGCCGCGGTCCTCGAGCTGCTGGCACCAGGAACCCATGCGCTGAGCGCCGAAATTCAGGCAGCTGCCCTTGAGCGCATGCGCCTCGTTGTGCACGCCGCCGGTGTCGTGCTCGGCGATGAGCCGGTGCAGGTGCTCGATGCGCCCCACGGCATCGGCGAGGAACATCTCGACCAGCGAGCCCAGCACGTCGACGCCGCACTCCGCGCGCAGCTCGTCGAGGCGCTGACGTACGTTCTCGCGCTGCAGCTCGTGCACGGTGGGCCGGTCGCGCAGCGCCATGCCGCCCGTGATGTCCGCCGCCTTGTAGATGATGCCGGGATCGCCGCGGAACTCCGGGCTGCTCACCACCTCGTCCCCGGCATCGCGTGGCAGCCAGCGCTCGATCATGTCCCGCAGATCGTCCTGCTTGACGGGCTTGGACAGGTAGTCGTCCATGCCGGCGGCCGTGCACTTCTCGCGCTCGCCTTGCAGCGCGTTAGCGGTGATGGCGATGATGGGCGTACGGCGCTCGGCGCCCTCGCGCAGGCGGATTTCCCGCGCGGCGGCGTAGCCGTCCAGGCGAGGCATCTGGCAGTCCATGAGCACGAGCGCGTAGGGATAGCGGCTCAGCGCCTCCAGCGCTTCCTGTCCGTTGTTCACCAGATCGGCGCGGTACCCGAGCTTCAGCACCTGCGCCATGAGCACCTTCTGATTGACCAGATTGTCTTCCGCAATGAGGATGCGCAGCTTCGGCTGGCGTGACTTCTCCGCCAGCGAATGGCGGGTGACCAGCTTGCCGCCGGGCCGCTGTGCACTGGAGTCGGTGGACACGACCGCGAGCAGACAGTCGTGCAGCTCCGTCTGTCGTACAGGCTTCACCAGGTACGCGGCAATGCCCGCCTCGCGCGCGTCATTGGCGTGGCCGCGCTTGCCGAAGGAAGGCATGAGCACGAGGCGCACCGCGGCAATGACGGGATCCGCCTTGATCATGCGCGCCAGCTCGAAGCCGGTCATGCCCGGCATCATCAGGTCCATGACGGCGACGTCGAACGGCGTGCCCGCCTGCTGCGCGTCGTGCAGCACGGCCATTGCTTCAGCGCCACCCACGGCCTCTTCCGGCACCATCTTCCACGCGGCGAGGTAGTGACGCACCACGGCGCGGTTGGTCTCATTGTCGTCCACGATGAGCACGCGCAACCCTTCCAGCGTCACGTCGGCGGCGGCGGCCGCGGTTCCCGCCGGCTGCTTCTCCAGGCGGCCCGTGAACCAGAAGGAAGAGCCCACGCCGGGTGCGCTTTCGACGTGGATCTCGCCGCCCATGCGCTCCACCAGCTGCCGGGAAATGGCCAGGCCGAGACCGGTGCCGCCGAACTGGCGCGCCGTCGAGCCGTCCGCCTGGATGAAGGGCTGGAAGAGGCGCTCCTGCTGCTCCTCGGCAATGCCAATGCCGGTGTCCGTGATGGTGAAGCGGATGACCGCGTGGTCGTCCTCGTTCGCTTCCAGCGTCACGCGCAGCGTGACCTCACCCGCCAGCGTGAACTTCACAGCGTTGCCGATCAGGTTGGTCAGCACCTGGCGCAGGCGTCCCGGGTCACCGCGCAGCGCATCCGGAACATCGCTGTAGACGAGTGTGGCCAGCTCGAGCTTCTTGCGTTTGGCCGGCTCGGCGAACATCTCGACCGTGCTCTCCACCAGGTTGCGCAGCCCGAAGTCGAGCGTCTCGAAGGCGAGCATGCCGGCTTCGATCTTGGAGAAATCGAGAATGTCGTTGACAATCGTGAGCAGCGCATCGGCGCTGGCCCGAATGGTCTCGGAGTATTCGCGCTGTTCCGTCGACTGCTCCGTGGTCAGCAGCAGATCGGTCATGCCAATGACACCATTGAGGGGCGTGCGGATCTCGTGGCTCATGTTGGCCAGGAACTCGGACTTCAGGCGAGCCGACTCGAGCGCGGCGTCGCGCGCGTGCGCCAGCTCGACCTCGGTCTCCTTGAGCTGCGTCACGTCCTGCGCGTTGGCCAGCACGTAGACCGGCCGATCCTCCTCCGCGTACCGCGAGTTGCTGTAGGACCAGATGCGCTTCTGGCCAGCGCGCGTCAGCATGTCCACCGTGCCGCTCATGTCCGGATGCACGCGCATGTACTCGAGGTACCCATCGACATGCGGTCGCATTTCCTCGGTTACGAAGTCACGTATGGAGCGGCCCAGCATGTCCGCGGGTTCGTAGCCCAGCGCCTGCGCCGCGGCCGGATTCACCGTGAGCAGGCGTCCTTCGAAGTCGTGGATCCAGATGAAGCCCTGACTGCGCTCGGTAATATCGCGATAGCGCTGTTCGCTGTCGCGCAGTGCGCGCTCGACGACGCTGCGCTTGGCGGCTTCGCGTTCCAGGACATTGTTACTGTCGGCGATTTCGGCGGCGCGGTGCTGCGCCTGCTGCGCGAAGCGGATGAGGAATGCGAACAGCGCGGATACCAGGATGCCTACCAGCAGGACGCCTTCGTCCACGCCCGTGTGCATGCTGGCCACGGTTTTCGCCTCGGGCCGTATCTCCACATTCCACAGGGAGCCGGGCAGCGCGATGGTGCGCCTCGCGGTCCAGTTGTGGCGGGCATGCGGGACGGTATCACCCTGCGCATAGATCAGCTGGCCCCGCACGGTGATGGCGGCCGCGTACGCTCCCTGGAAACCGGGCGGCGCGGAGCGCTCGACCAGGTCCGGAATGAGGAAGTCGCCGGTAATGAAGCCACCCGCGAGACCGCCCTGCAGCGGCGCCATCACCACGACACCCCAGCTGCGTCCATCGGCGGGCATTGCCATGAGCCGCACGGCGTGTGCGCTGGCGGCTTCGCTGTACAGGTTCGGTGGAATGCGATTCAGCAGGGCACTGCCCTGCGTGCCGGCCGCGCCCGGCGCCGCGATCTGTTCGTGCTGCGCGAGGTCGGCGCCGAGCCAGCGAATGGCGAGGAACTCACCTTCATCGCTGACATAGTGGTCGGCATCATTGCGCCAGTCGGCCGCCCATGTGGGTCCGCGATTCGCCCAGCGGTCCGCCATGCGCGTGAGCGGGCGTACACGGCCGGTCAGGCCGTCTTCGATCCTCGCCTTGAAGTTGTCCGCGACATCCTCGACCGTGCGTGCAATGTCTTCGTGCTCGGCGGTGTACAGCGACTGCCACAGGCACAGGGTCGTGGTGAGACCGCCCACGGCAGCCGCCAGCGGCAGCCAGTGCGGCGAGTGCCCGCGCTCGCCGACCGCCGGACGCCAGGCGCCCAGCATGATGGTCGCGCCGGTGAGGAACATCCCCAGTGCGGCCAGCACGGCCATGCGCGTGAATTCGCCCCAGCCGTAGGCCGCGGGCACGCCGGTCGCGTACCCGGCCAGCGCCAGGATGCCGAGCGCGGCCACGGCTGCCCCCAGGGTGGCCACCAGCGTGTTGGCGGAGCGCCGTCCGGCGCCCCGGTTCAGCAGCAGGGCCAGCGAGGCGGCGGTGAATCCCAACGCAGTGTTAGGAGACATGCGCCCCGGATGCGACGTGCCCACCGTGATGTACGCGGGACGCAGCAGCAGCTGGTCGATGCCCAGATTCAGGCCCGTCACGTACTGCACCAGCGTCAGCAGTGCCAGCGCCAGCAGCAGCCCGGCGCTGATCCTCGCCAGGTGCAGGCGGCCGGCGCTCAGCGACAGCAGCGCGCCGCCCGCGAGCAGGAAGCCCAGCGCCTCGTTGTACTGCATGGGCGCGAAGGTGGAGATGACCTGCACGAGCGCGGCGTTGCGCGTGAGCCAGCCGGCCAGCACCACCATGCCCAGCGTGGCCAGCATGCCGCCGGCCACGGGAATGGCGGTGTCGATCAAGGACCCGGCTCCGTTTCGCGCCACGCTCATGATGCCATCCTCGTACGCACCGCTTCCTCGCCCGCAGCGATGGGCTGCCCCGCCGCGGTGCGCTCCAGTTCCGCTTTCTGGTCAGCATTCCAGCTGCCAGTTCGCGCCATCCGTCCCCAAGAAGAATCGGCGCGTCGGAGCCAGCGCCACATACCCTGGACCCGCCAGACCGCCGTGAGCTGCCGATACCCGAGGTTCTCGAAGACCGCGGCGGCCATGAGGGCCAGCACCTGGCGGACGCTCGGATAGGTGTCGTAGGAGGCTTCTTCCAGCAGCACGGCGGTGAGCGTCAGCACGATGCCCAGGCCCAGCGCCACGAGCGTGAACGCCAGGAAACCACCTGGTGTGATCAGGTGGAGCGCGAAACCAATCCCCATGACCAGGTAGCCGGCGACCTCGAACAGCGGACCCAATCCTTCGAACAGCAGCAGGAAGGGCATGGCGAACCAGCCCAGCAGGCCGGCGCGCGGATGGAAGAGCAGTTCCCGGTGCAGCGTCATGCACTCCATGAGGCCGCGATGCCAGCGGATGCGCTGGTTGCGCAGCGTGCGCAGGTCCTCGGGCGCTTCCGTCCAGCACACGGGATCGGGCACGAAGCAGACGCGATAGGGCTTGCCCTGCAGGCGGAAATGACGATGGATGCGCAGCACCAGGTCCATGTCTTCCGCGAGCGTTTCGTGGCTGTAGCCGCCCAGCTCAATGACCGTCTCCTTGTGGAACATGCCGAACGCGCCGGATATGAGCGGCAGTGCGTCGAGCGCGGAAAAGCCGATGCGGCCGAAGAGGAACGCGCGCAGGTACTCCACGATCTGCACCAGCGCCAGCGGATTGCGCGGCAGTCCCACCCGGGTCAGGAAGCCACCGCTCACTTCGCAGCCATTCAGGATGCGCACGATGCCGCCGGCGGCGACGGTGCGCGGGTCGTCCAGGAAGGGCTGCACCAGCAGGCGGATGCTGTTGCGCTGCAGCACGCTGTCCGCATCGAGAGGACAGACGAGTGGATAGCGCGCCGCATTGATGCCTGCGTTGGCGGCGTCGGATTTGCGCCCGCCATTTTCCTTGTCGACGACGCGCAGCTCAGGATGGATGCGCGACTGGTAGATGGTGCGTACCGGCTTGTGCGGCACGCGCGGACGGAAGGCTTCGGGAAAAGCGACGAGGTCGAATTCGCGTGTCAGAACGTCGAGCGTACCGTCCTTCGAGCCGTCGTTGACCACGATGATCTCGAATTCGGGATAGTCGGTCTGCAGCAGTGAGTGAACCGAGTCCGCAATGACGCTTTCCTCGTTGAATGCGGTGACAATGAGACTGACGGGCGGCTCGAAGCCGCTCTCGGGCTGTGGCAGACCGGAGAGCACGCGGCGGCGCACGTAGGGCGGCAGCGTGAAAAACGTCACGACATTGAGGATGATGTAGCCGCCGTTGATGCCTACGAAGAAGCCGAGTGCGATCCACTGGAAGGCGTGAAAGAGGGACAGTGCAATGGCGGTCAGCATGCCAGCTCCCGTTCCGCGATCACCTGGCGCAGGATGTCGCGACCGTAGGGATCCTCGACCGTTTCGCTCAGCCGGCGCAGCCGGCGCGTGTCCATGAACGGCAGGCGCGCCAGGCTCTGTGCCACGCGGTAGCGCACCCACCACTGTGAATCGGCGAGCGCCACCACGAGATGTACCTCATCGTCGCGCGTTCCCATGCGGCCCAGGGTGAGCGCGGCCTGCAGGCGAACCTGCCAGTGCGGGCTGTACAGCAGGGCTCGCACGTCATCCAGCAGTGAGGGATCTTTCACGACGCGCAGTGCCGTGCTCACGACTTCGACAGCGTCGCTCTGCTGCAGGAAGCGGCGTATTACGGGGGCGGCGGCATCCGCGTGCGCCAGCTCGAGCAGGCGTATCAGTCGCGGCGCGAGCGCCGGATCGGCGGCGGCCGCCGCCGCGGTGAGCGGCCCGGAAACCGCGGCCGGCCCCGCCTCGGCCAGCACGGTCGCGACGCCCGCCGCCGGCCAGTCCTCGCGCTGTGCGATGAGATTCACGATGAGTGGTGCGGCGCGCACGCCATCGATACGGGCGAGCGCCTTGGCTGCACACAGTGAGACCGTGGTGTCGGATTCCTGCACGATGCGCTCGAGGTCCGCACTCAGGGCGAGGTCACCCAGGTGACCGGCCGCGGTGAGCGCAACCAGCCGGTTGCGCACGCCGCCGTGGCGCACGAGCCGCGCGACCTGGCGGTCCGCGCGCACCCGGATGGCCACGCGGTTGAGCCGGTCCCTCGCCTGATCGCGCAGGGTTTCCTGCAGAAAATTCCAGATCAACAGAAACTCCGGGACATCGCGCCGCCGCAGGCGAGGCAGTCGCGCGGGAAAATCATCGACGCAGGAGGCCAGCAGCGGCTCCCACACGGCGCGGAACTGCTGCGCCCGGCGGCGCCGCCTGGCCAGCAGCAGGCGCAGTCCCAGGATCTGGGCGAGCAGTACAGCCAGCAGCGCGGCGACGATGCGGAACAGCGACCACGCCACGGACTCGAAGACCACGGACGAAGCTGCGACCGGAATCAGGGCCGGAAACACCATGCGGCAACCCGCCGGACCGGGTTAACAGTGTGTCAGGGCAGAAAGCGACGGACGCGCGCGGCCAGTTCCTCGAGCTTGAACGGCTTGACCACGTAATCGTTGGCGCCGGCATCCAGCGCGCGAACGACGTTGCGCTCCTGCGCCTTCGCCGTGAGCATGATGACGGGGACTTCCTCCCAGCCGGGCGTGGCGCGCATCTGCTTGATGACCTCGAAGCCGTCCTTGTAGGGCAGCATGAGGTCGAGCAGGACGAGACCCGGCGGCTCACCATTGAGACGCGCGACGGCCTGCCGCCCGTCCACCGCGGTTTCGACGCGGTACCCACGCCGCTCCAGCAGATGGCGCAGCATGGTCACGATGATCCCGTTGTCCTCTACCACCATGACCGTGCGCGGGCGATCGCCCTGCGCCGGTGTCGCTTCCTCTACCGGCTTCACCATGGCTGCATCTTCACTGGCCATCATGCCGTATTTCCCCGCGTCCGATCAGGGTGCGAACCGCTCGTGCGCACGCACCTGCCGCCGCCGCCGGATTCCGGCCAACGCCGCCAGCTGTCTCCTGCCTGCGCGCACACGACTCGCGTACGCCTGTGAGGAGTATCGGCCGCGTACGGGGAGTTCCTTAGGTCGCGGGAAAACGCTGCGGGTTGCCGGGCGCTGGTTGCTGGGGCAACGAATTTCAATCCGTTCCGACCTGCCACTGCCAGAACAACAAGGCGTCCGTCATGTCTTCGATCTGCTTGTTGACGGGAGCGCCGCCGGAGTGGCCGGACCTGGTGTCGTACAGGAGCAGCACGGGATGCCTGCCGCTGGTGGCGGCCTGCAGGCGGGCGGTCATTTTGCGCGCGTGCAGGGGCGCGACGCGCGTGTCGCCATCGCCGGTGACCAGCAGCACGGCAGGATAGTCAACACCCTGTTTGACGTTCTGGTAGGGCGAGTAGGCGAGCAGCGCGGGGAACTGGTCGGCATTGTCCGCGGAGCCGTACTCGGGGACCCAGAAGGACGCGACCAGGAATTTCTGGTAGCGGATCATGTCGAGCAGCGGATACTCGCAGATGACGGCGCGGAAGAGATCGGGCCGCTGCGTGAGCGCGGCGCCCACCAGCAACCCGCCGTTGCTGCCGCCCTCGATGCCCAGCTTCTGCGGATTCGTGTACTTCTGTTCGACCAGGTATTGCGCAGCGCCAATGAAGTCATCGAAAACATGCTGTTTGCCGCCCAGCATGCCGGCCTGGTGCCAGGCTTCCCCGAATTCGCCGCCGCCGCGCAGGTTGGCCAGGGCATAGACACCGCCGTGTTCGGCTACGATCACGGCTTCTGTGGAGAAGCCGGGTGTCAGGCTGATGTTGAAGCCGCCGTAGCCGGTGAGCAGCACCGGGTTCTGTCCGTTCCGCTGCAGATCCTTGCGATGCACGAGGAACATGGGCACGCGCGTGCTGTCCTTCGAGCGATACCAGACCTGTTCCACGGTCAGATCTTCCGCGTGAATGGGCACGCGTGGAGCGAACCAGACGCTGCGCTCGCCGGTGCCGGCGTCGTAGCGGTAGGTCGTGGCCGGGATGTAGAACGATGTGAACGTGTAGAACACCTCGCTGCTGCCCCAGCGTCCGCCCACGCCCGCCACACTGCCGACCGCAGGCAGCTCCATGCTCTGCTGGTGGCGGCCATCGAGGTCATACGTGTCGAGGCGCGACTGCACATCCTTCAGTGTGGTGACGAAGAGTCGGCCGGCCACCGCGGAAACCGCTTCGATCACGGCATCGCCGGCCGGCACGATCTCCTTCCAGGCCGCGCGCTCGGGATGCGCCAGCGATACGCGCAGCACGCGACCGTTGGGCGCGTTCCAGTTGGTCTGCAGCACGACATCGTTGCCCGCGAACGACGGCAGGAAGCGCGCGGGTATGTCGGAAACGAGTGTGCGCACGGGCCCATCCCGGGTCAGGTCCTTGTAGTGCACCTCGGTCTGGTCCGCCGCGGATCCGTGGAACACGATGATGCCCAGCCAGTGCCCGTCGTCCGTGGTCGATGTGATGATGATCTTCTCGGGGGTGTAGCCCTCACCGAAGATCAGCCGGTCGGGTGCGCTGCCGTGCATGTCGTGATACCAGACGCGCGCACCCGTGCTGTCGCCGCGCGAATAGTAGACGCCGCTGCGATCGGGCAGCATGCTGACACCGTAATAGCGGGCACGCGGCAGCTTGTAGTCGAGGTCCTTTGCCGTCGCAACATCGAAGAAGCGGACCTCGGTCTCGTCTTCCCCACCCTGCCGCACGTCGTAGGTGACGAGGTCTCCATTGCGCGAGACGCCGTTCAGGCTCACGCTGGTGCGCATGTCCGGGCTCATGCCCGCCGGATCGATAAGCCTGCGGTCGACGCCCTGGCGGCCTTCCCGCATGTAGATCACCGGCAGCTGCTGGTCCGCCGCGCGCTTCATGAAGAAGTAGCGGCCGCCATGCTCGACGGGCGGCGTGACATCGTCGACGCGCAGCAGCTCGGCAATGCGGTCCTGCAGGGCGGCGCGACCGGGCACGGTGTCGAGAATCGCGTGCGCGTAGCGGTTCTGCGCATCGATCCAGGCGCGCGTCTCCGGACTCTGCTGATCCTCGAGCCAGCGATAGGGATCCGGCACCGGCGTGCCGTGCAGCGTATCGGTCACCACCGTGACCCGCGTCGCTGGCGGCGCGTTAGCGCTCCGGCCTTCGCCACACGCCGCAGCCAGCAGCGCGAGCACCAGCACCCCCAGCCGCAGAACCCGCCCATCCAGACCGTCCATGATCGCATCGTCCTTTGCCAGTGCCGAATCGCGCACCACGCACCTGACCATCAGTTAAGCGCTACGCAGTTCAGTCCGTCAGAAGTCCAACCCCGAATCATCGACATGCGCGGGATCGTCCTCGCGTCCCATGCGGCGCGCCTGGTCGGCGGTGAGCGGCTGGCGTCCGGCGAAACCGCCGTCGACCTCGTGCCAGGCGGCGATACGGCGCTCGCCACTGCGCCAGCAGAGGTAGACCCAGCGACCCTGCCAGGTGGTGGGAAAATCGAGCAGTCCCTCGGCGAGTCCGCCGGCGGGAAAGCGAATGCCGCGCGCCGCAATCTCCTGTTCCACCAGCGCCTCGATCTCGTGCGCCGCGGTACGAATGGCGGACTGGTGCTGATTGAACTCGGCGTGATCCGGATTGTCCGGCTGGCGCACGCGCTCGCCCCACAGCACGTCGAGCAGCTGCAGCTGTTCGTGCCGGTCCTCGAGCGCGTGAGCGTGCTCACGCATGCCCGCGATCACCTCTTCCAGGCGAGGCAGCAGCTGATTGGCTTCATCGACGGTGTAGGCCTTGCGCATGTCGCTCATCAGTAATTGGAACCCAGTTCCAGATAGAAGCGCACGCCATCCGATGGTCCGCGCACGGGCGCACCGAAACCGCCGCGCAGCCGGCCCGTGAAGATGCCGGCGAATCCGATGTCGAAGACCAGTTCGGCGCCCGTACCCATGATGGGGGTCGGCACACTCTCGGCAAAGGCGCAGGTCGCACTGATGCGGCGTTGCGCGCTCGTGCACCAGGCATCGCCGGCGTCGAGGAACGCGGCGGCGGACACGCGGTCGATGAAGAAGGGACTGAGCAGCGGGCGCCGTCCCATGAGTGCGAGCGGCACGCGCCATTCGGCACTCGCCGTCCAGGCGCGCGAGCCGGCCAGCGCGCCGTAGCGGAAACCACGCACGGGCAGCAGTCGCGAGCCGCCCGAGATGCCGTAGCCGAGGACGTTCGCCGCGCCACCGGTACTGCCGCCCACGCGCTGCAGCGAAGCACCCGGCCCGTCGCTCAGGAAGCCGCTGGCGCGCAGCGCCAGCACATGGTGCGCGAAAGCGCCCAGCGAGACCGCCCGGTACAGCGCAGCCAGGCCGCGCAGCTCATTGAAGTCACGCGGGTGTGCGCCCGTCGAGTCGCGGAACACGGTGCCCGCATCCTCGAGCGAGCGCTTGGCGCTCAGCGCCAGCAGCACGCCGTTCTCCCGGCTCACTGCCAGCGGTGGCGTTCGGGTGTTGGCGAAGGACAGCCGGCCCAGCAGGTCGAACTGGTGATCCTCGGGATCCGCCAGGCGGAATCCGGGCGCGTCCAGCCGGTCCTTGAAGATCTCGCGCTCCACGCCCACCGAAAGCAATGTCGTGTTACGCCAGCGCCGGCGCTGCAGCGTGATCAGGCCGGCCAGCGCGTCGTCACGCTCCAGCAGCTGCCCGAACGACGTGTCCGGCGGCGTCCGCCGGGTGTCGATCAGGCGCAGTGTGCCCAGGTCATCCCAGCTGCGGCTGGCCTCGATGCTGAACAGCGGATTGCCTAACCGTGCGTTTGTGTAGTCGAAGAAGCCATTCCAGCGGCCCGAGCCCTGCACGTCGAACGTCAGCTCCGCCGTGAAGGCGTGA
Organism: uncultured Gemmatimonadales bacterium; assembly: GCA_963798085.1. Lineage (GTDB taxonomy): Bacteria > Gemmatimonadota > Gemmatimonadetes > Longimicrobiales > RSA9 > DATKCF01. Next base: position 757,631 of record CAWCRS010000005.1, read on the forward strand.
CGGCCCACCAGATCCTGGCCCGCGATGGCGGCACCCAGGAAAGTTCCGGCGCCGGCATTGTCGTACAGCACGGGCTGCCACGCTTTCGGTGCGAGCGACTGCCAGGGTGAGTAGGCCCGCCTCGCAAGAGGCGCCGCGACATCGCCATCACCACCCGATTCGCTCTGCTGCGCCAGCACGCGCGCGGGCTGCGGATCACGCCACGCCGCCGGATCGAATGGCATGCGCTCGATGGCGTAGCCGTTGGCGTGGTAGCCGGAGAAATAGATGGTGCGGCCGTCGCGCGAGATCTCCGGATCGAAGGCGCCGCCCAGAACGCTGGTGACCTGACGCAGCCTCGGAGGCGCATCGTCGCCCGCACTGACGGCATAGAGGTTGGCGATGCCGGTACGGTCCGACGAGAAGAGGACCCAGCGACCGTCGGGTGACCACGTGGGCGCCACATTCAAGGCGAGGCCTGTGGCCAGTGTGGCCTGTACCTGGCCGGTCGTGTCCAGCACGACGATGTCATAGTCGCCGCCGCGGCGGAAGCGGCCCGCGGCGATGCGTGTGCCGTCGGGTGACCAGCGCGGGAACGTCCAGAGAACGGCGGGATCCGCGGCCGTGAGCGGCGTCGTGGTGCGCGTGGACATGCGGAACAGCGCGAGACGAGCCGCGCCGTCCCCATTCTGCACGGCGATCACGCGCTCGCCATCGGATGCGACGTCCGGATTCTGCAGTCGTTGGCCATGCGTGAGCCGACCATCACCGCCCTGCATCTGCCACAGGTCGGAGCGAATGCGGTAGCTGCCATCGAATTCGAGCTGCGAGAGTACGATCGAGCCACGCGGCGTCCAGCTCATGGGCGCGAGCCCGTTGGTGCGCCATGATGCGACTCGCCTGCCGGTGGCGAGATCGATCACGTACGTGGCCGTCACGTTGGCGCCATCTTCCGCGGCGTACGCGAGGCGCGCGCCGTCGGGAGAAACGCGCGGGCGACTGGCCCAGCGACCGTGTGTCGTGAGCCGCTCCGATGTTGTGAGGCCGGTTGCGCGCAGCGCGTCGGCCTGCTGCCGGAAGCGCTGCTCGAGCGCCGCACGCCAGGCGGCGTACGCATCGTCGAAGCTCATGCCGAACGTGCGCCTCGCCACCTGATCGAAGAACAGGAACGGGGGCAGCGCGGCACTCGCGGTATTGTTAACCATGCGTTTGTGCACGTCCGCGCCGAAGCGCTCGCTCAGGTACTCCATGAAGAGCGAGCCGTAAACGTACGCGCGTTGATCGCCGGGCCAGATGGGCGACGACTCGTTGAGCCGGTCCATGTGATCCGGCTCGCCTTCCAGCATGGCCATGCGCACGATCATCTCGTGGTTGCTGCCATGCGCGCGCCCCAGTCCGGTGAACGCCGATTCCACATCCACGGCCAGGCCTTCCGTGCTCCAGCGCGGTGTGTTCACGGCGGGAAACATGGGGAAGAGCAGCTGCATGCGGCCGAACACCGCGCGCATCGCGCGGCCCAGGCCGCCGCTGCGATCGAGATGGAAGATGTGCGTGACCTCGTGCGAGACGACGAGATCGATCCAGTCGTTGGTGTAGCCCAGCGCGGCGTCGTCCACGGCGGGTCGCGCGTAGATGGTCACCCGTGAAGAGGGGAAGACGCTGGCGAAGCCGTTCGAGAAATCGACATCGTCCGACAGCACAATGTCGATCCTGCTTCGCGGCGGACGCGTCAGGTCCTGCGCCAGGAACGTCCACGTCTGCTCCGCCACGCGCGACGCGCGCCGGGCCACGTCTTCGAGGCCCGGACCGTACGTGACACGGAAATGCGTCGACTCGAGCACGCGATACGGCGAGTTCGGGCGCACCTGTGCGACCACTGCCGCCGGCCCGGCGACGGACAGCGTCAGCAACCAGGCCAGCAGGGCTCGTTTGCGCATTCTCGTCGGCATGCGTGCTGCGTTGTGGTCGTCTCCAGCGCCCCAAGATAGGCCAACGCCGGGGCAGGTGCGAACCGGACGGGCCGGTCCGGGTTGCCACCGCGCGAGAGGCATATGAACCTTATGGATTCCGGAGTGCAACGTTCCTGGCAGGAACCCATGTCAAACCGGGCACGATACCCCTAATCTCGCGATGGGTGTGGAGGCTGCAGAAAATGAGTGAGTCGATCAGGCTGCTGCGCGGTACGCTGGACGTGATGGTGCTGAAGGCGCTGTCCTGGGGCCCCCTGCACGGGTACGCGATCTCGCGCTGGATCGCGGACACGACCGAGGACGCGTTCAGCATCCAGGAGGGTGCGCTCTATCCGGCGCTGCGCCGTCTGGAGGAGAAAGGGCTCGTGGAATCGCGCTGGGCTGTGACGGAAACGGGTCGCGAGGCACGCTTCTACCAGCTCACCGCCACGGGCCGCCAGCAGCTGGGCGCGGAAGTGCGGTTGTGGTCGCGCTACGTGCACGCCATGTCGCGCGTGCTGCAGGCGCTCTCGCCGCGAACGGAGGGCGCATGAACGGAGGATTCAGGCGACGCTTCGGCGCTCGTCGTTCGCCGCGCGGCGGTGGCGCCGGTGCTGGGCCACCGTCGACCCGCGGCCGCGTGTTCGACCTGCCGCTGTCCGAGGATGTACAGCGCGAGCTGCGCTTCCACATCGACATGAAGGTGCAGGAGCTGACGGCGAAGGGCTGGACGGAAGAGGCGGCGCGCGCGGAAGCCATGCGCCTGTTCGGCGATGCGCAGGCGGTGGAGGCGGAGTGCCGCACGATAACAGAGCGTCAGCGGCGCGCCTTGCGCCGGGCATGGCTTCTGGACGCGCTGCGCCAGGACCTGCGTTTCGGTGCGCGCATGCTGGCACGGCGGCCCGGCTTCGCGCTCGGTGCCATTCTGACACTGGCGTTAGGAATCGGCGCGAATGCGGCGGTGTTCAGCGTGCTGAACGGGCTGCTGCTGCGGCCTCTTCCCTACGCGCAGGCGGACCGCATCACCACGCTGCGGGAACTGAACGCCGGCGGCAAACGGATTCCGGTGGCCGAGCCCAACTACTTCGACTGGAAGGAACGCGCACACGCCTTCGAAGCCATGGCAGCGTACCGCGGACCCGGCTACACGCCGGTGCAGGCCGGTCACGGGCCCGTGCGTCTGCCGTATTCCATCGTGTCCGGCGAATTCTTCCAGGTGATGCGCGCACTGCCGCTGATCGGAAGGCTGCCCTCGCCCGCGGAGGTGACGGCGGGCGCACCGGATGTCGCGGTCGTGAGTCGCGCGTGCTGGCAGGAAGTGCTGGACGCCGAGCGCGACCTCGCGCACGTCAGTCTGCACATTGGCGCGCAGCCGGTGCCGGTGGTCGCGGTCCTGCCCGACGAATTCAGCTTCCCGGGCGGAACGCAGATCTGGGTCGTGCGCTACCCGGATGCCGGCGGCACGCGCACCTCGCACAACTACGAGGCCGTGGCGCGCTTGGGGCCTGGCATTTCGCTGAATGCGGCGAGGCGGGAAATGGCGGACATTGGCAGCCAGCTCGCTGCCGCGTACGCCGGCCAGATCGATGCGCAGTCGGTGGCGGTGACGCCGCTGGCGGAGGACCTGTACGGCGCGTATCGCGACCCGCTGCTGCTGCTGCTGGCCGCGGCCGGTGTGGTGCTGCTGGTCGCGTGCACCAATCTGGCCAGTTCGCTGCTGGCGCGCGCCACGGCGAGGGAACGCGAAGTGGCGGTGCGCGCATCCCTCGGTGCGTCCCGCCTGCGACTGCTGCGCCAGCTGCTGACCGAGAGTCTGCTGCTCTCCGTACTCGGCGGTGGTGCCGGTCTCGCGCTGGGCGAGCTGGGACTGCGCGTGCTGCGCGCACTCGCGCCCGCGGCTGCCCTGCAGCTGCGCGAGCTGCACATTGATCTGGCGGTGCTCGCGTTCACGCTGCTCGCATCCGTGGGCGCAGCACTGCTGTTCGGGCTGCTTCCCGCGCTGCGCGCACGACCCGAGAATGCGGCCTCGCTGCTGCGTGGCGGCGACCGCGGCGGGACCGGCCGGCGCAGTCGTCTCTGGGATGCGCTGATCGCGGTGGAAGTGGCGCTCGCGCTGGTGCTGCTCGTCGCATTAGGTCTGCTCGTGCGCAGCTTCCGCAGCATCCTCGCCGTGGACCCCGGCTTCGATGCGCACAACGTGCTGACGGTCGACGTCTATGTACCGACCGCGATGCAGCCAACGGACACAGCCGTCGGCCTGCTGGAGTCGCAGCTGGTCACGGCATTCCAGCGACTGCCGGGCGTCAGCGCGGCCGGCGTGATCAGCCAGCTGCCCGTGCTGGGCGGCCTCAACGGCGTTCTCGAAATCGAGGGCCGCAGTGAAGGATACGCCGAGTATCGCGCGGCGAGCGAAGGCTATTTCCAGGCCATGCGCATTCCGCTCCGCCGGGGCCGCATGTTCGAGGCGGCGGATCGCATGGGTTCTCCCGGGGTGGCACTGGTCGATGAAACGTTTGCGGCGCAGTTCTTTCCCGGCGAGGATCCCATTGGACGGCGCATCCGCAATCTCAGCAACGATGCGTTCTACTATCGCGGACAGGACTGGCTCACGATCATCGGCGTGGTGGGCAGCGTGCGCCAGCGCGGCTTCCTCAGGCCACCGGATGCCAGCGTGTACGTGCTGTCACGGCAGCGGCCGCTGCGCACGCGCGACGGCGTCCTGACGCTGCGTGCCGGGCGCATCACGCCCGGACTGGTGCAGGGCGTGCGCGCCACAATGGCGAGCGTGGCGCCCGGTGTACCGTTCGACATCGGCAACGCCGAGGACCGCATTGAAGCGACCTTCTCGGATCGTCGCTTCGCGCTGCTCGTCATACTCGGCTTCACCGCCATTGCCCTGACACTCGCGGCCGCCGGCATCCACGGCGTCGTCTCCTACTCGGTGGCCAGACGCACACGCGAGATCGGCATCCGCATCGCGCTGGGCGCCGTGCCCCGCGGTGTGGCGAGGCGCATCATTGGCGAAGCCATGCGCGTCGTCGCATTCGGACTGCTGCTGGGGCTGCTCGGTTCGCTGCTGGCCACCCGGCTGATCACCGGCCTGCTGGTCAACGTACGGCCCACCGAGCCGCTCACACTCGGTACTGTAACACTACTGTTAGCGGCCGTCGCCAGCCTCGCCAGCGCAGTGCCCGCGCTGCGCGCGACGCGCGTCGACCCCATTCAGGCGCTGCGCAGTGACTGAGCGCGGCACCCGCGAGCACTGCTGGCGCGCTTTCAGCCCACGAAGATTGCCGTGGAACGGCAGGCCGATCGGCAGTCCTCGCTCGATTCGGCGCATGCCGCGTTCCGCGAGCGAGGCCGGCCCGCTCGGCGCGCGAAGTCGAGCAGCTGGGCTTCCGCCTCGCCGATCGTCCGGGACACAAACGCGTCTGGGCCATGGACGCGCCGGCGCGCTGGTACGACACGGCCATGAACAGGGACACGCTGGCGCACCGGGCCCAACGCTTCGGACAGGCGGCCTTGCTCACGCGCGCCCGGCAGTGGGACAGCGCGTACACGCAGTACTATGCAGTGGAGGATTCGATCAAGACGACGATGTCGCTGCGTGATTACCTGCTGCGCCTCAACGCGCCGGCTTCGCTGCGCGCGCTGCTGGGTGCCTGCCTCTCCGGCTCCATCGACGTGGGTGGCGGCGGCGACTACACCGGCGCCGACATGCGCGCCGCCTGGTACGACCGCAACCTGCGCATCTTCAGCAACATCCTCCGCCTGCGGGCCGACCCCGGCGAGCGCATCCTCGTCACCATTGGCGCCGGCCACGCGCCTCTGCCGGGCCACTTCATCAGCAATGCTCCGGAACTGCGGCTCGTGGACGCGGGGGAGCTGCTGGGTGGCGGAGGGACGGGAGGGCGGCGTTGAGAGCCGCTGGTTGAGGCGGGCGAACGAATAACAGATTGTTTCACACAGGGGCCACAGTGGGACGGAGGGGCGCCTGGATCTGGCGGCGAGGCTGTGTACGGGGGCTGCGATCACGGTCGGTCAACGTGCAAGGGCGGTCAGGTCAGGCCGCTGCCGGACCCAGCCAGCTGGCGCGAGCACACTTCGTTGCGCTCGCCGGCAGACCCGCGCGCGGACGAGTCCCGGCGGGACGGGGACGGGCAGACGGGCAGACGGGCAGACGGGCAGACGGGCAGACGGGCAGACGGGCAGACGGGCAGACGGGCAGACGGGCAGACGGGCAGACGGGCAGAATTTGTAATGCACGGTTAGAGCGCGCCAGAGAATGCCAGTGCAACGGGTTCAGGCCTCCCGCTCCACAGGTCGCTGCGTATTCATTCCCGGCCTGTTTGCTGTCGCGGCTCCCGGCCCGCCCGCGGAGCGGCCGCGCGACACCCACCGCCGACCACGCATCCGTCCTCTGATGCCCCCGTGGCCACGCCGCATTCCACTATGTGATACTGAATGCCGTTCCCCCGCGTCCTCTCCGTTGACCTCCCGCGCCACGCTGCGCACCGACACGCGCGCCGGTTGCGGCCCGGCCGGGAAACGCCGGAAGAGTGGCGCGCGCTCCGCGTGGTGCCTCCGGTTGGCCGGGAAACGCGGCGTCACGTTCCGGTGGAGCGGTTCAGCGGCTCCGGCGCGAGCGGGCCGTCTTCTTCGCGCGGGCTGGCTTGCGCGCGGCGCCCCGGGCGGGGCTGCGGCGTGCCGCGCCGTCCGCGTCGCGGGCCAGCTGGTCGACGAGCTTCGACAGCTCGGTGGCTCGACGGCGCGCCAGCTTGAGTACGGCGCCTTCCCAGCCCGACGGCGGATTACGGTAGCCCGGGTTGTCGGGATCGAGGCGGGAAAGGCGCAGAAACCCGTGCGTCACGCCGGTCTCGCGGGCCAGGTCCTTCAGTGTCACACCCGAGATCAGGCGGGTCGTGGCTTGGCCGAATTCCATTTGGGCAGCACCTCCGAGAGGGTGGATGCGTACTCTTCAAACACTCCGTTACGCCGACTCAGCGCGAGCACACGCCCGGCTGTGGCTGTTCATCACGCTGACAGGGCCGCATACCCGTCTTCCATTCCGGTCGCGCCCCGTTGGCGAGCAGCCGCACGGCGCGTGCCGCGGCATTGATCACCGCTGCCATGTGCGCCGCGTCGGTCTTCGACACCTCGTCGCCGGGGCGATGGTAGTCCGCGTGCAGGTTGAAGGTGGACAGCGTGTGTGCGGGAATGCCCATCTGCGCAAACGCGATGTTATCGCTGCGCCGGAAGAAGTTCTGCTGCGGCCGCGGGTCGGGCACGATGGGGATCCCGTTCGCCGCGAGCATTTCGCCCATGGTGCTGCGTTCGTAGCCGGTGAGCCAGGCGCGGCCGGGGCCGCCCGCGAGGGAGTCGGGCCGGCCGATCATCTCGATCTCCAGGTTGGCGGCCATCTGATCGAGCGGAATCGCCGGGTGCTGGATGAACCAGTGCGTACCCAGCAGGCCCACTTCCTCGCCTGTGGTCGCCGCGAACACCACGGTTCGCGCCGGGCGGGGCCCGCGCGCCAGTGCGTGCGCGATCTCCAGCACCGCCACGACGCCCGAGGCGTCGTCGTCCGCACCATTGTAGATGGAATCCCCGTTCACCGGCCGGCCGATGCCCAGGTGGTCGTAGTGCGCGTCCACCAGCACGTACTGCTCGCGCAGGTGCGGATTGCTGCCGCGCAGAATGCCGACCACATTGACGGAGCGCTTGCGCCGTTCCGGCGGGATGGTGTCCAGCGCGTGGAAGTCGGGCATCAGCACGAGCCGCTCGCTCTGCACCTGCTGGCCATTGCGATTGCTGGTCACCATGAGCAGGGCGACGGGTACGCGCTGGAACCAGCCGCTGTCGCCGGCCGCCTCGAGGCCGCTCTCCTGCATACGGCGCGCGATGATGGTCGCGGCGCGCAACGCACCGGGCTCACCGGTCCTGCGTCCTTCCAGCGAATCGTCCGCGATCTGCGATAACAGCGTGTGCACGCGTTCCGGTGTGGTGGCGGCTGTCCCCGCATCCGCGGCGGCCGCACCCGCCGGTGCGGGCGAGGTTACGGCCACAGCGCGGTGACTCGCGCACGCAGTCATGCCGGCCAGGCCCAGGCCCAGCAGCAGCGACGGGAGGCGAGGCTGCATCGTCGCCTGCGATCCGTGCATCATCGGTTCGGCACGCTGGTCTTTACGGTGGCGGCATTACTCACGCGCTCACGCTCCCGTTCAATGTAGGGTACGCCCTCGCTCATCCAGCGCGGCTCCGGCGTGCCCTTGAGATAGTGATCGAAGAACTGCTTCATGCGAATCTGGAAGTCGATCTGGTTTTCCTTCTTCGCCAGGTGATGCCCCTCGCCGTTGTAGGAGAGGAAGATCACCTTCTTGCCCAGTCTGCGTGCTGCATTATAGAACTCGAGGCCCTGGTCCCAGTCGACCGCGCCATCATCCGTGCCCTGCAGGATGAGGAACGGCGACTTGATGTTCTCCGCCTGGTGCACGGGCGACTGGCTCTCGTACAGCTCGCGGCTGGTCCAGGGCGTCACGTCCTCACCCATGCGCACCTGCCCGACTTCCGTTATGCCCTGCTGCACCGTGCCGGTACTCTTGTACAACTCATCGTAGAAGCTGACAAGGTCTGTGGGCGGCGCGCCGGTCACGACGGCCGCAAACATGTCTGTTTGCGTGACAATGTAGGAGGATTGATAACCACCCCAGCTGTGGCCCTGCAAGCCAATGTGCGCCGGGTCGGCGTAGCCCAGCTCGATCACCTTCTTGACGGCGCTGGTCACGTCATCCACAGCGGAGGAGCCGGGCTTGCCAATGGTGTAGACGACGTCGGGCTCGAGCACGAGGTAGCCGTCACTGGCATACGCGGACATGTGCGGCCGGTCGTCGTACACAGGCATCGAGAATCAATGGTGGTCCTGTGACAGCTTCTCGTAGAAATAGACGAGCATGGGGTAGCGTCTGCCCGCCTGGTAGCTGGCGGGCAGCGCCAGCGTCGCCTGCAGCCTGTTGCCGCGCTGGTCCGTGTAATCCACGAGAATGCGCCGGCCCCATGCATAGTCGGCCAGCTGCGGGTTCGCGTCCGTGATCTTCTTCGGTGCGGCAAACGACGTGTTGCTGAGCCAGTAGTCCGGGAACTCGGCAAAGGTCTGCTCGGTGAAGATCACGCGGTCGGTGCTGTCCGCCTTGCTCAGCTGACCGATCTGCCTGTCCTCGAAGATCAGTGGGCGGGGCTTGCTGCCGGCCTTCACTTCGTAGTAGCCGGATTTCTTGGTCCATTCGCCGTACGCGGAGAGCAGGACCGGCTTCGTGATGTCAATGCCGCGGTCCTCGAGGTCGGCATTGCCGAAGCCGGCGCCGCCGCCGCGTCCACCGAAGCCACCGCCGCCGTTCAGGTTCTGCACGCGGAACTGGATCTGCTCGGCGTCACCCATGCCGGCGGTGAGGTTCACGGCCTTGCCGCCCTCCAGCGGCAGCAGCCACAGATCGAAGCGATGGTTCACGATCACGGACTTGCCATCTTTGGTCCAGCCGCCAATGCCGTACGCGGGCAGCTCGTAGTCGTGATCGTCCGTGGTGTCGACGAAGGAAACGCCGGCGAGCGCGCTCAGATCGACCGTGCGACCGCTGGCGACATCCCGCGCCTGCAGCTTCCGGTCCTTGAGATAAACGAACCATTTGCCATCGGGCGAACTGCCCATGGCGCGCATGAGGCCGGACACCATGAGCTGGCGGTCGCCGGTCGCCGGATCAATGCGATAGTAGTCGGCGCGCGAGCCGCCCCAGCTGATCTGGTCGCGATACGGCTTGTCCAGCCGGCCAACACCCCAGCGACCATCACCGCTGAGCGTGACTGTGCGCATGTCGTCATCGGCGAGACGCACGAACCTGCGCGAACCGAGATCGAACACGCTCGTGTAGGTGAAGCGTCGGGCCTGATCGGCGCGCACCTTCTGTACCGACTGTATGTCCGCGTCCTTCCAGTGCCAGACCTCGAGGTCGGCCTGTGGCTCATCGGTCTTCGGCAGCTCTGATTCCTGCTGCTTGATGCCCAGCTGAATGCGCGCGTTGTCGCGGGTCCAGCGCACGCCACCCAGCTCACTGAGGACGAACCCGCCCGGGAACGCGGCGTCCTTCGTCGGATCGTACTCGACCGTGGCGACCTTCGCGCCCAGCCCGGTAAACGCGAGCAGCGTGTTCTGGCGGTACATCTGGCCGGCGGGCTTCGTGCCACGCAGCACGGCCAGCGCATTGCCGTCGCGGTTCCAGCTGAGCTGCGTGTACTCGCTGGCACCGGTGCTCAGCGGATTGAGCACGCCGCTGCGCAGATCGAGCACAAACGCGCCGTTACCCGCGTCATCGGCCGCATCGACGGTCCACGCGAGTATGCTGCCCGCGCGGTTGAACGCGTATTCGCTGACGTTGCCAATGTTCTGCGCGGTGCCGTCCGTGAGGTTGCGCAGCACGAGGTCGGTGCCATCGTGCGTGCTGTCGCGCGCAGCCTTGTTGCGGCGCGCGGCGAGGTAATGCGCATCGGCGGAGAATGCGGAGGACTGGACATCGGGCACATCGAACTTCGTGCCGGTAGCCAGCTCCAGCAGCTCGAGCCGGCGCTGCGCTCCGCCCTGCGGCGCCGCACCCTGGCCGCGTCCCGGCGGTGTGCCGCCCCGGCCACCACCTCGCCCGCCGCGACCGCCGCGGCCGGGCGGCGAAATCGTGTAGGTGACCCAGCGCCCATCGCTCGAGAACACCGGTGTGGTGGCGTTGGGAATCGTGTACAGCTTCGTGCCGTCCAGCTGGCGGAGGAACAGCGTGTCATCACCCTCGTTGGGCAGGTAGGCGTAGCTCATCCACTTGCCATCGGGCGAGAGATCGGCGGACTGGATGCGTTTCCAGCCGGGATAGTCGGCGAGCGTGAGGACCTTGCCGGCGCGGGTCGCCGCGGCAGCGCCTGTGGGCTGCGGCGTCTGGCGCGCCCGCAGCGCGGGGGGAAAGGCCAGTGTGAGGGCGATGAAGATGACGGCCGCGGCTCGGGCACTGCCGTGCTGGCTCATGAGAACGCTCCGGCGGAATGACGGGGATCGGACGGCAGGCAAGATGGGATGGGCGGTGGGCGAGGGCCAGACGCCCGGACCGTCTTGGCGTTCTTTCCTTATGCTCCATTCTCTCATGGCGGCCCAGCCTGCACGCTCATGCAATACCCTCGCGTGCAAGCCGCGCGAGGCCAATAGGTCACCGCGCCAAGTGGAAGACGCCGCAGGCCAGGTGCGGCGTCGCCAACCTTCCCGTTCGCTGCCACAACCCCGCGCAACGCCAGCTCCGGGACGCGCGCGCAGCCTCGATCGTCGGGCGGCGCCTGCCTGCATTGCGCGGCGCGTCCGCAGTGCCATGGGGACCGGGGCCAAAGCCAAGAACGCCAAGACGGTCCGGAGCCGCATACCTTGACGTCCTACAACAACCCGCACACCTTGTTGTAGAACATCTAGGCAACGCCACCCGCATCGCGCAGGAGCACGCCCATGCCCCCGTCCACACGCTGGTTGCGCCGGCTGCTGCGTCTCTTCGGCCGACACCGCGACGACCACGACATCAAGCAGGAGATGCAGTTCCACGTGGACATGCGCGCGCGCGAGTTGATCGAGACCGGCTCGAGCCCTGCCGCAGCGCGCCGCCAGGCTCGGCTCGAGTTCGGCGGCATGGACCGGTTCCAGGAAGAGGCGCGCGATGCGCGCCGCCTGCCGCCCCTCGAGGACTTCCTGTCCGATCTGCGCTTCGCCGCCCGCCTGCTGCGCCGCAGTCCCGGGTTCGCCGCAGTGGCCGTTCTCACCATCGGTCTGTGTATCGCTGCGAACACCGCTGTTTTCAGCATTGTCAACGCCGTCATGCTGCGTCCGCTGCCCTTCCCTCAGGCACAGCGCATCCTCTTCATCGGCTGGGACTGGAACGGCGCCGGCAACCTCATGGGGGCGCTCTCGCCCCTCAAATTCGAGTACTGGCGCGAGCAGAATCGCAGCTTCGAAGCCGTGGCCACGTGGCGTTCACGCACGGTTGGCGTGGGCGAGCGCGGCGGCGCTGGACAGGCCGCGTTGCTGCTCGTTTCGCCGGACTTCCTGCGCGTGGTCGGCGTGCAGCCTCGTCTGGGCCGGGGCTTCAGCGCTGCGGAGGATGCCGCCGGCGGTCCGGCGGTCGCCATCATCACGGATAACACGTGGCGAGGGCGGCTGGGTGGTGATCCAGGCGCGATCGGACGCAGCGTCATCCTGGACGGCACGAGCTACCAGGTCATTGGTGTGCTGCCGCCCACGTTCGCGTTTCCGCTTTCGGACAAGCCGGATGTGCTGGTGCCGCTGCGTCTGGTCGTGGACCCCCGCGACGAGGGTCTCAACTACGAGGCGATGGCGCGGCTCGCTCCCGGTGTGACGCGCGCCGCTGCGCGTGCCGATGTACAGCGCATCACGGAGTCGTTCCGGGCCGCGTACCCGGGCGTCGAGACGGGCCAGGCGGAGCGCGCCGACGTGATGGATTACGGTCAGCTCTACCTGGGCGGGCTGCAGACCACGCTCTGGGTGCTGCAGGGCGCGGTGCTGCTGGTGCTGCTCATTGCCTGCGCCAATGTTGCTAACCTGCTGTTGGCGCGGGGCACGACCCGCCAGCGCGAGATGGCGGTGCGCGCCACGCTGGGTGCGGGGCGCGGCCGCCTGGCGCGCCAGGTGATGAGCGAGAGTCTGCTGCTGGCCGCCGCCGGTGGAACCCTGGGCCTCGCCCTGGCGGCCGCCGGGCTGCGGTTCATCGTCGGCGTCGCGCCCGCGGGCATTCAGCGGCTCGACGAAGTGTCGGTCGACGCATCCGTGCTCGCCTTCACATCCGTGACCGCGCTGATCACGGGACTGCTGTTCGGCCTCATCGCGGCGTTTCCGGCTGCGCGTGTGAATCTGAGCCGGTCCATCCGCGAAGGTCAGCGGGCGGGCACGAGCCGGCGCACCGGCCTGGGTCGCGCAGTGCTGGTGGGCGCGGAAGCCGCGCTTGCCATGATGCTGCTCGCAGGCGCGGGCCTGCTGATCACGAGCTTCGTGAAACTGCGGCGCACGGATCTCGGATTCGATGCGCAACAGCTCACGACGTTGTCGTTCCCCCGTCTGCCCGACGCCTACAGGAGCACTGCGCTGACCTGGAGTTTCGAGCAGCAGCTGCTCGAGAGGCTGCGCTCACTGCCCGGCGTCGTCGCGGCCGCGGACGCATCGACGCTGCCGCTCACGCGCGGCCCCAACATCCCGATGACGGTAGAGGGCCGGCCGGATGCCAGCGAAGGCGCCGTCGAGTGGCGCAGTGTGAGCCCCGGTTACTTCGATGTCCTGGGCATCCGCATCGTGCGCGGCCGGCCCGTCACCGAGGAAGACATCCGCAATCAGCGCCCGGTCGTCGTCATCAGTGAAGCGCTGGCACAGAAGTACTGGCCCGATCAGGACCCGCTCGGTCAACGCATCCTGATCGGCGTGTTCCGCGGCAAGAAGGTGCTGCCCGGCTTCAACGATCCGCCGCGCGAGATTGTCGGTGTGAGCGCAGACATGCGCGAGGCGGGCCCCGCACGCCGTCCGCTGCGCACCATGTTCGTGCCCCATGACGTGACGGGCGAGGGCATGCCCGGCTTTCTCGTGCGCGTGCGCGGCAGCGTCACCGCCGACGCCCTGCGCCAGGCGGTGCAGGACGTCGATCGCACCATGACCGTACCCGAGCTGCACAGCATGACCGAGCGCCTGCGCGCAAACCTGGCGCAGGACCGTTTCAACACGCTGCTCATGGGCCTGTTTGCCGGCGCCGCGCTGCTGCTCACCGCCATCGGCATTTACGGCGTCGTGTCGTACACGGTGCGGCTGCGCACGCCCGAGATCGGCGTGCGCCTGGCGCTGGGCGCGCAGCGCGGCCGGGTTCTGCGCGCCTCCATGATGCGCGGCATGCGGCCCGTGCTCATCGGACTGGCTGTCGGCGTGGGCGGGGCGCTGGGACTGGCTCGCTTCCTCACCAGCATGCTGCACGACGTGCGTCCGACAGACCCCGTGGCGCTGAGCGCCGTGGCCCTGCTGCTCGCGCTGGTGGCGCTGCTCGCCAGCTGGCTGCCTTCGCGACGGGCGGCACGCGTCGACCCGATGGTGGCACTGCGCTTCGACTGATACCGGGCTCGTGCTTCTAACGCATCATTAACAGATGCAGGCGACGCCGCAGCTTCACGTCTGCTCCGCGCCGCCGCGTGCGCGGGTCCGGCCTGTCCTTCGGCGGCCAGTGCGCAGGATGCGCCACCCACCAGCGCTGACACCCTGTTGTCCATGGCTGACACGGCCGCACATCCCCGCGGCGTTCAGAGGTCGACAGCGAAGAGCCTGACATTGGCGGCCGCGCCGGGGGGACGGACCGGTCCGGCCGCGCTGAAGCCGAGGCGATCGAGCAGGCGCGCGGAGACTTCGTTGTCATGGGTCGTGATGGCCACGAGGTGGCGCAGACCCAGCGTCTGGCTCGCGTATCGCATGAGTGCCATCGCCGCTTCGCCCGCGTAGCCCTGTGACCAGTACGCGGGCAGAAACGCAAAACCCAGATCGACGTCTTCCAGCCAGTCGCGCCGGAAGAGGCTGCAGAAGCCCATGGCAACCGAAGTCGCCTTCGATTCCACCAGGAACGGGCCGATGCCCCCGCTGCTGTAGTAGTGGAGAAAGCGATCCTCGATGTAGCCGCGGGCACCCTCGAGCTCGCGCACACCGCGATCTCCAATGAAGCGGATGAAGGATGGCTCGTTGAACATTTCGAGCACGAAAGCGGCATCCTCCACGCGAAACCGGCGCAGGATGAGTCGTTCGGTCTGCAGCAGCGTATCCGCAGGCGCGTCAGCCATCCGTGGCGTCCTGGCGCTGCCGGCGCCCGTCGATGTCGGAGCGGGCCCGCGGAGCATGGCATGCGCTACCAGGCGAGCGCTCAGCGACACTGATTGACATGCCGGCCTTCGAGAATCCGGTCGAGCGACACGAGCGTGTCGCCGCCCGCGGTCATGCGCTGCACGAATTCGCGCGTGAAGATGCGCACCATCAGATCGGGCCTTGTGGAGCCGTCCTGCAGCACATCGATGTACTCGACGCGGTCCGGCAGCAGGGTGTCGAGCAGCGGATTGCTCCGCCGCGCAACGAGCCTCCGCCCATTGTAGATGCCGCTCGAAGTCACGCCTCCCGCCAGCAGCATCGGTTTCTCGTCGATGATGAAGCAGCGCACTCTTTCCATGCGCGACCCCAGGACACGGTTCAGCACATCCCTGACCGAGCCGTTCAGATCCTGCATCAGCTCGGCGCGGTCGATTACGCCGCCATCGAACTTGTACTGCCGTTCGCCCGCGCGCTCCACAATGCGGTGCTTCTGCCTGGCAACCATTCCCGCTACAACAGGATCCGGCTCCAGCTCGAAGCGCAGAATCGTATCACGCTCCGTCGTGAACGACATCGTGAGCGGCGCATACCCGAATTCGCGCGCCTGGATCGTGATGGGCACCGCGGCGGGCACCTTGCCGAATTTGAAGCGACCAATGGGGTCCGTGACCGCATGGCGATCCGGCGTCGCGACGACGTCCACGTCGATCAGGCCGGTGCCGCTCGCTTTTTCCACGACGGTGCCGCGAATCGTGATGTTGTGCGCCCGCACGGCCACAGTGTCCAGTTGAACGGGCGTGCGCTCGAGCGCCAGCACGACGGTCGTGTCGCCTGCGATGAGCAGCGTACTGTCGCTGGCGGCATAGCCAATGCCCTCCGCCGCGAGTACATAGCGACCCGGCGGCACGCGCGCAAAGCGGAAGCTGCCATCTCTCCCCGTGACGGCTGGTGCACGACCGTTCAGGCTCACCGTGATGCCGGCCACGGGCGCCTGTGTCTGCCTTTCGATGACTCTGCCGCGCACGGTAGCGGTTCCCTGTGCGGCTGCGCGCGGCGCGCACAGTGCGACCAGCGCGAGAGCCAGTCCGACGAGATCGAGCCTGATCCCGGCGGTGGTGATCATGGCGTCCTCCTGTGTGGATTACGGCACCTGCTGCGCCGGTCGCGGCATCGCGCACAGCGTCTTCCCGCGAGGCTGCCGCCGGCGGGGCACGAACCGGCCACCAGCCTTTCCCTCAGCGGGCGCTGCGGGCGCGGCTGCGCAGGAACGTCTCCAGTGCGCGCACGTGCGCGGCCGCAATGCGCTGCTGCACGTCGGGGTTGCGCAGTGCGGCTTCCTGCTCGGGAATCATGAGGAACATCGTCTCGGAGAGCACGGCCGGCATCCAGGTGGCGCGTACCACGGCCAGGTCGGCGCGCCCGATGCCGATATCGCGCAGTCGCAGCTCGTTCTCCAGTTCGTCGAGGACGGCACGCGCCAGTTCCAGCGATTGCGGCTGGAAGTAGTAGACGCTGGTGCCCGCGCTGGTGAAGGGGTTCACGCCGTCAGGAAACGCGTTGTTATGAAGTGAGAGCAGGATGTCCGCGTTCATGTCGGTGGCCAGGCGTGGCCGTGCGTCCAGGGCAACGGGTGAAGCGTCCACACGCGTGAGCAGCACGCGCGCGCCCCGGCTCTCGAGCATGGGCTTGAGCGCCAGCGCTACCGCCAGGTTGGCCTCCGCTTCGGTCAAGCCGGTGGGCCCGTTGGCGCCGGCCGGTGGATGTCCCGGATCCACCGCGATGAGCAGTCCCTGCAGCGGGTGCGTTGCGTCGATGGGGGGCGGGCGGCGAATGCGCACCACCAGTGCACCGCTCTCGTCGAAGAACGCCTGATAGCCCCAGACAGGTTGCGTGAGCGTCACGCGCACGCGGAATTCGCGGTCCGCCGGCTGGCTCCACTCCGCGCGCTCCACGAGGGAGTCCAGCGCGCCGTACTGCAGAAAATTCACTTCGCTGGTGGCGCCGTACACCGTGATGTCGAGCGTACGCTCTGCCTCGTCCACGCGGAAGGGCATGCGCGCGGGCAGCGGAATGCGCACGTCCACACCCTCGCTCCGGGCCGCAAGGCGCACGCCACTGACCACACCCTGTGGCGGCGGCGAGTTCGCCGGTAACAGCGTGATATCAGACGCCGGCAGCCATGCGGAGAGCCCGCGGGTCAGCCGCACGCGGTACTGACCGCCGCGCTCGGCATCCAGCGCCACCTGCGTACCGGGCGGCCAGAACCAGTGGTAGGGCCCGGCCAGCCCGGGCCGTGCGTGCGTCGTCCAGTCGGCCGGCGCGCCCGCGGGCGGCGTGATCACGCCCACGCGTGGCGTGCTCGCGGGCAGACCCGCCAGCTGCAGCGCCAGCGGCAGGCGAGTGGTGTCACTCCCCACGATCAGCTCGAGCTGCGCCCAGAGCGGGCGCAGGCCGGCATAACGCGCTGTCAGGCTGTTCAGCGAGTCGGCGGTGATCTGCATGCGCCGGCCCAGTCGCTCCAGCGCAGCCCTGTCCTGGGCACTGGGCAGGGGCCGCCCCGCAATCCGGGCCTGGCGCTCCATTGTGGTGTCGCGGACGAATTCGCTGACCGGCACGAGATCGCGCGGCGGTGCCGCCTCCAGCGCGGGCCGGCGCGCGCTCGTGTCCGGCCCCACCCAGGGCCCCTGCACGGTGATCATGCCCGCGTAGCGCGACCATCCGGCCAGACGTTCCGCGGGCTGGGGCGCACCGCGGAAGTTGGCGGCCTCCGTGCTGCCGCGGTCCACGAGCGGCTTCTCGCTCAACCGGACCGGCGGCTCGCCACCCGGCAGGATCACCCACGCCTCTCCGCCCGACGCGCCCGTGAACCCGACCTCGAATGCTTCGCCGTACGGCAGGGCGAGCGCGCCGGTCGGGTACGGCGAGCCGGGCAGGATCGCGGCGCCCGCGGGCGGATCCGGCCGGGGCGTGACCTGCACGCGGCGTTCGAGCTGAAGACTCTCGGCACCCTTCGTCGCCTGAAAGCTGTACACGCCATCGGCGGGCACCGGCAGCCAGGCGAGGAAGGCGCCATCGGGCGCCACCGGGACGGCGGTGCCGTTGATGCGCAGGCTGGTCCTGCCCGAACCGGTCCCGCCAAACACGAAGTTGGAATCACGTACGGCTAGCACCGCGTTATCGGGCGGATATACCACAGTGAGCTGCAGCGGCCCATCGACCGGGGGCACAGGCGGCAGCGCCGGACCGGGCGTGACGGGGACAGGCGTGGGACGCAGGCCGGCGGACGGACCGCCCATGGCGCAGCCCGCGCCCGCCAGCGCCAGCACGAGCGCGCTCGTGCAGGCAGCGTGTACACGTACACGACGCGTGTGCCCGAACCCTTGCATCCCCGGGCGCCCTCGCCCGCACACCGTGCTTCGCCCTCGCCACCGCCTCGCCACGCGGGACGCATCCGCGCGCGGCTCGACCTGCGCGTCTGACGGCGGGCCTGCCCGTCGCGAAACTGCGTCGCGCATCACGCGCCTGATGGCTCGGGTGATGGCTGCGCCAGTGTCGCAGCCGCGGGCCCTGACGGCGGCGAGCGCAGGCGTCGCAGCCAGATCCAGCCGACCAGTGCGGAGAGCGCCATCAACGCAGCCGTGCCCCAGCGCGCGAACAGCAGTCCGCCGATCAGGAACATGAGACCGTACAGCAGCATGAGTCCGGCCACGACGCGCCGCAGGTCCGCGCTCAGGTCCTGTGCCGGCTCGAGTCCCGTGCGCGCGCGCTGCCGGCGCCAGCCCGGGCCTCCGGGCCGGACGCGCCGATAGAATGCGTCCAGCTTGTCATCGCTCTCGGGCGGCGTCAGCAGCATCGCCGGAATCCAGACGGCCAGGCTGATCGCGGTGGTGACCATCAGGCGAACACCGAAGTCAGCGATCTGCAGATTGTAGATGGGATTGCTCACGGAAGTCAGGAAGCCCGCGAGGAACCCGGCCACCATGGCGGCCAGCTCGGCCCACGCGTTCACGCGCCACCAGAACCAGCGCAGGATCAGCACCACGCCGGGCCCGGTGCCCACGGCCAGGATCAGACGATACACGGTGGCAATGCTCTGCGAGTGGAACGCCGCGTACCCGGCAATCACGGTGACCAGCACACTGGCCCCGCGCGCCGCCACTACCAGCTCCTTCTGGGTGGCGTGCGGCCGCAGAAACCGCGCATACAGGTCGTTAGTCATGTACGACGCGCTCCAGTTGATCAGCGATGACACCGTGCTCATGAACGCCGCCAGCAGCGATGCCACCACCAGGCCCAGCACACCACGCGGCAGGTATTCCAGCATGAGCCGGGGATACCCCAGCTCACGGTCCGTGAGATCCGGGTACAGCGTCACCGCCACAATGGCCACGATGATCCACGGCCAGGTGCGCACCACGTACTGCATGATGTTGAAGAACCACGCCGCTTTCTCCGCATCCTGCTCCGTGCGCACGGCGGAAAGGCGCTGAATGAACTCGCCGCCGCCATCGGACCGGCGGAACGACCACCACAGGATGGTGACGTACGAGAAGAACGTCGTCGCCGTGATCCCCGCCGCTCTGGACCACGCCGACCAGGTGGCCATGTCCGAACGTCAGTGGCGTGAAGGACAGCATGTCGAAGCTGGTGAGCGCCTGCGCCTGCTCGCGCACGGCGAGGAGGCCACCCGCGTGGCTGACCGCGTAGCCGGCCACGAGCAGGGCCCCGACCAGCGCCAGCACGAACTGGAAGAGGTCGGTCGCCACCACACCCCACAGCCCGGCGACACCGGCATACATCAGCACGAGCACACTGACCAGGATGATGCCCCACAGCTTGGCGGACGCGCCCACGTTGAGGCCCAGGCTGGGGAAGATCTGCAGTGCATCCACCGCCTTGACCATCGCCAGCATGGCGTAGCCGATGCCGATCGAGCCGATCACCACGGCGAACAGGAAGCCCTTCACTGCGCGCAGCGTCGCCGCCGGCCGGCCGCCGTAGCGCAACTCGGTCAGTTCGTTGTCCGTCAGGATCTCCGCCCGCCGCCACATGCGCGCGAAGATGTAGATCAGGATGACGTGGGAGATGGCGGGCGCCCACCACTCCCAGTTGCCGGCGATACCCCGCGTGCCGGTGACGCCGGCCACGTAGAGCGGCGTGTCGATGGAGAAGGTCGTGGCGGCCATGGACGTGCCCGCCAGCCACCAGGGCAGCGAGCGGCCACCCACGAAGAAGTCGACGAGGCTCTTCAATGCGCGGCGCGCGAGGTACAGCCCCACGGCCATGGAGCCGCCCATGTAGATGACGACGATGGCCCAGTCGATACCGGTCACGTCGCCCGGTCCTCTAACACGGCGTCAGGGGCGCGGAGCCGCCGTCTGCATGCGACCGCTGCCGGACGTGAACGCTCATTTGCCGGGTTCCTGCTTCGGGGTCTGCGGCTTCGCGGCTTCCTGCTGGCGCAGCGCTTCGTCACTCCAGAACCCGGCGCCGCAGGGCACGATCGAGGCCTTCGACGGATCCACGCGCACGTCGGGCACGGTGTCCGCGCCCGGCAGCACGCCCAGCACCAGCGTGCCATCGCGGGGCGAGCGATACATGCCGCAATACGCGGCAATGCGATTCACCATGGCCGGAATCAGGTACGACTGCGACAGCGCATCGAGATGATCCACCACAATGTAGCGCGCCTTCGCATCCTGTGCGGCGATCACCAGGGAGTCCGGCTCCGAGGACATCGGGTAGTAGCGACCGGCGTGACCGGAGATCACGTACATCAGCGTCGGTTTGCGGCTGAGCACGGCCGCGCCCGGCGGCAGTGCCGTACGCGCCCACTCGGCGACATCGAACCAGTCTCGCCATGCGGGCGGCTGGCAGGGATACCGATTGCCAGCGCGGTATTCCATCATGCACTGGCCGCTGATGGCTACCGAGCGTGTCTCCTGCGGCACCATGGCCACGAGCACAAGGGCGGTCGCGGCGGTCGCGACATGGAACGCGAGCTGCGGCCGCACCCGCTGCGCCAGGCGACCCAGCCGCGCCAGCCCATCCCCCGCGTAGTACAGGACCAGCGGCAGCGCGGGCAGCAGAAACCGCTCGCCGGACCATACGGCCGGCCAGACCAGCAGCAGTCCGATGTAGAGAGGCAGGAACAGCTCCGCCATGGTGAGCCGCCGCAGGCGCAGGCGCCGGGTCCAGCCATAGACGCCCAGCACGGTGGTGAGGGCGGACAGCAGCACCGCAAATACGTTGTTAGAGCCGGTCAGCAGAATGGGCAGATGGATGGTGATGTACTTGCTGGCGTTCTCCAGGACGCGGTCGAACAGGTCGATCGCGCCAATGCGCCCCAGCTGCGGCTGGTAGGGGTTGACGAACCAGAACTGGTTCACGTAGGCGACGCCGCCCTGGGCCCGTGCCCGCAGGTACCAGAGCGCCACCAGCGGCAGCAGCACGGCGGCCAGCACCAGCAGCTGGCGCCAGCGCCGGCGCAGCCCCAGCCAGGCAAGAGCGGCGAGCACCAGCGGCAGACCCGCGGAGCGCGTGAAATAGGCCAGTACCGTGGCCAGCACAGCGACCGCGAAGCGCGCGCGCAGCTCCGGCCCCATGCGTTCGAAGGCCCAGAGGGCGAGCGCGGTGAAGCACCAGAAGGGCACGTCGGACAGAATCCAGTGCGCCTGTTCCAGAACGCCCGGGCTGGCGGCGAGAATGACGGCAACGCCCAGCGCCAGGGCCGGCCGGCGGCGGCGCTCCACCCAGAGAAACGAAAAACCCACTGCCACGGCCAATGCCAGCGCGATGACCACCTTGAGTCCCACCCACGGTCGCACCCCGACCAGCATGGCGAGAGCGAGAATGCCGGGGAACACGGGCGGATACTGCGTGTGCGGCGGTGCCGCCGGATCGAACAGGCTGAGGTATGCGTGGCGCTGCAGCAGCGAGCGGCCCAGCGTGATGTAGGCCGCGTTGTCGCCGCCCGTGTGCGGCTGCGGCAGGAACGTGAGCAGGGCCAGCAGCAGATGCGCCGCCGCCAGGAAGCCGGCCATGGCTAACGCATTGTTGCTGTTGAAACGGTTGAAGCGCCGGGCCAGGGTCGGCGGCGGCGCGCGGTGCCGGCCGTGGGCCGCGCGCGCGATGCGCCTCGCCTCCTGACGGCTGCGCGCCGAACGGCTCATGCGGCAGTTAGCGGTGTGGTCTCACGCGCCAGCCAGCGCGCGGCCGCCTGCTGCATCACGCCTTCCCCACCCCACGCGGTCACCAGATTGCGCGCGTGGATGTCGGCCGCCAGCCGCGGATGGCCGAACAGTACGACCACCGCATCGGGCCGGCGCTGCAGCAGTGCATCCAGTTGTCCGCGCGCACGCGCCGTCAGCCCGGGTCGTCCCTTCCATGCGCGAATGTCCGCGAACACCGCGATGATGGCGTCGCTCGGGCCATCCGTGCTCTCCACCAGACGCGGGTCGAAGCCGGCCGCGCGCAGCGCCGCCGGAAAATCGCTGCGGGGTGGCGGCGCGTACGGCCCGCCCAGATCGTCATCGATGACGAGCAGATCGAACTCGCGCGCTGTGGTCACTTCGCCGCGCTCGATGCGAATGGTGCGCTCCGCGAGCCCCGTCGCCCACGCCAGATCCGCCGCCTTGCCCCAGCCGGGCATGCGTTCGCTGCGCGCGCCCGCCGCCACGGCTGCGAGCCGGCCCAGCGCGCGCGCCACACGGGAGCGCGGCAGCGACTGCTCCATTGCCTGTTCCACCGCGGCCAGCACGGCCTCGGCATCCGCGGGATAGAGCAGCGCGTCGCAGCCCGCACGCAGCGCCGCGACCGCAGCCTCGCCTTCACTGCCGTGCTGCAGCACACCCCGCATGATCAGCGCATCCGTGACGACGAGTCCTTCGTAGCGCATATCGCGCCGCAGCAGCCTGTCGATGATGGTGGGCGAGAGCGTGGCCGGTGCGCCACTGTCGTCGAGTGCGGGATAGGCGACGTGCGCCGTCATGATCGAGTCCACACCCGCGATCGCGGCGGCGCGGAAAGGCGTGAGATCCGTCTCCAGCGTGGCGCGGTCCGCGTGCACGGTGGGAAGCGCCGCGTGCGAGTCCTCGACCGTGCGGCCGTGTCCCGGGAAGTGCTTGGCGCAGCACAGCGCGCCTTCATCGCGGCAGCCATCGATCCACGCGGTCACCTGCGCCGCCACGCGCACGGGATCCGCGCCGAATGAGCGCGTGCCTACGATGGGATTGTCCGGCTCAATGTCGAGATCGGCGACCGGCGCGAAGATCCAGTTCACGCCCAGCGAGAGCGCCTCACGCGCCGTCAGCGCCGCGGCCTGGCGGGTCACGCTCAGATCATCGAGAGAGCCAATGGCGGCGAGTGGCGGCAGCTGCGTCGCGCCCCGGAACTGCTGGCCCGCGCCCCGCTCGAGGTCCGCGGCAATGAGCAGCGGCGCCGCGCTGCGCTCGCGCAGCTGCGCGGTCAGCTCGCGCACAGCGCCGGCATCGCCGCCGAAAATGATGAAGCCGCCCACACCCAGGGCCAGTGCACTCTCCAGCGCGGCGGCTTCATGGTCGAATCCGCTTTCCGGCTTCCAGCGCAGGGCCGGGAAGAGCAGCCGCGCAATCTGCATCAGCGTGCCGGCGTGGGGGCGGCGAAGGGGTCGGGCAGCGCCACGGCGGAGATGCCGTCGCCCGATAACTCGAAGTTACCTTCCAGCTCGCGCACGCGCATCCAGCGCACGGGCAATGCCCCGCCGGCCACCTCGAATTTCGCGATGGCGCTGAACGGGCCCAGTGCCTGCGGCTCCGCGCCGCCGCAGGCGAGAAGGGCGCCCGCATCAGCTGATAGCGGATCAGCGTACCCGCGCGCGTGGTGGCGCCCGACGCCTTCAATTCGCGTGCGAACACGAAGTCCTCCGTGAACGGCAGCGGCCGCGGCGCCACGCCTTCGCCCAGCATGCGTTCGCTGCCCGACGCCACCTCCCGCACCACGATGCGGCGGCGCTTCTCATAGACCAGCCAGCGGCCATCACTGGAGAAGAAGGCGGGCACCACATTGTGCGCCACTTCGATGGAATCGCCCAGTGTCACCGGCGAGCCACCGGCCGGGGTCAGCTGCAGCACACCGCTCGACAGTCCCCATTCCGGCCAGCGCTGCAGCGGGCGATAGCGCAGGCGGTGCCCGGCCGGGCCGGTGCGCTCGAGCAGGCCGCCGGAATCCGCTACGAGCGGGGCGCCGCGCTCTTCCGCCACCGCGATCAGCTCGCTCGCCACGCGCGCCAGCTCGATGGGCGGACCCCGCTTGACGTAGGCGCGCAGCAGATCAGGATCGCGGTCCGTCATCGATTCCAGCGCTTTCGCCTGTACCGCGGCGGACGGATCGCGCAGTGCCTTGTCCAGCAGCTTCAGCACGGCCGCTTCCTGCACCGGCAGGTACTCGCGCGCCGCGGTCACTGCCGCCACCCGGATGCGCTCGTCGTGCGCCGCCAGCAGCGGCTCGAACACCAGGAACGAGCCAATGGCGTGACGCCGGCCCAGCAGCAATACCGCGTTAGCGCGCAGCAGCGGGTGCTGCGCGCTGTCCCCGGCAATGTCCGCCAGCGTGTCCGTGAGCTCCAGCCGGCTGCGCGCCTCGTACGCCAGCAGTGAATCGTACTGTGCGGGACCGGGCGACTGGTTCAGTATGGCGAACAGCGCCGGATCGTGATGGAAGCGGCCCGCGGCGGGCGGCGACTCGTGCACCGCGGCGGGCTGCGGAATGCTGGCCGAATCACCGCGCGAGCCGCCGCTGCCGGCGCCCGGAGAACAACCCGCCAGCGTCAGGCAGAGAATGGCAGAGGCGCACGCGCATCCGCGGGCGCCGCCGGCTCCGGAATTCAGCATCGAGCGGCTCTCCTGCTACGGCTCACAGTTTCCATTCCCCCACGTTGTCTACGCCGGTGTCAGCGAGCCCAGCACACGCGCGCCGCGCGCGCCCGTCACTTCCGGCACGCTGGCCGGCACGCCGGCGAGGTGCGCCCAGGCCAGGGCGGCGAAGGCAACCGCTTCTTTCGCGTCGGCATCAATGCCCACCGCCTGCGCCTCCAGCACCGGCAGCGGCTGCAGCTCGGCGCGCAGCATGGCGAGCAGCACGGGATTGCGCGCGCCGCCACCGCTCACGATCACCTGCTCCGCTCCCAGCGGCAGGATCCAGCGGCGCACGGCATCGGCAATGGTGACAGCGGTGAACGCAGTCAGCGTGGCGATCAGGTCGCACCATGCCGCATCGCCGGCAGGTGTTACCCTCGCCACCAGCGATTGGACCCGCGGCCGGCCGAAGCGCTCGCGCCCGGTCGAGCGCGGCGGCGCCTCCGCAAAGAAGGGATCGGCGCGCAGCTCCGCGAGCAGGCCGGCATCAATGTGACCGCGTGCGGCACGCGCACCCGCCGCGTCGAATGTGGCTTCACCCTGCGTCGCCAGCTGCACGGCCGCATCGATCAGCGCATTGCCCGGACCCGTGTCGAAGGCGAGCAACGGCTCGTTCACGTGCGCTGCCGGCACGCGCGTGAGATTCGCCATGCCGCCAATGTTGACCAGCACGCGTGGTGCATCCGCCGCGAACAGCAGGCGGTCCGCGAAGGGCACGAGCGGCGCACCCTGTCCGCCCGCTGCCACATCACGCGAGCGGAAGTCGCTGATCACGGGGATCCCGGTTCGTTCCGCAATCGTGGCGGCGCAGCCCAGCTGCAGGGTGGCGCCTCGACGCGTGGGCGTGGGGGGCTCGTGCCAGAGCGTCTGGCCATGCGAGCCGATAGCGGCAATGTCTGCCGCGGCGACGCCGGCTGCGCGGCACAATTCGAGGGCCGCTTCGGCGAACCATTCGCCCAGGTCCGCGTGCAGCCGGCAGAGCACGGCCGCATCGCCTGCAACCATGGCGTCGTGGATGCGTTCGCGTTGCGCGTGCGTGTAGGGTGTGCTGCGAAACGCCTCGAGGCGCCACGTCGGCTGCGGCTTCATGCCGCTGAAGCGCACCAGCGCCGCGTCAATGCCGTCCAGCAATGTACCGGACATGAGGCCGATGATGAGCATGGCTCAGCTGGCGTCGTCGCTGCAGGCAATGGCAATGACGCCGTTCGCTGCATCGAGGCGTGCGCGCGCGGCCCCTGCATCGAGGCGCAGCCGACCCATGACAATCGCGGTCTTGACGTGACCCCCGGCCTGTTCCAGCAGGCGAGCCGCGGGCTCGCGCTCGATGCCGAGCGTCTCCATGAGTATGCGCTCACCACGATCGCGCAGCTTCTCCGCCGTGACCTGCAGATCCACCATCAGGTTGCCGTACACCTTGCCCAGGCGCACCATGGTCGTGGTGCTGAGCGTGTTGAGCACGAGCTTGGTCGCGGTTCCCGCCTTCATGCGTGTGGATCCGGTGATGACCTCGGGTCCCACGAGCGGAGCGATCACCACGTCGTACGCGGCCAGGGTGGCGGCGTCGGGCGGCGTGCACAGCAGGAAGCCGGTAGCCGCGCCCTGCTGCCGCGCGCGCTCCAGCGCGGCGCGTACGTAGGGCGTAGTGCCGCTGGTGGCGATGCCCAGCACGAAGTCGCAGTGGTTAACATGGTGTTCGTCAATGTCGCGGGCGGCCGCCGCGCGATCGTCTTCCGCGCCCTCCTGCGGCCGCACCAGCGCCGCCGCACCGCCGGCAATGATGCCCTGCACCAGCGCGGGCGGCGTGCCGAAGGTGGACGGCATTTCCGCGGCATCGAGCACGCCCAGCCGGCCCAATGTGCCCGCGCCCACGTACAGCAGACGGCCGCCCTGGCGCAGTGCGTGCACGATCAGGTCCGCGGCGCGCGCAATGGCCGCGCGCTGCTCGCCCACCGCCTCCGCCACCTTGCGATCTTCGCTGTTGATGAGATCGATGATCTCGAGCGTGCTCAATTCATCAATGCGCGCGCTGTGCGGATTGCGCTGCTCCGTAAGTCGCGGATCGTGCGCTGGATTGCCCTGCATCGTGGCGCAGCCTTGCCGCTCTCTCTCGCCCTCGGGTACATTGGCGCGCCTAAGTTATCCGGGCGAAGCGCCCGCGACTACCCTTGGAGATGTCCATGCAACGCAGAACCCGCCGGGCCGCCCTTCGTCTGCAGCGCTGTTTCACCTTCGCCCTCTTCCTGCTGCTCGCTTTTGCTTCCGCGGGGCGCGCCCAGCGACCACGCTTCGGCCGCGGCCCGCTGGTCTGGGCCAGTGGCTGGGCCGGCCGCCTCTCGGGACAGGGCGGATTCTCCAACGGACCGGTCGATTTCTTCTCGCTGCGCAACGCCTTCGCGTACGGTGGCAGCCTGCATTTCGTGCCCGGCGCCGGTGTCGCACTGGGTGTGGACGCGGTGCTGTCACGCCCTGATTACACGCGCTTCGATCGCACACAGCGCATCGAGCTGAGCAGCGGTCAGGCGAAGCTGCTCGCGTTCCTCGGCTCGCTGCGACTGCAGGGCTCGCCCGGTCCGATCGGCGTGTTCCTGACGGGCGGCGTCGGCGTCGCCCGCTGGGACATTCCCGAGCTGGGCGGCACCAACACGGATCCCGCACTGCAGATCGGCGCCGGCCTCGAGTATCGATACGGGCGCCACATCGCGCTCTTCGCGCAGTACGATCAGTGGTGGATCTATCACGACAAGACAGAAGGCGTCGCCAAGAACAAGGTGAGCCCCACACTGCTGCGCTTCGGCGCACGGCTGGGCATCTGAATTCAGGCGACGAAACGCGTCCATGTTCTTCGTGCAGGGAACCTCCGCCGGCTGCTTCCTGCAGCCAGTTCTTGACCGCGCGTTCCGTAATACGCTGCTTGGAGCGGCCGCGCTCGTTCTGGGCGCATGCGCGCCGGGCAGCGTACCGCCCGCGGCCAGCAGCGCGGTGCCGGCCGCGTGGGCGTATCCGCTGCACCCCGACGTGGCCAGTGCAGCGTCCGCCATGGTGGCGACGGACGCGCCGCTCGCAACAGAGGTGGGCGTCGCTGTGCTGCGCCGAGGCGGCAATGCCGTGGACGCCGCGGTGGCGGTCGCGTTCGCGCTGGCCGTGGTCTATCCCGAGGCGGGCAATCTCGGCGGCGGCGGTTTCATGGTGGCACGACTCGCGGATGGTCGCGAAGCGGCGCTCGATTTCCGCGAAGTCGCGCCACTGGCGGCCACGCGCGACATGTACCTCAATGCCGCGGGCAACACCACCGACCACTCCATCAACGGGCACCTCGCGTCCGGTGTGCCGGGCAGCGTGGCCGGTCTATGGGCTGCGCACGAAAAGCTGGGCTCGCTGCCGTGGGACTCGCTGCTCGCGCCCGCCATCCGGCTGGCCAGTGATGGCTTCGTCGTGGATCCATCGGTAGCCGAATCGGCGCGCGATGCTGCGGACCGGCTGCGTCGCTATCCCGCATCCGCCGCGCTGTTCCTGCCGGGCGGCCAGCCGCTGGCCGCGGGCCAGACGTGGCGCAATCCCGAGCTGGCTGCGGTGCTGCGCCGCATTGCGCAGCAGGGACCTGCAGGCTTCTATCGCGGCGAAACCGCGAAGCTGATTGCCGCCGAAATGCGCCGCGGTCACGGCCTCATCACGACCGAAGATCTGACGCGTTATCAGCCGCAGTGGCGGGCACCGCTCCGCTTCACGTATCGCGGTCACACCGTGCTGTCCATGCCGCCTTCGTCATCCGGCGGCATCACGCTGGGCATGATCGCGGGCATGCTGGACGGCTTTCCCCTGGCGCGCGACGGCTGGCACTCGACGGCTGCGCTGCACCTCACGGCCGAGGCCATGCGGCGCGCGTTCGCCGATCGCAACACCTTCCTCGGCGATCCGGCGTTCGTCAGCATTCCCGCGTGGCTCACGCAGCCGCAGTACATCGACAGCCTGCGCGCCACCATCGATCCGGCGCACGCCACGCCTTCCGCCGGCATCCGTCCCGGCCTCGACCACGTCGTCGAAGGCTCGCACACCACGCATTTCTCGATTGTCAATGCGCAGGGTGGCGCGGTCGCACTCACCACCACGCTCAACGAGCTGTATGGCGCGGGCGTGACCGTGACGGGTGCCGGCTTCCTGCTCAATGACCAGATGGATGATTTCACGTCCAAGCCCGGTGTGCCCAACATGTTCGGGCTGGTACAGGGCGAGGCCAACGCCATCCAGCCGGGCAAGCGCATGCTCTCCGCCATGACCCCCACCATTGTGCTGGCGCCTGATAGCACGGTGTTACTGGTGACGGGCGCGCGCGGCGGGCCGCGCATCATCAGCGCCGTCTTCCAGGTGATGTCGAACGTGCTGGATTACGACATGGACATCGGCAGCGCCGTGTACGCGCCGCGCATTCACCTGCAGCACCTGCCCAATGTCCTGTACTTCGAGAAGAACGGGCTGGATGACGCCACCATTGCCGCGCTCGAGGCGATGGGCCACAAGGTACAGGCCTTCGACTCCTACATCGGCAGCGCACCCAGCATTCTGCGCCGTGCCGGCCAGTGGACCGCTGTGGCCGATCCCCGCCAGGGCGGCCTGGCGCGCGGCTACTGAACGCGGATCGCCGCCTGCCGGGCTGCCGTCCGGGTGTCCCGCAGCACCTAACAGCCTGCCAGGGACCGGGGCGGATGCACGAAGGGCCGGACACACGCGCGTCCGGCCCTTCCGTGCTGCGCCCGCTGCCGCTTCTCAGGTCACAACCTTGGTCAGCCGGACCGGCTGGTCCAGACGGATCATCATGGCGCTGCCACTGCGCAGCACGGCGTCCACGTCGGCGGTACCCATGGCGATGGCCGTGCCGGCCGCCGCGCCCACGATCGCACCCTTGAGCGCGCCTTTGCCGTTGCCACCCAGCACGCGCCCCAGGATCGCGCCCGCGACGGCGCCCGTCGCTACCTTGCCCACCTGCTCGCCGGTCTTCTGGCGCGTCACGCGTTCCGGATTGGCGGAGACCACGGAAGCCTCGAGCGGGTAACTGCCATCCGGCCACGAGATCTGCTCGAAGGCCAGGCTCAGCACCGCGGTTTCACCCACGTGACCCGACTTCTGCACCTGCGTTACCCGCCCGCGCACCAGGGCGCCGGCCGGAATCACCACGTCGCCTGATGTATCGCGCACGGGCTCGGCCAGCGTGGCCGTGAAGCTGTCACCCTCGCGGTTGGTCTGGGTCGAGAGCGTCTCGTTCAATGTCAGCGACAGCGTCGTTCCTGAAGCCACCGCGGTCTCCACGTTACGCGGCGCCGGCGGCGCCGGCGGCTCGACCGAGCGCTGCGGCGGCTCCACGGGCGGCGGCGTCGGGTCAGGCACCGGGCGTGTTGCCCGCGCTGCGGGCGCCGGCGTCCGGTCGCGCTGCGGTTTCGGCGTCACCTTCGGCGGCGCGGTGGCCGTGTCCTCGAAAGTGGCCGCGTTACTGTCACTCTTGAGCGCCAGATCCAGCCCGCGAACGGCCGTATCCGGCTTCACTGCCGACCGGTCCTCGTCTCGCGCCGCACACGCGCCTGCTATCACCAGCGACGTGGCCAGCAGCACGGTCGACCACGCTTTCTGTCGGAACATCGCGAACCTCCAACGTTCGACGGCTTGAATCGAGCTCCGCTCGGCGTGTAGACTACCCACGCGGGAGCCATCCCGGCTCCTGTGCTTGCAGGGGGCAATCGGTGTGCCATTCGCCAGGATGTCCGGGGATTCTCGTAACATCATTAACAGCATGTTGTTGCGTCCCCGCGGCCGTGGTGCTGGCGGGACGCGCTGTCCCCTCGATCAGCTTCGGCGTGTCCACTCTCCGGCCTGAATGAACCCGCTCCGCCGGATCCTGCCGTACGCGCGTCCCTATCGCGCCGCCATCGTGGCCGGGCTGCTGCTCACCGGGTTCTCCAACGCGGCGGGCATCCTGATGCCGTGGTTCGTGGGCCGGGCGATCGACGCGCTGTCGCGGCCTGACTTCACGTTGCGCCTGCTGGCGGTGAACGCGCTGCTGATCGTGGGAACGACGGCCCTCAGCGGCCTGGGCCGGTTCGGCATGCGTCAGCTGCTCAACAGTGCGAGCCGGCGCATTGAGAACGACCTGCGCGAGGACCTGTTCGCGCACCTGCTGCGCCTCGATGCCGGCTTCTATGGCCGCATGCCCACCGGCGAGCTGATGAGCCGCCTCACGAACGACACGCAGGCCGTGCGCATGGCCATCGGGCCGGGCATCATGTACCTGGTCAACACCGTGGTTGTGTCCGTGCTGGCGCTGGCCGTGATGGTGGGATACGACCTGCGACTCACCGCGCTCGCGCTGATTCCGCTCGTGTTCCTGGCGCCCGTCATGAAATACTTCGGTCGCGTGATCCACCAGCGCTTCGAGCGCATCCAGGAGCATTTCGGCGTGCTCTCTACCATGGTGCAGGAGAACCTGAGTGGCGTGCGCATCGTGCGTGCGTATGCGCAGGAAGCGGCGCAGGAGCGGGAATTCGACACGCTGAACCGGCAGTACTTCGAGAAGAACATGGCGCTGGCGCGCACCTCCGCGCTGTTCGACCCGCTGCTCGCCATTCTTGCCGGGCTGGGCGTGCTGGTGGTGCTCTGGTTCGGCGGCCTCGACGTCATGGCGGGACGCATCACGGCGGGCGAATTCGTCGCCTTCTTCTTCTATCTGGGGCTGCTGACCTGGCCCATGATCGCCATCGGCTGGACCATCAACCTGTTCCAGCGTGGCGCTGCATTGATGGGCCGGATCGAAGAGCTGTTCCGCACGCAGTCCGCGATCCAGGAAACCGTGGCGCCTGCACAGATGCCTGCGGTGCGGGGCGAAATCGTCTTCGATAACGTCTGGTTTCGTTATCCCGGCGCCGAGCACGAT
This sequence comes from uncultured Gemmatimonadales bacterium, assembly GCA_963798085.1. GTDB lineage: Bacteria > Gemmatimonadota > Gemmatimonadetes > Longimicrobiales > RSA9 > DATKCF01. Next base: position 789,272 of record CAWCRS010000005.1, read on the forward strand.
GTGCTCCAGGGCGTGAGCTTCCGCATCGCCGCGGGCGAGACGACTGCGATCGTCGGCCCCACGGGTGCAGGCAAGTCTACGATCATTGCGCTCATGACGCGGCGGCGCGATCCCCTGCGCGGGCAGATCCGGCTGGACGGCATTCCGCTCGAGCGACTTTCCCTCGAACAGGTGCGTGCGGTCATGGCCGTGGTGCCGCAGGACGCCTTCGTTTTTTCCGCGACGATCGCGGAAAACATTGCGCTCGGCCTGCCCCACGGTGCGGTGCGTGATGGTCGCGTCGAGTCCGCCGCTGCGGTGGCGCGACTGGATGAGGCGATCGCGCTGTTTCCGCAGGGCTACGAGACGCGGCTGGGCGAGCGCGGCGTCAATCTTTCCGGGGGACAGCGCCAGCGCACCACACTGGCTCGCGCACTGGCGAGGGATGCGCGCGTGCTGATTCTCGACGATGCGCTCAGTGCGGTGGACACGCAGACCGAGACCGAGATCCTGCGCGGGCTGGGCGGTGTATTCGCTCAACGTACGTCGGTCGTTGTGAGTCACCGGGTGAGCGCGGTCATGAACGCCGATCAGATCCTGGTGCTGGACGGCGGGCGCATCGTGGAGCGCGGTCGCCATGCGGAACTCGTCGCGGCGGGTGGCCTGTACACTACACTGCTTCGCCGTCAGCTGCTGGCGGATACGCTGGAGGCCGGAACGGTTGCCGGGCCTGCAGACGAAACCCTAGCTTGAGCCCGGCCAATGTCAACGATCCTGCTTGTCGACGATGAGCCTCTCCTGCGCCGCGCCTTCCGCACTCTGCTCGAAGCCTCCGGTTATCATGTCACGGAAGCGGGCAGTCTGGGCGAAGCCTTTGCCAGTGCAGCCGCCGAGCGGCCTTCGCTGATTCTGCTCGACCTGGGATTGCCCGACGGCTCCGGCCTCGAGCTGCCCCGCGAGCTGGCGAGGCATCAGGAAACGCAGGGCGTGCCCATTGTCGCCATGACCGGACGTTCGGGAGCCGATGTCAGCCGGGCCTGCGCCGATGCGGGTTGCGCGGGCCATCCTCGTGAAGCCGATCGAGCCGCGCGAGCTGGTCCGGCGCATACCGTTGTGGCTCGAAGCGTCGCCTACAGACGCTCCAGCAGAAAATCGGGTGTGAAGCGCGCGAAGAACGCGGACAGCATGGTGAAACTGCCGGTCACGAGCATCAGTCCAACCACCAGCAGCAGGGCGCCCGAGGCTTTTTCCATGATGGGGATCAGGCGACGGAAGCGGCGCGTTGCGCGCAGGAACGCGCCCGTCGCAAGCCCGGCGAGGATGAACGGCACGGCGAGGCCCAGCGAGTAGGCGATCAGCAACCCCATCGCGTTCCACATCGTGTCGCGCACGAGCGCCCAGGTCAGCAGCGTGCCGAGCACCGGCCCAATGCAGGGAGTCCAGCCCGCGCCGAACGCGAGGCCGGCGGCGGCCGCGCCCAGGTACCCGCGCGGCGAATTGGTGAGGTGGAGTCGCTTCTCGCGTAACAGCGGTGTCAGCCGGAACACACCCAGCAGGTGCAGGCCGAAGAAGATGACCATGACCCCGCCAATGCGGGCGATCCAGTCCTGGTACTGGCGGAACAGCTGCCCCACGAGTGTGGCCGATGCGCCCAGCAGCAGGAATATGAGACTGAAGCCACCCACGAAGCAGAGCGCGGGAATCAGCACTGCGCGGCGCGAGGGTTGCCCGTGCAGATCCTCGAGGCTCAGCCCTGTGATGAGCCCGAGATAGACGGGAACGAGTGGCAGAACACAGGGCGAGAGGAAGGAGAGCAACCCTGCGAGGAAAGCCACCGCGAAACTGATCGAGTTCATGTCGTCTCGTCGCTTACGGCGGCTCCGGCAGGCGCTCTACCGCCTCTATTATCGAGTCAAGTACTTCCCGTTCGCCCGCGAACGGCGCGAGCGCATGACCGGGCAGCCGGCCGAACGCGGCTTCGTCGTGATCCAGCTGGACGCGCTCAGCCACGATGATCTGCTGCACGCCATCCAGCAAGGCTGGGCGCCTCGCCTGCGCCGCCTGCTGCAGCGCGATGGCTGGCAGCTGCGTAAGTACACCGCCGGCCTGCCGAGTGCCACGCCCTCTGTCCAGGCCGCCATCTTCCACGGTGTCCAGTCGCAGATTCCCGCGTTCCGTTTCTACATCAAGGACGAACGCCGCGTGATCGTGGGCTCGCGACCCGCGGATGTGCAGCACGTGCGCGACCGCCTGCCGCAGACCGGTATCCTCGCCGGTGGCTCGAGCTACACGAACATCTTCGATGGCGGCGCCGACCGTGCCGCGTTCACGCTCGCGGCCCAGCGCGCCCAGCCTTTCTTTCAGAAAATGGGCGGCGCGCGCGTGTCGCTCCTTGCGCTGCTGCACCCTGTGCGCATGGTGCGCATGATTCTGGCCGCCGTGTGGGAGTACATGCTCGAGGAGTGGAACCGCCTCATCAGTCAGCTGCGTGGCCAGTCCACGCACTACTGGTGGTACATCCCGCTGCTGCACATCGGCACGGATGTGCTGCTGCGCGAGCTGCAGACACTGGCAGTGCTGCTCGACATCTACGTGGGCGTGCCTTTCATCTACACGACCTACAATTCATACGACGAGTTTGCGCACCACTTCGGCCCGCGCTCGCGTGCCGCGCTGGCCGGCATCCGCGCCATGGACCGGCGAGTGGGCGAGATCATGCGCATGCTGCGCCGTCTGCCCGGCCGTCCCTATGACCTCTACATACTGAGCGATCACGGCCAGACGCCATCCGTGCCGTATCGCGTCGAATTCGGCGAAACCCTGGGCGCGACCATTGTCGCGGCCGCTCGCCATGGCGTGCTGGTAATGGCCGGCACCGGCGACTACGCCACCGACAATCACGATGCCATGGATTTCCTGGTGCGCGAGCTGGAGCAGGTGTCGCAGCAGTCGAATCCTGCCGCCCGTCATCTGGGTCTTCGCATCGGTCGCTGGCTGCGCAGCCACTACGGCCTGTTCCCGCTGGTCGCCGAGGTCGTGCGCCAGTCGCCGGAGACGCAGCTCGTGGTCACGTACTCATCCTCACTGGCGCACGTCTACTGGACGCAGCCGGAAACGCCACTGCACCTGGACGAGATCCGCGCCGACGCCGACCGCCGCGCGCTCTACTACTTCCTGGTCGCGCACCGCGGCATTGGCGTGGTGATCACGCGCATGCTGGATGGCGCGCACGTCGAGTCAATGCGCGGCCGCGCGCTGGTCACGCCGGCCGGCGAGATCGAGGTGCTGTCAGGCGAGGATCCGCTGCACGACTACGCCAGCACGCAGCTGGAGCGGCGCGCCATCGCGCGGCTGGCGCAGCAGCCCCATGCCGGCGACATCGTGCTCTTCGGCGCCTGGGACCCGGTGCGCAACGTGTGCATCTGCTTCGACGACCAGGTCGGCGCGCACGGCGCCATGGGCGGCGCCCAGTACTATCCCTTCCTGCTCACGCGCCCGGGCCTGGTCCCGCCCGGAGCGCGTGTCGACGAACCGCTGGACATCCATGCGCTGCTGTCCCGCTACCGCGAACCCGTTGCCTGATTAACAAGCAGTTAGATCTCCCCCGATCCTCTCCCCCTCCCACCCACCTCCTCCTCCTTCGACCCCTGCTCCAGTCCGTCGCCCTTGTCACTGCGAGCCAATGTCGCCGCCGACTATCCCTTCGCATGAAAACGGTACCCGATCATCTTGTAGACCAGCTTGGCGACCAGGAAATCAGGCGCGAACAGTCCCGGTATCGGCGCCAGCTCGACCACATCGGCGGCGACCACGTGCTTCTCCGTGAACACGCGGCGCAGCAGCTGCAGCACGGGATACCAGGTGAGGCCGCCGGGCTCGGGTGTGCCGGTCGAGGGGATGAGCGACGGGTCGAAACCATCGACATCGAAGGTGAGGTACACATCGTCGCCCAGCCGGTGCAGCACGTCGTCGATCCAGGCATCGCCAGTGTGGATGTCATCAGCGAAGAAAATGCTGATGCTGTCGGCACGCTGCCGGGCCAGGGTACGTTCTTCCGCGGTGAGGGCACGGATGCCGACAGCGACGATGTCGGCGCGGTCCAGCACGCGCGCCATCACGGATGCGTGAGACCAGGGACTGCCCTCGTAGGCAGGGCGCAGGTCGGTGTGCGCATCGATCTGCAGCACGCTCAGGCGCCGGCCCAGACGATCCGCCCATGCCAGCACGGGCGCGCTGCTGATCGAGTGCTCGCCGCCCAGCGTGATGATGAAGCGGTCGCCGGCGCGCTCGAGCAGTGCATCGTACGCAGCACGCAGCTCGGCGATGGCCGCCTCGGCGCCGGCACGCGAGAGCGACAGTGCGGGCAGCGTGGCAATGCCCCCCTCGTACGGCTCGGCGTCCAGCTCCTGATCGTACAACTCAATGTAGCGCGAAGCTTCGATGATGGCGCGCGGCCCGTGTGACGTGCCGCCGCCGTAGCTGGTGGTCGACTCGTAGGGCACGGGAAAAATCACGGCGCGCGCGTTTTCGAAGTTGCTCGTCGCCTCGTCCAGCCCGAGGAAATTGTGCGGCAGCTCCCACGGCAATCCGGCCAGCCCCTGCGGCAGACTCATGCCTCCTCCTTCCACACGAACGCTCCCGACGCTGCCTCGTCCGGGCGCGTTCGCGACGCGTCGGTTGGGCACTGCTCCTCCTTGCGCGCGGCCTCGCCCTGCCGGCAACCGGCGGTCAATCGGCGGGTCGGCCGGCCGGCGCGCAATAGCGCGCGCGAGCGCGGCCCTTGAGGCAGAGCCGGCAATGCCCCAACTTGCGCGCTCAATTCTGCGGGCGGAGAGAATGACCTGGACGATCGAAGATTCCAAGGAGCTGTACAACATCGAAGGCTGGGGTGTCGGCTATTTCGGCATCAATGAGCGCGGGCACGTGACGGTGCACCCCACCCGTGATGCGCGGCGCGGCCTCGACCTCTACGAGCTGGCCATGGACCTGCAGGCGCAGGGTGTGGGCCTGCCCATGCTGCTGCGTTTCTCGGATATCCTGCGCACGCGCATCGAGACGCTCTACGAGAAGTTCGATGCCGCCATTCGCGAGTACGAGTACACCGCGCGCTACACCATCGTCTACCCCATCAAGGTGAACCAGCAGAAGCACATCATCGAGGAGATCGTCGCGTTCGGCGAGAAGTTCGGCGTGGGTCTGGAAGTGGGCTCCAAGCCCGAGCTGCAGGCGGTGCTGGCGCTGTCCGAGCGTACCGACCACGTGATTGTCTGCAACGGCTACAAGGACGAGGAGTACATGCGCCTCGCCCTCATGGGGCAGAAGCTGGGCCACACCGTGCTCGTGGTGCTGGAGAAACCGAGCGAAGTCGACCTGCTGATCCGTGTGAGCGATGACATGGGCGTCCAGCCCACTGCGGGTGTGCGCATCAAGCTGAGCACGGCGGGCGCCGGGCGCTGGTCCGAGAGTGCGGGCGAGAAGAGCAAGTTCGGACTGACCGCCGCCGAGCTGATGCGCGTGCTGGACCGGCTGCGCGCCGCCGGCCGCGTGGATCTGCTGCGCATGGTGCACTTCCATCTGGGCTCGCAGATCCCCGACATCCGCAACATCAAGCAGGCCATGACGGAGGTAGCGCGCTACTACGTCGAGCTGCGCCGTCTGGGCGTCGACGTGCAGTACGTCAATGTGGGCGGCGGCCTGGGCGTCGACTACGACGGCACCCGCTCGACCGGTGCGGCCAGCGCCAACTATACCATCCGCGAGTATGCCAGCGACATCATCTACACACTGGCCGAGGCCTGTCGTGATGCGGAGCTGCCCATGCCCCACGTCATCTCCGAGTCGGGGCGCGCGCTCACCGCGCACCATGCATTGCTGTTAGTCAACGTCATCGACCTCGAGTCCCAGATCGCCGAGCCGCCGCCGGAGATCCCGGAAGACGCGCACATGCTGGTGCACGAGCTGAGCGAGACCTTCCGCGACATCGACCAGCGCAACCTGCGCGAAGCCTACCACGACTCGACCTTCGCCAAGGAGCAGCTGCACAACCTGTTCAACAGCGGCGTGCTGTCGCTATCCGAGCGCGCCCTGGGCGAGCGCAGCTACCTCGCGGTCATGAACCGCATCCGCCAGCTGGCGCAACCCGACCTCGAGGATTACGACGACATCCTTCCCGACATCGACTCGATCCTCATCGATCGCTACTTCTGCAATTTCTCCGTCTTCCAGTCACTGCCCGATTCCTGGGCCATCGACCAGCTCTTTCCCATCCTGCCCATCCACCGCCTGGAGGAAGAGCCGGTGCGGCGAGGCACGCTGCAGGATGTGACGTGCGATTCCGATGGCAAGATCGACCGCTTCGCCGGCTGGCGCCGGCCCAAGAGCAGCCTCGAGCTGCACACCTTCCGGCACGACGAGCCCTATGTTCTCGGCATCTTCCTGACAGGCGCTTATCAGGAAATCCTGGGCGACCTGCACAACCTCTTCGGCGACACCAACGCCGTGCACATCCGCCTGACCGACAAGGGCTACGAAGTCGGTGACCTCGTGCACGGCGACACCATCACCGAAGTCCTGAACTACGTACAGTTCAACGCCCAGGATCTGGTGACCACGTTCCGGCGCAAAGTCCAGAACGCCACTGGCCTCTCCCGCACCGAAGCCAATGCCTTCATTGCCGACTACATCGAGGGACTGGCCGGATATACCTATCTGGAAGGAAGCCGGGAGTAGTCGCGGTTTCCAACAGCGTTGCTGGGGCTGGTTGCCCGGGAACGCCATAACGCATCAGGACTCGTTGCTGGCGCTCGGATGTTTCCGTGTCAGCGGGGGCGTCGGGTCCAGATGAGAATGACGCCGCAGGAGTTCTTGTATTCGATGGGCGTGGCGGCGCCGACGTAGACTTCGATGCCGTCGATGAAGGGAATGGGGATGTTGTGCATCTGGTCCCAGCCGGAATTGAGCGGCACGCCGTCATAGTAGACGCCGGGCTCGCAGCCGCGCAGCTCATCGTTGGCGTTGATGATGGTGGTGACGCGGCGGAAGCGGACCTGGGAGGTGCCGACTTCGTTGGTGAGGACGAAGACGCCGGGAATGTCACGCAGCAGATCGGTGAACAGCGCGGGGTGCTTCTCTTCAATGTCGCGGCGCGTGAAGAAGTGGCCGGACAGCCCGCTCGTGCGGCGATCGAAGAAGCCGTTCTGGTCCAGCCAGCGGGAGCGTACGGTCACGGTGATGGGATCGAGCTTGATGGCCTGCGTGGCCAGGCCCACCTCGGCATCGATCACCAGGCCCGCGGGTACGGAAACCGTGTCCGCGCGCGCCTCGAAGCCCAGCATGTGGGTCTCGACGACGTACGAGCCCGAGGGCACATCGCCGATGCGGAAGCGGCCGTCGGAGCCCGTGATGGCGTGATGCTCGGTACCGGTCAGCACAACCTCCGCACCGGGCACGGCGCGACCCGTGGAGCGGTCGAACACGCGTCCCACCAGCTTGCCCGGCTCGTGCGTGGTGAGCGCGTCATTGATCAGGCTGTCGACACGCTGGGTGGTCACGATGCCGGCGCTGCGCAGGAAATAACGCAGGCTGTCCGCGGCGGATAACTGCATGTTTGCGGACTGCAGCGCGCGCGCGCTGTCGGCCAGGTCGATCTCGACCTGCGTCGTCTGATTGCCGGCCAGCCAGACGTCGTGCGTCAGCGGCACCACGTTCGCCGTGGGGCCGGGCGCGACACCCACGCGGAAGCGGCCCGCGGGCAGCTCGGGAATGTAGAAGCGACCATCGGGATTCGTCGTCGCCTCGTAGTTCGTGCCGATCAGCCGGACCCGCGCTCCCTCGATGGGCACGCCCCCCTTCACGCTGTTCACCACACCCAGCAGGTGCGCGCGCGAAATCACGGGCAGCACCGAACCATCGGTCAGCGCCACGCGCATCACCTCGGCGCCATCTTCGCGCGCGAGGGGTGGCTCGGCGGAAGGCGGCGGCGGTGTACGCACCCACCAGCGGCCCAGCGTCCACAATCCGTTCGAGAGTCGCTGGAAACTGAGGCCACCCGCCGGCGCGCGCGGCCCGCGCGCTGCGAGGCCGCTGTACGCGAAGTCGACATCGCTCAGTTCGGCTGTCTCCGCATCCAGCCACATTACACCGAAAATGTCGACTGCCTTGCGGCCCGCCACCGGCTCGAACGTGATGCCCACGCGGCTGGCATGCCCGTGCTGCGCCGGTTCCAGCCGCACACCGAAGCAGTGGCCGCTCGCAAACTGATCGGAGAGCAGCACATTGGCGTCGGGCGCGAACAGGACGTCGCCGCGCGGCGTGCTCTGCGCGTAGCCTTCGAGTGCGACCTGATCGGGCGAGCGACTGCGCGAGGGACTCTCCGCGAGTCCCTGCAGCTGCCGGCCCTGCTCGCCTTCAATGCGGTCACCCGGTCCGAGCCGCCGCTGGTACTGGAAGACATCGTACAGGAAGAGATGACGCGCGCGGGTCCATGACTCGATCGCCAGTGCCTTCCGTGCTTCGCTCAGCAGCAGACCCGCCGGCCTGTCCGGACCCGGCTGCACTTCGCAGCGTGCGGGTGCGCTCGCAACCGCTTTCGCCAGGTCGATCGACTCGCGCGGCAGCTCGACTCTCGCCTCGCCCGTCGCGGGCACAGCAGCGGTGGCAGCTCGCCGCCCGATCGCGTCGACACGCAGCGTCGCTGCACCCTGCGCGGACGCGAGGACGAAATGACCCTCCCGATCCGAAACCGAGAGGGCCGTCCGATGTCCGTCCGCCGCCACCGCCGAAACCAGTGCGCCCGCGATCGGCGAGCCACTGCCCGACAGCACCACTACACCCCGGATCTCCTGCGCCACACCATCACTCGCCGCCAGCAACAGACCTAGCGCGCAACCCACCGCGCCGTACCGCGCCGTTGCGCTACGGATCGTGTGCAGCGTGTTCTTGTCGTGGCCCCGTCGCATGGCGTTTCCCGTCGACGGCGATGGCTTTGGAGGACAAAGCCGCGGAAATCTGTATGTGAAACGCGCGGCCCCTCGCGGGCATGACCGGTTTCGGCCCGGATTCCCTGCCCCTCATCCCCCGGCTGCTGATCCGTTGCCCGATCCCACCGTCAGATCGTCTCGATCGGGCAGGTCAGACCTTCCCAGCGGACTTCCGCACCCGCGGCCACACAGGCCGCGCACAGACCATAGATCTGCAAGCGGTAGCGCGCCGGCTGAAAACCGTGGCGCCGCGCTTCGTCCTCCTGCACCCGCACCAGCTCCGAGCTGTGAATCTCCGTCACCTTCCCGCACTCCGTGCACACCAGGTGCTCGCGTACCGGCTTCTGCCCGAACAGGTGCTCGTACCGCTTGAAGCCCTCGCCGAAATCGTGCTCCTCCACCAAACCGCTCTTCACCAGCATCTCGAGCGTCCGATAGATCGTCGCCTTGCCGATGCGCTCACCCCGATCGCGCAGCTGCGCCTCGATCTCGTCCACCGACAGGTGGCCCTGTCCCGCGAACACGACCTCCGCAACCGCCTCCCGCTGCTGCGTCACCGGCAGCCCGCGGTCCCTCAGATATCGGCGAAAGAGGTGAACGAACGACACGCGAATCCTCCACGGCGGACCAAACGATAATGATTATGGATAGCGAAGATCATCAGCCGCCGCAACGAGCACTCCGCTCGATGCGTACCGCGGGACCTCGATCAGGCGTCCGGTTCTGCTGCCATGAGAAGCGACGCATCGCTCGCGGAAGTCGACGGCGAGGCATCGTCGGGGGTGGTGGTCAGGGGCACCGCTGGCTCTGCTGCAACGGCATCAGGCGACGTTGCTGCCCCGCGTCCCTGCGCGCTCTCGTCCGCGGGCGCACCCAGCGCACGCAGGAGTGCACGCCAGCGTTCCGGCTCCCCGTTGATGGATTCCGCGCGTGGAGGTTGGGTGGCGTCGTCGCCCAACCGCCGTACCACGCCTTCGACCACACGCGCCAGCGCATCGGCGGGTGCGGTAGCGTACTCGTAGATCTCCTCCTGCACCGTCGCTCTGGCCTTGCGGTCGCGTGTGACCAGCCAGCGGACGGCGCCCACCCGCCGGCGCTCAGGTGCGCCCGGCTCGAACACGGCAAGAACGACGACGGTGCTCTCGACACCGGAGGCGCGCCGTGTGGGGAAGATCCAGAGCGCGTCGATTGCAGCGACCGCCACGCGCGCCGTGAGTCGCTGCAGCAGTGAGTGCAACGCGCCTTCATCCGCGAGGTTCACCCACTGGCTGATCACCTTGTCCTCCGCAGGGGTGGGGCGGGCGCTTCCGCGCCGATCTCGTGCTCGACGAAGTAGCGCAGCACGTGCAGGAAATCCTGTGCGTTGGTGATCACGCCGAAGGCCTGGTGCGTCCCGCGGTCCTTGAGTTTGCTGACCACGAACTCGGATGAATCGACCGCAATCGTAGCCAGCGGGCGCAGCGACTGGTCGGCCTCCACCACGTATGATGGCAGCATGTTACCAAAGCCGATGGAGTGCAGCGCGGTGGCGATCATGATGGCCATGGTCGCTTTGCGCGCGTGCTCGCGCATCAGCTCCTGGGCGCGGGTCGTGTCGGTGATGGTGTCGAGGAGCGGCCCGTCATCGCGTACGGAGCCGGCCAGCACGAAGGGCACATCGTACCGCACGCAGGCGTGCATGATGCCTTCGGTCAGGATGCCCTGGTCGACGGCGTGGGCAATGGAGCCCGCACGCGCAATGCGGTTGATGGCGCGCATGTGGAAGCCGTGGCCGCCGGGCACGGGCCGGCCGCTGCGATCCATGCCCAGCGTAGTGCCCAGCAGTGCCTGCTCAATGTCGTGCACACCAATGGCGTTGCCGCCCAGGAGCGCGTTGACGAAGCCGCGCTCCACGAACCAGGTGACGAGGTCGCGGCCGCGCGAGTGGAGCACGGCGGGGCCCAGCACCCAGACAATGTGGCCACCGCGGTCGCGTTCCGCCACCAGCAGCCTGGCCATTTCGGGATAATCGACCGGCTTCTCGCGGCTGACTTCGGAGCGCATGAACGCGAAGTCTTCCGAGGCTTCATCGAGGAAGCCGTGCGAGTTCACGAAGATGCCTTCACTGCCATCCTCGGCGAAGCCCACGGCGATGCGCTGATCGCGTTTCACGTAGCGACCCTCGAGCACTTCCAGTGAGCCGTCGTGGTGCAGCACGATGCCGCTGTCCATGCGCGGAAAGCGCGGCAGCTGCCAGCTGCCGTTCAGCTTCACGTACGTGGGCAGGTTGGTGGTGGGGAAAAAACCCTCCGGGAGAACGCCGTCCGCCGGTGCGGGATCGAAGCGCGCGTCGGGCGCCTGCGCCAGGCGAGGCTCGCTGAAATCAGGAGGACGGTAGGACGTCACGTTCGCGGGCTGCACTCCGTTGTGTGTTGCCGCAATCTAACCGCCGTCACGATCGGGGCGGAAGCCCAGTCCCGACTCGCGCAGTGCGGCGCGCGCGGCATCGAGCACGCGTGGCACCACGTCCGACATTGGCTCCGCGACGAGCGCACCCAATGCCTTGATGTGACCGCCGCCACCGAACTGCCTGGCAATGGCGTTCACGTTGGCCGGTCCGCTCGAGCGCAGCGAGATCTTGGTCGATCCATCCGGCGTCTCGCGGAACAGAATCGCGATCTCGGTGCCCTTGACCGCCCTCGCCTGTTCGACAATACCATCGAGGTCTTCGTTGGTCGTGCCTGTCTGCTCCATGACGCTGCGCTCCAGAACGATCCACGTGAGCGGCAGGTCCGGATCCACTTCCAGTCGCGCCAGTGCCTGCTGCAGCAGGCGCAGACGGCGCAGCGGCATGGACGCGAAGACCGCGCGATAAACCTCTTCCGGATTCACACCCTGCGCGATGAGGTCGCCGGCGACGGCGTGCGCGCGCGCCGAAGTGTTGGAGAAACGGAACGAACCGGTATCCGTGGCGATGGCGGTATACACGCCTCGCGTGATGGCCAGCGGCCAGGGCCGTTCCGCGCCGGCGGTCACCAGGAGATCATAGATCAGCTCGCCGGTGGCCGCCGCGCTGTCGTCCTGGATCGCCGTGCCCTGAATCGGCTCCTGCGATGGCATGTGGTGATCGATGACAATGACGTTGCGCCCGCTCAGGGCCGTGGCCACGCGACCAATGCGCTCACGCTCGCTGGTGTCCACCACGACCAGGGTATCCGCATCGCGCAGCGCCGCCGACGTGCGCACGGTCCCCGGATCCACGATCTGCGACGGGTCTTCCAGCAGGTGGCGGTAGAGGTCCGGGAAGGGCGTGGGGTTCACGATAACAGCGGGTTTGCCCAGCTGTGCGAGCCAGCAGGCCAGTGCGGCCTCGCAACCGGCGCCATCGCCGTCCGCGTTGACGTGCGTGGTGAGCGCCACGCGTCGTGCGCTGTGCAGTGCGGCGGCAATGCGCTGCAGCGGTGCGCGCCGGTGTTCGGGCACGGGGACAGGCGGCGGTCGCTGTATCACTGCGCGGCCCGTCGCTCGATGTCGCGCCAGACTGCAGCGGCCCTTGCCTCCAGCTGCTCGGGTGTGCCCGCGTTCTCGATCACGATCACGTCCGGGTTGCGTTTGCGTGCGGCCGCCCATTGCGCGGCGATCATGCGTTGCGCCTCCTCCGGGGCGAGCCCGCGCCGGCTGACCAGCCGCTCCAGGCGCACCGCTTCGGGCGCATCCACCAGCACCACGGTGTCGAAGGCGCGCTCCATGCCCACTTCGAACAGCAACGGAATGATGTGGGCGACGATGTTCTTTCCGGCTTCCGTCGCGCTGCGCTCTGCCGCCTGGCGCAGCCGCTCGATCTCGGGGTGCAGGATGGCTTCCAGCCGCTGGCGGGCGGCGGCATCGGCGAACACGCGCTGGCGCAGTGCCGCGCGATCGATGGCGCCATCGGGTTGCACCACGTCGGCGTCGAAGGCCGCGGCCACTGCGGCGGCGCCGGGCGTACCCGGCTCCACCGCGCGCCGCGCCAGCACATCGGCATCGATGAGCGTAGCGCCCAGGCGCTGCCAGACATCGGCCACGCTCGACTTGCCACTCGCGATGTTGCCTGTCAGTGCCACGCGATACACGTGGTTTCCGCCTGTCCTCGCGCCGTCCGTTCGCTCGCCCGCGTCGTGGGGCACTCCGGCGTGCGCCCGCCTGCGCCACACGACGATGGCCGCGCTCAGGAGCACCACACCGATGAGCAGGGCGCTTGCGCTGCCGATCGCGCGGGCCACGACGTGCCAGCTCTCGCGCGCCAGAAAACCCGCGAACACGGACGCCGTTCCCCAGGCCACGACGCCCAGCACGTCGTAGAAGAAGAAGCGCGGCCACGGCATGCGCGTCATGCCTGCGAACCACGGCATGAGCGTGCGCACGAAGGACACGAAGCGCGCCAGCGAGACGGCCACGATGGCGTGACTGCGGAACAGCACGGTGGCGCGCGCCTCGTGCCGTGACCAGAGGCGGCCCAGCCAGCCCTGTTTCGCTGCCGCGCGCCGCCCGCCCAGGCGTCCCAGCGAATAGCCGATCTGATCGCCGGCCAGTCCGCCCAGAATCGTCGCCGCCAGTACGTGTTCCAGTTCGAACACCTGCTCCGCGGCCAGGAAGGCGGCAACCAGGATCGTCGCTTCCGCCGGCACCAGCAGGCCGATGAAAAATGCGGTCTCGACCAGGGTCACGACGAAGACGACCCCGGGTCCGACCGCCCGCATTATGTCGATGATCTGGCCGAGTAGCGCTTCCAACGAGCTCCGCTCAGAATGGAATCGTCTTGCGAATGTCGTCCGAGGTTCCGCGCTGGCCGTCCTGTCCGACCGACCCGACCGTCATGATGCCGGCCACACGGATCAGGTAGTAGGGATGGTTCCAGGCATCCTTGCCGTTGTTCTTGGTCAGGATGCGCTTCGACATCCAGCGCTGGAACGTTCGCTCATCGGGCACTTCCTTGCCCTCTGTGCGAGCCAGCAGGATCTGATCGATGATGAAGCTGACTTCGCTGCTTGTCGAGTAGCGGTGGACCGGCGTGAGCACCGTCTCGCCGAACGGGCCCATGCGCTCGAGCGCCGGCCTGGCGGCGTACACCATGCGTGCCCGTGTGGGTGGATACGCCCAGGCGAAGCCCAGCAGAATCAGTGCGATCAGTCCGCTCTTCAGCATGCGTGCAGCCTCCGGGTTTCCCGCCGTCCCCGCTGTTGCGCGGCGCGTGGTCGGGAACCCACTATCGTTGCTTCGCGGGTCGCATGGCCAGCGCCCATTCCAGGTAGCGCTGCAACTCGACGGCTTCCGGCTGGTGCCCCGCGTCGCCCCACGCCGTGTGCATGCGCCACGCCAGAAACGCGCGCGGCGGCAACGGCAGGAATGGCGCTCTGCGGTACCAGTCACGCGACCGGAACCGCCACGCGGTCCGCAGCAACGCCCAACCCAGTCGCGGTCGTTGTGCGGCGAGCCGCACCATGCGCAACAGTGTCGACCCGTATCTCAATATCGGCCTGCCCGGCCTGCAGCTATACGCATGTCGCGGCCGAAAAATAGCCGGGCTGCCGTTGGCATGTAAACCGACGCCGGGTATAATAGGCTACTATTCCAGCGCCCTCGCGCCCGAGCACGAGGACCGTCCGCTCTCGCGTGGCGGCGCATTTGTGAAACCGACGCGCAAGCATGGCAACCAAGGCAAGACCCACCAGCCGGAAGCGGACGCAGCCCCCGGATGAAGCGACGCTGCTCGGCTTCTATCGCACCATGGTCGCGGCGCGCAGGACCGACGATCAGGAAATCCTGCTGAAACGCCAGAACCGCATTTTCTTCCAGATCTCGGGCGCCGGACACGAAGGCGTGCAGGCGGGCATTGCCCCGCATCTGCGGCCCGGCTCCGACTGGTTCTATCTCTACTACCGCGATCGCGCACTGACGCTCGCTCTGGGCATGACGCCCTACGACCATCTGCTCCAGGCGGTGGGTGCGGAGAGTGATCCGTCGAGTGGCGGACGCCAGATGCCTTCGCACTGGGGCCAGCGCGAGCTGCGCATTGCCAGCACATCATCGCCCACGGGCACGCAGTTCCTGCAGGCCGTGGGCTGCGCCGAGGCGGGCATGCGCGCCGGTCGCGATGCGCGGATGCGCGAGCGGCTGGAAGCCTTCGTGGATGACGAGATCGTGCTCTGCACCACAGGCGAGGGCCAGACCTCGGAGGGCGAGTTCTGGGAGGCCCTGAACAGCGCCTGCAACATGCAGCTGCCGGTGCTGTTCCTGGTCGAGGACAACGGGTACGCCATCTCCGTGCCCGTCGAGGTGAACACGCCCGGCGGCCGCATCAGCCAGGTGGTGCGCAGCTTCCCCAACCTCTACGTCGAGGAATTCGACGGCTGCGACGTAATCGCGAGTTATGAGGCGGGCGCGCGCGCCGTGGCGCACTGCCGTTCGCGCCAGGGACCGGCACTGCTGCACGCGCACGTGATCCGGCCCTACTCGCACTCCAATTCCGACGACGAGCGGGCGTATCGTCCGGATGAGGAGCGCAAGCTGGACGCCACCCGTGATCCCATTCCCAACTTCCGCCGCTGGCTGATCGAGCACGAAGTGGCCAGTGCGGCGGAACTCGCTGCACTGGAACAGGAAGTCGATGCCGAGGTGAAGGCCGCGTCCAACCGTGCCGTCGAGCAGGCACAGCCCGCGCCGTCCACGGCCATGCTGCACCTCTATTCCCGCGATGTGGATCCGACGGGCGCTGCCTTCGACACCGAAGACCGTCCCGACTTCCGCGGCGATGAGACCACCATGGTGGACCTCATCAACGCGGCGCTGCGCGATGAGATGGAGCGTGACGCGCGCATCGTCGTGTTCGGCGAGGATGTGGCCGACGCCTCGCGCGAGGATGTGCTGGAGCAGGTGAAGGGCAAGGGCGGCGTCTTCAAGTGCACCTGGGGACTGCAGCGCCGCTTCGGTTCCAACCGCGTGTTCAATTCACCGCTGGCCGAGGCCAACATCGTGGGCCGGGCGGTGGGCATGGCCACGCGTGGCCTCAAGCCGGTGGTCGAGATCCAGTTCTTCGACTACATCTGGCCGGCCATGATGCAGCTGCGCAACGAGCTGGCCACGATGCGCTATCGTTCGGGCGGTGCCTGGGCTTCACCCGTGGTGGTGCGTGTCGCGTACGGCGGCTACCTCAAGGGCGGCGCCATCTATCACTCGCAGACGGGCGAAACGCTGTTCACGCACACGCCCGGCCTGCGCGTGGTGCTGCCGGCCACGGCACTCGATGCCAACGGCCTGCTGCGCACTGCCATCCGCTGCGAAGATCCCGTGATGTTCCTCGAGCACAAACACCTCTATCGCCAGGTCTACAACAAGGGGAAGGATCCGGGACCGGATTTCATGATTCCCTTCGGCAAGGCGAAAGTCGTGCGCACCGGAACGGATCTCACGGTGGTGACCTGCGGTGCGCTGGTGAAGCGCTCTCTCGATGCCGCGCGCATCGCCGAAGAGCGCGGCATCAGCGTCGAAGTGATCGACCTGCGTTCGCTCAATCCGCTGGACATGGAGTGCATCGCGGAATCCGTGCGCAAGACCAGCAAGGTCGTCGTCGCCCACGAGGACTCGCTCTCCTGGGGCATCGGCTCCGAGATCGCCGCCCGCCTTGCCGGTGAGCTGTTCGAATGGCTGGACGGCCCCGTGCGCCGCGTCGCCTCCCTCGATACCTGGGTCGCCTACGCACCCCAGCTCGAAGACGAGATCCTGCCCCAGGTCGACGACGTGCTGGGGGCCATCGTTGAGCTGGCTGCCTATTAACGGATTCTCACTGCGTTGCTGGCGCTGGTTGCCGGGGCCGGGGCGCGGATTCTGCGCGGCGTAGTTCCGCGGGGGGCGGATAAGCAGATCGGCGTCAGCAAGGCGCCTATAACTCAGAATTAGCGCCGTGCGGCCCTGCCCGGCAAACGAAGTTCAGTCCATGCGATTCGTTCCGGTGACCGAGCCCGGCAACGAGTCCCAGCTGCGTCGTTCAATCCTGACGATCCGTTAGCCCCAGCAACCAGCCCCGGCAACGCATTTCGATTCCCGACGGCCGCAGCAGACCTTACAGAACCTGACACGATCCTGGCACCCAATGTCCGACCTCTTTTTTGCCCGTTCGCTGATGGCGCTCTCGCTGGCGTTCCACATCATCTTCGCGGTCGTGGGCATGGGCATGCCGCTGCTCATGGTGATCGCGGAGGGGCGGTGGCTGCGGACCGGCGATGCGGTGCTGCTGGAGCTGAGTCATCGCTGGGCGAAGGGCACCGCGATTCTGTTCGGTGTGGGGGCGGCGTCGGGCACGGTGCTGTCCTTCGAGCTGGGCCTGCTGTGGCCGGACTTCATGCGTCTGGCGGGCAGCATCATCGGCATGCCGTTCTCGCTCGAGGGATTCGCCTTCTTCACGGAAGCGATCTTCCTCGGGCTCTACCTGTACGGCTGGGAGCGCATCCCGCGGCTGGCGCACTGGTTGTGCGGCCTGGTCGTGGCTATCAGCGGGTTAGCATCGGCCGTGTTCGTGATGACTGCCAATGCCTGGATGAACGCGCCCACCGGCTTTCGCATGGAAGCGGGACGCGTGGTCGATGTCGATCCGCTGGCGGCCATGACGGGGCCCGCCGCGCTGCCCCAGGCCGGGCACATGGTGCTGGCCGCGTACCTGGCCACGGGCGCCATCGTCGCCGGCGTGCACGCGTACTTCCTGCTGCGTTCGCCTGACAGCGTGTTTCATCGCCGCGCCATGGGCATCGCGCTCGCTGTGGTCGCGTTGTGCGCGCCCCTGCAGTTCCTGAGCGGCGACAGTGTCGCGCGCATGACGGCGAGGCTGCAGCCGGTGAAGTTCGCGGCGCTGGAGGCGCACTACCACACGGAACCCCGGGCGCCGCTGCTGATCGGTGGACTCCCCGATGATGATGCCATGGCCGTGCACGGCGCCGTTCCGGTACCGTGGGGCCTCAGCCTGATGGCGTGGCGGGATGCGGCCGCACCCGTACGTGGCCTGGCCGATTTCCCGCGCGACCTCTGGCCCGACACGCGCATCGTGCACACGGCCTTCGACATCATGGTGGGCAGCGCCACGCTGCTGCTGCTGCTCGGGGTGTGGAGCACGCTCCGCTGGCTGCGTCGTCGCGCGCCCGCCGATGCGCGCGGACTGCTTCGCCTTGCCGTCCTGGCTGCGCCATGCGGTTTCATTGCCATAGAGGCTGGCTGGGTGGTGACCGAGGTGGGTCGCCAGCCGTGGATCATCCAGGGTGTGCTGCGCACGCGTGATGCGGTCACGCCCGTGCACGGACTGTTCGTTCCTTTCCTGCTCATCGGTTCGCTCTACCTGGTGCTCGCGGTCGTGATGCTCTTCGCGCTGCGGGCTCAGTTCCTGGAAACGCGGGCGCCGTCGCCGGGGCACGCCTGATGGCGGTGGAAACACTGCTCGCGCTGGCGCTGCTGGCCGCGCTCGTGATCTACGCGCTGACCGGTGGCGCGGACTTCGGCAGTGGCATGTGGGATCTGCTGGCGTTCGGCCCGCGTGCGGCGCGGCAGCGCGCGGCGCTGGCGGACGCGATCGCACCGATCTGGGAAGCCAATCACGTGTGGCTGATCCTGCTGGTGGTCCTGCTGTTCACGGCGTTCCCGCCTGCATTCGCCGCCATCATGATCGCGCTGCACGTGCCGCTCATGCTGATTCTCGTCGGCGTGGTGCTGCGCGGCTCGGCGTTCGTGTTCCGCAAATATGCGGCGTCACGCGACGTCGTGTACCGGCGCTGGAGCACGGTGTTCGGCGCATCCAGTCTGTTCACGCCCTTCCTCCTGGGTGCCTGCCTGGGCGCATTGGGCTCGGGGGAGATCCGGGTCCAGAACAATGCGGTAAGCACGGGCCTGGTGGCCGGCTGGCTCCAGCCGTTCGCCATCGGCTGCGGCCTGTTCGCGCAGGGCCTGTTCAGCTTCCTCGCCGCTACGTACATGACGGTGGAGACCAGAGGCGATGCCGTGCTGCAGCAGGATTTCCGGCTGCGCGCACTGCTGTCGGGTCTCGCGCTGGCGCCGCTGGCCGCGGCCGTGTTCCTGCTCGCCCGCAGCGGCGCGCCCGAGATCTACAGCGGCCTCACACGCTGGTGGGCGCCGCTGCTGCTCGCGGTGACCAGCGCGTGTGCGCTCGTCGCACTGTGGTCTCTGCTGCGGCTGCGGTTCCGGATCGCCCGCATCGCAGCGGCTGCGCAGGTCGCGTGCATTCTGCTGGGCTGGGGACTGGCGCAATACCCGTATCTGGTCGTGCCGGATGTGACCGTGGCGGGCAGTGCGGGCGCGCCGGCTACCCTGCGCATGGTGAGCTGGGCCCTGGCCGCGGGCGGAGCGCTGCTGCTGCCGTCCTTCCTCTGGCTGTTCCGCGTGTTCAAGGCGAGGCCGGATCGCCGCTGATCGGGCCCGGCAGCGGCATGCCGGCAATTTCGACCGGCGAATGAATTCAGCCTGTGGGGAAAAACCTTCCGCACCTGCCAACCCGTCAAAACTCGTAAATCGCCAGCACAGGCCAACTTTCGCTCGCGGCACGGATCTGGTTGCAGATGCTGCCGAGCAAGTCACACCGAACGCGAAAGTGTCCATCAGTGAGCCAGATCGAGACACGCCGACTGAGCCGAGGCAGGTCAGGCTTCTCGCTGACCGAGTTGATGGTGGTCATCATCATCTTCGGAATCCTGACCGCGATAGCGCTCCCCTCGATCTCCAAGTCCATGACGACGTCGACGGTGGACCGCGCTTCGCAGGTCGTGCTGGACGACATCGAGGCAGCCTTTTCGCTGGCGGCCCGCGAACAGCGGCCCGTGACCCTGACCGTGAATTCGGTCGCCTTGACCTACACGATCCGCGATCGGGCCACCTCCAGTGTGCTGCAGACCCGTGTGTTCGGGGGTCCGAATGCGGCGCTCCGGATGACCGGACTTACCTCGACGGCCAGTCCGGTGACCTTCTTTCCCAACGGCCTGGCGAGTACCGGCTTCACCATCACGATCACGGCCGTGCTGGATCGGCGGGCGGTGGTGGCGACGCGCACGGGCCAGATGCGAGTGATCGTGCCATGAAACGAATACTGCGACGCCGGCAAGGCATCACACTGGTGGAACTGCTGGTGGCGATGGTGGTGCTCGGCATCATGCTGACCTCGGTTGCGGGGGCGACTTTCCAGTCTGCCCGCCGCACGATGTCCGTCGCGGGTAGCGGGTACCGCCAGGGCGTGTTGATGGAGGAGGTCAACCGATTGGGCGCACTTCCCTACAGCGCCCTGCCCAGTGGCACCAGCTGTCGCACGATCACCGCCGGCCTGCAGACATTCAACAGCTGCGTGACTGCGTCGGCGTTCGGGCTCTACGGCATGCAGCTGCGCGTCGTCGTTCGGCCGGCCCAGCCCGGGGTCGCTCCGGACACGGTAACCTTCGTGCGCGCGGCCGCTCCCACAATCAATCCGCTGAGCATGTGATGACCCTGTCGCACTCGAGACGCGGCGCGACGCTCGTCGAACTTCTCGTTGCTGTCGTGGTGATGACCATCATTGGCGCTGGCCTGGTGCGCCTCATGTCTTCGCAGTCGCGGTTCTTCACGAACCAGGAAGGGCAGCAGAACGCCCGCCGCGTAGCCCGCTCGGGCCTCGGTCTGCTGCTCATCGACCTGCGCATGATCGACCCCGACAGTGGCGTAGTCAGTGCTTCGCCCAGCTCCATCACCATGCGCATTCCCTACCGGATGGGCGTGTCGTGCGGGGCCAGTGGCGGGGCCACCTACGTTGCGACGCAGCCGGTCGATTCCGTGATCAATGCCGAGGCAGGGTACTCGGGGTACGGCTACGTCGACGTGAATGGTGTTGCGCACTACACGGAGCCGGGCGGTGCGGTGGGCTCGGCGAGCGGCGCCGTGTGCACGGCAGCCGGCGTGGACACGGTTCCCACCGGTCGCGTGATCACGGTGACACCCGCCATTGCCGCGGCAACGGTGGGCACACCCGTGTTTCTCTTTCAGCGCATCACGTACGCGTTCGCTGCATCCACGTCCGTCAGCGGAACGCGCGGTCTGTTTCGCACGATTGTAGCGCGCTCGCTCACTGAGGAAATCTCCGCGCCGTTCGATACGGCGGCGAAATTCGCTTACTACGTTCCGGGTTCCAGCACGCCGGTAAGCAATCCGGCCGCGGGTACGACCGTGCTCGGCATGGATCTCCAGCTCATCGGCCTGAACGAACGCAACATTACGAATGGCAGGACGCAGCAGGCGCCCATGCAGTCCGCCGTTTACTTCGAGAATCGCTGAGAGGAAGGACGGGCCATGTCGCGCACTCGCAATCGCTCCGGTTTCGCCCTGCCCATCACGTTGCTGATTCTCGCGTTCCTCACAGTGGGCGTGGCCACGTCGTTCGCGCGCGTGCAGTCCGAACTGCACGCCGAACAGAGTCTCGACGTTCGCACGGACGCCTTCCTCATGGCGCAGACCGGTCTCGAGCGCTTTGCTGTCGAGCGCACGAGCATGGGTTTTACGAGCAATCCGCCGGCACAGGTCGAGTCGGTACGCGTCATGCTTGCGGGCGGCTGGGCGGATGTCGTGGCCCGGCGCGTGCGACCCAAGAACGGAGCCGTTCCCGCTGTCTACCTGCTGAAGTCCAAGGGCACGCGCGTGACCGGTTCCATGCCCTGGATGCCGCGGGCGGAACACGTGGTTGCACAGTATGCGGTGTTTCGCGAGGGCAGCATGAATGTGCTCTCCGCCTGGACCAGTCTGAGCGGCCTGCACAAGAACGGCTCCTCCGGCACGATCGACGGAACCAATGCCTGCGGTGTGATGCCGCCTGTCGCCGGCGTCGCGGTGCCTGACGTGCCCGCGTACACGCAGAGCGGCGGTGGTACCGTGCCCACGGGCAGTCCGCCCATTGATTCACTGGGCACGCAGACACAGGCCAACAACGCGGTTCGCATCGACTGGGACGGTATTGTCAACCACAATGCCATTCCCGCAGACGTCACATCCCGACGCAGTCCTGGCCTGCAGGCATGACCGGGAGCTACTGGCCTGTGATCCGCGTGAACGGAAACCTCTCCCTGCCGGGAGACGGGCAGGGCACGCTGATCGTCACGGGCGATTTCACGATCAGTGGGTCGCAGAAGTGGAAAGGGATCATCCTCGTGGGTGGCACCATCGCCGCGAATGGCAACAACAATGTGCAGGGCGCAGTCGTGAGCGGTCTCAATGAGAAGCTGGGAATCGCCGTGCCGCAGAGTGATGTTGGCAACGGCACCAAGACCTATCTCTACAATTCGTGCTACATTGCCAATGCGCTGACGCGCTACGCCGCGTTCGTGCTCATGAGCAAGACCTGGAGCGACAACTGGGCCAACTGGTGACAGCGGCTGCCTGAACTGCGCTGCACAGGTTGTTGCCGCAGACCCACCCAGGGCCGCCGTCCTGCCGGACCGGCGGCGGCACCCCGACATCAGCCCTTACGGTTGCGCCCGGACCGGCCGCGCAATGCGCGAGAGGCCATGGCGTTCGAGCAGCGCCAGGAAGCGCGGGTCGGCGCGCATGGGCTCCCATAACACGCCGTTAACAGCCATGGGCACTTCACTCAGGTGCAGCTGCGCCGCGTGCTCGAAGTGCACCAGTGCCTGGTCAATGTCACCCAGCGAGCAATGGACAATGGCGAAGTCGATGGCCAGCGCCAGTTCCGGGTGCTGCGCCTGGCGCTCCTCGAGCTGCTCGATGATGCGCCGCGCGTCGTCGCGGCGGCCCATGCGCGCGTACGCCAGGCCGCGTGTGGCCAGACCCTTGTACGGGTCGCCCGTGATCTCGACCACGCGCTCGAACATGCGCAGCGCCTCGTCGTAGCGGCCCAGCTGACAGAGCACGAGACCCCTGCCATCCGCGGCCGCGCGGAACAGCGGGTCGGCATCCAGGATGCTGTCCATGACGACGAGCGCATCCTGGTAGCGCCGGGCGTTGAGGAGTGCCCAGCCCATCACGATGCGCGTGGGCAGCGACAGCGGGTCCAGCTGCGTGGCGGTCTCCATCTCCTCCACAGCCTGCTCGAATTCGCCCACGATGTTCAGGTAGAGGCCGAATGCGTGATGGGCGACGGCCGAGCCGGGCGCCAACCCCAGGCCCTTCTGCAGCGCGGCATACCCGCCCTCGAAATCCCACCGCCCCAGCAGCTTCACGTAGGCCAGCGCGATGTGCGCGTCCGGCTGCAGCGGGTCCAGCCGCAGCGCCTGCAGCGCGACCGCCTCCGCGGCAGCCATGGTGGCCGGCGGATTCGCCTGGCCCGACGCGCCCAGGTGCATCAGGCAGTACGCCTGCCACGCCAGTGCGGGTGTGTAGGTCTCGTCGAGCGCGAGCGCCTGCGTGAAGAACTCGATGGCGCGCCGGGCGGACTCGGGCGTCCAGCGGTAGTACTCGTGCAGTCCGCGCAGGAACAGCGCGTGCGCCTGCACGCTCGTGCGCTGCGTCCCGGACGCGTGCTGGCGCCGCGGCTCCATGCGGTCGCCCACCGCGGACACAATGGCGCCGGCGATCTCATCCTGGGCGCCGAACACATCCTCCAGCGTGCGATCCCATGTGTGTGAGAAGATGTGGTAGCCGCTGGCGGCGTCAATGTATTGCGCTGTTATGCGAACGCGCGGCCCCGCCTTGCGGACGCTGCCCTCGAGCACGGTCTCCACGCCCAGCTGGCGGGCAATGCTGCGGATGTCGTCGTTGCGGCCCTTGAACGCGAACGAGGATGTCCTCGCGGTGACCTGCAATCCGTTCACGCGTGTGAGCGCGTTGATGATCTCTTCGGTGATGCCGTCGCTGAAGAACTCGTTCTCCGGATCCGCGCTCAGATTCACGAAGGGCAGCACCGCCACACTGCGTTTCTCCTGCCGCGCCGGGCCGGGCAGTGCTTCCGGCGAGGGCATGCGCACACCGTCGCTGATGATGGCGAACACTTCGATGGGCCGGCGCACGTTCTTGAGCTGGAACTCGCCCAGCGAGACGGCCGCGATCTGCGGCTGGTTCTTGATCTCGTCGTAGACCTTGGCGGACACCAGCACGGAGCCGGCCGTGCCCAGGCTCTGGATGCGTGATGCCACATTGACGCCGTCGCCGAACACGCCATCGGCGTCGTACACGACATCGCCGGTGTGAATGCCCAGGCGCAGGGGCACGGGATCGGACCCGTTCAGTTCGCGCTCGATGGCGATGCCGGCAGTCACGGCTTCAATCGCGCTGTCGAATACGGAGAGCGCGCCATCACCGTAGAACTGCAGTATGCGACCCGCGTGCTTCTGGATGTGCCGCTCGAGCACCGCGCGCTGCCGGTCGCGGTCGTGTCTCGCCTTTTCTTCGTTCTGCTGCATGAGCGCCGTGTAGCCCTCCATGTCCGTGAACATGATGGCGCTCAGCCGGCGCGTGCCGGTGCGGACTGCCGGATCGGAGGACATGATGGTGGACGACATGTCGTCGCCTTCAGCCGTTGCGACTGGCGACGTCGATCAGGCGCGCCACCGTGTCCAGCTCGGCCGGCGAGTTGTACACGTGCGCGGAGAGGCGCATGAAACCGTAGTCGTATTCGCCAATGACGCGCGTGCGCACGCTCAGCTTGTGGCCGTCGCCGCCATCGATGTCGGAGAGGCGGCGCTGCAGTTCCAGTGATTCAATGCCCTGCACCTTGAAGGACACCATGCCGGCGGCCATGCGCTCGTCCGGCGGCGAGACCAGCTGCACGCGCGGGTTTGCGCGCAGCCGCTCGCTGAGGTGCCGGCGCAGTTCGCGCACTCTTGCCGCGATGCGGTCGATGCCGATCGCTTCCTGGAAACGCAGTGCCGCATCGAGGCCGGCCATGCGCGACTCGTCGAACGTACCCGAGATGATTGAAACGCTGCGCACCCAGCGAGAGGTCATCCCAGCCGCCGGACGCGAGCGTGGGCCACAGCCTCGTGCGCCACTCCGGCGCCATCCACAGGAAGCCCGTGCCCTGCGGCGCCAGCAGCCACTTGTGCGGCGACGACGCGTAGAAGTCGGGCGCCAGCGCGCGCAGATCCACGCGCATCATGCCCGGCGGGTGCGCCCCATCCACCACACACACAATGCCTCGCCCGCGACACAGATCGACGATCGCGCGCACCGGCATCAGCAGCCCCGTCGTGAACGTGACGTGCGAGATCGAAACCACGCGTGTCCTGGCTGTGAGTGCGCGCCGGAAGATGCCGACGATCTCGTCGTCGGATGCGGGCGGGATCGGAATGGGCAGCTGGCGCAGTACGAGGTTGCGCCGCTTCGCCACGAGCTGCCATGGACACAGGCCGCCAATGTGCTCGTGGTTCGTCGTCAGGATCTCATCGCCATCCTTCAGCTCGAGACCGTTGGCGACGAAGTTCATCCCCTCCGTGGTGTTGCGCGGAAACACGAAACCCGCGGGATCGGCGTTCACGAACGCGCCCAGCCTGGCTTCCAGCGCGTTCCAGTCGACACCGGGCGGATACGTCATGGCGACGCGGCGGGTGTGCTCGATCACGGCATCGACCACGGCCCGTGGCTGCGGGCCCAGTGTGCCCACGTTCAGATAGAGCCGGTCTGCCGGGATCAGAAACGCGTCGCGCACGATGTCCCACACATCCTGCGCCGTTCGCCTGGCGCACGCGCGTGCCCAGCATATCGAGCGAGCGCGGCCACGCGACGGTGGCCATGGCGCTGGCTGCCGCCGCCAGGAACTGCCGCCGATTCGCGTGGGGTGAGGGAGACATCGCGGTCCGCTGCAGGTGAATACGCCGATCGTGCAGGATGACGGCGGCGCGGCAGACTTGGCAAGTGCGCGTGCCGGCGCGGCGAGGAACGCATACGTTGCTGCCGTGCCTTCGACCCTTGCCTACCTGCGCGCGTGGGCGCGTCCGGATGCCGCGCCGGTGACCGCGCTGGAAACCACCTATCCGCGCGGCGCCGAAGTGCTGCCCGCGTCGCTCTATCGCCCCCGCCGTTCCGGCCGCCTGCCCGGCTGGGTGGTGCTGCACGGGCTGACCTGGACCGGCCGCGAGCATCCTTCGCTCATTCGCTTCGTGCGCGCGCTCGCCGCCGCCGGCAACGTCGTGTTCGTCCCCGACATTCCGGAGTGGCGTGCACTGCGTGTCGCACCCACGGTGACGCTCGCCACCATCGACGCGGCCGTGCGCACGCTGCACGAGCGCGCTGAAGTCGATCCCGCGCGCGTCGGCCTGCTCGGCTTTTCCTTCGGCGCGACGCACGCGCTCGTGGCCGCGGCGGATCCCGCAATTGCGGGTCTGCTGCGCGGCATTGCCGCCTGGGGCGGCTACTACGATGTGCCTCGCCTGTTCCGCTTCGGTGTCACCGGCGAGCACGACCTCGATGGCGTTTCCTGGCGCGTCCGTCCCGATCCCTACGGCGCGTGGCTCATGATCGGCAACTACTACACATTCATTCCCGGGCACGAAGCGGATGCCGATGTGGCCGCGGCCGCGCACGCCCTGGCCTGCGAAGCGGGCCGCGTGCGCGCCTACGCGTGGGAACCCGTCTATGATGAAATGAAGCAGAGGTTGCGGGAGGGACTGCCCGCCGCCAAACGCGAAGTTTTCGACATCATTGCGCCGCACTCCGCGGCGCCACCCGTGGAACTCGAAGCGGGCCGCGAAATCGCGCGTCAGCTGAGCGCCGCCGTGCTGCGCGTGGAACCGGCCATGGACCCGCAGCCGTTCCTGTCCGCCGTGCGCGTGCCGGTGGTGCTGGCCCATGGCCGGGACGACCGTCTGGTTCCGTTCAGCGAGACGGTCCGGCTGTCGCGCGCACTGCCGCCCCACCTGTTGAAGCACTGCGGTATCACATCGTTGTTCGCGCATTCGGGGGGCACCAACGCGCACCTGGGCGCCATGGGTCTGGTGCGCGAAGGCACGCGTTTCCTGACCGTTCTGCGGCGTATCCTGCACCTGCTCTGACCCGCCGGAGGGGCCGGACCCTGCCGGAACACGACGGGTATTGACGCCACGAGGACCGCGAAGACGCGGCCCACTCGCATGGGATTCGATTAACGGGCATGTCTTCTCCCTCGGTTCCGGTTTTTCTGGCCGGCCCATTTCCAGTGCTGCACACGTCGCGCGTGAACGTGGGTGACCACGAAGTCGAACTCGACGTGGGCCTGCTCATATCCGGTCTGCCCAGCATCCTCGCCTCGGCGCGTTTCCCGCTCGACGAATCGTGGGACCGCATCCTGGGCGCGCTGCAGAGCGGCGATGCGCGGCTGGGTGTGGCCGGCGTGCCGCACGAGCAGGACTCCGAGGTGGGCAGCACCGAGGTGTATCCTTCCGCCTATATCGGACTCGAGTGCGCGAATGGCGAGCGTCTCGTGCTCTCCCACATTCGCTCGCTGGATGGTGAGCTGGGCGCGGAAGCCTACGCGCGCGAGGTGATGGATTCGCTGCTCAAGGGCCTGACGCCGGACGAGCTGGGTCTCGCCATCGACGAGTAGATTTCAGGCGACGATTCTCTTCCGTCTCTTCACTGACAAGCCGGCGTCGTGGTGTGGTCCGTCGTTGCCATCGCGACGTTGCGCGGCACGATGGAAGCGAAGATCCCTGTGCCATCCCCGACAATGCTGGGCACCTGCACCATGCCCGATGGATTGAAGCGCCCGCCACGCACCCAGTTGACG
Organism: uncultured Gemmatimonadales bacterium; assembly: GCA_963798085.1. GTDB lineage: Bacteria > Gemmatimonadota > Gemmatimonadetes > Longimicrobiales > RSA9 > DATKCF01. The sequence goes on from CAWCRS010000005.1 coordinate 816,908, forward strand.
TAGTTGCGATCCGCGGCCGCCACCACGGTCGAAGCGGAGACGTTCGCGGGCAGACCCGGCTGGAGCGCGACCAGCACGTCGGCCAGATCGGGATCCGCGCGATCGAACAGTCCGAATTCCGAGGGAAACACCATCGTGGTATCCTGCCGGCCGACGGAGACGCCGAGCAGGCGAAGCGGATCATCCTTGACGGCAATGCCGCGCGGCTGGAGCGCGGCGCGGATGCCGCGCAACTCCGTTTCCGCGACGTACGCCCAGGTGCCGACAGCCGTGGTCCAGAGCAACTCGAAGTTCTGGTCGGCGTCCAGACGGCAACCGCTGATGGACGGGCGCAGGATCTGGAAATCGCCGGGCACCGTGGTCTCCCCGGTCATCACGCCGCCGTCTTCGAGTGTGATGCGCAGTGTGTAGTGGCGGCCCGGCAGGACGATGAGTCCGCCTGCCGACCGGTAACACGATCCCACCACGTCGGTGCCCGTCACCGTCGAGTCCGCATCGTCCAGGCACTGGCGTACCGGGACTTCCTCGAAGGAGAGCACGCGCTGCAGTGAATCGCGCACTTCGATGCGGGCGCCCGGCACGGTCAGCGAATCGGCGCTGCCGCGCGTACGATGCAGCAGCGCCAGCTGCGTCGGCTGTCCCGCGCGCAGCACGATCTCCGCCACGACCAGGTTGGCGGGCGTGGCCAGGGTGATCTCGGTGAGCGCGCAGCCTGCTGACAGCACTGTCAGCAGGAGCGCAACCCGGCTGAGCCGCTGCTTCAAGCGGGCGGCTCCGCGCGCGCGCCGGGCTTGCCTTCGCGCACGTTGTCGTAGTAGCGCGTCGTCGGGTAGGCCATGTCGATGTCATCATGCAGGGCGAACGCGCGCAGCACATCCTCCCAGATCACCTGCGTCATGTTGCGCCGCTCGCGTACACCGCACAGATGGCGCACGGTCAGCATCACGCCGCTGTCCTTCACGGTCAGGTACACGGTCGGCTTGAGCGTCGAGTAGAAGATCAGGAACTGGCGGCTGGCGGCCAGCACGTCGCGCTCCGCCTGTTCGGTCAGCCGGCTGGCGTGCTGCACGGCAATCTCGTGCAGGATGGTGCGCGCCTTTTCCCAGTTGCTCTCGAACGTGATCAGCACCGGCACTTCGTTCCAGATGTAGGGAAAGCCACCGGAGTAGTTGGCCAGCGGATCCGCGAAGACCTTGCCGTTGGGCACATGCACGATCCGGCCGGTGCTCTGTTCCGCGTCCACCCAGTTGCCGATCTCCAGCAGTGTGAACTGGAAGAGGCGCTGATCAATGACATCACCGGCGGTGCCGGCGATCTCGATGCGGTCACCCACGCGGAACGGGCGCCGCCACAGGATGAACAGCCAGCCGGCCAGGTTGGTGACAGGATCTTTCAGCGCTACCGCAATACCGGCACCGAGCAGTCCGAAGAAGGTGGCGACGGAGCGGAATCCCTCGAACCACAGACGCCCGATGAGAAAGAGCGCGAGCAGACCGACAATGTACGTCACCGTCTTGCGCCAGATGTAGCGCGTGCGCAGGTCGTCCGTACGGCGCCGCACGATGCGCAGCACCACGGCGCGGCTGAGCAGCAGCAGCGTCAGGATGGCGGCCGTCCAGATGAGCCGCATCTGCGTATCGCCCAGCTGCACCACGCTATCGACGACGTTCTGCGCCAGCTGTCCCGCGCTTTGCGTCACTCCCTGCACGGCAATGGCTCCCTTGCTTGCTCGCGATTTCGCAGGCGACCACCGCATGCAGTCGCTTGTCCCGCCGGTGAATGCGGCGCCTGTCTCAGAAGCGCAGCTCCAGTCCTGCCGTGGGCAGGAAGGGGAACATCGAGACGCCGGCCCTGCGCGGCGGGTCCTTGTCGAACTGGTAGAAGTAGAACAGCGCGTTCTTGTGATTGTAGACGTTGAGCACGTCGAGGTATGGCGTCAGCTCGCCCCAGCCCTTGTGATACGTCTTGCGGAAGCTCGCGTCCAGTCTGTGGTAGGCCGGATAGCGCTGGGCGTTGCGCGGGCCCAGCACGATCGCCAGGTCCGCACCGTCCGAGGTGGGAAAGGAACGACGCCCGTCGATCACGCCGTAGCGGAACATGGTGTAGCCTGCGATCGGCTTCGTGTAGGGCAGCCCGCTGCCGTAGTTCCAGCGGAAGCCGGCGTCGATACCGCCCGGCAGCGCCGCTTCCAGCGCGAGTTCGATATCCACGCGTCGATCGAAGATGGGCGGATACTCGACGATCGGTGGCGTCGGCGCGCCCGTAGTCGGGTCCGCGAAGCGACGGCGCGCGCGCAGCAGCGAAACGGAGAGCGACGGTCGCAGCCGCGCACCATCGTGGCGCATGGAGAAGTCAATGCCGCGCGCTCGACCCGTGCCGCTGATCAGGTCATCCGTCGGATCATTGGGATCGTCGGCGAAGTTGTTCGTGGCGACGCCATCCATGCGCCGGTCGTATGCTTCCAGTGTGGTGAACCAGTTCCGCCCGAGGAACGCTTCCACGCCTGCCTGCACCTGGTCCGAGATGATGCGCGGCGCGCGCGCTCCCGCGAGCACCCACACATCTATGCCGAGCGGCAGGTCCTCATCGCGCAACGAGTGCAGGAATTGCGAATAGCGGCCGGCCGCGATCTTGACCGCGATGTCGCCATTGCCGAGGAACCGTTTGATGGCGAGGCGAGGCGCCGGCACGACGGCGGCGCCGGAGCGGCCGGGCTGGCCCGCGCTCCACACATCGAGGCGGGCGCCCGCTTCCATCAGCCATCGGCCAGGCCGCCACTCACCCTCCGTGTACAGGCCCAGCAGCCAGCCGGCGCCCCCACTCTGACTGAATACCGTGCCCCCCGAGCTGAACAGGTTGTCGTACGACAGGCGGTCGGCGGCCACGCCCAGCTTCATACGCACATCGCCCACCGGTACGAGATAGTCGGCGTGCAGCATCAGCTGGCCGATGCGGCTGCGGAAATCCGTGTCACCGAATTCGGGGAACCGGATGCCCGTGGTGAAGCGACTGTACCCGATGCGCGCCTCCAGGCTGCGCCCGCCCGTCAGCGGGCGCGCGTAGCCCAGCCCGATCACATCGTTGCCCCAGCGCCAGCGCAGGTTCAGCGGGAACGAATCGCTGCCCGTGAAGTCGAGCACGTCACGCCCCGTGTACGTGGTCAGCGTCACCCGGCCGCCACCACGCGTCCAGCCTTCGGCGAATCCCTGCAGGTCCGTCAGATGGTAGGGAAAGTCGAACGCAGGTTTGCTCAACACATCGAAGTAGGAGCGACGCAGCGAAATCCGCGTGCGCGCGCTGCGCAGCCCGAGTGCGTGCGCCAGTCCATCGGGCACCTGGTTGCCGATCGCCGCGCGCGCGGCGAGGACGGATATCCCGCCGTCCACCGTGGTGCCGGAACCCGCAGCGTCGCTCTCCACATTCAGCACGGACGCGATACGCCCGCCGTATTCCGCGGGGAATCCGCCCGCCAGCAGCTCCGCGCGACCGACCATGTCCGCGTTGAACACGCTGAACAGACCCCCCAGGTGGAACGGATTGTAGATGGGAAAGCCGTCGATCAGGATGAGATTCTCGTCGGCCGAACCGCCGCGCACATTGAACGCGGACGAATAGTCCGATGTCGAGACCACGCCGGGCAGCATCTCGATGGCGCGCAGCACATCGGCCTCGGCGACGCCGGGCACGCGCTTCATCTCCTCGCGTGTGAGTGTCCGCGACGTGACGCCGGCCTCGTTCTCGAAGCGTGCGCGCTCGCGCGTCGCCTCGACCGAAACACCCGGCAGCGACACGGCCTGCTCCTCGAGCACGAATTCCGTCGCTGCCGCGGCCCCCGCCCGGATGCGGATGCGGTGCGTGACCGCCTCCAGGCCGATGCGTTGCGCGGTCAGCACATACTCGCCGGGCGCGAGCCCGGCAATGCGGAAGCGACCCAGCGAGTCCGAATCCGTCGAGCGAAGGACCGCCGTGTCGGGAGGCTGCGACAGGACGAGCGCGACACCAGCCGCATCACGCCCGTTGCGCGTGCGTACGTGCCCCGTCACCTCACCCGTCTGGGCAGCGACCGGAGAAACCGGGAGAACCTGAAGGAGGAACGCGGCAACGGACCCCGCGTACAGCCACTTCGATCTCGTGCGTGAGACGGCCAAACGCGTCGCGATTCTTGTGACAGACCCAGCGCTGCGAGTGCCGCAGGCAGGTCTCTGGCAAGCTATCTTGCAGCAGCGGCCCGGGCAATCGAGGAAACCCCGGCCTCATCTGTGGCGTAATGGAAAGACAACAGGGAGACCCACAATGTTCGAGATCATTGCATTGGGCGTAGCCGCGGCAGCCGCGGCCGGCGGTTATATCAAGTCACGGTCCTTCGTCCGACGTCGCCTGCGCTATGTCGAGGCCGTACAGAAGATCAGTGCGCCCGTCCTCGCCGGCGCCGTCGCAGCCGTCATCGCGGCGCCGGTCGTGGCGCTCCTCCCCATCGTCGGCGCATCGACCGCCATCGCCCTCGGCCTGGGGGTCGGCGTCGGCACCCACGCGGGCGCCCGCGACATCCGGGACGGCAAGGACTAGGAACCGCGATTGCGGGTTGCTCGGGCTGGGGCTGGTTGCTCGGGAACGGATCGAACTGTTTCTCGGGCTGGGGCTGGGAAGTGCACGGACAGGGCCGGTTCTGCCGGGATCGCTTCTGACGCAGCGCGGAGTCTCGCGGCTGTACCTTAACATCTTGTTATGATGAAGCCGGGCTGTACCGCCTGCGACCGCGCCAGCGAGTCGCGCCCATGCGTCATTCCCGGACGCGAGTCATGAGCGAGGGCGTGATCTGACCAGCACGCCCCCCAGCCCCAGCCACGCATTTCGTCAAGACGCAGTTCCCGCCAACCAGCCCCGCCCCGGCAATCCAGCCCGCCGTTCAATACGCGAAGCCCGCGCCGAAGTAGAGGCCGGTCCGGGATTCGGCGTGCGTGATGGCCAGGCTGAGAGTGTTCTCGGGACGCAGAAAGGCGATGGAGAAGCCGCCGCCCCGGGCCTGGTGCCAGCGCCGGGAGGATTCGCCGGCATACCAGACGCGCCCGCTGTCGTAGAGGCCGAACACGCCGAAGTCGGCGGGCAGCACGAGCAGGGCGCGGAACAGGCGCAGCCGTAATTCCGCGTTAGCATGCGCTTCGGCGTCGCCGGCATAGCGCTGCTTCAGGCCCAGGCGCACCGTGCTCTCATCGCCGATGTACGCGGCATTGGCGTAGGGAAGAGTGCCCCAGAGCTTCCTGCCACCCAGACGCAGCGCCAGCGTCGGGTGGAACGGCAGCGGCGCACTCAGGAATGCGGTGGCCTGGCCGTGCGCGTCGCCGTACGTGCGGCGCACGCTCCAGAGGGCGGGCCAGAGGGCGGCGCCCAGTGCGAGTGCCGCACCCCGCGTGGCCGCGCGCACATGGTCGCGGGCATCGAGCTGGAAATCCGCGCGCAGTCCCGCCTGCCCGAAGCTGCCGGAGCCATAGGGATGCAGCACTGTGATCAGGCGGCCCGGCTCGGCATCGGTATCCGTGTAGCGCAGCTCGGGACCGGCGCTCACGCTGGCCCTGGCGCCGAGTGGCGCGGTGATGCCGGCGTTCAACGCGAGCTGCGTCTGATCCACGAGAAATGCGCTCCGGTCACCCGCGTTGCCGGTTTCATTGCCGAAGCCGTAGAAGCGCAGCACATCCAGACCGGACACGCGTGCGCTCAGGTCCGTGTGCGCACGGGAGTTCTCGTGATTGAACTGCGCGGTCAGCTCGGCGCGCAGGCGGCGCGGACCGGTGCCGAACGCGGCGCGCGCCATGAAGTGCGAGGCCCACGGCCAGGCGCGGAATCCGTAGTCGTAGAAATTCACGCCCCACCCCACCTGGAAGCCCACGTCGGGCGCGCGCAGGAGCCAGGGTGAATAGCGAACCAACCGGCCCCAGTCGCGCGGCGGCTGGCTGGGCGGGTACGCCGGTCCCGCATAAAGCCAGGGACTCTCCGTGACGTGCGTGCCGGGGCCGCGAACAAACGTGTTATGGCCGGCCCAGTCATAGAAGTGGACGCCGCCGCGGGAAGCGTTGCTCAACACGTCGTCGCCTCCACCACCCGTGATGCGCAACCCGATCGGTCCGCCCTCGCCCGTGACGCGCACACTGTCGGCGCCGCCCTGCAGGTAGAGACGCACCTCCTTCGTTTCCCCGGGCAGAAAGCGGCGGTGGAAAACCGCGCGCTGCGCACCGTGCTGGCGGGCGCTCACATTGATCGTTACCGAACCATCGGCGGCGCGCTGCACGGTTGCTGTTTCCGCCGCGTCTGTCGTGTGCACTTCCACTTCGCTCGCCAGCATGCGATAGAAGCGGTCTGCGTAGTCCGGCAGCGCACCGCGCCGGGCGCGCAGCGTCTGCCGCAGGCGCTCACCATCCTGCGTGTACCACGCGCCCGGCAATCGCGACACCGCGGAATCGATCGCCGCATCCGTGAGCTGCGCCTGCAGCGAGAGCGTGACCGAGTCCCACGCGGCCCGGTCCAGCCCGGAGAGCAGGCGCCGGTCCAGCTCACGCCCGTTCCACATGAGTCCCACCGGATTCGCGTACGATGCGCCGAAGTTCTGCAGCTGCGGATAGTACTGGCGTGCGATCCTGAGCAGGAAGCCATCGAGCCGCACGAAGGCCTGGTCGCGGTCGCGCGGGATGGGTCGCCAGGCGGAATCGATGGTCTCGCCGAAACGCGCCCAGCGCCATTGATCGCGATGCCGATCCCAGTCGCCCAGGAACGCGTCCACCAGCCTCGCCTTCAGGAAGGCGCGCGCATCGAGTTGCTCGAGATCTTCCTCGACGCCCTTCAGCATGCGCTCTGTGCTGACGATCTGCGATGCACCCATGAAGCCGGGCAGCGTGTCGCTGCCCTCGTCCGGCCGCTCCTCGATGGTGCCGAGCATGCCGTGGAATTCCGTGCGGAACTGACCCAGCCGCGGATCGTCGGGCATCACTTCCAGCCGCGGTTGCGCGTGCAGCACACCCACCGCGTCGAGCAACCTCGCCACCACGAGTGCGCCGGCTGGATGACTGGAGCTGATCTGATCCTGGAAGATGCGGTCGACCAGGGTCTCACGCAGATCCGCCGGCAGCACCGCGCTCGGGTCCTTGTCCACGGAGCGGAACGCGTACTGGCGGCCATTGCCCGCCTGGAAGCGCAGCGACCGGGTCTGCAGGCCGCCGCCGGTCTTGAGCGGCGTGAGTCCGCCGGCGAACGTGTCGAGGTCGAGGACGGGGACAGTCAGCGGCGTCGTCCACAGGTCGCGGTAATGATCACCCAGCAGGAAGCGGTGCAGCGGTCCGGCGGCGTAGGCAGCACCCGCCACAATACGCGCGGAATCCCGCGCGTTCTGGGCGCGGCCGGTGCCGGCTGCGACGAGAGTCATGAGCAGCGCGAGTGACAGCGTGCGCAAGCGATCCGCCCTCATTGCAGGAACAGGGCGAAGCCCTCGCTCGACCGGCCCTGGCTGTCCACGATCTCCACCGCCAGCCGGATGCGACCATCCTGCTGCACATCCAGCCGCATGTAGCCGCTGTGTCCGGGCGAGGCGAAGAGTGTCTGGCGGATGTGGCCGAGCGGTCCGAGATGCGCGTAGATGCCGGCCCCGCTAACAAGCTGATAGTGCGCCGCCCCGCCTTCCTGCAGCACCTGCAGTCCATGGTCGTGGCCGGAAGCGACGAGCAGGGCCGGATGCGCCGATAGCGCCGCGGTCAGCGAATCGCGCATGCGCCGGTAGCGACCGCCCGAGAGATCCTGGTCGCTCAGACCCAGCTTGCGCGAAATCGGATAGGCCGACCCGATGATGGGAAGCGGCAGCCACAGCCAGGGCGCGAGGTCGGTGAGCGGAAACAGGTGCTGGCGCAGCGAGAAATGACCGCCGTGTACGCCGCCCGAGATCAGCGGGTGATGATCCGCCAGCACCAGCCGGCGCGCGCTCGAGGCACCGGCAATGGCGCGCAGTGAATCGGTGACCGTGGCCATGGTCGCGGCCGGACAGGCGGGGTTCACGATGGGGTCGCGCAGCCACCACTCCGTGTCGATGAGGACGAGGCGCACGTGCTCGCCCACATCCTCGACGACGGGACCGGGACAGCCGTCGGCCGGCTGCACCTCCACCTCGCCCTGGCCTGTGCGCTCCGCATAACTCGCCTGTTCGCGGATGCGCTCGAGGCCATCGCTGCCCGCGTAGTTCCAGTCGTGATTGCCGGGCACGAGGATCACGTGCTGCGCGCCGCCGTCCAGCGCGGCTCGCAGCTGCGTGCGCAGCCGGCGTTCCATCTCGGGCCGATCGGGCGCGCCCGCAGCGGGCATGCCCGCCGGGTACACGTTGTCGCCCAGATACACAACGGTTGCGGGCGCACCACTGCGGGAAAGGTCCGCGGTCAGCGCCTCGAGCACCGGCTCACCGCGCGCATCGGGGTCGCCGGCGTCGCCCACCAGGTAATGCGCCACTCCACGCTGGCGGCGGGCGCCACCGGCGGCGCAGGCGCCGACGGCTGCCCGCCGCAGCGTGTGGCGAACAGCGCAATCAGCGCCGTACATGTCCTCGAGCGAATGTCGTGCATTGCCTGTTTCCGCGGTCATCGCCGGACCGTGTCTCACTACAAATTCGGCAGGCGGCGGGCAACGCGCCATGCGGGCGTTGGGGGAGAACAGTCTGTGCGACAATGCGGCGCCGGCTGCCGGCGCCTCGCCGTCAGGCTGTGAAGTCTGCGCTGCGCAGGAGCAGGAAGGTGTCGACGGCTGAAGGATCCAGGCTGGTGCCCGCCTGGGCGCGCAGATGGGCCTGCACTTTCAGCTCGGGCCAGGCATCGCGATAAGGCCGTACCGAACGCAGCGCATCCCATACATCGACCACCGCGAAAACGCGCGCGGCGAGAGGAATGGACTCCTTCGCCAGGCCATAGGGATAACCGGTGCCGTCCCACGCCTCGTGGTGGAACAGCGGAATGTCGAGCGCCTGCCGCAGGAACGGAATGGGCGAGAGCAGCTGATAGGCGTACAGCGGATGGCGCCGCATGTGCACCCATTCCTCGTCGCTGAGCGGCCCGGGCTTCAGCAGGATGCTGTCCGGTATCGCCATCTTGCCAATGTCGTGCAGCAGCGCACCCCGTCGCAGGTGCACCAGCTCGCGATCCGGCAGGCCCAGCGCCTGGGCCAGACGCAGGGTCCAGCTGGTCACGCGCTCGGTATGGCCGGGCGCTTCGCGATCGCGGAACTCCAGCGCGCGCGACCAGCCCTCGAGCGTGCGGTCGTAGGAAAGCGCCAGCTCCGTATTCGTGCGCTGCAATTCCTCGAACATGAGGGCGCTGTCGATGGCAATGGCCGCCTGGTCGGCCAGGGCCTCGAGGAAGCTCAGCCAGTCCTGGCCGGAGCCCAGCGGCGAGCGGTGGAACACCTCTAACACACCCTTGCAGTCGCCTTTGGAAACCAGTGGCACGATGATGTGGTCGACGAAACCTTCGCCGCTGACCAGCGGCTGGCGGCGGAAGCGGGTCGCGTCACTGAGGTCGGTGGTGCGCATGGTCTGCCGCTCCACGACCGCGCGACCGGTGCTGTCGTCCGACAGCCGCAATTCTGTCTGCGTGATCTCCTCGGTACGAAAGCCGCGCCCCGCGGCATAGCGCAGAACATGGTGTTTGCGATCCAGCAGCAGCACGGCGGCGGCGTCCGTCCGGACCAGCGCCGTTACCTGGTCGAGGATGACGCCCAGTGTGAGGCGCAGGTCCATGCTGCCCGTGATCGCCATGTCGATGGTGCGTTGCGCCGCCAGGCGCTCGAGCTGCCGGCGCAGCTCCCCGCCTTTGGTCTCCGCATCGGCCCTCGCCTGGCGCGCTTCGCGGAACAGCCGCGCGTTCACGATGGCCAGCGCGGCGCGCCCGGCCAGCTCCTGGGCGCGCGAAGCATCCAGCTCGCCGTAAATGCGACCCGAATCGCCGTTGACGAGGACCAGCGTGCCGATCACGGCGCCGTGCGCCATCAGGGGCACGATGATCATGGAGCGCGTGGCCAGGCGGCGCAGCAGCTCGAACTGACGCGTGTCCGTCACGAGATCACGCAGGCGATCGAGCGTCAGCGTGTGCATCAGCACGACCTCGCGCGCGCGCGTCGCATCCACGAAGAAAGGCTGCACGCCGGTTTCCAGGACGCGCGCGCGCAGCTCCTCCGCCGCGCCTCGCCGCTGCGCATCGCGATGCCGCACATCGGCACGCGCCTCATGGCCCTCGCGGGCCGGAAGGTAGATCGCGCACCAGTCGGCAATGCTGTCGCACGCCAGTCGCAGCACCGTGTGCGCCACATCGTCCAGATTCTCCAGCGTACCGGCCAGCAGGTCGCCCGCCTCGGCCAGGAACATGGCCCACGCGGCATTGTCCTCAGCCTGCACACGCACGGCGTGCTCGCGGATCAGAAGCTCGGCTCGTGCGCGGTCATACTGCTTGCGCTCGCTCAGGTCCTGCATGATGCAGGCGAAGCCCAGCGCGCTGCCCTGCTCATCGCGCAGCGGCGTGATTATCGTGTGCATCCAGATGCGCGCACCGTCGCCGCGCAGACACCACGCCTCCAGCTCGGCGCCGCCTGCTTCGGCCGACGCTGCCATCAGCTGCTCGGGCCGCCGTGCGCCCTCATCCGGCACAAAGAACCGGGCGACCGGCTGGCCCAGCACGTCCCGGCCTTCGCGCTGCAGGGTAGCGCGCGCGCCTTCGTTCCAGCTGGAAACCCGGCCTTCCATGTCCAGCGCGAAAATGGCGTGGTCGCGAACCTGATCGACCATGAGCTGCTGCAGACGGGCCTGGCGTTCGAGCGCGGTCTCGGCGGCCATGCGACCACGCAACTCACGCCGTGTGATGACGAACAACAGCGTTCCTGTGCCCAGCACGAAACTCCAGCCCTTCCACGTCTGCAGGCGGGTGAGACGGTCAGGGTCCCTGACCAGGACCTGCAGCGCGAGATCGGAGAGGAGGATCCACGCGGCACCGATGACAACGAAGTACACAGCGAGGCGCAGCGCCAGCCGCGTCGCAGGGCCAAGCCTGCTCCCCTTCCCTGCTCCGTTCCCGGAAGTCGGCATCCGTTCGCTCAATGCACGTTCCGCCGCGCCATGCAGCAGCGGGCTCTCTTGCTGGAGACCGCCCCTGTGCGCTGCGTTCATTGCCTGATGAGCGGCCCACCGCGCGCCGGCGCCGGGGAGAGCACCGACAGCCACTGGAAGCCAGGGCAATAACGTCTGATCGGCGACTGCCGCAATATCACTGGATAAAACGCATTGGCAGGCGATGCAGCAACAGCAGAGTGTTAGGTATTACAATATTCCTGACATTGCCATAGGGGAAATCCTGACAGGCCGGCCGGTGCATGCTGTCAGAGCGCGCGCCGGCCGGAGGGTTGCGGCGGCTTCAGGGCTGCGGCGCGATGCGGAAGCCGAACTCGCCGCGCACGGCGTGACCATTGTCCGACATGGTGCGCCAGGTAACCGTGTACGCGCCGGGACCGGGAACGGCCTTGAGCGGGGCGAACACGCTGTTTTTCGCCGTCGGGCTGACGCTGACGGCACCCAGCTCGACCGCCTTGCCCACGCTGTCCGACAGCTTGATGGACGTGACCTTGATCTCCGGTGCTTCGGAGAACCACAGTTGCACCCGCTGCGGACCACTCGCCAGAACCGTGTCGCGTGCCGGCATCGACTTGAGCAGCGCCAGGTGCATGGGTGCCGGCGAAGTCCCTCGCCAGGCTATTGCGCTGGCCGCGGCCAGTAGCGCGGGCAACCACAATCTGTGGCCGGAACGTGCCATCGTTTCATCACTCCGCGTGAGGATCGGGCTCGGGCGCCCCGCAACGTCCTCAGCCACGCGGGCTGGCGCAAGGGGCCTGGCCTGCAGGAGAACCCCGGCCGGGCCATTGGGTTCCGGGGGTCTGCGGCGGGGCTTCCGTCTTCAGGAACACTGGCACCGGCTGTAACACGCAGGGCATGTGCTCTGATCGGGGATGGATGATGCAGCGGCGAGGTTGTGTAACGGATGGCAGTCGACGAAGCGCTGTCAGTGTCCCGACGCGACCATTTCGCCCGGGCGTGGCGCGCGTCCGGGTGCGCCGCCCGGACCCGCGACCAGCATGCGAAACTCCGGTTCCGGCACGGGTCGGCCAAACAGGTAACCCTGCATGCGGCGCGCACCGCAGGCCAGCAGGCGATCGCGCTGCGTGGCGCTCTCCACACCTTCAATGACCAGCTCGATCCCCAGTCGCTGCGCGAGGCCAATCATGGTCTCGACCACGGCGGCGTGCGTGTCGTTGGTCAGGAAATCCGCAGCGAATGAGCGATCCAGCTTCAGGCAATCGACGGGGAAGCGCGTCAGATAGCTCAGCGACGAGTAGCCAGTGCCGAAGTCGTCCATGGCCACGCGATAGCCGCGCGCCTTGAGCGCGTTCACCGCATTCACGCCTTCGCTGGCGGCGTGGATGAGGACGGTCTCGGTGATCTCGAATTCGATGTGGCTGCGTGGAGCGCCGGAGGCCGCCACGGCGGCGTCCAGCATGTCGACAATGCCGGGATCGCCCAGCTGGCTGCCTGACAGATTGATGGCCATGCGCAGGTCGCTGAGGCCCGCGTCGTGCCATTCCTTCAGCTGTGTTGCGGCGGTGCGTACGATCCACGGCCCCAGTTCCCGAATGAGCCGCGTCTGCTCCAGCGCATTGATGAAGAGGGCGGGACCGACCAGGCCACGTGTCGGGTGCTGCCAGCGCAGCAGCGCCTCGGCTCCCAGAATCCGGTTCGTCGCCGCATCCACCTGGGGTTGATAGTACAGGCGGAACTCTGCGCGCCCGACGGCATCGACCAGCATGCTCTCCAGCATGCGGCGCTCCAGCGTGGCTGCGCTCAGCTGCGGGCTGTAGAACTCGAAGGTATTGCGGCCCTGGTCCTTGGCGTGGTAGAGCGCGGTGTCCGCGTTCTTCAGCAGCTCGTCCACGTCGGCGCCATCCTGCGGGAACACGCTCACGCCGATGCTGGTGGACACGCGTATTTCTCCATCCTGCGTGCTCACCGGGCGACCCATGACCTCCAGAATGCGCAGCGCCACGCTGGCGGCGTCATCCGGCTTCGCCAGGTCGGTAATGGCAAGCAGGAACTCATCGCCACCGAGCCGGCCCACGGTGAAGGCATCGGACTCGCCGGAGCGCATTGCGGGATCGTAATCGCGTGTTACCTGACGCAGGCGATTGGCGACCTGCTCCAGAACGCGGTCGCCGGCGCGATGGCCCAGCGTGTCGTTGATCTCCTTGAAGCCGTCCAGATCGAGGAACATCACAGCGACGTGCTTCTGCACGCGTGCGGCGCGCGTGAGCGCCTTCCTGAGCAGATCGGTGAACAGCGTTCGGTTGGGCAGGCCGGTCAGCGTATCGTAGAACGCCAGTGTTCGCACCCTGGCTTCCGCTTCCACGCGCTCGGTGATGTCCTGCAATGTGCCGGTGACGCCGGCGATCGAGCCCTTGTCGTCCAGCAGCGCGGCCCCCTGCGTGCGCAGGAAGCGGGTGGCGCCTTCGCTCGTGGTCACCCGGTGGTCGAGGCCGAAGCTGCTGGCCGTGCGCAGTGCCGATTCCAGGGCGTTCGTGAGGCGGCCTGCATCTTCGCCCGGCACGCGAACCAGGAATTCATTGAGGGTGATCGTGGGGGTGGCGGCGCCCAGCAGACGGGCCGCTTCCGCAGAGAGCCCCATGTGCCCGGTCGCCAGGCTGTAATCCCAGTTGCCGAGCCTGGCAATGCGTTGTGCGTTCTCCAGGCGGGTTTCGCTGGTGCGCAGATCCCTGAAGGCCCGTGCGGCGCGCAGCAGATAGCGCACGCGATTGCCCAGCAGCGTGGGGTTCACGGGCTTGGATGCGAAATCGGTGGCACCGGCATCGAAAGCGCGATCCAGCGCTTCCGTGTCTTCCAGTCCGGTGAGCACCATGATGGGCAGATCCCTGAAGCCCGGCGTGCCGCGCAGTGCAGCGCACACCTCGAAGCCGTCCAGCCCGGGCATGAGCACGTCGAGGAGCAGCAGATCGGGCAGCAGTTCGAGAGCCCGCGTTACCGCTTCGCGACCGTCGCCTGCTTCCGCGACGCGCAGTCCATCGCCCGAGAGCAGCTCGACGATCACCAGGCGGGTCGTGGGATCGTCGTCCGCCACGAGCACGAGGGGCGGGGCCCGGTCTACGTGGCGGAACACGGAACGCCTCCCCCGGCCAGCTCGCTCAACTCTGCGGCCACGTGCCGGAACTCCGTCTCCAGCCGAGCCAGCATGGCGCTGTCGAGCCGGGCCAGCTCGCCGTGCGCGGCCAGCGCTTCCGCCTCGGCGCACGACTGCGCCAGAGCGGTGGCGCCTAACAGCTTGCTCGAACTCTTCACGGTGTGGGCCATGCGCCGTACCTCCGCGCTGTCGCCGCGCTCCAGTGCGGCGCGCAGTTCGGCCAGCCTCGCGGGTGTGTCACGCACGAAGGTGTCGATGATCCTGGGCAGTACGTCCACGCCGTCGCGGCGCAGTCCGCGCAGCGGACCCAGTACCTGCGCATCCACGTGGCGCCCGCCATTGGGAGCCGGTGCCGCCAGCGGCGCGCCGCCGGGCGGCGCGGCTTCGCCGTGCCGGTTCTGGTGCGTCCACTTGCGCAGCATTCTGCAGCAGCTCGGCGCGACGCACGGGCTTGGACAGGTAGTCATCCATGCCTACGGCGAAGCAGCGCTCGCGCTCCTCGCGCATGGCGGCCGCAGTCAGCGCAATCACCGGCGTGCGCGCACCGCCCCGCTCCGCTTCCAGGCGCCGGATCTGCACGGCCGCTGTGTAACCATCCACGCCGGGCATCATGCAGTCCATGAGCACGGCGTCGAAGCTGCCCTTCTCGAACTGCTCGACCGCCTCGCGCCCGTCGCGCGCCACGGTGACCGTGCAGCGAAAGCCTTCGAGGAATGCCTGCGCCACCTGCAGGTTGATCTCGTAGTCCTCGACGAGCAGAACACGGGCATCCAGCCGCTCATCCAGGGCGGGCGGTGCGCTCGCCGGGGCGCGGCTGCCCGGTGTTTCGCGGAGCAGCTTGGCCAGCGCACCGTACAGCTCACCCGAACGCACGGGCTTCGACAGGAATGCATCGATGCCCTCCGGCGGCCGGCGGGCGTTGTCGGCAAGATTGGCGGACGTCAGCAGCACGATGGGCAGGGTGGACAGAGCAGGATCCGCGCGGATCACGCGCGCCACCGCGCGACCATCGAGTCCGGGCATCAGCATGTCCAGGATCAGCGCATCGAATGACTGCGCCGCCACGGCTGCCTGCAGCATGCGCAGCGCCTGTTCGCCATCGGCCGCCGCATCGGCTTCCATGCCCCAGCCCACCACCGTCTGCAGCAGGATCTCGCGGTTCGTCTGGTTGTCATCCACAACCAGCACGCGCTTGCCGGCGAGTGATCTTGCGGGCTGGTCGCTGGTGCCGGGCACATTCACCAGGTCCAGCGTGAACCAGAAGGTCGAACCGCGGCCCGGCTCACTCTCCAGTCCGATGTCGCCTTCCATGAGGTCGACCAGCCGCTTGCAGATGGCCAGGCCCAGACCGGTCCCTCCGAACTGACGCGTCGTCGATTCGTCCACCTGCACGAACGACTGGAACAGTCTCGGCTGCGCCTCGAGCGGTACGCCAATGCCGGTGTCGCGCACCTCGAAGCGGTAGCGCGTGCGGTTTTCGGATGTGGCTTCCGCGACCACGCGCATCACGACTTCGCCGTGATCCGTGAACTTGATCGCGTTGCTCACCAGGTTCACCAGGATCTGGCGGATGCGATGGGCATCGCCGTGCAGGCGACAGGAAACCAGATCGTCGCATCGGGCCGGAATCAGCTCGATGCCCTTCGCCTGGGCGCGCCCGGCCAGCATCGCGCTCACGTCTTCCAGCAGCGACGCCAGATCGAAGTCGGTCTGGTGCAACGCCATCCTGCCGGCCTCGATCCTGGAGAAATCGAGAATATCGTTGATGATCTGCAGCAGGGATTCGGCGGACGCGTACGCGGTCTCCGCCAGCCTTGCCTGGCGCCCGTTGAGATCGCTGCGGCCGAGCAGCTCGAGCATGCCGATCACGCCGTTCATGGGCGTGCGGATCTCGTGACTCATGTTGGCAAGGAACTGCGATTTGGCGCGGCTCGCTTCCTCCGCCCTGCGGGCCAGCTCGAGGGCGTTGGCCGTCTGCTCCTCGAGCGCGATCGTGCGCTCTTCCACCTTGCGCTCGAGGCCGCGCTGGTACTCCTCGATGGTGTCGCGCGAGCGGCGCAGTCCCTCCACCATGCCGGTGAAGGCGCGGGCCAGGGTCTCCAGCTCGTCGCCGGTACGCACTTCGATCTGCTGCTCGAGATCGCCACCAGCCACGGCACGCGTGGCCGCCACCAGCTGGCGCAGCGGCGAGGTGATGCGACCGGTCAGCCAGAGGACGGCGAACAGTGTGAACAGCAGTGTTACCAGTGTGCTGAGCGCCAGTGGCAGCACCGTATTCCGCGCGCGCTGGCGTGCGGCGTCGAGCGCCAGCCCGATCTGCAGCTGCCCGACGACGGGACTCTTCGCGGTCGCGGCGCTGCTTGCCAGCGGGCCGCTGAACAGATCATTGCCCGCGTTCTCGCCGCCTACCGGCGTCACCAGCTCGAGGTACTCCTCGCGCCCGGATGCGCCAGCGCGGCGTCGCGCCAGCGTGGTGCTGACACCGCTGTCCGCAGGACTGAGCGCGGGCAGACCGTCGGGCGCGCCCGGCAGCAGGCGCTCGACCAGCACATTCCCCTGCCCATCGAGGAAGCGCACGTAGGATACCTCGGGATGCGTGCGCAGGCCGTCGATGATGGGCGTGAGCGCATCCACGTTGTGCGTGTACACGCCGAACTCGGCGCTGCGGGCCGCCACTCTCGCCAGTGCTCCCGACTGCTGTTCCAGCTCCTGGAACGCACGCTTCGCTTCGCGCAGTCCCAGCAGTGTGGCGGAACCCGCAGTGACGACGATGGCCAGCAGAGACAGATAAACGAAACGTCGCGTCAGGCCCGAAGGCAGCAGGCGTTTCATTGCAGCACCGCGCGCGCACCGCGCAGAACATCGTCCGCCAGATGGATGCCCAGCAGCTCCGCGGCGCGCCGGCTCACCACGTACACCACGCGGCGAGGCGCCACGGCCGGGATCGAGGCCGCCGGCTGCCCGGCGACAATGCGGCCTGCCAGCTCGCCACACTGGCGCCCCACATCCTCGTAGTCGCGATCGAGCGCGTAGAGCGCGCCCGCCCGCACCCATGCCTCCGAAAGACCGACGAAGGGAATGCGATTCTTCAGCGAGAAGAGCAGTAGCGGCCTCGCCGTTTCCGGCGTCAGCGCCAGTGTGTCCGCCAGACCCCACAGCACATCGGCCTGGTTTTCCAGACTGGCGAGCGATGACGGAATGTCGGAGGGCCCCACGATGGGCCGCGCATACAGGCGAATTCCGGCGCTGCGCGCCGCCTGCTCGGCCCGCTCGATCGTGCCCTGATTCTCTGCTGCGTTGTACAGTACGCCCACGCGCGCCGCGCGCGGCAGCAGACGCTGCAGCCAGTGAAACTGCACATCAGGCGGAAACTCCAGATAAACGCCTGTCAGGTTCGTGCCCTGCAGCTCCGCGGGCTTCAGCACCATGCCGCCCACGATGGGCAGTCGCGGGAAATTGCGCAGCGCCGCGCGCAGCGCCGGAGAGCCGAGCGCCAGCACCAGGTCGGGCGGGCTGCCCCACTCGCCACTGACGCCACCCGTGACGGCGTCCACGACGCGCGTCTCCATGTGCAGCGTCTGGCCGGCATCAGAGAAGGCCGCAGCAAAGCCGCGCTCCGCCTGCACGTACGGCGGCGAGCTCTCGCTCAGCAGAACGGCCACCTTCACGACATCCGGTCGCGACGCCGGCCTTGCAGCGAGCGCTCCTAACAGCAGGATCGAAAAAGCCAGCAGCGGTGATGGCGCGGGCATGCGGCAGCCTCAGAATGCCAGCCGCAGTGCGACCCTGACGTGACGGCCATCCTGCGGTATCGATTGCTGGCGGTGTTCCTGCGCCGCCGGATCGGCATACGCCGTGTTGGTCAGATTGTAGAGTCCTGCCTGCAGACTGATTCCTCGCCAGAGAGGCGACGAGGTGAGGTTCAGATTGCTCACCACCGCGCCCGGCACGTCACTCCCGGCGAACGTGCGCCGGGATGACATGGCCAGCACCTCCAGGCCGGCGTGCGTGTGACCCGGCGGCAGACTGCGCGCCAGGTGCAGCTTCACCAGGTGCTGCGGCGAATTGGCAAGTCGCTCACCGGTGGCGCGGTCACGGGCGTATTGCCAGGCATAGCTGAGATCGCCATCCACGCCGCCCGCCGATGCCTGCAGCTCCATTTCCACACCCGTGGCCCTGACGGCACCCACGTTGCGGAACACGAGCAGACCATCAGCCGGATCCAGCGTCGGATTGATCAGGTCACGCAGCTCATAGTGGTACACGGACGTGACGGCGCGTGCCCAGCTCGACAGCTGCCGCTCCAGCACGGCTTCGTACGTCGCCGTCGCCTCGGGCTGCAGCTCCGGATTGCTCTTCTGTGTCACCGCGTCGTAGTAGTACAACTCGTAGTTGTTGGGAGCGCGGAACGCGGTGCCGTACAGCAGCTTCAGCGTCGTGCTGCGCGTCGAGCCGAACAGCAGGCCAATGCGCGGGTTTACGGTGCCGCCAAACGTCGGATAGTGATCCCAGCGTACGCCGGCGTTGAGGATCACCGAGGAAAGCGGGCGCCATTCGTCCTGCGCGAAGATCGCGTAGACGCTGCCGTGCGTGTTGTCCTGGAACGCGGGCGGCTCGCCTGGCGCACCGGATGCGCCCTGCTCCTGTCGCAGATTCAGCCGCACGCGCGAGCCCAGCACGAGCCTGTGCCTTCCCAGCAGGCCGTGCAGGCTGCGCATTTCATGCAGCTCTGCATCCCACGAGCGCCCGTGCGCCCAGTCATCGAGGAGTCCCTCGGTGTAAGGGAAGTCGCCCTCATAGTCATACTGGTGGTAGGCCAGCGCCACGCTCAGCTGTGACTGATCCCGCGCCGTGTGTTCGAAAGCCAGGGACAGCAGACCCTGGGCGTCGCGCGTGGCCATGCGCGGATCGTCGAACACCGTCTCCCATGCCGCCGTCGGCACCTGCTTGCGACGCGTGACGTGCGCCGCTTCCAGCGTGAAGTCGCCCAGCGTTGCCTTGGCGAAGAGCTGCGCGCGCCGGTCGCTGTCCAGGCCCTTCGCCATGCCGTTGTTGGTCGCAGGCTGGTCGAATTCCGGGTAGTACAGGTCGGGGCCGTCACTGTGGTAGAGCGAACCCGACAGCAGCGCTTCCACACCGCCCGTGCGCCCGCCCCAGGAGGCGCGCGCCGCCCGCGTGCCGTACGTGCCGGCTTCGCCCGCGGCGCGGACGCCGCTCGCATCCCGCCCGCGCTGCGTGACAACATTGATGACCCCGAGCAGCGCGTTAGTACCGTACAGCGATGAGCTGGGACCGCGGATGATCTCGATGCGGTCGATGAGGTCGACGTCCACCAGCGACTCCGTGCCCACGTAGCCGCCGTCGAAGACGTTCTCGTTCAGACGCTGCCCGTCCATGAGCAGCAGCACCCGCCCGTTGTAGTCGCCGGGCCGCTCGAAACCGCGCGCACCCACGTAGCTGTAGTCACGATCATAGCTCACGAAGAAGCCGCGGACGGAGCGGATGATGTCCGCCACCGTGCGCCAGCCGTAGCGGTCGATGTCCTGCGCCGTCAGCACGGTCACCGATGCCGGTGCCTCCGTCGCCAGCTGTTCGAAACGGGACGCGCCCAGCACGGATGGGATGGATTGGAAGAGGATGGACTCGTCGGGTCGGCCCTCCCGGCGGCCCTGTCCCCGCGCCCCGCCACCGGTCAGGAAAAACAATGACACGGCAACCAGCGCGGCCACACGCACCGTCGATCGCCGCGTGTGCATCCTTTGCGCACGCATTCCTGCAGCCTCCCTCGCTGTCTCCTGCTCTGGTATCGGCGCGCGGACCGAGCTGTTGTAGCCGCGGGCGCCACGCAGCGGACCGGGCCGTACGCCGGGACACGGCGCTGTCCGGATTCCGCCTACAGCCGAGGCTCGATCTGTGGGAGAATCTCCGACCGGCC
Organism: uncultured Gemmatimonadales bacterium; assembly: GCA_963798085.1. Lineage (GTDB taxonomy): Bacteria > Gemmatimonadota > Gemmatimonadetes > Longimicrobiales > RSA9 > DATKCF01. Next base: position 837,089 of record CAWCRS010000005.1, read on the forward strand.
CAACGCCTTGTTAAAGTGAAGCCGCACGCGCTGAAGGTCTGGCATACACGCTGTTGGGGCGCGTCCCCGGCGCCGCCTGCGGTGGCCGTGACGCGGCCGCGCAGTACCTGCCTTGCCCGTTCACGCGCAGGTGCCGCCCGCGGCGCCCGGCCGCATCAGCGGTGTGGTGCAGAGCCAGACCGGCGAACCGCTGGTTTCCGCCGCGATTGCGATTCGCGCCGAGCGCGATTCCGCGCTGGCCGGCGGCGCGCTCACCGATCGTGCGGGACACTTCCGCATTGAAGGTCTGCCGCTCGGGCGCTACTACGTGCACGTGAGCCTGCGGAGCTACACGGCGCACACCATCAGCGGTGTCGAGCTGACGGCCGCATCGCCTGCGGCGGACCTGGGCCTCTGAAGCTGGAGGTTGCGCCCGTCGCCCTGCAGGGCGTGGAGGCTGAGGCCGCACGCTCACCGGTCATCATCGAGGCGGACCGGACCACGTATTCGGCGAAGGACATGCCCGCGGCGAACGGCGGCATGACGACGGACCTGCTGCGTCAGGTGCCGGAACTGGAAGTCGATTTCAATGGCAACGTGAAGCTGCGCGGCAACCAGGGATGTCGCGATCTATCTGAACGGGCGGCCCGCGCCCATGCGCGGCGAAGCGCTGACCAGTTTTCTGCAGCATCTGCCGGCGAACCGGGTTGCCAAAGTGGAAGTGATGCCGAACCCCAGAGGGGTCGCTTCACGTTCTTCGGGGGCGGCTCGATCAGTTTTTCGGACAATCGCAGCAGCACGCTGGACGAGCGCCAGAATCTGCTGGCCAATCCCGTGACCATCCTGCGCCAGGAGGGCACCACGGTCTCGGACGGGAACTTCACGGGCTTCGACTTCTCCTCCGAGTTCAAGCTGAACAAACGCTCGACCGTGTGGGCGAATGCGTACAGGTACTGCAGCGATGGCAGCAATGATGGCTCGACGCTGGTCGGCCGGTTCGACGCCTCGCGCAGTGTGCTGGACGAATACAGCCGCGTGCTGAGCGCCAGCAGCGGCTACGGTTATGTGGACGCGGGCGTGGGCTTCAAGCACTCCATCGTGCCCCAGCGGCACGAGCTGACGGTGGATCTGCGGCGGGGCAGCAACAACGGCGACAACGAGAGCAATGCGGAACGCTACTCGGCGCTGACGCTGACGATTCCCTCGAGGACGTGACCATTGCGCGCGATGGCACGAAGAATCCGACGGTGACACTGCGTGCCGACTACACGCGACCATGGCACGCGAAGGGGCGCGTGGACGTCGGGCTCAGCCTGCAGCGCCGCACGCAGGACGATAATCGCGCGCAGCAGGTATTCCCGGCGCAGGGCGAACCGCCGACGCAGGACATCCGGACGCTGTTCACCTATCGCGAGAATTTCCAGTCCGCGTATCTGACAGCGAGTCAGTCGTACGGCAAACTGAGTGTTACACTGGGCGGCCGCGCCGGGCTGGCGCAGACGGACTTCACGGTGCGCACCAGTCGGCAGCGTTACGACCACGACTACCGGAGCCTCTTTCCCAGCCTGAACCTGGCCTGGGACGCGGGCAGAGGCCGGACGCTCCGCTTCTCCTGCTCGAAGCGCATCTCGCGGCCGCCTTCTTACTATCTGAACCCGGATGTGCCGTCGGTAGACCCGTTGAACCGGACCGCGGGCAATCCCGGTCTCGAGCCCGCGTACACGCGCTCGTTCGGCCTGGACTTCAGCAAGGTGGGCAGCCGGGGTACACTGCGATTCGCGCCCTTCTACCGGCTGACGGTGAACAACTTCGAATCGATCAAGGTGGTCGATTCGCTGGGCGTCTCCACGGTGACGTACGCGAACTCCGCGTCCAGCCGCAGTGCGGGCGCGTCGGTGCTGGCCTCGCTGCGGCCGATGGGCCGGGTGAGCGGGTCGGTGAATCTCTCGCTGTACCGCTACGTGACGAATGCCAGCAACATCTCGCCCGAGTTGCAGCGGTCTTCCACGACGTGGTCGCTGGGCGGCAATGCTGCCGCCCGTGTGACGAAGACGCTGAATGGCCAGTTCTTCGCGTCCTATTATCCATCGCGCCCGCTGCCGCAGGGTCGCTCCACCGGCTACGTCTTCAGTCAGATGGGGCTGCGCCAGCAGCTGCTGAACAACCGCGCCACACTGAACGCCTGCATCTTCGATCCGCTCGATCTGATGCGCTACCGCTACGAGACGAGCGACCACACGCACATCCAGACCAGCCGCACCACGATGAAGGCGCGGGCCTTCACGCTGAGTGTCACCTGGAACTTCGGCAAGCCGCCGCAGCAGAACAGCCGTCAGGGTCAGACGAACTCGACGGACGACACCGTACGCATCCGCTGAGCGGACGCGATACTAACCGCTGGTTGGAACGGCGGCCGCACGCGCGGCCGGCACGGCCGGCTCGGCGGGCGGCCCATCGATCGCGCAATACGAGCGACGCGCCAGCCTGCTGCGGTCGCAGGCGGGCCGGCCATCGGGCAGCGCATCGCGAATGGTGAGCCACGCCAGGATGCCGCCCGCCGCCACCAGCGCCGCCGAGATGCGCATGGCAATGTGAAAGCCGCGCGCGAAGACCAGCGGATCGCGAAACGCATCACCACCCAGTCCTGCGACCACGGGCAGAACCGCCACCGCCAGCAGCGCCGCGGTGCGCGCCACGGCGTTGTTCACGCCCGATGCAACGCCGGAGAGACTGCTGTCCGCGGCGGACAGCGCCGTTGCCGTCAGCGGCGCAACCGTAGCCGAAAGACCGAGCCCGAAGACCACCGTGCCGGGCAGCACATCGCGCACCCAGGTCGCGTGCGGGCCAACGCGCGCCAGCAGCAGCATGCCTGCCGCCATGATGAGCGGCCCGATGGTCATGAGGCGTCGAGGTCCGATGCGCTCGGCGAGCGCGCCCGCTCGTTCCGACAGCAGCAGCATCAGCAGCGTGATGGGGAGCAGTGTCGCGCCCGCCTCCACAGGCGGAAAGCCCGCCACCTGCTGCAGCTGGACTACGAGCAGGAAGAACAGGCCCGCGATGCCGCCGTAGACCGCGAGCGTCACCAGGTTCACGCCTGTGAACTGACGCGAAGCGAACAGCGCCGGCGGGATGAGCGGCGCGCGGACGTGACGCTCGATGAGCACGAATATCAGGAGTGCGATCACGCCGCCCCCGCCGGCCGCGAGCACGCCTGCGGAAGCGCCCCGGTCGCCGGCGGCGATCAGCGACCACGTGCCGAGCCCGAGTCCGATGGCACCCATCACCGCGCCACCCGTATCGAAGCGCGCTTCGCTCGCGGCCGCTGAACCGCCGTGACTCTCCGGCACGTGACGCGCCGTGATCCATAGCACCAGCGCAGCCACGGGTACGTTGATCCAGAAGACCGCGCGCCACGAGGCCGCGCCGACCAGCCAGCCACCGAGCACGGGGCCGATGGCCGCCGCAATGCCTCCGAGACCGGACCACGCGCCAACGGCGCGCGCGCGATCGCCGGGCCGGAACGACGCCTGCAGAATCGCGAGACTGCCCGGTGTCAGCAGCGCGCCACCAATGCCCTGGAGTGCCCGCGCCAGAATCAGTGCATTCGAGCGAGGGCGCCAGCGCGCACAGCACGGACGCGGCGCCGAACCATGCGATCCCGATCTGGAAGACACGGCGGCGGCCGTAGCGATCGGCCAGTGAGCCGGACAGCAGGATCAACGCGGCGAGGGACAGCGTGTAGGCATTGAGGGTCCACTGCAGCCCGGCCAGCGGCGCATTCAGGTCGGCACCGATCGCGGGCAGCGCCACGTTCACCGAGGTAGCATCGAGCATGGCAAGGCCGGACGCACCGACGGTAGCCGCCAGCACCCAGCGGGCGCGCGGCGTTCCCCACGGGATTGCTGTCTCGGGGGCCGATGCGGAGGCGCTCACGCCGGCCCTGCGAACACGTCCGTCAGCGCGCCAGCGTTACGGTGGTCCCGTCCGGTTCGGCCCATTCTCCTGCGCAACGGTCTGTGATGACACTCCCATAACCGCCGCAGGGCACAACCCGTTCCCGCCGGCCGTTACACACCTTCCTCCAGCCGCGTCTGCAGCTGCTCGCGGTAGGTGCGCGTAAGCTTGAGCTTGGTGCCGTCCCGCAACAGGATCACGTAGTCGCCGCCGAACCACGGCTGCAGCTCGCGGAATGCGATCGATGTTCACGATGATGCTGCGATGGCAGCGCACGAAGCGCGCGGGATCCAGCGCTTCTTCCAGTGCGCCCAGCGTGGAGCGGATCACGTGGTGATTGGCGCCGACGTGCACCTTGACGTAGTTGCCGGCGGCTTCGAACCAGTCCGCGTCCGCCACGCGCAGGAAGCGGATGCGTCCATCGGAGCGGATCACGATGCGATCCATGCGGCGCTTCGCCGGCTGCGCCGGGCTCGACGCTTCCTGATCGCGCGCCAGCACCTGGCGCAGCAGCTCGCGCAGCCGGCGTCCCTCCGCGGCCGAGCGGCGCTGCTCGAGGTGTGTGCGCGCGCGGCGCACCGCCGCCTCGAAGCGCTCGTCGGCCACCGGCTTGAGCAGGTAATCAATGGCGTTGACGTCGAAGGCACGCAGCGCGAACTCGTCGTAGGCGGTCACGAAGACCACGACCGGCATGCGATCCGGGCCCACCGCCTCCACCACTTCGAAGGCGTCCAGGTCCGGCATTTGCACATCGAGGAATACCAGATCGATTTCCTGCTCATCCAGCACGCGCACGGCATCCTCACCGCCCGCGGACTCCAGAATCTCAATGTCGGACTCAGCCCGCAGCATGCGCCGCAACCGGCGACGCGCGATGCTTTCATCGTCTACGATCAGCACACGAAGGCTCATGATGCCATCACGGGTTGTTCGTTGATCCGGATTCAGTGTTTCGCTCTCGCGTGCGCGCCGCCCTGCCGGGCGCTTCGACCAGCAGGGTCAGCGTGCAGTCGTCAATGAAGCGGGCTGCCACTTCCTGTGCGGGCAGTGCCTGCACGGCGCTCAGCACCTGCGCCCGCCAGTCGCGGGCACTGCCGCTGCTGCCCGACAGGGGCACGCTGGCGCTCACATCGATCACCAGGCTGTCCGCGTCGCCGCGCGCGCGCAGCACGATCTCGCGTATGATGCCGGGCGACGATTCGTCTCCCAGTATGCGCTCGGAGACCATGCGTAAGAGCCGGTTAGGCACCGGCACATCCTCGACGTCCGGCTCCGTCAGCAGGGAGACACGCACATCCGTGCCGCCGCGCAGTGCCGCGATCTCGGCGGCGCGGCGCAGCAGTGCCAGTTCCCGCGACAGCGGCACAGCCGCCTGGCCGCCCGTGTCGAGCGTCCCGCGCATGAGGTCGGCCAGAGCCACGACGATGCGCTCGGCCCGGCGGGGATCCACCAGCACGATGCTCGCGGTCGCGTCCAGCGTGCGCAGCAGGAAATCCGGCTGCACGTCCATGCAGAAGCTCTGCCAGCGCGTGCGCGCCAGCGTCGCCTCCAGCCGGGCCGCCGCCACGTCGCGCTCGTGGTACCAGGCGGCGAAATCGTGCGCGTGCGACCACGTGACCAGACCGGCGTACAGGAACACGTTGAGCACGTCCTGGTTGATCGCGGACGGTGACAGCAGCCGCAGGCCGGGCAGTACGCCGAAGAGCTGCACCGCCTTGAATTGCAGAACACTGAAGCCCAGCGCCAGCAGGATGTGTCCCGCAACGCGCCGCCTCCAGTGTTCCCGCTCGATGCGCAGCACCCGCGCCAGCAGCAGCACGACGGGCGTAAAGACCGCCCAGACCGCGGCCGACACGAGGTCGGCGCGCCCCGCCTGCCACAGGGTCACGACGCGCCCGCTCGTGAGGCGGTCCACCATGTACATCTGCTGCGTCCAGAACATGCCCCAGAAGACCCACACGACCACCAGGCGCAGCCAGATGTGCAGGCCCATGGCCGGCGATGCGGGCGCTGCCGGCCCGGGGCGCAGCGCAGGACGCGCGGCCCGCCACCACGCGCGCAGGCGCTGCGTCGCAAACCTGTCGTTAGAGGGTGCGGCGCGCATCCCGGACGCAGCCGCGGCCGTGTCGTGCGGTGCACGGGATGTGTCGTGCCTGCCGTCCGGCCTACCGGAGTCGGGCGCGCGGGACCGGCCGTCGCCGGCGGCGGTCCGGGCGCGTGTCCGGTCCGGGCCGGGCGCCTCGCCGGGTGTGGGCGATTCCTGCCACGCGACAGGCGAGGATCCACGCAGCGCCGGCAGCACGATCTCCGCAAGGGTGCCGTGCGGCGCCGCCGCGCGCACCGAAAAACTGTGCGCTTCACGGTACAGGGCGCGCAGCCGCTCTTCGGTGTTGCGAATGCCGACGCCCTGGCGATTCGCCTGGCGCGGCGAATAGCCGGCGCCGTCATCGCGAATCGTCAGGAACAGCTCATCGCCCCGTACTCTTGCCGTAATGGTCACGCGACCCGGATCGCGACGACCCGCCAGGCCGTGCTGTATGGCGTTCTCCACCAGTGGCTGCAGCAGCAGTGGCGGCACCAGCACGTCCAGCGCGGCCGGCTCGATGTTCTGCTCGATCACGAGCCAGTCACTGAAGCGGATGCGCTGGATCTCGAGATAGGGCAGCAGTGCCTCGAGCTCCTCGCGCAGCGGCACGCGTTCCCGCTCGCCCAGCGCCATGACGCTGCTCAGCAGAGCCCGCAGCTGGCGCAGTGTGCGCGCCGCCAGTGTGGGCGCTTCGTGCGTCAGCTCGGCCGTCGCGTTCAGTGTGTTGAACAGAAAATGCGGCTGCAGCTGTTTCTGCAGGAACTCCAGGCGGGCACGGGCGAGCTGCGTGCCCAGCGCGATCGAACGTGTGGCCCGCTCCACGTACTGTTCGTGCAGCTCGAGCGCGCGGCCCGCGATGACAATGACCAGATAGGTGATGATGTTGTAGTCGAGCCAGTAGTAGAGCGCGCCCATCCAGCCGCCGCCCGCGCGCAGCCCCATCACCACGACGAGGACCTGACGCAGCGTCGTCGCCAGCAGTACGATGCCGGCGATCAGGACACCGTGCGCCAGCAGGCTGAGCGGCCAGCCTCTGCGGCGGGGTGCGAACCGCTGTGTCAGCAGCAGGATGACGGGTGTGGCGGCGGCCCAGAACCAGCCGGTCGCCAGGCCCAGCAGCAGCACGCGCGGCCACAGGGTCAAGGCCATGCCGCGCGAACCTGCCCAGAGCACGCCCAGCAGCACGCCGTACAGCGTCCACCCGGCCACCACCGGCAGCACCGCTCGCCGCAGTCGCCCGCTCACGCGCATGGCCTGCTCATCGCGCTCTGCGGGATGTACGCATTGCCGCCGGCATCAGGCACTCAGCCAGTACGAGACCTTGATGAGCAGCGTGTTGGCCGGCGGCAGCGCGAACAGCCGGCGCAGATGCGTGCCTGCGCCACCGTCGCCCTGAGCCGGCAGGAGGTCATCGCGGCCCTGCGTCCAGACCAGGTACAGCACCGAGCCGGGCCGGTACTCCCAGCGCAACACGGTGTTTGCGCGGAACTGCCTGAAGTCCAGGCCCGGCGCGCATGTGGCGGTCGGAGGACAGGTCCACGGCTGGTAGCGTGCCGCGTACGAGACCGCGCGCGCGTCGCGCAGCTCGCGCAGATCCGCGTACGTGCCCCATGAGGCGAACGGCTGCGCATACGCCTGCAGTGTCACGGTCGGCCGGATCGTGTAGTCCACGCGCAGGCTCAGGCTGGACGTGTGCTGCCGCAGCAGCGCAAACACGTAGTGCGTCGTGTCCGCGCCGGTCGCGCCCGCCTGCGTGTAGAACTGCGAAGCATCGCGGTTGTAGACGAACGTGGTGCCCAGCGAGAACTGCAGGTTGGAAGCCGCTTGCCAGTTGAGCGCGGGCGCCACGCGCGCCGTCTGCGCGCGTCCCTCGTCGTCACGCGCACCGAAGAAGCCCAGCAGGGGCGTGAAGCGGCGCCGTGCATCGCCCTGCATGTTGAAGTCCACCGCGAAGCGCCTCGATTCTCCCAGTGCCGGTCCGCCGCGCGTACAGCGGTCGCAGAGTGCGCCCGGCAGTTGACCCATGGTGGCGCCCCCGGTGATCGTCCAGTTGGCCGGCAGCACGAGCAGGCCGTTCACGTTGAACATGCGGTCGACCAGCATGCCGTTCGCGGTCCACTGGCTCGAGGTGAACGCGAACAGTCTCGCCTGCCGGTAGAGCGGTGTGGGCCGGCGCGCCACCCAGCCGAGCTGCAGCTCCATGTACCGCTGATCCGACTGCGGCAGGAAGCCCGCGTCGTTCACCTCCAGGCCCGGCGTCACCATAGCGAAGTAGCCCGCGAAACGCAGGGTACCGCCTCCGATCTTCCCCGCCTGTACGGTGAGCGCGTCGCCGGTCATGCGGGTGGCCGCGGAATCGAGCGGCAGGCCATCGTCGGGCCGCTGATAGTAGTGCGTCGCCGCCAGCTGCGTGCGCAGCATGGCCTGGGTGTGCCCGCGACGCGTGAGGTCAGCAGCTTCGCGCTGACCTCGTAGTTGTTGCGCAGGAAGCGGTGGCGCGCGTCCATGCCGATGGCGAACGCATCACGCCTGAGCCACGGCGAAGTCCACGCATCGAGATCGCGATGCACGGCCGTGGCCAGGATGCCGGCGCCGCTCGCGCCATTGCGGAAATCGCGCTCCAGGCGCAGCATGCTGTAGCTGGTGAGCGGCTCCACCGTACGCGCTTCGCCGCCGACGGAATCGACAGGCGCGACCTCACGCTGTGTTATGGCCTGCAGCGCGCCGATCGGTGAAGCCGCCCGCCGTGCGGCCGGTCAGCCTGGCCGCACCGAGGATCGTGCTGTTGAGCGGACCGCCGCCATACAGCGGGCTCAGCTGCGGCTCGCGCCCGATGCGTCGCGAGTAGAAGAGCGAGCCGTTGGAGAAATCGAAATTGAACGCGCTCGTGCCTTCGAGGAAGAACGGTCGCTTCTCTTCGAACTGCGGCTCGAATGCGGACAGGTTCAGCACCGCGGGGTCGGCTTCCACCTGTCCGAAGTCCGGGTTGACAGTGGCGTTGAGCGTGAGGTTGGAAGAAACACCATAGTGCAGATCCGCTCCTCCGCTGACACTGCCGCTCATTTCGGCGCCGCCCGGGCCGCCCGGATTCTGGGCCCGCGTCACCGCGTAGGGTGCCAGCTCCATGCGGCGGGGCGCGTTCAGCCCGGTCAGTCCCGTCAACTCACCCAGCTGCGAGACAATGCCGTAGCGTGTGCGCCGGAAGAGCGGCCAGCTGTAGCGCTCGTTGAGGCGAGGCACCGTGCGCTCGACGAGTATGCCGAACGTGTCGGCCTCGGCCGGCGCGAAACGCAGCTGGCTCAGCGGAATCGCGAATTCGGCGGTCCAGCCCAGCGAGTCGATGCGCACGGCAACGGACCAGACCGCGTCCCAGGACGGATCTTCCGTGACATCGTTGTAGATCTGGTAGTCGCGCTTCACGCCCGCTGATGTGACCGAGAAGGCAAATGCGGTGCGCCGGTCGTGATACGAGTCGATGAGCAGCCGCACTTCATCGGATGCGGGCTGCGCATCGCGCCGCGCCAGCAGTCGGGAAATGCTGTCCGGATGCGGGTCGAAGGCGCGCACGAATGCGTAGAGCGCACGCGCGTCGTATGCGAAACGCGCGGTCGTGCGCAGGTGCGGTTCGCCGCCTTCCACCGGATCGAAGATCTGGAACGCGTCCATGACCGCGGCATCGCGCCAGAGCGCTTCATCATCGCGTCCATCGAGAACGGGCGCGGCGGCCGCACGCCGTGCCGCGGCCACGCTCAATCCCTCGACCGCAGCCGTGCGCGCTGCCTGCGCAGCGACGCGTGTGCTCAGCGACGCCAGGCAGAGGACCAGCGCCATTCCCGGAATCCACAGCTGCATGACTGCCTCGCCGCGCGGGGCCGGTGCACCCCGGCAAGTTTCCGGGGCGCGCCCTGCGCGCGACCCCCGCAGGCAAGCTCGCGCATCGCCTCAGCCCGAGAATGGCCTGCGGGATGAACTGCCACCCAGTGTTCCTCAGCCGTGGCCGGTCCGGGCCGATCTGGCGTCAGCATGAATCGCTGTGCGATCCTGCGGGAATCTCATTGATGCCGGGGCGTTTCTGCAGCGCAGTCCAGTCGCGACGCGGAAGCATGAGGCGAAATGCGAGGTTATCTGCGCCGGGCTGCAGTGGCCGGCTTCGAGCAGGCGTCTGAATCAGCGTTGCGGCCGGGAGCCGCCGGCCACCAGTCGCTCGAAGCGCGCGTCCGCGCGCAGCGCCGCGAGCGAGGGATCGGAGCGCAACGCGGCCGGTGGCACGCCCTCCGCAATGGCCTGCGTGACCGCCTGCAGCGCGTCTTCGGTGCGACCGGCGAGCGTGAAAGCGTAGGCGCGGAACAGCGCGACGCGTCCGGTGTGCGGCTGTATCTCTTCGGCCAGCTCGAGCAGCAGCAGCGCCCGCTCGGGTTGATGGCGCGCCAGTGCGTCGTGCGGCGCGTAGAACGAGAGCGACACGAACGCCTGCTCCAGCTCCCGCTTCGCCGCCAGCGACGCTTCCGCGTCGGCCGTGTCCGCCGCCGTTTTCAGCCGCCGCTCGATGCCGAGCTGCCCTGCCCCATCCTTCGCGGTCACGTGATGGGACTCGTCGGCGGCGGCGGCCAGCCACGTGTGGAGCTGCCGGTCGAAGGCAATGAACTGCTTGTGCAGCTTCTCCCTGCGATCGAGCGCACGGCGCACGGACTTGTCCGCGGCCAGGGCGTCCAGCCGCTGGTGCGCCGTCAGCGCGGCGTCGCCCTCATAGTCCGCGGCGATCTCGCGCCAGCGGGCCAGCGCATTGGCGCCCAGCTGCCTCGCCTCGAGAGCTCGAGCGGCGTTCATGTCGGCGCTGCGCAGGCTGTCGATCAGCACGCTGTCCACCACCCGCTGTCCGTTGTGCATGGCCTGCAGCTCGAACCAGGCGAACGCTTCCTCAAACAGCGTGTCAGGCGGCCACTCGTGGCCGCCATTGAAGTAGCGAATGCGGTGCGCCATGTGCTGCTGGCGCAGCCAGGACGCGAAGGATTGCATTTCCTCGTAGTTGAAGTCGACACGTCCGGCCGTGCCGTAGAACGCGGGCCGCGGCACGCCCGGCGCGGCCACCTGCAGGACGAACTCGAGCCCGCTGGCACCTGCACCCAGTATGCCCGCCACGCGGCCGTCCAGTTGCTGCGCGAAGCTCCACGCCAGCCTCGCCGTGCCCGAGAAGCCGACCAGGTACAGGCGATGCATGTCCACACGCAGCGCCGCCTGCGCGTCGCCCAGCATGGCGTTCATGGCCAGCACGTTGACGTTGGTCGCGCTGTCGCTCAGCGTATTCCACGAGCTGAGCACGACGTATCCGAACCGCTCCGCCACCGCCTGCACGCGCGCCATCGGCACCAGTGCGCGACCGCGCGGATCCATGAGGAACGCCACCGGCCACGTGCGCGCACGATTGTATCGGCTCGGCAGGTACGCGGCGTACGCCTGCGTCGTGTCGGATGTCGAGACGATGCGCTCCGCCAGCTGTCCCGGCGCCAGTGTGCGCAGCGTCTGCGCGCGCAGCGCCGGCGCCCCCAGCAACGCGCAACCGAGCAGGAGACCGGCCTTCATGCCTGAAAACATGCGCGCGCCGGGCCATGGGGCAATGCATCCGGTGACCGGTGACTCGCGTGGCCAGACGAGCGCGCTGCCGCGCGCGATGGCGCCGGGCCCGGCGTGTCTGGCAGCGACAGCGAGGCCGCCCGGGACCCCATGCCCCGGGCGGCCTCCATCCGCTCCGCTTCGCTGCTACTTCTTCTTCGGGCGGCTCGTGTGTTCCGACGCCGCCGGGACGGCGACCGTGCGATCCACCATCGCCTGAATCCCGCCTGTCACCGGTCGCGCGCCAGCCTCGACCGGTTCCTTTCCCTGATACTCGTCGATGCGCTGGCGCACGGTCTCCAGCACGCGGTTCAGCACGTTGCGCGACTTCAGGATGCTGAGCAGTCCCTCCTGGATCTTCACGGCATCCTGTGCCTCACCCTGCTTGTTGAGGAAGTCCGTGAACCTGTCCACGTAGTACTTGAAGTCGATGTGGCCCAGCGTCTCCGCAGCGGCCGTCTTCGGATCCACCAGCGCCTTGCGCAGCTGCTGTGTCGCCTCCGCGGTGTGTGCCTTCCTGACCTGGATGGTCCTGGTGGCATTGGCGCCGTCCGAGGTCACCTGGTATTCCTTGAAGGTGCCCGCCAGCGGCGTGCCCAGCGCCACGCCCGCGTGCACCGCGATCTTGCGGTTAGCGAGCCTCTCGGTCACCTCCGTCAGCGTGTCATTCGCGCTGGTCAGGCAGCGGCTGCCATCGAAGGCCATGACGCGTCCCACATTGTGCGTGTAGACGTCCTGCGCCAGGGTTTCCTCCTCGTAGCCCTTGGGCGGCGTCACCCGCAGCGCCAGCGGTGCGGACACCACGGTACCCGTGGCCACCTGCAGGGCGGCCTGTACCGTGTAGTTGCCCGGCTCCGAGATGTCGAAACCGTTGCGACCCGAGGAGATGTACAGCGATTCGTAGATCGAGTCGCCGGGATTCAGCACGCGGGCTTCCGGCTGGTAGCAGAACTCGGCGTAGGGAACGAACTGCCGGGCATCGCGTCCCTGCTTGTTGATGATGATGATCAGGTTCTGCGTCGCCGCCAGCACGTTGGCGTTGATGATCTGAGGCTCATTCGACGTGTTGGTGAACTTCAGTTCCAGCACCACCGGCTCGAGGAACTCGAAGCTGGCCTGCGCCCGGTTGCAGCGCACCTGCAGCTGCAGGTTGGGATCCGCCGCCAGCGCGGCCTGCTGAAAACCGTGATTGTCGAACCAGAGCGCGTTGCCCATTTCGACGAAGCGGTCGGGCGCGTGTCGCATGAACAATAACTCCGAGTTCGTGAAGCGGAATTCGAAGTCCGCGAAGAACGACGCCTGCCCGCCCGGCACGTTGTAGGGATAGTTCATGAAGCTGCGCGCCAGCGGCTCGTTGGCCAGCGGAATCCATGATTTGGGCAGCGCTTTCTGCCACGAGTGCGCCAGGTTGAAGGTGTGTCCGATCTCGTGGCACGCGGTCCAGAAGCGCATGCGCTGCACCCATGCGGCCGGCGCAGGATCACCGGCCGGCGGCACCTTGATGAACGCATCCCTCGAAAATCGCCGTACCCTGGCGCTGCTGCGCGCCAATGTCGTCGAACATGATGCCGCCCAGGCTCGTGCCCATTCCGTGCAGCGACGCAAAGAACGTCCACAGCGCCCATTGCGGTTTGTTGGCAAAATGCGACCAGTGGACCTGCATCGCGTCGTGCATCTCGGCGTTGCTCCACTTCAGGTCCGCGCCCGCCGCCGGCACCAGCGGCACGATTGTGTCGCCGCCCGACCGCGTGACGTTGAAGCCGGCGCGCTGATAGACCTTCTCGATGGTGAGCAGCTCGATGGGCAGACCGGCGGGCCGGTTGGGGTGCGACCCGGTGTTGTAGTCGGTCACACGCGACGTGCCCGCCGCCGTGTCGAACTCCAGCTCGACAGGGTGAGCGTACACGGATACGAACGTGTACGGACGGATCAGCGGCGCTGCGCCGCCACCGGTGTACGTCACCGTGGCCGACCGCAGATTGGGGAACAGGCTGCGCACCGCGTGGATCTTCACGTTCGTGTACGGGAAACCGATCGTGTTGCCGTCCTTGTACCAGATCACGCCGTTCCACGTGTCAGTGCCGGCCGCCGTCAGGTTTGCGATCCAGTGCGTCTGCATGCCCAGGCTGTAGCGCGTGCCGCTCGCGACCATGAGCGGGTAACGCCCGTCCACATCCAGGCGCAGCTCTTCGCGCAGCAGCAGCAGCGAGAGTGTTGCGATCGCCGATGGAATGCCGATCGCGCCGGCCGCCGCCTCGGCGGCGCTCGCCTCGGCCTCGAGCGACATGCGCAGCGGAATCGTGATGGGGATCGACGGCAGTGGCGTGGGCAGCGTCGGAAACTGCAGCTGGTACTGATAGAGGCCGCTCGCGGTCAGCAGCAGAGGAATGGGTATGGCCGTGATCTGTGCCGCGTGTTCCGTGTCCGGCTCCTGCGCCGCGATTGTCTGCGCGGGTCTTGTCTTCGTTGCCATGGGTCCCTCCACGGGGAATGAGTCCGTACTGCGCTTGCTCGATCTTGCTGCGTGTTTGCGCGAGCCCCGTCGCACGCGCGTCACACGTAACCGAACTGCTCCCTGGACACGCGTGCCTTCAGGCCGTCCGGTTCCACTGACAGACCCAGGTAGACGCTGCCATCCATGGGCAGCTCGGTGGTGTTGCTGAGACCACGTGCTGCGATGCCCGTCTCCACCGTGACCGGACCGGCCGGGACGTCGATTTCCAGCAGGTCGGCCACCCCGACCTGTCGCTTCGTCGTGACCCCTGTCCGGCGCGCCACCTCCTTTCCATTCACGCGGATCACAACGGTGTCGTTGTCGAAACCTTCCTGCAGATGCACGTGCAGAATCGCCATGGCAGCTCCTCGGGAATCGGATGAGCGGTGTGCGAGCACGCGGCATGAGTGTGGAGCTGCGGGACCGCTGCTGCCCTCGTCCTGCCGCGAGGCTTGCACACCTGCCCTTCGTGGCAGGCGGAAGCCGTAGAACAGAAAGAGCCGGTGAGAGGGATTCCCACCAGCTCTGCCACAAGCCTTGACTGCATTGGCGCCGTCGAGGCGCACTCTGCTGCAGTGTTGCGCTTCGGCGCGATCCACGCCAGACTCGTTTCTGGCCGACCTGCCTCAGTTTTGACCGATGCTCGTTATCGCACTGCAGTCTGGCACGCTGCGCAAGCAGCTGGAACAGATCCTGGCCGATGAAGGCGTCTCGCGGGTCACGGCTGCGCCGTTCGAGTCGCCGGATTCAGTATTGTTGCGAGAGGCCGGCGCCGTCCTGGTCCACGACTTCCCGGATCCGCTCCGCTCCATCGCCTGGCTCGATCGGGCGTACGACACGCGTCCCGCGTTCACTGTCTTCGCGTTACTCGCGCCGCCTGCCAGCGACACGCTGCACGGACTGATGCGGACGCCACACCGCTTCGTGCTCTCCGGTATGGCGGTGGCAGGCGACGATGCTCCTTCCGCTCTGCTCCAGCGCCTCGCCGAGGCGCGCAACTTCGGTGGCCGCCAGGATGCGCTGCGCGCCATTTGCGAGGGCTGGAGACTGGACCCGGTGCTGCGCCAGCTGGCGCAATGGGCGCTGCTGCACCCGCGCGCCGCTACCACAATGCAAGGATTGCTCGACGCCACCGGGATCGGCCGCAAGGCTTTTGTGCGTCACGCGCGTGCGGCCGGCTTCGATCCCCCGCTTCGCTTCCTGCACGCGCTGCGCGTGCTGGAATTCACGCTGCTCGCGCGAGACGGGTGCACGATCACCCAGGCCGCCCGGCAACTGGGGTATGGCTCGACCGGCACGCTGCGCCGCCATTTGCGCCAGCTCACGGGCATGGCGCCCGGCGCGGCGCGCGCGCTCGGCATTCCCGAGCTGACCGCCTGCGTCCATACTGCGGCTAACCACAGTATTTGAAGCGCGGCCAGGCTTGGCGAGCGCGTGGTGCGCTCAGTCTGCGGTGATGCGATGCAGCGGTGCGTGGCGCGAAGCGCGCGCAACCGGCCCGCCGGCCGCGAGTACCGCAATCAGCGCGAGAAAGCCAAGGGCGCCGCCCACCACCAGTGGCTCGAACGCGTGCAGACCGAACAGCCAGCGCGCGGCGAGCAGTCCGCAGATCGCAGCCAGCACACCCCCCACCATGGCCCCGGCTCCTCCCACCCACGCCGCCCGCCGCCACACGACAGCCGCCGCGCGCGTTGTGGTGGCGCCCAGGGCCACGCGAATGCCGATCTCGCGTTCGCGACTGCGCGCGTGGCGATCTACCTGCGCGTAGATGCCGAACCCGCACACGGCCAGTCCCAGCAGTCCGAAGAGCAGAGCCAGGTTCGTCACCGCCCGCTGCAGCAGCTGCGCCCGATCCAGCACGTCCGTCAGACTGCCCAGCGCACTAACCGGGATGTCAGGATCCAGCTTGCGCACCGCGTCCCGCACCTGTGCCTGCAGCAGCGCGGGCCGCGTGCGGCTGCGCAGTACGATCGTCAGTGAGCCCCGCCGCTGAAAGTCGAACGGCCGCATCACCAGCGCCGCGGTGGCAATGCCACCGTTCGTGCCGTCAGCGGTGACGCCGGTCACGCGCAATCGTGTCCCGCCGTCCAGAATCAGCGCCCGGCCCACCGCATCACCGTCGGGCCACAGTTGCTTCGCCAGAGCGGCGTTCACCAGCGCCACGTCGCGCTCGCCATCGCGCCAGACCTCGCCTTCGAG
This sequence comes from uncultured Gemmatimonadales bacterium, assembly GCA_963798085.1. GTDB lineage: Bacteria > Gemmatimonadota > Gemmatimonadetes > Longimicrobiales > RSA9 > DATKCF01. Next base: position 853,411 of record CAWCRS010000005.1, read on the forward strand.
CAGCGTCCGGCCCAGCGCCGTGCACCAGCCCGCGGACACGGACTCCACGATTACCGGCGTCGGTGCAGGCGACGACGCCCCCTCGGCCGCCACCTCCCCCGCGGCTTCACCGATGACCGGCACGGTGCGGCTGAATGCCGCGGCCTCGACGGCGGGCAGTTCGAGCAGCGCGTCGCGCAGGTGCTCGTGCAGCAGCCGGGCCTGCGTGGTGTCGTACGCCGTTACCGGCACGGACAGCGTGGCCAGCGGCGTGTTAGCGGGATCGAAGCCCGCGGGCAGGGTACGGATGCTGTGCGTCGAACGGATCAGCAGACCGGCGCAGATGAGCAGCAGCGCGGCCTGGGCGAACTGCGTGCCCAGCATGACTTCCACAGCCAGCGACCGCGTGCGGCCACCGCGCACACGCAGCGTTTCCGCAGCGCGTGACGCGCGCAGCGCCGGCAGGCTCGCCGCGAGCGTCGCCAGCAGTGCCAGCGCCACCGCGAGCACAATGGCGGGGCGGTGCACGGTGAATTCCAGCGGCTGCGTGCTGCGCAGTGGCAGCCATGCGGGAATCAGGCGCAGCAGCAGGGCGACGCAGAGCATTCCCGGCGGCAGCCGGCGCGGCTCGAGGCAGGCCGCGGCGGATCGCGGTTGGCGGCTTACGCCGTCTGCGCCGCGCGTGTCTGCCAGCGCCGCTCGGCCTCACGACGCACGCCGGGCAGCAGCAGCAGGCGGATGAAGACGATGCCGAAGCCGGCCCAGCGCCAGTACCTGCGGAACTTCGCCCTTGCCGCGGCATCGGTCGCGAGCACGCGCGTTTCCGTGCGGAACCGAGTCAGCGCCGGCCCCCGCGACTCGGCCTCCAGCGTCCATGCGATCTTCACCTGGTCCGGCTCGCTGAAGCCGAGGAAGCGCTGCGCCGGTACCGCCTCAAACACAGGGTTAGAGAGCCAGGGCCGGGTGACGGCGCCCATTACCAGCTCGCGGCCGGGCCGCTCGCTCAGCACGCCCCAGCCCAGCGCCTGCGTTTCCTCGACCAGTCCGCGCGGCCGGCGGGCACCGGTGGGCGCCGCGCGCATGAGCTTCTCGCGCAGCCAGAATATGGCCCGCACCAGCGGGCTCGCCTGCATGTCCATGTTGCGCGCCACATCGTACACGACGTCTGCGGGTGCGCGCACCACGATCTCGTGCAGCTCGCGCACGTCGGCAATGGGGATGAAGCGGTCGATGAGGCGTTCCTCCGGCGCCAGAGCGGGCGCTGGCATCGTCGCCGTACTGCTCGTGCCCATGGTCCCTCCTGAACGTCGATCCTGCGGGCAGCGCGTTGCCGCGTGAGAGTGCGGGCGCCGTGCATTACGACGTCAACGGGAGGGTGCGACAGATCATGCGGTGGCGCAGTCGGGTGAACCTGCGAATCGCGTGAGGCGTTTCCGCACGGAGCGAATGAGAAGAAAGCCGCGCAGCCGCGCGGAGTGGCTCAGCCGCCGGGGCCGCCGTCGGGCTGGTCCGCGCCTGCCAGCGCGGGCATTACTTGCGCGATCGAGGCGATCTGGGAGCCTTGCGGGCAGTGAAAGCAGCTGCGTCGCCGGCATCCCTGATGCAGCGCACAATGCTCAGTCTGGCGCCCACCGACGGCTGCTCGTACGCCTTCTGCCACCACTTCGCGGCTGCCCAGATGTGTTCGGGCGCGTCGTACTCGTCCTGCGCGCCGGGGGCACTCTCGATGCCGGCCTCGTTGAGCGCATAGCGCACCAGCAGCGCGCCCGGGTGTGCCAGGCGTTCGGCGAGAGGGTTGTGCGTGCGTGTGGGATCGAACAGGAAACTCTGCCAGGCCGCCACCATGGCCCAGAGATCGTAGCGAGCGCGGATGCCCTTGTGGTCGCGCGCCGCGCGAATCACGCCCTTCACGCGGTCTGCCGGTTTGACGCCACCCTCGATCGCCTGCAGCTGAAAGCCGATGACCGCGACATTCGGGTACTCCTGCGGATCGCTGTACCGGCTGGCTCTGGCTTCCCACACGCCGCCGTTCTCCGGACGCCGCGCATCGGCGTCGACGAGGCGGCACTCGATGATGCCGTCGCCCGCGCCGGTGAACAGGAACGCGTGTGAGAACCAGGATGGCAACCGGTCGAAGCGCAGGAAGCTCTGCGCCCAGCGCAGCGCCTTCGATGCGGGATCACTGCCACCCACCAGACCCACGTACACGGTCCGGTCGGTATCCGTGAGGATGGCACGGAAGTCGAACGGCTCCTGCGTCGGCTCGATGATGCGCTCGGCTGTCTGACGACCTCCGCTGGTACGCATGGCCTGCCTCCTCTAACAGTGTGTTCAGCCGAGCTGCAGCGTCAGGCTGCAGGGCCGCCCGTCGCCGTACTGCGAGAGCGGCACGGTCGCATCCGGCATCTGGCGCAGGCTCACGTCCACGGCAACGCCGCGCGCGGAACGCTGGAAGCGCAGCAGCGTGAAATGGTCGAGCGCAGCGTCGTAGAAGGTGGTCGTTGGATCACGCCGGCCCATGCCGCCGTCCAGCTGCAGCCCGCCCGGCGGCCGGGTCGGCTTGCGGTGCTCGGGAGCGCCTGTGGGCCAGCTGAGCAGTTTCAGCGGCGAGGAAACGATTTCGAAGTGGCTGCGCACCGCCGTGCCCGTTCCCGTGCGCCACTCCAGGCAGCGACCTTCGTGTATGTCACCGGCCACGACCAGCACATCGTGCGCGGCCTGCTCCACCGCCGTCCAGATGGCGCGCGCATCGTCGGGCCAGGACAGGAAATTGTGGTCGGTGGTGAAGAACAGGAACTTGCTGGCCCCCTCCTGGAACAGAGGCATGGGCGAAACCAGCAGTCCCGGCTTGGTCAGCCCGCGGCTCCACTGCAGCAGCGCATCGCGCTGGTTCGTGTTGAACAGCCGTGCAGGCGGGTTGCGCGATTTCCACCCGCGATCCGTGCGCGTGTCCAGCATGAAGAGCGAGATGAGGCCGAGGTCGAGCGCGAACCAGTTGCGCGCGTCCGGATTGCCCAGCGCCTGGAAGGCGAGGAAAGCGACACGCGCGGCTTCCGCGTGTTCCTGCCAGGCGTTGTCCCAGCTGCGATCCAGGTGCGGCATGAAGAACGGATAGTCGTTCCAGTACTCGTGATCATCAGGCGAGCACAGCGTGATGCCGCCGCGCAGATAGTTGCTGTTCGCTCCGTCTTCCCAGTAACGACGGTAGCGCAGCACCGTGCGCGCCAGCGCGTTCAGGCCCTGGGGCAGTGCGCCCGCATCGATGTACAGCTGATCACCGCAATGGATGCGCATGTGGGGCCGGTCCTGCTCGCGCAGCGCCTGCCACGCCTGGTTCATGCGCCCGCGATCATCATCGATGTGAAAACAGGAGGCCACCAGCAGGCGCAGCTCGTCTCCCGGCGAGGGTGGCGACAGCACTTCGCAGCTTTCCCCGCCGATATCGATGCGCAGCCGCGCATCGGGCGGGAAGCCGCGCACTTCCACCACCCGGCGAGGCAGCAGCGGCGACTGCGGCAGCCCCGGTGGCAGCGCCACCTCGGCGACACTGCTGCCGGGCACGTCGAGCAGCGTGTTAGCAAAGCGCACCTGCACCGGCGCCGGCGCAGGCTGCGTGGTCCAGACGCGGATACGCGGCTCCGGCACCAGAGGGGGTCCGTTGTAACCCGCCTGGATCACGATGCCTCTCGGGGCGTTGCGGGGTTCCTCATGGCGGGCAACCTAACCCGCTGCCCGGCCCGCCGCACGCGGCCGTCGCCGGATGGCGGACCGGGCTTGTGTCGCGCAGCGTTCAATCGGGCCAGACCGGCAGCTGGCCGGCGTACGTCAGAATCAACACGATGTTGTCGATGTCCTCGTTCTGGAAATGATCGCGCACCTCCTGGCTGCCCGGCAGAGTCAGTTCCCAGTGGCCGGCCACGCCGGTACCGGCGAACGCGGCCCAGCCCGGCGCACCGCCACCCGGGCGCGAGCTGATCGTGCCCTTCAGATCGGACTGCGCCGGGCCACCCGCGATGGTTGCCCCGCCGGCGGGTGTGAAGCTCAGCCCGTCCACCGGCATCGCGAAAGCGCGACCATCCGCCAGGGCAAAGCTCAACACCACGCGCTGCAGCGTCGGGTTCTCGACGTTGGGCGGAAAGTCGACGGCGCGCGTGTCGAAGCTCACGCTGATCTGCGACGCCGCGGGATCGGCATTGTGGAGATCGTACCACGCATCCGCGAACTCCTGGCGGAAACCGAAGGCGCGGTCCGCGGTCAGCGGCCGGGCCGACCAGTCGCGGGCGACGATGCGGCGATAGGCGGCGCTGTCCAGCGCCGTGTACTCGATGCCCACCAGCACATTGAACAGCGTCGAGTAATCGAAGGCATTGCTGGCTCGGGGCAGCCGCAGTTCCCATGCGGTGTCGACGCCCGCCCACTCGAAGGGCAGCGCCAGCGGCGAAGGCGCTTCCAGCTCGAACACGCCGGACGCATTGGCCGGCGAGCTGAGCGCGACCGATTCCGGCTCGCGCCGCAGGACCACAGTCCGGTAGTCACTGCCGTCGCTCACCACGACGCGCGATAAGCCGGTGTTTGTCAGCACCGCCCGAATCCCCTGCACCGGTGGTATCAGTGCGATCACGGAAGTGCGCACGCGGTGAATCAGGCGCACGTAGTGGCCGGGGAAGTCGCGATCGAACAACTCCATGGGTGTGGCAAAGGTCAGCACACCGGTGCGGCGGAACTGCTCGAAGGCGAACGGATCCAGCTGTGCCACGGAAATCACCTTGACCATCTGCTGCCGCCGCGTGTCCGTCTGGAAGGCGAACTGATCCAGCTCGACAATGGCCTCGGAGAGCCGCGCCGATCCGGTCATGCCCATGCGGTCCTGGCCGTTGGACGAAGGCGGCAGCCAGTAGTCGGCGGCGATGAACTGCGTCAGCGGCTGCTGCCGCTCGAACGCGAGTTGCCGTGCGGCCGCGCGCGCCGTGCTCGTCGCCTGCTGCAGGAAATAGCGGTACACGGACGCCAGGATGCCGCTCATCCAGTCGTACAGATCCACGCCCGTGAACTTGCGGGACAGGAACTGCACTACCGCATCCGCCTGGTCCAGTCGCAGACCGGCGATCGCCTGTTCCTGCTGCTGCAGCCGCACTTCGTCCTGCGCCTGCAGAATCTCGTTGCCCGCGATCAGCGCATCCTGATCGGCCAGCGCCGCGCCCAGTGTCCACTCGTCCTGCTTGCGCTCGAAGCTGGCCTGCACGGCGGACACCTGGATGCGATTCTGCGCGTTCAGCAGCTGCACCTGCGAATCGTAGTCCCGCATCGCGATCACGCCCTTGATGAGATACATGGCGATGGCCGAGTAGGGGTCGCCGCCGGAGCTCATCAGGGTGCCCGCCATGTCGCCGAAGTTGCCGAACAGCTTGCCCACCAGCGTGCCCGTGGCGCTGTCCGTCTGCAGCTGGGTGACCTTGTTGTAGGAATCGATCATGGCCTGCTCGTACTGGTTGAGACCGGCCTGGATCCATGCGCGGTACGTGTCGGACTGGATGCGCGCGCGATCGAGCTGCATGCCCATGAGGTCGACGCGCGTCAGTGCCTGCTTCACGCGCGCAACCTGCAGCTGTGATGTGGCGCGGGAGACATCCAGGTCCTGCTGCGCCCGCATCAGATTGTAGTATTCCTGATCCCGTCGCTCGAGTGCGGCGAGCAGCGTGTTTTCCGCCTGGCCGGCCAGCCGGACCAGGTCCTTCGCGCGCTCGATGAGCACGGAGAAGCGATAGCGTGTCGGACCATCGGTCGCCGTGTCCATGACCGCGATGTCACGACACGTGCGGATCTTGGCGATGTTGTTGCCGGCCCAGCGGCGCAGCGTGTCCAGCGTCGGGTTGGGCGGTGCGCAGAAGGAGAACGAAGGCGCCGGCAGATAGCGATGCGCATCCTTCGCGCCGCTCAGGTCGATGTCGACGAGCCTGCCGAACGCGGGATCCAGGGGCGTTACGCCGCCCGGGTCGCGGCGCTTGCCCAGCCGCCGGCCCGTTTGACGCAGGCCGATCTGCTCGATGGCGCTGGCCGACGCCGCGTCCGCCAGCACCGCATCCAGCGTGGCCCGCTGCAGCGTCTGATTGCGCGCCAGCAGCTCCTCGAACGCCGGCGCAACCGCCCAGCCGTTGCGCACGGCCGCGATGACAGCCTGCGCCTCTGCATAACGCTGCAGTACGGGCCCGTCCGACTGCAGTATGGCGCGCAGTTTGGGCACGGCGCTCTGCAACGCGCTCAGGCTGCGCACTTCGCGCAGACTCGAAATGATCTGGCGACCCAGCCAGATGATCTCGTCGTCACCCACGCGAATCGTGAGACTGTCCAGCAGCGTCATGCACGCCCGTGCGTCGCTGGAGAATTCGGGCGATTCGAGCAGCTCCAGGCCGCGCGTGTACAGCTCGCGCGCACGGGCCCGTGATTCCTCCGTATTGCGGCTGAATTCTGCATCGCCGTACTCCAGCATGCACTGCACGATCACCAGCAGTGTGTAGCGCGTGTAGCTGTTGCGGCGGGAGGCCGCGATGAGGTGCGGGTGCAGAGTATCCGCAAGCCAGCTCGCGGAGCGGTCGAGCTGGTCGGGCAGCGACTCTTCACGCGTCAGCAGCCCCGCGACTTTGCGGAGTGCCGGCGGCAGCGCGTAGTCGTACACGGTGCGGAACCAGTCCAGCGCCTCCGCATGGTGTCCCGCTTCGCAGAGCCGCAGACCCAGCTCGACGGGCACGAAGTACCAGGCCTCATCGAGGTACACGTCGTACGTGGAGAGCGGCGCCGACGCATTCGCGGCGTACGCCGTCTGGATCGCACCTCGCCGTGTCGCGAACTCCGCCTCCGTGTAGCGATCCGTGATGCTGACGCTGGTCACACCCGCCGGCTGCAGTGCCGCAGGCAGGCCGGGCACATAGTGCAGCGGCAGCGGGACACTGCGCAGCACGCCCAGCCGCCGGTCCGTGGTCAGCAGCACCAGCTCCGATCGCCGGTCGTAGTCGAGGTCGCCCGCAACCCAGCGGGTGGTTGCCGGAGGCGTGAGCGTCCAGCGCCGGGTGTCGTCAGGATCGGCGCCGTACACGCGGGTCTGTGCCAGCCACGTCACAGCCATGGCGCCGGCATTGTCCAGGACCACGAGCGCGGCGCGGCTGCCATCGCCGCTGGCCAGCACCAGCTCGCTGTAGCCATCCCCATCGATGTCCGTCACTAACAGCGCATCACCGGCGCGGAGTGGCCAGTCGAACGCCGGGTTGCCGCTCCCCGCCAGCTTGCCGGCCGCCTGCCACGCCACCTCCAGCAGACCGTTGGGCCGGTAGCGCAGGGTGGCGATCGCCTCGTGGCCCGCCGTCAGATTGCGGATCAGCAGGGCGGGCGTACCCGGACCGTGTGGCGGCGTCACTACGAAGAGTTCGTCGGTCGCCGCATCCAGTGTCCAGTCACTCTGCCCCGAGGCGCCCGGAATCGAAACGGTGTACGCGGCTCCGGGCGGCAGCTCGCCGCTCTTCGTGCGGAAACGAAGCAGCGTGCGGTCCCAGCGCAGCAGCTCGAGGTAGTGGACCGTCTGATAGTGCTGATGTCCGACGTAGGCCTGTGTCCGCTCGCTGCGCAGGCAGGTGACCACAATGTCGCAGCGCACGTTGCCTTCGTAGCCGGACGGACCGAAGCCGCTCTGCACGGACAGGAAGCCCTGCCACTCGATGTCGAAGCTCTCGCTCTGCGTGGCGGTCGACTGGTCCGCATCGATGTGAAAATCCAGGTCGGCCGTGGACACGAATGTCAGCGTGTCGCCGGCAAAACGCATGGCCGTCGCGGTGGTCTTGACCGGGGAGTAGACGTGGCCGCTGTCGCGCTTCTCGAAGGCGACGACACACGGTCCGGAGCCGTCGATATTCGTGGCCACGAAGCGCGTCGGGTAGACGGCGCCGCTGATCGTATTCGACAGCATGACCGGCCAGCCTCCCGGATCGGTCGTAGTGGACAACGCAACGAAGCCCTGTCCCTCGACCCAGCCGAATACGCCCAGCGCCTCGGCCCCTGGCATGCCCGCTACTGCATTGTTAATGAGCAGCAGACGGTCGGCCTGCCATGGGGGTGTGCTCAGACTCGAACGGAGTACCACGCGCGGGTCACCAGGCGGCAGCTGCCAGCCGGCCGGCAGCAGGCCGGTCCACGCGGCCGCAACGCCGGCGCCCCACCCGCGCAGCACTGTAACACGCAGTTGCCCGTTGCCATCCGGTGCAGCAGCAAAGGCCAGCACCTCCATGCGGTTGTCACCATCCAGGTCCGCAACGATCAGGATCTCATTGCCCTGCAGCGCCGCCGTGGCCACGCCCGTGGCGGCCGCAGCCGCATCGGGAGTCACGCGCGCCGCATCCTGCTGCGCAGCCGCGACCAGAGGCGGGACTGATGGCGTGCTCGCCGCATCGGTCCAGGCAGCGCCATCGAAGCGGGTGAAGAGCACCTGCTCCTCGCCGTCCACTCGCGACAACGCGTACACGCCGAGTTGCTGCCTGCCCTCGGCCTGCTGCAGCGGCAGCATGCCAACGACCTCGCCGGTCGCGGGAATACTGCCCGCGGGCTCCCACATGCGCACGACATCGGCGCCCACCACAATGGGCGAGGCCCCGACGAATTGCGATGGCTGCAGGCGCAGCCGGTAGGTCGAGTAGTAGAAGCGCCCGGTCTGGCCGCCGCGCGCCAGCGCCACGACGTAGCGCTCGACCGCCGACGGCGCGCTGTCGCCGTCGAACGGAACCGCGGACTGATACAGCGCTGGCGGGCCCAGTGACGTGACATCTGCGAAGTAATCGGAGTAGTCGGAAGCGAGTGCGCGCGCGCTCTCGGGATCCAGCTGCCCTGCGGCACGCGCGCCCTGCACCAGCTGGTCGAATGCCGGACTGCGTGTGTCCCGGAGAGTGGGACGCAGCGTGTTCTCGGGGTACAGAAACACTCGCATTGCCGCCTGCCATGCGTCGAACGTGCCCAGCCACTGCCAGCTCGCGTCGAAGTCGAAGGGATCGACGGTCAGCGTCGCATCCTGGAGCAGTCCGTAGCGCGCGCCGAACAGCACGCCCTGCACGGTCTCGATCGCCTGCTCCACGCGCGTCGTCATCTGGCAGATGCCCGCTTCCACGTCGATCTGCAGGGTATCCGACAGGTAGCGGGTGCCATCGGGTGTGGGTGAATTCGGCAGCTGCGCGGTCGCGATCACATCATCACGCAATCCGGCGAGCAGCGCCTGCTCCGTCGCAGCGACGGCGCTGGCGCACGCATCGATAAGCGCCTGATCCTGCCTGGCGCGCGCGTTCCACGTGTCGCTCCACCGCACTCTCGCCGCCCAGTCCGTGCGCCAGGGCTTCGGCGCCCACGCGAGTGTGCCATCCTGCGTGCTGCGCTCCACGAAATGGTCCGGGCTCGTCTCAATGCTCGTCCAGGGCGAGCCCAGCACCAGCACCTGCGCGGTCTGCTCCTCCTGGCGCCACGCCGGGTACATGTCACGCACCTTGATGCGCTGCATGAGAATGGCGTAGACGTCCTGCCACTCGGACGCGAGCACGGTGGAGCCGGTCGCATCCAGTTCCACCACCGCGCTCAGCTGGTCGAATGCGTCCAGCGTGATGCCGGCCGTCGCCAGGGACGGCGTGATGTCGAATGCCATGCTGCCGTTGCTGCCGCAGACCGCGGATGTCGGCCACGCCAAGGCCATCACTGGACAGCAGGTTCGAGCCCAGGCCCCACTGGCCGCTGCGCAGCAGCTGGTCCAACCCGATGTTAGGATCGTTGCGATAACCGTCGACGGTCGCGAAGAACTGGTTGATCCAGTCCAGCCTCGTCTGCCACAGCTGGAGGATGGGGCTGGCTGCACTGGTGTCGCGGATGTCCGCCAGACCCACCAGGTCGGGATCGATCACGGGTGTGGCACCCTGCACGGGTATGGCCGGCCAGTCCTGCAGGCGCCACTGCTCGCGCAGGTAGTGCCGGCGGAACACGAGCAGGCCCGGCTCGCTGTCGGGCTGCAGCGGATCCATGGTCGTGTCGCGCAGGCCGAACATGCCACCCAGCCAGCCCTCCGAAACCTGCGACGGGTCGCGGAACAGCTCATCCAGCTCGTCGTGGTGCGTGGGGCTGGCATCGACGCGCACCATGAGCCGCGTGCCGATCTCGAGGCGATCGCGCGGCTTCATGCTGCGTGCACGGCGCACTTCATCGAACGATGTGCCGTTCTGCGCGAGCAGCGTCTCGTATGCCTGCACCAGGTACCAGGCGGGCGCATAATTGCGGTACGCCACGGGCAGCTGCGCCCGCAACACCTCGATGGCAATGCGCACCTGGCGCAGCGGCTGGCTGGCCGGACAGCTGGCGGGCAGACGGCGGAACGGCTGATGGAACCGGTCCTCCAGCATGCTCAGCGTCAGCGCCGCACCGTTCTGCTTGAGGTTGCGCACTGTCCAGTCGAGCAGGTCGGCCAGGTAGGCAAACTGGCTGTCAGCCGTCAGGCAGCTGCAGGCGCAGGTGGCGGGCAGCAGCGCATTGATCCGGTATGCCAGCGGCGTGGCCGAGCCGGTGCCCGCCAGGCGCTGCTCCGTGACCCGGTTCTGCACCAGCTGCATCCCCGCCCGCGCCACGCTGTGGATCGCCGCGGCCGTCACCACGCCATCGACGCGACCCGCCACGCTCGCCACGAAGTCCTCGAGCGGCGCCCGCGCAATGTCGTCCAGGCTGCCGTACCCGGCTTCGTATAACTGCGTGTTAAGGGCGATCTCGGTGGGCAGCACACTGAGCCGGGCGTGCGCCTGCAGCAGATCCAGCACCGGATCCTGCGAGGACACAGGCAATCCGCTGAGCTGATGGATGTCGCCCGCCTCGCGGATCGCGGTCAGCGTGCCCAGCCCCTCCTGCTGCAGAAAATCGAGCAGGGCCGGATCGATGGGCTGACCCAGTTCCGGCGCCAGTTGCGAGAGCGGGACCGCGGAAGGCGAAGGCAGTGCAGGCAGCTCGACGGCCACGTCCGTGATCATGCCGGTCGCGGCCGGCGTCACTTCCACCTGCTGCAGCGTGACGCCGTCCGCGGTCAGGATCTCCAGCTGGAAGCTGGCCACGGCGGCGCTGCCGGCGAGCGCGCCGACCGGAATGAGCAACATGAAGTTACCGTCGGCGTCGGTGAGTGCGCGCCCCAGCTCGTCGGGCGGCCTCGCGCCAGCCGGGCGGAAACCGTGGACGGAGAGCCCGGCGAGCGGCGTTTCGCTGGCGAGGTCGAGCAGGCGCCCGCGGAACGGCAGGGGCGGCGGGGCAATCTGCGATACGAGATCCACATCAATGGTTACGTCCTTCGACGACCCGTTCGCGCTCCACACCACCGAGTTTTCCGTACTCGCCAGAACATCGGTGTCATGCAGCACGCGGAAGTAGATGTGCGGAATCTGCGCGGGGAACGCCTCGCTGACGCGTCGTTCGTCGAGGGCCATCCGGAACTCGCCTTCGCTGTCGGCGCCGGCGCCGCCCAGCGCAATGCGACCGGGCCCGGAGAACGGCTGCGGCGAATTGTCGATCCAGTTCCACGCCTCATTGCCCAGCGGCACCGCGTCCTGCGGGAGCGCGTCCTCCACCCACACGAAATCCTGTGCCGGCGGCGCTTTCGCCTTCGCCTTGCCCGCGTGATCCCACACGGCGCTGCCACCAAACAACGTGAACGCCATGCCGTTCACATCGCGGCCTTCCAGCTGCACGGTGTTAGCGGGGACTTCCAGGCGCACCCAGGCGCCCGTCGGCGGCAGTCCGCCCATGTGGCGGCGGCTGGGCGTGTCGTTGCTCCCCCACGCGATCAGATCCTCACCCCAGTACGCGCGGTGCTCCCAGCTGCCGTCGTTCCATTGCAGCATCACTTCGCGCGGTGGATCGGCTGGATCCAGATAGACGTAGGCGATCAGACCATCGCCGCGCAGCACGTGCATCGTCTCCGTGGCGCCCTCGAAGTAGTGCTGGTGCAATCCCCGGTTCGATGGCGAACGATGCGCGAGTATGCTGGGCAGCGCCCACGCTTCCACACGCATGGATGGAATGCCCTGGCCGGTCCGACGGTCCACTACACGACCAGCAATGTTGATCGACATGCTCGATTCTCCTTGCCCTGCCCGTTGCGCCCGGATTGTTGTGTGCACGAGATGTCTGCTTCAGCCCGCCAGCTTGATCAGCCACCGCCCGCGTTCTCTCTCGAGCTCGTATTGCTTGCGCTGCTGTTCGCGTTCCTCTGCGTCCGTCGTGTCCTGGTACTCGCGCGACGTCAGCCACGGCCGCAGCGTGAAGATGGCCCACGCCGCGAGCACAGCCGCGGCGCCCGCGCCGATCCATGGCGCGGCCATGCTGGCGGCGCGCACACCTCCGACCACGCCGATGAACAGCTCGATGACCAGCGCCAGACCTGCCACCATCGCCATCACGACGACAGCCTCGGTCACGCGCCGCTGCTCCACTTCCGGCAGTATGTCGTCATCAACGTTCTGCGGCGGTGTCGGATCGGGATTCGGCTGCTCGTAGGCCGGCGAGAGATACGGAGTCGCGCTCTCGTCCGGAGCAGCAGCGCGCGCGCTGCCGGCAACCGGGTCGGGCTGCGCGTAGCCCGGCCCCAGCGCGCCGGTGTCGCTCGCAGGCTGCGGATCGTCCAGCTCGACGATGCTCCCGTCATCGAGCGTCAGCACCAGCTTGTCAGGCGAGGCGGACAGCAGCGGTGGCGCTGTAATGGGTGGTTTGTCGGCAGCCTTCACGGTATCCCCGCTCCCTGTGATCCTGCCCCACAGGAAGCTGCCCAGCGCACCCAGCAGACTCTGTGACTCCGCCGGCTCCGCGTCGGGTTGGCGCGAATTCGTGCCGTGTATCGATTCCCAGCCGACCCAGCCAGCGGCCGGGTCGGAGGACTGCGCCGGCGAGGCCGTCAACACGCTGGCGCCTAACGTGTCGTTCACGGCGAAGCTCTGCCGGCCGCTGCCATCACTGCGGCTGAGCGGATTCTGCCGCGCGTAGGCGTACGGGTTCAGACCATCGGCTTCGCCGGCGGGATCGCGACTCAGCCAGCGTCCCAGCCAGGGTGAGTACCAGCGCGCACCACAGTCGTAGAGCCCGCTCTCCGCCTCGCGGTTGCGGGCCACGAAGCGGTAGCGCTTGCGCGCGAAACCGCCAAAGCTGGTCTCGCCGAAGGGGTAGTATTCCTCGCGGTCAATGGGGCCGCCGCCCGCGTCCGTGCTGACAACGCCGTTATCGAGCACGTCGCCAATGCGGTACTGCAGATCGGGCTGCTGATCATCGGCCCTGCCCACGCGCTTCACCGCGAACACCCCGCCGTTTCCGGGATCGCCGATCGTAATGCGATTGTTCTCCAGCGCGGGCCCCGTGGTCTGTTCCCAGCGGTAGTGCTCGAAGATCCCGCCGACCTGTACCGTCACTTCCCGCATGCCGCCCTGCTTGCGCAGGAACTTCAGCACGCGATTGCCGCTCGCGCCGTACAGGTACTGCACGTGCTGCGTCGGCTCCGCGCCGCTCGTCTGCCGGCGGAAGCAGCGCAGCCGGCTGGCGTGATCCCATTCGAAGTGCCGGTCGCTGTTCTCGCTCGACACCCGGCCCGCGCCGTCGAAGTCGTAGACAATGTCCTGACCTCCGGCGGTCAGCCGCTCCAGGCGGTTGCCGCCCGCCGTCAGTGAGAAGGTGCGTGTGAAGCTGACTGCGCCCGTGTGACGCAGCTCGCGCAGATTGCCGGCCGCGTCGTGGGTGTAACGCCGGGTGTAACCCGTTGTTATCGTGGGATCGAAGACGCGGACGCCGTCCTCCCAGGGAAATGCCGGCGAGGCTCCGGCGGCCGCGGGAGACTCGCGTCCGGTGGCCGAAACCAGCCGGTAGATCGCGTCATTCGTGAACTGCCGTGTCAGCAGGTCAATACCTCCTGTCGAGCCCGGCACCCCGCTCCCGGGGGCGCGCTCCGTCTGCGCCACCACGTTTCCTGCGAGATCGTACGCCCACGTGGTGTCCTGCAGCGGGTTCGCCGCATCCACGAACCGGAAGCGGTCGGCGGCGCTGCCCGGGTGGGTGTAACGCTCGCTGCGCTGCCGCGTCAGTCGGCCCGTCAGGCGATCGTGCGCACAGCGCGTGATCACGCCATTGCCCAGCGCCACCAGCACGGCGTGCCCGTACGCGTCGTAGGCAATGCGCTCCACGTGAGCGACGCCATCGACTGCAATGCTGCGCAGCGCTCCGCCGTCGTCGTAGCGCAGTTCCCGGCGCACCCGGCTCCCGGTCACGTCCTGCGGATAGAGCAGTGTCAGCGGCCGGCCCAGCGCGTCGTGCACCATCGAGATCGTGTAGCTGTTGCCCAGCGCGACGCCGCCGGGCGCATCCCAGTCGACGCGCCAGGTCTGTACGTTCCAGCCGGGCGAGGCCGCGAACACCGCCTCGAGTTCCGCGTCGGCAATGACCTGGCGCGTCTCCTCCAGCACGTTGCCATCGACGTCGCAGGCCGCGTGCGTGACGACGCCCGCCTCGTCGTAGTGGCGATAGGCGCGGCCCAGCAGGTTCGCCGCGGCGGCCTGCGCCCGCGTCAGTCCGCTCGCGGCCTCATCATCGCCGAAGGCGACGCGTTCCCGCAGCGTGACCGGCTCGCTTGCCGCGTCGCGCGCCCACACGCGCACCTGCCGGCCGTCGCCGTCGTATGCGCGCAGCACGAGTGCGCCGGCACTGTCCCGCTCCTCCAGCGCGTGGCCCGCCGCGTCGCGCAGGGTGCGCTGCACGCCGCCGTCCAGTGTCTCCGTGCGCAGCACGCTCCCGGTGAGATCGTAGACGTCACGCCTGGCGTCGCGGTCCAGCGGGTCCGTCACGCCGAGTCGGTGTCCGGCCACATCCCACGTGGACCGTGTCACGTATTCCTCGATCGCCGGCAGCGGATCGGCGGGCGTCGGCGGTGGCAGGCGGTTGCGCTGCACCGCGATCACGGTGCGACCCAGCGCGTCGACCGTGCTGCTCGACGGCGTGTCCCGGTGATGCGCGTACGCGGCCGTGCCTCCCGCTGCGCCCGTGCGCGCGGCATTGTCGTTCGCGTCGTACGTGTAGGTTTCCCATGGCGACGGCAGGAACCTGTCGGGATCGGCAAGATCAGGGACCTCGCCATGCACAATGCGCCGCTCGGAGCCATCCGCGTTCACCGTGCGCGTCACGCGGCCGGTCGCGTCGTAGCGCACAATGGCGCTCCTGCCCAGTTGTGTCGCCTGGGACGGCTCGTAGTCCCAGCCTGCCGAGAAGAACGGCTCGTACGTGCGGACCGGCCGTCCCTTGTTGTCGTAGCGCCGGCAGCCGCGCACCACCACGGCCGGACCCACGCCACTGCCGGCTGGCACTGCGTTCAGATCCGCGGCGGTCCCGAGCGTGTCCGCCGCATCGGCCGGTAACAGTTCGTTACCGCCGCCGAACGTGCCATCGCCGAAGCGCAAGGACTCCGCCTGCGTCCGCGTCTGCAGCGTGCGGCCGTAGCCGTCGAAATAGTCGATCGACTCGAGCGTGCGGTCCCGCTCCGCCGGTGCCACCCCGCCGTCGGTATCGTGGTAGAGCTGGCGGATGGTACGCACGCAGACCGGCGTGCCGCGCTGTGCGTACGCGAGGAAGTCGTATTCCATGCGCACGGAGGGTCGCGCCAGATCGCCTTCCGTCACGCCCGCACGACCTTCCGTCCAGGTTTCCGCCACCAGGCCGAGCGGCGTGAAGACCACGGACCGGGCAATGCCGTTCGCATCGGTCAGCGAGGCCAGCTGCAGCACGCGGTAGTCGTAGACGGCCGTCGTCGTGAGGCGGGTCGGGGGCGTGACGTCGACGGGCAGAAGCTCGTGCGGCGAATCGTACGTGATGCTCGTGTCGTTGCCCAGCGCATCGCGTTGCACGCGTATCATGCCGCGGCCGCCGCCCGCCGGGTCGTCATGGAAGTCGTAGCGGCAGCGCGTGACGGCGGCGTAGTAGCCACCCGCGAATTCGTTGCCGCCCGCGGCCAGGCCGTAGCCTGCGGGCGTGATGGCGAGTCCCGGTCGCGTGGGATCGGTCGCACTGCTGGCCATGAAAGCAGGGAACGCGGCCGGGTACTCCGCCAGCCATACCGGCGCCACCTGCATGCAGGGCGGAATCTCCGGCGGATTCGTGAGGCTCGCCCCGCTGCGCCAGGCTTCCTGCAGCAGCGGCTCCGTCAACCGCAGCTCCTCGCTCCGCACGAGCGCGCCGAAGTCGCCAATCTGCCCGTACGCGAGTCCCTGGAAAGGCGGGCCATCGTAGTAATGAATTGTTTGCGACGTGATGCGGCGTCCCCGTATCACACTGCCATCGACGAGCTGCGTCGCGCTGGCCTGGGCCAGATCGAACACGCTGCTGCGGCCGTCATTCACGATCTCCCAGCTCGTCCGACTGGCAATGCGATCCACAATGGTGCGTGCGGCATCGTCGCGCGTGGCATAGTCGAGCCGCGTGTGCTGCGCCAGGTACGGCTCGGCTGCCGCTGCGCTCGCGTTCCGGAAATCGCGACTCCGCGGCACGGCCACGTCAATGGCCGACCTCGCCTGTCCCCACGCATCCACATCGCCGGCGAAGGTGAAGCGCGTCAGCGGGTCGTCGCCGCGCTCCCAGGATGTGGTGCGCGTTGCGGCCGGGAACGGGAAGAAGATGCGGCGGCGATCCCCAGCCGCCGGTAATGGCGAGTTCTCCTCGCGCAGCTCGTAGCTGTACTCCGTCACTGTCCACGGCTTTGCCGATCTTGCGCCGCCGTCCGTCGAAAAGACTTCCGTGCGCAGGGGCAGGCCGCGCAGGGCGCGCAGCGCATCGCGCCGGTCGCGCCCGCGCAGCCGCCCCAGCAGTGCGGCGCGGGCGGGCGGCACGGCGAGGACAGTCGGTGCCGAGGCGCCGGCTGCGCCCGGCCACGACTCGGCGCAGAACTCGCCCTGGAAGTCTGTCTCCTGCCAGCCGTCCAGCGCCGAGCCCACTGCGCCCTGGTGGAACCAGCTGCGCGTGAGCACAGGCGGCGAAAACTCCTGGCTGTCGCTGACTGCCTGGAACGGCGTGTTAGCGCCATGCAGACCGCTGGCGTTGTAGGCGGCGAAGACCTCGCTGTCGCACTGATCCACCCGGCCGAACCCGCGGAACTCGCGCTCCTCGCCATCCCAGTAGCCATGATGGTACGTGTACTCCAATGTGAGCTTGCCGCCCGACAGTGCGTCGATGGCCTCGACGCGGGCCACCACCTGCACCGGGAACGGCAGTGGCGTCTTCCAGCGCGTCGCCGGGTCCTGATAATCGCGCAGGTAGTCGCGCGTGGACGGCGCGTACGCGATACGCGTCGTCGCTCCCATGTGGTTGTTCGACTGGCACAACAGGTACGGCTTGATGCCGCCCGTGAAGTCGAGGAAGAAGAATCGCTCGCGTCCCGGCGCCGTGGCATCGTCACTCCATAGCACGCCACTCACGCCCGTGCCGTTGACATCGGCAATCGACACCGTGGTCAGGCTGGACACACCGGGTGTACCGTGCACCACCATGGGTGCACTCCACGCGTTGCCACCCTGATTGATCCAGAGCGTGACCTTGCCGTCGTCGACGTAGGCCAGATCGGTCAGACCATCGCCATCAATGTCGCCCAGCAGGATGCGTTGTGTATCATAGCCCCAGGGGAAGCGCGGGCTGTTCCGCATGCGTACCCGCCTGCCCCAGTCGCCGTGACCGCGGTTGGGCCAGTAGTCGACGCGGCCATCGTGCACGAGCACGATGTCGGTAAGGCCGTCGCCCGTCATGTCGGCCGTGCGGACACGCGCGTCAGCGGCATCAATGTCCGGGAATTCATCGAGTGGGCGACGCGCCACTTCCCGCGTTCGCGTCCAGCCCTCGACCGCGTCGTTGAAGAAGCATTCGAGCCGGCTGCCGGTGCGCAGCGCGTCCGTGACACCATCGCCATCCAGATCGATGAGCAGGACCTGCGCGTCCGTCACATCGAAGCTGGGTGCGGCGCGATAGCGGTGGAAGGAACGACGGTCCCAGCCACCCGCGAAATCGAGTGTGTAGTAGCCGGCATCTGCACGCGCGCTGACCAGCAGGTCCGCACGACCATCGCCGTTCGCGTCGATGAGCCGCACGCCCGTGTCGCCCAGACTCACACCGGCCGGCGCAGCGGCCAGGCTGCGCGGCACATCGAAACGCCCGTCGCCACGGTTGCGCCAGTAGCGGGCGCTGCCGTTCAGCTCGACTATGTCGGGCAGCCCGTTGCCGGTTAGATCCACCAGCGCGAGATGCGGATCGCGCAGCGAGTGCGCGGGCAGGTCAGCGCCGCGCAGCGTAGTGAGCTGGCGGCGTGCGGGCTCGAAGCAGGTGTAGTCGAAGTCGAGCGGCGGCAGCCACTCCGACTGCGCGCCATCGCGGCCTTCGACCTGAACCCTCGCCAGCAGCAATGCGGCGTTCAGCGGCAGTGCGCCGGGACGCGCCGGCAGCGCATCCAGGTAGACGAGGTGATGCACGCGAACCAGTGTGTTCGCAACGGCGTGCGTCCACAGCTCGATGCGCGTGCAGCGACGCTGCGTACGGATCTCGAAGCCGGCGCGATGGTCCGAGAACGGATCCGGACGCGGCTCGTAGAGGAAGCGCACCTCGATGAGGAATTGCGGATTCGCGGGATCGCCGAAATCCGCGTAGCGAATGCCGGCCAGGTATACCTGGTCCCAGACGTGCGGCCCAGCCACACGGGACGCGTCGCGCTCGTACAGGTAGTCAATGCGATTGCCGAACGTGTCGCTCGTTCGCGTCAGCAGCCAGCAGAAGCGACGGCGCTCGTCTGCGGGATCCACGATCTCGGCCAGCTCACCCCCGGCATCGAGCCCGCCGTATACGCTGACCTGACCGTCGCGGCCGCGTACATCCCAGGAATCCTGCGCCGCCTGTGTCGCCGCGTGATGCTCAATGCGCGCGAAGAGGCCTTCCGTGCGCGGCCGGTAGCGCACTGTGCCCGACACCTCGACGGGCACCAGGTCCTCCGCCCCGCCGAGCACGAACACATCGGCGCCGTCACTGGTTGGGTCAGCGTCCTGATAACGCGGTATTCCACTCGACGTCTTGCGCGTGATGCGCGGCACGCTGAGCGCCCAGCCCATGCCGAACGGGCCCGCACCCATGCCCGTGCTGTAGACGAGATTCAGTTCCGGCTGGAAACCGTTGCGGCCGGCAGGCAGTGCGATGGGAATCGTGAGGTTGCCCGTTCCCGTGTGCGGGTCGGGCGCGAACCTCTCGCCCAGTCCCTGCACCGCACCACCACCATTGGGGAGGGATAGAATCGGTGTGGCCGGATCCGTCCCGTGAGCCATGCGAACGCACTCGTTGCCGATGCCTGCGAGCGACCGGCGTTCACACCACCGGATTGCTCCGGCAATGCGCGGCGCGGCGGTCAAGTACCTGGTTAGCCGCGCCGCGGCAACCCACGGGATGATTGCCGACAATGTATTCTGTATCGCCGCACACTGGCGCGCCAGCCCCCCGTGAAGACGCTGGTGTCGTCACCTGTGCACGCTCGACTCCTGGCGCACTCTCGTGGATCGTCCCGCGCCGTGCCCCCGCTCCGGAAAATCCATCGTCGCGCCGTTGCGCGCGCGGGGGCGCGACGCTCAGTTCCCGCGACCCCCACCCGGCAGTTTCACCAGAAACCCGAGGACGCTCGAGCAATGATCGCTCTCTCCGACCGGCCCCAGGCGTTCGCAGCGCGACCGCAACTGCCACAGCAGCTCACATTCGCCCGCGAAACGTTCACGCTGAGTGCGCTCTGCCGCAGGTTCATCGATCACTGTCACGTCGCCCGGACCCTGGCATTCAAGACGCTGCAGGCCTACGACGGCGATCTGCTCGACTTCCGCCGCTTCTCCGGCGACATCCCGGTCCACGACCTGCACCGTGAGCTGATTCACAGCTACGTGCGCACGCAGAATGGAGCGCGGACTCGCCATTGCCACGATACGGCGGCGCATTGCCAGCCTGCGCGCCTTCTGCAACTGGCTGGAGGAAGAACGCTACCTGGCCATCGGGCCCTTCCACCGGCTCCGCCTCAACCTGCGCAAGCCGCGACTGCTGCCGCGCTCGCTGAGTGCGGCCGAGATGCGGCGTCTGCTCAATGTGGCGAGGCTCGCGCCCTGGCGCGACCCGCGCATGAGCAGCTTCGACTGCACGCTCATGCATTTCGCGCTGGTCGCCATGTTCACGACTGGCGTGCGCATGGGTGAAATCCTGTCCGTCCGCCTGCCTGATGTCGATTACCGCGCCGGTATCCTGCAGGTGCACGGCAAGGGCAACCGCGAAAGGCGAGTGTACATGGCGGGGCCCGAAGCATTGTCCGTGCTGCACGCGTACATCGCGCGCCGCCGTACCGTCGACACCCGCTTCGACCACCTGCTCGTGACCGGGCGAGGCCGGCCGCTCAGTGCCAGTCTGCTGCGGTATCGCCTCAAGCGCCTCGTGCGCAGGGCGCGCATTGAGCGCCGCGTAACGCCGCACATGCTGCGTCACACCGCGGCGACGCAGCTCCTCGAAGCTGGCGTCGATATTCGTCTGGTGCAGCGCCTGCTCGGTCACTCCAGCATTGCCATGACGGAGATCTACACGCAGGTAAGCGACCGGCTGCTGCGCGAGACACTCACGCGCGCAAACACGCTGCGCCGGGTGGGTCAGACGCCGCTCGTCGAGCAGATCGAAGCGCCGCTGTCGGCCGCGGTACCGCCGCGCTGACGGCGGCGATCGGCGAAAGCGGTCGCCCGCCGCATTGCTGTGGAACTGCGGTCGAGGGTCGGCGTGTGTCGCGGAGGTGGCGGGCTCCCCTCGCGAACCGACTGTTAGCGCGCCGGCCGGGCGCCTCGGCCCGACGTCGCCGGGCCCCCCGCCATGCCGGCGTGCTCCAGTGCTCGCGTCCCGTTCACGATCGGAATCGAGAAGGACGAATGCGCCAGGTCGACCGTCAGCTCGGTGCCGGGCTCGGGCCAGAGCGTGAACTCGCGGTCGCTCGACATGATCATGACGGCCAGCCGTTTGCCGGCGGGCACGAACTCATCGTCCGGCTCGAGGTCGAACGTCAGATCATAGAACCTGCCCGGCACGAGCTTCTCGCCCGGCAGCTTCGATTCGTAGGGGCCGCCCTTCGTGAGCGACTTGTAGTTCTGGATGTCCGCCCAACCGCGCGTTATCACGCCCACATGGCTGGCACTGCCCGCGCGCGCCGAGTCGTACGGCAGCATCACCAGCCACACGCTCAGGTTCGCCGCCGGCTTGCTCGACGCAACGCGCAGCGTGACTCGCGGGGCGCCCGAGATGTGCACGGTATCGCTGAACTCCGGCGTCGCATACAGCAGCCTGTGCGACGACTGCTCCGCATTGGCGTTCGCGCTGCCGCTGAACGACACATCGTCCACCAGCTTGTCGGTTCCCTGCTTCGCTGCGGCCAGCGACAGCGCGGCGATGCCGGTTCCACCCGCGGTGGGATGGAATTCGACCGGCACGCTGCCCGGCACGGGGAATGACGCGAACGGCTTCGGCGGAACGCCCCCCCGACCCCCACGGCCGCGGCCTCGCCCCGCGCCTGGCTCGGGCGGCGCCACGCCGGGCGTCTGTGCAGCCGCGTCCTGGACGATCCACACCGGCGGGTCCTTCTCGACACCGTTGTCGACGCCGTACAGGTAGTGACTGAACCAGCGGTTCAGCATGTCCGCCGGCGGATTGCCGCCGTGTCCGCCCTGGTGCAGATAGATCGAGACCGGCAGTCCCCTCGCCTTCATTTCGTCGTAGATGCGCACGCTGTGCTCGGGCACGACGTTGTAGTCATTGAACCCGTGCGCCAGCAGCACTGCGGCCTTGATGTTCTTCACGAAAGGCAGCAGGTCGCGCTCGTACCAGAAGTCGTTCATGTCGCCGGTCGCGCGATCCTGTCCCTTCGCACCGGCGAAGATGCCGTTCTTCCAGATCGCGTCGCAGTTGGCGCGGCCCGCACTGTCGCCGCTGGCCACGAAGTCGTACAGCACATCGACGTCTTCGCCCAGGTAGCCGCCGGGCGAGCGCACCAGCCCGTTGGAGCGGTAGTAGTGGTAGTACGACGTGTTAGGCGACACGGGGACCACGACCTCCAGTCCCTTCACGCCCGTCGTCGCCGCCGCCAGCGGCAGTGTGCCTTCGTAGGACGTGCCGATCATGCCGACTTTGCCGGTCGACCATGATGTCGCCTTGACTTCCTCGTTGCCGGTCGGTGTGGTGTAGCCTTTCGCGCGTCCGTTCAGCCAGTCGATCACGAACTTCATGGGCGCGCGCTCCGGATAGTCGCCCACCGTCGGACAACCCTGCGACAGTCCCGTGCCCGACGCCTCCGAGTGCACCACGGCGAAACCGCGCGGGACCCACTCGTTGATGAGCGCGTTCGAAATGCGCGTGCGATCCCCGCGATAGAGCGGCTCGTTCATCTTGCCGCGTGGCTCGGGCGTGCTGCCCAGCTCCTGCTGCACGTTCCAGTTGACCTGATCGCGCGCTGTGCCCGCATAGTACGGGCTCGACCCGTACAGCACGGGCACCTTGAGGCCTTCGGTTTGCGTCTGGCCGGGGCGCGTCACGTCGACGTGCACACGATCGGGTTTGCCATCGTGATCGGTGTCGAAGTCGGTCTCCACCCACAGATGCTGGCGTATCCAGGTCGATGTGTCCTGGAAGGCGGGGACGACCTGCGCCATTCCGTTCTCGAAGACAGGCGAGGCTTTGGCGCCGCGCGCGGGACCCTGGGCTGCGACGGGTGCGGCAGCCAGCGCAATCGTGACGACCAGTGCAGAGATTCTCAATGGACAGCTGCCGTGAGGTATTGTGGACACACGTTAACAACAATGAACCTGATTGATCATACCATCGGCGCCTGCGTTTGGCAGGATCTCGCCGAGCGTGTGCCGGTGCATGCCGCAGCCGCTGCAGCGACACGACAGGCTTCGGCTACCTGCCAGCAGGCTGACCGGACGGACGGTAGATCTCGAGCACCGGTCGGCCACCGCGGTTCCGGATTGGCAGGTAGACGAAGTGCGTGGCCGGATCCACTGCGATCGTGTGTGCATAGGGGAGTCGGAGTTCGCCCACGCGAAGGAGGTTCTGGTCGTTCACCTGGAAGACATCAACGACGCCGGATTCGCAGGCGACGTACACCCGTCCAAGTGCCGGATCCACCGCCAGCACATCGGGCTCGTCACCCACCGGGTAATGCGAGAGGACACGCATGGACGGCAGATCGAGCACGAAGAGCTCCGCCTTCGCTTCGTCGGCTGCGAAGAGCAGGCGCCGTACAGGATCGATCGCAAGGCCGTGCGGTCGGCGGGCAGTCGCAATGGGATAGCGCTCGACAATCCGCGCGCTCGCGGCGTCGATCGCCGCCACCGAGACGAACACGCGTCGCGCGTCCGGCGCGTACGCCAGACCATCGCCATAACCGATCGGTCCGAGTGTCGCGGTCGTCTTCAAGCTGGCCGCGTCGACAACCGCTACGCAATGATCGCCGGTGGCGGTGGCGAAGACCTTCCCGAGCGCCGGCACCGCAATGACGCCGTGTACGGAAGCGAAGCCCGTCAGGTCCGCTACTACCTGACGGGCGCGCATGTCGAGTCGGAGCCGGCGGCGTTCCCGTCCGTCCAAGCGCGTTGTGCACGGCGGTGGCCATCGTCGCCCGTTCGCCCTGACCCAGGATGTGCATGTACAGGATCCGCGGCGACTCGCCCCTTCGCCGACCGTTACCGAGAGATCGCTCCGCGGAAACGAGCAGCCAACGGCCGCCTGGACGGGAGCATGGGCTTCGCCGCCGGGCAGTGGACGCCACCGGTGTCGCCGCCTGATCGCGTGCTCGAACGCGCGCTGGCCGTGCTGCGCGGCACCATCCGGCCCTGAGCGCGAAGATAGGCGATTACGTGTCGCGCAGCAGCCCGGCGGGCGAGGCGCGCGCCGCGAGCTGCGCCGGGATGAGGCTCGCGATCAGGGCGACGAGCACGAGTACGCCAATCGCCACTGCCAGCAATGCCGGATCATCCGCGGCCACGTTGTAGAGCATCGATTTCAGGACTCGCGTGCCCGCCAGGGTGACCGCGAGCCCGATCCCAATGCCGGAACCGACAACGATCCCGGCCGATCGCAGGATGTGCGCCCGCAACCGGCCGGGCAATGCGCCCACCGCTGCGCGAATCGCCAGCTCCCGCCTGCGCATGCGCACGGCGAACGTCAGCACCGCGAAGAGGCCGGTCGCGAGAATCAGCACAGCCGCTAGCGCGAAGGCCGCGAACAGCGTCGCATTGAAGCGCGGCTGGGCAATGGGAGCTGCCGAATGCTCCTCCAGTGTAACCGCCTTGTCGACCAGCACACCCATGTTCACGTCGCGCACCGCGGCGGTGATCTGCGGCACCAGCGCGAGCGGGTCACCCGACTTCGCGCGCACCGCAACCATGGTCGGAATCGGTTCGAAGGGAAGCGCCGGCGGCTGGTGCTGCGCGAAATCAATGGTCGGCTGCGGATTCCGGTAGTCCTGGTACCGCGTGTCGGCCACAATGCCGACGACCGTCGAGGGTGCGGACAGGTTCGTGGCTGGCACCAGCTGCCGCCCTAACGCGTCGCTATCGGGCCACAGGATGCGCGCGGCCTTTGCGCTCAGTACCACGACGCTGGCCGCGCCTTCGCGATCCGCGTCGGTCAGAACCCGGCCACGCAGCGGCCGCAGCCGGAACACGTCGAAGTAGCCGGGCGAGACCAGCTCGATGGTCAGCGCCGGGTTGTTCTGCTGCCCCTGCTCGGGCCGGTCGGCGGCAAGGAACGGCAATGTCCAGCCTACGGTCGGAAAGGGAGCGAGCAGGATGGGACTCGCGGCGTCCACGCCACGCAGCGCGCGCAGGCGGGGCAGCAGCCCATCGAAGAACTGCCGTGATCCGGCGGCAGTGCTCAGCCGGTTGAAGTCCCACGCGAGCTCCACGATCAGCACGCGCTCCTTGTCGAATCCCGGGTCGGCGCGCTCCAGCTCCAGCAGCGTCCGGCCCACCAGCCCGGCACCGCAAAGCACGATCAAGGCCGCGGCCACCTGCGCGACCAGCAGGGCTTCGCGCGCCCGTCAATGTCGACGACCGCCGCTCAGCGAGGGCGCGCCCGCCCGCAGCAGCTGCGCGGGATCGGTTCGCGCCGCCACCAGCGACGGTCCCACCGCGAACAGCACCGCCGTGACCAGCGCCAGGGCGACCGCTGCGCCCACAGCCGCGCCATCCAAATGGATCGCGTCGAACCGCGGGAGATTGCGCGGCGCGATACCCATCAGGAGCGCCACGACGCCGCGCGCCACGGCGATCCCGATCACGGCTCCGAGCACAGCCAGCAGCAGCCCCTCCGCGAGCTGCCGCACCGCGATCCGTCGCGCGCTGGCGCCGATCGCCCTCCGCACGGCGATGTCGCGCTCCTGTTGCACACCGCGCATGAGCAGCAGCGCAGCCGCGTTCACGCAGACCACGAGCATGAGCACCGCGACCGCGATCGTCAGTGCGCGAAACGGACCACGCACCGCACCCAGCACCAGGTCCGGGAAGGGCCACGCCACCGCTGTCGAGGTGCGCAGCGCCTCGGGCTGCCCGGCTTCGTGCAGGAATGCATTGAACTCCGCCTGCGCCGTCACGCGCGACGCCCCCGGCGCAAGACGCGCGATCAGATCGACCTGGGCTGCCGCTGTGTCGGCACCAACCGGAACCGAGTTGGGAACGACGGGCCACCATAACTCGGTGTTCGCAGGGTAGCTGAAGCCACGCGGGACAACGCCGATAATGCGATACAACGTGGTGTCTCCGTGGATCTGCAGCTGGCGACCGATCACATCACCGGCGCCGTGATAGTACCGCTGCCAGAAACTGTGGCTGAGCACAACCACCGGCTCCGCGCCTCTACGATCATCAGCCGGCCGCAGCAGGCGGCCCAGCACCGGCGCGATGCCCAGCGTCTGGAAGAAACTGCCCGAGACGAGATCCCCGTTGCCCAGGAAGTATTCGTCGCCGTCGTGCACGAACACGGGTTGCGAGAAGTAATGGTCGACGAACGCCACCCGCAGCAGCGTGCGCTGCTGGTCGGCGAACTGCTGCGCCGCGCGGATGGCCAGCGGAACGTGCACATCCTGACCACCACGTCCCTGCCGCCACATGACCACCACCCGTTCCTGGTCGACTACGGGCAGGCGGCGCAGCACCACCGCATTCAGTGCCGCGAACATCGCGGTGGACAGCCCGATGCCCACACCGAGCACGGTGGCGCACAACAGCGTGAATCGCGGCGTGCGTCGCAGTGATCGCGCCGCCTCGCGAAGCTCACGCGCGAGGAGCAGGATCATCGGACGCGTCCAGACCCATGCCGGAACGAATCGTCGCGCGCCGGCGCACGCTCACCGGCCGCCTGCTTTGAGCGCGTTCCACTTCTGCATGATGTCCTGGTACTGACTGCGTGCCGCCGCGCAGGCCTCAATGTCGCGGGCCGTGGGCGCGACATCGGCTTCCTGCATCGACATTGCCGCGCTCATCATCGCCTGGCTGACGCTCTCGAGTGTGGCCGCTCCGCCCCCGCCGCCCCCTCGCCCGCCTCGCCCGCCAAAGCCGCCGCCCCCGCCGGCGGGCGGTGCTGGCGCAATCGCCTCCAGTTGCTGCTTCAGCGTCGTGTTCGTGCTCCCTGTCGAATCCAGCTTCGCAACCATCGCCCTTGCCTGCTCGAAGGCAGCATGCGCCGCGATCGCGCCGTCGTACATCTCGCGGCTCAGCGAGGCGAGCTGCACCAGCTCGGTCGCCGAGGTCTTCACGCGCGGGTCGAGTCGCAGTGTGAGCGGCTGCGTCAGCGGGCGCCCGCCCACGGTGAGGCGAACCGTGTATTCGCCGGGCGGCGCCCACGGCGAATTCACGGACGGGTGCGTGTAATGCGGCACCGCACCGTTGCCGCTCCCCGCGCGCGGCTCTTCGCCGATCGGCTCGAAGTGCAGATCCCAGCTGAAACGGTGCATGCCCTTGTGCGTCGACAGCGTCATCTGCGGCGCCAGCCAGTACAGCGGCACCGAGCAGTTGGGCGCCGTCGGCGTGGCGCGACAGATCCGGTCGTAGCCCGCCGGATCGAGCGCGGGATCCGGCTTGAGCACGGGATCATCGCTCGAATAGGAGCGCACGACCTTGCCGCTGGCATCCAGGATGTCGAGGCTGATGGCGCCTTGCGCGTCCCCGGCGAGATAGTAGTCGATGATGCCGCCCGGCGGTGGGTTCTCGCCCGCGGGCAGCTCCGGCGGCCACTCCGTGGGGTCGTTCGTGCCGAAGCGCACGCGCACTGCGGTTGCCGGCTTGAACAGATACGCCGCGCCGGCCGACCTCGCCTCCGCCGCCTGCCGCAGCGGCGTCACGTCATCGAGGATCCAGAAGCCGCGGCCGTGCGTGCCCGCGATGAGATCGGAGCAGAGGCAGCTCGCGTCATCCTTCAGCTGGATGTCGCGCACCGATACGGCCGGCATGTTGAGCCGCAGTGATTGCCAGTGGTCGCCGTCATCGAAGGAAGCCCACACCTGCGTTTCCGTGGCGGCGTACAGCAGTCCCGGTTTGCGCGGGTCCTCACGGATCGCGTTGGCGACGGCGCCGGGAGCGATGCCGTTGTTGATCTCGGTCCACGTCTTTCCGCCATCGTGCGTGCGCCAGAAGTGCGGATTCATGTCATCGATGCGCATGGTGTTCGCTGCGGCGTACGCGGTGCCGCGATCGAAGTGCCCCGCCTCAATGTTGAAGATGCGCGTCCACGCCTTGATCGCCGGCGGTGTGACGTTGCTCCAGCTGGCGCCGCCGTTCGCGGTCATCTGGATGTTGCCATCGTCCGTGCCCGCCCAGAGGATGCCGATGTCGAGCGGGGAAGCCGAAAGCGCGGTGATCGTACCCAGCGGACTCGGTGTCACGCTGCTCGCGTACTTGCCGGCGCTCGCCGGCACCTCCCACGTCTGGCGCGCCAGATCCGGACTGATGCGCGTCCACGAATGGCCTCGATCCGTCGTCTTCCACACCACGTTGGACGTGTAGAACAGCATGTCGGGGTCAATGGGCGACCACAGGATGGGCATCGTGCGCACGTTGCGGCCGAAGGGACCGCCTCGCCCGCCCATGTCAGGACCGACGCGCGTGGTCTGCCCTGTCTTGCGATCGTAGAGCGACACGTCCGTGCGCGCGCTGCCGTAGACCATGTCCGGATCACGCGGATCGGGTGCGGCAATGCCGTACTCCTGGATGTTGACCGGGTGCCAGTCGTGGAACGTGATCTCGCCGTCCATCGACCGGCTCTGCACACACCCGGATCCCGAGTCCTGCTGCCCGCCGCACACGCGGTACGGGAAATCGTTGTCCGTGGTGACGTGGTACATCGCCGCGGTGGGCTGCGTGTACCAGTTGCTCCATGACTCGCCGCGGTTGGCCGAGATCACCGCCCCCTGATCCGAGACTGTAAAGACAATGTTAGGGTCCTCCGGGTTGACCCAGATCTTCTGGTAGTCGTCGCCGCCGTAGGCGCCGCGCACCGCCGACCAGGTGACGCCGCCATCTTCGGTGCGCCACAGGACGGTCGACGCGCTGTAGACGACCGCGGGGTTCTTCGGATCCACCGCGATCGTGGGCAGGTCGCCGCCGCCAATGCGTCGCAGCGGGCGGTTGTCGACGTGCGCCGTCGCCGCACCGACGGGACCGGCGGGCACGTCCACAGCGGTCCAGTGCTCACCCGCGTCCGTCGACTTGTAGAAGCCGACGACGCCCGTCGTGCCTCCGTCGCGCCCCGGCCCTGCGTTCGCCGCGCTCTGCGGCGTGCCCGCCACCATGGCGTAGATCAGTCGCGGATTGCTCGGCGCAATGGCGAGGTTCGCTTCGATGACGGCGGGCAGGCCCTGCGTGAGCGGCCGCCACGTGGTGCCGCCATCCATCGACTTGAAGATGCCGTTGCCCGCGCCGCCGAACTCGGCGCTTTCGCGGAATGCCTGCTGTTGCTGCCACAGCGTGGCGTACACGGTCTGCGGATTCGACGGATCGATCAGCACGTTGTTGCCGCTCGTGTACGCGTCGCGGTAGAGAACTTTCTGGAACGTCCTGCCGCCGTCGGTCGAGCGGAAGATGCCGCGCTCCTCGTTCGGTCCGTACGGGTGGCCCAGCGCGGCCACAAACAGACGGTCAGGATTCCTCGGATCGACCGCCACATCGGCGATCATCTGCGTGTCGCGCAGGCCGAGGTGCGTCCACGTTCTGCCGCCATCGGTCGACTTGTACATGCCGTCGCCGGTCGACAGGTCGGGCCGGATGATGCCGGCACCACTGCCTACGTAGATGATCTGCGGATTCGAGAGCGCCACCGCGATCGCGCCGATCGAGCCGGTCGGCTGATCGTCGAAGAGCGGCACCCAGGTCGAGCCGTAATCCGTCGTCCGCCACACACCGCCGTTGTCGAAGCCCGCGTAGAACACATTGCGCTGGCTCGGCACGCCGGCCAGCGCCCTGGCTCGGCCCGCGCGCGGCGGCCCGATCGAGCGCC
Organism: uncultured Gemmatimonadales bacterium; assembly: GCA_963798085.1. GTDB lineage: Bacteria > Gemmatimonadota > Gemmatimonadetes > Longimicrobiales > RSA9 > DATKCF01. The sequence continues at coordinate 882,982 of CAWCRS010000005.1, forward strand.
AGTGCATCTCGGAGTAGAGGTCCGTGGCTTGCGCAGCCGCGAGAGTCGTCCAGGCCGCGAGGCCGGCAATGGCGAGTACAATGCGTGTCGTGGTGGTGCGCACGGTTAGCCTCCTGAAGCGCCCGACTGTGTCCGGGCAGGTGATTGGCTCAGCAGCCAGTTTGGGGACTCGACGCGGGCAGGGCCAGACCTGTCCCTCGTGCGCCGCGGGAGCAATGTTGGATCAAGTCGGTGCCAGGGAAGACGAGGCTGAACGCAGTGGCGGAGAATTCGCGTGTCTGATGGACCAGCCGCAGCCGGTTCTGCGGGAACTCAGCTGCAGATCGAATCGATCTTCCGCCGCGAGGCCGCAAGGCTCATCTCGGTGCTGACCCGCATCTTCGGCCCGCACAATCTGGCGCTGGCCGAGGACGTGGTTCAGGAAGCCTTCGTGGCTGCGCTCGAAGTATGGTCGAAGAGCGGGATTCCGGACAATCCCGCGGCATGGCTGCTCAGCACGGCGCGCAACCGCGCGATCAATGCCATCCGGCGAGAGCGCACGCGCCGCACCTTCGCGCCCGACCTCGCCGTCTACCTGGACAGCGAATGGACCCTCGCACGCACGGTGCAGGACGCGTTCGCCGGGGATGACCTCCGGGACGACCAGTTGCGCATGCTCTTCATGTGCTGCGAGCCGTCCCTCACGCCCGAGAGTCGGCTGACCCTGGTGCTCAGAGCATTGTGCGGGCTCAGCGTGCCCGCCATTGCCCGCGCACTGCTTACGACCGAATCCACGATCCACAAGCGATTGTACCGCACGCGCCAGCGGCTGGAGGGCGTCGAGTTCACCCTGCCCTCGCCGGACGAACTGCCCGCCGCGCGCGATACGGTGCACGCGGCGATGTATCTGCTGTTCAATGAGGGCTTCCTGTCGACGAGCGCGGAACCGATCCTGGTGGAGCTGTGCAATACTGCGCTCTCCCTGACCCGCCTGCTCGCTGCGGAACCATCACTCGCGAATGAAGAGACCCTCGCGCTGCTCGCGCTGATGTGCTTCAACAGCGCTCGCCTGGCCTCGCGTCTCGACGGCGAGGGGCGCCTGGTGCCGCTCGACGAGCAGGATCGGCGCCTGTGGGACCGCACGCGCATCCGGGAGGGCTTCGCTCTTCTCGCCCGCACGCTGCGGCCCGGCAGCGATGGCGCCACCCGCTACCATCTCGAGGCCGCCATCGCCGCGCGGCATTGCTCTGCGTCGAGCTTCGCCGCCACCGACTGGGTATCCATCTGCCGGCTGTACGACCACCTGCTCGAGGTGGCGCCCTCGGGACTGATCGCGCTTAATCGCGCGGTCGCGATTTCCTACCGGGATGGACCGGACGCCGCGATCCCCCTGGTCGAGGCGCTGCGGCAGGATGAATCACTGAAGCAGGGACACAGCGTTGCCGCGGTGCTCGCCAACCTGTACACGCGGGCCGGCTCCACCGAGCCGGCCCACCGCTTCCTTGCCGAGGCCATGGAACGCACACCCACAGAGCACGAGCGTGCGCTCATTGCGCGCCAGGTCGAGCGCGCGCGCGAAAGCCTCTAACTGTCCATTACCATGATCGGCTGCACCACAATGTCGCCGCCCGGGTTGTTGCGCAGGAACGGCGAACCCTTCGCCAGGCGGGTCGCCTCGTCCAGCGACGACGCCTTGATGACGGAGTAGCCGCCTACCAGCTCCTTGACCTCGGACAGCGTGGCGTCCGTCGCGATGCCCTCGCCGTTCCGCCTCAGCACCGCACCGCCCGGCGCCAGCGCCGCGCCCGGATTGCGCAGATTGCCGCCTGCCTCCAGCGCCTTGAACCAGTCGTTCCACTGCTGCATCACTTCCTGCGTGTCCTTCGGGCTGCCTTCCCGCCAGCTGGAATCGCCGTTCCGGTAGAGAAGCAGATACTCGGTCATCTCGGGCCTCCTCCTGGTTTCTCATGGCGCACCCACTGCGCCATCCTCGTCATGACGGATGAGCTTCGTCAAACAGGACACCCCCCGCATTTGCCGCAACCTGGTCGAGCCCGGGCAGGCTGGCGGCCGAGACCGCGCCGACGATCGGCATTCGACGAGCTCGCGCGCCACGCGCTGGAACTGCGGCCGATTCCACAGGCTTGGTACGTTCGATCAGCGCGTTCTGGCCGTCCGGCTCGACGCTCGGACACGGTCAACCTGAGTGCGCGCAGGGGTACGGGTGTGCAGGGCTTTCGTGTGACGCTCTGCGACATGCTGTTAGGGGTACCGCAGCATGAGTGGAGCCGCGTGCCTCGAACCTCGGCGGAGCAGATGGAGAGAGCGGACCATGTGGTGCGATGGTGATACGATGTCGTCCGGACCGGCGCGACCGGCCGCAGTCGAAATGCACACGGCCGGCGACGGCGTCCGGCCGCCGGCCAGCATTCTCGCTATCTCCGGAAGCCTGCGGGCGCAGTCCTCGAACGCGGCCGTACTGCAGGCGGTCCGCTTGCTGGCGCCGCAGCACGTGCACGTCACGCTTTTCTCCGCGCTCGACTCGATCCCGCACTTCAATCCCGATCTCGACCTCGAAGGCATGACGCCACCACCCGCCGTCTTCGCTTTTCGGCGCCAGGTCATCGAAGCCGATGCACTGCTTGTTTGCAGCCCGGAGTATGCGCACGGGGTGCCCGGTGCACTGAAGAATGCGCTCGACTGGCTGGTCAGTGTGCCGGAGATGCTTCACAAGCCGGTCGGTTTGCTGAACGCGTCGCCGCGCTCGACGCACGCGCAGGCCGCGCTCGCCGAGACCTTGCGTACGATGTCCCTTTCTCTGGTTGCGGGCGCTTCCATTGTGGTGCCGGTGAGCGGCAGGCGCCTCGACGCCGCAGCGATCGCGCAGGATGCGGAGCTGGCCAGTGCCCTGCGCGCCGCCATCAGGGCACTGGTCGAGGCCGTCATGCAAGGGGATGATGGCCGGCGCTCCGCGTAAACCTCGTGTTATAACTTGGCGCAACAGACACCCCGGACGCAGGCCCCATCGAAACAGGCCGACCGCACGGCTCCGCCTGTCGGCCGCTGGTCGATGACGCTCAGCTCGTCGTACACCCGCCGGCAACCGGACAGACGCCCGGCGGCACCAGGCCGTTGTACGTCTGCCTGCAGCGCGCGTTGCTCTGGAAGACGTCGGTGGCCGTGAGGTCCGGACCGTTGAACGTTCCCGCCTGCCACATCGCGTTGATGCCGCAACCCGCACTGTTCGTGACGCGGCTGTTGGTGATCAATGTGCTCGGTGGCACGTCCTGCGTCCCACTGGAGAAGCACGGTCAATGCTGCCGCGGCCGAAGGGAGCGGCACCGGCCAGCGTGACCTGCCGTGGAAAAGCTCTGCATTGTTTCCGTCGGCTTGATGCGCTCCAGTGTGCAGGTGCCATGGTGGCGGCGCGTCGGGCAAGGAGTACGGTTAGGCGTCGTCTTTCCGCCGGAGCGCCTCGAAGCGGGCCTGGGCCGCGGCGGGCAGGTACAGTGAATCGGCGATGCTCGCGATGCGCTCGGCCTCCTGCCAGCGTTGCTCGAGCAGGTGCAGCTCACCCTCGAAGGCGCGCCGCTCGTCGTCGTGGTGGAGCACCATCTCCAGTGCGAGCCGGAGCGGCTCGGCAACCTGCCTCAACAGGCTTCCTGGTCTCAGCGGCTGCGTGTTGAATCGGTTCATCGAGGCCTGGTACAGCAGCTGCTGCAGGCTGGAACTCGAGTCGATCACGGCCACGGCGGCCCGGACACGCCGTTCGGACGCACCCGCGTGGTTCGCGTGGGGAAGCAGCAGGGACAGCGCGCCCGTAAGCGTCGCGGGAAGGGTCGCCGGATCGCGCGCGGCGCGGCGCCGCCCTGACTCCATGTTAGCAGGCGGGTGGAGCACGCGGTGATTCAGCGTCAGCTGCCAGTCGCCCGTGGTGTTCCGCGGGACGAGCCGCGCGCTCAACAGGTCGCTGCGGGTGAGCGGCAGCATTCCGCCAGCGTCATCGGTCAGAAACAGCGTGGGAACGTGCGTCGCCTGCCAGTTTCTTCGACGGAAGTAGATGTTGTTCACGAGATTGGTCGTACCGCTCACCAGAACGACACCGGCCAGGCCCGCGCCCAGTGCGCCTCCGAGCAGCGCGAGCGCAGGGACTGCCACGCCGAGGCTCCCATACAGCAGGTGCCTGCGCCGCCGCCGGCCGAACGGATCGCCGTAGCGCCACGCGGCGAATTCCAGCTGCGGCGGTGCGCCAATGCGCACCAGCTCGAGGCCTTCGCTCAGCCGGACCAGACCAATGTTTTCCGTCGTGATGCGCAGTCGTGTGGAGCGGAACAGGCGTTCGGCCTCCTCGATCGCCTCCCAGCGCGTTTCCAGCGGGGTCAGGTTCCAGCGCTCGCACTGGCGGCAGACGACCCAGAGCCGGCCCTTCGCGCCATCGAAGGCGAGGCGCCGGCCGACGGGGAAGTGCTCGACGACCTCGTTGCGGCCGAGATCCCGGTGGCAGAACAGGCAGGTAGTGTACAGTCTTCCGGATTCGAGGTCCAAGGGTCGCGCGGGGCTTCACGTTCCCCGCAACATGCATTGCGAGGGCACGTGCCCTCGCATCGTTTTCGTCGAAAACCGAGGTGCGTCTTTCGACACTGTCGCGCGGGGACAAGCCCGGGCGGGTCATGCGATGGCAATCGCCTGACAATAGCCAGCGTAGAGCGTGAAATCGACTGCCCGGCCCGTTGGCGGGTCACAGCCGCGCCCGGATGCCCTCCGCGATGGCCCGGTATTCCGGTTCGGGGAGGGACGTTTCGCGCATCTCCTCGCGCGTGGTCGTGTAGATGGGACCGCCCCAGCGCGGGTCCTGCCGGTAGCGGGGCACGATGTGCCAGTGGAGGTGGGGTACGACGTTTCCGAGGCTCGTGTAGTTCATCAGGTCCGGGCGACACGCCGCCGAGATCGCCCGCGCGGCAGTCCGGAGATCGTCCGTGAACGCCGTGAACTCGCCGGCATTCGAGCGATTCCAGTCCGACCGCGTGACGCGGATCGAACACGAGCTGGGCGTGGCCGCGGTAGGTCTGGTTGCGGTCCAGATAGAGCGTCGACACGCCGAGCGTGGCCACCTTCAGCCAGAACGGCGTGTCGTCCGGGCGCGGCGCGCACAGCGGGCAATCGTCGCCCTTCACCAGCGCGTTCCAGCGCGACGTGTCGACCACTGCCTGCATGGTGCGAATGTTGTCGACGGGCATGTCGGGATCCACCTCGGCCGCGACCGGCTTCAAGACCGTGCCTCACTTCACGCGCCGATTCCGCGAGCATTTCGACGCCGGCCGCGTACCGGCGCGGCGGAAGCGGATGCTCCGACACATGAAAATGGGGTGTTAGACCGGTGCGGTCATTCGCCGGTTTCATTGCAGGAACGCCCGGTTTCTGCACGATCCACATGTTGGAATGGGCCGGGTGGGGGTCGAACCCACGACCTTGGGCTTAAAAGGAACTACTCTGGCGTCGGACTGACGCTGGTTTCCACGAAAAATTAACGACTTACGGCATCGGAGCGCTAGTCGGCGCTGGCTGGCGCTGGTGGGTGTTGGTACTTCGTCTGGTACTTGGATTACCGCCCTTCACATGCATCGTCCTCCACTCCACGACGCATCACAGCGCAGCTCTCATGCGCTGTCCACCGCACGGACCCACGCAGCGATCCGATCGCGCTGCGCCAAGGAAATCGGTAGCGATGCGATGCGTTCGATCAGTGTAGCAGAATCGATCATTTGCTCGGCGAGAACGACGCGAACGAACTCACGGTCCTTTCTCGAAAAGCGACCAGCTTGCTCGCTGCGAGGTCGTGTCCTTCAACGCAGTAACCGGTACTCTCCCGCGCTCCTCGTCCAGAAACAGGCACTGTTCGCAGCTGCCAATCGGGCGGCAGGGTGGCAGATTCAATGGCGACACCGTGAACGTAGAATCCGTGCGTCCGGTGAAACTGTGATAGCTCCCCGAGTGCGCCATCGATCTGGTCGACTCGTTCCGGATGGTTGCACGGTGCGATGTCGGCCTCCGCTGACTGGCGAAGGACCTCCGGTGCGTCGGGGAATTGCCCGAGAATCGACTGCGATCCGAACACCCATACCTCGGTGTCATCGGCCACATCACACGCGGCGCGAATGGCGTGCTCGAGCTCGCTGCGCGTCACGCAACCTCTCGAAACACCGCGGCTCGATCCTCGGGTGTGAGGACATCAACAAACGGTAGTGAATGCCTCAGACGATCCGCTCGTTCGGATTCCTCCACGAGCAAGGCTTCAACCTGCCGCGAGGAGAGGGTGGTGAGCACGCTTCGCCATTCCTCGAGTTCGCGTTTCGATGGCTCCGACTCTTCCCGCTCGCGCTGGTCGATCCACTCGACCGCCTTATCGATGATCGAGGGGTCCTCCGCGATGCGCTTTGCGATGTGGGCCGCCAAGCGCCTGGCGCGATCGTCAAGATCCCGGTGCGACCGTAGTGGACCACCGCCACCCTTCTGCCAGGCGAACGGGAGCCAGCCCCAGACAAGATTGACCGGTGTCTCGCGTTCCCCGACGAACTCGCGCTCGGCTTCTGTATACGCGCGAACGACGAAATGAACAGCCAGATCCGGTTCGGCCTTTCGGAGGCGCTTCTCGAGGACGTGGACCGCCCGGTCCACCTTCCTGGCTGACGCCAGCACTCCGACTTCTGCCGTGCCGGTCGAGGAACCGGCCATCACCCAGACGGCCCCTACGTCCGGTGTTGATTCACCCGCAACGTCACGGACGGTTGCGACGACGCGATCGAACAGCGCCCGCTCCTCTCGGAACAGGCGTCGGATCACAGGCGTCAATGGGTGCGTTTCACGCAGTGTGACAATGCCAGACCGACCGCTCTGCTGTAGGTTGACGATTCCGGCGAGGGCGAGGCGATCAAGGATTGCGCGCACGCCGCGTGGGTTCAGCCGCGCCTCACGCGCGACGGCCGTCCGGCCCAGTCCGGCTCTTCGAGCCGCCAGGACGCGCAGCACGCGAACGTTCCCCTCGGCTCCGAGAAGCTCGTTGAGCGGCGTTCGCAGGGGATCCTGGGATCGGGCAGGTGGACGCATTATTATACCGTATGCGGTATTATAATACCAAGCGCGCGAATGTCAAGCGTGGAGTGCTCTCGGCGGCGAACCGCCTCACGAGCCGCCCACCGAGGGGTTGCACTTCCGAGTCCACCAAACGTAGCGACCGAGCGCAATGGCGCCCAGGAAATGCTCGATAACGCCTCATGACCCGACCGAAGGACACCATCCTGCAGGAGCTTGCGCGCGAGAAGGGACAGCTGGCGCAGCTCGCACGCGCGCAGGCAGATGCAGTTGCGCGGATCGAGTCCCTCCGGGTGGAACTGGCCGCGACCCCGACGGCATCAGGCACCGCTCAGCCCGGCTCGTCAGCCGGGATTCCACGGACCCCAGCTGAGAAGGTCAGGCTTTTTCGCTCGCTGTTCCGTGGGCGCCCCAATGTTTTCCCCACCAGATTCGTGAGCCGAAAGACAGGCAAAGCAGGCTACGCTCCTGCGTGTTCCAACAAGTTCAAGCCAGGGATCTGCGGTCTGAGGACCGGAGGCAAATGCGGCGATTGCTCGAACCAGGCCTTCTTTCCGGTCGACGATCGCATGATCCTCGACCATCTGCGTGGCAAGCATGTCATGGGTGTCTACCCGCTGCTCGATGATGAAACGTGCTGGCTTCTGGCGGTCGACTTCAATGGAGCCGGGTGGAAGGAAGACGTTGCTGCGTTCATCGAGACGTGCCGTTCCGCGGGTGTTGGCGTTGCGATCGAGCACTCGCGATCCGGTAACGGTGCCCATGCATGGTTCTTCTTCGCTGCACCCGTGCCTGCGCGGACTGCACGCGAAATGGGTTGTTACCTCATCACGGAGGCGATGAGTCGTCGCCACGAACTGCGCATGTCGTCCTACGATCGGCTGTTCCCGAACCAGGATACGATGCCGCGCGGCGGGTTCGGCAATCTCATCGCGCTGCCCCTTCAGCGTGAGCCAGAGAGCACGGCAAGAGCGTGTTCGTGGACGAACGTTTCG
>CAWCRS010000006.1:0-50859 GCA_963798085.1 uncultured Gemmatimonadales bacterium
AGCCCTTCGCAGATCAATGGGCATTCTTGTCTTCACTGCAGCGAATGGAGCCGCCAACGATCGACGCGATCGCCGGCAACGCGAGACGTAGTCGCGCGCGCGCCGTTCGACCACAAACTCATCGTGCGCGAGACCACGTTTCGGCAGATTCGGGAATCCGACCACGGCGGAATTCAGGACCTGTGCCGTGATCTTGCGAATGATGGCGCCCGGAACGACCGCATTCTCGATGACGTTATCGCAGCGGTCCACCAGGGCCGTTCACCTCTCCTGCTCACTGAGCGGAAGGATCACCTCGAATTCCTTGCGCAGCGTCTCCGGCGATTCGTGAAGCACATCGTGGTGCTCCAAGGTGGGATGTCGGCGAAGCAACGGCGGAGCGCGCTGCAACGAACGCCTGATACTTGCGACCGGACGCTACATCGGCGAGGGCTTCGACGATGCGCGGTTGGACACACTGTTCCTTGCGCTGCCCATATCGTGGAAGGGAACGCTGATCCAGTACAGCGGCAGGCTTCACCGACACCACACGGACAAGCGCGAAGTCCGCATCTACGACTACGTGGATCGGGAAGTTCCGATGCTGCTCCGCATGTTCGAGAAGCGCCTTCGAACCTGGCGCGCGATCGGCTATGCGCGCGGCGAAGCTCCGCTCGGATGCGCGGAGCCAGCGCGCGAACTGACGATCGAGTACGACGACGAGGAGCTTCGTCATTTCGCGGAGGTCGAATGATGCCACGTCGGCCAGCCTCGAGCGACCAATGGCCGCCGAGCAAGTCACGAATCCGAGCGCTCATCGAGGAAGCCATCGTCGACGCGTATGGTGAAGAGGAGCAGCGAACAGGCTTCTTCACCATGCTCGAAGAACATCTCGCGGTGCCATTCGAAACCGAGATCCTTGGAATTCCCATTGCAGTCAAGGGAATCGAGCTCACCGACGATGGGCAGATCGTCGCGATCTGCTCGCGCGGACGCTTGCGCCAGCGAATCTCGATTCTCGATCTGCCATTGTCGCGGCCCGTGCCTGACGGCGCCGAGTGGATCGACGCGTACCGAGCGTGGGCTCGTGCCCGGGGATGACGCCACGCCCATATTGGCTCGACCGTCGTGCTCGGTACCGCCACCGCGACTCCATCACCATCGTCACGCCACTCGTGATGGACGCCACGTCGTAGGAATTCCCGGTGTTCCGCTTTGATGATCGCGCGTACGGGATATCGACCACACAGCGGTCTTAACACCATGAAGCCACTCGTCACGTGAGCTGGACGGAAAGGAAGGGAGTGCCTGATGGAATCGGCTGCGGCGGTACCAACGCAAAGGTCGGCCAGCGGAGCAACGCACACGATGGTACTTCGTTTGTCACTCGGCATCCAACGCGTCCTTGAGCTGACAGGACCGACCGCGCCGTAAATCCTTGATGCCGCAACGGTTGCGCCAGAATGGGCCGGGTGGGGGTCGAACCCACGACCTTGGGCTTAAAAGGCCCCTGCTCTACCGCTGAGCTACCGGCCCGCAGCAAGCTAGCGGCGCCGACCCGCCGTCTCAACGCCTGCTGCCAATCGGCCGCGCCACGGTTGCTCCCTGCCCGGGGCGTTCCACGAAGCGAACAGGAGAATACCGGCCGGCAGCGACGTGACGCTTCGTCGCGCGTCGCGTGCGCGTCCACCTCTCACGATGTCGTCACCTCGGCTCGAGCCCTCACGGCTGCGCGATGTCCTCGTGCAGGCCGGGCTTGCCGCGCAACGCGACATTGTAGCCCATCAGCGCGCCCACAATCGCCGCGGTCATCTGCGCCAGCACCAGCGCCATGGCGACGGGAGCACCCAGCCCGGTCCAGTTGGGCGTGTGCCAGAGCAGCTGCGCCAGCACGTTGACCGCCACCCACGCCACGATCGAAGTGACACCCATGCCCGCCGCGTGCAGGATGGGCGCACGGAGCGCACGGAATCCCACGAAGAAGCCGCCCGCCCAGAACCCCGCCACCACGGCGATCAGGCTGGCCAGGCTGGTGCTGATGCCGGGTGTGTCGTCGCCCAGCCCGCTCGCCAGGAACACGAACACGATCGAGCAATGTGACAGCGATGGCGACGAGCCAGCCGCCCAGTACGCGGCCCACGGTGACGTTCTGCAGATGCTCAGTGTGCACGATCAGCCGAAGAAGTCGAGGTCGAGTTGCAGGTCCGTCTCGAACGAGCGCCGGTGGTGCGGCGTGTAGCCGAGCGTGAAGATGGCACTGCGGTGCCCGCTCGTCGCATAGCCGGCATTCTCGTCCCAGCCGTACCCGGGATAGTGCGCGGCGAGTCGCGTCATCAGCCGGTCCCGCACGACCTTCGCGATCACCGATGCGCACGCCACGCAGTGCACTTTGGCGTCGCCATCGATCACGGCGACGTGGCGCTCGCCCAGCACGGGCACGGGCAGGCCATCGACGATGACGCGTTCCGGGGGAATGCGCAGCCGGGCGATGGCGCGCTGCATGGCCAGGTGTGAAGCCCGCAGGATGTTCAGGCGGTCGATCTCGCGCGTGCTGGCGGCGCCCACGGCCACGCAAACAGCCTGTTTGCGGATTTCCTCGAAGAGCGCGGCGCGCCGCCTCGCATCCAGCTTCTTGGAGTCGTCGACGCCGCGGATCGCCGTGCCCGGCGGCAGGATCACGGCCGCGGCCAGCACGGGACCCGCCAGCGGTCCGCGACCCACCTCATCGACGCCCGCGATGTACTGCAGGCCGCTGTCCCAGAAGGTACGTTCCAGCTCCAGCAGCCGCTCGAGTCGCCGCTTCTCCGCCCGGCGCCGGCCGCTCGCCGTTTTCGGCTTTCGCCTCCGTCCCCCGCGGGCCGCGGCGTCGGCCATGTGCGAAGACCGCGACTAGTCCTGCGCGGTCTGCTGCTGCCGGTCGCGTATCCTCGCCTTCTTGCCGCGCAGCGCGCGCAGGTAATAGAGCTTGGCGCGCCGCACCTGGCCGCGTCGCACCACACTGATGGATTCGATGGACGGCGAGTGCAGCGGGAAGATGCGCTCGACGCCGATGCCGCTCGAAACCTTGCGCACCGTGAACGACTCGTTCATGCCGCCGTTCTTGCGCGCGATGCACACTCCCTCGAACGCCTGAATGCGCTCCTTCTCGCCTTCACGCACGCGCACGTTGACGCGCAGGGTGTCACCCGGGGCGAATGACGGCAGGTCCGACCGCATCTGCTGCTTCTCGATCTCGCGAATGATATCCATGGCCGTTCTCCTCGTATTGCGCGTGCCCCGACGATCGCGCCCGTTTGCATGGTGTGCGACGCGACTACGCGCCGTCCGTCTTCGCCTCGTGCTCCGCCCACAGGTCCGGCCGACGCTCGCGCGTCAGCCGCTCCGCCTGCTCCCGGCGCCATGCCGCCACCCGCGCATGATCGCCCGACAGCAGCACGTCCGGCACGCGCCAGCCGCGGTACGCCGCGGGTCGTGTGTACAATGGCGCGCCTAACAGTCCATCATCATAGAACGAATCCGTGGCCGCCGCTTCATGTGTGCCCAGCGCCCCGGGCAGCAGCCGCACCACCGCATCCGTGAGCGCCAGCGCGCCGTACTCACCGCCGCTCACAATGAAATCGCCCAGCGAAAGCTCTTCCGTGGCCAGGTGCTGGGCCACGCGCTGGTCCACATCCTTGTAATGCCCGCACAGCAGCGTCAGCTCCGACTCGAGCGAGAGCCGGACGGCGTCGTCGTGCACCATGCGCCGGCCACGCGCGGACAGCAGAATCACCGGACCACCCGGACACAGCCGCTCCACGGCTTCGAAGAACGGCTCCGGCTTCATCACCATGCCGGCACCGCCGCCGAACGGCGTGTCATCCACCGTGCGATGGCGATCGTGCGTGAAGTCCCGCAGATCGATCACGTTGTACTGCACCAGTCCTTCCACACTCGCGCGCCCCGGTATGCTCAGCGCGAGCGGACCCTCGAAAAACGCGGGGAAGATCGTCACGATATTGATCTTCATCGTAGGTCCCCGCGCTCGAACGGCGTTACTGGGGCTCGGGCCGGGGCCGATGGCTCGGGAACGGATCGAACCGTCTTCCCTTACAGGTCCAACAGCCCGGGTGGTGGTTTCACCACCAGCTTCCCGGCCTCGATGTCCACGCGCTTCACGATCTGCCGCGAGAGCGGGATCAGGACATCACCGCCGTTCGTCTTCTCGATCTCCAGCAGATCGGCGGGCGCGCTCTCGTAGATCGTGCGCACGCGGCCGATCACGCCGCCACTTTCATCTTCCACCGCGAGCCCGACCAGCTGGTGGTAGTACCATTCGCCCTCGGCCGGCGCCGCCAGCGCGACGCGCTCGACCAGCAGATAACGGCCTGTCATCAGCTCCACGGTGTCGCGGTCCATGCGGCCGGTGAAACTCACCAGCAGGCCACGTTTGAAGGGCCGCGTCCCGTGAATCTCGAGCGCTTCCGGCGCCTCGCCCAGCTCCCCTTCCACCGTTCCCAGCCAGACCGACCTGCCCTCCGCCAGCACCGCGTCCGGCTGGTCGGTCAGCGGCCAGACGAACACTTCGCCTTTTGTGCCGTGCGCCTTGTTCACCCGGCCGACCACCAGATGGCTCGGCTCCTGCCTGCCACCCGACGCGGCCGCCACGCTCAACTCTCGGCCGCCGGCTCGTCCGCAGGTGGCGCCTCCGCCGGTGGCGCTGCGGCAGGCTTCGCCTTGCGACCGCCTTTCCGGGCCGGCGCCGCGACAACCGTGGCCCCCTCCGCCTTCGGCTCACCACCCAGCGGCTTCAGCGCCACAGTCCGGTCGCCGCCTCGCCTCGCCTTGCGCACGAGCGATGCAACCGTGTCCGATAGATTGGCGCCCTTCCCCACCCACGTGTCCACCCGCTCCAGGTCCAGCCGCAACTCCGCCGGCTTGAGTCGCGGATTGTAGAAGCCCACCGCCTCCAGATACGCCCCGTCACGCGGCGCCTCCGAATCGGTGACCACCACGCGATAGTACGGCTGCGCCTTGCGCCCCACACGGCGAAGTCTGATGCGAACCGGCATTTTTCCTGGTCCTCGTCTCTGTCTGCGTACGTTCCGACTGCGTTCCCGCCTAGACGCCCCCCGGCATCCCGAAACTTCCCAACCCCATGCCCTTGGGCCCGCCAAAACCCTTCATCTGTTTTACCAGCTTCTGCATCTGCTTGAACTGGTCCATCAGGCGATTCACTTCCTGCACGGTGCGGCCGGAGCCTTTGGCGATGCGCACGCGGCGCGAGCCGTTCAGGATGTCCGGGCGCCGACGCTCCTGCGGTGTCATCGAGAGAATGATCGCTTCCACGTGCTTGATGCGCCGCGGATCGACCTTCGCGTCCTTGAGTAACTTGCTGTTAACGCCGGGCACCATCTTGAGCAGTCCTTCGAGCGGGCCCAGCTTCTGCAGCTGCCGCGACACGGTCAGGAAGTCCTCGAGATCGAATTTCCCTTCCTTCGCGACCTTCTTTTCCAGCTTCTTCGCCTGATCCTCGTCGAAGGCCATCTGCGCCTTCTCGACCAGGCCCAGTACATCGCCCTGCTGCAGGATGCGCCCGGCCATGCGGAACGGGTCGAAGACCTCGAGGCCGTCCACCCGCTCGCCCGTGCCCACGAACTTGATGGGCACGCCGGTCACCCCGCGGATGGACAACGCCGCGCCGCCGCGGGCATCGCCATCCAGCTTGGTGAGAATCACGCCGGTCAGCTCGAGCGCCTCGTGGAAACCCTGCGCAATGCGCACTGCTTCCTGCCCGATCATGGCGTCCACCACCAGCAGTGTCTCGGACGGCTTCACTGCTTCGCGTACGCGGCGCAGCTCGTCCATGAGCTCGGCATCGATCTGCAGGCGACCGGCCGTGTCCAGGATCACACTCCGGTTGCGCGCCGACCTCGCCTGCTCCACCGCCCACGCCGCCAGCTTCGCCACGTCCTTCGCGTCGCGATCCGCCAGCACAGGCACGGATATCTGGCGCCCCAGCGTCTCCAGCTGATCGATGGCCGCGGGCCGGTACGGGTCCAATGCGACGAGGGCCGGCGCCCGACCTTCCCGCACCATCCGCTTCGCCAGCTTCGCCGCCGTCGTCGTCTTGCCCGAGCCCTGCAGCCCCACGAGCATCACCACTGTCGGCGGAATCGCCGCGACCTTCAGCCCCTCCGGCCGCTCACCCAGCATCGTGACCAGCTCGTCGTGCACGATCTTCACGATCTGCTGGCCCGGCTGCACCGACTTGAGCACGCGCTCGCCGGTGGCCTTTTCTTCCACACGGCCGAGGAACTCGCGCACGAGCTGGAAATTGACGTCCGCCTCGAGCAGCACCCGGCGGATGTCCCGGAGCCCTTCCCGGATCATCGGCTCGGTCAGCAGCCCCCGCTGCCGCAACCGCCCCAGGACCGACTCCAGTTTCTCCGAAAGCTCGTCAAACATCGCCTGATGCCTCGTGGAATGAGCCCGGAAACCTAGCGGTTTCGACGGGAAGGCTCAAGGTAGGAAATACGATACGCCGTGGCTTGGGCTGGTTGCTGGGCCTGGTTGCTCGGGAACGGCGTTGAACGGATGATCGCGTTTCTGGGGCTCGGGCTTGGCTCTGGCTGGGAACTCACGATGAGTTCGGTCGCGCCGTCTGTTTCGTCTCCACTCTTTCCGGCGTCCGGGGAAAGCGCGTTGCGCGCGCTGAGCGACGGATACTCGAATCCGGCCCAAAACCGGATGTTGAAGTTCCCAGCGCGCGCCCCAGCCCCTGAAACGCAGTCATCCGTTCAACGCCGTTCCCCAGCAAACAGCCCGAGCCCCAGCCCCTGAAACGCAGTCGTAGTCGCAGGTGTCACAAAACCCGGCCCTCGGACGTTACGCAAATTGGTAGCCCTGAACCTTGTTGCTGTTCTTCATCAGGGCCATCAGCGCAGCACCCCGAAAAAAGCAGTCCTGCTGTAGCCGGGCCGGTGGGCCGAAGGGCACTGCCGGCTTGAACAGGAAGGCGGGTTTGAGACCCGTCGGCCCCGAAAACTGATTCGCTCGAACCGGGAGACGCATCGCGCGCGCCCCTCGGGGACGGCGTTTTTCGCCGGGAGTGGTTCCCGGCCACCATCCCACGCCAGAGGAGGGGATATGCGTTGGCGTATTGGTGTGCTGGCGGGCTCCATGTGTCTTCTGGGTCTGCCCGCGTCTGTCTCGGCGCAGTCCGCGGTGGTTTCCGGCGCTGTCGTCAGTCAGACGCAGGAGCCCGTGCGGGGCGCCCTTGTGAGTATCCAGGGCACCGACGCATCGGCCGTGACCAACGACAACGGTTTCTTCCGCATCAACGTGCCCGAGTCGCTGGTGCATGGCCAGAACGCGAAGCTGGAAGTCAGCTCGATCGGCTACAAGACGAGCGACATCGATTTCGTGCTCCGGCCCGGCAATATCCGTCTGGATGTGAAGCTGGCGGAGCAGGCAGTCGCGCTGGATGCTGTGGTGGTTACGGGAACGGCGGGGCAGCAGGAGCGACGCGCGCAATCCGCCGTGGTTTCTTCGGTCAATGCCGCCAAGGTCACGGAAGTGGCCCCCATCACCACGGTTTCCAACCTGCTGCAGGCGCGTGCCCCCGGCGTGGTTCTCACGAACAGCTCCGGGTCTGCGGGCACCGCCAGTGACATTCGTATCCGCGGCGTCTCCTCCATCTCCCTCTCCAACACCCCCCTGGTCTTCATCAATGGCATCCGCATGGATGGCGGCACCAGCCAGATCTACGGCGTGGGCGGGCAGTCGGGCAGCCGCCTGAACGACATCAACCTCGAGGACATCGAGAGCATCGAGGTGGTGAAGGGACCGGCAGCGGCCACGCTGTACGGCTCCGATGCGAACGCAGGTGTTATCAACATCATCACCAAGCACGGGCGCACGCAGAGCGGCTTCACGCAGTCCATTACCATGGAGTACGGCCAGGCGAATCCGAACTTCACGCCGCCCGACAACTACGGCACCTGCTCGCAGAGCAACACGACCAGTTCGTCGTTCCCTGCGTGCCACAATGTGCCGGCCGGCACCGTGCTGGTGGACAATCCGCTGACGCGGGAGAACTCGTTCAACGACGGGCGCTACCGCAACCTGAACTGGACGCTGCGCGGGGGTGGCGACCGTTTCGCGGTGTTCCTCTCGTTCGGCGGCGATGACCAGCGCGGCACGCTCCCCAACAACGATTACAGCCACGCCAGCGGGCGGGCCAACTTCGACTTCTTCGCCAGCCAGAAGCTGCACATGGAGTTCGGCTTCGGGCTGTTCCGCACCAGCACGCAGCTGCCCCGCAACGACAACGACATCTACGGCTATCTGGGCGGGGGGCTGCTGGGCGATCCGCGCACCATTGGCGCCGCCAAGGACGGCTGGTATGCGCCTAACCGCCAGTCGCTGCAGCTCAGCTCCTACGAGAACGTGGACCACACGCTGCGCGTCCAGCCGCGCTTCTCGGCGACCTATTCGCCAATGACGTGGTTCACGAATCGCTTCACCTTCGGCGGCGACATCACGCGCTCCCGCGCCTACTCGTTCTGGGCCAAGAACGAGGACGGCTGGTGGGACAGCTCCGTGCTCAACACCGGGCAGATCGGTGAGGCAAGGAATTCCGAGGACCGGCTGACGCTCGAGTACCTGGGCAACGTCACCCGCAGTCTGACCTCCAGCCTGCGCGGCGATTTCTCCTTCGGCTCCCAGGCGCTCACCACCAAGTCCGACCTCACGAACGCGACCGGCTCCGGCCTCGTCAACAACAATGTTCGCACAGTGAATTCCGCGGCACAGCTGACGGGCGGCGGTCAGAATTCGTCGGAATCCCGCCAGATCGGTGTGTTCGGGCAGGCCCAGTTCACGTGGCGTGACCGCATCTACCTGCAGGCCGGTCTGCGGCGCGACCAGGCGTCCTCCTTCGGCGCCGACACCAAGCCCTTCTACAGCCCCAAGGTGGGCCTGTCCTACGTGGTTTCGGACGAGCCGTTCTTCCACAACATCTTCGGCGAGAACGTGCTCAACACGCTGCGCCTGCGTGGCGCCTATGGGGTGACCGGGCGTCAGCCCACATCGGGTGCCCGGTCCACCTACAACCCGACGACCAACCAGGTCTCCAGCACCGCGGTGGCGGTGGGCGTGACGCCTTCGGCCACGGGCAATCCGGACCTGCGCGCGGAAAAGGGGCACGAGCTCGAGCTGGGCTTCGAAGCAGGACTGCTGAAGGACCGGCTGGGTCTCGAGCTGACGTACTTCCACAAGGAAACGAAGGACCTGATCCTGTCCCGGCCGCTCGCGCCCTCACTCGGCGTCAGCAGCCCCAGCGTCAACATCGGCGGCATGCTGAACCGCGGCTTCGAGATCGCCGCCAACGCCCGGCTGCTCACGTACAACAACCTGGCGTGGGAAGTCCGCGGCGCGCTCAATACGCTGCACAACGAAGTGCTGGACCTGGGCGATACCCAGCCCACCACCAGCTCCACCAACGCGCGGCGCGAAGGCGTGCCGCTGCGCAACTATTTCGACTACACGATCCGCTCCGTGGACCTTGCGAACAACCGTGTCATCGTGTCCGACACGCTCGAGTTCGTGGGCACCAACTTCGAGCTGCCCGGCTACGACGGCAACATCTCGTCGACGGTGACGGTCTTCCGTGACCTGAGTTTCTACGCACAGGCCGATTTCCGCGGCAACTACTGGGTCTACAACAACACGGACCAGTTCCGCGACCGCCAGAACGGCCACAGCCCGCTCGCTGTCCTGGGTTGTGCCTACTACGGCACGGATGCCAGCGGCAACTGCACGGAAGAGGCGAAGATCAAGTACATGCGCAAGTTCGGACCCTGGGTGACGGAGAACGGCGGCAACACGCTTTCCCGCACGCTGGTGCGTGGCGACTACCTGGAGAACGCCGGCTTCGTTCGCCTGCGTGAGGCTTCGGTGAGCTATCACATGCCGCGCACGATCGTCTCGCGTTACATGCACGCGCAGTCGGCGCAACTCACGGTTTCCTTCCGCAATCTCAGGACGTGGACGGACTTCACAGGACTGGATCCCGAGACGGATCAATTCCTCACGGTGCCACAGGACAAGCGCTGGACCGTGCGCTTCAACTTCACGTTCTGACGAGGAGGGACATCATGAACCGGTCATACAAGGCGAGGTCCTTCCCATTGCTGCTCGCGGCGCTCACGCTGACCGCGTGCAACAAGGTCAATGACTTCCTGGACGTCAAGAATCCCAACAATCTCGAAGCCGAAGCCATCAGCGCGGAGCGCGATCGCACCCTGCTTTCGCAGTCGGCCTATCAGTCGTTCGTGGCGCAGTACGGCAACCTGGCCGTCTACACGGCCTGGTTCACGAACGAGGCGAGAGTGGGCGACACCTTCCCCACCCGCAACGACTTCGGCAAACGGGACGTGCCGCCCAATGGTGACATCCGCGGGCTCTGGAACAGCCTGCAGAACGCCATTCAGTTTTCCGAAACCGTGATCGGCAAGGTGGAGGCAGCCGGCAACAACATGGACCTGGCGCGCCTCTATTTCACGAGCGGTTACGGGATCCTCCTGATGGGCGAGCTGTGGTGCGAGGGCACGATCGCGGGTCCGGAACTGGAACCGCGCGGGCCCATGACCACGGCACAACTCATGGATTCGGCCATCGTGCGCCTGACCAAAGCCAACACGATTGCCAGGAGCCTGACGGGTACGGAGGCCGCGAACATCGCCGGCGCTTCCATGGTCGGCATCGCCCGCGCCCAGCTGAATGCGGGTCGCAAGGCGGAGGCTTCGGCCGCGGCGGCCCAGGTGCCCGCAAGCTTTACCTTCGGCCTCCTTCACCTGGATGACCCCAGCAACCGCAACCGTCTGGGCAATCGCATCTGGAGCTACTCCGAGTCCAGAATCTCGCTCGTAGTCGGGCCGGAATACCGCGCCATGGCGGATGCCGGTGACACGCGCGTGGCTTATGTGGACATGAAGCGCGTGGCCCAGGATGGGCAGCTGAATTTCTTCCGCCAGAACAAGATCAAGGGCTGGGGCACATCGGACCGTCTGGCTTCGGGCCTGGAGGCACAGTACATCAGGATCGAAGCCAATGCCGACCCCGCCGCCATGCTCACCTTCATCAATGAGCGCCGCGCCGCCGGCAACGAATCGCCCATGGCGGCTACCAGCGACATGTCGGTCCTGATGAAGGAGCTCATGGAGCAGAAGTCGCGGGACTTCTGGCTGGAAGCCAAGCGCATTGGCGACCTGCGCCGCAACCCGGACTACGTGCCTTACATCATCCCGCCGGGCAACAACTACTACAAGCCCGAACTGGGTCTCGTGCAGAGTGACGTCTGCTGGCCAGTAACCACGGACGAGATCAACAACAACCCGCTCTGGCCCAAGTCGTAACGCCAGGGCACGCGTCGCTGCATCGAGGGGTCGTCCGAGACTGGACGACCCCTCCGCCTTTCCTCCTCGCGCGTGGCCGTGATCGCACGTGATCAGGACAATGCTTCGCTGATCCCGCGGCTTTTGCGGCCCGCCCCTGGCATTGGACCTCCCGTCACGTTCAGCCTGTGATGCGCGTTTGTATGTTCGACCCGGCCGAAGGGGCGCGCCCGACGGCGGGATCAATCAAGCAGCACTTCGCAGTTGCCTGGTTTACGGGGACCGGGGGGCGGCGCCGCTTCGCAGGGTGACGTCAGCTCCCAGAATAATAAAAAACGTTCGTTGGTGACTCTACGGGCACGTGCAGCGTCCGGGATTCTCTCCGGCCGCTAACCGGTCTACGTGCGCCGTTGGAGTCTGTGTTAACCCCCTGCTCTCCCGTTAAGGAGGTGCCATGCTTCGTAGAAACGCCTTGCTGGCGGCGCTTTTCGCGGGGCTCCTTGCTCCAGCCATGGCGAGCGCGCAGAACGCGCAGACCGCGGTGGTCACGGGCATCGTGCTGAGCGAAACGAAGTCGCCCGTGCGCGGCGCGTTCGTGGCTCTGAAGCCGCTCGATCTCACGGCGGTCACGAACGACAACGGGTTCTACCGCATCGTAGTTCCGGCCGCACAGGTCCAGGGTCAGCAGGCTACCCTCGCGGTCAGTTCCATCGGCTACAAGCCGGTGGAAGTGACGATCCTGCTTCATGCGGGCGCGATCCAGCAGGACATCAACATGACGGAACAGGCCATCTCCCTCGACGAAGTGCTCGTCACGGGGACGGCCGGCCGCCAGGAACGGCGCGCTCAATCCGCCGTGGTGTCCACGGTCAACGCGGCCAAGGTGGCGGACGTGGCGCCCATCACCACGGTGTCCAACCTGCTGCAGGCGAGAGCGTCCGGTGTGGTGCTCACGAACAACTCGGGCTCCAGCGGCACCGCCTCGCAGATCCGCATCCGCGGCGTGTCCTCGATCAACCTGTCGAACGATCCGCTGGTCTTCATTGACGGCGTGCGCATGGATGGCGGCAGCAGCCAGCTGTCCGGTGTGGGGGGTCAGTCGGGCAGCCGGCTGAACGACATCAACCTCGAGGACATCGAGAGCATCGAGGTGGTGAAGGGACCGGCGGCCGCCACACTGTACGGCTCGGACGCCAACGCCGGCGTGATCAACATCATCACGAAGCGCGGGCGCACGCAGAGCGCGTTCACGCAGTCGATCACGGCCGAGTACGGGCAGGCGTCACCCAACTTCACGCCGCCCGACAACTACAGCACCTGCGCCAATGGCAACGCCACGAACGCGGCCTTCCCTGCCTGCGCCAACGTCCCCGTCGGGACATTGCTGGTGGACAACCCGCTGGTGCGTGAGAACTCGTTCAACGACGGCCGCTACCGCAGCCTGAACTGGACGCTGCGCGGGGGTGGCGACAAGTTCGCGAGCTTCCTGTCGTTCGGCGGCGATGACGAACGCGGTACGCTGCCCAACAACGACTACAACCATATCAGCGGCCGGGCGAACTTTGACTTCTTCGCCAGCGAGAAGCTGCACATGGAGTTCGGCTTCGGTCTGTTCAAGACCAACACGCAGCTGCCGCGCAACGACAACGACATCTACGGCTACCTGGGTGGTGGGCTGCTGGGCGACCCGCGCACGCAGGGTGCCGCCAAGGACGGCTGGTACGCACCGAACCGCCAGACCCTGTCCATCGCGGCGTACGAGAACCTGAACAAGACGCTGCGCGTGCAGCCGCGCGTTTCCGCGACGTATTCGCCGGTGACGTGGTTCACGAACCGGATCACCTTCGGCGGCGACATCGAGCGCACGCGTGGCTACTCCTTCTGGGCCAAGAACTCCACGGGCTGGTGGGACGACCCCACGCTCAACACAGGTCAGATCACGGAACAGCGCAACTCGCGCGACAATCTGACCTTCGATTACCTGGGCAACATGACGCGCTCGATTACCAGCAGCCTGCGCGGCGACTTCTCGTTCGGCGCCCAGGTTGTGACCCTGAAAACGGACGCGACCAGTGCCCAGGGCACCGGACTCGTGAACAACGATGTTCGCACGGTGAACTCGGCCGCGCAGCTCACGGGCGGCGGCCAGTCCTCGACGGAATCGCGCCAGGCAGGCCTGTTCGCGCAGACCCAGTTCACGTGGCGTGACCGCGTGTACCTGCAGCTGGGCGGTCGCGTGGATCAGGCCTCTTCCTTCGGCTCTGACTCCAAGCCCTTCTACAGCCCGAAGATCGGTCTCTCCTACGTGATCTCGGATGAGCCCTTCTTCCGCAACATCTTCAGCGAGAACGTGCTCAACACGCTGCGCCTGCGCGGCGCATACGGCGTGACAGGGCGCCAGCCCACGTCGGGCGCGCGCTCCACCTACAACCCGACCACCAACCAGGTCACGACTACTTCGGTGGCCGTCGGCGTGACGCCTTCGGCAACCGGCAATCCGGACCTGCGCGCGGAGATCGGTCATGAACTGGAGCTGGGCTTCGAGGCCGGCATGCTGAAGGACCGGGTCGGCTTCGAGCTGACGTACTTCCACAAGGAGACGAAGGACCTGATCCTGTCCCGGCCGCTCGCGCCTTCCCTCGGCGTCAGCAGTCCGGACATCAACATCGGCGCCATGCTCAACCGTGGCTTCGAGCTCGCCGCCAATGCCCGGCTGATTACCTATGACAACCTGGCGCTGGAAGTACGCGGCGCGCTCAACACGCTGCACAACGAAGTGCTGGACCTGGGTGGCACCGCTCCCACGACGAGCGCGACCAACGCCCGCCGCGAGGGTGTGCCGCTCCGCAATTACTTCGACTACACGATCCGCTCGGTCGATCTCGCGAACAACCGGGTCATCGTGTCCGACACGCTCGAGTTCATCGGCACGAACAACGAGCTGCCCGGCTACGACGGCAACATTTCGTCGACCCTGACGCTGTTCAAGGATCTGAGCTTCTACGCTCAGGCGGACTTCCGCGGCGACTACTGGGTCTACAACAACACCGACCAGTTCCGCGACCGGCAGAACGGCTTCAGTGGCCTCGCCCAGCTGGGCTGCGGCTTCTACCGGGCCGATCAGGACAAGACCAAGTGCACGGATGAAGAGAAGATCAAGTACATGCGCAAGTTCGGGCCGTGGGTGACCGAGAACAGCGGCGCCACGCTGTCCCGCACGCTGGTGCGCGGCGACTACCTGGAGAACGCCAGCTTCGTGCGTCTGCGTGAGGCGTCCGTCAGTTACCGGGTGCCGCGTTCGCTGGTCACACGCTACATGCACGCGCAGGCCGCGCAGCTCACGGTTTCCATGCGAAATCTGCGGACCTGGACCGATTTCACCGGTCTGGATCCGGAGACAGGTCAGTTCCTGACGGTACCGCAGGACAAGCGCTGGACGGTCCGTTTCAACTTCACGTTCTGAGCGAGGGCGACCATGAATCGATTCCGGAAGACAGGGTCGTTCCCCGTGCTGATCGGGGTCATGACGCTGTCCGCGGCCTGTAACAAGGTCAACGATTTCCTGGATGTGAAGAACCCGAATAACCTGGAGGCGGAGGCGATCGACGCCGAGCGCGATCGCACGCTGCTTTCCCAGTCCGCATACCAGTCGTTCGTGGCGCAGTACGGCAACGCGGCTGTGTATTCGGCGTGGTTCACCAACGAGGCGAGGGTGGGAGACACGTTCCCCACACGCAACGACTTCGGGAAACGCGATGTGGCGACGACGGGTGACCAGAGCGGCTTCTGGAACGCCTGGCAGACGGCCATGCAGTTCGCGCGCAGCACCATCGTCCGCGTCGAGGCGGCCGGCAACAACGTCGACCTGGCGCGCCTCTACTTCACGTCCGGCTACAGCATTCTCATGCTGGGCGAAATGTTCTGTCAGGGGACCATCGCGGGTCCCGATCTCGAGCCGCGCGGGCCCATGACCGAAGTCCAGATGATGGACTCTGCGATCGCCGCACTGCAGAAGGCGCATGACATTGCGGCCGGCATCACGGGCAGCGCGGAAGCAACCAGCATTGCCAACGCATCGCTGGTCGGCATTGCGCGTGCGCACATGGACGCGGGCCGCAAGAGCCAGGCGTCCAGTGTGGCGGGCCAGGTGCCGGCCAACTTCACCTACAACCTCCTGCACCTCGACGATCCCAGCAACCGCAACCGACTGGGCAACACGATCTGGTCGTTCTCGGAAGCCCGCATCTCGCTGGTGGTGGGGCCCGAGTTCCGCGCCATGGCGGACGCCGGCGACACCCGCATCGGCTACACGGACATGAAGCGCGTGGCGCAGGATGGCCAGCTGAATTTCTTCCGCCAGGCCAAGATCACAGGCTGGGGCTCCTCCGATCGTCTGGCTTCCAGTCTGGAAGCGCAGTACATCAAGGTGGAAGCCGACGCCGACGCGACCGCCATGCTGACGTTCATCAACGCCCGCCGCGCGGTGGGCAAGCAGACGGCCATGGCGCCCACGACGGACATGACCGAGCTGCTCAAGGCAGCTGATGGAGCAGAAGACACGCGATTTCTGGCTCGAGAACAAGCGCATTGGCGACCTGCGCCGCCTCGGCGATAACATCGTGCCCTACGTCATTCCTACGGGCAACAACTACTACAAGCCGGAGCTGGGCCTGGTGAGCGACCAGGTCTGCATTCCGGTGACGCAGACGGAGATCAACAACAACCCCAACTGGCCGAAGAGCTGATCTTTCGCCGCTGGGCGAAGCAGCGAACGGCCGCGCCGGATTCCGGCGCGGCCGTTTCGTTTCCTGACATGGTGTTATGCCTGGATTCAGCGCAGGCGACCGGGGCCGCCGCCGCGGCGCACGCGGGCCGGTCCCGCCGTAATGATCTCCTCGCGCGATGTGCCCACGGACACGAACTCGATGGGCACGCCGGTCAGCGCTTCGATGCGATCCAGGTAGGTGCGCGCCTCATCGGGCAGATCCTCGATGGAGCGCGCATCCGTCGTGGGCGACTGCCAGCCCGGGAGCGTCTCGTACACGGGCTCGGCGCGGGCGAGCACACCGAGGTCGTGCGGGAAGGTTTCATGGGCGTCGTCACCTGCACGATACGCTGTGCAGATGCGCAGGGACTCGAAGCTGTCCAGCACATCCAGCTTGGTGACAGCGAGCCCCGTGAGCCCGTTCACCTGCGCGGCGTAACGGACCACCACGGCATCGAACCAGCCGCAGCGGCGAGGCCGGCCGGTGGTGGCGCCGTACTCGCTGCCCAGCTCGCGCAGGTGCGCCGCCAGCCCCGGCTCCATCTCGGTGGGCAGCGGGCCGGCGCCGACGCGTGTGGTGTACGCCTTGACCACGCCGATTACGCCATCGATGACCGTGGGCCCGATGCCCACACCCGTGGCTGCACCGCCGGCGGTCGTCGACGATGAGGTAACAAAGGGATAGGTGCCGTGGTCGATGTCCAGCATGGCACCCTGCGCCCCCTCCAGCAGCACCAGCGTTTCCGGCCGAGTCAGTGCCTCCAGGATTTCGCGACCGGTATCCGCCAGCATGGGCAGGATGCGATCGCGGCAGGCGATCACGGTGTCCGCCAGCGCATCGGCAGCGACCGGCTCGGCATGAAGCGCGCGCAATTGCGTGTTAGCCCGTTCTGCACCCGCGCGAATCAGTCTGCGCGCCCGTTCGACATCGGTCAGATCGCCGACGCGCACGCCCGCCCGTGCAACCTTGTCTTCGTAGGCGGGGCCAATGCCCTTCCCCGTCGTGCCGATCCTTTCCTCGCCGCGCAGTGCTTCGTGCGCCTGATCCAGGCGCTTGTGGTAGTCGAGCAGCAGGTGCGCGCGGCCGCTGATGCCCAGGCGTGGTTCGGCCACGACGCCGCGCGCGTGCAGCGCATCCAGCTCGGCCAGGAACTGATCGAGGTCCACGACCACGCCATTGCCCAGCAGGCAGCGTTTCCCGGGGTGCAGAATCCCGGATGGGATCTGGTGCAGCACGAAGGACTCGCCGTTGACATGCACGGTATGCCCCGCGTTGGCGCCACCCTGATAACGCGCCACGATCGAGGCATCCGCCGCCAGCACGTCCACGATCTTGCCCTTGCCCTCGTCGCCCCACTGCGCGCCGACGACCACGAGACAGCGATAATCCTGCATTTCAATCTTGCCGGGGCAGGGTGAGCACACACAGAAACCCGCTCGCAGCGCAGGGCGCGGAGAGCGGGTCAGGTCGCTTTTTTTCCGATCAAGCTTAGTGGCTCGGCCGGTGCGCCGCTACCCTGGCCGCGACAGCGCGGTGTCAGCCACGGTGTTCGCGGCCGCCTCGCGCAGCCGCTGCAACGCCAGGCTCACCAGCCTCGCCGCCGCCACAGAGCCTTCGCCGGTCATGCGTTGCGCCGCGTCGGCGGGCCAATGCACGCGGGCCAGTGACCCGAAGTTGCCGCGCATGAGCGTGCAGGCCGCCACGCCCTGGCGCGCAAAAGGCGAATGGTCCAGCAGAAGCCCGGGCGGTACGCGACGGTGACGCAGCGATTCGCCCGCGGCGGCGGCGACGCCCCCGAGCAACGCCACCATGTCCACCGAGTGCGGTCGCGCGCTGCCATCGGTGAGCACGAAAAAGCGGCCATGATCATCAATGCCATCGATGTTGATGACCGCAGCAAGGCCGGCCATGCCGGTCGCCGCCGCACGCGAGCCGGCGAGACAGAATTCCTCCGCGTCGGTCACGAGATATGCGACATCCCTCGATCCGCGCTCCTGCTCCTGCGCCGCCACACGGAGCAGCGCCGTCACGCCGCTGGCGTTGTCGAGCGCGCCCGCGGATTCGTTGCCCGCACTGCAGCGCGCGAGGATCAATGCGCCCAGCGCGCCGGCCGCGCCCAGCAGCGTGACGAGCAGCGTGAGCGCACCGCTTCCCGCCGCGGACACAGTCACGGCTGCTGGCGCACCGTCTTGTCCGCCCATGACAAGCGATGCACCCGCCTCGAGGATGAGGCCACACCATGCGAGCAGCACGCTGATCACAGCGCCCAGGCGCAGGACCAGGGGCACGCCCTGTGACTTGCTGTCACGGTGCGCCATGACCAGGAAGCGCGGGCTTGCATCTGCGGGCGCGGCCAGGAAGTTGACGCCCGTGCGACGCATGAACGGACAGCGCAGGATCACGCCGTCCATGGCGAGCATGATGGCGAGCGCGAGGACTGCGAGCAGCAGCAGCACCAGCGCGGCGAGCGCGGCGTGTCCCTGGCGCAACAGCAGCGCAGCGCCGGCGAACGCAGCCGCGAGGAGCAGCCCGGCAATGGGCAGTCCGCGCTGCAGCGGCCAGGCCGAGAATCCAAACGCCAGGTTAGTGACACGGCAGCCGCTGCCTTCGAGCTGGCTGCGGATCTCTGCGGCGACGCGATCCGCGGCGGGCGTTCCGTGCAGGCGGGGTACCGCCAGGAGCCGCAGCGTGTCGCGCACGGCGGCTCAGCCGGTCACGGCTCCCGGCTGCAGCAGGTCCGCCTGCTTCAGCGCGGCCGCCACCTGGCGTCGCTCCTTCTCGCCCAGCGCGCGGAGCGGCGGCCGCGGCGGGCCGCCCACCCAGCCCATCATGTCGAGTGCAGTCTTGATGCCCACCGCACCATACGTGGTGACGACTTCCTTGTGCAGTGCCGCGAGGCTCTCCTGCATCCGGCCGGCGCCGCGCCTGTCACCGGCGCGGAACGCCTGCAGCAGTTCCGCACAGCGCGCCGGTGCAATGTCGGCAATGGCGAGGACGCCGCCGGCGCCGCCCAGTTCGAGCGCCGTGTACAATAACGTGCCGTTACCCACGAAGAGACTCTTGTCTCGCGGACACGCGTCCGTGTATTCCGCGAAGCGCTTGACGTCACCCGATGAGTCCTTGAGGCCGACGACGTTGGAGTGGCGCACGATTTCCCCCATGAGCCCGCCCTCGATCGTCACCTTCGTGTACTTCGGGATATGGTAGACGATCACGGGCACGGGTGACGCATCGGCGACCGCGCGGTAATGATCGGCAAGCGCGGCCGGCGACAGGTAGGGCCCGAAGTACCAGGGCGCGTGCACGAGCACATAGTCGGCGCCCCGCTCCGCGAGTGACTGCGCGAGTCGTACTGTCGCCCGCGTGGAGTCGGCGCTGGCGCCACCCACCAGCGCAATGCCCGGTGGCACGAGATCACGTGCCAGCTCGGTCAGCTTGAGCTTCTCGTCCTCATCCAGCAGCGCGCCCTCGCCCGTCGATCCGAAGAGCACAATGCCATCGATCGGCTCCTGCACGTAGCGACGCAGGTTCTCGCGCAGGCTGATGGACGCAATGGCGCCGGTCGTTTCATCGAACGGCGTGGTGACGGGCAGAAACACGCCACCGGGACGACTCGCGGAAGCAGGCAAGGTCGGTTTCACCGTGAAGGAGTGGGTGTGCGCGGCACGGTTGGATAATGGCCGATTCAGTGGCACCCGCAAGTGCGCCGTGAGCGCGAGCCACCGATGCAGAACGCCCCGGAACCTGCTCGAAGGTCCCGGGGCGTGCGTGCCGCGCGTGTGCGCGTGATCTCAGACCAGCGTGCGCATCTTCAGCTCGAAGTCGGTCGGGTTGTTGGCCGCCGCCTTCGCCACTTCGTAGGAAACCAGCTCGGCTTCCACCAGGTCGCGCAGGTGCTGATCGAACGTCTGCGAGCCGTACTGCTCCTTGCCGTCGGAAATCAGGTCATAGATCTCGTGCTGCTTGTCGCCACCCTGCATGATCGCGTCCGCAATGGTGCCCGTGACCACCATGACTTCGGCGGCCACCACGCGACCGCGGCCGTCCTTGCGGGGCAGCAGCCGCTGGCTGATCACCGCCACCAGCGTTTCCGCCAGGCGGATGCGCACCATTTCCTGCTCGTGCGGCGGGAAGACGGCGACGATACGCGTCACCGTCTGCACCGCATTTGTGGTGTGCAGCGTGGACAGCACGAGGTGGCCGGTTTCCGCCGCCTTCATGGCGGTGTCGATCGTGGTGGTATCGCGCATTTCGCCGATCATCACCACATCGGGATCCTCGCGCAACGCCGACTTGAGGCCCTGGTCGAACGAGGGCGTGTCGCTGCCCACTTCACGCTGCGTGATCGAACAGTTGATGTCGCGGTGCAGGAATTCGATCGGATTCTCGAGCGTGATGATGTGCTTGCGGCGCGTGTTGTTGATGTAGCCGACAATGGCGGCCAGCGTGCTGCTCTTCCCCGAACCGGTGACGCCGGTCACGAGCACGAGTCCGCGCTCCGCCTGCGAAATCGCGGAGAGCACCGGTGGCAGCCGCAGTGTCTCGAAGTTCGGGATGTCGATGGGAATCACGCGCATCACGGCCATGGGTGTCCCGCGCTGGCGGAGGATGTTCACGCGGAATCGGCCGAGCCCGGGGGCGCCCCAGGAGCAGTCGTAATCGCGGATCTCGTCGAAGCGCTCGCGATCCTTGGGATTGGTGATGAGCTGGAGACAGATCTGGCGGACCTGTTCGTGCGAGAGCCGCTGCTGCGTCAGCGGTACGAGCTCTCCGTGGATGCGGGCCCGGAGAAAGTCTCCGACCTTGATGTGGATGTCGGAGGCCCCGCGCTGGACCGCCGCCTTGAAGATCTCGATCATTTCCGTTGCCGAGGGTAGAGTTTCGGCGCGCCGGGCATCCCGCCACGGCGAGGTTCGTCCTGGGGGATCCCCTTCGTGCGTGAAGGAGGGTCGGACGAACCTGTAGCAAAGTATCGGAGGCTTCGCGAAGGGCCTGAAATGGGAAGGAAACTCTCCGGACCGTCTTGGCATTCGTGGGATTTCTTTCCTTTGGCGCCGGGCACACATGGTCGTGTCCCGGATCTGCCCGGTGCGGGCGATCCGGGCTATCGCGAACCCGCCAAACCTGCGGGGTGCCACGCCAGGCCCATGTCGATCCGGGACCAAACCCACGAATGCCAAGACGGTCCGGGTGAAGGCCAGCACCGTCCAGCCGTGGCGCCTCCTCCGCCGCCCCCTCAGATTCGGCCCGCCTGGATTCTGGTCTGCCCCGCTCGAGGAGCATCGATGGCGTTGGATGCGGTACTGCGTGTGGCGCTCGAAGCGGCGCGCGAGGCTGTGGCCGTACACCGTGCGTACGCCGGGCGAGTGACCCCCGGCCAGTGGCAGGTGAAGGGACAGCATGACTTCGTGACCCACGTGGATCGCGAGGCCGAGGCCCGCATCCTGGCGTGCATCCGTCGCAGCTTCCCGGACCATCGATTCCTCGCCGAGGAGGAGGCCACGGCGAGGCCGGCGGATTCCGCGCCGGCAGCGGCAGGAACGTCGTCGCCTGCATCCGGTACTTCTGAAGCAGCGCCTGAAGCAACGCCTGAAGAAGCGCCTGAAGCAGCGCCCGAGCACGCGGAGCGCGCCGCCTCGCGCCGTCTCGCGGCCGCGCGCCTCGAGCCAGGCTGGCTATGGGTGATCGATCCGCTCGATGGCACCACGAACTACCTGCATCAGTATCCCATGTATTCGGTGTCGGTGGCGGCGCTGCTCGACGGTACGCCCGCGGTGGGTGTCGTAATCAACAGCATCACGGGTGACACGTGGACGGCGCTGCGCGCGCGGGGCGCGTTCCTGAACAATGTGCGAATTGCGGTCTCGCGCACTGCATTGCTCGAGCACGCGCTGATCGGCACGGGGTTCCCGTTCAAGGCGCTGGAACTGATGCCGCTGTACCTGAGCCAGTTCGACCGCGTGACGCGGGCGTCCGCGGGTGTGCGCCGAGCCGGCTCGGCGGCGCTGGACCTCTGTCATCTCGCGACGGGATACGTTGATGGCTTCTGGGAGCTGTGGCTGGCGCCGTGGGATGTGGCGGCTGGCACTCTGATCGTTCGCGAGGCGGGTGGTGTAGTCACGACTATGGATGGAAACGATGATGTGCTCGCGGCTGGTTCGCTGCTTGCAGGGAATCCGACCGTCTACGAAGCACTCGCCGGGATCCTGAACCATGGCACCTGACGGAAACCGCAGACGGACCACGGGCTCGCGCGGCGGCTCCAGCCGTTCGCGACGTTCCGCCCTTGCCGCGGGCTGGAAGAAGGCGAGGAGCGCGGCTGGCAACGTCTGGCAGTCGACGAAGCTCCGGCTGCGCCGCACCCGCGCCTGGCTCAGGGCGAGGCCGGCGATATCGGCACTGCTCGTCACGGGGGTGCTGGGCACGCTGTCGCTGGCGGGCGGACTGCTGGTGGGCAGCTGGCAGGCGGTGTGCCGCGACTGCCCGTCGATCGCGCAGATCTACGGCTGGGAGCCCAAGAGCGCGACGCAGATCCTCGATCGCAAAGGCAAGCTCATCTCCGAGCTGTTCACCGAGCGACGCACACCCGTGCGCATCGAGACGCTGCCGGAGTATGTGCCGCACGCGTTCGTCGCCATTGAGGACAAGCGCTTCTACCAGCACCACGGCTTCGACTTCCGCCGCCTGATCGGCGCCAACCTCCGGAACATCTTCAGCCTCCGCATCACGGGCGGAGGCAGCACCATCACGCAGCAGCTGGCGCGCTGGATGTTCACGGAGGAGATCGGTTTCAGACGCACGGGGTGGGGCGGGCCGGTCCGCAAGCTGAAGGAAGCAAAGGTGGCTCGCGAGCTGGAGGAAGTGTACACCAAGGATCAGATCCTCGAGGCGTACATCAATCAGGTCAACTATGGCGATGGCCGTCACGGCATCGAGGCGGCATCGCAGTACTTCTTCGGCAAGGCCGCCGTGCAGCTGGACCCGGCAGAGGCCGCACTGCTCGCCGCCGTGATCAACCGGCCCACATCCTACTCGCCGTTCCGCAATCCCGAACGCGCCCGTGGCCGCCGCAACCTGGTGCTCACGCTAATGGCGAGTCAGGGCTGGATCACGCGCGCCCAGGCGGACAGCGGGCAGAAGGAAGCGCTGCCTGATGCGCCGCACCGCAGCGACGAGGGCAAGGTCGCGCCCTATTTCGTCGAGTACGTGCGCGACATCCTGGACGACAAGTACGGCTCCGACCTCTACAGCAAGGGGTACCGCGTCACCACGACGCTCGACCTGGACATGCAGCTCGCGGCGCAGGCCGCCATGGATACCGGCTGGGCACGCATCGAGCATCAGCCTTCTTTCCGCGGCGCGAAATACGCGAAGGTCAAGGAGCAGGGCGGCACGAAGGACCTGGAGCAGACCGCGTATCTGCAGGGCATGTTCCTCGCCCTCGATCCCGCCAATGGCGGCATCCTGGCAATGATCGGCGGCCGCGATTTCGACGACTCGAAGTTCAACCGCAGCGTGCAGGCGCTGCGCCAGCCGGGCTCGACCTTCAAGCCGTTCACCTACACATCGGCCATCGCCAGCGGCATTCCCGCGTCACACGTGATCAATGATTCGCCGCTCATGCTGGAACTGCCGGAAGGCGGCATCTATTCGCCCAAGAACTACGAGCCGGAATTCCGCGGCCCGCTGACGCTGCGCGACGCGCTCAAGTTCTCCATCAACACGGTGGCCGTGAAGCTGGGCATGGAAGTGGGCATGGAGACGGTGGCGCAGACCGCGCACCAGCTGGGCATTACCACCGACGTGCCACCCTACCCGTCCACCGCCATCGGCGCGCCCTCCGTACTGCCCATCCAGATGGTGGAGGCGTACACCACGTTTGCTAACACGGGTGTAAAGGTGAAGCCGCGGCCCATCCAGAAGGTGGAAGATGCGGATGGCCGCCTGCTCTGGGAGACGTTCCCCGAACGTGACCAGGTGCTGGACTCGGCCGTGGCGGCGATCATGCGGGACATGATGCGCACGGCGCTCGACAACGGTTCGGGCCAGTATGCGCGGCAGGGACCGCTGGGCCTGTCCTACGACGTTCCCGCCGCGGGCAAGACAGGCACCACGAACGACGCCACGGACATCTGGTTCATCGGCTTCACGCCGGACATCCTGGCCGCGGTCTGGTTCGGCTTCGACAAGCCCAGACCGATTCTGCCTCGCGCGGCCGGCGGCGTGTACGCGGCGCCGGTCTGGGGCCAGTTCATGCACGAGATCTATTACGGCAAGGCGCCGCAGTACCCGATTCCTGAACCGTGGCCCTGGCCGGAGAACATTACCACGCGGTTAGTGGATCGCGAGACGGGCAAGCTGGCGTCCTCGTGGTGCCCGTCGGACAACGCGTACGAAGAGCACTACCTGCCCGGCACCGAGCCCACGGAAGTGTGCCGTCCTTCGGCCGGCCTGTTCGGCGGTCCGGCCATCCGCCGCCTGCGCACCGACACGCTGCCCTCGGACTCTATCCGCCGGCCGCATCGCCGGATGTTCTGACAAACAGGCTGTAAGGGACTCCGGCCGCCTCCAGCACGCCAGCCAGCGCAGCCACGTCCTCCTGCAGGCACTCCAGCGCCAGGCCGCACTTCGCGTGTGCCGCCGCGGGTGCCGGCACCACCTGCGCACCCAGCCGCTGCTCCAGCGCGATCTGCTCGGCCCAGAGCGCGTGGTGTGTGGTATCGAAAGTGAACAGCGTGTCAGGCGACGCCGTCACGTCCCGCCAGCCGCGTTGCCTCGGCCTCCGTGATGCGGCCGGCAATGAGCGGCAGTGCCTGCGCCGGCCCATCGCCCAGCGTGATGGCAAGGCGGAGCGCCTCGGAAGCGGCCGCGGCGGAATCGTCATCACGCGCGAACACGGTGGCAAGCGCATCGCCGGCCTGCACACGGTCCCCGGGCTTGACGGGAATGAGGAAGCCCACGGCCGGGTCGATGCTCGCGCCCAGTGCGGCACGGCCGGCGCCCAGCGCCACGGCGGCCTGACCAATGGCGCGTGTGTCGAACGACTCGACCACGCCCGCGCGATCCGCAACGACCGCCGCCTGCGCCGGCGCCTGCGGCAGCAATGCCGGCTCATCCAGCACGCGCGCATTGCCGCCCTGCGCCACGATGATGCGCCGCATGGTCTCGAGCGCGCGGCCATCGTCCAGCGCCTGCGCCGCCCGCTGCCTGGCCTCCTCGATCGAGGGCGAGGCACCGCCCAGCACGAGCATCTCGCCTGCTAACGCGAGTGTTACGGTGCGCAGATCCGGCGGGCCCCCGCCGCGCAGCGCGGCGATGGCCTCCGCGACTTCCAGGGCATTGCCCACGGCCACGCCCAATGGCCGGTCCATCGCGGTCATGAGCGCCACCACGCGGCAGCCCCAGGCCTCGCCGATCGCGATCATGGTGCGCGCCAGCACCTGCGCGCGGTCGGCGTCCGGCAGAAACGCGCCGTTGCCCAGCTTCACGTCCAGTACCAGCGCATTGATGCCTTCCGCCAGCTTCTTGCTCATGATGCTGGACGCGATGAGCGGGATGGATTCGACGGTCGCAGTGACGTCGCGCAATGCGTAGAGCTTGCGATCGAGAGGCGCGATCTCCGCTGTCTGCGCAATCAGCGCGCAGCCAATGTCGGCAAGCTGGTCGCGGTACTCGCGCAGGGTCAGGCTGGTGCGAAACCCGGGAATCGACTCGAGCTTGTCCACGGTGCCGCCCGAATGACCGAGCCCGCGGCCGCTCATCATGGGAACCGGCACCCCGAGCGCGGCCACCAGCGGCGCCAGCACCAGCGACACCTTGTCGCCTACGCCACCCGTCGAGTGCTTGTCGACCTTGATGCCCGGCACATCGTCCAGATCCACGATTTCGCCGGAGTGCAGCATGATGTCGACCAGCGCGCGCAGCTCAGCGGGGGACATGCCGCGAAAAAATACGGCCATCAGGAAGGCCGCCACGTGGTAGTCGGCCACGCGGCCCTCCTGATAGCCGTTCAGGAATCCGGCGATCTCCGCCGCCGTCAGCTCTTCACCATCACGCTTCTGCTGGATGGCCTGGTACGGCGTCAGCACGGATGCTCGCCCATGCGGGCGGTTCCCGCGGCAGCTGGATTCAGACGCGAATCTTCTTGCGACCGGCTTCGACCGCGGAGCGGACATCGTCGGCCAGGTCTCCAAAACGCTGGCCCGCGCTCTCGCGTGCGGACGAAATGCCCTTCATCAGCTGTCGGCGCGTCCGCTTGCCGCTCTGCGGCGCCATGAGGAGTGCCACGCCAGCACCCAGTGCGGCGCCCACCAGCACACCCATCAGAAAATTGAGGGCGCCGTTTTCTTCTTCGTAATACATGGTCTCGCTCCCGTCATCGTGTATGCGGTCCGTGGCGAACAGAGCACGGACCGTGCCGCCTGCCGTTTCGTGTGGCCACTCAACGCTCGGGCGCGCCAGCCCGGACCCGCCTCGCTTCCGCAATCAGCTTCTCGATCTCATCCGCCGTGCGCGGCGCCGCCGCGGACAGAACCTCGGCGCCGGTCGCGGTGACGAGCACGTCGTCTTCAATGCGTACGCCCAGCGCCTCATCGGAGAGATAGATACCCGGCTCGACGGTGAGCACCATGCCGGGCACGAGCGCGCGACCGTAATCGCCCACATCGTGCACATCCATCCCCAGCCAGTGCGAGAGCCCGTGCACGAACCAGCGCGAGCAGGAAGGCCCTCCGCACAACGTGCCCGAATGACGATCAATGTACTTGCGCGCGATCTGCTCCAGCTGCGGAATGCTCATCCCGGGCCGGACGGAATCGATCGCGGTCTGCTGCGCGCCCAGTACCAGGTCGTAGATGGCGCGCTGCCTCGGGGAGAACCGACCCGACGCCGGCATCGTGCGCGTCACGTCGGCCGAGTAGTACCCGTACTCCGCGCCAATGTCCACCACCGCGAGGTCGCCATCCTCGATCCGCCTGCGGTTCCGGTCGTAGTGCAGCACGGTCGAGTTGGGCCCCGATCCGATGATGCTGGGAAACGCCACGCGCTCCGCTCCCTCGCGCCGGAACGTGTACTCGATCGCCGCCTCGATCTCGTACTCGAACAGACCCGGCTCGATCGCCTGCATGGCCACACGCTGCGCATCCGCCGTAATGGTGGCCGCACGGCGCAGGCGACGAAGCTCGTCCGCGTCCTTGACCAGCCGCAGCCCCGCGGTCAGTTCGCCGGCATCACGCACCCGTCCCGTAGCGGCCTGGGCGGAGTCCGCGAAGGGCAGGCAGGGCCGGGCACAGTCTGCTTCGGCCGCACCCTCCAGCCATGCCGCCATCCCGGACCCCGGCACGATCATCGCCCGGAGCAGACCGCGAATATCGGTCGCGGCTGCCTCCGAACTGCGCACATCCGCGATGCCGGTCAGGCGGGCGGCCTCGGGGCCGGGTCCGAGCTGCACCCCGGTCCAGCGCTCCTCGCCCGGGTTCCGCGGCGGCAGGTACAGCCGTACCTCGCGCTTATCATTCACGCCGGCCGACAGGACCAGCCACGCACCCGGCGCTTCCAGTCCCGTCAGGTAGAAGAAGTCGTTGCGCTCACGGTAGTCGCTGTCCTGCGGGTAGTCGCCTTCGGGGCGGACGCGCGCCGAGCCGATGACCGCGACGCCGGCTCCCATTGCGCTGAAAAGGTGGCCCCGTCGTTGCTGCAGGAGTTCCACCGGAACGGGGCCTGCAGGAGATCCTGCCTGGCCCTGTGTGGGCGCGCGAGCGCAATGCAGCAGAGCCAGCGCGAGGACGGCCGACTGCACCGCCGACACGCCTCGCCGCGACGCGGGAAAGCGCCGCCGTCCGGTGCTGATGGCTTGCCGCATGGAGTTGTCTAACGATACCTTATGACAACGGTTTGCGTCAACTCAGACCGTATCCGCCAGGGTCCTCGCGCGGACCACGGCAAGGCACCAGGCTGTGCCGCCGGGAAACCGGGTGCGGCGGCCAGTGAGTCCCGAACCTCGGGGCATCTCGTGGGGGTCGGAACAGACCCGAGTCGAGGCCTGAGTCAATCCCGGTAATGAGCGAATGAACGTCGCAGCGACCACAGTCGCCGCTGATTCACGCCTCGGCCGGATCCTGGTCGTAGACGATAATCTCGACAACGCCGAGATCATTGCGACGCGGCTCCGGCATTCGCGGCTACGCCATCGAAGAAGCCGCCACAGGCGAGGCTGCACTCGCCGCCATCCACCGGCATCCACCCGACATGGTGCTGCTCGACATCATGCTGCCGGACATTGACGGCTTCGAGATCTCCCGCCGTGTCAAAGGCGACCCGGCTCTGCCCTTCATCCCGATCATCCTGGTCACCGCCCGCGACTCCACCGAAGACAAGATCATGGGCTTCGATGCGGGCGCCGATGACTACCTGACCAAGCCCATCAATTTTTCCGAGCTGGAAGCCCGCGTCCGCTCCATGCTGCGCATCAAGCGGCTGCAGGACGAGCTGAACGAGAAGAACCGCGTGCTCGAGCGCCTCAGCATCAGTGATGGGCTGACCGGGCTGTACAACCACCGCCACATCCACGGTCTGCTGCGCGAGGAATTCGAGCGCTCGGGCCGCAGCGGCACACCCTTGACGCTGGCCATGCTCGACCTGGATCACTTCAAGCAGGTGAACGACACGTACGGCCACCAGGCCGGCGACCGGGTGCTGCAGCAGATGGCGGAGATCCTGCGCCACACCGCGCGTGACGTGGACCGGCTCGGTCGCTACGGCGGCGAGGAGTTCATCGCGCTTCTGACAGACACCGACACGGAAGGCGGCGTGGTGTTCATGGAGCGCGTGCGTCAGGCGATGGAGCACTACTCGTTCGCTATCGAGGCCGGACCGCCGCTCGTGATGACCGTGTCGGCAGGCGTCGCCACCTATCCGCACGAGCGCATACCCAACGCCGAGACGCTGGTGCGCATGGCCGATGAAGCGCTGTACATGGCGAAGGCCCGCGGCCGCAACCGCGTGGTGCGGTTCGACCGGCTGCGCGACAGACCCGGCGAGGAGTCCGCTTGAGCAGCGGCCTGGCGGGTCTCGTGCAGCGCGCGGATGAACTGCGCCGCCAGCTGCACGAGGCGAGTTACGAGTACTACATCCTGGACGCACCCACACGCACCGACGCCGAGTACGATCTTCTCCTGCGCGAGCTGAAGCAGCTCGAGGCCGCGCATCCCGAACTGGTGACGCCCGACTCGCCCACACAGCGCATCGGCACCGAACCGGTCTCGCAGTTCACCAAGGTCGAGCACCTCGCGCCCATGTACTCGCTGGACAACGCCTTCTCGGCGGACGAGCTGCGCGCCTGGGAGGAACGCAATGCGCGCATCGTGCGCGAGGTGCGTGACTCCGGCTACGTCGCCGAGCTGAAACTGGACGGCGCCGCGGTGGCGCTGCGGTACGAGAACGGCGTGTTCGTGCGCGGCGCCACCCGCGGTAACGGCTCGTTAGGTGAGGACATCACGGCCAACCTGCGCACCATCCGCAGCATTCCGCTGCGCCTGCGCGGGGACGCGCCGCTGCCGCCCGTGCTGGAAGTGCGCGGCGAGGTGTTCATGTCGCTGTCCGGCTTCCACGAGATGAACGAGCAGCGGGTGGCGGCCGGTGAGGCGGTGTTCGCGAATCCGCGCAACACGGCGGCCGGCGCGCTGCGTCAGCTGGATCCCCGTCTCACGGCCGGGCGTCCGCTGCGCTTCTTCGGTTTTCAGATCCAGACGGATCCGGACCGCGTGGTGCGACTGCCCGCGGAAACGCAGCAGGATGTACTCGAGCTGCTCGCCGCCTGGGGCATGCCCACCAACCCGTTGCGCCGCGTCTGCCCCACGCTCGACGCGGCCATCGCTTTTCTCGAGGAGGTGGAGGGGCTGCGCCCAACACTCGATTACGCCATCGACGGCGTGGTGCTGAAGGTGTCGCGGCTGGCGCTCTGGCAGGAGCTGGGCGTGGTCGGGGAACGTGACCCGCGCTGGGCCATCGCCTACAAGTACCCACCGGATCTGGCGACGACGCGTCTCAACGCCATTGAGATCAACGTGGGGCGTACCGGCTCCCTCAACCCTTTCGCGGTGCTGGAACCGGTGGTCATCGGCGGGGTGCAGGTGAAGCTGGCCACACTGCATAATTTCGACGACATCGCGCGCAAGGATCTGCGTGTCGGCGACTGGGTGCTGGTGAAGCGGGCGGGCGAAGTAATCCCGCAGGTGGTGGGCCCGATCGTGCAGCGGCGCACAGGCGACGAGCAGCGCTTCACGCCGCCGGATCACTGTCCGTCCTGCGGCACCGCGGTGGAACGGCCCGCGGACGAAGTGATGATCTACTGCCCCAACCCGTCGTGTCCCGCGCGCATCCTGTGGGTCTCGTGCATTTCGTCTCGCAGGGCGCCATGGACATTCGCGGCCTGGGTGAGCGCACCGCCAGTCAGCTGCTCGGCGCCGGGCTGGTCCACGATTTCGCCGACCTGTACCACCTGACCGAGGCGGACCTCATGCGACTCGAGGGTTTCGCCGAGATTTCTGCAAGGAGACTCGTCGCCGCCATCGCGGAATCGAAACAGCGCCCGCTTTCCCGTCTGCTCTTCGCGCTGGGCATTCGCCATGTGGGCGCCACGGCCGCGCAGCTGCTGGCCCGCCGCTTCGAGAACATGGATGCGCTGCTGGCCGCGTCGCCCGCTGAGATCGCGGCCGCACACGGCATCGGCGACACCACGGCGGCGGCGCTCAGCGCCTTCCTCGCCGAGGCAGGCAACCGCAGTCTGATCGACCGGCTGCGCGAGGCGGGCTGCAACATGACCGAGCCCGTCGAGCGGGCAGAGCAGAGTTCGCTGGAAGGCCTTACATTCGTGATCACCGGCACTCACGCAGTGAGCCGCAAGGACCTGTCCGCCTTCATCGAACGACATGGCGGGCGCATTGCCGGCAGTGTGTCGCGCTCGACAGACTACCTTGTTGCAGGCGAGGATCCCGGTTCGAAACTCGATCGCGCGCGTGAACTCGATGTTGCGGTCATCGACGAAGCGGCATTGCGCGAGCTGGCAGCGACACGAACCGTGGACGCAGCAACGCAACCCCCTGAGGAGCGATCCCCATGATGCAGACAAACGCGCGTCCGCAGGAGCTGGCGCTGCCGGTGGCCTCCCTCGCCGCTCTGCGGCGGGCACTCGCGGAAGCTGTAGGCGACGACGCTGCCGCCGTTGCCTTCCAGCAAGCCGGCGTCGCGGCGGGCGACGCGTTCTTCCAGACTGCTGATTCATGCGCCCGGTGATGCGACGGGACCGGCAGACTGGGATGAGGGCACGTTCTGGCGGCGATTTGCCGAGCTTTTCGAGCGTCGCGGCTGGGGCCGCATCACGAATCACAGCGTGCACCCGGGCGTGGGAGCGCTGGATGCCCACGAATGGGTCGAGTCCGATCCCGATGCCACTGCCGCCCGGCCGAGTTGTGTCTTTACCAGCGGCCTGCTCGCCAACCTGCTCGGCCGCGTGTGCAACGACGAGGTCGCCGTGCTCGAAGTGCAGTGCCGGTCGCGCGGCGATCAGCATTGCCGCTTCCTCTACGGCAGCCCGGATGTCCTGGACACCGTGTACGGGCGCATCCGCGCTGGCGAGCAGGTGGACGATACGCTCGCCGCACTCACCTGAGACCGCGCGAGTGGCGAGGGTACTCGGCATCGATTACGGCGAGCGCCGCGTTGGCCTGGCACTGAGCGACCCCACCGCCACACTGGCCCAGCCACTCCCGCCACTGCTGCGCCGGAAGGGCAAGCGGCCGCCCGTGCAGGCACTGCTCGATCTCGCGCGCGAACACGCTGTCGACCGCATCGTCGTCGGCCTGCCCCTCTCCCTCGAAGGCACGGATACCGCGTGGACCACAGAAGTGCGCGCGTTCGCGGCGAAGCTCGCGGAGCGCGCAGGACTGCCGGTCGCGCTGCTCGATGAGCGCCTCACGTCCGTCATGGCCGAGCGCGCGGTGCGCGCCCTCGGCCTCAAACGCTCGCAGCGCGAGGAGAAAACGCGCATCGACACGGCCGCCGCGGTACTGATTCTGCAGTTGTTTCTGGATCGTGCGCGTCGGAACGCACCGGTCCAGAACGAAGAGGAGCTGGCGCAGTGAAATTCAGACGCACCTCGCGACCGGCGGCGGCGTATCGCGCCTGGCGCTCGCTGCGCAGTCCAGCCCTGC
Source organism: uncultured Gemmatimonadales bacterium (assembly GCA_963798085.1). GTDB lineage: Bacteria > Gemmatimonadota > Gemmatimonadetes > Longimicrobiales > RSA9 > DATKCF01. The sequence goes on from CAWCRS010000006.1 coordinate 32,332, forward strand.
CGCTGCTGCTGCTGGCGCTCGCCTGCACGGATCCCGGAACGGGAACACCGGTGCGCGTGCGGGTGCGGGAGGGCGCATCCTTTCGCGAGGTGGCAGACTCACTGGGTGCGAAGCACATCCTCCATGCGCCGCTGCTGTTCCGGCTGTACGGCCGCGTCAGCGGGAGAGCCAGGCAGGTCAAGCCGGGCACCTACGAATTCGGGCGCGGCGCGGGATGGGTGTACGTGCTCGACAATCTCGTCGCCGGCCACTTCCTCACAGCGAAGCTCGTGATTCCCGAGGGCATGGAAGCCGAAGACATTCGCGGCGCGCATGAGCACGCTCACGGGCGTGAGCGCGGACTCGCTGGCGCACCTGCTCGAGGATACCTGTCCGCCACCCGCTTCGGCGTGCCCGGCCCGACACTCGAAGGCTACCTCTATCCGGACACATACACATTCCCCATCGATGCGCAGCCGGATCCGTGATCCGCGCAGCTCGTGGACGGTATCGTCGCGTATGGACCGATGAGCGGCGCGCCCGGCCAGCGCGTTGCGCCTGAGCGAACGACAGGTGGTCACACTCGCATCGATCATCGAGAAGGAAGCGGTATCACCCGGATGAGATGCCGGTCATTTCCGCGGTGTATCACAACCGGCTGCGGCGAGGCATGCGCACTGCAGGCGGACCCCACCGTGCAGTACGCGCTGGGCGGGCATCATGGGCGCCTCTGTATACAACGACATCGCGCGCGTGCGCGACCACCCGTACAACACCTATGCGCGACCCGGCCTGCCACCCGGGCCGATCGCTTCGCCCAGCGCGCGCGCCATCGACGCGGCGCTCGCCCCCGCGGACGTGGACTTCCTCTACTTTGTCGCGCGGCCCGATGGCACTCACGTGTTCTCGCGCACCCTCGCCGAGCACGACCGCGCGCGCGCCATGATCCGGCGGGAACAGCGACAGGCTGCGAGCAAACCGGCGTGAGCGCGCTCGACCTCCGTCTGATCGTGATCACGGATCGCAACTGGCTTCGCCGCGCAGCGTCATCAATGTGGTCGGCCGCCGCGCTCGACGCGGGCGCGCCCGCCATCCAGCTGCGCGACAAGCACGCGACCGCGCGCGAACTGCTGGAACAGGCGGAACTGCTGCTGCCACTCGTGCGCGCCCGCAACGCACGGCTTTTCATCAATGACAGGCTGGATGTCGCATTGCTGGCCGGCGCCGACGGCGTCCACCTGGGCCCGGATGACCTGCCTGTGCGCGCCGCCCGCGCGATTGTGCCGCCCGGCTTTCTCGTGGGTCGCTCCACGGACAACGTCGAACTCGCCATCCAGGCGGAGGCCGATGGCGCGAGCTACATCGGCTGCGGCGCCGTCTTCGGCACGACGTCCAAGATGGAGGCGGCGGACGAACGCATTGGCACGGCCCGACTCGATGCCGTCGCGCGCGCAGTCCGCATTCCCGTGGTCGGTATTGGCGGCATCAACACCAGCAATGTCGGCGAGATTGCCGCGACGGCAGCTGGCGGCACCGCCGTCATTGGCGCAATCATGAGCGCCAGAGACCCGGCCGCCACAACGCGCGCACTGCTGCGGCCGTTTCACGCGCGTCACCGCAGAGTTGGTGAGCAGTCTTGCCGTCGCGCGTGTCAGCCGGCAGGGCGCGGCGCGCTGGAGTGAGCGGCTGCATCCCTGGATCTATCGCAGTGACGTTGTGGCGCCGCCGGACTCGGCTGCCGGTATCGTCATGGTGGAGGACGAGCAGGGCCGCGTGCTGGGCACCGCGCTCTGGAGTCCCGCATCCGCCATTGCGCTGCGCATGCTCACGCACGAAGCGCGACCGAAGTCGGCCCGCTTTCTGGCTGCAGCGCATCCGCGCCGCGGCGAGCGCTGCGCGACCGGCATCGCATCGATGCGACCGCGTTCCGGCTGGTTCACGCCGAGGCCGATGGCCTGCCCTCGCTCATCGTGGACCGCTACGACGAATGGCTGGTCATGCAATTCCTGTCCGCCGGAATCGAGCCGTACCGCGACGAGATCATCAACGCCTTGCTGATCGAGTGCCAGCCGCGCGGCATCCTGGCGCGCGATGACGTGCGTATTCGCAGCCACGAAGGCCTGAGCAGCGGCGTGCACCTGCTGCACGGAAACGTACCCGACGTAATCGAGGTCCGCGAAGCCGCTGTTCGACTGCTTGCTTCGCCCTGGACCGGGCAGAAGACCGGCGCGTTCCTCGATCAGCGTGAGAACCGCGTGCGCGCCGGCACACTGGCCCGCGGCCGCGCTCTCGATGCCTTCGCCTACCATGGCGGCTTCGCGCTGCACCTCGCGCACGCCGGCGCACAGGTCACCGCGCTCGAATCGTCGGCGGAGGCAGTGGCGCACGCCCGCCACAATGCCCGCCTGCTCGGGCTTGAGGACCGCATCGAATTCGTCGAGGCAAACGTGTTCGACACGCTGCGTGAAATGGAAAGCCAGCGTCTCAGCTTCAATGTGATCGTGCTGGATCCGCCCGCCTTCGCGAAACGCCGCGACAGCCTCGATTCCGCCCTGCGCGGCTACAAGGAAATCAACCTCCGCGCCATGAAGCTGCTGGCGCCCGGCGGTTCACTGCTCACCTTCTCCTGCTCCTACCACGTGGGCCCCAATGTCTTCCGCGCCATGCTCGAAGATGCCGCCGCCGACGCCCGCCGCCCGCTGCGCTGGATGGAATGGCGAAGCCAGTCTCCCGACCACCCCGTCATTATCCAGATCCCCGAAACATCCTACCTCAAGGGGGCTCTTCTTACCGCGGAGGGGGCGGAGGCATCGTAAGCCGGTGGCTGCCGCATGCCGGGAGAGAACGGCATTGGAAGTTGAGCTCAGATGCCGCCGCGTTCGAGTACAGCCCCGAGTTCTTCGCGGCCGAGGGAGAAGAGGCCGAGGCGGCCGTGCCAGACGCCGTGCCAGTCGGAGCCGCCGGTCACGTACAGGCCCAGGCTGGTGGCGACCTGCTCGAACGCCATGCTTTCCTGCGCTGAGCATTTGGGGCGGTAGCACTCGACGCCGTCGAGGCCCCAGTTCACGAAACGGCGGATCTCGCGGTTGAACGAGTCGTAATCCGGGTGTGCCCATACGGCGATGCCACCGGCCGTGTGGATGCGCTCGATGGCTTCGGCAGGCCCCACCAGGTTCACGGGGCGGTAGGCGTCGCAGGCGTTGCCAATGTAGCGGTCGAAAGCCTCGCTCACGGTGTGCGCGAAGCCGCGCTGCACGAGCACGCGGGCAAGGTGCGGACGCGCGATCACGCGTGCGCCCGCGGCGGCGCTGGTGACTTCCGTGTAGTCCACACTCACGCCGCCACCGTCCAGGGCGTCGAGGATCGCGATCATGCGCTCGCGCCGCCGCTCCACCGCATCCCGCTCGTGCGCCTGCAGCACGGGGTGCACCGGGTCGACGAAGTAGCCCAGCATGTGCAGTTCCAGGCCCTCGTGCGTGGTGGACATCTCGATGCCGGGAACGACGTGCACGGACCCCCTGCCCGCCGCACTGGCTTCGGCGAAGCCTGATGTCGTGTCGTGATCGGTGAGGGAGACCACATCCAGGCCTCCGGTCCGCGCGGCTGAGATCAGCTCGCTCGGCGAGAGGCTGCCATCCGAAGCTGTGCTGTGAAGGTGCAGATCGATTCGCATGTACTGCCTGGTTACGTCAGCTGTGGCGCGCGCGTCGGGCGGCGCTTCGACTGCAACAGCGCACGCCCCGCTTTCCGCAAATCCCTCCTTCATCGTAGGGCAAGCGTGCGCACAAAGCTACCCGGTCCCATGCGCCAGCGCTTCGAGGACGCGTGTCTGCTGCATGACACGCGCCGGCATGGGTCCTCCGGATGTCGGTCCGTTTGTCTCTGAATTGCCGTCAGTGCACGAATTGACCGGCAGACGCGCCGCCCGCGGATCGTGAGCGCGCGAGCGAAAACGAGCCGGCGCTATAGCTCCGTGGCCCGCTCGCTCAGCACGGTGACAGCGTCATCCGCGGTCTGGAGGAACCCGCCGTCGACGCGGAATCGGCGTTCATTGCCACCTGTGGTCACGCGCAGGCGACCCCTGCCCAGAACGGCGAGCAGGGGCGCGTGACCGTGCAGGATGCCCAGCTCGCCATCCCAGCGGGGCACCACCACCATGTCGGCGGGCCCCTCGAAGACCACGCGCTCGGGGCTGACGATCGAGACCTTCAGCTGTGCGGGCACGCTCACGCTTCCTGGCTCATTTGCCCCGCTTCGGCGATCACGTCATCGATCCCGCCCTTCATGTAGAACGCCTGTTCGGGCAGATGATCGAACTCACCCTGCACGACGCGCTCGAAGGACGCGATCGTGTCTTCCAGCTTGACGTACTTGCCGGCCCGCCCCGTGAACTGCTCCGCCACGTGGAACGGCTGCGAGAGGAAACGCTGAATGCGACGCGCGCGGTTCACCACGGTTTTGTCATCCTCGGACAGCTCGTCCATGCCCAGGATCGCGATGATGTCCTGCAGATCCTTGAAGCGCTGCAGAATGCGCTGCACCTCGGAAGCCACGCGATAGTGGCGCTCGCCAAGATACTGCGGATCCATGATGCGCGAGGTCGAATCGAGCGGGTCCACCGCCGGATAAATGCCGATTTCCGTGAGCGCGCGCGTCAGCACAGTCGTGGAATCCAGGTGCGCGAAGGCGGCGGCCGGCGCCGGGTCGGTCAGGTCGTCCGCGGGCACGTAGATCGCCTGCACGGAAGTGATCGAGCCATCGTGCGTCGAGGTGATGCGCTCCTGCAGTTCGCCCATCTCGGTACCGAGCGTGGGCTGATAACCCACGGCGGACGGCATGCGGCCGAGCAGCGCGGACACCTCGGAGCCGGCCTGCGTGAAACGGAAGATGTTGTCGATGAAGAGCAGCACGTCCTGCTTCTCGACGTCGCGGAAATACTCCGCGACGGTCAGGCCCGACAGACCCACGCGCGCGCGCGCGCCCGGCGGCTCGTTCATCTGGCCGTACACGAGCGCCACATTGGGCAGCACACCGCTTTCCTTCATCTCGAGCCAGAGGTCGTTGCCTTCGCGCGTGCGCTCGCCTACACCGCAGAAGACGGAACGGCCGCCGTGCTCCATCGCGATGTTGTTGATCAGCTCCATGATGACGACGGTCTTGCCGACACCCGCACCGCCGAAGAGGCCGGTCTTGCCGCCCTTCACGTACGGCGCAATGAGGTCGATGACCTTGATGCCGGTCTCGAAGATCTCGGTCTTCGGTTCCAGCTCGGTGAACCTGGGCGCCGGACGGTGAATGGGCCAGCGCTCGACATCCGCGGCAATCTCACCGCCGTGATCGACGGGCTGGCCCAGCACGTTGATGATGCGGCCTAACGCCGCGTTCGCCAACGGGTACGCTGATGGCCGATCCCGTATTGATCACTTCCATGCCGCGCGTCACGCCATCCGTTGTCGACATGGCGACGGCGCGCACCTGATTGCGCCCGATGTGCTGCTGCACCTCCGCCACCATGTCGATGTCCGTGCCACCAAGGTGACCCGGGGCCAGGATGTGCAGCGCATTGTAGATCTCGGGAATCGAATCCGCGTCGAATTCCACGTCGAGCACCGGCCCGATCACCTGGACCACGCGGCCATTGCTTCTTTCTGTCGCCATTTGCCAGTCGCGCTTTCTGTCGTGAGACGTGCTGCTGGTTGCCCCGATGCGAACGCTACTCGAGGGCGGCCGCGCCACCCACGATCTCTGCAATCTCCTGCGTGATCTGCGACTGCCTCGCCCGGTTGTACGTGCGATTGAGTCGATCCAGCATGTCGCCGGCGCTGTCCGTCGCGTTCTTCATGGCCGTGCGGCGCGCACCATGCTCGGCGGCCGCCGTCTCCACCAGAGCCCGGTACATCGCATTGCGTACGTAGAGCGGCAGCAGACGCTCCAGTATGGCTTCCGCCGAAGGCGATAACTCGTAGTTGGCGATGCGCGCCGGCTTCGCGCCGGGCGCGGCGCCGGATTCCGCTGGCGCCTGCACGGGCAGCACGCGCAGGACGCCGGGCGGCGTGTTCATGGCCGAACGGAACTGCGCGTGCACGATGTACACTTCGTCCAGCTCGCCACGCTCGAAGGCAGCGCGCAGCGGATCGATGACGCTGGCCGCATCGTCGATCGTGGGCCGGTCGCTGATGTCGGTGCGTGATGTCGCCATCGACTGGCGGCGGAAGCGGAAGAAACCCACACCCTTGCGTCCCACCGCGTGCAGATCGGCGGCCACGCCATCGTTCTGCAGCCGGCGCAGCAGGGTGCGACCCTCGCGGATCAGGTTGGCGTTGAAGGCACCCGCCAGGCCGCGATTCGATGTGATGACGATGACCGCGGCGCGCCGGATCTTCTCCGGCTGGCGCAGCAGCGGGAAGCGCTCGTACAGCTCGGGTGAAATGAGACGGCTCAGCACATCGGCCAGCCGCTGCGCGTACGGTCGCGCGGCATGCACGCGATCCGTCGCGCGCTTCAGCTTGGACGTGGAGACCATCTCCATCGTCCGTGTGATCTGGCGCGTCTTGCCGATCGAGCGAATGCGCCGCTTCAGTTCACGGGGTCTCGCCATGCCCCGTCCTCAGGCCGCCGCGCCAGGAGCGCGGCGCGTTTCCCGGTACGCGTCAATGGCGCGCTTCAGCGCGGCCGTGTTCTCATCGTTCAGCTGCTTCGTCGTGCGGATCGCGTCACCCACACCGGCATGCGCCGTGCGCATGAACTCATGAAAGCCATGCTCCCACCGCTTCACGTCCGCAGGCGGCACGTCATCCAGATAGCCGTTGGTCGCCGCAAAGATGATCATGATCTGCTGCTCGACGGGCATGGGCGCGTACTGCGGCTGCTTCAGCACTTCGACCAGGCAGGCCCCCCGCGCCAGCTGCTTCTGCGTGGCCGCGTCCAGCTCCGAGCCGAACTGCGCGAACGCTTCCAGGTCGCGGTACTGCGCCAGCTCGAGGCGCAGGCGGCCCGCCACCGTGCGCATGGCCTTGACCTGCGCCGCGCCGCCCACGCGGGAAACGGAAATGCCCGCGTTCACCGCCGGCCGGACGCCCGAGTAGAAGAGATCCGACTCGAGGAAGATCTGGCCATCGGTGATCGAGATCACGTTCGTCGGAATGTAGGCGGAAACGTCGCCCGCCTGCGTCTCGATGATGGGCAGTGCGGTCAGTGAGCCACCGCCCTCCTCATCGGAGAGCTTGGCGGCCCGCTCCAGCAGCCGCGAGTGCAGGTAGAAGACGTCGCCGGGATAGGCTTCGCGGCCGGGTGGGCGGCGCAGCACCAGCGAGATCTGGCGGTACGCCTGCGCCTGCTTGGACAGGTCGTCGTAGATCACCAGCGTGTGCTTGCCCTGCCACATGAAGTGCTCGGCCAGCGCGCACGCCGAGTAGGGCGCGATGTACTGCATGGGCGCGGGATCCGAGGCGTTGGCCGCAACCACGATCGTGTAATCCATGGCGCCATACTCGCGCAGCGTCTCTACCACCGACGCCACCTTGCCCGCGCGCTGGCCAATGGCGCAGTACACGCAGATGACGTCGCCACCCTTCTGATTGATGATCGTGTCAATGGCGACCGCGGTCTTGCCGGTGCCGCGGTCACCGATGATCAGCTCGCGCTGGCCGCGGCCGATGGGAATGATCGAGTCGATGGCCTTGATGCCCGTCTGCAGCGGCTCCTTCACCGGCTGTCGCAGCACGATGCCAGGCGCCACGATGTCGATGAAGCGGCGATCCTCCGTCACGATCTCGCCTCGCCCGTCAATGGCGTGGCCCAGCGGATCCACGACGCGGCCCAGATAGCCGGAGCCGACGGGCACATCCAGCACGCGGCCCGTGCGACGCACGGCGTCACCCTCGTGCAGCACGGACCATTCGCCCATCACCACGGCGCCGATGTTGTCTTCTTCCAGATTCAGCGCCAGCGCCGTGATGCTCTCGCCGGTATCGGAGGAGGTGATCTCGAGCATCTCGCTCGCCATGGCGCGATTCAGGCCGTAAATGCGGGCGACGCCGTCCTTCACTTCCAGGACTTCGCCGACTTCCTCGACCTCCAGCTGCTCGGCGTACCGCTCGATCTGACGGAGCAGCACGTCCTTGATCTCACTGGCGCGCAGGTGCGACTCGGTGGTGGCCATTACCGTTCAACCTCGGTTGACTGCTGGGGTTTCCGGAAGTTTCGCCTCGAGCAGGCGGGAGCGCATGGAAATCAGGCGGCGGCGCAGGGATCCATCCAGCAGCCGGTCGCCATAACGCACGATTACACCGCCCAGGATGGCAGCGTCGACATGCACGTGCGGTATCACGGTCTTGCCCACCATGCGCATGAGCCGCGCGGAAATGTCCGCCAGCTCGCGCGCATCGGGCTCGTGCGCCAGGGTTACCGCCATGTTCACGCGGCCCAGGCGCTGATCCATCATGGTGTCGTACTCCGTGGCCATGGCGCGCAGCAGCCGCTGCCGGCGCTTGTCCAGCACGACCAGGAGAAAATTGAGGAACAGCGGCGGCAGACTGCGCTGGAAAGCCGTGGCCAGCACGCGCTTCTTCTCGGCCACCTCGATCTTGGGGCTGCGCAGGAAATCCCGGATCATGCGATCGGAATCGATCAGCGTGTTCACCGTGACGAAGGCCCGCGCATAGGCCTCGAAATCGTTCGTGCGCTCCGCCAGCTCGTACAGTGCCGACGCGTAACTGCGTGCGATGGTCGACTGCTCCACTCAGTTCGCTCCCCCGGAAACGCGGCCCAGGTATTCCGTCACCAGGCGACGATCCTCGTCCGATCCCAGGCGCCGCTCGATCAGCTTGCCGGCCGCCGCAATCGCCAGGTCCACCGCGTCGCGACGCAGCTCCTGCAGCGAGCGCTCGCGATCCGTGGCAATGTCCTGCCGCGCGCGCTCGAGCAGGTGCTGCTGCTCGGTGCGCGTCTGGTTCAGCAGCTCCTCACGCACGCGATCCGCCGCCTGTCTGGCCTCGAGCAGGATCTGCTGCGCCTGCTCCTTCGCCGCGCCCAGCTCCTGGCGCTGCAGCTGCAGCAGCTTCTCGCCCTCATCGCGCAGCCGCTGGGCTTCATCGATTGCGTCCTGTATGCGCTTCTCGCGCGCCGCGGCGTACCCCAGAATGGGCGGAAACGCGAACCTGGCCAGCACCGCCAGCAGCGCGAGGAAGATCACGACCGTCCAGAACGAGACGTTCGCGCTCAGGTGGAAGACCTCGGAGGCGCCTCCCCCTTCCGCCTGCTGTGCCAGCAGAACCATGAACATGCTCATGCGCATCCTGTCTCGATCGTCCGGGCGCGAGCCGCGGAGGAACGGCAGCCCCACCAGACCGGCCACCATGGTACAGCCCGCGCCCGGACCCTGAGTGTCAGATGAGGAACGCGATCACCAGTCCGAACAGCGCCACGCCCTCGATGAGCGCCGCCAGAATGATCGCGCCCGTCTGGATGTTGGCCAGTACTTCCGGCTGGCGTGCCATGCTTTCCGTCATGCTGCCGCCAATCCGGCCAATGCCGATACCGGCACCGACCACCGTCACACCCGCTCCCACGGCCTTGCCCAGATTGCTGAGGCCGGTGCCCATGCTCGAGTCCTGCAGCATTGCGAGAATGGGAAGATGCATGAGGTCTCCGTTTCCCGGGGATCTCGTGAGCTTCCGCTCCATCGCCTGACACTGCGGGCCCCGTCCCGCCCTGTCCCGGCGTCACCGCTTCTGTGGATCACGCGCCCCCGCGCATGACGCGCTGCGCAACCCCGCGGCTCTCCCCGACCACCCGGCCGGGTACCTGGCGACGACACCCGTGGAGCCCGGTTGTCGAAGGCGCGCCTCCTCGGGCGGGCGCGCTCGCCCATCGAACTGCAGCGTCGCCCAGGCCCCGGCAACGCCTCCCGGTCCGTTCAGGTCCTCAATGCTGATGCCTGATCAACCCGATGAACACGCTCGACAGCATGGCAAAGATGTAAGCCTGCAGGAACGCGACGAACAGCTCCAGGATCATGATGCCCACCGCCATGATCAGCGGCGCGGGCGTGATGAACAGCTTGTTAGCCGCGCCCGCGAGAACCAGCAGGCCGGTGAGCGCCAGGACCACGGCGTGCCCGGCCGTCATGTTCGCGTAGAGCCGCACCGCCAGGGCGAACGGCTTGGTCAGTTTGCTCAGGATCTCGACCGGCGTCATGATCAGGAGCATGGGAACCGCCATCGCCCAGTGCAGGCCCTCGGGCACGAAGAAGATCGTCTTCGCATAGCCCTTCGCGCCCAGCTCGCGCATGCCCGTGAACTCGACGATCAGGAACGTCATCACCGCCAGGGCCGCCGTCACCGAGATGTTGCCGGTCGGCGAACCGCCCCAGGGCAGCAGACCCAGCAGGTTGCAGAACAGAATGAAGAAGAAAACGCCAATGATGTAGGGCAGGTACTTCTCCCCGCCGTGGCCGATGTTGGGCAGCGCCACCTCATCGCGGAAGTAGAGGATGAACGCCTCCACGACATTGGCGGCGCCCTTCGGTCCCCGACTGGCCCCCGCGGCATGCTCGCGACGCGCATCGCGCGCCGCCGTGATCAGCACAATCGCCACCAGCAGCGCCGCCACCGCCATGTAGACGACGTGTTTGGTGATCGAGAAATCCAGTGTGATCGGACCCAGATGCACCGGTGTGAAGTGCGGCAGATGCACCACCCTGCCCGGCAGATCCAGTTCATAGGAGTCCGCCAGGTGGTGCAGGATCATCCCCTTAATGTCGAAGCCGCCGTTCGCCTTCGCCGGCTCCTGTAGCATACGCAAGAGATTCAGCATCATGCCGCCGCACGACCTTTCGCAGGAACACTGGCTCCAGCAGGAGCAGCACGAACACCGCCAGCACCATCGACATCATCGTGCTCACAGGTGGCAGCAGCGCCGTGCGCTTCAGCCACCACGCGGACACACCCACGACAATGAACCGCACCGCGATTCCACCCAGCCACCCGGCGAGAAAGAGAGTAGGCTGTTTCCGGACGCGCACCAGTACCGCAAACGCGATCAGCTGGAGCACATAGGCAAGCAGAACCGCGATCCGGATCCCGCGCGCATCCGCCGGTGAGGCCAGACCCGCCAGCACCACGCCCACCACCACCAGCAACAGACCGGCACCGGCGTAGGCCGACCACGCCTTCATCCCTCGCCCCCATCGTGCCGGCCGCCGCTCCGCGGCGGCGGGCTCAGTTGACGCACCAGCCGGTAGAAACCTGCACCCGCGCCCACGAACGCGCCCACCAGCCCCCCGACTTCACGACTGCCCAGCCGCACCCCGACCCACGCGCCCGCAACCAGGAAGAGAAGCGTCGCCAATGCCCACGTCAGACCTGCGCTCAGATACCGCGAAACAGCAACGCCCGTGGATGGCTCGCGCTCTCGCAACTCCTCGACTCCCCCGCGTTGCTCGACCGCTTCCGGCCCGTGCCGCAGGTGTCGCTACGCCGGCGGGCGGGTAAGAATACCTGCTTGTGAAATTTTTCGCAAGCTTCCCGCCTTGACGCTCAACGCGGCCGCCGGGTATCTTGCACCCTCTGTGCCCCCGCCGGCGATGCCCGCCGCCGTAATGCACAGCCCGAAAATAACTTAGACCTCTCTGCAAGCACACCGGGCAACGTGTCGCAAGCCAGCATACCCCTCATCGTCGCACTCGCGCTCCTGGCTTCCTGCGGCCCATCCGGGCGCGACGCGCAAGCGAGGACCGACGTGACCCCGGCAACCCGTGATTCTTCGCTGGTACCGAGCTTCGTGGTACGCGTGGTGGGAGACTCCGTGGAAATGGTGCTGCGCGTCGCAAACGGGGGTACGTCGCCTGTGGCCCTGCATTTCCGGAGCGCACAGCGGTACGATTTCGCGGTACGTGACGGGACGGGGGCGGAAGTGTGGCGCTGGTCAGCGGATCAGATGTTCGGGCAGGTGGTGGGGCAGGAGGAGGTGGCACCGGCGGCAGTGCTGGAGTATCGCGCCGTTTGGTCGCCCGGCGACCGCAGGGGCATGCTGCGCGCCGCGAGCCGGGTAACGTCGGATCCGCCCATCGATCTGGAGACGGAGTTCGAGCTGCGGGGCCGCTGATCGGGTTGCGGCGCCGGGGCGGTGTTGTGTGGTGTGGAGCCCCGGGACAGGCACGGGCAGGCAGACGAGAAAACGAGGAGTCGGATGGAAGCGAGGGCGATTCGGGAGACTCGCCAGGATGAGCAGGATATCATACTGCTCGAGAGTTTGACGGCGGCACGCGCGGCCCTGGAGACGGAAGTCGCGCGTCGAGTGATCGGGCAGCGCAAGATCGTCGAGGGTCTGCTGACCGCGCTGCTGGCCGATGGCCACGCGCTGCTGGTGGGCGTGCCGGGTCTGGCGAAGACGCTGCTGGTTTCGACACTGGCGCAGGCATTGGAGCTGAAGTTCAGCCGCATCCAGTTCACGCCGGACCTGATGCCGACGGACATCACGGGAACGGAGGTTCTGGAGGAAGATCGCTCGACGGGGAAGCGGCTGTTCCGTTTCGTGCACGGGCCGGTGTTCGCCAATGTCATCCTGGCGGACGAGATCAACCGCACGCCACCCAAGACGCAGGCGGCGCTGTTGCAGGCCATGCAGGAGCGTGCGGTCACGGTGGGCGGGGAGACCATGGTGCTGGACCGACCGTTCTTCGTGCTGGCAACGCAGAACCCGATCGAGCAGGAAGGCACGTACCCGCTGCCGGAGGCGCAGCTCGACCGGTTCATGCTGGAGCTGCGTATCGAGTATCCAACGCGCGAGGAAGAGGAGCGCATCGCGCTGGAGACCACGGGTGCGGAGCTGCCGCAGGTGCAGCCGGTGCTGGGCGGGGCCGAGCTGCTGGGGCTGCAGAAGCTGGTGCGGCGCGTGCCGGCGCCCCCATCGCTGGTGAACTACGCGGTGCGGCTGGCCCGGGCGACGCGGCCGGGCGACGATGATTCGCCGGAGGCAACACGGCGTTATGTGAGCTGGGGCGCGGGCCCGCGGGCTTCGCAGTATCTGGTGCTGGGCGCCAAGGCACGGGCGGCGATGTCGGGTCGCGGCGTACCCAACTTCGACGATGTACGCGCGGTGGCACCATCGGTGCTGCGTCATCGCGTGGTGACGAACTTCCAGGCGGAAGCGGATGGGCGGGCGACGGGCGACATCGTCGAGGAGCTGATCCAGTTGAGCCGAAAATGGACGTAGACCGAAGTCCTCGCAGCGCGGAGCCGGGTGGATGATCGGCATCTACGTCTTCGCGCTGGCCGTGGCCATTCTGCTGTCCGCTGTTTTCACGGTCTCCGAACTGGCCATCTTCACTCCGGCCGAATCCCGCATACGCGCGCTGGTCGAGGAAGGTGTGCGCGGCAGTGGTGCGCTGGCGCAGCTGCGCGCACGGCCGGAGCGCATTCTCGTCCTGTTGCGCCTCTGTGACACGCTCGCCGATCTCACTGCCGGCGCACTGGTCGCCGTGGCTGTCTATGCGCGCTGGGAGACGCTGGCTCTGGCCCTGGCGCTGGGCGCCGTCGCGCTCATCGTGGTCTACGCCGGGGAGCTGCTTCCCATCGGACTCGCCGCCAACTACGGACTGCGCCTGGCCCTCGGCGTGGCGCCGCTGTTCCTCGTGTGGACGCGCGTACTGGCGGTGCCCCTCGATGGTCTTTCCCGCCTGGCGCGGGTTCGGCCTCGCCGTGTGGAGTCGCTGGCCAGCGCCAGCACGGAAGCGGAAATGCGCCAGCTCATATCGCTGGGACACAGCGAAGGCGTGGTCGGCGAGCACGAGCGCGAGTTGATCGAGCGCGCCACGCGCGTGGATGACATCAAGGTCTGGGACATCATGACCCCGCGCGTCGAATGTGCTGGCGCTGCGCGATGATCTCTTGTTGCGCGACATTGTGCCGCAGCTGGGCGCACTGCGCTACTCGCGCGTTCCAGTCTATCGCGGCACCATAGACAACATCACGGGCGTGCTGTACCTGCGCGACGCGTACCAGGCCCTGGTATCGGGTCAGCGCGATGTGCCGCTGCGCGCGCTGGTGCGCGAGCCGCTGCTGGTACCGGGCTCGCTGCCGGTGACCCGCCTGCTGCGTGATTTCCAGGCGAGGCGCATACACATGGCCATCGTGGTGGACGAGTACGGCGGCACGGATGGTCTGGTCACGCTCGAGGATGTGCTGGAGGAGCTGGTGGGCGAGATCCACGACGAGAAGGACAGCACCGAGGAACCAATGGTGCGCGTCTCGCGCAACGAGATCGTGACTGCCGGTGATGCGGATCTGCGCGAGATCAATCACTTCTTCAACACCACGTTCCCGCAGCTCGAGCACCGTACGCTCAATGGCTATCTGCTGGAAGAGCTGGGGCGCGTGCCGGAAAAAGGCGAGAAGTTCGAGCGCGAGCAGATCGTGATCGAAGTGCTGGACGCCACCGACACGCAGGTCACGCGCGCCCGGCTCAGACGTGTGACTTCACCGGCCAATGCGACGACAGCATCGGGAACCTCACCGCGTCCGGGAGAGCCCGCGTCTGCTCCAGCGCCGGCACGCGAGCAGCCGGCCGAACGCGCGGCGTTGACGGACCGGGCCTGAGTCCGTGGTGGCCAGCACACCCATCAGTGAACCCACGCTCCAGGACGTGCACGCCGCACGCGAGCGCATCCGTACGCACATCGTGCACACGCCGCTGGAGCGCTCCGCGTGGCTGAGCCGGCACGCGGGGATCGATGTCCATCTCAAGCTGGAGTGCTGGCAACGCACAGGTTCGTTCAAGCTGCGTGGCGCACTGAATGCGGTGATGACGCTCTCACCGGAGCAGCTCGCCTGCGGACTGGTGACGGCATCGGCCGGGAATCACGGGCAGGCTCTGGCCCTGGCTGCGACCGGCTGCGGCGCGAGTGCCCGCATCTTCGTGCCGCGCACGGCGCCGCAGGTGAAGAAGGCGCGCATGCGCGGTATGGGCGTTGTCGTCGACGACAGCTGTGCCACCTACGACGAAGCCGAGGATGCGGCGCTGCACTGGGCGGACGCGCACAATGCCACGTTCGTGTCCGCGTTCTCCGATCCTGCGGTGGTGGCGGGCCAGGGCACGATCGCGCTCGAGGTGCTGGAAGCGCTGCCCAATGTGCGCACGGTTGTCGCGCCCGTGGGTGGTGGGGGCCTGACCGCAGGGCTCGGCCTGGTGCTGCAGCCGGCGGGCGTGCGCGTGATCGGCGTGCAGAGCGACCACACACCCAACATGCACGCCGCGCTCGAGGCCGGCGGCCGCCTGGTCGATTGCCCGGAACTGCCCACACTGGCGGAAGGGCTGGCGGGCCGGACCGACCAGATCTCGGTGCAGCGCTCGCAGCGGCTGGTGGATGCCGTGCACCTGGTGCCGGAAGCCGCGCTGGCGCCCGCCATCCGCCAACTCTTCATTAACGACGGCGTGCTCGCGGAGGGCTCGAGCGCGGTCACGGCCGCGGCTCTGCTGGAACCCGGGCTGTCTCTGGAAGGCCCGGTGGTGCTGGTCATCACGGGTCGCAATCTGGACGCGGCCGTGCTGGGACATGTTCTGCTGGGTGAGCCGTGGCGCTGATCATTCCCTTCGGCGGCCACACGCCGCGGGTGCATGCCACCGCCTGGCTGGCGCCCGGCGCGGTGCTCATCGGTGACGTCGAGGTGGGCGCCGAGTCCAGCATCTGGTTCGGCGCCGTGCTGCGCGGCGATCATCCGGATCACGGCATCCGCGTGGGGGCGCGCAGCAGCATCCAGGATAACTGCGTGTTGCACGTGAGTGCGCGCGGCCCCACCGTCGTCGAGGATGAGGTCACGGTGGGACACGGTGCGGTGTTCGAGAGCTGCACCATCCGGCAGCGCGCGCTGATCGGGATGAATGCCGTGATCCTGCACGGGGCGGTGATCGGCGAAGGCGCGCTGGTGGCCGCGCTGTCCGTCGTGCCCGAGGGCATGACCGTGCCGCCGCGCACACTGGTGGCCGGCGCACCGGCGACCGTGCGCAAGACGCTGTCCGGCGAATCGGCCGAATGGGTACAGCACAGCGCGCAGCACTACGTCGACCTGGCTGCGCGCTACCGGGCCGAGCGCATCGGCAATGACTGAGCGCACGCACGACGTGGTGGTCATCGGCGGCGGCGTCATCGGCTGCGCCGTGGCCCGTGCCATTGCCATGCGGGGTCGCGGGGTGATGGTGCTGGAGCGCGCCGTGCCCGGCCGCGAGGCCACCTGGGCGGCGGGCGGCATGCTGTCTCCCCTGAGCGAGACGCTGCACGCACACGCGTTCTTTCAGCTGTCGGTGGCCAGTCTGGACCGTTACGCCGCGTTCGTCGCCGCCCTTGCCTCGGAGAGCGGCATCGACGTGGAGTACCGGCCGGCGGGGAAACTGCACGTGGCGTTCACGGCGCACGAGCACGCCCGCCTGGCGGCGCTCGTCGAGCTGGGTCACGATTTCGGCGTGCAGCCGCTGTCCCCCGCGGATGCCCGCCGCCTGGTGCCGCAGCTGTCACCCGACATCGCGGGTGGCGTCTTCGTGGGCCGCGACCATCGCGTGGATAACCGCCTGTTGGGCGCCGCCGTGTGGAAGGCGGCGGAAGCGCGTGGCGTGCACTTCCGGCTGGACAGCGAAGTCACGCGTCTGGCAATGGGTCGCGGGAGCGCGCCGCGAGTCGAAGCCGTGCAGCTGCGCGACGGCAGCACTGTGGCCGCGGACAGCGTTGTCATCGCGGCCGGGGCATGGAGCGGCGCGCTGGCCGGGCTTCCCGTGCCGCTGCCTGTGCAGCCGGTGCGCGGGCAGATGTTCGCGGTCGACGGCAGCGCGGATTTGCCCCTGGCGTACGTGGTGGAAGCACCGGGCTGCTACGTCATTCCGCGGGAGGACGGGCGCCTGGTGGTGGGCGCCACCGCCGAGCGTGTGGGTTTCGCCACGGGCCCGACGCCCGCCGGCGTGGCGCATCTGATGACGGCTGCCACGCGCGTGCTGCCCGCGCTCGGCGATCTGCCGCTGATCGAAACGTGGTCCGGCTTCCGCCCGGGCACACCTGACGATCTGCCCGTGCTGGGTCGCGATCCCGTGGTGCACGGACTCTTCTACGCCACCGGTCATTACCGCAACGGCATCCTGCTCGCGCCGGTCACCGCGGACATCCTTGCCGCACTGATCATGGAGGAAGAACCGCCCGTGGCAATCGCGGCATTCCGGCCCGGGCGCTGGCAGCAGGAATACTGATGGCAGGCGACGATTCGATTCAACGCCCGGGACGTGATCCGGCTGCGGGCGCAGCCGCCGGTCCCGCGCGCGATGACGGCAGGACGGTCTCGCCGGACGCCGTTGTTCCTGACACTTCATTACGGGACGGCCCGGAAGAAACGGCGGAAACCGGAACGGTGTCGTCGCCTGCAGTATCCGACGAGCGCGTGTGGCAGTGCGATCTGTGCGGCGCGCGCATGCGGCAGCGGCACTGCAAGCTGCTGTGCCCGCAGTGTGGCTACCAGCGCGACTGTTCCGATCCCTGAGGTTCAGCCGATACCGAGGACGCGCCTGACGTACCAGTCCATGATGGGCGTGCCCCAGACGTGCGCCACGGCGCCGCCCAGGGCGAGGAACGTGCCCAGCGGCAGATACGTGCCCATGGGCTGGAGCTGGTTGCGGCGCATCATGATGGGCACGCCGATGAGCAGTCCCAGCACGGATCCTAACAGCAGTGTCAGAACGGCGCCGGCGGGTCCCAGGAAGGCGCCGATCATGGCCATCATGTGGATGTCGCCCACGCCCAGCGCATCCTTCCTGAAGGCACGCTCGGCGGCCAGCTTGATGAGCCAGAGGACCGCGTAGCTGCCGGCCGCGCCCGCCAACGACGATGTCAGGTGATGCCGCCGGGGATGGCGGCCAGGCCGAGGCCGATGAGTGTGCCGCCCAGTGAGAACTGGTCGGGGATGACCATCTCGCGCGCATCCGTCACCGCGATGCCCAGCACCAGCGTGAGAAAGGCCGCGGACGCAAAGCCCTCGACGGAGAGGCCGAAGCGCACGGCCGCCGCCGTCCAGATGAGGGCGACCGCCAGCTCGATGATGGGGTACTGCGCGGAGATCGCAACACCGCATTTGCGGCAGTGGCCGCGCAGCAGCAGCCAGCCGAAGATCGGGATGTTGTCGTACCAGGACAGCGTGTAGCCGCAGGAGGGACAGCGCGAACGCGGGCGCACCACGGACTGCTCGGCGGGCCAGCGGTAAATGCACACGTTGAGGAATGAGCCGAACAGCGCACCCACCACGAACGCGTACAGCCAGATCATCCAGTCGGGCATGTCACCTTTCGCGTGTCAGCTGGTACAGCAGAATGCCGGCGGCGACGGCCACATTGAGCGATTCGGCGCCGCCCTGCAGAGGCACCGCCACCCGCTGCTGCGCCGCCGTCATGATCACGTCGCTCAGCCCCGCGCCCTCGTTGCTCACCACCAGCGCGCTGCGCGGTGAGCGCGGCACCTGCTCAATGGGCGTCCCCTGCACGTGCGCCGCGAAGATGGCGAAGTCGCGCTGCTTCAGCCAC
>CAWCRS010000007.1:0-1582500 GCA_963798085.1 uncultured Gemmatimonadales bacterium
TTCCCACACCGGCGAGTAGAGCAATCAGGCCGCTGCGGGAAGCGCTCGCTTCATTCACTGCTGGCGAGGTGAAGCCCATGGCCGGCCGCGAGATCCGGGCTCACCCGGCTGCACAGCCACATGGCTAAGGATACAGACCCGAGGTGTCGAGCTCCGGGTGACTCCCATGACCCTGGACCTCGCCAGCAAGCTGCCGGAGGTCGCGTGGTGAACCTCGGCGAGCGGGCTTCAAGGTGGGGCGCATGCCGGGGGAGCCCTTGGGTGCGGCCTCGCCCCGGCGTGGAGTACACGTGCGGCAGGAGCTCCTACGCCTTCCGGGACCGCGACAGCCACCCTGGTCTGGAGATCGAGCCCGCACGTACCTCGTCGCCGACTCCCCGGCTCCGTGGTCACCTCGTGGACGTGGTGGACACGGGTCCCGACGGCTACCTCTTCGCCAAGCTGGACACGGGGATGCCGGAGGTGGCTGCACCGTGCTGGCTCCCGCGAGAAGCCAGCCCCCGCTGCGGGTGCTCGCCGAGGGCCGGGAGGAGGCGGGCGTCGTCTTCGTCGGCCCGTGCTGCGAGTGGGGACATCCTCACCCCGGCCCCCGGCGATCCCGAGGCCCTGGCCCTCCGCCGGGTGGCCCAGGCCGCGCATCGGCAACCTGGTGCGCTGGCCATGGGCTCCGGCGCCTACTGTGCGGCCATGTCCACCATCAACTACAACTCCTATCCCCAGGCTCCCAGAGGTGATGCTGAGCCCGACGGCGCCTGCCCTCCTCGCCGAGCGGGCCGGCCCTGAGGCGGATTCTGAGAGAGCGAGGCCTGATCTCCGCCCGGTGGGGGCCGGGCTGCGAGCTGGAGCCCCGGCGGCGTGGCCACCCGCGGCCGCCCCGTGGGGCAGCCCCGCGCTCCGCCCTCCGGTACGGTTCTGGCCCCTGATTTCAGCGGTTTCCTCCAGATTCCTTCCGACCGCAATGGGCATGACCGTTGACTCCTACGTGGCAGACCAACCCGACGTGACGCGGTGAGACGATCGGCCCGCGAATGCGGGCGAGGGGTGGCGGGCAGGCCGGAGCCCGCGAGCGCAAGCCCATCACAGGAGGAGCTGGCCCGTCGGCACGCAGACTGCCCGCCGTCATCCTGGCCCTGTTCGTCGTCGGCGTCCTCGCCGGCGCCGCGCAGGCCGCGGACACCGTGAAGTGGTCTGCATCGATCCCCTGGGCGTTGCGGCGACGGCGGGGAGGGAGAACGGCGGCGGACTCTGAGGCCGAGCACCTGAACGGGGCGGGGGGTCCTGGGACGGAAGTTCGAGGTCATCGGCTACGACGACGGGTGAACCCCGGAGTGCTGATCCGCTGCGAGGGTCGTCGCCGGCCTGCGCTCGTCGTGCGGGCGACGAGCCGAGCCGTGGCCCACGCCATATCCAGACGCCGTCCTCAAGCACAACGGCGGAACCCCGCAAGCGGTACGCTGCCTCCGATTGCTCCGCCATCGATCCCGCCCTGTTTCGAGCCAAACAGGAAGATGCAGGTCTGGCACTCCGGTCAACGCCGAACTTGGACGATGAAGATGGCGGCGCGACTGAGGCCACCCCGATCAAGAAGATGCTCATCATCACCAGGACTCCTTCGGGAAGGCCGTGGCCGAGGCCGCCGGTGAGCATGCTCAAGCAGAAGCGGCCGGACATCCAGATGGTCGGGGGAACGGGCTCCACCCCAGTGGAGAGGGAGAGGTAAGAACTTGCTGCAGTCCAGAAGATCACTCGCCCTCGGGGCCGACGCCGTCATCACCGGCAACTGGGGCGCGGACATGGTGAACCTGGCCAAGGCCGCCAACGACGGCGGACTCGAGGTCCCGTCTACACCTACTCCAGCACTCAACAACTACATCGCCGCGGCCATCGGGGCGGCGAGATGACGCATCCGGCTGGTGCACAACGCCCGCCCGGAAACCCAACGCCCCCAAGCCCCTGGCCGACTACATCCGGAAAATATCAAAGCTCTATCCCAAACAACGACATCAACCCGTGCGCGTCGACCTCATCGAACATGCTCGGCGGGCCATCAAGCGGGCGGGCACGGTGAACGCGGACAAGGTGGCGGCGGCCCTGGAAGGGATGGAGTCGACGAACTCCAGCGGTGACCGGGTGGTGCTGCGGCCAAGACCACCAAGCTCCTAATCCCATCTACATCTCCGTGCACACCAACAAGAACATTACCGCCTTCGACTCCGACAACTCGGACTCGGCCTCCTGCTGGAGCACAAGATCGAGATGGACAAGGCCACGCTGCCGACCACGTGAGGGACTGAGGGCGCCGGGGGCCTAGCGGCGGCGGGCGCGCCGGCGCGCTGCCGCCCCCCATCCCCCGGCGCCCGCTGCTCAAGCTGGTCCTCTTCTCCCGCTCCTGGAACGGGCTACATCTCGGCCTGCTGCTGTTCATGCTGACCACGCGGGCTGACCCTGATCTTTTGGGATGATGGGGGTGCTGAACTCGCCCACGCCGCCTTCTACATGCTAGGGTGATCTTTTGGCCTCCATCTCCCTCTACACCGGCTTCTGGGCGGGGCTGGTGGGGCGCCTGGTGGTCAGGGGCTCCTGGGGGCCCTGACGGCGTCGGCTTCGCCGGTGCACCGCTGGCGTCGCCGCTGATCTTCACCTTCGGGGTGGCCATCGTCATCACCGGGCTGCGGCGCCGTCCGCTGGTCTGGGGGCGCCCCGCCGCAAGAGCTACGAGGGCCCCGCGGCCCTGGACTTCCCGCTCTTCCACCTGCTGACAGCTCCACGTACAAGGCCTTCATGCTGATCATCTCCGCGGCCATCTTCCTGTTCCTGCTGGTGGTCCTCGCCCGGACCCGGGCCGGCCTCGTCGTCGGCCTCGCGCCCGTCCGGGGATGGTGGCCATGCTCGGGCACAACGTGCCGCGGGCTTCCATGATCGTCTTCAGCGTCGGCTCGGCCCTGGCCGGGCTGGCCGGGGTGATCCGCCAGTACCGTCCTCGGCGCCCTTCCCGGCATGGCCCAGGTCCTGGGCGGCGTCGTGTTCGTGGTCGTGGTGATCGGGGGTCTCGGCTCGCTGACCAGTCCTTGGCTGCCCTCCTCATCGGGATGGTGGAGAACCTTGCGCTGGCCCTGGACGTCTCGGTGGGCAACGTCGTCCAGGGGCTCTCGGGGTCCCCCGTCGAGGGTCTGCCCGGCCTCCAGACCTCTGGCAGCGCCCGTGGCCGGGTCGCCCATCCTCCATCTGCTGCTCCTGCTGGTCCTGATCGTGCGGCCCGCGGGCTGTTGGAGCCGGGAGACGTGAGCACGCCCGCCTCCGCCGCCCGCGACCAGGATCGAGCCACCGGGATCCCGGTGGTCGGCTCGCTCCACCGCCGGGTCGGGGTGTGGGCGGTGGCGGCGGTGGGCTGGCCATGTGCTGCCCTGGTCCATGCTGGGCCCCGTCGGCGGTGCCGGTGATAAACCAGATGGGCGTCGCCGTGGTGTTCGCGCTCGCTCCAACATGCTCCTCGGCCAGGGAGGTGTTCTCCTCGGCCACGCCGTCTGCTGCGTCGGAGTTCATCGCCGCCCACGCCCTGAACCTCCATGCCAGCAGGGGCTGTGGCTGCCCGCGCCGCTGCTGCCGGTGGTGGGCGGGGTGGGGGGCCTGCTGTTCCGCGGCGGTGTGGTGCGGACTCCGCGAACCGGGCCCGGCGCGGGTGCTCGCCATGATCTCCCTGGGCGGTCCGCAGGTCGTCGCGGCCTCGCCCTGATCCTGTCGATCAATTCTCCGAGCTGGCGGGCATCGCCCTCTGAGAACCGGGCGAAGGCCGTGCCCTCGGGCTCTGCCACTCGCCGCAGGACCGTGGTGCCTACCTCATCGCCTTCTGGGTCCTGGTCAGCGCGATGGCGGTGCCCCTTTCTGCCCGGACCCCGGTGGGCGCATGGCCAACGCCGTCCGCGACAACCCGGAGCGCGCGGAGTTCGTGGGGTGCGGCCGGCGCTGGGCTCGCTACATCTCCTTCTGCGCCGCGCCTGTTGGCGAGCCGTGGGCGGGGCTCTTCGCCGTGAACTACGAGATCCTCACCGCGGAGAACATGGGGCTGGGGCCTGCAAGCTGGGTCCTGCTCATGGCGCCCATGGGAGATGAGCACTTCGTCGGCCCGTCCTCTCAGGGGCCATCGTGTTCACCTTCCTCCGGTGGATGCTCAGCGACTACACCTGGGTGTCACTCTCTACCTCGCTGGTGCTGCTGGCCACCGTGCTCTTCGTGCCTCGGCTGGCGCGGTACTGGCCCTGCCGGTCTGGGCCAGCTGGTGGCGGAACGGCCCGGCTCGCTGGTCGGCCCGTACCTGGCGGCGGCGGTGATGGCAGCCCTGGCCGTGGTGGTCGGACTCATCGGCTATCTGGAGATGATTTACTTCCTGGTCTCGGCACAGCAGGACCGGCGCAGGGCAGCTACCGGCGATTGACCGTTGCCGCAACTCGTTCAGTTGCGCACCGTATTGCTCAATGCGCGCTTCGAGGGACGCAGTCGCTACTTCCAGAATCGCATCCTGGAGCGGCAGTCGCCCGGAAGGCTGGTACGATGAGTACGGCGTCGCCCACCCCGGCTATCAGTCGCACGGCAGCTTCTACCTCGTGCGACTCTGGCAGCTTTCGGGCGATGATGAGCTCGCCGCCTCGCTTGGACCGCGATCAATGACTCTTCATGGCCTCACTTCGTCCACCCGGATGGCAGCATGGGCGGCGAGTACGCGAGCCGTAATACTCAGACGTATTATCCGGCGGCCTTCGAGATGTTCGCATTGCGGAGTCGCGCCTCGTCATGGATCGCCGAGCGCATGCGTGGCTCCGTGGTGGCGATGCCGCGGCAGGCATGAAGGCGGTCGACGCGTACAACTTCTTCCCGATGCTCAACAACCTCGTCTTTGCATACCGCGCCGTTTCCTCCGGCGATGTACGGGTACCGTGCGATCGAGCCCGAGCGTGGTCTCGGCCTCGTCTGGTTCCCGAAGGCCGGCATCGCCCGCATCCGGCGCGAAGCGGTACGAGGCCTTCGTGGGCGCGGCCAAGGGCGGTGTCATCAAGGACGTGGAGTCGCGAATGGCCGGCTGCTCCTGAGCGATTGCGGCTGGCTCGGCCGCACGTTCGACGGGCGGCTGGCCTCGACCCAGTACCAGGATACGACGCGGCACGATGCGCGGGCTTCGACCAGGTCGAAGTCGAGGGGAACCTGTATAAGTCCTCGAGGCCGGTCATGAGTCCGGTCCGGTTTCTGGCATTCCGCATCTTCACGTTGACGCTCGGCCGCTGGGCATTGGTCGGGCGCTGGCTGAAGCAGCAGCTGGTCCGCGTCCTGATCTACCGGCGCAGGAAGCTGCTCCGTGAGTTCCGCCGGACCATTGACTTCGCCGATGACCGATCACGATCGCGGGACGAACTGGCCGGCGATCACGAGGGCCGGCTGGAGACGCTGGAACGAAGACCGCTGTTCACGACGATCCACATGGGATCCTCGCGCTACTTCGTGCCGAGCGGCCTCGAGGCGATGCGGCCGGAGCGGGATGCGGAATCAGCCGTCGAACGGCAGGATCCGGCCCGCACTGGGTAGGGGTCTGCACGTCGTCCGTGACTGTCGAGGTCTGAGCCATGTGCGGCATCTGCGGCCTCACCGGATTCCGCGACGACGCGCTGCTCGAACGCCATGACGACCTCGCTCTGTCATCGCGGGCCGGACAGTGCCGGCGATCTGCGCACGGCCAGCAGCCAGCCTCGGCCACCGCCGACTCAGCATCATCGATCTGAGGGTGGCCAGCAGCCGATCGCGAACGAGGAAGAAACGCTAGCACGTCATTTGCAACGGCGAGATCTCAACTACCGCGAGCTTCGTGCCGGCCTGCTTGAGCGGGGCCACTCGGTTCCGCACTGCATCCGATACGGAGGTCATCCTTCACCTCTACGAGGACGAGGGCCCCGCTTCCGTCAGCCGCCTGATCGGCATGTTCGCCTTCGCACTTTGGGATTACGGCGGCAGCAGCTGCTGGTCGCACGTACCGGGTCGGCATTAAGCCGCTCTACTACGTCGAGCACGCCGGGCGATTCCTCTTCCGTCGGAGATGAAGTCACTGCTCCCACTACCGCGGCATTGAGCCGACTCTCGATCCGGCC
Source organism: uncultured Gemmatimonadales bacterium (assembly GCA_963798085.1). Lineage (GTDB taxonomy): Bacteria > Gemmatimonadota > Gemmatimonadetes > Longimicrobiales > RSA9 > DATKCF01. The sequence goes on from CAWCRS010000007.1 coordinate 6,132, forward strand.
GCCATCCACACGCTACATGGCCCTGCGCTATGTGCCCGGACCCGGCACGCTGCTGCGCGGGATCTCGAAGTCCCGGCGGCGCACTACGCCGTCGTGAGGGACGGTCATGCGAGCCTCACGCGTACTGGGAGCCCCGGCTCTTCGGCGGCCGTTCGACCGTAGCGAAGACGAGTATCTTGAGGAGTTCGGCGAGCGCTTCGAACGCAGCATGGAACGGCGCCTGATTTCGGATGTCCCACTCGGCGCCTACCTGACGGAGGTCTCGACTCGAGTGTCATTGTTGCGGCCATGTCGAAGCTGACGAACCAGCCGGTCCGCACGTTCACGGTCGGCTTCGACTACGAGCACGACGAGCTGCCCGAGGCGGCCGCGACCGCGAAGCACCTCGGCTGCATTCACACCGAGATCGCGTGCGGCATCGAGGAATCGCACTGCTGCCACGCATCGTCTGGCACCTGGACGAGCCGATCGGCGATGCCATTGTCATCCCGATGTACATGCTCGCCCGCGAGGCAAAGAAACACGTGACGGTCGTGCTCACGGGCGAGGGTGCCAATGAAACGCTGGGCGGGTATCTTTTCCATCGCGCGTTGCTCATGGGCCAGTGCCTCGCGCGCACCGTGCCTTCCGCGATCCGGCGCAACGTTCTGTCTCCGGTCCTCGAGCACTCTCGACGTCGTGGCTGAACGCGGTGTTCGATTATCCGGCGAGCCTGGGCGAGCGCGGAAAACTCAAAGTGCTCGACTTCCTGGCCTCGTCGGGCCCGAGCACCTGCCCGAGGCATACCTGCACCTGATCTCGCTGTTCGACGCCGTGATACGGCGGGCCTCTATCGACGAGTTCCGGCGAACCTGAACGGCCGCGGCCTGCAGGTGGAACGTCGGCGGCGACAGCCGGCCGCGCCGTTCCTGAATCGGGCGCTGCACCTGCAGTTCGATCACTGGCTGCCCGACGACATCCTGATGAAGCAGGACAAGATGACCATGGCGAGCGCGATCGAGGGCCGTGTCCCGTTCCTCGATCACGAACTGGTCGAGTACTCGCTGACGCTGCCGCCGCAATCAAGATCCGACGCAGCCGCCGAAATACATCCTGCGAAGGTACGCGGAGCGTCTGCTGCCGAGCGACACGACGTCACGCGGGAAGAAACCATTCTATGCTCCATTCGAGCAAATACCTGGAGCACCCGGTGTTCCGCGACATCGTCGAGGACACACTGTCGGCGGAGACGGTGAGTCGCCGCGGTTTCTTCCGCCCGGAGGCGATTGCCCGCCTGCGCAAGGCGACGACTGCCGGCGAGTTCGTGCACGCTGAAGCAGGTGTTCAGCCTGGTCGTGCTCGAGCTGTGGCTGCGCATGGCGTGTGGATGGAAGCGGCACTCACACGGAGTCGGGGTCGTGGCAACGGGACGGAGAGTCGCTGTCTCGGTCGTCTGCCCGTTCTACAACGAAGCGAGCATCCTCGAGCAGGCATCCGGACGCTGCTTGGGCGGCTGTCCACGCTGGATCGCCGTGGGAGCTGATCATCGTCAACGACGGCTCGCTGGATGGCTCGGGCACCATTGCAAGGCGACTGTTGGCGAATATCCCGACCTGCGCGTGCTGGAGTACCGCGTGAACCGCGGTCGAGGCCATGCGCTGCGCACGGGAATTGCCGCGGCGCGAGGCGACGTGATCGTAACCACGGAGATCGATCTGTCGTGGGGCGAGGACATTGTTCACCGCCTCGTCGACGCGATGGATCGCTGGCCGGAGGCCGATCTCGTTGTGGCAAGCCCGAACCTGCCCGGCGGCGCGCTACCGCAATGTTCCCGCGCGGCGGGTCCTTGTCTCGAAGCTCGGCAATCGCATCATCCGTGCGTTCATTGGCGACCACGTCAGCATGAATACAGGCATGACGCGCGCCTATCGGCGTGAGGTGATCCAGTCGCTGCCCGTCACCGAAGATGGCAAGGAGTTCCATCTCGAGGTGATCCTCAAGGCGACGGCGTTCGGCTATCGCCTGCGCGAGATTCCGTCCGTGCTCGAGTGGAAGGAATACAAGCTGCGGGGTCAGCGCGTGCAGCGGAAAAGCAGCTCACGCGTCGGCAAACTCGTCATTTCACACAGCCTGTTCAGCATTTTCGCCAACCCCGTCCAGTACGTCTGGGCGCTGGCGTTCCTCAGCCTGTTCCTCGGTATTGTCGCGTTCATCTGGGCTGTCGTGCTGCTGGTGCTGCACCTGGTGGCCGCGTACATGGCGCTGATGAGCGTGTCCCTGGTGCTGCTCTCCATCGTGCTGTTCGTCATGGGAGTGATCCTGCGGCAGGGCAACATGGTGCAGCGCGAGCTGTGGATCCTGCAGCGCGCGCAGCTCACGGGCGGCGGCATGCTGACGGCGGAGCAGCGCTCGGCGCTGCGCGACGAACGCGACGCGGGCAGGTCGTCTGGCACAGGAACTCGGCCCGAGCCGGTAACAGGCGGCGGGCGACGAAGTCCGTAGCGGCGGCGTCGCCTCGAATCCGCTGATCAGCTGTGGGCTGCCCGCTTGCGGCGCAGCACCAGAACGAACAAGGCGAGGCTGGCCAGCATGCCGAGCGCCGGCTCGGCGGCGGCCGAGGGCTCGACCGCCAGTGACCCCACCACACGCAGGGAAACCCAGCGCCATGTGATGCGCAAGATTTCGCCGCCATCGCGGCGGCGCACGGCAATGGCGCGTGGCAGGAAACCGAGGCGCGAGAGCTCGAACTCGCGGCCATCCGCCAGTCGGATCGCCCCGCGCATCACACCACCCGTGTACTCGGCGGCATCGCGGCCATTGGTCCAGTCGGTGACCAGCACGCGGCGCGAGAAGGGGCCCGCCTTGCGCATCCGCCATGCATCACTGGCCGCGGCAGCCCGGACCTGGGCGCGGAATGGGTTGAGCCACTCCACGGTTGCCAGCGGCTCGGCGTCGGCGCGCAGCTCGTAGCGGACGGGGATCATGCGGGTGCGGTGCCAGAGCAGTTCCCGCCCGATGACGTCGCGAATGGGTTTCATGAATGACCCTGCCGGCTGGCGGCAATGGGAGCAAGGGGACAGGCATCAACGAAATGACAGCACGCGGCGTCAATCCATGGCGCCCGCACGCGGGCAGCAGCAGTTTGCTGGCACCCCCGGCTCATGCGGGCAGCGCCCCACCATCCCGGAGATACCATGAGTCGAACCGTAGCAGTCGGTGTGGCGCTCGCGGCAATGTTCGCGGGCGCGCGCGGCCTCGCCGCGCAGAAGAAGGAGGCGACGACGCAGCCCACGTTTGTCGGCACGTGGGCGTTCAACGCCTCGAAAAGTGACGATCCGCGCGAGAAGATGGCCGAGGCCATGCGCCCGCGCGTGTCCGGCGCCGAGCCACCGCCGGGAGGCAGTGTGGCGCGCGGTGGACGCGGCGGCGCGAGTGGCCGGCGTCCGACCACAGGCGCGGGGGCCGGCAGTGGTGCCAATGGCGGCGGTACCGGTGGTGGCGGCGGTGAGGGTCGCGGCGGGCCGGGCGGCATGCGCGCCATGCAGTCGTTCATGCGCAACCCGCAGAAGCTCGTGATCCAGAAGACGGACTCTTCGTTCATCATCCAGCGCGATGAACTGCCCGCACTGGAGCTGCCGCTCGATGGCCACGAACTGAAGTTCGGCTCCAATGACGAAGCAGGAAACACCGAGGTCAAGTACAAGGCTCAATGGAAGGGTGACAAGCTCACCGTGGAGACGCACATCGGTGATGGCACCCACGCGGACGAGACCTACGAAGTGAAGAACAACGTCCTTCAGGTGGAGACGCGGCTGACCGGCAGCCGGCTGCCGGCCCCGGTCAAGTTCAAGCGGGTGTTCGATCCGGCCGCAGGCTGATGAGTGCGGTGCAGCGTCGCAGACGTCCAGCGAAGGCTCGCTGCGTCCGCGACGCTGCCGGCCTGTCACATCGTGCGCAGCCGCGAGCGCACCCGGTCGCAGTGCCGCGACCATGCGCCTCGCCGCCGCGCTGCCATAACTCGTCACTACACTCGCCGGCACGGCGTGGCGGGCGTCCGTCGAGCGCGTCGGGATCGACGTGTCGGTTCCGGCGCTCGAGGTTCCCGGGGCCACGGCGCCTGCCGGGCCTACCGGTCATTCCGCGCGCATCGCGGTGAGCGGGTCCACCCGGCTCGAGCGCCTCGCCGGCAGCCATGCCGCCAGCAGCGCTGTACCGAGGAGGACCGCCGCGGCGGCGGCGAAGCTCAACCCATCCAGCCGCTGCACACCGTACAGCAGCGTCTGCAGTGCGCGCGTCGCCACGGTCCCCGACAGAAGACCCAGCGCAATACCCGCGACCGCAACCCACGTCGCACCGCGCACGATGCCGCGCTGCACACGCGCCGGTGAGGCGCCCAGCGCGACGCGAATGCCGATCTCACGGCGTCGCACCTCCACCGAATACGACAGCACGCCATAGATCCCCGCAGCCGCCAGCAGCAGCGCGATCAGACCGAACGCGCTGAGCACGATCATGGCGAAACGCCGGTCCGATGCAGAGCGCACCACCCGCTCTTCCATGGTGCCGAAGTCCACGGGAATGCCGGGCGCGGTGGTGTGCAGGTGCGTGCGCAGCGCGTCGAACACGCTGCGCGGCGAGGCGGTGGTGCGGACCAGCATGTAGAGCGCGTAGGCCTTGTCGCCCGCCTGTGCCCAGGGCACGTAGATCTCGTGCTGCGGCCCGTCGTCCGCCCAGTTGCTGGCTTCCGGTACGACGCCGACGACGGTCAGCCACTCCTCTGACAGGTAGTTAGTGCGCACCCGCTGGCCGATCGCGTCCTGTCCCGGCCAGAGCCGCTCCGCCAGCGGCTGCGTGATCACCGCCACCGGCGGCGTGCCCGCGCGATCCGCGGGCGTGAACGTGCGACCGCGCAGCACCGTCTGCCGCAGCGTGCTGAAGTAATCCGGTGTTATGACACGGAAACCGGCCAGCGCGGGCCAGTGGTCGCGCGCGTCCCCGGGCCGCAGCACCGGCCCCGCGACACTGCCCCAGTTCATGGGCAGCATGCTGCCCGAGCCGACTGCCGTCACGCCCGGAATCGCGCGCAGGTCCGTTTCCATGCGCTCCAGCTGCGCCGGCTCGATGGTCGCGCCCAGTGCGACCGTCACGACATTGTGCGGGTCGAAGCCCGGATCGCGCGACACGATGGACTGCATGGTGCGCAGCAGCAACCCCGAGCCGATCACCAGCAGCACGGCCAGCGCGATCTCGAAGCCGATCAGGAAGCGCCACACGGGCGAGCGTCCCTCGAAGCCGGACGCGTTCGTGCGCGAGCGCAGCGCCCGCAGCGCGCGGGCACTGCCACGCACCGCCGGGTACGCACCTGTCAGAAGCACCGTCAGCGCCAGAAGCAGCAGCGCGAAGAGGAACACACGCCCGTCCGGCTGCACTTCCTGCAGCCGCGGGATCATGCCCTTACCGACCGTGCGGATCGCGCGCAGCAGCGCGAACGCCAGCCCCAGACCGAGCAGCAGCCCGGCGCCGCCCAGCACGCTCGATTCCACCAGCAACTGGCGCACCAGTCGCCAGCGGCGCGCACCCAGCGCCACGCGCACGGCCAGCTCCCGCGTCCTCGCCGTGCCATGCGCCAGCTGCATGGTGGTCACGTTCGTGCACGCCACCAGCAGCACCAGCACGGATGCGCCTAACAGCAGGTATAGCAGGCGACGCTGTCGCCCGACCACGTACTCGCGCAGCGGCATCACATCCGCGTCCACCGCCTGCGTTTCCGTGCCGTACTCGCGACGCAGCACCTGCGAAATGCGCGTCATGTCCGTGCGCGCATCCGCCAGCGTGCGCCCCGGCGCGAGGCGGCCGATCACTTCGAAGTTGTGCGAGCTGCGGACGGTGCCCGGCCAGACCTCGTGCGGGAAGTAGATGGACGCGTCCTGCAGGAAGCGGAACCCCGGCGGCATCACCCCGATCACCTGCACCGGATGGCCCCATGCGCGCAGCGAAATGCTCGCCAGATCGCGGTTCCCGCCCAGCTGCGACTGCCAGAACTCGTACGACACCACCACACTCGTGAACGTCTCCGCGCGGCTCTCCTCCGGCCGGAACGTCCGCCCCAGCACCGGCCGCACGCCCAGCGTCTCGAAGAAGTCGCGTGACACGCCCATGGTGGTGGCGCGCAACGGCTCACCCGCGCCCTGCACCGTCTGCGCATAGGGATACTGCACGGACGCCACCGCACTGAATGCACGCGACTGCGCGCGCCAGTCCGTGAAGTTGGGGAACGACGGCGGCAGCAGCCCGCCATCCTCCGTGCGCTCGCGGATGAACATCAGCGCATCCGCATCGTGATAGGGCAGCGGCTGCAGCAGCACGCGGTCCACCAGCGTGAACGCGACCGTGGTCGCGCCCAACCCCAGCGCCAGTGTGATGAGCGCGACCTGCGTGTATGCGCGGGTGCGCAGCAGTCCACGAATGGCATGTCGCAGATCCTGCATGATGCCCTCGGTTGGGTGTAAGCCTCTCGCCTCGCGGGTCGCGTCGCGTACCCGGTCGATATCGCCGAAACGCACTGCCGTCAGCCGCTCCGCTTCCCGCGGCGAGGCGCCGCGGCGCAGCTGCCACTCCCGTTCCTGCTCCAGGTGGAACGCGATCTCCTCCCGCAGCGCCCGCTCCTCCGCGCCCCGGCGGAACAGCGCGCTCAGCCACGCGTGCAGCCGATACCAAACCCGCGCCTCAGGCATCCTGCAGGCCCTCTAACACATTGTTTACGCCGCGCGAGACCCGCTGCCACCACTCCACCTCCCGCTTCAGCTGCTGCCGTCCCGTCGCCGTCAGCGCGTAGTAGCGCGCCCGTCGCCCCTGCTCCGTTCGCTGCCATTTCGCCCCGATCAGCCCCTGCCGGCGCAGGCGCTGCAGCGCAGGGTAGATCGCACCCTGGTTCACCGCGAACACCTCGCCGGACAACTGCTCAATGCGCTGCGACAGGCCCCAGCCGTGTTCGGGACCCACCGTCAGCACCTTGAGCACGAGCAGTTCGAGCGTGCCCTGCAGCAGGATTTCGCGCCGTTTCCCCACCTTGCCTCCGGGCTTCTGTCAACTGTTGACACAAGTAGGCGGGAAACGGTTGCTTCGCGCAATTGCCTGTGGACGGCAGACGGATAAACGGGGGCGGACTCATGGTTTCTTGGTTTCTGACGCGATTGACGAGTTCGGGTTGCGTGCACCGGTACGTTCGCGCTCCGGGGAAGGCCTACGCGCGTGCGGCGCCCGCGATTGTCAGCGCCATGCAACGCGCTGGCGTGCGCCGCCTCGTCTTCACTTCCGCGTTCGGCGTGGGTTCCACCTGGCCGGACGCGCCCATGATTCCGCGGGTGCTCATGCGAACCCTCTTGCGGCGGGTCTACGCGGATAAGGCCGCAGGCGAAGCCGCGATTTTCGCATCGCCTCTCGCCTGGACGGTCGTGTACCCGGCGGGCCTTACCAACGGGCCCCGCACCGACCGCGCCCGCGTGGGTGAACATCTTCGGCTGAAGGGTTTCCCGCGAGTGTCGCGCGCGGACCTCGCGGCCGTGATGCTACGCCTGCTCGATGATGCGAGTGTGATCCGCAAGGCACTGCTGGTTGCGAGCTGATTGAGCGGTTCCCGGACCATAACAGACTGACTGGCTGCAGGCGTCGCTCATCGTGATTCGCTCAGGCGGAGCAGTTCGACGGTCTCCAGATCGAGAGAATCGCGCGTCAGCCCCAGCAGAAAATCCGACCCGACCTGCAGCACGTGCAAGGAGCGGGGCAGTGCGACATCGGCGATCCAGCGACCCTGCAGGGAGAACACCGTCCACGTGACGTCCGGCCGACCGGGCAGATCGTATTCGGCCACCCACAGGTTCGCGGCGGGGTCCAGTTCGAACTGACGGTAGGCGGGTGCCCAGGCGGGGAACTGCATCTTCTGAAAGGCCTGCTCCCAGGCTTTGCGCGTCTGCGGATTCGTGGCTGCCTCGAGTCGCTCCGCAATCGAGGCATCACGAATCGCCGGGGTAACAGCCTGTTTGCGCTCGATCCGCTCGATGACGCGGAGCAGTTGACCGGCAGGCGAGAAGACGAGGATGCGGAAGGTCTCGCTGTCGCCGTAGTAGAAACTGCCCGGTCCCGCAGCCGTGATCGCATCGATGACCGAGCCTGCGCTCGGCTTTCAGCATCTGACCGCGCCACTCGGACGCGTAATACTCGAGACCCGGGAACGTGCCGATCTCGTCCTGTACCGATCCGTCAGCGCCGTAATGATGGAAGTGGTAGGGCATGCGCAGGCATCGCCGATCTGCCTCTGCGCCTGATCCACCATTCCAGACCACCCCTCGAACGAGCCATCGGGAAACCGCTTCAGCTCGTTGGCGTCCGGGTCGACCGGGATCATGCGTGCGAATGTCCGGAGGAATCGAACACGAGCACGCGAGCATGATCGGTGTCCCAGGCGGCGATGGAATCATGAGCCAGCAACCAGAGACCATAGATGGCGGCCGCGAACTCACCCGGCCCCGATCCGCGCCGGCCGATGCGGCGCACCAACTGTCCGCGCGCATCGTAGAGTCGCAGGTCGCTGCTTCCCCCATTCGCGATCACGATCATGGTCAGAAAGGCGAGCCGCGCCCTGCACGCGAAACAGCTGCTGCGTGGAGTCCTGGCTGTTTCCGCCAATTACGATGGCGGGCATTGAGTCGACGACCCAGTATCCCGCCCGCGCCGGGCGGAGGTTCATGGTGACCTGCACGCCAGCGCTGTCGCGGACGAGTACGGCCGCGCTCTCCGAACCGCGCGCACAGGCCGCCAGCACCACGATTGCCGCGAGTACCGGCAGCACACGCCAGTTGGGCGGCGGGCTGGAAGACGTCTTGCTAACCAAGTGTCAGACCCGTTACTCGAACACCCCGTGCCGCGACACGATAGTGCGTTCGTTCTGCATGGTATGGCAACCGGCGATGGGACGCGCAACGACCCGCAAGTTCCTGGAAGACCACGGCGAAAATGCCAACATCATTCTGGCGTCCGCCAGAGCTCCCGGCCCGGAACCATCCACCTCCGCACTCCCGTCCACGGGCACGTTCCCGTTTCCGCGTCCGCTGAACGTGCGCCCCCCAATGAGCGCGAACATACCCGTACCCGCAACCCCCTCTACGCCACACGCGACTGCCCCGCGATATTCGCCAGCGCCGTGATTTCCGCCGTACTCAACTCGTATCGCTGCGTGCAGAACTCGCACGTGACTTCCGTGAAGCCCTGCTCCCTGTCCGTGTCCAGAATCGCGCGCAGCTCCTGCTCGCCCAGCAGCATCAGGGCGCGCTCGACGCGCTCAATGGAGCACGGGCAGTAGAAGCGCACGGGCAGGCGGTCGAGCACGGCGACGCGGTCACCGAAGATGCGGCGCAGGATCTCCTCGGGCGTGTCGCCACCGCGCAGCATGGAGGTGGGATGCGGCAGGCCGCGGATCGCGTCCTCGATCTCCGAGGCTGTGCGTTCCGCCACGCCCGGCAGCCGCTGCACAATGTAGCCGCCTGCCGCCACCACTTCACCCGTGCGATTGACGAACACGCCCAGGCCCACGGCGGAGGGTGTCTGTTCGCTGGTGGTCAGGTAGTGCGCCAGGTCTTCGCCGATCTCGCCGCTGATCAGCTCGACCACGCCCACGTACGGGTGACGCATGCCCATCTCGCGTGACACCGTGAGCCGGCCGCTGGTGCCCACCACGCCGCTGACATTGAGTTTGCCATTCTCCTTGACCTGCTCGATGCCGGTTTGTGCATTGCCCACCAGTCCGCGCACGTGGCCGCTGCCGCTGGCCGTGGCCAGCAGGGTGCCCGCCGGTCCATCGCCCAGCACGCGCACACTAACCGCGTGTTCGGCATGCTTCAGCATGGCGCCGAAGAGCAGGGCGCCCGTGGCCAGACGGCCCAGGGCCGCCGTGACGGCGGGCTCGGTGTCGTGAATGCGACGCAGCTCGGCCACCACGCCGGTGGCATCAATGGCGAACGCGCGCACCAGCCCGTCATGGGCTGTGGCGCGTACCAGGTAGTCTCCGTTCTGTCTGGTCATTGCCGCCTCCTGCTTGCGGGCGGGTGGTGTCACGTCCGGGAACGAAAGCGGCCCCGATCCGCGGGGCCGCAGGGCAGGCGCATGCGCAGCGCGCGCGCTACGCGTTCAGATCTCGTCTTCCGGCGATAGCGGTACGCGCACCAGCGCCAGGATTGCCGCCTGGGGCACGACGAGGTACTTCTCGCCTTCGAAGGTGATCTCGACCGCCGCGCGCCGGAAGAAAATGGCGTAATCACCAACTCTTGCCTGCACCGGCATGTACTTCGCCTCGCCGCTCGTGATCTTCCACGGCTCCTGGTCCAGCTCGGTGGGTGCGGAAATCGGGGTGCCCGGTCCTGTCGCCAGGACCTTCCCGCCCTGAACCGCCTGATTGTCCACCGCACTGGGCGGCAGGTACAGGCCGACGTGGCTCCGATCCTCGCCTTCACCCGGCTGGATCAGAACGCGGTCGCCTACGACGATGAGTTGCTTCTTCTCGAATTCCATTGCGGTGCCCCGAATATCTTGCAGGCGACGATACCGGGCAAGGATCCGTCCCGTTCCACCATTGCAGCGCACCGCCCGCGCACGCACCGTGGCGCAACCTTGTACCACGGGAGGTTCCATGTCCGAGGAGCAGCAGCGCACGCCCGATCACTACGGCCGCCGCCGCCTTCCATCCGTTCGCGGACCCTACACGTTCCACCTCGACACTGCACTGGTGGAACGCGCTCGCCGCGAAGTCGGCGAAGGCAATGTCATACGCAGCATCGAAGCCGCCCTCGCCGCCGCCGTCGACTACCAGTTGTGGATCCGCGAAATCTCCTCCGGCCACCGCGATCCCACTTCGTAGGCATCACTCTTCACCGCGGCGAGCGCGGAAGGTGCGGAGGTTCGTGCACGTTCATCGTCCACGCGCTCACGAACGAGACGCGAGTAACATCGTGGGCGGCGCGGGCGGCGCGGGCGGCGCGGGCGGCCGCGAATCACATCCTGCCCCGCCCACGCACGACTCCGATTCCTCTCCGCAGGATGATTTTCGAATGAACGGAGAAGAACATGATTTGGACGGATCAAGGGATCACTCGCTCAGCGGCGTCTCCCTGGAAATGCAATGCACGTTGTGACAATGATCCGTGATCCGTCCCCCGCGTCCTCAGCCCCTCCTGCAACCTCCGTGTGAAAACAATCCGTTAGTCCGTTCCCTGCGCCCTCCCCGCCCTCCGCGCCCTCCGCGCCCTCCCCGCCCTCCGCGGTGAGAGCGGTGGACCAGGGGTTGAGCCTACCTCCGTGACCACCGGATCCCCACGCAATGCAGCACCCCGAACAGCTCGTAGTTCTGGTACGCGTAGTCGACGGCAATGGGCCCGAGGGTGACACCGCCACCGAACAGGATGGCGCCCTGGCCACCCGAGCCGGCGGCGCCGTTGTAGCCGACGCGCGCGACCGCGCCCACGCGGGAGCTGGCGCCCGGCAGGAGCCCGGCCTCCACGCCCGCGAGCAGGCCGGCGCCGCCGCCCGAGAACGGCGCGACCAGATCGGCGGACAGAATGGCGCCCATGCCGGTGGGTCGCGCCAGTTGCAGCATGCCGCCGACTCTCGCTTCCTTTGGCAGTGCCGCATCGGCAATGCCATCGCCGCTCAGCGAGCCCCCAATGTTGCGCAGGGCGGCACCCAGCGTGAGGCTGGACAGCGCGTATTGTGCGCCCACGTCGAGGAACGGCGTGCCGCGGCCCGTGCCGGCCAGATCGGTCGATACCCAGCCGGCGCTGGCGCCCAGATGGAAGCGGCCGTCGTTGAAGGGCAGTGCGGCGCTGAGCCGGGCCGCGACTTCCGATGCGCTCACAGTGTTCCCGGTCGGAACCCCTGTCTGGCCGCCAAAATCAGGATCGGGCACGAGCTCCTGGACGCTGCCGTAGTCGAGGTAGATGGCGCTCGCGCCCACCACCAGCCGGCCGACGCGCACCGCGCCGGCGCCACTGGCAACACCAATGTTTTCGACGTGCTGCTGGTAGCTGAACGAGAATGCGCCCAGCAGACTCGCCGCGCCCGCCGGATTGTAGAACAGAACGTCGGCGTCGCCGGTCGCCCCGACATAGGCGCCGGACAGCGCTGCTGCACGGCCGCCCGCCAGCAGCTGCAGCACCGTGGCGCCCGTGGTGCCCGCGCCCTGCGCGGCCACCCGGCTCACGGGTATCAAACACGCTGTCAGTGCGGCCAGCGCCGCCGCCCGCCCGCGCAGGATGCTGCGCGCGATGCCTCTGCTGCGATTCATGACTGCGGCTCCGGTCGTGCCGGTGAAGAGCGCTGCCGGCGTGAGAACAATGAGTTTCTGGCGGAACGTCTGCCCGTTGACCGTGAAGATGAGCAGGTAGACGCCCGGTGCCACCAGTTCGGAATGGTCGTTCCTGAGATCCCAGCGGGTGTACGTGGCACCCAGCGTCGCGCCGCACTGCACGGCCTGTGTGGCGCACAGGTCGATTACCCGCCGCCCCGTGACCGTGTACACCGCGGCCGTGCCGGGTGACTCGGCGAAATTGAAGACCACGAACGCGTGGCGCACGGGATTCTCGCTCAGCGACAGCAACTCCTGGCTGCGCAGCACCGTAGTGCTGGCCGGGCCGGACGCAACCACCGCGACGGGTGAAGACAGCAGGTCGATTGCACCCGAATTGACGCCACGCGAGTGCAGCTCCGCCGGCACGAGTGTCGCCTCGAAGGTGGCGCCGTTGACGGCCTGGCCGGACAGCTCCACCTCGAGGAACACTGGTGTTACCAGGAAGGGCGAGGCACGCAGCGAGTCGGGATGAAAGACGGCGCGTTGCGTGCCGCCTGTCAGCGGGAGCAGCAGCGAATCCACAGCAATGTCGCCCGTGCCGGGCTTGCCATCACCATTGTCGCGCACCAGCAGCAGCCTGGCACCAGGATCCGTGCCTTTCACATCGAAGCCTATGGCGGTGAGCGCGATCGGCTCGAAACCCTGTGATTCGAGATTCAATTGCAGTAGCGGCAGGCGGGCGCCGCGGCCACCCAGCGTGGGCTGTGAGGGTACGGCGGCAGCCGCGGTGACCGCGAGCGGCGAGGGCTGTCCATCGGAGAGCGCGAGCAGCGCCGCCTGCACGTCGAGTTTGCCCCAGCCCCACCAGTCGCCGGCCTTGCCGCCGGGCACCACGTCGTACGTGTTCGACGTGAACGCATCATGCGCTGCGCTGCCCGCCAGCGCGCCCTTCACATCTTCCGGCGTCAGTTCGTGATTGGCGGAGAGCAGCACCGCGACCGCGCCCGTGACCTGCGGTGCGGACATGCTGGTGCCTTCCCGCGCCGCGTGCGCACCGTCCGGCGCGATGCGCGTGGCTGCCAGCGACGCATCGTGCGAATGCGACGAGATCACACCCAGTCCCGGCGCCGTGATCTCCGGCTTCATGCGTCCATCGCGCGTGGGGCCGGCGGCAGAAAACCGCGCGAGATCGCCCAGCGCCTCCCGCTGCGTGTAGCAGACCTGTCCGGTGGTGGCAACGCTGGGCCAGCAGAGTCGGGTCACGAATGCGCCCACTGTAATGGCGCGTTTGGCTGTGCCCGGTGAGCCCACCACGAAGCGATTGTCGAATCCCTGGCCGCCCTCCACCACCAGACCCGCCGAACCGTAGAGCCACATGTCGTAGGGACGACCGGAGCCGCCGTGCGCGGGCGTCACACGCAGCGTCCAGGTGCCGGCCTCGGGCACACCGCTGGTGTCGCAGCCACTGACATCGACGGCACCTTCGACATCGCCATTCTCCGGGTTCGTCCCGCCTGAGCCATTGTCAATGCGAATGCGACCCGCTGCGTTCTGATCCGTCGTCAGCCCGCCTCGCACCGCCGTCGCCGTGCTGCCGCTCGGCCGCTGCAATGTGAGGGTCAGTGAATCCAGGGCGTCGTACCAGAAGCTCAGTTCGAAATAGGTGCCGTCGCAGTGACTGGCACCCGCCGTGTAGGGCGAGATGATGATCTGGAACTGCAATGTCGCCGTGCCCGTGGGTGTGCCGCGTGCGTGGATCAGCTGACCCGGGAGCAGCGGTGTGGTGTTGTTGTTGACGCCGTTGTTCCCCGCGGAAATGACGACAATGAAGCCCGGGCCCGAGAGTGCATCGATGATCCTCTCGTAGGTGCGGCTGCCATCGTGCGCGCCGAACTCGCCGCCCAGCGAGAGATTTGCCACCACCGGCCGGTTCAGGCGCAGCCCTTCCTGGCGCAGCCAGGTCAGGCCATCCACGATCTTGTCCTCGAAGAAGACGCCGGGTCCGCCATTGACCACGAGCAGATCGGCGCGCGGCGCCACACCGGCGTAGCGGAACTGGTCGGGATTGGGACCAGGCGCCGAGCCATCGCCCGCCGCAATGCCGGCCACGTGCGTGCCATGACCGATGGTGTCCTTCTCGCGACAGCCTGCGGTGCCGTTGCTGTCCACCGCCTGCTGCACGCTCTCAGGCGTGCAGTAACTGCCACCCACGAAGCCTTCGGGCGGTGTGCCACCCGTGGTCTGGTCCCAGACCCCGAGCACGCGCGTCTTGCCCGACGCATCGATGAAGTCCTGGTGTTGCAGGTCGAGGCCGGTGTCGTAGAGCCCGACGATCGCGCCCTGTCCGGCCGCACCCTGCCACTCACCGTTGACCAGGGTGCGCAGTCCATCGACGTGAATCGCGCGACCGCTGGAATCGTCTTCCAGCCGCAGTGCGTGGGCTGCCTCGATGCGCGTGATGGCAGGCGAACGCGCCAGCGCGTCCAGCGCGCTCAGCGGCACGCGCGCGGTCGCGTAGCGATCCACCACCGAGCCCACTTCGCCGCCCAGCGCCCGCACTTCCGCCAGCGCGGCCGGTCCCGTGATCGTGAGGAAGACACCCAGCACCGGCTCGGCCAGTGCGCTGCTGCGCTGCAAGGCCAGCGATCCGCCGAACGGCTGCGTCCCGGGTGGCGACAGCGGGTTGACCACGGCGCGCGCCAGGATGCGCGCGCGCGTGGCCGGTCGCATGACCTCGCGCAGCACCGGGTCCAGCTTCTCCACCTGCTGCGCCGCCGCGGGCGAAACGGCGCACAGGATGAACAGCAGCAGAAACAAGGGCCGGCTGCGACGCCCGAACAGTTTGTTAGAAGGCGCCGGCGCTAGATCTTTTCCAGCCAGACGTGCCTGCCTTTCAGCGTATCCTGTGCCAGACGGTAGGTCGCGAGGTCCTCGTTGTGGAAGACGTCGTGGAAGGAACGCGCGACCCGGCGCCTCGCCTGACGGCAGAACACGTCGGCCAGCTGGACCGGGCTCCGGTCTTCGGGATGCTGCCGCAGCATCTGCTTCGCCTTCACGCAGGCGGCCGACATGGCAAACAGCTCCGCACCGGCGTCCACCAGGCGGAACAGCACCGCCTGGCGCCGCTCCAGCCGGCCGCCGAAACGGCTCATCGCGTAGAACAGCATGCGGCCCAGCTTGCGCGACTTGCGCTCGATGAAGCGCATGTGTGAGGCCAGCGGTCCGAACGCACCGAAGCGCGGCCACCAGCCCCAGCCCAGCACCAGGCCCGGGAACCACGTGGCCATGTGTGCGCTCAGGCTGGTGAGTCCGCTGAGCTTTGCGCCCACACTGGCGTGCGGGTCCAGCATGGCACCCGCTTTCTGCAGATGCGGGTCCACCGCTTCACGCGCGATGAACAGCCGCATGATCTCGCTGGAGCCCTCGAAGATCGTGTTGATGCGCAGGTCGCGCATGACCCGCTCGACCGGAATGCCTTCCTCGCCTCGCGAGATCAGCGACTCCGCCGTCTCGTACCCGCGGCCGCCGCGGATCTGCATCGTTTCATCCACGATGCGCCACGCCGCTTCCGAGTTGTACATCTTGGCGATCGCGGCTTCCAGCCGGATGTCGGACCGGCCCGCATCGGCCAGCCCCGCCGCCAGCTCGGTGACGGCTTCCATGGCGAACGTCGTCGCCGCCATCCAGCCGATCTTCTGCGCGATAGCATCGTGTTTGCCCACTGGCTGGCCCCACTGCACCCGCTGCCCGCTCCACTCCCTCGCCACATGGAGGCACCACTTGGCGGCTGCCGCCGATGTCGCGGGAATCGTCAGGCGACCGGTGTTGAGTGTGATCAGCGCCAGCTTCAGACCCTTGCCCTCGCCCCAGATGATGTTCTCCCGGGGCACGTGCACATTGGTGAAGCGGATCACGCCGTTCTCGATGCCGCGCAGACCCATGAATTCGAGCCGGTGTGCGACCTCCACGCCCGCTGCACTGGCTTCCACGATGAACGCCGTGATGCCCGGGACGCCGTCCGTCCCTCGCCGGCGTGCGCGCCATCACCACCATCACGTCGGCTATCGGACCGTTCGTGCACCACAGTTTCTCGCCGTTCAGCACGAAGGCGCTGCCGTCTTCCGTGGGCGTCGCCGTCGCGCCCATGCGCGCAGGATCCGAACCCACATCCGGTTCCGTCAGTGCGAACGCAGAAATGTCGCCCTGCGCCAGCCGCGGCAGGTACTTCTTCTTCTGCTCCTCCGAGCCGAACATCTTGAGCGGCTGCGGTACGCCGATCGACTGGTGCGCCGACAGCAGCACGCCAATCGCGCCGCAGCACGTGCTGATCTGCGCCATGGCGCGGTTGTAGCTCGTCTGCGAGAGCCCCAGTCCGCCGTACTCGCGCGGGATCTTGATGCCGAACGCGCCAATGTGGCGCAGCCCATCGATCACCGCTTCCGGCACCTTGCCCGTGCGCTCGATCTCCGCGGAATCCACGGTCGCCGCGAATGTGTTCAGCTTGTCGAAGAAGACCTGCGCTCTCGCCTGCTCGTCCGCATCGGGCTGCGGCGGCGGATCGATCAGGTCCAGCCGGAGCCGTCCCAGAAACAGCTCGCGCACGAAGCTCGGCTGCAGCCACTCCGTCTCTCGCGCCGCCTCCGCAACCTGCCTCGCCTCCTGCTCGCTCACGCCCGCGCGCTGCGCCGGCGCCTTCTCAGCCGTTGTACTCATGCCCCACCATCCAGCCCAGTGTGTCGAAACCCACCCCAGTCATTCCCACCATCCAGCCGCTCCATCCGTTTCGTCCAAACACCGCGTTGCCCATGGCCCATTCCGTTTCCGTTCCCCAGCAGCCAGCCCGAGCCCCAGCCCCAGCAACGCCGTTACTCAGTCAAGGATGTACTTCGCAATCGTCTGCATCTGCATGTTGCTCGTGCCTTCGTAGATGGTTCCGATCTTGGCATCGCGGTACAGCTTCTCGATCGGGTATTCGCGGGTGAAGCCGTTGCCGCCATAGAGGTCGATGCAGCGCGATGCCACCTGTTGCGCCATTTCGGAGGAGAAGAGCTTGGCCATGGCGGCCTCGACCACAAAGGGGTGGCCGGCGTCCTTCAGGCGGGCCGCGTTGTAGACCATCAGGCGGGCGGCCTCGAGCTGTGTGCGCAGCTCGGCCAGCTGGAACTGCACACCCTGGAACTGCGCGATCGAGCGGCCGAACTGTTCGCGCTCCTTCACATAACGCAGTGTCTGGTCGAGCGCGCCCTGCGCCAGCCCGATCATCTGCGCGCCAATGCCGATGCGCCCTTCGTTCAGCGTCTCGATGGCGATCTTGTAGCCCTTGCCCACATCGCCCAGCACATTGTCCACAGGCACCAGGCAGTCGTCGAGGATCAGCTCGACCGTCGAGGACGCGCGGATGCCCAGCTTGTCTTCCTTCTTGCCCACACCGAAGCCGGGGAACTCGCGCTCCACGACGAAGGCCGTGATGCCGCGGTAGCCGGCGCTCGGATCCACCGTCGCGAACACAATGAAGAGGCCCGCCTCGGCGCCATTGGTGATCCAGAGTTTGCGGCCCGTGAGGCGCCAGCCGTCGTCGGTACGCGTGGCGCGCGTCTGCAGTGCGAACGCATCGGAGCCGGACCCCGCCTCGGAAAGCGCGTACGAGCCCACTGTGTCCGATGCCAGGCGAGGCAGGTACGCAGCCTTGAGCGGGTCGGCGGCGTAGCGCAGAAGGCAGTTGTTGACCAGCGTGTTCTGCACGTCCACGAACACGCCCACGCTGGGATCCACGCGCGACAGCTCTTCCACGATCAGCACGGCGGTGAAGAACGAGGCCCCGGCGCCGCCCATGCTGTCCGGGATCTCGACGCCCATGAGGCCCAGCTCGAAGAACTGCGGGACCAGGTCGGGATCCATGGTCGCGTGCTCGTCCATGCGCGACACGCGAGGGGTGATCGTCTCCTCCGCGAACTGCCGGACCGTGTCACGGAACATCTGCTCTTCTTCGCTCAGCATCGTGAGTGGCGGACGGGCGGTATCCGGCAGTATCACCGGCATGCGGACTCCTTGCGTTTTCAGGGCGGCGGAAATGCTGGAGGCGGATGCCGAATTGTAGTTTCGACTGTGTTACCCGGCCAGAGGCCACGGCTTCCCGGCGTGCGGGGAAAAGCCTGATAAACAGGAGCGCCGCACGAGCCAGGCCCGGCGGCGCTCCCTTCTCCCGCAACCCGACGCGAAGCCGTTCACGCGGCGTGGTAGCGGACAGGCTTACGTATTCTCGCTGCTCTCGGCTACCTGCCGATTCGGCGATCGCTTGCCCGTGTCGGGTTACGAGAAGTACTCGAACTGGCCAAGGGATCACCTCCTTCGTTCAGTGGATGTATGGGCTCAACGCCAGCGGGCTCGCTATCGCGTCCCGCGGTCCGCCGCCGCTTCGCTCCTGGCGCCCCGGCGACGGCCCATGCCCGCGTTGCCGCGAGCAACCGCCAGAACACTAAACGACGGCTGTGCACATGGCAAGCCACACTTGCCGGAGGCGTGCACCCCGGTTCAACTTGCGGCCCGCTCGCGAGGCTGCACGAGAACACGACCGCAGAGGAACCCGCTGCAATGGACGCAGACCGGCTCGACTCGCTGACCGACCTCGTGCGCCGAGTCCGTCATGACGCCAGCGGTTCGCTCACCGTTGCGCTCGGCCACATTCGCCTGCTCCTCAATGGACCCGCCGCGCTGAACGAAGACGCACAGCGCAGTCTGCGCGTGGTCGAGGAAGAGCTGCGCCGCATCGTCGCCACCCTGCGCCGTCTCGACGCACCGCGCGCCGTACCGCCGCGCGAGGGCTGAAGCCGGCCCGCGACCCGCCCTCGCGCTTGACGCTGTCTTCGCGCGTCGCCTATTCTCAGCCCGACCCGCAGTTCAACGACATGCGCACGGGAGGCCGAATGTCCGACATCCCAGCCGACCTTCTTTACACGGAAGAACACGAGTACCTGAAACCGACCGGCGAAAATGATGTGTATTTCGTCGGCATTACCGATTACGCGCAGGGTGAGCTGGGCGACATCGTGTTCGTCGAGCTGCCTGCAGCCGGTACGAGCTTCGGCCGCATGGACACGTTCGGCACGGTCGAGGCCGTGAAGGCAGTGAGCGATCTCTACCTGCCCGTGGCTGGTGAGGTCGTCGGCGTCAATGCCGCCCTCGCCGACAACCCCGCGCTCGTCAACACCGATCCCTACGGTGAAGGCTGGATGATCCGCCTGCGCATCAGCAGCGCGACCGATCTCGATCAGCTGCTGGGCGCCGACGAGTATCGCAGTCACGTGGGAGAAAGCTGAGGCGCAAATGGCGAAGTTGACGTGGCACGGCCATTCCTGCTTCGAGCTGGCCACGGACAACGGCGAAACCATCGTCTTCGATCCGTTCCTCGATGACAACCCCGCCGCCGACATCAAACGCGCCGCCCTGCGCAAGGTCGATTACGTACTCTGCAGTCACGGCCACTGGGATCATTTCGCCAATGCCATTCCGCTGGCGCAGCAGACCGGCGCCATGATGATCGGCACCTTCGAGCTGATCAGCTTCGTGCAGTCGAAAGGCGTCAAGAACACGCACGCGCTGCACATCGGCGGCGGCGCGCACTTTTCCTTCGGCTACGCGCGCATGACACCCGCCATGCACGGCGGCGCGATTGACGGCGATGACGGCACCCACACCACGCACGCCGGCGGCTTCTGGCTCGACCTGAAGAGCGGCAAACGCGTCTACTTCGCGGGCGACACTGCACTGCTCATGGACATGCAGCTGCTGCAGGGTCGCGTCGACGTCGCGCTGCTGCCCATTGGCGACAACTTCACCATGGGCCCGGACGAAGCCGCGCGCGCTGTGGATCTGATCCGCCCGCGCGTCGTCATTCCCATGCACTACAACACCTGGGACATCATCAGGCAGGATCCCGACGACTTCGCTCGCAGGGTGGGCGCGCTCGCGGAAGTGCGCGTGCTGAAGGTCGGCGGCGCGTACGAATTCTGAGCGTGGCGCTGCACCGCAGCGGCGCGCGCATGGAGCAACGGTGCAGCACTGGCGGCTGATCGTGGATGCGCCGGCCAGCGGCGCAGCGAACATGGCGAGGGATGTGTCGCTCTTCGAGGGCGTGCAGGCGGGGGGCCGACCGGTCCTTCGCCTGTATCGCTGGCAGCCCGCGTGTCTCTCGTTCGGTCGCAACCAGCACGCAGCCGGCCTGTGCGATGTGCCACTCGCTGCGGCACAGGGGATCGACATCGTGCGCCGGCCGACGGGCGGCCAGGCCGTTTTTCATCATCACGAGCTGACGTACGCGGTCGCGCTACCCGTCGCCGCACTGGGTGGACCGCGCGCCACCTACGCCGCCATCAATCGCGCTCTCGCCCGCGGTCTGCGCCGGCTGGGCATCGCCGCGGTCACACAGGACAGCGAAGTACCGCTCAGCGGATTGCAGGCGACGATGGGTGTGCCGGCCGCCGCACGTTCCCCCGGGCGCCCGAGCGCTCCGCGCTTCGCGGCACTTGCTGACACGCGTGTCAGCATCGCCACACTGCCGCACCCCTGCTTCCAGCAAGCCGCGCCCGGCGAAGTCACCGTGGCCGGACGCAAGCTGGTGGGCAGCGCCCAGCGCTGCGAGCGCCACACCATCCTTCAGCACGGCTCCATACTGCTGCGCGACGATCAGGCTGTCGTACTCCACCTGATGGGTGGCAGTGCGGATGCGCCGGCCGCTGTCGGTATTGGCGATCTGCTCGCGCACGAGCCCACGCCGCAAACACTCAGGCAGGCGATCGTCGCCGGCTTCAGGGAAGAGCTGGAATGCGACGTCACGGCGGACGGACTCACACGCGTCGAGCGGGCGAGAGCGTTGCAGCTGGAATCACATTTTGCAGGCAGGGCGTGGACGTGGCGGCGGTGAAGCGATCGATCGCGCTGGCGCTGCTCCTGGCCATGACGGGATGCGGCGGCGGCGACCACAGTGGTGCGGGTGCCGGTGGTGGCACCGCCGTCGTGGGCATGCGCTCCGATTTCAGCGTCTTCAATCCCATCGTCAATTCCGATCTGTACACGGGCGAGCTGATCGACTACGCACTGTTCACGCCGCTCGTGCAGTATGATTCCGCGCTCCATGTGGTGCCCTGGCTGGCGCAGTCCTGGGATCTCGAGGGCGACAGCGCGATCGTCTTTCACCTGCGTCATGATGTACGCTGGCACGATGGCCGGCCGGTCACTGCGGAGGATGTGACCTTCACGTTCGACCGCGCGCGGGATCCTGCCGCCGCATCGCTGCTCGCATCGGCGTTCCTTCAGCACGTCGCGTCCGCACAGGCGCTGGACAGCTTCACCGTGCGCTTCCGGTACACGCAGCCGCATGCGCAGGCGCTCGAGGATTTCTGGTGGGCGCCGGCGCCGAAGCACCTGCTCGAGAACATTGCCGCATCGGACATGCGCAATGCGCCGTTCAACCGGCAGCCTGTGGGCAGCGGTCCCTTCCGCTTTGTGGAATGGAAAGCCAATGAGCGGCTGGTGCTGGAACGTAATCCGGACTTTCCGGCCGGCCTGGGCGGTCCGCCCCCGCTGCAGCGCGTGGCGCTGCGCATCATTCCGGACCCCACGACGATGCTCACGGAGCTGATCACGGGTGGCGTGCACGTGGACATTCCCGTCGAGCCGGATCAGGTCGATCGCATCCGCGCGCAGTCGTCGCTGCGCCTGTTTGCGTTTCCCGGCCGCACCGTCTACTACATCGGCTGGAACAATGCGCGGCCGCCTTTCACGGACGCGCGGGTTCGTCGGGCCCTGGCCCTCGCCCTCGACCGGCAGGAGATCATCGATGCGCTGCTGCACGGCCAGGGTGTCATTGCGACCAGCCCCGTTCCGCCCTGGTCGCCGGTCTATCCGTCCGACGTGACGCCACTCGCGCCGTCGCCCGAGAACGCGAAGCAGCTGCTCGAGCAGGCCGGCTGGCGCGACCGCAACGGCGACGGCATTCGCGAAGACGCGCAGGGCCACACGCTGCGCTTCAACCTGCTCATCAGTGACGACCAGCTGCGGCGCTCCGTCACGGAGGTGATCCAGAGTCAGCTGCGCGCCGTGGGCGCCGATGCGAAGGTACAGACAGTCGAATTCCAGACCATGCTGGCCGCGCACCGCAAGCGGGATTTCGACGCCATCTTCACCAATTGGGTGCTGGACAACTTCCAGGTCGCATCATCGCCCTATGCGCTGTTCCATTCGACGGAGGCCGCCAGGCAGGGTTCCGCCAATCGCAGCACAGTCCGGGACAGCGTTCTGGACCGCCTGACGGTGCAGGGTGGCGCCGCGACGGATCCTGCGCAGCAGCGCCGCATTTGGCACGACCTCATCGAGCGCCTGCAGCAGCAGCAGCCGGTCACCTTCATGTTCTGGCTGAACGAGCTGGGCGCCGTCAACAACACCGTGGGCGGCGTGACCATGGATCCGCGTGGCGAGCTGCTGACCATGCGACAGTGGACGCTGTCGCCCGGCGCTGTGGCCCGCTAGCAGCGCATTTGCATGGGCAAGTTCGTTCTGCGGCGGCTGCTGGGCGCGATTCCTCTGCTGCTCGGCATTGCCACGCTCATCTTCTTCGTGCTCAACCTGGCGCCCGGCGATCCCGCATCGTTCCTGTTCGGCCCGGGCATCCCGCCCGAGGTCATCGAGCAGACCCGCCGCAATCTCGGCCTGGATCAGCCCATCTACATCCAGTACATCCGCTGGCTGGGCGCTTTCCTGACAGGGCATTTCGGCTGGTCGCTGACGCAGGGCCGGCCCGTCGCCACCATCCTCCTCGAGGCGCTTCCTAACACGCTGCTGCTCACGCTCACGACACTCGTGCTGGTCTTCATCGTGGGCGTGCTGATCGGCGTCTACCAGGCTGTGCGCCAGTACACGGTGGGAGACACCGTGCTCAGCGTCACCGCGCTGTTCTTCTACTCCATGCCTTCGTTCTGGCTGGCGCTCATGATGGTGCTGCTGTTCGCGCTGAAGGCGCACCAGTGGGGCTGGCCCATCGCCTTTCCGGCCACCGGCATGACCAGCATCGATCACGACCAGCTGTCGTTCCCGGGCCGCATCGCGGATCGCCTGCGCTATCTCGTGCTGCCCGTGAGCACGCTCACGCTGGCGCTGGCCGCCGGCGTGGCCCGCTACACGCGCGGCCAGATGCTCGAGGTCATCCGCCAGGACTATATCCGCACCGCGCGCGCCAAGGGGCTGCCGGAACGCAGTGTTGTGCTGCGCCACGCGCTGCGCAATTCGCTGATTCCCGTGATCACGCTGCTGGGACTGTATCTGCCGTTCCTGTTCAGTGGCGCGGTCTTCGTCGAATCCATTTTCGCCTGGCCGGGCATGGGCCGCGTGATCGTGAGCGCCATCGCGCAGCGCGACTATCCCGTGATCATGGCCACCACGTTCATCTTCTCTGCGCTCACTGTATCCGGGAACCTGCTGGCCGACGTGCTCTACGCCTGGGCCGACCCCCGCATCCGCTATGACTGACGCGTCGCAGGCCACACCGGGGAGCGGCTCAGGCGGGCGGGCCGGCGCAGGTCCGCGCATCGCGTCGGCGATCGTGCCGGGGCTGGGGCAGCTGTTCGCTGGCCGCTCCGCGCAAGGTGCGCAGCTGCTCACCGGCTGGTTCGCGCTCGCTGTCATCGTGATTGCCGCTCGCCATCGCCTGGCTGCGGTACCACGCACCGGCTCGCTCGATGGCTGGGTCGCCGTCGCAACGCTGGTCGTCATTGCGCTGGCGCTCTGGGTGCTCGCGTTCCGCGATCTCGCACCGCGCGCCCGGCCCGCCAATGCCCCCGTTTCGCAGTGGCGCATCGCATGGCGCCAGTTCCGGCGCAATCGCCCGGCACTGCTGTCCGCATGGTTGATCCTGCTGCTCTACATCGCCATGCTGCTGGCGCCCCTGCTTTCGCCCTACGACCCCATCGCCCAGGCCGACATCGCGCACACGGCGTACCTGTCGCCATCGCTGGCGCACTGGTTCGGTACCGACCGCTTCGGCCGCGACATCCTGAGCCGCATCCTGTACGGCGCACGCATCTCGCTGTCCATCGGTTTCCTCGCGACCCTCATCAGCATCACCATCGGGACACTGCTGGGCGCCATTGCCGGCTACGCGGGCGGCCGTCTGGATGGCCTGCTCATGCGCTTCACCGATATGGTGCTGGCGTTTCCCCGACTGGTGCTGCTCATCCTCATTGTGGCATTGTTCGGCCAGACGCTGACCGTGCTCATTCTCGTGCTCGGTCTCACGCAATGGCCCTCGACCACGCGTATCGTGCGCGGCAATGTGCTGAGTCTGCGCGAACGCGAGTACATCCAGGCCGCGCGCGCGCTCGGCTTCGGCCGCTCCCGCATCGTGCTGCGCCACATCATCCCCAACGTGCTGGCGCCCGTCATCGTCTCCGCCACGCTGGGCGTGGGCAACACCATCGTGCTGGAAGCCGGCCTCGCCTTCCTCGGCCTCGGCCCGCCCCAGCCGCTCCCCTCATGGGGCGACATGGTGAACGCCGGCCGTGACAGCCTGCTCGATTCCTGGTGGGTCGCTACTTTCCCCGGCCTCACCATCGTCCTCGTCGTCCTCGCCTTCAACCTCGTCGGGGACGGACTCAGGGATGCCTTGGATCCACGTTTGCGGACGTGATGCATGGAACGGCGTTGCTGGGGCTTGGGGCTCGGGCTGGTTGCTCGGGAACGGATGCTAACGGATGGAACTGCGTTTCTGGGGATGGGGCGCGTTGCTCGGGAACGGATGCTAACGGAGTGTTCAACGCACAATGAGTAGAACGATAGGATCGCACCCGGAAGCCACTCACGCATCGGCGCACGCCCTGCACGGTATTCCCAATGTGCATGTCATGCGTTTCTGTTCCCCAGCAACCAGCCCCAGCAACCAGCGCCAGCAACGCCGTTCAATCCGTGCAATCCGTTCCCCAGCAACCAGCGCCAGCAACCAGCCCCAGCAACGCCGTTCAATCCGTTCCATCCGCGCAATCCGTTCCCGAGCCCCAGCCCGAGCCCCAGCAACGCCGTTCCAGCGATGAGTCTCCTCACCGTCACCGATCTCTCCACGTATTTCCATACCGACCACGGCGTGGCACGCGCCGTAGACGGTGTCTCCTTCAGCATTGCTGCCGGTGAGACGCTGGGGATCGTGGGGGAGAGCGGCAGCGGCAAGTCGGTGACGTCGCTGTCCATTATGCGGCTGGTGCCTTCACCGCCCGGCGAGATCGTGGCGGGCAGTTCCGTGCGTTTCCGCGACCGCGAGCTGCTCACCCTCCCGGAGCGCGAGATGCAGCGCGTGCGGGGGAATGACATCGCCATGATCTTCCAGGAGCCCATGACATCGCTCAATCCGGTGTATCCGGTGGGCGAGCAGATTGCCGAGGCGATCCGGCTGCACCGCAGGGCCCCGCGGCGCGCGGCGTGGGAGCGCGCCGTTGAAATGCTGCAGCTGGTGGGCATGCCCGCGCCGGCGCAGCGCGCACACGACTATCCGCACCAGCTGTCAGGCGGGCAGCGGCAGCGCGTGATGATCGCCATGGCGCTCTCCTGTGATCCGGACCTGCTCATCGCGGATGAGCCCACCACTGCGCTCAATGTCACGATCCAGGCGCAGATCCTCGAGCTGCTGGGCGGGCTGCAGCAGCGCCTGGGCATGGCGCTGATGCTCATCACCCACGACCTGGGCGTGGTGGCCGGCGTATGCGATCGCGTGCTCGTGATGTATGCGGGCCGCATCGTCGAGGAAGGCCCGGTTGCGCAGATCTTCGCCGATCCGCGGCACCCGTACACGCAGGGATTGCTGCGCGCGATTCCGCGACTGGACCACGCGGCGCGCCGGCTCGAAGTGATTCCCGGCCAGGTGCCCAGCCCCGCGTCCTGGCCCACGGGCTGCCGCTTCCATCCGCGCTGTCCCTTCGCCTGGGAACAGTGCGCGGCTCAGGAGCCGGACCTGCTCGCGCTGACACCCGATCACCGTTCGCGCTGCTGGCTCGAAACCCATCCGGAACGGCGGCAGACACGGCCGATGGACGGCGCTTCCGCTGCGCGGGTCAACACGCCTGACGCACGCGGCGAGGCGTGATGGACACTGCGAACACGCCTGTTGACGCGGTTGCGGATACGACCGGCCTGTCCGCGGCGCTGCCGCCGGCGCGCGGCAACAGCGACACGGGTGGCCGGCTGCTCGAAGATCTGCGCCGACCTGATGACACGCTGTTAGAGGTGCGCGGCCTGGTGAAATACTTCCCGGTGCGCAGCGGCCTGTTCGGTCGCGCGGCGGGCGCGGTGCGTGCGGTGGATGGGGTGACGTTCCACGTGCGCCGCGGAGAAACGCTCGGACTGGTGGGCGAGTCGGGGTCGGGCAAGACCACCGCGGGCCGGGCACTGCTCCGGCTCATCGAGCCGGGCGCTGGCGAAGTGTGGTTCGACGGTGAAGATGTGCGTGCGCTGGACCGTGAAGGGCTGCGTCGCCTGCGCCGCCGCGCACAGATCGTGTTCCAGGACCCGTTCGGTTCGCTGGATCCGCGACTCACGGTCGGTGATGCGCTGCGTGAAGTGCTGCACGTGCACGGCCTGGCGCGGAGTCACAGGGAAGCGCGCGTACGCGAGCTGCTCAGCCTCGTCGGTCTGGCACCGGAGCACGCCGCGCGTTATCCGCACGAGTTCAGCGGCGGCCAGCGGCAGCGTATCGGCATTGCCCGGGCGTTGTCGGTGGAGCCCGAATTCCTGGTCTGCGACGAGCCGGTTTCCGCGCTCGACGTTTCCGTGCAGGCCCAGGTGCTCAATCTGCTCGTGGATCTGCAGCGCCAGCTCGGTCTCGCGTACCTGTTCATTGCGCATGACCTGGCCGTGGTGCGTCACGTGAGCGATCGCATCGCCGTGATGTACCTGGGCCGCATTGTCGAGCTGGCAACCGCGGATGCCCTGGTGTCGTCGCCTCGCCACCCGTACACGCAGGCGCTGCTGTCTGCAGTGCCCGAAGCCAGGCCGGGCGGGCACACCAGCCAGCGCGTGATTCTGCGTGGCGACATCCCCAACCCCGCTGCGCCGCCACCGGGGTGTCCATTCCACCCGCGCTGCCAGCACCCTCTGCGTGACGCCGATTGCGCAAGCATCCGCCCGCCGCTCGCGGAGAAGGCCAGCGGTCATTTTGCGGCGTGCATCAAGGAGCGCTCGCTGCCGTTGGCACCCGGGAGCGACTGAAACGGGCACCCGCACACGCATTCCGGGTAACGCACTGGAGACTACCCACCGCGGTTCAACAGCAGTCGAGCGCAGCCGCAAATGACCCCGAGCCGTACCCATGAAGCAGGGCAGGGACTGCCTGCACGGTCCCCTTCCGTTGCCGGGGCCCGCGCCAAGCAGTCTGTTATGCGGCACGCCCTCCCGCTGGTCGTCGCGATCCTGACGGCAGCGGCCTGCTCGCACCGCGGCCGGCAGGGTGCACGCGGCCCCGAGCCGCGCACCGATGGGCCGGTGTCGGCACCGCTCCAGACCTACCAGCAGCTGGGCTTCGTGGCCGGGCCGGGCTTCTTTCCGGCGGTCGCGGATTTCGCCACCATCGCCGGCCCCGGCGATTCCACATACGTGCTGTTCGGCCTGTCACTGCCCAACAGCGCATTACGCTTCCAGCGCGACCCCGACGGCTTCGTCGCCGACTACAACGTCACGCTCAACTTCGCCACCCGCGATTCGCAGGTGGTCAAACGCGTGACGCGTGCTGAGTCCGTTCGCATTCCCTCGTTCCAGGAAACCGGCCGCATTGATGAGAGCATCGTGTTCCAGCAGCTGGTGTCGCTGCCACCGGGCGAGTACGTGGTCACACTGCAGGCTGGCGATGCCAACAGCTCGCGCGGCTTTCGTGCGACGGACACGATTTCCGTGCCCTCGTACACGGGGGACGGACTGCGGCTGGCACAACCCGTCGTCGTCTACGAGGGCAAAGGCCGCGCCGCCACTGACTCCGCGCCCGACCTGATCCTGAATCCGCGGCACACCATCGCGTACGGCGGCGAGGCACCGCGTGTCTACCTCGAAGCGTATCACGCGGAGCAGCCGGCGCCCGTGACGCTCAGCGTCGTGGACGAAAGCGGCAATCACGTCTGGAGCGCTCGCACGACAATCACGGAAGGAAACACCGCGTTGCGCCGCGCGCTCGTGGATCTGCCCGAAGGTGTGCTGCCGCTGGGCAAGCTCTTTGTCGAAGTCCGCTCCGCCGACGGCGGTATTGCACAGCGCTCGCCACTCGTGATCAGCATATCCGATCAGTGGATGGTCTCCAACTTCGAGGAAGTGCTGCGCTTCCTCGAGTTCATCGGGACGCGCGAGGAAATCGATTCGCTGCGCAACGGCTCGCCCCAGGATCGACGGCGGCTCTGGGAAGACTTCTGGGCGAGGCGTGATCCGCTGCCGGCCACGCCGGCCAATGAGTTCCGGGACGAGTTCTTCGAGCGCGTCCGCTACGCTGTCGAGCAGTTTTCCGAAGCCGGTGGTCAGCCCGGCTGGAACACCGACCGCGGCCGTGTCTACATCGTGCTCGGGCCGCCTTCCTTCGCGGAGGAGCGCTACATCGGGCGAACTGAATACGTCGGCCGCCCCAACGGCTGGGAATGGATGTACGAAAACGCGCCCGGCGGCCGCCTGGTCCTGCTGTTCCTGGACCGCGGTGGCTTCGGCCGCTACGAACTCACTGCTTCCTCGGAATCCGCGTTCCGCGCCATTGCGGATCGATTGAAGGTCAGGACGGAGAAGAAGTCAGAGTCGGGTTCCTGACCCGTGGCGAAAGGCCTGCCCGCCTGTCACAAGGCGACCTCTGGGATAGTTGATTCTCGTTGAGGCACCTGCGGCAGGCCGGCGAGGCTGCCTTCGCCTGCCGAACTTCCCCGCCTCACGGAGCCACGCATGCGTCACCTCCGGCTGCTGGCGCTGGCGGCAAACGGGCTGCTGCTGCCAGTCGCTTTGTCAGCGCAGACAATCGTGGGCCGAATCGTCGACGAAGCGACCCGGGCTCCCGTCAATCAGGCCGACATCGCTCTCCTCGACGGCAGTGGCCTGCGCCGCGCCAACGCCCTCGCGGACAGCCTCGGCAACTTCCGCCTCGCGCCACCCGTCGCCGGCGCCTACACGCTGCGCGTTCAGCACATCGCATACACGCCGTGGACCTCCGCGAAGATCGAGGTGGGCAACAGCGAGGTGGTCGAGATCGAGATCCGGCTCGGTCGCACCGTAATTCCGCTGCAGCCGCTTGTAGTGACAGCGCGCACGCGCGACAACAGCCGCCTGGCCGGTTTCAACCAGCGGCGCCGCAGCTCGAGCTTCGGGCGTTTCCTCACGCGTGCCGACATCGAGACTCGATCCGCCAGTCGCACCAGCGATCTGCTGCGTGTGATGCCCGGCGTCGCCGTCACGCCGGTCAACCTGCGCGGCCGTGCCGGACCGGAGCGCAGTCTCATCGGCATGCGCAGTTCCGCAGGCCTCTGTGATCCCGCCTTCTTCATCGACGGCGTTCGCGTGCACCAGAGCGCGGAAAGCACCCTTGACGACGTGCTGACGCCGGAAATGCTCAATGGCGTGGAAGTCTACACGGTCTCCGGCGCCGCGCCGGCGCAGTTCGCGGTGCCCGGCAGCTGCGGTGTGGTGCTCTTCTGGACCCGCCAGGGAGAGGGCAACGCGAAGTGGAGCTGGAAGCGCTTCGTCGTCGCCGCCACGGGAATCGCACTGCTCATCGTGTTGTTGCGCTGATTCGCGGCAGCGCCTGCGTCGCGCATTTGCACCACGCCCATCGCATGGGTGCGCCTCGACTTGGAACCACTGGCTTCCGAAACTATATTAGGATCGTCAATGTCCAACCTCGCCCCTTCCCCGGGGTGGGATCGCGTTCGATCCAGTAGTAGGGGATCGTACCTTCTACACAAGCCTCGAGGATGATAATGGGCTCGCGATCCGCCTCGCTCTTCCTGCTCAGCGCGAGCTGCGTGTTGCTGTCACCCGTGCACACCAGAGCTGCAGAGAGAAGATCCGCCGATTCACCATTCAGCCTCAGCCGCGTCGCATGGTTGAACGCTAACACCTGGCGAGGCACGCCGCGCGGCAATCGCGTGCCGGAAGCCGCACTGCGCGCGCTCGAGGAGAAGCGGTTCTTCCACGCGAGTCTGCTGCTGCGCGATTACCTGGCGACGCTCAATGACACCACGCCGGCGGATCGATTGCTCGCGGGCAGGGCGGAAGCGGGCTGGGGTGACTGGGAGCGCGTCGCCGCGCTGCTGGCGGGGCAGAACTGGCTCGACTCCGTGAGCGACGGCCTCGGCTGGTGGCTGCTCGGTCGCAGCTACTACGACAGCGGGCAGTGGGATCAGAGTCGCAGCGCGCTCGCGCGCTACCTGGAGGTCACTCCGGCGAGCAACGCCCGACAGCGTGGCCTGGCCGAGCTGTACCGTGGCCACGCCGCGCGCGAGGCCGGCGCCGAGTCCGATGCGGTTGCCGCCTACGACCGGGCGGCCGCCCTGCTGCCTGATGCCGCCGACTGGATCGGACTCCAGAGCGTCGCTGCCCTCGCTTCGACCGGCGATACGGCGCAGGTCAACGCCCGACTTGCCAGCATGGACGGTGAGCTGGCCCGGGAATGGGGTTGGCGCCACCGCGTGCGCGCGTTCCGTGCGGCCGCGGATCTGAAGGGCGCGGCCGGTGTGGCATTGAAGGCGACGACGCAGCTCGTCGCGTCCGGTCGTCGCGCCGAAGCCTGGGTCGAGCTGGGCTCGTTGCGCTCCGAACTGGGCGATCCCGCTGGTGCCCGCGAGGCGTTCCGCAACGCCATCAGCACTGCACCCGGGAGCAGCGGCGCCGTGGATGGCGCCCGGCTGCTGGGCGACATGAAGGGGCTCACGGCCGATGATCGGCTGCTCATCGGCCAGCTCTACCTGCGGGTCGGCAACCTGCAGCGCGGCACTGCCGGCATTCAGGCGTACCTGAACGCGGGCAAGGGCAGCGCCGGCGAGCGCGAACATTTGCGTTATCAGATCGCCAATGCGTGGTTCCGGAGCGGTCGCTACGACGATTCCGAGCGCGTGTTGCTGGGCATCGCACGCCGCAACATCGTGCCCTCGCTGGGCGCCGACGCACTCTTCCTCGCCGGTCGCGCGCAGTATCGCGACGGGCGCACCACACAGGCTCGAAAGACATTTCTCGAGGTCGCGTCCCGCTACCCGAAGCAGGATGCGGCCGCCGAAGCAATGTACCTTTCGGCGGACCTCGATCACGATGACGGCAACCTCGAACTCGCCGAGGAGCGCTACCGTCGCACGATCCGGTATCCGGGCGATGTCGATGAGGTCGGCCTCGCGCACATGCGCCTCGGCGGCATTGCCTATCAGCAGGAAGACTGGACAGGCGCGCGCAAGGCGTTCGAGACCTACCGCTCCGCCTACCCGAACGGGCGGCGTTACGTGCAGGCCAGCTACTGGTCAGCCCTGAGCAGTCGGAAGCTGGGCGACGACTCGCTCGCCAACGCCCGTCTCGAGGAAGTGCTTCGGCTGGATCCGTTCTCCTACTACGGCGGCCATGCCGCGAGTCTCCTGGGAAGGTCGTTCTGGGATGTGCCGCTTCGCCTCTCGCCGCCGCCTGACTCCGCAGCCACTGCCAGCGTCAGGGACGCCATGCGCCGCGTCGATCTCCTTCGTGACATGGACTGGAAGGACGCCGCGGATTACGAGGTGGATCGCGTGCGCCGGCGCTTCGCGGGTTCGAAGAGCGCGCAGTACGAATTGGCCGAGGCGCTCGACCAGCGTGGCTACACGACCATTGCGATCGGCATAGGCTGGGAACTGTTCCGCAGGGAAGGCGGCTGGAGCGACCGGTTGCTCCGGATCATCTACCCGTTTCCCTGGCAGGACATCGTCGTCGCCGAGGCGGATGAGGCCGGTGTCGATCCCTTCATAGCGGCTGCGCTGATCCGACAGGAGTCGATGTTCAACGCGAATGCGGTAAGCCCGAAGGGCGCCGTGGGCCTCATGCAGGTCCTGCCCGCAACCGGATCGGTGCTGGCGCGACAGCTGGGCATGAAGCACTTCCGCGCCGACCTGCTCACCCATCCCGAGCTGAATGCCCACCTGGGCACCCGCTTCCTGGCCGACCAGTTGCAGAGCTTCGGCGGCCGGCTACCGGTTGTGCTGGCGGCATACAACGCCGGGCCCAACCGGATCGACCGCTGGCAGGAATTCCCCGAGTTCGCGGACGACGAGCAGTTCGCCGAGCGCATTCCGTTCGCCGAGACGCGGGACTACGTCAAGATCGTCCAGAACAACGCCCGCATTTACGAGGCCCTGTACAAGCCGGCCATCGAGGCACGCAAGATCGACCGTTGACCGCAGGACCAACCCGGCGTGGGTGGCCCAGGTCAAACCGCGTCGGGTCGCCATTTTAGCTGCAGCAGACTCAAGGCCAAATGCGTCGCCTGCCGACACTCATGTCATGCAGACAGGGGACGATTTTCCAGCTACCCCCGGCTCATGGACGAAATCAGCCGCGAGAGGGCGGCCACATTGGAAAGCCGAAGCGAAACCACCGGCTCTGAAGCGTCCGCCGACAGGCGAGCGCTTACACCGGAGGTGTCGCACTTTCTCGTCCAGCTCTCCATAGCGCTGCACAAGACGGTTACCTATCCCGCCGGCCATCCTGCCCTCGAATCCGCAGTCCGCGGCCTGACACTTCGACTGAACGCCGTGCTCACTGACCGGCAGAGCGTGGGCATTGGCGTGGCTCGCGACAAACTGGTCATTGAAGGGGGCACGACAGATCCGGGAAACGCGGTGCTGCGAGGCCTCGCCGAAGCACTCCACCGTCACCAGATCGGCGCACTGCGTTTCGAGCGCGGTGTCTCGCCCGCTGAAGTATCGGGCCTGCTCACGGCACTCGCCGTGGACACGCGGCAGAACCCGCCCATGGGTACGGACGAAGAAGCGCTGCGACGCTGGTCCTCGATCAAGCTCCTGCCGATCGCGCTGGACGAGCTGGAACTGGCCAACGGCGAGCGCAGGGCGTCGCGGGCCGAGCAGCTCTGGCTCTCGCTGGCCGCCGCCACGCTGCACCGCGATCCGACGGATGAAATGAGCGGAGATGCGGTTTCTGCGCAGCTCGCGCGCGCCATCCGCGGCAACGTGCAGGACGCCAGCTATGACCGCGTCATTGCCGAGTACATGCTGCAGGTGGGTAAGGAGCTGGTAGACAAGGGCGGGACCGCGACGCAGGTGGCCGATCAGTTCGGCGAGCTCGTCGCTGAGCTGGGTGACGACACACTGCGCATGCTGCTGGAGCTGGGCGCCGACCTCGCCTCCCGCAAACAGCTCATTCTCGACCTCAGTCGTGCGCTTCCCGCGCGCTCCGTCGTGACGCTCACGCGCGCCGCGGCCAATGCATCCAAACAGGGCATTTCGGATGCTCTGCTGCGTCTCTTCGGCAAGATGGCTGCGAACGCGGAAACGCATTCCGGTCCGGTCTCGGCTGCTTCCGATGTGGTCCTGCGCGATGCGATAGGCCAGCTGGTCGAGGGCTGGACGCTGGCCGATCCCAATCCTGAACGCTACCGCGAACTGCTGCGCTATCTCTCCGTCACGGGTCGGAAAACAGAAGCGACGGCGGAAACAGCCTCGCACGTGGACGCCCTGATGATCGTGCACGTGGCGCTCGAAACCGGCGCTACGGGGCAGTCCGTCTGGCGGGCACTCGACGAGCTCATCACCTACGGTCGCCTTACAGAATGTCATGGCAGCACTGACCTTGGCCGACGAGGGCAAGGCCACCGCCGCGTTCCGTGACTACCTCGTGAATCCTGCCCGCATCAAGGCCGTGCTCGCCGTGCAGCAGGATCGCCAGGCGGTCGACCAGCTGCTCGACTGGACCGGGCTGACCGCGGCCGCCGCCATGCTCGACGCACTGGAGACAGCCGATTCGCGCGCCACGCGTCGCCAGATCATGGGCCGCCTTGCCTCCATGGGCGCCGAAATCGGACCGCTCATCCTCGAACGACTCGAGCGCGGCCCCTGGTTTGTGCAGCGCAACATGCTCTATCTGCTGGGCGAAATGGAGCGCATTCCGTCCGGCTTCTCGCCGCAGTCGTTCCTCGAGCACGAGGATCCGCGCGTGCGGCGCGAGGCGATCAAGGTGGCGCTGCGCGTGCCCGGCTGGCGTGAGGAGGCCATCATCGCAGGCCTCGCGGATGGCGACACGCGCATGCTGAACCTCGTACTAGGCGCCGCGCTCGAAGGCTCCCCACCGGGCATAGCCCGCCCGCTGATCCGCCTTCTGGAGACAACGCCACTCGAGACCGGACTGCGCACGCTGGCGATACGCGTGCTTTCACACACCCGCGCCTCCGACGCTCGTGACTGGCTGATCGACCGGGTGCTGCGACGGCGGCGTCTGTTCAGCCGCGGCGCGCTGGCGCCCAAATCGCCCGAGATGATCGTGGCACTGCGCGCCCTCAACCTTTACTGGCCCACGCACCCGCGCGCGTCACGTGTCCTGCGCATCGCGGCGCGCAGCGAAGACCGTGAGATCCGCGAAGTCACAGAATCGCTGGAGCCCCACCTGTGAGCGAGCCGTCACACGTTCTCGCCACACTGGGCCAGGCGCTGTCCGCAATGCGCTTCTACAACGAGGGCCATCCGGCTCGCGAGCGCGCCATCAGCGCCGCATTCGAGGAAGTCGAGCTGCTGCTGGAGGAGGATCGGAGTCCGCGCTTCACGTTCGTCGAAGGCGAAGCCGTCTATCACCGCCGCTTGCTGCGCGAGCTGCGTGACTGGGACTGGGCCAGCAAGCTGGAGGCGGCCGGCGTGCAGCGCATCGAGTTCACGCCCGCCGTGACGATCGAAGACTATCAGAGGTTCCTGCGCGATCTCGTCGACCGCATGAATGGCGGTGGCGGCTGGAACGCGGTGGCTCAGCCAGATCGCACCCACGGGCATCCGCTACGGCGCGGTGGGCTTCCGCGATGATGAATCCGGCCAGCCCACCACAGACCTGACCGGCCGCAAGATGTCACTCTCGCTCGACAACGAGATCGCCGCCGTCGAGTGGATCCACAGTGAAGTGCGCGACCGCCACCAGCTCCCGCTTCTGGAGGCCGAAGTGGTGGTGCGCTCGCTGGCCCTCGCCATCCACCAGGAAAGCCAGGTCGTGCTGCCGTTGCTCCAGCTCAAGGAGTTCGATCAGTACACTACCACGCACTCCTGCAATGTCGCGGTGCTCGCTACCGCGTTCTCCGAACATCTCGGCTTCGAGCCCGCGCACGCGCGCGATCTCTCGGCGTTTGCGGGCTGCTGCACGACATCGGCAAGGTCTACATCCCGCGCGATGTGCTGATCAAGCCAGGTCGTCTCACTGAATCGGAGCGCCGCGTCATCGAGCGCCATCCCACGGAAGGTGCGCGCATCCTGATCGAACGCGAGCGCAACCTCGACCTCGCGGCGGTGGTTTCGTACGAGCACCACCGCTGGATGGATGGCCAAGGCTACCCCGCCGTACGCTTCGACCGCTCCTGTCACCTCGCCAGCCGCCTGGTCCAGATCTGCGACGTCTTCGATGCACTCTGCACGGATCGTCCGTATCGACCCGGCCTCCACCCGGAGTCTGCACTCGAGACCATTGAGTCGGAGGCCGGCAGCCACTTCGACCCGAACCTGGTTAGCGCTTTCACTAGTATGGTGCGCAACTCGTTCCTGCAGTTCACACCCATCACTTCCGAGGCTGCCGATCACCTGATCGATCCGCTGCCGAAGGGCCCGGCCGAAGCCGCAACCCCATCGGACCCGATAGCGTAAATCATTCTTTCATAATTCTTTACAAGTTTCGACAACGGCTGTTTCAAGCGCGGCGGCGAGGGTCCGGACCGTGACCTCCCCCACGTCTCGCCGAGGGTCGATCCGTGGCCCGGAAATGGCGATTCATGGCCGATTTAACGGAGGTAACGTTTTTCTTGACACTTGCACACAATCGCGCATACCTTCGTCCACCGCAGCACTGTTGCTGCCGGTGGCAACCCTTCGTAGGAGGCAGGTAATGGCCAGAGGGAAGGTGAAGTGGTTCAATGACGCCAAGGGGTACGGCTTCATTGAGCAGCCGGGTGGCGAGGATGTGTTCGTCCACTTCTCAGCCATCACGATGGAGGGTTTCAAAACTCTCGCCGAAGGTGAGGAAGTCGAGTTCGAGGTTCGCCAGACAGACAAAGGCCTTCAGGCCGCGAATGTCAGCCGGCTGAGCACGTAACTCGATCCCTCTGGGCCGCGTCCGCGTAACGGGGGCCCCGCCGACCCGCCGGCGGGGCGTTTCGTGTTCCAACGGGGTAATCAAGCGACCGCATGATCCGAGGTTCCCGCGAAGACCCGGCCTCGGCTGTTTCTCATTGACGGCTACGCGCTCATCTACCGTGCATTCTTCGCGCTCATCAGTCGTCCGCTGACAACGACGAAGGGCGAAAACACTTCGGCCGCGTACGGCTTCGCGCGCTTCCTGCTGAAGGTACTGCGCGAGCACGAGCCGGATTACCTCGTGATCGTGCTGGATGCCGGTTCCAGCCAGCGCAGTACGGTGTACCCGGCGTACAAGGCGACGCGCGAGAAGATGCCGACCGATCTGCGGGCATCGCTGCCGCGCATTCGCCAGCTGATGGACGCGTTCCGCTTCCCCATCATCGAGCTGAAGGACCATGAAGCCGACGACGTGATCGGCACGCTGGCGAAGAAGGCGGCGGCCGCCGGCGTAGAGGCCGTGATCGTCTCGGGCGACAAGGACTTCTACCAGCTGATCGGCCCAAACATTGCATTACTCAATCCGGGTCGTGGCGGTCAGGCCAATGTCGAGGAGGAGTGGGTCGACACCTCCAACGCGGCCGAGCGCCTGGGCGTTCCACCGGAGCGCGTCGTCGACTACCTCGCATTGATCGGCGATTCGTCGGACAACATTCCGGGCGCGCGCGGCGTCGGGCCCAAGACCGCGCTCCAGCTGCTCGACCAGTTCGGCAGTGTGGATGCGGTCCTTGAGCATCGCGGCGAGATCACAGCCAAACGCGCGCGTGAGGCGCTCGAATGCTGCGGCCGACGACGTCCGGCTTTCCCGCGACCTCGTGACCATCAAGGCCGATCTGCCCGTCGAGCTGGACCTCGATCGGCTTCGCATTCCGGAGCCCGATCGCGCCAAGCTGCGTGACATCTTCGTCGAGCTGGAGTTCCACTCGCTCGCCAGGGAACTGGGCGAACAGGAGAAGCTGCCCGTCAGTCTGGACCGCAGCTATCGACTGGCCGATACCATGGACGCCGTGATCGAGATGGTGACAGCCGTGCGCGCCGCCGGCCGTGTTGCCATCAATGTCGAGGGCTCCGACTACGACGCCATGCGCGGCAGCATCGTGGGCATCGGCATGGTCGTGCGTCCGGGCTACGGCTTCTACCTGCCGTTTGCGCACCGCACACCGGGCGTTCTCGACCTGGATGGCGTGCAGGTCCGCAACCTGCCTGCGCTCGCATCGCCCGCGATGCGCCCGCTGATCGAAGTGCTGGAGGATCCCGCCATCGCCAAGATCGGCCATGACCTGAAACGCGACGTGCTGCTGCTGCGCGGCGCTGGCGTCACACTGCGCGGATTCGACTTCGACACGCAGGTCGCGTCCTATGTAATCGATGCCAGCCGCCGCGAGCACGAGAGCCAGTCGCTCGCGCTGCAGCATCTCGGTCATCATCGCAAGGGCCGCGACGAGGTGACAGGCAAGGGCAGGGAAGCACAGCCCATCGCTGAAATCGACGTGCGCACCGCGGGTGACTGGATCACCGAAGACGCCGACATTGCACTCCGGCTTCATGCGCTGTTCGAGCCGGAGCTGAAGCGCTCCGCCCTGGAAGGTCTCTACCGCGATATCGAGATGCCGCTCATTCCCGTGCTCGCGGACATGGAGTGGGAAGGCATCCGCATCGATCTGCCGTTCTTCCAGAAACAGCACGTCAAACTGGAGCGGGACCTGGGCCTGATCGAGGAGGAGATCTACAAGGAGGCGGGCGAACAGTTCAATATCAATTCCACGCCGCAGCTCCGTGCGATCCTGTTCGACAAGCTGGAGCTTCCCGTACTGCGCAAGACGAAGACCGGCGCATCGACAGACGCCTCGGTGCTGGAGGAGCTGGCCGCCGCCGGGCATCGTCTGCCCACACTGATCCTCGAGTTCCGCCAGCTGGACAAGCTGAAGGGCACGTACGTCGATGCGCTGCCCCTGCAGGTCAATCCACGCACGGGCCGCATCCACACCAGCTTCAGCCAGACGGTGGCGGCGACCGGACGGCTTTCCTCGAGCGATCCGAATCTGCAGAACGTCCCCATCCGCTCACAGACGGGCGCCGAGCTGCGCAAAGGCTTCGTACCGGCGGACGGCCACCTGTTCCTGGCCGCGGATTACTCGCAGATCGAGCTGCGCATCCTGGCGCACATGTCGGGTGACCCGGTGATGACAGAGGCGTTCACCAGCGGCATCGACGTGCACCGCCAGACTGCCGCGCTGATTTTTGGAACGCAGATCGACCAGGTCAGCGCGGACATGCGCGCTGCTGCCAAGACCGTCAATTTCGCGACCATCTACGGCATCGGTCCCTTCGCGCTGTCGCAGCAGTTGAACACCAGCGTCGCGGAAGCCAAGGCGTTCATCGCGCAGTATTTCGAACGGCTGCCGGGCGTGCGTCGCTACCTCGACGAGCAGATCGAGAAGGCGAAGTCGCTGGGCTACGTGGAGACGCTGTCGGGGCGCCGTCGCTACATCCCGGAACTGCGTGCGCAGAACTGGAACATCAGACAGTTCGGCGAACGCGCCGCCACCAACGCGCCCGTGCAGGGAACGGCTGCGGACATCATCAAGATCGCAATGATCCGCATTCATCAGGCCTTCGCACAGCGCGCGCTGACCGCGCACATGCTGCTGCAGGTGCATGACGAACTGCTGTTCGAGGTGCCGCGGGCCGCCATCGATGAGACGCGACAGCTGGTCGTCGAGCTGATGGAGGGTGCGTTCCCGCTCAATGTGCCGCTGGAAGTGGCCACCGGCGTGGGCGAAACCTGGTATGACTGCAAGTAGACCCGCCTTCGGGGACGTACCCTCGAACCGTCACCTGCGCTTCCGACTGATCGAGCGATCAGAGCGGCACGGCATCGTCGCTATGGATGCGGCCCCGGAATTCGAGCAGGAAACCGGCGTAGTGCACGGCGGCATCCTCACCTCCCTCGCGGACACGGCGGCCGTCTACTGCTTCATGCCGGACCTGGGCGATGGCAATGCCATGGTGGGAGTGGAGCTGAAGATCAACTTCCTGCGGCCGGCGCTGCCGGGTAAAGGCGAAATCCTTGCGCGGGCCACCGTGCTGCGCAGGGGAAAGCGGCTTGGCGTCTGTGAAGTCGACGTCAGCCAGGGCGAATCCCATGTTGCCCGCGGTCTCTTCACCTACCTGTTCACGTCCCGCTGACAGACGGTACGAATCACACGATCACACCGCAGTCGAGACGGAGTCCGTCACGGCTGCCGGCTCAGTCGGTGCCGTGGCGTCATTGCTGACTTCTACGAAACGGGCCCAGTCGGTATCGACGATGATGGTGCGGCCCGTCTCCGTTTCCAGCACGAGGATCGAGCGCGTGGCGCGACGGCAGCGCACCACGTCCCCGACTTCCAGCCCGAGGCCGTAACACAGGTCCTGCAGGGTGTGGAACAGGATGCGTTCGATGCGCACAGTTTCCGAGGGACCTACATCGGCCAGGGAACGGACGGTCACGAG
This sequence comes from uncultured Gemmatimonadales bacterium, assembly GCA_963798085.1. GTDB lineage: Bacteria > Gemmatimonadota > Gemmatimonadetes > Longimicrobiales > RSA9 > DATKCF01. The sequence continues at coordinate 46,275 of CAWCRS010000007.1, forward strand.
GATGGACATTGAGCCTCCTGGCAATGAAAAACGGCATCATGCAGGAACCGCACCCGGCAGGCCGTCATGCCCGCGGCCCGCGCTCGGTTCCCGCTTACGACTGCTGAACGAGACGCAGCATGCGTGTACGTGTGACTTCGTCGGGCAGCGGTCCGCGCAGCGCGCCCATGTTGTCCTCGAGGTGGTGGGGATCCGACGTCGCCGGGATGACGCAGGTGACGGCCGGGTGCGCGACGATCCACTTGAGGAAGAACTGCGCCCACGAGTGCGCGCCGCATTCCGCCGCCCAGTCCGGCAATGCACGTCCGGCCACTGCCCGGAAGAGTCCACCCTCGGCGAAGGGTCGGTTCACCAGAACCGCGACGCCGCGCTCCTTGGCCAGCGGCAGCAGTCGCTGATCCGCCTCCCGCTCCGCGAGCGAGTAGTTCAGCTGCACGAAGTCGAGCGGCTGTGTGGACAGGATCCGCTCGAGTTGCGTATAGGCTCCCACCGTGTAGTGCGTGACACCGACGTACCGAATGCGCTTTTCCGCTTTCCATGCGTGCAGCGTCTCCAGCTGAGTCTCGACATCCAGCAGATTGTGCACCTGCATGAGGTCGATGGGCTCCGCGTGCAGGCGGCTGAGCGAAGTGCGCATCTGCTGGATGCCACTCTCGCGTCCCTGCGTCCACACCTTGGTGGCGAGAAACAGGCGGGGCCGGAGTGAAAGCTCCGCTACCAGGTCGCCAACCACGGCTTCGGCACGGCCGTACATGGGCGACGAGTCGATGACCGCGCCACCCAGCGCCGAGAAGCGGCGCACCACATCGCGCAGCGGTGCCCTCTCGGCAGCGCCCGTGCCCACATCGAAAGTCTGCCACGTCCCCAGCCCGATCGCCGGGATGCGTTCGCCGCTCGCGTGAATCGGGCGCAGGAGCGGCGCGTCCGTCTGTGCGCCGTCGCCGCCGGCGTGCACGCGCTGCGCCAGGCTCAGTCCGACCGCGGCGGTAATTCCGCGCGCCAGCAGATCGCGTCGCGTGATGTCGCGCGCTGCGCGTGCTTCCATCCGTGGCTCTCCTCGAAGGTGCCGGCGCTCCGCAACGCGCGCGCGGCCAGAGCGTAGAGGCGGAGCACCGTTCTGGTATCAGGCGACACGTCCGCCTCCGCTCCCGTCGTTTCCGCCATCGTTCCTGCCAGGGCTGGCGACGCGGCGGATGGCTCTGCTGCCGACGAGCCGGCACTGGCGGGCGTGACCGGTGCGGCCGTAGCATTGGCCACGTCATTCCTCTCATACCCCAGACCGGGCACGCCCTGTTCATGAGTGACGCGAAATCCCGCCGTTCGTTCATAGAGGCCGCAGGAATAACGGGCGCCGCCTTACTCCTCGGTGACGCGGTCAGGGTGCGTGAAGCCCTCGCCTGGGCGGTGCAACGGCGGCAGGCGCCGCCGCCACACCGCTACCTCTCGCTCACGCCAGGGCAGGCCGCGGATCTCGAGGCCGTGGCGTCGCGCATCATGCCCTCCGACGACACGCCGGGCGCGAGGGACGCGGGTGTCATTCACTTCATGGACCGCGCGTTCACGACGTTCGCGGCGCCGCAGAAGCACATCGTCGACAAGGGCCTCGCCGACCTGAACAGACGCGTGCGCAAGCGCTGGAAAGGCACATCGTCGTTTGCCGCGCTCGCTCCCGCGCAGCAGGACGAAGTGCTGCACGAAATCGAGCGGCAGGATTTCTTCCAGGGCGTGCGCCAGCTCACACTGTTCGGCATGTTCGCGGACCCGTCCTGGGGTGGCAATCAGGACGATGCCGGCTGGAAGCTGATCGGCTACGATCATCAGCCCCTCTATCGACCGCCCTTCGGCTGGTACGACGCCGAAGCCAATCGGGGAGGCTGACCCATGCGCGAACCGCATCCAGCCGTTCGCTTTCCGCTGAGCGAGACCGTCGACTTCGTGATCGTCGGGTCGGGCGCTGCGGGCGGCATCATCGCCAAGGAGCTGTCCACCGCGGGCTTTTCCGTCGTCGTACTGGAGCAGGGACCTCGCCTCACGGAGTCGCAGTTCCAGCACGACGAGCTCGGCTACTTCATCCTGTCCCAGGTGGGCTAACAGCCCGGACAAGCAGCCGCAGACGTTCCGCGCATCACCGACCGACAAGGCCCAGCCCGCGCAGGGCGTCATATACGGCCGCATGGTGGGCGGCAGCAATGCGCACTTCACTGCGAACTTCTGGCGCATGCGGCCCGATCGACTTCCATGAGGCGAGCACATTGGGCGGCGTGCCGGGCACCGGGCTCGTGGACTGGCCCATCACCTATGAGGAACTGGAGCCTTACTACACGAAGGCGGAATGGGAGCTCGGTGTGTCCGGTGTGCCCGGACCGTTCGATCCGCCACGCTCGAAGGGCTATCCCATGCCGCCACTGCCCGTGAAATCATCCGGCGTGATCTTCGAACGCGGCGGCCAGAAAGCTGGGCTACCATCCGCAGCCCACGCCCATGGCCATCAACTCCGTCGAGTACAACGGGCGGCCCGCCTGCCAGCATTGCGGCTGGTGTCTCGGCTTCATGTGCGAGTACCGCGCCAAGTCCACATCGATGGCGGCCATGCTGCCGCTCGCCGAGGCCACCGGCCGCTGCGAGATCCGGCCGGACAGCTATGTTCGCACGATCGAAACCGACGAGTCGGGTCGCGCCACTGGCGCGATCTATTTCGATGCCGACCGGCACGAGCAGCGGCAGCCGCGAAGGCCGTCGTGCTCTGCGCCAACGGCGCTGAAACGCCGCGCCTGCTGCTCAATTCCGCTTCCGGCCCGTTCGCGCACGGCTGGCCAATTCCAGCGGCATGGTCGGCAAGTACTTCATGTTCAACGGCAACTTCGTGCGTTCGGTGTGTTCGAGCACCCGCTCAACGAGTACAAGGCGTGCAGACGACGCGTATGATTCTCGATTTCTACGAGACCGATCCGCATCGCGGCTTCTATGGCGGCGGCGGCATCGATGCGCGGTTCAGCAATACCCCATCATCTTCGCCATGGGCGGATTGCCGCCGGACGCGCCGCACATGGGGCGCGCCGTACAAGAGCATGCTCGGCGACAACTACAACGCACACGTTCTTCGCCACGCACTCCACATCACTGCCGCTCGAGTCCAACAGCATCACGCTGGACCCGACGCTGAAGGATGCCTGGGGCCTGCCCGCGCTGCGCGTGACGTACCGCGACCACGAGGACGATCTCAGACGCACAGTTCCTGTGGATCGCGCGATGGAAATCCTCGAAGCCGCGGGCGCGAGCGGCATTGGCCCGCGCCCGTCACGCCGCAGACACAGGCCGTGCATCTGCTCGGCACCTGCCGCATGGGGAACGACCCGCGCACATCGGTCGTGGACCGGTACCACCGCACGCACGACGTGCCGCAATCTCTTCATCTGCGACGGGAGCAGCATGGTCACCTCGACCCGCGGCCAGCCCACCGAGACCATCTCGGCACTCGCGTTCCGCGCCGGCGACAACATCGCTGAGTTTGCGAAGCGGGGCGAAATCTGATGGGACTGACCAACCGCGTTGCCGGGGCTGGGGCTCGGGCTGGGGCTGGGAAAACGGACAACGGAGCAACGGCGTTGCTGGCGCTGGCTGCCCGGGCGGGTTGCCGGGGAACGACTTCACGTTCCCGAACCTCGCCGTTTCTCCGGTGCCCCTGTGTGATTCTGTTGCCTGGAACCCCGACAATGCGGACGCGGGAGCCGAAGTGCTAACAAGCAGTCAGGAGACCGCTCCGAATTTCATTGGCGGCCAGTGGGTTCTCTCCTCGGCCTCGGAATCCCTGGAGGTGTCGGACCCGGCCACGGGCGAGAGCCTCGGGCGGACGCCGCTTTCCTCCGCAACTGATGTGGACCGGGCGGTAGCGGCGGCACGCGCGGCGTTCCCGGCGTGGCGGGCGACGCCGGTGGTGGAGCGCGTCCGCATTCTGTTCCGGCTGAAGGCGCTGCTCGACCGGGCGCGTGACGAACTGGCGATCACGCTCACCCGCGAGCACGGCAAGATACTGAGCGAATCGAAGGGCGAGATCCAGCGCGGCATCGAGAACGTCGAGCACGCCTGCGCCATGCCCGTGCTCATGCTGGGCGAAACACTCGAGGACATCGCACCCGGCATCGACTGCGAATCCGTACGCCAGCCTCTGGGCGTGTTCGCCGCGATAACACCGTACAATTTTCCGGTCATGATCCCGCTCTGGTTCTGGCCGTACGCCGTGGCCAGCGGCAACACCTTCATCCTCAAGCCCAGCGAGCAGGATCCCTTCACGCACCAGGGCATTGTCGATCTCGCAACCGAAGCCGGACTGCCGCCGGGCGTGCTGAATGTGGTCCACGGCGCGCATGACGCGGTCAATGCGCTGCTCGATCATCCCGGCATCAACGGCATCTCCTTCGTAGGCGCGAGTCGCACGGCAAGGATGGTGTATGCGCGCGCGGCGGCCAGCGGCAAGCGCGTGCAGGCGCTGGGTGGCGCCAAGAACCACATGATCGTGCTGCCCGATGCCGACCTGGATCGCAGCACGGACGCCATGCTCAGCTCGGTGTTCGGATCAGCCGGCCAGCGCTGTCTTGCCGGCAGCGTCATTGTCGGTGTGGGCGACGCGTGGGAAGGCGTGCGCGAGCGCTTCCTCGATGGCGCGGCCGCGCTCCGCCTGGGCGGCGGTCTCGATGATGGTGTGGACATGGGCCCGCTCGTGTCCGCGCGTCACCGCGAGCGCGTGCTGGACTACGTGCAGGAAGGCGAGACCGAAGGCGCACACATGCTGCTCGATGGCCGCGCCGCGCGTGTCGACCGCTATCCCGCCGGTCATTTCCTCGGCCCGACCGTGTTCGAGAGCGTCGAGCCACGCATGCGGATCGGCAGTGAGGAGATCTTCGGACCGGTCGCCGCGCTCAGCCGCGTGCGCTCGCTCGACAATGCCATCCGCCTCATGCACGAAGTCGAGTACGGCAACGCCGCGTCCATCTTCACCCGCAGCGGCGAGGCGGCGCGCGAGTTCCGCCACCGCGCCGGCATCAGCATGATCGGCGTGAATGTGGGCGTGGCCGCGCCCATGGCCGTCTTTCCGTTCGGCGGCTCGCGCGCATCGTTCTTCGGCGACCTGAAGGCGCAGGGCAGCGATGCGGTCGCGTTCTACACGGATCGGCGCGTGGTGATTTCGAGATGGGGAACGGCTTGACGACACGTTGCTGGGGCTGGGGCTGGGAAACGACGTCGCACGTCGCGTAAGGCGCGCTGTCTTAACATGATGTTAGAGCGCGTTGCGTGATGGCGCAGTGCACAATGCGACCGACGAACAACCCGGATTCGCAAAATCGAAAGCAGGTGATGACATGGCGACGACGACAGTACCGGTGAGCACGGCGCAGCAGGGAACGACGGCATCGCTGGGGCAGGCGGTGAAGGCGGGCAACAGACAATTCCTGTTCCCCTGCGAGACGCGGCTCTACGAAGATCCGCTCGTACTGGTGCGGGGCAGCGGCGCATGGGTCACGGACGCCGAGGGACGCGAGTACCTCGACCTGTTCAGCGGCATCCTCACCACGTCGGTGGGGCACTGCAACCCCGAAGTGGTCGAGCGTGTGTCGCAGCAGCTGGAAACACTGGGCCACACGTCCACGCTCTACCTCTCGGAAAATGAAGTGGAGGCGGCGCGCGCGCTGGCCGCGATCGCGCCCGGCAGGCTGAACCGCACCTTCTTCACCAACAGCGGTACCGAAGCCATCGAGACTGCGGTGATGCTGGCGTGCGTGTACACGGGCCGGAGCGACATCATCGCGCTGCGCTACAGCTACTCCGGGCGCAGTGCGCTGGCCACCAATCTCACGGCGCAGGGCGGCTGGCGCCCGCTTACTTCCTCGCTCTTTGCGGTGAAGCACACGCTCTCACCGTACGCGTATCGCTGCCCCTTCAGGCAGCCCTGCGATGAAACCTGCACCGACGCCTTCGTGCGCGATCTCGAGGAAGTCATTCTGACGACAACCAGCGGCAAGCCCGCCGCCTTCCTGGCGGAGACGATACAGGGCGTGGCGGGCTACGTCGTGCCGCCGCCCGGCTACTTCCAGCGTGTGGCCGAGATCATCCATCGCCATGGCGGCCTGCTCATCATCGACGAAGTGCAGACCGGGTTCGGCCGCACCGGCGACCACTGGTTCGGCATCGAGCACTGGGGTGTCGAGCCCGACATCATGGTGATGGCCAAGGGCATCGCCAACGGTTTCCCGGTGGGCGCCACCATGACGCGTGACGAAATCGCGCAATCCTGGACGGCCAAGACCATTTCCACGTTCGGCGGCAATCCCGTGTCCATGGCGGCTACGCTCGCCACGCAGGAAATCATGGTGCGCGAGAATGTGCCGGCGCGCGCCGCCGAGCGCGGCCGTCAGCTGCGTGCGGGCCTCGAGGCCCTGCAGCAGCGGCACGCGTGGATCGGCGATGTGCGCGGCATGGGACTGATGCAGGCGCTCGAGCTGGTCGAGGATCGGCGCACGAAGACACCCAGCGGCGCACGCGCGAAGCGCCTGCTCGAAGCGGCCCGCGCCGAGGGCACCCTCATCGGCATCGGCGGCCTGCACGGCCATGTCCTGCGCATCGGCCCATCACTGCTCATCACGGAAGCCGAGATGGCGGAGGGCCTCGCCCGCCTGGAACGCGCCTGCCGCCGCGTGGAAAGCGCTGCCTAGGCCGACGTGATGCGGAGCGGCGAGCCGCCACCGCGCCGCTCCGCATCGGCAGTCCGTCCGAAGCGATTCAATGGCGCACTGCCGAGCCGGGTCGACGGCCGCCGCCCGCCGCGCCGCCAGCGGACGCGGCGTCCCGCAAGTGACCGTCATTCGCGCGCACAGGGCCGTTTCGTGCGTAAATCCGTGCCGGCCGATCCTGCCATTCTGCTGCCCCGAGTGGCTGCCGATGTTGGCGCGCACACCCACTCCATGGAGGCACCATGAGTCGATCGATCAACAAAGTGATTCTGCTGGGCAACGCGGGGCGCGATCCGGACGTCCAGACCACGGGCGGCGGCACCAAGGTGGCGCATCTGTCGCTCGCGACCAGCCGGCGCGTGCCGCGCAACGGCGGCTACGAAGAGCGCACGGAATGGCATCGCCTGACCCTCTGGGACAAGCTGGCCCAGCTGGCGGAGGAATACGTGCGCAAGGGAGACCGGCTCTACGTCGAGGGTCGCGTCGAGTACGGGTCCTTCGAGAAGAACGGGGTCACGGTGCCCACCGCGGAGGTGCGCGTCTACGAGCTGGTCATGCTCGGACAGCCGGGCGGTCGCGCCAGCGAAGAGACGGAGGCGGAGGAGGAAGCCTTCGCCTGACAGCGTGTTGGGCCGCGGTGGCTGTCCGCCGCCGCGGCCTGCTGTGCCCGGACGGTGCGCGCATCGCGTGCAGCCGGCTGTGCGCGAACTCACCCGGCCCGGCGCCAGCCGGACGGTGAACGACATCGTCGCCTTCTAACTGGTCGTTACAGGGCGGACCAGAGGCGGTGGTCCAGCGAGAGCAGCAGCTGCCACTCGCCGCCCCTGCCCAGCCCGCGCACCAGGTCGAGGCGCAGCAGGTTGTACAGCAGGCCGGCGCCCATGCCCAGACTCGTGCTCACACCCGGTGTGGTGCGGGTGCCCCAGGACAGCGGCACCCGCGTGGCCCGGCCCGCGCGCCCGCTGTCGTCGAGCACACCGGTCCAGCCCGCGGCTCCCAGCAGCCGCAGGCTGACAAAGGGCGCGACCAGATCACGCGTTGCTTCCACGTTGAGCAGACCGGCCGCATCGCCGGAAAAACTGCGATATGGATAACCGGGCAGTGTATTGCGCCCGCCGAGCAGGAAGAGCTGCTGCGGCGCGGGCGAGCCGAAGACCGCGCCCGCCGAGAGCGTGGCGCGTACGGAAGTGTGCCGGTCGAAGGCGCTGTGCAGCGCCTCCAGCTCGACCACCGGGCGGCCGAAACCCGCGCCCGCGAAAGCGCCCGCTTCCAGCGAAGCGCTGCCACCGAGCGACCAGCCGTCCGTCTCCTGCACGATGCGCTGCACGCCGAGTGTCGCGGAAAGCAGGGTGCCACGGTCGGCGATGCGCACTGGCCGGAACGGATCGCCCCCTAACACAGGTTTCGCCAGCTCCAGGCGCGCGCTCTCCTGGCGTTCCGCGGTCAGCTGCGCGCTCAGCTGCCAGGTCTCGCCCTGATCGCGTTCCATGCGCACCCGGCCGCCGCTCGCGAAGAAGGGGTCGAGAAAATCGTCGCCCCAGAGTGACGTGACGGTATTGAGCGCGCCCGGCATGCCGGGCCGCAGACCAATGTCGCGCGGCGCATGTGCCCAGGCGTCCGCGCGCACGCGCACATGTTCGCCGACTTCGCGACGCACCCCGAGTGCAAGCTCCGGATGCTCCGTGCCGAAGGCGAAGCCGCCCAGCAGCTCGAGGCGCAGCGCAGGACGAGGCGTAAACGACGTTCCCCAGCCCAGATACACTCCCTCGCCGCGGTTGTAGCGCAGCGCAGCGGATGCATTGGGCAGATTCAGCCGCAGACTGGGCAGGCCGCTCAGTGCGTGATCGCGCACGAGCTTCTCGGCGCGCGCCCGCAACTCCTGCAGCTCGGGCGGCGGCGCCAGTCCGGCGTCGTGCAGGTCCTGGTAAATGCCCTCGTCGAACTGGTACGTCCGGCGCTGCGCCTCCGGCACGGTCGTCACGGGATAGCCCCAGAACAGCGACTCCGGCAGATCCTCATTGAAGCGGTAGTCCCAGACACGAAAGCGCACCTGGATCACCGAGCTGACCATGAAATCCAGCTCGGGCACCTGACGGCGGATCTCCACCGCCTGCTCCCAGGGCAGCCAGTACTGCCCCTGCCACAGGCTGTTGTCCAGCGAAATGTTGATGGCGTCCAGACGACGATCCACGTAGGACGCCGGCGTGAACGTAAACGTCATGCGTACGATGTCGCCGCTCTCCCGGTCGACATAGAGCGAGCCCACGAACGCCGAGCGGTCCGTCCGTCGGGGTCGCACATCGATCTGGTACGTCCTGATCTGCTTCAGCGCGCCTGGTAAACGCAGAGTTAGGGAATCCGCGAGGCGGAAGTCATAGATCGAGTCGGAGCCGGGCGCGGCCGGGTGCGGCACATCACGAACCTCGTCACCATCACCCATGCGCATCACATCGCCGAACCCATTCTGCACCACCGTCAGGTGATCGAGGTGGTAGTACATGCGGTTGGGCAGGCTGCTCTCCTTGCGCAGCCCCACGATGCGCTGCTTCAGGCGGTCGGGTTGCGCCCAGTACACCTGCAGCCCCACCTGATCCGTACGCACCAGCACCCGATCACTGCCATCGCGCGGATCCAGATAGAAATACACCACGCCTTCCGCACGCGCCTGATAATTGTGAAGCGAAGAATCCGCGAGCGGCCGGTGCCGACGCTCGCGCGCCAGCTCCATGAGCGAGAGCACGCGCGCGCTGTTCCAGCTGAAGGAGTCCGTCGCCTGCGGCGTGGCAATCAGGGAACGCGCACCCACCAGCAGCAGCGCCGCGCATTGCGCGAGGATCGCCAGCGGTCGCCACAGCACATGGCGCGGGCGGGCGTAACGGGAGTCAACCGCGGCTCGCCGGCGGGTCGGCGCCATCTCGTCCCTTTCGCGGAACAGCGCTGCACGTGCATGCCGTCACTCCGGGTGGACGGCGCGTCGTTAGTTACCGGCGAGGGTGCGCAACGTTCCGGCTGCAAATGCGTGCGCGCACGTTCAACCACTGGTGCGCTGCATGGCGCGCTCGAGTGCACGCAGCTCGCGCCGCAGCATCGCGGCTTCCTGCGCCAGCGCCCTGCGCGCATCCGCATCATCATGCGTATCGTCATTGCGCACGAAAGCCAAGCGCTCTGCCAGCTGCTGCGCGGCCGTGCGATTGTGGTTCAGCGCATCCGCCTGTCCGGGTGAAGCCGCGGAATCGACGACGCTCCGCTGCAGCTGCGTGAGGCGCTGATTCAGGCCCGCCAGCCAGGCATCCATGAGCGTGTCAACGGCGGCGTTCGACTGCTTCGTGGCAATCTCCGCCAGGTCGACGCGATACTCGAGGTCGGCCACGTTCGCACGCAGTCCGGCAGCAGCTCCACGCCATTGATCATCCGGGTCCGCCGTCAGCGAATCGATGCGTGCCAGAATCTGCGCGCTGCGATCCTGCAGGCGCGCCAGTTCGATCGTGCTCTGCTGTTGCGTGGCGCGTCCCTGCAGCGCAGCCAGGCGTCCGTTCACGCTCGCCAGCGCCGCGCGCAGCTGCGTGGCTGTTGCCGCGAGATCCTCCGCATCGACTTCCGTCCGCTTGATGGTGCGCGAGCCCGTAATCGCCAGGACCGCGAGCGCACTCGTGCCCAGCCCGAAGGCCCATCGTCGACCTGTCATGAACGAAACCTCCGCTGCGCGACAATGAGGCGAGTCCGGTCCGTGCACCCCGTCGTGGACCCGAGTCTCGCCAGCCCCCGGGGAAAAGGGGCACTTCCAGGATTGGCAAGACGTGTGCCCTGTGTGATCCGCGCGCCAACTCCATGCAACATCACAACATGGACTGGCACCATGGTTGCTGTGGAGGAACCGGATGCGCGGCCAGTCGGGCTACCGGGGGCGTATTGTTGTCGGACCAGCATGGCATTCTTTCCTTACGGCACACCGTCCCATGCACGCGTCCCCAGCCACAATGAGGGAGGTCGTTCCGACAGCGATCCGGGTCGCGCGCATGGCTGAACCGGCCGGAAGGAACGAACGCCAAGACGGTCCGATGAAGGGGAGAAGGCGAACGCCAGGACGGTCCGATGAAGGGGGGAAGGCGAGCGCCTGGACATCCGATGAGTGGCGCAGGGGCTACGATGAGAAGAGGGGCGGACCCTGGCGGGACCGCCCCTCTCTTCCTGCTGCGTCCTAACAGATTGTCAGTTGGCGCTCCAGAATGTCTCCAGCGCCTCACCGTCGGGACTCTCGCGCAGTTTTTCGAACGCCCGGTTGCGGATCTGACGGATGCGTTCGCGGGTCACGCCCAGCAGCGAGCCGATTTCCTCGAGCGTGCGTTCCTCGCCGTCATCCAGACCGTAGTAGAGATAGAGGATCTTGCGCTCGCGCTCGGTGAGGTACTTCTCGAACATGCGATCCAGGAACTCGCGCTGCGCCTGCGATTCGACCGTTTCCTCGATGTCTTCCGCTTCGGCGCCGGCGAAACGCTCGCCGAACGATGCGCTGTCCCGGTCGCCGCGGTCGATGGGAGCATCGAGCGACAGCTCGGACGCGGCGACGCGACGCAGCGCGCGCACCGTCTCGACCGGCTCTCCCATCTCGTTGGCGATTTCCTGATCCGTTGGCGTGCGCCCCAGGATCTGCGTCAGCGCGGTCTCGGTGCGCGAGAGTTTGACCAGATTCGAGTTCTGGTTCAGAGGGATGCGCACGGAACGCGTCTGCTCGGCGAGCGCCTGGAGCACCGTCTGCCGGATCCACCACACTGCGTACGAAATGAACTTGACGCCCTTGTCCGGATCGAACTTCTTGACCGCCTTGAGCAGGCCTTCGTTGCCGATGCAGACCAGCTCGGCCAGACCGAGGCCACGCCCCTGGTACTTCTTCACATACGAAATGACGAACCGGAGATTGGCGGTCACCAACCGTTCCGCCGCCTCCTTGTCGCCAGTGCGAGCTCGGCGGGCGAGCTCGCGCTCCTCCTCAGCTTCCTCGATGAGCGGATACTTCTCCACGTCGAAGAGGTACTGATCGAAGGAGTCCAGAGCGCGGGAATTCACGAACATGGGTGAATCCACCGTGGGCGTTGGGGTGAAAAATGAAAACAGCGGCAGTCGGCATGCATCCGACCCCCGCTGTTCCTCAGGGTGCCCGGTGACCCTGCGCCGGAGCGCAAGTTTTCACCTGACCGGTCCCCGAATCGAGTCTGATCATAAGCGCGCTGAATATAAGTGAAGCGTGAACGCGATGTAACCCCCTTGTTGCGGTGGTGCCCTGTTAGCAGACGCGTTGTACGTTACTGCATCAGGAGTTAGCCGGCTTTCCGTATGTGTACAGTTACGTGTTCCAAGGCATCCGGGCTGAGGGCTCGCGCCGGGGCCGTGCCCGGCCTGGTCGCGACGCAGAGCAGTCGGGGGAAGCGGAGACAGCCGAGATCGCGGGACGCGTTTCCGGGCGGCACAGGGGTGGTGGCCGGGCGGGGGCTAGCCGGATTCAGCCGATGAGGCGTCGCCCCTCCTGACTTCATCGATCATCGCGACGGCGCGGCGGAGGTGGGGGATCACGATGGAGCCGCCGACGATGAGGCCGACGGACATGGCTTCGAGTAGCTGTGCATCCGTGAAGCCTTCCTCGGCGCAGCGGATGATGTGGTAGGTGATGCAGTCGTCGCAGCGCAGGACGAGGGAGGCGACCAGGCCGAGCAGCTCCTTGGTGGGCGTGTCGAGGGCGCCTGGCTCGTAGACGCGGCCATCGAGCGCGAAGAAGCGGCGGATGTCGAGGTTGTCGGCGGCCAGGATGCGCTCGTTCATGCGCTCGCGGAAGCGACGGAACTCCTCGAGGTGGTTGGATTCGGCGCTCATTCGATCACCAGTTGCAGCGCGCCCAGCGCGATCTCGGCGGACGGGCCGTCCTTGAGCAGATGGAGCGTGGCGCTGACGTCGCCGGTCTGCATTTCGATCACGTCCGCCAGCAGTCCATGATGTATGGTTGCGTCTTCCGGCCGGCTCAGGCGATGACGGTGCGGTCGAAGGGGCGAGCGGAACAGGAAGCACGCGCTGCCGCGATCGACGACCAGCCAGCCATTGCGATAAAGCCCGGTCGCGCGGGACGTCAGCGCGGCGCGCGCGGCGCGGGGCAGTGGCAGGCCTTCCTCAGGCGCCCGGAGCAGCTGGCGGAGGGCAGCGGGCAGCTCCTGCGGCTCGCGCCACCCGCGACCGTCGAAGAAGCCGCGCAGCCGGGAGACGATGGCGCGGGCGGCGAACGCGGTGGCACGCCAGAGGCCGGGACCAACCCACGCGAGCAGGCCCAGTGAAACGATCACGACGACGAGCGCCACGGCCGGCAGGGCGAGGGCGAGAATTGCGAGTGTCACCGCCGCCAGGTCTTCGGCGGCGCTGAAGAGAAGGCGTAATGGGCGGCTGGTGGTGAGGATCAACCTGAGGCCGACCTTGGCGGAGTGCGAAGCCAGCGCCGCGACGGCTGCCACCAGTGCGCCCAGCACCTGCACCGGCCAGGGCAGGCTCTCCAGCGCGAAGAACGCAAGTGACATGGCGGCCACGGGCCGGATCAGTGTGTGCACCGCCTCCCACGTGGTGTCGATGTAGGGAATCGCCGAGGCCACGACCTCGGCGAGCATGAGCGCCGCAGCGCCACCGATCAGAATCCACTGCTCGAGACCGACAAGGCTGGGCGGAAGCTGGATCCAGTCGAAGCGGGATGCGATGCCGAGGAGTGCGATCGTTGCGTACAGATTGAGGCCGCAGGCCAGGGATGCGCCGAGCAGTCTGCCTGTGCCAATCAGGAATGCGGGCATCGCGCCGCGAAGAATGAATGTGAGGTGAGACGCACGACCGGATCAGCCGCGCCGGGACCGGACCCTGCCGGGTCCGGTCCCACTGGCCTGTTGCGCTGCGCTACTGCTCACCCTTCCGCACCTGCTCCTGCCGCTGCAGCGGCTGCACGCGCGCGCCCACCGGGTCGATGGGCACATAGATGACTCGCACATCGTCGAACTTCTGCCGCAGCGCGTTGTTGCGTGCGAGGGCGGCGGCGAGGTCACCGTTCTGGCGGCCCAACGCGGCCTGCAGGTCGGACAGGAACGCGGCGACATCCGCAGGGCTCACGTACACAGGATAACCGTTGACTGTGCCGACGTACGCAAGGGCATCGCAGGCCATGTTCTGCGGCCGGCCATACGTGATGAACTCTTCGCGAAACCGGCCCATCTGCATTACGAAGGGTGTGCCGCGCAGGTAGAAGTCGGCATCCACCGCCGTCCGCACGCCACCCACTGTCGAGCGCAGCGGCACCACGGATCCGCCGCTGGTCACGACCGTGTCGCCGTTCGCATGGCGGAACTGCGCCGAGACCCTGCGCACGCCGCCGCTGGCCGACGGATCCAGCACGCACACGGAAATATCATCCACGCGCGGCGGGGGCGGCGGCTGTTGCTGCTGCTGTTGCTGCACCGGCGGAGGCGGAGGGGGTTGCTGCTGTTGTTGCTGTTGCTGCTGCGCGGGAGGCGGCGGCGCGACCACCACGGCTGGCGCCGCCTGATGGTGCGGTAGCATCACGGCGAGGTGAACGCCTACCTGTCCGCTCAGCTCGTGAACGATGCTGGCGACGTTCTTCGTGCCATCAGGCACGTCCCAGATGTTGCCGCCGATGAAGCGCGACACCGACTGCACCTGAGGCTTGAAGATACGGTCATCGACTTCCAGCCGGACCAGCCAGTGCGGCGAGAGGCGGTGATCGACGCCGAATCCGAGCAGGCCCATGGGCACGTTCCATTCAGCGAGAGCGGCGGTGGCGCCCGCGCCAGGCGCGCGATTGAACGGGAGGCAGGACCAGACCTGGACCCGCGGGCGGTCGGCGCACACGAAGTTGTTGCCCGCCGGGTTCACCCACTTGTTGCCGAAGCCGAAGGCGAGATAGGGCAGCGTTTCCCGGCCCTGCCAGGTCGCGTTCGGTGTCTTCAGCCGGATCAGCAGATCGCCGGATCCACTCCACAGATTGACGTCCGGATACAACTCCGCCGGGGCTTTGAGCGGGACATTGGAATAGTTCAGGTTGGCTCGCAGTCCGATCCGCGAAAAGGGCCAGAGCGTGAACTGGGAGCCGATGAGGAATCCCGCTCCCAGTCTCGCGGACGCCGGCGTGTTGCCCTTGTCCCTGCCGGCCAGCGGCGTGTGCAGGGAAGCCCCGGCGTTCACGCCGAGATCGAAGATGTAGCCCTGCGCACGAGCGGTGGTCGCATGCAGAGTGATGCCGAGCGCGCTGGCGATGACCACGCGCGTGAACTTCCTCATCATGCCTCCAGACGGACAGCCAGCGTCGGACACGCACGTACGGGTTGCCGAGCGATCCGCACTGCCAGGATGGGCGCGGGCCCCGAAGCACAACCACCCCGGGTTGCGCACCCGCGTTTGCGCAACGATGAAAAAACTGTGCCCTCAGGCGGATCGGATCAATACCAGCGAGGCGTTGATGCCGCCGAAGCCGAAGGAATTCGTGAGACAGACGGATGGCGACGTGAGTCGGCCGGAACCAGCGACATAATCGAGATCGCAGGCCTCGTCACCGCTCTCGAAGTTGAGTGTGGGCGGGATCCAGCCGCGGGTCATGGCCAGACAGCAGACGGCAGTCTCGATGGCGCCCGAGGCGCCCAGTGCGTGGGCGTGATAGGGCTTGGTGCCGCTGATGGGGATCTGGTAGGCGCGCTCACCCAGGACATCCTTGATGGCGCGACTCTCGGTTGCGTCGTTCAGTGGCGTCGACGAGCCGTGCGGGCTGATGAAGTCGACACGCTCGGCGGCAATGCCGGCACTGCGCAGGGCCAGCGTCATGGCACGCGCCGCCTGCCGCGCGTCGGGTCGCGGGGCGGTCATGTGGTACGCGTCGTTGCTGGTGCCGTATCCCGCGAGTTCCCCGTAGATGCGCGCTCCGCGCGCCACGGCCATGTCATAGCGCTCGAGCACCAGGCAGCACGCGCCCTCGCCCATGATGAAGCCGTCGCGCTGCATGTCGAAGGGACGGCAGGCGCGTTCCGGGTCGGTGTTGCGCGTGCTCATGGCGCGGATGATGGCGAAGGCGCCAAAGCAGAGCGGTGCGAGCGGCGCCTCTATGCCCCCGGCGATGGCCGCATCGACCTGGCCCTCGCGGATCAGCCGCCACGCTTCACCGACCGCGATCGTGCCGGATGCGCACGACATGGCGTTGGTCGAGTTGGGCCCCGAGAAGCCGAACTCGATGGCGACCGAGCAGCTGGCGGCGCCACCGAACGTGGTCAGTGCGACGCGTGGATCCACCGCCCGCAACCCGCCCGCGTTGAGGTTGCCGATCTGCTCTTCGGCGTAGGCAATGCCCCCCAGCGCTGTCCCCATCTGGACCGCGACGCGATCCCCGTCGAGCGTCGTCGGCTCCAATCCGGAATCCTGCAGCGCGAGCCTGGCCGAGGCGATGGCAAACTGGCCGAAGCGGTCGAGCCGGCGAATGGCCCTGGCCTCCATGAAGGCGGCGGGTTCGAAGTCATCGACCTGCGCCGCGATGCGGGAGCGCCACGGCGAAGCGTCGAAGCGCGTGATGCCACGCACGGGCGAACGCTCGCGTTTCAGGCCTTCCCAGAAACCCTCCACACCCATGCCCACCGCGGTGATCGGTCCGAGGCCCGTGATCGCCACACGGTGCGGGCCATGCCCGTTGCCGGCGGCGTCCACTTCCGCGGAGGGCGCGTGATCTCGTCCGTTCCCCATCCCGACCTTCGTCATGAATCCTCCGAGGCGGATCCGGTCTGCGGCGTGCTGAGCGTGGTCGGCGAGGATTCCACCGCGGCCGCCAGGCGTTCAGCTTCGCGGCCCACGCCGGCGAGCGTGCGCCGGGCGATGGCGCTCACGAAGTGCGGTGCAATCACGAGGCGCCAGGCGACGCCGCCAATCAGCGGCCACGCCGGCCCGGACCACGCGTGCGTGATCCGCACCAGCGTCTCTCCGGCGCGCGGCTGGAACTCCCACTTCACGACCATGCCGCGCGTGATGCCATCCACGTGGCGGAAATGGATGGCCGGCTCGCTGCTGTCGAGGCGCATGTCGGAGACCCACCACGTCGGCCAGCGCAGCGGCAAACCGAAGTCGCGCCAGGCGGCCATCTCGACGCGGCGATTGCCGGACGCGTCGGGCGCACGAAAGCGCACCCACCGGTAATGCGAGAGGAAGGAGGGCCAGCGCTCGACATCCGCAGCGACGCGGAAACAGAGATCGGCGGGGGCGCGCATGGCGCGCTCGTCGACAATGGTCACGACGGATTCATGCAGCCTCGACCGCACCCGGCGCAGCGCGGACACCCGCCAGGCTGAGCCACACGGCGGGTGAAAGAATGGAGCGCGCGGGCGCCAGATCACCGGTCGCCGCCAGCAGCGCACGACCTGCTGCGGGACTGCGGGCAAGCCGCGCAATGGCCCGGTCGGCCAGGCCGGACCGCGAGATCACTGCTTCAATGATACGCTGGAGCCAGCGCGCTTCGCGAATCAGGGCACGCTGCAGGCTCTGGTACCGATGCATTGCGGGAACGAGGGCACGAGCGCGCGCGAGGAGCGGTGCCGCTTCGGCGGCGAGCAGCTCGGCGGAAGCGAGTGCCTGGAAGATGCCCTGGCCCGTGAACGGATCGAAGTAGCCCGCGGCATCGCCGGCCAGCGCCACGCCCGGCGCCACGATGCGCCGGGTCGGCTGATCGAACGGACCCGACGCAAGCAGTGCGGGCGCGCGGCCTCGAGCGGCGGGCTCATCCTCAAACACGATGTTATCATACCGTCCGCGCAGTGCCGGGAACCGCCCCAGAGCGCGCTGGAAGAAGGCCAGCGGATCGCGCGCGATCTCGCGCCCGTACCGGTCGGCACCGGCTACCACGGACAGATTGCAGGCGACGTCTCCACTCGATGTCACCGGCGCCACGCCGACGCACAACGCGTCCGCAAGGTGCATCTCGCCGAAGTCCGGAGCACACTGCAGCCCGCGCACGTGTGCGGTAAGCGAGACCTTGCGCAGTACGGGTGGCCTCGCGGGCGCAGCGATGAGCCTGGCCACCGTGGAGCGCAGGCCATCGGCGCCCACGACGAGCCGGGCCTTCACAGCGAAAGTCTCACCCGCGCCACGCCGCCCGTGCACGCCACCGTCCGGCAGGAGTGCCGAAACGCGCACGCCGGTCTCGACGGCCACACCCGCGGCGCGGGCGCCGTCGAGGAGCAGCGCATCGAGGCGGGCACGGGGAAGAGCAAAGCCGCAGGCGACCTGCGGATCCGTGCCCGGAATCTGGTCGAAGCGTCCCTCGAAGCACGCGCCGGCCGGTGAGTAGATGCGCCAGCCCACGAGACGTGCGGGTGAAGCGCGCTCGATGTCCGGCAGCAGGCCGAGGCGATCCAGCACGCGAGTCGCCTCGGGGCTCAGGCAATCACCACACGGCTTGGGCCGCGGAAACACCTGGCGATCGAGCAGCAGCACAGCGAAGCCGGCGCGAGCCAGCAGCAGCGCGGTGGCCGAGCCGGCCGGTCCGCCGCCCACGACGACGACATCCGCCTGAGTCAACGTCCGCTCCGGCGGAAACTCGCATCGAACACCAGCACGATGTCATCCTTCACTTTCACCGTGCCCAGCAGTTTCGTGGGAGGCTTCATGCCCAGAGCCCGGAAGCTCGTGGTCAGACGACCGCGCACGCGCAGCGTGTCACCCGCCAGGCTGGCGCGCACGGGAATGCGCACCTCGCGCGTGGAATCGCGCACTGTGAGCGAGCCCGCGAGCAGGAGCGGCACGGCAACCGTGCCATCATTGAAACCGGCGACCGGCGCGAGCGCCGAATCGACGACTGCGGCATCGGCGGGCGCGACACTGCCCACTACAAACACAATGTCAGGAAAGCGGTCGACCTTCAGTTCGCCGCGCAGGTGTCCATCACGCATGCCGTTGCCCGTCTTGAAGGATGCCGCATCGATGACGACGCGCCCGCCCGCGCCCGCGAACGTGGTGGTGTCGGGCAGCTCGGCCCATCCCGAGAAACGCGTGGCGTGCGCCTCGAAGCGACCGAGCGTAGCATCACCTTCGAGCCAGATGCGCGTGCCCGCGCTGTCCAGCTGCAGCCGGGGCAGCTGGTCCTGCGCAGGAACGGGCGAACTCGCGTGCGGTGCCATGGCCGCGCGCGGGAACACGCAGAGCGCCAGCAGCGCACCCATCGCCAGCCACGGACCGGGTCGATGAAGATCTATTACACGGACCACTTCGTGCTCCCGCTGCCGCCCGGTCATCGATTTCCCATGGCGAAGTACGCCCTTCTCCGAGAACGTGTGAGCCGGTCCGGGTTCGTACCCCCGCACCAACTGGTCGAGCCGGCGGCGGCAACCGATGCAGAACTCATGCGCGTGCATGATGCGCAGTATGTGCGGGCCGTGCGCACGGGCACGCTGCCCGCGCAGGAGATCCGGCGCATCGGCTTTCCCTGGTCACCTGAACTCGTGGAACGCTCGCTGCGTTCCGTGGGCGCCACGCTGGCCGCGTCGCGCGCGGCTCTGGCAGACGGTCTGGCCGTGAATCTGGCCGGTGGAACCCACCACGCGTACGCCGATCACGGCGAAGGCTTCTGCGTATTCAACGACGTGGCCGTGGCGGTGCGCGCACTGCAGCACGAGGGCCTGGCGCAGCGCTTTCTCGTGATCGATACCGATGTGCATCAGGGCAATGGCACCGCGCACCTGTTCCGTGAGGACGCGGCGGTCTTCACATTCTCCGTGCACGGCGACGCCAACTATCCGTTCCACAAGGAACGCAGCACGTTCGACGTGGGCCTGCCCGATGGCGCGCCCGACGTGGCCTATCTCGCTGCCGTGCGCGCCGGACTGGATGCGGCATTCGACAACGGCGCATTCGATCTTGCGTTCTGGGTGTCGGGCGCTGATGCCTTCGAAGGCGACCTGCTGGGCCGGCTTCAGGTCTCGAAATCCGGCCTCGTGCAGCGCGACCGCCTCGTGCTCGAGCGCTGCGCGGAGGAAGGCGTGCCCCTGGTGCTCGTGATGGGCGGGGGGTACGCCGCGAAGGTGGATGATGTCGTCGACATCCACTACGCGAGCGTGGCCGCGGCGGCAGATTTTGCGGCGCGCGGCGAGCCCAGCCCCACGAGACGGTAGAAGAAGCGTCGCTTCACGTTTACATCCTCCAGGCCGGCGCTGCGCAGCGCGGCGCGCAGCTCCTCCGGTGTGAAGGCGCGCAGCACGGAAACCGGCCCGTCATGGCGGGCCAGCGAATTTCCTCGCCAGACGGTTCCCGCGAGCAGCTTCGCGCCCAGGTAGTTGGGCCAGCAGCGCTCCAGCTCATTGACGACCACGCGTCCCTGCGCCACGCGCACGAGCTCGCGCAGGACACGCGTGCAGGCATCACCCTCGAAGTGGTGCAGCGCCAGCGACATGAGCACGACATCGAAGTGCCCATCGGGGAACGGCAGCGCCAGCGCATCGGCGCGCACGAACGTGATGGGCAGCGAGGCCGGTGTACGGGCGCGCGCAATGGCCAGGATCTGCGGGTGCCGGTCCAGCGCCACGATGCGCACCTGCGCACGGTGCGCACGCGCCAGGCCGGCAATGCTGCGCACCACGTCGCCACTGCCGCAGGCCACGTCCAGCAGTGTGAGGCGTGCACCCGGGCGGAGGCGGGAACGCAGCAGCGCGCGCACGGCACGCAGCCCGCCTAACCACGCATTTACATGCTCGATGTGGCGCAGGTCACGCGCCAGCAGCCCTTCGTCCAGGCCGGGCTCGTCCATGCGCTCACTGACGTGCTGCAGGCGGCGGGGCGGCATCAGGGGGCCGCCCGGGCGTGCGCGGCGATGTGGCTGCGCACCTTGCCCGCCGCGGCCTGGAGCGCGGCCTGCGCGCGCGTCGCATCGAGCGAGAGTGCGCGGCCGTCGCGCCAGAGCACGCGGCCCTGCACCACCGTGAGCGTGACATCGCTGCCGCGCGCCGCGAGGAAGAGCGCGGCCAGCGGATCGTGCACGGGTTGCACGTGGGCGTCGCGGAAGCTGACCGCGCACAGGTCGGCATCCTTGCCCGCCTCGAGCGACCCGACCCGCGCAGCCAGACCGAGGGCGCGGGCGCCCTCCAGTGTCACCATGCGCAGCAGTGCCGCCGGTGGCAGCAGCACCGGCGACTGCAGCCGGGCGCGCTGCAGCGCCTGCGCCTGCCTGGCTTCTTCCAGCAGGTCCATGCGGTTGTTGCTGGCCATGGAATCCGTTCCCAGGCCCACCGTGACACCCGCATCGAGCAGATCGGTCACGGGGGCAATGCCGTGACCCAACCGCGCGTTAGCGGTGGGACAGTGGGCGACGCGTGCACCGCTCGCCGACAGCGCCGCGATGTCCTCGGCATTGATGCGCACGGCGTGGATGATCAGCGGCGAGGCGGCCAGAATGCCGGTGGCCTCGAGCAGCGCGATGGGGGAGCGGGCGCGCGGTGGTGTGGCCATGCCGCGGGCGCGCAGGCGCTCCCCGAACACGCCGTTACCATGGCGCACGAGCGCATCCTCGGTCGCGCTCTCGGCGGCGTGCACGGCGAGCGGCAGGTCCTGGTCCCGCGCCAGGCGGGCAACCGCGCGGAACAGGGCGTCGGACACGGTGAAGGGTGCGTGCGGTGAAACGCCCACGCGCACCAGCGAAGTCTGCAGCGGCTCGAGCGCGGCGAGCTGCGCACGCAACGTGGCCAGCGCGGCGTCGCATTGCTCAGGCGAAGGTCCGAAGACCTCGCGGAAAACCACGCCACGCTGACCGCTGGCACGCAGCGCGTGCACGGTCGCGTCCGAGTCCTCGGTGGCCGCCAGCGTGGTGATGCCTGCGGCCAGCGCCTCGAGGCAGCCCCACTGCGCGGCGGCGCGGTAGTCTTCGGCGCTGAGGCCGGCTTCGCGCCGGATGCGCAGCAGCGTGCCGATCCAGTCGGGGAAGGGCAGGTCCTCGAGGGCGCCGCGCAGCAGTGTCAGCTCCGGGTGTGCGTGCGTATTCACCAGGCCCGGCAGCAGCGCGGCGTCACCCAGGGCAATGTCCTCGGCGGCGGCGGGTGCAGGTACGTGGTCGCGCGGACCCACGGCCCTGATAATACCGTGTTCGTCCACCAGCACGGCGCCATCGGCGATCGGCGGCGACGTGACCGGCAATACCCATTGCGCGGTGTAGCGCGCGGGACGGAGGCTCACGAGCGGGCGCTGCCGTTGAAGCGAAACAGGTCGCCGGCGATGCCGTCGGGGCGCGAGCGGCGGAACTGGAAATCGTTGTCGGAATTGCCAATGCCGATCAGCTCGCCGATGGTGAGCCGGACCTGGAGCCTGCCGGCATCCCCGCCGCGGTCCAGCGGCCAGGCGAAGTCGAGGCGATAGGTAGTGCGGCTGCCCGCGGGGAAGGAAGTACGCAGACCGAAGCCAAGCGAGCTGCGCCAGCCGGAATCCGTTCCGAAGGGCGAGTCGCCCGGCCACATGCGACCGGCATCGGCGAAGAACGTGAGGCCCGAGTCGAATACATCCTTGAGCGGCCAGCCGATGTACACGCGATCCTCGAGCGTGAAAACCAGCCGGCGCCCGCCGGGAAAGCGTTCGATGTCGTAGCCGCGCACGCCACGCTCGCCACCCAGCGTCAGCTGAAACGGCGTGCGCGTGTGCCGGGCGGCGGCCGCATCGGCGCGCAGCAGCAGGGTCTGGCGGGGCAGCGCCGGAAAGCGCAGGTAGCTGAACAGCTCGGCTTCACCGTACAGGTCCTGCCAGCGCACTTCGTCGGGCACAATGCCGAAGTGACGCAGACCGTCGCCGCGGGCACGCGCAATGACCAGCGCGGGCCCGCTGGCAAACGCGCTGTACGTGAGCAGCGAGAGCGTCATGTCGTCGTCGTGCGCGAGGGCGGGCAGGGAGCGGCCCACATCGAAGCCGGCTTCGACGCCGAGGTGCACATCTTCTTCGCCCCGCATGCTGTCCAGGCCACGCCGCTTGATCCAATGCACATCGCGCGCGCCCACCAGCAAGTGCACGCGCAGGGCGTCACGCTCCATCGTCTGCGGCGCGATGGGCGCAGCGGTGGCGCTGTCCGCGGGAATGCGCTCGTCGAAGTGACCATCAGGCGCCAGCTGAAGCGTACCAATGCGCCGCAGCCGCTCCCGCGCCAGGCCGACTCCCGCCTGCAGGGAACGGCCGCGATCACCGAAGCGGCGCAGCAGCGATGCCTCGAAGCTCTCCGAGCGCACCGGCAACAGCGCATGCGCCGCGTTCTCGCCTGCATCATCGCGGGTAATGTAGTCGAAGAACTGATCGTTGCGACTATAGCCTTCGCGGCCGGCCCAGTGGCCGATCTCGCCGAGGAAGGGATAACCGATCTGTTCGCGGAAGAAGGAGCCGGCACGGGTGCGGCCCACCGCGGAGGTGAGATCCCAGCGCGTGCGCCCGATCTGTGGCGAAAAATACGTGAGGCCGTAGTCGCGTGTGACCTCCCGCTCCTGCCAGAAGACGGTGACTTCCTGACCCATGCCGAGGAAGTTGTACTCGCTCAAGCGCAATCCTTCGAAGCGGAGATTGCGGTCCACGCGGACGCGCAGGTCCACGCGTGTGCTCCAGTCGTCGTGCGTGTCCACGATCACGTGATGCGAGCCATCGGTCTGGGGCACGCCGTAGATGTCGACCTGGGCGAGGAAGGGATAGGCGCGCAGCACGCGCTCGCTCTCGGCCAGCAGAAAGGGGTCGTAGCAGTCTCCCGGTCGGAACAGCAGCTCGCGGCGGATCACCCACTGGCGCGTGCGCACGTGCAGCGCATTGGCGGCGCGATAGGCCCAGCGGAAGCGCGCATCGAGGTCGGGATCGGACGTGTCGAATATCGAGTTATTGTCGATGAAAACGAAGGAGATGCGACCGTCCGGGCAGGCGGCCTTCGCCCCGGCGTCAGCCTGGGCGTGCGCCGCGCCCGCGGTGACGACGAGAAGCAGGAGCGCGAAAAGCACGGTCGAGCTACCCCGGCGGCGCACCGACGGATCCTCGCAGGCGGGCTGCAACTTGCTGACAGGCCGTCGGTTGCATGATCAACGGGCCGTTGCACGGGAAGCCGACCCTGCTCGCGCGGGCGCGCGCGATTCTGTCGGAAGTGCGGTGGACGGGCGCGAAATTACCGGCGCGCGCGACCCCCGGGCAAGGCGGCTCATCGCTTGACACGACTGCGCCAAATCCAATAAGGTGGCCCGGTTGCACACATATAGCACACGACAGAAACCGCGGCTGCGACGACGCGCCCGCTGATCGGAGATCGAATACGGTGGTTACGACCCGTGTCGCCGAAAAGGAACTGACGAAACACGGTCTGCATCCTCGGCAGGCCGTGCACTGGAATGCGCATCCCGCGTGGCTCATCGAGACCGCGGTGCGGCGAGGGGAGGGACTGCTGTCGGCCGATGGTGCATTCGTCGGCATTACCACGCCGCACACGGGCCGCTCGCCCAATGACAAGTTCGTGGTGCGCGAGCCGGAGACATCCGCCCATGTGTGGTGGGGCAGCGTGAACTCGCCCATGGAGCCGGAGCAGTTCGAGTTGCTGCGGCGGGATATCCTGCAGCATCTCGAGCCGCAGGAGCTGTTCGTGCGGGATGTCTGGGCCGGCGCCGACCCGGCATACCGCATTGGCGTGCGCTCCATAAGTCCGAACGCGTGGCAGACGCTCTTCGTGTACAACATGTTCGTCGTCCCCACGCCGCACGAGGCGAGCGCGTTCGAGCCCGACTGGGTGCTGCTGCACGCGCCCGAATTCCATGCGGACCCGCAGCGCCACGGCACCCGCACCAGCACGGCGATTGTGCTGAACCTGGCCCGGCGCACGGTGCTCATCGCCGGCACGCGCTACGCCGGCGAAATGAAGAAGTCGATCTTCACGGTGCTGAACTACGTGCTGCCCCGGCGAGGTGTGCTGAGCATGCACTGCTCGGCCAATGCGGGACACAGCGGCGACGTGGCGCTGTTCTTCGGGTTGTCGGGAACCGGCAAGACCACGTTGTCGACGGATCCGAACCGCCATCTGATCGGTGACGACGAGCACGGCTGGTCCGACGAGGGCGTATTCAACTTCGAGGGCGGCAACTACGCCAAGGTGATCCGGCTGTCGCCGCGCGGCGAGCCGCTGATCTACGCGGCCAGCCGCCGCTTCGGCGCGATACTCGAGAACGTCGTGATGGATGAGGCCACGCGCGAGGTCGACTGGAACGACGACTCCATCACGGAGAACACGCGATCCTCGTACCCGATCGAATTCATCGAGGGGGCCGTGCCCGGCGGCATGGGCGCCCACCCGGCGCACGTCGTGTTCCTCACGGCGGATGCGTTTGGCGTGATGCCGCCCATCGCCAGGCTGACGCAGGATCAGGCAATGTATCATTTCCTCTCGGGTTACACGGCGAAAGTCGCAGGCACCGAGCGCGGCGTCACCGAGCCGAAGGCAGCATTCAGCACGTGTTTCGGCGCGCCGTTCCTGCCGCTGCCGCCATCCGTGTACGCCGGGATGCTCGGCCAGAAGCTGCAGCGTCACGGCGCGCAGTGCTGGCTGATCAACACCGGCTGGACGGGCGGGCCCTACGGTTCCGGCCACCGCATGAAGCTGGCGTACACGCGAGCCATGATCGATGCCATGCTGGATGGACGCCTGGATGACGTCCCCACCACCACGGACCCGTTTTTTGGTCTGTGCGTTCCGCAGCACGTGCACGGCGTTCCGGATGAGGTGCTGAATCCGCGCGTTACGTGGGCAGACGGCGCGGCGTATGATGCACAGGCGAAGAAGCTCGCGGCGATGTTCCGTGAGAATTTCGCGAAATTCGAGGGTGTCTCCGCCGGCGTTCGCAGTGCCGGCCCCGCATGATTCTTCGAGCAGGAGATCGAGCCATGCGACAGCTTGCGTGCGTGTTCACGCTGATCATGGCGACAGGCGCCTGCGCATCGGCACCAGCGCAGCCGGTGATCAAGGAAGCGCCGCAGACACCGCCGGCCATTCTCTCGAGCGGCGCCGACAACGGGACGGGCACCGAAGTCCGGCTTTCGTCCGACATCCGCTCGATCGAGGGCGAGATCCTGGCGCCGCGTGACAGTGTCTGGTCCGCACTGCCCGCCATGTGGCAGGCGCTGGGCATTCCGGTCGCGAGCATCGACCGTGCGCGCGGCACACTGCGCAGCGGTCGTTTCCGCGCGCCGCACAGCCTGGGCGGCAAATCGCTGCGCGAGCTGGTGGATTGCGGCTATTCCGTCACCGGGCCGCGGGCCGACATCTGGGAAGTATCGATGGAGATCATGACCGTCGTGCAACCCGCCAACAGTGCGCGCACGCGGATTGCCACGCAGATCATTTCCGATGCGCGGCCACGCGATGGCACCAGTACACAGGGGGTATCGTGCGGCAGTCTGGGCGAACTGGAACGCACGCTCGCGCAGCGGTTGCAGCAGCGGTTTCCGTCCTGAGTTCTGACGCACGCACATGAACCGCGCCGCGCTCCCGCATGCGGGGGCGCGGCGATTGCTTCTCATGGACAATCACGTTCTGGTCCGCGACCCGATCTGGAACACGATCCGCCTCGACCCCGTGTCGGTGCGCATCGTGGACGCCGCATCCTTCCAGCGCCTGCGCCGCATCAAGCAGCTGGGCCACGCGCACCTCGTGTATCCGGGCGCGACGCACACCCGCTTCGATCACGCGCTGGGTGTCTATCATCTGGCGCGGCGCGCTCTGCTGCTCATGGGCGAGCGCGGCCTGCTGGCCGGCGTCCGGGAACTCGACCTTACGCTGGTGCCGCTGGCCGGACTGCTGCACGACATCGCGCACTACCCGTATTCCCATGCGCTGGAAGAGCTGCAGGCGGATCGCATTCCCGGACATCACGAGGCACTGGCGGGGCGCTTTCTCGCGGACCAGGACGTTGCCGCCGCATTGGCCACGGTGGCGCCCGAAGCAGCCGCGTCCATTGAAGCGCTGATCCGGGGCCGTTCCGCCAGTCCGCTGCAGGGCCTGGTGAGCGGCAGCCTCGACCTCGACAAGATCGAGTACCTCAAACGTGACGCGCGCTTCTGCGGTGTGCCCTTCGGCGAAGTCGATGTGGACCGGCTGCTGCACGCGCTCACGCTGGCAGAGGATCCGCAAAGCGGCCGGCGCGAGGTGGCGGTGCACGAGAAAGGCGTCGCCGCCCTCGAATCGCTGCTGTTCGCGAAGTACCAAATGTTTCGCAATGTCTACTGGCACCACGCCGTGCGCGCGGCCACCGTGCTCTACAAGCGTCTGGTGGGCGATGCGCTGGATAGCGGGCTGTTAGGCACGGACGAGCTGGTGGGCGAGACCAATGAAGGACTGCTCTTCCGCATCGCGGAGCGCGCCCGCGCCGGCAGCAGCGAAGTGGCGCTGCGCGTGGCACGCTGGGTGGATGAGCTGCGCCGGCGCGAGCTGCCCAAGCGCGCAGGTGAGCTGGTGGCGGCCGAGCTGGAGACCGGCGTCGTGGGGAACTGGATCGAAAGCGACACGCCACTGAAACGCCGCGTCGAGGACAGGCTGGCCGTCGAACTGGGACTGGGTCCGGGCGACCTGTTCCTCGACTATCCGGAAAAAACGGCGATGTTCGCGCTCGACCTGCTGGTGGAACGGCGCGATGGCCGCGTCATGCGCCTGGGCCCGGCGGGACAGGCCGGGCTCATCGGGCTGCCGCGCGTGGCCGATGAGCTGTACCGCACGGCCCGCGTGATGCGCATCTTCACGAAGGGCCCTCGCCGTACCCTGCCATCCACCTTGCTCTCCGGAATTGCCGGCCTCGAGGAAGCCGCACTGCGCGCCCGGCTGGACGCGGGCGCGAGCCTCATCGCCTGAGTTATCGGACCGTCTTGGCATTCTTGGGTTTTGGGTCATTGCGCCATACCCGTGGCGCGAACTGCAATGAGACATTTGTGTTCATGCTTGTTCGGGTCGCGCCAATGGCGTTAGCGGCCGGAAGGCAAGAATGCCAAGACGGTCCGATAAAAACACCGCTGTGCAGGCTAGTTCGAGTCGCGCCAATGGCGTTACCGGCCGGAACGCAAGAATGCCCGGATGGTCCAATAAGGCCAATGAAACACCGGTGTGCATGCTTTTTCGGGTCGTGCAATGGCGTCACCGGCCGGAAGGCAAGAATGCCAGGACGGCCCGAAAAAGGCGAGCGGTCCGGTGCGGTTCAGGAGCCGGTGGCGTCGGTGTCGGCTTCCAGGCCGTACTGGCGGATTTTGCGCCAGAGCGTGGTGCGACCCATGC
Source organism: uncultured Gemmatimonadales bacterium (assembly GCA_963798085.1). Lineage (GTDB taxonomy): Bacteria > Gemmatimonadota > Gemmatimonadetes > Longimicrobiales > RSA9 > DATKCF01. The sequence goes on from CAWCRS010000007.1 coordinate 74,298, forward strand.
CGAGCAGCTCGGCGGCGCGGACGCGGACGCCCCGGGCCTGTTCGAGTGCGGCGACGATGGCGGTGCGCTCGTCTTCTTCGCGGGTGTCGGCGCGGTAGCGTGGCTCGAAGCGATCGGCTGCGCTCTCGCCGAGGGACGCGCGCACTTCCGCGGGCAGGTGCTGGGCTTCGATGCGCTCGAAGCCGGAGCGGATGAAGGCGCTCTCGAGCACGGCGAACAGCTCACGCACGTTGCCGGGCCAGTCGTACGCGCGGAGCATGCGCATGGCAAAGGGCGAGCAGGCCGGCGCGCCTCGCCCGCCGTTGCGCTCGCCCAGCCGGGTGAGCGCGTGTTCGATGAGCAGCGGGATGTCGCTGCGTCGTTCGCGCAGCGCGGGCAGCTCGATGCGGAAGACGTTGAGCCGGTAGAAGAGGTCGTCGCGGAAGCGCCCCGCGGCCACCTCGCCTCTTAACTCGCGGTTAGTGGCGGCGATGACGCGCACATCGACGTCGACGGAGCGCACGGCGCCTACGGGCAGCATCTCGCGCTCCTGCAGCACGCGCAGGAGCCGGTGCTGGAGGGCCGGACTGATGTCGCCGACCTCGTCGAGGAAGATGGTGCCGCCGTGCGCTGCCTGGAACAGGCCGGGCTTGTCGCGCATGGCGCCGGTGAACGAGCCCTTGAGGTGACCGAACAGTTCGGACTCGAGCAGGCTCTCGGGCAGCGCGGCGCAGTTGACGGCGAGGAACGGACCCGCGGCACGCGCGGAGAGCTGGTGCACGGCGTTGGCGACCAGCTCCTTGCCGGTGCCGGTCTCGCCCTGTACGAGGACGGTTGCCTCGGTGGGTGCGACCAGGCGTATGGCGTCGAACACCATGCGCATGGCCGGCGAGCGGCCCACGAGACCGCCGGGCATGGGATCGGTGTCCGCGTTCGCGGAAGGCCGGCGTTCAAGGAGACGCGCGACACGGTCGCTCAGCACTTCGGGTTCGACCGGCTTGGTCAGGAAATCGTCGGCGCCCGCGTGCAGCGCGCGCACTGCGGCATCCACGGTGCCGAAGCCGCTGATCATGAGCACGGGAATGCCATCGCCCCATGTGCGCAGCGCGCTGACCAGGCTGGCGCCATCGATGCCCGGCATGCGCAGGTCCAGCAGCACGAGATCGAAGCGGGATGCGCGCAATGTGTCCACGGCTTCCTGGCCATCGGCCACGGCGACGGCGTCATACCCATCCTGGCGCAACAGCTCCGCGGTGGAGAGCCGGAAGGCGCGATCGTCATCCACGACGAGAATGCGGGCGCTGCTCACGCGCGTGACTCCGCGTCAGAGGAAACGGTGCTGCTGCCACGTGCGCCGGCGGTGGTCCGGATGCGCGGCAGTGTGATGGTGAAGCGCGCGCCGGCGCGGTCCGTGCGGTTGGACGCGCTCATGCGTCCACCGACGCCGCGCACCATGCCTTCGGCGACGAAGAGGCCGAGCCCTACACCCTGCACTTCGCCCTTGGTAGTGAAGAAAGGGTCGAACACGCGCGACAGCACATCGGGTGCAAGTCCGGGGCCCGTGTCCGCCACATCGATAACAGCAGTGTCAGCCTCCTGATGCAGCGCGATCTCAATGGCGCCCCTGTCGTTCATGGCTTCGCGCGCGTTGCGCACGAGGTTGAGCAGCACCTGTTTCAGGGCATCAGGTGCAATACCCACCGCGCCATCTTCCGCCACCTGCGTGGTGATGCGCAGCGCGGGCGGTGCGCCGACGCGCGCCAGCGCCGCCACTTCCCGGACGATCACGCCGGCATCGGAGGCACTGGCGCCGGGGTCGTGCGGCCGGTGCAGGTCCAGCATCTGCTCGGCCAGCTCGTGCATGCGCAGCAGTTCATCGATGGCCAGATCGGCGAAGGCGCGGATCTCCGCATCCGCGCCACTGCGGCGGCGAATGACTTCGAGACAGTTGCGCACGTTGGCCACGGGATTGCGGATCTCGTGCGCCAGCTGCGCCACCAGCTGTCCGGCGGCGGCCAGGCGGTCGCGCTGCATCAGCTCCGCCTGGAGCGCGGAGAGGCGAGTCTGGCGATCCTCTAACTCGCGATTAGCGCGGGCCAGCTCCTCCAGGCGGGCTGCCAGCGCGCGCCGCATGGCTTCGAAGGCGTCCACCACGCGACCCAGTTCGGCCACGTGCGGCCGTTCCAGCGGGGCGTGGAAGTCGCCCGCGGCCAGGCGATCCGCGGCCAGTGCGACGGAGCGCGCGGGCTCCGCCAGGCGCATGGCGAAGAACGCGCCCAGAATGAGCGCCACCAGTGCCGACAGACCCGTGCTCAGCGTCGCCACGCGGCGCAGTGTGCTCAGAATGGCGCGGTCACGATCGAGGTCGCGCACCAGGATGGCGGTCGCGAACTCGCCCAGCGGAACGGCGCGGGCGAGCAGGTGATGATCGGCGCCGAGGACGTGAACCAGCGAGTCGCCTGCAGCCCATGAGCGCGCGGCCTGCGCGATCACGCTCGTGTCACGCTCGGCCGCCGTGCTGGCGGCAATGCCGCCACGGCGGGTGAGAATGACGACATCGGCGCGCGTGAGACCGGCCAGCGCACGGGCATCATTGGCGCCCATCCGCGAAGTGATGCCCGCGATGCCGGCGAAGACGTTGCCCGCGTGGACGGGGGCGAGCGCGACGGTGCGCAGCTCGAGGCTGTCGCCCACCACTTCGACGGGCATTTCTCCGGCGCGTGCGCGCTCGATCAGGGCAGCGGGGGGCGCGGGTCCGGTGAGCACGCGGCCGCGCGCGTTCAGCAGGACAGCCTCTTCGCCGTAGCCGCCGCGCGCCGATTCCACAAGCTGCACGGCGCGCGCATCGTCTCCCGCAAGCAACGACGCTGCCAGACCGTCCGTCGTCGCCACTTCCTTGGCGTGCATCATCATGGCGTCGGCGGACTGCGCGCGGCTGCCGGCCAGCAGTGCGGGAGCCGCCTGCAGATCGTGGCGCGACTGCTCTTCGATGGCGCCCGCCAGGCGGTGCTCGAGCAGCAGCCCCGCCGGCAGGAGGGCGGCCACGAGCACGAAGGCAATCAGCAGCAGCAGCGCTCGGCGCAACGACACAGGAGTTTCGGCTGGTCACGCGTTCGTGAGGTGTCGCCGGCAACGGGATCCGCCCGGCCAGGCGCGTGCGCATGTCGGGCGGCTCCACGAAGCCGGGCAACGCACGTGTGAGGAACCGCTCGCATACATGAAACGTTCCGCTCGCCGGAATCGCGATGCCGGGCGCACGCCGGGGGCATCGCTGGGGCGCCGGGTCGCTGGTGGTTCCAGCAGCAGGCTGACGCGACGCTGGCGACGTTTCATGAAACGCTGACAGGCGATAACACTCCTGTTATGGCGGCCATGCAGCGCGCCAGCTGGCGGTCCCCAGCTGCAGGCAGGCGGCGGCCACCGCCGTCCGACGGTTGGCAAAGGCGTCTCATGGAATCCGCGTTCCGGGTCGCAGGAGGCACCGGAATGAGGCGTCTGCCAGACCGTCGCCCCAGCCCGGGTACTCGCTCGATATCAGCCAGCCGGCGAGAGTCAGGGGTGGGGCACTACCGGCCTTGCGCGTATCACAACTGAATCACAACATCAGTAGCAACTGAATCGCAGGCCGGGAATGCTCCGGGTTGGGCTGGCTGGGCGCCAGCCGGGCAGCGCTGTACGGGCGTGCGTCCTGCGCCGGCGCAGCACCCGCCCGCGGCGTCTGTCCGGCGGGGCGGCGGCGCCGGTCCGTTGAGGACTGGCCGAGCCAGGCGGTACGCGCCGCCCTGGTTCGGGCCCGTGTCACTAACAGGGAGTCAGGGATGCCATGGTTGTGCTCGAGGTTGTACAGGGCGCTGCGCAGGCGATACTGCTGAACGGCGCAGACATCCAGGCGCTGCTCGAACCGGCGTCGTGTGTGGATGCCGTGGAAGCCGCGTTCCGGATGTACGGCGGGGGCCGGGTGGGTGGTGGCGGTGTGCTGGGGATCCCGGTGGCGGGTGGTGGCTTCCATGTGAAGGCTGCGTGGCTGCCCTCGGGCGGGAGCGGCGCGTACTTCGCGGCCAAGCTCAACGCGAATTTCCCGGACAATCCTGTCACGCGCGGTTTGCCGACGATCCAGGGTCTGCTGCTCCTGTGCGATGCCGCGAGTGGCGCGGTGCTGGCGGTGATGGACTCCGCCGTGCTGACGGCGCTGCGCACGGCGGCGGCGACCGGGGTTGCGGTGCGGCATCTCGCGCGGCGCAATGCGCGGAGCCTGCTCCTCGCCGGCTGCGGTGTGCAGGCCTGGTATCAGCTTGCGGCGGTGCACGCCGAACGGCCGCTCGCGTGTGCCCATGTGTTCGACATCAGGCCGCACGTGGCCCGCGCGTTTGCGGCGCGCGCGTCTGATGCATTGGGCATCAATGTGCAGAGCGTCCCCGCGCTGCGGCCCGCGAGTCTGGCGAGTGATGTGATCGTCACGTGCACGCCTGCAACGGGCGCGTTCCTGGGCGAAGCAGACGTGTCCCCGGGTGCGCTGGTTGCCGCGGTGGGTGCGGACAACGCGAGCAAGCAGGAACTCGAGCCTGCACTGCTGGGCGCCGTGGCGATCATCACCGACGTGACGGCGCAATGTGCCGAGATCGGTGATCTGCATCACGCGCTGGTGGCAGGTACGGTCGCTCTCGCCGACGTGCGCGCGGAGCTGGGCGAGGTGGTGGCAGGCATGCGTCCCGGCCGCGTGCGCGAGGATGAGCGGATCGTCTTCGACAGCACGGGTACCGCGCTGCAGGACGTGGCGGTTGCGGCGCTGGCGTATGAGCGTGCCCTTGCAACGGATGCCGGGCGACGTTTCGCCTTCCGCGTATGATACCCATGGAAGCGAATCGCGCGGAGCCGCGGCAGTGGCTGCTGCTGATCCACCAGATTCCGCCCAAGCCGGACTATTTCCGCGTCAAGGTGCGGCGCCGGCTGCAGCGGCTGGGTGCGGTGCCACTCAAGAACTCCGTGTATGTGCTGCCGGACACGGAGCAGGCGCGCGAGGACTTCGCGTGGCTGGCGGGTGAGATCGTGGCGGACGGCGGCGAGGTAACAGTGTGTCAGGCGGTACTGCTGTCGGGCAGCACGGATGAGGAAATGCAGCGCATGCTGGAACCGGAGGCGGGCATGGCCATGGTGGAAAAGACGGTGGCGCAGCGTGTCGAGCCGGGCCGCACGTGGGTCACGCGGACCGGTGTGAAGGTGGATCGCATGTCCAGCGCCTGGCTGATCCGGCGTTTCATCGATGCGCAGGCGAAGTTCCGCTTCGCTCCTTCGCGCGGTTACCGGCCGGGGCCGGGCGAGCTGCGCTTCGACATGTTCGAGGGCGAGTTTACACACGAGGGCGATCTGTGCACGTTCGAGGTACTGCTGCGCCGCTTCGGCCTTGACGATCGCGGTCTCCGCCGCATGGCGGAGATCGTGCACGACATCGACTGCAAGGATGAGCGGTACGGCCGGCCGGAGACAGCGGGCATAGCCCTGATCGTGGAAGGCATCGCCGGCGCGCACGCCGAGGACGAAGTCAGGCTGGAGCGCAGCGCCGCGCTCTGGGACGATCTGCACGCCCGTCTGTCTCAAATGTCGAGTTAGTCGCAGCGCCGGCCATGGCACCCGCGCGCGAGCCGGGCGCGCTGCCGGCCCCGGCAGCGCGCGACGTCCGTCTGCGCGATTTCCTCGGGTACTTTCTGCAGCTGGGCACGCTGGGCTTCGGCGGCCCCATTGCGCTGGTGGGGTACATGCAGCGCGACCTGGTGGAGCGCCGGCGCTGGGTGGCCGAGCGCAGCTTTGCGGAGGGGCTGGCGTTCTCACAGCTGGCACCCGGCCCGCTGGCGGCGCAGCTGGCCATCTGGCTGGGCTGGGAGCGGTGGCGCGCGGTGGGCGCGACGCTGACCGGGCTGGCGTTCGTCGCCCCATCCTTCCTCATGGTGCTGGCGTTGTCAGTACTGTACCAGCACTGGGGCGGCCTGCCCTGGATGCGCGGTGCCTTCTACGGCATTGGCGCGGTTGTCATCGCGATCATTGCGCGCAGTGCGCTCAAGCTGGCGCGCCGCACGCTGCGCACCGATCCGCTGCTGTGGCTGCTGTTTCTCATGAACGCGTCGTTAGTGGTGTGGCAGCAGGCCGAGCGCGTCTGGGTCTTCCTGGCCAGCGGCCTGGTGATGGTGCTGTGGCGCGAGCGTCTGCGGAGCGTGGCGCTGCACCCGCTGGCGCTGCTGCTGCGCTGCCGCTGCCGCTGGCGGCGGCCGGCGGCAGCAGTCTGCCGCAGCTGTTCTGGTTCTTCAGCCGGGCCGGTGCGGTGGTATTCGGGAGCGGGCTGGCGATCGTGCCGTTTCTCTATGGTGGCGTCGTGCAGCAGTATGGCTGGCTGAATCAGCAGCAGTTCCTCGATGCCGTGGCAGTATCGATGATCACGCCCGGGCCGGTCGTGATCACAGTTGCGTTCATCGGCTATCTGACGGCAGGCATGGCGGGCGCATTCGTGGCGGCCGCGGGCGTGTTCCTGCCGGTATGGCTCGTCGTGCTGGTGGCGGCGCCGTGGTTCGAGCGGCTGGCGAGGAGCGCGCGCGTGCGCGGCTTCGTCAATGGCGTGACGGCGGCGGCCACGGGGGCCATCGCGGGCGCCGCGGTGATTCTGGGGCGACGTGCCATTGTCGATGCGACGACGTCGTGTCTGGCGCTGGCGGCGCTGTTCCTGCTCTGGCGTTGCCGCCGCGTGCCGGAGCCGCTGCTGATCCTGGGCGCGGCAGTGGCCGGCGTGGCGCTGCACGGCTGAGCGCGTCAGGCGGTCGCGAACTCGGCTAACACGGGGTTGTGATCGCTGAGCTGGTCCCAGCGGGAGCCGCGCACCACGCGGCAGGCGATGAGCCGGTCGCGCCAGGTGGCGGGGACGAAGATGCCGTCGCAGTGGTAGGGCGTCTTGCGATCGGCGGTCCAGCGCAACGTCTGCGCCAGCGGCCGGTCGGGGTGCGCGACCTGCCAGCAGCTGAGCAGCCCGAATTCGCCGGCCAGTCGTTCGAGGATGGCGCGCTCGGCGCGGCTCACACGAAGTTTTTCCCGGGGCTGACGGTAACCGACGACGACATTGAAGTCGCCGCCCAGCACGAGATCGGCGTCCCGGGCGAGGGGCGCGATGGCATCGAGGATCTCGTGCAGGGTGCGGATGTAGCCGTGGTTGCCGACGGGCCCGTGCACGCTGAAGAGGCGGAGCGGGCGGTCGCTCCACGCAGCAGGGGGCAACTCGCCGCCGACGATCCAGCCATCATGCAGGGGCAGCTCGATGGGCGAGAGGCAGGCAGCGCGCACGAGGAGGGCGCTGCCCCAGCCGGCCGGGCTTGCGGCGCGCCAGAGCAGGCCGTCGCCTGCGTCGGGGCGGTAGGGTTCGAGCGCGGAGTCGGCGGGCGCGCGGCACTCCTGCGCGAAGACAATGTCGGCGTCCAGTCGTCGCACCAGCCGCGACCAGTGGCCGGCGCGGTTGCGGCTGCCACCCGCGAGGAAGTTCCAGGTCACGAAGCGCATGGTGCGCAGGATGGCATCACGCCATCGCCGGGCGCCACGGCGGGTGGGGCGGAACGCACGTGTCGCCTGGCCACGGCGTGCGTCAGGCCAGCTCGCGCAGGCGGCGCTCGAGGAAACGGCGCTCGGGCTCCTGACGCGTCAGCTCGAGTGCGCGCTGGTACGCAGCGCGCGCCTCTGTAGTGCGGCCCAGGCGCCGGCACAAGTCGGCGCGTGCGGAGTGCGCGAAGTGGTAGTCGGCGAGTTGGCCACGCGCGAGGATGGCATCGATCACCTCGAGGCCGGCTCGTGGGCCGTCGCGCATGGCCAGGGCGGCGGCGCGATTCAGCTCGATGACGGGCGACGGACTGGCGCGCAGCAGCACATCGTAGAGGCCCACGATCTGGCGCCAGTCCGTGCGGGCGGCGGAGGGCGTTTCCGCGTGCACGGCAGCGATCGCGGCCTGCAGCGTGTAGGGTCCGAATGCGCGCGAGGAAATCGCGCGCTCCACCAGCGCGCAGCCTTCCGCGATCATGGCCCGGTCCCAGAGTGAGCGGTCCTGATCGTCGAGCAGGATCAGCTCACCCGCGGGCGAAGTGCGGGCGAGTCGTCGCGACTCGTGGAGCAGCATGAGCGCGAGCAGCCCGACGGCTTCGGGCTCGGGCAGCAGGTCGACGAGCAGCCGGCCCAGCCGGATCGCTTCACGCGAGAGGTCGTGGCGCGTCAGCGATGCGCCCGATGACGCGGAGTACCCCTCGTTGAAGACCAGGTAGATCACGTGCAGGACGATGTCCAGCCGGTCGCCCAGATCCTCCTTCGAGGGCACCTGATACGGAATGTCGCGGTGCGGATCTTGGCCTTGGCGCGCACGATGCGCTGCGCCAGTGTGGGCGGGCCGGTGAGGAAGGCGTGGGCAATCTCTTCGGTGGTCAGGCCGCACACCTCACGCAGCGTCAGCGCCACCTGCGCATCAGGCGCGAGCGCCGGGTGGCAGCAGGTGAAGATCAGACGCAGCCGGTCGTCTTCGACATCGGTATCGTTTTCCGCTGCATTCTCCTGCGCGTCGGCGTCGAGGCGGGTGGCAATTGCGCCGAGCGATGCATCGAAGCGCGCGCGGCGGCGCAGTGTGTCGATGGCCTTGAAGCGGCCGGTCGAGACGAGCCATGCGCGCGGACTCGCGGGCACACCGTCGCGCGGCCAGCGCTCCATGGCCGCGGTGAAGGCATCGTGCAGCGCCTCCTCGGCGAGGTCGAAATCCCCGAGCAGCCGGATGAGCGTGGCGAGGACGCGGCGCGAGTCGGAACGGTAGACGGTCTCGACTACGTCGGTCGCCTTCGGGGCCGCGTCCTCGCTCACGACCGGGTCCGCACTACTGGTCGAACTCCATGATGGGCCGCACCTCGATGCTGCCCATGCGCACCGATGGAATGCGGGACGCTACCTGAATCGCATCATTCAGGTCGCGGGCATTGATGAGGTAGAAGCCGCCCAGCTGCTCCTTGGTATCGGCGAAGGGGCCGTCGGTGGTGGACAGCTTGCCGTTACGGATACGCAGCGTGGTGGCGGTCTGCACCGGCTGCAGGGCTTCGCCACCAATGTAATGGCCGCTCTTCTGGATGTCCTGTGTGAACGCGAAGTACTCGCCCATGAACGCGTCGGACTCGTCCTTCGACATGGCGCCCATCTTCTTTTCTTCGTCGTAGATCAGGCACAGGTACTTCATGGGATCCTCCACATGGTTGGGGAATGACTCCGGACACACATGGTCGTTCGGCGGGGGCGCAAATCGACAATCGGAACGAGCCCGGCCTTCATGCGGTGGATCGTCAGCGTCCGGTGGCCTGGCGGCGCCAGCTGCGCGGACTGGCGCCGAACTCGGCGCGGAACGCGCGATTGAAGTTGGACAGGTCACCGAAGCCGCAGGCGAACGCGATCTCGATCACGCGATCGGGTTCGCTGGCAAGGCGGACTGCGGCGTCGCGCAGGCGGCGGCGCAGCAGGTACTGGTGCGGGGTGACGCCCGTGACGCTCTCGAACGTGCGCAGGAAGTGCCACAGGCTGAGGCCGGCGCGCAGCGCCATGTCGGCGAGGGGAACGGTGGCGGCGGGATCGTCATCGATGTCGCGCACGATGCGCGTCACGCGCGCGACAGCGCCGGATGGTACAGGAGCGGACCCGCGCGTGTCGTGCGCGGCAAGGCGCAGGGCCTGCGCCGCCAGCCGCAGGCTCAGCTCCTGCCAGGGCTGGACGGCGGGCTCATGCACGGCGCCGCACAGCCGTGCGACGAGCGGCGACAGCTGACGCATGGGCGGCACGCGCAAGGAGCAAAACGTCGTGTTAGAAGTGCGGCCGGACGCGGGCGCGATGGTCTCGAAGTATGCCGGATCGTAGCGGAAGGCCAGGCAGCGGTCGCCGGTGGCGTGCTCGTGGCCGCACTCGTAGCACTGGCCGGCGCCGCCCAGCATGAGCGACCCGGGTGTCAGCAGAGCTTCGCCGGCGGCCGCGCGGTACTGGAAGCTGCCCGCCAGCACCACACTGATGGACACGCGCGGGTGCTGTTCCTCGAAGCGCCGGTCCTGCGGGCCGCAGGTGCAGATCACATCGTCGACCTGCCAGCCATCACCCTGCGCCAGAACGCGACCGGACGTCCTTCCGGCGCCACCGTGCAGCACGCGCCTCGCCGTGGCGTGCTCGAGATCGGCCGCAATTTTCGCCAGGATTCCCGCGCGCCGTTTCTCTATCATGCCTGAAACATGGTCAAGCTCCGGGCCGGTGGCAACGCGCTGGCGAGGGCCAAGGCAACCCACAGGAAACGGCGGGAAGACATGAGTGCGACTGCGGCGACAATTGCGGAGAACAGCGTGCTGGCGCGCATTCTCGATGAAGGCTGGGGACCGGGCGCGTGGCACGGGCCCGACCTCAAGGCGGCGCTGGCGGATGTGTCGGACGGCGCTGCCTTCTGGCGACCGGGCGAAGGCCGGCATAACATAGCGGAAATCGTGCTGCATCACGCGTACTGCGTGCGCAATGTGCGCGCGCAGCTCGCGGGGGTGAAGGCCGAGCCGTTCGTGCTCGAAGGTGATGACTGGTTCGAGCTGGATGCGCGCGGCAGACTCCCGTGGCCAGCAGTGCGCCGGACGCTGGAAGACGAGCTGAAGAGGCTGACGGATGTCGTCGCCCACAATCTCAACGGTGGTAATGCGACGACGCCGCTTTCGGATCGTGAGCGCTTCAACCTGGTGCTGGGTATCACGTGTCACGCGGTGTATCACGCGGGGCAGGTGCAACTGATCAAGCGACTGCAGCAAGGCGAGGCATGAGAGCGGAGGCTTACACGCTGTTCGACACCGCGATCGGCGCGTGCGGGCTCGCGTGGAACGAGCGCGCCATCGCGGGCGCGCAGCTGCCGGAGGCGGGCGAAGCGGCCACGCGCGCCCGTCTCCAGCGGCGCTACCCGGGGTCAGCGGAAACGCCGGCGGCCCGCGCACCAGCCGCAGTACAGCAGGCCATCGCGGATATCCAGGCGCTGCTGCAGGGCGAAGCGCGCGACCTGTCGCATGTGCAGCTGGACATGGAGGGTGTGCCCGAGTTCCACTGCCGCGTCTTCGAAGTCGCGCGGCGCATACCGCCGGGTGCAACGTGCAGTTATGGCGACGTTGCGGTGCGGCTGGGCGAACGCGGCGCGGCGCGGGCGGTGGGTCAGGCGCTGGGGCGCAATCCGTTCCCCATTATCGTGCCCTGCCATCGTGTGCTCGCCGCAGGCGGCAGAGTGGGCGGCTTCTCCGCCCGCGGCGGTACTGCGACCAAGCTGAGGCTGCTGCAGATCGAGGGCGCCCAGCTGTTCGCTGTCTAGCCCCAGCTCGCCGTGTTGACAGCTTGTTAGTCCCAGCCCAAGCCCCAGCCGAGGCCCGGGCTACGCGTCGTTTATCGAGTCTTTCCGGCGATCGTGCAGCATCCCAGTCGCGCCGTTCCGTATGAAAGCTCGCCTGTCGGTCATTCTGTCCTCGCCGCGTGACTGGAGCTGTCGCATGTCCTCCGGTGCCAGACAGGATGATGGCCGTCGCGGAAGTCTGCCATGGTGCGCTGCAGCCGGGGCGATGCGACGGGACTGGCGGGACACGGCCCTGTTATACGTGGTGTACGAGCGAGACGGATCTTCATGACGACGAAGCGGTCGGGCGGCATCGTCGCCTGCACTCTGCTCTTGCTGCTGCCGGCGCTGGTGCGGGCACAGATGCAGGAAGGCATGGGCATGCCCGGCGCGCTGCGGCCCATGGCGTCAGGCACGAGCTGGGCGCCCCGGTCCTCGCCCATGGGCGGCCTGCATTTCGCGGCAGGCGCGTGGTCGCTGATGCTGCATGGTTTTGCGAACGCGGATTACACATCCGAGTCAGGGCCGCGCGGCGACCGCAAGCTGTTCAGCACGAACATGCTGATGCTGAGTGCGATGCGCGCGGCGGGGCCGGGCACGCTGCAGCTGCGCGCCATGATGAGCGCAGAGCCGGCCATGGGGCCGCGTGGATATCCGCTGCTGCTGCAGACGGGCGAGAGTGCAGACGGTCTCTATCCGCTGGTGGACCGGCAGCATCCGCACGACGCGTTCATGGAGCTTTCCGCCACGTGGGCCGTGCTGTTGCCGCAGGAAGTCGAGGCGTACGTGTATGTCGCGCCGGTGGGAGAGCCGGCGCTCGGTCCCACGGCGTTCATGCACCGCGAATCCGGTCGCGACATCCCCGTGGCGCCCATCAGTCACCATTACATGGATGCGACGCACATCACGTACGGTGTGATCACGGCGGGCATCGTGAGCCGCAGCAGAGTGAAGCTGGAGGCGTCTCTGTTCAACGGTCTGGAGCCGGACCAGCATCACTGGGGTCTGGAAACACCGCGTTTGAATTCGTGGGCGCTGCGCCTGGGTGTGGATGCTTCGCCCAACCTGACGCTGCAGGGCAGCGCAGCGAAACTGAAGTCGCCGGAGCGCATGCACCCGGGCATTGACCAGGTGAAGCTGACCCTGTCCGCGACGTGGAACCGGCCGCTGCGCGATGGCAACTGGCAGAGCACGCTGGTCTACGGCCGCAATCGCAGTGAGCGGACACTGATTCCGGTGCCGGTGGCGCGGGCGACGTTCCCGGCGCCCATCCTGGCGCACTATCTCGCGCTGGCAAGTTTCACGGGGCTGCCCGAGGACTCGCTGACACTCGTGTTCCCCGGCCGCATCCAGTCCGCGTACCTGCTGGAGTCGTCGCTGCGCCAGGGTGCGACAACGATGTTCCTGCGCATTGAGCGCGCGCTGAAGGACGAGATGTTTCCACCCACCGACCTGCGGCACAGCACGATCTATCCGGTTGGCGCCATCGTTGCGGGCGGCATCCGGGATGTACTGCGCGGCCGCCGGCTGCGTTTCGGTGTGGGCGTGATCGGCAGTGTGGACATCCTGCCCGCGACGTTGCGCGCGGTCTATCACGGCAATCCCACCTCCGGCCAGATCTTCACGCGCATCGCCCTGTACTGAGGCGACGAGGTCCTCCGCCGCCGGGCGAAGGGCGTTGCCGCGAACGGTCGTCGCGGGGTGCAACCGGCGGCCGGCCTCGCGAGTCCAAGGGGTCGGCACCACATCTCCGAGGAGGCGCATGCCCGCCCGTCTATCGCCGGTGGCCGTCATCACTGGTGAGTCTCTGCGTCGTCAATGCAGCGGCGCGCCGGCGTGATCGCGCGCAGGATCAACCGCTGAACATGGCTGTCAGCGACAGCTTCCGCGTGGGCGGCGCGGACGCACCTGACTGGGCCGTCTTCCTGGACGTGCGTAATGCGGTGTTTGGACCGGCCGGTGCGCTGTGGCTGGCGGACACGCGCGGGGCCCGCCTGCTGCGCGTGGACCCGGGCGGGCGCAGTGGTCACCAGGTCGGGCGGAAGGGGGGTGGCCCCGGCGAATACCAGGCGCCCCTGCTGCTGGCCGTCACGGGCGAAGGCCGCGTGCTGTTGAGCGATGTGGTGGGTCGCAGCCTGCAATTCTTCGCAGCCGATGGCCGGTTCGAGCGTTCCGTGAGCGGCGCGGGTCGCATGGGAACGCCTGCAGCGCTGGCGTGGCTCCGCGGCGACCTGTTCTTCAGCTACCCGCAAGTCTACCGCCTGAACAACGAGGCGGTCATCAGCACGGCGGATGGCATGCAGCCCGTGCACGAGATCCCGCTGCTGCGCATCGCCATGGACAGTGCGGGCATCGGTGTGACGCGCATAGGTACGGCGCGTTTCGATGCGGCGCCGCGCCCGGCCGGCATGGATCCATTCACACCGCACGCATTCGGTACGCGCCTGCTATGGTCGGTGGCTGGAGACCGCATTGCGATCGTGGACGGCGAAGCGTACGAGGTGCGCGTGCTGGACGAGAGCGGTCACGCCTTGCAACGGCTGACGCGGCCGCTGGAGCCGCGCAAACCGACGCGCGCGGACGTGGAGGCGGCGCGCGCCGAGGCGAGGGCCCGGCTGATGACACCGGATGGCAAGCCGCGCATTGCGGGCGCCTCGAGCAACGGCAACGCCGCGCGGGTGCAGGAGACGCGGCAGCGCATTGAGCGCGCGCTGTCCGCAATGACCGTGTCGGATCGCATTCCGGTGCTGCAGGCGATTCGCTTCGATGGCGAAGGCCGGCTGTGGGTGGCGCGCACGGGCCGTGTGTGGGGCGAGCCGGGTCCGGTCGACGTGTTCGGTGCGGACGGGCGGTACCTCGGTACCATTGCGCGGAAGCTGGAGCGGCTGCCGGACGCGTTCGGCCCGGGAGGACTGGCGGCGTGGATCGAGAAGGACGATCAGGATGTGCAGTACGTGCAGGTGCGGCGCATCACACTGCATTGAAGGCGACGACGCTCAGTCGGGTGCCGGCGTTTCGATCGCGATGCTCTTGATGGTGACCGGCTCCATGGGCCGGTCCCACGCGTTGGTCTTCACCTTGCCGATTCTGTGCACGACATCCATGCCGCTGACGACGCGTCCGAAAATGGTGTGTTTGCCATCCAGCCAGGGCGCGTCACCGAGCGTGATGAAGAATTGCGAGCCGCCCGTGTCCGGCCCGGCGTTGGCCATGGACAGCATGCCTTCGCCCTTGTGTCTGAGTCCGGGGTGCAGCTCATCACGGATGGTGTAACCGGGTCCGCCCGTCCCCGTACCGGTGGGATCGCCGCCCTGGATCATGAAGCCGGCGATCACGCGGTGGAAAATGACACCGTTGTAGAAGTCCTTCTCGGCGAGGTCGATGAAGTTCTTCGTGGTGCGCGGCGCGCGGTCCTCGAAGAGCTCGATGCGGAACTCACCATGATTGGTCACGAAGCGCGCGAATCGATTCATCTACTCCGCTCCTCCCCCTCGACCCTGTAGCCGGCGCGGGTGCCGCGGCGCGACAGCAAACGCATTAGTGGATCCCCGCGCGCGTGTCGGGTTCGGCCTCGACGCGCAGTGTGCGGGGCAGGTCACGCGTGCGCGGCCACACTTCCCTGAGCGTTTCACCCTCATACAGGCGGCCATTCTTCATGACGTAGCGGATGCTGTTGCTGTTATGGATGTCGAGGAGCGGATCGCGATCGAGCACGACCAGGTCCGCCAGCTTGCCCGGCTCGATCGAGCCGATGTCCTGCGCGAGCCCGATACCCTCGGCGCCAAACAGGGTTGCAGCGCGCAATGCATGTCGTGGGTGGAGAGCCCGTTCGACTGCATCATCCACAGTTCCCAGTGGTAACCCAGTCCCTGCAGCTGGCCGTGGCTGCCCACGCCCATCAGGCCGCCCGCCTTCACCACATCACCGACGAACTCGGCGTGCGGTATGAAGACGTACTCGTCCTGCGCATGAACCAGCCGCCCGGTCCCGGGATTGCCGCCGCGCCGCGGCGGGTGCGGGCATTGACCTCATCGTGCGGCATGAAGTGCCGCAGCTTGGCGTCATCGTGCACATTGGTGTTTGTGTACCAGTAGTTCTCGGAGAAGGGGCCGCCGTAGGAGACGATCAGGGTGGGCGTGTTGAGCACACCCGACTGGGCGTACAGCTTCACCACGTCCTCGTAGACGGGGAAGATCGGGAAGCGTGTGCTCGATGCCGGGATAACCGTCCATGACGTGTGTGAGGTCGAGCTTGAAGTCGAGGCCGCCCTCCGTGGTAGGCTTCAGTCCCAGCTCCTTCGCCGCCATGATGACCCACTGGCGCTGCTGGCGGTTACCCGTCATGTACATCTTGAGGGTCTTGGTGTCGTAGTACTCGCTGTAGCGCTTGAGCACGTTGCGCGCCTGGTCCAGATCCTTGATGTGCTCGCCGTCGAAGACGCCGGGACCGGTCGAGTAGATGCGCGGGCCCACAATGTCGCCGCTTTCGACGCGATCCTCGTAGGTCAGCACATCGGTGGTACCGGTCTGCGGGTCGCGCGTCGTGGTGACGCCGTAAGCCAGTGTTATGGGATATTGCCAGACGGTGTTGTGGATTTCGCTGACCAGCGACTGCGGGTGGTAGTGGGTATCCACGAAGCCGGGCACGATGAACTTGCCGGTCATGTCGATGACCCGCGCGCCCGCCGGGATCTGCACCTGACCGCGCGCGCCCACCGCCGCGATGCGATTGTTGCGGATCACGATGTCGGCGTTCTGGATGATCTCATCGCCCTTCATGGTGACGACGCGGGCGCCGCGCAGCACGGCCACGCCCTGCGGGATGTCGCGCTGCACCTGGATCAGGATGCGCCGCTCAGCGGGCCTGTAGGCGGCCTTCTGCCCGCCCTGTGCGCCCGCACTGTCCGGGCGAGGCGCGCCAGTGCGAGCTTTCGCGACGCTGTCATCGAAGGCGCGCGCACGCTGCAGATCGTAGACGACGTGCGCATTGCCAATGGACCAGTGCACGCTGCGGCCGTCGCCGCTCCACGCGGGGAACTGGCCGCCCACATCGGTGAGGCGGCGCACGGGCATGGCGGCGCCCTGCGGATTGGCGACGGAGATGGACGGTGTCGTGCCACCGACCAGAGGCACGGTGACGACGTAGAGGTCATTGCCCACGAGCGCGAGCGCCTGGTCGCCCATGGGCGCCATGATCACGAGACTCGCGGGCGGCGGCGGGCCCTGCGCGCCGGCGGATGGCGTGCCGGTCACCTTGACGTGCTCGCGCTCATCCGTGCCGTCCCAGCGGAACGACACCAGGCCGCGCGCGAAGCTGTACGCGTAAATGCGGTCGGGGTCCTGCGTGAAGTGCGGGTGCGAGCGACCCGACGAGGGCGCGATCATCGTGACCTCGCCACCGCTGGCGGGCACCCAGACCAGCTGCGAGGGGCCGCCGCCATTTTCCTGCATGTCGCGATCCGTGATGCGCAGCGCGACAATGCGATTGCCATCCGGCGACCATGCGGGCTGACGGTAGTTCGCGGCGACGCTGGTGAGACGCTGCGGTGCGCCGCGGCCATCGGCATTCGCGCGCCAGATGCTGCCGCCCGCGGTGTCGGCCCAGGATACCCAGGCGAGCGCGCTGCCATCAGGCGACCAGACGGGCTCGAACTCGCCCACGTCCGCGCTCGTCACGCGACGCGGCGCGCCGTCGGGCCAGTCCATGACGTACAGGTGATCGAGCGAGGTGAAGGCGAGGCGCCTGCCATCCGGCGAGGGCACCGCGTCGCGGATCTGGTGCGCGGCGAACGTGGGCTTGTCATCCACGCGATACGTGAAATCGAGCTTCGGCCCGATGGGCACGGACACGTCGGCGGTGAAGGGGATCTTCGACTGGTTGCTGCCATCGACGGGCACGCGCCAGATCTCGCCACCGAAGGACATGATAATGGCGCGTGAGTCAGGCGTGAACGAGTAACCGGGCAGCACGTCGACGGGCGAACGCGACTCCTGATCGTCGCGCTGCACGGGAAAGGCGAGCCAGCGCTCGTCGCCAGTGGCGAGATCGCGGATGCGCAGGCCGGTCGCCGTGTCGTGGCGGGTGCCATAGACCAGCCACTTGCCATCGGGCGACAGCGCGGGACGGAATGCGGAGCCGTAACGCGATGTCATCTCGCGAGGCCTGCCCCGTGCGCCGGTCGAACACGGCGAGCTGGTACTGCGGGAAGATCGCATTGTACTGCCAGTCCCCGGTGCGCTGCGCGTACCAGAGATAGCGCTCGTCCGGTGCCGAACGCGGCACCCAGCGTCTTGAGCCTGCGCCGGTTCCTTGATCACCTCGATCCCGGTGCCGCCCTCGACGTTGTACATCCAGAGCTTGGCGGCGCCGCCCAGCGGTCCGAGCGCGCGCGAGGCAAAGATGTACTTGCCGTCCGGCGACCACTCCGGCGAGGTGAAGATGTAGTCGTTGCCCTTCGAGATCTGCGCCGTGTCGCGACCGTCGGCACTGATGGTCCAGACGTTGTCGCCGCCACTGCGATCGGAGACAAACGCGATCTTGCGGCCGTCGGGACTGAAGCGCGGCTGGCCATCGAACGCGAGGCCGCTGGTGAGCCGGGTCGCGCGGCCGCCGGCAATGGGCAGCGTGTAGAGGTCGCCCAGCAGATCGAAAACCAGGCGCTGGCCATCCGGGCTCACGTCCACACTGATCCAGGTACCGCGCGTGGTGGTGAAATCCACGGAGCGCGGGGTCTGGAGCGGCAGATCGCGTCGGCGGCTCGAGTCCTGGGGCGCCTGCGCACGCGCCGCCGAGGCGGACAGCGCCGCGGCGAGCACGAGCAGGGGCAAACGGCGGGTACAGAACATGGGTGCGACCCCTCCATTGAGAGTCCCTGGCAATCCGGGCAAGTTGCAGCGAGGGCGGGGCCTGCGCAATCGGTGCGCGGAGTTTCGCGGTTGTGATGAAGGCGACGAGGGGTGTACGTTGCTTCGTCGCTTGCAGTCCGTTACGCCGCATGATCCACCACGAAATCGGACCAGCCGCCATGTCCATCCCGTCCAGCGAACGCAGTGTCCAGCCGCTCCGGGAATCGACGGCGCAGGGCCCGGCGCAGGAGCGACCGGGCGAGCAGACCATCCCGGTGACCGTGAGTTATCTCGAGATCCGCTCGCTCGCGGCACTGCGGCCGCGACGCGTGGACCGTGCCGACGTTGCGCTGCAGCGCATTGTCGAGCCATGGCCCGAGCTGAGCCGCTTCCTCTACACCGCCGTGGGCGCTGATCACTACTGGATCGACCGGCTGCCGTGGACCCGCGCGCAATGGCAGGCGTACCTCAGCCGGCCGCAGCTCGAAGTATGGGTACTGACGGCGGGCGGACTGCCGGCCGGCTATTTCGAGCTGGAAGTGCGCGACCGGGAGATCGAGATCGCGTACTTCGGCCTCATCGCGCGTTTCGTCGGCCAGGGTCTGGGCGGCCACCTGCTCACCGCCGCCATCGAGCGCGGCTTCGCGCTGGGCGCGGAGCGCGTGTGGCTGCACACGTGCACACTCGATCACCCATTGGCATTGCCCAACTACCAGGCCCGCGGCATGCGCATTTTCCGCGTCGAGACCACTCCCAAGACGCTGCCCATTCGGCCGCCTACTGTCTTCACCGCAGCGGACGCGGAGGGCGGGGAGGCCGGATAGACGGATTTGTTGTTCTCAGGGTGCGCGGCGCGCTGCCATCGCGCAGCGACACGGATACGGACTGCCATCCGGGTGACGGCAGGCGAGGATGGCAAATTCGCGTACAGTGGGCGACCGACCGGGCGTTCTTGCTGAGGGTCTTGGTGGGGTGCAGGGTCTGATCTGCGGCGAGGAGGGATTCGCGGCCGTCGTGCCTGGGTGATGTTGGCTGCGGGGCGCAGTCTAACAGATTGTTTGAAGTGCCGTGGGCCCGAGGCATCCAGCCGGTGGAGATCGTGATCAGCGACCGTCCGCGGTGCGTTGTCGGGAATCCGTTCAAACAGGAAAGGGAAGGCCGGCCCGGCCGGAGAGCTTCCGACGAGCAATGAGAGTCAATGCGATGAATCCGTTGATCTTTTTCTGTGCCCTCTGCGCTCTCCGCGGTGGAGAGTTGTTGGGGAAGAGTGCGGTGGAGGCGATTGCGAGCGAGGTTTCGGGGGCGGTGGCGAAGCGCAATCTGGAGTTCATAGCGCGCAACCATCGCATGCGTGGCTCGCGCGGGTTCCGGGCGGCGGCGGATTTCATTGCGGGTGAGCTGCGGGTGTACGGGCTGGCGGAGGTCACGGTCAACGAGATTCCGGCGGATGGGCACACGTTCTATGGCACGCAGAAGGCGAGGCCGGCGTGGGACCCGGAATTCGCGGAGCTGTGGGAGCTGCGCGAGGCGAGGGCGGGTGGCAGTGTCGGGGGTGGGTGGCAGCCGGCTGTTCGCATTGCCAGCTTCGATGACATGCCGGTGGCGCTGGCGCAGGACAGTGACAGTGCGGATGCGACGGCGGACCTGGTCGATGTGGGCGCGGGCACGAGTGAAAGCGATTACGCGGGCCGGGATGTGCGCGGGCGCATCGTGCTGGCGTCGTCCCAGCCTGGGCCGGTGGCGGCGCTGGCGGTGCAGCGCTTCGGTGCCGTGGGAATCGTGAGTTATGCGCAGAACCAGCGCACCGCGTGGTGGGCGGAAGATGAGAACCTTGTGCGCTGGGGGCATCTGGACAGCTTTGCGCCCTTCCACACGTTCGCGTTCATGGTCTCGCTCAAGCAGGCCAGAGCGCTGCAGCAGCGGCTGGCGGCGGGAGAGCGCATCCGGCTGCATGCGATCGTGCGCGCGTCGAGGCATCCGGGAACGTACGACGTGGTGACAGCGGCGATACCGGGCGCGGATCCGGTGCTGCGCAACGAGGAGATCGTCTACAGCTGCCATCTCGATCACCAGCGCCCGGCGCGAACGACAATGCCAGCGGCTGCGCCACGATTCTCGAAGTCGGCCCGCACGCTGTCGAAGGCGATCCGTGAGGGCAGACTGACCAGCGCCGGCGACGCACACTTCGCTTCGTGTGGCCGGCGGAGGTGGAAGGCACGCTGGCGCTGTTCCACGCGCGGCCCGAGCTGGAGGCAGCGTTTTCGCGCGGTCATCCACATGGACATGGTGGGTGGCGGGCCGGTCACGAAGGCGATCTTCCATGTGACGCGCGGGCCGCTCAGCCTGCCCTCGTTCGTGAACGATGTGGGCCAGACATTCGGGCGTTTCGTGAACGAGCAGTCGGCGGCGTATGCGAGCGGCCAGCGATGCCGCGTGGCCGCTCGTCTCGCCGGAGGGCGGCAAGGAGGCACTGCTCGCGGACATGGCGGACTTCACCATGGGCAGCGATCACGAGGTCTACACGGAAGGCTCGTTCCGCATTCCGGCCATCTACCTGAACGACTGGCCCGACCGCTACATCCACACCAACTTCGACACGCCTGCCAACATTGATGCGACCAGGCTCCAGCGGGCGGCTTTCATTGGCGCGGCGAGCGGCTGGTATCTGGCCAACCTGCGCAGCGAAGGTGTGCCCGCGCTGTGGGAGGCGATGAAGGCGGCCATGCTGCGGCGCATGGCCACGATGCTGGAGCGGCGCGCGCAGCTGCCCGCCGGCGAGCAGGTGGCGCTGACGCGGGTGACGCTGAACACGGAGCGCCAGGCCTTCGAGTCGCTGTCCACGTTCGCCGCGATTCCCGAAACCGTGCGCGCCGATGCCACGTCCTTCTTCCCGCGCCTGGACGCGATTGCCGGCGGGCTGCCGGGCCCGCCCAAGCTGGGCGGCGATGCAGCACTCGTCTTCCGGCGGAACAGCCAGGTCAGCGGGCCCATGTCCGTGTTCGGCTACGACTGGTTCGCGGATCACTACCACGGTGTTACACCGGAACTGCTGTCCTACACGGGCGAGCGCGGTGCCGGCAGCGAATACGCGTACGAGGTGCTGAGTCTGGTGAACGGCCGGCGCACGGCGAGCGAGATCCGCGATGTCGTCGCGACCGAGTACGGGCCCGTGCCCTTCGACATGGTTCTCGAATACCTGCGCGCGCTGGAGACAACGGGCGCCATCCAGCGCTGAGGGAGAGGACGTGAAGGTATCGACGGTCGCATTGTTCGCCGTGGGCGTGCAGATGCTGCGCACGCATCCGCTGCGCACGGTGCTCTCCACGCTGGGCATCATCATCGGCGTGGCGGCGCTGGTGGCGGTGCTGGCGCTGGGCGATGGGCTGGAGCGCTACTCGCGCAACGAGATCGAGTCCACGACGGACCTGCAGACCATCATGATCCAGCCGCGCGCCTTCGACGTGGTCGAAGGCGTGATCGTGCGCCGCGATTCCGTGCGTGCGCTGTCCGTCGACGAAATGGACTCCCTGGTGGCGGCGGTGGGCGGGCGTGCCACCGCGTCCGAGACCATGGCCGGCACCGTCTTCATCACGGGGGCGGCGGACACCACTCGCCATGCGGCGGCAGTGACGGCCATGGCGCCGGCGACACTGTCCATGCCGGCCGAGAGCCTGGGCGCGGGCCGGCTCTTCACGAGGCCGGAGATCGATGCGGATAACGCGGTGTTGCTGGTGGGCCGCAGGCTGGCGGTGGATCTGGCCGGCGGCGATGGCGCAGCCGCGCTGGGGCGCGAGGTGCGTCTGGCCGACCGTCCCTATGCCGTCATCGGCATTGTCGATGGTGCCGGCGCCCGCCGGGTCGCGCGGGCCTGGCTGCCGCTGGCCGCCACGGCGCGCAAAGTGCTCGTCCCGGGGAGCGGCCGCCCGCCGGCGCTGTCGCTGCACGTCGCGCGCGTCGAGGATGTGCTGGACGTCGAGAGCGCGGCGCGCGCCTGGCTGACAAAGCGTTATGGCGATGCCGACAGGAGCTTCACCATTCTCGACTTCGCGGCGTCGGGTCGAGCAGATGCGCCAGGCGATGCTCGTGTTCAAGATCTCGATGGGTGCGATCACCGGCATTCTCGATCCTGGTGGGTGGCATTGGCATCATGAATGTGCTGCTGGCCTCGGTCAACGAGCGCACCCGCGAGATCGGCGTGCGCCGCGCCGCCGGTGCGCGGCGGGCCGACATCTTCTTCCAGTTCCTGGCCGAGTCGGTCGCCATATCGGGTGTGGGCAGCGTGATCGGTGTCGTGCTCGGCCTGGTGGGCGCCTTCCTGATCACCGGCATCATACGACGCTTCACGCAGGCGCCCGTGCACGCCGCGTTCGCCTGGAGCAGCGTACTCTCCGCGGCGGCCGCCGCCCTCATCGTGGGTCTTGCCTTCGGCAGCTATCCGGCGAAGTACGCGGCCGGCCTGTCCCCGATCGACGCGATCCGGCACGAGTAGGCGACGCATTGACCGAGCCCGTCCGGCCTGACCTGACCCCCACACCGGTGCAGCGTGCCAGCGCCGCCGATCTGCCGGAGATCCTCGCGCTGCTCGAAGCGGCGCAGCTGCCCGGTGCCGGGGTCACGGAGTGGATCGACCATTTCGTGATTGCCCGTCACGACGGCGCGCTGCTGGGTGCGGCCGGCACCGAACAGTACGGCGATAACGCGCTGTTGCGATCGGTCGTGGTGTCACCCGCCGCCCGCGGCCTGGGCCTGGGCGGCGCACTCGTCGAGCACGCGCTCCAGCTGGCGTACGATGCCGGCGTCCGCACCGTGTATCTGCTCACCACCACGGCGCAGGACTGGTTTCCTCGCCACCAGTTCCAGGTCATTCCCCGCGACCAGGTGCCCGCCACCGTGCAGACATTGATCGAGTTCCGCGGCGCCTGCCCGGACACCGCTGCCGTCATGCGCCGGACCCTTCTTCACCGCGGAGAGCGCTGAGGGCCTGGAGGCTGGCGCGGAGGGCTGCTGCGCGTCATCGCCGACGCTTCAGGAGCTGCCCACAGCCTTTTTTCATTTCAACGGATTCACGGCTTGAATCGGTGGCTTCGCAGCCACGCGGCCCCCCGGCCAGTCTGCATCCGCGCCAGGCATCTTTCATGACTCCGGGCGAAATGAATGGCGTGGTCGGCGGCTGCGTGTGGAAGCCAACGAGTGTTGCAATCCGTACGCGCTATCCGCGGTTGCTGCTGAAGGGACAGGACGAGGCAAGGGGGCACTGGGGGCAGAGGGGCGTACGCAGGCAGAGCGTCTGGCCGTGACGGCGCAGCAGCTGCCAGGCTTCGATGAGGGGCGCGAAGCCGGCGGGCAGGGACTCCGCTAACAGGCTGGTAGCCGCGCGGTGGGCGGTGGCGTAGCGCTTCGCATCCGGTGCCAGGCCGAGGCGCTGCAGCACGCGCAGGCCGTTGGATTCCAGCGCGGGTACGGCGTACGCGCCTGCGAACAGCAGGATCCTGTCCGCGCCGGGCTGTCCGATGCCCGGAAACTTCTGCAGCGCACGGCGGGCCGCGGGCAGTGGCTGGTGCACGGCTTCGTCCAGATCACCGTTGAACTCGTCGAGCGCCATCTCTGCTGCTCTGCGCAGCTTTGCTGCCTGCTGTCCGGAAAGAATCCCCTGGCCGGCCACCGCTTCCAGCCGCTCCTCCTCCACCGCGAGGATCTGCTCCGGCCGCAGCCCGACGTCGCGCCGCAACGCATCGAAGGCCGCCATTCTGTGCGCATCATCGACGAGGTAGGCGACGTTCTCCCACACCACCTGCTCGAACGGCCGCACCACCACCGGCGCCTCCTGCGGCCCGTAGTATTCGCGCAGCGCCTGGAGCAGCCCGTCCACCGTCAACGCCGAACCCATCGCCACCTCCGCGCCGTGAAGGGGACCCACGATTCGCAGGACACTCGCAGCAGCCCGACGCAAGCAACCAGGCCTGGGCAGTCAGCCCCGGCAACGCATTGATTCCGGATCCACCAATCTGTTCCCCAGCAACCAGCGCCAGCAACCAGCCCCAGCAACGCAGTTGATCCATGACACCCGCCCCAGCCCGAGCCAAAGCCCCAGCAACGCAGTTGATCCGTATGCGTCGATCCCAGCCCCAACCCGAGCCGCAGCCCGAGAAACGCAGTCCTGACAATCGGGGTACAACCGCGCCTCGAAAATGCCAAACGACGCCGATACCGCCCTCGCCTCTTTCCATCCCGCCGTAGCGCGCTGGTTCGCGGAACGGCTGGGCGTGCCGACGCCCGCTCAGGTGCGCGGCTGGGAAGCCATCCGCTCGGGCCGCGACACCCTCATTGCGGCGCCGACCGGCTCGGGCAAGACGCTGGCTGCGTTCCTCAACGCCATCGACGAGCTGCTGCGCGAAGGCGTCACACAGCCATTGCCGGACGAGGTGCGCGTCGTATACGTATCGCCACTCAAAGCGCTGTCCACCGACATCCACAAGAACCTGGCGGAGCCTCGCCGGGAGATCCGCCAGCTGGCCGAGACCATGGGATTGCCGCCCGTGCGCATCACGGCAGCGGTGCGCACCGGTGACACGCCGCAGGCGGAACGCGCGAGCATGCTGCGCACGCCGCCGCACATCCTGGTCACGACACCCGAATCGCTGTACCTGCTGCTCACCGCGGAGCGCGGCCGCCAGATGCTGCGCACCGTGCGCACCGTGATTGTGGACGAGATCCACGCGGTGATCGAGTCCCGTCGTGGTTCGCATCTCGCCCTCTCGCTCGAGCGTCTGCAGCACGTAGCCGGCCGGCGACTGCAGCGCATTGGCCTGAGCGCCACGCAGCGGCCCATTGAAACCGTCGCAGAATTCCTTTGCGGGCAGGGAAGCGCGCAGGGCGCCACGTCTCTGTGCCCCGGAAACCAGCCCCAGCAACCAGAAACCAGCAACGCAGTTCGATCCGTTCAGTGTGCGATCATCGACGAGGGCCACATCCGCGAATGGGACCTCGCCATCGAGCTGCCCGGCTCGCCACTCAGCGCCGTGATGGCGTCCGAAGTCTGGCAGGAGCTGTTCGAGCGCATGGTACAGCTGGTGAGCGAGCATCGCACCACGCTGATCTTCGTCAACACCCGACGCCTGGCGGAACGGGTCGCGCGCGCCCTGAGCGAACGGCTGGGCGAAGCGGCCGTGACCGCGCACCACGGCAGCCTGTCCAAGGAAACACGGCTCAACGCGGAAGAGCGACTGAAGGGCGGTAAACTGCGTGCGCTGGTTGCTACCGCCTCGCTCGAGCTGGGCATCGACATCGGTCACGTCGACCTCGTCATCCAGATCGCGTCGCCGCGCCGGATTGCCGACGTTCCTGCAGCGCGTGGGTCGATCCGGTCACACGGTGGGCGGGCGTCCCAAAGGGCAGACTGCTGCCGACTCACGCGCGATGACCTGGTCGAGTGCGCGGCGCTCATCGGCGCCGTGCGTAATGGCGAGTTGGACCAGCTGATCCTGCCGCCGCGGCCGCTGGACGTGCTGGCGCAGCAGCTGGTGGCGGAAAGCGCGGCCGAGGACTGGGCGGAGGACGACCTGTTCGCCCTCGTGCGCGGCGCCTGGCCGTACCGCGACCTGGACGCGCGCCACGTTCGACGACGTGCTCGAGATGATCGCGCACGGCTTCTCCACCCGCCGCGGCCGGCGAGGCGCCCTGGTGCACCGCGATGCCGTGAACCATCGCGTACGCGGCCGCCGCGGCGCCCGCCATATCGCCATCACCTCGGGGGGCGCGATTCCGGAAATCGCCGACTACCGCGTCGAGCTGGAGCCCGAGGGCACATTCGTGGGCACGCTCAACGAGGATTTCGCGGTGGAGAGCGCGGTCGGCGATGTGTTCCAGCTGGGCAACACGTCGTGGCGCATCCTGCGCATTCTGCCGGGCGTCGTGCGCGTCGGCGATGCGCAGGGCGAGCCGCCTAACATCCCGTTCTGGCTGGGCGAAGCACCTCACGCAGCAACGAGCTGTCGCGCGCGGTCTCCGACCTGCGCGCCCGCGTGGACCGGCTGCTCGAGGAACACACGAGCGAGTCGGCGGCCGACCTGACCGGCATGGTCGCGGATAGGCTGGGCACTCGCGCGACTCGCGGCCGCACAGATCGTCGAGTACCTGGCCGAGACCCGCCGCGCCCTGGGCGCCATTCCCACGCAGGAAACGCTGATCCTGGAGCGCTTCTTCGACGAGGCGGGCGGCATGCAGCTCATCCTGCACTCGCCGTTCGGCGGCCGCGTGAACCGCGCCTGGGGACTGGCGCTGCGCAAGAAATTCTGCCGCACGTTCAACTTCGAGCTGCAGGCGGCCGCCACCGATGATGGGCTGCTGCTCTCGCTCGGCCCGCAGCACTCGTTCCCGCTGGATGACGTGTTCCACTACCTGCAGCCTGCCACCGTGGGAAGCATGCTGGTGCAGGCCGTGCTGGATGCGCCGGTGTTCCAGACGCGCTGGCGCTGGAACACGACGATTATCACTGGCCATTCCGCGCAACCGCAACGGGCGCAGGATCGCGCCGCAGATCCAGCGCATGCAGGCGGAGGACCTGCTGGCGGCGGTCGTTTCCGGATGCGGCAGCCTGCCTCGAGAACATTGCCGGCGATCGCGAGGTGCCGGACCACCCACTGGTGACGCAGGCGCTGACGGACTGCCTGCGCGAGGCGATGGACCTGCCGCAGCTCGAGGCCGTGCTGACACGCGTGTTCGCGGGCGAGCTGCGTCTGCTGGCGCGCGACACGCCCGAACCTTCGCCCATTGGCCACGAGCTGATCAACGCGCGGCCCTAGGCGTTCCTCGACGATGCGCCGCTGGAAGAGCGCCGCACGCAGGCCGTCTACACGCGACGGGCGCTCGAGCCCACTTCTGCGGGCGACCTGGGCGCGCTCGACGCCGCGGCCATTGAACGCGTGCGTGAGGAGGCGTGGCCCGACGCCGAGAGACGCCGACGAGCTGCACGATGCGCTGCTGACCGGCGGGTTCCTGCGCGCGGACGAGGTGCGCGACGATCGCTGGCCCGTCTGGCTGTCCGAGCTCGAGGCGAGTGGCCGCGCCGCGCGCGTGCTGGTGGCCCTGACGGGGGCGAGGACGCAGGTGCACGAAGCTGGACGCGACGACGTCGCCTCCAGCATTCCGTCCAATGGCAAGCTCGCGCTGACGCTGTGGTTCGCAACGGAACGCCTGCCGGAGCTGTGCGCCACGCATGCGGACGCGCACATTGAGGCGCAGCGCACGCGGCCCGAGGGCGCCGCGCTGCCCGACCGCAGTGACGCCGTGCGCGAGCTGCTGCGGAGCCGGATGGAGATCGTGGGGCCAACGTCGGCCGCCGCACTGGGTGCATCACTCGGTGTTACCGAGATCGATGCCGATGCGGCGCTCGTCGCCATCGAGGCGATGGGCGCAGTGCTGCGCGGCTCGTTCACCCCCGGCACGCAGCTGCGCGAATGGTGCGACCGCCGCCTGCTCGCGCGCATCCATCGCTACACGCTGGGCCGGCTGCGCGCGGAGATCGAGCCGGTCAGCGCCGCGGATCTGCTGCGCTTCCTGTTCCGCTGGCAGCGCGTGCAGCCGGACGATCGCGCGGCCGGTCTCGAAGGGCTCGCCGCGGTGATCGGCCAGCTGGAGGGGTTCGAGCTGCCGGCCGCGGCATGGGAAGGCGATGTGCTGCCCGCGCGCTGCGCCGACTACTCGCCCGAACTGCTCGACATGCTCTGCCTCAGCGGGCGCGTCGCCTGGGGACGCCTCGCCGCGCGCAACGCGAACGGCACTGTCAGCGGGCCCCTGCGCACCTCGCCCATCGCGCTGCTGCAGCGGTCCGATGCCCAGGCCTGGTTGCGCGCGGAGGATGCCGGTGATGGCGAGCTGCCGACGAACACGGCGGAAGTGCTGCGCGTGCTCGAGCAGCGCGGCGCCTGCTTCTTCCACGAGATCGTCGCACAATCACGGCTGCTGTCGACCCAGGTCGAGCAGGCGCTGGGTGAGCTGGTGGCGCTGGGTCGCATCACCGCAGACAGCTTTGCCGGCATGCGGGCGCTGCTCACGCCCTCGGCAGAACGCCGCAATGGCAACGGCCGGCGTCGCAAGCAGCCGCGCTGGACCGTCGAAACCGCGGGTCGCTGGTCATTGCTGCCTCGTCAGTCCGAGGCCGCAGCGCCCGAAGCGGCGGGACTGCACGACGATCCATCCGTCGAGTTGCGCGCGCGCGCACTTCTCCGCCGCTGGGGCGTGGTGTTGCGGCGACTGCTCGAGCGCGAGAGCAATGTGCCGTCCTGGCGCGACCTCGTCCGCGTGTACCGCCGCATGGAGGCGAGAGGCGAGATCCGCGGCGGCCGCTTCGTCAGCGGATTCGCCGGCGAGCAGTTCGCACTGCCCGAGGCCGTGGGTCAGCTGCGCGCAGTGCGGCGCGAGGAAGGGAAGGGCGCACTCATTGCAGTGAGTGCCGCCGATCCGCTCAACCTGGCCGGCATCCTGACGCCCGGCGATCGCGTACCGGCGCTCGCCACCAATCGCGTGCTCTTCCGCGATGGCATTCCCATCGCATTGCTCGAAGCCGGCGAGGTGCACTGGCTGGTACGCGTGAGTGCGGAGGAACAGCGCGCACTCGAGCGCGCCCTGATCCAGCGCGCTACACCGGCCGAGCTGCGTGCGTACCTGCGCGTCAACCGCATGCGCAGCCCGCGGCGCAAGCCTGCACGCGCCGCGAGCGAGGCCTGACCGCCGGCGCAAGCCACCCACCACAGCCGTTTGCACCCGCGCAGTCCTGCGCAGTAGCTTGGCCGGACCCCCGCCGGGCAACTCCTGACGCAACGGTGATCATGCGACGTGTCCGCCTCAGGCTCCTCGCCGCGCTTGCCGGCGCTCTGGCCATGGCCGCACCCATTGAGGCGCAAATGAAAGCAGTCCGATTCGGCACACTGGTGGACGGCACCGGTCGCACCGTGAAGGATGCCGTGGTCGTCATCCAGGGCGACCACGTCACGGCGGTGGGCACTGGTAACAGCGCTGTTCCGGCAGGCGCCGACGTCATTGACCTGCGCCGCTACACCGGCATACCCGGCATGATCGATGTGCACACGCACATGACGTACTGGTGGGACCAGCAGCCGGGCACGCAGCCGTGGTCACAGCAGGGGCGGCGCCAGAGCGCCGTCACCGTGTTCATGGCGCAGGAGAACGCGCGACGCACACTGGAAACCGGTGTTACCACGGTGCGCGACCTGGGCGCATCCGAGTACGGCGACATTGCGTTGCGCGACCTGATCCAGCGCGGCGCCATGGTCGGGCCACGCATGTTCGTCGCGGGCTACGGTCTCACGCGCCAGCGCAATGCGGCACGGGCGGGTGCACCGCCCGGCGCACCGCGGGGCCGCATTGCCGACATTGCGGACATTCCCATTGCCGTGAAGGCACAGGTCGATGCGGGCGCGGACTGGATCAAGATGTACGGCTCGACCGGCAGCGGCGCCGATGTCACCGGCGACCAGACGTTCAGCTTCGACGAGATGAAGGCGGCCGTCGATGCCGCGCACGCGCTGAATCGGCGGATCGCGATTCATTCGTACGGCCCGGAAGGCGGACGCGACGCGGTGCGCGCGGGCGCGGAGTCCGTCGAACACGCCGTCGATCTCGATGACGCGACACTCGCGGAGATGGCGAGTCGCGGAACCTTCTACGTGCCCACCATCGACCACAACCGGTACTACGCGGAGTATCGCGAGGAGTTCGGTTACACGACGGAGCAGGCGGCCGCACTGGATGCCTATCGCGCGCGCAACATTGAAACTGCGCGTCGCGCGTTCAAGGCAGGCGTGAAGTTCGCCATGGGCTCGGATGCCGTGTTCACCATGTTCGGACAGAACACACGCGAACTGGGCTGGTTCGTGCAGATCGGCATGACACCGGCCCAGGCGCTGGCCACCGCGACGACGAATGCTGCTGCGCTGTTAGGCATGCCGCAGAGCCTGGGCGAGATCGCGGCCGGGTTCTTCGCCGACATGGTGGCCGTGGAAGGCGACCCGCTCGCCGACATCCAGGTCGTCACTGACAGGGTGCGCTGGGTCATGAAGGGCGGCGCCGTCGTCGTCGACAAACGCTGAGTCAGAAACCCCGACACAAAGTCCCGGGAGGAGCCTCGTGGAGCTCGAGCTGGAGAGACCGCCGGTCCCTGCCACACCGCCCGCCGCGGGCACACCAGAGTGGAACGCCGCGAAGAAGATCGGCTTCCGCTTCCTCGTTGCCTACACCGTGCTCTACAGTCTGCAGCACCTGCTGGGCAACCTGCCGCTGCTCGGCGTCACGGCGGGTCCATGGCTCAAGCTCATGGACGCGTCCGTGCTGTGGCTGGGCAGGCACCTCTTCGGATTGACCATCACGGTCCGTCCTGCCGGGAGCGGGGACACCACCTGGAATTACGTGCAGCTGATCTTCTTCCTGATTGCCGCGGCATTGATAACAGCAGTGTGGACGGCCGCGGACAGGAAGCGGCCCGACTATGCGCGGCTGTACGACTGGCTGCGTGTCTTTGTGCGCTACACCCTGGGCACCATCATCATTGGCTACGGCGCGTACAAGGTGGTGCCGAGCCAGTTCCCGTTCCCGTTCATCGACCGTATGCTCGAGCCGCTGGGCAACTTCTCGCCCATGGGCCTGCTGTGGACGTTCATGGGCTATTCGGCTGCGTACAATGTGTTCTGCGGTCTGGTCGAGCTGACCGGTGGCATCTTCCTGTTCTATCGGCGCACTACCACGCTGGGTGCGCTGCTCAGCCTGCTCGCCATGGGCAATGTCGTCATGCTCAACTACGCGTACGACGTGCCCGTCAAGCTGTTCTCCACACACCTGCTGGCCATGGCCATCTTCCTGCTGGCGCCCGATGCGCGGCGGCTGATCGATACGATCGTGCTGAACCGGGCCTCGACCGCCCGCCCCGAGACGCGGCCGTTCCGCGACCGCCGATTGAACATTGCCGGCTTCGTGCTCGGCCAGATCATCCTGGGCTGGGCACTGTACTCGACTTTCGCTCTCTCCATCCGCTTCAACCGCCAGTTCGCGGGCTATCGCACAAACACACCGTTATACGGCGTCTACGACGTGGAGAGCTTCGCGCTCAATCACGACACGCTGCCGCCGCTGATCACGGACACGGTACGCTGGCGGCGGGCCGTGTTCTATACGCCGAATGCCATTGCCATCCACCTGATGAACGACGCCCAGCGCGGGTTCCGCGCCCAGACCGATACCGCCGGCCACACACTGTCCCTGATCACCGGCGCGGACACCACGAAGAAGGCCGTGCTGGCCTGGACACGCCCGGACTCGACACACCTCACGCTCGATGGCGTGCTGCGCGGCGACACGATCCACGTGCGTATGAAGCGCTTCGATGAGCAGAGCTTCTTCCTCATCAGCCGCGGCTACCACTGGATCAACGAGCGGCCGCTCAACCGCTGACACGTCGTGCGCCGCAGGCGGCTCGGGGATCAGGCGACGACGTCACTCGGATTCCGCGTCAAATCCGGAAACGCCATAGCCGTGCTGGTGCGCGGGACAATGCCTGATGCCGAGGCGCTCGACCGCCGCATTGTGCCTTTGGCCGATCCCGCCACGCCCGCGTCGGCGCAGCCCTGGCACGCCACGTTCATGCCCTTTACCGCCAACGACGCACGTGCAGTCAGGCGGCTGGCCAGCCTGGTGCGGCGCTGCACAGACCGCTCCGTCAATGAGCTGTTAGCACACTACAAGGCTTCGGGTCACGACGTGACTGCCGCCGGCATCGTGGGCGGCGGCACGGGCGATCCGGCACGCATTGGCAACGAACACATCCCGCGCGCATGCCCTGGAAGGCCGACTATTCCGCGACGCGCTGGCGGCGGCGCTGCGCACTGCGGGCATTCGAGCCCTCAGTCTTCGCCGACCGCCAGCTCAGGGCGGCTACGCTCGACGCGTTCCCCATCGACCGGCAACAACTCACGCAGCGGCTGCGTGCCATGGGCCAGCCGCTGGGCCCACCCTGGCGCTCTGACCATCAGCTCGCCTGCCTCGCCGCTTTGCTCGCTGCGCACGGCGGACCACGCGAGGGACGCTGAGCACAGCCGCGACCCAACCCGCTGTTCAGTCGCTGGCATATCTACTGCTGATAATGATCGAGACGAGCTCCAGCCGCCGCCAATCGAGACAGGATTGGACGCAGTCGGCTGTCCGACGCCAGAAAACTGACCCTGCTCAGGGCCGGGTCGGCATGCTCCGGGCTTCGCCCGGCCGGGGACCGGAGAGCGGGACGACGGAGCGAAGATCGGACTCGAAACCCCAACAGACTGTTTGGTACCCGCCACAGCGACTGCCAGGATACAGGCAGCGGGCTTCGAACGAGTCAGAATCGGACAATTGCGGGGCGCTACGCCCCATCCCGCGTTCGTCGCCTGGAGCGCCGGATATGACACATTGTTAGGTCCGCAGGTAACTTGCCCTGGAACCGAGGGCGCGGTCCTGCACGACAATCTGCGTCCACCCTACAGCGTCTGCCAGTGCCCGCTGCGATGATCCATGTCGGCTGCTCATTCAACAGGTGTAAGTCGGGATCGAACCTTCATGCGCAGGGAGGCGCAGATGCTTCCTCGAATTCGAAGTTCCACGGTTGCAGCGTGTGCCTTCGGACTGCTTGCGGCGTGCGCCGATCAGACCACAGGACCATTTACCAGCGCACCGGCTGCCTATCTCATGGCGGACTACACGGCTCGAGATCTGGACGTCAGCAACTCGCCATGGAGCCTGGCAACCGGAATCAACGACGCGGGCGCTATCGTCGGCGCAACCGGCTCCTCGCCGCCCCGCTTTCCGTGGGCATTCCTCTGGCGCGACGGCACCATGTTCGCGTTGGGTGTGGACCGGATGGGCACGTGGGAAATGATCGGGGTCGACTACCCGCTGGCAGAGGATATCAACAACGCCGAGCAGGTGGCCATAACCGGTCAAAACAACGATGCCAATTCGTTCGCGTTCCGATGGGAGAACGGCACGATCCAGGATATCCTGTCGTTCAACAGCAGGTTCATCGAGGCGCGCGCCATCAATTCCGCTGGATCCGTGGTCGGCGTGAGCGGAGTCATGACCAACGAGTGGGAACCGCTGCCACCGATCGGCTTCGTCTGGAACGGCTGGATGGGAGGGCTCCCGCCACTGCCCGGCCACGAGAGGAGTGAGGCGCTGGACATCAATGACGCCGGTTCCATCGTGGGCGGGTCCTCAGGCCCCAGCTGGTGCGCTCCGCCTCCCGAGTCCGGCCGATGTGCCGGCCGGGCCGTGATGTGGCGCGGCGGGACGGTCATCGACCTGGGGACGCTGGGCGGCACCGCGGCGATCGCGACCGGCATCAATG
The DNA here is from genome assembly GCA_963798085.1 of uncultured Gemmatimonadales bacterium. Lineage (GTDB taxonomy): Bacteria > Gemmatimonadota > Gemmatimonadetes > Longimicrobiales > RSA9 > DATKCF01. The sequence continues at coordinate 107,887 of CAWCRS010000007.1, forward strand.
ACCGGGACCAGGTTGTTGGCTGGAGCACGACCGCCGGGAACGCCGCTGCGCACGCTTTCATCCGGGACAATGGTGTCATGACTGACCTGGGCACGCTGGGCGGCAACAGCTACGCCGAGGACATCAACAACCAGGGTCGTGTCGTGGGCGTCAGCTACCTCACGCCCAACGTGTACCACGCCGTGGTGTGGAATCGCGGGCAGATCCGTGACCTTGGCACGCTCGGCGGTGCTAACAGCGAGGCCAGGGCCGTCAACGCGAGTGGCGTGATCGTCGGCGTCAGCGATCTTCCCGGCAACACAGCCTATCACGCCACGGTCTGGACGCCCGGCACGACCGTTCTGCCGAACAACCTCAATGTGCTTCCCAGCGACCCGGCCAACAGGATCCCGTGCCACAACCCGGATTACATGATTCGTGTTGCCGTGCTGACACGCGGCCGGTTCGATGCGGCCAGCATTGATCCCGGGAGGCTGTCATTCGCGGGCGGGTACGCGACGTATGAGGGCTGGGATTCCTTCGAGATCGCACACTACAAGGACGTCGACGGTGATGGTGATCTTGATCTGCTTGTGAATGTGCCGTTCATTTCCACGAACCTGAATTGCTCGTCCACGCAGTTCGTGGTGACTGGCATGCTGCCTTCGGGACAGCCCATCATGATGATGGATCGCGTGCAGATGGTGAAGTGACATTTTCTCGGCGCTCCTGCGCGCATTCGCGAACGGCTCCATCGCGAAACGCGCAGGAGCCACCCGGCACCTCCGCACAGGCGCCACACCACAACAGAGGTCAGGCCGGCAGGCGCGCGGATTTCCCCGCATCATCACTCCCCGCGCCCGCACTCTCCACGCTGACGATGTCCGGTGGCGTGGCTCCCGCGAAGCAGGCACGCAGGTTGGCGAGGACGCGGAGGCCCATGGCGGTGCGCGTTTCCAGTGTGGCGCTGCCGATGTGTGGCAGTAACACGACGTTTGGCGCGGCCAGCAGTGCGGGGGACACGCGGGGCTCGTTCTCGTAGACGTCCAGGCCGGCGCCCGCGATGCGGCCCGACTGCAGCGCAGCGACCAGGGCCGCTTCGTCGAGCAGCTCGCCGCGTGCGGTGTTGATGACGACGGCGTGCGGGCGGAGGCGAGCCAGGCGCGAGTCATCCAGCAGGTGGTGCGTGGCGGGTGTCGCCGGTGCGTGCAGCGAGACAACGTCGCATTCCTCGAGCACGTCCTCGACGGACGCGCGCGGCTCGGCGCCCAGTGCCGCGCAGGTTTCGGGCGAGGGCGGGTGTGGTGTGTGGAAGAGCACGCGCATGCCGAAGCCCGCGCTGGCTCGCCTGGCCACGGCGCGGCCAATCCGCCCGAACCCGATGAGGCCGAGCGTCTTCCCGGAAACGCGCGTGCCGAAGATGTGCACGGGGCGCCAGCCAGCCCACTCGCCGGCGCGCAGCTCATGCTCGGCATCGCCCAGCCGACGCATGACCGCGAGCATGAGCGCCATCGTGAGGTCCGCGGTGCAGTCGGTCAGAACACCGGGCGTGTTGGTGACGACCAGACCGCGCGCCCGTGCCGCCCCGAGGTCGATGTGGTCCGTGCCCACACCGAAGTTCGCAATGATGCGGGCGCGCAGTGGCGAGGCGTCCATGGCGGCTGCTGTGACGCGGTCACCGATCGTTGGAATGACGGCGTCAGCTTCGGCAAACGCGATGCGCAGGGCGGACTCGTCCAGCCGCTCGTCCGACAGGTTCCCTCGCGTATCGAACTCGCGCGCCAGCGCGGCTTCCACTGCCACTGGCATGCGGCGGGTGGCGAACACGACAGGTTTCTGCTGCATGCGACGCTCCTCCTCCTTCTGCCGGGCGCATCCGCGGCGCTTGCCGGTGGCCATGGGCGCATGACGGCCCGGCCGCGTGCGCCGGCCCGGGCCTCGCCGGACACGGGCGGGGTGAGTATAGTGCAGAGCGAAGTAGCACGCGTGGCCTCGCCGCGCAGCCCCGACCCAGGTCGCTAACCGTGCAACAGGCCTGCTTCGACCCGGATACGTTCGCCTTCCTGCGCGAGCTGAAGCTGAACAACGCGCGCGAGTGGTTCGAGCGCAACAAGTCGCGTTATCGGAAGAGCGTGCAGGAGCCGGCGGTCCGTTTCGTCACCGCCTTTGCGCCACAGCTGCGCCAGATCAGTACGCATTTCCGCGCCGATCCCCGGCCGGTGGGTGGCTCGATCTTCCGCATCTATCGCGACACGCGATTCTCGCGCGACAAGAGCCCCTACAAGACGCATCTCGGCATCCATTTCCGGCACGACGGCGGCAAGGATGCACACACGCCCGGTTACTACCTGCACATCGAGCCGGGCTCCGTGTTCGTGGGCATGGGCATTCTGGCAGCCGGACAGCGCCTCGCTCAAGTGTGTACGCGATCACATTGTCGAGGATCCCGTGGGCTGGAAGCGCGCAGCCCACAGCACGGCGCTGCGCGAACGCTTCGAGATGACCGGCGAGTCACTCGTGCGTGTGCCGGCCGGTTACGACGCGCAACACCAGCACATCGCGGACCTGAAGCGAAAGGACTACGTCGTGCTGGCGCACATGGAAGAGCAGGATGCGCTGCGCGCGGACTTCCTCGAGCTGTTCACCGGGCACTGCCGCGCGGGTTCGCCGTTCATGCGCTTTCTCTGCGCGGCGCTGGACGTGCCCTTCTGATCGGCGCAGCCCCGCCATGTCCACCGATCGCGAACGGTTGCTGCAGCTGTTTCAGGCAGCGGTGCAGGCGGCAGACCCGGGTCGCGCGCTGGCGAGCTCACTCGATGAGGCAGGGATCGACGGTACGGACCGCACCTGGCTGCTGGCGCTGGGCAAGGCTGCGCCGCGCATGGCTAACGCCGCGGTAGCATGGCTGTCGGCGCGCGGCCTGGAGCCTGCCGGTGGTGTGGTGGTGGCAGCCGAGGCGTCGGAGCCGCCGCACGCCGCACTGACGGTCGTGCGCGGCGACCACCCGTTGCCCGGCGCCAATTCGCTGCACGCCGCGCAGGCGCTGGAAGATGTGGTGCACCGGGTGCAGCCCCGCGACGAGGTCTGGGTCCTGCTTTCCGGCGGTACCAGCAGCCTGCTCGCGTCGCCGGTGCGCGGCATCACACCCGAGGAGCTGCACGACGCGTACGCGGTGCTGCTCGGCTCGGGGCTCGACATCGCCGCCATGAATCGCGTACGCAAACGCATCAGCCGCTGGGCCGGCGGCCGGCTGGCAGTGGCGCTGGCGCACGCACGCGTGCGCGTGTTCGTTGTCTCCAATGTTGCAGGCGACAATGTTGCCTCCGTTGGTTCCGGCCCGTGTGCACCGGATCCGTCGACCGCCATCAACGTGCGTGCGTTGCTCGATGAGGCGGATCTGCTGGAGCGCCTGCCGGCGTCGGTGCTGGATGTGCTCGAGCGCACTGCCAGGCGCATGCTGCCCGAGACGCCCAAGCCGGCGGACCCCGCCTTCCGCACGGTCACGACCGCACTCATTGCGAGCAACCGTGTGGCGCTCGACGCGGCGGCCGCGGCCGCGCGCGCCGCAGGACTGCAGGTGCGCGTGCGTCGCCGCCCACTCTCGGGCGACGCGGCCCGCTGCGGCCAGGCCATCGCGCGCCGGCTGCTGGAGGGCGAGCGGGCGGAGGCAGACGCCGGTGGCGGCGCCGCCGAGGCCAGTCCCGAACAGCCGGTTTGCTACTGCGCCGGCGGCGAAACTGTGGTCACGCTCGAGGAAGGCGTCGACGCGGGCAGGGGTGGTCGCTGTCAGGAACTGGCGCTGGCCGCGGCCGGCGTGCTGGCACAGGCCGTCGCACCGCGCGTCACGCTGCTGGCCGCCGGCACCGATGGTCGCGACGGTCCGACCAATGCCGCCGGCGCCGTCGTCGACAACTCCACGTGGTCACGCATCCAGGAGACCGGCCAGGATCCCGCGACGCTGCTCGCCGCGCACGACGCCTACCGCGCACTGGGCGCCGCCGGCGCGCTGATCCGTACCGGCCCGACCGGTACCAACGTGATGGATGTCGTGCTGGCGCTGGTGCAACCCGCATGACACGCGCGTGGCCGCATCTTTTCAAACACACTGTTATCGTGCTTGCGGGCGGCCTGCTGCAGGCCGGCGGCGCCCGCGCGCAGCAGCTTCGTGTGCGCGTGCACGATGCCGAGGGCCGGCCCATCCCGCGCGCCGAAGTCGAGGTGCTGCTGGTGGCGTGGGGCGATATCCGCCGCGTGCCCATCCAGACCACGGGCGGGGTGGCACTCGTGCCGCTCAGCAATGGCTGGCTGAAACAGCAGTGGCCCGAGCGCTACCGCGACGTGGCGAACGCATTCGTCTACGTGCACGCGACCGGCCACGCGTCGGCGCTGTCGCGTCCGTTCGAGTACGCGGAGCCTGCGGTGCAGCCCGCTGACACCGTGCGGGTTGCGTTCTCGAACGTGCGCGCAGCCGTGGCCGGCACCGGCGAGGGCGTGCTGACCCTCGTGCTTCCGCCCGCGGGGCTGCGTACGCTGACATTCGTGGATGATGCGGGTAAACCCGCGGCGGGCGTGCTGGTGCAGGCAAACATGTTCTGGTCGGATTCCAACCATTGCGGCGCGCTGGCGGGCGCCGACTCGCTGATCGCGGCGGTCACCGATGCCCAGGGCCGGCTGCGCGTGCCCGACGGTGACATCGACTACGCGCTCGCGCTGCTCGATCGCGCGTGGGTCTTCGACGAGCTGCGTACCGCGGACAGCGCGCGCACCATCCTCAAGCGGCGCATCGCCACACGCGAAGCCCGCCTCGCGCTGCACCATCTGGCGAGCGTGAATGTCGAGCTGCACGTGACCGAAGGTGAAACGCCGGCCGGCGGACTGGAACTCGTCGCGCGCGTTGCCGATTGTCCGTGCGGCGCCTGTTCCGGCTCACTGGGCAGGACCGATGCACAGGGCCGTCTGAGCCTCACCGGTTTTCACGCCGAAGAGTATGACGAGGTGAAGCTGGTGGACGCGGCCGGCCGCGTGCGCTGGCAGGGCAGAGCCACGGACTGGCTGCCGGGCGGCGTCATCGCGATCCGCCTGCGCAGCACACCCTGAGGGAGAAACCATGCTGGAGAAGGTGAATCTGCATCACAAGTTCTCGCTCTTCACGGAGCAGTGGAGCCCGCGCGTGGCGGGCGAACTGAATGGCCAGCAGGTAAAGCTGGCGAAGCTGCAGGGTGAGTTCGTCTGGCATCAGCACGAGCATGAGGACGAGCTGTTCCTCGTGCTGCGTGGCCGCCTGCGGCTCGAGTTGCGCGATGGCGTCGTGGAACTGTCGCCCGGCGAGTTCGTCATTGTGCCCCGTGGCGTCGAGCACCGGCCGGTAGCCGAGGAGGAAACGCACATCATGCTGTTCGAGCCGGCGTCCACGCTGAACACCGGCAATATCGTCAACGAACGGACTGTGTCCGGGCTGGCGCGCATCTGAGCATGTATCGCCGCCTGGAGGAGAGTCAGATCCTGCACACGCTGGGTGTGCTGTCGCAGCGCATCGAGGAGCGCTTTCCCGGCTCGGGCCTGGGCAAGGTCTGTCGCGAGCTGCAGACCACGGCGCGGGAGGCGATGGACAACTTCGAATGGCTGCGCCGCCCCATCTGGCCGGTGCGCATCGGTGTCACGCTGTTCATTGGCACACTGCTCGTACTGCTGGGCGCGCTGCTCGTCGCCGCTTTCCGCTCGCCTGTGGCCGCCGCGCTCAATCAGGTGCCGGCGGACAACCCGGGCGGCCTCTCGGAGTTCCTGCAGGGCGTGGAAGCACTGGTCAACGACATGGTGTTCATCGGCATCGCCATTTGGTTCGCACTGACGCTGGAAAGTCGGCTCAAGCGGCGGCGCGCGCTGCGTGCCATCCACGAGCTGCGCAGCATCGCGCACATCGTGGACATGCACCAGCTGACCAAGGATCCGGAACACCTGCTCAGCGCGCCTGCTAACACTGCGTCATCACCCACGCGTAACATGACGCGCGATCAGCTGGGGCGCTACCTGGACTACTGCTCCGAGATGCTCAGCATTGCCAGCAAGCTGGCCGCGCTGTACGTGCAGAATTTCGCCGACCCGGTGGTGCTCGATGCCGTGGCCGAAGTGGAGACGCTGGCCACCGGGCTGTCCGGCAAGATCTGGCAGAAGATCAGCCTGATGCCGCCGCTCAGGGCCGAGCAGCCGGCTGCCGTCCAGGACAGCGCCTGATCCTGCCGCGTTGCGGGAACTATTCCGCGCGCGGAGACGGAAAAAACCTGACAGACGCGCACCCGGCGCGAACGCATTACTGAAATGGCGGATGCGGACGCGAAAGGAGGGCGCCATGTCGGCCCGGGCACTTTCGGACATTCTGATCTTCCTGGTACTGGTCGGAATCGGCTTCGTCTTCATTCGGCTGGAAGCCAATGCGCTGCAGCACTGGCGCGGGGTATGGCGCTGGCTGGCTGTGGCCCCGGCCGTGCTTGTCGCCTGGATCACGCTGGGCATTATCCTGAGCCCCGCAGCACACACGCTGTGGCAGATCGAGATCATTCTCTGGCTGGTGCCTGGCATGCTGCTGCTGCTGATCCTGCGCGGCGTGCTGCTGTATCGGACGCGCAGCCACGCCACACCCGGCGCGCCCGGCTAGCGCAGAGCGGCTGCGGCCGGAGGCATGCGCGCGGCGCGCCCGCGGCGGAACGCGGGCACGCGAGTGGGAACCATGAAACAGGCAGAGGCCGGGGAGCGGCAGGAGGCTGCGCTTCTAACGGAGGGTTAACGGGGACGTGACGCCAGCCCCCTGCCCGACCCCTGGCCGGATCCGGCCACCGCGCAGGCTTCAGGCCGGCGCATTGCCGGTCTGCCCCTGCTGCAGTGTTTCCCGTACGCGGGCCACCAGTGACGCCGGCGTGAAGGGTTTCTCCAGGAGCGCATCGCCGGGCTCGAGCATGCCCTGGCGGGTGGCGACTTCATCCGTGTATCCCGACATGAACAGCACCGCGAGCTCCGGGTGTGACTGCGCCAGTGCGTGTGCCAGCTCGCGCCCGTTCATTCCGGGCATGATGATATCCGTGAGCACCAGGTCGATGTGCGGCAGGCTGGCGCTCCGCTCGATGGCCTGGGCGCCATCGCGGGCTTCCACCACTTGATAGCCTACGCCGCGTAACGTACGCGCCGCGAGCGGGCGGACCACATCGTCGTCTTCCACCAGCAGCACGATCTCGCCGCGACCGTGCACGTCCGCCGTCGATGCCGCGGCCGCAGCTCCGGCCAGCAGCCGCGGCAGATAGATGCGGAAGGTCGTCCCCAGCCCCGGCTCGCTGGAGACGAAGATGTGACCGCCGCTCTGTTTCACGATCCCGTACACCGAGCTGAGACCGAGGCCGCTGCCCTGTTCTGTACCGCCGCTTGCGAAGGGCTCGAAGATGTGTGCTCGCTCGCCTTCCGGAATGCCCGCGCCGGTATCGGAGACGGCAATCACGGCAAACTCGCCGGCCTCGATCTGGCCGAGGTGCTGCTCTTCGCCGGGCGCGACCCTGAGCGTCGACACGCGCACCTCGAGTCGGCCGCCGCCGGGCATGGCATCGCGCGCGTTCACGGCGAGATTGAGCAGCACCTGGTCGAGCTGGGCGGGATCCGCGTGCACCAGCGCAGGCGAGTCCGGCAGTCGTACAGCCAGCTCGATGTCGTCGCCGATGAGCCGGCGCATCATGGGCACGACGCCCTCGACCAGGGCGACGATGTCCAGGTCACGCGGCCGCATCACCTGCCGGCGGCTGAACGCCAGCAGCTGCTGCGTCAGTGTGGCCGCGCGGTCCGCCGCCTTCTGGATTTCCTCGGCATCCTCGCGTCGCGGATCACCCAGGGGCAGCCCGGCGGCGAGGAACGACGAGTAGCCCTTGATGCCGGTGATCAGGTTGTTGAAGTCGTGCGCCACGCCCCCCGCCAGGCGGCCCACAGCGTCCATGCGCTGTGACTGGCGCGCCTGCTCTTCGAGCCTGCGCCTCGCCGTGACATCCTGCGCGATGCACACGGCCGTACGCACTTCGCCCGCAGCGTCGAACTCGGGGTGCAGCCGGCAGATGAAGTGCTGCCGCTGGCCATCAGGCGCCACACGCGACAGCTCCACATCGCCGGTCGCGGCTTCGCGGAACACGCGTGTTACCGCTTCCTCGATCCTGCTGTAATGCTCGGCGAAGAACGTCTGGCAGCGCTGTGTCGCGGCTTCCGTGCTCGCCGCGGGAAGGCCGTCATAGCGCGCAATGGAGGGGCTGACGTAGAGGCAGCGCATGGCGCCATCGAAGCGCGCAATGATGTCCGGCGCACTCTCCACGATGGCGCGATACTTCTCCTCGCTCTCGAGCAGCGCATCCTGCGCCGCGCGCAGGGCGGTGATATCGGTGAACGTCGTGTAGACCTGATAAGGCTGTGTTTGGCCGGGGCGGAACTGCGGGCGCGCGTGCACCAGCAGCCAGCGCCGGCGCTTTTCCCGGGCGTCCTGCACGCCCAGGATCACGCCATCCACTTCCCGGCCGGTGCGTAATGCGACCAGCGAGGGATGCTCGGCGGGCGGCAGCTCGCTGCCATCCTCGCGGATGGCCCGGAGCAGAGGATCGGCCGCCCCCCGCCCGTGCAGGTTCTCGAGCGGCACGCCCAGGATGCGCGCTGCGGCCGGATTCGCGCCCAGGATCTCGCCCGCGGCGTCCTGGTAGATGGCGCCCTGCGCCATGGTCTCGAACAGGGCCCAGTGACGCTCCTCCATGTCCTGGCGGGCGCGCTCCGCCTCGCGCAGCTGTGTCAGGTCCGAGATGGTGCCCAGCACGCGCAGCGGCTGACCCGCATCATCCCAGGCGACCACGCGGCCGGCGGAGAACAGCCACTTCACATCGCCGCTGCGCGTGCGCACCCGGAACTCCGCCTCGAAGGCGTCGCGCCGACCCGTCGCCAGGTCGTCGTGCAACACCAGCATGCGGGCCATGTCATCGGCGTGGATCAGGCTGCGCCAGCGGTCGAAGGACAGCTCGCGCACACTGCCCTCGAAACCCATCATCATCGCTAACTCGGGTGTCATGCTGATCACGCCCGAGCGCAGATCGCGATCGAACAGGCCCATGTTGGCGGCGCTCAGCGCCAGCCGCAGCCAGTCGCGCGTGTCGCGGATCTCCTGCTCCGTGCGCCGCGTCGCCGTCACATCGCGCGCCACTCCCTCGATGGCGATCAGCTGTCCCGCTTCGCGCACCGGGACCACGCGCAGCTCCACCCAGATGAGCCCGCCATCGCGGCGGGTCCAGCGCAGCAGCAGCGGCGCGTCGTAGGATTGGGGCCCCTGCCGCATGATCTCTTCGATCTGCTGCCGATCGTCCGGGTGCGCCATGCGTACCAGCAGCTGCGGGTCCGCGTAGAGATCGTCGGGCGCGTAACCGGTAATCGCGTGCACTGCGGGACTGACATACTCGAACGCGGGGTCGGGCGCATTGCGGAAGCGGAAAATGATATCGGGCGCGTTCTCCGCGAGACGGCGGAACCGCTCTTCTGTTTCCTGCCGCGCACGTTCCGCGCGTTTCCGTTCCGTGATGTCCCGGGCAATGGCCGCAGCGCCAATGACCTGACCCGCATCATCGCGCACCGGCGCCACGGCCACGGAAACGGAGATCAGCCGGCCATCCCGCGTCTGGCGTACGGTCTCGTAGTGCTCGACGTGGCCGCCCTCGCGAATGAGCGACAGGTTGCGTTCCATCTCGGACGCGAGGCCCAGCGGCGCCAGCATGAAGACGCCGCGGCCCACTGCCTCTTCCTCGCCGTAGCCGAAGAGAATGGCCGCGCCGCGGCTCCAGTTGCGGATGTGCCCGTTCAGGTCCGTCGTGTAAATGGCGTGTTCCGACGATTCCAGAACTGCGGCCAGCATGTGGCGTTCCGACGTGTCGCGAATCAGACACAGGGCACAGTCACGGCCCTGCAGATCGCGAAACGCCGTCGCCACCACCACGCCCGTGAAGACCTCGCCGCTCCAGCGCCGCAGCCGCACGACGTGATGCGCGCCGTCCGCAGTGGGCGTGCGACCCGGCTCGGGGGCGGCTTCGGCGAGCAGCCGGCTCCAGGGCGTGAGCCGGAGTACCTCGAGCGGCACCGCGAAGAGTCGTGACGCCGCGCCGTTCGCGTCGAGTATCGCACCGTCGGTCGCGACGATCAGCGTGGCATTGAGACTCTGTTCGAACAGCAGACGGAACAGCGAATCGCTGCCAGCCGTGAGCGGCGGCCATGCACTCGCGGATGCAGCACTCTCTTGCCTTGTGGGTTGAACAACGACGGGGTCGCCGTGCGGCAGTCCCGGCTTCGAGGGCATCTTCACCTGCAGGAGCCACGGCCACTGCCGCAGGGGAGGGCGGCGCGCCGTGGTCTCATGGGATACAATTATCGGCCCGCTCACGTTCCCTGACTGTAGGCGGGCACCTGACGTCCGGGTCAGGGATTCCGCTCGCGTGAGCCGTTGCTGGCCGCAGCACGTCGGGTGGTGGCTTTGTACGGATGGCAGGCGACGATGCTGCTCCGGGTACCGGCCCGCCCGCCGCGAGCGCGCTGCGCCACGTTCCGCCACGGAGGCTTGTAACATGGAGTTAGAGAGGGGAGGGGACCGGCCCGCGCCCATCGAGCTGAGTCCCGATCGTTTCCGCCGGGCCGGCCACCGCCTGGTCGACCGCCTGGCCGACTACCTGGCCGCGCTGCCCGGCGCACCATTGACGCGTGCGGCCACACCCGCGGAGCTGCGCGCAATGCTGGGCGCGGGCGCCCTGCCCGAGCAGGGATCGCCCGCCGAGGAACTCCTCGAGGAAGCCACCAGTCTGCTGCTCGAACATTCGCTGTTCAACGGACATCCGCGTTTCTGGGGCTTCATCACGTCCTCCGGAGCGCCCATCGGCGCGCTGGCTGATCTGCTGGCCGCGGCCATCAACCCCAACGCGGGGGGTTGGCAGCTGGCGCCGATGGCCTGCGAGATCGAGCGCCAGACCGTGCGCTGGATCGCCGAGCTGATCGGGTTTCCGGCGGACACGGGCGGACTGCTGGTGAGTGGCGGCAATGTGGCCAACCTGGTCGGCTTCTGGGTGGGCCGGCGCGTGCGGACACCATGGGACCTGCGTACGACAGGCTACGACGAAGGCGGGCGCGCGGTGCGCGTGTACGCGTCGCAGGAGACGCACACATGGGTGCAGAAGGCCGCCGACCTCTCGGGCATGGGCACCAACGCCATCCGCTGGGTGCCCACCGACGCGGCGCAGCGCATGGACATCGCAGCACTGCGCCGGCAGCTCGCGGAGGATCGCGCGGCCGGCGACCTGCCGCTCATGGTCGTCGGCACGGCTGGCTCCGTCAGCACCGGCGCCATCGATCCGCTGCGCGAGATCGCGGCATTCTGTCGCGAGGAGAATCTGTGGTTCCACGTGGATGGCGCGTACGGCGCACCCGCCGCGTCACTCCCCGAGGCCAGCCCCGATCTCAAGGCCCTCGCCTTCGCCGACTCGGTGGCCATCGATCCGCACAAGTGGCTCTACTCGCCGCTCGAGGCCGGCTGCGCGCTGGTGCGCGACGCCGAGCTGCTGCGCGACACGTTCAGCTTCCATCCGCCGTATTATCCGGCGCCCGAGCCGCTCACGCCCGACGCGCCCATCTACTACCACGAGTTCGGTCCGCAGAACTCGCGCGGGTTCCGGGCGCTCAAGGTCTGGCTGGGGCTGCGTCAGGCGGGCCGAACCGGCTGCGTGCAGATGATCCGTGATGACATCGCGTTAGCCAGGCACATGTACCAGCTGGCCGACGCGCACGCCGAGCTGCAGGCCTTCAGCAATTCGCTCAGCATCACGACGTTCCGCTACGTGCCGCCGGGCCTGAAGCCGGGCGAGGCCGACGACGAGACGCGCATTGATCGCCTCAACCGGGAGCTGCTCGAGCGCCTGCAGGAAGGCGGCGAAGTCTTCGTGTCCAATGCCGTGCTGAAGGGGCGCTTCGCGCTGCGTGCCTGCATCGTCAACTTCCGCACACAGCTCGCCGACGTGGACGCGCTCATCGAGACGGTGGTGCGCGTGGGGCGCGAGCTGCACGCGCGGCAGCGCTGAGCCGGATCACGGACCACCCATCGTCGCCTGCAATGAGACACGTCCGCAACGCGATCAGGCAAGCCGCAACGGGGCGAGACCGGTGCCGGACCGGCGCGTCGTGCGCATGCGTCCGCCGCTCTATCACGGCCATGGTGGCGGGATGGCCGGCCGGTTGCGTCCGGATCGCAGGCCTGCTGGTCCACGAAGCGACTCGGGCATCCGCATGAACACCGCGATTCTCGGTGTGCTGGAGACCAGCCTCTACGCATTGGATCTCGACGCAGCCGAGCGCTTCTACGTCGACGTGCTCGGCCTCGCGCTGCACTCGCGTGCGGCGGGGCGCCATGTGTTTCTGCGCTGCGGCACGGGCATGCTGCTGCTGTTCCAGCCGGAGCGGACACGCGTGGCCGGCGGGGAAGTGCCTCCCCATGGCGGGACCGGCGAGGGCCACGTGGCGCTCGCCGTGCCGGAGACCGACATCGACGCGTGGCGCACACGCCTGCAGGACGCGGGCGTACGCATCGAAGCGGAAGTGACCTGGCCGCGCGGCGGCCGCTCCCTTTATTTCCGCGATCCCGCAGGCAACAGCCTCGAGCTGACATCACCCCGCATCTGGGGACTGCCAGAGGTGACGGTCACGCCATGAGCGAGCTGCGCGAGCCGGCCACCATTCGCCTCGCCACGCAGGCGGACGCCAGCGAACTGGCTCGACTGCGCTACGTATTCCGCGCCGAAGAGCGCATGCCGACCGAGCCCGAGTCCACGTTCCGCGAACGCTGCCACGAGTGGATGCACGAACGTCTCGACGGTCGCGCCAGCTGGCAGTGCTGGGTGGCGGTGGAACAGGGTCTTATCGTCGGTACCATTCGGGTTCAGCTGTTCGAGAAGATCCCCAATCCCGCAGAGGAATTCGAGCGTCACGCCTACATCAGCAACTTCTTCGTGCTCGACAGCCGGCGAGGCCAGGGTCTGGGCGGGCGATTGCTGACAGCCGCGCTCGACTGGTGTCGTCGCCAGCAGGTCAATGCCGTCATCCTCTGGCCGTCGAAGCGCAGTCGCCCGATCTACCTGCGCCACGGCTTTGCCGTCAGCGACCAGCTCCTGCAACAGCTGCTCCGCTGATCCGCGCGCGTGGTTGATTCGGGATTTCCATCCTTGACTGCACGGACCGTGCGGCTCCATCCTTCTTCCCTCACTTTCTGAGGGGGACCCCCTGGCTCGTGAGCTGGACCTCATCAAGGGCACGCTCAATGTGCTCGTCCTCAAGGCGCTGTCCTTCGGGGCACTGCACGGCTATGCGGTGTCGCGCTGGGTGCGCGAGCGCACGGGTGGTGTGCTGGGTGTGGAAGATGCGGCGCTCTACCAGTCGCTGCACCGGCTGGAGAAGAAGGAGTGGATCGCGTCGGAGTGGGGCGTCTCGGAGAACAACCGGCGTGCGAAGTACTATCAGCTCACGACGAAGGGCAGGAAGCGGCTGCGTTCGGAGGAATCGACCTGGCGCGAGTACGCGGCCGCCGTGTTTCGCGTGCTGGACACGTCGTCATGATGTGGTGCGCGGCGCACGCTGCCGGTCGGACCAGCGGCGCACGAGTCCGGCCTCGACAGGCGAGACATCGGGCAGCGCATTGCTGATGGCGCGCGCGTAGCGCCATCTGCCATCATCGCCGCGGCGCAGGATGCACATGGCCTGGCCGGTCATGTGCACGACATCGCCGCCGCGCACGGGCGTGAGCGCGATTTCCTCACTGGTCCAGGCCCAGGCCCAGTCTCCCTCGACGCGCACTTCCCGTGTGGCCGCCACATGCTGCAGCGAGTAGTGCGACCACATCGTGCGGTAGAGGTCTTCGACAGCCTGCCGTCCCTCGAGGACTGCGGCGCGTGGTCGCAGGAACACCACGTCATCGGTCACCATGCACAGCATGCGGCCCAGGTTGTGCTCGCGCTCGGCGCGCAGCCACTCGCGCAGGAAGAGACGCACTTCGCCTGCACTGTCGGCATGCGCAACCGGCTCGCGGTCCTGACGACGCGGCTCCTGCATCGTGCGTTCTCCCACCCGGCATGCACGCCGGTAACAGGATCCAATGCGCGCGCGTTCTGGCGCGGCAACAGAGGCAGCGCAGGCCCGGGATGCGGCGTGCGCTCTGATGCGGGTTCAATGCCTGACGCGGAACCCGCCGGAAATGTTTGAAGACGGCTGCCCGCGCAGCGGCTTCAACCCGGCCGGTGCGGGGAAGCCGTGGTTGCGGCGCGATTGTCTCGCGACCTGCCGACAGCGGATGACAGGCGACGTCACACGCCGCCGGCGACGTGTAACACGTCTGTCAGCAGCCACCACACGCCGACGGTCAGGATGCAGCCGGGAATGATCCAGCGGATCCAGGCGTAGAGCCAGCGGGGTGCGGGCCGGCCGTCGCGGCCCAGCTCGCGCAGCGCCGCCGACTGCTGCAGGCACCAGCCCACCGTGATGGCGGCGAGCAGTGCGCCCAGCGTCTGCATGCCCGAGCCGAAGGTCAGATCCCAGGGCACGAAGACGCGCAGGTTGATCATGGGTGGCAGAGCCAGCGCCATGACGAGCACGGTGACCAGCAGGGTGGCGTGGCGGCGGGCGAGCCGGGTGTTGTCGGTGATGCCGGCGATCAGCACTTCCAGTGCGGCAATATCGGAGAGCAGTGCGGCGAGCAGCAGGGACACGAAGAAGAGTGCGGCGAAGAAATGGCCGGCGGGCATGGCCGCGAACACGCGGGGCAGCGTCTCGAAGATGAGGCCCGGCCCGCTGCCCGGCTGCAGGCCCAGCGCGAAGACGGCCGGAAAAATGGCGAGACCCGCGAGCAGGCCGGCGGCCGTGTCCGCGCTCGCGGTTAACACCGCATTACGACCCAGCGGCAGGTCTCTGGCGAGGTAGGAGCCGTACACGACCATGAAGGTGCCGCCCAGCGATAGCGAGAACACCACCTGCCCCAGCGCCGCTACCATCACGGTCGGCGTGAGGTCCGCAACGCGGAACTTGAGCAGGTACCACTGCACGCCCGCCCAGGCGCCGGGCAGTGTCACGCCGCGCACAATCAGGATGAGCAGAATGCCGAAGAGCGCGGGGACCAGCACGTTGCTGACGGCTTCAATGCCGCGGCGCAGGCCACGCACCAGCACGGCGGCGCACACCAGCAGCACCGTAGCCGTACAGCCCAGCTGCAGCAGGAACAATGTCGGCACGAAGCCGCTCGCGGGGGGCAGCACCCGCCCCGCATTGAAGGCCGGCAGGCGCACGGCTTCGAGCAGATTCTGCAGCGCGAACGCGAGCACCCAGCCGATGGCGTTCGAGTAGTAGGCGGTGGCCGCCGTGACCACGATGAACAGGAACCAGCCGATGGGCCGGCCCAGCGGCAGGCCGGCGCGCTGGAACGCACCCACGGTACCGCGTCCCGTGTGCCGCCCCAGTGACCATTCCGCCATCAGGCCGGGCACACCGATCGCGGCGGCCACGATGATGTAGAGAGATGACGAACGCAGCGCCGCCGAAACGGCCGACGAGGTAGGGGAAGCGCCAGAAATTGCCGAGACCCACGGCCACGCCGATCATCGCGAGCACGGCGGCGGTGGCAGAAGTGAACGTCGGTCGCTCCGCCGTGCTGTCTTGCGGCGCTGCCGGCGAGTGCTCCGTGTCTTTCATGCGGCGGGCGTCAGTCGGCGCGCGGGTCGATCAGCGCCTTGATGATGCTTCCATCCGCCACACGGTCCAGTGCTTCATTGGCGCGCGCGAGGCTGTAGCGCTCGAGCTGCAGTTTCGTCCAGGGCAATGCACGCTCCGCATCCGCCATGATGCGGATTGCCCGCCAGAAGTGTGAGAAGTCGGAGCCCCAGCAGCCGCGCACCTCGAGATGCTTGCGGTTCAGCTCGGTGTGCGGATTGAACGGCGTCGCACCGTGATCCGTGTACTGACCCAGCACCACGACGCGGCCGGCATCACGCGTGCAGCGCATGGCCTGCGTGACGGCCGCGGGCACGCCGGTCGCTTCAATGGTGACATCGGCGCCCCGGCCGGCCGTGCGCGCGCGCACCCACTCGAGTCTTTCATCCGGCGACAATGCTTCGATGCTCAGCACCGCGCTTGCGCCGACCGCGCGTGCCGCCGCCAGCCGCACATCGGGCGCGCCAATGCAGAGCACATCGAGCGCGCCCACCATGCGTGCCAGGATGATGGCGCTGAGTCCGACCGGGCCGCTGCCCAGCACCAGCACGCTGTCGCCGAGACGGATTTCCGCGCGATCAATGCCGTGGATCGCGGTGGGCAGTCCGCAGCCGCCCGCCATGAACGACTCGGACGCGACGCCATCCATGCGGATGCAGCGCGTGCCCGGCTTGAGGTACAGCATTTCCGCCCAGCCGCCCGCCAGTACGTCAGCCTCGCCGTAGGTTATGCCGTAGACGCGTCGCTCCGGACAACGCGTCGTCGCCTTCGCCACGAGGCAGTACCAGCACGCATTGCAGGTGCGGTGCACATCGAGGAAGGTGATGCGATCGCCCTCCGCGAACGCGCGGCCCTCGACATCGCGCAGGGTGCCGCGGATCTGCGCGAGCGTGCCCACCGTGACGTGCCCGGGGATGAGCGGGTAGGGCACGCCGGTGAGTCGGCCCGCACGCAGGTGCACATCGGTGCCACACACTTCGCTCAGCTCGACTGCGAGCAGGGCGGAATCCGGCTCGAGCGCCGGTTCCGCGTACTCGCGGACTTCGGCGCTCCGGCCGGGAGCCGGGATGACGACGGCGGCAATGCGTCTCATGGGCCGCACAATATGGCGGCCGCAACGCGTGGCGGCCAACGCGCGCCGCAGCGGGGTCTTTCTGGCGGGCATGGATTCCCGCATCTTGTCGGCGCGCGCGGCACACAAGCAGGGGTCGCAGCGCCCGCACCAGCCAACCGGATAACAACGTGCTGAACAGGTCCCGCTCCGTACGTCGGCAGAGCGAAGCGTACGCGCGGCGAGGCGCCGCGCTGTGCGGCAGCGCCACAGGCGTGATGCTGGCGCTGGCCGCGCTTCCCGTGGCGAGTCAGGCGCAGGAATCGCGCACCGGCGACAGCCGTCCCGCCATTGTTGCGGTACGCGCCACATCGCCGGTGCACGTGGATGGCATCTTCGACGAACCGTTCTGGACGCTGGCACGCGCGGTCACCGGCTTCGTGCAGAGCGAGCCGCGTGAAGGGCAGCCGGCCACGGAGCGCACGGAAGTGCGCGTGGCATACGACGCCGACAACCTCTACATCGCGGCGTACATGCACGACACGGAACCCAATGCGGTGGTGGTCAACGAAATTCGCAAGGACTTCAAGGCGGAGGATCAGGACACGTTCGAGCTGCTGCTCGACACCTTCACGGACCGCCGCAACGGCTACGTCTTCATGACCAACGCGGAAGGCGCACGCGGGGATCAGCAGTCGGCAAACGAAGGACGGGAGGTCAATACCAGCTGGGATGCGGTGTGGACCGTGAAGACGCGTCGCATGCCTGATGGCTGGACCGCGGAGATGGCGATTCCGTTTCGCGCACTGCGCTCCGCACGCACGGCGACACCCGCGCCGGCCGTGCAGGCCAATGTGGCGGGAACCGTGGGCGGCGAATCGACGACGCGGCTGCAGTCCGCGGGCGCGACGCTGCGCGTGGCTGATGCGCAGGCGCCCGTGGTCTGGGGCGTGAACTTCAGCCGGCGCATCCGCCGCCGCAACGAGATCGACTTCTGGGCACCCGTGCCGCGCGCCTACAACCTCACGCGCGCCTCACTCGAAGGCGATCTGCAGGGCCTGCCCGCGAACGCGGGCGGCCGCGACCTGCGCTTCAAGCCCTACATCGCGGGACGCGCGCTGCGCGAAACCGGGCTGCGTCACGTCGGCACCACGCAGGACGTGGGCGTCGACCTGAAATACGGTGTCAGTTCCGGGCTGACGCTCAATGGCACGGTGAATCCGGACTTCGCACAGGTGGAAGTCGACGAGCAGCAGGTCAACCTGACGCAGTTCAGCCAGTTCTTCCCCGAGAAGCGCGAGTTCTTCCTGGAGAACTCCGGCGTGTTCTACGTGGGCGATGCGGCGAGGAGCAATCGCGTGTTCACGCCGCCCACGCCCGACGAGGATCTGCTGCTCTTCTTCAGCCGTCGCATCGGCCTCAACGCCGACGGCGAGGAGATTCCCATCATGGGCGGCGCCCGCCTCACGGGCCACGCCGGCGGCTTCGTGCTGGGCGCGCTCAGCACGCAGACGAAGCGCAGCGCCTCTGCGCCCGCCACCAACTACAGCGTACTGCGCGTGCGCCGCAATCTGCTCCGTAACTCCGATGTGGGCGGCATCTTCATGATGCGCCAGAACACGGATGAAGGCGACGATTTCAATCGCGTGTACGGCGCGGACTTCAACCTGCGTCTGCCGGCACGCACCGACTGGAACTCGTACCTCATCCACACCCAATCCCCCACAGTGGCCGGCGGCGGCTGGGCACTGCGCAGCTCATTCAATCACGAGGGCAATTTCTACCACGGCAAGGGCGGCCTGATGGTGATCGACGATGGCTTCGTCAATGACATGGGCTACTACCGGCGCACGGGCGTGCACAAATGGCTGCTCGACACCGGCCTGCGGCCGCGTCCGGAACTGCTGCGCCGCCACGGCATCCGCGAGATGCACCCGCACCTGACATGGGATTACTACACGGACCTGCACGGCGCAATGATCGCCAAGAAGCTGCACAGCGGCTACACCTTCTTCCTCGATAATGGCGGCTTCATCGAACTCTCCGCGAACCCGCGCTTCGAGCAGATCGACGCACCGCTGCTGCTGCACCCCGCAGCCGATTCACTGCCCGCGGGCCACTACGGCTGGAACGAGTGGACCCTCAAGGTGGTGACCGATCCCAGCCGCTTCGCATCCGTGAACTTCACCGGCACCACCGGTGGCCTGTGGAGCGGCACACAGAAGACCGTGCAGGCGACGCTCGCCCTCAAGCCTTCTTACCGCTTCCGCACCACCCTCGGCGCGCAGCGCACCGACGCCCGCCTGGACGCGCCCGTCGGCAACTTCGTGCGCACCATCTGGACCGCGCGCACCAACTACTCGTTCAACACCGGCATGTTCATCGACGCCTTCGCCCAGTACGATCCCGACCAGAAGCAGTTCAACACCAACATCCGCTTCAACGTGATCCACCACCCCCTGAGCGACCTGTTCATCGTCTACAACGAACAGCGCATTACCGGCATCGGCGCACCCCTGCCCGGTCGCAGCGTCATCATCAAGGTCACCCGGATGTTCTCTTTCTGAGGATCAGGGCTGGGGCTCGGG
This sequence comes from uncultured Gemmatimonadales bacterium, assembly GCA_963798085.1. Taxonomy (GTDB): domain Bacteria; phylum Gemmatimonadota; class Gemmatimonadetes; order Longimicrobiales; family RSA9; genus DATKCF01. Next base: position 127,282 of record CAWCRS010000007.1, read on the forward strand.
CTGGGGCTCGGGCTGGGGCTCGGGTATTCGTCCGGCTGCGGCGCCTGCCGGGAACGGCACGCGGAGAGCGCAGAGAACGGATCGTTTTCACACAGGGGCCACAGGGTCAGCACAGGGCGGATTCATGTGGGGGATCATCAGGGGGCGGGGCGCTCCGCGCTGCGGCCAGCATCGCGCCCGCAGCCTCCCGCGCTCCGCAGCAGCAGAAGGTTGCAATTCGTCAGTAGCGCTCCCGACGTGATCGAGCATCCCAACGGTGGCCTTCCGCGCCCTCACCGGTCTCTGCGGTGAGAAAGCAATAACAATCCGTTATCAGGTCCCCCGACATGCCCGGATGCCCGAACCGCGACCCTCCGCGCCTCGGCGCTCTCTGCGGTGGCGTTATTTGCGGCAGGGTGATGGGCGGACGGTGTAGGCGATGTCGACGATGATCCAGCCGTTTTCGGCGCGGGCCAGGTGGAAGGCGTCGGTGCCGCAGTGGCTGAACTGGTCGCCGCGGTGGAAGTCGTAGTAGGTCCAGACGGCGGCGAGGTTGCCATCGACGCGGACTTCGGGATCGCGCGACTGCTCGTCCAGGCGGGTGCCGGCGCCGGCGACCTGCGTGATGAAGTCGCTGACGGTGGTGGTGCGCACGCTCGGATGACCCTGCGTTTCGAGCGGCACGAACAGGTGTGCGTCCGGGTGCAGCAGTGCGCGGATCGCGGCGGTGTCAGTGGCGCGCATGGCATCGAACAGGCGCTGTACGGAGGCCAGGGCGTCGCGTTCATCGGCGGTGCGCGCGGGAATCGGCGTGCCGTAGCGGACCCGCCGCGCGGCCAGATCGAACACGTCGCCGGCTTTCAGGAAGTAGTAGCGCCTCGCCGTCGGCATCGCGCGTGTTGTAGAAAGCGACGCGGCTGCGGCCAATGACTTCGGCGAGATCACCATGCACGAGGATGGCCGTACCTTCATCGAGGCCGATGCCCAGCAGCTCGGGATAGCGCTTGATTACACCGAGCATGTCGTTCTCACGACCGCGCACGAGGATGTGCTGGTCCACCGCTGCGCCGCGCAGGAAACCGAAGCCGCGCTCGTGGCCGGGCGCCATCACGATGGTGTTGCCTTCCACCGCGCCGCGAATGAGGTACGACGCCTGCACCGATGCGCCCGCAGAGCTGCCCGCGATGACACCGCCGCGTTCGAGCAACGCGAACAGCTCACGCAGCGTGCGTGTGTCGAGGTAGGCATCGGTGAGCTTCCACTGGCGGCCCCCGGGGATCCACACGCCGGTCGCCGCGCGCAGCGGCGCGACGAACGATTCCGTGTCCGCGATGCGCGGGTCGCGTGTGTGCAGGATCTTCACATTCTGCACGCCGGCCTCGCGGAATGGAACGAAGCCGGACCAGTCCTCGGGGAAGGTCTCGTCATCGCCGGCTGTCGGGATGATCACAATGCGCGCGTTCTTTCCTCCAGCAATGTCAATGAAGCGATTCATGATCTCGGGGCCGAGCCGGCCCCCACCGGCCACGATGAGCGTGCCGCTGCGCGGTCCCACCGCCGGGGCCGGCACCATGGGGCCACGTTGCGCGGTCAGGGCACGCGGCAGCAGCAGGGTGATGCCAAGCAGCATCACGGGTCCGATGCTGGCGCGCGTCGCGCGTGAGCCGGGACGGAACCGGTCGATCATGATCGCGTATCCTTGTGTACCGTGGACGGCTGGTTCATCGTCCGCCTGTCGGCAGGTCAGCCGGATCCGGGCCGCTGCCAGGCCCGCCCCGAACGCCAATGTTAACCGTCTGCCTCGCGTCATCAAGGCGAGGCCCGGAGGTCATCATGGGATCGTCGAGGCCGTTGCGAACACGTGGCGCCATGATTCTGGCCACAACGCTGTTCGCCACGGCGGCGTGCGGCAAGGACGTCACCGGTCCCACGCTCACGGGCCAGCTCGTGGCCCTGACCAGTTTCGAAGGCAGCCAACCCGCCCTCTTCCTGCAGAACGCCAATGGTACCGAACGGCGTCGTGTGAGCTTCACGGGCGCCGTCGACAACATCCCGGGCAATGTCCCGCCCGATCTGCTGCCCGTCCGTGACGAGAACATCAAGGCGCTCGGTCCCGTGCGCTGGAGTCCGGACGGCTCGAAGCTGGCCGTGGTCGTAACCGCCGCCTTCGACCAGTCCGAGGTCGTCATCGTGAACGCGGACGGCACGGGCGCGCGCGTGGCCAGCCCCAATTCACAGATCATCCTGAGCAACGTCACATGGTCGCAGGATGGCAACCGCATTGCCTATACCATGAGCACACTGCCCGCCGCGGCCGGCATCAATGTGTTCATGACAGACCTGGCGCAGAATCGTGTGACGCGGCTCACCACCGCGTCCGGTATCGGCAGCATAGGCGTGACCATGGCATGGAATGCGGCGGCGTCGCAGCTCTACTATTCGCGCATCATCGGCGTGGGCGATGGCCCGTTGTTCGAATGGGTTTCCCGCATCCTGACCATCGACGTGAGTTCCCTGGCGCAGACCACGCTCACGGACAGTCTCACGGGTCTGGTCTCGGGCATGAGCCCGGGCGCGACGTGGGCGCTGCTGCAGCAGCACGTGGACCAGGACCAGACCCTGCAGGTCCGCGACAAGCTGGTGCGCCGCCCGCTGACCGGGGCAACCGCGAAAGACCTGGTTTCCGCGCGCTTCATGAGCAGCTCGCAGATTGCCGGCGATCCGCAGTACGTGCTCTTCACCATTCCCATCTTCGGGACAGCCGATGCCCGGCGTTACCGTGTGATCGACGCCGATGGCGGCGCGGTGGGCAACCTCGACGCCATCGAGACTAACGCCACCTCAGCAGACCTGAGGGTGGGAGGCCGCTGAGTCTTCGGAGGGCGCAGGGCTGTACAGGAGGGGTCGCGAGGTTGCGGGGAAGAGGTCGGTCGGCACCGGCCCGGACCGGCGGATACACAGTAACCCTCGAGCATTGTTCCTCCGTAGAGGAACGACATTTATCACACAGTGGCCACAGGGTCAGACGGAGGACGGATCTGTTGAGGCTGTCCGACCGGCTGACGCGTTCTTGCACACATTCCTCCAGCATTGTGGCTCCGTAGAGGAACGACATTTATCACACAGTGGCCACAGGATCAGACGGAGGAGGGATGTTAATTGTACGTTAGGGGCTTGCGGGAAGGCGAGGCAGGGCAGGATCTCAATTCTGAACTCAACCGCCGTTCGCCGTGTGCGCTCCGCCCGGTTCCAGCAGACTGATCGTCTCTGTTATCCGTCCTCTGTCTGACCCTGTGGCCCTGTGTGAAAATAATCTGTTCTCGGCGTCTCGGTGTGAGAATGTCGTTTGCGGAGGCCGCCCACGCGCCTGGCTCGCCAGCGACGCGGCCAGCGACTGCAGTCCGCCCCGTACCGCCCCACCCCCCTCTCATGCCTCTCGATGCACGACGTAGAATGTTGCGCTGCGCGGTGGGCATCGACGATGAGGTCGGCGATGTTGACGTGGTCGGGCAGGCTGGTGACCCAGTAGACAGCCTCGGCGACGTCATCGCCGGAGAGCGGCTGGAAACCCTGATAGGTCTTGCGGGCGCGGTCGTCGTCGCCGCGGAAGCGCACGCTCGAGAACTCGGTTTCGACGAAGCCGGGGTCGACGCTGGACACGCGGATCGCGGTGCCCGCGAGGTCGAGGCTGATGCCCTGCGTGAGTGCGTTCACGGCGAACTTCGTGGCGGCGTACACGTTGCCGTTGGGGTACGTCATGTGGCCGGCGGTGCTGCCGATGTTGACGACGTGACCACGGCCGCGGCGCACCATGGCGGGGAGCACGGCGCGGGTGGCGTAGAGCAGACCCTTGATGTTCGTGTCGATCATCTCGTCCCAGTCATCGGGATCGCCTTCCCACACCTTGCTCATGCCTCTCGCCAGGCCGGCGTTGTTGATCAGAACGTCGGGCACGTCGCCGGCTTCCAGCATGGCTGCCGTGGCGGCCTGTACGCCGTCGCGCTCGCGCACGTCGACCTGCGCCACGTGCACGCGCGTGCCGTGCAGATTCTCCAGCTGGTCCGCGATGCGGTCGAGCCGTTCCAGGCGACGCGCCCAGAGAATCAGGTTGGCGCCATCCGCCGCGAAGCGACGTGCGCACGCTTCACCGATGCCCGAGCTGGCGCCGGTGATCAGGACGAGCCTGCCGGTCATGTGGTTCATCAATGCGTAGTGCCGGTGAGTTCGGTCGCGCTGTGCGATTGTTGGCTGGTCGCCTTGCCGCGCGTCCAGCGGGCAAGGACATCATCGACCAGGCTGACACGATAGCCCGCGCGCTGCAGCAGCGAAACCGCTGATGCTGCGCGGGCGCCTGTCTCGCAGTGTACTGCGACCTCGCGCTCGCGCGGCACTTCGGCCAGGCGAGGCACGAGGCGGGTGTGGGCGATGTTCTGTGCGTCGGGTATGGCGCCCGCCGCGAATTCCCACGCGCCGCGCACGTCGAGTACGTGCACGGTGCCGGCGGCGCGGCGTCGCTCCATCTCGCCGAAGTCGATGCGCTCGGTGGTCTCCAGCACACCGCGCGCCGCGGCCCATGCGGCAAGGTCCTCGGGCGTGGCAAAGGCGACAATGTGATCGTAGCCGATGCGGATCAGATCGGTGACGGCGTCGCGCACACGAGCTTCGGCAACAATGAGCGCAATGGACTGCGCCGGGTCGACGTAGGATCCGACGATCGTGGGAAACGACTTGTTGAGCGGCGCGAACAGGGCGAGAGGCAGGTGGCCCGACGTGAATGCTTCACGCTCGCGCCGCGCGTCGAGCAGCACGATGTCACCGGCCGTCAGTTGCTGCGCGAGCCGGCTCACGGGCGTGCGCACCGGTTCCGGCAGACGGCCCAGCACGGGTGCGCCATCGCGGTTCAGCTGCTTCATGCGTGCGAAATAGGGAGGCGGTTCCGGCTGTCCCGCGAGGATGAAATCGACGAAGGGCCGTTCGCCGGCGTGCACCGCCGCGAACGCGGGGCTGAAGCGTCGCTCGTAGCCCACCGTGCTCTCGGGTACCGCACCCAGCGCCTTGCCGCAGGCGCTGCCCGCGCCGTGGCCGGGCCACACCTGCAGGTAATCCGGCAGCTCGAGGAAGCCGACCGCCGAGCGGTACAGCTGCCGCGCGGCTGGCTCCATTGCGCCCTTCACGCCGGCCGCGGTCTCCAGCAGGTCGGGCCGGCCGAGGTCGCCCACGAAAACGAAATCGCCTGTTACCATGCCCATGGGTTCCGTCGCGCCACCGCCGCGGTCGGTCACCAGATAGCCCGTGTGCTCGGGCGTGTGGCCGGGCGTGTGCACCGCGCGAATTTCGATGTTACCAATGCGGAAGGTGTCGCCGTGGCGCAGCAGCGTGACGTCGTAGCCGGCGGTCCAGCCATAGCGCCATTCGGGCGGCGCTTCACCGGGCAGGAAGACGCGCACACCGCGATCCGCGAACTCGCGGCAGCCGGACAGGAAATCGGCGTGAATGTGCGTTTCCGCGACGGCCGTCACGCGCAGGCCCTCCGCCTGCGCCAGCGCGATGTAGCGGTCGATATCGCGCTCCGGGTCGATGATCAGCGCTTCGCGCGTCTGCTGACAGGCGATGAGATAGGCATTCTGCGCGAGTCGCTCATCCACGATCTGTCGGAACAGCATTCGTCCTCCCCGCGTTCAGTGCGGCAGGCGAGGCCGCAGCACGGCATAGGCACACGTACCCGCCAGCGCCGCGGCGAGGGCCACCAGCATGACCGTCACGCCGCTGCCCATCAGTGCGAAGATGGGGCCGGGACACGCGCCCAGCAGGGCCCAGCCGAGACCGAAGCGAATGCCGCCCATCCAGTAGCGGCTCAGCACGGGCGTGCGCTCCTTGGGCGGAATCGACACCCGCTCACCGCCCAGTGTACGGGCGTTGCCGCCGCGCAGCAGGCGCAGGGTCAGGGCCGCCACTAACACGGCGCTACCCATGAGACCGTACATGTGAATGCTCTGGAAACGGAACATCTCCTGAATGCGGAACCAGGAGACGGCTTCCGACTTGGCGAGCAGGATGCCGAAGCCGGTGCCCAGCACCAGGTACGCAAACAGGCTGGCCGGACTCTCGCCGACCGATGGAAGAGCTTCGTCGTCCATCTCGTGAATCAGCTGCTCATCCGTGAGCCGGGACTCGAGCGCGGGACTCACAGGTACGCCCCGCGAGCAGTGCGGCAGCAGCCAGTGCGTAGCCAGCAGGCCGCCCGCGAAGAAGCCGAGCACGGCGAGCAGCGAGGGCAGCTCGAGATTGGCCAGACCGGTAATGCCGTGACCCGACGTGCAGCCGCCGGCCCAGCGCGAGCCGAAGCCCACGAGGAACCCGCCCAGCACGACGAAGGTCAGGCCCGGAAGCGAGAGCAGGCTGCTCCAGGAGAAGAGCTGTCGCGGCACCAGGCCGTGATAGTCGGTGATGCCCAGCGCGCCGAGGTCGCGCTGCGTGGCCTGCGAAATGGCCACGACCGCGTCCGGACTGCCCAGCACGTGCGTCGCGATCCAGCCGCCCAGCGCGATGCCCGCGGCGAAGACCAGATTCCAGAGACCGGTACGCTTCCAGTCGTAACGGAAGAACGCGTGCCGGCGCGACAGCGTGATGGCGCAGAGGTGACGGAAATTCGAGGACACGCCGAACAGCCGGTTTCCCACGAGCAGCAGCAATGGCACGGACCAGGCCGATCAGCGGCCCGGCAATGTACCAGGGCCACGGTCTGGAGAGCATTTCGATCATTGTGTGGTTCGGTCGGGCGCGCGACTTCACGCGCGGCGTTGATGGATCGAGGGGCCCCCGGGGTTGGCCGGTCCGGGCGGCTCCGCCACAAATGGCCGTACGCGCAATCTAGAAAATCGCGACCGCCCTGCCAACGTCCCGCGGCACAGGCGCCGGCACCCGCCAACCGGCGCGACCCATGCCGGTGTCCAACCCGGTGGTACTTCCATGAGTGCGCCGGCAGGCACCGGCGCCGCATCGATCCACTCGAATGGAGTTTCGCGCGATGCCTCGCATCCCCATGTCCAGGACTCTCGTCGCCGCTCTGCTCGCAGTCGGTTTCACGACGGCAGCACACGCGCAACGACGCTACTCGTCTGCCTCGTCGGGCGACGCCGGCGGCCGCGGCTTCTTCATGATCGGCGCCGAGTACATGGACCTCGACGAGCTGAATACCGTGCTGGCACAGCACAACTACCCGCAATTCGACGACTACTTCCTCACGCTGGGCGGCGGGGGCCTGGCCGTCCGTAACAACTTCGTGCTGGGCGGTGAGGGCCACGCGCTGCTGCAGTCCGCAAAGACGCAGGCGGGCGAGCAGTTCCGCACTTCGGTCATGGGCGGCTACGGCATGTTCGACGCGGGCTATCAGGTAGTGCACACCCGCCACGTCGCGATCTACCCGCTGCTGGGCATTGGCGGCGGCGGCATCACGCTCAGCATCCGGCAGCGCGCCACACTCGATTTCAATGATGTGCTGGTCGATCCCGGCCGCGGCGTGCAGCTCACCAACGGTGAGCTGCTGGTGGGCGGCGCCCTGGGCGCCGACTGGCTCATCAGCTCCGGTAACCGCGGCGGCTTCATGCTGGGCCTGCGCGCCGGTTACAACTACGCACCGCTGGAGGCGGACTGGCGCTTCGGCGAGAACAATGTTGCCGGTGGTCCGCAGTCCGGCCTGACCGGCGCTTACGTGCGCGTGAGCATCGGCGGCGGCCGGCGCTAGCGCGGGCAGGCTCGGCGGCGTTCCCTCGAACGCTGCCCATCGCAACGCGCAGCCGCGGTTCCAACCCTCCGCTGTAACACGCGTGCGGTCAGGCCGGTTATCCCTGTGATCGCATGCGTGAATCGATGCAGACGGAACCAGCCGACGAAACGCTGATGCGCGCGCTGGGCGCGGGGCACACGGAGGCGCTGGGCACACTGTTCCAGCGCCACCATGCCGGCGTGTACGCGTACTGCGCGCGACTCACGCTCGACCGCGAGGCGGCCGCCGACCTCGTGCAGGACACGTTTCTGCGCGTGCTCCGCTATCGCGACAGCTTCACGCGAGCGCACGACTTCAAGCCCTGGCTGCTGCGCGTGGCGCGCAATGCCTGCCGCGACTTCGCGGCCCGCCGCCACGGACAGCAGCGCAGCGAAGCGCGCTGGCTGGCCGAATCGATGGCGGACCCGGGCGAGAACGCGCCGCGCGACGCACAGCTGGAGCACGCTCTGGCCCGACTGCCCGCAGCGGATCGCGATGTGCTGGTGCTCAAGCGCTTCCACGATCTGACGTACGCCGAGCTGGCCGCCGTGCTCGGCTGCCGCGAGGGCGCGGCGCGCGTGCGCGTGCACCGCGCGCTCAGACGGCTCCAGGAAATCATGCGAACCAGCGGGTGCAGGCCATGAGCTGCGAGACGTACCAGACGCGAATGACGGTGGCGCTGACCGGCGAGCTTTCCCGGGAGGAAGCGGCCGACCTGGCGCGACACCTCGAGACGTGCGCCGCCTGCCGTGGGCTGCAACAGCAGGTTAGTGCGCTGTGGCGCGACCTCGCCCGGCTGACGCCACCGTCGCCGCCCGCCAGCGTGGAAGCGGGTTTCCGCGCAAGGCTGCACCACGCCCGGCCGGACGCGCCGCCGCCTGCGGTGCGCGACACGACCCGCGCGCGGCGCGGGACCGGCGGGTTGCACAGGATCCACCCGGCATGGCTCGCCGCAGCCGCCATCACGGCGCTGCTGAGCGGCTACGCGCTGGGACGACAGTCGCTGCCGGCCGGTGCCGGCAGGCCCGCCCTCGCCAGCAACACGGCACCGGTGAGCGCGCCCGCAGGGCAGGAGTACCTGCTGCTGCTGCGCGGTCCCGCCGGCAGCGGCACGCCGGTACGTGCGCAGGAGGATGCCGCCACGGTGGCCGAGTATCGCCGCTGGGCGGAATCGTTGCAGGCGGATGGCACGCTGGTCAGCGCCGAGAAGCTGCAGGACAGCACGGGCTATCGCCTGAGCCCGAACGGTGCGCGCGCACCCCTCAGCGACAGCGCTGCCGAGCGCATCGGCGGGTTCTTCCTGATACGCGCTCACGATGCGGCGGAGGCCGAAGCGATCGCACGCGGCTGTCCGCATCTCCGTCACGGCGGCAGCGTCGAGCTGCGCGCCATCGACCCAACCTGACGCGCCGAGGGCCCATGACGATGCACCAGGAGCACACCGGCCGGAATCTAACAGCCCGTTTGACGGGCGCTCAGTGGATCGCGCGCGGCACGCGCGGCGCGTGCGGCGCCGCTTGCCTCGCACTGTACGCCGGGCCGCTGCTCGCGCAACAGGGTGCGCGGGCGCTGCCCCCGCTGCTGCCGGACTCGCAGGAGATCCGACTGGCGCTGAGCGCGGCGCCGCCGGAAATCTCCCGGGATGCCGATGTCTGGGTGCTGCGGCGAGGTGGCCATGTGAAGGTGAAGAGTGGAACCAGCGGCGTCGCCTGCCTCGTATCCCGTGACAACCCCGACAGTCTCTATCCCATCTGCTACGACGCGGAGGCGGCGCGCACCATTCTCTGGTTCGAAATGCGCGAACAGCAGCTGCGCGAGCGCGGCCTGGACGAGGCCGCCATTGATAGCGCCATTGCCCAGGCGGTTGCGCGCGGCGAACTGCACGCGCCGACACGTCCCGCGCTCTCCTGGATGATGAGCCCGGAACAGGTGATTTACGACGGCGCCCATGGCCGGCGGGTGGGACAGTGGCACCCGCATATCATGATCTACATGCCGTACATGATGCAGGCGCAGCTGGGCTTCAAGGGGATGAGCGACGGCGACCTGTCACTGCAGAACGAAGGCAAGGCGACCGCGCACCTGCTGGTGCTGGAGCGGGACTGGGCGCGCCCCGCCGTGCATTGAGCCGCGGCCGTCAGTGCGGCGAGGCGAGCCGCAGCCGGGTGAGGCGCCGGCGGGCGTCGACCATCGAGACGAGATCGGGCTCGGCATCGCGCCAGCCGTCCAGGAAGCGCTGATAGGCGCGCGCCGCCAGCTCGGCGTCGTTGCGCCGCTCCTCGATAATACCGAGTTGGTAGGGCGCGATGCGCCAGTAGACGACGACCTCCGAACCAAAGCTCTCGCCACGTGCCAGTTCGTCGTAGAGCGACGCGGCGCGCTCGAGGTCGCCTGCCGCCGCGAGGCCGTGCGCCAGTGATTCCATCGTGAATCCTGTGTTGTCCGCACGCATGGCGATCTCCAGGTGCGAGACCGCCTGCTGCGCCTCGCCGTGCGCCACCAGCAGCTCCCCGCGCAGACCCTCGAGCGCCGAGAGGTCCGCAGCGCTGCCCTCGTGAGCGCGTCGCTCCAGCTGCCCGGCCAGTGCCTCGGCCGGTTTCACGTTGCCGGACCGGGCCAGCGCCTTGCCCAGCCAGAACAGCAGTGTCGGCTCCATGTCCGTGCGCCGGCCCACCGCGAGCGCGGAGTCCAGCTGCTCGCGCGCCTCTCCTCGCCGGCCACGCTCATCCAGCACGGTTGACAGCAGCATGCGATTGCGGATTTCCGTGACGCCGGCCTGGTTCAGGCGGGCGAGGAGCACGGCATCCGTGAGGTAGCGCGTCGCCTCCGTATAGTGACCCTGGTAGATGGCCAGGAACGCGAGCGAGCGATCACCGCGCGCCCGCGACAGCTGATCGCTGTTCAGCAACCGCGTGAACACCGCAGCGGCCGAGTCCGGTTGCCCGAGCAGAACGTACGTGGTGCCGTACTCGAGATTGAGATTGTTGTTCGCGGTCTCCAGTGCCGGCATCAGCGCGAAGCCACGGTGGTAATCGCGCAGTGCGTTCTCGAGATTGCCCTGCTGCTTCTCGATCGCAGCGAGATTGAGCCACGCCGTGTGATCCATGCTGTCGATCGCCAGCACCTGCTGGAACGCGCTGGCGCCATCCGCCGTCTGGCGCATGCGCATGTAGTTGTAGCCAAGGAAATTCAGCGCATCCAGATCGTCGGGGTGGCCGAGCAGCCAGGAGCGCGCCAGCACCACCGCGCCCTCGCGGTTGCCGCGCCATGCTTCGATGCGCGCGCGGATCATCACACGCTCGCGTTCCGGCAATGCATCGAGATGCGCGAGCGCGTGCTCGAAGCAGGCATCGCCATCCTTCTGCTGGTTGATCCAGAAGTTCAGGCCGCCCAGACCCGCCCAGGCACTGGCAAAGCTGCTGTCCAGCGCGATCGCTCGCTGATAGAGCGCCTTCGCCTCCGAGAGCTGGTTGCGGTCGAAGGCGCGACCCGCATCGGCAAAATTGTGCAGCGCGTCCAGTGAACGCGTTGTTACCTGGGGCAGCGCGACGGTGTGCGTTACCAGCGACAGCAGGGGCTCACCGAGATCATGCCGCAGCTTGCGTCCCAGCCGGTCGAGCGCATCGATCACGCCCGCGCGATCCGATGCATTCACCGAGGACAGATGCAGCACCGCGCCGCTCGCGGGATCCAGCAGGCGGGCCGTGATCTCGAAGCCGCTGTTGGCGCGCTCAATGCCGGGGACCAGCACCAGATTCACGCCTTCGCGCTGCGCCACCTCGCGCCCCAGCGCCTGGTTCAGCACGCTGTCCGCGCGCGTGCGCCGCATGCGCAGCAGCGCCTGCTGGATGCGGTCCGGCGCCATGATGTTGATGCGCGTCGACTGCGAGAGCGAAGCGGCCAGCGCCAGCGGCAGCGTGTGATCGAACACGGCGTCGCCGGTGGCGTTCTCCGCGTCCGTGATGAGCAGCCACGCGCGCGGGCCGCTGTAGTGCGCGGACTGCAGCTGCATGCCCACCGTGACCACGGCGGCAATGGCAAGGAGCGCGAGCGCAGCGAGCAGCGTCTGCCGTACCCGGTGTTGCGCCGGTTGCCCGCGCACCGACGGCGGCGCCGCATGCGCAGCGGCGCTGGAAGACGCTGCGGCGCGTTCCGGCTCGAGTGCAGCAGGCGACGATGCCGGTACGGTCGACGCCGACGCTTCCGCCGTCGCGGGGACTTCGACTCCCAATGCGGATGCCCTCGCGGCATCCGCCGGTGGCGGCGAGGCGACCAGCTTCGTCAGTGATGCGACGAAGCCGGCAATGGCAGCATCAGGTGGACCGCCCAGCTCATCGCGCACCATGGTCTCGTGGATGCGCGCGTGCCGCAGGGCGCCCGCCGGATCACCCGCCGCCGCCAGCGCCTGCATCAGCCCGAGCGCCAGTCGCGAATCCCAGGGCGAAAGAGCGGCCAGACGACGCCACGCGTGCACGGCGAGAGAAGCGTCGCCTGCATCCGTGGCTTTCTTCGCGAGCGTCTCGAGCGCCCGCTGCGCGCGCTGCGCCATCAGGGCCCGCTGTTCTTCCACCCAGCGCTCGAACTCCGCGCAACCCGTGAGGAAGAAGCCGTCGAGGAAGGGGCCCGTGTACAGATCCGCCGCACGCGCATGATCGCCGCGCTCGAGCGCGGCATCGAATTCCGCGATGTCGCTGGACAGGACCGAGCTGTCGAGGCGCAACGCCGTGGCGCTGCCAGCCACCACCTCCGCACCCAGCTCACGGCGCAACCCGTAGAGCAGCTGCGAGAGTGCGTGACGCGCGCGCTCTTCGTCGCTCTCCGGCCAGAGCAGCGCAACAATGCGGTCGCGGCTGATGCCACCGCCACTGGCGGCGAGCAGGGCGAGAACCGCCAGACGCCGCCGCTGCGTCGCGGCGCCGGTCAGCGGTCCGTCGGGCCCTTCGATCAGAGCACCGCCCAGAGTTCGCAATCTGAACATCGGACGGCAGCCAGATGATGAGTTTGTGATACCGGGGTGACCTGCCCGGCTAACGTAGACCTCGCCCATGCGGCCCGCAAGCACGCGGCAGCGCCTTCGATAACCTCCGGTTGGTCGTGAACAGAATCGCCGTGGTCCACATCACCCTGCTGCTCTCGCTCACCGCCTGCGCCGCCGACGCGGCGAGGGATACCGCCAGCGCATCCGAGGGGGCGACGATCACTTCGCTCGCAGGAACGCGCTGGTCGTCGGTGAGCAGCGGCGAGCGCGACCTGTGCGCACTCACCGCCGAGGGTCGCGCCTGGTGCTGGAACGCGCAGAGCGGCGCGCCCCGCGCCGTCCCCGGCGATCACGTCTTCACCGCCATCAGCGTGGGTTCGCCGCGGAGCTGCGCCGTCCCCTCCCAGGCCACCTGCGGCGGCGACGAGAAGGTACACGTCTGCGCGCTCGAGCAGGACGGTGCCGCCTGGTGCTGGGGGGCCAATCAGTGGGGACAGCTGGGCGACGGCGACAGCACCGGGCACGACGAGCCGGTTCCCGTCAGCGGTGGCATCCGCTTCCGCTCCGTGGTCGCGGGCAGCGGCTTCACCTGCGGCGTCGCCACCGACGCAACGGCCTATTGCTGGGGCTACGACGGAAAGGGGGACCTGGGTACCGAGCGCGCTGGCATCGGACCCAACCCCATACCCCTTCCCGTTGCCCACAATGTGCGGGCGATTGCCGCCGGCGTCGACTTCGCCTGCGCACTCGACGGCGAGGGCAAGCCCTTCTGCTGGGGCGACGACTACCGGGCTCGCCTGGGCAGTGACGCCGCCGCCACCAGCGCGAGCGGCCGACCCGTGCCGGTGAACGGCACGTACCGCTTCGCGTCGCTGTCCGCGGGTCGCGCCCATGTCTGCGGCCTGACCAATGCGGGCAGCGCATTGTGCTGGGGCAGCAACTCGGACGGCGAGCTGGGCGGCAACGCGCAATCGCTCGAGTCCCGCGACCCGCTGGCCGTCCAGGCGCCCGCCTTCAGCACCATCAGCGCCGGCCTCGCCTTCCACACCTGCGGCATCGCGCAGAACGGCCAGGCCTGGTGCTGGGGCCGCGACAACTCCGGCCAGCTGGGCGCCGGCGATGCACCCCACTCGACCTGCTATACCGATCCGTGCCGGCCCACACCCGCGCCCGTTTCCGGTAACACGAGATTTCGCTCGCTCAGTGCAGGCGCTGAATACACCTGCGGCGTCAGCGAACCCGGTGAGCTGTTGTGCTGGGGCCGCGCACCCATGCGTCGCTTTTATGCTCGCCCTGCGCGCACACCAGCGCGCGTGCTGACGGCCGGATCGCGGCCCGGCCCGACCGGCGGGCTGCGCACCGCATACGGCGGGGCGCAACTGGCCGGACCCGAACCCCTGCGGAGGATCCCATGAGCAAACGAGCCCTGCTGTGCGCGGCCACTCTCCTGCTCGGGTGCGCGCTGCGGCCGCACACGGGCAACGCGCAGGAACGCCCGCACCTGCTGCGCATCGGCTTCGGTGGCGGACTCAGCGTGCCCACGAGTCACGCGGCCGACGCGCTCAAGAGCGGCGTGAACGGGCAGGCCTACGTGCTGCTCAATCCCGGCATCCCGCTGCGCTTCAACGTCGGTTACCAGAAATTCAACTTCAAGGACGCTCTCCTCGCCGGCGCCGGCGAAAACGGCAGCAGCCAGATCCTGAGTGGCGTTGCCGGCCTCAGCATCAACCTCCTCCAGCTCGGTCCCATTCGCCCGTACATCACCGCCGGCGCCGGCGCTTTCAGTCTCAAGGACGAGTTCACGGCTGGCGGCACCAGCACGTCCACTACTAACACAAAGTTCGGCATTGATGGCGGTGGCGGCATTGCTCTCAGGCTGGGCCGTCTCGAGGCCTTCGTCGAAGGACGCGTGCAGAACGTGTACACGGACCAGGGCGTGATCGACACGAAGAGCATCCGCGCCGTACCCGTGACCTTCGGCATTCTGTTCTAGCAGTGCAGGCGACGACGGCGGCGAGTCCGGCGCCGTCCGTCCGTACCATGTCAGCGAAGCCGGACAGCGGATTGCTTGTCGGGGGTGGTGGCGCGCGTTAAGGTGGACGGGACCCCTTCTCGCGCAGGAGCATACCGTGGCCGCCACCCCCGCAATCCCGAGGTCAGCCGCACGCTCCAAGTCACGCCCACTCTCGAAGCCAGCCGCACGCCGGCAGCCAGGCGGACGTTCGAAGTCAGCCGCACGCTCGAAGTCAGCGGTACTCTCGAAGTCAGCCGCTCGCTCGAAGGCAGCGGCGCGCCGGCAGCCAGGCGCAGTACCTCCACGCGCGGCCCGCACCGCGTGCGCGAACCGCCAGTCACCCGAGGCACACCGGGACCGCGCTGCGTTCTGCCTGTCCCGATTTCGCGCTCTCCTGTCTGCAGTCCTGCTTTGCGTGTTGAGCGCGCACGCAGTCATGGCCCAGGGCAACTCACAGTTCACGGTGCGCGGCCACGTGATCGACCGCGGCCAGCAGACGGGCATCGCCCAGGCCACCGTGCGCCTGGGTGATAACCCGTCTGTCATCACGGGAGCCGATGGCAGCTTCATCATCCCGGGCGTACACCCGGGCCCCTTCTCGCTCACGGTGGAAGCCCTCGGCTACCACACCGTGTACACGACCATGCGCGTGAGCGACGACATCAGCATCACCATCCGCATGGATCCCGAGCCCATTCCCATCCAGGGCCTGAACGTGCAGCCTTCCCTGTTCAAGCTGCGCGGCCACGTGCTGGAAACCGGCGCGAACCGGGGCGCGTCCTACCTCAAGGTGCGTCTGCCGAATGGCACGGAGACACTGACACGTGATGATGGCAGCTTCACCCTGGGCGGGCTGGCGCGCGGCACGCACCAGCTGGCAGTGGAAGGCTTCGGCTGGCTGCCGCTGCACGTGGAGGTGGACATGGAGTCCGACACCAGCATCGAGCTGCACGCGCAGCGCGATCCCATCACGGAGATCGTCATACAGCAGCAGGTCGCGAAACTCTCCTCACGCATACGTTCGGAAGCGAAACCGCTGCGCGTGGTCGAGCGCGATGCGTTCCTCGACTCGCGCGCAGCCACGCCCATCAATGTGCTCGTGGAGCGCGCCGGCGTCCGCGTGGTGGTCTGCCCGGGGAACCACCTGCCGTATTGCATCATGGGACATTCGGGCGGCATCGCCGAGCCCATGATCTACATTGACGACCGCGTGATTCCCTGCGGCGCAGCGGTGCTGGCTGGATACCCGAATGGCGCGATCGAGCGCATCGAGGTGCTGGACCACGGGAGCATCATTCGAGCCTATACGCGCTGGTTCATCGAAGACATGGCCGCCGGCCGCGAAGTAGCGCAGCCGATCCCGCCCTACGACCACGCGTTCAAGTGCACGACATGAGAATCTGGGATCTCGAGCCCGCATTGCTGTGTCGCTCGCATCTGCTGGGCGAGCATCGCGAGCTGCACGGTCTCTGGAACATCCTCACGCAGAACAAGTCCGGCTACAGGAAGCATCCGGAAACGCGCCGCTGGGAAGGCAAGCTGGCCGCGCTGCACGCGCGCCATGAGGCACTGGTGCGCGAAATGACGCGTCGCGGCTACCAGCATCGCTCCCCACTGGATCGCCGTCTCGCCAGGGGACGGCGCGTGCAGAACGACTACGTCGACACACCGTCGCGCCAGCGCGCGCTGCTCCGCGCCAAACCCTGCGATTGCCTGCTGCGCAAACCGCGCCTCGCCCGCGCCCGCTGAGCGACCGGGCTTGACGGCCCCCCGTCCGGGGCCGCCGGGCGGAACATGGCAGCATGGCCGTAACGGGATCGAAGGCGACGTCTCCTGTCCGCGTTCGTGACGCAATAGCCTGCGCGAATGCCGCCAGCTGTGCCGGCTGCACGCCAGCGGCCCCGGGTCAATCGTTCGCGCGCGGCCACTGATCATGCGGCGAAGCATGGGGCACCATGGAGACCTGGCGAGGCGCGGCCTGTACGCAAACCACCGACGCAGCGTCGAGTCCTGCCCCATGGACGCACGCGGCGAAGCGGCCCAGATTGGCGACGAACCGGCCGGCCCAACCTGCGCGGAGGCGCCATGTCGTCGAGACGTTCCACCATCAGCCAGGGCCTCATCGCCGGCCTGATCGGCTATTTCGTCTTCGTGCTCTTCTTCGCGATCCTCAACCTGAGCACAGGCCGATCCATGCTGTTCACGCCCAACGCCCTCGGTAACGCGCTGTTTCGTCTGGGGGAGGCCCCCGGCATCACGAGTCCCGAGGCCGTCATGGCGTGGAACGGCGTGCACCTCGTTGCTTCCCTCACCATCGGGCTCATCGGCAGCCTACTCATCGTGGGCGTGGACCGCCATCCCGCGCTCTGGTACGTCGTGATGTTCCTCTTCATCGCGGGGCTCCTCTACAGCGTGGCCGTGGGTGGCGTAGTAGCACGCGAAATCGCTGGCGCTGTCACCTGGGGCCAGGTGGTAGCCGTGAACGTGCTGGCCGCGTTCTTCTCCGGCCTCTACCTCTGGCGGGCGCACCCCACCATCCGGCAGCGAGTCCAGCGTCTGACCGACTGAGTACAACGAACACAGTCCGGGCATCGCGGGTCGCAGATCTTCCCGCGACGAACCGGGCGTTCTGGTTTCCGGACGTCTGCCGTTCTGGTTTGCGGACCACCTTGGCGTTCAGGTTTCCGGACCGTCCTGCGTTCAGGTTTCCGGACCGTCTTGGCATTCTTGGGTTGTGCGCCAGTGGGCCATGCCAGTGTCCCGGCATGCAATGAAACATCTGTTTGCATGCACGACTGGGTCGCGGGCATGGTGGCGCCGGCCGGAAGGCAAGAACGCCAAGACGGTCCGAATTGCTGGTGTCCTGGACCCCCATGGCGCCTTGGGTTCTGCAGATTCTTCTCGGACCGTCTTGGCATTCTTGGGTTGTGCGCCAGTGGGCCATGCCAGTGTCCCGGCAAGCAATGAAACATCTGTTTGCATGCATGACTGGGTCGCGGGCATGGTGGCGCCGGCCGGAAGGCAAGAACGCCAAGACGGTCCGAATATCCTTGAATGATGTCACTGTCGCGAATATATTCGCCAGAAATACATTAGCCTGCCGCCAGCATCCGGCGACATGGTGCAAGAAACACACAACGGCGGGAAACGCAATGCGTGGACGAAGGGCGCTGGAGAGCGGGCCGGTCACGCCGCTGGCGTATCAATGCTGCTCGCGCTGGCCGGCAGTGAGCTGCATGGCTACGGCATCATCAAGGACATCGAGGAGCGCAGCGGTGCCGGGGCGGTGCCCAGCACCGGCGCGCTGTACCTGGCACTGCAGCGCCTGCAGGAGGCGGGGCTGGTGGAGGAATCGGGCTCGCGCCCCTCGCTGGAGGCGGATGATGCGCGCCGCCGCTATTACCGGCTCACGCCCGAGGGTCGTGCCGCGGCGGTGGATGAGTCCGCGCGGCTGGCAGTGCTGGTTGGCGTGGCGCACGAGCGCCGGCTCATCAGCACGCGTGCACTGGCGAAGCTGCTGCCCACAGGAGGCGCGCATGGACGCTGAGAACCTGCGCACGCGCGCCGCGCGCGCCGCGTTTCTTTTCTGTCTGCGCACGTTCCCGCGTGCGTTCCGCGAGCGCTCGGCTGCCGAGCTGCTCTGGATGTTCGAGCAGCGCTTTGCTTCGCTGAATCCGCGAGGCATCGCATGGCTGGTGGTGGTTCTGCGCGAATGCGCGGGACTGCTGCGCGCCGGGATGACCGAGCGGCGCCGCAGCCGGATTCTGCGCCGGCAACGCGGCGGTGAAATCGTCGCCCGCAATACGAAGCGCGGGCTGCGCGCGCTGCCGGGCGTGGTGCGCCAGGATGCGCGGCACGCACTGCGCACGCTGCGGCGCAATCCGGGCTTCGCGGGAATGTCGGTGGGCCTGCTCGGGCTGGGCATTGGCTCCAGTGTGGCGATCTTTTCGGCTGTCAACGCGGTGTTGATCCGGCCGCTGCCGCTGCCGCAGCCCGCGCGGCTGGTGGCGTTGTGGGAGAGCAATCGCGAGCGCGGCTGGGACCGCGCGGAAGTGGCGCCCGCGAACCTCTTCGACTGGCAGGAGCGCATCCCCGAGTTCGCGGCCATCGCCGGGTACGCGGACTGGCTCACGGGGCTCGAGCTGGGTGGCGTGGCGCAGCCGCGGCGGGTGCAGGCCAGCATGGTAACAGGCGATTACTTCCGAGTCCTGGGCGTGAAGCCGCTGCTGGGCCGCGGTTTCACGAGCGCTGAGACCTGGAGCAACGCCGGCAGTACACTGCGCGCGGGCAACGGCACGCCCATCAGTTCGGTCGTGCTGAGCGAGCCGCTCTGGCGCTCCGCCTTCGCGGCGGATCCCGCGATCGTGGGCCGGACCATTCGTCTGGAACGCAAGGATGTGCGCGTCGTCGGCGTGATGCCCGCGGCGCTGCGCATGCCGCACGCGCAGACGGATCTCTGGGTGGTTCCCGGCTTCGATGCGAGCGTGCGTACGCAGGAATGGTTCCGCCGTGCGCACAGCCTGCGCGGCATCGCGCGGCTTGCGCCCGGTATCACGGTCGAGCGCGCCGCGGCAAAGCTGGGCGATGTCTCGCACGCACTGCAGCGCGAGTATCCGGTTCTGGATCGCGGCATGGAAGGTGGTCTGGCGCCGCTGGGCGACTATCTGTCGCACGATGCGCGCCGACCGCTGCTCGCCCTGCTGGCCGCGGTAATGCTGCTGTTACTCAGCGCCAGCGCGAACATTGCCAACCTCATCCTGCTGCGGGGCGTGGCGAGGGAGCGTGAGCTGGCGGTACGCGGCGCGCTGGGCGCAAGTCGCGTGCGCCTGCTGGCGCAGCTCTTCACGGAAAGCGCCGTACTGGCCATTGCCGGTGGAGCACTGGGCCTGTTGCTGGGTCTCTGGGGCACGCGCTGGCTGTCGGCGCACCAGCCGGCGCAGCTGCAGGCGGTGCAGCCGCTCGCGGTCGATGGTCGCGTGCTGCTGTTCGCGTTGTGTGCCACGACCGGCAGCGCACTGCTGTTCGGGCTGCTGCCCGCACTGCGCAGCGCCGCGGCCAGCGCGAAGGACGCGCTCCGCGCGGCGGCGCGCTCGAGCGCGAGTGCCGGTCGCGTGCGCGCCAGCCAGACGCTCGTGGTGAGCGAGCTGGCGCTGGCGCTGCTGCTGGTGCTGGGCGCCGGCCTGCTCACCCGCGGCCTGTTCCGCGTGCTGCATCGGGATCCGGGTTTCGATGCAGACAACGTGCTCAGCTTTGCCCTCGCGCTGCCGGGTGTGGACTACGAAAGTCACGACCGCACGCTCGGCTTCTATGAGACCCTGCTCGAGCGCCTGCGCCGGCTGCCGGGTGTGACGGCCGCGGGTGGCGAGACGCGCGCACCGCTGGAGGGTGGCTGGGGCAGCGATTTCACGGCGCAGGGCTGGGGGCCGGACCGTTTCGGTGCCGAAGTCCGCCATCGTGAGATAACACCCGGTTATCTCGAGGCCATGCACGTCCCGGTGCTGCGCGGCCGCGCCGTGGAGGCGCGCGACCGTGACGGCGCCGAGATGACCGTGCTGATCAACAGCGCGCTGGCTCGTCGTTTCTTCCCGGGTGAGGATCCCATTGGCCAGCGCATCTGCTTCGACCGCGTGCCGGAAGCGAATTCGGTCTGGCGCACCATCGTGGGCGTGGTGGGCGATGAGCGGCAGCAGGGACTGTCGCAGGAAGCCGCACCCGAGTTCCTGGCGCCGTTTGCCCAGGACTGGAGTCGTCAGCTCTACCTGCTGGTCCGCACGCACGGGGATCCGGAGGCGGTGCTGCCGGCTGTGCGTCGCGAGGTCGCCGCGCTCAATGCGCACCTGGCCATTTTCGATGCGCGCACGGTAGAGCAGATCGTTGCGTTCTCGCTGGCAAGGGAGCGCTTCGTGCTGGCGCTCTTCGGCCTGTTCGCCGCGCTGTCACTCGTGCTGGCGATGGTGGGCGTCTATGGCGTGGCCGCGCAAATGGCGAAGGCGAGGACGCAGGAGATCGGCGTACGCATGGCGCTGGGCGCGCGCACAGGCCAGGTGCAGCGCATGATCCTGCGACGCGGTCTGCTGCTGGCCCTCGCTGGTCTGGGCGCGGGATTGCTGCTGGCCTGGCCGGGTCAACGCCTGCTCGAAGGACTGCTGGTCGGCGTGGAACCGGGTGATGCGCTCACCATCGCCGGCGTGTGCGCATTGCTCTGCGGGACCGCGCTGCTGGCATCGTGGATTCCGGCGCGGCGCGCGGCGCGCACGGATCCGGTGCGCGCGCTGCGCATGGAGTAACAGATTGTCGGGCGACGTCAGTCGAGTCTGACTTGCTGCAGGTAATCCGGCACCAGCGCATCCCAGCCCAGCTGCTGCGTGATGCGCTGGTGCATGGCCGCCGCGCCGTCGGGCTCGCCATGGACAACGAAGGTGCGCCGCGGCCTGCTCTCGAAACCGCCCAGCCAGTCATGATCTCGCCGTAGTCGGCGTGGGCGGAGAGGCCGTCCAATGTGGCGATTTCGGCGTGGATGGGCACCGTGCGTGCCGAACAGGCGGACTTCGTGCGCGCCCTCCTGCATGGTGCGGCCGCGCGTGCCTGCCGCCTGGTAGCCGACGAATAGAACGTATTACGGGGGTCCCCCGCGAAGGGCTGGATGTGGTGCAGCACGCGCCCGCCGGTGGCCATGCCGCTGGCCGAGATGATGATCTTGGGCCGCGACGTGGCGTCGATCGCCTTGGACTCGGGCGACCGCTGTTGGCGACATGCGCCGCGCCGAAGATCTCGTGCGCATTCGCGGGCGCTCAGCTTGTGGATGGCGTGCGTAGCGGCAGAACAGGTCGGTGACGTCGACCGCCATGGGGCTGTCGAGGTAGACGGGCAGGTCGGGGATCATGCCCGCCTGCTTCATGCGATGGATGTGGAGCATGCACCAGCTGTGCACGCCCGACGGCGTTCGCGGGCACGACCAGCGTGCCGCCGCGTTGCGCGGTTCGGCGCACGAGTGCCGCGAGAACGCGTCGGCGGGATCGGCATCGAGATGTGATCGCGATTGCCGTACGTCGATTCGACGAGCAGGTAGTCGGCGTGCCGGATGCGTGCGGGCGGGTAGAGCATCGGGATCGTGCGGCCGTCCGAGGTCGCCCGAGAACACGCAGCGTCAGGCCCTGTCGCTGCACGGTGACGAAGGCGGCGCCGAGGATGTGCCCGGCATTATCGAAGCGGCGCTGCATGCCCGTCGCCCAGATCGAAGCTCCGTCTCGCACGGCGATGGGCCGCAGCCGATCCAGGGCCGCGATCGCGTCGGCGCGCGTGTAGAGCGGCAGCGCCGGCTTGTGCTTCGAGTAGCCGTGCCGGTTGGCGCGCTCCGCCTCCTCCTCCTGCAGGTGCCCGCTGTCCGGCAGCAGGATGCGCGCACAGGTCGGCGGTCGCCGGCGTGCAGTAGACCGGGCCGCGGAAGCCGTGGCGCACGAGCAGCGGCAGATACCCGCTGTGGTCGAGGTGCGCGTGCGTGAGCACGACCGCGTCGACCTCGGCAGGCGGCAGCGGCAGCGGCGCCCAGTTGCGCAGGCGCAGGTCCTTGAGGCCCTGGAACAGGCCGCAGTCGAAGAGGATCCTGCGTGCGACCGGTCTCGAGCAGGTACTTCGAGCCGGTGACGGTCTTCGTCGCACCCAGGAAAGTCAGTTGCATGGGCGCGCAATGTTCCACGCCCGGCAGGCCGACGCAAGCCGGTGTGCGCGCGGCTCACCCGGGAAGCGTGCGGCCCGCGCGCGGCCCGCCTATGTTGATCGGCGAGGCCACGCGTCCCCGGCGCGTGCGGCGGTCCCCGGCGGGGCCGCGGGAATGCTGCGCACCCTTGCTCCGAGGTCATCATGCTCTTCCTTCATCTCACGGCCGGCGCGCGCCGTGCTCACGGGCTGCGCCCTGGCTCTGTGTCTCCTGCCCGCGGCTGTGCGACCGGCCACGGCGCAGGATGGCAAGCGCCCCATGACGTTCCTCGACATGCAGCTCATGCGCCAGGCCGGCTCGCCCGCGCCCAGCCCGGACGGCCGTGGATGCTCTACACGATCTCGACGCCGGACTGGAAGGAGGCGAAGCGCCAGACCGACATCTATCTGGTGTCGCTGCGACAGGGCTGTCAGTGCGACCCGCAGATGACGTACACGAAGGAGAAGAACGAGACGGGGCCGCGCTGGTCACGCGACGGTTCCTTCTTCGTGTTCCCTCGAACCGCGATGCACCGGCCAGTGCGCAGGGTGCAGAGCCAGCTGTTCCTGATGCGTCCGGACGGCGGTGAAGCCGCAGGCGGATCACGGATGCGAAGGACGGTGTCTCGGATTTCGCCTTCACGCAGGATGGGCGCTGGCTGGTCTACCGCGCCGGCAAGTCGGGCGAGGAGCAGTTGTATCGGCTGCCCGTGTCGCGGACATCACTGAGGCGAAGCCCGAGCAGCTCACGCAGCAGCCGGCGGGCGTCGACGCCTGGGAGATCGCGCCCGACAGCCGCCGCATCTACTTCACCACGCGCCGACACGGTGGACACGGACGAGAAGCGGCGCCGCGAGAAGCGGTTCACGGTGGACATCCGCAATGCGGAGACGCCCTGGTCAGCCTCTGGGCGCTCGATCTCGACGCCGGTGCGCGCGACGCGGCTGACGCAGCGACGCGACCGTCACCGTGTCCGGCATCAGCATCTCCGAGGACAGCCGGCTGGGTCGGTTTCCGCGGCACCGACCGTCGGACCGCTACAAGCGCAACATCACGGAGCAGAACATCAACGCCGACCTGTTCATGCTCGGACGCCGCGAGCGGCGCGATCGAGCGGCTGACCAACAACAAGGAGGTCGGAGAGCACGGGCCCAGCTTCTCGCCGGACGGCAAGCTGGATCGCGTTCGCCGCGCCGGATGACCTCACGAAGTACAGCATGAGGAACACGCGGGTCTACGTGCGCGCGATTGACGACAGCGGGCGGACCGTGGCGCAAGCTGGGCAGCGCCTTCGATGGCGATGTCGCCATCTGGTTCTGGTCAAGGACAGCGGAACGATCTACTTCAACGAAGGCATCCGTGCGACCAACGAGGTGCTCGCGCTGGACGTGGAACACGGCGCCGTGCACCCGCTCACCAGCGAGAGGGCATCCGTCTCGGCCGCTCGCGATGACTGACACCGGTGTTCTGCTGATCAATTTCGCCGACCCGCAGACGCCGCCCACGATGTTCACTGTCGCCAGCGTGGATCAGCTGGGGAACCGCTCCGCCTGGAGGCAGCTGACGGACGCGAACCCGCAGGTGCGCAGCATCGCGCTCGGTGAGGAAGAGGAGATCACCTGGAAGTCGAAGGACGGTAAGATGGTCGGCGGCGTGCTGGTGAAGCCGGTCGGCTACCAGCCCGGTCAGCGCTATCCGCTCATTGTCGCGATCCACGGCGGCCCCGCTTCCGCCGACGTGCTCGGCTTCAACGGCGGCTACGGCGCGCAGGTCTACGCAGGCGCGGGCTACGCCGTGCTCAGGCCCAACTATCGCGGCTCGACGAACTACGGTGTGGCGCACAAGAACGGACATCGTCGGCAATTACTTCCCGCCCGGCTTCGACGACATCATGACCGGCGTCGACTACCTGATTGCGCAGGGTATTGCGATGGCGATCACATGGGCGCACTGGGCTGGAGCGCCGGCGGCCACTGGTCCGAACTGGATCCTCACGCACACCGATCGATTCAAGGCGATCAGCACCGGCGCCGGTACTTCGAACTGGATCTCGATGTACGCGGAGAGCGACGTGCAGCGGAACCGGCAGTACTACCTCGGCGACAAACTGCCGTACGACGATTTCGATGCGTACTGGCGCCAGTCGCCGCTCAAGTACATCAAGAACGCGAAGACGCCGACCATGATCCACGTCGTGGAAGGCGATCCGCGCGTGCCTCGCCCGCAGTCGGAGGAATTGCACATGGCGCTCAAGCGCCTGGGCGTGCCCACCGAGTTCTACGTCTACCCGGGCGCCAGCCACGGCATTCCCGACCCGCGCAACCAGCTGGTCAAGTCCGTCGCCGAAATGGCGTGGATGGATTACTGGGTGCGTGGCAGCGGGCAGAAGTTCGCCTGGCGCGATGTGCTCAAGACGCTCGACACGGACGGGAAGGTGAAGACCGCGGATTCCACGAAGTAGGCGACGACACAGCCGTCGCTCTGCTCCGCGTTTCAACGTCCTGTTTGGCCCTGTCCCGTGACGGCCGACGGGGAGTGGTGATGAGAGGGGTCGGGTGCAGGGGTCGGACGCGGACAAGGCGCCCGTTGACGGGAGGGGGAGGGAAGCTGGTTCAGGCCGGCTTGCCTCCCTTTCCCGTGTCCTGTCCCCCCTGAATGCTCCCTCGTACTGCGCTGACTGCCCTGCCCATCTCCCTGTCCCTGGACGCTTCTAACGGAGAGTTAAGGGGAAGGGACGGAGCAGGAGGGATCCACGCCGCAAGGCTCAGGGAAAGTGGCAATCCATCCCCCCGCTTCCCGCCCCCAACCGAGCCGACATTCCCCTCCCGCCCCTCCACGCGACATTTCCTTCCGCCCCTCCACGCGACATTTCCTCTTCCGCCCCTCCACCCGACTTCCCCTTCCGACCTCTCCACCGCCCCTCAACGGGTGCCCTTGTCCGCGTCCGACCCCTCCACCCAAACCCTCACCCTCGCCCCATCCCGGGCAAGGGGAACGATCGGAGGGGAGCGCTAATGCAGGGTTAGACAACCAGGCCGGAAGGACAGCGACAAGGCCGAGGGAACCGTGCCGGAATGAAGAGCGTCGGGGTTGACAGGAACGACAGGGATGCGCCCACATTGCCCAGCTTCAGCTTCAGCTTCAGCTTCAGCTTCAGCTTCAGCTTCAGCTTCAGCTTCAGCCTCAGCCTCAGCCTCAGCCTCAGCCCCCAGCCCCAGCCCCAGCCCCAGCCTCAGCCTCGGCCCCAGCCCCAGCCCCAGCCCCTACCTGGTAACGACGCCCTGCATGCGGATGACCTCGAACGCGCTCGAGGGGATGCGCTTCAGGTCACCCAGCTGATCATTGTTCCAGCGGGAATCGGGTGCGCCGGAGACGTACCAGCCGGAACCGTTGTCGGCGAGCAGCATGCCGTAGGTCTTCATGGCGCGCAGGATGACCTGCACGGGGGCGGAGTAGGGCGACTCGTCGAAGGATGCCTTGAGGCGTACGCGCATGCCCATGGGCGGCAGGTTCGCGTCGGTGCGCGAGCTGGCGTAGTGGCGTGCGGGATCGACGTAGGCCTTGCGTGTCGTGGGACAGGTGAAGCGCAGGGCATGACGGATCTGCTGCTGCTCCATCACTTCGTCATAGCGCACGAGTCCGGCCAGGATGGGCAGGCCGGCGGCGTCGGCGGAAGTCCAGCCGGCGGGTCGTTCGGCATTGCTCTTCAGGTCGAAGATGGCGCCCGAGCCGGCGGTCCAGCGCTTGCCGCCATCGACGGGGTGTGCGTCGAACAGCTCGTATAACACCCAGTTATCCCGGTCCACGACCAGCACGTGGCGGTCACCATCGGAGCCGGCGCCGCCCTCGATGGGCGCGTCGGGCGGAATCGGGTAAGGGCCCGGGTCGCTTTCGTCCGCGTAGTCGAACGAGACGGGCACTCTGGCCTGGCCGCCGGACACGACCGTGTAGGGGATCCCGATGGGCGCGCCGTCCCACACAGTGCCGAAGTCGGGGTGCAGATTGCGCAGGCCGCAGGCGGCAATGAGCGTGGCCGAAGCGGGATCCACGGCCGCCTGCGAAACATTGGCGTTCCACGCGTTGTCCGCAGGGAACAGGCGCCGCCCGTTCAGGCTCGCACCGGCGCCCAGGCCGGGCTCGCCACCCGCGGTGCTGCCCGGGTCATCGTTCTGATCGCCGGACGTGACCTCAGCAGGCGAAGCGGCCGCGCACGCGGCGCCCAGCAGACCGGCCACGAGCAGGGCCGCCACGGTTCGGAACGCGGACCAGCGGCCGCCCGCCACGCGCGTTGCAGAGCTGCGTCGCAAGAGAGTCTGCTCCTCGTGCAGGGATGTACGCAGGCGACGATGCACTTTCCACACCACCCGCCGCATTCCGCGCACGTCTGCCGGACCGGCCCGCTGGACGTTGCAGCGCTTGCGTTTGCGAGCCCCCCGCCGCGGCGCAGCACGCCCGCCGGCAGGGTACAGCGGAAAACAAGTTTCGGGCGGTGCGCGAAAAGGGCGGCCCGTGCCAGGTCACCGCGTTGTCCTGGCGCGCTGCCCAGGCCGGCCGGAATGACGGCGCCGCTGCCATGCACCATTCAGACGCCTCGCAAATACGGACTGTCTAACGGATGGTTAAGGGAGACGGAGAAGGTGAGGGAGAGGGGTCGAAGGAGGAGGCGGGCGGGTGTTTACGGGGAGGGGCATGGACCGTCCCTGGGCGCCATTCCCGTCGCGCGGCCCGAGCAACACTCGCATTCGTCCTCCTCGGATCCATCGCACTGGCCGACGACCTGGCCATGCCTCGTGCCATTGGGTGGCGAGCAACGGATCGTGCAGGAGCAGGAGAAGGGCAGGAGACGCGTCGAAAGAGAAGGAGAGCGAGTGTTTACCGGACAGTCAATGGGAACAGTAAGCGACACGTGCAATCCACAACGCTCCCCTTGCCCATGAACACGCTCCCGGCGCCTTCTGCCGCCCCTCTCCGTGCCCGTCTCCGTTCCCCTTAACGGTCCGTTATCCAATCGATGGCGCCAGGAGCTGCAGGCAGCAGGAGCGCGGCAACCTGCTGGCGTCGAGTCCGTCGCGGCTGACGAGGCTCACGGTGTCACGCCAGGGCAGCGGCGCGTCGGTCACATGGAAGCCGGCGGTCCAAACGGGAATCCCGGCGGGCATTGTCGCCTGTGTCCTGAAAACGATCCCATGCGACCCAGCAAACGCGTGCGCGCGCCCCCCGGCCGTGCGGGAGGGCGTCGCAGCGGAAGACAACGTGCGCGTGAAAGCGGTGAAGTGCCGCCGTGCATTGCCCTGCGTGTTGAGACGAACGGTCCGGAGAGCCGGGACCGGGCGCGAACCGAAGTGGTGAAACGACCTTTCCTCGACCGCAAGCCGCGCGACTGGCGCGCATCCTGCCTCCCGTTCGTGGTGTACAACAGGAGGATTCGATCGAGGAGGCGGTATGCGGAAGCGGGGCAGGATCAGTCTCGCGGTGATTGCCATCATGGCGCTCTCCAGCTGCGCCAGCCTGCACAAGGGCGGCCCGCGCGACACCGGGCCGAAGACCGTGCTCGAGGTGGAGAACGATGCCGCGATGGACATGAACATTTACGTGCTGGCGCATGCCACGAACCGGGTGCGGCTGGGAACGGCGGTGGCGCACATCACCACCAATCTCACGATCCCGCCTGACCTGCTGTTCGGGATCAGCACGTTGCGCTTCATTGCGGACCCGATCGGCGGCAGCGCATTGCCGGTCTCGCAGGAGATCTCGGTGCAGCCCGGAGATACCATCCGCCTGCAGATCCCGCCTTATGGCGGCCAGTAGCGGCGCAGCGCCGGGAAGTGCGCGGCCGGCGCCGGCCGGACCTGCGTCCTAACCGACTGTTTCGGCGGTGGCGCGCTCCCGGCGCTGCGCGTGGGCCGGGAGCGGGGCATGCATTGGCGTCTCCTGCAGGAGCGCCAGCACGCCGGCCAGCGGTATGTCCAGCCAGTCGGGCCGGTTGCCCAGCTCGTAACGCACTTCGTAGAAGGCTTTCTCCACGGCAAAGAAGCGCACCACACGCGTTGCCGTGCTGCGGGCTGGAAAGCCCGGCAACGCGCTCATGGCGGCGAAGTAGGCATTGAGCAAGGCGGCCTCGATCTGGCGCAGCCGATGGCGGGCATGGGCCGCGAGGCGCTCCGTGTCATGCGTGACGCCGGACTGCACGCGGCGCAACGCGGTCTGCGCGGCATAATCGAAGGAACGCAGCAGGCCGCCCACATCCCGCAGTGGCGAGTGTTTGCGGCGCCGTTGCTCATTGCTGCGCAGCGGCTCACCCTCGAAGTCGATGATCACGAAATCGTCGTTCACCAGCAGGACCTGACCGAGATGGAAGTCGCCATGATGCCGCGTCAGGGGCAGTGTGCCATGGCCAGGCAGCAGGGCGCGGGCCCGCCGGGCGAGCTGCGGGCCCGCCTCGAGCAGATTCTCGGCCAGCGGCCGCGCCGCTGGTGACAGCATGTCGAGGGCGGACTCGAGCATGACCAGCGTGCGCCCGGCTTCCGACTCGAGGTTGGCGGCCCAGCAATCGAAGTCTGCGTTCGTCGCCAGTTCCGGATCGAACCCCGCATCACCGGTGTGCTGCGCCAGCGCCAGGTGCAGTGCCGCCGTGCGCGCTCCCAGTCTGCGGATCCGCTCGATGAAGCCCTCGTGACGATGCTCGACACGGGCTTGCAGCCGCTCGTGCTCGAGGTCGTGCACGAAGTACTCGACGGTCCAGGTCCAGGCGTCGCCCTGGTTCTCGACATAGCCCTGCAGCAGCGCCAGTACTGTCGGCGTGCCATCCGCGGCGATGCTCTCCAGCGCGCCGGCGACGGGCACAATATGGTCGCAGGGCACGCGCTCGGTGAGGAATCGGCCCACCTCCAGCTCGCTGTTGCTGCCGGCATGCAGGCGACGCAATCCCTTCAGCAGCACGCGATCGTCGATGATGACAACGCTGTTACTGCCCTCGACGTGCGGGCGCCGCAGTCCCGGCTCGGGACTGGCGTGCGCAGCCAGGCGGTCGAGGGCACTGGTGCGCGAGAAACGCAGCTGGCCCGCGCCGAAAGGCACCGTCTCCGCGGCCGCCATCGCATCGACCAGCGCCAGGCAGAAGGCGGCATCGGCGAACGCATTGTACAGGATGCCCAGCCGGGAATGGTGGCGCACGCTGGCCAGGGTCACGGAACGCAGGCGGCTGGCGCGCTCTTCGTCTTCGCCCCAGGCAAGTGTCAGCGGTACGAAGTAGCGCTCGCTGACGCCGTCGTCGAGCTGCACGTCCACGATGCCGAGCAGCCAGCGGCCGCCGTCGCGCGACCACTCCTGCAGGTGCTTCAGCGTGACGGAGCGCATGGTCTTGTGTTTGGCGCCGAACCAGCGCTGCGCGGTGAGGAATGGCGGCAGCACTTCCTGCTCGAGCTGTTCGCGCAGATGCTCCGCAAGGCCTCGCCGTGCGGGCGCCACCTCGTCGGGGAAGAATGTCTGCCAGCCTTCGGCCAGCACCAGCGCGGGCATCTCGCTGGGGCGGATCCACGCCTCGTGCCAGGGCGGAACCTCGGCTTCGGTGGCGAGACGGAACCAGTACACGCCGTAGCCGGGCAGGGTCAGCAGGTATGGCAATTCACCGACGGGCGGGAACGAAGTCGATCCCATCAGCTCGACGGGAACACGACCATTGAAGGCGCGCAGATCCAGCTCGACGGGCTGCGCCGAGCGGGCCAGGTTGGCGACGCACAGGATCACGTCATCCTCATACGAGCGCAGATATGCGAGCACCTTGCGATTGCCCGGTCGCAGGAACTCAATGCTGCCTCTCCCGAAGGCCGGGTGCTCGCGGCGCACGCCGATGAGACGACGCATCCAGTTGAGCTGCGATGACGGATCCCTCGACTGCGATTCCACATTCACGGACTCGTAGCCGTAGACGGGATCCATGATGGGTGGCAGATAGAGGCGTTGCGGATCGGCGCGCGAGAAGCCGGCGTTGCGGTCGGGACTCCACTGCATGGGTGTGCGCACGCCATCGCGGTCGCCCAGGAAGATGTTGTCGCCCATGCCGATCTCATCGCCGTAGTAGACGATGGGCGAGCCGGGCATGGACATTAACAGCGAGTTCATGAGCCGGATGCGGCCCAGGTCGTTCTCCATCAGGGGCGCGAGCCGCCGGCGGATGCCGACGTTCACGCGCATGCGCGGGTCGGTTGCGTACTGGCGGTACATGTAGTCGCGCTCGCGGTCGGTCACCATCTCGAGCGTCAGCTCATCGTGATTGCGCAGGAAGATGGCCCACTGGCAGGACCCCGGGATGGCAGGCGTCTGGCGCATGATGTCGACTATGGGGTGGCGGTCTTCCAGCGCCACCGCCATGTACATGCGCGGCATGAGCGGGAAATGGTATGCCATGTGGCACTCATCGCCCTGGCCGAAATACTCGCGCACATCCTCGGGCCACTGATTGGCTTCGGCCAGCAGCATGCGGTCGCCGTAGTGCCGGTCGACGAACGCGCGCAGGTCGCGCACCACTTCGTGGGTCTCCGGCAGGTTCTCGTTGCTGGTGCCGTCGCGCTCGCAGAGGTAGGGGATGGCGTCCAGGCGCAGACCGTCGACGCCCATGTCCAGCCAGAAGCGCATCACGCCCTTCACGGCGCGCACCACCTGCGGATTATTGAAATTCAGGTCGGGCTGATGCGCGAAGAAGCGGTGCCAGTAGTACGAGCGGGCCACCGGATCCCACGCCCAGTTGGAAGACTCCGTGTCGGTGAAGATAATGCGTGTGTCGCGCCACTTCTGGTCGCTGTCGCTCCACACGTAGTAATTGCGACGGGCGGATCCGGGTGCGGCGCGTCTCGCCTGCTGGAACCAGCGGTGCTCGTCGGACGTGTGATTGATGACCAGCTCCGTGATGACGCGCATGCCGCGGCGGTGCGCCTCGCGCACGAACTGGCGGAAATCGCGCAGGCGGCCGTAGCCCGGGTGTATGCTGCGATAATCGGCAATGTCGTAACCGTCATCGCGCATGGGCGACGGATAGAAGGGCAGCAGCCACAGCGTGTTGACGCCCAGGTCGCGCAGATAGTCGAGGCGGGTCGTGAGTCCGGGAAAGTCGCCGATGCCATCGGCGTTGGTATCGAAGAACGCCTTGACGTGCAGCTGATAGATGATCGCGTCGCGATACCACAGTCGATCGGTGTGCGCGTCGAAGGGTGACGGAGGACTCGCCATGTGCCTCTACAGGAAGTATTCGAAGTCGCGCTCGGTGCGCAGACGGTGCCGCACGCGGAAGATGTGAGCCGGCATGATGGCCGGATCGAGCGCGACGTAGTTGCGATGGCCCTGCCAGAGATAGCGGGCATCACTCAGCAGATCGTGCATCTGGTAGGGCCGATCCGGCGTCAGCCCGAGCTGCTCGAGCGGCAGCTCCAGGAACGCGGTCTGGGCGTGGTGCGGATCCAGATTGACCACTACGATCAGCGTGTTATCCAGATCCGGCGTGGCCTTGGCCCACGCGATCATCGCGGGATTGTCAATGTTCAGCAGCCTGAGGTTCCAGTCATTGTGCAGCGCCGGATTCTCGCGGCGGATGCGATTGACGCGCGCAATGAAGGCGCCCAGGCTGTCGTCGCGATCGACCGGCCAGTCGCGTAACTGGTACTTCTCGGAATCGCGGTACTCCTCGGAACCCGGCTGCCGCGGCGCGCTGTCGCACAGCTCGAAGGCCGGGCCATAGATGCCGTAACTCGCGGCCAGGGTGGCGGCCAGCGTGAAACGCACGAGGAAGGCCGGGCGTCCGCCGAACTGCAGATACTCCGTGAGAATGTCGGGCGTGTTGGGCCAGAGGTTGGGCCGCATGTACTCGCGGCCCTGGCCGTGCATCAGCTCGCGGATGTAGAGGGCCAGCTCTTCCGCCGTGTTGCGCCATGTGAAGTACGTGTACGACTGATTGAAGCCCACCCGGGAAAGGCGGTGCATGATGCGCGGCCGCGTGAACGCCTCGGACAGGAAGATCACATCGGGGTAGCGATCGCGCAGCGAGCCCAGCGCCCATTCCCAGAACGGGAACGGCTTGGTGTGCGGATTGTCGACGCGAAAAATGCGCACACCCTCGTCGACCCAGAACTGGAACACGCTTTCCAGCTCCCGCCACAGCCCGGCCCAGTCTTCGCTCTCGAAATCGAAGGGGTAGATGTCCTCGTATTTCTTGGGCGGGTTCTCCGCGAACTGGATGGTCCCGTCCGGGCAATGGCGGAACCAGTCCGGATGCTGCTTCACGTACGGGTGGTCCGGCGAGCACTGGAAGGCAATGTCGAGGGCCAGCTCCATGCCCCGCTCGCGCACACGTTCCTGGAACCAGCGGAAGTCATCGATGGTGCCCAGCTGCGGGTGCAAGGCTTTGTGGCCGCCATCCACGCCGCCAATGGCCCACGGGCTGCCCGGGTCAGCGGGCCCCGCTATCAGCGTGTTATTGGGGCCCTTGCGGTGCGCGAGGCCGATCGGATGTATGGGCGGCAGGTACACCACATCGAAGCCCAGCCCGGCTACGTAGTCCAGCCGTGATTCGCAGTCGCGGAACGTGCCGTGCACACCGGTCGGGCCGCAGGAGCGCGGAAAGAATTCGTACCACGCGCCGAAGCGCGCGCGCTCGCGATCCACGAGCACGATCAGTTCGCGCTGGTAGCGCGTCACGAAGCGCGGCTCGGCATACTGCAGCACCAGCTGCTCGAGCGCATCATCGAGTGCCGTCTGGCGGCGAATGGCGAGGTCGACGTCGCTGTTCAGGAGTGCGACGTTGTAGCGGCGGAGCGTGCGTGCATCCTCACCGGCGGCGCGCGCCCCGGCGGCCGCGACCATGTCGGCGCCGATCAGGAGAGCCACGGCAATGTCCGCCCTGTCCACGCGCTTCTTCAGATCCAGGCGCCAGGTCAGGAAAGGATCCACCCATGCTTCCAGCGTATAGCGGTGGCGGCCCAGGGCCGGCACGCGGAACGAGCCTCGCCAGCGGTCATTGACCAGTGCGGTCATGCGCACGCGCGTCCATTCCGTTTCCTGCGCGTGCCGGTGCAGCAGTGTGCAGACGATGGCGTCGTGGCCATCGACGAAGACGTCGGCCTCGACCGTGACGCTTTCCCCAACCGTGCGTTTGATGGGAAAGCGACCCGCTTCGATCTCGGGCGTCACACCCTCAATGACCACACGGCAGCGGCCCTCGTCGGGCAGCGGTCGCAGTCCGTCGCGCGCTTCGCGAACCAGTGTGCGCGTGCGCTCCCGGGTGGGCTCGACGGCCCGCGCCATCACTTCTCTCCCGGTCGGAAAAGCACCACCGCCAGCGGCGGCAGTGTCAGTGTCAGTGACTGGAACTGGCCGTGCGCGGGCACCGGCACCGCGTCGACGCCCCCGAGATTGCCCTGGCCGCTGCCACCATAGAGCGGAGCATCGGAATTCAGCAGCTCGCGCCAGTGGCCGTCCTGCGGCACGCCCACGCGATAATTGTGGCGCGGGACGGGCGTGAAATTGCAGACGACGAGCACCGTGTCATCCGCAGCGTGCCCCCGACGCAGGAAGGCGAGGACGCTCTTTTCGGAGTCATTCACGTCCAGCCACTGAAAACCATCATTGCTGAAATCGCGCTGATAGAGCGCCGGCTGGGCGCGGTAGAGGGCGTTCAGGTCGCGCAGCCAGCGCAGCGCCTGCGCGTGCGGCTGCTGCTCCAGCAGGTGCCAGTCCAGGCTCTGCTCGTGGTTCCATTCGTTCCACTGCCCGAATTCGCCGCCCATGAACAGCAGCTTCTTGCCCGGGTGCGTCCACATGTAGCCGAAGAGCAGACGCAGGTTGGCGAAGCGCTGCCAGTCATCGCCGGGCATGCGTCGCAGCAGTGAGCCTTTGCCGTAGACCACCTCATCGTGGGACAGAGGTAACACGAAGTTTTCGTGGAAGGCGTACCAGATGCTGAAGGTCAGCTGGGCATGGTGAAAGCGACGATGCACGGGATCGCGTGACAGGTAGGCCAGCGTGTCGTGCATCCAGCCCATGTTCCACTTCATGCCGAAGCCCAGCCCGCCCAGATACGTGGGGCGCGACACCATGGGCCAGGCGGTGGATTCCTCGGCAATGATCTGCGTGCCGGGGAACGCGGTGTAGCAGGCCTCGTTGAGCGAGCGCAGGAAGCCGACGGCCTCGAGGTTCTCCTTGCCGCCGTACTCGTTGGGGATCCATTCGCCGGCCTTGCGCCCGTAATCGAGATAGAGCATGGACGCGACGGCATCGACGCGCAAACCATCCGCGTGATACCGGTCCAGCCAGAAGAGCGCGCTGCTGGTCAGGAAGGAGCGCACCTCGTGGCGGCCATAGTTGAAGAGGTGCGACTTCCACTCGGGATGAAAGCCCAGGCGTTTGTCACTGTGCTCGTAGAGCCAGGAGCCGTCGAAGAACGCGAGACCGTGCTCATCGGACGGGAAATGGCTGGGCACCCAGTCGAGGATCACGCCAATGCCATGGCGGTGCAGCTGATCGACGAGGAACATGAAATCCTGTGGCGAGCCGTAGCGGCTGCTGGGTGCGAAGTAGCCTACCGTCTGATAGCCCCAGGAGCCGTAGAAGGGGTGCTCCATGACGGGCATCAGCTCGACGTGTGTGAAGCCATTCTCGAGAACGTATTCGGGAAGCTGGCGGGCCAGCTCACGGTAGGTCAGAGGCCGATTGCCCTGCTCCGGGACGCGCCGCCAGGACCCCAGGTGGACTTCGTAGATGGAACACGGCGCATCGAGCGCATTGTGGGTGCGGCGCTTCGTCATCCATTCGTCGTCGCCCCACGTGTAGGACAGATCCCAGACCACCGAGGCCGTGCGTGGCGGCACTTCCCAGCGGAACGCGAACGGATCGCCCTTGTCTACCTGAAACCCGCGATGCTTCGATTTGAGGTGATACTTGTAGGCAGTGCCCGGCTCGAGATTCTCCACGAACGATTCCCAGATACCGGAGCCGTCCGCACGCGGCTCCATGGGATGGGCCGTGCCGTCCCAGTCGTTGAAGTCACCAATGACCGCGGCGTGCTCGGCATCGGGCGCCCAGACCGTGAATTGCACACCCCGAACACCCTGAACACCGCGGTTATCTGATGCAAGGAGGTGGGCACCGAGTTTGTCGAACAACCGGAAGTGGCTGCCTTCTCTGAAGAGATAGACGTCGTGGTCGGTGAGGAGACTGGCGTCGTCGTGGACAGTGTGCTGGGTTCCCCGATTCATTTCCTCCGTCTGTGGTCAGCCCGACTCACGCCCGCCGCAGCGAGCGCACGCCGGGTAGGAATGCGCTCGGACCTATTCGCAAACTGCCCCAATCGGGTGAATTTCGCAACCCCCCGCGGCCTTCGTTCGCCCGGTCCCGGACCGCTTGCAGAGGGGGGCGCACAGTGATTAATTCGTCGTCTGACAACTCCCCCGGGCACGCCACCGCTCCCCCAGGAGGCTCCGTGTTCCGCAATGCTGCGCTCAGCGTGTGCCTCGGTCTCGCTCTGACATCCGCTGCACGCGCCCAGACTCCCGATTACAGCCGTGCCGAACGTTTTCTCAGCTGGAACACCAGCACCCTGATTTCCGGCGACCAGGTCGCGCCGCGCTGGATGTTCGGCGGCAATCGCTTCTGGTATCGCAACAAGACCGGATCCGGCTACGAATTCGTGCTGGTCGATCCGGTACGCAACACGAAAGGACCGCTCTTCGACCAGCTATCGGCTGGCCGCCGCAATGAGCATGGCGAACGACACGTCGTATCTGCCGGACAAGCTGCCCTTCAGCTCGTTCGACTTCCAGAAGAACGAGACCGCGATCGCGTTCCGCGTGGGGAAGAAGCGCTTCGAGTGCAGCATCCAGGTCTACACCTGCGCCGTGGGTGACACGACGTATGACACGGGGCCCTACGTACTGTCGCCGGATTCCGCGTGGGAAGTTTTCTCGGAGGGCTACAACCTGTACCTGCGGCCGCGCGGCGGCGGCAAGGATTCGGTCCGTCTCACGACCGATGGCGAAGAATATTTCGCGTACGGCATTGGCATGCCACAGCCGCAGACACTGCTCCGCAACCCGCACCCGCACCAACGTCCCAGCGTGGTGTGGTCGCCGGACTCGAAGAAGATCGTGGTCACACGCACGGATGAGCGACACGTCCTGCACATGCACTACATCTCGTACACTTCCACGCGGCCACGCCATTTCGAGAAGCCGTACGCGTTGCCCGGCGACTCCATCGTGGCCGTGCCCAGCCTGCACCTGCTCGACCTCACGCAGACGCTGGCCGCGCTCAAGGCGGACGGTGCGGCCGTACCGCCGCCGGCGAATATGCGCGTCGAGCTGCAGCCCGCGCCCTTCCGCCTGGGCATGAACACATCCGTCCGTGGATTCGCTGTGGAGCTCGAATTCCGACAGGATCTACGTCACCACGTACACGCGCGGCGCGAAGAAGCTGCTGCTCACGGAGATCGACGCGCACACCGGCGCGCAGCGCATTCTCGCGGGTGACAGCTCGAAGACCAACGTGATCGGCCAGGAGTACATCGAGCAGAAGAGCTGGTACGTCTCCCGCGACGGCAAGGACGTGATCTGGTGGTCGGAGCGCGATGGCTGGGCCCACCTCTGGCTCTATGATGGCAATGGCAGCGTGAAGAACGAGATCACGTCCGGCGCCTGGCCCACCGGCGAGATCGGCACGTGGACGAAGTGAAACGGCAGATCTGGTTCATCGGCCGCGGGCGCGAGCCAGGGTCGCAACATCTACTACGGCTACCTGTACCGGATCAACTTCGACGGCACCGGGCTGACGCTGCTCACGCCCGAGGACGGAGACCACGCCATCACGTTCTCGCCCAGCGGCCAGTTCTTCGTGGACAGTACTCGCGCATCGAGACGCCGCCCGTGACCGTGCTGCGCCGCGCGCTCGATGGCAGCGTCGTGCGCGAGCTGGAGAAGGCCGACATTTCCCGCCTCGTCGAGATCGGCTGGAAGCCGGCGCAGGTGTTCTCGGCCAAGGCCCGCGACGGGCTAACAGACATTTACGGCGTCATGTACCTGCCGCCCAACATGGACTCGACGAAGAAGTACCCGGTCATCGAGAACATCTACCCGGGCCCGTTCGTGGGCAGCGTGGGCTCATGGTCGTTCAAGTCGGGCGGCGAGCCGTTCGCACTGGCGCAGCTGGGCTTCGTCGTGGTGCAGATCGATCACATGGGCACGCGCTACCGGTCCAAGGCCTTCCACGACAATTACTACGGCAACATGGCCGACAACGGCATCCCCGACCACATTGTCGCCATCAAGCAGCTGGCCTCGCGCTACCCGTTCATCGACATCGACCGCGTCGGCATCTACGGCCATTCGGGCGGCGGCTTCGCATCGACGGATGCGATCCTGCGCTATCCGGACTTCTACAAGGTGGCCGTGTCCGGCTCGGGCAATCACGACAACGCGACCTACGGCGATTACTGGGGTGAGACCTACCAGGGCCTGATGACGAAGGACCCGAAGACCGGCAAGACGAACTACGAGAGTCAGGCCAACCGCCTGGTCGCCGGCAACCTGCAGGGCCACCTGCTGCTCATGACCGGCGATGTGGATGACAACGTGCACCCGGCCATGACGATCCAGGTGATCGATGCGCTGATCAAGGCGAACAAGGATTTCGATTTCATCCTGGCGCCCGACCGCGGCCATGGTCTGGATGAGCCGTATTTCATCCGCCGCCGCTGGGACTACTTCGTACGTTATCTCATGGGCGCGGAGCCGCCCCACCAGTACGAGATCAAGCGACCGGGCGGCTGAACGGGGCGGGGCCGGCGTCCCGGCCGGTGCAGCACCGGGCCGGCCGGGATGATCGCGGCCATAACCGTGCGTTAGGGACAGGCGCGGCCACCACCGGGGCGAGGAGGATCATGGCACGCAACATCGGAGCGCTGCTGGCGGGTCTGCTGCTGAGCGCCGTGGTCGTCTTCTGCGTCGAAGCGCTGGACGTCCGCCTGTTCCCGCTGCCGCCGGGCATCGACCCGCACGATCCGGAAGCTCTGCGCACAGTGATGGCGCAGATGCCCGTGGCCGCGAAGCTCCTGTTGCTGGCGGGCTGGATGCTGGCGAGTCTGCTGGGCGGCTGGCTGGCCGCGAAGCTGGCGCGCAGCGCCCGGCGCAGCCACGCCATGGTGGTGGGCGGGTTCCTCCTGCTGGGCGCGATCGTCAACATGATCTCCATCCCGCATCCGCTCTGGTTCTGGGTGGCCGCGCTGCTGTTCCTGCTGCCGGCCGCATGGCTGGGCGGCGGGCTGGCGGGCGCAGCCCGTCCATGAACGGGTCCGCTCGAATACCGTGTTAGACCGGTGAACAGGGCTTGAGCAACCGCATCCGCATCTTCCTGAGCCACAGTTCCGGCAACAACGCGCTGACGGCGGGGGTCGCTGCCATTCTCGGCAGGCAGCGCCAGGCGGACGGCATCACACCCGCGTACGACGTGCTCGTCGACAAGGAGCGCCTGGAAACAGGCCGGCCATGGCCGAAGCAGCTGCACGCGTGGCTGGCACAGTGTCATGCCGGGCTGGTGCTGCTCACCGAAGAGGCCGTGAAATCGGCATGGGTGCTCAAGGAGTCGACGATCCTGCAATGGCGGCTGGATCGCGACCCGGCGTTCCGGCTCTTCATCGTGCGTTTCGCGGAAGCCACGGATGCGCTGCTCGAGCAGTACCGCTTCGCGCCGCTGGAGCTGCGTCGCATCCACAGCATCAAGGTAACGGAAGCGGGCGCCGCAGGCCGGCCGGCGAGCTGGTCGGACATCGAGACGCGCATCACGAACGAACTGGGCAAACAGCTGGTTGGGGTCCGTACGTATGCGACACCCTTCGATCAGCTCGTCGATGACCTGGGCAAGTGGCTGGGCAATGCCAGCGACAGCGCGCTCCAGGAAGTGGCGGAGCGCGTACGCGCCGAGCCGCCCGCCTGGGACGCGCAGCGCGACGAGCGCGAGCAGTATCTGGAAGAGATCGCGCGCCGCATCCTGAGCGAGAACCTGGGTGGTTTTGCGGGCGTGCATGACCTGATCGGTGTGCTGGGCCGCTCTCTCGACAAGGGGCCGCTGCAGGATGTCCTCGACATTGTGGCGCCGCACTGGGTGGATGGCGTGGCCGCATCCCGCCTGCGTGTGATCAGCAATGCGCCCCGCCCCATCACGGCGGCGCTGAACGGCGAGGCGGTGCAGCAGTACACGGCCCGCATGTACGTGATGCGCGCGCATTTCATGGGTATCGACTTCGTGCTGCCGGAGGTGGCCGGGGGCGATGCCGGCGAAGGCCCCGAATACATCTCGAGCCAGATCTGCCGCTGGTTCCGCGACCGCAACATCCTGCTGGGCTCCGACACCGCGATACGCAAGGCGCTGCAGACCTGGCCGGCGACCGTGTACGTGGTGCTGCCGGATCCCATCGATAACGCCGCATTACAGCAGCTCAAGTCGTGGTACGAGAAGGTGACGTTCATTTTTCCGACCGGCGAGACCATGCAGACAGACCCTTCGCTGGAGGATGTCGAGTGTCTGGAGCCGGCGGTGGATGTCACCGTCGAGACGGAACAGCAGGGCAGCTTCAATGCAGCCGTCGCATTCATCGCCAACAAGAAACGGTGAACCGCAGGCCGCGCGCGCGGTCGACAGGAGACAGGATGGAATTCGAGCCCGTACACTTCAATCCGTTGCAGCGGCAGGGCGGCAGGCAGCTGGATGACGGGACCGTGGCTTTCCGCGCCAGCGACGAGCCCGGCGACATCTACCTGTACGCGCCGCGCGTCATCCTGGCGCTGAATGTGGCCCTCGCCACAGGCCGGCCACTCCTCATCTATGGCGAGCCCGGATCAGGCAAGACGACGCTGGCCTGGAACGCATCCCGGGTGCTGGGCTGGCGCTACTACAAACGCATGATTACTTCGCGCACGCAGGCGTCCGATCTGCTCTGGACGTTCGATGCGCTCAGCCGCCTGAATGATGCCACCGCCGGCGAACTGCGGTCGCGGGAACAGTACGTCGAGCCCGGTACGCTCTGGTGGGCCTTTCACCCGGAGACTGCCGAGCACCGCGGTACGCGCGCGCCGCTGGCGCCGGCCGACCGGGCGCAGAACCCCTGGCAGGGTGAGGCGTCGGAGCAGGCGGTGGTGCTGATCGACGAGATCGACAAGGCCGACCCCAATGTCCCCAACGATCTGCTGGAAGCGTTCGACATCCGCGCCTTCACCGTGAGCGAGACGCGGGACCGGGTGAGCGCGCCCCGCGATCGCTCCGTGCTGATGATCCTGACCAGCAATAGCGAGCGCGAGCTGCCGCCCGCGTTCCTGCGCCGCTGCGTGGCGCTGACCCTGTCGATTCCGGAGGATACGGAAAAGGAGAAACTGCAGGAGAACTGGTTCGTGCAGATCGCCAACCAGCGCCGTGGCGACGCCGATCAGGCGCTGCACCGTGATGTGGCACGCGAGAATGGTCCGCCTGCGCACGGCCGCCCGCAGCCTGGGCAGTCGCCCGCCGGGCACGGGCGAGTACCTCGATGCGCTGGCCGCGTGCAGCGGCCTGGGTGTGGGCACGGACACGGAAGCCTGGCAGGAGATCCTGACCAGCGTGCTGTGGAAGAAGGAATCGGCACCGGCGCTGCGGCCGGAAACACCGGGCCAGGCGTAGCGCGTGTCGGGCGACGAGGCGCGCACGCAGCGCCGGGCCATCTCGCTGGGCGACGCGATCCGTGCTAATGCGTCGTTAAGGCCGCGCGACAGGGAAGCGCACGCCGCCATCACGGAGATGCTCGGGCTGGAACAGGAAGCGCTCGAGCCGGTGCAGCCGAGTGAAGGCGTCTGGAAGGCGTCCAGCGCACAGCAGCCGGGCATGATCTCACCGGCACCTCTGCCGGCGCAGCCGGCCGCGCCCGTGTCGCGTCCCCTGCCGGCGGACAGCCCGCCCGCCGCGGTGCCCTTCACACTGCGCAAGATCGATCGCCCGACATCACCCATGAGTGCCCCCGCATGGCTGAGCGTTCCCGGACCCACGCTGGCGCCGGCCTCGGCGTCGGACGCTTCGCCTGAGCCGCCGCCGCTCTTCGGGCCGCCCCGCGGGCGCGCCATTCTCTCCACCGCTGTCGCCACGACCGTGGACGAAGGCGAAGTCGACATCCAGCCGATCCTCGACTGGATAACACGCGGTCAGCCGGTGCGCGCACTGCCTCGCCGGCCCAGCCTCACGCTGCGCCGCGGCGTACAGCTGCTGCTCAATGTGGGCGCCGGCATGACGCCGTACCAGCGCGATCGCGAACAGCTGCGGCGAGGGCTCGATGACATCCTGGCCGACGATCAGCTCACGCAATACGAATTCGTCGGCTGTCCGACGCGCGGCATGGGCAGGGGCGTGCGCGCCGGCTGGAAGCCATGGCAGCCGCCGGCGCCCGGAACACCCGTCGTCGCCGTAACGGATCTCGGACTGGGCGGACCGCCCCTCGATCGCGACCGCGCGGATGCCGAGGAGTGGCTCGAATTCGCTCGCCTCGTGCACGGCCGCGGCCACATGCTGATGTGCCTCGTGCCCTACGAAGCACGGCGCTGGCCGCCCGTGCTGGCGCGCAGCATAACCCTGATCCACTGGAGCGAACGCACGACCGTCGGCTCCGTACGGCGAGCGCTGCGCGAGGCGAGGTCACGACTGCGATGACGGCACAGGAGCGCGCCGCCAGCCGGTTCCGTGCGTTCAGCGTGCAGCGGCCGCAGGCTGCGCAGCTGGCGCGCCTGCTCTCGCTCGCCGTGCGTGCCGAATCGCATTCTCATACGACGACTCCGCCTCGAGCTGCCGCCGCACGCAGACGTCAGCGCCGAAGCTGATCTCTGGTTCAGTCCTCTTGTCGAGTCGCGCGGACCGGACCTCATCGTGCTGGAGCGCAACGTGGCCGCAATGCTGCGTGAGACGCTGGCCGGCGACGGGCTGCTCGAGCCGGTCATGCGCATCACGCGCGAAGCGCATCAACACGCGCCCGAGGCGATTCGACTGGAAGAGAAGGTCAACGGACTGGCGCTGTTGAACCGCGCCGCCGCACTGGACGAAATCGACGAAGCGCTGCGCGCAGCGATCCGCGCCATGCGCGTGGACAATGAGCGCGGCCGCGAGATCGCCCGCTGGATCACGCGCGCCGGGCCTCGCCTGCACCCCATCGTGCAGCAGTGCCCGAGCTGCATGACCCTGCTGCTGGGCGCCTCCGTGCTGCTGGGCCGGCGCACGGTCGAGCCAATGCCGCAGAGCAGCGTGCCGCTGCGCGATCTGGGCTGGATCCTGCCCGCTGCCGCGCTCGAGGCGCGTACCGAACTCGCGGTTTCCCGCGTGACGGGCGGCCTGCTCTTCTCAGCGCCCATCAGCGGTGCGATCACGATTGGTCTGCCGCAGACCAATCCGCTGCTCCTCGAGGTTGCGTGGGAATCCGCTGGTTCATCACTGCGCACCCTGCTCGAGCCCACGCCCGGTCACATGCTGCCGCTCCCCGCCGATGCGCTCGAATGTGCGCATCACGACGCTGGCAGGCGACGAGTACTCGCTGGCACTGACGGCGCCGATCGCTGCCGCGTCGCAGACGCAGACCCCGGCGCCGGAACCGGCCGCGGAGGCCGGAGAACGCAGGACCGCGTGGGTCGATGCCGGCGAGTACGCGGAAATCGCCGCCGCGTGCGTCCGCATTCACTCGTACGATGCGGACGGCTCCTGGGCTACGGGTTTCGTGCTGGCGTCGGGCGTGCTGGTCACGTCGCGCCCGCCGTTCCGCGACGCCCGCGAGCTGCGCGTCGAGTCGCGCGCACCGGAGCAGAAGGCCGACGTGCTCAATGGGACGACCGAAGAACCTGTGCTGGTCCTGAGGGCCGCCAACGCTAACGACCTGTCAGAAAGCGCGGTCCGCGTTGACAATCCGCCGTTCCGGGTGGCTG
The DNA here is from genome assembly GCA_963798085.1 of uncultured Gemmatimonadales bacterium. Classification (GTDB taxonomy): domain Bacteria; phylum Gemmatimonadota; class Gemmatimonadetes; order Longimicrobiales; family RSA9; genus DATKCF01. The sequence continues at coordinate 170,670 of CAWCRS010000007.1, forward strand.
GTGGTACGCGACTCGGCGTCTCGGGTGTGTCGCAACAGGCGGGATCCCTGCGGCCGGAGGACATCGAGGCTGTGATCATGGGTTTCGACGGCGACCAGCTGCGGGCCATGCGCGGCCTGGCCACCATCGAAACGCCGGACTCTCGCCGCTTCGAGGTGCGCATCGAATCGGACGAGGCGGTGCCTTCGTCGTTCGTGGGCGGGCCCGTGATCATGGAGGGCCGCGTGTGCGGCATCGTCCTCAGCGCCCAGGGCGCACCCGTGCCGGAAAGCGGGCAGGCCTCGACCCGCGCGTGGATCATCACGGCGGCCAGCGGCACGGTCATCGACGAGACGGTACGTGCGGCTGCGTCGTCGCCTGCGGCCGCCGGGGAAGGAGCCGAAACGGCGTCCGGGACCGGCGCGGGTGCCCGGGAGCAGGCGCAGCCACAGACGGCAGGCGCCGCACCAGCCGATAATGAGGTGTTACCACCGGAACTCCGGCAGCTGCCCGACTGGGTGGCGGGCGCCTGCGTGGAGCTGCACGGGCTGGGCGACAACATTACGCCCGTGGCGGGCTTCTTCGTGGACGAGCGCCACGTGGTCACCGCCGCGCAGGCGATCCGCGGGATCCCCATCCTCAATGTGCGACAGGGTTCGCGGGCGCAGCAGGCGAGGGTGCTGGCGGCGACGGCAGACAGCGCGCTCCGCCTGCTGGAGCTGATCGACGATGCATCAGGACGCGCACAGCCCTTCGACACACACACCGGCTACGTCAGCGTGGCCCGACTCGCGACCAGCCTCACGGAGCAGCGCGGTAACACCCTGCTCGTCCCCTCCGATGCCACCATCGTGGCGCGCACCACCGATGGGTTCCAGGTACTGCACGGCAGGGTGCGCACTACGGACTCGCGGCCTTCAGCCTTCGAGGTGCGGGCGGAGGAACACTGGCTGCCCGCCAGCTGGCTGGGGGCGCTGGTCCTCATCCGGGGCGAGACGGCGGGCGTCGTAACCGGCATTGATAATCCGGTGTTGGGCGACGCCCAGCTGCAGGTCACCGGATTTCCCGTGATCCGGCAGGCCCTCGAGCGGGTCGATCGGGTGGCCCGGCAGCAGACCGGCGACACTGCGGAGGTGCAACAGCGCGTAGCCGAGCGGGCATGGTCGAGCGGTGCGCACGGGTATCGCTTTGCGCGCGTGCTGGTGGTGGGTGATGCCGGCAGCGGTCGAGGCACGCTCATGCGTGCCCTCGCAGCCAGTCGCGAGCCGGTCGCCAGCGACCTGCGGCGCACGATCTGGTGGGAGGAGGAGCCCCGCGTCGCCCCCGAGCTGCACGCGGGTGTCGTGCTCTACAAGGCGCTCACTGATGACTGGTGGCCCATCGCGTTCGACCTTGAGCAGAGTGCGCTGATCATGGTGCTGGCCAATGTACACGGTGCGTCCGGACGTGCGCAGAGCTGGGCCGGTCGACTGCGCGCGGCCGCGCCGGTGCACTGCCCGATCCTTTTCGTGGGCAGTCGTGCGGACACGCTCGACGATGATGCGAAGAGCATGTCGATCGAGCTGGAAGGCCTGGCCCGCTCCGACACCGCGACGTGGCCCGAGCCGCCTCGCCTCGAGCCCACTTCCACGATCGTCAGTGCGGAGCGCGCCATCAACATTGATCGCCTGCGTACGATGATCCTGCGCAACATCGACTGGGCGCGACAGGTGGAGGTACAGTCGGAGGCGTTTGCACGCGCCCGCAACCAGACCGGCGACATCATCCGGCGTGCGGGCGGCGCGGCCGCCAAGGAGTCGCGGCCCGGCTCCGCCAGCGGGCAGCAGAGCATCCTGCGTGGCAGCCCGCTGCGATTCGGCTGGTACGACCAGCTGGCGCCGCTGCTCGGCGAACGCCGCCTGCGCGACGGTACGCTCGTGATCGATGATCCCGCGCGTTTCGAAGACGAAGTCCTCGCGATCATGCAGGCCGTTCGCGACAACACGCTCGGTGCTCCCGCGGCGCGACTCGCAGAGCTGGAGCGTACCGCGACCTGGGCCGTCGACATTGCCGGCGAACTGCAACGCATTGGCGAAGGGCGCCTCATCGATACCGATGCAGGTCGCGTCATTGTGGTGCCGCGCTGGCTCAAGGGCGGCACGTTACCGCGTGACCTGGCGGAACCGGCGCCGCTGCTGATGTCGCGCCGCCTGCAGGGAGCTACGCGCGATGTGTGTTCGCTGCTGGCAGCCCGGTTCGCATATACGTCGGCAGTGAAGCTTGTCGGTGTGGGTTGCGACACGGAGGGGCGAGGCCGGCTGAACGCCAGCATCGGCGGCGCCACGCTGCAGCTCGATCTGCGCCAGGACGAGCGATGGAGCGATCTCGAGGTGCGCGCGGCCCGCGAGAGTCTACCGGAGAAACGGCTCGAAGCGCCGCTGGCACAGCTGGACCGCTGGTTGAACGAACTGCACCTGACCATACCGGTCGCCTGACCGCAGCATGCGTTCCGGATGCCCGCGACGGCATTGTCGCCATGCCGCGCTACAGCGGATGAAGCTGCAGCACGCCGTGGTGCGCGACCGGCGACGCGTCCGCTCCGGCGCCGGCATTTGTCGCACCTGCCGGTTGCGCCAGCAGGTCGGTCACGTCTTCATCCGTGAGCTGCGGGAACGACTCGTAGAACTGGCCCACGCCGGGGAACCAGTCCGGCCGCAGCAGGCAGACGACTTCGGCGCCATCGCGGGTCAGCGCATCGCACACGCCGGGCGGGGCCACGGGGACGCATACCACCACGTGCGCCGCACCCTGCCGGCGCACCGCCGCCACCGCCGCACGCATTGTGGAGCCGGTCGCGATGCCGTCGTCCACAATGACGGCCGTACTGCCATTGAGCGACAGCGGCGGCCGCCCTCCGCGGTAGAGTCGCTCGCGACGCTCCATCTCGCGCTGCTCGACGGCGGTCACCCGATCGAACTTCTCGGCCGGGATGTACAACTCGCTGATGACCTGCCAGTTCAGCATGCGGATGCCGCCACTGGCGATGGCGCCCATGGCCAGTTCCGGCTGTTCCGGTACGCCCAGCTTGCACACGATCAGGGTGTCGAGCGGGCGCGCCAGCGCACGCGCCACTTCACGACCGATGGGAACACCGCCGCGCGGAAGCGCAAGTACCACCAGGTTGGTGCGGTCGCGCAAATGCTCCACGCGCCGCGCCAACTCGCCGCCGGCCTCGGCCCGATCGCGGAAGAGAGGCAAACGCCTCATCGGGATCCTTCCCATCCCTGAAACCGACAGGGCACAACCACCTGACGCCGCCACACGCCCGCAACGCACTGCGCCCGCAGGACAAGGGCAGCGTGGTTTGCTGGGCGAAGCAGTAAGGGCGGGCGTGCCAGTCAGGACTTCAGAACACGTGCGAAAGCGAGCCGTCGCTCAGGCGACGCAGAGCTGCTCGTCTTCCTGTGGCGTTACCTGGATGAACCGCGCCCAGTCCGCATCCAGCACGACTGTCCGGCCACCGGGCGTTTCCAGCAGCACGATCGCCCGCGAATTCTGACGGCAGTGCATGGTCGATCCTTCTTCGAGACCTATGCCGTAACACAGGTCCTTTAGTGAGCCGAAGAGGATCCGCTCGATGCGGATGGTCTCGTCAGGGTGGACCTCGGCGAGACTGCGAAGGGACGATGCTGCCTGCGCGCCGAACATGGCTGCTCCGACGTTGGACATGAACCGGGGAAGTCCGCGGAAGGCGTTGCCAGCGCCCCGCCGGTCCCGAACAATGACTCCGGCGCCAGTGTCGGACAGTAGGGATTCCTCCCCATCGACCGCCGGGAATTCACCGCCAAACAGGATGTTTTTCACCTACGTTCCCGGGTTTCCTGCAAAACGCGCTGTTTGGCGGTCGTTTTCGGCGCAAGCGATGCGATGACCTGCCCGGTCCCCGGCCCGCAGGCGCAGGTTCGCCGGATGCGGCCGGCGGCTGCTTCAGGGCCGCCGCTGAACCAGCAGCACGGCCCGCGCGCTGGCCGCGGGATCGTCACGGGTGAAGGCCGCGACCTGCAGGCGCTTGTCCAGCAGAGCCTCGCGATCGCTCGCGGCCAGTATGAGGGAGCCGGTGGCGTGCAGCTCGCCGCCGTGCGAGAGGCGGGCGATCACGGGTCCCACCGTCTCGCCCGGGGCCACGCGGAACAGGGCCACGGCCCGCACGCGGTCGGCCTCGAGGCCGGTGATGGTGAAGTCCCATGCCAGTCGGGCGTGCAGCGGGTCGAACGTGAATTTCGCCTCCAGCGCAGCCGGCGGCTGTCCTGGCAGCGTGTTAGTGCCGGTGCGCGCGCTCAGCGTGATGGGCGGCGGAGCATGCCCGTCGACGAGCGCCGGCGTGGTCGCGGGCGGCCGGCGATGGTGCGTCGCCTGTTCGAAGGCATAGGCCAGGGCCACCAGGTGCGCGTCACTGAAGGGCCGGCCCAGCAGCTCAATGCCCACGGGCAGGCCGTTGCCGTTGAAGCCGGCCGGCGCAGTCAGGGCGGGGAACCCGGTCTGCGCGCTGAGTGCGCACGTGCTTCCGTTCTGCGGCTCATTGAGCAGCGCCGGCTCGCGGCGCATTGTCGGGTACACCAGGGCGTCCAGCTGCTGTGCATCCAGCGCTGCCATCACGGTCCGCTGCAGCGCGGCGCGCTGCGCGAGAGCCGCGCGATAGGCATCGGTTTCGCGCGCCGCCGCGGCGTTGCGCCGGCGCAGCCGTTCCTCCAGCGACGCGTGGTACAGGCCGGCGCGCAGGATGTCATCGAGCGAGTGCACGAATGCGGCCGGCGAGTGCGCCAGGTAATCGGCCAGGTCGAACTTGAACTCGTGGTCGATCACGCCCGAGCCCTGCAGCAGGGAATCGAGGCCGGCAATCTGCACGCTCACGACCTCCGCGCCCTGCTTCTGCATCTCATCGATCGCGGCGCGCACGACGCGCTGCATGGGCTGATCGTCCGGAGTATCGCCGAACAGCGGTTCGAGCACACCCAGGCGTGCGCCGCGCAAGGCATCGGCACGCAGCGAATCGGCGAAGTGCGGCATTGTCCGCTGCTGCACCGCCCGCGTGGCGCTGTCCTGCGCATCATAGCCCACCGTCACGTCCAGACCGATGGCCAGGTCCGTCACCGTGCGCGCCAGCGGTCCGGCGACATCCTGCGTGTGCGAGAGCGGCACCACGCCCGCCACGCTGGACAGGCCCTTCGTCGGACGCAGTCCGAACAGGCTGTTCTGGGAAGCGGGGATGCGGATCGAGCCGCAGGTGTCCGTGCCGTACCCCAGCGCCGCGAAGCTGGCCGCCACCGCGGCCGCCGTGCCACCGCTGGAACCGCCGGGATTGCGCGCGGGGTCGTACGGGTTGCGTGTCTGACCCCCCAGCGAACTGATGGTCGTGATGCCGGAAGCCAGCTCGTGCAGATTCGTCTTGCCCAGGATGATGGCGCCGGCTTCCTTCAGCCGCCGCACCTGGAACGCGTCGGCGATGGCGATGTTGCCGGCCAGTGCGACCGAGCCCGCGGTGGTAGGCGCGCCCTGCAGGTCGAAGTTGTCCTTGATGACGACGGGTACGCCGTGCAGCGGCCCGTGCAGCCGGCCCGCCGTGCGCTCCCGGTCCAGGTACGCGGCTTCCGTGCGCGCGCCCGGGTTGATCCAGAGCAGGGCATTGAGTGCAGGCCCCGCCGTGTCGTACGCCGCCATGCGTGCCAGGTAGGCGTCGACGAGCTGCGCCGAAGTGACGCGCCCGTTCGCCAGTGCCTCGAGAATGGCGGGAATGCCGGCCTCGGTCACCTCGAATGCTGTTGCGGCGCTGCGGGCTGCGGCCGGTTGCGTCTGAGCCCGCACACCAGCCGGCGCCAGCCCCAAACTCAGTGTTATCAATCTGGCCAGCATCCCCGCCAGCGCGGGCCGCGGGGTGCGGCAGGAAGCAGCGTCGTGGATCATGGTACGGTGACTCCCCGGACGTGGGACAGCCGCGCCGAGGCCCGGCGCGGGGAGCATAATCGCGGGTTCTGTTCCCTGGTGCGAGTGCGACCGCGCGGTCCGGCTTCCGCGCGCTGCCTCGTGGACGGGTCATGGTGCGGCGCCCGGGAAGGTGCTTGCGCCGGGACGCAGACAGCGTCGCGTCCGCCTCAGCGGTGCGTAACGACGAGTTGCGTGTACGCCACCCCGTCGGGCGTGTTGTTGGCGGGGACGTAGCCGGCGACCTTGCGGGCGGCGATGTCAATGATGGCGATGCGGTCCTGGGCGGAGAGCGAGAGGAACGCGTAGCGTCCGTCGGGGCTCAGGATGATGCCTTGCGGACCGCCGCCGGTCAGGCTCAGACGGGCCAGCTCCCGGCGGCTGGCGCGGTCCACGAAGCGCAGTTCCTCGCGTCGCGCGTCCGGTAACAGCACGGTTCGCAGGTCGGGCGTGAAGCGGATGCGATAGGGAAAGCCGAAGCTGTCCTGTGCCGTGGTGACGGTGCCGGTGCGCGGGTCGAGCACGCTCACCTTGCCTTCCGTGTTGCTGCCCACCCAGACCTCGCTGCCGTCCGGCGTCACGTTGATCGCTTCGGGTTGCGCCGGGACCGGAAAGCTCTTCACGAACCGGCCAGCGGGAAGGTCCAGTTCCGACACCGTATTGCTGCGGATGTTGCCCGTGTAGATGCGCGTGTGATCCCGGACCAGCGCCAGCATGTGCGAGGTGTTCTGCTCGGTGGGAATGACTCGCCGCACTTCACCCGCCTGCACGTTCACCACGAGCACGTTGCCCGTCACCTCCGATGTCACTAACACGAGACTGTCAGCGGCCAGGAAGGTGATGCCGTGCGGCCGCAGATACTGGCCGAGATCGATCGTGCGCACCACACGCAGACCCGGCACGTCGATCACCGTCAGCGTGTGACCGCCCTGCTGTGCACCGTAGTCCGACACCACGGCCACGCGGCCATCATCGGAAACCGCGACCTCGTGCGGACCGTTGCCCGTGGGCAGCGCCGCCAGCACGCGGCCTGTCGCGAGGTCCACGATGCTGGCCGTTGATGGCGCCTTGTTCGTGATGATCAGCGTGCCCGTGACGCCCGGCACCTGCGCGCCCGCTGTGCACGGCAGCAATACGGCCAGCACGATGAGTCGCACCATCCAGCGGGTGCAGGCGACGATGTTCGTCCGGCATCGGTTCATGATGTCTGGCTCCCTGGCTGGTATGCGTCCCGGCCCTGCTGCATGGTGTCGCGCCGGCCGCCCGATCGCAATGCCATGCGATCCCGCGCCGGTCACGCTTGATCCCGGTACCGCCACGCCTCGAAGATGGCACGCGGCGAAACCTGCGGAACCGACTCGCCGTATTGCCGGTCAATTCCAGCACAGCCGGAGATCGCTCGATGGACCGCCTGCTCCAGGACATCCGCTACGGCGCCAAGCTGCTTCTCAAGGACCGCTCGTTCACCGTTGCCGCACTGCTCACGCTCACGCTCTGCATTGGCGCCAACAGCGCGATCTTCAGTGTGATGCACTCGGTGCTGCTCAAGCCGTTGCCATTCCCGGAGTCGCAGAGCCTGGTGAGCCTCTACAATGCCTATCCCAAGGCGGGCATACCGCGGGCTTCCAACGGTGTGCCGGACTACTACGACCGCCTGGGGTTGAAGAACGTCTTCGACAATCTGGCGCTGTACCAGTCGAACGGCGTGACGATCGGGGAGCAGGGCTCTCCGGAGCGCGTCGCGGCACTGCGCGTCACACCCGGCTTCTTCCAGCTGCTGCACGTTGCGGCACAGGCCGGCCGCACCTTTGCCGAGTCCGATGGCGAAGTGGGAAGTGACAAGGTGGCTGTGATCAGCTGGAGTCTCTGGCAGCAGACGCTGGCGGGCAGGCCGGATGCCGTGGGCGAGGATATTCGCGTCAACGGCACGCCCTATCGCATCATCGGCATCATGCCGCGCGGTTTCCTGTTCGAGGATCGCGACACCCGCCTCTGGACACCCCTCGCGTTCACCGCCCGGGACCGTTCCAACGAGCGACGACACAGCAACTCCTACAGCATGATCGGCCGGTTGCATGCCGGCGTCCCGGTCGCGCAGGCGCAGCAGCAGATCGATGCGCTGAATGTGCGCAACCTGGAAATCATGCCCGAGCTCAAACAGCTCATTATCAATGCCGGCTTCCACACCGTCGTGATGGACTACCGGAATGATCTCACCCACGATGTCGCCGGCACGCTGGTACTGCTTCAGACGGGCGTGCTGCTGGTGCTGCTCATCGGCTGCGTCAACATCGCCAACCTGATGCTGGTGCGTTCGACCGTGCGTGCGCGCGAGCTGGCCACGCGCGCCGCACTGGGCGCCAGCATGCCCCGCCTGGCAAGGCAGCTGTTGACGGAAAGTGTTCTGCTGTCCTTCACGGGCGGCGTGCTGGGTCTGGTCGCCGGCTGGTTCGGCATGCGGCTGCTCAACATGCTGGGCGCGGACCAGCTGCCCCGCAGCGCCGAGATCACCATGGACTGGCAGGTCATCCTGGCCACCTGCGGCCTCGCCGTGCTGGCCGGATTGCTGTTCGGCACCATTCCGGCCGCCCGCCTGTTCCGTCAGAACCTCAGCTCGGTATTCCGCCAGGCGGGTCGCACCGGCACGTCGGGCCGCGGTGCACTCGCCGCGCGCAGCACGCTCGTGGTCGTGCAAGTGTCCGTCGCCTTCGCGCTGCTCATCGGCGCGGGCCTCATGATCTCCAGCTTCGCGCGCCGGCTGGCCGTCGATCCGGGCTTTCGCAGGGATGGTGTGCTCACCGCCGCCCTGGCCCTGCCGGTGACACGCTATCCCGATGGCCCGGCACGCGCCGCCTTCGTGAAGCAGGCGCTGGAGAGCATTCGCGCCATCCCCGGCGTCCGCTCCGCCGGCGCGACCAGTGCGATTCCCTTCGGCGACGACTTCAACTCCAGCGTGATCACGCCCGAAGGCTACGTCATGAAGCCCGGCGAATCACCCATTTCGCCCTACCATACTGCCATAACACCCGGTTATTTCGAGACCATGGGCATCCAGCTCGTGCGCGGTCGCACCTTCAATGATGGCGATGATCAGAAGACACTGAAGGTCGCGCTCATCGATGAATGGCTGGCGAGTCACTTCTGGCCGGGCCAGGACCCCATCGGCAAGCGCATGTTCCAGGGCGTGTATGGCTTGCAGCCCGAGGACTCGATCGAATTCCAGACCATTGTCGGCATCGTGCGTGACGTGCGCGTCGCCAACCTCGCCGGCGACGAGACCAAGGGGCACAACTACGTGCCCATGACGCAGGAGCCTGCCGGCAACCTCTTCGTGGTTGTGCATACCGCCGGCCCACCTGCCGCCGTGCTGCCTGCCATGCGCACCGCCGTGGGCCGCCTCGATCCCGACATGCCCGTCTACAACGTGCGCACCATGGGCGAACGCGTGACGCGCTCGCTGCTCGAGGACCGCGCCCGCATGGTCCTGCTCGGCCTCTTCGGCGCCGTCGCACTGTTCCTGGCCGCGACCGGCATCTACGGCGTGCTCGCCTACTCCGTGACCCTGCGCACGAAGGAGTTCGGCATCCGCCTGGCGCTGGGCAGCAATCTGCCCGATCTGTTCCGCATCGTCCTGGTGCAGGGCGTCCGACTGCTCGCCTTCGGCCTCGCCATCGGCCTGACCGCCAGTTTCCTGCTGACCCGACTCGTACAGAGCATGCTCTTCGGCGTGCGCCCGCACGATCCGCTCGTCTTTGCCGGCGTGTCTCTGCTGCTCGGCCTCGTCGCCCTGCTCGCCTGCGCCCTGCCCGCCCGCCGCGCCACTCTCGTCAACCCCGGCCGGGCGCTGACACTCGACTGACCTCCTCACCGGCTTCGCGGCCAAGGGCTAGTCGGTGCGCATGGCGACGAGGGGGTCGACGCGGGCGGCGCGGCGGGCGGGCAGCCAGCTGGCCAGCAGGCTGACGCCGGCTAACACGCTGATGGCGATGGCATAGGTGAGCGGGTTCGTTGGCTGGACGCCGAACAGCAGGCTGCGCATCAGGCCGGTCAGTGCCAGCGCGCCAATGGTGCCGGCGCCTGCGCCCAGCAGCACCATGCGCAGGGAATTACCGATCACCAGCGCCGCCACCTGGCGAGGGCGCGCGCCCAGCGCCACACGCACGCCCAGCTCGCGCGTGCGTCGCGTCACGATCCAGGAGATCACGCCGTACAGGCCGATGGCGGCGAGCAGCAGCGCCAGGAATGCGGCCAGGCCGAGCAGTGTCATGGTGAAGGAAAGGCGACCCATCGAGTGGTCGACAATGCTGCTCATGGTCCCGGCATTGCTCAGCGGGATCGCCGGATCCACATCGGCCACCGCCTTGCGCACGGCACTGAACACGGAGGCGGGATCCGCGAGCGAGGTGCGCACTGCCAGCGACACCACGCGCGCCGACCAGGGCTGCTTGTTGCCAGGAATGCAGGCAATCGGATAGTAGGCCACGATCGCCGGCGGCTCCTCCAGCGAGCTGCTGTACACGTCGCCCACAACGCCCACCACTGTATAGAACGGCGGGTTAGTCCAGCCGTTCGGTGCGATGCGTTTGCCCACTGCATCCTCGCCCGGCCAGAAACGATCCGCAAACGACTTGCTCACCACCACCGCACCCGCTTCCGGCTGGTCGTTGTCGGCGCGTGTGAATGTGCGACCACTCAGCAGCGGAATGCCCAGCGCCTCGAAATAGCCCGGCGTCGTCGGTTCCTGTCCCGCGCACGTCGTGTTGCCCGCATTGCGCAGGCGCTCGTACACGGCGGCATTGGCGAAGCCCTGCACCGTGCAGCCGAACGCTTCCGTGAAGGGCAGCTCCTCCGACGCGCCGGCCCGCGTGACGCCCGGGATCGCTTCAATGCGCTCGAGCACATTCGCGTAGAAGCGCCAGGCGTCCGAGGCCTGCGGGTAGCGGCTCTCGGGCAGGTACACCTGCATGGTGAGCACGCCACGCGCGTCAACGCCCGGGTTCACCGAGCGCAGCCGCTGATAACTCGCGACCAGCAGACCTGCGCCGATCACCAGCACGAGCGCCAGCGCCACCTGCAGCGCCACCAGTCCATCGCGCAGGCGCTGCCGCTCGCGCCCTGTCGTCACGCGACCACTGTCGCCGATCGCGCCCGCCGCCATATCGCGCCGGTGGTGCAGGATGGGGAACAGCGCGAGCACGAGCGCGACCAGCAGCGAGATACCCAGCGCGAAGAGTACGGAACCCGAACCCACTCGCAGCTCCGCCAGGCGGGGCAGCGAATCGGGCGCCAGCGAGACCAGCGCATCGACGCCCCACCAGCCCAGCGCCAGCGAGACGACGCAGCCCGCCAGCACCATGGCCAGGCTCTCCGCCAGGAACTGCCGCGCGATGACCAGACGGCCCGCGCCCAGCGCGCTGCGCACAGCCAGCTCACGCCGCCGCGTCTCGACGCGTACCAGAAACAGGTTGGCGACGTTCAGGCAGGCAATCACCAGAATCAGTGCCACACTGCCGAACAGAATCCACAGATTGCGCGCGGCAGCGCCCACCGTGTACTGCTTCAGCGGATAGACTTTCGTGCTCAGCCGGTAGCGCTCGAGGAAATTCCGGCTGTAGCCCTCGGGAAACGCATCGCCTAACTGCGCTGTCAGGCGGTTCATCTCCTGCTGTGCCTGCTCGACCGTGAAGCCCGGCGCCAGTCTCGCCAGTGTGGGAATGATGTGGCTGAAGGGCCCGCCGTTCTCCTCCAGCACGAAGGGCTGCCACAGGTCCGGCTCGCTCGCCAGCCCGCCGCCCGGATCCTCCGGCAGATACGTGCCCCTCGCCATTACGCCGACGATCTCGACCGGCCGCTCGTTGAGGGAGAGAGTGCGACCGACGACCGACCGGTCGCCGCCGAAGCTGCGTCGCCAGAACCCTTCCGACAGCACCACGACCTGCGCGGCGCCCACCGCATCATCCGCATCCGCGATCAGACGGCCCAGCAGCGGACGCGCGCCCAGCATGCGCAACACGCTCCCGCTCGCCAGCGCCGTGCGCACGCGCTGCGCGCCATCCGGCGTCGCCACATTGGCGCCGCCCGCGCGAAAGGCGCCCACTGCATCCAGTGTCTTCGTGCTGGCGCTGAAATAGCGCTGCTCCGAAGGCGAGAGCTGCCACTCTTCGCCGGCACCCACGCCCGGCACCGGACTCTTCAGCCGCACCAGCCGGCCCGACTCCGGGTAAGGCAGCGGATCCAGCACCACGCGCTGCAGCAGGGTGAAGATCGCGGTGGTCGCGCCAATGCCCAGGGCAAACACCGTGATAGCTATGACACTGAACCCGGGCGCGCGCCGCAGCGTGCGCACGGCCTGAAGGAAATCCCGCCCGAATTCGCTCATGATCACAGCCGTGGTTGGGGTTCGGTCGGCAGCGCTTCTGTCCCGGGAAAAGACAAACGGCGTGCCACCCGCACGCCGTTTGTAACTCATGACAGCCCAGCAGGTTGGACTAGCGCTCCCGGATCACGGACCGGGCTGGCCTGCTCTGCCGTGGCATGCGCCGTCCCAATTCCGGGAGCGGTCAGAGCCCGTCGTACGCGTCCTGGATGCGCTTGCGCATGGCGGCATCCGGCATGCGCCCGTGGGCGGCGCCCAGATTGTCCGTCAGGTGCTCCAGCTTGGTGGTGCCGGGAATCGCGCAGGTCACCGCCGGATGGGAAACCACCCACTTCAGGAAGATCTGCGGCCACGAGGTGCAGTCGATTTCCTTCGCCCAGTCCGGAACCGGTTTGCCGCTGGACTTCTGGAACACGCTCTCGCGGCCGAACGGCAGGTTGATGAGCACACCCATGCCGCGCTCGGCCGCCAGCGGCAGGATCTGCTCCTCGGCATTGCGGTTGTTGATCGAGTAGTCGACCTGGATGAAGTCCAGCTTCTCCGCCTTCATGAGCTGCAGGAGCGTGTCGTACTGGCGGTCGCTGGATGTGGTAACACCGTGATAGCGGATCTTCCCGGCCGTCTTCCACTCGCGCAGCATGGGCAGCAGTGTTTCTGTTCCGCCCAGATTCCACACCTGCATCAGGTCGATGACCTTGGTGTGCAGCCGCTCCATCGACTGCGCCAGGGAATCAATGCCGCGCTGCGGATCCGGCGCGGCCGCCGCCTGTCCGCCGCGGCCCCGGCCGCCGCCCAGTGAGACCTTGGTGGCAAGGAAGAACCTGCTGCGCAGGCCCTGATCGTTGATCGCGTCGCCCAGCGCCTCTTCCGACTTGCCGTACGACGGCGCCGTGTCCACGACCTTGCCGCCCAGCTCGGGCATCTCGCGCAGCAGATCGCACAGCTGATCGTGCGGCGTGTCGCCCCAGCTCTGCGCCGTGCCCAGACCAATGACCGGCAGCGGCTCGCCCGACGACGGAATCGGCCTGGTCACGAGCGGCAGCTGCAGCACGCGCGTCAGCCGCGACAGTTCCTCGCCGCGCAGCGGCAGGCGCCCCAGCACCAGGCCGGCGCCGGCGGCAAGGCCGAGACGCAGTGCGTCGCGCCGGGAGGGTTCGTGCGCATGGCTCATGTCTCGTCCTCCGTGGATCGATGCGTGGTCAGCTCCTCAGCGACAGCACGTTGAGCGTCACCAGCTCGAGGTAGCTCTTGTACCCGCCATTGTGGAATTCGCGGGCGAAGTCCGTGAAATGCTCGAGCAGCTGCGTCGAGGAGTAGCCCGGCACATTCTGCGGATGGAAACCGCGGAAATAGCTGCGTATGATAACACTCCTGTCATCAAACGGCAGCGCGCTCACGGTCGCCGCAAACGTCTGAAAGCCGGACTGCTGGAACAGGTACTGCTCGACGTTCGACGTGTAGAACGCGGAAATGTGCAGGCCCCGGCGCGCCACTTCCTGGCCGATCGCCGCCAGTGCGTGCGGGCCGGAGAGGTCGCCCACCACGGGCACGACCAGATTGCGCGTCTCCAGGTCCTTGATGAACTGGAAGCTCGCCTCCGAGGCGAGATAGTTGCGCCGCTTGCCCTCGAGATCGGTCTCCAGAATCAGCTGCCGCCAGCTGGGGAAGGAGTTGAACCGCCCGCGATTCGAGTAGCGCGTGTCCAGTCCCCACTCCGCGAACGTCGTGTGGATGGTGTGGATCGTGGCCAGGTCCTCCGCCGACAGTGTGTAGCCGAAGCGGGTGGCGCTCGCCGTCACCCGTGCGGCCGCTTCGTCGAACGACTTCTGATCCGACTGCGTGGAATCGACGTACGCGATGATGCGCGTGACATCCGCCGTGTCCCAGCTCGCCAGATCCGGCGGCGTCCGCTTGCCCAGGAACAGGCAGAGATACTCGAGCCGGTTGCGCGCATTCTCGAAAAGCGCCTTGAACAGGAAATGCTGCAGCATGTTGTCGCGCCGGATGTCGATGATGAACACGATCTCCGGCCGCACCGCGGCGATGTACGAGAAATTCTGGTCCGGTCCCACGCCCACGTACGCGCCGCCCGCCACGCCTGTCTCCTTCATCTTGCGCAGCACGTGCAGGTACGACGTCTCGTTGGACACCAGGTTGTCGCTGGGAAAGAAGCCGCCCGGCTCGGACAGCCGGTCGATCAGTCCGGCGAACTCGGCGGAGGCGATCGACGGTGTGGCCGGTGGCGCCACCATCGCCGCCGCGACGCGGGCCGGTGGCGCCTCGTGATGCGCTGCGCATGCGAAGCTCAGGATGGCGAGCGTCAGCGCGCGGAACAGGGGAGACCTGCGGATCATCCGCACCTCAGCGGCGAGAGCACGCCGAAGGATCGCGCCACCCGGCGGGCGGCGTCAAGCGAGGTGGGACGGCGCCCGCCCGGCGGTGGCTCACACCCGCCGGCACTGCCGCGCCCCGCGACCGTTCAACGGATCGCAGGCGACCGGCGCGCCTCGGCCCGCGGGCCGCTGCGCCCGGTCGCTGCCCGACCGCCGGCAACACGCGTGCTATCGCAACGCGGGCAGCGCCGCCCGCGCGCGCTCCGGCTGACCCTCGATCTCGAGCCAGCGTGGCGATCCGGGCGCGTGACCCGGCAACGTGAAGCGCATGCAGCCTCCCTCGTTCGTGCCTTCGCTCTCCCCGCGACCTTCGCCGCCAGAGGAGCAGGCATCGCCTGCCACGAACTGTGCTGTGACGGGTCGCCTGCAACTGGGTTGCCGGCCCTGCCTGCGCCCTCGAGCCAGCCGCCCGCGAAGCGCATGGCCCCAACCCGCTGCCACTTCTGCATTGTCGCGGCAACGCGTATTGTGTGCGCGGCGTCGGGCGTCTGCGGACGCACGCCACCAGCCACAACACGCTGTTACCGGGACTGCGCACGACGGGAAGTGGCATGTCGCTCACGCACGGGGATGGACGCACACGCTGCCGCTGGGCCGGCAGTGATCCGCTGTACCTCGAGTATCACGACCACGAATGGGGCTCGCCTTCACGCGATGACCGGCACCTGCTCGAGATGCTCGTGCTGGAAGGCGCGCAGGCCGGCCTCTCCTGGATCACCATCCTGCGCAAACGCGAGAACTATCGCCGGGCCTTCGACAACTTCGAGCCCGCGAAACTCGCGAAATACGATGAGCGCCGCATCGGGAAACTGCTGGCGGATACCGGAATCGTGCGCAACCGCATGAAGATCGACGCCGCCATTGGCAATGCGCGCGCGTTCCGCGATGTGGTGCAGGAGTACGGCAGCTTCCATGCGTACGTGTGGGACTTCGTGAACGGCCAGCCCATTGTGAACCGCTGGCAGCAGCACGAGCACCTGCCCGCGCAGACGCCTGAATCGGAAGCCATGAGCAAGGCGCTCAGGCAGCGCGGCTTCCGTTTTGTCGGCCCCACCATCTGCTATTCGTTCATGCAGGCGGTGGGCATGGTGAACGATCACGTCGTCGACTGCTTCCGCTGGGCCGAGCTGGGTGGGCAGAGCGGGAAGCGCCCTCGCACACGGGCGCGCAGCTGAATGCCGCGCAGAGCACGCGGTGCCGCTCTCGCACTCTGCATCACGGCGCTGTCCGCGTGCAGCGAGCAGGCGACGACGCACGCCGCACCTGCCCTCGCGGCCTCGCCCGGTCAGGCGGCGAGCGCGGGCGAGGATTCTGCGCGCATGCTCGAGCAAACGGCACTCACGGCCTGCGCGCAGACCTCCGCTACGGTCGCGCGCGCCGGGCTCGCCACACTGGACAGTGCGCTCCGGCTGCGGCCCGCGGATGCGCAGACACTGCTGGCGCGCGTGCAATGCTGGAGCGGGTACACCGACCATTTCGCTGCACCGGCGCCCGGCGTCGCCACGGCGCTCGCGCAGGCACAGCAGGCCGTCAGGATCGCGCCCGGCCTGGCTGCTGCGTACAGCACGCTCGGTCTCGTCCAGTTCCGCTACCTGCGCGCTGTGACGGATGCCGAAGCATCGTTCGCGCAGGCCATCCGACTCGATTCCGCCAATGCCGGCGCGCATGCCATGTTATCGGACGTGTTGGCGGAGACTGGCCGCACGCCTGAGGCGCTCGAGGAAGCGCAGCGCGCGCTCACGCTGGATCCCGCATCGGAACCCGACGCGACGCGCGTTGCCCTGCTGCTCGCCGGACTTGGTCGCACGGTCGAGTCGCTCGCCCACGTGCAACGCGTGCTCGACGCCGACCCGGCCAGCAACGCCGGCAGTCTGGGCCTCGCCAGCATCCTGCTCGCCAACGGTCGCGCAGGCACCGCATTGCGGGTGCTGCAACGCGCCCGCCAGCTCGGCAATGCAGGTCTCGACACCGATGAGCTGATCGTGCGCACGCTCGCGCGCATGGGTCGCACGGGCGAAGCGCGCGCCGTGCTGGACGCCTGGCTGGCGCGCAGCGGCAGCGAGTACCTGCGCCCCGATCTGATAGCGGCAATGTTCGCAACGCTCGAGGAGAGCGACTCCGCGCTGGCGTGGCTGAACCGTGCGCAACGCGATGACACACGCGGCCTGGTCGAGCTGCGCAGCGGCCGCTTCGCCACGCTCGACCCGGATCCCGACTACCAGCAGCTGCTCGCCCGCGCCCGACCCGACCTGGGCAGCCGCTGACACGCCCGGCCCCTGCGGAAACGCCTGCCACCGTTGCGCACTCGCTCCACTGACCGCCGCGCGATACCTTGCTGCGGCGCGACTTTCACTGCTTTCAGGCGACGACGATCATGCACACCACCGCACGCAACGTCCTGCTGGCCGTTTCATTCCTGTCGCTCGCGGCGCCGCTCGGCGCGCAGAGCATTCGCGGCTTTCCTGACGCCATGCTGGCCGCGCAACGGCAGCGCGAGCAGAGCGCGAAAGCGGTGCCCAATGCCGACACGCTGCGCGCGCGCCTGCTGCTGCTTTCCGAGGACCCGCACCACGCGGGCAGTGCCAATTCCCGCCATGTCGCCGATCTCATACTCGCGCGCTTCCAGTCGTTCGGGCTGGATGCGAAGCTCGAGCGCTTCGAAGCGCTCATGCCCACGCCCACACTGCGCGCCGTCGAGCTGATCGCGCCCGAACACTACACAGCGAGGCTCGCCGAGCCGCCGATCCCCGAAGACAAGGATTCGAACGACGCCGGACAGCTGCCCACGTACAACGCGTACTCACCCGACGGTGACGTGACGGGCGATGTCGTCTACGTCAATTACGGCACGCCCGAGGACTACCACATCCTCGACAGCCTGGACATCAGCGTGCGCGGGCGCATTGTGCTGGCGCGCTACGGCCGCTCCTGGCGAGGCATCAAGCCGAAGGTGGCGGCAGAGCATGGCGCCATCGCCTGCATCATCTATTCGGATCCGCGCGATGACGGATTCTGGACCAATGACGTCTATCCGAAGGGGCCCATGCGCAACGAGCAGGGCGTGCAGCGCGGCAGCGTCATGGATATGCCGCGTTATCCTGGCGATCCGCTGTCGCCCGGCTGGGCGTCGGAGGACGGGTGCGCGCAAACTCGCCATGAGCGAGGTCACCACGATCTCGCCCATTCCCGTGCTGCCGCTCTCCTATGGTGATGCGCTGCCCATCCTGCGCGACCTCGCGGGACCCGTCGTGCCCGACCCCATGAAGGGCGCGCTGGCCACCACCTATCATTTCGGTCCCGGACCCGCGCGCGTGCACGTCGCGCTGAAGTTCGACTGGCAGACGCGGCCGCTGTGGGACGTGATTGTCCGCATTCCCGGGCACGCGCTGGCCCGACCAGTGGGTCGTCTTCGGCAATCACCACAATGCCTGGGTCAACGGTGCGGAGGATCCGCTCTCCGGCATGGTCGCGCTCGAGGAAATGGGCGCTCGCTGGCTACACTGCTCAAGACCGGCTGGCGCCCGGAACGCACCATCGTGCTGGCGGCGTGGGACGGCGAAGAGTGGGGACTGCTCGGCTCCACCGAGTGGGCCGAGAAACATGCCGATGAACTGCAGCAGAAAGCCGTCGCCTACATCAACAGTGACACCAACAACCGCGGCTGGTTGAGTGCGATCGGGCTCGCATTCGCTCGAGGAATTCGTGCGCGAGATTGCGCGCGACGTCCGGATCCGGAGAGCGGCAGCAGCGTGCTCGATGCCTGGCTCGCGCACCAGCGCGCGAGTCGCAGGTCCCGATCGCGACACGACTGGGCGATCGGCGCCCTCGGTTCCGGCTCCGATTACACGGCCTTCATTGACCACCTCGGCCTGGCCTCGCTCAGTCTCTCCTATGGCGGCGATGCCAATGCGGGCATCTATCATTCGATCTACGACTCGTTCTACCACTACACGCATTCATGGACACCACGTTCATGTACGGCGTGACGCAGTCGCAGTACGACGACCACCGCCGCGCTGCGTCTCGCCACGCGCCCGTGCTGCCGTTCGAGTTCCAGGCGGTAGCGCGGACCTATGGCAGGTACGTGGACGAGATCGAGAAGGGGCGAAGGCGAAAGCCGCCACCCACGCGCTCGACCTGAGCGCCGTGCGCGCGGCCGTGGCCAGGGTGCAGGCGGCGGCGGACCACTGGGATGCGGCCAGCATCCGCATCGCCAGCTTTACTGATGCGCAGGTGAAGAAGAACGCGCAGCCGCTGGCCGATATTAACCACCTGTTATACAGCACCGAGCGCCTGCTCACGGACACGGCCGGCCTGCCCCAGCGCGACTGGTTCCGGCACCTGATCTATGCGCCCGGCTTCTACACGGGCTACGGCGTGAAGACCATGCCCGGCATCCGCGAGGCCGTCGAGGATGTGCCCGACCTCACCGTGGCCCAGGCACAGGCCGCGCGCGTGGCTGCCGCGCTCGAGCATTACGCTGCGCAGATCGAGCAGGCAGCGCAGGCGCTGAACGCATTGCAGTAGGGATGCGGGGAGTCAGCAACAATTTGCCCCGATGGTGATCAGCGCTCTGAGACAACTCGAGCGACTTTCTGGCGACGACAGTACATAATTGCGCGCCAGCCTGGGAGTGAGTCGAGGTGATGCCAATTTCTTAACAACGAGTGGCACGACGGAGGACCATGGAAAAAATGCGGTTAGATGGGCTCGCTGGGCGCAAACATGCCGCTGTAGCCATCGGCTTTTTTCGTCAATGCCGAGCGGAACACCTGGACCAATCCCAGCGCACGACGTTCCCGTGCACCGACGAATGCCAACTTCGGGTAGCGAACGATGCACGCTGCAACCTTCGCGTCAACAGGTTGATCCCACAGTGCCCAAGTAAACGTCCCGGCTTTGCGTCGCCCTTCGCAGGCAGTTGTCTCAAGTTCACCCGCGCCCCCAGCCACGGGAAAGAAGACGAGGCCACGGAAGGCCAGCCACTCGGCAGCAGTGTGGTAGGCGGATTTGTGGTTGGCGTAGAGGGCGCCCGGAGCATCGGCTCCAACATCCCAGTCAAGCGTACGCGAACCCTCGGGATTGGCTGCGCTCACCTCGAGTTCCAGCCTGATGCCCTCTAGCGTTAGCTGCGACCGAACCTCCTCGACCTGTTCCAGGAAGTGCGCGTTGCGGCTCGTGAAGTCAAAGAACGTAGGTTTCGTCACGCGATCGAGCGCAGCAGTGGCGTCGAATGGCAGGCCATTTGCCAACAGGACATTGGCGTTCAATACCTTCTTGGGGTCTGCCGGCTCGCTGGCTAGCTCGTACGTCAGCGCCGCTGCGTAAGCAAGCACCTCATAGTCCTGCCGTCGCAACTCCTCCTTCAGCCATTGCCGAAGCACGGCGATCGGGGCGCTGAGCGCACCGACCAGCTTGATGCCTTTCTTCTCGAGTTTCGGATACCGGAAGCACAGGAGTGGCGACCGGGCCCACCGAAGGGCGTCGTCATACACGATCCTCGATAATTCGTCGAAGGTGACGATTCCGTTCAGGACCGGATTCCATCGGTTCTCGAAACGCCAAGAGAGACGTGGCTGCTCGTGGGCACCTGGCGCGTCGCTCACGACGGTCAACAAACCAAGCGCGGCCAGGTAACCCAGCGGCGTTGAACCGTCGAGGCCGGTGACTGTCAGTGTGCGGTCATTCATCGGTCTCCTCGTCCTCGCTGGCGCAATGATCAGCCAGACGGAGGATTGCTTCCATCCAAGCCAAACGCCACCAACCGTGGCGTCGGGTAAGTCGCCAGAATCGCTCGGCTGTTCCGGATCCCATGCGCACCAGACCGTGTGCGGTGGAGCCCTGCAGGTCAATACCGTCGAATGCGTAATTGACGGCAAGCGCGACATCATCCAGCGCAAGTGGAGGGAATGGCCGGCAGTAGCCGTGATGTGATGCAATCAGAATGCAGCACGAGATCCAGGTCGCGGACTCGATCTCTCACGGCGGGTGCGGCACTCGCGAGCGCCGTGGAGAGGAGTTCGTGACGGGCCATCATCGGGTACCCGGATTGCTCACGAGCGCGCTTTCGGCCCGCAGAATCACCGGAAGGCATCCCGGACTTGGCCAGCGGGCCGCGGGCCATGGCAAGTGCCAGTTCGTCAGCCTCATGCAGCAGCAACTGAAAGCGCGGATCGATCTTTCCCACATCATGCATTGCCGCGGCGATCGCCACGTCACGAACGGTGTCTTCATCAAGGCCGAGGTTTCGCGCGAAAGACTCGGCGTACGCCCGAACATCTGTCAGGTGACGGTCCAGCGCGACCGCCTTGCCGGACGCAGTACCGACGTCGCCGTCGGTTACGGATTCCAGCCCGCAGAGCTGGCTTTCCCACAATGGCTGCCTGAGAACGCGCAGCGCGACATTCGGCACATGCCCGAGCGCCACGCTTGCGCGCCAGGTCGGCTGGGAAATGCCAGGCGCACATCGGATGGGGATTCGCACGATGCGTCGACGTGCCCGCATTGTTGCACCTAACGCGATCCTTGCCCAATCGGGGATTTTCTGAGTGAGCAACTCGCTGGCCCAGTCGTCGTACGCAGCACGCTCGAGTTCGCGTTGCGACGCTTCAGGATCGATCTCGATTCGCGGCCCACGGCGGCCCGAGTTCCACGTCACGACCACACGCTCATCCCAACGCACCGTCGCGCGTCCGCAATGGAGGAGTTGCGCCTCATCGCCGCGATCCGGCACTACCGACCTTGCCGTCGGGTCCCAATTCTCGCGACTGACACCACCGTACTCGGCAGGCACCACAAGCGTTGCGCCAGGGGTTAGTTGTGTGGGTCGCGTGACTACTGTTGCGCGCTCATTCTTCCACAACACGGCAGGGGCAATCGCGTCCCCGCGCTCTTCGCCGCTCTCACCAGCCACTTCTTGGACGCCTTCCACATCCGCGACGGCAGTGACTGCAGTCGGTTCCGTAGCGCCTGTTGAGCGGGCACGCAACCACGCACGCACCGCACCGATCGGGATGGACATGGCTTCGAGGGGGCTCGGAGGACAAGCTGTCAGGATGTCCGTGATGGTGTGCTCGACATCGTCGAGGGTGTCGGCCACGAGCCAACTGCCTTCAATGTCCGCCCGCCATACAATCTGCACATCCGCAGTCCTACGGGCGGGCCCGTGCAAAAAGCTGGCGATGTCAGGTTCCACTTCCGGAGTCGGCGACGTCTCCGACCACAAGTCAATATAGGTTGGCAGCAGAACGGGGGCGGAAACGCGGGGCGACAGGAGCGTCAGGAGACGGTCACAAGGGATCGTGCGAAGCTGTTCTGTCACCGCCTCCGTTCCCATGTCGATCTGGCCTGATGCTCCGGCTGCCTCCGTCAACCAATGCCACGTGCGTGCTAAGGCGTGGCCATATACCGCATCCTCCGCTGCATTCTCCCCATCGTCGATCTGCCCGGAGCCAACAACGATGACCACGCGCGCGGCCCGAAACGAACCGATCCGATCAAGGCGACCGATCCGCTGACGGATTGCATCGAGGCTTGCGCATTCAGTCACCATCACGTCGAAATCAAAATCCGCTCCCACTTCGATCGCCTGCGTCGAGACGATCAGGTGTTTCCCCACGTCGCCGCGAGGGGTGCCGACCTGAATAAGCGGCTCGATCTTGCGCAGCAGATCTCTACGATCGAGAGGACGCATCCGGCCCGTAATGAGGTGCACTTTCCAGTCAATGAAACGCTCGGCATCCTCCGCGATTCGGCGTGCCGTGTCCACGCGATTGACGATGATCGCCATGCGACGTGCATTGCTGACCTCTTCAAGGAGCTTCCGGGCCTCGCGGACGCAGGCTCCGGCCAGCCGTTCCCGAGCCTTCGATTCGTTTTTCGGCGTCTCCACCAGGCGCAGTGTCGCTGGTTTCGTGGCTCCGAGTCGCGGGGCGAGAGTGGCGTCGTTGCGATCGGCACGATCCAGGGAGAATATCGTGCCTTCCGCCGATCCGGGCGTCGCCGACATCGAGACACATGCGAAACGCCTTGCACCCTGGGCTTCGTCGCGTAGCGAGGTTGCGAGTGTATCAACCGCAAGGAGCGTCTCGTGGAACGCGCGTGAAAGATGTACCTCATCGAGCAGGTAAAGGACATCCTCGCCGAGCAGACCGGCGTGCACGGGCCGCATTGAATCGGAGACCCGTACCCGCGGAACAGCAGGCGGGAACCAACCTGATCGACGGTGGACACGAGGATCCAGGGTCGGTCCGGACGCTGGGCCCAGTCAGTGTCGCGCGGCATGCCTCCCCGCAGGAGCAATGCCCCCAGCGGCGGACCAGCAGTCCCATGACACAGCGCGAGCAGTTGTTGCGCCACGCTCGCGAGTACGCCATCGCGTGCGTCGGCAAGCGCTGATACGATCCTGCTGGCGCGCGCGTACGCCTGATCGACAACGATTCGTCGATCAATGACAAACACTGTGCGCAATGGTGCGCGACGCACACTAGGCGGGTGCCAGGCTTCCAGCGCGAGCGCGAACACCGCGACCTCGAGGACGGATGTCTTCCTCGATGCCGTTGGCAGGTCCAGTGTTGCTGGCCAACCCTCGCGCACGACCTGCTCTAGGAGACGCTGCTGCCAGGGGAAGGGCGCATGGTCGTTAATGGCTCGGAAGAAGGCCGCGAAGTGCGAGGGCGGTCGGGCATTGCATTCATGCGAACGTCCGTGTAACGGGCCTTAACAGCCCCACTCCCTGATACCTGCCAGCTCCCACCAGCAGAGGCCCTTCCACCGCCTCCTCGAAAAGCAGTTCCGCATGGACGCACACGCGGCGCAGTGCATCTTCCTTTCGCGGAAAGGGTGCGAACGCCCAAGCTCCGGGTGCTCCTGGAAACACCGACCGATCGTATGTCTGGACCTGGGCAGGACGCGGCAGACCGATTCGCTCGCATGCACGCGCAATGATATCCTGCGCCGCCGCAGCCGCGGTTTCGGCAACACGAGGATCTCTCGCATTGAGATTCCCCGGGTTCCTGTCGAGTGCAATCGGTGTTACCGTTGCCCAATGTCGGCCCGGGCCGCACCACGAACCCGGCTGAAGCGTCGAGCGGTCCTCGACGGCTCGCACCCGCTCGAGCCACAGCACACCGCTCCTTTCCAACCGCAAAGGAAGCGCTTCCCCGCTTTCCTGCTCCCACACCCCAATTGCTCGCAGCAGCGCATGGTGCTCGTCTGATATGAATGCACGGGGCAGTACGATCGCAATGCCAAGCACGCTCCCAGAAGAATGTTCATGCACGACGTCGGCAAGAGGCACCCATGCAGCATGCGAACGCTCAAGCGGTTTTCCATCCGGCGTGTGGCCTGTGATCAAGGCAGGCGGTGGGTCATCCGCATACCGCATCAATGTGCGACGCAGTGCCCGAGCGATATCCGGCGCACGTGTCAGACGCAACTCCGTCCGTCCGTGATTGGCAGGCACAACGCGAAAGACGATCCATTTGGACCCAAAAACGGATCGCGGCGACGCCGTGGGCTGCCTGCGGACGAAGCTACCGTACCGCTGATATGCGCACGGCAGTATACGCGGTTCGACCGCGGCATGATTCCGAAATGCAGCTGCAAGACGCTCGCGCTGGCCTTTCGCCACTGTGCGCAGCACTAGGTCACCCTCCTCGGCAGGTACCCAGCGTGTGCGCGTGTCCGTGTCATCAGGAGGGCCGTCCACCAACGCGCACGCGACCATGCTGCTGGAGTGGCCCAGCCGGTGCACACGCGACAGCACCAGGGCAAGCGCGGCGCGGACGTCTGCCGCCGGACTGGCCTCCGGCCAAACGAACGAGACGGATGCGGACGCAGGTCTCACCGAAGGGAACCAGCGTGGCTGTCGGGTGCGGCGCGACGGAAGCAACCTTGCTGCGGCCTCGACGGCGCTGGCATCGCCGGTCTCTGTGTATGCGGCGTCCCGTTCGAACGCTTTCCGGTATCTGTTCTCGTTAGTCGTCAACTGCTTGCTGGCCGCGCGGATACTCCGGGTGTCGCCCTCCAACCGTGCGGCAGCCACCAGCTCTCGCGCACACTCGAGTTCAACGAATGCATCGTGCGTACGGGAAAGCAGGCTGCGGCCAATGTCCGGCACGTAGAATGGCGGAACCGCGCGCGCGGCGGCCCTCGCCGCGAGGACCTCAGGGTTTCCTGCATCGCTCAACCAGTCCAGAGCCCGCGCGACACTGTCGCCAAGTTCATCCTCCGCCCACAGAGCTACCAGGGTGGAATACAGTCTGGCCGGATGCGGGGGCCATTCTGCCTTCCGCCGGTCATTGAAGCTGGAGGCGACATAGCGCCCGGTCAGAAGCTCGACGTCAATTCTCATCATTGCCGGCATCCGTATCGGCGGCGACGGAAAGCTCGCGGCTTCGTCGGATCAGCGCGACCAGCTTCGGCATGGGCTTCAGGTCGATCGGTTCTGTAGTCCAACCCATGTGCACACGTTCGGCCTCGTGTGTCGCGTGTAGCACTAGTTCGCGGGCCGCGCCCAAGCCCAAGGTGTAGGTTACGGGCGCCGATCCGTCCGCTGAGACCAGCTCAAGAATCGGTGGCCGCACCGGTCGCAATGCACAGCGAGAGCGCAGGTCATAGCCGTCGCGCTGGGAGTAGGACACCGCTGCCAAGGCGAGCGCCGCCAGTGCCGTGCGCGCTGCCATTTCCGCCTCCGACCGTTTGCCGTCCAGGAATGTGCCGCTGGTGGCCTGCTGGAAGCGCAGCCGGCGGAGGGCAGGAAGGGACAGGACGACTGTCTGTTCCGCGTAGTCGATAGTCACGCCTCCCGCGAGGAAATCGATATTCGGTTTGACGTTACCGTGGTTGATCACCGCAGGTGTCCCAGCCTTCTCACCGCCTCGTTTGAGCGGCACTGGCTTGCCCTTCTCCCTGCGTGCCCGCTCCGGATCCAGCGTCCAGTCTTCCGACGCATCTAGCGCCTCATAGATCATTGTTTTCTCAATACCGGTCGGGTCAATTCGACTTGCCGTCCGCGCACCGAGTTCGGCACCCACACCCACGATCTCGCTGACCAACGCACGCTGGAACTTGGACCCCAAACCTCCCTTCGGGCCGGTGGAGTCCCACATGCCGAACACTAGTGCGGTCGGACACATATCATACAATGCGACCGCATTCGCCATCGAATGCTTCCGTGAAACGTCGGCCCATCTCCGACGCGCGAAAGGGCACGCCGTCAAGCAGGCTGTCCCTGAGGATGCCGTCAGCCAGCCGGTGCGGCACCTCCAGCACTGACAGGTAACCGTCGCCGCCCAGACTGCTGAGGTCCAGGGCCGGATCCTCATGACGCTCGCCCGTGAAATCCACACGCACGAGAGGAATCGGCAGCTCACCGGCCTCCCACGCATTCCGAAGCGCCTCTTCCATGCGATTCGCCTGCGACGCAGCCGAGTCCAAGAGCACGCACAAACGCGACACACCGTCGACGCGGCGCCACTCCACAGCGTATTTCGTCTGACGCCCAACGACGGCCGACTGACCCTCCATTGGCTCAGGAATTCGCACTGTGTCGCCAAACGTCGGCGGGAAGATCTTGTCACCGGGACCACCGACAGGTTCGAGTCTGGTTATTGAGCGGAGGGCTACCGCGCCGCCTGCGACGGCGGACTTCAACACGTCATGGGTCAGCTCGGACATCGTCGTCGCCTTTCCAATGTGAAGTGATTCGCACAGCATCCGAGACAGCTCCAATGTGCTAACAGGGTCTGACACCGCTCCGCACATCGCGCTGCAAGGCTCTGAAGAAGTACAGAAAGCATCCCGACAAGTGTGCTGGGTGTTCCGTCTGCATCTGGCTGGTTGGTCGCCCAAGCCCCGAAGCGGTGGCCGCATTGAGCAGAAGATCGAACACCTCTCCAGGCGCAGCGCGACCTCCACTATGCCGCCGAGGCGACTCGCGATCCCGGCCAGGCTGTTAGCCGGCATCGTATTGATCGATTCGTCCGGCAGGATCAGGCCGATTCCCGCGCGGACGAAGTTTGAGCGGGATCCGCCTTGCTCTGCGCGTCGTTCAGCCGTCCAGGGCCTCCTCCACGCCCATTATCCAGACGGCCTCGTCTCGCATGATTCGCAGCCTGCGCGCGCTATGCTCGAGCGACGCGCGCCACTCGCGCTCGGAATAGAGCAGCAGGTCGACCGGGACCGGGATCCCGCGTGTGTCCCACTCTCTCGCGCGCTCGCCGATCGGTGGCAGTTCACCCCGGACGACCACGATCAGGTCGAGGTCGCTGCCCGGACCCCAGTCGCCGTGCGCATAGGAGCCGGTGTAGCCGATCGCCATGATGTCAGGATGCTCGCGCTGCGCGCGCTCCGCCCAGCCACGCGCCGCCTCGTGCACGGACGCAGCGTCAGGCCAGGTGTGGACGAACGAATTCGATGATCTGTCGGGCATGACCAACCGCCTGTTCGCTCTGCAGCGGGCCGAAGTGCTCGAACGACGGCCCCTCCGTATACCCATTCGGGTAGCGCGCGGGGATGTAGTAGTTGTCGAGAACCCTGGCCGCCTCAAGGAGACGAGCAGGTGCGTGGGTCGTGGCCGGCAAGGCGTCCAGCAGCCGCGCGACCACGTGACCCCAGGCTTCCTGGCGGTGGTGCAGGTGGAGCGATTTCACGGCCTTCTCCGCCGCTTGATGTGCGGCGAAGCACGACCAGTCGTGTCGGCCTGCACGCCGCGAATCCTCCGCCTGCTCGAGATCGTGCTCCGCCTGGCGAAACCAGTCGCTGGATCGGTTCGGCACCTCGCGAAACTCCGGAGCAGTCAGAAACGGGCGACATCCGCCGCCTCGTTTTCGAAGTATGACGATCGGGGCTTGCACTGTCCAATCGCGGATCCGGCACGGACCGGATCGTCCCGGCGTCGGCGGCGTCCAGAAGCACTGTTAGCTGGGCGGTTCGCCACGGACCGCTCAACGAGCGCCGCGTAACTGCCGACGCTTGCGTGCAGGACTCTCGATCAGAAGTCCAACTCCCGGAACGCGATTCGCCATGCGCAGCGACCCCGATACGCCTCCGCCCGGAGAGGCCGACAACGCGGACGATAGCCTTCTGCCCGTCCGCATGCTGAACGAGTTCGTCTACTGCCCAAGGCTCTTCCATCTCATGCACGTCGAGCAGCAGTGGGCGGACAACGTGTACACAGCCGAAGGCCAGGAGGTGCACCGTCGGGTGGATCGCTTCGGCGATATTCTGCCGGAAGCCGCCTCGCCGGCGGAGCCGGAAGGGGACGGCGAAGGCGACGCTCCTCCTGAAATCAGCCGGTCCGTCACGCTCTCCAGCGAACGCCTCGGGATCGTCGCCAAACTCGATCTGGTCTCGACGGCCGGGGACGAGGCGGTTCCTGTCGACACGAAGCGCGGCCGGGTGCCGCGCAACCCGGAGCGCAGCTGGGAGCCGGAGCGAGTGCAGCTCATGGCCCAGGGGCTGCTCCTGCGCGAGCACAGCTTCCGCTGCGATCACGGTGTCCTCTACTTCGCCGGGTCCCGCACGCGAGTCACGATACCCTTCACCGCCGAGCTCGAGGCGCGCACCCTCCACTACATCGCCGAGGCGGGTCGGGCGGCCGAGCGCATGACCCTGCCCGATCCGCTCGAGGACAGTCCGAAATGCAACGGTTGTTCGCTCAACGGGATCTGCCTTCCCGACGAGACCCTGGCGCTACGGGATGTGCCCGCTGACCCCGTCACGTCGGCGACGGGAGTGCGCCGCCTCTACCCGCCCCGGGAAGAGGCCCTTCCACTGTACGTGCAGGAGCAGGGCGCGACCGTGGGCAAGGATGGCCAGCGCGTCGCGGTCCGGAAGGACGGCGAAGTGCTCGCTCATGTGCGCTTCAAGGACATCGATCAGCTCGTTCTGTGCGGAGGCGTGAGTGTGACGTCAGCCGCGATCCATGCGCTCTGCGAAGCGGGCATTCCCATTGTCCACCTCTCCCGCGGGCACTGGTTCTATGGAATCACGAGCGGCTTCGGTCTGCGCAACGCATTCAATCGAGCGGCACAGTTCCAGTCTGCGGCCGACGCCGGACGCGTGCTCGGTTTTGCGCGCGCGGTCGTGCGCGCGAAGGGCATGAACCAGCGCACGATGATCCTGCGCAATGCGCGACCGCGTCCGATTCCGGGTGGACGCGAAATGGTCGCGTTGCTGCGCAAAGTCCCCCACGTCCGCAATGTCGATGAACTGCTCGGCCTCGAGGGTGCGCTCGGCGCGATCTACTTCCGGCATTTCGACGCCATGCTGCGCCCGCGTGAATCGGATTTCGAGTTCGATTTCTCGGGCCGCAACCGTCGGCCGCCGCGCGACCCGGTGAATGCGCTGCTCTCGTTCACCTATGCCATGCTGGCGCGGGAATGCACGGTCGCGGTGGCGGCGACGGGGCTCGACCCATGGTGGGGTCTCTACCACCGGCCCCGTCACGGGCGTCCAGCGCTCGCGCTGGATCTCATGGAAGAGTTTCGCCCGCTCGTCGCCGACAGTGCTGTCATCACCGCGATCAACACGGGCATGGTCGGCGGCAGCGACTTCGTCAGGAATCGTCAGGCCTGCGTCCTCAATGCGGGTGGCCGCAAGGCCATGATCCGGGCGTACGAGGCGCGACTCGAGCAACTCGTCACGCATCCGGTGTTCGGCTACCGGTGCTCCTGGCGCACGGTCGTCCGGGTGCAGGCGAAGCTGCTCGCCCGCTGGCTTCGCGGCAATGTCCCCACGTACCGCGGCATGACGACGCGCTGATCATGGATCGCCGTCACTACGTCATCACCTACGACATCTCCGACGACCGTCGCCGGACCAATGTCCATCGGACCCTGCTCGGCTTTGGCGACTGGGCTCAGTACAGCGTATTCTTCTGTGAACTCAACGAACGCGAACTTGTCACGCTTCGCGCGCGCCTGCGCGCGTGCATTCACGCAGTCGAGGATCAGGTCCTGATCGTGGACCTTGGCCGTGCCGTTCACCCGTTGCAGACAGGCCTCGAGTGCCTGGGTCGTGGCTACGACCCGCCTGTGCGGACGTTCGTCGTCTGACGGATGGGTCTTTCGAGCGGAGGGGGTAATGCGCAGATTGCCGGGAGCCGGTCGAAGCTGTTTGAAAATCAGGGTCTTGGGTGAGTCTACAGGCCTTCCCATGCTCGTGCGACCCCGTCCGGTTGGTTGCCCGCTCGATTCCGGTTCGCTAACTTTCGTGTTCGCAGCGAGTTCCAGGACGGCCATTTCCGCGCTCACACGAGCGCGGCCCCATTGAAGCACGATGCGATCACGCACCATCGAGCGCTCAGTCTCACCGGATTTCCGCGCTCACACGAGCGCGGCCCCATTGAAGCGCACCGACGTCTGCCGTCCGCGAGCTCGCCGTCCGGCACGAATTTCCGCGCTCACACGAGCGCGGCCCCATTGAAGCGTGCCCTAGGCTTGCACGTCCGGGTGTACGTGACGCCCAAATTTCCGCGCTCACACGAGCGCGGCCCCATTGAAGCGAGCCGACGATCGGCTCGGCACCGATCGCGAGCGCGTCCGACGCGACTCGATTTCCGCGCTCACACGAGCGCGGCCCCATTGAAGCGCGAGTGCCGCGTCACGATGGCCGCGAGTCGTCGATCCGATTTCCGCGCTCACACGAGCGCGGCCCCATTGAAGCGCGAGCGCGACCAGCGACATGCCGCCGGCGCTCCGCAATTTCCGCGCTCACACGAGCGCGGCCCCATTGAAGCCGACACCGCAGTCAGCGCCATGAGCTCGACGCCGATCGGCGATTTCCGCGCTCACACGAGCGCGGCCCCATTGAAGCTCGGTGCAGCGATCGCGACCATCGACGCAGCGGTCGCAATTTCCGCGCTCACACGAGCGCGGCCCCATTGAAGCCAGGTCACGCTATCGCACCGTCATCGCGCAACGTGCTCGTCGATTTCCGCGCTCACACGAGCGCGGCCCCATTGAAGCGACGCGATCGCGCATGCGATCACGTCGACCGGCAGTCAGCATTTCCGCGCTCACACGAGCGCGGCCCCATTGAAGCGCGTGACGCGGTCCGAGCAGGCGCGACAGGTCCGCGCGATTTCCGCGCTCACACGAGCGCGGCCCCATTGAAGCGTGCGAGCCGCGCGTGGTCCGCCGAGGAAGTCGTACGCGATTTCCGCGCTCACACGAGCGCGGCCCCATTGAAGCATCGTAGCTACCCGGCGACAGCGCACAGGAGCGCACGACATTTCCGCGCTCACACGAGCGCGGCCCCATTGAAGCGAGCTCGATGACGCGCCATGGCATCATCAACGCTGCGCTCGATTTCCGCGCTCACACGAGCGCGGCCCCATTGAAGCGCTCGGAGCGCGAGTCCTCGGCGATCGGCCGTCGAATTTCCGCGCTCACACGAGCGCGGCCCCATTGAAGCGTGCGGCCGGGGCTCGACAGCCGTCACGAGGCGCGTGGATTTCCGCGCTCACACGAGCGCGGCCCCATTGAAGCGTACGCGCTTCGACCGCGATCGCGTACGCCTGCTGCCAGCATTTCCGCGCTCACACGAGCGCGGCCCCATTGAAGCCTGCAGACGCACATGCGTGCATGCCAGCATCCGCGCAGGAATTTCCGCGCTCACACGAGCGCGGCCCCATTGAAGCCAGTCGACACGCGATGGCCGATTCCGATACGCGACGATTTCCGCGCTCACACGAGCGCGGCCCCATTGAAGCGCATGGCCGAGCGTGAGCTGCGAGTCGCAGAATGTCCTCACTTTCCGCGCTCACTACGAGCGCGGCCCCATTGAAGCCCGCTGACAGGACAGGTGCTCAACCATGCGATCGAGTCCGATTTCCGCGCTCACACGAGCGCGGCCCCATTGAAGCGTCACATCGAACGCGCATGACGGTCACGCGGGGCTGATTTCCGCGCTCACACGAGCGCGGCCCCATTGAAGCCATGTGACACATCGACGTGTCACGCGGACTCGGCCGGCATTTCCGCGCTCGACACGAGCGCGGCCCCATTGAAGCGGTAGACCAGCGCTCAGCCGACGTCATGCGCAGCTGGACGCGTTATTTCCGCGCTCACACGAGCGCGGCCCCATTGAAGCGGGAGCTTCGACTGGTCCGTGCGAATCCGCCGGCGCTAGCATTTCCGCGCTCACACGAGCGCGGCCCCATTGAAGCCTGGCAGGCTGGTCCGTGAGGCGGTCGACTGCTGCACCATTTCCGCGCTCACACGAGCGCGGCCCCATTGAAGCGGACTTCGCCTGGATCGACTGCGCACGAGGTCCGGGTACCATTTCCGCGCTCGCACGAGCGCGGCCCCATTGAAGCGAGCGTCCAGTCCGGTGCCGCGCCGAGCATGGCGATCAGCATTTCCGCGCTCACACGAGCGCGGCCCCATTGAAGCCGACGCACGGTCCGACTGCATGACGGCCGCGCGTCGCTGGCCATTTCCGCGCTCACACGAGCGCGGCCCCATTGAAGCGAGCGTCGGGCGGGTGCTGCGCCAGCTGGGCGACAGCATTTCCGCGCTCACACGAGCGCGGCCCCATTGAAGCCGGAACGGCAGGACGTCCGGAGTCGACGTCATGCCGGCCGATTTCCGCGCTCACACGAGCGCGGCCCCATTGAAGCTCGACGCGAGATTGCGGCCGCGTGCCACGACGCATGGCGGCAATTTCCGCGCTCACACGAGCGCGGCCCCATTGAAGCCGGACGGCCCTGCGCGACTGGCCGGGCCGTCGCCGTCATTTCCGCGCTCACACGAGCGCGGCCCCATTGAAGCACGAACGCGCAATGCCGCACGCCGACGCGCAGAGCCGGCTCATTTCCGCGCTCACACGAGCGCGGCCCCATTGAAGCACGCAATCGCCCATGGCGTCGTATGGACGGCCGTATCGGCATTTCCGCGCTCACACGAGCGCGGCCCCATTGAAGCGCGACGCCGGTGTTCACGCGCCGACATCCATTGTCAACACCGGTCGAAAATCTGACACTTTCCAACGGTTGAAAATCTGACACTCCGTTGGTGTTTGATGTCAGTCCATATCGACCTCCTGGGGCCGTAAGGAACGGCGCTGCCGGCGGCGAGGCGCCTCATCGTCTGGGGGCTCGGGCTGTTTCCAGAGGTGGCTGTGGTTGCGAACGCGGTAGCTGTTGCCGCGGATGTTGACGATATGGCAGTGGTGAAGGAGGCGGTCGATCAGAGCCGCGGCCATGACCTCGTCGCCGAAGATGTCGCCCCACTCTTCGAAGGACTTGTTGGACGTGAGCACCGTGGAAGCGTGCTCGTAGCGCCGGCTCATCAACTGGAAGAAGAGCATGGCGCCGGTGCGGGAGATGGGCAGGTAGCCGATCTCGTCGACGACGAGCAGCGAGGGGTGGGTGAGCACCTTGAGTCGCTGATGGAAGCGGCTGGCGGCCTGCGCTTCCTCGAGCGAGGTGATGAGGTCTGCCAGGGTGCCGTAGTAGACGCGCCGGCCGCTCTGCGCGGCCGAGATGGCCAGAGCAATGGCCAAATGCGTCTTGCCGACGCCCGGTGGACCGAGGAACACCACGTTTTCCTTCCGGTCGATGAAGCTCAGCTCGTGCAGACTCTCGATCTGCTCGCGGCGAATCGAGGGCTGGAAGGTGAAGTCGAAGTCGCCGAGTGTTTTCACGGCCGGCAGTCGGCTGGAACGCATGGCAGCCTGGAGGCGGCGGTTATTGCGCAGTGTGATCTGCGCCCCGAGGAGGCTTTCAATGGCCTCACCGGCGGTGAGCTGCGCGCTGTCCACGCGCTGCAGAATCGGATCGAGCTCTTCGAGAGCACCTGGCATCTTCAGGTCGGCGAGCATGGTGCGGATGCGGTCGCGTCGGGTGGGCGCCGGCGTCTTGCTCATGATACGCCTCCCGCGATGGCCGCATAGCTGGCCAGTGGGCGGCGCTCCACAGGAACGGAGGGTGTGCGCGAAGTCCGCTTCGAGGGCGCCCCATCGATGGGGAGCACGAGGGACTGATAGGGACGGGTTAGTGGCTGCAGCAGGGCCTTCTCGTCCCGCTCGAAACGGTCCACGGGCTTCTCGCCCGTGGTAGCGTGGGTGCGGAGATTGGCCACCGTCTGAAGCCACTGCTCGGCCTGGTCATTCAGGTCGGCGTCCCCGATGGAGACTTGCGACCATAGACGAAGCTGGCGCGCAGGTAACGGATCGGGCGCTCCACCTTGCCCTTGGTCTGTGCGCGGTACGGACGACAAGCCCGAGCCCGGAAGCTCCAGTGGCTGCAGAAGCGCAGGAACTCGGCGTTTTCAATGAGGCGGCCACCCCCGGGACGCAGGTCGCGCAGGATCACCGACCGCATCTGGTCGAAGAGCAGCTCGCGCGGTACGCCACCGAAGAAAGCGAACGCCTGCTCCAGACCGAGCTGCAGTGTATGCATGTCCTGGCGCGGGAAGAACCGCAGCCACAGCAGGCGCGAGTAGGCGAGCACCACCAGCAGCGCGTATCGTACGCCCCAGGGAAAGCGGAAGTGTGCGAAGTCGACCTGCCCCTGGTGCGCAGGCGGTGTTTCGAAGCGGATGATCTCCTTCTCGGGTGGCTGCGGACGGATGCTCCGGACATAGTCACGCAGCTGCGTGACCCCACCTGTGTAGCCGGCAGCACGGATCTCATGGAAGAGTCGTGCGCCACTGAGGTCCGGGTACTCCGTGAGTCGGGCCGTGAGGATTGCCTTGAATGGATCCAGCTTCGTGGGCACTGCGGGTCGGGGACCGTAGCGCACCGCCAACGGATCACGGTCCAGCTCACCCTTTCGAATCATGGAGTAGATCGTCTCCAGTGAGATCCCCAGTCGGCGGGCGATCTCTGCCTTGGAGAGACCCTGCTCGAGGTAGTGCCTGAGTAACACGCGTCGCTCCATTTCGATCAACGGGCCTCCTCCCTGAAGGAGGCACCAACGTGAAGGTTTCGCGGGGAGCAGGCCATCGGCCCACGCCGCCGCACTCGCAGAGCGGCGAGTGTCAGATTTTCGACGGGCGCTTATGTCATATTTTCACACCGGTGGCAACACGCCATTTCCGCGCTCACACGGGCGCGGCCCCATTGAAGCCGCACCGGTCAGACATCGCCGTGCCGGGTACCGATTTCCGCGCTCACACGAGCGCGGCCCCATTGAAGCCGATGACCGGCTCAGCGACCACCTGCGCCGCTGCCGAGTTCCGATTTCCGCGCTCACACGGGCGCGGCCCCATTGAAGCATCGCTTCCCGGACCGCCGTGCCCGTCACCTTGCCGTGAGATTTCCGCGCCCACACGGGCGCGGCCCCATTGAAGCAGACGCGGCGCGTCTCGCGGCTGTCTGGCCCGTCCGCAATTTCCGCGCTCACACGGGCGCGGCCCCATTGAAGCGCGCGGTCCGGAACGCCATCCGGGCACATTGCCCGCGAGCTGATTTCCGCGCTCACACGGGCGCGGCCCCATTGAAGCAGTCGTGACCCGGCGGCCATCAACGGCAATCGCTACTGCGGTGCAATTTCCGCGCTCACACGGGCGCGGCCCCATTGAAGCCGGACTGCACGGTCCGACGAGCCGCGCGCCCGTGATCGTCCATTTCCGCGCTCACACGGGCGCGGCCCCATTGAAGCACGCGCTCGACCGGCTCCGCTCGGCGCGGTCTGGCACGATCCGGCTGATTTCCGCGCTCACACGGGCGCGGCCCCATTGAAGCCATGGCTGCGCTGCCATTCGCCGCGTGGCGAGCCCGCACGATTTCCGCGCTCACACGGGCGCGGCCCCATTGAAGCATGCAGCGACCGCACCGATCGGTCGCATGGCGCCGCCATTTCCGCGCTCACACGGGCGCGGCCCCATTGAAGCCATAGCGGCCGGCCGTTCGGCCCGTTGGCACCAGCAGCATTTCCGCGCTCACACGGGCGCGGCCCCATTGAAGCGAGGCATGACGTTGGCGTACCGTCGCTGCGCGTCTGGCGCATTTCCGCGCTCACACGGGCGCGGCCCCATTGAAGCATCGGCGTCACTACGCCGCGACTGAGATCGCGCACAGGTCACATTTCCGCGCTCACACGGGCGCGGCCCCATTGAAGCGAGCACGGCCGAGCTCGGTCGTCGAGCAGACTCGCCGACATTTCCGCGCTCACACGAGCGCGGCCCCATTGAAGCGCATGGCGATCGATCGCGCCGTCCAGCGCCGCACTGAGCCGCATTTCCGCGCTCACACGAGCGCGGCCCCATTGAAGCGCGCATGCCGCGCATGCGCACCACACGTCTGTAGCGCGGCTGCCGCTCATTTCCGCGCCCACACGAGCGCGGCCCCATTGAAGCGACGAGCATCTCGGATCATGTCCGCTGAGGCCGCATCGCTCATTTCCGCGCTCACACGGGCGCGGCCCCATTGAAGCCGAAGTGCGCGCTCTGCCCGAGTCGACCATCCGCGTCATTTCCGCGCTCACACGGGCGCGGCCCCATTGAAGCGACAGCGGCTATCGCCGACCTGCACGGAGTCGCATCGCCGACATTTCCGCGCTCACACGGGCGCGGCCCCATTGAAGCACGGTCGAGCTCGCAGCTGCTTGCGATCGCCGCTCGGTCCATTTCCGCGCTCACACGAGCGCGGCCCCATTGAAGCAGCCTGACGAGTTCGCGCTGGCGCTATCGCAGCATGCCTGCGATTTCCGCGCTCACACGGGCGCGGCCCCATTGAAGCAGCTAGACAGCGTCGCGAACGTGCTCGACCGAACCGCGTGACATTTCCGCGCTCACACGAGCGCGGCCCCATTGAAGCTCGCGCCGGCTGCTGGCGCGGCCAGTGCACCTGCCGATGCGATTTCCGCGCTCACACGAGCGCGGCCCCATTGAAGCGCATGGCGCGATTCACGTCTCGACGAGCTGCGCGCAAATTTCCGCGCTCACACGAGCGCGGCCCCATTGAAGCGCACGACGTGCGTGCCGCGCCGCGCGATGGCGCTCGGCGGCATTTCCGCGCTCACACGGGCGCGGCCCCATTGAAGCGACGGTCGCGTGCGCCGATCACCGCGATCGCGCACCGATTTCCGCGCTCACACGAGCGCGGCCCCATTGAAGCCGCAGTGACTGAGCAGCTCGACTGCCACCTGCGGCCGATTTCCGCGCTCACACGAGCGCGGCCCCATTGAAGCGCAGCATCGAGCACTCGCATCGCTGAGCCATGGCGCGATGCTGATTTCCGCGCTCACACGAGCGCGGCCCCATTGAAGCCCGACAGACTCAGCCGACACGGCGATGCGCTCGGGCGGCTGATTTCCGCGCTCACACGAGCGCGGCCCCATTGAAGCGAGCGATCTGCCGCCGCCGTCATGAGCGTTCGCGGCGACATGCTGCATTTCCGCGCTCACACGGGCGCGGCCCCATTGAAGCCGAGCTCGACGTGGGCGCCATCGTTGCAGCGCGGCCGCACTATTTCCGCGCTCACACGAGCGCGGCCCCATTGAAGCAGTGAGCTGCCGGTATCCGCCCAGTCGGCATACCCGCATCATTTCCGCGCTCACACGAGCGCGGCCCCATTGAAGCGCGAGGCTGCGCATGCGCGCCCGAGGACAGGCCATGACATTTCCGCGCTCACACGGGCGCGGCCCCATTGAAGCGCGTCAGCGACGTTCAGCCTCGCGACCGCAACGCCGATCATTTCCGCGCTCACACGGGCGCGGCCCCATTGAAGCACATGAGTCCGCGGTCGGCCCGTGCGTGACGTCGGCCCGATTTCCGCGCTCACACGGGCGCGGCCCCATTGAAGCGCGAGCCACGCGGTCGGAACAGGCGGTCGGAGGCTGCCACGTATTTCCGCGCTCACACGAGCGCGGCCCCATTGAAGCGCTGCATGCTTTCGGTTGCACTGCGCAACGCGGACACTGGCATTTCCGCGCTCACACGAGCGCGGCCCCATTGAAGCACGTGTCGCGCGACTTGAACCGCACGAGTTGCCAGCCGATTTCCGCGCTCACACGAGCGCGGCCCCATTGAAGCGTCACGGAATTCGCCGAGCGGCTCTACCACCGGAAGGGCGAGATTTCCGCGCTCACACGGGCGCGGCCCCATAGAAGCAGGAAAGACTCGCAGTCACGACCGGCTGCGTCTCGGCCCGGGAGGGACTGTGACCTTACGCCTGTTCGTTGCAATCACCCGAGCGCGCGCCCACGGAAGTCTGATTATCGAGGTGCCACTCGCCCCGAGTCTCCGTACATGACCGGCGTTCGCACGAACGAGCCGATAAGACTGCGCCATCGTACTGGCCGTGTACGCGCGGCGCCGAAGTCCATGAAACCAAGCGGCCGCAGCTGCTTGCCCACGCCCGTGCCTGTGTCGATGCGCAGCAGCACGCCGTTGGGCGCGGACTCGAACACGCCGCTGGTCAGGCCGTAGAGCTGCCCTTCCACGAACGTCAGGCCCCACACGTTGTCGAAGCCAATGGCCGCTCCGTTGCCCACGGGCGAAGCCATGCCCGTCCCCGGATCCACGGTAACCAGCCGTTCCACATTGCCCGCGCCCACCACCGTGGCGTACAACGTACCATCCGGCGCAAACGCAATGTCGCCGCTGGAGAACAGGAACGAGCCGAACTCCCCGATGATCTGCGCCTGGCCCGTGACCGTGTCGATGACGGCCAGCTCGCCCAGCTGTCGAGCGCCGAACAGCCGGCCAGCTGGATCGAACGCCAGCGCGTTCATGCCTGGATTGTCGAGGGAACCGATACGCGTGGCGCGGGCCGTCGACGCATCAATGCGGTAGAGATCCTCCTCCGTGATGCCCCAGAGTCCGCCATGGGGCGCGCGCGCGATGTCCGTAAGCTCGAGACTCTCACCTGTCGCGTTGGTCACGGGCGCAATCATCGAGTCGCTGGCGCCGGCCTGGAGCGGCACGCGATAGAGCACGGACTGCAGACCGCCCACGGCGTACAGCGCGGGCTGCGACGCGGGCTGGCCCGGCCCCGTGGAATCGCTGCACGCGCTTCCCGCCACAGCGAGCGTGGCGCTCAAGCACAGTGTTATACGCGCTGGCAGGAAAAGACTGCTTTGCATTGCTGCCCTCGATGCAACACAGGTGTAACGCACCGGAGCCGGGAGCGGCCATCGGCTCCGCGTGCTCCGCCGGCCTGACCCCGTGTCGGCCGCCGCGCCGTCCAATCCGGCGGTCCTGCACCCGGTTCCGCCGATGAGCTGGACGTGCAGGACATCGGCATCAGGCTGTTGTTCGATCCGCGCGGCGATCGCATCGACTTCTTCGATGCCCACTTCGTCCAGCCCATCTCACCGGCGGGCCTCGCGCTCTATCGCTATTCCACGCGCGACACCACCCGCATCGTTCTGCCCTCCCGCACGATCACGCTGATCGAGGTCGTGCTGCGGCCGCGGCAGAACGACTGGGAAGCGCTCGAGGGCTCGCTCTGGTTCGATCGCGACACCGGCGTGCTGGCGCGCGCCGCCTACCGGCCGAGCGACGTGTGGAATCACGAGATCCGCGAGCCGCACGATCTCGACAATGTGCCCGGGTTCCTGAAACCAGCCATTGGCACGGTCCAGTCGATCGTCGTGGAATACGGTCTGTTCGATCAGCGCTGGTGGCTGCCCAGCCATGTACACGGCGAGGGAGTCCTCGACTGGGGCAATGGACTGGTACGCATGCCGATCTCCATCGACTGGACCATGAGCGACCAGGTCCTGAACGAGGCGCCGGACTCGGCCGTGACGCCCGGCGGCAATCTGGCGAGCGTCGCGCGCTCCGTGCACGGTGACGATAATCGCCGCGAGCACATCGAGTACCTCGCCCCGCGTGGCGTTGACCTGGCGAACACGGCCGTGTTGCCGCCGCCCCTCAAGCCCGTCGACACGATCGACTTCTCGCAGGAAGAGCTGAGCGCGCTGGTCGGTCGCATCACGCAGGTCGCTGGACCTCCGCCCGCACCACCGGCGCCTTCGCTTTCGCGTGCGCTGCTCACCACCATGCGCTACGACCGCGTGCGCGGCCTGAGCGCCGGCTACCACGCGACGTTCAACGCCGGCCATTTCCAGCTGACGCCTGACGTCCGCTTCTCGACCGCTGTGCCCGATCTCTTTGGCAGCTTTGCCATCGCTCGCGGCGAGGTCACGCTGACGGCGTACCATGACCTCGCCGATGCCAGCGACTGGAACCATGCGGGCGGACTCGGCAACAGTGTGTCTACACTGCTGTTCGGCCATGATGGTGGCGACTCCTACCGAGTCAACGGCGCCGCGCTGTCGTGGCAGGCGGCGCATGCTGTGCAGACACGCATCGACCTGTTTGCCGAGCAGCAGCGCTCCATCGCGCGGCAGACCAGCATTGCGCTCACCACGCTCGGCGGCGGCCACCTGCGCGGCAATCTCGTCGCGGCGGATGTCGCTGTGGCGGGTGTGCGCACCGAATTGCGCGGTCAGCTGGGAGCAGACGCACAGCGTACCGTGTTCAACTGGCGCCTTGCCGCTGAAGCCGCTCTGGGCGACGCACGCCATGCTCGCGCTTCCGCTGCGGTGCGCCTGACGCATCCCCTCGGCGCCACGACGACTGCCGCACTCGAGCTGAGTGGCGGACTCGCCGGCGCCGGCGCACCACCGCAGCGCAATTTCTACCTCGGAGGCGTGGGCACCCTGCGCGGCGTCAGCGAGAACGCCGTCAGCGGCCCCGAGTACGGGTTGGCGCGCGCGGAGCTGGGTCGCGGATTGCCCGGCATGCGCGCCGTTGTCTTCCTCGACGCAGGCTGGGCCGGAGCACGCGGCGCAATGCACACGGCGCGTCCGGTCGCCGGCGCGGGAGCCGGCGCGTCCTTCCTCGATGGATTGTTCCGCGTCGATCTCGCGCGCGGCGTGCTGCGCTCCAGCGCCTGGCGCCTCTACTTCTACATCGATGCGCTGCTCTGACCGCCAGCGCTGCCGTCCGGCCGCGGCGACATCGATCACGCGAGGTACCTTGTTCGGCGAATGGCCTTGGTCGGCCCGGAGCGCGCTAAAGGCACCTGCGGCGAACGGTGAAAGGAAGAAGTAGAGTGTACTCGCTCTCGCGGCCGGGCCTCATGGCGCCGGTCCGCGCAGCCACGGCCGTGCGACGGTGTCAACGAAGCGGAGCGCTCCATGGTTCAGGTCGAACGTCGAAGCGCATGGATGTGGTCACTCGGCATCCTCCTGCTGAGCGCTGCGGTCACCGGGCTGAGTGGCAACGCCTCGCCGTTGCACGCGCAGGGCAAGGCTTCGCTCGAACCGTTCGCTTTTCTCGCCGGAGGCACCTGGGAGGGCACCGGGCGCTGGCCCGACGGCAGTGCAATGCGCGTTCAGGTCCGCTACTTCTGGGGGCCCACGCACCGCCTGCTGCACTTCGAGACCTGGGATCTCGAAACGGGTCAGCGCGTTCCTCTCTACGAAGGGCAGATCTTCTTCGACCCGGCGCGCGCGAAGTTCGTGCAGTGGAACATGAAGCCGACAGGCGAGCTGGATGTCAGCGAATTCGATCGCATCGAGCCCGGCCGCTTCGAGGTGAATGCGCCGCACACGCGCTCCGTGGTGCGACAGACCGGCCCTGACGAATTCCACTGGGAGCTGCGTGTGCCGCAGGGCGACACATGGCAGCTCATTCTCGACGCGACCTATCGTCGAATGAAGGGTTCGTCGTCGGAACCGATACACATGTGGCTGGGCGCGGCGATACACCACAATGCGCCACCCGCCTCGAACCTTGCGCGGAGTCGGGCCCGTCAAACCATCCGCATCATTAGCGTGCCGGGCACACTTTCATACCGGCGCGACTCAACATCCGGCTGTACCGCGGATCGCGTTTCAGCGGATCGTACATCGCATCACAGGCCAGGCTGATCTCGGTCGCCAGCACGTCCCGGCGGCTCACGATCTGCTGCGTCGCCTGCATTGCCCGGTCCATGTCTCCCGCGCCGCCTGCCGCAATGGCGACAGCATAATCAAGCGTGGGATCACTGCGGTATTGCTGGTACAGTGCGTGGTACAGGCTGTCGGCGAGGCGGGTCCGGCCCAGTCGCCGGTACGCGATGCTCATGAAGGCCCGCATGTCGAAACCGGTCCCCAGTCGCTGCGCCAGCGCGAACCAGGCCAGCGCACTGTCCGGCTGCCCCCGCGCGAGCTGAATCTCTCCCAGCTGCAGGACGTTGTCCGACTTGGTCGAGTCCATGCGCCACACCCGTTGCGCCTGCAACAGCGCATCGTCGTACTGCCGCGCCAGGTACAGCGCATAATCGAGATCGGTCACGATCTGCGGCGCGAGTGGATCGAGCTGCGCCGCGAGCTTCATCTCTTCAGGCCCTCAAGGGTCCGACCGGTCACGTAAAGCAAAACGCCGTACCAGTGCTTGATCGTTGCGTCCTCCGGGGCGAGGGCCAGTGCGCGCTGGAACTCGCGCTCCGACTCTGGCCAGCGCCATTGGCTCTTGAGCGTGTAGGCCCGCGCGAGTTGGGCATCCGCCAGCGTGGAATCGAGTCGCAGCGCGTGCTGTGCATTCTGGATGGCGAGCTGGAGGATCGAGTCAGCGGACACACTCGCGAAGAAAGGCAGGACCACCTGCGCCATGGACAGGCCCGCCCAGGCCCGCGCGAAGGTGGAATCACGGTCGATCGCGCGTTGGAAGTAGTCGATCGCGGTCCGCAGATTCGTCTCGCCCCGCCGCCCCCAGTAATAGCGGCCCTTCAGGTACCAGTCGTATGCGGTCAGGTCCTGCGTCCCGCGCAGTGCGCGTGCCGCGGCCAGCCGCGCCGTGTCGGCGAGGGTCGGTTGCAGCGCAGTCACGATCGCGTGAGCCATCTCATCCTGCACGTCGAAGACCTGTGTCGCCACGCGATCGTACTGATCGGCCCACAGAACGGTGCCGTCCTTCGGGTCGAGCAGACGCGCGCTGACGCGTATGCGATCGCCGGCGCGGCGTACGGTGCCCTCGAGAATCGTCGCCACGCCCAGCTGCCGCGCGATCTCGGTTTCGCTGGTGCCCGCGGTGAAGCGTGCCGCGGACCCGCGTGAAGCCACGCGCAGTCCGGGAACCCGCGCGAACGCGGTCGTCAGCTCCTCCGCCATGCCCGCGCCGAAGTAGGCATTGGCCGAATCGCGGTCCAGGCTGGTGAACGGTAGAACCGCGATAGAGTGCAGTTCGACTCGCGCGCTGCCGGTTTCCCGCATCGAGGATCGCCTCGCCACCTCCAGCCACGCAAACGCCATGGCGGCCGCAATGCCGATTCCGATCGCTGCTCGCCATGCAATGCGACGTGGCTTGCCGCGCCCCGGTCCCGCCGCCGCAGGCGATAGATCGTCGAGCGCTTCCAGGATCTCGGCCGCGCTCGCCGGTCGCTCGTTCCGGTCCTTCGCCATCGCCCGCTCGACGAGCGCGATCAGTGCGGCAGGCAGGCCGGGTGCGCGCTCCGCCAG
Organism: uncultured Gemmatimonadales bacterium; assembly: GCA_963798085.1. GTDB lineage: Bacteria > Gemmatimonadota > Gemmatimonadetes > Longimicrobiales > RSA9 > DATKCF01. The sequence continues at coordinate 213,781 of CAWCRS010000007.1, forward strand.
CGGTACCGGAGTTGCGGCAAGCTGCGCGGCCATGCTGGCCTGCGCTGACGCACGGCCGAACGGATGAACGCCTGTGAGCATCTCATACGCCGTCACGCCCCAGGCGTAGAGGTCCGCACGATGATCGACAGGATCGCCCGTCACCTGCTCGGGCGCCATGTACGCGGGCGTTCCAATGACTGTGCCGATCCCCGTCATGGTAACAGAGTGTTCGTCTGCGGTGGCGTTGGCCACGGCCTTCGCGATGCCGAAGTCGGTGACCACTGCGGTGTGGCGCGTAATCAGTACGTTCTCAGGCTTGATGTCGCGGTGTGCGATGCTGCGTGCGTGCGCATAGTCCAGCGCCAGAGCCATGTCGCGGAGAAAGCCCAGCGCCTCCCGCAGCGGAACGGCTCCGTGTGCCAGCCGCGCGCGCAGTGACTCTCCCTCGACGTACGGCATCGTGTAGAACGGCAGGTCACCGGCCTGCCCCGAGGTGAGCAGCGGAACGATCAGAGGGTGCTGCAACTGGGCGGCCAAGCGGATCTCGCGCTGGAAACGATCCAGGGACAGGCTTGCCACAGCCTCGGATCGGATCACCTTGATCACCACGCGCCGGCCCAGCCGCCTCTCCTCCGCGAGGAACACGCGTGCCATGCCCCCACCGCCAAGCTCGCGCTCCACCAGGTAATCCGAAGCCAGCGCCCGCTGCAGTTCCTCGATCACGCCTGGACGCCCGGCAGCGGAAGGTTGCTCGTCGCTCACATCATCCTCGGCTCTCCGTCCTACTGCGCGCCCTCGAGCAGAGCCTTGATCATCGCATCCAGTGAGCGTGTGTTGTTGATCCAGCGCGCCACCACCACGAGATCGTTCACCGGGTCCACGTAGATCACGTTGTTGCCGTTGCCCAGATGGTAGAACGCCTGCTCGGGCGCACTCGGCAGGGCCTTGCGCCCCGTGTTCAGAAAGAAGTTGCAGAAGCCGTAACCCGGGTTCACGCCGGGCGTCGTCGCCAGCTTGATCCACGCTTCCGAGAGAATCTGCTTGTCCGCCCAGCGTCCCCGGTTCAGCGTCAGGTAGCCGAAGCGTGCCATGTCGCGCGCGCTGATCCACATGCCGCCGCCCCAGTGGCCGCCGCCCGTCACCGACTGCACCAGCTGGCCATCCAGCACGATCCACGAATTGTCGTAGCCGTACCAGCGCCAGGTGTTGGACGCGCCGATCGGATCCATCACGTACTCGCGCAGCACCTGCGGCAATGGCCGTCGCCACACGGTGAGTGACGCGAGCGCCAGCAGGTTCACGCGCGTGTCATTGTAGGTGTAGACCGTGCCCGGCTCGGGCCGCACGCGATTCTTCCACTGCTCAATGTCGCCGCGCGGGCGGTCCGCCCAGTCCGGCTTGCCCCACAGCGTGCCCTGCCATTCGCTGGTCTGCCGCAGCATCATGTCCCACGTGATCTTGCGATTGTGCTCCGACTCGAACGGCTCCAGCACCTCGAACGCATTGAACGCCACACCCGCAGGCGGCGGTGCCGCCGTACTGTCATTCGTGTTAGCTCCCATCACGCTCGGCGGTATCGGCACCAGCGACCCATCCCCGCCCGGCGGACCCTTGAGCGCAACGATCGGCGTCATGTAGTCGCGTACGAGATCCTTCACGTCGCGGATCATCTTGCGATCCCACGCCAGTCCCACAGTCGTCGAGAGGAAGCTCTTGGTGACACTGTGCGTGAGGTCGACGCGGTCCGGATCGCCCCATTCCGCCACAATGTACCCGTGCCGCACGATCAGACCGGCAGGCCCGCCCCGCGGCTTGAACGGCCCGATTCCCTCGCCGTGCGGTTCCCTGCCGAACGAACCGCGCTGCATCTCCAGCTGGTCGCGCGGCGCCGGCGACTCGCTGCGCAGTGCAATGGCGACCGCTGTGTCCACCGCCGCCGCACGCAATCCTGCCTGCGCAGGCGTCTGCTTCTCCCACGCACCGCGCGGCGGGAAATAGCGCTGCTGCGCAGCCAGCGGCGGCGCGGCGATGGTGAGCGCGAGCAACGCGGGCGCAAGCCGCGTAGGCAGCGAGACGATCGAAGCCATGAGATGCTCCCTGTGGAAACGCGGGGTTACAGCCGGCAAACTGCGCACGCGGTGCACCACGGTGCAAGGTCGGCCCGGTGCTTCACGCGTCGGGCATGCTGCCCGGTCGGCGCCTCCCGCCATCACGAGGGATGCTCCGGCGATGACGCGCACTGCAGCCGCACGTTGAGGCAAACGGACCGCGCCTTGACGGATTTGCCTTGCTGCCGGTTCACCACCCATGTTGCCGTGCCCGCCGTCCCGCTCACGCGAACCGATGCGTACCCATGAGTCAGACGCACAGGAGCGTCCGCATGCCGCACGCGCTCGTGATGATGCTGCTCATCATCATCGCCGCGGTGGCGTTGACGTGGGTCGTTCCCGCAGGCACGTTCGCGCGCACGAAGGCCGGCCTGGTCCTGCCCGGCACCTACCACACCATCCCGAAGCACTACGCGGCCGCGCTGCTGCGTCCCATGACCAGCACGGATTCGCTGGCGTATCCCGCCAGCCCGATCGCCATCGTGTCCTCGATCCCCGCGGGCATGATCGATCGCGCTTCGCTCATCTTCATGATCCTCTTCATTGGCGGCATGTTCGGCGTGCTCGAGGAAGCGGGCGCGCTTTCCGCCGGCATCGACCGCCTGCTCGCCGCCACGCGCGGCAACATCAACGTGCTGGCGCCCGCGCTCATGCTGGTCATCGCCTGCGGCAGCACGTTCCTCGGGCTCATATCCGAGTACCTTGTCATTATCCCGCTCATCGTGCTGCTCGCCGAGCGCCTCGGCTACGACGCGCTCATTGGCGTCGCCATCGTCACCATTGCCGCGAAGATCGGCTACCTCACGTCGGTCACCAATCCACTGCCGCTCGTGATCGCGCAACCCATTGTCGGCGTGCCCGTCTTCAGCGGCGCCGGCTTCCGACTGGTGACGTTCGTGGTCTTCCTGCTGCTGGGCATTGCGTTCCTGCTGCAGCGCACGAAACGATACACGGCACGCGCCTCCAGCGTGGACCTGCCACCCGCATCCCGCCTGTCGCACCGGCACATTGCCATGCTCGCATTGCTGGGCCTCGCGGTGCTCGTCATGGTCTACGGTGCCCAGCGTCTTTCGTGGGGCAATCCCGAGCTGGCCGCGATGTACGTCGCCGCATCTCTGCTGCTCGCCATCATTGCGGGCCTCGAATCACGCCGCGCGGCTCAGGCGTTTCTCCGCGGCATGCAGGGCATGATGCTCGCCGCCGTGCTCGTGGGCCTCGCCTCCGCCGTGGAGATCGTATTGCGCAACAGCTACGTGCTCGATTCCATCATTGCCGGGCTGTCGCGCGCGGTGGAAGGCCGCCATCCCATCTTCGTCGGACAGCTCATGGTCGCCATACAGATGATCATCAATGTCTTCATTCCCTCGACATCGGGTCAGGCTGCCGTCACCATGCCCATTCTCGGGCCCATCGGGCAGATCGCCGGCGTGAGCGGCCAGGTCACCGTGCAGGCCTTCCTCTTCGGCAATGGCCTCACCAACATCATCACACCCACGTCCGGCATGCTGCTGGCCTATCTGGCAACGGGCAGGGTGGGCTACGGGGAGTGGCTCCGCTTCGTTGCACCGCTCGCCGCATTGCTCGCCGCACTCTGCCTGACGGCCACTGCAGTGGCTGTAATGATCGGTTATTGAAGGCGACGATGCCGCTTCCGCCTCCCTTCACGATCCAGCGTCCGGCTGCGGCCGCGGGCCTGCTCTACGATTCGCCGCACAGTGGTCGCGCGTATCCTGACCACTTCCCGGCCGGCTCGCCGCCCGACGTGCTGCGCCGCGCGGAGGACGCGTATGTCGACGAGCTGGTTTCGCCCGGCGTGCAGCACGGCGCCATCCTGCTGGCCGCGAGGTACGCACGCGCCTTTATCGACCTGAATCGCGCGCCCGACGACATCGACGCCGAGCTGCTGGCCGAGCCCTGGCCCACGCCGCTGAACCCTACCGAGAAGTCACGGCGAGGCCAGGGGCTGATCCGGCGGTTCGCGGTGCCCGGCTTCCCCGTCCACGCGCGCACCCTCAGTGTGGCCGAAGTGCAGTGGCGTATAACAGAGATCTATCAGCCCTATCATGACGCGCTGGAGAGCCTGATTGCAGAACTGCGCGGGAACCTGCCGCGCGTGCTGCACGTCGACTGGCACTCGATGAAATCGCGCGGCAATGCCATGACGCCGGACGGCGCCACACAGCGGAGCAGGGACTTCGTGGTCTCCGATCGCGACGGCGCGAGCGCAGCGCCTGAGGTCACGGCGCTGGTGCGCGACACACTCCAGTCGCTGGGCTATCGCGTGTCCGTCAATGACCCGTACAAGGGTGGCGCCATCGTGCAGCGTATCGGGGATCCCGCGCACGGCGTGCACAGCGTGCAGATCGAGATCAACCGCGCGCTCTATCTCGATGAACTGCGGGTGGAGAAGACAGCGGGGTTCGAGCCGTTGCGTGCCGATGTGCTGCGGCTGACGCAGAGACTCGCGGATTCCGTCACGCGCAGCTGATGCGACCGGCTGCGCGCCGTGCGCCGCCGGTCCCCGTGCCCGCACCGCACGATCCGACGCTCGCGGTGCAGAGCCGAAGCCGTGTCGTCGCCTACAATACGCGCAGTGCGCGCACCGGATCGACGCGCGCCGCCCGCCGCGCCGGCAGCAGACACGCGAGCAGCGCCACCGCGAGCATGACAACGGCCACGCCACCGAACACACGCGGATCCCGCGGCGACGCCTCGAACAGCAGGGACGCGACGCGTGCGCTGACTGCCAGCGCCAGCAGAGAGCCCAGCAGCAAGCCGGCAAGCACCAGCCGCGCGCCTTCGCCCAGCACCATGGCCACCACGTCCGCGCGCCGCGCACCCAGTGCCATGCGCACACCCAGCTCGTGCAGCCGGCTGGTCACCGAGTAGGCGATCACGCTGTACATCCCGATGGCCGCGATGAGCAGTGCAAAGCCCGCGAACACGCCGAACATCACTGTACCCAGACGCCACGGCCGCAGCAGCGGATCCACAGACTCCTGCATGGTCGCGATGACCATCGACTCCACCGACGGATCAATGGGACCGAGCTGGGCACGCAGCGTCGACTCGAAACGCTCCGCCGGCCCGCGCGGGCGCACCACCAGCGCGGGGCCGCCGAAGCCACGCTCCTGGCCCCGCGGGATGTAGTACTGCATTGCCGGGTCCTCGCGCAGTGCGTTGCGCCGTGCATCCTCCACCACGCCCACAATGCGCGAGCACGGCGCGGGTGCGTCCTTCTTGTCGCTGATGTAGAGGCACTGTCCCAGCGCATCGGCCTGCGGCCAGAGCGTGCTCGCCATCACCTGACTCACGATCGCGACCGGCTCGCTGCCCTGCCGGTCCGCCGCCGTGAACAGCCGGCCGCGCAGGAGATGCGTCCCCACGGCCTCGAAGTAGCCGTCGGAGACGGCTGCGATGTAGGGACCGCCGCCCTTCAGTTCGGGAATCGAGTCGTACCCTGCGACGCGCAGCTCCACACCGAAGGCGTTGCCGAATGGCGTCCCCACTGCCACCGCGGCGGCTTCCACGTCGCGCATGGTGCGCGCCCGCTGCAGCGCCTGATCGTACCACGCGATGTTCCTCGCCCTCGCCTGCTGCTGCTGCTCCGGCGTCCGGTTCGGCACCGTCGGCCAGGTGACGTACGCGATCAGTGCGCGGTCCGCCTCGAAACCGAGGTGCAGGCCCGTCGCGTTCGCCAGACTGCGTGCAAAGAGGCCGGCGCCCACCAGCAGCACCACGCACAGTGCCGCCTGCAGCACCGTGAGTGCAGACCTTAACCGTGTGTTGCGGCCGCCACCGTCGCGCGCGCCCGAGCGCAGCGACGCGGACAGGTCGGGCCGCACGGAGCGCAACGCCGGGAGCAGTGACGTGAGCACTGCGGTTGCCAGAGCTGCAATGGCGGTGAACACCAGCATGCGGCTGGTCCCGCTGGATGATGTCCAATCCACGTCCGGCAGCAGCCGTGTGCGCACCAGCCACACACCCGCGCGCGCAATCAGCAGCGCCAGCAGGCCGCCCAGCGTGGTGAGCAGCAGGCCGTGCAGCATGAGCAGCCGCACCAGCCGGCCCCGCCCGATGCCCAGCGCCAGCCGCACGGCCACCTCCTGCCGCCGCCTCGCCATGCGCACGAGGTACAGGCTGATCACATTGGCACACGCGATCAACAGCACGATCAGCGTGACGCCACTCAGCCAGCGCGAGACCGACGCCTCGAGCGGCTCCTTGCCGCGCCCGTTGTAGCGCAGTTGCGCAAGCCGGATCCGGCCCTCCTTGAAGAACGAGCCCGTGCCCGTATAGGCGCGGTGCAGTGCCTCGGTCGCGTCCGGTTCCGCCTGCGCCACCCCGATGCCCGGCTTCAGCCGCGCGACCACACGCAGCCATTGCGCGTTCCACGTCGTGGTCCATTGCGCGGTCACGTTCTGGCTGGCCACCGACATCGGTTCCCAGGCATCGACGCGGCCCAGTTCCGCACCCGTGAAGCCGCGCGGCGCCACACCAACGACCGTGAACATCTGCCCGTTCACGCGCACCGCGCGGCCCAGCACGCCCGGGTCCGCCGCGAAGCGACGGGTCCAGAGCCCGTAGCCCAGCACCAGCGTATTAACAGCCTGATAGGGCCGGTCCTCGTCTTCGTTGAAGAACCGGCCAATGTGCGTGTGCACACCCAGCAGCGGAAAGAAGTCGGACGTCGCTTCGCCCAGCAGGATCTGTTCGCTGCTTGCACCCTCTCCCAGCGTGCCCCCATCGACCTTGTAGGCGGCCACGCCCGCGAAGGAATGCGTAGCATCGCGGAACGTCGTGTAGCTGATGTAGCCCATTCGAGCTGGTGGCCGCCGTGGAACCGTCCGGCCGCGTGATCGTCAGGTAGAAGCGTGCCAGATCGCCGTGATCCACCACGTGCTCCGGCCCGCGCAGCAGCATGCGGTCCAGCACGCGGAACATCGCGGCGTTCACGCCCAGACCCAGGCCCAGCGTCAGCACCACCACCAGCGAAAACGCCGGCTCGCGCAATACCGTGCGCAGCACGTAGCGCCCGTCCTGTCGCAGCTCATCCAGCCAGATGCGCAGCATGCCCGGTCCTCTTCCTCTCGCCTCGCGCCGCAGCGAGATCCATGTGGTTTCCCGCAGGCCGAAGCGCCGCTCGGCTTCGGTTCTGGCCTGCACCTCGTTCAACCCGCGCTGGCGCAGCTGCTGCTCGCGCAGCTCGAGGTGCAGACGGATCTCTTCCTGCAGCTCGAGATCCAGCGCCGAACGACCGCGCCGGCGTTTTCGCCACCACCGCAGCACGCGCCGCCTACGCCTGCGAAGGCTCGACCGGCGAGCGCAGAATGCCCGCCATGGTGTCCGCGAAGCGCAGCAACCGCTCCGTCTCCGCCTCGAGGTGCGCTTCGCCCGCACGCGTCAGCCGGTAGTAGCGCGCCCGCCGGTGGTTCTCCGTCACACCCCAGCGCCCGGCCACCAGCTTGCGCCGCTCCATGCGGTAGAGCGCGTGGTAGACCGCGGAATCGTCGAATCCCAGCGTGCCCGCCGAGCGCGTCTCGATCCAGTTCGTCACCTGGAACCCGTGCAGCTGCCCGCCGCTCAGCGCCTTGAGCACGAGCATGTCGAGAGTGCCTTTGACCATGGGCAGCGCATCCACGCGGCCTCCTGTGCTGAGAGTCTCTATTGAAACCTTCAATACAGCAACCCGCTGCAACTGTCAAGCCCACCACCGTCACTGGCTACCGCCTCAGCCCACCCCATGCCCTCACCTGCCAGACGCAGCCCGAGTCATCCGCCCGATCCATACTCGCCGCGCTTCGCACGTGTGCGCGCAACCTCCGCATTCGCCATATTGCACACCTGATGCGCCATATTGCACACCTGCGGGCGTCCGCCGCGGGCGCCGGCAACGTCCTTGCCTCGAGGAGATCATGACAGGCGACGCCATCAATCGCAGGGATTTCGTACGTGCCGGGGCCGCCGGGCTGGCCGGTGTGTCCGCCCTCGCCGCGACTGCCTCGCCCGTTCTCGCCGCCCGCGAACAGCCGCGTTCGCCCGAGCTGCTCCTGCGCCGCACCGTCAAACCGCTGGTCATCGCCGACAAGAGCGGGTACGACTTCAAGAACGGCGGCCCGCGCAACGCCGTCGAAGAAGCGTACAGCCGCGTCGTCAAGGGCGAAGACGTGCTGGATGCGCTGATCGCCGGCGTCAACATCCCGGAGCTGGATCCGGCAGAGACCGGTATCGGCTATGGCGCACTGCCCAATGCCGATGGCGTCGTGCAGCTCGATGCCAGTTGCATGCACGGTCCGAAGAAGCGGGCGGGCGGCGTGGCCGCGCTCGAGGGCGTGCGCACGCCCTCGAAGGTGGCTCGCGCCGTAATGGACTACACGGACCACCACCTGCTGGTCGGGAAGGGCGCACAGGACTTCGCCCGCAACATGGGTTTCACCATTGAGGCGGATCTCAACACCGACAACTCGCGCAAACTCTGGCTGGAATGGAAACGGCGCACCGATCCCGAGCACTACCTCGATCCCGGCCGGCGCGCGAGCCGCGGTCTGGAGGTCGGTCTCGAAATGGTGCGTGAGGGGCTGATCCCGGAGGGCAGCTTCTGGGGCACGATCAATTGCGACGCGATCAACCCGAACGGCGATATCTGCGGCGTCACCACCACCAGCGGGCTGGCCTGGAAGATTCCCGGCCGTGTGGGCGATTCGCCCATTCTCGGCGCTGGCCTCTACGTCGACAACGATGTCGGCGCCGCCGGCTCCACCGGGCGAGGCGAAGCGAACCTCTACAACCTGTGCTCGTTCATGATCGTCGAGAACATGCGGCGCGGCATGACGCCCAGGGACGCCGGCATCGACGCGCTGCGCCGTATCCAGCACAACACCGTCGAGAAGCGGCTGCTCAATGACAAGGGCATGCCCAACTTCAACATCCGCTTCTTCGCGCTCAACAAGAAGGGCGAGTTCGGCGGCGTCTCCATGTACGCATCCGGCGAAACGCAGTACACGGTGTGCGATGAGAACGGGTCGCGGCTGCTCACATTCGAGCCCCTGCTCAAGGGCGACCCGACCTGAAATCCGATGTGTGGTGTTAGCCGCAGAACCAGTGGATTGGAGAGAACGACGCAGAGCGATTCGCCATGCCACGGCGCATACTGATCGCTGACGATGACCGCGTGTTTGCCGAACTGAGCGCTGCTCGACTGCGTGCGCGCGGCTTCAGCGTGCTCATGGCTTTCGATGCACCCACGGCCATGATGACCGCCGTGAAGAACGAGCTCGACCTGATCCTGCTGGATATCCGCATGCCCGGCGGCAGCGGCATCGAGACCCTGAAGCGACTCAAGGCATCGGCCCGCACCGAGCCCATTCCCGTAGTGGTCGTAACGGCCACGGATGATCCGTCGGCGCGCGACCAGTCGCTGGCTGCGGGCGCCGTCGGCTTCCTGCACAAGCCCTTGGAAGCGGATCAGTTACACGACGAGGTCTGTCGCGTGCTGGGCGTCGAGCCGGGGCCTGCGCCGCCCCGCACGTACCCGTAACGGTCTTGTAACTGCAGGCCTGTTGCCGTTGCTTCGCTCCCGTGCCGCAAGGACATTCAACGCGTAACCAAGCGAGCTGATGGACGCATGCTATCCTGCCTGATGCCCCCGATGACTGAACGCGAACGGACGGGACCTCGCCGCTTCCGGCTATCCTGGCGCTGGAAGGACAGCGGAGTCACGGGTAGCGGCCCATGGATGCACCGTGGTGATATCGTCGCCGGCTGGATGGAGAGCCTGACACGCCGTTCGGGCGAACGGGTCGAGCACTGGATCGAGATCGAAACCGCGCCCACCACGGAACGCGCGGACCTGCGTGCCGAAACCCGCGGGCTGGATCGCTTCCACTGACCGCTCCGCGCGCGCCGCAGTTGCCGCAAACACATCATTGGCAGGCCTCAGCCGGCTGCCTGCTTGTTGCCTTCCAGCCAGACGGTGCGCGTGGGATACGCGAAGTCGATGCCTTCCTCCGCAAACTCCCGGAACAGCCGAAGATTGATCGCCTGCTGCGTGTCCATGTACGCGCTGTAAGCCGCATTGGTGACGAAATACACACTCTCGAAGCGCAACGCCGAATCATCCATGGAAGCGAAGTGTGAGCGGTCGAACCGCGCCTTGCTCTGTGCTTCAATGGCTGCCTTGATCATGCCCGGAATGCGTTCCAGCTTGTCCTGCGCTGTCTGGTAGGTCACGCCCACACTGAAGACAATGCGGCGCTCGAACATCCGCTTGTAGTTGCGTATGCGGGACTTGAGCAGGTCCGAGTTGGAGAAGATGAGCTGCTCGCCCGAAAGACTGCGTACGCGTGTCGTCTTGAGCCCCACCATTCTCGATCGTTCCCATCAGGTCGTCGACAATGATGAAGTCGCCGAGCACGAACGGCTTGTCCAGCACGATGGAAAGCGATGCGAACAGATCGCCCAGGATGTTCTGCAGCGCCAGGGCCACCGCGATGCCGCCCACGCCCAGTCCGGTGAGCAGCGGACCCACCTCGATGCCCAGGTTCTGCAATGCGGCCAGCAGCAGCAGCGACCACAGCGCGATGCGGATGAGCAGGCCCAGCGCCGAGAGGGTGGTCGCGGCCGCCGGATCCTGCTCCAGTGTGAGGCGCATGCGCCGGTGCAGGAACGCATTGATGGCGACGTTTGCCCACGAACCCGCCTGCATCACGATCGCGAGGACCGCCAGGTAGCGCAGGATGGTGTCAGCCTGATGCGGCAGGGCCACGGTGCGGGCCGCCGCCCACACGCCCAGAAACAGCAGGAAGTACATTTTCGTATGGCCGAGAACATCGACCACGGTATCGTCGAAGTGCGTTCGCGTACGACTTGCCAGCTTCCTGAGTCTGCGGATGAGCACGGCGCGCACGACGCCCAGTGTGAGTGGCAGGCCGATGGCCAGCGACAGCGCAATGATCCACGCGCGCAGCGTGTTGCCGAAATAGAGCGTGTCGAGGATTTGCATGGTCCGATGGTCAGCTGGTGAGGGTCGCAACGTAGAGCCTGCACGTCGCCTGCGCAAATCAGCGCGGAACGGGCTCGCTCACACGCTGGTATGGAAGCGTCGCACGGACCGGCCTGCCGCTGTCGGCTGGCGTGCGCGGGGAGGATCGACACACGAATGCGGTTCCTGCTGATCGCGCTGGTATTGCTGGCGCAGAGTGCGCGTCTCGCCGCGCAGCAGACAGACGCGTATCTCGACGAGGGCGCGCGCGAGCTGGTGCGACTGGGCCGTCAGCGTCGCAACACCGTGGACCGCTCCATCGAGCGCTACACAGCCCTGGTGCAGGAGCGCATTTCGGCGGGGCTGCGCATGGTGGGACGCGAGCGCCTCTTCTATCGCCGCGAAACCGCCGCCCGCATCGACTGGCAGCGCAACGGTCCCCGCCGCATTGAAGTGCTGGGCGCACGCGAGACCATACCAGTTGCGATGAAGAATGTGCAGGTGCCTGAAGACCTGCGCCGCTTCATGCCGCACCTCGCCTTCGATCCGGTCGAGCCCGACATCTTCGTGCGCATGGACACCACCTTCCTGCGCCATCCACTCGCCGAAGGAAGTGAAACGCACTACCGCTTCCGCTCCGGCGACACCACCACGATCCAGCTGCCCGACGGCCGCACCATCCGGCTCTACGAGCTGATCGTCATCCCGCGCACGGATGACATCCACCTGCTCACCGGCTCCTTCTGGATGGACTCCGACACGCACGCGGTGGTGCGCGCCACCTTCCGTCCGGCCCGCAACTACGATTACGATCGCGACCGGGACGAGGACGACGATGCGCCCGGATTCCTCAAACCCATCAAGGCGGAGCTGCCCTACATAACAGTCGAATACGGACTGTTCGACTTCCGCTGGTGGCTGCCCCGCGTGATCGCGGCGGAAGGCTCCATAACAGTCTCTTTCGTCACCATGCCGCTGCGCTACGAGCGGCGCTATTCCGAGTACACGGTGGTGGGCGACACGGCGCACGTCGCGCTCGCGGCGGACAGCACGCGCACCCGGCCCTGCCGGCCGCCCTTCGAGCTGTCCATAAACATCGGGTCGGAGGACACCACTCGCCGGGAACGGGCGCGCGAGGCCCGCGCCACGGCACGCGCCGCCGCAGCGGCCGGCGACACCACGGCCGCGGACAGCGCGCGCACGGCTCGCCGCGATCGCAGGCGCCGCTGCCTCGAATCCTTCGAGGTCGTGGTGGCGGACAGCGCGAAACTGCTCAACAGCGAGTACCTGCCGCCCTCGATCTACTCGAACAGATGTAGCGCTGCTGACGGAAACGGATCTGCAGGAGCTGGGCAAGCAGCTCGATCGCCTGCCACAGACGCCGTGGCAGCTGCGGCCGCCCAGCTTCGCCTGGGGACTCGGCGCCGCCAGCCTGATGCGCTACAATCGCGTCGAGGCGCTCTCCGTGGGTGTGCACAGCGGCCTGGATCTGGGTCGCCTCACTCTCGACGGCACCGCCCGCCTCGGCATCGCCGACCTCGAACCCAACGCCGAGTTATCCGTTGCCACTGCCAGCACCGGCAGTGTGCGGCGCATCACCGGGTACCGCCGCCTGGCCGCGGCCAATCCGGACACGCGCCCGTTCGGCTTCGGCAACTCCTTCAAGTCACTCTTCTTCGGCACGGATGACGGCGAGTACCTGCGCGCCGCGGGCGCCGAGTTCATCGCGAAGCCGCCCGTCTCCGCCGACCAGTGGTACGATCTGCGCCTTTACGGCGAGCACCAGACGCACGCCCGCCGCGAAACGGATTTCAGCGTTCCGCACCTGCTCGACTCCGACCAGTTGTTCCGGCCCAACATTGATGCGGCGAAGGCGGATCAGTTGGGCGCGGCGCTGACGCTGCGCACCACGCATGGGTTCGATCCCGAGGCATTTCGCTGGGGCGGCGAGCTCTATCTAGCGGGCGAGACGGGCACGTATCGCTTCGCCCGGCCAGGCCTCATGCTGCGCGCCGTTCTGCCCGTCGCAGGTCTGGCGCTCGCCGTGGAAGGCGGAGCGGGTACCAGCACAGGCGAAGTGCCGGTGCAGGGCGACTGGTACCTCGGCGGACCCGCCACGCTGCGCGGCTATGATGGCGGTGTCCTGCACGGCACGTCCTGCTGGAGAAGTCGGGTCGAGCTGTCGCGCAACCGACCGGCCGCGCGCCTCACACTGTTCTCCGATGCCGGCTGGGCCGGTTCGCGCGACGAATTCGCACTGAGCCACCCGCTGGTCTCGGCAGGCGCCGGCCTCAGCTTCTTCGACAACCTCGTGCGCCTCGATCTGGCGCGCGGGCTGCGCGCCCCGCTTGGCTGGCGCGCCGATCTCTATCTGAGCGCCAGCTTCTGAGCCCGCCCGCAGCGGCGCATCACGGTGCGATCGTTCCCCCCAGGAAGGGTGTGCTCGTGGGTTGCGGCGAGCCGCCCGCGTTTGCGCGGCGCCGGCCGCGCTGCTCGCTGCGCGGCCCGTATGCATGCTGCGTGGCCCGTAATGCCGTCGGATTGGCGGGTACGCGCACCGAGCTCCGTCAACCAGCGTCGCGGCGGAGCGGCGGTGCGCACGCGATTGAAGAATCAGTCGGGCAGCGCGTGCACCAGCAGCAGCGTGATGTTGTCCTGTCCGCCACCCGCCTTGGCCAGGGCAACGAGTCGCTGCCCGATGCTGGACAGGTCGTCGCCGTCCTTGAGCTGGGCCTCGAGGTCCCCATCCCGCACCATACCCGACAGGCCATCCGAGCACAGCAGAAAGAAGTCGCCCGGCTCCACATCCACCGCCACCACATCGGGCAGCACGGAATCCTCCGTGCCCAGCACGCGCGTGAGGATGCTGGAATACGGATGCGCCCTTGCCTGCGACGGCGTGAGGACACCCGCATCCACGCGGTCCTGCACCCAGGTATGGTCGCGTGTCAGCTGCTCGAGCCGGCCGCCGCGCATGCGGTACACACGCGAGTCGCCAACGTGCGCGATCGTGGCGCGGCCCGCCGCAGACACCGCGAGCACGCTCATGGTCGTGCCCATGCCCTTCTTCTCGGGCTCCGCGCGGCCTCGTCGGCGGATTTCGCGATTTGCCACAACGAACGCGCGTACCAGTGGCTGCGCCGGATTCGTCGAGCGAGGTCTGGCCACGCTCAACTCATGTTGCAGCGCCTCCACGGCAATGCGGCTCGCCACTTCGCCCGCGGCGTGACCGCCCATGCCGTCGGCTACCGCGAAAACACCGCGTTCGCCGCTCTCCAGCAGCGCATCCTCGTTATTCGGCCGAACCAGACCCGGGTCGGTCAGCGCGATGGATTCCCAGCGCATGACCGTCTATCGGTTTCCTGGCAGCGCGTCACGTCCAGCCATTACGTCGTCACCGTTGAGCATTGCACGGGAAACTGCCGATATTGATACATGCATCCGAAGCGCATCCTCGTTTCATTGGCGTCTGCTCTTTCCTGCGGTCCGCTCTCCCTGTTCGTCGCCTGCCAGGCAGCCGGCACGCATCGGGCGCAGGCATCGGCCACGCAGGTTACGACCGAGATCGGCCCGGGCACCAGCGTTCGTGAGACCCTGGCCTTCCTGCAGGCACAACTCGACTCCGCGCTCAGTACCGGAGTCGATGCTGTGGTAGCCCGGCACCTGGATCGTGCGGAAGCGATTTCGAATCGGCTGCTTGAATCCCGGCTTCCTTTTGCATGGATAAGCGCGGAACAGTACAGCCTCGAGGCCAGGTTGCGTCAGATCCAGGCGAGAGCGGACCGCGCCGAGGCCTTGCTGCGCGATGGCGCCCCGCGGGAGGCGATCGCCGCAGAGGTGCGCGGTCTGCTCGATGCCGTGGCTCAGGTGAAGAGCGAGCTGGACGCCGGAGGGGGTACCGCCCCGCCTCCAGTAGGCCATCTCCTGACGGTTCTGGATAGCGCCAGGCATTAGCCTGGAAGCCGACAGAAATTGCTGAGGGAACCCCTTCTGGTCGGCTGGGGTTCGGGGTGGCAAGTGAGTTGCGTCGACACTCTCCAGCGGCCTCGAAAGCGGCGGAACACCCCCTGATGGGTGGGGTTACACTTGCCGCGCCGGAGGGCACGCCCGCTTGATATCGGCCGGAATGGTCGCGGTTTCGACGGTGAAAACGAGGTGCCGTGGCTCTTCGGCCACGGTCGTACATAGAGGGATCCCATGATCGCAATCGCTGATGCGCGCAAGCGACGCCGCCGCGGCGGGCGACTCGACAGTCTGCTCGAGGCGCCTGAGGAGCGGAGTGCGCTCGATCAGTACCTGCGCGACGTCAGCCGCCACGAGCTGCTGACGCCCGCCGAAGAGATCGAGCTGGGTCGTCGTGCGCGCACGGGAGACGAAGACGCCATTCAGCGCCTGGTTCGTGCGAACCTGCGTTTCGTCATCAGTGTGGCCAAGAAGTACCAGAATCGCGGTGTCTCGCTCATCGACCTGATCCAGGAAGGCAACGTCGGTCTGGTCACGGCCGCGCGGAAGTTCGATGTCGATCAGGGCGTGAAGTTCATTTCGTACGCCGTGTGGTGGATCCGCCAGGCGATTCTCGCGGCACTGGCCAATCAGGGTCGTGCGGTGCGCGTGCCTCTGAACCGTGCCAGTGACCTGGCCCGCATTTTCCGCGAGCGCGAGCGCCTCAAGCAGGAGCTGGGTCGTGATCCGACGATCCCCGAGGTCGCGCAGGCTGCGGCGCTGACGCCGGAAGTCGTGACGTCGCTGCAGACGCTGAATGCCGCGGAGATCCGCCTCGATGCGCCCATCGGCGACAGCGAGGACAGCCAGCTCGTCGAGCGTTTCATGTTCGAGGAAGCCGAGCGGCCCGAAGAGGAAGTCGAAGAGCGTCTGCTCACCGAGCACATCGAGCGCGCCCTCGATACACTGACGCCGCGTGATGCGCGCGTGGTGCGCCTCTACTTCGGTCTCGACGGCGGCCGTGAACACACGCTCGAGGAGATCGGCAACATGCTCGGCGTGACGCGTGAGCGTGTGCGCCAGCTGCGTGATCGTGCACTCAAGCGGCTGCGTGAAGGCGAGCTGGGCACTGCGCTGGAAAGCTTCGCAGCCTGAAGCTTTGCACGGTGTGTCAGGAAGAGAAGGCCCGCATTGAATGGTGCGGGCCTTCAGCTTTTTCGCTCAGCGATTGCTGCCGGGCCGGCGTTTGGCCGGTTCCGTCAGCGGCACGATCTGCGGTGCGCCCGCGTCCCCGCCCGTGCCCGGGTGCGGCACCACCATGACCGGCCAGCCGTACACGCGCTCGATGGTCTCGCGCGTGAGCACGTCACGAGCACAGCCTTCGGCGACGACGTGGCCGCGGTCCAGCAGCACGAGCCCGCTGGCATAACGCGCTGCAAGGTTCAGGTTGTGCGTGACCACGAGCACGGTCGCGCCATCCTTGCGGCTCAGTTCCGCGAGCAGCTCGAAGATCGCCATCTCGTGCGCAATGTCGAGCTGTGCGGTGGGTTCATCCAGCACGAACGTCGCCGGTTCCTGCGCCAGTGCGCGCGCGATCCGGGCCTGCTGCCGCTCGCCGCCCGAGAGGCGGTCCATGGGTCGCGCCGCGAGATCGCTCACCGCGCAGCGCTCCATGGCCATCCCGACGGCCAGCTCATCCGCGCGGCTGGAGCGACGCCACGGGCCCAGATGCGGGTAGCGGCCCATGGCCACCAGCTCGCGCACCGTTATGGGGAAGGGGATCTCCTCGGATTGCGTGACCACGCCGATGCGCTGCGCCAGCTCGCGCCGCCGCCAGTCCGCAATGGCGCGACCCTCGTAGTGCACCGTGCCCGACTCCAGCGGCAGCACGCCCAGCAGCAGCCGCAGCAGCGTCGACTTGCCCGAGCCGTTGGGCCCGATGATCGCCACCAGCGAACCCTTGTCCACGCGCAGTGTGGCATCGTGCACGGTGGGCCGCTGCGCGCCCGGGTACACAAACTCGACGTTAGACGCCTGGAATGCGGCCGGGCCGGACGCGGGCTCCACGGTGGCGGCTGACGCGGGAATGTCGCTCACCGCAGACTCCGCGACAGGATCACGACGAACAGGGGCACGCCCACCAGCGCCGTGATCACACCCACCGGCAGCTCCGCGGGCGCCGCCATGGTGCGCGCCGCCGTGTCCGCCAGCAGCAGGAAGGCGCCTCCCGCGAGGAAACAGCCGGGCAGCAGAAAGCGGTGATCGCCGCCCCAGAGCAGGCGCAGTGCGTGCGGCACGATCAGTCCGATGAAGCCCACTACGCCGCAGGCCGCAACCGAGGCGGCCACGACGAGTGATGCCAGCACGTAGGCGATCACTTTCACGCGCTCGACACGGATGCCGAGGTAGAGCGCGGTCTCATCGCCCAGCGCCAGCAGGTTGAAGGCGCGCGCCAGCGCCACCAGCAGCGCCACCATGGGCAGGATGTAGATCGCCACAATGAGCACGAGCGGCCAGCTCGCGGGTGCCAGACTGCCCATCATCCAGAACACAGCGGAGCGGAAGCTCTCGATGTTCGTGAACGTGAGCAGCAGCAGAATCACGGCATTGAAGAACGCGCCCATCACGACACCGGCGAGCAGCAGCACGCGCGAATCGAAGCCGCGGCCCACACGCAGCGCCACCCAGAATACCAGGCCGATGGCGCCCATGGCGCCGGCGAAGGCGGCCAGCGGAAGGCCCCACGCCGCCGATGCCAGGCCCAGCACGATGCCGGCCACCGCACCCACGGCGGCGCCGCCGGAAACACCCAGCACGTACGGCTCCGCCAGCGGATTGCGCAGCAGCGCCTGGAACGCGGCGCCGCTGGTGGCCAGCCCGCCGCCCACGAGAATCGCGAAGAGCGTGCGTGGCAGACGCAGGTCGAGGACGATCGTGCGCGTCGTCGCATCACCGCCGCCCGTGAGCGCATCGATCAGCGCGGACGAGGGGATCTGCGCCGGTCCCGTGCTCAGGCTGAGCAACGCCGTGAAGATCAGCCCGCCCGCGAGAATCGCGAGTCGCCAGGCGGTGGAGTCGCCGATCGCGGGAACCGGCCGGTCTTCCGGCGACGCCAGTGTTCTCACGGTCGTGCGCTCTCCGGATGGATCGCGACCACCAGCGAGTGGATGGCGCTGATCAGCAGCGGGCCCGGCCGGTTGAAGCGCGTGGCGTCGACCACGAACACGCGTCCTGCACGCACCGCATCGAGTGTGCGCCAGCCGGGAGACGCGCTCAGCCTGCTGCGCACCTGTTCCGCCGACTGCGCCTCCACCGCGGCCACAATCACGTGCGGCTGCTTCGCCAGCACATCCTCGACGCTCAGCTCGGGCCAGCGTGTGGGCGAAGCCCGCACCACGTTGGCGCCGCCCGCGACGTCGATCAGCTCGTTCACGAACGTGCCCGATCCTGCCGCCATGGGTGGATCGAGGCCAATCAGGTAGAGCACGCTGACGCGCGGCAGATTCGCGACCTGTGCGCGCGCGGCTGCCATCGCCGAGTCCAGTGCGCCGACCAGGTGCATCGCCGCACTGTCCAGACCCAGCAGCGCACCAATGTCGTGCATGTTCTTGCGCGCGTCGGCCAGCGATTCGGTGTGTGACGCGTAGACCGGAACGCCCAGCTCGATGAGCCGGCCCACAATGGTGCGCGTCTGGCGGTCGGGCCACGCGATCACCAGGTCCGGCCGCTGCTGCGCGATCCACTCCACACTCGGCGTCAGGGCATTGTCCACCGCGGGCACGGCCGCGAGCCGCGGATCCTGGTCGTAGTCGGTGCGCGCGACCACCCGGTCCGACGCACCCAGCGCGAGCAGGACATCCGTGCTGGCCGGCACCAGGGAAACCACGCGCTGAGCCGGAGTGTCAAGACGAATCGTGCGCCCATCGCCATCCACGATCGTGATGGCGGAAGCGCGTGCGGCCGACTCCGCGCGGCAGGCGGCCAGCGGCGCCAGCAGTGCGAGGCAGCATGCGAACAGCGCGGTTCGCCGATGCAGTAAGAATGCGGCCGGGGAATGCGGAAGGGCGGGCACGTCAGCAGCCGTCAAGAAGAAAACCGTCGCCGAGAAGGACGGAGAGCATACCCGCACGCGACGATTTCGCTTCCCGATGACTGGCCAGTGTTCCCTCCTGACGAACGCGGCGGCTAGCGTAGCCGGCACCATCGAGCCACGCAAGCACAATGGATGCACGCCAGTCCCGCGGTGGCGGACGCATCCGGCCGCCACGCGTGCCATGCCCGCCTCTGCGTGCCGCGTGCTCTGCACGAATTTGATGACGCACGGGTTATCGGTCGCCAGCCCTCGATGGCGTATCTCTCAGGATCGGAACACAGGGCGGCGGGAATGAGCGGCGCGCCTTGCCTGATCACGCGCCGCCCGTCTGCGGCTCAGCTCGTGGTGTCCTTGCGGGCCGGGATGGAATCGTGGCGAAGCGAATCCGCTGCTGCATTGCGGGTGCAGCGCTCTTCCAGCAGCATGCGCCACGTTCCGTTGGCGCCGCGGCCGACCGCTGCATACCCGTCGTCTCCCGTTCCGTAGAGCTTCAGCAGCAGCTCCGGCATGTCGTCGCGCGTCCAGTCCAGATAATCCAGCACGGCGGGCGCTTCCTTGCCGCCCGTCTCGTAGTCGCGGAAACGCACGAATACCGTGTCATACCCAAGACGGGCCGGTACCGCGACGAAGAACAGCGACTGGCCTATGTCATCGAGTCCCGGACCCAGTGTGTCCCCTACCAGGTAGGTGGCCGCGAACGCCGGGTCCTGCGAGCCCGGAATGGGGAACGGCTTCAGCTGCGCCTGTGCTCGCTCCCAGTTGCCCGGCAACGGCGCATTACGCGTACGCAGCATGTGGTCCGCCAGAATGGGCGCGAGCACGCGCATGGTGCGCGTTGGCGTGAGCGTCTCGTTGGTGCGGCGCTGGATCTGCGGTGCCTGCACGCGCGCCAGTGCCAGAAAATCGTGCACGCCTGCAGCCCCCGAACCCAGCTCGAGCGTCCCCGTGGCGACAGGCACCGGCCGGCACGCGCCTTCGTCCGCACTCGCCGACTGCGTCACGAACGTGCCGGCGCGAACGCCATCGTGGAACAGCACGAACTCCGAACCCTGGCGCAGATGTCGCGACATGAACGACTCGTTCCACGCGTGTACGTCGCCGGCCGGCACCACCGGGAGCAGCGAGTCGGCGGCAATTTCAGCGACCGGTATCAGACGCGCCGAGCCATCGCCCGCTGCCGTCACGTGGTAGAGCACAGGGCCGTCCGGCAGTCGCCCCGCACCCGGCTCCACGCCCGGCCTGGGTTGCCCGCTGGCCTTCGGCGGCGGCTTCACGATGGTGACTTCCGCACCACCCCAATTCACGTTGTCGCACGCCGCCAGAACGGTTAGTATCAGGCAGCAGGCCACCAGGGCAACCTTGATGACGGCCTCCTCTTCCATTCGTTGAAGGCGATTCTCTCGAAGTTAAAGTCTTCAGTCGCCGGGAAGCAACCGACCACGCCACGGCGCCCGCGGCCCGCACGCGAAAACAATGCGCAGTTTCCGCGCGCTCCGGGCGAATTCGAGCGCATGGCATTCGACTCTTCCGAATTTCGCAGAGTGCTCGGGCACTGGGTCACCGGGGTCGCGATCGTTGCATCGCGCGACGCCGGGGGCGAGCCGTGCGGTCTCACCGCCAACGCGGTTTCTTCGCTGTCCCTCGATCCGTCGCTCGTGCTCGTTTGCATCGACCGCAGCGCCAACTCGCACGATTGCATTCGCGACGCCGGTGTGTTCACCGTCAACATGCTTGCCTCCGGCGATGAGCGTCTGGCGAGGCGCTTTTCGGCGAACGACTGGGAACACAAGTTCGATGGTGTAGGCTGGCACACCGCAACCACCGGCGCACCCGTGCTCGACGACGCCCTGGCCTGGATCGACTGCCGCATCACCAGCCGCCATGATGGGGGTGATCACAGCATCTTCATCGGCGAGGTGCTGGCGGCAGATGCGCGCGAAGGTGAGCCGCTCCTCTTCTACCGTGGCGGCTACGGCCGCTTCCGTTCCTGAGCGCAGCCATGAGCGACGGCGGGCGGCGGCATGGGCGGATCACGGCGGCGGCGCAGCTCGGCATCACGGCGGCCGCGGTAGCCGCGTCCATCACCGCCGGTCACGCGCTGCTTCTCTATACAGGCGGTGGTTTCCTGCGCGCCGCCGGCTTCATCATCGCGCTCACGCTGGGCTCAATGGCGGCGGGCCTCTGGGCCGGCGTGGGCGCACGAGGCTTCGCGGCGACACGTGCCCGCTGGGTCATCGCCGTTGCGACACTCATCATTGCGGGTTTCTTCGCAACCGCATGGCTGTCGAGCATACCGCTGCGTGATTCCGGTTATGGTCGCGCACTGGCCGTGCTGCTGCTGCTCGCGATGCCCGCATACACCGCGGGCTCGTTGTTCATGGGTCTCGCGGAAGCCGGACCGGGCGGCGCAACCGCCGCGCTCGCCGGCGCCGCCATCGGTGTGCTCGCTGCAGCCGCACTGCTCATTCCCCGCTACAATGCGCCGGCGCTCTATCTCGGCGCGGCCGCGGCTGTGGTGCTGGCGCGCGCACTGCGGCCCTGGGGCGCGCTGCCGGGAAACGGGAGGAACGACATGAATGGCAGAGTGGCTCTCATCACTGGTGTGGGCGCGCGGGGTCAGGCCGGCTTCGCCATTGCCGAGCGCTTCCTGCGGGCGGGCGCACACGTCATCGTCACCGGACGCGGCGCGCCGGTGGAAGACATCGCCCGCGAACTGTCCGCACACGGCGATGCGGTCGCGGTGATGGCGGATCTGCTTGCAGGCGACGACGTGGACCGCCTGCTCGCCGTCGTCCAGCAGCGCTTCGGGCGCCTCGATGTCCTGGTGAACGTCGCCGGCGGGCTCTCCCTCATCAAGCCACTCGCCGATACGTCGCCCGAGGAATGGCGGCGCGAGATCGAGCGCAACGCGGAAACCGCGCTGCGCGTGAGTAACGCCGCGTTACCCATGCTGCGCGCGGCCCACGGCGCCATTGTCAATTTTGCCGCGCCCGCCGGCCTGCGCGCCGTGAAGAGCCTGGGCGCCTACAGCGCGGCCAAGGCGGCCGTCGTCGCGCTCACTCGCGCCATGGCGCTCGAGGAGAAGAGTCACGGCGTGCGCGTGAACGCGCTGGCGCCCGGCCTCATCGATACCGGGCAGAACCGCCAGAACGCAAGCGACCCCGACGATGCGAAATTCGTGACCCGCGAGCAGATTGCCGACGCGGTGCTGTTCCTGGCCAGTGATGCGGCTGCCGGCATATCGGGCGAGACCGTGCACGTTCTGGGCGAGGGACTGCGGTGATCCTGGCGCACCTGGCGGACCTGCACCTGGGCTATCGCGCCTACCACCGCCTGGTTCCCGGCTCCGATGAGGACGCATCGCCCCGCCACAATGCGCGCGAACGCGATGTCTCCCTCGCCTTCCGCGCCGCGCTCGAGCGCATCATCGAGATGCGCGTCGACCTCGTCCTGGTAGCGGGCGACATCTTCCACACGGTCCGGCCCTCCAACGCCGCCATTGCCGACGCCTTCCGCCAGTTCGCCCGGCTGCACGCCGCATTGCCGGAAACGCCCATCGTCATCATCGCCGGCAATCACGACTCGCCGCGCGCCCTGGAGACCGGCAGCATCCTGACGCTCCTGCAGGAGATCCCCAACGTCACCGTGGTCGATCGCGAGGCGCGTGTCCTCGAGTTCCCCCGCCTCAATGCCGCCGTCATGTGCCTGCCGCACAACGTGCTCGCGGGTGGCGCGCTGGGCGAGCTGCAGCCCACCACCGAAGCGGGCACGCAGATCCTCATGATGCACGCCACCGTGCGCGGCGAGGAAGTGGATCGCATGCTGGGCTACGTCAGCGAGTTCGGCGGCGCGCAGATCGACATCAGCGACATCCGCGTCGAGCGCTGGGATTACGTGGCGCTCGGCCATTACCACATCGCCACACAGCTGGCGCCTAACATGTGGTATGCGGGCGCCATCGAGAGGACCTCCACCAACATCTGGATCGAGACGGCGCCCAAGGGCTTCGTCACCTGGGACACGCAACGCGGCAGCGCCACGTTCCATCCGCTCGCCACGCGGCCCATTGTCGAGCTGTCACGCTTCTCCGCGTGGGACGCCGCCCACGCGCGCTTTCTGGAACCTGCGGATGTGGTCGCGCGCATCCGTGAGCGCATCGAACGCGTGAGCGGCGGCATTGAGGGCCGCATCGTGCGCCTCATCATCGATGACGTGCCGCGCGACCTGTTCCGCGAGCTGGATCACCGCAGGCTGCGCGAGTATCGCGCGCGCGCGCTGCACTTCCACCTCGACGTGCGCCGGCCCGCGCGCCGGCCCGCCACGTCCGATGGCCGCGGCCACACGCCCCGTCCGCTCGACGAGGAGGCCGCCGACTTCCTGAATCGCGTGTGGCAGCCCTCGTCCGGCGACATTGATCGCGAACGCCTGCTCGAGCTGGCGCAGCAGTACCTGGCCGCCGCCGGCAATGACCCGGACGAGCCCCTGCTCGAACCGTCCGCTCCGTAGCCCGTCCATGCGCCTCGCCCGGCTGCACCTCACGAATTTCCGCCAGCATGCGGACACGGAGATTCTCTTCCGCGCCGGGCTCACGGGCATCATCGGCCCCAACGGTTCGGGCAAGAGCACGATTCTCGAGGCCATCGCCTGGGCACTGTATGGCTCCGCGGCCGCGCGCGGCACCAATGAGACGCTGCGTTTCACGCAGGCGCCGAAGCGCGCGCGCGTCGAAGTCGAGCTGGTGTTCGAGCTGGGCGGCCACGAGTACCGCGTGGTGCGCACGCTGCATGATGCCGAGGTGTTCATCGATGGCA
This sequence comes from uncultured Gemmatimonadales bacterium, assembly GCA_963798085.1. GTDB lineage: Bacteria > Gemmatimonadota > Gemmatimonadetes > Longimicrobiales > RSA9 > DATKCF01. The sequence goes on from CAWCRS010000007.1 coordinate 237,697, forward strand.
GCAGTGGTCCGTCGGCCACCGGTCTGGGTGGAACGACAGCCTATCTGCAGTCCCGCCTGGGGATGAACCGTGAGGAGTTCTTCAACACCTACTTCACGGGACAGAAGGAGCTGCAGTTCCTGGCCAACATGGGAGCCACGCAGCGCGCGCGCTTCCTCAATCGTCTGTTAGGGTACGAGCGGCTGCGCGTGGCGCAGGATCGCGTACGCGAGCGGCGCACGCAGCTGCGTCACGAGCTGGAAGGATTGCGCACCGGCCAGACCGACCCGGTCGCGCTGGAGAAGTCGATCGCGGTGGCGGACCAGCGTCTGGAAGTGGCCAGCGAAGAACTGGAAGCGGCCGAGCGCGAGCGCATGGCGGCCTCCGCCGTGGTCGTCGAAATGAACCCGCGCTGGAGTGAGGCGCAGAAACGGCGTGATCGCGCACGCGAGAACGCGCACGCGCTGGCCTCTGCGCAGAAGGACCTCGGAATGGCCGGGCGGGACAACGAGCGCGCGCAGAAGGAGCTTGCCGTCATTGCCGAGGCTGCGGCCACGCTCGAGATGCTGGGGCCCGAGCTGGCCGAACTGCCCGCGCTGCTGGCCCGCCACGAGCAGCTGGCCACGCAGCGGCTCGCCGCCCAGCGCCGGCAGCTGCTGGTGCAGAATGAGAAGACCCTGCTGGAAGAGCTGGCCGGAGCCTCCCAGCGCATGGCGCAGGTCGAGCAGGCGCCCGCGCTGCTGCGCGCGCTCGAAGACGAGCTTTCCGGCACGCGCGCCGCATTCGAGGCCGCGGAATCGGAAACCGCCGAACAGCAGGCCGCGTGGTCCGCCACGCGCCAGGAGGTGGCTACCCGTCTCGCCTCCTACCGCGACCGCGCGCGCGAGCTGCAGGACAAGGTGCGTGAGCTGAGGAAGGCCGGGCCGGATGGCAAGTGTCCCACGTGCGAGCGGCCGCTGCGCAAGGAGTTCGAGCACGTCGTGGGCCGCCTCGAAGACGAGTACTACGCGCTCGTGCAGGATGGCAAATGGCTGAGCCAGCGGGAAAGGCAGCTGGCGCAGAAACCCGCTGAGCTGAGCAGCGCCGAACAGCGCCGCGACGAATTGCGCGCCACGGTCGAGGACAAGGCGCAGCAGCTGGCGCGCTGCGAGCAGGCCGTGCAGGAACTGTGGACCCTGGCCAACGAACGGAAACGCAGGGACCAGCGCCTGCGCGATCTGCGCAGGGACCTGAACGCGCTCCCGCCCGACACGGATGAGGCGGTCTACGAGGCGCTGGAGCAGCGCCTCGAGCAGCTGCGCGCCCTGGAGCGGCAGGCCGCTGCGCTGCAGGCCATACTCCAGGCGGAGCCGGAACGACGGCAGCAGCAGCAGGAGGCGGGCAAACTCACTGTTAGTGCAAAACGCCGCATCGGCAGGCTGCAGCGCGAGGCCGGCAGCATCGACTGGAGCGAGGCCGGCTACGAGAGCATCCGCGCCGAGCACGACCAGGCCAACCAGGCGCTGCGCCGCGCTGAGCTGCACGCGGTCGAGATGTCCGGGCGCGTGCAGACTGCGGAAGAGGCACGGCGGGCCGCGCTGCGCGAGCTGAAGGCCCACCAGAAGCGCGAGGCACAGGCGAGGCGCCTCGAGGTCGAGCAGCGCCACCACAATGAGCTGGATGCCGCACTGTCACAGCTGCGCCAGGACCTGAACGCCCGCGTCCGCCCCGAGCTGTCCGAGCTGGCCAGCGCCTTCCTCACGGAAATCACCGATGGCCGCTACACCGCCATCGAGATCGATGACGACTACAACGTGCTGGTGCTCGATGAGGGCGAGCAGAAACCCGTGATCAGCGGCGGTGAGGAGGACATCGCCAACCTCGTGCTGCGCCTCGCCATCAGTCAGATGATCGCGGAGCGCGCCGGCCAGCAGCTCTCCATCCTCATTCTCGACGAAGTATTCGGTTCCCTCGACATCGAGCACCGCGACAATGTCGTGCAGCTGCTGCACCAGCTCGAGGGCCGTTTCGAGCAGGTCATCCTGATCACACACATCGAGGGTATCCGGGAAGGGCTGGACAACGTGCTGCGCGTGGAGTACGACGAGCGCACAGGCGCCAGCCGCGTCAGCGAGGAGTCCGCGTCGGGCTCACTCTGGACTCCGCTGCTCGTGTGACCCGCCGGTAGCCGCTGCTCCGGCAGGCGGGTACCCTAGCGGTTTGCCTGGTCGCGCGCGGTGCCCAGCGTCACGAACGCATCGAAGCGTTTGGACAGACGATCCGCCGTACTGTCGTTGCCCATCGTGCGATACGCTTCCGCCAGACCGTAGTACGTGTACGCGTAGTAGAGTGGAATGCCTTCCGTCGCCGAATCCACCCAGTGCGTCCACTTGTCCGGGAACCCGCCCTGATACTGGAAGACGTGCTCGATCAGTTCGTCCGTGCGCGGCACATCCAGGTACGGGCCGATCAGCATCGCCACCCGCGAGTCCTGCGGCTGACGAATGCCGTTCGTCGAATCCGGCTTCACCGGCCCGTCGTTCAGCTTGAAAGCCACGCCCTGGCGGATCAGGTAGGGACGCAGGCGCAGCTCATCGTACGCCTGCGTGGTCATGGCGAAATACACGGGGCGGTCATCGATCGACTGCTTGATCATCCCCGCCATGAACAGGTCCGACGGGATGATCACGTCGTTCTGCGGCAGCGTCGTCTGGATGTTGCCGGCCGAGAATACCCTCGCCTCGGACAGCGCGTAGGGCATGGTTCCCGCCGTCGAGTCGATCTCCTGATCCGACAGCGATACAATGGATCGCGTGGGCACGTGCGTGCCCGGCGGCAGCGCCTGTGTCGGATGGCCCGGCGAATCCGTGGGCGCCAGCAGGTGCGCGTACATCGGTGGCCCCTTGGAGGCCTCGTACGGGCGCTGGCACACGATGCGCGTCGGATCCGCCAGCGGGTCCACACCGGGCGGGCAGGGCGCTGTGAGCTGCTTGATCTGCTTCACGTACCACGGCGTGTTCAGGTAGCTCATCACCATGACGGTGACGTCACGCCGGATGCCTTCCACTTCCTGCAGGTACCAGAGCGGGAACGTGTCGTTGTCGCCGTTGGTGAACACGATGCCGTACGGCTCGATGCTCATCAGCAGATTGTACGCCCAGTCTCTCGCCGTGTAATCGTGATGGCGGCTGGCCCAGCTCCAGTTGAACAGCAGCGGCAGGAACGCAATACCCAGCAGCGGCGCCGCGGCCAGCCGCGAACGCGCCGCGCCCCGCTGCGCCAGGTACTCGGTCAGCTGCTGCCAGAGCACGGTGAGACCGATGCCGGACCAGAGACCCCATAACGAGAAGCTGACCATGAAGAAGTAGTCGCGCTCGCGCACCTCCGTCATGTCGCGCGGGTTGCCGATGAGCGCCACCAGGTCCCGCTTCATGAGCGCGTCCGGCAGCGTATAGCCGTACTTGAAGTTCAGGTAGAAGACCAGACCGAGCGACAGCGTGCCGTAGAGCAATGCGATGTAGAGGAAGCTGCGCCGGTCGCGTTGCCAGTGCGCCCAGGCGCCCACCAGACCGAGGAACGAGAACAGCAGAGTCAGCAGCGGCCGGAAGCCACCGAACCAGCTGAGATTGCCCGCCACCGAACGCGCCCACTGCCAGTCGAAGTATTCCGCGTAGTTCAGCACCTGACGTGAGAACAGGTGCGCGTCACGCGGCATGTCCTGGTTGGGGAACACGATCGGATTGACCATAACAGAGGGTTTGTCGTACTGCCGCCGCTCCAGCGACTCCGACAGCGCCGTACAGCCGGCGCGACCCATGGTGACGATACTCTCCACCGCGCTGCCCAGCGTGGCGCACGTCGGGTCCGCCTCGTCGATCACCGGCTTGAGACCGGCCCGCAGCGGCAGGAAAAGATGGATGGAGAGACCCAGCACGCCCGCCACGATCGACGTGGCGTAGAGCCGCCAGTTGATCAGCGTACGCGGATGGACCAGCAGTATGTAGACGACCAGTGCGGGCGCCGCCAGGAACGCCATCAGGTGGTTGCCCACTGAAAGCGCCAGGATGAACACCATCAGCAGCAGCAGGTTGTCGTCCTTGCCCTCGCCGATGTGATCGCGCCAGCGGAAAGCCAGCCACGAGAGCAGCGCGATGGTGCACAGGCTGACCGTGTAGACCTTCTCGTTGACGTTGGACTGGTTCCACACCGTGAAGGCGGTGGCGCTGAGCAGCACGGCCGCCCCCGCGCCTACCAGTCGCACCGCGCGGTTCTCGGAGAAGTACGCCATGACGCGGTGCGCCACGAGGAACCAGCAGCCGTGCGCCAGCGCTCCCATCAATGCGCTGAACAGATTGATGCGCACGGCCACCGACAGACCGAACGGGCTGAGCAGGATGTCCCACGTGCGCGCCAGCACTACGAACAGGGGGTTGCCCGGCGGATGCGGGATGCCCAGCATGTGCGCGGTGGCGATGTATTCGCTGGTGTCCCAGAATTGCGTGGTAGGCGCCAGCGTCGCCGCGTAGAGCAGGAAGACACCGAACGCCGCGAGGCCCGCCGCCAGGTAGGGCGGCCGGTACGTCTCCGGCGGCTTGATGTCTGTCGACGGGGGCCGCTCGCCACGCGCGCCGGGGCGCGGTGTCTTGCTGATCGTCTGCGTACCCATGAATTCGATAACCTAACCTGTGACGCCGGTGAGGGGCAGGGGAACCGCCGGCCTCAGGGCTCTGGTCGCGTACAGACGCATCGTCATTCCTTCTCGGCCAGTATGCTGCCGTCCTGCAGCACCCGGCCGCGCCAGCCAGCCGGCAGCCACAGCGTGGACGAATATTCGAGCACTACGCACGGGCCCGCGAGCACGTGCCCGCACAACAGTGCCTCACGCAGGTAGTGCGGTACGATGAAGCGACACCCGCCCGCCGACACTTCCTCGCGCGCCGCCACCGGCGCTTCGTCGGACGCCGCTGCGCCCACGACCGGTGAGGCCACGCTGGCGCCCGGCGACAGTGCCTCCACTCGCAGCGTCACCGCTTCCACCACCGCGTCGGGCCGCTGATAGCCGTAGCGCGCATGGTGCGCCGTGTGGAACGCTTCCACCCAGCCGTCAGCCGGCACCGTCAGCTCGAAGCTCTGACCTCGGTAGCGCGCATCAACGAAGCGGTTTACTTCCAGCGACGACGCCGGGATCCCTTCGTCGCCCATGGCCGCCACCGCCGCGCCCGCCAGCTCCGCGAACGCCGACTCCAGCCTGGCCGCATCTTCCGCGCGCCAGAGCACCGTGCGCGAAACGTCCTTGCGCACCGGTGCCACCAGCATGCCCCACGCCGACAGCACACCCGGGTCGGGAGGTACGAGCAGCCGAGGTATCCCCAGGCGCTCGGCCAGCGCGGCCGCGTGCAACCCGGCCGCCCCGCCGAACGGCAGCAGCGTGAAATCCGCCGGATCGTAGCCCCGCTCCACGCTGATCACCCGCAGCGCCCGCTCCATTGCCGCGTTGGCAACCGCCAGCACGCCTTCGGCTGCACCATCCAGATCGGTCCCCAGTCCCGCCGCAAGCGCGGCCAGCGGCTGCTCCACCGCGGCGCGGTCCAGCCCGGCGGCTGCTGGCGAGCGCGCGCTGCCTGCCTCGTCCGCCAGCCGATGGCGCCAGCCGCTGACCGGCAAACGGCCCAGCCAGACATTCGCATCGGTCACGGTGACACGCGTGCCGCCCCGGCCATAGCAGATGGGGCCGGGCTCGGCCCCTGCGCTCTCGGGTCCCACGCGCAGCGCGCCGCCCGCATCCAGGCGCGCCAGCGAGCCACCGCCCGCACCCACCGTGTGAATGTCGAGGACCGGTACGGCCACGGGCAGGCCGGCAATGGTGAACTCGCGCGTGTGCAGCGGCCGGCCCGGACACAGCGCGACATCCGTGGACGTACCGCCCATGTCGAATGAGAGGATGTGCTCGAGGCCGGCCCGGCGCGCCACCGCCAGCGCGCCCGTGACGCCGCCGGCAGGACCCGAAAGCACCGTGTGCACCGCCTCGCGGCGGGCGCGGCCGACCGGGATCGCGCCGCCGCCCGAGCCCATGATGCGGACCCGCGCGGCGCCCGAGTCGCTCTCGATGCGCCCGAGATAACGGTCCATTACAGGGGCCACGTAGGCATTGACCACCGTGGTCGCGGTACGCTCGTACTCGCGGAATTCCGGCAGCAGCTCGCTGGACACCGAGACGGGCACGCCCAGCGCGACGAGCGCCTCGGCCACGCGTCGTTCGTGCGCGGGGTTGGCGTAGCTGTGCAGCAGGCAGAGGGCCACGGCATCGCCCCGGATCCGGGCGGCCAGCGTCGCCAGTTCCCCGGCATGCAGCGGCTCCAGCTCCTCGCCCGCCGGACCCAGCCGGCCCTGCACGCCGTAGCGCAAGTCGCGCGGTACCAGCGGCTCGGGACGCGAGCCCACCAGCGCATAGAGCTGCGGCCGGTTCTGCCGGCCGATCTCGATGATGTCCTCGAAACCCTGATTGGTGACCAGCGCCACGCGAGCGCCGCGCCGCTCCAACAGCGCGTTAGTGGCCACCGTGGAGCCGTGGATCAGCAGGAACGGTCGCGCGCCGTCCGGGTGGGCGCCCGCTTCGCTGCCGTCGCCGCCGACAGGCCTTTCCAGACTCGACTGTGCCTGCGCGATGCCGCGCAGCACCGCGAGCGCGGGATCCGCCGGCGTCGACGGCACCTTCAGCACGATGCAGCGTCCATCATCCCACGCCACCACGTCGGTGAACGTGCCGCCCGTGTCGATGGCGATGATGATTGACTTATCCCTTGCAGCAGGGGATCTTGCCGCGCCCATGATCAAGCCCGCGTTCGACGATTTCGTGCGGCTGGCGGGAACCGCCGCGCTGGTTCCGCTCTACCGCGAGTTCCTGTTCGACTCCGACACCGCCGTCACGGCCTACGCGAAGCTGGCGCGGTGGTCGCCGGAAGATCACCGCGCGACGCCGCACACGCCACCCGCGGTTGCCGGGGCCGCGCATTTCGGCTTCCTGCTGGAATCGCTGGTGGGTGGCGAGAAGTGGGCACGCTACACCTTCCTCGGCACGCGCCCGCGCGGTGCCTGGCGGCTGCAGCCGGGCGGGCTGGTTTCGACCTGGTCACCCGAACGCGGATGGTCGGCGTCTGAACCGGTGCGGGATCCGCTGGCCGACCTCGACCAGCGACTGCGCGCTGCGCGCTGTGCGCGGCTGCCCGGACTGCCGCGCTTCACAGGCGGTGCCGTCGGCTATCTGGGTTACGATGTGATCCGTTACATTGAACGCCTGCCCGACCCGCCCCCGGACGACAGGAACCTGCCCGAGGCGCTGCTGCTCTTCACCGATGTGGTGCTGGCCATCGACAACGTATTCGGTCGCGCGCAGGCCATCACCACCGTGGAGGTCGGGGGGGTCGCCGACCGCATCGAGCTGCGCCGTCGCTACGACGCCGCGGTTGAGCGCGTGGACGAGGTGGTGCGCGCACTGGCGGAGCGCCCCGGCCCGCCCCGCCTCGATGCCGACAGCGCGCGTGCGGCAACGCCCTTCCGCAGCACGCACACGCGGGCGCAGTACGAGAGCGATGTCGAGCGCATCCGCGAGTACATCCGCGCCGGTGATGCGTACCAGGTGGTCGCCAGCCAGCGACTCACGGTGCCGCTCACCGTCGATCCCTTCCAGCTCTACCGCATGCTGCGCGCGCTCAACCCTTCGCCCTACCTGTTCTTCCTCGAACTCGATGGCGTCAGTCTCGTAGGGTCATCGCCCGAGGTCATGGTGCGGCTCGAGGATGGCAAGGTGACACTCCGGCCCATCGCGGGCACGCGCCCGCGCGGGCGTACAGAACCCGAAGACGCCGCGCGCGCCGCCGAACTCCTGGCCGACCAGAAGGAGCGTGCCGAGCATCTCATGCTCGTCGACCTGGGCCGCAATGATGTGGGCCGCATTGCGCGCTACGGCAGCGTGCACGTCACCGACTTCATGAGCATCGAGCGCTACAGCCACGTGCTGCATTTGGTGAGTCAGGTGGAAGGCGAGCTGCGCGCAGGACTGAGCGCGGTCGACGTATTCCGTGCGTGTTTTCCGGCGGGCACGGTTTCGGGCGCGCCCAAGATCCGGGCGATGCAGATCATCGATGAGCTGGAGCCGGTGCGGCGGGGGCCTTACGCGGGGGCAGTTGGTTACTTCTCGTGGGGCGGGCACGCGATGGACACTGCCATCGCCATACGCACGCTCGTCGCGGAGAACGGGCGCGCGCACGTGCAGGCCGGCGCGGGCATTGTTGCCGATTCCGTGCCCGCGCGCGAGTACGATGAGACGCTGGACAAGGCACAGGCGCTGTTGAAGGTGCTGGCGTCGGCGAACGCAGAGACGTAGGGGAATTGCGGACACGCATGTCAGCAATCTCGGACTGTCACTTGTTATGCCGTTCGGGCGTTCAACGTGTGCGCGCAAGACGCGGGCTCGGCCGGTGCGCGGCTGACTCCGCCCTGAATCGAAGAATCAAGTGCAGGAATGGAACACCCGGTCAGCGGGTGCGACGGGCCATCACAGGCCGGCGCGCCGGTTCCGTCCGGCGGCACGATGCCGCAGTGCGTCGCTCCGCCGTCGGGCCCGCCTAACCGACGACTTCGAAGACCGTCTCACTCTCCGCGCGTTCGCCCGTCTGCACACCGGTCACCGTGATGCGCATGCGGTAGCGGCCGGGCGGCAGGTCGGTGCCCAGGCGACGCAGTTCCTGCAGGGCTCCCGTGACGTCCGGTCGCGCGCGATCCTCGAAGCGCAGATCAATGTGCGGCGGGCCGCCGCCGAACAGGCGCTTCACGCTGCCCAGTGCGCCTCCGCCCTGCACGGGATCGACCGTGAGGTGAGTCCGGTAGGGCGCGTCCGCGGCCAGATTGTAGATCTCGTAGAAGAGTGTGAAGGGGTGGCCGGGCTGGAACCGGCGAGGCAGGGTCACGGCCAGCTTGAGGTCGCCGCGCTCCCAGTCCCCGGCGCTGTCGGGCGAGGCCAGCACCAGGTCACTCACCTGCAGGCCCGCACCCGTGTAGTCCTTGAGCCGTGTCGTGCCCGTGAAGACGCTGCCCGCGTCCACCACCGGGCTGCGCGCCACCACCCGATACACCGTGTTATCAGACGGCAGCACGGGCAGCGTGACGTGCGCGCGCAGGAAATCACCGGCATGCAGCGGCTGCGCCGTGGCGATGCGTACCAGTGTGTCGCGGCGCGTGACGTCGTCGGTCAGCGTATCCTGCAATATGATGGAGAGCGCCACGGGATACACGCGCCGGCCCTGCTCCTCGAGCGCGGCCGCGCCTTCGGCGGGAATCGCGAACGCAGCGGTGAGGTCGGTGCGGCCGAAGGGCGCGCGGAACGTGAACACGTCGAAGTGGAAGGGCAGTTCGCGGTCGTAGCGTGCCACGTACACGTCACTGGCCAGCGCCTGGCGCGCCTGGCGCCGGTACTCGGCGTCCACCGATTCCACCTCGGTGTGCACCATGCGCCGGATCTCGGTCTGGTCAATGACACGCGAGCCGGTGTTGAACGTCAGCAGGTCGGCGCGCAGCCGGGCGACGGCCGCCTGGTAGCGCGGCTCGAAGGCAGCCCGGTCTTCGATCAGGGAAATGACGGCGCGGTCGAAGCGCGCCTTGTCTTCGATGGGATCCACCGCCCCATCCAGCGCCTGCAGCAGGTCGCTGACCAGACTGTAGTCGCGGCTGCCGCGCAGCGCGACGAAATGAAACAGCTGGTTAGAGGTGCCGTCGGGTGCGCGGTAGATCCACGTCTCGTTGGGCAGCAGGCCATCGGAGCGCGTGCTCACCACGCGCTCGGGAAGACCGCGCTTGAGCAGCACCACACCGCGGTCGTCGAAGGGGCTGCCGCCCGTGGCGGTTTCGGCGAGCAGCACACCGCTGCCATTCACGCCCCGCCGCGAATTGCGCAGGTAGTCGCGGCGGGCGAGAGCCAGCCGGCGATAGTGTTCGGCCAGGCGCTCGGCCGGCGTAACACCGCTGTCAGCAGCACGCCGCTCCCAGAAGCGGTGCAGCCAGAAGCGGCGTCCGCTCAGGTCGGCATGCTCCCAGTCCGCGACTTCGGCCGCAGTGGCGATCACCCCGACGTCCTGGAACAGGCGCTCGGCGCTGGCCGCGTCCAGCGTGTCCACAGCGGCGAAGTAGGCGGCTGCACCGGCATCGTCGCGACCCGGCTGCAGGAGGAGCGCCTGCGCGCGCGCCACCAGCGTCGGCGCGCTGCCGCCTTCGTCCAGGGCAGCTTCCGCCTGGTGGTAGTCGCCGAGCGCCGTCTCCACCTCCGCCAGCGCACTGTTCACCTCGGGCGTAGCCTGGCCGTTGCGGCGCAGGCCCAGCAGTGCCTGCCTCGCCGCCACGATGTCGCCATGATCGCGGCCATCGTCCACCGCGAGCCGCGCCAGCAGCACGGCGGCGGGTGCGAAGAGCGAGTCCAGCTCCAGAGCGTCCTGCGCCGCCTTGCGCGCGCGCGATTTCGGATCCTTGCCCAGGATCTCGGCGAAGCTGTGCGTCACCGTGATCCCGTTTTCCTGATTCAGCCTCGCCGCCGCCTCACCGGCATAGGCCAGCGCGAGTCCGTAATGCATCCACGTGACCCGCGGAAAGCGATCGGCACCACGCTCGAATGCCTCGCGCGCCAGCTGCGCATCGGTGGCATCGTGCGTGACCTCGGCAATGCGCAGGCGAATGAGCCCACGCTCGATCAGCGGCTCCGGTGTCGTGGCCATGCCCGGCATGGGCAGCCGGCTCTGCAGCCGCTGCAAGGCGGGTACGTCGCTCAGCGCCCGCAGCGAATCGCGGTAGCTTGTCCATTCGCGCGTCTGCGCCGCCAGCGGAGCCGGCAGCAGGACGGCGAGCAGTATGGCATGAGTCAGCTTCATGGAGGCTTCCCTTCGCAGGGAACGCGCGGTCCGGCAACGAATCCGCAGTCTGCCGGTGCGCACCTTTACCCCTTCCCGGAGCGCGCGGTCCGACGCCGGCTACAGTGCACCACGCGCGCGCAGCGTCCGCATCAACCGGGTCCCGAAGCGCGGCCCGACACGACTGTTACGAGCAACCAGAGGCACAGCCGGGCAAAAGCGCAATACGCGTTCTGGCGATTCGCCCCGGCGGACAACGATGTTCACAATAGTTGCTTGACAGTCTGCGCAGTTCCCCGTAATCTGGCCGCGCGCAAGAGAAGCATCACCGTTCCGAAAAGAGATCGTTACGAAGACCGGCGTCGAGACGCCCGCCATGCGGGCGCGCCATGCGTTTTCGACATCCGTCCGGCGGGACGCATCCGCCGGGCGCGCCACTGTTTCACCACCTTTCGCATCATCGCACCCAGGAGGATCCCCCATGCTGCGTAAAGCGGTACAGCGACTCGCCACAGGCCTCGCCTGTACGCTGGTCCTGGTCGCTACGACCTGGACCGGTGTTCGCGCGCAGGGCACGACCGGCAAGATCCAGGGTCGCGTCCTGGACTCGACTGGAAAGGCCGTACCTGCGGCTCAGGTCACCATCGAAGGCACCACGTTCGGTAACCTGACCAACGACGACGGTTTCTACTTCATCAACGAAGTGCCGCCGGGGCTGGTGAACGTACGCGCGCAGAGCATCGGTTTCCGCGCAGTCGTGATTTCCCAGCAGCGCGTGCTCGCCGGCCAGACACTCACGCTGAACTTCACGCTGGAGGTGACGGCGGTCGAGCTGCAGGCGCTGGTCGTGACCGGCGAGCGCAACCCGCTCGTGCCGCGCGACCAGGTGTCGTCAAAGGCGATCATCACCGGTGAGAAGATCGATGAGCTGCCGTTCGACAACGCCACCAGCATCGTGCTGTTGCAGCCCGGAGTGATCTCGACCAACTCGGGGCGCACCATCCGCGGCAGCCGGCCCGGTGAAGAGGCCGTGTATGTCGACGGCGTGCCCATCCGCCGCATCCGCACCGGTTCCACCGAGTCCTTCGATCTGCCCACGAACTCGCTGGCGCAGGTGGACGTCACGACCGGCGGCATAAGCGCGCGTTATGCGGATGCGCAGTCGGGCGTGATCAACTTCGTTACCAAGACGGGCGGCCCCAAGTTCGGCGGCACGTTCGACCTGTTCACGGACATGCTCGGCCCCACCAACTGGTCGAGCGGATTCAACCGGGCGGAGCTGAGCTTCGGCGGGCCCATCCCGATCGTCAAGAACCTGACGTTCTTCTTCGGCGGCACGGCCCAGGGGCAGAAGTATGCCGGACTGAATCAGGGAATCGTCAACAGCCCGGGCTTCTACGTTGCGACGGGCGTGGACACCACGTTCCGGCTGGCGCGCAGCAGCCAGGTTTCCGGCCTGTCGGACAGCGTGGATGTCGCGGTGCCCAACTTCATCAAGTGGGACAACGGCAATCGCGCTCCCACCAACGTGGGCGACTCGTACAACTCGACAGCCAAGTTGTCCTACGGACTCCCGCGCGGCGGGCGCGTGGACCTGACGTATTACCGCAACCGCGATCAGAGCATCGGGCGGGGCCTGGGCAGCCTCTACAATCCATATGCCTGGAACGGCAACTACTCGTCGGAGAACGTGCTCACACTGGGCACGTACTTCCTGATCAACCAGGCGCCGACACACCAGCTGGCGCTCGACCTCAAGGCCAGCTACCAGGCTGACTGGACGCAGTCGGGTGACATACAGCCCAATTATCTGCTGAACCATCTGGACCCGGCCTTCGGCTTCAACTTCTCCAACCTGAAGTTCCTTGTGGACCCGAACGATTGGCCGGTCACCGACCTGCTGGTGAATCTGGCGCGCTCGGGCATTCTGCCGGCGGAATCGCTGCAGGTGCTGCCGAACCGGGCGGACCTGGGCTCCCGCCAGGGCGTGCAGGGTGTGAATACGTCGCTGCGGCTCAACCCCTACGGCATGCGCCAGAGCTGGTCCACATACGGCACCGGAAATACCGGCCAGTCGTGGACCAAGGAGAATCGCTGGTACTTCAGCGGCACGGCGGACTGGCAGCTCAACCGCTACAACCGCATGTGGATCGGCGGCGACATCACGATGGCGGATGACAAGGTGCAGAACGTGCCGCTCTACACCGGCACATCGATTCCGACCATGTACTCGCCCACGCGCGGCAGCCTGTACGTCCAGAACCGTCTCGACATCGGCGACGTGGTGCTGGAAGGCGGATTGCGCTGGGACTACTTCGATCCCAATGGCTTCTTCCCCCGCGTGCCCGGTTACGTCTTCAATGTGCCGGACAGCCTCAAGGCGGACTTCCTGCGCTTCACTTCGGCGACCGGTCCGCTGGCCGATCGCGTGCAGTTGAATTCGGACTGCGGCGGCGCAGCCACGGCCGCACAGCGCACGAATTCCGCTGGCCAGGTGGTCTGCGAGGACAACTTCATCAAGGCATCGGTGAAGAAGGCGTTCGCGCCTCGCCTCGCGGTGAGCTTCCCGGTGACGCCGACGTCAACGTTCCGTTTCAGCTACTCACACAATACGCAGGTCCCGTCCCTGACGGGTGGCGGCAGCCTGTTCGGCTCCGCGTACACGGACCTGACCGGTGGCGCCAACACCAACACGACGTTCGGTCGTGACGTGGACATTCCGCGCACGGTGCTGTTCGAGGCCGGCTATCGTCAGGTGTTCGGTGGGTCCACCGTCGTGGACGCGGCGGTCTACTCCAAGACGACACGCAACAGCCTGACCTATCGCAAGCTGCCTTTCGAGGATCCCAAGATCCCGGGCCGTACCGTGTTCATCAATGTGCTGACCAACGCCGACTACTCGCTGGCGCGTGGTCTGGACCTGCGACTGGATCGTCGTTTCAGCGAGATCGCGGACCTCTCGGTCAACTACTCGTTCGTGGACGCGCGCGGCACCGGCTCGGACCCCAACACCTACACGGGTCTGATCCTGCGGCGCTCGACGAACGTGGGTCTGTTCACGGGCCAGCCGACCGACCCGCCGGAGCTGCTGCTCACGCTCAACCAGAGCCGTGCGCACAACGTGGCGGGCACATTCTCGCTGCTGTTCCCCTCCGACTGGCACTCGGGCAGTGTCGCTAACACCGTCTTTGGCGACGTCGGCATCTTCGCCACCTTCCGACTCGCTTCCGGTCTGCCCTACACCCGCCTGGTGAATGCGGGCAACGGCCAGACGGGCCCGCCCACCTTTGCCGGTCTGGTCGGCGTGCCCTCGGAGGAACTGAATGCCTCCCGCACACCGGGCTTCAAGACGCTCGACATGCGCATCCACCGGGGTTTCCGGGTGGGTGCCAAGCGCATGCGCGTGTTCGCCGACTTCCGCAACCCGCTGCACATCGCGAACACCAACTTCGTGTACATGGAGACCGGTGAGATCAACAACGCGCTGTACAAGACGGACTCGATCGATCCGCTGCTGCGCGATGCCACGCTGGACGGCAATGCCAACATCGACGACTTCAACATCATGAAGGAGTCGCCGGACATTCCCATGAACAGGTACCTGCTGCTGCAGGCGGAAAAGCGTTTCGGCAATGGCGACGGCATCTTCACGGTCGACGAGCAGCGCAGGGCATTCGGATCGTTTTTCGATCTGTTCAACAACTCGCTGGGCTTCCGCAACGCGGACCGCTCGCTGCGGTTGGGCCTGGAGTTCGTGTTCTGATGGAGGCGAGATCCGGGAGCGCGTGCGCAAGCGCGCTCCCGGACCGGAGCGGATGACGAAATTCGACGACTAGCTCAGGGAGCAATCATGAATCGTGAGACTCGTGGGGGCCTCGCCCGGCGCACGGGCCTGGCTGCCCTGTCGGCGATGCTGCTGCTGCCGACGTTTGTGGCAGGGCAGAGTGTGGCCGAGAAATACCGTCAGGCGCGCGAACGCTCGAGCCCGTTCAACCTGTCCAGCTCGGCCAACTCGGTGCTGCAGGTGAACAAGTTCCAGTGCGGCCTGTCCAACAAGGGCTTCGTCTGCACCAATGTATTCGACAGCCCCACCGGCGGTGGTGGCTTCTGGCCCACCGGCACGGTAGACCAGTACATGTTCCGGTCCGGCGGCCAGATCTTCGGCATCATTCCCGGATCCAAGGCGGACAATCCGTGGGCGGGTGACACGGTGGGCGCCTTCTTCAACGAGGGCACCGGCCAGCGCGGCCACGGCACGCCGGTAACAGAGATTTACAATTCGCTGGATCCGAACGATCTGGCGAACTGGCCGGATGTCGGTTCGGTGGACCACTTCCCGGAAGCCACCGCCTGGGTGACGGACACGTCACTGTTCAACGACGTGCTGATCGGCCGCAAGGCGGCGTCGCAGCAGGACACCTGGCAGCTGTACTGGGACGGCGATCCCGGCCCCACCCTGGGCCGCAACCATCCCATGGGCATCCTGGTGGAGCAGCGGTCGCTGGCCTGGAACTATCCGTCCGGCAATGAAGCGATCATCTACTTCATCTACAAATTCACGAACGTCACCAACAACCCGTACTTCCAGCAGCTGAACGAGGCCAAGTTCTTCGGCGGCGCGAACCAGTTGCCGGACGGCGGCTGGCGGATTGATTCGATCTACGTCGCCGTCGACTCTGATGCGGACGTGGACGCGGACAAGGCGGACCAGAACTACGCGACCGGCATTCTGCCGTTCAACCTCGGTATCGCGTACCTGAACTCTTTCTACGAGCCCGCGTTCGACTATCCGCCGTCGGAGTTCCACGCGCCCTTCTTCCCGGCAGCGGTGGGCATCGTGGGCGTGAAGTTCCTGAAGAGTCCGACCAATCCGGCGACAGGCAAGGAAGTAGGTCTGACCAGCCTGTCGCTGCACACCAACGGCGGCGCCTTCCCGGATCCGGCCAACGTCCAGCGCGGCTGGCGCTACGTCTCGCTGAACGTGGACGCCGGCAAGGGCGATCCCAACTGCACGTTCAGCATCAATGAGGTCAAGGCGAGACGCGCCTGCTATCTCGGCCAGACGGCGAGCGACGTGCGCTTCTTCATTGGCTCGGGTCCGTTCTCGCTGGATCCCGGCCAGAGCGCCACGGTAGCCGTGGCCATGTACGCGGCCGCCACAGTTGCGACCAGTCAGATCCAGATCACGGCGGACAACAAGCCGGGCATTCCTTCGATTCACCCCGGATGCTTCGGCGATCCGATCCGTCCCATCGAGGTGGGCTCCGGCTGGGTGAAGACCAACACCTGCCCGAGCGATCCTGCGGATGCCGTCGACCAGCATGACGTCCAGGTCGTGACGGGCTCGCTGCTGGGCAAGGGCCTGGTGGCGCAGGCCATTTTCGACAACAAGTTCCTCCTGGGCTTCGCGCCCGAGACGCCCACCTTCCAGCTGGTGCCGGGCAACAACCAGATCACGGTGGTCTGGGAGCCCAGCAACACGGAGAAGGAGGGTGATCCGTTCTTCGTCGCGGCAGGCGATCCTAACAGCCCGTTGTACGATCCCAACTACCGCCAGTTCAATGTGGAAGGCTACCGCATCTACCGCGGCACCACGCCGGGCAACCTCCATTTGATCGCGCAATTCGACAAGAAGGGCTCGGTCTTCGAGGACAACCTGTGCGTGACGGATCCCACGTTCGTTGTCGGCGATACCTGCCCCGGCTCGACGGAAGTCGATCTGACGGGCGCCTTCGTGCAGTATCCGCCCGGAGGTGTCGTGCGGCTGGCGGACGGGACGCCCCTGGTGGTCAAGGCGGACACGGCGCTCGCGGCCGAGATCGCGGCGGGCAACGGGCAGCCGCTCAGCGACACGGGCATCCCCTACGCCTACGTTGACAAGGATGTGCGCAACGGCTTCCAGTACTTCTACAAGGTGACGGCGTTCGACATCAACAGCCTGAATTCCGGTCCCAGCTCGCTGGAATCGGCGGGCGGCTCGAAGAACACGACACCGCGCGCCGCCGCCACCTCACTGGCCGACGCGCAGTTCGCGGTGGGTCTGTTCGGACGCGGTAACACGCCATTAACGGGTCAGGCGCCCAGCATCGACCCGGTCACCGGTGAGTTCAGCGGACCGGCGGCGCCCACGGGCCTGATGACGGGTGAGTTCCTGCCCTTCGCGGCGCAGCTGCTGCCCGCGGGTACCAAGGAGATCCGCATCGACAGCGTGGTGCCCGGATACTATCCGAACGGCGTGATCGCGACGTTCTACGTGACCGCCGACGGCCAGCACACCTCAGTCCAGTTCAGCAACGGCAACGTGAGCGGCGGGCACACCGATCCCGAGACCCACGATCTGCCCGTGGTTTCCGTGGCGTCGGATCCGACGATCCGGCAGCAGCTGATCGCCAAGGGTGTGGACGCGCCGGCATCGGCGGGCAGCCTGACGGCGCAGCTGGCATCGGAGCGGCCGCACTGGGGGTCGGTAGACAGCGACTGGGCGTTCAAGCAGCCGGGCTTCTGGGATCCGTATGATCCACCGACCACACTGCCCGGCGGCTCGCGCTGGTTCACGGGCGCGAACGAAGCGACGAAGGATCCGACGGCGGGGTACGCGGCCGGGTTCATTCAGGGCTACACGATTTTCAAACCCGAGCCCTATCAGACCGTCGCACCGGCGCCTACTGGGGCGACCGCCCTGACCGCCTTCCGCGGCCAGAGCGGTGACATCATGCGCCGCTTCTACGGCACCACGTTCGGCGCGCACCGCGCCGCGGACATGAAGTTCTACTGGAGCACCGCCGGCCTGGACAGCGTGATTGACGTCACGCACAACGTGACCGTGCCGTTCGCCGGCGCCGCACGAGCCAGTTTCGGTTTCCTGACGGACAACGGTGACAAGGACGGGAAGCTCACCTACGGCGACTTCTACTACATCCCCGGGTTCGAGAGTACGGGCAACATCGGCTCGTTCTCGCAGAACAGTCCGGCGCCGCTGAGCCGCCAGCCCGTATCGATGCCGGTCGACGTTACGGGTGACCTGCAACCTGACGGCAATGGCTTCGGCATCTACATTGCGGGCGAGCCCTTCCTGTTCATGGGCCCGGTTCCCACCAGTGGCGTATGGACGCTGCGCACGTACGCGGGCACCGTGACGCAGAACAGCGCCGGTCAGTACAGCTTCACCCCGTACGGAGCGTTCCCGGCCGTGCCGGGTCTGCGCTTCGTGGTCAACGTGACGGCGCCGGCCACGATCGTTGCGGATCAGGCGGATCTGTCCAAGGTGCACACGGTGCCGGACCCCTACTACGCGGTCAGCCAATTCGAACTGGGTCCATCCTCGAAGGAGCTGCATTTCATCAACCTGCCGGCCAAGGCGACCATCCGCATTTACAGCATGAGCGGCGTGCTCGTCGACATCCTGAATCACGACAATGTGTCCGGCAGCGGCCAGGAGCCGTGGGACCTGCGCAACCGCAGCGGTCAGTTCGTGGCCAGCGGTGTGTACTTCTACCACCTGTCGACGCCCGATGGTAAGACGGCGATCGGCAAGTTCACGGTGATCAACTCGGGCTTCGCCCGTTAACGACTCTGCGCCGGGGCCGCGCAAGCGGTCCCGGCGCACACCTCACGAGGAGAGGATCCGATGAGGATGATTCGCAGGACGGTAACGGGGCTCGCCCTGTTGGCCATGACGGCGGGATCGGTGCTCGCACAGAGTCAGCCGAACACGATCCAGCTGAAGAAAGAAAACTCCGGTGTGGGCACCACATCGGCGGAGTTCCTGCTGATGGGTGCGGGTGCGCGCGGCATGGCGCTGGGTCCCGCATTCTCGGCACTCACGCGCGATGTCGAAGCGCTCTATTACAACCCTGCCGCGCTGCCGCTCATGGAGGGCGCGGAGGCGAGGGTCAGCCTGATGCCGTATTTCGCGAACACGAATTACCTGTGGGCAGGGGCGGCACTGCCCATACGCGGCGGCGAGTACGGCTTCGGCCTTTCCATCGCTAACTTCGGGTTTTCGGAACAGCCTGTTTACACCGAAGTCGATCAGAATAACGACAGCCAGTTGACGTACGGCGTGTCGGAGACGGTGATCGGCCTGTCGTTCGCGCACTCGTTCATTGACCGGTTCAGCGGCGGTCTCACGGTCAAGTGGATCTCGGACCAGCTGGGCCAGTCCACCGCTACGGGCGCCGCGCTCGATATCGGTACCAACTATCACTCGGAAATCGGCGGCCGGCCCATTTCCATGTCATTCGTGATCCAGAACCTGGGCACGACACTGAAGCATACGGGCAGCGGGCTGGACTTCAATTCCTACCCGCAGAGCGAGGACCCGGCGTTCCCGGTACGCGCGCTGGATCCGTCCCCCGCGCGCTTCGAGGCTGCAGCGTCGCCGCTGCCGGTCGTGTTCCGCGTGGGCCTGGCCTACGATCTGATGTCGTCGGCCAGCAACCGGCTTTCCATGCTGGGCGAGTTCAACGAGTTCTACAACAACAGTCCCAGCTTCGGCTTCGCGTCCGAGTACCAGTGGGCGCCGACGGAATCGCCGCTCAAGGTGGCGCTGCGCGGCAGCTACGCGTACCAGCCGGACAACAATCTGACGTCGACCGAACAGAACAACTTCGGTAACGCAGCCACCTCCGTGAAGAACGAAGGTCTGGACGGACTGACCGTAGGAGGCGGGCTGCGCTATCACCTGGGCACGTACGAAGTGGCCGCGGATTACGCGTACCGTCACTTCGGCGTGCTGGGCGCGCGCAATGTGTTCACGGTGGGCTTCGCGTGGCATTGAGCGACGCTCCCGTAATGATGCGCCAGGCATAAAGGCAGGATTCGATGTGGGCAGCAGCAGCAGGGCTGGTAACGGCGGCGGCCATGGCCGCCGCCGGACCGGGCACAGGTGCGGATCAGCTGCAGATCACGCTGTATCGTTCGTGGTATCCGCCCAATGTCACCGTGGTCAACGGGCTGTTCCGCGTGGATGGTGCGATGCTGGGCACGGGCGACGCATGCGAGTACCACGTGCGGCTGTCCGTGGATGATTCGGCGGGCACCCGCCTGGTGAACAATGAATGGGACGGCCACTGTCCGGCCGCTGTCGATGGCAAGCCCTCGGCGGCACTGGAGACCTTCCAGTTCGCTGTGGTGCCCTCGCACTACACGGTGCAGGTGACGGTGGACGCGAAGAACGTCGCACAGCCGATGCGACTCTCGGCGCGCGTGCCGCTGGAAAGCCTGGCGCTGTCGGCGCGCACGTCCGACCTGATTCTGGCGACGAAGGTCGGCTGGGTGGATTCGACCAGCAATGTGCAGTGGACGATCAAGAAGAACAAACTGGGCATTGCGGCCGCCTCGGAAGCCGTGGCGGGGGAGACGAATCCGTACATCTCCTACTATCTCGAGATCTATCCCCGCGAGATGGGGCCCATGAACGGCACACTGGTGGGTGTGATTCGCAGACCTGACGGCAAACAGATCGCGCGACTGGATCTGCAGAAGGTGCAGCAGGTGACAGAGGCGCGGCCGCTGGCGGGCAATCTGTCGCTTGCCGGGCTGGCGCCGGGCGACTACGTGCTGGAAGCCCGGCTGGAGCTGTCCGACACCGTGCTGGTGCGCACGCACGCGTTCCGCATGGAAGGCAGGGATTTCGCGGAGCAGGCGCCGGGCGCGCCCACGACGGGCTACTTCGCCTCACTGTCCGACGAGCAGCTCTCGCAGCTCTTCGATCCGGTGTCGGCGCTGCTGCAGAAGCAGTCCGACCGCGATCTCTACGGGCGTCTCAATCCGGATGGCCGGCGCCGCTTCCTGGCGCAGTACTTCGGCGTGACGCAGCCATCGGCCGGTGGGCAGGCTAACAATGCGTTGGACATGTACCTGGCGCGTGTCCAGTTCGTGAACAGGGAATATGCCGGGCGCGGCGGGCAGGCCGGCTGGACCACGGACCGTGGCCACATCTACCTGCTGCGCGGTGCCCCGCAGTCGAAGGTGGCGAAGCCTCTGCCGCCGGGTGGCTCTTCGCCGTACGAGATCTGGCAGTATACGTCGGCGCCGGGCTACTTCTATCTGTTCATCGACGAATCAAGGATCAACAGCTACCGGTTGATCGTAAGCAGTGATCCGAACGAGTCGACGCTGCCCGACTGGGACCGGCGACTCAGTGACGAAGCCGTGGAGGACATCCGGCGCATGGGGATCCGCCTGCCCAACGTGTCGGGCGGCGGCCTGCTCCAGAACTAACGCGCTCTTTCGAGACTGACGGGATCCACAAGGGAACTGCCCCGGAGCCGGGGCGCATGGAGGAACGACATGTCGAAGCGGATCGGTCTTCTGGCAATGCTCGGAGTGGCGGGTCTGGTCGCAATGGCAGCCTGCGACAACAACCCGCTTTCCAAGGACCGCGACAAGGTGACGCGTCTGGATCTCAACCCGAGTTTTGCCAACGTCAAGGTGAATGACTCGACGTTCGTGACGGCCATTGCGCTCAATCGCAACGGCGAGCCGACCGGAGACGCGGTGCAGGGCACCGCGTGCGATGGCAAGATCACGATCAAGAATGATCCCACGCGCACCAACTTCGAGCCGCCGGAGCGGTGGATCGTTCATGGCGTGACCGCTGGTCAGTCGTGCGTCAATGTGAGTTCGGCGGGCGTCACGTCATCCGTCGTGATCAACGTCGTTCAGTAGCGACACCGGCCGCGTTCTGACGCGGCCGGCGCCACACGAACCGCGCGCGACGCGTGCCTTCGGGCGCCTGCGTCCTGCGGCGAAACGAGAACGCCTCCCGGCGCGGTCCGCGTCCGGGAGGCGTTCCTCTTCGTGGATCAGCGCGGCCGCGTGTTTACGCGATCCCGCATCAGCGTCACTCGCGGCGGCGGCATTCCTCCAGTGCATCGAAGAGTCGCTCGAAGTGCTCGGGCCTGTGCGCGGCGGTGGCGCAGAGTCGAAGACGTGCCTGACCGGGTGATACGGCGGGATACACGACAGCGGAAACGAACACACCCATGGCAAGCATCCACCGCGCCCAGCGATAGGCTCGCCATTCGTCACCCAGAATCAGCGGCACGACCGGCGACGTCGAGGCGCCGATCTCGAACCCGCGTTCGCGCAGACCGCTGCGCAGCACCTGCTCATTGCGGTGCAGGCGCTGCACGTGCTCAGGCTCGGCCGAAATCACGCGCAATGCCTCGAGAACAGCGGCCGCATTTGCCGGCGTCATCGCAGCCGAGAAGATGTAGGGAGCCGAGCCGTGCTGAATGTAGATCTTGAGGCCCGGCGCGCCGGAAACGAACCCGCCCGACGAAGGTATGCCCTTGGACAGCGAGCCGGTCACGATATCGATGCGGCGAGGATCGATCTTCTGCGCTTCGCACACGCCGCGGCCGGTCGCGCCGATCGCGGCAATGGAGTGCGCTTCGTCGACCAGCAGGAAAGCGCCGTAGCGCTCCTTGATCTGGATGAGTTCTTCAAGCGGTGCCTGGTCGCCATCCATGCTGAACACCGCATCAACGGCCACCAGGATGCGCCGTGCGCCCCGGCTCTTCGCCTGGCGCAGGCGGCGCTCGAGGTCTTCCATGTCATTGTGACGGAAGCGACGCGTATCGCAGCCTGCCATGCGCGCGCCGTCCTGAATGCTCTGGTGCGCGTACTGGTCGAGAATGGCGAAGTCGCCGGGACCGAAAAGCGACGTGATGGCAGCGAGGTTCGCGTCGTACCCGGAGCCGAAGGTGGCGGCGGCCTCATGACCGAGAAACGTCGCCAGCTCATGCTCGACTTCGTGATGCAGCTCCAGGGTGCCCGTCAGGAGTCGAACACCACCGGTGGAAGTGCCCAGCTTCTCGACCATGCGCGCGGTTGCCGCCTTGATGCGCGGGTGTCCGGCAAGGCCGAGATAGCTGTAGGTGGAGAACAGCAGAAGCGGCTCGCCCAGCACTTCGATGTCGGGACCGCAATGTGTCTGCAGCGGCAACTGATAGGTATAGAGCGAATGAGGCAGGCCCGCTGCGAACAGCTCGAACCAGCGCCGCACTGCGGGGGTGTCGAGCAGCGAACCTGGCTCGATCATGTCATCGACACTGCGACCGTCGAAGAAACCGCTGAAGGGATCGCGTGTGTAGCCTTCGAGCGCGTCCGTCAGGCGCGCGGGAGGCGCACATTCGGCCGCGCCAGGTGCGCCGCTGCCAGGCTTCGCCGAAGCGCGCATCGCCGCAGCGCCGTCGCCGTCGGTCATGCCGGGCATGGGCAGGATGGGCGAACGCGCAGGCGGGTTCGATGCCGGACCCGCTCCGTTATCGCCATCAGCCGGCCGCGAAGCGGAACGCGACCTTGACGGATCGCTGGCCGCCTTTGTCGAGGGCGGCTGCGAGTGCCGCACGATACTCCTCCAGGGCAAAGGTGTGCGTCACCATGCCGAGCCCGGCAAAGGTGTCGCGATGCAGAAGATCGAGCGCGGCCCGGTAGATCTCACATGACTCGCCGCGCCAGGGCGCCAACCCGTACGCAAAGATACCGGCCACCGTCAGCTGGCGATACCAGACGCGCGTCCAGTCCGCCGTCAGACGAGCGGCCGCACCCACGAGTACCACGCGACCGCCTTCGCGGCAGAGCGCCAGCGTATCCTGCACGGTGCGCGACGTGCCCACCGTGTCGAATATCAACGACGGCCCGCCCTCGACGAAGCGAGCTGCGAGCGTGGGCTTGTACGCGCGTGCCCCCGGCAACTGCGCAGCCCAGTGATACGCCTCATTGCGCGAGCGCAGCATTGTATCCGCGCCCGCCTGCTCCGCGCGCTCGAGCTGGAAATCGTAACGCCCGAGAACCGCAATGCCGCCCTGCCACCCCAGTGCGCGCAGGGAGCTGACAGTCAGCAGACCGATCGTACCGGCGCCGATCACCAGAATCGTGTCGTCCGGGTGTGGCGGGTGCAGCAAGACCGGCCGCAACGCCGATGCCAGTGGGTCCGTGAGTAACGCGACGTCGTCCGACAGACCATTCGTCGCGTGCAACTGGCTGCGGTGAGCGACGAAGTAACGCGACCATCCGCCGCCCGTCCGCGGGCAATACCCGATCATGGGCCCGCGGCCCGGCGTGCCGTCGGTGGTTCGGCGGCACAGCCCGTATTCGCCGCGGGCACAGGCACTGCACGGGGGTGTCAGCTCACGCTGCGCGCACGCGAGCATCGGATTGATGACGACGTGGTCGCCGACCGACCACTCCGTTACGGCCTGCCCCTTCTCAACGACCACACCCACGTTCTCGTGACCGAACGTGAACGGGTAGGCGCCGAACGGCTCGAGCGTAAAGCTGTCGTGCGCAGTCACCGCGGCCAGGTCGCTGCCGCAGATGCCGCTCAGCAGAGTCTCGATGCGTACCCACTCCGGTCCCGGCAGTGCCGGTGGCTCCACATCATCCAGGGTCACACAGCCGAGTGGCGAAACCGGAAAGGCGGGGCGACCCGACCCTGCCCAGCGCGTGAGCAGATAGCGCACCGGCCGGTAGTGGAAGCGGATCGCGAGCACCGTGGATCATAGGGCGGCGGGCTGGATCGGACAAGTTGGTGTCGGACCGTCTTTGCGTTCTTGGGTTTGGCACGGTCCGCTATCAACCGAGCCGGACCTTGTCCCTCCCCGTTCGCCGCGCGGCCCAATCGTCCATGGCAAGGCGCCGTCAATCCACTACAATTGGGTGCGTTCTGCACAGCCAGGGTCGGTTTGCCCAGGCGCAGCATGGTCAGAAAGGTCGCGGGCATAGCGATACGGCGCACAACCCAAGAATGCCACGACGGTCCGCCAGGAATGGCATAGCGAAACGGAGCACAACCCAAGAACGCCAAGACGGTCCGACAGCAATGGCGCCCCACCTCACCAAACCGCATTTTGCGCACATGATGGGGGTCAAGACTCGAGCGCATGAACCAACCCGCGCGCCTGCCGGCCGCGATTCATCGGATCTGGCAGACACAATGGATCGGCGAGGCTTCCTGCGCAGTGCCGCGGGTGGCACGGTGGCTGTCGCGGTAGCGTCGCTGCTTCCGGCCGGATGTTCTGCCGACTACCCGCAGGCCGCCGCCGACGGCGTAACCCTCGCCACGCTCAGTCCCAAGGAATACGCCGTCATGCGCGCTGCCGCGGAAGCCCTGCTCGCGGGTGTGCCGGTGCAGCCGAAAGACGTTGCCTTGGCGGTGGACCTCGAGCTTGCGGCCGTGGGTGAGCCCATCGTCTCCGACATGAAGAATGTCCTGCGCCTGATCGAGCATTTCACGATCCTCGGCTGGCACCGCCGCACGTTCACCGAGCTGCGGCCCGACGAGCGCGTGCGTTATCTGCGTGGCTGGGCGACCTCGCGATTCGCGGTGCGACGCGCGGCGTATCAGGCACTGCGCGGTTTCGTCGACTACTTCGCATGGATCCGGCCGGAGACGCGTCCGCTCACCGGTTTCCGCGGTCCTCTTGCCGAAACCGTAAAGATCCCGCCGGTGCGTGCCGTCGATTTCGGAGACGTCGCATGATCATCCAGGGCACGCACCGCACGAGCGATGTGCGGGAGCAAGCCGACGTTGCCATTGTCGGCACCGGGGCTGGTGGAGCGACGCTGGGCGCGTTCCTCAGCGATCACGGCTGGAACGTCGTCATGCTTGAGCGCGGCGGCTTCTTCAGGGCGGAGGATTTCACGCAGCGCGAGGACGAAGCCATGGTCGCCTTCAACGGGCGACGGGGCCTCGATTCGACCATCGATAACGCGATATTTCTGAACTACGCCGAGGCTGTGGGCGGCTGCACCGTGCACTACTGGGGCGATTCCTTCCGTACGCCCCACGACCGGCTGGAGCGCTGGCAAAGCGAGCACGGCCTCGACTGGATGACGCCGGGCGAACTGGATCCGCACTGGGACGAGATCGAGAAGCAGCTGGGGATTCACGTCACCGAGGAGCGGCTGCTCAACGAGAACAACCGTCTGGTCCGCAAAGGCTGCGAGGCGCTGGGCATCGAAGGCGCACCGCCGCCCACGGCGCGCGTCGACTGCATTGGCTGCGGCTGGACGCAGTTCGGCTGCGCCTACAATGCCAAGACCTCGCAGCTCATTACCACGATTCCGCGCATCTCGAAGGCGGGCGGCCGCGTGTACAGCGATGCGCACGCCGATCACATCGTGGTGGAGAACGGGCGCGCGGTCGCGGTCGAGGGCACGCTGGTGGAGCGTGGCACGCACACGCGGCGCGCCAGATTCCGGGTCGATGCCGAAGTCATCGTGCTGGCGGGCGGATCACTGGGCACGGCGGGTCTGCTGCTGCGCAACTTCCCGGACGAGCCCGCGGTGGGCCGGCGTTTCTACCTCAACCCGCACTATTTCGTCTGGGCGGATTTTGGTCGCGAGATCGACAATGCCACGGGCATCCCGTGCGCCTACGTGGTGCACGGTTTCCGCGAGCTGAAGACGGACGCTCGCGGCAATTACGCGGGCGGCGGCTACATCATGCTGAGCAATCATCAGTCGCCCGGCATTGCAGCCGCCATGTTCTCGGCGCTGGGCGCGGACCACACCGCGATGATGCGGAAGTGGCACCAGTTCGGCTCTGTCATGTCGGTCATCGATGAGGCCAATCCGGGGCGCGTCTTCCTGGGCCGCGACGGCATCCGGCGCACCGAGTACAACGTGCGCGGCATCGATCAGCACAAGGCGGTCGACTATCTGCGCAATGCCAGTCGCATCTTCCTGGCGGCCGGGGCACGGGAAGTACGCATTCCGGACGTATACGGCACGGTCGTGCGTAACGAGCGTGACGTGCTGGAGAAGATCCAGCTGCGGTCGGTGCAGCCTAACGCGCAATTCTGCGCGGGCAGCCACCTGCTGGGCACGGCACCCCTGGGTGCGGATGCCGCCGATTCCTTCGCCGGCCCCACCGGCGAGGCGCACCGGGTACGCGGACTGTACGTCGCCGACGGTTCGGCACTGCCCGGGTCCGTGTCGGTCGACCCATCGCTCAGCATCATGGGCGTGGCGCGCTGGATCGCGAGCGGCATCCACGAACGCCACGGCAGGGCTGGCAGCACGTGATTCCAGCGCTGGCCGGCGTTGATTATCCACCTGCCCCGGCGTGGTCCGTGCTCGAGGAATTCCTGCACTCTAACACGCAGTTTGGAGCGCCCGCACTGTGCCCCGAGGTTTCCGTGTACAGCGCGGATTCGCTGGTGCGCGTCTGGGAGGCAGCGGAGGCGCTGGCCGGCACCACGCTGCCGGCGCCCTTCTGGGCGTTTCCCTGGCCGGCCGGGGTAGCGCTGGCGCGCATCATCCTGGACGAGCCTGGGCTGGTGGCAGGCAGACGGGTCGTCGATATGGGCGCGGGGGGCGGCATCAGCTGCCTTGCCAGTGCGCATGCCGGCGCAGCGCACGTCACCGCCTGCGATGTGGATCCCTGGGCGCTCGCCGTTACGCGCAGCGCTGCCGCCCGGCAGAATCTGCGCATCGCGACCGTGCTGGCCGATGCCGTTGCCGAGCCTGCGGTACTGCGGGATGCGGACGTGGTGCTGTGTTGCGACCTCGGCTACGACCGTACCCGCGCGCCGCTGGAGCGCGCCGTGCTGCAAGCTGCGCACGCCCGAGGTGCAACGCTGCTGGTAGCGGATGCGGGTCGCAAATACTTCGACGCCGCCGGCCTCGAGCTGATTGCTCAGCTTACGGTGCCCGTGGTGCAGGATCTCGAGGGTGCGAGCGAGCGCCTGACACGGGTTTATCGTCTGCGGGAACCGTAACTGCGTTGCCGGGGCCGGGTGCGGGAGCCCGGTGCCCGGGAACTGCCGGCAATGCGGTTCGTGGGGCTGGGGAAGGGTCGGGGCTGGGAACGGGTTGGGCACTGATCGGCGGCCGGCTCACGCCGCCGCTTGGTCGACCCGCTGAGCGCACCGTAGCCGTGAAATCACTCTGTTCCTGCCGCCGTCGCGGAACACGAGTTGCGGCGAGAATGAGAGAAGCCCTGACCCTCAGGGTGCGGTCGCGACGTAGAGGCCACGGCCCATCAGGCCGACGGGGTCGTGCGTAACACGCAGTCCGGCTGTGTCGAATGCGGAGAGCATCTCCGCCACCGTGAACAGGCCCAGCTCGTGGACTTCGGATGCACGCCGGATCCCTTCCGGCGAACCGATCAGGTACTCGAATTCAATGATCGAAATCCGTCCGTCGACAAGGGCGCGGCTCATGCGGCAGATGCTGGTGCCCTCGTAGTGGGCGGTGTTCATCGCGACATGGCCGGGCCGCCACGCGGTGGGCTCGAACCACGGCTCGACGATGATGATGCCGTCCTGCCGAAGGTGCTGCTTCATGCTGCGCAGTGCGCTGACCACGTTTTGCAGCGTGCGCACATAGCCGATCGAGCTGAACAGGCAGAGGACCGCATCGTATTGCCGGCCCAGGTCGAAGGCCGTCATGTCCGCGACTGCAAACCTGCCAGCCGGATTCTTGGCCCGCGCGACGTCGATCATCCCCGGATCGAGGTCGATACCGTCGACGTGATAGCCGTAGTCCGCTGCCAGGAGCCGCGCGTGCTCGCCTGTGCCACAGGCAACATCGAGCAGTTCTTTCGCCAGCGGCAGACGCTGCTGCAACAGGCTGGCGAGCGCGGCAGTTTCCTTCGCGTAGTCCTTGAATGCCGCGTAGATCGCGTCATACAGATCGGCTGTCTTGTCAAACATGCGATTGCGACCCGTCACCACGCGCGACAGTGCCCTTCTGCAACGGGAGCCTCATGTCGTCTCGTGTACCAGAAGTTCCCGTTCGCCGGGAACGGGCAGGCGAGCGGTGATGGACCCAGTCTGCCGCCGCGCCGGCCGCTGGCGCTTCCGAGTGGGGCTGCCAACGCCGCGCGATTGCAGGCCGCGGCGCCGCGGACGTACCGGCCGTGCGATTCTACTTCGGGACGGCCGCAATGCACTCGATCTCGACACGCGCGCCCGCCGGCAGGCCGGCGACGGCGATGGCGGAGCGCGCGGGCGGCGGGTCCGGCTGGAAGAACTGCCCGTAGACCTCGTTCATCGCGGTATAGTCGGCGATGTCGGCGAGGAATACGGTGCACTTCACCAGGTCGCGGGGCGCGACGCCTGCTGCGGTGAGCAGGTTGCGCAGGTTCTCGAGCGCCTGTTTCACCTGCTCCTTGAAGTCGGGTGAAAGCCCTGCGCCGGGGCGGGAGCCGATCTGGCCGGAGAAGAAAATCAGGTCGCCGACCCGCACGCCCGGCGAATAGGGCGCGAGCCGGTTGGCGCCGGGAGGCGCAATGATCTGTTTGCCGCCCCCGCCGGGCGCGCCGGCTGCGGCCGCGCCGCCAGTTGTGCGTCCGCCGCCACCCGAGGCGCAGGCAGCGAGCGCCAGCGCCAGCAACGCCTTGCCGGGATGCCGGCAACGCTGGAAGGCGGAGGCCGGAGTGTGGTGCTCCGAGGGCCGGAGCGTCGCCTGATTCATAGCACCTCCTTCATGCGTTGCAGGTCCACGTTGCCACCACTCGCCACCACGACGACGCGGGAATACGGCGCATGCACCCGACCCGCCAGGAGCGCGGCGAGGCCGGCGGCGCCGGACGGCTCGACCACCAGCTTGGCGCGCGTGAAGATCAGCTTCATGGCCTCGGCAATGTGGCGATCCTCGACCGTCACGACGTCGTCCACGTATTCGAGGGCGTGGCGCAGTGGTGCTTCCGCGGTGGAGGGCGGCGCCAGCCCGTCAGCGATGGTGCTGATGCGGTCGAGCCGCACGACATGGCCCGCATCGAGGGCCGCGCGCAGGCCAGCCGCTCCTTCGGGCTCGACACCGATCACCCTGGCCTCCGGACGCACCGACTTGACCGCCGCCGCGATGCCGGCGAGCAGGGCGCCGCCGCCCACGGGCACGAGCACGACATCCACTTCGGGCAGGTCCTCGACGATCTCGAGGCCGGCCGTGCCGTGGCCCGCGATCACGCCCTCATCATCGAAGGGGTGCAGCATTGTGTAGCCGTGCTCACGCTGCAATTCCTCCATTTTCGCGAAGGCTGCCCAGGTATCGCCATGCAGGACGACATTGCCGCCGTAACTGCGGGTGGCCTCGACCTTCGTGGGGTTGGCATGGGCCGGCATCACGATGGTGCTCGTGATACCGGCCGCAGTGGCCGCATAAGCGACAGCCTGCGCGTGATTTCCCGCCGAAATCGTAATCAGCCCGCGAGCCCGCTCTTCCGCACCCATCAGGCCGATGCGGTTGAAGACTCCGCGCACCTTGAACGAGCCGGTCTTCTGGAAGGCCTCCGCCTTGAGCCAGAGCCGCGTGCCTGTCATGGCGCCGAGGGAACTGCTCGCCAGCAGCGGGGTGCGGTGAACACGCCCGGCGATCCGCTCCCTGGCTTCGAGAATGTCGGGCAGCCGTACCATTTGCGCCTTGTCTTCCGGATGACGAAGCGCGACAAGCTGATCCGGCGCAGGCCGGGAAGCAAGCCGAGCCGGTCCCGTCCGCGGGATGCCGGCAGCGGTGGCGACCCGGCCGCCACCAGACCGGACGAAATCGGGCATCGGGCAGGCTTCATGTCGATCCGTCGGCCCGGGCGCGGCATTGGTTCGAGACCTGCGGTCCCATGGGTCCAAACCCTGGCTCGCGCCGGCGTGGGAGGAGCGGTTGTCACCTCACCGCCTTTACGGGCTGAACGCGGAAGGGCAGATTGTCAGCACACATTGAAGACGAAAGGAACCATGCCGCGAAAGCGCGTGGAACTGCGCACCAATTCGCGCGTCGGTTCGATGAACGGGCCGCGCTCGGAGGCGAGGCTGGAGCAGGAAACCCTGGGCTTCGCCGATGATTCCCGCGCCACGGCGTTCCGCGAATTCCTGGAGCGCCATCGCGACGAGACCCACATTGTGGCGCTGCAGGACTTCCCGGATCCGGACGCGATCGCGGCTGGCCTGGCCTATCGCATTCTGGCGGGGACGTTCGGGATCACCGTCGACATCGTCTACGATGGCCGGGTCAGCCACCAGGAGAACCTGGCGCTCATCCACGTGCTGGAGATCCCGCTCACGCGTTTCAGCGATTCACTGCCGCTGGAGCGGTACGAAGGCTCGGTCTTCATCGACAACCAGGGCACCACCACGCGCCTGACGGACCGGCTGGAGGAAGCGGGGGTACGCGCGCTCGCGGTGATCGACCATCACACGCGCCAGGAACTGCTCACACCGGAGCTGGTCGACATCCGCCCGGTGGGCGCGGCGGCCACGATCTTCGCGGACTACCTGCGGAGCGGCGAGGTCCTCACGCTGGACCGGGAGAATCCGGAGCATGCGGCGCTGGCTACCGCGCTCATGCACGCGCTGCGCAGCGAGACCAACGGCTTCATGCGCGCGGGACCGGAGGAATACGCCGCGGGCGAATTCCTGAGCCACTTCCACGATCGCGACCTGGTCGAGAAGATCCTGCGCGTGCAGCGCTCGCGCGGAACCATGGACGTCATCAATCTGGCCCTGTCGGGGCGGCTGGTAACGGAGGGCTTCTCGATTGCGGGTGTCGGCTATGTCCGGCCGGCGGATCGAGACGCGATACCGCAGGCGACAGACTTCCTGTTAACGGAAGAGAACGTCAATACGGCGATCGTCTACGGCATACTCTCCGGTGAAGGCGAGCGCGAAATCGTCGTCGGCAGCGTGCGCACGACTCGCTTGACGCTCGATGTCGACCAGTTCATCAAGAGCGCACTGGGTGCGGATGCGCGCGGCCGCTATTACGGCGGGGGGCGCAGTGGTGCGGGCGGTTTCGAGATCCCGGTCGGATTCCTCGAGGGATCGGCCGAGGCGGACCAGATGAAGCTGAAGTGGGAGGCGTTCAACGCCCAGATCCGCGTCCGCCTGCTGCGCGCCGCCGGCATCGACCAGCCCGAAGACGAGGACTGAGCGCGTCGCACCCGGACCTTCCATTGTCGCCTGAATTCTGTCAGCGGATTGCAGGCGACGACAGCGCCGCCGCTCTGCGTCGCGTTCCCCCCGACCGCTTTTCATGGATACGTTCGGCGACGCTCACGCCGACCCGGATGCATGCCGTCGAACGGCCGGAGTTCGTTCGCGCCCGCTGAAAAGGTTCCGGCTGTTGTTCTCCCGGGTGGTGCATGGCGCCGGCCGGGTCACGTTGGCGCCGGCTGCATTCCCGGCCACGGCCCGGGTCAGACTACGGCCTGCGGCTGGCGCTTCTCAGGGCTCGACGCGCCACTCGCAGACCTGGTCGCCGTGCGCAACGCAGCGGTTGTGCGTGACGGAAACGGGTCGGCCCGCGTAGATGCGCACCAGCTCATTCGAGCGCGCCCGTGTACAGCACGCAGGCGTTAATGTCGAGTTGGGCGGTGAACGCCGGCTGCAGGCGCAGCACGAGTGGTTTGCCGACGATGTCCAGCCGGGCATTGCCGGCCATGCCGCGGATCAGGCGACGCGCAGCGCGGCGAATGGGCAGGAACACGAGCGTATGGGAGCGGCGCAGCAGTCGTGCGGTGAAGGGAGCGCGCTCACCAAGGCTGCGGCGCGCGACGCGCTGACCGGTCTGCCAGAGAATCGCTTCGGCATCGGGTCGGCGCAGCACCAGTTGCAGCAGATTCGTCAGCTCGGCGACGGGTATGCGTGTGCCGGCGTTGACGGCAGCCTCGTAGCGACTGATCTGCGTCGAGACGACGCCGGTGAGCCCGAGCCGGCGAGGAAGGCTGACGCTCAGGTCCTCGGCTTCCAGGATCTCTCCCGGATGGTCCTGGTCCCGTACCGTCTCGAGCAGTGACAGCGGCAGAATGGGCAGCACGTGCCCGCGTATCTCGTCCGTCGTAGCGCTGGCCACCGGTGCCTGCGTTCGGGGAATCAAGCGCGCCGGCACTCGACCGGCACGCTCGGCAAGACGCCTCATCCAGCCACGCGGAATCTGCGCACGGGGTAACGCTGCGGCAACGCCTTGCGCACAGCAGTCAGGTCCATTCCGGGATTGTCACGTCCCGTTGTCGTCCGGAATCCGGCCGCTGGCGCGACCCGCCCGCAGCCCGTCTGCGCGCCAGCACGTCAACTCGCCGGGTGGTTCGCATGCGGCGACCCGAATCAGACGGGTGAAGAAGAGCCGGCGACGGGTCAGTTTCGGTGATTGGCTCCTCTGGCATGAACAGGGTCGCTCAAACCTGACCGCGCGCGCATTCGGCGCAATCGGGGGTCCTTTCTCCAAGTCGTTGCACCGGCCCGCGAGCGGCCGGGATGCTGGGGATAGGGGTTGAAGGAGAAGCAGGCGGCGTAGTAATGGGTGGGGTGGTGGGAAGGTGGAAGCGAAGTGGGTCGTGTTAACGGCCTGTCTTTTCATCCCCATGCGGGAGATATGAGCGGCGATTAGCTTGTGCTCATGCAACGATACCCTGGCATTGATCCGCCGGAATATGCGGCCTGGAAGCCGGAGCGACGGCTGGTGGCGGAATACCGGAAGCGGGTCCAGTCGGACCCGGCGCGGCGGGCGGTGGTGCGTACGCTGACGGAGGCGCAGTTGCTCGGGCTCTACGCCGGGCTGGTGCGCTTCCGCGTGCACGATTACACGCTGAAGCGCTGGGTGAAGCGCGGCGTCATTTCGAAGGCGTGGCTGGGCACGGGCGAGGAGGCGGTGACTGTGGGGAGTGTGCACGCGCTGGACCGGGAGCGCGATGTGGTCGCGCCCATGATCCGCAATGCGGGTGCGTGTCACGAGATGGGCATGCCGCTGGAGACCATGTTCGCGGGGGTTCTGGGGACGGGTGACGGGCCGAATCACGGGGTGGATGGACATTTCGGTGATCTGCTGCACGGCGTTCTGCAGCCGATCTCGCATGTGGGCGTGATGGTGCCGGTCGTGACGGGTATGGCGCAGGCGTTCGCGTTACGGCGGGAGCCGCGCGTGGCGCTGACGTGGGTCGGTGACGGCGCGACCAAGACGGCGGCGGTGCATGAGGGGCTCAATCTCGCGGGAGTGCTGCGCGTGCCTGCGGTGTTCATCCTGCAGAACAACCAGGTGGCGCTGGGCACGCGGCTGGACCAGCATCAGGCGGGGGACTTTCACGCGTGGCCCGCGATGTACGGCCTGGCGGGCGGACAGGCGGACGGCAACAACGTGCTCGATGTGTGGGCGGCGACGCGACTGGCCGCGGATCGCGCCCGCGAAGGCGGTGGCGCCACGCTGCTCGTGGTCGAGACGTTCCGCATGGGTGGTCACGCGACGCACGATGAAGCGGAGGCGCGCGACACGTTTGCGCCCGAGCTGTTTGCGGCGTGGGGTCGGCGTGATCCGATTGGTCTGTACGAGGAGCATCTGGCAAACGAAGGCATCGCACGCGAGCGGCTGGCCGAAATCGAGGGGACTGTGACAGCCGAGGTCGAAAGTGCGGCAGAGCGCGCGCTCGTTTCCCGCGAGGCGCGCATGCCCCAGGGCCCGCAGGTGGAGTACGCAGGCTTCAGCGCGGGGGTGCGTCAGCCCGGCCTGACAGCGCGGCTGGGAACGGAAGCGTGATACGGGCTCTGCGCTCTGGTCACGAGTTATGACTCGACGAACACGAACGGGGTTCGGAGGCGGCCGGGAAAGCAGATCCCTCGTGTCAGATCCCGTTGCAGCCGCACAGACTGAACATGCCGACGCGAACCCGGCGCCGCATCGTCGCCTGCACCCTGCGGCTCCCGCATCGGCACGATGATCGATCCGCGCACTGATCCGCTCAAGATCGGGCCCAGCGAGGATGGCGCGCGCCTCGTCATCGAATGGCGTGACGGGCATCGCTCGGAATACCTGCCGCGCTGGTTGCGCCTGCACTGTCCATGTGCCGGCTGCATCGAGGAAATGACCGGCCGCCCGCTGCTCAACCCGCGCGCCGTCCCACCCGACGTGTATCCGCTGGACATCCGATACGTCGGCCGCTACGCCCTGACCTTCGACTGGAGCGACGGCCACTCGACCGGCATCTATCCGTTCGAGCTGCTGCGCTCCATCTGTCAGTGTCCGGAGTGCATTGTCAGGGAGTCCTGAACTGCGTTTCTGGGGCTGGGGCTGGGGATACGGACGACCGTTCAGTCCATGCGACGCCGTTTCTCGAGCAACCAGCCCCAGCAACCCGCGCCAGCAACGCCGTTCAATGCATAATCTGTAAATGCGGAGGCAGAAGAATGGACCTAGAGTCCGGCTGCCTCGAGGATCTCGAGGAACTGTGTGAGAATCCGGTGTGTCAGGCCCCAGATCACGTAGTCCTGGAAGATGAGGGACGGGAAGGAGAACCGCGCGCCGCCGCGTTCGAAGTGGAACTGCGAGAATGGCGCTGTGATCGCGGAGGGCGGCGAGGGGGATCCAGGTCGCGTGCACGACTTCGGTGGGGTTGGGTGTGGGCTCGGTACCGGGTGGAACAGCGACGACCCATGGTGAAATGACGATGGGTGGAAGCCGCGTCGTAGCCGGCTCGACATCATCGAGGCGGCCGAGGAGTGCGCCGTTCTGCGCGATCTCGATACCCGTCTCTTCAACGGTCTCGCGCAGCGCGGTGGTGGCGAGGTCGGGATCGAGGGTGCTGCGGCGACCGCCGGGAAAAGCGACGTGTCCGGACCACGGATCGCCGGCGCGCTCGGCGCGGCGGATGAACAGCAGTTCGAGCTCCCGTGCAGGTCGCAGCAGGAGCGCGACGGCGGCCTGCGCAACGGCGTCAGACTGCGGCAATCCGGAGAGCCGGGCGATGCGGCCGGCGAGCGCGA
Organism: uncultured Gemmatimonadales bacterium; assembly: GCA_963798085.1. Lineage (GTDB taxonomy): Bacteria > Gemmatimonadota > Gemmatimonadetes > Longimicrobiales > RSA9 > DATKCF01. Next base: position 273,245 of record CAWCRS010000007.1, read on the forward strand.
GACGCACGCGCGTGATGCGTTCATCGGCGAGCATGATGCAGAGTAACGCGCGGCGGCGGGCACGCGCCATTCACGCCGAACCGCGGCCGTAACAGCCGTGTATACGGGTCATGCGACGCGGCAGTGAAGGGGCGACACAGCGCGCCGGGATCTTCGAGCGTGATGCGTTCCGCTGCGCGTACTGCGGACGCGTCCTGCCGGAGGAGGAATTGACGCTCGATCACGTGGAGCCGCGCGTGCGTGGTGGCGACAACTCGCCGGGCAACCTGGTCACGTGCTGCATCGACTGCAACACGGCAAAGGCCGGTGAAGCTGCGTGGTCCTGGCTGGCGAGGAACGCGGAGCTGCGGGAGAATTTTCTGCGGCACGCGGTCCACGTGTGGCCCCGTCTCCGGCGCGCGGTCGAGGAGGCCGCGCTAAACAACGGGTCACGTCGTCCGAAGCTCTAAGAAGGGGAAGGACCCGCCAACCAGCAGGGCCCCCGAAGGAAGAGGAGTCTGTTGTCGCTGTCGATTCGCCGCCGAATCCCTGTCGCGTTCATCGTCCTGTTGAGCGCCTGCGGGCCTGTGGCGCATCCGGGCCTGGGTTCGGACGCGCGCCACGAGCTGGACCGCGCGCAGGAAGCGGCGACGCGGTGGATCACGCGGGCCCGAACGGGCAGCGACCTGGATGCGCACGCGGTGATCGCGGCCGGCTACCTCGAGCGGCTGCGGCTGGGCCTGGGCAGTCCTTTCCGGCTCATCGAGTACGCGCTGAGTGATCCCCGCCTGCCGGACAGCACGCGGACGCAGGTGGCGTGGGCGCTGCTCGGGCGCACGCTGGCGCGTGATGCGTACCAGGTCGATCCGGCGGCACTCGACCGCATTGGCCTCAGTCGGTTGTCGCTGCGGCCCGAGGCGGGCCTGCTGCACCTCGATCTGATCGACAACGCCATCCGCCAGTCCAGCGATCCGCGGGCGGGCGAGCTGGCGGTGCGGCTGGCCTACACGCTGGCGTCGGCGGCGGGCGACCTGAGTGGCGGCGCCAGCGAAGTGGCGGCGCGCGCCGCGGCGGTGATCTGCGATCGCGAGCTGGCGCGCGAGGATGCGCGGCGCCTGCTGGCCGTGGCCCAGGACTCGGGCACTAACGCGCTGTTGTTGATCCCGCGGTGGCGGGCGGAGCGCCGCTTCCGCGTGGAGGCGCCGCCCATGCAGCCGCTGGACGCGGACGCGGAGAAGCAGGGTCTGGAGGTGGCGCCGCGGCTGGCGCACGTGATCCGCAATCTGGTGAACGGCCGGGTGGAAGGCCGCAACCTGTTCGCGGAGCGGCTGCAGCGACCGGCATCGCTGCTGGGTCCGCTGGCGGCAAGGCTGCTGGAAGCGCAGGCCGACACGCTCGGTGCGCCGCCGGAAACCCCCATCGCCATTGCCACCCTGCTGCACCGCGAACTGCTGTTGCAGCCGCCGTGGGCGCATGCGGATCAGCGCGTCGCACGCGAGCGCTTTGTACGCGACGCGATCAATGAAGAGACATTCGCCGCGCTCTACGCCGGGCTGCACGCGCGTTCGCCCTATGATGCGGGGCCGGCCGCGACCGCACTGATGGCGGCGGTGGCGTTGCGTGCCTACGCACAGGAGCCGGTGTGGCTGCCGGGCAGCGGCGGGCCATCGGTGCGCGAACTGCAGGAGCGCTGGGGTCTGGCGGGCGTGACGTTCGCGGACGACGTGCCGCCCAGCTGGCGACCCTACTTCCGCCGCATGCTGGATCTGTCGCTGGCCGACATGTCGCGTGTGCTGCCCGCACTCGACCTGCACGGCCTGAGCGTGCGCTTCACGGATGAAGCACGCGCCGACGCGACGCTCGCGCTGCACGATCCGCGGCACCGCCGGCTGCTGCTGCCACCGGCCACGTCAGCGGGCACACTGGCGCACGAGATCGCGCACGACCTGGACTGGCAGGTGGCGCTGGAGCGCTACCGTGTGCGGGGCGACTACGCGAGCGATCGCGCGGTGCGCATGGCCTCCGACCGTTTCGGGGCGAGGCTGCAGGACCTGGCCGCCGCGTCCATGGAATCGGAGGATGGCAGCGCGCACGCGCACCGTCCCGCGGAGATCTTCGCGCGCAACGTCGACTGGTTCGTTGCCGCAACACTGGCGGCGCAGGGTCGCACGAACGGGTATCTGTCGTCTGTGCAGGACGAGATGCTCACGGGCTACGGCAGTGTGCGGCCGCCGGATATCAGCGGCGCCGCGGGTCATGCGCTCATCACCATCCTGGACAATGTCGCGCCGCTCTATCCGGCGACGCGCGAGTGGTTCGTGAACAAGTACGGTCTGGCGCGGGCGCTCACGCCGCACGATCTGGTGCAGCGAGTGGTGGAAGCGAGCACGGATGCCGGTGGCGTGCCGGCCGCGAACAATGTGCGCGCCGGCTCGGTACCCGGCGAAGCTGCATTTCAGCGCATCGAACAGGCGCGTGACATTGCGTTTGCCGCGATCGACGCGTGGGTCTGCCGCACACCGGGTGTCAGCTTCTATCGCGAGTACGAGGTCGCGCGACGCGAGCTGGTGCTGGCGGCGGCGAAAGCGCGGGCGCGCGGAGTGTCGGTGGACATCGCGCGGCAGCTGGGCGGCGGCGCCGCCGCCGAGTGGGTGGCGAGGCGCCTGGATGAAGAGCGCGGCCCCTGGGGCGATGCGCCCGACTCGACCGTGCGCGCCGTGCTCGATCCGGTCGTGCAGCGTGCCCAGCAGGTGGGCACCGTCGTCCTGCCTTCGACGGCGCCGCGCATCGACATCGTGTCCGTTCCCATGCAGTGTCGCGTCCTGCCGTTCAGTGCAGTGACGGCGGCGCCGAAGTAATCCTGCCGCCCGCCTGGTGCGGGCTTCCCGTGCTGAACGCCGGAAGTCGCGTCACGGCCGGGCGTACTCCCGTGAGAAACGGGTGGAGCTCGCTTGATAATGGGCGGTTAGAAGGGGCGTCAGACGCCGCGCACGTGGGCGCCCCAGATCACCTTGTGCTGCTGGATCTGGTAGCGCACGGGCAGCGGGTCGGCGAGCACCCATTCGGCCAGTTCGCGGAAGTCCATGCTCTCCCACACGGGCGAGAAGAGCAGGGCGCGCAGGGTTCCGCGCTGCACGCGCTCGTCCAGGCCGCGACTGCGGATCACCTGCACGGCCCAGTCGTAGTCCGTGCGATCGGCGATCACGAACTTGACTTCATCGCGCGCCGTGAGATGATCGAGGTTGGACCACAGGTTTTTCGATACTTCGCCCGAGCCCGGGCACTTCAGGTCCATGATCTTGTGCGCGCGCGGGTCGAGGGGCGCCACATCGATCGCGCCCGATGTTTCCACGAGCACGGTGCAGCCGTGGTCCAGCAGGCGCTGCGCCAGCTCGAAGGCAGGGCGCTGTGCGAGCGGCTCGCCGCCTGTCAGCTCGACCAGTTTCGTACCGAATGCATCGACGCGCGCCACGATTTCATCGAGCGACATGCGTTCGCCGCCGTGGAAAGCGTACGCCGTGTCGCACCACACGCAGCGCAGCGGGCAGCCGGTGAGGCGCACGAAGGTGCAGGGCAGGCCTGCCCAGGTGCTTTCGCCCTGTATCGAGTGGAAGATTTCGGTGATTCTGAGCGGAGCGGACATCAGAACGGCTAGGGATTCAGGTTCTTGCCGTCGCCCGACCGTCGCACCAGAAAGCGGAACGGGCTCTCGGCCAGCACTGCGTTCACCACGAACAGCAGGTTTGCCGGCCGCTCGGCCATGCGGCGCATGAGATAGGGGTACCAGGCATCTCCGAACGGCACATAGATGCGCACGGTATACCCCTGATCGCGCAGGGCGTGCTGCAGGTCGCGCCGCACGCCATAGAGCATCTGGAACTCGAACGCACTGTTGGGCAGCTGGCGCTCGCTCGCGAACGCGGTGGTGGCGCGGATCATGGCGTCATGATGCGTAGCAATGCCGGGATACGTGCCGTCGGCCAGCAGCATGCGCATGAGCTTCACGAAATTGGCATCGACGGCCGGTTTCTGCTGCAGCGCCACGCTCTCGGGCTCCTGGTAGGCGCCCTTGCACAGGCGCACCCGGGCCTGCAGCTGGTTGGCCATCTGCACATCGGACTCGCTGCGCAGCATGTAGGCCTGCAGCACAATGCCGATGTTGCGGGTGCCCGCTTCCCAGAGTAACCGGAAGAAATCGATGGTGCGCCCCGTGTGCTTGCTGGACTCCATGTCGAAGCGCACGAACATGTCGTGCTGCGCGGCTTCCGCAATCACGCGCCCGATGTTTTCGCGGAGGAAATCGCCGTCAATGTCCTGGCCCATCTGGGTGAGCTTGAGCGACACGTTGGCGTCCAGCTTTTCTTCGGCAATGCGGCGGATCAGCGCGACGTAGATATCGGCGGCGGCGGTGGCTTCCTCGCGGCTGCGCACGGATTCGCCGAGGCAGTCGAGCGTGGCCTTCATGCCGGCGTGGTTCAGCGCACGGGCGGCGCGCACGCCGTCCTCGACGGTCTCACCCGCGACGAAGCGACGGGCCATGGTGCGAGCGCCCGGCGCACCAGTAGCGATGCGCCGGGCGAGCGGGTTCTCGCTGAGAAAGATCAGTGCTTCGCGCAGCACGGAATCGTCAGTTCTCCAGTTCCCGCCGCTTGCGTTCGATGGCGGCGTCGAGTTCGGCCTTCACTTCGTAGAGCGACATTTCGAGGGCGTTTCTGCGCGCTTCTTCCGCGCTGGCGCCGAACGCGACATTGCCGGACTCGGCGTGATCCATGATGCCGGCGCCGGTAGCGGCCCAGCGGATGAAGACGAGGAACGCCGCCCACGGCCGAGCCTCGTCGCCCGTCGCTTCCGTGTCGATATCGACCGTGTAGGGCTGGCCATCCACACCCTCGAATGCGGGCACGCGATCGTGCATGTCAATGTAGCCGCCCAGCGTCAGGTCGCGCGCAGGATTCGCGGGAGCGTCGTCGCCACGCAGCAGTTGCAGCACATCGAGGCCCGGATCCAGGGCTGATCGTCGCCCGCATCATCGTCGCCCATTCCCATGAGCGCGCGGCGCTCGAGCTCGTCGTAGATCTCGTCGTCTTCCGGTTTCTTTTCAGTCACACTCGGCCCGGCACTGCGGTGGCTTGGACCGGGAACGTTAGCAGCGGGTGCGGCCCGCCGCCACCCTGGGCCGGTGGCGAGCGGCGAGGGGGCGGGCGTATGCTTGGGTCATGGCCAGCCCCACGCGAAGCGGAGCGCCTCCGCCAGTGACGGAGACCATGCGCGCGGCGATCATCCGCGAATTCGGCGGCCCCGACGTGCTGCGGGTCGAGGCGGTGCGGGTGCCGCAACCGGGGCCGGACGCGGTACGTATTGCGGTGCGCGGCTCGGGGCTGAATCACCTCGACCTGTTTGCGCGCCGCGGTCTGCCGGGCGTGCCCCTGCCGCACATCGGCGGCTCCGACATAGCCGGCGTCGTGGACGCCTTGGGTCCGGGCGTGCACGCCTGGAAGCCGGGCGACCCCGTCGTGGTCAATCCCACACTCTCCTGCGGGCACTGCGAATGGTGCCTGCGCGGCGAGGATCCTCTGTGCGCCGAGTTCCGCATCATCGGCGAACATCTGGATGGCGGATTCGCGGAATACGTCGTGGTGCCGGCGGCGAACCTGTACCGGGTGCCGGATGCCTGGGACCTCATGCGCGCCGCAGCGGTGCCGCTCGTGTTTCTCACGGCGTGGCGGGGACTGGTCACGCGCGCGCGACTGGTGGCGGGAGAAACGTTGCTCATCACGGGTGCGTCCGGTGGCGTAGCCACGGCCGCAATCGGGGTGGCGAAGCATCTCGGCGCCCGTGTCGCCGCCATTACTTCGACGGAGCACGTGGAGCGCGTGCGTGCGCTGGGTGCTGACGCCGTGTTCGATCGGCGCGACGCAGCACACCGCAAGGCGCTGCACGATTGGACCGGCAGGCGTGGCGTCGACGTAGTGTTCGATGCGGTGGGTCAGGCGACATGGCACGACAACCTGCGCGCAGTCAGGCGGGGCGGCCGCTTCGTCGTGTATGGTGCGACGACAGGCCCGGAAGCCGTCACCGATGTGCGTTTCGTATTCTGGAAGCAGATCGAGATTGTGGGGACGACGATGTCGAACCGGCGTGAGTTCGAAACCGTGATGGACCTGGTCTTTGGCGGGCTCCTGCAGCCGGTGATCGACGTGGTCTGGCCGCTCGAACGTGTGCGTGCAGCGCACGAGCGGCTGGAGCACGGCGATCAGTTCGGCAAGATCGTGCTGGTGCCGTGAAGCGTACGGCGATCAGAGCGGTGTCCAGCGGTTCGCATCGCGCACGCGGTATTTCTCGAGCACCCGCCCGAATGCTTCATTCAGATCGATGCCCTGCTCATTGGCGAGCGCGATCAGCACGAAGAGGATGTCGCCCATCTCGAGAGCGAGATCCTGCTCCGGCTCCTCCGGCTTCTTGGGCTTGTGGCCGTAGCGATGATTCAGCTCGCGCGCCAGCTCACCGACTTCCTCGACCAGGCGAGCGAGGTTCGAGAGGGGCGGCCAGTAGCCTTCGGCGAACTGGCTCACCCACCCGTCCACCGCGCGCTGCGCTTCCTCCAGTGTCACGCGCCACCCGCAGCGAGTTCGTCGGCGACGAAATCGATCTCGGCCTCGGTGTTGTAGAAATGCGGCGAGATGCGAACGTATCCGGGTCGCCAGTCGACAATAATGTCGCGCGCGGCGAGGCGGGCAACGGCGGCGCCCGGGTCGGAATGCGCGACCATGACAATGGCGGAGCGCGACGCGGCGCGGGATGCGCAGCGCACGCGAAACCCGGCGTCGCGCACGCGCTCGATCAGGCGCTCCGTGAGCGCGCTGTCACGCGCGCGCACTTCCGCCATGCCCACTTCCTCAATGATCTCGTGGCCGCCCAGCGCGGCGTGGACGGTGGGCAGTGCGGGTGTGCCCATCTCGAAGCGGCGCGCATCATCCTTGAACGCGAAATGCGCGCTGTCGAAGGCGAACTGATCGCGCGCGCCGAACCAGCCGGTGGTGTGCGGCTCGAGCTCGCGTATCAGCTCGCGGCGCACCCACAGATACGAAAGACCGGGCCCGCCCAGCAGCCATTTCAGCGGACCGGTGATGAGCACATCGGCATCCGCGGCGCGCACATCGATGGGCACCTGGCCGCCACTCTGGTACGCGTCGACGAGAAAGAGCGCGCCGCGCGCGTGCGCGATGTCGGCGAGTGCGCGCAGGTCCTGGATGGCGCCGGTAGTGAAGAATACGTGGCTCGTGGCGAGGATCGCGGTGCGATCATCCACCGCCGCGGCGAAGCGCGCGGGATCGATGGTCGCGCCATCGTCGCTCTGCACACGCACGACTTCCACTTCGGGCCGCACCATCCACTGATAACCGAGTGTCGGGAAATCCAGCTCGGCAATCACGACGCGGTTGCGTCTGCTGTAGTCGACCGACGACGCGATGCTGGCGAGCGCGACGGAAACGCTGGCCGTGAGCGCGATTTCGTCGGCATCGCCGTTCAGCAGGCGGGCCACGGCGCCGCGCAGGGACTCGAGGCGGCCGGTCCAGGTCTCGTACCACGCGGACGCGCCGTAGGCGTGCCACTCCTCGTGAAAGCGCTGGATGTAGTTCAGCGCACGCTGCGAAAGTGCTCCCAGCGAGCAGGAGTTGAGGTACGTCTTGCGCTGGAGGATGGGGAACTCGGCACGCCAATCACTGATGTTCACGAGCACCCGTGCAGAGGGAGACGCAGTGCGCGGACGCGGTCCGTCCGTCCCGCGAACGCTCGCGGGCCGCGCAAATTACGCCGCCGCGCGATGCGGCGGCAAGCGAACCCGGCAGTGCGCCGAGCCTGACCATGCCGCCTTCACCGATGGAGCTGCTGCTGGCTCTGCCGTGGATCGTGGCGGCGCTGTTCCTGCCCGTGCTGCTGCAGCGCCGGCCCCGTCTCGACGAGAACCCGCCGGCGAAAGGCGAGCTGCCGCTCATCTCCATCATTGTGCCCGCGCGCAATGAAGCCGATAACATCGCCGGCATCATGGCGACGCTGCTCTCCTCCGATTACCCGCGCTACGAGATCATTCTGGTCGATGACCGCAGCACGGACGGGACGACGGAGATCGCGCGGCGGTTGACGAGCAATCATCCCAATGTCGTACGCCTGGTCGAAGGCGAGCCGCTGCCCGCCGGCTGGGTAGGGAAGTGCTGGGCCTGCTGGCAGGGCTACCGCCGCGCGGCAGGTGCGGTGCTGGTGTTCACCAATGCCGATACACGGCACCATCCGCATCTGCTGGGACACGCACTGGGCGCACTGCGCCGTCACGCCGCGGACCTGGTCAGTGTCTTTCCGCGGCAGCTCATGTTCACGTACTGGGAGCGCGTGATCCAGCCGCACGTATTCACCGCGATCATGTTCCGTTATCGCGACGGCGAGCGCATCAACCACTCGCGCAATCCGCGTGACGTGATTGCCAATGGCCAGTTCATCGCCATGACGCGCGTGGGCTACGAAGCGATTGGCGGACACGAGGCGGTGCGCGCGGAGGTGGTGGAGGACCTGCACCTGGCGCAGCGCACGGTGGCGCTGGGCCGGCGTCTCTACGTGGCGTACGCGGAGGATCTGATCGCCACGCGCATGTACCGCTCACTCGCGGCCATTGTCGAAGGCTGGTCGAAGAACCTGGCCAATGCCTCACGGGACACGGTGGACCCGTGGCTGCGACCCTTCCTGCCCTGGCTCATCTCGCTGGCGCTGCTGCTGGTGTGGGTGGCGCCGCCCCTGACACTGCTGTTAGCGCCGCTGCTGCACACCGGCCTGGGCTGGAGCCTCACGGCGGTGAGCGCGTCCATCGTGTTCTGGCTGGGCATGCACCGCATCTTCCGCATTCCCCTGCTGCCCGCGCTGCTCTACCCGCTGGGCGCCATGATGACGGCCGCGCTCTACGTGCGCAGCGCATTGCTGGGCAGTGCGGTGACCTGGAAGGGCAGGCGATACGGCGAGGTGGAAGCCGCGGCGAACGTGGAGGCGGAAAGCGCAGCGGACGACGGCAGCTGAAGCAGCGTCGTCGCCAGCGATCAGTCGTCCACGAAGTCCACGTTGACGCGCCGGGGAATGAGGCCGGCCTGGAACCCGCGATCGAGGAACAGCTGCACCGCGCGCCGGCCATCGGCACCGTAATCCAGCGTGCGCGCGTTCACGTACATGCCGACGAACGCGTCGGTCTTCGCTGGATCGAGGCCTCGCCCGTATTGCTGCGCGTGCGCGAGCGCTTCCACGCGGTGCTCGAGTCCCAGCGCAATGGAAGCGCGCAGCAGGCGAGAGACGCGCAGCATCAGCTCATCGCCCAGGTCACGCCGGATGACGTTGCCGCCCAGTGGCAGAGGCAGGCCGCCGGTCTCCTTCGCCCACCACTTGCCGAGGTCCGCGACCAGGCGCAGGCCCGCATCCTCGAAGGTGAGCTGGCCTTCGTGTATGAGCAGGCCGGCATCGGCTTTGCCTTCGGCCACGTGCTCGATGATCTGATCGAAGGCGACGACTTCGTGTTCGACATCCGGGCGGAACATTTTCAGCGCGAGGAACGCCGACGTCATGGTGCCGGGCACGGCGACACGCAGTCCGGCAAGCTGAGAGGGACGCAGTCGCTTGCGCGAAACAATGCGCGGGCCGTAGCCCTCGCCCATGGACGCGCCGTGCGGTAGCAGCGCGTATCGGGCAGACAGATACGCGTACGCGTGGATGGACACGGCAGTGACGTCCAGCTCGCCACCCAGTGCGCGGCGGTTGAGCGTTTCAATGTCCTGCAACTCGTGCTCGAAGCGCAGCTCGCCGGTGTCGATCCTGCCGGTAGCTAACGCCCAGAACATGAACGCATCGTCCGAGTCGGGCGAATGCGCCACGCGGATGGTCCGTCGCATCGATTGTCCTCTGAGCTTGACTTGGGCCCTGATGGCGGCAGATCTTAGAGGAGGCGCTGCCCGGGTGTCAATTTCCCCGTGCACGACCCCGCCAGGCGACCCGGCCTGCTCCGCCTCCGGCAAGGATGTACCGATGCGTGTACCGGGCCCGCTCGTTCCCGCACTCACGGCGCTCTTCATCGCGACCTCGCCACACGCGCCGACCGCGACAGCCAGCGAGCTGTGCGCACCCGTTCCCGGTCTGGCAGTGGTCGAAGGCCGTGTCATCGACTTCATCACCACGATTCCGCTCCAGTCCGCGGACGTCGTGATCCGCTGGCCACAAACGGATCGCGAGGACCACTGGCAGGAGAAAGAGGTGGAGACGGATCGTGAGGGCCGGTTCCGCGTGTGCGATGCGCCCCACGGCCGGCGAGTGCTGGTGCAGGCCAGATTCATGGGCGAGCAGAGCGAGTCGCGCAACGCCTCCGCCGACACACTGCAGCCGGCCACGGTGGTGCTGGAAGTGCAGGCGCCACACTCGACGCTGGGCGGACGCGTATTCGACCACGACACCAATCATCCCGTGGCCGACGCGGCCGTGCGCATTGCCGGACAGGCTGCGCCGCAGATCACGCGCGACGACGGGTCCTTCCGCTTCGATCGCGTGCCGCCCGGCGTCTACACGATCGACGTGCAGCACATTGCCTACCTGCCGCTGCACGATTCCATCGATGTACGGCCCAACAGCAGCATGATGGCCATGATTCACGTGGCGCCGCACGTGATTCCCATTGCTCCCATTGAAGTGACCGTGCGCTCGTTCGTACTCGAGCGGGTGGGTTTCTACCAGCGGCAGCAGCGGCACATCGGCACGTACATAACACGCAGTCAGATCGAGGCGCGACCGCCCATGCGAACCAGCGACCTGCTGCGCGCCATCGCGGGTGTTCGGCTGGCAGAGGGCCGCATGGGCGCTCTGGCACTGGGTCGCGGCAACTGTCCGTTCCGCTACATCCTGGACGGCACCCGCATTGGGCCGGGCTTTTCCATTGATGACGTGCCCTTCCAGACCATCGAAGGCCTCGAGGTCTATCTCGGTCCTTCGCAGGTTCCCGTCGAGTTCAACAGTTTCGGCAGCGAGGAGAACGGCACCTGCGGCGCCATCCTGATCTGGACGCGCAACCGGACCTGAGCGCACTGGCGCAGTCGCTGCGCGAGCAGGCAGTGGCGCTGGGCTGCGCTGCCGCGGGCATTGCGCCGCTACGGCCCAGCGAGCACGCACACTTCTATCGTGCGTGGCTGGCGCAGGGCCGGCACGGCGCGATGGGCTGGCTGGCGCGTCCCGATGCGGTGGCCCGACGCACCGACCCGACCCGGGCGTGGCCCGTGCTGAAGAGCGCCCTCGTGATAGCAGTGAGTTATCAGCCAACCGCCGAGGAAGCGACTCCGGACCGCGCGCACGGCATCATCGCGCGTTATGCACGGGGCCGCGACTACCACCGTGTGGTCAAGGCGAAACTGCTGCGGCTGCTGCGCTGGCTGGAACGCGAGACCGGCGAGGCGCTGCCGGCCGCGCGGGCGTACGTGGATACGGGTGCCGTGCTGGAGCGCGAACTGGCCGGGCGCGCCGGCCTGGGCTGGTTCGGGCGCAACACCATGCTCATCCATCCCCGCCGCGGCTCGTACTTCTTCCTGGGCGTGCTGCTGCTCGAGCTGGAGCTGCCGGCCGATGCACCGTTCACACGCGACCACTGCGGCACCTGCAACGCGTGTGTCGAGGCGTGCCCCACGGGCGCGCTGCTGGGTCGGGACAGCAGCGGCGCGCCCATCATGGACGCGCGGCGCTGCATTTCCTACCTGACCATCGAGCAGCGCGGCCCGATTCCGCGCGAGCTGCGCCCGCTCATCTCCAACCGTGTGTTTGGCTGCGACATCTGCCAGGAAGTCTGCCCCTTCAACCGCCGGCAAGCCGCAGCACTGGACGCGGCCTTCGCGGCACGCGGTCCAGGCGAAGCCCCCGGCGGCAGCGAGCCCGCCGGAACGGCGCGCGCGGAGCATCCCGGAACCGCGACGCCCGCGCTGGTCGAGCTGATGGCCATGGACGAAGCGGCGTGGGAGGATTTCTCGCGCGGGTCTGCGATCCGGCGCGCCGGCCACACCGGATTCCGGCGCAATGTCGCCGTTGCGCTGGGCAACTGGGGCGCCGCAGCCGCCGCGCCTTCGCTCATCGCCGCACTGGCCGATGCGGAGCCGCTGGTGCGGTCGCACGCAGCCTGGGCGCTCGGCAAGGTCGGAACGGCCACGGCTCGAACTGCACTGAACGAACGGCTGTCGTGTGAAACGGACCCGGCAGTGATCGAAGAGATCCACGTGGCGTTATCCGACTGCGACGTTGCGGCGCCGTCACAAGGCACGCCTGCCGGGTAGCATTGCCACGGCCAACTTCAGCGCGATTCCCGTCTCCGCCTCCCCGGGGTCCTGAAGCGTCCGATGCAGACGCGCGGGAACGGGTCGCGCCCTGTCACGGCGATCTGGCCGGGCGCGAGACATGAAAGAGGCCGACAAGAGATCAGATCATTTGACCAATCACGCGCGCCGCATTATCTACTTCTGCTGACTGCAACAATCATCGTCCCGTAAACCCATCAGGGCCCGATGAACCGCACGCATGCCCAACGCACCGCGGCCGCGATCGGGCTGGCGGCGGCCACGCTGCTGGCACACCCGACCCTCGCGCGGGCGCAGGACACGCGGAATTCGCCACCCGTCGAGCTGACCGCGCAACAGGACCACGAGCGCACCATGCGGCTGCTCGGCATCACGGCGCTCCGGCCGGGCGCGAATGGAAACGACCCGCAGGCGCCGAATGCGGCGAACTACGATGAGTCGAAAGCGAATCCCTATCCGCATTTGCCGGACGCGCTGCTCACGCAGGCGAGGGAGCGTGTGACCTCACCGGAAATGTGGTGGTCGGTCAGGCGACCCGAGATCGTCGAGCTGTTCGACCGCGAGGTCTACGGCCGCGTCCCCGGCAACGTGCCGGCGGTGCATTGGGAAGTGCAATCGACCACACGCGGCATGAACGGTGACGTCGCGATCCTCACGAAGCAGCTGGTCGGCCACGTCGATAACAGCGTGTATCCGCAGGACAGCGTGAACCTCCTGCTCACGCTGAGCACGCCGGCCAATGCGACCGGCCCCGTGCCCGTGATCATGCAGTTCGGTTTTGGTGGCTTTGGTCCGCGCGCGGGTGGCGCGGGTGCGCCGGGGCGCGGTGCAGCAGGCAATGCGGGGCGTGCGGGCGACGCCGGCCGGGGCGCGGGCGCCGGTCGGGGTGGGCCGCCGGGCGGTCCGCCGCCGGGACCCACCTGGCAGGCGCAGGTGCTGGCGCGCGGCTGGGGCTACGCGGTGATCAATACGGGGAGCATCCAGGCGGACAATGGCGCGGGACTGACGCACGGCATCATCGGTCTGACGAATCACGGCCAGCCGCGCGCGCTCGATGACTGGGGCGTGCTGCGTGCATGGGCATGGGGCGCGAGTCGCGTGCTCGACTATTTCGAGACGGACGCGGCGGTGGACGCGAAGCGTGTGGGGCTGGAAGGTCATTCGCGCTGGGGCAAGGCGACGCTGGTGGCGATGGCGTACGATCAGCGTTTCGCCATCGCCTACGTCAGCTCATCGGGCGAGGGCGGCGCCAAGCTGCATTGCCGCAATGCGGGCGAGATCGTCGAGAATGTGGCGGGCACCGGAGAGTACCACTGGATGGCGGGCAACTTCCTGAAGTATGCGGGTCCGCTGACGTGGGATGATCTGCCGGTCGACGCGCACGAGCTGATCGCACTCTGCGCGCCGCGACCCGTGTTCATCAGTGCGGGTGACCGTGGCGATGGCTGGGTGGATGCGCGCGGCATGTTCATGGCCGCGGCTGCCGCCGGCCCGGTCTACTCGCTGCTGGGCAGGCGGGGGCTGGGCACGGACGTGTTTCCGCCCGTCGAGACCGGCCTCATGGACGGCGATCTCACGTTCCGCCAGCATGCGAGCGGCCACACCGACGGACCCAACTGGCCTGCGTTCCTCGAGTTCGCGGCGCGCTACTTCAGGCCGTAGTGGTCCCGCCTCGCAGTGTAGTCACAGCGGCAACGCGGGCGCGGGCGCGCCCGCCTGACACGCCTGCGGCACACGTGCCTGCGGCACACGCCCTGCAATCGAGACCGGGAGCCGTTCATCCGGCAGGCGCTCATCGACTGTACATACCCTTACATGTGGACTGCCGCTGCGGACTCCGGGCAATAACCTTCAAGCATTCGGCGAACCGGGCGCGCACAGTTCAGGAATGAGATCGATCTTCGTGGCCGCCGCAGCGGCGGTCTTTGCCGGTGCCGCGTTGGGCCCGGCGCTGCAGGCCCGTGCGTCGGCGCGCGTTGTGGTGGGGGACCTCGAGATCCAGGCGCTCGGCCACGATGTCTACGCCGCCATCCGCACGGCGCCGATCGGCCTGGCCCAGAATGGCAACTCGCTGTTCGTCGTGAACGACAGCGATGTGGTGGTCGTGGATGCGCAATTCACACGGGCTGCGACACTCGAGAACATTGCGGCGCTGCGGCGCATCACGCACAAGCCGGTCAGCTATGTGCTGAACACGCACTGGCACGACGACCACGTGGCGGGCAATCAGGTCTACCAGGACAGCTTTCCCGGCGTGAAGTTCCTGGCGACCGCGCAGACGCGCGCCGATCTGATCGCTCTGGGCCGGCCCAACCGCACGGGCACTGTCGAGAACGCACCGCCCGCCGTCGAGCACTACGCTCGCCTGCTGGCAATGGGCCTGGGCATCGACAGCCTGCCCGCGTCCGAGCTGGAGAAGAAGTCGGTGACCAGCGCACTGGCCATCATGCGCCAGTACGTGGCCGAGAGCGGGGGATTCCGCGAAGTCCTTCCCGACAGCATGACCGGGCGCAGCATCACGCTGCGGCGAGGGCGGCGCGTGATCGAGCTGCACTGGTTCGGGCGAGGCAACACGCGGGGCGATCTTGTCACCTGGTTGCCGCAGGAAAAGATCGTCTCCACTGGCGACCTGATCGTTGCGCCGATACCGTTCGGCTTCAATGCCTATCCTTCGGAATGGATCGCGGTGCTCGATTCCGTGGCTGCGCTGGGGCCGGCGATCCTCGTGCCGGGTCACGGTCCGGTGATGCGTGATCTGACGTACCTGCGCACGGTGCAGCAGGCGCTGCAGGCCGCGCGCGAAGGGACGCGCGCCGCGGTCGAGCGCGGCGTGACCGCGCAGGATGTCCAGCGCGCGGTGCCACTGGACGACTGGCGGGTGCGCATGGCCGATGACGAGAAATGGCTTAACACGCTGTTCCGGCAGTTCTTCAAGGGTCCGGTCGTGGCGCGACTGTACGAAGAGGCAAAGAACGGCGCACTGAAATGAAGGACGTGGTCTTCGCCCGGATCGAGCTGCCCTGCGGCCATTTCGACGCACTGCACGCCACCCATTTCAAGCGACGCTTCCGCCCGCACTTCCACGAGACCTTCGCGATTGGTGTGATCGAGGCCGGCTGCGCCCGTCTCGAGACGGCGCGCGGCGTCTGGCAGGGCGGGCCGGGCACGATCCTCTGCTTCTCGCCCGGCGAAGTGCACAGCGCCGATCCCATTGACGACGAAGGCTTCAGCTACCGCATGTACTATCCATCCAGCGAGATGATGCGTGAGCTGGGCATTCGTGTCGAAAGCGACGACGCGGCTCCACCTCTCTTCGAGCGGCCGGTGATCGACGATCCCGCCCTCGCTGAGCGGCTGAGCGAAACGCACGTACTGCTGCTCGAGGGGCGCCAGTCACCGTCTGCGGAAGCGCGCGTGGTGAACAGCATGCGGGCGCTGGTGCAGCGCCACCGCGCGGCCGCCGACGCGCGCAGCCACTCGCCGCGCGACCTGGCCGCGGTGCTGCAGGCACGCGATTACCTGCGCAGGCACTTCACGCAGCAGGTCAGCATCGTGGCACTGGCGCAATCGGCCGGGCTCAGCCCGTTCCACTTCATCCGGCTTTTCCACCGCGTGCTGGGCATGCCGCCCTACGCATACCTCGTGCAGCTGCGCGTCAACCGCGCCCGCATCATGCTCTGCCGCGGCTGGAGCGTGGCGCAGGTTTCCTACGCCTGCGGCTTCAGCGACCAGAGCCACCTGACAAGGCTGTTCCACAGCTCGGTGGGTGTACCGCCCGGGCAGTACCTGCGCTCCACGCGTCCCGCCGCCTGACAGGACCGCAGCAGAGGTCTGCGCGGGTTCAGCGGTGCGCTTCCCGGGTGCCCGCGTAGCGCTCGACGTGCACGCTGCGCACGCGCCCATCCCCGCCCCGGCTGAAGCGCACGTTGAGTAACTGTCCGTTAGCGTAGAAGCTGGAATCGCTGGAGGCCAGCAGCGACGTGCGGGTACCGCCCGGCTCGGTCAGCTGCAGGCGCCCGTTGCCGGCCGAAACGACGAAGCGCTCGCCGGATGTCGTCGCATACTCTCCGACATAACGCGCCAGCACATCGGGGGACAGCGCCAGTGAGGGCCGCGCAAAGACGGACTGCAGTCCGCGCGTGAAGCCTTCCGCCTTCCCGCCGGAATGCCCGCTGCCCTCGATAACAAGCGATTGCAGTTCCAGGCCCTGGTAAGCGCGCGAGTGCAGCTGCGCGGCGAGACGCTCGAAGTCGGCAACGTCCGGCTCGAGACCGCCTGCCGCCATGAACAGCCGCGCCGGCAGCCAGCGCGTTCCTGCGCTGAAGCTCTGCTCGCGATGGTAGATCCAGTCGCTGTCCCAGCCGGCGGCCGGGCTGGTCAGCACGAAACGGTTGAACACGCCGGGCGCCTCCAGCAGAGCGTACAGCGTGAACAGACCGCCCAGCGAGCTGCCCATCAGCGTGCGGTCCGGCAGCACGCGATAGTTCGCTTCGACGAACGGGATCGCCTCATCGCGCAGGAACGCCAGGAACTGCGGCGCGTTGCCCGAGTGCGCGATGCGCGCCTGCGGCGTGGGTGTGAAATCGCGGCCGCGCAGCGCATCGGCATCGGGATTCACGCCGCCCCACGTCACACCCACAATCACTGCCGCGGGCAGGAAGCCGTCGTAATACTGCTGGCCGTAGATCGCCGTGACCAATGGGAAATCCCACTGCGAGTCCAGCACGAACAGGACCGGGTAGCGCTGGTCGCTGCTGGCGTAGCCCGCCGGCAGGTGGATCTGCAGCAAGTACTTCTGTCCGGGCACCAGCCGCGAAGTGATGGTGCGCGTCTCACTGCCCGGAATGATCACTGGTGCACGGTCTGCCGCTTGCGCGCGTGCGTTGTCCGGTGCGCTGCCGAGCAGGGCGATCGTGGCCGCCGCGGCGAACGCAGGCATTGCGGGCCGCCACGCCGATGGTGCGGTTGCGAGTCGAGTGGGAGCGCCCCCGGGATGGTGCGGGGCATTGCGGCGGGCTGACATAAAGTCATCTTATGGGCTTCGGCCTCGCCTCGCAAACGATCACGCGCAGCCCCCAACCCACGACAGGCGAGGACTCCTGAGACGGAGGCGAGGGTGCACCCGTTCCTGATCCTCGCGCTCGGCATGGCGGCGGTGCTGGGCGGCATCATTGTGCTCCGGCTGAACGCGTTCCTCGCGCTGATCGCGGCGGCGCTGCTGGTGAGTCTGCTGGCGCCGGGCGCTGCCGCGACAAAGGTGGCGCGCGTGGCGGAGGCGTTCGGCAGGACGGCGGGCAGCATCGGCATCGTGATCGCGCTGGCGGCGATCATCGGCAAGGCGATGATGGACAGCGGCGCGGCCGCGCGCATCGTGCAGGCGTTGCTGGCTGTGCTGGGCGAGAAGCGTGCGGCGACGGCGCTCGCGGTCAGCGGTTTCGTGCTGGCGATCCCGGTTTTCTTCGACACGGTTTTCTACCTGCTCGTGCCGCTGGCGCGCTCAATGTATGGCACCACACGGCGCCACTACCTGCGCTACGTCCTGGCGATCTGCGCGGGCGCGGTGGCGGCGCACACGCTGGTGCCGCCCACGCCGGGTCCACTCGTAGTGGCGAGCACGCTGGGTGTGGACCTGGGCACGATGCTGCTGGTCGGGATCGCGGTGGGTCTGCCGGGTGCTGCGGCAGGCCTGCTCTTCGCCGCGTGGCTGGACCGGCGCATGCCCGTCCCGTTCCGCACCGGCGAGACGGGCATCACGACGGCGGAACTGGAGCCGCCGCCAGCGCTGCCGGCACTGGTGCCGTCGCTGCTCCCCATCGTGCTGCCGGTGCTGCTGATCTCGACTAACACGATCATAGCATCACTGGCCGCGCGTCCCGGCGCCGCGGCGTTCTGGGCGAGGCTGGCGCCGGCGGCGGCGGTGCCGGGCAACGCCAACCTCGCGCTGCTGCTGGCGGCCGCCGTGGCCCTGTGGGTGTACGCGCGCCATCGCCGACCCGGCGGCGAGGCCATGGCCGCAATGGTGGAAACGTCGCTCATGAGTGGCGGTGTGATCATCCTGATCACCGCAGCCGGCGGCGCCTTCGGCGCGATGCTGCAGGCGGCGAACATCGGTCCGGAGATCCAGCGGCTGTCCGGCAGCGGCGCCAGCGGGCTGATGGTGCTGCTGCTGGCGTTCGGCGTATCCGTGCTGATGAAGGTGGCGCAGGGCTCGAGCACGGTGGCCATGATCACGACATCGGCCATGCTCGCGGCCATGCTCGGCAAGGGAGCGGCGCTGCCGTTTCACGTGGTGTACGTGGCCACGGCGATCGGCAGCGGCTCGCTGGTGGGCTCCTGGATGAACGACAGCGGCTTCTGGGTGGTGAGCCGCATGGGCGGCCTCACGGAAGTCGAAGCGCTCAAGTCATGGACGCCGCTGCTGGTGGTCGTCGGCCTCACCTCCATGATCGCCACGCTGGTGCTGGCGCTGGCCCTGCCGCTGCGCTGAGCCCATGTCCAGCGGAAGCGCTGCCGCAGGGCCGGGAGGTCAGGTCACATCGTTGCGTGATAACTGTCCGTTAACAAGCCGCCAGATGCCCAGCGCGTTGTGGTTGCGCAGCGCGGGTGGCAGGGCAGCGCCGGGGAAGTCCTGGAAGCAGACAGGGCGCGCGAAACGCGTGATCGCCGCGCTGCCGACAGAGGTGGAGCGCGCATCACTGGAGGCTGGCCAGGGGCCGCCATGCTGCATGGCATGACCGACCTCGACGCCGGTGGGCACACCATTGAAGATGAGGCGGCCGGCTTTGCGCTGCAGAATCTCGATCAGGCGGGTGTGCGCCAGCAGGTCGGCGGGTGTGCCGTGAATGCTGGCGGTGAGTTGTCCCTCGAGCGCAGCGGCCGCACGCTCGAGACCGGCCGCGTCATCGGCAGTCACCAGAATCGAGACGGGCCCGAACCTCTCTTCGCGCAATGTCGCGTCACGCGCGAACCGCTCTGCATCGATGGCCAGCAGCACCGGCTTCACACGCCGCACCGTCTGCGTTGCCTCGCCCTGCGCCGCAGCGTCCATTGCAGGCGACGACGGGCTCGACACGCCGCGTCCCGCTTCCTGCGCTTCCGCAGTGCCGGGTACCTGCGCGGCGCCGTGCTCGCGGGCGCGCTCGATCGCGGATGTGTACGCCGCGGCCAGTCTGTCGTACAGCATGACGCCCGGCTGCGCCGCGGCAATGTGCGCGGCGAGCGCGTTCTGCAGCTGGTCGAGCGCGGGGCCGCGCACGCCCAGCAGCACGCCCGGGCTGGTGCAGAACTGGCCCACTCCGAGCGTGATGGACTGCGCGAGTGCACGGGCGATCGCGGCGCCTCGCTCCCGCAGCGCGGAGGGCAGCAGAAACACGGGGTTAATGCTGCCCATCTCGGCGTACACGGGGATGGGCGAGGGGCGGGCCGCGGCGGCATCGCAGAGGGCGCGTCCGCCGCGCAGCGAGCCGGTGAAGCCAACGGCGGTGATCAGTGGATGACGCACCAGCGCCAGACCCACATCGTGTGACCAGCCATGAACCAGCGAGAAGACGCCGGACGGAATTCCCGCGGTGCGCGCCGCGCGCAGTATCGCGCCGGCCGCCAATTCACTGGTGCCCGGGTGCGCAGGATGCGCCTTGAACACAACCGTGCAGCCGGCCGCGAATGCGGACGCGGTATCGCCGCCCGGAACGGAGAACGCGAGCGGGAAGTTGCTCGCGCCGAACACGGCGACCGGGCCGAGCGGCACGAGCATGCGTCGCAGATCCGGACGCGGCACGGGCGTGCGCGCGGGATCGCCGGGATCGATGCGTGCTTCCACCCAGGAGCCTTCGTCGAGCAGATCCGCGAACATGCGCAGCTGGCTGGTCGTGCGGCCGCGCTCGTTCTCGAGCCGCGCGGCGGGCAGGGCCGTCTCTGCACTCGCGCGCGCGATCAGCGCATCCCCGAGCGCGAGGATCTCGTCGGCAATGGCGCGGAGGAAACCCGCGCGCACTGCCGGCGAGGTGCGGCTGAACTCGCGGAACGCAGCGTCGGCCGCGCTCGCCGCGGCAGCGATCTGTTCGGCGCCGGCTTCGCGGAACTGCGGCTCGAGCGCTTCGCCGGTATCCGCGCGGACGCCATGAAACGCGGGGCCGCTGCCCGGCACGGCTTCACCGTTCACGAGGTTGGCGCCCGAAATGTGCATGGAGATCATCCTTTGAAACGGGTATTGCGCGAAGGCGACGTTTGCACGCGGGAGGCGGTCGCGCAAGCCGCACTGCACGCGGGAGTGATAGGATGAGCCGAGCGCGCGAGGTGCCCGGTCTGACAGCCGTGCTGGGCGAGGCCAATGTCGTGAGCGGTGCGCGTGTCGAAGGCGATGGCCCCGCAGGCCGGCTGCCGCTGACGCCCGCAATGCTGCGCGAACGCCCGAGCGGCGACCTGTTCGGTCTCACGCAGAACGTGGGCATGGGCTGGAATCCCGCGGCGCTCGGCGGCGCGCAGTTCCTGATCCTCAGCACAATGGGTGGACTGCGCAGCGAGCAGGGCGAAGCCGTGGCGCTTGGCTATCACACGGGCCACTGGGAAATCGGACTGCTGGTGCGCCGCGCGGCCGAGACGTTGCGCGCGCACGGTGACGTTCCTTTTGCGGCGTACTGCAGTGATCCATGCGACGGCCGCACGCAGGGCACCACCGGCATGTTCGACAGTCTGCCCTACCGCAACGATGCGTCGCTGGTGATGCGCCGGTTGATCCGCTCGCTGCCCACCGCGCAGGGTGTGCTGGGCGTCGCTACCTGCGACAAGGGGTTGCCCGCGATGATGATGGCGCTCGCGGGATCCACGTCGCTGCCCGGCGTGATCGTGCCGGGCGGTGTCACACTGCCCGCCACGGGTGCGGAGGACGCGGGTCAGGTGCAGAGCCTGGGCGCGCGTTTTTCCCGCGACCTGATCAGTCTCGACTACGCCGCGACGATGGGCTGCCGCGCGTGCGGCTCGGCGGGTGGCGGCTGTCAGTTCCTGGGCACCGCCGCAACATCGCAGGTGGTGGCCGAAGCGCTGGGCATGGCGTTGCCGCACAGCGCGCTCTCGCCTTCGGGTGAGCCGGTCTGGCTGGAGCTGGCCGAGCGCTCTGCCGTAGCGCTGCACCGGTTGTACGGCCTGGGACACACCATGGCCGGCATCCTCAGCGACCACGCGGTGGAGAACGCACTGCTGGTGCACGCCGCGTTCGGGGGCTCGACTAACCTGCTGTTGCACATCCCCGCGATCGCGCACGCGGCCGGTCTGCGACTGCCCGCGGTGGAGGACTGGATCCGCGCCAGTCGTGCCACCCCCCGGCTGGTCGATGCCCTGCCCAACGGGCCCCGCGGTCATCCCACCGTGCAGGTCTTCATGGCGGGCGGCGTGCCCGAGGTGATGCTGCACCTGCGCGCCATGGGCCTGATGCACGTTGATGTCCTGACCGCGACGGGCGACACGCTCGGCACCACCCTGGACTGGTGGGAATCGAGTGCGCGGCGACGCGCCGCAAAGGCACGGTTAGCCGCGGCCGCCGCCGTCGATCCGGACGCCGTGATCCTGTCGCCGGATGCCGCACGGAAGGCGGGTCTCACCGGCACGCTCGTCTTCCCGGTCGGCAACATCGCGCCGCAGGGCTCGGTGGTGAAAGCCACGGCCATTGATGCGGCCGTGGTGCACGAAGGCGAGTACCGGCACCGCGGCCCGGCGAGGGTTTTCGCGGACGAGCGCGCCGCGATCGCGGCGGTGAAGGGCGCGGGCCAGCCGGCCATCCAGCCCGGCGATGTGATCGTGCTGATGGGCGCGGGCCCGTCCGGCACGGGCATGGAGGAAGTCGCGCAGATCACCACGGCGCTCCGCTACCTGCCATTCGGCAGGGAAGTGGCGCTCCTCACGGATGGCCGCTTCTCCGGCTTCTCGACGGGCGCATGCATTGGCCACATCGGCCCGGAAGCACTGCACGACGGCCCCATTGGGCGGCTGCGCGATGGCGACACGATCGAGATCGTGATCGACCGTACCTCGCTGACCGGTTCCGTGAACCTGGTGGGGGCGGCAGGCGAAGCGCTGGACCCGGCGGCTGCAAAAGCGCTGTTAGATCGGCGCGATCCCCATCCGGCACTCGCGCCGCAGCCGAAGCTGCCCGCGGACACGCGACTCTGGGCCGCGCTGCAGCGCGCCAGCGGCGGCACCTGGGCGGGCTGCGTGTACGATGTGGAGCGCATCACCGCGGCGCTCGAGTCCGCCACGCGCTCGACGCCGGGTGCTGCATTGGCGCTGGCCGAACCATGAGCGCGCCCGTACTGAAACTGCACAGGACGGCGGCCGGCGTGGTGCTGGAGCGCGCTGGCGTGCTCATTCCGCTGACCGAATCGT
The DNA here is from genome assembly GCA_963798085.1 of uncultured Gemmatimonadales bacterium. GTDB lineage: Bacteria > Gemmatimonadota > Gemmatimonadetes > Longimicrobiales > RSA9 > DATKCF01. The sequence continues at coordinate 295,954 of CAWCRS010000007.1, forward strand.
GGGACGCGCTGATCAGCCACGCCGCACTGCACGACTACCTCGCCCACCTGGATGGCGGGCGCAACCCGGGCGACGAACGCACTCGCCGCGCGACCGGTCGTGACGCGTGGGCCGGCGGCGCGCTTGTCGATGCACTGGCGCCGGTCGGCTCGCAGGAAGTCTGGGCGGCGGGTGTCACCTGGCAGCGCAGTCGCGCCGCACGCATGGAGGAGTCGCGCAATGCGGGCGGCGGCTCGTTCTACGATCGCGTTTACGAGGCGGAGCGGCCCGAGCTGTTCTTCAAGGCCAATGCCTGGCGGGTGCGCGGACCGGGTCAGGCGATCCGCGTGCGCCGCGACGCGCGCTGGAGCGTGCCCGAGCCGGAACTCGCTGTTTGCGCCAATGCACAAGGCGAGGTGATCGGGTATACCATCGCGAACGATGTCAGCTCGCGCGACATCGAGGGCGAGAATCCGCTCTACCTGCCGCAGGCGAAGATCTACGACGGCGCGTGCGCGCTGGGGCCCGCGCTGCTCGTCACCCCCGTAATGCTGCCGCCGGAAACGCGCATTGCATTGCGCATCGTGCGCGAAGGCAACATTGCGTTCGAGGACGCAACCACGCTGGACCGCCTGCGCAGGACGCCGACCGAACTCGTCGCCTGGCTCTTTCGTGAGCTGAATTTTCCGAATGGCTGCGTACTGCTCACGGGCACCGGCATCGTGCCGCCGGACGCGTTCACACTGCAGTCCGGCGATGAAGTGACGATCGCGATCCCGCCCATCGGCGCGCTGACCAACCGCGTCGAATGAGCGACGGCCCGCCACGAGTCGCGTCAGCGTTGCCCTGACACGCTGATCGTCTGTTCCAGCCGCAGGTCCTCCGAGGAGGCACCCACGCGAATGCGCACGCGATCGTTCTCGACCGCCCATGCGTGCGTGCTCGTGTTCCAGTACGCGAGGGCGGATGCCGCCAGCGGGAACTCGACCGTGCGCGTCTGGCCCGGCTGCAGCGTGATCCTTCTGTAGCCCTTCAGCTCACGGCGAGGTCGAGACACGGAAGAGTTGACGTGTTCGACGTAGAGCTGAACCACTTCGTCGCCCGCACGCTTCCCGGTGTTCGACACGTTGACGCGTACGCTGATGCTGCCATTGGCTGCCAGCGTCTGCGCGCTGGTCTGCAGGCCGCTGTAGCGGAAGGTCGCATAGCTGAGGCCGTAGCCGAACGGATAGAGCGGCGTGCCCTGGAAGAAGCGGTACGTGCGGCCGGCCATGTCGTAGTCGTCGAAGGCGGGCAGGTCGCTGACGCTGCGATAGAAGGTGACGGGCAGCCTGCCGCCGGGGTTGTAGTCGCCGAACAGCACATTGGCCAGCGCCGTGCCCGCGGCCTGGCCGCCGTACCACGCTTCCACGATGGCGGGCACGTGTTCCTGCGCCCAGTTGATGGCGAGCGCACTGCCGTTCAGGAGCACCAGCACGGTGGGCTTGCCCAGCGCGACGATGCGCTCGAGCAGCTGCTCCTGCGTGGCCGGCAGCTGCAGATCCGTGCGGTCGCCGCCGCGGAACCCCTGGATCTGGATGGGCATCTCCTCGCCTTCCAAACGAGCTGTCAGGCCGAGGCACAGCACCACGGCATCGGCCTGCTGCGCGGCGCTCACGGCCTGTGCCTCGAGGTCGGTGCCGGCGCCGGCCCAGACCAGTTGCGCCTGGGCATCGCCGTACGATTCCTGTGCGTCCACACGCAGGCGATAGGTCCTCCCCGCCTGCAGCTGCAGCTCCGGCGTGGCCGTCAGGCGAGGATCGCCGAACTCGTCGCGGTAGTTGTAGACAGAACGCGCGACCACGCTGTCATCCAGGAACAGCTGGAACTTGACGGTGGAGATCACGCCCAGTCGGTAGGCGCCCGTGCGCGGCGGGCGCAGCGTGCCGGTCCAGCGCACACCGAAGTCATCGGCGTCCATGTCCGCGCGCGGCGCCTGGTCGCGCCAGTTCGCATCCAGCGTACTGTCGGTGCCGGTGAAGAGCGGCTGGCCCTGCAGGTCGCGGCTGCGGAAGTACTCCACGTGCAGGCCGGGCCCGCCCTGCGGCGTGAACAGCACGTTAGCAGGAACCACATCGTACATGGGGAAGCCGTCGGCCAGGTCGGCACCACGCGCGTAGAGCACACGCGTGCGCGGGCCCACCGCCGCGCGAATGCCACGCAGCGGCGTGATCGGATCGGCCGGCATGCCATTGTAGTTGCCCAGCAGCATCAGCCACTGGTCCGCGTTGGGACCGATTACTGCCAGCGTGCCCAGGTCCTTGCGCAGCGGCAGCACGCCGCCCTCGTTCTTCAGCAGCACGATCGACTCGCGCGCCAGCTGCCGCGCCAGCTCGCGATGCGCGGGGGCGTCCACCACGCTGTAGGGGATGCGCGCGTACGCCACGCGATCATCAGGATCGAACATGCCCAGCCGGAAGCGCGCCGTGAACAGGCGAGTTACCGCGGTGTCGATGTCGGCTTCCGCGATCAGGCCCTGGTGCACCGCATCGACCAGACTCTGGTAGGTGTTGCCGCAGTCGAGGTCCGTGCCCGCCTTCACACTGGCGGCCGAAGCAGCCGCCGCGCTCGCCGCGGTCTTGTGATGCTGCCAGATGTCGGCAATCGCATCACAGTCCGACACGACGTAGCCGGAGAACCCCCAGTCGCCACGCAGGATGTCGTGCAGCAGCGTGTCGCTCGCGCACGCGGGTTTGCCATAAACCCGATTGTATGCGCACATGAGCGAGTACGCGCCACCCTGCTCTATGCCCATGCGGAATTGCGCGAGATAGCTCTCGTGGAAGTCGCGCTCGCTCACCACGGCGTCGAACTCGTGGCGCTCCGGCTCCGGTCCGCTGTGCACGGCGAAATGCTTCACCGTGGAGACCGTCTTCAGGTATTTCGGGTCGTTGCCCTGCAGTCCATGAATGAACTGCACCGCCAGGCTGCCCGTCAGAAACGGATCCTCGCCGTAGGTCTCCTGGCCGCGCCCCCAGCGCGGATCGCGGAACAGATTGATGTTGGGGGACCAGATGGTGAGCCCCTGATAGCGCAGGCGCTTGCCCTCTCGCACATACTGCTCGTACTTCGCGCGCGCCTCGTCCGAGATGACCGATGCCATGCGGAAGACCAGGCTGTCATTCCAGGTCGCCGCGAAACCGATGGCCTGCGGGAACGATGTCGCCAGCCCGGAGCGCGCCACACCGTGCAGCGCTTCGTTCCACCAGTTGTATTCGGGAATGCCCAGCCGATCGATCGCAGGCGCGCGGTCCACCATCTGCGAGACCTTCTCCTCCAGCGTCATGCGCCCGACCAGATCCCTCACGCGCTGCGCGACGGGCAGATCGGGGTTCTGATAATCGGGCTGTTGTGCCAGGAGGCGCCCGCCTAACAGGGCGCAAGGAAGCAGGGGGCCGAGCGTCACGAGGGCCAGCCGTCGTAGCGCGCGCATGCGTCCTCCAGTGCATCCGGTGAATCTCACGGTGACGCCGTCGGGCCCGGTTCGCGGCCGGGTCGGCGAGCCGGGTGGTCAGGCGGCTGGTACTCATATGATGACTTGGTGAGCCGGCGCAAGGGCCGGCACAACCTCATGTTCCCGACGCTGGCGTTACCCACGCGGACCTGCAGACGCGGGAGGAGCAGGGCGACCGAAAAAATCAACGTTCAGGCTCCAGCCGCAGCACACCCGTTGCCATGGCGCCAGCCGACGAACCCCGCAGCACGGCCCCGCCCACGCCGCTCTCGAGCCGGTAGCGTTCCGCGATCGCGTCAACGGTCTCACCCGCGCCTCGCCGGCCCAGCACAGCGACCACGCCGCCATTGCCGCCGCCCGTGATGCGCGCACCGAAGAGGCCGCGTTCGGGACCGGCTTCGCGCACCAGCTCGACCAGACGGTCCGTGCCCGTGGAGCCCAACCCGCAGGCGCCGTAGCTGGCGTGGGACAGCTCGAGCAGCTGACCCAGCAGGGCGGCGCGTTCTTCTAACTGCATGTTATAGGCGACGACAGCGTCCCGATCCGCCGGCGCGTCCGTCCCGCCTGGTGACGCCAGGCTCTCGAGCAGCGCGCGGAACAGGCGCACACGCTGGTGCTCGTGTATGGGATGCGCGGTGGGCTGGCGCACGCGGTACAGGCGAGCGGGATCCACGGTCGTCACGGCGTCCGTGGTGCCGCCGTAGCGGGCGAGGAACTCGATGCCGGACAGTGACTCGGGGACAGCCGCGCGGAAGCGCTGCTCCCACTCCAAAGGTGGGATGCTGGCGAGGTAGCCGTGCCAGTGCGGGTCGCGGATGCGGACGCGGCCGGGGCAGTCCGTGAGCGGAACGATTTCGAGTCGCGCACATTCGGCAATAATGCGATAGCCCATGAACGCGCCCACGCGCACCGACGTGTACGCGGTGCCGCTCACGTCATGGCCAATGCCCGAGTCGATGCCCCAGACTTCGAGGTCACGCGGCAGCGCCACGGTTGGCTGCAGCTCGGCGGGCTGGCACAGCAGTGCCAGCAGTCTGTCGGCCTCGCCGCAGGCTGCGGTCATTTGATCCATGATGCCGCAGGGTGCGCCCACCACCAGGTTCTCGGCACGCTGGCAGAGTGTGGCCAGTTCCGGTCCCGTCAGCGCAACGTCGTACAACGCGGCCACGGCCTGCAGGGTGGCGACTTCAATGGCGGCGGAGGAGCTGACGCCGCCGCCCGGCGGCACGGTCGAGTCGAGCAGAACGCGCAATCCACGTTCGAGTCGCAGACTGTGCGCATGCGCCACCACCAGCAGCACGCCCGCGATGTAGGCGGCCCAGCGGCTGGCGGGATCGCTGCCGAGCAGCGCGCGCGCTTCCTCGAAGCCAATGGGCCGGCCGCCCGGCGCCAGCTCGGCGAGAGGGACTGTGACTTCGGCGCTGCCGCCGAACCCTGCGGCCTGGAGGCTGCGCATGCTAATGACGGATTTGGCCTGTTGCTGGACGGCGGCGCACGCCGCCACGGCGAGAGGCAGCTGGAGCACGAGCGCACCGCTGTAGTCGGCAACGCCGCCCATGACGTCGAGGCGGCCAGGCGCGCGCCCCACGAACAGCGGGCTGTGCGCGTCGAAGAAATCCTGGTGCCTGTGGATGGTGTCGAGGAAGCCGGCCAGGCCGGGCGCCAGCCGCTGCGACTGCGGAGCCGTTCGCCAGCTCATGTCGCGCTCCTCAGAGGAGTCCGTGTCGGGTGAGTGCCGCGCCGAGTGCCGGCCGCACGAGTGCCGCGATGGCGGCGTTGGCGTAGCCGGTCCACGCAATGTTGCTGTCGACGTCGAGCGGTGAAGTGAGCGGCTCGCCCGTCGCATCACCCACAATGACGCCGGCCTCGCGCGCGATCAGCTCGGTGCACAGGTCGTAGGCATGGCAGCAGAGCGAGGGGGGCAGCCCGCGCAGGCGCAGCACGGGCGCAATCAGCGGGCGCAGGTCGGCGACCCAGCGGTCGTGGCCCATGATCAGCTCGTACAGCTGGCCGCCGGTGCACAGGTACTGGTCCTCGAACGATGCGGGCACGCCGGGCGCCGGCGGCCCCAGCACGGTGGCGATCACATCCTCATCGACCGCGGCGAGCACGTCACGCGCGCCGGGGAAGAAGCGCGCCAGTTCACCGAAGCCCTGCGCGATGCCGGCCGCTTTCGATGGCTGCGGCTGCAGCGGCGTCGTCACCCCTGACAATCTGTTATACCGTTGCCCGCGCACGCCCTGTCCACGCTGCGCCCACAGCACATCGCAGAGATGCTGCTTGACCAGCGGAATCTCGGTCATGACGGCCAGCTCAATGGCGTCCAGCCCGGTGGCGGTGCCGAGGTTGGGCGCCACACCCGTCAGGATCCACGCGGGCCGCTTCTGGTACATGAGGCCGCGCGTGCCATCAATGGGGTCGACGATAATCCGCAGTTCGGCATCGGCCGCGCGTGTCCCTGCGGGCAGCGTGACCTCGCCGGTGTCGCCCAGGCCCTCGGCCACGAGCACGCAGGACCACTCGTCAGCGAGAGCGCCGAACTGTTCCAGCAGCACGCTCTCGGAGATCCTGTCAATGGCGAAGATCGTGTCGCCAGCGTGCATGCCCAGCGGCGCCGCCATTTCCTCGAGCGTGGCGCGCTCGCAGGCGGCGACCACCGTGTCACGGATGGAAGCGTGCAGCCCCCGAATGCGCTCGCACAACGCGTCCGCGTTGCGGATCATGATGCGTCCTGCACGAGGCGGAAATGCGTTGTCGACTGTGCGCGCAGCTCGGCTGCTTTTTCCTCCGGCGCCGTATCGCTCAGGAAATTGCCGCCGCCGATCTCGGGCCCTGCCAGGTATTTCAGTGTCGCCGGCTTGCGCAGTGGCGGCAGGAACCCGATGTAGAAGTGATAATCCTGATGCTCCTTCCCGTCCGTGGGCGCCTGGTGCAGCGGCATCACGTAGGGGAACGATGTCCGCCAGAGGTTGTCGTAGCGTACGGTGACGTCGCGCAGCGCGTGCGCCAGGCTGCTCACCTCCTCGTCGTGCAGCGCGTACACATGGGGCACGGTGCGCCGCGGCGCCACGTACACTTCGTACGCATAGCGCGCGAACCAGGGCACAAAGCTGACCACGTGTTCGTCCTGGTAGAGTATGCGACGACCGTCCCTCAGCTCCGCGTCAATGATATCGGCGAACAGGCTGCGTCCGCGTTCCTCGCGGTAGCGACGCTGCGCGGACTCCTCCGCATCGAACGTCTTCCACGTGAAGTTCGTGGCGTACACCTGGCCGTGCGGGTGCGGATTGGACACGCCTACCGCCTCGCCCTTGTTCTCGAAGATCAGGACCTGGCTGACTTCGGGCCGGTCGCCCAGCTCGCGCGTCTGGTGCTGCCACTCGCCGATGATCGACGTGATCTGCGGCACAGTCATTTCCGACATGGTCAGATCGTGGCGCGGGCTGTAGCAGAATGACACGCGCCATGCCGCGGGCGCGGCGCGCTCGCCATGGTGCCGGCAGCGCGCTCTCCACAATCTCCGGTGCGTCCGGCCCCACGCACGGCAGGTCGTTGTCGAACGCGAACAGCCCGCTGTAGTCCGGATTGGACGCGCCGCTAACGCGACGATTACGCGGGCACAGGTAGCAGTCGGCGTCGTACGCGGGCGGTCGTATGTCGTTGACCGACAGGCGCGCGCCGATCCAGGGGCGGTGCTGGCGGTGGGCTGCGACGATGATCCATTCTTCGCGCAGCGGGTGCCAGCGCTCTTCCCAGCAGCCTTCGGCTTGTGATGGTGCGTGCATTTCGTGCGAGTGATACGGTTTGCGCTGCGGCCAGCGGCGGCTCAATGTAGCCGTCGAGGCGGGTGGCCGCAGCCGGATCGGGCGCGGGCCATTGTTCGAGGGGAGCTCTTGCCCCATTCTCAAGCAGTGCGCCTCGTTGCTGGCCTCCTCCAGGGGTAACCGATGGAACGTCGTGAATTGCTGCGCAGCCTGGGCGCGGCCGCCGCGCTCTCCGTTGTGCCCCGCCATGCCGGAGCCGTCTGGACGCGGGTGGCATCATGGCAGCCCGCGACAGCGGGCCTGACGGAAGCGCAGCTCGCGCTCGTGTCGGCGCTCGCGGATACCATCATTCCACGCACGGATTCACCCGGCGCCCTGGATGTGGCCGTGCCCGCCTGGGTCGACGTGATCGTGTCGGAATACTACGCGGACGAGGAGCGCATTTCGTTCCTGTCAGGGCTGGATGCCATCGATGCGCTGGCCCGCACGACGGCAGGCGCTCCGTTCGCCCGGCTCACGGCAGCCGCGCGCGAGGCGGTGATGGCGGCGCTCGAGGATCGCGGCGACAGGCAGGCGCCCGAAGCACGAACGTACTGGCGGCTCAAGGGACTCGTGCTCCATGGCTACTTCACCAGCGAGCGTGTGCAGAAGGACGTGCTGCACTACGTGATCATGCCGGGTCGCTTCGATGGCAATGCGCCCATGCCGGCGCATGGAGGCGGCGATGCGTAAGGCCGACACGTACGACGCCATTGTGGTGGGCTCGGGCATCAGCGGTGGCTGGGCCGCGAAGGAGCTGACGGAGCGCGGCCTGCGCACGCTCGTGCTCGAAGCCGGCCGCGCCATCGATCCCGCGAAGGACTTCTGCGAGCACGTGCAGCCGTACGAGATGCATTTCCGCGGCTGGGGCGACCGCAAGGTGCTGGAGCGCGATCATCCCATCCAGAGCGAGTGTTACGCGTGCGACGAGCTGGGTCAGCGCTTCTTCGTGAACGATCACGAGAATCCCTACACCAGCCCGGACAACGCGCCCTTCCGCTGGTTCCGCGGTCGCCAGGTGGGTGGCCGCTCGATCACGTGGGGGCGGCAGGTCTATCGCTGGAGCGATCTCGACTTCGAGGCCAACGCGAAGGATGGCCACGGCAGCGACTGGCCCATCCGCTACGCGGACATCGCGCCCTGGTACTCACACGTCGAGAAGTTCACAGGTGTGACCGGCGCGCCCGAGGGTCTGTCGCAGCTGCCCGATGGCGAGTTCCTGCCGGCCATGCCCATGACCGTCGTCGAGCAGATGGCGAGGGAGAAGATCCTGCAGGCGTTCGGCGGCGAGCGCGTCCTGACCATCGGCCGCGCCGCCATCCTCACGCAGAACCACAACGGCCGCCTGGCCTGCCACTACTGCGGCCCCTGCGAGCGCGGCTGCATCACGCACTCCTACTTCAACAGCATCGGCAGCACGCTGCCCGCGGCCCGGAAGACCGGCCGGCTCACGCTGCGCCCTAACAGCGTAGTAGCAGAAGTGCTGTACGATGCGAAGCAGGGTCGGGCGCGCGGCGTGCGCGTCATCGATGCGCTCAGCCGGCAGGACCTGGAGTTCGAGGCCAGGGTCGTGTTCCTGTGCGCTTCGACCATCGAGAGCATCCGCCTGCTGCTCAACTCGAAGAGCGCGTCCTTCCCGGACGGCATGGCCAATTCCAGCGGCACGCTCGGCCGCTACGTGATGGACCACCATTACGGATCAGGGGCGGGCGGACGCGTGCCCGGCTATCTCGACCGGCGTACGACCGGCCGGCGCCCGAACGGCATCTACATCGCGCGCTTCCGCAACGTGAAGACCGCGCATCCCGATTTCCTGCGCGGCTACGGCATGCAGGGCGGCTCGGGCCGCGACGGCTGGGGCCGCGGCGCCTCCATGCCGGGCTACGGCGCCGCGTTCAAGCAGTCGCTGATCGACGAGCTGGGGCCGTGGTCGCTTTCCGCTTCCGGCTGGGGCGAGACACTGCCCAACGCGGACAATCGCGTCACCCTCGATCCCGATGTGCGCGACAAGTGGGGCATCCCTGCGGCGCACATCGATGTGCGCTGGCGTGAGAACGAGCAGGCCATGGATCGCGACATGCAGACCGCCATGGCGGAAATGCTGGAGGCCGCGGGCTGCACGAATGTTCGCACGCACGGCTCGAACAACCCGCCCGGCCACTGCATTCACGAAATGGGTGGCGCGCGCATGAGCCGCACCCCGGTCGAAGGTGTGCTCAATTCGTGGAATCAGGCGTGGGACGTGAAGAACCTGTTCGTCACGGATGGCGCGTGCATGGCGAGCAACGGCTGCCAGAACCCGAGCATCACGTACATGGCGCTCACGGCCAGGGCCGTGGCGCACGCGGTGGATGAAATGAAGCGGGGCGCGCTATGAAGCGGCGGCGGGCGCTGGGCGCACTGGCTGCGGCCGCCGCCTCGAGCACACTGCCCTGGCAGGATGCAGAAGCATTCGCGCCGGCGCGCGGCGCAGCAGGTCGCCTGAAACAGTCTGTTTCGCGCTGGTGCTACGGCAAGCTGTCACTGGACGCGCTGTGCGCCGCGGCGAAGGACATCGGCCTCGTGGCCATCGACCTGCTGGACCAGCAGGACTGGATGACGCCGCGCAAGTACGGGCTGGCCTGCGCCATGGCCAACGGCTTCGGCAGCATCCCGCGCGGCTTCAACCGGCTGGAGAATCACGATCAGCTGGTGGCGGATGCGGAGAAGATGATCCCGGCCGCGGCCGCGGCGAACGTGCCTAACATCGTGTGCTTCAGCGGCAACCGCGCCGGGCTCTCCGATGAGGAAGGCATTACCAACTGCATCACCGGCTTCAGGCGGATTACGCCGCTGGCCGAACGCGCGGGTGTCACGCTCTGTCTCGAGCTGCTCAACAGCAAGGTGGATCACAAGGACTATCAGGCAGACCACAGCGGGTGGGGCGTACGCGTCGTCCAGGGCGTGGGCTCGCCGCGGCTGCGCCTGCTCTACGACATCTACCACATGCAGATCATGGAAGGCGATGTGATCCGCACCATCCGCGACCATGCCGCAGTACATCGCACATTTCCACACGGGCGGCGTGCCCGGCCGCAACGAGATCGATGACACGCAGGAGCTGAACTACCACGCCGTGGCGAGCGCCATAGCCGACACCGGCTACACCGGTTACCTGGCGCACGAGTTCGTGCCCGCGCGCGACCCGCTGCCGTCGCTGCGGCAGGCGTACGAAATCTGTACGGTATGAAGCGAACGCGTCGACAGGCGTCCCTGACAGATCCGTCAGTGCGCAGCGCAGGCGGCTGGTCATGGCGCTGACACCGGAGACGCGCTACGCGCGCAGCGGCGATGTCTACATCGCGTACCAGGTGGTGGGCAACGGCCCGCTCGACCTGGTGCTGATTCCGCCGTTCGTCTCGCACCTCGAAGTGTACTGGGAGGAACCCTCGCTGGTGCGCTTCCTCGAGCGGCTCGCTTCCTTCTCCCGACTCATCCTGTTCGACAAGCGCGGCACCGGTCTGTCCGACCGCGTCGCGGAACACGCGCTGCCGGATCTCACGGATCGCATGGACGACGTGCGCGCGATCCTCGATGCGGTGGGTTCGAAACGCGCGGCGCTGCTCGGTCCGTCCGAGGGTGGGCCCATGGCTGCGCTCTTCGCCGCAACCTATCCGGAGCGCACCTCGGCGCTGATCCTGTACGGTACCTTCGCCAGCACGATCCGCGATGCGACGTATCCGTGGGCCATGGCGGCGGAAGACCGGAGTCGCATCATCGAGACGATTCCGGCGACGTGGGGCCGCGGCCAGTACGTGGATCTGCTGGCGCCCAGCCTGAGCGACGACCAGCGCTTCCGCGACTGGTGGGCACGGCTCGAACGCATGGGCGCGAGCCCCAGCGCCGCCCGCGCGCTCCGTCGCATGAACGGGCAGATCGATCTGCGCTCCGTGCTGTCGGCGATTCGCGTGCCCACGCTGGTGCTGCACCGTACCGGTGATCGCGATTCGTCCATCGAGGAAGGCCGCTACCTGGCCGAGCACATCCCGGGTGCGCGGTTCGTCGAGCTGAGCGGCAACGATCACCTGCCCTGGGCCGGCGATCAGGATGCGATCCTCGACGAGGTCGAGGAATTCCTCACCGGTGTACGCCAGGGCCCCGAGATCGATCGCGTGCTGGCCACCGTGCTGTTCTCGGACATCGTAGGCTCCACCGAAATGGCGGTGCAGCTGGGCAACCAGGAATACCGCACACTGCTGGAGAGCTACTACAGTACCGTGCGCCGTGATCTCGTGCGTTTTCGCGGGCGCGAGCTGGACACGGCGGGCGATGGCTTCTTCGCCACGTTCGATGGTCCCGCGCGCGGCATCCGCTGCGCCTGCATGACGCGCGATGCGCTGCAGACGATCGGCATCCGCATCCGCGCCGGGCTGCACACCGGCGAATGCGAGGTTGTGCAGGACCGGCTCGTGGGTGTCGCGTTGCACATCGGCGCGCGCGTAGCGGCGCACGCGGCGCCCGGCGAAGTGCTGGTGTCGAGCACGGTCAAGGACCTGGTCGCCGGTTCCGGCATCCAGTTCCAGGATCGTGGCACGCACAGCCTGAAGGGCGTGCCCGGCGAGTGGCGCCTGTTCGCGGCCACGCAGGAAATGGCCTGACGTTCAGGAACCATCGCTCATCCCGCGGCACAGGTTGACAGGCGCGCGCCGTTGCGTACCTCTGCTCTAACACATTGTTCGAGGGTGCGGAATGATGGACATGCAGACGATTCTGGAACGCGCGGCGTCGGAGCACCTGCGCCTGGTGCGGTTCCTCTACTGCGACACCGGCGGCATCATACGCGGCAAGGCTTCGCACGTGCACGGGCTGGCGCAGCGCATGCAGGAAGGCATTGGCCAGAGCCTTGCCCTGCAGGCCTTCGCGTCTGTCGACCAGCTCGCGTCCGTCGAGGGCATGGCGCCGGTCGGCGAGTTCCGCCTGGTGCCGGATCCCGACAGCTTCGTCGTACTGCCCTACGCGCCCAGCAGCGGCATGATGCTGTGCGATATGCTGACCATGGACCGCACGCCGTGGGAAGCCTGCCCGCGCAGCTTCCTGAAGCGCGTGCTCGCGGGTGCCGCACAACTGGGCATCGTGGCACAGGCCGCGGTGGAACACGAGTTCTATCTGGTGCGCGAAACACAGGTCGGCTACGAACCCATCGATCGCAGCCTGTGCTACAGCAGCATCGGCTTCGATTCCTCCGCGCGCATCATCGACGATCTCATTGCCGCACTCGAAGCGCAGGACATGCAGGTGGAGCAGTTCATGCCCGAGCTGGGGCCGGCACAGCAGGAGCTGTCCATCCGCCATGCCGATGCGCTGCGCGCGGCGGACAACACGTTGCGGGTGCGCGAGACGGCGCGAGGTGTGGCGCAGCAGCACGGCGTCATCGCCTCCTTCGCCGCCAAGCCGTTCCTCGATCAGGCGGGCAGCGGTGCGCACATTCACCTGAGCCTCTGGGGCGCGCCCGGCACCACGCACGCGGGCGAAAACCTGTTCCATGATGCCAACGGCCGCGGCGGACTGAGCCCGCTGTGTTATCACTTCATGGGTGGCGTACTGGCGCACCTGCCCGCGCTGCTGGCGCTGACCTGCGGCAGCGTCAACTCCTACCGCAGGCTGCTGCCGCACTTCTGGAGCTCGGCGTACACGGCGTGGGGCTTCGACAACCGCGAGGGCGCGATCCGTGTGCCATCACGGTTCTGGGGCCGCGAGGCGGAGTCGACTAACCTCGAGTTGAAGCCGGCCGATCACAGCGGCAATCCCTACCTCGCACTGGGCGGCCTCCTCGCCGCCGGCCTGGATGGCATTGCCCGCCAGCTCGATCCGGGCGAGCCCGTGGACGTCGATCCCGGCAACCTGACCGAGCACGAACGGTCCAGCCGCGGCATCAAGCCGCTGCCCGGCAGCCTGGAGACGGCGCTCAACGCGCTCGAGGCCGATGCCGTGCTCACGCAGGCGCTGGGTCCGCTGCTCACCCGCGCCTACCTCGCCGTCAAGCGGCTCGAAGTCGCGTACTTCGCGGACAAGCCGCCCGAGGAAGACGCGCGTCAGCACCTGTACAAGTACTGAGGCGGCTTCCGTCCTGACAGAACGTTAACGCTGGCAGAATTCTGGCAACAATGCTTTTCGCAGTGTTCGTCGTCATGCAGCTGGCAGGCAGCGACTCCACGTACTCGAGCCCCGGACTGCGGCAGCTCGTGGCCGAGGCCGCGGCGGCGAACCGCGTACCCCGCGAACTCGCCGGTTATCAGGCCCGTCTGGAAAGCGAGCTCGCCCGGCTCGTACCCGATGCGCGCGGCCTGGAGCATGTCACGCAGCTGGAGCAGGTGGCGAGCACGTTCCGCTGGACTCGCGACGGCGAGCTGGAGCAGCACATCGTCGGCTACCGCTCCCGGGGCGAGCTGACGCTCTCCACGCTCACTCTGCTGCGCCGGCCCTGGGCGCTGCCCACACTGTACGGCAATCGCCTGAATATGGTGTTCGCCTCACGTGCGAAGACGCCGCCGGACAGCGCGCACCTGAGCATTGCCGTGCACCCGCTGGCGGAGGACCGCGATTCCGTGTATCGCTTCAGCGGCGGTGACACGGTGCTGGTCCTGCACCTGAGCGGCCGCTCCATCCCGCTGGTGCGGGTGCGCGTCACACCCCGGCCGACGGAATGGCACACGACCCAGCGGCTGCTGCTGTTCCGCGGCGACCTGTTCATCGATGCGGAGCGCAAACAGATCGTTCGCATGCGCGGCCAGCTGGACATTGTGGATCGGCACCCGTCGCTGGCCAGTCGCGTGCTGGGATTCGCCGTGCGTGCCTACCTCTTCATGGATGTGATCGACGCCGAGTTCGAGCAGCGTTACTGGCTGCCCACGTACCAGCGCATTGAATTGCACTTCGGCTCCAGCCTTTCCGAGAACTTCCGGCCCGTCTTCCGCGTGGTCACGCGCTTCCGCGATCAGCAGGTGGACACCGGCACGGTCGCCGCCTTCGCGCAGCTGGACGCGGCTGCCGCGGACACGAGCGATGAGCTGAGCTTCGCGCCGGGCGACAGTGTCGATGCGTTCCACGGCTGGCAGGGCGAAATCGGCGCGGAAGCGGCGGCGGTCACAGCGTCGGATTTCGACAATGTGGCGTCGCACGTAATCACGGTCACGGGGCGGCCCCGCCTGGACTGGAGCGCGCAGCATCTGTTCGACGTCTTCCGCTACGACAAGATCGAGGGCATGTACACGGGCGCGGGCGCGCGACTGCGCTTTCGCGATGCGGCGCCCGGACTCTCGCTCGTCGGACACGCGGGCTGGGCATGGGCCGAGCAGACCGCGCGCGGCGGGACGGAGCTGCGCTGGCAGCGGGACCGCTGGCAGCTCGCGCTGGGCGCCCGCCGCGAGCTGGACAACACCAACGATTTCGTGCCCGTGCTCGAGGGGCCCGCCACGTTCGGCGCCGCGCTGGTCAGCATTGACGACTACGACTACGTCGCCCGCACGGGTGCCGGCCTCTCGGTGGTGCGTGCGCTGGACGTACGCCAGCGCCGCACGCTGCGCCTGGAAATCGGCCCGGCACGCGATGCCGCCGTGCACACGCACATGCGACGCGGGCTCCTGCTCCCCGACTCCGTGTTCCGCGCTAACCGTGTGGTAGCGGAAGGCGGGTATGTGCGCGAAGCCGTGACGCTGGACATCAATCCCGCGGTGAGCGGCGATTTCCTCGAGCCGGGGGTCGGTTTCGCGCTGGCGTACCAGCGGGCGGCCGGGCAGTTGCGCTGGCAGCGCGTGGACACGCACATGAGCGCGCGGCACGGCCTGGGCCGGTTCACAGTGTCAGGACGCGCGGACGCGGCCGCACTCTTCGGCGGCTCGCCGCCGCAGCAGGTCATCGAGTTCGGCGAGAATGAGGGCATGCCGGGATACGGCTACAAGGAATTCGGCGGTGACCGCGCGCTGCTGCTGCGCGGGTCGCTGCGCTACTCGCTGCCCTGGCTGACCACGCCCATTCGACTGCGCCACCGGCTCACGCTGCCCGGCGCGGCGCCAACACTGGTCGCGGCTATCCAGGGTGGCTGGGCCGAGGCCACAGCACCGGAAACGCGCGCCGCGCTCGCTTCGTTCGGCTACCGCGCCAATGCGGCCGGCCGCCTCGTTCTGAACACGCGACCCACGGATGGCGCACGCGCCAGCGTCGCCTTCTCGGTCGACTTCTTCGGCGGCTCGTTCGGTGTGGGTGTGGCGCGACCCATCGATCACGCGGCGAGGTGGATGCTGATCCTGGGATCCGCGCAGTTCTGATGTTGCGTCATGCGCCGCGCACGCGGCCCTCGAAGTCTTCCTCCCGGTACTCGTGCGCGTTGCGCTTCCCGGGCTCCCTGCTCGACTTCCGCCTGGCGCAGCTCGACCCGCCTGATCTTGCCCGACACCGTCTTGGGCAGGTCGCGGAATTCGTAACACACCGTTGTCCGCAATCCGGCGCAGCATCTGCGCCGGATCGGAACGATCGTAACCCGGAACGAACAGTGTCGCCCCCGCATTCCACGGTGCGAAGAAGCTGCTCCACGCGTGTTTGGCCCAGCCGGGCGAGCTGATGTTGAGATGGATGTCGTCCTCCTGCAGGCCGATCCAGTACATGGTGGACAGGTGTCCCACCGGGTAGCTCTGGTTGCAGCACGAGCTTGGGTCGCGATCGCGTGCCGGAAGTGAAGTACAGGAGCAGCGGATCCGTGGCGAGCGTCTCGCCCTCGGGCGTGAAGTGGCTGTCGTGCTCGTGCGCCCGCTCGAACGGGATCCAGCCCGTTGCCGTGCCGTCCACGACGATGCGTTTGAGACTGCTGCTCCTCGCCGCAAACTTGCCTGTCTGATCCGCCGCGACGACGAGGTGTGTGATGTGGCCGCGCTCCAGGCGGTCGCGCAGGTCATCGTGGACCAGCAGTGTGGTAGCCGGAACAATGATCGCGCCCAGCTTCATGGCGGCCAGCATGATCTCCCAGAGCGGCACGGTGTTGGGCAGCATGAGCAGCACCTGATCACCTCGCCGCATGCCCTGCGCGCGCAGGAAGAATCCCACATCCCAGCCGCCGCCCCCATGCATCGCCACGCCAGTTCAAACCGGGCGTTGCGCAGCGGCATCCCAGTGATGTGAACGCGCCGAGCCTTCGCCCGGCGAGCGCATCGCACTGTCGCCTGCCGCACGCGTGCCGCAAGGAGGATCCATGCCGAGGAGATGGTTGGGTTGTGTGCTGTCCGGATTGCTGCTGGCGCCCCTGATTGCGGCATGGCCGGGAGGCTGGGCCGCGATCACGGTCGAGCAACTGCCGGACTACATCGTGGCGCAACAGCCGGTAACACTGACGTTCACGGTGCGCCAGCACGGTGTTACCCTGCTCGACGACCTGAAACCGGTCGTAGTGGCGAGAATGGCGGGCAGCGAAGTACAGGCGACGACCGCAAAGGCGAGGCAGAGCGGACAATACACCGCCACGTTCACACCGCCGCGCACAGGGGAGTGGACCATCGCCATTCACAGCGGCTTCGGCAACAGCAGAGTCACGCTGCTGCCCATCGAGGCCGTGGCGGCGGGATCACAACCCGCCACGCGGCTGGCCGAATTCGAGCGCGGTCGCAGACTCTTTGTCGCCAAGGGCTGCCTCACCTGCCACGTGCACGGCCAGGTGGAGGGATCCGGCGTCGTGGCTGTTGGACCTGACCTGACAGAACGGCGCTTCGCTGCGGCATACCTCAGACGCTGGCTGGCGAACCCGGCGGCGGCTGCGCAGACGGCTGCACCTGCGACGATGCCGAACCTGCGACTCTCGCCCGCGGAGATCGAGTCCCTCATCGCCTTCATCAACACCGACTGGTAGTCGCAGCCCGCGAGCCGTTCACGGCTCGAGCCCTTCGCGTTTGCGGTCCCGGGCCTGGCTTGGGATGCGGGTGCAGCCCGTCCTGCGCGAGACGACGGCTGCGCCCGCAACGCATCCATTGGGAGAGCTGCTCCACTGCAGGAGCCGAGATTGAAAGCACGCGTCATCGGCGGCGTGGTGGCACTCTGGCTGCTCGTCGCGCTGGTGTGGGCCAGTCAAGACCGTGTTCGGCAGCAACCTGCAGGGTTCGCCCATCACGGCGGCCGCGGCGCTGCGCAGCACGCTCGGCGACACACTGGCGTGGATCCCCATCACGCTCGCCGTCATCGCGCTGGCCCATCGCTTTCCGGTCACACGCACACGCTGGCACCGCACCATCTGGATCCACATCGTCGCCTGCGCGCTGCTGGTCTACTGCGAGAACATCATCGTGGTGCTCACGTACCGGGCGACGCAACCGGGGCTCCCGCCGCTCGCATTGATCCTGCGACAGGGTCTGTACTGGACCGCGCTGCGTGCACACGTCGGCGCACTCGTGTGCGTCGCGGTTGCGGCGAGCACGCAGGCCATCGGCTACTATCGCGAAACGCGTGCGCGCGAGCTGCGCCTGGCCCGGCTCGAGGGCCAGCTGGCGAGAGCCCGCCTCGAATGCGCTGACCGCGCAGATCCGGCCGCATTTCCTTTTCAACACGCTGCACACCATCGGTCACCTGTGGCGCTCCGGCCGCAGCGATGATGCCGACATCATGCTCTACCATCTGCGCGCACTCTTCCAGCGCGTACGGCAGTGCACGTCGCGCCCGCTCGTGAGCCTGGATGAAGAGCTGGAAATGGTGGCGGACTATCTGGCCATCGAGGAAGCCCGCTTCCCCGACCGGCTGCGCGTCCGGGTAAGCGCGGACGAATCGGCCAGGGCGTGCGCCGTGCCGCCGCTCCTGCTCCAGCCACTGGTGGAAAATGCCGTTCGCCATGGCGTCGCCGCTTCGGCCGCGGCGGGCGAGGTGGCCGTGCGCGCGAGCACGGATGGCGAACGCCTGGTCCTGCTCATCGACGATGATGGGCCGGGCATGGACCATGGCGGCGCCACCCGCGGCAGCGGCACCGGCCTGGCCAATTGACGTGCCCGCGCCACCGTCCTGGTCACTGCGCACGACGAGCACGCCCTGCGTGCCTTCGAAGTGCACGCGCTCGATTCCGTGCTCAAGCCCTTCGGCCGGCCGCGCTTCCGCAGCGCCGTTCAGCGCGCCCTGTGTCGTCTCGAAGCCGACGACGCTTTTTCATTGCAGCGCACGCTCGCTTCGCTCGTACACAGTCGCCGGGACGGGCACAGCGCCGCGGCCCTGGCCGAACTGGTGGGCGCCGAACGCAGCACGACACCGCGGCTGGCGCGCTTCGCCATCCGCCGCAACGCACGCACCGTGATCGTCAGCGCCGAGGAAGTCGACTGGGTCGAGGCGGAGGGCGACTACGCCCGCCTGCACGTGGGCGATACGTCGCACCTGGTGAACGATCGCATGCACGCGCTGGCGCTGCGCCTCAATGCCGCCCGCTTCCTGCGCATCCACCGCTCCACCATCGTGAATCTGGAGCGCATTCGCGAGCTGCGCCGCACCGAGGATGGCGGCGGCATGGTCCTGCTCACCACCGGCGTGCAGCTGCGCGTCGCACGCAACCGCTGGAGCGCGCTGCAGCACGCGCTCGAGCTGGATCACTGAAGAGAATCGTCGCCTGCAACAAACACGCTGTCAGGAAACACGGCAGGTTGGTCCGATGAAGGCCGGCGCCGCACGACAGTGCGTTCCAGGCCCGGCCTCTACGTGGTGCGCCGCGTCGAACGCGCGCGGTTCGTTCCACGCACGGGAATCGTGCGCGCCGGATTGCCCCGCAGCACGCCGCTCCAGTCGCGCGCCTCCCGCTCCAGACGCCCGCACAGGATGTCGCACACACGGAAGACTTCCTCGTCGCTCAGCTTGTACAGCACGTTGAGGCCTTCCTTGCGCCGCGTCAGGAAGCCGTGCTGGTGCAGCACGCGCAGGTGCTTCGACAGGTTCGCCTGGCCCAGCCCCGTCTCCTCCATCAGATCGCTGACACTGCGTTCACCGTTCAGCAGTGTCGCCAGGATCGTGAGCCGGTTGGGCTCGCCCAGCGCCCTGAACCGCTCGGCCAGCCGTTCCAGCACGGGTCGTGTGAGTGGCAGTGATGGCACGGGGGTCTCCCTTCGGGGACTAAACAACTATATGGTAATGTAGTCGGCCAGGGCCGTCAAGGCCAACCACCACCACCCCCAAACACGCAACACAAGCGAAACCGCAGACCGGCAGGCCGCGGGGGAACGGCGCGGGACGACCCGCGCGCCGACTCTGGCACGGTCGCGGCATGCAGCGTACACTTTGCGACGAAACCCTCTTCCTTCATTCGTCACGGAGTAGCCCATGCGTTCCATCACATGCGCGCTCGTGTGCGGCGGGCTCGGCGTGCTGCTGAGCAGCGGCGCCATGGCGCAGGGCGGCGGCATGGCGGGCGCCGCGCAGGATGACGATCCCGTTGCCACGCTCGTGGGCCGGCTGGATCTCGAGTTGTACAAGGCGAACATCAGGGGGCTCACGCAATTTGGCGATCGCCGCCAGGGCACGGACCGCAATCGCGCTGCGGTGGACTGGATCGAGGCACAACTGAAGAGCTTCGGCTGCACGAACACCGAACGCGTTCGTTACGAGTACGCGCCGCCGCCGCCGCGTGGCCGCGGCGCGGGCGCCGCACGTGGCGACAGCGCGGCCGGTCGCGGTGCGCAGGGACGCGCAGGTGGGGGAAGGGCTGCCGGCGGCGCGGCAGGACGCGGCGCAACGCAAGGGCAGGGTGGCAGCCGCATTCGTGGCATTCGTGCGCGCACGGGCGTGAACAATGATTCCATGGCGCAGCCGGATGCTCGCCTGCGCGCGCTCGACTCGCAGCCATCCTCGCCGGGTGTGCGCGAGGAAGTGTTCTGCACGAAGGTCGGCACAACGCATCCCGGGGAAATGTACATCGTGGGTGGTCACATGGACGGCATTGGCTGGGGCGAGGCCGCGAATGACGACGGTTCGGGCACGGCGCTCGTGATGCAGCTGGCGCGCGTGTTCAGCCGGCCCGATGTGCAGACGGATCGCAGCATCCGCTTCGCGCTCTGGAACAACGAGGAGAGCGGACTCAACGGCGCGCGTGCCTACGTCGAGCAGCGCCAGGCGCTGCAGGGGAAGGAGGACCCGCCGGGGTCGGGGAAGTACCCGGAGCCGAAATGGCTGGGCATGATCCAGCACGACATGATGCTGTTCGACCACGGCATGCCGCGCGCCGATGGCACGCTCAGTCCGGAGCAGCGGCCCGAGGCCGACGTGAACATCGAGTTCCAGTCTAACTCGAAGTTTGCGGAGGAATCGATGAAGCTGGCCTGGCGTTTCGCCACGGCCAACGAGAAGTATGCCACCGACTACCCGGCCGCGGTGGGCCAGCACATGACCAACACGGATTCTGCGCCCTTCCAGGATCTGATTCCCGCCATCAGCCTGCGCGAGAACGAGCGTGGCGCCCAGATCGGCGGCGGCTGGGACCCCAACTGGCACCAGCCGACGGACCGCTACACGACGTACAGCGACAAGGATTTCCGCCTCGGTCTCAATGCGGCGCAGACCACGCTCGCCGCGCTCGCCGAGCTGACCGGCGCGACCGTCCGCAAATAGCGCGGTTCAATCGCTGCCGGGAGCGTCCGCGGGCAGGCTGATGCGCAGCTGGCCGGTGCGCGCGTCGTATGCGGTGTCGTAGCGTCCCAGCGGAAACCGCGCCGGGCCCTTGTGCACGTGACCCTGCAGATCGAACTGCGAGCCGTGGCAGGGGCACGTGATCAGGCCGCCTGCGGGTGGATTCAGTGGACAGCCCTCGTGCGTGCACTGCATGGACCAGGCGACAAAGTGATTCCGCGTCCTGCGCACGATCAGAATACCCGCGCCGTCGGGCCCCGGCTGCGCCACGACGAGCGAATCGCCGTCCCGGGCCAGCCCGGCGACAGCGATGGTCGTCGCAAATCGCGCGTTAGGCGGGCGGCCGTGCAGCACGCGGGCGCAGCCCTCCGCCAGCAGAGCGGCGGCGGACACGCAGACACGGGCCACGGCCCGGCCCAGTCGTCCGGCGAAATCCCGGCGCGTCACTCCGGGCGCAGACAGGGTCAACCGGCCCCTCCCACTGCCACCGCAGCCATGCGCTGCGGATAACGCCCCACCTTGATGCGCGCCAGCTCCTTGTGCGTGGCGAGATCGATCACCGACACGTCATCGGAGCCGCGATTGCTGACGTACGCGTGCCGCCCATCGGGTGTGAGCGTCACCCAGTTGGGATCGTGGCCCACCGGTACGGTAGCCACCAGCGCCAGGTCGGGCAGCGAATAGATCGCAGTCATGTCGACAATGCTGCCGTTGGCGATGAGGTAGTTGCCGTCCGCCGTGATGCGCAGGCCGTGGTTCACGTCCACTGGCATGCTGTCGGGCAGGGCGAGGCCCGCGGGCACCGGCAGCGCCACCCGGCGTACTGTCTCCCCGCTCTGCGCATCCGCAACGACAAAACCGTGATAGTGCGAGAGCTGCACGAAGATGCGGCTCTCATCGTGGCTCACCGCGATGGGGCGCACGTTGGCGCCGAACGGTATGCGGCGCAGCACCGCCCTCGTTCGCGCGTCGAATACCACCACATCGGTCCCGCGAATCAATCCGACGTACACCTGCCGTCCGTCGCGCGACACATCGATGTCGTGCGGGCCCGGCCCCACCTGTACGCTGTCCACCACCGCCTTGCGTGCCGGGTCGACGATGTCGACATACCCGGTCGACACGATGGTCACGTAGATGCGCTGGCCGTCGGGCGACACGGCCACGTGATTCGGTGCGCCGCGCAGCGGCGCCCGCCACAGCACTTTCAGCCGCACCGGATCGATGGCGACGATTTCGCCGTTGCCTGAAGGCCGGCCATCATCGCGCCGCACAATGCGGCTCAGGTAGAGAACGTCGCCCGCGGGTGAGGGCACAATGTCGTCCGGCGAAAGACCCACCGGAAGTGTGCCGGTCACCGTGAGCGTCGCGTCGTCGATTACGGATACATCGCCGCTGTTAGTATTCTCCACGAACAGCAGCTGCCGGCGTTGCGCACGCACCGCGGAGCCCATCAGCAGCGCTGCCAGAGCGAGGCCGCACGCGAAGCGCGTGGATCGGGATGGAACGCAGCAGATACGTGTCATGCCGCTCCTCCGTGCAGAGGGTGGGCGGTGTGGCGGGGTCACCACCAAGATGCGCCGTGCGCGCCGGCCCGCCAGCCCCGCCTCGCCTTGCCGCGAGTCCGCCGCAAGGGCATCTTCGGATACACACCCTGTCGATGGGAAGCGATCGATGGAAGGCAGCCAGGGCGGCGATGTCACACGTCTGCTCATCGCCTGGAGCGGAGGCGATGACGCTGCGCTCAACCGGCTGATCCCTCTCGTATACGCCGAGCTGCACAACATCGCAGGCCGCCAGCTCCGCGACGAGCACGCTGCCGACACCTTCCAGACCACGGCACTGATTCACGAGGCCTATCTGCGTCTCGTCGGCGCCGATGTCGAGTGGGAAGGCCGCCGGCATTTCCTCGCCATCGCCTCCAACACCATGCGCCGCGTGCTCGTCGACCACGCCCGCGCCCGAGCCCGGGTGAAGCGCGGCGGCGGCGACGCCGTGTCGGTAACACTGACCGAACGGCTCCACGCCGACGATGAGGGCGGCGATCCCATGGATGTGCTCGCACTCAATGAAGCACTCGAGCGCCTGACTGCCATCGATGAACGCAAGGCGAGGATCATCGAGCTGCACCATTTCGGTGGCCTCAACTACGAGGAGATCGCCGGCGTCGTCGGCATCTCGCCCGCCACCGTCCACCGCGAGCTGCGCCTCGCCCGCGCCTGGCTGTTCAACGAGCTGAACCCGGATTGAGCGCATGACGAACGAGCGCTGGGAGCGCATCCAGCGGCTCTTCGAGCAGGCCATCGACCTGGATCCAGACGCGCGTCGTCGCTTCCTCACGCGCGAGTGCGGCGCCGATGAGGTGCTGCGCATTGCCGTCGAACGACTGCTGCGTGCCGAGCGCGAATCGGCGCAACACGAGTTCATCGGCGACGCCATTCGCAACGCAGCCCTCGCCATGGCGCCGCAATCCGTTCAGGCAGGCGCTCGCCTCGACGAGTATCGCCTCGTCCGCGAGCTGGGACGCGGCGGCATGGGCGCCGTCTGGCTGGCCGAGCGCGCCGACGGCGCCTACAACGCGCTCGTCGCCGTCAAGCTGGTACAGGGTGGCTTCGCCAATCCCGAAGTCGAACGCCGCTTCCGCATCGAGCGGCAGATCCTCGCCGACCTGACGCACGCCAGCATCGCTCGCCTGGTGGACGGCGGCGCCACACCCGATGGTACGCCGTACCTCGTGATGGAGTACGTCGACGGCCAGCCGATCACGGCGTGGGTGAAACAGCAGGCGCTCGACCTGAACGCCCGGCTGCGCCTCTTCCTCACCGTGTGCGATGCCGTACAGTACGCGCACGCATCCCTCATCGTGCACCGCGATCTCAAGCCGTCCAATATCCTGGTGCGCGCCGATGGCGTTGCCAAGCTCGTCGATTTCGGCATCGCCAAGCTGCTCGCGCCCGACGCGCCCGGCGCAGTGCAGACCATGTCCATGGTGCGTGTGCTCACGCCGTCACACGCCAGCCCGGAGCAGCTGGAAGGCAGGCGCATCACCGCGGCCGTCGATGTGTACGCGCTGGGCCTGCTGCTCTACGAGCTGCTCACGGGCGTGCACCCGTTCCTCGCGGATCGCCCGCCACCACTCGAGCTGCGCCGCCGCATCCTCGAGGATGACGCGCCGCCACCCAGCGAGTTCCTGGCCCGCCGCCCACCAGCTGAACAGCCGGTTAGTCCCGCGTCGCTGCGTGGCGCCCTCGATGCCATCGTGGCGCGCGCGCTCGAGAAGGATCCGGCCCGCCGTTATGCGTCGGTCGCGGAATTGTCCGGAGATCTGCGCCGCCACCTCGATCCGCAGGTCAGCCCGGAACCGCCCGCGATCCCGCCGCTACCCATCAGCAGCACGCCGGCACACCGCAGAAACACCCTGCTGATGGGCGGCATTGTGCTCGTCCTGGCGGCTGCGGGAATGGCCGCGGCCGTCCTGCGTCTGGCGCAGCAGCGGGATCGCGCACTTGCCCAGGCAAGGGCTTCGGCGGAGGTGTCCGCATACATGACCGGGTTGCTGCGCGGCGCGGCGCCCGGCGCTGACACGAGTGTCAGCGTGCGCCAGCTGCTGGACCGCGCTGCAGCACTGGATTCGATTTCGACGGACGCGCCTGCGGCAAGAGCGGGCAGGCTGGCCGTGATCGTGGATGCACACCGCGCGGCGGGGGACTACCAGCGCGCGGCACAGCTGGCGCAACGGCTCGTGGGATTGGAAGAGCAGGGAGGCACGGACGCGGATCGCGCGGCCGCGCTCGTGCGACTCGGCACAGCGTTGTTCGAATCGCAAGGCGCCACTGATTCCGCGCGCGCAGTGCTCGGCCGCGCGGTCACGATTGCCGACCGGCTCCGCAGCACCGCGGGCGATACCATCCTGCCCGTCGCCCTGATCGAGCTGGCGCGCACTCTGACGGCAGCAGAGCAGTACGCCGAAGCCGGGACACCCGCACGCCGCGCCCTGGATCTGGACCAGCACGCGCACGGACACGACGATCCGCGCATCGCGTACGATCTCACCACGCTGGCCGCTCTGGAACGCAGGCTGGGACGGCTGGCTGACGCGGAAACGCACTATCAGGAAGCAATGGACATCTACCGCGCAGCTGTGCCCGCGGACAGCGCCGCAGCCGCTCGCGCCATGCTGGGCCTTGCTAATGTGCTGTTGGAAAACCACCAGCCGGCGCAGGCCGAGCCCCTGGCTCGTGCCGCGCTGCGCCAGTTCCAGATGACGCTGCCCCCCGCACACCGCCGCATCGCACTGGCGCGCGCCGTGCTGGGTGCAGTCCTCGCCGCACGCGGTCAGTACGATGAAGCCGGGCCGCTCCTGACAGCGGGTTATGATGCGCTGCGCAAGGCGCCCGGCGCGTCACCCGCCGATCTGCGCGACGCCGCCAGCCGCCTCGCCGGATTCCAGAAACCCGCGGGTCGCCAGAACTGATGGACCGTCTCCGAGCCCCCGATATGGCTCCGTGAATCCTTCAGTGTTCCTGCGCCACCGACTCCAGCACGCGGTGCAGCCGGGCGCTCACTTCCCTCGCCAGCGGCCGGATCTCTTCGCGGCCCGCCAGCGAGAGCGCCGCTTCGGGGTCCATGATCGAGACGACCGTCTGCTCCGCGTCTTCTGCCGCATACACGATCACGTTGCACGGCAGCAGCAGGCCGATCTCACGCTCCGCCACCAGCGCCTGGTGCGCCAGCGGCGGATTACACGCGCCCAGTATCACGTACGGCGGAAAATCGACGCCCAGCTTCTTCTTCATGGTGGCCGCGACATCGATCTCCGTCAGCACACCGAAGCCTTCCTTCGCAAGCGCGAAACGCGCCTTCTCCAGCGCGGCCGCAAAAGGCATCCGCACCGTCGTGCCGAAGCCGTACGCTGTTGCATGCCCGGTCAAAGCAGTCTCCATTGCTGGTGCAACGCCTCACCCGATGAACGCAGACCGGCGCTTACTGCGCGCCGGCCGCACCGGTCTCCGCGGGCGAGTCCACACTTGTCAGCGAATCCTCGATCAGCTTCGCCAGATAGGCCTTCGGCGCCGCGCCGGCCACTCCATTGACGGGCACACCGTCACGGAAGATCGCGATCGTCGGTATGGAACGGATTCCGTACCCGCCCGCCGTCTGCGGCGCCTCGTCCACATTCAGCTTGCCGAAGCGCACGCGCCCCGCGTACTCCGTCGCCAGAGCCTCCAGCACCGGCGCCACCGCGCGACACGGCCCGCACCACGGCGCCCAGAAATCCACCACCATCAGACCCGTGCCGTTCTCCACCTCGGTCGCGAAGTTCTGATCCGTCAATTCCATCATGTTCGCATGCATTGAAGGCCTCTGCCGTTTCCGTTCGTTTCGCGCGCCAGGCGGTCCCGCCGCCACCGCGCCCGCATACCCACACCGGTGCGCCCGCTCCCGTCCGACGAACGGGTGGCGTGCCGCGCGTGTAGAACTACACGACCATATGGTAATATAGTCGGCAGCGCTCGTCAAGGCCGGCAAACCCACACGACCTCTGCACGGCACCACTACGCACCCGGCCCAACCGAGCGCACCGGGACGACGCCCCGGCGCGCGTACCGCTTGCATCGCCCGGGCGGCCGCCCGATTCTCACCCCCGGGTACGCGCCGGGGACGCCTTGCACGCCGCCAGGCCCGGTTCTTCCCGTCGCAACCACGGCTCGCGGACCGGCAGCACGCGCAACCCGCACGCGAAGGGGTGGTAGCACAGATTCCCGAAGAACCAGACAGGAGATCCCCGGCGCGCGGCAAGGCTCTGCTGCGAGCCCTGCGACACCGCAACTACCGCCTCTTCTTCACCGGGCAGAGTGTTTCGCTCATCGGCACGTGGATCACGCGCGTTGCCACCAGCTGGCTGGTCTATCGCCTCACGCACTCGGCGGGCATGCTCGGCATCGTCGGCTTCGCGGGTCAGATTCCGACCTTCCTGCTCGCGCCCTTCGCCGGCGTCTGGGTAGACCGGCTGGACCGCTATCGCGTACTCCTCACCACGCAGGTGCTGGCCATGCTGCAGTCGTTCGCGCTCGCGGCGCTTGCGCTTTCCGGCGTCATCCAGATCTGGCACGTGCTGGCGCTGCAGGCGTTCCAGGGCATGATCAACGCATTCGACACGCCCGCGCGGCAGTCGTTCGTCGTCGAGATGGTGGCGGACCGCGTCGATCTGCCCAATGCCATTGCGCTGAATTCGTCGATCGTGAACGGTGCGCGGCTGATCGGACCATCCATCGCGGGACTGCTCATCGCGTGGGTGGGCGAGGGCTGGTGTTTCCTGGTCGACGGCGTGAGCTACATCGCGGTCATTGTCTCGCTGCTGCTCATGCGCATCGTGCGCCGGCAGCGCGCGGCGCGCACCGCGAACATGCTCGAGGATCTGCGCAGCGGGTTTCGCTACGCGCTGGGCTTTCCGCCCATCCTCGCGCTGCTGCTGCTGCTCGCGCTGGTCAGCCTCGCGGGCATGCCCTACACCGTGCTCCTGCCCCTCGTCGCGGACCGCGTGCTGCACGGCGGCTCGCACACACTCGGCTTCCTCATGGGCGCGGCCGGTGTGGGCGCATTGTTCGGTGCGCTGTATCTCGCTTCCCGCAACACCGTGTTGGGGCTCGGTCGCGTGATCGCACTGGCCACCGCCCTGTTCGGTGCCGCGCTGGTAGCCTTCTCCTTTTCCCGGTGGCTGCTGCTCTCGCTGGCGCTCCTGGCCCTCGTGGGTACGGGGTTCATGGTGCAGATCGCCGCCTCCAACACCGTGTTGCAGACCATCGTGCGCGAGGAAATGCGCGGCCGCGTCATGGCCTTCTACACGATGGCGTTCATGGGCATGGCTCCTTTCGGCAGTCTGCTCGCCGGCGCCCTTGCCGCCCGCCTGGGCGCTCCCGCCGCCATCCGCGCGGGCGGCATCGGCTGCCTCGCCGGAGCCGCTGTTTTCGCTCGCTGGCTGCCGCGCATACGCGAGCACGTCGTACCCATCTACATTGAGCGCGGCATCCTGCCGCAGGTGGCAACCGGCCTCGCCTCGGCCACCGCACTGCGTCAGGAAATCGAACGCTGACCGGAACGGAGCGTTGCATGGCGAACCGTGAATGGGTGGACCTGAATGTCGCGGATGGCACGACGATGCGCGCGTGGGTGCAGCGCCCGGAAGAAGACGGTGTCCACCCGGGCGTGCTCGTGCTGCAGGAAGCATTCGGCGTGAACGCGCACATGCGCGATGTTGCGGCCCGCTTCGCGGCGCAGGGCTACACGGCGATCGCGCCCGAGATGTTCCACCGCACGGCCCCCGGTTTCGATGGCCACTACAATGACATGCCCGGCGTGATGCCGCACATCCAGGCTCTCACCACGGAGGGCATGACCGCCAATGTGGTGGCCGCGCATGAATGGATCAGTCACCAGCCTGATGTCGATGCCGCCCGCATCGCAGCGGTGGGCTTCTGCATGGGTGGCCGCGGCGCCTGGCTGGCCAATGCCGCAGTGCCTCTCGCGGCTTCCGTATCATACTACGGTGGCGGCATCGCACCGGGCCTGCTCGATCGCGCCGCCACGCTGCACGGACCCCAGCTGCTCTACTGGGCGGGCCGCGACGCGCGCATCCTGCCCGAGCATTACCGCGCTGTGGACGACGCGCTCCGCCACGCGGACCGGCGCTACGCCAGTGTCGTCTTCTCGCAGGCGCAGCACGGCTTCTTCAACGACCAGCGCAACACGTACGATGGGCCCGCCGCCACGCAGTCATGGGCGCTCACATTGGCGTTCCTGCGCAGCTGTGTGCTCGAGTGATAACAGCATGTTCCAGCTTCTCCCAGCCGGATGCCGGCGGCGCCCATGAGTAATCTCTCGCCGTCCACGAATGTACCCGACGTCGCCGCGATCGACCGCATTGTCGCGCTGCCCGATCTGGTGCTCCGCAACCTGCAGGTCACGCAGTGTTACGCGGATCTCGCCACGGCCTTTGCCGCGCGCACCGGCATCACAGGAGCCAACTGGTGTGCCTTTGCCGCGTGGGCCTCGCGCCAGGCGGGTCAGAGCATCCGCGGCGAAGACCTCGATATGACGCTGCGCCGGGCCCTGGGTTCTCCCGCGGTCGTGCGCGAAATCGAGCGCGTCGCCGGCACGCTCCAGCGCCTGGGCGCAACCCTGTCCGCCGACCGCGTAACGCAGGTGCTGCAGCAGCTGCTCGACCCCGCGGCCATTCTGCAGCGCACCAGCGCCGCCGTGTCACGCGGCAACCTCAAGGTGTTCGACGAGATCGCCCGCGCCTTCGCGCGCTTCCTCGACCTGGCTCCGTCCTCTGCTGACACGGCTGTCATCACGGAATTCTGCGGCCAGTTGCGCGCCGGTGATCCGCCCGACGGCCAGCGTTTCCTGCAGCAGGCATTCACCCGCTACTTCGCCTTGCGGCGTGAAAGCGACGCCCGCACGCGTGCCCAGCACCTGCTGCTGGCCAACCTCGAGATCGGCTTCCACGAGCAGACCCGCCTGCAGCCCGAGATCGCGGCTGCTCTCGACGCGCCCATCCCGGATGCCCGCGAATTGTCCGCCAGCCTGCTGCGTCTGCTCTTGCCGTTGGGCGCCGGCCTGCTGTGGCGCGCCCGTCTGCTCTGGCACCGGCTCACGGGACAGCCCACGCCGCTCGAGCTGGCGCTGCGCGATCTCGTCACCGTGACTCGCGCCGAACTGCGTCGCGTCATCACCAGTCACCTCATGATGCTGCGCATCGCGCACACGGTGCTGAGTCTCGGCGACGACTTGAACGCCGGCTTTCCGCCCCTGCTCCAGCACGCCGATGATGCGGCGCTCATCGCCATGCTGCAGCAGGTCGATCCAACGCCTGACAGCTTGCAGCAGAGCGGCGCCCGCGACTGGGCCGACTTCGCCGATCGCATGCACTTCATTGCCGATCTGTTCCGTTGCTATCAGGAATCACCCGAGCTGTTCGACTCGCCTTTCAGCGCCGAACAGGGGACAGCAATCAGAGAGGGCCGGATACCCTCCGGCCCTCTCTGATGCGCAGCGCCTCGGCCGACCATGTGCGGTCGCACCGGGCGGGTCGCCCGTGCTCACGCGAATATCGCGTTAGCGGCCCGCGGTTTCCCTGGTCGCCAGCGCACTGGCCGTGCTCGCGCTCCTGCTGCGTCACCCTGACCGGGAGCGCCGCATGCCGTCCGGCAGCATGGACACTCGAGCGTGTGATCGCCCTCAGTGGATTTGCGCGTCGAACGCGCCGGTCAGTACGCGGTCACCCCGCCGCACCTGCGCCCAGATCCGGTAGTGGCCGGGCTTCGGCAGCAGCAGCGGGAAGCGGATGTCGCCGGAGTAGCGCGCCTGGTCCGCACCCAGCATCATTCCGGCCATGGCTGCATCGCTCGTACCACCCGGGGCGTTGCGCTCCAGCGCCTCCTGCGCCGCCATCGAGAACGTGCCCACGGGGTGCAGATGCAGGAACACCTGTCCATCATCCCGCGCCATCATGGTGTGCCCGGCCATGCCCATGTAGGGATCCAGCGTCACGGTCGCGCCATCCGCGCCGTTCACGCGGAACACCAGCTCCGCCTCCTGTCCCGCTGCCAGCCGGTCACTCCCGTTCACCCACGTCATGATCGAGCCATCCGCCAGTGTGCTGACACCTGTGTTATCAACGGAGCCCTGCCACCAGGCATCGTCGGGATCCACCGCCGGCCGCGCAGCGGTTGCCGGGGCGGCACCAGCCGCCTCGCCCGCCCCCGGTACCTCGACCTCCGCGACCATCGTGTGCGAGAACCCGTCCGCGTGCACCAGATCGGCGTATACGCGGTAGCGCCCCGCCGCCAGCGTCGGCAGTGCCAGGTCGAAGGAATTCGCATCGACGCGCACCGGGTGCACGTGGCCGAACACCGCCGCATCGCCTTCGCGCACCAGGAACATGTGCATCAGCTTGCCGTGATCCGGAATCAGATCCGCCCGCCGGTACCGTCCGTTGCGTGTGCGCCAGGTCGAATCGTCGCGCATGACCCAGAGCGAATCCGTGATGGCGAAGTGCAGCACGGCGCCCGCAGGCGTCTCGCGGAGACTGGCTTGCGCGCTCCACGGCCGGTCCACTCGCGCCCGGTACTCCCGCGCATCCGCCTGGATCCACGTCCAGCCGCCGAACAGCATCAGTGCCAGCACCGCGCTGCCCGCTGCCATGGCGAAACGGGCACGCCGGCGCTCGCCGGCGCCCGGCTGCACGCCCGGCGCCAGCACGCTCTCACGCGCGCCCGCGCCCACGATCGTCAGCATACCCACGACCAGGAACAGTCCGCCCGCCAGGATGAAGAAGCCCAGCCCGCGCGGCATGGATAACTGCGCGTTGGCTCTCGCCACCACCGGTACGGTTGCCGTGCCTCGGCCCGCGCTGCCGGCCACCGTCACGATCACGCTGTATGCGCCGCGCGTCATGAACCAGAGCTGCGCCGCCCAGACGCCCGGCGCGCCTGGTACCGGCTTCGCTGCATCCGGAGGCGGTGCCTGGCCCACCGCACCAATGCGTCGCAGCGCGGTCACCAGCACCGTGTCCGGCGTACCTCCCTCCGTGTGCACCGTGATGTCCGCCAGCCCCGGAATCACGCCCGGCTGCCGCACGCTCACCCGCACACCCCAGGGACCGGCCCGGCCCACGAAATACACGTCGTCGCTGCCCACGTGTGCTGATAACAGCGTGCTTGCCAGCGCTAGCGCGGCCAGGCGCAGCCTCAGCCGCCCGCGTGACCCGGTCGCGCTCATCGCTGCACCCGGCGCATCCAATCGCCCCACCACAGACCCGCACGCGTCGAAAGCACCGCGCACAGCAGCGCCCAGCCCAGCCCGCGCAGCAGCAGCAGCGGACTGAACGCACCGTCCCGGCCGCGATCCACGAAGAAGCGCGACAGACCCGGACTCAGCTGCTGCGCGTAGGGAAAGTGTTGCGCCAGGAAGAAGTCGTTCTGTGCCAGCGGCGAACGCAGCAGGAAGCTGCCGAACGCCCAGTGCGTAATCAGCATCGTCGCCACAAACAGGACGCCGCCCAGAGCCGCACGCTGCCAGTCGCTCGCCTGCGGCAGGCGCCGGAGCAGCACGTCGAATGCTGCGGCCGGCACGATCAGCAGCAGCGGGAATCCGAATGCCGCCATGTGCGTGAGCGGGTTCAGGATCGGCGTCAACCGCGGTGTCGCCGGGAATTGTACCAGCACCCATTGCGGGATGAGGAATACACCCGTGTAGAACAGCGTTGTCAGCGTGGCCGGCCAGCGCACGCGGCCCGCCTTCGCCACTGCTGCCAGGAACAGCGGAAACACGAGCGCGCTCGCCATGTACATGCCGCGACTGTGCCACAGATTGGGAATCAGTGTGTACTCGGAGGCGGCCGTGCCCACCATCGCGATCAGAGCGCCGGCGGCGTACGCGAAGGCCACGCCGAAACGCCCCGCGCGCTCACTCGCCGCGCGGTTCTGCAGCCCCAGCACCAGCAGCATCGCGCCCAGCTGGATCGCGATCATGCCCAGCAGCAGCACCACGTGCGGCGGGCTCAGGATCTGCACGTCCAGCCCGTACGCATTGTGCCACCAGTTGTCGAACGGCACGGAGAAGATCATCGCGAACGCACCCCAGATCGCCACCCAGCCGCCCAGCGGTCCGCGGAATCCCCAGAAGCGCACCGTCCGCCCCCGCTCTGCGGCCGATCCCGCGAACGTCGTCCGCAGCACCAGCCAGCCGCACGACAGCCCCGCCAGGCTCGCGCCCACCTGCTCCAGGATGTGCGGCGGGCTCCACAGCCGGTCGCGCCCGATCGACATGTGCCATGAGATGTCCCACAGCAGTCCCGTGATGATGCACGTCGAGCAGAACAGCAGCGCGTACACGATCCAGCTCGCGCCATCCACGCCCCCGCGAGCGTGCGCCGGCGCCGGGACGGCGGCGCGCGCCTCCAGTATCGTCGTCGACGCCATAACCCTCCGTTAGAAGCCTGGAAGCCCTGAACCCGTCTGTTGCGTTGCCGTGCGCAGGCCGTGCGGCACCAGCGGCAGATTGCGCAGCCGGATGCCGCTCGCCCGCCAGATCGCGTTGCTGACCGCCGGCGCCAGCGCCAGCAGGGGCGTCTCACCCGCGCCCGCACTGGGGATGTCCCTGCGATCCAGCAGCACACTCTCGATGGGCGGCACGTCGCTCTGCCGCGGCACGCGGTACTGCGAGAGCCGCGGGTTCAGGATCCGCCCGTTCTCGAATTCGATGGCTTCGAACAGCGCGCCGCCCAGCCCCATGATCACGCCGCCCTCCACCTGGTTGCGCAGCCCGTCCGGATTCACGATGGCGCCGCACTCGAAGGCTACCACCAGACGCGTCAACCGGACCTGGCCGCTGGCCCGGTCCACCGCGGCCTCTGCGCACGTCGCCACATAGCCGCCCTTCTCCGTGCCGCACGCCAGGCCGATACCGTGACCCGCGCTCGCCTGCCACGTCTTCCAGCCGAAACGATCGGCCGCCGCCTCGAGCACCGCGCGCAGCCGCGCATCGCGCAGATTGCGCAGGCGGAAATCCAGCGGGTCCAGCTGGAGCGTCGCCGCCAGCTCGTCCATGTGCGACTCGCGCGCGAAGTTGTTCGCCGTGGCCGCCAGTCCGCGATAGGAGCCCTGCCGCAATGGTGAGTTAGCCGGATGATAGATCACCCTCTGGTTCGCCACCTCGTAAGGCGTGCCGATGGCGGAAGGTCCGGAATTGTAGTTGTGGAATTCCCACGCGCTCAGCGTGCCGTCCGCCTGCACACCGCTGCGGATCTCGATGCGCGCCGCGGGCCGGAAATACGCCCACGTGAACTCCTCCTCCCGTGACCACACCAGCCGCACAGGCTTGCCCGCTGCCTTTGCCAGCCGCGCCGCCTCGATCGCCGCTTCGCCGCTGTGCTTGCCGCCGTAGCCCGAGCCCGTGTCCGGCACCCGCACACACACCCGCTCCTCCGCCAGCCCGAAGGCCTCCGCCAGCTCGTTGCGCACGCCGAACGGCCGCTGCGTGCCCGTCCATACAGTGAGTTTGCCATCCGACCACTGCGCCAGCGCGGCCCGCGGCTCCAGCGGCGTGTGCGCGATGTACGCCGTCGTGTAGGTCGCCTCCAGACGCTGCTGCGCCGCGCCCAGCCCGTGCTCCACGGAACCGCGCTCCGACGGATTCGCCCGGCCCGTCGACGCCGTCTTCAGGTAGTCGAAGATCTCACGGTGCGAAGGCTGCGCCGGCGCCGCACTCCACTGCGGGCGCAGGGCTGCGAGCGCGCGCGTGCACGTCGCATCATCGGCCGCCGCCACACCCGCGAATTCACCCTCGTGCACCACCGTCACGCCCGGCATGGCCGCTGCCTCGCCTGCGTCCAGCGCCAGCAGCCGCGCGCCCATGGCCGGCGGCCGCAGCACCTTGCCCGTCAGCATGCCCGGCACACGCTGGTCCGACGGATAGCGGTGCCTGCCGGTCACGATGTCGCGGCCCTTGACACTGGGCAGCGCCGTGCCCGCCACGGTCCAGCCGGCGGGAGCGGCTAACTCAATGTTGTCGGGCAGCACCTGCGTCAGCTGTGCGCCGCCCGTCAGCTCGCCAATGGCGATCGCACGACCCCGCCCATCGCTCACCCGTCCGCCTGCGAGAGTCAGACCCGACGCTGGTACTTGCCAGCGCTGTGCCGCCAGCTCCAGCAGTGCATGGCGCGCCGCGGCCGCCACCCGCCGCAGCTGCAGACCCATCTGCGGCGTGGACCGGCTGCCGAACGTGCCCGCGTCGTAGGGCGTGAGATCCGTGTCGCCCATCACCAGCGTGATGGCAGCAGGCGCCACGTGCAGTTCCTCCGCCACCGCCTGGGTCAGCAATGTACGAATGTCCTGCCCCACTTCCACCTTCCCCGTGAACACCGTGACTGCGCCATCGCCGCCCACGTGCAGCCACGTGCCAATGCTGTCCGCCGCTGCATACCTTTCGAAGTCACCCGTCGCGGCCCGGGCAGAATCGTCGCCAGCAAGCAGCACGACAACGCCGGCGCCCAGTGTGCCCAGGAACCCGCGCCGGCTCGGTTGCAGCGTTGCCAGCGCCTGCAACGGCGCATCCAGCAGCCCCCACTCGCGCACGCGCTCAGCCATGGTGCGCCTCCGCGCTGGCGTGCGCTGCCCTGCGGACGGCGCGCACAATGCGCGGGTACGTGCCGCAGCGACACACGTTGCCATCCATGAACCGGCGAATCTCGTCTTCACCGGGATCGGGCTCGCGCTCCAGCAGCCCCACGGCGGACATGATCATTCCGGCCGTACAGTACCCGCACTGCAGCGCCCCCTCGTCCAGAAAAGCCTGCTGCACGGGGTGCAGGCGACCGTCGCGTTCCAGCCCTTCGATCGTCATCACGGGCCGCTCGCCAACGCTGCCCACCGGGGTGATGCACGAGCGCACCGGCCGTCCATCCAGCAGCACGGTGCACGCGCCGCACTGACCCTCGCCGCATCCATACTTGCTGCCGGTGAGATCCAGATCCTCCCGCAGTACCAGCAGCAGACTCTTCGCCGGGTCCGCTTCCACGCGTCGCGTGCCGCCGTTCACCTGCAGATCGAAACTGCTGCTCATGCGCTGCCTCCCGCGCTCGAGTCCCGGATCGCGCGACCCGCCCGCGCCGCGCCAGGATCGCGTACCCCACTCTGGCATTTCCGCTGTCCCGCCGCCAGCCTCGCCGTCGCCTCGGCGACTGGGCGCATGCGCACTGCCTCCCGTCTCTTCCCGCCCAGACGCGCCCGGCCTGACTTGCGTGACATGCGACTTCGCTTCCCGAGGCTGACCGGATTCGCTCTGCTCGCCCTGCTCCTGTGCCTGCCGCAGACGGCACGCGCGCAGCGGCGATTGCAGCGCCCGCGCTTCGGTGGCGTACTGACGATCGTGCCCGCTGCCGGCCTGCGTGGTGGTTACGACTTCGATGGCGAAGCATGGAGCGCGGGCGGGCAGGCGGTGATTCCGTTGACCGCCGCCTTTGGCTTCGAGCCCAGCGCCGACATCTTCTTCCCCACAGGTCGCACCCGCTGGCAGCTCAATGCCGACGCGCTCGTCCACGTGCCCACCGCGCCCGGCATCTACGCGGGTGGCGGCGGCCTGTCATACGGCAACCACGCGCAGCTGGACAGAACCATCGACACGCATTTCTCCGATCCGGCCAGGCTGGCCGGAAGGTTCGGTGCCTGAAGACATGAAGCAGATCGCCACAGTCGCCACCACATACGTCTGGCTGACCGCGCAGCGCGCTCGGATGCTGCCGCGCAAACCGGCAAATCGCCGAGGGGCCGGAGCACCGCTGGCGCGGCCGCAGCCGGGCTGCTGCCGATTATGCAAAGGCCCTGGCGCCAATCGGCGTCAGGGCCTTCGCTCGTAACAGGATGTTAAGGGCTCAGTCGCGGACTGGATGGCGTCAGCCCACCACGCATCACCGCCGGACGGCACCGCCCGCCGCGACCGGCTGCGCCAGCGCCTGCGCCGCCTGCACCAGCTCCAGGAAGCCCGCGCGGTACCCGCCCGCGTCGCGCCCCACGCCAGCGCGCGCCAGATCCAGCACCGACGCGTAGCTCGCATTCCCGCGATGCGGCGACTCCCGCAGCAGCATGCCGAACTCCGCGACCGCAGCCGCGAACGTCAGGTCCCCGCTGCCCGCGGTCACGTGGTCCGCGACCGGCCGCTGCAGCAGCTGGCTCGTATCACCATCGTTTGCCTTGTAGCGCAGCTTCACGAACGCCAGCTCAGCGCCGCCCGATGTCAGGCTTGCCACCCGGCTGCTCTGATAACGCAAGGAGTCCGTCCCGCGCATGTCGATCGTCGACTCCGCGCCCACCGGCACTACCTCGTACAGCGCCGTCACCGAGTGGCCTGCACCCAGCTCACCCGCATCCTTGTGATCGTCGTTGAAGTCCTCGGCCGCCAGCAACCGGTTCTCGTAGCCGATGAGCCGGTACGCCGCCACCTTCGCCGGATTGAACTCGACCTGGATCTTCACGTCCTTCGCCACCGTGTACAGCGTCCCGCCCAGCTCCTGCACCAGCACCTTGCGCGCCTCACCAATGTCGTCGATGTACGCGTAGTTGCCGTTCCCCTTGTCCGCCATGAGCTCCATCTTCGAGTCCTTCAGGTTGCCCGTGCCGAAGCCCAGCACCGTCAGGAACGTGCCCTGCTGCCGCTTCTCCTCCACCAGCCGCATCAGGCCGCGTCGTCCGACTCGCCGACATTGAAGTCGCCGTCCGTCGCCAGGATAACACGGTTGTTACCACCGCGCAGGTGATTCTGCCGCGCGATCTCGTACGCCAGCCGCAGCCCTTCGCCGCCCGCCGTGGAACCGCCCGCCTCCAGCCGCTCCAGCGCCGCCAGGATCTCTTCCTTGCGCGTGCCCGGCGTGGATTCCAGCACCTGCCCTGCGTTGCCCGCGTATACCACGATCGCCACCCGGTCCTGCGGCCGCAGCTCGTTCACCAGCAGACCGAACGCCTGCTTCAGCAGCGGCAGCTTGTCCGGACTGTCCATCGAGCCCGACACGTCGATCAGAAACACCAGGTTGCTGGCCGGCACATCCGCCACGCCCAGCGCCCGCGCCTTGAGACCGATGCGCAGCAGCCGGTGCGCCGGCTGCCACGGCGCAGCGCCCAGCTCCGTGGTCACTGCAAACGGTGCGTTATCATCAGGCGAGGGGTCGTCATAGGTGAAGTAGTTGACCAGCTCCTCGATGCGCACGGCGTCCTTCGGTGGCAGCTGGCCCTGGTGGATGAAGCGGCGCACGTTCGCGTAGGAAGCGCGGTCCACATCGATGGCAAACGTCGACAGCGGATTGGCCGCCGCGGCCATGAACGGATTCTCATCGACGGCCGCGTAGGACTCGGTGTTGAAGCGCTGCGGGTCGGAAGCCTGCAGCATGGACTTCGCCAGCGAAGCACGGATCGGCGGAGACGTCGGGGCGCTGATCGCGCCGACTTCATCCCTTGCCTCCGCATCCTTCGCGTTCTGGCCGTTGACGCGAACGCCAGCGCGTCCGTTGCTCTCCCTGAGCGCACCCGGCAAACCGCAACGCGCTGCGCTCAGCACGACCACGCTCAGCGCCATGGCCGCCAGCGCGGGAACCGCAGGACCTCGTGACCGCATCGTCGTCTCCGCTCTCTCGGGTTCGGGCCTCCTCTGCCGCAGGCCTCACCCGGATATGACGTCGCACGATCGGCCCGTTTGCACACCCTGCTCGCATCTCGCTGCGCTCTGCACGCTTCATTGCATGCGACGACGCCCGTCCCGTTGACGGCGCCTCCGCCTGCCGCCGCTTGCGCCCGGGCCCGCATCACCGTACCCGGTTCAGCCGGCAACACACGACTGCGGACGGGAACGCGTGACCATGGGCGAATTGCGCATACAGACCATCGACGCGCACACCGAAGGCGAGCCGTTGCGCGTCATTGTC
Organism: uncultured Gemmatimonadales bacterium; assembly: GCA_963798085.1. GTDB lineage: Bacteria > Gemmatimonadota > Gemmatimonadetes > Longimicrobiales > RSA9 > DATKCF01. Next base: position 334,307 of record CAWCRS010000007.1, read on the forward strand.
TCGGGACTGCCGGAGATTCCGGGCACCACCATTCTCGAGCGCCGCACCTGGGCAAAGCGCCACATTCGATGATCTGCGTACGGCGCTGATGTGGGAGCCTCGCGGCCACGCCGACATGTATGGCTGCATCCTGCTGCCGCCGGCCGAAGCCGGCTCGGACTTCGGCGTGCTCTTCCTGCACAACGAGGGCTTCAGCACGATGTGCGGCCATGGCATCATCGCTGTGACCACGGTCGTACTCGAGGCCGGCCTCGTTCCCGCACAGCAGCCGCACACCGTCCTGCGCATCGACACGCCCGCCGGGCTTGTGGTCGCCACAGCCACCGTGCATGAGCGCCGCGTCGAGCATGTCGCCTTCACCAACGTCCCATCGTTCGTGAGTGCGCTGGACGTCCGCCTGCCTGTCCCCGGCCTGGGTGAGATCGTCTGCGATATCGCGTTCGGCGGGGCCTTCTACGCATACGTCGATGCCGCCGCCGTGGGACTCACCTGTACACCGGAGCAGCTGCGGCCCCTGATCGCCGCCGGGAGCGCCATCAAACACGCTGTTATCGATGCCTTCCCCGTCGAACATCCGGAACAGCCCGGCCTGAGCTTCCTCTACGGCACCATCTTCACCGGACCACCCCACGAGGCCGGCGCGCACAGCCGCCAGGTGTGCGTGTTCGCCGACGGCGAAGTCGATCGCAGCCCCACCGGCACAGGTGTTGCCGGCCGGCTCGCCCTGCTGCGCGCCCGCGGCCGCATCGGCATCGATGAGCCCGTCATCATCGAGAGCATCATCGGTTCACGCTTTTCCGGTCGCGTGCTCGAGGACGTACTCGTGGCGGGCGCGCCCGCCGTGATTCCCGAAGTGGCGGGACGCGCCTTCATTACCGGACGCCACGAGTTCGTGATTGATCCGCGCGACCCGCTGTGCCACGGCTTCTTCCTGCGTTGATGCGGTTGGGCGCCGCGCCGGGTCGGCAGCCCCGCTCTCTCGCGGACGCGCCACGCCACACTTCTCCCGCGGAAGCGACAACGCCCGCGCCACCTCCGACGCCGAATCCGTCTCCCGCGGTCGCTCCGGGATCCGCCGCCGCAGCGGACGCAGCGCCAGCGCCGCTCCCTCGACACGCTCGAGCACTCCACCCGGAGGCACAGTCCCACGTATCTCCGCCCGCGACTCAATATCCAGTTTCACCCGATCCGCCAGCCCGGCCGATATGCCGGATCGCAGGTTGGTCCATCCCGCGGACCCCCCAGGCGCCACCCGTTGGAATCGGTCCCCAATTACCAGCCCAGCCCCCAGCCCCCGCCCTCGCAACATTTCTGTCCGACGACTGAAACTGGGAAGAATGGATTTGTCGAAACACGGATGCCGCAACGCCCACCTTTGACACCCCTGCGCCCGCCCACCACCTTTGCCCCGCGGCGCCGCTCACGCGTCTGCACGGAACTCGTGACCGGAAGGACTCGACCACTCCGATGGAAGCCATTCAAGCCCGCAGCATTAACGTCATCCGCGGCCTCGCCATTGATGCCGTCGAACGCGCCAGGTCCGGCCACCCGGGACTGCCCATGGGTGACGCCCTCATGGCGTATGTCCTGTGGAAGCACTTTCTCCGACACAATCCGCTGAATCCCGAATGGCCGGACCGCGACCGCTTCGTGCTCTCCGCCGGCCACGGCTCGATGCTCCTCTACGCGTTGCTGCATCTCAGCGGCTACGATCTGCCGCTCGATGAGCTGAAGCGTTTCCGACAGTGGGGCAGCCGCACCCCTGGCCATCCCGAACACGGCCTTACACCCGGCGTCGAGACCACAACCGGGCCGCTCGGTCAGGGCTTCGGCAACGCCGTCGGCATGGCCCTCGCCGAGCGCTGGCTGGCCGCGACGTACAACCGGCCCGGCCACGAAATCGTGGGTCACCGCACTTTCGCCATCGCGAGCGATGGCGATCTCATGGAGGGTGTGCAGGCCGAAGCCGCGTCGCTTGCCGGCCATTGGGGGCTCGGCCGTCTGATCGTCCTCTACGACTCCAACCACATCTCCATCGACGGCTCGACCGACCTCGCCTTTACCGAGGACGTGTCCCTGCGCTACAAGGGGTATGCCTGGCAGGTGCTGCATGCCGCGGGCACCGACATGGACTCCATCGAAACCGCGCTGCGCGCCGGCCTCGCCGACGAGACCCGGCCCACGCTCATCGTCGTGCGTACGCACATCGGGTATGGCGCCCCGCACAAGCAGGACACCGCCGAGGCCCACGGCGAGCCGCTCGGTCCCGAGGAAGCGAAAGCGGCGAAGGAGCGCCTGGGCCTGCCGCTCGACCAGGAGTTCTGGGTCCCGGAGGACGTGCGCGCGCACATGGACGCGCGTCCTGCGGGAGAATCGCTGGAACAGGAATGGCGACGCCGCTTCGACAGTTACGCGCACGAATTCCCCGAGCTGGCAGCGCAATTCCGTCGCGCCCTCGTCCGCGAGCTTCCAGCCGGTTTCGCCGACGCCCTGCCCACATTCAAGCCCGGGACACAGCTGGCCACGCGCAAGGCATCAGGAGACACGCTCAACGCACTGGTAGCGCATGTGCCCGAGCTGATCGGCGGCTCCGCCGACCTCACCACGTCCAACAACACCGCCATCAGGTCGACCGGCTCCATCGAACGCGGCGACTGGGGCCAGCGCTACATCCACTTCGGCGTCCGCGAGCACGGCATGGGCGCGATCCTGAACGGGCTGTGCCTGCACGGCGGCATTCGACCCTTCGGCGCCACCTTCCTCATCTTCTCCGACTACATGCGCCCTTCCATCCGCCTGGCCGCGCTGATGGAACAGCCTGTTATCTACCTGTTCACACACGACTCCATCGGTCTGGGCGAGGACGGTCCTACGCACGAGCCCGTCGAGCAGCTCATGTCACTGCGTCTCATTCCCGCACCTGGATGTGATACGGCCCGCCGACGCGGATGAGACCGCTGTCGCCTGGACCATGGCGCTGGAGCGCACCAACGGACCCTCGGCGCTCGTGCTCACGCGCCAGAAGCTGCCCGCGCTGGACCGCGGACCGGGGCGCACGTTCGCTTCCGCGCGCCTGGCTGCACGCGGCGGCTATGTCCTCGTCGATGCGGAAGCTGCGGGCCAGCCCCTCACGCCGCACGTGATCCTGATCGGCACGGGCAGCGAGGTACACCTTTGCATTGAAGCGCGCGCCCGGCTCGCCGCCGAGGGCATTGCCACCCGTGTGGTCAGCATGCCTTCCCTGACGCGCTTCGTGGCGCAGCCCGCGGACTGGCGTGACCTGGTGTTGCCCCCTTCGATCACGGCCCGCGTCGTCGTCGAGGCAGGGATAACACGCGGTTGGGGAGATATCACGGGCCCGGCGGGAGAGATCGTGGGCGTGCAGCGCTTCGGCGCGTCGGCGCCCGGTGACGTAGTGCTGCGCGAGCTGGGGTTCACGCCCGAGCATGTGGTCGCGTGCGCCCGGGCGGCACTGGCCAGGGCTGCCAGCTTCGCACACTCGGGCTCTGTCGATTAGGCGACGCAGCCGCCTCAGGATTCGGCCTTTATCCAGCAGGCCACGATGCAGCGTCCGGCTGCCGCCCTGCGCGTCAGAAGAGCCGGATGATCGCGAAGGTGAGCGGGATCACGTAGTACATGCTGCGGATCAGCTGGCCGATATTCCGCTGCGGTACGGCCGGGATCTCGATCACGTCGCCGGCGCGCAGGCTGAGATCATCGAGCGTGCGCCCCTCCACCATGGCCTGCTGCAGCGGGGGCCCGTCCCAGATCGTCTGCTTGCCCCGCTTGATCTTCATGTCCTCCAGCTTTGCCGCGCGCGTGGGCTGACCCAGTGCTGCGATTACGTCCGGCAGCCGCGCGTCGGGCGAAACCAGCTGATAGCCCACCTTCCCGATTTCGCCCACCGTCTGAATGCGCATTGAGCTGGACACGAAAACCGTCGGGTCCCGAATGTACCTCGTAATGAACGCCGTGACACTGTCCTTCAATTCCGAGCGTAGCAGGCCGGTGAGCGGCATCGCGCCCAGGTCCGGCAGCACCAGCAGCCTGCCCGGAGATATCGTGAACGGAGCGCTGAGTGACGGCTGTCCCAGCACGGACAGCGTAACTACATCACCCACTTCGAAGTCGCCATCGCGCAGCCGGTCGCGGATCAGCTGCGCCTCGTCCTTGGCCGGCATCCGCACCGCCGCCGAATAACCGCTCTCGTTCGATGCGTCTTCGAAGCGCCGGAGTCTCGCCTGCAGGTCCGCTCGGGTCGCGTACAACTGGCCCGCATCCCACTGCCGGTTTGCCTGCTGTCCCGTGTCTTGTGCCCGTGCCGAGCCGGCAAATCCCAGCATCAGCAAGAGGCCCAGCACGGGCGCGACTGCAAAGCACTTCTTCATGGCGTCCTCCGGTTTGCGGGACCATGCCCGCAACCGCTACGGCTTGAGAATCGGCGATCCGCCCGCGGCCAGCCCGAATGCGGCAAGACGCGAGAGGCTGCGCAGGAACCGCTCTGTAGGGTCCCGCGCCGGCAACAGATCACCACAGCGTTCGCAAAGCAGGCCTCTGACCCGATCGATCCCCGCCCCATCGGGCAGAGGACTTCCGGGTGTGCGCCACGCGTCCGCGGGGAGGGTCTGACACTGGTCGCACAGCATTGTTCCGCACCTTTTTGCGCGCGCTCGCCTCGAGCGCATTCGATCGCACCACGCAATCACTCCAGTTGACTCGGAAGTCTCCTCTCAAGTTCGGTGCCGCTTCTGCGAGCGCCTGAAATCCGCTGTACCACGCCGGTTTAGCCCGTCTGCCCTGCGCAGTCAGGGTTGACCCGGGGGCTTCAACCGCCCGCCCGTTGTCGCGACCACGCAACGGGCCGGTTGCTTTTCCGCACCGTTCGATCACGACGGGCCGCAGAGCGCAGTTCGCTTTGCTCCATCAAGTCAGTGCTGTAACGCGGTTTACCGCCGGCGCCACGGAAACTGACACGACTCGACGAACCGCATGCGTAACACTGGAATCCGGAGCACGACTCGTGCGGTCTGCCGCCGGACCATGTAGAACCCCGGGCGCTCGCGCGCCTCAGACCCAGCTTCATCGGTTGAGTCCGAAACAGAGGTCAGGGAGGCGCAACTCACCATGGAATCCGTACCGAGGATTCCCCGAAAGCCCGTTGTGGCAATCGCCGGCCAGCACGAGTGGCTGGTCCGTTCGCTTGAGAGCATCTTCAGCTCGAGCGGCTTCAGCGCCGTTGCACGCGCAAGCCACGAAACTCTCGACTGGCTCGAGGCGACTCGACCGGATCTCGTCGTTCTCGAAGCCGACCCGCCGGACGTCCTCTGGCAAACCATGTTCGAAGCTGTGCGTCGCGCACGTGGCGTAACCCGCGCCACCCCGATCATTGCGGCCACCGCGGAGTCTCTTTCGCGGGCCAGGCGCATCGACGCCCTCCGTGCTGGCGCCTGGGACGTATTCGGTCATCCTCTCGATGCCGAATCCCTCATCCTCAAGGCCAACACGTACGTGGCTGCCAAGCTCGAAGAAGAGGACACGCGCGATCGCAGCCTGATCGATCCGGAGACGGACTTCTACAACGTCCGTGGCGTTTTGCGGCGCATTTACGAAGAAGCTTCGGAAGCGGCCCGCAACCACACGCCACTGGCCTGCGTCGTGGCATCGCTCGAGTCGCCTGCGGCCGAGCCGCCTACGCCCGAGCGCACACGCGCACTCGCACAGGCGTTCCGCCGGGCCAGCCGTTCGTCCGATGTCTTCGGACGCCTCGGACCCAACGAGTTTGTGGTGGTCGCGCCCGGCACGGATTCCCCGGGCGCCCGCAGCTTCGCTCAGCGGCTCTCACAGCTGATCGCCCCGGTCACTGAAGGCACAGAAGAGCCGGGGGCGGGGCTCCGCGCCGGCTTCGCGGCTGTGGGCGATCTCTCGCGCGGCGATGTCGAGCCGGTCGACCTGTTCGTGCGCGCCGTGGCCGCGTTGCGTGCCGCACAGTCCGCGGACACCGGCGACCGTATCCGCAGCTTCGACTGAGCCCGGCTCAGCGCCGCCTGGTCGGGCAGGCAGCCTCCAAACAGTTGGTTAGAACCTGGAAAGAGAACTGCCCGGGCGATCCATCGACCGCCCGGGCAGGCTTCTTGGTGCTTGCGGCCATAACGGCTCAGCGCTGGCCGAGGTCGTCGCCTCCTCGCGGACCGTCACCCGTCAACGGCTCCGCGCTGCCGCTCTCGACGCCTGGCAGCGCGTGCTGGCCATCTTCGTCCAGCACCTCGTAGCCGGACACGTACGAGTAGTAGCGATACTGGCTGCCCTGAGTCACGTCGTTCAGCACGGCACCCACGACCCGTACGGGCAGGCGGTCCAGCGCATCCAGCTTCGACTCGGCAAGCGAGCGATCCGTCGAGCCCGTTCGCACCACGAGCACGAGATTGCGTGTCAGCGTGGCCAGCACCATCGGGTCGACGCACGCTCCCAGAGGCGGGCTGTCGACCAGAATCACATCGTAGTCGGCGCGCAGGTCGCGCATCAACTGACGCATCGTCGGCGAGCCCAGCAGCTTCGGCCCTGATTCCTGCCGCGATCCGCAGCCAATGAAGTGCAGCAGCGGATAGCGCGTTTCCTGAATGATCGAAGCGCGGTCGGTCCGGCCTCCGAGATAATCGGTCAGCCCCGGCCGATGCTGCGCACCCAGCAGCCGGTGCATCGAACCGCGGCGAACGTCCCCATCCAGCACCAGCGTGCGGTGGCCCATGTCTGCGAACGCAATGGCGAGATTCGACGTCACAAACGACTTGCCGTCCAATGCGCCCGGGCTGGTGAACGTCACCATGATCGGTCCGCCATTGCCCACCGCGTGCGTAAGGCTCAGCTGTATCGACCGGAACGCCTCCACCGCCAGTGCCATGTCCGCAGGCCCCAGACGGCCACCACGCAGCGCCGGAACCGCACCCAGAATGTTGAGGCCCATGCCAGCGGTAACCTGATCCGGATACTGCACGCGCGAATCCATGCGATCCCGCGCCACTGCCGCCAGCAGCGCGACGAACAGTGCGCCGCCCACGAACATCAGAAGAACCGTGCGACGCGGATCCTCCACCGGTGTTACCGGCACACTCGGCCGCGAAGTTACCTGGAGATCAGCCGTCGTCGTGAGTTCGGTCAGTTTCGCTGCCTGGTACCGGCTCTCCAGCTGGCGATACAGGTCTTCCGCGATCGCCCGCTGCCGCGTGAGCTGGTCCTGCTCGATCGCGCGCTCGGGGATCTTGCGCATCTCCGTGCCCAGGCCGTCGATCTGCCGTGTCAGCTCATTGGTCCGCTGGTCCATCTGCGCGAGCAGCGCATTCGCATACATCGGAATCACCTGCTTCACGAGCGAGTCGCGGTACTCGATCGCGCGCTTCATCGCCGCGAACTCCGGCGTGTACGTCACACCCAGCGTGCGCACGTTCGCCTCGGCGTTCTCCGTTTCCTTGAGTGCGCCCATCAACTGCGAGGATGTCTTCGAGGAGGGGATCGCTTCCAGCGCCGTGATGAGGATCGCTACGTTGCTCGTGTCCGAGAGCGCTCGCTGGACGTTGGCTTTGTCCGTCAGAAGCTGGTCCTTCTGCATGTTCAGCGAGAAGTAGTTCCCGTAGACCGTGTTATCCGTGTTCGGCAGCCCCGCGGGTACCGTCGCGCCGAAGCCGCGATCCTCACGCGGCAGCGTCGCCGTATTCACTCGGAATCGCTGCAGCGCCATTTCATTCGTGTGCAGAACCGAGTCCGCGCGGTGCAGCTGCTCGTCCAGGATCTTCGTCTCAGCCGTCAGCCGCTGCTTCTTCAGCTCCAGCGCTACCTCTTCGAAGCGGTCCATTACCGCTTCCAGCGTCGCCGCAACCCGGTTGGCGTCGGTGCCGCGCAGCGTGATGCGCAGGAAGTTGTTGTCCTTCTGCCCCTGAATCACGCTCTGCCCGACGGTAATCTGCGTACCCAGGTCGTTGCCTACTTCCGCCGGCGAGCGAACGCTGAACTCGATGGGACGGTCGTTGGGAATCGCCGAACGAACGGGCACCCAGCGGAAGCCCACGGACAGTCCGATGGAATCGCCGAACGCCCGCCGCTCGATCACACTGTTATTGGCATCAGACAGGATCAGACCGCGCTTGGACTGATCCAGGGCCAGCGAGTACCGGCCTGTTTGCAGCTTGCGCCGTGCGTAGCCGAATCCCTGCAGCGCGATCGAGTCTTCCGCATGGGCCGGCGCCAGGTAGAGGCGTCGCTGCAGAACCACAGAGTCCAGCACAACCGGTGACTTCAACAGGTTCTGCCAGCCCAGTGCGTCCAGCAGTGCGCCTTGCCGGATCGGGCCGACCGATCCGCTGCCGCCCGCCAGACCGCTTCCCAGCCACACCTGCGCCCGCGTCTCGTAGATCGGCTTCTGGAACCGCATCGCGACCACACCCGCTCCCGCACCAAGGGCCGTGATCGCCAGGATCATCCATTTGAAGCGCAGCAGCGCCATCCATGTGCGCAGCTGGATCGACGTCGTGGGACCTGCCGGGCCCGCACCGTTCCCCAGCGCCGGCGTGCCCGCGAACGGACGGCCCATCGGCTCGGGTGCCCCGTGTGCTTCGTACGGAACCGGACTCTTGTTCGACATGCCCATGCCCTCGATTGACCTGTAAGGGTCCCTCAACCCGCATCGCCATGCGACGGGGCCAGACCCTCAGACCGCGCACCCCCTGCGCCAGCCATCCATCCCCACATTGAGGACGGCCACGCAACCGGCAAATTTCGCGCTCATTATTGTACTTGCGCAGTTCCAGAAAGTACCCGCACCACATGTCGACGCCGCTCGACCGCCGGCAAGACTGTTGCAGAGCATCGACACGCACTGCCCCAGTTGTGGGCCTGGTGCACCAGACAGCCGCACCAGGGTTGGTCGATTCAAGCGCCGAGACCAATCAGCCGAGATGCTTGTTGTCGCAATCAATCATATAGTTGCGGGGCTCACGCGACGAACTTAGAATATATCGTACCTGTTCGAGCAGGTCGCCATACCGCGGCGGCGCCCGACTGTCCCGTGTCGGGTGGCGACGATCGTTCTGGAATGCTGCGTGGAATTGAGCAGAAGCGTGCTCTCCCCGGGCTCGCTGTGAAGGAACACTCCGCAACCGTAGCCAGGGACTGGACCAGGGTAGGTCAAGGTGGCCTTGCCTGAGGGCAGTTGACGCATGGGGAAACCGGAAGGTCTCCGCGAGGGGACGCGTGTGTTCAGGGAGGATGGCAGAGTATGGCGAGTGATGTTCTGGTGAACGGCCCGGGCCGCAGCGTGTTCGCGCGCGAAGGTGCGGAGGCAAAGCCGGATGGTGTGCCCGAGGCTGAGCTTGGTGCTGAAGCCAAGGCGACGATTCATGTGCTGATCGTCGATGACGAGTACACGCTGCGCGAGAGTTGCGCGAGCCTCCTGCGCCAGGAGGGCTATAAGGTATCCGTCTGTGAGAGCGGCACCGAGGCCGATTGAGCAGATGCGGCGCAGGCAGGTGGACATCGCGTTGATCGATCTGTTCATGGAAGGCATGACCGGCCTCGAAGTGCTTGCCGGCTGCCTCGAAGCCAAGCCCGACACGCTCGCCATCATCATGACCGGCAATCCGAGTGTCGAGTCGAGCGTGATGGCCCTGGGCGCCGGGGCATGGGATTACCTGCCCAAGCCGTTCTCCGCGACCCATCTCCAGATTCTCGTGGGGCGCGCAGCCCATACGGCCCTGCGCAACCGCGAGCAGTCGCAGACGCCCGAAGTGCTGACGCTGCCTCGTGGTCACAGTGAGAAAGTGCCGCTGCTGGGGCAGAGCCCTGCCATGCTCAAGGTCATTGAGCTGGCGCGCAAAGTCGCCGCGACCGACGCGTCCGTGTTCATCACGGGAGAGAGCGGGACCGGCAAGGAAATGATCGCGCAGTTCATGCATCAGCACAGCCGCAGGGCCGCCCGGCCCATGGTGGCGGTCAACTGCGCAGCACTACCCGAGACGCTGCTCGAGTCCGAGATGTTCGGACACGTAAAGGGCGCGTTCACCGGCGCCGTCCGCGACAAGCCCGGCCTGCTCGAGGTGGCAAACGGCAGCACATTCTTCCTCGATGAGTTGACCGAAATGCCGCTGACGCATCCAGGCCAAGCTGCTGCGCGTCGTTCAGGATGGTGTGGTTCGTCGGGTAGGCAGCGAGACTACGGATTCTGTCGTGAATGTACGCTTCATCGCTGCCACGAACCGCGATGTGCGCGGCGCAGTCGATGATGGCGGTCTGCGAAAGGACCTGTTCTATCGCCTCAGCGTCGTCCCCATTCATCTGCCGCCGCTTCGCGAGCGGCCCGAGGATATCGCCCTGCTGGCAGAGAATTTCCTGATGCGCTACTGGCGGCGTCATCGCGGTTCACGCGCATCACAGCCGCGCCTGAGCAAGGCGGCGATGCGGTCGCTCGAGTCCCGGCCGTGGCGAGGCAACGTGCGTGAGTTGCAGAACGCGATCGAGCACGCCGTCGTGCTGCTCGATCCAGGCGCGGAGATCCAGCCGGAGGACATCCCCGTCGTCATCGACAGCACGGCACCACCACCCTCGCCCATGGCGGGGTTCGATCCGGCTGGCGAGAAGTATCACGTCGCGCGCGATCGCATCCTGGCCGATTTCGAGCGTAGCTATCTGAGCTGGCTGCTGGATCGCGTGGGGGCGAACATGTCGCGAGCCGCCAAAGTTGCAGGCGTCGATCGCACCACGTTGTACCGTCTGATGGAAAAACACGGTCTGCAGCGCGACACGGTGATCAAGGCGGGTTGAGCCGCAACTGGGAAAAACGCGAGTTGCATGCGTCAAGAGGTAGGAGGGGCGTGGCCGGGAAACGTGGATCCGATGCAGGCATAGCTGGACAGCCGACGAGGGCGATGGGCGATTCGGCGCGACCAACGGAGCGGTTATCGCTGCAGAAGGCAGCGGAAGCGGCTGCGGACCGGATCGCAACGCGCGGCGACTCGGGCGTCAACGCCGCTACGCTTCGCTCCGAGGCGCAGCGATTGTTGCGCGTCGTGGAAGCCGATGAATCGCTGGCCGAAAATGAGACGCGACACGGATCTGCTTCGTCGACTGCTCCATCATTTCCGCTCCGAACTGCTCAGCGACTGGCGCGCGCGGCCCGAACCGCCTTCTTCCGAAATCATGCTGCGAACGCTCGCCGGCATCGAGGACATCGCGGCGGATCTGGCGCAGCGTCGCACGCGCAAGATGACCGGCGCGGGCATGCCGGATGGCTACGATTTTGCCGCTGGCGTCGCCCACGACCTCCGTTCTCCGCTTACGTCGATCCTGTTCCTCGCGGAAACGCTGCACTCGCAGGACAGAGCGGCGACTGAATGACACTCAGCGCCGGCAGCTGGGCATCATCTACAGTGCGGCACTCGGCCTCGTCTCGGTGGCCAGCGACATCATCGAGCTGGTGCGCGGCGGTGATGGCCTCACAGAGCGCGAGCCAATTCTCTTCTCGGTCACCGAGATCCTCGAATCCGTGCATGACATCGTGCGGCCCATGGCGGAGGAGAAGGGTCTGGGCGTGCACCTCTTTCCGCCCGCGCTCGATCAGCGCTACGGGTATCCTCTCGCCCTGAGCCGCGTGCTGTTGAATCTCACCACGAATGGTCTCAAATACACAGACTCCGGTTTTGTCGAGATCTCGGTACGCGCTACCGGCCCATCGCGGCTCGAGTTCTCGGTCCGCGACACCGGCAAGGGGTACGGACCTGAGGCGCTGGAGACTCTCTATGAGCCGTTCCGCCGTACCGGCGGTCGCAACTTCGGCTTCTCGGGCACGGGTCTCGGCCTGGCCATCTCGCGCAAGCTCGTTGCCGCAATGGGCTCGACGCTCGAGGTCGAGACGCGGCCCAGGTGGGGCACCCGCTTCTATTTCGAGGTGGAACTGACGCCCGGTCCGCGGGACGGCGCGGTCGGCGGCTGAGCGACGAGTTCCGTCCACGCATTTGTCGCACCCTTCCCACAGCCGTTGTTCACCCCCCACTCCCGAGGCCGCTACATCCCTTGGAGTAAATCTGACAAATCATTGTATGACAATCAGTTGAGCGCACCGAAGGTGCCTCGCACAAGCATTGCTGATCAGGACGACAGTCGATGAAGGGGGAATCACTTCACGCGAGTCGTCCAAAATGCTATTGCCAGCCGAATCGAGCACGACGACAATGGGGTCGAGTCAGGCGAGTGCCTTCCGCGCCTCCCCAGCCACGTCTTCGTACGACCGTGTGGTGGCGTACGAGCGGGACATGCGGGCCGCAGAATCCGCGGCCGAGCGGACCACCGCCGAACAGCTGCGGCGAGCGCTGAATGTGGTCGCTGCGCTGGTCGCGTTCGTGCTCACGCTGCCCTTCACGCTTCTGATCGGGCTGCTGATCAAGCTGTCATCGCCGGGACCGATTCTCTACACGCAGGCGCGCGTTGGCATTGATCGACGCCGCCCCGGAGATGGCGTGAGCGATGGTCGCCGCGTGGTTGATTACGGCGGCAAGCTTTTCCGCATCTACAAGTTCCGCACGATGTACGTGAGCCCGGGTGATGCACCGCAGATGTGGGCCAGGCGGGATGACCCGCGGGTAACGCCGGTCGGTCGTGTCCTGCGCAAATACAGACTGGATGAGTTGCCCCAGGTGTTCAATGTCCTGCGCGGTGACATGAATCTCGTGGGTCCGCGACCCGAGCAACCGCGCATCTTCGCGCTGCTTCGCGACCAGATTCCCAACTACGAGTTGCGGCAGCGCGTGCTCCCGGGCCTGACCGGCCTGGCGCAGGTGAATCAGACATATGACACCTCAACCGAGGATGTACGTCGGAAGGTGCAATACGATCTGGAGTACATCGCGCGCCGATCCACCACGCAGGATGTGCGTATCCTGCTGGCTACGCCGCTGGCTGTCTTTAAGAAGCGGGCCTGGTGACCGAATGGGTTGCCTCCCGCGCGGCGGGACGGGTGGCGGGCGTTGCCGCTCTTCCCTGGATCGCGACCGGAGCCGCCTTCCTGTTGTTGTTCTGGGGCCCGCTCGCCGGGATGTTCAGCCAGTGGCTGAGCGATCCGGATTCGGGTCATGGTCTGCTCCTCACGCCGGTGGCGGTGGTGCTGGCAGTGAAAGCGGGCAGACTGGCGGGGAGCCGGGGTCAGCCCGTGGCAGGCGGTCTGATACTGACGGGTTCCGTGTTGCTTCGATACGTCGCAGGTCTGGCGGCCGAGGTGTTCACGATGCGGCTGTCGGCGCTTGGTGCACTGTTCGGGATCGTCGTGTTCTTCTGGGGATTCCGACAGCTGCTGAAGTGGTGGTTGCCCGCGGTGCTGCTGGTGCTGTCGGTGCCATTACCTCAGGTGCTGACCGGGACGCTCGCCCTGCCGCTGCAGTTCCGGGCTTCAAGGATGGGAGCGGCGATGCTGGCCTGGCGACACGTGCCCGTCGCAGTTGCGGGGAATGTGATTCAGTTGCCGAACCAGAGACTGTTCGTAACCGAAGCATGCAGCGGCCTGCGTTCGCTGACGGCCCTGTTGGCGCTCGGGTTCCTGATCGGGGGAGTGTGGCTTCGAACGTGGTGGGCGAGAGCCGTGCTGGTACTGGCCGCGATACCGATCGCGATGCTGCTCAACAGCGTACGCATCTTCCTGACTGGATTCGCTGTGTTTTTCATTAACCCGAAACTCGGGCAGGGCCTGATGCACTACAGCGAAGGGTGGGCGATGTTCGTCGCCGCATTCCTGACGCTCGGCGTGGGCGCCTGGGTTCTGGGCCAGGGTGAGAGCGTGCTCCTGCGGCGGAGTGCGCCGTGAGAACGCACAGCTCGTGGGTGCCGGCAGCGATTCTGGTGGCGGGTGCTGTGCTCGTGCGCGGTGCGGGCCATCAGCGAGCGATGACGTTGCGCGAGCCGCTCAATGTCGCAGTTCCGAGGCAGATTGCCGGCATGACCGGTGAGGATCGAGCGATCTCCCGCGACGAGCAGGAAGTGGCCGGCATGTCGTCCTATGTGATGCGCGCGTTCACGAACGGTGCCGTTCCCGCGTTTTCGCTGTACGTCGGCTACTACGAGAGCCAGACGCAGGGACGCACGATTCACTCGCCGCGCAACTGCCTGCCAGGCGCCGGCTGGGAAGCGCTGTCTTCCAGTGTCATACCCATCGCCACGCCGGCGGGAACCGTGATGGTGAATCGCACGCTGGTGCAGAACCACAATGAGCGCGCTCTCGTGCTTTACTGGTACCAGGGTCGCGGCCGCATTGAATCAAACGAGTACAAGGTGAAGTGGCAGTTGCTGCGCGACGCGGCGCTCAAGGGCCGCACGGAGGAAGCCCTGGTGCGCATCATCGTGCCCATTCAGACGACCGAAGCGGAGTCGGTCGATCTGGCAACACGCGCGGCGGCGGAAGTGGTGCCGGCCGTCTATCACGCACTTCCGAACGCGTAGGAGCTCTCTGCATGGCAACAGCGGAACGCGAGCGGCCCAATGTCGTGGTGGGCAGCAGCAAGGACGTGGCACGATACCGCTTCCTTTCGTCCACGTTCTCGGCCCACGCGGCGCGCGCACTGTTCGCAGCCGGCCTCCTCTTCCTGCTGGGAAGCATGGCGGACCTGGCCATCCTGTGGTTCTATCAATTCCAGCCCGGCAATGCCTACACAGAGATGGTGGCGCTGAGCAGCACGCTCGAAGGCCTGCCCCGCATTGCCCTCGCCGCAGCGCTTATCTGGGCCGGTATGCAGATTCGCGGCACCACGTCACTGCTCGCGCACCGGCTGCTGGGCACACTTCTCCTGCTCACGGGACTGGCCGGCGGATTGGCCGGTGCCCTCCTGATCAGTGACTACTTCGTGCTGCGGGGTCAGCCTTTGACGCCCCAGGCACATGCGATTTTTGTGAGCTCAATGCTCAAGGGAACGACGCTGGCCGGACTGCATGTGTTGCTGCTGATTCCGGTCGGCATCATGAGTGTGCGGCGTCCAAGGGTCTGAGCCATCCCCGGCGGACCCAGGGGCTCGCGCAAACGGCGGCACATCGAGAGCATTCTCGAGTCGCTGCCGGACAATTAGCCGGAAGGAGGTGTGCATGAGTCGGATCCCGTACTTACGCAGGTCGGCGATCGCTGCGATTGCGATAGCCGCTTTCGGGGTACCCGGCACCGCGCAGGCGCAGATCGTCAATGTCTCGTCGAGTGCAACGGCGATGTGCGTGGGAACCTGCGCAACCGTGAGGTTCTCAGTTAACCTCAGCGGGACGTACTATTCGTCACGCGTGCGGTTGTTCAGCACCAACGGCAGCGAATGGCTGTTTGGTGGCCTGATCGGAGTGAAGGATGGTAACGGGAACACACTGGCCTGGACGGGCACCCTGAAGAATGGTGACCTGTTGCTGCAGGCGGCCGGTGGGCAGACCGGATGGGCGCCCGTGCCGATTTACGTGACAGCTGCAATGTCCACGTTTTCGGGGCAGAACCAGTTGTGGGATGGGTCCCTCCACTATGAAATGCTGATCGCAGGCACGTCCAATGGGGGGCAGCCCCTCGGGGAGGTCACCGGTGTGGTAACGCCTGAGCCAGCAAGCCTGTTACTGCTGGGTACCGGCCTTTTGGGAATGGTCGGAGCTGCCCGTCGCCGCAAGCGCGAGCAGACCGACAACGTCTGATTCAGTCGAAATCGGTTGCCCGGTGCCGGGCGCGCCGGGGCGGTGCGGGCAACCCCGATCCTGGGACGGATCGGTTCGGCAGATGTGGGCAAGGAGAGCCGGCGGTGCTTGATGGTCCGCAAGGACCTCATGCACCGCCGGTCTTGACGGCTCGGTGGGGTGACTCGCCGGGCCGTTGGCTTTCCATACACTGACACCGCCTCACCTCCACAACGGCAGCCTTCCAACAGCGTCAGATCCCTCGCAGGGAAACCGCGTCATTGCGCGGCCGCATCACCTGTGGTACAAG
Organism: uncultured Gemmatimonadales bacterium; assembly: GCA_963798085.1. Classification (GTDB taxonomy): domain Bacteria; phylum Gemmatimonadota; class Gemmatimonadetes; order Longimicrobiales; family RSA9; genus DATKCF01. The sequence goes on from CAWCRS010000007.1 coordinate 350,274, forward strand.
ATGTGCGTAGTGAAAATTTCGCGCATTTGTGGCCGTTTTTTTTCCGCTGCGAGTCGGCCGCGGAATCGGCTCAATGCTCCACGCTGCCACTTGAGCGAGCCGTAAACACCACATCGGCGCACACACGACTCGCCTTCGAGCGAGATCAGAATTTCTGACAATCCGGACGCGAACGCGACGTCGCAGTTGGACGCACGCGTGCTCACGACGACGGGTCTGACCGGCACCTGAGGTCGGTGCCTCGCCGGAGAGGGCAATAACCGGGTCGCACCCGAGCCTCGTTCCCAGGAAACTGGAATCGGGCTCGACCGCCGGTTTCACACCCGTGCCGATGCGGGTGCCAGGGACGGGTGCGTCCACCACCCTCGGGTCGGCGAACCTCTGGACGAAAGGGGCGATGGAGCGCCGGAATCGGTGCCGGCGAGGATCCGCGGAAGGGCACAGCAACGCGAGCACATTTTTGCGTGGGCGACGCATTGTTTTCCTCGACCAGCTCGGGCTGGCGACTTTTCCACAATCGTATAAGTGACTGCCGATGAAATACTTATGGTGCTTACCCTGAGACCGGAACGGAGCCTGAATCAGGTTACGACCGCGCTGCTCAGAGCAAAACCGTCGAAAGGCGGTGACGCAGAGCTACGGAGCTTCGGTAGGGTCACTCCCACCCACCATGCCAGCCGGGCCGCCAGCGACTCGAAAAGAGTTGAATGGCGGCTTTTTGCTTGGTTGAAAACGCAGAGAATCCCTCCTACCCCACGGGATGCAGATGACGCAGGTTTCTTTCCGCCCGTTGATGAAGACGCAGGCTCTGCTCCTCGCACTCATCACGCTCCTCCCCGTAACGGCATGTCAGGATAAGGGCACGCCCCTTTCGACTGATCATATTCCGGCCAAGGGCCAGTTCATCGAGCTGGTTCCGAGCCTGGCAGAAATTCCTTCATCCGGTGATCGCGTTCAGATCATCGCCAATGTTCGCGACGCACTCGGCAAAGCGGTATCGAACCCGAGCATTCACTGGGAATCCACAGATACCAGCATTGCTTCGGTCGACGGTTCCGGAATGGTGACCGGTCTGGGCGAAGGCGTCGTCGAAATCAACGGCACGTATGGCAACATGACGGCCACTTCTGTCGTCGCGGTGGCGAAGAAGCGTCTGCAGAGAGGCACCGCCTCGGTAGCGATTTCGCCCACATCGGCCACGATCAATCTGGTGGGTGGCACCGTGAAGTTCCTGGCGGTGGCGCGCACCGGGTCGGGCACACTGGTTTCAGGCTCGCGGCTGAGCTGGCAGACCACGAACCCGAGTATCGCAACGGTGGATGGCAGCGGCGTGGTCGCGGGCGTCGCGTCAGGCGACACTCGCGTGATCGTTCACTACGAGTCTGTGGCGGATACGGCTGATGTCTCGGTGGCGCCGCCGACGGTGGCAGTCGCTCTGCACATCGACCCGAAGACGGACACGCTGCCAACGGTTGGTTCCACGCTGCAGATGCGCGCCAGCACGGTGAACGCCAGTGGCGATGCCGTGGCTGGAGCGAAGGTCACGTGGAGCACACTGGACCCGACGGTCGCGTCCGTGGGCACGGATGGTGGCGTGACGGCGCTGGCCAAGGGCGTAGCGCGGATCCGCGCGGCTTCCGGCACGCTCGCGGATACGGCACACCTCTGGATCGCACCGGCTCCCACGCCCGTGAACCTGTATGTGTCGCCGGCTTCCGATTCGATTACGCAGGTGGGCGGCACGACGAAGCTGGTTGCCACCATGCTGGACGCCAATGGCCAGCCGGTTACCGGGCTGCTCGTCACATGGAAGAGCCTGACCGCTTCCGTCGCTTCTGTAGATGGAACCGGTCTGGTCAAGGGCCTGGCGAAGGGTACGGCGCGTATCACGGCGAGCTACAGCACTCTGCTGGATACGGCCGAGATCGCAGTTGCGATGGCGCCCACACCCACGGCACCCTTCCGTATCGTGCTTTCTCAGAAGGTGGATACAATCGCCGCTATTGGTGAGACGGTCGACCTGTCTGCGCACGTGTTTGATGCCAACAATCGCGAGTGGGCCACCGTGATGCCCACGTGGTCGAGCCTCGACGTGTCGATCGGTGCGGTTTCGCCGAGCGGCACGGCATCGCAGACCGTGACGGTAAGGGCCGTGAACAAGGGCACGGCGCGTGTCATGGCGAAGTACGGAACCGCAGTTGACACCGCGCGCATTCTGGTTGCGCCGGTGGCGACGCCCACGACCAAACGCGTCACGATCCAGCCCAATCCGGACACACTGCTGGTCGGTGAAAAGCTGCAGCTGGTGGGCTACGACGCCGAGAACCAGCCGATCCCTAACAGCGGGTTGGTATGGAGCTCGCTCAATCCGGGCACGCTCTCGGTGACGGCCGACGGCCTCACTCAGGGCGTCGCTGCCGGCACCGCTCGCATTGTGGCCACTCGTTCCAACGGGGCGGACACAGCGACCTACTTCGTGCTGCCGTCCACAACGGTGCTCAGGCGGGTGGCGATCCGGCCCAACGCGGATACGCTGTACCACCGCGGCGACACCATGCAGCTGGAGGCGTACGACCTGGAGAACCAGGAGATTCCGAACGCCAATCTGGTCTGGAGTTCGCTGAATTCGAGCGTCCTCACGGTCGACGCGGACGGCATGATCACAGCCGGTAATGCAGGTACGGCCAGGGTCGTGGCGACATCCTTCAACGGCGCCGACACGGCCACCTATGTCGTGCTGAATCAGTCCACAGGAACGGGTGGCGGCAGCACTTCGGGAAAGGCGTCGGTCGTCGTGAGCCCGCCCACCGCCAGCATCGTGGTAGGAGCCACGGCGGTGCTGAGTGCTACAGCCTGGGACGCACAGGGCAACGTCATGTCGGGCGCATCACTGACCTGGTCGAGCCTTGATCCCGCATACGCAAGCGTTGCCGCCTCGGGCGTGGTGACCGCAGTCGCCAAGGGCAGCGCCCGTATCAAGGTTGCCTACGGCGCAGTAGCGGATACGGCCATGATCACGGTCAACGCCGCTCCGAATACAGGCGGCACGCAACCGCCGGCGGGCGTCAATCTGACGCCGGTAGCCCTGCGGCCGCTGCTGGGTGCGCTGGTTTCGCGCAACACGACCGTTGCCGGCTGGCCCGCGCACTTCGATCAGAATCTGGATGCGGCGATCGCTCGCATGGTGGCGGAAGTCGCCAGCGGTTCGTACTGCAGCATTCCGGACTGCGCGGACCAGGACAATCCGCACTACGGCCCGCTGCGCATGGTGACCATGCGCAATATCCGGGCAGGCCTGCCGCTGGATCCGTCGGAGCCCGGCTTTGCCGCGGCGCTGAAGATCACGAAGGAAGCGATCCAGGGTTACTTCAAGCCGACCGGCACGTACCGCGTGTCGCAGGCCCAGCGTTATTCGATGGAGGCGGATGCCGAGATCGTGTGGCAGCTGACGCAGAGTGGACAGCTCCACGACGCGCAGCTGGCCGCGGACGCGAAGGACTTCATTCAGTCGGCCGCAACCTGGTTGAGCACGTTCCTCACCACGTCAACCGAGAATCTCGACCACCAGTGGATGGATGAGCGCATTATCGCGATCGATCTGGATGTGTCGATGTCGGCGGAACGGATGGGGCTTCCGTACGGCGTCAAGACGTTCGGCCTGATGCCATTCCAGCCGGCGGGCGTAAACTCGTGGAAAGATTGGATCGACTACGTAGCCGGTTATGTGAAGCGCATGCAGGACGCCACGTGCGCCCGCTGGTGCGGCACGAATGACCCACTTGGCAAGCCGATTCTTTACGGCAACATTCGGTACGGCATCAACGGCGGCTGGACGTCCGTCACGCAATACGTCAAGCCGTATCCGATCCTCTTCTTCGAGGATGCCATGCTGACGGACGCACTGCTGCGCGCGTGGCGGCTGTATGGCTGCGCCGCCTGCCGTGACCGTGCTATCGAAATGACGGCCGGCGTGCAGGAGCACTATGATGCGTCGCAGCACGCGCTGCCTTACCGCAGCCACGGCTCCAACATGTGGAACAGCGTGCACGACCTGGACAACTTCTGGGTACGGCCACTGCTCGAGATGTACGAGCTGACGGGCGCCTCGTGGATGCGTCAGACGGCGCTGCAGCTCCTCGACGCCAGCAAGAATGGCTCATGGACCTGGCGCTTCAAGCAGGCACAGGAGCTGGGTTCAGCAACGGATCCGCAGTCGGCTCAGGCCTGGCTGGCTGGGGTTCACTGACCCTCACGCTGAAGTGATACAGACGGAGGCCTGCCGCGGCGATCGCTGCGGCAGGCCTCACTGCACGTGCACACGGCGCCCGGGCGATCAGGCTGCTGGCAGCGGCTCGCCGGAGGCCGTGACGCACCAGGGGCGGGCTGAAGGCAGAGAGCGAATGCGCGGCTTTGCCTGGTCCGCAATTCGCAGTACATTCGCCATTCCACACCCGTCCGCGGGCACGGATCCGCGCTGAACTGCAGACCGAATCAGACTGCGATGCCGCAAACGAAGCTGTCGGAAGCTCAGCGCCATGCGGGACTGCTGCTGCTCATCCCTGTTCTGAGCGCCTACCTGACTGCCTGTTCGAGAGTGCCGGGCATCGTCGAGCCTGACCCGGTGCTTCCCACGCACGTTCAGGTGGATGGCGATCTCACGCCGCCCGCGCTCTATGGCGTTACGGGTTTTCTGATTGCGCGCAGCACGCCGGTAGCAGGATGGCCGTCGCATTTCGATCAGAATCTGGATGCCGCCATCGATCGCATGGTGGCGGAAGTTGGGGCGGGCTCGTATTGCAGCATCCCGGACTGCGCAGACGGTGACAATCCGCACTACGGGCCGCTGCGCATGGTGACCATGCGCAATATTCGCGCGGGTCTGCCCCTCGATCCGTCAGAGCCGGGCTTTGCAGCCGCCCTGAGAATCACGCGGGAAGCGATCGAAACCTACTTCAAACCGACGGGCACCTACCGCGTTTCCCAGGCGCAGCGTTACTCGATGGAGGCGGATGCCGAGATCGTGTGGTGGCTGACACAAAGAGGCGAGCTGGGCGACACGCAGCTGGCATCTCGATGCCAGAGACTTCATTCACTCGGCGGCGAACTGGCTGTCGACCTTTCTCACAACCAAGACCGAGAACCTCGATCATCAGTGGATGGATGAGCGCATCATCGCGATCACGCTGGATGTGGCGATGTCTGCGGATCGCATGGGCATCCCGTATGGAGAGAAGTACGCGAACCTGGCGCCATTTCAGCCGGCGGGTGTGCACTCGTGGAAGGACTGGGTCGAGTACATTGCGGGATACGTGAAGCGCATGCAGGATGCGACCTGCGCGCGCTGGTGCGGCCAGAACGATCCTCTCGGAAAGCCGATCGTGTACGGCAACATCCGCTATGGCATCAATGGTGGCTGGACGTCCGTGAGTCAGTATGTCCAGCCATACCCGATCCTCTTCTTCGAGGATGCGATGCTGGCGGATGCTCTCTTGCGTGCGTGGCGTCAATACGGTTGCACAGCGTGTCGGGATCGCGCCATTGAAATGACCGCGGGCGTGAAAGAGCACTTCGACCCGGCGCAGCACGCGCTGCCATATCGGAGCCACGGCTCCAACATGTGGAACAGTGTTCACGACCTTGACAACTTCTGGGTACGGCCGCTGCTCGGAGATGTACCAGCTGACCGGCGAAGCGTGGATGCGTGAGACCGCGGTGGATCTTCTCGACGCGAGCCGCAACGGGGCCTGGACCTGGCGCTTCAAGCAGGCACAGGAGCTGGGCTCCGCGACAGACCCGCAGTCTGCGCAGGCGTGGCTGACCAGCATACACTGAAGACGCCGGCCGCTTCCGCGACAGTGCCGACGAGGCTACAATCTCACTGCAGAGCAGCGGCGCCCGCCACGTGCATGGGCAGGCCGGGCGACGGCTGACACATCATTTCCGCCAACAGGAACCTGCATCTGACCGCACTTCTTTTCGCATGCATTCTGCGGGCGAGCGCGACTGGCACTCCTGCCGACACTGGCCGGGTCCCGCCGGCTGCAGAGGTGCAGGCGATGGATCTGACGCCGCCCGATCTGCGGCTGCTTCTCGGGCCGCTGGTTCCGCGCGGCATGTCGGTGCCTGGCTGGCCCATTGATTTCGACCAGCATCTCGGATGCAGCCATCAATCGGATGGTGGGCGAGGTAGCGAGCAACTCGTACAGCTACATCACGGACAGCGCGGACGGGGACAACCCCCACTACGGCCCGCTGCGCATGGTCACAATGCGCAACATCCGCGCAGGTTTGCCGCTCAACGAGAGCGAGCCGGGGTTCCGGGCGGCATTGCAGATCACGCGCGAGTACGTTCGCCGTTACGCCGGACCCAATCGTTATACGGTGCTCGCCCACCGCAACTCGAACTGGTCGGACTGCGAGATCGTCTACTGGGTCTACCGCAATGCGCCGGAAGGCGATGATAACAGGAAGCTGGCGGGCGAGTGTCGCGACTATCTCTGGATCGCGTCGCTGTGGCTGACGCGCCATTTGACCAAGGACAAGGAAAACCTTTCGCACCAGTGGATGGATGAGCGCATCATTGCTCTTGCCATTGAGACTGCGCTGACCGCGGACCGCATCGGTATTCCTTATGGCGAGAAGAATCCGATCCGCCCGGATCTCGCTCCATTCGTGCCGGAGGGTGTGACGACCTGGAAGGGCTGGATCGGCTACATCAACGGGTTCGTCGATCGCATGCAGGCGGCCACAATGGAGCAGTTCGGCTCGAGGCCCGACCCCAATGGTCAACCGATCCTCGCGGGCAATCTCCGCTACGGCGCGAATGGCGGCTGGAAGTCGGTGGCCGCGTACGTGAAGCCTTACCCGATCCTTTTCTTCGAAGAAGCGATGCTGGCGAACGCCCTGTTGCGCGCAGGCCGCCAGTACGACGATCCCGCGTCACGCGCCAACGCGATCGAGATGACGGCAGGCGTGCACGAGTTCTACAATGCAGCCCGCCATTGTCTGCCCTATCGCAGTCACGGCCCGGGTTCCGCCCCCCAGAAGCAGGACTACGACCTCAACAACTTCTGGGTGCGGCCGCTGCTGGAGATGTACCAGCTCACAGGCGAGGCCTGGATGCGGCAGACCGCGCTCGAGCTGTTGGGTGCCAGCCGCAACGGCGCCTGGCTGTGGCGCATGAAGCAGGCACAGGAACTGGGCTCGGCGACAGAGCCGCAGGCGGCACAGGCATTGCTTGCAGGGCTGCGATAAAACGCGGCCCGGGAGCCGGCCAATTTCAAGGCCGGTGCGTGGCGAGGGCAGGCGCAGCCTCGCCTTATGGCGGGTGTCCCGAGCAGCAAACGGAGTGCGGCGACTGGGCCGCCCTGTGTCGCGCAGACCCAACACAACCGATTCGCTCCGGCGAAACGGCCGCTGCCATGACCGCAGCGGGGGTCCGCGCCCATGACCGGCAGAACGGGTTCAGGTGGCATGAAGACAGTATTTGCACCAGGCAGAGCAAACACCATTGAGCGCCAGCCGGCAGGCAAAGGACGCGGAGCGGATCACGTGGATCGGGAGAACATGACCACAGCGACAGGCAAGATCCCGGCGGAGCTTGTGCAGCGGTTGTGTTGCCCGCGGTGCAAGGCGCCGGCCCGATTGGAAGGCCAGGAGCTGCGCTGTTCTGCCGCAGATTGTGCGGAGACCTACCCGATCGTCGCCGGCATACCAGTCATGCTGAATGATGAGGCCAGCCTGTTCACCCGGGCCGGCATCGTCGCCATGATGGGCGAACCACCGCGCCGGGTCAGTCCGGTAAAGCAGTGGATCCGCTCGATCATTCCACCCATCAGCCGGAATTATCGCGCCGCAGAGAATTATGCGAAGCTGAGTCAGCTGCTGGCGCCGGCCGGTTGCGCCCACGTACTCGTGCTGGGCGCGGGCATTTCACCGGCCGGGCTCGATGCTCTCGAAAGGAGTACGCCGCACGTGTACATCGAGAGCGACGTGGTGCCCGGCCCGCGCACGGCGGTCATCTGCGACGCGCACGACATTCCCTTCGAGGACCGCACCTTCGACGCGGTCATCATACAGGGTGTTATCTGTTGGCTGCAGGATCCGGTGAAGGCCGTCGGCGAGATCCATCGCGTGCTGAAGACGGATGGGCTGGTGTATGCAGAAACACCGTTCGTGCAGCAGAACACGGGCGGTCCCTACGACTTCGTGCGTTTCACGCACGTCGGGCATCGCCGGCTGTTCCGGCACTTCGCCGAGGTAGTCAGCGGTCCGGTGGGTGGGCCCGGCATGGTGCTGGCCTGGTCGTGGTCCCAGTTCCTGATGACGCTCGCCGGCGGGGCGCGAACCACGCGTTCCGTGATGCGTGCCATTGCATCATTCACGTCGTTCTGGCTTCCCCTGCTGGATCGCTGGCTGGGCCGGCGAACCGGCTCGGTGGATGGTGCATCGGGCGTGTTCTTCCTGGGCCGGCGTTCGGATGAAGTGATCGCTGATCGCGACGTCATCAAGACGTATCGCGGCCTCGTGCGCTGAGCCTCGCCTCAGGACGACGAGCCTCCCGCATAGACCTCGAGGTAGGCGCGGGCCACAGCGGCTTCATCGTGATGTTCCAGCACGCGCCGCCGCGCGTCACGGCCCAGCTGTTCGCGCAACTGCGTGTTTACCACAACACCGCGCAACGCCTCAGCCAGTGCGCTGGCGTCACTGCCGGGGACCAGCACACCCCAGCGTCCGTCCCCCAGCAATCCCGGATTGCCGCCCACTGCGGTGGCCACGACGCAGCAGCCGCAGGACATCGCCTCCAGCGCGCTGATGGAGGTGCCTTCCAGCACCGAGGACAGAGCGAAGACATCGAATTCGCGATAGTAGTCGATCACGTTGGAGGTGGCGCCGCAGAGGAAGGCCGCCCGCTCGAGTCCCCGGTCACGGATCTGCTGCTCCAGCTGCGCACGCAGCGGCCCATCTCCGACAATTACTAACGCCGTGTCAGGGCAGGAGCGGTGCACCTGCGCGAATGCGTCCACCAGCAGTGCGTGGTTCTTGACCGGATGCAGGCGGGCCACAGTACCGATCATGGCCACGTCGCGATCGAGGCCCAGCTCGGTGCGCAGCCAGCCGGTACGCGGCGCCGGCGAGAAATGCTGCGTGTCAATGCCGTTCTGGATCACGGAGATCTTGCGCCCGGGTACGTGAAAGGCGCGTATCAGGTGCTCGCGCAGAGACTGGGATACCGCCACGATGTGGCCGGTGACCCGGGCAGCGAGGTTGGAGTAGAGCGGAATGAACCAGGCGGGTTGCGGCCAGATCCCGTGCAGCGTGTAGACGGAACGGGGCACGCGCGCGATACGTGCAGCCTGTACTGCCTTGAGCCACGCGCCGCTGTGCACGTGGACGACGTCCGGACGGGATTCGCGGAACCAGGACGCGAGTGCAGTGGGCATGAGGTTGGTCCACACACCTGGCGTGGGTACCACCGTCACGCGGTGGCCTGCGGCCTTCAGCTGCTCGCCCAGCGGCCCCGGCCGCTCGATGCAGGTCACGCCCACATCATGTCCCATGGAGGACATGGTGCGCACCAGGCTGACAACAACCATTTCGAGTCCCGCCACATCGAGGAACGGGACCACCATCTCTACGCGCAGGCGATTCACGCGCGCTGCCTCCGCGCGTCTCGATGCGCGACACCACCAGGATCTGGCCTGGTGCACCGGGTGCGGCCGGCCCGTGCATACATTGGTTACCGGTCCCCGGTTGCGATTCTCTCCACCAGGCCGACGAACCGGTGCATCTGCTGTCCGGCAGACCATTCCTCCAGCACCGCGTCATCGGGCAGCCGGGACGGCGCCTCGCCGTTGATCGCGGCACGCACGGTCTCAGCGATTGCCGCCGGATCATCGGAAGCCACGATGTAATGGCCGCCCAGCTCACGAAGCATGCCGGCAGTGTCGCCCTCGTCATCGGCAAAAGCCAGGATGGGACGGCGCACGCTCAGGTAGTCATACAGCTTGTTAGGAATCTGCATGGGCTGACGCTGTGCCAGCAGCAGCAGCAGATCGGAAGCCGCGAGCACGGCACGGCACTGCTCGCGCTCGATGGGATCGAAGAAGCGTACATGATCAGTCAGGCCCAGCTGCGTGACGTAGTCCTCGACCGAGATGCTGTTGTACCAGCGGCAGGCGCCGTAGAAGTCGACGTGACATTCCGCCAGGTCGATCCGGCCACTCCGCCAGAGAGCGGCAATGGCGTCGAGGAAAGGGCGTGGATCGCGGTTCAGGTAGAGGTAACCGAGATAGGTGATGCGACGCACCGGCCGGATCCACGACGCGGGTCGAGCCGCCAGGTCCTCGATGCCGTTGCGGATCACGACCACGGGCGGGGCACCGTTCCGCGCAGCATTGTGGCGGGCACCCTCGAGCTGCCGCGCTATGCCCGTGGAATTGGTCAACACGGCAGCCGCATGCGTGAGACAACGTCTCTGCGCCCACGATTCGACGGCGTCGCTGAAGCGCGTGCGTACGTGCGGCGGCTTCTGATAGCCGGCCATCCAGGGATCGCGGAAGTCCACGATCCAGCGGACGCGCGTGAACATGCTCAGGAACACGCCGACCATGTGCACGGAGAAGGGCGGCGCGGATGTGATCACGACGGGTCGCTCTCCCTTGCGCGCGAAACGGCGGGCGCGGAGAAAGGCGGGAGGGATGAAGCCGTGCAGATCATCAGGCAGCCACATGAGCGAGAGGAGGAAACGCTTCCAGACAGGGAAGCGCTCGGGCAGCGCATAGCGTCCGGTTCCGAAGTATGCCTCGACGCCGCGCTCTACGTTGTTGCCCCGCGAGAAGCGCGCGCGCAGGCTGCGATACAGATCGCGGAATCCGGGCCATGGCCGGACGCGGATTGCGCCGGCCTCATCAGGATCGGCGTTCACGCCATGTACCTGCGCCGTCAGGACAGTCACGTCATGTCCGGCTCCTCGCAACGCCTCCACCATGCGTGCCGGTCGGACCGACCCGACAGCGGGATCGGGCGGATAGTGGTAGGAAATTACGAGAACTTTCATGCCTGCGGCGCGGGCACCGCGGCGGGCTCATTGCCCGCGTCCGCGGCAGTGCGCGAGTCGTAGGGCCGCTGGGCCCGGTGGGGCAGCAGCGCCGAGAAACCACAGAGCCAGCCCTGAAATTCGATCGCAGTGAGACCGGAGTGATCGAGCAGCCGCGGCAGAAGCAGCGGATGCTGTGCCCGTGTGGCCAGAGCGTGCTCACACGTGACTGCGGAGCGCACACCCTCGGCACTGAGCCACGGCAGGAATGCGGGCGCGGTCTCGCCACTCGGATAACAGAAGTGCTGCGGACTGCGCCCGGTCAGTTCCTCGATGCGCTCCCGATTGCGACTCACCTGCTCGCGATACGGGCCCTCAATGCGGGGGGACCTGTGACAATGCGTGTGCATCTGGAAATCGACGCCTCGACCGGCGAGCTGACGCACCTCATCCGGATTCAGGAGATGCAGCACGCGCCGTGCACAGATGTCGTCGAAATCAATGGCGAGCCGGGTCGCCACGCGGCCGGCAAGAGCGTGTTTCTCCATGGCGGAGAGCTGCTGCTCGCGCGCGTACGACACCAGCAAAGCCAGCGCACGCGCGCGATCCGACGACTCGCCCAGCACGACACTCGGACCACCCGTGAGCGGGGCGAGATCGATCACCCGCTCCCGCGCCTGCCAGAGCATGTAGGAGCAGATGAGCCCGAAGATCGGCACGTTGCAGTCCGAGTGATACGTCGTCAGATACACCGTGGCCGGATACCCGTAGTCCTGGAGAATGGGGTGGGCGGCGGGGAGAAAGTCGTAGTGGCCGTCATCGAACGTGAGTACCACGGCGCGGGGCGGCAGCGTGCCCCTGTAAAGGCGAGTTATCGCCTCGCCCAGAGGCAGCACGGCATAGCCGCCGCCGTGCAGCAGCTCGAGCCGCTCCCGGAAAAACTGCGGGCTCACATACAACCGCGGGTTCCACAGATGCTCATCGGTCAGTGAGACACCATGATAACACAGGATCAGCAGGCGTTGCCGCCGCCAGCCGGACTGCGCCAGCAGGGCGAAGCTGCCCAGACTCCGGGCTGTACGCAGAACCACGAGCTTGATCGGTTTCAACGGTCAATGCGGTGTCGGGTCGAGACGGACGGCAGCGGATTCATCTCCCGCGGGCGACGCCAGGCCGGACTCCGTCGTGGCGCCCCGCCGGGGATCGCCACGTTCACCCAGCACGCGTGCCGGATTACCACCCACGATGGCGCGGGCGGCGACCGGCTTGACGACAACCGCGGCCGCGGCGATCACCGCCTGGTCGTTCACATCTGCGGCCACGACCGCGCTGTTGCCGATCCACACGTCACGGCCAATGCGCACCCGATCGAATGATCCGCCCTGTTTGCGGATCGGCACATCGAGTCGATCGATGTAGTGCTGATGCGTGCCACTCATGATGTCGACATTCGAGCCGAGCAGCACGTCATCGCCGAGCGTGACCTTGCCGAGTGTGCAGTAGGCGCCAATGTAGACGCCGTCGCCGATCTCGGCTTCGGGCAATGCGAGGATCGTCCCGAAGCCAATCGTGACGGTACGCGGGCAACGCGGTAGCACGAGCTGGTAGTGCGCGCGACGGAGGGCCACACCGGGCATGCCCGGCAACAGGGAGTAAGCCTGACTGTAGAACTGGAACCACGCCTGCTTCCTGCCCGGCACGAGCAGGATCATCAGACGATAGAACAGCCAACCGGGGGAGACGGCTGCCAACGCCAGCGTGTGAATGAGCTTTTTCATATGATGGGCCGCGGGTGCTTACGCGACGTCACGCGGCACCGTCCACGCTGAGCGCGACATCGGAACCGGCCAGCCCGGCGATTAATAATCCGGCAGCGGCCGCATACCGGCGAAACCGCCACGCTCGCCTGCAGGACGGACCATGGCAGGGGTCGCATCCGCGGCGTTGGTAGCGATCCGCGGCCGGTTCTCGTAGTTCACCATGCGGTCCGCCAGCGCGATCAGCCCGAGCAGCGCGAAGTACGGGCTGAAATACGCATGGGACAGGAAGAATGCGGACACCATGTACGAGAACAGGCTGGCTGCATACTCCGGTCTTCGATGGACTTCCCTGCCTATGCGCACGCCCCAGGCGTAGCGTCCGCCGAGGTAGAGACCGATCAACATTGAGAAAACGAGAATGGCGCCGCCGGGGATACCCAGCTCGGCGAAGGCCTGCACGTACGAGTTGTGCGCTGCACTCCACTTGCCGTGGCGGCCTTCGCTGGTAAGGGTTTCGCCTTCCGCGATGGGAAAGTTGCCGATGCCCACACCGGTCAGCGGATTTTCCTTGATGTAACCCAGCCCGCGTGTCCAGACCGCCTTGCGACCGACCTCTGATGTCATGTTGTAGTCGTCGTCGAGGTTGGTCATGGTCATCATGCGGTTCTTGAATTTCTGACCGGAGAAGAGCCACGTAGAGGCGCCGCCGACGATGACCAGGCCGACGATCACGAGTTTCTTGGTCCCGCGCGATGCCAGGATGTACGCAAGCCCGGCGGCGGCCAGCCCGACCAGGCCGCCGCGAGAGCGTGTGCCGACCACGACTGTCACGGTGAGGATGACCGCGAAAACGGAAATCAGCCGCCACTTCAGATTCGATGCACGCTCGGCGAGCCCCGCCGCGAGTGGCAGGCCCATGGCAAACAGCGATGCAATGTCATTGGAATCGTAGGTCACGCCGAAGGTCAGGCGCCCGGTCGCGGAGCCGGCCTCGCCCAGCATGCCAAAGGCGATCAACAGCATCACCCACCAGAACTGCAGTCGGTCCACGGTCGACTTCGTCGGTGGGCAGATGGCGAATGCAGTGAAAAGCAGGATGCCGGGAAACAGACCCTGCACCGCGTCGAAAGCACCTCCCTTGTACAGGGCCAGTGGCACGGTGAGGATGCACCAGACGAAATAGGCGAGCACGAGGGAAGCGAGCGGATGCCGCATCGCCGCCCTTATGGACGGCTTCGTCGTGTGACGGACGAGCAGGAAAGTGCCTATGACCGAAACCAGGAGTGCCGGCCGGAACGCACCGGTCGGGGGATAGAGCTCCTGGATTTTGAGCCCCACGGTGCCCAGCATGGCGGCCGCGATCCACACGGCTTTGGGCCACGGAGCGTCCGACACGCTGCCGGCGCTGACGCCGACAGCCGGACCCGACGGCACACTCAAACGCGCCCCAGGCGAAGCCGCCAGCAGTCCGCCGCGCGCCCGACTCATTCCCGCCTCATCCGCAATGCGTGTGGACCACGTTCACAAGCCGGATTCCCTTCGCAGAGCACTCTCTTCCTCACGACGATATCACATAGCGGTGAAGATCCATTCCCCGCGCCGGTTTGCAAGCTTCATTCCCCGTGAGTCGCTTCGAACTGACCCGGGCCTGGCTCTGGCATGCGACCGTGCCTGTTACCCCCGAACCCGCGGGCCTTGCCCGGCGGGACCTGGGCTGTTGCCCTGGCAGGCGAAGCTGTGGTGGCGAGCCCGCCGCAGAGGCTGCGGCGCCCCGGCCGGTGATTTGACAGCCATTGGCAACGAGTTCCCGTCCGCGTAATCGAGGGCGAGAACGACGGTTCTGCCGAACGTGGTAAGGCCTTGGAATCGTGACATCTGCGACCCCTTGAATGGCACCGTTCTTGCCCCCGGCCGGCAGGCAAAATGTCGTAAACGCGGTAACGAATCGCGGCGCACACGGGCCTTGGCGCAACCGCCGGCGCCTGATCTCAATGCGCAATGGCGGGTACGGGAATGCCGCGATTCGCCGCTTGTGTTGCAGAGCGAGAGCACAAAACATGGGTCGTCCGAAACAATGAAGCTGGCCGAAGCGTTGCGCATTACCCATTCAGCCCGCGCTGACGCTCCGGTTTTCCGGCTGCGCCTGGCCTGCGGTTTCACACCCCTCCATCTCCAGACCTTCACTGGCGCGTTCCTGCAGTTGTCGCTGCCGGATCGTCGGGTGGTGATCGAAACCGGGCTGTTCGGTGATCTGCCGGGCACGCTGAGCCGGGCGCCGGACAACGGGCCGGACGCCACCGCGCTCGTGGTGGAGTGGTCAGACCTCGATCCGCGGCTTGGTTACCGCAGCCTTGGCGGCTGGAGCCATACCAATGAAGCCGACATCGTGCGGCAGGTACGCGCTACTCTGAAGCGCATCGGACAGCAGCTCAACCGCCTGGGCGGAAGCGGGCCGGTTGCGGTCACCATGCCGACGTTGCCCCTTCCGCCCGCATTCCACACGGCTGCGGCCCATGCGGGAGCGAGCGAGAGCAACCTGCTGGCCACAGTGCACGAGGCGGCAGCCGAATGGGCAGGATCGGCACGGATCCGGCTGGTCAGCCAGCAGCATCTGGCAATGCAATCGCCACCGGCTGGGCGGCTCGATCTGAAGTCCGACCTGTTTTCCGGGTTTCCATACAGTGTACCGCATGCATCCGCGGTAGGTCACGCGCTGGCGCAGCTGGTGGCGCCGGCCGCTCCGAAGAAGGGCCTTATTACCGACCTGGACGACACGTTGTGGCTGGGTATCGTGGGCGAGGTAGGTTCCGAGGCTGTGGCATGGGACCTCAACGGGCACGGCCAGATCCATGGGCTGTACCAGCAGACTCTGCGCGCGCTCGGCGACCAGGGCGTGCTCCTCGCGGTGGCCAGCAAGAATGACCCGGCGATTGCCGGCCGCGCGCTGGAGCGCAAGGATCTGCTGCTGACGCAGGACCGTCTTTTCCCGATCGAAATCCACTGGCAGGCCAAGTCGACATCGGTCGCACGCATCCTGAGCAGCTGGAACATCGGCGCGGGCAATGTGGTGTTCGTGGACGACAGCCCGATGGAGATTGGCGAAGTGCGCGCCGCCTTTCCGGAAATGGAGTGCATCGAATTTCCGAAGCAGGATCACGCGGCGGCCGATCAGGTACTGCGGCGCCTGCGCGACCTGTTCGGCAAGGCGCAACTCTCATCCGAAGATGCGCTGCGCATGGAGAGTCTGCGTCAGGGTGCGCGCTTCAGCGTCGAGTTGGCGGAGTCTGATGTCTCCGAGCATTTTCTGGAGGGGCTGGGTGCTACGATCACTGTCGATGCGGCTGCAGCGGAGCACCCGCGCTCGCTCGAGCTGATCAACAAGACGAACCAGTTCAATCTGAATGGCAAGCGCATCACGACGGCAGACTGGAGCACATTTACGCAGGCGTCGGGCAGCCTGGTGTGGGCCGTTGCCTACAGCGACAAGTTCGGCCCTCTCGGTCGCATCGCGGTGGTGCAGGGCAATCGCAACAGCAACACGCTGCGTGTGAACAGCTGGGTGATGAGCTGTCGCGCGTTCGCGCGCCGCATCGAGCACCAGACGCTGCGGCTGCTCTTCGACAACACGGGCGTGGAAGTGATCGTGTTCGATTTTCAGGCGACGGAGCGGAATGGGCCGCTCGTCGAGTTTCTGACTTCCGTGCTGGGAGAGGCACCGAAACCGGGTGTGTGTCTCACGCGCCAGGTCTTCGAGCGCAGCTGTCCGCCACTGGCCCATACGATTGAATGGGAAGCGACGAAATGAACGACATTCAGACGCGACTCGCGAAGTGCTTCGCCACAGTCTTTCCCACGATTACAGAGGGCGACATTCAGGCAGCTTCGCCCACCACACTGCCCGAATGGGACTCCATTACTGCGATTCAGCTGCTGGTGGTGATCGAGGAGGAATTCGAAACGCAGATCGATTTCGAGCATCTCGCGGAGCTGGATTCGTTCGGCGCGATCGAACGGTTCCTGGCGGACCGGGCGCCAACCCCATAGACACGGCTGTTCCATTGACAAGCGAATTCACACTGGGCAGGCTGCACCATGCGGGGATTGTAGTGCGGTCGATTGCCGAGGTGCTGCCGGGCTGGCTGCGCTCTCTGAACGCTCGCGCATTGACGGACATCATCGTGGACCCGCTGCAGCGGGCGCGCGTGCTTTTCCTGCAGACCTCGCCGGCCGAGACTGCACAGATCGAACTCGTGGAGCCGGACGGAGAGGATTCGCCTGTGCAGCGATTCCTGGCCAGGGGCGGTGGACTGAACCATCTCTGCTACGAGGTTGACGACCTGAACGGTGCGCTCGATGAAATGCGACGGCGCCGCTGTGTCGTGGTTTCGAAGCCGAAGCCGGCCGTCGCTTTCAATGGCAGGCCCGTAGCCTGGGTGATGACGCCGGAATGGCTGCTGATCGAGCTGCTCCTGGCCGAAGCCGCGCAAGCCTGAGCGACCACAAACCATGCAATCATTCCTGCTGAAGCTCCGGCGTGGCCAGGGACCCTTCTTCGGGCCTCTGAAGCGTGCTGTGCTCTGGACGCAACGCTTCAGCATCACGCCGCCAGCCGTCCTCAAGCCGCTGGCGCGATTCATGTATTACATGCATTTCGGCATCTGGTTCGCGGGACACACGGTGATAACCGTCTTTTACCGCGGGCCACTTTTCAAGGCACGGTGCGAGAAGGTGGGCCGGCGACTCAGCATCTGGTCGCTGCCCGACATCAGCGGTCCGGTCGAGCTGTACATTGGAGACGACGTCGAGATCTTCGGACACCTGGGCGTCACGAGCGGCCGCATTTTCGACCGGCCTCGCCTGGTTATCGGCGATCGCGTCAATGTGGGCCACGACATTCAGATCGTGGTCAACAAGGAAGTGATCATCGGCGATGAGGTCAACATCGCAGGGGGCGTGCGCATTCTGGACACCGATTCGCACCCGCGCGACACGGAAGCGCGGGCCGGCGGTCAGCCGCCGCCGGTGGAGGAGATACGTCCGGTTCACATCGGCAATCGCGCGTGGCTGGGTCGCAGCTGTTTCATCATGAAGGGTGTGACCGTCGGTGAAGGCGCGGTGATCGGTGCTAACAGTGTGGTAGTGACCGATATTCCGCCCTATGCCGTCGCCATGGGCAACCCGGCACGCGTGGTGATCAAGGATGTGCGGATCAGTGCGGGGGCGAAACCGGCGGCGACAATCGAGACGCCGGCGGTCGCAGCAGAGAGTTAGGAAGACCGGCGAGCGCCGGCACGCGACCGCTCAGCGTGCTGCCGCAACCTGCCCGACCACTTCAGCCGCGATTTCCAGGAAGCGCTCCGCACGTACGTCCCAGGTGTGCTCGCGCGCAGTGCGCCGCCGCAGCAGGCGCTGCCGCTCGTCATCCCGTTCGCGCTGCACGCGGACCGCCTCGATGAACGCCTGCTGATCCTCCGCAATGGCCACCATGGAGGCGAAGCTGCGTGCTTCCGGCAGCGCCGTGGTCACGACGGGAATGCCGGCCGCGAGGTACTCCAGCAGCTTGAGCGGATTGATGGCCAGGGCGGCGCGATTCAGGACATACGGCACGAGGCCCACATCGAAGGACTGCATGTAGGCGGGTAACTCGCTGTAAGGGCGCTTGCCCAGCAGATGAATGTTGGGGAGATCGAGCCGGTCGCGGGGAACGAAGAGTGGACCCACGATGATCACGGAGCCCGCAGGATTCGCTTCGGCCACAGCGCGTATCAGGTCGACATCACAGCGTTCATCAATGCTGCCGGCAACGCCAATGCGCGGGTGCGGCAGATCGCGCACATCCGCAGGCGCTGGCGCGTCGACCGCGAAAGGTTCGTAATTCACGCCCTGCGGCAGGTAGTACACACGACCTGATGCGGGCCGGCGCGTCTCGGCGAGGATGCGGGCGGTTGCCACGACGGCGTCGACCTTCGACAGCAGTTCGTCCTCGAGCGGCTGGATCATCGCGCCGCTGACGCCGGGCGATGCGCCGTAATCATCCAGGCAGTAGTAGATGGAGGCCGCTTCGCCGAGGTTTCCCACTGCAGCGACGGGCGCCGGGCTGCCGGTCACGAATACGGGCGCACGACCGGGCGCGACGGAGCGTATGGCCTTGCGCACCTCACGAATGACAGAGAAGCGGTTGAGCAAGCGCACGGCCGGCGAGCTGTGCCAGGGCAGCGCGAACGGCTGCGCCAGGTACGAGGGCCGCTCCCTGTCATCCCCTGCCAGCTCGGGAGGACGCAGCATTGCCTTCGCCTTGGCCACCACGCGCATGAGATCGTAAGGGGTGAGGCGAGGTACACGATGGCCGATGCCGTTGAGCCAGAATGACGGGGTAGCGGCGGAGCACGCGCTGAAACACGTGCTGCACCGTGGAAACGTGTCGTCCCCAGTCGTCACCAAAAACCACGAACGGCGTTCCAGGCGCCAGGCTCAGATCCGGAGCGCCAGCGGGCAGCGCGGTCACAGCCGCTGAATCACGCATCCCACACCCGCCAGTGACCGCGAATGCCATTGAAGCCGGCAACCACGGCGGCGATCTGCAGCAGCATGCCCTCGATCAGGACGCGGCGCACGCGCGTGCCGAGACGGCCGCGGGCCCGTGCGATCCAGATTCCGACAATGGCGGCAACCAGCAGCCCGGCGATGAGTGCGGGCGCTTCCCAGGCGTGCAACAGCAGGACCAGGGCCCACGCGAGCGGCACTAACACGAAGTAAGGGGTGAGCAGGCGGAGCAGTTTGTGAAATACGAACTGGGGCCAGACAGGATTGCGCAGGGGAACCAGCACTGCCGGCAGCCAGGCGCAGAGCTGGAGCACCCCTGTGAGCGTGCGCACCTTGCGACCGTATTCCTGCGAAGGCGTGGGCTTGCGCGTCTCCAGCGCCGTGGCGTCTGGTGCGACAGCCACGCGATAGCCTGAGAGCACGACGCGCATGGGCGTGTAGACGTCGTCCAGGATGAGCCCGCTGCGCAACGGTGCCCAGAGCGCGCGGCGCAAAGCCCACACGGCGCCGGTGGCGCCCACTGAGGAATGCACCTTCGCTTCGCACCGGCGCAGCCACTGCTCGAAGGTCCAATAGAGCGAGACCACGCGGCCGGCGCCTGGCGCCAGCCGGTAATTCCCGGTGACGGCGCCAACCTCGGACCGGCTGAACGGTCGCACGAGCGCGGCAATCGTTCCAGGATCGAAGCGCTGGTGTGTGTCGGCGAAAACGACGATCTCACCCTCGGCCACGCGGAGGGCTGCGTTGAGGCCCGCAGCTTTGCCGCCGGGCTCGTCCGCCAGCACCAGGCGCACGTTGCCGGAGAGGTTGCGCAGGGAGTCGGTGAGCTGAGGCAATGGCAGGCTGCGATCGCAGGCAATGACGATCTCGAAGTGATCCCGCGAGAACGTCGTCCGCAGCAGGTCACGGACACGCTCGACAACGGCCATCGGAGCGTCCCGTGTGGCCACGACAATCGACACAAACGGGTCGGAGCCGTCGCACGGGGCGGCGGAGCCGCGCCGGAGTCTCGCCAGGATCCCGATCACGGCCGGGTAGAAGCCCCAGACCGCGAACAGTCCGAGCAGACAGACAAAGGCCAGAAAGCCAAGGATCGACAAACGGTACCGCTCCGATCTTCAGCTCAGATGAAGGCAGCGACAGTGCCGAACGATGTGCCGGGCAAGCATCGGAATCGGGCGTCGGGAATGCAATCCCGGGGCCGGCCAGGCATGACGTGAGACATTGCGGCCGGACGTTGCGGTCGCGCAACAGGTGCAGGCCGGGGTAGCGCCGGTCACGCGGAATAACGGTCGCCGACGGGCACGGGGGAGGGGGTCGACGGCTGTTGCTGCGTCAGGCGGAACGGAACGAGTTCGCCGTACAGCTCGAGATGGCGCTGCACTCGTCGGTCCAGAGAGAAGGCGACCGCAGTGGCAGCCCGGGCCTCTCGAGAGGCCGGCGCGTGGCGCAGCTCGACCGCGGCCGGAATGGCCTTCGCCATCGCCGCCGGGTCCTGTGGTGGAACGATGACGCCAGTCAGCGGATCAGTCAGCACATCCGCCACGGCGCCTACGGCCGTTGTCAGGACGGGCCGGTCCGCGCCGATCGCCTCGAGCAGCACGTTGGGCAGACCTTCCGTGTGCGATGGAATGACGAGCAGATCGATTTCGCGGTAAAGCGCTGACACGTTGTTAATGGCACCCAGAAAACGCACGCGGGCACCGAGATCGAGCCGCTCGGCGCGGGCGAGCAGAGCTTCACGCTCCGGCCCGTCGCCGGCGACAAGGGCGGAGAATGAGAAACCATCCGCCTGGAGCAAGGCGCAGGCGTCCAGAAAAACGTCTACCCCCTTCTCGGGACTCAGCCGGCCGACGACCCCGAGGACGGGTCTGTGCAGCCCGGCGGCCGCCGCTGCGGTCGCGGCCGCATCATCGGTCCCGGCGGGACCCGTGTCCGGAAGCACGGCGTTATGAAGGACGCGCACACGGCTGCCGAGAATGGGAGAGGCACGCCTTCTGGCGGGCGGACATCACCACGACCCGGTCCGCTGACGCGAGCATCCGATGGTCCAGCCAGTGGTAGAAACGGGCCTTCACGTCCTCGTGCGTTTCGCCGTGAAAGAAGCCGATCCACGGAAGCCGCGAGCCGAAACGACGGAGCAGCCACGCCGCGGCGGTCGCCTTGTAATTGTGGGTCTGGATCAGGTCAGGCTGAAGCCGTTCGAAGAGCCTGGCCAGGCGCCCTGGCAGGCCTGGGTCGAGCGGACCGCGATCCTCTACGATATGGTGAGGAACGCCGCTGCCGTCGAGATGCGCGGCGAGTGCAGGCGAAGGGTTCCGCGGCCGGTGCAGAATGACGACATCGAAATCGACACCGGCGCGTATGAGCGCGGCCCCCAGCGCACACAGCTGGCGCCCCGGGCCGGATACATTTTCGCTCGCGATGATCGCGGTAATGCGCACGCTTCTGGTGGTGTGAGGCACGGTGATGGGTCTACAAGCGTCGCGAGTGCAAGAGACACGCCGCGCTGTGTCGGAGCATGGAGAGTTGCGAAGGCACAGGTCGTGCGCAGAGCCGGGTTGGGCTGCCTTGGCCGCAGGCCATCCGAAAAAACTGGGTTCCATTCATTCGCGCAGCGGTTCACGGCGGTGCGCCGGCTCGAACAGCGCAGAAGAGGACAGGCAGGCCGATGGCCATCGCCGCACGACTCCGGGATCTCAACTGGCGTGCCTACTGGGCCTGCCAGCGCGCCATTACGCCGGGTCTGCGCTACTCCCAGAACTACTACGAGGATGCGCTGAGGCGGGCCGTACAGGAAGGCGTAGCCTGGCTGGATGTGGGCTGCGGCAAGCGCATTCTCCCGGAATGGCGACAGGACTCGGAACTGGAGCTGGTGGGCCGCGCAAAGACACTCGCCGGGCTGGATCCGGACCTGCCGTCGCTCCAGGCAAACAATACCATTCGAATGCGCATCACCGGTTTCGCCGACCGCCTGCCTTTCAGGCCCGAGACGTTCGACCTCGTCACCGCCAACATGGTCCTTGAGCATGTGCGCGATCCGGCGGACCAGTTCCGCGAGATTCTGCGCGTGCTGCGTCCGGGCGGGCGGTTCCTCTTTCACACCCCGAACCGGCGCGGCTACACGACGCAGATGGCGATGGTGGCACCAGAGTGGCTGAAGCAGAGCGCCGTCCGCGTACTCGAGGGACGGCGCAGTGATGACGTATTTCCCACGTTCTATCGCGCCAATACGGACGACCGTATTCGCGACATTGCCGCCTCCGTCGGCTTCGAGACGGAGTCGATCGACCATATCCCGACCGCCGCGCAGTTCGCCGTCATTCCGCCGCTTGCGGTCATGGAGCTGCTCTGGATCCGTCAGCTGATGAAGGATCGGTTTGCCCGGCTCCGGCAGACGCTGGTTGCCTGTCTGCGGAAGCCGGGGCAGGAGGCCAGCCCTTCGTCGGCCACAGAGCAGAGCACTTCCGCGCTTGCTGCGGGCACGAACGGGCGCCCATCCGCGGTCCGGTGAACCGCGGAAGAGCAGCAGACTGATCCGCGACCCGATTGCCCTCGCCGCCCGGCGCATACCCTTGCTACATCCTCTGGTTGGGTCCCCCTCCGTGTGCGAAAGCACAGCGGTGGCGATCGAGCATCCCCCGGACAGGCAGAGCGGAGGCAGAGTCGTCGCATAAAGCAGCCAAAGTGAAGCAGCTGCGCAACGAGCAGCGGCTCGGTGCGGCTATGCCGGCTCAGGGACACGCAGGGGTCGACGCATATTGAAGCTCCGAGCCCGGTTGCAGGCGGCACGGGCGGCGCGACTTGCATCACGTGTCGACCGGCCGCGACAGGCAGCGGCGCGAGGGGGGCGGCAGGGCGCATTCCGACGGGCCGGTCGGCCCAGCCTGCGAGGGGATTGCGGGCACGGCTACCGGATCGGCGGGACGGCACAGCCCGTGCTTCGACGACACGCCGGAACCACCGTGGTGGTGGACAACTCAAGCGGGTCGGTGGCAGGTGGAGAGCATGGAAGACACGCGGCAATGGTGGACGCAGCGGATCGAGAACCGGTCGGCAACGCTGGGTGTGATCGGACTGGGCTACGTCGGTCTGCCCCTGGCGGTGGAATTCGCACGCAGCGGATACCGCACGATCGGGTTCGATGTGCGCGCC
Source organism: uncultured Gemmatimonadales bacterium (assembly GCA_963798085.1). Taxonomy (GTDB): domain Bacteria; phylum Gemmatimonadota; class Gemmatimonadetes; order Longimicrobiales; family RSA9; genus DATKCF01. Next base: position 373,770 of record CAWCRS010000007.1, read on the forward strand.
GACGTGGTGGCGAGTCTCATGGGTGGCGAGAGCCACATTCTGGACGTGCCGTCGGAGCGTGTGCGCGCCTACATCGGGGAAGGCCTGCTGGCGGCCACGACGGACATGTCCCTGCTGGCAGAATGCGATGCGGTGGCGATCTGCGTGCCGACGCCACTCAGCAAGACGAAGGATCCGGACCTCTCGTTCGTGCTTGCCGCGACGCATTCGGTGAAGCAGTCGCTGCGCGCCGGACAGCTGATCGTGCTGGAGAGCACGACCTATCCGGGCACTACGCGCGACGTGCTCCTCCCCGTGCTGGAGGAAACCGGTCTCATCGTGGGCAGCGATTTCTTCGTGTGCTTCAGTCCGGAGCGCGTGGACCCGGGCAATGCCGTGTGGCAGACGAAGAACACGCCCAAGGTGATCGGCGGTGTGACACTCGAGTGCACGGCGGCGGGCGAAGCGCTGTATGCGCGCGTGTTCGACACGGTGGTGCCGGTGGAGAGCGTGGAAGCGGCGGAGCTGGTGAAGGTCTACGAGAACACCTTCCGCATGATCAACATCGCGCTGGTGAACGAGCTGGCGCAGATGTGCGACCGTCTGGGTGTGGACGTGTGGAACGTGCTCGACGCCGCGGCGACGAAGCCGTTCGGCTTCATGAAGTTCACGCCGGGTCCCGGCCTGGGCGGGCACTGCATCCCACTGGATCCGCACTATCTGTCCTGGAAGATGCGCACGCTGCAGTTCCGGGCGCGCATGATTGCCGCCGCGGATGAGATCAACGGCGAGATGCCGGCGTATGTGGTGCGCAAGGTGACGGACGCGTTGAACGATGACAGTCGCTCGCCGCGCGGCAGCCGCGTGCTGGTGCTGGGCGTGGCGTACAAACGCGATGTTTCGGACCTGCGCGAGAGTCCGGCGCTGGAGATCATGCGGCTGCTGCAGGAGAAGGGCGTGCAGGTCAGCTTCCACGATCCGTTCTGTCCGGTGATCGAAGACGATGGACACACGACGCTGCGCGGACTGCCCATGCACAGTGTGGAGCTGACGGACGAGGCGCTGCGCGACGCGGATGCAGTGGTCGTCGTCGCCGATCACAGTGTCGTCGACTACGACCGTGTGGCGGACCTGGCGCGGCTGGTCGTGGACACCCGCGGCATCATGCGCCGTCACACGGGTCGCGCGCGGCTGGTGGGTCTGTCGACGAGCGCGGTCGACCGCATGGCACCGCCGGTGGGTGCGGACTGATGCGGGTGCTGGTCGTTGCCGGAGCCCGACCCAATTTCATGAAGGTGGCCCCCGTGCTGCGCGCGTTGCGCGATGCAGGTGATGAGGCGCTGCTCGTGCACACGGGCCAGCACTACGACTACGAGATGTCGGGTGCGTTCTTCCGCGATCTGGAGCTGCCCCAGCCGGCGTACTACCTGAATGTGGGCTCCGCCAGTCACGCGGTGCAGACGGCGCGCGTAATGGAAGCGTTCGAGCCCGTGCTTCTGGAAACGCGACCCGAGTGGGTGGTGGTGGTGGGCGATGTGAATTCGACGCTGGCCTGCGCGCTGGTGGCGGCCAAGCTGAAAGAGACGACAGGCAGTCGGATCGCACACGTGGAGGCGGGCCTGCGCAGCCGCGACTGGCGCATGCCGGAGGAAGTGAACCGTGTGCTGACGGATCAACTGGCGGATCTGCTGCTGCTGCCGAGTCGCGATGCGTCGGAGAATCTGGAAGCGGAGGGCGTCTCACCAGAGCGCATCGTCTTCGCCGGCAATGTCATGATCGACACGCTCTTGGCGCAGCTGCCCGCGGCGCGCGCCCTGGGGATGGCGGAGCGCTTCGGGTCGCCGCGGGCATCGTACGCAGTGGTGACGCTGCACCGGCCGTCGAACGTGGACAATGCCGCGTCACTGGAAGTGATTGTCGAAGCGCTTGGTCAGGTGGCGGCGGAACGTCCGGTGGTATTTCCGATCCATCCGCGCACGCGCAAGAACGCAGAAGCGTTCGGACTCGGCGAAGCGCTGAGCCGGCTGCGCGCGATCGAGCCACTGGGCTACCGCGAGATGCTGGGTCTGGTCGATGGCGCGGCGGTGGTGCTCACGGATTCCGGCGGGTTGCAGGAAGAGACGACTGTGCTGGGCGTTCCCTGCGTGACGCTGCGGGAGCAGACGGAGCGTCCGATCACGATTACCGAAGGGAGCAATCGACTCGCTCCATGGCCGCTCACGGTGGACGGCATCATGCAGACGGTGCACGAAGCTCTGGCGGACGGCGCGCTGCGGCGACCGGCACCGGAGGGCTGGGACGGCAAGGCGGCGCGGCGAATCGTCGAGGCGCTGCACGCCCATGGCGTCGTGGACCGCGCACCCCCGGGCCGGCTCGAGCCGGCGAGGACGTAACGGAGGGGACACTGCAGGAAAGTCGCACGGCTCCAATGAGGGAGCGCGCGCCGGCCGGCGTCGAGCGCTGGGCCAACGCTGTGCTTGCCGGCCTGGTTGGCCTGCACGTGCTGCTGTGCTGGCTGGCGCGCCGCCCCAGTTTCCTGACAGGCCAGGACAATGTCGAGTACACGGTGCTCGGGCAGTCACTGCGCCACGGCGGCTATAACATGCTGTTTCGCGTGGACCACCCGATTCACTCGCAGTATCCGCCGGGCTACCCGGCCTTGCTGGCTGTGTGGGGTGGCCTGTTCGGCGATCATTTCCACGCGCTGGTGCTGCTGAGCGTGTTGCTTGCGGGCGCGGGCCTCGTCGTGCTGTACCTGGCGCTGCGGCCCTCATTCGGCAGTGGTTTCGCGCTGGTTTCCATCGCAATACTGGCGGTGAATCCGGCGCTGATCGAGGCGGGCGGAAAGGTGGCTTCCGAGCCTGCATACATCCTGCTCTCGCTGCTGGCGCTGCTGCTTTTGATGAAGGAGGACCTGCTCGCGCGCAGAGCAGGGCTTGTGGTGGCCGTGACCGTGCTGGCCGCGCTGACACGCAGCATAGGCATCGTGCTGATCACCTCGGTCGCACTGTATCTGGTAATGGAGCGAAGGTGGAAGGTTGTGGCATGGCTGCTCGTGGCGAGCGCGCTGACGACCGGCGTCTGGCTGACCTGGTCGGCGTTAGCGCCGGAGCAGTACACGGGCATGTCCTACATCGCCGACATGCGCGCCATGCGAGGCCCGGGCGGGTTCATCGGAATGCGGCTTTTGCAGCGGGTGAGCCGGCGCATCGTGTGGTACGGCAGCACGGGAGTGCCCTATCAGAATGGCAGTGCCCACGATTCATGGTACGATCTTCGACAACATCGCCTGGATCGTGGTGCTGGTACCGGGCCTGATCGCGGGGGTTGTCATGCTGTTCCGGCGCTGGCGGGTCGCCGCGCTGTACGTGGCTCTCTACATGCTCTTTCTGACCATATGGTCGTGGCGCCAGGAGCGGTTCGTGCTGCCGCTGGTGCCGCTGCTCGTGCCGGCGCTGCTGGTGGGCTGGAGCATGCTCATTTCGCGATACAACAAGTCCGCCGCGCGGCTCGCGGTCGGTGCGCTGGCGGCCTTGCTGGTGCTGGGCGGTCTGTTGCGCACGGCGCCGGCCGTGGCGGCCGTACGAGGTTGCCACGTCAGGAGCGGCATGCCGCCGGACCGGTGTCTGACGCCGGACCAGGTCAGCTATTTCCAGGCGCTGCGCTATGTGGATGAGAACCTGCCCAGGGACGCGGTGCTGCTCACCGCGAAGTCGGGCGCGCTGTGGGAGTTCACGGGCCGTCGCTCGATCTCGTACGGCGGTGCGATGGCTCAAGGTGCGAAGGGGTTCGTGCCGTACCTCCGTCAGCAGGGGGCGGGCTGGATTCTGCTGGCAAGTCTGGAAATGGCGGAGTACACCCGTCTGTCTCGCGAAATGGAAGCGAACTGCGGTGCGCTCCAGCTGGAGGCTCGCTTTCCCGAGCGGACGTATCTCTTCCGCGTGATGGACGGAACGGGCGACACGCCCGACTCACCGGCCTGCGCGGCAGTGAAGGCGTATCGGGAAGCGAACGCCAAACACGATTTCTCAGGGGAGTAATGCCGGAACTCGAGGGAATGCAGGGAAGGGTGGGCGAAGCGCGGGAGGTTCCGCGGGGCGCAGCCACGGCGCGACGCCGCGTGAGGCTGGATGGCAGGCCGACGATCTCGGTGGTCGTGGCTTCACGCGCTCCGCTCGACGATCTCGACCAGAAGGTTGCGGCGCTGATTCCGGACTGTGGTGATCTGGATGCCGAAATCGTCGTGGCGAGGGCATGCGATGGCGACGAGCTGCGGTGGTTGAAGTCGCATCACCCGAAGGTGCGCTGGGTGGACTGTCCGGCAGGAAGCTCGCGCTTCGAGCTTCGGGCGGCAGGCATGGCCGACGCCGAAGGCGATATCGTGACGCTTCTGGATGATGATGCGGCGCTTGCGCCCGGTCGTCTGGATCATCTCAGGACACTGCGCGTGGATGAGCCGGCGGAAGTGGCAGGATCGCAGACGCGCGCGGAGATGATCGCGCAGGCCGCCTGGGAAGATGAATGGAACCGCAACTACGAAGGGGCGGAGGAAGCCCCGCGTCCGCCCGACGTGCGCGCGGTGGATCGTCTCGAGCCGGGTGATCATGTCGTCATCATCGGCGGCGGACCCGGCGGCCTGACACCTGCTTATCAGCTCGCCAGGCGCGGCGTGCGCGTAACCGTGCTGGAAGCCGACGACATGGTGGGCGGCATCTCGCGCACCGCGCGATACAATGGCTACCGCTTTGATATCGGCGGACACCGTTTCTTCACGAAGATCAAGCGCGTCGAGGATTTCTGGAAGGAGATCCTGGGCGACGATTTCATCTCCGTGCCTCGCCTTTCGCGCATTCATTACGACGGCAAGTTCTTCGACTATCCGCTCAAGGCCAGGAACGCGCTGACCGGGCTGGGCGTGTGGAAGGCGGTCCAGATCGTGGCCAGCTACCTGTACGCGCACGTGCGGCCCAGCGCGGAAGAAGACAATCTGGAGCAGTGGGTCACCAACCGCTTCGGGCGCCTGCTTTACGAGATCTTCTTCAAGACGTACACGGAGAAGGTGTGGGGTATTCCGTGCACGGAGATCCGCGCCGAGTGGGCAGCGCAGCGCATCCAGAATCTCTCGCTGGCGAAGGCGATTCTCTCCGCGGCGGCGGTGAATCGCCGGTCGACCAAGATCAAGACGCTGATTCACGAGTTCCAGTATCCCCGCCTGGGCCCCGGGCAAATGTGGGAAGCGTGTCGCGACAAGATCGAAGCGTTGGGTGGCCGGGTACTGATGCGGCACAAGGTGACCGGCATCGAAGTGCGCGCGGGGCGTGTGACGGCGGTGACGTGCGCGACGCCCGACGGGCCCGTGCGCGTTGCCGGTGATCATTTCATTTCGACAATGGCGGTACGCAGCCTGGTACAGGCTCTGGACTGTGACACAGGGGTGCCGCGTGCAGCGCGTGCGGCTGCGGAGGGTCTCAAGTATCGTGACTTCCTGACGGTCGCGCTGATCCTGGATCGCGAGGACCTGTTCCCGGACAACTGGATCTACATTCACTCGCCGGGAGTGAAGGTGGGCCGCATCCAGAACTTCAATAACTGGAGCCGTGCGATGGTGCCGGAGCCCGGGCGCACCTGCCTGGGCATGGAATATTTCTGCTTCGAAGGCGATGGCCTCTGGACCAGCGCGGATCAGGATCTGATCGCACTGGGAGCGGAGGAACTGAAGCAACTCGGTCTGGCGAACGGCGCGAACGTGGTAGACGGCACGGTGGTCCGCATGCCCAAGGCGTATCCCGTGTACGACTCGGAGTATCGCACGCACCTCGACACGGTGCGCGGCTTCATCGATCTGATTCCGAATCTGCATCTCGTGGGCCGCAACGGGATGCACAAGTACAACAACCAGGACCACTCCATGCTGACCGCGATGCTGACGCTGGAGAACATGGACGGCGCGCAGCACGATGTCTGGGCGGTCAACACGGATTTCGAGTACCACGAGGAGCAGCGCGTGGAGCGCGAACCCGCGGAGCGCGCGACGAGCGGCGTGGCCCGGTAACAGCTTGCGCATTGGCGTGGATGCGAGCTGCCTGGCGAACGGGCGCGGCTACGGGCGCTTCACGCGGGAGCTGCTGCGCACGATGGTGGCGCGCGCACCGGAAGAGGAATGGATCTGCTTTGCGGATGCGCGCGCCGCGGCGGCATTCGATATCCAGGCCGGGAATGTCCGGCTGGTCGAAGTAGCGCAGACCGAGTCCCCCACACAGGCCGCGGCCGCGGACGGTCATCGTTCGCCGGCGGACATGCTGCGCTTCACGCGCGCAGTCTGGCGGGCGCGACCGGATGTGTTCTTCAGCCCGTCCGTCTACACCTTTTTCCCGTTGCCGCCGCGACTGCCGGCCCTCATGGCCATACACGACGCGATTCCGGAGCGTTTCCCGGAGCTGACGCTGCCCTCGCGGCGGGCGCGACTGTTCTGGCGTGGCAAAGTGAGTCTGGCGCTGGCGCAGTCGAAGCTTGTGCTGACGGTTTCGGCGTATGCCGCGAGCGAGCTTAACACGGTGTTAGGGATCGCCGCGCGCCGCATCCGGGTGGCGCTGCCCGCGCCGTCCGCGGCGTATCATCCCGAGTCTGCCGCCGCGGCGCAGGCGGCGGCGGCGCGTCAGGGTGTGACCGCGGGTGCGCCGTGGTTCACGTACGTGGGCGGCTTCAACCCGCACAAGCGCGTGGAAGCGATCGTCCGGGCGCACGCCGAGGTGGTGCGCGAGGGCCGGCACCGCCCGCACCTGCTGCTGGTGGGCAGTCTGACGGAAGATGTGTTCCACAGCGACCTGGCCAGCATCCGCGCGGCCATCGAAGCGGGCGGCACATTCCGGACTGGTGCACTGGACGGGTTTCCTGCCCGATGAAGAGCTGCGCGCACTGCACGCTGGCGCGACGGCGCTGCTGCTGCTGTCGGAATCGGAGGGCTTCGGTTTGCCGGCGATGGAGGCGGCCGCGTGCGGAGCGCCTGTCATCGCCACCACGGCCAGTCCGCTGCCACAGCTCCTGCCGGGTGGCGGGGTGTTCGTGCCACCGGGCGATGCGGCGGCAGCCGCGGCGGCCATGCGCACGCTGCTGGAGGATGCGGGGACGCGGGCACGCATGGGCGAAGCCGCGCGCCAAGGCGCGAGCGCGCTCCGCTGGGAGGCAGCCGCGGACGTTACTCTGGAAGCGCTGCGGGAAGTGGGTGCAGGCGTGCTGGCGGCGCGATGAACGGCACGGCGGCGCTGCGCATCGGCATGTTCACCACGTTCTACCCGCCGCACAATTTCGGCGGCGACGGCATTGCGATCCAGCGGCTGGCGCGCGCACTGGGCCGGCGCGGACACGAAGTCACCGTGGTGCACGATGTGGATGCGTACAATGCACTGCACCGCGGAGCGGAGCCGGCGGATGTACCGGAACGTGATAACGTGCGTGTCATCAGGCTGCGCAGCGGCGTCGGGATTCTCTCACCGCTGGCCACGCAGCAGCTGGGACGACCGCTGGTCAACCGGCGCCGCATCCACCGGCTGATGGCAGAGGGGAACTACGACGTCACCTTCTTCCACAACATCTCGCTGGTGGGCGGCCCCGGCCTGCTCGCGGAAGCGCGCGGCGTCTCGCTCTACGAAGCCCATGAACACTGGCTGGTGTGTCCCATGCACGTGCTCTGGCGGCACGACCGGGAACCGTGCACGGGGAGACAATGCCTGCGTTGCGCGCTGCACTTCCGCAGGCCGCCCCAGCTCTGGCGATACACCAACCTGCTGCAGCGCAACCTTCGGCACGTGCACGCGTTCATCGCCAAGAGCGAATTCAGCCGAGAGAAGCACCGCGAGTTCGGGTTTGCCCGCGACATGGAAGTGATTCCGTACTTCCTGCCGGCCGAAGCCGAATCTGCCGCGGTCACCGCGGCGCCGGGCGTCGCGATTCCGGAGCGTCCGCGCCCGTATTTCCTGTTCGTGGGAAGGCTGGAGCGGATCAAGGGTCTGGACGACGTCATTCCCGCGTTCCGTCGCTATCCCGATGCGGATCTCGTCATCGCAGGCGATGGCGAACACGGGGAAGCGCTGCGGCGGCTCGCGGACGGCGCGGACAACATCCATTTTCTGGGGCGTGTGCCGATGGCACAACTCAAGGGGCTCTACGAGCGGGCGATCGCGCTGATCGTGCCGTCCACGGGATTCGAGACGTTCGGTATCATTCTGATCGAAGCGTTCCGCCAGAGAACGCCTGTGATCGCACGTCGCATCGGGCCATTTCCGGAGATCGTCGAGGCGGCTGGGGGCGGCATGCTGTTCGGCGGACCCGACGAGCTGCTCGCCGCGATGGCGAAGCTGCAGGGAGATCCAGTACTACGTTCGACCCTGGGTCAGAGCGGGCGGGAAGGCTATGAGCAGCGCTGGACGGAGGAAGCCGTGGTGCCGCAGTACCTGGAACTCATCCGGCGGGTTGCGGAGCGCACCGGGCGCAAGCGAGTAGCGGAGGCGTTGAGCATGGAAGGTGCGGCATGAAAGTGCTGATCACGGGTGGGGCGGGCTTCATCGGTTCGCACCTTGCCGAGAGGCTGCTCGCGGGTGGCATGCAGGTGCTGGCGCTGGATGATCTTTCGACCGGCGCCATGGCGAACATCGAGCATCTCATCGGGCGATCCGGCTTCGAGTACCGGGTGGGTTCCGTCCGGGATCTGCCGCTGGTGACGGAGCTCGTCGACCGCTGTGAGGTGACCGTGCACATGGCTGCGGCCGTGGGCGTGCGGCTGATTGTGGAACAGCCTGTGCACACGATCGAGACGAACGTGCACGGCACCGAGGTGGTCCTCAACGCGGTGGCACGCAAGCGGAAGACGGTGTTCATCGCGTCCACATCGGAAGTGTATGGCAAGAGTACGGACACGCCGTTCCGCGAAGATGCCGACCTGGTGCTGGGGCCCACGCTGCACTCACGCTGGGCGTACGCCTGCTCGAAGGCGCTCGACGAATGGCTGGCGCTGGCCTACGCGCGTGAGAAGCACGTGCCGGTCATTATCGCGCGTTTCTTCAATACCGTGGGTCCCAGGCAGACGGGGCGCTACGGCATGGTGCTGCCGCGCTTCGCGGCACAGGCAGTGGCCAACGAGCCGATCGAGGTGTTCGGCTCGGGAGAGCAGACACGCTGCTTCGGACACGTGCGCGACGCCGTGGAAGCAGTAGCGAGGCTCATCGTCGAGCCGCGTGCCGCCGGTCAGGTGTTCAACATCGGTGCTGACGAGGAAGTCAGCATCAACGAGCTGGCGCGGCGGGTGCGCAATGCGGCAGGGAGCACGTCGGAGATCGTGCACATTCCTTATGATGAGGCATACGCGGAAGGCTTCGAAGACATGCCTCGGCGCAAGCCGGACGTGAGCAAGCTGGAGCGCATCATCGGATTCCGGCCGCGCATATCGCTGCAGCAGATCATCGAAGACGTGCTGGCCGACGTGCGCTCGCGCTCGGGCGTAGCGGTCTGATGTCGTATTGCTGGCGAGAGACGGGCGGGAGGCCGGTGGTGGCGGCTACGGCAACAGAGGCGGGGAAAGGCAGGAACGCATGATCCAGGGAACGGAACCAATGGGCGCGACCGGCGAGGACGCGCTCGACCTGGAGCTGACACGCGAACTGCAGCTGGCCTTCGCGCCTCTGCACAAACGCGCATTCGGCGTCGCGGTTGGCACGGCGCTGGCGCTGCTGGTGGCCGCGATCACGCTGTTCCACGTCGTGATCGACCCGGAGGACAAGCGCTACATCTCACTGCTCGCGCAATACTTCTACGGCTATCGCGTGACGTGGACGGGTGCTTTCGTGGGCTCCTTCTGGGGCTTCATCGTAGGCTTCGTGCTGGGCTGGTTTTCCGCGTTCTGCCGCAACCTGGCGATCGCGATATCGGTTTTCGTGACGCGAACGCGCGCGGAGCTGGGTGAGACGCGCGATTTTCTGGACCACATCTGAGCATCGGACGGAGAAACCCGGCATGACGACGCGGAGTGAGGACAGCGTTCAACTGGCGATTCGCCGGCTGAATGCCCGGGCCTGGGGCATGTCGCTCGGGCTGGTGCTGGGACTGGGGCTGCTGGTGGCCACCAATTTCCTGGTACTCAAGGGTGGTGAGAATGTCGGCGCGCATCTGCGTCTGCTCTCCAATTACTTCCCCGGCTATCGCGTCACCTTCCTCGGCAGTCTGGTCGGATTCGTGTACGCGTTCGTGCTCGGCTATGGCCTGGGCATCGTCATCGCGGGTGTCTATGACAAGCTGGTGGCCCGGATGTAGGGCATGCGGCCGGTTGATGCGGAGGCGCAACAAGGCCCTGCAGGCGCATGGGGCGCCCCTGCGAGGCGGTCCGTGGCCGGGCCGGGTGCGAGTTTCATAACCATATTTCTGGCATGTATTTAGAGAAGTGATACTAGCGTGGCCCGAGGCCCGGCCGGGCGGTATCAGCTTTGCGCTTGGAGTCGCCTGGGAGCGGGCCAGGGCATGCTCGAGCCTGTGCGAGGGTGAGGCAGCAACGCGGGAAACGGCTTGCGGGGGAAGCAGTGGCCGATCTGTCGCTGGTAATGCCGTGCTATAACGAAGAGGAATCGATTCCAGTCACGATTCCGCGGTTGATTGCTGCCTTCGATGCGGCCGGCTTCCAGCTCGAGCTGGTAGCGGTGGACAACGGCTCGAAGGATGGCACAGCGCGCGTGTTGGGCAAGCTGGCGGAACGGCACGCGCAGGTGAAGATCGTGAGCATCGAAGTGAATCAGGGTTACGGCAACGGGCTGCTGGCCGGGATACCCGCGTGCAGTTCGCCGTGGATCGGCTTCATACCGGCGGATGGTCAGGTGGATGCCGCCGACGTAGTGCACCTGTACGAATCGGCGGCGGCGTCGCATGGCAATGTAGTGGCCAAGGCGAGGCGACGTTTCCGCATGGACGGAATGCGGCGCAAGCTGGTCTCGGTTTCGTACAACCTGATGGTGCGTGTGCTGTGGCCCACGATGGACACGCTGGACGTGAACGGTACGCCGAAGATTCTGCCGCGCGCCGCACTCCACGCGATGGCGCTGGAGTCGCGCGGCTGGTTTCTGGATCCGGAGATCATGATCAAGGCGCACTACATGGGACTGCGCGTGCTGGAGTTCAATGTGTTCGCGCGCATGCGCGGGAGCGGCACTTCGCACGTGCGGGCGACGACGTGTGTCGAGTTCCTGCGCAATCTGCTGGTGTACCGTTTCACGTCGAAGCTGCGGAACTGGCGGCGAGGTGTGGGAGACTGGCGGACGCGCGAGCCGCAGGCGGCCGCGGTCGCGGAAGCGGGGCGCTGAGCTCATGACACCCGACAGCGTGAAGGCGCGCCCGGCGATGGCCGGCGCGGCGGGCTCACCCGCGCGAGCGGACGGACACGCGGTGCCCGGAGGTGCAACGGTGGAGGCGGGGCGGCGGGCGGTGTACACGCGGCGCACCACGTGTCGGGCCTGTGGCGGCACGCGGGTACGTCGTTTCCTCGAGCTGGGCCCGCAGCCGCTGGCCAACGCGTTCCTGCGCGATGCCATGGAGTTCGCGAATGAGCCGCGCTTCCCGCTCGACGTCTTCTTCTGCGAGTCCTGCTCGCTGGTGCAGGTGCTCGATGTCATCGACCCGGAGGTGCTGTTCCGCGACTACGTATACGTGACGGGCGTGTCGCAGACGATCGCGGAGCACAACAAGCGTTATGCCCGGGCGGTGGTCGAGCTGGTGCCGGTGCGGCCGCACGACCTGGTGGTGGAGGTGGCGAGCAACGACGGCAGTCTGCTGCGCTGCTTCCAGCCGTACGGTGCGCGCACGCTGGGCGTGGAGCCGGCCTCGAACATCGCGGCGCTGGCGCGGGCCGCGGGCGTGGAGACGATCGACGAGTTCTTCGACCTCGATGTGGCGAGGCGCCTGCGCGCGCGGCGGGGCGCCGCGCGTGCGGTCATCGCTAACAACGTGCTTGCGCACGTGGACGATACACGCGGTTTTCTGGCTGCGTTTCACGAGTTGCTGGCGGACAACGGGATGGCGGTGGTGGAAGTGCCGTACCTGGGCGAGCTGGTGGACCGGCTCGAGTACGACACCGTCTACCACGAGCACCTGTGCTATTTCTCGGTGACCACGATCCTGCGGCTGTGCGACGCGGTGGGCCTGTCGGTGCGGCGCATCGATCACGTGCCGGTGCACGGCGGGTCCCTGCGTGTTTATGCGGGGCGGGCGCAGACGTTCGGCGGCCATGCGCCCGCCGTGCTGGCGGACGCAGAAGCCGAGCACGGCCGCGGCCTGACGGATTTCGCGACCTACGAAAAACTGGCGGCGGCGGTGGTGCAGAACCGGGACGCAGTACGGACGCTGCTTCGTCGCCTGAAAGAGGAAGGCAGGAGCGTGGCCGGCTATGGTGCGCCGGCCAAGGGTAACACGCTGTTGAACTACTGCGGCATCACCACGGACGAGCTGCCCTTCACGGTGGATCGGAATCCACTCAAGGTGGGTCGCTTCACGCCGGGCGCGCACATTCCGGTTCTGCCGGTGGAAACGCTGCTCGAGCGGCAGCCGGACTACGTGCTGATCCTGGCGTGGAATTTCGCCGAAGAGATCATGGCGCAGCTGGCGGACTACAGGACGCGCGGCGGCCGCTTCATCGTACCGGTTCCCGAGCCGGCGATTCTGTGACCATGAAGGTCGTGATTCTGGCCGGCGGCAAAGGCACGCGCATCCAGGAGGAGCAGCGTCCCAAGCCCATGGTGGAGATCGGCGGCAAGCCGATCCTGTGGCACATCATGAGCATTTACGCCGCGTACGGCTACAAGGAATTCCTGGTGGCGTGTGGCTACAAGGGCGAAGTCATCAAGGAATACTTCCACAATTTCTTCATTCACAGCAACGACTACGTCATCGACCTGAAGGACGGCTCGCTCAAGGTGCTGAACACGAGCGGCACGGACTGGAAGATCGGTGTGATCGACACGGGTCTGGAGACGCAGACGGGTGGTCGCATCCGGCGGCTGCAGTCGTGGATCGGCGATGAGCCGTTCATGGCGACGTACGGCGATGGCGTGGGTGCGATCGACGTGCGCGGGCTGCTCGAGTTCCACCGCGCGCACGGCAAGCTGGCCACGGTGACGGCGGTGCGGCCGCCGGCGCGCTTCGGCGGGCTGTCCCTGCGCGGTGATGCGGTGCGCGAGTTCTCCGAGAAACCGCAGGCGGGCGAAGGCTGGATCAACGGCGGCTACTTCGTGTTCGAGCCGGGTGTTTTCTCGTACATCGACAACGACGAGACGATCCTGGAGCGTGATCCACTGGAGCGGCTGGCGGCGGAAGGCCAGCTGATGGCATTCAAGCACACGGGATTCTGGCAGCCGATGGATACGCTGCGAGAGAAACATCTGCTCGATCAACTCTGGGCCGGCGGCAACGCGCCATGGAAAGTTTGGGAAACAAGGGATTCTGGAACGGGCGACGAGTCTTCGTCACGGGCGCGAGCGGCCTCCTCGGCTCCGCGCTAGTCGAAGAGCTGGTCAGGCGAGGCGCACAGGTCACCTGCCTGGTGCGCGACTGGGTGCCCGACAGCCGTCTGGTGGAGGCCGGGCTGCTGGAGCGCGTCAACACGGTAAGGGGCGAGCTGGAGGACCTCACCGTGCTCCTGCGTGCGCTCAACGAGTACGAGATCGACACGGTCTTCCACCTCGGTGCGCAGACCATTGTGGGCACGGCGAGCCGCTCGCCGCTGTCCACGTTCGAAGGGAACATCCGCGGCACGTGGAATCTGCTCGAGGCCTGCCGCATCTGCCCCCGCCTGGTGCAGCGGGTGATCGTGGCATCGAGTGACAAGGCCTACGGCGAGCACGAAACGCTGCCCTACACGGAAGACGCGCCGCTGGTGGGGCGTTTTCCGTACGATGTGTCGAAGTCCTGCGCCGACCTGATAACGTTCTCTTATCATGCGACCTACGGTGTGCCCGCGGCGGTCACGCGCTGCGGCAACCTGTTCGGCCCGGGCGACCTCAACTTCAACCGCCTGATCCCCGGCACCATCCGCTCGGTGCTGCAGGACGAGCGACCTGTGATACGCAGCGACGGCACGTTCGTGCGCGACTACTTCTTCGTGCGCGATGCGGTGGACGCGTACCTGGAGCTGGCGGAGCGCGTGGGAGAGGCGGAGTGCACAGGGCGGGCATTCAACTTCGGCAACGAGCGGCCGCTTTCGGTACTCGAAGTGGTGGCCATGCTGCTCGCGCTGATGGGCCGGCCCGACCTGCAGCCCGAAGTGCGCAACGAGGCCACGCACGAGATCCAGCGGCAGTACCTGGACTGCGCGCGTGCGCGCACCGTGCTGGGCTGGCGGCCGCAGCGCACGCTGGAAGAGGGTCTGCGGTCGACCATCGCGTGGTACGAACAGTTTCTGCGCGGCGATCGACGGGTTGCGGGTGTACGGGCCGCGGCGGGCGACGCGCCGGAGATCGCACGGCGAGCATGAGTGCACTGGCCGGCGTGGGTGCACGCGAAGGAGCCGGAGCCGGCGCCGGCGCGCAGCGGCGAAGCAGGAGACAGCGTTCATCCTGGCTGAGCGCGGGGCCGATCGCTGGAGCCGCCGTCGCGCTGCTGGCCGTGCTGCTGCCGCCGGCCGCCACAGCGGCCGCACTGACTGGTGCGGAGTCGACCCTGCTGCCACAGGTAACAAAAGGTGTCTGGATCCTCAAGGGCGTGCTGCTGGCGCACGCGCTGGCATTGCCGCTGCTCGCACGTGCCCTGCGCACAGTCCGCATGAATCCGCCGCTGCTGGTGCGCACGGCGCCGGCGGAAGCCATGACGCGCGCGCACCGGTGGCTGCTGCTGGCGCTGCTCGGGCTGGGGCTGACGCTGCGACTGGTCGACCTGGGCGCAGGGCTCTGGCACGATGAGATCGCGACGCTGGTCGAATTCGGGCGTCTGCCGCTGGGCCAGATCGTCACCACCTACACGCAGCAGAATCAGCACGTGCTCTATTCCGTGCTCGCGCGGCTGGGGTTCATGCTGTTCGGTGAAAGCGACGCACTGCTGCGCCTGCCGGCCGCGCTGCTGGGCGTGGCGAGCCTGGGCGCCGCGTACTGGTTCGCGTCGCTGGTGACCTCCCGTCGTGAAGCACTGCTGGTGACAGCGCTGCTCACGGTGTCCTACCACCACGTCTGGTTCTCGCAGAACGGCCGTGGCTACACGGGCATGCTGCTGTTCGCGCTGATCGCGAGCGGCCTGTTCCTGCGGTTGCTCACGGGTGAGACAGCCAATGCGTGGCGCACGGCGCTCGGGTACGCGGTGAGCATGGCGCTGGCCATCTACATCCACATGACCGCCGGCTTCATCGCGGCGGCACATCTGCTGATCTGGGCGACACTGGCCTGGCGCGGGCGGACGAAGGTGGGGCGGGCTCCGCTGCTGGTTCCGGTCGCGGCGCTGCTGCTCGCGGGCAGCTTCACGATCCTGCTGTACGCACTGGTGCTGCCGCAGCTGGGTAACACGGTATTGGCGCCGAAGACGACGTTCGCGGCGACGCCGTGGCGCAATCCGCTCTGGCTGGTGGCAGAGACGCTGCGCGGCGCGAGCCGCGGCCTGCCGGGTGGCTGGTTCGGGCTGGCCGGCGGCGTGATGGTCGGCGCGGCCGGTGTCTGGAGCTGGGCACGGCGCTCGCTGACGGTGACTGCGCTCATGCTCCTGCCGATACTGCTGACGGCGGGCTCGCTGGTGGCGCTGCACCACAATCTGTGGCCGCGCTTCTTCTTCTTCGCGGCTGGTTTTCTCGTGCTGATCGCGGTCCGTGGCGTGTTCTTGCTGGCCAGCCTGACGGGCGCGCGATCGCAGATGCTGGCGACTGCGGCGCTGGCGCTGGTGTGCGTGGCGAGCGAGCTGACGGTGCCGCGCGCCTGGGCGCCGAAGCAGGACTACCGCGCGGCGCTGGCGCTCGTGAATGCGCAACGCGCCGCGGGTGATGCGGTAGTGGCGAGCGGACTCGCCGCGTTTGCATACGACAGCTGGCTGCACGCGGGTGTGGCCGATGTCGAGAATGCGACGCAGCTGGAGAGCATTGAGGCCGGGCACAGCCGGACCTGGCTGCTGTATTCGTTTCCGACGCACCTGGAAGCGGTGTCGCCGGATATCTGGGCCCGCCTGCAGCGGGAGTACCGCAAGATCGCGGAATTCCCGGGCACGGTCGCGGGTGGCACTGTCTACGTGATGAGCAGGCCATGACGACGCACACGGAACTGGAAAGCGCAGCGCCGGGCGCCATCGAACAGGTGGCGTCCACACTGGGCCGGCGGCTGGAAACGGCGGTCTCGATTGTCATCCCTGCGTTCAACGAAGGCGCGCACGTGGCGGAACAGGTGCGCGATGTGCGCCGGGTGATGGAGAGCACCGGCTGGGACTTCGAGATCATCGTGGTGGATGATGGCTCGGAAGATGACACGGCGCAGGCGGCGGCGGCCACTGGTGTGCGCGTACTGCGCCATCCGCGAAATCGCGGTTACGGTGCATCGCTCAAACGCGGCATTGCGGCGTCGCGTTTCGACTGGATCCTGATTACCGACGCCGACGGGACATACCCGGCCAATGCGATTCCGGGACTGCTGGCGCGCGCCGAGGACAACGACATGGTGGTGGGCGCGCGCACGGGTGAGCGGGTGGCGATCCCGCTGGAGCGCAGGCCCGCGAAGTGGTTTCTGCGCAAGCTGGCGAGCTACCTGGCGGGCATGGAGCTGCCCGACCTCAATTCCGGGTTGCGCCTGATGCGGCGGGAGCTGGTGGAGCGGTACCTGTACCTGCTGCCCTCCGGTTTCTCGTTCACCACCACCATCACGCTGGCGTCGGCCTGCAACGAGCATTCGGTCGAGTACGTGCCGATCAACTACCTGCAGCGACTGGGCCGCTCCAAGATCCGGCCCCGTCACGCATACGATTTCATGATGCTGATTCTGCGCACCATCGTCTTCTTCAATCCGCTGAAGGTGTTCATTCCGCTGGGTGCGTTCTGCTTCGTGCTCGGAATCGGCAAGTTCATGTACGACGTGGTGCTGGATAACATCTCGGAGAGTGCCATCTTCTTCCTGCTGTCCGCGTTGATCATCTGGTGCGTGGGCATGCTGGCGGACCAGAACGCCAAGGTGGCGGCGCGCCGCTGAGGCGGAGGCAACAGCATGAAAAGGAAATGGCTGCCGGGCGTGCTGCTGGCGCTGGCCAGCACGCTCTTCACGCTGCTGCTGCTCGAAGTTGTGCTGCACATCGTGGATTTTCCCCGCAAGCAGATCAGCCACCAGAAGATCTTCATTGAGTGGGACTCCATTCGCGGCTGGCGCAACATTGCGAACAAGCAGGGTCGTATCGCCACGGACGAATACGTGCGCGACCTGAGCTACAATGCGCGCAGCATGCGCGGCCCGGAGCTGCCCTACGCCAAGCCCGCTGGCACGTATCGCATCCTGCTGGTGGGCGATTCTTTCGTCGACGCCTACACGGAGGAATTGAACGACCGCGTGGGCAACGTGCTGGAACGGCTGCTCGACCAGGGCTCGCCCGCGCGTCACACCGAGGTGATCTCGCTGGGCACGGGTGGCTACAGCACCGACCAGGAGCTGCTGTGGCTGGAGTCGGAGGGTCTGCGCTACCAGCCTGATCTCGTGGTCCTGCTTTTCTACTACAACGACATCTGGTACAACATCCTGGACAGCTACTGGCGGGGAGGCAAGCCACGCTTCGTCATGGAAGGCGACAGCCTGCGTCTGACCAACGTGCCGGTGCCCCGGCCGGGTGCAGCGCCGGCGGCGCGCGGCGTGCTGGGGCGTGTCAACCAGTTCGTGCGTGACAACTCGAGGTTATACTGGGTGCTGGCGCGTGTGGTGCAGAACCAGCCGAAGCTCTTCGGGCTGGCCGTGCGTCTGGGTCTCACGGAGCCCTCGCCGGAAATGGTGTTCGACGCATCGCAGGGCGCCGTCATTGCCGGTGAGTTCAGCGTGTTCCGTACGGACCCGCCTCCCGAAGTAGCCCGGGCGTGGTCCATGACCGACGCGCTGGTGCGCCGCATGCGCGATGACGCGCACCGCAGTGGCGCCGCTTTCACCGCCTTCCACGTACCGGTGCGCAGCCGCATCTACACGCAGAACGAGGATGTCCGGGCGAACGCGGGCTCGAGCGGCACGGACGTGGATGCCGTAACCCGTCGCTTCCAGGCGATGTGCGCCACCGACTCGATTCCCTGCCTCGAGCCGACCAGCCTGTTCGTGGCCGCGGCCGATTCACTGCGCACGAAAGACGAACGCCTCTACTATCAATACGACTGGCACTGGAACCACAACGGCCACGCGCTGGCCGCCCGCATCCTGGCGGACAGCATCCGCTTGCACATGGGAAAGCCATGGTGAAAGAGAGTGCGAAGCAGGCGGCACGCGCGCCACTGTGGCGGCGTGCCCTGCTCGGCATCGTCGTCTCCATTCTGGTCTTCGTCGGCGCGCTGGCCGTGGTGGAAGGCCTGATCAGCGTGTTCCTGGAGGGCTGGGACCTCGCGTTCAATGCGGAAGCCGATCTTCCTTCGCGCGTGCACTCGGTTCCTGACACGCTGTTGGGATGGGTGAACAAGCCGGGGTTCCGCAATGACGCGATGTACGGCCGGGGCGGTGCGCTGGTCATCAACCAGCAGGGCCTGCGGGCCAGCGCCGCGATTTCACCCGAAGTCCCGGCCGGCCGCGTGCGCTTTCTGTGCTCAGGTGAC
This sequence comes from uncultured Gemmatimonadales bacterium, assembly GCA_963798085.1. GTDB lineage: Bacteria > Gemmatimonadota > Gemmatimonadetes > Longimicrobiales > RSA9 > DATKCF01. The sequence continues at coordinate 392,506 of CAWCRS010000007.1, forward strand.
TCCTTCACATTCGGCATCGGCGTGAGCAATGATGACACCTGGTGCGCGCGGCTGCAGTCGGCGGATCCGCATGTAGAGACCGTGAACCTGGGTCACGCGGGCTACGGCATTGACCAGGCGTACCTGTTCTACCAGCGCGAAGGGCTGAAGCTTGCTCACGACGTGCATGTGCTGGCGTTCATACCCGACGATTTCCGCCGGCTGCGTCTGGCGCGCTTTGTCGGTTACGCCAAGCCGGAGTTCCAGCTGTCGGGTGATTCACTGCTACTCGAAAACGTGCCCGTGCCTGCACCGAGCCGGTTCGGCATGTGGTATCAGCGCCGGTCCGGACTGCTGGGCCAGCTGCGCATTGTGCAACTGGGTCAGCGCATCAATTGGCGCGTGAACGGCCGCTATATCCCGGACCGCCTCGATGGGCGCGCCGAGGCCCGTGCAGTAGCTGTGCGACTGTTCCAGCGCCTGCAGAACGAAGCACAGCAGGCCGGCCGTATCGTGGTGTTCGTGCTGCTCGATGAGCGAGCGGCGGGCAGCGGTCCGTTCGACGCGCTGGCCTCGGCACTGAGCGCGGACGCAGCGAAGCGGGGTCTGAACTTCATCGACCTGCGCCACGAGTTCCGGCAGATCTCCGCCGATTCACTCGAAGCGATGTTCGATGCGCGTTTCGGCGGGCACTACTCGGCGCGCGGCAACGCGCGTGTCAGCAGCCTGCTGGCGCCGCGGCTGCTGGCGCTGCCGCAGGTCGCGGCGAGGCTGAAGTCGGTGTCGGCCGGGCCCGCGCACTGACACAACGCGTCATTTGCCGTAGATCGTGATCACACCCTTGCCGGGAATGCTCGTGCTGAGCGCCTGACCGGCGGCGAGATTCTGCTCCGGCAGCTCGATGTTCTTCTCCTGCGGTGACGAGTCATTGCTGCCGGTCGTGTAGAAGATGCCATACCGTCCCGGCGGCAGCCCGCCCACCGTGAAATTGACCGCCTGCGATGCTTCCGCCACGACCACGTAACTGCCATCCGGATTGACGAACGCGACGGGGTCCAGCGTTGACTTCAATGATGTCGCGTCAATGCGCACGGCATTGTGGCGGACGTACTTGAAATACTGCTTCAGGAAATAAGTGCGGCTGGCCACGCGAATCACGGGTGCGGCGGGATCAGTGGTATCGACGAGGAAGTACTTGCCGCCCGGGTCGCTGAGGCCGCACTGGGCCAGCGAGAACTGCTCCCACTCCGAGTTGAGACCCACCTTTAGGTCCTGGTGCAGATCGACGTAGCCGCTGCCAATGTGTTCCAGCATGCCGGTGCGTACACCGTATTGCGTGGCGCGATTGCCAATGGCCTGCAATGTCGACGTACTGGTAGCGCCATAACAATGATACGAGAAGTCGGTGAGGTACTGGCGCACGCCGCTGACGTTCATCAACTGATCGAAATACGTAACCGCGTTCGTCATGTTCATTGTCGACGGCGCGATGAATGCGGGCGTCCAGCCGGCGGCCCGCAGGCGATCCCCCGCCGCCACAATGAGCGGTCCGATCTGCGGCCCAGTCCAGATGTACTGGCTGAGCCCCGCATTGTCGGGTTCGTTGATGACCTCTATCGCATCAGGCACCCAGCCGTACCGGTCGTGCAGGAACTGGAACGCGGCGAGCATGAATTCGCCGTACTCGGGCGGCGACTGCCGGTAGTCGAGAACGGCCGTGTTGCGGCCGAACTCAATGAAGTCGAGGACGATGTAGAGCTTCTCGCCGCGCGCGGCGAGTTTCTGGCGCAGCGGCTCGACCACCTTGTCGGTCGTGTAGCGCAATTCGCTGAAGTGGAAACCGGCCGGGTTGATGACATTGGGGTCATTGTTGTCGTTGACCGACTTGTACCAGACGGTCTGATAGTCGTCGAACGTGATCTGGCCGGCTTCGAGCTGACCCCAGTAGTCGATGGGATTCTCGGCGCTGCCGCGGACGCGGCAGGCAACGCGGTTGATGCCCAGACTCACGGTGCTGTCCATGAGAGCATCAATGAAGCGTTGTATGGAGGCGGGAGATAGATCGTGCCGCAGACGTGCCGCACTCACACTTGGCCGACATTGGCGACGCCATCCCAGCCTACCATGGTCTGGAAGGTAGTGCCCGCATTGAGGTCGATGTCACCGTGCGCGGGCTACGTGGGAAGACGTTCAATGTGCTCGGCCGAGTGCCCGTGCTCACCGTTGCCGTGAGCGTTGCGCTGCCGGCCGTGACGGCGGTGACGCGGCCGTTCTGGTCCGTGGTGGCACGCCAGACTTGTCCACCGACCAGCTGAATTCCTGTCCATTCACGACGTTGCCGCCCGAGTCGTACGCGGTAGCGCCGAACTGCTGAGCCTGGCCGACATTGATCGTGGCCTGCAGCGGCGCGACCTGCACGGAGGCGACGGTGACGGCGGTTCGATGATGGGTGATCCGGCTGCCTTCTCACAACAACCGCGAAGAGGAACACAACGAACAGCGCGGCGTCGAGCGATCGCATACATCCTCCCACAGAATGGACCGCCAGACCTGGCTGAGGAGCTTTCGTGGAGGTGATGACCGGGTCGGTAATCAGCAAAGGCGTCCTTGCCCTTGGAACTGAACGGCATGATGGTGCAGAGACGAGTGGCTGCCTGCTCCGGTGGGGAAACCGGGTCGCCCTGGCGTCAGCGGGAAGTCACAACCGGCGCCTGCGCCGCTTGTCGCAGACGCGTGAGATCGTTCTGGAATTCAGGAGTCCGGCTGAGGTCTCTAGCCTCCCATGGGTCGCCAGCACGTCGTATAGCTCCTCCACCCCATCGCCGTTGTGAATGTAGTGAAGCCTGCCGGACACGACCGAGCGCATGGGCCCGCGCCGGAACGGGCTGGGCAGAGTGCGGTCCCAGTCATCCGGTGTCACCGTGGAACGCACCAGTGTCTCCGCTTCCGAACCGCCTGCCCACAATGGCGCGAGCGATGCACCGCCGCAACGCGCTCCGCGTGTGCCGCGCTCACGAGGTCCTGGATCGTGGCGCACACGTCGGTGACACTGACCGGCTGCGCCACGCGCAGCGAAGCCGCCAGGCTGAGCGGCGAGAATAGCAGCAGCGAGACGTGCAGCAGTGGCCAGTAGAGGCTATTGCCGTGCTCGATCAATCCGCGCTCGCCCAGCTGCTCGCCATGATCCGCCGCCACAATAACAACAGTGTTATCGAGCAGTCCCTTTGCCTTCAGCGAGTCCAGCAGCGCACCCACCTGCTGGTCGAGGAAGGCGACCGAGGTGTCGTAGTTGTCAATGGTGGTAACGTTGTGCCGCTCATGGGAGCCTGAACCACCGCCGCGTTCAGCATGCTGTCCCGGGGCTGGTCGCCCAGCCGATCGAGAAAGGCCGACCGTCCCTCGTAGGGCCAATGAGCATCGAAGTAGTTCAGGAACGCGAAGAAGGGCCGGCCGCGCAGACTGGACACCCAGCGCAGCAGCTCGCTGCTCACCTGCGGCGCGCGCTTGCGCACCAGCATGGGCCGGTTCTGGAGTTGCCGTGCCAGCCACGTGCCGATCTGCTCCGTCAGCCAGGCGCTGTGCGCCCAGAGCGACCACGAGAGATCATAGTCCTCATAATGCAGAAAGCCGCGATTCAGGCCGGTGCTGCGTGATGTATACAGCAGGTTAGCCACGAAGCCGCCCGTGGCGTAGCCGCGGGCAGACAGCATCTCCGCAAGCGTGGGATACGCATGGTCCAGCGGAATACGCCAGCTGGTGCTCAGTGCCGCGGGCGGCTGTCCCGTCAGGATGCTGGCATGGGTGGGCAGCGTCCACGGCGCCGGAGCAATCGCGTTCAGGAAGACCACGCCGCTGCGCGAATACGCCTCGAGACGAGGCGTAGTCGGACGCTGGTAGCCGAAGAGACCGAGATTCTGGGCACGCACCGTGTCCAGGATGATCAGCAGCACACTGGGTGCACCGGATGCGGGCTGATCGAGACGAGAGAGCCGGTAGCGCTCGAGCACCGCGGGGCCTGCTGTGAGACCGAGGATCGCCAGTGCGAGCAGGGCCAGCGTCGGCGGCAGTGTGCGCCGCGTCATCCTTAAGAGACTGTTATGCCAGCGCTGGCCGGCGTACACACCCGCCCCCAGCGCCAGCACCGCCACCGCTGCCGGATGCGAATGCCCAGCCGGAGACTGCGCAGAAAACCGTAGCTGCCGAGTGCGACCAGCACACTGGCAACGGCTCGCAGCGGCAGCGGTACGTGCAGCCAGGCGAACGCGGCCGCGAAGGGCATCACAATGATCGTGAAAAGGGTCAGCAGCGCGAGTGGCGCCAGCCACACCGCGTGTGGATCGGACCACACGACCAGCTTGCCGGTTGCGATACTGCGCAGGAACCAGCCGAAGAAGTCGAGCAGTCCGAACAGAATGCCCAGCCATGCGGCGACCACCAGCGCCCCGTATGGCGATACACCCGCGCCCGTCGCCAGGCGCTGCGCGAGCGCTGTCAGCCGGCCGCGTAAGCGTGCAGAACCGTCCCCAGCGCGGCCAGCAGCATCAGCAGACCGGTAGCGCGCAAGGCGTACTTTGCCACAGCCCGATGTACATCTGCACGGCACATGACCACGTCCGCTGATCATCCGGTTCAGGAAGGACGGACAGACTGTGGCCGTCGTAGGCCTGGCGAATAATGACGGGAACGATCCAGAAAACGGCGGCGAGCACACCGCCGCATCACTACGGCTATGACGATCCGGGGGCGGAATCGACGAGGCACTCGCAAATGACTCACGGGTTTTAGGGTACTGAGAAAACGCGGCAGGAATTCCCTCTGACAATGCAGCGTAGGCGCCGCGGATGGGTGCCGGCAAGGCTTGACGCGGATGGCGCGGCGCAATATGCTTGCGAACCGCTGTGACTCGCTCTGGCTACGCTGCGCACCATGCGCAGTCGGCGCACACGGCCGGTACGCCCCAACGTGCCGCAGGACGCAGCACTGGATTGAGCGGCGTGATGAGCGAGGCCGGCAGGGAATTCACGATCGACATTTCGCCTCGTGAGAGGCGTCACATCTGCAACGAGCTTCAGCGGTAGGCTACGCGTGTGCGCGCCGTACAGCAGGATGACAGGGTTGGCCGAAGCAGATAACACAGCAGAAACCGGCCGCGGACCGTCGGGGTCCGCAGAGCCCCACGCGCTCGGCGCGGCTGGGACATGGCAACCGGGGGACTGCTTGCGATTGCAGTTGTTGTCATGTTCCTGTCATTCCGTCAATACGGTGTTACCTGGGACGAGAATTACCAGGCGACGTATGGCCAGTACATCATCTCCTGGTACGGTCCGGCTTTCACGATCGTGCGCCCCTCGACTACTGGCTGCTGATCTACTACGGCGTTTTTTGACGTGCTGGCCGAGCTGGCCACGCGGGTGCTTCCTTCGGACACTTTGAGTCACGCCACCTCGTTAATGCGCTGTTCGGTCTGGGTGGCACCGCGGCCATCTGGCTGATTGCGCGGCGGCTGGGTGGGGCCTTGGCCGGATTTCTGGCTGTACTCTTCGCACTGCTTACGCCACCTGGTTCGGGCACATCTTCAACAACCGAAGGACGTGCCGTTCGCAGCCTGTTCGCGTTGGGATGTAGGGGTGGTACGGTCCATCGAAACGCTGCCGCGGCTGAGTTTGGCGGCAGATGCTGGCGCTCGCGGTCAGCATCGGTCTGACCATGGCTGTGCGCGTGGGCGGCATTCTGCTGCTCATATGTCTGGGGGCGGCGTTCGTGGCGTGGGTTGTGCTGGAGCGCGGTGAGCGCATTGCAGGTGCCGATTCATCGTCATCTCTGCTGCGGGATACATGGACGTTTGGCTGGCGTTACGCAGTGGCGGGCGCGGGCGCATGGTTGATCATGTTGCCCTGGTGGCCGAGAGCCGCGATCGATCCCATCGAGCACTGCTCCGCACGACTCCTGTCTTCTCGCATTTCCCGTGGCGTGGCCGTGTTTTCTTCGAGGCGCGTGTGGTTCGCGCCATCGATCTGCCGCGGCGCTATCTGCCCGAGTTCATCGCGGTCGTCTGCCGGAGTTCCTGCTGCTGGGCGTACTTGTCGCGGTCGTTCTGGCGGGTATCTGGATCGTGCGCCACCGCATGCACTGGCGTCACGCGACAGCGGAGGCGCCGCGCGGGCGTGTGGTCAGTCTGGCAGCGCTGGCGCTGGCCGTAGCCTTCCCCGTGGTTTATGCGCCGCTGACAGCGGCCGTGCTGTACGACGGTATGCGACACTTCACGTTCGTGGTGCTGCTGGCGTGCGCGGCCGCGGCCTGTGGCATGGCCGCGCTGCTGCATCGTCGCGACCGGCTGGCGGCTGGAGTCGGCGTACTGGCGCTCGCATCCATGATCCTCACGCTCGTGGACATGGTGAGGCTGCACCCGTACGAGTATATCTACTTCAATCATGCGATTGCCGGCGGGCTGCGCGTTGCGGCGAAATCCTACGAGACGGATTACTGGGGTGCATCTGACCGGGAAGGCGCGCTCTGGCTCGTTGATAACTACGCGTTACCTACAGACCATCAGCCGCTGCGCGTCGCCAGCTGCATGGAACCTACCTCCACGAGGTACTACCTGCCTGCGGACCGGTTCACATACGTGAAGCCGCGCAATGATCCCGATCTCTTCCTGGGCAACCCGCGCCTCGGCTGCGATACCACCGTTGCGGGGACGACGGTGCACGTGGTGGAACGCATGGGTGTTCCGCTGCTCTATCTGAAGGAAATCACACCGCGGGCGGCGGCGGCGCGGAATCACACCGAAACAGCAGCCGAGACGGTGCACTGAGGGCGGTGGCGTCGTCGCGCGCTACTGCCGCAGAGGAACCGCGAAAAGGCGGACTGGACCGGTTTCCAGCAGCAGCTCAGCCGGCTCGGTTGCGCGCTCACGCAGTCTGGTCTTGTCGAGTACCTGCTCCAGCGTCTGGCGCGAGCGGTAGCTGTTCACAACAACGAGCGCGCGCCGCGTCGTATCCGACGCGGGAACGTAGTAGCGCAGCAGCCCGGCGCGTCGCAGCTCATAACGCACGACCATCACCGACGGAAAGATCGAGGCGACGACATCGCCGGGACGGAGGGACGACGCGAGCGCCGCAGCGATCTGCTCGCCGTGCGGCATGCTCTCCGTTTCCAGGTCACGCGATACCAGTAGCTCCGCGCGCAGGATGCCAGCGCCCAGCCACAACAGCATCAGACACGCCAGGGCCACCCCCAGCGGCCCGCGCGCGCGCCCGCGCAGCGGCAGGTGACGCCAGCCAGCTACCAGCCCGGCGGCAACGATCAGGATCGCAAAAGGAAGCAGAATGGACCAGATGCGTGCCTGCGGCGCGACGCGCTGCAGTGTCGCCAGCGCGAGTGGTCCGGCGAGCCCGGCAATGGGCGGGATGCGCGACGGGCTCAGTCGACGGTGCTCCGCCACACCGAGGATCAGGCCGAAACCCAGCAGCACGATGAGCGGAAGCGGAGCGTTGTGTGTCCACTCGCCGGCGGTGCTGGCAATCAGCGGCGGCCACGCGGTCAGGAAGTCCCGCAGCGAGAGCGGTGTGACGAAGCGGTTCGCGAAAAGCAGCCTCGGCCCGGTGAAAATTAGAACGGGCGAATAGAGCAGCAGAGCGAGCCCGAGCGCCAGACCGCCCGCGAGCAGGGTGCGACGCAGCGTAATGCGGCTGATCGCGGTATTGCCGGCGATTCCCTGAGAACGCAGCCAGCCTGCAACGAAGGCAATCGGGAACAACATTACGGGGGCGGGCCACAACCCGAGTGCGGCGATCGAGCACGAATGCCATCCAGAGCGGCGCGTCATCGCGGTCCGCATGAGCGCCGCCAGACTCAGGAGCACGAGGCCACACAAGGCCACGAAGCTGTAGCCGCGCGCATTCACGGAATAGGCGGTCAACGCGGACGAGACAGCGACGAGCCCGCCCGCCAGCATACCGGTGCGCCGATCGTACAGGAGCCGACCGGCGAGCCACGCAGCCGGAATCTGCAGCACGCCGAACGTGAGCGCGGGCAGGCGCAGGGCCCAGAGACTGCCGCCGAACAAGCCTGTGGTGAAGTGCGCGAGAATGGAGTTCAACACATGAGTTGGGCTCCGGATACCACGGCACGGCAACCCACGCGGGGCGCAGCACATAGTCGAAGAGCGTCTTGCCCTCGTCCCAGAGCAGCGAGCGCTGCAGAAACGCGATGCGCAGAGCGGCGCCCGCGAGCACCATGCCACAGAGCGCCAGCCGCTCGGCGCGCGGCACGCCTCGCCAGCCGCTGCGGGCTTCGCTCAGGAGCCGCCGCGGCCAGCCGGCCTGACGTTGCAGGCTCCCGCGTAACAGCCTGTTTGGAGCCGGCAGCAGGAGCAGCAACGCCGCCACCAGTGGCACGGCCACGAAGGCGCGCAGCTTCAGCACCACGTGGGTGGTCTGTGTCCGGGCCCATGCGGGATCACCCGAGAGTTGCGTGTATGCCGGAGATGGTGAGCCGGAAACTGGGAGGAGACTAGCGCAATCACCGCCGGCACCAGGAGCAGGCCGATTACGACATAACTGCGGGCACGCGCGGCAGGCGCGCCGTTGTCACCGGTGGCACGGGCTATCACGTGCCGGGGGACGCGGTCCAGCAGCGCGCGCAGGCCGACTATGCGCAGCGAATCGGGCAATGTAATGAGATTGTCTGCTTCGGCGGGATCACGGTCCAGATCGAAGTACTCCTGCTTCGCATCGCCGCGCACGATCAGATGCTGGGGCCAGCGCACGGCGCCGCGCATGTCGCCCGCCGAGGAATGGGATACCAGTCCGGCTGGCGTGCGGAAAAGGGCACGACGGAAACCGCTGACTCGCTCGTGGTGTCGACCGGCGAGCGCCAGAAGCGCGTGAGCGAACGACCGGGGAAGGGCGCACCATCCGCCAGGCCGGTGAGGTCCGCAATGGTGGCGGGCAGGTCGCGCAGACTCACGGTCCCTGGAACACGCACGCCGCCGGGAACCCCGCCGGGAAACGATACGAGCAGCGGCACGTGCAGCTCATCAATGAACAGACTGTTACCGTGACCCCAGAGGCGGTGCTCGCCCAGCTCCTCGCCATGATCCGACGAAATGATGACCAGCGTGTGCTCGAGCACGCCTCGCCGGCGCAGTGCCTCGAGCAGCAGCCGAACCTGCTCGTCCATGGATGTGATCGCATCATCATAGCCATCGATCAGATCCCGGCGCTCCGCGGGTGATGGGTCACGCCCGGTGGCGATGCGGCGGACGCGCGGGCTCCCGAACCTGGTGTCGAACGGCTTTTCGGGAGCGTAGGGATCGTGCGCGTCGAAGAAGTTCAGAAACGCGAAGAAGGGCCGGCCCTGCTGTGTCGCCTGCCAGTCCAGGAACTCCCGCGCGATGTCCGAGGCACGGCGCCGTCCCGGCACGTAGTATGTGCCCAGCCAGCGGTTCGCCTGACGCACGAGATGCTGCACCAGCGGCGCGCTGGTGGCGATGACACCGAATGTCAGCGGATAGAAGCGGTAGTGCACGAAACCACGGGCCAGTCCGTAGGCGGGCGGGCCGTAGATGTAGTTGGCCACGAAACCGCCCGTGGCGTACCCGCGCGCGGACAGGTAGCCGGCCAGCGTGGGCCAGCGCCCATCGAGCGGGGTTTCCCAGTCGGCGGACAGCTCGAAGGGCATGTGGCCCGTGAAGAGTGTGCCGTGCGAAGCCAGCGTCCAGGGCGCCGCCGTGATGGCGCGATCGAACACCGTGCCCTGCGCGGCCAGCGACTGCAGGAAGGGCGTGGTCTGGCGATCGTAGCCGTACAGGCTGGTGCTGGCGGCGCGCACCGTGTCCCAGATGATGAACAGCACGTTAGGACGGGTGCTGTCCGGCGCCGGCTGCGCGCGCCTCGCCCGCCATTCCCGCAATGCCTCGCCGCCGTAGACGCCACAGGTCAGCAGCAGCACCAGGCCGGCCATCAATGGCAGCGTCCGCCTGGCCCGCCGCAGCAGCGCCTGCGGATGGCGGCTCAGCATGCGCGCGAGCTGCACGCCGACGCCCAGCGACAGCAGCAGGGAAGCGAGCGGGTGCACGCGCGGCACCATCAGGGCGATGCTGTACAGGCCGGCAGCGCAGAAGACTGCCAGCACGGCCAGAGCGGGAACCGGCCGCGTGCGCCATGCCAGGACTAACAGCAGTGCCAGCACACCGAACACCGCCAGATGCGCGGCCGGCGCGGTCCAGACCAGCTGTGGATCGAAATGCACAGCGCGGTGCACGCCCCAGCGCGCCACGACCCACACCAGCAGCTCGGCGAGCCCGGTGCTGAACGCGAACCAGACGGCCAGCAGCAGCAGAGGCCGCAACGCCAGTTTGCGCTCGTCCGACGCCGTCATGGCCCGAAGTTGGCCCTGGCCGCGCGCACTGCGTTGGCCATGAGTGTGAACGTGATGTTTTTCGCCGGCAGGAAGGGGAACGTGGCGCCGTCGACCAGGAAGAGGTTGTCGAAATCACGACTGCGACAGTCGGGCGTGGCCGTGCAGTCGCCACCCTCACGCGTCATGGGCAGCGTACCCGCGTAGTGCACGCTGGCACCTTTGGGGCGCACGTGCGCCATTGCAGTGGGCGCCAGACAGTGCAGCCGGCGCAGTGCCGCGCGTACGCGGCGCAGCGCTGCGTCCACGTTCGCCGCCTCACCCGGCGCCGCCGCATACTCGATCACGAGCGCTGCTTCGCGGCCAGGCCGCGGCTCGAGCGTCATGATGTTGGTGTCGCGCCGGTCATCATGGAAATTGACATTGACCAGGCCCAGCGCGCCGCGCAGCCAGCGGAAGGCGCCCGTCGCGGCACGTGCGTCGAAGGGCAGGTTCTGGATGATGGGATGCGCCATGGTCGTCTTGAGCGTCGTGATCTGGCCGTGCACGTAATGGCGAGGGTCGGGCGTTTCCAGTCCCAGCCCCAGCATGTGATACTGGTAGCTGGAAGGCTCGTAACGCACGCCGAGCATGTCCAGATTCACGAATGGCACCAGTACCTGCTGGTTGTCCATCAGGCCACCGAGTCGCAGCAGCTCGCCGGTGGCGCGGTACACGGACTCGAGAAAGATGCGCGATGTGTTCAGGGCGCCAGCGGCCAGCGCCACGGCTTCCACGTCGATGCGCTGCGCGCTGCCATCCTCGCGCCGGCCCACCAGCGCGGTGACGCGCCGGCGGGGTCCGGTCTCGAAATGCGTCACATAGAAGTCGGGCAGGTAGCGGAAGCGGTCGTGTCGCAGACACGCCGCCAGTGTCAGCGATGGTGTGTAGATGGCATCGACGGGACAGCCCCAGAGGCAGCGCCCCAGATAGCGGCAGCCGCGACGATCGCCGTGGTCGGTCGTGGTCGTGGCCAGCCGGGAACGGCCCAGCCAGCAGCCCAGCTCACGGTTGAGCCGCTCGCGGACGCGCCCATAACGACGCATTAGCAACTGCGAGTGCCGGTCCAGCACCAGCGGCGGCATGATCCCGTCGTGCGGCGGCATGAAGCGCGCGAGATCGTCCAGCTCACCGCAGATGCCGATGCGGCGCGCCACCTCGGCGTATGCGGCCTTCATGTCGTCGAACGCGACCGGGTAGTCCGCGAGTTCTGCCTCATTGAAAGGGTACACGCCGCCGGTCCAGGCCTCGGCGAGGCCGCCGCGAGCAAAGGAGAAGAGCGGCGCGAAGCCACGGGCGCGCACCTCGAATCCGCCCGGCTCGGCAAACACGTACTCCCGCCCCGGCGGCACACCATAGTACTCGCCCCTGGCGCCGGGAAACGTGATGCCCTCGAAATCGCTGCCGAGGAAGTAATCGAGCGGGTCGTCCAGATCGGACTTGAGCTGCCGCAGACTGGCGGAAGGCAGGACGGCCGGCGGACGCGGTTTTCCCACGTCGACGAGCACCACGGATTGCCCCAGCTCGAGCAGTGTCTGCGCGAAATGAACGCCGCTCGGCCCCGAGCCCACTACCGCGATCGGCTTCATGCGCTCGCCCGCAAACGCAGCAGCGCGTGCCGCGGTGCGATCACGAGGAACGCGAGCAGCAGGCGCACCGCGAAGCCCGCGGCCGCACCGAGCACGCCAACGATCGCGCGCACGCGACCTCCGGCGGGCGGCTCGAACGCGGCTTCGCCAGGCGATGTGCTCTCCAGGATCGCGAGCAGCAATGTCAGACGACGACGCAGGTCACCCGCCGGCGCGAAAAAACGCGCCCACGCATCCGCCAGCCCCGTCATGAACGGACCACGCGCGGCGATGCGCACGAGCATGCGGTCCTGTGCCGTGCGCGGGGCGGCATCGAGGAACGACCGGCTGTTCAGTCCGCGAGCGTAGCCCAGCTGCACGCGCTCCGTTGCGTCGGCGCGTATGAGGTAGCGCGTGAACACGCGGCACTCCTCACGAACGGCCGGCGCGGACACGGACGGGTCAGCCATCCTGCACCGTTTCCGCGATCATCGCGTCCAGCGTGGCGAAGCTGTGGCCGGGCGCGAGCGCCTGCGCATCGCTCGCCGCCGCGCCGTCATTGGCAAACGCGGCCAGCTGGCCGGCGCTGATGGGCGCAACGCCCGGCGCCATGCGATCCAGCCACGCCAGCGTGCTGCGCAGGGCCTGCAGGGGCAGGTGCACGGCGCGCGTCTCACGGCCGCGCAGCGCCCGCTGCAGCCTGCGCAGCAGCGCTTCCATGGTCAGCACATTGCGGCCGCCGAGGTCCAGCGTTTCCTGCCGGAAGCGATCGGCCTGCAACAGCGCACGCAGCACCGCGGCGACATCGGCGACGTGCACCGGCTGCACGCGCACCCGTCCATCGCCGAACACGGGCAGCAGCGGCAGTCCGGCGAGCGAGCGCAGCCGCCGGCCAATGGCCGAGCCCCGGCCCAGCACGATCGTGGGCCGCACAATTGTGCTGCGCAATTCACTGGCGAGGACCAGCGCCTCGGCGCGCTGCTTGGCGATGGCGTAGGGGTAGTAGCGTTTGTCCTGATAACCGGCTGCTATCGAGCTGACGAAGAGGAAGCGCGGCACGCCCGCCTCGGCACACGCGCGCAGCAGCAATGCCGTACCATCGGCGTTGACGCGCAGGTGCTCGCTCATGGGCGCCTTGCCCACCACCGCGGCGAGGTGCAGCACGGCATCGGCGCCGGCGAGAGCGGGATGCCAGGTGTTGCTGTCGAAGAGGTCGGCGCGCACGACGCGCAGGCGGGGATTCTCCGCCAGCGTGGTGCCGCGCGTCAGTGCGGTGACGGACCAGTCCGTGTGCTCTGCCAGCCCCTGCAGGAAGGCGCGGCCCAGGAAACCACTGGCGCCCGTGACGAACAGCGCTCGCATGGACGCCGTTCGTCCTCCGGTCAGGCCTGGTCCGACTGGGCGCGCGGCGACAACGGCCCGGCGCGGTACGACTCCGCCAGCCGGGTGCGCGCCGACGCGCTCATGCCGCGCGAAATGGGAGAGCGCCAGAGGAACCAGCGCACGCGACACACACCCTTGATGTCATCCCATGCCGTGCGCGCGATCTTCACGCGGCTGTCGTCGTCTTCGATCCACAGCACGGGCACGTCCTTGATGCGATAGCCCCACTTCTCGGAGAGTGTGAGCAGCTCGGTGTCGAAGAACCACGACTGGTCCTTCACGTGCGGCATCACGTGCTCGACCACGCGCCGGCTGACTGCCTTGAAGCCACACTGCGCATCACTGAACGTCGTGCGCAGCACACTCTTCACAATGAGGTTGTAGGTGCGCGAGATCACTTCGCGCTTGAAAGAGCGCTGCGTCTGCGATTCGCGCATCAACCTCGAGCCGGTGGCCAGGTCATAGCCTTCGTACAGAATCGCATCGACAAGACGGGGCAGTGCCGGCAGCTCGGTCGACAGGTCGACATCCGTGTAGCACATCACATCGGCATCGCTGCGTGACCAGGCCTGGCGCAGCGCCCGGCCGCGACCGCGCTGGTCGAGATGCACGAAGCCCACATCGGCATAGCGCCCGGCGAGCGCCTGCGCTATGCGATCCGTGCCATCCTTCGAGCCGTTGTCCACCACCACGACGCGCCAGCGATGGCGGAGATTCTGCCGCAGGAATTCGCGCACCGTCTCCACGCTCTTCTCCAGCACGTGCGCTTCGTTGAGCACGGGGATCATCACGTCCACGGAGAAACCGGTGGGCTGCGCCGGCCGATCCGTGACCATGTCGGCAAGTATGCCGCGGCCACCGGAGGACGAAGATTCGTTCATTGGCTTCTGCTCAGAATGCATGCTTCTACCACCGGACTCAGGTCGACGCGGGCGCCACCGCCCGCGGGACATGACCTCGCCAGATGAGCCAGATCACGACGCCGGCCAGCAGCAGCAACGGCAACGGCGAAACCTCGGCGGGCACCCACGCACGGAACATCTGCATGCGCGACAGCGTGGTGAGCGCCGGCAGCTGAAAACCCCCTGTCAGCACACTCGCGACCGGTCCCAGCACGCCCAGCGCGTGCCAGATCTCACGGTTCATGGCCATGCACCAGTTCAAGGTGATGGAGACCACGGACAGGCCCAACACGGCGGCACGCGGCAGCCGCAGCAGTACCAGAGCAGCGGGCAGGAACAGGAACGGAATGCCCGGCGTCATGTAGCGAACACCCGTGTTCCACTGCAGCCGGCTGTAGTTGTTGCCCGCAAAGAAGACCCAGAGTCCGATGAACAGCAGCAGACAGGCCCATTTTTCGAGCGTCGGCAGATCCGGCCTGCCGCGGCGCAGGAAGGGCGCGAGGAAACCCAGCAGCAGTACCGGCGCACAGGTGAAGATACCGAAGCGCAGATCAAAGCCCAGCGAGAACAGCAGGGAAAACTGCGGCATGCTGTAGCCCTGATAACCAAGATCGATGTACTCGACCGGCGGCATCCACGCCTGTCCCGGCAGGAACGGATTCCCGAACGAACGCCACTGGTAGAGCCAGAGCAGGAACACGGGACCGAGCGTGCCCAGCACGTAGAGCGCGCCATAGCGCAACGCATTACGCCGTGTTCCGTCCGCCAACTGCTTCGCGAGTGCGTACGCGAACAGGCCCAGGAGAAACACGACACCGCTGTAGTCGAACAGCATGGCCGTGCCGCCCGCGACACCCGCCAGGAAATGACGCGGGCCGGGCGCGGGCTTGTCGTTCGCAGCCGGATTCCACAGTGCGAAGAACCCGGCAAACGCAATGTGGCCCAGCATCAGGTTGTGATTCAGAAAGCCCGTGCGGAAGAATACGGGCGTGCCGAACGCGTAGAGCAGAGACAGCCAGAGCGCCGTGCGATCATCGCGCAGCACGGAGCGCAGCGCGAGAAAAATGAGCACCACACCCAGCGCGGAGCCGGGCGCCATGAAGAATGCGTGTGTCACGAACGCCGCCAGACCCAGCTTCACATCGAGATTCCGACGATAGGTTTCCGCGAAGAATTTCTCCGACCGGGTGCGCGGCGAATCGAATGCAGGCGGCACTGTGTCGCCTCGTGCCAGCCGGCCGGCGCGCACCTTCGCCACCACGCGATCGATCACGGGCCGCGCCAGCGCGTAGGGAATGGCCGCTAACATTGAGACGCCGGGATTGTTGCCAATGTGCCAGCCGTAGCCGGGCTTCTCGAACAGGTCCGGGTGCAGGTTGGCGTACTCGTCCAGACGGAACGTGAAGTGATCACCCAGCGCTACGGCCGGATAATGCTCGCGCACGATGTCCGTGGCGAAGTGCAGGCCGTATACGATCCAGCACGTGAAGAACAGCCGCCAGCCGAGTGACTTCGCGGTCATGCGCAGAGGTGCGCCGTCGCCGCTTTCCCGCTTCCGGGCGACATCACCTTCAAGCACCCCACTCGTTGAGAAACGCGGGCGCACCGAGCCAGCTGCCACTCGCACGTTCACGATGTGATTCGATCATCCCATCAAGGCTAGCCGCGCCGAGGCGCTCGCCACAGCGAAGGAGGAACCGATTCGACAGCGCGGCGCCACCGCCGAAGGGCATTTACCGCGCCATCTCCAGAGGCTTCGGCGGCCTCTCTGTAGAGGGGAAACGCAGGCCGCGATCGCGTCATCCAGCGGTCACCTTGTCGCGCCGGCGCTGCACGTGATGCGCCTCGGGCGCAGGGGAATTCGCCGGCCTCCTGGCTGCCATCGAAAAGACGCGGGCGGGGGTGACGCAGACACAGGATGCCCATCGTCGCTCAATCTTCTACCACGTGCGTGGCGAAGATCTGACGGTAGTCATGCCAGCGGTTTTCGTCGAATCGACCATCCCGCAGACAATCCACTGCGGCGTATGCCATGTACAGGGCGTGGTGCGTGTTATCGTGCGCGAACAGGCCTTGCCGTCCATAGCTGAGAAAGCCGGGCAACTGCTCGACCCAGCCATCGAGCGCCTCGAAATGGCGCTCGTATCCATGGCGATAGATGGGATACGCATGGCGCAGCCGGCGGGCTTGCACACCGACGGGCGGGCGAGGCAGCGGAACGCCTGCGCGCTCCAGGTCCGCAGCCACCAGCTGGCCCAGCTCCGCATCCGACATGCGCCAGCGCTCGTCGTCGGCAGCGCAGGGGAGCTCGGCGCAGAGCGTGGTGCCGCGCAGTTCCGTGCGGACCGCGTAGTTCTTGGGCTCGGAGAGCCGTGTGATCGCGATGTTCGCGGCCGGGAAATAGTGCGCGTCGTATTCCGTGAACTGGTCCACATCGAGCGTCAGATACACGAGGATCATGGCGCGGTATGCGATGGAAGCGGCCGCGTCCGTGACGCGGGCGGGCGCGACCGGCTGCACCAGACGTGTGAGCAGCGAGACCGGCACCGTCGACCAGACGTACTCCGCCTGCAGCTCGGTGACGTCATCTCCTTTCCGGGCGACGACGTTCCAGCAACCTGCGTCGTCGTCACGCCGCAGCTCGGTGACCTTCCAGCCGAGCATCATCTGCGCACCCGCCGTACAGGCCGCCGCCGCGTACGCCTCGCTGATCTGGCCGTAGCCGTTGCGCGGATAGAAGAAGCGGCCGGCGCCGGGCGGCTTGAGTCCCGGCACCGAGCTGAGCACCTTGCGGATGAGCTTCGTGAACGATGCCGCCGACACGCGCCGTTTCGCCTGGATGGGCGAGAGCGCATCCGGATCCTCGCCCCAGATCTTGCGGGCGTACGGGAAATAGAACTCGCGACAGATCGTGGGCCCCAGACTCTGCCACAGCACGGACGCGAAGCTCTCGGGCGAGCCGTTGCGGACGTACGGCTGCTTGCGCACGCGATCCAGCAGTGTGCCCGCCGCGAAGGGCGGATCCAGGTGCAGCAGCAGGTCCACCGGCTTGAGCGGGAAATGGATCCAGCGGCCGCGCAGACCGATGCGGCCGTGACGGGGACGATCGAGGAGATCGTCGCCTAACAGACTCTTGATATCCTGCATGACCGCGGCATCACACGCGGGGTGCAGGCGGTGGCTGCCGAAGTCCACGCGCTGAGCGCCGATCTCGAAGCTGCCGGCGAGACCGCCCACGCGTTCATTCTGCTCGATCACCGTGACGCTGGCCTTGCCTTCGCGGCGCAGCTTGTACGCGGCGCCCAGGCCGGCCGGCCCCGCGCCGAGAATCAGAACGCGCGGCTCAGCCATGATTGCGGCCTCCCGATGCGAGTACGACCGGTCGCGTGGCATCAGCCCAGCGCACGCCCAGACCGCGCCCTGTGACCCACCAGTAGAGGCCGCCCAGCAGGCCGCCCACGATAATGATCGACTGCCAGATCAGCGACGCCACCACGCCCAGTGCCATCGGTACGCCGAACGGCACCAGCAGGCCACCCAGCGTGGCATCACGCACGGCCAGCCCCCCCACCGAGAGCGGCACCAGCGCCGCCAGCTTGGCCAGCGGCCAGACCAGGAACCAGACACCCAGCGGCACATCGATGCCCAGCGTGCGGCCGATCCAGTAGTTGAGCACGACGAAGCCCGACTGCATGCCGATCGATATGGCAGATGCGGTGAGCGCGGCGCTGCGGTCGCGGCTCAGATAACGCAGTGCTACCAGACTGCGCCCCACCCGCCTGCGGAACCGCCGAGGCCAGCGGCGCAGCGGCAGGCGCAACAGCACGAGGACCATGGCACCGACGGCGACCGCGGTGAGCAGGAGCCCCACGCGCAGCAGCATGTCGCCCCATGCGGGTAGCGAGCCGCGCGCCAGCACAGCGCCCACGGCAAGCAGGATCGCCGTGGTCAGGATGTCCATCAGGCGATCCGCAATGCTGCCCAGAATCGTTGCCTCGGGACGACCCGTCGCCCTGGCCGCGAGCGCGGCGCGGATCACGTCGCCTCCGACAATGCTGGGCAGGCAGGTGTTCGCGAACACGCCGACGAAGTAGAAGCGCACGGCATCGCGCGATTGCAGGTTCGCGCGGCCGGCATTCACCAGGCGGCGCCACTTGCTCGCGCCGAAACGATGACCCAGCAGGAACCCCGCGAGCACGCCCAGCCACACCAGCAGTGACATGCGCGAGATGGCCTCGCGTACCTGCTCCCACGGCAGGAAGTAGAAGAGCCCCACCAGCAGGCCCACACTGACCAGAATCTTGATCCAGAGCTTGAGCTTCACAGGCCTCGAAAGTTGAGGTTCGACGGCGCCGCGGGGTGGCAAGGAGCGTACCCCCCGACTTCAACGGCGACCACGTTTCTGGGGCGGGGGCTTGGGCTGGTTGCTGGGGAACTGAGCCGCAGGCCTGCGGGCGGGCTGGCTTCGGCGACCATCGCTGTGCGTAGACTGTCCAGTCGGCCGGATTCTCGCCGCGTGGCGGCCCAAAGCGGCCAGGCAACCAGCTCCAGGATACGCAGTCAAATCCGTTCCCGAGCAACCAGCCCGAGCCCCAGTCCCCAGAAACGGCGAAGCTGTGGCAGCGGTGCAGCAGGACTGACGGAACCGCGGGACACTGGGTGAGCAGTGAAGCGTCTTTCCTCCCGGCGAGGGTGAGGGCACGGGGTTCGCGCTCGGGAAAGGGTCGCGCAGGACACCGGAAGCGGGCGCCGGCGAGGGCGCAGGTCGGAGCGACGCGTCTGCCCGGATCTTGCAACGCGGCAGGCGACTCTCTGGCAGGGACCCGGGAACGAACGCATGGTGAACGAAAAGCCGGTCTGGATCCTCGGCCTCTCCGCCTTCTACCACGACAGTGCCGCGTGCCTGGTGCGCGATGGCGAGATCGTGGCGGCGGCGCAGGAAGAGCGCTTCACGCGCAAGAAGGGCGATTCCGATTTTCCCGCGAACGCCATCGCATACTGCCTGTCGGAAGGCGGAATCCGCGTCGAGGACCTGAGCTATGTCGGCTTCTACGACAAGCCGCTGCTCAAGTTCGAGCGCATCCTGGAGACCTACCTGGGCACAGCGCCGCGCGGTTTCGCCTCGTTCCTGAAGGCCGGGCCGGTGTGGATCAAGGAGAAGCTGTACCAGGAGAAGACGATCCGCGATGCGCTGGGCTGGAAGGGACCGCTGCTGTATGCCGAGCACCACGAGTCGCACGCCGCCAGCGCGTTCTTTCCTTCGCCTTTCGATGAGGCGGCCATTCTCACGATTGACGGTGTGGGCGAGTGGGCTACGGCGTCCCTGGGTGTGGGTCACGGCAACGACATCGAGATCCTGAAGGAACTGCGCTGGCCGGACTCGCTGGGACTGCTCTACTCCGCGTTCACCTACTACACCGGATTCAAGGTCAATTCCGGCGAGTACAAGGTCATGGGCCTGGCGCCCTACGGCGAGCCGAAGTACGTCGACCTGATCTACCGCGAGCTCCTCGATCTGCGCGACGACGGGTCGTTCACGCTGAACCAGAAGTACTTCAACTACCTGACCGGCCTCACCATGACCAGCGAGGCCTTTAACGAGCTGTTTGGAGGACCGCCGCGCGTGCCCGAGACCAACCTGACGCAGCGCGAGATGGACCTGGCGCGCTCCGTACAGGAAGTCTGCGAAGAGATCATGCTGCGCATGGCAGGGAGCCTGCACCGCGAAACCGGCATGCGCAACCTGTGCATGGCGGGCGGCGTGGCGCTCAACTGTGTGGGCAACGGGCGCCTGCTGCGTGAGGGACCGTTCGAGCGCATATGGATCCAGCCCGCCGCCGGCGACGCGGGCGGCGCACTGGGTGTGGCCGGCCTGATCTGGCACCGCTACTGCGCCAAACCCCGTGTTATCAACCCCGGCCTGGACTCGATGCAGGGCGCCTACCTCGGGCCGGCGTTCAGCGAGGAGCAGATCGAGGACTACCTGCGCTCCGAAGGCGCCGTGTACCGGCGTCTCGATCGCGACGCGCTGCTGCACGAGGTGGCCGGCCTGCTGGCGGAGGAAAAGGTCGTGGGCTGGTTCAACGGTCGCATGGAGTTCGGGCCGCGCGCGCTGGGCGCGCGCAGCATCCTGGGCGACCCGCGCTCACCGCGCATGCAGGCACAGCTCAACATCAAGATCAAGTTCCGCGAAGGCTTCCGTCCGTTCGCGCCCAGTGTGCTGGCGGACCGCGTGAACGAGTGGTTCGAGCTGGATCGCGAGAGTCCGTACATGCTGCTGGTAGCGCCCGTGAAACAGGAACGGCAGATCCCCATGACCAGCGAGCAGCGCAGGCTCTGGGGCATCGACATGCTCAACGTGCCGCGCTCCGACATCCCGGCCGTGACCCACGTCGACTACTCCGCGCGCATCCAGACCGTGCACCGCGACACCAATCCGGATTACTACGACCTGATCCACGAGTTCGAGCGCCTCACCGGCTGCCCGGTCGTGGTCAACACGTCGTTCAACGTGCGCGGCGAGCCGATTGTGTGCTCACCCGCCGACGCGTACCGCTGCTTCATGCGAACCCACATGGACTACCTCGTGCTCGGCCCGTTCCTGCTGGGCAAGGAAGTGCAGAAGGAGTGGGAAGAGAAGACGGACTGGCGCATGCAGTATCAGCTGGACTGAGCGCGGTAAGGAAGCACAAGCCCGACGCCCGGAGGCGGCGGGCCCTTCACGAGCAGAGAGCGACCGAGCGCGGCAAGGAAGCACAAGCCCGACGCCCGGAGGCGGCGGGCCCTTCACCAGCAGAGAGCGACTGAGCGCGGTAAGGAAGTACAAGCCCGACGCCCGGAGGCGGCGGGCCCTTCACCAGCAGAGAGCGACTGAGCGCGGTAAGGAAGCACAAGCCCGACGCCCGGAGGCGGCGGGCCCTTCACGAGCAGAGAGCGGGTAACATGAGTGCTGAGGTGGTAACAGGCGTGCAGTCCCATGCGGGTCACGCGGGCGGCAAGCCCATGACCGCGGCCGAAGGACGCAAGTTCGGGCTGGTGGTGGGCGGCGCCTTTCTCGCGTTGACAGCCGTGTTGTGGTGGCGCGGTCGCGAGACCACAATGCTCGTGACCGGCGCGCTGGGCGTGCTGCTCTTCGTCGGGGGACTGATCGTGCCGCGTCATCTCGGCCCTGTGCAGCGCGCCTGGATGCAACTGGCGCTGCTCATCTCGAAGGTGACCACGCCGATCTTCATGGGTGTAGTATTCTTCCTGGTGATCACACCGGCCGGCGTCCTGGCGCGCGCCTTCGGGCACAAGCCGTTGCTGCGCAAGCCGGTCGCGAGTGCATGGGTTGCGCGGCCCGAGCCCGCGTCCCGGCGCAGCAATCTGGAACGCCAATTCTAGGAACTCGACGATGAGCATTGCACGCGAGCTGTGGGCCTTCATGAAGGTGCGCAAGAAGTGGTGGCTGCTGCCCATCATCCTGGTGATGATTCTGGTGGGCGCACTGCTGGTCTTTGCGCAGGGTTCGGTACTGGCGCCGTTCATTTACACGATCTTCTAGAGATCGCGCGGGCACCATGCGCCGTAATTCCGTGTCAGGTACTCCCCCGTTGCCGCTGGCGCCTCCCGTTGCGCGCGCGCTCGGTGGACCGGCGCTGTGCGCGCTCGCGCTGCTGCTGCACGCGCCACTCCTTGCGCAGAAGCCGGCGCCCGGGGCGCGTGCGGGGAAGCAGCCGCCCGCCGCGCAGCAGGCGGTGCCCAGGCCCGCCCCGGCGGAAAAGCCGGACGAGGAAGAGTTCACGGCGGGGGACTACAACATCCTGCGCATCGAGCAGGAGGACAAGATCTTCGTGCCCATGCGGCTCGAGGATGCGGTCTGGAGGTTCCTTACCGAGCGCTTCGTCACCGATACCGCGAACCTGCGCCGACTCGATCCCGGACTCACGTCCTACGCGACCAACGAGCTGTTCTTCGACACGTACTTCGATACACCCACGTTCCCGATGCGCGCCATGCAGAGCGGCATCCGGCACCGGGTGCGCGAGAATCTGAGCAATCCCGGCGACCGCAAGAACGGCCGCGAGCTGATGCAGATCAAGGTCAACCATGTGTCGGACGAGGCCATGGAGCGGGGCGAGTACAAGTACGCCGTCGAATACCCGACGAAGTTCAGCACGCCCGACGATGCGCACCCGGTGCTGGGCATGATCAAGGCGGATCAGCGCGAACTCTTCAAGCAGCGCGTGCGCGAGCTGCACGTGGATCCATACCAGCTGCGGCCAATGTTCACGATCCGCGACACGCGCCGGCGCGTCTACATGCTGAAGAACGGGAAATCGTTCATCTCCGATTTCCCTCGATCACGTGACATCCGGCATGCTGTGGGCGAAGGCCGAGCTGGTGGAGATCGAGCCGGAGCTGAACGAGATCATCTTCACGGAAGCGGACTCCGCGGCCCGGCACCACATGGAGGATGTGAACGCGCAGATCCGCAGCGCACTGGAGCAGCAGTTCCCCGAATTGAGGCAGGATCTCACGCCCAAGTACAACAAGGTGTTCAATCAGATCCGGGCGCAGATCCCGTACATCGACACGCTGATCCGGGTGAACCTCGACCGGACTTCGGACTTCTGGTCCATTGCGGGCCTGCTTGCTTTTCTGCTCGT
Organism: uncultured Gemmatimonadales bacterium; assembly: GCA_963798085.1. Classification (GTDB taxonomy): domain Bacteria; phylum Gemmatimonadota; class Gemmatimonadetes; order Longimicrobiales; family RSA9; genus DATKCF01. The sequence continues at coordinate 415,387 of CAWCRS010000007.1, forward strand.
CGGCGGCGTCGTCTTCGCGGTGCGTTCGCTGTTCCTGCGCAGGCGGCGGATGCTGCAGGCACGGGCCTGATTATTCAGGCGCGCTTCAGATCGAGGCCCGCAGCGCGCTGCCGCGGCGCAGTCCTCCCACCGCGAGCAGTACTACGCCATACGTGATCGCGCCCACGGGCACGGCCAGCCATACGGGCCGCTGGCCCAGCAGCAGCAGCGCACCCGCCATCACCAGCACAGCCAGCACGGGCCGCCAGTAGTGCAGCAGCGGCGGCCGGCCGTAGCCCACGGCGCCGCCGTAGTGCTGCGCAATCAGCATGCGCGCCACCTCGGCCAGTACGGTGGTGATCGCGGCCCCCATCATGCCCAGCAGCGGGATCAGCGAAAAATCGAGAGTCAGTGTGATGGCCGCTGACCACGCGGTCGTGTGCAGTACGCGATCCTGCCTGCCGGCCGCGATCAGCGCCGCCTGCAGCACACTGCGCAGCAGCAGGACCGGGATGGAGAGCAGGAGCACACGCAGAATGGGCGACGAAGCGGCGTAGTCGGGGCCGAAGATCAGCGCCACCAGTGCGGGCGCGAGCATGGCGCCGCCCACAGCCATGGGCAGTCCCACGGCGGCGACCTGCCCCATGGCCGCGCGAAAGAGATCGCCGCCGCCGCCGTGCGTTGCCCGCAGCCGGCTGAACGCAGGCAGAATCGACAAGGTCGCGGTGTTGCCCAGTACGCCCAGGAAATTGATCAGTGTGTACGCGGCCAGGTAGAGCCCGACTTCGGCGCGCCCGCGGAACGCGCGTAGAATCAGCACATCGGCATTGTAGATGACGAGCGCCAGCAGGTTGGTCACCAGCAGCGGCGCGGCGTGGTGCAGCACGGTGCGCACGAGCGCCGTGTCGATGCGCGGCCGCAGGCGCACGCCGCGCACGCGCAGGCTGATGTAGAGCTGGAGTGCGGCCGCGCTCTCGCCCGCGAACTGCGCGAGTGGCACGCGATACAGATCGGCCGGGCCGTGCACGTAGAGCAGCAGCAGTGAGACGCGCACACCCTCGATCAGAAAGCGCGAAACGGCGACGCTGCGTGCCTGCTCGAGGCCGATGTGCACCCACCGCGTGCTCGCTCCGGTGGCCAGCAGTGTGAGACCGTAGAGCGCCAGTACCGGTCCCTCGGGCCGCGTCATCAGGCCCAGACCCACGGCCGTCATGGCCAGCGCGATGAGGCCGGACGCGGCCAGCCGGCTGAGCGACATGGAAGCGGCCAGCAATGCCAGCTGTCCGCCGGCGCGCGAGATCTCCCGCGGGCCCAGCTGCTCCATTCCCAGATCGCCCACCGCGCCGAAATAGAGCAGCACGGCGAAAGCAAAGCCGACTACACCGTACGCCTCGCTGCCCAGCTGGCGCGCAATGTAAATGGTGCCCAGGAACCCGATCACGCGCGAGAGCAGCTCGCCGATCCCCAGTGTGACGAAGTTGCGCACCACGCTGGGCGGCGCCGTGGCGGTCGTGGTCTGCGCGGCGGGGCCCCCGGGCGTGCTCACGCGCCAGGCGCTGGCAGGGCGGGGGCCGCGGCCATGCGGTCGCCCGCGTGGGCCGGCCTAACAGAAGGTTTGCAGGCGGTGGCGTGCAGCAGCGGGCCGATGCGACGCAGCAGTGCGCGGCCGGGCGGTGTGCGCACGCCTGCGTTGTACGCATCGATCACGCGACGCAGGCCCGCACCGAACCCGGCGCGCTGCGCAGCCGGCACTTCAGGCACGTACACTTCGATGGCGTCGAATCCCTCACTTACGAGCAGCCGGCGCAGGCTGCGCGCCGAGAAGAGCCTGCGCTCGGGCGGGATTGCGCCCCGCGCCCGCACCCAGGCGGCCAGCACACGCGGTGGCAGCCAGCCTCCGGCCCAGAGCCCCACGTGCGGGTCGGGGCCCAGGCTGAGGCGATTGGGCGTCGCCAGGAACAGCCAGCCGCCCGGGCGCAGCACGCGGAACGCCTCCTCCGCGCCCCGCCGCGCGTCACGCAACAGCTCGATCGCGGAATCCAGCACCACGCGTTCCGCGACCTGATCAGGGAAGGGAAGCGCCTCGGCGCAGGCGCACAGCAGCGGCACATCGACACCCGCATCCTCCAGCCGCCTGCGCGCTACCACCAGCCAGCGGAACGCGATGTCGACACCCGCGACGCGCTGATAACGCCGTGTTGCGGGCACCAGCAGGGGCGCCGTTCCGCAGCCGATCTCCAGCAGCGTGGCTGCAGCCGCGTCGCCGGCCGCCGACTGCTCCCAGCGATCCAGCGAGTGCGCGGCCCTGTCCGCTGCCGCCAGCAGGGCGCGCGTGAACGCCTTCGCCTGGAACGGCGGCACCACCGTGGTCTGCTGGTAGTACAGCTCGACCATGTCCGCGAAACTGAGTCCGGCGCTCGACTGCGCCAGCTTCTCGCCCTTGGCGCGATCCTCCTCGAAACCGATGTAGGGATCGGGCCAGAGACGCAGGTCGGGAATGCCGAGGCGCACCGGGTAGGCGCGCTGACACGCTGTGCAGACGAGGCTGTCAGTCCGGGAACGCAGCTCCTGGCGGCACGCGGGGCAGACTAGCTCGAGGCCGTGCCAGTCCATGCATCCGTTCCATGCGCCTTGCGGTCATCGCGCGCGCCGCGGGACGCGAAGACCATCCCCGTGTGACCGTCGAATGCCTCGCGATCAATGCGGAAGCCCGCGGCGCGCAACCGTTCGAGCGTGCCCGCGTGGCGGTCGGCACCGTGCGTTTCCATGGTGACCACGCCTGTGCGCGCCAGCACCTGCGCGGCGCCATCGAGTACGTCCAGCTCCATGCCCTCGGTATCGATCTTGAGCAGGGCAACCGCATCAATGCCATAGCCGTCGGCGTAGTCGTCCAGCGTCAGCACCTCGAGCCTGCGCTTCGTCACCGCGCGCTCCCACGGAATGGTCGAGGCCATCACGGCATCCCGATCCACCGACAGCTCGATGTGTCCAGGCGAGGCGCCCACGGCAACGACGTTTACCGCAGCGGATGGACAGTTCAGCCGGGCCATGCGCGCGTTTTCCTCGAGCGGCTCGAAGCAATGAATCGCACGGCCCGGATACTCGCGCGCGAACCACGCGGCGGCCAGCCCTATATTCGCGCCGACATCGAGAATGACGCCATCGCCCACCGGCACGGACGGCCGGTACACCTGACGATGGAAGAGATTGGGCAGGTTCGTGATGTCGCCGAAGTTGTCACGGAAGTGAAGCAGCCCGCCGCGCGCACGCACCGTGTAGATCTGCCCGGGATGATGGCGCGCCAGGCCGAGGCGGACCCGAATGTTCTTCGTTTCGTGCCACAGGATCGCGCGGCTCGCCGCGCCATCCTCGCCTACCGCGCTGGCACACGCCCAGAACTCTGCGAGCCTGCCGAACCCCGCCATCGCTCAGCCCTTGCCCTGGAGCGCGGGTTGCGCTGCCACCGCACGACCGGGCGCGAGCCGGCCGGGCGATCCGGTCAGATAGCCCACGAACTCACCCGCCATCCAGAGGCAGGCGACGAACAGCAGGGCGGGCAGCACGCGCGGGATCTGCCCGCGATAACGCTTTCTTAGCAGCAGATTCCTGACCGCACGCCAGGCCAGCAGGAACGGCATGATGACGCAGGCAGCGGCATACACAAGGCGCCGGGAGAGGGGCGCATTCTCCACGCGCGTGCTGGCGAACAGCCGGCCGAATGCGTACCGGTCGCGCGCGGCGGAATGCCACAGTCAGCGGGCGCTGCTCGCGGACAATGATGGCGGGATCCAGCCAGAGCACGCGGCCCAGCGCGTGCAGCCGCCCGTTCACCACGTTCTCGTGAAATTCACCGTCCCAGGCATCAGCCACTTCGTCGAGCGCCGCACGCTTGTAGCTGACATTGCAGTCGGTAAGCGTGTGGGCGGGTCCCGCGGGCAGCGGATTCATGTAGCGACTGTAATCCGTGAGATAGACAGCCCAATTGAGCGCGGAGTCGGAGCTCCGGCCCGCGGGGAACCCTTTCTCGACGGAGCCGCCCACGGCTGCGTGCGCCGCTTCGTGCGCGGCCAGCACGCGCGCGCCCCAGTCCGGGTCAGGAACACAGTGGTCCTCGAGCAGGGCAACGATACGGCCACGTGCGCGTGTTACCGCCAGTGTCCGCAGTTCGGCGGGTGTGCGGCGGCCCGGCAGGCGCAGAAATGCGACCTGCGGAAAACGCTGCTCCAGCGACGCAGCGTCCGACAGTGCGTCGTCGCAGGGCACGATGATCTCGGGCAGGTCGATGCCCTGCTGCCGGGTCAGCGCTTCGAGGCACCGCGCCAGCGGCTCGCGTCCCGCGAACATGATGACCGAGACGCTGAGCGCGCAGGGCGCATCCCGCTGCACGTCGCTCACGCGTTCGCCTCCATCTGCTCCAGGTCCGCACTGCGCGGCGGGGCCGCGGCCGGCGCCAGGTGCGTGGCCGCACACGCGATCTCGATGGCGCGCAGGCCATCCGTTCCGGTCGCAATGTTCGAGCGCTGTCCCGCAACGGCCTGTTCCAGCGCCGCGTACTCGCGCACGAAGCTCTGCTCGACCACCCAGCGGTAGGAACGCAGGTGCTCGCCGATCATGGTGCTCAGGAATGATTCGCGCGAGCGCTGCATGGTACCACCGGGCCGGTCCGAGCGCAGCATCTCGAGACGCATCGGGAAGCACGTCGCCACGATGCTGCCGCGCGTGCCCACCAGCTCAATGGCGAAACGGTAGCGTCCCCACTCCGTCCAGCTGGCGTGCAGCGTGGCCACGCGGTCCGCGGCATTGCGCAGCAGGAGGAAGCCGTTGTCCTCGGCACGGCCGTAGCCCCAGACCCAGCCGGTCGCCCACCCCTGGATGTCCACCACTTCGCCCAGGAACCAGCGCGTCAGATCGATCAGGTGAATGCCGTTGTCGTGCAGCGCGCCACCACCCACGACGCTGGCATCCTTGACCCACGGCTGGTTGTGACTGGTCGCCGAGTATCCGGCGTACGCGCGAATGTGGCTCAGCTCACCGATCTCGCCGCGCTCGAGCAGCTCGTGCGCGCGCTGGAACAATGGATAGAAGCGGTAGTTGAAGCCCGTGGCCAGCACACGGTTCGCGGCCTTCGCCGCCGCCACCATCTCGCGACACTCATCCGGCGTGCGCGCCAGCGGCTTCTCACACAGCACGTGCTTGCCGGCTTGCAGCGCCGCAACCGCCATCTCGGCGTGCAGTGAAGGCGGCGTGGAGATAATCGCCACATCCAGATCGCGCGTGAGCAGTGTGTGCCATTCGCGATCGTGCAATGCGCCATGCCTGGTGGCCAGCGCAGCCGCCTTGCGGCCGTCCACATCGCTGACAGCCACCAGACGTGCGCCGGCGCGCGCCAGTGCCGCCGCACGCACCACACCAATGTCACCACAACCGATCAGCCCGTACCGCAACGAGCCGGCCTTCGGCTGTGCGCGGGACGCCTCAATCTTCGACATGACTCAACCCGTACCTCTCCATGGTCCTGCGAATACCATCCGCCACGGTCGTGGGCGGCGTCCAACCGGTGAGCTGGCGCAGCTTCGCCGTGCTCACCGCACCATAACACATGGTTTCACTGCGCTGCGGCAGCGCGCCGAATTGCAGGCGCTGCGCGGGCAGCCCCAGCTGATACGCCGCCTGTTCCGCGAAGGAGCGCACCGAGGTGAGCTGGCCGGTGCCCAGATTCACCACGGTCGCCCCGGAAACCCGGGCCGCGCCGAGTCGAAGCAGGCCCTCGGCAACGTCGTCTATGTAGATGAAGTCCAGCGCCTGCGTCCCGCTCGTGAGCGGTAGTGACGCGGCCGTCGTTGTCGCCTCGATCAGCGAGGGCAGCAGCCTGCCTTCCATTTCACCCGGGCCGTACACCGTGAAGATGCGCGCCGTCATCACGGGAATGCCGGACAGAGCGGCACAGCGCTGCAGCGCCAGCGTGCCCGCCAGTTTCGTGCGCCCGTACAGCGTGGTCGGGCGAGGCGGCGTTTCCTCCGTCAGCTCGCCGGCTGCCATGCCGTACTCGAGCTGCGTGCCCGCGTGCACCAGTGCGGCACCCGGCCAGGATGCATCGCGCACGTGGCTCACGGCTTCGCAGAGATGCATGGGTGCTTCGCCATTGATGCGCTGCGCCGGCACCGCATCCTGCTCCGCACGCGCCACGCCGTAGCCCGTCAGGTTGAACGTCACGTGGGGCCGCAGCAGACGCAGTGTAGCGTGGAGGCGGGCGCGGTCCAGCACATCACAGTCGACGATCCCCGTATCGAATCCAGTTTCGGCCTGCAACAGCTCCGCCGCCTCGCGGTCGCGCACCACCCGCGTCACATGCGCATCCTGTGCCACCAGCGCCCTGGCCACCGCCCCGCCAATGAAGCCGGTCGCCCCGAACACCAGTGCGCGCACGCCGGCATAACGGCGCAGCACGGCCGCATCAGTGGTCACGCGGCGACTCCTGCAGCAGTGTGGCCGCAGTCACCGGCCCGCGCGCCACGCGAAACCCCTCGCCCGTACGCGAGGGACCATCAGGATCCACACCGGGCGATCAGGAAACGCTTCCAGCACGGCGCGCTCCGTCGCCGCGTCCCTGTCCCACGCGTACACCGGCGCGGCGCTCTGCAGATCGACGGGATTGTAAACAGCCGCAGCAGCATAATCCGGGTGATTGCGGCCGCGCACGAGGACAAGGCTTCTGCCGAATCCATTGCGTAACGCGAGAGTGCGCACGTCAGGCCGGCCGCCGCGATAGTGGTAATACTTGTCCGCCGCGCGCCAGGGCACGAAGACCAGCAGTGTGGCCAGACAGAGCGCGAGTACGGCGAGCTGCGGTCGCGCCCCGTCCTCCGCGCGCACGAAGCTGTCGCTCAGCACCTCCAGCCCGCGCGCGCTCAGCACCAGACAGGGGATGAGAATGAGATACCAGTAGCGCGCGCCGAAATCGGGGCCGCCACTGAACCAGTAAAAGCTGTGTGCGCCCGTGATCGCGAGGATCACGGCCAGCATGTGCCAGTCACGACGTTGCATGCGCCGTGAGAACACCAGCAGCGCCAGCAGCAGCAGTGAGCCGGTTGCCCAGCCCAGCAACTCGATGTTCACCTGGAAAGCGTTGAAGTTCGCGTTGACCGCGACATCGATGGGACCGTGGCCCGGGAATGGATCGAGTCCGCCGAAGGGCAATCCGCGATTGGCGCCGAACCCCAGCGAATTGGAGCCGACACCGTAGTGCGAATCCGTGTATGCCATGATCGGAAAGTATGTGGCGCGACCCGTGAAATGGCGGTTGTAAGGCAGTGTTGTGGCGGCGGTGGCCATGGCGGTGAGGCCCATGAGTGTGAGCTGCAGTACCCGCCTGCCGGCACGCGGGCGGCCGCCCAGTGTCCAGAGGCCGAGCAGCAACGCCGCGGTGAATCCCTCGAGCGGGCGGCTGAGTCCCAGAAAACCCAGACCGATTCCCGCCGGCAGAGCCCACCACAGACGACCACCGTCGCGCAGGCGCAGCACGGCGAGCGCCGCAAGGAGCGCCGCGGGCAGTGTCACCTGGTGATTCATGAAGCTCATGCCCATGAACAGGAACCAGGGTGAGCTGCACAGCAGCAGCACACTGAGCCTCGCCAGTCGCCGCCCGTACATCCCGGCCACCACGCGGTACGCCAGCAGCACGCTGATGCCGCTCAGCAGGGGATTCACCAGCCACGCAGCGCCCAGCCGCGCACCCAGCGCGAGCACCGCAGGCCAGCCGGGCGGAACCGGCGAGTACCAGCGCGTCGCATCATACGTCATCAGGTCGATGTCGAACGCGGCCGGCACCGGCGGCAGCTTCATGGACAGCAGCCCGTGCGCGAAGTAGCGGGCGTGCAGCAGGTAGACGAACTCGTCGGGCACGTGCGGCTGACGCTGGTACGCGAGCACATTGAGCAGTGCCGCAGCCAGCACGGCGAATCCTGCCGCGAACCAGCTGAAACGGTCCAGACGCGTGGCGTCGTTTGCAGCGCCCAGCAGGTGATCACTCCTGCGCTGCAGAGCCGTGACGTCGCTTGCGGGCAGCGCGCCGAAGGCCAGGACGACGGTGGCGAGCGCCAGCAGCTGCAGCAGCGTGGCCAGCACCAGCTCCTGCACGTATGCCTGTGGCGGTCGTGAGAGCGTCGCGCTCGTCAGTACGAAGAGGATGACCACCGCGGCGAGTCGCAGGCCCGTCCAGCGCTCCGCCAGCCAGCGCGCCAGAGCGTGACGCCGTCCGGCTAACGCCGCCGTAACGACGACGAGCTGCAGAACGAGCAGTGCACTCCAGACCCGGTTGCCGCCGCCGGCCAGCTGGCTCCAGGCAGCGATGTGCTGGTATCCCACACTGGGTCCGGCGTGGATCAGCTGGAGCGTTATCGCCTGTCCGACGAGCGCCGTGCCCGCCCATGCCAGGAAGCGCAGGCGCTCGCGCGTCGCGAACAGCGCGGTTATCAGGAACACCACGGCCAATGCGACCGGCACCACGAAGCGGCCGGTCAACTGGCCCTCCGCGCCGCGGAAAGCGCCGCCCAGGAACGCCCATGCCAGCGTGCCGGCCGTCAGCAGCCAGCACAGCAGGCGCAGCGCGAGCCACGCGCCGGTGCGCGGTGACATAGCGCCGTCACGACCCGGGGCCACGGGTTTCACGGTGGAAGTCGTGCCGGTCGACGGCATGCGCCGATCTCAGTGGCGCGCCGGACGGATCCTGCCCGGAAAGCGCTCGAGTGGCTTTGCGAGCAGCGCCCGTACACTGTCCGCCGTGGTGCTCAGATCGTGTCGCTCGTCCGGGTCCTGCCGCAGATCGTACAGCTCGAAGGCGCCGTCGCCATCGCGGATCAGCTTCAGCGGATCGGCAAACGTGGCCCGCATGTCGCCGTGGCTCACCGGATAGTTGGTCGGGTTCCCCGAAGCGTAGCTCACGGCCGCGATGAGCGTGTCCGGCCGCGTCGCGAGACCGGGCGGCGCAATCCACCAGCGCGCCAGTGATCGACCCGGTAACAGGCTGTCAGAGGGTACGCCCAGCACGTCCAGCACCGTGGCCGCCACATCGCGCAGCGAGATCCACGCATCGACGCGCGCGCCGCGCGGCACCGACCGCGGCCAGGATATCACCAGCGGCACGTGCAGCACACGATCGTACAGGCTGTTGCCGTGCGTGAACACGCCGTGCTCACCGAATTCCTCACCGTGATCGGCGGTCACGATCACAATCGTGTTATCGAGCATGCCGCGCTGCCGCAGCGAATCCAGCAGCATCCCCAGGTGCTGATCCAGGTAGGCGATCGAGCCGTCGTAGGCATCGCGCTCGGCCACCACTTCGCGCGGCGACAGCTTGCGCACCTGGCGCAGCACCGGGTCGCGACCCGGGAGCCGCGGCCCGAACAGCGTGTCCCACGGCGAGGGCGGCAGATAGGGATCATGCGCATCGAAATAGTTGAGGAACGCGAAGAACGGGTGACCGTTGTCGCGGCCCGCCCAGCGCAGGAACTCCGCGTCCACATCCGGTGCGCGCTTGCGCCCCGGCAGATCGTCCATGTGCAGCGCGTGCCGCCAGCGCGGCCGGTTCACGATCGCGCGCATCAGCGAGGACGAGCGCAGCAAATCGCCCGCCGAGAAAACGAAATAGTCGGCGTAGTGCGTGAAACCGCGCGCGAGCCCGGTCTCGCGACTCGTATTGTACGTGTTGGCCGCGAACCCGCCGGTCCGCCAGCCGCGATCGCGCAACACTTCCGCGAGCGTGCGCGGCCTGGCATCCAGCGGCGTGCGCCAGTCCGCCGACAGCTCGGGCGCCAGCAGGCCGGTGAAGACGCTGGCGTGCGAGGGCAGCGTCCACGGCGCCGTCGAATACGCATGATCGAAAGCCACTCCGCTTTCCGCCAGCCGCTGCAGATTGGGCGAGGTCGGCCGCTCATAGCCGTAGAGACTGAGACTCGCGGCGCGCACCGTGTCCCAGATGATCAGCAGCACGTTCGGCGCACCGGCCGGCGGCGCCGGCAGCGCGGCCAGCGCGCGCCGCTCTTCCAGCAGCCAGCGCCCGTTCAGGCCTGCGAACACCGCTGTTACCAGAAGGGCCAGCACCGGCACGGCCCGCCGCGCGAGCGGCACGAACCGGCCTGCGCGTCGCGCCAGCATCAGCGACAGCTGCGTGGCAATGCCCGCTGCCACCAGCAGCGCGGCCAGCTTCGACAAGCGCTGATAGAGGAAAAGTACACCCGCGCCGCCCAGTGCCATGCACACCAGCAGCACCCAGCGCAGCATGCGATCCGGCGAGACGCGCCAGGCGAGCACGCGCAGCAGCGCCGTGAGCAGCAGGAAGAGCAGGAGATAGGATATCGGCGCGAGCCACGCAGATTGCGGATTCAGATGGGTGAAGCGGTCCAGGCCGAAACGCGCCAGCGCCAGCAGCGCCGTCTCCGCCAGCCCAGTCGCCAGCCCCAGCGCGGCCGCCACGAGGAACACGTCGCGCCAGCGCAGACGGGACGGTTCGCCCTGCTTCACGTGTGGCTCCCCGCTCTTGTCTGGAAACTCGCGGCGTGCCTGCCAGCCGGACAACGCTGCCAACGAAGGCCCCGACCGCGGCCCGGCCGCCCGTCCACCGCAGGCCAACGCACGGCTGATTGCAACCCGGATTGCACTGCGGCCGCCACCAGCGCCGCTGCTCCGGGCTGCATCACGCCCCGCCGATGGCAACCCGCTTCAGGACTCAACGGCGAACTGCTCAATGTGCGGAGATTTCAGCGCGCGAACATCCGCGTGAACGTGCGGGACATCCATTGGACCGTCAGCCGCGTGACTCCTACCACCTTGCGCCAGAACATCAGCAGCACACCGCCCACTGCGGCAAGCGCCGACGCCAGCGGCATGATGGTTTCCGGACCGATATACATGCCAAAACCTCCTTCCAGGGCCCACCGGCCACACCACCGTACTCCCGAAACCGGGAAGCGGCACCACGACCTTTGCCATTTCCGGACCAGCTTCCAATCCCCCCAACGGTACGCCTTCCACGCCCGCGACGCGAGCGCCCGCCTGGCGCAGTGCGTTGCCTGACCGGCGCAACTGTCGCGGGAAAGCTGCGCTGATCTCCCGTTCGGCCTCCACACGGGATGCCCCACCCATTCCAATGACCTCGGCCCGATCAGCGCGCCGCGTCCTGTTGTAGCGCCTGCGCGACAAACGTCGCGCGCAAGACTTGCGCTCCGCCAGATTAACCGCAGAATCGCAGCAGGCAACCGATCGCTCGAATCCACTCGGGCAACTGTTGAACAGGGAGTGAGGGTGGCGGAGGCAGAGACACAAGCGGGGCGGCGGGACTGGTTGCTCACGCTGCGGCAGTCTGCGCCGGTCGCATGGCGGGTGGCGCGCCGGCTGAAACCCACCCACGAGTTGCGCAGCCTGGAACAGCTGGACGACGACTTCGTGCGCCGCGAGCACATCGCCGCTCTGCTGTGGGATGTGGACGGGACGCTCACCCATTATCATGCGCGGAAGCTGGCGCCCGAGGTGGAGGGCGCAGCCAGCCGCCTCTTTGCACTGCCCGGGTTGCGCCACGCAATCGTCTCCAATTGCGACGAGATCCGCTTCCAGCAACTGGGGGAAATGTTTCCTAATGTGCCGATCCTGAAACTGTACGACGACGGGGATCACCGGCTGGGACGCAGCCGGCTGCACGGAACGGATCACTGGACAGGCGACGCCGCTCTGACGGCGACCGGCGAGGAGCCACGATCGGCGGCGGGGCTGCGCCCGGTGCGCAAGCCAAGCGCCGAGCTGGTGCATTTCGCCCTGCGCGAACTGGAGGTGGAGCCATCGGCGGCCGTCATGGTGGGCGACCAGTACTGGACCGACGTGGCGGGGGCAAATCTGGCCGGTGTGCGCTCGGTCCGCATTCGCACCGTGGGCCGTCGGACGTTCCCTCGACCGCTGCGCTGGCTCCAGCGGGTCGAAGAGGGGCTGCGGCATGTCCTCGCGTGATGCACGGTTCCGACACCTGCCGGTTGTTCCGCTGGCCGGATGCCGGGGTGCGGCGCGCAATGTGCAATAGCCCGGCTCGTCAGCGCCATCGGATTGCTGTCCGCGAAGGTGTTGCAGGCGCATGAAAGCTGTGCTGACCTACCATTCGGTGGATCGCTCGGGATCGGTGATCTCGGTCGAGCCGGAGACGTTCCGGCGCCACATGGAGTGGTTGGCGAAGAGCGGAATCGAGGTGTTGAGCCTCGAGTCGCTCGTCGGATCGCCGCCGGACAGGGATGCGCTGGCCATCACGTTCGATGACGGCTTCACGAATTTCGCGAAGCATGCCTGGCCTGTCCTCGAGAGTCTGCGTCTGCCGGCAACGCTGTTCGTCGCCACGGCACATGTGGGCGCCACGAATGCCTGGGAGGCGGGCGGAAGTGGCATCCCCGTCCAGCCACTGCTGGGCTGGGAGGAGCTGAGGGAGCTGGTCGCGTCAGGTCTGCGTCTGGGCTCGCACAGCGAGTCGCACGCGGATCTGCGCAGGCTCGGGCCGGCGCTGCTGATGCAGGAACTGGAAGCGTCCGCAGTGTGCATACGGAGGGAGACGGGAGTCGAGGCGACGGCGTTCGCCTATCCGTACGGCGCGCTGAATGACGTCGTCGTGCAGGCGGTGCATGCACGGTACCAACTGGCTGTTACCACGGAGTTCCGGTTGCTGCACGAGACCGAAGATGCGGCGAGGCTGCCTCGCCTGGACACATACTATTTCCGCAGCCCGGGACGGCTCGAGCAATGGGGCACACCAGCGTTCCGGCGGTTCATCGCGCTGCGTGGGAGACTTCGGCGCGCGCGCAGCATTCTACGCGAGGGGTTGAAGCGTTGAGCGTGACGAGACCGCGGTTGTCGGTGGTGGTTCCGGCACATCAGGGCGCGCAGGTGCTGCCGCTCTCGCTGTCGGCGCTGTTCCGCAGTGATCTGCCCAGAGAAATGTGGGAGCTGATCGTCGTCGACGACGCCAGCACCAATGAAACCGCGCTGGTTGCGGCGCGCTTCGCCGATACGGTGGTGCGCCTGCCGGGCCAGCCGGGCGGGCCCGCATATGCCCGTAACCGCGGATTCGAAGCGAGTCGCGGCGACATTGTCGCCTTCGTCAATGCGGACGTGTGTGTGCACCGGGACACGCTGCGACGCATGGTTGCGCTGCTCGACCAGAACAGCGAGCTGAGCGCGGTATTCGGATCCTACGACTCGACGCCCAGCCACCCCACGCTGGTGTCCGAGTTCCGCAATCTGCTGCACCATTTCGTGCACCAGCGCGATGCCGGTGACGCGGAGACGTTCTGGGCCGGCTGTGGCGCCATTCGCGCCAATGTCTTCCGTGAAGTGGGCATGTTCGACGAATGGCACTATCCGCGGCCGCAGATCGAGGACATCGAGCTGGGTCGCCGCATGCGCCTGCACGGTCATCGCATCATGCTGCGCCCCGAGATCCAGGGCACGCACCTCAAGCGCTGGACGCTCAAGGACGTGATGACCACGGATTTCAAGCACCGCGGCGTTCCCTGGACGCGGCTGCTGCTGCAGGAGGGACCGGGTGGCTCGGTCAACGTGCTGAACATTCGTTCGTCGGAGAAGGTGTGCACCGCGCTGGCCGGCATGGTCTGGGTCTCACTGCTGAGTGCGCTGGTGCTGGCGAGCTGGTGGCCGCTGCTGGCACTGCCCGTGATCGCCACACTGATTGCCTTCCTCAACCGGCCGTTCTACCGGTTCATTGCCCGGGAGCGCGGTCTGCGGCTGATACCGGCGATGCTGCCGCTGCACATCATGTACTACGCCACCAACGTGATCTCCGTGATGATTGGCTGGGTGCTGCACATCCTGCTGGGTGAGCCGCAGGCGCCGGTCAACGTGGTGGCGGGCGTGGGCATGGACTTCAAGACCTGGCCTCCGCGCCCATCGCGGCCCCGGTCCGGTGTGTGGAGCCACGTTCAGCACGAAGCAAAGCCGGACGCGACGGCGGCCCCCGGCCACATTCGCAGCGCGGTCGCGGTTCAGCCTCAGGCGTGAACCGAACCCGTCCCGCCCGTCGCGGCACCGAACAGCGAGAACGCATCCCATGAAGGCAGTTCTATCCATCCCGTGCGCACTGCGCAGGGCGTTTTCTCCTGACATTTGGTTAGTGCTGACTGCTGTCCTGCTGCTCTCCGCACCGGCCCTGCCGGCCGCGGCGCAGACGCTGTCGGCGGGTGTGCTGCAGGGCACCGTGCTCGACTCGCTGGGCGCGCCCCTCTACAACGTCACCGTGACCATCACCAGCCGGTCCAACGGACAGCGCTCCACCGTGCGCACCGACCACGAGGGACTCTACGCCAGCGAGCTGCTCACTCCGGGTCATTACGACGCACTGTTCGAGCGCCTCGGCTTTGTGCCGGAGCGTGTCGAGGACGTGCTGGTCGTGGCCGGCGGCAGGCGCAACCTGGGCGTCACGCTGAACCTGGCGCACGGCCCGGTGCAGAGCCGGCGCACGCGGGCGCCTAACGCACTGTTGTCGCTCTCCGGCCCATCGGCGCCCGACCACTGGCTGGTGAGCGGCGCGAATATCGCCGCCATGCCCTTCGACGGCCTGGGCCTCAATGGTCTCTTCCACACCGCCAGCCTGGCGGGGGCGCATCACGATGTGGCGGGTCTGCCCGGATCCATGTCCGGCCTCGTCGTCGACGGCGTGCCCCTGGTCCAGCGCGGCCGCCGCTTCGAGCAGTTCATGCACCAGGCGAGTCTGCCGCTGGCATGGCTCGGTCAGGTGGGCCTGGAGATCAACAACGCGGACGTCGAATACCCGGGTGCCGCCGGCGGCTATATCATCGGCCATTCGCGGCGCGGCGGCCGGGAAGCGGGACTGAGCGCCTTCGGTGATTACGCGGGCAGCTCGCTCGTGTCGGGAGCCGCGGACCTGCCCAGCTTCACCGGCTATCGCGCCGGCGGGTTGCTGGAGGGACCGATCGTACGGGACACAGCGAGCTTCGTTGCGGGTGGCGAAGTGCTGCGTTCGCGAACGCCGTTCAATGCCTTCTGGACGGCTGATGCGCAGAGTGCGATGGCGGCGAAAGCCGCCCTCGATCACTCCAGTATCGCGCTGACCCGCTACACGCAGCCGGATGCGGCGGTGCTCGACCGCGAGTCCGTCTTCGGCCGCATGGATCTGCGGCTGGGTGATAACACCACCATCAGCGGGCGTGGCTTTTTCGCGCAGACTCCCGAGCCCGAGCCGGTGGCGCCATGGACGGAAACGGCGCTGCGCTCGCCCATCACGGGCCGGCAGCGCGAAATCCTGGGAACCGCGACCCTGGTGACCCGGCTGGAAGACCGCTACACGGGCGAGCTGTCAGCGGGGTTCGAATCGTCGCACAACGGGCAGCGCCCTTCGGCCGACCGCCACAATGCGCTCCCCGCCACCACCATCGTGTCCGCGGGACGCAGCTTCGGCTCCTCCGATAACGCGGACTTCGACGCGCAGCTGTCATCGCTCTACGTACGCGGTATGCTGCACATCCGTTCGGGCGCGCACTGGCGCAAGATCGGTATCAGCGCATCGCTCCCGAGCTATCACGTTCCGGATGTCGTCGACCGCGCCGGTGAATTCACCTTTGCCGATACCGCCGACCTGGCGTCCGGCTTCGGCTATTTCCGCCGCGTCAATGGCGCGGTCAATCGCGCTGACTTCAAGATGCGCCGCGTGGGCATCATGGCGCAGGATGTCTGGCGTCCCAATCCCGGGCTGGAGGTGCTGGCGGCGGGACGCATCACGTCGTTCCGCCTGCCCGACTCCTCGAACATTGATCCATCGCCGGAGTGGTCCCGCCTGGCGGCCATGAGCAACCGCTCGACAGGCGGGCGGCAGGTCGAATTCGAGCCGCGCTTCGTCATCACGCTCACGCCGGGGGGGCGCGAGGACTGGCAAATGCGCACGGGTGTCATGGTGGACGCGGACATGCCGGACCCCGCGTATGTGGCCGAAGTGGTGAGCAATCACGGCACCGCAACGTCGCGCGTGGGCTACGGCTCGCTGGGTGTCTGGCCCAAACTGCCTGTTACGGCGGCAGCGCCCATCAATGGCTTCGTCCTGTCCGTCATCGGACCGAAATACCAGGGTCCGCGCACCACGCGTGCCTTCGGCTCGCTGACGCGGCTGTTCGGCGCGCAGGGCGGACTCACAGTCGAGTTCGACTATCGACGCACCGAGTTCCTGCCCGAGCGCATCGACCTCAATCTCACGCCATCGGTGACCGGCCACGATCAGTTCGGCCGCCCGCTGTTCGGCCAGCTGGACAAGCGCGGCGCCATGCTCACGGCCAGCCGCGGCTCCAACCGTCGCTTCGACACGTTCGACCAGGTGTGGGGCATTCAGTCGACGGCGGAATCGCGCTACACCGGATTCACGGTGATCCTGGAGCGACCGCTGAATGGCGCGCTCGCACTCTATGGCAGCTACACGTACTCGCGGACGAATGATAACTGGCTGTCAGGTGCGCCCGGCGACCCGTACTCCCAGCTGACTCCCTTCCCGGACAGTGCGCTGGAGACCGACTGGAAGGATGGCCGGTCGGATTTCGACGTGCCGAACCGGGCCACGCTGGGCGCCGAGCTGCACCTGCCGGGCGCACTCTCGCCTTCCGTCGCCGCGCTGTTCCGTTATCAGTCGGGATACCCGTTCACGCCGGGATTCCGGCCGGGAGTGGATGCCAACGGCGACGGCTCTTCCAGCAACGATCCCGCGTTCATTGACGGGTCGGTCAGCGGCATGTCGGAGCTGCTGGCGAAGTGGCCCTGTCTGCAGGCAGACCAGGGCACGTACGCGACGCGCAACAGCTGTCGCACGCCCAACCTGTTGAGCCTGGACGGCAGGTTTTCCATGACCTTCCACAGCACGGCGAGGTATGCGGCTTCGCTGGTCGTGGATGCGCTGCACCTGATCGCGACGAAGGACGGGGAGCCGGATCGCGCCGTCTACCTGCTGGATCCGGCGGCAAATCTCAGCGTCGATGGCTCCGGCAACGTCACTGTCCCGCTCGTGGCCAATCCTGATTTCGGGCAGCTGGTGACACGTTTTACTGCGGAGCGGCAACTGCGACTCGGTCTGCGGGTGAGCTTCTGATGATGCGCTGCAAGGTTTCTCTCCGGACGGTGCTGTCGCGGGCCTGCCTGCTGACCACGATCGTGGCCGGCGCCTGCACTTCGACGGCTTCTGATCATTTGTTGTCGCTCAATGCGCAGGGTCTCGTGTTCATCCAGCTGTATCGCGACGACAATCGCAATCTCGTGTTCAACCCGGGCGTCGACTCCGTTGTGCGGCGCGCCGTCGTCAGTCTGCGGATGCGTGGCGCCCTGGACACACTGGCCGGGGCCCCTACCGACTCGGCGGGACACCAGGTGTTCCGCGTCCCCGTGGGCCGCTACAGCGTGGTGGTGGATAGTGCCGTGTTAAGTGATTCCCTGGAGGTGGTGTCGGGGAGCGGCGAATTCACTCTGGGTGCGGACGACAGCATCTTCGTCGCCCTGGGTCTCGGCTTCCATACGATTTCCATCGCGGAAGCGAGGGCATTGCCCCTCGGCAAGAAGGCGTGGGTGCACGGCATTGTCATGAACCAGCCCGGCACGTTCGGCGACAGCACCATGCATCTCCTGGAGGACAGCGTGGGCATCCGCTTCACCTCCGTGCGTCCCAATCTGAGCGCGTTGCCCGGCGACAGCGGCGCCTTCTTCGGCCGGCGCGCCGTGCGCGACGGACAGCCGGTGATGCAGTGGGTGATCACGCCCTCGCTCACCATCTTTCCGACGAATCCGCTGCCGCCCGACTCCATCACATCGGCGGCCGCCCTCACGGCGGATGGGGGCAAGCGCGATGCCCGCCTGGTGAAGATTACCGGCGCGACCATCTCCGACACGACTACGACCGCGGGCAACAAGGTCCTTACCGTCAGCGACGGATCGGGATCTGTCAGCGTCGTGCTCTCGCAAAGCATCGCTTTCACACTCACGCTGTACAAACCCAACGTGTACCTCGACGTCATTGGGCTGCTCGCGCCCGACCCCGCGAATCCCGGGACGTGGTATATCCGGCCACGGGGAAGGACGGATCTGGTAATCCGACCGTAGCCCGCCATTATTCAAGATGACATCGGGCGCCGTCTGCATCGCAGGCGGCGCCCGCACTGATGCCCAGCTCCGGACACAAATCCATGCTGCGTCCGCTCATCCTGTTGTCGATGCTGTGCGCCGCGTGCGCGCCGCCTGTCGGTGACACCGCCGTGCGCCCTCCCGGTCAGCTGGATCCGGCCGTGGTTGCACTCGTCGACAGCGCGGCCGATGCCTATCGTGCGGGTGACTACCAGGAGGCGCGTGATCGCTTTCACATTGCGGCCCAGCGGGACACGTCTTTGGCGGCGTCCTGGTTTGGCCTTTTCATGACGGAACGCGCGCTGGGGAATCGCGAAGCTGCGGACAGCGCTTTGCGTCGGGCGCGTCGCCTGGCCGATGCGCCAGGCCGCGGTCGGGCTCCCTGATGAACGACCGCAACCTGCCCGGGTTTGCACCCGGAAGCGCAGTGCGCACAAGCTGCCCCGTATCGTGCGACTGAATCGCCCCCGATGACACCGCAGTCGATCGCGTTCTTCGCTGCGGGACTGATCCTGCTGCTGGTGGGCGCCGAACTGATGGTGCGCGGCGCATCCCGCCTGGCCGCGGCGTTCGGTGTTTCCGCGCTGGTCGTTGGATTGACCATCGTCGCCTACGGCACTGGATCGCCGGAGTTTGCCGTGGGCGTGCGGGCCGCGCTCGCGGGCGAGTCCGACCTCGCCGTGGGCAATGTGGTGGGCAGCAACATCTTCAACATCCTGTTCATCCTCGGGCTTTCCGCGCTGGTGCGTCCGCTCATCGTGCACGCGCAGCTCATCCGGCTCGATGTTCCCGTGATGATCCTTGCCAGCGGGCTGCTCTACTTCCTCGCGCTGGACGGCCGCATCGATCGTCTCAATGGCGCACTGCTGCTATTCTGCATGATCGCGTACACCGGTCTGCAGATCCGCATCGGGACGCGACAGCGAGCCGCGCAGCGAGACCACAATGCGGCGCGTCGCAGACTCAGCGTGCCTCGCATCGCATGGCAGTGCTGCATGATCATCGCGGGGCTCGGGATGCTGGTAGTGGGCTCGGGCTGGCTGGTGGATGGTGCTGTGGAACTGGCGACGACGCTCGGCGTGGATCAACTCGTGATCGGACTCACCATCGTGGCCGCCGGCACCTCGCTTCCGGAGGCCGCGACGTCGTTGATTGCAGGGCTGCGCGGCGAACGCGACATCGCAGTCGGCAATGTGGTGGGCAGCAACATCTCGAACATCTTCGGCGTGCTGGGCGCCGCAGCGCTGGTCTCACCGCACGGTCTCACAGTCGCGTTCAAGGCCGGCAATTTCGACATCCCGGTAATGGCGGTCGTGGCGGTCGGCTGCCTGCCGCTGTTCTTCGCACGCGGCCGCATCGGACGACCCGAGGGCTTCCTGCTGTTAGCCTACTGGGTGGGCTACACTGCGTATGTCGTGCACATGGCGACGCGCCATCCCAATGTGCTCGAGCTCCGGCATGGCATTACCGCGTTCGTGCTGCCGCTGGTGGCGCTCACGATGATCGTGGTGATGGCGCAGGGTCGCGACCGCCGCGGCGATAGCGAAAGTGATGACACGTCAGGGTGACCTTCCGTCGCGGTCACGCACATCGACGGCCGCTGAGCGGTGGCAACCGGGACAGACCGCCCACACGCGTCTCCGCACGTAGGACACCTGGCGACTCGGCGGCACATCGCTGAGGGTCAATCGCGCTCCACAGGCAGGGCAGACCACCGCATCACGGTGTTCCCCCGCGGCGAGGTCCGCTGCCAGCCGGCGCCGCTGCATGACGGTGTAACTCTCTGTCAGGCGGCCGCCTTGCGCTCGTGGACCCGCGCCCGCCGATCCCATAGCCGTTGCGAGTGTCGGGCGCTTTGCTCCGCGGCCGAGCGCGCGATCGCCCGGCACACACGCGCCGCCTCCGCATGCCATGCGTGGGCGCGGGCGATCTGGTACGCGGTCCTCTGCAACGCGAAGGCGCCCTGTGTGTGGCCTGCTTCGAGGGCGGCGGCGGCGGCGCCGGCCAGGCAGGAAATGGCGGCTTGCCTGACGTCGCCTTCCGCTGTGACGGCGGCCAGCACGCCGGTGAGCCAGCGGCGTTCAGCAAGGTTCGGCAGCGTGCGCAGCCAGGCCTCTGCCGCAGCACGCTCGATTTCCGGATCAATGGCGTCCCACAGATCGAAGCCGGCGTGCGCCGCGACGCGCAATACCTGGTAACGCGCCACGATCTGCAGGCTCTCCTGTCGGCTGCAGTGCGCTGCCAGGTCCTCCAGCACCGACTCACCCACGAAGAGCTCGAATGTCTGCTCCCATAGTTCAGGCGTGCGCTCATAACGTCGAGGCTCGATTGCCGGCCCCGAGCGCGCCGGCCAGACCACGTCGTGCCCTCCCGGCTTCCCGTCGAACGGCAGTTGAAGCTCTCCCATTTCAGCCTCCTTCCCCGGTTCCCCTCCGCCCCTGGCGAGGCAAGATGCTGTCGATCTGTGCTGAGGTCCATGGAGGGATGGGACGGATTTGAGGCGTCGGACCGTCTTGGCGTTCTTGGGTTTGTCCAACGCAACCATGGGTGCAGACCCTGGAGCGTCCTCACGCGAAATGCCATTGCCTCGACCTGCCATGGAGTCGCGCCGCGCCGCTGCTAACTTCACGTTGGAGCAATGGGAAAAGCCTGGCAGATTTCGCTCCCCACCAAGGCCGTACGATAGCAGAAAGGCGCACAACCCAAGAACGCCAAGACGGTCCGGTGCGCTATATCGCACCAACCATCCCGACATCCGCTGTGACCGCTTGAGTTTGGCCGCTGACAACACCGCCGGCAGGAAGCCGGAGTGGCGTACCACAGGGAGAGCCACTGGCGTGCGCCCGTTCCGCGCGGCTGCCTGGCGCGCCGCCGCGCGAGCGCCTGCGGCGGCCCGCGCTAGATCGTCAGCCGGCCGCCGCCAGTCTTCCTGACCTCGAGGTCCTTCTGCGCGCCATGAATCAGGTCTTCGAACGTCTTCATGCGCGGCGTGTAGCTGGCGATGCCCGCGCTGGCGTGGACGCCCGCGGGGCCAATGAGAGGGTGGGATTCCGCAGCGCGGGCAATGCGCGAAGCGTGGATGAACGCGGCGCGTCGATCCGCGTCGGTCAGGGCGACGATGAAGGCGTCGCCTTCATACCGCGCAGCCAGGTTCATGGCGCGCGTGTGCTGCACCAGCAGTTCGCCGAAGGCGCGCAGCACGCTGTCCCCCGCCTGTCTGCCGTTGCTCTTGTTATAGCGCTCGAAATCGTCGATGTCGAAGATCAGCAGAGTCAGACGCCGGCCGCGGCGCGCGGCTGCGAATTCCTTCTCCAGGTACATCGCGAGGTGCCGGCGGTTGGGAATGCCGGTCAGCGGATCGAGGAGGGAAAGCGTGCCGATCTGGTCGTTGAGGCGCGCGTAGCCGGCCGCCACTGCGGCCAGGGCAGAGAATCTGGACAGCGCGCCCAGCGCCTCCGGGCCCGCGCTATGCGGCTCACGGAAGCAGCACACCATGGCCCCGAGGACGCGATCCTGGGCGTGCAGAGGGACGACGTAGCCGGCCGCGCCCGTCGTCAGTTTGCGGAACTGCTCCAGCCCTTTTTCTGCTTCCTTGCTGTTGTCGAACGGCATGGGCTGCTTGCGGGTCGCCAGCTCGCGAAACAGCTCGTGCGAGAGGACGGCGGTGTCGCCCCGCTTGGGCGCGATGGCGCCCTGCGCGTTGGTCACCGAAACTTCGCCTCCCGTGCGCACGAGCCAGAGCGCGGTGCCGTCGGCGCCCAGCAGTTCGTGCGCGGCCTGGACGCTGTGCTCGAGGGCGTCATCAAGGGCAAGCGTGGCAATGGCGCGCGTAATGTGGTCGAGCGCCTCGAGCTCGCGCCGGCTGGCGTCGCTCAATGGGCCTCCATCCGTGGGTGATGCGCCCAGCAGGTCGGCCACGGCTGCCAGGAACTCGAGATCGGGGTTGTCATAGACCGCGTTGGTCGGGCCGAGTATCGTGAGCACGCCGGCGACGCGTCCCTGTCGCATGACGGGCGCCGAAACGGCCGGTCGGTTGCGGCTGTCAATGCCGAGCGACCGACACACGGCCGCCGGATCGCCGGGCAGGTGAAGCACCGCGCGGCGGTCCCGGATAGCCAGACAATCGGCGGCTCGATAGCTTGTGTCGCCCCGACCCGCACGCGCAGTGTCGGAACGATGCACGACGGTCGCCCGCCCCGAGTCGTCGACCCTCGAGAGAAAGAACGCATCCAGGGGCAGCGCGCGCGCAAGTCGGGCTCCGAGCGCCTCGTACAGGTCTGCGGGGCGCAGGATACCCGTGAGGACGTGACCCAGATCGATAAGCGCGGTATAGCGGTCCGCGACATTGCCGGAAACAGACGCAGATCGAGCTTGCACGGCTCCGTGATGCGTTGCCGGGGAGGAGCAGCGGCGGGGTGCCAGGGCTGATCTTAGCTTCGTCGCCTGAAGCCAACAAGTTGAAGCGGAACAGGCGGCGTTTTCCCGTGAGGGAGGGTTGCTCGTGAAGCGGGCGACCAGCTACGTCCTGTTCACCTCGGTCCTCGTCGACATGATCGGCGCGGGGATCGTGATTCCGGTATTGCCGTTCTACGCCACGTCGTTCGGCGCCAGCCCGTTCCAGGTCACATCACTCTTCGCTGCGTTCTCGGCCATGCAGATGGTGGCGACGCCGCTCTGGGGCCGTGTGTCTGACCGGCGGGGCCGGCGGCCGCTGCTCATTGCGGGGCTCTTCGCGTCCGCCGTATCGCACCTGATCTTCGGACTCGCCGGCTCACTCTGGCTGCTCTTCCTGTCGCGCATCGCAGCGGGCGCGGCTGGCGGCACCATCTCGGTGGCGCACGCGTACGTGGCCGATACCACGACCCTCGAGGATCGCGCGCACCACATGGGTCTGGTCGGCGCGGCTGCGGGCCTCGGCTTCATGGTGGGTCCGGCGATCGGCGGCTTCGCGAGTCGCTGGGGCCTGGGCTTCCCCGGCTATGTCGCAGCGACAGTCGCCGCGCTCAACGGGCTGGCTGCACTGTTTCTGTTGCCGGAATCGCGCACCCGCGAGCAGGCGCACGCCGCACGCACCGGCGAGGCCGCGACTCTGACGGGGTGGCTGGCAACCATGACCCGCCCGCCCATCTCGCTCATGATGGTCGTCTACTTCCTCGCCATTTCCTCCTTCAGCGGCATGACCGCACTGCTGGCGCTGTACCTGGAGAAGCGGTTCGCCGTCAATGCGCAGGATGTCGGGTGGGTGTTCACCGTTGCCGGCGGATCCACCGTGGTGGTGCGCGGACTGTTCCTGGGCCGGCTCGTGCGCCGGTTCGGCGAACGAACAGTCGTACGCCTGGGCGCGGTCGCGCTCTTCCTCTCGCTCGGACTCATGCCGCTGATTCCCGGGATGTGGTGGACCGGCGCCATCGTGATGCTCTACGCCTTCGGTGCCGGCACGCTCTTCCCCACGCTGGCGACGCTGGTCTCGTTCGCCACGGATCGGGAGTCGCAGGGCGCCGTGCTGGGCGGCAGCCAGGTGGTGGGCGGTCTGGGCCGCGTGACGGGACCCATGTGGTTCGGCGAACTGTTTGAGGTCACCGGTGTGCACAGTCCGTTTATTGTGGGCGCCGGTCTCGTGGCCATCAGCTTCCTGCTTTCGGGACGGATTCCACGCACCCTGCACGCCCGCCGATCCGTGCCGCCACCCGTGTCCGACGCGGTGGAGACGACGCAGTCGCTCGCGCCCGAGTAGCGTCGTCGCCACGACGGGGCAGCCGTGCCGCTTGCGCTCCGGGTTCGGCAGCGCAATGTCCCCGGTCGCTTGCCATGCCGGACCACGCGCGATACCATGCGCGCGGCCGGCTGCGCCCGCGCCGGGCACGCCACACAGCGGGAAACGGAACGCGACATGGAGTTCGTCACTGGACTGGCGGTCTGGCTGGTGATCGGCATTGTGGGCGGCTTGCTGGCCCGCGCGCTCTACCGCGCCGATAACACTGTGTTTGCGATCGCCATCACCTTCGGTATTTTCGGCGCCATCGTGGGCGGCATGCTGGGCACGTCCGCGCACGTGCACCACCATCCCGTGCCGCTGCGCATCGGCGGTCTCATCGGGGCCATCGCCGGCTCTCTCTTCTTTCCGCTCATGTACCAGTTCATGGGCCGCAAGGCGGTCTGACCTTCGCGCGCACCGGCTCGCGCATGCGCGCCATCCTCATCACCCAGCCCGGTGGTCCTGAAGTACTGAGTGCAGGCGACGCCGCTCTTCCGGTTGCCGGCGCGCAGCAGGTCCTGGTGCGCGTCCATGCCACTGCCGTGAATCGTGCGGACCTGCTGCAGCGCATGGGTCGTTACCCGCCGCCGCCCGGCTGGCCCCCACACATTCCCGGCCTCGAGTATGCCGGCATCGTGGAAGCCACCGGGCCCGGTGCCGAGCGCTTCCGCGCCGGCGATCGGGTCATGGGTCTCGTGGGCGGTGGCGCGTACGCCGAGTACGTCGCGGTGCATCAGGACGAGGTCATGTCTGTTCCCGCGAACCTCGACCTGGCACAGGCCGCCGCGATTCCGGAAGTCTTCATCACCGCACACGACGCGCTGCTCACGCAGGCTGCGCTGAGCGCGGGAGAGACCCTGCTGATCCATGGCGCGGGCAGTGGCGTGGGCACGGCGGCATTGCAGATTGCGCTCGCGGTGGGCGCTCGCGCGCTGGGCTCGGCCCGCTCCGCATGGAAGCTCGAGCGCGCCCTCGCCATGGGCCTGGACGTCGGCATCGATTCCACTGTCGAAAACTTCGTCGAGGTCGTGGCAGGCGTCACCGGCGGTAGAGGCGCCGACGTGATCCTCGACCTCGTCGGCGGCAACTACGTCAACGCCAACCTGCGTTCGCTGGCCATGCGCGGCCGCATCGTGATCGTCGGCGTGGTGGCGGGTTCCGGCGCCGAGCTGGATCAGCGACTGCTCATGCAGAAGCGCGCCAGCCTGCGGGGCACCATGCTGCGCAGCCGGTCGCACGACGAGAAGGCCGCGGCCACGAGCGCCTTCGCCGCGTTCGCGCTTTCCCGGTTCGAAGCCGGCCAGCTGCAGCCCGTCATCGACCGCATGCTGCCCATGGAAGCGGCCGCCGAAGCCCACCGCCTGGTGGCGTCTAACGACGTGTTCGGGAAAGTGGTGCTGCGTTGGGAAGACGCCGGCGGCGCAGCAGGTCGGAGCTAGGCGGGGGCAGCCGGGCGGCGCGCCTCGACGAACTCGCGTACCCCACGCACGCCGCCCTTGAAGGAATGCGCCTCAATGCCGGCGCGCTGCATGCGCTCGGCGAGGTAGGCGGTCTGAATGCCGTGCGCGCAGTACAGCACATAGGTTCGGTTGCGGTCCAGTGTGGCAATGCGGCGCAGCAGATCCCACTCGTCATGCTGCTCTGCACCCGGTACGTGCCAGGCGCGGTACTGGACCGGTGAGCGGCAGTCGAAGACGATCGCGTCGTCGGGAATTTCTGTCGTGAAAAGGTAGGGGGCGACCAGGTCGGTCGGGCTGAGTCCGCGCAGATCGAACACCCGCCGCTCCGCCAGCACCGGGTCCAGCACTCCGGAATCCATCGACGCTTCCTCCGCGGCCACGCGTGCGGCTGTGGTCGCGGTGACCGGATACCCAGGCGCAATGGCGCAGTACTCGCGCACCTGCTCACTGAGCGCCGCCGTGCCCACCCGCTTCGCCAGCGCAATGATGTCTTCCTTGTCGAAACCGATGAGAGGCTGAAGCACGGGCAGGTCGGCGGCCGGCGCGATGGCGCCCAGGTTGGCGAGCGTCTGCGATGACACCTGGCCGATGGCTTCGCCGGTTACGATTGCCGAAGCACGCACGTCGCGTGCTACGCGGCAGGCAACGCGGTACATCATGCGCTTCAGCACAACCTGCCAGTAGCTCGGGCGCACGTTCGCGCGCAGCTCCCGCAACGGTTCCGCGAAGTCGACGACGTGCAACCGCGGTCGCGTGCCGAAGCTCCATTCGTCGGCCAGCACCTTGGCGACCTGCAGCACAGCGCGCTCGTACGCATCGCCGCCCAGGTTGCAGAAGACAAAGTCGATGGCCACACCGCGCTTCATCACGCAGCCAGGCGGCGGCCGCGGAATCGAAGCCGCCGGAAAGCAGCGCCACGGCGCGGCCCTCGATGCCGAGCGGCAGACCGCCCGCACCGTCGATGCGTTCCGAGAACAGGTAGGCTTCCGTCTCTCGTACCTCGACCGACGCGGTGAATTCAGGATCACCCAGCCGCACGCCAGCCGACGCCGGCCGCAGCGCGGCTCCCAGCTGCACCTCGATGTCACGGGAATTGAAGGGATGCTCACCCGTCCGCCGCGCGCGCACTGCGAAATGACGGCCGCGCACAGCGTCGCGGAACAACTCGGTGCCCGCCTGCACGATGGCAGCGAGATCGGCAGGCACGACGCGCGCGACCGGAGACAGCGAACTGACGCCGAAGACACGCGCCAGCCAGGGCAACGCTTCCGGACCGGCGTGGACATACATGCGGCCCCAGACGCTGTCGACGCGCGCGCTCAGGCCCGCGCCGGCCAGCGCATCACGGAGATTGGCGGCCAGCCGCTGCACGAATTGATGGCGCGTGCGCCGCGACTTCAGCGTGATCTCCGCACCCAGCCGCACGAGTATCAGCGGTGCAGCGCCCACCACAGGAGGTTCCACCTCGATCGAGGACATTATCGCAAGCTATTCGCGCGCCCGGCGTGAGCAAAGGCTCCATGCGGGCGCCTTGCGCCTTGACGGACACGCCGTGACCGCGGAGCATATGTCCGACGCGGGCTGTGGCCTGTTGCTGCGCGGGGCCGGGGACCACGGCTCACAGGAGCCATCAACCGGAGCGACACGCGCGGCGGCGCGCCCGAGGACGGGGCCGGATTTCAGCGATGGGCGAGGCATCGCGCCGGATCGCTGGCGGCAGGAGGTACGAATGAGAAACGGTACGCGGAACAAGGTGGCGGCGCGCGGTGCGCCTGGCGCGGCGAGTCGGCTCTCGCACGCCGGGCACGCGCACGGCGGGGCAACGCTCACGGCGTTCCAGCAGCGTGTCTACACAGCTGTTCGCGCGATACCGGAAGGGCGGGTGGCCAGCTATGGCGGCATTGCGGCGATTCTCGGTCAGCCGCGCGCGGCGCGCGCCGTGGGCGGGGCGCTGTGCGCTCTGGGAGAGGATTCGGGGGTGCCCTGGTGGCGCGTGGTCAACCGCAATGGCGAGATCTCCATCAGTTGCATGCTGCACGGGCCCGCGGTGCAGCGCGCGCTGCTGCGCCGCGAAGGGGTTCGTTTCGGCAGGCTGGGGCGCATTGCCTGGACACGCTTCGGCTGGGACGGCGAGGGCGTGCCCGCGGGCGTGCGTGAAGACGATGCGCTGAATGCGGCGCCCGTGCGCGGGCGCAGCAGGCTCTGATGCACCGGCAGTCGGTGGCGCTCAGCATCACGCGATCGCGTCGCCCGCACCACCTGCTGGTGGTGCTGCGCCCGCACGATGATGCCGATCTGCCCGATGCCTGGGGTCTGCCCGCCGCCAGCCTGCAGGCAGAGGAATCATGGGAAGATGCCGCCAGACGCGCCGCCCGCGACAAGCTGGGTGTGGCCGTGAATGTGGGGCGCCTGCTCCATCGGGGCGCGCTGGAACGCCCATGGGGCTTCCTCGAGATGCGCCTCTACGCGGCTACGCTGATCGATGGCGAGCCTCACGTCCCCCAGACGGTTCCCGGGGTCACGCAATACCAGTCGTGGCGCTGGTCCCCGCCCGACATCCTCGAGGCCGCCGCCGCCCGCGGCTCTCTCTGCTGTCGTCTGCAGCTGGAAATGACACGCAACAACCCCCAGGCTCACTAACACACTATTTCAATCCGTTCCACAGCCACAGCCCAAGCCCCGGCAGCGCCCGCCGGATTCCGTTCAGCCGAGCACTTCCGCGGTGAGACAGATGATGCGCGGCAGGTAGCCCGTGATCAGCTCCCAGTGATCGCCGCCGTCGCGGCTGGCAAACAGGTGCCCGCTGGAGGTACCCAGGTACAGGCCGACGGGCTGCAGCGCGTCCTGCGTCATGCCTTCACGCAGCAGGGAAACCCAGGCATCGTGCTGTGGCAGGCCGTGCGCGAGCAGCTGCCAGTTGCGCCCCGCGTCGCGTGTGCGATACACCCCCAGCCGGCCAGCCACTGTCGTGCGCATGTCGCTCGATTCCTCCGGCACCACGAACAGGCTGTCAGGATCGGCCGGATCGAGCGCCAGCACATAGCCGAAATCGCTGGGCAGGCCTGCCGTGATCTCGATCCAGTGCTCGCCGCCGTCGTCGGAGCGGTACACGCCACAGTGGTTCTGCTGGTAGAGCCGGTCGCGCTGCGCGGGATGGGCCAGCAGCCTGTGCACGCACTGGCCCGCAGTCGGGTAGCGCTGTGGCAGGAATTCAGCGCGCACACCTTCATTCAGTGCACTCCAGCTGGCGCCGCCATCCGTCGAGCGGTATACGCCGCCGGCCGACACGGCACACCAGATGCGGCGGTCGTCGAAGGCATCGAGCTGGATGGAGTGCAGCGCCAGTGCGCCGCCGGCGGGTTGCCATGTCGTCGCGGTCGAGTGTGCGTTGAGCGAGGAGACGGCCCACGTCGCTCCGGCATCATCACTGGTGAACAGGCCCGCCGGCTCAATGCCGGCCCAGAGTCGCCCGGGCGTTGCGGCCGGCCCCGCCGCGAGCGACCACACAGCCTCCAGCCGGCGCGCGTCCACGTGATGCGGCAGCGCGGGCAGCACGTCCCAGCTGTGGCCCTCATCGTGGCTGAAGTGGAGGTGTGCGCCCCAGACCGCATGGCGGGTGGCAGCCCACAATGTGCCGGCGCGCGCGTCGCGCATGACGTGATAGACCTCACGACCGGGCAGCAGCGGTCGCGACAGGGTCCAGTTACGGCGCTCCTTCGTCGCCTGGGCGCGGAACAGACCGCGGCGCGTGCCAATGAACAGAACAACCTGTTCCGGGGTCATGGGCGCTCGCCGGTCATCGATGGGGAGGCGGCGCAGGATCAGGCGCGACCGGTGCGGTCCAGTGCCAGCCCGAGCATGGCGCCCAGGAGTCCGGCAGTACGACTCGCTGCGCGCTCCAGCACTTCATTGAGCGTCTCGACGATGGTGCGCTCCACGGCCGCGAACACGGTTCCAGGCGAAGCGATCGCCCCGGGTTCCATCAGGTAGCTCAAGGCCCTGGCCATGCCGCAGTTGCAGAGGATGTCCGCGAGCACGGAGAACCGGCGGTCGGCCAGCTGCGCCACCCGGGTGGAGCCGAGCTTCGCCTCGCGGAACGGCTGATTGGCGCCGCAGGCGATCACGCGCACACCACAGGCGGCCAGGTGGTCCAGGGTCTCCACGGTGACGGACTCGGAAATGGCGGCGCACACGAACACATCCGCGGGGAGGTCCGGAATTCCGCCGCCCGGGCGCACGCGCGCGTCCGCCGCCGGTAACAATTTGTTAGTGCGTCTCCGGAGCAGCGCCTCGATCTCCTGCGCCCGAAGCCCAGCGGGCTCGGTGAGCACGGAACGCGCGTCGCGAATGGAAACGATGCGGGCGCCGGCGCGCGCCAGATACAGGGCACAGCTGGCGCCCACATTGCCGAAGCCCTCGAGCAGCACGCGTGCTCCGTCAATGCCGCGACCCTGCCGCACGAGGCTGTGCGCCACCGCGCGTGCGACGCCGAAACCGGTCACCATGTCGGACACGCTGAGCGGCAGATCGGGCACGCCGTGGGCCGCATCCAGGGGAGCGACGACGCCACTCTCGATGCGCTGCATCAATGCCGCGTAGCCGGGCGCGTCGGGCCGCAGGTGACCGCGCACGACGCCTTCCTGCGGGTGGCGGATGCCGATGCGGTCGAAAGCCGGGATCACATCGAGGGTCTCGTCGATATTGAGGTCGCCGCCGGTGCCGTAACGCGAGCGCAGCAGCGGCTCAATCGCGCGATAGAAGCGCTCCAGCACTTCCGGCTTGCGGGCGTCCGCGGGATCGAAGGCAATGCCGGCCTTGGCCCCTCCGATGGGCGGGCCGGAGAGCGCGAACTTCAACTCCATCGCCTTGGCGAGATAGGTGACCTCGCGCAACGTGAGACCGGTGCGCATGCGCGTGCCGCCCCCGGCGGCGCCGCCGCGTGTGGAATTGAAGACCAGCCAGGCGCGCGCGCCCGTGCGCGGCTCGCGCCACGCCAGAGTCAGCTCCGGCGGCTCACGCAGAAAGGCCGCGTAGCGCGCCCACTCCGAGCGGCTGCCCGGCAGGGCGTACGCCAAACCCTGTGTTATGGTTGTCATGCCATCCGCGTCTGCGGCGCGACGCACCAGCACGCGCGAGCGCGTCGTCGTACGGGAGCGTAGCAGCAGCATGCGGTCGACACAAGCGTGCACGGGGCAGGCGGTCGGGGCCTCGCCAGCGGCGCGGCCCCGGGCGGAAACCCGGGGCCGCAAGAGAAAAAACGCGACTACTTGCCGGCGGGAGCCATGGTCTGCGGTGCGCTGCTGTTCCAGATCTCGCGGTGCAGCTTCCAGGAGCCATCCGGCTGCTTGCGCACAATTACCAGATACTTGGAGACATCCTGCACGGGCTTGCCGTTCATGGTGCCGTTGATCGTTGCAGTGCCGGTCTCCCACGCCACGTCGCCGGCGCCTTCGGTCGTTTCCGGTGTCAACGTCAACTGCGGCTTGCCCATCATCGAAAACATCTGTGCCGCGCCGGCGGCAATCTCATGCGCGCCCCGGATGGCTGGTGCGTTGGGCGGCATTTGCTCCGCATCCTGCGTGTACAGCGCGGAGAGCGCGGCGGTATCGCTGGCGTTGAAGGCGCGCGTGAAGGCATCACGCGTGGTCGCGAGCGCGGCATTGTAGTCGACCGCCGCCATTGCGCCGGTTTCGCTGGTGGCCTGAGCACCACCCTGCTGGGCGCCCTGCGAACACGCGGCGACGATGGAGAAAAGCGCCAATGACACGACTGCGGTTCTCATGAATCCTCCCTGGATGAACGGAATGTCGAACGCCGTCCCGTGCGGTGGAAACGCCGCGGTCGGCGTGCGGGTGCTGCAATGACTCGAGTCGGATCGATTGAAGGCGAGAGCGGCGCCATGCAGCTGATGCGGCAGAAACGACGCATGGCACAGTATCGAGCATTGACTGATGCGCCGCCAGTGGTGGGTGGATGCGAGCCCCTCTTGCCGAGTGGCGGTGGGGTCGCGATCATCGCGGCCGCATTTGCGCAGGTGCAGGGGGGAACGCCGGCTCTTGCGGCGGGCGTCAGCGTGGCAGAGGTTGCTGCATCCGCCACGGTATACAAGTGCTCCGCGGAGGGGCTTGTGCGGGGTGCCGAGGAGGTCCGGCAAGTCGAGAAGGCGACCGGGAGTAGGGCACGTGGACAGCTGGACAACTACGGACATCGTACAAGGGACTGGACTGTTGGCCTCCTCCCGCTGTATCATAAGCGTACACGACGCCAACAACCCCGGAGAGTACTCAGGAGGGCACGACGCCTCCTTCGTCTGAAGCGGTCGGTTCGGACATGGCGGTTGACCTGATCCTGGTTCGCCGGACCATCGGGTGAAGACCGTTGCTTCGCGACATCAAGCCTGCGACCGCGAGCGAATACCGGGACGAACAGTTCGAGTTGTGCGGCGCCGCACGGCGTGAAGAAGTGGCAGCACGCGTTGTGCATGGCTGGTGCCGTGGGACGTCGTAGAGGCTGGAGAACCGTACGTCAGACACGCTGGGATCGGGTACGGGCGGTGTGACGTGCAATGCGCAGGGAACGCGCACCCTGTGCTAAACGGAGAATGGATTTCTGTCCGGGTCACTGGGACCCGGGTGCAGAAGAAGGTCCGGCGGACGCTCCTGTCTGACCGGGCGGGTGGATGAATGCCCGGACGGCGGCGGTCGTCCGGTGCCGACCCGCGCACGGGAGGTGCTGAAATGGCCAAGGCATCCAAGCCGAATGCGGCTGCGCCCTCAACGAATTCGCATCCCCAGGAAGACGAAGGGGATCCGAATGCGGGGCCGATGTTCTCGCATCTGATTGCGAGCCAGCCACCGAGAAGCCGTTCGAGCACAGCCGCCGCGTCAGTGGCATCACTGGCGGGGCACGTGGCAGTGCTGGGAGGGCTGCTCTGGGCCACCATGGCGGTGGGCAAGGAAGTGAAGAAGGAAGACGAGGTTGTCACCGTCGTCGAAGTACCGAAGGAGTTGGAGCTGCCGCCGCCGCCGAAGGTGCCGGAGCAGCCGCATCCCGACGGTCACGAACGACAACATTCCGCAGGGTTTCCAGACGTTGTCGATCCCGGACATCGTGCCGACGAACATTCCTCCGCCCAACACCGGTCAGATCTTCCGCGAGCAGGACTTCTCGGGCGTGGGTGTCATCGGCGGCAAGGGCGATGGCAAGCCGGTGGATCCGAACGACGCCCATGCGCCGGACGTGAATTCGGCGCCGCATTTCACGCCCATGACGGAGCAGCCGCGACTGCTGAACGGCGACGAAGTGGCGCGGGCGCTGGAGCGCAGCTATCCGCCGCTGCTCCGTGACGCGGGCATTGGTGGCACCGTGGTCATGTGGTTCTACATTGATGAGGACGGTACGGTGCGGCGCCGGCAGGTCTACCAGAAGAGCGGCTACGATGCGCTCGACCAGGCGGCCGACAAGGTGTTCGAGATCATGAAGTTTTCGCCCGCGAAGAACCGCGACAAGAAGGTTCCGGTGTGGGTGCAGATTCCCATCAATTTCAAGACGAAGTAGACAGCCCGGCACGAGTCGGTGAGACCGGCGCCGGTGCCGAGCCGCGCGCCACGAACGAGAACAGGAGAGAGCAATGGGTGTCAATCTGATCGACCTGTGGCACACGATGGGATGGTTCGCCAAAGGCATCGTGTATTTGCTGTTCTTGATGTCCATGTTCGTGGCGACGGTGACCATACGTAAGCTGTTCGTGCTGTGGAGCGCGCGGAAGGACACGCTGAAGTTCTCGCCGCTCTTCTCGAAGGCGCTGCAGGAAGAGGATTTCAGTGGTGCCGAGAAGCTGGTAGAGACGCACAAGAAGAGTCACCTGGCCCAGGCGTTCCGGCGCGTGTTCGCGAGCCTGCGCTTCCACGCCAAGGACTTCGAATTGACGGCGGCGGAAGTGGCGTCGGTGCAGCGTCTCATCGAGCTGAACACGATCGAGCTGGTCGCCCGCTATCGCAGAGGTCTGGGCATTCTGGCCACGGTGGGATCCACGGCGCCGTTCGTCGGACTGCTCGGCACGACGATGGGCGTGGTGAACTCGTTCGCCGGCATGGCGAACTCGGGCGGGGGTCTGGCCGCGGTGTCGGCCGGTATTTCGGAAGCACTGATCACGACGGCGTTCGGCCTGACGGTCGCGCTGCCTGCCGTGTGGCTGTACAACTACTTCGTCAACCGCATCGAGTACATCACGATGGAGATCACATACGGGACGAAGGAGTTCATGGACTTCCTGCTGCGCTACGAGGCGCGTCTGCGTGCCGAGGCGCCTGGCGGTGCGGTGGGGACGATGCGCGATCCGCGATCGGGCGCCGAACTCGCAGCCCGGCACTGATTGAAGGCGAGGACGTCTCATGGACGAAGATTTCAGCTCATCCAATGTGTTAGCGGACATCAACGTCACGCCCATGGTGGACGTGATGCTGGTGTTGCTGATCATCTTCATGGTGGTGACGCCGGCGCTGCTGGCCGGCTTCCAGGGTCAGCTGCCACAGGGTGAGCACCTGAAGGAGCGGCAGGACGATCCGAACCGCGTGGAACTGGGCATCGACATGAACGGCGACTACTACCTGCAGAAGAAGGCGATCCGCAAGGAAGACGCGGGCACGCTTCTGAAGCAGCAGTTCGACGCGCGGCCTCAGGACAAGGTGCTGTTCATCAAGGCGGACAAGCGTCTGAAGTACAACGCGATCATCGAGGCGATGAGGGTGGCGCGGGATGCCGGCGCGCGGGTGACGGCGCTGGTGACCGAGAAGCCTGCCGGATCCAAGGAAAACAAGTAGGAGGCGCCCCATGGCAATGGCAACTGGTGGTAGTCGGAAGGGGCCCGTCTCGGACATGAACGTCACGCCCATGATCGACGTTCTGCTCGTGCTGCTGGTGATCTTCATGATTGCACAGCCGATGCTGCAGAAGAGCATCGACATGCAGCTGCCCGAGGAGAAGAAGGAACAGGCGACTGCGGCGGCGCCGCAGATCGTGCTGGAGATCACCAAGGACGGGAAGTACCTGGTCAACACGAAAGAGGTGGCCAAAGCTGACCTTCAGGATTTCCTCACCAAGGTATTCGGCGGCGCCACGGATCAGGCGTTGATGGTGAGGGCAGATCCGGACGTGGTCTACCAGGACGTGATCGAGGCCATGGACGCCGCACGTGCCGCCGGCGTGTCGGTGATCGGAGCCATGGGCATCTGATTGACACCTCCGACCCGCGGGAGCACCCACTCCCGCGGGTCGTTTCTCTCCTGCCGGGCGCTCACGCTTCTCCCGCAGTCCAGCCGAGTTCGCCGCCATCCGGCACTGGTGTGGCATCGAGTCGCCATTGTGCACAGTGCGCGCACCTGACTACCGGGCGGAATCCCGCCGAATTACGTTGCTGAAGGAACCATGCGAACGATCGTCTCATTGCAGGTGAATGGCGACCTCCTCGAGGTCGGCGTGCCCGAGCACTACACGCTGCTCGAAGCGCTGCGCTACGAGCTGGGCCTGACAGGCTCGAAGCAGGGCTGCGACAAGGGCGATTGCGGCGCGTGCACGGTGCTGCTCGATGGCGAGGCCGTGCTGTCGTGCATCACGCCCGTGGCGGAAGCGGTGGGCGCCGAGATCCTCACTGTGGAAGGACTCGCCGGTCCGGATGGGCTGCACCCGCTGCAGGATGCGTTCGACGTGTGCAATGCGGCGCAATGCGGGTTCTGCACACCGGGCGTACTGATGTCCGCGCACGGCCTGCTGCTGCGCAACGCGACGCCGAGCCGGCGCGAGATCCAGGAAGCGCTGTCCGGCAATCTCTGCCGCTGCACGGGCTACACGAAGATCTACGAGGCAGTGGAGCAGGCGGCCACGCAGCTGGCTGCGCAACGCGGAGCGCCGGCTGCTGCCGGCGCAGGTCCGGCAACGGCGAGTCAGCCCGGGTCGACAACGGCTCGGCAGGGAAAGCGAGTTTCGCCGTGAGGCCGGAAGAGCTGCGCGTGCTGCAGGAGCAGGCGGCCATCGAGCCCGGTCAGCTGCCCGGGCTGATCGAGCAGGAGTTCGCGCTGATCGGCCGGCGCATGCGCAAGGTGGACGGGGCGGGCAAGGTGACCGGCAGTGCGGTCTACGCCGATGACATCGTGTTACCCGGCATGCTGCACGGCCGCATTCTGCGTTCGCCGCACCCGCACGCGCGCATCATCTCGATCGACGTTACGGCGGCTGAGGCGCTGCCCGGCGTGCACGCCGTGGTGACCGGCCGCGACATGCCCGAACCCTACTGCATCATTCCGTGGACGCGCGATGAGACCGCGCTCTGCGTGGACAAGGTACGCTTCATTGGCGACGGTGTGGCGGCGGTGGCCGCGATCGATGAGGACACGGCGCTGCGCGCGCTGGACCTCATCCGCGTGGAGTACGAGCTGCTGCCGCCCGTGCTGCAGCCGGAGCAGGCGCTGGCGCCCGACGCGCCGCAGGTGCACGCGGCGTCGAAGCCGGGGCGCAACGGCAACATCACCAAGCACGTGCATCTCGAGTTCGGCGATGTGGACAGCGCGCTCGCGTCCAGCGATGTGATCATCGAGGACGATTACTTCTTCGAGGGCACCACGCACACACCCATCGAGCCGCACTGCGCGCTCGGCTGGTGCGATCCGCTGGGCAAGCTCACGGTCTGGTCGTCGACACAGGTGCCTCACTATCTGCAGCGCGAGCTGGCGCGCGTACTGGGCCTGGACGTGGCGAAGGTGCGCGTGGTGCAGCCGGTCGTGGGCGGCGCCTTCGGGGGAAAGTCCGAGCCGTTCGATCTCGAGTTCTGCGTGGCCAAGCTGTCGATGAAGAGCGGCCGGCCGGTGAAGATCCTGTACACACGCGAAGAGGTCTTCTACTCGCATCGCGGCCGGCATCCGATGAAGATGCGCTACCGGCTGGGCGCGGGAGCCGACGGGCACATCCGCGCCGTCGACGGCCGCATCCTGATCGACGGCGGGGCCTACGCCTCGTTCGGGCTGGTAACAACGTATTACTCTGGTCAGCTGCTCACCGCGCCCTACGCATTCGACACGTACCGGTTCGACTCGACGCGCGTGTACACGAACAAGCCGCCCTGCGGACCCAAGCGCGGCCACGGCTCGGTGCAGCCGCGCTTCGGCTTCGAGGTTCAGCTGGACAAGCTCGCCGAGGTGCTGGAGCTGGATCCCATCGAGCTGCGGCGGCGCAATTTCATCGGCGAACGCACACGCACGGTGAACGAGCTGCGCGTCACATCGAACGGATTCCTGCAGTGTCTGGATGCGGTGGAGCAGGCCAGCGACTGGAAACACAAATGGCGCCGCCTGCCGCATGGTCGCGGAATCGGCGTGGCCGGTTCCTGCTACATTTCGGGCACGAACTACCCCATCTATCCGAACGAGATGCCGCAGGCGGCCGTGCAGATCATGGTGGAGCGCTCGGGTCGCGTGATGGTGCTGTCGGGTGCTTCGGAAATCGGACAGGGTTCGGACAGCGTCGTCGCCTACATCACGGCGGAGGAACTGGGCGTACCGGTCGACTACGTGCGCGTGCGCTCCGCGGATACCGACCTCGTGCCGGTGGACCTGGGCGCATACTCGTCACGCGAGACGTTCATGGTGGGGAACGCGTGTCTGGCCGCGGCGCGCGAGCTGAAGCACCGCGTCAAAAGGGTGCTTGCCGAGGCGTGGGAAGTGCCCGAGGCGAGGGTGGCACTGGCCGGCGGCTGGGCGTGCGACACCGAGGACGTGAGCCGGCGCGTCGCCATCTCCGAGGCGTTCAACATTGTGGAGGCGAAGCAGGGTCCCCTGTCCGCCGTGGGCTGGTACAACACGCCAAAGGACGTGCATGGCGAGTACCGCGGCGGCACGATCGGCGCCTCACCCGCCTACTCGTTCACGGCGCACATCGCGGAAGTTGCGGTGGACACGGACACCGGCGTCGTGCGTGTAGAGCGAATCTGGGTTGCGCACGACTGCGGCCGCGCACTGAATCCGGTGCTTGTCGAAGGCCAGATGGAAGGCTCGGCCTACATGGGCTTTGGCGAAGCGCTCATGGAGGAGCAGGTGTTCAAGGACGCGGCGCACGGCCGCGCCGGCCTGCACAATGCACCGTCGCTGCTGGATTACCGTATTCCCACATCGCTGGACACGCCCGAGCTGTGCGCACTGATCGTCGAGAGCGTGGATCCCGAGGGCCCGTATGGCGCCAAGGAAGCCGGCGAGGGCCCGCTGCATCCGATCGATCCCCGCGATTGCTAACGCAATATTCGACGCCATTGGCGTGCGTATGGACGCGCTGCCCTTCTCGCCGCCGCGCGTCTGGAAAGCGTTGCAGGACGAAGCCGCGCGCGACCGCTGGGAACGATCCCACCACAGAGCGACGCGCACCATTCACCGCAGTGTGGGCTGAGGGGCGCGGAGGATCCGAGGCCTGCTGGCTGAGGTCCCAGCAGAGGGATCAACGGGTTTCTGCTTCAAACGGATTCACCGCGGAGGGTGTGGAAGCCGCCGAGGGCGTTGTTTTGCTGCCTTCCCAGGGGCGTTGACCGTGAAGGGTGGAGCGATTGCTGCGGCGCAGGATCGCTGTGTCATTGCAGCGGCGGTGAGTCAGACGCGGGGTTTGCCATTCAGCGGTAGCGCCGTTTTGAACACGCCGGGTACCCTCTCATGCAGTTCGTGCCTCGATTACAGTCCCCGAAAACATGGTGTTTGTTGAATCGCGGTAGCGTGCCGCGTCGTCGCCTTTGGTTTTGCCATGCTGTTTGCTTTCCCGGCACGTTGCGCTCGCAGCGCGCATTCGTTGATCCGTTTGTCTGAAGTACGCGCCGGGAAGCTGGATCTCCGCGCCTCTCCGCGCCCACTGCGGTGCATCCGTCTGTGAGCTGAAACGGCCAGGGAGCAGCGAGCGTAGTATGAGCTGCCGATAGCCTGCACTGCGAGGTTCGTCATGGATCGGATCCGCCAGGACGTTCGTTTTGCCATTCGTTCACTGATCAACAGCCCGCTGGTCACGACGGCTGCGGTGTTGTCGCTGGGGCTGGGGATCGGTGCGAATGCCAGCATCTTCAGCGCGATCGATGTGTTCATGATCCGGCCGCTGGAGTTCGAGCAGGCGGACAATCTGGTTGTGGTATGGACGACGAATCGGCAGCGGGGCTGGAATTCGTTCAGCTCTTCGGTACCGGACTATCTGGACTGGCGGAGGGAAAGCCGGACCATGGATCTGGCTGCGTGGGGTGGGGGCGGTGTGAATCTCACGGGCCGGGATGAACCGGAGCGGCTGACGGTCTACCGGGTGACACCCAACTTCTTCGATGTGTTGCGCAAGCGGCCGGTGGTGGGCCGTGGTTTTCGTGCGGCGGAGGAACAGGCGGGCGGACCCAATGTCGTGATTCTGGGCGATGGTCTCTGGCAGCGCAGCTTCGGCGGCGATCCCGGTGTGGTGGGGCGCACCATCAACCTGAACGGCGACCCCTACCAGGTCATTGGCATCATGCCGCCCAGGGTGGACTTCCAGCGGGATCCGGACCTCTGGCTGCCCATGCGTTTCGCGGGGGATGAGCTGCGCGGCACGCGTTTCCTCCAGATTCTGGGTCGCATACGCGACGGGCAGGATCTGAACGCGGCGCGCACCGAGATGAATGCGATCCAGGCGAGGCTGTCGGCGGCATTTCCGGCGAGCAACGCGGGGAACGGCGCGCGCCTCGAGCGGCTGCAGGACGACTGGTTCGACGAGGGCTTCCGGCAGGGCAGCCTCATTGCGGGGACGGCGGTGCTGTTCGTGCTGCTCATCGCCTGCTCCAACGTGGCTAACCTGCTGTTGGCGCGGGCGGCCGGACGCGAGCGGGAAATCGCGCTGCGAGGCGCCCTGGGCGCCGGCCGCGTGCGCATCCTGCGCCAGATGTTCACGGAGAACATGGTGCTGGCGCTGGCGGGCGGCGTGCTCGGGCTGATGCTGGCAGTGGCGGGGGTTCCCGGGATCCGTGCGCTGTTCCCACCCGGTATGCGGGGCGTCAATGGCATCGCCCTGAACGCGCGCGTGGTCGTCTTCACCATGGCGGTCTCGATCTTCTCCGGAATGCTGTTCGGACTGGCGCCGGCCGTGCGCACGGCGCGATTGAACCTGCGCGATCTGCTGACCGACGGCGGCCGGGGCAACACGGTCACCCGTGGCGGCCGGCTGCGCACGGGCCTGGTGATCGCGGAAATCAGCCTGTCACTGGTACTGCTGGTGGCTTCGACGCTGCTGGTCGAAGCATTCGTGAAGCTGCGCAGAGCCGACCTGGGATTCCGGGTGAAGGACGTGGTCACCATGTCGCTGACACTGCCCACGGCGCAGTACAGGGATGCGGAACACGTGGCGGCATTCCAGTCGCAGCTGCTGGATCGCATCGGGCAGCTGCCGGGCGTGGTGGACGCGGGGGGTACGAGCATCCTGCCCATGCACGGCAACACTGGCACCGCCTACACGGTGCCGGGGGAGCCGGCGCCGGAGCCGGGCCGGGAACCGGTCGTCAGCGTGCGCACTGTAACACCCGGTTATTTCGAGGCTATCGGCATCCGTCAGGTATCGGGCCGCAGTTTCACGCGCAGTGACACGCGCAATGCGCCCGGGGTGGTGGTGATCAACGAGCTGATGGCGGCGCGGCACTGGCCGGGGCAGAGCGCCATCGGCCAGCGGCTGCGCTTCGACAGCACGCAGTACGAAGTGGTGGGCGTGGTGGCGAACACGCGTGATGCCGGGCCAGACGACGAGCCGGACCGCATGGTCTACTTCTCGGCCTACCAGAGCGAGGTTCGCACGCTGAACCTGGCGATACACACCAGCCTGCCGCCGGACCGCGTGGCGGAGAGCATTCGCGCGGCGGTGCGCGCGCTCGATCCGCAACAGCCGGTCTACAACCTGAACACACTGGAAGGCACTCTGCGCAACGAGATCGCCGGATCACTGGCAATGGCGAAGGTGCTGGGCGTGCTGGCGCTCATTGCGTTCATTCTTGCCGGGGTGGGTGTGTACGGCGTCATGGCGTACTCGGTGACGCAGCGCACGATGGAGATGGGCATCCGCATGGCGCTGGGCGCGCAGCCGGTGAATGTGCTGGGTCTGGTGCTGCGCCGCGGCGCACTCATCACGGGTGCGGGCGTGGCGATCGGGCTGGGGATGGCGCTCAGTGTGACGCGATTGCTCTCCTTCTTTCTGTACGGGGTTTCGCCGTTCAATCCGCTCGCTTTCACCATCGTGCCGCTGCTGCTGGTGCTGACCGGCATGTTCGCGACCTGGGTGCCGGCGCGGCGGGCCACGCGTGTAGATCCGGTGAGGGCTCTGCGGATCGACTGAGGCTGCGGGTGGCGTGCGGGCATGGCGTCGGGGCGTTACCTCCTGCGGGTGGGTAGTTCCCGGCGAACGGATGCTAACGGATTGTTTCACACAGAGGACACAGGGGGCGGAGGGGCGCGGCAGTCGGCGACGCCGCGCGAGGATCTGATCGTACCGCCCAGGGCACTGCAGCAGGTGGAGCGGCCTTCGTGGCGATGCGGGTTCGGGTGCGTGAGGGTGTGTGGGGAGGTACCGCGCGGCTGGGGGACCTGGCGTTCTGACAAACTGTTAGGGAGGGCGTTGATGGTCCCGCGGGAGACGCTGTCTCTGGGGATGGCGCCGGGGCGGGCGGTGGTGGTGCGCCATGATGCGGGGCGGCCGGGGAGTTCGAGAGGGTGCGGGCGGAGCTGGCGGCGGCATTGCCGGCGTGGGTGGCGTCGATCCATCACGTGGGGAGCACGTCGGTTCCGGGACTGGATGCGAAGCCGATCATCGACATCCTCGCGGGCGTGCCGGAAACTGAGCAGGGGGCTCGAGCTGGTGCCGGTGCTGGAAGCGCTGGGGTTCGAGTATCGCCCGGGCGACGGCCTGCCGGATCGCCACTATCTTGCGCGATCGGCGGGCGGGCTGCGGGTGCATCACCTTTCGCTGGCAGAGCCCGGGTCACGCCATTTCCGCAATGCCCTGATCTCCAGGGATGCGTTGCGCGCCATGCCGGACTTGCCCGACAGTACGCGGCGTTGAAACACCGCCTCGCGGACGAAGTGGGCGAGATCCGGTTTGCCTACCTCAATGGCAAGACCGACTTCATACTCTCGGTGCTGCGTGATCACGGTGGCGATGTCGAAGGCGACTTCCCGTGGCGGAACCTGGGAGCAGACGCGCGCTGAATCGATCCGGCCTGCCTGCGTGTCATTTCTTCGTCACGATCCCAGTCCCGTCGTCCGGCTCACCTGCCCTAACGATCTGTCAGGTCGGCCGGTGCCGGCTCCGCGACCGCATCATCGGCCACGGCCAGCATCGGGTGGCTGGAATTTCAGCTGAATGAGGGCATCGAGCGCCGCCCGTCGGATCTCTGGGCGAGGGTGCTTTTCGGCCAGTTCGCTGAGGAGGTCGCGGACCGTGTCGGCCTTCACCTGAACGAGGAAGCGCACGGCGCTGCGCTGCACTTCGGGGCGGGGATGGTCCCAGGCGATGCGGCGAAGCTCGCGGGCGGCGGCCTCGGGCGGCTCGGTACGGACCAGGCCCTGGATGGCGCGCTGCTGCACGCGGAGACTGGGGTGCGTGTCGACGAGCGAGGTGAGGATGGAGAGGATGCGATCGTCGCGAATGCTGTTGAGGGCGTCGACGGCACGCAGCTCGACCGTGGTGTCCGGGTCGGTGCGTGCGATGCGCGCGAGCAGGTCGATGGTGGCGCGCGGTGCGGGCAGCCCGCGCTGCTGCGCGACGAGCGTGAGCATGGCCTGACCGCGAACCGCGGCCTGCGCAGTGTCCCCGCCGGGGCGCTGGACGAGATCGACGAGAGCGCGGAAGGCGCGTTCGTCGCCTACAATGCCCAGGGTCTGCACCGCTTCACGGCGAATGCGGCTGTCCTTGTCCTGGCGGGCCAGCCGGTCGAGCAGATCGACGGCAGGCCCGGGCGCAGCGGCGCGGCCGAACGCGCGCACGGCGGTGGTGCGCACGGCGAAGCTCGTGTCCTCCTGCGCGGCCCGGGACAATGCGGCCACGGCATCGGGCTGCTGGAAGGTACCCAACCACTGCGCGGCCTCGCGACGGACGCCGGCATCGAGACTGTGGTCGTCGAGCCAGGCGCGCAGCGCCGGTGGCAATGTGCCGGGGTCATGCGCGATGCCGGTCATGGCGACGGCGGCCTGGCGCATGGCGTCCTCGCTCAGAGTGGAGAACAGGCTGCGGGTGCGTTCCACGCTCTCGGCCGGAGTGGCACCCCCCAGCCAGAGCAGGGCGCCACCATCGAAATGGACGGGGAACGCGAAGCTGCCAATGTGGACGCGCACCGGCACGGCGCGGCCGTCCTGCACTTCGTAGCGCACGAGCAGCGTGATGTCGTGCAGGTTGCGCGCGCCGACCATTGGAGCGAGCGGCACACCGGAGAAGGTGATGCCACCGGAGAAGCTGCCGAAGGACCAGGAGCCGTAGATGGTGGATGCAACGTAGGGCAGGCTGGCGTTTGCCGGGCGAGGCGGGGGTACATGCCGGTCCATGTTGTACCAGACGGTGCCGGTCGTGTCGCCGGGAACGGTCCAGGCCAGCCACCAGGCGGTGAGTCGGCGATCCCGGGCCGTGCGCTCGGCCCAGGTCCAGCGCGCACGCAGGTCACCGGCATCCGCCGCGATGAGGACGGTGTCGGGTGCGGCGCGGCCGGTATCCGGCAGTACTTCAACCGTCTCGGCGCGGAGACGTGCAGCAGTCGCCGGGGGTCGGGGCGCGAGTCCTGGCTCGGGCGCTGTGGATGCGGGGGATCCGATTGACGACGACAGCAGCAGAATCAGCGCTGTGCGCGTGATCATCGAGGCTCTCCGATTTCGTGTCGACCCGGCCTGGTGTCTTTCCGGCTCTCCCGATTGGTCACCGCGGGGGGCGTGGCGGTTGCAGAAAGGCAGCGGCTGCGCCTTGCGGTACCGTGCGGCTGGTGGGATCATCGGATGGGCGAGGACGAGGAAAGCGATGGCAATGAATGTCCGGGATGCGATCGCCGGGCGGCGGTCGATCAAGCGGTTCACGGGGCGAGCGGTCACGCGCGCGGAAATCGAGGCTCTGCTGGACGCGGCGGTGCTGGCGCCGAATCACAGGCTGACGCAGCCGTGGCGTTTTTACGTGCTGGGTCCGGCGGCGCGACGCGCGTACGGGGCCGTGCTGGGC
This sequence comes from uncultured Gemmatimonadales bacterium, assembly GCA_963798085.1. Lineage (GTDB taxonomy): Bacteria > Gemmatimonadota > Gemmatimonadetes > Longimicrobiales > RSA9 > DATKCF01. The sequence goes on from CAWCRS010000007.1 coordinate 458,947, forward strand.
GCGCGCAAGGCGAAGAAGGTGGAGGATCCGGTCGCCGCGGCGCAGGTGGCGTCCAAGGTAGAGGAGGAGAACGCGGCAGTGCCGGCGATGATCGCGGTCGCAGTGCAGGTGTCTGCGGATGCGGAGCAGCAGGAGGAGGACTACGCCGCCACGATGATGGCGGTGCAGAATATCCTGCTCGCGGCGGTATCCATGGGGCTGGGAGCGCATCTGAAGTCAGGCGCGGTCATGCAGGACGAGCGCGCGCGCGCGGCGGTGGGCGCAGGTGAAGGCGAGCGCATCGTCGCACTGATCAATCTTGGCGAAGCGGCGGAAGCGCCGGGCGAGAAGGCGAGGCGGAGCGCCCGGGAACTCACCACGTGGCGCGACTGAGCCACTGACGCGCAATGCTGCGACTGCACGCGTTCGAGTATCACCGGCCGGCGGCACTGGCGGAAGCGCTGGAACTGCTGAGCCGTCACGCGGGCAACGTCATGCCGCTGGCAGGGGGCACCGATCTCATGCCCAACATGAAGCATCGGCTGTTCACGCCGGAGCACGTAGTGGGTCTGCGTCGTCTGCCCGAGTTGCGCGGCATCACCGTGCAGGATGGCGAGCTGCGCATTGGTGCGGCGGAAACGCTGACCACGGTGTCACGTGCAGCGCTGGTTCGGAAGCACGCGCCCTCACTGGCGAAGGCGGCGGGTCTGGTAGCGGGACCGCAGCTGCGCAACATGGGCACACTGGGCGGCAACGTCTGCCTGGACACACGTTGCACGTACTACAACCAGACGTGGTTCTGGCGGCAGGCGCTGGGCTTCTGCCTGAAGAAGGATGGCGATGTCTGCCATGTCACGACGACCGGGAAGAAGTGTGTCGCCGCGCATTCGGCGGACACGCCGCCCGTGCTCATCACACTGGACGCGAGCGTCGAGCTGGCGTCGGTTCAGGGCACGCGCACGGTATCCCTAACAGAGCTGTTCGTGGCGGACGGGATCTGGAACAGCATTCGTCGACCGGACGAGATACTGGTGTGTGTGCGCGTGCCGCTGCCGCGCGGACGGCTGCGCGTGGGGTTCGAGAAGCTGCGCCAGCGCAATGCCATCGACTTCCCGCTGCTGAACGTGGCCGTGGCGGCACAGATGGCCGGCGGCGACGCGGTCGAGACGCTGCGTGTGGTAGTGTCGGCGCTGGGTTCGCGTCCGCGTGAGGTGACCGGCCTCGAGCGTCTGGTGGCGGGCCAGCGGCTGACGCCGGACGTGATCGAGGCGGTGGCGAAAAGGGCGTACCAGCAGTGTCATCCGCTCAGCAACATCACGATCAATGCCGACTGGCGGCGTGCCATGGTGCCGGTGCACGTGCGGCGTGCACTGCAGGGCATGACGAGCGCCGCCTGAGGCATTGCGGGGAGAGGGCACGCGTCGCAACATGCACGCTGCGGGAGCGCATCCCGCGACGTCGCGCCGGTCGCTGGTCCGCCTGCCCTTCGAGGAGGAACGCATGTCCATGCCGATGGATCGTCGCGCCTTCGTGATCACGAGCGCTGTTGCCGCCACGGGCATCGCGAAGCCCCGCGTGCTGGAGGGCTCGCCAGGCGTCATTGTCCGGCGTGCCCGGCCGGTCGTGATTTCGGCGGCGAACGGGAATCGCTCGAAGGATGCCGATGGCAGGACGGGCGTGCAGAAGGCATTCCAGATGATCACCGAAGGCAAGGACGTGCTGGACGCGGTGATCGCCTGCGTGAACTGCGTGGAACTGGATCCCACGGATAACAGTGTAGGCTACGGTGGCCTGCCCAACGCGGACGGCGTGGTGCAGCTGGATTCCTGCTGCATGCACGGACCGAAGAAGCAGGCGGGTGGTGTCGCGTGCATCGAAGGCGTGCGCACGCCGTCGCTGGTGGCCAAGGCGGTCATGGAGCAGACGGACCACCATCTGCTGGTGGGCAAGGGCGCACAGGAGTTCGCGCGCAATGTCGGCTTCAAGATCGAGGACGACCTGAACACGGAGCGCTCGCGCGAACTGTGGCTGGAGTGGAAGCGTCGCACCGATCCCGAGCATTATCTCGATCCCAAGAAGCGCATGGAGAAGGGCATGCAGGTGGGTCTGGAGATGGTGCGCGAGGGCAAGATCGATCCCGACCATTTCTGGGGCACGATCAACTGCAATGGCGTGAACCCGCGCGGTGATGTGTGCGGCGTAGTGACCACCAGCGGTCTTTCGTGGAAGATTCCGGGACGCGTGGGTGATTCGCCGATACTGGGCGCGGGTCTGTATGTGGACAATGACGTGGGCGCCGCCGGCTCGACGGGCCGGGGCGAGGCGAACCTGTACAATCTCACGTCGTTCCTGATCGTGGAGAACATGCGGCGAGGCATGTCGCCGAAGGATGCGGGGATGGATGGCCTGCGCCGCATCCAGAAGAACACGATCGAGAAGCGGCTGCTGAACGAGCGCAACCTGCCCAATTTCGGCATCCAGTTCTATGTATTGAACAACAAGGGCGAGTACGCGGCGGTGACAATGTACGGGCCGGCGCGCTTTGCGGTGTGCGACGAGAATGGTCCTCGGCTGGAGGATTGCAGCGCACTGCTGGATGGCCGCGCAACCGACGAGTAGGAGCGACGCATTCCGCAACCTCGCCTTGCTCCACTCGCTCGAGTGCGAAGCGCCCGGGAAGCAGCCATGCACTGCTTTCCGGGCGCAGTTCCGCGCAGGACCGGATGACCGAACTCCTGGAAGAGCGACTGCGCCACGAGCTGGCGCCGGAACTGGAGCTGAAGCGGCTGCTGGGCCGAGGGTCCGTGGCCAGCGTATACCTGGCGCTGGAGCCGGCGCTCAAGCGCATGGTGGCGCTCAAGGTGCTGCGGCCGGAGCTGGCGCTGGATGATGTAGCGCGACGCCGCTTCGAGCGGGAAGCGCAGGCGGCCGCGCGCATCAACCATCCCAATGTCACCGACATCTACCGCACCAGCCGTCTGAGTGACGGCGTTCCCTACATCGTGATGGAGTTCATCGACGGGCGCACACTGGCGGATGCGCTCGAGGCAAACGGCCCGTTAGGCGTGGACGACGTACGCCGCATCGTGGCGGGTGTGGCGGACGCGCTGTCGGCCGCGCACGAGAAGGGCATTGTGCACCGCAATGTGCGGCCCGGCAACGTCATCCGCGAGAACCGTACGGGGCGCGTGGTGCTCACGGATTTCGGCATTGCCGCGATCCTGGAATCGGGTGGCGAGTCCGTGACGCAACTGACGGCCATGGGCCACCGGCTGGGCGACCCGCGCTACATGAGTCCGGAACAGATGCGTGGTGAGTCGGTCACCGAGCAATCCGACCTGTACAGCCTGGGCGTGCTGGGCTACGTGCTGCTGACGGGTGAGGGGCCGTTCGGCGCTGGCGGTGGCCGCGTGGCGGAAATCGCAGCCAAGCTGGAAGGCGATCCTCGCCATCTGCGCGACATGCGCGCCGACGTCGAACCGCGCATGGCTCAGATGCTGGAGCGTTGTCTTGCGCGCCAGCCGGAGCACCGGCCGCGCGCGGGCGAGGTCGTAATGTCACTGGCGCAGCCCAGAATGCCCACGGCGCCGGCGTTTTCCATGATCATGAGCGAGGGCGTCAGTGGCGAAAGCACGGCGCTGCAGCGCTTCCTGGCCGATCTGAAGCGCAGGCGAGTCTACAAGGTGGGCGGCGCCTACGCCGTGGCGGCCTTCGCGGTGCTGCAGGTCATCGAGACGATCGTACACGGGCTCGAGCTGAAGGAATGGGTGGTGGACGCCACCGTGGTGTCGACGCTGGCGCTGTGTCCGGTGGCGCTGACGCTGGCGTGGGTCTTCGACATCCGCGATGGTCGCGTGCAGCGCGCGGACTCCCCCAGTGGCGAAGTCTCGCTGTTCGGTCGCATGCTGCCGTACATCGGGCTGGCGCTGAGCGTGCTGGTCGCCGCGCTGGTGGGCTGGCTCAAACTGCACCGTTAGTGGACTGTAACCAGGTGTGGTCCGGCAGACGGGCGATTCCCGGTCTGCGACGCTGGTTGCCGGGGCTCAGTGGTGTTGCCCGGCGACGGATTTCTCGCCCGCCTGAACGGCGAAGGGCAGACGGTTCTGGCGAGGCGGCAGCGGGCAGGTGGCGAATTCGGTGAAGACGCAGGGCGGATTGTACGCCTTGTTGAAGTCGACGACGGTCCAGCCGTTGGCGTCGGGCGCGTCCACCCAGAGGAAGCGGCCGCCGCCGTAGGTCTCGCCGCCGTTCGTGCGGTCGCCGAAGGCGGTGAAGAAATTGGCGGGATCGTCGCTGTCCTCCCAGAGCAGCAGCTCGTAGCGCCTGCCCTGATAACGGAAGGTTACGGATCCCGGCGAGGGTGTGCGGTTGATGTCGCCGAGGATATTGGGCACCTCGATGGTATCCGGCGGCTGGCGGCGGTGGAAGCGGGCGGGGAAGCGCCACGCCTTCGACACCTCGAAGCGGTTGATGCCGGAGAAGAACATGCGCACGGGGCTCTCGGCGTCGCGCAGCCGGATGGCGAGGCGGCCGCCGCGGGCAATGACCAGCCAGCTCAACGAGCCGAAGCGCAGCACGGTGGCGGTGTCGCCGCCGTAACGCATGGTTAGCAATGTGACGGCGGTGGCGTCGGTGGTCGAGTCGCGGGTCACGCGCACGCCGTGCCCGGCCTGGAAGGTGACGCGCGCGCTGTCCAGCAGGAAGCTGCCGATACGGGCAGGTACGTTCTCGTCCGCGCGGGCATAAACGAACCGGCTGGTCGAGTCGGAGCCGAAGGTATTCTCGCCGGGTACGAGCCAGAACAGGCCTGCCAGTGTGAGCCAGCCGTCCGGCTGCATGAGCTGTTCGATGCGGTGCGTGTGCCACTGTTCGATGTAGGTCTGGTGCTCGGCCGCGCTCATGTCCGGCGGCGGCGAGCTGCAGCCTGCGGCGAAGAGCGCGAGCCACGTCACCACGCGTGCGCCGCGGCAGCGGGCAATGCGGGTCCGGCGCGAGTGCGGCAAATTGAAACTCCCTTTCGGACGAGACGGAACAGCGTTCCGGACTGCGCACCAATGCAGCGTGCGCAGGGTGCGCTGGCCATGGCCGGGCCGATACTTTACCGCGCGAGCGACAGGGCGATTGCGTCCCGCGTCCGCGGCGCAGCGGGCGCCGGGCCGGATACAGCTGCAAGATCCGGCCTGCGGCTGGAGGTTGCAACCCATCACGAAGCCGCGACGGCAAGCGGGCAACCGTGCGGAGGAAGCCTGGTGAAATCGGGCATGCCAATGTCATGAGCGAGGCCACGCCAACGACGCAGCGCCGCGATACGGTGCTGGTGCTGCTGGTGATTGGCGCGCTCGTGCTGTACGCGCCGGGCATGCTGTGGGGGCTGCCCTACGCGACGGCGGCGGATCGCGTGAACCCATGGGGCAGCGATGAGCTGGCGCCACTGGGGCCACTGGCCCAGGTGTTCCACGTAGTGCTGCACGGTGGCTCCGCGTTCGACCCGCGTTATCCCCTGCTGCCGTACGCGCTGCAGACGCTGTTCATGGCACCCTACCTGCTGTGGCTTCGACTGAGCGGCGGGCAGCACGGTTTCGCGATGGAGTACCCGTTCGGTCTGAGCGATCCGGTTGGCTCGATTGCGGGCCTGACGCTGGCGGCGCGCGTTTCCAGCCTGGTGATGATGGCGGCGGTACCGGCCACCGCGTACTGGACCGCGAAGCGCGTCTGGGGCAAGCGAACAGGTGTGTTCGCAGGCGTGTGCGCGCTGCTGGTCTACCCGTTCTTCTACTACGCCCGCACGTCCAACGTCGATGCGGGCGGCCTGCTGTGGACAGTCCTGGGTGTGGCCGCGTTCGCGGCGATTCTGCAGGATGGCCTCACCATCCGGCGAGGCGTCTGGCTGGGCATCTTCGCCGCGCTGTCCGCAGCCACCAAGGACCAGAATTACGCCATCTTCATGGCGCTGGGACTGGCCGCCGTGGCACTGCACCTGCGCGATGCGCGAAGGCGGGGCGAGTCGCTGCTGGTGCCTCCGCTCGCGGCGCTGGGCGCGGCCGTGTTCGCGTATCTGCTGGCAACCGGCATCGTATTCCGGCCGTCGAGTTTTGCGACGCACGTCAACTTCATCCTGTTCCATCCGGGCGGGACCAACGGTCAGTCGTACTACAGCGCACCGGCGACCCTCGGCGGCTACACGCAATTGCTGCGTGAGTATGGCGCACAGATCGTGTCGTCCGTCGGTGTGCCCATGGCCATTGCCGGTACCATTGGCGTAGTGGTGGCGGCGGTGCGCAGGCCGCGCACACTGCTGCTGGCGCTGCCGGTGCTGGCGCTGTTCCTGGGCGTGATCGCGCCGGTGCGCTTCACGCGCATCCGTTTCGTGCTGCCGGCGGCTTATCTGTGCGCGCTGTTCGCGGGCGTAGCGATGGGCGCACTCGCGGGCGAAGGCGAAAAGGCGAGCGGCCCTGCCGGTGCCCGGATGCCGCTGCCGGTGCGGCGTATCGCGGCACGCGTGGCATTCGCGCTGATCGCAGGCTGGGCCCTGCTGCGGGGCGCCGACCTGACGTACCAGAATGTTCAACGATTCGCGCGATGCCGTGGAGGCCTGGCTGCAACGCAACGCACGGCTGGGTGACCACCTCGGCTTCTACGGTTCGCTGCTCAAGCTGCCACCGCTGGATCCGGGCATCATCGCGGAGCAGGGCCCGTACGCGGAGGCGTACCCGCGACCGCCGGGCGCGGGCTGGCCCGAGTTCATCATCGTGATTCCCGTGCAGCAGTTCGAGAATGAGCACGAGTGGAATCTGCCGGACGAGCGCTGGCAGGAGCTGAAGCAGGGCCAATGGGACTACGACATGGTGCTCGCCGTGCAGACACGCTCGCTGTTCCACGACCGGCCCATCAACTGGGTGAACCCGCCGGTGCGCGTGTTCGTGCGTCGCGACATTGTGCCGCGCCTGCGGGATCGGGAGAAGCGGTTGGAGTTGCGGTGAAACGAACCCTGAACTGCGTTGCAGGGGCTGGGGTTTACGGATCGACGGCGTTGCTGGCAGCCCCGACAACGGTCAAGTCGGTTGAGCGCTGATTGCTGAACAGCGGGGTGGCGGTCGGGGCGATTTTCGGGCTGGTGTACCTGGGGATGTTCCTGGGGCGGTTCCCGCGACTGCAACTGGATCGCACGGGGATCGCGCTGCTGGGCGCGCTGGCGCTGCTGGTGACGCGGCTGATGAGCCTGGAGGTGGCGGGGCGGGCGCTGGATCTGCCGACGCTGGCGCTGTTGTTCGGGCTCATGGTGATGTCGGCGCAGCTGCGGCTGGGCGGGTTCTACCGGCGGGTGGCGCAGCGTTTCGCCATGCTGCCGCTCTCGCCACGCAGCTCGCTGGCGGTGCTGGTGCTGGTGGTGGGTGTGCTGTCGGCACTCTTCACGAACGACGTTGTGTGTCTGGCCGTGACACCGGTGGTGATCGCCGTGTGCCGGGCCCGTCAGGAGCAGCCGGTGCCGTTCCTGCTGGCGGTGGCGTGCAGCGCAAACATCGGTTCAGCGGCGACTCTGATCGGCAATCCGCAGAACATCCTGATCGGGCAGGTACTGCACCTCTCCTTCCCACGCTATCTGCTGGAAGCCTCGCCGCCGGCGCTGCTCGGCCTGGTGCTGGCATGGTGGTGGATCGTGCGCTGCTATCCGTTGACCGTAGCGAACGAGGCTGCCCGGGCGACCGCAGCCGAAGGGGCGGGGCCGGGTGGCGTTGCGGGCGCTTCTAACACGCTGTCAGGGACAGACAAAGCGGGCGCGCCGGCCGCGGGGCACAGCGCGACGGACCGCATCTCGCAGGATGCACCGTTCGATCGCTGGCAGAATGGGGAAGGGGCTGCTGCTGGCGGTGGCCGTGCTGCTGGCATTTCTCTTCACGTCGTGGCCGCGCGAGCTGGTGGCGCTGGCGGCGGCCGGAATTCTGCTGACCAGCACGAAGCTGCACTCGCGCGAGATGCTGGGGCTGGTGGACTGGCAGCTGCTGGTATTGTTCGCGGGTCTCTTCGTTGTGAATGGCGCCATGACGAACAGCGGGCTGACGCAGGCGGGGCTCGCGCTACTGACCGGTCACGGCGTCCATCTGCAGCGGCCTGCGTGGCTGTTTGGTACGACACTGGTGCTCAGCAACCTGGTCTCCAATGTGCCCGCGGTAATGCTGCTGCTGCCGGCGGCGACGGACGCGCAGGCGGGTCCCATCCTGGCGCTGGTCAGCACGCTGGCGGGCAATTTCGTGATCGTGGGCAGCATTGCGAACATGATCGTGGTGGAAAGCGCTGCCAGGCAGGGAGTCCGGATCGATTTCCGGACACACGCACGCGCCGGAGTCCCCATCACGCTGATTACGCTGGCCATAACCGCCGGTTGGCTGGCCGTGCGCGCGCACCTGCGCTGATGCGCCGTCGATCTGATGCGCATGGCAGGCGACACGTCGGCTCGGAGCACCGGTCGGAGCACGGGCGCGGTGGCGCGCGGATCGCAGCCCGGTTCACTGGCGCGTGAAGCGCGAAGCGAACGCCCATGCGGTGCGGGCGGCATTCACCAGCGTGGTGGGCGGGCCAATGAGGTTCTCCGGCAGCTCGGCGCGCGCCGCACCGGGCCAGCCGTGCCCGGCGCCCGTCAGCTTCCAGTGCTGCACTTCGGCGCCGTCATTGCAGGGCGCCCACACCAGCCGGGTAGCGGTCTGCGCGGAGTCGCGGGCGGCGGGGTGGCCGCGGCGGGTCTCGGCGACTGTGGGATCAGTCGGGCAGCCATCGGCGCGGATCCAGGCATCGAGTCCCTGCTGCACGGGCTGATGCGTCTCGCGGTGATTCGTGAGCGGGAAGGGTGGACCCAACCCGCCGTTATAGAGAGCCCGCGGGTCATCCACGCTGTGTATGTCGAGCACGGCCACCGGGCGAGAAGGCGAGAAGGTGGTAACGCTCATGGCGCCGGCGACCGGCACGATGGCGGCAATGCGATCGGCGCGTTCGGCGGCGAGCCGGTAGGCCATGATGGCACCATTGGAATGGCCGGTCGCGTAAATGCGCTGCTGATCCACGCGCGTGCGCCGGGTAATGTCGGCAATCACGTCGATGGTGAACGCGACATCATCAATGTGGTGGTCCATGGCCCAGCCGCAGCAGCCGCCCGCATTCCAGGTCAGCAGGCGCTGGGGCAGCGGCCCGGTTCCATCCGGGTACGCGACCAGGAAGCCCGCCGAGTCGGCTACGGCATCCAGCCCGGCGTATGCCTTGAAGCCCTGCGCGTTACCACCGCCGCCGTGAAACGCGATCATCAGAGGAAGGTCGCGGTTTGCGCGCACACTGTCCGGCACATGTACGATATAACGCCGTGTTCGTCCACCGGAGCGCAGGGTGAAGGTGTGGTCGCCGGGGCTGAGCACAGGCTTCTGGGCGTGGCGGCCGAGCGCGAGCAGTGCCAGCAGCGCGAAGGGCGTGAGCAGGCGCAGCGCGGGCGTGCGGCGGCGGGGGTGAGCCGATGCTTCAGGCGTCAAGGGCGGCTGCCGCCGGGCGGCTGCGCGCGTTCGCCAGCCGGGTGCAGATGCGTCTGGAACCAGTCGAGTGCGAGCCGCGCGACCTTGTCCAGCGCGCCGGGTTCTTCGAAGAGGTGCGTCGCCTGCGGTATGATGTGCAGCTGCTTCTGCGAGCGCAGTGCGTCGAGCGCCGTGCGATTGAGCTCGATCACCTGCACGTCGCGGCCGCCGACGATGAGCAGTGTGGGCGCGCGCACCAGGCGCAGCGCATCGCCGGCGAGGTCGGGCCGGCCGCCGCGTGAGACGACGGCGCCGACGCGCGCGGGCCGGCGAGCCGCCGCCAGCAATGCCGCGGCGGCGCCGGTGCTGGCGCCGAAGTATCCGATCGGAAGGTTGCGCAGGCCGGCATTCGCATCTGCCCAGTCGGTGGCGGCCACCAGCCGGCCGGTGAGCAGACCAATGTCGAAGCGCAGGTGACGCGTACGCTCATCGACGGCTTCCTCATCCGCGGTGAGGAGGTCGAGCAGCAGTGTCGCGTACCCTCCGTTCTGCAGCACACCGGCGACCCGCCGGTTGCGCGCGCTGTGGCGGCTGCTGCCACTGCCGTGCGCGAACAATACGAGGCCCCGCGGCGCCGCAGGCAGGGCGAGGTCCGCATCGAGCAGCACACCGCCCGCCGGAATGCGCACGGCCTGCACGCCCGGTTCCGCGGCAGAGTGCGCCACGTCCAACACGGCTGCCTGGGCGAGCAGTGTACGCACCTCGTCGTCGGTAGTCTGGCGGAAATCGCTGTACCAGAGACTCACGCCCTCGAGCTGATCGACTTCGAAGACACTGATCACTTCGTCGGCCACTTCGCGCAGACGATCGAGCACAGCGCGCGCGCCCACGGGCACCGCCGCGATGATGCGCGCAGGGCCGAGGTGGCGCAGGGCGCGGGTGGCGGCGAGCATGGTCGAGCCTGTGGCCACGCCGTCATCGATGAGCAGGACCGTGCGGCCGGCGACGCTGAGTGGGGGCCGGTCGCCGCGGTAGAGCCGCTCGCGGCGCTGCAGCTCGTCCGTCTCGCGCCGGGCCGCCGCCTGCAGCACGGCATCGCCGATGCCCAGCATTTCGACGACCTCATCATTCACGACGAGAGTGCCACCGGAGGCGATCGCGCCCATGGCCAGCTCTTCCTGTCCCGGCACGCCCAGCTTGCGCACGACGAAGACATCAAGCGGCGCGTGCAGCGCGCGTGCGACCACGCTGGCCACGGGCAAGCCGCCGCGTGGCAGTGCCAGCACGATTACCGGCGATCCAGCGAGGTGCTCGAGTCGGCTCGCCAGTGCGTGACCTGCGTCACGCCGGTCGCGAAACCGGTCACTCACGCGCGCATCCAGGCTGCTGGCGGCGCCATCGGGCATTCCTCGGCGAGGGGCGGGGGGATGTTGCAGAGATGCAGGTAGCGCCCGCGCCGGGCAAGGGTGGCGAGGCTTCGCGGCAGTGAACCGGAAGCGGAGGTGCGTGTACCAGAGGCCCGGCAAAAACGAAAACGGGCCTGCGACGTGACAGTGCACGGCCTCCTGGATCTGAAAGTAACGGCCGTCGCTGCACGGTCTCGAGGGCATAGATTGAAGCGCAGTGTACTGATCCCGCTCGACGGGTCCATCCCGGCCGAGCGGGCGATACCGCTCGGTGTACATCTTTCCGCCCGCTCACGATCTCGCCTGTGCCTGTTGCACGTGCAGGCGCCGATGCAGCCCAGACGCAACCCGGCGGACGCGTATCGCGCGGGTTTCCCGTCCAGTCAGGAAGCGGAACAATACATGACCGGACTGCTCGACCGGCTGGTGGGCAGCACCGGTGTCATCACAGCCGACGTCGTGCACGGTGAAGTCGAGGATACGCTGGTGCACGAAACGCGCAAACACGACGTGGGGTGGGTGGTCATGTCGACGCACGGCGGCAGCGGCGTTCGCGGCGCGCCGATGGGCGACATGGCCGGTGCACTGCTGCGGCGGGCGCGCGTTCCGGTGCTGGCGATCGGCCCGCACGGGATGAGCGGAGCCATGAGTCGCGGTGACAGCACCGTGTCGAGCGAAGTGACCAACGTGCTGGTCGCACTGGAAGGCTCCACACCGGCAGAATCGGTGCTGCCGCCGGCGCAGGAACTGGCGCGCATCTGCGGCGCCCGCATCACACTGCTTCATGTGGTGACGGACGCGCGGGCGGGTCCGGGCAGGGCCATTATTCCGGGCAGGTCAACAGCGCCGGCATCGCAGGGAAAAGAGATGGCGGCGTACCTCGACGGTTTCGTGGAGCCGCTGGTCGACGCCGGCATCGAAGCGGACCGCCGGCTGATGCGCGCCGCGGATGTCGCCGGCGGCATCATCCGCGCGGCGGGCGAAGCAGGCGCAGACGTGATCGCCATGGTGACGCACACGCACAAGCCGGAGACTGCCGGCCTGGGCACGGCCTCGGCAGGCGTCGTGCAACGATCGCGTCTGCCGGTGCTGCTGATTCAGCCCGCGACGCAGCGATCCTGATCCGTCAGTCCGGCCAGACGGCGGGGGGCGCGACCAGTACGGGAATGCGCGCGCTGCGAATCACCTTGTCGGCCACACTGCCCAGCAGTGCCCGCCTGAGCGGCCGGCTGCCGTGCGTTCCCAGCACGAGCAGGTCCGCTTTTTCCTGATTCGCTTCGCGCAACAGCGTGCCGGGCACATCCTCACTGACCAGCACACGACCGTCCACGTCGGGCCACAGCGGGCGGATGCGCATGAGGATGCGTGCGAGATACGCAGTCGAAGCGCTGCGCCGCTGCTCCGTGTCCGCGCGCTCCAATTCGCGCGCATCGGGCACGAAATGCGAAGGGTACTGGAACGGCGGCTCGATCACATGAAGCAGTGTGCCGCGACCGTGCTCCTGCAGCGAAGCGGCCATTTCCAGGGCGTGTTCTGCGGCCGCGGAGCCATCCATGGCGGCGACGACACTACGCAGTGGCGCGGGTGAGGGCAGTGGCGTGTGCAACAGCAGGATCGGCACGCTGGAAATGCGCAGCAGCGCATCCGCTGTGCTCCCCAGGATGGCGCGCTGCAATCCGCTGCGCGCATGCGTGGTCATGACGATCAGCTCGACAGCGTTCGTGCGAACGTAGGCATCAATGGCATCCGCGGCATGGCCCTGGAGCAGCGCCCAGCGGACGGGCAGGCGACTGCGCTCAATGACACGACCTGCCAGCTCGCGTACGTAGGCGGTCTGCTTCTCCACGACTACGGGTCGCAGTCCGTCGAGTGGCGAGAGCGGCAGGTCGAGTGTGATGTCCCACTTCAACGACTGAAAAACGCTGACCAGGTGGAGCGTGGCACCATGACGCTGCGCGATGGCCTCGGCAATGGGCAGTGCGCCTTCGGCGAAGTTCGACGTGTCGACGGGAACCACAATGGAAGTCAGCATCGACGGTCTTTCCATGTCGCCCGATTCGCCGGGCGTCAGCCGGCCGCAGAGCTCGCCGCGGCGAGCTCGCGTCTGCGACCATTCCCGCCGGACGTACCTTCGACTTCCTCTGGTTCGCGCGCGCTCATGTGCAGCGCGGCACCTTCACGCTCCTGCCGGAACTGCTTCAGTTTGCGATACAGCGTGCGCCGGTCAATGCCGAGGATATCGGAGGCACGCCCCTGATGACCCTGCGTCCTTTCCAGCACACTGAGGATGTATTCACGCTCGAGGCGCTCGAGATTCCACGCCTCCATCGCTGCGCGATCCAGCAGAGCACGCTCGGGTCGCTGCCGGTCGCGCAGCGGCGACTCGAAACGAATCTCCTTCGCGCCCGCGTGCATGATGACGGCGCGCTCAATGGCATTCTCCAGCTCGCGCACGTTGCCGGGCCAGTCATAATCCATCATGCGACCGAGCGTGGCGGCGGAAATGCGCGGGGACTCAATGCCGTTTTCGCGCGCGAAGCGCTGGCGGAAATGATCGGCCAGCAGCGCAATGTCTTCACGCCGCTCGCGCAGCGCGGGCACGTGTATGGGAAAGACGCTCAGGCGATAGAACAGGTCCTCGCGGAAGCGGCCGGCTGCGACTTCCTGGCCAAGATCGACATTCGTCGCGGCGAGCAGCCGGAAATCGACGGGAATCAGCTGCGTGCCGCCAATGCGCTGGATACGACGGTCCTGGAGCACGCGCAGCAGCTTGACCTGCATGCTCTCCGGAATGGTCGAGATTTCATCGAGGAAGAGTGTGCCGCCATCGGCCTCCTCGAACAGGCCCCGCCGGGTAGCAATGGCGCCCGTGAAGCTGCCCTTCATGTGGCCGAACAGCTCGGATTCGAGCAGCGTTTCCGGCAGCGCTGCGCAGTTGACGGGCACGAAACAATGGCGCGTGCGACCCGACAGCTCGTGCACGGCGCGCGCGACCAGCTCCTTGCCGGTGCCGGTCTCACCCACGATCAGCACGGTGGCGCGCATGGGCGCGACGCGCTCGATCATGTCGAAGAGGCGCTGCATTACGGCCGTGCGGCCAATGATGCGTGCGCGCGCGCCCTCACCTGCTGCGCGTCGCAGGCGAGCCAGCTCGCGCCGGGTCTCGGTCTCGCGCAGAGCGCGGTCCAGCGTCAGCAGCAGCTCATCACTGCGGAACGGCTTGGTCACATAGTCGAACGCGCCCAGCTTCATGGCTTCAACAGCACTGTCCACCGAGCCGAACGCGGTCATGATGATGAACTGCGCATCCGTCTGCAGCGCGGCGGAGGCGGCCAGCACGGTGAGGCCGCTCATGCCCGGCAGATTCACGTCCAGCAGTACTGCATCGTACAGTTCGTGCCTCGAGTGCCTGCAGTCCGGCTTCACCGGTCCCGGTCGCATCGACATCGCAATCGTGACCGTGGAGCAGATCGCCGAGCAGTTCGCGCACGACTTCATCATCGTCAATGACGAGGATGCGGTGGCGCCGTGCCGCCGTGGCGTTCTCGAGAGGCTTCACCACGGTTCCCTCCTCAGGTTGAGAACAGCGGGCGCTGCGGCGCCAGCGCTGTGAGCGTGAACCAGAATTCGCTGCCCCGACCCGGCGAGGATGCCACATCCATGCGGCCGCCGTGCGCCTCGACAATGCCGCGGGCAATGGAGAGCCCCAGGCCGGCGCCCCGGCGGTCGCCTTTGAATCCCTGCCAGAACGGAGCGAAGATGTGTTCGCGGTCCGCGGCACTGATGCCGGGGCCGGTGTCTGTCACGGAAAAGCGCACATCATCCTCCGCCGCCTGTGCGCTGAGGGTGATGCTGCCGTAGCGGGGTGTAAACTTGAGCGCGTTGTCCAGCAGATTGGCAAACACCTGGTTAATGCGGACGGGGTCGACGGAAACCCAGGGCAGATCGGGCGCCGCGTCCACGCGCAGCTCGATCTCGCGGGCGGCGGCCTGCGGCCGGAAACGGCTGGCCGCTTCCTCGAGCAGCGCACGCGCCGGCAGGGGCTCGACTTCGACTGTCAGCCGGCCGGCCTCGATGGCGCGCACGTCCAGCAGATCCTGGATCAGGCGGTTCATACGGTCCGCCTCGCGCAGAATCGCCTGCGCGGCGCGGCGGTGCGACTGGTCCGTGCCCTCGCCCAGGTAGTGCGTGAGCATGTCCGCGGCCAGCGTGATGCCGTTCAGCGGACTGCGCAGATCGTGGGCGACGATGCCCAGCACCCGTTCCCGCGCGCGCGCCGCCTGCTGCTCCGCGTGATAGAGCCGGGCATTGTCCAGCGCGAGGGCTGCACGCCGGCCCAGCTCCTGCGCCAGCGGCAGATCCGCTGTCTGATAAGGCCGGCCGGTCCGCCCGCGCACGAGCAGCATGACGCCCAGTACTTCACCACGGGCGACGAGTGGCACCGCCAGCGCCGACGCCGGGCTCAGCTGTTGCAGCAGCGCCGCGTGCTCGCCGTTGCGCGCCAGTGCAGCCAGGACGCCTTCGTCGATGTGCTCGATCAGGGCGGGGCGGCGAGTCTGCAGCGCTTTCCAGGCAATGTGCGCGCGGTCCGAGGTCAGCGGGTGTTCTAACAGTGCGTCAGCCAGCGACTGGCGCGCGGGATCGTGGTGCGCCGCCGCCACGCGGCGCAGCGTGCCTCGCCCGTCCGCGAGGTCGACCACGCACCACTCGGCGAGATGGCGGGCGCCCAGACGGGCCGTGCGGTGCAGCGCTTCCGTGAGGTCCAGCGTCGAGGAAAGCTCCTCGCCGGCATCCGCCAGGAAGCGCTGCTGCGCCTGCAGCTGGAGCGTCGCCGTAATGTCGTGCACCACGGCGGTGTACACGTGCTCGCCCTCGATGACGACGCTGCTGATGGCCACATCGGCGGTGAATTCTTCGCCCGACTTGCGCCGCCCGGTGACGGGCCGCCCGGCCATGCGCACCGGCTGCTCCATGTCCTCACCGAGGCGGCGCACGTGCTCGCGGTGCGCTTCGCCGAAGCGTTCCGGAATCAGCCGCTCGATGGGCTGACCGAGTACCTCGACATCGTCATAGCCGAACAGGCGCTCGGCCGCGCGATTGAACTGTACAATGCGCTGCGTTTCGTCGATCGAGATGATGGCGTCCGGCGCGATCGCGACGATGCTCGTATAGCGCTCTTCCGAGCGCCGCAGCGCCAGCTCGGTCCGCTTCTGCTCGGAGATGTCCTGCAGGATCACGAAGCCCCAGGCCACAGTCCCGGAGGCACTACGCATCAGCGTGGCCGTGATACGGACCCACACGGCCTGACCATCGCGGCGGACCAGGCGAGTGTCCTCGGTGAAGCGTTCCCGCGTGCCCGCCAGCAGTTCCCGACAACGACGCAGCAGCATGAAGCGCTGCGCGGTGTCGATCAGCTGCCCAATGGCCCGGCCGCGCAACGCAGCGCCCTCGTAACCCAGCAGCGCCGCGGCAGCGGAATTGGCCACCTCGATCGTGCCGTGCTCATCGACGAGCAAGAACCCCGATCCCGCATTCTCGAAGACTGTGCGGAACCGGGCTTCGTCGCTTAGATCGAATGTGGTCGGCATGGACCCTTCCCCACCCCGAATTCGAGCGCCGCCCGCGAGGGGCGGCGTCGGGATCCCGCGAAACGTTGGTCAGGAATGGAACCGCCAACAAGGCGGGATTTCACCACCGGCAGGAAAGGGAAAACCCGCTCCATCCGGAGCGTCGCGGCGGCTACGCGGCGCCGGCGCGGCGCAGCAGAGCCAGGAACTGCCTTTCGGTGAGCAGGCGGATCCCCAGGCGTCGGGCCGTCTCGAGCTTCTGCCCGGCCTTGGTGCCGACGACGACGAAGTCCGTGTCATGCGTGACCGTGGCGGCACTCAAGCCGCCTTGCGCCTCGACCCTGCGCCCGGCGTCCCTGCGCGAGAGCTGCTCGAGGGCGCCGGTAAAGACGAAGCGCCGGCCGCGCAGTGGGCGCGCCCCGGACCTCGTCGCCACGGGCTTCACACCCTGGCGCAGGAGGCGGTCAAGGGCGCGGCGATTGGGGCGCTCGGCGAAGAAGTCGCGAATCTGCCGGGCCATGACGCTGCCGATGCCGGCGATGCGCACCAGCTCACCCGTCGATGCGCTCATGATGCGCGGCAGGCTGCCCAAACGCTGTGTCAGGTCGCGCGCCACGGCAGGGCCAACGCCGGGCACGCCGAGGGCGACCAGCAGACGGTGCAGCTCCGGATGACGGCTGGCGGCAATGGCAGACACCAGCTTGCTCGCGGAGCGCTCGCCGAAGCGCGGCAGCGGCGTGAGATCGGCAGCGCGCAAGGCATACAGGTCGGCAGGCTCCCGCACGAGGCCGCGCTCGACCAGCAGGCGCGCGGTCTCCTCGCCAAGGCCCTCGATGTCCAGCGCGTCGGGTGACGCGTAATGCACGAGGCGGCCCACGAGTTGCGCGGGACAGCCCAGCCGGTTGGGGCAGACCGTGAACGGCCCATCCCGGACCACGGGCGTACCACAGGCAGGGCAGCGACGCGGCATGCGGAACGGCGCCCCCCGCCGCACACCTCGCCGCGGCAGCCGCTCGACGACTTCCGGAATCACATCGCCGGCGCGGTGCACGCGCACACGGTCTCCGGCACGGATGTCCCTGCGCCGCACTTCATCACGATTGTGCAGGGTGGCACGCGAAACGGTGACGCCGCCCACCTCGACCGGCCGCAGCAGCGCCACTGGCGTGAGCACCCCGGTGCGGCCTACCTGTACCGCGATCTGTTCGACGCGCGTGACCTCGGCACGCGGCTCGAACTTGTACGCCAGCGCCCAGCGCGGGTGGTGCGCGGTCACGCCGAAGCGGGCCCGCAGCGGCACGTCATCCAGCTTCACGACAATGCCGTCGATCTCGTAGTCGAGCCCGTCCCTCGCCTGCCCGCGACCCCGGTGATAACGCAGGATTTCAGCCTCGCCGCGCGCGGTCTCGACCGGTTCGGGCGTGCGAAAACCCCACGTGCGCAGTCTTGCCAGAGCTGCCGAGTCCGTAGCGAACGGGCGGCCCGACACGGCCAGCACTTCGTACACGAGATACTCGAGCGGCCGCTGCGCGGTGATGCGCGCGTCCAGCTGGCGCAGCGAGCCGGCGGCCGCGTTGCGCGGATTCGCGAACGGCTCGGCGCCCTGCTCGACCAGGCGCCGATTGAGTGTTTCGAAAGCAGCAACAGTCATGAGCACTTCGCCGCGCACGGCCAGCAGTGCGGGCGGCTGGCGGGCGTGCAGTCTGAGCGGTACCGAGCGAATGGTGCGCGCGTTGGCCGTGACCCGCTCGCCGCGCACACCGTTGCCACGCGTAACGGCGCGCACCAGCACGCCGGCTTCGTAGACCGCTTCCAGCGAAAGGCCGTCGAGCTTGGGCTGAAGAATGAAACGGGCAGCGTCGCCTGCCATCTTGTGCGCGCGATCCACGAAGCGGCTCACCACCGCGGCATCGCGCGTGGCTTCGAGGCTGAGCATGGGCGCCGCGTGCGCGGCGGTCACGAAGCCTTCGCGCGGGGCGCCGGCCACGCGTTGCGTCGGTGAGTCCGGGGTCACCAGTGCGGGATGCTGCGCCTCCAGCTGCCGCAGCTCCTGGTACAACGCGTCGTACGCATCGTCCGAGATCTGCGGTCGGTCCAGTTCATAGTACAGGTGATCGTGGCGGCGGATCTCGTCGCGCAGCGCGGCAATGCGGCGGGCGGCGCTGACCGCACGGCCCGCCCGCTTCGGCTGCTTCCCCCGCGTTTTGCGCTGCGCCATGGAATCACCATGAAAGCGCGGAACGGGCGAGGCGCGTGGACCACGATGCCCGGGATGACGATCACGGAGCCTCGCCTGCACACCAGGGTAGGCAGCGCCACCGCCACGCACCAGTCGCGCCGCTCCGCGTCTCAGCGTGCGGCCGTGTACGCGCATCGGGAAACCTCCGCACCGGGCGCGGGCTTTCTCCTCTCACGCGGCGCGCGCCGGGCGTGCATCATGCGATGCGAGCGTGTACGCCATGCGCTCGAACAGGCAGGAGATGATGTCCGTCTACTCGGCGATCGCCATCGACTACGACGGTACGCTGACCCGCACGCCTCGCCCATCCGCGGAAGTGCTCGCGGCAGTGCGCGAAGCGCGCGCGCAGGGGCGCAAGGTGCTGCTCTGCACGGGCCGCATCCTCGATGAGCTGCGCACCGATTTCCCCGAGGTGCAGGATCACTTCGACGCCATCGTCGGCGAGAATGGCGCAGTGGCGCTCACGCGGACGGGGGAGCGTGCGCTGGCGCCCGCCGTGCCCGCGGAGCTGGAGACGGCGCTGCACATGCACGGCGTCAATGTGCGTCGCGGGCGAGTGCTGCTGGCGACCGAAGCGCGTGCCGCGCAGTTCGCGCTCGCCGAAATCCAGCGGCTGGGCCTCGACTGCCAGCTCATCCGCAACCGCAACGCACTCATGGTGCTGCCCACAGGCGTTTCCAAAGGCACGGGTCTGCGCCACGTGCTGGGAGAACTGGGCCTCTCCTGCCACAGCACCATCGCCATTGGCGACGCGGAGAACGACATCAGCCTGATCGATGCCTGCGAGCTGGGCGTGGCCGTCGGTGATGCGGTCGATTCCCTCAAGGCGCACGCGGATGTCGTGCTGAGCGAATCGAATGGCCGCGGCGTAACGCAGTTTCTGCAGGGGAAGCTGGTCAAGGGCGAAATCCAGGTGCACCCGCGGCGCTGGCAGGTGCAGCTCGGCCGCTACCTCGACGGTTCGCCCGCGCTGCTGCCCGCATCGCAGATCAACGTGCTGATCAGGGGCGCAACCGGAAGCGGCAAGTCATACATGGCCGGACTGTTTGCGGAACGCCTCATCGGCATGGGCTACTCGCTCTGCATCCTGGACCCGGAAGGCGACTACGAGTCGCTGGGCCGACTGCAGGGCGTACTCGTTCTGGGCGGCACGCAGGCGCCCCCTGCACCGGCACTGCTCGCGCGCCTGCTGCACAACCGATTCAGCAGCGTGGTCGTCGACCTTGCGCTGGTGGACGCCGAGGGGAAACGAGTGTACTGCCGCGACGCGCTCGCGGAGCTGGAAGGACTGCGCGCAGAGACCGGGCTGCCACACTGGATCTTCGTCGACGAAGCGGACCAGCTGATGCAGAAGATGCCTGTTGCGCTGCAGAGCAGTCTGCCTGCGACGGGTTTCTGCCTCGTCAGCTATCATCCCGATGCCGTGCCGCCTCACGCGCTGTCGAACATCGATCACGTGATCGCGCTGCCCGATCCGGCAGGCGAGGCGGCGTGGCCCCTGGGTCACGCTCCGGCGCAGACACACGAGCGTGATGGCCGGCCGCTGCTGGCCATGCTGGAAACGCGGCTCGAGCAGCGGCCGTTCCGCGTGGGCGAGCGGCTCTGCCCGCACGTGCGGCACTGGCACAAGTACCTGCACGGCTCACTGCCCGCGCACCTGCGCTTCTTTTTCCGCGATGCCGCGGGCAATGTCAGCGGTTCGGCCGGCAACATCGCGGATTTCCGCAGCCTGCTGGGTCGCAGCGCGGCTGCCATTGTGGAGCACCATCTGCGTGGCGGCGACTTCTCACGCTGGATTCGTGACGTGCTCCAGGACACGGAACTGGCGGACGACATCGCCCGCATCGAGAAGAGCAGTGTCGCCAGCACAGTCAATGGCGGGGCCGCGAAGCGGCTCGTACTGCGCGCCATCGAGCAGCGCTACTGTGATCGCGCCTGCAATTGTCTTGCGGTTGCCGACTGAGATGCATCGGCCATTTCGCGACCGCCTCACGCACAGGTTCGGGACATTATTGCACAGCGCGTTCCGCGTTCCGCGTCACTGCGAGTGCAGCGCGTGCTTGCGAACGCTCACGCTTGTTGTGCCCTCACGCACAGTTACGCAGGTGGTTGGCTGCGCTCGCGAAAACCGGACGAAGCGCCCCGCGCACGGCACTGCGTTTGCCTCTCTCTACCCGCGGCGATCCGGGTAACAGGAAGTTGCCAGACAGGGCCACACGGACCCGGCTCGCGCGGGCAGAATGAACGCTGCGGAGACACCGCAGCCCGGGTTTCAGAGAAGGAACGGAATTTTCCAACAGAGGGTGGGCTCCCATGCCAATCACCAAGTATCGCACACCGACGCTCCGCTTCTATCCGTTCGCGGAGTTCGATGACCTGGAGAAGCGTTTCCGCCGCCTGGCAAACGAAGTCATGGAGCCGGTCGTGCCGCAGGGCGCGCTGACGTTCTTCCCCGCCGTCGAAGTGATCGAGAAGCCGGAGGCGCTGCTCCTCACCGCCGAGCTGCCGGGCATGAAGCCCGGTGAAGTGAGCATCGAGGTGGAGAACAACATCCTCACCCTGAAGGGCGAGAAGAAGGAGGAGTTCGAGGAGAAGGACGTCCGCTTCCACATCTGGGAGCGGCACTATGGCAGCTTCGAGCGGTCGCTGCCGCTGCCCCGCACCGTGGACCCCGAGAAGATCAAGGCGGAGTTCGAGAACGGCATTCTGAAGGTCGTGATGCCGAAGGTGACCGAGGCGAAGGGCCGCAAGATCGAGGTCAAGACGAAGTAATTGCCGCTCCGAACGAGCGGCACGCCCGGCTCCGGAGTCCATTCCCGGGAAAAGCCGGAAGCCGGGTCGGCGGGCCGCGGAGGTTGTGTCACTCCACGGCCCGCTCTCGTTCGCGCTGTTGTCAGTGCGTGGCGGGCCGGTAGTACTCGAGGATGGGATTGAACGTCGCGCCCACATTGAGCAGGTCGCTGCTCAACTCCGGCTCCTGCGCGCTGAGCCGTCCGATCAGACGCTTGTTCGAAGCCACCTGAAGGAATCCCTTCGATGTCGACTGCGCCGTCGCCAGCAGCTTGAATCCCCAGTGATCCGCGCGCAATGCGCGGTTCTGCACCTGCGTGGTGGGGTCCGTCACGAAGATGTTCGACAGCACGATGGCGAAGAACTCCTCTTCATTGTCATACCCGACACGCGCACCGACCATGGGCCCGCGATACTGATGTCCCGCCATGTCACGATAGGCGTGCGCCATCTCGTGAAAGAGAACCGCAGACGGTCCAATGCCCGGCAGTGTGGGTGCGAATGTCGACTGCGCCGAGCCGCCATAGCCGAACATGTTCGTCGCGTAGCGGATCACCACATCACTGCCCTCGCCCGTGCCCACGTTCGTGTCGCGAAAGCTGCCCTTCGCCTTGTAGTTGAACGGGCCCGCCCCCGGCAGCACCAGCTCACCCTGCGCCGTGGCGTTGCGCGAGTTCTTCGGCGTAGTATCCGCGTTGATGTTCGTGTTCGGCCAGGGTTGGATGAGCAGCCCGCGACCGCTACGCTGCATGGCGCGCAGCAGCGCCGCGCCGGTCTGACTGCGACTGATCAGGTCGAGATGCCAGCGAACGCCAAGCTCGTAGTCCTGCGCGTTCTGGCCGAGGCTCTTGCCGTTGATGACAATGCTGGACGAACCGAACGTGGTTGCCATCGTGCACCTCCCCGAGACCAACTGCGTCGTTTGACTCACTGGGGGCGAATGACAGGGCGTGAGATTACGCAGTGCGCGGTGCACGGGTCAATGGCGGGCGCGCGCGACCCGCGCGGCGTGAGCGTCTGATGCCCGCCCATCCGACGAAGCCCCGCCTGGAAGTGCGGCGCCTGGATCGATGGCGCTGGCTGATCCCGAAGCAGGGACGCATGAACGTGGAGGGCATCATTTACGCCGACGACTCGCTCATGCAGGAGCTGCGCGGCGACGAGGCCGTGCAGCAGGTCGCCAATGTCGCCTGCCTGCCGGGCATTGTCGGCCGCTCCATCGGCATGCCCGACATCCACTGGGGCTACGGCTTCGCGATTGGTGGCGTGGCCGCCTTCGATCCGCACCTGGGCGGTGTCATCAGCCCGGGCGGCGTCGGCTACGACATCAATTGCGGGGTGCGTTTGCTGCGTTCCACGATCAGCGCCACCGACCTCCAGCCGCAACTCTCGAGGCTCATGGACCTGCTGCTGCGCGACATTCCGGCCGGCGTGGGCGCCGGCTACAAGAAGTTCAAACTGAGTGATGGCGACGTGCGCGGCGTCCTGGTCGACGGCGCGCACTGGCCCATTGCGCAGGGCTGGGGTTTCGCCGGTGACGCGGAACACATCGAAGCGGGCGGCCGCCTCGAAGGCGCGCAGCCCGATGCGGTGAGCGATCGCGCCATCGAGCGCGGCCGGGACCAGCTGGGCACCGTCGGTTCCGGCAACCACTTCATCGAGATCGGACAGGTCGACGAGGTCTACGACGCGCATGTTGCCGAGCGCTTCGGCCTGGAGCCGGGCAGCGTGACCGTTTTCATCCACTCGGGCTCGCGCGGCCTCGGCTACCAGGTCTGCGACGATTACCTCGCCATCATGCTGCGCGCGGCGACGAACGCAGGCATCGAGCTGCCCGATCGACAGCTGGCCTGCGCCCCGCTCACGTCCCCCGAAGCACTACGGTACTTCGGCGCCATGAATGCCGCGGCTAACTTCGCATTTGCCAACCGGCAGATGATGGCGCACCGCGTGCGCAGCGCGTTCGCGTCCGTGTTCGGCCAGTCCGCCGAAGCGCTGGGCCTCACGCTGGTCTACGACGTGGCCCACAACATCGCGAAATGGGAGACGCACGAGCTGGATGGCAGGAAACGCCGCCTGTGTGTTCACCGCAAAGGCGCAACGCGCGCGTTCCCGCCCCACCACCCGGAGCTGGGCGAAGCGTATCGCGATGTGGGACAGCCCGTGCTCATCCCCGGCGACATGGGCAGGTATTCCTATGTGCTGGTCGGTACCGAGGGCGCGTACCGCGAGACCTTCGGCTCCACCTGCCACGGCGCCGGTCGCCGCATGAGCCGGACGCAGGCGAAGAAATCCGTACACGGCCGCGACCTGCGCGCCGAATTCCGGGAGCGAGGCATCGAGGTGCGCGCGTCCTCCTTCGCCACCATCGCCGAAGAGGTGCCCGAGGCCTACAAGGACGTGGCCGATGTCGTCAGCGTGGTGGACGGCGCCGGGATCGGCAGGAAGGTCGTGAGGTTGAGGCCGCTGGGCGTGCTCAAGGGGTGAGGAATGCAGTGGGCGGCCGAGGGACCGCGTGGTGCCTTCGGGTGAGCCTCCTGCGGCGCGGTGGCTCCAGGCACTAACGGACTATTATCACACAGAGGCACAGAGGCCACGGTGGACGACATGGACTACGAAATTCAGTTCGTCGTCCACCGTGGCCTCTGCGCCTCCGTGTGAAAAAATGTGTTCGCATGGAACCGCGACCCAGCCAGAGGGGCCCGACCCTCGCCCCGCCCGCCATCCAGGCCCTCCCCCACCGCAGAATCATCGCCTCACGCCCCGGCTGCCTCGCGACCCAGCTGGCAGACTACTTGCGTCCGCAGGATTACGGGGAATTCCTCCGGGATGAAGGCGGCTGCCCCGCCCGTCCCGGTCTCCGTCCCTGACATTCCCGAATCCGATTGATACGCCGACGACCGGCTGCTTCCGCATTCCCGCGGAGGCTGGGCAGTCGCGCGCGCAATCATGCCGAAAAAAGTTCTGGAGACGCGCAGATATGACGCCTCCGCCCCCACCTCCTGTGGCCACCACCGAGCCCGTCCGGGTGGCGCCGCGGACACCCGCGCGAGCGGTTTCGCAAGCGCGGCCGCGCCGTTCCGTGTCACTGCGACACGTGCTCATCGCGCTCTGGGTGCTCGCGGCAGGTGCGGCGCTGGGCTACGGCTGGCGTTACTACAGATTGCCGCTCGCGGAACGACCGTTCTCGCCACTGCACGAGCAGCTCGCGCCATCCGGCTTCATCGGACATTCGCTGGGCATTGCCGGTAGTCTGATGATGATCGTGGGCGTGAGCATGTACACGGTGCGCAAGCGTGTGGCTGTGCTGCGCTCGGTGGGCCGGCTGAGCGGCTGGCTGCAGGTGCACATCTTCCTGTGCACGCTCGGCCCGTTCCTGGTCCTGCTGCACACCAGCTTCCGCTTCGGCGGCATCGTGTCCATCGCGTTCTGGAGCATGAGCGCGGTGGTCTTGAGCGGTCTGTTCGGCCGCTACGTGTACGTGCGCATTCCCAAGAGCATCCACGGACAGTTCCGCTCGCTCGAATCGATCGAGCGTGAGCGCACCCAGCTGGTGCAGACCATCTGCGCGGATGCGGCGGTGGAGGCGTACGTGGTGGAGCGCGTGATCGGCGCTACGCAGGCGAGAAAGCCGAGCGGCCCGCTGCGCGCCATTGTTTCCGCGATCCGCTTCGATCTGTCGAAGCGCGCGCGCGTCGCGAAGCTGCAGCGCGCCATGGCCATGTGGAATGTGCCGGCGCAGGTGCGCGGGCGCCTGCAGGACCTGCTCGAGAAGCAGGCGCAGACCGAACAGCAGATTCTGCTGCTGCAGCCCTTCCAGCGGCTGTTCCGCTACTGGCACATCTTCCACCTGCCGCTCGCCATCGTGATGTTCCTGATCCTCATCGTGCACGTGGTGGTAGTCGCCATGTTCGGCTACGCCTGGCCGCACTGACGGACATGCGGCAGTCGCGTACTCTGCGGGTACGACTAACCCATTGTTTGCCGGTGGCGCTGCTGCTGACCGGCGGACTGGCCCCCGGCCTGCGCGCACAGCTGATCTCGCCGGGCAAGCTGTCAGCGGCGCACGCCAGCCTGGAGGGCATGCGCTCCTGCACGACCTGCCACGAGCTGGGAAAGAAAGGCGCGTCTTCCAGCAAATGCCTGCAGTGCCACGAGCCGCTGCGCACGCGCGTGGCCGCGGGCAGGGGTTACCACGCCAGCGTGCGCACGCAGGAATGCACGGACTGCCACAAGGAGCACTTCGGCCGCGAGTTCGCGCTGGTTCGCCTGGACACGGCGAGCTTCGACCATGGCCGCACCGGCTACCGGCTCACGGGCGCACACCAGGATGCACGCTGCCGCGCATGCCATGCGGGGGGCAACATCCGGGCAGCCGATGTGGCGGCCTGGACGCGCAAGTACAATGCGCAGCCGGCGCAGACGTTCCTGGGGCTGGCGACGACGTGCTCGGCCTGCCACGCGCCGGATGATCCGCACCGCGGCCAGTTCCGCGGTCGCTGCGACGACTGCCATTCCCCGACGACGTGGGCGAAGCCGGACCGCTTCAATCATGCGCGCACCGCGTATCCGCTGACCGGCGAACATCGGCAGGTGGCATGCGATGGCTGTCACAAGACCGAGCACTCTGGCAACACGGCGTTTGTGCGCTTCGTGGGCGTCACCCGCTCGACCTGCGCGTCCTGCCACCGCGATCCGCACAGTGGCGCCATGGGCACCGCCTGCGCCTCCTGCCATCAGACCAGCGGCTTCACGCAGGTGGACCAGCGCAACGTAGCGGGCCGCTTCAACCACGAGCGCACGCGCTTCCCGCTGAACGGCCGCCACGCGACAGTGGCGTGCAATGCCTGTCACGGCACCGGCTCGAGCCCGCCGGGCATACACATCCGCTTCGCCGGCAACACGCGCACGGCCAGCTTTCCGCGACCCGTGCTCGATGGCTGCAACGGCTGCCATCAGGACTATCACGACGGCGTGTTCGCCGGCATGAGCGGCGCCGGCAGCTGCGCTGCGTGCCACAGCGAGAACGGCTGGGAGCCCGCCAGTTTCGACATCGAGCGACACAATGACGTTACCGCGTTCCCGCTCACCGGCGCGCACCTGGTGACGCCGTGCACATCCTGTCATGGCGGGAACAGCCCCGGCGAGAAGCCGCACTTCCAGCTGCCGCAGCATGCGTGCGCCAGCTGTCACCAGTCGCGCAGCCCGCACGGCGAGCGGTTTGGCGGGCGAGGCTGCGCCGAATGCCACGAGACCGCAACGTTCCGCGTGACCGGCTTCGATCACGCGAAAGCAGCGGGCGAGACATGTCGCTCGTGTCACCAGTCGCGCAGTCCGCACGGCGGGCAGTTCGGCGATACCGACTGCAACGCCTGCCACGATACGCGCGCCTATCGGATCGAGCGCTTTGATCACGCGCGCGCCCGCTTCCCCCTCAATGGCGCGCACGCCCGCGTGGCGTGCAGCGGCTGCCACAAGGCGGATTCCGCGGGAGACAGCACGATCGTGCGTTACCGCCCGCTCCAGACAGAGTGCGGCGCGTGTCACGGAGGTGGCAGATGAAGGCTGGACTCCAGACGATGCGATGGGTCGTATCGCTGGCCTGCGCCATGGTCATCGCGTTTGCGGTTTCCGGCGGAGGCGCAAGCGTGTTCGCGCAGGCGCCCGCCAATCCGCACGGTCAGACGAAACTGGCGCTGGAGTGCGGCGCCTGCCACACCACCAACGGCTGGCGCACGCTGCGCGAGCCCATGGCGTTCGACCACACCCGGCAGACAGCGTTCGCGCTCACCGGCCGGCACGCAGAAGTGGGCTGCGCGGCCTGCCATCTCGACCTGCGCTACGACCGCCCCAGGATCGCTGCCCGTGACTGTGCCAGCTGTCACCTCGATGTGCACCAGGGCAAGCTCTCCGCGGACTGCGCCAGCTGCCACAACACGCGCTCATTCCGCGAAGCGGCGGGCATCGAGCAGCACGCGCGTGGCCGCTTTCCGCTGACGGGCGCGCACGTCCAGATCTCGTGCGAGTCCTGCCATCGCGATGACCGCGGCGGCGCATTCACCGCGCTGGACAGCGATTGCTACAGCTGCCATCGCCAGGACTACGAAAGCGCGCGCTCGGTGGACCACAAGGCGGGTGGGCTGCCGCGCGAATGCCAGCAGTGCCACGCCACCAGCTCCTGGCACACATCGACATTCGACCACGGAGTGGTCGCGAAGGGCTTCGCACTCAATGGCAAGCACGCGCAGGTCGAATGCGCGGGCTGCCACACGGGCGGCACCGGTCCGCTCAAGTTCACACCGTCCGGCCCCAATGACTGCGTCGCCTGTCACCGCGCCGCCTACGACAAGGAGCACAGCGGCACGGGATTCCCGCTCGACTGCACGTCCTGTCACACGGTGAACGGCTGGGAGCGGAACGCCTTCGATCACGCCGCCTCCGGGCACGGCTTTGCCCTGCTGGGCAAACACGCTGTTGCGCCCTGCACGGCCTGCCATCTGCCACCCGACAACAAGCTGAAGTTCCAGACCACGAACGCCGACGACTGCGTCGGTTGTCATCAGCCGGACTACGACCGCGAACACACGGGTTCGGGCTACCCCACTGCGTGCGGGCGCTGCCACTCCGTGAACGGCTGGAGCGGCGCGAACTTCGACCACGCCGGTGCGGCAAGCGGTTATGTGCTCGAGGGTCAGCACGCACGCGTGCCCTGCACTGACTGCCACACCGGGCCGGACCTCACTCTCAAATGGCCGAAGCCCGCGACCAACCAGGAGTGCGTCGCGTGCCACCGTCCGGATTACGACCGCGAGCACAGCGGCAGCGGCTACCCTGTCACCTGCCGTACCTGTCACGACGCCAATGACTGGACGCACGCCGTGTTCGACCACGTCAAGTCGGGTAACGGCTTCGTGCTGGCCGGTGCGCACGCGAAGGCGCAGTGCACCAGCTGCCACGGCGCGAGCAACGTGCTGAAGTTCCCCAAGCCGGCCAACGTCAATGACTGCTTGGCCTGCCATCGCCCGGACTACGACCGCGAGCACACGGGCACGAATTTCCCGCTGACCTGTGGCACCTGCCACAACCAGAACACGTTCACGGGCGCGACGTTCGATCACGGCACGACCGGGTTCGCCTGGCCGGCGCGCACGCCAAGGCGCAGTGCTCCGACTGCCACGGTGCCGGACAACGTGCTGAAGTTCCCCAAGCCGGCCAACGTCAATGACTGCGTGGCCTGCCATCGCCCGGACTACGACCGCGAGCACACGGGCACGAATTTCCCGCTGACCTGTGGCACCTGCCACAACCAGAACACGTTCACGGGCGCGACGTTCGATCACACGACCACCGGGTTCAGCCTGGTGGGTGCGCACATCACGGTACAGTGCTCCAGCTGCCACGGTGCGAACAACGTGTTGAAGTTTCCCAAGCCGGCGAACCAGGACGACTGCCTTGCCTGTCACCAGGCCGACTACAACACGGCGCACACCGGCAGCATGTACCCGACTACCTGCCTGACCTGTCATAACACGACTGTCTTCAAGGGCGCCATCTTCAACCACGACGGGCAGTTCTTCCCGGTCTATTCCGGATCGCACCGCGGCCGCTGGAACAACTGCGCCGACTGCCACCCGTCCGCATCCGATTTCGGCATCTTCACGTGCATCAGCTGTCACGCGCACAACAAGACGGAGATGGACAGCCAGCATCGCGGGCGGGCCGGCTACGTGTACGACAGCATCAAGTGCCTCAGCTGCCACCCGACGGGGCGTACATGAGGCGCTACTGTTTGGCCCTTCTCTGCGCGCCGCTGCTGGCAGCGCTGACGGGCGGCCGGGCGCATGCCCAGGCCGGGACCGCCGTTGTGCGCGCCATGGTCGAGTACATCGCCGGCGCCGACCTGTATCTGGCAGCAGGCGAGGACCAGGGCATCACAGCGGGTGACACGCTGTTAGCCAGGCGAGGCGGCAATGCGCGCACGGCGAAGCTGCGCGTCATCAGCAGTGTCTCCGGGCGCGCCGTCGTCACCTTTGCGGGCCCGCCTTTCGCCATTACGCGTGGCGACACACTGCTCATCGAGCGGGCACGACCTCGGGCCGCGCCCCCGCCGGCAGCCCAGCAGAGCGCGGCAGCGGCAGGAGACGCGTCAAAGGTGAACACGGCATCGTCGCATACAACGGACGCGAGGGCCGCGCATGATACCGCGTCGGCAAGCGGCGCGCCCGGAACGCCGGCTGTTCTTGCGCCGCATGCGGCCAAGCAGCAGGGACTGCGCCGCGTGCCATCACCGATGCGGCTGGATGGCACGATCGCCATCGACTTCGACGCGCTCGACTCGGAAACACGCTGGGGCGCCGCGCCCGAGGAACGCAGCGCGCGCCGCTTCATGACACCGGCGCTGCGCCTCTACGCCACCGCATCACAGCTGC
Organism: uncultured Gemmatimonadales bacterium; assembly: GCA_963798085.1. Lineage (GTDB taxonomy): Bacteria > Gemmatimonadota > Gemmatimonadetes > Longimicrobiales > RSA9 > DATKCF01. The sequence goes on from CAWCRS010000007.1 coordinate 488,848, forward strand.
CCGGCGGTATGCGTCTCAACACGAACCTGCGCTACGAGTACCGCCTGACCGAGGGCGTGGCCGCAGTGGAGCAGACCAGTCCGCTGCGTGTGTATCAGGCCAGTCTGGAAAAGTCCTTCACGCATCTGCCTCTGCAGTTCCAGCTGGGACGCTTCTACAATCCGGTCAATGTCTACGGCGGCTACTGGGATGGCGGCATGATGCGCGCGGGCGGGCGCGGCTTCGGCCTTGGTGTGGCCAGCGGCTTCGAGCCGGATCAGGTGAACGGTGGCGTCGACACGCGCTCCACCAAGTACAGCGTGTTCTCGGACTGGACCGTGCGCCGGCACAGCACCAGCTATCAGGGCGGTCTGTCACTGCACCGTGAGCGCGACACCAATGGCAGCGAGGCGCGCTACATCAGCGGCTCGGAACGGCTCCGCCTTGGCCGCGCCATGTTCCTGCAGCGCATCCGTGTCGACGCGGGCCCGGGCTGGAGCGGCTGGTCCCTCACGCAGCTGGATCTGGACGCGCTGACACCACTGTTCGCGAAGCTGCTGGCCCGCGCGCACTACGCGCGCCGCTCTTTCGACTGGAACCCGCTGGAGCCGGATACAACCCGCCCGCACAATGCGCGGCGAGGCCTGGGACTGATCTGGTCCGGCGCGCTGGTCGACCTTTCCGTGGACGCATCGCTCACCGACTGGAGCGATGGGCAGAACGCGCGTTCACTTTCGGGATCGCTCTCGCTGCAGCGGCTGCCGCTTGCCAGCCTTTCGCTGGGCCTGTCCGGCAGCCAGTGGGAGAGCGAGAGCGAGAATTCCTGGTACCTGTCACCCTGGATCGGCCGTAGCTACGGACGTACCAACACAACCGTATCGTGGCAGCACTATCGTGCCGTCACCAGCACCGAATCGAGCTACGAAGCCGCATCCATGACACTGTCGTTCCCTCTTCCCGGCGGCCTGTACACGAGCCTGCGCGCCCAGACGCAATGGGGCGCCAGCTCCTCCAGCAACCGCATCGTCACCAGCATCTGGAAGCCATTCTGATGAATATGGACGTGCTCCCGGTGGCCGCTCTGGGCGGCGTCCTCGCCACCGTTACCATGGTGCCGTTCGCATTGCGGCTGCGGCGCAAGGAAAAGAAAGGCGAGGCGGCTGAGCTGACCGCACTGCGCTACGGCCTGCATGAGCCGGTGACGCTGCACCCGGTCATCGATCCGGAACGCTGCATGGCCAGCGGCCACTGCGTGGAAGCCTGCCCGGAGGAAGTGCTGGCCATCCGTCACGGGCAGGGCACCGCCGTCGCCCCCGCACGCTGCATCGGTCACGGCCTGTGCGAGCGGGCCTGCCCCACGGAAGCCATCAAGCTGGTCTTCGGCACGTCACGCCGCGGCGTCGACATACCGCGCATCCGCGAGAACTTCGAGACCAACGTGCCGGGCATCTACATCGTGGGTGAGCTGGGCGGCATGGGGCTCATCCGCAACGCGTTCGAGCAGGGCCGGCAGTGCATCGACGGCATACGCAAGGAGAGCGTGCGCGGCGGCGCCGACCGTGATCTGTACGACGTCGTTGTGGTCGGCTGCGGGCCCGCGGGGCTGTCTGCATCCCTGTACTGCCTGCACCACGGGCTGCGTTTCGCGACGCTGGAGAAGGAAGACGTAGGTGGCACCGTGCGCCACTACCCGCGCAAGAAGCTGGTCATGACCTCGACCATCCAGGTGCCCGGCTACGGCAAACTCTCGTTCCGCGAGGTGGCCAAGGAACACCTGATCGACCTGTGGTCCGACATCATTGGTCGCACGGGCCTGCAGGTAAACACGGGCGAGACCGTGCGCGAGGTGAAGCGCGCCCGCCCCGGCATCTTCGAGATCGTGAGCAACACCGGCGCCTACCGCACTCGCCGCGTCATCCTCGCCATCGGCCGCCGCGGTGTGCCGCGCAAGCTGGGCGTGCCGGGCGAAGACTCACCGGCCGTCGCCTACGCATTGCGCGAGCCGGAAGCGTACGCCAACGACCGCATCCTGGTCGTGGGTGGCGGCGATTCCGCGGTGGAAGCCGCGCTGGCGCTCGCCGAACAGCCCGGCAACACCGTGCGCCTCTCCTATCGCGGCGCACAGTTCGCCCGCATCAAGCCCGCCAACCTCGAGCGCATCGAAGCCGCCACCGCCGCGGGACGGGTGCAGCTTCTGCTGGGCACCAACGTGCTCGAGATCGGGACTGACTTCGTGCGCTACCAGGCAAAGACCGGCGCCGAACAGAGCATTGCCAACGACCGCGTCTTCGTGTTCATCGGCGGTGAGCTGCCGACCCGCTTCCTCTCCGATTGCGGCGTGGAACTCGTTACCAAGTTCGGGACTGTCTAGGAGATTGTGGAGTTGTGGTTCCTGGTGGTGGAGGGTGGGGTGTGGACGGATGAACGGATACAGACAACAGAGAACGGATAACAGATTACATACCATATATAACAGATTATTATCACACAGAGGCACAGAGGCCGCGGTGGACGGCGACCGGAATCTGTTCGAGTCGTCCACCGTGGCCTCTGCGCCTCCGTGTGAAAATGATTCGTTTGCGTGGGAGCGCCAAAACCCGGGGCTGCGGCAGTGGCCTGCCTCAGGGGGCCTGGTTAGATTCACGGGATGACGGCCGCACCCCTGAAACCTCCGCCCCCAGGGCGCCCGTAGGACAGGCATGGCATCCGGCAGAAAGACTTCTCCCGCGCGCAGCCGCGCCCGGCAAACGGAACGGCTGAATGACGAAACGAAGCGCAAGCTTCGCTTCGTGGCGGGCTTCTCGCTGTACTTCATCGTGCTCTGGCTGCTCTGGGACACGCCGGTGGTCTATCCGCTGAAGGTGTTCGTGGTGCTGCTGCACGAGATCAGCCACGGCATTGCGGCCATAGCCACGGGCGGCGCCATCCGCGGTATCGAGATCACCTGGGACGAAGGCGGCGCCTGCCTGTGCCCGGGCGGCAATGCCTTCGTCACGCTATCAGCAGGTTATCTGGGCAGCGTGGCGTGGGGCGCGCTGCTGCTGCTCATCGCACTGGGCAAGCCCCGGCGCCACCGCGTGACGCTTGTCGCGATTGGCGCGCTCATCGGCGTTGTCACGCTGCTGTATATTCACAAGCCGTTCGGTCTGTTCTTCGGGCTGGCCGCGGGCCTGTCGCTGATCGGCGCGGCCCGCCGCCTCTCGCCGGTGGTGCAGAAGGGCACACTCACCGTGCTGGGGCTGACCAGCTGCCTGTACGCCATCCTCGACATCAAGAGCGACATCCTCGAACGTTCCGCCGCGCACTCCGACGCGTACATGCTTTCCGAGCTGACGGGCGTGCCCACGCTGGTCTGGGGCTTCCTCTGGATCGGCATCGCCCTGCTGGTCAGCGCACTGCTGCTGCGCCGCATCTGGCGCAAAGCCTGAGCCCGCGCCCGACCAGGTTGTCCGCTTGCGTCCGACCGCGCCGGTCGCGGTACATTGCGCCCATGTATCCTGAGCCGTGCGGATGAGACCAGCCGTTCCTGTGCGCCGTGCCGCCGCCGTCGCCGCGCTGCTGCTCACCTGCGCCGCAGCCGGGGCGAGTGGCCAGGTGCAACTGCAGGGACGCGTGGTGGAGCGGGGCACCACCGCCGGGCTTGGCGGAGTCAGCATCGAGGTCAGCGGAGCGGGTCGTGCGCTCACGGACTCTAACGGTGGGTTTCACTTCAACGGGCTCGCGGCCGGCCGCTACACGCTGAACGTGCAGGGCCTCGGCTACCGGCCCGTCGACCTGGCCGTGGTGCTGCGCGCGGACACGTCGATCGTGATCGAGCTGGTCCCTGCGCCTGTCGCCCTGGATACCATCACGGCGCAGGCGAGGGTCATGTCCATCCGCGGACACGTGGAGGACGGCGCGACCGGTCGCGAGATCATTGATGCGGAAGTCGTGGCGGGCGAACGGCGGGCTTCGACCAATGTGGCCGGCGATTTCCGGCTGAACGGCCTGCCACAGGGACAGCCGGCCAGGCTCTCGGTGCGCGCGTTCGGCTACGCTCCGGTCGACACGGTGATCCCTGCCGATACGCCGGAGCGCCTGCGTTTCCGGCTGCGGCCGGATCCCATTGCGCTGCAGATGATCGCGGCGCAGGTCGATCGCCTGGATCAGCGAACACTGCGTTCGCCATTCGGTCGCGAGGTGATCGGGCGGGACGAGCTGCTGCTGAAGATGCACTCGTCGACAGCCTACGATGTGCTCATCGATCACCTCGGTACCTTCCGCCTGCGCCGTATTGTGTGCGTGCTGATCGACGACCGCGAGCGGCCGTACGGCGTGGATGAGCTGAAGAGCTACCTGCCGGATCAGATCGAGCGCATGGAGTGGCTGACAAGGCACCCCGATCGCTCGATCATGCTCCGCATCTACACGCGCGGCTACCTGCAGGACCTGGTGGCCGGCGGTGCGAAACTGACACCGCTGATATTCGTCGAGCGCATGTGTCGGTGAGCGCCGCGGTCGTCCGTCGCCTTCCGCGAACGCGCGCGGGCTGGTAGCATTGGCAGGTCCGGGCAACGCCCGGCGGCACAAATGCGTCAGATGTCACGTGCGCAATTCGCGCGTGGCAACCCCCGTTCCGTACGGAATCGTGGCCGCGGCGAGGCTCACGTTCCCGAGGAGGACGCATGCAGTTTACGTGGCGCTCTCTTGGCGCACTGGTGTTGCTGCTCAGTCCGTGCGCCGCCAGTGGCCAGCGCATTGCCGGCTTTGTCAGGGACGCGGCAACAGGCGAAATCATTGCGTCCGCGCTGGTCCAGCTGGTAAAGGCGGACAGCACGGTGGCCGCCACGACGTTCACCGACGTGGGCGGCAGCTTCAGCTTCCCCATCGCTGATGCACCCGCGGGTGGCTACATCTACGCGGGTCGGCTCGGCTATCGCACGCTGCGCGTGACGTTCCGCGAGCTGCCGCTGGACCTCACCCACCTCACGCTCGACCTGGAGCGCGATCCCGTACAGCTCGCGCCCATCGCAGCGACTGTACCGCGCAGCCGCGAGCTCGAGCAGAACGGCTTCTACAACCGGCGCAAGCTCGGCTTCGGCAAGTTCATCACGCGCGACATGCTGGAGCAGCAGCTGCAGACCGCGACGCGTGTGGATGAAGTATTGCGCACGGTGCCCGGCATTCTGCGCGTCGATGCGGTGGACAACGACGCCGTCGTCTACGTGCAGGGCTCGGCGAATTTCAACGGTCCCTGTCCCGCGCTCATTTACCTCGACGGCCACAACGAGGGCAAGGTGCTGCCCCGCATGTCGCCCACTGATGTGGAAGCGATCGAGGTGTATCGCGGGGCGGCTGAGGTGCCCGCGCAGTATGGCGGCGCGAATTCCGCGTGCGGTGTGATCCTGATCTGGACCCGCACGGGTGCAGGAGGGTGAGCCGATGCCACGCGTGAGGTCAGCTCTGGTGCTCGGCCTGCTGCTGCTGGCCGGCTGCGCTTCGCCCGGGCCACTCCAGCTCGACGGCGTGAAGCCGGGCGAACGCGTGCGCGCCACCCCGCGCACGGGCTCATCCGACAGCGTGATCGACGCCACACTGCGACGCCAGGTCGAGGGGTCACTCGAAATCACCCGCGCCGCGGATCCGACGATCTACCGCATTCCCATCCTCGACCTGGAACGCCTCGAGGTCGTGCGCGGCCGCTCCCGACCGCGTGGCGCGCTCACCACCGCCAGCCTGACCGCGCTGGGTGGCTTGCTCGCCGGCATGGTCTGCCGCAGCGCCTGCGCCGAATCCCGCGGCCGCACCTGGGCGCCCCTCACCGGCTTCGCCCTCGGCGCTTCCGTTGGCGCCGTCACCGGTGCGATCCTCGCCCCCGCCCGCTGGGTGGAAGTACGAATACACTGAGACAACACCAGCCCGTTAACGGGATGTTAATGCGTTGCTGGGGCTGGTTGCTGGGGCTGGTTGCCCGGGAACAGATGAACGGATGTGCAACGAGCGAATGAACGCGCCCGTGACGAGTCAGACCGAGTCGTCCGTACCGCCGTTCCCCAGCAACCAGTTCCACGAACGCTGTCCGTCCGTTCTGCCGTTCCCCATCAACCAGCCCCAGCAGCGCTGTCAGTCGGTTCGGCCGTTCCCCAGCAACCAGCCCGAGCAACTTTGTCAGTGCTTGCTATCTCCCGGGAAGCCTCCGATAGGTATACGACTCCGCGCCGTCCGCGACGCGCGCGCCGCCGTCCACGCGGATGTCGATGGAGCCGTCATCCTTGCGCGTGTAGAGCAGACGCTTGGGGAAGTCGTGTTCGGGGTTCTCGAAAATCGCGGTGTGCCCGTCCCAGCTGGTGAGGCGGAAATCGGTGGGCGGCTGCCCCATGGGCTGGGCCACGTAGAAGATGCCCGCAGGCCGCGTCTCGATGCGCAGGAACTCGAATGCCACCATGCGGCCGTTGGCCAAGGTGCGGCCCATTCCCAACATGGCGTTAGAGGCAGGCTCGGTCCAGTATTCCTCGACATTGCGCCCCTTGACCACGGCGCCCCAGCCGCCGGTGATCCAGCGCAGGTCCTCCATGGCGGGCTGTTTCAGCTGCGCCGCGCCGGGCGTGGCCAGGATGCAGGCGACGATGCCCGGTCCGGCCACCGTCCGCACCCACGTACGCCAGGAGTACCGCAGCAGCAGGCTGGACCGGCGCTTCATGGCCACCTCGTATCGGCTGGGAGGACAGGCGACGCCGGGCGCGGCGCCGTCTCGCGCAATGATAGTCAGGCGAGGCCGAATGTATAGGATGAATGCGCCGGGCGCCCGGCGCGCGTGAACAGGTGGGTGAACGGAATGTCGCGCGCAAACAGGCAGCCAGGCGGTTCACCGGCAAACGCGCGAAAGTCGCGGATGAGGTGCGACTGGTCGTAATAGCCGCAGCGCACGGCCACGCGCGCCCAGGCGGGATCGCCCCGGTCCACCGCGCGGAACACACCCTGAAAGCGTTGCAGCCGCGCGAACAGCTTGGGGCTCAGCCCGACTTCGGCGCGGAAGCGGCGCTCGAAGGCGCGCGTGCTCAGACCCAGCAGGTCGCCCAGCGCATCGATACGCACGGCACCCGCCGCGCGCACCATCGCATCCACCGCCGCGCGCATTGCCTCATCAGGCGGGGTCGCGCGTCTGCGTACATGGCGCAGCAGCGCATCCTGCACGAAACCCCGGCGTGACGCCGGCGACAGTGCGTGCTGCGTCGTCGCCTGCAACTCCGTTTCCAGACGCGGCAGCAATGCACCCAGTGCCTGCATGCCGCCGGTCAGCTCGCTCACGGGCAGGCCCAGCAGTGCCCGGCCGCCATGCGGGCGGAAGCGCACGCCTGCCAGATCGATGCGGCGGCCGGGCTGGATCACGACGGGCTGCGTCATCTGGCCCACGAGCATGATGCGCGGCTGCCACTCGCACCCTCCGGTCGCATGCTCCCGGCGCACGGGATCGCCGGCATTCACCACCAGCTCCATGCAGCCATCGGGCAGAATGCGTTCACTCCGGGCCGCGCCGGCCTGTGCCCTGAGCGTCCAGATGCACTCGAGATACGGCTGCAGCGCGGGCGCCGGCTGCTGCTCGCGATACTGCATCAGGGCTCGCCCACCGCGAAGGTGCCGCGAACAGCGGTGTCAGCAGGCACCCGCCCGCTGCGCACCCGCCGCGCGCCCGTGCCGCGGGACAGCGTGATGAGCGCGACACCGGCGAGGATCACCGCCGCCGCCAGACCGATGCGCGCCGTGAGCACCTCGCCGCCCAGCAGCCAGCCCAGCAGCACGGCCACCACGGGATTGACGTACGCGTAGGTCGCGACGCGCGCAGGCGAGGTCACGCGCAGCAGCCAGATGTAGGCGGAGTAGCCAATGATCGCGCCGAAGAACACGAGATAGAAGAACGATACCACCGATTTCGCCGACACCCCGCCGGGGTGCACCTGCACCATCTCGCCGGTGAGCCCGGCGAGCAGCAGCAGAGCGCCGCCGCCACAGAGCATCTGCATGCCGGTGCCCAGCATGGCACTGCGCGGCAGGCTGGCGTGCCGCGAGTAGATCGAGCCGACGGACCAGCTGACGGAACCGAGCATGAGCGCGAGCGCGCCCAGCGGATCCACGCGACCGCCGCCCATGAGCTGATCGGGCCCCACGAGCAGCGCGATGCCGCCCATGCCGAGGGCGAGTCCGGCGACGACGAGCGCGCGCGGCCGCTCGCCCCGCGGCCGCAGCCAGTCGAGCAGAACCATCCAACAGGGTGTTATCGCGACCATCAGCGCGGCCACGCCGGTGGGCAGCCGCTGCACCGACCAGGTGACCGCGCCATTTCCGCCCATGAGCATGAGCACGCCGATCACCGCGGCCGAACGCCAGTGTTCGCGATCCGGCCAGGCAGCGCCACGCAACCGCGCCCACGCCACGATGAGCGAACCCGCCAGCACGAAGCGCAGGCCCGCCATCACGAACGGCGGCACGCTCTCGATCGCGAAATGGATCGCGATGTAGGTGGAACCCCGAGATGACGTAGACCGCGGCGAACGCCGCGATCATCCGGCTCAGCGACGCCTGCCCGCCGCCCGATTGCGCTGCCAGTCGACCACCTCCGCCGCACCGCTCGCGTGCCACACGCGGACGGTGGCGCCGCACGAATGGGGATTCACGATGCGCGCCCGCCGCGCCCGCCGCGCCCGCCCGGGACACCCGCGCGCACGATGCTAACGCACGCCGGGTCGCGGTTCAATCCGGGTGTTGACGGGCAGAGGTGAAACAGGGACCGGCTGCTGCTGGCCGCCGCCACGGCGGGTCCAGATCAGGACCACGCCACACGGGTTCTTGTACTGAATCGGCGTGTTCGCTCCCATGTAGATCTCCACGCCTTCGATCTGCGTCGGATCGACCATGTTGTAGTCGCTCAATCGCGCTGTGTAGACCCCGCCGGGATGATCCTGCAGCAGCGCGCCATCCAGGTAGATGTCCGGCACGCAGCCATAGACGGCGTTGCGATCGCCACGCATCTCCGGATCCGGCCAGCGCCGGAAACGAATGACCCGCCGTCCCGCTTCCACGAACATCACGATCGAACCGGGCAGCTTCTGCACGAGGTCCGTGAAATACACCGGCGCCTGCCGCTCAATGTCCGCACGCGTGATGAACGTGCCGTTGAAGCCGGCATGCTCGCGCCGGTCGTAGAAACCGGAATCCATGAGCTTGCCGGAACGAACTTCGACCGTGATCGCGGGCAGGGGGACGGCGCGCGTGGCCAGTGGCAGCGTGGCGTCGACAATGCCGCCCGGCTCGAGCGCAATCGAGTCGCGGCGCGTCCGGTACGTCATGTTGTCGGCGACCATCTCGTAAACGCCCGGCGGAATGTTCTCCAGCCGGAATCGGCCATCCGCGCCGCTCATGGCCGAGACGTCCGTGCCGCTCAGCGTCACCCGCACCGAGCCAATGCCGCGACCCGTGGCGTTATCCAGTACACGTCCGAAGATGCGCGCCGGCGCGCCCACACTCTCGCTCCTGCCGCCGCCCGAGCCGCGCGCTGACGCACTGTTGCTGTCATTGACGATGGAGCGCGGCTGCACCGTGGCGACCAGAGTGGCGCGACGCACACTGTCCAATGCCGGCATCGCCAGCGGCAGTGGCGGGTGCGACGGGATGGCGAGCAGTACATCCACGGACTCACGGCGTGCGATTTCGACCTGCAACGTGTCCGGACGCCAGCCGAGCTCATTCAGTCTGGGATGGCGGAAGGATACCGCATACCAGCCCGGCGCCAGGTTCGCGAAACGGAAATGCCCGTCCGCATCCGTCTGCACCCGGCGGTCCTCGCCCGCCAGATAGACCTGCGCACCGGCCAACGGCGCCTTGTTCGTGCTGTCGAAGACCATGCCGGTCAGCACTGATGCGGTTTCCAGCGCGATGGGCAGCGACGATGCCAGCTGCAGCTGCAGATCCAGCGTCGACCAGGCTTTCAGCTCGATGGCTTCCTGCCAGAGCGATGCGCCCGGGTACTCCGCACGCACCTGGTAGTGGCCCGGCAGCAGGCGGGCCACACTGAATTCACCTGCCGCATCTGATATTACGCTGTTAGAGCCGGGCTCAATGTCGACGCGTACGCCGCCCAGCGGCTGCCCGGTCGCCAGGTCCACCGTGTTGCCGCGAACGCCGCCGTAGACCTCGTAATCGACGGCGCGCCGGTCCAGCCAGTTCCACAGCAGCAGCGTGCCGCAGGTCGAATCGGCGGGCAGCGGGCTGGCGCCACGCTCGTAAAGCTCGAGACCATCGAGTCGCGAGATCTCCAGCAGGTCATCCAGGCGCAGGGCGCGCATCCCCGCCGGGTGCGCGTCCGTGCTGGCGCTCACCTTGCCCGGCCGCACCAGCGCGCCGTTGTACACAATGCCCACCGGGCAGCCCACCGCAATCGCGGAATCGGGCGGCGCCAGCGTCAGCACATCGCCATAATTCGCCAGATGCTGGATGCGAACGCGCGGGGAACGTCGCAACAGATCAGACAGCCGGCGCGCGCCCGTCGCGGGAATGTCATCGCGTGTGAACTGCAGCAGCGCCTTGTGCTCGCTGTAACGCTGCGGGAATCCTTTCGAGCGCAGCCAGACCGAGAGGGGATCGGAAGCACCGAGGGCCTTCTTCGTTTCCCGCGCAGGCACAATCGCGCGCACGGTGTCGTCATTCGTTTCGCCGCTCAGCACCACGCGGGGCGGCCTCGCCGGAACGGCCAGCGCGATCTCCGTGACCAGCCCGCTGGAAAGCGTCACCGGCTCGGGCAGCGGCGACCAGTGGTACGCACTCAGGCGGGGATGGCGGAAGGCCACGCTGTAGCTCTTCGCCGGCAGATCCGTAATACGGAAGCGGCCCTCCGCATCCGTGCGCGTGATGTAGCTGGTGCCGTCGAGATAAACTTCCGCGTCCACGAGCGGCGCACCCGCAGCACTGTCATAGACCATGCCCGCGAGTACCGCTCCCTGCACTGTGCCCAGCACCTTGCCATCGCGGCCGAACACGCTCGTTACTTCGCCGCCTTCCGCATGGATGCCGACGACCTGCTCCGTCTGCGTGCTCAGTTCCGCCGCCATGCGCGCGCCCCGCACCGACTGCTCGACCAGCTCCACGATGGGCGTACGAATCTCCCAGCTGTGCACCACGAACGAGCCGTCAGGAAGGTGCTCGAATTCGACATGACCGCCATACGCCCCCGCCGACAGCGCGGACGGCACGCGCGTGTAGCGGAACTCCAGCGAACGCAGCTCCGAGGTGCGCTGGTTCAGCCAGATGACGCCCGTGATGTCGCTCACGCGGCGCCGCGGCACTGGCTCGAACACGAGCCCGATCTGGCCTTCGTGATCGCTGTCCCGGCGCAGCGTGAAGCAGTGCGTGTCCAGGAAGGAGCCGGAGAGCAGCACGTCGCCATTCGGGCCGTAGAAGTAGTAACGGCTGTCGGACAGGGCGATGTATCCCTTCGACGCCAGTTCCTCGGCGGGATGGCTGATGAACGGCTCGCCTGACACGCGATAGAGGAACTGCGGATGCTCTTCCAGCACGCGCTGGCCGGCAGGATCGAGACGACGCTCGAAACGCGCCAGGTCGAAACGATAGCGCTGCTGCGCCCTCGCCTCCGCTTCCACCGCCAGCGCTTTCCTCGCCTCCTCCCAGACCCGCTGCGTGGCCGCGCCGCCACTGGTGCGCAGCGCACACGTCCGGGACGCGCTCACGTCCAGTTTCGCCAGCAGGACCGGCTCTGGAGCCAGCTCCAGCGTGACCACGCGCATGGAGTCGCGGCTCAGGACTAACTCCGTGCTTGTGGCGGTGCGCCGGCCGATCATTTCGGCGAGCACGTGGTAGCGGCCGGCCGCACGCACGTCGATGGCGAAGGCGCCCTGCTCGTTGGTCAGCACGCCGATCACATTGCGACCTGCGCCATCGACCAGCACCACGTGCGCACCCAGCACGGGCAGGCCCGTGCCCGCCTCCAGCACGCGGCCGCGCAGCAGCTGCGCCTGCACGGGCAGGGCGAGCAGCCAGGGCAGCAACAGCACCGGCCACCGGCTGAAATGCGTTCCGACTGTCTGCAAGCCACGCATGTGTGCCTCCGCCCCGGGGGTTGCGGGATGTGCGGGCGCCAGCGGGATTCAGCGCAACGGATGCGGGCGACGAAGTGATGTCCGACGGCTCGCCGCGCGATGACGCACGACGGTCGCGTGCGGGACACGCTGCCACGGCACATCAATGCGCGTCACGCCCAGAGCGCGCACCGTCAGCGGCTGAACCGGTCCGGTGCGGCCGACCAGCTCCGTGTGCAGATCGTAGACGCCGGGAACCAGCGCCGGCACCAGGAAGTTTCCGGCCGCATCGGTGAGTACCGTGCTGGCACTGCCAATGCTGACGCGCACACCGGCCACGGGGGCCCGTGATTCATCCAGCACACGCCCGCTCACCACGCCCACGAACGGCGCCTCGACCCGCTCGCGGTCACGCCAGCTCCACAGCAGCAGCGCGCCACAGCCAGTGGCGGTGGCCACCGGACTCTCGAGCGCGTCGTACAACTCGAGGCCGTTGAGACTCGTGACAGCAAGCAGCGAGTCCAGCGCAAACGATCTGTTATCGAGACCGAAGCGCACGGGCGCGCCGTTCAGGAACACCTCCAGCGCACAGTTCTGACCACGATCACCGCCGCCCGCCAGACGCAGCTCCTGCCCGCCGCTCGAGAAGTCGTGCACAGCGACGCCCTTCACCAGGCGCAGCAGGTCCGTGATGGTGCGGGCACCGCTCGACCGGATCTGGAAACTGGTCATGGATGCCCGGTCACGCTCCTGGCGCAGGCGCTCGGTGAAGCCCTTGCTCGCCAGCCACGCCGCCAGCACGGCGTCGTCCGGCGGCAGGGCGGGAAGCGCGGCCGCGCTGTCACGCCACGCCATTTCCGCCTTCGTCAGCAGGTACGGCACGGCGAGCGGCACCACCAGCGACAGCGCGGTCACATGTCCACGCCTCAGCTCGACCGGCTGCGGCATGGGCTCCCAGTTGTGCACCGCGGGCAATGGCTGGCGGAAGGTGACCGCGTACCGGCCTTCCGGCAGATCGGATATGCGATACTGCCCGACACTGTCCGTGACCGTCGCATAATTGGTGTTAGCCAGGTACACGGCGGCGCCCGCCACCGGCTCACCCGTGGCACTGTCGCGTACCTCGCCGATCAGCGTGGCCCGGGCCGCGGCCTGCACCGTGCGCCCCGCCCGGTCGATGATGCTCAGGACTTCGCCGCCCTCCGCGAACTGACCGGTCAGCACTTCCCGGCTGAGCGGCTGATTGGAGAACATGCTGTTCGTGCGCCCCACAATGGGCGACCAGATCTGCCAGCTGCGCACAATGAACGCGCCATCCGGCAGACGCTGGAATTCCACGTCGCCGCCATAGCGCCCGGCGGGCAGTTCCCGCGGCAGCCTGGTGTAGCCGAACTCCAGCGTGCGCAGCTCGGCCGAACGCTGATCCAGCCACAGCACACCCTGCACGTCGGGCAGCCGTCGACCGGGCGCCGGCGCGAACTCGAGACCGATCTGACCCGGATGCCGCCCCGCATCACGACGCAGACGCAGACAGTGCGTGTCGAGGAAACTCTCGGAGAGCAGCACATCGCCGTTCGGACCGTAGAGCACAAACGCATCCGCGTCCTCCGCGACATACCCGTGCGTCGCCAGCTGGTCCGCCGGCAGACTGACGAAGGGATCACCCGAGAAACGCGACTTGAAACTCGCGCTCTCCTTGACCACCTGCCGACCCTCCGCATCCAGCGTGCGCTCGTAGCGCGTGACATTGAAGCGATACAGGTGCTCCGTGCGCACCGTCGCCTCCACCGCGAGCGCCTTCCTCGCCTCTTCCCAGACCGTCTCCGTCGCCAGACCCGCGGCCGGCCGCACCTGACACCGGTGCAATGCCCGCACGTCCAGTGCGTCCAGTCGGATCGGCTCCGGCGGCAGCTGCAGCGTGAGATCGATGCGCGCTTCACGCGTCAGATCGAAAGGCGCACTCGTCACGGTGCGCCGCCCGATCATTTCCGCGCGCAGCGTGTACCGCCCCGTCGCCTGCAGATTCATGACGAAATTCCCGTGCTCGTCCGCCAGTACACCGAATCGCGACCGCCCCGCATCGTCCACCAGCACCACGTGTGTGCCCAGCACGCCCGCGCCCGTGAGCGAATCCACCACGCGCCCGCGCACCACCTGCGCGCGCAGCGCGACGCTGCAGCACAATACCAGGATGCAGGCGACGATGCCGCTTCGACTCTTCATCGGATGGATGCGTCGCCGTGGCTTCGGACGTCACGTGGCATGATCACCAGTCAGGACTGAGTGCGGGATCGAGCATGCGCCGGCCGTGCTCGCAGATCCATAGTAATTCGGGGATGTCGCCGAGTCAAAGACTACGAGGACACAGCGGCCTCGTGGGCTTCTCTTGGGCACGCCGGGCTTGCGCGCTTCACCGTGGAGAAGAGGGAAGACGCGGAAAACGGATTGTTTGCACACGGAAGTCTGCGGGAGAAACAGTGGGCACAGTGGATGACATTACAGTGATCGGCGGACTGCGAGGCAGTTGTCCAACACAATGGTATACGAGAGAGCCTCCGCGTGAGAATTGATCCGTATCCCTTTTCCGTCCTCCGATGCCTCTGCGGCCTCCGTGTGAGAACAGATCCGTGTCGTCTCCGTCCTCCGATGCCTCTGCGGCCTCCGTGTGAAAACGTCCGTTGTCCGTTCTCCGCGACCTCCAGGACCTCGGCCTCGACGCAATACCCCGCAGGAAGTCCCCGCGCAGCCCGTCACACGGCCGAGGGTCTCCCGTTACGGGGTGTTCCTCTCTTCCTCGCGTGAACTGATACGCCTGCTGCGCATCCTCGACGCTCGAGTCGGTAATCGCAAAGAGTAACCCGGAGTGTGTATGTCGTTCGCTTGGGTGCGCGCCCTCGTGCTGGTCCCGGCACTGGTGCTGGCGGGTCGTGTGGCAGCGCAGGACCATCGGTCCGCGAAGAAGGACAGTGGTCCACGCGTGTGACCATGCGCGGATTCCAGACGCAGCAGATCGGGCAGACACTCGACGGCATTCCGCTGGGGGACATGACGTACGGCAATTTCAACGGCCTGAACATCGCGCGCGCGATCGATCCCGCGAATCTGTCGAGCACGACGGTCGAGCAGGGCAGCGGCGCGCTGGGCACGGCGTCGGCGAACAACCTGGGCGGCGTGATTGCCTACCGTTCGGCGGATCCCTCCAGCCAGCCCGGCGTGAGGCTGCAGCAGATGGCGGGCGATTTCCGCTCCTTCCGCACCGACCTGCGGCTCGACATGGGCGCGCACGCGCTCGCGCCTGACAGGGCGTTATCAGGCTATGTCAGCTACGCGCGCACGGACAACGACAAGTGGAAGGGTGGTGGGCAGCGTTTCTCCGATTTCCCCGGCGACCACAAGCTGTTCTTCGGACAGAGCGGGCTGCTGCGCGAGGGCGAGAACTGGCAGGATCAGTTCAACGCGCGCGCGGACCTGCTGCTGGGTGGCTCCCGGCTGACGGCGTTCTACGATTTCTCGGACAAGAAGGAGTCCGACTACATGGACCTCTCGCTCGGCGTCTTCAACGACCCGCGCTTCGGTCCGCGCACCGATTACTGGACCAGCTGGGCGACAGCGAAGCAGTACGCGGAGTATACGCTGCCGCCCTACAATCCGCTGGGCGATGTGGCGTACTTCATGTCGGCGCAGGGAGCGCGCCAGGATCACCTTGCGTACCTGCGCGGCGATTTCCGTCTGGGCTCGCGCGCCCGCGTTGTGGTATCACCGTACGTGCACCGCAATCGGGGTGGCGGCGACTGGCACGCGCCCAGCTACGGCGCCAGCTACAGTCCCGATCCCATCATGTTCCGGCAGACCCAGTACGCGATCGACCGGCGCGGCGTGCTGGCCACCGCAGTTACGGAGCTGGGCAGCTTCAATCGCCTCGAAGGCGGTGTCTGGCTGGAGAGCAACGACGTACGCATGCGCCGGCCGCGCTGGCGACTCAGGAACTACCAGGCAGGACCGGAAGTCGATTTCAGCAATGTTCTTCAGCTCGATTTCGATCGCACCGGCGACCTGGGCACGACCATGCTGTACCTGCAGAACACCAGCACACTGCTGGACGAGCGCCTGCGTCTCACCTACGGCTTCAAGTGGCTGCACGTGAACGCGGACTTCCACTCCAACGGCAACACGCCCACGGACGGCGTGGTGGCGCCGCTGTCTCCGGATGCCACGCGTCCGGACCTGTCGCTGCCCACGAAAGCGGGGATCCTGCCCCAGCTGGGCGCGGTCTTCGGGCTGAACCACACCGACGAGCTGTTCGCCAACTACAGCGAAAACGTGAACCAGTACCCGTACAGTCCGCAGACCGGTGCGTACAACGCCAGCACTTCGCTCTTCCCGTTCCTCGAGAGCACGCATCCCGAGCGTTCCTCGACCATCGATCTCGGCGTGCGCACCAGCCGGTCCGGTACGGAAGGTTCGCTCGCAGTCTACTACATCGACTACCGTAATCGCCTGTTGGGCATCGCGCTGTGTCCGCCCACGGTCACCTGCGCGACGGGCCTGGGCAATGTGGGTTCAGTGCGCAGCCTGGGCGCGGAAGCGCTGCTCTCGCAGCATTCGTGCTGGACCTGAAGCCTGGCTTCCTCTTCGGCACCAGCCTCGACGGCCCGCAAGTCGGACCCACCGCCACACACGGCATGCACGGCTACTTCCCCGACGAGCCCGACATGGCCGCCTCCTTCTTCCTCCCCGGCCCGCACATCCCGCACGGCCTCACCCTGGGCCGCATCGACATGCGCGACATCGCCCCCACCCTCGCCGCCCTCCTCGGCGTCTCTCTCCAAAGCGCCGAAGGCCACGCGCTCACCCTTCACCGCTGAGTGCGGCGTCCTCCGCGTCCTCAATGTCAGAACCACGACCTGGACAAAGGGTATCCCGCCAGATCAGCCCGCAGCTTCGTATCCTCAGGAAATCACGGTGCCTCGCGATGCCCCAGAGAGACTACCTGATGCGCATGATCGAACAGATGGGTTCTGTGCTGGCCCGTCTGCGGCAATTGATCATGGGTGGCGGACAGGTGGAGAGTGAACTGCTGAAAACCGCGCGGAGTCAGGGCGTCGATCTGGTGACCGCGCGGGCGCTCGATGCGGAAAGTCTGCTGGCGCTGCTTTCTGCCGGCGGGCCGCCCGACATTACGCGCACCTGGCTGATGGCCGAGCTGATCGGACTGGATGGCCTGAATGCGGAACTCGCGGGTGATGGGGTGACGGCGCGCGAGTCGTATCGCAAGGCGCTGGTGCTGTTCCGTGCCCTCGATCCGCACATTCTGGGCGGGCTGCCCGACGCCACCGCGCGCATCGCCGACCTCGAACAGCGCGTTAGTGCGCCGCTTTGACTCAGAGCAGGCCTATGTGGCGGGCGAGCGCGTCCGCGGAAGGCGCCACCTCGGCGTGCGAGACGCCCTGCGCCATTGCGGTCTCGGGGTCCTTGAGGCCGGTGCCAGTGAGCACGCAGACGCAGCGCTCGTCGCGGTGCACGCGGCCGTCGCGCACGGCCGCGCGCAATCCTGCAATGCCGGCGGCGGAAGCGGGCTCGCAGAAGACGCCTTCCAGTCGGGCCACCTGGCGGTAGGCCTCGAGAATCTCGTCGTCGCTCACCGCCCGCAGTTCGCCGCCTGAGTCGTGGGCCGCGTCGACGGCGGGCTGCCATGTGGCAGGCCGGCCAATGCGGATGGCCGTGGCGACCGTTTCCGGTTGCTCGACAGGTTGTCCGTGCACGAGCGGCGCCGCACCCGCGGCCTGCACACCCAGAATGCGTGGCAGGCGGGCGCAGCGACCCAGCTCGGCGTAGCGGCGGAATCCCAGCCAGTACGCCGTGATGTTGCCGCCATTGCCGACGGGCAGCGCGAGCACGGCGGGCGGCTCGGCCAGCGCATCGCAGATCTCGAACGCCGCGGTCGTCTGGCCGGCAATGCGGTGCGGGTTCACGGAATTCACGAGTGCCAGCGGGTACCGGTCCGCGGCTTCTCGCGCGACTTCGAGGGCGCGATCGAAGTTGGCGGCCATCACCACGACGTGGGCGCCGTACATCACCGCCTGCGCCACCTTGCCGTGTGCCACCTTGCCGCCCGGCAACAGCGCCACGGCTTCGAGGCCGGCACGCGCGGCGTACGCGGCCGCACTGGCGGCGGTGTTACCCGTCGACGCGCACAGCACGGTGCGCGCGCCATCCTCCACCGCCTTGGCCACCGCCACCACCATGCCGCGATCCTTGAACGAACCCGTCGGGTTCGTCCCCTCGAACTTGAGGTGCAGCTCACTCACGCCCACCCACGCACCGAGTCGTGGCGCGAGCAGGAGCGGCGTCTCGCCCTCGTCCAGGGTCAGGTGAGGCGTGCGTTCGGTGATGGGCAGCAAATGCCCCCAGCGCGCGAGCACGCCGCGCGCGCGGACATCGCCATTGCCTGTCGGCTGACTATCGGAAGACGGCACGGGTTGGCCCCCGCCCTGATTCAGCTGGTTCGAACGACCTGCGCTCCTGTCACATCAGGCTGCAATGGAAAGCACACGACCGGCCCCTGCTGCGCATCGAACGCGCGGCCCATGGCCTCCGCGACCGTTGCCTCGCTGCCCACGGGACATACCGCGATGAGACCGGAGCCGCTGCCGCTCACCGTCACAGCCCAGGCGCCGGCCTCGCGGCCATTCAGCACGGCCCGCTCCGCGCCCGGGATGAGCGCCATGCGATAGGGTACGTGCAGCTCGTCGTCGAAGCCGGTGCGCAGCAGTTCCGCATCACCCGATGCCAGACCCTGCACCAATGCGAGCACGCGCGCGAGAGCGCGCACAGCGACAGCATGCGAGACGGATGCGGGCAGCACGCGCCGCGCGTACGCGGTCGAGATCTCGAGGGCCGGCGCCGCGTAGGCAAAGCCAATGCGCGGCGAGAGGCGCAGCGGCAGCGTACGCGGCTCACCCGCCGGATCAGCTGTGATGCACACGAGGCCGCCCTGCAGCGCGGGCGCCGCATTGTCCGGGTGTCCCTCAATGTGCGCGGCCACAGACAGGAGACGGTCGCGGTCCGGCTCTTCACCCAGAGTGACGGCAGCCAGCAGCAGACCCGCGATGGTCGCGGCCGCCGACGAGCCCAGGCCGCGGCCCACCGGGATTTCCGAGGTCATGCGCAGCACACCCGCGATCTGGCCGACGCCGCGTGACCGCAGCGCGGAGGCGAAGGCCGTGGCAACGGCGTCGTCGCCTGCTCCATTGGTAAGCGACGACAGCGTTCCGGCCCGCTCGACGCGCAGCGTAGCGGAGTCGCCAGGCTGGTACTGGACATCGAGATGCCGGTCGAACGCCAGACCGATGCAGTCGAAGCCCGCGCCCAGGTTGGAGGTGCTGCACGGCACGCGCACGCGTGCGGTCCGCAGTACGGGCGGGTTCAAAGCAGAGCGAGAACGTCGTCCGCGTGGGTGGCCGGCTTCACGCGCTCCAGCACGCGCGCAATGCGACCGTCTGCGTCGATGACGAACGTGGTGCGCTCATTGCCCCAGTACTTCCGGCCGTAGAGCGTCTTCTCCTTCCAGACGCCGTACTGCTCGGCCACCGCGTGATCGGTGTCCGCCAGCAGCGTGAATGGCAGGTCGTACTTGGACCGGAAGCGCTGGTGCGACTTCGCCGAGTCCGGGCTCACACCCAGGATCACCGCGTCCTTCGCGTCGAACGTGGCCGCACGATCCCGCAGCTCGCAGGCCTGCGTGGTGCAGCCCGACGTGTCGTCCTTCGGATAGAAGTAGAGGATTACCTTGCGGCCACGCAGGTCCGACAGGCGAACCGGCGCGCCATCCTGATCGGGCAGCGCGAAATCCGGGGCGACCTCGCCCGCCTCGGGACGTGACACGGCGGCTCAGCGGCTGGACAGTATGACGGCGGCGGCCCGGCGCATCGTCAGTCGCCTGAATCCGTCGCCGCCGGCGGCGACCCTGCAGTCGCTTCGCCCCCGTCCAGCGCGACTGCCTTCGCGCGCGAGCCTTCCCGCCACAGCGACAGCGCAAGGATCGCCGCGCCCGCCGTGATGGCCATGTCCGCCACATTGAAGATGGGCCAGTGCATGAAGCCGAGGTTGATCGGTCCGATGAAGTCGACGACGCCCTGATCCCAGCGAATGCGGTCGATCAGGTTGCCCATCGCGCCGGCCGCAACCAGGGAAAGGGCACAGGTACGCGCCCA
Source organism: uncultured Gemmatimonadales bacterium (assembly GCA_963798085.1). Lineage (GTDB taxonomy): Bacteria > Gemmatimonadota > Gemmatimonadetes > Longimicrobiales > RSA9 > DATKCF01. The sequence goes on from CAWCRS010000007.1 coordinate 509,105, forward strand.
GTCGGTGGGCTTCGTCGTGCCGAACATGCCCGCCAGCATCAGGACGACGAAGATCGACGCGGCTACCAGCATCCAGCGACCCGCCGACGGTATGTCGAGGCCGAAGGCAATGCCGCGGTTGAACGCCAGCGTGAACGGAACACCGGCGAGGGTAGCGTCACTGCGGCTGAGCGTCTCGAACGCCCAGCGCTTCGTCGTGACGTCTGCGATGAGGATGCCGCTCACCAGAAAAACGGCAAGGAAGAGCTTCTGCTTCACGGAGATACCCCGCTTCGCACTTGGTCCGAGGTTCGCGCTAATCTAATCGCGTCACGGGCGCGCCACCATTCCGGAGACAGTATCCACTGCGGCGGCCTGAGGTTCCCCGCGTCCCGCGGACGTTTGCGGTCGACCCGCTCGACCGGCCCGGTGTACGAACCATCATGCGCGACACGGCACTTCTGATTATCGACGTCCAGAATGACTTCTGCCACGGAGGCGCCCTCGCCGTGCCTCGTGGCGACGAGGTGGTGCCCGTGCTCAACCGCTATATCCGGCAGGCCGAAGCGGCGAGCCAGCCCGTGTTCGCATCGCGCGACTGGCATCCCGCCGAATCGCAGCATTTCCTCGCGGGCGGCGGACCCTGGCCGCCGCACTGCATCCAGGGGACGACCGGTGCCGCCTTCCATCCCGCGCTCGATCTGCCCGCCGACGTGACGGTAATTACCAAGGGCGACAACCCGCGCGACGACGGCTACAGCGCGTTCGATGGCCATGACGCACAAGGCAGTGCGCTGCTCGAAACACTGCAAGCGCGAGAGGTGAACCGGCTGCTGGTGGGTGGTCTGGCGACCGATTACTGCGTGCGCGCATCCGTGCTCGACGCGCGCCGCCATGGCTTCAATGTGGTACTGCTGCTCGACGCCATGCGCGGCATCGACCGGAACAGCGGCAATGAAGCACGCGCGCTGGATGCCATGGTTCGCGCCGGGGCAACGACCGCCACGCTGAACACCATCGCCATGCCACACATGCGACGTTAGGATGTTTCCCGGCCCCAGCCCGAGCCCCAGCCCGAGAAACGAACCCTGATGACCCGACGCATATCGACAACGGTCAGGATCGGCGACGTCGCCGTGGGCTCCGCGCATCCGATCGTGGTGCAGTCGATGACCAACACGGACACCGCAGATGCAGCGGCCACGGCGGACCAGGCGGAGCAGCTTGCCGCCGGCGGCAGCGAGCTGGTGCGTGTGACCGTCAACACGGATGAGGCGGCGCAGGCCGTACCCCAGATCGTGGCGCTGCTGGAACGGCGGGGTACGCCGGTTCCCATCATCGGCGACTTCCACTACAACGGCCATCTGCTGCTCACGCGACACCCCGACTGCGCGCAGGCGCTCGCCAAATACCGCATCAATCCCGGCAATGTCGGCGCCAAACGCCATGACGAGAATTTCCGCACCATCATCGAAGTCGCCATCGCCAACGACAAGCCGATCCGCATCGGCGTGAACTGGGGCTCGCTGGACCCGCAGCTGCTCACCGAGATGATGGATGCGAATGCCAGCCGCCCGGACCCGCTGGATGCACGTGAAGTCACCATCGAGGCCATGCTGGAGAGCGCGCTGCGTTCTGCCGCACTCGCGGAAGCGACGGGCCTGCCGCACGACCGCATCATTCTCTCCGCGAAAGTCTCGGGCGTTCAGGACCTGATCAATGTGTACCGGCGACTGGGCGCGCGCTGCGACTACCCGCTGCACCTGGGCCTGACCGAAGCAGGCATGGGCATGAAAGGCGTGGTGGCATCCACGGCGGGCCTCAGTGTGCTGCTGCAGGAAGGTCTGGGCGACACCATCCGCGTATCACTCACGCCACGACCGGGCGGCGACCGCACCGAAGAAGTGTACGTGGCACAGCAGATCCTGCAGTCCATGGGGCTGCGCAGCTTCGCGCCCCAGGTCACATCGTGCCCCGGCTGCGGCCGCACCACATCCACCTTCTTCCAGAAAATGGCCGAGGACATCCAGGACTACATCCGCCAGCAGATGCCGCTCTGGCGCGAGCGTTACCCCGGCGTGGAAGAAATGCGCGTCGCTGTGATGGGCTGCGTGGTGAACGGCCCCGGCGAATCCAAACACGCGAATATCGGCATCTCGCTGCCCGGCACCTTCGAAGAACCCAAAGCTCCCGTCTACATCGACGGCCGCCTCTTCACCACGCTGAAAGGCGACACCCTCATCCCCGATTTCCTCCGCCTCCTCGACTCCTACGTCACCACTCATTTCTCCAGCGCAGAGAGCGCGCCGGGCGCGAACAGGAGCAGTGCCTAGCAGGAGATTTCCAACTCAGCGAATGTGCCTGACAAGCGGTTCAAGAGCAGAAACAGAGGGCGCAGAGACGTGAAGCCTCTGCGCCCTCCGCGCGCTCGCGGTGAAGGCTGTGAAGTCAGTGGCCGACGGAGAAGAGGCTGAACATGAGGACGGTGCTCTCGCCGAAGCGGCCGGTGCTGCGGCGCAGTGCGCTGGCGTTCAGGCCCCAGGGACCGAGGTCGAGGCCGAGGCCGGCGCCGGCCTGCCAGCCGGTGGCGTCGGGGCCCATCGAGATCAATGCACCGCCCAGACGCAGGGGCAGCCAGTGGATGGCGCGCAGCTCGAGACCCGCGCCCAGCTGACGCGAGGGTCCTGTGAGCAGCCCATTCGCGCTGCCCAAGCGCGCGTCGGCCGAAAGCGTGAGTGCGCGCGAGCTGTGCGCAATGCCTCCCGCAAACACCGGCTTGAATGCCAGTGCGGCAATGTGCTGCTGCACTTCCATTGGCGCCGAGGCGAGCGGCATGTCTTCCGTGCTCGTAGTCGCACTGCCCTGGCTCAGGCTGACCGACAGCGGGCGATACCGCAGCTGGTCCAGATTCCACGCGAAGCTCGACGTCACGTTCTGCATCACGGCCGAAACCGTCCAGCCGCCGGATGCGAGTGAAGCGCCCACGTCCACGCCAATGCCGTGGCCGTTGTCCATGCTGTAGGCGCCACCCTCCACCGCGGTGTGCACCAGCGGGAAGCTCAGGTCGACCGACACGGGATTCGCCGTGGCCAGGCCATTCGAGTTCTCACCCATCGCCAGGCCGTGCCCCACCACGTACTTCACCGTGACGCCCAGCGAGAAGCGCCCGCCAGCCAATGCAAATGGCTGTGCGAGGCTGGCAGCCACCGTGCTCCATGCGACGGCGTTCACATCCGAGCCCGACAGATTCAGGTCGGTCGCCTGACCATCCTCGCCCACGTTGCCGAAGAGGATCAGCTCGGCGACACCGGGCGATACGTCCACCAGCGCGCGTGCTTCGCTCAATGCCTGCAGGGCCAGGCGGCCAAGGCGGAGTCCCAGCCACGTGACTTCGCCACCGCCCGTGCCGTTCTGCCCGCCCTGCGAAACGATACGACCGAGCCAGTCACGCTTCACGCCATCCGGCACGAGCGCGTTCGAATACTGCGAGATGTTGCCCAGCGTGACTGGACCCAGGCCACTCGTGCCGCGCACCGTCAGCGCAACGAAAGAGGGGCCGCCCGGGAAACCCAGCGCCGCCGGATTCCAGGCCACGGCATCAAGGCCGCGTGCCACTGCCGTGTAGTTGTCCGCCATGCCCAGCGCCGCCGTGCTCGCGCTGGCTACCTGGGCCCGTGCCGGTGCCACGGCCAGCGCCGCGCTCAATGCGCCCCACGTCAGGACGCCCATTGTTGTCTTCGTCATGACCTCAGCCCTCCCCTCCCAGTTGCACCACCACCTCGAGATCGTTGTCCAGCGTCACCATCGGCCAGGGCGGCAGCTCGAAACCGCAGCCACTGGCCTTGCACAGCGTCCCCGACGCTTCGATCTGCACCTGCGCGCCCATCAGCGCGCGCACCTGCTCCTGCGTCAGTGGAATCCGCTGATTCGGACCACCGGCAATGTTCACCGAGCCGGTCACCGTCACGCCGCCGCCCGTCAGCTTTACCGTCAGTGTGCCGGTGGCGCCGCTCGGGTTCCGTGGCGTTACCCGGATTGCGGCCTCCATCACCCGGTCGGCTACATCGATATCCGAGAAATCCTGCGACGCCGTGGCCGAGGCCGTAACGCCGGATACGGGCAGCTGCACGCTCTCCACGGGGAAGAGGAACGTCGAATCCACCCTCGGCAGACCGGTCGGTACGTCACAGCCCGCCAATCCCGCAACGAACAAGAAACCCACGGCCGCGGAATGCCGTATCGACAGGCGTCGACCGGCACGCGCGAGCCAACTGCCCCGCTGCACGACGATTCCGGATCCTGCGTGTGCTTCGCTCATCGTCTGCCATCCACTCGTGTGTCCGGGACTTCCCGAGAGGCCGGGCAGACACATTTGCCGGGCCCGGGTGTTCACTACCGGGAATGCCTCTCCCAATATCGACCAGAAGGGGCTCGGACTTGAGGAGAAAGATGACACGTAAATACAATTCAATAAACGACTTACGCCAGTTCCTAAAGATGGCATGCGGCTTCCCTTCACAAGGATATGGGGGCCGCGCTGAAAAGGGTGGTGTGGAGGGGGCTGATGGGTGGCCCGGAACGGGTAGTATCGAGCCTGACGACCGGAACATGAGAAGGAGTTCGCGCATGCGTGAGCGCGTTACGATGGGAGGACCAGGGAAGGTCACGGCGAGGAGAAGTTTCGGGTCGCTGAAGAGCGCAGGCGGCATCGTCGCCTGCATCCTGCTGATTCCGGGGCTGGCGGCGGCGCAGCAGCAGCCGCCCGCGACGCTCACGGTACAGGAAGCGATCGATCTGGCGCGGAAGAACAACCCGCTGTACAGGCAGACGGTGAATGATGCCGGGGATGCGGACTGGAGCGTACGGGAAGCGTATGCCAACTTCATCCCCACGCTGCAGATCCAGAATGGCTTCGGCTACCAGGCGGCGGGCAATGCGCGGGTCGGCGGCATCAGCGCGTCCGACCTTGGCCTCGCCTCCCAACGGCCTGCGATCTATTCCTCCAGCTATGGCATTTCCGGCGGCATGCAGCTTTCCGGTGCCACGTTCTTCGGGGCTGCGCAGGCGAAGGCGAACCAGAAGGCAACGGATGCACGCATCCAGGCGGCGGCCTTCGACCTGTCCAGCAACGTCACGGCCCAGTACCTCGCCGCGCTGCGCGCGCGCGATGGCGTCGCCATTGCACAGACGGCGCTGGATGTAGCGAACGAATCGTTCCGGCTGGTGGACGCGCAGAACCGCGTAGGTGCTTCGACGCGTCTCGACGTCGCATCCGCCGAAGTGACGAGGGGGCGTGCCGAGGTTGCGCTCATTCAGGCGAAGAACCTGTACGACACCGAGAAGCTGCGCCTGATGCAGCAGATCGGCGTCGAGTTGAATCGCGACGTCGACCTGACCAGCACATTCGAGGTATTCGAGCCGCAGTGGACGGTCGAGGAGTTGACGACGCGGGCGCTGCGCGAGCATCCGCAGGTCGTGGCGGCGCGCCGCAACGAGTCGGCGGCGAATGCGGCGACCAGGGCGAGGTGGAGCCAGTACCTGCCGTCGCTGTCGCTGAATGCGACGCTGTTGTCCGGGTACGTCAGCAAACAGGGCAACGATGCGTACGTGCTGGCGTCGGCCAAGGCCAAGGCGCAGTCCAGCGTGGACAACTGCGAGTCGTCGAACCTGCTGAACGCGCACCTGGTGACACCGCTGCCCGGTTATCCCAGGGACTGCAGTACGTTCGCGTACACAGACGCGCAGGGAAACTCGGCGCTGGCTGCTAACAATCTGTTTCCCTTCAACTACACGAAGAGCCCCGCCTCCGTCTCGCTGTTCATTTCTCTGCCCATTTTCGATGGATTCACGCGGGAGCGGCAGCTGGACCAGGCGAAGGCCGCTGCGGAGGATGCGCGGTATGCGCGGCGCGCGGAGGAGCTGAACCGCAGCACCATGGTCGCGCAGAACCTGCTGGCGCTGAACGCGGCGTACCAGTCGGTGCAGATCGAAGAGAAGAACGCCGCGACGGCGGCGGAGCAGCTGCACCTGGCGCAGGAGAAGTATCGTCTGGGTGCAGGAAATGTGATCGAGCTGACGCAGGCGCAGGACACCAAGGCCAAAGCCGATCAATCGCGGCTGGGCGCCATTTATCAGTTCCACCAGTCACTGGCCGCACTCGAGGCGGCGGTGGGCGAACCATTGCGCAACACGCGGCAGGGTGACGACGACGCGCCTGCCCGGGAGAAATAAACATGGACAAGCCGCGCGCCAACCCGCCCAAGAAGCGCGGGAAGCTCTACATAGCTCTGGGGATCGTGGGTGCCGTGGCCATCACGCTGGGTCTCTCGCGGCTCAAGCCGGCGCCGCCCAGCGTGGACGCAGAACTGGCCTGGCGCGACACCGTGGAAATGGGACCCATGGTGAAGCAGGTGCGCGGTCCCGGCACACTGGTTCCGGAGCATATCCAGATCATCTCCGCGCTGACCAGCGGCCGCGTCGAGGAAAAGATCATCCAGCCGGGCCAGCGGGTAGAACCGAACACGGTGTTGCTGCGCCTGAGCAATCCCGACGAGCAGCTGCAGCTCCTGAACGAGCAGCGCCAGCTGGGTGACGCGCGCGCCAACCTCGTGAGCCTCACTTCCAACCTGGAATCGCAGCGGCTCACGCAGTCCGCCGCGGTGTCCACGCTGGAGAGCCAGTTCAAGGACGCCGCGCGCACCGATTCGGTGGACGAGGAGCTGAATGCCAAGAACCTGATCAACCGCAACCAGTACCTGGCGGACAAGAACAACCTGCACACGCTGAAGGAGCGCCTGGAATACGCGCAGAAGCAGCTGGAGGTAATGTCCAACTCCGTCGCGTCACAACTGGGCGCGCAGGAAGACCAGGTGAAGCAGCTGGAAAAGATCGTCCAGTTCCGGGAAGAGCGCATTGCTTCCATGCAGGTGCGGGCGAACGCCTCCGGTGTGCTGCAGCGACTGGGCGCCAACAACGACCTGGAGACGGGCCAGTACGTGCTTGCCGGTTCCGAGATCGCGCGCGTGGTGCAGCCGGGCAAGCTGAAGGCCGTGCTGCGCATTCCTGAAACCCAGGTGGTCGATGTCGCGTTAGGTCAGGAAGTCGAAATCGACACGCGCAATGGAATCGTGATCGGCAAGGTCATGCGGATCGATCCGGCCTCGTCCGCCGGAACCGTGGGTGTGGATGTGTCGCTGCCCGACAGTCTGCCCAGCAGCGCCCGCCCCGACCTGAACGTGGATGGCCGCATTATTGTCGACCGGCTGCCCAACGTGCTGCACGTGCAGCGCCAGCAGTACGCGAACCAGAACTCGTCGATCGGACTCTTCCGCATGGAGCCGGACGGCAAGAACGCCAGCCGCGTGACCGTGCAGATCGGCGCCGTATCCGTGAACGAAATGGAGATCAAGGGCGGCCTCAAGGCCGGCAATGTCGTGATTCTCTCGGATATGTCGCAGTGGGATAGTTACGACAGGATACGCTTGCGGTAGCGCCGTGGAGAATCTGTAGAAGCGTTTCTGGGGCTGGGGCTCGGGCTGGGGCTGGGAACGGATGGAGCGGCAATGCGGCCCCATCTACCCCCAACCCCTCCCAGCGCGAGCCCGAGCCCGAGAAACGCCGTTCATGATTCCGTTCAGCAACGATGCGGAGTTTCCAGAAGTCTAAACAGAGTCGAATTCCCAGGCAGCATTGACCCGGAACCCGGAGCCAACGATGGAGCCCCTGATCCAGCTCAACGGTGTCAGCAAGGTGTTCTACACGGACGAGGTGGAGACGCACGCGCTGTCCACGATCCACCTCAAGATCGACCGTGGTGAGTACGTTGCCATCGCGGGCCCGTCGGGCTGCGGCAAGACCACGCTGCTCTCGCTGCTGGGTCTGCTGGATTCGCCCACCGAGGGCCAGTATCTGCTGGACAACAAGGACGTCTCTTCGCTGTCCGCATCGGAGCGGGCGCGCGTCCGCAACCGCGAGATCGGGTTCATCTTCCAGGCGTTCAACCTGATCGGTGACCTGACCGTGTTCGAGAACGTCGAGCTGCCGCTCACCTACCGCGGCATGCCGTCCTCGGAGCGCAAGGAACGCGTCATGGCGGCGCTCGAACGCGTGGGCATGGCGCACCGCACGAAGCACTATCCGTCGCAGCTCTCGGGCGGTCAGCAGCAGCGCGTGGCTGTCGCGCGCGCCATCGTCGGCAAGCCGCTGATCCTGCTCGCGGACGAGCCCACCGGAAACCTCGATTCGAAGAACGGTGAGGCCGTGATGGACCTGCTCAAGGAGCTGCACGGCGACGGCGCTACCATCTGCATGGTGACACACGATCCGCGCTACGCACGCTACGCCGAACGCACCATCCACCTTTTCGACGGCCAGGTGGTGCGCGACGAAGCCACAACGCAGGCGCACGAACTGGAAGAGAGCGGCTTCGAGCTGCATCAGGGGCAGTAGCCGCTGCGCGGAACGACGGCCGCCTGCGTCGCGAGCGCGACGCGTCGTTTTCCTGAGTGGCGGATCGGTTGAAGCAAAACGGGACGTCGCTGCGTAGTGGTTGCAGTCGGGATGCAGCAGACCTGATAACATGCTGTATGCAGCAGGCAACCCGACGGAGCCGCAAGGCGTCAAACAGATAGTCAGGTTCAACGAAGTAAGAGCCCGGGTCGCCAGACCTGAGCTTCCCCCGGGCGGGCGTCGGTTGCGCGCTGTTGTTCCGACGCCCGCCCACCCCTCCTCCAGCGTGAGGTTTTTCGCGCTGGCTGTTTTTGTGTCGTTGATTTCTACATTGTAGAATGGAACGCCATGAAACACACAAGAGCACCGCGCACACCGCTGCATCTGCTGCGACTGCTGCTCCCCCTGGCCGAGCGCGACGAGGTGTGCGCGGACCTGGAGCGGGAATACGCGCGGCGACTGCACCGCCAGGGTCGCCGGCGGGCGGATTTCTGGCTATGGCGTCAGGCGCTGCGGTCCTCGCCTGCGCTGCTGCGCCGCAGCTGGTGGCGGGGGAAGACGGGATTCGAACCGGAAGCGAATCGCCTGAGAACGGGAGGCCCCATGCTGGAGAGCTGGGTCATGGATGTTCGCTATTCGGTGCGGCGCCTTGCGAGACGACCGCTCTACGCGCTGCTGGCAGTGCTCACGCTGTCGCTGGGCGTGGGTGGCGCGGGCGCAATTTTCACGATCGTGCGCTCGCTGCTGCTGGACCCGCTGCCGGTCGCCGCGGAACGCGACCTGGCGGTGTTCTGGAATGGCGGCGACTGGTCGGAGCAGGAATTCCTCTCCTTGCGTGGTCAGTTCGCAGGCTTTCGCCAGGTAGCGGCATTCCGCCACGCAGGTGTGACGCTGGAGGCGCCGGGTGCGTCGCCTCGCCTGGTGGAAGGCGTGGCGTCGTCGTCGGAATTTTTCGATGTCCTGGGCACGCCTCCACTGCTTGGTCGCACGCTGCGCGCGGGCGATGATGCCGTGGGGGCGGCGCCCATCGCAGTGATCGGCTGGGGCCTGTGGCAGCAGCTGGGTGGCAACGCCTCGATCATCGGCTCGCAGCTGATGATGAACGGGAGTGGGCACACGATCGTGGGCGTCATGCCGCGCGCCTTCTGGTTTCCCGATCCGTCTGTGCGCATTCTGGCTGCCGCAGCCGTTGCACCCGGAGTCGAGAACTGGCAACTACGCGCTGATCGGGCGCATGGATCCGGGGCTGACGATTGCCGGCATGAATGCGCCGCTGGCGCGCATCACGTCGTTCCTGGCAGCGCATTACACGTATCCGGCGCAATGGGACAAGACGAAGAACGCGACGCTGATTCCGGTCCGCGACTTTGTTGCCGGGCCGGTGCGTCCCGCGCTGCTCGCGACACTGGCCGCCATGGCGGCGATCCTGCTGATGGCGTGCGCGAACGTGGCGGCGCTGATGCTGGGCCAGGTGGATGGCCGAGGCGAGGAGATGGCGTTGCGCACCGCACTGGGCGCCGGCCGGCTGCGGTTGCTGCAGCAGCTGGGCGCGGAGGCGCTGCTGGTGGGGCTCATGTCGGGCGTCGCCGGCGCGGGCGTGGCGCTTACTGCATTCCCGATGCTGGTGCACACGCTGCCGCTGGGTGCACTGGCGGAAACCGCGCGCGCGGGCTGGCCCGTGATGCTCATGGCGATGGTGATCGCGCTGGCCGGTGCGTTGCTGGTGGCCGCTGTTCCTGTGTTCGCGCTATGGCGGAGTGACCTGCGTGACGCCATCGGAACCGCGCGCACGACCGGGCTCAGCCAGGGCGGGCGCCTGGAGAGCGGTCTCGTCGTGCTCGAGGTGGCGCTCGCCGTGCTGATGGCGTCGGGCGCGGCCCTGCTGATTCGCAGCGTCGACAAGCTGGGTGCGATCGATCCCGGCATCGACGCGGGTGGTGTCGGCGTGATCGACATGGCGCTGCCCGCGAATCTGGCTCCACCCGACCGCAGGCGACTGCTGGCCGAGGTCGTGCCCGGTCTCGCGGCGCTGCCCGGTGTACGCAGCGCGGCGGCCACATCGAAGCTGCCGCTGCGCGGGACCGGCGACAACTGGGGCATCGTGCTGGTGGCGAAGCCGGAGCTGCCCATGACCACGACTGCCTTCCGTGTGATAACACCGGATTACTTCCGGGTCCTGGGAATGGCGCTGAAGCGAGGCCGGCTGTTCGAGGAAGCGGACCGGGCGGCCCCGGCACCCGTCGTCGTCATCAATGAAGCGCTGGCGCGGAAGTATTTCGCGGGCGGGGACCCGATCGGCCAGCAGATCGGCGGGGCCGGGCCCCGCCCTGCCACGATCGTAGGCGTTGTCGCGGACGCGGCGGAAGCGCGTCTCACGGATGCCGCCGTGCCTGCGCGCTACATGCTGTACGAGCACGCTCCCTATGCGCCGGCGGGGAATGCGCTGGTGCTGAAGCTGCAGCGCGTGAGTGACATGGGTCCCGCGCTCGCAGCGGCGCGCGCCCTGATCGAGAAGACCATCCCGGGAGCGGCGGTGCAGACGACGACCAGCCTGCAGCAGGTGCTCGCGGAGAGCATGGGGCCGGCGCGGCAGACGCGTTCCCTGCTGGCACTGCTGGCGGGACTGGCGCTGGTGCTGGGCGCGGTGGGCGTATACGGCGTCACGGCGCACGCGGTGTCCCGCCGGCAGCGTGAGATCGGCATTCGCCTGGCGCTGGGCATGCGGCGCTCACGGGTGGTCGGCCGCATCCTGGTCCGAGGCGGCATGCTGATCGGCGCGGGCATTGCTGCGGGCGTCCTCGCTTCGCTGTTCGTGACGCGCGTCGTGGCCTCGCTGTTGTACGGCGTGGCGGTGAACGATCCGGTCGCGCTGCTGGGGGCGACGGCGACTCTGCTGGCGGCGGGACTCGCGGCAACGGCAATTCCCGCGTGGCGGGCGAGCCGCTTCGATCCCGCGGTCGTGCTGCACGAGTGACTAACGATGTGTTTGAGGAGTGCGAAACATGGGCGCGGGGCCGCTGGGCAATTTCGAGGAACAGGTGCTGATCGCGGTGCTGCGAACGGCGGGCGAGGCGTTCGGCATGAATGTGCGTCGCGAGATCGAGAGTGTGACCGGGCGTGACGCCGCGATCGGAGCCGTCTACGCCACGCTGGACCGGCTCGAGGCGAAGGGTCTCGTAACGTCGGCACGGCGCATGCTGGACAACCAGTCGCGGCGTGTGTTCACCGTCCGGCATGCCGGTCTGGTGCAACTGGCGGAAACGCAGGCCATGCGCGACCGTCTGTGGCGGGATGTCGACCTGGCGCGTCTGCTGAAGGGTAATCGGCCGCCATGAGTCATGAGATCGCGCACCAGCGCATGGCGAACCAGCGGTTGGCGGCCGACAGGCTGGCCACGCCGGAGGCTGTGGTGCGCTGGCTGGTGGCCGTGCAGGCGCAGGAGTATGCGCTGGCCCGGTGGTCGGTGGGCCTGCGCGCCGCAGCGGCAGTTGACGCAGTCGTGGAGCGCGCGCTCGCGGAGGGCAAGCTGCTGCGCACGCACGTGCTGCGACCGACGTGGCACTTCGTGCTGCCCGAAGACATACACTGGCTGCTGCAGCTCACCTCGCCACATGTGCGCAGGCGCAGTGCCTACCGCGATCGCCAGCTGGAGTTGACGGAGACGCTGTACGCGCGCACTAACACGCTGCTGGAGAAGGCGCTGGGCGGGGGCCGGCAGCTGACGCGTGCGCAGCTGTCAGCCGGGCTCGGCCGCCAGCGCGTGGACGCGACCGGGTCGCGCCTCGGCCACATCCTCATGCGCGCCGAGCTGGATGGCGTGATCTGCAGCGGGGCCCGCAGCGGCAGGCAGCACACGTACGCACTGCTCGCGGAGCGAGCGCCCCGGGCGCGGTCGCTGTCACGCGAAGAAGCACTCGGAGAGCTGACACTGCGTTATTTCGCGAGCCGCGGCCCGGCGACGCTCAGGGATTTCGTGTGGTGGTCGGGTCTGGGCACGGCAGAAGCACGGCATGGTCTGGCGCTGGCTGCCTCGCATCTGCAGCGGACCCGGCTGGAAGGACGGGAGTTCTGGCTGAGCCGGGCGCCGGTCTGCCCGCGCGAGCCTTCGCCCAGCGCGCATCTGCTGCAGGGTTTCGACGAGTACGTGATCGCCTACAGCGAAACCCGCCATGTGCTGGACACGGCGGGGCTGGGGAGCCTGTCGTTTCCGGCGAGGCCGCCGTTCACGCACGCGCTCATCATCGATGGCCAGGCGGTGGGCCGCTGGCGTCACGTGCGAGGACCGCGGAGCATAGCCATCGAGCTGCAGCCGGCGCGGCCGCTCTCGCCAGCCGATAACGACGCATTACGCCAGGCCGCAGAACGCTACGCGCGCTTCGCCGGTGTGCCCGTGACGGTGCGCGCCTAGACCACCGGCCGGATGAAGTTCCGGCCGCGGCGCCGGCGTGCCGGGCCCGAGCGCGACGGTCTGCCCGTGCGGCCCGGGCACGTGCCGCCGCGTCCGCCGCAACCGTGTCTCTCGTTGTCGCGTTCCTGTTGTGGCGATACCGCAGGGCACGGCGCATGACGGCGCGTTTCCGGACGGAAGCCGGAGCGGGATCAGACGACGATGCCGCACCCGTCGTCCCGGGTTGCCGGCCGGTCGCGGCACTCGCCTCGCTTCGATAACCCTCTGCAGCCAAGCAGGATACTGGCGGGTTCCGGGGCCGTGCCCGCAACTCTGCGTGCCGTGAAGAGCGTTCCGTCGCTGGGGTGAATCCGCCCCGCCAGGCCGCGGCGCGGGAAGTGCCAATCAACCCGATCGACTCTGGAAGACACGCGGGCGGGCTGATGCGGGTCGTGGTCGGCCGAAGTGCGCGGATCGGGCGTGGGTCACCGCGGCCGCCGGCCGCGGCAGGGGCGCCCTCACCCTCATCCGGCGCACCCAGGCCGCTCGCCCGCAGGTGTCATGCGTGACGGCCCACCACCGCGGGTGTGCGCCTGACAACGCGTTAGAAGCGCGGACAGTGACTCCGGGATTCATTCGCGACCGACCACGCCTGCGGCATGCCGCCGTGGCGGGCCGTGCGTGGGTTCCGGAGTTGCCTTTCAGGCCACGTTGAACCGATGGAGCCGATCATTCGCTGCGCAGCGCGGTCATGGGCTGGACCCGCGCGGCGCGCCACGCCGGCAGCCAGCTGGCGAGCACACCCACCGATGCCAGCAGCAGCGGCGCGGCCACGAAGGTCAGCGGATCCGTGGCGCTGATGCCATAGAGCAGGCCCCGCAACAGCCGTGTCAGCACGAGGCCGAGCGCGCTGCCTGCGAGTGCGCCGCCGGCCGCGAGCATCACGCCCTCACGGACCACCAGCCGCACCACCTCGCCCGCGTGCGCGCCCAGCGCCATGCGCAGCGCCAGCTCGCGCGTGCGCCGGCCCGTTACCCAGGCCATGACCCCATAGGTGCCGACTGCACCGAGCAGCAGTGCCACCGCGGCGAAGGCGCCCAGCAGCGCAGCCGCGGATCGTGGCCGCGCCACCAATGCGGACATGCGCTGCCCGAGAGTTCGGACATCGCTGACCGGTGCGTCCGGCGCGAGCCGATCCGCAATCGTGCGCAACGCCTGCGTGGTGGCGCCCGGCTCACGCGTGCGCGCCACTACGATTACCGCCGCCGGCGTCTGCTGGGCGAGCGGGATGTAGAACGCCGGCCGCTGCTCACCCGCCAGATCATTGTTGACGACACTGCCCACCACACCCACCACCGTCATCCACTCACTGCGCCAGGGAAAGCGGATGCGGCCGCCGATGGGATCGCGACCCTGGAAGAACTGCTGCACGGCCCGCTCATCAATGAGCGCGACCAGGCGCGCCCCCGCGCCATCCGCATCATCGAAGTTGCGGCCCCGCAGCAGAGGCACGCCCATGGTCTTCAGATAACCGGGTGTTATACGGCGCACATCCATGAAGTCGAGGGCATTGGGGTCGCGCGTCCAGCCGTCGACATACATGGCAATGTAGTCCGCGACCTGATCGAACGGCACCTGACTGGTCGCGGCCGCCGACTGCACACCGGGCACGGCGTCCAGCTGGGTCACCAGCTGTGACCACACGGCGAGCCGGCGGTCGTCGGAATCGTAGCGCGTGGCCGGCAGGTCAATGCGGGCACTGAGCAGGTGATCGGCCTCGAATCCCGGATTGACCTGCTGCAGCTGCCAGAGCGTGCGCAGCAGCAGGGTCGCGCCGATGACCAGCACGGCAGCCACCGCCACCTCAGCCGCCGCCAGTGCGCCCAGCAGTCGGCGGCCCGCGCGCGTGCCACCCGCCTCGCCGCGCGCTCCACTGAGCGCGCCGCCCACGGTGCCACGCAGCGCACGCAGCGCGGGTGCGAAGCCGAAGATCACACCGGTGAGCAGCGCGCTGGCCAGCGCGAAACCGAGCACGCGCGGGTCCAGCCGTACCTCCGCCAGGCGAGGCGTGTCCGGCGGCAACAGGGAGAGCAGCAGGCCGCGCCCGGCCAGCGCCAGCGCCAGTCCGGCCAGTGCGCCCAGCGCGGAGAGCAGCAGGTTCTCCGTGACCAGCTGACGCAGCAGGCGGGAGCGGGCGGCGCCCAGCGCCGCGCGCACGGCCATCTCACGCGTGCGTGCCGACCCACGCACTAGCAGCAGGTTAGCAACATTGGCGCAGGCGATGAGCAGCACCATGCCGGCCGCACCCAGCAGCAGGAGCAGGAGCGGGCGCGATGCGCTGACCAGGCTGTCACGCAGCGGCACCACATTCACGGCCGCCAGATAGGATTCCTCGGAGGGCGTCCATACGGGGTTCTCCAACCGCAGCCGTGCGGCCACGCTGCGCAGCTCGGCCCTGGCCTGCGCCGCCGTCACGCCCTGGCGCAGGCGGGCCACCACGTGCAGGCCGCCACTGCCCCAGTAGACACCGCGCTGCGCGGCATCGATCAGGACCGGGATCCACAGGCGAGTGTCGTGTCCGGGAAATGCGAAGCCGGGCGGCATGATGCCGATCACCAGGCGAGGCCGGCCATCCAGGTCGATGCTGCGGCCGAGCAAGCCGGCATCGGCGCCAAAGCGCTCACGCCAGAGCCCGTCGCTCAGCACCACCACACCGTCCGCACCCGGCTGCGCCTCGGTCGCCGCAAAGCCGCGGCCGAGCGCGGGCTTCACGCCGAGCACCGCGAACAGCCCGGGCGTCACTTCCGCGCCCGCGACGCGCACAGGCTCGCCTGCGCCGCTCAGCCCCAGGCCCGCGCCTTCCGTGTACGCGGCCACCCCCGTGAAGGCCGTGGCGCGTTCCGCCACTCCCGTGAACTCCGCGCGCGAATTGCCCCACGCGCGCACCAGCCGGCCCTCACCGGGAAAGGGCAGGGGCCGCAATAACACACCGTTAACGACGCTGAAAATGGCGGTGTTGGCGCCCATGCCCAGGGCCAGCGTCAGCACGGCGGCCAGAGTGAAGCCCGGCGCCCGGCGCAGCGCGCGCACGCCGAAGCGCAGGTCCTGCAGCAGATCCTCGAGGCCACTCACCCGGCGCGCATCGCGCGCCTCCTCGCGGAAACGCTGCACGTCGCCGAAGGCCAGCCGCGCGGCGCGGCGGGCCGCGCGCGCCTCCATGCCGCCGCGCAGGAGCGACTCCGTCTCCAGCCGGATGTGCGCTTCCATCTCGGCGCGCGTCTCGTGATCGAGGGCGCGGCTGCGTCGCAGTGCCAGCAGACGGCGAAGCCAGTGGTGCAGGAACACGGTCGTGTCTCCGGTTGCTCATACCTTGTCATCCGACAATAGGACATGCGAAGGCGGGCGATGGTTGCTCGGTGCGCGGCGTGGCGGTGGCGTTGCGCGTGCGGGCGGGCCGTGTTCGCCCGCGGGACAGCGCATCCCGCGAGCGGGGGCGACAGGGCCGCTGCCGGCACGGGGCCGATACCCTCAAACGTTTGAATCGCAAGCAGTTGCAGGCGAAGACGGGTGCGGCACGCAGCTTCCATTGCGTGGCGCTGGCACCAAACCGCCTCGCCGTGCGGTCGTCGTCGCGCGGCATGTGCGCAAGGAATGGGGGGCTGATGCTCGACTGGGTCAACGAGGTGCGACAGGCGTTGCGCGGATTGCGCCGGGCCCGGCTGTTCGCGCTGCTCGCCGGCTGCACGCTGGCGCTGGGCATGGGCGCGAACGCCGCCATCTTCGCGGTGCTGCGCGGCGCGGTGTTGCGGCCGCTGCCGTGGCGGGAGCCCGAACAGCTGGTGCGCCTGTGGTCGAGCGTGCCGGATCGTGGCCTCGAGTTCTTCTCCGTGTCGGCGCCCGACTATGAGGACTGGCGCCAGCAGGTGCACGGGCTGTCCGCGCTGGCCGCGTTCGAGCGTCAGCGCACGGTGGTGCTGCGCGCGGGTGCGGCCGAGCCACGGGAGGAGCAGGCGGCGCGTGCTTCGGCGGACCTGTTCGCGCTGCTGGGCGTGACACCGCGGCAGGGCCGGTTGTTCCGGGCCGACGAGGACGACGCGCGGGGCGCACCCGTCGCCTTGATAACATCGAGTTTCTGGCGCGACGTGCTGGCCGCCGATGCGCATGCCATTGGCCGGACCATCACACTGGATGGCGTTCCCTACAGCATCATCGGCGTGCTGCCCGAGTCGTTTCTGGTGCCGGGCAATCCGGCGCGCGTGTGGACGCCGCTCGGACCGGTGCTGGCCGCGGGGATGACGGACCGTGGCAACCGATTCCTGCGCGTGTTCGGGCGTCTGGACACAGGCGTGAGCATCGAGCAGGCAACGAGCGAGCTGCGGGCGCTGGCGGTCCGGCTGGGGCAACAGTACCCGGGCAGCAACCGCGCCTGGTCGGTGACCATGCGCTCGCTGCGCAGGCAGGTGCTGGGAGACACCTTCGGGTTCGCCGTCTGGGCGCTGCTGGGTGTGGTGACCGTGGTGCTGCTGATTGCCTGCGCCAACGTGACGAACCTGCTGTTAGGGAGGGCGGTCACGCGCCGGACGGAAGCGGCCGCGCGCCTGGCGCTGGGCGCCTCGCGCTGGCGCGTGGTGCGTCACTGGCTGGTCGAGGGCGCCATCCTGGGCGCCGGGGCCGGACTGGCCGGGCTGGCACTGGCGGTGTGGAGCATCGATCTGCTGCGTGCGCTCCACCCGTCCGGCGTGCCGCGCATCGAGGAGATTCGCGTCGATGGGGGCGTCGCCGCGTTCACGCTGCTGCTCTCGCTGGCGGCGGGTGTGCTGCTGGCCGTGGCGCCCGCACTGCACGCGACGGCCGGCAGCGCCTCGGCGCTGCTGCGCGAAGCCGGGCGTGGGCTGGCGGGTGGCCGGCGCCAGCGCCTGGCGAGAAACACGCTGCTGGTAACGCAGGTCGCGCTCACGGTGCTGCTGGCGACGGGCGCGGGTCTGCTGCTGCGCAGCTTCCAGCGGCTGCTGCAGGTGCGGCCCGGATTCGATGCCAGCCACGTACTGACGGCGCGGGTCACACTGCCCGCCGCGCGGTATGCGGAGGATCGAGTAGTGGACTTCTATCGTGAGCTGGTGGCGCGCGCCGGGGCACTGCCCGGTGTGCGTTCCGCCGCGCTGGTGTCGAGCCCGCCCATGGGCGGCGTCAACGCGGGCCTTTCGTTCGCGCTGGCAGCCGGGCCGCCTCCGGAGCCGGGCAAGGCGCCCGACGCGGACTTTCGCGCCATAACACCAGGTTATCTGGGCACGCTGCGCATCCCGCTGCTGCAGGGCAGGGACTTCACCGAGCAGGATCGGGACCGGGGCGACGCGGCGATCATAAGCCAGACCATGGCGAGGCAGTACTGGCCCGATGGCGCTGCGACAGGCCAGCAGATCCGGCTGGGCGATTTGGTACGAGGTCCCGTGTTCACCATTGTGGGTGTGGCAGGCGACGTGCGCAGTCAGGATCTGGAAACGCCGGACGTACGGCCCATGCTGTACCTGCCGCACCGCGGCCTCCCCGCAATGACGCTGATGCTGCGCACCACGGGAGATCCTGGCACACTCGCGGACGGCGTGCGCGCGACCATCCGGGCACTCGATCCGGATCTCGCGCCCGGAACCATCGCCACGCAGGAACAACTGCTCGATGCCGCGTACGCGGACCGCGGCTTCCAGCTCACGCTGTTCGCGGTGTTCGGCGGACTCGCCCTGCTCATCGCGGCGGTCGGTATCTACGGCGTCACGGCCTGCGGCGTCGCCGAGCGCACGGCGGAGCTGGGCATCCGCCTGGCCCTGGGCGCACCCACCGGCCAGGTGCTGCGCATGGTGTTGCGCGAGAGCCTGGCGCTGAGTCTGACCGGCGTGGTGCTGGGCACCGCGACCTCGCTCGCCGCCGCGCGCGTCATGGCCACACTGCTGTTCCACACCGATGTGCACGATCCGCTGGCGTTCAGCGGCGTCGTGGTTCTCCTGCTGCTGACCGCGCTGCTGGCCGCCTGGCTGCCCGCCCGCCGCGCCACCCGCGTCGACCCCATACTCGCGGTCCGGCTCGTCTAGCTCTCACTCTCTCACCGCGCAGGGCGCGAAGGAACGGAATGAGTTCTTGATTCTGAACGGATCAAAAGAAACGGATTGACCGGGAACGGGCTCAACAGAAGCGGTTCAAGCGGAAACGGATGGATCGAAACGGATCAACGGACGCGGATCAACGGAAACGGACGGAAACGGATCCGTGGGAGATAGAAGGCGGATACGGGGGCACAAGTTTGAAAGCGGTATTCTCGACGGCGGTGAAGTGCACGTGTGTTGAACCAAACGCCGTTGTCAAAGAAGATCACTGAGGTGGAGCGGCACGACGCCTGGAATGGCTCTGCGACGGCAGAGGTCTCCGCGGTGGAGTGCAGTGGCGTGCGATCGAGGAGGAGGAATGGACAGGGTGCGGCGAGATGTGAGGCAGGCGCTGAGGGGGCTGGCGCGGAGTCCGTTGTTCGCATTGACAGTGGTGGCGACGCTGGGACTGGGCATTGGTGCCAACACGGCCATCTTCAGCTTCGTGGACACGCTGCTGCTGCGGCCGCTGCCCTATCCGCAGTCGGCGCGCATGGCAATGGTGTGGCAGGATTTCAGTGCGGCGGGCGGGCCGCGGCAGGAGTGGTTCACGCCACCCGACTACGAGGACCTGCGCACGCAGAATCGAACACTGGAAGCGGTGTCGCCGCTGGTCGGCTGGAATCCGAGTCTGACGGGCGTGAACGAGCCGGTGCAGCTGCAGGGCGCCATCGTCTCGGTCGACTACTTCCGGGTGACGGGTGTGCAGCCGGCGCAGGGCCGCGGCTTCTCGCCCACGGACGAGACCGGTGACGGCCAGGTGGTGGTGCTGAGCGATGCGCTCTGGAAGCGGGCGTTCGGCGCCCGGCGGGACATGGTGGGCAGCACCATCCAGCTGAACGGGCTTACTAACACCGTGATAGGGATCATGCCGCGCGGGTTCGAGGCGCCCTTCCAGAAGGCGGACATCTTCCGGCCCTACCTCAAGACCACGTTCAGCACAGGCTGCGGCCGGGGCTGTTACGTCATGCAGATGCTGGTGCGTGTGCGGGCGGGCGTGTCGCTGAAGCAGGCCCAGGAAGATGCCGCGCGCACAGGCCGCGCGCTGCAGGCGCAGGCGCCGGGCGCGAAGAAGGGCCTGGTGCTGCGCCTGGTGTCGCTGCACGAACAGATCGCGGGTCCGCTGCGGCCGGCGCTGGTGGCGCTGCTGGGCGCGGTGGGACTGCTGCTGCTCATCGCCTGCGTCAACATCGCCAACCTGCTGCTGGCCAGGGCGACGGACCGGGAACGCGAAGTGGCGGTGCGCCTGGCGATCGGGGCCAGCCGTCGCATCGTCGTGCACCAGCTGCTGACGGAGAGCCTGATCGTGGCCGCGGTGGGTGGCGTGGCCGGCATCGTGGTGGCCTTCTGGGGTGTGGATCTGCTGACACGCATGAGTCCGCCCGGGACGGCGCGCATCGAGGAAGTCGCCGTGAACGGCCATGCGCTGCTGTTCGCACTCTCGGTGGCCGCTGTCACCGGCATCCTCTTCGGCCTGGCGCCAGCATGGCATCTGTCGCGCGTGAGTGTGGCCAATGCGCTCAAGGAGAGCGGCGGCCTGCGCACGGGAGTGAGCCGGCGCCGTACGCGCAATACCTTCATTGCCGCCGAAGTGGCGATCGCGCTGATGCTGCTGCTGGGCGCGGGGCTCATGATGCGCAGCTTCGTGCGGCTGCAGGCGGTGGATGCGGGGTTCCATCCGGAGAACGCGTTGGCGGTGCAGCTGCAGCTGCCGCGGGCACGCTATCCGGAGATCGCGCAGGTGGATGCGTTCTTCGATGGCCTGCTGCAGCGTCTTGCGGCACAGCCCGGCGTGGTGGCAGCGGGCGCGTCCAGCATGATTCCGCTGGATGGCAACAACAGCGACGTCGACTTCGTGGTGGAGGGCCGGCCGGCCCCGACCAGCCGCGAGGAGCAGCCGGTGGCGGATTATCGCCAGATAACACCCGGTTACTTCGCAGCCATCGGCATGCGCCTGCTGCGCGGCCGGGCGCTGACGGACGAGGATCGCCAGGGCACGCCCCGGGTGGTGGTCATCAATGAGACGATGGCGAAGCGCTTCTGGCCCAACGAGGACGCGCTGGGCAGGCGTATTTCCTCGAGCGGACCCGACGGTCCGTGGACGACGGTGGTGGGCATTGTGGCGGACGCGCACGACCGCGGCATGGACCAGCCGACTCGACCGGAGATGTTCCTGCCCCAGCACCAGATTCCGGCGCGTCAGCTCACACTGGTGCTGCGCACGCAGGGTGACCCGCGCGCACTCGGCGCACGCATCCGCGCTGAAGTCCGGACGCTGGACAAGGAGCTGCCCATCGCCGCGGAATCGCGGCTCACGGACCTCGTCAGCGGCTCCATGGCCATGCCCCGCCTGTTCGTCGCGTTCTTCGGCTTCTTCGCGGTGGTGGCGCTGCTGCTCGCGAGTGTGGGCATCTACGGCGTCACGGCGCAGGCCGTGAGCCAGCGGCGCCAGGAGATCGGCGTGCGCATGGCACTGGGCGCGAGCGCGCGCGGCGTGGTCGCGCTGATGGTGGGTCAGGCGATGCTGGTCGTGCTGGGCGGTCTGACAGTCGGACTCGTGGCCGCATGGCTGCTTTCGCACTGGCTTGGCTCACTGCTGTTCGACCTGAGCCCGACGGATCCGGTGACGTTCACGATCATCCCGCTGCTGCTGGCTGCGGTCGGACTGCTCGCCAGCTGGCGCCCGGCCCGGCGCGCGGCAGCGGTGGATCCCATGCGCGCGCTGCGCACGGAGTGAGCGCCCGGACGTCCGGACCACGACAACCCTGCAACCGGGTGGAATGACCGATGGACACGGCAGCGGATCTGCGATACGGCGTGCGACTCCTGCGACGCAATGCCGGCTGGTCGAGCACGGCAACACTGCTGCTCGCCCTGGGCATTGGCGCCACAACGGCGGTGTTCACCGTGGCCAACGCGCTGTTAATCCAGCCGCTGCCCTGGCCCGACCCCGACCGCCTGCTGTTCGTGCACCAGATCGATCCGAAGCAGCACGACGTTGACAACTTCGCGACGCCCAACTTCCTGGACCTGCAGGCGAGCAGCAGCAGCTTCGCCGCACTGACCGCGTACACGGGCTACTGGGATCCGGTGCTCACCGGGAACGGCGACGCGGAGCGCGTGGATGGCGCGCTGGCCTCACCGCAGTTCACGGCTGTGTTCGCGGTCGCGCCGGCGCTGGGCACAGGATTCTCGGTGCATGCAGATCAGCCTGGCGCGAATGCGGAAGTGCTGGTCAGTGACGGCTTCTGGCGCAGCCATCTGAACGCGGATCCCGGCGCGCTGGGCAGAACGCTCGAGCTGAATGGTGCGCCGTTCACCGTGGTGGGCATCATGCCGCGCGGTTTCCATCCGCCGGGTGAGCTGGACGCACAACTGTGGGGCAATCTTACGCTCAATCCGGCGGGCAACCGCACGGGTCGCAGTCTGCGTGTCATCGGCCGAATGCAGCCGGGCGGCAGCGAAGCCAGCGCGCGCGCCGAGTTGCACAGCATTGCGGCCACGCTGGAAGCGGCGCACCCCGAGCTGCAGGGTTTCGGCATTTCAGCGATGTCGCTGCGCAAGTACCTGTTCGGCGGCACGCGCGACGGCCTGATCGCCTTGCTCGGCGCGGCCGGGCTGCTGCTGCTCATCGCGTGCGCGAATCTGTCGAACCTGCTCATTGCGCGCGGTGCCGCGCGGG
The DNA here is from genome assembly GCA_963798085.1 of uncultured Gemmatimonadales bacterium. Lineage (GTDB taxonomy): Bacteria > Gemmatimonadota > Gemmatimonadetes > Longimicrobiales > RSA9 > DATKCF01. The sequence goes on from CAWCRS010000007.1 coordinate 531,735, forward strand.
CCAGGGAATTCGCCGTGCGCGTGGCGCTGGGCGCCAGCCGCACGCGCATCGTGCGCCAGCTGCTGGCCGAGGCGCTGCTGCTGGCACTGTGTGGTGGCACCGCCGGCGTGCTGCTGGCCACGTGGAGTACTCGCCTGTTCGTGCTCATGGGCCCCGCGACGCTCCGCATCCGCGAGGTGGCGGTGGATCCGCGCGTGCTGGCGTTCGCGGCCGTGATGGCGGGCGGCGCCGCGCTGGTCGCGAGTCTGGCGCCGGCGCTGGGCGCGTTGCGCACCGATGTGCGCAGTGTACTGGCCGAAGCGACACGCGGCACCACCAGCGGCGGCGGCCTGCGGCTGCGCGCCCTCTCCACCATCTTCCAGGTGGCACTGTCCCTCGTGCTCATGGCAGCCGCGGGCCTGCTGATCCGCACCTTCGCCGCGTTGCAAACGGTCGACCCGGGCCTCGACCCGCAGAACGTGCTGACGCTGTCGATCCATCTCACGCCGGCTTCCTACGCCGCGCCCGCCGCGGCGCGCGCGCGCTACGAGGCGCTGGTGGCGGAGACGGCGGGGCTGCCGGGCGTGGCGTCAGCGGGGCTGGTAAGCGTGGTGCCCTTCAGCGACGACTACGACCGCACCGGCTTCGCGGCGGCCGGACAGAGCTACGCCACCCCCGCGGACGAGCCCACGGCCGACCGCTACGTGGTAACACCTGGTTATCGGGACGCGGCAGGGCTGCGCCTGCTGCGCGGCCGTTTCTTCATGGATGCCGACCGCGCGGCCGCACAGCCGGTGGTGGTGATCGATGAAGACCTGGCGCGCACGGTATGGCCCGGTGAAGATGCGCTGGGCCGGCAGATCATCATGCCCGCGGACACATTGCTGCGCACCATTGTGGGCATCGTCGCACCCGTGAAGCAGTACGGTCTCTCGGTCGCGGGCAGAGGCGCACTGTATCTGCCGCTGGGCCAGTACGCGCGCCGCTACGAGAGCCTGGTGCTGCGCACGACGGGCGGCGATCCATTGGCGCAGGTGGAATCGGTGCGTCGTGTGGTACGCGAGCAGGATCCCGCGCTCGCGGTGTCGGACATCGCCACGCTGCGCTCGCTCATGTCGGACGCCGAATCGTCGCGTCGCTTCCTGCTGGCGCTGCTGGGCGCGTTCGCGCTGATCGCGCTGACCACATCGTCCATTGGCCTGTACGGCGTACTCTCCTTCACGGTGTCGCTGCGGGCGAGGGAGATCGGGGTGCGGCTGGCGCTGGGCGCACGCACCGCGGATGTGCTGCGCATGGTGCTGGGCGAAGGCCTGGCGCTCGCGGCGTGCGGCGTCGTGCTGGGTGTGGTGGGCGGTGTCGTGGCGGCGCGTACGCTGGCTGCGCAGCTGTACGGTGTGAGTGCGACCGACGTGCCGACATTCCTGGGCGCGGCCGCACTGCTGCTCATCGTCGCCATCGTGGCGTCTGCCGTGCCGGCGGCGCGGGCCGCGCGCGTGCCCCCGCTGCGCGCGCTGGGTCAGTCGTAGCGCAGCGCGGTCGCGGCCCGTATTCATTGGGCCGGGTCCGGCGAAAACGGGAACCGGCAGGAGCCGGTCGATCGGCGGCCCGAGGGGTGCCGATCCTGTTCCAGAACCTGCAGCAGGCACTGCCGCGCCCAGGTGTGGCGTTGCTGGTCGCGGCGCTCGCATTGTGCAGCGCGCTGCTGCTGGGCGCGCTGGCCGGCTGGCTGCGCGTGAGCCGCAAGGTGGCCGCACCCTACACGCGGAAACTCTTCCACATCGGTATCTTCAGCCTTGCGGCCGGGGTCCAGGTGGCATGGGGCGCCCCGGCCGTGTTCGTGTACGGTGGTGTGGTGGCGATGGTTGTGCTGTTCGCGGTCTGGCGGGGCAATGGCACCGCGTTGTACGAAGCACTGGCCCGGCCGACGGACGCGCCACACCGCACCCTGTTCGTGGTGGTGCCGTTGCTGACGACGGCGCTCGGCGGCGTGATCGTCAATCTGCTGTTTCATCGCGTGGCCTGGATCGGCTACCTGGTCGCGGGCTGGGGCGATGCGCTGGGTGAGCCCGCAGGCACACGCTGGGGGCGCCATCGCTTCCGTGTGCCCTCGCTCGCGGGTGTGCGCGCGACGCGCAGCCTTGAAGGCAGCACCGCCGTGCTGCTGGGCGGCGCGACGGCGGCGGCCGCAGGACTGCTGGCAACGGGTCACGCGCTGCCGGGCGCATTGATCACGGCGCTCGCCGCGGGTACCGCCGGCGCCATTGTGGAGGCGGTGAGCACACACGGGCTGGACAATCTGACCGTACAGGTGGCGGCAGCCGCGGCGGCCTACCTGCTCATAGGCGGGACGTGAGACAACACGGTGCATGCCGCGTCGGTCGTGCGCCGCATTGAGAGGATCTGAGAATGGCGTCGGACAAGGTACGCGTCCTGGTTGCTGATGACCAGGCAGATGTGCTCGAGGCGCTGCGCCTCCTGCTGAAGGCGGAAGAATACACGGTCGAGACAGTGGCATCGCCGGCGGCCGCGCTGGCCGCCATCGAGGAGCGCGATTTCGATGCGCTGATGATGGACCTCAACTACACGCGCGATACCACGTCAGGCAAGGAAGGCCTCGACCTGCTGAGCGCAGTGCAGAAGCTGGACGCCTCGCTGCCCGTGCTGGTGATGACGGCTTGGGGCAGCATCCAGAGCGCGGTGGAAGCCATGCGCAGGGGCGCACGCGATTACATCGAGAAGCCCTGGGATAACGGCCGGTTACTGTCGACGCTGCGCACACACATCGAGCTGGGCCGCGTGCTGCGCGAGTCGCAGAAGCTGCAGACGGAAAATCAGCTGCTGCGCGGACAGAGCAAGATCGAGATGGTGACGGAATCGCGCGCGATGAAGAGCGTTCTGAGCATCATCGAACGCGTCGGACCGTCGGAGGCGAACGTCCTGATCACGGGCGAGCACGGCACGGGAAAGGAAGTCGTCGCCCGACTCCTGCACGCATCCTCGCCCCGCGCCCGCAAGCCGCTGGTCACGGTGAATGCCGGCGGCCTCTCCGAAGGTGTGTTCGAGAGCGAGCTGTTCGGTCACGTGAAGGGCGCGTTCACCGATGCCAAGGTGGATCGCGTGGGCTACTTCGAGCTGGCGGACGGCGGCACGCTGCTCCTCGATGAGATTGGCAACATGCCGGCCAAGCAGCAGGCCAAGCTGCTGCGGGCGCTGCAGAGCGGCGAGTTCCAGCGCGTCGGCTCGAGCAAGACGCGGCGCGCCAATGTGCGCGTGATCTCCGCGACCAACGTCGACATCCGCCGCGAGCTGACCGATGGCCGCTTCCGCGAAGACCTGCTCTATCGACTGAACACCGTCGAGATCCATCTGCCGCCACTGCGCGACCGGCACGATGACATCGCCGTCCTCGCCGGGCACTTCCTGCGCCGTCAGCTGGCGCGCTACAACAAGAAGGTCAGCGGCTTCGACCGCGAAGCCATGCAGGCCATGATGGAGTACTCGTGGCCGGGCAACGTGCGCGAGCTGGAACACGCCGTGGAGCGCGCGGTGCTCATGGCCCAGAGCGCGCAGATCAAGGCGGATGATCTCGGGCTGCGCGGCCGCGTCGACGGCGGCTCGCGCCTCGAGGAAATGACACTGGAAGACGCCGAGCAGTACCTCATCCAGAAGGCGCTCGCGCGCTTCGACAGCAATGTCAGCCGGGCCGCCGAGGCGCTTGGACTCTCGCGCAGCGCGTTGTATCGGAGGCTTCAGCATTACGGGATTACGGCTTGAACCGTTGCTCGGGCAGGGGCTCGGGCTGGAGCTGGGGAACGGCCTGTACGGATCGAAGGGCGCTGCCGGGGCAGGTCGGGAAATGCCTCGACGGAACGCGCGGGCGTGGCGCGGGTGAGGTCTCTGGCCCTGATCGAACCGGGAGGTGGTACCTGAATCCGGGGGCGGGTGTCTGAGGTACAAGAAACGGCTGGGCGGGCGGGGTCACGAATCGCGAAGCGTCGTTCAAGCAGAAGATGGGCACACAATTCCCGACAACAGAAAGCCGCAAGGCGAGGCCACCGATGGCCTACGAGACGCGCGTGTTGATGTTCGCGCTGCTCGCGGGGATGCCGGGTGCGGCGCTGTCCGTGATTCTGCTCGTGTGGCACGGTTTCGAGCCCAAGGTCCAGTGGACGTTCGGACTGCTCGTGGTGGGGCTGTGGCTGGGATTTGCGTTCACGCTGCGCGATCGCGTGGTGCGGCCGCTGCAGACGCTTTCCAACCTGCTGGCCGCGCTGCTCGAGGGGGACTACTCCATCCGTTCGCGCGGGGCGACGACGCAGGATGCACTGGGTCTCGCGATGCTCGAGGTGAACGCGCTGGGTCAGACACTGCGCGAGCAGCGCCTGGGCGCGCTCGAGGCCACGGCGCTGCTGCGCAAGGTCATGGACGAAATCGACGTCGCCATTTTCGCGTTCGACGCGGAAGGCAAGCTGCGCGTGGTGAACCACGCGGGCGAGAATCTGCTGGGCCAGGCGGCGGAGCGCATGCGCGGCCGCACGGCGAAAGCGCTGGACCTGGAAGAATTCCTCGAAGGCGAGCCGCAGCGCATCTTCGACGGCGCCTTTGCGGGCGCGACGCGCGGTCGCTGGGAGATCCGGCGTTCGCAGTTCCGGCAGGGCGGATTGCCGCACCAGCTGCTCGTCATTTCCGACGTGAGCCGCACGCTGCGTGAGGAAGAGCTGGCCGCGTGGCAGCGGCTGATCCGCGTGCTCTCGCACGAAATCAACAACTCGTTAGCACCCATCAAGTCCATTGCCGGCAGCCTGCGTTCACTGCTGGCGAGACCGGAACGACCGCGCGATGCCGATGAAGATCTGCTGCGCGGTCTCGATGTCATAGCCGGGCGATCCGATGCACTGTCCCGCTTCATGCAGTCGTACGCCCGCCTGGCGCGCCTGCCCGCGCCCCGCCTGGCGCTGCTGGACGTGGGCACGTGGATCCGCCGCGTCGTCAGTCTGGAGACACGGCTGCCGGTGGCCGTCGAGAACGGGCCCGCCATCAGCATCAACGCCGATGGCGACCAGCTGGATCAGCTGCTCATCAACCTGGTGCGCAACGCGGTGGACGCATCCCTCGAGACGGGCGGCGGCGTGCGCGTGGGCTGGCACCGCGACAACGGCCACGTCGATGTGTGGATCCGCGACGAAGGGCCGGGCCTGGCCGACACGGCCAACCTCTTCGTGCCGTTCTTCACCACCAAGCCCAATGGCAGCGGCATCGGGCTGGCGCTCAGCCGCCAGATCACGGAGGCGCACCGCGGCTCGCTGACGCTGGAGAATGCGGACAAGCCGCGCGGCTGCGTGGCCCGTCTGCGCCTGCCCGTCAAACCCGCGCCCTGAGCGCGACGCACTGACACACCATTATCACGCGAGTGGACCATGGGAAGGGAAGCGCAATGCGCGGCGGAATTCGATGCCTTTCAGGGCGAGGGCAAGGTTCAACTCGAGACCGATGAGCTGATCTTCCGCGGCGCGCAGCGTCTGGTCGTGCCGCGCGCCGATATCACGTCCGCCATCGCGCAGGACGGCTGGCTGGAGATTGCGCACGCGGGCGGGCGGGCGCGCTTCCGCGTGGGCGCCTCCGCCAATCGCTGGGCGCACGACATCCTCCACCCGAAATCGCTGATCGACAAGCTGGATGTGAAGCTGGACATGCACGTGGCCGTGCTGGGCATCGAGGAGGGCACGTTTCTCGAGCCGCTGCGCGCGCGCGCCGCGAGGGTCGACACACGACTGGGCCGCGGTCCGTACCACCTGATCTTCATGGTTGCCGACACACCGCGCGCGCTGGAACGGCTGCCGACGCTGCGCTCGCGTCTCGACTCTGCCGGCGGTGTGTGGCTGGTCACGCCGCGCGGTGTGCCCGCACTTGGCCACGACCCCATCGTGGCCGCGGCCCGTACCGCCGGACTCGTCGATGTCAAAGCCGCGCGCTTTTCCGACACACACACGGCGCTCAAACTGGTCATCCCCCTCCGCGACCGCTGATTGTCAAACCTCGGCGGCGGCACCGGCATCCTATCCACGAGCCGGCCGTCTCATGAGGCAAAACGGGAGAAGGTACGACTGAGCGTGGGTCCAGGTGCGGACCTGGTGAGTCGCGCCAGGACCGGCGACCGCGATGCTTTCGACGCGCTCTACGCCGAGCACGTCGGGCACGTCTACGCCGTGTGCCTGCGCATGACCGCGGACCCGGAACGCGCCACACAACTCACGCAGGACGCATTCGTCCTGGCATGGCGGGGATTGCCCGCTTTCCGCGGCGACAGCGCATTCTCCTCGTGGCTGCACCGGCTCGCCGTGAACGCGGTGCTCGAGGATGCCCGCCGCGAGAAGCGACGGGAAGCGCGCGTCACTTTCAGCAGCGACTTGAGCGAGAGCGATGCCATCGCGAGCAGTGGCAACGCGGATGCGCGCATGGATCTCGAGCGGGCCATCGCCACGCTGCCCGACGGCGCCCGACGCGTTCTCGTGCTGTATGACATTGAAGGCTGGCCCCAGGAGCAGATCGCAGACATGCTGGGCGTCGCCGTCGGCACGGTAAAGGCGCAGCTGCACCGCGCGCGGCGGCTGCTGCGGGAAAGGCTCTCGCGATGAGCGAGCACATCGACAACGATCGGCTGCAGGATGCCGTGGACGGACAGCTGGATCCGGCTGCTGTCGCTGCCATCGAACAGCACACGGCTGTGTGCGACGAATGCCGTTCCGCGTTCGCGTCGCTGCGCCGGCTGCGCGGCGAGCTGCAGTCACTGCCCCGCGCCATCACGCCGCCACGCGACCTGCGCGCCGGCATCTGGCAGCGTGTCGACCGTGACGACGGGGCCGTGATCCCATTGCGCCCGGCGGGGCGCGTGCCTCCGCGACGCTGGCTGCTGGCCGCGGCGGCGGTCGCGCTGATGGCGCTGTCTTCCGCCGCCACCTTTGTGGTCATGGAACTGCGGGGCGGTGGCGCCAGCGACCCGGCCGCCGCCGCGCAGCTCGCGTCCACGCAGGCGCTGGAAGCGCGCTACGTGACGGCCACCAGCGAGCTGGAGAAGGTGGTGCAGGAACAGAGGGCGCAGCTTTCCCCCACCACCGTGCGGCTGCTCGAGGAAAACCTGCGCATCATTGATCGCGCGCTGGCCGAGGCGAGACAGGCGCTGCAGAGCGATCCCGGCAACACCAGCCTCTCACGCATGCTGCTGGCCGTGTACGAGAAAAAGCTCGACCTGCTGCGCAGCGCCACTCAGGGCAATGCGGGGATCTGAAATGCAACGGCACACCAGCCCCGAACCTCGCCGCGCGACGTTGCTGACACGGCTGTCAGCAATGGCGGCTCTGCTCGCACTGGTGCTGTTGCCATTGGCAGCGCGCGCGCAGCGTACCATCGACCGGCGCTTCGCCGTCCTGCCGACGGTTTCCCTGCGCGTCTACAACCTGGCGGGCTCAGTGAAGATCACGGGCTGGGACCGCGACACGGTGACCGTCAGCGGCCAGGTGAACGACACGAAGGGCGCCGAATTCTTCATGGGCTTCGGCACCGCGGGTGGCAAGCTGGGCATCTGGTCGGAAACGCCCACCGACGTGAAACCGTCCAGCCTCGAGCTGCGTGTGCCGAAGGGCGCCCAGGTCTGGGTCAAGACGGCCAGCGCCGACGTCATTGTCACCGATGTCACCGGCGGCGTCGACATCAATTCCGTCACCGGCCGCATCACGGTACACGGTGCCCCGTCCGAGCTGTACGCCGAAACCATGGGCGGCAATGTGGACGTCGATGCCGCTACACGCTTTGCCCGCCTGAAGACAGCGAGCGGCGACATCCACGTGCGCGGCGCCATCGAGGACATTACGACGACCACCGTGAGCGGTGCGCTGACCATAGAAGGCGATCACTTCGTGCGCGGCAGCTTCGAGTCGGTGGATGGCAACATCCGCTACCTCGGTGACGTGGCGAGGGAGAGCGCACTCGAGTTCATCAACCACAGTGGCGACGTCGAGTTTCTGCTGCCGGCCGGCACATTGGCAGACTTCTCCATCAGCACGTACTACGGCAGCTTCGACGATCACTACGGCGTGCAGCCGAAGTACGGGGGCAACAAGCTGAAGGGCAGGGAAATCAGCTTCAGCACGGGCGGTGGCGGCGGTCAGGTCACGGTGCGCAACTTCAAGGGCAAGGTGATCCTGCGGCGCCGGAGCTGACGGCGGCATCGTCGGGTTCGGTGGGATCCACTAACGGCACTGTTTGGGCACCGGCGGCGCCCGCGCCTCAGCCCAGCAGCGCGAGGTCGGTCTGCTGCTTGAGGTTCGTGTAGCTGGGGTACGATGCGGGTGGTGAGTCGGGCAGCCACAGCGTGAACGTGGAGCCAATGCCGGCGCGCGTCTCGAGCGTCAGCTCCCCGCCCAGCAGTCGGGCAATGCGCCGCGCAATGGCCAGACGGAAGCCAGGCCGCTCACCGCGCCGCTCGACCCGGTAGACCTCCTCGAAAATCAGGTCGTGGTCGCCCACGCCGGGTCCCGTATCCGTGATGGACAGGCACAGGTAGCGCGCCGGATCGGAACGACGACGGCCGGGCCGCATATCGCCACGCACGCGGATGTTGCCGCCTACCGGCGTGTAGCGGAATGCATTGCTCAGCAGCGTGTCCAGCACCTGTCGCACGAAGTCCATGTCCGTGACGATCGTCGGCAGATCTTCGGGCACCGCCACGTCGACTTCGATGCCGATGGTGCCGACGGTGAGCTGGAAATCGCGCACGATGCCGCGCAGCACCATGCCCAGATTCGTGGGCTCGGGGCGCAGGGTGAGGTTGCCCGTGTCGATGCGCGACAGCTGCACGAGGTCGTTGATGATGTGGACCACGGTCTCGATGCTCTGGCGACTGCGATCGATGTAACGCTTCTCGCGCTCGTTCAGCTCGCCTTCCGTGTCCAGCAGCTGCACGTACTCCGCCGCCGCGCCGAGGCGGTCCTTCAGATCCTCGCCCACACCCGAGATGAGGCGGTACTTGTCCTCCACCATGCGCCTCGCCTCATCGCGCGTTTCGCGCAGCTCGGTGTTCAGCGAAGTGCGCACGAGAGCCAGCGTAGCGACCGTGGCGAGGTCGCTCAGACGCTCGAGCGTGGCCGCGTCGACGGGCGGTGAGGTCGGCCGGCGGAACAGCACGATGTTGCCGATACGTTCGTGCCGGCGACCCAGCGCGATGGTGATGCGGGTGGCTTGCTCGAGGTCGGCGTTGATGGCGTCCGCACTGCCGGGCGGACCGGCGGAGACGATAACCGTGCCCAGGCCTTCGGCCCCCTGCAGCCGCTCGATGTGCACGGCCAGCGAGTCCGTCACGGTGCGCACACTCTCCGCCACATTGCGCAGCACCATGAGGCCATCCTCGTCCCCCGCCATGCGGCGGACGAGCGTACGCATCTCGTCCAGCCGGGAGCGGAGTACGGCTTCGCTGTCCGTCATCGGAGGAAAGTCCGGAGCATGCTGCTTCACCGGGGGACCCTACCTGTCAGGATCGAACGACACACGTCAGATCGTGGAGTTGCACTGCTCGTGCCAGATCGAGCGAGTGGGGCGTGGCTTCGTGTCAAGGGCCTCACGCGCGGGCGCATGGCGTGGTAACGGGCGCGCTCCCGTGACACACCCGCGTTACGAGGTGGACAGGCTGTACCGGGCGCGTAAGATAGTGCCTGTGCCCGGGAAAAAGTAGCGGCGTCCGCGAGCGCAGCCGAACCCCCGGTCCGCAGCCCCCGGTTACGCGCCGGTGACGTTGACAGGAAGCGTCGCATGACGACAGGTTGTGGCGGCATGATCAGAGGCCCAGGGCGAGGCATCCGGAGCAGCAGAGCGGAGGGCTCCGGTCCGGACTGCACAGCATGGTGAGCCTCCTTCCTCCCGGCGCGCCAGCTGCCGCGGCGACGCAGAGTGTCGCTGTGATTCTCGGACACGGTTCCGAAGAAGCCTTCGATCGACTGACGCGACTCGCGACGCTCGCGCTGCGCGTTCCGCTCGCGGTCGTCTCGCTCATCACCGATGGACGTCTGCTGCTGAAGAGTCAGGTCGGCATGCCCGAGCCATGGGCCACCGACCGGGATGTGCCGCTGCCCCACGCGATTTTCCGTCATGCCGTCGCTACCAGCAAACCATTCGTGGTGGAGGACACGGCGCGTCATCCGCTCACGCGCGACATGCTGCTGGGAGAGGAGTGGGCGCACGCAGCCTACTGCGGGATTCCGCTGATGCAGGAGGGCCGCCGCGCTGTCGGCGTCCTCTCGGTAATGGATCGCAAGCCTCGCACGTGGACGCCGCGCGAGATCAGCTTCCTCCAGGATCTCGCCGCATCCGCCGCCGAAGCGGTACAGGAGCGCATGCGTCCGTCCTTGCCGATCGAGCCGGAAACGGTGGAAGTCACCACCAGCGTGACCGACGCGATTGTCGGCCTCGACAGCGAATGGCGAGTGACGGCTGTGAACGCGCGCGCCGAAGACATCCTCGGACGCGCTGCCGGCTCCATCATTGGACTGCCCCTGCTCGAGGTTTTCCCCAGCCTGGATGGGAGCATCTTCCAGCAGGAATGGCGCCGGGCACTCGCGCAACAGGCCACCATCGAGCTGGAGGCCCACTGCGACACACTGGGCCGCTGGCTGGAAACACGCGCCTGGCCCGCGCAGGGCGGCCTCGCGATTCAGCTGCGCGACGTGTCCGCGCGCCGCAATGCCGAGGACGCACTGCGTCAGAGCGAGGCGAGGTATCGCAGCGTCTTCCAGGAAGCACGCGATCCGATGTTCTTTACCTCACCAGACGGCACCATCATCGAATGCAATCGCTCCGCGATCGAGCTGCTCGGGCACACCCGTGACGATCTGTTCCGCCAGCGCTTCGAGGATCTGGTCGCTGATTCTGCGGCACGCGAAGAACTCGAGAAGGAGCTGAAGTCGAAGGGCGAAGTCGCGGATTTCGAAGCGCAGCTGCGTACCAGCACGGGCGGCCGGCTGGACACACTGATCTCGATATCGTCGCGCCAGAGCTCGAACCAAGAGCCGGCCGGTTTCCGCGTTTCCGTGCGCGACAACACCGAACGCAAACAGCTGGCGCGCCAGCTGCTGCAGAACGCCTTCCACGACCCGCTGACCGGCCTGGCCAACCGCGCGGTGTTCCTGGACCGCCTCGATCGGCTCTATATGCAGGCGCAGCGCCGGGCCGGCTATCGCTTCGCCGTGCTGTTCATCGATCTCGACCGCTTCAAGATGGTGAACGACACGTTCGGTCACATTGCCGGCGATGAGCTGCTCACCACCGTGGCCCGCCGGCTCGAGGGATGCCTGCGGCAGGAAGACAGCGTGTCGCGCTTCGGCGGCGACGAGTTCGGCATCCTGCTGGACGGCGTACAGGATGTGCGCGACACGACGCGCATCGCGGAACGCATCAACAACGAGCTGGGCATGCCCATGCGTCTCGGCCCGCGCGAAGTCGCGTGCTCCGCCAGTATCGGCATTGCCATCAGCAGTGAAGGCCACGAGCGGGCCGAGCAGGTGTTGAGCGACGCCGACGCCGCAATGTACCGGGCGAAATCCAGCGGCGGCGCCCGTTATGAAGTGTTCGACACCGAGATGCACGTGCGCGCGCTGGCGCAGCTCCGGCTGGAGTCCGATCTGCACCGGGCCGTGCGTGAAGGCGAATTCCTCGTACACTATCAGCCTGTCATATCGGTGGACGCCGGATTCATTGCCGGCTTCGAAGCGCTGCTGCGCTGGCGCCACCCGGAACGCGGCCTGCTGCACCCTTCCGAGTTCGTCGCCATCGCGGAACAGACGGGCCTGGTGAGCGACATGGGCTGGTTCGTGCTGGAGCGCGTCGCCGAACAGATCAACGAGTGGAAGGACGTCGCGCGTCCCGCCCATGCTGCAGCTGGGCGTGGGCCTCAACCTCTCGCCCCGCCAGTTCCGCCATCCGGATCTCATGCGCCACATCGATCAGGCGCTGCAGGACGGGACGCTCGAAGGACGCTACCTGCGCATCGAAGTGACCGAAGACACGCTGATGGAGGATGCCGACTTCGCCTTCGATGTGCTGGCACGCCTGCAGGAGCGTGGCGTGGGCGTGAGCATCGACAATTTCGGCACCGGCTTCTCCTCACTGCGCTACCTGCAGCGGTTGCCCATCGCCGCACTCAAGATCGACCGCACCTTCCTGCGCGCGCTGGATCGTGATCCCTACAACCGCGGTGTGGTCGAGAGCATCGTGGCACTGGGCCGGTGCATGGGCATCGACGTGGTCGCGCAGGGCGTGGAAAACCTCGAGCAGCTGGCCGAGCTGCGTCGCATGGGCGCGCGCTACGCACAAGGCTACCTCTTCTCCGAACCCCTCGACCCCGACTCCGCCACCGACCTCGTCCTCGAAGGCCTCCGCGACTAGGCTCTCCACCGCAATGCGCGCAGGTGGCCGCGGAGGCCGAGGCTTCTTCTGCCGAAACGGTGCTCAGAGACGAAAGGGGGCCGGTATCGCGAGACGCGGATGCCGGCCCCGGTTGGCTTCGTCGAGCACGGATTACGTCATTCCATGCGCGTCAGCTTGATCGTGACCGGCGTGCTCACCGGACCATGCTCGGTGGTCAGCATTCTCACCATCAGGGTATTGCCGGACAGCTCGTACGCATTGACCGCGTACGCACCTGGCGTCATGGCCGACGGATTCATGGCTACTGTCGGTCGCAGCGTAATCCGCTTTCCGTCGATCGCATACGTGCCGGCCTCGCCGTAGAAGGCGCCCCATGCGGCCCTCAATTCATCGGCACTCGCGGTAGCACTGTTCGAGAGCAGCGGGCGAGGCCGCTCGGCATGCTCCTCCGTGCGGCTGTAGTACTTCTCCGTGACGATCAGAAGCCCCGCCTGCGGATGGCGAATCACACGGCTTGCGGAGTCACCCGTGGTGACCTCGACGACCTGCCAGACCCCCTGCAGCGATGGCGTCTTCCATCGGGCTGCACTGCCAGCCAGGACCAGCACCATGCACAGCAACACACCGAGTGCGCGCTTCACAGGACACCTCTCTTTCTCTGGGGTTGCCCCCGGTCACGGTGTGACCCTAAGATGGGGGTCGACCATATCGAATAATGTCATGCTGTATTCGATACAGTGAAGCTACGATCAAATATGGGGAAAGTCAAGAAACCCGTGGCCCGGGCCCGCCGCGGCAAGCGCGCCTACGACTCGACGCGGCGCCAGCAGCAGGCGGAGGCGACTCGCCGCGAGATCGTCGAGGCGGCGAGCCGTCTGTTCACGGAACACGGGTATGCCGGAACGACCATAGCGGCCATTGCGCGCGCTGCGGGTGTGGCGCCGGAAACCGTGTATGCGGCCTTCGGCAACAAGCGAGCGATACTGGCACGCGTCGTGGGCGTTCTGGTGGTGGGCGATCACGAGCGGGTCCCGCTGGGCGATCGCCCCTCGGTGCTGGCCATCGTTCAGGAGCCCGACCAGCGGCGGAAGATCGAGTTGCTGGCGAAGATGATGCGCGTGGTGCACGAACGCGTGGGCCCGGTGTGGCGCATGATGCGTGCGGCGGAACCGCAGGATCCCGACATCGCGGCGCTCGTGCAGGATGGGCTCAAGGGGCGTCACCTGGGTATGTCCCAGTTCGTCGTAGCACTGCACAGTCACGGGCCCTTGCGCCAGGGTATGACCATGTCGGTCGCGAGCGAGACGGTGTGGGCCATCGGCAGTGCCGAAGTGCATCGACTGCTGACGGTGGACCGCGGCTGGTCCGGCGAGAAGTACGAAGCGTGGCTGTCGGATGTGCTCGCCAGGGTTCTGCTTCCATGACGGCTCGTGTGCCAGACGGTGGGATCTGCATGCTGGGCACCAGGCTCGCCATTTGCACGTCGGCGCGACTTCTTCTAACAATCCGTTAGAACAACCTCGGGCCCCGGCCCGAGCCGCTGGCAGGCGGTGCGTGAGCACGGAAGGAACCGGTGGATTCGACCTGCTGCCAGGGGGCGCCCGGGCCCTTGCGCGTCCGCTCCCTCCGGGGTGGCGTCAGCTGGTGGGGACGAGGCGAGTGAGGGAGACGGCAAGGAGGAGGGCGATGCGGGTGGCGGGCAGTGCGCTGTTGATGTCGGACCATTCCTTGAGGGTGTGCTGGTCGCCGCCCTGCGAGCGGCCGATGGAGATGGAGGGAATGCCGCGCACCACGCCCATGTTCGCATCGGTTGAGCCGGTGGGCAGTGCGCTCGAATGGATGCCGACGAATTCGTGGATGTCGAGCGCTGTCTGCACCAGCGGGTGCGCTCGCCTGTCGCGCAGCCCGTCGGCGGTGCCGCCGGCATCATTGTGCTGCACGACCTCTTTCGACCAGTCCACCTGGTTGCGCTGGGCGGCCTGCGCCACGCGACGGTCGATCTCGTGGTCGAGCGAGTCCAGCAGCACGGGATTCACCGAGCGCAGATCCATCGTGAACGAAACGTCCTCCGGAATGGCGTTGAATACCTTGCCGCCCGCCAGCATGCCCACGTTGTAGACCGCGCCGCCACGGCCGTCGGGAATGCGGATCCCGTAGATCGATGTGATGGCGTCGGCGAGCGCGCGCGCCGGGTGCGGCTTTCCCGCGGAGGTATTCGTGTGCGAGCCTTCGCCGGTGAAATGGTAACGGCTCCAGTAGATGCCCAGCGCGCCATAGTCGACGGCCGGCAGCCCGCCATCCAGCGCGATCAGCATGTCTGCCACGTGCGGGTTGGTGCGCAGCCAGTAGTCCATGCCGCGCAGTCCCAGCTCTTCCTGGACCGTGAACAGGAAGATGATGTCGCCGCGCGTGCGCACGCCCGCCGCCCCGAGCGCTCGCGCCACAGCCAGCAGATTCGCGACGGAGGCGCTGTTGTCGAAGATGCCGGGCGCCCGCAGGATCCCGCCGTCGCGGTGGACCGTGACATCCGTGTCGAGCGGGTGCACCGTGTCCATGTGCGCCGCGAACACCACCGTCTCGCCACCGCCTTCGCCCTTGCGCCGCGCAAAGACATTGCCCACGGAATCACTCTGCACGCTGAGCCCCAGCGCCTCGAGTTGCGCGCGGATGTAGGCCGCTCTCGCCTGCTCGTGCTCCGACTTGGCCGGTATCTGTGTGATACGGATCCACTCGTCGACGTGCTGCGGGAAATTCGTCTCCAGCCACTGCAGTGCATCGCGCACTACCGGCTGTTGCGCCAGCGCCGGCGAGAAGCGCGTCGGATAAGCCCCGCCACTCTGCGCCCTCACGCCCGCTGCTCCACACAACAGGAGCAGCGCACACACTTTCACCGCGGAGAACGCGGCCGGCGCGGAGAGGACACGCGCGTGCCTCGTACACTGACGCTCATTCAGGTTCATCATCGGGGTTCAACGGATGAAGAAAGTCCACCCGCGCGCCTGGTTTCTCTCGCGCCGCTCGCACCCTCCACAGTGGACATACCTATGTGTGAGGTTTGTCGAGTGAGGGTCGGGTGTCGCGGTTGCCCAGCTCGAGCATCAGGTCGCGGATGTAGTTCGTGATGCGTGCGTAGTGCGGATAATCGATATACTGCGCCTCGTCCGTCACCTGGTGGTAGTCCTGGTGCAGGCCGGTGAAGAAGAAGGCGATGGGGATGTTGTAGCGCGCGTAGTTGGCGTGGTCGCTGCGGCCGTAAATGTTGTTGTAGCCCGGCCAGGTAGTGGCTTCATCGAAGCGGTAATCCAGGTCGAGCGGTTTCTGCTCGTGCTGGTTGACGGCGGCGACGATGTTGCCGAGGTCGGTGGAGAGACGCTTCGAGCCGACCACGCCCAGATAGTCGGGGCCGGCGCCCGGCATGTCGCCCGTGCGGCCGCGGCCGATCATGTCGATGTTGATCTGCGTAACAATGGAGTCGCGCGGCACTGTGGGGTGATCGGTGAACCAGCGCGAACCGCGCAGTCCGCCCTCTTCACCCGTATGCCAGACGAAGAGAATGGAGCGCCGCGGTTTCACGGGTGCGAGTGCCAGTGCTTCCGCGATTTCGAGGACCGCCATCGAGCCCGAGCCATCATCATCGGCGCCGTTGCGGATGGAGTCGCGACGCGCCGGCCGGATGCGCCGCAGGCTGTCCACGTTCACCGTGATGGAGGCGCGTTCATCGGGCGTCAGCGCACGCAGATCGCCGCCGGCCATTTCCATGCGCAGCACCGCGCTGTTGAAGGCGCGCAGGGAATCGTGATCGACGGGCGTCGCATTGTATCCGATGTGATCATTGTGCGCGCCAATGGCGACGTATTCGCCGGCCAGTGCGGGATCGCGACCCCGGATGATGCCGACCACGTTGCGACCCCAGTCCGGGACGGGCGTCTCCACGTAATCGAGGTGTGCCGTGACCGTGCCGCCGGTCGCGCCGGGAGCCAGGCCGTCGGCAGACCGGCCCAGCAGCTGGGCCGCGGCTTCCGGCGTGATGCGCAGCGTGGCTCGGCTCGGGCCGGAAGGCGGTGGGTTGGCCGCGTCCGGATCCTCGAACGTCGCCTGCGTGTCGTTCAGGAAAGCGCGCTCCGACGGCGACAGGTTCTGCAGGTCGATGGTCGCCAGGGCCACGGCATCGGCGAAAGGATCCGGTGCGCCGCCACCACGACCGCCGCGGCCTCGCCCGCCAAATCCGCGACCCGCATCCGGCGAAGCGGAGAGCACGACGAACTTGCCGGCAGCCTGCTCAGCCGTGATGTGGCGCGTGCTGTCACCGGCCGTGCCGCCATAGATGACCGGCACGCCTTCCAGCGAGCGCGGCGCCGTGCGGCCGGGAACCGCCACGAAGTCCGTCAGCCAGCGCAGGGCGCGGCCGTTCACCGTCATTGTCGACTTCGGCGTGTACCTGTGCTGCACGTAGGGCAGCGTCTGGAAATAGGTGCCGTTCTCACCCGCAGGGGTGATGCCCAGCCGTTTCAGCTCGCGCGCGATGTAGGCAGTGCCGCGCATATTGGCCTCGCGGCCCACCTGCCGGCCCAGCATCGAGTCGTCGGAAAAAATGTAAAGACGTGTTTGCAGATCCGCGACCGTGATCGCGGCCGTCGTGGGCCGCGGCGCGTGCTTGAGCGGATTGCCGAACTCGTTCAGCTGCGCCTGCGCGTGCAGCGGCGCATGCAGAACGGCGGCATACAGCAATGCCGAGAGTGGTACCGCGCGCCGAACCCGCCTGCGGAATTCAAACATGAGGTTTTCCGGCCTGAAGGTGTGCGCATCGCCCGCCCGATCCGCGCCATCGTGCGTGGATGGTCGCGATCCCGGCAGGAGGACCGGCGGAAAGGTGGCGAACCGCAGGCCGCGGCGCAAAGTACGGCGCCTGCCCGGCTACTCCTCGGCTACCAGAGCGATCATGCGACCGTCCGCGCTGACGGCAATGCGGGAAATGCCGCGCACGCCCCGGCCCGCGAGATCCGCGACCTCGACCCAGTCCTTGTCCCGGCCCGGCCGCAGCGCGTAGAGCACTGAGCCGCGTGCCGTGAGCAGCACGCCATCCGGCGTCCACGCGTGGTACTCGTTTTCGGCGAAAGGCTGAACCAGAGACGTCGCAGTGCCGGACTGCACATCGAGGATACGGATCCAGCCGGGCTTCTCCGCGCCCAGCTGCACGAAGCTCACCGCGTCACGACCCGGCACCTTGTGCAGCGAGCGACCGATGTTCTGCGCCACCACGCGCGCCTCGCCCGTGCGCACATCCGCCAGCTGCAGGGTGGCGGGATTGCCGAGCACGAACAGTGCGAGCCGGTTGCCGTCGATCCACGCGTGATAGCCGACCGGCTTCAGCGTCTCGAGCACCACACGCGGATCGGTGCCGGCGCGTGTGAAGCTCCAGAGCCGCTGCGCTGAATCCCGCTCCACGCGAATCACCGAAATGCGATCGCCCGCCGGCATCACCGTGGCCGAATACTCGCTCTCCGGCTGTGTGTGAATCAGCGCTACGCTGCGGCCGCTGCGCAGATCGTAGCGCCAGATGTCGGCCTGACCGCTGGCATCGATCACCGTGTACAGCAGCCCGCCATCACCCGGCAGGAATGCCGGCTGGTTGTCGTAGCCGGGCCGCTGCGTGACCCGCCGCACACTGTCCACCACCATGCGGCCGCCCGCGTCGTGCACCAGCGCCAGGAAGATGTCCGAGCCGCTCTGCGCCCGCACCGGTCGCGCGACCGGCAGCAGCGCGAGAAGGGTGCAGGCGGGAAGCAGCGTGCGCCGCCGCGCAAACAGGCGAGCCGACATGTGTCACTCCTGCTCAGAGGCCCGGGAGCGCTGTCCGGGCAAAGCCCGGTACGCTCCTGCAATGTGGTGGCGAGCCGCCGATCGCACGAGAGGAGAGGTGGTCGCCCGCCGATCCGCCGGCTGCCGCGCGTCATCCAGCGGGTATGGCAGGGCATGCCGCAGGTGAGGGCTCGCTTTCAGTTGGAGCGCCCACCGGTGTTCGAGTTGCGAAACCACAATGCGATGCTGGTGCCGGGAGGCGCTGGCGCCAGGCCTGGCGCCGTTTGGCGGCGCGGGCCGGGGCCGTGCAGCGTTTCCGTAACGATGTGTTAATGCGGGAGTCGAGCCACGACGCTTGCAGTCTCGCGTGTGGAGGATGCCCCGGCCGGTCCGTCACGCGGCGTCTCGCCCGCGGATGCGGCAGGCATCACAGGCGTCGTGGTGGTCATGCGCGCCGTCGGTGTTGCGGCGGTTGCACGTGCCGGCGCGCCGCGCCTCTTGCGTGCTGCGGCTGTGGTGCTGCGAGGGAGTGCGTGTGTGCGGGTCGTTGCCTTGACATTCGACAACAAGCCGGACAGCTTGGGGGAAAGGGCCTGGCACGGACTCGCACCCGGTCGCAGGAGCACGCGTTGAACGAGAAGGCTGATCTGCTGCAGGGCACGCTGGACCTGCTGATTCTCAAGACGCTGCGCCTGGAGGCGCTGCACGGCTGGGGCATCTCCAAGCGCATCCGCCAGCTGTCCGGGGATGTGCTCCAGGTCAACCAGGGCTCGCTCTATCCGGCACTGTACCGTCTGGAAGAACAGGGCTGGATCACATCGGAGTGGGGCGTCTCTCCCGAAGGGCGGCGCGCGAAGTTCTACAAGCTGACCGCCCGCGGCCGCAAACAGTTCGCCGAAGAGGAAGCCAGCTGGCGCCTCTTCACCGGTGCCGTCGACCAGATCCTCTCCGCGACCTGACTCTTCCTTCACCGCGGAGCGCGCGGGGGGCGCGGAGGCACTGCGGGAGGCGGAATCAGGTGCAGGGGGACTTGATCTGTCCTGCGTTTCCTCGTGGTTTGTCTCCAGTCATTGATCCTTGCGTTTGAACGGCGCTGCGTTCGGGTGGTCGAGTGTGCTGTTCCGCTGCCTCCGCGTTGACGAAGTCTGCTTTCCGTTGATCGGCGTTTCCACACGGTACATCACTCCGCGGCGGGCTACGAACGATCGGGAGTTCGCCACTCGGTCGGTTGGCGCTGGCGTGTTCGTGTGCGGTTGCTGAGCTGTCCGCATGCGCTGACGTCCATCAATGGCGACGACGGATCACGTCAGCTGCCGCTGCAATGCGTTTCCATGGGTCGAGCAGGCGGGTTCGGGCTCGCCTTGCAATGCGTTACGGCGTGCTGCCCTCGGTACCCATGAGACTGCTCCCGGTGTAGACAGGTGGGGCCCGTTTCGCTGCGATGCTCTGTGTCCGCAGTGAACCCTCGCGCTGGAGAGGCGTGGGGACGGGAACGGGGCCTGATTGCGGAGCGGGCGATCGTAGCGCGACCCAGAGCGGATTGACATGGACGGCGGCGAACACAAAGCCACGACCAGTGCGAACAATGCAACCGGCGGCCGGGCGGCGCGTGCGTCGCGACGCTGGCCTCGGGTGCTGCTGCGTTCCACGCTTGCACTGGTGCTCGGGCTGATCCTGCTGCTCGCGCTGGTTGTCGCCATGCTGCAGAACAGCGCGATCGCGACGCGCGCGGCGAACGCGCTCGCGAGTCGGTTCAGTCCGTGGCCGGATGCGCATATTGCAGTGCAGAGGGCGAGGCTGCGCGGACTGGGCGGTGTGACACTGGCGGGCGTGCGCATCACGCGAGCGGATGGCCAGGTCATGGTCGCGCTGGACACAATGCAGCTGCGCATCCAGCCACTGGCGCTGCTGTGGGGACGCGTGTCCATGCCGGTGCTGCGGGTGCTGGGTGCGGATGTGCGCATGCGTCAGCGCGCGGATTCCAGCTGGGACCTGCTGGCTCCGTTCATGGGTGGAGACACGATCCGAGCCAGCCGCACGCAGCTGCGCATCGGAGAGGCAGAGCTGCTGCGCTCACGCCTCGAGGCGCACTGGCTGGCGCAGAGTGATTCCGTGCTGCGCGTGGAAGACATCACTGTGCGTCTCGCGGGGCTCGCGCTGCCCGAGCCGATGCGCTTCTCGCTCGACACACTGAGTGCGCGCATCTATCCGCCTCTCCGTCCCGCACAGCCGGCGATGCTGGGTGCTCGCCTGCGGCTGAGCGATGGCCGCCTCGTCGTCGACGGCTTCAGTCTGCGCTCGGACTCGAGCAATGTTTCCGCAGCAGGCACGCTGCTGGTTCCGGGCGGCAGGGTCGATGACATCCACGATGCCGACTTCACCCTGGCGGCGAGCCCGCTCGACTTCCGCGATGTGGGCGCGTTCCTGCCGGGCTTCGATGTGCCGGGCAGTCTGCGGCTGCAGGCGCGCGTACGGGGAACCCCCTCGCTTCTCGACATTGAAGTGGATGGCCGCAGCTTCGATGGCGCCACGCTGCACGTCGCGGGAACGCTGACGCCGCGTACGCAGGGTGACGTGCGTTACCAGTTGCAGGCGACACTGCACGATCTGGATGCGGCGCTCTGGTCCGGCTCCGCGTCCGGGCTGGGCAAGGTCGACGCCACGGCCGATGTGGCGCTGGCCGGCCAGGCGCTGGACTCAGTCACGGGCAGCCTGCAGCTCACACTGGGCGGCACTCGCCTGGGCAGCGGGCGCCTGCGCTCGGCGCAGCTGGCTGCGCAGTTCACGGAAGGCCGGGCCGAAGTGACGGCGGAAGCCGAGGCGACGCCGTGGGTGCATGTCGCACTGCGCGGCGCTGCGCGGCCCTTCGCGCCCACGCCCGACTACGCCTTCGACATCGATGCTTGCCAGCTCGAGCCGCTCGGCACTGACACCACATTACAGCTGCACGCGGGCACCGTGCAGCTGCACCTTGCGGGTGCCGGTGTTGCGCGCGCGAACGCGAGAGGCAGCGCGCAGGCCCGCTTCAGCGCCGGCATCGGGGCGGTCATGGTGCGCGGGGGCGAGTTGACTGCGAACTGGCAGGATGGCCAGGCCACGGCGAAGCTGGAGGCGTCGGTGGCGGAGGGCCAGGTCTCGGGAAGCGCGCAGGTCGATTGGCGCCATGCGGAAACGCGCATCAGCGCGGCCCGGCTGAGTGCGCGCGGCATCGCTTTGGCGGGGCTGGTGGATTCCGCGGCGGGTACGCTGGATCTCGAAGGCACGGGCGACTTCGTGCCGGGCCGGAACGAAAGCCTGCGCGCGAATGCGACCGCCACCCTGCATGCGCTGGCCTGGGCGGGCAACCGGCTGACGGACACGGCGAGCGCGAACATTACTGTTCGCAGTGGCCGGCTGCACGCCGAGGCCGTCGCGGCCGGGCCTGCGGGCCGCATGCTGCTGCGCGGCAATGCCCGGCCTTTCGCGAATACGCCCTCGTGGACGCTGGAAAGACTGGAGCTGCACGACGTCGACCTGGCGCGCGCAGACACAGCCTGGCCGAATTCGTCGATCAACGCGCTGCTGACGCTCGAGGGCAGGGGCCGCTCGCCGCGCGCGACGAGCGCGCGCGGACTGCTCACTTTCGATTCCCTGCGTGTCGGCGATCAGGTCATCCGTGACGGCCGGGTGGAGCTGGCGCTGGGCGAGGGTGAACTGCGCGCGGATCTCACCATGAAAGCGCTGCACGGTTCCATTGCGGCGAACACGCGCGGCACGCCGTTCGACAGCGTGCCCGCTTTCCACGTCGAGAATGCGCGCTTCCGCGACCTCGATCTGGCCCTGCTCACGCGCGGCTCGTTCAAAGGCGCACTGACAGGCACGATGCAGGCCAATGGCACACTGCCGGGCGGGGCGCTGCCCGACGTGCGCGGCAGACTCGAGCTGGCGTCGTCGCCCATCAACGGGGGTCGGCTGCGCGATGGCCGCGCGACGTTCGCACTGCAGGCGAGTCACGCTTCGCTGGACCTCGAGCTGAGGACGGACAGTGGCGTCGTCGCCTTCAATGGTCAGGCACAGGTGACGCGCGACACGACTGCCGCCAGCGGCGTACGCGTCTCGGATGCGAACGTCGAGGGCACTGCCCGGCTGCCCGACCTGGCGGCGCTCATGGGCCAGGATTCGAATGAGGCGGCGGTGGATGCGCACTTCGCAATGGCGGGGGAAGGCCTCGACATCGAGACCATGCAATGGACCGCGCATGCGCGCGCCACCGGTCGCTGGGGCGGTGCGCACGTGGACACGCTGCTGCTGCGTGCCGGTGTGCACGACGCGCGTCTGCAGCTCGATACCTTCCGCCTGCGTTCCAATGTGGCGCACGGCGACGGCAGCGGCATGCTCGCACTGCGCGGGCGCAGTTCCATTCCGCCGGAGCAGGGCATGCACATCCGCATTGTCGTGGACAGCGTGGCGCCGTTCGCCGCCATGCTGGGGCGGCACCCGCTGGCGTTGCGCACGGGCGTCATCGATCTGCGCGGCACGAACGACGCCGGCGGCACGCAGCTGCAGGCCACGGTCAACCTGGCGGGGCTCGTCAGCGCCTGGGTGATGGCGGACTCGATCGCGCTGCAGACAGGGGCAACCCTGGATGGCAGCACGTTGCGGCAGGCGGCTGGACAGTTCACGGGCATCGGGCTGGCGCAGGGCAGCATGTACCTGACGGGCATGACCGCACAGGGGACGTACGACGGCGCTGCGCTGTCCATTGAAGGCAGTGTGCAGCGTGACGAGCAGCACGACCTGCAGGTGAAAGCGACCGCCACGCCGCGCGAGCATTCCGTGGTGTTCGAGCAGATGCAGCTGGCGCTGCCGGGCAGCCGCTGGACCATCGCGCAGGCGGCGCGCATCGTGTGGTCACCGCAGATCCGCATCGAGGGTCTGACGCTGACATCCGGTGCGGAGAAGATCACGCTCAACGGCCGCATCGATCGCGCGGGCACGCAGGATCTGCAGTTGCAGCTGGATTCCGTGCCGGTGCAGGGCTTTGCCGAGTTTGCCGGCATTAACGGCCTGTCAGGCACGGCCAATGGCAGGCTGGAGCTGACCGGTCCGGCCACGCACATCGCGTTGCGCGGCGACATCACGACGCACCTCAATGGCGTGTCCGGGCACATCGCGGTGGAGCCCGCAGGCGATGATGCACTGAGCATCAATGTGGCCATGACGGACGCTGCCCATCGACCGCTCCGCATCAATGGTCAGATGCCGTTCGCCGTCTCGATTGCCCCGGGCGACAGCGGTTTCGCCGGTCCGACGCATGGCAATGTGGGCTTCACGGTGAGCGCAGATTCCTTCGCGCTGGGCTGGCTCCAGCCCTTCGTACAGCCACTGCGCGTGGACCGCCTGCAAGGCTGGCTCACGGCGGACGCGCATTTCACGGGCACGTTCGACGCACCGGAAGCATCGGGCACGGCGAGGTTCGCGAACCTGCGGGTATCGGTATCGAGCGAGGGCATCGACTATCGCAATGTGCAGGCAGCGCTGGCACTGCAGGGAGACCGCGTGCAGGTCAGCGCGCTGCGTGCGGAAGCGGAAGGAACCGTGACCGGTGAAGGGCAGCTGTTTCTGGAGAGCCTGAGCCGGCCGCGCTTCAATGTAACACTGCATTTCAACCGCTTCCGCGCGGTCCGCAATCAGTGGGTGAGGCTGGGCGTGTCCGGTGATGCCCACGTGACCGGTGACCTGGCGAAGCCGGTGGTCGAAGGCGCGCTGACGCTGGTCGACACCGATGTGTACGCGGATCCGGCGGGTCAGGGCAGCACAGCAAGGCCCATCGAGCTGACAGCGGCCGATCTCGCGATGCTCGAGAGCTACTTCGGCTACAAGCCGTCTGCCGCGGCCACGATGGAATCGGATCCACTGATGCCGTGGTCCATGAACCTGAAGGTCACGTTGGGCACCAATGTCTGGGCGAGGCGCACGGCGCGGCCCGAGATGCGCGTGCAGCTGGGCGGCTCGCTGGAAGTGCGCAAGGCACCGCAGGACTCAATGCAGCTGTTCGGCTCCATTGAGGTGCTGCCCCAGCGCAGCTACTTCGAAGAGTTCGGCAAGCATTTCTCGGTCAGCGACGGCACGATCACGTTCAACGGATCGGTGTGGGGCTGGACGGCGAACATCAAGGCGCGTTACCTGGTGCCGTCGTTCAAGGATCCCAACGCGTCCGAAGTCACGATCACGATGGACGTGACGGGTCCCATGGATGACCTGCGACTGACGCTCGGTTCCGAGCCCCCGCTGGAGACGGCCGACATCCTCTCCTACCTGGCCACGGGCCGGCCGGCGGAGAGCGCGGCGTCCTTTGGTGGTGGCGGCGCGCGCGGCGGTCTGCTGACCGAAGGCGCGACGCTTGCCCTGGGCACGGCCGCCAACCTGCTGGAGCACACTGCCGGCGAAACCGTCGGCCTCGACGTGGTGGAGATCCGGCAGGACGGATTGCGCGGCGCCACCCTGATAGCAGGGCGTTATGTGTCACCGCGACTGTACGTCGGTTTCCAGCAGCCGCTCACCTTGCGCGACAATCAGGATCCCGCGAATACGACCAGTCGTGGCACGCAGGTGGAGATCGAATACACGGCGTATCGCTGGCTGCTGCTCAACCTGCAGAGCGGCCAATCGACGCTGAGCTTCTTCCTGCGCACCAAGCGCGCTTTCTGATGGGCGGTGGGCGCGGACCGCGGCGCAGCACGCGGAACAGGCGAAGATCTGCGTCCGGCTGGAAGTGCGGGGCGGCGCTGGCGGGACTGGCAATCGTGACGCTGGCGCGATCGGCACAGGCGCAGATTCCATACGCCGTGTTCGACGCCGCCACGCAGGTGCGTTCGCTGCATTTCGAATTTCCGTCCGGCCGCAGCTTCCCGGTGTCCGAGCTGAAGCTGGAGATGGCGCTGAGCGCGCCCGGCGCGCTGTACAGCATCCGTCGGTTGCTTGCGATCCTGCCACTGGTTCCGGACCCGCCGCCCCATCCGTTCACGCCCCTCGAGCTGCAGCGCGACGTGGCGAGGCTCCGGCGCTTCTATGCGGATGCCGGTTTCCTGGGCACCGGCGTTCACTATGACGTCGCCTTCGATCGCAGTCACAATGCGGTGCGCATCCGCATGATCGTCGACGAAGGCAGGCCCGTCATTGTGCGCTCGATCGCCGTGCAGACGTCGGCGGGCGGGGACCCGGGGACGCAGCTGCCGGAGGCGATGCAGGCCGCCTGGCGCAACTTCGTGCAGGGCCGGCAGGATCTGATCGGTGCGCGTCTCACGGACACGGCGCAGACGCGCCTGGTGGGCCGCGTGCTCGACTGGTGGATGGCGCGCGGCTGGGCGTTCGCACAGGCCGCTTCGGAGGTGCGCGTGGATTCCGCGAGCGCGAGCAGCGACGTGCGCGTGACACTCGATCCGGGACCGCGGGCGCGTGTCGACAGCATTCAGATCGAAGGGAATCACAGCGTATCTGACGCGCTGGTGCGGCGCACCGTGCCGCTGGCACCCGGCGACTGGTTCTCGTCGGCGAAACTCGCGGCGGGACAGCGCCGTCTCTTCGCGCTGAACCTGTTCCGCCTGGCGCTCACCGACGTGCCCGCGCAGCCGGCCGATTCGACGGTGACGATCCGCGCGCGTGTGGAAGAGAGTGCGCCTCGCCTGCTCACTGGCGAACTGGGTTACGTCACCGCCGGCGGGCTGACGACGCGCGGCCAGTTCCTGCACCGCAACTTCACGGGCGGCGCCCGCACCCTGGACGTGTCCGGCGTCGCCCAAACAGGCGTGTTAGCAGGCGGCGAGCTGCCCGAACGCGACTTCCGGCTTTCCGTCTCCTATCGCACGCCGCAGCTGTTCCACGATCCCAGACTGTCGCTCACCCTGGCGCCATTCGGCGAGTACCGCGACAACCAGGTGGACCGCTCCTGGCAGTACGGTGTGGAGACTACGGTGATCTATGAGCTGGGGCCCTACCGCTTCGTCACGTTCCAGCACCGCCTGAGCTCGCGCCGCGTGCTCGACTATCGCATCGGCTCGGGAAGCAGCATCGACCTGGTCACACTGCTGCAGCTGCTGGCGGAAGGCGCGCTCGACTCGGTGGGCACCCGCATCGATCGCAGCACGTTCTCGCTCTCCGGCACGATCGGTCGCTTCGACCCGGGCACCACGACCCGCGCACTGCAGTTCCGGCCCAGCGCGGAGATCACGGCGCCGCCCAGCACCAACACCATCGAGTTCTGGCACGCAGAGCTGCCGCTGGTCGGCTTCCTGCCATTGCGGCGTCGCGTGTCGCTGGCGGCGCAGGTTTCGGTGGGGCGGGTGTTCCCGTTCGGCAAGACCGTGACCGGCGACAGTATCAGCGGCGGGTTGCAGGTGCTGCAGCTGCGCGACGTGCTGCTCACCGCGGGCGGCACGGGAAGCATCCGCGGCTGGGGTACGGGCCTGCTCGGTCCCAAGTTCGTTAACATCGAGTTTCCCGGCCTGCCCGTTACCGATTCGAGCCAGCTGGTCGCCAACGGCTATGCCCCCAGCGGTGGTCTGGCGCGCGCCACGGCGTCACTCGAGCTGCGCCTGCCGTTCCCCGGTCTCAGCGAACGCTGGGCGACGCACTTCTTCACGGACGCGGCACGCGTCTGGAACCCCGATTCCCGCTATCACGTCGACGACCCCTATGGCCAGCAGCGCTGGTTCTTCGGTGCAGGCGGCGGCATCGATGTGCGCACGCTGATCGGACCCATCCGCGTCAGCCTTGGCTACAAACTCAATCCCTCGCCGCTCGATCTGCGCGACGCGGACCGCGTGCTGCGCGCGCTGCAGCAGGACCTGCCATTGTCCACGGTCCCGACGGACTGGAAGCACCGGTTGCACATCCATGTTTCGCTCGGACAGAGTTTCTGATCGGAAGCGAACGGCGGGAGGGGGCTCGCGCTGGGGCCGGGAGTGGTCGTCGCACAGCTGCTGATTCGGCGAGGTGCTCGGTTGTCGCCAGGGAAACCGCGGTCCCGTTCGTTCGTTAAGGCGGAATGAGCGCGCATCATGAACCCGTCGCACGCTTCACGCTTTCGTGCAATGCCAGCGGCACCGATCCTTGAGGGGAAGCACATGACGCGGGCTGTCGAGGTATAGCGTGCGATGAGCAAGATGGAGCAACCGATGCCCGAACCCAACGCCGCACTGCCACAGACCCGGAAGTCGATCGACAATCCCTACGCGGTTAGCGGCGCCGGGATCGGCGGGCGCATCGTCGCGTTCCTGCGGCGCCGGCTGGCTCCTTTTATCGACGGATACGAAGAGCATGGCTGGTCGGGAAAGCTTTTCCTGCTGAACGGTGGGCTGGGCATCGCCGGCTCAGTGCTCGGCTGGAGCGGTGCCGTGCTGCTCAACACGCTGCGCCTCGGGCTTCTGCGCGGCATGGGCCTCACCATGGTGGCCGGTCTGGTGGGGCTGCCGTTCCTCCGCATCTGGTACCGCTATCTGCTCGGCGTTGCGCGCTTCGAGCGGTGGACATTGCCCATTACGGTCGTGCTGTCCGCGTGCGGCGCGATCAGCGGACTCGGGCTGCTCACGGGCCGCATGGGCTGGCGCACCATGCTCATCGTTGGCGCGCAGTCCGCGCTCTCCGTCCAGTACCTCGTGTATTTCCTGCGCGAACGCCACCGCTTCGTTGTCGCGAAGCCCGCCCGCCGGGTCCGCGCAGCGAAGGATCTGCCTGCTCCCCCCACGCCTGCGCCCGCCACGGACAAGGTTGACGATTCGATCGCGTCATCCTGACACGCTGTCAGGCGAGGCGCGTCGCGCGGTGACAGGTGGGCGTGCTGCCGATCCGCATGTTCAGCCAGTGGAGCGATGACCTTGCCGGCCGCCGGTCCGAAGAGCCGTGACACCGCGGCCGCTGCAGGCGATCGCATCCCCGGAAACACTGCGGTGGAAGGCGAGGGCAGTCGTTCATCCGACGGTGTGACGTGTGCCGTCCCGGAATCCGCCAACCCGGGCCCGGGTCTCGTGCGCCCTGCTTCGCTGGATGACCGTGCAGGCAGCCGAGGGCGGCGCGGGCCAGCGCGCAATCTGACAACGGGATGACCCGCCCGGGCCTGGAGGCCCCGTCAGCCGGAAGCGCGCGCGGCGTGCGGTGTAGTCGGATGCGGGCGGGCCGGCGACGTAGCGGGGGTCGAGCAGTGCGCGCCGCGGCGTGCGTCCGGCCATGTGGCGCAGGCTTTACAGGCGGAGCGGTCCGCGCCAGTATGCCAGCACCCGGGAGTCCGGTTCCCGGGGCGGATTCTCGCAAAAGGAGCACACATGCGTCTCGTGTATGGGACCGTGCATCGGCTGCTCGCCGTTCTGCTGGTCGCGTTGCCGTCCGCGGCGGCGGCCCAGGGGGGCGGACGCGGCAATCAGGAACCGCAGGCGCCGCCCATCAATCCGGCGGATGACGCCATGCTGCGCGGCTTCCGCTGGCGATCGATCGGGCCGGCCGGGCAGGGCGGTCGCGTCGATGACTTCGCGGTAGTCGAGGGCAATCCCTCGATCTTCTACGTGGGCTTCGCCACCGGCGGCATCTGGAAGACGGTCAACAACGGCACCACGTTCGAGCCCGTCTTCGATACCTACGGCACGCACTCCATCGGCGACCTCGCGTTGTCGCCTTCCAATCCGGATGTGCTGTACGTCGGGACGGGTGAGCCCAACAACCGGCAGAGCGCGTCCTTCGGCGCCGGCGTCTACAAGAGCACGGACGGAGGCAAGACCTTCACGTACATGGGGCTCAAGGAGACGCAGAGCATTGGGCGCGTCGTCGTGCACCCCACGAATCCGAACATTGCCTGGGTGGCGGCCGTGGGCCACCTGTTCGGGCCCAACCCGGAACGCGGCGTGTTCAAGACGGCGGACGGCGGCAAGACCTGGCGCAAAGTGCTGTTTGTGGATGAGAACACGGGCGCCTCGGACCTGGCCATCGACCCATCGAATTCTAACATTCTGTATGCGAGCACCTACCAGCGCCGGCGCACGGTGTGCTGTTTCGTGGGCGGCGGGCCGGGCAGCGGTCTCTGGAAGAGCGAGGATGGCGGGGAGCACTGGACGCGGTTGAGCGGCAACGGTCTGCCGCGCGGCACCATGGGCCGCATCGCGCTGGACGTGTCCCGCTCCACGCCTAACATTGTGTATGCACAGATCGAAGTGGCGCCCGACCGCGAGACGCCGGTTGCCGTGCCCGACTCCGGACGCGGCGGGCGGGGCGGACGCGGTGGTGGCGGCGGCGGTGGCGGCGGTGGTGGTGGCGGACGTGGGCAGAACCTGCCGCCCGACCCGCAGGCCAGCGGTGTGTGGCGCTCCACGGACCGCGGCAAGAGCTGGGAGTTCATTGCCAACCAGAACGACCGGCCCATGTACTTCAGCCAGATCCGCGTCGATCCCAACAACGACAAAGTGCTGTACACGGGCGGTGTCTCGGCGCAGAAGTCGGTGGACGGCGGCAAGACGTGGAAGTCCATTGAGGAAGGCAAGGGCCATGTCGACAACCACGCCATTCTGGATCGATCCGCACAACAGCAACCACGTGATGTACGGCAACGACGGCTCCGTCGACGTGTCGTGGGACGCGGCCGAGACCTGGGAATCGCTGCGCCCCTGGGCGGTGGGTCAGTCGTATCACACGTCGGTCGACATGCGCCGGCCCTACTGGGTGTGCACCGGGCTGCAGGACAACGGCAGCTGGTGCGGTCCCAGCAGTGCGCGCGCGAACAGCATCCTGTCGTGGGACTGGTTCAATGTAGGCGGCGGCGACGGCTTCTACAGCGCCATCGATCCCACGGACTGGACCACGATCTATTCGGAGTCGCAGCAGGGCTCGATCAACCGTCTCGATCTGCGCCAGGGCTCGAGCGACGGCATTCGTCCGCGAGCGCCCGGTGCCGGCCGTGGCGGTGGTGGCGGCGGAGGTGGCGGCGGCGGGTTCGGTCCGCCCGGGACTAACATCGTGCCAGAGCCGCCCACGGGCACCGAGCTGCGCACCAACTGGAATTCGCCGATCCTGATCTCGCCGCACAATCCGCGGCTCATTTACATCGGCACCGACCGGTTCATGAAGTCCTATGACCGCGGTGAGACCTGGACCATGAGCGAGGATCTCACCAAGGGCATCGACCGCAGCACGCTCACCATCATGGGCCGCAAGGGCGACCTGCCGAACTGCGGGCGGCAGCACCAGGGCGAGTGCATTCTGTCCAAGAATGACGGCACCAACTTCTGGGGCACCATCTCGTCGATCGGGGAATCGCCGCTCGTGCCCGGCCTTCTCTGGGTGGGCACGGATGACGGCAACATCCAGCTCAGCAGGGACGGCGGCGCCACGTGGACGGAAGTGGGCAAGAACATCCCCGGTGGGACCAGGGACTACTACATCTCGCGGGTGGAGCCATCGCATTTCGATGCGGCTACGGCCTACGCCTCCGTCGACGGCCATCGCAGCGATGACCTGAAGCCGTACGCGTATGTAACACGCGATTACGGCAAGACCTGGTCGCCCATCAGCAGCAACCTGCCGGAGTGGGGCAACGTGAACTCCGTGCGCCAGGACCCGAAGAACCAGAACCTGCTGTATGCGACGACGGAGTTCGGGTTCTTCGTCTCGCTGGATGAGGGCAAGTCATGGAAGTCGTTCATGACCGGGCTGCCCGTGGTGCGTGTGGACGATGTGCTGATTCATCCGCGCGACAACGACCTCGTGCTGGCCACGCACGGGCGCAGCGTGTGGATCATGGATGACATCACGGCGCTGCAGCAGGCGACTCCCGAGAATCTGGCGAAGGACGTGTACCTCGCCGAACCGCGCGAGGCCGTGCTGTGGAAGAGCGACCGGCGGCTGATGCGCGAAGTGCCGGGCGAGAAGCACTTCCACGGCGAGAACGCGCCGCGTGGCACGGCCATTTCCTATTTCCTCAAGAGCGCACCAGCCGGCGACGTGAAGCTCACCATCACGGACCTGGCGTCCGGCGAAGTCTTCCGAACACTCGAGGCCACGAAGCTGCAGGGCCTGAACCGTATC
Organism: uncultured Gemmatimonadales bacterium; assembly: GCA_963798085.1. Taxonomy (GTDB): domain Bacteria; phylum Gemmatimonadota; class Gemmatimonadetes; order Longimicrobiales; family RSA9; genus DATKCF01. Next base: position 562,968 of record CAWCRS010000007.1, read on the forward strand.
CAGTGGGATCTCTGCAGTGACCAGCACGAGGTGCAGCCCGGCCAGGGCCGCGGCTTTGGTGGGGGCGGTGGCGGCGGTGGTGGGTGTGGTGGTGGTCGTGGGGGTGGTGGCGGCGGCGGTGGCGGACGCGGTCAGGGACCGGTCATGGTGGCACGACTGGCAACGCCGGGCATGTACCGCGTGACGCTGAGCGTGGGTGGCAGGGAATACACACGCAACGTGAACGTGCTGGAAGACATCTCGGATGGAGATGTAACGGAACCGGTCCTTCGCCTGTCAGTCGGCGGAGGCGAGTGGTTGGACTCTCCGGACCGTCTTGGCGTTGTTGGCTTGCGACGCAACCTGTCATGGGTCCGTCTCAGAAAGACCGGTCAGGCCCTGTTCAGCAGCTCCAGGACAGGGTCTGACATGGGTTTCCGGGCCGTGTGGCTTGGACGATGGAATGACCTCTGGCGGCGGCGATAGCGTTACCGGCCAAACCCCAACAACGCCAAGACGGTCCGGAGGGGATGGCACCTCACCCTCTCGGCCCTCGCATGACAGTTCGCGCCATTCATGCTGGTGCGCGGGTCGCAATACGCAGTCGTTGCGCCATGGCTGCACGCATCGCCTGAAGCGTCGCATGCCGGTTCCGGCCGAAAGGAAACAATGACCCGATGGACCCGCATTGCCTGCCTGGCGTTGGCCGCACTCGCGCCCGCCTGCCGCGGCGCAGCGCCGCGTTCCACGGCGACCGTGCGCGACAGCGCCGGCATCCGCATCGTCGAGAACAGCGGCCCGCTCTGGCCGGCGGGCGGCGGGTGGCGCCTTGACTCCGTGCCCGCGCTCGCCATTGGGGTCGTGCAGGGCGAGGAACCGTATCAGCTGGCGGATGTGCGCGGTGTCGCGCGCTATGCCGACGGCCGCATCGTCCTGGCCAACGGGGGCAGCAGCGAGATCCGCATCTTCGACGTGAACGGCCGGTTCCTCCGCAGCATCGGGCGCGAGGGCGCGGGCCCGGGTGAGTTCCAGTACCTGCGGCGTCTCTTCCTGCTTCCCGGCGACTCGCTGCTGGTGGTGAGCGGCTTCGGCAACCGCTACACGGTTTTCGATCCGGCGGGCCAGGTGGCGTCCATCAGCACGACGCCATCGGTCACCCCGCTGGCTCGCTTCGGCGATGGCACCTTCCTGACAACGCGTTATGCGCAAACGGTACCGGCCGGGCAGCTCGGTTTCGTGCAGGACACCGTGGTGTACTCCTGGTACGGCTCCCGCATCGTGTCGGGCCCGGACATCGCGCAGACCGCCGGCAACGCCTACGACCCGAAGGCCGCGGCGGCCTTCGTATTCAATACAATCGCGCGCGTCACCGGAAATCAGGAGTACCGCTCCGAAGTTGCGTTCAGCAATCCGGTCACGTCCTCGAGCTCCGGCGGCACACGCGTGGTGAGCGGGCGCGGCATTTTCAACGATCCCGTGCCGTTCACGCCGCGCGCCGTGCAGGCGGTGCGCGGACAGGAGCTGTTCACAGGCAGCGGCGCCACATTCCAGATCGCGGTCTACGCACACAATGGCGGCCTGCGCCGCATCATCCGTCTGAACCAACCAAATCGGAAAGTCACCGGCGCCGACATCGACGGCTGGAAGCAGGAGCTGCAAGACGGGGCGCGCAACAATGTCCAGCGCACACACGCGCAGCGACTCATCACCGACATGAAGTTCCCGGATGCCATGGCTGCCTTTTCGGCCATGCTCGTGGACAGTGACGGCGACCTCTGGGTGGAGCGCTATCGCGTGCGCAGCAATGATGCGCAGCACTGGGTGGTGTTCGATCCGGACGGGCGCTGCCTGGGCGACATCGATACGCCGGCGCGTTTCGACGTCAACGAGATCGGCGACGACTACCTGCTCGGTGTCTGGCGCAGCGCCGACGACGTTCCTTTCGTGCGACTGTACGCAATACACAAGCAGCCCTGATCCACATCATGCATGCCGTGCAACAGGCCGCTCATGCTGTCCGCGAAGATCCGGCGCGGCTTCCGCCACCGGTGCGCCGCAACGGCAGCCCGCTCCACGGCCCGGAGCGTCATGCGGCCAGCCCAACGGAAGAAGCGGACGCCCGGCACAAGTCCAGGTGAGCGACCTCGCCCGGCACGCTGAACGACGCAGGGCGCCTGACCCACGTGGGGCGTTGTCATTGGTCGGAGCGGGCCGGTTGCAGTTGCAGTAGAACGTACTCTGCTCGAGGAGCGCCTGTCGTACTGCCGCACCTGCCTCCCGCACGCAACCCGGCGTGCGCTGCGCTACCGGTTGCGCGCCTCGAGCCGGTGCTGGAACGCGAGCAGCGTGTCGCTCAAAAGTCGCGGCTGCTCCTCCTGCATGAATTCGCCGATGTGCGGGAAGCTGTCGGCGACGATGTCCGGGATGTGCGCAGTCATGGCGGTGACCTGGTCCGGCCGCAGGGGCGAGGACTTCCCGCCGTTGGTGAGCAGCAGCAGGACGGGCAGCTGCACCTGCTCCAGGCGGGGCCCGAGCGGCCAGGGCTCCTTCGCGAAGGCGAGGGCGCGCAGCCTGCGCAGGGTCGCGGAGAAATCGCGATCGTACGGCGCCGTGTACGCCTCCAGCACTGCGGGCGTGATCCAGGCGGAGTCGGCGGAGCTGTCGCGCAGACCGTCTATAACGCGATGTTTGACGATGCCCCGCCCGCCGAACAGGCGCAGCAACGGCGCCATGCGCAGCGCGGTGCGCAGCCCGCCGGAGCCGATTTCCTCGCTGGCACTGCCGTTGATGGAAACGATGCCCGCCGCCAGTTCGGGCCGTTGCAGCGCCAGGCGCAGGGCAATGGGAACCCCCACCGCGTGAGCGACCAGCAGCACACCGCGCAGCCCCAGCGAGTCCAGCACCGCCGCCACGCGCGTGGCCTGTGCTTCCGTCGAGTAGTCGGCGCCCGCGGGCCCCGATGATGCGCCCGTTCCCAGAGGGTCCACCACCAGCACGCGATCACCCGCCGTCGCCAGGTCCGCGCTCACCTTGCGAAAGCCGAAGGCGCCACCCAGCAACCCGGGAATGATGACGACCGGCGGCCCTTCGCCCAGCGCCGTGACCGCGAGCGTTTCCGCGGGCGCCACCACGATGCGCTGCACCACCGACTGCGAAGCGCAGACAGGCGGAAGCACACTGCACGGCGCCGCAGCGGCGCGAGCCAACCCGGTGCGCGCGCGGGCAGTCAGGCAACGGCCTGTCCACGACTCGCGCCCGGCGAGGCTCCCCAGCAGCACAGCAGCAATCAGGCTCAGCATTTCGTCCGCTCAGGACACCGCCGGCTCACGTCGCAGTGGCTGTTATCACACGGCGTGCCCGCTGCTTGTTCCCGAAGCAGCAGGGACGCACGCTGCGGCCGCAGATCCGGACGACCACCGGGTGCCGCATGGCAGGCTGCGGTGCACGCGCGCCTCGCGACGCGCCGCTGACGAGAGGCGGTCGCGTCGCCTGCATCCGTCACTGAAGCCGCAGGCCGATCGATGCAGGACGCACGCCAGAGCGGGAAGGGAGGCGACGGGTCCGCAGACTGGATGGAAGCAGCGATCGGGGGTACGAACGTCATCGCGGAGGGGATCGGCGGCGTTCACATTGACAGGATCACCCGCAGACCGCACTTCCAGGCAAGGCAGTACACGGCTGAAGGAGGTCCCATGCCGAGCGTGTTCCAGACTCCCGGCGCGCTCCTGCTGCTGGCGCTGGCCGCAGCGCCGCTCGCGGCGCAGTCCGTCAAGGGTCGCGTGGTCGACGAGAAGACGCGCCAGGCCATTGCCAGCGCGACCGTCACGCTGCGCGCCGCTTCGGGCGAGGTGGTGGCGCACGACCTGAGCGACCGGGGCGGCTACTTCAAGCTGTCGGCGCACGCGGCCGGCGACTACACCATCGTGGTGGAGCCGCTGGGCTATGCGCCCGCCCAACGAGCTGTTAGCCTGAGCCCGCACCAGGAGCTGGTGGTGCCCGCGTTCGTGCTGGCGGCGCAGGCCATTCCGCTGGACTCCATCAGCGCCCGGGGCGAGCGCGCGCCGGACCAGCGCGCGGCCGTCGGGTTCACGCGTTCCAGCATGGTGCTGGCGGCCGGGCGCATGGCCATGCTCGAGCGGCAGGGCGCCACCCTGATGACGGCAATTCGCGAGCTGAGCGGCGTGCGCATCCGCGAATTCATGACCGCGGGCGGCCAGAAGGTGACCTGCGTCGAAGCACTGCTGCGCTTCCGCAGCATCACCGGCGACGAGCGCTACTGCGAGCCCGTGGTCTTCGTGGTGGATGGGGTGCAGATCGGTTCGTCGGACTACCTGCTGCGCAACATGAACCTGACCGACTACGAGAGCGTGGAGTTCCTGCCGCCCGCGGAAGCCGGCCAGCGCTATGGTCTGGAAGCCAGTTCGCACGGCGCGGTCGTGCTGTGGACGCGCGGGCGCGGCCCGCACGTGGACCCGGAACGCAACGGCCGATGAGTCAGCCCACGCAATCCCCAAACCCTGTGTTAAAGCGGGCGCGGAGCGGGCGCCGGGACCCGGCCCTGGCGGCCTCGCCCGCATCCTGTGCGGACTTCAGGCGACGCTTCCCGTCCGGGTCCGCTGCGGGTGAGCGCCGCCTGCGCATCGTCCGCCTGTCGCCGGCGCGCTGGGTGGCGCCCGTCGCCGCGGCGGGCAACGGCGGATCGGCGCGACCGGCGGAGATCGCAGACCCGGTGGAAGCGGCCAAGGTGTTCATCGAGGAGCACCTCGGGGAACCCATCAATGTCACGCGCATCGCGCGCGAGGTGGAGCTGACGCGGCCCGGCTTCACCCGCGTTTTCCGCGAGCGCACGGGCACCTCGCCCTGGGCCTGGGTGCTGGATCGCCGAGTGGAGCGGGCCGCCCGCCTGCTGGAGCGCCAGGTGCCGCCCTCCGAGGTGGCGGACGCGCTGGGCTTCTGCGACCAGAGCCACCTGACGCGTGTTTTCAAGCGCCTCACGGGCGCCACGCCCGGCGAGTACCAGAGGGAACGGACAAAAGTACAAGACGAGACGTCGCCGGCACCTTAGTTTCCCTCCGCTGACCTGACCACTGGCTCACATTGCCCGGGGGGACAATGAACGCAGCAAGAGACCGGGAGCATCCGGATACCGCCGTCACGGAGGCCATCCGCGAGCGGCTGTTCCGCGCCCGCACCATCATTCTGAGTGGTGAAATCGATCAGCAGCTGGCCGCCGAGGTGCTTGCGCAGCTGCTGGCGCTTTCCGCCGAATCCGACGACGCCATTACCATGTTCATCAATTCGCAGGGTGGTCACGTCGAGTCCGGCGACACCATCCACGACGTTGTGCGCTACGTGCGACCGCGTATACGCATGGTCGGCACCGGCTGGGTGGCGAGCGCCGCGGCGAACATCTTCCTGGCGGTGCCGCTGGAGGACCGCTGCTGTCTGCCTAACACGCGATTCCTGCTGCATCAGCCGGCCGGCGGGACGGGCGGCAGTGCGGCCGACATCGAGATCGAGGCGCGCGAGATCGTGAAGATGCGGGAACGGCTGAACCGGCTCATTGCCGCGCACACGGGCCAGCCCATCGAGCGCATCGAGGCGGATACGAAGCGCAATTTCTGGCTGGATGCGGAGGGCGCGAAGGCGTACGGCCTGGTGGGTCGCATCATCGACCATGCGGACCAGTTGAACTGATCCGCGGGCGCGATGACGGACTATCTGGACCAGCCGCTGCACGATTACGACCGTCCGGACCTCGTCTCCGCGTTCGACGAGGTGTCCCTGTGGGCGGCGTCCTTCGGCGCGCTGCTGCTCGAGTACCTGCCGCTGGACCGGGCGCGGCGGGTGCTGGACCTGGCCTGCGGCGCGGGCTTTCCGCTGATCGAGCTGGCCGGGCGGCTCGGGCCGGCCAGCCAGTGCGTGGGTCTGGATGTGCGTTTCGCCGCGCTGCAGCGGGCGGCCCTCAAGCGTCGCGTCTTCGATCGCGACGACGTGGATCTGGTGCTTGGCAATGGCGGGCGCATGCCCTTCCGCGACGGGAGCTTCGACCTCATCACCTGCAATCTGGGCATCAACAACATCCCCGAGCCGGCGCGCTGCATGAAGGAGTGCGCGCGCGTGCTCGCCACCGGCGGTCGTCTGCTGCTCACCAGCAACGTGCAGGGCCATTTCGCCCGGTTCTACGACGTGTTCCGGGAAGTGGTACGCTCACGCGGGCGTCCCGCTGCGCTCCAGCGATTGCACGACAACGAGGCGCACCGCGGCACGATCGAATCGCTGACCGGCCTCGTGGAAGCCGCGGGCCTGACGGTCACGCGCTGCGTCGAGCGCCCGCTCGAGTACCGTTTCGCGAACGGCAGCGCGCTGCTGCGCCATCCGCTGGTGCGCCTCGGGTTCCTGCCCGGGTGGCGCAGTGTGATCGAACCGGCGGAGGAGGTCGGTGTCTTCGCGGAAATCGAGGAGCGGCTCAACACGCACGCGACCGGAACGGGGGAACTGCTCATGACCGTGCCCATGCTGCTGCTCGAGGGAACGCTCTCCTGAGACCCGGGATTCGCGCAGGGTGCGTTCCGGTTGCACATTCGACGCACTCGCAGTAACCGTTTCCTGCGGGCCAGTGACATCATTGCAGGAGCGCCGGCTGCCGCGGTGCGAGCCTGCCGGCGCACATCAACCGCACAGTTCACGTTCGCCGCGCCGCGCATTCCGCTCCACCTGCGCCGCAGGACGTTCTCGCAATGCACACGGGTGTTCTGCGCGTGCCGCGAGAGCGCGCGCAGCGACTGGCTCGAATTCCGGGGTGTCGCACGTGGCATGAGTCGGGCACGCAGATGCGGGAGGGAACATGAAAATCGCAGTTCTCGGTACGGGCATGGTGGGCACCACACTGGGGAGCAAGCTGGTCGCCATGGGCCATCAGGTGTGCATGGGCGCCAGGAACGCAGCCAACGAGAAGGCGGCGGCGTGGTCGTCACTGGCGGGAAAAGGTGCGTCGCATGACACCTTTGCGGGCGCCGCCGCGTTCGGTGAAACCGCGCTGAACTGCACCGCCGGACACGCGTCGCTGGAGGCGCTCGCCATGGCGGGCAGTGCCAACCTGAACGGCAAGATCCTCATCGATGTGGCGAACCCGCTCGACTTCTCGAAGGGGATGCCGCCCACGCTGACCGTGTGCAACACGGATTCGCTCGGCGAACAGATTCAGCGCGCGCTTCCCGACGTGAAGGTGGTGAAGACGCTGAACACGGTGAACCACCTGCTGATGGTGAATCCCGCGCAGGTGCCCGGCAATCACAACATTTTCGTTTCCGGCAATGATGCCGGCGCGAAAGTGCAGGTGCGGCGCTGGCTGGCGGAATGGTTCGGGTGGAAGCCGGAGAACGTCCTCGATATCGGCGACATCAAGAGCGCGCGCGGCGTGGAGATGTTCCTGCCGCTGTGGCTGCGTCTCATCAGTCTTACCGGCAGCCCCATGTTCAACGTGGAGATGGTACGCGGTGTCACCCCCAGAGCGTGAACCCGAGAGGAGCGACATGAGTGCCTACACCGGACGGCCCGCCGCCGACGAGTACGTGCCTGCGTTCGGCGGCTACATCGGACATGTGCCCGCGGGCGACATTGTGGAGATCATGCGGCAGCAGTTGAGCGGCACGCGTGCGCTGCTCGAGCCGCTGACCACCGCCCAGGCAGAGTTCGCGTACGGGCCCGACAAGTGGACGATCAAGGAAGTGGTGGGCCACCTGGGCGACACCGAGCGGGTCATGGGTTACCGTGCGCTGCGCTTCGCGCGCGGCGACGAAACACCCCTCGCGGGTTTCGACGAAAACGCGTGGGTGCCGGCGGCCAGCTTCAACCAGCGCACCATGCGCGAGCTGCTGGACGAGCTGGTGACCGTGCGTGCGGCCAGCGCGGCACTCTTCAGCGGACTGCCCATCGACACCTGGGAACGACGCGGCACTTCCAACGGCCGCACGTTCAGTGTGCGCGCGCTCGCCTGCATCATCACGGGCCACGAGCTGCATCATCGCGACATCCTGAAGACGCGCTACCTGGCCTCGCCCGCGTTTCCGCGCTGACCGCGGCCGCATGTCACGGAACCCGCCCGGGCGCGAAGCGACGTCGGTGAAGGCGCAGCGGCGCGGGCTGTCCGCGCTGCTCTCCTGGCTGCGCAGTGATGTGCAACTCGCGGCCCGCTCGCTGGCGCGGGCGCCCGGTTTCGCGCTGCTGGCCGTCATCGTGCTCGGCCTGGGCCTGGCCGCGGCGGCGCTGGTCTTTGCCCTCCTTAACACAGTGCTATGGCGGCCGCTGCCCTGGGCCCATGCTGATGAGCTCTACCAGGTAATGGTGCGGCGCGGGCCGACGGGGCGGGAATACTCGTCGACGCAGGTGGAGCGGTCCATCGTGGAGCAGTGGCGCGCGCGGGCCGCGGATGGCGTACGCCTGGTGGCCAGCAACGAGCAGCGCCACGAGACCGTGTTCTACCTGACCGGGACGGCGCAGCCGGAGCGCGTGCTGGGCGCGTTCGTCTCGCCGGATTTCTTCGATGTGCTGGGCACGCATGCGCTGCGCGGTCGCGGCTTCGGCAGTGCGGACGGCGCACAGGTCGCCGTGATCGCGTACCGCTTGTGGGTGCGCGCGTTCGGCAGCGACCGCAACGTCATCGGCCGCACCGTGAACGTGAACGGCACGCCCTGCACCATTGTGGGCGTCATGGCGGAGGACTTTCTGCCCTTGCCGCCGCTGCTGCGCGTGGAGGTCGACGAGCGAGCCAATGTGTGGGTGCCGCTGCCCGGCGGGGTGGCGGACGGCGCCGGCTACGATCGCGTGATTGTGCGCGTACCTGCGGGTGTGGCGCGGCCGGCTGTGGAAGCGTCGCTGTTTCAGCTCGCGCGCACGGTCGCCGGCGGCGACCGTGTTTCGGGAATCGAGCTGGCTTCGCTGCGCGATCTGCTGGTGGGCGCAGCCCGCCCGGGCATGGCCATTGTGGCGCTCGCCGCCGTGCTGACCGTGCTGTTAGCGTGCACCAGCATCAGTGCCGTGCAGATGGCGCGCTTCACGGCCAGGCGGGCGGAAGCCAGCGTGCGCTCGGCGCTGGGTGCCAGTCGTGGCCGCGTGTTCGTGCACCTCGCGGCGGAGGGCATCGTGCTGGCCGTTGCCGGCGCGGCAGGCGGACTGCTGCTCGCGCTCTGGGGCCTGGGGCTGCTGCGTGCCATTGCGCCGGCCGGTCTGCCTCGCCTCGACCAGCTCCGCCTGGGCGGCGGCGCCATCGGCTTCACCCTGGCGCTGGCCGCCGTGGCCGGACTGGGCACCACCATCGTTCCCGCGGCACTCGTGGCTCGCGACGCGCGCGCCGTGGTGACGCGCAGCACCGGCATCACCGCCGCGCCCGGCCTGCAGCGCACGCGCGAGGCGCTGGTCGTGCTGCAGATCATGCTGGCGCTCGCCCTGCTGGCGGGGACCGGCCTGCTGCTGCGGAGCATGGAGCGGCTGCAGCGCATGGAAGCCGGTGTGCAGCAGGCTGGTGTCACGGTCATCGACGTGCCTCGCCGGCGTGAGGGCAACAGGCCCGCCGATGCGCCGTCGTTCTACGCCGAGCTGGTGCGCCGGGTGCGCGCGCTGCCCGGCGTCACGCACGCGACGCTTGCCAGCTCGGTGCCGTTCCGCCCGCGCGACTATTACGCACCCGATTATCGCCAGCGGTTGATCGACCGTGACTACTTCGGGACGCTCGGCATACCGGTGCTCGACGGTCGGGACTTCGATGAACGGGATGAGGGCGCCAGCGACCGCGTCGCGGTGATCAACCAGGCGCTGGCTGACAGGCTGTTTGCCAGCGTCGACCCCGTGGGCCGGCGGGTGGACGACGTCACCGTCGTGGGCGTGGTTGCGGATGTGCACCATGAGAGCCTGGAGGAAGCGGCGCAGCCGGCACTGTACCTGCCCCTGGCGCAGCAGCCGGATGACCGACTGTCGCTGCTCGTGCGTTCCGCGCTTCCCGCGGCGCAGCTGATCACGGCCGTGCGCGGCGAGGTGGCTGCGCTGGACGCGGATCAGCCCATCGCGGGCGTGCGTTCGCTCAGCGAAATCGTGGAACGCTCGAGTGCCGTGAGCCGGCGACGCTTCCCGCTTCGCGTGCTGGTCATGATGGCCGCGTTTGCGGCTCTGCTGGCCACGCTGGGCGTGTACGGCATCGCGGCGCACTCGGTGGTGCAGCGCACGGCCGAGTTCGGGATTCGCGCATCACTGGGCGCCACCCGCCGCGACCTGATGGCGATCGTGCTGCGCGGCGCCCTGCGCATGGCCGGCCTGGGCGTGATCGGCGGCGGCATACTGGCCCTGGCCTTCGGCCGTTCGCTGCGCAGCGTGCTGTTTCAGGTGGACGCGGTGGATCCGGGCGCACTGGGTGCGGCGGCCGCGTTACTGGTGGCGGCGACGCTGTGCGCCTGCCTGCTGCCGGCCCGCCGCGCCGCGACCATTGACCCGGCGCTGGCGCTGCGGCGTGAGTAGATGAAAGATTGCCCGCGGCCGGCCGACCATCGACACGGACACCCGAGCGGGAACTGGTGACCATGAATGCCTCGCCCGCATTGCATGCGCGCGCACGCGGCTGCGCCGGTCTGCTTCCCGTGCTCCTGCTGCTGGCGGGGACCGCCGCCATGGCACAGCAGCGCGGACAGCAGCAGGGTCAGCGCGGCCAGCGGCCGCCTCGCCCGCAGGTGGCGATGGACTCGGCGCGCGCCGCGGAGCTGTACGTCAGCAACCGGCCGGAAGACGCGCCGCCCGCCAACTATGCGCGCGACATGGAGGCCAAGGCCGCGACCGACAGTATCTACGCGGCGCGCACGGCCGGCATCATCGATTTCCGCAGGATCCGCTATCGCAGCAGCGTGGGCGACATGGAAATCCCCGCCTACCTGTTCCAGCCGCTGCAGAAGCGCGGGCCCAAGGGGCATGCCGCCATGATCTGGGTGCACGGCGGCGTGCACGGCAACTGGGGCGAGACCATGTGGCCGTTCGTGCGCGAGGCCGTGCAGCGCGGCTACGTCATCATAACACCGGATTATCGTGGCAGCACCGGCTATGGCAAGGAGTTCCACGAAGCCATCGACTACGGCGGCAATGAAGTCGACGACGTGCTGACCGCCTACGACTGGATGGTGCAGAATCTGCCTCACGTGGATCCCGACCGCGTCGGCATCATGGGCTGGAGCCATGGCGGCTTCATCACGCTGCACTCGGTAATGCGCGACAGCACGCCCTTCAAGGCGGCGGCGGCCATCGTTCCCGTCACCAACCTCGTGTTCCGGCTGTCGTACAAGGGCCCGGGCTACCAGCGCCAGTACGCCACGCAGCAGAACATCCAGGGCCTGCCCTTCGAGAAGCGCGACGTGTACATCCAGCGCTCCCCGCTCTACCTGGTGCCCAGACTGCACACGCCGCTGCTCGTGCATGTGGCGACCAACGACGAGGACGTGAATTTCGTGGAGGACCAGCAGCTGATCTGGGCGCTGCGCGCGCAGAAACCGGACATCACGGAGACCAAGATCTACGTGGACCCGGACCCGTGGGGCGCGAGTGTGGGTCACGCGTTCAGCCGGCGCGTGGATCCGAATACGCTGGAGCGCGTCGATTCGCCCGCCCAGCGCGATTCCTGGAATCGCACCTGGACGTTCTTCGAGGAACACCTGCGGCCGTACGAGGATCGCTCGAAACCGCCCAGCACGTCGACCGGATCGCACTGACCCGGGGCATGCCCGCTGACGCCAGCGACACCGCGCGCATCGAAGCGTTCAGTGATGGCGTGTTCGCCATCGCCATCACGCTGCTGGTGCTGGACCTCAAGGTGCCGAAGGACACGACCACGTCCGCCGAGCTGGCGCGTGCGCTGGTGGCGCAGTGGCCGTCCTATTTCGCGTTCCTCACCAGCTTCGCCACCATCGGCATCATGTGGATCAACCACCACCGGCTGTTCACGCTCATCCGGCGCTCCGATCACATCCTGAATCTGCTCAACATGCTGTTATTGCTGGGCGTGACCGTGACGCCGTTCCCCACTTCATTGCTGGCCGAGTACGTGGGACGCAATGGCGAGAAACTCGCCGCCTGGATCTACAGCGGCACCTTCGTGGTGATTTCCTTCCTCTTCAACCTGCTCTGGCACTACGCTGCCGCGGGGCGCCGCCTGATTGGCGAAGGGGTGCCGCCCGCGGAAGTGGAGGCGCAGAGCCGGCAGTACCTGGCGGGCCCGCTCTTCTATCTGATCGCCGCGGCGGTCGTACCCGTGAGCGTGCCGCTGTGCATTGCCGTCGCGCTCGGGCTGGCCGTCTTCTTCGGGCTGCCCTTCGGCCGGAAGGCGCGGGTCAGGCCTCGACGCGCAGCGTAGCCGCCGGGTCCATGCGGGCCGCGCGCCGCGCGGGGCGCCAGCTGGCCAGCAATGCAATGGCCGACAGCAGAGCAGCCGAGCTGATCAGCGCAAGCGGATCGCGCGGGCTGATGCCGAAGAGCATGCCGCGCAGCAGACTCGCCTGACTCAGCGCCAGCCCCAGCCCGAGCGCAGTACCCGTCAGCGCGATCAGCAGGCCCCGGCGCAACACCACCGCCACCACCGCGGACTCCGTCGCACCCACCGCCATGCGGATGCCGAATTCGCGCCGCCGCTCGGACACCGCACAGGAAACCACGCCGTACAAACCCACACCGGAGAGCACCGTGCCGATCGCGGCGAGCAGACCGAGCAGCAGCAGTGCGAAGCGAGACTCGGCACTGGATGCGTCCAGCAGCTGTCGTTCGGCAAGGATGTCCAGCGGCAGCAGAGCATCCACGTCGTGCACGACGCGCCGGATGGCGGCGCTTCCCGCCGCAGCGCCGCCACTGGAGCGCGCCACAAGGAACATCGTGCTGAAAGCCGTGGGCGCGTAGATCTCGGGCTGCCAGTCTTCACTCAGCGCACTGTACTTCGTGTTGCTCACGACACCCGCGATCTCGACATCATTGCCCATCAGATTGACGTGCTGCCCCAGCACATTCCCGGTGGCAAAGAAGCGGCGCGCGTACTCGTCGTTGACAAAGGCGACCTGCATGCTGTCACCGATCCAGTCACCCGGCTGCGGGCCTCGCCCGCGCCGCACGGTGATGCCCATGGCATCGAGGTAGCCGATGCTGATCGCGCGCACGAATGCAAACGCGTTCTGTGCATCATCCGGGCGCCCGCTGATGGGCGTGCCGGTGGAGAAGTTGTTGAGTCCGTGCTGCGGCAGTGAACTGACGAAGCCCGCGCCCGTGATGCCGGGCGTCGCCATCAAGCCTTCGGTCACAGCGGCGATGAAGCGACGCTGCGCCGCGCCATCCGGATACCGCGTCGCGGGCAGATCGATCTGTGTCGCATACACGCCGTCCGCGCGGAATCCCGGGTCCACCGCCGAGAGCCGCAGGAAGCTGCGCAGCAGCAGCGCGGCGCCGGAAAGCACGGCCAGTGAAAGCGCCAGCTGCGCCACAGCGAAGGCGGCCTGAGCGCGCTGCTGCGAGCGGGTCTGCGACGCGCCGCGCGTGCTCCCGGCGAGTCCACCAGCCCCCCGCCGTGACGGCGCCAGACGCAAGGCGGGCACGACGCCGGCCAGCGCGGCGATGGTGAGGGCGAAGGCGAACGCGGCCAGCACCATGCGCGCATCCAGGGCAATGCCATCGAGGCGGGGCAGGCCCGCGGGCGCCACGCTGACGACCAGTCCCAGCCCCGCGGCCGCCAGTGCCAGCCCGGCCATGGCGCCCACCAGTCCCAGCACGAAGACCTCGAGCACGAGCGGCCGCAGGGCACCGATCGTCCCCGCGCCCATGGCGGCGCGCACTTCCATTTCGCGGGCGCGCGTCAGGCCGCGCACCAACACGAGATTAGCAAGGTTGGCGCAGCCGATGAGCAGCACCAGAGCGGCGGTCACGGCCAGCAGCACGAGCACGGGTCGCACTTCGCCGGTCACCTGCGCCTGCAGCGGCAGCGCCACGATACGCGAGGCTTTCGCCCAGTCCGGGAACTGCTCGCCGATACGCTGGCGCAGCGCGTCCAGCTCGGCGTTGGCCTGCGCCACGCTCACACCGGGCCGCAGCCTGGCCACGGCGCGGAAGGAACGGCTGCCCGGATTCGTGCCGGTAATGGGCCGTGCCGTCCAGATGTCGGGTGTGCGCGAACCGAACACGTAGTCATTGGGCGAACGGAAATCGGCGGGCATGACGCCGATCACCTCATAGGGAGTGCCGGATAACAGGATATTTCGGCCGACCATGCCGGGATCGGCGCCCAGCCGCTGGCGCCACAGGCGATCGCTGATGACCACACGGCGGGCGCCGTTGGGCGCATCATCGCCCGCCTGGAAGGTGCGGCCCAGACGAGGGGAACGGCGCAGGGCATTGAAGTAGGCGGCAGTGGCGACGGCGCCCGACAGACGCGCCGGATCCCCCGACCCGGTCAGCGTCGCCTCCCAGAATGTTGAAGATGGCCACGTCCTGCAGCGTGCGGCTCGACTCCATTACCTGGTTCAATGTGTACGCGCCGGCGACGGAAGCCGGACCTGTGGCCTCGAGCGAGCGCTCGCCGATGAAGAGCAGTGAGCCCGGATCCGGGTAGGGCAGGGGCCGCAGCAGCACGGCATCCACGGCACCGAAGATGGCCGCCGCCGCGCCGACGACGAGCGCGCACGTGAGCAGACACACCAGCGCGTAGACCGGCGAGCGAAGCAGCGAACGAAACGCCTGGCGGAACTCGCGAAACAGCATGTTGCCTCCAGAGCTTCACGCGTAGTGGTATCGCGCCGTGCCGACGCGCGATCGTACAGGACGCGCAACCGTTGGACAACGGCGCCGGGGCCAGTCGTTGCGGGGCCCGGCCGGTCCGGGCGGGTGGCGGATGCGCACGGGCGTGGGACGCAGGCGTCCGGGTACGCGACAGCGATGGGCCGCAGGGGCCTCCCGCCGCAGCCGGGAGCGCCGCCGTAAGCGATACGCAGTACGCGGGTTGGACCGGCGGCCCGCAGCCCGGCACGAGGTTTCCAGCAGGCAGGCGGGGACCCGCGAACGGAGACGCACCATGGATGAGCTGCTGCGCGATCTGCGGCACGCCGCGCGCACGCTGGCGCGCACGCCGGCCTTCACGCTCGCGGCCGTGGCCACGCTCGGCCTGGCCCTGGGCGCAAACAGCGCGATCTTCAGCCTGAGCCACGCCGTCCTCCTGCGCCGCCTGCCTTACGACCATCCCGAGCGGGTCTTCGCCATGAAGAACCCGCCCCTGGCCTTCAGTTCCGGAGGCTTCGTGCTGGGCCGCAATGTCAGGGAAAGCCCGCTGCTGGAGAGCGCAACACTCTATTACACGGGCAGCGGTGCCAACCTCGAGCTTGCCGGCGCGAGTGCGCGGCGCGTGAATCTCGCGCAGGTGGACGTGTCCTTCCTGCGCACGCTCGGCGCGCACCCGCTGCTGGGCCGCGATTTCACCGGCGGCGAGGGCGTGAGCGGAGGCAACCACGTGGTGCTCCTGAGCGAGCACGTGTGGCGCGAGCAGTTCAACGCGCGCGCCGGGATCGTCGGCGAGACCGTTCGCCTCAGCGGCATCGCGTACACGATCGCCGGTGTGATGCCCGCCAGCTTCGAGTTCCCCGTCGGTGCGGAGCTGTGGATTCCTCTGCCGACCACCTGGGAGTTCATGGGCGGCGCTGCCGCGCCCGACGCCATTGCCCGACTGCGACCGGGCATGAGCGCGGCCGCTGCGGAACAGCAGATCCGCGCAGCCATGACGGCACGCCGGCCACGCGATCCCGGCGACCCGCAGCTGCAGCTGGTCAGCCTGCAGACGGACCTCACGCGCGCGCTGCGCCAGCCGCTGCTCGTGCTGCTGGCCGCCGTGCTGGCCGTGCTGCTGATCGGCTGCGTCAATCTCTCCGGCCTCATGCTGGCGCGCGTCAGTGCGCGCGGCCGCGAGTTCGCGGTGCGCGGCGCGCTGGGCGCGGGCCGCGCACGCATCATCCGGCAGCTGCTGGTGGAATCCATGCTGCTCGGAGGGGATGGGTCTGTTGGTAGCACTGCTGTTAGCGGCGTGGACGCTGGATGGCGTCGTCGCGCTGTTCCCGGCCGGCCTGCTGCCCACTGCGCGCGTGAGCCTGCAGGCGCCGGTCCTCGCCTGGAGCGCCGCCGCGACCTGCCTGGCCGCACTGCTCTTCGGCGCCGCGCCCGCACTGCACGCGGCGCGTGCCAGCCGGCGCCTGCCACGCGCGGAAGGCGTGGGCGCGGATCCCTCGCGCACACGGGCGAGAAGTGCTCTGCTCGTGCTCGAGGTGGCACTCAGTTTCGTGCTCGTCAGCGCGGCCGGACTGCTGGCGCGCAGCATGGCCCGCCTGCACGACGTGCCGCTGGGCTTCCACCCGGAGCAGGTGCTCACGCTCAGGCTGCGGCTTCCCGACACGCGATACGCAACCGGCGCGCAGCAGAACGCGTATGCGACGACACTGCTGGAACGCGTGCGCGCCATCCCTGGTGTGAACGCGGCAGCGGTCGCCAACGGACTGCCGCTGACACACGAGCTGGGTGTGGGCTTCACGGTCCTGCTGCCGGGTGAACCGGCAGCGCAGGATGGGCGCGCCGAACGTACAGCATCCTACCGCACGGCATCGGCCGACTGGTTCGGTACCCTCGGCACCCGCGTCCTCGCCGGGCGCGCGTTCCGCGACAATGACGGCACGGCCGGCACCGTCTACATCGTCAACGAAGCACTCGCACACTCGCTCTTCCCCGACGGCAATGCCGTGGGGCGCGAGATCGTGCTGCGCACGGGCGGCAAGCCGAGACCCGGCACGATCGTGGGCATGGTCGAGGGACAGCGGTTCAACGACGTGGTCGACGCACCGCATCCGGAGATATGGGAGCCGTTCCGCCAGGCGCCTTCACCCTGGATTTCCCTCGCCGTGCGCACGAGTGGCCCGGCACGCGTTCCGGATGCCTTGCGCGCTGCCGTCGCTGCGGTGGACCCGGCCGTACCGCCCTGGCAGATGCGCGCGCTGAACGACATCGTCGACGCCTCGCTCGGTCCCCGCCGCGGCGTCAGCTTCGTCATGTCTCGCTTCGCCGGCCTCGCGCTGCTGCTCTCCGCCATCGGGCTGTACGGCCTCATCGCACAATCCGTCGCCGAACGTCGCCGCGAGATCGGTGTGCGCATGGCCGTGGGCGCACGGCAGCAGAGCATCCTGCGCCTGATGCTGAGCCGTGGCGTGCGCCCGGCAGTCATCGGCATCGGCCTGGGCGTCATCCTGGCCGCGGCCGCCACCCGCGTGCTGCGAACACTGCTGTTCGACGTCGACCCGCTCGATCCACTGACCTTCGCACTCGTGGCCGCCACCCTGATCGGTGTGGCGCTGGCCGCCAGCCTGGCCCCGGCACTGCGCGCCGCGCGCACCGACCCGCTCGCCGCATTGCGCGAGTCGTGATTCCCCCGGACCAACCCCCAGAAGCAAGGAGTCCACAATGTCGAAATTGCGTGTGCTGACAGCGCTGTTAATGGCGGGCGCGCTGCCCGGCGCGGTCCACGCCCAGCAGTACGCCGTCGACAAGGGCAGCATCCTGCTGGGCGGCAGCGCCAGCTACACGAGCAGCAGAACCAGGGTGGGCGCTGCAGAGCAGCAGGACCGCATCAACAACCTGGCCCTCTCGCCCCGGGCGCAACTCTTCGTGGCGCCCGGACTCGGCGTCGGCGCAGAAGTCGATTTCTCCCGCTCCTCCACCGCCGGACAGTCCGCCACAGCGATCGGCGGCGGCCCCATCGTCGGCTACTACTTCGGACGCGGACCTCGCCTCTGGCACCCCTTCCTCGAGGCCAGCGGTGCGGCGCTCCACCGCAGCCGGAACAATGGTCTGCTCGGCGACGAGGGCAATACCGAGTGGCAGTGGCGAGGCACGGCCGGTCTGCTCTTCCTGCTGTCGCATGGCGTGGGCGTGAACACAGGCGTGTTCTACCAGGGCACACACACGCGCCAGGCGCAGTTCACGCCGCAGCGCACGGAGGTCAATGTCGACAGCAACACCTACGGCCTTGCCATCGGTATTTCCGCGTTTGTTTTCTGATCGCGCTTGACAGCTGCCGGTGTCTCCGGCATCTTCCTGTCGGGTTTCGACAGGAACGCCGGAGCACCATGACCACGCCTCCCACGCCCAATGTACTGCGCGGCACCCTCGATCTGCTGGTGCTGCAGACACTGCTGGCGGGCGAAATGCACGGCTGGGGCATCAGCCAGCTGATCCAGCAGCGCTCGCGCGGCGTGCTGGAAGTGAACCAGGGCTCGCTCTATCCGGCGCTGCAGCGGCTGGAGCAGAAGGGCTGGATCGAGAGCGAGTGGCAGGTGACGGAGAATCGTCGCCGTGCGCGCTACTACCGGTTGACGGCCGCGGGCCGGCGCGCGGTGGGCGAGGAGACGCGCTCGTGGCGCCGCTACGTGGCGGCGGTGGAATCCATCCTCGACCCGGCTCCCTGAATGTCTGGCCCGGGCCGGCGGTTCCCTGACACGTCGTTAGACGGCCGCGCGCGGCCGTGGGCGGTTCCTCCCTCCTCAGCTTCCGTCGATCGAGCGGTGTGCCGCGGCAAATTCGCGATCGGGCCGGGAGTCTCGCCATGAGCTGGCGCAAGGCTGCGCGTTTCCGTCTGCGCGAGCTGCTGCGCGGGCGGGGCACGGACCGCGAGCTGGCGGAGGAGCTGCGCTTCCACCTGGAAATGGAAACCGAGAAGAACCTGAGGCTGGGCATGAGTGGAGACGAGGCGAGGCGGCGGGCGGGGGTGGCGTTCGGCGGTGTCGAGCGCTACACGGAAGAACTGCGGGCCAATCGCAGCGGGCGCTGGCTGGCGGAATGCGTGGATGGATCTGCGACACGGGCTGCGCCAGCTGCGTGCGCATCCGGGCTTCACCATGTCAGCGGTGCTCACGCTGGGACTCGCCATCGGCGCGAACACGGCGATCTTCGGTGCGCTGCGCGGTCTGCTGCTGCGTCGGCTGCCATGGCCGGATGCGGGTCGTCTCGCGTTCGTGCAGCTGACCTCGCCTCGCCTCAATGGCACGCGCGTCGACACCCTGACCAGCTGGTCGTATCCGAAGTACGAGGAGCTGCGGCGGCAGCAGGCCGCGTTCAGCGAGCTTGCCGGCTTTGGCATGCTGGCGCAGAACCTCACGAGCGGCGAAGAGGCGGAGCGCGTGAACGTGGAGCTGGCCACCGGCTCGTATTTCCCGCTGCTGGGCGTACGTACGGTGCTGGGTCGCACGTTCACACCCGCAGAATCCGCTATGCCGGGTGGCAACGCGGTGGTCGTCATCAGTCACAGTCTCTGGCAGCGGCGTTTTGGCGGGGCTGACAGCGTGTTGGGGCGCACGCTCGAGCTGAACCACACTCCGTTCAGCATCGTCGGCGTGGCCGCGCCCGGCTTCAGTGGCCTGAGTCAGGGTGCGGATGTCTGGGTACCGCTCACCATGGCGACGGCGCTCTACTATCCGGAGGCGTTGCAGGAGCGGGGCAATCACTGGTTCCGCGTGATTGCGCGGCTGCGGCCGGATGTGGACTGGAAGCGGGCGGTGGAGTCGACGGCACGCGCGGGGCAGGCGATCGCGCGCAGCAGTGACGCGGCGAACCCGGCCGGCAGTGCCGTGCTGGTACGGCTCGATGCGCAGCGCGTCAGCCCGCTGGTGCGACGCACGACGGTCGTATTGTTCAGCGCGGTGCTGCTGGTGCTGCTGGTGGCGTGCGCCAACATTGCGACGCTGCTGCACGCGCGCAATCTGGTGCGCCGGCGCGAGCTGGCGGTGCGCCTGGCGCTGGGCGCGGGGCCCGGTCGCATCCTGCGCCAGCTGGCGGTGGAGACACTGCTGCTGGCGCTGCTGGGCGGGGCGCTCGGTCTGCTGCTCGCCGCGGGTGGCGTCCAGGTCCTGTCCGCGTTCAGCCGCGCCGTCCTGCAGAGTGACCGCGGCTATCTCGTGGGCGCGGACGCCATCGGCATGGATGGCGGCGTGATAACATTCGGTTTGGGACTCACACTGCTCACCGCACTGGCGGCCGGTGTTACTCTGCTGCGCCGCGCGGCCCGACCCATGCTCAGCGATGCGCTGAGCGAGAACGCGGCCGGCAGCGGCGTCAGCCGGAGCGGTGTCACCAGTCGCATTTCACTGGTCGTTACGCAGGCGGCGTTCGCTGCCTTGCTGGTGGTGAGCGCGGTGCTGCTGCTGCGCTCTCTGGGGCGGCTCGCTTCCGTGGATACGGGATTCGATGCGACGCACGTGCTCACGCTGCGCGTCGCGCCATCCCGCAATGACTCCATGCCGGCGCCGGCGCTGTACCGTGATCTTACGGCCAGGCTGGCGGCGCTGCCCGGTGTGAGCGCTGCGAGTGTCGACGCCTGCACACCGCTTTCCGGTCTTTGCAGCAGTACGGTGGCCACGCGCGCGGGCGCGCAGCAGTTCGCGGAGAACAGCCGGCCGGAGGTCGGCATTCACTTCGTCATGCCTGCGCATCTGTCGGTACTGGGCATACCGCTGCGGCGGGGGCGCATGTTCACGCCGGCGGACAACGCGGAAGGGCCGAGAGTCGTGGTGCTGAGCGAGACCGCGGCGCGCGTGCTGTTCGGGAACGAGGATCCCATTGGCCAGCCGTTGCAACTGGCCACCGCGTTCCTGCGCGATGGCGCCACGGCCGAGGTGATCGGCATTGTCGGCAATGTGCACTACGACGGCATCGAGCAGGCGCCGGGCGTGGTGGTGTACGCGCCCGCGCTGCAGTTCGTGTATCGCTCAATGTACGTGTTCCTGCGCACCACTGGCGAGCCGCTGGCGTGGGTGGCGGCCGTACGTGACGCCACGGCGGAGGTCGCGCCGGCGGTACCGCTGTTCGACGTGCGCACCATGGAGGATCGCGCGCGTGACGTGCTGGCGCGCGCGCGACTGCTGGCACTGCTGCTCACCGTGTTCGCGGGGCTGGCGCTGACACTCGCGTCGGTGGGACAGTTCGGCGTGATGTCGTACATCGTGGGGCAGCGCGGCCGCGAGCTGGGCATCCGTCTGGCGCTCGGGGCTGAGCCGCTGGCGCTGGCCGCGCGCATCACGCGCCAGGGCATGGGCTGGGTCGCGGCGGGCACGGCCATGGGTCTGGTGCTCGCGCTGCTGTTGACCCGCCAGCTGGCCGACCTGCTCTACCAGGTCAGTCCCCGCGACCCGCTCACCTTTGCCGGCGTGGCCGTGCTGCTGCTGGTGGTGGGCGCGTGTGCTTCCCTGCTGCCTGCCCGCCGTGCCGCGCGCACCAGTCCGCTCGAGACCATGCGCGTTTCATAACAGCGCAGTTCGCAGCCGTCCGGCCCGGGATCGCCGTGCCGCCGGCCACCGGGGGCGGCGCTGTCGGAAACCCGCGGCCTGACGCGTTGGTATTGAGCGGGGTATAACGAATTTCAGGCGACGACGCGGCTTCACGTTCGCGTCGCGCCGCCGGCTGCCGGCAGGGGCAGCAGCTCACGGCGAAGGCAGGACCACTTGAAGCGGAACTCGAGAGAACAGCGCGCTCTTGCGCTTGTCGCATTGCTGGCCGTTTCTGCGTGCACGTCGCACTCGCCTGATCCGGCGTCGCCGGATGTGGGCGCGATCGTAGTCGCTGCGCGGCGCGGCGAAACGTTCGAGTTGCGACCGGGCCAGGCTGCGCGCGTGGGCAGTACCGGCCTCATCGTGGGCTTCCGCGGCATCATGGCCGACAGCCGCTGCGCGGTGGACGTGGTCTGCGTCTGGGAGGGCGATGCGGAAGCAAGCGTGCCTGTCGCCATGCAGGGTGGCGAGAGCGCGTCCCTCGTGCTGCACACGGCGGTCGACCCCGATCACGCCGCGTTCCATGGCTTCACCATCACACTCCTCGCGGTCACGCCCGAGAACCACGCCGGCCAGCGTATCGAGCCCGATCGCTATACCATCAGGCTGCGCGTCGATGATTGATGGCCCGGCCGCGCACGACGGGTGAGACGCGGCGGTTGGTAGTCCGGTTCCGCACAATCCTGTAAGGCAGCGGACGCATCCACCCCGGGGGTGTGCCGCGAACCGCCGTCATCGCCTAAAGAAATGCATGGCAAGGCCGAAAACGCCCCTAACAGGGGGCGTTATCATGGCCATGCTTGCACGTCACGGCAGCAGTGTGGATCCCGATCCTGTCGCTGCCGTCGCTGAGCTTGCGCGGCAGGTCGGCACCACGGATCTGGACGCGCTGCTTTTCTTCTGCTCACCCGCGTATGACCTCAATGTGCTCGGTCGCGAGATTCAGCGTGTGTTCCACTGTCCGGCGACGGGTTGCACCTCTTCCGGCCAGCTGGGGCCGTGGGGCTTCCAGCGCGAGGGCTTGTGCGGCGTCACGCTGAGCGGTGGCGGCGTGCACCTGGAGCCGTATCTGATCCAGCCGCTTTCACGCTGTCAGGCCGAGGCCTCGCGCATCGCGGACATGGTGCACCTCACCTTCGAGACCTCGGCCGCGGCCGGTCATGTCTTCGGGCTGCTGCTGGTGGATGGTCTCTCGCTGATGGAAGAGCGGCTGGCCGCCGCGCTGTACCAGGCACTGGGCAATGTACCCATTGTGGGTGGCTCGGCCGGCAATGACCTGCATTTCGCAGAGACCCACGTGTACCACTGCGGCCGCTTCCACGGCGATGCGGCGGTGTTCTCTGTCTTCGAGTCGAGCCTTCCTTTCGCCACGTTCAAGCTGCAGCACTTCGTCCCCACCGGCGTGAAGCTGGTGATCACGGATGCGTTGCCGGAAGAGCGGAAGATCCTCGAAATCAACGGCGAGCCGGCGGCGCTGGTCTATGCGGAAACAATCGGTGTGCCGGTCGAGCTGCTGAATCTCAACATCTTCTCGCGTCATCCGCTCATGCTGCGCATCGGGGACGACTACTACATCCGCTCCATGACGCAGGTGAATCCGGATCTGTCCCTCTCCCTCATCTGCGCCATCGAGGAGGGACTCGTGGTGTCCATCGGCGAGAGTGTGGATGCACTCGCCACGCTGAAGGCGGCCTTCGACCAGGTTCGCGGCAAGGTGCCCGATCCCGCGCTCGTGATCGGCTGTGACTGCATTCTGCGCCGGCTCGAGCTGGAGCAGCTGGGACAGGACACGCGCATTGGCGAGTTCCTGGCGGACAACCGCGTCATTGGTTTCTCGACCTATGGCGAGCAGTTCAACGGCGTGCACGTGAACCAGACCTTCACCGGCATTGCCATCGGAGGCTGAAGTGGCAGACACCGTCGGCTGCGCGGGCGACGCCCGGACCCTGCTGCCGCAGGCAGAATGCCCCGACGTGGACGTCGGTTCGATGGACCCGACTGTGCTCACGGCCAGCCTGGCCGAACTGGGGCGCAAGCTGCGCGCCCGTGACAAGACAGTGGCCGCACTGATGCGCCGTCTCGAGGACCAGGCCGTCAACCAGGGGTCGGCGTTCGCCGTGCTGGAGCAGAACATTGGTCTGGAGCAGGTCGTCAGCCGCAAGACACGCGAGCTGGAGAATGAGCGGCAGGAGCTGAAGAAGGCGCTGGCCGAGCTGCGTGCCACGCAGGTCCGTCTGCTGCAGGCACAGAAGCTGGAAGCGATCGGCCAGCTGGCGGCGGGCGTGGCCCACGAGATCAATACGCCCACCCAGTACGTGTCTGATAATGCGGTGTTCGTGAAACGCGCGTTCGCATCGCTGCTGGAAATACTGGATCGCGCTTTGGAAGTCGTGCAGGCCGCGCGGGAGGCGGGTCTGCTGACGGCGCTGGTCGGTGCGGCGGACGGCGCCATGGCCAGGGGCCGCCTCGACTACCTGCGGGAGCAGGTGCCCGCCGCACTCGAGCAGTCACAGGATGGGCTCACCCGCATCGCCACCATCGTCGGCGCCATGAAGCAGCTGTCGCATCCCTCGACCGCGGACAAGGAACCGGTCGAGCTGTCCGAGCTGATCCGCAGCTCCGCGACCGTGGCGCGCAACGAATGGAAGTACGTGGCCGAGCTGGAGACGGAGTTCGATCCCGCGCTGCCGCCAGTGTCCTGCCTGCGCAACGAAATCGGGCAGGTCGTGCTCAACCTGATCGTCAACAGCGCGCACGCGGTGGCGGAAGCGCGCAGCGGCGACGCCGCGGGCAAGGGACTGATCCGCATCACGACACGGCGCCTGGGCGATCATGCGCAGATCACGGTACAGGACGACGGCGCCGGCATCCCGGAGGCCATTCGCGGTCGCGTGTTCGATCCGTTCTTCACCACGAAACCGGTGGGCAAGGGCACGGGCCAGGGACTGGCCATCGCCTACTCGACAGTGGTGGAGAAACACGGTGGTCAGATCTGGTTCGAGAGCGAGTTGGGACGCGGCACCACGTTCTTCGTGCAGCTGCCGCTCATCGAGGCGGAGGAATAGCGATGCGCGTCCTCTTCGTGGATGACGAACCGCGCGTGCTGGACGGCCTCGGCCGCATGCTGTTCGGACTGGACCGGGAATGGGAAACACGCTTCGCGACCAGCGCTACGGAAGCCATGGCGCTGCTGGCGGAATGGAGTGCGGACGTGGTCGTCTGCGACATGCGCATGCCCGGCATGGATGGCGCCGGCCTGCTGCGCCACGTGCAGGCGAGGCATCCCGGCGCCATGCGCATTCTGCTCTCCAGTCACACGGATCAGGAGGCCGCCTTCCGTGCGCTCGGCCTGGCGCACCAGTTCCTGTCCAAGCCCTGTGCCGGACAGGTGCTGGTCGACGCCATCGAGCGGTTCGAATGTCTGCAGCGCATGCTGCAGAGCGCGCCCCTGCAGCGTCTGATCGGCCGCGTGGACCGTCTGCCCCCGGCGCCCCGGATCTGCCTCGAGCTGTGGCGCACGCTCTCCGACAACGCGCAGGGCACGGCGGACGCGGCGGCCATCATCGGCAAGGACCCCGCGCTGGCGCTGCGCGTCCTGCACCTGGCTAACTCTGCGTTAATGTGGCGCGGCTCGCCCATCGAGGACATCCGCTCGGCCGTGGCGCGCATCGGCGTGGATTCGCTGCGCACCCTGGTGCTGGCCAGCGAGGCGCTGGGCGGTTACGGCGGCAGCATGGCCGAGGCGTTGCAGCAGCGCGCGCTGCGCGCGTCGCTCTTCGCGCGGCGCCTGGCGCCATCGCGCGTGGCGGGCGAGATCGCGGCTACGGCCGCGCTGCTCGCGGATGTGGCGCTGCTGGTGCCCGGTGTGCCGGTACTGTGCGAGGAGGCGAGGGCGGCAGGTGCGGAGATCACGCACGCGGAAGTGAGCGCCTACCTGCTCGGACTCTGGGGCCTGCCTTCGCCCATTGTCGAAGCCGTGGCGCACCATCACGCGCCGGGTCGCGTGCCCCAGCACGAGTTCGGGCCCATCGCCATGGTGCACGTGGCCGTGTCACTGGCCGCCGGCGCAGCGCCTGATGCCGCGTTCCTGACACAGCTCGGTATGGCCGACCGTATCCCCGTCTTCGAGAGCCAGTTCTGCGACATGTGCGGAGAGTCCGATGGCTGACGGCGTGCGCATCCTCTGCGTCGATGACGAGCCCAACGTGCTGGCGGCGCTGGAACGCACGCTGCACGACCGCTTTGCCGTGGTGACCGCGCCCAGCGGCGAGAAGGGTCTCGAGCTGATGGAGGCGAACGGTCCGTTCACGGTCGTGGTTTCGGACATGCGCATGCCCGGTATGGACGGCGCATCGTTCCTGGCGCGGGCGAGGGGCCGCTTTCCCGATACTGTCCGGGTGCTGCTCACCGGACACGCCAATGTGCCGGCCGCCGTTGCGGCCATCAACGATGGCGGAGTGTTCCGTTTCCTGACCAAGCCGTGTCCGCCTGATGTGCTGCTGGAAACACTGGAGCAGGCCGTGGCGAAGCACTGGTTCGCGCAGGCGGAGCGCGAGCTGCTGGAGACCACGCTGCGCGGCACCATCCACATGCTCACGCAGATCCTGGCCGTGGCCTCGCCCTGGGCGTTCCACCGCGCCGCCTTCGCCGAGGCCTGCGTGCGCCACGCCCTGCGCACGCTGCGCTGGCGAGAGGCGTGGATGTACGAGGCGGCGGCCTCGCTGAGTCAGATCGGCTGGGTGGGCCTGCCGCAGGACCTGGTGCTGGCGCGCGGCGATGAAGCCCTGCCCGCGCGTGATGCGGCGCTGCTGGCGAGCCATGCCGAGATCGCGTGGCGTCTGCTCGCGCCGATTCCGCGACTGGATCGCGTCGCCGAAATCGTGCGTTATCAGAATGCGCCGCCGCCCGCAAAGGCATCATCGGACGTGACCCGTGGCGCAGAGCTGCTGCGCGCCGCGCTGGCAATGGAGGACGCGTTCGTCAAGAACATGCCCGCCGCGAGCATCAACGAACACCTGCGCCGGCTGCGCCCGCTGCCGAGCGACGCCGTGATTGCGGCCATGGACGGCTTCCGCGCCGAATTCAGTGAGCTGCGCGCCGCCTCGGTGCGCGATCTCGTTGCCGGCTGGGTGCTGGACGAAGATGTGCGCACGCGCGGCGGCCTGCTGCTGCTGCCGCGCGGCCAGGAGCTGACGGAGCCCGCCATCCTCTCGCTGCGCCGCATGCGCCAGCGCGACGCGATCGTCGAGCCGATCCGCGTCCGCCTGCGCGCCCGCCCGCCCGCGAACTGAACCGCGCCGGCCGGGCGCCGCGGACCCCGACTCGCGCGTCCGGCCGCAATGTAGTATCTCTCGACCCTGTCCCACGCAGTTGGCGGGAGCGGGTCATGGTTCAGTCCGCAACGGTTTCGTGCCGCCGGGGCCTCCCTGAAGGCCTCGTCCCATCGCGCCGCATCCTGCTCCCCACGCCGTCACACTTGCCACCCGCAAATCCTGGGAGTTCTGCAATGCGCAAGCGATCTGCTGTTGTGCTGCTGCTTCTGTCGGGCGTGCTGTTCACACCGGCGTTGGCCCGCGCGCAGGCGAGAGGCAACACGGGCGTCGCGACGGCCGGTCCGCCGCCGCGCGCGATCCGCCGCGACATTCCAATGACCGACATGATCCGGCGCGCCTTCGCGGCCGGCACGCGCGATTCCACCGGACGGCCCGGACCGAACTACTGGCAGCTCTGGATGGACTACACGATCGACGCGAAGCTGGACCCATCCACATCGACCGTATCCGGCCACGAGACTGCGATCATTCACAACAACAGCCCGCACGAGATGAACGCGATCGTGCTGCGGCTCGACCAGAACATCTTCTCACCCAATGTGCCGCGCGCGGAAACCGTCACCGAGATCACCGATGGCATGCAGGTCACGCGTCTTGCCGTCGACGATGAACTCATCGAGCTGCATCCTCTCGCCAGCGAGCTGGGCCGCGGCGGCAGAGGTGGCCGCGGGGGTCGTGGCGGGGCGCCGCTCGAGCATCCCATAGTCACGGGACTCGATCAGACGGTGGCGCGCATTCAGCTGGCAAAGCCCATCGAAGCGGGTGGCACAGCGAAGCTGGAAGCGGAGTGGAACTTCCGTGTTCCGCGTGCCGACAACGTGCGCGGCCTGCGCATGGGCCGCTGGGCGGACAGCCTGTACCAGGTGGCGCAGTGGTATCCGCGTGTTACCGTGTTCGATGATCTGCGCCAGGGCGGCTGGGATACCGATCCGTATCTTGGCCCCTCCGAGTTCTACAACAACTTCGGCCACTTCGACGTGCACATCGACGTGCCCGCCGGCTGGATCGTGGGCGCGACGGGCGTGCTGCAGAATCCTGAAGATGTGCTGACCCGCACGGCGCGCGAGCGGCTGGCACACGTGCTGGATTCGGATTCCGTGCGCAGCATCGTGAGCGCCGATGAGCGCGGGCCGGGCAGGTCTACGGCAGCAGGCGACCGGCTTGTCTGGCACTTCGTCGCGGATACCGCCGGCGATGTCGCGTGGGCCACGTCGAATCAGTTCGTGTGGGATGCCACCCGCGCCACCATCCCCGGCAAGGGCCCGATCCCCGTCAACATCCTCTATCTGCCCGGACACGCGCAGCAGTACGCGCAAGGCGGTCCCATTGCCAGCCACGCGCTCGAGTTCTACTCGAAGCTGTGGATGCCGTACGCGTTCCCGCTGCTCACCGTCGTGGATGGCCCCGAAGGCGGCATGGAATACCCGATGTTCATCATGTCCAGCGCGGGCGCGTCCGACCACGAGACCGGACACCAGTGGTGGCCCATGATGGTGGGCGTCAACGAAACCTGGTACGGCTTCATGGATGAAGGCTTCAACCAGTACATGAACGTACTGTCGCGGCAGGATCGCCAGCACCAGCCGTTCGATGTCGACGGCTACGGCCAGAGCTACGGCCGCAGCAGTGGCGACGAGCGTGAAGCGCCGCTCATGTGGGATGCGAATTACGGCGGTCCCATGTATTCGTTTCAGGCGTACTCGAAGGCGCCCATGATGCTCTCGATGCTGGGTGGCGTGGTGGGCGACAGCGCGGTGTGGCACGCCATGAGCGCGTACGCGAAGGCGTGGCGCTTCAAGCACCCCTCACCCTGGGACTACGCCTTCTTCATGTCCAACGCGCTGCACCGCGACCTGGGCTGGTTCTGGTACTACTGGCTGTTCACCACCGATGCGCCGGACGGCTCGATCGCGAATGTCAGCACCACGGGAACGCGCACGACTGTAACCGTGCGTCAGGACGGGCAGATGCCATCGCCGGTGGTGCTGGGTGTAAAGTTCGCGCCCCAGGGGCCAGCCATCCATGCCATGCCTAACAGCGTGGTAACCGACAGCACGGCCGTGGTG
Source organism: uncultured Gemmatimonadales bacterium (assembly GCA_963798085.1). Taxonomy (GTDB): domain Bacteria; phylum Gemmatimonadota; class Gemmatimonadetes; order Longimicrobiales; family RSA9; genus DATKCF01. The sequence continues at coordinate 591,699 of CAWCRS010000007.1, forward strand.
ACCTGGCCCGTGGATGTGTGGTTCAACGGCAGCCGCACCTTCAACGCGGTCCTGGACTTCGGTGGCCGGAAGATCGATCGGATCACACTCGATCCGCACTGCCGCTTCCCGGACAACGATGTGAGTGACAACTACTGGCCACGCAGCGCCGCGCCGCCGCCGCCGCAGGGCCGCGGCTTTGGTGGCGGCGGCGGCCGTGGTGGCTCGCTCTGTCCGGGCTGAGTCGTCGCTGGCATGAATGGAGGGTCGCGGGCGCCTCACACGAACGCCCGCGGCCCGCGCCCGCGATCAGGGCTCGAAGAAGCGATAGTAGACGTCCTGCGAGCCCTCCGCACCGAACACCCAGACGGCCAGGTACACGCCATTCGTGCTGGTAAGCACGAGTTTGTGCGAGTAGCCGTCACCCACCGCGCCAATGCGTGAAACACCCAGCGGGTAGACCTGCGCGGATGCGGCCGGAATCTGATACACGCGCGGGTTGGGGCCTTCGCGCGTGGACAGCCAGCTGATCATCCAGTTGCCGGTTTCCCGCTGATACAGGCTGGGAAACAGATTCACAATGTTGCCGGCATCCCTCGTGACCCGCACCGGCTCCGTCCACGTGAGCCCATTGCTGGACGTGGCGTAGTACACATCCGACTTGTGGTTCAACCAGGGCAGCGCTTCCGTCGTGTCGTGCCGTACCCAGACCAGCGCAATGTGATCGTCGATGCGCGCGGCGTAGGGCAGGTGGTCGTTCATGACCGGATCGTTCAGGCCGGCCACGGGCACGGGCGAGGTCCAGTTCTCCTGCCCGGGCGGGCGGCGCGCGACGTAAAGGTCTGTTATCGTGTGCGCGGGCGTGCGCAATGCGCTGGCGAAGTAGATGAGCAGCGCGCCATCGGGCGCCTGCGCGATGGTCGGCACCCAGTCGTCGACATCGGCCGCCGACGTCACCTGCACTTCATTGGCCGGATCCCACGTGATGCCGTCGGCCGAGTGGTTGTACATGATGTGCCCGCGGAAGGGTGCGCTCCAGCGGAACCACGTCAGGTGGAAGGTGCCGTCGTCGCTTTGAATCAGATGCCGATTGAACTCGCCATCCTGACTGTGGCTCACCCGCACCGGCGCCTGCCACGCGGTGGCCCGCCGGATGCGCGTTACGTAGATGTCGCCGCTGCCCGTGCGGTCGGAGAACCACGCGACGAAGATCGTTCCGTCTTTCGCGCGCACCACCGACGGGTCTTCGTCCTTGCCCGGATTGTCCACGGACAGGATCGCCGGCGTGGTGGGCGCGAACGCGTGATCGCCGCCATCGCCTGTGGCGTCGCCATTACAGCCGACACTGGCGAGCAGCAGAATGAGCGCTGGGATGGCGACTGCGGCATGATGAGTGGTGCTGCGCACCTGCCAGACTGGACGCATCACGGCCTCCTCGCTGGACGGGATGCGGCTGCTACACCGGGTTGCAGGCGGCAAGGGCGGCGCGCGGCCGGATGGGTGCCGGCGGCTGTCACGGCAACTGCGCGTCCGTCAATTCGTTGTTGAGCTTTCAACAACGGGATCGAGGACTGCGGCGGCGGCGGAACCCTGCAGCCTTGTCGCGCGCATGGCGGATTGCAGCTCGCCCACGCGCCGCTGCGCCGAGTCGCGCTGCGCGGCAAAGGGCAGCTCCGCGCGTTGCCACGCGCCGATAACGCGCTGATAGTGGGCCAGTGCACTGTCGCGCTGGCCGGCGGCATCGAAGGCGCGCGCCAGCAGCAGGTGTGCTTCCGTGAGCGTCAGGTGCAGGTTGGAGGCGTCGAGCACGGCGCCGCGCACGATGGGGCGCACCGCGGCGATGGCATCGGCGGCGCGGTCGCGGCGCAGCAGCAGCCGGCCCAGCTCGTAGTTCGTGCGATTGCCGCCTGTGGTGCTCGAGTAGATGGCGCTCGTCAGCTCGGCAATGGCGGCTTCGTCCTGGCCGGCGCCCGCCAGGCCGAGCGCGCGGATGTGATGGTGCAGCCTGCGGTCGCGCTCCAGGTAGCTGAGCTGCGCCACCTGCTGGATGGTGTCGGCGAGCGCCGCCAGGCTGGCCGTCTCGCCGGCCTGCGCCAGCGCGCTGGCGCGCAGCATTTGCGCCCAGACCCGCCGGGCCGCGCGATTCGATGCCGGTTCGCCGGGCAGGTACCAGCGCGAGATGGAATCGAACAGCGCGGCGGCATTCTTCGAGCGCTGCATCTCGAGCAGCACCTGCGCCTCGACGAAGGCGCCCGGCGGCGCGCTGCCCGCCGGTCCGCCGGTCTCGGCAGCGGCGCGCCGGAAGCGGCGCGCGGCGGCGAGCGCTTCCGTGAGCCGGCCCTGATGGCGCAGGCTCATGACCTGGAAGAACCAGATCTGGCTCACCCGTGAGGCCGGGCTGGTTTCCAGTGCGTCCGATAACAGCCTGTCAGCCTTGTCGAATTCGCCGTCCCGCACGTAGTGGCGCACGCGCTCGCCCAGTCCGCCGTTCAGCTCGTCCACCGCGTCCGCGTTGCGCAGCGCCTCGGCGGCATCGTCGTACTCGCCGCGCAGATCCAGCACATCAGCCAGACGGCGCCAGGCGGAAGCGGCGCGCGGCTGCAGTACGAGTCCGCGGCGCGCGGTGCGCCGGGCCGCATCCATCGAGTCCGCGAACACCCACGCACTGACCAGCAGGTTCAGCGCATCACAGCCGCTGCAGCTGCTCTGCGCGTTCAGCAGCACGACGGAATCCATGGCAATGGCGCGCTCCAGAAACGGCACCGCGCCCGCAAAATCACCCGCCACAATGCGTGCCGTCCCCGAGTAGACGTGGCCCACGACCTCGTCCGGGTAGCGGATCGAGAGCGTGTCCGCAGTGGCGCGCAGGATGGGATCGTACGTCGTGCTCGCAAACCAGGCGCGTATGATGAGCCGCTCGCGCTCGCTGGTGCGCTCGGAAAGCCGCAGCGCGCGGTTGATGCGATCCTGGTAGGCGGCGTGACGGGGCAGCCGCCAGTCGGAGCCAATGGCGCGCGCACTCTGAAAGGCCGCCATGGCGAAAGTGGAATCCTCCGTCAGCGCTGCATCGAACAGACGCTGCGCGCCACTGCGGTCGTTCTCGTAGAGTCGCGCCAGTCCTTCGCTGTACAGACGGTAGGCGACGACGCTTCGCGTGGTCACGTCCGAGATCGAGCCGCGCGGCGGGGCCACGTCCAGCTGCGCCGCCAGCCTCGCCGTGCCGCTGTCCGCGAGCGCGAAGAGATCGCCGCCGGTGACCGTGCTCGAGCCGATCACGTTGCCCGACTTCAGATCAATGCGCCGCAGATCGAGGCGCAGACCACTCGCCGCCGCGTACAGCGCGCCATCCACCATCTCGGTGGCGCCGGCCAGACGCGCTGCAGCGACAGGCGCGGTTGCCGAATCGACGTCCGACTTCACGTGGCGCAGCAGCTCACTCATGCGCGTGTTGCTGATCACGCGCAGCCCGCTGGTACGCGCCAGGTTGGTCACCAGCATTTCGGCCAGCGGACTGAACGGTTCCGGTTCCGCCGCCGAGCGGTAGTCGGCAATGCGGCCCACCGCGAGGACTGGCGCCATGCTCATGGACGAGAGCGACGTGACCATCGTGAGGTTCCGCGACCTCGCCGACCACAGCCCGAGCGCCGCGCCGCCCAGCGCCAGGCCCGACAGTCCGGTCACGAGACTGTGGCGATTGCGGCGCATGAAGGCGCGCACGCGGTAGGTGCGCGTGCCACCGCGCGCCAGCACCGGTCGGCCATCGAGATGGCGGCGCACATCCTCGGCCAGCTCTCCGGCCGTGTCGTAGCGCAGCCACGGCTCGCGCCGCATGCAGCGCAGCGCGATCGCGTCAATGTCGCCGCGCAGCCGCCGGCGCACGGTCTCCTCCACCGCCACACTCGATGGCGGCCGCGGCGTCGCCTCCAGAACGCGTCGCTCGATGGCAAACCCGTCCTCGCGTTCCTCGCCGAACGGCAGCCGCCCCGCCACCAGCTGGAACAGCACCACACCCAGCGACCACACATCGCTGGCCGGCGTCACGGTATCGCCGCGCACCTGCTCGGGGCTGGCGTAATCCGGTGTCAGGAGGCGCACACCGGTGCGCGTCAGGTTGCGCGCCGCCTCCGCGTCCGGCGCCACCAGTTTGGCAATGCCGAAATCGAGCAGCTTCACATCGCCTTCCGCCGTGACCAGCACGTTGCCCGGCTTGAGATCGCGGTGCACGATCTGGTGGCGGTGCGCGTAACGCACGGCATCGCAGACGGCGAGGAAGAGGTTCAGCCGGCCGGGCACATCCACGGCGTGCTCACGGCAGTAGCGGTCGATGGGCACGCCGTCGACGTACTCCATCGCGAACCACGGCAGTCCGTCCGGCGTGAAGCCGCCGTCGAGAAGACGAGCGATGTTGGGGTGCTCGAGCGTCGCGAGGATGCGGCGCTCCTCGAGAAAGCGCTGCACGATCTCGTTGTCCAGGTGCAGGCCACGACGCACCAGTTTGAGTGCGACGCGCTGCTCGAAGTCGTCGACCCGCTCCGCCAGATACACGGACCCCATGCCGCCGCGGCCGATTTCACGCACGATGCGATAGTGCTCGATGACTGCGGGCGTCCCGGCGGGAAGTGGCGCGGGGTTCGGACTCAGCTCTCCCGCAACACGAGCGACCGGCTCGTGCAGGAACGCTTCCGAGCGCTCGATCGCGCCCAGCATGCGCTGTACTTCGGCAAACAACTCCGGATCATCGGCGGCGCGGGCGAGGAATGCCGCACGCTGCGCCGGTTCCAGCTCGAGGGCTTCGTCGAGCAGCGCCTCGACGCGACGCCAGCGCTCCTGGTCCGGAGCGTTCTCCGCGGCGTCGTCGGCGCGCATCAGCCAGGGCTGCCCAGTGCCTCGAAGAGCCAGCCCCTCGCCTTGAGCCAGTCCCGCTGAACGGTCCGCTCCGTGACGCCCAGGGCGAGCGCCGTCTCCGCGTCCGTGAGCCCGCCGAAGAACCGGCACTCGACCACGCGTGCCAGCCGCTCGTTCATCCTGGCAAGACCATCCAGCGCCGCATCCAGATCGATCAGGCGGTCCGGATCCGACTCGATCGCGAACATCGCGTCATCCAGCTCGACGGGAACGGCGCCGCCGCCTCGCCGGGCAGCCCGGTGCTTGCGCGCGTAGTCCACGAGGATTCGGCGCATGGCGCGGGAGGCCATGGCGAGGAAGTGAGCGCGGTCCCGCCATTCGACGCGGTTGATGTCGACCAGGCGCACGTAGGCCTCGTGCACCAGCGCGGTCGCGCCCAGCGTGTGCCCGTCGGGCTCGCGTCGCAGCTGCCGGAGCGCCATCCCGCGCAGGTCCTGGTAGACGAGCGGGAACAGCCGGTCGAATGCATCGCGGTCCCCCCCACGACAGTTCAGGAGGAGCTCGGTAACGCGTTCCTGGCCCTGCATGGCGCCCATGTCTGTCTCCAGGGGATCCCCCGACAGCGGCAGCGACAAGATACACGCGGCCCGGCGACGGGAAAATATGTCCGGTTGGCTCAGGTGCAGTAGCCGACCACCGTGCCCGCCAGGATGCGCGCCAGACGATGCACGGACTCGAGGTCCACCCATTCGACAGTCGGCGTGCGCTCCTTCGCCGTGCGGCCCCAGCACCACCGTGTCGACGCCGGCCGCGGCCAGCAGGGCCGAGTCCATCCAGGGCGTCTCGCCCACGAACTCGGGCGCGTGCCCCAGCTCCGACTCGACCTGGCTCGCGACCGCCGACACCAGCGGCGAACCCGGCCTGGCCTCGAACGGCGGCTGCGCCAGCAGCGTCGCGAGCGTGGCGTGAAATGTGTCGTCTTCCATGTGCAGTGCATCCAGGATGCTCTGCACCTGCTGCACGACTTCGGCTTCCCGCTCGGGCGGTATCGTGCGCCGCTCCAGACCCAGTCGGCATTCCGCGGCGTACGTGCTCAGGCCGGTGCCGCCCTGCAGCAGCGCCGCGTGCAGCGACGCGTGGCCCAGCAGCGGGTGTGCGGTGCGCGCGCGCAGCTCGCGGCCCAGCCCCTCGAGTCGCACGAGGACGCGCCCCATGCGCGTGTTCGCATCAATGCCCAGATCGGGGCGGCTGCCGTGCGCGGCACGACCCTGTGTTGTGACTTCCATCCACACGAAACCCTTGTGCGCGAGGCAGACCCGCAGCGATGTCGGCTCGGTGACAATCGCGCCATCGACGCGGTAGCGACCCACGAGGTCGCGGGTGCCGAGACTGGAATGCTCCTCGTCGGCGACGGCCGCAATGAGCACATCGCCGGCTGGTCGCGTGCCCGCGCGCAGCAGCGCTTCCACCGCTCCCATGCACGCGGCCAGGCTGCCCTTCATGTCGTATGCGCCGCGGCCGTAGAGCCGGCCATCGCGCACATCCGCCGCGAACGGCGACTGCATACCCTCGACACCCACCGTGTCGTAGTGCGCGTTGAGCATGAGCGAGCGCCCGCTGCCCTGACCGCGCAGCCGGCCCACCACGCTGACGCGACCCGGCGAGGGCTCGTGACGGCTGACCTCGAGACCGAGTCGCGACAGCGTCTCCGCCACGTACGCGCCGATCTCCGCCTCACCGGCACCGTGTGGATCGAGTGAAGGATTTGTGGAATTGATGCGCACGAGGCTGCGCAGCACATCCGTGATCCAGTCCGGGTCCGTGCGGATCATGCTCTCTCGAAGTTCGAGTTGCTGCCGCAGCCAACGCGGCGAGCCGCTCGTGCGTCTCTGCATGGAGGGCGAGATTTACGGCGGCGCACCATTGTCTGCTGCCCGCGTGCGGCTGTCCAGCACGATGGGCTGCGGAAGTGCGCGCCGCCGTTGCGTTCCGGCACAGTGGATGGACGTCCCGCGGCACACGCGGGTACACCGGCCCCCACGGGTAGGAACCTCGTCCGTGACGTGTTAGTATTCCGGGTCAGCACCTGCCCCCAGACCGAAAGGAGCGCCGGCGTGCGCCCCGCGAGGACGAACCGCGCTGCCACAGTCTCCATCGGCGTGCTCGCCCTGGTCAGCGCGGCCGCGGCTGGCGCGCCCCCCGATCGCGCGCAGCGCAACGCGGACCGTGCTCAGCCGTACCATTCGTTCTACTTCTCGCGCGGCATCTACTCGGGCTGGTCGCGCTGGGGCCGGCGAGGCAACAGCTGGCAGACGGACGGACCCAAGTCTGACCGGCAGTTCCTCGTGGTACTGCGCCGGCTCACCAACATGGATGCGTATCCGATGGAGCACAACATCGCGCTGGATGATCCCGCGCTGCGTCGCTACCCCTTCCTCTACATCCTCGAGGTGGGATACATGGCAATGACACCCGAGGAGATGCAGGGACTGCGTGACTACGTCGAACACGGCGGCTTCGTGATGGTCGATGATTTCTGGGGCACCGCCGAGTGGGCCAACTTCGAGGAGCAGATGCAGCAGGTCTTCCCCGAATACGCTATCGTCGAGCTGCCGCGCGATCATCCGATCTTCAACAGCTTCTACGAGATGCACGAGATCCTGCAGGTGCCCAACGTCAACAACGCGCGCCGCGGCATCACGTGGGAGCGCGATGGCTTCGTGCCGCACGTGCGCGGCATCTTCGACGCCAATGGCCGGCTCATCATGGCCATCAACTGGAACATGGACATGGGTGATGCCTGGGAGTGGGCGGAACAGCCCGATTATCCCGTGAAGTACTCGAACTACGCCTTCCAGATGGGCGTGAATACGATCATCTACGCCATGAGTCATTAGAACGTGCTGTCGCGCATCTTCGAGTTCCTGTTCAAGTACCGCCCGCTGTTCTTCCGTGAGGGCCGTCTCACGTTCGAAGCGCCCGTCGCGCTGGGCACGCTCAGCGCCGTCGTGCTCGTGGTGGCGTTCATTGCCGTGTGGACGTACCGCGGCGTGGGCGGCAAGGCCACACGCCGCGACCGCATCGTGCTTTCCACGCTGCGCGTCGTCCTGTTCGCGCTGCTGGGCTTCGCACTCCTGCGGCCCACGCTGCTCGTGTCCAATGTCGTGCCGCAGCAGAACTACGTGGGCGTACTGATCGATGACTCGCGCAGCATGCGCATCACCGATGGAGGCGACGCACCTCGTTCCGCGTTCGTCGCCCAGACGTTCGGTCCGCAGAGCCAGCTCATTGCCCAGCTGGAGAGCAGGTTCCGACTGCGCTTCTTCCGCTTCTCCATGGATGCGGAGCGCGCGGGCGACCCCGCCGCACTCGATTACTCCGGTGTGCGCACGCGCATTGCCCCGGCGCTGGACCGGGCCCGCGAGGAGCTGGCGCCCGTGCCCCTCTCGGGCCTCGTGCTGATCACGGATGGCGCGGACAACTCCTCGTCCACGCTCACCGAATCGCTGCTCGCGCTCAAGGCCGCGCAGGTGCCCGTGTACACTATAGGTCTGGGCCGCGAGCGCTACGAGCACGACATCGAACTCAGCGCGTGTCTCGACACCGCGCTCCGTGCTGAAGGGCGCTTCACTCATGGTCGACCTGCTGGTCACGCAGAGCGGCTACGCCGGCCAGACCGTGCAGGTGCAGGTGGAGGACGAGGGGCGCATCGTCGGCTCCCAGGATGTGAAGCTGGCCGCGGACGGCGAGCCGCTGCCCGTGCGCGTCAAGTTCACGGCCAACAATGCCGGTCCGCGCAGGTTCACGTTCCGCGTGCCCGCACAGAACGGTGAGCTGGTGCTCGAGAACAACCAGCAGTCGGCGCTGATCGATGTGCAGGATGGTAAACGCAAGATTCTCTATTACGAAGGCGAGCCGCGCTGGGAAATGACGTTCATGCGCCGCGCGCTGGAGAAGGATGAGAACGTTCAACTGGTCGTGCTGCTGCGCTCCGCGGAGAACAAGTACTGGCGAGGCCAGGTGGACAGCGCCGCCGAGCTGCTGCACGGATTCCCGCGCCTCGCGCGAAGAACTGTTCAAGTATCAGGGCCTGGTGCTCGGGCACCGTGGAAGCCAGCGCGTTCACGCACGATCAGCTGCGCATGATCGCGGACTTCGTGGGCGAGCGCGGCGGCGGTCTGCTGGCGCTGGGCGGGCGCCACTCCTTCGCGGAGGGCGGCTGGGTGGGCACACCCGTGGCCGACGTGCTGCCCGTCGAGATGGATGTGTCCGGCGGCATCGACACGACGTACTTCGACTCGCTCAGGGTCGAGCCCACGCGCGCCGGCCTGGTGCACCCCGCCACGCAGATCGCGCCCACCGAGAAGGCATCGATCGCGCGCTGGGACAGCATGCCGCGCGTCACCACCATGAACCGGCTCGGTGAGCTGAAGCCGGGCGCCACCGCACTGCTCACCGGCAAGGGCGCCACGGTCCCCGCCGGCGAGCCGGTCCTCGCCTTCCAGCGCTACGGGAGAGGCCTGGCGATTTCACTGGGCGTGCAGGATACGTGGCTCTGGCAGATGATCCCGCCGACGGAAGACATGACCCACGAGATGTTCTGGGGCCAGCTGCTGCGCTGGCTGGTGAATGCGACGCCCGACCAGCTCACCATCACGCTGGGTACCGACCACGCTTCGCCCGGCGAGACCGTGCCCATCGTCGCCGAGGTCGATGACGAGAGCTACCTGCGCGTCAATAACGCGCGTGTTATCGCACACGTAACCTCGCCTTCCGGCGGGGCGGTCGAATGTGCCGCTGGAGTGGACCATCGAGCGTGACGGCGAGTACCACGGCGCCTTCACACCCAAGGAGGACGGGCTCTACCGCATCGACGTCGAGGCGAGGCATGACACGGTCTCGCTGAAGGGCAAGCCGGCCTTCATCGAATCGGCGCAGAGCCGCGCGGAGTTCTTCGGCTCGCAGCTCAACGCCACGCTGCTGAAGCGCATCGCGGATGAGACGGGCGGGCACTACTACACGCCCGCCACCGTGAAGACGCTGCCCGAAGATCTCTCGGTCACTGGCAAGGGCTCGACGGTGCTCGAGGAGAAGGAGCTGTGGGACATGCCGATCCTGCTGCTCCTGATGCTCACGGCCGTGGCCGCGGAATGGCTCTACCGCCGGCGCAAGGGTCTCGCCTGATGCGACGCCTCTCGCTCGCCGCCCTCGTGCTCGCCCTCCCGCTCACGCCGCTGCGTGCACAGGAAACAGCGACGCACGTCATCATCGTGAGCGGCATTGGTGGCGAGCCGCAGTACCAGACCGAGTTTCTGGCGTGGGGTCTGAGCATGGCGAAGGCCGCGGTCGAGCGCTGGGGCGTGCCGAAGTCCGACGTGACATTCCTGGCGGAGCAGCCGGAAGCCGCGCCCGGCTACGTCACGGGCAGGTCGACGAAGGAGAATGTCGAGCAGGCGTTCACGCAGGTGGCCGCGAACGCGGGGCCCAACGATCTCGTGTTCGTGCTGCTCATCGGGCATGGCAGCTTCCTCAATGGCACGGCGCGCATCAACCTGCCGGGACCCGATCTCGCGGCCGCCGATTTCGCGCAGCTGGTCGACAAGCTGGGCTCGCGCCGCGTGGTGCTCGTCAACACGGCCAGCTCGAGCGGCGAGTTCCTCAAGGCCATCAGCGGACCGAACCGCATTGTCATCACCTCCACCAAGTCCGGCATGGAGCGCAATGAGTCGCGCTTCGCGCGCTACTTCGTGCAGGCCTTCGCCGAGGACGGCGCGGACACCGACAAGGATGGCGCGGTCTCCATGCTGGAAGCATTCCAGTTCGCACGCCGCGAGGTACAGCGTTCCTATGAGGCACAGCAGGCGCTGCTCACCGAACACGCTGTTTTCGATGACAACGGTGATGGCAGGGGCAGCGTCGATGCCGCTGCCGGCGGAGATGGCGCGACGGCCCGGCTGACGTTCCTCGGGCGAGGTGCGGTAGTGGCCGGCGCCGAGGCGCCGGAAGGTGCGAGCCCGCAGCTGCGCGCGCTCTACGAGCAGAAACGCGATCTCGAGCATCGCATCGATGCGCTCAAGGCCGCCAAGGCGACCATGGACCCCGATGCGTACCAGAAGCAGCTGGAGGATCTGCTGCTCGATCTGGCGCAGAAGAGCGAAGAGATCCGCAAGCTCGAGGGCAAGTCATGAGTTCGCGCGCACACCTGCACGCGCTCGTTGTGCTCTGCGCTGCGATCACCCTGGTGCCGATCGCGGCTCCGGCCTGCGCGCAGCGCAGCGGCACGCAATGATGCGTACGCGGCGTACGCGAGCGGCGACTACGATGGCGCCATCAGCGCGCTGCGCCAGATCGTGCAGAACACGCCCGCGGATGTGCGCGCACGCCGCACGCTGGTAGCCGTACTGGCGGAAACAGGCCATTACGACGATGCGGAAGCCGCCGCGCGCGCCAGCCCATCGCCGGAGCTGGCCAATGCGCTGGGCCAGGTCCTGTACGCGCGCGGCCGGCTGGATGATGCCGCGGCCGCGTTCCAGCGCGCAGTGCAGGGCAGGGCGTCCGACGCCAACACGGCGAAGCTGAATCTCGCGCTGCTCGATCTGGATCGCGGGCGCACCGAACCGGCACTCGACGGGTTCGACACGTTCATCGATCTGTACAACAATGCGGGTCAGCTCGCGGCCCGCGACCTGATCGCCGTGGGCGAAGCCGTGCGCCATCTGGGCGTGCGCGATCCGCAGCTCTTCAAGGATGCCATCAAGGCATTCGACGAAGCCATCAAGGCGGACAGCGGCACCATCGACGGCACCCCGGCCGCCGTCGAGGCCCGCATCCGCATGGGCAACCTCTTCCTCGACAAGTACAGCAGCACGGATGCACAGCCACTGTTCCGCGAGGTGCTGGCGGACAATCCGAAGCAGCCGGATGCTCTGCTGGGGATGGCGAAGGCGAAGAATTTCGACGGCTCTGCGGAATCCCTCGATCTGGTGGACAGGAGCCTGCAGAGCAATCCTAACAGCGTGCCAGCACTGGTATTCAAGGCCAGGCTGCAGCTGGACCTGGAACGGCCGGAGGAAGCCAGGGCCAGTATCGACAAGGCGCTGGCCGTGAATCCGAACTCGCTGGAAGCACTCGCGGCACGCGCCACGGCCGCGTTCCTCGCCGGCGACGACGCCGCCTTCAACAGCACGCGCGATCAGATTCTCGGGCTCGATCCGGCGTACGCAGACCTGTACGATCAGGTGGCCGAGCTGGCCGTGCGCCAGCGCCGTTACGCGGGCGCCGTCGATCTGGCGACACGCGCAGTGACGCTCGATGCTCGCGACTGGGCGGGCTGGGGCACGCTGGGCCTGAACCAGCTGCGCCTGGGCAAAGTCGATGACGCGCGCGCAAGTCTCGAGAAGTCGTTCGCGGGCGACCCCTACAATCCCTGGATCAAGAACACGCTCGACCTGCTCGACACGTTCGGGCAGTACCGCATTGTGAAGACGCCGCACTTCGAGCTGATGCTGCACGCGGACGAGGCGGATCTGCTGGCGCCCTACGCCATTGCGCTGCTCGATGAAGCGTACGACAAGCTGAGCGCGCGCTACGGCTACGCGCCGCCTACGCCCATACGCGTCGAGGTGTACCCGCACCACGCGGACTTCTCCGTGCGCACCGTGGGGCTCGCGGGTCTGGGCGCGCTGGGCGTCTGTTTCGGCCCGGTGCTGGCCATCGATTCACCGGCCGCCCGCGATGAAGGCCAGTTCAACTGGGGCTCCACGCTGTGGCACGAGCTGACGCACTCGGTCACGCTCGGGCTGTCGCAGCATCGCGTGCCCCGCTGGTTCACCGAAGGCCTGTCCGTGCTGGAGGAGCGCCGCGCCCGCCCCGGCTGGGGCGATGACCTGACGCCGGAATTCATCGCCGCCTACAAGCGCGGCGACATGCTGCCCGTGAGCCGGCTGTCGGAGGGTTTCGTGCGGCCGAAGTTCCCCGAGCAGGTCGTGTTCGCGTACTACGAGGCGTCGCTGGTCGCACAGATGATCGAGGAGCAGCAGGGCTTTCCGAAGATCATCGCGATGCTCAAGGCGTATGGTGAGGGAAAGTCCGACCGGCAGGTAATCGAGAGCGTGGTGGGCCAGGCGCCCGATGCATTCGACAAGGCGTTCGATCAGTGGATCCGCCAGCGCTTCGCCACGCAGTTCGGCGCCATCCGCGCGCAGAAGAGCGAATGGACCCGTGGCGCGCGTCATGGACTCGTTGCGCGGCGGCGAGCCTGCCGCTGATGACTTCGGTGCGCAGCTGGCCAAGGGGGACGAGCTGGTGAAGGACAGGAAGGACGCCGAAGCCAGGCCCTACCTGGAGAGGGCTAAGGCGCTGTTTCCCGAGTACGTGGCCGAGGGCAATGCCTACGAACTGCTCGCCGGCATCGACCAGCGCGCGGGCAACAATCGCGCGGCCGCTGACGAGCTGACCGCGCTCGCCGCCATCAACGAGAACGACTACGAGGCCAACCTGGCGCTGGCGTCGCTGCTGGAAGGCCTGAATGATCCGAAGGGCGCGGCCGCCGCGCTGGAGCGCGCCATCTGGATCTCGCCCTACGGCCCGGGCTGCACCAGAAGCTGGCGGCGCTGTCATGCGAAGCGGGTGACAGACAGGGTGTTATACGGGCGCGCCGGGCGCTGGTCGCGCTCGACCCGGTGGACAAGGCGGAGGCGCTGTATCAGCTGGCCATGGCGTACTTCGATGCCGGCGACAGTGCCGGGGCGCGGCGCGAAGTGCTGCGCGCGCTCGAGATCGCACCGGACTTCACCAGGGCGCAGCAGCTGCTCCTGCGCCTGCGTTCGGGCGGAGGCGCACCATGATCGCGCGCGCGGCGGGTCTGCTGCTGGCCGGCTCGGCCAGCCTCCTGCTGAGCGCAGCGCCCGGCAGCCGCGCGCTGCGCCGTCATGCGCATGGCCCCAACCGGAACCGCGGCAGCGTCCGCCCCGCGTCAGGACTTCCCGTATCATCCGTACAACGCGAAGCTGGACGTTCATCCGTGTGCACACCAACGGCGGCGACCGCAGCATGCGCGGCTGCGGCCGGCGCTTCGATCCCGGCTGGTACCACGACTACCCGGATGCGGATCGCAACCTGTCCCGAGATCATCGCCGAGCTGACCAACATATACACGACACTGGACGAGTACGGCGGCAACATCCTCACCTTCGATGATCCCCGACTGCTGCAGTTCCCCATCGCGTACGTGTCCGAGCCCGGCCAATGGAATGCGACCGACGAGCGAGGCGAAGGCCTGCGCGAGTACCTGCTCAAGGGCGGGTTCGTCATCTTCGACGACTTCGGCTCACGCGGCTACCGCGACGACATGTGCAATCTGGCCAACCAGATGAAGCGCGCTCTGCCCGGGCTGGACTGGATGCCGCTCGATGGCAGTGAAGCGATCTGGGACTCGTTCTTCACCATCGAGCAGGAAGAGATCGTGTTCACCGGCCCCGCCGCGTACCGCGGGCCCACGCCCGAGTTCTTCGGCCTGTTCCTGGACAACGACAGGAAGAAGCGCATGATCGCCATTGCCGGCAACAACGGTGACATTGGCGAATTCTGGGAATACTCCGACAAGGGCTGGTACCCGGTCGATCTGTCGAACGAAGCGTACAAGGTGGGGATCAACTACGTCATGTATCCGTACACACACTGAGAAGCAACGCAGTTCGAAACAGGGGAGCGCACCGTGGCTTTGGCAACCAATGAACTGACGGGCACACAGGCAACAGCGCTTGAGGATGCCGACGACATTGCGCTGGCGGATCGCATGAAGGCGGGCGCGGATCGCATCCGCGCCGAGCTGCACAAGCTCATCGTGGGCCAGCAGGATGTCATCGAGCACATGCTCTACACGCTGTTCGTGGGCGGCAATTCGCTCATTATCGGCGTGCCGGGCCTGGCCAAGACGCTGCTCGTGCACACGCTCGCCCGCGTGCTGAACCTGAAGTTCTCGCGCATCCAGTTCACGCCCGACCTGATGCCGTCGGACATCACGGGAACCGACATCATCCAGGAAGACCACACCACGGGGCGGCGCCAGATGGTGTTCGCGCCCGGCCCGGTGTTCTGCAACGTACTGCTCGCGGACGAGATCAACCGCACGCCGCCCAAGACGCAGTCGGCACTGCTGGAAGCCATGCAGGAGCATCGCGTGACCATCCAGGGCCGCACGTACGACCTGGAGGAGCCGTTCCACGTGTTCGCCACGCAGAACCCGATCGAGCTGGAGGGCACGTATCCGCTGCCCGAGGCGCAGCTCGACCGCTTCATGTTCCAGATCATCATCGACCACCTGCCCGAGGACGAGGAAATGCAGGTGGTGCGCAGCACCACCGCCATCCTCGATCCGAAGTTCGAGCACGCTGTCAGCGGCCGCGACCTGATTTCCTTCCAGCGACTCGTGCGCAAGGTGCCCATCTCCGACGCCGTGCTGCGCTACGCCGTCTCGCTGGCCCGCACCTCCCGGCCCGCCCCCAATGGCAAGGGCCCCGAGTTCATTCGCAAATGGGTGGCCTACGGCGCCAGCGTACGCGCCGCGCAGTACCTGTCGCTGGGTGGCAAGGCGAGAGCCCTGATGAGCGGCCGCTACCACGTGACCTTCGACGACATCCGTGCCCTCGCGCACCCCGTGCTGCGCCACCGCATCCTGACCAACTTCCACGCCGAGTCGGAGCGCGTGTCCACCGATCAGATCATCGATCAGCTGCTGGAAGCGGTGCCCACGCCGAGGTCCGGGCTTTAGTGTGGAACAGAATCCCCGGAAACGTTTCTCGGGCTGGGGCTGGGAACGACATTGAGGATTGAGAATGAATGGGACCTGGAGTCCGGACATGCTGACAACGACGTTAGCAGAGCTTGCGCGGCGCAGCCACGCCCGGCAGCACGCGCACCGGTGCCAGCAACCAGAACCGCCAGGCAACGCCGTGAAGCCGTTCGCCCTGAATCCGTTGAACCCCGGCCCCAGCCCGAAATCCAGCCCCGGAAACGCCATCAGGCTGTTCGCCCTGAATGCGTTCAACCCCAGCCCCAGCCCGAGCCCCGGAAACGTTCCTGGGGAATCCGTTCGAGCAATGTTGCCATGAGACTTTCCCACCACCACCAGGGCACCGTTCCGGGCGCGAGCTTCGTCGATCCGAAGGCGCTGGCGAGGATCGATAATCTGGAGTTGGTGGCAAAGTTCGTGGTGGATGGTTTCATCAACGGGCTGCACAAGTCGCCGTACCTGGGGCTGTCGCTGGATTTCGCGGAGCATCGCGCCTACATGCCGGGCGATGACATCCGCCGCATCGACTGGCGCCTCTACGCGCGCACCGACCGCTACTACGTGAAGGAATTCGAGGCGGACACCAACGCCAATTTCACGGTGCTGCTGGATGTGTCGAAGTCGATGGCGTTCGGGATGAAGGGGCTGAGCAAGATCGACTACGCGCGTTTTCTGGGCGCCTCGCTGGCATACTTCTCGAGTCAGCAGCGTGATCGGGTGGGGCTGGTGACGTTCGATCGCGATGTCGTCGACTACGTGCCGCCCTCGGCCAAGCACCTGGATGTGGTGCTGCACACCATCGATCGCATCCGGCCGCAGCGGCCGGGCCTGCTGAAGCCGGCCATCGAACACGCGCTGGGTGCGCTCAACCGCCGCGGCGTGCTGCTGCTCATCTCCGACTTCTACGAACCGCCCGAGCAGGTGCTCGAGGCCGTGCGCCCGCTGCGCTACCGCGGCAACGATGTCATCGTGTTCCACGTGCTCGATCCCGCCGAGATCGATTTTCCGTACGAAGAGGCCGGCAATTTCGAGGACCTCGAGACCGGCGAGCGTATCCCCATCGTGCCCGCCACACTGCGCGAGAAGTATCACGACCTGGTGATGGCGCACGTGGCGCACCTCAGCCGCAAGTTCGCCGATGATCGCATCGACTACGCGCTGTTCGACACCAGCACGCCGCTCGATTACGCAATGTTCCACTACCTGAGCAATCGCGTGCGGTTGCTGAAGACACGCTGATGCCGCTCTCCTTCCTCGCCCCTGCCTTCTTCGTGGCGCTGGCTGCGCTGGCCGTGCCGCTGATCGTCCATCTGATCCAGCGCGAGCGCAAGGAAGCGGTGCCGTTCCCCTCGCTGATGTTCCTCAGCCAGGTGCCCTACAAGTCGACGCGCCGGCGCCAGATCCGTAACTGGGTGTTATTCCTCATGCGCGCCGCGGCGCTGGCCATCATCGTGGCCGCCTTCGCGCGCCCGCTGGTGCAGAAGGACCTGAGCGCCACCAGCCCGCTGGCCGTGGCCCGGGAAGTCGTGATCCTGCTGGACCGCTCCTACAGCATGGGCTATGGCGACCGCTGGGACCGCGCGGTGCGCGCCGCGGGCGGGGCGGTGGACGGCATTGGCGGCGAGGACCGCGCCACGCTCGTGCTCTTCGATGGCGGCGCGGTCGCGCTGAACCAGGCGACGGCGGACCGCGCCCAGCTGCACGCCGTGCTGGCGGGCGCGAAGCTGGGCTCGGGTGTGACCCGCTTCGGCCCGGCCATGAAGCTGGCGCAGAGCATCCTCGAGCCATCGGACAAACCGCGTCGCGAAGTCATCCTGATCAGCGACTTCCAGCGCGCCGGCTGGGATGGCGGCGAGGGCGTGCGCCTGCCCGTGGGCACGAAGATCACACCCATCGCCATCAGTGATGACAAGACGACGGATCTGGCCGTCGCCGGCATTCAGCTGCGGCGCGAGGAAGTGAACGGGCGCGAACGCGTGACCGTCATTGCGCGCATCACCAACGCCGGCACGACAGCGGCGGCGGCGGTGCCGGTTTCCATTGACCTGAACGGGCGCGAGCTGCAGACGCGCAAGGTCGATGTGCCCGCCGGCAATTCGGCATCGCTCACCTTCGACCCGTTCACGGTGAGCGAGCCCAACCTGCGCGGCACGGTGCGTCTCTCGAAGGATGCGCTGCCCGCCGATGATGCGTTCAACTTCGTGCTCTCGCCCGGGCAGGCGGTGGGCGTCCTGGTGGCGGACGCCGGGGTCGAGCGCGCCAGCCTCTACCTGCAGCGTGCGCTCATGCTCGGCGATCAGCCGGCGTTCCGGGTGGACGTGAAGCGCGCCGCCGCGCTCAGCGCAGCGGACCTGGCCGGCAGGAGCGTCGTTGTCTGGAATGATGCGGACTTCCCGGGCGGCGACATGGGCCAGAAGCTGCGCACCTTCGTGCGCGAGGGCGGCGGCCTCATTGTGACGCTGGGCCCGCGCGGCAGCTGGGATGCGGCGAAGGATGTGCTCGGAGGTACGGTCGGGCGTGTGCTGGACCGCGACGATCCGGGCGGCGCGCTGGGGTACATCGACTACACGCACCCGGTCTTCGAGGTGTTCCGCGCGCCTCGCAGCGGCGACCTCGCGGCGGCCCGCTTCTTCCGCTACCGGCCCTTCACGGCGGAGGGGGCGGCCACCGTCCTGGCGCGTTTCGATGATGGATCGCCCGCGCTGATCGAGCGGCATCTCGGAAGAGGCAGGGTCATGAGCTGGTGCGACGACGCTCGATAATTTCTGGAGTGATCTCCCGCTGCAGCCCGTCTTCCTGCCGTTCGCCCACACGCTGGCGCAGTACGCCGCCGGCTACGTGGAGCCGAACCCGTGGTTCACTGTCGGGACAGGTGGTCGATGTGGTGGGTCGCTCGACCGTTGCCACAACAGATTCGGCGGCGAGGGATACAACTACGCGGCGCATCGTGCCGCGCGGACTCGTGGCCATCGCGCCGCAGGGCGGGCACATTCCGGTCGATAACGGCCTGCTGCGTCTGGAGCAGGCCGGGTTCTACGAGGTGCGCGGCGCGGGCAGTGCAGCAGACCGGGTCGTGGCGGCCAACGTCGACCTGACGGAGGCGGACCTCACGCCCATGGACCCGCAGGAAGTCGTGGCCGCAGTGCAGCCGCGCGGCACACTGGCGCCGGGCGCGGCCGCGGCCAGGGTACGACCCGAGGATCGCGAGCGCAGGCAGGCGCTCTGGTGGTATCTTCTGATCGTGGCGTTCACGCTGCTCGCGGTGGAGACGGCGCTGTCCAATCGGCTCGTCCCGCCGCCGGGCAGCCGCAGGCTGAGCGAGGTGAGCATGATCAACCGGGCGAGCATGTCGGCTTCCGCGCACGCACAGCTCTCAACGATCATCGCGGATATCCGTTCGCGCTGGCGCCTGAAGGTCGCCTTGCGTGGCGCCGCGCGGTCGTCTGCGGCGTCGGCGTCGTCGCGCTGCTGGTTTCCGCGTTCGGCCTCGAGAAGCTCGGCTTCACGCCGGGCGCCGTGGTCATCGCCTTCCGCGTCGCTGACATGGCTGACGCATCGCCGTGCTCGATCGTGCGCTACCTGATCCGTCCGCTCATGCGGCGCGTCATCGATGAGACGATCGCGCTCTACCTCGAGGAGCACGAGCCGACGCTTGCAGGCCGCAGTGCTCAGCGCGCTCTCCGTGGGCGAGCCCGCGAAGGCGGAGGATCGCCGCTCGTGTCCGCAGCGCTCGCCCGCCGCACCATCGAGGATGCCGTGTCCGCGCTGCCACGCGATCGACGACGGCAGGCGCATCGACGGCCCCGCGATCACCCGCTTCGGCACCGCGCTGGGCGGCGCCGCGGTGCTCGGCATGGCACACTGTTCCTGAGCCCGGCTTCATCCGCACGGCGCGCGGACCTGCTCAATCCGTTCGCGAGCGCAGCGACGGCGAGCCCGTACGCGATCGAGGTCACACCGGGCAACGTGACCATCCCGCGTGGCGCTGACCAGTCCGTCACGGCGCAAGCTGCGCGGCTTCACCTCGGAAGCGGCCGAATCGTGGTCAGGACCGGCGGCGACTCCTGCCTTCCAGCGCCTGCCGATGAACGCGGCGCGGATTCCGGCAACTTCGAGCTGCTGCTGTTCGCGCTCGACCACAACACGGACTACTACATAGAGTCCAACGGCATGCGCTCGCCCGTGTTCCACATCACGGTCGCGGACATCCCGTACGTCGAGAACCTGCGCCTCGAATACCATTTCCCTGCGTACACCGGGCTGTCGCCCCAGGTGATCGAAGACGGCGGCGACATCGCCGGTGCTGCGCGGCACGACCGTTCGCGTGTTCGCAAAGACCACACTGCCCGTGCCCGGTGGCCACATCATCCGCGATGCCGGGCGAGCCGATAGCGCATGTCACCGGACACCAGCGGGCTGCTGGTCGGTGAGATGCGCGTCGATCAGGACGGCTACTACCACATCGAGCTGACCGGGCGCGAGGGCAAGCCGGCATCGGGCTCGCCGCAGTACTCGATACAGGTGCTCGAGGACATGCCGCCGATAGTGTCGTTCAACAAGCCCGGCCGCGACACGCGCGTATCACCCATCCAGGAAGTCTTCGTCGAAGCGAAGGCAGAGGACGATTACGGCATCGCGAAGCTCGAGCTGATCTACTCCGTCAACGGCGGCGCCGAAAAGACGATTTCGCTGGTCGACACGGACAAGCCGCAGCGGAGACGTGGCCGGCTACACGTTCTACCTCGAAGAACTGGGCCTCAAGCCCGGCGACCTCGTGTCCTACTACGCACGCGCGTCCGATAACAACGCGGTTGGACAGAAGAAGACCGCCACCAGCGACATCTACTTCCTCACCGTGCGGCCCTACGACCTGACCTACCGTCAGGCCGATCAGGCCGTGGCGGCGGCGGCGGCGGGGGACAGCAGCAGCAGCAGAACGGCCGGCTCTCCGATCAGGAGCGCGACATCATTGCCGCCACGTTCAACGTCACGCGCGACAGCTCGCACATGACGCGCAAGGAATTCTCGGAGAATCTCGTCACCATCGCGCTGGCGCAGGAAACGCTGCGCGGCCAGGTCGAGACCCTCGCCGACACGCATGAAGAACCGCGGCATCACCGATGACTCCGTGTTCGCCGCCATCGCGAACATGCTGCCGCAGGCGTCGAAGGAAATGGACGACGCGCTGAAGAACCTGCGCGCTGAGAAGGCACAGGAAGCGCTGCCCGCGGAGCAGCGCGCGCTGCAGATCCTTTTGCGCGCGGAAGCGCTGTATCGCGATGTGCAGGTCGCTTTCCAGCAGCAGCAGCAGGCCGGTGGCGGCGGCGGTGGCGGCGGCACGCCCAATGCCGAAGACCTCGCCGATCTGTTCGAGCTGGAGCTGGACAAGCTGCGCAATCAGTACGAAACCGTGCAGCGCGGCGAGCGCGATTCCGCGCAGAACCAGGTCGATGAGACGCATCAACCGGCTGAAGGAACTGGCTCGCCGCCAGCAGCAGGAAAACGAGCGCATGCGCCAGCTCGGCCGCGCCGGCGGCGGCGGCGGCGGTCAGTCCAGCAGCAGCCAGCGCCAGCTCGCCGACTCCACCGAGGCCGCTGCGCGTCAGCTCGAGAAGCTGGCCCGCGAACAGTCCAATCCGCAGCTCAACGACATCGCGCGGCGCCTGCGCGAAGCCGCCGACGCCATGCGCCGCAGCGCCGCCAACACGCGCAACGGCAACACCGCCGACGGCCAGTCCGCGCTCGACCGGCTCGAGGAGGCGCGCCGTCGCCTGCAGCGCGCGCAGACCGGCGCGCTCGCGGATCAGGCGAAGAGCGCGCTGCAGCGCGCCGAAGAGCTGTCGCGCGATCAGAAGGATGTCGCGCGCCAGATGGAAGGCCTCAACAACCAGACGGGCCAGGACCGCACCCAGCAGGCCGGCCAGATCATTGAGCGCAAGGACCAGCAGACGGCCGAGCTGGAGAACCTGCAGCACGACCTGAATCGCATGGCCAGCGAGGCCGGCCGCGACCAGAAGGATGCCGCACGCGCACTGCAGGAAGCCGCCAACGGCATCACCGACAGCCGCGTGCGCGAGAAGATCCGCTACTCGCGCACCTACACGGCGCCGGGCACGAACCCGGAATACTCACGCGGCCTGGAGCAGGAGATCGGTCAGAACATCGACGGCATCCGTGACAAGCTGCGTGAAGCCGTGCAGTCCTTCGATCAGGGCGACAAGGCCGACAAGGCGCAGCAGGCCGTGGACCGGGCCCGCGATCTGGCGCGCGGCCTCCAGTCGCTCGAAGACCGCACCCGCCAGGCCCAGGACCAGAACGGCCGCCGCCTCGGCGACCGCGCCGGCCGCGACTCGACCGGTCAGAATGGCCAGCAGGGTCAGAATGGCCAGCAGGGCCAGAACGGCCAGCAGGGGCAGAACGGCCAGCAGGGCCAGAACGGACAGCAGGGCCAGAACGGCCAGCAGGGCCAGAACGGCCAGCAGGGTCAGAACGGCCAGCAGGGTCAGAACGGCCAGCAGGGCCAGAACGGCCAGCAGGGCCAGAACGGCCAGCAGGGCCAGAATGGCCAGCAGGGTCAGAACGGCCAGCAGGGTCAGAACGGCCAGCAGGGTCAGAACGGCCAGCAGGGCCAGAACGGCCAGCAGGGCCAGAACGGGCAGCAGGGTGGCAACGGCAATCGCGATGGCCAGCGGGGCAACGATCAGCGCGGCCTGACACAGGGTTTGCCCGGCGGCCCGGGTGGTGGGCAGGACGCGCGTCCGCGCGGCCTCGCCTCCGACCAGATCCGCCAGCTGCGTGGTGAAGCCCGTGACCGCCTGGCGGACGCGCAGCGCCTGCGCGACGAGCTGAAGAAGCAGGGCGTGGACACGCGCGAGCTGGACCAGGTGATCAAGGACCTGCAGTCGCTGGACAGCGATCGTGTGTACGGTGTGCCGGCGGACCTGGCCCAGTTGCAGGCGCAGGTGGTCGACAACATGAAGCAGTTCGAGTTCCGCCTGCGCCGCCAGCTGCTGGGCGATGACGAAGACAAGCTGCTCCTCTCCGGCTCGGACGAGGTTCCCGAGAAGTTCCGCAAGCTGGTCGAGGAGTACTACAAGTCGCTGGCGCGCAAACAGCGGAACTAGCACCAGTCATCTGGTACCGTGTCCCGGTCGCGACGGCCGGGACACGGCCGGACCGGCTCGCCTAACACACCATTTCCATGGCACACATTTTCGGCACGCATCCAGTCGACACGGGCGGTCTGGACATGGCCGTCTACCGCTCGTGGAACGCGGGACTCAGGGCCGTGCAGATCTTCACGGCCATACCCAAGTTCTACGGCGACAAGTCCACCATCCGCCCGGATCGGGTCGAGCGCTTCCGCGAGGCGCTGGCGAAGACGGGCATGAAGCCGGAGCACGTGATGGTGCACGCGGCCTACGTGCTCAGTGTGGCGACCGCCGATCCCGCCATGTGGGAGCGGGCAAGCGCGGGCCTGGCGAAGGAAATGGAGCGCTCCACCGAGCTCGGTGTTGGCCAGGTCTGCTTCCACCCGGGCTCGGCCAGTGATGGCGATCCGAGGGCGGCGGCGAAGCGCGTGGCCCATGCCATGGTGGTGGCGCTCGAGCGCGTGCCGCCCGGCGTGCGCCTGCTCGTCGAAAACACGGCCGGCGCCGGCCGCACCTCGGCCGCAGTGCCAGCGAAGTGGGTGACATCCTTTCGCACATTCCCGCCGCCCTGCGCGCGCGCTGCGGCTACGGTCTCGATACCTGTCACCTGTTCGCCTCCGGCTACGACATCACGGCGTCGGAGGCGAAGCTGCGCTCGATCCTCGATGAATTCGAGAATGCCGCCGGCGAGAAGCCGTCGTTCTTCCACCTGAACGACAGCGAAGGCGCACTCGGCTCGAACCGCGACCGCCACACCCTGCTCGGTCGCGGTCTGATCGGCACCGAGCCGTTCCGCTGGCTGTTCGCGGATCCGCGCGCGCTCGGCGTTCCGCTCATCCTCGAGACGCCGCAGATCAACGTGGATGTGGCGCGTGATGACCCTTCACCCGATCCGTACGACATCGAGATGCAGGCGCTGCTGGTCTCGCTCACGCGCTGAGACCGCAGCTTCCCGCCACACGCCGCTCCTGTAACGCGCCCTGCGCGGCGCTCGTCTCATCCTGCAACCCGGGCGCGGGAGCGGACCCCAATTGAACCAGACGCACGGGCACATTCCGGAGGAGCCGCCGGTCGCGAGCCGGCCGCCGCCCGGCCCGGACAGCCGCAGTGATGTGCTGGAGACACTCGCGGCCGCGGCCCGGCAGAGCGGGCAGGCCGATGCCCTGCTGCACGCCATGCGCCCGCTGGTCTACCGCTGGGCGCTGGTGCGCACGGGTAATGCCGACGAGGCGGAAGACGTCGCGCAGACAGTGCTGCTGCGCGTGCACCGCGGACTGGGCGCGTTCCATGGCCGCTCACGCTTCACCACCTGGCTGTACCGCGTGACCGCTAACACGCTGATAGAGCAGCGTCGCAGGCGGGGACTGCTGCAGCGCCTGCGTGAGCGCTGGGGTGGGCTGGCCGCCACGGTGACGCCGGCGGACGACGCCCTGGCCGTGATCGAGCACGCGGACACGCGTGAGCTGGTGCGCGTGCTGCTGCACCAGCTGCCGGCGGGGCAGCGCGCCGCGTTCGACCTGGTCGACCTGCAGGGCCACTCGCCTGCGCTGGCGGCCACCATGCTGGGACTGAAGCCGTCCACATTGCGCGTCAATCTGCTGCGCGCGCGACGGGCCCTGCGCCAGCGCATGCTGGCCGGGTCGGAACAGAAGGGAGAGACGAAGGATGTCTGACGCATGGCGGGAACTGCTCACGGCAGAACCCCACGAGCTGGCGGGAATCGGCGAATCGCCTGTCGCACGGGCGGTGCGCAATGACGCGGCTGTTCGCGCGGCCGCGGCCCGGATCCTGGACTCCGTGCATGCCATGGATGGCGCACTCCGGTCGCTGGCGGATGCCGCACGGAGTGCAGGCGACGACGTCACTTCCACGATCCCGTCCCGCCGCAGCCTCGCCTCGAGGTCTGCGTACTGGCGGCGGGTCACGTGGGCTGCGGGCACACTCGCGGCGGCATCGCTCACCGCCCTGCTGCTGGTGCCGCGTGTCCTGTCGGGCCCCCGGTCGCCTGCGCACATGACGCCGGCCGAGCGCCCACTGACTGCGACCCTGCAGGTCAGGGCGGACCGGTCCTTTGCCGTCTTCGCCACGGACAACCCCGACATCGCCATTGTCTGGCTCTTCAATGCGAGGGAGAGATGAAACTGACATCCATGCTCCTGGCTGTTGCACTGCTGGCCATGCCAGCGGCCCGGCTCCAGGCGCAGAACACGGCCCCCAGGCCGACCAACGTCCGGCTCACGTTCCGTCTGATCGAGGCCGACGGCTTCAAGGATGACGATCCGGAGATCCGGCCCGTGGTGGCGGAACTGCGCAAGCTCTTCCGCTTCCAGGGCTACAAGCTGATGACGACTTCCATACTCACCGGCACGAGCTGGCCGCCCTCGACGGTGCGCCAGACCGTGGCCGACGACCGTGCGCAGGAATACGTGATCACGGCGGACCTGCGTGGAGGCACTGCGGAGGAAATCGGCATTTCCGTCAGCCTGACGGGGCTCGGCC
This sequence comes from uncultured Gemmatimonadales bacterium, assembly GCA_963798085.1. Classification (GTDB taxonomy): domain Bacteria; phylum Gemmatimonadota; class Gemmatimonadetes; order Longimicrobiales; family RSA9; genus DATKCF01. The sequence goes on from CAWCRS010000007.1 coordinate 616,965, forward strand.
ACCAGGTACTCATCCAGGCGTCAGTCAACCTGCAGGATGGGAAGACCGTCGTGCTCGGCACCGCCCGCGGGACCAGCGGCACCGGCGCGCTCATCCTCACGGTGACGCCCACCATCAATCCCTGAGTCGACGAGGGGGCGGCCGCGCCCAGCACAGCCGGCCGCCCCGTCGTCGCCTGCGACAGACTCCCACCGTACGCGTCTCCGGCTTCCCCCTGCGCCCCGACCGCAGGCGCGGCCCGCAACATTTCGTTAGCGGCGAGCGGGCAGCTCATGACAGCTCTTTACACGCATGCATGATCTCGCGTCGCCATGCTCGGCCTGCTGAGCGCCCTGGCCCGCAGCGGGAAATCCCTCGCCTGTGCCGGTGGGCGGTCCGCACCACGACCTGGAGCGGCCGGCCGCCGAATGGACCGGCAATGACTCGGGCGTGAAAGGGAGGAATCCCCCGCCATCCATGCTGGCGTGTGGTGCGTTCTCCAGAGAAGTTGCCTGAGCGCGTGGAGGATTTCCTTACCAAGCCTGCGGGCTGACCCGACAGCGACCCGGCCGTCAGGCCGTAGGTTTTCATTGCAGGGAACATCTGCGCCCCGGGCCCGAAGGCCTCAACCGGGGCAGGAGGTGACCATGGACACTCGGAACTCGGCCTGGCCCGCGACACTGCGCTCCTTCACGCAGCGCAATGCCGGCCGGCGAACCGTCATGGAGGAAGACGCGCCGGAGATTGGCGCACAAGAGGAAGAGACGGACTACCCGTTCTGGGGCGCGACCTTCGACCCGCATGATGGCCGGGTACAGATCATGCTGGGCGAACAAGGCAGTGTAGAACAGCACCTCACGCGATCGATCGAGGGTGCCAGCGACATTGGAGTGCTGCGCGATGATGACGGCCGCGACAGAGCGTTGCGGATCGTGCACGATACAGGTCAGACGCTGCTGCGATTCGTCGATCCCTGAGGGTTCAAGCAATACAGTTGAGCCAGCCGCCAATGGCGCCATCCGACGGCGTGCCCCCCGGGGCCGCCGCTGCCGGCCAGTCCAGCAACCACTCTGGCGGCGCACACCGCGCGCCGCCGCCTGATCGGCCGGCCGAGCGCGGCGCGCTTGCGCCCGCCCTGCGCATCCCGCTGTTCTACAAGCTGCTCCTCGCCAACGGCATCATTGTAATCACGGTGGCCGGCGTGAGCGCGGCCCTGTCCAGGCATGTCTCCACCCTGGACCGTCCCGAATCCGCAACGACGCCCTTCCTGCTGCTCGCACTGGGCGGCCTCCTGCTGACACTGGTGTTCAATGCCCTGATCGTCTGGCTGGCGCTTTCACCCGTGCGCGCGCTGGAACAGGCCGCCGCGCGCGTGCGCTCCGGCGACTACTCGGCCCGCGCCACGGTCACGTCCGTGGCCAATGTGGAACTGGAGCGGCTGGTGGGCACCTTCAATCAGGTGCTCGACGCCGTGCAGGAACAGAACCGGCGCCTGCGCGAGCTGGCCGGCCGCGTCCAGACCGCCATGGAAGAGGAGCGCCAGCGCGTGGCGAGGGAACTGCACGACGGGATCGCGCAATCTCTGGCGGCTCTGACGATCAGGGTCAAACTTGCACGCAACGCCACGGACAACGAAGTTCGGGCGTCCGTGCTCAATGAGGTCAGCGGCGGCATCGCGGATGCCATTCTGGAGCTCCGGCGCATGGCGAAGGGCCTGCGGCCGCCGGCGCTCGAGACGCTGGGACTCGCGGCCGCCGTCGAATCACACGCCCGTGCAGTCGGCGAGAATTGCAATATTGTCGCAGAAATTACAACCGATAACGTTGCCGGGCTGCTCGCACCTGAAAACGAACTGACGCTCTACCGGATTCTGCAGGAGAGTCTCTCGAATGTCGTCCAGCATTCGGGCGCGTCCCGGGTCGGGGTCGAGCTTCGGCGCAAGAACGGCAGTGTGCTCCTTGCAATCGAGGATGATGGCTGCGGCTTCGACACGGCCGTCGTACTCCAGGCCGACCGCAGCCTGGGTTTGTTCGGCATGAAGGAGAGGGCCTACTTCATGGGCGGCAGTCTGGAAGTGAGCAGCGAAGTGGGTCGCGGTACTCGAGTGCAGGTCACAGTTCCTGTCCTGGAGGGAACAGCGCATGTCCGATGATCTGATCCGTATTCTCCTTGCGGATGACCACCAGGTCCTCCGTGCCGGGCTGAAGGCACTGCTCGAAGCGGAGCCCGACATGCGCGTGGTGGCAGAAGCATCAACGGGCGAAGAGGCACTCGAGAAGACACGCTTCCTCAAGCCCGATGTCGTGGTCATGGACCTGTCCATGCCGGGCATTGGCGGACTCGAGGCGACGCGCGCCATCACCAGCGAAGGCATCGCCAAGGTGCTGGTGCTCACCATGCACGCCGAAGAGGAATACCTGCTGCCCGTGCTGGAAGCCGGTGGCAGCGGCTACGTGAAGAAGACCAGCGCCGACGTGGACCTGACCGCGGCCATACGCACCGTAGCCAAGGATGAGGTGTTCCTCTATCCCAACGCGGCGAGGCTGCTGCTGCAGGGCTTCCGCGTGCGCGGTGAAAAGCGCGAGGATGATCCGCTCGACCGACTCACCGAACGCGAGCGCAATGTGCTGACCATGACCGCCGAAGGCTTCAGCTCCTCCGAAATCGGCGAGAAGCTCTTCATCTCTCCCAAAACGGTCGACACCTACCGCTCTCGCATCATGCAGAAGCTGGAGCTGACGCACCGTTCGGAACTCGTGCGCTTCGCCCTCAACGCGGGACTGTTGAAGCCGCAGCCGTGATCGCACAGGCTGCGCGCCCGTCTCCCGCACCCTGAGCCGTCGCACCCGACCAACACCGGAGCCGGTGACGCGGAATCGTCGCCCGCCCCAACACGTCGTTAGACGGTCACCCGCTCCCGCACGGACCAGACCACGAGGAGAAACGCCTTCCCCGAAGCCGGGCATGCCGGGCAGCCGGTCCCGGGCATGCGCGGGCGTCCCATCCGCGCCCTGTTCCCCAGCCCCGGCGCGGGCCCCAGCAACGCCGCTCCGCCCAGGCAAACGACGGGCAGCCGGCAAGCCTATTTGCCCGCCAGCGGATCCCCCACGTGACAGGCCTTGCAGATGATCGGGTTCTTCTGCTGCGCGCGTCTGGCGTCGAAATCCTTGCCGTGCGGACTCACCTGGAACGCGCCCAGTGTGGAGTGGCACTGCAGGCAGTCGCGCTGCTGGTGGCAGGACACGCACCCATCCAGGCCTCGCCGCGCGGCCGCCGCCGTGGCGCAGCAGCCAGAGCGGCTCCGCATCGTGGAAGACGGGGCTCAGCAGACGGCCCTGCGCCGTCTGGCCCGCCTGCTGGTGACAGCTGCGGCAGAACACCTTCGGATCGTGGCAGTTCGAGCACTCCATGCGGCCGTTGTAGGCGGACGCGGAATGCGAAACCATGAAATCCGGTGGATGGAAGCTGGCGCGCGCGGGCGCACTGTGGCACTGCTCGCAGAAGCTGGTGGTGTGACAGGTCGCGCACTCGTTGCGATCCGTAGCCGCCAGTCCTCCGTGATTGCTCGGGAACGAGGGCGAGGCATGCGACAGCGGCTTGCTGCGCTGCACGGATACGCCCTGCGCCGCCGTACTGGAACGCGACGGCAGCCCTGCCGCCACAGGCGGCAGTCGCTCGCTATGGCAGGTGGCGCAGCTCTCGCGCGTATGGCACGTCGCGCAGGCCGCGACGGATGCATCCCGGCCGTGTGTCACCGGAAAGTCTGACCGGTCGTGCGACGCGGGCTTCACATAGTGCGCCGCGATCGTTGCGTAAGGCAGTGTTTGGGGCGCTTCCGGGATGCGCGTGATCGCGTCCACGCGGGTCGCGTTCACGTGGCACGACGCGCACTGCTGGCGTACGTGACAGAACTGGCAGCTGGCTCCGCTCTGCTGTGCGGCGCGTCCGTGATCACTGAGGAACGTCGGGCTCGCGTGGCTGGTCGGTCTGGGAAGCGCTGCCAGTCTGTCCGCTGGCAGGTTGCTGCTGGCCAGGGCCGCGTGGCACGTCGAGCACGGCGCATCCACGTAGTGATCGGTTGCCGGATGCCCGTGGCAGCTCAGACAGGTGGTTGGCCGCGCTGGCGACACATGACCGGCCTGGTCGTGGCAGGAGGCACACTGCAGCTGCGGGCTCTCGCTCGATGTCGCCTGCGCGTGGGTGGCGTGGCTGAAGCGCAGGAGCGTGACGCGCGGCGATCGCGGCGACCAGGTGACCCGGCGCACCTGCGTGCCATCGTGACAGCGTGCGCACAGCTCCGTGGCGGGAAAATGGTCCGCCACGTTGCCGCTCTCCATGACGTGGCAGCCGGTGCAGAACGGGAACAGCCGGGCGTGCAGATCGTGCGGGAACGCGCTTTGTTGCCTCGCCGCGCGCGCCAGTACGCCGCCCGCGGCCAGCACGGCCAGCGCCACGCCGAGCAGCAGAACGCGCAGGGTCTTCATCGGCCACCCAGGCGCGCACCCGGATCGCTGCCGAAGCCAATGCGCAGTGACGCAAAACCGCGCAGCTGGTTCCAGTCGGGCGTGCCCACGCGTCCCGTGAATGTCTGGTGGTAGATGTTGCCGCCCACATCGATGCCGGTGCGTGTGTTCAGGTCGTAACCCAGCGACGCGCCGCCACCCAGCACCGCACCCTCACCCACGCGGAATTCCTCGATCTGCTGGAACGCCGTGCCGTTCAGCGTGACCGTCAGGTGCTCGTTGGCCTGCCAGCGCGCGAAAGCGCGGCCCGAGCTGAGGAAGGCGCCGAAGCCCTTCTCGATGTCGTACTGTCCATCCAAGGTCCATGCCGCCCGCGGCGACCAGCGTGCACCCACGCCGCCGCGCTGTGCATGGTCGGGCAGCTCGCTGATCACGATGGGTGCGTTGGTCGGCTGGTACTTGCGATAGCCGCCATTGGCGCGCAACGACAGCGTGCGCGACGGGCTCCAGCTTGCACGCAGCTCGCCCTCGTGGTAGGCGGCGGGATCGAAGAAGCCCCAGATCGTCCACAGCTCGAAGTACGGCACATAGCGGCGACCGGTGGCTTCGAGCCAGAACGAGCCGTTGCGGCCCAGCGGCGCACGCACCGTGACGTCCGATGTGCCCACGCGGTTGAAGGCGACGTCGTAGTCGCTCGACGCCGTGAGGCTCATGCGGCGGGGCAGCGGTGCGCGCAGGTCCAGCGAGGCGCGCTCCGAGAGCAGGCCGGACCGGTCCGACCAGATCTCGCGCTGATAACGCGCTGTCAGGTTGATGCCGGGCAGCGGTTCGATCCAGGCGGCACCGCCCAGCAGCCATGCGCTGCGGTCCAGCACGAAGTCCTCGACATTCTGCAGCGCTGCGTTGCGCGGCTCGTCCAGGCCGCGCGCCAGGCTGCGGCCGCCATACGCCTCGATCTGCACGTGCCTGAGCGGCTCGCCCATCACGCTGGCGCCATCGAATCCCGCGAACCCCAGTCCGCTGGTGGAGCGCTGCCGGCCCACGCGCACCCGCCATGTGCTGCGGTCCAGCTCGAGGTAGGCGAGCATGGCGTCGAACGCATGGTCCGCGCGCGGCCACGTGAAATCGCTGCCCGCATCCGTTCGCGCGCGCACCAGCACCGTCGCGCTCAGCCCGGTGAGGCCCAGGCCCCACGCCGTGAAGCTCACGTCTTCCGCCGCCAGTACCGCGTGCTCGACCCGGCCGGCCTCGTAGCGGATGCAGATGGGCTGGCCGGCGACGCACACGATGGGCACACCCTGGTACGTGTATTCGCCGTTAGGGCCGGGCGTGGCGGCGCTGAGTGGAATCGTGTCGCGCACCAGCGGCCGGATCTGCACGTACTGCCCTGTGCTCGTGGCGGTGCCGCGCAGGCTCTGCGCTGCCGCCGGCGAGGTCATGGCGATGAGCCCCGTGAGACTGAGCCACAGCATGTGGCGCGCACTCACTGGTCACCTCGCGCGTCATGGAAGGGGGGCAGAATGTGACAGTTCACACAGCGCTCGCCCGGACAATGCGTGGTGCGGTCGCGATGACACGAGACACAGACTTGTCGCGTGCGCGGGTCGCCCGCAATGAAATCGGGCTTGTGGCAGCTGCTCCCCGCGCAGCTCAGGTGCACCGCGAGCGGGTGCACGTTCGCCGGCGGCTGCGCGTGGCAGGCCGTACAGTCGCGCACGCTCTGGTGGTGATCCGCATGACAGGACGCACACAGGTTCGCCGCCACACTGCGCGTCTGCGCATCCGCGTGGCAGCGCGTGCACTCGACTGTCGCGTGCCGCTCGTGCACGAACGGCAGATTGCGCGGCAGCGGTGCGCGGTTCGCGATCGTCGCGGTCTGTGCGTACAGGTAGGTGTGTCCGGCATTGGCCGCCGGGGCATGGCAGTTGGCGCAGGTCTTCGACGTCGCCGTCTCGTGATGACAGCGCTGGCAGTCGGCAGGCCGCGAAATCGTGAGTTTGCCGTGCGCCTGCGTCGAGCTGTGGCACGTGCTGCACTCGAGCTTGCGATGCGGCTGATGCGAGAACGGCTGCTGGCGCGCCATTTCCTGCGCCCCGGCGCGCGCCGGCGTGATGCCACCCGCGAGCAGCAGACCGGAAGTCGCAAGGCAATAATTGAGCATCCGCCGCACGCGCGAGCGCGGCCCTGCTGTCAGACGCCGGAGCTGGGAAAGCACTCGTCGTGTTCCCGGTTCAGTGCGGTGGTAAATGGATCGACCCCGGAAGGCGGCTGTTCCGCCGGCCCTCCGAGGTCGATCTGCGACTGCGTTCCTCCCTTACTTGATGCGCGTCTTCTGCAGAATGTTATCCAGCACGATGCCCGGAGGCGCCGTGATTCCGTAGTCCTTCGTGATCTGCTTGATGCTGCCCGTGACCAGTGCCTCGGTCAGGAACGGATTATGGATGACCGAGCCATCGAAGTCGCGCGCCAGGCTCAGGTCGAACGACGCACCCTCGCCGGTCGTCAGTTTGCCATCGCTCGTATTGAACTCCGTCGACGGAATCTTCTTGATCATCGCATCCAGCGTGTTGGTCAGCACGTCGATGCGACTTTGCGCGGCAATGAAGGCGGAGCGAGCCGATACCTCGGTGTGACAGCCGGTGGCGGCGCAGCTCTTGAACGTACGTGCGCTGATATCGCAATTACCAGCCGTCGGCAGACCCTTCGAGTCGAGGCAGGGAATGGGCTCGAACAAGTGCCCTGTCGCCTGGAACACGAAGCTGCCCGTATTCGGATCCGTCACCTGGAAACGATTCACATGGCACGTCGCGCACAGACGGGGATTCGAATCACTCCCGTGCGTCGCGACCAGCTCACCCGGGTTCACCCCGAAATCGGGCGGGAACCAGCCGGCGTTGCCCAGCAGCAGCGCACCCTGGGGCGCGTGCGGTCCGCGCGTAGAGGTCAGCTCCGGCGTGACGCGCCGGTCATGGCACTTCATGCACAGGTTCTGCTCTTCGCTCGGCACATCGATGGGGAAGCGCAACTGCGCGCTGTTGGCCTTCTCGTGCGGGTCGTGGCAGACGGCGCACACGATCGCCAGGTGCGCGCTCGCATTGTTCGCCAGGCTGTCCTTCTCCAGGTAGTTCGAGTTGATGCCCCACGCCCGCAGAATGCCTTCGCCTACGTGGCAGCCCTGGCATGCGGTGTTGCCTGCCGGCGAGGGTTCGATGTTGGCGTGCAGCGACTGCCGCCACTCGGTCACGAACGGCTCGTGCGTGCCGCTGTGGCACTCGCCGCAGCCCGTCGTCAGACCGGTGTCCACCTTCATCGGCGCCAGCGGCACGTTCGTCGCCTGCGGGTTCTGCACGTGCGTCAGACCCGGGCCATGGCAGTTCTCGCATTGCACGTCGTGGTAACGTGCATCCTTGGTCACTGTGTAGCCGCCGTCCGCGACCGTCTTGTTGCCCAGCGCGCTCACGGAGTGGCAGTTCTCGCACGCGGCAGACGCGTGGCCGCTCGCCTGCAGATCCGCCCAGGCGCCGGCGTGCTTGGTCTGCGCCCAGGACGTCTGGTTGTTGACGTGACAGTTGCCACAAACAGTGAGTTTGGTGGCTTCGTCCGTGTATCCCAGAAAGTTGGCGGCGCCCGGCGGTGGCTCGGTGAACAACTCGCGATCGCGGAATACGACCTTCTCGTCCACGCAACTGGCGCTCGCAAGACCGAGCAGAAGAATCAGGCTCAGTCGCTTGCCGTGTCCGGTTACGAGCGGCATCCGTTCCCCCCTTATTACTGCCCAGCGTGTTGGGGCAGCCGATTCGCCGGCTGCCAGTCTCTGCTGCACGATCGTCATCGGTTTCTGCCGATGGACCTCGCGGTGGACCGGGCTCAAAGGGAGCGCGCACAGCCGCCCGCACAGCCCGATGCTTCCCCGCGAACTCGCTTGTTATTCTAGGTAGTCTCCCGGAACCATTTCGCCAGCAAATGCCGGAATGGTTGTGGTGATTTTCCTGACGCCGGTGTAGGGCGTATCAGCAAGTCTGCTTGCGTGTTAGCCTCGACGGCAGGGCGCCGCGGAAGGCCCTGATCGCCCGCCCGCGTACCCGTAACGATCGCCCGGCAATGCCCCAAACCCTTGCGGTATGTGCCGATAGCCCGCAAGCTACAAGGGTGGTTCGTGGGAGCGGCTCCCCTGCTCCCGCTTGGGACGACGAGTGAATGAGTGATTCTAGCGGGCCCGCAGCCCCTGCGAGTGCTGCGATGCGGCACGGTCTGGTGGGATCGGAACCTCGCGCAGACTACCTGGCCATCGCGTTCGAACACACGACGCGGCTGATTACCGTTCTGTCTCCGGAAGGCATCTTCCTGGAAGCCAATCGCGCGGTCTGCGAGTTCGTTCAGCTGCCCGCGGAGGAGCTGATCGGCCGGAGCGTCTGGGACATGGCCTCCAGCTCCGGCATCGAGCAATTCCGGGTCGCATGGAACCGGGCGTTGCTCGGCGAGACCGTCCAGTACCGTTCGTCTGACAGGCGTACCGGCCGCACCGTCTGGTTCGACATCACCCTTACTCCCGTCCTCGACGCCCGCGGCGATATCGGCCTGGTTGTAAGCGAAGCGCGCGATGTCACGGAGATCGAGCTGGCCGAGCGCGAGGTGCGTCTGTCGCGCGAAAAATACGCCGGCATCGTGGACATCTCCGCTGATGCCATCATTTCACTGGACGAAGCCCTCCGCATTACGGATTTCAACAAAGGCGCTGAGCGCATTTTCGGCTATGCGGCGGGCGAGATCGTCGGCGAGCCGCTCGACCTGCTGATCCCGGAGCGCTTCCGCACGGCTCATCGCTCGCACATCCGCGCGTTCGGAACCTCGTCTGTGGACGCCCGGCGCATGGGCGAGCGCCAGGGAATCTGGGGCATCCGCAAGGGCGGTGACGAGTTCCCGGCGGATGCGAGTATCTCCAAGCAGGTGATTGACGGGCAGCGCGTCTACACGGTGGTGCTGCGCGACAACTCACTGCCCAAACAGCTCGAATCCGTGCAACGCTTCCTGGCTCGCGCGGGAAGCCTGCTGGCATCGTCGCTCAATGTGGCGACGACGTTCGACAGCGTCGCCAGCCTGGCCGCCGACTTCATTGCCGACTGCTGCGTGATCTACGATGCGCGCGAGCCGGGTGCGCCGCGGCGCGTGGCCGTCGCGACACGAGTACCGGCGAAGGAGGCGGTGCTGAACGCGTATCGCGGCCGCCCGTTGCGGCTGGACAGTCAGCACCCGGTGATGCGCGTGCTGGAGACGGGCGAGCCGTTGCTGCTGCAGGAGGCGGAAGTCGCAGCGTCGTCAACCGGGGATGGCGACGCTGGCCTGCTGCGCGAACTGCCCGTACGCTCGGCCATGTTCGTGCCACTGGGCGCGCGCGGTCGCACCTGGGGCGCCATCGCGTTCTTCAACGTGGCGAGCGAGTCGCGCTTTGATACGGAAGATGTGGGACTGGCCCAGCAGCTGGCCTCGCGCGCATCCCTCGCCATCGACAATGCGCAGCTCTACCAGTCCGCGAAGGACGCGATTTCCGCCCGTGACGACGTGCTGGCCGTCGTTTCCCACGACCTGGGCAATCCGCTCAGCGCCATTCGCATTGGCGTGTCGCTGCTGCTGCGCAACACTACGCACGGTCGTCAGGGCGAGGGCTGGGAGCACCTCTCGGGCATCAAGCAGTCCGTCGAGCAGATGGAGCGGCTCATCCGCGATCTGCTCGACATCAAGCGCATCGAGGCAGGACATCTCTCGCTCGACTGGAAACCGCTGCGGCCCGCCCTGCTGGTGAACAGTGTGATCGAAATGTTTGCGGCCATCGCCGCCCAGAAATCGATTGCGCTGAAGGCGCGCGTGGCCACCCGGCTGCCGGCCGTGCGCGCCGACCGCGAACGCATCATCCAGGTCCTCTCCAACCTGATCGGCAATGCCCTGAAGTTCACGCCCAAGGGCGGCGTGATCGAGGTACACGCATCGTCAGTCGACCGGCACGTCCTCTTTTCCGTGCGCGACAATGGCGCCGGCATCACGCCCGAAGACCTGGAGCACATCTTTGACCGCTTCTGGCGCGCCCGTCGGATGCAACGCGAATCAGGGGCCGGACTGGGCCTGGGTCTCGCCATTGTGAAAGGCATTGTGCAGGCGCATGGCGGACGTGTCTGGGCGGAGAGTCAGCCGCAGCAGGGCACAGCGGTATACTTCACCATCCCCACGGTGCGCGAGGCCGCCCCCGCCTGAGCTTCGCGCACGCCGCGCGTCGCAGCACGTTGCCCCGCAAATCCAGCACGCGTCGTCAGGTCGTCGCTTCCCGCCAGTCGTCCATCGCCCGACAGAGGCTCACCGCTCCGACCACCAGATTCCATGTATAGTGCGCGTGGAAGCGCACGACGCGGTGAAGGGAGAGGACGCTGTTCCGATCGATTCTCGTGCCGCTCGACGGGTCCGCGTACGCGGAACAGGCGCTGGGCAGGGCCATGTGGGTGGCGAAGCGGGGCGCAGCCGCAGTGCGCCTGCTGCACGTGCGCCCGCCGCTCGTGGTACCCTACCACGTTGGCGCTGACATCGACGCGCTGCTGGCGGCGGAGACATCCGTACGGCTGCACATGGGGGAGTACCTGGCGCTGCAGGCGAGGCGGCTCGGTCAGAGCGGTGACATCGCGGTTTCCAGCGAACTCGTCGAAGGTGCCGTCGTGCGCCGGATTCTGGAAACCGCGCGCGCGACAGGCAGTGATCTGATTGCCATGACCACGCACGGCAGCGGTGGTCTTTCGGATGCATGGCTGGGCAACGTGGCGGACGGCGTAATGCGCAATGCGCGCGTGCCGGTGCTGCTGGTGCGCGCGCGCCCTCGGCCGCCGGAACGCGCCGAGCCGTTCATCGGGCGCGTGCTCGTGCCACTGGATGGCTCGGCGCAATCCGAGACCGTGCTGGCTCCCACAACAGCCCTGGCCCGCATGGCTGCGCTCGCCGTCACCGTTCTCGCCGTGGTGACGTTGCCTGTCAGCGTGGGGGAGCCACCGATCATGCTGGGCGGCGCGCCGGATCCGGCGGAAGAGTACCGCCGCGCCAACGACTACGTACAGCGTGCCGAGGCGCAGCTGCGCGCCAGTGGCGTGGACGCCGTGGGCATCGTGCGCGTAGGACTGCACCCCGCCTCCGTGATCCTGGAGACGGCGAGCGAGCTGGACGCGCACATCGTGGTCATGGCGACGCACGGGCGGAGTCGCCTGCACCGGCTGTCGATGGGAAGTGTATCGGACAAGGTGCTGCGCAGCACGCACGTGCCGGTGCTGCTGGTGCGACCGCCCGCGGACAGGCGAACCGTGCGTCCGTCCGACAGGGGCTACAGCAATGCGGGGCGGCAGGCCCGGCACGAATGAGACACGTCGTGGAGGGAGACATGACAACGTTGCGGGAAATCATGACGCGCGATCCTGTGACCGTGGGGCCGGAAGCGACCCTGCGCGAGCTGGTCGAGCTGCTCACCAATCGATCGATCAGCGGCGTCCCTGTCGTGACCGGTTCCGGCGAAGTGGTGGGCGTCATCTCGGCGACCAATGTGCTCTCCTTCACCGCAAGTACGCCCGCGATACCCTCAGACCGCTCCGAATCGCTGGCCGAATGGGGCGAGGAACCGGACACGTCCGACGAAGACGACGAATCGACGCCCGAGTTCTACGCCGAGCTGTGGGCCGACTCGGAGGCAGACGTGCTCACGCGCGTCGATGGCGCCACCTCGCCGGAATGGGATCTGCTCGAGGAGCACACCGTGAGTGAAGTGATGAGCCGTCGCCTGCAGTCGGTTCCCATCGACGCGGACCTGCCGACCGTGGCCCGGCGCATGATCCGCGCTGGCGTGCACCGGTTGCTCGTACTGGAAGACAAACACCTGGTTGGGCTGGTGACCACCACCGATTTCGTGCGCGCCGTGGCGGAGCGGCGCATCCCCGCCTGAGAATGCGCCGCCCGCGTCTCAGGTGGTGAAGCGCAGACGCGCGCCAATCCCCTCCGCCGCGTTATCGAGCTTCGTCGCCGCCCCCGCCAGCAGCTCTTCCACATCGGCATCCTGCTCGAACGCCGCTCCCACACAGAAATCCGAGTATTCCGGGTCCTTCTGGCGCAGGTGCTTCGACAGCAGCAGCACTTCGACGCGGCGCTCGGCGAGAGCGCGATCCGTGCCCGTGCGTCCCAGGCAGCCTCGCCCGCCCGCCCCGGCCAGCTCGATCACCTGCTCGAGCGTGCGCTGCTGGCGCCGCTCCGTCATCGCCGACGCAGCCGTTTCCGCCGCACGCTTCAGCTCGGCCGTTGATTGATAGAAGCTGAGCGACGGGTCCTCCGTCACACGCCCATTCAACGTGCGCGGCAGTCGCTGCACCGTCGCAGCGGTCATTTCCGTGGTGCCGCCCACCAGGACGGTGCCTTCCGCACCGGCGTGCTCGCGAATCGCTTCGGTAAGCGCCTTGAGCAGGCGTTCCGAGCCGACTTCCTCGAAGCGACGCGCTGCGTCAGTGTCCGTTTCGCCGCGCACGCCGCTGTGCGTCGTCGCCCGCTTCGACATGTTCACATCGCGCAGGTCGCCGAAGAACATGTCCGCTCGCAGCTCGGGCAGTTCCTCGAACGCGCCCTGCCGGTAGCGGTACAGCCTCGCCTGCCGGCTGTCCACCAGCACGGTGATCACCGGGACCGCCTGTTTCAGCGCACGCACGTACGGCGCGACACGCAGGCCGTCTTCCCAACGTGCCAGGTCCGGCATCGGGACCGGCAGCGTCTCTGCGTAGAGCACGGCGTCCGGTGTCGCGAAGCCGGCCCAGCCGCGCTCCGGCAGGAACGCGTCGTAGCGGCGCAGCTCCTTCTTCAGATGACCGAGTGCGCTGTCCCACGCCTGGCGCTCGGCGACACTCTCACCGACGCCGCGCTGCGCGTCGGCCACCACGTGATCCAGTGCGCGGCGCCATGCGCGGCGCTTGGCCGGATCGTGCTCGTCCGCGTTCAGGTAGATGCTCAGCACACGCTCGCTGCGGTGCTTGCGATAGAGTCCGACGAGTTCTTCTCGTGTAAGCATGATCAACCCCACTCCCTCACGATGACAGAACGCATCATAGATCAGGAGAGGCGGGTTGGAAAAGGGCAGGGCCGAAGTCGGGTGCCCCCACACGCGCGAGATGCGCGCGCGAGAGGCCACGTCATCAGAATCGCATCAGATAGCTGAGCTTGATGAAGAAGCCGTCGCTGGTGCGTCGCAGATCGTGCAGGCTCACCGTGGCATCGGCGCCCATGCTGCTGCCGTACCCGAGGAACACCACGGTGCCGGGCGTGGGCTGATAGGAGAGCAGCCAGTCCGCGCGGAAGCGGGCCCGGCGATAGCCGGCGGCGGGTACGCAGTCGGTCGCGCCCGCGTCGCACAACAGGATCGGGCGTTCCGTACGCGAGTCATCGCGCAGGTCAGCCTGGCGATTCGCGTCATACTCGCCCACCAGGCGGAGGAACAGCGGCCGCGCCACCTGGTACTCGAGCTTGAGCCGGGGAATCTGGCGCAGGCCCACCGAGCTGCCGTCACTGAAACGCTGGTAGCGCTGCAGCACGTAATTGCCCGTTATCCTCGCCTTGTCCGTGGGCCGCCACTGCGCGCTCAGCGTGGCCAGCAGTACCCACGACTTCGACCACTCGAAGAAGTTCTCGTCGCGGCCACCGATCAGAAACGCATTGGCGGAAAATGTCTTGTACTGCGGCGTGGCCAGCGTGAACTGGGCATCGTAGTTGGCAATGCGGTCGACACCCACGTACGGCACCGTGTCCGTACCCGTGTCGATGAAGTAGTTCGTGTACAGTTCGACCGGGTACTTGAACGATTCGAGCAGCAGCGCGTAGCCCGTGTGCCAGCCGCCGCGCAGCGTGAAGTCGCCGCCCACGTGGAATTTCTGGTCGTCGGGCACGTCGCCGGCCGTGAAGTGATCCCAGGTCCAGGTGCCATCCAGGTTGACGTACTGCGTGTAGTTCTCGATGAACGCAGCACGCCGGCCGTAGAACGTCCAGGCGGGCCGCACGTTGGCGTGCGCGATGCCTGCGCGGTTCACAAAACCGGCCGCGGCCACGAACTCGTTGTGTATGCCCTGGAATGCGGTGGCGAGACCGAAGTGCCGGTCGCGCACGGCACCGGTCGCTGTGAAAATCGGGCGCCACGCATTGGCGCCCGCATCGGTGCGCGTGAAGCTCGCGCCGGCCTGCAGGCTGAGCGCGTACTTGTCGCCGAACACCAGTCGCGCATCGGTTGCCGCGACGCGGTTGTAGTCACTGCCTTCCACGCGATCCGTGTAGGCCAGGCCCACCGTCGAGCTGTGACCTATGTCGCGACGGATGCGCAGCAGATTGAACACGGGGTGCGCGCCGGAGGCCGAAAGCGCGTCGTCGTCCACAGCCGACAGCACGCCCAGGTCGGTGCCCGACACCTTGCCGGTGAATTTCGCCGCCCCGACCGGCGACACGATGCGCCGGGTGTAGATCAGGCGGTTCGGCGTGCTGAAGTTCTCGCTGGCCTCCAGGAAGAAAGGACGCTTTTCCGGGAAGAACAGCGCCTGCCGGGGATCGAACGTGAGCTGGCTGGCATCCGACTCGACCTGCGAAAAATCCGGATTAAGGGTGGCGTTCATCGTGAGGTTCGCGCTCACGCCCCAGCGCAGGTTGAGGCCGGGCTCCGGCCGCTGGCCATCATACTGCCAGCGCCCCAGTGAGTCGGGCGCGCCATCCGTCCTCGCCGTGATCACCGGATTCGCATCCAGCACCAGCCCCCGCCGCAGGTCGGTGAGCCCGGTGAGCGTGCCACTCTGCGCCAGGAACGAAGCGCGATCGCGCCGCGCCGGCGTCCACGTCTGCAGATACCCCGAGTGTTGCACGCCACGCAGGATGTTAATGCCCCACGTCTGCACCTTGTCCGGCTGGTAGCGCAGGCTCTTGAAGGGAATACGGATCTCCACTTCGTAGCCGAAGTCGGTGAGGCGGCCCTTCGATTCGAACACGAAGTCAGGGCTCAGGTCCAGACCCGGATTCAGATCGCTGCCCGACACATCGGCCATCACGCCATCCGCCTGTACACCAAACGGGTTCACGCTGAAGACGAGGGCGCGACGATGGTCGTTGAACGTGTCGAGCAGAAACTCGATGTAGTCGTCGGCGCCAATGTGGTCGCGGTCCGGCAGCGAGGCGTGCACCACGCCGTGCGGCTCGAAGGCGCGTACACCGAGCCGGATCTCGTGCTCATCGTAGAAGATCAGGACCTCGGTGGAATCCTCGGCGGCCACGCCATCATTCGGCTGGAACTGCGAGAAGCCCGTCAGCAGCGCAGCCTGCTGCCAGACCGGCTCGTCGAGCACCCCATCGATGCGCACGCGTCCACTCAGCCGCGGCACACGCACTTCCGTCCGATTGAGACGTCCGTTGTAGACTTCCGGCGGATCGGCGGTGGCGAGTGTGGCGGCGAGCAGGACACCGAGCATGCGTTGCGTACTCCTCGTTTGCCCGGGCAAATGCATCACGGCGAGGAACGGCGGGCCTCACGCGAGGTATTCCCGACAGTGACCTGACGTCGCTGGCAGGCAACCGGCGCCGGGCCGCGCGGGCTGTCCTCAACATCCCTCGTGCACGAATTCCGCGCGGAGGGTACGCGGCCGGGGCGCCGTACGCAATCAGGGCGGGATGGATGCCTGCGCTGGAAGGATCAGAAGATGCCGCGCGGGTCGAATGGGGGCGTCATGCAGGCAATGGTGCTTAAGGCGCAGCGACAGCCGCTCCGCGCGACCGAGCTGCCCGTGCCTGAGCCGGCCGCGGGGCAGCTGCTGTTGCGTGTGCGCTGCTGCGCGGTCTGCCGCACCGACCTGCACGTGATTGATGGCGATCTGACACGACCGAAGCTGCCCCTGGTTCCCGGTCACGAGATCATCGCCGACGTGGTCGCGGCCGGTGCGGGTGTGAGCGGCTTCGCGGCGGGCCAGCGCGTGGGCGTGCCCTGGCTGGGCTGGACCTGCGGCGTCTGCGACTTCTGCCGCACCGGCCGCGAGAATCTCTGCGATAATGCGCGCTTCACCGGCTACGACATCAATGGCGGCTACGCCGAGTACACGGTTGCCGACCACCGCTACTGTCTGCCCGTGCCCGCGGACTGCCCCGACCTGCAGGCGGCGCCGCTCATGTGCGCCGGTCTCATCGGCTACCGCTCGCTGCGCATGACCGGTACTGCTCTAACACTCGGTTTCTACGGCTTCGGCGCGGCCGCGCACATCCTGACGCAGGTGGCGCGGCACGAGGGCCGCCGCGTGTTCGCCTTCACCCGCCCGGGCGATGTCAGCGGGCAGGCCTTCGCCCGGTCGGTGGGCGCCGAATGGGCCGGCGGCAGCGACGAGGCGCCACCCGAGCCGCTCAATGCCGCCATACTCTTCGCACCCGTGGGCGCACTGGTGCCCGCTGCGCTGCGCGCTGTCAGGAAGGGCGGCACCGTGGTGTGCGGTGGCATACACATGAGCGACATTCCGCGCTTCCCGTACGAGCTGCTCTGGGGCGAGCGCGTGCTGCGCTCCGTGGCCAACCTCACGCGCCAGGATGGCCTCGATTTCCTGGAGCTGGCGCCCCGTGTGCCCGTGCACAGCACGGTCCACACCTATCCCCTGGAAGCGGCTAACACCGCGTTGGACGACTTGCGGGCCGGGCGCCTGGAAGGCGCGGCCGTGCTGCAGGTGCAGCCGTGAGTCTGCTGCGCCGCTTCCGCCGCCTGCCGGATCAGCTGACGCTGCTGCGCCTGCTGCTGGCCGGCCCGCTCTGGCTGCTGGCGCTGCTGCATTGGCGTCATGCGCTCGGAGTGGGCATGGCTGTGGCCGGCACCACCGACATGCTGGATGGCTGGCTGGCCCGCCGCGCCGGCCGCACCTCGCGTTTCGGCAGTCAGCTGGATTCTGTGGCGGACGTCGTGCTCTTCTGCTCCATCGCCATCTGGGTGGCCATGCTGCGGCCCGAATTCTACCGCCAGTACACGGGACTGCTGCTGCTCTGGGCGGGCCTGGGCATGCTCACACTGGCTGTGGGCTGGGTGCGCTTCCGCCGCCTGGCCAATCTGCACCTCTATTCCGCCAAGGCGGCGGGCGTCATCGGCTACCTGTTCGCGCTCTACATGATCATGTTCGATGCGCCGGCGGCGCCCTTCTTCTACGTCGCGCTAACCCTGGCGTTCGCCGGCTCGCTGGAGACACTGGCCATGCTGCTCACGCGCTCGCGCGTCGATGAGCACGGCGGCAGCATCCTGCGCCCGCGACCGGGCAGCCGTTCCCTCTGACAGCGCGTCAGGGGCGCACCGCTCACACATCGAAGATCACGCTTGCCTGCCAGCCGTCCCCGGTTTCCTTCAGTTCCAGTGCGTGGTAGGTCACACCTTTGATCTCCTGCAGCGCCGCCGCCGCGCAGGGAGCCAGCGCCACCTGCGCGCGCAGCCGCGTCGGCTCCAGCAGCGGGAACGCGGCGCCGGCGTAGCACTGCCCGCGCACCTGGGCGAGGAACAGCAGCTCGCGCAGCCACGCCGCGAGCAGCAGCGCAGGGTCGTCCGCCTCCAGCTCCAGCATGACAGACGATGCAGCGGCGGCAGCGGGCGAGGCAGGCCCGGTCGCGGCGCCAGCGGGCGCTGCGGGATCCGGGCGCAGGAACGCCAGCATGCCGAGCGCCGCGCGCTGGAACAGCGTGTGCGCATCGGGTGCGGTCACGCGCATCCCAATGTCTGCGGTGTGATCGAGCGGGTAAACGCCGGCGGGGAAGCCGGGCTCGCGCCGCTGCTGCGCATCGCGGCGCATCATGATCCCGTCTTCCCGCCGACGCTGCGGGCCGGCCTGCTCAGGGCGACGTGGACGCGAGGCGGCCGTGCAGCTCCTGCACGGCAATGCCAAACACGATGTTGCGGAACGGCACAGGGTCTCCCTCAGCCAGCGTTTCCGGCAGCAGGCGGCGCAACGCCCCGAGCGCGCGCTGATAGCGGGCGACATCCTGCTCCGTGCCGCCGGGCGCGAGCGGGTAGAAACCGCCGTTCACGACCACGCTGCGCCAGTCGAAGGCGCCGTCCACTTCATCCACGGCCAGGGCCACCCACCAGTTGTGCGAGAGCGCGTCCAGCTTCTCGCCATCCGAGGTGCGGCCCCAGATCCACTCACCGTCGTACACGTAGTGGATGGGACGGATGTCGACGCGCCGGTCCGTCCGCGCAAATGCCAGCCTCGCCACACTGTTGCGTCGCAGCACCGCCTCGCACTGCGCGCGGCTCAGCGAGTCGAAGCGCGGCTCAGATCGTGGCGCCTGCGGCCTCGCTGCCAACCGGGATTCGCTCATGGCTCACCATCGACGGACGGTACACCATCACCGGACACACGGCGCCGCGCAACACCTTGTCCGCGACGCTGCCCAGCGCCAGCCGCGACCAGCCGCCTCGCCCGTGCGTGGCCAGCGCGACCAGACTCACCGCACGCGTCGCCGCGAACTCGAGAATGGCGGCGGCGGGCACGGCATCACTCACGACCGCGATTTCCACGTCCAGGCCACGGGCACGCAGCGGCTGCGCGACGCGTTCCAGCTCCTCCCGCGCATGCGAGCGCTGCTCGCTGGCCAGGTTCTCCGAGAAATCTTCCGCTGTCAATGCCACAGGCGGACGCAGCATGGGCACAGGCAGCACGACACGCATGAGCGTGTAGCGCGCGCCGAAATAGGATCCCAGCTGTATTGCCGGCCCGAGTACGCCTTGCGACAGTTCGGACCCATCGAGCGGCACCAGGATGTGCTGTGGCCGGATTTCTTCGGCCAGATCGACCGCCTCGTGCTCGGGCCGCAGCACCAGCACCGGTACACCGCCCCGTCGCATCACACCATCGGTGACGCTGCCCAGCCACACGCGCGAAATACCGCCGCGGCCGTGCGTGGTCATCACGATGAGATCGATCTCCATCTCGCGGGCGTACGTCGCCAGCGCCGTGGCCGGCGTTCCATCCACCAGCTCCGTGCGCACGGAAACGCCGTGCTCGCTCAGCCGTGCGGCGACCGAATACAGGTACTCGCGCTCCTGCGTGCGCAGTCCCTGGTCCCAGCGACCATCGTAGGTGACCAGTGCGTCGGGCGCAGCCGTGACCACTGGCACCTCGTGAGCCTGTACGAGATGAATCCGCGCACCCGATCGCCGCGCGATGCCCAGCGCCACAGGCAACGCATGCTCCGCGAACGTCGAACCGTCCAGCGGGACCATGATCGTCCTGTTCATGACCAAACCTCCTGAAGGCGGACTGCATCTCAAGTTGTGCCCGCCACGGCCGTGCGGCTGTCGGGAGGATGCTTAGCCTGCGTGAGGAAGTTGACCCGGGTTTCAGGCGACGATGCCCGGTCAGCCACCGTCGCCTTCAAACGGCCGCGCTTCCGTCCTACATTGCGCCGCGCGCCCCATGTGTGCGGCGCAGCCCAGCATGCAGGAGGGGATCGTGCACACGGTGATCGCGGTGGTGCAGGCGGAAGCGCCCGCCGATCTGGTGCAGGGACTGGAGCAGACGGCGCAGCTCGCGGCGGATGCCGCGGCGCGCGGCGCCCGCCTCGTCGCATTCCCGGAAACCTGGCTGCCCGGCTACCCGGCGTGGCTCGACGTCTGTCGCGACGTCGCCCTCTGGGACAGCGCCGCCGTGAAGCAGGTGTTCCGCGAGATGGCCGAACAGAGTGTCGATGGTGCCCGGGCCTGCAACCCGGCGGCTGGGCGAGATCGCGAGCGCGCACGAGATCACGCTCGTCAGCGGCGTCACGGAACGCATTGCGGCAGGACCCGGGCGAGGCACGCTGTACAACGCGCTGCTCACGTTCGGACCCGACGGTCGCATTCTCAATCATCATCGCAAGCTCATGCCCACGTACACGGAGCGCATGGTGTGGGGCGCGGGCGATGCGCACGGTGTGGGGGCGGTGGACACACCCGCAGGTCGCGTGGGTGGACTCATCTGCTGGGAACACTGGATGCCGCTCGCGCGCCAGGCACTGCACGAATCCGCAGAGGATGTGCACGTCGCCGCCTGGCCCGCGGTCAAGGAGATGAACCTCGTTGCCAGCCGTCACTACGCTTTCGAGGGGCGCTGCTTCGTGATCGCCAGCGGTGCGCTCATGCGTGCGTCCGCGTTGCCGCCGCAGCTGCAGGCGCACCCCGATGTCGCCGCTGCGGCCGATGCGTGGATCCTGCGCGGCGGCAGCGCCATCATTGCGCCCGACGGCGGGCTGCTCGAAGGTCCGGTGTACGGCCTCGCCTGCACGCTCGTAGCGGAGCTGGATCTGGGACGCATTCGCGAAGAAAGCCTGACGCTGGACGTCACGGGCCATTACAGCCGGCCGGATTGCTTCCGCCTCGAACGCATCGCGGCCGGCGCCCGTCGCGACCACTGACAGAGCGCTGCCGGCGACCCCACCCCCTTGCAGCGGCGCGCGGCCGCGGCGCACAATCACACACCGGGCAGCGCGTGCCCGCCGCTGCCGCCACCTCTTCAGGAAGTTCGCATGACTGGACCTCGCCGTTCGTTCCTCGCCCTCACCCTGCTCGCCGCGGCCGGCGCCTGTTATCCGGCCATGAAGCTGGCGAAGAACGACGCCGACGTCGTGCTCGCGCACCAGACACTGGATGCACCGGATCCTTCACAGGCCGGTCCGCTGCGCGTGCTGCACCTGTACTACGGCAGCGGCAAGGACAAGAACCGCGTCGTGTATCGTGATTCCGTCACGATCAGGACCGATTCGATCGATGCCGGCAAACTGGTCGATCTGGGACAGTCCGCCAAATCACGCAACAAGTACTGGGGCTTCACACCCAAGGGCATGCCCCTCAATGCGCGCGTCTGGTATCCCGATGGACCCGGGCCCTATCCGCTCGTGCTCATTGCGCACGGCAACCACGACATGACCGATTTCTCCGACCCCGGTTACGGCTACCTCGGCGAGCTGCTCGCCAGTCGCGGCTTCATCGTGGCATCGCTGGACATGAATTTCATCAATGGCGGCATCCGCAACGAGAACGATGCGCGCGGCTGGTTCTTCCTGAAGCACCTGGAGCTGTGGCGCAAATGGAACGGCACGGATGGCAATGCCTTCCACGGCAGAGTGGACATGGACCGCATCGCGCTGATCGGTCACTCGCGCGGCGGCGAAGCTGTCGGTCATGCGGCAGCCTTCAACCGGCTCAGCCACTACCCCGATGATGGGAATGTGAAGTTCGATTTCAATTTCGGTATCCGCTCGCTCATTGCCATCGCGCCGGTCGACGGACAGTACCGGCCGGCGGATCGTCTGGTGCCGGTCGAGAACGTCAACTACCTCGTCTTCCACGGCTCACACGATGGCGACGTCTCCAGCTTCATGGGCATCCGCCAGTATCAGCGCGTGCGCTTCACCGATGGCGCGCCGCACTTCAAGGCAGCCGTTTTCGTGTACCGCGCCAACCACGGCCAGTGGAACACCGTCTGGAACAACCACGACAACGGCCCGCGCAGCGGCCGGGTGCTCGACCTGCGCACGCTCATGCCTCCCGAGGATCAGCGCCAGTTCGCCAGGGTCTACATCTCCTCGTTCCTCCAGGCCACCCTGAAGGATGACAAGCGCTACCTGCCTCTCTTTCGCGACCATCGCGTGGCCGGCGCATGGCTGCCGAAGACAATGTACATCACGCGCTTCGAAGAAAGCTCATTCCGCCCGCTCGCGACGTTCGAAGAAGACGTCGAGCTGACGTACCGGCAGCGTCAACGGTGTGCGCATCGAAGGCGACAGCCTGGCCACGTGGAAGGAAAGCCTGCTGCAGCTGCGCACCGCCAATTCACCGGCGGAAGGCAGTTCGCAGTACAACAACGTGGTCACGGTGGGCTGGAACAACCGCATCGCCGGACCCGACACGACGCGCATGGGGCCGCCCGCGGTGTACGCCGTCGACCTGCCCTTCTCGCTCGCGCGCACCTGGGGTCTTTCGGAAGCGTCCTCACTGCAGTTCCTGCTCATGCCGACGGACGTCATGCCCGGGCCACGCCGCTCACCCGACAAGCCCGCGGCGGACTCGACGAAGCGCGGTGCCCGCGGCGGCCGCGGCGCCACGCCACCTCGCCCGCCGAAGGCCGACAAGAACGCGGAGAAGCCGCCCGTCGATCTCAGCATGGAGCTCACCGACGCATCCGGCGCCAGCGCCCGGCTGCCCCTGAGCCACTACGGGGTCATCCGCCGCCCGCTCGAAGCCTGGATCCTGCGCCGCCGCAGCCAGGAATCCCGCTTCGGTGCGCACTACGAGCTGGTGATGCAGACCTTCACGCCTGCCGCTCGCCGATTTCAAGCGCGCCAATCCCGCACTCGACATCGGCCAGCTCACTGCCGTGCGCTTCGTGTTCGACCGCGCCACCGCCGGCACCGTCATCATCGACGAGATCGGCTTCGCCAACATGGATCCGGCATTCAAGGCGGCCGTAGCGGCTAACTAGCTGTTCTGAAAGGCGTTGCTGGGGCTGGTTGCCGGGGCTGGTTGCTCGGGAACAGATCAACGGATGCATGCGCGCTGGCCCGCGCCCAATCCGTCCTCCCCAGCCCCCGCGGCCCCTGTGTGAGAGAATCCGTCCTCCGACCTCTCCTCCACTCCATGCCGCATGAAAAACCAGCGCGCTGCAAACGCCTCTAACGCCACCTTACGGTGAACCGGTGGACGGGCGAGGACTGCCGGACATCCTCGAAGGCATAGTCCAGGATGATGCGGTCACCGATGAACCCGGCGCCCAGCGTAATGGGGCGCAGGTCGGAGTCCTCGACCCAGCGGTAGCCCAGACGGGCGATGAACGTGCGGCCCGGCACCGGCCAGTACGCCACTTCGGCGCCGCCGCCGGCGGCATACTGGTCGCCGCGCATCCAGGAACCGGCTGCGGCCAGCGAGACATCGAGCGGCCCCAGCTGGTCCGTGCGCGTGGATGCGCCCAGTGTCACCGTGGTGGGCAGGCGGGCCGTGATGTCGGGGAACTCGGGCTGGCGCCCCAGATTGCGCGCCGAGATGCCGGCCGTGATGACGCCCAGGTTGTGCGCCACACCCACGTCCGCCGCCACGGTCGCATCGTGCTCCCCGGCAATACGCTGATCGATGAGCTTGCCGCCTGCACCCAGGCGGAAGCCATGGAAAGGCCGGGCGAATGCTGCCGTCACCACCTGCTCCGACGCATCGGCCGGGCCCGACGCATCCAGCCCCGCCTCGCCGCGCGCAAACGCACCCGACGCCAGGTCCGGCGCGCTGTAGTTCAGCGACTGCACGCCCAGCGCGATGCCGCCGTGCCAGAAGTCGACTGCCGCCGCCGCGCTCAGCAACGTGCTGCCGCCAAAATGCGAAAGTGAGGCACTGGCGCCGCGCGCATTGTCGACCAGCCCGGGATTGTAGAAGATCGCGTCCGCATCGGTGGAGCCGATGGTGTACGCATTGCCCAGCCCCAGCGCGCGCGTGCTGCCCGGCAGCTGCAGCAGCAGCGGCACTGCCCGGTCCGTCTGCGCCCGCACCCGCCCGCTCCATCCCAGCCCGCCCAGCACCAGCACCAGCAGCACCACACGCCTGATGCCCATCACCCCTCCTGGATTGCCGTAACTAACGATATGGTAAGATTGCCGACCCGGCCCCGTCGCTTCCCGGCACAACCAACTCAGCAACGCCATCCATTCCCTTTTCCCGCCCCGGCCCGGGCCCGAGCAACGCCTTCAGACTCGTCGCGGTTCCCGGCCCCAGGCCGAGCCCCAGCCCGGGCAACGTGATTCACTTCGTACTGACCGGCATGAGCGACACCCTGACATAGCGGTCCTTCACCAGCCAGTCCCGCGCGGCGCCCGCGATGCGTTGCGGCGTCACCGCGTCGATGAGCGCGGGCGTGTTCAGGAACGTGCCCGGGTCGGTGCCCTGCAGTGCCGAGCCCACCAGCTGGTTGAGCCAGAAGCCGTTCTCCTTCATGCTGGTCTCGAACGTGCGCCGCTGGTTCTCCTGCACCTTCTGCAGCGTGGCGGAGTCGGGACCGGCGGTCTGCAGCTTTGCGATCTCCGTAAACACGACGTTAACAAGCGAGTCGAGGCGCTCGGGCGCGGCGCCGAAATCTACGGTGAACGAGTAGTGCGCCCAGGGATCCCGGGCGCCGGAGGCCTGCACGCTCACGTCGTACGTGCCGCCCAGCTCCTCGCGCAGCACCTCGCGCAGCCGGATCTCCAGCGCATCGCCCAGGGAGCGCAGCAGCAGCAGATTTTCGCGACTGTAATCGAGCGGACCCGTGAACACGATCGCGGTGCGACTCTTCGGCTCGGCGCCGCTGTGCACCACACGCGTGACGACGCCCGTGGGCGGGCGCTCGCCATCGTCCTTCCAGCTCTCCGTGCGGCGGCTGGATGGCAGGCCGCCCAGCCAGCGCAGCACGAGTGGTCGCACCGAGTCCGGCTGGAAGCTGCCCACCAGCACGAACGTGAAATCACTCGCATCAGCGAAGCGGTCGCGATACACGCGGAAGGCGCGCGTGCGGTCGATCTCGTCCAGCAGCGCGGGCGTCACCGGCCGGGAGCGCTGGTGATGCTGCGCCAGCGTCACGGTGAGCGTGTCGCTGAACGCCACCTCGGGACTGGCCTGCTGCTGCTCGACCACGCCGCGCAGCCGCGTCATCAGCGAGCGGAACGCGACACTGTCCTCACGCGGTGCGGTCATGGTGAGCCAGACCAGCTGGAGCAGCGTCTCCAGGTCCTTCGGTGACGCGCTGCCCAGCACCCCTTCCGTCAGGTCATCGATCGCCGGTTGCACGTTCACGGCCTTGCCGGCCAGCACCTTCTGCAGCTGTGTCGCATCGAAGCTGCCCAGCCCGCTGAAGCGCACCAGCGTGGTGCTGAAGCCGCCGGACACGTAATCGGAATCGGAGACCAGCGAGAGACCGCCCGGACTGAAGCCGCGCACCAGCACTTCGTCGGCCTTGAAGTCGGTGGGTTTGAGCAGCACGCGCACGCCGTTGGACAGCCGCCACTCCGTAACACCCACGTTATCGTAGCGGCGCTCACTGGTGATGGTGCCGGGCGAGGGCGGTGCCGGCACCAGCGCCTCGACGGCCACCACGTCGTGGTAGGGCGCGATATCCTTCTGCTGCACTTTCGTGAAGGCGGCCAGCAGGTCGGCCCCCGAGGGCAGCGTCTGCCCCGCCTTCTTCGGCGCCTGCACCACTACCACGCGGTTAGCGGCCGTCATCCACACACCGGCCAGCGCATTGACGTCGGCCAGCGTGATGGCCGGCAGGTACTCGCGCACCAGGTCGTATTCCAGAGTGATGCCGGGCACGCCTTCGCCCTCGAGGAAATGGCGGGCATACTCGTCGGCGTAGTCGCTCGATTCCGTCTTGTCGCGCTCCGCGAACGCCGACTCGTAGTAGCGCAGCATGTCGCTCTTCTCGCGCTGCAGCTCGGTGGCCGTGAAACCGTGCCGGGCGACGCGCGCAGCTTCCGTCAGAATGGCATCGAGACCGCGCAGGATCTCACCCTCGCGCACGGCCGCGCCCACCGAATAGGCGCCGCGCGTGCGCACCAGCGCGCCTTCCGTGGAACTGGCGCCGACGAAGGGCGGATCCGCCTGCTGCGCCAGCTCGCCCAGCCGCGCGTTCAGCATGCCGTTGTAGAGCTGCGCGACCAGCGACCGGCGGTAGGCGGCAAACGTGCCCGTCGGCGCCACCGGCTGGCCGTAATAGACGTTGACGCTCGTGCCCGTGGCTTCCGGATCCGTGGCCACCACCACCTGCGGCGAAGGGTGGTCGCTCACCGGGAAATTCGCCCTCGCCCGCTCCTTCGTCGGATTGCGCAGCGGCGTGAATTTCTGGCGTATCATCGATTCCACGCGCGCCGCATCGAAGTCGCCCACCGCCACCACGGCCATGAGGTCGGGGCGGTACCAGTCGTTGTAGAAACGCAGCAGCACGGGCCGCTTGAAGGTCTCGATGGATTCCTTCGTGCCGATGGGCAGGCGCACCGCGTAGCGCGAGCCGCCGAACAGCACGGGGAACACCTGGTCGCGCAGGCGAGCGCCCGCACCCTGCCCCAGACGCCACTCTTCGACGACGACACCGCGCTCCTTCTCCACCTCCGTGGAATCGAAGCTCACTTCATGCGCCCAGTCCTCGAGGATCTGCACCCCCCGCTCCAGAGCCGAGCCCGTGTCCGTGGGGACCGTCAGCACGTAGACCGTCTCGTCGAAGCCCGTATAGGCGTTCAGGTCGGCGCCAAACTGCATACCAATGGACTCGAGATAGTTGACCAGCTCCTGTTTCCTGAAGTGCGCCGTGCCGTTGAACGACATATGCTCGACCACGTGCGCCAGACCGAGCTGATCATCGTCCTCGAGTACGGAGCCCGCATTGACCACCAGCATCAGCTGGGCGCGCTTCTCCGGCTTCGTATTCGCGCGCACGAAGTATTGCAGCCCGTTGTCGAGACGACCCGCGCGCACAAGCGGATCGAGCGGGATGGGCGCCTTCGGGTCGCGCTGCTGTCCCGCGGCGAAACTGGCGGAGGCCAGCAGGCAGAGCGGGACCAGCACCAGGGGTCGAATTCGTCGCATTGCTGCTCCCGTTAACGCTGGCGTGAACGCTGGAACGGGTGCCTGCGACGCGTCCGTGATGCGCCGCGTGCCGCTGCTGCCACCCGCCCGGTGCCGCTTGACAGGCCGCACCGCGCGGGGAAGTTACCGCAGCGGTTGTTGCCGGGGGAAGTCGGCCGGGGTGAAGCCTGCGCCCGGCGGGGCGTGTGTCCTTCCCATCGAGCACAGTGCCGCCGCGCAGAATCGGCGCATCCCGCCATGTCGCGAACGCTGGATGCGCAGCATCGTTCACTGCGAAGGGATTCGAGACGACAATGAACGACACGGTTCCCGTCGTGGCCCTGGCGGGGCGGCGGGTGGATGCGCCCGATGCGCCTCCCCGCTTTCCGGCGACACAGGTAGCAGTCGTGCGCGATCGCCTGCGCGCCCTGTTCCAGGATATCGGAGCCGGTACGCTCGTGTGCTCGGGCGCCTGCGGTGCGGACCTCACCGCGCTCGAGGTCGCCGGCGAACTGGGTATGCACCGGCGTGTCGTGCTGCCGTTTCCACGCGACCGGTTCCGCGCCACGTCCGTCGTGGACCGCGGCGAGGCATGGGGCAATGTGTACGATCGCGTGCTGGGCCAGCTGCCGCGCGTCGACGTCGTCGAGCTGGGCCTGGCCGAAGGCGATGCCGCATACGCGCGCGCCAACCAGGCCATTCTCAATGAGGCTGTGCAGCTCGCCGGCAATGACTCGCCGGTGGCGGTGATTGTGTGGGAAGGCGAGCCACGCGGCCACGGCGACATGACGCAGAATTTCGCCAGCGCCGCACGCGAACGCGGCATGTCCGTGCGCGAGGTGCGTACTCGCGACGCCTGAGTTCGCGCGGGCGTCCAACGGGCGAGCATCGGGCGAGCCATCCCAACACGGCCGTCGGATCGCGCCAACGCGCTCATGTCGGGCAGCGTCGCGCCGAGACTGTCAGGAGATTCCTGACCTGGGCGACGGGCAGGCCGCGAAGTGGCGGTCCCGGGGGTGGAGCATGAAACGATCACTGCGTGCGCTGCTGGCCGCACTCGGCTGCCTCATGGCGGAGGCCGCCGCGGTCCGCGCACAGGTCGTGGCCTCACACCCGCCCGAGTTCTCACACACCCTGGCAGTCGCCACCTTCGACAGCGCCTGGGATCGCATCTACCACACGCATTACGACAGCACTTTCCATGGCGTGGACTGGCATGCCGTGCGCACCGAGTTGCGCCCGCGCGCCGAACAGGCGGGATCGCTTGCCGAGCTGCGTCAGGTTCTGCGCGACATGCTGGCGAGGCTCGGCGAATCGCACTACACGCTGATTCCCGGCGAGCTCGCGGATGCCATGGAGGCGGACCGTCCGGCCAGCGAAAGCGACAACGGGTATCCCGGCGATCTCGGTCTGGAGCTGCGCCTGGTGGATGGGCGGCTCGCCGTCTTCCGCGTCGATTCGACCGGGCCCGCGGCCGTCGCGGGAGTGCACGCGGGCTGGGTCGTAGAAGCAATCGGCGAGTGGCGGCCCGCGGAAGCGCTGCAGCGCCTCGCTGGCTTGGCCGGCACGGAGCAGAGGAACGCACGCACGCAGTTCCTGTACAGCGCGAATGCTCAGGCGGAGGGCACGTCGGGCACCCTTGCGGTGCTGCAGCTGCGCGATGGCGAGGACCGCAGCCGGTCGCTCAGGATCCCCCGCCGCCGCCGTCCGGGCGAGCCCATCCATTTTGGCAATCTGCCCACTTTCATTGCGAAACTCGACCATGTCCGACTGGCGGACGGCTCGGGTTGCGTCGGGATCATCCGTTTCAATGTCTGGATGGTCCCCCTGATGCACGACTTCGATCAGGCGGTCGATGACGTCCGGGACTGCCGCGGCATCGTGCTCGATATCCGCGGCAATCCAGGCGGTGTGGCTGGCATGGTGATGGGCGTGTCCGGACACTTCCTGAACCAGCCGACCTCGCTGGGCACCATGCGGCAGCGCGGCAATTCCCTCGATTTCGTGGCCAATCCTCGCCGTGTGGACACCCACGCGCGTGCCGTGGAGCCGTTTGCGGGTCGGCTGGCCGTGCTCATCGACGGCATGAGCGTCAGCACCTCCGAGATCTTCGCCGGCGGTATGCAGGCGATCGGCCGCGCCCGCGTCTTCGGCGAAACCTCCGCCGGGCAGGCGTTGCCCGCCGGACTGGTGCGCCTGCCCGATGGCGACGTGCTCATGCACGTGCTCGCGGACTTCACGGCGGCTGGTGGCACGCGCATTGAAGGAAAGGGCGTTACTCCGGACCAGGCTGTGGTACTGCACCGCGCTGATCTCCTTGCCGGTCGTGACCCGACGCTGGAGGCGGCACTGACCTGGATCCACGCAGATTCGACGCGCTGAGCTGCCATGCGTAGAGGCTCAATGCAGAGTATGGCGCTGCAGACCCGTCGGCCGTTACTGTGCGCTCGTGCCGGGAACCATTCCCGCTGGGGCGCCCAAACGAGGAGACGTCACATGCAACCAATGGTCGAGCGGGCGACGAAGCCCGTCCGCACTTTCGTCGTCATGGCCGCCTTCACTGCCGTGCTGCCGCTCCGGTTGCTGGCGCAGGCGCCGCTGCCTGCGGCCCGCTATCTCCTGGACCGGCACCTCGCAATGACCAACAGCCGGCTGCTCATGCAGCGCGGCGTCGTGCACACGACGGGCACCTTCAGCATGACCTCCATGGGCACCACGGGCGACCTGGAGGTGATCCACGCGCAGCCGAACCGCACCCTGATGCGCGTGACACTGCCAGGCCTGGGCGAGATCCGCACTGGTTTCGATGGCCAGGTCGGCTGGTCCATGAACGCCATGGAAGGGCCCCGGCTCATGAGCGGCGCCGAGCTGACGCAGATCCGCGATGAAGCCGACTTCGGCAGCAACGTGCGTGATTCCTCGCTGTTCGCCACCATGGAAACGGTGGAGAAGACCGAGATGGGTGGTGTGCCGTGCTACAAGGTGCGTCTGGCCTGGAAATCGGGACGCGAGACCTTCGACTGCTACGCCGTGGACAGCGGTCTCCTCGTGGGCAGCGTCGTGAAGACGCAGACCGCCATGGGCGCGGTGGACGCGGTGATCCTGTTCAGCGATTATCGCGACTTCGATGGCGTGAAGATGCCCGTCACCAGCACGCAGCAGGCCTTCGGGCAGACCATGGTGATGAAAGTGAACCGCGTGACATACGAGCCTGTCGAGGCTTCCGTCTTCGACCTGCCCGCCGAGATCCGGGCGCTCGTGCACAAGTAATGCGGCGGCCGTCGCGGGCAGGAAGCCCGCCGCCGGGCCAGAACGACGCAGCCGTCCACATTGATGCCGACATCGCGCGCGCGGGCACACTGCCCGCGCGCGTTTATCATGATAACACGCTGTTCGAGCTGCAGAAGGAGCGCATCTTCGCCCGCACCTGGCAGCTGGCGGGCGAGGCGGAGCGTGTGCGCGCGCCCGGTCACGTGCTGCCCTTCACGCTGCTCGAGGGCTGCCTCGACGAACCCCTCGTGCTCTCCCGCGATGAGAGCGGCGCGCTGCACTGTCTGTCCAACGTGTGCACGCACCGGGGCGCCCTGGTGGTGGAGGGCGAAGGGCATCTGCACGGGCTGCGCTGCCGCTACCACGGCCGGCGCTACGGGCTAGATGGCCGTTTCCATTCGATGCCCGAATTCGACAATGTGCCGGACTTCCCCACGGCCGCGGACGATCTGCCGCGGCTGCCCGTGAGGTACTGGGGACCGTTCGCCTTCACCGCGCTGGCTGCGGCCTTTCCGTTCGATGCGTGGATCGCGCCCGTGCGCGAGCGTGTCGATTTCCTCGATCCGGCCGGCTTCGTGTTCGACGCCGCCACCTCGCGTGATTACACGATTGATGCTAACTGGGCGTTATACGTCGACAACTATCTCGAAGAGTTTCACATCCCGTACGTGCACGGCGCCAGCCTGGGCGACAAGCTGGATTACGGCGCCTACCGCACAGAGCTGTTCCGCTGGGGCAGCCTGCAGCTGGGCGTGGCGCGACCCGGCGAAGATGCGTTCACGCTGCCCGCCGATCACCCGCACGGCCAGGAGCGCATCGCCGCATTCTACTTCTGGCTGTTTCCCAACCTCATGCTGAACTTCTATCCGTGGGGGCTTTCCGTGAACGTCGTGCGGCCCCTGGCCGCCGATCGTACGCGCGTCTCGTTCCTGTCATGGGTGCACGATGCCAGCCGGCGCGGCACCGGCGCCGGCGCCGATCTGCACCGCGTCGAGATGGAAGACGAAGAAGTGGTCGAGTCCGTGCAGCGCGGCGTCCGTTCCCGCCTCTACGAACGCGGCCGCTACTCCCCTCGCCGCGAAGTCGGAACCCATCACTTCCATCGCCTGCTCGCGGAATTCCTCGGCGCCGAGCCTGCCGACGGTCAGACCACGGCCAGGGACGGAGAGGCCACGCCCGGCGCCTGACCGTTACCCTCCTGACAGTTCGCGATGCACGCACGTGTCGCTTCGCGCACCCCATTCCCGCCTTTACAGTCAACACCGCGGATCACGCTCTGTGCGACCGGGTGCGCGCCCGGTAGATTGCGCGCCCATCACCTGTCCGGGCGAAGTCCGACCACATTCACGCTGCTGGACGGCCCCACGGCCGCGACCGGGACTCTGCGAACATGAACCGCGACACCTGTCTGCGTCTGGCCCGGCTGCTTGCATTCACCGCCCCGTTGCTGGGCGCGCCGGCACTCGTGCACGCACAAGCGACGCCGCTCCCGGCGTGGGCCGACAGTTTCGTGGTCATTGCACCGGGCGCGCAGTACGCCAGGGGCGGCCTGCTGCGCCTGCTGCTGGGTGGGCACAACCGGGACCTGTGGGCCACGAAGATCCGCGTGCCGGTCATCAATCTGCAGCGCTACGCCGGCGGTCTCACGGAGCTGCTCGCACACTCCGGCAGCCAGACGAAATCGGTTCGCTTCCAGGGCGCCGATGGCCGTACCTACCAGTTCCGCAGTGTGGACAAGGATCCCACCGCACTGCTCGCACCCGAACTGCAGCGTACGGCGGTGGCGAAAACACTGCAGGACGGCGTCAGCTCATCGCAGCCGGTAGGCTCTCTCATCGCCAGCGCATTGCTGCAGGCGGCCGGTGTGCTGCATGTGGACCAGACGCTGGCGGTACTGCCCGATGATCCCGCGCTGGGCGATGCACGCAAGGATTTCGCGGGCGTCTTCGGCATGATGGAAGTGCGGCCGGACGAGAACGACGACGAGAGCGCGGCGTTCGCGGGCGCACGCAGAGTCATCTCGCCCACCCGCCTCTTCGAGCGCATTCGACCGCAGTCCCGACGATCGCGTGGATGCGCGCGCATTCCTTGTCGCGAGGCTCATGGACATCTTCATGGGTGACCGCGACCGTCACCGCGACCAGTTCCGCTGGGCCAGCTTCTCCGACTCGACGCCCACGTTCTGGCAGCCCATTTCCCGCGACCACGACGAAGCGTTCGTGAAGATCGACGGGCCCGTTCTCGACATTGCCGCCATCGACTATCCACCGCTGGTCAACTTCACCGAGGACTATCCGCCGCATTTGCGCCTGAACTGGCACTCGCGCGAGATCGACCGCCGCTTCCTGGTCGGGCTGGATCGCCACGCCTGGGATTCCGTGGCCACCGCATTGCAGGCGACGCTCACCGATGCCGTAATCGACGACGCGGTCCGCAAGCTGCCGCCCGAGATGTATGCCGTGGCCGGCGCGCGCCTCGCGCGCATCCTGCGGGTGCGCCGCGACAAGCTGGTGGACGAGGCGCTCAGCTACTACCGCTTCCTGGCGGGCGAGGTCGAGATCCACGCCACGGACGCGGCCGAGGTCGCCACCATCACACGCGTGGATGAACACGCGCTCGACCTGAGCATCCGCGAGCGGCGCGCGTCCGCGCCCTGGTTCCAGCGCCGCTTCGACGACCGCGAGACCCGCGAGATCCGGCTGCGCCTGTGGGGCCGCGATGACAGTGTGTTAGTGAGCGGCCCGGGCAGCGCCAACATTCGCGTGCGTGTGGTGGGTGGCAAGGGCGACGACGTGCTGGTCGACTCCGCGCGCACCGGCTACCTGCGCTACTACGACGATGCCGGTGACAACCGTGTCGTCTCCGGCAACGGGCTGCGCATTAACAGCAAGCCGTACCAGGAGTGGGTGGGCAACGACACCGTGCGCTACCCGCCGCGCGAATGGGGAACCTGGTGGCGCCCGCTGCCCTGGATCACGGCTTCCTCCGATCTCGGCCTCTTCATTGGGGGCGGCTTCGTACGCACCGAGTACGGATTCCGCAGGGCGCCCTGGGCTTCGAACATTGATGCGCGCGTGGGCTATGCCACGAGCGCGGCTGCGCCGCGGGCGGAGCTGAATGCCGACGTGCGTCGCGAGAATGCCTCGCTCTTCTGGCGCCTCAACCTCTACGCCTCCGGCATCGAGGTGCTGCGCTACTACGGTCCGGGCAACGCCTCGGACTCCACCGGCGGCGTCGAATTCCACAAGGTGGACCAGCAGCAGTACGCCGTGCGGCCATCGCTCGCGCTGCCGCTGGGCAAATCGGCCGAGCTGTCCGTGGGACCTATGCTGCGCTGGTCTCACACCGGCGCCAACGAAGGACGCTTCATTGCCGGCATCCGCGACACGCTCTATGGCGCCGGCGACTTCGGCGAGGTCGGTGCGCGCGCGGGCTTCTCGCTGGACACGCGCGACAAGGCAGCGAACCCGCGCAGCGGCGTGCACCTGCGCACAGAGGCGCGCGTGGTGCCCGCTGTCTGGGACGCGACCTCGTCCTATGGTTCGCTCGAGGGCGAAGCCGCCACGTATCTGAGCGCCAGCCTGCCGACCACGCCTGTGCTCGCGCTCCGCGCCGGCGCCAGCAAGCTCTGGGGCACCTTCCCCTTCGAGGACGCCGCCTTCCTCGGCGGCCGGGCCACGCTGCGCGGCTTCCCGCAGCAGCGCTTTGCCGGCGATGCCGCTACCTGGGGCAGCGCCGAGCTGCGCCTGTCGCTCACACGCACCTACATCTTCCTGCCTGCACTCTGGGGCCTATTCGGCGGCGGCGATGCCGGCCGTGTCTGGGTGAACGGCGATTCTCCAGGGGGCTGGCACACCGATGCCGGCGGCGGCATCTGGATCGCCTTCCTCGATCGCGCCAACACGCTCACGTTCGGCTTCTCCCTCAGCCCGGAGCGCACCGCCATCTACGCAGGCATGGGCTTCGCCTTCTGAGGGGTCACCACAATAGTCCGAGGTGCGACGTGCCGATAATTGGAGCCGGAGCAGCGCGCAGCGTCGTCGCCTGAATTCCATCACGGCACGCGGCGTGACGCCGGAAAAAACGTTCGTTTCAAGCGCAGTAAATAGTCTCCATCCGCGCCGATCCAGGCCCCGTGCCGGTCCCTATCCAGGCTTCGCAATAATCCTGTAATTCATTTATATGCATTGATTTGCCCGTATCCGGACAGCCCCGGATGCGGGCGTTTTTGCAGAGGTATGCGTTGTGCCCCCTCGGCTCGCCGGCAAGTCCACCGGAACTCATTCCGAACGACATATGGAAACGCGAAGGAGCGCGCAGATGAGGCGAAACGGAGCGGTACGGCAGACCGAAGCCGAGATCGTCGCCGCAGTGGCCACTCGACCCGAGGGTTCTCGTTCCGCCCCCAGCCGAAATGTCGCCGCCAGCACGAGCCGGCGCGCGGCGCCAGCGGACAGGGCCGACGCAAGGATCGCGTTTCCCCGTCCAGCCACTCCATCCAAGGTCGGCGCTATGGAAGCGGAAACGCTGTGGGACGACTACCAGCGCGGCGGCAATGAAGCTGCGCGCCAGCGGCTGCTCGCACGGCACCTCCCATTGGTCCACCACGTCGCGAGGCAGGTCATGCGGACGCTGACGGTGGACGTGGAGCTGGATGACCTGGTGAGTGCCGGCAGCATGGGCCTGATCAACGCCATCGACAGCTTCGATCGGTCGCGAGGCCTGGCTTTCAGCACATACGCGGCGCCACGTATTCGGGGCGCGATCCTGGATGACCTGCGGCGCTCGGACACGGTGCCGAGGTCGATCCGTCGCAAGCAGCGGCAGCTGGCCGCGGCGACGGAAGCGCTCTCCGGCGAACTGGATCGCACCCCCATGGATCGGGAGATGGCGGACAAGCTGGGCATCGACATCGACACACTGTGGCGCTGGCGGTCGGACACCAACGAAGCGATCCAGGTATCGCTGGATCAGCCGATCAACACCGGCCCGGGTCGCACGGCCATGCCCGCGGACCTGATCGAGGGTGCGAGCGGCCGGCTCACCGAAGAGATCGTCAACCACCGCGAAGAAGCCTCCGTATTGCGCGACGAGATCCTGCGCCTCAAGGAGCGCGAGCGGATCGTGCTCAGCCTGTACTACTTCGAAGAGCTGAAGCTGCACGAGATCGCGCGGGTTCTGGGCCTCACCGAGTCGCGCGTTTCACAGATCCGCTCGAAGGCACTGTCCACACTGCGTGGACGCATGGCCCGACTGCGCGAACCCGGGGAGTGCTGAATGCTGGCAGTGCCGCGAGGCGGGCGCATTCTGCTCGCCGCCGCGGCCTTGGGCGTACTCCCGCAGCGGAGTAGCGCTGAGGTCCCGGCGGGACGCGATTACGCGACAGTCGGCAACATCGTTTCCCGGCGGGTCGAGGGTCGGACCATAGTCGTGGTGCCCATCGCGGGCACGCTCAACGCAAGACTGAGCGAGCCGTTCCGGGTGGGTGACCACTGGCGACTCTACCTGACGGTAGAGGATGCGAAGCTGGCGTTCCGCGGTGTCAAACCACACCGGCCCGAGGGTGTGATGTCGCTGGCTGCCAGCGAAGACGGTGTGGACGTTCGCATTGCCATTGACGTCGCGAAGCTGGGTGACTACGGCGCTCGACGGTCGGAAGAAGGCATGCTGATCTGGATCGACGACCAGCGGTCGGTACGTGCTCCGGATACTGCCGTGGCAGTCGTCACACCCGAGGTAGCGCCCGCGCCGCCTGCGGTCAGTCGAGCCGCGGCGCCCCGCGCTGCCGAGCCGCCGCGGGGCGGGGGCTGGATGCGCATCGTGCTGTTCGTCGTGCTGGCGGCCGGAGCGGGCCTCGCGGTCCGCCATGTGGGTCGCAACGGAACACCGGAATGGTTGAGCGGTGGCCTCGCAGGCCTGGGTCCTCGACTCCGAGCTCTGGTGTCCGGCTCGCGCGGAAGCGCGGAGCCGTCGGTGAAGAAAACAGGGGCGCCGGCCGCGAAGGCCGCGGTTCGGACGCCGCTCATGATGACGGACCCGCGCGGCAGCTCGGCCGACATCGGAGACGCGTTCCGCGTCGAACCGGACATGCCGCCTTCAGGCATCGCCGCGCTCGCCGGAAGCAACCATGCAGATGACGCGTGAGAGGAGCGAGAGGGATATATGCTGATCCTCAGCCGCCGTCCTGGCGATGCCATACTGATCGACGGGGGCATTCGGATCGTGGTGCTCGCCTCGGGCCAGCGCTGCGTACGCCTCGGCATCGAGGCGCCTGCCCAGGTGGGCATCGTGCGGGAAGAGATCCTCGCACGGAATGGTGGTGAGCCGGCCGAAAAGGCCCCGACCAACGGCACGCGGGCACGCCCTGCGCCCGAGGAAAAGGTGCCCCCGCCGGCGACCGAAAACGGGCATTGAAGGCAGGTACAACCGCTCACCTCTCCGACTCCCTCACTCCCACACCACCGCTGCGAGCGTTGCTTCGACGACGCCTGCGCGTGACAGCCGGCTGAACGGCCGCGCGACGGACGGGCAAGCGCCATCCATCCAGCCTCTTCAACTTCCTTTCGAGGCTCGCCGATACTCAGATCGTGCCGGCCCTCCCCACACGATGGCAGGGAGGCGGCCCGAAACCGGGGATCGAGAATGCGTCGAAAGAAGCCGGGTACGGGCGCCGCCCGCAGGAGGGCGCCACATCGGAAAGAGCCGGAGCCGATGAACGCGTTGCCTGCCACGACCCCTGACATGTCTCCTGAGCGTCTCGCCGCAGCACGGCGCTGGATCCAGCTGGGACGCCACAATTCCAGCGATGTCGCCGAGGCTGTCGCCCGCCGCATCCTGGAGCGCGGCGACCTGCGTGCCGAACGGCGCGACGACCGCGGCCAGGACGACCACATCGTACACTGACAGCCTGTTAGAACGGCAACAACTCCGTTGCTGGCGCTGGTTGCCGGGGAACCGATGCGCGTTTCCTTGACGCCTGGCGCTCCCAATCCCGGCCGCGCCCGTCGGATGTTTCCGTTGCGTTCCTGAGAACGGCGCCGGCACGCATCGTCCGTTTGTCAGTCGTTCCCCAGCCACCAGCGCCAGCAACCGGCCCCCGCAACCGGCCCCAGCATCGCCTTTCCGTCGTTCCGCACTTCCACCCTTGCCCTATCCGTCCGCATCGCACCATCCTGACTCCCATGACTCGCGCGCCCCTCTGGACGCTGCTGCTGGTGCTGAGCGCTGCGCGGTGCACGAACGGGGACGGAAAGAACTCGGCGGGCGCGGGCTGGACGCGGGCACTGGACCAGGTCGTGGTTGCCGAGCGCGCGTTTGCCCGCATGGCCGCCGATTCCACGGTGCAGACGGCGTTTCGCACTTTTCTCGCGGATGACGCGCTGATCTTCCGGCCCGGGCCAGTCCCGGGCAGGTCGTGGATCGACGAGCATCCGTTTCCCCGCGATCTCGTCCTGGAATGGGAGCCGGCGTGGGCGGATGTTTCGCTCGCCGGCGACTTGGGTTTTACGACCGGACCCTGGCACACAGCCTCCCGCTCGCACTCCGATTCGATCACGGCCTGGGGCCAGTATGTCACACTCTGGCGCAATACTGGCGGTAGCTGGCGGGCGGTGCTCGATTTCGGCAGCGAGGCGCCACCGCCGCCCGCATCCGTCAGGATGCAGCTGGCGTCGCAGCCCATAACAGCGGGAAGCGTGGCCACGGATAGCGCGTCGCTGCGCGAAGCGCTGCGCATTGCGGACGAAGACCTGAACGAGGCTGTCGCGACTTCGGGTACCGAGGCGTGGGCGGCGTACACCGTCGCGGCAGTGCGCTGGCTGCGGCCGGGCCGGCCGCCTGCCATCGGCGTGGACGCGGCCGCGGACGCGGCACCTGCGCGCAATGCGGCTACACTGGGCAGTGTGGTATCGCTTTCCGGTGATCTCGGCTACAGCTGGGGCGCGCAACGCGGCGAGAACGGAACGGGTGAGGCCGGTGCGATGCCTATCGCCTACTATGTACGGATCTGGAGGCGGCAGCCCAATGGCAGCTGGAAGGTCGTGCTCGACGCCACCAGCGGCGCGAGCGGCTGACCGCATCGGAGGCGGCGCGCCGGACAGCGGGAGGATCATGCGACGAGCTGAACTGCAGAACGCCCGCATCCTCATCGTCGACAATGAACAGGCTTACGTCGACCTGCTTCAGCGTTTCCTGCAGTCCATCGGCTACCGCAACGTGCGCACGACCACCAATCCCTTCGAGGTGGCGCAGCTGGTGGTCGATTTCGATCCAGACCTGATTCTGCTGGATCTGCGCATGCGCGGCATGGACGGCATTGCGGTCATGCAGCAGCTCGAGCCGTACACGAGCCGTTTCTACCTGCCCATCCTCGTGCTCACCGGCGATATCACCGAGGAGGCCAAGCGCGCGTCGCTGTCCAGCGGCGCCCGTGACTTCCTGAACAAACCCTTCGATCTCACGGAAGTCAGGCTCCGCCTCGAGAACCTGCTCGAAACCCGCTTCCTGCATCTGCAGCTGCAGGAGCAGAACGCGCTGCTCGAGAAGCGAGTGCGCGAACGCACGCGGGAACTCGAGGAAACGCGGCTGGAAGTGCTCGAGCGGCTTTCCATCGTCGCGGATTACCGTGACGACGAGACGGGCAGACACACCCGCCGCGTGAGCGCGCTGGCCTGCACGCTGGCGCGCGAGCTGGGCCTGGATGCGGGCGAGACCGAGGTCATCCGCCTCGCCTCCCCGCTGCACGACATCGGCAAGATCGGCATTCCCAATGACATCCTGCGCAAGCCAGGGCCGCTGAGCGACGATGAGATGGCGGTCATGCGCACGCACACGACCATCGGCGCAACTCTGCTCGCCGGCAGCCACTCGCGACTGCTTCAGGTGGCCGAATCGATCGCACTGTATCATCACGAACGCTGGAACGGGCAGGGCTACCCGCGCGGACTGCGCGGCGAAGAGATTCCCATTGCGGCACGCATTGTGGGTCTCGCCGACGTGGTCGATGCCCTCGCTTCCGACCGGCCGTACCGGCGTGCATGGCCCATGGACGACGTACGCGCCGAAGTCGAGCGACAGACCGGCCAGCACTTCGATCCTGAAGTGGTGCGGGCGTTCCAGCGGCTGCACCGCGCCGAGACGCAGCCGGCCGCGCTCTGAGCGAGCGTTCATCGCCGGCGGCGTACCCTTCAGCAAAGACCGCTCGCCTTCCGTCCCGCGCCTGCACACACAGTTGCGTACGACGTGCGCGCCGACGTAAATCTCCCGCGTCCGCGTTCTCGCCGGGACGCGACAGGGCCCGGCCGGAACCCTGTCCCGTCCATCTGCAGAAACCCATGCGCAAACACACTTCAATGCTGCGTGCCGCGTCTGCGTTCGCGGCTGTGCTGCCCCTCGCCTTCGCCCTCAGCGCCGGCGCACTCCAGGCGCAACGTGGTTCGCTCATTGCCACGGCGTCCGACTCCGCGGTCCTCGCCGAACTCGCGCCCCGGCCCATCGGACCGGCCGTGATGAGTGGGCGCATTGCGGACGTTGCGGTCGCCAGCATCCCGGGCGAGCGGCCCGGCCGCGTGATCTACGCGGCATCGGCCGGAGGCGGCGTCTGGAAGACCGTCGATGGCGGCGTCTCCTGGAAGTCGCTGTGGGATGATCAGCCGGTCGGCTCCACGGGTGACGTCACCGTTGCGCCCTCCAATCCCGACATCGTCTGGGTCGGGTCCGGCGAGTCCAACAACCTGCGCAGCTCGTCATGGGGCAACGGCGTCTACAAGTCGAGCAATGGCGGCAAGACATGGACGAACATGGGACTGCGCACGTCGCAGCACATTCCGCGCATCATCATTCACCCCACGAATCCCGACATCGTGTACGTCGCCGCCATGGGGCCGCTGTGGGCATCGGGCGGCGAGCGCGGTCTGTACAAGACGACGGATGGCGGGCGCACGTGGAATCGCGTGCTGGCCACCAGTGAAACGACCGGCGTCACCGACGTGATCTTCGATCCCACCAATCCGGAAGTTCTGTACGCGGCCACCATGCAGCGCGAGCGCAAGGCATACAGCTTCGTGGGTGGCGGGCCGGACAGCGGCATTTTCAAGAGCATGGATGGCGGCGCCACGTGGACGCGGCTGACAAAGGGTTTGCCGGAAGGCGATCGCGGCCGCATCGGTCTCGATGTCAGCCAGTCGTCGCCGCGCATCGTGTACGCCTTCGTCAATGCGCAGGACGGCGGTGTGTTCCGCTCGGAGGATGGGGGCGAGAACTGGACGCGTCAGTCGAACATCAGCTCACTGCCCTGGTACACGGGACAGGTGCGCGTCGACCCGAAGGATCCCAATCGCGTCTATCACATCGGGCAGTCGATGTCGGTCTCCAATGACGCGGGCCGCACGTGGGGGCGCTTCGCCGCCAACACGCACGCGGACTACCACGCGATGTGGATCGATCCCGGCGATCCCGACCACATCGTCATCGGCAACGATGGCGGCCTCTTCATGACGTGGGACCGCGGCGGCTCCTGGGACTTCGCCGTGAACCTGCCGGTCTCCACATACTACGCCATCGCCGTCGACATGAACGATCCGTACTGGATCTTCGGCGGCATCCAGGACAATGGTTCCTGGGCCGGTCCGTCCGCCACGCGGCTGCGCGCCGGCATCAGCAACGACCAGTGGTTCCGCACGGGCGGCGGCGACGGTTTCTACTCGGGTGTGGACCCCACAGACCCCAACGTGATCTATGCCGAGTCGCAGGAGGGTGCGCTCACGCGCATGGACCGCCTCACCGGCGAGAGCAAGTCGATCCGGCCGCAGACCGCGCCCGGCGAGCCTGCCTACCGCTTCAACTGGAGCGCGCCGCTGCTGGTCTCGCCGCACGACCATAACACGCTGTATTTCGGTGCTAACTACCTGTTCCGGAGCACGGACCGTGGCGACAGCTGGACCAAACTGGGCGGTGACCTGACGCGCCAGCTGGATCAGGACACGCTGCCCATCATGGGGCTGCACGGGCCGGGCGGCTACGAGCGCAACAATGGCGTGGCGCGCTTCGGCAACATTGCCACGCTGGAC
Organism: uncultured Gemmatimonadales bacterium; assembly: GCA_963798085.1. GTDB lineage: Bacteria > Gemmatimonadota > Gemmatimonadetes > Longimicrobiales > RSA9 > DATKCF01. The sequence continues at coordinate 658,337 of CAWCRS010000007.1, forward strand.
GAATCCACGGTGCGCAAGGGTCTGCTCTACGTGGGCACGGATGACGGCGTCATTCAGGTGTCGCGCAATGGCGGTGTGACCTGGAAGAAGACGGAGCGCTTCCCGGGCGTGCCCGACCTCACCTACGTGAGCCGCGTCAGCGCTTCCCACAGCGCGGAAGGCACCGTGTACGCGGCATTCGACGGGCACCGCAACAACGACTTCAAGCCGTACGTCTACAAGAGCACGGACTACGGCCAGACGTGGACCTCGATCACCTCGAACCTGCCGGACTTCGGTTCGGTGCAGGTCATCCGCGAGCACCCGCGCAATCCTAACCTGCTGTTCGTGGGCACCGAGTTCGGACTGTTCGTATCGGTGAACGGCGGCGGCGCCTGGGCCCGCGTGCGCAGCGGCTTCCCCACCGTGGCCGTGCACGACCTGCTGATCCACCCGCGCGCCAACGACCTGATCGTGGCCACGCACGGTCGCGGACTCTGGGTCATCAATGACATCGCGCCGCTGGAGCGGCTGGCCAATGCGGCCCGCGCCTCGGTGGCCCAGCTGTTCCCGGTGCGCGCCGCCACCGAAATGAATCTGGCGGGCGGCGGAGGCACGCCCGGCGATCGCCAGTTCGACATGCCCAATCCGCCCAATGGCGCCATCATCACGTACCTCGCCAACAAGCCGCTCACCGGCGCGAAGCTGGTGATCACGGATCGCGCGGGCGGCGTGGTGCGCGAGTTGAGCGCAAAGGGCGAGCCCGGTGTGCACCGCATCATCTGGGATCTGCACTGGGCGTCGCCGGTCGAAGAGCCCGAGACGCCGCCCAACGCGGATGGCGGCTTCTTCGGCGGCCAGCAGCGCGGCCCGTTCGTGAACGCGGGCACCTACACGGTGCAGGTGCGCACGGGTGCCACGGGCGACGTCGCCGCCCAGACCACGGTGGAAGTGAAGCGTGACCCCGCGGTGCGGCTGACGGATGCGCAGTGGGCCGAGCTGCAGGACTTCCGCGCGCGCGCCTACCACGTGCAGCGCGATGCCAACGCGCTGGCCTCGCGTCTGGATCAGGCGAGGCAGACCGCGGTGCAGAACAATGCCGGCACGGCCGAGATCGACAGCGTGCTGATGAAAGTGCGCGGCTCGGTCACGACCGGGCGGGGCGGCCGCGGCGGTCGTGGTGGTGGCGGCGGTGGTGGTTTTGGTCGGGGCGGTAGTGCTGGCCCCACCGTGCTGAGCCGCGCCAATGGCGTGGCCGGTGCGATCGGCAGCAATCACTTCCCGGTGACGGCCGAACAGAAACAGGAGGTTATCGCGGCGGAGCAGGAACTGGCGAGGCAGAAGACCGCGGCGGATGCGGCCACGCGATCCGGCGCACGCCGCGGTCGCAGCGGCTGAGCGATACCAAACCCGTGCACCGGCCGGAGCCGTCGCGCTCCGGCCGGTGATCCGCGCCTCCCGTGTCACTCTATCAACTCAACATCACGCTGCACGTGCTGGCCGCCTTCCTCTGGCTGGGCGGTATGCTGTTCCTCGCCGTCGTGGGCGCGCCCGTGCTGCGCCGCGTGCAGCCACCCGAATTGCGCGCCGAGCTTTTTCAGCGACTCGGTGCGGCGTTCCGCCTCGCTGGCTGGATCGCCATCCTCGTACTGCTGGCCACGGGCGTATTCAACCTCTACTTCCACGGCTGGCTCCGGCCCGCGCTGCGCGGTGACCCGGTATTCTGGAGCAGTCGCATCGGACACACCTTCGCCGTCAAGCTGGGCTGCGTCATCACCATGCTCTCGCTCAGCGCCGTGCACGATTTCGTGATCGGCCCGCGTGCCTCTCGCGCGGCTGGCGGACCCGAAGCGCTGCGCCTGCGCCGGCGCGCCGCCTGGCTGGCCAGGGTTACCGCGCTGCTGGGCGTCGTGCTCGTGTACGCGTCCGTGCGGCTGGCGCGAGGCGGCTGATCCGGAATCAGCGGCGGGCGTCGCATTGCGCGCCGCCCTCACGGTGCTACCTTGGCGTTTCAGGATCCAGGCGACGACTCTCCTCCATCACCCTTCGCATCCGACGCGCGGACGCGGCCGCCCGTGGCTGGGCGGCACTCTGCAGGAGGCGGGCATGCGGCTCCACGATTGCTTCCATGGATGCGCTCACACGCGCGTCGGCAGCGCGCTCCTCGCACTGCTCGCCTGCGCGGCGGGCGCTGGCGCCCAACAGCCTGTTACCATCCGCGCCGGCCGGCTGCTGGACGGAAAGGGCGGCGCGCAGCGCAACGTCGTCGTCACGGTGGTCGATGGCCGCATCCAGTCGATCGCGGCCTCGAACGCGCCCGTCACCTGGGACCTGAGCAGCCTGACCCTCATGCCGGGCGGCATCGACACGCACGTGCACCTGAACTGGCACTTCGATCCGGACGGCAAGACGCACCACCTGTCATCCCGCGAGGAATCGCAGGAGCAGGCCACGCTGTACGAGGCGCAGAACGCGTGGGTCACGCTCATGGGCGGCATCACCACCGTGCAGAGCGTGGGCTCGCCGCTGGACGGCAATGTGCGCGACTTCATTGCACGCGGCGCGATTCCCGGACCCCGCCTGCTCACCTCGCTCGGCTCGATACAGGGCGGCAGTCCGGACTCGATCCGGGCGCGCGTGCGCCGCTTCAAGGCGGACGGCGCGGATGTCATCAAGATCTTCGCCTCCGCCAGCATCCGCAATGGCGGCGCGGCCACGCTGACACAGGAGCAGCTCAATGCTGCCTGCGGCGAAGCGAAAGCGCAGGGACTGCGCGCCGTGGTGCACGCGCACGGCCCGGAAAGCGCGCAGCGCGCCACGCTGGCCGGCTGCACATCCATCGAGCACGGCGTGCTGCTGGATGATGCCACCCTCGACATGATGGCGCAGCACCACATGATCTACGATCCCAACATCGGGCTGGTGCTGCAGAACTATCTCGAGAACCGCGCGCACTACGAGGGCATTGGCAATTACAACGAGGAAGGTTTCCGCTATATGCAGCAGGCCATTCCCACCGCACTGGACGTCTTCAGGAAAGCGCTCAAGCGCAAGGACCTGCGCATCGTGTTCGGCACTGATGCAGTGGCCGGCGCGCACGGCCGCAACTTCGAGGAGATCATCTACCGCGTGCAGAAGGGCGGGCAGCCGGCCATGGATGCCATTGTGTCCGCCACATCGGTTTCGGCCGAGTCACTGGGTCTCGAGAAGGAAATCGGCAGCCTCGCACCCGGCATGCAGGCGGACATCATCGGCCTCGAGGGTGATCCCTCCGCCGACATCACCGCGCTGCGCCGCGTGCGCTTCGTGATGAAGGGTGGCACTGTCTACCGGAGCGGGCCGCTGCCCCGCTAGCCGACCGCACCTGACACGGTATTACAGCGCGGAGGCGCTCCTCTGACGATCAACCGCCGCCGTTTCGTGCAGGGCGCGCTGTCGCTTCCCATCGTGGCGCTGCCCGCCTGTGCCCCGGAACCCGCCGCCAGTGCGGCGGGCGAGTACGGGTTGCCGACCGCGCTGCTGCGCGCCCTCGCCGAAGCCGTATTGCCATCCGGGCTGGGCGACGCGGGCCGCGAGCGCGCCGTGGCTGCCTTCGAGGCGTGGCTTGCCGGGTACCGGCCTGTCACGGAACGCGACCACGGGTACGGCACGGGCGAGATCACGTACACGGGTGCGCACCCGGCGCCGGGCTGGAAGTCGCAGCTGGAGGCGCTCGATCTCGAGTCGAGGCAGCGCTATGGTCGCGACTTCGGCTCGCTCGACCTGGAGTTGCGCCGTCGCCTCGTGGGCGCACAGCTGCGCCGCGAGCGCGGGCCTCTGCCCGATCCCGCTGATGCGACCCCCGTCGCGCTCGGCCTCATTGCCCACTGGTGCGCGTCCAGCGAAGCAACAGACCTGTGCTACGGCGTGGCCATTGGCCGGGAGACCTGCCGCCCGCTGGAACGCGCGCCTGACCTGCCCGCGCCGCCGGGCCGGGGGACCTGAGCGTGCGCCGCGTCATCGAGAGTGACGTCTGCATCATCGGCTCCGGCATCACCGGCGCCATGGTGGCGGCGAAGCTGGCCGGCGAGCGCAACGCGTCCATCGTCGTGGTCGAGGCAGGAAACCATGCGGCCGCGCCCGAACGGCGCGCGGAAGAGCGCCGTCGCTTTCTGCAGTATGGCGAGAATCCCTGGCCCGACGATCACGTGGAGAGTCAGTCGGCGGACGGCATCCAGTCCCGCTCCATGCAGGTGGGCGGCATGGCCATGCACTGGGGCGCGGTAACACCACGTTACAGCCCGGAAGACTTCCGCCTGAAGACGCTGTACGGTGTGGGCAATGACTGGCCGCTCGATTACGATCAGCTGGAGCCGTTCTACGTGGAGGCCGAGCAGCGCCTGGGTGTAGCCGGCGAAGCCGGGCCGCCCGCGCTGGATCCGCGCTCCGCACCCTATCCCATGCCGCCGCTGCCGCTCAGCTACAACCTGCGGCTGCTGCGCGAGTGGGCGCAGAAGTCGGGCATACCGTTCTGGAGCCAGCCCTCCGCCAAGAACAGCGTGGCGTACGCCGGCCGGCCTGTCTGCTGCCGCAACGACACCTGCTCGCCCATCTGCCCCATTGGCGCCAAGTATTCGCCCGACTACACGTGGCGCGAGCTGATCGCGGCCGGGCGCGTGCAACTGGTGCCGCGCACCCTCGTGCGGCGGCTCGTGCCCGCGGCGACCGGAGACCGCATTGCCGCAGCCACAGCGTCGTCGCCCGATCATCCCGATGACCGCATCGAGTTCCGCGCCCGCGTCTTCGTACTGGCGGCCGGCTACGTGTGGAGCCCGCACCTGCTGCTGCTCTCCGCAACACCGCGTTATCCGCAGGGGCTGGCCAACGGCGAGGGTCTCGTCGGGCGCTTCATGACGGGACACCGATCGGTCACCGCCTTTGTGCGCGTGCCCATGAAGCTCTACCCCGGCATCAATACGCAGCACAGCCTGGTGACGAAGAAATTCATGCGACCGGGCCGCCTCGAGCACTACGTGCGCCACGACCTGCGCGTCTGGGAGTCGAGCGCCGGCGCCGAGGCTCGCCTGCGCGATGACTCCGGTAATCTGCTGTTGGGAGATGCCCTGCTGAACGACTGGCGGCAGCGCGCGCAGAACGGTCGCGCCCGCCTGCGCGCCTACTACGATGTGCTGCCCGATCGCAGCAGCGGCATCGAGCTGGATGCGCGCAGCCGCAACGTCTGGGGTGATGCGCTGCCGCGCATCACCCTGCGCGACTCGGATGTCTCGCGCTCGCTGCGCGGCTGGACCGAAGACCACATCAGACAGGTGTTCCAGGGCATCGTGAAGGCCGGCGGCGGCGATGTGCTGCAGCTGTCGGCCAGCAGTTTTCAGGATCACCCGGTGGGCGGCTGCCGCATGGGCGCGAGCGCAGACAGAGGGGTCTGCGATGCGTGGGGCCGCAGCTTCCTGCACGAGAACCTTTTCGTCGTGGGCGCACCTACCGGTGTGGGCGCGAGTTGTGCCAACGGCACGCTCACGTTCTGCGCGCTCAGCCTGCACAGCGCAGCACACATCGGCGAAATGTTCCCTGCGCGCAACGCCTGATCCGCAGCGGACTCCGGCCAACGCTCGGGGCCGAGGCCGCGTCCAAGTACCAGAGAGAAGCCGGCACAAGACGCCGGCGGTGGAGCGAACCCGGACTGCCAGTCCGGCGTACAATGGCGCGTCGTCCTCGCCTGGAGCGATAACCGGAGCCTGCATGAATTCAATCTGGCAACGTCTGCGCAGCAGGAAGATGGTCGAATGGACCATCGCCTACGTGGCCGGTGCATGGGGCGTTCTTCAGCTCGCCCAATTCCTGCAGGACGCGTTCAACTGGCCGTTGGTCACGCTGCGCGTTCTGACCGTGGTCGTCGCATTCGGATTCCTCGCGGCCGTCATCGTGGCGTGGTACCACGGCGAGAAAGGGCACCAGAGCATGCCCGCCCGCGAGTGGGCGCTGCTGCTCACCATCGGCATGGCCACGGTGGGCATCTCATGGTACGTCGCCATGATCACTCCGGCCGCGGCCGAACCGGTGGCCGGAGGCGCGCCACCCGCTCAGTCGGACAGCACGGATCTGCGCCTGGCACTGCTCGACCCGGCCATGGCCGCCGCATCCGTGGCCGTGCTGCCCTTCACCAACATGACGCCGGACTCGCAGAACGACTACATCACGGAGGGCATCACCGAGGATATCATCGCGCAGCTCGGTCAGATTCGCGGACTGCGCGTGATCAGCCGCACCTCGGTGATGCGCTACAAGAACACGGACAAGGACATCCCGCAGATCGCGCGTGAACTGGGTGTGGGCGCGGTGCTGGAAGGCAGCGTGCGCGTGCAGGGCGATCACGTGCGCATCGTCGCCACCCTCATTGATCCCGCTACGGACGCGCACATCTGGTCGGATACGTACGACAAGGACATCAAGGACATGCTCGCCGTGCAGGCGGAAGTGTCCAGAGCCATCGCCCGGGCGCTCAACTCGCGGCTGGCGCCCACTGCGGTGGCATCTTCCGAAGAGCTGAAACCCAGCGATGCCGAGGCGTACCGGCTCTACCTCAAGGGCAAGCAACTGGCCAATTCCACGGTCGAGACGGACCACGCGAAGGCGATCGTGTACCTCGACTCGGCGCTGCGTCGCGATCCCAACCTGACGCCGGCCGTCACCGCGCTGCTCAACCTGCAGACGCCCGTGAGCCCGCTGGACGCCGCTACACCGCTGGCGCCGCCGCCGGAGGCGACACGCGCGATCGATGCGGCGACGCAAGACGGCGGAAACGAATCCGGGTTTCGCGGAAGCCCGCAATTCCATCGCCTTCCTGCGCGCCTGGCGAGGGCGCGACATGGCGGGCGCGGAACAGGCGGCACGCAGTCAGGTGGAGGCCAATCCGAACTCGGCAGGCGCCCGCGTGCGCTACGCACAGATCCTTTACTCGAACGGCCACGTCGACCGCGCGCTGCGCGAAGTACAGGCCGCGGGCGTGATCGACCCGCTGTCGCCCATCGTGCAGCAGCAGTGGGGGGAGCTGGCCCTCGCGGCCGGTCAATTCGACGATGCATCGAAGCATCTGCAGCAGGCCATCATGCTCGATTCCGCGAACGCCGGCCTGCACGTCACCCTGGCCATGACCTACAAGGAGCAGGGCCGGACGGCAGATGCTAACACCGAGTTAAAGAAGGCCACGGGCTTCGCTGACGCAGATCCGCGGGCCCTGGGCATGGTCGGTTTCGCCTGGGGCCAGACCGGCCAGCAGTCGGAGGCGCTGAAGATCGTCGACCAGCTCAGGCAGGGCGCGGAGACGAACAAGGCCATTGCCAACACCATTGCGCAGATCTACATGAGCGTGGGCAACGCCGAGGAGGCCTCGGCCTGGCTGAAGAAGAACCCCGACGGCACGGAGCGGCGAGGCGTCATTGCGTTCCAGTCACCGCGCTGGCATCAGGCCATCGAGCACATGCGCGCGGATCCGCGCATCAAGCCCCTGCTGGACAGCCTGAGCATGATGCGCGTCGAAGTCCACATGCCGGGGGACTCACTGCGGCGGCGCGATCCTAACATGCGAGGTGGGCGTTCTCGTAGCGGCGCTGGCCAGTAACCTCGCGCACCACGAAGCCCGCGAGCCATGCGGGCAGCGCCACAAACTCATCCACGGCCCGCAGCTCGACCTCCGCCAGCACCAGGTCGCGATCCAGAAACCGGTCCACCTCCCACACGTGCTCGCCATCGCGGAACGAATAGCGCCGCTTGGCGACTCGCCTTCCGCGTGTGAGCCGCCACAACGAGCGGAACAGCGCCTCGTCGATCTCCTCCTCGATTTCGAGCCGCGCCAGGCCGTGACCCGCCTTGAGTGTGCGGAACCAGCGCGATCCGGCGGGCCCGCGGATCCGGCGCACGCGCTCCACCAGCCGTTCGCCCGGCAGCCAGCCCTGATCGATGCGCACGGCGCTGCGACCCTTGCGCCGTCTCGGCAGCCCGCGCAACAGGAACTTGCGCTCGATCTCGTACTGCCGTGGCGGCGCCACTGCGGCGAGCCGATCGGCGAAGGATTCCACGTCGCCGAAAACGCCGCCACCCGTGCCGTCGAGCCACTGCCCGCGTGCCGCGGCGAACTGCTCCTCGCGCTCCAGCCGGAGCTGCGCGTCCAGCGCCTCCAGCTCGAGCATTGCCGGGGCGTCAGTCGCGAACGAGGGCGCCAGCTCCATGAGCCTGCCCAGCAGCACATCGGTGTCGTGGAGATCGCCGAATGCATCCTGCAGCGCTTTCAGTCGCTGGATGGCGCTGCGCCCATCGGTCAGATCATCACGGAACGGCTCGAGCAGATAGCGCAGTCGCTTGCCCGCAATGCGCGCCGCGTGAATCCGCTCGCGGTCCGCACTCGCGAGCACGGCGTCGAGGCTGGCGCGCAGCTCGGAGAGCAGCGCGAGAGCGTGGGCCGCGGCCACCGCGGCGCAGGCCACGAAGGCGAGCGGGCTGCGAACATCAATGTCAGCAGTGTAGTGCAGCAGGTGCGCACGCAGGCGGTGCTCGGCTTCGGGAAAGCGGTGCACGGCGCGCAGCGCCGCATGGTCGGCCGCGCGGCGCTGGTTCTGCAGCGCCGCGGCCAGCCGAAGCGCGCCCGGCAGCACAGCGGGCGGCAGCGCAGCGCGCCGCAGTCTGGCCAGCTGCACCTCGAGATCACGCGCCGCGCTGGTGCCGCGCGCCAGATCACGCAGCCGGCGCCGGTCGCCCGGCGTGAGCGTGTCGCCCAGCCACGACGCCCAGGCGCGGGCGTCGCTGCGCAGGCGTCGCAGCGCGACGCGGAAATCGTGCAGCGCTTCCATGTCCTGGCCGGCGAGGATGCGCTCGCGCGCGGCCGCCGCATCGTCGAGATGGCGCAGCGCCAGCAGGCGAGCGCCAATGCGCACGGGCAGCCCGGCAATGGACGAAAACTCGGCGTCACTCACGGAACCGGACCGGATCTCCGACACCCGCCAGCAGGCTTTCTCCGATCCCGGCCGCGCGTGGCGGGAGGCAGCGCCCGGCCGATCGCATACCCCGTTGCAGGGGTATCACCGCGAACTTGTCAGCCGCGCGTTAGCCACGGCAAGACGAAGACGCTGGAATCGCAGACAATGTGCCGATACATTGATGGACAGGCGAGCGTCAGTGCAGGAAGCACGCGGCGCTCGCGACTCGCGGGATGGTGATGCAGTTCTCCTCCAGGATCCATCAATCCAGATCGCAGCGCCTCCGTCGCGGCACGGGCGCGCGCGGGATCATTATCGCCCTCTGCGCATTCCTCGGAATCTCTCTGTACCGGCTGCAGATCGCGGGCGGTGAGTCATTCGCGCTGCAGGCGCGCCAGAATCGAATGCGACCGGTGGTGGTCCGCGCTCCACGCGGCACCATCTACGATCGCCACGGCCGCATTGTCGCGGAAAACATTGTCGGCTATCAGGTGCTGCTCATGCCTGCGTCCATGGATACACTGCGCGCGCAGGTGGGCAGGCTCAGTGGCGTGCTGGGCCTCGACAGTGCCGACGTCGAGGCTGCGTTCAAGCGCTACCGGCGTGCACCGCATCTGCCCATGGAGGTCATGCGCGACGCGCCGCCCGAGGCTGTGGCCCGCCTCGAAGAGCGGCGCTTCGAGTTCCCTGAGGCGCTCGTCCAGGAGTACCCCAAACGCCGCTACCCGGCCGGTCCGGCCATCGCCCATTTCATTGGCTACGTCTCGGAAATCGGGGAAGCCGATCTCACCCGACCGCAATACGAGGGCTACGAACCAGGCCGCTGGATCGGCAAGGCCGGCCTGGAAGCGCAGTATGAAAAACGCCTCGGCGGCGAACCCGGCGTACGCCAGCTCGAGATCGATGCACGCGGCCGCATCAAGCAGTGGCTGCCCCCCGAGCTGGGCCGCCCCGCCGTGCCCGGCCAGGACCTGCAGCTGTACCTCGACCTCGATCTGCAGGAGTTCGTCGCCCACGTCTTTCCCAAGGATTTCACCGGCGCGTTCATTGCCCTCGATCCCAAGACGGGCGGCATCCTGGCGTACTACAGCAATCCGACCTTCGACCCCAATGACTTCATTGGCGGCGTCGACGCGGATCTTGTGGAAGCAGCTGAACGACGATCCCAGGAAGCCGCTGCTCGATCGCGCCGGCGGCTCGGGACAGCCGGCGGCTTCAACGTGGAAGCTGGCGGTCGCCGCAATGGCGCTGGACCAGGGCGCAATCAAGCCCGACGAGTACATGCCGATCGCCTGCACGGGGGGCATGAGCTACGGTGGCCGCTACTGGCACTGCCATTCTCGCTTCGGGTCACGGCAAGCAGAACCTGATCGAAGGCATCAAGAACTCCTGCAACGTCTACTTCTATCAGGTGGGTCTGCGCATCGGACTGGACCGGTTCCTGAAGACCGGCACACGACTGGGCTTCGGCAAGCGCACGGGCGTCGACATCCCGAGCGAGATCGACCCGAATTTCCCCGAGGACCGCAGCTACTGGACGAAGAAGAAGGGCTACGCGGCACAGGAAGGCGAAGTGCTGTCCATGGCCATTGGCCAGGGTCCGATCACGATGACCGCGCTCAAGCTGGCGCAGATCTACACGGCACTGGTTCGACCCGACGGTCGCGTTCCGGCACCGCGTTTTGCCATGGATGCCGGACCGCCCGCGGACACGTTCCACCTGAACCTCGAACCGCGCAATGTGTGGTTCCTCGAGGCCGGCATGCGCCGCGCCCTGGGACCGGGCGGCACTGCCGCGCTGAGCCGGCTCCAGAACTGGGCGCTGATCGGCAAGACCGGAACCGCACAGAATCCACCGCACAAGGCGCACGGCTGGTTCGTGGGCATGGGTGGACCCAAGGACGGCGAACCGGAAATCGCCGCGGTCATGTTCATGGAATTCGCCGAGCACGGCGCGCTCGCCTCCGGCTATGTAGCCGAGGCCATCAACTTCTACCTCAATCGCAAGTACGGACGTCCGTTCGATGGCTGGGCCACGCCACGCTTCCGCATGGCGAAGGGTCTGCCCGTCAACTGGAATTTCTCTTCGCCCATCATCGACCCGCCCATGCCCGCCGAGACCATCGTCAATGCGCAGGCGCCGCCGCCGGACAGCCTGAGGAGCGCCGTGGCGGCGGTGGACAGCACAAAGCCGCTGGTGGGCCAGGAAGAGGGACCAACGCCACCGCCCGATTCCATCATACGACCGGCCGGCGCAGCGCGGGGACCGGTGCACGCGCCAGCCTCGCCGGACTCGGCGTCCCGCGCAGGCAGCGCGCGCACGCGTCCGGGCAACCGTCCGCGCGGCAACTGACCCATCGTACGGCGCACGCGTGACGCATCCCGCGGAAGCCGATTCGCAGGAGACACCGCCCCGCGCCAGCGACACGCCGCCACTGCGCAGTGCGCTGGTCGTACGCTTCGGCCGCATGGGCGACGTGCTCGTGCTGACACCGGTGTTACGCGCACTGCGGCAGGCTCTGCCCGGTGCCCGCATCAATGTGCTGACCACTCCCGCCGGCCGATCCGTCCTGCGCGGCAGCACGCGGGTCGACCAGGTGCACGTACTCACGTGGCGACGCGTGCCGGCGTTCATCAATCCGGAGCGTGCACGACTGCTGCGCGAGCTGCGCACGGCGCAGTACGACGCCGTGTTCCTGCTGGAGACCGGCCAGCACTATCACACGCTGGTGCAGGCACTTGGCGTGGAGCGCGTCTACAGCTTCGCGCGTGACGGAGAGCGACCGGGACCGCTGCGCGCCCGGCGCGCCGACCGGCACGAGTTGCAGAACCAGCTGGCTGTCGTGGCGCTCGCCGGTGTTGCGCCGGCCGGTCCGCACTACGAATTCGCCGTCTCCAGGGGCGCACACGACCGCGCGCTGGCCCTGCTTTCCAAACACGGTGTCAGGGAAGGGCGGCCGCTGGCGGGGATCCACGCCGGCCATTTCCAGCGGCGGCGGTTGCGTCAGGCGCCGCACGCGAAGAGCTGGCCCGCGGACCGCTGGACGGCTCTCGCGCGAAGCCTGCACGACACGCTGGGGTTCACTGTCCTGCTCACCGGATCGCAGGGCGAAGCCGCGCTCAATCGGCGCATCATGGCGGAACTGCCCGACGGCATCGCCATTGATCTGGCCGGCGCAACCGATCTGGAAACGCTGGGCGCCATCCTCCAGCGCTGCGACGTCTTCATTGCCCCCGATACCGGCCCCGCACACCTCGCCGCCGCCGTGGACACACCTCTCGTGGCTCTGTTCGGGCCCAAACCTCCGCACATCATGGGGCCACTGGGCGACGAAGCGCGCATCGCCCGGCTCCATCCGCCGGCTTCCGCGGTCCCGGTCGCGCAACGTCATGGCCATCACGCCCGCATGTGGGCCATTGGTGTGGACGATGTCATGGCGGCGGTGCGCCAGGTGCTGTCCGCTCCCTGATCCGCGGCGTTTCCCGGGCGACGCCCGTTCCCTCTGTTGTCTATACTAAAATCCATTATAATGGAAGCTGGCAGTGAGGCGCGGCCCACCGCGGGTCCCGCCGCCCATGGCCACACCCGAGGTGAAGCCCATGGCCCGAGCCCCCGACATCGAAAGCATGCTGCCGCTCAAGCCGGCCGAGTTCGCCGTGCTCGTGGCGCTGGCGGAACAGGACCGCTACGGCTACGACATCGTGCAGCGCATCGCGGAGCGTACGGGCGGCAGCGTGAAGCTGGCGCCCGGCAATCTCTATCCCGTGCTGGACCGGCTCATCGGGCTGGGTCTGATCGCGGAGCGGGCGCGAATCGATCGCAGCGATGCGCGCCGTCGCTATTACGGTGTTACACCGCAGGGGCGGCAGGTGCTGGCGGCGGAGACGATGCGCACGCGCGAGCTGTTGCGCACGGCGGAACGGCTGACGCCATCGCCGGCGCGCGGGTCGGGCCGGTGAGCGCAGGCAGCGTACGTCGGCGCGGAGCGTGTGATGCCGCTGCGTGAGGTTGCGTACCGCCTGGTGCTGCGGCTGCATCCGCCGCGTTTCCGCGAAACCTACGCCGACGACATGATGCAGTGCTTCCGTGACGCGTGGGTCGCAGAGGCGGAGGGTCGGCCGCTCCGCACACGGGCGCGCGTATGCGCCCGCCTTCTGGGCGCATCCGGCGAGGCGGGCTACGCGCGTGAATCCGGTGGAGATGTTCCGGGCGCAGTAGCGAAGGACGCTTGAGCGCCGGCGCCGCCGCGACGTGGAGGCGGGCGCGCAGGCGTGGTAGATTCGGGCGCCACTGCATTGACGGAGACACATGAAGCGCCCGCTCAGCGTCTGCATTGTCGCAATGAACGAGGAAGACCGGATCGGCGCCTGCATCCGGTCTGCTGACTTCGCCGACGAGTGGCTCGTCGTCGACAGCCATTCGACGGATCGCACGCGCGAGATTGCCGCAACGCTTGGCGCCCGCGTGATCGAGCGGGACTGGCCGGGTTGGCTCGAGCAGAAGAACTTCGCGATCGCGCAAGCTGCGCATGACTGGGTGCTCTGTCTCGACGCCGACGAGTGGCTCTCACCCCAACTGCGTGCCTCGATCCTCCAGGCACTGGAGCGCGCTGATCCACCGGACGGCTTCGAGTTCGCGCGGCGCACGCGCTACCTGGGCCGGTGGATCCGGCATGGTGGCTGGTACCCGGATCGCAAACTCCGCCTGTTCCGCCGCGACCTGGGTCGATTCGAGGGCCGCAACCCGCACGACCGCGTACGCGTGCGCGGCCGTGTCGAGGCGCTGAGCGGCGACCTGCTGCACGACCCTTATCGCTCGATATCCGATCATCTGCGCACCATCGACCGCTACACCACAGTTTCGGCGCAGGACAAGCACGCGCGCGCTGAACGGGCGAGCCTGAGTGACATCACCCTCAGACCATTCGGCCAGTTCCTGAGAACGTACGTGCTGCAGCTCGGCTTTCTCGATGCGCTGCCGGGCTTCGCAGTGGCAGTCACCGCAGCGTTCTACGTTTTTCTCAAGTACACGAAGCTGCGCGCGCTGCAGCGCGGCTGAACTCCGGGCAGAAAGCAGCGCGCCCCGCCGTCCTGCTGCGGACGGCGGGGCGCTCCTGACAACTGGGCGGTGTGGCGTTACCGGATTGTGGCGTCGCTCCGGTAGTAGTCACCCAGCAGGTGCTCCGAGAAGTACTCCATCATCATGTGGTTGAAGTAGGGCTGCATGTCGCCGTAGCCGTGGGGCTTGCCCGGCAACATCATGAAGTCGAAGCGCTTGTTGGCCTTGATGAGTTCGTTCATGAGCCGGATCGTGCCGGCCGGGTGCACGTTGTTGTCCATGTCGCCGTGCGCTAACATCAGGTTGCCCTTCAGGTTGGCGGCCAGCTCGGCGTTGGTGGGCACGTGGATCTCGAACTTCACGTCCTGCTCCTGTTCCTGAGCCGAAGCGTCGGACTGGCCATCGTTGCCACTGCGGTCGACGACCGTTCCCTTCTTCTGCGTGGCCACGATCTTGAGCCCGTGATACTGCTCGCTCCAGTTCTGGTTGTAGACATTGTTGTCATGATTGCCCGATGATGACACGCCCACCTTGAAGAAATCGTTGTAGGGCGGCAGCATCATCGCGGCCGCGGTCATGAAGCCGCCGCCGGAGTGGCCGAAGATGCCGACCTTGTCGAGGTCGATCCAGGAAAAGCGCGCGGCCAGCTGCTCGATGCCCGCCTTCTTGTCCGCCAGACCGTAGTCGCGGAGGTTGAAGTAACCGTAGTTCTGGTAGGCGTTCGAGCGCAGCGGATTGCCGCCGCGATTGCCGATCTGGATCACGATGAAGCCGAGCGCCGCGAGACGCTGCTCCACGTTGTTGCCGCTGAACGTCGCGCTGACCTCTTCCGTCTGCGGGCCCGGATAGACGTGGGCAATGATCGGGTACTTCTTCGTGGAATCGAAGTCGAACGGCTTCCACATGTTGCCGTAAATGTCGGTAATGCCGTCCGCCGCCTTCACCACGAAGCGCTCCGGCGGCTTCCAGCCCAGCTCTTTCAGCTTGCTGACATCCATTTCAGCAAGCGGCATCACTGTGGCGCCCGTGGCATCGCGGATGACCGCCTGGTTGGGCAGGTCGGGGCGCGAGAAGTTGTCGACAATGTAGCGCTTGCTGGGCGACAGCTGCTCGTTGTGCTCGCCCTCACCCGCGTCCAGCAGGGCGAGGCCCGTGCCATCGAGGCTCACACGGTAGAGATGGTGGTAATATGGATTCTCTCCCGGCTCACGGCCCACGCCGCGCACGTACAGCACGCCGCGTACGGAGTCGACGGCGAGGATGTTGTCCGCGCGCCATTCCCCTGAGGTGACGGGTCCCTTGAGCGTCCCGTCATTGCTGTAGAGGTAGTAGTGCCCCCAGCCACTTCGCTCCGACCACCAGAGGAAATCACCGCCCGCCTTCACATAGCGCGCGTTCTGGCGCTCGAGGTTGGCGTTCTCCACGCTCTCGGTTATGAGCGTCTTGATCGTCTGCGACGGCATCGCCACATCGATCATTTCCATGTTGCGTTGCAGCCGGTCGCGACGCGTCAGGCGCACATGATCCGAGCCGGTGCCGTTCCAGTGAACATCGAAGAGTCGCTGGTCCTTCCATTTCGCGACGTTGATCGGCGCGACCGCCTTCTCGCCCCGGTGATAGAAATACAGTTCCTGCTGCGGCACGTTCTCCTCGCCTGGCATGGCGTACTTGTAGGACACGAGGACGGGCCGCGGCTGCGCCAGCACATTGACGAGGTACAGCTCCTTCACCTTGCGCGTGTCCTCACGCGTCACGACAAAGGCCTTCGAGTCAGGCGACCAGGTGACCTGCGCGCGCACACGCGGGTCGCGTGACCGCGACTGCTGCTGCTCGTCCTGCTGGTCTTCCTGCTGCTGCTGCTGCTGTTGCTGCTGCTGCAACTGGTTCGCCTGCGTCGTGTCGCGGGCGCCGAAGCTGTGATACTGCTCGCCATCCGTGCTCACCTGGATGGTATCGCCGCTCTTGACCTCGACGACGTACAGGTTGTGATCGCGGGCGAACGCAAAGGCGGTACTGTCCGGCGAGTAGTTGCGGAAGTTCACATTGCCACGTCCGCCACCGCCGAAGCCACCGCCGCCCCGGCCGCCGCCGCGGCCGCCGAAGCCGGGAACGCTGTCACGCACCGCCCGCCCGATGTGCTTGAGAGTCTCGCCCGCCAGGCTCCATTCGTAGCGCAACGAGTCCACGTTGAAACGGATCGACTTGTGGTCGTCCGTAAACACGACGTTGGTGAACGGCAGGTTGAATGCGTCGTACGGCTTGTGGTGCAGCGTCGAGAGCTGCGTGGCGAGCTTGGCCTGATTGAAGAGCGGCTTCTTGGTCTTCGTGATGGGCACAACCAGATAGAACGTCGATCCGGTGTGATCCCGCCAGTTGTACCAGAGTGAATCGCTCTCGCCAATGAAGCGCGGCTGCACGTTGTTGCTGTAAATGATCTGCCGCACCTGTGCATCGTCGAACTTGTTGCTCAGCTCCCAGTTGGCGCGATTGACGTGCGCCTGCTGGGCACGAGCCTGCGCCACGCCAATGAGCAGCATCGCCGCGGCCGCGAACGTGGTTGTCCGCCTGGGAATGTGCATGGTCGGATTCTCCGTCGGTCAGTACGCTGTGACTCGCGACGCCGTAGTCCGCGCGGACGGCTGGATCGCAAGCGCGGCGGCCGGTGTCGTGGTGGGACGGTCAGCGTGAGGAAGATAGGGGGTTGTCGCCCGCTACGGGAGTATACAGGTCGGCATGCAACGGACCCGGGACGGATGGGCCGGCGAGGCGGGGCGGAACCCGCTGCTCGGGGATGGACCGGCGCGCCCACCCTCGGCATCCGCCAGAGACCTTGCAGATTGCCAGCCAAAACGGTGAGCGGCGTCGTCGTCCACAATTCATAAATCATTCATGAGCAATAACTTATATGAATCACACCCGGTGGTGCGATTCCTGCTCGAACGACGGGTGCCCCAGGCACGAGTGCGTCCGGGGCCTGTCTGATTCCTGACCCGAGAGGTGAGGCATGCGCCGACGCTGGCACATACCCGGGGCCGCGGCCGTTCTGGCCATCGCGCTGTTCTGCCTGAGTTGCGACCGAAGCTCTCCCACCGACACACCGCTGAATCCGCCCGCCAGTGGAGCCCTGCTGGGGCTGCCGCGTCTGGGCGGAGCGGATCCGACGCCGCAGCTGCCACGCGGGATGCGGTTCATCGAGGAGGAGCGGTCCGGCGGTGGCCAGGATCTGGTAACGGGCCTCTTCGGTCTGCTGGGCGGTGAGCTGCACCTGAACGGCGAATCACTGCTGGTGCCGGAGGGCGCGGTGCTGCGGTTGACGCTGTTCACGATGGAGACACCGGACACGAAGGTCATCAATGTCAACCTGAGTGCGCTGACGGGCGATCTGCTGCGCAACGTGCTGTCGCTGCTGGGCCTGTTCCAGAAGCCGGTGACGGTGGAGTTGTCGTATGCGCACGCGACGAACGTCACGGATCCGGGCAAGCTGGTGATCGTGCGACTGCTGGACGACGGCAAGGTCGAGGTCCTGCCGACGCGTGTGGACCGGCAGCGCAAGGTAGTGTCAGCGCAGCTCGATCACTTCTCGAAGTACGCAATGGCATCCAACTGACGCATGGAACGCCGGCTCGAGTTGCACAGCGCGCGCGACACCGAGGAGACACTGGAGTCGCTGGTCGAGCAGGGCCGGGCCGCCGAACGCGCGGGCGCATGGGATGAAGCGCTGCGCGCGTTCGACGGCGCGTTCCGCAAGCTGCGCCGCGAGCACGGAGCGGAGCGCGCGGCGGAGCTGCTGCGCTGGATCGGGACGGTGTTCCGCAATCGCGGCGAGCTGGAGAATGCGCACGAGTTGTACGAAGCGAGTCTGGCCGTTGCCGAAGCCGCAGCGCTGCCCTACCACATCGCCTCCGCGCTCAACTGTCTGGCCATCATCGCGCAGTTTCGCGCCAACGTGGATGATGCGGAGCAGCTCTACCTGCGCGCGAGTGAACTGGCGCAGCAGGCCGGTGACGACCGGCTGGCGGCCATGATCGATCAGAACGTAGGAACGCTGGCTAACACGAAAGGCAGCTACGACGCGGCGCTCGGTCACTATCGCTCGGCGCTCCGCCGTTTCCGCCGTCTGCAGGATGAAGTCGCCGCGGCGTGGGTGCTCAACAACATGGGCATGGCGCACGTCGACCTGGGGCAGTGGAACAACGCGGTGCGCGCGTTCGACGAAGCCTTCGAGCTGGCGGATCGCCAGCGCGACACGCACCTGATCGGCACCATCGAGCTGAACCGCGCCGAGCTGCATCTCAAGCGCGGTGTTGTGGGCGATGCGCGCGACTGCTGCGACCGCGCGTTCGAGGTGTTCAGCCGGGTGGGCTCGCAGAGCGGTCTGGGCGAGGCCTACAAGTTCTACGGTGTACTCTACCGCGAGATGGGCAAGCCGGGTCTGGCCACCACGCATCTGCGCAACGCCATCGAAACGGCAGTGGGCTGTGAGGACCGGCTGCTGGAAGCGGAAGCGCGAAGCGAGGCTGCGCTGCTGCATCTCGATAACGGCGAGAATCGCACCGCGCTCGAGTGCATGAACCGCGCGCACCGGCTGTTCACGGACCTGCGCGCGCGTGCCGAGCTGCTGGATGTGGATTCCCGTCTGGACCGGCTGGAGGAGACGTTCCTGAAGGTGGTGAAGGCCTGGGGCGAGTCGATCGAGTCCAAGGATCGGTACACCGCGGGTCACTGCGAGCGTGTGGCTGACTACGCCTGTCTGCTGGCGGAAGCACTGGGCTTCCAGGGTCGCGATCTTACGTGGATGCGCATGGGCGGGTTCCTGCACGATGTGGGCAAGATCGTGGTGCCGCCCGCGATCCTGAACAAACCGGGAAAACTGAGTCCCGAGGAATTCGACGTGATGAAGACACACACCACGGCTGGTGACGAGCTGACTACGCCGCTCAACTTTCCGTGGGACATCCGGCCGATCGTGCGCAACCACCACGAACGCTGGGACGGCACAGGCTATCCCGACGGCCTCGAGGGAGAGGACATCCCGCTGGTGGCGCGCATTCTGTGCGTCGCGGATGTCTACGACGCGCTCACGACGGCGCGCAGCTACCGGCCGGCGCTGCCCGCGCTCGAGGCCCTGCGCATCATGGAGCGCGAGTCCGGCAGCAATCTGGATCCGAAGATCTTTCCCATCTTCCGCCAGCTGATTCTGGAGCATGCCGCCCAGCGCGGCGGCATGGCACGGCTGCGCACCCCGGGCGCGTTCGCCGCCGCCTAGCCGATAACAGCCTGTCAGACGAGAGCCATCATGGCGCCGTCCGACCGGATCCGACTCCTGTGGTTGCGCGGATCGCTGTTCGCCACCGCGCTCCTGTCTGCGCTCGTGCTGCAGGGTTGCGGCCGGCGCGGGCCGGCAGACTCGCCACTGTCGCCTCCGGTGGCGAGCGCCGATGCCGCGGCATCCCGTGAGTCAGGCGACACACCCGCGTCCGGTCGCTCGCAGGGATTCACCTTCGTCGAGGAATACCGCGCGCCGGGCTCCGCCTCGGTCAGCACGATGGCCTCCAACTGATCCGGGTCAACGGCTGGCGGTGCGCGGCTGGGCGTCGGCCAGCCACCAGCTTCCCACATTGATGAACGCGCCACGCACATCCATAACGGCCCCGCGCAGTCGCGCGCGTGCGGCGTAGAGATTCGGGACGTACCAGAGGAAGGTCCAGGGCTGCTCGTCCCGGATGATGCGCTGCACCCGGTGCCAGCGCGGGATCGCGTCGCGGCGATCCGTGAGCGTGGCCAGCGTGTCGAGCGTGGCATCCACGGTGGCGTTGTGAAACGAGGCGAGCTGGTATTCGCCGTTGATGGCGGCGGAATGGAAGGTGTCGCGCAGGTTGATGCGGAAATCCGCGTCCCACGCCATGAGCACGGCGTCGAAGTCGCGGGCCGGGCTCGAGATCTGGCCGATGAGCGTGGTGAACTCGACGGGTCGCACGCTCATGCTGACACCCACGTTCGCAAGATCCGCCTGGATCATTTCCGCGACGTCACGGGTGAAGGCGTTGCTCGTGGGGATCTTCAGCTCGATGCGGAAGGGCCGGCCGTCCGGCAGCCGCAGCTTGCCGGAGGCGTCGGGGCGCAGACCCGCTTCGGCGAAAAGAGCGCGCGCGGCCGCCGTGTCGTACGGCAGCGGGCGCACGGAATCGGGGAACGCCCAGTGGAACGGGCCGATCGGACCGGAGGCCAGCTCGCCGTGGCCGCCGCGCAGCACCTGCAGGATCTGCGGACGGTTGATCGACAGGGTGAGCGCACGCCGCACCCGCGCATCATCCAGAGGTCGGCGCTTTCCGTTCCAGCCGATGAAGTGGTACTGCGTCGCCGCTTTCACGATGGGCACGACGCCGGCCTCGCCCCGGAGTCGCGTCAGATCCTCCGCGCGCGGCGCGAGAATCAGGTCCGCGTTGCCGGTGAGCAGCTCGGTCACCTGCGCGGTGTTCTCGCTGATGACTCGCCACACCACGCGGTCCAGGTGCGGCCGGCCGCCCAGACCCGCCGGAAAGTCGGGATTGGCGTCGAACACCCAGCGATCGCCGGCGCGATACTCCGCGAAGCGGAACGGACCGTTGCCGATGGGCGCGTGATTGAATCCGGCCTGACGCATGCGCGCGGGCGGAATCGAATCCAGCGCGTGCTTCGGCATGATGGGCAGGAACGCCCATGTCAGCAGCGGATCGATGAAGCGGTCGAGTGTGAAGCGGACGGTGAAGGAATCCACCACGGATACGGACTTCCAGTGCATGAGATCATCGGCATTGGGAAAGCCGCTGGCCGGATCGCGCGCCCGGTCGAACGTGAATGCCACGTCCCATGCGGTCGTCTTCGGTCCATCGCTCCAGCGCACGTCGTCGCGCATGTGGAAGACCAGCGCGGTGTCGCCCTGCCAGTCCCAGCTGCGCGCCAGCGCGGGCTGAAAGCCGCCCTCCACATCCAGGGATACGAGTGGCAGGAAGAGCGCGTGCAGCAGGAGGTCCTGCGTGTAGGACTCGGACGCAATGAACGCATTCATGGGTCCGACGTCGTTGGGGCCGGCGATCACCAGCGTACCACCATCCCGCGGCGCGGCATCAGCGGCGGACGCGACCGGCAGCGGCGCGTTGTCCCGGCACGCTGTGCCCAGCGCGGCGGTCAGTGCGAGGAGCAGCCGGCCGAGCGTAAGAGCCGGGTGCATGCGACCGGCGGAAGCTGCGTCCGCCGCACGAAATCGGAATCCGCCCATGGTTTCGACCTTCGGATGCGCGACGAGAGCGGCTGCGCGGGGAGCAGCCGGCGTTCGGGGAGTGAGCCGTCTCTTCAGTCTCGGCAGTCCCGGCCGGCTGGCGCAGTGGAAGAAGCGCCCCGGGGAAGGGGCCGGAGCTCCGGGCACGCGGTTGCATTGCAGGCCTGGCCGGCAACACCGAAGTTGCGGTGACGTGCGACTGCGGGACCTCCGGTCCCGATCCCTGCAACCGACTCCGGATCATGAGGACCTGCGCGGGTCTCGGCGCCCTTCTGCTGGGCAGTGCAGTCGCGTGTGCCAGGCCGCAGCCGGTATCGCTGGTATCGGTGGAACGCGTCATTACGCACGACAACCGGGCGGCCGCGGGCCGCCTGCGCAATGACGAGTTAGAGATCCACCTCGAGCTGCGCGCCGGCGAATGGTACCCGGATTCGCCATCGGGGCCGGCTGGCGTCGTGCAGACCTTCGCGCTCGAAGGCGGGCCGCCGCTGATTCCCGGACCGCTCATCCGCGTGCGCACCGGCACGACCATCCACGCGACCGTGCACAACCCGCTCCCCGATTCGACGCTCGTGGTGCACGGCCTGCACACCCGGCCCGGTTCTGGCACCGATTCCCTCGTGGTCCGTCCCGGCGAGACGCGGGACGTGCGGTTCCCCGCGGGCCAGCCGGGCACCCACTTCTACTGGGGCTCGACCTCGCACACGGACATGGAGTCCCGACTCGGCAGCGACAGCCAGCTGGCCGGCGCGTTCATCATCGACCCCGCAGACGGGCCGGCGCACGAAGACCGCGTGTTCGTCATCGGGCAACTGGTTCGATCCCCCGGATTCCGCAGGCCCGCCGCCCGTCGTCGAGCGCGATGTGATGGTGATCAACGGACGGTCGTGGCCATGGACCGAGCGCTTCGACCTGCTGCAGGGCGATACCATCTACTGGCGCTGGCTGAACCCCACGCCCAACGCACACCCAATGCACCTGCACGGTTTCTTCTACGACGTCACCAGCCGCGGCAGCTGGGCGGCAGACACGGTGTTAGAGAGGGGGCCGCGCCAGGTGGTCACGGAAACCATGCTGCCGGGTTCGACGTTCGCCATGCGCTGGGTCGCGGAAAGGCCGGGCAACTGGCTGTTCCACTGCCACTTTGCGTTCCACGTGTCGCATTTCCTCTCGTTCCGCAAGATTCCGGACCCCGAGGATGCCGATCCGCCGGGCGTGTTGGAGCATTCGGCCAGCAGCATGCGCGGGTTGATCCTGGGCTTGCACGTGCGGGAGCGGAACGACCGTCCGGGCGAGGCTGTCAGGGGGACCGAAAGCGCGGCCGCGAGTGCGGCGGACACGGCGACGCCGCCGCGGCGGGTCCGCCTGCTGGTGGACGCGAAGAATCCGGGACCCCGCGAACAGTTCGGTTATGTCGTGCAGAACGGGGCGGAACCGGCGCGTGACTCCGTCCTCGCGCTTCACGCCGCCACGCGCCGGCACGTTCATCTACCATTCGCACTCGAACGAAGACGCGCGTGTTCATCGCACTGGCGCGGCGGGCGCCACCGGCAGGGAAATGGGTGGGACGTACCGCCGCGGACTACCAGCTGGCGGAGTGGCGCGCGGTGGCGAAGGATGGCGCCGATCTGCCCGCCGCGCAGCAGGTGAGCGGGCCGGCCTGGATCGGCATGGGACCGGGCGAGACCGCCGACTTTGCGTTCACACCCACCATCGCCGGCGACCTGACGATGCAGGTCGTGACGCAGGTCGAGGGGTGGGTGCTCGATCTGCCGCTACACGTGCGGTAGTGCGAGAAACGGTCACCAGCATTTACGCCGGTGCCGGTTGCTGCCACGGCTGATGATGGACTCTCAGCATTTCCCTTGAAACAGGATTGAAATCACCAAGGCGATGGGCGCGGGTCTGCTCAATGCACCACCACTCGAACGGCGTACCCCATACCGAACGAGCAAGCAATCGGCGCTGGTCGGCTCTCGTGTCGTCAGTATTTCTCGTGTTGATCCTATCTGCCCGGTCATTGAGTGCTCAGAGCCAGCTCGTCTCGTTTGATCTCGTGAAGACCATCAGACTCATCGAAAGCGCAAGTGATCCTGTCGCGAAGATCGACTATCTCACAGTGGCTGCAGACGGTCGTCTGGTGATTACCGACAGAGTTTCAGGCAAGATCAGAATCTTCGCGCCTGATGGTTCGCCACTCACAGTGGCAGGGCGACCGGGGAAGGGTCCTGGGGAATTGAATGGTCCGGCGGAGCCTGCATGGGACCTGATGGCGCGCTCAATGTGGCGGATTGGGGGAACGGTCGCATTTCTCGCTTCGTGAATGGATCCGCCTTCGAACGAACGATCCCCATGCCCGGAAGCCCGACGTGGGTGGCGCCGGTCGCCGGTGGATTCATTGTCTCCATGAGGGGCCGACTGGATCGGCTGGCCATGGTGGATACGAGTGGAAGGATCGTAAGGGAGTTTGCAAGTTGGCCGAAGGAAGTACAGGACGTTCCTTATTGGGGCAGTATCACAGCGGCCGAGGTGGCAGTTGGCGCCGGGCGTGTTTTCGTCGCCAGTTCGCTCATTTATGCTGTTTCCGTATACAGTGAATCCGGCGACTCCCTGGGGACCTTCGGGACACCGCCAAAGTCCTGGGCGGCAGCGAGCCGACCCGCCAGGGGCGCTTTTGTCGGGCCCAGCGGAATGGCGAGGGCTGCCGAGTGGCTGAAGACGTTCACCGTGATCAGTTCCCTCGCGGTCTACCGCGATTCACTTCTTGTGGTTGCCCATGCGCGCCCGGGGCCTGACGTCGTCAACTTCAATGCGCAAGTGCCCAATGGTGTCGATGTCTATGGAGTCGATGGTGCCGGGATAGCCTGGGACGCCTCTCTGAAAGGTCGTGTGCTTGCGGGCGGCCAGTACCTGTATGTTCTTGCGAGTGAGCCACCCGATGGGTGGGCCATTGCCGCATATAGGATCACTCTATCATCACCACCTCCAGGCCGGCGCTCGCAATAGCTCGAGCCTCGACGCTGGAAGTAGGCCGCTGCCGCTCAGAATTGGAATAATCACGAAGCCGACGGGTCGCCGACGCGGCCCATGAACAGGATCGTGCCCGACGAGCGCTCGCGGATCGCGAACAGGAACGGCCGGTCGAACACGAGCGAGGGCGGCAGCGACGTCACGCCAATGCCAACCGCGGTGGCGGCGGCCGCCTCCGTGCCCAGCTCGTGCACATCGATGAACGTCTTGTGCTCGACGCGCGAGATATAGAGGTCGTTTCGTGAAGTCGTAATGCGACCGAAGTCCGCCTGAAGCGGCAGGAACGCGACCGGCATCCCCATCGACTTCAGCGCATCATCCAGTCGCACGCCGAAATCGAAGCGGAACTTCGGCATGATCGTGATCAGCCGCCCCGGCTGCAGCTGCGCCATCCAGCTCTGCCAGCGCTGCGGTGTGAGCGAGACGATGAGATCGCTGAGCTTGCCGCCCGGCGGCGGCGCCACCACCACCATGCTGAACGCACTGTCCGCATACAGCAGCTCGACCGCCTGGATCTCGCTGTTGTTGACGAATGGCCGCGTCGCATCCCCCGACATCGTCGCTACGCTGACCTGCGCACCGCTGAGTGTGGTGAACGGCGCGTTGCCCGTGGCGTCAGGATTGAACGGCGTGCTCCAGGGCGCCTTGAAGTAGACCGCGTTCACCAGGAACATCACCTCCGCCGGATCGATCTGCTGGACCAGATCCTTGATGCGTCCGCCGGTTGCGTCTTCCGCCCAGTGGCTGATCGTGCCCGGCGCCGAGGCGGAGCGGAAGTCGATCGATCGGACTTCCGCATCGAACCAGTTCTTCGCCGCGTCCAGGAACGGCTGCTCCACCGAAAACGTCTGCTCGTACCAGATCGAATTCGCCAGCCTGAACTCGACCTTCGAGTCACGGGCGCGCAGCTGCTGGATGAGCCCCTTGTACGCCGCGTTCACATCCGCTTCCGCCATGCCGCCGAAGCCCAGCACATCGCGCATTTGGGAGAGGGTCTCGCCCTGCGCGCCATTCGCCGTCATGCCCAGCGCCATTGACGCACTGAGCGGCGAGACCATGACGTTCGGTGCGCTGGCGCTGCCCGCTGTTGCGGAGAACAGACGGAGCCCAAACGAAGTGTTAGCGCTGGAGACGCGGAGTTCGTCGGCGGTGAAAGCTCGGGGCGGCTCCGTCGGCAGGACATCCGTGGCGGAGTGGCAGGCCGAGAGCGCTGCTGAGAACAGAAGAGTGGCGGCGAGCTTCTTCATGGTCCTACCTCTGCAAGGTCGCATCGTCTGCAAACGACATCAGCTCACGCGGAGGCGCGGAGGCGCGGAGGCGCGGAGTCGGTCTGGCCGGGTCTTGCGCTGACCCCCGGGGCTGCACGCCAGAGCTGCGATTCTTCTTTCTGTTAACAGATTAACAGATTTCTGCTCTGAGTGGTGTTCGATTCCCCTCCGGATCGGTCGGGCGCCTCTCTGCGCCTCCGCGCCTCTGCGCGAGCTGGATCTGTTCTCCGCGCCCTCTCCGTTTACCTCTGCAACTCAACGTTTGCCCTGCCTCCAGGCTGACAGCTGACGCCTCACACCACGTTGGCCGGTCTCCGCGCACTCTCGACCTGGAACTCATCGGTCAGCCGCGCCGCAAGCTGTGTGCCCTCTCTCTCGCGCAGGAACATCATCAGCAGCAGACCGACCACGAAGAAGAGGAGGATGCTGGACATGGCGAGGCGGTGACTGCCGGTGATGCGCAGGGTGGTGGTGTAGAAGAGCGGGCCGAGCAGGGACGACATCTTGCCGGAGAACGCGTACAGGCCGAACAGCTCCGCCTGTTTGTGCTCGGGGACCAGTTTGGCGAGCAGGCTGCGGCTGGCGGACTGGTTGGGACCCATCATGATGCCGATCAGGGTGGCGGCCAGCCAGAAGCCGGCGACGGTCGTCGTCGCCACGCCAATGATGGTGGCAATG
Source organism: uncultured Gemmatimonadales bacterium (assembly GCA_963798085.1). Taxonomy (GTDB): domain Bacteria; phylum Gemmatimonadota; class Gemmatimonadetes; order Longimicrobiales; family RSA9; genus DATKCF01. Next base: position 684,578 of record CAWCRS010000007.1, read on the forward strand.
GCGAGGCCGACGAGGGTGATGATCATGGTGCGCTTGCCGCCGATCCTGTCGTCGACGAAACCGAAACCGAACGCGCCAATGCCGGCGGCCACGTTCAGGCCGATCGCCATCACCAGCACCTTCTCGAGGGGCATGCCGAGCACGGCGCCGGCGTAGATCGCGGCCATGTCGATCACGGTGATGAGGCCGTCGTTGTAGATCATGTGCGCGATGATCAGCCTGGCGGCTTCGCGCAGCTCGTGCAGGTGGCGGATGGTGACGGCCAGGCGGTGGAAACCCTGGCGCACGTACATGCCGAGCGGCGCACTGCGGCGCTCGGCGCGCTCCTTCACGCCGAAGAAGATGGGCAGCGAGAACACGAAGTACCACGCGGCCACCAGCAGGATGGTGGAGCGCACGTTCAGGTAGTTCGTGTGCGGCACCCAGCTCTGCACCATGCCCAGGCCGAGCGCCAGGCAGAGCAGGCCGCCCACGTAGCCGAGGAAGTAGCCGTAGCCGGAGATGCGGCCGATGTTCGAGCTGTTCGAGAGCTCCGGCAGGAAGGCGTTGTAGAAGACGTTCGACGCCTCGAACCCGGTGTTAGCGAAGATGAAGAGCACGGCCGCCGGTCATGGCCTGGCCGGGGCCCATGAAGAAGAGGGCGACCGTGAACGATGATCGCCTGCACCGCCGAGAGCACGAGGAAGAACTTCTTGCGGCCGGAATAATCCGCGATGGCGCCCAGCACGGGCATGAGCAACGCGACAATGACCGCCGAGATGTTGAGGGCGGTGCCCCAGAGCACAGTGCCCGATGTTGCTGCCGGCGATCACGTCCGTGAAGAAGCGGTTGAAGATGAACGTCACGATCGAGCGTGTTGAACGCCGAGCTGCCGAAGTCGTAGAGAGCCCAGCCCAGCACATCGCGGCGCGTGAAGTCGCTCATGTTCCTCCGTGCACGGGGTCGCTCATGGCCTCAGCGCTGGCGCGCGCCGCCGTCATTGGCGTTCGCGCTTCCCGGCGGCAGCACCGGCTTCAGGCGATAGACGCTGCGCATCACGCAATCGTCAAACTCGGTGTTGGTGTGCTCGATGCGGTTCACGCCGTGCGCCAGATAGCGGAGCAGCGCGGACGTGTGCGCCAGCCCGGCGCCCGCGACCAGTTCGAGCCAGTCGCCGCGCGCGGTCTCGTCCGGCGCTTCCGTGGTCAGGTTGAAGTAGGAGATGCGCGGGCTGTTGGCCGCGCCACCCCGGCCGCCGCCTCGCCCGCCGGCGGCGGCAGCGCCGCCGCCCGGCCCCAGCGCTCGCCCGCGCAACGACTCGTACACGAGAATGCCGTTGCGAAAGTCCTCCCGGAAATTCTCGACATCCTGCCGGCCATACTTCTGGTAGCGCGCGTACAGGCGGCGGTTCACCGGCTCCATGGGCGACGAGGTGATGGCGCGCGCCACGGAATCGAGGATGGCGAACTGCGCGGTTCTGTACTCGGGGTAGCGCGGATCGTCGACCCAGCTGAAGCCGGGCACGAACCAGCCGCGGGGCGCCCACCAGCTGCGCTGCGTGCCCGTACGCCCGCGCACCCAGGCGCTGTAGCCGGCGAACAGCTGCACCCATTCGTGCGAGGGATAGCCGTGCAGGTTCATGTTGATGTCGGGCAGCCACGTTTCCGCCAGTTCCGGCCTTGCCAGGGATTCGGGATAGATCGGGTCCTCCTGGCCGGCGCCGCTGGTCGCGTCCACACCCAGCGCGCCCAGGTAACCGGCGTGCAGCATGAAATCCGGATTCTCCAGCTGCATCTCGTACGCCAGCCGCGCACCATCCGGATTCGTGATCGGATGCAGCACCACGTTCACCTTGCGCAGCATGTCGCGATACGTCGAATCCGTGACCAGCATCTCGCCCATGCGCAGGATGTGGCTGGTGCTGGACACTTCATTGGCGTGCTGGCGACCCGAGAGCAGCAGTGTCGGCTTCAGTGCGTTGAGCTTGGCCTGCGAGATGAAGTGTGCGTCCATGGGCGGCAGGAAATCCGCGGCGAACGTGTTCTGGCCCAGGAACGAGCGCGTGATGAAGTACACGTGCACACCCGGGAACGTCGCGAACCGGGCCATGATCGAGTCGCTCTCGACCGGCGGGATCGGCGTCTTCCATTGCACCAGCCGCTGCCCCTTGTACTGGAAGCCGCGCGCGTATAACACGGGGTTATGGGTGCTGGCGGGGTGCGCGCTGCGCGGCAGTGTCGCCATACGGTCATAGGCGACCGTCGTGTCCCGCAGGGTGATGTGGAACGCCAGCTCGCCGACGCGATCGAAGGACAGCGCGTCCTCCGCCACGCCCGCGCGGTGCATATCGCCCAGCACGTCGACCATGCCGCTGAGCAGTTCGGCCGGGAGCATTCTGCCTGTCGATCTGCTCCTCGCTTGCCTTCAGCCGGTTCTCCTCGTAGTGGTCGGTGGAGTCCACCGCGGTGACATCGAAGAGCAGGCGCGCGACGCCATCCTGTCCGGCCTTCACCGCAATGCCGCGCAGCTTCGGCGTCTCGGTGGGAAGGTCGGACAACGCGTAGCGATCGCGCACCGGCTCCTTGCCGCGCTCGCGCCAGGTCAGCACCAGCTCGGGAACACCGCGGTCCTTGCCCGTGAACGTGATCTTCGCGTGACCCGGACCGGGCTTGCCCGGCTTGATGTACGGCAGGATGCGACCGGCGTAGTTCAGCGCGCCCACGTTGTAGCGGCCGCCGATCAGGTCGAAGAGCGTGAGCGTCTCGAAGTAGATGTCCTCGTGCAGCGCCTCGAGCGAGGAGATCACTTCCTCGTCGACGCCAATGCGGTAGTTGGGCTCGCTGAGCGAGAGGTCGACGCGCAGCGCGTCGAAGTAGGGCGCGTTCCCGGGCGAGGGCCGGCCTTCCTGCACGTCCATGACGTAATCGGCGATCTTCGGGTACGTCTCCTTCTGCAGGTGCTCCCAGAAGCGCTCGGGGTCCGTGGCAATGCGCTGGTCCAACACGGTGTTGCCATCGGCCGTCACGTTCACCCAGCCGGTGGTGACGCGCACTGACTCGTACTCCGGGAAGCTGTCGAAGAAGGGGCGCACCGCGTACTTCGGGTCGAAGCTCCGGTCCAGCAGTGTCGGCGCCCGACGGATCGGTCACGTGAACCGTGTAGACCGGCTTGTCCACGAGCCTTGGCGTGAAGCGCACGAGTGAATCCGGGATGGCCAGCTCGCGCGCGAAGATGGCGTCGATCGGGTAGATCTCCTGCAGCCAGCGTGTGTCCGACTCGGCGACCGACCAGCGTACTTCCTTGGAGTCCTTGATGGAGTGGTAGGTGATGTCGATGTGGCCGATGCGCTTGCCGCGCAGCTGCGGCAGGATCACGTCGTTCAGCCAGCTGTAGCCCTGCTTGTAGGCGGAGAGCACGACCACGTCCGCGTTGCTCACGCCCTTGGACTGCAGCTCGCGCTGGATGTCGTGCTGCAGCTGGGCGCGCTCCTCCGGCGATTCACTGACGCGCAGCTCGACGCGCACGCGCTGGCCGCCGCGCAGCTTCGGTAGTGCCTGCGTGCGGAAGACGTTCCAGAAATCGTCGACTTCCCATGGGATGTCGAAGGTCTGCGTGAAGATCTGTTTGTTGACGCCGAAACCGGTGGGGAAGGTGGTGACGCCCACGTGTGCGCGCGGGAAATGCTGGCGCGCCAGCGCGCCGGCCCAGCGATCGAGGCCGTCGGGCCGATCGCGCGTGGCGATCTCTATGCCGATCGAGTCGATGTCCTTGCCCTTCAGCCGTTCCAGCCACTGGCGCAGCTTCACGCCGGCCAGCGCGATCTGGCCGGGCGTCTCCTTCGCCTGGAAGAAGCGACGAACCCCGGTCTCTACATCATCTAACCCGTAGTTGCCCTTGCCGTAATCCCAGAGCCAGGGCATGCGTTGCGATACGTAGTTGCCGATGGCGCGCTGGCCGGCGCCATCGCCGCCCGTGATGACAAGCGCGTTATGTCCATCCAGCCCGCCCTTCACGAACTCGATGGCGCCTTCACCGGGCGAGTCGCCGCCGGCGCGCAGCTGGCCGGCCTGGCGCAGCCGCTCGGCGCGGTAGTTGTGCGCGCCGTAGAGGATGGGAAAGCCGCGCGACTCGGGGTGATCGTCCTGGCCGGCCGCGCGCGCGAAGGGCAGGCGCATGCCCGCAGTCTCGAGGCCAATGCGCGCCGCGAGATCGACGGCGCCGTCCAGCGCATCGCCATCGAGCGAGAGGTACGCGTCCGTGCGATCGGGCACGAGATCCTGGTTGGTGTCGCGGAACAGCCCGCTCGTGCTGTAGAGATCGGAGAGTGTGAAGTCCGGCGACTCGCGCGTGCTGAACTCGTTGCCCGCGCGCGTCTGCCATGGCCTCGCCGGCAGCAGGTGCGCGGTCTCCGTGCGGCCGGGTGCGGTGAGACGAAGGTCGATGCGCTGCAGATCCGGGAACTGCAGCTCGCCGCGGCGGACCGTGCCCTGTGCAGCGGATTCAGGCGACGCACCTCGCCCGGCGCCGCCCGCGCGACCGCCGCCCGCGCGACCACCGTCGGCGCCGCGAGCCGCACCGCCGGCGCGGCCAGCGGTGCTGTCCGCACGCAGCGAATCGTCGCTCAATGCGGCCAGCGCACGCGACACGACGGTGCTGTCGGGAAGCGTGACGGAAGCGAGAACGCGACTCACGCCGCGGTTGGATGCGTCGACTGTAATGCGATCGATCGACACATCGGCAGTGCCGAGATTGCGGCCGTGCAGGAAGCGATTCAGCCGGCTGGCGACATCCTCGTACAATGCGCCGTTCAGGCTCCAGATCGAGGGGTAGCGGCCGGAAACGTACCCGGCAATGGCGGCGACACCACTGGCATCGCCGCCCTCCAGCAGGACACCGCCCGCATGGAAGAAGTCGTTCGCATGGATCAGCGACAGCGCGCCCTCACCGGCAGTCAGTGCAGCGGCGGCGGCGCCCGCGCGGCGGGCTAACGCATTGTTCGAGCCGATCACGATCACCGGCGCGTCGTAGCCGCTGACATGCGCCGTGTCGTAGCCGACCAGCCCCAGGTCGAAGGCGGAGGTCTCGTAACCGAGTCGCGCGGCGATGTTGGAGGCGGCGGCTACATCCGCGGCCGACGGCTGCGCGGGAAGGATGATGCGCGCATCGACATAATCGACCACGTCATCGTCGTTCCGGTCCTGCAGCAGGAAGCCGCGCGTCCAAATGTCGCGTACGTCCGCGGGCACCTGCGCGCGTGGCGGCGGGCGCAGCGCGCGCGTCGCTCCCAGCGCGAGCGGTGGCAGCGCCGCGCAGAGCAGCAGGGCAGGGAGCCAGCCACGCAGACGCGCGCCGGTCCGGGCCGGGCCATTTCGCCGGTTTCTCATGCAAGTCTCGCCGAACGGGCTCAAGAGTGTTCGTGGTATACTGCGCGCGCGCCGTGGCAGCGGCAATTGGCGGGGTCCCAACGCAGGCTTTCCCATTCTCGGCTGACCGCTGAACCGCGCACAATCTGGAGTGCGGCGCGTGCCGCGCAGACTGCCCTTCCGGACCACAGTGATAACCGTGGTTATAACGTGAGAATGCGTCGGTTGTCCACGGGAAAGGCGGGCGCATGACGAAGCAGACGGTGATCCGCGCGATCGGCAACTCGGCGGGAGCCACGATACCGAAGGCAATGCTGGAGCGATACCATCTGGCCGAGGGTGATGCCGTGACGCTGGTGGAAACGCCCGATGGCATTCTGATCACGCCCTATGATCCGGCGTTCGCGGAAGCGATGGCCATTTATGTGGAGGGAGCGAAGAGCTACCGCAACGCCATGCGCGAACTCTCCCGGTGATCCCGCGGCGTCGGGAGCCGCGCTGGGTGGATCGTGCCGTGGTTCTCGCCATCCATGCGGATCAGATCCGTCAGCACGGAGGTGCTCAGGGAACGCGTGACGAGGGGGCGCTCGACTCATCTCTTGCACGGCCGCAGAACCGCTGGCACCACGAGCCGGACGCTGACTTGTGCGACCTGGCTGCAGCGTATGGATTCGGCATCGTGCGGAGCCACCCGTTCACGGATGGCAACAAGCGCACGGGCTTTCAGATGACGTACGTGTTCCTGGGTCTCAACGGCTACCGCATCAAGTCGTCCGAGGAAGATGTGGTGCCCATCATCTTCCGCGTTGCGGAGGGCAGCACAGACGAGTCAGCGCTTGCGGACTGGCTCCGTGCAAAGGTGGTGCGACGCCGGCGTCGTCAGTGTTGTGGCGTAAGCGCGAAGTAGACCTTGCCATGGCCCGGGCTGCGCTCGTGGCCGATCAGCACTGACGACTCCGGGAACGCGTCCGTCAGCAGCAGCCTCGCCTCACTCATTTCCGCGGGTACATCGAAGACCAGGCGGGTCTCGTACGACTCGCCCGGACGCAGCGGCGTGGTGAACGGCGTGGAGCCGCCCAGCAGATCGGGCGCGATGTACGAGGGCGCCCACGACCGTCCATCGAAACCCACCAGCCGTACCTGCCGTGAACCCGGTGTTAGTGGTGCGCTGCGCGGGCGACGACTCGAGATCGTGTTCTCGTCGAAGCGCGTGCGCACGGTCACGATCCAGAACTGGCCGGTCGGCGTCACTCGCTCCTGATCGGTCCCCAGCGTCGTCGCGTTCTCGACGTTGGTTACGGAATACGCGAGATGACAGTCGAGTTCGCAGAAATATTTCTCCTCGCCCGGCTCCAGCAGTCGGTCACGGCTGAGCAGCGAGCTGGCGCCCATGGCACCTGTGTACATGGCTGTCAGCGTGACGGTGGGGATGAGGACGAGGCGCATGGGTCCGAAGCGGCGGGTGAGCAGCAGCCAGCCGAGGCTGATCAGGGCGAGGGCGAGCAGCGCGCCGGTTCCGATGAAGGCGAGCACCACGACGGGTGCGGCAGCGGGCATGAAGTACACGGTTCCTCTTCCTCCTGCGGGCGCGAGAGCGGGTCGCGCATCTGAGCGAGTGGAGGGAAGGATAGGGCGGGGGCGTGGCATTGTCAAGTACTTTGTAATGCAGAGAACCTGCACGGCTTGCCGGGCCGCTGAGGATCAGGATCAGTGTCGGACACTACTTCCTGCTGCGGCGCTTCCGGGGTGGTAGCTCGTCGCCCGGGACTGTTGGGCTGCCCTTCCCAACGCGTGCGAGGATATCCTTGTACTTCTTCGGGTCCGCCAATGCGATATCGCAATGAGGGACACACAATCCGCCGCCTACACGTCCTCCTCGACCTCCACGCCACTCTCCTCAATGCGGCGGACGATCTCGCGCACGTGCTCGCGGCCGCGGGTCTCGACGTTCATGACGATCTCGACGTCGCCGACGCGGATGTCGGCGAAGGCGCGGCGGTGTGCGACCTCGAGCACGTTGGCGCCGCATTCGGCGACGGTGTCGGTGAGGCGTGCGAGCATGCCGGGGCGGTCGCGGACCTTGACGGCGAGGCGGGCGAGGCGGCCGTCGCGCACGAGGCCGCGATCGATGATGCGGCCGAGGATGTTCACGTCGATGTTGCCGCCGGAGAGGACCATGACGGCGAGGTCGTTTTCGCTGAGCGGGATGCGGCCGGCGAGCAGCGCGGCGAGGGGAGCGGCGCCGGCGCCTTCGGCCATGATCTTCTGGCGCTCGAGCAGGGCGTAGACGGCGAGCGCGATCTCCTCCTCGGAGACCGTGACAATGTCGTCGACCAGGCGCTCGATCATGGGGAACGTGCGTTCGCCCACGCGCTTGGTGGCGATGCCGTCGGCAATGGTCTCGGAGGTCTCGATGTGGACGACGTGGCCGGCGCGGCGGGAGGCGAGCGCGGAGGCCGCGGCTTCCGCCTCCACCCCGATCACGCGAACACGCGGGTTCGCATCCTTGAGCGCCGTGGCAATGCCGGAGATGAGGCCGCCACCGCCAATGGGCACGACGGCGACGGTCGCATCCGGCAACCTGTTCGCTCAGCTCGAGGCCGATGGTGCCCTGGCCGGCGATGACACGCTCGTCATCAAAGGCGTGCACGATGGTAAGGTGGTGCTCGCGGGCGAGGCGCTGCACTTCGCCCATGGCGTCGGAGAGTGTGGCGCCGTGCAGGAAGATGCGCGCGCCGAAGCGTCGCGTGTTGGAGACCTTGACGAGCGGCGTCGCCTCGGGCATGACGACGGTTGCGGGGATGCGCAGGCGGGAGCAGTGCCATGCGACGGCCTGCGCGTGGTTGCCGGCGCTGGCGGTGACCACGCCGCGGCGGCGTTCTTCGTCGCTCAGGTCGAGCAGGCGGTTGAGTGCGCCGCGGTCCTTGAACGAGCCGGTGCGCTGCAGGCTCTCCAGCTTGAGGTGCAGCGGGCAGGGCAGCAGGTCGCGCAGCCCGAACGCGGGCGGGCAGGGTGTGGGCAGAACCCCGTCGGCAATGCGCTCGCGCGCGGCGCGGATGTCGGCAATCGTGCACATGCGGGCAAGGTAGCGAAACCAGGGCGCTGCCGCGCGGCGGGAGAGCGATCGTCACCCGTTGCCGCGTATCACCCCCCGAAACCGCCTTCTTCCCTGTAGGACTTCTTCCTGGGTGAGAACAGCCCATGCGCCCCCGATTCGATTGCGTTCTGGCGGGAGCCGTTCAGCTAGGCGTGCGGTTCCTGCTGGCTGTAGCAGGAGGTTACCCCCGTGATCGAATGGTTTGGCAGCGTTACGGCACCCGTGGAACTCCCGGGCCATCAGACCCACCACTGCGAGACTGGCGGGAGCTTGTGCGCCGCGCAGGCTCGGCGGTTGCGGTTGCAGTGGAGTTTCCCGAACTCAACGACGAGGCAGTCGCACAGATCGCCGGGGTCAGGGCTGCAGCGCTACGCGTGCCCATCCTCCTGGTCACGCGGTTCACGGAGGCGAATCCGGTTCGCCTGCCACATACCTCCGTGGAGGCGCTGGTCTGGATCAAGTCCGGACCGGAGGCGGTGCACATGGCGCTTGCCGATCTGCTGAAGCGCTCGCCGATTCCGCAATTGACTGCGGCGGTGCAATCGTCCGGCGTGCTGTCGTCTGCGCTCAAGCGGAAGCTTCTTGTAGCGCTGGAAGCTGATCCCCCGTTTCGGACAGTGAAGCGGTGGGCGCGGGCAACAGGGTGCGGCCGCCGTGCCCTGGACAGGTCCTGGCGCAATCAGGTTGGCACTGCGCACAAGCCTGCAGAATTCCTGAAGGCAATCCTGGCGGTTCGCGGCGAAGACGGACGACCGGCTGGTGATGAGCATCGCCAGATGATCCGATGGCTGTCGGGAACGCTCAGTTCATGCTCAGGTCAAGACTCGTCCAATCGAGCGCCGAGCGCGGGCAAATTCTGACGCTCCGTCCCGTTGCAGCTCTGCCGCAGTCGAGATTGCTGCGATGTTCCCACCTTGCGGGCAAAAGGTTCCCACCTCGGCTCTTGCCGCTTGTCTCATCGTGCGCACAATGGATGTGACGCAGCGACACCGCGTCGATTTCTCAGCAGATTCCGAGCGAACCCAAGCAGCCTGGAGTGTGGCAATGAAGGCGATGACAGCAGCACCTGCAGTCGTCCTCTTTGGATGCAGCGCTGCGTGGTTCGCTCATGATCCAACAGCAGCATGAGAATGCGCGTCTGGGTTCAAGACTGAAGTCCGCAACAAAGCAGGTGACGTTGCTGGCATTCTGGGCGGAACGGTCTCGAAGGTGTCCTGTAAGGTTTGGGTCTCGCAACATCGGGTCGGCTTCTGGCGGGTTATGATGATGACGCACGCGGTGAAGGCGTGGGCCACTGCTCCAACGTTCGCCGAGTCTCCACGACAACTCCATCAGGAGGGAGCAATGCGTAGATTGATCCTGGTCACATGCGCGCTGGCAGCCCAGGTCTCGGAGCCCGGGCCGCCATTGGCGAGGAGTCGAACTGCGGTTGGTGCGTCGATGCGGAAGGTGTTGAGGAATGTTCATACAGTCTTTGGTGCTTCTGCCGTCCGTATCACTATTTCACCGATTTCGGCACGCAGAATGGGGGCTACCGCCACGGCTTACACTACTTTGACGAGTGTGGGAGATGTAATTCGCACACGACGTGTGCACAGGCGTCCACAGAAACCGTCAACGGCCTGGACGCAGCGCTGAAAAGGCCTCAGCTTCTGAAGACATTCCTCGATGCGCATTCCACTTCTCTCGCTCAACTACTCGACACGAGAAGTCCGTGTAGTTGATTGCGAGGGCCACGAGATCATGAAGCGAACGCTCAGTGCCGAGCAGCTTTCACAACTCATCGCGACGCCCTGACATCACAGGCTCGGGCTGTCCAGTCAACGTCAGTGGCAACTGGACCATTGCACGGCCGCACTTAAGAACAGCTCGGTTCGAGTGGGTCAAGCGGGATGCGCAAGATTGTGAGAGTAATGTTGACCCGGCAATCGCGGACATTTATCTCTCGCGGAAGCGCATGCCCTCGCCGGCGGCGCAGGGGGTGTCCAGTTGAGCCGAGGAATCCGGCGTATCCATGTGCGTCCGCTGGTTCATACAGGCGTCCGCGCTGTGGATCCTGGGAGGATGTGTTGCGAAGGGAGTTCGACGGCTACGAGAGGCCCGTGTCTCAGGGTGATAGCCGGCATCACCATTAATTCGACGGACTGTTCCCGGCCGCCCCTTCGAAAGGTTTCTGCAAAAATGCACAATCGAGCGTGGGCAACCCTGCTGTCAGCCGCCGCGGCTCTGTGCATGACGGCCGCGAGTGTCAACACCAACACTGCGCCATGGAAGCGGGGCACTGATCATTGCCCGCCATGTTCCATCGTTGCGGATCGGCTTCTACGTCTCCGTGCCGGCCCCGGCAACTTTACTCCAGATTTTCGGTTCCTGTCTGTGATCCACCAGCGCAACGGTCGTTTTGTGGTTGCTCCCCTGATGGCGAGCAACTCACTGGCAGTTTATGATTCCGATGGTGCATTCGCGGAGACCATCGCCCGGCTGTCCATGAGCCATGCGGGAGATGACGTCGTGGTGGGTGGAATCTGGCGAATGGCGATGGACTCGATCCTCGTGAGTGACCTGATGCATGACAGGCTTCTCGTACTCACGCCGATTCTTCAAGTTGCACGGACAGCGCGCTTTTTCGGCAATGTCATCGACGTGACCAATACACCAACAGGTTTCGTGCTTGCCGCGAAGCTTGCGCAACCGGGAATGATCCACACCTTCGGCTTCAATGGTCACTACATGCAGACCCTCGCGGGCACCAAAGCGACGGATACTCTCGCGAGGCTGCAGGTTGCGTACAATCCCGCGACGGGTGAGACGTACGCGTTGCAGAACAACCAATACGTGGTTCGACGGTGGAACAGATCAGGGTCGCCTGAGCAACCATGGGATCGGCGCGCGGCCTGGTTTCCTGAATACCCCACGACCTCCAGGGGCGGCGCGCATCCATTCGTAGCCGATATTTCTGGTGATGGTGATGGCAGACTCTGGGTGCTCGTTGTGGCTACCGGCGGCTTCCGAAATGCCGCCGGCGTGCCAGGTATGCCCAGCGCGGCTGACGGTTCCCACGACGTCCAGTCAATCATCGAGGTCCTCGATCCCCAGCACAAGATTGTGATGGGAAGCCTTCGCGTCAGTGGATATGTACGGGGAATGTGCGGGGAGCGCGAGGCGTTCAGCACGGAGTTGACGAAGCAGGGTGCGACGCAGATCGTCATCTGGCGATTTGGACCTGTCCCGATTCCGTGGACGGTTGAGTGTTTGGGTTGCCTGCTGCCGGCGCATGGCAATCCGTTCTGCTGTTGTTGATATGATGGATCCGTTTGCTGCCTGGGGTCCGAGCGAAGGCGAGGAGACCGCGCACGGCGCGGCCGCCCGCGGAAGGTGCCTTGTCGCGAGCCTCCAGAATCGCGTGTACGGGCCGGGAGCGGCCGGAAGGTATCCCAGCACCCCCCGAATCGGCGGTGCGTGCGACTCACGCGGCTGACCCATGCAGTCGCTCGAAGTTCATGGGTGAGCGTTGACCCAGCGCAGAATGGCGCCGGTGCGGATTGTACCAGCCTTCGATGAAATGGAACACCGCTGTTTCGGCTTCCGCCGGCGTGCGAAAGCGGTAGCGGTCGAGCAACTCGCACTCGAGCGTGGCAAAGAAGCTTTCGCACAGCGCGTTGTCGTAGCAGTCGCCCACGCTGCCCATCGAGGGACGCACGCCGGCCTCGCGACAACGCTGACCAAATGCCAGCGACGTGTACTGACTGCCCTGATCGGAGTGATGGATCACGGCGTGCGGACGCCGCTGCATGAGCGCCATGTTCATCGCCGCCACTACCAGTTCACTGCGCAGGTGTGTGGCCATGGCCCAGCCCACCACCCGTCGACTCCACACGTCCACCACCACCGCCAGATACAGCATCCCGCTCCAGGTCGAAATGTACGTGATGTCGGCCACCCAGAGCTGATCCGGCCCCGTCGCCTTGAACTGACGGTCCACCAGATCCGGTGCCGGTCGGCTGTCCGCATCGCGCACGGTCGTGACTACCTTCGTCGACGGCTTACGCCTTCCAGCCCTTCTTCCCGCATCAGGCGGCCCACGCGCTTGGGGGACACCGCCTCACCGTCATCCTGCAACTCCGCGTGCACACGCGGGCGGCCGTACGTCCCGTCCGACCGCTCGTGGATCTCGCGTATGCGCTGTTTCAACTGCGCGTCGCGCTCGGCTCGCGCCGACGCCCGACGCTCGAACCATGCATAGTACCCGCTGGTGGAGACCTCCAGCACGCGGCACATGGTGGCAATCGGATACATGGCCTGGTGGGCTCTCACGAATCGGTAGACCTCGACGGCACCGCATCGGTCTCCCGAGCGAACCAGGCCGCGGCTTTTGCCAGGATCTCCCGCTCGACGCGCAACTGCTTGTTCTCGCGCCGCAGCCGCTTCAGCTCCGCCAGCTCCTCGCTGGTCGGCCCTTCACGGCGGCCCGCATCCCGATCCGCCTGCTTCACCCAGTTGCGAAGTGACTGCTCCGACACCTTGAATTCCTTCGCCAGCTCTCCGATCGAGCGACCCGCCCGGGCCAGGTCGATAAGCCGACTACGGAATTCCAAGGGATACGACCGTCGTTTCGACATTGTGGACTCCTTTCTCTACCCAAGAGAGTAAGTGTCCACGAAACCGGGTCAACTCCAATTCAGGCTCATCCCGCGATTTTGACGGTGGAATGGTGAGTGTTCCAGGTCGGCGAATGCACCGCGGCTTAACTGCGGCGAGCGGCAGGGGCGCAACTCACGGAGCGCTGTTGCCGCTTGCGCGGGTAGTGGGTTGCGTCCCGCCCCTCTGGTCGGCTCATCTGCTGCTGCTGGTGCTGGTGATAAGCTGGACAGGCTGCCGCAGGACAGAGCGTGCCGGCGAGCCAACTGATGTACCTGTGGCGGTGACCTCGGCAGAGAGCTGCGGCGGGTGCCGGATTGTGCTGGAGCGAACGGCGACACTTGCGGATACCAGTGAGTTCGCGCCTGCATGGAACGCGCGAGTGGTTCGAACAAGAGGCGGCTACGCGGTGGCGCCCCTCGACGTGGGGTATGCATTTGCCGAGTTTGCCGATACCGGCGGTTTCACGCGGAGCATCGGCGCACAGGGTGCGGGCCCGGGAGAGTTCGCATATGTTGCGAATCTCTATGCCGGTTCAGGCGACAGCATTCTGGCATACGATCCCGGCAACGGGCGTATCCAGGTGTACACCCCCGACCTTGTTCTCTTCCGGACGTTTCAGCTCTTGCAAACCCCGAATGATCTGGTGCCGCTCAGGAACGGCGGTTATGTGGTGTCGGACCGCGCCCCATATGATCGCCTGTTGCGGCTGCTGGATGCGGCTGGCCAGACTGTCGCTGCGCGCGGCCCATTGGTCGATCCGCGCCCGACTCACAACACGGGCGGGATGGAGCTTGCAGTTGCGCCCGGTGGGCACATCTTCGGGATTCTCCACAGCCAGTATACGATCTTCGAATTTGACGAGTCGGCCATGAGGGTCCGCTCGCTTGTCAGATCGACGAAGTGGTTTCCAGAGCGTCGGAGTCTACTGCACCCGAACCGTCGGTCGGCAGTGATCAAGGATATGGCAGTGGATAGCTCGGGACTGTTATGGGTGCTGATCTCTTTGCCAAAACCGATCCCTGTGAGAGAGCTCGCCCAGCAAGGCGGCACGCGATTGACGCCGACGCAGATTCTCAAGGAGCAGACGCCTGTCCTTGAGGTTATTGAGCCGGCGGTTGCACCGCGCCTCCTTGCTCATGCCGAGTTCCCGGAAACGTATTTGAAGTCGTTCGTGGATGGCTCGGCGGTCGTATCACAATCGGTGGACAATGAGGGCGTGTCGTTGTTTACGGTCTGGCGGTTTCATCTTAATGTGTCCGCTGCCCGCGCACCTTGACGGCTGGTTCCGCGGGCCGAAATGTCAACATCGCAGTGCAGTGGGCAGCGGATTGCGGGGAGGGCCCCCGGGTCAACGAAGGAAATGAAGCGGAAGCCGTCTTTATGAGTCGCCCCATCCGGGCGGCCGATCCGGTTGTCACCTGCTTGCTGGCGACGATGCTGCTGCTGAGCATCGCCGCCTGCGGTGTTGCCCGTGGCGAGAGCGGCACAACCGATCAGAGCCAGGCCTGGCTGCTCGAGAGCCTTTCTCCGCCGCAACAGAGTGTTTGGCGTGACGACAACACCTGGGTCCTCACTCCTGTACGCACGTACGGCACCATGGAAGGGCCGCTGAGCTTCGCGTACATCGTCGCTCTTGCCGTGAGCGACCGTGGCGTTCTCGCAGTCGCGGATCAGCAGGCGTGCACGATCACGCTGATCCAGCGGCCGCAGGGCCGCTATCTGCGGCGCTTCGGTTCGTGCGGCGAGGGCCCGGGCGAGTTTCGCCAGATTCGCGCACTGCAATTCTCGGGGTATTCGCTGGTGGTGTACGATCAGGCGCGCCAGCAGATGCTGCTGCTCAATGCCGATGGGATCGAGCGCGCGCGCATTCATCTTGCCTTGCCCGGTGTCGACGCGGTGCGCTCTTTCGCCCGACTCGACGACTCGACCGTTCTTGTTGCAACTGAGCGTGTGGTGGCTTACAGAGATGTATCGGGGAGTACTCGCAGGTTGCCACTGGTGGGTCTGCTGGCCTGGCCTTCGGGTCAGCTCAGGAGCTGGGTGGCCAGCGATCCGCCGATCGCAACCGTCGGCCCGCAGCGAACGCTGCGTCGCATGGAGTCGTGTCTCACCAGGATCGGCAATCAACCGGTCGCCGTGATCAAGAATGACTGGGTACTCGAAGGGGCAGGCCTGGGTGTGCGCAGTGGTGCTGAGGTATTCCACTTCCTTTCGACGATTCGCGGTCTGGAGCCGGAGCACCGGAGTGACGGATCCTGGGCGCCGAGCACCATGGTCACCGATGCCGTGTGGTGCGGCGCTTCCGGCGCAATCTTCAAGATCACCGAACCGCAGGCTCCGCACATCGGTGTGCCGCCGCGGCCGAAGCGCACGTTCCTGGAGTTCCGCGGATACGACGGGAGCATTCTGATGCGAAGAACGGTACGCGACAGCAGTTCCATGCTGCACACGGCGTTCGGCACGATGAGGGCCGACACATTGCTCGTAGCGAGCAACCTTGCCGGACCCTGGCCCATGGTGGGTGAGTTCGTGCTGCGCAGGAGCGGTCACTGACGCGCCAGCGACGGCTCGCGAGCCGGAGATCCCCGGTTGCGCCAACCCCGTATCACCCCGAAAATGGGGGTACGCGGAGGGCGGCCGCACACTAACCGTGCGTCGTTGGGAGGAAGCAAAACGTGGCCCAATCTCGTTTGAACCGATTGGACCGATTCCATAGACGCACGGTCGCGGTGCGGCCGCTCCGGACTTCGTGAAACGAAGGGATCATATTTCTACCTGCGCCTGCAGGAAACGCGAGCGGCGAATTTCGGGAGGGTTTCGATGCGGTCAGCAAAATGGAATGCTGCCGGGTGGTTGTTGACGTTAGCGTTGCCCACTCTGGTGAGCGCACAAACGGCGCGGATTTTCGGGCGCGTT
The DNA here is from genome assembly GCA_963798085.1 of uncultured Gemmatimonadales bacterium. Classification (GTDB taxonomy): domain Bacteria; phylum Gemmatimonadota; class Gemmatimonadetes; order Longimicrobiales; family RSA9; genus DATKCF01. The sequence continues at coordinate 700,574 of CAWCRS010000007.1, forward strand.
CGCGACAAGGAGTCGGGCAAACCGATCACGGGCGCGGCTGTACTTGTTGGAGGCAGGGACTCTGTCAGCGTCACCGGGCCGACTGGCAGTTTCAGTGTTGTTCTGCCACCGGGGGTCCATCGCTTGCACCTCACGGCACTCGGTTACCTGGAACGGACGGATTCCATTGTCATACAGCCCGCGGCCTCGATGGTAGATGTAGAAGTGATGCTCTCGAGGAAGCCAGTCGTTCTGCCACCTGTGGAGGTCACAGCGCGCTCAGAACGCTTGATCCGGGCCGGATTCTACGACCGTCGGGAAGGTGGTTTGGCTCCACCAACGCATTTCATGACACGCGCAGACATTGAGCACCGGCAGCCCACGTTGCTCACAGATCTGTTTCAAGATGTTCCGCAGGTGAAGGTATTGTTCATCGAAGCGGGTCGCCGAACCCTGCGGTTCAATCGACACGTGTCAACGCAATCGATTGGGGAAAAATCTTCCAGGGGAGTTCTGCAACGTCCGGACGACGGAGCGGACTCCAGGGGCTGTGAACCCGATCTTTACATTGATGGTCAGTTGTATCGTGATTCCTCAATTCCGGCAAACCCCAGCGGGGATGTTAGGATCGATGCGATGCGACCGAGGATGAACAAGGTTGACAACTACGATGCGATTCCTGTTAGCGAGGTTGAAGGTGTTGAAGTGTACGTTGGCGCAGCCACCCCGCTGCAGTACCACAACGCGTGCGGTGTGATTCTGATCTGGACACGCTGAAGTTGCAGGCTGCTCCTCGATGCCGAAGAAGAGCAATGTCAGATCGAGTGCGGTGCGGCCGGAGAGCCCTTCAAGCTGCCCTGCGTAGTAGCCCGTATCGATGAGGTGTTGCGATCTCGCGACCCCCATGATTGGCCGGGAGCTCGACCGGCTTCGTCGTCCAGACGGGACCTCGAAATCGACCGGTGGCCCCCGGCTCGACAGTCACCGAATCGACGCGACCCCAGGTGACCGAGGCGGCGAAGGTCCCTCGGGCGGCGACGCAGGCGCTGACGCGGCGGTGGCCTGAAAATGAGATCGCCCCGGGCTGCGCCGCCCCGTATCACCCCCCGAAAACGGCCTTTTCCCTGTAGGACTTTTTCCTAGGTGAAATCGTCCCATGCGCGCCCTCGCATATTGGTTGTGCAAAGAACGCCCCGCGTCGGGTGTGACGACGGTATCCGTAGGTCAAATGGGGAGACGGAGCCGTTGCCGCCAGGCCGGGGCGTTTGCGTTGCGACAACCGCCCGTCCATCATCCGCCATCAGAAATCAGGACCCCACGCCCGGCCATCCGCCCCAGAGGAGCCGACCATGCATCGCCTGATCCGCTACACCCCCACGCTCGCTCTGCTGTGCGCGAACGCCGCCGCCGCGTCCCAGGCCGCCACGACGCCGGCGCCGCAGGACCGCAACCCGCCCAGCATGAGCGCGGCGGTCGCGCCCGCGACACGCGGCTACTTCCGCTCGCCCGCGATGCGCGGCGATGTCGTCGTGTTCGTGGCGGAAGGCGATCTGTGGCGCGTCTCCGCACAGGGCGGCGTGGCGCAGCGGCTGACCACGCACGCGGCACAGGAAGGCAGCCCGGCGCTCAGCCCGGACGGGCGCTGGCTGGCGTTCAGCGCGAGCTACGAGGGGCCGCGCGAGGTCTACGTCATGCCGGTGAACGGCGGGGCGCCGGTGCGCCAGACCTGGGACGGCGCGAACGCGACGGTCACGGGCTGGACTGCTGATGGCCGCGTGCTCTACGACACCGACAAGTACGCGACGCTGCCCAACGCGCAGCTCATCGCCATAACGCCGTGTTTGGGCGAGACCACGGCGGGCAAGGTCTGCTCGCCGAAGCGGGAGCCGCTGCCCCTGGCCACTGCCGAGGACGGCTCCTACTCGGGCGACGGGCGCAGCTTCTTCTTCACGCGCTTCGCCCGCCAGTCCTCGATGACCAAGCGCTACCTGGGCGGCACGGCGGAGAACATCTGGCGCTGGGATGACGGCGCCAGCGGCAAGTCGCTCACCGAGGCGAAGCCACTGACCGCGGATTATCCGGGCACCAGCCGCACGCCGCTCTGGTGGAACGGCCGCATCTACTTCGCCAGCGACCGCGCCGCGCGCGGCAAGGGCCAGGCGATGGGCACCCACTCGCCCAACTGGGACGCGGGCGTGATGAACATCTGGTCGATGAACGAGCAGGGCGGCGATGTGCGCCAGCACACCTTCCACACAGACTACGATGTGCAGGGCATGGCGCTGGACAACGGCCGCATCGTCTATCAGCAGGGGGCGGACCTCTGGGTGCTCGACCTGCGCGATGCGGCTCGCACCGCGACCGGCATGGATGGCGGCACGCGCAACCCGGCGAGCAGTGCCGCGACGCCGCGCAAGCTGGACATCACCCTGGCCAGCGACTTCGACCAGATGCGCGAGAACTGGGTGGAGCGGCCGCTGCAGTATCTCTCGTCGGCACACCTCTCGGCGAACGGCGATCGCATTGCGCTGGTCTCGCGCGGCAACGTATTCGTCGCGCCGGTCGGCGAGGGCCGGTTCGTGAGCGCGACACACAAGCCGGGCGTGCGCTACCGCGAAGCGCGCTTCATGCCCGGCGGCAAGCAACTGCTCACACTGTCCGATGCGTCCGGCGAAGTCGAGCTGTGGACACTGCCCGCCGATGGCATGGGCACACCCGAACAGCTCACGCACGATGCCAGAATCCTGCGCTGGGACGGCCTGCCCTCGCCGGATGGCCGCTGGATCGTGCATCACGACAAGAACCAGGACCTCTGGCTGTACGACACGAAGGCGAAGAGCGACCGACGCATTGCGCACTCCGCGCGCGAGTCCGCGTGGATCAGCAGTGCGCCCGGCTTCTCGGACATCTCGTGGAGCCCGGACGGGAAGTGGCTCGCGTACAATGATGTGGCGGAGAATTTCCTGGGCCGCATCGTGCTGTACGACACGGAGTCCGGCAAGGCGACACCGGTGACGACCGATCGCTACGATTCCTACTCGCCGGTGTGGAGTCCGGACGGCCAGTGGCTCTGGTTCCTGTCCGACCGCACGTTCCAGACGGAAGTGGGCAGTCCATGGGGCGCGCGCCAGCCCGATCCCTACTTCGATCACCTGACACGGATTTACGGCCTCGCACTGAAGCAGAAGTTCCGCTCGCCGTTCGCGCCACGCACAGAGCTGGTGGCGGAGGCAAACGCGAACACGCCGGTTCCGGCGAAGGACTCGACGGCGAACGGGCGCGCGGCTGGTGCAGGCGGTGCGGCCGCTGCACGCAACAATGCGCCACGTCCGCCGGTCGACGTGAGCATCGACCTGAACGGCATCGCACGGCGACTGGTCGAAGCGCCCGTGCCCGCCGGCGACTACCGCGGCCTGTCCACGGATGGCAAGCGTCTCTACTGGCTGGCACAGGGCGACAACCGCCACACCAACCTGATGTCGCTCGCCATCAACAACGAGACCACGAACAAGCCGGCACCCGTCATCGAGGATGTGCAGGGCTACGAGCTGTCCGCCGATGGCAGGAAGCTGATGCTGCAGAAGTCCGGCGAGATCTACGTGATCGATGCCGGGCCCAAGGCGCCCCAGAACCTGAGCGACAGCCACGTGAACCTGAGCGCGTGGAAGTTCTCGGTGGATCCGACCGAGGAATGGGCGCACAACTTCGTCGATGCCTGGCGCCTCGAGCGCGACTACTTCTACGACCCCGGCATGAACGGCATCGACTGGCCTGCCATGCGCACGAAGTACCAGCCGCTGGCGGACCGCGTGACCGACCGCGAAGAGCTGAACGACGTGTTAGCGCAGATGGTGGGAGAGCTGTCGGCACTGCACATCTTCGTGCGCGGCGGCGACGTGCGCAGCGCACCGCCCGAAGCCGCCATCACCAGCCTGGGCGCAACGTTCGAGCGCGACGACGCGGGCGGCGGCTGGCGCGTCGCCCACATCTACCGCTCCGATCCCGACATCCCCGATGAGCTGGCGCCACTGGCACAGGCCGGCGTGGATGTGCACGAAGGCGACGTCATCACCGCGATCGATGGTGTGCCCACGCTCACCGTCCCCGATCCCGCCGTGCTGCTGCGCAACAAGGCGGGCCAGCAGGTGCGGCTCTCGCTCAGGGACCACGACGTGATCGTGACCCCGATCACCCAGGCCCGAGAACGCGACCTGCGCTACGACGAGTGGGAGTACACCCGGCGCCTGGCCATCGACTCGCTGTCGAACGGCAAGGTGGGCTACGTACACCTGCGCGCCATGGGCGGCGGCAACATCGCGGAATGGACGCGCGAGTACTACCCGGTGTTCAACCGCGATGGCCTCATCATCGACGTGCGCCACAACACGGGCGGCAACATCGACTCCTGGCTGCTGGGCAAGCTGCTGCGCCAGAACTGGTTCTGGTGGAAGCCGCGCGTGGGCGACGCCTACGGCAACATGCCCTGGGCCTTCCGCGGTCCTATCATTGTGTTAGTCGACGAGCACACCGCCAGCGACGGCGAGGCCTTCGCCGAAGGGTTCAAGCGTCTGGGCCTGGGCAAGGTGCTCGGGCATCCGCACCTGGGGCGGCGAGATCTGGCTGTCGTCGAGCAACTTCCTCGCCGACCGCGGCATCGCCACCGCCGCCGAACAGGGTGTTTATGCCGATGGGAAGTGGTTGATCGAAGGATGGGGCGTGGAGCCCGACGTGGTGGTCGAGAATCTGCCGGTCGCCACCTTCGATGGCCGCGACGCGCAACTCGAGGTGGCGGTGAAACTGCTGCTCGACGAAGCTGTAAAGAAACCGCTGGCCACACCGCCGCCGCCGCCGTACCCGCACAAGGCGATCACGCGGGGAAGTCGCTGAAGGCAGTCATCATGGAAATGACGTACGTGATGCTGGACATCATTGGCGTGCCCACACCGCCGCTGTAGGGCCTCACGTCCGAGCGTGTCAGGAAGGGCCGGCTAGTCCGGTTGCAGCGCGCGTGCAGGGTCGATGCGCGCTGCACGCCGGGCGGGAACCCAGCTTGCCAGCAACCCCACGAGCCCGAGCAGTGCGGTCACTGCCACGAACGTGCGCCAGTCGTGCGGGCTCGTGTTGTAGAGCAGACTCCCCAGCAGGCGGGTCAGGCCGAACGAACTCAGCGCGCCCAGCACCAGACCCAGGGCGGACAGGCGGAAGCCCTGCCAGACCACCATGCGCCGCACCGAACGCTGTTCCGCGCCCAGCGCCATGCGCAGGCCGATCTCCCGCGTGCGCTGCGTCACCACGTAGCTGATCACGCCGTACAGTCCGATGGCGCCGAGGAACAGCGCGAGGCTCGCAGCAATGACCAGCGCCAGCATGGTGAAGGCGATGGGCACCATGGACTGCGCCACCATCGACTCGAGTGTGCTGATGGATGCGATGGGCAGGTTGGGATCGAGAGCCCAGACCTCGCGGCGCACGGCAGCAGCCATGGCCTCCGGATCGGGTGCGCGCAGCGCGAACGCCATCATCCTCGCGGCTGGCTGCGGGGCTGCCTGACCGGCATTGCCGTGTCCGGCGACGGGCGGCGCCGATAGCAACGGATAGTAGACAATCGGGTCCGGATCTTCGCGGAGATTGCGGATGCGCACGGAACCGACCACACCGACAACCGTGCGCCATTCCTGGCTGCCGTCCGCGGCACGCAGCCGCTTGCCGATCGCGTCCTGACCGGGCCAGAAACGCTGGGCGAGCGCTTCACTCACCACGACGGCGGAGCGCGTGGCTTCGCGGTCGGCGCTCTCGAACGCACTGCCGTGCAGCAGGGGTATGCGCATCGCCTCGAAATATCCGTCAGAAGCGTAACCGTACCACAGAATGGGCGGCAGCTCGCCCTGTGCCGGCGGATGATCTTCGATGAGAAAGCCCGTGCCGGTAGCGGAGTTCCCTAACGGTATGTCAGTGACGGCGCCGGCGGCGCGCACGCCGGGAAGTGCACGCAGCCGCTCGAGCAGCCGCTCATGAAAACTGGCGGCTGCCGCCGCGTCCGGGTAGCCGGCAGCCGGCAGCGACAGACGGAATGTCAGGACATCGTGCGCGTCGAAGCCGGGGTTGATGGCGCGCAGCTGCGCGAAGGTGCGCAGCATGAGGCCCGAGCCCGTGAGCAGCACCAGCGCCAGCGCGGTCTGCAGCACGACCAGCAGCTGACGCGTGCGCTGGCGGTCGCGGCCGGCGGTCGTGCGCGTGCCACTGTTGGACACGACCGCCAGGGCGCGCGGCGAGGTGAGCCGTATGGCGGGGATCAGAGCCAGCAGCAGTGCGACGATGACCACGAGCGCAACGGCGTACCCCATGACGACGGGGTCAATGCGCACTTCGTCGAGCCGGGGGATGTTGCGCGGCGCCACACGCAGCAGGACGCGCAGTCCCACGGCGCCCAGCAGCAGACCGACCGCCCCCGCAGCCAGTGACAGCAATGAGCTTTCCAACAGGAAATGACGCGCCAGCCGACCGCGCCCGGCTCCCAGCGCGGCGCGCACCGCAATGTCACGCTGGCGTGCTTCCGCGCGCACGAGGAACAGGTTGGTGACGTTGGCACAGGCAATGACGAGCACGAAGGCGGCCGTGCCCAGCAGGATCCAGAGCGGACGACGCGCGTCGCCTGTGATGTCTTCCTTGAGCGGCACGGCGCTGGACGCGAAGCGGCCTGTCTTCAGGAACGCCTTGAACTGACCCTGCGGATCGGCAAACACATCACCCAGCCGCCTGATAATGCCGTCCAGCTGGACACGCAGCTGATTCACGGAGATGCGCGGACGCAGGCGGGCGACCGCGTCGTAGGCGAACGAGCCTGGCGGCGCGTTAGGCATGTCGATCGCCAGTGGTGTGTACACCATGATGTCGGGAGTCACGAAAGCAAAATCCGGCGCCATGACACCCACCACCGTGCGCGCTACGCCATCCACACGCAGCGTCCTGCCCAGCACCGCACGATCCCCGCCGAAACGCCGCTGCCAGAGCGCGTGGCTCAGGATCACGGCGGGCGCTCCTCCGGGCGCATCCTCCTCCTCCGTGAAACCCCGGCCCAGCACCGGGGACACACCGAGCGTGGGGAAAAGCGTGCGCGACGCGGTGAGTGAAACCACACGCTCGGGCGAGGCATCGTCGCCCGTCAGGTTCACGTTGTCCTGGCGGTAGATGGCGCTCTCCTCGATGTCGCTCGCATCCTTGCGGTATTCGCGGTACATGCCCGGCGAGATGTCGATGCGCGGGTAGTTGAGGCCGGGCGCGGTGTGCCGCAGAATGACGAGACGGTCGGCGTGCGGGTATGGCAGCGGCTTCAGCAGCACCGCGTTCACCACACTGAAAACAATGGTGTTAGCGGCAACCGCGAGCGCCAGCGTCAGCACCGCGGCAACCGTGTACTGCGGGGCGCGGGCCAGACTGCGGATGGCGTGCTGCGCTTCCTTCCGGATCGTCGTCATGCTCCATGCCTCCCGGCGCCGTGCGCGGTCGCCGCCGCCGTGGTGCGGTGGATGGTAGAAGGGCCCGCTGCGAAGCAGGCGATCACGAAGCACGCGCAAGGCGATGCCGGGCACCTGCCGGCGATACCACGCGCCGGCCGCGTGCGGGCCGCGCGCGCGCGCCATCTCACCGTGCTCCTGCCGGAGATCGCCCAGCATGCACGCGCCCGCGTCGCCCAGCGGCTCGAGACAGAGCCTCAGCAGCTGCTCGGCAAGGGCCGGTGGCTGCGTCCGGGGCACGCGCTCGGCGCCGCTTCCGTCCGCACCGGAGGCGCCGGCGCGCGCAGGACTTTCCACGCCCTTCATGCGCGCCCCCGACCCAGCTCGCGTTCCAGCCCGGACCACAGCTCGAGCAGCGCCGCGCGATGCGTGCGCAATGCCTCCAGGCCGCCGGGCGTCAACTCGAAGCGACGCCGGCGATGCCCGCCACGATCTTCCTCAGGATCCTCCAGACTCCAGCGCAGAAAGCCCTTCTGCTCGAGTCGGCCCAGCGTGGCGTAGAGCGCGCCACGCGAAACCGGGCGGTCCACGCTGTCCTCGAGGTAGCGCGCCACGTCCGGTCCGTACGCGCCATCCTTCAGCTGCAGGACGGCCAGCAGCAGCATCTGCTCGAATTCACCGAGCGGGTAGTCGCGGGGCATGGGTCACGTGTGTGAAATGCAGTATGTCTATTTTGTAGACTCACGCAGGATAATACAGCGGCGGACGGCGATCAATTGTGCGAACCCGCCAGCGGGGCGAGCGGCAGCGCCGGCGGGACAGGCCGCGCCGGGCCGCGGGTCAGTGGCCGGGACTCTGCACGATGGCGGCGACGGTGGCACCCATCCAGCTGAACACGGACTTGAAGGTGCCCTGGACGTGGGTATCGGCACCGCGAGCGGGCACACCCTGTCCCTGCGCGATGACAACGATTTTGCCGGTGCCGTCGTCGACCTCGTATGCGCCGGTACCCAGAATGCCGGCGGCGCGCGTCACCTGACCGTGCACGCGGACGGTGTGCCCGTCGAAGCGCTGCGGCTCGTCCAGCAGCGTACGAATGTGCACGGTGCTGGAACAGGCTGTTAGGGAAAGGGCGGCCAGCAGCAACAGGGCGCCGGCGAAGGGAGCCTGGCGAAGGCGGCGGGATCGCATCACGGACTCTCCTGAAAGTCGTCGCCTGCAGACAATGGCAAGCGACGTGCCGGAGGACAAGGACCGCGCAGGGAGCGCGGAGGTTGGTGGCATCAGCGCGAACGCTTGCGCAGGAACGCCTGAGGCTCAATGGCGACGGCCGGGAAGCGGCGTGTGATTTCACGGTCGAGCGTCACGAGCGGCACCGCCAGGTCGCGCGCCACGGCGACGAACTCGCAGTCGTACGCGGTGCAGCCGGAATCCGCCGCGAGGCGCAGCACGTGCTGCCCGGAGGGTTGGAATTCGCGGTCCGCCATCAGGCTCTCCGCGGCGTTGGCCGCGGCAAACGCGGCGGACAGCGGGGACGTGCTCTCGCGGATGCGGCGGGCGAGGACATTGCGGAATTCGCTGCGCCAGAGCACAGGCACGCACCAGTCGGAATCGCGCTCGAGCACGCGTTCCGCGAGCGGCGTATGAGGGCCGGCAATGACCAGGTAGACCACCATGTTGGTGTCCACCACGATCATGGCCTGCCTTCCGTGCGGGCGGCCTCCAGCCACGCGGCGGTGATGGGTGCACCCATCCGTTCGCGTACGGCGCGTACGACCGCCAGCTGTTCCCCGGCGTCGAGCCGCGCGCTCCCCAGAGCGCGCTCCAGGCGCGCGATGACTTCGCTGTTGATGCTCCGGTGGTTCATCGCCGCACTCTCCCTGAGTCGCTCGTAGAGCGGGTCGGGCAGGGCCTTGATCGTGAGCGTTGCCATGGGCTCCTGTGGTTCCATTATGATTGCATTATGGAACCTAACCCCGGGAGGCACGGGCTGTCAATCCTTGCGGTGTCATGGTGACTCCTGAGCGGTTTCCGGTGCGGTTGTACGCAGAATGGCGGGACGGGTGGGGCAGCTCCATGGGGATTCCGGACGCGGGGCGGGACACGCCAGCCATTCCCCTCGCCGGGAGCGGTGATTGCCTGACAGACGTGAAGGGGAATCCGTGCAACCGTGGCCTGATGCGACACGAGGGCGAGGCGAAGGAGGGACTGGCCGGCATGTCGGAACGAAGAGATGAGCTCACGCAGCCGCCGGATCTGACGCAGAAGCGGGGAACGGGGCCGGCACGGACGCGGCGACCGGTCTACGAGGATCTGCTGCCGCCGTGCAATCATGCGTGCCCGGCGGGCGAGAACATCCAGGCGTGGTTGTCGCTGGCGCAGGCGAAGCGCTTCCGGGAGGCGTGGCAGACGCTGACGCGGGACAATCCGCTGCCGGCGATTCATGGAAGGGTGTGTTATCACCCGTGCGAGTCGTCGTGCAATCGGGAGTCGCTGGATGGCGCGGTTACGATCCATGCGGTGGAGCGGTTCCTGGGCGATCTTGCGTTGCGCGAGGGGTGGGACGCGGAGAGCGAGGGGGTGGCGACGGGCAAGCGTGTGCTGGTCGTGGGCGCAGGGCCGAGCGGGCTGTCGGCGGCATACCACCTGGCGCGCATGGGTCACACGGTCGAGGTCCGCGACGCCATGGACGAAGCCGGCGGGATGATGCGTTCGGGAATTCCCGCGTACCGGCTGCCGCGCGACGTGCTGGACAGTGAGATCGCGCGGGTGGCTCGCATGGGTGTAACGTTCACGCTGGGTCATCGCGTCGAGGATCTGGTGCGCGAGTGGCGCGAGGGTGGTTTCGAGGCGGTGTTCGTGGCGGTGGGCGCGCATCTGTCGAAGCGCACGGCGATCCCGGCGCGCGATGCGGTTCACATGCTGGATGCGGTGAGCTTTCTGCGCGATGTAGCGGCGGGCGAAGCGCCGCGACTGGGTCGGCGCGTGGCGGTCTATGGCGGCGGCAACACGGCGATGGATGCGGCGCGGAGCGCCGTGCGGCTGGGGCACGAGCCGCTGATCATCTACCGGCGCGATCGCGAACACATGCCGGCGCATCCTGCGGAAGCGGATGAGGCGCTGGAAGAGGGCGTGCGCATACACTGGCTGCGCAGCATCCGTTCGCTGGAGCCGGGTCGCGTCACTGTAGAGCGCATGGAGCTGGATGAGAAAGGGCGACCGCGCGGCACGGGAGAAGTGGAGACCATCGAAGCAGACGATCTGATTCTGGCGCTGGGTCAGGACACGGACGCCGGTTTCCTGCGTGCGGTGCCGGGTGTGGAGGTGCAGGCGGACGGAACGGTGATCGTCGACGCGCAGATGATGACGGGCCGCGCCGGCCTTTTCGCGGGCGGGGACATGGTACCGGCCGAGCGCACCGTGACAGTGGCGGTGGGCCACGGCAAGAAGGCGGCGCGCAACATCAATGCGTACCTGCGCGGTGAAATTGTGGAAGCGAAGCGCGGCCGCCGCGTGCTCGCCACGCTCGACAAGCTGCACCTGTGGTTCTACACGGAGGCGGCGCATCGGCCGCAGGAGCGGGCGGCGCTCGAGCGGCGGCGTGACAGCTTCGAGGAGGTGGTGAAGGGGCTGACAGAAGACGAGGTGGTGTTCGAGGCGAAGCGCTGTTTCTCGTGCGGCAATTGTTTCGAATGCGACGGCTGCTACGCCGCGTGTCCGGAAGATGCGGTCATCAAGCTGGGTGTGGGCCTGCGTTACCGCTACGACTACGACCGCTGTACGGGGTGCGCGGTGTGCTTCGAGCAGTGCCCCTGTCACGCAATCGAGATGTTACCCGAGCCGGGAGCGCCGGCATGAGCGCGACGCAGGTGCCGGAATCTGCCCGGCGTCATGAGCCGGCGCCGGCGGCGCCGGCCTCGCCGCGGCCGGCAGCGAAGCGCGCGACCGTGGACGGCAACGAAGCGTGCGCCGACGTGGCGTACCGTGTGAACGAGGTCTGCGCGATCTACCCGATCACGCCTTCCTCGCCCATGGCCGAGCTGGCGGACCAGTGGTCCAGCGAGGGGCGGAGCAATCTGTGGGGCGCGGTGCCGCAGGTGGTGGAGATGCAGAGCGAGGCGGGGGCGGCGGGTGCGCTGCACGGCGCTCTGCAGGCGGGCGCGCTGACCACGACCTTCACGGCGTCGCAGGGCCTGCTGCTGATGATTCCCAACATGTACCGCATCGCGGGCGAGCTGACGTCCTGCGTGTTCCACGTGGCGGCGCGCTCGCTGGCCACACACGCGCTGTCGATCTTCGGCGACCATCAGGACGTGATGGCGGTGCGCGCCACGGGATTCGCGCAGCTCGCGGCGGCATCGGTGCAGGAGGCGCACGATCTGGCGGCCATCGCGCAGATGGCGACGCTGGAATCGCGGCTGCCGTTCGTGCACTTCTTCGATGGTTTCCGCACCTCGCACGAAATTCAGAAGATCACGCTGCTGTCGGATGACGATCTGCGCGTACTGCTGTCCGATGACCAAGTGTTAGCGCATTGGCGGCGCGCGCTCAATCCGGACTCGCCCTTCATACGCGGCACGGCGCAGAATCCCGATGTCTATTTCCAGGGCCGGGAGGCGGCGAATCCGCACTACCGTCGGGGCAGCGCCATTGTGGAGTCGGCCATGGAGCGCTTTGCGGCGCTGACGGGGCGCCGCTACCACCTGTTCGATTACTACGGCGCACCGGAGCCGGAGCGTGTGCTGGTGCTCATGGGCTCGGGCGCGGAGACGGCGCGCGAGACGGTGGAGTACCTGGCGGCGCGCGGTGAGCCGGTGGGTGTGGTGTGCGTGCACCTCTTCCGTCCATTCTCCGCCGAGCACCTGCTGGCTGCGATACCGCCCAGCACGCGCAGCCTGGCGGTGCTGGACCGCACCAAGGAGCCGGGCGCGCCGGCGGAGCCGCTGCACCTCGACGTAACACTGGCGTTCGCAGAAGCGGCGGCTGCGGGGCGCAACGGTGAGGAGCGTCGTCGCCCGATCCGCATCGTGGGTGGACGCTACGGACTGTCGTCGAAGGAATTCACGCCCGCCATGATCAAGGGCGTGCTGGACGAGCTGCGCGCCGGTGCGCCGCGCAATCACTTCACGGTGGGCATACACGACGACGTGAGCGGCACCAGCCTGCCCTGGGATGCCGATTTCACGACGGAATCGGACGACGTGTACCGCGCCGTCTTCTACGGCCTGGGCTCGGACGGCACGGTGGGCGCGAACAAGAACACGATCAAGATCCTGGGCGAGGATGCGGCAATACAGCCGCAGGGCTACTTCGTCTACGATTCCAAGAAAGCCGGCTCGCAGACCGTGTCGCACGTGCGCTTTGCCCGCTCGCCCATCCGATCGGCGTACCTGATCGGGGCGGCGCAGTTCGTGGCCTGCCATCAGTTCTCGTTCCTGGAGCGACGGGATGTGCTGTCGGCGGCGGCGCCGGGAGCGACCTTCCTTCTTAACACCGTGTTCGGGCCGGACGAAGTGTGGGAACAGCTGCCGCGACCGGTGCAGGAGCAGATCCTGGCGCGGCGGCTGCGCTGCTTCGTGATCGATGCCAGCGGCGTGGCACAGGACACGGGCATGGGCGAACGCACGGGCACGATCCTGCAGACCTGCTTCTTCGCGCTGTCCGGTGTGCTGCCGCGCGAGCAGGCGCTGGAGCGCATCAAGGCCGCCATCCGGAAGACGTACGGCAGGAAGGGCGAGGAGGTGGTGCGCAGGAACTTCGCAGCGGTGGATGCGACGCTGGAGCGGCTGCACGAAGTGCGCGTGCCGCAGTCGGCAAGCAGCCGGCGCGCCCGCCTGCCGGTGGTGCCGGCGCAGGCGCCCGAGTTCGTGCGTCGCGTGACGGCTGCCATGCTGGAAGGCGTCGGCGACGCGCTGCCTGTCAGCGCGCTGCCCGTGGACGGCACCTATCCGAGCGGCACGGCCCGATGGGAGAAGCGCAACCTGGCCACGCACGTGCCCATTTGGGATCCGGCGGTGTGCATCCAGTGCGGCAACTGCGCGCTGGTCTGCCCGCACGGCGTGATCCGCGCGCGGCTCTATCCGCAGGCGAGGCTGGCGGAGGCGCCGGTCGACTTCCCCTCGGCGCCCATCGATGCGCGCGGCTTCCCGGACACGCGCTACACGCTGCAGGTCTATGCGGAAGACTGCACGGGCTGCGCTCTGTGCGTGGAAGCATGCCCGGCGAAGAACAAGCAGGCGGTGGGTCGCAAGGCCATCAACATGGAGCCGAAGCCGGACACCATGGATGCGGTGCGCGAGCACATCGCGTTCTTCGAGGCGCTGCCGCTTACACCGCGCGGCGCCGTGGATTTTTCGACGGTGCGCGGCACGCAGTTCCTGGAGCCGCTGTTCGAGTTCTCGGGCGCGTGCGCGGGTTGCGGCGAGACACCCTACATCAAGCTGATCTCGCAGCTTTTCGGCGATCGCATGCTGGTGGCGAATGCCACGGGCTGCTCGTCGATCTATGGCGGCAATCTGCCAACCACACCATGGACCGTGAACGCGGAGGGCCGCGGCCCGGCGTGGTCGAACTCACTGTTCGAGGATAACGCGGAGTTCGGGCTGGGCATGCGCCTGGCGGCGGACCGGCACATGGGCGAGGCGGTGCAACGGCTGCAGGCCATGCGCGCCGAGCTGGGCGATGCGCTGGTCGAGGGTCTCTGCGAAGCACCGCAGCGCACGGAGCTGGAGATCCGGCTGCAGCGCGAGCGGCTGGCGGAGCTGCGTGCCCGACTGGCCGGCCGCGAGTCGGAGCTGGAAGTGCGGCATCTGCTGGCGGTGGCCGACCACCTGGTGCGACGCAGTGTCTGGCTGGTGGGCGGTGATGGCTGGGCGTATGACATTGGCTCCGCCGGCGTAGACCACGTGCTGGCCAGCGGTCGCGATGTCAACGTGCTGGTGCTGGACACGGAGGTCTACTCGAATACGGGTGGCCAGGCATCGAAGTCCACGCCCATGGCGGCGGTCGCGAAGTTTGCCAATGGCGGGAAGCTCACGGACAAGAAGGACATCGCGCTGCAGGCCATCGCCTATGGCAACGTGTACGTGGCGCGCGTGGCAATGGGCGCCAATCCGCAGCATACGCTGCTGGCGCTGCGCGAGGCGGAAGCCTATCCCGGTCCATCGCTGGTGCTGGCCTACAGTCACTGCATCGCGCACGGCATCAACATGCAGCACGGGCTGGAGCAGCAGAGTCGCGCGGTGCACTGCGGCTACTGGCCGCTGCTGCGTTACAACCCGGAGCTGCGCGCGGTGGGCGAGAATCCGTTCACGCTGGACTCGGCGCGCGCGGGACTGCGCTTCCGCGAGTACGCGGACAACGAGCTGCGCTACCGCATGCTGGCGCGCACCAACCCCACACACGCAGAGTCATTGCTGCGGCAGGCAGAGGAAGCGATCGCGCGCCGCTGGCATCTCTACGAACAGATGGCGGGGCTGCAATGACGGACCTGCGGACGCAATACCTCGGGCTCACGCTCGAGCATCCGGTGGTGGCATTGGCGTCACCGCTCTCGCACACGCTGGATGGCATTCGCCGCCTGGAGGATGGCGGTGCCTCGGCCATCGTGCTGTTCTCGCTGTTCGAAGAGCAGATCCGGCGGGAGAACGAAGCGTACGACTACCTGCTGAACGCGGGCGTGGAGAGTTTCGCCGAATCGCTCAGCTATTTCCCCAGCGCGAACGGCCACGAGGCCGGGCCGGACGCGTATCTCGAGCTGATTCGTCGGGCCAAGGAGAGCGTGGGCGTGCCGGTGATCGCCAGCCTGAACGGCGTGACGCCCGCGGGCTGGACGTCATGGGCGCACGACATGCAGGAAGCGGGCGCTGACGCCATCGAGCTGAACATCTTCCACATCGCTTCCAGCATGGACGTGAGCAGCCGCAATGTGGAGCAGCAATACGTGGACGTGGTGCGCGCGGTACGCGGGCATGTGCACATCCCGCTGGCGGTGAAGCTGGGGCCCTACTTCAGCGCATTCGGCGAAATGGCGAAGCGCCTGGTGATGATGGGCGCGGACGGACTGGTTCTGTTCAATCGCTTCTATCAGCCCGATTTCGACCTGGAACGCATGGACGTGATCGCGGACGCGCGTCTCAGCTCGCCGCTGGAGATTCGCCTGCCGCTGTTGTGGCTGGCGGTGCTGCACGGTCGCGTGCGCGCTTCACTGGCGGCCACGACCGGCGTGTGGAGCGAGCGCGAAGTCGTGAAGTACCTGCTGGCGGGGGCGGACGTGGCCATGACCACGTCGTCGCTGCTGCGCAATGGTCCCGAGCACACACGCACGATGGTGGATGGACTGCGCGCATGGATGGAGGAGCGCGGATACGAGTCGGTGCTGCAGATGAAGGGCGCGATGAGCCAGCGCAACGTGGCGGATCCCGAAGCCTTCGAGCGGGCGCATTACATCCAGATTCTGCAGAGCTGGAGGAATCCCTGGGTCCCCTGAAGGAGGGCCGGGATGAAGACGCAACAGACATTCTGTGAAGCGTGCCAGCGGCGGGTGCGGCTGGTCGTGCCGCCGGCGAGTGCGTACAGCGGGCAGGCCGTGGTGGCGGATCAGGCCGAGGTCGTTTGCCTGGACTTCGGCGACGCGTGCCCCAGCTCCGGTTGTCCGGTCACCGGTCTGCCGCGACTGCTGATGGGCGTCCGTCTGGCGCAGAGCGGCTGGCGGCCCGAAGCATTGCAGCGCATTCGCGTCCCCTGTCGGAGCTGCGGTCTGGTGACGGAATTCGAGTTGCTGGACGCCGCGCACGCGCGCTGCTGTGCATGCGGAGCGCGTCACCGTCTGGTGCACGTGCAGACGGGCAGCGCCGGCTATCTCGCGCTTACGGTGGCGCCCGACTGAGTCAGCTGCGCTGCTGTATGGGGATCCGGGTGTGCATTCGGCGCGCGCAGGTCCCGCAACGTGCAGGCGATTTCAGTGCCCAGGCACCGCCGCGGAGTCCGCGGAGCGCAGGAAATCGCGCACCACCTTCACATTCTCGTCCCGCGCGTCCCACATCGTGATGTGCGCGGCGCCGGGCAATACGGTGACTCGCGCCCCGGGGACGAGCTGCGAAAAGCCCCGCACCAGCTCGGGCCCCACCTCATCGAATTCGCCAACCGTGAACAGCGTGGGCACGGCGATCTGCGGCAGGAACGACTTCACGTCATACTGCTTGAGTGTGCCTGTAATGGTGAACTCGCTGGGTCCCTGCATGTAGTTGTAGATCGATTCATTGGCCGTGGAGAACAGGCTGTCGAGGTCGGCCTGCACCGGGTGACGGTACAGGTAGAGCGCATAGAACTGATTGATGGCGTTCTGGTAGTCGGGCGCATCGAAGCGATGCGCTGCCTCGGCGCGGCGCACGGCGCGCTGCGAGGAGTCCGGCAGTGTGGCAAGCAGCTGTGCCGCGCGCGTCTCGTAGGCAGGAATGTCGAATACCGCACTGCCGAAAGTCAGGGAAGCGACGTGCTCGGGATGGGCGCGATAGTACTCGAGGGCGAGGATCGTGCCCCACGAGTGGCCGAACACGTGCCAGCGCGCCACGCCCAGGTGGGAACGCAGCGAGTCCAGCTCATTAACGAAGTGTTCGATGGTGAACATCGTCGTGTCAGAAATCCGGTCTGATTTGCCGCCGCCCAGCTGATCGTAGCGAATGACGCTGCGGTCGTCGCCGAGGTCCTCGAATGCCTTGAGGTAATAGCTGGAGAAGCCGGGTCCGCCGTGCAGCAACACGACGGGAACCCCGGTACCGGTGCCGGTGACGCGGTACCAGATGCTGCCGCCGGGTACGGCGAGGCGGTTCTCACCGGTGGGCAGCGGCGTGGCCGGCGCGTGCGAAGCGGGCTCGGCGCAGGCGACGGCGAGCAGGGCCACGGGCAGCAGCGTGCAGGTGCGCATATGCGGCTTTCGGAGAGGGAGGCGCACAGTCTACGCGCAGCGGTGTGCGCCGGCAAGCCGCCTCGCCTGCGCTTCAACCAGACTGCAGCGTGCGCGCGGGATCGATGCGCGCGGCGCGCCGTGCGGGCAGGGCACTGGCGAGGCGTGCGAGCAGGCCCAGGCACAGGGCGACAGCCCCGCAGGTCAGCGGGTCGGTGCTGCCCACGCCGAACAGGAAGTTAGCCACGCTGCGGCGTCCGGCTGCTGCCGCGACCAGGCCCGCCGCGAAGCGCAGACAGGCGGCGGGCCCGAGCCTGCTGGCTCCGGCGATGGAGGTTTGCTCCATCGGCCTGCGCCGGAGCCAGCAGCAGTTCCATCGCGCTCAGCTTGCCACGTTGATCTGCGGCGCCAGGAGCTTGTACATGACCGGCGTCACCAGCCGTGCCAGCAGTGTGGAGGAGATCAGACCGCCGATGATCACCCACGCGAGCGGGGCGTAGAGTCCCGCGCCCTGCAGTGCCAGCGGCAGCAGGCCGCCAATAGCGGTCATGCTGGTGAGCACAATGGG
Organism: uncultured Gemmatimonadales bacterium; assembly: GCA_963798085.1. GTDB lineage: Bacteria > Gemmatimonadota > Gemmatimonadetes > Longimicrobiales > RSA9 > DATKCF01. The sequence continues at coordinate 718,479 of CAWCRS010000007.1, forward strand.
CAGGAAACGCACTTCGCCGGCCTTGCGAATGGCGTGTTCCAGGTCGGCGCCCTGCGCGCGCAACTGGTTGGTCAGATCGACGAGCAGGATCGACGTCTTGATCTCGATGCCGATCAGCGCGACGAAGCCGATGGTCGCCGTGAACGACAGCGTGTTACCGGTGAGGAAGAGCGCCAGAATGCCGCCCATGATGCCCAGTGGAATGACGGACGCGACGATGAGTGTGCCGCGGAATGTGCGGAACTCGAGCACCAGGATGGCAAGGATGGCGAAGGTCGCGACGAGAATGGCGCTGCCCACGCCGCCGAAGCTCTGCTGCCGGCTCTCGATCTCGCCCGCCGGCATGATGCGATAGCCGGTGGGCAGCTGGACCTGCTGCAGCGAAGCGAGCACCTGACGCGTGAGCCGGTCGGTGTTGTAACCGGTGCGCACAAAGCTCGTGACCGTCACGGTACGCTCGCGGTTGTAGCGACCGATTTCCGGCAGTGCGGTTTCGAAGCGGACATCGGCGAGCTGACGCAGCGGGGTGAGCTGGCCGGCGGGCGATGCGACGTACACACGATCGAGGTCAGCGGGCGTCGGACGCGTGTAACCCGCCAGACGCACCACGACGGGGCGCTCGTCGCCTGAAGACTCGCGCAGAATGCCGGCGTTGAGTCCGGCCAGGCCCAGGCGCACGGTACGATCGATCTCGAGCGTGGGAATGCCGAGCAGCCCCGCCTTGTCCCGGTCGATCACCACACGCAGATCGGTGCGCTCCAGGCGCACGGGATTGTCGACATACTGCGTCCCGGGCGTCGCAGCCAACACGGCTTCCACCTGCGCCGCGAGCGTGCGCAGCGTGTCCAGGTCCGGGCCCTGCACGCGCAGCGCGATGGGCGCATCAATGAGCGGACCGTTTTCGAACTCGCGCAGCTCGAGCTTCGCTGCCGGATACTGCGCCAGCTCCGTGCGCATGCTGTCGAGCAGCGCGGGCGTCCGTTGCTGGTTGTACTCGTCGAGCACCACGAAGAGCTGCCCGACGCGCGAATTCTCACGGCGGGGCACCACGTTGTAATACATCTGCGGATTGTCGCGGCCCACGGAGGTGAACACCGCACGCACTTCGGGCCGGCGCAGCATGATGCCTTCGGCGAAACGCGCGGCGTGGTCCGTGGCTTCAATGCTGGCGCCCTCGGGCGCGGTGATGCGCACGTAGAACTGCGGCGTTTCCGCCTTGGGGAAGAGCGAAAAGCCCACTGCCGGAATCAGTGCGGCGCTGCCCGCCACGAAGATGCCGGCAGCCAGGAGCGCGAGCACCGGACGGCGCAGAGCGCGATCCAGCAGGGGCGCGTAGGTCGCGTGCACGACGCGATCGAAGGCGCGCAGAAAACGGTTACCCGTCCCCGCCTCGTGCCGCGGCAACACCAGGCTGGCGAGCCAGGGAATGATGGTGAGCGATACAAAGAGCGATGCAACGACCGTGTAGATGACGGCGATGGGGAGCGAGCGGATGTAGCGTCCGGGCCCGCCCGGCAGGAAGAGCAGCGGCACGAAGGCGAAGACGAGCGTCGCGGTGGCGCCCACGACGGCGACGGCGATCTGCTTCGTCGCTTCAATGGCGGCTTCCGTGCGGGTTCGCCCTTCGCGCAGGAAGCGCGTGATGTTCTCGACCACGACAATGGAGTCATCGACCAGCAGGCCCAGCGCGATCACCGCGCCCACGATGGAGAGCTGGTTGATGGTGAAGCCGGTCCAGCGCAGCAGGGTGAGGCCAATGGCGAGGGACAGGGGAATGGAGACCATGACGATGCCGGCCGCGCGGATGCCGAGCGGCAGCAGCGTCAGCATTACCAGCAGAATGGCGATGAGCAGGTCCTCGCCCAGGCGGGACAGACGGTGGGTGACGTTGGTGGCCTGATCGAAGCCGCGCTCGAGGCGGACGCCGGCGGGCAGTCCGCTTTCGAACTCGTCGAGCACACGCCACACGCTGTCGCGCACGCGGTTGATGACCTGGCCATCCTGCTGCGTAACGGTCACGAACACAGCGCGCTGGCCGTTGTAGCGCGCGCGGTAGGTCGAGTCGGCGTAGCTCCAGCGGACGTCGGCGACGTCGCCTACGCGCAGCAGCTGGCCGCCGGAGGACCGTAACACCGTGTTACGGATCTGATCGAGCGACTCGTAGCTGCCGCTGGCGTGCACGTTGAAGCGGCGCAGCCCGGCTTCCACGGCGCCGCCGGGAATGTCCGCACTCTCGCCGCCGATGGCCTGGAGCACGATGCCGGGCGGCAGGTTGAGCCGGCTGAGCCGGCCCAGGTCGAGCGCCACATCGACCCTCCGCTCGGGCGCGCCCCAGCGTTTGGCCGCGCGCACACCGGGCAGCGCGCCAATGCGATCCGTGAGCCGCTCGGCCAGCCGGTCCAGCTCGACGTACGGCGTGCCAGCGCTCACCAGCGCGAGCTGCGCGATGGAGACGTTGAGCGTACTGGCCCGGTCCACATAGAACTGCGCGAGATCGGCGGGCAGCTCGGGGCGCAGCGCATTCACCTCGCGCAGTACTTCATCGTAGCGCTCGTCCGGATCCTCGCTGGCCTCGAACTGAATGAACGTGGTGGAGAGACCATCGACGATCTGACTCTGCATGTGATCGATCTTGTCCAGCGCGTCCAGCCGCTCCTCCACCTTCTTCACGACCAGACGTTCCATGTCCGCGGCGGAGGCGCCGGGATAGGCGGCCACAATGGTGTACGCGGCAAAGTCGAGCGGCGGGTCTTCGCCCCGCGGAATGCTGAACCACGCGCTGACGCCGAGCACGACCAGCATCACGGAAATGATGACCGTGAACTGGTAGTTGCGAACGGAAAACTCGAGCGGTTTCACCGGACCACCTTGACGGCCATGCCGTCGTCGAGGTAGGCGGCGCCATCCGTGAGTACGCGGGTGACGTTCTCGAGACCGCTGGCAATGGCCACACGATCACCATCGAGGAAAGCGACAGTCACGCGCTTGCGCAGCGCGTGGCGGCCGTCGGCGGAAAGTGCGAACACGGTTGCCGATGAGCCGTCCGCCTCGAGCACGGCCTCGACCGGCACAATGGCGGCGAGCCGGCGCTCGCGCGGCCGGATCTCGACCTGACCCACGAGACCGGCGGTGAGCAACGCCGCACCGGGCAGCGTGACTTCGACGATGTACGTGCCGGTACCGGGCTCGGCCGCACCACCGATTTCCGTCACGGTGCCGCGCAACACGCGGTCAGGCAGGGCAGCGAAGCGCACAGTCGCGGAATCGCCGCGCTGCACGCGCAGCGCATCACGGTCGGCGAGGCCGGTACGCACGACTGCGCCACGCGCGCGGCTTCCCAGCACGAGGACCTGGGCGCCGGGCGCCACCAGCTCGCCGGGCTCCGCCTTGCGCCGCAGAATCACACCCTCCGCGGGCGCCACGATCTCCGCGTAGCGACGATTGAAGCGCGCCGCCTCGAGGTCGGCGCGCGCCACCTGCGCCACGGTCTCCGCATCCTGCACCTGCACGCGCGTCACGACACTGTCGACGAAGAGCCGCTGCGCGCGCGCCAGGTCGCGCTCCGCCTTCTCCGCCGCGCTCGCGGCGCGGGTCACGGCCGCGTCGATCTCGTGCACATCGAGCTGCGCCAGCGTCTGGCCCGCGCGCACGCTCTGGCCGGCATCCACCTCAATGCGCGCGATCACGCCGCCCACCTTGAAACCCAGCGCCACCTCCTCCTTGGGACCCAGCGTGCCCGTGGCAACAATGGGCAGCGCCAGTGGTTCGGTGGTCACGGGTACGGCACGCACCGTGGCGGGCTCATCCTTCGGCAGCTGCTGCGCGTTGCCGCGATGACAGGCGGACAACAGCGGCAGCAGCAGCAGCAGCCCGCGCGAGGCGTGGAACTTCAGACGCAATGACATAGGATCCTCTCTTCTCCAATCGGCAGGGCATCATTCCAGGAAAGCGCGACCCGTGGCACGGTCATTCCAGCTCGCGCAAGGCGGCCGCGCGCTCGAAATCGACATAGCGAACGGCATAGCGATAAAACGTGAGAGTGCGGTTCAACTGCGCGTTAGTCAGCGACGTGCGGGCGTCCACGAACTCGATCTGGCTGGCTTCGCCTTCAGCGTACTTGCGGCGCACCAGATCGAAGGTGCGCTGCGCCGCGCTCTCCCTCGCCTGTGCGGCGGCCATGGCGGAGCGGGCGACGACCGCGGCCTCGAACGCGGTGCGCACATCCTGCGCAACGGCATCGGCCGCGTCCCGCCGGGCCAGCCGCGCGCGCTCCGCTTCCGCCTTCGCCTCCTGGCGCGCGGCCAGGTTGCGGCCGCCATCGAACAGATTCCACGACACCACGACCGAGCCCACAATGAAGTCCTGCTTGCGGCCGAAGCTCAGGTCGCTTCCCTGAAAGCCGTAGTCGACCGCCACGGCCAGGCTGGGCAGCAGCGCGGCACTCGCCACGCCGACGCCGGCCTGCGCCGCGCGGACGCCGGCACCCGCCTGACGCAGTTCCTCGCGCTGCGCCAGCGCGTGCGTCACGGCACTGTCGGCACTCGCGGGAAGCTCGAAGCAGAAGGCCGATTCGGGAATGGAATCGACGGGCGTCTCCAGGGTGCGCCCCAACAGTCTGTCAAGCTGGCGCCCGGCCGCGTCCACGCGCTCCTGCGCCTCGGCCAGCTTCTGCTCGACATCGCTTTCTTCGGCGCGCGCGCGGAACACCACTTCGGGCGTGGCCTGACTGGCGGCCACCAGACGGCCCGCCACACGCGTGTTCTCGCGCACCAGCAACAGAGAGGACTGGTCAATGCCGACGACGCTGCGGGCCGCGGCCACGTCGAAGTACGCGGCCTGCACCTGCGCCGCCAGCGTGCGCGCGGCCGCAATGCGCTGGTAGCGCTGCGCGCTGCTGCGCTCGCGCGCCACCGTGTAGCTTTGGCGGATCACCTCGTTGAACACCGGCTGCGTGAGACGCAGCCGCGACTCGTGACGCATGGGCAGCGTGATGTCGAGATTCGTGGGGAAGCTGTTGCTGCCCGTCAGCTGATTGAGTGCGGCGTACGCCGGATTCACGAAATCGCCGAGGTTCAGCGTGCCGCTCTGCTCGCTGTAGCGCGCCTCCAGCGTCAGGCCCGGCAGGAACAGACCGCGGGCCTCGTGCTGCTGGGCCAGGGCGCGCTGCTCCAGCGAGCGCTGTTGTGCGAGGCCGAGGTTGGCGCGCAGCGCTTCCTGCACCAGTCCTGCGAGCGGATCGCCCTGCTGCGCCCGGGCCGGGGCCGTGCACGCGAGCAGGGCGGCCGTGAGCGCGGCGGTGCGGGTGTTTCTGCATTGTATTAACCGTGTCACCTTGTGTAACATTGTTAGGTCTCCTCGCCAAAAAAATCAGGTCGGGTCGCGCAGCAAGCCGCGCAGCAGGGTTTCGCAGAGATGGGCGGCCGTGCGACGGATGTCGCGCCACTCGATCCAGTCGTCTTCGGCCTTGACAATGTGCAGCGATACGAGGCCATGCGAGCTGGCCCAGAGCATCTGCGCGACTTCGTCGGGGTCCTTGAATTCGGGGCGGAAGCGGCCGCTGGCGATGGCCTCGGCGCACGCATCGCGCAGGAAGTTGTAGGCGCCCTCGCCCGGATTGGGGACGGCCGGCGCGCGCGTGAGCAGGGGCCGGTTGGCCATGAACAGCAGCTGGTACTGCATGCGGTGCGTAAGCGCGAACTCGACGTACGCGGCGCCGATGCGTTCCAGCCGCTGCACGGGATCGGCCACCTTGTCGATGCGCAGCAGGGCGGCGCTGAGCGTGCGGAAATCGGCTGCGCACAGCTCGACGAGCAGGGCTTCCTTGTTCTGGAAGTGGTGGTAGATGGCGGTGGGTGTGTACTCAATGCGATCCGCAATGGCGCGCATGGTGGTGGCCTCGTAGCCCTTGCGGACGAACATGTCGCGGGCTGCGTCGAGGATTTTCTGACGGGTATCGGCGCGTTCGCGCTGTCTGCGTTCTCTGGTCCCCATGGATTCTCCTGAACCTCGGTCGGCAACCTAACGCCGTTAAGTCACCGGGTCAAGCCTCTTCCCAACGGACAGGCCACCGGACGGGCCGGGCCGGCGGGCGGGGGGATGCCGCGCGGCGACGCCAGCGCCCCTGCGCCCAAAGATGTCGGGATGCTGTCCCGGTGCCCGGGCCGGGGGCTGCGCCGGCACCGGTGCTCGCTGGGAGCAGAAACAGCGGTCAGCGTGCTACTGCAGCACCAGGATGCGGAAGTCCTGGGTGGCCAGCACGCCGTCGTGGCTGAAGCAGTAGACGCTGGCCAACAGGGTGTTATTGGCGATGGTCTGCGAGTCCAGCAGCTTGCAGAAGGCGCCGCTGTTCGACTGCGGCTCGATCATCACGGTTTCGTTGCCGTTGGAGCCGGTGCGGCCGAGTCCGGCGAAGGTGACGTCGGTGCGGCCCACGGAGATGGGCGTGGCGGTGATGGCGCCGCCGCTGGAGCTGTAGGCGTCGATGATGGCGAAGGCGCCGCCTGCGGGGACGGTGGCGATGGCGAAGCGGCGGCCGGGCACACCCTTCTCCACGAGCACGGTCATGAAGGGCGCATCGTCGTCGACGAACACGCCGGCGGGGCCCGTGCAGCGGACCTGCAGCGCGCTGCCCGTGAGCAGGCTGGCGGGCGTGCAGCGCGCGGCGGTGGTGCCGGTGGCCATGACGAAGGTGGCCTCGGGAGTGCCGCCCTGGGGCCGGGCATTGCCCGTGAAATTCACCGTATATGTGCCGTTAGCGGTGCGCGTGACGTTCACGGACTGGCTGGTGGCGTTCCAGGTCTGCGCCGGTGTGTAGGTGGTGGCGAGCGCAGGCTGGTCGGCCCAGGCGAAGGCGAAGCGGCCGGGCAGCGCACCGGAGCCGAGCACGAGGATCAGGAACGTCTGGTCCGTGGGCACGTCCTGCGCGTTGAAGCAATACACGAGGGCCGTGAGCCCGGCCACGCTCGAACTGACGCCGCCGGGCTTGCAGGTCACGGGATCGGTTCCGTGGGCGGTGATCTGGATGATCTGGGATTCACCGAGGGGCGGCTGCAGGCCCGGGAAGAACACGCTGTAGCGGCCCACGTCCAGGCGCTGGATGGTGATGGCGGCGCCCGAGAAGTTGTAGGAGCTGCCCGCGCCGGCGGTATAGATCCCTAACAGTGGATTATCGGCGTAGGCGTAGGCGTAGCGGCCGGGCGCTGGTGGCGCGGTGACGGTGACGCCGGCCAGGCCGGTGCGGCCGTCCACCGTGGCCGTGATGGAGGTGGTGCCGGCCGCAATGCCGCGCACCAGGCCACTCGTCACGGAGGCGACGCCCGCATTGAGGCTGGCCCAGGCGACGGTCTTGCCGCCGATGGTGTTGCCGGCCACGTCTCTGGCCGTGGCCGCGAGGCGCAGCGTATCGCCCACCGCCAGCGTGATGTTCGGCGGCAGCACATCCACGTGGTCCACGGTGGCGGGTGTGGTCGAGACCTGGATCGTGGCGCTCGCGCTCTTGCCGCTGGCCGCATGCGTTGCGGTAACGGTGGCAGTCCCCGGCGCCACGCCGAGCACGGACACTACGTTGCCGTTCGGGGTCAGGGTGACGAGGCCGGAGGGCGTCGCGGTCCACTGCACGTTGCGATCGGTATTGGCGTCGCCGCCCGTGACCTGGGCGGCAACGGGGGTGGTCTGGCCCACGGCGAGCTGGGTGTTCGCAGGCGTGACCGTCACGACGACGGTTTCGTCCGGCGGCGGGACGGTCACCTTGTCGGACTTGCAGGCAACCGGAAACGCGGTCGCGATCAGGAGTACAGCAACGGCGAAGCGTGAGCCGACCCTGGAGTTCGGCATCAATACCTCCGGGAGCGTCCATCGAAAAAAAAGGCAGCGTCAGCGCATTTGTCTGCGGATGAGTATCGACCGCTGTGGCTTCCGGCCAATGTTCACCCGCGGTTGGCGAAGGGGCCCGGTGCCCCTGCGAGCGCTTCAGTGTTTCGGTGCTCTGATCACGTGGATCGAGCCGGCGCAGGTCTTTTCCATTTCGCCGGCAAGACTGACGGACCAATCGCCTTCCGCGGCGCCACTCGTGCTCACGTCGAAGGTCCTGTTCTCCTGATTCACCTTGTCGACGCGGAGTCCACTGTTCTGATCGGCTGTCACGCTCGCGACCCTGCCAATGTCCTCGGACAGGTTGAACTTCACGGTGGCGAGCGTGGAACCGATCGCGACGGTATCCGGATCGAGGGTCGCCGTGCAGGCCGCGACATGGTCGGCCCGAACCATCCGCGGCTGTCGCGGCACGGCGGCCAGCGCCAGAGCGACCACGGGAACCACAACGGCAAAAGGTCTCAGATACTTCCCTGTATCCTGCTTCATGATTGCCACTCCTGCGAAGAGAATCCCTGCTCCTGCTCGCGAGGGGGCACCGGGCGAAGCCGCGGAGCGCAAGGCCTGTACCAGAGGCGCAATCACGCCACACTCCACGCGGGTTGGCTATCGCTGCGCGAGGGCCGCTCCGATACTGGAAGCGATGGTCAGGAGGGGGACCGGGAGCTTCCCGCTGCCGGGCAGTGTAGGAGTGCCGTTCCCGCCGTCCGCAGTACCCGCTGAAAGTCAGGTGTGGGGGGTTGCATGCGCCGAAGCTGGCCCGCTGAGATCGGTCTGTGCGCAGTGCTGGGGAGTCTTGCGCCGGGTGCGGCCCGCGCGCAGGTGGCTCCGGTACGCATCCAATCGAACTGGCTGACGAATGGTGTCCAGCTGGCGCCGGGATTCCGCATGGAATCGCGGCGCGGTCCGATCATCGGGTCGGGCGATCTGTGGCGACTCGTGGGTCTGGCCGGCGCCACGCTGGCGATCATGCCGCTGGACCAGGCGATCACCGAGGAATTCCGCGATCCGCCGGCACAGCGCAGCGCGCTGCTGCACAACAGCGCGCGCACGTTCAACCTCATGGGCAGTCCGGGCGCCGCCGTTGCGGGCGTGACGCTGCTGGGCGCGGGTCTGTTGTCGCGCTCGCATGGTCTGACGGAAATCGGGTTGCATGCCACGGTCGCCATCGCCATCAGTGGCGTCGCGACGGGCGCACTGAAGCTGGTGTCGGGTCGACAGCGGCCCTATCTCGACGAACACGATTCCGACCAGTTCGCACTGGGTGGTGGGCTGCGCTCGGGAATGTCGTCGTTTCCCTCGGGACACACCACGGCGGCTTTCGCCTTCGCATCCACGGTCACGTCCGAGCTGGCGCGCCTGAAGCCGGGTTCACAGTGGATCGCGGGACCGCTGCTCTACGGTGGCGCGGGCATGGTGGGCATGGCGCGCATCTACGACAGCCGCCACTGGGCGAGCGATGTGCTGCTGGGCGCCGGCATCGGCACCCTGGTCGGGCTCAAGGTGGAGAAGCTGATGCACGGCGCGACACGCTCCGGCAGCTCTGCGATGGGTCTGCACGTCACGCCGGTTGGCGGTGGTCTGCGCATGAGCGTTTCCCTGCCTGTGCACTGACGGCTTGACGCCAGGCAGCTCCACGATGCAGTCCAGCACGCGACCGGTAACCGGGCGCAGCGCGCACACGGGCGAACTGTGGGCAGGCGAGGGTGGCGCTGAACCGAACGCGTCCTTATCGTGCCGCCTTCGGAATTCCATCGCAAACAGGGCAGGGGGCAGGAGGCCATGCGGTACACGGGCGCATTCATCCTGTCTGTTCCGTTTCTGCTCGGCTGCACCAATGTGCAGCACCATCCGACCGAGCCGGTGGGTGGCAGGGAGCCGGTGCGGGCCGCGGACGTGGTGGGTGGCTCGAACTACGAGTGCGCGCTGGTGGGCAACGGCTCGGCGCGCTGCACGGGCGCGCTGAGTCCGGGCACGAGCTGGGGCGACATGGTGTTCATCAGCGGTGGCGCCGAGCACGCCTGCGGCGTGACCAGCGAAGGCCTGATCCGCTGCTGGGGCACGAACGTCTATAACAAGCTGTTTCCGCCGCCCGGCACCAATCGCAATTTCCGTGAAGTGGCGGCGGGCACGCAGCACACCTGCGGCCTGCACGCGGACGGCTCCATTCTGTGCTGGGGCCTGAACGACAACGGTCAGACGGACGCGCCGGCCGGCACGGGCTACCACGGCATCAACGCTTCCCGGGGCGGGCACCACACCTGCGCGCTGACGGTGGACGATGCCATCATCTGCTGGGGTCTGAACAACCAGGGCCAGACGGCGGGGCTGCCGGGCACGGGCTACCGTTCGGTGATCGTCACGGAGACCGGAGGTTGTGGCCTCACGCCGGATCGGATCCGCTGCTGGGGCGAGCTCATTCCGGGGCTGCCCGCCGATGACGGTGTCACGTCGCTTTCCGCGGGCCGCGATTTCGTGTGCGCCGTGCGCGGCGGCAGTGTGACCTGCTGGGGCGCCAGCAACCACAACGGCGCGCTGAATCCGCCGGTGGACACGGACTTTGTGCGCGTCGGCGCCGGCTTCACGCACGTGTGCGGCCTGCAGGCCACGGGGCTGGTGAAGTGCTGGGGTTCCATCACAGGATTTCCCGAGCTGAGCTTCTAACGGACGGTTATGCCGCGACAGGCGGGGAGCGCGTGGCTGCCGGCGGGCGGCGGCCACGCGCTTTGCGTTGACGCGGGAGTCAGGGAGAAGACGCGACATGGTGCCGGATCTGCTGGTGATCTCCGGGGAGGACGTGCGTACGCTGCTGCCCATGGATCGCTGCATCGGGCTGATGGCCGATGCGCTGACCGCGCTGGCGCGGGGTGAGGCGGCTGTGCCGCTGCGCACGGCGATGTGGCTGCCGGAACGAACCGGCCTGCTGGGCATGATGCCGGCCTGGTACGGACCGGCGTCGGTCATGGGCATCAAGGTGGTGAGCGTAATGCCGCACAATCACGGCACCGCATACGATTCGCACCAGGGCGGCGTGCTGCTGTTCGAGACGGGCCACGGCATCCCGCTGGCGCTGGTGGATGCCAGCGCCATCACGGCCATCCGCACGGCCGCGGTGAGCGGTGTGGCGACGCGGCTGCTGGCGCGGCCTGATGCGCACGATCTGGCGATTCTGGGCAGTGGTGTGCAGGCGACGACGCACCTCGAAGCCATGCTTCTCGCCCGTTCGATCCGGCGCGTCCGCGTCTGGAGTCGCGACCCGGAGCACGCGCAGCAATTCGGCCGGCGCGAAGGCGAGCGGCACGGCATTACCCTCGAGGTTGCCGCCGACGTGGAGTCCGCGGTGCGCGGCGCCGACATCGTGTGCACGACCACGTCCGCCCGCGAGCCCGTACTGGCGGGCCGCTGGCTGACGCCGGGCGCGCACATCAATGCGGCCGGTTCGAGCGTGCGTTTCGCGCGCGAACTGGACGGCGAAGCGGTGGCGCGCAGCCGTCTGTTCGTGGATCGCAGTGAGTCCACACGCAACGAAGCGGGCGACTTTCTGCTGGCAAAGGCGGAAGGCATGGTCAGCGACGATCACATTGCCGGCGAGCTGGGCGACGTGCTGCGCGGCGTCCTCGGCGGGCGCCAGCAGGCTGAGGAGATCACGCTCTTCAAGTCACTGGGCCTGGGCGTGGAGGATGTGGTGGCGAGTCAGTACGTGTACGAGCAGGCGAAGGCGCAGGGCCGGGGACGCGCCGTGCCGCTCGGTGAGGCGCGGGCATGACGCTGGCGCCGCCGTCCCTGGCCGACATCGAGGCTGCGGCCCTGCGGGTGCGCGGTCACGCGCTGCGCACGCCGCTGCTGCGGCTGCAGGCGGAGGACGCGCCCGCCGAGATCTGGCTCAAGCTGGAGAACCTGCAGCCCATCGGCTCGTTCAAGATCCGGGGCGCCTCTAACGCGCTGTTACAGGCGCCCGCGGAGCGGCTGGCGCGCGGCGTGTACACGGCCAGCGCCGGGAACATGGCGCAGGGTGTGGGCTGGATGGCGCGGGCGCTGGGCGTTCCCTTCAGCGTGGTGGTGCCGGATCACGCGCCGGAGACCAAGCTGGCGGCCATCCGGCGGCTGGGCGGTCGCATCATCCCGCTGCCCTTCGCGGACTGGTGGCGCGTCATCGAGGAGCACCAGCTTGCGGGGCAGGACGGTTTCTTCGTGCACCCGGTCAGTGATGCCGCCGTCATGGCGGGCAACGGCACCATCGGGCTGGAACTGCACAATGCGCTGGCCGACATTGATGCCGTGGTGGTGCCCTACGGCGGCGGCGGTCTCAGCTGCGGTATCGCGGCCGCGCTGCGCGTGCTGTCGCCGCGAACACGCGTGTACGCGGCGGAAGTGGACACGGCCGCGGCGCTGCGCGGAGCCCTGCACGCAGGTGGACCCTCGCCGGTCGCCTACACCCCGAGCTTCGTGGATGGCATTGGCAGCCGCAGTGTGCTGCCCGAGATGTGGCCGCTGGCGAAGGAGCTGCTGTCCGGCTCGGTGGTGGTTTCGCTGGAGCAGATCGCGGCTGCGATTCGACTGCTGGCCGAGCGCCACCGCGTGATTGCGGAAGGCGCGGGCGCCGCGGCCGTGGCGGCAGTGCTCAGCGGTCAGGCGGGCAGCGGGCGCATCGTCTGCATTGTGTCCGGCGGCAACATCGACAGTGCGCGGCTGAGCGCCATACTCGCGGGCTCGATGCCGTGAGCAGGGGCGCAGTCCGGGGCCGCCGCACGCCCGCATTGCGCACGCACGGGCGGTCTCCCACGTTGCTGCACTGACCATGAGTACTGAAGCTGCGGCTCCAACCATCCTGGTGGTCGAAGACGACCCGCTGACTCGCCTGCTGGTGCGGGACGTTCTGCGAGGCATCACCGACAGCGAAGTCCTGGAGGCCGCGGACGGCTTTGCGGCGCGCGTGCTGCTCGAGGAGCGGGACGTCGACCTCGTGGTGACGGACCTGCTGATGCCGGGACTCGATGGCCTGGGACTGATGCGCTGGGCGCAGGAGCACCGCCGTGGCCCGCGCTGGATCGTGCTCTCTGCCGTGGAGAGGTTCGACGCGGCCGTGGAAGCGCATCAGCTGGGCGTGCTGGATTTCCTCACCAAGCCGGTGCAGCCGGAATCCCTGCGGGTGGCCGCGCGCAATGCGCTGGAGCGCATCCGCCTGGAGCGGGCGCACGAGCGGCTGCTGGTGGAGCTGCAGGACGCGAACGAACAGCTCTCGCACAAGATCGGTCAGCTGGAGCGCAGCTCGGAGATCATCCGGCGTGATCTCGAGCGAGCGGAAGTCATTCAGCGCGCGCTGCTGCCGGCCGAGCCGCCGCTGCTGCCGGGCTACAGCGTGAACGCCGTGTACCGGCCCGGACGTCACGTGGGCGGCGATCTCTACAACGTGATGAAGATCGGGGAGCGACACGTCGCGCTCTGGGTGGCGGACGCCACGGGTCACGGTGTCGCTTCCGCCATGCTTTCGGTGCTGTTCTCCCGCCGCCTCGCGCTCACGGGTGAGGATGGTCTGCCGCTGCCGCCGGCGCGCGCGCTCGAGGCTGTGAACAATGCGTTAACGCGGGATCACGTAGGACCGGGCCTGTTCCTGACCGCGGCGCTGGGGCTGCTCGACCTGGAGAGCCACGAGCTGCGCATTGCGGGCGCGGGTCATCCGCCGGTGGTGATACGACGCGGTGCGGGCGGCATGGAGCGCGTGCTGCGTACGGGACCGGCACTGGGTCTGGTGGCCGGTGCCAGCTATGCCGAAGTGTCGCTCACGCTCGATGCCGGCGACCGCGCGCTGTTCTTCACCGATGGCCTGCACGGCGCGACTGATGGCGATACGCTGAAGCGCGTGGAGCTTGCGTTCCGGGCATCGCCCACGGATGGGCACGCGCTGCTGATGGATCTGCTGACACGCACGTTCGCGGAGGACCCGGGCGCGGAGGACCGCGATGACATCACGCTGATCCTGCTGGATGCGCGATCCGGGCCCAGTCGTTTCGACAATGGAGACAGTCGCTCGCCGCGCGCCGCGGGCATGGCGCGCAAGGGTGCCTCCACGACGAACGGCCTATGGTACGGCGAGCTGGAGAAGCAGTGCTGGCTGGCGGTGCGCGGGCGAGGCACGTGGACGGAGTGTGACACGTTCCATGAGACGATCACGAGCCTGCTGGGCGACGGTGTGCCGGTGGTGCTCGACCTCTCGAGCTGCGACTATCTGGACAGCACCTTCCTCGGCACCATCCACGAGCTGGTGAGTTACGCGCAGCAGCACGATGGCGCCCGCTTCGTGCTGCACGGCGTGCGCGAGCCGGTGCGCAATGCCTTCGGCGAGTTGAGCATGGAGCGCGTGCTGGCCGCGGCGGGCGAGGTGGACGGCACAGCGCCGGCGATGCAGCCGCTGGCGTCGCAGGCGCTGGATGCCGGCCGCAGCCGGGAGCGGCTGCGGCACGCCCATGAGGCACTCTCCTCTCTCAGTCCCGGCAACCGCGAACGCTTCGGCAACGTCACCGAGGCGCTGCGCTCCGATTCCGGCGGCTGAACCTGCCCCTGCCGTCCTGCGCCACTGCGGAGAATCTGTAACAGCGCGTCAGGAAGCAGCCCTCGCGCCGTCCGGCAAACGGCGGCGCATCGCGGACATGCTTTCGGCCTTTTGCCTGTCACAATCTTTGCTCGCCCCATTCCGACACTGATGTACAGGTGCCGGACGCCGCGGTACCGGGCGTGTGGAGTCAGCGGCGGATCAGAGTTCGGGCCAGCCGACACAAGCGGAGCGCAAGCCGCCGGGAGGCAGGGGGCCGAGGAGAGAGAAGGAACTCATGTCTTCGTTGCAGAACAGGGGCCGCCGGCGGGCCATGGGCCTGGTGTTCGCCTGCAGTGCGCTGGCCGCGTGCGCCAGCGTGCCGACCAGCGGGAGCAGCGCGCTGCTCCCGGACAACGCAATCCGGCTGGTGGTGGAGAATGACAGCTGGATGGATATGGACATTTATCTGCTGAACGAATCCGGCGCGCGCTGGCGGGTGGGCGATGTGGTGGCCACGCGCGAGCGCTCGTTCCGCATTTCACCGACCATGCTGGGGGGTGGTGGCAGCTTCCGCCTGGTGGCGGATCCGGTGGGCAGCCAGCAGCTGAGCGTGTCCGACGTGCTGGTGGTGCCGCAGGGAACCGTAGCGCACTTCAAGATCGGCAACGCGGCGGCTAACACGTTCGCATACGTGCGCTGAAGCAGACGGACTGGAGAAGCGAAGCGGGGCGGGCCGGGAAGGCTCGCCCCGCTTTCGTTGGTCAGTGAACGAAGGCGCGCTGTCCCACGCGCCGGCCCTGCGCGTCCACGACGATCGGGATGATCTGCAGCGGACTCTCCACGATCTCGATGGGCGGGCGGCGTCCGAGCATGTCCTGCGCCGCATCCGCGCCCCCCACAGTGTAGCCCTCGGCGTTGTTCATGTTGACGACGTAGCCCAGATCCTGAAGTGACCCGACTGTGATCGCACTGAGCGGATTGGACGACATGTCCAGCCAGCCGGTCATCAGCTCGTTGCGCAACACCGATTCACGCCAGTGACCGTCGCGCGTGCCGGCGCCACCCATGTTCTCCACGGGCACCGGTGTGCCGCCGTACGCGGAACCGCCCGCGCCCTGAAATTCGGCCACGGCCTCGGCGCCCTGGAAGTAGGGATCGGACGAACCGGCGCCTACGAGCAGACTGCCCCAGTACGTGCCGATGCCCAGGATGTGACCCATTCCGTGCGTGATGACATTGACCAGTTTGCCGTTCGCCTCGAGCATGGCGACATCCGCGGCATCGAGCCGCATGGCGCCCACCACCGGCAGGCCGCCCGCAGATCGCAGATAGCACGGGCCCGCCGAGCCGAGCACGTTCCCCGGCCCATCGATGTTCACCACGTTGATGAGGATGAGGATATCGTCGACGTTCTGGTTCACCGCCGCGTGCGTAATGCCGCACGCGTTGGCCGGGATGTCCACGTGCACGTCGGGCAGGTCGCCGGCAATCACGCCCGCCCAGCGGCCGGCCGCCGCGTAGAACGCGCTCTGCTGCGACGCTGTCAGGCTGCCCGAGAACTGCACCGCAATGTCGTAACTGCCATTGCCGGGCGTGCCGCTGCCACCGCCGGTACCGCCACCTGTGCCACCACCCGTGCCGCCGGTACCGCCGCCCGTGCCGCCCGTGCCGCCGCTGCCGCCGGTACCGCCCGTGCTGGTGGCGGTGGCGGCGAAGTAGACGCTGGGCGCGCCCGTGGTGCTTGCTGACAGCGTGTTAGACCCGGGCTGGCCCAGCGTCCAGCTGCTCAGCGATGCGATGCCGCTGCCGTCGCTGGTGGCGGGCGAGCCGGCGATGGCGCCGCCGCCGGCGGTGATCGCGAAGGTCACGGCAGCGCCGGGCACCGGGTTGCCCAGTGCGTCGATCAGACGAACGGCGGGCGGGAGTGTCACCGCGGAGCCGGCCGGCGCGGACTGGCCATCACCCTGCACCAGTGCGAGGCTGGCGGGCGCACCCGGCTTGCCGGTCGCCGTGAAGGTGACTGTGAGGGCGCCCAGCGTGGCGCGCAGCGTGTTGACGCCGGCGTGCGGTCCGAGCACCCACTTCGCCAGTTTCGCCTGACCGACGGTATCGGTGCTGATCCCCGTGGCGACGGTCGAGCTTTGCGAGCCATCCACGGCACCTTCGCCGGCCACGACCTGGAACAGCACTTCCGCAGCGGATACGGCATTGCCCCACGCATTGGCCACGCGCACGGCGGGCGATATCGCGACCGCCGTAGCCACAGTGGCGCTCTGGCTGTTGCCGCTCACGATAATGAGGGAATCAGGCGCGCCTGCCATGGTCATGGCGTGGAACGTGACTTCGCCGGCGCCCGGAACAGAAACGAGGAGCGCCTGCGGCCCGCTGCGTGTGCCCAGTGTCCAGTCCACGACCGCGACACCGCTCGTGCTCGTCCGTGCATTCGCATCCGCCACGCTGCCGCTGCCCGGAGCGGGCGTGAAATGAACGGCGACGTCGCCGGCGGCGTTGCCGTTGGCATCGGTGACCTGCACGGCCAGCTGCGCCGCCACGCTGGCCACGCGCGCGGTCTGCCCGTCACCGGAGACGATGCTCACGCGGGCGGGCGCTCCCGCCGTGCCCTGCGCGGTCACTAACACGGGTGTCAGGCCCGGCGCTGCGGCCTGCAGCGCATTGCGACCAGCGCGCGCGCCCAGCGTCCAGGCACCGGGACTGGCCACGCCACGCGTGTCCGTGGACACACTGGCGCGCGCCACGCTGCCCTGGCCTTCGAGGATCGTGAAGTTCACGGTTACGCCCGCCATGGGCGAGCCGTGCTGATCGAGCAGGCGAAACGCGGGCGCGTCCGCCAGTACACTGCCGGCGACGGCAGTCTGCGCATCACCGCTCGATACTTCGAGCGTGGTGGGCAGAGAGGGCTCGACAGCGTTCTCGCACGCGGCCAGCAGCAGAGCGGCAACAATGCCACTCAGCAGCCGGCTCGCGGCAGAGCTTCGGCGTTCAGCCAAACCGTGCGTTATCGGTCGCTGGCAGTTCGAGTTGTTCAAGCTGGTAGCGCGACAGCGTGCGATCATGATTCATCCTTCGTGACGCGGATCTTCCCGCGTGTCGCGCGCGAGAAAGTGCAAGGTAGGAGCCCTCTGCGGAAGGCCTAGCGCGAAGCTCGACGGGCGGCCGCTGCCGAACCCGGATCGCGCTACGTCACAAGGAGTTGAAGGGCAGGCGACGACCGTGCTCCGGTGCGGCGGGTGCGCAGCCGGCGGCGGCCCGGGGGCGCGGGCTGACTACGAAGTGACGTGGATCGGGAAAAGCTTCGCCGGCCGGCAGCACCGTGCCGGCGAAGCGGGCGGGCTCAGATTTCGTCGGCGAGTACGTCGAGGTCGTCGCCGGCCAGAGCGCGGTCCCAGGCGAGGGCGCGGGCGGGCAGGACCAGTACGGGCGCTTCCGCGGCGCGGATCACCTTGTCGGCAACGCTGCCGATGACGGCGCGGCGCACCGGTCCGCGGCCGTGCGTGCCGACCACGATCAGGTCCGCGTTCTGCTCCTGCGCCTGCTGCATGATGGTCTCGGCCGGGCGGTTGGCGCCGATCACGCAGCGGTTCACGTGCGGCCACACGAGAGCGGCGCGGCGCGCCATGCCGTCGAGATAATCGCTGGCCTCATTCATCGAGCGATCCAGCTCCCCGGCCGCGTCCACCATGGCGTCCGGCACATACGCCGACAGCATGGGCACGGGCGGGAACGCGATGCGCAGCAGCGTGCACGTCGCTTCGGGCGCGCGCGGCATGGCGGCGAGCGCATCGATGGCCGCTTCCAATGTCGCGGACCCGTCGAGTGCTACCAGCACGTTAGCAAAGGCATGAAAGTCGGGCACGGGCGTGGTCGAGCTGCGCGGCCGCACCACCAGCATGGGCATGTGCAGGCGGCGCAGCAGACGGTCTGCGACACTGCCGATCCAGGCCCGCCTGATGCCGCCGTGGCCATGGGTGCTCATGACCACCAGCTCAATGTCGCTTTCATGCGCATACGTGGCGAGCAGGGGCGCGACCCCGCCCTGCAGCAGCGTCGTCACCGTGTGCAGTCCCTGATCCGCTTCCAGCGTTCTTGCCAGGGCCTCCAGGTAGGTACGTTCACGCGCCACAATGAGCGAATCGAAGCCGGTCTCGAATACGGCTGGCGCCGGCCGCACCGCTTCCGGCCGAATCGCGTTGTGCACGGAAACCAGGTGCAGTGTGGCGCCTGTGTGCCGTGCGATGGCCATGGCGAACGGCAGGGCCTGTTCGCTGAAGGGCGAGCCATCGAGTGGCAGCATGATCCTGTTGAACATTGCGCACCTCCTCGCACGGGCATCCGATCCTCGCTCCATCATGGCCGGATGCTGCGCGTGCGTCTGCCGGAGCAATACCTCAGGAGTGTCGGGCGGAAGTGGATGTTCTGTAGGGAAAGTGTCCAGGCAGGAGAGCGCGGCTCTTGACCCGGGCCGGCACGGCCTGATCCATTACCGCCGTTCCCCCGGGTCCGAGCGACTCGGGCGACTCCCTTGCCAGGAGGCAGGCTCAATGCGCACACGCGCAGGCATCCCGCAGCGCGGTCCACGATACTTCGTCGCCTGCAGCATGATGCTGGGCCTGCTGTGCGGCGCGCAGGCCGCGCGCGCGCAGGGACGTGGTGTGGCTCCGCCGTTCCACGTCGTGGAAGCGACCATCGCGCAGATCCACGCCGCCATGCGTGCGCACCAGCTGACGGCGCACCAGCTGGTACAGCTCTACCTTGACCGTATCGCCGCGTACGACAAGCGCGGTCCCTCGATCAACGCCATCACCCGCGTGCATCCGCGCGCGCTCGCCATTGCCGATTCACTCGATGCCATCTTTGCGAAGACAGGTCAGTTCGCAGGCGCGCTGCATGGCATTCCCGTGATCGTGAAGGAGAATTACGACGCGTACGACCTGCCCACGACCGCGGGTGCGCGGGCACTGGCTAACAGTGTGCCACCGGATGACGCCTTCATGATTCGCAGGATCCGCGAGGCGGGCGCCATCATCATTGCCCGGTCGAACATGGCCGAGTGGGCGTTCAGCCCGGTGGAAACGATCGGCTCGCTGCTGCCCGGCTACACGTTCAATCCGTACGCATTGAATCGCGTGACCGCCGGCTCGAGCGGTGGCACCGCGGCCGCGGTGGCCGCCAGTTTCGGCACGGTGGGCCTGGGCACGGACACGGGCAATTCCATCCGCGGTCCGTCCTCGCATCAGGCGCTGGTCGGCATTCGCCCGACCATCGGTCTGACCAGCCGCAATGGCATCATCCCGCTCTATCTGGAGCGTGATGTGGGCGGGCCCATGACGCGCACGGTCGAGGATGTGGCGCGCATGCTGGATGTACTGGCGGGTCAGGACGCGGCGGACTCCGCCACGGCCGCGAGCCAGGGCAGGATCCCGCCCACCTACACCGCGTTCCTCGACCGCAACGCGCTGCGCGGTGCCCGGCTGGGCGTGGTGCGCCGCCTCTCCAACCGCGCGGATGGTGACAGCGAAGTCATCGCGCGCTTCGATCAGGACATTGCCCAGCTGCGCCGGCTGGGCGCCACGGTGGTGGATTCCGTGGATGTCTGGGTGCTGGATTCCGTGCGTGTAACACTGTGTTCGAGCTTCCGCCGCGACCTCGAGGCCTACCTGGCCACACTGGGCCCGGCCGCGCCGTATCACACGCTCGAGGCGATCATCGCATCGCGTGAATACCATCCGTCAGTGGAGACGCGGCTGCGCAATGCCATGCGCGACAGCACGGCGGGCGATCCCGAGCGCTGCCGCCAGGCGGCGGAGAGCAAGGCGAGATTCCAGGAGGGACTGCACCGCATCCTCAGCGGGAATCATTTCAATGCGCTGATCTATCCCACGTGGGACAACCCGCCGCGGCTGGTGGGTGACCTCACGACACCGGCCGGCGACAACAGCCAGAATCTCGCGCCGCCTTCCGGCTTCCCGGCCATCACGGTGCCCGCGGGCTGGGTGCGCGAGGGCACACTGCCCATCGGGCTGCAGCTGCTGGGTGATGCCTGGACCGAAGGCCGTCTGATCGCACTGGCGTACGCCTGGGAGCAGGCGACGCACTACCGCAAGCCGCCGCCGTCCACGCCACCACTTCCGCAGGTTCCTCGCCGTCGCTGATCGCGGACCCTCGCCACTGCACATGAGCGGCGGCTCGCGCCGGCGGGTCGCCCTTCTGGGTAGTACCACGCCTGCCGCCGCTCCACGCATGTTTGTCGAGAGCCCGTGTGAAGAAACGGGCGCGACATCCCGCGATGAAGGAGAGCGCATGAGTACGAACCCTGTGGCCGGGGTACTGGCCGCCGCGTCGGATGAGCTGGCGGCGGCCGTCGAGAAGGCGGCGCGATCACTGGTGGCGATCCACGCGCGTCGTCGCATACCCTCGAGTGGTGTGCACTGGACGCCGGGCGTCATTGTCACCGCGCACCACACGCTGGAACGGGATCGCGACATCGAAGTTGCGCTGCCCGACGGGACGCATGCGGCCGCGCAGATCGCGGGCCGCGACCCGGGCACCGACCTGGCGGTGCTGCGCGTGGATAACACCGAGTTCGAGACGGCGCCGCCGGCCGACGCGAACCGCCTGCGGCCGGGCAGCCTCGTGCTCGCGGTGGGCAAGCCGTCCGATGAAGGCGTGAGCGCGAGCCTGGGCATCATCAGTGCGGTGGGCGGCGAGTTCCGCACGTGGCACGGCGGCCGCATCGACCGGCTCGTGCGCCTCGACATCAGCATCCACGATGGCTTCTCCGGCGGTCCGCTGATCGACGCGACGGGCGCCGTGCTCGGCATCAACACATCCGCGCTGGCCCGGCGGGGCGGCGGACTGACGCTGCCCGTGACGACGGTCGAGCGCGTGGTGGCGCAGCTGCTGGCGAAAGGACGCATTGCGCGCGGCTACCTGGGCGCCGGGCTGCAGCCGGTCCGCCTGCCGCCTGCGCTGCAGCAGGCGGGCGGTCGCGGTGCCAGCACGGGATTGCTGGTGACGCTCGTGAGTCCGGGCGGGCCGGCCGAGCGGGCGGGCCTCATGCTGGGCGACATCATCGTCGGATTCAATGGCTGGCCCATCCGCGATCTGCGTGACCTGGCCGCACTGCTGGGTCCCGAGACCGTGGGCAAGCGCACGAAGCTGGAGCTGATCCGCGCAGGCCAGGCGCTGACCCTGGAGGTCGAAGTGGTCGAGCGCTCCGCGCGGGAGGACGAATGGTCATGAACCCGCCTAACGGGAAGTTTGGCGCGCATCCCGGCAGTACCGGCGACGACGGGTGGCGCAGAGTGACCGGCGCGACGCCGGCACTGGGCGAGGCGCTGGATCACGTGGCCCGGCTGCTGCGCGCCAGCACCGTGCAGATCACGGTTGCCGGTGGCTCCGGCGGTGCGGGTGTGGTATGGAGCGCCAATGGCGGCATCATCACGAATGCGCACGTCGCCAGACGAGATACCGTGACGGTCACGACGCCCGACGGGCGGGCGCTGCACGGGCGTGTCGAGCGACGCGACGCGCGGCGTGACCTGGCCCTGCTGCGCGTCAATGCGCAGGACCTGGTGCCCGCAGCACCGGGCGATGACAGCGCCCTGCGACCGGGTCAGCTGGTGCTCGCGTGCGGGCATCCGCTGGGCTGGACCAATGCGCTCGCGGTGGGCGTCGTGCACCGCGTCGAAGCGGGCGAACCGCCGGGCCATGCGCGCTGGATCCACGCGGATGTGCGACTGGCGCCGGGCAACTCGGGCGGCCCGCTGGCCAATGCGGCGGGACGCGTCGTCGGCATTAACACCATGGTAGCATGGGGGCTCGGCCTGGCCATCCCGGTGTCCGCCGTGCAGCGCTTCCTGCAGGGCGCGCCCCCGCTTCGACGGAGCGCGCTCGTTCCCGCGGGCATGCGGCTGAGCCGCAACGCGCGTACGCCGCGGACGGGAGGCGAGAGAGCCAGGTGATCCGTGTGCTCGTCGCGACAGCGCTCGAGCTGCGCTCCGCCATCGAGGCGCTGCTCGAACGGGCGCCGGACATCTTGCTCGTGCGCCAGCGGTCTGATGTGCGCCACGTGACCAGCAATGGTGGCGCGGATGTGGTGATCGTCGACGCTGATGGGAATGCGCCGTGGCCGGGTGCGGCTGCCGTCGTCCTGCTCGCGGACCGTCCGGGCAATGTGTGGGTGGATGCGCTGCGTGCGGGCGCACGCGCCGTGGTGTCCACGCGGGCCAATGCGGAGCAGCTGCTGGCTGCCGTGCGCGCGGCCAATGCCGGGCTGGCCGTGCTGCCGGCCAGCCTTGCGCGCGGACTGACAGACGGCACACCGCACCGGGCAGGGATGACAGGTGAACCCGCGGAGCCGCTGTCACCGCGCGAAGAACAGATCCTGCGCATGCTGGCGGAGGGTCTGGGCAACAAGAGCATTGCCGGGCGCCTGGGCATTTCGCGGAACACCGTGAAGGCGCACGTTTCCTCGATCTTCGCCAAGCTGGGTGCGGGCTCGCGTGCGGAAGCAGTCGCCATCGGTGCGCGCACCGGCCTCATCATACTCTGACAACAGGCAGTCGATAACACATGGCTTCACGCGGCCCGATGCGCACGGCCCACGGCCCGCCGTCGTTTGCGCGCGGCGAGCGCGTGCCCTGGAAGCAGCGCTTCCGGGCGCTGCGCAACCTGCCGCCGTTCCTGCGCATGATCTGGCAGACGCACCGCGGCCTTGCCGTCGCGATCGTGGTGCTGCGCCTGGTGCGCTCGTTCGTGCCTCTGGCGGTGCTCTGGATCGGCAAGCTGATCATCGATGGCGTAGTGGGTGCGATGGCCGACCATGCGGCGAGCCGGCCCGTGCCCTGGCTGCACCTGGGCGAGCTGGTGCTGCTGGAGCTGGGCATCGCGCTCCTCGGCAATGCCATCGCACGCACCAACAGCCTGTTCGAGGGGCTGCTGGGCGATCTGTTCAGCAACCGTGTAAGCGTACGCCTGATGGAGCATGCCGCCACACTGGACCTGGCGCAATTCGAAGACCCCGAGTTCTACAATCACCTGGAGCGGGCCCGCCGGCAGACGGTCGGGCGCATCGGTCTGCTGAGCAGCGTGCTGGGCATGGTGCAGAGCATCATCACGCTGGCATCGCTCACGGCCGCGCTCGTGCTGTACGTGCCCTGGCTGCTCGTGCTGCTGGTCATTGCCGTGCTGCCATCGTTCATTGGCGAGACCCACTTCGCGGCGCGCACGTACTCGCTGCTGTTCAAGTGGACGCCCGAGCGCCGCATGCTGGACTACCTGCGCTACACGGGCGCCAGCGATGAGACGGCGAAGGAAGTCAAGCTGTTCGGCATCTCGAACTGGCTGATCCGCCGCTACGAGAAGCTGGCCAACGAGTATTTCCTCGCCAACGCGAAGCTCACCATCCGGCACTCCCTTGTGGCGTGGCTGCTGGGTGCGGTGGGCGTGCTGGGTTACTACGGCGCCTACGCGTGGATCATCAGGCTCACGGTGCAGGGCTACCGTTCACCGGCAGGCCTGTTCACGCTGGGCGTGCTCACGTTCCTGGCGGCATCGTTCCGGCAGAGCCGCGACCTCATTCAGGGCGTGCTGCTGGGCACATCGCAGTTGTACGAGCAGGCGCTCTACCTGAGCGACCTGTTTACCTTCTTCGAGATGCGCCCGCGCATCGCATCGCTGCCCGGTGCGCCACCAGTGCCGCAGGTGATCCGGCGCGGGTTCGAGTTCCGCAATGTGGGCTTCCGTTATCCGGGCAGTGAGCGCTGGGCCGTGCGCCATCTCTCCTTCGTGCTGCGGCCCGGCGAGCGCCTCGCGCTGGTGGGTGAGAACGGCGCGGGCAAGACGACGCTCGCCAAGCTGCTGGCGCGTCTCTACGATCCCGACGAAGGCGAGATCCTGCTCGATGGCCAGGACCTGCGCAGCTACGACCTGGCCAGCGTGCACGCCGCGATCGGCGTGATCTTCCAGGATTTCGTGCACTACGACTTCCTGTTCCGCGAGAACATCGGTGTCGGCGAGATCAATGCCATGGAGGATCACCCGCGCGTCCAGGAAGCAGCGCGCCGCAGCCTGGCCGCTGACGTGGTCAGTCGACTGCAGGCAGGCTACGAGCAGATGCTGGGACGGCGCTTCAATGGCGGCGTGGAGCTGTCGGGCGGCGAGTGGCAGAAGGTGGCGCTGGCCCGTGCCTACCTGCGCGACGCACAGGTGCTGATCCTGGATGAACCCACTGCGTCGCTCGACGCACGCGCCGAGTTCGAGGTGTTCCAGCGCTTCTCCGAGCTGACACGCGGCAAGATGTCCGTCCTCATATCGCACCGCTTCTCCACCGTGCGCATGGCGGACCGCATCCTGGTGCTCGAGGGCGGGCAGATCATCGAGCAGGGCACGCACGAGGCGCTGGTCGCCCGGCGAGGCACGTACTCGGAGCTGTTCGAGCTGCAGGCCGCAGCCTACAAGTAGCCGCCGCCTCAGTGCGTGCGGAAGAAGACGCGCTTGGCCGCCTCCGAAGCGAGCACGTACAACGCCACAATGAGCAGGAGCAGGCCCAGCAGCCGGGGCGAGAGTCCGGTGAGGCCAAACAGCGTGTTCGAGGGCAGGTAGATCAGCGCCAGTGTGACCGCAGTGACCACCGCCGTGGCCAGCAGCAGCGGGCGGCCGGGCCGGCTGCGGAAGAACGGGCGGCGGGTGCGGATCACCAGCAGAATGAGCAGCTCGGAGAGCACGGACTCGAGGAACCAGCCGGTTCGGAACTGCGCCACCGCCAGCGGCAGCCAGAGCAGGACGCCGAAGGTGATGTAGTCGAAGGTCGAGCTGACCAGCCCGAACGTCAGCATGAAGTTGCGGATGAAGCGCATGTCCCAGCGCCGCGGCTGCTCCACCATCTCCGGATCCAGGCTGTCCGTGGCAATGGCCATGGCCGGCAGGTCCGTGAGCACGTTGATCAGCAGGATCTGTTTGGGCAGCAGCGGCAGGAACGTCGCGAAGAGTGAGGCGCCCGCCATGCTGAACATGTTGCCGAAGCTGGCGCTGGTGGTGATGAAGATGTACTTGAGGGTGTTGGCGAAGGCGCGGCGTCCCTCGCGCACGCCGTCCGCGAGCACGCCCAGGTCCTTCTCGAGCAGCACGATGTCCGCCGCCAGACGGGTCACGTCGACCGCGCTCTCCACGGATATGCCGACATCGGCCGCGTGCAGCGCGGGCGCGTCATTGATGCCGTCGCCGAGAAACCCCACCGCGTGGCCGTTCTTCTTGAGCGCCAGAATGATGCGCTCCTTCTGGTTGGGCTCGACCTCGGCGAACACATCGGCCACATCGACCAGATGGCGCAGCGCCGCGTCCGTGGCCTCGCGCAGATCCTCACCGGTGACCACCGTGTCCGTGGGAATGCCGGCCTGCGCCGCCACGCGCGTCGCTACCAGCCTGTTATCACCGGTCACGACCTTGAGGCGGATGCCCAGCCGGGCGATCTCCTGGAGGTCTTCGCGGACACCTTCCTTCAGCGGATCCACCAGCGTGAGCATGCCCAGGAACGTCATGCCCTGCTCGTCCTGCTGCTGAATCGCAGCACCGGCCGGCAGCGCACGCGAAGCGACGCCCAGGCAGCGCAGGCCCGCGGAGGAGGCCTCGCGGGCACGCTGCTCGATCGCTGCGCGCAGCTCGGCGAGCGGCCGTGTGGCGCCGCCCGCCGTCACGTGATCACAGACGTCGAGCACGTTAGCCAGAGCGCCCTTCGTCACCATGAGGGTTTCCGTCGCGGGCAAGGCGGCGCGCTCGACCAGCACGCTCAGGCGCTTGCGCACGAAGTCGTACGGCACCTCGTCCAGCTTGCGCCAGCCTGCCGCGTCTTCGCCTGCGAGCGCGCGAATCGTGCGGTCTACCGGATTCGCGTAGCCGGACTGGAAGCTCGCGTTGAGGAACGCGGCCTGCCGGGCCTGCGCGCAGGGCGCACCCAGCGCATCGACCACGGCATCGACGCGGCTCACGCCCAGCGTGAGTGTGCCGGTCTTGTCCGTGCACAGCACGTTCATGCTGCCGAAGCTCTCGATCGAGGCCAGTCGCCGCACGATCACGCGCAGCTTCGCCAGCCGGCGCGCGCCGCTGGCCAGCGTGATGCTCACGATGGCGGGCAGCAGCTGCGGCGTGAGCCCCACGGCGAGGGCGAGTGAGAAGAGCAGGGAATCGAGCGGCGGGCGGTGCAGCCAGACGTTCACCGTGAAGATGAACAGGACGAGCACCAGCGTGATCTCGAGCAGCATGAAGCCGAAGCGTCGTATACCGTGCTCGAAATCCGTTTCCGGCGGGCGTTGCTGCAGGTGCTGGGCGATGCCGCCGTAAACCGTGCCATGCCCGGTCGCCACCACCAGGGCCCGTCCTGTGCCGCTCACCACCTGCGTGCCCATGAACAGTGCGTTAGTACGGTCCGCGAGGGGCGCGCTCGCGGAAACCTGGCCCGGTGCCTTGTCGGCAGGGAAGGACTCGCCCGTGAGCGCCGCCTGGTCGACGAACAGATCCTTGGCTTCGAGCAGCCTGCAATCCGCGGGTACGCTGTCCCCCGCCGCCAGCTGCACGACATCGCCGGGCACCACCTCATCCGCCGGCAGCTCGTTCGCCTGCGCATCACGCAGCACCGTGGCGTGCAGGCGCACCAGCGCCAGCAGGCGCTGCAGGGCGCCCGCTGCGCCACGCTCCTGCCAGAAGCCGAGCAGGCCGCTGATGATGAGGATCGCGAGGATGATGAGGCCGTCGGTGGTCTCGCCGACGATCAATGACAGGATGGCGGCGGCGAGCAGGAGCAGCGTGATGGGGCTGCGGAACTGCGCGAGCAGCAGCGACCAGGTCGTCGATACGGCGCGTTCGCGCAGCCGGTTCGGTCCATACTGTTCGAGGCGTTGCGCGGCCGCCGCCGCGGTCAGCCCGTCCGCGGTCGCCTGCAGGCGGGCGAAGAGCTGGTCGGTCGATTCACTCCAGAACGTGGCGCTGGAAGCGTCGCCTGTCACCCCGCCTCAGTTCTCCATGCGCAATGCCCGCACCGGGTCCACGCGCGTGGCACGCCTCGCCGTCAGCACGGCCGCGAACAGCACGGTCAGCGCGAGCAGCAGCACGGCGGCAGCCAGCAAGGGGACATTCGTCGGACTCACCTCGAAAAGCAGGCGACGCAGCGCCCGCGTGGCCAGCAGCGCACCCGCCAGCCCCGCGGCCAGGCCGGCGAGGGCGACGCGCATCCCGCCGCCCACCACTTCGCGCGCCACGACCAGCGGCGAAGCACCCAGTGACACGCGCACGCCGATCTCGCGCGTGCGCTGCGCCACACTCCAGGACATGAGTCCCCACGCGCCCGCGCTGCTGAGCACGAGCGCGAGCAGCGCAAAGAAGCCTACTAACAGCGTGTTGACGCGCGCCGGCGCCAGTGCCGCAGCCTTGAGCTGGTCCATGATCGCGACGCGGCCGATCACCAGTTCCGGGCGGAACGCGTGAATCGCGGCACGCACGGCCTCCACCTGCGCCCGCGCGTTGCCCTGCGTGCGCACCACGACCTGCGGGACCTCCAGCGGCGATTGCAGCGTGTGCAGGTACACCTCCGGATCAGGCGCATCCTTGAGGCTGGCGTAGCGCGTGCCACCCACAACGCCAGTGATGGTAATCCAGGTGTCGCCGCCCAGGCGGATGCGCTGGCCCACTGGATTCTGGCCGGGGAAGAAGCGATCCGCCAGCGGCCCGTTGATCAGGACCACCGGATCCGCGCCCGCCCGGTCATCCGGAGTGAACATGCGGCCGCTCAGCAAAGGGATGCGCATGGCCGCGAAATAGCCCGCACTCGCCCTGCGCAGGTTGATCTCGGGCAGCTCGGCCGGCGCGTGCGGTTGCCCCTCGATCTCGAGCTTCGTTGTGATGTTGCTGGCACCACCGAGCGGCAGGCGTGAAATCTCGCCCGCCGCGATCACGCCGGGCAACGCGGTCAGCCGCGCATGGAGCTGCGGCATGAGGGCAATGCGCTCGGCCGGATCGCGCGGCAGGCCCGAGATATCGAACGCCAGCGCCTGCGAAGTATCGAACCCCGGATTCACGGCTTGCAGGTTGGCGAAGCTCTTCGCCAGCAGCAGCGCGCCCGCGGCCACCATGACGGCCAGTGCCACCTCGAACGCGACCAGCGCATTGCGCAGCGACGCCCGCCCCGCGCTCGTCCGACCGGCCGCGCGCAGCACGGCGGCCGGCGCCGTCCGCAGGGACTGCAGCAGGGGCGCCAGCCCCGCGAACAGGCCTGTCAGCAGCGCGAGCAGCAGTGCGAAGCCGAACACCACGGTATCCACGCGGATCTCGTTCCGGCGAGGCAGGTCGGCGGGGAGGAGTGCGACGAGCGCCCGCACGCCCCACCACGCCAGCAGCGCGCCCAGCGCGCCGCCCAGCAGCGCGAGCAGCAGGCTCTCCGCCAGCGAGGCGCGCGCCAGCCGCGTGCGCGAAGCGCCCAGCGCCGCGCACACCGCCATGTCGCCGCGGCGGGCGTCGCCGCGCAGCAACAGCAGGTTAGCGACATTGGCGCAGGCAATGAGCAGCACCAGCCCGACCGCGCCGAAGAGCACGCTCAGTGCGGGCCGCACCGGGCCGACCCTGTCGTCGCGCAGTGGCACGACACGCACGCCGATCCCTTTCATCCGATCAGGATACGCCTGCGCCAGCCTTGCCGCGATCGCGCTCGCCTGCGCCCTCGCCTCGGTCAGCGTGCGGCCGGGCGCGATGTGCGCGACCAGCTCGAACAGCCGCACCTGCCTGTGCCCCGTCAGGTAGTAGCTGTTCCGCGCCAGCGGCAACCACACTTCCGCGTCCTCCTCCCAGCGGAACCCCGCGGGCAATACGCCGATCACCGTGACCGCACCTTCTTCGTCCAGCTGCATGGTGCTGCCGATGACGGCCGGCGAAGCACCGAACCGCCGCTGCCAGAGCGCCGTGCTGATCAGCACGACCGGCGGTGCGTCGGGTTTGTCATCGGCTGCCGTGAAGCTCCGGCCGATGACAGGCTTCGCGCCCAGCATGGGCAGGAACCCCGCAGAGGCGTAATTGCCGTGCACACGCTCCGGCTCCTGGTCGCCGCGGATCGTCAGGTTCCAGCGCGGAGTGACGCCGCCCGCCGCGTCCATGGTGGTGAGGTCGTGCACGTAGTCGGCGTACGTGTCGGGCGAGTGCGGGTCGCGCGGGCTGCCGCTCATCGTGTTGTCGCCCCACACCACCACCAGCCGGTCCGCATCCGCGTAGGGCAGCGAGCGCAGTAACACGGAGTTCACCACACTGAAGATCGCCGTGCTGGCGCCCAGCCCCAGCATCAGTGTGAGCAGTGCCAGCAGAGTGAAGCCGGGCCGCCTGCGCAGGCCCCGCCATGCGAACCGGAAATCACGGGCCACGTCGTTCACGCGCCACACTCCTTTCACGAAGGCCATCGACCCCCACAGCGCGCCGCGCAGGGCGGCGGCCGCATGGCGAACACGCGGCGCGAAACGGATGCGGGCACACTCAATGACGAGCCCCATGGCACGAAGGGAAAAGCCCGCGGCCGCCAGCAGGCGAGCGGGCCATGCCGGGCGCGCCGCGCGCTGGGCGAGATGGGCCGCCAGCGCATCCTGGAACGCGGGCTCGAACCACGCTTCGCGCTGCTCCGCGGGCAGCAGTCGGGCCAGCCGTCGCGCCAGTGCGCCCGGCGCGCGTCCGCTCACCACGTACCCGCCCCAGCGCCAGAATGCGCTTCGCCATGGACCGGTTGACGAGCACGACAGGCGTGCGTAAAACACGAGTCCGCACGGGCACGGTTGCGGGCGGCAACAGCTCACGACACGACAGCCGTTCATGCGGGCGCCAGCCCTTCATCGCCTTCCGCGGCGGTGATGGCGCTCACATAGAACTCGCGGCACGCCCGCCATGCGCGGCCGCCGTCCGCCGTGAGATGGTAGTTGCGCTCCTTGATGATCTGGCCGTCCACCACGTCCTGTGTGTACCAGCCTTTCACCAGGCCGGCACTCTCCAGTCGCGACATCATCTGGTAGAACGCCGGCCCCGACTGGCGCACGCGGTAGCGTTTCAGCCCGGCGCGCAGTTCTCTGCCGGCGCGGTCGCCCGCCAGCAGCGCGCCCAGCACCACGAACTGCAGATGACTCAGTTCCGGCAGCTTCATGTCCGGCTCCAGGAAAGCGGCAGCGTGGGGCATGCGGCCCGACACACATAATGCGACGTTACGTCACTGCGCGCTATGCTAGTCGGCCGGTGCGCGACCCGCACACAGCCGCGGGATGGAAGCGGACGGACGCGGGCCGGAGGGAACGAAAACGGGGACGGCAGCACCGCCCCCGTTGCACCGCCGGAGTCTGCGTGGGCCGGTGAAGGGTGACCCAGCTACCGGGTGTAATCGGCCGCAGCGGCAGCCGCCCAATGGCGTTGCACTGCCTCGAAAGAGCGCTGCGGTTCTGCGTCGGCGCGCTTGCCGGATCACTCCTGGCGCAGCGCGAGGACCGGGTCCAGTCGTGCGGCGCGCAGGGCCGGGAGCAGCGAGGCCAGACCCGCGACCAGCAGGAAGAGGATCGTGATCGCGCTGTACGTGAGCGGGTCGGTGGCGCTCACACCCACCAGCAGGCTGCGCATGACACGCGTGAGTGCCACGGCCCCCAGCAGACCCACGCCGGTGCCCAGCAGACTCAGCGTCAGGCCCTGTCCGACAATGAGCCGCAGGATGCTCGAC
This sequence comes from uncultured Gemmatimonadales bacterium, assembly GCA_963798085.1. Lineage (GTDB taxonomy): Bacteria > Gemmatimonadota > Gemmatimonadetes > Longimicrobiales > RSA9 > DATKCF01. Next base: position 749,621 of record CAWCRS010000007.1, read on the forward strand.
TCGGGCGCGCCGAAGGCCATGCGCACGCCGATCTCCGAGGTGCGCTGCTTCACCACGTAGGCCAGCACGCCATACAGGCCAATGGCGGCCAGCACCAGCGCCAGCACGGCGAACGTGGCAATGAGCGTGAGCGCGAAGCGCGTGGGCGCCATGGCGAGATTCACCAGGTCCGTGAGCGGCGCGACATCGGCGATAGGCAGCAGCGGGTCGACTTCCCTGACCTGCTGTTTGGCCGCCTGCACGAGACGCAGCGGATCGCCTGTGGTGCGCACGATCCAGCGCAGGGCGCCGAAGCTGCCCGCGTAGCCCGGGGTGAAGTAGATGGCCTCCGGCCCTTCGCTGGTGAGCGAGCGCTGCAGCTGGTGCCGCACCACGCCAATGATCTGTACGGGCACAGCCTCCGGCGTAGTGACGCGGATGAGGATCTGCTGGCCCACGGCGGATTGTCCGTGAAACGCGATCTTTGCCAGCTTCTCATCCACCACCACGACCGCCGCCGCCGTCTGCTCATCCGCTTCCGTGAAGGTGCGTCCTTCCACCAGCGGCGTGCGCAGCGCCTCGAAATAGCCCGGCTTCACGGCGCGGTAGTCCGCCTGGTGGAAGGCCTGCGGATCGGTGGCTGCCTCGAGCGTGCCCCAGCGGCCATTGAAGTACTGGCCATCGAGCGGCAGCGGGTTGGCGGCGGTGACTGCCGTGACGCCGGGCAGGCCGGCCAGCCGGTCGTGCACCCGGGTGAAGAAGGCGGCGCGTACAGCGGGATCGCGATACCGCGGGCCCGCCGGCGCGGCGTTCAACGTGAGTACGCCCTGCGCATCGAAACCCGGGTCGACCCGCTGCAACGCCACGAACGTGCGCATCATGAGACCGGCGCCAATCAGCAGCACGAGCGAGAGCGCGACCTCAGCCACGATCACGCTGCTGCGCAGCAGGCGGTTGGCGGAGAGGCCGGGCGTGCGCCCGCCTTCGCGCAGCACACCCGCCACATCCGCCCGGGAAGCGCGCAGCGCGGGCGCCGCGCCGAACAGTGCTGCGCAGGCGAGCGCCGCTAACCCGGTGTATGCAAGTACCCAGCCGTCCAGGCCGATCGCGCCCACGCGCGGCAGCTGCTCCGGCTGCAGCACGCGCAGCAGCTTCACGCCGGCCAGCGCCAGCCCGATGCCCAGCAGGGAACCCGCAGCGCTGAGCAGCACGCTTTCCACGAGCATCTGCCGGATCAGGCGCCAGCGGCGCCCGCCCACCGCCGCGCGCACCGCCAGCTCGCGCTCCCGCGCGCTGGAACGCACCAGCAGGAGATTGGCCACGTTGGCGCACGCAATGAGCAGCACGAACACCACCGAGCCCATGAGCGCCCAGAGGATGGGCCGGACGGGGGCCACCAGGTCCTCGTGCATGGGAATCACATCCAGCGCCAGCCCCGCCGTTTCCTTGATGGTGAAACGCTGGCGCAGGTCGGCGGCAATGCGATCCATGTCCTGCTGCGCACGCGGCACGGTGGCGCCGGGCCGGAGCCGCCCGATCACGCGCAAGAACACGTTGTTACGGTTGGCGTTCACGTAGTCGATGCGAGCCGCCGTCCACATGTCGACGTGCGACTGCATCCCGGCGGCTGCGGGCATGAGCAGCTCGAAGTCGGGCGGCGCCACGCCCACTACCTCGGCAGGACCGCTGCCCAGGTCGACGATCCTGCCGATCACGTCGCTGCGCCCGCCAAAGCGCGAGCGCCAGAACCCATTGTCCAGGATCACCGCCGTGTTGAGCCGCGCCGGCGCAGACGCTGGGGCAGCGGCAGCGCCCTGGGTCGGCCGCGGCGGCACCACGCCGTCCGCGTCGTTGAAGGCGCGGCCCAGCACCGGGCGCACGCCCAGCACCGAGAAGAAGTTGGTGGTGACACCACCTGCGCGGATCTGTGCCGGCTCGCCGTCACTCGTCAGCGCGTCCGCGTACGTCCACGCACCCGCGAAATCCTGGAACTGCGTGGACATTTGCCGATAGTCCAGGAAGTCGGGGGGCGACGTGGGGAAGTACTTCACGCCCCGTCGAGTCAGCTCGGCCCACACCAGGGTCAGCTGCTGCGGATCCGCGTACGGCAGCGGCCGCAGCAGCACGGCGCGCACCACACTGAAGATGGCCGCGTTGGCGCCAATGCCCAGGCCGATGGTGAGCACGGCCGCAATCGTGAAACCCGGCGCGCGCAGCAGCGAGCGCAGACCGTGTCGCACATCTCTCGCCAGCCCATTCATGATCATCATTCCGCGAAACGAGGATCCGCTTGCATCGTCCGCAAAGCGCGGGTGATGCCCCGATCTGCCCTGCCATCGCTCCACCACGACGCCGCGCAGCAGGTCCAGCAGCGTGCCCGCCCAGAGGACCGTCAGCGCACGCACGCCGTTGCGCTCCATGGCATCCTGTGCGCGCTGCCCGAACACGTGCGTCATTCTCGCGGCCGTAGCGCTCGCGCAGCGCGGCCGGATACACGCGGAGCAGCATTGCGTACACGCGCTCCGAAAACCGCACCGCGCGCGTGCGACTGGGCATGCGACCCGGCCGTCCGCTCATTGCCTCACACCGCCCGCGCCCGGCCCGCGAGCAGCTTGCGCGACCTCGCCGTCGCCACTCTCGCCGCCAGCCGCGACGCCTCCGCTTCCGCTACCGTGCGACCGAGCGGCGTCAGCGCGTAGTAACGCCGGCGCGCATCGTCGGCTTCATCCGGCCGCTCGTCCCGCTCCTCGATGAGTCCCTGGTCCACCATGCGGAAAATTGCGCGATACAACGTGCCCGCGTGCAGCGTGACCGCGCCATCCGTGCGCTCTTCAATGTCGCGCAGGATCGCGTAGCCATGGCGAGGCCCATCGGCCAGGCTGAGCAGCAGCTCGAACCCGGCTTCCGTCAGCGGCAGGAACGAATCAATGGGCGGCGTCGTCGCCTTCTTCGTAGCAGTGCGTGCGTTCTTTCTCGGTGTCATGGGCGCGTCTCCCGGGTCTATGTTCCCGGTACCTATACGCCCTGGGCACATAGTGGACAAGCGTGCGGGGACGAGTGCGAGGGGCAGTGTGATGACCGGCGCGCGACTGCGCGCCGGCGTTGGCGAGGATCAGGCTGCGGCGGGTTCCCGGTAGAGCCAGGCGCCCAGCATGCCGGCGACGATCAGCTCACCCAGCGCCCAGAAAAGCCCCACAGTGAGCGCGTGGATGGGGAACGCGCCCATGGCCAGGAAGTTGAGTGCGCCAAGCCCGCTCCAGAGCAGCCACGTGACGAGGGCCGCTGTGAAAGCGGTCTTGGGTCCCGGTCCGAAGCGCGGGCGGAAGGCGGCGTACAGCCAGACCACGAGGATGCCGATGGCGAAGCCCATGAGGAGATACAACGTCAAGGCGACGGTCATGTCGGGGTGCAGGTTGAGACGCTGCATGGCGGCGTCGAAGTCGGCATCGATGACGTAGCCGTTGAGGATGAACTCGCTGACGTTGATAAGCACGCCGGCCGCGATACCACCGAGCAGGACTCTCCCGACGTTCACGCGCGACATGTACACCCTCCGTCAGGTGGGGCGGCGCGGCCAGGGGGCGCACGTCGCCTTGGCTTGCCGACCGCGAAATTGGTGGGGTGCGCAAAGAAAGCGCGTAGCGGCGCCACTGTCAACAACGGCGTCTATTGGCGGGTGCCTGCCAGTGCTCCAGCTGGTGTCTACAACGGCGTTAGAGGCGGGTGCCTGCCAGCGCTCCGGCGGTTCCGTGTCTGTGCGGCGAGCGGTGAAATCGGGCAGAATGCCCGATCGCGGTTGCGATAGCGGACCGGGCGTGCGACTGTCACAGCCGGCCGGCATCATTACTCCCGGATCACGCATGTGGACCGTACGCGCCACTCCGGTCAGGGTCCACAGGCCGGCATCGGCAACCGCCCTCAAATGGCATGGCTCGACTTCGTCTGGTTCTGGCAACGGACCCGTGGCTCCTTCTGGAAGACGCGGCGGATGCATTCCTTTCGCCTGCGCCCGCCTCGCCTGCAGTTCCCTTTCCTTCGCCACCCTTTCTGCTGGCGCTGCGTCAGGGCGGTCTGCGTGACGACCTGATCGCAATGGCGGCTGCACGCGGGGTGCGCGGCTGGTTCGATCCGCCTCTCTGTCTTTTTTCGCAGCTGCCTGAACTCCTGGGTGTGACGCGCGCCGCGTGCGGCGATTACGAGCGCCTGGTGCTGCTGGCGAGCGTGCTGCGCAGCGCTGCGCCGCGCGTGTTCTCGCGTCTGTCCCGACCGGACGCGTTCGTGGACGCGCTGGACCGTCTGTTTGGCGAGCTGGCAGGCGAGGGCGTGACGGCGGACGCGTTGCCGGGCGCACTCGCGCGCGCCGGGCGCGATGCGTTCGAGATCAACCGTGATGCCGACCTCGCCGCCGCGTACGACGCCTACCTTGCCGCGCTCGCTGCACAGGGTCTCCGTGATGATCGTGCGCGCTGGATCGACGCCGCTGCCGCGGTGCGCAACGATGCGCCGGGGCTGGCGCGACGACTCGGCCAGCGGCGCGAGCTGCGGCTCTTCGGACTGCAGGATCTGCGCGCCGGCTGGCGCACGCTGCTCGAGGCATTGCGCGCTTCGCCCGCGCTCGATGCCATCACCGTGCACACGTCCGCGCCGCTGCACACCGACGAAGCGCTGGATGCGGACGTGGTGACGGTGCTGGACGACACGTCGTCGCTTGCCCGCCGCTTGTTCACTGTTCGTGATGCACCATTTCAGGCGACGACGCCGCGTCTGGAAATCTTCTCCTCGCCGGATGCGGAGCGTGAGGCGGAGCAGGTGGCCGTGCGCGTGCGCGCGCTGCTCGATGGCGGCGCGCCGCCCGAGCGCATTGCCGTGGTGGCGCGCAGCGCGCGGCCCTGGGTGGACCTGGTGCTGGACGCGCTGGCCCACTGCGGTGTGTCTGCCACGGCCAGGCGAAGGCACAGCTTCGCCAGCATTCCGGTGGTGCGCTCGGTGCTCTCGCTGTTTGCCGTGGCCAGAGACGGCTGGCCTCGGCATGGCCTGGTCGAGCTGGCCGAGCAGCCCTACCTCGGCATCGATCTCGACGCGACCGTGCTCAACTACATCGGCTACCGGCGCCGCGTCGAAGGGCTGGATGACTGGATGGCCGCGCACGAGCGGCTGCTCGCGGAGGTGGAAGCGCGGGAGCGCAAGCATGCAGACGACGATGCGGAGCCGGATCGCCGTCGCATGTCACTGCCTCCCGGGTGGCGCGTGCGCCGCGCGGTGGAAGCGTTCCGCCGCTTCGCCGGTTTCGCGCGGCCACTCGATTCGGCGCGGCCGCTGCACGCGTGGCTGGACTGGCTGCTCGCATTGCTCGGTGCCGATACGCGCGTGGAAGACGATGCGTCGTTGCCCGCGCAGGCGTGGGATGTGGCGCGCCACGTGTACGACGCGCCCGATGGTTGCGAGGATGTGGTGCGTCTGGACGCTGCCGGATTGCGTGGCGCACAGAGCGTCATTGCCGAGTGGCGTCGCGCGCTGGAGCGCTGGCGTGACGTGGCCCCACTGAGCGTCGCCGGGTTCGCGGGGCGGCTGCAGTCGATGCTCTCCGGTGATGCGGCGCTGTGGACGCGGGCGCGGCGCAGCGTGCAGGTGCTGGAGGGACTGGCCGCGGCGCACCGCGCCTTCGATCACGTCTTCCTTGTGGGCATGGCGGGCGGTCGCTTCCCGCTGCCCATGCCGCGCTCACCGATTCTCGGCGAGATCGAGCGAGCGCGGCTGGCGTCGGTCCTGCCGCTGGACACGAGCGAGCGGTGGGACACGCGCGAGCGCGAGCTGTTCCGTGTGCTCGTCGCGGGTGCGCGCGCCTCGCTGACCGTGAGCTGGCCACGCCTGGACGAGCGCGGCGGCGAGACCGTGCCATCCGCATTCCTGGAAGAGCTGCTCGATGTGGCCGGCGCCCTGCCGCTCGATCTTCCCACGCACGAGGTGCGCACGATGGGCGTGCCGCTGATCGCGGACGCGGCCGCGGTGCCGCTGGCGCTGCACGCGGCGACCATCGAGGGCGAGCGCGCGACCGGGCGGCTCTCGCCCTGGAACGGCCTGATCACAAACACGGCATTACGGGCGGCGCTGGGCGAGCGGCTGGGACCGGAATACGTGTGGAGTCCCACGCAGCTGGAGAGCTACGCGAAATGTCCGTGGGCCTGGTTTTCCGCCCGCCTGCTGCACCTGGAGAAGCTGTCGGATCCCGATGTCGACATCGATCCACGCGCCCGCGGCAGCCTTCTGCACGACGCGCTGCGGCGCTTCTTCGACAGCGCCCGCGAACGCTTCGGCCGGCCGGTGTTCCTGCTGCCCGGGGACCTCGATGCCTGGGCGCGCACACTGCTGCACGAATCGCTGGAAACGGCGCTCGCCGCTGTGGCCGATGAGGTGTGGCTCGGCCAGCCCGCGCTGCGCCTGACCAAGCGCGCCGAGCTGCGGCGCATGCTCGACCGCTTCCTCGAAGGTGAAGCCGAGTACAACGAAAAGCTGCTCGATCGCCCGCACTGGACGTACACGCGCACGTTGCGCATGGCCGCGGCGGCGCACGAGCTGGCCTTCGATGAACTGCGCATCCGGGCAGGCGGCGAGATGCTCCGTCTGCGCGGCACCATCGATCGCGTGGATGTCAGCTGCGACGACCGGGTCGCGGCGGCCGACTGCGTGGCAGCGATCGACTACAAGACGACGAAGTGGTCCACGCCCGGGTCAGGCGAGGGCCTGGCGTGGAGCGACGGTGTCGTGCTCCAGGTGCCACTCTATGCGGAAGCGCTGCTGCAGCTGCGTCCCGGCTCGCGCGTGGCGAGGGTCGCCTATCGCGCGATCCGCTCGCGCGACCTCGTGCACAAGCTCGATCTGCTCGAAGTCAAAGGCAGCAGGGGGCACCTCGAGCTGACGCGGAACACGGAGGGCGAGCAGAAGCTGGAGCGCGCGCTGGACGCGGTGGCGCAGCACGTACGGGCCGCGCGTGCCGGTGAGTTCCCCGCTGATCCGGCGCCCTCGTGCAAGTGTCCGACGTTCTGTCATGCGTGGGAGATCTGTCGCGTGCGCGGTGGGCCGCAGGCGAAATGGTGAGCGGAACGTCCGCGCGCACCGGTGCGGCTGGCGGGTTCCGGCCGCCCACGCCATCGCAATGGGAGGCGATCGCGGCGACCGACGACCACCTGCTGGTCGTCGCCGGCGCGGGCACTGGCAAGACGCACACGGTCGTCGGTCGCGTGCTCTATCTGCTGGGCGTACCGATCAACGAGCAGACGTACGCGCGGCCTGTCGGCCTGCCGCAGATCGCGGCCATCACCTACACGAAGGAAGCGGCACGCGACCTGAAGCAGCAGCTGCGCGACGATCTGCGCGCCGCGGGCCGGCGCGAGCTGGCCTGGCAGGTGGACCTCGCCCGTATCGGCACCATCCATTCGTTCTGCGCCGAGCTGCTGCGCGAGCATGCGCTGCGCGCGGGCGTGGCGCCGGCTGACACCGTACTGGAAGAGGGCGAAGCACTGGAGCTGGCCACACAAGCAGCGCGCGACGCGCTGGTCGCTGCGCTCGGGCAGGGCGGCATTGCCGGACTGGACGCACTGCTGGGCGACCGGCGTACCAGTGATATCGACCGCTGGGTGGTCGACCTGATGCGGAAGCGCGATCTGCTGCGCGCGCTGCACGACCGCTGGCGCGACGCCGACGTCGGCAGTGAAGCCGACGCGCCCACCACCGAGGAGCGCGCGCTGATTCTGCTGGCGAGCGCCGCAGCCGAGCGCTACGACCGCGTGCTGGCCGACAGCGGCCGCATCGACTACGACCACATGATCCACTGGACCCGCGACCTGCTGCACCGCGACGCGCACGTGCGGGCCGCTCTGCGGCAGCGGCTGCACACGCTGATCGTGGACGAATTCCAGGACGTGGACCCGATGCAGAAGGAGATCGCCTACGCCATCGGCGCCGTGGGCGAGGCCCGCGCGGACACGCCTCGCCTGATGCTCGTCGGCGATCCCAAACAGAGCATTTACAGATTCCGCGGCGCGGACGTCAGCTCGTGGAACAGCGTGCAGCGCGATTTCGAGGAGCAGGGCCTGGGCCGGGTGCTGCCGCTGCGCGAGAATTTCCGCAGCCTGCCACCCATTCTTGCCATGGTGGAAGCGTCGGTAGGCGCCGCCCTCGATCAGCCGATCGATGGCCAGGCACTGCGTGACTACGAGGTGCCATTCCTGCCGGTTGCTGCACAGCGTGCGTCAGCGGAAGCGACCGCGGTCGAGTTCCTGCTGGTCCCGGCCAATGCGGCCGGCAAGAGCCGCCGGGCGGACGACGTACGCGTGGTCGAAGCCCAAGCGATCGCGGAGCGCATGCGGCAGCTGCACGCGGATCGCGTTCGTTTTTCCGACATGGCGCTGCTCTTCGCCACGTGGACATCGGTGCAGATCTATCAGGATGCGCTGCGGCGCGTGGGCATTCCCTTCTACACGCTGCGTCGCGACGGCTTCCTCGACACCCGCGAAGTCCACGATCTGGTGCTGGCCCTGGAAGTCGTGCGCGACCCGACCGACGAGCGCGCGTTGTTCGGCTTCCTGCGCAGCCCGTTCATCGGTGTCAGCGACGAGACACTGCTGCGCGTGGCCGATCGCAAGCGCCGGCCTTCGTGGCGACACCTGTGCGACGTTGATGCCGACGCCGCCGGCGAGAGCGGCGCGATGGAAAGCGCGGAAATGGAGCGGCTTGCCTTCGCGCAGCAGCTGCTGGACCGCTACACGCGGTTGCGCGACCGGCTGTCCAGCGCGGAACTGCTCGACGCGCTGCTGCGCGAGACGGGCTTCCTTGCGCATCTCCAGCTGCGAGGCGAGGCGGGCAGTCAGGCGCTGGCCAACGTGCGGCAATTCATCGGACTGGCGAGGGCCACGCCCGACGTGAGTGTGGGCGATTTCATCCGCATCCTGCGCGAGCAGCGGGAGCGCGGCGATCGCGTGCCGGAAGCCATACTGTACGCCCGCGACGACGAGGTCGTCACAATCACGTCGATCCACGTGGCGAAGGGTCTGGAATGGCCGGTCGTGTTCTGGGCGGATCTGTCGCGCGGGCCAGTCACATTCTCCAGCAAACTCGTGGTTGGTCGCAGCGAAATACGACTGGGCGAGCCCGACATCGACGCGGATGACCAGCCGGATCCGCGCTGGGGCGCGCTGCGCATGAGCGTGATCGACGAGGAGTACGCAGAACACAAACGCCTGGCTTACGTGGCGGCTACGCGGGCGCGCGACCGCCTCATCCTGTGTGGCATACCGATGGGAGGCACCGGTAGCGGCAGGGACAAGCCGCCGAGCGACAGACGGCGCGAACCGATCGCGAAGCTGTTCCTGTCGCGTTTCCCGCAGCTGGCGAACGCGCGGTCCGGTGACCTGGTGGAATTCGCGGGCCGCGATACGGAAGGCGAAGCGCGTGCCCGGAGGCACGCGGCCCTCGTGCACGTGGCGACGCCATCCGAGCCGGCGCCGGCGTACCGGCCACCCAACCGCCTGTTTGGCCAGACCACGGAGGAAGCGCCGCAGCCCTGGCCCACGCTCGATCCGGCAGCCATCGAATTGCCGCTCGAACCCGTCGCGGCCGCTGCGGGTCCGCCCCGCCATTCGGCCACCGAGTTCCTCACCTACACGCGCTGCCCTCGGCGGCACTGGTTCAAGTACGTGGTCGGCATTCGTGAGCCGCCGCTGGCCGCTGCCGAGCGAGATGCGCTGATCTCGGCCGTGCAGCGCGGGCAGATCGTGCACGATGTGCTGGAGCGTTTGCGCGAGGAGGCGGACCTCGACAGCCTGCTCGAGGATGCCATCGGCCGCTGGGACGAGAACGCGCCAGCGCCCGAGTCGGACCGCGGGTCCGCGTATCGGGCGCACCTGCGGGACGAAGTCAGCCGGGTGGTCGAGCACCCTGACTACATTGAGTTAGCCAGCCGCCCGGGGGCGCGCCACGAGCTGCCCTTTCTGTACGTCGCCGCGGATGGCGTGGCGGGGCAGGGCAGCATCGACCTGGCGGTCCCGGACACGGACGCCGCCGGGGCGCCGGGCATGACGCTCCTCGATGTGAAGACCACGCAATGCGACGCGGCGGGCGCGCGCCTGAAGGCAGAGCAGTACGCGCCGCAGCGCGACGTGTACGTGACTGCCGCGACGGCAATCGCGGGTCTGCCCGTGCACCGCTTTGCGTTCCAGTTCACGCGCGCCGCCGTGCAGCTCACGCAGGACATCGACGCGTCGGGCCGCGCCGCCGCCGCAGGGCGCTTCGCGGAAAGCGCGCGTCAGATTGCAGAAGAGCACGCGCCCTTGACGCGCTTTCCGCAGGAATGCCGCTTCTGCGGTTATCGCAAAGTGCGCCTGTGTCCCGGCGCGCGCTTCGATCCACCCGGCCTGGATGATCTGTTCGCACGCCTGGCGCGCGATCGCTTCCGTTCCGGCTTCAGCCTGCAGGCCAGGGAGCGCGCGTATCTGCAGACGCATGGCATCGACAGCGTGCTGGAGCAGGCGAGGCGTTTCGTGCAGCAGCGGCTGGCGCCCGCGTCGCCGGCGCGCGATGGCCGGCAGACGCCCTGGCGAGGGCACCCCGTGTTCGTGGCGCAGCACGGAACCGCGACCTGCTGCCGCTCGTGCGTGGAGCGCTGGCACGGGATCAGTCGCGGCGTGGCGCTCACCACGGAACAGCAGGAGTACGTGCTGCGCGTCATCGAACGCTGGCTGCGCGCGCAGGCGGAGACATCGGCGGGGACTGCCGACGACTCCGCCACGGCAGGCGATGATGCCACGCGCGGCAGACGAGCACGCGACGGCTCACAGCTCGAGCTGCTCTAGTCCGGAGGCAGACATGGCAATCACGAAACTGCAGCGCTGGCTCGATCTGGTCGCATTTCTCGTGAGCCGGCGCATGCCCGCCACATTCGAGGAGATCATTGAGCACGTGCCGGCGTACAGCGGCGCAGGCTCCGGCGACATGCGCGCCGGCGAGTCGGTGCGGCGCATGTTCGAGCGTGATAAGGACGAGTTGCGCGCAATGGGCATACCGCTGCAGACAGTGCCGTTCAGCATCGGCTTCGGCAGTGAGGCGATCGAAGGCTACGCCATCGACAATCGCGACTTCTACCTGCCGTGGCTGCGTCTGGTCGAGCAGCTCTCGCCCGGAGGTCAGTACGCGGATCGCAACCGTACAGGCGAGGTCGAGATCACACCGGCGGAGGCGCCGCTCGTCCTGGAAGCGCTGCGCCGCGTGTCGCAGCTGCCGGCGTCACCGCTGGCCAGAGAGGCGAGGTCGGCGTTCCGCAAGCTGGCTTTCGATCTCGATCCGGATGCGTTCGCCGCCGACTCGCCGGTGCTGTTCGTCGAGCGACCGGAAGCAGAGGAGCTGGTCGAACGCCTGCGCATGCTTTCCGATGCGCTGCTCACGCGCAAGCGTGTGGCCTTCACCTATCACGGCATTTACAGAGGCGAAGACACCGATCGCAGCGTGCAGCCGTACGGCCTGCTGTTCCAGGAAGGCCACTGGTACCTGGTGGCGCACGACGCCGAGCGCGAGGCGGTGCGCGTGTTCCGCGTCGGCCGCATGGACGCACTGCGCGTGAATCCGCGCGCTCCACACACGCCCGACTACGAGATACCGGCCGGGTTCAAGCTGGATCCATGGGTGGGCCGCAAGGCATGGGAGCTGGGCGATCTCGAGGAGAAGCCGATCGAAGCCGATGTGCGCTTCCGCTTCCCGCGCTCGCTCTGGGCGGAGCGCAACGGACACGGCGCGCTGGTACGCGAGCTGGAGGGCGGCGACACGGTGCGACGATTCCGTGTCTATCAGGTAGGCGCGTTCCTGCGCTGGCTGCTGGGACTCGGTGGTGAAGCCGATGTGCTCGAGCCGGCCGAACTGGCGCAGCAGTTCCGCGAGCTGGCTGCGGATGTGGCCCGCATTCACGGTGGAGGCGATGATGCCTGAGCCGGCACAGGTTCGCCTCGAACGCCTGCTGTATCTGCTGCCCGCCGCGGCGCGCGACGGCGGCGCCCGCCTCGATGAGCTGGCGCGCGCGCTGGACGCATCCCCAGCCGATCTGCTGCGCGACATCCAGGAAGCCACGGCCCGCGCTTTCTACTTGCCGCCCGGCCAGGCCGATTCCATCCAGATCACCATCGAAAAGGATCGCGTGCAGGTCTTTGCCGGGCGCCAGTTCCAGCGGCCTGTCCGGCTCTCGCAGCGGGAAGCGCTCGCGCTCGGCCTCGGCCTGCGCATCATGGCCGCCGAGCGCGAAGACGCGGCCGGTCGCAACACACTGTTGGCGCTGGCCTCGCGCATGGAGCAGTCGCTGGCCGTGCCCATGGTGCGCGAGGCGCCACGCGCCATGCCCGGCGCCCCCGTCCCGGCCGAAGAAGCCGCGCCGTACGGCGCAGCCGAAGATCTGGCACCGCCGCCGTCTTTGCAGGCGCCGCGCTTTCCATTTTTCGCCCGTCCCTCGCCGCCGGCCCGCGAGCGCCAGTCCGCAGCGGCAGGTGGCATCGGCACGCCGCCGCCCATTGTGCTGCACATCGAGCAGGAGCGCGGTCCGGTCAAGGTGGAGCTGGGTGAGGACGCGTTCCGCGGCATCATGGCCGACGGCGTGCGCGAGCACCGCCGGGTAACACTGAGTTATCTGAGGCCCGGCGCCCGTGCGCCGGAACCGCGTACGGTCGAACCGCTGCGCCTGGTCTACGCCAACGGTCGCTGGTACCTTGCGGCGCAACCGGTACCGGGAGACGAGCCGCGCATCTACCGCCTCGACCGCGTGCTCGGCGCGCGTCTCGAGGCCGAACATTTCGAGCCCGGCCCGATCGACATCAGCAGCTTCATTGATGAGGCCGGCCGCGCGTACAGCGCGCGCGACGCGGTGGTCGCACAGGTTCGCTACTCGCCTCGCGTCGCCCGCTGGGTCAGCGAGCGCACGCGCCAGGCGGCCTCGCCCGACGGCAGCATCACCGTCGAGCACAGCGTGGCTGACCCGGACTGGCTGGCGCGCCACGTGCTGCAGTACGGCGCCGACGCCGAAGTTGTCGGGCCGCCGTCACTCCGCGAACACGTCGCATCCATTGCACGGTCACTCGCATCTCACCGCGGAGATTGAGAAGGGCTCGGAGAACGGAGTTCTTGTTTTGTTGCTTACCGCGGAGAACGGGGAGTTGAAATGCGAAGGCCAACCTCCTGATCGGTCGCGGCGTAGCGGCAGGCGCTCGCCAGAAGAGTTGACCGTGACGGACCCGGAGGTCCCGAAACCAGGAGGTTGGCCGATGTTGATCATCAATTTAACGATTGGGCTGGATGTGGGCGATCGGAAGAGCGTGACGTGCGAAGTGGATGGCGCGGGGTGCGTGGTGAAGCGGGCGACGGTGGCGACGACGGAGGTGGGGTTGCGGGCGTATCTTGGCGAGCGTGCGCCGTGTCGTGTGGTGATGGAAGCGGGGACGCATTGGCCCTGGGTGTCACTGGAGTTGAGCGCGCTGGGGCATGCGGTGGTGGTGGCGAATCCGAGCGCGGTGTGTGGGCGGGCAGCGACGCAAGAAGCGCATTGACGCGCTGGATGCGGAGTATCTGCGAGGCAGGGCCGTGTGGCCGTGGCGTTGTTGCACCCGATCTGCCATCGGGGGCCGGAAGCGCAGGCGCATTCTGGGGGTGGTACGCACGCGGGATCGCTGGTGCGGGCACGCACGAAGCAGCATAGCTTGCCGTATCTGAGGAAGAAGGAGCACGACTCGCCGCGTGAGCAGCTGCAGGCAGGGAGGGAGAACACGATGCCGTGTGAATCGCAGGGCTACCAGGTCAACGGCGGTCAACGGAAGGCAAACAAGAAGGCGGCTGGCTCCGTCACCAAGACTGGCGGCACTGATAGCGATCATGCGGAAAGGGTAGCATACAGGGGGTTCGGCAGCACGACCGACGTCCTCTTCTTGATCGTCCAGGATGCATTCCCCTGCTTTGATCGGGTGCCATCAGTACTTCCTCCAGCAGTCGACGAAGGGTTACAGCATCATTATCAAGGTGACGGCCGACAGCACCTACGACCGTGGTTCCTATTTTCCCAGGGGAACGCCCATAACCCTACCGTACTACATCTTCTCTCACGGCGGCCAAGCCACGCTTTCGCCGCACCCGCCGGTGCCACCTGTCGGTTTCCCGCGCACCCGGCCAGCTATCGGATTGATCACGATCGCGCTGCGCCCTTCGAAGGAGGCGAGTGAGGAATGGACAGGCATTACGTGCTGGTGGTGTCCGGCTTGCGTGACCAGGTGACCGAGGCGGAAATGTGGGTGGACGTAATGAACCGAGCCGGAAAAAGGTATCGGCGGATCACGTGGGCCGGGGTGCGCGACCTAAGTAGGCGTCGGAACGGCTTCGAAGACGGGGATGTGATCTACATTCTGACGCACGGTAATTACAATGCCGAGACAGATATTGCGACCGGCACCATCGAGATGGACGGCGATAAGGGACAGGCAGACAAGCTCGCGAAAAAGATCGCGGCCTGTCAGGTGCCAAAGGACGCAGCGATCAAGCTGAAGATCTTCGCCTGTTTGTCCGCCGACGAGCCGGAGCTCAACTCGAAGAGCTATGCCCAGCAGCTCCGGGTCGAGCTATGCAAACGCGGCTACCATCGAATGATCGTGTACGGCTACAGAGGTGAGACGAAGGCCCTGGCCTGGGGACAGCACAAGGCAGCCGGCGTGGCGTTGCATTCACCCATGGGAACCGAGCAGCCGGAGCCGGACGACACGCTCGAGACGTGGCGGTATCACGCGAGCCACCCGGACAATCGAACCGAACACCGGTGCGGCAATGACCGTCAATGCCCGCACACAGGCGACAAGATGGGCGGCCTCAGCAAAGCACCGCGGCGACAAAAGTCCGTGGGGTTCAATCCTTACTGAAGTGATCGCATTGGAGCCGCTCGTTGGCATGAATTCGTCCGACCATTGGCAACGACGACGACCTCGCGCACGAGGTGGCGGCTCCCGGTTCAGAGTGCCAAGGCACCCACGTGCGCTTGGCGAGGGCGCGGCCGCAACGGGAAGCGGTCGCCGACGCGGTGGACCGAGGTCTCGGTCTACCTCACGACGGGCGGTAACCTGGTGCTGCACGTCGGCGGCTACTCGAGCATCTAGGGCGAGCGAAGCCGCAACGCGGCGGCCGTCCATGATAATGCGGCGAGCGCGCTGATCTGGCTGCTCGAGCAGTCTGGCGGCGAGCTCGGCCGCGTGTCGAAGGATGCTTGACAGCAGGCCTGCTCCATCTATCCACCGCTCGGACAAGAAGCAACGGAGCGAGTACAATGAGTCTGGCGCGCTTGCGATCCAAAGGGAGCCCAACCAGTGACCATTCCGCCTGAAGAAGCGTTCAAGGAACGACTGGGCTTGCACGAGCTACTTGGCTTTTGGCCATCCTGGGAATTCGTCGACGCTCGCTTGGCACGGTTACCACTCGGATTTGTGCTCGACATCCTCGGCCGCATTAGCATGCTCCTGTATCACAGACCACAACAAGCAAATGCAGGAGTGCTAACGGCGTTGTTTGGCGACGGCAGTCCAGTTCTGAAGGCCCTCCACAAAGCAGGGCCGGATTCCGTTACGGTATTCGACGAGATTCTGACAATCAACGCCACTAAGCGTGCGCTAATGGTGTGCCCCCGCGGCCGACCGCTTGAGTTGGACGCGCCGAAGATCTTAGGTACGGCTCTCCTGGCAGTGGGTGGGCTTATTGACAGGGAATTTGTAGTCGCGCCAGCGATCGCAAGGAAACCGGCTGGTCGAAGCAGGAGCAATGCACATCTCTTGGCCAACGGCTTGTTCAATCGACCGAGCGTGGAAAGACACGAGGAGGCGCGCGCCTACTTGCTTTATCTGCGGGACCACGACGACCCGCGACACAGTCCATTTTACATGAACCTCCCGCAGCGCCTGCAGAACATTTCCGGACTGGATTCGATCACTTTTCTGTCGATCCTGCACTCGGTTTCGTCCTTGTGGCGAGGACGGCAGCAAATCGCTCTAATTAACACGGGGTCGGTTTTCGATAGATCTCACTTTCAGCGAAGTCTCTCGCTATCGGATGATGACCTTCAACAGTACCTAGGCGTAGTCAGTCAGTCGCTGGACAGTGCAGTTGCAACGGCACACGCCCTCCATGGTGCGGCTGAATGGTCGACATATGATCGCATTTATCTAGCGAAGCATCCCGTGTTAGATGATGGACAACGGATCTATTGTCCCTCGGTGAAGTTGTTGTCAGAAAAACTCACTACTGGTCTTCATCACGTATTCTTGGCACCGGACAACGGTCTAACAGAGGACCAGCGGAAGCAATTTCTCGATTTCATGGGCGCTGTTTTCGAGAAGTATGTTGTCGATGCTCTACCGGGCGCCTTCCAAGGAACCGTTATGATGGAAAGGGATCTTCAAATCAGACAGTCGGATCGCGTGTGCGATGCCGCGATTCTGAGTGGCTCCGGTCTGATTCTTCTTGAGGTAAAAGCTGGGTTGCTTCCGGCTGATGCGGTGGCTGGGCGCTCCTGGGATGTCTTTCGGCGAAAGGCGACGCAGACGGTTGTCGAAGCGGCCGCTCAGATATCGGCTACAGTTGACTCCGTGCAATCGGGCGCATTGGAAGGACGCGGCATCGCTCGGGACGTAGCTCCTATCATTCCACTTGTCGTTACGTTAGAGCACTTCCCGATTACGCCGGCAATGTATGATGAACTCGACGCCGATATTCGGGGTCAAGGAATGCTCAGGCAAACAAACGTATTGCCATGGCAGCTCATGAATGTCTCGGACCTTGAGGTTTGCGAGGGGTGGCGAGCAATCAATGAAGATCCCGTGCAGGTGGTGCTGAAGCGAGCGTTGCATAGGACCGGTCCGAAATACCCATTCTCTAATTATCGCTGGGCTCACCATCCGGAAGTCGGTGAAGCATTTAGTCCGCGACTGAACGTCGCGTGGAATGAAATCGTCAGACTCATTTCCGGGTACAATTCCGGGAGGCCATAAGAGAGCAGACAATTGAGCGGTCGGCCTGACGGTGGCTGGAAGATCCCGACTACGCGGGATCGCTCCATCCACGGCGATAGGAACACTTTGATTTCCGCCAAGCGAATTCTGCTATGGCTCCTACGGCCGCGGGCATCATTGTCCGAGTTGCCTCTTCTGATCGCTCGACAACAAGGGTCGGTGTCGGCGTGGCCCCCCGCGGATCCGACAACGTGGCCGATCTGCTGCAGAGTGTCTGGTACTAACTTGCCCAAGATCGCGTTATCATGTAGATAGGGGTCCACAGTATTCACTCCTCGCGGAGCGAGCACCATGGGCCGGGCGACCGAGATCGTATTGACGGTGCAGCAGCGGCAGACGCTGGAAGCGTGGAGCCGCAGCAAGGTCATGGAGTTTCGCTATGTGGAGCGCGCTCGCATCATCCTCAATGCGGCGCGCGGGGACAGCACGAGCGCGATTGCGCGACGGCATCAGGTGCGCCCCGCGACCGTGAGCAAGTGGCGGCTTCGTTTCGCGGCGCAGGGTGTGAAGGGCCTGGACGACGCGGCGCGGACGGGGGCGCCAGCCGCCTACGACGAGGACACCGAGCGGCGCATCCTGGCGCAACTGGATGAACCGGCGCCGCGCGGTTTTGCGCAGTGGAACGGGCGGTTGGTGGCGGAAACGCTGGGCAATGTGTCGCAGGCCCACGTCTGGCGGGTACTGCGCAAGCACCAGATCCAACTGCAACGGCGCCGGAGCTGGTGCATCAGCACGGACCCCGAGTTCGGTCCCAAGGCGGCCGATATCATTGCGCTGTACCTGAACCCACCCGAAAACGCGATCGTGCTGAGTATCAATGAAAAGCCGCACATCCAGGCTCTGGAGCGGGCTCAGGGCTACCTGCGGCTGCCGAATGGCCGCGCGATCAGCGGCTTCAGCCACGACTACCAGCGTCACGGAACCACCACGTTGTTCGCTGCCCTCAATGTGTTCACGGGTCAGATCAGGGCCGGGCACTACCAGCGCCGCCGCCGCCGGGAATTCCTCCACTTCATGAACGAGGTTGTCGCGGACTATCCGGCCGACGTGGAGATCCATGTGATCCTGGACAACCTGAGTACGCACAAGCCCAGGCACGACCACTGGCTCGCACGGCACAAGAACGTCCACTTCCACTACACTCCCACCCACGCCAGTTGGATCAACCAGGTGGAATTCTGGTTCAGCATCATGGCGCGCGCGGCACTTCGGGGCGCCAGCTTCACATCACCGGAGCAGGTCCGCGAAGCCATCAATGCATTCGTCGCCGTCTACAACCCCCGGGCCACGCCCTTCGAATGGCGCAAGGAAGTCGTACACCCGGTGCCGCTCAAGCACCGTTACGCTGACTTGTGCAAGTAAGAACTAGGGCGCGGCTTGAGATCATTGTTCCCTGGCAACATGGGCGGCGAGCGCCGAAGCGGCTGAGCTAGTCGAAGAGATACTGATTGTGCAACCGCAATGAACGGTCTGGCCAGCCGTTTCGTAACCGCAGCCATGAACATTCTCAGTGACCATCAGCTAGCATATCTGCTCGAGTCGGCGTTCCTTGTATTCTTCGCAGTGGGGTTGCTGAAAGATCTGCGCGATCGACGTCGGGCACGAGCCTCGAGCATAAAGGCGGTGGTAACGCGCGGTGAAAGGAGCTTTGGTCACATCGCGTCCGCTTTCGCAGCGGGAGTGTTCCTAATCAACTTTATCGTCACGCAGACAGACGCGTTCGGGAGCTACAGACTTGCAGTGGCCACGTTTGACTTCGCCGCTTGGGCCTGGGCCAGCTTCCTCTTTGGATGGTGGCGGAACAGGGTCGTCAGCTTCATGGACGGCCTCCACCGAGACAACCACTGAGGATTGACACAGAAGGGCTTTTGGCGTGAGATGTCCGAGCAACTCCGCGCGACTGGATTTACCGCGCACATTCGTTGGCTTCAGTAGTACAGACATCCGAAGCTAGAGATTGATGCTGGCTTGGAAGGCCAACGAAAAGATCGATTTCAACTTCTGCGACTGCGATCCGCGCCCTGACCCGACCCTGAGGTCGCCGCGGGAGTTGGCAACGTACAATGCGCGGAACGGACATCCGCTTGCACCGGCGCCGTTGAGAGCGCCTTCGAAGAGTGCGGATAGAAGAGTGGTCCGGGGGCGCGTGCCGACCTTGGTCGGCTGGAGTCCACCACGTTGGACCCTTCACACCGAGTGCCTTCTCATAGACGGGCGCTGAGGACGTCGGAATCCTTACCCGGAAGCGGGGAGCGAGTGGGGGGCTGGTGGCGTGGATTGTGGCGGGGACTTTCGTGACGCATTGTACGGACGTGGAAGGGTCGGGGCGCCGCGTGTTGATCCGGCCACTGTGTCCGTGGCGGCCCCTGTGTTGAAGGATGCGTTCCCATGCTGGACATCCGATCCAGAGCTGCGACGCGGGAGGAGTGCGACAATGGCGGTGAAGGCGGCGACACATCTCATGTTCGAAGGCGATGCGACGGCGGCGCTCGAGCTGTATGGGGCGGTGTTCCCGGCGTTCCGGGTGGAACATGTGGAGCGTTACGCGGCGGGTGAAGCCGGTGCGGAAGGGACCGTGAGGCTGGCTTCGGCTTCGCTGGGCGGGCACGCGCTCATCGTCATCGACAGTCCGGTGAAGCACGGTTTCACGTTCACGCCGGCAATGTCGCTGTTCGTCGAGTGCGAAAGTGCCGAGGAACTGGACGCGGCCTTCGCCACGCTTTCTGCGGGCGGCCAGGTCTTCATGCCGCTGGACAACTACGGCTTCAGCCGTCGCTTCGGCTGGTGCAGCGATCGCTTTGGCGTGTCGTGGCAGCTCAACCTCGCCTGAGCGGCGGTGGCGCCTGTCCGAATGCACAGTCGTGTCCGTCCGGCGTGACCTGCGTCCTGTGCTGCGGCCAGCCATGAGGCGGGCAGGCCGGCAACGAGCATCAGGCGCGTGATCAAACGCCCTCGCGGCCTGCTCTTCGACTACGGTGGCACGCTGGTCGAGGAGGTTGCGTTCGACAGGCGGGCGGGCATCGAGCTGCTGCTCGCGCACAGCGTGGAGCGGCGCGCGGGCGTCAGCCCCGACGAGATCATCGAGCGCGCCGAGCGCGTGACGCGGGAGGTGGCCGATCGTCGCGATCAGCTCGGCATCGAGACGCCGTGGGCTTCCCTGACGCGGCTGATTCACGACTATTTCGGGACCCGGTTCGATGCTCCACTGGCCGAGCTGGAACTCGCGTTCTGGAACGCGGCCGTGCAGACCCGGCCAATGCCGGGTGTGCGCGAGGCGCTCGACGCATTCCAGCGCTCCGGCATCGCCATGGGTGTGGTGAGTAACACCCTGTTCGGGCACAACGTCATACGACACGAGCTCGCGAAACACGATCTTGCCGACTACATGGCTTTTGTCATTGCCTCCGCCGATTACGCGGTACGCAAACCGGATCCGCTGCTGCTCGAGGTCGCCGCGGCGCGACTGGGTGTGCCACGCAGTGAAGTGTGGTTCGTCGGCGACCGGCTGGACACCGATGTCAGAGGCGCGCGCGCCGCCGGCATGACGGCCGTCTGGTTCGGACCGGACGCCGGGACGCAGCACCCGGACGCAGACCTGCACGCTGCCACGTGGGGCGACGTCGCCGGCATGGTCCGCGCAGCCGCAGCCGCGGTGAGCCCGACCGTGGCACCCGTGCCGTGAGCCGGCTGCCACTCGACTCGCGAACCCGCCAGCGTGCAGCCGGCGCCGCACTTGGCGTGACTTCACGCTGGCTGACATGACAACGAGTCGGTCGCATGGCGTTCGATCCATCCTCTGATTTCGACATTGCGGCACTCCATGCTGCGCTCAATGCGCAACGCCGCGCTCTGGGCATGAGCTGGCCACAGGCAGCACTCGCCATCAGTGCCGCATTCGGTCGCGCACGCAATCGACCGCTCAGTCCATCCACACTGACCGGCATGACCCGGAGAACAGTGCTGGAAGGCGATGGCGTCCTGCAGATGCTGCGCTGGCTGAATCGAACACCCGAGAGCTTCACACGCGGTGGCCCCGCCGCGAGAGCGGACGGCGCCGCGTTGCCGGCTGTGGGCCGCGAAGAAATATTGCGTTTTGACGCGGCCGCCTTGTACGCGGCGCTGGATGCGCAGCGACTCGAACGCGCACTTACCTGGAAACAGGTCGCGAGCGAAATCGGCGGCATCAGCGCGGCCACGCTGACACAACTGGCAAAAGGCGGAAGAACGGGGTTTCCGCACGTCATGCGCATGACCCGCTGGCTGGGCCGGCCAGCCGCGCATTTCACGCGCGGTTTCGATCGCTGAAGCCTGCCTGCGATCGCGAGAGCAGCGGCCCCGCACCAGAAGACGACCGCCCGACCGCCCCACTGCCCTCCCACCACTCCGCGGTGAATCAACCCCCCAAAACGCCGTACTCCGCGCCCTCCTCCCACTCAGCGGTCAGCGTTGTTTCCGGAGAACGCGTGAGATGAGACTGCTCTTCGCGGACTGTGCGACGCGGGCATTGTGCGCGCGCTGGTACAGGTACTTCGCATCCCGCTCGCCGACTTCGAGCGATGCGAACTGCTGCGCCATTTCCTGCAGGTCCTGCTGCTCTTCTTCCAGCCCCGCGTCCGTATAGGGAGATGCGGCGAAGCACGCGAAGCTCGCGTGCAGCGCGCTGGCGGCCGCGGGCGCGTCGCCGGCACGGTAGTGCTCGATCGCCTGCTCCCGTGCCCGTGCCGCGTCGAGATAGAGCATCTCCTTGCGCACCTCCGGATCAATGCGCGGACCGTCGGCCAGCGAGATGCTGAGCGGCAGGCGGATGTCGGATTGCGCGATGCCGGCTGCGGCTACCACCTGTGCACTCACGACAATGTCCGCGAGCAGCACGGCATCCCGGGTATCGCCGGTCGACTGCAGTCTGAATTCGATCAGCAGACTGCGGGGCTCACGCACGTAGAGATCGCCAATGTCGAGCCGCAGCACGCGTCCCTGCGTGGTGCGCGGATAGCCGTGGTGCACGGCAACGAGCTGCGCCGCAGGCGAGGGATCGATGGTGACGGCGAGGTTCTGGGCGCAGAGAATGGAGCAGGCCTTCGGCTTCGTCGGCAAAGATGCCCGCCGCCTGATCGGGCTTCTCGATGTAGTAGAGATTGCCGCCACCAGCCTCGGCCATGGCGCGCAGCAGCGACTCGTCGTAATCCTCGCCGAAGCCGATTGCCGTAGTCGAGATGCCGTTCTCCCGCGCGCTCGCGCACATCCCCACGAGTGAGGGGGCATCCGTGATGCCGACGTTCGCCAGGCCGTCGGTCAGCAGCAGGATGCGGTGTGCGCCGGACTGGCCGCGCGCACGCGCCACCAGCTCGCGGCCCCGCAGCCAGCCGCCGCTCAGGTTCGTGGACCCGCCGGACTCAATGCGTTCGATGCGCTGCGCCAGATCCTGCTGCGCAGTGCCCGTGGCCGGCTCGGCTACCGTCGCAACGTCCTGATCGTAGGCGACGACACTAACCACGTCTTCGGAGCGCAGCCTGCGCACCAGCATGGCCGCCGCCTGCCGCGCCGCCTCCAGCTTGGGGCCCGCCATGGAGCCGGAGCGGTCGAGCACGATCGCCAGGTTGACCGGCGCGCGACCGCCGGCGGGTGGTGCTTCGCCTTCAATGCGCAGCAGCGCGCGGATGGTGTGCTGGCCGGGGGCGGGGACTTCGTCGTCCAGGAGAATCGTGGTCTTCATCTGCGCAGCCTCCGTTGTCTGGGAACCGAGCCCAACAGAAGATGGCAGGGGGGTGTGACAGTGACGCGCCGTGAACGCGGGTCAGCCGGTGAGCAGACTCCGGACCAGGTTCGAGCGAACCACGCGCCGCGCGGGCAGCACCGTGGCCACTGCGGCCGCCGCGGCGAGTGTGAGCACGGCGACTGCGTACGTGATGGGATCGCCCGTGCCGATGCCGAACACGAAACGCTGGAGACTGATGCTCAGCAGTCGAGCCGCCAGCAGGCCGGCACCGAGACCCAGCAGCACGGGTGCGATCATGCCCCGCGTGACCAACCGCATGACATCGCCACGCTGCGCACCCAGTACCATGCGCAGTGACAGATCACGCCGCCGCTGGGCCACGAGATAGCCGATGACGCCGTAGATGCCGACAACGGCAAGCACCATAGCCACCACACCGAACGTGCCGAGCAGCCACGCGGCAGCGCGCAGTGGCGCAAGGGCCGCAGAGTACCTGTGGCGCAGTGTGCGCGCTGACGATACGGCAACCGCCGGATCCAGTTCACGCATCAGCGCGCGCAGCGGGGCCAGCAGCGCGACCGCGCGACCGCGCGTGCGCACCAGCACGGTGACAGGTGGCGCAAAGCCCTGTTCCCGGCCCGGCAGGATCGTCTCGGGAAGCAGCGCGAACGGCCGCGTACCCACATCGATGCCGTGCCACGCGGTGCGCCGGATGACGCCCGTCACACGCAATGGCGCATCGCCTGTCCCCCCGAAGCGCACGGTGCCGCCGACCGGATCACGGCCCTGCCACCAGCGCGCGGCCATGGTCTCGTCGATGATCACGACGTGCGCGCCGCTTGTGATCTCGGCGTCCGTGAAATCGCGGCCCGCCACCAGCGGCAGACCAAGCGCGCGCAGATAGCCTGGACCCACCGCCGCATAGTCGACGCGCACCTCCTCGTCCGGCGCGGGCTGGTAGCCGTCAATGCTGGCGAATGTCGCGGTGCCGCCTGCCTGCAGCGGGACCTGCGCACCGCTGCCAACCGCCTGTACGCCGGGAAGCGCACGAGCGCGCTCCGACAGCTGCGCCAGCAGAGCCGCTGTGCGTACCTGCGAATAACGGTTCATTGCGGGGTCGATCGTGAGCAGGGCCAGTCCATCAATGTCGAATCCGATGTCCACATCCAGGCGGTTGCGCAGACTGCGCAGGAACAGGCCTGCGCCCGTGATCAGCACCACACCGGCTGCCAGCTGCACAGCGACCAGCACGGAGCGCATCCGCACATTGCGCCGCGTGTCTCCGCTGCGACCTTCGCGCAGCACGCCCGCCAGATCCGCACGGGCCGCCAGCAGCGCCGGCACCGAGCCGAAAAGCAGGCCGGTCAGCACGGACAGCCCCACTGTGACCAGGACCACGCGCACATTGAGCGTGGCGCCGGCACTGCTCACGACGAAGCCGGAGGGCAGCTCGAAGCCGCTGATCAGCCGGAGCACCAGGCGCGCCAGGCCCAGCGCCACCAGACCACCCAGCAGAGACAGCAGCAGGCTCTCGGTGAGCTGCTGGCGCAGCAGCCGGACCCGCCCCGCGCCCAGAGCCAGACGTACACCGGTTTCCTGGCGCCGGGTCGTGGTCCGTGCCAACAGCAGGTTAGCCAGATTGGCGCAGGCCAGCAGCAGTGTCAGACCCACCACACCCTGGAGCACGGCCAGGAAGGCGCTGATCGCCACCCCGCCACCCGGCAGGATGCGCCGTTCGAGAGGTTCGACCGTGACACGGCGGGAGCCGCGCGCCGCGGAATCCTCCACCAGCAGCTGGTCCGAGACGCGCAGCAGATCCGTGCCCGCCTGCTCCACCGTTGCGCCCGGACGCAGGCGGCCGACCAGCCCGGGGATCCAGCGCATGGCACGCTCCTCGAACGTGCTCGCGTCGAACCCGTCCGGCATGAGCTGCGGCAGACCCTGCAGCGGCAGCCACACATCCGGCACCTGTCCCAGCATCAGACCATCGAAGCCGGAGGGCGCCACGCCCACCACCTGGTACGCCACGCCGTCCAGATGCACCGTGCGCCCGACCACGTTCGGGTCGGCGCCGAAGCGCGTGCGCCAGTACGCGTGCGAAAGGACCGCCACCGCGTGGTCCGCCCCTTGCCCATCATCATCGGGCTGCAGCAGCCGCCCCAGTACGGGGCGCAGCCGCAGGACCGGGAAGTAATTGCCTGTTACCATCTCAGCCACGGCCATTTCGGTCCCTGCGCCATCGCCCACCGCCACTTCGTACGCCGTGTACGCGGCCAGATCGCCGAGGCGGGTGGAGCGGGCGCGGTACTCCTGATAGTCCGGCCACGAGGACGCCGAGTGCGGATCGCCCCGCCGCGAGGTGGTCCAGACCGCAACCAGACTGGCAGGATCGGGAACCGCCGGCGAGCGCAGCAGCGCCGCTTCCACCAGGCTGAAGATCAGCGCGTTCGCGCCAATGCCCAGGGCCAGCGTGAGCACCGCGATCATTGCGAACACGGGAGTTCGCCGCAGGCCTCGCCAGGCGTAACGCATGTCCTGCCGCACGGACTCCAGGAACCAGATCAGGCGACGACGCCGCGCCACGTGTTCGTCAATGCGCAGACAGGCATCGCGAATGGCCTGCGCATCGCCGAATGCCGCGATGGCCAGCCGCCTGGCCTCTTCCGCGCTCAGGCCCCCGGCGCGCAGCTCACGCTCTCGCATCGCCAGGTGAAACGCGATCTCCTCCGTGACGTCACGCTGCGCATCCGGCTGCTGCCGTGTGATGCGGAATCCCGGGCGGAATCGACGCTTCGTCATGCCCGGCTTCGCTGCGCGCCCAGCACCGCCTCCACCGCCGTCGCGTGCTCACGCCAGCGATCGCGCTCGGCCGCCAGCCGGCGCCGGCCCGCAGCCGTCAGCCGATAGAACTTCGCCTGCCGCCCCAGCTCCGAGGCACCCCAGCGCGCAGCCACCAGCCGTTGCCGCTCCAGGCGGTGCAGCGCCGGATACAGCGCGCCTTCCTCAATGCGCAAAACATCACGGCTCTGCTGCCGCAGCCAGCGCCCGATCGCGTAGCCGTGCAGCGGTTCGCTCTCCAGCGCCTGCAGCATCAGCAGGTCCAGCGTTCCCGTAAAGACATTGCTTCCCGACACGCGTCGCCTCGCTCCGGTTGCCTGATACCTTGGTGACTGAGGTAATCTGGCGCGGGATACCTCAGTGAGCAAGGGGAGGGGCCGACGGCCGCCGCGGCGCGCGGCTGCGCACGCCTGGCGATCCGGCGGCGCTGCTACCGGCGGTCGCGCGCCGTCGTCCACAACATGAATGCATCCGCCCCGGTCCGGACCGCGGGTACGATGCGCGCAGCCGTGGACCGCTCGCTCGCGGTGCGCAGCTTCACGCTGGACCTGCTGCAGGCGTTCGGATTGCTGGCGCTGTTCCTGGCGTGCGTCGGCGTCTACGGCGTGACGTCGCTGTCGGTGACCGAGCGCAATCGCGAGATCGGCCTGCGCAAGGCGCTCGGTGCGCGCTCACCTCAGCGGCCGCCCGCCACGCGAATGACTTCGCCCGTGATGTAGGAGGCAGCGCCGGACGCGAGGAACAGCACGGCGTGCCCAATGTCCTCGGCGGTGCCGAGTCGGCGCAGCGGGATCGACTCGACCAGTCTGCGCTGGCCTTCCTCGCCGTAGGACTGCCATTGCCGCTCGGTGTTCGGGTTGGAGCGCACGAAGCCGGGCGCAATGCTGTTCACCGTAATGCCGAACGGCCCCAGTTCGTGCGCCAGCTGACGCGTGAGCGAGAGGAGTGCGGCCTTGGCCGCGGCATACGCCTGGATGCCAGTGAGACTGACGGTGATGCCGGCGCCACTGGAGATGTTGACGATGCGTCCCGTCTGCAGACGCTTCATGTGCGGCACGACGGCCTGCGCGAGAAAGAACGCACCGTTCAGGTTCACATCGATGATGGCGCGCCAGTCGGCTTCGCTGACGTCTTCGACCGGGCGCCCCACCTGACCCAGCACACCGCCCGCGTTGTTGACCAGGATGTGGACGCCAGTTCCCGCCGCTGCGGCTTCCTCGACGACTGCGCGGCAGGCACTGCGATCCGTAACATCGAGTTGCCGGGCGGTACAGGATGCGCCGCACAGTGCGGCGGTCTCGCGCACCTCTTCGGCGAGGATGTCGCAGCACCAGACGCGGGCGCCCGCCTCTGCCAGCTGCCGGCTGATCTCGCGGCCGAAGCCGTGCGCGGCACCGGTCACGATGGCGGTCTGTCCGTCGAGTCGAGCGTCCATGCCGTTCTCCCTGAGCGTGCTCTGTCGTCCCGGAGGTTGCCGGTGTTCCCGAGCAGCCCGCAAGGGGCGGCAGGCATGTCCGCGAACTCGCCTCAGCGCCCGTTCCGGTCAGGCGCGGCAGCCGCGCGTCCAGCCTGCATCCGCAATCTCGCGTTAACGGTGCGCTTTGCCGGATTGCCCTGCGCGGTCCGCCGCAGCATGATGCTGCCAATGGCCAGGAAGATCACGGCGCGGGGCAGGTTCCTGCTGGAGAGTATGGACAGCCGGCCGGCCCGTCCGGGCTGCGCATGCTTTCGTCGAAGATCGGGAGACATCATGGGCAAGAGACTCTGGTGCATCGTCGCGCTGTTCGCCGGCACATGGCTCGGCTGCCGGGGCGCGGCCTCGCCTGCGGCCAGCGTCGCCATCACGCACGTCACGGTGATCGACGTCGCTGGCGCTGCCCCATCCCCGGATATGACCGTGCTGATCGCGGGCAATCGCATCCAGTCGATCGGGCACGAAGCGGCGCCCGCGGGCGCCACGGTGGTGGATGGGTCGGGCAAGTATCTGATCCCGGGCCTCTGGGACATGCACATGCACGTTTCCCTGCTGCGCGGACCCGCGATTCTTCCCCTCTTCCTGGCCTGGGGCATCACGGGCGTGCGCGACATGGGCTCGCCGGATTCGATCTTCGTCTGGCGCGACGAGATTGCGGCCGGCAGCCGCGTCGGACCCCGCATCGTTGCGGCCGGCCTGGCGTTCGTGAACCATGCGACCGGTGCGATCACGCCCAGCACCTGGGGTCAGGGGATCACCAATGCGGCGGACGCGCCGCAGGCTGTGGCGCGCGTTGCGGAACACGCCGACTACGTGAAGATCCAGGATTCGTTCATGCGCAGGGACGTGTGGCTCGCGCTCGCCCGCGAGGCCAGGGCACGGCGCATGCCGATTGCCGGCCACGTGCCGTTCGGCCTCACCCTCGAGGAAGCGATCGACAGCGGCCTGACCAGCATCGAGCACTCGCTCGGCCTCGCGCCCGCCTTCACAAACCACGAGAGGGAGCTGCGCAATCGCGTGCTGGCACAGAAAGACGATGCACAACGCTATAACGCGCTGTATGCCGCGGACGCGGAGGCCGTGGGGCACATCGACAGCACGCGCGTCCGCGCGCTGGCTGCGCTCATGGTGCAGCGGGGTGTGGCGCTGGATGCCACGCTCAAGGATCTGGAATCAGAAGCCTTCGCCGCGTCCGGCCGCTGGAACGATGATCCGCGTCTCGAGGACCTGGCGCCGGACCTCGTGAACGACTGGCGCAATCAGGGCGCCCACGATTTCAATGCGACGAGCACCGCGAATCTGCGTGTGACGTTCGCCGCCATGCCGGCACTCGTTGCACGGCTGGAGCACCTCGGCGTCATGATTCTCGCCGGTACGGATGCGGGCGCGATGTTCGATTTCCCCGCGACCGATCTGCACCGCGAGCTGGAGCTCCTGGTCGAAGGCGGGCTCACGCCCGTGGAGGCGTTGCGATCGGCCACGCTCGATCCGGCCCGTTACCTGGGACTCGCGGACTCGCTCGGGGTCATCCGCGCCGGCTACGTGGCCGATCTCGTACTCCTCAATGCCGATCCCCTGCAGGACATCCACAACACCCGGCGCATCGCTGCGGTCATCCGCAACGGCCAGGTGCTGGACCGCGCTGCGTTGGCTGGCATGCGCGAGCGCCGGTGATGCCGTGACCGGCAGCCCGCGACGGGTCTAACCGTATACTATCAACGCGCCAGCAGGCGGACGGACAATCCGCCGTTCGAGGTCGCGAACAGCTCGAGCAGTGCCGGATCGGGAGGCAGTCGCTCGGGCTGGAGCAGGGCGAGCCGCCATTCGCGCAGGGGTCCGCGCGCCAGCGCGTTCAGCTCAGCGAGCACGGCGAGGGCCGTGTTGCGCTCGCCCGTGCGCACGCCGTAGGGAGGGTTGGTGACCAGCCAGCCGGGCTCTGCGGGCGCCACGAGGGCGGAAAGCGGTCGCACCGCGAACTCGATGTCATCGAGCACACCGGCGCGGGCGGCATTCTCCTTCGCCGCCCGGATGGCCCCGCCGTTCCGATCAGAGGCGACAATGCGCGTTCCGCTCCGTTCCCGCACCTGCGCTCTCGCATCGTCCACCACCTGTCGCCAGAGCGCAAGATCGAAGCCCGGCCATTGCGTGAAGGCGAACGCGCGCGGCTGCCGCTCGGCGCCGGCAATGCCGGGCGCAATGTTGCGGGCCAGCAGCGCGGCCTCAATGGCGATCGTGCCGGAGCCGCAGAGCGGGTCGAGCAGCGGCGCGCGCGGATCCCACGCCGAGGCCAGCAGCATCGCGGCGGCCAGCGTCTCACGCAGAGGCGCTTTCGCGAGTGCCTGACGGTACCCGCGCTGGTGCAGCAGCGCGCCCGACGCATCCGCGCGCACGAGGCAGCGGTCGCGCAGGAAACGAACGACGAAGAGCTGACCCGTGTCGTCGCCTGCATCCTGATCTTCCGCCGCATGCGCGACACCGCGTGCGCCTGTGCTCGCTTCGATGGCTTCGAGGAAACGCTCGGCGACCGCGCCTTCGTGGTAGAGTCGGGATTTCCGGCAGGTGACACGCAGTGCCACGGGGCGGCCGGCATTGAGGAAGCCGGACCAGGGCAGTGCGCGGGCGTGTCGTTCCAGCTCGAAGAATGTGCGTGCGCGGAAGTCGCCGATACCGGCTGTTATGCGGCTGGCAGTGCGCGACCACAGATTCGCGATGCACAGGTCGCGCGCGCCCCCGTCCCACGACACGCCGCCCTGCTCGATCGTGCCGTGGATGTTCAGGGCAGCGAGTTCGGTCGCGAGCACGCGCTCGAGACCGGGCGTGCTGACCGCGAACAGCGGCAATTTCGCCGCGCCGCTCACTCCGTGCGCAGTGCGTGCATTGGATCGACGTGCGCCGCCCGCCTGGCCGGTACCCACGAGGCGAGGACCCCGACGCCGCCCAGCAGTGCGGGCACGGCGAGGAACGTGAGCGCGTCGGTCGCATGCACGCCGTAGAGGAATCCCGATAACAGCCATGTCAGCGCGGCCGCGAGCGCCAGGCCGATGGCACAGCCCACCCCGATGAGCTTCACGCCGCCGCCCGTGAGCAGACCCACGACGTCGCGCTGGCTGGCGCCCAGCGCCGCACGGATGCCCACCTCGCGCGTGCGCCGCGCCACCGCGTAGCTGACCATGCCGTACAGTCCCACGGCCGCTAACAGCAGTGCCAGCCCGCCGAATACGGAGAGCAGCAGGGCCGCCATGCGCGGCGGATAGAGCAGCAGTGCCAGGTGCTGCTCCATGGTCTTCGCTTCCATGATCACGATGCGAGGGTTGATGGCGAGCGCGGTCCGCTGCGCCGCCGCCACCAGCTGCGGCGCGGGCAGTGAGCCGTGCAGCACGAACATCATGGATGGAATGTACGTCTGCGCACTGTTCAGATAGAAGTAGGGCCGCGGCGCCTCGCCCAGTGTCCGCACTTTGGTGTCGCGCACCACGCCCACGACGCGCACCGGCGTATCGCGGGTGCGGCCGAGGTAGAAGATCTGGCCGACGGCATCGCCGCCCGGCCAGAACTGCCTCGCCGCCGCTTCGCTGATCACCGCGACGCGCGCGGTGCCCGCGCCGTCCGCGTCGGTGAACACGCGCCCCGCCATCAACGGAATGTGCAGCAGATCGAAGTAGGCGCCGTCGACGTGCGTGAAATCGACGTCCCATGTCTTCTGGCCGGGCGGCGGCTGCACGCCGTCGACGGAGATGTTCTCGGTCTGGATGGCGGCGCCCAGCGGCAGCCGGTCCGCGAGCGCGACCCCCGTCACGCCGGGCAGCGCGCGCAGCGCGTCCACCAGCTGGCGCTGCACGGGCGGGCCCGACTTGTCGTCGAAACCGCTCATGTCGAGCTGCGGCCAGAGAATCGCGGCCGGTCCGATGTCGAAGCCCGGGTCAATGCGCTGCGCCTTGTCCAGACTGCGCAGGAACAGGCCGGCGCCCACGAGCAGCAGCACGGAAACGGCCATCTGGGCGACGACGAGTGCGCCGCGCAGCGTGACCCTGCGCCGGCCGCCGATCACGCCGCCGGCTTCATCGCGCAACACCGATGACATGTCGGCGCGCGTGGCCTGCAGCCCCGGCGCCAGTCCGAACGCGATGCCGGCGACGATCGAGATGGCCAGCGTGAAGAGCAGCACGTGGCTGTCGATGCCCACGTTCAGGTGCACGGGAATCGGCAGTGGCGGCTGGAAGCTCGTGAGCAGACGCAGCGCCCACTGCGCGAGCAGCACCGCCGCCACACCACCGAGCAGTGATAACAGGATGCTCTCGACGACGAGCTGGCGCACCAGCTGCCAGCGATGCGCGCCCAGCGAAAGCCGTACGGCGATCTCGCGGCGGCGGTCCGTGGCGCGCGCCAGCAGGAAGCTCGCCAGGTTGGCGCACGCGATCAGCAGCACCAGACCGACCACCGCGAGCAGCAGTCCCGCGACCGGGTACAGTGCGCGATCGACTGCCGGATGGATCGCGACGCTGCTCGAGGGCACCAGCGACATGCGCCTGGCGGTATTGGATTCCGGGTACTGCTTCTCGAGGCGCGCGCTGATGGCGCCCACGGCGACGCCGGCCTGCGCCAGACTCACGCCCGGCTTGAGCCGGCCAACCAGGAAGAGGCTGCGGCTGCCGCGCGTGGTGAGCCTGTCGCTGCCTGCCGGGTTCAGGTCGTTCGCCATCATCATGGGCAGATACATGTCCGTGTCGACCATCGGGTACATGCCCTTGAACTGCGGCGCCAGAACGCCGATCACGGTGTAGGCGCGCCGGTTGAGCTGCACGGTGCGGCCGATGACGCCGGGATCCGCGTTGAAGGCGCGGCGCCAGTAGGCGTCGCCCAGCACGGCCACCGGATTGCGTCCCGGCACGGCTGTTTCCTCGGGCGCGAAGGTACGCCCTAACACCGCGTTGAGCCCGAGGACGGAGAAGAAGTTGCCCGACACCAGCTCGCCCATGACCATGCTGGTGGTTTCGTCGCGCTCGGCCTGGGCCAGGAACAGCTCGTGCGCCAGTACGCCGTCGAACACGGTGGCCGACTGCCTCAGGTCTTCGTAATCCGGATACGATGACGTGGCGTAGACGATGCCGTTGTCGTCGCTGGTGTAGATGTTCACCAGGTTCTGCGGCGAGGCGACGGCGAGGTCGCGCAGCAGCAGGGAATTGACCACGCTGAAGATGGCGGTGTTGGCGCCAATGCCGAGCGCCAGCGAGAGCACCGCCACCGTAGTGAAAAGGGGACTGCCGATGAGCCGGCGCAGGCCGTAGCGCACGTCGCGCAGCACGAGTTCCATGAGGTACCTCGGTCGGAGGCAGAGGGCCTGGGGCCCGCCGCGCACGACGTCCGCACGGTCGTGGCGACGAGCCCCGTACGCACTGCGCGAGATGCCGGTTTCGCGCTACTTGTACTTCTCGTAATCCTTGAGCAGCGACGTCTCGCCGCCGTGCAGGTACTTCGCCTTGCCCAGCTCTGTCGTGTAGCGCCCCGCGAGCATGGTGCTGGCGGTGAGGTCGTTGTTCTGCCAGCCGCTGCTGGCGTAGTACGACGCGACCGTCCAGTCGTAATTGATGTAGTGGAACCACTCGATCTCCGGGCGCTGCTCGATGAGCTGGAAGTACGGCGTGAACCATTCGTCCCATGCCGCCTGAGCGGCGGCCGGGCTGCCGAAGTCGTACTTCGAGGGCGAGCTTTCCGCGATCATGACGGGTCGCGCACTCGCCACCGCCATGTCGAGGAAGGCGAGCGTGCGGCCGAACTGCGTGAGATCGTTGCGGCCCGCCACCGTGGTCGGTCCGGATACGTCGGCTTTGGCAAACAGATCGATCGAGAACCAGTCGACGACGTCGTTGCCCGGGAACCAGCGATGCTCTCCCGCACTGTTCGTGTCCGCGAAATCGCCGGGCGCTGCCGGCTCGTAGCACCACACAAACGCAATGTTGGAGACACCCGCCTGGCGGAACACGCCCACGATCTTGCGGAATGCCTGCGGAAACGCGAACGGGTGATAGCCGTTCCACGAGCCGTTGAACTCGCCGCCAATGCGGGCCAGCACGGGCCTGTGGAAGTCGCGGATCACGTTGACGAGGTCATTGATGCGGCCGTCATAGACGGAACCGCCGGCAACATCATCGTCGATGCCGAACAGCTTGTCCTGCATGGTGTCCAGCTCGGCGGGCGTGGGCTGATTGCCCCGCAGCCCGATGTCGAGCACGGGAATGAGCCCGGCCTGATCGAGGGACTGCAGCTGCTGCGCGATCAGCTGCGGCCGCCAGCCGCGGGGCGTGTCACCGATTTCGATGAAGACCAGCTGCGACGCCGGGTGCAGGCCGGCCGGCAGGAGTGACAGGTACCTGGTGTTGTAGTCCTCCCACTGGCCCATCCCGTGAACCACCCGGCCCAGCGGCGGCTCGAACTTCGCGCCATAGCGGTAGACCGGCGTCGTCGCGGTGCTCCCCGAGTCACCATGGTCGGGCGCTACCGGCTCGATGGCCGAACAGGCGGAGAGCAGGGCAAGGCCCATGGTGATGGCCAGGGTCATGGTGGCTTGCGATGCCAGCACGAGCCTGTGCAGCATACGCGAACCGGTTGCGATTACTCCGTGGCGTCTCATTGTCCGTTCCGGGAGCCTGGGCCGGTGCGGGAATGCCCGACCCGTTTCTTCGACCATGGAATCGCTGAGCGGTCCCGGTTCTGACACGCGGTGTATCAGACCGTATGCGTCCGCTGGCACCAGCCAGGCGCTGCGCACGTATGGAACAGACGCACAAAGCATTTGGAGGCCTGCATGCATTGCCTGGGAATTCGACCGCCACCCGCCTGTCCCCGCTGCGGCTCGCGCGACACCATACGTGTCGTCCTGCACCAGCCTCGCCCCGACCTGCCGCGGCGCACGGGACCGGCGCCACCACTGCTCCGGCGCCTCGGCCTGAGTGTGGACGAAACGGACCGCGTCTGCAAACGCTGCGGTTATCAGTGGCGCTCCGCGCTGGCGCTCTGAGCGGCTCGCGCGCGACGTCGTTACGCACGTGTCCGGCAGCCCGCCACCCTCGTTGCCGCTGAACGGTTGCGGCGATCGTGTGTAGCATTGAGCGCGAAAGGCACCGGACGCGCTGACGGGGGCTTGGGCCGGAAGGGACGCGGATTCGCCACGAGTCCGCGCCGGATCGCGAGTGCGGAGTTCCCTACATGAGCAGTCAGCGTGGAACGATTGCGATACTGACGGGCGGCGGCGATGTGCCCGGCCTCAATCCCGCCATACGTGCTCTCACGATCCGCGCGTCGCGCGAAGGTTATCGCGTGCTGGGCATCCGTCGCGGCTGGGCCGGCCTGGTGGACCTGGTGCCGCGAGCCGGCGCGGACAACAGCGAATGCGTGCAGGAGCTGACCGAACCGATGGTGAATCGCGCCGGTCGCACGGGCGGCACTTTCCTGCACACGTCGCGCACCCGACCCAGCGCGCTGCCGCTCAGCGATGTGCCGCCCCACCTGAAAGACCGTTACCAGCCGGAAGTCAACGACGTCACTCCTGACGTCCTGCACAACCTCGAATTCCTGGGCGTCGATGTGCTGATTCCCATCGGTGGTGACGACACGCTGAGTTACGCGGAGCGACTGCACAGGGACGGGCTGAACGTCGTCGCCATCCCCAAGACGATGGACAACGATGTGCCCGGGCACCGACTACTGCATCGGCTTCAGTACCTGCGTCACGCGCACCATCGAGCTGGCGCACAAGCTGCGCACATCGGCCGGCTCGCACGAACGCATCCTGGTCGTCGAGGTGTTCGGCCGCTACGCCGGGTTCACCGCGCTGCTGCCGACCATGGCGGGCGCCGCCGATCGCTGTGTGATCCCGGAATACCCTTTCGATGCCGAGCGCCTGACGGAATTGCTGGTCTACGATCGCAATCGCAATCCCAGCCGCTACTCGGTGGTGCTGGTCTCGGAGGGCGCAACCATGGCGCACGCGGGCGGCGCGATGTCGTTCGAAGGCGAGGAGGCGGACCAGTACGGGCACCGCAAGCTGGGCGGCATTGGCGACGTGGTGGGGGCGGCCCTGCAGAGCGCCAGCCCGCGCTACAACAACGGCCGGCGCATCAACGTGGTGAATCAGCGCCTGGGATACCTCGTGCGTTCCGGCGATCCTGATGCGCTCGATTCCATCGTGCCCATGGCCTTCGGCAACCTTGCGCTCGACCTGGTGCTGGCGCGGCGCTACGGCCTGCTGGTGAGCGTGCACCGGGGCCGCTACGACACGGTCCCGCTGGAACGGCTGTCGGCCGAGAAGAAGATGGTCGACATAACCAAGTATTACAACGTGGACCGCCTGCGCCCCAATTACGCGACCTTCGAAGGCAGTCCCCTGTTCATCATGACCAGCGACGCGTAGCGGCCCGACCACCGCGCCGATCCCATTGACACGGTGTCCGGCGCAGCCGTTCGCAGCGCTGTGCGCTCATGCACACCGCAGATTGCGCTCAACCTGACACGGAACAGCGGAGAAAGAGCGTGGCCGGAGCGGAAGGAAAACATCAGCGCACATTGCAGTTCCTGCTCGCGGGATTCGAGCGACGCGTGCTGCCGAAACTCGCGGCCGCTCTGCCGGGCTGGGTCCTGCCCGACCATCTCACCCTGCTGGGACTGCTCGCTTCCACCGGCATTGCGGCCTCGTACGTCGCCACCAACCGCAGCGAGCAGTGGCTGTGGGCAGCAAGCGCACTGCTCGTGGTGCAGTGGTTCGGCGACAGTCTCGACGGCACCCTCGCGCGCTTCCGCCGGATCGAGCGGCCGCGCTACGGCTACTACCTCGATCACCTGACGGACGCGTGGTCCACCTTCGTGATCGGCCTGGGTCTCGGCCTCTCGCCCTACATGCTGCTCTCCGTCGGCCTCGCCATTGTCATTGCATATCTCGTGTTATCCATCAACGTGTACCTCGAGACGCACGTGTTCGGCGAGTTCGGCTTCGGCTACGGCATGCTGGGACCGACCGAGGTGCGCGTGCTGCTGCTGCTGCTCAACATGATGGCGCTCTTCGGTCGGCCTTTGCGTTTCCATGTGCTGGGCGTGGGCATGACCGCGTTCGACATTGGCGGCATCCTTGCCGCTGGTGGCATGTTCGGCCTGCTGCTGGTGCGGGCGCTGGGCAATCTGCGTCGGCTGGCGCAGCTCGAGCCTGCCCGGCGCGACAACCGGCCGCCCACGGGTGGGGCGTAAGAAGACACCAGGGAAGGCGCCCCGCCGGCGGCACCTGAGAGGCTCCAAGACCGCGCACCCGCGGCGCACCGATCGTCAGCCGTCACCACGCCCGCGTCTGATCTCGCATTTTCCGCACTGCTGCGGACGCATTCCGTTGCGCCACTCGAGAGCCTCGCATTCTGTAACCATCTTGACAGTTTTATCAGGTTACGATACGTTCGCGTCGTGCAAACCGATTGGCACGCACTGGAATTCACCAGGACACGGGGCTGGGAGGCGCGCGACCGTCACACGGATGACCTGGCGGCGTTCGACGGTCTGGTCGCGTGGTGCGAGCGGCGCGGGATGCTCTCGACCGGCCTCGCGCGCCGCTACCGCGGGCTGGGGCGGGAGCGGCCGGCAGCAGCGCGCGTGGCCGCCAGACGAGCGCGCGACCTGCGGCAGCTGATCTACGACGTCCTGCGTCAGGCCGGCACCGGAAAGGCGGTGACGCCCGCGCAGCTGCGCGAGGTCACCGAGTGGACGCGGCGGTACTCGGCTGTGCGCCATCTCCGTCGCCACGTCCGGCGGCTACGCGTGGGAGTGGCAGTTCGACGAGGAGCGCCTGGACCACCCGTTGGCGCCGATCGCGTGGTCCATGGCGGAGCTGCTCGTGGCCCCGGAACTGGCGCGCGTGCGGCTCTGCGAAGGGGACGACTGCGGCTGGCTGTTCGTGGACGGTAGCCGTGCGGGGTCACGCCGCTGGTGCGACATGTCGGACTGCGGCAACCTCGCCAAGGTGCGGGCCTTTCGCGCACGGAACCGCTCTGACCCATGACGTCCGCTGCCCTGCGACCGCGGCCAGGCACGGTAAACGGCGTGCGCGGGTTCTCGCGCTTCCTTCAACGGCTCGGAGACAATCCAGGAGGGTGACTGCAATGATCGCAAGGTACTGGCGTGGTCGTGTGCGTGCGCGCGACGCCGCGTCCTACGTCGATTACGTTCGCCGCACGGGTATCGCCGGTCAACGCGGCACACCAGGCAACGTCGGCTCGATGATGCTGGTGCGCGGCGAGGGTGACGAGACGGAGGTCGCGGTGCTGTCGCTGTGGGAATCGTTCGAGGCCATCAGGCGATTCGCCGGCGAGGACCCGGAGGTCGCGGTCTTCTACCCGGAGGACGATCAATACCTCACGGGCAGGGACCTTTTCGCGCAGCATTTCGATGTCCCGGCGTTCGCCGTGGCCGGCGCGACCAGCGATCCCGGCGCAGCGCAGGCGGCGATCCCGCACGCGAGCTATTCAGACGGCCGGATCCAGAGCCTCCGATTCAGCACGGATGGTGGTGCTGCGACGGTGGGCGTGATCACACCCGGAACCTACGAATTCACTCCGACGGCGGAGGCGCGCGTCACGCTGCTGTCCGGCACGCTCGAAGTGCGGCAGGCGGACGCGTCCAGGCAGTACGCCGCGGGTGAGACGTACGCAGTGCCTTCAGGCGTCGCCTGCACGGTCCGCGCGAGCGTTCCAGTGGCGTATCTCTGCCGCTTCGTCTCGCCGTAGCGACAGTATCGTGAGCCGTCGTCGCGTTCCAGGCCTTGACCAGGCCGCGGTGACCGTCGTCGCGTATCGCAGAACTATAACCATGTGTTACAGGGCGCCGCCCGCCTGTGCGGATCACCTTCTCATCCACGGAGCCATGGACGGCACCGCCGGCGGGCGCGCTGGCGCGCTGCCGGTGGTCGTTCTTGGGATTGGGCAGCTCGGTCCAATGTGTTACCATAGGCGCGGCGGGACACGCAGCAGCGCGCAGCTGCCCGGAAACTTCAACCGTGAACGCGAACGGAGCGGGGATGGCCGGCGAACGGATCAGTTATGCGGATTTCGAGAAGGTGGAAATTCGCGTGGGCACGGTGGTGCGCGTGGAATCGTTCCCGGAGGCGAGGAAGCCATCACTGAAACTGTGGATCGACTTCGGCGAGGAGATCGGCCAGCGCAAGTCGTCGGCAGGCATCGCGCCCAATTACGCGCCGGAAGCGTTGCTGGGCCGACAGGTCTGCGCCGTGGTCAACTTTCCGCCGCGACAGATTGGCAAGTTCATGTCGGAATGCCTGACACTGGGTTTCCCGGATGCGCAGGGCGAAACGGTGCTGATCCGGCCGGACGGCTCCGTGCCGAACGGCGGCCGGTTGTTCTGAGGGGAATCGTCATTCCTCGCGACCGGCGATGACGGAATCGCTGTGGGCCGAGGGCTCTGCCTACGAGAGATTCATGGGCCGCTGGAGCCGGCTCGTCGCGCGCGATTTCCTGGCGTGGCTGCAACCCGCGAGCGACAGGGTCTGGCTCGATGCCGGGTGTGGCTCCGGTGCGTTGGCTGCGGCGGTGCTCGCACACGCACAGCCACGCGCACTCGTGGGCATCGACCGGTCGGCGTCATTCATTGCTGAAGCCGACGGACACAGCACAGACGCGCGCGCTCATTTCGCCGTCGCCGATGCGCTTGCGCTGCCGCTGCGCGCCCGGCAACTGGACTATGCGGTCAGCGGCCTCGCCCTGAATTTTGTGCCATCGCCGGAGCGCGCGCTGGCCGAATGGATGCGAGCACTGCGGCCCGGCGGTACACTGGCTGTGTACGTGTGGGATTATGCGGACGGCATGGAGTTCCTGCGTGTGTTCTGGGATGAAGCACAGGCACTCGATGCAGGGGCGCAGGCGCTGGATGAAGGCAACCGCTTTCCCCTCTGCAGGCTGGATCCACTGAGCGCGCTCTTCCAGCAGGCCGGTCTGACGGATGTTCGCACGACGGCACTTCGGATCGACACGCGATTCGCAAGCTTCGCAGACTTCTGGCAGCCGTTCCTTGCGGGCCAGGGTCCGGCGCCGGCGTACGTGGTGAGCCTTGCCGAGGCGCAGCGTGCCCGCCTGCGCGCCCGCCTCGAGCGGAGACTCGAATCAGCAGGCGACGGCAGCCTGCACCTGCGCGCGCGTGCCTGGGCGGTGGCCGGCACTGTCCCCTGACTCGATGCCGCGCGTACTCCCGCGAATACGGGCAGACGATCGGGAGCCGTTCATGGGTAAACGATGGTCAGGGCTCATGGCTGTTGCCGCGGTCGCGAGCTGTGGCAGGGATGCCGTGCCGCGCGCAGTCACGCATACGGACAGCGCGGGCGTGCAGATCGTCGCGTCCACCGCTCCGCAATGGGCAGCCGGCCATGGCTGGACAGTGGATTCGGTGCCTCGCCTCGATCTGTCGCGCACCGGGTCGGGTGCGGAGTTCGAGTTCTTTCGCGTGCGCAACGCAGTCCGTCTGGGCGATGGCTCCATCGCGGTTGCCAACAGCGGCACGTCGGAGGTCCGGCTCTACTCCGCAGCGGGCAAGTACCTCGCGACGTTCGGCCGCGACGGCGATGGTCCGGGCGAGTTCCGCAGGCTGACCAGCGTTCGGGTTGCACGCGGTGATTCGCTGCTCGCCTTCGACTACTGGCAGCGGCGGGTCACCTTCTTCAGCCGCGATGGGAGCGGCCATCGCACCGTTGCCGTGGGCAGCACGAACATGCTGCTCAGGGACCTCGCGCCGCTGTCCGACGGCACGCTCGTGGTTACCGGCGAACTGCTCGGCGATACTCCTGACGGGCTCTATCGATTGCCCAAGGCCCTGCTGCTTGTCGCTGCAACCGGTGAGTTACGCGACACCGTCGCTGTGATTCCCGGCTACGAAGGCTTTCAATTCGCCACCGGCGATGCGGCCGCGATCTTTCACAAGGACGCGTACATGGCCGTACACGGCGAGCACATCTACCTGGGCGATGGCGACAGCATGCAGGTCTCCGTGTACAGCAACGAGCCCCGGCTTGCCATGATCATGCGCGTCCCCGGCTATGACCTGAACCTCACGGCTGAACAACTGAAGGCGGAACGTGCAATCGTGGAACCCGGCCCGCGTTATCCCGCCGCGATTCGCGAGGCGCTGCGCGCGCGGCCCAACCCTGAGACCCGCCCCGCGTATTCGGCCTTGTTCGTCGACACGGATGGCTTCCTCTGGGCGCCGCAGTACCGAGGTTTCTCCGAAGCCGACCAGGCGCCGGTCTGTACCATTCTTCAGTCCACAGGGAGAATGGCTTGGTTCCGTGCGCCTGCCGACACACTTCACGCCATACGAAGCAGGCAGCGACTATGTGCTGGGCGTGCTGACAGATCAGGATGGCGTGCAGCACGTGGAGCTGCTGGACCTGCATCGCCGGAGCGAATAGAGCATGTTCCCGAAAGAACCGGTGCGACCCGGCGGACCGGAGCCGGCCGAACCGCCCGCGCCACCCGTAAGAGGAAACCTGGCCGGCCGGGCCGCCACCGCCGCGGCCACCGGGTCCCCCCGGCGCGCCGCCCGCGCTGGAGCCGGAGCCGGAACCGCGGCGCAGCCGGCGTCGTCGACACCGACGCCCATCCGCGCGCGCCCTGCGCGCGCCGGCCGGCGCAGCACCGCCCGCAGTCTTCTAACGACACGTTAGTCCATCCGCAGTGCGATCACCGGATCCACGCGCAGCGCCCGCCTTGCCGGGAGCATCGTGGCGGCGAGTGCGATCACGAGCATCAGCAAAGCGGCGCCGGCCAGGACCCAGGGATTGGTAGTACTGGTTCCGGTCACGAGTGAACCGAGCACGCGTGTCAGCACGAAGGCGCCGGCCAGCCCGCCGGCCACGCCGGCAAGCGCCAGGACCACGCCCCGCCGTGCGACCAGATCGAGCACGCTCTGCCGCTCGGCGCCCAGCGCCATGCGGATGCCGATCTCGCGCGTGCGCTGCGACACGGCGTACGCGATGCTGCCATAGATGCCCATGGCCGCGAGCAGCAGCCCGAACCCGGCGAAGAAGTCGAGCACGAGGGCATTGAACCGTTGCGGCAGCAGCCGGTCGCCCAGACGCTGTTCCTCGGACCGGAAAGGATCGGCCGGTTGGTCCATGGCCTGACGGACGGCCGTTTCCGCTGCGGCGAACAGCTCGGGCCGCGGCACTGACACGCGCATTTCCAGTGTCGCAGCCGTGTGATAGAGTTTCGCCTGCGCAAAGGGGCGGTAGATCGTTGGCGAAGGTCGGCTCGTCTGGCTGCGACGTTCCGCATTCGCCACCACACCGATCACGGTCAGCAGTTCGCCGGCGGCGCCGCTATCGCCCACGAGCAGGGTCCGGCCGAGCCCATCCTGTCCCGGCCAGAAGGCGGCGGCCGTGGCCTGATTCACGAGCGCAACGAGCGGTTCGCCGCGGCCGTCCTGATCCGTGAAGGTGCGGCCGCGCAGGAGCGTGATGCGGCGCGTGGCGAAGTAGGCCGGATCGACGGCCTTCACGTCCGGTACTAACAGATCTGTTTGGGAACTCGCGGGCTCGGCCGGCCGCACGATCGTGGGATGAACGGCCGACTGATAGACCAGAATCGCCGACTCGACGCCGGGAACCATGGCCAGCCGCGTACGTGCCGCTTCCGCGGCCGGCTTCCACGCCGCCGCATTCGACGCCTGACCCGGTGCCCCGAACAGGTAGGTGTCGTACAGGCCGTGCGGATCGTAGCCGAGATCGAGATAGCGCAGCGCCAGGAAATTCGCGCTCAGCA
Source organism: uncultured Gemmatimonadales bacterium (assembly GCA_963798085.1). GTDB lineage: Bacteria > Gemmatimonadota > Gemmatimonadetes > Longimicrobiales > RSA9 > DATKCF01. The sequence goes on from CAWCRS010000007.1 coordinate 791,486, forward strand.
GGCCCGCAGCGGTCAGCAGCACGAGGCCCAGCGCGATCTGTGCCGCAATCAGCACCTGCAATGTGCGCGCCGCGCGTACGCCGCCACCCGCCGAGGCGCGCTCGCGCAGGCTCCCGATCAGGTTCGCGTGCCCGCCGCGCAATGCCGGTAACAGCGCGGCGCCAATGCCGGCGAGCAGCGAGACGGTGGCGGCAAACGCGAGCACGCGAGGATCGACCGCGACCCGAAATCCCGCGCTCTCGGTCGCGAACCAGCGCGCCGCGAAGCGCACGCCCCAGAGCGAAAGCAGCACACCCGCGCCGCCGCCGGCAAGGCCGATGCAGCTGCCTTCCACAATGCGCTGGCGCAGCAGCCGCATGCGACTCGCGCCGAGCGCGCTGCGCGTCGCGAATTCGTGCTGGCGTGCGGCCGCCCGCGCCAGCAGCAGCCCGGCCACGTTGAACAGGGCAATGAACAGCACGAGGGTGGTGATGGCGAACAGCACGAAGCGTCCGCTGCCGGCGCCCCAGCCCAGCACTTCGCGCAGTGGCTTCACGCTCGCGTGCCAGCCCCGGTACGCATCGGGCCAGGCGACGGCCAGGCGCGCTTCGATGCCCGCGAGCTCCGTGTTAGCCAGAGCGCTGGACACGCCCGGTCGCAGCCGACCGACTGCAGTCAGCAGCCGGCTGGCGCGCGCCGATGCGGCATCCAGCCGGCGAGGCATCCAGAACGGCCGGTCTGCCATGAACCGGAACTCCCGGGGCAGAACGCCGGTAACGGTCACCGGCTGCGCGTGGGCGCCGCCGGCCCCGGCCGTGAGTAGCTGGCTGCCCACGACGTTCCGATCGCCACCGAAGCGTGTCTGCCAGAAATTCCAGGACAACAGCACCACCGGCGCGGCGCCCGGCATGGTATCCGCGGCAACGAACTCGCGACCCAGCAGCGGGCGCACGCCGAGCATGCGGAAGAAGCCGGGCGTGACCTCGTACGCACTCTGCGCTTCGATCACATCATCGTGGGCCCAGGAGAATCCGCCGCTCACGACCGCGCCTGTCGCTTCATAGGATCGCGCATTCGCGAACCAGTCGGCCGCGGTGGCCGCGGAGGTCAGGAAGCCACAGCGTGAGCAGATCGGGTGGTCGGGTGGCGTGACTTCCGCGAGCCAGACCAGGCGACTCGCATCAGCGTAGGGCAGGGGCCGGAAATCAAGCGCGTCGATCACACTGAACACGGTGGTCGTGGAACCAATGCCGAATCCCAGCGACAGCACCGCAACCGCCGTGAATCCCGGATTCCGTCGCAGCGCGCGCAGTGCGAAGCGCACGTCCTGATGCAGTCTCATGGCCAGAGTTCCTCGATGGGGTGATGCGTACGGAGTCGGGTCGCGCCCGCAGGGACCGATATTGCGTTGCGCCGCGGGGCCTGTCAAAATCGGCGATCGCGCGCGGCCGGATCGCCGGTCTCACGCCTGCGCGCAGCCATCCGGAGCCGCAGGCCGCGATAGTGTCACCGTGTTAGTCGAGCGGACCCCGGAGCTACGAGGAGGCCATGTGACGGGACGCATTGAAACGCGGCTCCTGCTGCTGGCGTCAATCGCCTGTGCGCCCGCGTGCGGCCGTGCGGATTCCACCGGCACCTGGCGCGGCACCATCGAAACGCTGCCCAATCAAGTGGTGCGCGTGACCAATCCGCGCGAGGGTCTGTGGACGGCGCAGTCGCACTGGCAGCTGCAGCCGGAACTCACGCTGGGCAGCACCGAGGGCGCCGGCGCGGACGTCTTCGCATCCATCTCCGGGCTGCAGGTGGGCGCTGATGGGCACATTTACGTGCTCGACCGCCAGGCCGACGAGCTCCGCATCTTCAATGGTGAGGGCAAACACATCCGCACGGTGGGGAGGCCCGGTGAAGGGCCGGGCGAATACAAGGCGGCAAACGGGCTGTTATGGCTGGCGCCGGACACGCTGGTGGTGGTGGACCAGCAGGGTGAGCGCTACAGCATGCTGACGTCCGCAGGTGATTACGTCCGGGCCGTGCCTCGCCGGCTCGGCTTCTACGGCTGGGTCATGGCCGGCGGCATGGAGCGGAACCGCGTCTACGAAGTATCCAGCCTGGGCGACACTGAAAGCAATTTGCGCTCCATGCTGCTCGGCACGGCGCTGCGCTCAACGGGCGCGCTCGCGACCGCTCGCGGCGCGGCCGTTGAAGGTGGCGCCGCTGTGCCGCTGGAACGTGCGAGTGACACCATTTTTCTGGCGAAGCCCGCTGCGCCGATCTACGAATCGTACAGCATCCGCACGGCGCGTGGCGGCATGGTTCTGGGTGTGCCCTTCACCGGCCAACCGGTATGGTTTCTCGACGGCGCGGGCCACCTCTGGCACGGACACGGCAGCGTGCCGCGCATCTACCGCTTCAGTCTCGGCGGGGACACGCTCACCGAGATCCGTCTGGACACGGAGCCGTTCCCGGTCACGGCCGCCGAGATCGCGAGCTACGCGGCGAGTCCCATGATCAAACGGTTCAAGGAACTGGGTGGCAACTTCGATCCCGACCGCATCCCGAAGACCAGACCGTATTTCAATGACATCATTGTGGGCGACGATGGCTTCATCTGGCTGAGCGTGCCCGCGGCCGGCCATAACACGGTATTCAATGTGCTCGACGCGGATGGCCGCTATCTGGGCAGGCTGCAGATCGAGGGTACCACACGCGAGCCCTACATCCACCCCGTCCTGCGCAACGACCGCCTCTACTTCGTGGGCCGCGACGAGCTGGACGTGCAGCGCGTCCATGTCGAGAAAATCGTGAAGCCGGCGCGCAGCTGAGCGTGCGCCGGCCCCAGTCCTTTGCAGGCCTCGGGAATCAGGGGCGTTCCAGACGAGACCGCAGCAGGTCCTGCACCAGGGCGGGGTTGGCGCGGCCGCCCGTACGGCTCATCACCTGGCCCACGAAGAATCCCAGCAGGCCGCTGCGGCCGCCGCGGTAATCCGCGGCTTTGCCGGGATTCGCCGACACCACTTCCTCGACCAGCGGTGCCAGTGCGCCTGCATCGCTGATCTGCCGCAGCCCCATGCGCTCGACCAGCGCGGCGGGCGAGCCGCCGTGCTTCGCCATTTCCGCGAGCACATCGCGGCCCGCGCTCCCGGACAGTGTGCCATCCTCGACCAGGGCGACCAGTGCAGCCAGGGCTTCGCCGCCGAACGGCAGCTCTTCCAGCGTGCGGCCCTTCAGCTCGCGGGGCAGCTCGTTGATGATCCAGCGCGCCAGCGCGCCCGGCCCGGCGGCCGGCCCTTTCCACGCGCTCACGGCACGGTCGTAGAAGGCGGACGTTGCGGCGTCGCGTGACAACAGATCCGCTTCCCCGGCGCTCAGGCCGGCGCGCTCCACATAATCGCGATAACGGGCCATTAGCGCGGGCGACTTGTCACGCACCGTTGCCGGCGTTTTCTCGAGCGTCGCCGCGGATGCGCTGCGCGCCGCCGCGGTCTCGTGTGGCTTGGCGCGCCGCGGCCGTCCCGGCGACTCCGCACCCCGGCCGGCCACCCGCTTCTTCCAGGTGTCGCGCAGAGTCACCGTGCGATTGAAGACCAGCGAGCCCCGCTTCGAGTCGAGCGCGTCGCTGACGAAGTAGCCCAGGCGCTCGAACTGGTAATGACTGCCGGGCGCATCGCGGGCCACGCCTGGCTCAATGCGCGCATCCGACACGGTCACCAGGGACGCGGGATTCAGCTTCTCAATGAAGTCGCCATCGGCTTCGGGATCGGGCGCCGTGAACAGGCGGTCGTAGAGGCGAACTTCGCAGGGCAGCGAATGCTCGGCGGAGACCCAGTGGAGCGTGCCCTTGATGATGCGTCCGTCCGGCGTCGCGCCGCCGCGCGTGTCCAGGTCACACGTGCAGCGCAGCTCGACCACTGTGCCTGCGGCATCCTTCACGACTTCATCGCAGCGAATCACGTAGGCATAGCGCAGTCGCACTTCGCGGCCCGGCGCGAGGCGGTAGAAGTCGCGCGGCGGATCCTCCATGAAGTCGTCGCGTTCAATGTACAGCACACGCGAGAACGGCAGCGGCCGCGACCCGGTGTGTGGCACATCGTGCGGCCAGCTGGGCGCGTCCAGCAGCTCGGTACGGTCTTCGGGCCAGTTGCTCAGCACCACGCGCAGCGGGCGCAGCACGCACAGGACGCGCGGCGCCCGCCCGTTCAGGTCCTCGCGCATGGCGAACTCGAGCTTGGCAATGTCTACACGGCTGTTCGTCTTGGCCACGCCGATCAGGTCGCAGAAGGCGCGAATGGATTCCGGTGTCACGCCCCGCCGGCGCAGTCCCGCAATGGTGGGCAGGCGAGGATCGTCCCAGCCGCTCACCAGGCCGCGCTCCACCAGCTGCAGCAGCTTGCGCTTGCTCATGATCGTGTAATCCAGCTCGAGGCGCGCGAACTCGGTCTGGTACGGGCGACACTTCACGTCCGTGTTCTCGACCACCCAGTCGTACAGCTCGCGGTTGTTCTCGAACTCGAGTGTACACAGGGAGTGGGTCACGCACTCAATGGCGTCTTCCAGCGGGTGAGCGTAGTCGTACAGCGGGTAGATGCACCAGGCATCGCCGCGGCGGTAGTGGCTGGCGTGGCGGATGCGGTAGAGGATGGGATCACGCATCAGCATGTTAGGCGAAGCCAGGTCAATGCGGGCACGCAGCACGTGCGCGCCATCGGGAAACTCGCCCGCGCGCATGCGGCGCAGCAGATCGAGATTCTCGGCCACGGACCGGTCGCGGTACTGCGTCGCCCGGCCCGGCTCGGTCACGGTGCCCCTCGCCGCGCGGATCGCGTCTTCGCTCGAGCTGTCGACGTAGGCCAGCCCCTTCTGCACCAGGCCCTCGGCCAGGCGATAGAACTCCTCGAAGTAGTCGGAAGCGAAGTAGAGGTGTTCGCCCCAGTCGAAACCCAGCCAGCGCACGTCGCGCTCGATGGCCTCGACGTACTCGACATCCTCCGTCTCCGGGTTGGTGTCATCCATGCGCAGATGACAGCGTCCGCCGGACTCCTGCGCTACGCCGAAATCCAGACAGATGGCCTTGGCGTGACCAATGTGCAGGTAGCCGTTCGGCTCGGGCGGGAAGCGTGTGATCACGCGACCGCCAAACTTGCCGGTGGCGTGATCCTGGGCGATCATGGCGCGAACGAAATCCGTGCCCGCACGCTCCGACGCGTGCGCCGTTGCCAATGCCTGACGCGTGCGGCCCTCGTGATTCCCGTGTGTCATTGCTGACTCGTTGCGCGGAAAGGTTGTGACCGGTCGCGGCCGGCGCCCCTGCCGCCCCTGCGGCGGAAGGTGCAAGGTAGCATGCCGCGCGCGCGGGCCGCGAGGCGTCCCTGCCGTGGAGATACCCGCGAGCGACCGGCAGATCCGTTCCCGCGCGCGTCGCCGGGGATGCGATGGCCGCGGTGTGTAAGGCAGGGTCAGGGATGCGCGACGGCGCGCGCAGCCCCATCTTTCCGGCGCCGGGACCGGCGGCCAGTCGGGCGCGGGGATATCAGGTCAGGAACTGTCAGGCGAGCGGTGGATGAGCGATAACAGTACGAGCGCGCTGAACCGGACCGGGTTGCAGGTGCTGCTGAGCAAGGTTGTCGACGTACGCCCGCACGAGGTGGGCGCGCTGCTGGTCTCCTGCGCCTACTTCTTCTTCATCCTGACCAGCTATTACATCATCCGCCCGATCCGCGACCAGATGGGCGTGGCCGCGGGCGTGCAGAATCTGCCCTGGCTGTTCACGGGCACGATGCTCTCGATGCTGCTGCTGAACCCGCCGTTCGCGAAGCTGGTCGCGCGCTTTCCCCGCAAGCGGTTCATTCCCTACACGTACCGCTTCTTCATGCTCAACCTGCTCCTCTTCTTCGTGCTGCTGCGCACCCTGCGCGGGCCGGAGGCGGTGTGGCTGGGGCGTGCGTTCTACATCTGGGTCAGCGTCTTCAATCTTTTCGTGGTGTCCGTCTTCTGGGCGTTCATGACGGACATCTTCCGCAATGAACAGAGCAAGCGCCTGTTCGGGTTCATCGGTGTGGGCGGCACGCTGGGCGCCATCTTCGGCGCTTCCATCACCGCATTGCTGGCGCGCATCTTCTCGACGACCAACCTGCTGCTCGTGGCGGTGGTCTTCATCGAAGTGGCGGTGCAGTGCGTGCGCTGGCTGGGCCGACTGGTGAGCGACGCGGCCGGGCGCACCACACAGGCGGTCCCGGGCGAGCGGCCCATCGGCGGCAGCGCGCTGGCCGGGCTGACGCACCTGCTCCGTTCGCCCTACCTGATGGGCATCTGCCTGTACATGCTGGTGTTCACCATTGGCTCGACGTTCCTCTACTTCCAGCAGGCCACCATCGTCTCGCAGGCGGTGCACGGTCGGGATGCGCAGACCGCGCTGTTCGCGAAGATCGACCTGATGGTGAACGTGCTCACGGCGATCATCCAGGTGCTCTTCACGGCGAGGCTGGTCAAGCGCTTCGGCGTCGGCGTGACGCTGGCGATCGTGCCGCTGCTCTCCGTCTTCGGCTTTCTCGGTCTCGCCATGGTGCCGACACTGAGCGTCGTCATCGCGTTCCAGGTGGCCAGACGGGCTGGCAACTTTGCCGTGGCCCGCCCCATCCGCGAGGTGCTCTTCACCGTCATTCCGCGCGAAGACAAGTACAAGGCGAAGAGCTTCATCGACACCTTCGTGTATCGCGCCGGTGATCAGGTGGGCGCCTGGTCGTATGCGCTGATGGGCTTGCTCGGCCTGGGCGTAGCCGGCATTTCGCTCGTGGCCGCCCCCATCTCCGTAGTCTGGTTCCTGCTCAGCCTGTGGCTGGGGCGGCGCCAGGCCGAGCTGGCGGAAGGCCAGGACGCGGGACCGACACGGCCTCTGGCCGAGCCGGCTCTGGCATGAAGAGGCACAATCCGCGACGTTGGACGCGTAGTCGACAAACAGCGCGTTTGGTGCGCAAAGGGAACCGATAATGATGAAGGACTCGAATCAGGAGCGCCCCGGGCTCGCCCTCAAGATCGGCATTGCCGGCGCGATCGGACTGGGCGCCGTGGTGAGCGGCCTGCTCATCTCACGCCGCGGCCGCCGTCTCGTGCGTGAAGCCTGGGAAGGCCGCCGCCGCACACGCATCGAGGATCGCGTGCTGGATGCCCTCTGGGGTGACGACGTGGTGGGCCGGCGCAACTTCGATGTGAAGGAAGCCGAAGGCGGTGTGATCGTGCTCTCCGGCGTGGTGCGCAGCCGGCGCGAGCTGATGCGGGCCCTGCGCATTGCGGAGAAAGTGAAAGACGTGCAGGGGGTCGAAGACCGCCTGGTGATCGAGCGCATGCCCCGCCCGGAGCGCAACCGCCTGCGCCCGCTGGCCCGGGCCGCCCGTCGCCGGTTCCGTCATGCCACGGACGAGGAAGGCGACGAGTAGCACTCGGACCACCTTGGCGTTCTTGGCTTTCGGCCGGTCCGGCTATGCGTAGCGGGTCCGCCTGAGGCCGTAGCGGCCCAGAATCACGGCCGGAGTGGGGCTACAATGGTCCTCTGGAGCGCGTACCCACGAACGCCAAGACGGTCCGAAGCGACATATCGTCTCCCACGCGCATGCATTCCCCGCCTTCTGGCCCGACCCGCCAGCCACCACCCCCACAATGAGACAGCGCGCAGTGCGCATCGGCCATCCCGCGGCCGGCTGGCCTGATCGCTCGACTTGCCGGACGGCGTCAGCTCCCCGCTAACGCGAAGAGCAGGTCGACGTACGCCTTCTCAATGCCGGCGAGGCCCGCGACCTGCGAACCCGGGGCGGGGCGGATCAGCATGTACTCGTTGGGAGCGTGCGCGCCCGAGCCGTGGCCCAGGCCGGAGAAGACCAGCGGCAGGCCCAGGCGCTCCGTGAACTGATAGAAGGGAGCGCTGCCCGCCAGCCGGGGCGAGACCGTGGGCGTGTGGCCATACTTGTTGAACACGCTGATGGCCGCGTGCACGAGTGGTGCGTCGACGGATGTCTGCGCCGCCGGATAACCCGCGAGTTGACGAATCACAATGTCGTCGAAGCCGTTGCTGTCGAGATGGCGCCGGATCATCGCGAGTGCGCTGTCAGCGCGCAGACCCGGTGGCAGACGCGAGTCGACCTTGGCGGTGACCTTGTGCGGCACGATCGTCTTGCTGCCTTCACCGGTGTAGCCGCCCCAGATGCCGTCGAATGTTCAGTGTGGGATCGTAGAGGTACTTCATGATGGCGGCGCGGCCGGTCACGCCATCGATCCAGTGGTCCACCGCGAACGACTGCTGCTGCCGCTTGTCGTCCCAGTGATCCACCATGCTGTTGATGAGCCGTTGCTCCTCGGGTGTGGGCGGGCGCACACCATCGTAGTAGCCGGGCACCGTGATGGTGTTGCCGTCCTTCGATGTGAGCGTCGCGAGGGCCTGCACGAGGCGCAGCGCGGGTGCATCCACGATGGCCTTGTACGACCCGTGGATCTCCGCGTTGCGCGGTCCGCCCTTCGGTCCGCCCGCCGCTTCCATTTCCATGTACAGGATGCCCTTCACACCCATGCTCATCTCGAAGCCGCCCGTAGCGTCCTGCGAATTGAACGGGAATACCGCGCCCGCAGCTGTGCGCATGCGCGCTTCGTAGTGGTCGACGATCTGCGGGTAATGCGGTGAGCCCAGCTCCTCCTCGCCTTCCGCGGCTACCATGAGATTCACAGGCAGCTTGCCATCAACGGCAAGGATCGATGCGACGGCGTTCAGGAATGCGCGCTCCGGCCCCTTCTGGTTCGTCGCTCCGCGTGCTACGACCACGGTGCCCAGTGCATTGTCGACCAGCCGGGCTTCGAAAGGAGGCAATGACCAGTCCTTCGGCTCGACCGGTTGCACGTCGTACATCATGTAGAGCAGCAGCGTCTTCGGTGCGCCCGCGTCGTAGAAGCCCCACACACCGGGATGCCCGTCCGTGGGTACCAGCTCCGCTTCCTTGAAGCCGACGCCCTTCAGGTCGCTGCGCACCAGCTCCGCCATCTCGCGGATGCCGATGTTCTGCGCGCTCACCGAAGGCTGCCGCAGCCAGCGCTGCAACTGCGCCACGTGCTCGTTCTGGTGCTTGTCAATGTAGTCGTAGATGGCCGCATGGTCCCCCGCATACGGGGGAATCGCGGCCGCATCGAACTTCTCCTGCGTGGTGAACCGGAACCGGTCGCTCGGCCGGACCGGCAGTCCCGAGCCGCGCGCGGGATTCTGCTGCAGCCGACAGGAGAAGGCGCAGCTCAGCAACAGCGCGAACAGCAGCACTCGCCGCTTCATTGCACGGCTCCGTCATGAGGGATCAGCAAGAATGCGCGCAGCCCGGTCAGAGTGACAAGCACAGAACGGCCGAAATACGTTGCTGGCGCTGGTTGCTGGGCTGGTTGCTCGGGAACAGCTCGTACTGAAACGGAAACGGACGAACTGCGTTGCTGGGGCTGGTTGCTGGCGCTGGTTGCGCGGGAACAGCGCGTACTGAGCAGAAACGGACCAACCATGTTACCGGGCCTGGTTGGTGGGAACGGGATATCTCGTAAACAACCGGTATTCAGCCGTGCCAACTACCAGTTACGTGTGAGACCATCCCACCGCCGAGCGCGCACGGTCATGGTCCGGAACGCTGTTCCTCGCCGTTGCCGTTCAATCCGTTCCCAGCAACCAGCCCTGGCAACCAGCCCCAGCAACGCAGTTCGCGTTTGCGGTTCGCGGTTGCCGTTCAATCCGTTCCCATCAACCAGCCCGAGCAACCAGCCCCAGCAACGCAGTTCGCGTTGGCGTTTGCCGTTGCCGTTCAATCCGTTTCCAGCAACCAGCCCGAGCAACCAGCCCCAGCAACGCAGTTCGCGTTGGCGTTTGCCGTTGCCGTTCAATCCGTTTCCAGCAACCAGCCCGAGCAACCAGCCCCAGCAACGCAGTTGATCCGTTGACTCGGCCGCAGGGCCAGACACGCCGTCCCCACCCGGCCCTTGCGTTAGCCCGCCGCACGCCCGCCATTACCGCACATGAACCACACCCCGAACGGCCAGGCGATCGGGCTGGCGGAACTGTCGCCTTTTGCCGGGCTCACGGATGCGGCGCGCGCGTGTGTGCTTGCTGCGGGCGAGCAGCGGCGCTACGCACCCGGGCAGTTTCTCTGGCGCGAAGGCGGGCAGGCAAACGGGCTGTTTGCCATCCTCGAGGGGCGGGTGCGCATGCTGCGCGTGCACCACGGCCGGCCGTACGTGGTGCACCACGAGGATGCCGGCAGCACGGTCGGCGAGCTGCCGCTGTTCGATGGCGGCGTCTACCCGGTCACGGCGCTGGCGGCCACGCGCGTGCGCTGTCTGTTCCTGCCGGAGGCGGCGCTGTGGCAGGCCATGGCGCTGGACCCGAACCTCGCGCGCGACCTGCTCGGCCGCCTCGCCCGCCGCATCCGCCAGCTGGTCGCACGCTTGCACGATGTTACGGTGGGCACGGTCCGCTCCCGTCTGGCGGCGCACCTGCTGGCGAGGGCCACGCTCACACAGGGTCGCGCGTTCACGCTCGCAGGCACACAGGCGCAGGTGGCGGAAGAGCTGGGGACGGTGCGCGAGGTGCTCGCGCGCGAGCTTGCGCGTTTGCGCGATGACGGTGTCATCCGCTTCGCGGGTGGCGGCCGCTATGCCGTGCTGGACGAAGCGGCGCTCGAAGCGATCGCCGAAAGCTGAGCGCGGCGCGTCGTCAGGGACGCGGGCGGGTGCGACGCGTGGCCGGCGCGGTCAGCGGATCGTCCGGCCAGAAGTGTCTGGGGTAGCGACCGCGCAGGTCCTTGCGCACCTCGAAGTAGCCCGTTCGCCAGAAGCTGGCGAGGTCGCGGGTGACCTGTACCGGGCGCTGCGCCGGCGAGAGCAGCCGCAGTGTCAGCGGCACGCGACCCTCCGCCAGGCGAGGCGTCTCCGTCCAGCCGAACACCTCCTGCAGTCGCACAGCGAGCACCGGCGCCGGGGCATCACTGTAGTCGATCGCAATGCGCGAGCCGCTGGGCACCGTCAGGTGCGTGGGCGCGAGCGTGTCCAGCAGGGCGCGCTGCTTCGGCGAAAGGCGAAGTGCCAGCGCCGCCGCCAGATCCACCCGCCGCAGCTCGTCCAGCGAGCGCCGGCCCGCCGCGAAGGGGCCCAGCCAGTCATCCAGCGTTGCTAACAGCGCGTCATCGGACAGATCGGGCCAGTCGCCATCCAGCGTACGCAGGAAGGCGACCCGCGTACGCAGCGACCGGGCCGCTTCGCCGAACGGCAGGATCGCGCTGCCGGCGGCCCGCACGCCATCCAGCAGCGCGTGCGCGACCTCGCCGGGATCGGGCCGGGTCAGCGGCGCGTCGGCGAGCACGAGCGCGCCCAGCCGCTGCCGCCGGCGCGCGCGCACCCGCCCGCTGCGCGCGTGCCACGTCACCGTCTCCTCCACCGCGATCTGCCCCGCGAAATCCTGCTGCAGGTCCGCCGCATCCAGCGGCGCGGCCAGAAATATGGTGTTATCGCGGCCGTGGCCGCCCAGCTCCGCCGCTACGAGGAATGGCGCATCCGCCAGCGCACTGGCGACAGTCATTTGCGCGCCCTGCCCGCTGCGCAGCCGGAAGCGACCGCGTTCCTTCCTGCGCCGCTGCGCGATCCGGTCCGGGTACGCGAAGGCCAGCAGCCGTCCCGCCCATTCCGCCTGAACACCGGTGTCAGCATTTGCCCGCGCCTCGGCGGCGCCGCTGGCTGCGTGTGCCGCGCTGTCATTGCTGTCGCTTCGCGCATCCGCGTCCGGCAGCGCCCGCTGCACACGCTGCCACAGCTGCCTGGCCTCGGCGAGCACGCGTGTCACCCCGCCATGATCGACGGTCGCGCCGGCCGGCGCGTGGCTTGCGCCGCGTTCTCGCAGCCGCGCCGCGCGCAGCGCATCGAGACGCAGGCGCACATCCGGGTCCGGCTCACCCTGTGCGGACCGCAGGATGTCCCGCTCACCGAGCAGCGCAGCGAGTTCGCAGGCCATGCCGGCGAGACCGAGCGGAAGTGCGCGCACGATCATGTGCGCGAGGCGGGGATGCGCGGGCAGACGCGCGAGCACCCGCCCGTGTGCGGTCAGCTGGTCGTGTGCGTCGAGCGCCTCCAGCTCGCGCAGCAGCTCTCTCGCCTGCGCGAACGCCGCGGCCGGTGGCGGGTCCAGCCAGTCCAGTTCGGCAGGATCAGTCACGCCCCATGCGGCCAGCTCGAGCGCGAGCGTGGCCAGATCCGCTTCCAGGATTTCCGGCGAGCAATGCGCGACGAGGCCGGCTTCGTCGCCCTCGGACCACAGACGGTAGCAGGTACCGGGCGCAGTGCGGCCCGCGCGCCCGCGGCGCTGGTCCGCCGCATCACGCGTCACCCGCATCGTATCCAGCCGCGTCATGCCGGTACGCGCCGAGAAGCGCGGCACACGCATGAGTCCACCGTCGATCACGACGCGCACACCCTCGATGGTGAGGCTGGTTTCAGCGATCGACGTGGCCAGCACGATCCTGCGCTCACCGCTCACGCCGGGCGCAAGAGCGCGCCGCTGTTCCTCGCGCGGCAGGTCGCCGTACAGCGGCAGCACGCGCGTGCCCGGTTGCAGCAGCGGGGCCAGCCGCTCCGCCGTGCGCCGGATCTCGCCCGCGCCGGGCAGGAATACGAGCAGGTCGCCCGTGCTCTCCGGCAGGGCCCTGAACACGGCGTTAGCCGCGGCCTCTTCGATGCGCGCCGTGCGCGCACGAGGCAGCCAGTGCGTCGTGACCGGCCAGCTGCGACCATGGCTGCGCAGCACGGGCGCTTCCGTGGAGACGGCAGCCGGAACGGCATTGTCGCCCGCTCCTGACATGCTGTTAGACAGCAGCGCACTTACGGCCAGTCCATCCAGGGTGGCCGACATGACGAGGATGCGCAGGTCCGGACGCAGCAGCCGCCGGGCGTGCAGGCAGAGCGCCAGGCCCAGGTCCGCGTGCAGACTCCGCTCGTGGAATTCGTCGAAGATGACGGCCCCCACGCCGTCCAGACCTGGATCGCGCTGTAGCAGCCGCGTCAGCACGCCCTCGGTGACCACCTCGAGCCGCGTGCGTGATCCCACGCGCGTGTCGAAACGGGTGCGGTACCCGACGACATTGCCCACCGCCTCAGCGCGCTGCTCCGCCATGTATTCGGCTGCGGCCCGCGCCGCCAGCCGACGCGGCTCCAGCATGAGAATGCGCCGGCCCGCGAGCCATGGTTCATCGAGCAGCGCCAGCGGCACGCGCGTGGTCTTGCCCGCGCCAGGTGGCGCTTCGATCACCAGGCTGGCATACTCGCGCAGCGCCGCGCGCAGGTCCGGCAGGAGCGCGTCGATCGGCAGCGTCGTCACGCGCATGGATACCCCGGCACGCACTATCCTGCGCAGGTGTGGCGGTTGCCCACTGCAACCCGGAACGGACTTGCGGGATTCTCAGGCTACGGTTTTTCCAGTAGAACGGCCTGTTGGGAAGCCGCATGGCAACGTCACCGGCGACACCAGTGCAGGACATCGTGGGGGCTGCACGTTGATATGACTGGAGCCGGCGCCGCCTTTCCGTTAGCATGGGACGCCCGGCCGGGCCGCCGTCGCAGGGTGGCAATGGCAGGACGAATCAGCAAACCGGGAAGGGTTCATGGCGCTGTGGCTGGCGCTCTCGCTGGCATTGCAGGCACAGGGGCAGGCCGCGGATCCACCACGCGATGTGCCGGGGCATGGCCGTCCCACGGTCGTGGTCCCGCGCATCGACGCGAGTGTGCGTGTGGACGGCTCGCTGGACGAGCCCGCCTGGGCCGAGGCCGTGCGCCTCACCGGCTTCTCGCAATACGAGCCAGTGGACGGCCGCCCCGCCGAAGAGCGCACTCAGGTGCGCGTCTGGTACTCCGCGGATGCCATCTACTTCGGCATCGAAGCCTTCGATCACGATGCCGCATCCATCCGCGCCACCAATGCCGATCGCGACAACATCGACAGCGACGATCACGTCACCATCTACCTCGATACCTTCAACGATCGGCGGCGCGCCTTCTTTTTCGCAGTGAACCCGCTGGGCGTGCAGCAGGATGGCGTGCGCAGCGAGGGCGCGATGTCGCCCGGCATGATGTTCGGCGGCAACATCGACAAGAATCCGGACTTCTTCTACCAGTCGCACGGGCGGGTCACGGACGACGGCTACGTCGTCGAGGTGCGCATTCCCTTCAAGAGTCTGCGCTATTCCGGCAACGGTCCACAGGATTGGGGCATCAATATCCAGAGGGACATCAAGCGCACCGGCTATACGGACACGTGGACGGACGTACGTCGCGCCAGCAACAGCTTCCTGCTCCAGGCCGGCACGCTCACCGGCCTGCACGACCTGCATCGCGGCGTGGTTGTGGAAGCGCAGCCGTTCATTACCGCCACAGCCAATGGCCAGCGCGCCGATTTCGGTCAGCCCTTCGCGCGCGAGAGCGTGAATCCGGATGCGGGCCTCAACCTGCGTCTCGGTTTCACCAACCTCTCGCTGGACGCGACCGCGAACCCCGATTTCAGTCAGGTGGAAAGCGACGTGGGCCAGGTCACGGCCAACGAGCGGTTCGCCCTGTTCTTTCCCGAGAAGCGACCGTTCTTCCTCGAGAACATCGATCTCTTCTCCGCGCCCAATCAACTGGTGTACACGCGCCAGATCGCGAATCCGCGCGCGGGCGCGAAGCTGACCGGCAAGCTGGGCGCGGTCGGTATCGCGCACCTGACTGCGCTGGATCAGGGCAATGGCGGCGCGCGCGACGCGCTGTTCAATGTCACCCGCCTGCGTCGCGATTTCGGCGCCGGCTCCGTGGCCGGCATCGTGTTCACGGACCGCAGCGTGATGGAGGGTCCGGGCTTCAATCGTGTGCTCGCTGCGGATGCGCGCCTGACGTTTGCGAAGCTCTACTTCTTCCAGGCGCAAGCGGGCGAATCGTGGACGCGCGACACCGCAGCGGTCGCGACGCCCACGCTCAGCTCTCCCATTCGGCATTTCGAAGTGGATCGCACGGGTCGCGCGTTCGGCTTCAACTACCAGGTCAACGGCGTGGGCTCCGACTTCCAGGCGGCCAGCGGCTTCGTGAATCGCAACGACGTCGTCAATGTGCACGGCTTCAACCGCTTCACGTTCTACGGCGCGCGCGGCGCAGCCATTGAGAGCTTCACCGCGTTCTTCGGGCCCTCGCGTATCTGGCGCTACGGCGAGTTCACGGATGGCGCGGCCATCGAGGGCGGCGAATCCGTGTCAGCCATGGTGCGGCTGCGCGGCGGCTGGCAGAGCAACCTCAACATTGCGCGCAATTTCGTCACGCTGGAACAGAGTTCGTACGGATCGTATGCGACGACGGGGGCTTCAGGTCTTCAGCCCTATCTTCCACTCGACCGCGTGTCCGGACCTTCCGTGAAGCTCGACTTCACCACGCCCACGTTCCGCCGCTTCGGCGCCACGGCGTCGGTGCAGCACGCCCGCAATGCGCTGTTTGCCGAGGGCAGCGCTGGCGATGCGCTGAGCCTCGCCGGCACACTCACGCTGCGCCCCACGGAATCGCTGCGCCTCGAGCTGCGCGAGACCTGGCAGCGGCTCACTCGCGCACGCGACGGCTCCGAGTTCTCCAGCACGAGCATTCCGCGCATCAAGGCGGAGTACCAGCCCAGCCGCCCGCTCTTCTTCCGCGCGGTCGCCGAGTACCGGTCCGAGAACCACGATGCGCTGCTGGACGCGCGCACCGGCCAGCCGCTCTTCGTCGACGGCGCACAGAGCGTGGCCGGTCGCACCGCCGGCCTGCGCATGGACCTGCTCGCGTCCTTCGAGCCCACGCCGGGCACCGTCGCGTTCCTCGGCTACGGCAGTTCGCTGGCCACGCCCGGCACGCTCGACCCAGCCGACCTCGAACGCACCACCGATGGATTTTTCATCAAGCTGGCCTATCAGCTGAGACGCTGACGCGGGTCAGAGGCGTTCGAAAGCTTTCCTTCCGCGCCGCCCAGACATGGGAATTCAGGGGTTTGGGACAGCAAGGGGCACCGGACCGTCTTGGCGTTCTTGGCTTACGCCACGTCCGGCCATGGAAGCCCTCCCACTTCCCCTGTAGCCCCCTGCAGCCCGATATAGCGCGAGCCGCCACAAGCCAAGAACGCCAAGACGGTCCGAAACCCCCCGCCCACGACCCGCGTACGGGCATGATGTCGCCGAGTTCCCCCACGGAGGAGCGGTCATGTCCGTGACCCCATCCGATCTCCCGGCTCCCGACGCCGACGACTTCGCCCCTGACGCACCAGGCGACCCGCTGGCGGCCCGAGCCGCGCCTGCGCCCGCCGAGACCGGCGCCGGCCATGGCCCGGATGCACCCGTGCCCCACGCCGACACGGCAGACTCGACGACCCGCGCCGCCGCGAACACGCCGGTAGACGAAGCCGCAACGGTCGAACCGGCGTCATCGATCGATGCGAACACACCGGTAGACGAAGCGTACATTTCCGCGGACACGGCGGGCGCATCGGACGCATCCTCGTCTGACGTGATTGCCGCCGCCCGGAGAGACGCAGCCGAAAAAGGCTTCAGCAAGCCCTCCGCCAGCGATCGGCCTCGCCCGCCTCGCCCGCCGTTCCTGCGGCGTGCGCGTGCGGCCACGGCCCGGCGGGTTCGCGCGCTGGCGAGCCGGCGCACGCTGTATGTGGTGCTGCCCATCGTCATCATCATGGGCACCGCCTGGCAACGCTGCGGGATTCGCGGCTGCCCCAACGTTTCGCGCCTCGCGTCCTATCAGCCGGGCGGCGCCTCCGTGCTGCTGGATCGCACAGGCGAGCGCTTTGCCGACCTCGGGCCCGTCGATCACACGGTCATCGACATCCGCACCCTGCCGGCCTACGTGCCGGAAGCGTTCGTCGCGGTCGAGGACAAGCGCTTCTATCATCATCACGGCGTGGACTGGCGTCGCGTCTTCGGTGCGGCGCTGGCCAATCTGCGCGCGCACCATGCGGTGCAGGGCTCGAGCACCATCACCATGCAGCTCTCGCGCAATCTCTTTCCCGAACGCATCCGCGCTGCGGACCGCACGCTGCGACGCAAGCTGCTCGAGGTGCGCGTAGCCAGGGACATCGAGCATCACTTCACCAAGCCGCAGATCCTGCAGCTCTACCTGAATCACATCTACTTCGGCGCGGGTGCGTACGGCATCGAGGCGGCGGCGAGGCAGTATTTCGGCAAGTCGGCGAAGGACCTGACCGTCGAGCAGGCCGCGGTGCTGGCGGCGCTGCCCAAGGCGCCCAGCGCCTACGACCCCCGCCACTACGCGGACCGCGCGCGCGACCGCCGCGATCTCGTACTCGGGCTCATGGCGCAGCAGGGCTACCTGACGGCGGCCGCCTCGGCGAAGGCGAAGTCGACAGCGGTGCGGCTCGGCTCGCCGCGCGCCGCTCGCCAGCCCGAGGAGCGCGCCGCCTGGTTCGCGCAGGCGGTTCGCGATCTGCTCGAAGATCAGCTGGGCGAAGATCTGTACAGCCGGCCGCTCCGCATCACCACGACGCTGGACCTGCGCGCGCAGCGCGCGGCGGAGGAAGAGCTGGAGGCACAGATCCGGCGCGTCGAGGGTGGCGCGTACGGTGTGTTCCAGGGTCCGCGCATGCGTGACTACACAGCGGGCGGCGCGACGGACTACCTGCAGGGCGCCGTCGTCGTGATGGCCAACAACACGGGCGATGTGCTGGCCATGGTTGGGGGCCGCGATGCGCGCCAGTCCTCCTTCAATCGCGCGACGCAGGCACGCCGTCAGGCGGGCAGCGCCTTCAAGCCGTTCGTGTACGCCACCGCACTGGGTCGCGGCTGGTCGCCGGCGCAGCTGCTGGATGATTCGCCGTACCGCCTGGTCAGCGATGGCAAGGCGTGGGAGCCCAGCAATTTCGACGGCGAATTCGAGGGTCCGGTATCGCTGCGCGATGCGCTGGTCTTCTCGCGCAACGTGCCCACCATTCGCCTGGCCAGTCGTGTGGGCGAGCACAACGTCGCACGTCTGGCGCACGCCGCGGGCATTCGCGCGGATCTGCGTGAGACGCCCATGATCGCGCTGGGCATTGCGGAGGTGAGCCCGCTCGAGCTGACGACCGCATACACGGCGTTCTCCGGCCAGGGCACTGCCGCAACACCGCGTTTGGTGCTGCGCGTCGAGGATCCCGATGGCAAGGTGTTGTGGCAGCCGCCCGTCGAGAAGCACCGCGTGCTCGATCCCGGCGTGGCGTACATGATGACGGACCTGCTGCGCGACGCCGTGGATCGCGGAACCGGACGCAGCGTGCGCTATGCCGGCTACCGCGGACTGGCCGCGGGCAAGACCGGCACCACGAATGAGGGCGCCGACACGTGGTTCGTCGGCTACACGTCGCAGGTTACCGCCGGCATCTGGGTGGGATTCGACAAGCCCCGCCCTATCGCCGAGCACGCCAGTGGCGGCGCCGTGGCCGGGTACGCCTGGGGCCGCATGATGTCGCGCATCGCCTCGTGGGCGGGCGGCTCGCCGTGGCGCGCGCCCGAGCGCGTGGTGCAGGTGGCGGTGGACCCGGAAACCGGTCTCGCGCTGGAGGAAGGCTGCGAGCCGCGCGCGGGCCAGCCGCACCGCGAATACTTCCTGCGCGACAGGACACCGCGACAGACCTGCCCGGAGCGCGCGGACCCGCCGCGGTCCGGCCCTTCATGGGCGCAACGGATCGTGGCGTGGGCTGGCAGCCTGCTGGACCATCACCGGGACAATGGCGATGGGCGTCTCGCGGCGCGCGCGAAGCGGCGCATGGACGATCCGCTGCTGGCGCAGCCGCGCATCGCGGCTGCGGAGCCTGCCGAGACGGAAGAAGCGCCGGAGCCGGAGCCCGCGGAAATTCACGTGCCGCCGGAGAGCGAGTGGGGCGCGCCCGTGTGGCCGGGTGCGCAAAGCAGGTCGCGGCCCGCCGACGCCGAATGGTCGAACGATGTGGCCCGTGCGCTGGAGCGGGCGCTGGACCAGCATCGTCGCGAGGAGCAGCACGCCATCGACTGGCTGCAGCAGCGCGCGGACGAGCTGAACGACCAGCTGCGCGACACAAAGGACGAGCGCCTGCACGCATTGCTGGATCAGGCGAGGCGCTCGCTGGACGAAGTGCGGCGCGCCAGCCGGCACTCTCAACGCCAGCGCCTGCAGCTGTGGCTGGATCAGGCCGCGCAGGAACTGCGCAGGCAGCAGCGCGCGGCGCAGCGGCGCGAGGGCACGAACTAGCGGGCTAACTTTGCGTTTCAGGCCGGAACTGCTGGCGCGCGTGCGCCAGCCGTTCCGGCGTCCCGATCTCCAGCCAGCGTGCCCCGCCAATGTCGAAGGGCAGAATGCGCTGGCCCTGCGCGGCCAGCCTGAGGTAGGGATCGAGGATGGAGAACGCGCCGCGTTCCTCGATCGCATCCAGCAGGCCCGGGGCCACCACGTGCACGCCCGCGAACGCCAGCGCCCGCGTGCCGCCGCGCGCCACCCTCACCTCCACGCGCCTGTCATTGCGTTCGTCGCTCCGCCCGTAGAGACCCGCGTCATCGAACAGCAGACGACGCGTGCTCGTGCGCTCGTGCACCGCCAGCGTGGCCAGTGCGCCGCGGCTCGTGTGTGCGCGCAGCATTGCCGCCAGGTCCGCGTCCGTGATGACATCCACGTTGTGCAGGAAGATGGGCGAATCGCCGCGGAACAGGTTGCGCGCGTGCCAGAGCCCGCCGCCCGTTTCCAGGGGCTGCTCCACTTCGTGGGAGAGCAGGAAGCTCGCGCCCATGTCGTGCGTGTCGATGAAGCCGGCAATGCGATCGGCGTGGTGGTGCACGTTCACCACGATGCGGTCCGCACCTGCCGCCACCAGCTGGCGCGCGGTGCGCTCCAGCATCGTGATGCCACCCACCTCGATGAGCGCCTTGGGAGTGTGTGAGCCCAGCTCGCCGAGGCGGGTGCCGCGACCCGCCGCGAAGATCAGCGCGTCCACCGGCCCGACGTGCGGTCGCGCAGCTCGGCCGTGCTGCTGGCCGTGGCCGGCCGCACCGCTTCACCTGCGGCGGGGTCCGCCGGCTCCTGGCCGACCTGCGGCAGCGGCTCGAGCACCGGCCAGCGCGGCTGCTCGCGATGCTCCGTCAGCACCGCGATGTCGGGGTAGCGCTCGCGCAGGTGCGCAGCCAGACGCTCCGCGAAATACACGGAGCGATGCTGCCCGCCCGTGCAGCCGAACGAAACCGCCAGGTTCGAGAAGCCTCGCTCGCGGTAGTTCTCCACCTGCAGATCGATGAGCCCGTGCGCGTGCGCCCAGAATTCCTCGACCTCGGGCGAGGCGCGGAGAAAATCGATCACGGGCGAATCCAGCCCGCTGGCGTGCGCGAATCTCGCATCGCGTCCCGGATTAGGCAGACTGCGACAATCGAAGACAAAGCCGCCGCCGTGGCCGCTCTGGTCGGGTGGATAGCCCTGGCGGAAGCTGAAGCTGATCACGTGCACCGTGAGTCCGGGTCTCGCCGCCACCGGGCTCGACCTGCCGGCCCATTCCGCCACGATGCGCCCGAACACCTCTTCGATCTCCGGCAGCTCGACGGGCAGTCCGGTTTCCAGCAGGCGGGCGA
Organism: uncultured Gemmatimonadales bacterium; assembly: GCA_963798085.1. Lineage (GTDB taxonomy): Bacteria > Gemmatimonadota > Gemmatimonadetes > Longimicrobiales > RSA9 > DATKCF01. Next base: position 812,089 of record CAWCRS010000007.1, read on the forward strand.
TGTTGCGGGCCGCGTAGGGTACGCTCTCCAGGAAGCGCGGCTTGCGCTCGAAGAAGCCGCGATACCCGTACGCCCCCATCGCCTGCATGATGCGGATCAGCACGTACCCGCGGTATTGCGCCAGGAAGTGCGAGCGCTCGACGGGCAGGTAGCGCGCCAGCGCTTCCAGGTAACGCGAGAGCAGGTAGTCGCGCACTTCGTCCGGTATCGCCGCCTTGGCGTCGTACAGCAACGATGCGATGTCGTAGTGCGGCGCGCCGCGGCGCCCGCCCTGGTAATCGATGAACCAGGGCTCGCCCGCCACTAACATGATGTTGCGCGACTGAAAGTCGCGGTACAGGAAGTGGTTCGCGTCCGCCGTCAGCAGGAACTCCGTGAGCCGGTCGAAGTCGTTCTCCAGACGCTGCTCGCTGAAGGGCACGTGCGCCAGCTTCAGGAAATGGTATTTGAAGTAGTTGAGGTCCCAGCGCATCGATTGCAGATCGAAGGCCGCGCGCGGGTACGCGACCGTGAAGTCGATGGCGCGGCCGCCCTCGATCTGGAAGCGCGGCAGCAGTGCGACCACGCGCTCGTACACCGGCACGATGGACGCCGGAAAGCCTCCGTCATCGTGTGCGCGGGCTTCGCTCAGGGCGCTGAAGAGTGAGACGTCGCCCAGATCCTGTTCCAGCCAGAGGCCGCGCGTGACATCCAGCGCATAGATCTCCGGTACGGGCAGGCCGATTTCGCGGAAGGAATGACTGAACGAGAGAAAGGCGCGGTTCTCTTCGGGATCGGGGCCGATCACGCCGATGACCGGGCCGAACGGGCCACCGGTTATGCGGTAGTAGCTGCGCTGCGATCCATCGGCGGCAATGCGCAGCACGCCTTCGGGCCAGCGGCCGAATGTCGCCGCGAACAGCCGCGCCAGAGCGTCATGCATGCTGCAATCTAGGCAAGCCGTGGAAGCCGGACGAGGGAGACCTCGCCCGGCTTCCCGGTGTCTGGAGAGAGGGCCCGGGGACTGCCGCAGAGGAAAAGCGTGCCGGGGCGCGGCGCCCGACGGGCCCGAGAGGCTATTTCACGGGTGGACGGATACGCACCGCCAGGTCTTCGCCCGTTCCACCGCGATGCTGCACGTTCACGAACAGCACGTTGCCGGGCAGGTTGAAGTAGATGCCTGTCGGCTCGGCCGTGCAATCGGAAAGCGACGCGAAGCGCTTGACGCTGGCCGAGAGCGCGTGCCGCTTGCCGCCCAGCTCCGCCGTCCAGATGTCGTCGCCTGCACGCTTGCCACCGGCGAACGTGCCGCCGGGATCTTCCGCGATGTACAGCGTGCCTGCCTTGTCGAACGCCAGGTTGTCCGGGAACGAGAATTCGGACGACACGTTCATGCCGGCTCGCACCAGATCGAACACGAATGCATGGTCCGCCTCGGCATCACCGAGATCAATGCCGATCACGCGGTCCTCACCGGTAATCGCGGCGTACAGCGTGCCCGCCACGTACTCGAGGTCCTCTGGCCGGTTGTAACCGGTCGCTCCCGAATCTGTCGCGACCGGGTCCGAGTTCAGGCGCACCTTCTGCCGGTCCAGCGGCACCCATGTCGCCTCGCCTGTGCGATCCGCATTCGGCGCCAGCAGCTTGAGCGCGTACAGCTGGCCATTCGACAGATCGCCCCACACGTCGGGCACGAACTTGTAGATGTAGCCCGGGCTCGTTTCGGAAATGCCGTACAGCGCGCCGTGCGAGTCGAAACGGTTCCCTTCGTGCGCGCGCGAACCAATCGCCGGCCGCACCACCGCGGCCCCCGTGGCCGGGTTGATCTCGTACACGAAGCCGCCCACGCTGCCCGGCACATCCGGATCCGGCAACGTAGCCGGATTCACTTCTTCCGACGCCAGGATGGTGCCCCACGGCGTCCACGCGATACCGTCGAAACGCTCCCAGTCCGCGCGCTGTGCGAGGATGTGCGTCTCGCCCGTCTCGAGATTCGTGACGCTGACCGCCCCGTTCAATGTGGTCTCGTGCGTGCGATAGATGAACTGGTTGGGGTTCGCCCCGGTTTCATTCACCGTGTTCATGTCCGGCACATCCGGGAACAATGGCTCGCTCGCGAAGACTGCCTGCGAGAAGCCCGCCGGCAACGCGAACGGATTCGTCGCATCACCGCCGTCCACCGCGCAGGCATACGATGATGCGAGCTCGGTGAACCCGTGGAACCGGCTTGCCTGCGGGAGCAGGAAAAGCGCCGCCGGCGTGATCGGCGCTGTCAATGACGGCGCGACCGGCTCGTTGCACGCAGCGAGCGCTGCGGCGGCGAGCACGGCGCACGAGCCGCGCAACAGTGAATTCGCATGACGCATGGGACTGGCCTCCTGTAGGTTGGTTTCCTCTGGAGGCACCAACCTGCAGGTGCTTCTTCACTGCACCATGCACAGTCACGCGATGCGTGGGTCACGATCCAGTGAGACGCAGGCACGTGAAACGCAAACGGGGCCGCGTCGATTGCGTGACGCGGCCCCGTGCGAAACGTCGCTGTCCTGATTTGCTTCAGCGTCGTGAAGTGCGTTCCGCGCGCTGGATTACGACGGGCCCGTTGGTCGTCACGGCGCGCACTGTGGCTCCGCCATTGCCGAGCGTCGTGTCCACGCGCCGATCAATGCGACCCATGTGCGTGATGGTCAGCGGTACGTCCGTGGTGAACGGTCCATTGACCGTACCGGTCTGCAGCTTCGCCGAGTAACCATCCGGAATTGTCAGCCGAACCGGACCATTGCCCGTTTCTGCATCGAGTCCCTCGCCATCCCAGCGCGTACCCGAGAGGTCCACGGTGAGCGGGCCGTTCTGCGTGCGCGCGGTGACTTCGCCGCCAACGGAGCGGAGCGCGAGCGGCCCGTTCTGCGTCTTCGCATCGATGCGCCCGCGCACGGACTCCACGCTGACCGGCCCGTTGTGCGCCACCAGGTCGAGATCCGAGCGATCCGGCACCAGCACCACGAACGTCACGGACCACGACTCGCGCCGGCCGGGCTCCGGACCGTCCGCCTTGATGTCGCCGCGACCGTAGTCCAGACGAATATCATCGGCAATGCCGCGCGCGTCGCTGGCCAATGCGGCCCACGTCTGAATGCGTGCGTGCACTTCGATGTCGTTGCGGTCATCACCGCGCACCTGCACGCCGCCGTTCTGGCCGCCATCAATGTGAATCGCGCTGCGTGCATCGACGCGATCCACCTTCACGTCACAATAGACGTAGCGCCGGTCGTCATCGCGGCTGCGTTCCCGATCGCGGCAGTCCGCCAGCCACTTGTCATCGTCAGGATCCTGCGCGCGGACACCCGTGTCCCGCGTTGTGCTGCGCGATTCCGTGCGCTCCGTGGTGCGCGTCGAACCACGCTGCTGCTGCGTGCGCGTGCGCTGTGCCGCCAGCGGCGCAGCAAGAAGCAGTGCCGCGGCCAGTGCCAGTGCGGAAACCTGCGCGCCCTGCGTGGCCAGCGGTCCGGCTTTCGTTCCTACAGGATGTCTCAGGCTCATGTGCAGGCTCTCCATTTGGATCAGGTACGTGCGGCAGCGTGCGGGTCGCGCCGTTCCGGGTTCCGGGAGATTCGACATGGTCCGTCGGGAAAGGGTTGGAAGGCCGAGGTGGTGCAGGCGACGATGCCGCTCCACGTTTCCTGCGCTCCCGCAGGCCTGTCCGGAGCCGACGGCACAGTCGCACCCGGGCCGAACGGTTGTTGCAGCAGGTCGACAGTAAAGGTCGGCAGAGGCCGGCCCTGTTGCCGCTCTGGAGCCGCCGGCAACGGTCGGCCGGCGCGCCGGACCATGACCGGAGGCCGGGCGCCACGCCCCTTGCGGCGCTTGACGCAGGGGCAACGACAGGGTGATAATCGAGGCTGCGCGGCGTTTTCCCCGACTTGACGGGCCGCGCATGCGATGCTGCAGGGAGAAATCCCCGTCTAAGTCGCGGCCATGGCCCGCGATAGAGCCTCGCCCACGCCACCGGGACTTCTGGCCCTGTGCTTGCGAAAGCGACCGGCAAAAACGCGGGCCGAACGCCTTCCGGGGAAATCCTTCGGAGCGGTGGCCAACCGATCAGGCGGATTGCCTGCGCGGTCGCGCGATCAGACGGCCACCCGGACTGAAGGGACGGAGCATGTCGAACAGCACCAGCACCAACGATTACACATTCACATCCGAGTCGGTCGCCGAAGGGCATCCGGACAAGGTCTGCGACTACATCGCCGACTCGATCCTGGACGCGCACCTGGCGCAGGATCCCGATTCACACGTCGCATGTGAAGTGCTGTGCAAGGAAGGCAACCTCATCATCGCCGGCGAAATCACATCGCGCGCGGTGGTGGATGCGGAAGCCGTGGCGCGCCGGGCCGTCGCCGAAATCGGCTATACGGATCCCGAGGAGTCGTTCTGCGCGGAACACGTGCGCGTGCAGTCGTTCCTGTCGCAGCAGGCGGCTGAAATCGCGCAGGGCGTGAACCGCACCGAGCGAATGGAGCAGGGCGCAGGCGATCAGGGCATCATGTTCGGGTACGCGACGCACGAAACGCCCGAGCTGATGCCCCTGCCGATCCTCCTCGCCCACCGCCTTTCCCAGGCGCTCGCCAATCACCGCCGCAACGGCGAAGCCTGGCTCCGTCCCGATGCCAAGACCCAGGTCAGCGTGATCTACCGCAACGGCGAGCCCGTCGAAGTCACCAATGTGCTGGTGTCGACGCAGCACCGTGCGGAAGTGCGCCAGCCGGAGATCCGTGATTTCGTGGAGCGCACCCTCGCGCCCAGCGCACTGCGCGACTGGTGGCACGAGAACATCCGCGTCGCCGTGAATCCCACGGGCAGCTTCGTGCAGGGCGGGCCGTCCGCTGACTGCGGTGTTACCGGCCGCAAGATCATTGTCGACTCCTACGGCGGCATGGGCCGTCACGGCGGCGGCGCGTTCAGCGGCAAGGATCCGTCCAAGGTCGATCGCACCGGCGCCTACTTCTGCCGCTACGTCGCACGCCAGCTGGTGAAGGAAGGCCTGGCCCGCAAGGCGGAGATCCAGGTGGCGTACGCCATCGGCGTGGCCCAGCCCGTCTCCGTGAAGGTCGACACCTTCGGCACGGGCGACGAGTGCGTGGCCGCCGACTTCGTGCGCCGCTTCGATTTCCGGCCGCGCGCGATCATCGAGCAGCTCGACCTGCTGCGCCCGATCTACCGCCAGACCACGAACTACGGCCACTTCGGCAAGCCCGGCCTCCCCTGGGAGGCCTAGCCCCGCACGTCTGACCAAGCACGAATGAAGCGGCCGGAGCGCTCACGCGTTCCGGCCGCTTCAGTCATGAGTACCAACGTCGTTTCTCTCTTACTAACGCGAGGTTACAGAATCAGCGTCCACCCACCCTGCTGCCGTTCCCCAGCAACCAGCGCCAGCAACCAGCCCCAGCAACGCAGTCGAATCCGTCAATCCCCAGCCCCAGCCCGAGCCCCAGCCCCAGCCCTGGAAAACGTCCTCAGAATCGCGGCCCGACATCGACACTGAACAACAGCCTGCTATGCGTGTTGCCACCGACATCGACGGCCACGCGGCCGAACGGTGTCCACCATAGCACACCGGTCTCCACGCCCGCGAACCAGCGCGCGGCATCGAGCTTCCCGAGTGTAGGAGCGGCGGCACCGGCGCGGATACGCAGGCGCACGTGGGACTCGAGCGGCGTGGCCAGCGCGATGTCGGCGCCACCCAGCACGCTGGCGCGGTCGCGGGCCTCGCCCCAGCGCAGGCCGGGCATGTCGTGCCTGTCACCCAGCGCGAGCTGCGCATCCGCCGGCGTCCCGGCGCTGGCGGCGGCGACCTGCCCGACCAGCGCACCCATCACGCGGCCGCGCCGGCCCGCGGCGAGCGAGCCGGTGGCCATAACACCGTGCCAGGGCACATCGCCGAAACGCCAGTCCGCCTCCAGCCTCGGCACCTCGCCTACGATCTCCGCGCCGCGGCTGCGCCCGCCAATGCGCAGCGAGGGGCCGGCGGCGAAGCCGCGCAGCGCCGCGTCGTGCACGTGCTCGGCGCGCACGGCGACATTCACGTCGGTGGCTGTATCCAGCGGGCGCCATGCGAGTCCCAGCCAGGCGCCGGAGCGCTGTACGCTGTGCTCGGCAATGCCGTCGGCTTCGAACAGCCGCTGGTCGTACTCGCCCGCAAACACGCCTGTTTGCAGCGAAACTGCGGGCTGGGCGGGCAGCGCGTGCCGGATGGAGAGCGCGGCCTGCGTCTCGATGGCACTCGCGCTCAGCGACAGCTGCGCTTCGCTGGTGCCGGCGAAGCGCTGGCGCAGTCCGGCCCACGCGCGAAAGCCGCGGTCGCTGTCGAACCCGGCCGCACCGGATGCGAGCGTTGGCGGCCTCGCCTCGACACGCACCGTGAGCGCATCGCGGCCGCCGCGCTGCTCCATGCCGGGCCACACGCCCGCGAAAAAGCCGGACGTGTAGATGCGCGCGATGGCCGCGGTCACCGCCGCCGGATCGTAGCGCTGGTCTTTCAGCGGCGAGAAAACGCGGTTCACGAAAGGCAGAAGACTGGTGTCGTTCACCTCGATGACGACAGCGCCGAACGTGGTGGGCGCAGGCGCCGGTGATGGCATGCGTGCGTTGTGGAACTCGGGCGCCTGCTCCAGTGCGGCCGTGCGCCCCGCTTCCAGCAGATACAGCGGATCACGCACGAATACCATGGCAAACAGATTCGGATCAATGGCGGGTGTAATGGTTATGTCTGCCGGTGTCGTGTCCGTGCGCGCGTTGCGCAACGTGATGCGCAGTCCGCGCAGCGCCACCTCGAACGGCGTCAGCCCGCGCATGCTGTCGGGCGGGCGCAGCACATCGACCGCCACCGTGCGTCGCGCGCCTGCGTCCTTCGCCTGGCGCACGGGCAGATAATCCGCGAGTCCGCCATCCACGAGCGTCTGTCCGTTCAGCAGCACGGGCGCGAACACGCCGGGCACGGCCATGCTGGCGCGCGCCGCGCGCGCCAGGTTGCCGCGTCCCAGCGCGACGGCGAAACCGGTGCGCAGATCCACCGCAATGGCGCGGAACCGGCGAGGCATGTTGTCGAAGTTGCCGCCGGCGCGTGCACCGGCATCGAACAGCTCGGTGGCCAGCAGGCGGTTCACCCGCCAGTCCGGTATGAGCCCTTCGCTGTAGCGATCGCGGTCGACGTACACGCCCATGTCCACCATGGGACGGCGAGGACGGGCGTCCGGTCCAATGTAGAGCGTGGGCATGGAGAACAGCTCGAGCCAGTCCACGCGTCGCGTGAGTGACCAGATCGAGTCCGGTGCCACGCCTGCCGCGTACAGTGCGCCGATGATGGCGCCCATGCTCGTGCCCACCACCAGGTCCGCCTGCATGCCGCGCTGCTCGAGACCGACGAGTGCGCCCGCGTGCGCCAGACCGCGCGAGCCGCCGCCGCTCAGCACGACCGCAACCTGCCCGCGTGCCGGACTCGCCAGCAACACCAGCGCGAGCGCACCGGCAGCCAGCGTGCGCCGTGACGACGTGCGGCACGACACGCGCGGCGCGTGGCTGGCCCGGGAGCCACCGCGCATGACGGCATGGAGCGGAAGCAGACGCATGACCTGAAGGTAGGGCGCTTCACGCGCTGTGCGGAAGTGGCCGGGGCTGGCGAATCGCGTCTGGAAACAGGACATTCACGCCATGGAATCGGAACGCTTCGCCGGTCAGATCCGCTTCATTGTCGAGATCGACAAGCTGAAGGGCGTGCTGCGACGCACACTATTGACGGACCGCTCGCGCCGTGAGAACAGTGCGGAACACTCGTGGCACCTCGCGCTCATGGCCACGCTGCTCGCCGAGTTCGCGCCGCCCGCGACCAATGTGCGCCGCGTCATCGAGATGCTGCTGGTGCACGACATCGTCGAGATCGATGCGGGTGACACCTTCGCCTACGACGCCGCCGGCAACGCCGATCGTGCGCAGCGCGAGAGCGCCGCGGCTGACCGCCTGTTCGGTCTGCTGCCGCCGGATCAGGGCAGTCGATTGCGCGCGCTGTGGGAGGAATTCGAAGCCGGTGCCAGCGACGAAGCCCGCTACGCGATCGCGCTGGACCGCCTGCAGCCGCTGCTGCAGAACGTGCACGCGGATGGCGGCGCCTGGCGCACGCACGGTGTCACGCGCGAGCAGGTGCTGGCGCGCATGCAGCCCATCCGCGAGCTGTCCGAATCGATCTGGCTCTATGTGACCCGCCAGATCGACGAAGTGTGGATGAAAGGCCGCGTGAAGCGCTTCACCGATGACGGCGGCTGGGTCGTCGAGTGAAGCGTGCGAGACGAACGTGAAGCGGCGTCGTCGCCTGTCTACTCCGCTGTTACGATCGCGCGCGCCCGGCTGAGTGCCTGCCGCCACGCCTGATCCAGCGCCGGCGTGGTGGGTCCGCAGGCAGCGATCACCGCGGTCGCCCAGTTCAGGTATTCCACGCGGCGCTCCATGCTCCAGTCGCGCGGCGGCGCCTCCGCCACATCCAGCACGTTGGCGATCTTGTCCGCTACCTTGATCAGGCGGGCTTCGGGCGAGAGGCGGGCCGCGTCTTCGATCTGCAGGCGCTTGCGCACCGCCTTCGCCAGGTCCTTGTCATCGGACACTTCCTCGACCAGTCGGCGCACGCGCGCCCCGAAATGCTGTTCCAGCTCCGCTGCCGTGCAGCGCGTGTCCTCGAGTGTGTCGTGCAGGATCGCGGCCTGCAGGATCTCCGCTTCGCGCACATCGCCGGCATCGGCCAGCAGCCGGGCCACGCGTATGGGGTGATTGATGTACGGTGAGGCCTCGATACCCTTGCGGCGCTGATCGCGGTGCTTCTCCGCGGCGAACTCGAGTGCGCTCAGCAGAGCCGATGCATCGTGAGCCGGCTGCATGCGCGCCGGGCAGGGCGAGAAAGGCTACAGCCGGCGCGCGCTGGCGGCGCGCGGCCTCGCCTCGGGTACGATCGCTTCCTTCTCGGGCACCGGATCCTCACCGGGGTTGATGAAGAGATCGGTCTCGAGGCCGCGCTGCCGCTCGTACAGCCGGCGGTAGAGCCCGCCATGATGCAGCAGCTCGGCGTGTGAGCCACGCTCGACAATGCGGCCGCCATCCATCACCAGAATCTGGTCGGCGCTGCGAATGGTGGAGAGGCGGTGCGCAATGACGAACGTCGTGCGGCCGGAGCGCAGCGCGCGCAGGCCGTCCTGGATCAGCGCTTCACTCTCGCTGTCCAGGCTGGACGTCGCTTCGTCCAGCAGCAGCACGTGCGGATCCGCGATGATGGCGCGCGCAATGGCCACGCGCTGGCGCTGTCCGCCGGAGAGCTTGACGCCGCGTTCGCCGACGATGGTGTCGTAACCCTTCTCGAAACGATTCACGAACTCATCGCAGTGCGCAATGCGCGCGGCGTTGCGGACGTCCTCATCCGTGGCATCGGGCCGCGCGTACGCAATGTTCTCGCGAATGCTGCCATCGAACAGGAAGTTATCCTGCATGACCACACCCAGCTGGCGGCGGTAGTCGTGCAGCCGCAGGGTGGTCAGGTCGCTGCCATCCACCAGCAGATGTCCCTGCTGCGGGCGGTGGAACGCCATCACCAGGTTGATCAGCGTGCTCTTGCCCGCGCCGCTCGGCCCGACCAGCGCCGTCGTGGTACCGGCGGGTGCGTGAAAAGAGACGTCGCGCAGCACCGGCTTGTCGTCTTCATAACCGAACGTCACATCATCGAAGACGACGTCGCCCTGCACATCCGCCACCGGCGCCAGCGCCAGGTCTTCGTCATCTTCCGTCTTCATGTCGCGGATCTCGCGGATGCGATCGAGGCCCGCGAACGCTTCTGTCAGCTGCGTGCTGATCGGACGCGATCTGCACCAGCGGCGCCACCATCAGGCCGATGAAGAACACGTACATGATGAGGTCGCCCAGCGTCATGGCGCCCAATGCCACGGCGCCGCCGCCCACCACCATGATCAGGATGCCCACGGCGCCCACGATCACCGAGGACAGCGCGGCCACGCCCGATGTGCCCGTGATGGTGCGCGCAATGTTCTTGAACAGACGGTCCACGCCCTCGTGGAAGATGCCGGCCTCGCGCGGCTCGGCGACGTAGATCTTTACCAGACGCACGCCACCCATGGTCTCGCCCAGCCGGCCCGTGACTTCTTCCTGGATCTTCCAGCGCTCGCGGAAAATCGGACGCAGCTTGCGGAACGCCACCGCCATGATGCCCATGAACATGAGCAGCAGCGCGATGGCGCCGACCGTCAGCTTCCAGTTCACCCACAGCAGCACGCCCAGCGCGAGCAGGGCGGTGAAGAAGCCGCCCACCAGCTGCACAATGCCCGTACCAACGAGATTCCGGATGCCCTCCGGATCGTTCATGATGCGCGAGATGAGGGCGCCGCTCTTGGTGGAATCGAAATAACTGACGGGCAGGTGGATGATATGCTCCTGCACGGTAGCGCGCATGTTACGGATGGCGCGTTGCGCCGCAATGCTGACCACCTGCGACAGGCCGAACGAGCTCGAGGCCTGCACCAGCGTGGCGAGGCCCGCAGCCGCGGCCAGCGGCATGAGCAGGTCGATGCGGTGCTTGCCAATGACGGTGTCGATCAGGAACTTCGAAGACGCGGGCAGGACGAAACCTGCGAGCCGGCCCAGAGCCATGAGGGCGAAGCCGATCTGAAGGGAGCGGCGGTGCTCGCGGATGAGCGCCCACGCTTCCTTCCTCGCATTAGCCAGATTGAGCTTTTTCTTCTTGTTACTCACCGTCCGGAAGGTTAACGGGTGAGCGACCGGCGCGAAAGTCGCACCGGTCGCGTCAGGCCCGCCGCCGCGTGGTCCCGAATGCCCCACGAGTGGAAGCGCGGTTTGCGGAACACGGGCCCAACCTCCAATTCTGCAGCATGAATCGAACACCCGTGCACCGGGTGAAGCGCGAGTTGGCGCGGGTCCGGCGGACCGCGCGGGGCCAGGTCACCGCCGCCTCCGGCGCGTGGGCCCGCCTCATCGACTGGTTCAACGCGCGCCAGCTCAGCGAAAACACCATCCTCCTGATCTTCGCCGTCGCCATCGGCGCGCTGGGTGCGCTGGGCGTCGTCGGTTTCTACAAGCTCATCGACCTCGCCTTCGCAGTGTTCTACCGCTGGTCGCTCTCTCGCCTGCCCGGCCTGGACATGCTTCTCTGGCGCCCGTTCGTCACCGGGGCGGGACTGGTTGTGGCGTGGTGGATCGTGCACCGCTTCGGCCGCGGATACGAAGGCATGAACGTGCCGGATGTACAGCTGGCCGTCGCGCGCCGAGGCGGTTATCTGCCGGTCGGGCCGGCGCTGGCACGCACCGCAGCGAGTGCCGTGACGCTCGGCTGCGGTGGCTCGGCCGGAAGCGAAGGCCCGGTTGCCGTGGTGGGTTCCGTGACAGGGTCGCTGCTGGGCCAGGCGTTTCGCTTCGACGCGGCGCGCATTCGCGTGCTGGTGGGCGCGGGCGCGGCCGCGGGCATCTCCGCCGCGTTCAATGCACCACTGGGCGGCGCGTTCTTCGCACTCGAGGAAATCCTCGGCTCGCTCGCAGTAGGCGCGTTTCCGCCCGTCGTCGTGAGCAGCGTGGTCGCGGCTGTCGTGTCACGCGCATTCTTCGGCAACCATCCGGCGTTCCCCATTCCCGAAGAATTCGGCTACGCGCTCACGCGCGAAGTCTTCCTGTTCTATCCGCTGCTCGGCGTGCTCACCGCGTTCGTGTCGGTGCTCTTCGTGCGCGTGTACTTCGGGACGGAGTCGCTGATTCGACGGCTGCGCGTGTCGCCATGGCTCGCGGCGCTGGTGGGTGGGTTGCTCATCGGCGCCATGGTGTCCGTCTCCAGCGGCCAGCTCGTGGGTTATGGCCACCTCGCGTTGCGCCTCGATCTGTTCGGTCGCATGCCCCTGCTGGTCCTCTGTCTGCTGGCACTGGGCAAGATCGTGGCGACATCGCTCACGCTGAATGCCGGCGGCTCCGGCGGCGTGTTCACGCCCTCACTGTACATCGGCGCGGTGACGGGTGGTGCGTTCGGCGTGGCGCTGCGCACGCTCTTTCCCCAGCTGGCGCTGCACCCGGAGTCGTACGCGCTGGTGGGCATGGGCGCGGTGATCGGCGCGGCCACCGGCGCGCCCATCACGGGCATCCTCATCGTGTTCGAGATGACCAACGACTACGCCATCGTGCTGCCGCTCATGCTGAGCACCGCCATCGCGATTCTCATTGCGCGGCGCCTCGAGCGGGACACGCTGTACAGCGGCTGGCTGCGCCGGCGAGGCGAGCAGATCGAGCACGGTCGGGACCGCGATGTGCTGGCCGGGTTGCGGGTGGCCGATGCGCTCGAACCGCTACCGCCCGTCATCAACGAGGATGCGACGGTCGCGGAGCTGCTCGACCACCTGAGCGTCTCCGGACACACGGACTTTCCGGTCGTCGACGCCGAGGATCGGCTGACCGGCGTCATTACGCTCGCGGATCTGGGCCGCGCCGCAAAGGATCACGCAGACCTCGCGGGCATTCTCGTGGCGGCCGACCTGGTGGTACCCACGGAAACGGTCGCACCGGCGGACTCGCTCCTCGATGCCGTGCGCCGCCTGGGCATCCGCGGCTCCACCATGCTTCCCGTGATCGACCCCGTGACCGGCAAGCTGCTCGGCATCACGACGCGCGGTCATATCCTCGCGCTGTACGAACGCGCGGTTGCCAGCGCGCCGGAACAATCGCGCACACGCGCGCCGGTGTAACCGCGCACGAAGGCTCAGCCGAAATCGACGACGCGCATGCCTTCTGCAACGGCCTTGCGATGGAGCAGCCGGGCCGCTGCGGCATCCTCGATGGCCAGGCCCAGCGACTTGAAGAGCGTGACCTGGTGGCCGTTCTCGCGGCCGACCACGCGTCCCGTCACCAGCTCCGCCAGTTCGCCGCGTATGTGATCCGCGCCCACCACGCCCTCGGCAATGGGAATCAGGATATCGCCGGCTTCTGCGAGCGCGGCCGCCCGCGAGTCGACGAACACCGCCGCGCGCGCCACCGCCTCCGTATCCAGCTCGCGCGCGGCCGGTGTGCTGGCGCCCACCGCGTTGATGTGCGCGCCCGGCGCGACCCACTCGCCCGGCAGCACCGGCTCCTGGGCACCGGTCACCGTGCAGATGACGTCGGCGCCCAGCACCGCTAACTGCACGTTGGGCTGTGCCTCGACTGCTACGCCGTGCAACGCCTGCATTTCGCGCGCGAAGGCGAGCGCGTGCTCCGCGTTGCGGCTCCACACGCGCACCCGCCTGATGGGTCGCACCGCCCGCATGGCGGCAAGGTGGGACCGGGCCTGCACGCCCGCGCCCAGGATGGCCAGCTCGCTGGCCTGCGGCACCGCCAGCAGTCGTGTGGCCAGCGCGCTCACCGCGGCCGTTCGCAGCGCCGTCACGCTGCCCGCTTCCATCAGCGCCAGAACCTCGCCATGCCGCGCGCCGAACAGCACGACGGCGCCCTGATGCGTTTCGTAGCGCGTATCCGCATTGCGCGGGAAAAGACTCACCAGCTTGACTGCCAGCGCCGGCTCATCATCACCCAGGAATGCAGGCATCACATACAGCGCGCCGTCGCCCGATGGCAGCGTGAGCACCTGGCGCAGCGGTTGCAGCGCTTCGTCTTGCGCCAGCGCGCGGAACGCCGCTTCCATGGCCGCAAGGCAGTCCGGCATGGTCAGGAGGCGCCCTACATCGGCGCCGGTCAGCACAGGGATTCCCCGGATGTTCATGCAGTGTTCAGCGGTTGCGTATCGATAACCGTTCCGTCATCTTTCGAGGGGAGGTTGCGTAACGAATCGAAAGCGGGAGCAGCAATGACATATGCCGAATTCATGGTGGCGCCCATGCGTGGCGAGCTTACGGCGATCGGGTTCAAGGAGCTGCGCACGCCCGGTGCTGTAGATGCGTTCATGCAGTCGCACAAGGATGGCGTCACGCTGGTGGCCGTCAACTCCATCTGCGGCTGTGCAGCCGGCAGCATGCGGCCGGCACTGGCGAAAGCGCTGGAAGGCAGCGCGCGCCCGACCGCCCTGGGCACGGTCTTCGCCGGACAGGATCTGGAAGCGACGGAACGCGCCCGCCAGTACTTCACGGGGTACCCGCCGTCATCGCCGGCCGTAGCGCTGTTCAAGGATGGCGAGCTGGTGTTCATGCTCGAGCGCTCGCAGCTGAAGGGCCGTCCACCCCAGATGGTGGCGGAGGATCTGAGCGCTGCATTCGATCGCTTCTGCGGAGCGGGTGCACACACCTGACATTGACGCACAGCCCGGAACGCCGTGCTGCCCGGCCACGTGACTGCGTGCCGGGCAGTTTTCATTCCTGACCCGACCGCGTCGCGTTCCCGGCGAAACGTGAAGCAAGGAAGGGCGTGAGATCGAAGCGCGGCGTGAGGCCGGTCGCGAGATCGGCAATCGATTCCGCGAGCGCCGGCGCGAACTTGAAGCCATGACCGGAACATGCGCTGGCCAGAATCACACGCGGGTCCGCAGGATGCCGGTCGATCAGGAAGTGCTGGTCGGGCGTGTTCGTGTACAGACAGACGGATGTGTCGCGCAGCTCGCCGGCGGCGTCGGGCGCGAATTGCACGAGCCTGGAACGGATGCTGCCAATCTCATCGTCGCCTGCGGTCCGTTGCACCGCATCCGCATCGGCCACCATGAGGCCGTCGTGATGCACCGCCGCCTTCACGCCATCGCCGGCGTCGGGCAGCAGATAGAAGAGTCCGCCCGCAGCAGGCTCGATGAGCGTGACGGGCAGCTGCTCCGGCTGCGTCGTCTGCGGGTTGAGCGGCTGGAAGAAGGCGACGACCTGGCGTTCGATCGTGAGCGGCGGCAGCGATGCGGCGCTGTTGCCCGCGTGCGCGCGCAGCAGTGCGCCCAGCCAGGGCCCCGCGCTCAGCACGAGCGTGTCGCACGCGTAGCGCGCCGCGCTGGTGCGCACCTGCACCGCGTCCCCGTCGTTCTGCCAGTCGAGCAGCGCCTCGCCGAAGTGCAGCTGCGCGCCGGCTGCCGCCGCCAGTCGCAGCAGCGCCTCGACGCAGCGTTCGGGGAACAGCATGCCGGCGCGCAGCTCGAGCACGCCTACCATGCCCGGTTCCGGCCGCAGCGCAGGGAAACGTTCCCGCAGCGGGCCCTCGCCTAACACGTGGTGAGGCAATGCGTGCAGGGACGCACTGTGCAGCGCGCCGCGCACCAGCGCGCCCCCGGGCCGGCCCATCATGAGGGCACCGGTGCGCCGCAGCAGCACGGTGCCCGCATCGCTCTGCAGTGCCTGCCAGCGGTCCAGCGCGTGCTGCACCAGCGGCACGTAGAGCGGATGCTCGAAATAGGCTTCGCGGATGATGCGGCTGCGCCCGTGCGAGGAGCCGCGGTCGTGCGGCGTCGGCCAGCGATCCAGTCCCAGCACGGGAACGCCCCGCCGCGCCAGCTCGAGCACCGTGGCGGCGCCCGTGACGCCGAGTCCGGCAACCACTACCGCGGGGGCTGGCGGCATGACCGTAATCACGTGTTATGGCCGCGGCGGGCGAGCGGCCCGCGCCCGCCTTCAGGCCTTTTCGATGGCGTAGGAGATGCGCCAGTTCGACATGCTCTCGGGATCGCTCGGATCGATGTCGGCCTCGAACGTGCCCGGTCCGTACGTGCCCAGCCAGCTCGAGGGCACGCCGCGGAACTCGCGTCGGTAGCGGTCGAGCATGTCATTGGCCGTCATCATGTCGAGTTCTTCTCCCAGCAGCTCCACCACGAGGCTGCTCTCGACGGCGCCCTCGAAGACCACGCGATTCAGGCTCAGCTGATTCCAGGCGGGGCGCTTGGAAATCTCGTAGTAGCCTTCCTTCGGGAAGCGCGTCTCCTGCGTGCGGCCGTCCGCGATGACGCGCGCCGTGAAGCGGAATTCGCCGCGATCTTCATAGAACGGTTCCAGGATGTCCAGGATCTGGACCCAGCGAACCGTGACTCGAATGCGCTCAGGCATGTCATGCAATTCTCCGCGATGCCGCACGCTGCGCGAAGGCGATCGCGGGAGCCACAGGAGAGGGCGCGCCCGTGCGGCACGCCCCGTGACGGCGGAGTCTATGGACCCCATCCGGGGTTGTCCAGCCGGTTTGCGGCGCGGCGCAGCGACCGGGCGCGGGACTGGCCGCTGCGCTGAATCCACTGCCTCGCGAAGTGCGCAGGGCGACGACGTTGCCGTAGCGAGAGCACGCCGCCGCACGCAATGTTGCAGTCCGGCCGGGCGCACGCATTCGCCGGTCGGCGCGACCCGCAGAGGGAGAGCAACCGTGGATCCGAACTTCGCTCCAATGCTGCTGGGCATGACGATCGTCGTGGTCACCGGCGCCGTGCTCCTGCTCCGTCCGATCAGCAAGCGGCTGGGCTCGTACCTCGAGGCGCTTGCCAGCGAGAAGCGCGCCCCGCGCCCATTGCTCGAGCCGCAGATCCGCGACACGCTCGATCGCATCGAGGAACGACTCCGTCTGATCGAGGAGCGACAGGATTTCACGGACGCGCTGCTGCGACGCGAAACACCGCGTGCGGAACTGCCGCCACGCACGCGCCCGCCCGCCGAAGGCTAGCGCCGCGGCCGGCCGCGCGGGATGTTAGATTGCCGCAGGTCGTGAGCACGGCCTGCCGGCACGCGCCGGTTTCCTCGATCCACACCACGATCCGATGAGCCCCCACAGCAACGAGGCAGCGGACCGGATGCGCGCTCCACGCACGCGCGGCAGCCGGCTCGCGCGCATGCGTGCGGCCTGCACGCTGGCCGCTCTCCTTCTGCCCGCGGGCTGCGGCGCGGCATCCAGCGCGAGCGCCAGCAACCTGCGCGGCACCGTGCTGCCGCAACCCATCGAGAAGCACGATTTCACGCTCACGGACACGAAAGGCAATGCGTTCCATTTCCGCCAGGCAACCGATGGCTACCTCACACTGCTCTTCTTCGGCTACACGAGCTGCCCCAATGTCTGTCCCGTGCACATGGCGAACATCGGCGCCGTGCTGCAACGCTTTCCCGCGGAAACACGGGAGCGCGTGAAGGTGGTCTTCGTGAGCACGGATCCGGCGCGCGACACGCCCGGGCGAATTCGCTCCTGGCTGGACACGTTCGACACCGATTTCATCGGATTGCGCGGCGACACGGCCGAAGTCAACCGCATCATGGGCCTCTACTTTCTGCCATCCGCCGAGCCCGAGCCGCCGGGGAAGGATGGCGGCTACATCGTAGGTCACGCCGCGCACGTGATCGCGTTCACACCGGACAACCAGGCGCACGTGCTGTATCCTTTCGGCACGCGCCAGGACGACTGGCAGCACGACATCCCGGTCCTGCTCGGGGCGCACTGGTGATGGGCGGACGCAGCTGATGCGCTGGTGGTGCTCGGCCGTGGGCGTGCCCTGGTCCTGGGTGTGGCGGCCCTACGCCGGCGTATGGCTGCTGCTGCTGGCCGCAAGCGTGCTCTACCTGGCGCGGGCGAAGCGCAGCCGCACTAACAACGGATTGCAGGCGACGACACGGCCCGGACTCTTCTTCGCGGGGTTGTTCCTGGTCTGGGCCGCACTCGACTGGCCCATCGGCACGCTGGCCGGCTACCTCGCCAGCCTGCACATGACGCAGTTCCTGCTGCTCACCATGGCTGCGCCGCCGCTGCTGCTGCTGGGCTGGCCGCGGGCGCCCGCGGCTCCTGCCGGACCGCTGCGCCGGCTGCTGCACCAGCCCGTGCTGACGCTGATCGTGTTCAGCGCCATCGTCGTGCTCACGCACCTGCCCGTCGTGACCGATGGACTCATGCCCTCGCAGCCGGGCTCGTTCGCCATTGACCTCGGCTGGCTGGGCGGCGGGCTGCTGTTCTGGAGTCCGCTGCTCTCGCGCGACGCACCCGCCTGGTTCGGGCCGCCCGTGCGCATGACCTACCTGTTTGCCGACATGGTGCTCATGACCGCGCCGGGCGCCATGATCACGTTCAGCGATCTGCCCATCTATGCGACGTACGAACTGGCGCCACCCATTCCCGGCATCAACCCCATCGACGATCAGCGCCTTGCCGGCCTCATCATGCGTCTGGGCGTGGCGCTCGTTTCCTGGCTGGCCATCAGCATCATGTTCCTGCGCTGGAACCGCGCCGAGGAACGACTGATGGAAGAGGAAGCGCGCGCCCTCGGCGCGGAGTCAGCGCGTGCCGTCCCGGGCGGCGATAACTGACGGTTCCGGTACCCGGACCGTCGCGTTCGCTGCGCGCCAGGCATCGAACCAGCGCAGGAAGCCTTCCGCAGCAGCTTCCGAGTAGAGTACGGGCGTGCCGCCGGCCGCGCGCACCCAAGCGGCATCGCGCTGCTCGAAGACGCGCACCAGCACCCTTACCCCACGCGCGTACTCGAGCAGCCGCCGGTTGTCTTCCGGGCGGCGGATGGTGGAAGAGATCACGCGCGCTGCCTGCGCGTTCGCCGATTGCAGCACGAGGAGATCGGACGCCTCGCCGCGGATGTGCGGCACATTGGCCGCGCGCAGGGCCGCGATCACCGCCGGATCATCGTCCACGGCGAGCACCGTCTGACTGGCGGCCAGCAGCGTCTCCAGCAGCGGCATGCCGGTAGTACCGGCGCCCAGCAGCAGCACGTGGTCCCTCGCCGGCAGCGCTGCAAAGGGCCTGCGCCGCCCCGGATACCAGCGCAGCAGCCGCCACACCACGCGGTCCGCCACTAACAGCGGTGTTAGCGCCATGGTGAGCACGGTGACCAGCACGATCACCGTGAAGACGCGCGGCGCGATCTGCTGCGCCAGCATGCCCTGCAGGCCGACCACGAGCGAGATCTCGCTGGTCTGCGACAGCAGCAGGCCGCTCTCCAGCGCGGCGCGCGTGGAGAAGCCGCGGCGCACTGCCAGCAGCGTGACCAGCGGCGTCGTCACCACCACCACGAGGACGGCCAGCAGCAGCGCGTGCAGCAGATCGCTCGCCGCCGGGACGGCCAGCGCGCCCAGCGCCGTGAAGAAGATGGCCGCAAAGAAATCGCCGATGGACTGGAGCTGCGGGCGTACCACGACATTGACCGGGAAACGCGCCAGCGACACGCCCGCCAGGAATGCGCCCACCACACCGGGCAGTCCCAGCGCGCGGGCCAGCGCCACGAACAGGAAGGGCGTGGCCAGCGCCACCAGCAGAGTCAGGTCTTCGTCGTGCGCCAGTCGCAGCAAACGCGGTGTTACCAGGTGCAGCCACAGGTACGCCACCACCAGCGCGCCCAGGCCGGCCAGCGAGCCGCGCAGCACGGCGCCGCCGCCCGCCGGCATGCGCATCACGGCCGGAATCAGGAGCACCACGAGGATGTCCTGCAGCAGCAGCACGCCCAGCACGAGACGGGCGCCCGGCTCGAACAGCCTGGCCCGCCGCTGCAGCAGCCGCACCACGACGTGCGTGGAGCTGGCCGTGAGCGCCAGTCCCAGATACAGCGCGCTGAGCGCATCGTACCGCAGGGCCAGGGCGGCCAGGAAGCCGGCCGCGCCCAGCACGAAGAACTGCACCACGCCCACACGCAATGCGGCGGGCCACTGCATGCGCACGCGACCGGCATCCAGCTCGACGCCGGCCACGAAGACGAGGAAGGTCACGCCCAGTACCAGCGCGTCCTCCAGCAATGGCGCCGGCACCAGCCCGGTGCGCGCCAGCAGCACGCCACAGAGAATCAGCAGCGGCAGCGATGGCAAACGCGTGCGCAGCGCCAGAACGTGTCCCAGCGCGGCCGCCAGCAGCAGGGCGGCGATGCCGCCGATCACGCGATCACTCCCGCGTCCCGCAGTGCGCCCGCCATCTGCCGGATGCCATCGTGTTTGGAGACCATCAGGCAGGCCACATCCAGCGCGCGCAGCTGTTCACTCATCAGACCGTCGAACGCGTGAATGGCGCAGGGCACGCCGGCTTCGCGACAGCGCCACGCCAGCAGGTTGTTGGCATCTTCGATCTTGAGCGTCGAGATGAGCAGCTTCGCGGTGGGCAGATCGGCGTCGCGCAGCAGGCTGCTGTGCTCCGCGCTGCCCTCCAGCGTCTCCGCGGAAAGGTCGCGCAGTTTGCCCGCATCCGTGTCGATCGCCAGCACGGTTTCGCCGCGCGCCGCCAGCTCGCGCACCAGCATCAGACCAAGCGTGTTCAGGCCTACGATGATGATGTGCCCGCGCCGTCGCGTCTGCGGCTGGACCCCTTCGGGATGGGCGCGCAGCAGCCGCAGCGCGCCGGCGCGCAGCGCGGCGTCGTATACGGCGTCACCATGCTGGATGCCGAGCGCAGACAACGCGATGGAGATGAGTCCCACGGCGGCCAGCACGGCCAGCGTTTCCGCGCGGATCCAGCCGTCGCGCACGCCCAGCGCTGCCAGGAGGAACGAGAACTCGCTCACCTGCGCCAGCGTGAGCGCGGTCAGGAACGCGCTGCGCGAACCCTGCCGCAGCCTCGCCAGCAAGGCCAGCAGCACGCCCGGCTTGAGCAGCAGCACGAACAGCGTGAGCACCAGCACGAGCCAGGGACGGCGCAGCGCAGCGGCGGGATCCATCTGCGCGCCCAGCGCCACGAAGAACACCGCCATGAAGAAGCCTGCCAGCGGCTGCACGCGCCGGCGCAGCTCGTGTGTGTGCGGCAGCTGCGCCAGTGTGACGCCGGCAATGAACGCACCGATCTCGACGGAAAGTCCCGCCGCGGCAGCGCCCGCCATGTAGAGGAAACACCAGGCCAGACTGCACACGAACAGCGCTTCCGGTGCCGCCGCCAGCCAGGTGAAGAGACGTACCAGCACCATGCGCACCAGCACCCAGCCGCCCAGCAGCAGCAGCGTCATTCCTGCGAAGGCGACTACCAGATCGTGCGCTACTCCATCCGCCGCGCCGGCGCGACCCAGCCCGGCCGACAGCGTGAGTGACAACAAGGCGAGCAGGTCCTGCAGCAGCAGCACGCCCAGAGCGAGACGGCCGTGCAACGTCTGCAGCTCGCCCCGCCGGCCCAGCAGATCCAGCGCCACGACCGTGCTGCTGAACGTCAGCCCCGCTGCCAGCACGAGCGCGTCCGCGACAGGCAGGCCGAACAGACGCGCGAGCGCATAGCCGCCACCCGCGCTGAGCAGCGCCTGGCCCAACCCGGCCAGAACGGCGATGCGTCCGACATCGCGCACGGTGCTCAGTCGCAGCTCGAGACCCACG
Source organism: uncultured Gemmatimonadales bacterium (assembly GCA_963798085.1). Taxonomy (GTDB): domain Bacteria; phylum Gemmatimonadota; class Gemmatimonadetes; order Longimicrobiales; family RSA9; genus DATKCF01. Next base: position 833,304 of record CAWCRS010000007.1, read on the forward strand.
AGGAAGAGCAGCAGCGCAATGCCGGCTTCCGAGAGCAGCGCGACGTGCTCGGTGACTCGCACCAGGCCACCCAGCGGACCGAGAATCACGCCCGCCACCATCCATGCCAGCAGTGCCGGCACGCGCACGGCTCGCGCCAGCAGACCGGCCGCCGCGGCCGCCACCACGGCAAGTCCCACTTCCCGCAGGATCAGGAACTCGTCCATTCCCGTTCGAGTTGGTTGCTCATCGAGCGCAACGCGCTGCCTTGCGGCAGTGGCAGCAAGCGGCGACGCTTCGGCGACACGCGGACAACAGGTACGGGAATCGCCGACTGCCTCCCTCCTGAAGCGAGGGCAACGTAGTTGCGATTCCCCGGAGCAGCCAGCACACCAAACCACGGCTTTCAGGTCGCGTAGAAAGGAACGACGGAGCCGGTTCATGGCGAGCGGTCGGTGCTGCGCCGGCGGGATGAGGCCCCGCACGCAGCTGCATCGCACCACACGGGAGGGAAAACAAATGCTGCGCAGAATCGTGAGGACCTGCCTGACAACCGGCGCGCTTTTCGCCGCCGCGACGGGTGCGCGTGCCCAGACGGACATGCCATACAAGCCATTGCACGCCCGCGCCAGCGGGGGACTGCTCATTGCCAGCCCGGTGGGCGAATTCAACGACTACGTCGGCACCGGCTGGGGATTGGGAGGCACCTTCATCCTGCACCTGGACCGCGCCGGCATCATCGGGTTGCGCGCGGACGCGGGCTTCCTGAACTACGGCAACGAGAAGCGCCAGGTCTGTCTGAGCGAAACCGTGGGCTGCCGTATCCAGGTGGACCTGACCACCAGCAATAACATCGTGTTTGGGAGCATCGGTCCCGAGCTGACCGCGCCGGCCGGACCGGTGCAGCCCTACGTCAACGCCTCCATCGGATTCTCGTATTTCGCCACGACATCGTCGCTTCACGGCAGCAACAACTCGGGGAGCGATCCCATCGCCAGCACCACCAACTTCGACGATGGTACATTCGCCTGGCAGGCCGGGGGCGGGCTGCGCGTGCCCATCACTGCCGGACGACTCCCCGTGCAGCTCGACGTCGGGGCCCGCTACCACGACAACGGCCGCGTACAGTACCTGACCAGGGGCAGCATTACCGACAATCCGGACGGCTCCATCACCCTGCATCCGCTGGACAGCCAGACCAATCTGGTCACCTTCCTGATCGGCGTCTCGCTGGGCGTGCGCTGGTAGCGAACGGTGCGGGCGGCCTGCGGGGCCGCCCGCTTTTCGGCGGCCCGCCTGTCCGTGCGCGCGCACACTGACAACTTCCTGCCGCCCCGGTCTGTCCAACCCTGCAGACCTCGCTTCCCGGAGTACGCATGGACCGCTTACGGCAGGACATCCGCCTGGCGCTGCGGCGCCTTCGGCGCGCGCCCGCCTTCGCCGCGCTGGCGACGCTCACGCTGGCACTCGGCATTGGCGCTAACACCGCGATATTCAGTGTCGTGCGCGGCGTGCTGCTCGCGCCGCTGCCGTACGGCGGTGTCGATCGCGTGGTCATGCTGTGGAACTCGACAGGGGGCACGCAGCCGAAGTGGATCTCCGAACCGGAAGTCATGGATTACCGCGCAGGCGTCAGCAGCCTCGCCGAAGTGGCCGCGTACGACGATGGTTTCGAGAATCTGGCCGGCTCGGGCGAGCCGCAGCGCGTGCAGGCCGCTCGCGTCACACCCAACCTCTTCGCCGCGCTGGGCGTATCGACAATCCTGGGCCGCGCCATTGCCAGCGAAGAAGGTACGCCCGGCCGCGATGCCGTGCTCGTGCTCAGCAATGAGCTGTGGCGCAACAGCTTCGGCAGCGATCCCGGCATCATCGGCCGCACCCTGCGCCTCAACGGACTGCCGCGTACGGTGATCGGTGTGCTGGCGCCCGGTGTGCGTCTGCCAACCGACTTCGCCGATGGCAGAGCCACCGACATTCTGGCTGCCCCTGCCGCTGCGACCCGACAGTCTGGGCGGGCGAGGCAGCCACTACCTGTTCGGCGTGGGCCGCCTGCGGCCGGGCGCCACCGTGGCGCGCGTCAATGCCGAGTTAGCGGCGGTCGCGGCCGGCTGGGAACGCGACGGACTGGTGCGCAAGGACAGCCACTTCGGCGCTTTCGCGATTCCCATGACGCAGCACGTCCTGGGCGATGTCCGGCCCACCCTGCTCGTGCTGCTCGCCGCCGTCGCGTTCGTGCTGCTCATCGCGTGCGCCAACGTGGCCAGTCTCACCCTGGCGAGGTCCAGCGCGCGGCGCCGCGAAGTCGCCGTGCGCGCGTCGCTGGGCGCTGCCCGCATGCGCATTGTGAGCCAGCTGCTCACGGAAAACCTCATGCTGGCTCTGGTCGGTGGCGCGCTGGGCATCGGCTTCGCATGGGCCGGTCTGCGCCTGCTCGTGGCACTCGACGCGGCCGCATTGCCTCGCCTCGCGGATGCCAGAGTCGACGCTGTCGTGCTCGTGTTCACGGCGTTCGTAGCCATGCTGACCGGCGTGCTCTTCGGGCTCGCACCCGCGCTGCAACTGTCACGCACGAACCTCACGAGCGAGCTGCGCGAAGGCTCGCGCGGTACCACCGCAGGGCGCAGCCGTTTGCGCTTCCGCCGCGGACTCGTGGCCAGCGAGCTGGCGCTCTCCGTCGTGCTCGTCATTGGCGCCAGCCTCATGGTGCGCAGCCTGCGCGCGCTGCAGCGCATTCCGCTGGGGTTCGATCCCGATCATGTGCTGACGGTGCGCATGTCGCTGCCGCCCGCCGAATTTGCGTCCGACGCGGACGTGGCCCGCTTCTACGACCAGCTCGTGCATCGCGTCGGCGCGCTGCCCGGCGTACGCTCCGCCGGCGCGGTGCGCGTGCTGCCCCTGGCCCGCACGATTGGCGACTGGTCCATCGAAATCGAAGGCTACCAGGCCGCGCCCAACGAAAACCCCAACGGCCGCTGGCAGGTGGTAACACCCGGTTATTTCGAGACCATGGGCGTGAAGCTGCTGGCCGGCCGCTTCATCAACGATGGCGATCGCGCCGACGCGCTGCCGGTCGTCGTGATCAATCACACCATGGCGGAGGCCTACTGGCCGCACCAGGATCCGCTGGGCAAGCGCTTCCGCTTCCCCGGCCGCGATGTCTGGAGCACGGTCGTCGGTGTGGTGCAGGACGAACGGAACAATGGCGTGACCGAAGCGCCGCGCACCGAGATGTACCACCCCCACGACCAGTACCGGCTGGCGCCCGGCTTCTCGCCGCGCGAGATGACACTGCTGCTGAAGACCACCGGCGATCCGCTGGGCATGGCCGCGCAGGTGCGTCGCGAGATCCAGGCGCTGGACGCCAGCCTGCCCGTTTCCGACGTGCGCTCGATGGAGCAGGTCGCGGCCGGCGCGCTGTCGCAGCCCACCTTCACTTCCGCACTGCTCGGCATTTTCGCCAGCGTGGCGCTCCTGCTCGCCGCCATCGGCATCTACGGTGTCGTGTCGCACGGCGTGGCGCAGCGCCGCCAGGAAATCGGACTGCGCATGGCGCTGGGCGCCGATCGCGCCTCCGTGCTGCGCATGATCGTCACGCAGGACGCGCTCACCACCGGTATCGGCATTGCCTCCGGCATCATTGCGGCGCTGTTCCTCACGCGCTTCATGCAGTCCCTGCTCTACGGCGTGGGCCGGCTGGACCCGCTGACCTTCGTGTCCGTGCCACTGCTGCTCGTGCTGGTTTGCCTGCTCGCCAGCATCGTTCCCGCCGGCCGCGCGACCGCGGTGGATCCGCAGACCGTGCTCAATTCGTGATTCCGGGGGTGGGTTCAGGGGGAGGGCTGCGGCTGGAAGGCAGGACGACGGGCAGGGATGACAGCGAAAGCGTGCGGCTGGCGGCAATGCTGTAAGGCTGTGTTAAAGCATTTGCGACGAGGGGGCGGGGGCAGGGGAGGGGTTGGGTTCAGGGGTCGGACGCGGGCAAGGGCACCCGTTGAGGGGTGGGGTGCGGGAGCGCGGGTACGGGTGTTCATGCCCGGTTCTTTGCTCGCGGCATCTTCGCGCCGCCTCTCCGACTGCCGTCCTCGGCTGACGCTTCTCCATCGCCGCTCCGGCATCGTCCCCGGGCCGGCGCCGGCGGTTCTGACAGGCAGAGCGCAGCAGGTCGGGGAGTTTGCGAGGCGTGCAGAAACCCCTCCCGCTCCCCTCAACCCTTGCGGGTGCCCGCGTCCGACCCCTGAACCCGACCCCTCCCATCACCCTTCCCCCGAAGGACAACGAAGAAGGGGCGCACCCGACGCTCAACCCTGGCTTCCTGACCCGGTCGCGGATTCTTCACCGGCCGAAGAAGGCCGACGTCGACGGCATTCCCCGGGCACTCTATCTTCCCGAAGAAACAGGGGAATCGCATTCTCGGGAGGTTGGTCGCCTTGTCGAATTCACGTTCATGCCCGCCAGGGCGCCGGCCCGGCGCGGCTTTGCGCGGCCTCGTGTGCGTCCCGTTGTTGTGCGGCGCCGCCAGTGCTGCTGCGCAGGTCAACGAACCCGCTCCCATCAAGGCCGGCCGTGTGCCGCCGCACGGCGTCTACGAGCCCGGCGTCAATGCGCTGCACTACCACATTGTTATCCGGCTGCCGGACAGCGGCACCTATCTCCGGGGCGACGCCCGCATCGATGTGCGCGTCGTCGCACCCCGGCCGGACACGGTGTGGTTCGACTTCAGCGGGCTGGCGGTCACGTCCGCCAGCGTTGCGCTGGGAGCCGGTGCGGCGCAGACCGTGACTGCAAGGCTGGACGACGGCCGCGTGTATCTGCCAGTACCGCGCAGCGCGCGCACGGGCGATACGCTGCGCGTGCACATCGCCTATGCCGGCACGCCCGATGACGGGCTGATCATCCGCAACAACGTGCACGGCGTGCGCACCGCGTTCGCCGACAACTGGCCGGACCGCGCGCGCTTCTGGTTCCCGTCCATCGATCACCCGAGTGACAAGGCCACCGCCGATTTCGAGGTGAACGCACCCGCCGGCTGGGAAGTCGTGGCCAACGGGATGCGTCCCGCCACCTCGCCTGCACACTTCCAGGATCAGCCGCGCGACGGCATCTGGCGCTGGAGCATCGACGTGCCCATTCCCACCTACACCATGGTGATCGGCGCCGCCGACTTCGCGGTCGGCCAGGTCACGCCGTGTGCGCATGGCGGCGTGACGAAGCTGCGCCCGGACGGCTGCGTGCCGGTCAGCTACTGGGTCTATCCGCAGGACAGTGCGCGCGCCGACAGCATTTTCCGCCGCGCCGGCCAGATGGTCGAGTACTTCAGCCAGCGCTTCGGCCCCTTCGCCTACGACAAGCTGGCGCACGTGCAGTCGGCCACGCGCTTCGGCGGCATGGAGAACGTGGGCGCTATTTTCTACGACGAGAAGGCAATTGCAAACGGCCGGTTGGGTGAAGGCACAGTGTCGCACGAAACCCTGCACCAGTGGTTCGGCGACGCCGTCACGGAGAGCGACTGGTCCCATCTCTGGCTTTCCGAGGGTTTCGCCACCTACTTCGGCATGCAGTTCTTCGAGCACGCCAATGGCGAAGCGAAGTTCCGCCAGCTGGTCGCGGCCTCGGGCAAGTCGTACATGAACTCGGACGTTACCGACATCGCCATCGTCGATACACTGGCCACGCCTTCCAACGACCTGTTTGCCCTGCTCAACGCCAACAGCTACCAGAAGGGCGGCCAGGTGCTGCACATGCTGCGCGGCCTGGTGGGCGACAGCGCCTTCTTCACGGGCGTGCGCAACTACTACCAGCAGCACGTCGACGGCAACGCGCTCACGCGCGACCTGCAGGCCGCGCTGGAGAACGCATCAGGGCAGAAGCTCGACTGGTTCTTCGACGAATGGGTCTACAAGCCCGGCTATCCCATCTTCCGCGTGGCGCACACGTGGGATGCGCCCGCGGGCGAAGCGGTCGTGACCGTCGAGCAGGTGCAGAAGGCCGCATGGCCTGCCTTCCGCATGCCCATCGAATTCGCCTTCGACACGCCGCAAGGTGAGGTCAGGCGCAAGCTGGAAGTGTCGGGCAGGAAGACTGTGCTGCGCGTGAAGCTGTCCAGCGCTCCCACGGCAGTGCGGCTGGATCCGGACGGCTGGGTGCTGAAGCAGGTGCAGGGCGGGTGAGAGCCGTCACTCGTGCGCAGGGCAGACCATCTCCCTGATAGTCATACCCTTCACCAAGTTCCTCGAAGATGGGCTCACCGGAGAGGAGGCCCGGTGGCGGCATTGAACGCGCGATCTCCGTCGGTTCCTGCTGACGCGTCACGCAGTGCATACCGACCACCGGGAGCCCGCTCAGCAAGTCGCCATCTAGAAGACTCTGTAGACCGCGATCTCCCAGATCGCGGACGGGTCATTGTCAAATGGGAACCAGTCGTAGTGGTACAGCGTGATTTCACCGCTCACGTGATCGAAGGTGACACTCGGCGTTTGCGGGTTGAGGTGGTACAGGGTTCCGGAATTCGCATCGCCGTCCCAGACGGCCATGTTTCCGGAAAGGTTCAGGCCAGAGATCACGTCGACGCGGTAGCGCCCAGCCCCGACAGGAATATGAATCGGGCCCGGTTGAATCAAAACGCAGAAATATGGATTGGGGTCGCTGATGCACCCCCCGGCGTTGGCGCTATGCCGAGACGCTGAACTGATTGATGAGTTGCGTGGTCGATTGCGAGAAGACGACGATCCAGCCCACGTCAGGTCCGAACTGCACGGTCGCTTCTGAACTCGACATCAGCGTGGTGTCGAGAACCTGTCCAGACACGCGTGTGAAGCGGTAGAGCAGGATCTTCTGAAATGTGTTCGAAGGATCAGAGATCATGACGCGTTGCCTTCTGTCGGATGTCAACGCGACGACTCTGCATTGTTGCGCTTCGACGGCTACCATTGGGCCCGCCGGCAGTGACACATTGGGAGTTAGTGCCGCAACGGCGAACTCATGCGGCGCATTGCTGGTGGAATCCGTGCAGACAATCACCTGTGCAGCTGTGACCGGGGGGGCAACGAAAGCACTCGGCCGCCCTGGTGGTCCGGACGGGTCGTGCATTGTATCGCAGGCGACTCCAAGCCAGATACAGCCGGCAGCAATCAGTGAGCGGACAAAGACATGACGTGGCATGAAATACCTCCCGTTTGAGGGACAGGTTGGACTGTGGCACCCCTTGCACGCATCGACCAGGTTGACGCGCCAATCATGGCTGACGCGCGCACTTTCGGATGGGCGGACGGTTCTGTCACGGCAGCATGCGTCCCGAACACGCACGGGACGCGACTCCGCGACGGCCCGCTGCGGGCGAGCGCGCAGGGGAGGGCTGGTTGACATGCTGAGCCGCTGCCGCCGCTCATGTTGATTCAGCAGTTACGGCCTACGTTTGTCGCCGCGAGCACGACGGATCAGACGTGGACAGTATTGACCGAAGCACGGTCGCTCATCCTGACACCAAGCTAGGATGTCACGTGAGATCCTCGTGAGATGGCTACCAATAGTCTTCCGCAGCACACTTCCAACGTCGGTCTGACGTTGGCGACGCTGGCGATCCCGAGCTGATTCCGCTCGCCGGGAAGCAGCTCGGAATTATCGTCTACCTCGCCTGCGCTCCGGGCCGCTCAGCTCACCGCGACCACCTCATTAATCAGCTCTGGGGAAACCTGCCGATGGAAGAGGGCGGGAGCGGCTGCGCAGCTGCTGACGAGATCGCGCGAAGATCGGCGAGGACTGCTTCGGGCCCCCAAGAGCGACCGCTCGTTCTCACGACACCGCTTCCGCTCTGGATCCGGATCGACAATCTGAAGACGGGCGTAGCCTCGGGTGCGGGCTCGAAGGCCGTGCTGAATACCGCCTACGCCGTGTTCGCGCGTACGTGTGGTTTCGAGATCGACCCGTGCCGCTCCCGCATGGCGTCGGACAAGGGCAAGACGGAGCGCAGCATCCGCATCTTCCGGGAGAGCTTCGGTGACCTCTTTCACGAAACGTGGTCATCCTGTGAGGCGCTGCAGGCCGCACTCGATCAGCGCGCCGGGACCCTGCTCGACCGGCTGACCTGCCCGATCACAGGCACATCCGTACGCGAGACTCTGGAGATCGAGCGTGGGCATCTGCAACCGCTGCCCACCATGGACGAGCTGTTCGATGTGGTCGTCTCCAGGCGCGTGCAGCGCGATTGCCTGATCTCCTTCGAAGGACGGCGCTACAGCGTCCCCTTCGCATGGGTCGGGCGCAGCGTCGAAATCATGGGTACACTGCGCTGCGTCGTCATACGTGGCGATGGCCAGGAGATTGCGCGCCATCCGCGTCACACCCGGCAGCCGCTCCTCCTCGATCCGCTGCACTATGAAGGCGACTCTACTGATCGCGTGATCCGACCGACGCCCCTGGGTATCCGCGGTCGGCTGCAGCTGGCCGGACTCTCTTCCGGTGCCCGCGCCGTGAGCATTCCCGAGCGTGTGCATTGGCCGCTCGACTGGTACGTGCGGCTCGTGGAGGCGTACCGATGAGCCGCGCACCCAAAGTCGATCTCGATGAGGTCGTGCAGAAGTGTACCGCGCTCGGTCTGGCGCATGCGGCCGAGTGCCTCACCGAGCTGGTGGAAGAAGGGACGCGAGACAATGCTCCCCCACTACGCTTCCTGGATCTCGTCCTCGAGCGCGAAATCGAATGGAAGACGGAGCGGCGCGTGGCCACTTCGCTCAAGCTCTCGGGCCTTCCCACCGGCAAGACGCTGGAAGGCTTCGACTGGACGTTCCAGCCGCGCGTCGATCGCGGCCGTCTCGAGGCGCTTGCCACCTGCGCTTTCATTCGACAGAAGGAGAACGTGCTGTTTCTCGGCCCGCCCGGTGTGGGCAAGAGCCACCTGGCCGTGGCCCTGGGCGTCAAGGCGGTCAAGAACGGTTTCAGTACCACTCACTTCGTGCTGGACGATCTCATGCATCAGCTGCGTGGGGACGCCGCCATTCCGCCCACCCGGCTCAAGGCCAAACGCTACCTGAACAGCGCGTTACTCATCATCGATGAAGTCGGCTTCCGCCCGCTCGACCGGCACGAGGCCAATCTCTTCTTCCGCCTGGTCAGCGCCCGCTACGAGAAGGGGTCCATCGTGCTGACCTCCAACAAACATGTGCGCGACTGGCCCGAGATCTTCGCCGGCGACGAGATCCTCACCACTGCGATCCTCGACCGTCTGCTGCACCACGTTTACATTGTTCACATCGACGGCCGCAGCTATCGACTCCGAGACCTCGATGGCCTCCTGCAGCCTGCGGCGGGTCCCGACGGCTCCCAGCACCGGAAAGGAGGCATCAACAACGAACCAAAGCCGGGAGATGCGTAAATCTTGATGTCCCCAGAGTGCGTAAATCTTCGTGTCCCTTTACACTTAGGGAGTGGTGGATGCGGTATTAGGTTTCAGCGATACAGTTACTGTTATTGTGTGTTAGTTAATGCAATGAGCTACGATTACGCTCGCGGAGGCAGCAATGTTCAAAGTTTAGCTCACGTACAGCATCTCGAGGGTTGCTCGTTGCAAGTTAGAGCGCGGATTCACTAAATGTCGGCGGTACGGGAGGTGGGGGAGCATCGACGACTGGCATGGCTGAACTACGAAGTGAACAACTCGTACTGGACGGGTTAGTTGGCGAAGAAGCTCGCTAGCAAGTCGCGCGTGTTGTGGTGGGTTGATTCGCTGGGACGGTACATAGTAGGCAGGTTGGCATACGTTAGCGCAACATTGAAGCTAAAGCTCGCTGCAGTTCTCACTCTGAGGAAGGTGCTATCGGTTTGCGGCGCGCACAGGACGCTCGGGAGGATTCTCATTAAAGCGCGGGTTTTGGGAGCGACGGGTGTATCGTGCGTGGACGACGAAGACTTATCGTTTGATGAAAGAACTTGAGGCGTTGAACGGTGGGATTCTAACTGTTATCGAAGACTTCGTTGATCGTTTCGCGTAGGAGGCAGAACTGCTGCTGAACGAGTCGTTGCAGGCGAGCGGGCGCGCTGCTTCTCATGGCTGCGGTGCTTCGGGAGTGGCTGCAGTTGAACACTGGTTCAGAGCGCAGGTACTTCGGTGTTGTGAATCAAAGAACTCCTCTGGTGTCGGGAAGTCTGTATACCCGAATGCAGCCTCCTCCCCCCAAAGCTGGAAGAAGTACTTTCTGTCGGGCTGCAAACCGCCAACGACATGGTCCAACTGTGCAGACCGAACACATAGGCGGGTGACAGTTGGAGGTAGCCGTACCCCAGTCTGTCGCGACTGCGTCGAGTCGGTCCAAAAGTAATCCACGTCGTATGGAAATCGCCGGCGGTCATTCCATTCAAGGTGGCGGTGGTCTGAGCTACGCTCGTCGCAGCGAGCGTCTTGACGGTCGGAACCGAGACCTTACGAAATTGAGCGTCAGGGCAATGGTCACCGGTATTACCCCGGCGTGGCTGTGTTGATTGAGAATTCTGCGGCAAAACGGCTAATGCCGCCCAGGCTACAGATGCTAAAGTCTGGCCGTTCCAAGACACGATAACTTTCGTTGGCGTCGTCGTACTCTCCAACCTCGCGTCGACCAAGTGAGCGACTGTTGAGACTCGCATCGATGAAGAACGAGAACGTTCCAGTCAACCTGACAGGGTCCCGGCTCCCGTGTTGCTGACAGGACGGTATCCGCAAGACTCTGGTACACATGGTGCGCCGCATCGTAGTACCAATAGTAGTCCCAATTTGTGCGGCTAGCAGCGCTACGACTGAGACCAATCCGGCCGGCAGGGGGTCGAAGGTCGCGGTCACGCTTCGTGTGGTGCTCATTGTGACAGCGCACGGCGCCGTGCCGCTGCACACACCACCGGTCCACCCACGAAGCGTGATCCTGCATCAGGAATTGGTGTGAGCGTCAGGGATTGGCCTGGTCTATCATAAATGGCCGTGCAGGATGCGGTTACCGGGTTCGCGCATGTGCCGCCATTCGGGGCGGCGCTCAAGTCAATGTGGCCGCTGCCGCTTCCTGCAAGTGTAAGTATCAGCGTGTTCGTCGCTGCAACGGCGATAGTAAGCTTGACGTCGATTGTCGTAGGGAGAGAAATGGGCGGATGGATCGGTGCGTAACTACTGCTCCGACAGTGCCAGAAGCGAGCCCAGCGGCAACTGCGGCGAGTGTAAGTTCCGCTGGCGTTGTCGTCTGATTCAATGTTGCACGGAGCCAATTCTGACCGCTGACATCATACGCGATGGTGGTGCTCAGGCCGACGATGGGCGTCATTGGCGCTGGTTATCGGCAGAATCTGGGGCGGCGGATCGGCACCGGGCGACGTTGAGAACTGAACTTGTGGCGAGGTGACCAAGCTGAATGGGAGCGTGACCGTCACGGTTGCAGACCCACTCACACCATCCGCCGTTGCAGTGATGGCCACAGTTCCGATGCCCAGGCCATTGACTAGTCCTGTGGTATTGACGCTAGCGACGGTCGGTATGCTTGAGGTCCAGATGATTGGACGGGTGACAATCGTGCCCGACGCGGTTCGAATCTCGGCATCGAGCTGGACCGTTTCACCGACGCTGATCGTGGCCAGAGCCGGGGTAATGGCCACAGATGCGATCGGTTCGCTTAGCACTGTGACGGGCACCGTATCTGCACTGGGCGGTAGTGCGGCGGTGATGAACGCCCGCCCAGCGTTCAGGCCGCGTACCCTCCCGGTTGCATCCACGCTCGCTATCGACGTGGAGGAAGAGCGAAAATCCGGGCTGCGCTGAAGCACATTACTGTTCGCATCACGCGCGGTCCATTGTAGTGCGACTTCCTGGCCGGCTTGGATTGTTAGCACGCGGGGATCAATGGCGAGGGATCGGACGATGGCCGATACTCGGACGCGCAATGTAGCGCTGGTGTTCCCAACGGCCGCTCGGACATGCGCTTCTCCTTCTGTGATCGCTACGGCTACTCCGCTGACCGAAACGCGCAGGACCTGCGGATCGAGCGACGACCAGGAAGGGGACAGACCATGAATCGTATCGCGAGTGGCGAAGAGTGCAGCGCACTGCAGTCTCGAACTGTCTCCGATTGCGGTGATGGTCGGGAACGAATCGGGAATCGGAATGGCACTGACGACCGGTGATAGCGTGACCTGCACTGACGTCGTCTGCGAGCGCTTAATCGCGAAGGTGGAGGAACCCTGGAACAGCGGCGCGGACTTGGCGAGGAGTTCTGTTTGAAGGTTGACCATAAGCGCCTCCGACCGGATGTCGACATCAATGCTGGCTTCGCGTGTGGCGCCTGAGCCGGAGAGCGTGACTGATTTGTCGAACAGGACGCCGCCATCTGGTGTCGTCAAGTGGATGGTGGCAGCGTCGGCGCTGTCGAAAGCGGAAGCCGATCCAGGGGTGAGATTGAACTGCAGGGCGAGGGCGCCTGACGATCCGGCTGCAGGATCGACGAACAGTTTGCCGCAGCTGGCGAACATGGAAACAGCGGTCAGGGCCGCAATGCAAAGGCCGCCCAAAATAGGCCGATCCCGGTGGCTCAAGAGGAACCTGGGAATCGCAGTGTGAAGCCGAGGTCGAAGCCGGTGAATCCAGTCTCCACACCTTCATGTACCAGAACGTTGCCGAACCGGACCCTGACGGCAGGTACCACGGTGACACCGCTTGCCAGTCGTATCTCTAATGCGTTCCCCACGTCGATCACGTATCCCTGGTCGCTGCCATCGGCGCGACGAACGATTCTGATGTCACCATCCGGTCGGAGCACCGCGCCACGGATCGGCAAGCGGAACAATCCACCTGCGATAAAGAGCTCTTCGGAGGGGGCATCCCGCCCAACTTCAAGGAGAAATACGCCATGTGCACGGTAGAGAAAACCTCCGTAAAGCGTTCCGTTGCCTCCGCCTTTCGACGGGAATGTGTAGGAGGCGGTGACCAACTGACGGTTGCCGGAACGGTAGAGGTTGCGGCCGTTCACCTGATCGTCGCTGGACCGCTGAATCGTGGCCTGGATCGCAAGTTTGGCGGCCGGCCCGACGAGAACGTCGAGGGCGCCACGAAGGAGCAACTGATTACCGGGGCGGTAGGCAAACTGCTGACTATCGAGAATGTCGAACTCGCGACTTAGGACGTACGCGGCGCCGACGCCTGCGCCGACGCGCCCGAGAGACTGCGCGAACGTCGTAGACACGCCGAAACCGCCACCAGTGCTCCAGTTCGAGATGTTGAAGGGCGAGCAGGTCGGCCGCCACAGCTCCGGCGACTTGCGCCTGATCTTCGTTCTGTTTCTGTTTGCCGGTCGGTAGATCGGCGATAACGCCCACATGTAAGCGTTCGGGGACAATCGTGGCCGTCAGCGCGACATCCGTGTTGGTCACACCGGAGAGTGTGGCCGTGGAGCCGTCTGACCGTATCAGCTCGCAGCGTGCGAAGTTGCCTGAGAGTTCGATCGCGAGCGCCCGGCTGAGTGAGACCCGACCGGCGAATGTGACCGTGAACAGCGCGAGCGACTTGATCCCCGTGGCTTCTGCGTGTCGGAAGTTATACGATTCGTAAGCCGCACCGCCCCCAATGATGGAAGTCAATGATTGTGCCTCGGCTGGCCGGCCCGGAAAAAGGCATACCGGAGCCGCGAATCCGAGAATGAAGCGCCGGTGCAGAAACAAACCCGCCCTCAATTCGACGGCCGAGTGAATATTATCCGCAAGATAGTGCGCAACGCGACTCCCTCCGTTCCGAGGACCTCCGACGCAGGATCGCGCTGAGTCGGGATCAATCCACCAAGCGGATCAGCAATGAGAATCGTGGATTCCGGGAACGTCGTCGGCGTTGCAGAAGTCGCGGGTGTCAGCGTGGGGGTCTTCGAAGGTGCTGCCTGCGTGGTTTCCAATCGGACCCCCTCTTCCCGGACTGCCTTTTCTACGAGCGCTTCGACCAGCGTGTGCTGCGCTTCGGCTATGGCGCCGACAGCATACGCGTGCAACTGCGGAGATTGGAACCGCGGATCGAGGGTAACAGCGTCGGTATAGTGTTGTCCCGCAAGCTGAAAATCACCTCGGTCCTCGGCTTCCAGGCCCAGGCCGAAGGCGAGTAGCGCCCTGATGTTGTCGGTCGGATGCTGCATGACACGCTCGCGCTCGGCAACTGTCAGCTGGATCCCGAGCAACTCGTAAAGGGAGAGCGCAGTCGTTTTCTCCATCTCGAATAGACGGTCCAGCGGTGCGCGCGCGACGAAAGACAGCGAAGCGTTCGATCCCGCGTCGACGACTGGGACTACGATGGTTTGGAGTTGCAGATTGTCCTCGTTGCCTGTGACAGAACCCTGGACGACGCGGCCCGCTCGCAACATACGGCCGGGACGCAATGCGCTACTGGGATCAACGACGCCCTTCAGGGATAGCTGGATTTCATCAAGTAGCAGTTGAACTTGAAGGCGTTCGAGCGCGTGCAGGCGGTTCGTCTGAGAAAGATCTGTGGTCAGCAATTCAGCAAGTGCACGGCCGAGGGGGCGTAACAGCGTGTCGGACCCCTGATACAAGAATCCGAACACGGCAATTGTCCCGGGCCCGGGTTCCAGTGCACTTAGAGCCTGCTCGTTGGCGACGGTCGCCTTGACTTCGGCCTCCAACTCCTTCCGCCGGATGAACTGCAGGCGTCGACCAATCACGACCTTCATGTCGGCGGCGTGGCCCACTTCTAGGTAGCGCGCGTATGCCGCCCGTGCACCGCTCCAATCTGCGAGGTCCTCACGCGTCAACCCAAGCAATAGAATGGGCCGGGCGCGTTCGGCTCACCCGCAGCAAGCCGCTCCAAGGTGTTTGCGGCGTCCAGGAACCGACCTGCACTTCGATAAGCTATCGCAAGTCTCAGGGGAGCTTTGTCGCTCGATCCCGAGCTCTGTACCTCGGATTCCAGGCGGCCGATGTCGACCGACGTGGCGGACGTACGATCCATTGCTCTTGGAGCGCAGCCAATGAGTAGGAGGAGACCGAAGCAGCGACGCTTCCAAATTTGGCGGTTCATCACTGGCAACCAATGCGCAAAGACGATCCGAATCGCTCTGCGTCAGGAGGTTCGCTTTGAAGTCGCCCGCCGGTGTGAAGCGGCCCACAATGCAAGAGGCATCCAGTCGGCGTGTTCGCCTGAGCGCGGGCGGCTGGCCGCCTGCTTCGCGTCGAGAGCTGGCTTTGACAACGGGTCCTAAAGCTTTGAACCCGTGTCTCAAACCAGATCTGACCAAATGGCTTCAAAGACCACCTCGTGCCCATTCTGAGGACAAGGCACAGCCGTTGCTGACCTGCCTCGCGTGATGAACTACGTCGCACGCTTGCCGCTGCATTGAGCCTTGCCGCCCCAGTCTCAAGGTCCTACCTTTGGAATTCCGAGCGCGAGGACCATGAGTGGACAGGCAGGCGGCGATCGGCAGCACGGTCTCTCATCCTGACACCAAGCTAGGATGTCACGTGAGATCCTCGTGAGATGGCTACCAATAGTCTTCCGCAGCACACTTCCAACGTCGGTCTGACGTTGGCGACGCTCGGTCGCGTGGCAGTGCAACTGTCACGCGACGCTGGCGATCCCGAGCTGATTCCGCTCGCCGGGAAGCAGCTCGGAATTATCGTCTACCTCGCCTGCGCTCCGGGCCGCTCAGCTCACCGCGACCACCTCATTAATCAGCTCTGGGGAAACCTGCCGATGGAAAGAGGGCGGGAGCGGCTGCGCAGCATGCTCACCGAGATCCGCGCGAAGATCGGCGAGGACTGCTTCGGGCCCCCCAAGAGCGACCCGCTCGTTCTCACGACACCGCTTCATTGTGACCGGGATGAACTCCTCGAAGCGTGGAAGGCAGGCGACTACAAGGCGGTTGTCGAGCTCTATGCGGGAGAGTTCCTCCCGCGACTCGATGGACTGAGCGCTGCGGGCTTTGCGCAATGGGTGGACGGTGAGCGCGAACACCTCCGCAGGATCTTCCTGCACGCCGGGCTGGAGCTCGTGCAGAGGGCGCTGCTGGCTTCGCGCCCGCGCGAGGCCTTGCAGATGGCCCGCCACGTGCGCGACCACGACGAGCTGGGCGAAGCCAGCTGGCGCGCGTTGCTGCAGGCTGTGATCGCCACTGGCGATCCGATCGTCGCAGCAACGGAGGGCGAGAGGCTCCGCAGCCTGATCGAAGCCGGCGAGTTCGAACCGGAGCAGGCGACGCTGGATCTGCTGGATCGGGCCAGGAACGTTCCCAATGTACCGAACGCGGAGCGCACCACCCGGCGCGAAACGGCTTTGGTCGCAGACCTCGTGGGACGTGAGACCGAGATCTCGAAGATACTGCGCCATTGGGACCATGCGCGCAGCACAAGTATGCGCTGTGTTCATGTCGTAGCGCCTGCCGGCCTCGGTAAGACCCGCCTCCTGAATGATCTGCGCGCCCGCCTCCACGCCGTCCACGCAGACAACGAGCGTGTGCGGACGGTCTACGCACGCGCACATCATGGTGCACGCGAATTCCCGTATGCTCTCGTCGGCGATCTGGCGAGAGGCCTGGTCGAACGCCGCGCGCGCATTTCCGAAAAACTGCGTACGCCCGAGATCCCGGAATGGGCCAGCCGCGCACTCGTTGCGCTGAATCCCACACTGTCCGAGTTCTATCCGACAAGAACCGCGGAGCTTCCGACCGGCGACGACTTCCGCCGACACGTCGTACCGGCGCTCCACGAGCTCATCAAGGCGGTGGTCGTCGAGGGTTCGCTCGCCATTCTCCTGGACGACCTGCACTGGAGCCACGTCGAATCACGACGCCTCCTCGCCGCAGTTTTCGCCAGAACGGACAGGCTGCGTGTGCTGGTTGTGTCTGCCAGTCGCACGGGAGGTGACTGTCTATGCGCTGCGGACATCTCGGAAACACTGACGCTGGGATCCTTGACCGTCGACTCCGTCGCCGAGCTGCTTGCCAGTCTCGCGTCGCTGCCGGATCCCCCCTGGGACCGCCAGCTGCCCCACGCCCTTCATGAGTCGACCGCCGGCTCGCCGCTCCTGGTGCTCGAGACGCTGCACCTCCTCATGGAGCAGGAGCTGCTGGTTCATTCACGTGCGGGCTGGACCGTGGTTGACGCCCGATCGTTGTCCGAAGGCCTCACGAGCGGGAGTGCGCTGCGACGCCGCGTGCACAGCCTGGGTGTCGGGGAACGTCGCGTGCTGCTTGTGCTGGCGGTGTGCGGTGTGGCCCTCCCGGAATCCACGGTCGCAAGTGCGACTGGTCGCACCGCCGCGGAACTGCGGCCCGTCCTTTCTTCGCTCGAAGAGCGTGGCCTGGTGATTCAACGCAACGACGAGTGGACGCCGGGTCACGATGAGCATGCAGCAGCCGTGCTCGACCATGAGTCGGTTCCGGCACAACGGCGCGCCGCAGCCGATGCCGGGCGTGCCATCGCGGAAACAGCTGGAGAAAGTGTGGCTCGCCTGCGCCTCGCAGCGCCGCTGCTGGCGCAGGGCGGGGCTCAGGAGTTCCCGGTGCTCGCTCGCGCATTCGAGCAGATTGTGCGCGCACAGCGACTGGCACGGGACCGCCGCTCTGATACCGCGTTAGCCCGCGAAGTTCTCGGCAGTCAGTCGAATGAAACCCTCGCCACTGCGCTCGCTGGCTCGCTGCCATGGTGGGTGCGGGCCCGCTTGGTTTCTGCCGGCCGCGTAGCGGTGGTGATCGGCGTCCTACTGTTCATTGCGACGACCCTAGCGGCGTGGCTGCTGCGGCCACTCCCCCGGCCTCCGACCGCCGTGCTTGCCGCGTACTGGCCCAGCGACGACGGCAAGACGGACAACGTCGTCGAAATCCCTGTCCAGGAATCGGAGTGGAGGCTGGCGCCGATCGAGGTTGACGTCAAACGCACGCGTCGGCGTCAAGTCGCCGCCGCCGCTCTTGGCGTCTGGGGATTACGGCCTGACGGACAGGGCTGGATCGGTGAAAGGCCCGTTCCGCCACCGGACAGCGGCGAACTCTCGATCTTCGACCTGCCATTCAACGGAGAAGCACGACGGTTGACATTCGGACCCGGGGATGACTCCGGGCCATCCTTTTCGCCCGACGGCAGCCAGTTCGCATTCGCAACAAGCCAATGGAAAAGGAGCGAGCGTTACGACCTGGCCGTTGAGGAGGTGCTCACGGGACGCGTGCGCCAGTTGACGAGAGACGAAGACGGTGAAGCAGGACCCAGATGGAGTCCGGACGGGTCACGCATTGCTTTCATGAAGCGCTTCTGGCACGGGCAACGCGCCGTTTGCGTCACGGACACGGACGGCACCGGAACGCGTTGTCTGGAACCCGGCCAGGGACCCGCTGCTAGCATCTATGGCTGGATAGACGAACAACACCTGCTGATACAGATCGAACCTCACGGACAACGTCATCTGAGCATCCTCGACCTGACCACAGGCACCGACAGCGTTCTTTCACAGCCAGGCGGTAATCTGAGTCTCTCTCCGGATGGTCGGTGGGTGCTATGTCAATGCGGCGAAACAGTCGATCCTGCCGAGTCGTGGATCCTGTATCGACTCGACCGGCCGAACGACTCCCGCCGCCTGCGAGTGGTTGGAAGCAGGAAGCCGGAGCTGGTGAGTTTCACGTGGTCTCCCCGGTCGCCTCGCAGACACTATCTCGCGCAAATGAACCTCTTGTCAGCCCCGGGAGAGCCGATCGTCGGCATTCCGTACCAACTTCGTGTTGCGACTCTCGATCAGTCGGGATCCGCGATCGACCCCGGCGTGATCCGTTGGCGGTCGGTGGACACGACCATCGCGACAATCGACGCGTCTGGAATGCTCACGGCGCGTCGGGCGGGTCGCGCGCAGATCGAGGCGTCTGCAGGGGGTTGGCGGACCCGCACCACTACCCTGCCGTGCACGAGTCTGAGGACAAGACACTTTTCGAGGAGGACTGGACGCACGGACTCTCGAGCTGGGTCAGTTTCGGGGATCCAACGCCCGACATCGTCCGGGATGGCACCTTCGGCTCTGCCTTCCACAACAATGGCGACAGCAACTACTTCAGCGGCGCGTACACGGCGCAGTCGTTCGCCACGAACCAGGGACTATGGGTGGAGGCCGAAATCTCGCAGCCCCTCACGTCTGCGGCCTTCCAGGATCAGAAGCTGGTCCTGGCCGGCAATTCGGATTCGCTCAGCCGTGCTTCGTGGGATCACGTTTCGGGCGACCTGCGCCAGCTAACGCCGAGTTGCTACCTGCAGTATCCCAGGGGAGAAGGCCTGCGCTTCGCCGAAACCATTCAGGCGAACGGAACGTTGTTGCCGGCGCCGGCCAGACTGGGTAGCGGGCAGCCGTACCACGCCCTGGTCCAGATCTTCCCCGACGGCCGCTGCGGGTTCGCGATCGATGGCAGGCCGCTCTGGATAAGCGAGCCTGTGTTCACCGAGTCGGCCGCTCTGGTCTGGCTGCAGGGCAGGAGCGTGGGCGCGCGCGTCCTCGTCGGTCATCTTGCAGTCCACTCCGGAATCGCGACGCACGTCGCATGGTTCGACACCCCGTCGATTTCCGGCTGTCGAACATCAAGCGGCGCTTCCCGGACACCCTGCCACGATCCTCCACAACGCAAGAAGGCGCCGGACTGAATCGGTTGCTGCAGCCGGCGTGCACCGGCTGCCTGCACCGTGCACTCGATCGGATACTCAGTGTGATCCCGAGCGCCCGCTAACCAGAAGCGGCGCCCCAGCGGCGCCACGCCGATCCTTCAGCCCCAGAGCCCGAGCCCCAGAAACGAATTGGCCGTTTCCGTAAGAAGGCCGTTCCCAGCAACCAGCCCGAGCCCCAGCCCCAGAACCGCTGCCGCAGGCAGTACAGATCTTGCGTCTCCCGATCCCACCCCACGTTCCCGCCGCGACGCTGCGCGGGAGGCGCCTGCTGGTGCCCCCGGCCCGGCGCCGCACCCGTCACCGATTCAACCTCGCAGGGGATCCCGATGAAGGCACGAATCGCTGCCGCGGCGCTGGTCGCGGTCCTGGTCGGCGTGCAGCCGCTGGTTGCGCAGCGCCGCCAGGATCCGCCGCCCCAGAAGCTGCCCGGCCAGGCACAGGTGGCGAGGGCGCAAGCCGCACGCGCGGACAGCCTGAAACGCGACAGCGTGAAAGCGCTCACGCCCGCGAAGAACGCGCGGCAACAGGCGAGCGGAACCGGCAGCGGCATGGCGCTGTCCGGCGGCGCGGGCATCGGCTGGACCCGACCCGCCTGCGACTTCTGCCGTCGCCACCTGGACGCCGGGCCCGCACTCTATCTGCAGATGACCAGCCAGGTGAATCCGCGGCTGGCACTGGGCGCCGAGGCAGACCTCTGGGCGCGCGATAACGAGGTGTTTGTGCTGAACGGCGCGCTCAGCTTCGTGGCACAGCTGCGCAAGCATCCCGAAAGCCCCTTCTTCCTCAAGGGCGGCATCGGCTACATGACCTATCGCGCCTACGATGACAGCGGTGACCTGGTCTCCAACATGCCCGCCATTCAGATGGGCGCGGGCTATCGTTTCATGCTGTCCAGCGGCTTCGCCATCAACAACTACGCAACCCTGTTCGCTGCACGCTTCGGCAAGCTGCGTGAGGATGGCGACGTGGTGGTCGACAATTTCGGCGTCATGTCGCTGCAGCTGGGTCTCGGCGTCACCCGCTTCTGACGCCGGCACGGTGGGGAAGGACCCCGCAAAAAGTAGGGCATCCGACTACAGAATTCGCGCGGGAGGAGAAATCATGAACGCGAAGTGCGTAATTCCCACGGTGCGCAGCGTCCGCCGGAGGGCTGTCGACGCGATCCTGACAGGCGGCGCCATTGTCGCCTGCATCACGGCGTGCCAGAACGATCCCCTGTACTCGAATCCGGGCGATGCGAAAGGCTTCAGCGCAGCCTATGGCATCCGGACGCCCGGCCCCAACGACACCTGCATCCCGGAGATCCACCACAAGTATTCGGTGGTGGGTCCCGACGGCCTGCTCTATCCGACGTGGCACCCACCCATCGATCCGGCGACGGGCTGCCAGTTCGGCCACGAGCACGGCCGCGATCCGCGCGGCTCCGACCTCTACCAGCAGGTCGGGCCGATTCCCTTCGGTTACGCCAACCAGAAGCTGGATGAGTACGACCCGCTACACCTCGCGCCACGAAGATCATTTCGGCCACAAGGTCGAGTGGGAGAACGATGTGAAGCTGCAGTTCGACGGCGCGGCCGGCGCGCGTGCTCGAGGTAACCTGCGATGTGCTGGCCAAGCTGCACCAGGGCACGCACTCGAAGGATGCCTTCACCAACAACCTGCACGAGCTGGTCTATCACATCCGCTGCACCGACGGCACCGAGATGCACGTGACCCTGATGACGGCGATCGGTACTGCCGGCGAGTTCGTCTCCACGTGCGACGGCGCCACATCGTCGTGGGCACCCGCGAGCCCCGCGAACTCGCCCGAAGGCGGCGGCCAGCGCGTCATTCCGGACCGCAGCCTGCGTCGAAGCCAGCATCCTGCGCGTGGCCGCCGGGAAGCAACTCCGACTTCAGCGGCGGCGCTGCACGAGAGCTGGGAGACGTCGAACAGGCGATTCGGACGGAAGGCGGCAAACCGTGGCCAGCTTCAATCCGTACTTCCAGGTGGATTTTCCCAGCCGCTTCTACGATCCGACGGTGCCCGACATCGTGGGCCGGCCCATCGATCTCTGCTACGAGACGCGGCCAACGGCGACAAGGCAAGAGGCGGCATGTGCCGCGAGTCCACCGGCAACGGCACGCATGCCGGGCGTCACCTACGATGACCCGCGCTCCGGATTCAACGGCGTGCGACCGCTTCGTCGACATCAATTCCAACCACATCAACAACGACGATGGTCCCCAGGTCTGGTACACCGATCCGTTCGGCAAACACGCGCGTACCACACCCTTCATCGGCTCCATCAAGCAGATCATTGCGGTGATCGACAATGGCGGCCGCGTCGGCGGCGGACCCGTGCTGGGTCGCGACCGCAACTACGGCGGGCCGGGCGTGCACGCGCCCAACTGAGTTACGGCGGGGAACGCGCGCATATCCGGTCGGCGCGCGCCCCGACCCCATGGCGGCGTCGATCACGGCGGGAGCGCGCAATCACGTTGCGCGCTCCTGTCGCATCCGGATACTTGGCACGGGACGGCGGAAGCCCCAGTTTCCGCGGGTGTCCGGTTGCACCGGGAAGAGAACAGACAGCATGCGACACTGCGATTTCCGTGATCCACTCTAACCGACGGTTACAGGCGACGGCCGGCCTCCTGTGCTGGGCGCTGGCGGGCCTGCTCGCCAGTCCGGTGCCGGCCGGCGCGCTCACGCGTGTGCTCCAGCTCACAGGGGATGCGCCCTTCGATGCCGGCAGTCCCTCGTACGTCGCCGTGCGCTGGCTCTGGTACCTCTCGCTGACCCTCGGTATCGGCGCCGTTGCCTTCCGCTGCTGTGTGCTGCCGCGCGTCCGCCTGCCCGGGAGTCTGCGCACCGAGCTGTTGCTGCAGCTGGCGGCGCTGGGACGCGCGGCCGCGCTGTTCTCGCTGCTCGCCGGTGGCGTGCGTCTGCTTGCGCAGTCGTATGCCGTGCTGGGCGAAGTGAGCGGGGAAATAACCGTCCTGCTCACGGGCACGACCTGGGGCGGCGGCTGGTGGCTGCAGACCGTGTCCGCCGCATTCGCCTTCGTCGGCTTTCACCTCGCCGCGCGCCGCGTCCGCGGCGGCTGGCTGCTGGCCGCGCTCGCCACGCTGGCTGGCGCAGTGGCGCCCGCGTTCTCCGGACACGCCGTGGCCGCGCGACTCCAGCCATGGCCCATCGTGGCCGACACGCTGCACGTGCTCGGCGCCGGTGGCTGGATCGGCAGCCTGGGCGTACTGCTCATTGCTGCGCTGCCCGTGGCCATGCACGCGCGCTTCGATGATCTGCCGGACACGGCCGGCCTTGCCGCCATCGATCCCGGCCTGGACGCGGCGGCCGGCCTGGTGCGCGCCTTCTCCGCGCTCGCGCTCAGCTGCGTCGCCGTGCTCCTGCTGACAGGCGTGTTCGCAGGCTGGCTGCACATCGGCTCCTTCGCAGCGCTGCTGCACAGCGCCTACGGAAAGGTGCTGATGCTCAAGCTGGCGGCTCTTCTGCCGGCACTCACGCTGGGTGCGTACAACTTCCGCCGCCTGCAGCCCGTCATGCACCGGCCGGGTACTGCGCAGCGCCTGCAGCGCTCGGCGCGCGTCGAGTTGAGCTGCGCCGTGCTCGTGCTGCTGCTCACGGCCGTGCTGGTGGCCACGCCGCAGCCCGCCGACGCTGCCATGAGCGCGGCAGTGCCGGCGGCGCCGGCGGTAGCGCCCGGGTCCGGCCCGGGCTGACGGCGCGTCCGTGGCGGGGCCTTGCGTTGTAGTCGAGCGCACCCTATCATACAAACGTATGAATCAGAACACCCGCGACCGCCTCATCAGCGCCGCACGCCGCATCTTCGCCGACAAAGGCTTCGACGCCGCTTCCGTGCGCGAGATCACACGCGCCGCCAACGCCAATCTGGGCGCCATCACGTACCACTTCGGCTCCAAGCAGGGTCTCTACGACGCCGTGATCGAGGGCACGTTCGGCGCGGTGACGCAGCGCCTCGGCCTGTCCATGGCCGCTGCTCCCACGGCCGAGGCCGCGCGCGGCGCGGGTCAACGCCGGGCACAGCGCACGCGCGCGGCGCAACCGGGCAACGGTGGCGCGCCGGCGCGCAGCACCCCGGCAGGCGGGCGCGCCACAGCGCCGGCCGCGCTGCCGGCCGAGCCGCTGGCGCGGATACAGGCCATCGTGGCCGTGGTGTTCGCGCACATCGCCGCTAACACGGATTTACCACTGCTCGTGCTGCAGCAGGCGGTCAGCCGCGGCGCGCTGCCGGAACCCGCGCAGCGTGGCCTGGGTGCGCTGCTGGGGGCGTTGTCCGAAGCCGTGCGTGCGGGCCAGGCGCAGGGCACCATCCGCGCCGGCGACCCGCGTCTCATGGCGCTCAGCGCAATGGCACAGCCCGTCTATTTCACGCTCGTGCGCAGACTGGCGCCCGACCGCCTGCTCGGGGGCGGCCGCGCCATGCCCACACCGGAAGTGATGGCGCGCCATGCCATCGAGTTTCTGCGCTGCGGGCTTTCCAGTGGTGGGGAAGGAGACCGATGAACAGACTGGTATTGTGCCGCGTCACCGCATGCGCAGCGCTGCTGCTGGCCGGCGGCACGCCGCACGCCGCACGTGCGCAGGTCGCGGCGGCGCCGCCCGCGGCCCCGGGCGTCGCGTCGCCTGTCGATTCTGCACGCCTGCCGCTGTTCGACGCCGTGCAGCGCGCGCTGGCGCAATACCCGGCGACGGCGGCGGCGCGCGCGGAACACGATCGGGCCACCGCAGTGGCTGCCGAAGCAAAAGCCGCGCGCTGGCCGCGGCTGTCCATCGACGGCGCGACGACGCAATTCCAGGAGCCAATGATCGTGGCGCCGCTGCACGGTTTCGACGTTCGCACACCGCCGCAATTCGAGCGCACGCTCGTGCAGGGTCACGCCACCGCCAGCTGGCCGTGTTCGACGGCGGCGCACGCGGTGCGCGCATTGATCGCGCGTCCGATCTGGTGGATGTGGCGGCCGCCGCGGAGGCGGTGACGCGCGCGGTGCTCATCGAGCGCGTGGTGCGCAGCTACCTGGCGGTCCGTTCCGCGCGCGAGCAGCTGGCGGCGCATCGCGTACAGGTGGCCACACTGGAGTCGGAGCACGGCGGGCGCAGCGCATGCTCCGGCGGGCAGCGTACCACGTGTCGACGTGCTCGCGCAGAGGCCGCGTTGAGCCGCGCGCAGGCCGATGATGCCGCCGCCGCGGCTACGGTGCGGCAGTCGGAGGCGGACCTGGCGCGGCTGGTCGGCTCGGATGATCGATTCGTTTCTGCCGCCAGTTCGAAGCCGATGCACGCACAGTAAGGTGCCGCCGTGCCCGATCGCGCCGTGCTGATCGAGCGGCCGAGCGATCCAACCCGGCGTTAGTCGGGCGCGCGGCCAGCTGGCGGCGGCGCAGGCGGGACAGGACGAGGCGCGCGCGGCCTGGTGGCCCGACGTCGGCGCGGCCGGCGGCTACAACGCTTTCGGCAGCACGGCCGGCGACTACGTGACCGAGTGGCAGGCCGCACTGCAGGTGTCCTGGCCGCTGTTCACAGGCGGGGCGCGGCGCGCGGCCGCGCGCGTGCGGCCGCCGATGCGGATGGCGCGCAGCAGGCGGTGCGTCAGGCACAGCTGGATGTCGCGGCGGACGTGGATCGCGCGCTCGCATCGGTGCCCAGGCCAGCGCGCAGGTGATGGCGCTGACATCCGCGGTGCAGCAGTTCGCGGCCGTGCTGGATGTCGAGACGCTCTCGGTGAACACGGGCGCTGGTGTGCAGACGGATTATCTGCGCGCGGTTTCGGATCTGCTCGAAGCGCGCGCCGCATTGTCACAGGCGATCGCCGCGGAAGCTTCCGCACGCGTGGCGCTGGCGCGCGCCACCGGCGAACTGACGCCGGAATGGCTGGCGCGCAATCTGGAGGTGGGCCAATGAGTCGGCGACTGCTGCTGCTCGTGCCGCTGCTGCTCGTAGTGGGCGCGCTCGGCTTTTTTCTGGTGAAACGCAATGGTGCGACGGCGGCGGGCCTGGCCGCGTCCGGCACGGTCGAAGCGACCGAAGCCGACATGGGTTTCCAGGCTTCGGGGCGCATCGTGTCGATCAGTGTGCACGAAGGCGATCGTGTCACGGCGGGCGAGGAGCTGGGCCGGCTGGATGACACGGAGATGCAGGCGCGTCTGCAGGCGATGCGGGCGCAGGTGAACGCAGTGAAGGCGCAGCTCAGCGAGCTGGAGCGTGGCCCCCGCGCGGAGGAGATCGCACAGGCGAGGGCCGCGGCAGCCGCCGCGCAGAGCCGGCTGGCGGATGCGAACCGCGAACTCGAGCGTGCGCAGACGCTGTTCAATGGCGGCGCCATCAGTCGCGAAGCACTGGACCGCGCCGGCACCGCGGCGCAGGTGGCGAGCGCGCAGTACGACCAGGCGAGGGAATCGCTGGCCCAGATGGAGAGCGGCACGCGGCCCGAGCGCATCGCCGGGGCACGCGCCGCGGTGCAGCAGGCGGAAGCCGGCGTGCAGCAGATCGCGGCGACGCTGGCCAACATGAAGCTGACGGCGCCCTTCGCCGGTGTGGTCACCGTGCGTCATCGCGAGCCGGGCGAGGTGGTTTCCGCGGGGTTGCCCGTGGTCACCATCATGAACCCGGCCGACCGCTGGGTGCGCATCTACGTGCCCGAGACGGCGGTGGGCCGCATCGCCATCGGCGCAAAAGCCGCCATCACCTCGGACACCGACCCGGCGCATCCGCAGGAGGGCGAAGTCACGTTCATCGCCAGCGAAGCGGAGTTCACACCGCGCAACGTGCAGACGGCGGAAGAGCGCGTGAAGCTCGTGTACGCGGTGAAAGTGCGCATCAAGGGTGATCCTCAACTGCAGACTGAAGCCCGGCATGCCCGCGGATGTGAGGCTCGATTCGGCGGTGGTGAGGCAGGACTGATGGAGCCGTCGTCCGGCAGCCATCGCCTTGCGCGGTCTGACACGGCGTTTCGGTGACCTCACGGCAGTCGCCGGCCTCGATTTCGATGTCGCGCCCGGTGAGCTTTTTGGTCTGGTGGGGCCGGACGGCGCGGGCAAGACGACGACGCTGCGCATGCTCGCCGGCGTGCTGCGCCCCACGTCCGGCGATGCGCGGGTCGGCGGCGTCAGTATCGCGCAGGAGCCGGAGCAGGCCAAACACCGTATTGCGTACATGTCGCAGCGGTTCGGCCTGTACACGGACCTGACCGTGCGCGAGAACATCGACTTCTACGCCGACCTGTACCAGGTGCCGCAGAAGGAACGGCCTGCGCGTCTGGAGCGCCTGTATCGCTTCTCCAGTCTCGGTGACTTCGAGAAGCGCCTGGCGGGCAAGCTGTCCGGCGGCATGAAGCAGAAGCTCTCGCTCTGCTGCGCGCTCATCCATGTTCCGGAGATCCTGCTGCTGGACGAGCCGACATTCGGCGTCGATCCGATTTCCCGGCGCGACCTCTGGCTCATCCTGCACGAGATGGTGGCGGAAGGCGTGACCGTGCTTCGTGTCCACGGCGTACATGGACGAAGCCGAGCGCTGCGACCACGTCGCGCTGCTGGATCGCGGGCGCATCGTCGCACTCGATACGCCCGAAGCACTGCAACGCAGCCTGGCCGGCGACATGGTGGCGCTGCGCGCTTCCGATGCGCGGCGCGCGATCGACATCCTGCGGCGCACGCCCGCCGTGCGCCGTGCCGAACTGTTCGGCGACACGCTGCACGTCACGCTGGCTTCGCGGGCACGCGACTGGCCGGTCGTGCAGCAGGGACTGGCCGCGGCCGGCATCGAGGTGAGCGGTGTGCAGGAGATCGAGCCGTCGCTCGAGGACGTGTTCATCGACCGCGTCGCCGACGCCAGCGCCGGACAGGCGGCATGAAGAGCGTCGTCGAAGTGCACGAGCTGACCCGCAGGTTCGGCGACTTCATGGCGGTGGATCACGTCAGCTTCGATGTGACCGAAGGCGAGATCTTCGGCTTCCTCGGACCCAATGGCGCAGGCAAGACCACGACCATCAAGATGCTGACCGGTCTGTTAGCGCCGACATCGGGCGACGGTCGGGTCGCGGGTTTCGACATACGCACGGGTGCGGAGCAGATCAAACAGCGCATCGGCTACATGTCGCAGTTGTTTTCGCTCTATGGCGACCTCACGGTGGAGGAGAACATCGCGTTCTTCGCCGGCCTGTACGAAGTACACGGTCAGCGTCTGGCCGAGCGACGCGAGTGGGTGCTGCAGATGTCCGGTCTCACGGATCAGCGGAAACGCATGACGGCGGAGCTGCCGCTTGGCTGGAAACAGCGCCTGGCGCTGGGCTGCGCCGTGCTGCACGAGCCACCCATTCTGTTCCTCGACGAGCCCACGTCGGGTGTCGATCCGCTCTCGCGCCGGCAACTTCTGGGACCTCATCTACACACTCGCGGATCGCGGTACGACGATCTTCGTCAGCACGCACTACATGGAGGAAGCCGAGTACTGCCATCGGCTGGCGCTGATGAATCGCGGCCGCCTGATCGCACTGGATCGACCCGCCGACGCTGCGCGAGCAGATGGCGGAGCCCATCCTCGAGGTGGATTGCGAAAATGGCGCCGAGGCGGCGCAGGCGCTGCAGAACGCGCCCGGCGTCATCGAGGCGGCCATGTTCGGTCGCGCGGTGCACGTCGTCGTGACGGATGCGGCCGCTGCGACCGCAGCCATTCCGTCATTCCTCGCCACACACGGTGTGAAGTGCGCGGGCGTGTCGCCGGTGCGGCCTTCGCTCGAGGACGTCTTCGTTGCACTGGTGCGGCGTGAAGGCGGCGCCGTGGCCGGGTAATGCCCATGCGCCTGAGCCTGCGCCGGCTCCTCGCCATGGCCAGGAAGGAAGTGATCCAGCTGCGCCGCGATCCACGCAGCCTGGGCATGGCCTTCGTCGTGCCCGCCGCGATGATCGTGTTCTTCGGCTACATCATCAACTTCGATGTGAACGACATTCCGCTGGCGCTGCTGGACCAGGATCACTCGCAGCGCAGTCGCGAGCTGGTGCAGGCGTTCGAGGCCGCGGGTCGCTTTCACGTGACGGAGCCGCTGACCGAGTACGCCCAGGTCACGCCACTGCTGGATCGCGGCGCCGTGCGCATGGCGCTCGATCATCCCGCCCGGCTTCCAGCGCGATCTCTCCGCCGGTAGGCCTGCCGACGTGCAGGCGATGGTCGACGGTGCGGACGCGAACACGGCTGCTATCGCGCTGAACTACGCGACCAGCATCGTCACGGCCTACTCGGCCCGACGCGCTGCTGCGCGGCGTCAGCGTGACCGCCCCCGTGCTGCCGGAGAGCCGGGTCTGGTACAACGAGACGCTGCAGAGCAGCAACATGATCGTGCCCGGCCTCGTCGCCGTCATCATGATGATCATCGCGGCCATGCTCACGGCGCTCACGGTGGCGAGGGAATGGGAGCGCGGCACCATGGAGCAGCTCGCCGCGACGCCCGTGCACCGCGTCGAGGTGATCATGGGCAAGCTGGTGCCCTATCTCGGCATTGGCCTGATCGATGTGACGGCCGCGATCCTCATCGGCATGTTCGTGTTCCACGTGCCGTTCCGCGGCAATCCTGTGCTGCTCTTCGTCATGGCGACGCTGTTCCTGCTGGGCGCACTGGGCCTCGGCATCTTCATCAGCGCCGCCGTCAAGTCGCAGCTGCTGGCGACGCAGGTCGCCATGCTGGCGACATACCTGCCCTCGCTGCTGCTCTCCGGCCTCATGTTCGACATTGCCAGCATGCCGCTGCCGCTGCGCGTGATCTCGAACATTGTGCCGGCGAAGTACTTCATCGTGGTGCTGCGCGGCGTATTCCTGAAGGGCGTGGGATTGAGCGTGCTCTGGCCGCAGGGCGTGGCCATGGTGCTGTTCGCGACCATCGGGCTGAGCCTGGCCGTGCGCTCCTTCCACAAGGAGATCGCATGAGCCTCGTGAACGGCGCGCGTCTCTGGCAGCTGGTGCGCAAGGAGTTCCGGCAGACGCTGCGCGATCCGCGCTCCAAGCGCATGCTCTTCATTTCGCCCATCGTGCAACTCGTAATCTTCGGCTATGCCGTGAACACGGATGTTCGCAATGCGGCGACGTTCGTAGTGGACCACGACCGCTCCATGGAGTCGCGGCAGCTGGTGGCATCGCTCACCGCCTCGCACTACTTCCGTGTCGTGGGCCAGGGGGAGCGCCCCGCTGAGCTGGTGGATGCGCTCGACCATGGCCGCGCGCTCGTGGGCCTGGAGATCCCGGAGCGCTTCGCTTCCGATCTCGCCGCCGGCCGCCAGGCCACGGTCCAGCTGCTGGTCGACGGCAGCACCGCCAACACGGCCAACGTGGCGCTGGGCTATGCCACACAGATCATTGCGCGCTTCGGGCGGCAGGTGGGTGGAGAAGCGCTCGCGCGCGTGAATCCGATGTCAGGCGGCGGCGTCGATTTTCGCGCGCGCGCCTGGTACAATCCCGACCTGCAGAGTCGCGTCTACAATGTGCCCGCCGTGATCGGCACGATCATGATGCTGATGGGTCTGCTGCTCACGTCGCTGGCGGTGGTGCGCGAGCGCGAGATCGGCACCCTCGAGCAGCTCATGGTGAGCCCGCTGCGACCCGCCGAGCTGATTCTGGGCAAGACACTGCCCGTCGTGGTCATCGCGTTCGGCCAGCTGGTGCTCATCACCATCGTGGCGCTGGTCTGGTTCGGAATTCCCTTCCGTGGCAGTTACCTGCTGCTGGGTGTGGCCAGCCTGTGCTATCTGCTGTCCGGCCTCGGCATCGGGCTCTTCATCTCGACGATCTCGAGCACGCAGCAGGAAGCGTTCATGTCCATGTTCTTCTTCTTCCTGCCCGCGATCATGCTCTCCGGCTTCATGTTCCCCATTCAGAACATGCCGAAGGCGCTGCAGTATCTGACTCTGCTCGATCCCATCCGTCACTACCTCGTGATCGTGCGCGGCGCGTTCCTGCGGGGCGCAGGCTGGTCCATTCTCGGCCCCGAAATCCTGGTGCTCCTGTTCATGGGCGTCGTCGTGCTTGTGTTCGCCATGACACGCTTCCACAAGACCACGGCGTAACCGGCGCATTCCCTTCGGGTGGCTCCAGCGACATTGCGTCCGGCAGCGCAGCGTCCAACCTTGTGGCGCAATGCCGTGGTGTGCGGGAGGGAGCGGCCTCATGTCAGGGACCCGACAACAGCTCGTTAGCCTGCCAGTGTTGGCACGTCATTCGGAACGTGGGCGGACAGGAAGCCCTGCCTCTGGTGCCGCGGACGACGCAACGGGCGGTACGGTCCGCGGCGGGCTGCCCTGGGCATCCCGCATGTTTCCGGAGCGACGAGCGTCCCGGCGGGCGCGCGGGTCGTCACGCGAGGATTGCCGGTCCGCCCGTGCACGATCAGGTTGGGCTGGCCATTTGACTCGAGGAGCGGAGCCCATGCTTGGCCTTGTCCGGAACATCGTTACCATCGCCATCGGGTTTGCGATCGTCGGCTGCGGCGGTGGCGGGAACACGGCGGTGCGCACGGTGGAACGCGACAGCTCGGGCGTCACGATTGTCGAGAACCATGCGGACACGGCTGCGTTGCGCGCGGGCTGGTCCCTCTCGCCGCAGCCCTCGCTGACCATTGGCGGCGGGGGCACTTCGGACAGCGCGCAGATCTATCAGGTCGCGGGGGCGGTGCGCCTCATGGACGGGCGCATTGTGGTTGCTGACGCCGGTGTCAGCCAGGTGCGCGTTTTCGCTGCGGATGGGCGTCGCCTGGCCGCCTGGGGGCACAAGGGCGAAGGCCCCGGCGAGTACACGCAGCCGCACCTCGCGGGACGCACACATGGAGACAGCGTCGTCGTATTCGATGCGTCACTGCGCCGCGCCACCGTGCTCGACCCTGATAACGGCGGTGTTCGCTCGTACCTGGTGGGTAACTTTGGCGGTGGTTATCCCAACGCGCAGGGCGTGCTCGCCAATGGCAGCATCGCCATTGGCGGCGGCATGTACTTCTCCAGCGAAACCGGCGGCATCCCCGAGGGAATGTTCCGCGCGCCCTCGAAGTACCTGCTGGTCAATGACACGGGAGCGCTGCGCACGGATCTGGGCGACCGGCCCGCGGCCGAGATGTTCAGCGCGCGCAGCGGCGGTCAGTTCAGCATGATGCCCATTCCATTTGCCCGCATCACCGGCTTTGCGCCTGCCGGCGATCACGTTTGGCTGGGCACGGGCGATTCGTGGGAGCTGAGTGCCTACACACTCGACGGCAAGCTGGAGCGCATTGCGCGCTTCGATCGCGAGCTGGCGCCCGTCACCGCGGCGATGCGCGCTGCCGAGACCGAGCGCCAGGTGGCCGATGCCAAGGACGACAACGATGCGCGCGCCACGCGTGCCAGGCTGGCGGCCATTACCTGGCCCGCACACGTGCCGCCATACGAACTGTTCCGCGCGGACGCGCTGGGTTGCGTCTGGATTGGCGAGACCGCGATCACGGACGGCCAGCGCACCTGGACGATCATCGACGCGCGTGGCCATGCCATCGGCCGTGTGACGACACCGGCGCGTACGCTGCCGCTGGACATCGGCCGGGATTACATCCTGGCGGTCACCCGCGACGATCTGGATGTGGAGCGCCTGACGGTGTGGCGGCTGACGCGGCCGGGCTGACGCCGGACCGTCTTGGCGTTCTTTCCTTCTGCCCCATCCAGCCATGTGTGGCAGGTGTCAGGTTGGTGCTTCACCCTCGCGCGTGCGCCATTCTGCTATCCGACTTGTCCCATTTGCCGGGGGGCTCAAGGTCGGGATGATCGCGCGCGGCTGGGTCGCGATGAACTCTAGCGGCTCGCCAGGCGTGTTCCATGGCTGGTAGGGTCGGGAAGATAGCGGATACATACCCGTCTTGGCGCAGTGAATGGCTGGTTGTGCCTGACCCAAGAACGCCAAGACGGTCCGGGTCTACTCCAGCATCACCTGCTGCCCGTGCTCGGGCGCGGGGCGCACGTAGGAGTGCCGCATGATCGTGCGCGCGCACGTGTTCCACCGCAGGATGGCGTCGTCGTTGCCGGGTGGGCGGAGCGCCTCGGCCTTCTCGTACCACTGCATGGCCTGGCGCAGCCAGTCGTAGGCGATGGCGCCATCGCCGGTGGCGTTGCGCTCGAGGTGCACGCCCGCCTGGCGCTCGCAGATGATGCCCGCGTAGTAGGCGCGATGGTATTCGCTGGCCAGGCGAGGCAGCAGCGCCTTGGCCTCCTTCTGCGTGGCGCCGCGCACACTGCGGAACTGGTCGGTCAGCGAAAGCAGCAGTCCGATCAGCGCTTCCTGGTTGGTACCGTCCGTCTCCAGGAATATCCAGGCAGAATGCTCTCCGCTTCCCACGGCTCGTTGAGCAGACGATAGCGCTCGACTTTGCGCAGCGCCGCTTCGATGCCTTCCCTGGTCAGTTTCTTGAGCTCGAACATGTCTGCCTCCGTTACCCTGCACCGACGCCGTACCCTGCGGCGGTCCTGACACGACATTATCAAACCGTGGGCTCGCCCTGGCGCCAGTCAGCACCCGCCAACGCTGCGCCAGGTGAATCATCGCCGATATGGCCGCATCCGCCTCGCACGGGAGCAGCGTCGTCCTCGAAACGGCTCGCAGTCCGGCATCATCTGCCGCGATGCGCCAGGCGACCCCGCCCGAATGCGGAGCGGAAATTCGAAACCATTCTGCAGTGCAGTGCCCCGGGCCCCGGCATTCGACTGCCGCGAATTGTCCCAGGCCCTGCAACGCCGGAAAGGTCGTCGCCGCCGACACGCGCGGGGCGAGCGGCCGGGGCTGCGCCCTCGAAACCCGCTGCGATTCGTCCTCTAGGTTCTCGCCGGATCCTCCTGTTTGCGCGGGCGGCCGCGCACCAGCTGCACCAGCCGGGCGAGTGGGTCGTATGCGGCTGTCACCACGCGCTCCTTCAGCGGGATGATGGCGTTGTCCGTGATGTGTATCTCTTCCGGGCACACCTTGGTGCAGCACTTGGTGATGTTGCAGTAGCCGATGCCCTGCTGCTCGCGCAGCTCGGTGAGCCGATCGCGCGTGTCCAGCGGGTGCATCTCGAGCGCGGCACTGTACACCAGGAAGCGCGGTCCAATGAACTGTTCGTGCATGTGATGCTCGCGCAGCACGTGGCACACGTCCTGGCACAGGTAGCACTCGATGCACTTGCGGAACTCCATCACGCGGTCGACGTCCTTCTGGTCCATGCGCCACGTGCCATCGGGCGCATCGGGCGCGCGCGGCTGGAACGGCTTTATGCGCTTCTTGACCGTGTAGTTCCACGACACGTCAGTGACCAGGTCGCGGATCAGCGGGAACGCGCGCATGGGCTCGATCGTGATGGGCTTGTCCGTGGGCAGCGTGTTCATGCGCGTCATGCACATCAGGCGGGGCTTGCCGTTGACCTCGGCGGAGCAGGAGCCGCAGCGCCCGGCCTTGCAGTTCCAGCGGATGGCGAGGTCGTTGGCCTGCTCGGCCTGGATGCGGTGCATGGCATCGAGCACGACCATGCCTTCGCTGACATCTGTCGCGTAATCACGGAACTCGCCGCCGCCGGCATCGCCGCGCCACACCCGGAACGAGACCCTTGCCATTATTTCAGCTCCTCAATGATCTGCTTCAGATCGGGTCGCATTTCCTTCACCGGGATGCGTTCCACGCTCATGCCTCCATCCGCCGCCATGCGAACAACCAGGTTATGCCGGCCCCAGTCCGCATCCTTGCTGCTGTAGTCCTCGCGGAAATGCGCGCCCCGCGATTCCTTGCGCGTGAGCGCGCAGCGCGTGACCGCCTCGGCCACGGTGAGCAGGTTGCGCAGGTCGAGCGCGGTGTGCCAGCCCGGGTTGTACTCGCGGTTGCCGTAGACTGCCACATTCGCCGCCTTCGCCTCGAGCTGCTCGATCACACCCAGCGCGCGCTGCATTTCGGCTTCGTTGCGGACAATGCCGACCAGGTCCTGCATGGATTCCTGCAGTTCGTGTTCGATCGCGAACGGGCCATCGGACCCGGCCGAGCCGTTGCGCTCGAAGGGTGCGAGGGCGGTGCGAGCCGCGTCGTCGACCTGATCCGTGTCAACCATGGGTTCACGGCTTTCGCGCGCGAACCCCGCCGCGTGATCCCCCGCCCGCCGGCCGAACACCAGCAGGTCTGACAGCGAGTTGCCGCCCAGCCGGTTGGCGCCGTGCAGGCCCGCGCCGCACTCGCCCGCAGCGAACAGTCCCGGCACCGTCGACATCTGCGAGTCCGGGTCCACCCGCACGCCGCCCATCACGTAATGCGTTGTTGGTCCAACCTCCATCGGCTCTTCCGTGATGTCGATGTCGGCGAGCGCCTTGAACTGGTGGTACATGCCGGGCAGCTTGCGCTTGATGTGCTCGCGGCCGTTCTTCACGCGCTCGCGGATCCAGGCAATGTCGAGGAAGACGCCGCCGTGTGGGCTGCCGCGGCCTTCCTTGATCTCGGTCACGATCTTGCGCGCCACGTGGTCGCGCGTCAGCAGCTCGGGCGGCCGGCGCGCGTTGCGATCACCCTGCGTGTAGCGCCAGCCCTCCTCTTCATTGTCCGCCGTCTGCGCCACGTAGGCGGGCGGTATCTCATCGAACATGAAGCGCCGGCCCTTGCTGTTGCGCAGCACGCCGCCTTCGCCACGCACGCCTTCCGTGACCAGGATGCCGCGCACGCTGGGCGGCCACACCATGCCCGTCGGATGGAACTGCACGAACTCCATGTCGATCAGCTCGGCGCCCGCGTGGTAGGCCAGCGCGTGGCCATCGCCCGTGTACTCCCAGCTGTTGCTGGTGACGCGGAAAGCGCGGCCAATGCCACCCGTCGCCAGCACCACTGCCTTCGCGGGGAACAGCACGAAGCGGCCGCGCTCGCGCTCGTAGCCGAACGCCCCCGCAATGCGCTCGCCGTCGCGCAGCAGCGCAATGATCGTGCACTCCATGTGAAAGGAAATGCCGCGGTGCACGCCGTGGTCCTGCAGTGTGCGGATCATTTCGAGGCCGGTACGGTCGCCCACGTGCGCCAGCCGCGGGTACGCGTGGCCGCCGAAATTGCGCTGCAGGATGCGACCGTCCGGTGTGCGGTCGAAGAGCGCGCCCCACGCTTCCAGCTCGCGCACGCGATCCGGTGCCTCCTTCGCGTGCAGCTCTGCCATGCGCCAGTTGTTGAGGTACTGCCCGCCTCGCATGGTGTCGGCGAAGTGCACCTTCCAGCTGTCGCGGTCGTCGACGTTGCCCAGTGCCGCCGCGACGCCGCCCTCCGCCATCACGGTGTGCGCCTTGCCCAGCAGGGATTTGCAGACAAC
Source organism: uncultured Gemmatimonadales bacterium (assembly GCA_963798085.1). Taxonomy (GTDB): domain Bacteria; phylum Gemmatimonadota; class Gemmatimonadetes; order Longimicrobiales; family RSA9; genus DATKCF01. Next base: position 869,225 of record CAWCRS010000007.1, read on the forward strand.
GCCCACGGACACGTTGGCGGCGGACGCCGCGATCGCGGCCGAGAGTCCCGCGCCGCCCGCGCCGATGACGAGCACGTCATAGGGGTGTGTCGCGTGCTCCATCAGAAGAACCTCCAGTCGCGCCACACACCCATGGAGCAGAGTCGCACGTACACATCGGAGAACGCCACCCAGAAGAGGCTCATCCAGGCGAAAAGCATGTGCCGCGCATTGAGTGCGCACGCGCCTCGATACGCCTGGTACTGCGCGGGCCGCTTCGAGATCTGCGTGAGTCCGCCACCGATCAGGTGGCGGAAGGAGTGGCAGCCCAGCGTGTAACCGCCCAGCAGCACCACGTTCATGGTCAGCACGATGCTGCCCACGCCCAGGCCCAGTTGTTCGCTGCCGGTCGCCGGATTCGTGAACCAGAACGCGTGCCATGCATTGCTCGCCAGCACCACGAGGAACACCAGCGCGACATAGAGGAAGTAGCGATGGATATTCTGGATGATGAGTGGGAACGAACGTTCGCCCAGGTATTTCTTGCGCGGCTCCCCCACCGTGCAGGAGGGCGGGTCCGCCCAGAATGCCTTGTAGTAGGCGCCGCGGTAGTAATAGCAGGTCAGGCGGAACCCGGCTGGCGCCCAGAGAATCAGGATCGCAGGCGAGAAGGGCAGCACTGGTGGCCACCACTGCGGTTTCGGCCCGAACCACGCGTGCGGCGAGTCGCCGAACAGTACCGGCGAATAGAACGGCGACAGATAATTGCCGAACGTGTAATGATCCCCCTGGAACGCCGCCCATGTGGCGTACACGAGGAATCCGGACAGCCCGAGAAACACCACCAGCGGCTGCAGCCACCAGGCATCGCGACGCGAGGTCATGCCGAAGCCGCGTCGCGCCACCGTGATCGTGCTCTGTGCCATTCCTCCTCTCCGCGATCGTGGTTGGGTGGAGGCGCGCGCAATCTGGGGGGTGTGGGCGCAGCGGGCAAATCCACAGCGGTGGCCGTTTCTCGGGCTGGGGCCCGGGCTGGGGCTGGGGCACGACGTCTCAGGTGACGCAGGTTGGGTTGCCCGGGCGGTTGCTGGCGTAGCTCGGGGACGGACCGGACCGGCAGGCGGGCTGCCGGCAAATGTCGTGTTATACGCACTTCCAACCGCGCCCACGGCATTGAATGGGCGGACCTGCGCCACTTCCGTCGCGTCCATGATCGCGACGCAGGTCGCCGCGCCCCGGCACCTTTCCGGATAACCGCAACACACCAGTCGAGCCCAGCACGCAGTTCAATCCATCCGGTTCCGTTCCCGAGCAACCAGCCCCGGCAACCAGCCCCAGCCACGCCGTCCGATCCGTTCAGCCCAGAAGCGGGTTCAAGGAATCCGCCCGACCTCCCGAACCTCCAGATCGGGTGATTTCGTCCTGCCGCCCGGCAGGAACGCCGGTCCTTGCCGGCATCGGGTGGCGGGCTTGCGTAGGATGCGTTTGCCCGTTCGCACCGGTCTCCGGCGCTCCACGAGTAAACACTGTCCCGGTTTGCGGGCCGTCCCGCGCAATGGCCTCAGCCAGCGAGCGCCACGCCGTCCGCGTGTCCGCTCGTCGTGGCGCAGGCAGAACGGGGCTCCGCAGCGGCGCCGGATCGCGTCGCGAAGCGGTTGTGCTCCAGTACAGGTGTCAGGGGGTGCAGAAATGAATCTCGCTGCCCTGCTCGTGCGCAGCGCGCTGATCGCGCTGGGTTGTGGCGTGCTCGCCGCCGCCGCGGCCCTGCTCGGCCACGCTGCGTGGACCGATTTCCTGCATCATCGTCGTGAGCCGCAGTTGCAGCGCGCGCGCACGGTCTTCCGCGAGCTGCTCGCCACGACGACTGCCAGGCTGCGCGATACCAGCACGCGCACCACCGATGCGAGCCGCGCCGCCGCCCGCGAGCGCCGCGAGCAGCTGGCCGTTCTGCGCGCACTCAAGCCGCGCGAGCGCGAGGCACTGGTGCTCCCGCTGGCCGAGCAGATCGAGCTGTCCGCACGTCCCGCGCTGCTCTGGGTCGCACGTGAGCTGGGCCTGGTGGCGCGCGGCATGGCGCTCACGCGTCACCGTCTGTGGTGGCAGCGTCTGCGCGGTGCGCGTCTGCTGACGGTGACGGGCGGAGGCGACGAAGTGATGCCGGCTCTGCTCCGGGATCCGCATGCCTCGTTGCGCGCGCAGGCCGCGCGCTGGGCGACACTCCACCCTTCGCCCGCCATCGCGTGTGCGCTGCTCGAGCGCATCACCGATCCCGACGACGCGGCGCGCAGCGCCGTTCACGATGCGTTGTGCCAGCTGCAGTCGCTCTCCACTGCGCCGCTGATGCAGCTCCTCGAGCAATGCGATGGGCCGCATGCGGAAGCCGCGCTGGCGCTGGGCGCGCTCATGCCGCAACCCGATTTCCAGCCCCTCGCCGTGCGCCACTGCGCGCACGAAGCTCCGGGCGTCCGTGCCCACGCCATTGCGCTGCTCGCGATCGTGGGCGATGCCAATGCGTCGCATCACATCGTGCGCGGACTCGAGGATGAGGATGCGGGCGTGCGCGCTGCAGCCGTGCGTGCACTCGGTCGCATGGGTCAATGGCATCGCGCACCCGCGCTGGCTGCCCGCCTGCGCGACAATTCCTGGGACGTGCGCCGCGCCGCCGGCCTTACGCTGCGCAGCCTGGGCAGCCCGGGCCTCACGGTGCTCCGCCGCATGACCACGGACGGCAACAGCTTCGCGGCAGACATGGCGAGGCAGGTGCTGGATCTGCCGGCCGGCGTAGCGGAGGTGTTCGCATGAGCCCGACATTCCTCGAGCTGCTGCGCAGCACGACGGGCGCCCTCGAGCTGCTGGCAATTCTCGTCGGCTGTCTGCTGAGCGGCTGGGGCCTCGTGCTGCTGGCGGCCGCGGCCCTGGAAGCGCGCGCCCACCGTCCGCTGGGTGGCGAGCCGCCTCAGCTACGCAACGCCTCGCCGTCCACGCCGCGTGTCAGCATTCTCGTGTCGGTGCGGAACGAGCGGGCCACGATCGTCGATCGGCTGCGCGCCATCAAGCGCGTTGACTGGTCCAATCTCGAGGTCGTCGTGGTCAATGATGGCTCGCGCGATGGTACGCTGGATGAGCTGCGCAGCGCGCTCGATCTCGTGCGCATCCACGCCATCTATCGACGCACGCTTTCCACGCGGCCGATCCGCGGCCTGCATCGCACGCGCACGCACCCGAACCTCATCGTCGTCGACAAGGAACAGGGCGGCCGCGCCAATGCGCTCAATGCCGCGCTCGACGTCGCCACAGGCGATCTCGTGTGCGCGCTCGAGCCTGGCGCCACACTCGAGCCCGATGCCGTGCCGCGACTGGTCGCACCATTCCTCGATCACGCCGACACCGTCGCCGCCGCCGGCGCCATCGGCGTTGCCAATGGCTCGGTGACACACGATGGGTGCGTCGTCGAGGGGCGCGTGCCGCTGCACGCCGTGGCCGGATTCCAGCTGCTGGCGTATCTTCGCACGTCTCTCTTCGCCCGCCTCGGCTGGAATCGGCTGGGCGGCAATCTCGACCTGGCGGACACGGTCCTGCTCTATCGACGCGCTTCGCTGCTTCGTGCAGGTGGCTTCGAGCGGGCGGAAGCGGGCGCCGACTCTGCAGTGATCGCCCGGCTGTTCGCAGGGACGAGCGAACACCGCGCAGGCCGTCATGTCCACTTCCTGCCCGAGCCCGTGGCATGGACCCTGGCGCCGCAGCAAGCGGCAGTCATCGGACGGCAGCACGCAGCCCGACAGCGCGCGCTCGCGGTTCTGCTCGTATCGCAGTGCCGCAAGTACTTCCACGTGCGCGGCGCACCCTCGTGCCTGCTGCCCCGGCTGCACGCGCTGACAGAGCTGTTCGCACCCGTCATCGAACTCGCAGGCCTGCTGGCGCTCCTGGTGGCGGCCAGCGCCGGTGTGCTCAATGGCCCCCTCGCCGCGCTTCTCCTGCTGACGAGTTGCGGCCTCACTACCGTGCACACGCTGGCGGCACTGGTGCTGGAGGAACTGGTTCGCTGTCGCTACACGCGGCGGCGCGACAAGCTGCTGCTCCTTTGCTGGGCGCTGCTCGAGAATCTGGGCTATCGTCAGCTGCTTCAGATCTGGCGTGCGCGCGGCCTGTTCAGCACACTGCGCCGCCCGCCGGCAACACGCACGGTGCAGCAGGTGCTCGTACCCGTACCTGCGGCCACGCCTGCCATGACTGTGCTCGCGGCGCGACCGTCGGCAGGAGCCGCCTGAGGAGCGCAGTGCACGCATGAAGTTCGCGCTGTCATCCGGCAACTGCGACGGCGCGCGTTTCCCGTGGCTGCTGCGTGTCGGTTCTGCTCTGCTGGCCATGCTGCTGGCATGCCTGCCACTGCAGGCCCAGAGCAACGCCGCCGACTCCGCATGGGCGCGCGGTGACCGCAGCCTCGCCCGACAGCTGTACGCGGCAAGACTGGCGACAGACTCCACGGATGCGCTCGCCCTCTTCCGCATGGCGCAGCTCGCATCCTGGGTGCGCGACTTCCACGCAACCGTGCGTTATCTCGACCGTCTCCTGACGCTGCATCCGGAGGACCGCGATGCGCGCGCCGCCCGGGCGCGCGCCATCGCACAGCTGGGCAACCTGGCTGCGGCCATTGACACCGCCAACGCCATCCTGGCCGCGTTCCCCGACGCTGTGGGGGCGCTCCAGGCGAGGGCGCGCTTCGCGGCATGGAACGGCGACCTGCGTGCCAGCGAGCGCTGGCTGCGAGAGGCGCTGGCGCGCGACTCGAACAACGCCGACACGCGCGTGGCCCTGGCGCAGACCCTGCGCTGGCAGGGCCGGCCCGATCTGGCGAGCGCCGTGCTGGCGCCCGCACGGCAGCGTTGGCCTGATAACACCGATGTTCGCGAGGAAGCACACTGGCTGGCGCAGCAGCTGCAGCCTCACACGCGCTCGGGCATCACCCGCGAAGACGATTCCGATGGCAACGGCATCACCACGCTCACCGCCAATGCCGCCGCGCGCCCCATGCTTCGCCTGGAGCTGCGCGCCGGCGGCTATCTGCGGCACGCGGGCCTCAATGCAGCGGCCAGCGCCATCGACGCGCGTGGTGTGGTCCTGACAGCGTCTTATCTCGCAGGCAATGGCTGGACCCTGGAAGCATCGGGTGGCGCCAGCCGCTCGAATGCGGAGCAGGCGACAACACTGCCCGCACTCGCCGGCGCCATCCTCTCGCCCCGACGCAACCGCGCCGTCATCGGCGTCGGCCTGACACGCACGCCGTTCGACTACACCGCACCGCTGGCGCGCAACCGTGTCGTGGTCGATGAGGCGCGCGCCACCCTCGATCTGCGCGCCAGCCGCGACTGGAGCCTTGCGCTCGCTGCCGCCACGGCGCGCTTCGACATCCGTGGCGCCGGCCTGCAGAATCACCGCGCCAGCGGCGAAGCGCACCTCATGCGCCGGCTGTCCGACGCCCTCTCGCTCGCGCTGGGCATGCGCGTTTTCGGCTTCGATCGCGATCTCAGCGGCGGCTATTTCGATCCTGATCTCTACGGCATCGCCGACCTGGCTCTCGGCTGGCACTGGCAGGCCAGCCACTGGACGGTCGACGCCGAGGCTGCGCCCGGCGTGCAGCAGGTGGGCAGCACCGGCAGTCCCGGTGGCGCCGCCCGTGCTGCCGGCACCCTGGCGTACGATGTGCGCCCCGGCCGACGCCTCGCGCTGCGTGGCGTCTGGGCCAACACGGGGCTGCAGCAGCTTTCGCCCGGAGCCGGCGCAGCCTACCGTTACACCTCGGCGTCACTGCTCTTCTCCTGGTGGTTCTAGCGACGGTTCACCCGTTCCGGGATTCATGCCTCTGCAACTGGCTGACGAAGACAGGGCTCTGCTTGCCGGCGAGCGGGGCGCCGCCGCGCAGCTCGCCATGCAGCTGCTGCTGCGCCTGGGCGAGCTGAGCGACGCACCGCATTTCATTGACATCGCCGGTGCCCACATCGACAGCTGCCTGTATCACGGCGAAGCCGGCCTCGACTTCGCCGAGCTGCTGCTGCGCGCAGGCGGGCGCGTGGCCGTGCCCGCGACGCTCAATGTCTCCTCGCTCGACCTGCTGCACCCGCAGCTCTATCGCGGGCCCGCGCAGACCGCGGCGCAGGCCCGTCGCCTCATGGATGCCTACCAGGCCATGGGCTGCACGCCCACCTGGACCTGCGCGCCCTACCAGCTGCCGCAGCGGCCCGCCTTCGGCCAGCACATCGCGTGGGCCGAGTCCAACGCCATCGTTTTCGCTAATTCGGTGTTGGGTGCGCGCACCGACCGCTACGGCGACTTCACCGACATCTGTGCCGCCATCACCGGGCGGGTGCCGTACGCCGGACTGCACCGCACGGAACGCCGAAGGGGAAGCGTCGTCTACGATCTGCACGCACTGCCGGTCCGACTGCTGGAGCACGATGTCTGTTACCCGGTGCTGGGACACATCGTGGGTCACGAGTGCGGCGGCGAAGTGCCCGTGCTGCACGGCCTGCCACCCGACACGGGCGAGGACCGGCTCAAGGCGCTGGGTGCGGCCAGCGCATCATCGGGCGCGGTCGCCATGTTCCACGCGGTGGGCGTCACGCCGGAAGCGCCCACCCTGACCGACGCGCTGCAGCAGCAACCCGCGCTGCGCACGGTGCGCATCACGGGTGCGCAGCTGCGCGCGGCGCGCGAGCAGTTGAGCACGCGCACGCAGGGTCCGCTCATCGCCGTGAGCCTGGGCACGCCCCATTTCTCGGCGCGCGAGTTCAGGCAGCTCGCGGCGAGGCTCGCCGGCGTGCGCTTCGCGCCCTCCGTCGATGTCTGGGTCTCGACAGCGCGCGACACGCTCGCCGCACTGGACCCGCAGGTGCGGGCGGCGTGTGATAACGCCGGTGTTCGCATCGTCACCGATACCTGCACCTACATCACGCCCATCCTGCGGCGCACCGACGGCGTGGTCATGACGAATTCCGCGAAATGGGCGTTCTACGCGCCCGGCAACCTGGGCGTGGACGTCGCCTTCGGCAGTCTGGAGGAGTGCCTGCGCTCCGCGCAGCAGGGCAGCATCGAGCGGGACGATGACCTCTGGGCCGATTGACGGCCGCCCGCTCGTCGCCGGTCATGCGACCGGACGCGTCCTGGTTCTCGCGGAACCCCTCTCCTTCTGGGGCGGCCTCGATCCCGCGGACGGCCGCATCATCGATCACCGTCACCCGCAGCACGGCGAATCGGTGACGGGTCGCATCCTGGCGCTGCCCGCCGGGCGAGGCTCCAGCTCCAGCAGCACGGTGCTCGCGGAGGCTCTGCGCCTGGGCACGGCACCCGCCGCGATCCTGTTGGCGCGCGCCGACCCCATCATCGTGATGGGCGTGCTCGTCGCCGATCAGCTGTACGGCTGTGGTATTCCCGTCATCGAGATCGGTGAGGCCGCCCTTGCGGCCCTGCGTGACGGGCAGTTGCTCTCAATCGGCGATCCTCGCGCAGTATCACCTCCCGACCATGCGTCTTGAGCAGACGCAAATCCTAACAATCCTGTCATAATTGACGCTCACTTTCATTGTGCGTATGCTAGGCGAACGCTGACCACGCGCCGGCACCCCCGACGGCGCTTCTGACACGACGTGGCATCCATGGCCACTGCCACCCACTCGAGACAACGAACCGGACCTGAAGGGCCCAATTCAGGCAAAACCCTGGCGCCCGGAAACGTCGGACAGGCATCCGTGCCTGCGCCATGTCGACGCACGACTCGCAGAGTCCGTTCATCGGCAGAGTCAGCCGCGCGCATGATTCAATGAGGGTGCGTGCCTTCCCGACCGTCGGTGATTCGTGCAGCGGTTTGCGGCGATCCTGCGGAGAAATCGAGCTCAGCGATGCAAGGCGTCACCCATGCGTCCAGCGCGCATAGAAGGCAGTTGGCGCGGACACCGAACCCGACACAAGCCGAAGCAGGCAAATCGCGCAGTGGCGCGTCCCGCAGCCACCGCGTTGTGGCGCTCTTGCCGGTCTTGCTGCTCGCCGTTGCCGTGGGTGCGCTCGCATTTGCCGGATCGTATCTGAGCGATCCCCGCTTCCACGCGTGGCGCGCGCTCGATGTCTGGTTCGAGAGCGATGCGCCACGCGTCATTGCATCACTCGTGTCACGCACCAGCGAAGCGAGCGTCAACCGCGCCGACGTGCATCCGCTGTTCCTGCTCATCGGGTACGGACCGGTGCAGTTCATGCGTATCGTGCTGCACCTGGACACGCGCACTGCCATCAGCGGAGTGCTGGCCGCGATTGCCGGTGGCTGGACGCTGCTTCTCTTCGCGGTTCTGCGAACGCTCGGACTCACGCTGCTGGATGCACTGCTGTTCACGCTCGTGGGCCTCACCAGCGCCACCGCCATGTTCTGGCTCATGGTGCCGGAGACGTACGCCTTCGGCTCTGTCACGATTCTCTTTGCCCTGCTCCTCGCCGCCGCCGGTAACCGTCGTCTCGCGGGCGGGGCATGGGACGAATCCGCCCTCGTGCTGACGCTGGGCATTACCGTCACGAACTGGGTGTATGGGATCCTGGCGAGCATCGCGCGCCGGCCCTGGCGCGAGGCGCTGCAGCATTGCGTGAACGGTTTTGTCATCGTGGTGCTCGCGTGGACGGTGCAGCATCACTTCTTCCCGGACACACGTTTCTTCCTCGATCCGCGCCCGCCTACCAACTACCTGACGTCACCGGAATCGGGCGGGCCCGTGCGCGTGGCAGCTTCGTTTTTCGCGCATTCACTGGTGGCGCCCGCCATCGAGGTCACGAGCCGACCGGGCCAGCGCGACTGGCCCATCATGCGCACGCAGTTCTCGACGCCTGGTTCCGGGACGCGGCTTGGACCGCCGGCGCTGGTTCTCTGGGCGTGCCTGCTGGGGATGGGCTTGTGGATGGCGATCTCGCGCAGGAACCTGCGACGCATGGGCGCTGTGATCGCGGTTGCGATCCTCGCGCAGCTCGCGCTGCACATCGCCTTCGGCCACGAGACGTTCCTCTACGCGCTCGACTACTTTCCACCGCTGCTGGTGCTGGCCGCGTTCGCCACGCAGTCGCCGCACCGCTGGCTCGTGCGCGGCCTGGCCTGCGCGCTGGTGCTCACCGCCGGCGCCAACAACGCGGTGCAACTGCGCCGCGCGCTCGGTTTCTTCCAGCATGCCGGCCCGTGGGAGCACGATATTGTCAGCGAGCGAGCGCGCCGGCCCGGCGACCTCTGGCAGCGACCCGGCGAGGTGCAGTTGCTGTCCAATCCGGACGGCGGCATGCAGAGCCAGCCCGTGCACGTGCCGGGCGGGACCTTCCATCCCGCACTGTTCCGCTTCGCGGCCTCGTTCTGGGTGCTCGACGCCCGCGACAACCTGCTGGCCACCAGTGACAACATCCCGTCTGACCGGGTGCGCGAGGACAGCATCACGACGCCCACCGGCTCCACCATCGGCATGCGCACCTCAACACCGTATTACAGTGCGGAATGGCGCGTGGCTCCGCGCGCCCGGCGACTGCTGGAACTCGACGTCACTGACGCGGCCCACCCCGTGCTGCTGGTGCTGCGCGGCTTCGGTGCCTGGGGCGGCCCGCTGCGCAGCGCCGCGTGGAACGGCCAGCGGCTGCTCCTCAACGACCGCTGGACGCTGGCCTGTTCACCGCTGCCCAGCCGCGTCAGCCTGGGCGAGGAAGGCGTGCCCGGCTGGACCCGCCAGCGCCTGGGCGTCTCCTCGGTCCTGAGCACACACGGCTGGGCATATGCCCGCCTTCGCTTCGCTGCCGGAACGCCGTATAACTGCCAGTTAGAAGATCTCCGGCCGGGCCAGGGCGTGGACCAGCCTCTCTTCCAGCTGCACTGATGCTGTTCGCGCACCCCGTCGCATCGTGACTCCCGCCCGGCGGCCCGCCGCCGCGGACAGGCGCAACCTGCGGCCGCCTCTTGCGGTCGCGCTCGGGCTCGCAGGCTTGTGGCTGGGGTTTGTGTGGCTGCTGGCGCCGCACCTCATCCGCATGGCATGGGCCGGCCGCGGTCCCGCGTTTCTCGCGAGCCTGCTCCAGGGTCGCGCAACACACCCGGTATCCGGCTATCTCCACGCGTGGTCGCGTTTCGCCCGCGTTTCGACGGTCGGGCTCGTTGCCGCGGGGCTGGCCGCGGCCGTGGTACTGCGCTTCGGTGATCGCATCGAACGCGTATGGCGGCCGTACCTGCGCCCCGAGCATTCCATTCCACCGGTCACCAGCCTGCTGCTCAGCGCCTGGATCGGACTGATCGCCGGTTTCGCCGAATTCCTGAGCGGAGCCATCAAGTACCGTATCGACGGCGTCTTTTCCGAATGGTCGAATCCCGATTCGCTCTGGATGGCGCCGCTGGGTCTGGCGCTGCTCTTTGCGCTGACGGACGCACTGCTCCTCACGGTCACGGCATCCTGGCGGCGCACGATCTCGTTCCGCCTCGTGCTCGCGATCCCCGTGGCGCTCGGCCTCCTGAGCGTCACGCGCAGTCTGCGCCTGGGCGTGCACCCGCTCGCTCTCGGGGTCCTGGTATGCGGTGCGGCTGTCGCCGCCTCGGCGGCGGCGAAACATCGGTCCGGAACAACGATCCGTCTGATGCGCTCAACCGCATTCCCGCTCGCTCTCGCCATACCCGTGCTCGCCATTTCCAGCTCGGCCGTCCGAATACTGGCGGAGCGGCGCAGCCTCGCGGCATTACCACCGCCGCCCACGGGCGCGCCCAACATCCTGCTCGTCATCCTCGACACAGTGCGCGAGCAGGAACTGAGCCTCTACGGCTACACCCGCCCCACCACACCGGAGCTCGAGAACCTGGCCCGCAATGCCATCGTGTTCGACAACGCGTTTGCCACTGCCCCCTGGACACTGACGTCACACGCCAGTCTGCTGACTGGTCGTTATCCGGTCGAGCTGTCGACCGGCTGGCGCAATCCGCTCGATCAAAAAGCGCCGACGCTCGCCGCTGTGCTCGCGGCCAGAGGCTACAACACCGCCGGCTTCGTGGCGAATCTCAACTACTGTACCCGTCGCTCCGGCCTGCAACGTGGCTTCGCGCACTACGAGGACTACGACCGCTCCGCGGCCAATGTCCTCGCCAGCAGCTGGCTCACCGCGCGCCTCGCGCTCTGGATCGGTCGCCGGCTGGGACGGCCGCCCCGTCTGGTGCGAGTCCATGCGCCCGATATTAACAGAGAGTTTGAAGGCTGGCTGGACCGCGCGGGTGACCGGCCGTTCTTCGCTTTCCTCAACTACTACGACACGCACGATCCCTACGAGTGGCACGATTCCGCATTCGCCGGCCTGGGCTACGGGCGAGAACCCGACAGCGTACGCAACGCGCAGGGCAGGCGAGTGTCGCGCTCACCCGGATCGCGCCACGCCCTCGATGCCTATGACAGCAGTCTCCGCTTCCTCGATCACCAGCTGGGCGCCCTGTTCGACGAACTGCGCCGTCGCGATCTCCTGCAGAACACGCTGCTCATCGTCACCGCGGACCACGGCGAGCAGTTCGCCGAGCACGGACTGACACACCACGGTAACAGCCTGTTCTCCCAGCTGCTGCACGTGCCGCTCATCATCCGCCCGCCCGCCGGCGGAGGCAAGCGTGTCGACGAACCCGTGGGACTCATCGATGTACCGGCCACCATCCTGGCCGCAGCCGGCGTGGCGCGCCCGCCACTGCAACGCGGTGTTGCACTCGACCGCTTCTGGAGCGGGTCGACCGCGGCACCGTCGCCCGGCGGCGCCATCGTGTCCGAGCTCGAACCCAATGTCCGGGATCGCGGACTCGCTGGCCCGGCCAGACTCGGCCCCATGCGATCCCTCGTCCTCGACCACTGGCACTACATCCGCAACGGCGACCGTTCCGAGGCCCTCTTCGACATCCTGCTCGACCCGCTCGAAGACCGCGACCTCACCCGCTCGCCCGATGGCCAGGCCGTGCTGCCCGGCCTCAGAACGGCGCTTGATTCGGTGCTCGACGCCCTGCCGAGCCCCGCCGCAGCCGAGCGCACCCGGCCGGCCACCCACCGGGCCGCACTCCGCTAACGCAATACATCGGCAGGTCCGGCGGCGTGCCGACAGGCCTGCTGTCATTCTGTCGTCATGAAGTGAGAACGGTTCTCATGTGTGGCAAACCGGCCGCCCGTTGCCTGACCTGACCAATGCACTCTACACTTCAAGGTGTCCCGCGCATGGAAGCGCCCTCCCCGCTGCGCTTGAACGTATGCCGCACGGGCACTGAAAAAGCACGACGCCGACATCACGCACGAATCGGGAGAACTCGGGCTTGCAGTACGAGACGCCGAGCCTGTCAGGGTACGGTTGCAGCTGGCGCGATGGACTGACCGCGAAGTTGGTGGCTGGTTGCGCACGCACATGTCCCGCGGTTGCGTGGTGCGCATGAGTACAGGCGAGCGCACACGCCCGCAACGCACCGACATCGCGATTTCGTTCACGCTTTTCGCACTGGGTGCGATCGTGGTGTTTGCGGCCACGTCGCGCATGGATCCGAGGCTGCTCTCACCGGGCGCGATGGATCTGTGGTTCGAGGCCGACGCGCCGCGTGTGTTCGAGAACCTGGTCGATCGCTGGTCGAATTTCTCGCGTGCCAAGGTTCACCCGCTGTTCGGCCTGCTGGCCTTCCCGCCCGTGCTGATTCTGCGCAAGCTGTTGGGTTTCCAGGCGCAAACCGCTGTGCATCTGCTGCTGGGTCTGACGGCAGGCACCTGGCTCGCACTCTTCTTCGTAATCTTCCGCCTCATTGGCTGTCCGCGCCTCGACGCGCTGATCTTCACGCTGCTCGCGGCCACCAGTTCCTGCGCCATGTTCTGGTTCGTGATTCCCGAAACACATCCCCTTGCCTCGCTCACCATTCTGTTCGCCATCGGGCTGGTCGCGCTCTCCATGCATCGGCGCATTCCTGCTCTGCTCAATGCGGCGGTCAGCGCGGCGACGCTGGGCATCACGGTCACCAACTGGATGATCGGCGCGGCCAGCACACTGGTGCGCCGTCCCTGGCGGGAGACGTTGCAGGTCACGATCAATGCCTTCGCCGTCGTTTGCGTGCTGTGGGCGATCGCCCGGCATTTCATGCCTTCTACGCTTTTCTTCCTGGGTAATCCACCCGAGACCGGGCACATTCTCGCTCCCGAGGCAAGAGGGCCGGCGCGAGTGGCGATCTCGTTCTTCCTGCACAGCATGGTGATGCCTGCCATCGCAGTGGTGGACCGCCCGGGATCCGGCGACTGGCCCATCATGCTGGTGCAACCGTCCTCGCCGGGATCAGCGGGTGTGTGGGATATTGCTTCGCTCGTGTTGTGGCTGCTGCTCATAGGCGCGGGTTTGTACGCGCTCTTCCGGGTGCGCAGCCACAATCGTCTGCGTCTCTTCCTCGCGCTCACGCTGGCCGGGCAGCTCGCGTTGCACCTGCTCTTCGGCAATGAGACGTTCCTCTACGCGCCCAATTTCCTTCCGTTGCTGATTACCATGACAGCAGTGGCGACGTTGACGCCGCTGCGTCCTGCCGTTCTGGCCACCGCGTCGCTGCTTGTCGTGACCAACGTGTTCAACAACGGCGCGCAGTGGCGGCGCGCGGATGGTTTCATGCGCGCGTTCCAGCCGTTCCAACACGATGAGGTCGTCGCGAGGAAGGCGAGGCCGGAGGGGCCGTGGCCGGACGCGCGCCAGACGCAGCGCATGGCGCTTCCCGGCACGCGCAGCTTTGAAACCGGCGCATGGTTTCCGGGCGGCTCGTTCAGTCCGGGGCTGAGCCAGTTCAGTGTTGCGCTGTGGGGACTCGACGACGCGGGGCGACGCACCTTTTCGAGCGATGTGCCGCGACCGGAAGTGACGACGCAGGTAACGCGCGGGGCGGATGAAACTGCGACCGCGATCGACGTGCAGGCGCCAGAATACCGCGCGCAGTGGAAGCCCGCAGGACGCCGCCGCTGGCGGCTCGATCTGCAGCTGCCACGAGCGGAGCGCATTGCGCTCATGGTGCGCAGCGTCGGCCCGCAGACCGGTCCGGTTCGCCGCCTCGAATGGGATGGCGGCCGGCTGCACATCAACGAGCGCTGGATTATCCGGGCGGACAGCGGCGTCGCCGCCGTCGCGCTGCTGGATGAGGACGCGCCTGACTGGGCAGTGGCAAGATCGGCGGCGCGCCGTCTGTTCGTCATCGGTGGCTGGGGCGCGGCCCGCCTCGAGCTGAGCGCGCCCGGCAGCTACACCTTCTTCGTGAGCGACGAAGATCCCGAGGGTCCCGTCGATCGCCTGCTCACAATGCTGCCCGGTGACGCCGTGAACGGTAATAACAATGCGGCGGCTGCCGCGGAGTCGTGGCTGGGCGCTGACTCGGCAACCGTACCGCCAGGCGGTCGCGACACGCTGCCGCGGCGTAGTCCGCACCGTTGAAGGGCGCGTCCGAGAATCATGCGCAGACCGCACTCACGTTTGCTGCTCGTATTGCTTCTGCTGGCCGGGTTGTGGTCCATCACAGCGCTGCTGCTCGCGCCGTATGTGATCCGTCAGGCGTACGCCGGCCGGAGCTTCTCCGCCATCAACGCGCTCCTCGGCGGCCGCGCTCAACACCCTGTTAGAATCTATCTCGCGCTCTGGCGGCGCGTTGCGATCAGTGTCACGCTGGTCGCGGTGCTGGCCCTGGCGCTGGCCCTCGTGGCGTGGCGCTTCCGCGCCCCTCTCCGTGCCGCGGCAAACCGTGTGCTGCGCGAACCCGCGCTGATTGGCATGGCGCAATGCGTGTGGCTGGGCGCATGGTTCGGTTTCCTGGGCGGTCTTGCCGAGGCTGCCTCGCCTCTCATCCGGCTCGCCGTCACCGGCGACCCGCGCGAGGCGCCTTCGCCCGCGAATCTCTGGTTGGCGCCCATCGCATCGGCGCTGTTCGGCGCCCTCGCCGGCTGGCTGCTCGCCCTGCTGCTGCGTGCGCGACGCGGCCTTTCTCTGCGCCTGCCCGCCGCCATCTTCTCGGCGGCTGCCGCGTACGCGTTCATTGTCCCTCTTCGCATCGGCCTGCAGCACTACGCCGTGCTGATCCTGGCGCTGGGCCTGGGCACGCAGATCGGCCTGACCGCGCACCGGCACGCGCAGGGCTTCCAGCGCCTGGTGCGCCGCAGCTCCGTCGGTGATGGCCGCCTTCCTGGTCCTGGTCAGCGGCGGCCAGTGGGGTATGCAGCGCCTGAGGGAACACCAGGCCCTTACCCGTCTCGGCCCGGCATCCCCGGCATCGCCTAACGTCCTGTTGTTCATCCTGGACACCGTGCGCTCCATGGATGTCGGTCTCTACGGATACACGCGCAACACCACGCCCGAGATCCAGCGCTTTGCCGAGAGCGGCGTGGTTTTCGACCATGCGTTTGCCAACGCGCCCTGGACGCTGCCCTCGCACGCCAGCATGTTCACGGGCCGGCTGCCGCACGAACTGTCGACCGATTTCGACAAGCCGCTGGACGGCGACGCGCCCACCCTCGCCGAGGTGTTGAGCGCCGAGGGCTATGCCACCGCCGGGTTCGTCGGCAACCTCATTTTCTGCACGCGCGCATCCGGGCTGAACCGCGGCTTCGCCGTGTACCGGGACTATCCGATCGACCTGGGCGCACTGCTGGCCAGTTCACACTGGACGCGCGACCTGGCCGTGTTCGTGCGCGCCCGCCTGGGCAATCACTCTCAGCTGGTGCGCCGGACGGCAGAGGCTGTGAGCCGGGAGTTTCTCGACTGGAAGCCGCCTGCGGGGCATCCCTTCTTCGCGTTCATCAACTACATCAATGCCCACGCGCCCTACGAGACACATGCGCCGTTCGACCGCATGTTCTCTCAGGCTTCACCGCGCTACTGGCTGCTGCAGGGCTGGCGGCGCGGTTACACGCGGCCAGAGCTGCAGGAATTCCGCGACGCCTATGACGCAGCCATTGCCTGGACCGACCACCAGATCGGGCAGGTGCTGGCCGAGCTGGAGCGGCGCGGCGTACTCGATAACACAATTGTTATCATTGCCTCGGACCACGGCGAGCACATTGGCGAGCACGGCATCATGTCGCACGCCAACAGCCTGTATCTGCCGCTGCTGCAGGTGCCGCTGGTGATTCGCTTTCCGGCACGCGCGCCGGCGGGTGTACACGTGAGCGAGCCGGTCGCCCTGCATGACCTGGCTGCTACCGTCCTGGATCTCACGGGCGGGAGCCGGAGCGTGGCCCTGCCCGGCAGGTCGTTGGCGACGCTCTGGTCGGGCCAGCCTGTGGCTGGCGCCGCCGGCGAACCCGGCATTCTCTCCGAGCTGGCCTACAACACGTTCGCCAATGCGCGTGACCCCATTCATCGCGGCCCGATGCGGTCGCTGATCCGGGGCAGCCTGCACTACATCCGCAACGGCGACGGAGTCGAGCAGCTGTTCGACTGGGTACGGGATCCGGACGAGGTGATCGACCTGGCGGACTCAGCCTCAAGCAGCGAGGCGGTGGCGAGGATGCGGCGGTTGACGAGCGATTTGCAGGGCAGCGCGGTGCAGAGCGGCTCCGGGACCCTGGTGCCGTCCCGGAGCCGCTCCGACACGGCGCAAATCAGGTAGCGGTTGCCGTAAACGTCAGGGGTGCCGCGCCCTGCACGGTAACAGTGACTGTCTGCGTGCCGGTTCCCGACCCCAGCGTCCAGTTCGTTTCAGCAATGCCTTTCGGTCCCGTCGTTGCCGCCGGGTGGTTCACCGAGCCGCTGCCCGTATCCGGCGCGTAATTGACCGTTATACCAGCCAGCACATTGCCGTTGAGATCCGTGACCTTCACGACCAGGCCCCTGGGCAGTGTCGAACCGGCCGGTCCGGTCTGCATGTCGCCGCCCAGGATCTGGATGATCCGCGTGTACTGCGGCGGTGGCGGCGGGGGTGGTGGCGGAGGCGGGGGCGCGGTCGCGGTCGCCGTGAAGGTGACCGGCGTCGCACCGGCCGTGCTCGCCTCGACGGTCTGCGGGCCCGCCTGCGATCCCAGTGTCCATGACGTTTCGGCGTAGCCCTTGGGTCCCGTAGAAGCCGGGCTGCTGCCGATGGCGCCGCCCCCGGTCTTCACCGTGTAGGTGATGGGCACGTTGCCCAGCGGGTTGCCCTGGCCGTCTCTGGCCAGCACGATGAGGCTCTTGGGTAATGTGGTGTTAATGAGCGCCGTCTGGTTGTCGCCGCCCGCGATGCTGAGCACGATGGTGGGGCCCGGACCGCCGCCGCCGCCAATGAAGCCGGTGTACAGCAGCAGGTTGGGCGAGCCGGTGCCCGGGCTCGTGATCTTGCCGGCCGTCGCGTTCGAGGTCAGCGCCTGCACCACGGCGGACGGTGTCGCCGTGGGATTCGCCTCGAGGTACAACGCCACCGCGCCCGTCACGTGTGGTGTCGCCATGGACGTGCCGCTGATCGTGTTGGTGGCTGTGTTGCTGCTGTTCCAGGAGGACGTGATGTTGACGCCCGGCGCGAAGATGTCGACACACGTGCCGAAGTTCGAGAACACGGCGCGCGAATCGTTGATCATGCTCGCGGCCACCGTGATGGCCGCGGGGGCGCGCGACGGCGACTCCGTGCACGCGCTCACGTTGTCATTGCCCGCCGCCACTGAGTAGACCACGCCGCTGTTCACGGAATTCGTGAGTGCGGCGTCCAGCGAAGCGGAGGCGCTGCCGCCCAGACTCATGTTGGCGACGGCTGGCTTGATCGCGTGCGCGGTCACCCAGTCGATCCCTGCGATCACGCCAGCCACCGAGCCGCTGCCCGTGCAGTCCAGCACGCGCACGGCGTGCAGCGTGACACCCTTGGCGACGCCCCACGTCGCGCCGCCGATGGTACCGGAGACGTGCGTGCCGTGGCCGTTGCAGTCGTTCGTGCCGTTGCCGTCATTGATCGAGGTGAAAGCGCCCGACGCGCGCCCGCCGAACTCGACGTGCGTCGTGCGGATCCCTGTATCGATGACGTAAGCGTGCACGCCCGCGCCGGTCGCGTTGTACGTGTAGGTGCCGCTCAGCGGCAGGTTGTGCTGATCGATGCGATCGATGCCCCACGTCGCATTCGGCTGCGTGGTCGTGAGCTGCACGGGCTGATCCTTCTCCACCATCAGCACGTCCGACTCGTGCTCCATGGCCGCGGCCTGGCCATCCGAGAGGCTCGCCGCGAAACCGTTGAGCGCGTGACCGTAGGTGAAGCGCAGATCGCCCAGGTGATCCGTGGTCAGGCGCTGCGCTTCCTGCGGCAGATCCGGGACCGCGTTGCGCAGAACGACGATGTAGACGGCGTCGTTCCCGCCCGCAGAGACGGACGCGCTCGGTGTGTACGCGGGCTGGACCGGCTCCGTGACTTCCTGACACGCTGCAAGCAGCGTGGCCAGTACCAACCATCCTGCAACACGTCGCATGGATCGACCTCCTGGTTGATGGATACGCACGACTGCACGCCCGCGCGGTTGCGCGCGGCCGGACGACATTGTCGGAATGCCAGTTGGGAAGAGGCGCCGGAGCGCCGGAACTGCCGGGGAAAGCGCTGCAACCTTGTCATGCGACCCCCGCTGGTCAAGCATGACGTGCCCGCGCAACGCGGCGCGAGCGGTGTCACATTGAAGCGTCGCCTTGATCCCCCTACCTTCTCCTCCATGGGAGGAGAGGTCCTGTGCCCCGTCGCACATAGTATCGGCCGGGCGTTGCCGAACGTTTTTCATGCGCAATCCGTTGCCGCGGACCGGACACGCGCGTGAGCCGGTCGCGCTTTCCCAATCCTCTCACACTGCTCACGGCCTGCATCCTCCTGGCTGCCGCATTGAGCTGGGTGCTGCCCGCCGGTCGTTATGAACGGCAGGACGATCCCGCGACCGGCCGCAGCGTGGTCATCGCTGGTACCTATCACGCCGTCGAGCGGCAGCCCGTCGGTCTACTCGCAGCCGTGGTGGCCATTCCGCGCGGCATGGTCGACGCCGCGGATGTGATCTTCTTCGTGTTTCTGGTAGGCGGTGCCTTCGCCGTCATTGATCGCACCGGTGCGCTGCGGGCCGCGCTCGATGCGCTTGTGCGCGGGCTGGGCAGGCGGGAGGCGCTGGTCATTCCCATCTGCGCGCTCGCCTTCGCCGCCGGCGGCATCTTCGAGAACATGCAGGAGGAAATCATTGCGCTTGTGCCCGTGCTGCTCCTGCTGGCCCGCCGGCTGGGCTACGACACGCTCACCGTCGCGGCCATGAGTGTGGGCGCCGCGGCCGTCGGCTCGGCTTTCAGTCCGGTGAATCCGTTCCAGGTGGGCATTGCACAGAAGCTGGCGGAGGTGCCGCTACTGTCTGGCGGTGTTTTCCGCACGGCGTTCCTGATCCCTGCGCTCGGGCTCTGGATCTGGGGCACCATGCGACACGCCCGCCGCACCCGCCTGGCCGCCGCCGACGCACCGGGTCCAGCGGCTTCGGGTGCGCTGGAGTTACCCGCGCTTTCTGGCGTCCGCACGACGATCATCCTGCTCGCCGTACTCGGAGCTTTCGCCGTCTTCATCTTCGGCATTGTGCGTCTGGGCTGGGACTTCACGCAGATGGCCGCCGTGTTCTTCGTGATGGGCGTGTTCGCGGGCATCGCGGGACGCCTGGGCGTGGATGGCACGGCCGAAGCGTTCACGGAGGGCTTCCGTTCCATGGCGTTCGCTGGCCTCCTCATCGGCTTCGCGCGCGCCATTGACGTGGTGCTCAATGACGGCGCGATCATTGACACCATCGTGCACGGTCTGTTCACGCCCATCGCGACGCTGCCCCGGCCGCTGGCTGCGGTGGGCATGATGGGCGTGCAGTCGCTGATCCACGTTCCCGTGCCCAGCGTGAGCGGTCAGGCGGTCCTGACCATGCCTGTCCTGGTGCCGCTCTCGGACCTGCTCCAGGTATCGCGCCAGGTCACCATCCTCGCCTACCACTACGGCGCGGGCCTTTGCGAGCTGCTCACACCCACGAATGGCGCGCTCATGGCGATTCTCGCCGCCGCAGGGGTGCGCTTCGATGACTGGATCCGCTTCACTGTCCCTCTCTGGCTCGCCCTCATGGCGCTCGGGGCGGTGGCCATTGCCACAGGCCTGGTGATCGGCCTGCAGTAGAGCGGCGAGCCGGGCAGGGCTCGCCATCGCCCGGCACCTGCGCAATAACACGGGTGAGCCCGCCCTGTCGCCGGGCCCGCCTCGCGTGAAGATTCCGCAGCCGCCGCGCGTAGGGTACCTCGGTTATCTGGAGGCCGGGTGGAATACCGGGTCGAAGAGGAGCTGGTCCGCAAGTGTCAGTCGGAAGGGTCCCGCTATTTCGAGCCGCTCGTTCGGGCGTACGAAGCAGAAGCGATTCGCATCGCGACCGCCATGCTGGGCGACCTGGACGCGGCGAGGGATGCGGCGCAGGACGCGTTCGTCAAGGCGTTCCGTTCCCTTTCCAGCTTCGACCCGGATCGCAGGTTCCGCCCGTGGTTTCTCCAGATTCTGCGCAATCAGTGTCGTGACGCCTTGCGCAGTCGCAAGGCACGACACCGCCTGGAGGCTCACGAACCGCGCGTGGAAGTGCACTCGACCCCTGATGAAGCGGATCGCGAGCACGCCCGTCACGAGGCGGCGGCACTGGTACGCCGCGGCCTCGCCGGACTCGATGAGACGCAGCGTGAAATCCTCGTGATGAAGGAGATCGAAGAGTTGAGCTACCAGGAGATAGCGGCCGAACTGGAGATTCCGGAGGGCACCGTGGCCAGCCGCCTGTTTCACGCCAGACGCGCGCTCAAGGATGCACTCGAGAGAATGGGCGTACGGTACCCATGAGGTGGTGAGTGGTGGAACATGCGGTAAGCCATGAAGAGCTGATGCGGTTTCTCGATGACGAGCTGACCGCCGATCGTCGAGTGCTGGTGGCGGCACACCTCGAAGTGTGCACGGAGTGTAATCGCGAGATCGTGGTATTCCGGGCCATGAAGGCAGATCTGCTGGCAATGGTGAGTGAGGGACGCATTGGTCCATCGATCTGGGCCGACGTGAACCGTCACATTATGCGCCCCACCGGCTGGATCATGGTCGTGGTCGGGGCTGTGGCGCTCACCGCCTACGCGGTCTGGGCGTACCTCACCAGCCCCGAGAGCTTCTGGGAGAAGCTGGCCGTCGGCACGCTCGTGATCGGCCTGGTGCTGCTCCTGCTCAGTGCGCTCATTGACCGGCTGCGCGACCTGCGCACCGACCCCTATCAGAACGTGCACCGATGATCGTCACCACCACTCCCGACATCGTGGGCCGCCGCATCGTGCGCACGCTGGGCCTGGTGCGCGGCAACACGATCCGCTCGCGCCACATTGGTCGCGACATCATGGCCGGCATGCGTGCCATTGTGGGCGGCGAAATCGTCGAGTTCACGAAAATGATGGCAGAGGCGAGGGAGCAGGCGATCGACCGCATGGTGGAGGATGCCGAAGCGCTGGGCGCGGATGCCGTGGTCGCGATCCGCTTCCAGACCGTCTTCATCATGCGCGGCGCCGCCGAAATCATGTGTTATGGCACGGCGGTCGTGACCGAGACCGTCTGAAGGCCCACCTCAACCGCCCTTCATTGGAAAAGAGAGACCGCATGCCACTGCAGCGACCCGTACTCGTGCGCCCGCGTCTGCGCGGGGTCATCATGGTCGTCCTGGGCGTGGCGACGACGCTGCTCACGGTTGCCGCCGCGCAGAAGAAGGATCCTGCCGGCCACTGGAACGGCGTACTGCGTGTGCCCGGCCAGGAGCTGGCGTTCGATGTGGATCTGCGACACGCGCAGAACGCTTGGACGGGCGACATCTCGATTCCGGCCCAGAACGCGACGGATCTGCCGCTCACCAACATCGCGGTGCGTGCCGACAGCGTGATCTTCGAGATTGCCAGTGTGCCCGGACAACCCGTATTCCACGGGCGCATGGCCAGCGATTCCATTGCGGGCAATCTCACGCAGGGTGGCCAGAATGTGCCGTTCTCGATGCACCGCGAGAAGAAGGCGGGCTAGCAGGGGCCATTCCACATTGCGCGTGCGTCTGCCACACCGGTCCATGGGCCGGACAGTCCCGTCGCGGGTCCCATCCGGGACCGGCGAGGGCGTCCCAAGGTGTTATGCTTCACGCAGTTATGTCCAGGCCTGGACAATTGACACCAGCCGGTGCGGAACTTGCCCGACGGGCCATGCAGTCAGCTCCACCCTGCGCCACGGCGACGACGCGTCGCCCTCGATGCTGAGTGAGTCCAGCCATGTCGATGGAGTGGATCCGTGGTGTTCATTGCCGTCACGTGGAACGGCGGCGTAACTCGGACCGGCGAAGCCGGCACGTGCTGTTCAGCGACTGGCGCTGGTCGTATGAAGGCAGGCGTCAGCGCGGCCGGCGCGATGGCGGGCGCGTGGAAACCGGCGTCGACATCTATGAGCGGCGCCTCTTCTTCGTCGCCGTCGGCATCTTCGTGCTCAGCTGCATGGATGCCGCCTTCACGCTGCTGCTGGTGCACCGCAACCTGGCAGCAGAAGCCAACCCGTTCATGCGCGCACTGCTCTCCTATGACCCGCAGACCTTCATCAACCTGAAGATCGTGCTCACCGGTTCGGGCGTGCTCTTTCTGGTGGCGCTCTGCGAGAGCCGCTTCCTGCGCCTGATCCCCGTGCGCTACCTGATGCACGGGCTGCTGGTGCTCTACGGCCTGATCGTGGCATCCGAGGTCGTGCAGCTCGGCCTGCTGCGCTGAGCGGGCGGCCGCGCGCAGGGACGCGTGATGCGGCTGCTCACGGGCACCAGCGGTTTCGCCTACAACGAGTGGAAGGGCAGCTTCTACCCGGATGACCTGCCCGGCAGCGCCATGCTGCGCTATTACGCCGGCCAGTTTTCAACCGTCGAGATCAACAACACCTTCTATCGCATGCCCGCCGGCCACGTGCTTGCCGGCTGGGTGGAGCAGGTGCCGACCGGTTTCACCTTCGTGCTCAAGGCCCCGCAGCGCATCACGCATCAGAAGCGGTTGAAGGATGCGGGCGAACCGCTGGATTTCTT
This sequence comes from uncultured Gemmatimonadales bacterium, assembly GCA_963798085.1. GTDB lineage: Bacteria > Gemmatimonadota > Gemmatimonadetes > Longimicrobiales > RSA9 > DATKCF01. The sequence goes on from CAWCRS010000007.1 coordinate 892,258, forward strand.
CCTGCGCACCGCGCGCGTACTGGGCACGGCGCTCGGGCCGGTACTGTTCCAGCTGCCGCCGAATCTCAAGAAGGATGCGGAACGGCTGCACGGCTTCCTGGCGCTGCTGCCGGGCGACGTGCGCGCGGCCTTCGAGTTCCGCCACGCGTCCTGGCTCGATGACGAGGTGTACGACGCACTGCGTGCGCGCAATATCGCGTTATGCATTGCCGACACGCTCGAGGAGACCACGCCGCTGGTGAGCACGGCCGACTGGGGCTATCTGCGGCTGCGGCGCGAGCAGTACGAGGAGCAGGACCTGACGGCGTGGGCCGCCCGCATGGCGCTGCAGACCTGGTCGGACGCGTTCGTCTTCTTCAAACACGAGGATGCCGGTACGGGTCCCCGCCTCGCACGCCGTTTCGCAACCCTCTTCGCCGGCCGCTGAGCGGCCGGGCTGGCTGCCCGGCGCACCATTCCCGGCGCGCGCCCTGACCCGTTGTTACAGTCCGCGGGAACAGGCGTCAGGGTGGTGCCAGCGCGGGCGACGCCGGTTCGCGCGCGGAATCGACGCCGGGGAAGTAGGGCGCGATTGCGGCTGCCGGCGGCGGCGGCGTCAGCAGGCTCACGCCGATCATGAGCGCCGCGGATGCCAGGAAGCCGGGCAGCACCGGATCGATGGAGCGCGGACCCAGGAGCTTCCAGAGAAACGTCACGGTCACACCGCTGATCATGGCCGTGGCCGCGCCTTCGCGCGTGGCGCGGCGCCAGAGCACGCCGAGCACGACCGGAATGAAGAAGCTGGACGCCATCAGACTGGTGAACAGCAGCACGATGAACTGCACCAGTGTGCTCTGTCCCACACCGCACAGCACGAGTATCACCGGCAGCGTGCCCACCAGCGCGGTGCCCGCGCGGTCGATCCACAGGCGACGCCGTGCGGGCAGCTGCGGATCGATCAGCGTCTGCCAGATGTCCTTGCTCAGCGCGGAGCCGGCCACGATGAGCAGTGAGCTGACCGTCGACATCATGGCGGCGGCAATGGCGGCGAGCATGATGCCGCCCATCAGGGGAGGCAGGACGGCGTTTGTGATCATGGGCATCGCCAGATCACCGGTGGGCAGGGCGGGGAAGAGTACGACCGCGACCAGTGCCAGCAGGAACACGCACAGGTTGATGCCCGTGATCGCGATGATGTTGAACAGCACGCCTCGCCGCACAGTGCGCATGTCCTTCATCATGTAAAGCCGTGTCAGCTTTTCGGGTCCCGCCACCGAGCCGAGCATGAAGGCCAGCGCCATTGTCAGCAGCAGCGCGGGCGGCATGGTGTGCCACGTGAAGGTTCCGGGATTGACGTCCTGCACCAGGCGCAGCAGGGCGTGCAGCCCGCCCACCTGGCGCAGTGCCAGGGGCAGCGCCGCCAGCACACCGGCGGCCATGACCGCCAGCTGGAAGAAGTCGGTCCAGACCACGGCGATCATGCCGCCCAGCGTCGTGTACAGCAGCAGGATCACGGTGAAGCCCACCATGCCCCAGGCGCGCGGCAGTCCAAACGTCACGTTAGCAATGAGTCCACCGGCCACGATCTGGGCCTGGATGTAGACGACGTAGGCGATGAGGATGATGGCGGCCGCCAGTGCACGCACCGTGCGGCTGTAGTAGCGCGTCTCGATGAAGGCGGGCAGCGTCAGCTCGCGCACGCGGGTGAAACGGGGCGCGAGCACCGCGGCCATGAACCAGTAGCCGAGGGGCAGCGAGAGCACGACCCAGGCGAAGGACCAGCCCGCCGTGTACATCACGCCCACCGTGCCCATGAAGGTGCCGGCGCTGACATGCGTCGCCGCCAGTGTGGCGCCGCCCACCACCCAGCCCAGTCTGCCGCCCGCGATCCAGTAATCCTGCTCGTTGCGGGTGGCGCGCATGCTCCACCAGCCGATCAGGAAAATGACGCCGAAGTAGACGGCAAAAATTGCGATCTGTGTGCCCATGCGCGCAGTGCGGTGGTCCGGAACCCTCCCCGTGGGAACACAGTATAGAGACCGGGCGCGCTGCAGGGCACCACGGCGCGCGGGGAGCAGGTGGATGAAACCGGGACAGATGAACATGGGATGCTGGCGCTGGGTCACGGGGCTGGCGCTGCCGTTGCTGCTGGCAGCGTCGTCGCCGTGGAATGCGCGTCCGCCAGGCCCGCGCTGCGCGGTCTCCACTCCGGTCAGCACCGGGGCCATGGTACAGCCCGCGGCCCTGCTCTCCGCGGACGCGAGTGATGCCAGTGCAGACGGTCGGCCGCGTGCACCACAGCTCGCGCCGGCCGCCCACGCCCGTGTCGCATTGCAGCCGGCGTCGCCCGGCACGCGTTACGCCGCGGTGTTCACCGGCCACGCCGCCATGCAGGTCGTCGCGATCTGCTGGGGGACGGCCCTGCCGCCACCGGCCTGAAGCCCGTACGCGGCTGCGGTTCCGCCGCGCTTACACCAGCAACATGAATCGCGATGACTCCCGTGAACCGTTCACGGGAAGTCCGTCGCGTCCCGCTCCGCCGGAACCACGGCCGTGGGAAATGTGATCGAGGGTCCATGCGGACCTGGAGGATAACAATGAGTTCGATTCGAAGGTATGCGATTCCCGCTGGCGTCGGCGCCGTTCTGGCGGCCGGCGCGCTGACGCTGGGAATGACCAGTCGTCACCAGGAACCAGTGTCGAGTGCGGAGGTGGCCCGCGCGGCCCGGCCGGATCCGTCCTGCGCGGCGCCCACTGCCACGCTCCAGGCGCTGAGTCAGGTGTTCCGTTGCGCCACGCACGCGGCCATGCCGTCCGTGGTGTACGTCGAAGTGGAGAGTCATGGCCAGCAGCGGCAGCAGGGGCGGTCCGAAGATCCGTTCCGCGGCACGCCGTTCGAAGGCATGGTACCGCAGGTCCCCCAGCAGCAGCAGCAGATGCCGCAGATGGGCAGTGGCTCGGGCTTCGTGTTCCGCCCGGGCGGCTACATCCTGACCAACAATCACGTGGTGGACGGCATGGATCGCGTGACCGTGGTCACGCAGGATCGCTCGGAACGTACCGCTGACGTGGTGGGTCGTGATCCTAACACCGACATTGCAGTGCTGAAGGTCAAGGACGCGGATCTGCCGGTGGCGGCACTGGGCAATTCGGATCAGGCCGATGTGGGCGACTGGGTGCTCGCGCTGGGTTATCCGCTGCGCCTGGGCGTGACCGTGACGTCGGGCATCATCAGCGCGAAGGGCCGGGAGATCGGCATCCTGCGGCAGAATCAGCAGGCTTCCGCCCCGGTCGAGTACTATCTGCAGACCGATGCGGCCATCAATCCCGGCAACTCGGGTGGACCGCTGGTCGACCTGGACGGTCGCGTGATCGGCATGAATTCCGCCATTGCGAGTCCCACCGGCTATTTCAGTGGTTACGGCTTCGCGATTCCCATCAACATTGTCATGCACGTCGCGGACGATCTGATCAAGTACGGCGAAGTGCACCGCGCCCGGCTGGGTCTGGGCGTGAAGGACGTGACGCCAGCGGATGCGCAGGTCTACAAGCTGACTCAGCCGCAGGGCGCCGTGGTGAGCCAGGTGCCCGAGGACTCGCCCGCAGGTGCGGCGGGCATGCAGCTGGGTGACGTGATCACGGCGGTTGATGGTCAGACCGTGCAGTCGGCAGGCGACCTGATCGACAAGGTGACGCTGCAGGCACCGGGCTCAACCGTGAAGCTGAGTGTCGTGCGCTACGGCCGCGACATGACGTTCAACGTGAAGCTGGGCGAGTTCAAGCCGGCCGTACGCGCCGATCATGAGAACGGCGAAGCGACAGGTGACGACATCGACCGGCTGGGTTTCCGCGCCGAGACGCTGACGCCCGACGTGGCGCAGCAGATGGATCTCGACAGGAACGCGAAAGGCGCCGTCGTGACGCGGGTCGATCCCATGAGTGAGGCCGCACGCGCCGGCCTTCTGTCCGGCATGGTCATCGAGAAGGCGAACGGCAGGGACATCCATTCGCAGACGGATCTGCAGGACGCACTGCGCGCCGTGAAGCGGGGCGATGCCGTATCGCTCATTGTGAAGCAGCAGGATGGTTCCGAGGTGATTCTGAACTATCTGCTGCGTGATTGACGACTCCGGAGCGGGGTCGATACTGCGGGGGCCGGTCCGTGCGGATCGGCCCCCGGTCGTTGCGCCGCCGCGGGCACGTCCGGCATCATCCAGCATGCCCGACCTGAGAGCGAAGATCGCTCGCTTCCTGCCCTTTCTGGCAGTGCCGCCCTTCCTGGTGGCGCTGTGGGCGGTGCACCACGAGCTGTCCGCATTCCGCTATCACGACATCGTGAGCGCAGCACGCAGTGTACCGCGCGCTTCGCTGGGCGCCGCGGCGCTGCTCACCGCACTCAATTTTCTCGTGCTGTCCGGCTACGACGGACTCGGTCTCGCCTATGTGGGGCGAACGCTCGAGTGGTGGCGCTGGGGCTTCGCCTCGTTCGTGGGTTACGCTTTCAGCCAGGCGCTGGGGCTGCCGCTGCTGACGGGCCTGCCCATCAGACTCCGCCTCTATTCGGGCTGGGGCCTGACCATGGCCGAGATCCGCGATCTGGTCGTCTTCTATTCCGTGACGCTGTGGCTGGGTCTGGTCGTGCTGGGCGGCATCGTGTTCCTCGTGGAACCGCGAGCGGTGCCCGCCGTGCTGCACCTGCCCGTCACCGATGCCCGCCTGCTGGGTGCTCTGCTCCTGCTGCTGGGCGGCGGCTACATGGCGTGGGCCGTGGCGAAGCGCGCACCGCTGCGCATCCGCTCGTGGGAAGTGCCTTCCCCCGGTGTTCGACTCGCGCTGCCGCAGCTGATCGTGGCCGTCGCCGACTGGGTGGTGGCTTCCTCCGTTCTGTATGTGCTGCTGCCGCGCGGCCATCACGTTCCCTTCTTCGTCTTCGTCGGCATCTTCCTGGTCGCGCAGTTCGCAGGGCTGGCGAGTCACGTGCCCGGCGGCGTGGGTGTTTTCGAAGCCATCATGCTGGTGCTGCTGCCCAGTGATGTGCCCGCCGGCAGCCTGGCGGGATCGCTGCTCGTCTATCGCGCCATCTACTATCTCTGTCCGCTCATGTGCGCGGCCACCGCGCTGGGGCTGTACGAGGCGAGGCGCAAACGCGAGGACATCGAGCGGCTCGCGGACCGGTTCGGGCGGGGTGTTTCCCTGATCGTCCCTCAGGCGATGGCGGTGCTCACTTTCGTGGCGGGGATGGTCCTGCTCTTCTCCGGCGCCACGCCGGGCGAGCACGAGCGCCTGAGCTGGCTCAGCCACGTGTTCCCGCTGGCCGTGATCGAAGCCTCGCACTTCCTGGCCAGCGCCGCGGGCGCATCGCTGCTGGTCCTGGCCTGGGGCATCCAGCGGCGGGTTAACACTGCATTACACATGGTGACAGCGCTGCTCGCGGCCGGCATCGTGTTCTCGCTGCTCAAGGGGCTGGACTGGGAAGAAGCGATGATCCTGACGCTCATGCTGAGCGCACTGGTGGGTTCGCGGAAGGAGTTCTATCGGCGCGCCTCGCTGCTGGTCGAACCGTTCACTCCCGGCTGGACCGCGGCCATTGTCTGCGCGGTGGTGGCCGTGATCGGGCTGGGTATCTTCTCGTACACGCACGTGGCGTACTCGCAGGCGCTCTGGCTGCGCTTCGCGCCGCACGCGGATGCCGCGCGTTTCCTGCGCTCCAGCGCGGGTGTGCTCTGCGTCATACTCGGGTTCGCGGGCGTCCGCCTCATGCGGCCCGCGGCCGCACGCAGCGCGCCGGTCACGGACGCGGACAGCGAGCGCGCGGCCACACTGGCGCACGCATCGCCCTATACCTACGCGCAGCTGGTGCTGCTGGGCGACAAGCAGCTGCTCATGGGCGAGCACAGTTTCGTGATGTACGGCGTCTCCGGCCGCAGCTGGATCGCGCTGGGCGATCCGGTGGGCGCTGCGGAGGAGCGGCGCGAGCTGGCGTGGCGCTTTCACGAGCTTGCGGACCGCAATGGCGGCTGGACGGTCTTCTATCAGGTGCGACCGGAGCACCTGCCGATCTATCTCGATCTCGGGCTCACACTCACCAAGATCGGCGAAGAAGCACGTGTGCCACTCGCGGATTTCTCGGTCGCCGGTGGCGAGCACAGGGGGATGCGACGCACCCTGCGCACTATGGAGAAGCACGGCGCCTGTTTCCGCGTGGTGCCGGCCGAGGAAGTGCCCGGCATGTTGCCGGATCTGCGCGACATCTCGGAGAACTGGCTGACCACGAAGAACACGCGCGAAAAGGGCTTTTCGCTCGGCTTCTTCAACGAGGGTTACATACGCCGCGGTCGTGTGGCCACCATCGAGGTGGAGAATGAAATCGTCGCCTTCGCCAACATCGTGGAATCCGCGGAGCACGAGGAAATCTCGGTGGACCTGATGCGCTTCTCGCACAATGCGCCACCCAGTGTGATGGAGTATCTCTTCCTGATGGCGATGCAGCGCGGCCGCGAAGAGGGCTATCGCTGGTTCAATCTGGGCATGGCGCCGCTCTCGGGGCTGGAGGCGCGCCCGCTGAGTCCCGCATGGACTCGCCTGGGCTCAGCCGTGTACCGCCATGGCGAGCACTTCTACCATTTTCAGGGTCTGCGCGAGTACAAGCAGAAGTTCGATCCCGTCTGGGAGCCCCGCTACCTCGCCTCGCCGGGCGGACTGGCGTTCCCGCGTGTGCTGGCCAACCTGGCTGCCCTGATCAGCGGCGGCCTGCGCGGCGTGCTGCAGAAATAACAGTCTGTTGGACGTCAGCGTTCCACCCACCACATCCACACAATGTAACCCAGCACCAGCAGCCCGAAGACGGCGAAGAGTCCCCAGAAGATGAAGCCGGGCATCAGCGCGCGGCCGCGCGGAAATTGCGCCAGGCGAATACCACGAAGATGGCCAGCGCGAGCAGCACGCTCCCATTGAGCACGGTGCGCAGGCTGAAGCGCGGCGCAGTACCGCGCGTGATGCTGAATGACACGACGGCGGGCAGCACGGACAGTTCGGTGGCATAGCTGCCGGTTGCGTCCGTCCTCAGGTGCGAGGGCAGCGCATCGTACGCCGTGTAGCCATCGGGCACGGTGAGCCGGGCCACGAACGTGCCCGGCCGGGCCTCGGCCGGTGGCCAGAGCACGGCCAGGACGGGCAGCTGCACACGCGCATGCCCGTTCACGGAGGCAAACACCGTGTAAGCGACGTCAATGGTCACGCTGTCGGTGGGCGTCCGTGTCTCCGGCAGCTGCACGTTGCCGGCAATGCGTGAGCCGGTCGTATCCAGGCCGCTGAACTCGAGCAGCACATCATTCCAGCGCGCAGCAATGCCCTCAATGCGCGAACTGCCGAAGCGCAGGGCGGCCAGCGGCAGCTCTTTCTGCCCGCCGGGCAGGACGTGATAACGGATGCGCACCTCGGCTGGTGCAGTGGCGTCGGGCAGCTCTGCCGTCAGCTCCGCACGCAGCAGCCGACCCTGGGCCGCCACGGTGCCCGGCGCCACGGTCAGCAGCGCCAGCAGGGGCAGAGCGCGTCTCAGCAGCGCACGGCTCATGCGACCCACACCTGATCCAGCAGACGCAGCGCGTTGCCGCCGATGACTTTCTCAATGTCGGCGTCGGCGTAGCCGTGCTTGACCAGCCAGCGCAGGATGTTGTGCGAGCCTTCCGTGGGATTCTCCAGGCCCTCGACCCACTCGACCGGCGTGAACGCGTTGTCGGCAGTGGCGCCACCGGCGCGGGATTCCTTCAGTGACAGGTTGGCCGCATACACCTTGTGCAGGCCCACGTGGTCACCGTACAGCGAGTCCGGGCCAAAGCCCACGTGGTCGATGCCGACGAGGCCCACAATGTACTCGAAGTGCTCCATGAAGGCTTCAATGTCGTGGCGGCGGTGCTGGCGTGTGAGCGTCGTGTGCGGCGCTGCTTCCACGCCGATCACGCCACCCCTGCGCGCACAGGCTTCTAACACGTCGTCAGGCGCCAGCCGGTTCGAGTCCCAGAGCGCGCGCGCGCCGATGTGGCTCAGCAGGATGGGCTGCTCACTGGCCTCGATCACGTCCCGCGTGGTCTGGTCGCCGCAATGCGAGCAGTCGATGAGCATGCCCACCTTGTTCATGCGCTCGACCGCGCGCCGGCCCAGGGCGGTGAGCCCGCCGTCGCGTTTCTCCTTGAGGCCCGAGCCCAGGGCATTGGCTTCGCTGTAGGTGATGCCCAGCGCGCGCACGCCCAGGCCATGGAGCACCTCAATGCGCTCGATCTCGTTCTCGATCATGGCCGCGCCTTCCATGGACGCGATCCAGGCGATGCGGCCGGTGGCATGGGCCTCCCGGATCTGGCTGGCGCGGGTGCAATGCACGACAAAGTCCTGGTGCGCCAGATCGGACAGGCGCATGCCCAGGTCGTGCAGCATTTCGGTCCACTTCCAGCCGGTCTTCGACTCGATCGCGCCAATGCCATCGATCAGGTTGTCGAAGATCGCGTCCCACCAGCAGTGCGCGAGCCCCTCGAACGCCGTGGGCTGCCGGCCCTGCCGCACGAACGCGGGTGTCTCCTCAATGCGCGCCGGGAACACGCCCACGTGTTCGTGCAGCGACACCATGATGCAGCGGTCCGCGAGCTGCCGTACGCGCGCCTCCTCCGCCTCCGCCAGCGGCAGCACGAACGCCGGCACGCGCGCAACCTGGTCCGCCATCTCGAACAGCACGTAATCCCTGCCGCCCTCCAGGTACTCGAACGAGCGATACCCTCCATACCTCTTCTCTCTCCCCATCTCACTCTCCTCCCACCGCAGAGATCGCTGTGCATCGCGGAGAACGTGCCAATTCGCCTCGGCAATATAGGCGACCGGATTCTGGGCGATACCTCGGCGAATTCTCGTTTCATGCGGCCGGACAACGGATTATCGGCGGTTCCCGATCTACCGTAGAGATCGCGGAGACGCGCGGAGAACGACACGTTCGGCGTGGCAGGACAGGCGAACGGATGCCCCGCGAAATCTCGCGCTCATGCCTCCGGCAAGACGGAAAGCGGATTCCTGAAGGCGAAATTGCCGCGAGCGATTACGCGTTGCCGGGGCATCAAGTGCCTCGGGTGTAAAGGGGAGCAAGGCAGCGACCTGCGCACTCGCCGCGGTGTGGTGTGCCAGCAGTCACGCTCCAGTGTACGCGCCGGACTCAGCGCGCAAACTCCGCGCTCACCGCGCTCTCCGCGGTGAGGCGGGTTGGAGCGCGGGGCCCGACCGGGAGGCAATGGCAGGTGGCGAGAAGGAGACAGAGCGCCGTCAGAATGGCGGCGCGGAGGGTGATCGGATCTGGCTTGCGCATTTGAATCGTCGGAGACACACAAGAGGACCGTTTCCCGGTCCGGGCCCGCGTTCGTGTTGCCGGACCGGTCGGCGGTCCGTTGTGCCGGCTTCGAGATCGGCACATCTCCTCATGCGCAGGGTTGCGGAAGAACCGGACAGGCGGGTGCGCTGAATGACGACGGGCGCTGTACGAGTGGCGTCGCCTGCAATCCGTGCGACGGTCAGGCGGGCTGCACGCCGGGGTGACCGGCCTGGACAACGAAGGACGCGCGCGTGGTGACGGGCGCGCCCGGACGCGTCACGTAGCCGAGTACGCGATAGTCGGCCTGCCAGCGCTCGGGCGTCACGAGGCAGCGCACGTAGCCGCGCTGATTGTTGTGGAAACGGAGGTGCGGGCTGTTGCGCAGTGCGTGTTCGCCGAATGTGCTGATGTCCTGGCCATCGCCGCCCGAGCTGAGGGAGGTGCCGATGAACTCGATGGCGGCGACCGGGGAATTCGCGTTCTCGAAGTCGGGCCGCAGTTCGGCGACCCAGTTGGAGTGGATGTCGCCGGTCATCACGATGGGATTGGCGGCGCTGTGCCGGCCCAGGAACTCGATCAGGCGTTTGCGCGGCGCGACGTAGCCATCCCAGCGGTCCATGCCGAAGCGCGGTGCCTCGACGGTGCCGTCGTTGATCTCCGCGATCGCCACCTGATTGGCGAGTGCGTTCCAGCGTGTGCGCGAACGGCTCAGGTTGTGCTGCAGCCACTTCTCCTGCGTGCCGCCCATCATGGTGGCTTTGGGATCGAGCGCACCCGCGCAGCGCGGCTTCGTGCCATCACCGCAGGGCTGGTCCGTGCGGTACTGCCGCGTGTCCAGCACGTGCAGGTCCAGCAGCGTGCCGAAGCGCAGCTGACGATACAGTGTCGCATCCGGTCCGCGCGGCATGGCGCTGGCGCGCAGAGGCTGGTGCTCGTAATACGCCTGGTACGCGGCGGCACGACGCCGCAGGAATGTGTCGCGCGGCGTGCCATGCTCGTCGTGATCGTTCGCGTAGTTGTTGTCCACTTCGTGGTCATCCCACGTGACGATCCAGGGCGCGATCGCGTGCGCGGCCTGCAGGTCGGCGTCCAGCTTGTACAGCGCGTAGCGGCGGCGATAGTCGTCCAGCGTGCGGATCTCGTTCTCGCCGTGCCGCCGCGGGCGGTTGGCGATGGCGCCATCTTCGTAGATGTAGTCGCCGAGATGCACGACCAGGCGAATGTCCTCATCGGCAATGTGCCGCAGCGACGTATAGTAGCCCTGCTCGTAGTGCTGGCAGGAGGCGAACACGAAAGGAAACGCCGCGACTGCGGCGCCTGCAGCCGGCGCCGTGCGCGTGCGACCCACCGGGCTCGCGTCACCACCGGCCAGGAAGCGATAATAGTACACACGATCCGGAGCCAGTCCGGACACATTCACGTGCACGGAATGCGCGAGCGTCGCAGTCGCCTCCGCGCGCCCGCGCTTGACTACTTGCGCGAACTGCTCGTCGTGCGCGATCTCCCAGTCGACACGCACGACGTCCGAAGACATGCCGCCCGCCGCTTCCAGAGGGCGGGGCGCGAGACGCGTCCAGAGCACGATCGTATCAGGCCGAGGCTCGCCGGATGCGATGCCCAGTGTGAACGGATAATCGAGGAAGCGGCGCAGCCGGCCCGGTGTGGCGCCCACCGTGAGGAAGGCCGTACCCAGTCCGGCGGAAACGCGGATGAAATCGCGGCGCGATGCCTGCGCCCGGATGTGCATCGGTGGAAACGATGGCATGCGACGATGCTCCTCGCTGTCTGCTGCGCGTGCCAGGCTGCGCTGCCGGCCGCAGCGAAGGATCGAGCGCGGACCGCTGGCTGTCAATCTCGACCGGGAGCAGAAGCCGGTCGCGCGGTGATGCGTATCTCACTCGTTACCGGACTCGGAGGAGGTGTTGCCATGACGAGCACGTACCTGATGGTGCCCGCAGGACCACGGCCGCTCTACATCCTGATTCCCGTATTCGCGCTGCTGCTGCTGGTGTTCATGCTGCTCGTGGTCACGATGCTGGGCTCGCAGAACACGCGCTTCGAATTGTCGCCGGCCGGGCTGCGACTGCGCGGCGACCTGTACGGCCGCTTCGTGCCGATGGAGAAGCTGCGTGTGGACCTGGCGCAAGTGGTGGATCTGCGCACACAACCTTCGCTCGCGCCCGCATCCCGCCGCATGGGAACGGCCGCGCCCGGCTACGCGGCCGGCTGGTTCCGCCTGCGCAACGGCGAGCGAGCGCTGCTCTATCTCACCGATCGGCAGCACGCACTCTACGTCCCGACACGTGACGGCTACGTTCTGCTCCTGAGTCCGCAGCGTCCCGCCGACATGCTGGAGGAACTGCGCCGCCAGGCCCGCGGCAGCTGAGCCCGGCTCAGCCCACCCTCCGCAGCATCCTGACCCGGCGTTAGCCGTTGTCCCGGGCGGCGTGAGGCATCGCCCTACACTTCCTGCGCCGTTTCCTGACATCTCCGCGGCATCTCGCTGCTGGAGCCGGGTCCGGCGTCCCGCATACTTGGAGACAGGCGCGGCGACAAACTTCATGGTGGCCACAGTGCCGCGCCGGCACCCCCGTGAGGGAGGGGTGACGTGCACGGCGAGCGACACGATGGCGGAACCAGGCCGGCCCCCCCGGCGTCCGGCGACCTCGCGCACCTGCTCGAGGCGGAGACCCGCTTTGCCGGCAAACTGGAGTCCGCCCGCCTGCAAGCGGCCCGTCTGCTCGAAGAAGCCCGCGCGGCGGCGGCCGCCGACGAGGCGCGCTTCGGCGCCGAGCAGGAAGCTGCGGAATCGGAACTGGCCACGCGCATCGAAGCCGAGGTGCGCACGCGGCTGTCACGCATGGAGCAGGCTGCCCGCGTGCGTATTGCCTTGTACTCGGGCATTGGCCCGCTGGAGCAGGCGACCCTGGTGCAGCTGGTGCTGCGGCGATTGCTGGGCTCGCCCGCCGCGACCGCGGCTCACGCACCCGAAGCCTCGGCGCCCAGAACGGGCACGACGCCGACAGCCGCGGAGTCAACGCCATGATGGTGCCCATGGCGAGGGTGCGGCTGCTGGGGCCGCGCAGTGATCTGCCGGCAGTGCTGCGCGTGCTTCAGGACATGGGCGAGCTGCACGCGGCAAAGCCGTCGGCAGCGGTTCTTGCGCCGGCCGCACCGGAGACGATGGAGCGACGCGAGCGCCGTCGCGTGGGTCGCGTGCTGGACCGTGTGGAAGCCGCGCTGACGGCGCTGTCTGCTGACTCGCCTGTTCGCAACCCGCAATCCGCTGAAGGGATACCCGTCCCTGATGACGCGACGCTGGCCTCGTGGGCTCGCCTGGCGAGGCGGGTCATTGGCCGGGCGACGATGCTGCGTCGTCGCGTAGTGTCGCTGGAAGAGGAACAGGCACTGCTGGAGAAGTACCGCCACTTCTTCGCCAGCTTCGAGCAACTGCGTACTGCCGCCGCACGCTGGCCCAATGCGGCAGCCTATCACGTGGTGCTGCGCCGGGGCGGCGAGCACGCGGTGCAGGAGCTGCGCACGGCGCTCACCACGGTGCTGGGCGAGCACTTCGATCTGTGGTCCGACACGCTGCCCAGCGGCGAGACGGCGCTGCTGCTGCTCACCACGGCAAGAGAAGCGAAACGCATCGAGGGTGTGCTCGCGGACGCGGGCGTTGCGGAAGTGCCGCTGCCCGCCTCGCTGGGGCAGTCGGGTCAGGCGGTGGCATCGCTGGACACGCGGCTGCAGTCGATACCGCGCGAGCTGGAGGCGCAGCGGCGCGCGCTGGCGCAGCTGGGCGCGGCGGAGCGCCCGGCACTGCTGCGCGCGCAGGGTGCACTGCGCGACATGCTCGCGCAGATGGAGGCCTTCGAGATGGCGCGCGCCACCGACCACGCCTTCGTGATCGAGGGCTGGCTGCCGCAGGTGGGCGTGCCTCGACTGCGCGCTGCGATGGACACGTCGTTCAGCGGCCGCATCGTGGTGGAGACGGTGGCGCGTGAAGAGTGGCGCGGTGAAGATGCGCCGGTTGTCATGAGCAATCCGCGACTGTTCCGGCCGTTCGAGCTGATCGTGAACGTGCTGCCGCTGCCACGCTACGGCACCATCGATCCCACGCCGTTCGTCGCGGTCTTCTTCCCCATGCTGTTCGGCGTGATGCTGGGCGATGCCGGCTATGGTCTGGTGCTGGCGCTGCTCGCCGGGGTCATCCACTGGCGTGCACCGGAGGGCTCGCGACTGCGCACCGTTGCGGAGATCGCGGGGCCGTGCGCGGCCTTTACGATAATCTTCGGTTTGCTGTACGGTGAGTTCCTGGGCAGCGCGGGGCGCGCCTGGTTCGGCCTGCGCCCGCTGCTGTTCGACCGCGAGGAAGCGCTGCTGCCCTTCCTCGGTCTGGCGGTTGCCATTGGTCTCGTGCACATCCTGCTCGGCCTGGTGCTCAGCGCCGTGGCCGCGGCGCGCAACCAGCCCCGTCATGCGCTGGGATCCGGCGTCATGGCCCTCATGGTGGTGCTGGTGGTAGTGGCCATTCTCTCCGCGGTGGAAGTGCTGCCGCACGCCTTCTTCACACCCATCGTGGTGGCCCTGCTGATCGCGTTTCCCGTTCTGGTCGTGATCGAAGGCATGGTGGCAGCGATCGAGCTGCTCTCGACGCTGGGCCACATCCTCTCCTACGCGCGTGTCATGGCGCTGGGCACCGCTTCGGTGATGATGGCGGTGGCGGCGAATCGCATGGTGGGCGCGATGGGCAGTGTGGTGGTGGGCATCCTCTTCGGCCTGCTCTTCCACCTCGTGAATTTCGCGTTAGGCATGTTCAGCCCGACGATCCACGCGCTGCGCCTGCACTACGTGGAGTTCTTCGGCACGTTCTTCAGCCCGGGTGGCGTGGCGTACCGGCCGCTGCGTCACTGGAAGCCGGGCCTGGAAAGCCGGACGAGAGGGTAGGCGCATGGGATCCTTCTGGCTGGTCCTGGCCGCGGCACTCGCTGTCGGCCTGACGGCTCTGGCAACCGCGTGGGCGCAGTCGCGCATTGGTTCGGCGGGTGCGGCGACACTGGCGGAGAAGCCGGAGCTGGGCGGGACCATGATCATTCTGGTGGCAATCCCCGAGACCATGGTCATCCTCGGGTTCGTGGTCGCGGTGCTGATACTGCTGCGCGGCGGCGGCTGATCGGAGGCAGCCGTGGCGCTCGCGGATCTTATCGCTGCGCTCGAGGCGGACGTCGAGCGACAGGCCGCGGACATTCTCGCGGCCGGTCGCGCGGAAGCCGAACGCATCCGCCAGACGACAGCGGACGCACTGGCGCGCCGCCGGGCGGAGCGGCTGGCGCAGCACGAGCAGCAGTCGCGGCACGCGCTGGCGCGTCAGCTCACGCAGGCGGAAGCGCGCCTGCGCGGCGAACTGCTGGCGGCGCGCGAGGCGCTGCTGACAAGTGTGTTAGCAGGGGCCAGGACGCAGCTGGCGGGATTGCAGAAAGGCGAGGTGTACCAGCGCCTGCTGGCGGACGAGCTGCTGGATGCGCTCAGCTACGCGGATCCGCACGGCGCGGTGGTGCGCTGTCCGCCGGCGCTGGCGGCGCCCGCACGGGCCGCTCTGAACTCGGGGCACGAGTCCGTCATGGTGGAGGAGGACGCCGCCATGGGCGCGGGCTTCCGCGTGATTGCGGAAGGTGGCCGCGTCGAGGTAGACCAGACGCTGGAGACGCGGCTGCGCCGGCTGGAGCCGCGGCTGCGCATCGAGATCGTGCAGCGCGTCGAGCGTGTGGCGACGGCGGGTGAGGACGGCCATGCGCTGGGATGATCTGAACGCACGCGTGCGCGGCCTGGCCGGGCACCTGCTCGGGCGTTCCACGATCCAGAGCATGGCCGCGGAAAACGAGCTGGACGGCCTGCTGCGCCGGCTGCGCGACGGCCCGTACGACGTCGGGTTGCGCGGCGCACCCGCGGGCGCGCTCACCATCGACCTCTCCGTGCGCCGCGCGGCGGGGCATCGGCTGGCCACGATTTCGCGCTGGTCGGGCCGGCGGCGCGAGCGGCTGCGCGTGCTGTTCGAGGAAGAGGACCGGCGCAGTGTACGCGCGCTGCTGCGTGGTGCGGTGGGTGGTGCCCGACCGGAAGCGCGCGTCGCCGGACTGCTGCCCACGCCCGGGTTGCCGGAGCGTGCACTCGAGGAACTGGCGAGGCAGCCCACGGCGGCGAAGGTCGCGGCACTGCTGGTGGCGTGGGGCAATGCCTACGGCTCGGCGGTGTTCGAGCACGCGGTGGAATCGCGACCCGACCTGTTCGCAATGGAACTTGCGCTGGCGAGGACGTTCGCGTTGCGCACGCGTGCGGCGGCACGACGGGGCGCGCTGCGCCGTTTCGCGCAGGACGCGATCGACGCCGAGAATATCGCGTCCGCCGTGGCCCTCGCGGGTCGCCGCATCGGCACACCCATCGAGGAAGTATTTCTCGCCGGCGGCCGTGCACTCGCCCTGGACGGCTTCGTCGCTGCCGCGCACGCAACGGACGCCGAAGGCGCGCTGCTGCGTCTGACGCGTGCCGCGGGAATGCGCACACCGCTGGGGCGTACGCTGGCCGCGGCCGCACCCGACACGCTGGAGCAGGCGCTTCTGGTATTGCGAACACGCGCGTTACGGCGGGGCGCACGCGAGCATCCGATCGGCCCCTCGCTCATTCTGGGGTACGCGCTGCGCCTGCGCGGCGAGGTCATGGACCTGCGCACCATCGCGTGGGGTCTGGCGCTGCGTGCGCCACGCGCGCTGGTGCTCGATCAGCTGGTGACGCAATGAGCCGGCTGGGCGTGCAGGTGATCTGCCGGCCCGAGCTGGTCGCCGGCTTCCGCCTCGCGGGTGTGGCGCCGCTGGAAGCGGTGCACGCGGCCGAAGCGGCGGTGCTGCTGCGCAGTGCTGCTGCGCATCGCGATACCGGCGTGATTCTGGTGCAGGACGATCTGCTGGCTGGCGCGCCTGCGCACCCGCCGGGCGCGCTGCCCATGGTCGTGCCGTTCCCCGGTCCGAAATCGCTCGAGAGCATGGAGAGCCCCGCCGCGTACGTGGCGGAGATCCTGCGCCGCGCCATTGGCTACCGCGTGAGGCTGGAATGAAGCAGGCGACGATGCGGCGCCCGGATCCGTCGAAACGAGACAGCCCGCGGGCGCAGGATGGACCGCGCATCACGCGCATCAGCGGCGCGCTGGTGGAAGCGAAGCCGATGCCTGAAGCCGCGCTCTATGAGCTGGCGCTCATCGGCGAGCAGCGGCTTCTCGGCGAAGTCGTGCGTGTGCGCGGCGACCTGGGCACGCTGCAGGTCTACGAGGAAACAACGGGTTTGCGCGTCGGCGAACCGGTGAAGCTGACGGGCGCACCCCTGGAAGTGCGACTGGGGCCGGGCCTGCTCGGCTCGATCCTGGATGGCGTCGCGCGACCACTGGTGCGCGTGGCCGAAGCCATGGGCGACTTCATTCTGCCGGGCAGCGCATCACCGACACTGGATCCTGCGCAGCAGTGGGAATTCAAGGCGCTGGTCGAGCCGGGCACGCGGGTGTCGGGCGGTGATCGCATCGGCGTCGTACGCGAAGGCAGGAACTTCGATCACTGGATCCAGGCGCCGCCCGGTGTGTGCGGCGTCGTCGCCGACATCCGTTCCGGTTCCTTCACGGTTATCGACACCATCGGCACGCTCGAGGATGGCACGCCGTTGCGACTCGCGCAGAACTGGCCTGTTCGCAAGGCCCGGCCCGTACAGCGGCGGCTGCCCGGCGACCGGCCCTTCATCACGGGGCAGCGCGTGCTCGACTTCCTGTTTCCCGCCGCGGAAGGCGGCAGTGTGGCGTTGCCCGGCGGCTTCGGCACCGGCAAGACCGTGGTCGAACAGTCGCTGGCCAAGCACGGCGAAGCGGACGTGGTCGTGTACATCGGCTGCGGTGAGCGCGGCAACGAGATGGCGGAGGTGCTGCACGAGTTTCCGCAGCTGGAAGATCCACGCGGCGGCGGCTCCATCATGGAGCGCACGGTCCTGATCGCCAACACCTCGAACATGCCGGTAGCGGCGCGCGAAGCATCGATCTACCTCGGCATGTCCATCGCCGAATACTTCCGCGACATGGGGTATCGCGTCGCCGTGCTGGCGGACAGCATCTCGCGCTGGGCGGAAGCGCTGCGCGAGATGGCGTCGCGCCTGCAGGAGATGCCGGGAGAGGAAGGTTATCCGACGTATCTCGGCAGCAGGCTGGGCGGCGTGTACGAGCGCGCCGGTCGCATTGAGGCGCTGGGCCTGCCCGAGCGCACGGGTGCGCTGACACTGATCGCCGCGGTGTCGCCACCCGGCGGGGATCTCTCCGAGCCCGTAACCCAGGCATCACTGCGCGTGGTGGGCGCGCTCTGGGCGCTGGATGCCTCGCTCGCGCATCGTCGCCATTTCCCGGCTGTCGACTGGGAGACGAGCTACAGCCTGTACGGCGCCGCGACGGATCCCTGGTTCATTGCGCACACCGGTGCCGACTGGCCGGAACTGCGCCGCGCATCGCTCGCATTGCTGCGCCAGGAGCGCGACCTCGAGGAGATCGCCGGCCTCATCGGCATCGACGCCATGCAGGATCGCGAGCGCTTCGTGCTCGCCGTGGCGAAAATCCTGCGCGAGACCGTGCTGGCGCAGAGCGCGTACGAAGAGAACGATCGCATGTCCAGTCCGCGCAAGACGCATCGCATGATCTCACTGGTACACGAGCTGGTGCGTGCCGGCCAGGAGGCCATGCAGTCGGGCTCGGTCCTGGCCGACCTCGAGCTGGATCCGGCGCGTGACGCCATCATGGCCGTGCGCCTCGCGCCCGAAAGCGGGCTGGAGGAAGCCGTGGCCCTCGCCAGCGGCACGATCGAGCGGGTGCGCACCACAAGACCGGTCACCGCCCGGAGCGGCGCCGGCGGCGAGTACGAAGGCGCTTGAGCAGGCACTAACAGGCTGCAAGGCGGGATCGCGTCGCGCCCGTACGGGAAGATTGCAGCGCAGATTCAGGATGGGCCCATGAACGGTGTCGAACGGGTGATGCGGGGTGCGGCCGGAGCGGCCGGGCCGCTGCTGTTCCTCAGCGGCTGCCGGCGAGTCGCGCTCGGCGAATGGGTCACCATCCAGGTACCGGGCGAGGCGCAGCGCAACGGTCAGGTCATCGACGCCTCCGATGGACTCACGCTCGTGCAACTGCTGGAAGACACGGTGGGCCTCGCGCCGGGCCTGGCCATCGCGACGCTGACCGGCGAGGTGGCGCAGGCACTCGTGGGTCGGGACCTGCTGGGCCGCGTCGTGAACGGCCTGGGCGTTCCCGTCGATGGGCTGCCCGCACCCGTGGGCGAGGCGCTGCTGCCCGTGCACGGTGCGCCCGTCAATCCCGCCCGCCGACTGCCGCCCGCAGACTTCATTGAGACTGGCATTGTCGGCGATCGATGGACTCAACACACTGGTGCGCGGGCAGAAGCTGCCCGATCTTCGCCGGCCCCGGCCTGCCCGGTCTCGAGCTGGGCGCGCACATCGTGGAATGGGCGCGCGTCAAAGGCGATGAGCCCTTTGCCGTGCTCTTCGTGGCGCTCGGCATCACGCAGCGCGAGACGCGCACCTTCATCGAGCGCTTCGAGGCCAGCGACATCCTGCAGCGCAGCGTGATCTACCTGAACCAGACGCGCGACCCCACGATCGAGCGACTGCTGGCGCCACGCGTCGCGCTTTCGCAGGCGGAGTTCCTGGCGTTCCAGCGCGGCTATCGCGTGCTGGTCGTGATCGCGGACATGCTGCACTACTGCGATGCCTTGCGTGAAGTAGCGGCCGCGCGCGAGGAAGTGCCAGGCCGCCGGGGCTATCCCGGCTACATGTACACGGACCTGGCCAGCATCTTCGAACGCGCGGGCATCGTGCAGGGTTCGGCGGGATCGGTGACGCAGCTGCCCATCCTCACCATGCCGGATGACGACATCACGCACCCGATTCCCGATCTCACGGGCTACATCACCGAAGGGCAGGTCGTGCTGGCGAGGGAGCTGCACCGCAAGGGCGCGTTCCCGCCCATTGATGTGCTGCCCTCGCTCTCGCGGCTCATGAACGCCGCCATTCGCGGGGGCACGGTGGAGGGGCACCGGCAGTGGGCTAACAGGCTGTATGCAGCCTACGCGCAGGGCCGTGAGGCCGCGCTCACCGCGGCCATTGTAGGGGAAGCCGGACTGCAGGAGTCGGATCGGCGGGCCATGGCGTTCGCGGAGCGCTTCGAGATGGAGTTCATCCATCAGGGCGAGCAGCGGCGCACGCTCGAGGAGACCGTGCTGATCGGCCGCCAGCTGCTGGCCGCGCTGGATGCGCGCAGGCCGGCGGGCGAGGCAGAGCAGGATGGGGTCGCGCACGCGGGCGGGCGCACATGAAGCGCGCGCCGCGCATTGCGGTCACGCGTCAGAATCTCCTGCGGGCGCGTCGTCGCCTCGATCGTGTGTGGAAGGGCGCGGAGCTTCTGCGGCGTCGTCGCGAAGCCCTGGCGAGGGAGCTGCTGCGGCTGGCGCGGCCGGCGGTGGACGCGCGCACGGTCGTGATCCAGGAGAGTCACCAGGCGTACCGGGCGTTGCTCGAGGCGCTGGCGTCGCAGGGCGAGACCGGCCTGCACGCGCTGTCCTGGCCGCCGCGCGCCGCATGGGTCGAGATCCGCTCGGCGCAGGTGTGGGGCGTGGCCGTCGCGGACATCACGAATCGCGCCCGCCTGCACGCCGCCATGGATGCGCGCGGCACGCCACCCGGCGTGGGGCCCGCGGTGGCCAGTGCGGCCGACCATTTCGAACAGCTGCTCGAACTGTTGCTCAATGCCGCGCCGCGCGAGCAGCTGCTGCGGCGACTCGGTGACGCGCTGGCCCGCACGTCCCGTCAGGTGCACGCGCTGGAGAACAGCGTGGCGCCTCGCCTTGAAGGCCAGGTCGGCTGGATCCGGGGCAGCCTCGAAGAGCGCGAGCGCGAGGAACACGAGCGGCTGAAGCGCTTCGCGCACCGCCAGAACCCCCGCCAGGCCTGACCCGGCCCCTGCCGATCGAAAAGGCGCCGCAGTAGCGCGTCGCACCCCACCGGCGAGGCCGGCCGTTCCGCGCCCTCGCCGGGCTTCGTCACAACAACCGGAACCCTCGCGCCGTTCCACCGTAAAAAGGGGCCGCTGGACACGTTCGAGCGCGCCGGATAACATCGTCAGCGCCGGTGGTTCCAGCGCCACTGCACAGCGGTGACACCACGCTCGACGCGCCGGGCCGACGACGGTCCGCGATTGAGCAGAGCCGCGTCGAGGCAACGCCCCGGCGCGGCCTTTCGTTTTTTCGGAGACAGGAGCGGATGATCACGGTCGAGAACATCACCAAGCGCTTTGGCCCGCTCGTCGCCGTGAACGACCTGAGCTTCCAGGTCGATCGTGGTGAGGTCGTGGGCTTCCTCGGCCCCAACGGGGCCGGCAAGACGACCACGATGCGCATGCTGACCGGGACGCTGCAGCCGGACCAGGGTCGCGTGCTCTTCGATGGCAAGTCGATCGGCGATGATCTTACCGCCGCGAAACGGCGGGTTGGGTATCTGCCCGAATCGAATCCGCTGTACGAGGACATGCTGGTCTGCGAGTACCTCGAGTTCGCGGCGCGGCTGCGCGAGTCGGAAGGCGAGAAGATGCGCAAGGCCGTGCGCCGCGCCGCCGAGCAGACCGGCCTCGAGGAGGTGTTCTACCGCCCCATCGCGGAGGCATCGAAAGGCTACCGCCAGCGCATTGGACTGGCCGCCGCGATCCTGCACGAGCCCGAGATTCTCGTGATGGATGAGCCGACGGAGGGGCTCGATCCCAACCAGCGCGTCGACATTCGCAGGCTGGTCGCGGAGCTGGGGAAGGAGCGCACCGTGCTGCTCAGCACGCACGTGATGCAGGAAGTGGAAGCGACGTGCAGCCGCCTGCTGATCATCAATCGCGGCCGGCTCGTGGCGCAGGGCCGCGTGCAGGACCTGCTCGCCGGCGAGCAGAGCTTCTCGCATTACACGGTGGAGGCGGCGGGTGATGGCGTGGCCGGCGCACTGGCCGCACTGCCGGGTGTGAACGAGCACGCCGCGGAGTCGCTGGATGGGCGCACGCGGGTGCGGCTCATGGTGCGCGGCGATGAGGAATTGCGCCCGCGCATCTACCAGCTGGCGCGAGACCGCAACTGGACCCTCTGGGAACTGCATCGCGAGCGCGCCAGCCTGGAAGCGGTGTTCCGGCAGCTGACCACGGAAGCGGGCGAGACGGTGGTGGAAGCGGCCGCGGAAGTGGCGGCGGAAGGAGGCGACGAATGAGACACGTCTGGACCGTCGCCCGGCGCGAGATCCGCGGCTACTTCGACCATCCCACGGCGTACATCCTGGTCGTCGCGTTCCTCGCGCTCGGCCTGTTCCTCACCTTCCGTACCATCTTCGCCCAGCGCATTGCCACGCTGCGCCCGCTGTTCGACCTGCTGCCCTGGCTGTTCGCGGTGTTCGTGCCCGCCATCACCATGCGCTCGCTCGCGGAGGAGCGCCGCACCCACACGCTGGAGTGGCTGCTCGCGCATCCGCTCAACGAGACGGAAGTCGTGGCCGGCAAGTTCCTGGGCGACTGGATCTTCATCCTGTTCGCACTGGCGGCCACACTTCCCACCGCGCTCGGCATCCTGATGGCCTCCGATGCCGATCCGGGCATCATGGTGGCGCAGTACGTGGGCGCGGCGCTGCTGGGTGCGCAGATGGTGGCCATCGGGCTCTGGTCCTCGAGCGTGACCCGCAACCAGATCACCGCGTTCATCCTGGGCGCCGGCATCAGTCTGGTCCTCGTGCTCATGGGACTGCCCGTGGTGCAGGTGGGTCTGACACCCGTGTTAGCAGGCGCCGTGGCCCGGCTCTCGGTCATGAATCATTTCGATAATGTGGCCAGAGGCGTCATTGATCTGCGCGACGTGATCTACTTCGTGTCCGCGGCGGCGCTCTTCCTCGCGCTCGCGGCCACCGCCGTGAGCCGGGAGCGCCTGAGCCACACGCGCGGCGCCTGGCGCCGGCAGCGCATGGGCGCCATTGCCATTGCCGCGCTGGTCATCTTCGTCAACCTGCTCGGTGGCTACATCCGCGGCCGCCTCGACATCACGCGCGATCATCTCTACACCTGGCGCCCGGCAGTCGCAGCATCATGGGCAGGCTCGATGATGTGGTGAACCTGAAGCTTTTCGTGTCGCGGGAGCTGCCGCCCGAGGTGCAGCTGACGCTGCGCGATGTGCGCGACCTGATCAGCGATCTCGAGCGGGCCAGCAACGGCCGGCTGCACGTGGAGGAGCTGGACCCCGATCGCGACACGGCCGCGGCCTCACAGGCCAGCGAACTGGGCATCCAGCCGATCGACTTCAACGTGCTGCGCGAGGCGGAATTCCAGGTGAAGCGCGGCTGGTTCGGCATGGCGCTCAGCTATGCCGACAAACACGAGGTTATACCGGTGGTCGACCACACCGAAGACCTCGAGTACCAGCTGGTCTCGGATATCGCCAGCATGACCGCCGCACACAAGCCGCGGCTGGCGTTCATCACGGATTCGGCGCCAAGGGGCCGTACGACTACCCCACGTTCCAGCAGGTGCTGGCCGATCGCTACGACGTGAGGAGCCTTGCGCTGGGCACCGATTCCACGGCCACGCTGAATCACGATTCCACCGATGTCGTGGTGCTGGCCGCGCCGCAGCAGCCCGTGAGCGAGGCGGCGCAGCAGCAGCTGGAGGCCTTCATGGATGCGGGCGGCTCCGCGCTGCTGCTGGTCGAGACCACGCAGATCAACCCGCAGTATCCCATTGCGCTGGGCGTGCAGACCGGGCTCGATGGATTCCTGGCCAGACACGGTGTCAAGCTCGAAGCCGGCATGGTCTTCGACATGCGCTCGCACGCCAACGTGTCCATGGGACGCAGCGGCATATTCAATCTGGTACGCGGCTATCCGCTCTGGCCCATTGTCGTGCCCGCGGAGGAACACACAGTTACGCGCAATCTGCAGAATCTCAGCCTGGGCTGGAGCGGCGCGCTGCAGATCAGCGACACCACGAACGTGAAGCCGCTCTGGCGCACCACTGATCAAGGCGGCCTGCGACCCGCGGAAAGCTCGATCGATCCATCGCAGTTCGCCAATGTGATGCCCGACTCAATGCACACGGAGATCGTCGCCGCCGCCATCGACCCGACCACGCCGGCGGCCGGAGCGACGAAGCCCGCGGGCACGAGCACAACCGCAGGCGAGGCGCCGCCCGCAACCCACGCGGGCCGCATGGTGGTGGTGGCCGACGCGAATTTTCTCGAAGACCAGTTCGTCCAGGCCAATCCGCAGAACCTCATCTTCGCCGCCAACGCGGTGGACTGGCTGGCTCAGGACGACGCACTGATCCGCATCCGTTCCAAACATTGTGCACCACCCGCGCTCGTCTTCGAATCAGACTTCGGACAGGGCCTGCTCAAGTGGGGCAACCTGGTGGGCATGCCGGCGCTCATCGTGCTCATCGGCCTGCTGCTGATCACGGGCCGGCGGCGGCGCGCCATGCGCGCGTGGGGTGAGGCTCCCGCGCGCACCTCGCCATCCAGAGCGTAACGGGCGGAGAAGGATCATGAGTGAACAGACACTGAAGAAACTCGTCGCACTGCTCGCAGGGTTGATCGTGGTGTACGGGCTGGTGGCATTCCTGGGCCGCGGCGCGCACCGGCCGAAAGCAGCGGGCGGGCCTTTCGCCCAGGCCATGGCGAAGCTGCACAGCGACACCATTCGACGGCGTGACCATCACCTCGCCCAAAGGCGAGCGTTTCGAGCTGAATCGGGGCAGCCCCGCCTGGACCGTGAACGGACTGCCCGCGGATTCCACGGCCATGGACCGGCTGCTGCGCGCCGTGCGCGATGCGACCATCGGCGACATGGCTTCGAGCAGCCAGGCGAACCAGCAGCGCATGGGTGTCTCCAGCGACAGCGCCTGGACGCTCGAGTTCCGGCCGCACACCGGGCAGGCCGCAAAACTGCTGTTAGGCAAGGAGGGCGCCAGCTACTCGACGGTCTACGCGCGACTGCCTGACCAGGATGCCACCTGGGTGCTGAGCGGCGACCTGCGCGCCGCCGCCACGCGCACCCTGGCGGACTGGCGTGACAAGACCATCGTGCGCATTGACACGGCGAAAGTCGCGAAGGTTCGTGTCGACACGGACAGCGCCCACTACGCGCTGGTGCGGAGCGGCGCCGCCTGGCAGCTGCTGCGCGACAAGGCCGGGCGCGCGGCGGACAGCGTGGCCGCGGACAGTACCGGAGCACGCAACCTGCTCGGTCAGCTGGCACGCATTGAAGCGTCCGGTTTCGCCCCCGACACCGCGACCTTCACCGGCACGCACCGCACGCTGCTGGTGCTGGGCACGGCCGGCGATACGCTCGCCGCCATTGATTTCGCCGGCGCGGGCGTGAACTGGATGGCGCGGCGCACCGGCGCCACCACGACATGGCAGGTTCCCAGCTACCAGCTGGATCAGCTCATGCCGAAGCCCGATCAGCTGGCCGCCAAACCGAAGTCCTGAAGCGAGCGATCCCGCAGCAGGCAAGCCCGTTCCTGAAAATGAACCGTCCGGCCAGCGCGCCAGCGCCGACCGGACGGTCATCCCCCGGACTGTTTTCAGCTCTCGTGGACGGCACCGCGAAACGCGTGTTGCTGCGCAGGGGCCAGAGGGAGGAACGCGCCCGCAGCACCGACGCACGAGAGCCACGATCAGAAGCTTTGGTACACCTCCTTGCCTGGTAGCAACGAGTCAGAAACGGACTGGTTCGGCAAAACTTCCACGGGACATGCTTCCTGGTGTTGCCCGGTCGTCAGCGACTGCCGCCTGTCTTGGCTTTGCCGCCGGCCGGCTTGGGTGTCGGCTTCGGAGCCGGCACGACTGCGCCGGTCATCGCGTTCACCCACACTTCATGGCTCTTCTGGTCCGCGCCGCGGATCCGGAACACATAGACCAGATCGCCGCCGGACTGCGTGATGCGACGCGAAAGCAGGTGGCCGTTCGGCACCTGTCCCATCGCCGTCTCGGTTGCTGCATCCACCTTCACTGTGGCCTTGGCCTCGAGTCCCGGCTTCGCCTCGCGCAATGCCGGCGGCTTGTCACTGACCATCGCCTTCTTTGCGGTCGGCTGCTGCGTGGCCGTTTTGGCCGCAGCCGCTGGTGGAGCCGCCGCCTTCTTGGGTGGTGACTGCTGGGCCTGAATCGCGGTCGCACCGGCGAGCACGAGTGCGGGACCCAGCATGAGGATTCTGCCGATTCTCATGCGACCTCCTGATTGCATTGCTGTGCCCGGACCGGCAACCGCCGGCGCGGAGGTGCGGCGCGGCAGGCGCCCGCATTTGCCGGGAGCGAAGATGGGTGGGTGAACCTTGCGGCAGGATTACAGCCGCGGGGCGCTGAAACGGGCGATGGTGCCGCCCTCCGGCACGGGCTGCAGTGTCAGCTCGGCGCGGTGCGCATCCGCGATCCAGCGTGCAATGGAGAGACCCAGGCCTGCGCCGCCTTTGCGGCCGCGCGTGTGATCGCCGCGGAAGAATCGCTCGAATATGTGGGGCAGAACAGTGGGATCAATGCCGCTGCCGGTGTCCTGCACCACCACCACCGCGCGCTGCTCCTGCGGATACACATCGACCACGACGCGACCACCGGCCGGCGTGTACTGGATGGCGTTGTCGATCAGGATCATGACCAGACGGCGCAGCAGCTCGGTGTCGCCCGGCATGGACACTTCCTCATAGCGGCCCAGTTCCAGCTGCACGTTGCGCGAAAGCGCCAGCGCACCCGCAGCCGCGACGCGGTCCACGACCACGTCGTCGAGATAGAGCTGCTGGCGCAGCACCGGACGCTCGCCCGCATCCGCGCGCGCGAGGGTGAGCAGATCGTCGGCAATCTGGCCCAGGCCTTCAGCCTCGCGCGCGATGACCGCCAGCGCAGCAGCGTAGGCAGCGGGCTCGCGCTCGCGCCGCAGCGTCACCTCCGCCTGCGTGCGCAGCAGCGCAATGGGCGTGCGCAGCTCGTGCGCCGCGTCCGCCACGAAGCGGCGCATGCGCTCGAACGAGGCTTCGACCGGCGCCGTGGACACCCGTGTCAGCTGGTAGCCGCCCGCGCCCACCAGCGCGATGGCGGCCAGGCCCGCGGCCGCGAAGACTTCCAGCACCCGCCGGTACTGGCGCTCCACTGACTCGGTGTTAGCCGCGGCCAGAGCCACGAAGGGCGGGCCGTCGTTGAGCGCGAAGCGCTGGCCGAAAACGCGCCAGTGCTGCGTCGCCGTGTCCAGCGTGGTGTCGGCCTCGCTGAACAGTGCGGCCCGCAACGCAGCGTTGCGAATGCCCGGTGTGGCCAGATCCTCCGGCTCCAGCGAGCGGCCGTACGCATCGAACAGATAGATCGGCCGATCCGGCGTCTCCAGCTCGTCCGTCGCGGCCAGCGCCGCCTGCAACGCGGGCACACCACTCGCCGCGCGAATGCGCGCCGCCCGCACCACATCGTTCACGCTGTCCTGCAGGAAACGGTCGAGCTCGCTGGAAATGGCGTGCGTGATGGGGAAGAACAGGCTTACGGCGAGCACCAGCAGGATCACCGAGTAGGTGCCCACGTACCACGCCGTGAGCCGGCGTCGCAGCGGCCGCAGATCGCTCGCCGCCGACATGCGCGCGGTCACACGCCGAAGCGGTAGCCTGCGCCGCGCACAGTGTGGATCAGCTTGAGCTCGAAGGCGTCGTCCAGCTTGGCGCGCAGCCGGCGCACCAGCACCTCGAGCGCGTTCGCCAGCGGATCGTGATTGTCGTCCCAGACATACGCGGTGATCGCCTGCCGGCTGACCACGGCGCCCGTATGGCGAACGAAAAACTCGAGCAGCTCGAATTCCTTGGAGGTCAGCGCAATGTCCTGGCCGGCCCGCCGCACGCTGCGGGATCGCAGATCCATCTCGAGATCGGCGACCTGGTGCGTCTGCGGAACCAGCGACGGCTGCCGCCGGGCCAGGGCTCGCACACGCGCAAGCAGCTCGCGGAACGCGAACGGCTTGACCACGTAGTCGTCAGCGCCTGCCTCCAGGCCCGTCACGCGATCGTCCAGGGCATCACGCGCCGTCAGCATCAGGATGGGCACGGCACTGCCCTCCGCACGCAGCGTGCGGCAGATCTCGAAGCCGCTGCCGCCCGGCAGCATGACATCGAGAATCACGACCGCGTACGTCTCGATCGCGGCCGCCACCCTCGCCTCCTGCACCGTGGATGCGCACACGACCTCAAAATGTTCATCCCGGAAGCCGCAACGCAGAACTTCCAGCATGTCCGGGTCGTCTTCAACGATCAGCAGCCGCATGGCCCGATCACTCAGCAAGGCAGCCTGGCCAGACCCCGCGCGGTGATAGCGGCCGAGCGGGTCGCGGGTTCCCGCCTCCGGAATCCTGCCCATCCGGGTGGTGGCGCCAGCAGCGCGGCAACGCCATCCTGCACGCGCGCTGGACCACCCGAACACAAGCCTGCTGACGAATGACGGAGCCGAAGGAAAGCCGCGTCCCTGCGATCCGGACTGCGGGACTGCGCAAGGTCTACCCGCTGCCCACCCGCCGGAAACGCTCCGGCGCGTGGCCCCGGAGGCATGCCCATGCCCCAATGGCGGGCCAGGGCCCGCCACCCGGCGCCGACGGCCTGCGCGAGATCGTCGCCCTCGAATGCGCTCGACCTCGAGGTCGCGGAAGGCGAGTTCTTCGGACTGCTCGGCCCCAACGGCGCCGGCAAGACCACCACCATCGGCATCCTCACCACACGTACGCTGCCCACCGGCGGACAGGCGTTCATTGGCGGCCATGACGTGGTACGGGATGCGGTGGGTGTGCGACGACTCATCGGCGTCGTACCGCAGCGACCCAACCCGGACCGCGGTCTGACGGTCCGTGAGAATCTCGTGTTCCACGCCGCGTACTTCGGCATTGCGCGCGCCATGTCGCTCACCCGAGCGGACGAGCTGCTCGACTACACTCGGGCTCGCCGATCGCGCCGCGTCCAAGGTCAACGAGCTGTCCGGCGGGCAGCAGCAGAGGCTCATGATCGCGCGCGCACTCATCCACGAGCCGGCCATCCTGTTCATGGATGAGCCCACCGTGGGACTGGATCCGCACGCGCGCCACGCGCTGTGGGAGATCCTGCGCGGCCTGCACGCGCAGGGTCGCACCATCGTCCTGACAACGCATTACATGGAAGAGGCGGACCAGCTGTGCGAGCGCGTCGCCATCGTGGATCGCGGCCGGCTGCTTGCCCTCGATTCGCCCGCCCGGCTCAAGGCCAGCGCGCCGGGCGGCACACTCGTCGAGCTGATCCTGGGCGAGGACGCCGCGGCCGCGGCGGAGCAGACGAGAGGCCTGACCGGCGTCACCAGCGTCGAGGGCCGCGGCAACTCGCTGCGTGTCTTCACCGAGCGTATCGGCGAGGTGATCGCGCCGCTGGTCCGCATCGCGGAAAGCAGCGGCGCCGGCATCCGTGACATTCACTTCGTACCACCCAGCCTGGAGACGCTGTTCATCTCACTCACGGGAAGGAGACTCGATTGAGCAGCCTGGCTGTGGCCTCGCCTGTACCGCTGCGCAAGGTCTTCGCGGCACTGCTGCTGCGCGATCTGCGCGTGGCGCAGCGCGAGCTGCCCTACTTCCTGATCCGCACCACACTGCAGCCGCTGCTCTTCATCATCGTGTTCGGATTCCTGCTGCCGCGCATGGGCTTCGTGCAGCGCGGCTATGGTGCGGCGCTGCTGCCCGGGATTCTGGCCATCAGCCTGGCGTTCTCCAGCGTGCAGAGCGTGGCGCTTCCCATGGTCGCGGACTTCGGCTGGACGCGCGAAATCGAGGACCGCCTGCTCGCCCCCGTGCCCGTCCACCTCGTCGCCCTCGAGAAAGTCGTTGCCGGCATCCTGCAGGGTGTGGTGGCCGCCGCATTCGTGCTCCCAGTCGCGCGCGTCATCATGGGACCCATCGGGGCGCTGACCCTGCGCAACATCGAAATCGTGCTCGCCGTCACACTCGTGGGCGGCGCCACCTTCTCCACACTCGGCCTGCTCATGGGCACCGCCATCAATCCCCAGCAGATCGGTCTCATGTTCAGTGTCATCGTGGCGCCCATGATCTTCTTCGGCTGCGCCTATTATCCATGGCAGGGACTGCGCGTGCTTCCGGCACTGCAGTATGCCGTGCTCATCAATCCGCTGGTCTATGTGGCGGAAGGCATGCGCGGCGCGCTGACGCCGGACCTCCCGCACATGAATCTCATCGCCGTGATGATGGCGTTGAGCGTGCTGACAGTGCTGTTCTGGGTACTGGGCCTGCGCGCTTTCGTGAAGCGCGCCATCAGCTGACGCTATTTCGACTGGCCGGGCGGGCCGGCCCTGCCGCCCGAGCCGCCGCCTTCACTCACGGCGACGCCGGATAGCAGGCCGGCCACCACGAAGCCGCCGGTGGCCAGCAGGGAACGCCACGCGGAGAAACGCCTCGCCTGCAGATCCTCGATGGCCGCATACGCCACGCGTACGGTGGCGCCGCCGCCCAGGTGCTCGGCGCCCGCACTGTCCACCACGCTCAGCGCCGAAAGCAGCAGCGTGTCCCGCTCGCTGTCCACGTACTCGCCTTCGATGCGGGCCGCCTCGTTTACCGTGATGTTGCCCAGACGCACGGGCTGGGGCCGCGCCAGGATCACGCGCAGGCGAGTGGCCGGAGAGGGGTGCGCCTGGCCGCCCCCCAGCGGGACATAGTGGTAACAGCCTGTCAGCAGCGCCAGCAGCAGCACGCCGCGGCCCCGCCCCAGCCAGCCATCAGCCCGCAACATGCATTCGCCTGCCCGGCGCGGCAGCGGGCGGCCCGTCGCCGGCGCGGCCCTCAATGCGCAGCAGATTGCTGCGCAGCTGCCAGTAGAGATGATCGCCCGGCCGCAGCGTCAAGGTCTGCAATGTGACCGCGGCCCGCTGCGCGTTGGCCAGCAGCGAATAGCTGCCGCGGAACTGCGACTGCCGGAACTGCAGCTGGCGTGTGCGCGCCGGCGGCACATCGCCCAGCAGCACGCGCCGGCCATCTCCCACAATGTGCACGACAACGGCGGACGCCGGTACCAGGTCATTGCGTACTTCGATCAACACCCAGTCCGCACTGCGGCGCGTGGCGTGTCCAGAGGCACAGCCGGCGCACAGCGCTGCGCACAGGATCACACCGACCGGGTACCGGCGCCGCCTGATGACCTGAACCATCAGCTGCTGGCGCAGGGCTGCGGGTCATTGCGGTTGCGCAGCGGCTGATCCGCAGGCTCGGGCACGTTCGGATTGGTCTGCCGCTCGCGCTCGCCGTAGATCAGTCGCCCGGGTATGGCCTTGCCCTGCCAGGTCGTGAGCGCCGGCATGCAGGTGCGCTTGTAATCGTTCCACACCTCTTCATTGAGGAACAGCGCGATGTACTTCTGCGTCATGATCTCCTGCATCAGTGCGGCGCCGCTCAGCGCAGCCGGATGATTCAGGGTTACGCCGTTGGCCTGCTCCTGACAGCGGATGCCGGCGTTCAACTCTGTGTTAGCCGTGCCCTCGTCCCCCATGCGGTAGGCCGCTTCCGCCGCAATGAACGCGTTCTCCGCACAGGTGACCATGGGCGTGGCCCACGTGGGTGAACCCGTGACCGCGGGATTCAGCAGGGACGCATCATTCAGGTTCTGGCCGGGTGCTGAGCCCACGTAGGCGCCCTCCGCATCGCGCGAGTAGTACATGCCCAGACGCGGATCGCTGCGCGACTGGAGCAGGCCGATCATGAAGTTGCCCGCTGCCATGTAGCCGGAGCGGTCGTTCATGAACTGGTACCAGAATGTTGGTCTCCGTCTGCGACGTGCCGTGCACGGTGTGCCAGTTGCCCGCAGGCGAGGTAATGCCCAGGCCTGTTTCCGCCAGCGCCTTCTGCAGGCAGTTGCCGCCGCACGCCGTCTGCGCCTCCGGCATGCTCGCATCCTGCGCCTCCACCCAGTGCATGTAGAACCGGGCCTTGAGCGTATGCGCCACCGCGATCCAGGGCGCGGCATCGCCGCCGAACACGAGGTCCAGTGAACCGGGACTCCCCTGGCCCGTGGCCAGCTTCGTGATGGCGTCGTCCAGCAGCGACTGCACGGCGGCGTACACATCCTGCTGCGCATCCAGCTTCGGCGTCGCGATGGCCGGATCGACTGCCTCCGAATAGGGGATGTCGCCCCAGGTGCTCGCGGTCATGCCCACGAGGTACGCTTCGTAGACCTCGAGGATACCGCGCAGCACCGGCGACTGCGCGCTGTCCGCCAGCGACTCCGCGCGCCTGAGATCGACCAGACCCCCACCATTGTAGCGGTTGGTCCACTCGGTGCTCACGTCCGCTTCCTTCACCACGTACGTGTCGAAGATGGAGAATTGGCGGTCCGTCCCCGCCATCTGCTGCAACCAGATCGCCGCCAGGCGACTGATGTTGTCTTCGGTGATGAAGAAGCTGTTCACCTGATCGGCGATGAACAGCTGGTTGAGCGATGCGTGCGCCACTTCGTTCGGATTCGAGTCCGTGGGACTCACATAGTTGCAGCCGGCGGCAGTCACCAGCAGTGCTGCCAGCTGGGCGGCCGCGCGCGTCATTCGATTCGCTTGCATGTCAGCCTCCACCCTCACCGGTTGAGTGTCAGTGTGAGGACGAGCGAGCGGGTCTGCGGATTGTTGAAGTAGTCAATGCCGCGACCAATGCTCTGACCCGTGAGATTGCTCTCCGGATCGATGCCCGAGTAATTGCTCCACGTGTGCAGGTTGCGACCCGCCACCGTCACATCCATCGAGTTGAAGCCGATGCGCTGGACGACAGGCAGATCGAACGTGTACGCCAGAGAGATGTCGCGCAGCTTGACGTAGCTGGCGTCCTCCACGAACTGCGAAGCAGGGCCGGTGAAGCCGCTGCCGATATTCGACGTGAACCAGTCCTCGTTGAACGCCACCTGCTTGCCCGCACCCGGACCGGCTACACTCTGACCCGAGTACGCGGCGTACGTCTCGGTCACACCCGCGCCATGGTAGGGCAGCGTGGATGCGTGCGTGCCGAAATAGGTGAGCGCGCCCTTCGTGCCGTTCCACATGTCCATGCCGTGCGCCACATCCACCAGGCCGGAAAGCGTGAGCTTGCCGAACAGGGTGATGGTGTTGCGCAGACTGGCGGTCCACTGCGGATTGGGATCGCCGATCACCCGCGCCTGCGGATCCAGCTGCGGATAGCCATCGGCACCCACGTAGATCGTGCCCGGCGAGGCAGTGGCGGTGCCGTCGATCGCCTGGCCCGTGTTCTGGTCCACACTGCCGCGGCCGTAGCGGATGAAGTCACTGCCGAACAGCACGCCGAAAGGATGACAGCCTGTCTGCGGATCCGGCGCCACCAGCTCCGCGGCCGGATCCGTGAACCCGTTCAGGAACAGGTTCTCCGCCCCAGCAATATCGGTGACGCAGCTGCGCTCGCGTGTCCACTGCGCCGAGATGTTCCACGCGAGATTCGGCGAACGCACCGCATCGACATCGAGCTCCGTCTCCAGCCCGTGGTTCTTCCAGGCCGCAGCGTTCTGGTACTCGGAGAAGTAGCCCGTACTGGAGGGCACCGGCACCTGCAGGATCGCGTCCGTCGTATTGCGGTCGTAGTACGTGACGGAAACGCCGATGCGCTGGTCGAACAACCCGAGATCAGCGCCCGCTTCCCACTCCCGCTTCCGCTCCGGCTTGATCTGGTCGTTGCCCAGCGTAGGATCCGTGAAGACGCCCTCCTTGCCCTGATACAGGCTGTACAGGCCGTTCGTCACCCAGCCATCCACGAACGAGCCGGTATTGAAGGCGGTCACATTGGAGAAGACCGGCGGCTGACGGCCGCTCACGCCCCAGGAGGCGCGCAGCTTGCCGAAGCTGAGACCGGGAATGTGCTCCAGCGCATGCAGGCGAGTGAAGGTCCACGCCAGACCGACGCCCGGATAGAAGAAACGCCGCTGTGTACCGTTGCCGAACACGGATGAGCCGTCCCAGCGCGCCGTGCCGTCCAGCGTGAGCTGATCGCCCAGCGTAAGCTCGCCGGTGCCGAAGTAGCCGTCCGTGCGCACCCTGGAACGGAATTCGTTCCCGGTATTCGTAACACTGAAGTTAGTCTCGTCCGTGCCCTGCAGCACGGTCGTGCCGTTGACGCCGTTGCGGCGCAGATTCGTCTCGTTCAGGTTCTGACCCACCGTGAGGCTGCCCACCACGCCATTCATCACGTTGCCCGTGGCCGTGGCCGAGAGATCGCTGTCGAAGACGTTCTGGATGATGGTGTTGCGGCCAATGGCGCCGGACAGGTACGCATCCGATCCCTTGGGGAACAGCTCCACACGGTCGTCGCTCGAGTAGTCGTTGCCGATGACATAGTTGAGCTTGAGCCAGCTCAGCGGCACGTACTCCAGCGCGATGTTGCCGAACGTGCGACCCACCTTCGATGTGGCCGGCTCCTGGAACGCCACCCAGAACGGATTGTCGTAACCGTGACCCTGCGTGAGCGACGTGGGGTCGGGATTGCGATAGGTGCGCTGGATGCCCGTCTGCGGATCGAGGTACGGCAGGTTGTTGAAGTCGGGCGGCGTGCGCAGCGCACCCAGCTGGATGCCGCTGATGTTGGAGCCCTGCTGCACGAACGTGCCGTCACTGCCCGTGTACGCGAAGTTGCCCGTGATCTGCAGATCATCGAACAGGAAATGCGAGGCCTTGAGCCGAACCGTCGTGCGGTCGTAGCCCTGCGGTCCCTTGATCACGCCGTTCATGCCCAGCCGGCTGCCCGACAGGTAGTACGTCGTGCGCTCGCTGCCGCCACTCATGCTGAGGTTGGTGTTCCACTGCGAGCCCGTCTGGTAGATCTCGTTGGCGTGATCGAACGTCTGGGTCCCCGTGCCCAGCTGCGGGCCCCAGGAAAAGCTGTTGCCCGACTTGAACACGCCCTCGTCGCCCTGGCCGAATGCACGCTGCAAAGGCACCGTGCTCGTCACGTCCGTCCAGCCGGCCGTGGTCGTCAGTGAGGCCCGCGTGGCGCCCGGCCTGCCCGATTTCGTGGTGATCAGAACTACGCCGTTCGCAGCGCGCGAGCCATAGATGGCCGTGGCCGCCGCGCCCTTCAGGATTTCCACCGACTCGATGTCGTTCGGATTCAGGTCGGCGGCACGGTTGGTGACTACCGTGCCCGCCGTCGCGCCGCCATTGCCGTTGTTGTCCGGCGCGTCCTGCAGGTCGGTGTTGATGCTGGAGTTCGTGATGGGTGTGCCATCCACCACGATGAGCGGCTGCGTGCCGCCCGTGATCGAGGCGGCGCCGCGGATACGGATGTACGAGCCCGCACCCGGATCACCGGCCGAGCTCGTGACCTCGACACCCGGCGCCTTGCCCGCCAGCGCCTGCACGACATTCTGCTCCTGGCTGCGCTGAATGTCTTCCGAGCGCACCGTGCTCACCGCGGATGCCAGCCGCTCGCGCGTGGTCGCCGTGCCCTGACCCGTCGCCACGATCTCACTCAGATGCAGCGGTTCCACCGCGAGTTTGAAGTCCTGCGTCACTTCCGTCACGCCCGGTGCCACCGTTGCTTCTACCGTCGCGTAACCCAGCTCTGTCGCTGCCAGCGTGAGCGTGCCCCGCGCACGCGATGCCGGCAGCGTCATCTCGTAGTGGCCCTGCGGATCCGTTATCGTGCCCAGCAATGTGCCCTTCAGCGTCACACTCGCCGCCACCAGCGGCTTGCCCGCCTCATCGGTGACGTGACCACTGATGTGCACCGGCTCCTGAGCCTTCAGCGGCAGCGGAGCGAGACACAGCCCCGCCGCCGCCAGCGCCTTCAGTACCTCCATGCATTTCATGGTTTCGTCCTCCTGCCAAAGACCTTGCCTCGCCATCGCAGCGCATGCGCCCTGCGACCGCGAGGCAGCACTGCCTGCCTGCTGTGGTGTGTACCCAAACGGTGGGATGCGACCTTACATCCGCATTACAGAGTGACGTCCGCACACGCGTCGCGTGAAACACGCGTGTTAGGAAGGTTGCAGAAGCACGCCGCAGAACGGCGACACCCCCGCCATCAGGGAAGGCGCCACACGATGCGGCGACCTGGCATCACGCCGGGGGCCGCCGCGCGCCGGGTCGTGATGACAGCAGTGTTCGCATGCAAACGGCGGTGTTAGGCGCGGACGCGACCGCCGCAGGACGACACGCGTGCAGCGCCAGACCCGCGCCACGGGCTCGCACACACCGCGGCGCCCACGCGGGCCACGCTCCTCGCGCACCGCGCCGCCGTGCGCCCGCCGCTCGGGCGCGCGCGGCTCGCGCACGACGGCCGGGCGCCAGCTGGTTTCCGCGCCCGCGCCAGCGGCAGTGGCCAGCGAGTCGGGGCCGCGCAAACGCCCACGCCGCGCAGGGCGAGGTGACGGCGCAAAGGTACCCTTGTATCATCGCCCTTGACAC
Source organism: uncultured Gemmatimonadales bacterium (assembly GCA_963798085.1). Lineage (GTDB taxonomy): Bacteria > Gemmatimonadota > Gemmatimonadetes > Longimicrobiales > RSA9 > DATKCF01. Next base: position 928,114 of record CAWCRS010000007.1, read on the forward strand.
AAAAAGGGCCTGTCTTTATTGTGTCAGTTGGCTCGATACAAGGAGACAACGTGAAGGCCTACAACTTCACCGATACCGTGCGGCGCGCGCTCGCCCTCGCCCGCGAAGAGTCCAGCAAGCTGCAGCACGACTTTGTCGGCACGGAGCACGTGCTGCTCGGACTCCTGGACCTGGGCACTGACCCGGCCATCCTGATCCTGGAACAGTGCGGCGGAAATCCGGCAGGAATCCGGGTCCAGGTGCTGGAATCGATCCGGAAAGGAAGGAGCACCATCGCATTGGCCGAGCTGCCCTACACGTCTCGCGCAAAGCGAGCGCTGGAATTCACAATGGAAGCTGCGGCAGAGCTGCGCGACGCGTATGTGGGTACGGAGCATCTGCTGCTCGGTCTGATCCGGGAAGAGAAGGGAGTCGCCGCGCAGGTGCTCGCGCATCAGGGCGTCACTGCGCAGGCCGTGCTCGACCGCATCAGGAAACGTCACCGGGCGGAGGCGGCCGCGGCGAGTGAGGGCACGGCCGAAGTTGCGGTCCAGGGCACACCAGTAGCGCGTGCAGCCGCGGACAATGTGTGGTTCCTCGAGATCGACACCACATCCGGCGGCGCCATCTACGAACAGATCATTGCGCGCATCGAGGAAGCCGTGGCCACGGGGCGGCTGCAGCCCGGTGAGCGTCTGCCGCCCGTGCGCGATCTCGCCGCGGAGCTGGGTGTCGCGCCGGGCACCGTGGCGCGTGCCTATACCGCACTGGAGAAGCGCAGTGTGCTGGAGACCGACGGCGCGCGTGGCACCCGTGTGGCGGAGCGCACGGCACCGGCCCAGGCGGGTGTGCATCAGAGCCGGCTGGCGGAACTAATGCGCCCCGTGGTGGTGGCCGGCTTTCACCTCGGCGCCGCCGCTACCCAGCTGCGTGCCGCGCTGGAGCAGGCCATGCGCGACATCTTCCGCCGGGAAGGCGACGACGCGGACAAACAGTGAGTTATCCACCGCCCAGGCGCTGCAGCGTCTGCTGCACCCGCCGGTTGTTGGGCTGTATCTCGAGCGTCTTCCTGTAGTAGTCCACCGCCTTCGCCGTATCGCCCCTGGCGAGGTATGTATCGCCCAGCGACATGGTCACGGTGCCTTCCTGCGGATAGAACTCGTAGTCCAGCTCCAGCATGCGGATCGCTTCAGCCTGTTTGCCGTCTACGCTGAGCGAGCGGCCCAGGTCGATCAGTGGGAGCGGACTGAAGTCGAACACGTCGCGTCCATAGTACTGCTGCCGCAGTGTGCGATACTTCGCCACGGCCGAGTCCATGCCCTGTTCCGCGATGACGCCGCTCAGCACGGCCTGCACGGTCTGCGGCCGGTTCTGTCCGTGATGACAGGTCTGGCACGACACGCTGACAGGATGCTCCGGGCGCTCCGGCAGGTCGGGCAGGATGGTGCCGTTGATCTGCTGCACCATCTTCAGCATGAAGCGCGCGCGCTTCTTCTCCACCTTGTCGTCGGACTTGTAGTCCATGCGGTTGCCGCCGAAGCCGCCTCGTCCACGCCCGCCGCCGCCTGCGCGCCCGGCGGTGTCCGGCGGCGGTGGCGCAGCGTTGCCGGCGGCGCGCACGTGGCAGTACTCGCAGCGCACACCGAGCGCGCCGGTGAAGCCGCGCATCACGGTTTCCAGGCTGTCGCGCGAGATGTCCTTGGGCAGGACCTGAAGGTTCTCGAACTTGTCGGGCACGCCACCCTGTGCCTGCAGTGTGCCGCGTGCCAGCAGTGAACAGGTCAGCGCCACGCCCGCGACCGTGCCGCCACGCAGGACGGCGCCGGACCACACTAACAGCCAGTTCGAGATTCCGCTGCCACTCTGCCGCATGGAGAGCCTCCCGGGTATGGTTCAGGCGACAATGCAGCCTCGGCTCTTCGTCGCCTCGATCTGTGTCCGGCTCGAGCGCCGCAACTTCCGGCGCTGCATGACGCCTGCACGCCTCGCCCGGTTACGGGGGGGCGAGGCGTGCAAGATACGGGAGTGCCGGCGTCACTGCACCATGGCCGCCGGCGGGTGCGTCACCACTGGAAAGGCCAGCCCAGCCAGAACATGGGTGGTTCGCCAATGGGCGCGCCGGGCGGTGCCACCTGTGTGGCAGCAGGGGCGTACGGTGTTCCGGGCCGCGCCAGGAAACGCTGGATGTCGCGGCTCACGAGCGCGAAGTGCGCCGCGTTCGGGTCGTCCGCGCGGGCCACCGCGTTGCCCAGGTCTGCCGCCTTGCGCTGCAGCCGCAGTGTAGCCACCGCCCGCACCTGTGGCATGTCGGCCGTGCTCGCGAGGCGCATCAGCTCATCGATCGCGACGCGCTGCACGGCACGCGCGATCTCGGCCTCGTACGGCGAGGCGGGTGTCGCGTTGAACGTGGCCGTGAACACCTGGTCGATTACTTCCTCGAGGCCTGGAATGGATGGGTCGAGCGCGTGCTGCTCGACAATGCGGGCCGCGCGGTCCGGCTGGAAAATGTCGGAGAGCACGAGCTGCGCGACCGTGACCGCAGGCGAGATGGCATCGAAGCCATCGCCGGTGTACCGCGGAAACATCTCGCGATGCGCGCCGTAGCCCGGCGGTCGTGGTGGAATCAGCCCCAGCACGCTGGTGGGCAGAGCCAGCGCCGAAGGCTGCAGCGTCGCCATGAGTGCGGTGAGCGCCGCCTGCTGCTCGCTGCCGGATGCAGGGCGCACGGGCTCGCGTCCGTCGCCGCGCATCGCGTAGATGTAGTGCAGCCCGCCCATCGTGGACGCGGCCGCGTCGATCTGGTAGCGGTGATACAGGTAGAGTGGCACCAGCGCTTCCTCGATCGTGGCCATGGGCGCGCCGCGCTTGATCGCGTTTTCGCCGAAGCGCGCCAGTGCATTGCGCCGGATGTCCATCATGCGGTACAGCTCGGCCGCTGCATCCGTGCCGTTGGACCACTGGTCCACTCTGGGGTTGGCGGCCATATCCTGGTTGGTCAGGTAGCGGATGTCGCGCTGCCATGCGTTGTCGAGTATGCGGTTCAGCGCGGCGGGCTCATTCGTGCCCTTCGGGAAGTCCTGATAACCCCAGGTTATGGAAACACTGTCCCACTCGCCGATGCCCGACTCGTAGACCTGGCTGTAGTCGAGCGTGCCATCGCTCTTCAGCGTCACCAGGGGCTGCGGGTAATCCATCACTGAGATGCGGCCCGCCTCGCTGTCGTAGTAGTTGTGGCCCAGCCCCAGCGTGTGCCCCACCTCGTGCGCGGCCAGCTGGCGGATGCGCGCCAGCGCCCACTGTGTCAGCTCCGGCGGTGTCTCGTCGCCATTCTTGTAAGGGGAGAGCAGGCTTTCCGCGATCAGGTAGTCCTGGCGCGCGCGCAGCGAGCCCAGCTCCACCACGCCTTTGATGATCTCGCCTGTGCGCGGATCATCGACTGAGCCGCCGAAGCTCCAGCCGCGTGTCGAGCGATGCACCCAGTTGATCACGTTGTAGCGCGCATCCAGCGGGCTGATGCTGTCGGGTCGCAGCTCCACACGGAACGCGTTGCGGTAGCCGGCCGCTTCGAAAGCCTGGTTCCACCAGCGCGCGCCCTCCAGCAGCGCCGAGCGGATGGGCTCGGGCGCACCCGGATCGAGGTAGTAGATGATGGGCTTCACCGGATCGCTGACGCGTGCGCTCGGGTCCACCTTCTTCAGCCGGTGCCGGTTCGTGAAGCGCTTCGTCAGCGGTTCGCTGAGCGGCGAGGCGAAGTCGTCGTACGAATGTCGCCGAACCCCGAGCGCGGATCGAACGGGCGAGGCGTGTAGTTGCTGTCGGGCAGTTCAATGAAGGAGTGGTGCACCCGCAGGCTTGCCGCTTCCGGCGAGGCCGCGACATTGCCCACGCCCTCGAAGTACCCGCCGCCACCGCCACCGCCGCCCCCCCCACCGCCACCGACATTGCCGGCCGCCGCGGGCTGGCGCACATAGGTGAGTTCCGCTTCTAACTCCGTGTTCCTGGGGAAGACCTTCGTCATGGGCATGAAGATGCTGCTGCGGCTCGCCTCCAGGCGGTAGCTGCCGGGGCGCAGCCGCTGCGCCAGGTTGCCATCGTCGCGCAGCACGAAATCGGTCATGTCCACGAGCACGCGGCCGCCACTCTCGGCTGCCACCGTGAAGCCCCACAGCACGGAGCGAGCGAAGGCGTCGCGCACCGCTCTGACTTCTGCGGGGTTCGTGCTGGTGGCGCGGAAGTCGTAGTTGGGCTGCACCATCAGCACCTTGGGCCCCACGCGCTGGAAGAACACAATGCGCGAACCCAGCAGTGCGCCGCGGTCCAGCCCGATGTCGTTGGAGCCCAGACCAGCCGCCAGTCCCGTGATGTAGAGCACCTCCGTGTCGAGGTGTGGGATCTCCATCCAGAGCTTGCCGGCGCTCTCCTCCCAGTAAAGCGGGAAGAAACCGGCGAGCTTCGTCATGCCCGCAGTTTTCGCCTCGATCGTAGGCGTGCGCTGGCGTGCCGCGAGCGGTTGCGCCCCCGGCCATGCGACAGCGGCGAGGACGAGTGCGGTGAGAAGGGGGCGGCGTCGTCGCCAGAAACCGGCGCCGTGGAGAGCACGAAGCGCATGCGCGCGCATGACACACCTCCGAGGATGTTCGGGTAGCGATCCGGCGCAGTGTACGCACGCCCGCCTGACCCGGCCAGCCGGACCGGGATCAGGCGCCGTTTCCGAACGTGACTCGCTCGGAACGAGGGCCGTCACGCACGTTGCGGATGCGTTTTCCGGCCGTTTCTGTGGCGGGTCGGCCGATTTTGTCCGGCGCTATTTCGGATTGAGGACCTGCGGGGGGCTCTCAGCCGCGAGCTTCATGATCCGCTGGACCTCTCGCTCGTTGTCCCGCATTCGCGGCGGCGCCGCGGGCGAAGCCGGTGCAGCGGGACTGGCCGCCGCCACAACAACCGGAGAACGCGCGGCGGCACTGTCTTCCGCGGACAGCAATGGCAGCTCTTCAATGACAGGCATCAGGTAGGGTCTTGCTGGCGGTTTCCTCGGGCGGTCGGAATGCGCCGTCGGTGTGACGAGCTGCGCTGCCGTCGTGCGCCCCGCATTGATCGGTATGGCGGCGGCCGGCGCCAGCTCCGGGCGCAACGTCAGGGGCGCCGATTTCGCCACCGCCGCCGCTATCGCGGCAGCCGTTTCCTGCACATGGGGATGCAGGACGTCGCCGCGCGACTGGACTGGAGCTGCGAGGGCCGTCAATGCGTCTGCGAGCACCGTGTCGGATGTCTTGACCGCAGTCCGGCTCTCTGCCGAAGCGGGCGTGGGTGCCGTCGCAACGTGACGATCGGGTGCGCGGGCTGCACGCGCCGGCGCGATGGGATCGCGCTTCTGCCGGCCAGCGTGTATGGCGAGAGCGTCGTGTTTTCTGATCGAAACGCAGGCGTGATGCAGATGTCCCGCATCATCAGCGAATGCGACATGCGTCGCGTGTTCCGCACAACCCACGATGGGATCGCTCGCCAGTTCGAGTGTGCCGGACGAGCGGCGTTCCTGACTCACGTTCTCGCTGCTCCAGTCCCCGACCGGCGTCCAGCGGAAGAGAAGCAGGTTCTTCGACTGGCGCGCGAAGATGTGCAGGCTCCCGGCAGGGCCGGTTGCGATGACCGGAGCGCCCTCGATCCTGCCACCACTGCGAGCGGACATCTGCGCACGTATGACCGTTTCGCCGCCCGCCGCGCCATTCCGGCCGTACCAGAGGTGGATCAATCCACCCTCGGCCTCCCGGGCCGCGACGTGCACGGTGCCTTCGTCGTCGATGAGAGCGGATAACCTGGAGACCGCAACAACGGGCTGGTCGTCCGTCGGAAAAGCGGCGCTGGTCAGGTCGATTCCCTTGCTGACCTGGTCCTCCGTCAGGCGAAACAGAAGCACCCTGCCGTCGTGCGACCGTATGACGGCGTTCAGCGCCCTGCCCGCCGCGTCGTACAGCGCGATGGGATCATCAGCCGCAGTAACGCGCTTTCCTCCAGCCAGGCGATCGCCGAGGTTCGATGCCATCCAGCCGTTCTTGTGATGCTCGCGCAGGTGCACGATGTCGCCGGCATCGGTACGACAGAACACATGGAGTTCGGCCCGCTCGACGAGTGCCGGTGTGCCCACGAAATTCGCCCTGCCGGCACTTCCTGCGTTTACGAGATCCGCTTTCCAGCGGCCCAGCGCGTTGCATCGGTAGCGTACCAGCTGTCCGCGTCCGCAGCCCATCACGATGATCCCGGCGCGACCGGCGAGGACCGCCAGGTTGCTGTCGACGCGAAAGGCATCACCAATGCGGCGCGATTGTGTGATGTTGCGCGCCCGCCAGCCGAGGACCGGAATACGGCGGACTTCCAGCACATCGCCGTTCGCTGAACGCGCCAGGATGCGTCGCGGCGCCACCAGGGTGACTCCACCTGCATCCGGCACCAGCGCTGTGCGTGCCGCCTTCTGCACGTCTTCCACCGACCACCGCTGCCGGCCGTCCCGTCGGACCTTCAACAGCCCGCCGCCTGTGTGCGCCGCGGCGAGCATGTCGACTGCACCGTCCGCCGCATCGGTTCCGAGCACGGACACGACAGCCCCGATCGGGAGCGTGTCGATGTCATCGGCCCTGTCCAGCGACAGCGCGGCCGGCTCGGCGCGATCGTATCGCACCATGAAGAAGGCACGGACCCGCTGTTCGCCCTCGAAACGCGCGTCCAGCGGACCGTAGCGGCCGGTTGAGAAGACCAGTCGCAGGTTGTCCTTCCCGGGCTGATCCGGATCGTAAACCAGAAGCGTTGCGCGCCGCGCACTGCGGTCGACGTCGTAACCCACCGCGAGGACCGCCTTGTTCGACGAAGGATTGGCGTGGCGTCCACTGGCGAGTACCAGGAAGAGCATCACTGGAGTGCCCGCGTCGAGGCTTCGTCGCGCCAGGCGCCAGTGTACGCGACTGCAGACTGTCAGGCTGGGACGACCTGGCAGTCCACGCTCGGGCAGGGATTGCCATTCGACGAGTTGACTCCAGGGCGCCACGGCCAGCGCGTTCGCCTGCCGCATCACGAGTTCCTGATAGAGCGGATCCGCCGGCGCGGGTGGCTCGGCTGCGGTGGGTACTGGCCGGTCCGCCAGGTATCGATCGAGCGCGACCCAGGCCATCCCGGCGCCCAGCCCGAAGGAGGGCAGCATGGGTGCGCCCAGCCCGAAGGCAGTGCCGGGCACGCTGAACGCGTTCGGAAAACGGAAACCATTGACGGAGGGTCGGAATGCGTGTTTCGGCATACACTCACTCCCAAATGCCTGTCAGCACCTTGGGTCGGGGGGCCCGGTCACGGTTGGGGAGAGTACCGCGGGAGAGATCGCCGGGGGGCCGGCGAAGAGGGACGGGGTAGAAAAAGCTAATGAGCGCGCTGCTCGTCCGCAACCGGCCGAATGACTAACTCGTTGATACGACTGAAGAACGGCGTGGTCGCGCGTGCAGGGAGGAACGCGGCCCGCACGCGCGACCTCTCCAGCGATGGCAAAGAAATGCGCTGCGGCAGGAAAGAAATCGCAGGCGTCGCCGTCCCGGTCTGCCCGCGCGGAACTGTCCTTGCTTCTGCAATTGACCCATCTCGCACTCGCTCTTAAACTTGGGATCCCGATCCGGCTGGGTAGCTCAATGGTAGAGCAGCGGAGTCATAATCCGTAGGTTGGGGGTTCGAGTCCCTCCCCAGCTATTCCCTTGTTGGCTCAACGATTTGCCGCCCGGCCGCCGTGTCGGGCGTCAGGCAGGTCCGATGCTGTGCGTCGAGCAGAGCCCAGACCGCTTGCACGTCCTCACGTTCGCTGTCACCTGAATCCATGCACACGGATCATGAAGTGAATCGCGAAAGCTGGAATGAGCTCGCGGGCCTGCACGGGCAGGATGCCTACTATGATTCCGAGGCTCTCGTTGCCGGCGCGAGTTCGCTGATCGAGGAGGAGGAAGCCGCACTTGCGCATGCGATCGGTGCCGATCCCGCAGGACTTCGCATTCTGCATCTGCAGTGTCACCTGGGCTTTGATGCGATCACGTTCGCGCGGCGGGGAGCTCGCGTGACAGGCGTGGACTTTTCTCCCGTTGCCCTGGCCAAAGCCCGGCTTCTGGCACATCGCTGTGGTGTCGCGGTCGAGTGGGTCTGCGCTGATGCCACCGCGTTGCCGGACTCCCTCGCCGGCGGATTCGACCTCGCCTGGGCTACCATGGGCATCATCTGCTGGATCGCAGACGTACGTGCCTGGATGCGCGCAGTCACCGCGGCGCTCGCGTCTGGTGGCAGACTCATTCTGATCGATGGCCACCCGGATGGCGGGATTCGGAAGCCTGAGCCCGCGGGAATCGACGGACATGAGAGTGCGCCCGTACGCCGCTTCCTGGAGACAGGCTGTGACTATGCGACCACAGCCAGGACCGGCCCGCAAGTGCAGTTTCGACACTCGCTCCGCGCTGTCGTGTCCGCGGCCACGGATGCCGGCCTTCGTGTGAGCCAGCTGCTCGAGCACACGTCGGCATCGAATCACTTGTGCGTTCAGGGCCTCGAGCGCGAGGACGACGGCCGCTATCGCCACCGCGTTGGCGGCCAGCCACGCACGATCTTCTTCACACTCATCGCGGACCGCTGAACATGCGACGGATAATCAGTCCCGCACCGCAGGAGCATACAAGCCGCCGCGTTCGTGCACAGCGGGTGGGTCATGTCCGTCCACTGTCCTGGCGCGCGCGGTGACTATTTGCGCCGCTCGTACGCATACAGTTCCTCGCCGGCATGGCCAATGAAGCGCAGGCGGAAGACGTCGGGCTCGACTTCCACGACCGCGAAACCCGGCGCCGACATGGCGAACCTGCGTCCGGGCGCAGCCCGCAGGGTGTCGCCCAGCGCATAGTTAGGGGCGCCGCCTGATCCGGCCACGATGTAGTCGGTGCCATCTCTGAACCAGTGCTGCATCGAGTGGTGGTGGCCTGCGAAGTAGGCGTCGACGTGGTAACGCTTCAGCAGCGGCAGCACCTTCGCCTGCTGCGGCTCGACCGTGTAATTCGTCTGCTCGTACACCGGGTAGTGACCGTACACGAATTTCCACTTCGCCGTGCTCTTCGCCAGCGCATCGCGCAGCCAGTCCAGCTGGCGCTCGGTCAGCTCGTTCGTGTTGATGGCGAAGAACTGCGCGGGTCCGGCCGTGAACGTGTAGTAGTACGCAGGCAGCCTGAAGCTCGTGCTCGTCCTCCCATAGACGTATTCCGCCAGCGGCCCGTCCGGTTGCCCCCAGTCGTGATTGCCCAGGCTGATGTAGAAGGGAAATTTCAACCCGTCGTACAGGTCCTCCCATGTGACTTTCCAGTCCGGATCCGATGGTGTGGCGAACGAAGTCGGATAGAAATTGTCACCCGTCGTGATGCCGAAGTCGATGCGGTGGAGTTTGTGGTATTCGCTTAACACATGTGCCATCAGGACCTGGTGCGTGTCCGTGCGCTCCAGGTGCGCTACACCGTAGTCCCCGAAAACCGAGAAGCGGATGGGAAGGTTGGCGGGCGCGACGCGGAAGGGCGAGGGTGGCGTGCGCACGAACGCCGGCGCAGCCACCGGTCGCGCCGCGTGCACCAGGCTTTCGTCCTCCTCGAGCAGCAGGCGCAGCAGTGCGGTGTCGCGCGCCGTCCTCGCCTGCCCGATCCGCTTGCTGACGGCGTCGGGCAGGCCGCTCGTGGCGAGGGCGAGTACCCGCACCGCACGGGCAGCCGCGGCGATGACCCGCGCGTCGGGATCACGCGCCACACGGTCGACGAGGGCGGGCACGATCCCTTCCACACGCGCCCAGCGAGCCGCGTAGTACGGCATCGAGACGACCAGGCTCTCGCGGATGCTGGCGGACGGATCGCGCGCCAGGATCGCCAGCAGCAGCGGACCCGCCGCCGCGTCGAAGCGGAAACTGCGCAGCGCCACGCGTGCCACGGAATCGTTGCCGGCGGCGTAGCGTCGTGCGGCAACCGCGGCATCGGGAGCGAGCCCGACCAGCAGCCGCTCCACCGAATCCGCGCGCAGCCCCAGCCGCTGCGCCACCGCCGGCTGGGCCGTTCCGCCAAGGCTGATGCCGCAAAGCAGGAGGATGGTAGCCCGACGACGCCGGCGCCGCTCGTCATCTTTCGCTGCCGACAACCGCATTCGATTCACCCTTCATGTTCGTCCGCACCGGCCCGTCGCCGGCACTCCGTGTCAGGATTCTGCGATGGTGTTCGCACCGCAAGCGAACCGATTCCATCCGTGGACCGACTCGCTGACTCGATCACGCGGCCTTGCGCTGGTTGCGTGTTGTCGGGGCCGTGCGAGCGCAGTCTACAGCCCGCATGCACTCGCGGGCCAGCCGACGCGGTTTTTTTCGCCGTGGGGCTGCAAGAGACCCGTCCCTCTTTCGGCCCGCCGAAAATCCGGCATAGTTCCAGCCTTGGAGCGCACCTGAATGCGCGCCGACAGGCCGGCGATACTTTCCATGCTACCTACCGGTTACGAGGAGTGTGCCATGAAGCGCCTGATCGATTCCGGACGAATGCTGGTGGCTTCCTGCGCGGCATTCTCCCTCGTTCTGGCGGTGCCCGTGTCTGCACAGCAATCCGACAGCGTGCAGGGCGCGCATCAGCTCGAAGCGCTGCTGAGTCTGATTGCCAAACACTATGTTCGTCCCGTCGGCACGGAGAGTCTCGTCGCTGCGGCGGCGAGAGGCATGATTGCCTCGCTGGATCCGTACTCCGCATGGCTCAATGCAGCCGACTACGCGAACTTCAAGGCGACCCTGGCGGGCGCGTTCAGCGGGATCGGCATACGCCTGGGATATGACAGCGCACAAGCGGCGTTCCGCGTCGTCGCGCCGTACAGGAATTCGCCGGCCCTCGCGGCAGGCCTGCGTGCCGACGACATCATTCTCGCCGTGGACGGCCAGCCCGTTACGGGGCGGGGCTTCTTCGACGTGCTTGATGCGATCTCGGGTGCGGCGGGATCGACCGTCGCGCTGACGGTTCGCCGCGCTGGCGCCACCAGCCCGCTGAATTTCACGATCCGGCGAGCCGTTGTGGACGTGCCCACGATCCGCGGACTCCGCCGCGCATCCGCCGGCGGCTGGGACTACATGGCCGGCGCCGGGAGCGATGTGGGCTACATTCGCATCGAGCATTTTGCTGCGACCACGGCGGCCGAGATGGACACAGCCCTGAGCGCGCTGCGGCGTGCCGGTGCCCGGGCCCTCATACTCGACTTGCGCGAAAACGCCGGCGGCCTGCTCAGAACCGCACTGGAAACGGCGGATTTCTTTCTCGACGGCGGTCGCATGCTGACCCTTCACACCGTGGATGGTGACACGGTATACGACGCCCGGCCGGGCGTGGCGACGGCTGTGCCGCTCGCGATACTCGTCAACCAGCGTACGGCTTCGGCCGCTGAGGTTCTGGCCTCCAGTCTGCAGGATAACCAACGCGCTGTTATCGTCGGCGAGCGCACCTATGGCAAGGGTTTCGGCCAGGTGCTGTTCAGCCTGGCCGATGGCCAGGGCGCTCTGCGTCTCACCACAATCCGCATGGAGCGCCCGTCCGGCCGGAATCTCGACCGGCACATGGCGTCGCCGGACACTGCGCTCGGCGGTGTCTGGCCGGATTCGGGAATGACCCGGGCAATGTCGCCGTCAGAGTACCGCAGCTGGCTGGCTGTCATGTCGGCTCTCGACGAGGGCATCCCGTTCGCGGACGGACAGGGAGCGTTGCCGTCGCCCGCGGTCGATCCCGTGCTGGACCGCGCGCTGGCCGTGCTGCGCCGCCGCATCCGGAGCTGATGATCGGCAGCCGGCGTTGCGCACGCATCACACCCCCACGTTGCAGGACAGCGGACCAATGGAGGATCACGTGTACCGGAGCCGATCCCGTATCGCCATCCGTCGCATTGGCGGGCATTCCTGCGACATTCTGCCCCCGCCCCGCGGGCGCGCTGCTTCCCCCGCGCCGCGCCGCTCCTGTTCTAACACAGTGTTGCCCCTGCACACGCAATGCTCCCGCCTGACTGCGCCGCAACCTGTGAATGGCTCCACGCGGCGTTGCGTGGGGCGCACCACCCACAGGGGCCCCTGCGATCAGGGGAGGCGACCATGGATACTGGAATGCGAGGGATCGCAATCGGCAGTTTCAGCGTACTCCCGGGCTGCTCCGAGCCGGTGAGGGAACCGTCCGCGTTCGGCAACCTTGGATCTCGGCACGCTGCTTCGCGGGTGCTCCGGAAACGCCCCGCGATCCGTGGGGACGCGTGGTGGTGCAGTACTCCGATCTCGGAGGCAATGCACGGCCGGGCATGCTTGTGCGGGTACAACCGGGCGACCACGGCGACGGCCGGGTGCGCCATCGCACACTCGCTGTTAGCGCACCGCAGGGTTCGGGCCCGGCGCGGCTTTCCCGGGCCGTAGACCCTTCTTGTGAGACGCGTGCGCTCGACACGCCGCGCTCGCGCCGCACGCGCACGTTCGGGATCGGGCCGGCCCGGATACAACATCCCGCAGGCTAACGCCTGGGGCCGTCACTTTATGACGCTGCGCATGCCAGCGTCCGGTCGCCTGTCGCATGCGGGGCCGCATCCTGCGTGTGGGCTGGACCTGTACAGGGACGAAACGAAACTCCCGTACTTGCGCGCGCGCCGTCCGCCACGCAAAGTCCCACCGTGCGCAAGAAAGGGTGCGGAATGTGTGAAGCTGGCCCATCGCTGACAACGGTTCCGGGCCAGCAGTGATCTGTAGTCGTGGTTGCAGACGCATCACACCCCATTTTTCAAGACAACGGACAGATCCGGGAACATCCGTGAACGCGCGAGCGGGCTGAAGCGGGCCGCTCCGCGAATCACTCACGCGAACGGCGCGCCTGCTCCCCACAGACGACGCAGGGATGTTCATGCCGGTGCGTTTTGCGGGCGAATCATCGCGACCGATGCAGGCAGCTCTGCAGTTCTGCCGCAGCAGCGCCGGTGCCTTTGCCCGTGGGTCGAGAGTCATCGATCCGCCTGAGCGCTCCGCAACTGCCGCGCGAGCCTCCGGTCCTCTTTCCTCCAAGGAGGTGCTGCATGAGTCGACGAGCACATCCCCCAGAGCCCGCCGGGCCTGTTCTCCAACACTCCGTTCGCAGGCGGGTTGCGCTCAGCATCGTGCTCGCGGCCGCGTTCGTTGCCTTCCACGCGCAGACCGCGCTGGCGCAGGTGCGAACTGTCACGGGCCGCGTCGTTTCCTCATCCACCCGCGAGGCGCTGGTGGGTGCAGAAATATCGGTGGGCGGCAGCGCCGTCTCCGCCGCGGGTCGCACCTCCGTGACCCTCAGCGCCACTGATGGCACGTTCACCGTGCGCCAGGAAGGCGGCTTCGCGCTCACGATTCGCCTGCTCGGCTACAAGACCCGCTCGGTCGACATCGTGGCCGGTCAGGACACCCTGCTCGTTTCGCTGGATCCCGATCCACTGCGTCTCGACGAAGTGGTCGTGACTGGACAGGCCACCGGCGTGCAGCGTCGCAACCTTGCCAACGCGGTGTCCACGGTGGACGCGAGTCAGCTCAACATCGTGCCCACGGCCAGCATCGAGACGCAGCTCATCGCCAAGGTGGCGGGCGCGAACATCCAGGCCAATTCCGGGGCGCCCGGTGGCGGTAACCAGGTGATGCTGCGCGGCGTCTCCACCATTTTCGGGGATGCGACGCCGCTCTTCGTCGTGGACGGCGTCATCATCTCGGACGTCGCGATTCCTTCCGGCGCCAATTCCATTACCGACGCCGGTGGCGGCATTGCCAACGTGCAGGACAACGCGCCCAACCGCATTGCCGACCTCAACGTCGCCGACATCGAGAACATCGAGATCCTCAAGGGCGGCTCGGCGGCCGCGATCTACGGGTCACAGGCTAACAACGGCGTTATCCTGATCACGACCCGGCGAGGCCGCGCCGGCAAGACAGCCTTCTCCCTGACCCAGCGCTTCGGCGTTTCCCGCCTGGCCAACGAAGTCGGCGTGCGCACCTTCAAGACCGCGCAGGAAGCCATCGACGCGCGCGGCAGCACCGCCAGCGACTACCTCTCCCAGTTCAACGGCCAGCTGCCCGGTCCGTTCGATCTCGAGAAACAGCTCGCGCCAGGCAATGCGCCCGGACTGGAAACGTCGCTCAGCATGAGCGGCGGCAATGACCAGACGCGCTTCTACGCCTCGGGGCTGGCGCACAAGGAAGACGGCATCGTCACCGGGACGTACTACGACAAATACACGATGGCGCTGAATCTCGACCAGAACCTGAGCGACCGCATGGCGCTCGAGCTGCGCACCAATGCGCTGCACACCATGACCGGCCGCGGCTTCACAGGCAACGACAACACCAGCACGACGTACTACGTCACGCTCACCAGTACGCCCAGCTTCGTTGACCTGCGCAAGAGCGCCAACGGCACGTTCCCGGTCAATTCCTTCGCCAACTCGAACCCGCTGCAGACCGCCGATCTCGTGAAGAATGACGAATCGGTGAATCGCTTCATCGGCAGTCTGCGCGGCTCCTGGGATGTGTTGCGCACGGAGCGGCAGTCGCTGCGGCTGCTGGTGCAGGGCGGCGCGGACGTGTTCGACCTCGAGAACAAGGTCTATGCGCCGGAGGACGTGCAGTTCGAGTGTCTGACGGTGGGCTGCACGCCCACGGACCAGTTCCCCGGCACCTCCGTCAACGGCAACACGTCCAACCGCCAGTACAACATGAACACCAACGCGGTGCACAGCTTCTCGCCCGCCAGCGGCTTCTTCACCGCCACCACATCCGCGGGGCTGCAGTACGAGTACACGGATCAGGACGTGGTGCGCGTGCAGGCCACGGATCTGTTCCCCGGCCAGGAGAACGTGAACCAGGCCGTGAATCGCCTGCCGCAGGAGGCCCGCAGTCGCAGCAAGAACTACGGCGTATATGGCCAGGAGGAGCTGCTCATCAATGAGCGCCTGCTGCTCACGGCCGGTCTGCGCGGCGATCGCTCCAGCAACAACGTGCAGATCGACAAGTGGTTCACCTATCCGAAATTCTCCGGCTCCTACCGCTTCGGCGTGAAGCGCGGACTGCTGGACGAGTTCAAGCTGCGCGCGGCCTGGGGCCAGTCCGGTCTGCAGCCGCAGTACGGCCAGAAATTCAACAACCTGAATCCCGGTTCCATCGGCGGGCTGCAGACACTGGCACTGGGTGGCACTACGGCCGCGGCAGACCTGCGGCCCGAGCGCCAGACGGAGATCGAGGGCGGCTTCGATGCCACGCTCTTCGGCGGCAAGGCCAGCTTCGAGTTCACCGCGTTCCACCAGCGCGTCGATGACCTGATCCTGACGCGCGCACTGGCGCCCTCCACCGGTTTCGCCAGTGCCGTGTTCAACAATGACGGCTTCATGAGCTCGCACGGCATCGAGGCCGCGCTGCGCGCGGTGCCCGTCCAGAGCGGCGGCTTCAGCTGGAACACCGGCATCACCTTCGCCATGGATCGCTCGAAGATGGACTCGCTGAGCGTGCCGCCCTTCAATGCGCCTAACGCGGGGTTTGGCACCTCGCTCGGCGCCGGCCGCATTGAGCAGGGCAGGTCGCTCACCCAGATCGTGGGCCGCGACACCATTTCCGTGGCCGATGACCCGCGCTGCCTGGAAGCGCTGGCCGCGACGGCGGGCGATGGCAAGTGCGTGCCCGGCACGCGCATTGTCACCAACCTGGGCGACGCCAGCCCCGACTTCCGCATGGGCTTCTCCAATGACTTCCGCTACCGCTCCCTCACGCTGACCACGACGCTCGACTGGCAGCAGGGCGGCAAGGTCGTGAATCTGCTCGGCTACCTGCTCGACCTGAATCAGAACAGCAAGGACTACGCGGACCCGTGCACCAATCCGGGCTGCAAGGCCGGGGAAACGCTGGGCGAGTACCGGCTGCGCGTCTACCCCGCGCGCACGTCCACCGTCTGGCTGGAAGACGCCACCTTCGTGAAGCTGCGTGAGCTGGCGCTGTCGTGGGACCTGCCCAGGGGATTCCTCCACAACTCGCCGCTGCGCGACATTAACAGCGCCCGCATCACCTTCAGCGGCCGCAACCTGCTGCGCTTCACGAAATACACGGGCATGGATCCCGAAGTGAACAACTTCGGCAATACCGCGATCCGCACGAACATTGACGTCGGGCCGTACCCGCCGAGCCGTTCATTCTGGCTCTCCCTGGACCTCCGTTTCTGACCATGACCCGACCGGGAGAAATTGCGACCATGAAAACATCAATGCTGCTTTTCGTCGCGGCGCTGTCGCTGGCGGCGTGTAATCCCGACCTGACAGTGCCCAACCTGAACAACCCCAGCGCCGGCGGATCCGCCACACGCAGCACGGTGGTCGCCAACGCACAGGGGCTGATCGGCAACGTGCGCGGCATGGCCACCTCGAACGTGGTCAGCTCTTTCGGCGTGTGGGGACGCGAAGCCTATGCCCTCGCGCCTGAAGAGCCTCGCCCGTACACGGACAACCTCATCGGACCGAGAGACCCCAACTCCTTCGGCTCCGGCGCCTACTTCAACTACGGCACGCTGGTGCAGGTGAGCTCGCTGCTGCAGGCGGTCGATGCCGTGTCCAACATGACCGACGAGGAGAAGCAGGCCGTCCGCGGCTGGGCTAACACGGTGGCAGCGTTCGCGTATTTCCAGACCGCGCTCGCCTACCAGCCCGATGGGGCACCGCTGGAGCCGCCCGAGAACCCCACGGGCGAACTCGCGCCCATCGCCACCGGCGCCGAGCTGTATCAGCGCTCGCTCGACCTGTTCGATGAGGCGTACACCGAGCTGCAGGCGGGCGGCAGCGCCTTCCCCTTCTCGCTGACGCCCGGTTACGCCGGCTTCGACACGCCGCAGCAGTTCGCCAAGGTCAATCGTGCGCTGAAGGCCCGCACGCTCAAGTACATGGGCAGGTGGGCCGATGTGCTGACCGCGCTGCAGCAGTCGTTCATCGACCCCACCGGCGATCTCGACCTCGGCGCCTACAGCGACTACTTTGCCGCGGACAACACCTTCAATCCCTTCAACAACCCGCGCACGAATTTCGTGCATCCGCGCATCCTGCACAATGCGCAGCTCAAGGCGAATGGTCAGCCGGATGACCGCGCAACCAGTAAGACGGTGCCCACGGATCCGACCAACTATCAGGGTGTTGTCGCCACGGAGAAGCCCAACATGTATCCCAGTAACACTTCGCCCTTCCCCTGGATCACCAATGAAGAGCTGATCCTGCTCCGGGCGGAAGCGGAGCATGGGATGGGCAGTGATGCCAATGCCCTCGCCGATGTGAACATCATTCGCACAAGGGCAGGCGGCCTGCCCGCGGCCAGCGGCCTCACCGGTGATGCGCTGCTGACCGAGATCCTGTACAACCGCCTCTACTCGCTGCTCTGGCGAGGCGGCTTCGCGTACTGGGACGCGCGCCAGTACAACCGGCTGAGCCAGCTGCCGCGCGCCCTGCCCAACCACGTGGTATTCGACCGCGTGAACTGGCCTGCCAACGAGTGCATTGCGCGCGTCATGACCACCGGCCCCTGCGGCCCGGTGGATGGTTCATGACCACAGTTCGCCACTGAAGAAAACAACCGCCCCCGCGGTCCATTGGTCCGCGGGGGCGGCGTCGCTCCATCACCTCCGCATTCGCTGTTTACGCGTGGCCGGCACTGGCTGGTACGAGCCGGCGTGCGCGCTGCTCGAAACGAAGCCGTGCGCAATGTCGTATTTCCCGAAGCAACACTTCCCACACACTCCACGCGGATAGATCGCATGGCATCGCTGATGCGGGACATTCGATATGCGCTGCGGCAGCTTGCGCGCGCCCCGGCTTTGCCGCGGTCGCCGATCCTTACGCTCGGTCTCGGGATCGGCGCGAACACGGCGATCTTCAGCGCCGTGAACGGGCTGCTGCTGCGGCCGCCCGGCGGCGTCGCGGATTTCGGTGCGCTCGTCTCCATCTACACGAGCGACTACAGCGGCCCGCCGTACGGCAATTCGCTCGCTGCCGGACGTCCGCGATTTCGGTGCAGGCACACCGGCGCTGTCGGGCGTCGGCAGCATACACCGTTTCGCCTGTGGTCGCTCAGCGATGCTGAGCGGCAGCCGCGGCCGCCGAGATGGTGCTCGGACAGGTCGTGACGCCGAATTTCTTCACAGGTGCTCGGCGCCCGGCTCCGATTGCGGGTCGCTCATTCACGGGTGATGAAGGCTCGCCGGCCGGCCGCAACGATGTGGTCGTACTGGGCCACGAATTCTGGCAGACCATTTCCCGGGCGACCCGGCATCGTGGGCCGCGGCCGTGCGACTCGGCGGGCGTGCCCTTCACCGTGATCGGTGTCGCCGCCCCGCGAATTCCCGGGCTGTTGCCCGGACTTTCGCCCGCGTTCTTCGTGCCCGTCGGCGCGCCCGGCTGTCACGGAAGCCGGACATGCTTCGAGCAACGCGGCAGCCGCAGCTTCTTCACGTTCGGTCGGCTCGCCGGAGTGCGACACTCGAGCAGGCCGCGCCAGCTGCAGACGTGTCGCCGCCGCGCTGCACCAGCAGTACCCGCACGCATGGACGGACATCCAGGACCAGCCGCGACGCGTCATCGGTGATTCCCGCGGCGCAGGCGACGGTTCCGCCGCAGCTGCGCGGTCCCGTGGCCGGCTTCGTCGCGCTGCTGATGGCCATCGTGGCCGGCGTTCTGCTGATCGGCTGCGTCAACATCGCGAACCTGCTTCTCGCGCGGGCGACGGGCCGGCGGCGCGAGATCGCGGTCCGCGTCGCCATCGGCGCCGGCCGCGGCCGGCTGATCCGCCAGCTGCTGACCGAGAGCATGGTGCTCGCCGCCCTCGGCGCGATCCTCGGCATGGTTCTGGCCGTGGCCGGGACACGTGCGCTGACTCTCGTCTCGCCAGCCTGCCCCTGCCCGTCACGGTGCGCCTCGACATTTCGCCCGACCTGCGCGTGCTCGGCTTCGCCGCCCTCGTCGCGCTCATCGCGGGCGCTGCTGTTCGGCCTGGCGCCCGCGCTGCTCTCGACTCGGCGCAGCCTCGCCGCCTCCATGCATCCGCGAGGATGAGGGCGGCCGAAGGCTCGGCCTGCGTGCCGTGCTGGCCGCGGGCCAGATCACCATCGCCATGGTTCTGCTCGTCGCTGGCGGACTGCTCGTCCGCAGCCTGCTGTCCGCGCAATCGATCGATCCCGGCTTCCGGCCCGACGGCCTGCTCTCCGTCAGCATCGCGATGGACGAAAACTCGAAGACGCCCGAGCAACGCGTCCTGTTCCAGCACGAGCTCGCCGAGCGGGTTCGCGGCCTGCCCGGGTGTCGCCGACGTCAGCTATGTCAGCTCATTACCGCTCAGCGCCGGCAACGGCCGCCGCTCCTTTGCGATCGAGGGGTACCGGCCGGCCGACAGCGAGGACATGGAGATCCACTGGAGCAATGCGGGCCCCAATTATTTCCGGACGATGGGAACCGGTTGCTGCGAGCGGCCGCGAGTTCACGAGGCGGACGCACTGGACGCGCCGAGGACGGCGATCGTGAACGAGGCTTTCGCGCCACTACCTCGCCGGTCAGGATCCGGTCGGCAAACGGCTGGGCTCCGGTGGCGAATGCCCGCTCTCATCCGAGATCATGGTGTTGCAGAGACGGGCAAGTACGTGTCCCTCGGTGAGGAGCCGCTGCCGTTCGTCTGGCTGGCAGCCGACCAGCGACCACGCTGCTTCCTGACACTCGTCGTGCGCGGTCGGGCGGCGCCGGCGGCCCTGGCGCAGCCGATACGGCGACGTCATTGCGAACGTCGATCCCGATGCCGCCGTCACGACCGTCGCCCTCGCCGAACCAGCACTCGTCGTTCGCGCTGCTGCCGCAGAAGGTCGGTGCGCTGGATGCTCGGACTCTTCGGCCTGCTCGGCCTTGCCCTCGCCGCAATCGGCATCTATGGCGTCATGGCCTACGCCGTGAATCAGCGGACGCGCGAGTTCGGCGTGCGGCTGGCGCTCGGTGCGAGCACTGCCAATGTCACATGGATGGTGGTGCGACAGGGAATGATCGTGGCCGCCATCGGCGGATTCATCGGCCTTGCGCTCGCCGCCGCCGCAACTCGCCTGATGCGGTTCCTGCTGTTCGACATAAAGCCGCTCGATCCCCTGACGTTTGCCGCAGTGACGCGATCGTTTTCGTCGTTGCACTGCTGTCGAACTGGCTGCCGGCGAGGCGGACGGCGCGCGTGGATCCGCTGCAGGCACTGCGATACGACTGAGCCGGGCGGTACCACTGTGTTGCACGGAGTGTGCGGGCGGCGCACCGCCGCCTCCGATGCGAATGCTGCCGGACGACGGCTGGCCGGTGGACAGCCTGCCGCTTCCCTGAACAACGCGAAGGCGCTTCCGGGCGGAAGCGCCTCCGCGCCGGGTACGACTCAGTTGATCGAGATGTGCACCACGACGTTCTCCGAAAACTTGTTGCTCGGCAGTCCGGAGAGCTGACCGGCGTTGAGCGTGATGATGCCGTAGTGCTCATCGCTGATCCGGTTCGCCGAAATCACCGTGTGCGGGATCGGTATCACTGCGCTGAATACGCTGATCCCCGGCGGGTGCGTCATCGACGGGGTTGTCGTCGTCGATGCCGTTGCCCGACAGCACGTTGTTGGTGATGACGTTCTGGTCCACGTACTGCGCAGGCGTGTGGCTGTGGATCATGATGCCTGCGAAGCCGTTGTTTATCGCCGTGTTGCCGGAGACTTCGTTGCCCCACGCTGCGGCGCCGGGAGGCCCGGCGAACACGCCGATGCCCGGCCGCACCGTTGCCGTTGGAGGTGTTGTGCTGAACCTGTGTTGCGGTAGACGCCGGCCACGTCGGGACCCGCCGCCGCCACCGGATTGAACCAGTGCGAAGCCAGCGTGATGCCGCAGTCCAGCGTGTTGTTCAGCACCGTGTTGTCGCTGATCATGTTCCCGGATGTCGGCCCGTTCTCATCGGTCAGCAGAATGCCGCCAATGTTGTCCCGCACCAGGTTGTTGCGCACGATCGAGTTGGTCACGGTCTGCAGGTGCACCGCCTCGCCGCAATCGTCCGGCTGATTCACGCACGCCGGATTGAAGGGTCCGTATGTGTCGTTGTTGATCACGATGTTGTTGTCGATCGTGATGCGCGTGGTCTGCAACACGAAGACGCCCTCGAGTCCTGCGTTCGTGATCGTGAACCCTGTCAGTTGCGAGCCCGCCGCGCCGGCTCCCGAGATCACCACGCCGTTCGGCGGTGCCGATTGCCCGGCCGCATCGATCGTCGCGTTGTGCCCCACGAGTGTGAGCCGCTTGGTCACGTTCACGGACTCGTGGTACGTGCCTGGCCCGACGGAAATCACGTCGCCGGCGTCCGCCTGGCTGATGGCGTAATTGATTGTCAGGCAGGCGGACTCGCTGCACCTGTGCACATCCGCACCGGTGGGCGAGACGTAACGCGTCCGGCCGGACGAATTCACCTTGTCGAACGCAATGGCATCCGGTGCCAGCACTGACGGCGCTTTTTCGCCGCACGCGGAAAGGAGAGGAATCAGGAAGAGCAGGGACAGACCTGAAGCAAGACGCGTATGGAGCCGTGGAGCGATCATCGCTCCCTCCTTGGAAGGCTGTGGTCCGTCGAACGAAATGCGGGGATCGGAAGCTATCCGCCCGACGTACGCGCTACAAGGGCGCCGACCATCTGTGCGTAAAAGCGAATTGTCTTGATTGTGCGCAGCTGCCGGCGCTTCCGCGACCCGGAGGGCTGGCGCACGTGGCCGCGCTCCTGCTTCAGGTGCCCAGACGTCGCAGCTCCGCTTCCGATGCAATGAACCCGAACGCCGGCCAGCCGCCTGAGGCCACCGCCGACTGAAACGCCGCACGGGCCTGCGTGGTGTCGCCGTGCAGCAGGTACCAGTTGCCCAGCCCGTACTTCAGCGTGGCCACCTGGATGTCCTGCGTGTCTGCCGGCGTAATGAGCTGTTCGGGTGTGATGCGGCCGCGGTACAGCTGGATGCGGCGCGTGTAGGCGTTGGTCTCCGGGATCGAATCGCTGTTGCGATCGAGCCAGGCTTTCGCGTCTGCGGTACGGCCCGCCCGTGAGAGTGACATCCAGCCCCAGTCGATGGAGCCGGCGTGCTCCTCCGGATTGGGCGCCAGGGGCAACGCGTGCGCGAACGCATCGGCCGCGCCCGCGAAGTCGGCGGTCACGTACTTCACCACGCCCAGGTGGTACCAGCAGCCGTACAGTGTGGAGTCGAGCCGCAGTCCATGCTCGAGGTCGGCCCGCGCACTATCCAGCTGCCGCACCGACAGGTAGCGGTGTCCCCGCCACCGGTAGAGGATGCCGCTGTCCGGCGCAATCGCGATTGCGCGCGTGAACGTGGCGATGGCCTCGCGGTACGCACGAATCCCCGCCTGCGCGAGGCCCAGCTGCAACAGCTTCTGCGCATTGCGCGGGTCCGCCGTGACCGCGGAGTCCGCGCGTGCCACGGCTCCCGTGTCCGCCTGCGCCAGGTATTCGACGCCCGCCGGCGAGCGGTACTCCACCACCGAAGCCGACTGGTCCGATTGCGCCGGAGAGCAGCCGGTAGACAGCAGCTGCGTCGTCGCAAGCAATCCTGCACTCAGGAAGGCGTTCCTCACGCGCATGGCTCCGGCTCCGCCTGATGGATGTGAAAGGTGTTGTTCCCGCTTCGTGAAGCGCGTCCAGCGCTTCCTGTCAGATAGCTCGCCGACGGGCACGCCGCAATGCGCGCCCAGGCCTTCCCGACCGACGACGGCCGTTCCGCCGGAACCATAATCCTGCCCCACTTCTCTGTCCCCGTCGTTGCGCCCGCCTGAAGTAGCGGGGTTCCCCAGCCCCAGCCCCAGCCCGAAAACACACATGACGCACTTGTGATTCCCGAATGATGGCGCCACGGCATCGTGCGACACGGCGGCCGCGGTCCCGAAGCGCTTCGAGCCGCCGCCACCGCCGCTTTCCGGCGCTTGCACACGCGGAGAGCTTGTCCCTCGAGCGGGAGTGCGTCATGCGCAGACATCGACCGGACGGATCCGCCGCCATCATCGCGACGCTCATCGCGGCCGCAGCGTGCAGTGGCGGCGGCCCGACTGTGCCACCGCCCACGCAGCGGATCGCGGCCATCCAGATCACACCAGACCCGCTCGATCTGCTCGTGAGCGAAAGTGGCACGGTCACCGCCATTGCCCTCGACAGCATCGGCAACCGAATGCCGAGCGTCACCTTCACGTGGTCCATCGCCAACACCGGGATTGCGAGCGTGAACACCAGCGGCCTGGTCACCGGGGTCTCGCCCGGCACTACCAGTGTCACCGCAAAGTCGGGGAACACCACGGGGCAGGGGACCGTGAACGTGCGGCAGCTTTCGCCGTTGCGCATGGAGATCCAACCCGACATCGACTCCGTCATGGTGGGTGGCACGCTTCAATATTCCGTCGTCGTCCGTGACGGCAGTGGTGCCATCATCGCCCCGCCGCCGCCGGTGACGTGGAGCTCCAGCGACACGCACGTCGCTACGATCGACGCCAACGGCAAGGCCACCGGTCTGGCAACGGGATACGCGCTGATCGATGCGCACGGCGCGACACTCAGCGCTGATTTCCCGGCCTTTCTCGGCGTCTACACAGGTCTCTGCGGCAACATCATGCAGGTCCCCGCATTCAGCTCGACGTTCCATATCAACTGGGCGCAGGGCACCACCGTGAACGGTCTGCTGATCCAGGCCGAGCACGCCATGGATATCCAGGTCGACCTGGTAATGACCACGCCGGGCATACCGCACTGGGAGGCGAATCCTGCGGGTACGGGCAAGATCAACGACAGCGAGACGGAGAAGAATCCCCCGGGGCGCAAGGCCACCATCGTCGGTGCCGGTAATCTCCCGCCCGCGAGCAATGGTCTGGGACCGGTGCTGGCGCTCGATGTCGACCTGACGAACTGCTGGTACCGGTTCAACGGCACGCCCTGGTTGAAGGACGTCGACTACACCGATTTCAGCGGTGCAACGCAGACGTATCCGTCGGCGATCGGCACCTTCAACTCAGGCTGGCTGGACATCCCGCTCCACTGGCGCACGTCCGGCGGACTCAGCGACAACACGAACCTGACCGGCTTCCCCGCGCATAGCGTGTTATGGCTGGTCTCCGACACCGCGAACGTCAACAGCGCCTCCTACATCCCGTCCGGCTACGGCGCCCTGATGTGGGGTGCCCAGGCTGGAAAGGGGGAGGCGGCGCTGGGCCTGGCTAGCACGAACTGGATCATCATTCCCAAATGACCCGGCGGTCAGCGGGCTCGTGAGGATCAATTGCCGGAGGAGCCGGCACGACGGCCGGCCGCGCTGTCGGCCAGCTCCGCGCGGAAGCGGGCCGCCTGCTCCGGCGCCTTCAGCGAGTCGTACAACATGACCAGGTCTGTGCGTGCCGACTTCAGCCAGCTGACCGAGGGATTGGACTGCCGGCTCAGGATGTCGTAGCCGGCGCGCGACTCGACTTCGGCCTCGGCAAAGCGAGCTTCGTGCAGCAGCGTGCGTCCGAGTTTGATGCGCGCAATGGCCGTGTTCATGTTGTCCGCTGAGAGCGCCTGCGTCAGTAACGCGATGGCGTTGCGGAATAGTGCCTCGGCGCGTGTGTACTGCTTCTCGGCCAGCAGTACGCTCGCCAGATTCGATGTCGCCACACCCACCAGATAGTGGCGATCGCCGTACACGCTGCGCTCGATCGCAATCATGCGCGTGAACGCCGACTCCGCCGCCGCGAAATCGTCCCGCTGCAGCGCCGCGTTGCCCAGCTCGTTGAGCGCCGAAGCCACGCGCGGATGCGCATTGCCGTACACGCGCTGCTGAATCGCCAGCGAGCGGCGCAGCATGACGACGGCCTCGTCCTGCCGCCTCTCGAACAGCAGCGCCCTCGCCAGCAGGGTCAGCGCCGAAGCCGTTTCCGGATGGTCCTCCCCGTAATACGCCGTTATCATGTCCAGCGCCTGCCGGTCGTACTTCTCCGCCTCCGCGTAGTTGCCCCGCTGGAACTGGCTGGCGCCCAGGTTGATGAGGCCGTCCGCGATCAGCGGGTGCCGCTCGCCGTACCACCGCCGGTTCATGGCCAGCACCACGCGGTTGAGCGAATCCGAGACATCCAGATTGCCCGCGTAGAAGTTGACATTGGCCAGCTCGCTGAGACTGCTGGAGAGATCCGCGCTGCCCGGCTGCCCGGCGCTCTGCAGGCGCACCGCCTCCTGCAGCACGGCGGCGGCGCTGTCGTACACGCCGCGCTCCTCCAGCACGCGGCCCAGCGCGTTCAGCCCGCGCGCAATCGCCGGATGACCCGGATCCAGCCGACGACGCTCCACCGCGAGGCCGTCCCGGATCAGCTGCTCCGCTTCGTCCAGATTCGCCTGGTCCAGCCGCACCAGGCCCAGCGCTATCAGGCTGTTAGCCGTCTCCGGCGCATCTCCGCCCAGCACCCGGCGCCGCTGCGCCAGCGCCACGCCGATCAGCGAGTCCGCGCGCTCCATGTGGCCCAGCTTCTGGTAGATGCCACCCAGTGTCTGGTACACTTCGGCCTGCCGCGCCGGATCGCCATCCAGTACGCTCGCCTGCTGCAGCCCGCGGTCCAGCAGCGTGATGACGCGCAGCGTGTCCGCCGGCCCCACGGCCTCGTCGCCGCCCTGGAACAGGTTCAGCATGAACGCCTGGATGCGCTGCGTGCGTGCGGCTTCTGTCAGTGCGTTGTCCCGCGCGCGCGCCAGCCGCAGCGTGTAGAACGCAACCAGCCCGACGATTGCCACCAGCACGACCGCAGCCATGCTGACCGCGCGCCAGTTCCGGCGCAGGAACTTGCCCGCCCGATAGCTCGCGGAATCCGCCCTCGCCTCCAGCGGCTGCTGCTTCAGGTAGTGGTCCAGATCGCGCGCCAGCGCTTCCACCGTGCGATAGCGACGCAGCGGATCCTTGTGCATTGCCGTGAGGCAGAGCACATCCAGGTCGGTCCAGCCCGCACCCTGCAGCACAGGCGTGCGACCTGTTGCATTCGGGTCGCGCATCCGGTGGGCCGCGACCGATGGCCGCTCCGGATCCTGATCCAGGATCGCGGCTTCCACCTGGCCCGGCGTGCGATTCGAGAGATCGAAAGGCAGCCGGCCCGTCAGCAGCTCGTAGAGAATCACGCCCAGTGCGTAGACGTCCGTGTGCAGACCGACCGGCTCCCCACGCACCTGTTCCGGCGCCGCGTACGCGGGCGTCATCAGCCGGAACCCCGTCTGTGTCGGATCGACGGGCGAGTCCAGGCCCTCCAGCTGCTTCGATATGCCGAAGTCCAGCAGCTTCACGGCGCCATCGGCAGTGACCAGGATGTTCGAGGGCTTGAGATCCCGGTGGATGATCGTCTGCCGGTGCGCGTGCTGCACGGCGTCGCAGATCTCGCGGAACAGACGAAGTCGCTCGGGAATCGTGGGCAGGTGCGCGCTGCAGTACTCCGTCAGCGGCACGCCCTCCACGTATTCCATGACGAAGTACGGCGTGCCGTCCGGCAGCACGTCGGCATCGTAGAGCCGCGCGATCGAAGGGTGATTCAGCTGGGCGAGGGTGCGCTGCTCGCTCGCGAAGCGTTCGCGCCGCGTCGGCGAGAGCCAGGCGTCGCGCAGGATCTTGATGGCCACGCGATTGCCCAGATCCTCACGCTCCGCCAGGTACACGACACCCATGCCACCGTGGCCCAGCAGCGTGAGGATACGATACGGCCCGATCCGCGGCGGTACGGTGTTGGACGGGCCCAGCAGGTCCGACGCCACCT
The DNA here is from genome assembly GCA_963798085.1 of uncultured Gemmatimonadales bacterium. Lineage (GTDB taxonomy): Bacteria > Gemmatimonadota > Gemmatimonadetes > Longimicrobiales > RSA9 > DATKCF01. The sequence goes on from CAWCRS010000007.1 coordinate 954,942, forward strand.
GCCCGAGAGGGCGGTCGAGCAGGGAACTGCCGCGCTCGTCTTCCGTGAGCAGCGCCTGTACCTGCGCCCGCACATCCGGCTCGCTGGCGCACTCCGCCTCGAGGAACGCCGCACGCTCCGACGCCGGAAGCGCCAGGGCGGCGTGGAACAGCGACTGGATGCGATTCCAGCGGACGGCGGGATCGTCCATGAAGTCCTGCGAACGGGGAGTGCGGCCTACTGCGTGCGACGCAGTTCCAGCGACAGCCAGGCCTTGGCCGCTCGCCAGTCACGCACAATGGTGGATTCTGACACTTCCAGCAACGCGGCGGTTTCATTGAGATCGAGCCCGCCGAAGAACCGGTACTCGACCATCATGGCCTGGCGAGGGTTCAGGCGCGCCAGCTCCTCGAGCGCCGCATCCAGAGCCAGCACGTCGGAGGATGAAGCATCGGCGGCGTTGAGGCCTTCGTCGAATGTGACGATGGCGTATGATCCGCCGCGCTTCTGCGCTTTGCGCCGTCGTGCCGCCTCGATCAGCACCTGGCGCATGGCGCGCGCCGCAATGCGCTTGAAATGCAGCTGCGATTCCGGTGTGAGGCGCAGCGAACCCGACAGCTTCACGTACGCTTCATTCACCAGCGCGGTCGGATTCAGCGTCTCGCTCGGATCGTCGCGCCGGACCCGTGACGCCAGCCGGCGCAACTCTTCGTACGTCGCGCTGAACAGCTGGTCGAGCGCCCCTTTTTCCTCTCGCATCGCGGTTTTTCCCTGCCCGTCGCGCCGGTGTTGAGAGTCGCGCCCGGTTGAGCGGGTGGGGTCGCGCATTGTCCGAGGAACCTCGTGACAGGCCGACCTGGTCGAGCAACCCCCGTTCCCGTGGACATCTCCAGGGCATCCATTCGCCGAGTCGCAATTTCCGCGCAAACGGCAGTCCGTACAAGAGCGGGGTTTCCCCGACTCCTCCCGGCTTCATCACAACCGCCTCGCCGACTGTTGGGACGCCGCGCCAGCACGCTACCTTCTGCCCGTACGCCGCCCATAGCCCGAGAGGACAGGGATCGATGTCCGTTGCAGCCAGGCGACTGCCACCGGGACCGCCCGGCCGCCCGCTCGTGGGCAATCTCCCCGAATTCGCCGCCGATGTGCTCGGCTTCTTCACCCGATCCGCGCGCCAGTACGGCAATGTCGTGCGCCTCCGTTTCGGCCCGCGCATCGGCTACCTGCTCAGTGATCCCGCCGACATCGACGAGGTCCTCATCGGCCAGCAGCGCAACTTCGTCAAACATTCCTGGTTCTGGCGACACGTCACCGCCGTGTTCGGGCAGGGACTTCTCACCGCCGAAGGTGAGCCGTGGCTGCGCCAGCGGCGGCTCATCCAGCCCGCGTTCCACCGCGACCGCATCGCGGGCTACGGCGAAGCCATGGTGGAGGCGACCGAACGCATGCTCGACGCGTGGCGCCCGGGCGACCTGCGTGACATCCACGCTGAGATGATGGCGCTCACCATGCGCATCGTGGCCCGCGTCCTGTTCGCCGCCGATGTGGATGCCGATGTGGCGCGTGTCGAGTCCGCGTTCGACGAGGCGCTCTACGAGATCGCACTGCGCTTCCGCCGGCCGTTCCGCATCCCGGACTTCGTCCCCACGCCCGGCAACCTGCGCTACGCCCGCGCCGTGCGCCGCCTGGACGAACTCGTGTACCGCTTCATGCGCGAACACCAGGAGCATCCAGGCGATGGTAACGACCTGTTAGCAAGGCTGCTGGCCACGCGCGGCGAGGACGGCAGGCCCATGCCCGGAAAGCAGGTCCGCGACGAAGCCGTGACCCTGCTGCTCGCCGGTCACGAGACGACCGCGCTTACGTTGTCCTGGACGTTCGCCCTGCTCTCCCGCCACCCGCAGGCCGCGCGGCGCCTGCAGGCCGAGCTGGCCACAGTCATCGGCGAGCGCGCACCGACGCCCGCGGATGCGGCCAGGCTGCCTTTCACGGAAGCCGTGATCAACGAGTCGCTGCGCCTCTATCCGCCCGCGTACACGATCGGCCGCGAAGCGCTGCGACGTTGCACCATACACGGGTACGAGGTGCCCGCTGGCACCACGCTCTTCATCAGCGCATGGGTGGTGCACCGCGATCCGCGGCGTTTCACGGATCCGGACGAGTTCCGGCCCGAGCGCTGGCTCGACGGGCTGGCCGAGCGCCTGCCACGCAGCGCCTGGCTGCCCTTCGGCGGCGGTCCTCGCCTCTGCATTGGCAGCCGCTTCGCCATGCTGGAAGCCATGCTGCTGCTTGCGACCATCGCCCGCCGCTTCCAGCTGCACCTCGAGCCGGATCGCTTTCCCACGCCGTTCCCAACCGTCACCTTGCGACCCCGGAGCGGCGTTCCCATGCGGCTGTCCGCCGCGTGATTTCACGGCTACCGCAGGCAAGAGAGAGCCATGTCGTCGCATGATTCCCTGATCAGAGTCAGCACCGGCGAGGGACTGCGCACGGAGGTCACGGTGCGTGGCCACCAGCTGACTTCGGACGAGCCCTTGTCGGGCGGCGGCACGGACGCCGGACCCACGCCGTACGATCTGCTCGCGGCCGCACTGGGATCGTGCATCGGCATGACCCTGCGCCTGTACGCCGACCGCAAGGGCTGGCCGCTCCAGCGTGTGGACGTCACGTTGCGCCACAGCCGCCTGCACCGCGAGGATTGCGCGCAGTGTCCGGAAGAGGACATCGGCATGGATCGGCTGGAGCGCCGCATCGACCTGACCGGGCCACTCAGCGACGAGCAGCGTGCGCGCCTGCTCGAGATCGCGGAGCGCTGCCCCGTGCGCCGCACGCTGGGGCGCGGAGTACGCGTCGAGTCGCTGCAGCCCTGACACACTGTTAGCCAAACCCGCAGACCAGACCGGCCGCCTGCAGCAGGAAGGAGACATGGCCATCACCGCCGGCATGAAAGCCAGTCGCACAATGACGGTGACCGCGCAGCACGTGCAGAGCTTCGCCGAGCTGACCGGTGACCGCAATCCACTGCATTTCGACGAAGCCTTCGCGGCGGCCACACGCTTCGGCCAGCTGGTCGCGCAGGGCGGCATCACCACCGGGCTGCTGCACGCGCTGGTGGCCATGGACCTGCCCGGTCCCGGGTCCGTCTTCCTCTCGCAGAACTGGAAATTCACCGCGCCCGTCTTCATCGGTGACACCATCACGGCGGAAGCCGAAGTGCTGAGCGTGCACCAGACCAAGCCGGTGACGCAGCTGCGCGTGCGCATCGCGCGCAGTGACGGCGAGACCGTGCTCGAAGGCGAAGCGTGGTGCTATACGATGAAGCCGGCACCCGGCCGATGAGTCGGATGCCGCTGCGTCTGGCGGCGAGGGGAACGTGGCTGTGCCTGGCACTGGGAGCAGCCTGTCAGCGCGCGCCCGCCATCGTACACAGCGGTGCGCCCGCCTGGGGCAGCGCCTCACCCTGGGTCGTGGGTGCCACCGCCAGGCACGTGGTGGGAGGCGCTACCGGCGACGAGGGTTTTGCCGTCTCCGGCGCCGCTCGCCTGGCCGATGGCCGCTTCGTCATCGGCATCGGGGGCCTGAACGAGGTGCGCATGTACGGACCCAATGGCGCGCTGCAGCACAGCTTCGGAGGCACCGGTATCCGGCCCGGTCAGTTCCGCGCCATTGGCCCGATCCGGGTGCGCGGGGACACCATTGTGGTGGTGTCTCTGCTGGATTCACGACTCGAGATGTTCGATGACCGCGGCGCGCTCCTGCGCAGCGTCGCGCTGCAGCCGCCGCTCGGACTCGTGGCGGTCGCACCCTTCGCGCAGCTGGATGACGGTTCCATCCTGGCCTGGGCATCCGAGCCCGGCCCGCCGCTGCCCGTCGCCGGCACCACACTGCAGGACACGATCGACATTCTGCGCTACGCGCTGAGCGGCGAGTTGCGCGCCCGGCTGGCCCGCCTGCCGGGCCCCAAACAGCTTGTTACGGATGCCGATGGCGGCGTGCGCCAGGTGGCCATGCCGTTCGCTCTGCGGCCCGCGGCCGCGGCAGTGCGTGGTGAAGTCCTCACGGGCAGCGGCGACCAGCCCGCAGTCGCGGTGCGCGATTCGACCGGTCGCGTGCGCCGCGTCTATGCGTGGACCGCCCCGCGCATGGCGGTGGACTCGGCGCTGCGCGCGCGGTTTCGCGGTCTCGCGGGCGAGGCGCCCGGCGTGCCCCTGCCTGACAACGTCGCGCGCATTCTCGACGCCATGCGCTTTCCCGACACGCTTCCCGTGTGGCAGGCGCTGCTCGTCGACGACGATGGCGCAATCTGGGTGGACACGTACCAGCCGCCCTGGCAGGACGATTCCCAATGGACGGTGCTGGACGGCGAGGGGCGATGGCTGGGCTCGGTCAGACTGCCGCCCGCATTCCAGCCGACGCAGATCGGACACGATTTCGTGCTGGGTCTGCTCAGTGATGACACCGGCAGACACGCCGTGTGGTTCACATTGACACGGGGTGTGTCCGTGAGCACGCACTGACGCGGCAGCTCCGAGCAGTCCCGAGCGCCGCGCGGTTTGTCGCACGTGCGACGAAATTGTGTACCGGAAAGTACACGTTCACGCCTCGCATCATTCGCACAACACACTGGAACATCTAGTACTTGCGCGTTTATATTAGCATGTGCCCGCGGCCCCCGGACGCGGCGGGCGCTGGACGCGCCAACGCAGAGAGGCAGTATGACTCGAAGCAACGAACACACCGGTGATGCAGCAACCCGGACCGTCAATCATTCGCCGGGCCTGCAAATGAAGATCCGCCTGGTGGTCATTTCGTGCGCGCTGCTGGCGCTTCCTGCGTTCGCGGCCGCGCAGCAGGGCGACGGCTTTCTCTTTCACGCACCGCGCGCCACGCTGGGGATGCGCGCCAGCTTCCAGTTTGCGCGGGCCGGCAGCGGCATCTTCGATTTCGTCACGCAGCAGCTGACGCTGAATCGTCGTGACTTCGACACGTTCGGCGTGGCAGGTGATCTCGGCGTCAACCTGAGTGGTCCGCTCGATCTCGTGCTCAGCGGCGGGTATTCCGGCACCACGAAGCACTCCGAGTTCCGCGACTTCGTGGATCAGGACAACCTGCCGATTTCGCAACGCACATCATTCACCATGACGCCACTCACGGGCGCGCTGCGACTGTATCTGCTGCCGCGCGGCCACAGCGTGAGTCGTTTTGCCTGGATACCCGCGCGTTTCTCGCCGTACGTTGGCGCGGGCGGCGGCATGGTTCACTACACGTTCAAGCAGGTGGGTTCGTTCGTCGATTTCCAGGATCTCTCGGTTTTCGATGAGACGCTGCGTTCTTCCGGCTGGACACCACTCGGCATGATAATGGCCGGTATGGACTTCAGTGTGGGTCCGCGCGTCGTGCTGACGACGGACGCGCGCTACCAGTGGGCGTCGGCGAACCTGGATCAGCAATTCGTGAGCTTCGCGGATGGCATCGACCTGAGCGGGCTCCAGCTTTCAATGGGCGTGCACTTCCGTCTCTAGCAGGAACGGGAAACATGGGCAAGGCACGAAGCCACATACTGGCATCCATGACCGTCGCGGTCGTGGCGCTGGTGCTGGCGCCCCGTCTGGCACAGGCGCAGAACACCGATTCGCGCTGGCTGCCATGGCTGGGCTGCTGGGAACCGACCAGCGGTGAGGTAGCCGACAACGTAATGGTTTGCGTGCGGCCCGCGGCCTCGACCAACGGCGTCGACATTGTGACGCTGTCCAATGGTGAGACCGCGTCGACGCGCACGCTCGTCGGCGATGGACAGCGGCACCAGCTGTCCGATGCGGGATGCACGGGCTGGCAGTCCGCTGATTTCTCCTCGGACGGTCGCCGCGCGTTCCTGCGCTCGGACCTCACGTGCGAGGGCGGGGCGAGGCGCACGGCGTCGGCCGTCATGTCGATCACCGATTCCGGCGAATGGCTGGACGCCCAGTCGCTGGGCTCGGGCAAGCAGCGCCTGCCGCGCGTGATGCACTACCGGCTGGCGCCGGAATCAGCGGCGCGCGAAGCGGGCTTCACTCTGCCGGCGGACCGCGCGGTTGCCGCGAGTGACGCACGCCTGATGGCAGGCGGTGATCTCACGCTGGCGGATGTGAAGGAAGCGGCCTCGCACGTCGATTCCGAGACGCTGCAGGCGTTCCTGATCGAGCGTAATCAGCCGTTTGATGTCAACGCGGCGCGTCTCGATGATCTGTCGCAGGCCGGCGTATCCTCCGACGTGATCAATGTGCTCGTGGCGCTGTCCTATCCCGAGCACTTCCACATCGATCGCGATGCGATGCACAACGCCGTGCAGCCCGTCGAGCCGCAGCAGCGCGATCGGCGTGCCGATCGCTACGGCTACGACGCCTTCGGCTGGGGTTACGGTCGCAGTGGCTACGGCTGCTATGACGCGTGGTACTCGGGCTGGTCACCGTACTGCGGTTATGGCAATGGCTATGGCTACGGCTACGGTGGCGGCTTCGGTCTGGGCTACTACAATCCTTACTGGTACGGGTACGCGGGCAGTCCGATCATCATCGTCGGCAACAACGGCGACAACAGCGCGCCTTCGGGGCGCGCTGTGAACGGGCGGGGCTACACGCGCGGTGGCTCGGGCAGCAGCTCGGGTACCGCCCACGGCACGAGTTCGGGAGCGCGTCGGCCGGCATCGGCAGGCAGCAGCGGGTCCAGTGGCGGCGGAGGCAAGGCAGGCTCCGGTGGCTACACCCGCGGCTCGAGCGGGTCCGGCTCCTCCTCGGGTCGTACGGCCAAGACCCGGGGTGGCGGTGGCTGATCAGCCGTCGCCATTCGAACCTGCGAGCGGCGCGGGAGACACGTCTCCCGCGCCGCTCTGCATTTGGCAGCCGCGGCCATTGTGGTTGCGTTCGCACGTTCGACCGCCGATTGTCAGGCCGCGCTCGCGCCGCGAGCCTGCCTGCGCAACCCGGAAGCGAAATGAACGCCACCACCGTGAATGGCGATGTTCGCTGGGCAAAGGTCATCGATCACACGCGCTGCATTGGCTGCCACGCGTGCACGACGGCGTGCAAGTCGGAGAACGAAGTGCCGCTCACCGTGACGCGCACGTACGTCAAGTACGTGGACACCGGGGTGTTTCCCAACACCAGGCGCGCCTTCCAGGTCACGCGCTGCAACCAGTGTGACCAGGCGCCCTGCACGTTCGCCTGCCCCACATCGGCGATGTACCGGCGCGCCGACGGCATCGTCGACTTCGACAAGTCGATCTGCATTGGCTGCAAGGCGTGCATCGCGGCCTGCCCCTATGATGCCATCTTCATCAATCCGGACGATCACTCGGCGGAGAAGTGCAACTTCTGCGCGCATCGCCTGGACGTCGGGCTGGAACCCGCGTGCGTAGTGGTGTGCCCGACGGAAGCGATTCTGATCGGCGATCTGAACAATGCATCGTCCAGGGTGGCGCAGATCGTGGGGCGGGATGTGGTGTCTGTGCGCCGGCCGGAAAAGGAGACGAAGCCCAAGCTCTTCTACAAGGGCGCGCACCAGGCCACGCTGGATCCGCTGGCCGCACGGCGTCCGCCTAACGGGTTGTTCATGTGGAGCGAGCAGGGGCGGCTGCCCGGCCAGGTGACGTCCGGGCATCCGGGCGCATGGAACAACTCGGCGGCCGCTGTACTGGCCTACGATGTGCCTCGCCGCGCGCCCTGGGACTGGCGTGTGAGCCTGTATACATGGACCAAGGGCATTGCCACCGGCCTCTACATCGCGCCGCTGCTGCTGGCGCTGCTCGGCATCATTGCCTGGAGCGGTCCGCTCTGGCAGCTGGCTTCGCCTGTGGGTGGCGGCATCTTCCTCGCGCTGACCTGCGTCCTGCTGATCGCCGATCTCGAGCATCCCGGCCGTTTCCACTACCTCTTCCTGCGCCCGCAATGGCGCAGCTGGCTGGTGCGCGGCGGTCTGCTGATCGCGGGCTACGGGCTGGTGCTGCTCCTGCATTTCGTGGCAGCTGTCACGGGAAACGTGCGGCTGCCGCGCGCGCTCGCCTGGGTGGGGCTTCCTCTGGCCGTGCTGACAGCCGTGTACACAGCGTACCTGTTCGCGCAGGCGAAGGCGAGGGACCTGTGGCAGAATCCGCTGGCGCCGGTGCACCTGCTGGTGCAGTCGCTGCTGCTGGGCAGCGCGGCGCTGCTGCCGGTGGCCGGGCGCATCGAGCCCGCAGCGGGCGCATCACTCGCATGGCTGCTCGCGGGCAGCTGCACCGCGCATCTGCTCGATCGTCCTGACAGAGCATTCCCTGACACACACGACGGCGCACGCCCGCCTGGCGGCGTGGGAGATGACGCACGGTCGTTTCTCGCCTGTGTTCTGGACGGGCGTGGTGCTGGCCGCGGCGGGGTGTGCCGCGCCATGGCTGGGTTGGTGGCTGGCGCTGCCCGCCCTGGCGGGCGTGCTGCTGCACGAGCACGCGTACGTGCAGGCGGGTCAGGCCGTACCGCTCGCCTGACCCCGCTGCGTCAGCAGATGCGCGGCAACTGATCGCCGGGCAGCATGTCGACAATGCGCATCCCGCCAATGCCCGTGCGCAATGCGACCATGCCCGGGTGCGCGGCAACCACGCGACCAATGGCGGCCGCGCTCTCGCCCAGCGGATGCGCGCGCAACGCTGCCAGTGCTTTTCCGGCTAGCGCCTTGTCCACGAACGCGACCAGCAATCCTTCGTTAGCCACGTAGAGCGGATCCAGCCCGAGCATCTCACAAGCGGCTGCCACCGGTCCGGGCACGGGCATCTCACCATCGACCAGCTCCACGCCCACGTGCGCGGCCGCCGCGATTTCGTTCAACGCGCTCGCCATGCCGCCACGCGTCGGATCACGCAACGCGTGCACCCCATCGCCCACCGCATCACGCAGCGCGCAAACCAGCGGGTACAGACACGCCGTGTCGCTGGCGACGTCCACCTCGAAGCCCAGGCTGTCACGCGCCGACATCACGGCAATGCCGTGCCGGCCAATGGGTCCGCTCACCAGCACGACATCCCCGACCCTCGCCAGTGTCGGAGCCGGCGCGAACGCGTCATCGACCATGCCAATGCCGGTGGTGTTGATGTAGAGGCCGTCGGCCTTGCCGCGCTCCACGACCTTGGTGTCGCCGGTCACGATGGACACGTTCGCCAGCGCCGCACTGTCTGCCATGGCGCGGATCACGCGATCGAGCAACGGCAGAGGCAGCCCTTCCTCCAGAATGAAGCCGGCGGAAAGATAGAGCGGCGTCGCCCCCATCATGGCCAGATCGTTGAGCGTCCCGTGCACGGCGAGGTGTCCGATATTGCCGCCCGGAAACTCCAGCGGACTGACGACGAAGCTGTCGGTGGACAGCGCAATGCGGCCGTTGTGAACGGGCAGTACGGCCGCGTCACCCAGTTGCGCAAGCATGGTGTTAGAAAAGGCCGGCAGGAAGCGCTCGCGCAGCAGTGCCGCGCTCATCTTGCCGCCGGAGCCGTGACCCAGCTGGACGCGCTCCGTATCCGTGAGTGGCGCCGGACAGACGGCACCGCTGACCGGCGCGGCAATCGTGCTCATGAAGCAGCTCCCTGCGGTTCGCCGCTGCGAAAGCGGGCGAAGTTGTAGTAGGCGGCGCAGGCGCCCTCGGACGAGACCATGGGAGCGCCCAGCGGGTGCTCCGGTGTGCAGGTTTTGCCGAAGGCGGCGCACTCGAACGGCTTGATGCGGCCGCGCAGCACGTCGCCGGCGCGGCACTCCGTGGGCTCCGTGGCGCGGATGTCGTACAGGTCGAACTTGCGCTCCGCATCGTAGGCCGCGAACTCCTCGCGCAGCGCCAGCCCGCTGCGCGGGATCATGCCAATGCCCCGCCACTGCCGGTCGACCAGCTCGAACACACGCTCGATCAGCACCTGTGCCGGGCGATTGCCATCGCGGCGCACCGAGCGCACGTACTGGTTCTCCACTTCGTGCCGGCCCGCCTGCAGCTGCGTAATCGCCATCAGCATGCCTTCGAGAATGTCGATGGGCTCGAAGCCGGTGACGATGATCGGGCACCTTGTAACGCGCTGCCAGGGGCTCGTATTCGGTCCACCCCATCACGGTGCAGACGTGTCCGGCGGCGAGGAATCCCTGCACACGGTTATCCGCGGACTCGAGGATGGCTACCATGGCGGGGGGCACAGTGACGTGCGAAACCAGTACGCTGAAATTGTCGACGCCCAGCTCGCGCGCCCGCCACACGGCCATGGCGTTGGCGGGCGCCGTCGTCTCGAAGCCGACGGCGAAGAACACCACTTCCCGGTCCGGGTTCTTCTGTGCCAGCTCGAGCGCATCCAGTGGCGAGTACACGATGCGCACCTGGCCGCCGCGTGCCCGGATCTGGAAGAGATCGCATTCGCTGCCCGGCACGCGCAGCATGTCACCGAAGGATGTGAAGATGACGTCCGGTCGCGCGGCGAGGTTGAGGGCGCGATCGATCTGCTCGAGGGGTGTGACGCACACGGGACAGCCGGGACCATGGATCATCTCGACCGAGCTCTCGAGCAGCTCATTGAGACCCTGGCGCACGATGGTGTGCGTCTGACCGCCGCACACTTCCATGAGCGTCCAGCGACGCTGCGCGGTTTCGCGGATGCGGTCGATGAGCGCTCTGGCCACGCCCGGGTCACGATACTCGCTCAGGTATTTCATGCGACGCCTCCGGGTCGGGAATTCGATCCGTTCATGCCGGCCATGCTCTGGTCGGCGACTTCGCGCATCCAGTCCAGCTCTTCCAGCTGGCTCATTTCCCTGAGCACTTCGAACGTTCGTTTCGCCTCCGCCTCATCCACCTTCGCGATGGCGAAGCCCACGTGCACGATGGCGTAATCGCCTACCGCGACTTCACTGGCGACGTACGCGAGGCAGACTTCGCGCTTGACCCCACCGAAATCGACAGTACCGACGGTGAGGCCCTGATCGTCGCGAATGTCGATGATGCGGCCGGGAATGCCGAGGCACATGGTTCACCCTCACTGTTCGGACTGCAGAATGGCGGCCGCAATGGCCGCCTGACCGTAACTGATGGCGCCGTCGTTGGGGCTCAGCTCGCGGGGCAGTAGTACGCGTACGCTGGCGCGCTGGAGGCGGTCACGCAAGCCTGTCAGCAGCCGGGCATTCTGGAAGACGCCACCGCCCAGCGCCACGATGCGGACATTGTGCTGCTCGCAGAATGCGCAGCGCGAGACTCGCGGCGGAGGCCGCAAGGCTCTCATGGAAGCGTGCGGCGAGCTGACCCACGTCGTCGCCTGCCATGAGGCGCTCGCCCAGCGCGGCCAGCAGGGGAAGCGGATCGAGCACTTCCACATCGTTCTGCACGGCGCAGGGGAAGGGCAGTGGCTGCGCAGTGCGATTGCCGGCGAGCGCTTCCAGCTCCATGGCTGCCTGGCCCTCGTACGCGGCGGTGAGCCGCACGCCGAGCACGGCCGCGGCCGCGTCGAACAGCCGGCCCATCGACGACACCAGCGGTGCGTTCATGCCGCGGGCGATCTGCATTTCGGCTGCCGCACGCTCGTTGGCGGGCACGCCGGTAAAGGCACGCACGAACATTGGTGCGGCCGTCGGCTCGAGCGACAGGTACCCCAGCGCCGCGCGCCACGGCCGGCGTGCACCCAGGTCGCCGCCCGGCAGCGGGGCATAGCGCAGCTGTCCCACCCGCCGGAAGCCGGTCAGGTCGGCCAGCAGTGTCTCGGCGCCCCAGACGCGCCCATCATCGCCGTAGCCGGTGCCATCGAAGGCCAGCCCGACCACGCGCTCTCTAACGCCGTGTTCGGCCGCCACGGCGGCCACGTGGGCGTGATGATGCTGCACTTCAATGGTGCGCTCCAGCTCCAGCTCTTCCGCGAGACGCGTGGACAGATAGCCCGGATGCCGGTCGCGTACCGCCACGCGTGGCTGAATGCGGAACAAGGTGCGGAAGCGCGCCAGCGACGCCTGGAAATGCTGCATCGTCTCGAGGTTTTCCAGGTCGCCAATGTGCTGGCTGACGAAGGCGTACTCGCCGTCTGCCAGCGTAAAGGTGTTCTTCAGGTGCGGCCCCACGGCCAGCAGTGGTGTGGGCGTGGGCAGTGGCAGCATCAAGGGCAGCGGCGCGAAGCCGCGTGCTCGGCGCAGAAAAACCGTCGTGCCATCGGCCACGCGCACGACCGAGTCGTCGTAGCGCGCCACAATGTCGCGATCGTGCAGCAGCAGTGCATGGGCAATGTCGCCCAGGCGCTGCTCGGCTTCCTCATTGCCGGTCGCGATCGGCTCATCGCTCATGTTGCCGCTGGTCATGACCAGCGGGCGTCGCGCGTGATCGAGCAGCAGCAGGTGCAGCGGCGTATAGGCCAGGAAAACACCCACGCGGTCCAGGCCTGGCGAAATCGCAGCCGACAGCCCGTTTCCAGACCTTGCCTGCAGCAGCACAATGGGTCGCTCAGGCGAGGTGAGCCGTGTGCGCTCCGCGAGGGCGGCATGGCCCAGCTGCAGTGCCTCATCGAGCGAGGCCACCATCACGGCCAATGGCTTCGCTTCCCTCGCCTTGCGCCGCCGCAACAGACGCACCGCTGCATCGTTGGTCGCGTCCACTGCCAGGTGGAATCCGCCGAGTCCGCGGATGGCCACGATCTGGCCGCTCAACAGAAGTCGCGCCGCAGCGGCGATCGCCGCCTCGCTGTCCCGCGCCCCATCCGTGTCCGCCGGCGGGGCGCCGGGAACGCGCAGCCACACGCGTGGCCCGCACTGCGCACAGCTGTTCGTCTCCGAATGGTAGCGGCGGTCGGACGGCGAATGGTACTCACGCAGGCATTCCGGACACTGGGCGAACACACGCATGCTGGTGCGCTCGCGGTCGTACGGCATCGACTCGATGACGGTGAAGCGCGGACCGCAGTCCGTGCACGTAATGAAGGGATAGCGGTAGCGGCGGTTCGCGGGATCGAGCAGCTCCCGGCGACACGCGTCGCACAGCGCCACGTCCGGTGAAACGGGCAGACGACCTGTCGCTTCAGTTTCGCTGGCGACAATGCGGAATCCGTGTGCGACGCCGGCCGCTGCGGGGAGCGCATCAATGCTTTCGAATGCGTGCCAGTGAAGGGGCATCTGCGCGCAGCTCTACCAGGAACTGGTGAACGGCGTCGGGCTCGCCCTCAATGTGAATGCGCACCTCGCCCGCTTCGTTGCGCACCCAGCCTGAAAGCGCGAGACGGTCGGCGAGGCGGTGCACGAACGGGCGGAAGCCAACGCCCTGCACGACACCACGCACGTGCAGCAGGAGCGCTTCACGGCCGGCGACGTGACGGTCCAGCCGGGACGGTATCGGCGAGCCGGAGGCGTCATCGTCGTCCGCCATCAGCGCATGCGTCACCTCACGGCACCGGCGCGGGCGAGCGCATGGCGGCGGCTGCACGCGCGCTCTGAGCGTCACGTACGTGCTCGCGCAGGAATGCGTACCACTCGTCCATGCCCTGTCCGGTGAGGGCCGAGACAAAAAAGAAGCGCAGCCACGGATTCACCTTGCGTGCGATCTGCACGGCGCGGTCCACATCGAACGGGACGTAGGGTAGCAGATCCTGCTTGCTGATCACGACGAATTCCGCGCGCTCGAACATGCGCGGATATTTTTCCGGTTTGTCTTCGCCTTCGGTCACCGAGAAGATCACGATCTTGCTGGCCTCGCCCAGGTCCCAGGCGGCCGGACACACGAGGTTGCCGACGTTCTCGATGAAGAGCAGGTCCGTGCTCGACAGATCGATCTGCTCGATCGCGTCGAGCACCTGGCGTGCGTCGAGGTGACAGGCGCCCCCCGTGACCACGGCCTGCACGAGCCGCTCCGTGTGGCGTGCCAGTCGATCGGCATCGTTCTGTGTCTGCACATCACCGGTCACGACGGCGATCGACAGGTCGGAGCACGCATCCAGCGTGCGCTCCAGCAGGAACGTCTTACCCGCGCCCGGCGAGGAGACGAGGTTGAATGCGGGAACCAGGTTGTGGCCGAGCCGGCTGCGGACTTCGGCGGCCAGCTCATCATTCTTGGCCATGACGCGCTCGCGCACGTCGATTCTACGGACTGCCATCATCCACCTCGACCCAGGTGACGCGCAGGTCGTCACCCGGCAGCTGCTCAATGATCGGCCTGGCCTTGCCGAACGGGGGCGAGGCCAGCAGCGCCTCGAGACAGAATGCGAAGTTATCCAGCTCGATGCCGGAGCGCTCGCCCACTTCCAGGCCCACCGCGGTTACCTGTTCCAGACGATCCTGACCCACCGTCTCCTCGGCAATGCGACAGACGTCGAGGGCCAGGCTCATCTCATGCACGCAGTACCTCGGCAACAGGCGAAGCTTCGTGGCCCCACGCGCGCAGGCGCACGAGTGCGCGCTGCACGAGCGATTCGATGGCGGACGCCACAGCCGGACTCAGCTCGGTGGACATGTCGAGCTTTCCCGGCTGCAGTCCGATCACCACGGTGTCATCCGGCAGCGTGCCGCGCAACTCGCAGAGGGCCAGCACCTCACGCAGATCGATCTGGTGCGGCGACAGCTTGAGGGAAAGGAAGCGGGGCAGTTCGGCGCGCTCCAGCTCGAGGAGTGTGCCCGGCTCGCGGCCGGCGTGCACGGCGTCGAGGATCAGCAGTCGATCGGTGTCATCGATGAGTGGCAGCAGATTCATGCCCCAGGTGCCGCCATCCACCAGGTCGACGGCATCATCGAAGCGCCAGCCTTCCCGCAGCCGCTCGAGGGCGGCAATGCCAATGCCATCGTCGCCCACGATCGGATTGCCCGCGCCGAGCACCAGTGTGCGCTGCACCTCAGGCATCCTCGAAGTGCGCGTGCTCGGGAATGTAGCGGCCACCACTGAAGATGGCGCCGATATTGCCCTCGCGCTCGAGAATCGTCGAGCGCACCGCCAGGTAGACGTGTATGGGCACGAAGATGGCCCAGGTCCAGAGCAGCACGTGGTGCAGCAGGCGAACCAGCTGCCAGCCGCCCAGCAGCGGTCCCATCCAGCCGAGCGCGTGGAAGAAAACGCCGTTGGGGTTGCTCAGGCCATACAGCGCAAAGCCCGTCACCGCCTGAATGAACGCCACCGTATACATGCCCGTGTAGCTGAACTGCTGCAGCGGATTGTGGCCCAGGTAGTGGGGTGCGCGTTCCGGCCTGATGGTCACGTACGCCATGCCCTGCTTGAACAGATTCTTCCAGTCCTTCACCTGCACCGGGAACAGCGCCCTCCACGACTCGAACTTGTTCCCGAAGAACAGCCAGTATACACGCCAGATGGAGACGGCCACGAGCAGCGCCGCCGCCAGGAAGTGAATGAACCGCATCCAGCCCATGAAGAAGGGCGAGATCTGCGGGTCTCCCATGGAAAAGAACGGTCGCCCAATGTAATACCCTGTCAGGCAGAGGACCACGATGCAGATCGCCGCCACCCAGTGACCAATGCGCAGCGGTACGCCCCACAGATAGATCCAGCGGTAATTGCCCTCCTCCGGGTGTGGCTTGCGATCCAGCGCCCGGGGCGGCGCCGAGGCCGGCATGGGCGCGGTGCTCATTGGACCCTCACGCGTGTGACCTCTTTGCCCTCCGTGTCCAGGACGTGCACGCCGCACGCCATGCACGGATCGAATGAATGGATGGTGCGCAGGATCTCGATGGGCCGTTCCGGATCCACCAGCGGGTGGTTGTCGACCAGCGCCGCCTCGTATGGACCCATCACGCCCTTGCTGTCACGCGGCGAGCAGTTCCACGTGCTGGGCACCACGCACTGGTAGCGCGAGATCTTGCCATCAGTGATCTCCACCCAGTGGCCCAGGCCGCCGCGTGGTGCATCGAGGTAGCCGTAGCCGCGTGCCGTCTTCGGCCACGTCGACGGGTCCCACTTGTCCGGGTTGAAGGTCGCGACATCGCCGCTGCGGATGCGCGAGATCAGCTCGTTGTACCAGTTCTCCATGCGCCGGACAATGAGCACGGTCTCAATGCCACGCGCTGCCACGCGGCCCAGCGTGGAGAAGAGCGCAGCCGGCGGTGCGCCCAGCTTGCCGAGCGTTTCGTTCACCATGCCCTTCACGTCGGCATGTCCCAATGCATAGGCGACGAGCATGCGCGCCAGCGGTCCCACTTCCATGGGCGACTCGTCGTAGCGCGGCGCTTTCATCCACGTGTACTTGTCGCTGTCCTGCAGGTATTGCCACGGTGTGGGCGGGCCCGCGTACTTCGGCTTCGTCTCGCCTTCCCACGGATGCAGCCCGGTGCTGTCACCGCCCGCGTATTCGTACCAGGAGTGCGTAATGTACTCCTTTACCTTCTGGTGATCGTACGGCAGCACCTCACCGAGGTTCTTGTTCATGATGATGCCACGCGGCAGGTACAGCTTGTCGATCTCGCGCACATCGCCTTCCGGCCACTCGCCGACAGCCAGGTAGTTGCCGGTGCCGCCACCGATGCCAGCCCAGTCCTTGTAGAAGCCGGCAATGGCGACCAGGTCCGGCCAGTACACCTGCTCCACGAACTCGCGTGCGCGCTTGATCATGGCGTGCACATCGATCAGACGTTCGGCGTTGATGGTGGCCGTGTCATCCACGTTGATGGCCGACGCCATGCCGCCCACCAGGAAATTCGGATGCGGGTTCTTGCCGCCGAAGATGGTGTGCACGCGGATCACATCGCGCTGCCAGTCGAGGGCTTCCAGATAGTGCGCCACACCCAGCAGATTCACGGCCGGCGGCAGCTTGTACGCGGGATGACCCCAGTAGCCGTTGGTGAAGATGCCGAGTTGTCCGCTCTGCACGAAATTCTTCACCCGGTCCTGAACCGCGCGGAAGTAGGTGGCCGAGTTGTTGGGCCATGGCGAGATCGACTTCGCGATGCGCGCGGTGTCTTCCGGATCCGCCTTCAGTGCGCTCACCACATCGACCCAGTCCAGCGCGTGCAGATGGTAGAAGTGGATCACGTGGTCCTGCACCAGCTGCATGCCGTGCACGATGTTGCGGATGATGTTCGCATTGGGTGGAATGCGAATGTCCAGCGCATCCTCGACGGCGCGCAGCGAAGCCACGGCGTGGACCACGGTGCACACGCCGCAGATGCGCTGCGTGAAGGCCCACGCGTCGCGCGGGTCCCGGCCCTCCATGATGATCTCAATGCCGCGGAACTGTGTCGACGTGGCCCAGGCGTTGGCGATCCTGCCGTTGTCGGCCTGCACCTCAATGCGGAGGTGCCCTTCGATCCGGGTGATCGGATCGACAACGACTTTAGCTCTGGCCATGTCCGCCTTCCTTCCCGGTTGGAGGCTGCTGCACGATGGGCAGAGCCTTGCGCTGACGTGAACGTTGGACGCCGGTCGCGACCGCGTGCGCGGCAATGCCGGCGGTCACACCCAGCGCGAGCGCGCCGCCGATCCGGTCCACGCGGCCCTCGACACCGAAGCCCGCGACGTTGGGCAGCCGGCCGTAGAAGGGCGACATCGTATCCCAGAAGTGTCGCTCGGTGCAGCCAATGCAGGGGTGGCCCGCGCCAATGGGCCAGTTGGTGCCCGTGTTCCACATGAAGATGGGGCAGGGCGAGAAGGTCGCCGGGCCCTTGCAGCCCACGTGGTAGAGGCACCAGCCCTTGCGCGCCGCCTCGTCATCGAAGCGCTCCACGAACTGGCCGGCATCGAAGTTGGCGCGTCGCGGGCACTGGTCGTGAATGCGCGCGCCATACGCGAACAGCGGGCGGCCGTCATAGTCCAGCTCGGGCATGCGGCCGAACGTCAGGTAATGCACGACCGTAGCCGTCACCACGTCGGCAATGGGCGGACAGCCCGCGATGTTAACAACGGGTTTGTTGCCGATCACCTGGGAGACGCCCACCGCTCCCGTGGGATTGGGCCTCGCCGCCTGCACGCTGCCCCAGTGCGCGCACGCGCCCACCGCGATGATGGCGGCGGCGCCGGCGGCGGCTTCCTCGAGGATCTCCTTGACGGGCCGGCCGCCGATGGTCGTGTAGATGCCGCCGTCATTGAGCGGCACCGACCCGGTGACGACGAGCAGGTAGCTGCCCTTGTTGTCCGCCATCGACTTCTTGAGCGCGTTCTCGGCGGCGCTGCCCGCGGCGGCCATAAGCGTGTGCTGGTAATCGAGCGAGACCAGATCGAGCACGAGATCGCCGATGGACGGCTCACTGGTGCGGATCACGCTCTCCACGCAACCGGTGCATTCCTGCAGCTGCAGCCAGATCACTGTGGGTCGCTTCACCTGCTCGAGCGCGCGCACGAGTCTGGGCGTCATGGCAGTGCTCAGACCCAGCATCGCGGCGAACTTTCCGCACGACTCGACGAACTCCCGTCGTCCGATGCCCCTGCGCCTCGAATGCTCGCCCAGGGTGTCTCCGTCGATCCACGGTTGCGTGGAAGGAGAGAGCATGGCTCACCTCCGGTCACCGTAAGAGGATCCGGCGCCGGCTCCACCCGGACCGGCGTCCGGGGCGGGACACTGCCTCGGCCCCGCGCGCGCGCAGCTTCTGCTCGCCACAGAAGCCTCACGCGTCACATCGACCGCCGCGTGGTCGAGGGAGCGGCCACGGGGCCAGTCCTACGGCTGTGCAACGTGCCGCCACCTGCCCAGTTGTGCTGTCCGGCTACGGTGGATGCTCGTAAGCACGTTCCCACTTCGCGCGTGGGGGAATTCCTTACCCCACCACCGCCGTGCGGGGCGCCACCCCTTCAGTTTCCGGGCGCCACGGGCCAGATTGCGCCGCGTCCACGAAACAGAGCGAGGGATCCTTGGAGCGAGCCACACCGGGACCGGTCACACCGCCGCCTGCCGACGAAGCGGCTGGCCGACAGGAGACTTTCTATCGCGGCCCCAGCGGGATTCACCTGGCTTCGTTTCCGCCCAGGGAGCGGTGGGAGGACTGGGCCGAGCTGGACTCCCGCGCGTGGCCCGAGCGTGTCGAGCGGCGCTACACGCTGGTGCCCACCACGTGTTTCAACTGCGAGTCCGCCTGCGGCCTGCTGGCCTATGTCGATCGCACGACGCTCGAGATCCGCAAGTTCGAGGGCAATCCGGAGCACCCGGGCTCGCGCGGCCGCAACTGCGCGAAGGGACCGGCCACGCTGAACCAGGTGCGCGATCCGGACCGGGTGCTGCACCCGCTGAAGCGGACGGGCAAACGCGGCGCGGGGCAATGGACGCGCGTGAGCTGGGATGAAGCGCTGGAGGACATCGCGGCGCGCGTCCGTCAGGCCATTGTGGATGGGCGACACAGCGAGATCATGTATCACGTGGGCCGTCCGGGCGAGGACGGGTACACGGAGCGCGTACTGGCAGCGTGGGGCGTGGACGGTCACAACTCCCACACCAACATCTGCTCCAGCGGTGCGCGCGCCGGCTACCACTTCTGGATGGGCCTGGACCGGCCCAGCCCGGACCATGCTAACGCCAGTGTTATCCTGCTCATCAGCAGCCACCTCGAGGCCGGCCACTACTTCAACCCGCACGCGCAGCGCATCATCGAAGGCAAGAAGAACGGCGCCCGCCTGATCGTCTTCGACACCCGCCTCTCCAACACGGCCACACACGCCGACTGGTGGGTGGCGCCCTGGCCCGGCTCCGAGGCCGCGATTCTGCTCAGCATCGCGCACTACCTCATCCGCAACCGCCTGTATAACCGCGAGTTTGTGGAGCGCTGGTGGAACTGGCGCGAGTATCTGGAGCAGGCGGGCGGGGACGTCGGCGGCCCGGCGGAAGGCGAGCCTTCCTTCGAGGACTTCCACCAGGCACTGGACCGCCTGTACGCGGAGTACACGTTCGATTTCGCGGCGCGCGAGTCGGGCGTGGCTGCGCATACGCTCGAGGAAGTCGCGCAGGCGGTGGGCCAGGCGGGCACCCGCCTGGCCACGCACAACTGGCGCAGTGCCGGTTCGGGCAACCTGGGTGGCTGGCAGGTGGCGCGCACGCTGTTCCTGCTCAACGCGCTCATGGGAGCAGTCGCCACCGAGGGCGGCACCTTCCCCAACGCCTGGAACAAGTTCGTGCCCCGGCCCATTCACCTGCCGCCGCACCCGCCGCGCTGGAACGGGCTCACCTGGCCCGCGGAATTTCCGCTGGCCATGTTCGAGATGTCGTTTCTGCTGCCCCACCTGCTGCGCGACGGTCGCGGCCGCCTCTCCGTCTACTTCAGCCGCGTCTACAATCCGGTGTGGACCAATCCCGACGGCTTCTCCTGGATCGAGGCGCTCACGGACGAGAAGCTGCTGGGCCTGCACGTGGCGCTCACGCCGACGTGGAGCGAGACGGCGTACTTTGCAGACTACGTGTTACCGATGGGCGTGGGCGCGGAACGACACGACGTGCATTCGTACGAGCAGTACGATGGGCAGTGGATCGGCTTCCGGCAGCCGGTGCTGCGCGCCGCGCGCGAGCGCATGGGTGAATCCATCCAGGACACGCGCCAGGTGAATCCCGGCGAAGTGTGGGAAGAGAACGAATTCTGGATCGAGCTGTCCTGGCGCATCGATCCCGACGGCTCGCTGGGCATTCGCCGCTGGTTCGAGTCGGTGCAGCGGCCCGGCGAGAAGCTGGGCCTGGACGAGTATTACGGCTGGATGTTCGAAAACTCCGTGCCCGGCCTGCCCGAGGCGGCGGCTGCGCAGCAGCTGAGCCCGCTCGCGTACATGCGGCGCTACGGCGCGTTCGAGGTGGCGCAGCGTGTGGGCGCGGTGTACGAGCAGGAGGTGGCACGCGACGAGCTCGATGACCTGCAGGTCGATCGCTTCGGTCGCGCCTACACGCGATCGCCCAGGCCGGCCTCCCCTAACATCGTACCACAGCCGGTGCCCGAGCCCGATGCGGAGGGCCGGCGCGCGGCTGGCGTGCTGCTCGATGGCAAGGTACGCCGTGGCTTCCCGACGCCCAGTGGCCGGCTCGAGTTCTGGTCGCGCACGCTCGCCGAATGGGGCTGGCCCGAATACGCGATTCCCACCTACATCCGCAGCCAGATCCACCCGTCCAGTCTCGAGCCCGGGCAGATGCCGCTCATCTCGACGTTCCGCCTGCCCGTGCAGATCCACACGCGCAGCGCCAACGCCAAGTGGCTGGACGAAATTGCGCACACGAATCCACTGTGGCTGCACACCAGCGACGCGGCTCGCCTGGACGTGGAGACCGGCGACCTCGTGCGGGTGGAGACCGCGATCGGTCACTTCGTCGTGAAGGCGTGGGTGACGGAGGGGATCAGACCGGGCGTCGTCGCCTGCAGTCATCACATGGGCCGCTGGCGCCTGCGCGATGGGCCCGGACAGCGGCAGATGATGGCGACCGCGGCGCTGGCGCATGACGGCAATGTCTGGCGCCTGTCACTCGAACACGGTGTCAGGCCGTTTGCCTCGAATGACGCCGACACCGCGCGGGTCTGGTGGACGGATGCCGGCGTACACCAGAACCTGACGTTCCCCGTGCAGCCGGACCCGATCTCGGGCATGCACTGCTGGCATCAGGCCGTGCGTGTGCGCAAGGCCGGGCGCGGCAATGCCTACGGCAATGTTTCGGTGGACACGGCGAAGGCGCATGCCGCCTATCAGCAGTGGCTGGAGAGGACGCGCCCGGCCGATCGTCATTCACCGGATGGGACGCGCCGTCCCTACTGGCTCATGCGACCGCTCCGCCCCACGCGCGAGGCGTACCGCCTGGGTGTGCAGCCCGCCGCAGATCCACCGCACCGCTGAGTCGCGCACGCGCGCGAGACTTGCCGAAATCCAGGCTGATGTGACCGGGCCGCAGACGGACGCCGGATCGTATGCGACCCGGCGTTTGTCGTTTGCGGCGGTTGCCGCTCGAACCGGCCCACCCTATGGTCGGGGACGGGCAGGGATACGCTGCGCCCTCCCGGGATTCCGAACGGTGACACGAGCGCGGCGGGGGTGGTGTGTGCATGGCGGTCGATCAGGGCGAGCCGGTTGGACCGGACCTGGCGCAGGGCATTACCGAGTCCGAACTGCCGGAGGGCAGCTGCCTGACAGGACATTTCGAAGGCGAGCCGGTAATGCTCGCACGCGTGCGCGGCGAGGTATTTGCCGTAGCGGCGCACTGCACGCATTACGGCGGGCCGCTGGCAGAGGGGCTGATCAATGGCGAGATGGTGCACTGCCCGTGGCATCACGCGTGCTTCAGTTTGCGCACGGGTGAAGCCGTCAGCCCGCCCGCTCTCAATGACATTGCCACCTGGGGCGTGCGGCGGAGCGACGGACGTATTGTGCTGACGGGGCGAGTGGACGCGGCCCGTCCGCGTCGCACACCGGTCCGGAGTCCAGAGTCGATCGGGATCGTGGGCGCGGGCGCCGCCGGCAATGTCGCGGCGGAGACGCTGCGGCGCGAAGGCTACGCCGGACCCATTACCGTCTTCGATGCCGAATCCGCTTCACCGTACGACCGCCCGAATCTCTCCAAGGATTACCTGGCCGGAAACGCGCCCGAAGAGTGGATTCCGCTGCACCCGCCCGAGTTCTACGGCGAGCGCAACATCGAGTTTGTGCGGCAGGCCGTGCTGCAGCTGGATGCGGCGCAGCGCGCTGTGATGCTGGCGGACCGAACGCAGCACCGCTTCGAAGCGCTCATCCTCGCGCCGGGTGCGGAAGCCATTCGTCTCCCCGTACCCGCGGATGCGGGTACGACGATGCTGACACTGCGTTCGCTCAATGACAGCCGCGCCATCATCGCCGCCGCCGCGGCCGGCGGGAGCGTTGCCGTCATTGGCGCGAGCTTCATCGGCCTGGAAGTCGCGGCGTCACTGCGCCAGCGGGGTCTCGACGTGCACATCATCGCGCCCGAGCCTGTGCCGCTGGCGCGCATCATGGGTCCCGACCTGGGCCGCTTCATCCGCGAGCTGCACGAGGAACACGGTGTTCACTTTCACCTGGGGCGCACCGTGAGCCACGTGGGCAGCGATCAGGTCACGCTGGATGACGGAACGCGGATCGAGGCGGGCCTCGTGGTGCAGGGCGTGGGCGTGCGGCCGCGAACGACGCTCGCGCAGGAGGCGGGGCTCACGGTGAACAACGGCATCGTCGTGAACCAGTACCTCGAGACGTCGGCACCGGGCATCTGGGCCGCCGGTGATGCGGCAGCGTGGCCGGACGCGCGCAGTCAGCAGCCCATCCGCGTGGAGCACTGGGTGGTCGCCGAACGCATGGGCCGCACGGCCGCGCGCAACGTGCTGGGCCTGCGCACGCCGTTCACCGCGGCGCCGTTCTTCTGGAGCCAGCACTACGACGTGACCATTGCCTACGTGGGCCACGCCGTCGACTGGGATGAAGCCGAACTGGCTGGCGATCCCGCAGCGCGTGACTGCGCCGTGCGGCTGCGCCGGGACGGCCGCACACTGGCGCTGGCCACCATTTTCCGCGACCAGGCCAGCCTTGCGGAAGAGCTGCGCCAGGAGGCGGAGAACGCGCAGGCGGCATCGGCCGCTATCTGACAGCACGTTAGGATGGCGCCCGTGGCCTGATGCGCCCGCACATCGGAATTGCGGTTGTCGGCCCATCCTGAGGCCAGCGCTGCGATATCAGGGTGTACGCGAGGCCACATCCAGGCGGTAGGCGTTCTCGACGTACTCGCCCACCATGCGATCGGTATTGAAGTATGCGCAGACCTGCGAAATGGCGGCGCGCATGCGTTCCACCCAGCCGTGCGGGATGCCGCGCTCGTCGCGCGCGTAGAACAGGGGCACCACCTCGGTTTCCAGCAGTGTGTAGAGCGCATCCGCGTCGGCCTCATCGGTGGCGCCGTTGCCGGTACCTGGGTCAATTACCCAGCCGATGGGCGCGGTCAGGTTGTTGTGCGCTTCCCACGCCTCTGCCCACCAGCCATCCGCAATGCTCAGGTTCAA
The DNA here is from genome assembly GCA_963798085.1 of uncultured Gemmatimonadales bacterium. Classification (GTDB taxonomy): domain Bacteria; phylum Gemmatimonadota; class Gemmatimonadetes; order Longimicrobiales; family RSA9; genus DATKCF01. Next base: position 978,800 of record CAWCRS010000007.1, read on the forward strand.
TCCCCCGTTCGCGGCGGCCTTCATGCCACTGGTGCCGCTGGCTTCGAGCGGCCGGCGAGGCACGTTGAGCCAGACATCGGAGCCCTGCACGAGGTGGCGCGCCAGCTCGACGTCGTAGTTCTCCACGAACAGAATGCGGCTCAGGAACTCCGGCCGGTGGCTTGCCGCGAACACATCGTGCAGGAACTGCTTGCCGCCGTCGTCGCGCGGGTGCGCCTTGCCCGCAAAGATGATCTGCACGGGCCGGCCCTCGCCGTTCAGGATGCGCGCCAGGCGAGGCAGATCGGATAACAGGAGTGTTGCGCGCTTGTAGGTCGCGAAGCGCCGCGCGAACGTGATGGTCAGCGCGGACGGATCCAGCAGCAACGCCTCCTCGCCCGCCAGGCCGCGCGCTCTCGACTGCGTCAGCAGCGCCGCGCGCAGGCGATCGATCAGGTAGCCGCGCTGATCCTGGCGCGCGGCCCAGAGCCGCTCCACCGGGATGGTGGCGGCGCGTGACCAGCTGACGGCGCCGCTGCGCACGCGCCAGTCCCTGGCGATGACATCGCTGTAGACACGCGCCAGGCGCGAGCCCACCCAGCTGGGCAGGTGCACGCCGTTGGTGACGTGGCCGATCGGTGTCTCCGCTACGGTCGGCGCCTGGAACAGCGTCTGCCACATGGTGCGGCTGATTTCGCCGTGCCGTTCGCTCACACCATTGCTGGCGCGCGCACCGCGCAGTGCCAGCGCCGTCATGCAGAACTGGCCCGAGCGGTACGGGTCGCGGGTCAGGCCCAGCGCATAGAAGTCGCGCCAGCTGATGCCCGCGGCCTCTACATGGGCGCGGAAGTAGCGCTCCATCAGGTCTGCCGGAAAGTAATCGTGCCCCGCCTCGACGGGCGTGTGCGTGGTGAAGACGATCTGATCGGCGGCGGCCGCCAGTGCGCGGTCGAATTGACCGGCGCCGCGCATCGCCTGTCGCAGACGTTCGAAGACTGCGAACGCCGCGTGACCCTCGTTCAGATGCAGGGTTTCGATGGGATGACCCAGCGCTTCCAGCGCGCGCACGCCACCCACGCCCAGCACCAGCTCCTGCTTCAGCCGGTGCTCCAGATCGCCGCCGTACAACCGGTCCGTGATGTGCCGGTCTTCCGTGGTATTGCTGTCGACGTCCGTGTCCAGCAGATAGAGCGGCACCGCGCCCACGTCCGCGCGCCACACGCGCACACCCACCATGCGACCGGGGAACTCGACTGTCAGCAGAAGGGGTCCGCCGTCGGCGCCAGCCACGGGTCGCAGCGGCAGCATCGAGGGTTCGAGGTGTCGATACATCTCGTGCTGCCAGCCCTGCGCATCCACGCGCTGCGTGAAGTAGCCGTCACGATACATCAGACCGACGCCTGCCAGCGGCACGCCCAGATCGCTCGCCGATTTGAGATGATCGCCGGCCAGCACGCCGAGCCCGCCCGAGAACACGCGAATGCAATCCGTGATCGCGAACTCGGCCGAGAAGTAGCCGATGCGCCTCGGCTCCGCGCCCGGCCTGGCAGCCAGATAGCCTGCGAGTTCGCGGGCCGCCGCCTGCACTCGTTCCACGTAGCCGGCATCATTGGCGGCCTGGCGCAGCCGCTGCGGCGAGAGGTCGCTCAGCAGGCGCACCGGATTGTGATGCGAATGCGCCCAGGCATCATGATCCAGCCAGCGGAAGAGGGACCACGTCTCGCGCCACCACGTCCAGCGCAGATTGTAGGCGAGGATTTCGAGGGCTTCCAGCGGCTGTGGAAGCAGCAGCGATGTTGTGGGCATCCTGTCCCTGTCAGAGATACGCGACGGTGGGTCAGTGGTCACGCGGTGTTCTTTCGAATCCCGTGCAAGCGGCCGGGCCCTGTCAGGCGCCGGACGTGCCTTCCAGTTCGCCGGCCGGCGGCGCGTCGTGCGCTTGCGCCGGCCGTGCAGCGCCGTGTGCCAAGTGACGGGCCGCACGCCAGCGGCGCAACCCTGCAACTGTAATCGGCATAAGCAACACCGGGCTGAAGAGCAGCGCCTCGACGATGGCGACTCCGAGGGCGTGAAAGCTGAAGAGGGTGTGGAAGAAAACCGTGGCGGTGGGCCCGAACTGCAAATCGACGAAATGAATGAGCCAGGCGGGGAGCGGCAGCGTGGTGGCGACGTAGACGTTGCTCACGGGCCACCAGAGGCGCATGCCCGAATTGCCGATCATGTCCGGCGACAGCAGATCCAGCACGATGTGCGAGAACCAGACGGCCAGCGTGAAGAGGTACCAGAACCCGAACGAGCGTTCGTCGCCTGCCATCCGTGGCTGGTCACGGGACCGCGCGCGAAACACCAGGGTGATCACGAGTGCCAGCGGCAACGAAAACAGGAGCGCGCCAGCCAGCGAATGCGTGGGACCGCGATGGTAACGGCCGGCGTCACCCACGAAGATGCCGGGAATGAAGTCGAGGTCGGGCAGCCAGGAGATCGCGATGGCCAGCGCGGTCAGGCGCCAGCGCTCAGTCCTGCTCGACCGGATCGTGGCCGCCACGGCATACCCGGCAACGCCGTGAGCCAGAGGTGTTGGCATTCTGTTCTGCTGCCTTTCAGGTGGTCCAGTATAACCCGATGGCCGGTCTCCGATCCGCAGAAAGCAGGACACCCCGTGTCCGGGCAAGCCGGGCACGGGGTGTCGCTGGCGACCGGAAGTCGCGCGCTCAGTAGGCTGGCGCAGCGCCCACCACCGACGGTGCTGCCGTGACGGGCTGCATGGCCGCCACGCGCTTACGCTCCGCGCGCCGCTCGAGCATCAGGTACAGCGCCGGCGTGACGGTGAGCACCAGCAGTCGTGGAGCTGGAGAGGCCGCCCACCAGTGCGTACGTCAGCGCGTTCCAGATGTTCTGGTTCACGTCCTTGCTGAACAGCACCAGTGGCAGCAGACCGAGAATCGTCGTCATGGTCGTCATCAGAATCGGGCGCACGCGTTCGATGGTGCCGCGGATCAGACGTCCTGCAGCGAGAGATCCTTCACGGCGGCGCAGCTGGTTCACGTGATCGACGAGCAGAATCGAGTTGTTGACCACGATACCCGACATCATGATGACGCCAACGTACGCCTCGCGCGTGAAGTTGGCGCCCGTGTAGAAGAAGATCAGGAAGACGCCGATCAGCGCCATGGGCACGGTGAGCAGCACGCAGAACGGCTGCTTGATGGATTCGAACAGCGCAGCGGTCACCATGAAGATCAGCACGATGGCGATCGCAATGACGCCCCAGATCTGCGCCCGCTCCTCGGTGGACCAGGTCCACAGCTGCCGGTCCTTGATGGTGTAGCCGGGTGGCAGTGCCGTGGCTTTCACCACCGCGTCCTTGACGCGATCGCCGAGTTTGGTTGGCCCGCGGAACTCGTAGCTCACAATGCGCTGGTACTGCTGGTTCTCACGGATCACCTGATTCAGCACCTGGCGCTCGTGGATGTCGCGACGTCGCTCAGGCGCACACCTTCGCGCGCGGTGCGCTGTCGGGCAGCAGCAGGTCCTTCAGCCTGATCCACATCGATGTTGCGACTGCCCGACAGCTTCACCGACAGCTGCATCTCCTCGCCGCCGACGCGAACCTGGCTGTTCTGATTGCGCCCGCGGATGGCGGCGGCGACGTAGGCTACGATGTCGCGCGATGTGAGATCGTGCAGCGCCAGCCGCTTGCGATCGATGTCGACGACGATCTCCGTCGACCTTGTCGCGCTGGAAGAAATGGCCCGCAGAGTTGGTGTCGACATCGCGTATGCGTGAGAAGCGCTTGAGGCGCTCGCCAATGTCCTCCGCAATCTTGCGCACCTCCTCGTAGTTGTAGCCCAGCATCGTCATCGCATAGTTGGGCGACGATCCGCCGCCGCCGCCGTAGAAGGACGGACCATAGCCGGTCACGCGCACATCCGTGCCGCCGAACAGCAGACTGTACTGCACCATCTGCTCCTTGATGGCCGGTGGCATGGCGGAGTACTGCAGTGAGTCAGGGAAGTAGACGTTGATGAGACCGACGGCGGCCTGGATCTGGCTGAAACGAAGTGATCCACTTCCGGCATGGCGTTCAGCCGGTCCTCGAAGAAGCGCGCCAGCTGGTCGGTGTCGCTCCAGCTCTTCGCCGCGCGGCTGCGAGATGTAGATCGTGATCCTGTCCTTCTGGTCGCCGAAACCGCCGCCCCAGCGGATGCCGCGGCTCACGTACTTGTTGAACAGGTAATAGGACCCACCCAGCGCCATGCAGGCCAGCAGCACCGCCACCCATGGCCGCCGCAGCGACGCGCGGATCAGGCCGGCATAGAGACGCACCACGAACACGCGACGCAGTGCGGGCGGGATGGCGGTGAGATGTGCGGGCGCCGGCACCGCATGGTCGGCATCAGTCGCCGCCGCAATCGGCTTGATGCCCCCCAGCAGCCGTGCGCCCAGCGAGGGAATGAAGGAGAACGAGACCGCCATGCTCGCCACCAGCGCAATGCCCACTACGAGCGCCAGCGGCACGTAGTAGACGCGCAGCTCGCCCTGCAGATAAACGAAGGGAATGAGCGCCACCACCGTCGTGCCCGTGGACGCCAGGATCGCGAGCCACACCTCCGATGCGCCACGCGTGGCCGCTTCCATCGCGGAATCGCCCGCGCGTCGTCGGCGGTACGTGTTCTCGTACACGACGATGGCGTTGTCCACCACCAGTCCGAAGCCCATGGCCAGTCCCATGAGCGTGAGCAGGTTCAGCGTGAACCCCGCGAAGTACATCACGTTCACTGTGATGAGGACGGAGAACGCGACGGTCGCGAATACCACGACGGCCGAGCGCACGGAGCGCATGAACAGCAGCAGCACCACGAGCACGATGGCGGCGGAGACCAGCGAGCGTGTGCGCAGGTCGGTGAGCTGCTTGCGAATGTCCTTGCTCTGGTCCGCATCGAGGAGGACCTTCACGCCGGATGGGTGCGAATGCTCCAGCTCGGCCAGCCGCTGTTTCACCCGGTCCGCGGTGGCCACGGCATTGGAGCGCGGTGCGCGGTAGATCTCGAAAGCGACCGCGGGGAAGCCGTTGATCCGGTAATAGAAGAGAGGGTCCTCATAGGTCTCGAACACCCGACCCACATCCTCGACACGCACCACGCGCCCATGGTCGACCATCACCGGCAGATGGCGGATGTCGTCCGCGGTTTCCGCGCGCTGCCGCATGGCCACCGTGCGCAGCAGGCCGCCTTCCGCGTGCACCGCGCCGGCCTCCTCGACGATCTCCATGCTGCTTACCCGATCCGACACCACCTGCGGCAACAGGCCGAGCGAGCGGATCTTGTCTTCGCTCAGCTCGATCTCCAGAACGCGGTCGCGGCCGCCCTGTGCCACCATGTCGCCCACGCCCTCGATCTGGCGCAGCTGCGGGTCCAGTTCGTCCTCCACGTACTGGCGCAGATACTCCTGTGTGTAAGGGCCTGTCAGTGTGTAGCGCAGCAGCGGCTGGCGGGATTCCTGGAACTGGTCCGGCACGTAGGGCGTCACGCTGGTGCTGACGCCCGCGGGCAGCTTGCTCTTGAGGTTGGCAATGCGCTCGGACAGCTCCAGCCGCGCGAACTGCATGTCGGTCTCGAGGGCGAACTCGACCGCCACACTGGTCGTGTTCTCCTTCGACGTCGACGTCACCTTCTCCACGCCCCGCACCTGCTGCACTTCTTCCTCGATGGGCGACGCGACGAATGCCTCCATCACCTCGGGCGAAGCACCGATCCAGTTCGCGGTGATGCTGAGCCGGGGCAGATCGGTGTCGGGCAGCAGCTCGATGGGGATGTTGCGCCACGGATGCGACTCCCAGCGCGGCAATGACCAGGTACGCCATGGTCACCGCGACCGGACGGCCGATGGCTAGGCGGATCATCAGTCCCCCGATGCAGGTTCAGGCATGCTCGCAGGTGCGCCGTGCTCGCGGCTGCGGGCCTCGGCCGCAACCGGGCGGCCGAGTCGCGCCGCGATCCAGACGCCGGCGTCATCGAACATCTCGTAGACCACCGGGATCACTACCAGTGTGAGCGCGGTGGAGGCGAAGAGGCCCCAGAAGATGGCCACCGCGAGAGGCGCCTGCAGGCCGGCTCCTGCGCCGATACCCAGCATCATGGGCGCGACACCGAGCATGGTGGTCACCGACGTCATCAGAATGGGTCGCAGACGCGCGTGGCCCGCAGCCATGATGGCCTGGCGCGTGTTCATGCCTTCGCGCCGCATCTGATTGATGAAGTCGATCTTGACGACGGCGTCGTTGTCCACGATCCCGGCCAGGATCACGATGCCGATCAGGCTGACCGTGTTGAGGCCCGAGCCGTGCAGCCACAGCCCGAAGGTGGCGCCAATCAGCGAGAGCGGCACGCACAGCAGAATCGTGAACGGGTGCAGGAACGACTCGAATTCCGCGGCCAGGATCATGTAGCACAGCAGCACGGCAAGGCTCAAGGCGAAGGCGAGGTCGCGGAAGCTCTGCCGCATCTCCTCGTTCTCGCCGGCGATCTCAATGCGCAGGCCGCGGGGCGGCGTCACATCGGAAAGCGAGGCGCGCACGGCGCGCACTGCCTGGTCCACATCACCCGTGCTGACATCCGCGTAGACAGGCACGACACGACTCTGATCGACGCGCTCGATCTCTACCGGGCCCACGGACTCGCGCACATTGATCAGCTCGCGCAAGGGCACCGTGCCCACACGCAGCGTGTTCAGTGTCTCCAGCGAGCGGCGCTCCTCTTCGGGCAGGCGCACCACCACGTCGATCTTGCGGTCGAAGTCGGTGAAGCGTGTGGCGATCTTGCCCAGCATGCTGTTCTCGATCACCGTCTTCACCTGGTCCGCCGTCAGACCGAAGGCAGCCGCGCGGTCGCGGTCCACTTCGATCAGGTATTCCGGCTGACCCAGCTCCGTGCCGATGCGCACGTTGTTGATCTCGGGCACGCGCGCGAGCCTGCCCTGGATGGACTCGGCGTAGGTGAGCGCCGCACCCATGTCATCGCCCCGCACGCGCACCGCCAGATCGGACTGTCCGGCGCCCAGCAGTTTGCCCACCGCGGTGGCCTGCCCGGTCTCGACCGACACGGTTGCGCCCGGTACCCTGAGGTGCGGGCGCAGCCTCGCCACGACAGGCCGCGCACTGGTGTGACTCTTCGTGCGCACGTCGAGCGTCGCCGTATTGAGTCCGGTCTCTTCCTCCTCCACACCCGCGATCGCCGTCTGTTTGCCGGCGCGCATGAATACGGCGTCCACGCCGGGATCGGCGCGCAGCAGGCTGTCCAGTCGCGATGGCTCCCGCCACCGTCAGGTCCAGCGGCGCGCCGCGCGGCAACTCGAGACGCACGCGGAATTCGCCCTGATCCACCTCCGGCAGCACGGAGCGCGGCAGGCGCAGCGCCAGCGGTATGGTGAGAACGAGCGCGAGCGCGGAAAGGCCGATCGTGATCACGCGATGGAGCAGCGCCCACTCGAGTGCGTGTTCGTACGCAGCGGTAAAGCGCCCGAAGATGCGCTCGAACCAGTCGAGCATGGGTGTGAACATGGCGCTCACGGCGCGGCCGAATGCGCCCGGCGGCTTGTGTTCCCCGGCTGCGGCCGCGGCCAGCACGGGCAGCAGCGTCACCGCCACACCAAGGCTGGCCAGCAGCGAGAAAGCCACGGCGAAGGAGAGCGCCGCGAACAGCTGTCCCGCCACGCCGTGCACGTACACGATCGGCCCGAACACGGCAATGGTCGTCAGTGTGGAAGCCGTGATCGCACGTTGCACCTCCTCCGATCCGATCACGGCGGCCGCCTTCGCGGCCAGTCCCTTCTCGCGGTGCCGGAATATGTTCTCCAGCACCACAATGGAGTTGTCCACGAGCATGCCGGTGCCCAGAGCCAGCCCGCCCAGGCTCATGATGTTGAGCGACACGTGCGCGGCATCCAGCAGCGCGAATGTGACCACCACCGAGATGGGGATCGCCATCGAAATGGCGATGGGATAACGCGCATCGCGGAGGAAGAAGAAGAGCACGAGGAAGGAGAGCAGCCCGCCCAGCCACAGTTCCTGAATGAGATTCGAAATGGACATGTTGATGAAGCCGGCCTGGCTCATCGCCACGTCCACCGTGACGTTCGGATACTCCGACTTCAGCTCCTTGATGATCTTGTCGACATCGCGCGCCACGTTCACGGTATTGGCGCCGGACTCCTTGAAGACGAGCAGCCCGATGGCGGGCTTGCCGTTGTAGCGTGCTTCCGACTCGCGGTCGCGGAAGGCGTCCTGCACGGTGGCCACGTCGCCGACCACCACGCGGCCCGTGCCTGAACTGTCACTCGGCGGGCGTTGCGCGACGACGATGTTCGAGATCTGATCGACGCTCTGCAACTCGCCCAGCGTGCGCAGCGAATACTGGAATTGACCCTTGCGCACGCGTCCGCTGCCGCCGGCCGTGTTGGCTGCCGAGAGCGCATTCGAGAGCTGGTCGATGTTCAGGCCATAACTCTGGAGTTTGCGCTCGTCCACATCGACGTGGATCTCGCGCTCGAGTCCGCCCGACAGTGCCGCCTGCGCCACGCCGTCGATCTGCTCGAGGCGCCGGCGGAACACATCATCGGACAGCTGCTGCAGTGTCCACAGATCGAAATCCGCGGACACGCTGAGCGCCATGATGGGCTCGCTGCGCGGGTCCTGGCGCAGCACCACGGGCCGGTCGGCCAGCTGCGGCAGGTGGTCGCGGATGGCATTCCGTCTTCTCGCGGACATTGAGCGCCGCGAAGTCCATGTCCGTGCCCCACGCGAAGCGGATGAAGACCAGCGATGTGCCTTCGCGGGACACGCTCTCCACGCGCTCCACGCCGGGCACACGACTGACCTGCGCCTCGAGGGGCTCCGTGACGAAGTGCTCGACCTCTGCCGGGCCGACATTGGGATAGTTCGTGTAGACCACGAGCCGCGGATAGGCAATGTCGGGCAGCAGGTCTACCGGCAGACGCAGGAACGACAGTACGCCCAGGAACACCACCGCGATGCTGAGCATCCACGTGGCGACGGGCCGACTGATGGCAAGCTTCGGTATCGACATGGCTCAGTGCGCCAGCGGCGCGCCCAGGCGCTCCTCGAGGTTTACCCGCTGCGTAAGGAAGTTGAACCGCGCGATCACGGCCTGCTGCTGCGCATTCGCGTTTTCGTCCACCACCTGCTGCAGCTGGATGAACCCCATGTCCTGCGCGCCATTCCTGTAGCGCTCCTCGGCCAGCTCCAGGCGCTGCCCGGTCAGGCGCGCGATTTCCTCGTTCGCCGTCAAACCGCGGTACGCATCGATCAGGTCGAGCAGAGCGGAGCGGACATCCGTCTCCACCTGTATGCGTGCGCTGCGCAGATCCTGCGCGGCATCCTCCTCGGCTGCCGCTGCCTGTGCAATGCTGGCCGAAGTCTGGAAGCGTGTGAACAGCGGAAAGCTCACGTTCATGTTGAAACCGAAGCTGTGGTTCTGCGGATTGAGTTCACCCCACGCACCGTACCCGCGCTCGGACGCGCTGCGACCGTAACTGACGCCGCCGCTGATGGTCGGCAGGCGAGCGCCCCGGGCACCCGATGCCTGCGCCTTCGTGGCCGCGTAGGCGGCCTGGCGCTGCAGTATGGTCGGGCTGGAACTCAATGCCTGCGCCACCAGCGCATCCGCGTTGAGCGTCGCGGACGGGTCGAATGCTTCCGGCAGGTCTCCGGTCAGCTCGAAGTCAGGACTGCCTGCGATGCCCAGCTGCTGCGCCAGCGACAGCTTCTGCTTGCGAGCGTCCTTCTCGAAGCCCGCCAGCTGCCGTTCTTCCCGTATAACACTCTGCTGCGCCCCCAGAAGATCGACCTGCGTCGAACTCGCGAGGCGAAAGCTCTGCTGCAGGCGGTCCAGCCGGTCACGGGCCGCGGCCAGCGTGCGGCGTTCCACTTCCTCCGTCCTCTCGGCCTGCGCGGCGAGGAAATACTGCCGTGCCACGCGCGCATCCAGAGACACCAGCTGGGAATGGACCGTCGCATCCACGGATCTCGCCTGGGCGCGGGAGGCGGCCATATCCCGGAACATCCGACCGCCATCGAACAGCGTAAAGTTCATGTTAGCGCCCTGCGACGCACCGCTGCTCTTCGTGGTAACGGCAACCGGCTGGCTGAGTGGTTGACCGAAGGGATCCACCGCCGTGTACGTCGTGCTGGACACGCCGTTGAAACCCAGAGAGGTGTTGACGTTCGGCAGCAAGGCCGCCCAGCTGCGCCGCACCTGCGCGGCCGCCACGTCGGGATCATTCTGCACCTTGATGTAGTCCGGGTTGTTCTCGCGCGCGATGCGCAGCGCGTCGTCCAGCGTGAGCGTGCCCGGCATCTGCGCCGTCGTCGTCATCTTCTGCGCCTGCGCGAACGAGGCGATGGACAGCAGCAGCGCGGCGACCAGAGAAACGCGGGTCTTCATCGGGGGCCTCCTTCCGCTCAGCGGGGCCGGCCGCCCTGAGCGGCCGCGTTTTCCGTCAGACGAATGCGGGCGCCATGCGTGAGCGTGTAGTGCCCGCTCACCAGCACGACCTCACCCGGCTCCACCATCTTGGTCTCGGGATTGGGCACGATCTCGACGTACTGCGAGTTGCGCTGGCCCGTGGTCACGTAGCGCCACTCCGCCGTGCCTTCCGTCCCCTCGCCGTTGAACACGAAGAGCATGGTGCGGCGATCGACGTCGCGCTCCAGCACCGCCGAGATGGGCACCAGGATGCGATCCGAAAGGTGGCGCGCGTCCAGCGTGACGTTGGCGTACATGCCCGGCAGTACGCGCCCATCCTTGTTGGGCACGACGACGGTGACTTTCGCCTGACGCGTCGTCTGGTCCACCAGGGGATTGATCGTCTCGATCCTGCCGCGGAAGGTCTCGCCCGGAAACGCCGCAAACGTCAGCGTCGCGCCGCCGCCCGTGCGCAGCGAACCGATCTCGCTCTCCAGCACCTGCACTTCCACCTTGATCGGGTCGAGATCGAGGACCGTCAGCAGCTCCTCGCCCACACTCACCATCTGCGCCGGCACCACCTTCACGCTGGCCACGCGACCTGCGAACGGCGCTGTTATCACCGTGCGATCCAGGTCCAGCTGCGCCCGCTTGACCGCGACCTCTGCGCCGTCAATGCCCGCCTTGATGCGTGCCGCGCGCTCGCGGTCCGCCTTCACCTGCGGGTCCGCAATCTTGTCATCGCCCAGCGTGATCTCGCGGAATTGCGCCTGGGCCTGAGCCAGCCGCGCATTCGCGTCGTCCAGTGCCAGCTGCTTTTCCGTGGTGTCAATGCGCACCAGCAACGCGCCGCCGCCAATCGCCGCGTTCTCGCGCACCGCCACCTCGTCCACACGCCCTGCCGTCTGCGCGCGAATCACGTTGCCCTGCCAGGCCGCTGCCTGACCGGATGCGCGCACCTCCAGGATCAGGTCGCCCTTGATGACCTGGGCACCTTCCACGGGAATGGGCAGATCCGTCGAGAACGTGGAGTCTGCCGAGTTCGCCGGCGCGGCTCCCTTGCTCGGTGAACTGGCGGACGAGGTCGCGCCCGCCGCCTTGTTGCCTTTGACTCGGAGGTAGATGCCGGTCCCGGCCGCCGCCAGGATGACGATGACAATGCCGCCAGTCAGGAATTTCCGGGGTGAGCTCATTCGGCAATCCGGGCTGAGGTTGAACGGGCCGGGCCACCCTCACCGGTCCGCTGGACCGGGCGGCCTCGCCTGTTGCCGGGGTCGGTCATACGATCCCATTGCAACAGGCAGGGTTGCTCATGGCGAGCACGCAGTTCCGTGCAGGATGTCATGGGTAGTCGAGCCTTCGCCACGATTCGACTAAGATGCTAATAGTCTGGCCTCGCGGAAAGTACGAAATGGGCCAGCCACCTGCTTCAACGGGCCGCGCCGGGCATTCATCAGAGAGTCTGTTGTCGCGCCGAGCGTGAGACAGTACTGGATTTCCAGTCGTTGCGTTCCCTCGCCGGTGCGAGCGGGATCGGAAGTGGGATCGTGCGAGATCATACCGCCGTGACCCGGCGGGCGAGGTGGAGCCCGGCCGGGCGCCGGGCTCCACGACATGCGCTGCCTTACTTCCAGTTCGCCGGAAGCCGGCGCACCACCACCTGCTCCACATCCAGATCGGTCTTCTCGACCCACGCCGCCAGTCCCGTGCTGCTGACAGCCATCGGGATGGCGGTTCCGGTGACCGTGCCGATGTAGCGGCCATCGCTGGCAATGAGGTCAATGGGCGACGTGTCGCGCACGTGTCCGGGATTGCGCTCGACCCAGATGCGCCCGGTCGCATCGACGGTGATGCGCCTGATGGCGGGAATCCGATCGGCGAACGTCATCTGCTTCACCTGCTCCTCGATCTCCGCCTCCGTCATCGTGCGCCCCGTGCTGCTGCCGCCGAAGGCGACGGTGCTGCCCCGGCCGCCCGAGACGACGGTCGTCGTGGGTCCGCCACTCGTACGCAGCTGCTCGCGCTGCTGGTCGCGCGCATCATCCTGGTCGCGACGCGTGACATTGCGAGCCGCGAACGGGCGTGTCAGCAGCCGCTGCACGGACCCCGAGGCGTCGGTAATGCGGATGGACCAGTCATCATCCTGGCGAACGGCGAGGCCGCCGTCGGGCAGGACGCCCCAGGTGGGATCCACGTCGAAGGTCGCCCGCGAAAAGCCGACCATGCTGAATGTGGCGCCGCCCCGTCCCGGCGCCGTTCGCACCGTGGGCGGCGGCATCATGAACTGGTAGAGCCTGGTCGCCGCGGGCGTCTCATCGAGCGTCAGGCTCACAATCGGTGAAGCGACGGAGTCGGTGGGTGCGCCCGCCTGCAGATTGAGGCGGGGCATGGTGCGAACCACCAGGCCGCCCTGCGGCGAGGCAAAGATCTCGTCGGGCCGCGGTGAGCCCACGTCAGCTGCGGGCGTGATCAGCTTGCGATACTGACCGTCGGGTCCAAACACGCTGTATCCCCGCCGGCCCGCATCGTAGATGACGATCGACCCGTCGCGCGCAATCCGGATGGCGAGCGGGAACTGGAATTCGCCGGGGCCGCCGCCTTCCTTGCCGATCTGTCGCAGGAACCTGCCGTTTGCATCGAACTCCAGCACACGCTTGTTGCCCAGCTCGAGCACGTAGAGGTTGTCGTGGCTGTCGAAGGCCATTGAATTCACGGTGGACAGCATCTCCCACGTGTCGCCCTCTTCCTTGCCGACTTTCCAGACATCGGCCGGCTTCTCGTTGAGCGGTCGGTCGCGCGGCGGCAGCTCGACACGCTGCTGCGCCTGCGCAGTCAGCGGTGCGAGCAGTACCAGCGCGACGAGTGCTGCGCTGCCGAATTTCATTTGCGAAGCCTCCGTTCCGGGTTGCACGTCGACGCGCCTGCAGGCTCGCGCCGGGGATGGGGACGATGCTCTTGGATGCCGCCGCGGCGTGCGTCGTTGTCTGCTGCTGCGACGCTGTTATGGTGCAGCCTGTGCAACACTCTTGTGCTTCGCTATCCAAGTGCATAGCTATAACGCACTTGCATGTCTCCGTAACGCTGCATTGCGGCGCGGCGCGAAAGGAGGGCACGCAGCGAGCGCTCTGAACCACGCGCTCGGGGGGAGCAGGAGCCTACCGCAGGTCGAATTCACGCACGGGAGAAACGCGCGTCCCCACGGCGGGACCGAGCGCAGCGCTGATGCAGCGTACGGTGCTCGCCCGCGACTCGAACAGGAGAGACACGATGGCGGCGAAGAAGAGTGCGAGGAAGAAGGCTGCGAAAAAGGGCGGACGCAAGAAGGCGGCGAAGAAGGCCGTGAAGAAGACACGCAGGAAGGTTGGGCGTCGGCCCGCGAAGAGGTCCGTGAAGCGAGCAGCAAAGAAGCGGGCAGCGAAGAAGGGTGGACGCCGGAAGGCTGCGAAGAAGGCGGTTCGTCGCGTTTCGCGCAGGGCCGCCAAGCGCCCGGCAAAGAAGGCAGCAAGAAAAGGCGCGCGCAAGGCAGCAAAGCGTCCCGCGAAGAAGGCGGCGAAGCGTCCGGCAAAGAAAGCCGCGAAGCGTCCCGCGAAGAAGGCCGCGAAGCGTCCCGCGAAGAAGGCGGCTGCGCCGAAGAAGGCTGCGGCCCGGAAGAAGGCCCCCGCTCCCAAGCCAATGGCGTCGGCTGCGCCCAAGCCGGTTGCAGCGCCCGCGCCCCGGCCCGTGATGCCAGCACCCACTCCACCTGCTCCGCCGCCGCCCATGATGTGATGCGCGGCAGGCAGATCTTTTCGAAGCGTCACGGGTGCAGACCCGTGACGCTTCGTGTTTTTCGGCAGCCGTTGCGCGCGGTAGATTGAAGCACAGCAACAACGCAAGCGGAGGAGAGATGGTCGAAAGCGCCAATGTGCCCATCGAGCCGCAGCACGGGCGGACCGTAGCGGAGCGGTTCGAGCGACGCGTCGAGATCAATGTTCCCGGTCGCAACAATCCGCGTCTGACGGCATTCATCGAGCGGGTCAACGCGGACGACGATCTGTACGCGCTGTGGCTCGCCGCGAACGTCAACGCCATCGAGCGGCTGGGCATGACGGATCACGGGCCCGTGCACGTGAAGATCGTCATGAACATCGCGGCCAAGCTGTACCGCCTGCTCGCGGATGGCGATGTGACGCCCGGCGTGGTCACGAACTGGGGCCTGGAGGTGACGGACGGCGAAGTCGTGGTGGCGGCGGCGGCGCTGCTGCACGATGTCGGCATGTCCATCCACCGGCCGGAGCACGAGGGCTTCTCGCTGTTCATCGCGCAGCACAAACTGGAGTCGCTGCTGGCCGGGATCTATGATGCGCGCACGGCGACCGTGGTGCGCAGTGAGATCCTGCACGCCATAATCGCGCACCGCGCCGGCGGCCGGCCCCTGACCATGGAAGCCGGTGTGGTACGTGTGGCCGATGCGCTGGACATGGCGAAAGGACGCTCCCGCATTCCCTTCGCGGCCGGCTCATCCAGCATTCACTCGATATCCGCAGCTGCCATCGAAGCGGTGCACCTCGAACGCGGTGAGACCAAGCCGGTCAAGCTGCGCATCGAGATGTCGAATTCCGCGGGCGTGTTTCAGCTCGATCAGCTGTTCCGCGAGAAGCTCGCGGGCTCGGGCCTGGAGAGCCACGTCGAGCTGGAGGCGACGATCACGGGCGAGGAAAAACAGCTGGTCAGGGAATTCCGGATCTGATTCCTGCTGTCTGCAATGAGTGAACCCAGCTTCGAGCCGCTAACCGGATACCAGCGGATTCCGGAAGAAGAAATGCGACGACGCGCCGCCGCGTTCTACGCGGAAGTGCGGCGGCGTCGCACGATCCGTGAATTCGCGCCCGATCCCGTGCCGCGCGCTGTGATCGAGCAGTGTCTGCGCGCCGCGGGCACGGCGCCCAACGGCGCGAATCGACAGCCGTGGCACTTCGTCGTGATCACGGACGCGCCGATCCGCCGGCGCATACGTGAGGCGGCGGAAACGGAGGAACGCGAGTTCTATGCGCACCGCGCGCCGCCCGAGTGGCTGGCGGCACTGGCGCCGCTCGGCACGGGTCCGGAAAAACCGTTTCTGGAAACCGCCCCCGTGCTCATCGCGGTATTCGCGCAGAGCTACGAAGCCACGAAGGATGGGCGGAAACTGAAGAACTACTATGTCACCGAGTCCGTGGGCATCGCCACCGGCATCCTCATCCTCGGCCTGCACCACTGCGGTCTCGGCACGCTCACGCACACGCCCAGTCCGATGGGTTTCCTCAACCGCCTGCTGGGCAGGCCCGGCAACGAGCGACCGTTCCTGCTGCTCGTGGCCGGCTATCCCGCCGCGGACGCGACTGTTCCTGTGATCACGAAGAAGCCGCTGAACGAGATTGTGACCTTCGTGGGAGAGTTCCGCGCGGCCGCGGAACCGGATCAGTAAACGCCGAGGTCGGCCGCGGAAACCAGCGCTCCCGTGTACCCGGCGGCGCGCATTTCCTGCACCAATCCATTGTCGTCCGTGCCCCAGTAGAGCTGATGGTACAACACCAGCAGCTTCGGCTGCGCGTGCGCCGCGATGCCCGCGAGCTGTGTCGTCGATGTGTGAAAGCTCGCGTGATAGCGCTGCCACTGCGCGGGCCGCGTGGCGAAGCGCGTGGCCGAGTAGACTTCGTGCAGCAACACATCGCAGCCATGACAGGCGGCTGCTACGGAGTCGCTCGGACCGGTGTCGCCGGAAACCACGATCGTGCGGTCGGGCGCTTCGAAGCGATAGCCGAAGGCGTGCGCCCAGGACCCGTGACGCACGGCGAACGCGATTACGCGCACGGCGGAATCCGCATAGATCTGTCCGGGCGCGATCTCATGGACTTCGGCCTGATAACCGGTGCGATTGGCGTGTTCCAGACCTTCCGTGCGCATCTGGATGTCTTCGGCATACGCCGCCGCCAGGTGGTCCATCATGTTTTTCGTGCCGGGCGGCCCGTACACGCGCAGCGGACGGTTGCGCTCGAGCACCCACGGCGAGAGCAGCAGGTCGGGCAGACCCACCGTGTGATCCGAGTGCAGATGCGTGATGAAGACGATGTCCAGGTTCTGCATGAACAGCGCGGATTCGCCATTCCGTGAGGCCGCAGCCGCACGCCGCACGATGCCCGGTCCCGCATCGACGAGGTAGGCGTGCCCGCCCGCGATGATGGCAACGGCGGGCCCGCTGCGCTCGGGATCAGCGTTGGGTGTGCCCGTGCCCAGCATGACGACGTGCGTGCCGGTCTGTTGCCGCGCCTGCGGTCGGGTGGCTGGCAGCGCGCGTTGCACGAGGAACGGCAGTGTAGAAAGGAGTGCGAAGCCGGCCGCGAGCCGACGCATGCGTCCGATCCTGCTGGAGTGAAGGTTGTGCGCAACGTGGACACGCGCACGAGCAACGGCAAGCCACCGTGGCAGTTTGCCGCTGGCGCAGCGGCGCTCTATCTTGCCGCGACGATTCTTCCCCCACCGACGGTGGACCCATGAGCGTCCCTCCCGACTCGACGGCGTCCCGTTCCGACCAGCCCGGTGCTGAAGGTCGGCGGCTGCACCCGGAGATCTTCCTGGCGCGACGACGCGCGAGACTGGAGAAGCTGCTGCAGCACCCACTGGTCGCGCCGCGCGATTCGGGCGCGCCGCCGGAAATGCGCAAATTCCTGCTCGAAGAAGCGGAAGAGCTGTACTGGAACGAGCTGGAATGGGAAAAGCTGATGGAAGAAGAAATGTCCAAGGGCGGCAGCGAGCTGGTCGAGCTGGCGTTCCCCGGCTTTCTCGCTTTCGTGGATGGTCTGCTGCTGAAGGAAGCGAATCGCGATTCCAAGGTGCCGGCGCACCCTCGCCCGGAAGTCGTCGAGGATGTGCTGCTCTTTCTCGCGCGACGCTGTCTGGAACTGCTGCCCGACGGCTCCTCCGATGCGAAGCTCGAGCGCTGGATGACGGAGCGCCTCATCGATCTCGTGCTCTACCGCCTGCACGGCATCTCGACCGACGGACTGGACACGTTCGAGATGACGCAGCGCGACGAAGAAGAGCAATGGAACTGACCGCGGCGGCGCTGCTCGCCGGATTCGCTCCGCTGGGCGCCCCCCGTCGTACCACGCCGCCCCTGCTCGCGCGCGCACCTCTCCTCATCGCCCACCGCGGCGGCGCCGGCCTGGCGCCCGAAAACACGCTGCAAGCCTTCCGCAGCGCCGCCACCGACTGGGCCGCGGACATGATCGAGCTGGATGTGCGCGCCACCGCAGACGGCCAGTGCGTCGTCATCCACGACGAAACCCTGGAACGCACCACCAATGGCCGCGGCCGCGTCGCGGACCTGCCCCTCGCCGCGCTGCGCGACCTCAATGCCGGCTACCACTTCACTCGCGATAACAAGACATTTCCCTTCCGCGGCTGCGGCGTAGGGGTTCCCACCATCGAGGAAACGCTGGAAGCGCTGCCTGACATGGCGTTCACCATCGAGGTCAAGACGGGCGCGGCGCAGCGCCCGCTGTTCGCTGCCATCGAGCGCTTCGCCGCCGCCGATCGCGTGGTGGCCGCCGGCATGTACGACCGCGACCGCACCCTGTTCGCCACTTTCCCGGGCGCCATCAGCGCATCGGTCGAGCAGCTGACACGCTATTATCGAATGTTCCTGATGCGTCTGGGCCGGCTGTGGACCGTGGATGCGGACGTGGTGCAGATGCCGGAATTCAGCGGTCAGCGCCGTGTGCTCACCCAGCGTCTCGTGCGGCTGCTGCACCAGCAGGGCATCCCGGTGCACGTGTGGACGGTCAATGTCGAATCCGACATGCAGCGCCTGCTCGACTGGGGTGTCGATGGGCTGGTGACGGACCGGCCGGACACGCTCGCTCGCGTGCTGCACCGCCGCGTGGGCCGGCCCGTGCCGCCCGGCGTGGATGCCACCCGGGGCGGCGCTGCCGGCCGCTGAACCGCGGGACGCCCGCATCCGGCGGACGTTGAAACACGATCTCGCCTCCCGCTTTCTCCTCCATCTGCAGCAGAGCCGCCTGCTGCCCGAGCGATCGCACCTGCTGGTCGCGCTCTCGGGCGGTATCGACTCGGTGACGCTGCTGCACCTGCTGCGCTTTCATGCGGCGCATCTGCAGCTGCGACTGAGCGCAGCGCATTTCGATCATCGCATGCGCAACGGGAGCGAGGCAGACGCCGCGTGGGTGCGCGGCTTGTGCGCCGCCTGGGGCGTGCCGTTGCACGAGGCCGCGGCGCAGCAGCCACTGCACAGCGAAGCGGAGGCGAGGGCCGCACGCTACGCGTTCCTCGAGCACGCGGCAGCGGAAGCGGGCGCGAGCCTCATTGTCACGGCGCATCAGGCCGACGATCAGGCGGAGACGGTGCTGTTCCGGCTGGTGCGCGGCAGCGGGCTCGCAGGCCTCGCGGGTATTCCCGCACGTCGCGGCATGATCGTCCGGCCGCTGCTGCCGTTCCGCCGCGCCGACATTGTGGCGTGGGCGCGCGCGGCCCGGCTGTCGCACCGCGAAGATGCCACGAATCGCGATGCGCGTTACGCGCGCAACATCATCCGCCACGCGGTGCTGCCGGCGCTGGAGCGGGCACGGCCGGGCGCCACGAGGGCGGTACTGCGCCTGGCACAGGAAGCAGCAGCGGCGGAAGCCGCGTGGAACGTGCTGTTGGACGAAGTGCTCGAGCATGTGGTCGTTGAGCGTTCCAGTGACGCGATTTCGCTTGCCAGAGACCGGCTGCTCGGGTATCATTGGCCGATTCGCGCACGGGTGCTGCGGCGCGTGCTGGGCCAGCTCGGCCAGACGCCTGGCCGCGCAGGAACGCTCGCGTTGCTGACGTTTACTAGAGACGGCGCGAGCGGCAGGGCTGTGGAGCTGGCTGGTGGTCTTCGGTTCGAGCGGCATTTCGAGCGGTTCGTGGCGAAGCGGGTCGCGCCGATCGAACGGGCAGAAACAAATGTGCCGCTCGTCATCCCGCAACCGACGCAGGGTCGGGGCGATGCCGTGATTGGCGGCCACCGTGTGCGGGTGCAGTGGTCCGATGACACCAGAACTGACCCCGACGCTGCGAGCTTCGATCCAACCGCCGTGCGGTTCCCTCTCGAGTTGCGAGCGTGGCAGCCCGGTGATCGGATCCGACTGGCCGGGGGCACCAGGAAACTGAAGAAGCTGTTTACGGAACGGCGCGTCGAGCGCACTCTGCGGCAGTGCATTCCTGTTCTCGTGCAGGCTGATGGCCGTGTTCTCTGGGTGAGTGGTGTAGCACGCGCGGCGGGCACGGAACCGCGAAGCGGAGGCCCGGTGTTCCAGATTCGGGTGACCATTGGAAACGACGGCTGAGATCGCGGCGCGGACAGGGGGTCTGCCGCTGCGTCGCATCATCTATACGGCCGAGCACATCGCCCGGCGGGTCGCAGAAATGGGCCGTGAGATCTCGACGGCGTACCCGCTGGATGAGGATTTGCTGGTAATCGGTCTGCTGAAGGGGTCATTCATCTTTCTGGCAGACCTCGTGCGACAGATCGAGCGGCCGCTCTACGTGGATTTCCTGGTGGCCGCCAGCTACGGCGCCGGGACCGTGAGCAGCGGAACCGTTCGTCTGGTGTATGATCCCGAGGCGGCAATCGAAGACAAGCATGTGCTCCTGGTGGAGGACATCATCGACAGCGGCAATACCTTGAATCGTCTGGTGCCGATTCTGCGTTCGAGAGGTCCGCGCAGTATCGAGCTGTGTGCGCTGCTGCACAAGCGACTGGCCCCACCGCTCGCCGTGGAGCCACGATGGGTCGGATTCGATGCGCCGGCCGAATTCCTGGTCGGGTACGGCCTGGACCACAGTGAAAACTTCCGCAGCCTGCCGTTCATTGCGAGCATCTGAGGGCGGCGCGGAGAGCGGATAGAGAGATGCAGGACAGAGACAGCGGCCGGGGTAATCGCGACATGTCGCGCTTCGGGCGGTTCTCGAGAACGGCTTCGTTCTGGATTCTGATTTTCCTTGTTCCACTGCTGATCATCAACACGCTTACGAATCATCGGCAGGACAAGGCAGAGCTGAGCTATTCCGCGTTCCGTGATCAGGTGCGGAACGACAACATCCAGGAAGTCACGATCTACGAGGGCGAGCGCGTGGAAGGCACGCTGCGCACGCCCATTCCGCGCGAGGGCAAGGCAGTGCGCGACTTCGTCACGCAGTTGCCCATGCCCAACGATCCGACGCTGGTTCCCGATCTGCTGGCGCGCAATGTTCTGGTCAAGGGCGCCAAGGAGCGGCAGAACTGGTGGATGCTCATTCTGAATTTCCTGCCGTGGCTGCTGATCGTGGGCTTCTGGCTGTTCATGCTGCGCCAGATGCAGATGGGCGGCTCGAAGGCATTCCAGTTCGGCAAGTCGAAGGCAAGGCTGCTGACGGGGGACACGCCCAAAGTGACTTTCGCCGATGTCGCGGGCGTCGATGAAGCCAAGGAAGAGCTGCAGGAGATCATCGAATTCCTGAAGGATCCGCAGAAGTTCAGTCGTCTGGGCGGCAGACTGCCCAAGGGTGTGCTGCTGGTGGGCCCGCCGGGGACAGGCAAAACCCTTCTGGCACGAGCCGTTGCCGGCGAAGCCGGGCGACCCTTCTTCTCCATGAGCGGTTCGGACTTCGTCGAGATGTTCGTGGGCGTAGGCGCCTCACGCGTGCGCGACCTCTTCGAACAGGGCAAGGCCCACGCTCCCTGCATCATCTTCATTGACGAAATCGATGCGGTGGGTCGCCATCGCGGCGCCGGCCTGGGTGGCGGGCACGACGAGCGGGAGCAGACGCTGAACCAGCTGCTCGTCGAAATGGACGGCTTCGAATCCAACGAGGGCGTGATTCTGCTCGCGGCCACGAACCGGCCGGACGTGCTGGATCCGGCACTGCTTCGCCCGGGTCGTTTCGACCGGCAGGTTGTGGTGGATGCGCCTGATGTGAAGGGGCGCGAAGGCATCCTGCGCGTGCACCTGCGCAAGGTCCCGATCTCCGATGACGTCGACGTGCGCGTGCTCGCGAAGGCCACGCCCGGCATGAGCGGCGCCGACCTGGCCAACCTCGTCAACGAGGGCGCGCTGCTGGCCGCGCGTCGGGGTCACGACCAGGTCAACATGCCCGACCTCGAAGATGCCAAGGACAAGGTCATGCTGGGCGCGGAGCGGCGTAGCATGGTGCTGTCGGATGCGGAGCGGAAGCTCACCGCGTACCACGAAGCCGGACACGCTGTCGTCGCGCTGCGCATGCCGGGCCTGGATCCGGTCCACAAGATCACGATCGTGCCGCGCGGGCGCGCGCTGGGCGTGACGTCTTCGCTGCCGGAAGAGGACCGCCATTCCTACACGCGCGAGTATCTCATTGCCAGCCTGGCCATGTTGTACGGCGGGCGGGCTGCGGAAGAGCTGGTGTTCGGTCCCGAGAAGATCACGACCGGTGCCGCCAACGACATTGAGCGCGCGACGTCCATTGCCCGGCGCATGGTCACGCAATTTGGAATGAGCCACTCGATCGGGCCAATGGCGGTTGGCGATGCGGAGCAGGAAGTCTTCATTGGCCGTGAGCTGGTTCAGCGTCGATCGATCTCGGAGAACGTCGCGGAGCGTGTGGACGTGGAGGTCGGCCGCCTGCTGGAGGAAGCATACGAGGCGGCCACGAGGACGCTCAACGCCAGTCGGGAACTGCTCGAGCAGCTGGCGGAAGCGCTGCTCGAACGGGAGACGCTGGATCGCGAGGAAGTCGAAATGCTGGCCGCCGGCGAGCCTCTGCCGGAAGCCAAGGTGATACGGCGGGCGCGCGAATTCGCGGACAGCCTGCGTCGCGAGATTGCCGGTCCGCCGGGCGGTGCGGCCGGCACCGTGGGCGGCGGCGAGCGCACCAAGGATGGGCGCCTCGCAATCCCCGGTGAAGGACGCAAGACGGACGTCGAGGTCCCGGTCTCGGCGGAGCGCAAAGCGGAATCCTCGTCCTGATGATCGCGGCCGGACCGGTCTGGCGGACCGCACGCGGTCCCGTCGTGATCGACCGGCCGCTCCTGCTGGGCATCGTCAACATCACGCCGGATTCATTCTGGGAAGGCGGCCGCCACGCAGGCTCAGGCGACGCCATCGCCTGGGCCGAGCACCTTCTCGAGGAAGGCGCCGATCTCCTCGATTTCGGCGGCGAGTCGACCAGACCAGGGGCTATGCCGGTCGACGCGGAGGAAGAGGTCCGACGAGTCGTTCCCGTCATAGGCGAAGCGGCACGCCGCTGGCCGACGGTCCCCCTCTCCATCGATACCGTGAAAGCGCCTGTGGCTCGCGCCGCCGTGGAGTCCGGGGCCTGGATCGTAAACGACGTCTCTGCTCTGCGCCTCGACCCGGACATGGCCGACACGGTCGCGGGCCTCGGCGCCGGCCTGATCCTGATGCACTCGCGTGGAAGCGTGGATCGGATGGCCCGCTACGAGCTGGCCGAGTACGGCACCGACCCGGTGGGCGATGTGCTGAGTGAGCTGCAGCAATCGCTCACACGCGCGCGCGAGGCAGGAGTGCCCGAAGATGCAATGGTCCTGGACCCGGGTCTCGGCTTCGCCAAGCGCACCGAGCACAGTGTCGCCGTGATCGCGCAGCTGCACCGGCTGGTGGCACTGGGGCGACCCGTCCTGGTGGGCGCATCACGCAAGCGTTTCGTAGGAGAGCTGGCTGGTGAAGCGGGCGCGCTGCTCGGCCCGGCCGAGCGGCTCGAGGGGTCACTCGCTGCGTGCGTCGCCGCGTTGCTGCACGGCGCGCGGCTGTTCCGCGTTCACGATGTGCGCGCCACACGGCGCGCGCTGGCCGTCGCCGAAGCCGTGAGGAAGGCGTCGTGATAGCGCTGGTCGAACGATTCGGCTTCGTACTGCCCGGACTGGGCGATCTGCTCCAGATCCTCATTGTCGCCGCTGCCATCTACTACGTGCTGCGGCTGCTGGCCGCGACACGCGCACTGCAGATGCTCGTCGGCCTGCTGGTGCTGGCACTGATCTACTTCGCCTCGCGGATCCTCAACCTCGAGCTGATCCGCTACATCCTCGAGAAGCTCTTCCAGTACGGCGCGATCGCCGCGCTCATCGTGTTCCAGCCGGAGCTGCGCAACGGCCTGGCCCGCCTGGGACAGAGCCGGATGCTGCGCATCTTCAACCGGCTGGAGAGCCAGGAGCTGACCGAGGAGCTGGTGGATGCGGTGGAGCGTCTCTCCCGCTCGGGCACAGGCGCCATCCTCGCGCTGGAACATGAGGTGGGACTCACGGAATACGCGGTTACGGGCACTCGCCTGCAGGCGAGAGTGAGCGGCGATCTGATCGTCAGCATCTTCTCACCCTATGGACCATTGCATGATGGCGCCGTTCTCATTCGTGGCGACACCATCATCGCCGCAGGCGTGATTCTGCCGCTCACGCAGTTCCCCGTTTCAGACCGCACACTCGGCACGCGCCATCGCGCCGCCCTCGGTCTTTCTGAAGAGACCGATGCTCTGGTCATCGTGGTGAGCGAAGAAACCTCGACGATCTCCATCGCCCAGCACGGCCGGCTGGAACGCAAAGTCTCGCTCGAGCGCCTGCGCACCGCCGTCGGCAGCGAACCCGGGGAGCGCGCGGAGCCGAGAGTACCGGCGGCGCCCGGTGTCGCCGAGCGGGTCGGCGAGAAGGTCTGAGGCTGGCGCCTGTTGCTCGGGCTGGGGTTCGGGATGGTGTTACGGATCGGGATCGGCTTCTGCCCAGCTGAGCGCGGGGCACGCTCTAACAGATCATCTCACACAGGGGCCACAGGGTCGGTGGAGGAGGATGCGCGGGAGCTCACGCGAGAGCCCTGGACCACCATGGCGTTCCGAGAGTGGCGCCTGCGTCGGCTCCACCAGGTCTGACACCGCGTTCCAATCCGTTGAATCCGTAACCCCAGCCTCAGCACCAGCAGCGCCATCCAGAATCGTACCGCAGTTCCCCAGCAACCAGCCCCGGCAACGAGCAACCAGCAACGCCGTTCAAGAATGGTACGTTGAACTTTGACGCCGGCGTAACTACGTTACCAGCATGTATCTGGCGCGGCTGCGCGAACATCTGCCGCAGGTCGAAGAGCGGATCGCGCGGGCGCTCGAGCGGTCGGGACGCGCCAGTGCGGTTACGATCGTCGGCGTGACGAAGGGCCATCCGGCGGCGGCTGTGCGCGCCGCGGCGGAAGCGGGTCTGCGTCACTGCGGTGAGAACCGGGTGGCCGAGCTCGCGGGCAAGCGCGCGGAGCTGGGTCAGCCGGTTCAATGGCATCTGATCGGGCATCTGCAGCGGAACAAGGTCCGGCAGGCACTCGGCCTGTTCGACCTGATCCATTCGGTGGATTCCGTCCGGCTGGCGGAGGAGCTTTCGGCCGAGGGCGGTCGCTCCGGGGTACCGGTGGAAGCGCTGGTGCAGGTGAATGCGTCGGGCGAGGGCACGAAGGGCGGTCTGGACGTGGAGTTGGCCCTTGGGACTATCGCGGAAATGGCTCTGCTGCCGACACTTCACCTCAGGGGCCTCATGACGATGGCCCCGTTCACGGATGACGAAGCGGTGCTGCGCCGAACATTCCGGCGCACGCGCGAGCTTTTTGACGCGTGTGCGCGGGAGGTGGCGGGCTTCGAGGCCCGACACCTGTCCATGGGGATGTCGAATGATTTCGAGATCGCCGTGGAGGAGGGGAGCACAATGCTCCGGCTGGGTACCGTCCTGTTCGGGGAGCGAACACAATGATCGAGCTGACGCCACTCGACGTTCGGAAGAAGAAGGGAGACTTCCGACGAGGGCTGAGAGGATACGAAACCGCGCTGGTCGATGATTTTCTCGACCTGGTCGCGGATCGACTGGAAGTACTGGTGCGCGAAGCGGCGTCGATGGGTGAGCGCGTCGCCAGGCTCGAGCAGCAGGTTGCGGATTACCGGGATCGCGAGCGCGCGCTGACCGAAGCGCTGGTCACGGCGCAGCAAATGCGCGAAGACATCCGCACACAGTCGACGCGCGAAGTCGAGCTGCTGCGTCGTCAGGCCGAGCAGGAGGCCAGCCAGATCAAGGCGGAAGCGGTCCAGTCGCGCGAGCACGAGGAAGAAGCACTGCGCTCGCTGCGCGCACGACAGACGCAGGTCATCAGCAGCTACAAGGCGTTCCTCGAGCAGGAAATCTCGCACCTCAACGCGATGGCGCGGGGGCTCGACATGCACGCGGGCTCAATGCCGGCGCCGCCGGCCGCCCCGCCTGTGATGCCATCCCATACGCCGCCAGCACAATCGCCGGCGGCATCCACCGAACCGGCGAAAACCGCTCCGCCCGCACCGCCACCGCCGCCCGCACGGCCGCCTGTCATGGAGCGGCCCGCAGCGCCGGCGGCAGAAGCCAGCCCGTACGCGCGCGGTCCCGTCAGCTCGGTGGCCTCTCCGGCCTCGCCGGCCTCGCCGCCGCTACCACGACCGGGTCCCGTACCGTCGCCGCGCATGGCGGAACGCCCCGAGCCGCGAGGCGAGATTTCCACCGCGACGCGCAGCGAACCTTCGCGCACCAATGTGAGGCAGGGCGGTGCGGGGCGCGCAACAGAGCCGCCGCGCGCAGCATCCGGCCTGGCGCTGCCCATGGACGAAGTGGAAGCGCAACTGGAAGAAGCGCTGGCGCGCTGGGAGCCTGAGCTGGAGCAGGAACTGGAGCTGGGGAGCGACGACGCGGAAGACGATGCGCTGGTTCAGGAGATGGAGCTGCTGCTCTCCGATGATGACGTAGTGGGCGCGAATCGCAACGACGACGAGGAGAATGAGCCGGAAGCGAGCGCACCCGCGGACACCGACGATGACGATGAGGTGCTCGAGTTTCTCGGCCTGATGGAGGACGACGAGCCGGCGGATGATTCCGAAGCCGACGACGCAGTCGCGTCGTCGCCTGCCATGCCTGCCGCCACGACAGCCGAGGCGCCCATGCCCGCGCCCCCGGCAGCGCCGCAGCGTACGGATGCGCAGCGTGCCGAGCTGGCGCGTGAAGCTTCGGCGGCGCTGCCCGAGACCGAATCGGCGAGCAGCGAGTTGATCGACCTCGATGACGCTTTCGGTGAGCCGCCGGTCACGCCAGCGGCACAAGCAGACGCGGAATCCGCTGTCGCTGAGGAACCCGAGCCGACGCCGACGGCCGCGCTGGAAGAGGCGTTCGAAGAAGCGCCGCCGGAGCCGGTCGCCGACGGACACACCGACGCCGGCAACGGGCACTCGAGCAACGGTCGCGACCTGATCGATCTGGATGCGCTGGGCTCGATCTCCAATTTCGATCTGCCCGGTCCCGGGTCCGGGGACACCTCGACACTGACGCTGCACCCCATGTTCTTCGACCAGGAGTCGTCGGACTTACCGGGGATCAAGGAGTCCCGCGACAAGGCGAAGGACGAGCGACGCGACCGCTGGTCATCGTCAGGAGGCGGGTGAGCGGCGAAGCGGACACCACACGAACGGCGTTGCGCGAAGCCGTCGAAGCAATCCGCACACACATTCGCAGCGCGCCAGAATACGCGATCATCCTGGGCACGGGACTCGGGCGGCTGGCATCCGAGATCCGCGTCGAGGCGGCGATTGCGTATGCCGAGATCCCGCACTTTCCGCTTTCCACTGTCGAGACGCACACGGGCCGGCTCATCCTGGGTGAGCTGGAAGGCCGGCACGTCGTGGCAATGCAGGGGCGATTTCACCGCTACGAGGGGTACACGCTCGCGGAGGTGACATTCCCCGTGCGCGTCATGCGCCTGCTCGGAGCGGAAACGCTGATCGTCTCCAATGTGAGCGGCGGCATGAACCCGCTCTGGCGGCCAGGCAATGTGGTGCTTCTCGATGACCACATCAATCTGCTGGGTGACAACCCGCTCATCGGTCCGAATCTGGACGAGCTGGGTCCGCGCTTTCCGGACATGTCTTCGCCTTACGACGCGGAGCTGCAGGCGCACGCGGAAGCCGCGGCGCTGGAGCTGGGCATGGCGCTGCGCCGCGGTGTCTACGTGGCGGTGGCGGGACCGAACCTCGAGACGCGCGCGGAATACCGCATGCTGCGTGCACTGGGCGCGGACGTGGTGGGCATGAGCACCGTGCCCGAAGTGATCGTCGCGCGGCACATGAGCATGCGGGTGCTGGGGCTCAGCATCATCACGGATGCGTGTCTGCCGGATGCGTTGGAGCCCGCGAACATTGATGTTATCATCCGCACCGCCGGTGAGGCCGAGCCGCGGCTCACCGCGCTGATCCGGAAGGTACTGCAGCGAGCCGGTCCCGGGAGGGAAGCCAGGGCCGTCTGAACAGGGCGACGACGCACGACATGAAATACCCCGAGTATCCCGCATCACCCGTCGAACTCGAGGAATGGGTTCTGGCACGGTGGCGCGAGGAGGATCTGTTGCGCCGCACGCTGGAGGCGACGGCGCACCTGCCCGAGTTCGTGTTCCACGAGGGACCGCCGACGGCCAACGGCCGGCCCGGCATCCATCACGTCATCAGCCGCACGCTCAAGGACCTGGTGTGCCGTTTCCAGACGATGAACGGACACCACGTCACCCGCATCGCGGGCTGGGACACGCACGGCCTGCCGGTGGAGATCGAAGCGGAGAAGAAGCTGGGCATCAACGGCAAACGCGAGATCGAGGCGATTGGCGTGGCGCGCTTCAACGAGGTCTGCCGCGAGAGCGTTTTCACGTACAAGGAGGAGTGGGAGCGGCTTTCCGAGCGCATCGGCTACTGGCTGGACTACTCGAAGCCGTACGTCACGTTCACGCCCGAGTACATCGAGAGCGTGTGGTGGATCCTGGGGCAGCTGTGGGAGCGCGGGCTGATCTATCGCGGGCACAAGAGCGTGCCCTACTGCCCGCGCTGCGGTACCGCGCTCAGCTCGCACGAGGTGGCGCAGGGCTATGAGGAGGTGAAGGACCCGTCGCTCTACTTCCTGTGCCCGCTGCTCACGGCGGACGGCCGCCCCGATCCGGACAACAGAGCGTTTGCCGTATGGACGACGACGCCGTGGACGGTGCCATCGAACGTGGCCCTCGCAATGCATCCGGATCTGCCCTACGTCGAAGTCGAGGCGGACGGCAGGCGGCTCATCCTGGCGGAGTCACGCGTCGCCGCCACACTCGGTGACGCTGTGTCCGTGCTGCGCCGCTACGCGGCACACGAGCTGGAAGGCGTGCGCTACGCGCGGCCGCTGGACATGGTGCCCGCAGCAGAGAGCGATACCGGCTGGCGCGTGGTGCTGGAACGCTTCGTCACGGCGGATGACGGCACCGGCATCGTGCACATTGCGCCCGCGTTCGGTGCCGATGACTACGCGACCGGGCAGAAATACGACCTGCCATTCCTGCGCCCCGTGGATGACGCGGGCCGCTTCGAGGCAGGCATCGCGCTGGTGGGCGGCATGTTCGTGAAGGATGCGGACGCGCCGCTGGTCCAGGCGCTCGAGCAGCGCGGCCTGCTGCTGCGCTATGGTCAGGTGGTGCACACCTATCCGCACTGCTGGCGCTGTGGCAGTCCACTGCTCTACATGGCGAGAGACTCGTGGTACATCCGCACGACGGCTCTCAAGCAGAACCTGCTGGACAACAATGCGCAGGTGAGCTGGCATCCGCCGGAAGTGGGATCGGGCCGGTTTGGTGAATGGCTGGAAGGCAATGTCGACTGGGCGCTCTCGCGCGAGCGCTACTGGGGCACACCCCTGCCCGCCTGGGTGTGCGACAACAATGCCGCGCACGTGGACTTCCTCGGCTCGTTCGCGGCACTGGCGGAGAGAGTCGGGCCGCTGACGGAGCCATTCGATCCGCACAAGCCGTTCATCGATGAGCTGACATGGTCGTGCGCGCAGTGCGATGGCACCATGCGGCGTACGCCGGAAGTGATCGACGTGTGGTTCGACTCCGGGTCGATGCCCTATGCGCAGTGGCACTACCCGTTCGAGAACCAGGCGCAGTTCCAGCGCCACTTCCCGGCGGACTACATCTGCGAAGGCGTGGACCAGACGCGCGGCTGGTTCTATTCGCTGATGGCGATCTCGACAATGCTGGGACTGGGTCCCGCGTACCGCAACGTCGTGGTGAACGACCTGGTGCTGGACGCGGAAGGCCTGAAGATGTCGAAGTCGCGGGGCAACGTGGTGGACCCGTGGCAGGCGATCGCGCAATTCGGCGCCGATGCCATCCGCTGGTATTTCCTCACGGTGTCGCAGCCATGGGTGCCCAAGCGTTTCGATCCCGCGGCACTGACCACGGGCGCGCGCGGCACGTTCGACCGGTTGAGCAACACCTATCGCTTCTTCGCCATGTATGCGAACGAAGAGGGGTGGACGCCGGCTGTCGCGGCGCCGCCGGTTGCCGAACGCCACACGCTCGATCGCTGGGTACTCTCCCGCGTGAGCGATCTGGCGCGCCGCGTGCACGCGGACTTCGAGGCGTACGACATCACGCGCGCGGCCAGGGCTATCGCGGAATTCGTGGTGGACGATCTGTCCAACTGGTACGTGCGCGGCAGCCGCGACCGCTTCTACGGGCGGGCCGGGCAGGCCGACGCGGCCGCTACTAACGCCGCGTTTGCCACACTGCACGAAACCCTGGTCGCGGTGGCCCGCATGCTGGCGCCGCTGGTGCCGTTCCACGCCGACTGGCTGCATCGCGCGCTGTGCGACAATGCCAGCGTGCACCTCTCGCCTTTCCCGGGCAGTCCGGCGAGCAATGTGGCGCAGGCCGCCGTGGACGACACGCTGGAGCGGGGCATGACGGCGGTGCGCGAGCTGGTGCGGCTGGGTCGGGCGGGGAGGGACCGCGTGCGCATTCGCACCCGGCAGCCGCTGAGCACGCTGTTCGCCGTGGTGCCGGGCCGCCACGCGCTGGATAACACGCTGCTCGAAGTGCTGAAGGAAGAGCTGAACGTGCGCGAGGTGCGTTTCCCGGAGCGTGCCGATGAGCTGGTGACGCTGCGCGCGTCGCCCAGCTTCCGCGTACTGGGCAAGCGCTTCGGCGGCCGGACGCAGCATGCGGCGGAGCACATCCGCGCACTGTCTTCCGCGGCACTGGCCGCGTTCCGCGCGGGTGCGCCGCTGGCGATCGAGCTGGAAGGCGAGCGCTTCACGCTGAGCGCGGAGGAAGTCGAGGTGCGGGAAGAGCCGCGCGGCGAGCTGGCCATCGAGTCGGACGGCGGCTACACCGTCGCCATCGACACGACGGTTACGGAAGAGCTGCGCCTGGAAGGACTGGCGCGCGATCTGGTGAACCGCATTCAGCGGCTGCGCCGGGATGCGAAGCTGCACGTCAGCGACCGCATCCGACTGGGCATCTTCGGACCGGAAACCGTGCGCGCCGCCGTCGCGGTCCATGGCGCCAGCATCGCCCGCGAAACGCTGGCCACCGACCTCGTGAGCGACGCGGCGGCGCCGGATGGCGTGTTCCCGTTCACGAGCGACGTGGACCTGGACGGCCTTGTCCTGACCATCGGACTGGCGCGCGCATGACAGCGAACGCGAATCAGGCGAAGCTGCGCTTCCTGCTGCTCATTCTGTTCGTGGTGGTGGCGCTGGACACGGCGACCAAGCTGGCGGTGCAGCGCACGATGGGCCGCTACGATCGCGTGCCGGTGCTGGGCAATGTGGTGCGCCTCACGTACATCCAGAATCCGGGCGCCGCATTCGGCATCCATCTGGGCGCGCACTCGCGCATCATCTTCCTGCTGCTGTCGCTGCTCGCGCTGGGTGTACTGGCGGCCATGTACTGGTACACGCCGGCGACCGACCGCGCCCGCCTGCTGGCCATCGCCCTGATCTGCGGTGGCGCACTCGGGAACCTGGTGGACCGCGTGCGCTCGCCGCTGGGTGTGGTGGACTTCGTCGATGTGGGTCTGGGCTCACTGCGCTGGCCGGTCTTCAATGTTGCGGACATGGCTGTTACCACGGGAGCGATCGTGCTGGCCCTTTCCCTCTGGCGGGAGGACAAGCGCGTTGCAGGAGCTGACTGAGCCGGGACCGGTGCGGCTGGTGGTGGAAGCCTCCGTGGCGGAGCGGCTGGACAGCTGGCTGGCGGCCCGCCTGCCCCAGCATTCGCGGTCGCGCATTGTGCAGCTGATCGAGCAGGGTCACGTGCGCGTGAACGGCGAGCAGCCGCGCAAGAGGGATCACCCGGCAGCGGGCGATGTCATCGAAATCGACATACCCCCACCCGAGCCGTCGGCGTTGCTGCCGGAAGCGATTCCGCTGCGCATCGCCTGGGAGGATGCGGATCTGCTCGTGGTGGACAAGCCGGCGGGCCTGGTGGTGCACCCGGCGCCGGGGCATCCGTCGGGAACGCTGGTGAATGCGCTGCTGCACCACGCCGGCGATCTGCAGGGCATTGGCGGAGTCCGCCGGCCCGGGCTGGTGCACCGCCTGGATCGCGACACCTCCGGACTCATGCTGGTGGCGAAAACGGAGGCGGCGCAGCGCGCATTGTCGAGCGCGTTGAAGCGGCGGGAGATTCGTCGCCTGTATCAGGTTGCAGCCTGGGGCCACCTTCGATCCGATACTGTGAAGGTGGAGGCGCCGATCGGGCGGTCGCCGTCCGATCGGAAACGCATGGCGGTAGTGGAGAGCGGGCGCGCAGCGGTCACGCATTTCGAGCGGCTGGAGCGCTGGCGAGGCGTGGATCTCCTGCAGGCAAGGCTGGAAACGGGGCGCACGCATCAGATTCGCGTTCACCTGTCGCACATCGGGCATTCCGTGGTCGGGGATCGGGCCTATGGCGGAGCAGACGATCGGGGCACGAGCGGACCGGCGCGCGTATGGGCGCGCGAGCTGTTGCAACGCGTGCACCGACAGTTTCTGCACGCGACAGAGTTGTCGTTCCGGCACCCGCGCACAGGGGAGATGATGCAACTGCGCTCGCCATTGCCCGCTGATCTGGAAGCTGCGGCCGAATGGGCGCGGCAGACTTCGTCTGGTTGACCGCCTCGTGCGCGCGGACGTATTGTTCCCGCAGCCTGCCAGTCAAGGCTCTCCCCGAGACAAAGTCGTGCACAATGGAGCGTGACCTTTCCATCGGCGAATCCGCGCACGCGCCACCCTCGCCGTGGGCGTTCTTCGCCTGCAGTGGCAAGGGTTACGCAGTGCCGCTGGAACGCGTCGATGAGATCGTGCCGCCGCAACCGCTCACGCGCATTCCCGGTTGCGGACCGTCCGTGTGCGGGCTGATCGGCCTGCGCGGCCGGGTGATCACCGTGTTCGATCTGGGCGTGCTGACAGGCGTGTCAGCAGCCGCGGCGCACCCGGATTATCGTGTGGTGCTCATGTGGCGGGGCGAGCGCGTGCTTGGCCTTGCCGTTGACGAAATGATCACGATCGCCTCGCCGGAAGAGGCGGAAGACATGGAAGCCGCCAGGGACGGCGGCGCCGACGCGGCGAACCGTGCAGTGAAGATCGGCGGCCGCGAATTCACCATACTCGACCCGGACGGACTGTTTGCCACGTTGCTTACCTGACGGCCGGGCGTTGTGAGGAGGTCATGGCACGAACCGTTCTGATCTGCGACGACGCGCTCTTCATGCGGACGATGCTGGCTGAGATCATGGAGCAGGCGGGATTCGAAGTCGTGGCACAGGCTGCCACCGGCGCGGAAGCGGTGAAGCTGTATCGCGACCTGAAACCGGACCTGGTCACGATGGATATCATCATGCCCGACATGGGTGGCATTGAAGCCGTCAAGGCGATCGTCAACGAGCACCCGGAAGCAAACATCGTGATGTGCAGTGCAATGGGGCAGCAGGCGCTGGTCATCGAGGCGATCCAGGCCGGGGCGAGGGATTTCGTGGTCAAGCCATTCCAGCCGGCGCGCGTCCTGGAGGCGGTTCACCGCGTTCTGGGCTGATTGCGCGGAGGCGCTGTGCAATACGAGCGCTTTCTCGACCTTTACATCACGGAGAGCCGCGAGCATCTCGAGCTGCTGACGCGGAGCCTGCTGCATCTGGAGCAGGGCAAGGCGGACGCGGTCGACGATGCCTTTCGCGCGGCGCACACCATCAAGGGGTTAGCCGCCGCCATGGGTCATGCCGCGGCGGCCGCCACCGCGCACGAGCTGGAAGACCGGCTGTCCGCTGTGCGCGAGAAGAAGGAACCGGTGCACGGCGAGCTGGTCGATGCGCTGCTCGCGGGACTGGACCGGCTCGAGCACGCCATTGAGAAGGCGGTCAGCGAACAGGGCGCGGCAGGCCTTGCGCTGGAACGGATCGAAGGCGACGACGCCGCGTCCGGTGCGGCACACGGTGCAACCATGCCGGCGGGTGCCGCGGCTGCGACGGGGAACCCGCCTGGCGGGATTCCCGGACCGGTTGTCACACCGGCGCCGCCGGGTACGCGCACGGTAGCTGTCGTTCACCTCGTGCCTGACGCGGCCCTGCCCGAAGCCAGGGTGCAGCTGATCCGGCGTGCGCTGCAGCGCGCGGGGGCATTGCTCGACTCCTCACCGGACATCGGCGAGCGCTACGGCGGCGAGCTGCGACTCTACCTGAACGCGGTAGCGGACGCGGCAACCGTGGAAGCGGCGATCCGTGCCTGCGGCGAAGTGGCGGACGTGCGCTTCGAGAAGCCACCACGGAGTGGTTCGAACGGGATTGGCGAAGCATCCTCAGCAACCGCAGCGAAGTTACCGGACGGAGGCGGCAGACCGGCTGCGACGCAAAGCCGCACGGTGCGCGTCGACCGCGCACGACTGGACGAGCTGGCCGAGGGTATCGCCGAGCTTTCCGTGCTGCAGGCGAGAGCGGCGCAGACGTCCATTGGCCTGGGCAGCGATCGCGCGTCCACCGTGCTCTCCGCGTTGCAGCGCACCGTGCTCGACATGCGCATGGTGCCGGTGTCCACTGCATTCGAGCGTTTCGGCAGGCTGGTGCGGGACACGGCGCGCGCGACCGGCAAGGATGTGGACTTCACGCTGCAGGGCGGCGAGATCGAGCTGGATCAGGCCGTGCTCGACGCGCTCGTGGATCCACTGGTGCACGTGGTACGCAACGCCGTGGACCACGGCATCGAGCCGGCGGCGGTACGTGAGCGCGCGGGCAAGGCGGGGCGGGGCAGCGTGCGCATCGAAGCGGAGCGCGAGCGCAACAGCGTGCGCATCCGCGTGAGTGATGACGGCCGCGGTGTTTCGCGCGATGTCGTCGCCGCACGCGGTCGCGCCATGGGTCTGCTGCCGGAGGATGCGAGTGAGCTTTCGGACGACGAAATCCTGCGTCTGCTGTTCCACCCGGGCTTCTCCACCGCGGAGACGGTGACCGAGCTGTCCGGTCGCGGTGTGGGCCTCAATGTGGTGGCCGGCCGCATCCGCAGCCTGGGCGGCGCCATCGAATTGAGCACGGCTGCGGGCACGGGTACCACCTTCACGCTGCGCGTTCCCGTGACACTCGCGCTGACGCACGCGCTGCGCATCCGGCTGGGCGAGGAAGAGTACGCGCTGCCCATCACGCACGTGAGCGAGGTGATCCCGCTGGAGGGTGATGCGCGCAGTGAGCGCGGCGGTGTGCGCGTGCGCGGCGATGTGGTGCCGCTCGTCGAGCTGGGGCGTGTTCTGGGCGCGCGCGGCGGCGAGCCCAGCGCGGCCATTGTTGCCGAGCTGGGCGGCAGACGCGTCGCGCTGGCGGTGGATCGCGTGCTGGGCCACGAACAGATACTGGTGAAGACATTCAATGCGCCGGTGGACACGCTGCCCGTCTTTTCGGGCGCGACCCTCCTGCCCGATGGGCGGCCGGCTTTGCTGATCGACCCGCTCAGCGTAGTCTGAGTCATGGATCCGAGATCGCTCGACGAGCTGCACCTCGACGCACTGCGTGAGACCGCGAACATTGGCGCGGGTCACGCCGCCACCGCGCTGTCCCGGCTCACCGGGCGGCGCGTCATGGTCAGCGTGCCCGAGGTGAGCATCCTGCCGCTGGAACAGGTGGGCGGCATGCTGGGCGATCCGGGCGAAGTCGTGTCCGCGGTGATCGTGACTGTGGAAGGCGACGCGACGGGTCGCACACTGCAGATCTTTCAGGGCGCCACCGCGGCCAAGCTGGTTTCGATGCTGCTCAACATGCGCGAGCCGGTGTTCCCGGACGGCTTCGGTGTACTCGAGCGGTCCGCCGTGAAAGAGATCGGCAACGTCATCGTGGGCGCGTACCTCAACGCGCTCGCCGACTTCACCGGCATGACGCTGTCAATGTCGGTGCCCGCTTTCGCGATCGACATGGCGGCGGCGATCCTGATGACGAGCTACCTGAACTTCGGCAGCGAAGATGATTTCGTGCTGTCGATCGGGACTCGCCTGGTAGTGGATGGCAGTGAAGAGCTGCGCGCGCATTTCCTGCTGATTCCGGACGACGATTCACTCAACCGGATCCTGCGATCGTTGCGCGTGGTGTGACGGTGGAGGCGGCGCTGGCCGATTCGAACCTCTTCCTTCCCTGGACAGATCGACCGGGTCCGCAGGCGGGCGCGCCGCGATCGGATCGCGATGTCACGATTCTGCGCGGGCTGGCGCGTCGCATTCCCGCGAATGATGCGGGCGCGCACAACAACCTGGGCGTGGTCTTCTTCCAGAAAGGCATGCACGCGGATGCCGCGGAGCAGTTCGAGCGCGCGCTCGAGCTGGATCCGCGCATGCAGGTCGCAGAGCGCAACCTGCAGATCGTGTATTTCGGCACCGACTACTACGACCGCACACTCGAACAGCTGAACCAGCGACTGGCCGCGAACGCAGACGACGCGGCCGCGCGCAGCCAGCTGGCCCGCACATACCTGTTCGGCGGCGACGCGCGCGCGGCGCTCCGCGAGTGGCAGCGACTGGTGACGGAGCGACCGGGCGACCCGGAGGCCGAAGCGTGGATCGCGCGCGCGGAGGTACGCCGCGGCGATCTCGACGGCGCCGTCCAGGTGCTCGCGCGCGCCGCGGAGAAACACCCGGACAATGCGCGTCTCGCTCTGCAAATGGGAGAGATCCTGTACCTGCGCGGCATGGCGGCGGAAGCATCGCGCTGGCTGGAGCGCTGCCTGGCGCTGGACGAGAATCATGCGGAAGCGCATCACCTCATCGCATTCGTCTACGGCGAGCTGGGCCATGCGGCACGCGCGCAGGAGCACGCGGCGCGCGCCGCCGCGCTGAATCCGAGCTTCGCGAAGGCGGACCGCAGTCTCTCACTGGATCGCTACAACGAGGCGAGGTACAGCGAGCTGACCGGGGATCGCGGCAAGCCCGTCGTTACCGAAGGCGGTGGCCTGGTCCATTACAACATGGGACTCGCCCTGCGCCAGAAGGCACTGTACGAGGAAGCGCTGAAGGAATTCAAGCTGGCGGATGAGCGAGGCGAGGATCGCTACCTCGTGATGCAGGCGCAGGCCGAGATGATGCTGCTGCTCGGCAACGGTGGACAGGCGGCGTCGCTTTACACGGAATTGATCGAGGAGGAGCCCGCCAGCCCGAAGCTCTGGAACGAGCTGGGTGTGGCGCAGCATCAGCTGGGCCGGCTGGCGGATGCCGAGGCATCGTATGCGCGCGCCATCGGACTCGATCCGAAATACACGCTGGCGTGGAACAACCTGGGTGTGGTGCGACACCATCGCACGCAGGAAGGCAGTGAAGAAGCGCTCGAGTCTGCGCTCGCGGCGGGACGCTCACTGGCCGAGATCTGGCGCAACCTCGGCTGGCTGCACCACCTGCGAAAGGACTGGGTCGGCGCGGAGCACGCCTATCGGCAGGCCCTGGACGTGGACACGCGACTGGCCACCGCATGGACGGGTCTCGGCATGCTGTTCCTTGAGCGCGGCCGAGCCGAGCCGGCGAGCACCGCGCTGGCCCGCGCGGTCGAGTGTGATCCCAACCTGCCGGAAGCGCATTATCACTACGCTTTCGCTCTGTCGGCGAGCGGAGATTATCCTGCAGCATTGCGTGAGACGAGTCGCGCACTCGAACTGAACCCGTACATCACACTGCCGCGCTTCCGACTGCTGATCGACCTGCAGTTCGAGGATGCCGCCGTGACCGCGCCGGAGCTGGATGCGCCTGAACGGCTGATGGCGGGCGCGACCGTCGAGCATTTCGACTTCGAGGCGGAGGACATCAGCCTGGCGCTCGAGGCGGTCGAGCCGCGCGTGCCGGAAGCGTCGAAGGCCGAGCCCGAGCTGTCACTGCCCTCGAAGCCGGCATCGATCGAATGGCTGGCGGCGGCGAGAGCCTCGCTGCACAGCGGCCACTATGCGGAGGCCATGGCGGATGTGCAGCGCGCGGTGGCGTTGGGCGCGAACCGCATCGAGGCGCAGCTGCTCCAGGGCGAAATCCACCTGCTGAGCGGCGCGGCGGGCGAGGCGGTGGACCGGTTCGACGAAGTGCTGCACGAGCTGCAATGGTCGGTCCCGCAGGCATGGCTGGACGAGAAGGACATTCGCGTGCGCGCCCTGGCAGGCATGGCCAGGTCGCTGCTCGATCTGGAACGCGCGCCCGAGGCGGTGGATTTCGCGCGCAAGGCACGGGAGCTGGCGCCATCGGCCGAAACTGCATCATTGGAGGCCGATGCGCTGCTTTCGGTGGGCGTGCCCCTGGAAGCAGCCGGCGTGCTGGAACGGGCACTGGCAGAGAATCCGGAAAACGTGGAGCTGCGCACGCGACTGGGCGCGGCCTGGCTGCAGGCGGGTGATGTAGCGAGAGCGGAGCCCATGCTGCGCGGCGCATTGGAGCGGGAGAGCGAGCTGCCGGCGGCGCGCGCCACGCTGGGCAGGCTGCTGGCGATCGAGGGGCGCAGCACCGACGCGGAACAGGAGTACCGCGCGGCGCTGCACGTGATACCGAGCTTCACGGACGCGGCCATTGGCCTGGCCGATCTCCTGGCCGAGCAAGGACGGCTCGATGAGGCGATCAATGTGCTGGCGACATTCCTCGAGGCGGACCCCTACAGCTTCTTCGGTCTGGTGCGCCTGGGTGACGTGCTCTGGCGCGCCGGCCGCGAGATCGAAGCGGGGTTCGCCTACCGGCGCATCCTGCACTTCGACCCCGGCCACGAGGAGGCACGCGAAGGACTGGAGCGGCTGGAACCGCACGAGGAAGACGTCGATGCATCCTGGACTGTCGTGTTAGCGGAGTAATTCATGGCGATCGAGGGACCGCTCCGCGAACTGGGCATTCAGGATGTGCTGCAGCTGCTCG
Source organism: uncultured Gemmatimonadales bacterium (assembly GCA_963798085.1). Classification (GTDB taxonomy): domain Bacteria; phylum Gemmatimonadota; class Gemmatimonadetes; order Longimicrobiales; family RSA9; genus DATKCF01. Next base: position 1,017,447 of record CAWCRS010000007.1, read on the forward strand.
AGCTGGCGCAGAAGACCGGTGTGCTCACGGTGCGCAGCGAGCGGCTCAATGATGAAGCCATCGTGCACTTCAGCCGCGGCGAGATCGTGTTCGCGGTGCGCCGCCGCTCGACTCGCCGGCTGGGCCAGCTGCTGATCCGCGCGGGTAAACTGACGCGCGGTGATCTCGACCGCGCCCTCGAGAAGCAGCGCTCCGATCCCACCAAGCGCCTTGCCGAGATCTTCGTGGACATGGGCCTGGTCAGCGAAGAAGAGCTGGCGAGGCAGCTGCGCTTCCAGATGGAAGAGACCGTCTACGAGCTGATGTCGTGGGAAGAGGGCTACTTCAAGTTCGAGGAGCGTGCAGAAATCGCCGGCCAGCGACTGCTGGCGAGAGTGCGTGTGGACTCGCTCCTCATGGAGGGTGCCCGCCGGCTGGACGAATGGTCGCGGCTCGAGTCGAAGGTACCGACGCCAGAAGCGATTCCCTCGCTGGCCCCCGCATCGGAGCGCGACGTCACGCCGCTCGACCTGTCGCCGGAAGAATGGGAAGTGCTGGCGGAGATCGATGGCGAACGCGATGTGCGTCAGATTGCGGCCGACCTGGGACGCAGTGCGTTCGATGTGGGCAAGACGCTGTACGGTCTGGTCGCGGCCGGCATTGCGCAGGTCCAGATCCGGCACACGCGCATGCCGGAGGAACAACTCCGCCGCTCCATCATTGAAGTGCACGATCTGCTGTCGGCGGGCCAGATCGAGCGCGCACGCAAACTCGCGGCTGACCTGGAATCGGCGCATCCCGATCGCGCGGATCTCGCCGTCCTGAGCGGACGCGTACTGGCCGCGCAGGGCCGCCTGCGCGCGGCGGCGGAAGCGCTCACTCGCGCCGTGACACTGGACCCGCTGTCCTCCGAAGCTCACTATGAGCTTGGTTTCTGTGCCGCGAAAACCGGCGACTTCGAGCGCGCTGTGAGGGCGTGGGAGACATTCGTGCGTTTGTCCCCCGCCGGCGAAGAGCGACAGAACGCCTCCAACGGGCTCGCGGCGGCACGCACGTTATCGCAGATCCTCGACAGGACGTCGAAACGGACATGAAGACACCGGCCCCGGCAGACCTGCATCGCTGGAGCGAAGAGCTGGCGAGGAATCCGACGTCGCTCGCGTTCCTGCCGCTCGCGCGCGCCTATCGACGTCTGGGGCGCCGCGATCTCGCGCTGCAGCTCTGCCTGCGCGGGCTCGAACATCACCCCGCGCACGTCGAAGCACACGCACTGCTGGCGCTGCTGTACTTCGAGTCCGGCGAGCGCGCCCGGGCAGCGGACGAATGGGCCACCGTGCTGCGCCTCAAGCCCGGCAACTTCGAAGCGCTGCGCGGCATGGGCTTCCGCTATCTCGAGCAGGGCGACATGGCGAGGGCGAGGCAGCACCTCGAGCGCGCGGGCTTGATCCGCCCCGATGATGCGACCGTGCAGGAAGCCTTGCGCCTGATCCGCCACCGCGAATCCAGCACCATTTCCGGCACGCGGCCCGCCGCCTCGCCCGGCGGCCCGACGAGTGCGCCGGCAGCGCCACGAGCGGCGTCGCCTGCACCCGGACCGACTGCGCCGGCACCCGCAGCGGCCGCGCAGAGCAGTGCGCCCCCCGCCGCTGCGGCGCCAGCGTCGAGACCACCCTCGCCAGCGGCGAGCCGGCCAGCTGGCGCGCCCCCGGCCCCGCCGCGCGCCGCGGCGCCGGCCGCCACCACCTCCTCGAGGCCGACACAGCCGGCGACCAGGCCAGAGTCCCGCAGCGCCAGCCCGCCCAGGCCGGGCGTGATTGCGCCCAAGCCGGCGGCAGGCATCCCGGCTGCGGCCACGGCCGGCTGTACCGTCGTCACCGGCGCCTGCGCCGACGCCAGCGCAGGCCGCGGCTGGCCCACCGACCCCGAAGCGAGCGCCGCAGGCCGCTCCGCGACCGGTCGAGCCGAAGCGGATGGAGCCGGCGCGCGAGCTGGTGGCGCCACCGGATCCGGAGCGCGTGTTCGAGTCTCTGTCAGGGGCGACGCCGCTGCTCGGTGTTCTGCTGCTCGACCGCCGCGGCCTCGTGCTCGCAGGCGGACTGCGCAGTGCCGCCGCAGGTGCGGCCGAAGACCTCGGCGCGATCCTGGGCGGCGCGATTGACGAAGCGGTGCGCACGGTACTGCACCTCGAGCTGGGCGAGTGGAAGGGGCTCATGCTGGATTGCGCAGAGGCTGTGCTGCATGTGGCGCCGGTGGGTGACGACGCGCTCGTCGTCATCGCGGCGCGCAAGGACTCGCCGGCCGGCTGGACCATGCGCGCGGCCGAGCACGCGGCTGCGCTGGCCGAGCGCTTCCTGGGGGTCTACTCATGAGCGACGTCTTCCGCGATGCGGTGCTGAACCTGAGTCACGTGCCGGGCGTCAGCGGTGCGCTCATTGTGGACGCGCAGGCGGGCGTGGCCGTGGTCGAAGAATTGAAAACGAACGTGTCGGGCACTGCGCTGGCCGCGCTGGCGACCGCGCTGTATGCGCGCACGGCGCAAGCCAGCGAAGCGGCGGAATACGGCAGCCTCGGTGGCCTGCAGCTGGATGCGGAGCGTGGCCGTGTGCTGATCGCGAGCGCCGGTGAGCTGCTGATTGTGGCGCTGACACAGGATGATGCGCAGCTCGGCCGTGTGCGCCTCGAGGCGCAGCGGGCGGCGCGCGCCGTGCGCGCGGAGCTGGAGAGCGGCTGATGCGCAGCTCCGAGCTGCCCGTGCTGGTGTCCGCGCTGGGAAAGCCCATCGAGCGCTTCGTACGCGAATCGCGCGTGCGCATTGCACTGCTGATCACGGGCAGCGGTCAGGTGCTGGCGCAACACGGCTTCACCAGCAGCTACGAGATCATGAACGTCGCCTCGCTGGCTGCCGCCACGCACGCATCGTCACGCGCACTCGCCCAGCTGCTGCGCGCGGGGAACTGGCTGCACCTGCACCATCAGGGCGCGCGCCAGCAGCTTTTCCTCGCCACGCTCGATACTCCCATCGAGAAGCTGATCCTCGTCGTCATCTTCGACGCCGAGTCGTCGCTCGGGCTGGTGCAGTTCTTCTTCGGCCAGCTCGCGGAACACGTGCGTCGCATGCCCGAGCTGGCGGCCGCTACGCGCTCCGCCGATCAGCGCAGCTTCGAGCGCGACCTGGAAGCCGGACTCAGGCGCGCGTTTTCTCCGGAAACCGGCAGTGAGGCCTGACGTGTCGCTGGTCAATTACTCCACGCGCGAGATCACCTGCAAGATCGTGTACTACGGGGCGGGCCGCTCCGGCAAGACCAGCAACCTGCAATACGTGCACGCGTTCGTGCCGGAAGACCGCCGGGGCGCCATGGTGTCGCTGGCCACGGAGACGGAGCGCACGCTCTTCTTCGATTTCCTGCCACTCGATCTGGGCCTGATTTCGGGATTCCGCACACGCATTCAGCTGTACACGGTGCCGGGTCAGGTCTACTACGGCGCGACGCGGCGGCTGGTGCTGCGCGGCGCAGATGGCGTGGTGTTCGTCGTCGACTCACAGCGCGAGCGCTTCGAGGAAAACTTCGAGAGCTTCCGCGCACTGCACGAGCATCTGCTCGAGGAAGGCCTCGATCCCCGCGATTTCCCGCTGGTGCTGCAATACAACAAGCGCGATCTGCCGGGTGTCATGGGACTCGATGAGCTGGAGGATGTCTTCAATTTTCGCGAGTTGCCATCGTTTCCCGCGGTGGCCGTGGAAGGCGAAGGTGTGTTCCCCACACTGAAGAGTGTGAGCACCCTCGTGCTCCAGGGTCTGTCGCGGCGGTTCCGCGCTCAGGGCAGTCCGTCACCCTGACGGAAGCGGGCCATGACGGGTCGCGGGCTCGATCACCGTTTTTCCTTCGAGAACTTCGTCGTGGGTGGCGCAAACCGGCTGGCGGCCGCGGCGGCCCGCCGTGTGGCGGAAGCACCGGGCAAGGCCTATAACCCGCTGTTTGTGTACGGCGCATCCGGGCTGGGCAAGACGCACCTGCTGCTGGCAATTGGTAATCAGGCGTTACGCCGGCAGCCTGCGCTGCGCGTGGTGTTCGAGACGGTGGAGCGGGCCGTGCATCAGATGGCGCCCGCGGCAGACGAAACCGGTGAAATCCGCACCGCACAGCTGCTGCTGCTGGATGACGTGCAGTACCTGACCGGCGACCGGCGCGCACAGGAGACGCTGCTGATCTGGTGGGACGAGCTGGCGTCGCGCGGCGCGCAGATCGTACTGGCGGGCGACCGGCCACCGACCGAAATCGATCGCCTCGATCACCACCTGCTCTCGCGCTTCGCCGCCGGGCTGGTCGCGGACGTGGGGCCGCCCGATTACGAGACGCGCATTGCGCTGGTGCAGCGCAAGGTGGAAGAGCGCGGACACGCGCTGCAGCCCGGTGTGGCCGACGCCATCGCGCGGGTTGCCTTCTCCAACGTGCGCGAGCTGCAGGGTGGACTCAACCGCGTGATCGCGGCGCAGGAACTGGACGGCAATCCGGTGCGGCCGGAGGACATTCCCGGCCTGCTGGGTGTGGCCGCGGCGAGAGCGGACAGCGAAGAGTTCGATTCGTTCTTCGAGGAAGTCGCGGGCGCGGTCGCGGAAATCGCGACGCGCGTGACGCCCGAACAGCGTCTGGTGGATGCGATCCTGCGTTATGAGGGCGAAGGCTATCGCACGTTCCGCCTGGAAGTCGCGCTGCGCACACCGCCGGGCGAGCGCGAAGTCGTGGAGCTGGTCGAGCGCTACACCGCCGATGTCGAACGATTGCAGGCAATCGCCGCGGAGATCCGCAGCCTCGATGGCGATGCGCCCGAGCTGGCAAGGGCCGACCTGCTGCGCAATCCGGATCGCGTGCTGGAAGCCGAGACACTGGTGGCGCAGGTGCACGAGCGGCTGCGCCCGCTGCCCGAGCCGACGCCCGGGCCCGGTCTCGACAGCCTGGGACTGGACGAGGAGAGTCCCGCGCTCGATGCCGTGCGTGCCGTGGCGCGCAGGCCGGGCGCGCGACCCGGCCCGCTGTACGTGCGCGGAGAGCCCGGCTCGGGCAAGAGCGCGCTGCTGCACGCACTGGCGCGTGAAGTCCGGCGCGAGCTGCCCATGCTGCCTATTGCCGTGCTCGGCGCGCAGCAGATGGCAGGGGAAATCGAGGCGGCGATCAACGCCCGGCATGCGGATGCATGGCGGGCGCGCTACCGTCGGGCCCGCCTGCTGGTGATCGACGACTTCGATCGCATGCATGCTGACAGCGCTGTTCGCGACGAGCTGTTTTGCCTGTTCGACGGTGTGCGCCGCAGCGGCGGGCAGATCGTGCTCGCGGGCGTGCGCGACCCTGCGGCGAATGGCGGGGCCGACCGCCTGGGCGGCCTGGTGGCCGAGTCGGATGTCGCGGACATGAAGCCGGCCAGCACGGGGCTGGACGGTGGCCGCGCGGGCGGCGAGCCGGCTGACCTGCGCGACGTGTGGTTCCTGAACCGCGAGAAGTCGCTGCCCCGCTGGCCGTACATCGAGGACTGGCTCGTGACGGAGCTGGACTAAGATGGCTATCAAGGGCGCGCTGCGCGAAGCCAGCCTCGCCGAGGTCTGCCAGCTGCTGGCGCTCGGGCTGAAGACGGGATGCCTTTCCGTCGCAGACCGCTCGCGCTTCGGCCAGATCTACTTCGATCGCGGCAAGATCACGTTCGCACGCATCGTCAACCGCCGCGACCGCCTGGGCGATCTGCTGATCGCTGATGGTGTGCTCGAGCCCGACCAGCTGGAAGAGCTGCTCAGCATACAATCGCGACATCCGGAACGACGCCTCGGCGAGCTGATGCTGGAGCGCGACCTGATCCAGGAGCCGGATCTGCAACGCTACATCCGCATGCAGATCGAGGAAGCCGTGTGCCATCTGTTCACCTGGACGCGCGGACACTTCTACTTCGAGGCCGGCGAAAAGCCCGATCCGCGTGAGACGCCCGTGCCCATGAACGCGGAGAGCCTGCTGCTCGAAGCCGCACGGCGGGTCAATGAGTGGAGCCTCATCCAGAAACGCATTCCCTCGCTCGAGCTGGTGTTCGAAGTCGATCGCGATCGGCTGGCCGCATCCACCGCGCAGCTGACGGAAGAACAGCGCGCCGTCGCCGAGCTGCTCGATGGCCGGCGCTCCGTGCATGACCTGATGCGCCAGACAGGCCTGGGCGAGTTCGACGCGGGTAAGGCGCTGTTCGGGCTGGTGCAGGCAGGCTTCGCACGGCGTACGGGTCGCCAGACGGAAGGTCCGGAACGGCCCCGCGAATCGGAGATCCAGGAGCGGCACAACCTGGGCGTCGCGTTCTTCCGCTCGGGCATGCTGGACGATGCGGCGAGGGAATTCCGCCGCGTGCTCGAGATCGCTTCCGATGATCTGCGTTCACGGTTTCACCTCGCCATGATCTCAATGCGACAGGGCGAGTTCCGCGACGCGGCCCGCGAGCTGGTGCAGCTGGCGAGGCGGCACGGGCCGCGCTACCCCGTGATGGTGAACCTGGCCACTTCGTTCCGCCACATGGACCGGCTCGATGATGCGCTGTTAGCCCTGAGCGAGGCCGAGAACGCGCAGGCTGGCACGCCCGTCGTGTCGCTGGCCCGCGCCGTGACCCTGGTCGATGCCCGCCGCCTCGGTGAAGCGCGCGCCGCGCTGCAGGAGTACCGGGTGCGGCTGGGTGAGGGCCAGAAGCCCGACGCGGCGTGGTTCTACTACAGCGCGCTCGTGGCGGCACTCACCGGCGACAGCGGCCGTGCGCAGGCGCTCTGCTGGGAAGGCCTCGAGGCGTGGCCCGACAGTGCGCCGCTGCTGCTGCTGGCAGGACTGGCGGCGGAACGACTGGGCAATGCCGACGGCGCCGAGCTGTTCTACCGGCGGGCCATCGAGGTCGAGCCTTCACTGGCACAGGCGCACAAGAATCTGGGCGACATCGCGTTCGCGCGGGGCACGTCCGAGGAAGCGCTGCGCCTCTATCAGCGTGTTGCGGAGCTGGCGCCGGACCTGGGCGATGACGTGTACGCACGGCTCGGCACGCTTTACTACCGCGCGCGCAATCGCGAAGCGGCGATACGCTCGTGGACGCGCGCCCTCGAGCTGAATGCCGGCAACAATGTGGTGCGCAACCAGCTGGAGGTGCTGCGTCATGCCGGAGCGTGAACACCGACCGCCTCCTGCGCGCGGAGAGACGCCAGCGGCGCCACCATCGCTGGTGCCGCCACCGGTGGACACCGGACGCAGCGAGCTGTCGCCGCGCGCGGCCGCCGAGCTGCGCAATCTGAAGCGACTGATCCAGGCGAAGGCCGGACTCTGCTGCGAAGGCTACAAGGAGCGCGTGCTGCGACGCCGCATTGCCGTGCGCATGCGGGCCCGCGCGACGCCTTCCTACGGCGCGTACGCGGCGCTGCTGCAGAAGGAGCCCGAAGAGTTTCAGCGGCTGGTCGACACCGTCACCATCAATGTCAGCAAGTTCTTCCGCAACGCCAGCACCTGGGTGCTGCTGCGCGACCGCGTGCTGCCCGAGCTGTTCACGCTGGACGCACCGCGCGTGAACATCTGGAGCGCCGGCTCGGCAGCGGGCGAGGAAGCCTACTCCGTCGCCATGCTGCTGCTGCAGCACGCGGCCGAACACAATGTTGGCCTCGACGGCTTCCACATCCTCGCGACGGACATCGACGACGATTCACTGGAACAGGCGAAACGGGCCGAGTACCCTGCTTTCGCGTTCGGCGAGATGTCGGAGCAGACGCGTGCGCGCTGGTTCGAGGGGCCGAAGCGCGACAGGCTGAAGGCGGAGGTGAAGGCGCTCGTGCAGTTCGATCGGCTCGACCTGATGACGTCGGAGTTTCCCGCCGACCGCCACCTCATCCTCTGCCGCAACGTGCTGATCTACTTCGAGCGCGACATCCAGAAGCAGTTGTTCCGCCGCTTCCACGATGCGCTCGTGCCGCAGGGATACCTGCAGCTGGGAAAGGTCGAGACGCTGTTCGGTGCGCCGCCCGGATTGTTCGAGACGGTGTCGGCGCGCGAACGCCTGTTCCGCCGCACATGAGCGTGCACCGCGAGCCGGTCACCATCGGAGAGGCGAAGGTGGCGCGCGCAGACACCGTCCTCTACACACTGGGCATCGGCTCGTGCGTCGCCATTGTGTTGTACAATGGCGATCAGCGCATTGGCGGCCTGGCGCACGCGCTGCTGCCCGATCCGCGCTCGGGCCGCTCCCCGGCGCCAGCCGCACGCTTCGCCTCCACCGCTGTGGACGCGCTCATTGCCATGATGCAGGAGACCGGCGCCAATGCACGCCGCCTGCGCGCCAAGCTGGCGGGCGGTGCATCCATGTTCGATACACTGCTCACCGAAGGCGGACGCCAGCTGGGCCTGCGCAATGTGGAAGCGGCGCGCTCGGCGCTGGCGCGCGCAGGCGTGCCCGTCGACGGCGAAGACACGGGCGGCACGCACGGCCGGTCCGTGTACCTGCACGTGGATGAAGGACGCGTCGTCGTCGCATCCGTGATGTTCCCTGATGTCATCCTCTGAGCCGGGCGCCGAGGCACCCACCACCGTGCTCGTGGTGGAAGACGCGACCGCAGCGCGCGCCGAACTGCTGTCCATCATCCAGGCGGCCGACGGCTACAATGTCGTGGCCGAGGCGAGGTCCGGGTACGAGGCGATCCGCGCCATCCACGAACGCAACCCCGACATCGTCGTGCTGGGGCTGGGCGCCATGGACGTGCGCGGCATTGAAGTACTGGCCTACATTTCGGCGGAAGCACCGCGGCCGGTGGTGGTGCTGAGCGGGCACGCACAAATGCTCGCGGATCCCGCCCTCGCGACCGTGGATTTCGGTAACATCGAGTTTGTGGTGCGCCCCGCCGGCGATGGCCGCCTCGATGTGCTGCGCGGCAGACTGCTCACCGCCCTCGACGCCGCCGCCACGGCCCGCATTGGCGGATTGCGCATGAACCGGGCGCGACGCGCGGCGGCGCGCGCCAGCCGCGCGGCGAGGCGGGCGGCACGCACGGGCGGCGATGAAGCCGGCACACCGGCGCAGTGCGTGATCGCGATTGCCGCATCCACAGGCGGGCCGCGCGCCCTGCTCCAGGTCATCCCGCAGATTCCCGGCGATCTGCCCGCGGCCGTGCTCATCGTGCAGCACATGCCCGCCATCTTCACCTCGTTCCTGGCGGAGCGCCTGAACCGCTCCAGCGCGCTGCGCGTGAAGCAGGCGACCGCGGGTGAGCTGCTCAAGGCGGGCGTGGCGTACCTCGCGCCCGGGGGCCTGCACATGGCGCTGCAACGCACCGCCGCCGGCATCTCGGTGCTGCTCGAAGACAGTGAGCCCGTGTGGGGACTGCGACCCGCCGCCAATGTCCTGTTCAGCTCCGTGGCGCGCCACTTCGGGCCGCGTACCGTGGGGGTCGTACTGACCGGCATGGGCAAGGATGGCAGCGCGGGACTGCGCGCCATCCACGACGTGGGCGGCTGGACAGCGGTGCAGGACGCCAGCACCGCCGTCGTTGCCAGCATGCCGCGCGCGGCCCGGCCCTTCGCCGGCGTGGAGCTGACCCTCGACCGCGTGGCCGCGGTGATCAGCGAACAGGCAGCGGCCCGCGCCCGGCCCACGCCGTGAGCGCGGCGAGCGTTCTGCTCGCCTGCACGCTCCTCGCGGCCGCCCCCGCCCGCTGCCCCGCGCGCGCGCCGCACAGGATCGCTGCAACATCGCTGCCATCGCGCTCAGCAGAAGCCCGGGCGCAACGGAAGACGCGGCAGCAGCCCGGCGCCTCGCTGCACAGCGGCCAGCTCAGCTTCCGCTGGTGGCCGGGAGGCGAGAAACTGGCGGAGGCCCTGGCGAACGCGGCCCGTAATATCGTGTTAGCGGCACTCCCGGCCGACATCCTCGAGCAGCCGCCCGCCATCACCATATTCCTGGCGCCCGACGAAGAGCGGTTCGACTCGCTGACACAGGGTCAGGCGCCACACTGGGGCGCGGGTGTGGCGTTCCCCGAAAGCGGTGTTATCGTGCTGCCGGCCTACAGCTCCGCGCGCGCCGCACCGCACGAGCTGGCCGGCATCCTGCGCCACGAGCTGGCACACGTCGCACTGCAGCGCTACCTCGGCGGCGCACAGGTACCGCGCTGGTTCACCGAAGGCTACGCCGTGTTCAGCGCGGGACAGCTCGACGAAAGCGCCGGCTGGATCCTGCGCCTCGCCTTCCTCACCGGGCACGCGCCGCCCCTCGATTCGCTTTCGCTCGACTGGCCCTCGCGCACAACGGACGCGCGCGTCGCATACCTGCTCTCCGCCAGCGCCGTCTCCTGGCTGTACGGCAACGGCGGTGAGCGTGTGCTGCAGATCTTCCTGCAACGCTGGCGAGACGGCGGCAACTTCGAGCGCGCGCTTTTCGACACCTATGGGCTCGATCTCGGACACATGGAGAAATACTGGTCCGCCAGCGTCAGACGACGCTACGGCTGGCTGCTCTTCGTCGCCCAGTCCGTCGTGCTGTGGGCGCTCACCGCCATGCTCGTGCTGTTCCTGTTCCTGCTGCGCCGCCGGCGCAATCGCGCGCGCATGGCGAGACTCGAGGCGACCGAACTGCCCGATCGACCGGCATTCTGGGAGCCGGGCGGCGACCAGCTGGAACCCGGGCCGCAGCAGGATCCGGGAGAGCCGCCCGCGTTGACGTGATGACCGCCCGGCGTGATCTTGGATGCCATGAGTCCGAAGACCAGCCGCACGGCGTCACCCGGTGACGCACCCAGTTCACTCAAGTTCTCCACCATCAACGGCGTGCTGCTGCTCGCCGGCGTGGGCGTCATTGCGGCCGGTTACAGCATGCTCAGCCACGGCTCCATTGTGGGTGCGCCCCTGCTGCTGGTGCTGGGGTACGCCGTGCTGATCCCGCTCGGCATCATCCTCTGAGTCGCACAGGTCCCGGCCACATTTCGGGGCGCTTAGCTCAGCTGGTTCAGAGCGCCTGCCTTACAAGCAGGAGGTCAGTGGTTCGAATCCACTAGCGCCCATCCATCGGACCCGACCCAACCCGCAGTTAGCCAGTCCTCCGCGCGCAGGCTCGACGGGATTCTGGCACGCGCGCGGGGACACAGGCGCCAGACTGCCGAACTCCCTCACAGAACCGGCGTTTCCCGGCCGGCTCGCGTGTCAGGCAAGGCCCGGCGCGCAGGTCGGTGGCTTCCTTCTTGACGCGGCTGCGCACGGGTCTTATCCTGTGTTGAGAATGATTCTCAACCTGGCCGGTCCAGCCCTGTCCACCCCGCCACTACGTGGACTGTGGACTGCACGAGGAGCCACGAACGGCCTGCTCGCAGCGACCCTCGCCCTGAGCGCGTGCGGCAACCAGGCAGCCGCCAACGGAGCGGCCGCGGATGCCTCGGCTGGTGCCGCGCCGTCCGAGGCCAGGACCAGTGCGGTGGCACCACCGGGAACAGGACTGATCCAGGGAACACCGGCCGGCGGGCTGGAGGACTGGACACGCGAGATCAAGGAAGGCACGCGCGCCCTGACCGCGCAGGCTACGACCAACGCCGCCGCCGCGCAGCGCAGGGCACTCGACCTTTACGTCGGGCGGCAGGAGTACATTGAGATGTACTGGGGCCCGCAGGGCCGGCTCAAAGCGGCGACGCCGGCGCTGGGAGCGTCGGTGCTGTCCGCGGAGACGGCGTTCCACGACCTGCTGCAGCTGCTCGCGTTTCCGCCCGTCGACACGATGAAGATGCGAACCTCCGTGGATACGCTGGCACTGCGGATGGATCGCGTGCTGAGTGAAGCGAAGCAGGCCAACGTGCCGCTGATGCCGCCCGGCAATGAGCCGGCGCACGGAGCGAAAGAGCCGAAGTGAGCATTCCGGTGCCGCCATGGGATTCGACGCGACGACGCATCGTTGCGTTCTGTGTCGTAACAGCGCTCGCACTCGCGACGCCGGTGCTCGCCCGCACGCGCGCGACGCAGCCTCTTCCCGCGGCGGCGCGCGAAGCCGGCCTGCACGCCTGGCTGAGTGCGTCACGCAACGGGCTCGAGGGTCTGACCGGCGCATTGGATGCGGAGCTGGCACGCACGGGCACGCAGGTCGTGCTGCGTCTCTACCTGGACAACTTCGAGCCGATCGAGAGCTGGTACGGCGTGGGTGCGCCGTGGGGCAGGGAACCACTCGCGAGTCTGGTGGCGGCGGGCGAGACGCGCTTCCACGAGGCGCTGACGGCGCGCGATCCGAAACAGCTGCGGACACTGCTTACCGCGCTGCGCGACGATCTCGAGCGCATTGGCCGCGCCGCTGACGATGCGGGCGTGCCGCTGACGCCACCCGCGGCCGTCCCGCCCGTAGTCACGCAGGACGTGACGACACTGCGTGAAGCGCGCACGCCCGAGGTCGCGGCAGTGCTCGAGAAGCTGACACGCGCGCGGGCGGCTTATTCGGCCGGGCATGCAGACACGGCCCTTGCGCTGGTCGAAGATGCGTACCTGCAGGGCTTCGAGCCGCTGGAAGCGCGACTGCCGGCGGATGCGCGGCGCGACGTCGAGTCGCTGATCCACCTGCGACTGCGCCCGCTGCTCGCACGCGGCGGGAGTCAGGCGGATGTGCTGGTCGCATTCACGCAACTGCGCGCGGCTCTGCTGCTCGCCGATCAGTCGCTGGCCGGTGCACCGACCTTCTGGTTCGGCGCTGCGAACGCGTTTGTCATCATCGTGCGCGAAGGACTCGAGGCCGTCCTGCTCATTGCCGCGATCCTCGCCTACCTCGCGGGAATCGGCGCGGCGCCGCGCGAGCGTTACCGCATCTTCGCGGGCATGCTGGCCGGCGTGCTGGCCACATTCGCCACGTGGGGTTTGGCGCGTACGCTGGTGCCGGTGAGCGGCGCCGGCCGCGAAATGATGGAGGGCGTGACCGCGCTGCTGGCCGTGGCCGTGCTGCTGTATGTGTCCAACTGGCTGTTTCAGAAGACATACATCCACGACTGGAAGAACTACCTGCGCTCACAGGTGGGCCGTGCGGTAACGACGGGGTCGGCCCTGGCCATGGCCAGCCTGGCATTCGCAGCCGTGTATCGCGAAGGCTTCGAGACCGTGCTGTTCTATCAGGCGCTGCTGTTCGATTCGAGCGCTTCCGCCGTGCTCGCCGGTTTCCTGCCCGGGCTGCTGCTCATCGTCGGGATCGGTGCGGCCATCCTGCGCATGGGCGTGAAGCTGCCGCTGCGCAGACTGTTCGCCGTGACCAACACGATCCTCCTCTACCTCGCCTTCGTGTTCATCGGCAAGGGCATCTACAACCTCCAGGAAGCCGGCCTGTTCTCGCCGCAGCCACTGGCCTGGGTGCCGGATCATCCCGTGCTGCGCCAGCTGCTGGGCCTCTACCCGATGGCGCAGACGGTGCTCGCACAGCTCGCGTTCCTGGCTCTGCTGCTCGCCACGTACGTGTTCTACAGGCGACGCATGCGCGGTCACGTGCACGCACCGGCAGGCCCTTCCATTGCGGCGCCGCCGACATCGACGAGCTCCGCCGCGTCGACCGTCACGAACACGGTCAGCAGTACTGTCCGCGTCTGAGGCGCTCGCGCCGCACACACGCTTGACCCGGCCGCCCGCGCGCGGCTAAGCTGCCGCGCCGGTCGGACAACCGCGGCGAGCCTGCCATTCAGCGAAGCACGCTCCCGCGATGCCACCCGAACAGTCGTATCTCCCCGTGCGTGGTGCAGCAATGAATCTCACGTCACGACAATTCGGTTCGCGCAGGGCGAGGCGAGGCCTCCGTCGCGCACTGCTCGCCCTGCTGGTTCTGCTGGCCGCGTCGTCGATCGGGAGCGCACGCGCGGGGCGCACTGTCCTGCTGACGGCGCGGGCCGCGGCGCAGACCCCGCCTGTCGTGCAGCCCGGTGACCTGGTGCTGCGCGGCGGCTGGCTGTTCGACGCGACCGGTGATCAGGTGCGTCGCAATCGCGGCATCATCATCCGCCGGGGCAAGCTGTTCGCGGTGGACGTCGAGGTGCCCGCAAGTGTCGCCGGCGCGACGGTGCGCCAGCTGCGCGACGACGAGTACATCCTGCCCGGCCTGTTCGACCTGCACGCGCACTACGCGGTGGACCTGTTCGGCGAAGGCCGTGTCGACGAGTACGAGGTGAATCCGGTCCTGTTCCTCGCTAACGGCGTGACATCGACGTTCCCGGCAGGGGAGGTCGATCCCGAGGGCATGCGCACGGCGAGAGAACGCATTGATGCCGGGCAGCAGATCGGTCCGCGCATTTACAACTCGGGGCCCTATTTCGGCACCGCGCGGCCGGGCTGGAAGTCGCCGCTGATGACGCCGGACAGCATCGAGCGGGAAGTCGACTACTGGGCTGCCAGAGGCGTGCGCGCGCTCAAGGCCAAGGGCATCACACCGGCGCAGCTGGAGGCGCTCATCGATGCGGGGCACAGACATGGGCTGACGGTCACGGGTCATCTCGACTCGGGGTTCCGCAACAGTGTGAACCCGCGCGCTGCCATCCTCATGGGCATCGACCGCATCGAGCACTTCATGGGAGGCGACGCCATTACGTCCGACAAACCGGCGTACTCGTCGCTCGAGGTGCTGGACACGTCGCGGCCCGAAGTGCACGCCATCATCGAGCTGTACCTCCAGCATAACGTGGTGTTTGACGCCACCCTCAGCGCCTACGGCTATTTCGGCAGACGCGACCCCGCGGTGTATACGCGCTGGACCGATGAGATGGCGTTCCTGACGCCGCACGCGCGCGAGGTCGTCGAGAAGACACTGCCGCGCCGCGTGAACGAGCAGTTCGAGCGCATCTACTGGGTGAAACGCCAGGAAGTGAAGGCCTTCTACGACGCGGGCGGGGAGCGTCTCATAACCTCGGGTACGGATCACCCGAGCTGGGGCGAGTTCTTCTCGGGTTTCGGCTCGCACCGCGAGCTGCAGTCCCTCGTGCTGTCCGGCATTCCGGCGGCCGCGGCGCTGCGCATGGGCACTATCAATGGCGCGCACGCGCTGGGTGTGAGCGATCGTCTGGGCACCATCGAGGCCGGCAAGCTGGCGGATCTCTTCGTGGAGCGTGGCAACCCGCTTTCGGACATCAGCAACACCCACAACGTGCAGCTGGTCGTGAAGGCGGGACAGCTTTACGATCCGGCCGCACTGCTCGCGTCGGTCAAGGGGAAGCTGGGCCCGCGCAGCACGGCGGATGACGATCAGTGGAAGGGCCGCGTGCGCTACGCCGACGGCCAGCACTGAGCGAGTGCCAGTCCACCAGGAGGATCGCATGGCGCTGCAGGAGCGAGTGGAAAGCAAAGGGCCCTACCGGCTGCTCGCGCTCGATGGCGGCGGCATCCGCGGCATGATCGCGCTCGAAATGCTCGTGGAAATCGAGAACATCCTGCGGCAGCGACTGCAGCGCGGGCCCGATTTCGTGCTGGCCGACTATTTTGATTACGTGGCCGGGACCAGCACGGGGGCCATCATTGCCGCGTGCGTGGCGCTGGGCATGTCGGCGGACGCCATTCTGCGCTTCTATCAGGACAACGGCGCAACCATGTTCGACAAGGCCAGCCTGCTGCAGCGCTTCCGCTACAAGTACGAAGACGACAAGCTGGCGAAGATGCTGCGTGACGTGTTCGGCACCGAGCCGGACGGCCGCGGCGGCAACCAGCCCATTACGCTGGGGAGCGCGAAGCTGCGCACGCTGCTCCTCATGGTCATGCGCAACGCCACCACGGATTCACCCTGGCCGCTCTCCAACAATCCATCAGCAAAATACAACCAGCGCAGCCGGCCCGACTGCAACCTGAACCTCCCGCTATGGCAGCTGGTGCGCGCCAGCACGGCAGCGCCCACATACTTCCCGCCCGAAGTGGTGCGCATGGGCGAGCGCGAGTTCATTTTCGTCGACGGCGGACTGACTACCTACAATAACCCGGCGTTCATCCTTTTCCTGATGTCGACACTGGCGCCCTATCAGCTGGGCTGGAGCGCGGGTGAGAAGAACATGCTGCTGGTGTCCATTGGAACCGGCACGAATCCCGGTGCCAACCTGAACCTGCAGCCCAATGACATGAACCTGCTGTTCAACGCGGCTTCCGTACCGTCAGCACTGATGTTCGCAGCGCTCAACGAGCAGGACACACTGTGCCGCGTGTTCGGACGCTGCCGCGCGGGACAGGAGCTGGACCGCGAGATCGGGGATCTGCTGGCCGGTGGCGGGCCGCTGGCCGCACTCGCAGCGCCGGGTGCCGCCGAGACGCGGCTGTTCACCTACATGCGCTACAACTGCGAGCTGTCTCGAGCCGGCCTGGACGCCATCGGTCTGACGAAAGTCAACCCGGCCGACGTGCAGGCGCTCGATTCCATCAAGCACATGGATCAGCTGCGCCAGACGGGCCGCGCCGCGGCGACCACTTTCATCCACCCCGACCATTTCGACGGCTTCGTCTGAGCTTGAGCAGCGAACCCTGGACGTTCTTCGGGCGCTTCCTGCGCAGCCCGCTCTCCGTGGGCGCGGTCGCACCCAGCTCGCGCTTCCTCGCCGGGAAGATGGTGGAGGCGATCACGTGGAAGCCGGACGTACGCATCGTCGAATTCGGACCCGGCACCGGGCCCTTCACACGCGAGATCCTGCGTCACCTGCCGCCCACGGGACGCTATCTCGGCATTGAGCGCGATCCCGTGTTCTGCGACATGCTGCACGCGCGCTTCCCGCGCATCGATATCGTCTGCGACTCCGTGGTGCAGCTGGATGAGCTGGCCGGCGCGCGTGCCATGCTGCCCGTCGATCACATTGTTTCAGGCCTGCCCTTCGCCAGTTTGCCGCCCGAACTGACGAAGCGCATCCTTGATGCGCTCTGCGCGGCGCTGCGACCCGGTGGAACGTTCACCACCTTTCAGTACCTCCATGCGTATCCGCTGCCGGTGGCGCGTGCATTCCGTCGCGAGATCGAGCGACGGATGGGACGGCTGAGTCACCGCGCCGTCGAGCTGCGCAATCTGCCGCCCGCGTTCGCTCTGACCTGGACGAAAGCCGCGGTGCCGGCCACTTCACACCCTCCACAGGCGTGAGTGCGATGACATTCTGGATGGTGCCACTGGCACTGGCGACGATGCCGCAGGTGCGGGATACCGCGTACTTCCAGCAGGGCGTCGAGTATCGTATCGAGGCACGGCTCGACGAGTCGACGAACGTCCTCAGCGGGCGCGCCCGGCTGCGCTACACGAACCACTCGCACCAGCGCATCGACACGCTCTGGTTCCACCTGCACCTGAACGCGTTCCGCCCTAACAGCGCATGGGCAAGAAGGGATCTCGAGTTCGGCGAGCGCCGCTTCACCGATCTCGGTCCCGACGACTACGCGTACGAGCGCTGGAAGAGCGTGCAGGTGGATGGCAGGGCGGCGCCCGCGCTCTATCCGGGTGCGCCCGACTCGACCGTAGCGGCGGTGCCGCTGGCCGCACCGCTGGCGCCCGGCGCATCGCTCACCGTGCTCATCGACTGGGACGCGCGTCTCTCCACACACCCGCGGCGCCAGGGTCGACTCGGCCGGCATTACGACTTCGCGCAGTGGTATCCGAAGATCGCCGTGTTCGACCGCGGCGGCTGGGAGGTGCAGCCGCTCCTGCCGCAGGGCGAGTTCTACGGCGAGTTCGGATCCTTCGATGTCACGCTCGACCTCGCGGCCGATCAGGTCATCGGCGCAACCGGCGTGCCCGTCGAAGGCGATCCGGGCTGGAATGCCGCACGCGCGCCCGGCAGCGCGGCGCCACTGCTGAAACGCGATGCCTACAGCGCGCGGCCCGCTGCGCCGCTGGGCCTGCTCACAGGCACGCCGCAGTCCGGACGCAAACGCGTGCGCTGGCGCGCGGAGAACGTGCACCAGTTCGCATGGACCACCGATCCGGCGTACATCCACGAAGGCGGCGCGTTCGGCAACACGGCCATACACGTGCTGTACCAGCCGGGCGACACATCCTGGGCCAGGGGCGCCGCCGTGCAGCGCACAGCCAGCGCGCTCGCCTGGCTCGACACGGTGTTCGGTCCCTACAGCTGGCCGCAGATCAGCAACGTGCACCGCATCGAGGGCGGCGGCACGGAATTCAACATGATGGTGATGAACGGCGGCGCCAGTGAAGGCCTCATCATGCACGAGGTGGGTCACAACTACGTGATGGGTCAGCTGGGCAACAACGAATGGAAGCAGGGCTGGCTGGATGAAGGCTTCACTTCCTTTGTAACCAACTGGTACATGGAGCGGCGAGGCGGTGATCCGCGCGCCATCTGGCGGGGCTCGCTGCGCAGCATCGACCAGCTGGACAGCGCCGGCGTCACGCAGCCCATTGCGCTGCCGTCGGCCGCGTTCCGCGATTTCAACATGTACAACGCCATGACCTACACGAAGCCATCGCTCGTGTATCGCATGCTGCGCGACGTGATGGGTGAGGACGCGTTCCGCCAGGGTCTGCACATCTACTATCAGAAGAACCGTCTGCGCCACGTGCGTGAGCAGGATTTCCGCGCGGCCATGGAACAGGCGTACGGCAAGGACCTCGGCTGGTTCTTCGATGAGTGGATTCACACGACGGCAACACTCGATTATGCCGTAGGCGATGTATCCACGCGTCAGCTCGGCGGCGGCAACTGGGAAACCACCGTGCAGGTCACGCGTGCTGGCGATGCATGGATGCCCGTGAGCCTGCGCGTAGGCGATGTGACTCGCCGGCTGGAGGGCCACGACCGCTCCCAGACCGTCACCGTCACGACCAGCGCGAAACCGGAGGAGGTCGTGGTGGATCCGGATGAGATCCTGATCGACATCCGGCCGCGCAACAACAGTCGGAGCGTGAATTGAGTACGCGTGACGCAACCGCAGCGGACCTGGCAGCGTCGGCTGATCGTGCGGGTGGCAGCCACGCGCGCCGCGCGCTCACCTGCCAGAAGCACGAATTCTCGCTGCCGCAGGGGCTGCACTACCTGAATGGCGCGTACATGTCGCCCCTGCCTCGGCGCGTCGAGGAGGCTGGCATCACCGGCATGCGCCGCAAACGTGCGCCGCACGCCATCTCGCCACGCGATTTCTTCGACGATGCGGAGCGCGCACGCCGGCTGTTCGCACAACTGATCGGCGCCCCGGACGCGCAGCGCGTGGCGCTGATTGCGGGCGTCTCCTACGGTGTGGCGCTGGTAGCGCGCAACACGCAGTGCGCGCGGGGCCAGAACATCGTGGTGTCCGCCGAACAGTTTCCCAGCAACGTGCACGCATGGCGGCGCGTGGCCCAGCGCTCAGGCGGTGAGCTGCGCACCATCGCGCCACCCGCGGCCGAACGCCGCGCCGAGGCATGGAACGAAGCACTGCTCGCGGCGATCGATCGCGACACCGCGCTCGTCGCGCTGCCACAGGTGCACTGGACCGACGGCACGCGCTTCGACCTGGAACGCATCGGGGTGCGTGCCCGCGAGCAGGGCGCCGCGCTGGTCCTCAATGCGACGCAGTCTGCGGGCGCTTTCCCCTTCGAGCTGGAGCGCATCCAGCCTGACGCCGTGATCTGTGCAGCCTACAAATGGCTGCTCGGACCCTACGGCATTGGAGTCGCCTGGCTGGGACCACGCTACGACAACGGCGAGCCGCTCGAAGAGACCTGGATCGGCCGCGCCGGCAGCGATGACTTCCGCGGCCTCGTGAACTACCGCGACGAATACCAGCCCGGCGCGGCGCGCTTCGATGTGGGCGAACGCAGCAACTTCACGCTCCTGCCCATGCTGGTCTCCGGCCTCGAGCTGGTGAACAGCTGGCGCCCCGAGCGCGTGCAGGACTACTGCCGGGAACTCGTGCAGCCCGTGATCGAAGAAGCGCAGTCCCTGGGCTTTGCCGTGGAAGCCGAAGGCTGGCGCGCCAGCCACATCTTCGGCCTGCGCACGCCCCCCGGTCTCGACCTCGCCGCGCTCCAGCAGCTGCTCCAGCAACGCGCCATCAGCGTCTCCCTGCGCGGCAGCGCCCTGCGGGTCTCGCCCAATGCCTACAACGACGAGGCGGACGGAGTGGCGCTGGTCGAGGCATTGCGGGAGAGCCGTGCGTAGAGACGAACTGCGTTACCGGGGCTGGTTGCCCGGGAACGCCGTTTCCGTTCAACGGAGTTCATTCCTTACCCCGCCGCATCGCCTGGAACTGCCGCTTGAGTTCCTGGCGCGGTAGCCGTATCAGCTGATTGAATTCGCCACCGGATGCGAGCCAGCGGGCGCCGTCAATCGTGACGCAGTCGCCGGTGATGTAGGACGCGGCGTCGCTTACGAGGAAGGCGGCGAGTTCCGCAAGCTCATGGGCTTTGCCGAAGCGTCCGGCGGGGACGCGCTCGAGGGCGGCACGCTCCAGTTCGGGGGTCGCCATGAGGCGTGACCAGGCGCCTTCCGTCGGGAAGGGGCCGGGTGCGATGGCATTCACGCGGATGCCGTACTGTGCCCATTCGACCGCGAGCGAGCGCGTCAGTGCGAGCACGCCCGCCTTGGCGGCGGCGGACGGCACGACGAACGCCGATCCCGTCCATGCGTAGGCGGCGACAATGTTGAGCATGCTGCCACCGCGGCCGCTGGCGATCATGCGCCGGCCTACGGCTTCGGTCACGTGGAACGTGCCGTAGAGCACGGTCTGCACCACCGCATGGAATGCGTTGGCAGAAAGATCTTCCGTCGCCGCGAGGAAGTTGCCGGCGGCATTGTTGACGAGGATATCGACTTCGCCGAAACGCGCGGTCGCTGCCTCGACGGCGGCGCCGACGGCAACAGGATCACGCACGTCAGCCGCGAGGAAGCCGGTCTGCGCCTCGCGCGCGAGCTGTTCCGCCGCGGCCTCGAGCCGGTCCGCGCTCCGGCCCACGAGAAAGACGTTCGCGCCCAGGTCGAGGAAACGGTTCGCCATCGCCAATCCGAGGCCCGAACCGCCGCCCGTGACCAGGGCGTTGTGGCCAGAAAGTGCATCGTCGCGAAAAACGCCGTGTTGGCTCATCGGTCTCTCGGCTCGGTGGCGTACCGGGATCGCGCGCGGGAGGGACCGCGCCGCGTGCATGATCGGCTGCCAGCGCCACGCGCGACAGGGTCGAAACCGTGGCGCGGACCGCCGCGTACGGCCTGCAGGTCAGATCGCCGGATCGTTACAGCCAAGCGCTGGAGAGCCTCAAAATGGAAGCCCTGATTCCCATCACCATGTTCATGTGCATCGCAGCCGTCGCGATCCTGCGGCCCATCTCCAAACGTGTCGGTGGTCTGCTCGAGGTGATCACACGCGAGCGCAGCACCGGCCAGCACGATGAGACCGAACTCGCGCGCATCCGTGTCCTGATGGAACACGTCGTCAAGCGCATGGACCTTGTCGAGGAGCGCCTGGACTTCACCGAACGGCTCGTGGGCGGTGGACGCCGCAACTCACTCCGGGACGAATCGCTCCGCTCCGGCACTCACGGTCTCGAAGACGGACTCCGGCTGCGTGACAGCGAGATGCTGCGTCCCTAGAGGAAGCCCCCGCAGGAGCACAGCACACGGGCCTGCGCAAACCACGGCGTGCCAGCGCTACGAGCGCTGCAGGCCGACCGCACTTTCGTCCCGCAGCCAGGGGCTGAAAGCCCGCTGACGTCGGAACCCGCCCTGGCGGTGCGTGTACCTCGCACGCAGACACAAAACAAGCAAGGCCGAACCCCGACGCCGTCCGGCTCAAATGCAGGACTGCACAGGTCCGGCACACGGGTTGCCGTATGCCCGGGGCCAGTGGTACCATAGCAGGTCTGTCGCGGCGACGATCGGTGGGCTCACGCCATCAGGGGCCGCTCACTACCAATGGACCGGATTGGCGCGACGTGCGTCCCTGCCGCACGACGCTTGGCTTTCCCTTCGGGAAGTGGAGACCCAGGACATGGATCGGATGCAAAGAACCAGGCGCAGTTCGCGCGTGCTCTCCCCGGCACTCGCGTGCCTCATTGCGCTCGCCGCAGCGATCCCGGCGTCCGCCCAGACCGCGGACCGGTTCGCAGTACTCGTTCCCGCGTTCAAGCCGAAGGGCGAAGCCAAGGGGGGATTCGGCAAGGACGTGGCGAAGGAGCTGAACAAGCTCCTCGATCAGCTGGGCTCGCACAAGTCCGTCGACGCAAAGGTTCTCGGCGACGGCCTGCGCCAGTACGGCGTGAAGGAAGACCAGCTCGGTGACCAGGACTGCCTCATCGCGCGCCAGCTCGCATTGCGCATCGATGTGAAGCTCGTCATCTGCGGCCATTACGAGCAGACGGCGAACGACTACAAGGTCTACACGCGCGTCATTTCGCCAGGCACTTCCGAACAGTTCGACGTCGATCCCTTCGATGCCGCGGACGCGAAAGTGGCGGCGCAGAAGATCATCGCCTCCTTCCAGCAGGTGATGGAAGGCCTCAAGGTCGCGGTATTCTGCAACGACTACGTCGCCAGCCAGAACTGGACGAGCGCCATCGAAGCGTGCCGCAATTCGCTCAAGCTCACGCCGACCAACAAGACCGCCATGCTCGGTCTGGCGACTTCGCTGTGGAAGACCAATGACCAGCCGGGCGCGATCGAAGCGTTCAAGAAAGTCATCGACCTCGATCCCGCCGACCAGCAGGCGCTGCTCGGACTCGCGGTGCTGCAGAGCCAGGCAGGGCGCACCGACGAGGCCATGAAGTACTTCAATGATTACCTCACGCTGAACCCGGGCAACCTCCAGGTTCGCATGCAGATCGCCACGCAGGCCGCACAGGAAGGCGGCAACGAGGCGGCGCTGCGCGTGATCGAAGACGGCATGTCCAGCACGACGGGCGAAGACCTGGTGAAGCTGCAGGAGTACGCGGGCACGTTCGCCATGAACGCGGCGTCCCAGAAGATGGTAGGCGCCGCGCTCAGTGACACGGCCCAGGCACTGCTGCGCAAGGGACTGGGCTACCTGGAGAAGGTGTACCAGGTGCGCGGCGACAGCCTCAGCGTGGGATCGGCCCGCAACATGCTGTTAGCCTATTTCCGCCTCGACCGGAACGATGAGGCCGTCACATTCGGGGGCAAGGCCACACAGCTGTTCCCGGACGAAACGTCGATCTGGGCAACCTACGCGGAAGCGCTGTCCAAGGCCGGGCGCGGCGACGATGCCATTGCCGCGTATCGCAAGGTGCTGCAGCTGGACCCCACGTACAAACCGGCCTATCAGCGACTGGTGCTGTGGCTGATCGATGCGGACAGCGTGAAGCCCGGCTCGCTGAAGGAAGGCGTGGAGGTGCTCAAGGATGGGCTCGCCAAGGGCGCGATCGACGCCAGTTACGCCGACATCATGGCCAAGAAGATCGCAGCCGCCGGAACCAAGAAATCCGCATTCGAGCCCGGCAGCCGCCAACGAGCTGTTCGATACGGCGGAACCGTTCGCGAGTGCTCCCGACACCAAGGCCATGCTCGCGTTCTTCCGTGGTACCACACTCTGGCCGTCGGTTGTGGAAAGGGAAAAGCCCGCAACCAAGGAGAGTGCCACCACCACGTTGCCGTTGTTCCAGCGCATCGCGGATTGGATGCGGCAGGCCGGACCCTATACCCAGAGTGACGCGCGACTCGAATCGCTGCGCGCACAATTGCTGGACGGCTGCGCGAAGTTCATCGTACGCGAACAGGCCATCCTGAAGAGCCGCTGACGCGGCGTCAGCCTGACTGAAGCACGAGGGGTCGGGAGTTCGCTCCCGGCCCCTTTTCGTTCCCGCCCTGCCGGACCGGGCACTCCCCCGCCCCGGATCGCTTCTTCTAACAACAGTGTTAGGGCCGCCGGCGCGGCGCGCGGCGCGCACTGCAGCGGCATCCTGCCCGAGGCGCAGCCATGACGCAACGGACCCAGGCCCGACGCCAGAGGCGCCGGCGTCCGCTCCGGTTCGGACCCGGGAGCCTCGAGGGACGTCTCTCGGCGGCCTCGAAGGGCCCTTGCCACCATTCGTGGTAGGCCCGGTGGGGCGTGGCCCCATGCGTTGTGGGCAGTGCTCGCGGGGGCGGTGGGGCCGAGTGGGATAACGCTATTGACTGCCCGTGGGTGGAAGGGTAGCTTGGTGGCGCTTAGTGGGGAATAGTGGGAAAGGGTGGTAGATAGGGGAGCGGCTGAGGGAGGCGAATGCAGGGCGCTACCGGCCCGTCGCGCGGCGTCAAGTTCCTGGGCAGTTACCAGCATCAACTGGACGAGAAGGGGCGGATCAGCCTGCCCGCGCAATTCCGGCGTGAGGCGGCGGATCAGCGTTTTGTGCTCGTGCAGCCGTACCCGCCCGCCCTGGCGTTGTACCCGGAAGTCGAATGGGGTCAGGTGGAGTTGCGCCTCAACGAGATGATGGCCAAGGGTCCGGCGGAGCGATTGTACGTGCTGTCGGTGTTGTCGAACGCGGTGGAAGTGACGCCCGATGGCCAGGGTCGGATCCTGATTCCCGCCAAGCTGAAGGAGGCAGCCGGACTGAATGGCGGAGTGCTGCTCGTGGGCGCGATCAACAAAGTCGAGCTGTGGGCGCCGGAGCAGTTCCAGGCAGCCATGACGAGCCAGGCCGGGAAGTTCGATCAGTTCACATCGCTGTTGTTCCGTTGAGTGAGCCGGAATGGTCGTACCATGCGCCGGTGATGGTGGAGGAAGTGCTGGCGCATCTGCGACCGGAGCGGGGCGGGCTCTACTTCGATGGCACGGTGGGGGGAGGCGGACACGCAGCGGCTATTCTGAGTCGAGGTGAGGAAGCGCGGGTGATCGGCGTGGACCGGGACGTTGAGGCACTCGAAGTGGCGGGACGCAACCTGGCGCCCTACGGTGCGCGGGTCGAGCTGGTGCGCGCGGACTTTGCGACGGCAGCGGCCGCGCTGCACGAGCCTCTGGCCGGTGCACTCCTGGATCTCGGCGTCTCCTCCCGGCAGATCGACGAAACGCGGCGAGGCTTCTCCTTCCGCCGCGGTGCTCCCCTGGACATGCGCATGTCAGCGACAGGACCGACGGCGGCCGACCTGCTGAACGAATCGAGCGAGCAGGAGCTGGCCGACGTGTTCTACCGCTACGGCGAGGAACGCCGGTCGCGGCGGCTGGCGGCGGAGGTAGTGCGGCGGCGTCGCGTGGAGCCGTTCGTGAGTGCGGACGACCTGGTTGCCGCCATGCACCGAGCGCTGGGCCCGCGTCTGACGGAGCGTGACAAGGCCAGGATCTTTCAGGCGCTGCGCATCGCCGTGAACGAGGAGCTCGAGCAGCTGGACCGGGCACTGCCCGTGCTGCGCGCTGCGCTGGCCGCTGACGGCGTGTTAGCCGTGATCGCGTATCACTCGCTGGAGGATCGTCGCGTCAAGGAGAGCTTCCGCGACTGGAGTCGCGCTTGTGTGTGCCCGCCCGAGCTGCCCGTTTGTGTCTGCGGCGGCAAGGCGAGCGGCGAGACTCTCACGCGCAGGGCAGTGCGGCCTGCGGCGTCGGAAGTAGCGGCGAATCCGCGGGCGCGCAGCGCGAAGCTGCGTGCCTGGCGCAGGGTGGCCGCATGAAGCAGCGCGAGGGCACGCTCCGGGTCGCGCTGGCGTTTGCCGCGCTGATGGGTTCGCTCACCACGGTGATCTGGCGCCAGAGCGGCGCACTCGAAGTGCTGCGTGACCTGGATGCGGCCAAGCGCGAGCGTGCCGCGGTGGAATCCGAGCGCAGCCGGTTGAGCGGTCGCATTCAGCAGCTCGAGAGTCGCGCTCGCATCATGACGGTGACGCAGGCGAACTGGGGTATGCGCGTGCCGTCGTCAGGCGAGGAATTCGTGCTGCTGCTGCCGCAGTCGGCTGCGGAAGGCGAGAGCCCCAGGGTGCAGCTGCGTTTTGCGCGCGCCGGCATCTTCGGCGGCGTGGCCGAGCTGCTGGGAGAGGGTCACTGATGCGCGGCCGCCGCCGCAACCCGGCCCGCGACCAGCACGAAAGCCGGCGCCAGCTGGCGCTGCTCGCTCTGCTGGGTCTCACCCTGATCGAGCTGGCGCGCGCCTTCCAGGTGGGCGTGCTGCAGCACACGCGCTGGCTGCGTCGCGCCGAAGGGCAGCAGGGCGACACGGTGGCAGTGCCCGCGCCGCGAGGCACGATCTACGACCGTGACGGTGTGCCGCTGGCCTCGAGCCGTGAGGTGTACATCGTCGCGCTCGCACCGCGCGAGGTGACGGACACACCGCTGGTGCAGCGCCGTATGCGGCAGGAGCTGGGCCTCGACGCGCAGGAAATCCACGGCTACTTCGCGCGCCCCCGCAACTGGGCGCCGCTGCCCGGCCGCTACGAGGAGACGACGCGCGCGAAGCTGCAGGGCATCCGCGGTTTCTACACCGAGCCGGTCATGCGACGCTTCTATCCCCACGGTGATCTCGCGGCTGAGCTGCTGGGCAACGTCAACCTCTACGGTGAAGTAGCGGGCGGGGTCGAGCAGGAGCTGGACTCCATGCTGGCGGGCCGCAATGGCAAGGCGGTGAAGCGCATCGATTCGCGCGGACGCGCCATTCCTGGCGCCATGCTGCGGGTCACCGAGCCGGTGCCCGGCCAGGATGTCTATCTCACGGTCAATGCCGAGCTGCAGGAAATTGCCACTGACGCGCTGGTGAATGCGCTGAAGGACACGGGCGCGGATGGCGGCGAGATGCTGATCATCGATCCGCGCACGGGCGAGATCCTGGCGGCGGCCAGCCGCAGCACTAACAGCACTGTCAGGACGTGGACGGGTGCGACCGCGCCCTACGAGCCCGGGTCCACCATCAAGCCGTTCACAGTGGCCTCGCTGCTGGCGCAGGGCAGGGCCGCGCTTTCCGACAGCATTTATGCGGAGGAAGGCAGCTATCGCCTGAACGGACGCACCATCACGGACACGCATCCCAACGGCTGGCTGACGCTGCGCCAGGCATTCCTCGAGTCATCGAACATCGTGATGGCCAAGGTATCCTCGCGCATGGAGCCGGCGGAGCAGTACCGGCTGCTGCGCGATTTCGGTTTCGGCGTGCCCACCGGTATCGAGTATCCGTCGGAGTCGGGCGGGCGCCTGCGCAAGCCCAATGACTGGTCGAAGCAGTCGCAGGCGAGTCTCGCGTTCGGTTACGAGATATCCGTCACGCCACTGCAGCTGGCCATGGCGTACGCGGCGCTGGCGAATGGCGGTGTGCTCATGGAGCCGCTGCTGGTGCGCGAGATCCGCGCGCGTGATGGCCGCATCTTCCGCTCGGCGGAACCGCACGCACTCCGGCGCGTGGTGCCATCGAGCGTGGCCGCGCAGATGCGTGAGCTGATGGCCGAAGTGGTGGAAAAGGGTACGGGCAAGAGCGCGTCGCTCGGTTCCTGGCGGGTCGCGGGCAAGACAGGCACCGCCCGTTACTCCGCGGGTGGCCATTACGTGAGTGGCGCGTACATCGCGACGTTCGCCGGATTCTTTCCGGCCGACGATCCGCAGATCGTCTTCCTGGTGAAGCTGGACCGACCGCGTGGGGATTACTACGCGTCGCAGACGGCGGCGCCGGTGACGCGCGCCACACTGCAGGCGGCGCTGGCCGCACGCGGCACGCCGCTGGACCGGGCCGCCATCATGCTGGCGGGTCCGGAAGTGTCCGCGGCAACGACGGCGCGCGGTCCGCGGCTGGTTTCCGCCGCGCGAACCGAGGTGTCAGCCGCAGCGGCCGCGGAGGAGCCCGTCGTGCTGCATCCGGATGAGGCGCCGGCGAAGCAGCAGGCGGGTGAGGTAGCGCCCGCGAAGGTGCCGGACGTGGCCGGTGCTTCGCTGCGCAATGCGGTGCGCGCGCTGCATGTCGCGGGTTTCCGCGTGCGCGTCGAGGGCAGCGGCCGTGTGCGCGGCACCGTTCCCAATGCGGGTGCCGCGGTACGTGCGGGCGGCACGGTTGTCGTCGTGGCAGGAGGTGCGCAGTGAGCGTGCCCCGCGAGGTCATGCTGCACACAGTGGCCGAGCGGCTGCGTTCGCTGCGTCTGCTGGTTGATGAATCGGGAGGCGATGCGCGCATCGCAGGCATCACGGACGACAGTCGCGCGGTGGAGTCCGGAGATCTGTTCTGCGCCTGGCAGGGTGTGGCGTTCGATGCGCACCACGTCGTGGCGGATGCGGCGCGCGCGGGCGCTGCCGGTGCGCTGGTGGAGCACGCGGTCACGGAAGCAACCGACCTGCCGCAGCTGATCGCACGCGATGGCCGCCGCGCGGCATCAGTGGCTGCGGCGGTAGTGCTGGGGGATCCGCAGGACGAGCTGCGTGTCGTGGGTGTGACCGGGACGAACGGCAAGACCACATCGGTCTGGATGCTGCGCCATCTGCTGGCGGGCCGCTATCGCACGGCTTCGCTGGGCACGCTGGGTCTGTATCTCGATGATGGCAGCAAGCTCGAAGGCAGTGAGCGTCTCACCACGCCCGGACCGGTGGAACTGATCCGTGCGCTGCGCATGCTGGTGGATCGCGGTGTGGAAGCGGTCGCCATGGAAGTGTCGTCGCATGCGCTCGAGCAGGGCCGCGTGCACGCGCTGGGTTTCAATGTGGCGGTGTTCACCAACCTGACGCGCGATCATCTCGACTATCACGGCACGGAAGAAGCCTACCTTGCGGCCAAGCTGCTGCAGGTGGACCGGCTGCGGGAGAACGGCGTGGCGGTGATCAATGCACGCGTGCCGGCATGGGCCGGCGTGCGGCAACACGCCCGCCACGTGCTCAGCTTCGGCATCGACGTGGACGCAGACCTGCGCGCGTCGCACGTGATCGTGAATGGACAGGGCACCCGCTTCGTGTGCAGCCATCGCGGTGATGTGGTGCCGGTCGAGCTGCCGCTGCTGGGCGCCTTCAACGTGGAGAACGCGCTGGGCGCGCTGGCCGCCTGTACGGCGCTGGGTCTGGACCTGCGGCAGAGCGCGCGGCGGCTCGCGGCCGTGCCGCAGGTGCCGGGCCGGCTGGAGCGCATTGGCGTCAAGCCGTGCCCGGTGCTGCGCGATTACGCGCACACCCCCGACGCGCTGGAGCGCGTACTGCAGGTGCTGCGGCCGCTGACGCGCGGCCGGCTGATCGTGGTGTTCGGTGCGGGCGGCGACCGCGATCCGGGCAAGCGCCCGCTCATGGGCGCCGTGGCGGCTGCGAACTCCAATGTCAGCATCGTCACTTCCGACAATCCGCGCACCGAGGCGCCGGACGCGATCATCGACCAGATCGTGGCGGGCATGCCGGAGCACCGCCGGCTGCGCATCACGGACCGGCGCGCCGCCATCGCGCAGGCGCTGGGCATGACGGGACCGGCGGATCTGCTGCTGCTCGCGGGCAAGGGTCATGAGACGTACCAGGTGCTGGGCACGACGAAGGTGCCGTTCGACGAGCAGCGCATCGTGCAGGAGCTGACGGCGGGTGGTGGAGGTGGCGCATGATCGCCTGGACCAATGCCAACGTGACCGCGGCTCTGGGTCTGGGCAATGCGGCCGGAGGCGAGACGCTTGCGTACACCGGTGTCAGCACGGACACGCGCACGTTGACGCCTGGCAGCCTGTTCGTGGCGCTGCGCGGCGAGAATCACGACGCGCACAATTTCCTGGCTGACGCGGCACAGGCGGGTGCGCGCGCGGCCATTGTCGAGCGCATCCCGGCAAGCCCGCCCCCGGGCGTGCGCTGGATCGTGGTGCCGGACACTCTGGTGGCGCTGGGCCTGCTGGCGCGCTTCCATCGCCGGCGCATGGCGGCGCGCGTCGTCGCCATCGCCGGATCCAACGGCAAGACCACGACCAAGGAGATGATCCGCAGCGTGCTGGCCGTGCGCTACCGCGTGCACGCGACGCCGGGAAATCTGAACAACCTCGTGGGGGTGCCGCTGACACTGCTGGGCGCGCCCATGGATACGGAAGTCATTGTTGCAGAACTCGGCACGAACGTGCCGGGTGAGGTGGGCCGGTTGGCGGGGATCGCGGAGCCGGATGCGGCCGTGATCACCACCGTTTCCGCGGAACACCTCGAAGGTCTGGGCGACCTGGACGGCGTCCTGCGCGAGGAGACATCCGTACTGCCGTGGCTGCCACGGCACTCGCCTGCAGTGGTACCGGACGAACCGCCCGTGCTGGAGCTTCGAGCGCGCGAGCTGGCTGATGATGTGCGAGTAGCGGGTTTCAGCGACCGGGCCGATCCGATCTTCCGGGGTTCTGCACTGTCACTCGACAATGAGGGACGCGTGCGTTTTCGCTGGGCGGGACGTGACGTGGCGCTCCGTCTGCACGGAAGACACAACGGCCGGAACGCAATGCTCGCGCTGGCACTGGGCCGGCTCTGGGATGTGGAGGATCAGGCCGCAGTGATGGCGCTCGGCCGGATCGATCCGCCCAGAATGCGCGCCGAGTTCCATCACTATGGCGCACTGACCGTGATCGTGGACTGCTACAACGCGAATCCGGGCAGTGTCACAGCGGCCATCGACCTGCTGGTACACGTGCCGCGACGCGGCGGCCGTGTGGCTGTACTGGGGACAATGCGCGAGCTGGGTGAACAGACCGCGCGCCTGCATGAGGAAGCGGCGCGCGCCGCAGCGAGTGAGGACATCGATCTGATCGTGGCGACCGGCGAGTTCGCGCAGGCGTTCCGTGCGCTGCCGGGCGTCGCGGCGGACCGGCTGATCATCGAAGACGACCCGGACAGCGCGTTCGCGCAGATGGCGACGCGCTTGCAGGGAAGCGAAGTCGTGCTGCTCAAGGCATCGCGCGGCGTACGCATGGAGCGTCTGCTGCCGCGCTTCGAGGAGAAGTGGGGAGTGCTCCACCCGCACGGGGAGGCCTTCGGGTCGCGGGCGAGCGGTTCGGTCACCGGTGATCGTGGCGACACGGCATCGGCGGAGCACTTCCCATCAGACAGCGAGGGACCGGGGCCGCGGGCGCATCACCGCGCCAGCCTGCGGGGGTGAGGAAGCCGCCGGTGCTCTATCATCTGCTGGCGCCACTGGCGCATCGCAACATCATCTTCAATCTCTTCAACTACATCACATTCCGCCTGGCGGGCGGCATGGCGACGGCGATCGTGCTGTCGTTCGTGCTGGGGCCGCCCATCATCCGCAGCCTGCGCCGGCTGCGCGTGGGCCAGGTGATCCGCGCGGAAGGGCCGCAGTCGCACCTGGGCAAGGCGGGCACGCCCACCATGGGTGGCGTGCTCATCATCAGCTCGGCGGTGATTGCCACGCTGCTGTGGGCGCAGCTAACCAATCCTTACACGCTCATCGCGCTGGCCGTGCTGGTCTCCCTGGGCGCCATCGGCTTCCTGGACGACTACCTCAAGGTGGTGCGGCGGCGCACGGAAGGCCTGGTCGGACGCTACAAGCTGTTCGGGCAGTGCCTCGTGGGCGGCGCCATCGGCGTGTACCTGCTGCTGAACCCGATCAGCCCCATGCCTACCCACTGGACGGGTCTGCCCCTCTTCTCCGACCTGCACGTCGAGATGTTCGCGCCGCTTTTCGTGCCCTGGGTAATGCTGGTGTTAGCGGGCAGCTCGAACGCGGTGAACCTGACCGACGGGCTGGACGGACTGGCGGGCGGCCTGGCCGCCATTGCCGCGAGCGCGTTCGGCGTCTTCGCCTACCTGATGGGTCGTATCAATGCCTCACGCTATCTGGGGCTCTTCTACCTGCCGGGCGCCGGCGAGCTGTCCATCTTCTGCGTGGCGCTCTCCGGCGCCACGCTGGGCTTCCTCTGGTACAACGCGCACCCCGCCGAGCTGTTCATGGGAGACACCGGCTCGCTGGCGCTGGGCGGCGTGCTGGGTACCGTCGCGATTCTGCTGAAGTCGGAGTTCCTGCTGCTGATCATTGGCGGCGTGTTCGTCGCGGAAGCGCTTTCCGTGATGCTGCAGGTCAGCTGGTTCAAGTACACACGCCGCCGTTTCGGCGAGGGCCGGCGCCTGCTGCGCATGGCGCCGCTGCACCACCACTTCGAGAAGTCGGGGTGGCCCGAGAGCAAGATCATTATCCGCTTCTGGATCCTGGGCATTCTGTGCGCGCTGCTGGGCCTGAGCACGATGAAGATCCGGTGAGCGCGCGCATCGGCATTCTGGGTCTGGGCCGCAGCGGGCGCGCGGCCGCGCGTCTGGCGCTGGCCCGTGGTAACAGTGTGTATGCATCGGACAGCGGCGACACGGAGGAGCTGCGTGCGGCGGCGGCGGAGGTCCGTGCCGCCGGCGGCGAGGCCGCTGTGGGCGGCCACGCGATCGCCGTGCTGGCGCAGTGTGATTTCATCGTGGTGAGTCCCGGCATTCCGCGCGGCGCGCCCGTCCTGAACGACGCCCGCCTGGCGGGCATTCCCATGATCCCCGAGCTGGAGTTCGCGTTCCGTCATCTGGATGCGCCCGTGATCGGCGTTACCGGCACGAACGGCAAGAGCACGACGACGGCGCTGGCCGCGCACCTGCTGCAGACGGCCGACTTCGATGCGCCGGCCGCGGGCAACATCGGATTGGCGCTCTCGGAAGTGGCGCTGCGCGAGGAGCCGCCGGACTGGGTGGTCGTCGAGGCCAGCTCGTTCCAGCTGGCGGGCATCGACAGCTTCGCGCCGCGCATCGGCGTGGTGACGAATCTCTCGCCCGATCACCTCGACCGCTATGCGTCCGTCGACGACTACTACGCGGACAAGGCGAAGCTCTTCCGCAACGCCGTGCCGTCGAACGTCTGGGTGCTGAACGGCGAGGATGCCGCGGCGCGTGCGCTGCCGGGCGAGGCGGCGGGCGAGCGGCAGTACTTCCGTGCCGAGTCCGCGCTCGCGGCCCGCGAACACGGTGGTTACGTGGCCGCGGACGGCGGTCTGATGCTGCGCGCAGCGGAAGGCGACACGCGCCTGCTGAATGTGAGCGAGCTGCGCATCGGCGGCCGGCACAATCACGCGAACGCGCTGGCCGCGACGCTGGCGGCCGTGGCGGCGGGCGCGGATCGCGCGGCCCTGCAGGAGGGCCTGCGCAGCTTCGCCGGACTGGAACACCGCCTCGAGCCCGTGCTGGAATCAAACGGCGTGTTATGGGTCAACGACTCCAAGGCGACGAACGTGGGCTCGACGCT
This sequence comes from uncultured Gemmatimonadales bacterium, assembly GCA_963798085.1. Taxonomy (GTDB): domain Bacteria; phylum Gemmatimonadota; class Gemmatimonadetes; order Longimicrobiales; family RSA9; genus DATKCF01. Next base: position 1,050,456 of record CAWCRS010000007.1, read on the forward strand.
GGTCGCGCTGCGCAGTATGACGCGGCCGACGGTGCTGCTGCTGGGTGGCCGGCACAAGGGCGAGCCGTACACCACGCTGCTCTCCGCGATGGGGCCCGTACGCGTGGTGGTGGCATACGGCGAGGCGGCGGAGCGCGTGGCCGGCGATCTGGGGCCGCACGTGCGCGTGGAGCGCGTGTCCGGTCGGTTCGAGGATGTGATGGCGAAGGCCGCCGCGCTGGCGCGACCGGGTGACGTCGTGCTGCTCTCGCCCGCGTGTTCCAGCTACGACATGTTCCGCAACTACGAAGAGCGGGGTCGCCGTTTCAAGGAGCTGGCGGCGAGGCAGGCCGAGGTGCTGCATGGCTAGCGCGGTCGCCGTTCCCGCGGTGGACTACGGCGGGCGGCGTCGTTCGCGGCTGGGCACCGGCTGGGAAGCGCCGGCGCTGCTCTCGCTCACGATCTTCGCGCTGTGTGCCGGGCTGGTCAGCGTCTACAGCGCGAGTGCGGTGAAAGCGCAGTCCGACGGGCTGCCGCACTACACGTTCATGGTGCGCCAGCTGGCGGGCGCCACGGCGGGTCTCGTGCTGCTGGTGCTGGCGGCGGTGATCGACTACCGGCGCTGGCGGCTGCTGGCCTGGCCGCTGCTGCTGCTTACGGTGCTGGCGCTGCTGGTCGTGATCACACCGGGCACACAGCCGATTGCACCCGTGGTGAACGGAGCACGCCGCTGGCTGGTGCTGGGCCCGCTCGTGATCCAGCCTTCGGAGTTTGCCAAACTCGCACTTATCGCATGGACGGCGGCGCTGGCGGTGAAGAAGCAGGAGAAGCTGCGCAGTCTGAGCCGCGGACTGCTGCCTTTCCTGGCGGTGTGGTTCGTGGTGGGCGGCCTGATCGCGCTGGAGCCCGGCCTTTCCGCGGCCATGCTGACACTGTTGTTCGCAGCCCTGGTGGTGTTCGCTGCGGGCGCACGCATCGGCCATTTCCTCGCGCTCGGGCTGGTGGCCGTGCCGCTGCTGGTCAGTCAGGTGAGTCACATTGCCTACCGCGTGAATCGCATTGCCGCGTTCCGCGACATGTCGCGCGACGTGGGTGGCGTCAGCTACCAGATCAACCAGGCGCTCATTGCCCTGGGCAGCGGGGGCCTGCTGGGGCGAGGCTTCGGTCACGGCCAGCAGAAGTTCGGCTTCCTGCCGGAACCGCACAACGACTTCATTCTGGCCATGATCGGCGAGGAGTGGGGGTTCCTCGGCGTAGCGGTGCTGATCGTGCTCTTCGGGCTGTTCGCGCTGGTCGGTTATCGCATCGCGCGGCAGGCGCCAGACCTCTTCGGCTTCCTGCTCGCCATCGGGCTGACCAACCTGATCGCGCTGCAGGCCATCCTGCACATCGCCGTGAATCTGTCGCTGCTGCCCACGACGGGTGTGACGCTGCCGTTCGTGTCGTACGGGCGCTCCAGCCTGCTGGTGTGCCTGGCCGCCGTGGGTGTGCTGCTCAACATCGCCCGCCAGTCCGGGCGGAGGACGGAGTGAGGCGGGTGCTCTTCGCGGGCGGCGGCACCGGCGGGCACCTGTATCCGGCCCTGGCTCTGGCGGCAGCGCTGGAGGAGCAGGCCAGCGACATAACCGTGCATTTCGTGGGTGCCAGGCGCGGCGTCGAAGCCCGCGTGCTGCCGCGCCGGGGCGTAGCGCACACGCTGCTGCCGATGGAGCCCATCTATCGTTCGCGCGTGCTGCGCAACTGGCGGTTAGGGCCCTCGCTGGTGCGCAGCCTGAGCGGCATTGCCGCGCTGTTCCGTCGCTTCCGCCCGCAGCTGGTGGTGGGCATGGGCGGCTACGCCAGCGCGCCGGCCTGTCTCTGGGCGGTGGCGCGGCGGGTGCCCATGGCGGTGCAGGAGCAGAATGCGAATCCGGGCGTGACCACGAAGCTGCTGGCGAGGTGGGCGAAGCAGGTGCACCTGGGATTTCCCGAAGCGGAGCGGGCGCTGCGCCCGGGCCCGCGAACACGTGTGTTCGCACTGGGCAATCCCATTCAGCCGCCCACGGCCGGAGCGCAGCGTGTGGAGAGTCGCGAAAGCCTGGGGCTGCCGGCGAGCGCGATGGTCGTGCTGATCGTGGGCGGCAGCCAGGGCGCGCATGCCGTGAACCAGGCGCTGCTGGTCGCCATCGAGCGCGTGGTGCGGGGGATTGCCACCAGGCCGGCTGCATTGCAGCTGCTGTGGGCCACCGGTCCCGCACACGAGGCCGCGGTGCAGACGCAGCTGGCCGCGCTGGGCGTGGGCGCCTGGGTGCACGCACTGGGCTACATCGACGACATGCCGCGCGCGCTGGCGGCGACGGACATCGCCGTGTCGCGGGCGGGGGCGATGATGACAGCGGAGTTACTGGCCTGGGGCATTCCCACGCTGCTGGTGCCGCTGCCCACCGCCGCGGCGGATCACCAGACGAAGAATGCACGCGCACTGGAGGCGGCGGGTGCGGCGGTGTGCATCGAGGAGTCGTCGCTCACACCCGAGCGGCTGTGGGACGCGCTGCTGCGCGTGGCTGGCGATGAAGCGACGCGCGCGCGCATGGCGGCGGCGGCGCGGCAGCGGGCGCGGCCCGACGCGGCGCGGGACATTGCGCGCGAACTGCTCACGCTGCTGCCGGTCGCATCATGATGGACGCGAACGCGACGCGCGGCGGGCGCGAGGCCTGGATGGATGTGGATCTGCGGGCACTGGCGCGCACGGGACCCGTGCACTTCGTGGGCATTGGCGGCGCCGGCATGTCCGCGCTGGCGGAGCTGGTGCTGCGCGCGGGCGGCCGGGTGAGCGGTTGCGACACACAGCAGAGTGCCACGACCCGCGCGCTGGAAAAACTGGGCGCGGAAATCAGCCAGGGTCATGATGCGACGCACGCACGCGATGCGGTGGCAGTCGTGACGACCGCGGCAGTGCCGCCGGAGCATCCCGAACTGGTGGCGGCGCGGGCGCGCGGCATTCCCGTGCTCAAGCGGGCACAGGCGCTGGGCGCACTGGTGAATCGCGGGACGCTGGTGGCGATCGCGGGCACGCACGGCAAGACGACGACGACGGCAATGACGGCCGCGATCCTGGCGGAAGCGGGGAAGGACCCGACCGGCTTCGTGGGCGGAACCGTGCCCGCATGGGGCAGCGGACTGCGCGCGGGATCGGACGCGCTGTTCGTGGTGGAAGCGGACGAATACGACCGTTCGTTCTTCGCGCTGCGCCCGCAGATCGCAGTGCTCACATTGGTCGAGCCGGATCACCTCGATGTGTACGGCACTGCGGAAGCGGTGGAGGCGGCATTCCTGAGTTTCATCGAGCTGGTGCCACGCGAAGGCCTGGTGGCGGGCTGCGTCGATGATGCGGGCGCCCGGCGGGTGCTGGCGCAACGGCAGGGCCTTGCCGTGCGCTACGGCACGAGCGATGACGCCACACTGCGCGCCGTGCAGGTGCGGCCGGAAGGTCGCGGCATGCGCTTCATCGTGCGTGATGGAGAAGCGGAGCTGGGCCGCATGGAAGTGGGCGCGCCGGGCCTGCACAACGTGCGCAATGCGCTGGGCGCCCTGGCGGCGGCGCGGCGCGCGGGCGCCGACTTCGGCGCGGCGCGGCGCGCGCTGGCCGCGTTCACCGGTGTCGAACGCCGGCTGCAGGAGCTGGGCAGCGCTGCCGGTGTGACGGTCGTCGACGACTACGCGCACCATCCCACGGAGATCGCCGCGTCCATTGCCGCCTGCCGCGCGGTCTACGGCGGGCGCTCGCTGATTGCCGCGTTCCAGCCGCACCTGTACACACGGACGCGCGATTTCGCGCTCGACTTCGGCAGCGCGCTGGCGGGAGCGGACGAAGTCTGGCTGACAGACGTTTACGCGGCCCGCGAGCAGCCGATCGAGGGCGTCAGCGGATCGCTCGTCGCACGCGCTGTGGAGCAGGCGGGCGCCCCTGTGCACTACGTGCCCGCGCTGCGCGCGCTCGTGGAAGCGCTGACCGAGCAGCTGCGCGCCGGCGATGTCTGTTTGCTGATGGGTGCCGGCGACATCGATCACGCCGCGCACGATCTGCTGGCCCGGCTGCACACGCGGGGCGAACGATGAGCGCGCTGACCCGCTGGCTCACCGTACTGGGTGTAGCGGCCGGACTCACGCTCCTCGCCGCGCTGGCCCCGATCGCGTTCCGCAAGTGGGATGCGTTCCGTGTGCGCCGTATCGAGGTCACGGGCACGCACTTCATGGCGCCCGAAGCCGCATTGGCGGCCAGCGGCATCACGGACACGTCGTCCGTGTTCGATGATGCCACGCGCTGGGCACAGCGGCTGCGCGCGCAGCGCATGGTCGCGGACGCGCGCGTGGTGCGGCGCCTGCCGGGCACGGTGCGCATCGAGGTCGTGGAGCGCGAGCCCGTGGCACTGGTGCGCACGCCCGAGCTGCGCGCCGTCGATGCACGCGGACGCGTGCTGCCCATGAATGTGGCCGGTGAGGATGTCGATCTGCCGGTGATCACCGAGCGCACGAAGCTGAGCGGCGACAGCGCGGTGGATGCGGCGACCGCGCGCGTGGTGCGGACACTGCTCGAGATTCGTGCCTTCGATCCGCAGCTGGCGCATTCCATCTCGGAGATCGGGCGGGTGGCGGGCGGGCTGAGACTGCTGCTGCGGGAACCGCAGTCGGCGGAGGTGCTGCTGCCGGCAAGGCCGGATGAGCGCAAGCTGCACGAAGTGCGGCTGGCGATGGAACAACTGCGGTCGGAGGGCGGCGCGAACGGAACGGGCGGCACGGCACTCGATCACCTGGCGCGCATGGACGCGCGCTTCGCAGATGAGTTGTTCGTGTCGCTCTCCGGCGCCGGGCGAACACAACGATGAGACCGAACCTGGTTGCCGGACTCGACATCGGGTCCACGAAGACATGTGCGGTGATCGCCGAGGTGCTGGCCGATCCGCGCGGCGAAATGCTGGTCAGGATCCTGGGCATGGGCCAGACACGAACCGGCGGCATGCGCCGCGAAGTGGTCACCGACATCGAAGGCACCACGACGTCCGTGCGCCAGGCCATGAAGGAAGCCGAGCTGCAGGCGGGCGTTTCCGTGGACCGTGTCCACATCGGCGTGGCAGGCGAGCACATTCACGCGCGCACCTCGAACGGCGTGGTAGCCGTGCAGAGCGCGGAGATCCGCGAGCAGGACGTGCGCCGCGTGCACGAAGTGGCGCGTGCCGTGGTGGTGCCCGCCGATCGCGAAGTGCTGCACGTGATCCCGCAGGACTACATCGTCGATCATCAGTCGGGCATCCGCGACCCCGTGGGCATGGCCGGCACCCGTCTCGAGGCGGAGGTCTACATCATCACCAGCTCCACCACGGCCACGCAGAACCTGAGCAAGGCTGTGGGTCGCGCGGGCTATCGCATTGACGCGCTGATCCACGAGCCCCTCGCCACGGCGCGCGCGGTGCTGACGGATGACGAGAAGGAGATGGGCGTCGCGCTGGTCGACCTGGGTGGCGGCACCACGGAGCTGGCCATCTTCCGCGACGGCAAAATGCGCCACCTCTCATCCATACCCTGGGGTGGTGGCACCATCACGAACGATCTGGCCAAGGGCCTGGCCGTCACGTTCGCCGAAGCGGAAAAAGCGAAGGAGCGGCACGGCGCCGCGTTCGCGCAGCTGATCGATCCGCGCGAGACGGTCGAGCTGCCGGGTCCGGGGCCGGGCACCAAGCGCGACGTTCCGCGCGAACTCATCGCGCACATCATCGAGCAGCGCCTGGATGAGATTCTGGGTCTGGTCGCAAAGGAGCTGGAGCACACGGGCGAGAGCGACCGCCTGGGCGCGGGCGCCGTGCTGACCGGCGGCGGCGCGGGCCTGACGGGCGCCGTCAATGTGGCGCAGCACGTGTTCGCCATGCCCGTGCGCGTGGGCATGGCCGGCGAATCGCTGACCGGCCTCACCGATTCCGTGACCCGCCCGCAATACGCCACCGCCACCGGCCTCACACTGCTGGGCGCCGAACGCGTAGCCGAAGCCACGCTGGGCATGCGCTTCGGCGACAGTGTGGCAAGGCGGGTCATGGACTGGGTGAGGGAGTTCTTCTGACGGACCAACGGCGTTGCTGGGGCTGGTTGCCGGGAAACTGCTGCCCGGCAGCACACTGGATATAACAAACTGTTAAGGCGGTGCGAGTCTGGTGAAAGCAGAGGCGTGCGGGTGAGGAAGCTGGCGGTTGCGGCATTGGTGGAGTGCGCTGGCGGCGTCGGGACGGCGTCGTCGCCTGCAATCCGTGGATCCGTTCCGGAGCAACCAGCGCCGGCAACCAGCCCCGGCAACGCAGTCACGAGGCACCTGAGCTGAACAAACGAAAACCCTGCAGGAAGGAGTTTCCGGCCATGATGATCTTCGAATTCGAGGAAGGCGAGTCGACGAACAACGCGCGCATGAAGGTGGTGGGCGTGGGTGGTGGGGGTGGCAATGCCGTGAACCGCATGATCGCGGACAGTCTCGAAGGCGTGGACTTCATCAGCGTCAACACGGACGCGCAGGCGCTGAAGCATTCGCGCTCGCAGCTGAAGATCCAGATCGGGCGCAAGCTGACGCGCGGGCTGGGCGCGGGTGCGCGACCGGAAATCGGGCGGCAGGCGATCGAGGAGAGCCGTGACGAGGTCATGCAGGCGCTGCAGGGCGCGGACCTCGTGTTCATCACGGCCGGCATGGGTGGTGGCACGGGCACGGGTGCGGCGCCCGTGATCGCGGAGATCGCGCGTGAGCTGGGCGCGCTCACCATCGGTATTGTCACCAGGCCCTTCCTGTTCGAAGGCAAGAAGCGCATGCGGCAGGCGGAAATGGGGCTGCTGGAGCTGAAGCGCGCTGCCGATACTGTGATTGTGGTGCCGAACGAGCGCCTGCTCTCGGTGGTAGGGAAGGGTACGTCCTTCCGGGACGCTCTCAAGAAGGCTGACGAAGTCCTGCTGCACGCCACCCAGGGGATCAGCGATCTCGTGCACGTGACCGGTGAGGTCAACGTGGACTTTGCGGATGTGCGCACCGTGATGCAGAGTCGCGGACCGGCGCTGATGGGCACGGGCTACGGCAAGGGCGAGAACCGCGCTGTCGAAGCCGCGCAGGAAGCGATCTCGAGCCCGCTGCTGGACGCGGTGACCATCGAAGGTGCGGCCGGCGTGCTCATCAACATCACGGGTGGTCTGGATCTCACCATTGACGAGGTCACGACCATCGCATCCATTATTCAGGAAGCGGCCGGTGAAGAGTCGGAGATCATCTTTGGCGCGGTGCACGATCCATCGCTCGAGGGCGAAGTCCGGGTGACCGTGATCGCCACGGGGCTGGAAGGCGCCGAGGATGAGCCGATCCGCGAAAGCGGGATCCTGCGGCCCACGTTCGGCGTACGCACACCGTCGCCTGCGAGCAATGTGGCGGCGAGCGTGGCAGTGGGTGGATCACGGACACCGGCATTCACGGAGGCACAGCCGTTCCCGCGTCCACCACAGAGTTCGATTGCGCGACATCAGCTGACGGACCTGGACATCCCTACGTTCATCCGTCGTCAGCTGGACTGAAACCGGGAGGCCAATGCAGAGCGCATTCCGAATCCTCACACCGGTAGCCGTGCTGGTTGTCGGCGTGGGTGTCGTGCGGTGGCGCTCCGAGGCCTCCCAGGTGAATCCGGATCAGACGCCGGTACTGGCGGCGCTGTACGCGCCGCCCGTCGAGCGCGTGGAGACCCACGTGCTCAACCGCGGCGAGACGCTGAGTGATGTGCTGGGCCGCGCCTCCATCACGGGGCACGACCTGGCGGAGTTTCTGCTCGGCGCGCGCTCCTACATCGATCCTCGACGCATGGCGGACGGCGTGGAGGTGACCGTGCGCCGCTGGGTCAGTGACAGCACGCCGCGCTCCATCGACCTGCGCGTCAATGCGGACACCACGGTCCGCCTGCGGCGCGACGCGGGCGGCTGGGGCGGTGCGCTGGCCGTCACGCCGGTGGTGCTCGACACGGTCTACACGCAGGGCCGTATCGCGCCGGGCGAGAGTCTGTTCCAGGATGTGGTCTACAGCAAGGATGACAGCCTGCCCATCGGCGACCGCACGCAGCTGGTCTACAACCTCGCCGATATCTACGAATTCAAGTTCGACTTCACGCGCGACATTCAGGCCGGAGACACGTATCGCCTGGTGTACGAGCGCGAAGTCAGACCCGACGGCAGTGCCCGCGCGCAGCGCATCCTCGCCTCCGAAATCGTGAGTCAGGGCCAGAAGTACACGGCCGTCTGGTTCGCGGGCGGCAAGGAGGCGCAAGGCTTCTACGATCTCGAGGGACGCCCGCTGGCGAACGGTTTCAGTCGCTACCCGGTGGACTTCCGCATCACCTCATCATTCTCGCCGCGTCGCTATCATCCGGTGCTGGGCATCTACCGCGCGCATCTGGGCACGGATTTCGGTGCGCCCGCCGGCACACCCGTGCACGTGACCGCGGATGGTGTCGTGACGTTCGCGGGTTGGAACGGCGGGTACGGCAACCTGGTGATCGTGCGGCACACGAACGGCTACGAGACGCGCTACGCGCACATGCGCGCATTCGGGCGCGGTATCCGCACGGGCATGTCCGTGAAGCAGAAGCAGGTGATCGGGTACGTCGGACAGACGGGACTCGCAACCGGCGCGCACCTGCACTACGAGTTGCGCCGCAATGGCGTGGCCGTGAACGCGGTCAGGGCGAAGGTGCCGCTGGCGCAGCCCATCAGGAAGGAGCTGCGCGCGGCATTCGACAGTGCGGCATCGACCCGCATGGCCATTCTCGACCAGCAGACGCAGCGGTATCTTGCGCACCTCGCGGCGCACGGGGCCAAAACAGCCGACGACAACTGAACGGGAGGGATCCCGCTACGGGGTCCGGCGTAGTAGACGAGGCCCGCAGGCGATGCGCCCGCGGGCTTTTTCACGTCTGTCCCGAGGCAAATGAACGCAGCCATCTGGTTGCTCTGGGTCGCGGCCGCGGCCCTGGCAGTGCTCGGCGCGCGCTGGCTCTATCGCCGGCGTGAGCCGCCCGGTCACGGGCGAGGCATACTCGCGGGGCTGCGCGGTGGCATGGCCGCGCTGCTGCTGCTGCTGCTCTTCGATCCCGCACTGCCCGCCGCGGTGCAGCCGGGTGCGGGGCCATCCGTGCTGGTCGATGCATCGCTGAGCATGCAGCTGCCCTCCGCCACGAATGGTCGTACGCGCTGGCAGGAAGCAGTGGACCGCGCGCGCAAGCTGGGCGGGCGCGTCACGCTGTTCGGTGATGCGACGCGCGTGGTCAGCGTGGATTCGTTGAGCGAGGTCGCGCCGGCCGCAATGCACACGCGGCTGCTGCCCGCACTGCAGGCGGCCGCGGAAGCGGGGCAGCATGAAGTCACGGTGGTGACCGACGGCGCGATCGAGGATGCCGATCAGGTAGCGCGCTGGCTGCCTCGCCTGGGCCTGCGCGTGAAGCTGGACAATGTCGGCGGATCGGCCACGAATCGCGGGCTGGTGCGCGTCCTTGCGCCGGCGTGGGCCGAGACCGGCCAGCCCATCGAGATCGCGTTCGAGGTCGCGGCGCAGGGCGAGGCAGGCACGCCGCTGACGGTGACGGTGAAGAGCGCGGGCCGTGTCGTCGCCCAGACCACAGTGACGACGCCCGCACAGGGACGCGTCGCGACCGGCACGCTGCGCTTCGTTGCCAGCGCGCCCGAGCACGGCGAACAGGCGCGTTACGACGTCTCGCTGGATGCGGGGGACGGCATTGCAGACGACGACGCGCGGTCCGTGTACGTGCGCGTATCAGCGGAGCCGCAGGGCGCCGTGATGGTGTCGTTCGCGCCCGACTGGGAGCCGCGCTTCCTGCAGCCGGTGCTGGAGCGCTCGCTGGGCATGCCGGTGCGTGGCTTCCTGCGCACGGGCACCTGGTGGGTGAGCACAGGCACGGGCCTCCGGGTGGGCGGCCACGCGACCGAAGACAATGTGCGCCACGCCGTCGAGCATGCGGAGCTGCTGGTGCTGCACGCGCTCGGGCCGAGCGCGCCCGAGTGGGCGAAGCAGGCGGCCGCGAGCGCGCAGCGCGTGCTCGTGATTCCTGCAGGCGATGGTCAGGTCGCGGGTCTGCCACTGCCGCCGACCGGCGCAGTCGCCGGCGACTGGTACCTTTCCGACGATATTCCTCCGTCTCCCGTGGCTGCGCTCCTCACCGGTCTCAATGTGAAGGATCTGCCGCCGCTCACGGCGTTGCGGATACCGGGTCGCATCACTGGCGCGTGGTCACCGGCGAACGTGAGTCGCGGCCGCAGAGGCGCGCCGTACGCGGTGGCGCTGGGCGGCACGAGCGGTACGCGTCGCTGGGTCGTGGGACTGGGCGAGGGCTACTGGCGCTGGGCATTCTGGAGTGATGCATCGCGCGAAGTGTACGAGCGGCTCTGGAGCGCACTCGCCGGCTGGCTGGTGGGTGAGCAGCTGGCGCACGGACCCGATGCGGTGGAGCCTGCAACGCGCGTCGTGCCGCGCGCCGAGCCCGTGCGCTGGGTGCTGCGCGGCACACCCGCCGACTCATTGCGCATCAAGCTCACCGGTGACAGCGCGCGTGTCGCGCTCGACACCACGATCGTTGCGGCCGGCGACACGGTGGCGAGCGCTGTCCTGCCACCGGGCCGCTACACATACGAGGCGCGGACTTTCGGTGAGCACGCCGGCAGCGGCGCGGGTGAGATCACAGTCGAGTCGTTTTCCGCTGAATTCACGCGACCGGGTGTGATCGCGGCGCTGCTGGAAGCACCGCCCACCGCGCTCGCGGCCTCGGGTCATGCGCGCACACCGCTGCACGCGACGGTGTGGCCGTATCTGCTGCTCATCGTGCTGCTCTCGGTGGAATGGGTTCTGCGCCGCCGCTGGGGCCTGCGCTGATCGCGGAGACAAATGGGAAGACTGCTGAAAGGTGTGGGCGGCAAGACGTCGCTCTGGAAGCGCATCCGCAACTGGGCGCTTACAGACATCGGTGTTCTGGTCAAGGGCGTCGACGAAGCCTCGCTCGAAAAGCTGGAAGAGATTCTGCTGGGCGCGGACTTCGGTGTGCCGGCTACGCTGAAACTGGTGGCGCACGTCGAAGCGTTGCTGCGCGCCGGTCGCATTGCCAATCAGCAGGATGTGCTGGATGCCGTGGCTGCGGAGATCCGCGCGCTGCTGCGCCCGGACGAGCTGGACACGTCGCTGCACTTCGCGGCGCAGCCACCCACGGTCTTTCTGTTCGCGGGCGTGAACGGTGTAGGGAAGACGACGTCACTGGGCAAGCTCGCGTACCGCTTGCGCCGTGAGGGCCGGCGACCGCTGCTGGCGGCGGCAGACACCTTTCGCGCCGGCGCCATCGATCAGCTGCGCGTGTGGGCCGAGCGTGTGGGTGCGGAATTCGTCGGTGCGCAGCCGGGCGCCGATCCCGCGGCCGTCGCGTTCGATGCGATCGATGCCGCGGCTGCGCGGCGTGCGGATGTCGTGCTCGTCGACACGGCTGGGCGACTGCACACGCAGGCCGACCTCATGAGCGAGATCCAGAAGATCGATCGCGTGATTGCGAAGAAGCTGCCGGGCGCGCCACACGAGACGCTGCTCGTGCTGGACGCGACCATCGGACAGAACGCGGTGGCGCAGGCCAGGACATTCCAGCAGTCGATGCGGCTGACGGGCCTCGTGCTGGCCAAGCTGGACAGCTCGGCAAAGGGCGGCATCGTGGTGGCGCTGACAGAGGAGTTCGCATTGCCCGTCAAGCTGGTGGGCACGGGTGAAGACGTGAAGGACCTCGAACCCTTCGACGCCGCGACGTTCGCCAGCGAAGTCCTCAGCGACTGAGTGGTTCGATGAACGCCCCGGTCCGCTCGCCGCTGGACCAGCCGGCGCAGTTCCTCAAGGGCGTCGGGCCGCGGCGCGCCGAGCAGATGGCGCGCATGGGCGTGAACACCGCGCGCGACCTGCTCTTCCACGTGCCCCGCCGCTACGAAGACGCCAGCACGGTCACCCGCATCACCAACCTGCGCATTGGCGAAGATGCGACGGTGATCGCGCAGGTAGTGCAGAAAGGCGTGCACCCCACTCGCTCCGGGCTGCGCATCTTCCAGGCAATGGTGAAAGACAGTTCCGGCATGATCGAGGTGTCGTGGCCCGGCCAGCCGTTCCTCGATCGCACCATCCACGAAGGCGACATGCTGCTGGTAGCGGGGCGTGTGCGCTTCTACCACGGCAAGCAGATCCAGCCGCGCGAATGGGTGGTGCTCGGCGCGGCCGCGGATCTCGCGGGCGGCGGCAAGGTGCTGCCCATCTATCCCGCGACCGAAGGCCTCTCGCAGAAAGTCGTGCGGAGCATCATCGACGCGAATCTCGATCGCCTGCTGCCCCTGGTCATGCCGGAGGATGCGCTGCACGCGGGCCATCTCGTGCACGAGGGACTGCCCACCCTCATGCAGGCGCTGTCGCTGCTGCACCGCCCGGAGTCGCTGCAGGACGCGGAGCGCGGCCGCCGCCGCCTCGCATGGGATGAGCTGTTCTTTCTGCAGCTGCTGCACGCGCGTGCGCGCTACCGCTCCGCGGGCGAACGTGTGGGCATCGCCTTCGCGCGCAATGACAGCCTGATCGCGCCGCTCTACCGCAGTCTCCCGTTCAAACTGACGGGCGCACAAACGCGCGGCATTGCCGAGATCTACGCGGACATGACCTCGGCGCGGCGCATGAACCGCATGCTGCAGGGCAATGTGGGATCGGGCAAGACGATTGTCGCGCTGTTCGCCATGATGCTCGCGGTGGAATCAGGGTTCCAGGCCGCGCTCATGGCGCCCACCGAGCTGCTGGCCGAGCAGCACGCACGCACCATCCAGCAGCTGACAGCGCTGCTGCCTGTGAACATGGCGCTGCTGACGGGTCGCCTGGGCGCACGCGAGAGGCGAACGGCACTGGAAGCGATCGCCTGCGGCAGCGCGCAGCTGGTGGTGGGCACGCACGCGCTGATCCAGGAACACGTCGAGTTCCAGCGACTCGGTCTGGCCGTGGTCGACGAGCAGCACCGCTTCGGTGTGCGCCAGCGTCTGGCACTGGCGGCGCAGGGCGAAACGCCGGACATGCTGGTGATGTCGGCGACACCGATACCGCGCACGCTGGCGCTCACGCTCTACGGCGATCTCGATCTCACGGTGCTGGATGAGCTGCCGCCGCAGCGCACACCCGTGCGGACCGTGGTCGAGTACGAGCGCGCGCGTTCCGCCGTGCACGCGTTCGTGCGCGAGCAGGTGCAGCAGGGACGCCAGGCGTACATCGTCTACCCGCTCATCGACGAATCCGAGAAAGTGGATCTGCGCGCGGCCGCGGAGGAGTATCGCGTGCTCAGCGAGGAGACCTTCGCGGGACTGCGGGTGGGCCTGGTGCACGGCCAGGTCCCGGGCGATGAGAAGGAAGCGACCATGCAGGCCTTCGCGCGCGGTGAGATCGACATCCTGATTGCCACGACCGTCATCGAAGTGGGCATCGATGTGCCTAACGCTACTGTTATGGTCGTGGAACACGCGGAGCGTTTCGGCCTTTCGCAGCTGCACCAGCTGCGCGGCCGTGTGGGCCGTGGCGCAGAGCAGAGCCATTGCATCCTGATTGCGCACGGCTCACCCGACACGCTCAGCCGGCTGCACCTGCTGGCCGACACCAACGATGGCTTCGCCATAGCGCGCGCCGACCTGCGGCTGCGCGGCATGGGCGATTTCTTCGGCGCGCGCCAGCACGGGCTGCCGGAATTCCGCTTCTTCGATGCGGAGCGCGATGAGGATCTGCTGGAGCATGCGCGGGACCTGGCCGGGCCCCTCATCGAGGCGGATCCGGAGCTGAGCCGGCGCGACGCACTGCGCCGCGTGCTCGACGAGCGTTTCCTCGAGCGCGAGCGCATGTACGAGATCGGCTGACACCTCGCCGGCGTTTTCCTGCCTCGCCGCGCGACACACTCCATCTCGCGGGCTGCAATACTTTGTTGCAAAGGACGGCGGCACCGGGACTGCACCATCTACCTCAAAACGTTGTAAACAGGCCAGATACGCAACATCGCCCGGCGGGAATGAAACTCGCACGGAAGGCGCTGCGGGAGGGCGGACCGCGCCCGGAATCGGACGGTCAATGTGCCTCCCCACAGGAGCCCGGAGCGATGACGCTGGAGAACGGTGGTCTGGAGCGGCACCCGCGCGTACTGCTCGTTGAAGATGATGCGGCAACGCGCGAGCTGCTGACCCGGCACCTTTCCGGCCGCGGCTTCAATGTGACTGCGGTCGACGCCGCCGAAGAAGGCATTGTCGAAGCGAGCGATGTGAAGTTCGACGTGGTCGTGGCGGACGTGCACCTGCCCGGACTTTCCGGGACGGAACTGGCGAACTTCATGGTATCGCACGATCCCGCACTGCCGGTGATCCTCATGACGGGTGATGCAGATGAGCAGGTGCGCCTGGATGCGCTGGCACATGGTGCGAGCGTGTTTCTGTACAAGCCTTTCGAGGTGACGGACCTCGAGAAAGCCGTGCGGCAGGCGCTCATTCGACGCGGATGGACGTCCATGGAAGGTTCAGCACAGGCGGCAGTGCCGCCACAGGTACCGAGCGAATGGCTCGAGTTCGTGGACCACGAATCCTACGCGGGTCCCGGTCATGGCGAGCGCGTGGCGCGCGTGGCGCAGCTGCTGCTGGAGGCGATCCCTCTGGCAGCGGCCGAGATCGCTGCGCAGGACCTCATGCTGGCGGCGAGGACGCACGAAGTGGGTCGCCTGCGTGTGCCCGATGCCGAGCCGGCGGCAGTCGCATCACAGAGCGCCGAGCTGATGGCGGAAGCGAAGTTCCCGCGCATGGCAGTGCGCGCAGTGCGCCACATGCACGAGCGCTGGGACGGGTCGGGCGGGCCGGATGGCCTGAGCGCCTCTAACGTGCCGTTAGGCGCCCTGGTGCTGGCCGTGGCCGATGCGCTGGACCACTATGTGTCGGCGTGGGTGCAGGCCGGCCTCAATGGCGACAACGCCGTGGACCGCGCCATTCACCTCGTGAGCGTGCAGCAGGGCGAGGCGTTCAGTCCCGTCGTGGTAGGGGCCGTGCACCGCAGCACGGAAGCCATTCGCGAAGTCTGCGCCCAGCCGCGGCCGGTGCCGGCGAACGAAGCGCTCACCACGGCGAGCTTCACCGCGACATACAAGGAAGCGCCTTTTCAGGTTGCCTGACCTCCGGGCGGCGGCCGTGTCCGGTCTGCGCGACGCCGTGAGTCGGCGTTCCCGCGGGCCGGCTCGGCCGCCCAATCGCCTGGATCAGTCCCGGCCGTGTGCGTTGCCCAGCGGCAACGCCATGCCCAGCAGCAGACGGCCCTGCGCATCCGGCTCGACGCGCGTGCCGGGCGGCACGAAGGGGATGTCCCGCGGCGGCCGGGCGTTGCCCAGGTCCAGCAGAAACAGCACGACACTGCCGGCCACGCCCACCTGACTCACGAGCAGCGCGTTATGCGAGCGCCGGTCGAGCGCGCGCACCGCCGCGTAGCGCGACTCGAACTCCGCATCCGCATACGCGCCCGATGATGTGCGCGACGCGCAGCGCTCCGGCTGATTCTGGCAGAGCCGCTCGAGCTCGTGATAGCGATCGTCGGCTCTCCCGCTCTGCACGAAGCCGTACACACCGGTGGCGGCGGAAAGCGCGAGCGTGGACCACTTCGCCAGGCGCAGCGGACGGAATGCGCCCGGCCGGATGGAATCGACATGCTCGTCGATCGCCGGCCGGGGATGCGACGGGTTCTGCGCCGCTGCCGCGCAGGGGATCACACCGGCGAACAGCGCAAGCGGTAAGACGGCGCGCTGCCACTTCATTGCAACCTCACCACGTGGCCGTGGAGCAGAGGCACGAACATCACGCCATTGTGCACTGCCACCGGCGCGACCACAGAATCACCCAGATCGTTCTGCCAGAGGACCTGACCTTCAAGATCGAGCAGGAACAGCATGCCGTCCAGCCGGCCCACGACGAGCCTGTCGCCGGCCATGGTGAGCGAGCCCGACGCGGCGCCGCCAAGCGTCGCGATGCTTGTCGCGTGTCCAGCCGGATCCAGGCGCCACACCTGCGCGTCGCGAGTCAGCACGAAGACCGTGTCGCCGTGCGCGACCGGCGCGGCATTCACCGGCGACGGGATGCTGACCCGCCATAGCACGCTGTTGGGCGGGGCTGTGCCGACCGCGATGATGTCGCCCGTGTCGAAGGGCAGGATCAGCGCGCCGCCCAGCACCAGCGGCGGAGCCGAAGGCGTTGCCGGCAATGCGACGCGCGCCAGGACGTCGCCGGTCCGGGCATCCAGACGCACCAGTGTGTCGCGTTCACTGGCAACGAACACGGCGCCATTCGCGTGCACCGGCGATGTCGCCGGCGGAGCGCCCAGCCGCGTGTGCCAGACCGCGCTGCCGTCCCGCGTGCGCAGGGCCTGCGCTTCGCCCGCCTCGTTCACCACGACCAGCATGCTGTCCAGCAGCAGCGGCTCGACACGGATCGCACCCACACGGCGCGACCACATGCCTCGCCCGCGCGTGAGGCTGATGGCCTGCACGCGATTCTCGCGGTCGCCCGTCGCCACGAACACGACACTGTCGCGACGCAGCGCAGTGCCGGCGATCGGGCCGCTGAAGCGACGACTCCAGTAGCGCATGCCCGACTCCGCATCCATCGTGACGATCGCACGCCCCGTGGACGTGGCCAGCAGCAGCGAGCCGTGCACCTCGAGCGGCTCGGCGAAACCGCGATCGATACCCTTGTTCCAGATGATCTTCGGTGCCGCACTGATCGCTTCCGACGCGTATGCGGAACGGGAGGAATTGCCCAGCAGCGCGGACCACTGGCCAGCCGGCACCGCGGGCGCGATGCGCGGCGGATGACACGCTGCAAACAGCGTGGTAAACGCCGCGAGCAGCAAATTGACACGTCGCCGGTACGAGCCTAGTGTCAACACCGCTTTCGACGCCCCTTCGAGGCGGCGCACGGCGCGGCCGTCAAACTCAACATTCCACGATAACATGAGCGTCAGTACGGAAATCCGGAATCTGGGTCAGCACGAGGGCGCCAGTGTCATGGTGCGCGGCTGGGTGCAGACGACACGCACGCACGGCAAGGTCGCCTTCGTCATGCTGCGCGATGGTTCGGGCGTGGTACAGTCCGTCATGGTGAAGTCGCAGATCGCTCCGGAAGTGTGGAATCTGCTCGAGACACTCACGCTGGAAACCAGCGTGCAGGCGCAAGGCATCGTGCGGCGCGAGGCGCGCGCGCCGGGCGGCTGGGAGCTGGCGCTCGAAGACCTGCGCATCATCGGGCCGAGTACGGATTATCCGATCCAGCCCAAGGAGCACGGCGTCGATTTCCTGCTGGATCATCGCCATCTGTGGCTGCGCTCCAGCCAGCAGCGCGCCATCATGCGCGTGCGCAACGAAGTCGAGCAGGCGATACACGATTTCTTCTACGCGCGCGATTTCGTGCGCATCGATACACCCATCCTCACGGGCGCGATCGGCGAAGGCGGCGCCGGCCTCTTCGAAGTCGACTACTTCGAGGAGAAGGCGTACCTCGCGCAGACCGGCCAGCTGTACGCCGAAGCCGCCGCCGCCGCGCTGGGCAAGGTGTACTGCTTCGGCCCCACCTTCCGCGCGGAAAAATCGAAGACGCGACGGCATTCGACGGAGTTCTGGATGCTCGAGCCGGAGGTCGCATGGAACGACTCCGACGCGAACATGCGGTTGCAGGAAGACCTGGTCAGTCACCTCGTGGAACGCGCGCTGGAACGCTGCCGTGACGAGCTGGATGTGCTGGAGCGCGACCGCGCCCCGCTCGAGCGTGTGCACCCGCCATTTCCCCGGCTGGATTATGGCGATGCCGTGCGCCTGCTGCAGGAGAAGGGCAACGCCATCGAATGGGGCAATGACCTGGGCGCGCCCGATGAGACCGTCATCGCGGAGCAGTACGACCGGCCCGTCTTCGTGATCAACTACCCGAAGCAGGCCAAGGCGTTCTACATGAAGGAGAACCCCGACGACCCGCGCACCGTGCTGTGCAGCGATCTGCTGGCGCCCGAAGGCTACGGCGAGATCATTGGTGGCAGCCAGCGCGAAGATGATCACGACCGGCTGCTCGCCCGCATCCGTGAACAGGGCCTGCCCGAGGCGTCCTACCGCTGGTACCTCGAGCTGCGCCGCTACGGCACGTTCGTGCATTCCGGGTTCGGCCTCGGCCTGGAACGCACCGTAGGCTGGATCTGCGGCCGGCCGCACATACGCGAAATGATTCCTTTTCCGCGCATGCTGAATCGGCTTTATCCCTGAGGTATTTGCGGCGCTGCGCGCCGCAGGGGAAGGGAAACGGGGAGAGGGTCGGGTTCAGGGTTCGGACGCGGACAACGGCATGGGTTGGTGGGTGGGGCGCAACAATCACTTTCCCATGCCCATGGAGCAGCGCTCCCTGTCCCCTGCCCGTAAACACTCCCCCTCCTTCCGCCTCTGTCCCATCTCCCTGCCCGTACAACCTTCCCGTTCGAAACCGATTTTGCGTGGGTGATCGCTCACACGGATTCTGCGCCCTCCGCGCGCTTGACTTCCTCCCAAAGCGCATCCATTTGCTCGAGTGTAGCGCCGGGAAGAGGGAGTCCGCGCTCGCGGGCGAGGGCTTCGAGGGCGCGGAAACGGCGGGTGAATTTCTGATTGGCGCGGCGCAGTGCGATCATGGCGTGAGCGTCCAGCAGGCGGGCGAGGTTCACAACGGAGAAGAGCAGGTCGCCCAGTTCCTCTTCCATGGCTTCACGGGCGTCCGTGCCGAGGTGCGATGCGACTTCGTCCACTTCTTCGCGCACCTTGTCCAGCGCGCCGCCGGGCTCGCGCCAGTCGAAGCCCACGGCGCTGACGCGGTCCTGGATGCGCTGCGCGAGGGAGAGTGGATCGAGGCCGCCGGGTACGCCGTCCAGCAGGGAAGGCAATGATGGGTCCGCGGCGCGCTCCTTTGCTTTGAGCTGCTCCCACGGCTCGGCGGGGCCATCGCCGTACAGCTGGGGATGACGACGCCGCATCTTCTCCTCCAGCCGGCGCACCACATTGTCCGCAGTGAAACTGGCGCGTTCTTCGGCGAGCACGACCTGGAACGCAACATTGAGCAGCAGGTCGCCCAGCTCGCGGCCCAGCTCGTCCTCATCGTGAGCGGTTACGGCTTCAGCGACCTCGTGCGCTTCCTCGATGAGGTAGGGCAGCAGCGACTCGGGCGTCTGCCGGGCGTCCCAGGGGCAGCGCGCGCGCAGGAAGCGGACGAGCTCGAGGGCGCGGTCGAAGGTGCGGTCAGCAGGCTCGCGGGTCACGCATTCAGCTTGATCGGGAGTGAAGTGGCGCCTATAGTTACGCGCTTTGTCCGCCATGTCAAATGAAGCACTCACGCGCGCATGGGTCGAAGTGAACACGGAGGCCCTGCGCGCGAATTGTCGCGCGATCCGACGCGCTGCCGGTACTTCGCCCGCCATCATCCCGATGGTCAAGGCAGACGCGTACGGGTTGGGCGCGGAGCGCGTCACGCGCGCACTGGAACCGCTCTCGCCATGGGGCTGGGGCGTCGCCACGGCCGAGGAAGGCGTCGCGTTGCGCCGTGCGGGCGTGCGCCGGCCCATCATCGTGTTCGGCCCGCTGCCGCCGGGCGTCGAGCCGGTGGCTGCCGCGGCCGGACTGACTGCCACGATCTCGGATGTGGAGGCGTTGTCTCGCTGGAGACAGGCGGCCGAGGGACTCTCGCTCGCATTCCACACCGAGATCGACACGGGCATGGGCCGCTCCGGGTTCGACTGGCGGGAAACCGGCAGCTGGGCTGGAGCCGTTCAGGCGGCGGCCGGACCCGCACTCGCATGGGCCGGGGTATACACGCACTTCCACAGCGCCGACGCGGCAGATGCGGGACCGACGCGGGCGCAGTGGACCCGATTCCAGGATGCCCTGGCGCAGCTGCCGGTATCGCGCGAAGACCTGCTCGTGCACGCCGCCAACAGTGCGGCGGCGTTGCGCTGGCCGGAGTACGCGGCCGACGCTGTGCGCCCCGGCATTTTTCTGTATGGCGGGTCGGCGGTGGACGCAGACGTGTCGGGTGTGCCGCGGCCCCAGGCTGTGGTGACGGTGCGCGCGCGCGTGGTGCGCGTGCACGAGGTGCCACCCGGCTCGACTGCCGGCTACGGCGCGACGTACATTGCGCGCGGCTGGGAACGCTGGGCGACACTGGCAGTCGGCTACGCCGATGGCTGGGCGCGGAGTCTGGGGAATCACGGCGAGGCGCTGCTGCACGGACAGCGGGTGCCGATCGTCGGCAGGATCTCGATGGACATGACGGTTGTAGACAGTACCGCCGTTCCGGCCGCGGCTGTCGGTGATGTGGCGACGCTGCTGGGCCGGGATCAGGGCGAGGAAATTACCGTGGACGACGTGGCAGGGTGGCGAGGCACGATCAGCTACGAAGTGCTGACCGGGCTGAGCAACAGGCTGCCGCGCGTGGAGTGCGAATGATCGGGGAGTCGGAATTGCTGGCGAAAGCGCGCGACGCGCGCGATTCGTCCTGGGCGCCCTATTCCCGTTTCCGCGTGGGCTGTGCGCTGGAAACGGAAGATGGTTCGGTGTTCGCCGGTTGCAACGTGGAGAACGCGTCGTTCGGTCTGGGCATGTGCGCGGAGCGTGTGGCCGTGGGTTGCGCGGTGACGGCCGGCCAGCGCCGGTTCCGCCGCCTGGTGCTGATCACGGATTCCAAACACCCTGTTGCGCCGTGCGGCGCGTGCCGGCAGGTGCTGGCCGAGTTCGAGCCGGCGCTGGAAGTCGTGTCGTACGCATGTACGGGTGAGCGCGCGGCGTGGCCTCTGGAGACCCTGCTGCCGGAACGCTTCGACCTGACGGACGCCACCGATGCGCCGCGGGAGCACCGCCCATGAGCGCGCGACGCAACGACGCGCGCGGCGTGGCAGCACGCACGAAAGCGGCGGGCCGCGCGGGGCTGGGCCTGCCCGCGGCGCTGACCCTGGCGGCCGGTCTCTGGGTGCTGGCCTGCGGCCGCGAGACGCCTACCGATACCGGCGGGCCGCTGCTGCCCTCCGATGCCGTCACCACGTTCGAGGTGCTGCTGGATGCGCCCCAATACCTGACCTCCGACACGGCGTTCTCCGGATTCGATTTCGTGTCCGACGCCGCCTTCACCGTGATCGCCAATCAATACGGCAACACGGTGGATGCGCACGCAATGGCCCGGTTCGAGATTCCGACACTGATCGCGGCCCCGGATTCATCCGATGTGGTGCGCGATGATTCGACGCCGCACTACGTGGGTGGGCACATCCTGCTGCAGATCGACACGACCCGGAGCCAGGGCATCAATCCGAGCGAGATCTCCGTGTACCGCATCACGGAGGAATGGGACCCGATAACAGCGGGTTGGACGCTGAGCGTCGACAGCGTGGCGCACAAGCAGTCGTGGTCCCAGCCGGGCGCCACCGGTGGTCCACTCGTCGGCACTGCGATGTGGCCGCAGACGATGGACTCGCTGGGCGTTGCCACCGACTCCGTGCTCATTCCCGTGGATTCGGAGACGATTGCGCTGTGGTCGGACACGACCACCCGCGCGCGCGGCGTGGTGGTCACCATGGGCACGCCGGGCGCCCGGCTGCGCACGGTGGACTTCGCACTGCACGTGGATGCGCGACCCACGTTCCGGCCGGACACCGTGGTCACCGTGACCGTGCGGCCCACGGAGCGGACGTTCATCTACAACCCGCAGCTGCCGCGCGCGGCGTCGAACCTGCGCGTGGGCGGTGTGCCGTCCTGGCGCTCATTTCTGCGTATGAAGGATGGTCTGGACACGCTGACCCTGGCGTGTCCGCCGGTCGGTTCGAATTGCCGCGTGCGCCTCAAGGACGCGACCATCACGTACGCCGCCGTGCTGCTGACGCCGAGTGTCGCGCCGGACGGATTCCTGCCAGAAGATTCGATGCGCGTGGGGTCGAGCATTCTGCTGGTCTCGGACCGTGCGCCGCTCGAGCGCTCGCCATTGGGTAGCGCTGTGGGCGCTTCGCGCGATGTGGTGCTGCCCTCGCGCTTCGCAGCACCGGCCGGCGGACCGCCGGTCGAGGTCGGCGTGACGGACTTCATGCGCCAGCTGGTTGCCGATACGCTGCAGAGCGGCGTGCCGCCCTCGCCCTGGCTTGCGCTGCTGTCCACGCTGGAAGGCACGGATCTGGGAGTCGCGGAGTTTCTGCCCGGACCCCGGCTGCGCCTGGTACTGACCGTGGCGAAGGAGCTGCAACTGCGATGAGACGACGCTTCTTCTTCGCCGCGCCACTGCTCGCGCTGCTGTGCGCCGGGCCCGCGCTGGCACAGTCGCTCTTTGCCACGCGCGGTCTGGGTACGCCCATTGTGCCGGTGGATGCGCGTTCGCGCGCCCTGGGCGGCATCGGCATCGGCCTGTTCGGGCTCAACATGTCGCTGGTCAATCCGGCGGACGTGGCGGGACTCGCGCGCCGCGGCATTGGCGCCGAGCTGCAGCCGGGCTCCACCAACGCGGACGTGGGCGGACAGTCGGGCGGGCTCAGCGCCGCGCGCTTCCCCATGATGCGCATCGTCTATCCCGTTTCCAGCACGGTGTTAGCCAGCCTGGGCTATGGCGGGCTGCTGGAACAGTCGTGGGGCGTCACCCTGAGCAACAAGGAGATCATCGGCGCGGACACCGTCGACACCACGGACAACATCGTCTCCACCGGTGGTGTGGCAAAACTGGCGCTGGGCGCGGCCGTGCAGGTATCGCCCTGGCTGTCACTGGGCGGCGCCGGCGGCCTCTATACGGGCAGCCTGGACCGGCGGGTGAGCCGCACGTTCGCCGACAGCACACTCGGACTGCGCGAGTTCGACAGCCGCCTGACATGGAATTATCACGGCGCGTTTGCCACACTCGGCTTCCGCGCCAATGCGGGCCAGACGCTGCGTGCGGGGGCCGCGATCACCCTGAGCCAGCACCTGCGCATCGAGGGACAGGACTCGACCGCGCGCGATGATCGCGCGGACGTGCCCCTGCGCGTCTCTGCCGGTCTCAGCTCCGCGTTCTCCAGTTCCTGGCTGGCTACGGCCGGCATGGAATGGAACGGCGGCGGCACCAAGCCCGTCTTCCAGTCGACCGATGCCAGTGCCATGCAGCGCAGCACCTGGCGTCTGGGCGGCGGCCTCGAGTACGAAGGCGCGCAGAAGGGCGGCCGAGTGTTCCCGCTGCGCGTGGGTGGCAGCTGGACGCAGTTCCCCTACTTCAACGCCGGTGAATCACCCGCGTCGGAATGGAGCGTGGCGCTGGGCGCGGGTGCCCGCCTGGCCGCGGACCAGGGTGGCCAGCCACTGGCCGTCGCCGACGTCGCCCTCGAGCGCGGCGGCCGGCGAGGTCTGGCCAGCACGCAGCTGCCGGGCGGCCTCAAGGAGTCCTTCTGGCGCATTTCCTTCTCGCTCTCGCTGTTCGGTCAGTGACCGGCGCAGCCTGACGCTTTCCGCCATGGAAACGCCCCCGCAGATACGCGATCCTGTCGCCGGCACGCCGCCAGCCGGCCGGCGCGCCTACGTCGAGACGTACGGCTGCCGAGATGAACATCAGTGATGGCGAGCTGATGCAGGGTGTGCTGACGGCCTGCGGCTTCGAGCTGGCCGCGCGACCCGATGACGCCAATGTCATCCTGGTCAACACCTGCGCCATCCGAGAGCACGCGGAACAACGTGTTATCGGCCGCGTGGGCGAGCTGTACCGCTTCAAACGCGACCGGCCCGACACCGTCATCGGCGTGACCGGCTGCATGGCGCAGCGCATGGGCACGGCGCTGCTGGAGCGCGCGCCCTACGTGGACTTCGTGATGGGCCCGGACGGCTACCGCGGCCTGCCTGATGTGCTGGCCCGCCTGCGTCCATGGGCCGGCCGTGCGGCCGTGTCCACGCGCGTTGCGCGCGACGGCGTCGGGGCGGGCGAGGCAGCCGTCGCGGCTGTGCTGACGCAGGATGCGGATGCGCATGGCGGACCGTCACAGGACGCGCCCGGTCCGCCCTTCACGGCGCAGGCGACGCCGCGCCGTTCGCTCCCCGTGCTCGCGACCGGCGCAGCGGCGGTCGCCGGTGAAGAGGCGGAAGCGGCGTCGTCGCCTGCAAATGAGCGGTTAGCCGTACTCGAGTTCGCGCCCGGCGAGAACTACGAAGGCCTGGAAGTGCGCCGCAGCTCGCGGGTCAGCGCCTGGGTGCCGGTACAGCGGGGCTGCGACTATCGCTGCACCTACTGCATCGTGCCGTACGTGCGCGGCGCCGAGAAGAATCGCGACCCGGAGCGTGTGCTCGATGAGGTCAGGGCCACGGCGGCCGCCGGCATCACCGAGGTCGTGCTGCTGGGTCAGACCGTGAATTCCTGGCGCCACGGCGCCTGGAGCTTCGCCCGGCTGATGCGCGCGGTGGCACGCACCGATGGCATCCGGCGGGTGCGCTTCACATCGCCGCACCCGAATGACGTGACGCCCGAGCTGGTCGCGGTGATGGCGGAGGAGCCCGCCGTCTGCCGGCAGCTGCACCTGCCCGTGCAGTCGGGACACGATCGCACGCTGCGCCGCATGCTGCGCCGCTACACGGTCGCGGAATACCTGCAGAAGGTGCGCATGGTGCGCGCGGCGATGCCGGATATTGCCCTGTCCACCGACATCATCGTCGCGTTCCCGGGCGAAACCGATGCCGAGTACCAGGCCACACTCGAGCTGGTGCGCGAGGTGCGCTACGATGACGCTTTCCTCTACAAGTATTCCGCGCGCGAAGGCACGCCCGCCACGCGACTGCCGCGCGCGGACTTCATCCCGGCCGCACTGGCGCAGGAGCGGCTCGAGCGGCTCATCGAGCTGCACCGCAGCATCCAGGCAGAGATCAACCACGCGGAAGTCGGTCGCAGCATCGAAGTGCTGGTGGAACGGGCCGGCAAGACGCCCGGCGACGTCATGGGCCGCACCGAGTCGTACAAGACTGCGACCTTCCCGGGCGATGCCAGCCTCATCAATCGCTACCTCACGGTTCGCCTCACCGGCACGACCGGCGCCACCTTCCGGGCGGTGCGCGTGGAACCGACCGGGGAGCACCGCGTGGCCTGAGCCGCGGCGCGCCAGCGCGCAGCAGCCGAACCCCACGATCGAGCCGCCCAGCACACGCTGCGCGGCTCGATTGGCTTTCCGGGCCATGGCGCTGGCCCGACGGCGCATCCGGCGGCCCGCGTGACACCCATCGTCCTGCTGACACTGGCGTTCGCAGGCGGAGCGCTGCCCGGGCTGCGCTGGCCCGTCGCCGCTCTGGCCGCCACCCTGCTGGCGGCGTCGCTGCTGCCGCTCGCGGCACTGCGGCGAGGCGCCAGCGCGCGCGGCTCCGGCCTGCTCGCCTTCTGCCTCATCGGCTACGCCACGGCCACCGCCGCCGTGCTGCAGGAACGCGCCGACTGCCGTGCACAACTGCCGGACGGCATCCTGCTGCGCGCCCAGGCCGCGGTCGACGGGCGGCTCGTGCCCCACGGCGAGCTGGTCCTGCGCCTCGAGCAGATCAGCATCGGCAGGCGGACCCTGGCCTGCAGTGGCCCCGTTAACACGCGGTTATCCGCGGACCGCCTGGCTCCCGGCAGCGCGCACGTGCAGGTGACCGGCCGGTGGTGGCGCAATCCGCCGATGTCAGGCTGGCCGGTGCGCGCCGCGCGCGCCGGCCAGCTGGCGGTGACCAGTGCTGCGCCGCTGCGGCTGCCCCATGCGCACGCGCTGCTGCGCGCGCGCAACCAGACACTGCGCGCGGTGCACACCCTCTTCCCGACGGAAGCCGCACTGGTCGAGGCGCTGCTGCTGGCACGTCGCGAATCGCTGGACACGGCACTCAAGCAGGAATTCGCCGCCGCCGGTCTCGCGCACCTGCTCGCCATCTCGGGTGCCCACGTCGGTATCCTCGCCGGAATCGTGCTGCTGCTCGCACGACTGCTGCGACTCCGGCCTCGCCGCGCCATGCTCGCTTCCGCACTCGTCACCAGCATGTACGTCGGGTTCCTCGGCGCGCCCGCAGCCGCCACGCGCGCCGCGATTCAGGGTCTTGCCCTGCTCGCTTCCCGCTTCACGCAACGGCCCGCCGAACCGTTCTCGCTGCTCGCCGGGGCCGCACTGCTGCTGCTGGCGGCGGATCCGTTCTTTCTGCTCGATGCCGGCTTTCAACTTTCCTTTGCCGGCGTGTTCGGATTGCTCGCGTTCCACAGCCCTGCGCGCGACATGCTGCCGCGCGCACTGCCGCGCGTCATCACCCAGGCTCTGGCGGCATCGCTCGCCGCGTCGGCCGCAACCGCACCCATCGCCGCCTGGCACTTCGGCCTCCTCTCCATCATCGGGCCGCTCGCAAACCTGGTGGCCGCGCCACTCCTGGCGCTGGCCATACCGGCCATGACGTTGTCGCTCATGGCAGGCACGGTGGAAGCACACACGGGCCGCTTCCTCGGCGGTGGTGCCGAAATCGCGCTACGGCTGTTGCGCGCCATCGCGCACCTGGCCGCGGAAGTCCCCGCCGGACACGTGCGCGTCACGCCGGACGCCGTGACTGCCACGCTGCTCGCCACTGCAGCCTTTCTGATCGCCGGACCGCAGGTCAGAAAACATCTCCAACCGGCAGCGGGACGCCGGCGAAGAGGGCGGCGCGTGCAGAAGGCCGTGCAGAGCGGCGTCGCCATCGCGGCGCTGATCGCGGTGCCGCTTTTCCACGCGGGCAGCGGCGACCTCGAGATCCACGCGATCAATGTGGGACAGGGCGACGCCATCGCCATCCGCACCCCCGGCAATCACTGGCTGCTCGTGGACACAGGCCCGTCGACACCCGACTTCGATGCCGGCCGGGAACGCGTGCTGCCATACCTGCGAGCGCACGGCGTGCGCCGCCTCGACGTCGTCATCCTCACCCATCCGCACGCGGATCACATTGGCGGCGCGCCCGCGGTGTGGCAGTCCCTGCCGGTGGGAGTCGTCATCGATCCGGCGACGCCGGCATCGGAGTCGCGGTACCTGGAGGTGCTGGCGGACGCGGCATCGCACCACATCCGCTGGCAGGCGGGTCGGGCGGGTCGCGGGCTGGAGATAGATAACGTGACATTACGACTACTTGCGCCGCGCGATTCCGCGCTTGACGAAGTCGAAGACCCGAACGACCTTAGCGTGGTATTTCACCTTGAGTACGGCCACTTCTCGGCCCTGTTCCTGGGCGATGCGTCGCAGTCCGTCGAGAACTGGATGATCCGGCAGTCCGACGTATCTCTCGCCTCCGCTCTGCTCAAGGTGGGACATCACGGCAGCCGGACGGCGACCGGCGATTCCCTGCTGGACGCGGTGCGGCCGCGCGTGGCTGTCATTTCCGTCGGTCGTCGCAACCGCTACGGCCATCCCGCTCCCGATGTGATCGCGCGACTGCGCGCGCACGGTGTGCGGGTGATGCGGACGGATCTCAACGGGAGTGTCGTGGTGAAAGCGCGGACCGACGGCACCATGGAGGTTTTCGCGAGTCGATGAGCATCACGGCCTTGTGGCGGCGGTTGCCGGGCAGCGGCGTGGATGACGTGCCGCTGCCGCGCGGCGTGCGGCTGGTGCGTGGCGCGTGGATCCCCGTGGTGGGCGGCTGGCTGTGCGGCATGCGCGGGCCGGCGGCAGCGGTCACGCTGGGGTCCATCATTGTCGTGCATCCGGCTGTGGTGCTCACACCCCGTTTGCTGGCGCACGAGCTTGCACACGTGCAACAGTGGCGGACTCGACCGCTGGCTTTTCCGTGGCTCTACATCTGGCACCATTTTCGCCACGGTTACGACGCCAACCCCTTCGAGATCACGGCGCGGGCGGCGGAACGCCTCCAGGATCGGAGCCAACCATGAATCACAGGTCGGTGGTTACGATTGAGCGCCACATCATCGAGCAGGAGCGGCGACACCCCGAGGCGACGGGCGCTTTCACGGGTCTGCTCTACGAGATCGCGCTCGCGGCGAAGATGATTGCACGCGACGTGAACATGGCCGGCCTGATCGACATTCTGGGTGGCACGGATCGCACGAACGTGCACGGTGAAGAAGTGAAGAAGCTGGACGAGTGGGCGAACGATGTGATCTTCCGCGCGCTCGACCATGGCGGCTATCTCTGCTGCATGGCATCGGAGGAATGCGAGGACATTGTTCCCATCCCGGAGGCCTTTCCGGCGGGACATTACGTCCTGCTCTATGACCCCCTGGATGGCTCCTCGAACATCGACGCCAACGTTTCGATCGGCACCATCTTCTCGGTGCAGCGCAAGATCTCGAAGGGGCCGCGCGGCTCGCTGGAGGACTGCCTGCAGCCGGGGCGCCGGCAGGTGGGGGCGGGGTACGTCGTGTACGGTTCCTCGACGATGCTGGTGTACACGACGGGTGCGGGCGTGCACGGCTTCACGCTCGATCCGTCGATCGGCGAGTTCGTGCTGAGCCATCCAAACATGCGGTTTCCCGAGCAGCCGCAGCGCATCTACAGTGTCAACGAAGGCAACTACCTGCGCTGGTCGGACGGGCAGAAGCGGCTGGTCGATCATCTCAAGGGTCTGGACGGCCGCAATTCCCGGCCTTTCTCCCTGCGCTACATCGGATCGCTGGTGGCGGATTTTCATCGCACCCTGCTGTACGGCGGCCTGTTCATGTACCCGGCCGACGGCAAGAACACGCAGGGCAAGCTGCGGTTGCTCTACGAGGCGGCGCCGCTGTCGTTCATCAGCGAGCTGGCGGGCGGCTGCGGCTCGGATGGCGAGCGCAACATTCTCGACATCCAGCCTTCCGAGCTGCACCAGCGCACGCCCCTGTATCTGGGGTCGAAGGAGCACGTGGCGCTGGCGGAATCGTTCCTCCGCGAAGAGGCCGCGGTCGGCGCCTGATCGGCGTTTTCGCGGCGGGCTCTGCGCGCCGGTTCACAGCCCGTCCCCGCCCGTCTTTCCTGCGTCGGGAAGCTGATCCTCGCCCGTTACTGCGCGTTTACCGAACACCCTCTCCGGCTTGCTTGACGTTTTCGCGGGCGGGCGGGTAACTTCGCACCCCGATCCGGACTGGCGGTCGGTCCGGAGCCCACGGCTGTGGCCCAAGGGACGGGTTCGGAACGCCGACGGACGGCGCCGTTCGCTGGCCCCCCTTCCCCGGACTCCAAGATCAGGAGGCTAACCGATTATGTACCTCAGATCGAGGGCTGCCATGACAGCGCTGGTTGCACTGGTGCTCGTCACTGGTTCCGCGCCCAAGGTCAGTGCTCAAGGTGTGACCACCGGTGCCATTACCGGCACCGTAACCGATCCGCAGAACCAACCCGTCGTTAACGCGCAGGTCCTGATCACCAACAAGTCGACAGGTTTCACGACCGGCGTGCTGACACGGCAGAACGGGCTGTACTTCATCCAGGGTCTGGAAACCGGCGGCCCGTACACCGTATCGATCAAGAGCGTGGGTTTTGCGGACGTTGCCCGCGACAACATCTACGTCCGTCTCTCGGCTACCACGCGTGTAGACATTCAGCTGTCCATACAGGCGGTCGAGCTGCAGGGCCTGTCCGTGACGGTGGCGCAGACCGGGGACTTCAGTCCCACCCGGCAGGGCGTTTCCAGTGTGGTGGGTGACACACTGATCCACCGTATTCCCACGCTCAGCCGCGACTTCACGGATCTGCTCAAGCTGACACCGCAGGTGGTCCGGCCGCTGGATGGCACGGGCGCGAGCGCGGGTGGCGCGTACGTGCGGTTCAACGCGTACACCATCGACGGCGCCAACACCAGTGAGCGGTTCAACCTGTACAGCACGGGCAGCATTCCCGGCGGCTCCGGCAATGGCCGCCTCATCTCGATCAATGCGGTGAAGGAGTTCCGCGTGCTGATGACGCCCTCGGATGTGCGCCAGGGCAACTTCGCGGGCATGCTGGTCAACGCCGTCACCAAGAGTGGCACCAACGAGTGGCACGGCGGCGGCAGTTTCGCCTACCGCAACGAACAGTTCGCGGCCACCCAGCTGCGCGCCACGGATCTCACAGTCAAGCAGTACGGCATCCATTTCGGCGGTCCCATCATCAAGGACCGGCTGCAGTTCTTCATCGCACCGGAGTGGCAGCAGCGCGCTTCGCCCGCATCGGGGCCGTATTACAACGGCAGCGCGGCTTCGAATCCGTCACCGGCCGTGCCGCTGGACAGCCTCAATTTCATCGCCAGCATCATGCAGACGAAGTACGGCTTCAATGTGGGCTCGACGGGTCCGGTCAGCAACGAGAACCCGCTCACGAACCTCTTCGGCCGACTCGATTTCCAGATCAGCCAGAGTCATCGCCTGGTGCTGCGCCAGATCTACAATCGCACGGAGAGCACGTCGTTCTTCCGCAATGACAACTCGCTGGTCAATTCTCCGACCACGCAGAACAGCGGCTTCCGCTTCGGTTCGAACCTGTTCACGGGCGTGAACAAGAACAGCTCGAGCGTGCTCCAGCTGTACTCGAACTTCGCGGGCGGCTCGTCCAACGAGCTGATCGCCGGCTACAACACCATCCGCGATCTGCGCAACGTGCCCGTGGCATCGCCCGAGATCTCGGTGGGTGTGAATGTCAGCGGCACGACGCGCGCCGTGACCATGGGCACCGAGGAGTTCTCGCCCGGCAACAAGCTGGACCAGAACATCCTCGAGATCGTGGACAACTACACGATCCCACTCCGCAAACACACGGTTACCATTGGTGGTCGCCTGGACCACACCAAGATCTTCGACAACTTCGCGCAGCGTTCCAACGGCGTGTACGTGTTTCCCACGATCGCGGCGCTGAACGCCGGCACGCCCTCCGGCTATTCCATTGCCTATGACAACAGCGGCACGGGCAACGGCATTCCGGCGAATTTCCGGGTGGACCTGTACAGTCTCTATGCGCAGGATCAGTGGTCGCTCAATGACAGGCTGACGGTCACGTGGGGCCTGCGCGCGGACATACCGCGTCTGCTGGACAAGCCGCTGCAGAACGACTCGCTGACCGCCAAGATCCCGTCGCTGCGCACGGATGTCGTGCCCAAGTCGACGCCGCTCTTCTCGCCGCGCGTCGGTTTCAACTTCGACCCGACCGGCGACCAGAAGAACCAGATCCGCGGCAACGTCGGCATCTACACGGGTCCGCCGCCCTACATCATGCTGGGCAACGCGTACCAGAACACCGGTCTCGGCCTGGTGACGCTGTCCTGCACGGGCACCACGGTGCCGTCGTTTGTTGTGGATGTGAGCCAGTTGCCCAAGGCGTGCGCGGGGCAGCCCGTGCCGGCGCCCGGCCAGGCGGGCACGGCTGGCATCAACCTGACCGACCCCAACTTCAAGTATCCGCAATACCTGGGTATCTCGGGCGGATTCGACCGGCGTCTGCCAGGCGACATGGTGCTCACCGTTGAAGCACTCTACCGCAAGGCGATCAACGGAATCCTGATCAAGGACGTGAATCTGAAGGGTCCGCGCATGGTCAATGGTCAGCCCTACACGGACGTCAACGGCCGTGTGCTCTATGCCGACACGATTTCTGCGTCGGGCAGCGTGACCAATACCAACCAGCGGCAGATCACGAGCTTCCGCGGCGTTTCCTTCACGGAAGGGCTGATCCAGGTCACGAACCAGTCGAAGGACTTCAACTACTCGCTGTCGGCGCAGCTGACCAAGCGCTTCTCGAGCGCGTTCGAGGGCACAGTAGCCTACACTCGCCTGAAGTCCCGCAATGTGCAGAGCTTCACGTCCGATCGCGCGATCTCCAACT
Source organism: uncultured Gemmatimonadales bacterium (assembly GCA_963798085.1). Classification (GTDB taxonomy): domain Bacteria; phylum Gemmatimonadota; class Gemmatimonadetes; order Longimicrobiales; family RSA9; genus DATKCF01. Next base: position 1,082,290 of record CAWCRS010000007.1, read on the forward strand.
GGCGCAACGGCCGGCAGCTCTCCACCTCCCATGACGACCTCGTGCTGGCGCCATCGGTGTACGACCGGCCGGATCGCGTTCTGGCCTACGGTACCTGGACGCTGCCCTGGAAGATCACCGAGTTCTCGCTCTACTACGAGGGGATTTCGGGAACGCCGATCACCTACGTCGCGAACGGCGATCTGAACGGCGACGGCTACACGGGCAACGATCCGATCTACATTCCCATGCACGCCACCGATGTGAACGAGTTCCGCATCGGCACGGGTGTGGGCACCGCTTTCGTGCAGGATCACGCACAGGCACAGGCGTTCAATGACTTCATCAGCGCCAACCCGTGCATGGACCAGCAGCGTGGCCACATCATGAACCGTGACAGCTGCCGCACGCCGTTCCAGAACCGGATCGATCTGTCGATCCGCCAGTCCGTGCCGCAGGTGGCCGGGCACCAGGTGGCGCTGCAGCTCGACATCTTCAATCTGGCGAATCTGATCAACAAGGACTGGGGCCACATCAACGAGCCCACGCTCAGCGCGACGTTCCCCGATCAGCGCGCGCTCAGCCTGACGGGTCGCAATCCCGGCCCGTTGAACCAGTCGCTCTCGACGTTCACGTTCGACAGCCGCCTGCGCGACAAGGGCGCGTTCGGGACTGTCGCGACTTCCAGCTATTACCAAATGCAGCTTACGCTGAAGTACAACTTCTAGTCGCAGCCGGCGCTGCCTTTGCCGGAAAAACAGGAGCGCCTCCGCGCATGTCCGCGGAGGCGCTCTTCGCTGGTATCTGACAGGGTGCGTCCGCACCCTGCCACGCCGTTGTCGTACGCTCAGTCGGGTGCGGCCTCGGCGGAGAGTCCTGCGATCTCGCGCTGCGCACGCGCCACCAGTGCCTGCTTCTCGTGCCAGCCGAGGAACGCGCTCTCGAAACCCATCAGCGCCATGCCGCACAGCTCCTGCCAGCTGAAGCCCAGGTGCTCGTGGGCGCGCCAGAATTCCTCGGTCACCGTGGTTCCGCTCATCAGCCGGTTGTCGGTGTTGAGCGTGGTCAGGATGCCGGCATCGTAGTAGCGCTTCACCGGGTGCGCAGCGAACGTCTCGGACACGCGCGTCTGCACGTTCGACGTGATGCAGATCTCGATGGGAACGCGGAAGTCGTTCACGTAGCGCATCAGCGCGTCGTCTTCGTACAGCCGCGTACCATGGCCGATGCGGTTGGCGCGACACTCGTGAATCGCTTCGCGGATGGACGCGGAGCCGAAGGCTTCGCCGGCGTGCACCGTAATGCCCAGGTTGGCCCTCGCCGCGAAGCGGAACGCCTCGCGGTGTGCGGCCGGCGGATGGCCGCGCTCGGGGCCTGCCAGGTCGAACGCCACCACGCCGCGATCCTTGAAGTCCACTGCAACGCGCGCGAGTGCCAGCGAGTTCGCCACGCTCATGTGTCGCAGTGCGGCAATGATCACGTTCGTGCGTATGCCGGTCTCACGCTCGGCGCGGCGCAACCCGCCGAGCGCGGCATCGACGGCGCCGTGCATGGTCAGGCCGGAGCGGGCATTGAGCAGCGGGCAGAAGCGCGTCTCCATGTACCAGACGTTCTCCGCTGCATTGTCCACCGCCAGCTCGTAGGCAATGCGATCGATGGCCTCGGCTGTCTGCATCACGGCGAGCGTCGTGTCGAAGCGGGCGAGGTAGTCGACGAGATCGCGTGCGTCATCCACGCGCATCCACGCGGCCAGTGCTTCGGGATCATCCGTCGGCAGGGTTTGCCCTCTGGCCTGCGACAACTCGAGCAGCGTTTCCGGGCGCAGCGAGCCATCGAGGTGCACGTGCAGCTCCGTCTTGGGCAGGCGACGGATGCGTTCGCGCGTGACCGTGTCGCTGGCTCGCTGCATGCCTCGAATCCGTGTCGGCTCAGTTGACGGGGCGGCCGTGTTCACGTGCGGCCGCGCGCTCCAGTGCGGCCTCGCCCGGCATGGCGGATACGGCTGCCGTGCGACGCACCTGCCGCAACCGTTCCGTCGCATCCGATTCCGCCCGCTTCGCCCTCGCTTCCGCCGCCAGTCCGCGCGGTACCGCGGAATTCAGGTTCGCGTGCGCGGCCGCGAGTCGCGCGACCGGAACGCGGAACGGCGAACAGGACACGTAGTCCAGGCCTGTCTCGTGGAAGAACTCGATCGAGCTGGGTTCGCCACCGTGCTCGCCGCAGATGCCCACCTTGAGCTGCGGCTTGCGCTGCCGGCCCTCCCACGTCGCCATCTGCACCAGCTGACCCACGCCATCGCGATCGAGTACCTGGAACGGATCGTCGGGAAAAAAGCCATTCTCGATGTAGAACGGCAGGAACGACGCGGCATCATCACGGGACAGGCCGAATGTGGTCTGGGTCAGGTCATTGGTGCCGAAGGAGAAGAAGTCCGCTTCGCGCGCGATCTCGGCGGCCGTGAGCGCCGCGCGCGGCAGTTCGATCATGGTGCCGATCAGGTAGTGGATGTGCACGCCGGCGTGGGCGAGTACATCCTCGGCGACGTCTTCGATGATGCGGCGCATGCGGGCCAGCTCGCGCTCGTTGGCGACCAGCGGCACCATCACTTCGGGCTTCACCGACACGCCTTCACCCGCCACCGTCACTGCAGCCTCGAAGATGGCCCTCGCCTGCATGCGCGCCACTTCGGGGTAGGTGATGGACAGGCGCACGCCGCGGTGGCCTAACATCGGGTTTGCCTCACGGTGCTTCTCGATCAGCCGCTGCACCTCGGCCACCGCCACGCCGGCACTCGCCGCGAACCCGGCGACCTCTTCCTCCGACCCGGGCAGGAATTCGTGCAGCGGCGGGTCCAGCAGGCGGATGGTCACCGCGAGGCCGTCCATCGCGCGGAAGATGCCGATGAAATCATCGCGCTGCATGGGCAGCAGCTTGTCCACCGCGCGGGCGCGCTCGTCGCTGGTGCGCGCCAGGATCATTTCGCGCATGGCCTGGATGCGGCCACCCTCGAAGAACATGTGCTCGGTGCGGCAGAGTCCAATGCCTTCCGCGCCCAGTTCCCGGGCCTTGCGTGCGTCCGTCGGCGTGTCCGCATTGGCGCGCACGCCCAGCGCGCGCATGGAATCGGCCCACGCCATCAGCTGATGGAATTCCGGCGTCGGCTCCGGATCTACCGTTGGCACCTTCCCCAGAAAGACCGAGCCGCCCGTGCCGTCCACGGTGATCCAGTCGCCGGCTTTCAGCTGCTGGCCAGACGCGATCATCGTGCCTGCTTCGCCATCGATCTGCAGGTCCTGCGCGCCCACGACGCAGGTCTTGCCCATGCCGCGCGCCACCACGGCGGCGTGCGATGTCATGCCGCCGCGCGCGGTCACCACAGCGCGCGCGGCCACCATGCCGGCGAAGTCATCAGGCGACGTTTCGCGCCGCACGAGTACGGCCGGCTCGCCGCGGCTGGCCATGTCGACGGCCTCCGCGGGATCGAAAACCACGTGGCCCGATGCCGCGCCGGGCGAGGCGGGCAGACCACGCGCCAGCAGCACCGCGTCCGCATGCGGGTCGATGCGCGGGTGCAGCAGTTGATCGAGTTGCCGCGGATCCACGCGCAGCACCGCTTCGCGCTCGTCGATCAGCTTCTCCGCGACCATGTCTACCGCGATGCGCACGGCCGCCGCGGCGGTGCGCTTGCCGGTACGCGTCTGCAGCAGGAAGAGGCGGCCGCGCTCGACCGTGAACTCCAGGTCCTGCATGTCACGGAAATGATGCTCGAGCCGGTCCTGCACTTCGAGGAGCTGTGTGTACGCGCTGCCGAGCATCGTCGCCATCTCACTGATGGTGACCGGGGTGCGAATGCCGGCCACCACGTCTTCGCCCTGCGCGTTGAGCAGGAACTCGCCGAAGAACACACGTTCGCCCGTGGACGGATTGCGCGTGAACGCGACACCGGTTCCGGAATCATCGCCCAGATTGCCGTAGACCATGGCGACCACACTGACCGCGGTGCCCAGGTAGTCGGGAATGCCGTGCACGCGGCGGTAGGCAATGGCGCGTTCCACGTTCCACGAACGGAAGACCGCCTCGATCGCACCCCACAGCTGCATCTCCGGGATCATCGGGGAAGAGCGCGCCCGAGCGCTCGCGTACCAGCGCCTTGAAGCGCGTCACCAGCTCCTCGAGCGGTTCGACGCCGAGATCAGTGTCGAGCTTCGCACCGTGTGCGTGCTTGACATCGTCGAGTACACGCTCGAACGCATCGGCGGGCACGCCCATCACGACTTCGGCATACATCTGCACGAAGCGCCGGTAGGAATCGAATGCGAACCTGCGGTTGCTGGCCGCGCGTCCCAGCGCTTCGACCGTGCGATCGTTGAGGCCGAGATTCAGGATCGTCTCCATCATGCCCGGCATCAATGTGGCCGCGCCGCTGCGCACACTCACCAGCAATGGGTCGGCGTCATCGCCGAAGCGCTTGCCGGAGACCTGCTCGAGGCGGCGCAGCGACTCGGTGACCTGCGCTTCCATGCCAGGCGGGTAGTGGTTCTCGCGCAGATAGTAGCGACAGGCTTCTGTGGTGAGCGTGAAGAAGGGCGGCACGGGTACGCCGATGCGCATCATCTCGCCCAGGTTCGCGCCCTTGCCGCCCAGCAGCGCCTTGTCTTCCCGGCCGCCTTCAGCCACACCGTCGCCAAAAAAGTAGACGAATTTTCCGGGCATGAATTCAGACCTCCACAGCGTGTCGGATGTGCCGCCGTGCGTCATCCGGCGGAACGCTGCCTTGCGCTAGCAGCGTGACGAAGCGGGCAGACCTTCTTCGATATCGACCAGCGGCGCCGGATAGCGACCCGAGAAGCAGGCATCGCAGAAGGGCCCGTGCTCGGCCACGGCCGCGTGCATTCCCTCGAGCGACAGATAACCGAGTGTTTCCACGTCCAGGTGGCGGCGGATTTCCTCGATGCTGAAGCGCGCGCCGATCAGCTCTTCCTTGGTGGGCATGTCAATGCCGTAGTAGCAGGGAGAGATGACGGGCGGACTGGCCACGCGGAAGTGCACTTCGCGCGCTCCTGCTTCGCGGATCATGGCGATGAGGCCGCGACTCGTGGTGCCGCGCACCAGCGAGTCATCGACCACGATCACGCGCTGCCCGTCGATCACCTCGCGCACGGCGTTGTACTTGATGCGCACCGCGAAATCGCGACCCTTCTGTGTCGGATGGATGAAGGTGCGGCCCACGTAGTGATTGCGGATCAGTCCCAGCTCGAGGGGCACGCCGCTCTCCTCGCTGTAACCCAGTGCCGCCGAATTCGAGGAGTCGGGCACGCTGAACACGCAGTCCGCCTCCACCGGATGCTCGAGCGCCAGCCGCCTGCCGAACGCGCGCCGTGCGCGGTCCACGCTCACGCCCCAGACACGCGAGTCGGGTCGCGCGAAGTAGACCAGCTCGAAGATGCAGGGTGCGGGCAGGGGCGCCGCCCCGAGACCCGGCAGGTTCGCGATCCCTTCCCCATCGAGGCGCACGATTTCGCCTGGCCCCGGCTCGCAGGTGTGGTGGGCGCCGATGAGGTCGAGCGCACAGGTCTCGCTGGCCACCACCCAGCCACCGCGCGCGCGCCCCATGACGAGCGGACGGAAACCCCATGGATCGCGCGCCACGTACAAGGTTTCGCCCACCGAGATGATCACGGAGAACGCGCCGATCAGCTGGGAGAGCGCGTCGCGGATCTGCGCTTCGATGGTTTCTTCCCGCGACCGCGCGATCAGGTGCACAATGACTTCCGTGTCCACCGTGGTCTGGAACAGCGCGCCTTCCTGCTCGAGCTGAGCGCGCAGCACGCGCGCGTTCGTCAGGTTGCCGTTGTGCACGACCGCAATGTCGCCCTTGTGATAGCGCACCAGGATGGGTTGCGCGTTGGTGAGACCGGCGCCGCCTGCGGTCGAATAGCGCGAGTGACCCAGTGCTGTGCGGCCGGGCAGCGAGCGGATCGCGATGTCGTCGAAGCCATCCACCACCAGGCCCGTCGCTCTGTGCAGGTGCGCCTGGCCATTGGCGATCGAGCAGATGCCCGCGGCTTCCTGGCCGCGGTGCTGCAGCGCGTAGAGACCGAGGAACGCGACCTCCGCCGCGCGCTCAATGCCCTGGACCCCGACAATTCCACACATCGCTCAGTCGCGCTCCATGCCGCGCCGTGTCATCGATCCGCACTCCGTCCGTGGGTGCACGTCCGCCTCACTCGTCACGTCCCACCGTGCGTTCCAGCAGTCGAGGAATGGCGGTGTCGTACACGTGTGCGAGATCCGCTGCCGGCACATCGATCGTGGCGACCGGCGTGCGCAGCGTGAAGCGCGCTTCGCCGGCTTCCTGCACGCTGCCGATCAGTCGTGCGGGCACACCGTGCTGCGCGGCGCTGTCCAGCACCGCGTCCACATGGTCGCTCGCGCAGGACACCACGATGCGACCCTGCGCTTCACCGAACAGCAGAGGCGCCGCCTCGAGCGTGTCCTGCAGCCGCACGGACACGCCAAGCGACGGGTCGCGCACAATCGCCGATTCCGCGAGACATACGGCGAGCCCACCTTCCGCGCAGTCGTGCGCGCTGTGCAGCAGGCGGGCCGCGACCATCGCCAGCACCGCTTCCTGCAACGCCCGTTCCGCCGCCAGGTCCACCGCCGGCGCATCGCCGGCAATCAGGCCGTGCACGACCTTGAGATACTCGGAGCCGCCCAGCTCGCTCGTGTTGCTGCCCAGCAGCACAATGGCATCGCCGGGCTGCTGGAACGCGGCGGGAATGCGCAGCGTGACATCGTCGAGCACACCCACCATGCCCACCACGGGCGTGGGAAAGATGGCGCCGGCGGGACTCTCGTTGTACAGCGAGACGTTGCCGCCCACCACTGGCGTGTCGAACGCGCGACAGGCATCGGCCATGCCCAGCACGGCCTCCCGCATCTGATAGTAGATCTCGGGCCGCAGCGGACTGCCGAAGTTGAGATTGTCGGTGACCGCGCGCGGGCGGGCACCGACGCACACCAGATTGCGCGCCGCCTCGGCCACCGCGATCATCGCGCCTCGCCGGGGATTCAGATACACGTAGCGGCCGTTGCAGTCGACGGTCGCCGCAATGCCCCGGCGGGTTCCGCGGATGCGCAGCACGCCGGCATCGCCGCCCGGTCCCAACACGGTGTTGGTGCGCACCGTCGTGTCGTACTGGTTGTAGACCCACCGCTTGGAGGCAATGACGGGTGACGCGAGCAGCCGCAGCAGCACGCGCGTGGCGTGCTGGCGGGCCGGCGCCAGCTGCGATTCCTCGGGCTTCCAGGCACGCAGCCGCTGCACGTCCGCAGCCTCGGTCGCCTCACGGGTGTACGTCGGGCACTGCACCAGCGGCTCACCCGGAATCTCGCACACGACAACGCCCTTCTCGCGCACGCGGTAGAGTCCATCATTGGTTACATGTCCGATGACCGCCGCGTCCAGCTCCCATTTGCGCAGGATGCGGCGCACATCCTCCTCGTGCCCTGCGCGCGCCACCACCAGCATGCGTTCCTGCGATTCCGAGAGCAGGATCTCATACGGCGTCATGCCCGCTTCACGCACCGGCACCTGCGCCACATCGATGTCGACGCCCGTGCCGGCGCGCGCGGCCATCTCGCTGGATGATGAAGCAAGGCCCGCGGCGCCCATGTCCTGGATGCCGACGATGTGGCCGCTGCGGATCAGTTCGAGCGATGCTTCCAGCAGCAGCTTCTCGGTGAAGGGATCGCCTACCTGCACCTGCGGCCGCTTCGCCTCGTTCTCCTCGCTCAGCTCCTCGCTGGCGAAGGTGGCGCCATGGATGCCATCGCGGCCGGTGCTCGCGCCCACCGCGAGGATGGGATTGCCCGGGCCCGACGCGAAGCCCCGGATCAGCTCGTCCCTGCGCAGCAGACCGATGGCCATGGCGTTGACCAGCGGATTGCCCTCGTACGCGTCCTCGAAGCAGACCTCACCACCGAGGTTGGGAATGCCCACGCAGTTGCCGTAGTCGCCAATGCCTTTCACCACGCCCGCGAACAGATAGCGCACACGTGGTTTTGTCAGCGAGCCGAAGCGCAGCGAGTCGAGCACGGCAATGGGGCGCGCGCCCATGGTGAACACGTCGCGCAGGATGCCGCCCACGCCTGTGGCCGCACCCTGATAGGGCTCGACCGCGGACGGGTGGTTGTGGGATTCGATCTTGAACGCCACGGCATAGCCATCGCCAATGTCGATGACGCCGGCGTTCTCGCCCGGCCCCTGCAGTACCCAGGGCGCTTCGGTGGGCAGTCTGCGCAGCAGTGGCTTCGAGTTCTTGTAGCCGCAGTGCTCCGACCAGAGCGCACTGAAAACACCGAGTTCGGTGTAGGTCGGCTCCCGGCCGAGGATGGCGACGATACGCTCGAACTCGTCTTCGGAAAGCCCGTGATCCGCCACCAGCGCCGCCGTGATGGGCGGATCGCCGGGGCGGGGCTGCGGCCCGCTCACCAGCACATCGCCGGGCGAGGTAGCCATCAGCGGCCCCCTGCGGCCGCCATAACGCCGTGTTCCGCGGGCCGGCCGTCAATGTGATCGCGCAGCGAGCGGAACAGACCCAGTCCATCGTCCGGCCCCAGCAGCAGCTCCACACTGCGCTCCGGGTGCGGCATGAGTCCCAGCACGTTGCCCGCCTCGTTGATGATCCCGGCAATGCTGCGCATGGAGCCGTTGGGATTACCCTCATCGGTCACCGCGCCGGCGGCATTGACGTAGCGGAACAGCACCCGCCCGGAGGTTTCCAGAGCGTCCAGCGTCGCAGCATCGGCCACGTAGTTGCCTTCGCCGTGCGCAATGTGCAGGGCCAGCACGCTGCCCGGCGCGTAGGCCGAGGTAAACACGGTGTTTGTGTTCTCCACGCGCACGAACACGCGCTGCCCCAGGAACTGGAGCGAGCGGTTGCGGATGAGCGCGCCCGGAAGCAGGCCCGCCTCGCACAGGATCTGGAAGCCGTTGCAGATGCCGGCAACCAGGCCGCCCGCTGCGGCGAAGGCCTGCACCGCGGGCATGATCGGGCTGAAGCGGGCAATGGCGCCGGCGCGCAGGTAGTCGCCGTAGCTGAAACCGCCGGGCAGGATCACCAGGTCGGCTCCACCAAACGAAGTCTCGCGATGCCAGACGAAGTGCGCGGCAGTGCCCAGCACGTCGGTGAGTGCCTTGTAGCAGTCGTAGTCGCAGTTGGAGCCGGGGAACGTGACAATGGCCGTGCGCATCATCTGCCTCCGTCCACGGCGATCGTGTAATCCTCTGTTACCGGATTGGCCAGCAGCTTGCGGCACATTGCATCGGCCGACTCGCGCGCGCCCGCCGGCGAGTCGGCCAGCAGCTTCAGCCGCAGCAGCCTGCCCACGCGGACATCCTCGACTTCATCGAATTCCAGCGAGTGCAGCGCATTGTGAATGGCCTTGCCCTCCGGATCGAGCAGTCCCGGTCGCGGCGAAATGCGGACTTCGATCTGGTATTCATTCACGTGGCGCATCCTCCCGGTTCACGGTCGATCGAAGCGTCGGGTACGCTCGGGCATGGTTGACTGCGAGCTGCTGCGGCTGTCGGACGCATCCTCGCGCTGCTCGCCCCGCCGTCGCCGGCGCCGCCGACCCAGACGGAAGCGGGCCGGCGTCAGTTCGGCATAGTCAATGTCACGCACTTCCGCCCCCGCGTCATCGGCCAGTTCCTCGTCCAGCAGCAGATCGGGCAGTTTGTCGAAGAAGCCGAGCACGAGCGCCTTGACCACGCCGTAGCTCACATAGGCGAGCAGCAGCGGGAACACCACGTGCGCGGGTGCGAAGATGGCCAGCGGAATGAGCGCGAGCATGACGACCGCGGTGATAACACCGCGCCAGGTGCGGAAGCCGAAGCGCGGCACCACCGGGTACAGCACGTGGCTCATCATGAGCAGGCCGAGCACGACCATGAGCGCGGTCATGACTTCGGGCCACGCCGGCCCCACCAGGTAGTTCTGGAAGAAGGCGGTCTGACTGAACGGATAGAACGTGGCCAGGGTGAGTCCCGCAGCGGGCGAGGGCAGGCCGTGGAACACGACCTTCGCGTGTCCCGCCTGTTCCACATTGAAGCGCGCCAGGCGAATGGCGGCTGCACTCACGTAGAAGAACGCCGCGATCCAGCTCCAGCGTCCGTCGACCAGGAACAGGTAGTAGATGATGAGCGCGGGCGCGACCGCAAAGCTCACAATGTCGACCAGCGAGTCCAGCTCCTCGCCGAAACGGCTGCCGGTACGGGTCACGCGCGCCACGCGGCCATCCAGCGTGTCCGCAATGCCGGCGAACACGATGAGCCAGGCCGCGCGCTGGAAGTCGCCGCGCGCCGCCGACACGATGCCCCACACACCGAAGAACAGATTGGCGAGCGTGAGCGCGCCCGGCAGGATAATGACGCCGCGCTGCAGACGACCGTTCATGGTCTCACCCACGCGTGCCCGGCAAGGCTGCGCCGGTGAGCCGGCGGTACACATCGAGATAGCGCCGCGATGTCGTGTTCAGGACCTCGTCCGGGAGCTGCGGCGCAGGCGGCTCCCTGTTCCACTGGCCGCGGGATACCAGGCCTTCCAGGTAGTCGCGCACAGGCTGCTTGTCGAGCGACGGCTGCGAGCGTCCCGCCGTGTAGGTGTCGCCCGGCCAGAAACGCGACGAGTCCGGTGTCAGCACTTCGTCGATCAGCAGCAGTGTGCCGTCGGGCAAATGACCGAATTCGAACTTCGTGTCAGCCAGGATGATGCCCACCTTCTCGGCGATCTCGCGACCGCGAGCGTACACCGAGAGACTGCGCCGGCGCAGCTCCGTAGCCAGCGGGGCTCCCACGACTTCCGCCATGCGCGCAAACGTGATGTTCTCGTCATGGCCGGTTTCGGCCTTGGTCGCGGGTGAGAAAATGGGTGGATCGAGACGCTGGCTCTCGACCAGTCCAGCCGGCAGCTGCTCACCCGCCAGCGTGCCCGACTGCCGGTACTCCTTCCACGCCGATCCCGAGAGGTAGCCGCGCACGACGCACTCGATGGGCACGACGCGCGTGCGCCGCACCAGCATGGCGCGCAGTGCCCACACGTCGCGGTGTGGCGCCAGCGCCGGCACCGCGTCCGCGATCTCGTCCGGATCCGCGGAGATGAGATGGTGCGGGGTCAGCGATTCGAGTTGCCCGAGCCACCACGCGGTGATCTGCGTCAGCACCGCACCCTTGTGCGGAATCGGCTGTGGCAGCACCACGTCGAACGCACTGATGCGATCGGTCGCGACGATCAGCAGCCGGCCTTCGCCGACGTCGTAAATGTCGCGCACCTTGCCGCGCGCCAGCAGCGGGAAGGGAAGTGCGGTGCGGAATGTGGCGGATGCGATCATGCGTGCAGCTCCGGTGTCGGCGTGTTATCGGGATTGGCGTCCAGAATCGTCTGCACGTCGCGCAGCAACAGATCCACCTGCTCCGGCGCGCGGCCTACATGACGTGCGGGATCGAGCAGCTCGACGATTTCCGCGCGCGGCAGGCCGAATGCGGTATCGCCGGCAATACGGTCGATCAGGTCGTTGCTGCCGCCATCTTCGCGGATGCGCTGCCCCGCGGCCAGTGCGTGGCGGCGGATGCGCTCGTGCAGCTCCTGGCGGTCGCCGCCTCGCAGCACTGCCCGCAGCAGGATCGTTTCCGTCGCCAGCAGCGGCAGCTCATCCATGAGATGGCGCCGGATGACGGCCGGGTGCACGACCAGCCCGGCCGCGACATTGTGCATCAGCAGCAGGATCGCGTCCGTGGCCAGGTAGGCTTCGGGAATCGCAATGCGCCGGTTGGCGGAATCGTCGAGCGTGCGCTCGAACCATTGCGTCGCGGCCGTGAACGCGGGATCCAGCGAGAGCGTGATCACGTGCCGGGCGAGAGCGGTGATGCGCTCGGCGCGCATGGGATTGCGTTTGTAGGGCATCGCGGAAGAGCCGATCTGGTCTTTCTCGTACGGCTCCTCCACCTCCTTCAGGTGCTGCAGCAGGCGCATGTCGTGCGCGAATTTCGATGTCGATGTGGCAATGCCCGCGAGCGTCGCGAGGAACGCGTAGTCGCTCTTGCGCGGATACGTCTGGCCGGTGACGGCGTAGAGACGGTCGAAGCCGAGCCTCGCGGCAATGCGCTGATTGAGCGTGTCCACCTTGGCGCCATGGCCATCGAACAGCTCGAGAAACGACGCTTCCGTGCCCGTCGTACCGCGCACGCCGCGGAAGCGCAGCGTGGCCAGGCGGTGATCCACGTCCTCGAGGTCCAGCAGCAGGTCCTGCATCCACAGCGTCGCGCGCTTGCCCACGGTGGTCGGCTGCGCGGTCTGGAAGTGCGTGTAGCCGAGTGTCGGCAGGTCGCGGTAGCGGCGCGCGAACTCCGCGAGCGCGGCCAGGCACGCCAGCAGCCGGCGCCGCACCAGGCGCAGCGCATCGCGGTGCTGCAGTAACTCCGTGTTATCGGTGACGTAGGCGCTGGTGGCGCCCAGATGGATGTACGCTTTCGCTTCCGGCACCACCTCGCCGAAGTGGTGCACGTGCGCCATCACGTCGTGGCGCAGGCGCTGCTCCAGCTGGGCAGCGCGCGTCAGGTCGATGTCGTCCAGGTGGGCGCGCATGCCTTCCAGGGCGCTCGCCGGAATGGGCAGGCCCAGCTCGGCTTCGGTCTCGGCCAGCGCCAGCCACAGGCGGCGCCACGTGCCGAACTTGTACGCATCGGAGAAGATGCGGCTCATTTCCGGCGACGCGTAGCGGTCCACCAGCGGATTGCTGTAGGTCCAGTCCGGAGCCGTGCTGCCCTCGCCCGTCATGTCACCCGCCCGTGTGACTCCGCCAGCAGCCATCCGTTCAACCGCCGATCTGGAAGAGGACCGAATTGAGCTGCCCGTCGCGCTCGAAGACCATACGCACGGGCGACCGTCCGCGCGAATTCGAGAGACGCCGCAGGATCGTCGCCGCATCCTGCGCGTTGTGAATGCGCGTGCCATTGATCTGCAGCACCAGGTCGCCTTCCTCCAGCTGCAGATCGCGCGCGGCATCGGACAGGCCCACGATGAGCGCGCCTTCGGCATTGGACAGGTGCTTCTCCGCCTGGATGTCGGGGGTCAGCGTGATGAACTCGAAATCGGAGCCGGCGCGCACGCGTGCTGCAGTGAGCGAAGGCAGGTCCTGCGTGGAAATCTGCAGGGTGCGATCCCCGCGACCGGTCTGCGCCACCACCAGATCGATGTTCTCGCCGACCCGTGCGTCCAGCAGCCGGGCCTGCCAGTCCAGCGCGCTGTGCACGGGGCGCCCCTCGGCGGAGTCGATGACCATGCCCACGCGGACGCCGGCCTGCGCCGCCGGCGAACCCGCGGCCACCTGCGATACCTGCAGTCGCTGCGCCCTGCCGAAACTGTTGGGGTCCGCTTCCTTCACTTCGAGCCCGACCCAGACACGGCGTACGCGACCTTCCTTCAGCAGATCATCGGCCACACGTTTCGCGCGATCGATGGGAATCGCGAAGCCGAGACCCACGCTGTTGCCCGTCTCGGTGATGATCTCCGAGTTCACGCCCACCACCTGACCGAGCGCGTTCACGAGCGGACCACCCGAATTGCCGGGATTGATCGACGCATCCGTCTGGATCATGTCGAGGTAGTAGCCGCGCGTGCCATCGCCGGGGATGATGTTGCGACCCACGCCGCTCACTACGCCTGCCGTAACGGTGGGCTCGGGGTTGGAGAGCAGGAAACCGAAGGGATTGCCGATGGCGACGACCCACTCCCCGATCACCAGATCCGACGACGTACCCAGCTGCGCGGCCGCCAGTCCCGCCGGCGGACTCGTGAGGCGCAGCAGGGCGAGGTCCGTGACTTCATCGGTGCCGACGACTTCGGCCTTGAAATCGCGACCATCGGAAAGCGTCACGACGACGTCCGTAGCGCCATGCACGACGTGCTCGTTGGTGAGCACAAGGCCGCGTGCGTCGATGACGAAGCCGGAGCCCAGGCCCTGCACCTGGCGCGACACGCCGGGCCCGAGGAAGAACTGCTCGAAGAAGCTGCTCGGGCGCACGGTTTCCGTGCGCATCACGTTCACGCTGACCACCGCGGGCGCAACGGCACGTGCCGCCCGCACGATCGCGGTTGTTCGCGTATCCTGGATGGTGTCGCTCGCGGCATTACGCACGAGCTTCGAGGACTGCGAGACCTGCGCGTTGGAGAAATGCACGGAGTCGTGCCCCGCGCGACGCGCAGCCACTACGAGCGGCAGCGCGGCCCCCAGCAGGAGCAGCACCGGAATGATGAAAAAGGCGGCGCGGCCCCGCGGTCGCCGGCTGACGCGCTCAGGCTGGCTCATGAATCCAGGCAAAGCCGCGGACTGTTTCCCCATCGTCAGGTTGCGAGAGTTCGGCTTCATCGTAGTAGACCTTCACCAGGCACAGCCCTGCCGCGGGTGCGGGTGGCGACGTCTCGATTCCCGCCTCGCCGCGCAGCAGCGCATCGATTTCCGCCATGGACCGACGCCGCCGCGCGACGTCCACCATGGTTCCGACCATGTACCTTACCATGTGGTGGAGGAATCGGTTCGCCATGACCCGGTAGGCGAACCCCAGACCGGCCCACTCGACCCACGACGAGCGCAGCACCGTGCAGCGCGTACCGCGCTCCGGTTGCCCGGTGCGGGCGAATCGCTCGAACGAATGGGTCCCCGTGAAACGCTGCGCCGCCTCGTGCAGGAGGGCGGCATCCAGCGACTGGCCCATGGGCCAGCACCAGCGCCGGTAGAATGGCGAGCGCGCGGCAGGCTGCGTTCCCACGCGGTACATGTACCCCCGGGCCAGCGCATCGTACCGCGCGTGGAAATCCATGCTCACTTCTTCGACCGCCGCCACCCATATGTCGTCGGGCAGCACCGCATTGAGTGCCCGTTCCAGGGCCACTGCCGTCCACTTCGCCGGCACACACGCCGATACCACCTGCCCGGCCGCGTGCACCCCCGTATCCGTGCGCCCCGCCGCCACCACCCGCACCACCCGCGCCGTCAGCCTCGCCAGTGCCGACTCCACCTCCGCCTGCACCGTCCGTTCCCCCGGCTGCACCTGCCAGCCGCTGAACCCGGCACCGTCGTAGTGCAGCACCAGCTTGCAGCGGCGTTCGGTCGCGTCCGTAACAGGCATCATCGGCGGGAAACTACGCAGGGAAGCGGGTTGGTTCAACACGCTCCGTTTCTCGGGCTGGGGCTGGGGCTCAGGCTGCGCCGGGCGGCTTTCAGGTGACGACTGGGGCCGCCGCGTCGTGGCTTTTTCATGCACGGACGGCGCGCGTGCGCCGGTTGCCCCGGGCTCGTTGCCGGGGAACGGATGAGCCCGGCTCCGAGTCCGTCCCTAACGTATTGTTAGACGCGGGAATGCAGTACCCCTGCCTGTGCGCCGCCCCATCGCCGACCGTCAACAGGCGCCCCTGTCCCGCGTCCGATCCTGAAACCGACTCTCCCTCACCCCTCCCCCGGAACAGGATCCCGGGCGTGAAGAGGTACAGGCGCAGTCGATCGAGAACTGCGTTCGACACGTGTGGGCGGGGCCGTGCCGGCGTTGCAGTCGATCGGCAATCTGGAGCGGCTTGCCGTCGATGCCGCCGGGTGCGAACCTGAGTCGCGGCTGAACTCGTGCGTCAGGCAGCTCCCTGGAAGTGCGCTCGACGAACAGCGAGTTCCGAAAACAACCCACTCCCGATGATCTGACGAGGCGCATGAAACAGACAGCGAAGGCCCGGTTTGCCATCAGGACATGGGATGAGAAGCCCTTCAGTGAGGGCAACGACGTGCCCAGACTCACGCGGGCCAGTGTGGTCAAGACCTTCACCGGTGACATCGAGGGAGAAGGTCACGTTGAATATCTGATGATGTATCGGGCCGATGGTACCGCCTCTTTCGTCGGCCTCGAGCGCGTCGTCGGGAGGATTGGCGCCCGGGGGGGCACTTTCGTACTCCAGCGCACCGGGACCTTCGCAAACGGTCAGGCGATGGAGTCGTATTCGGTCATCCCCGGATCCGCGACCGGTGAACTGCGTGGCCTCGCAGGCGACGGCAGCACCGCCGTCGGACATGGCATGGAGCACCCCTTCGAGCTGAACTATGAGTTAGCCTGACCGTGCGGGTCGGAGGGCGACGTTTCACCACAGTCCTCTGTGAACGATCGCCGGCGCGCCTGGCCGCCATTCTTGACAGATGTCGTTCCTGCGCGACGCGGCCCGGCAACGCAGCTGATTCGCTGATGGCCGTTCCGAGCCCCAGCCCGCGCCCCAGCCGCCGCAACGTTCAAGATGCAAACGCGCCAATGACCTCGAGCACATGATCGATATCCGCTTCCGTATGATCCGCATTGATCTGGAAGCGGATCTCCTCGTCGCCGCGCGGCACGACGGGATAGCTGAGGCCGGTGGCCAGTACGCCATTGGCGCGCAGGTGCGCGACCAGCGCGCGGGTCTTCGCGGTGTCGCGCACCATGAGGGGCACAACAGGGTGTTCGCCGGGGATGATCTCGAGGCCACGCTGCACCAGGCCCTGCTCGAAACGCCGTGTCAGTGCGCGCAGGCGGTCGAGCAGCGCGCGCCCCTCGGCGCTGTCCAGGATCTCCAGTGCGCGCAGCGCCGCGGCCGCTTCACCGACCGTGATGGGGTTCGAATAGATGTACATGGGCGAGGTTTCGCGCAGGAAGCGGATGACGGGAGCGGAGCCGACGACGTAGCCGCCATTCACGCCCAGTGCCTTGCCCAGCGTGGCGATGAGCACATCGCAGGTCGCGTTCGTGTACTCCTCGGTGCCGTGGCCCGTGCGACCGAACGCACCCACACCGTGCGAGTCGTCGGCGATCACGAGCACGTTCTCGGGGTAGCGCGCATCGTGTTTGCGTGCCAGCTCCATGATGCGGTCGAGCGGTGCGTGGTCGCCGCGCATGCTGAAGATGCCGTCCGTCACCACCACCGCGCGCGCGGCCTTCTCCGCACCCCGCTCGAGCGCGCTGTCCAGCGCGTCCATGTTCACGTGGGTGTAGACGATCTTGTCCAGCGGCCGTGCCAGGCGCATCGCGTTGATGATGCAGTTGTGGTTCAGCTCGTCGCTGATGAGCACCGTGCTGTCCGTGATGAGCGGCGTGATCACGCTCATCACCGATGCGTACGCCGAGCTGAAGATCATGCCGGCATCACGGCCGTGGAACACGGCCAGGCGCTGCTCCAGGTCGATGTGCGCGCCATAGGTGCCGCTGATGAAGCGCACGGCGCCCGGTCCGGCGCCGTACTGCGCCGTCGCTTTCTCCTCCGCGGCCACGACCTCCGGACGCAGTCCCATGCCCAGGTAGGAATTCGAGTTCATGCGGATGAACTCGCGATTGCCTTCGCCGCGCAGCCGGAAGCGCGGGCCTCTGCCGGCGGCCGGCAGGCGCACCGCATCCACTACGGATTCCGCACCCTTCGCAGTACCGCGCGTTTCCAGGCCCGAGACGTGTTCCTGGAGGACGCGCGTCAATCGATCGAGTGGCATCGTCGTCTACCTCGTTTGGTCCGGTAAGGAGGAAAGCGGCTTGCCCAGCTTGCGCGAGAGATGGTGCAGCATGTCCGCGGTCATGGCCTGCAGATCGTATGCGGGCTGCCAGCCCCATTCGGTGCGCGCCGCGCTGTCATCGATGCGGCGCGGCCAGGAATCCGCGATCGCCTGACGCACCGCGTCCACGCGGTAGGCAATACGGAAATCCGGCAGGTGCTGGCGCAGGGCATCGGCCAGCATGTCGGGCGTCAGCTGCATGGCGGTGATATTGAACGCATTGCGATGACAGAGCGCGCTGCTATCGGCCTCCATCAGCTCCATGGCGGCGCGAATGGCATCGGGCATGTACATCATGTCGAGCTGTGTTTCCGCCGAGAGGAAGCAGGTGTAGCTGCCCGCCTCAATGGCGGCGTAGAAGATCTCGACTGCGTAGTCCGTGGTGCCCCCGCCTGCCTGCGCGACGTAGGAGATGAGTCCGGGGAAGCGCACGCCGCGCGCGTCCACGCCGAAGCGCACGAAGTAGTAGTCGCAGAGCAGCTCGCCCGCGACCTTGGTCACGCCGTACATGGTGCGCGGCCGCTGCACGGTGTCCTGCGGCGCCGGATCGCGTGGTGTGCCCGGGCCGAACGCTGCGATCGAGCTGGGCGCGAACAGCGCGCAGCCCGCCTCGCGCGCGACTTCCAGCACGTTGAACAGCGAGCCCATGTTCAGCGTGTACGCGCGTTGTGGATCTTCCTCGCCGCGCGCCGAGAGCAGTGCCGCGAGGTGGAAGATGGCATCAGCCTGGTGTTCCTTGACGGCGCGCGCCACCGCGTGCGGGTCCATGCAGTCGAGCCGTGTCCACGGACCGGCTTCGCGCAGGTCCGCGGATGGCTCACGGACGTCGCTCGCGAGTACGGCCGCATCACCGTAGACACCACGCAGTGCCGGGACCAGCTCGGTGCCTACCTGGCCACCCGCCCCCGTCACCAGGATCCGTTTCATGTTTGCTCCGCTGAATTGCCGGCCGCGCGGCCATGCAGGACGGCGGTAGCATACGCGCGCACCGGGCCAAAGCAAGTGCGCACGGCTGGCCATCGAGGGCTGTCGCAAGCGACAATGCGCGTTAGGTTGTGGCCGGCTTTCGATCCGCGTCTCCGCTTGGGATGACTGGAATGACTGAGGAAACACAGGAACACGCGGGACCCACCTTACCCGAACTGGTTGCCCGGCTGTTGCGCGGCGAGCATCTCGGCATCGCCGACGCCGAGAGCGCGTTTCGCACGATCATGGAGGGCCGGGCCACGCCGGTGCAAACCGCCGCGTTCCTCATCGCGCTGCGCGCCAAGCGTGAGCACCCGGTGGAAGTGGCAGGCGGCGTGCGCGCATTGCGCGCCGCGATGGTGCCGGTAGCTGCGAGCGAGCCGGGCACGCTGGTCGATACCTGCGGCACGGGTGGTGGTGCGGTCACCACCTTCAACATCTCGACTGCTGCCGCACTGCTGGCCGCAGGCGCGGGCGTGCGCATCGCCAAGCACGGCAACCGCTCGTTCACATCGCGCTGCGGGAGCGCGGACGTGCTCGCTGAGCTGGGTGTCGCGATCGAGCTGACGCCGGCAGCCATGGGCCAGGTGCTGGAAGAGGCGGGCATTGTGTTCATGTTCGCGCCGCTGCTGCACCCGGCGATGAAGCATGTGGCGCCGGTACGCCGTGAGCTGGGCGTGCCCACGATCATGAACATCCTGGGCCCGCTCACAAACCCCGCGGGTGCGCGGCGTCAGGTGGTGGGCGTGGCCGATCCCGCACTCGTCGAGCTGATCGCGGGCGCACTGCACGAGCTGGGACACCAACAGGCGCTCGTCGTGCACGGCGATCCCGGGCTCGATGAGCTGAGCCCGATCGGCGAGACCAGCGTGATCGAGCTGAAGCGCGGCCAGCTGAGCCGCTATCGGCTGTCCCCCGCGAGCCTGCTCGGTGATGCCGCGCTGGATGCTGCCGACCTGGCGGGTGGCTCGCCGGAACACAATGCGGCCGTCATCACGGGCGTGCTGGAGGGCCGCCTGCAGGGCGCAGCTCGCGCTGCGGTGGTGCTCAATGCCGGCGCCGCCATCTATGTCGGCGGGCTGGCCGATGATCTCAGAGAGGGAGTCCGTCTCGCGGAATGCGCCCTGGACGAGGGTCACGGCCTGGCCGCGCTGCAGCGGCTGCGCAGCGCCAGCAGCGCGGCCCGCGAATGAACCGGCGCGCCGGGCGCGGCACCGCCGCGCCCAAACCGCGTGTTAGTGCGGTGCGACGCGGCGGCGCGGGCTCCTCAGTTCGCTGAAACTACAGCCCGCAGGGTCCAGGGCCCGAGGATAGGACCTCCTTCCACCCGCAGCACCAGAAGCGTTGTGCTGCGTCGGTCTGTCCGCCCCACCACAAATGCTTTCCGCCGCCCCATCAGTACCTCCGGATGACCCCAACCACGATGCCCTGAACCCGAATATCCTGTGACCGGAAAAACATTGCCGGCATGCGCTCGTTCGCCGGCTGGAGCCGGACCCGGCCGTCCGACTCGCGATAGAACTTCTTCACGGTGGCCGCCTCGCCCTGCACCAACGCGACCACCATGTCGCCGTTCTGGGCGGTGGGCTGCGCGTTCACGATCACGTAGTCGCCATCACGAATCTGCTCGTCGATCATGGAGTTGCCCTTCACGCGCAGCACGTAATGCTGGCCGCCGCGGCGCAGCAGTGTCTCGGGCACAGCGATCGACTCGCGATCCTCGATTGCCTCAATGGGCACACCCGCCGCGACCGTGCCCAGCAGCGGCAGCTCCAGCGCACTCGTATTGCTGCCCCCATCCATCAGCTCGATGGATCGGCTCGCGTTGTAGCTCTTCCGGATGTATCCCTTGAGCCGCAGATTCTCGAGATGCTCATGCACCGTGGCCAGCGATGTGTAGCCGAAGTGCTGCGCGATCTCCTCGAAGCTCGGCGGGTACCCGTTGTCTTCGAGGAACCGCTCGAGGAAATCGAGAATCTCCTTCTGTCGCTTGGTCAGAGGCATCGTGACCTCGGATGCGGTGCGTGGGCTCCCCGGCTGGTCGGTGGCCTACCGAAGAGGAACCGAAAGCAACTTACCCGAAAGTGAACCGAAGCGCAAGAGGCGCGGCCGGATTCCTGGATCGGATCCTGGTGGCGAAGCAGGAAGAGGTGGCGGGCCTGCGGAGTCGGCGGGCGGAGCTGCGCCGGCAGGCTGAGCGTGCGTCGCCCGCGCGCCCCTTCGGTGCGGCGCTCCAGCAGCTGGCGGAGGTCACTGTGATCGCGGAGTACAAGCGTCGCTCACCCTCTGCCGGCGCCCTGGGCAAGGGCGACCCGGCAGAGGTCGCGCGCGCCTATGCCGCCGGGGGCGCACGTGCCGTCAGCGTGCTGACCGATGGTCCGTTCTTCGGCGGGTCGCTGGCCGACCTGGCCGCTGTGCGCGCCTCCGTGGAGTTGCCCGTTCTGCGCAAGGACTTCGTGCTGGACGAAGCGCAGGTCTGGGAGGCCAGGGCGGCGGGCGCGGATGCGGTGCTGCTGATCGCGCGCATCCTGGAGGACGCGCGGCTGGCGGGGCTGCTCGATCTGTGTCGCGAGCTGCAGTTCTCGGCGCTGGTCGAGGTGCACGATGCGGCCGAGCTGGAGCGCGCGCTGCGGGCGGGCGCGGGCATCATCGGCGTCAACAACCGTGACCTGGAGACGTTCGCGACGGATCTCGACGTGACGTTGACGCTTGCCAGCCTCATCCCTGTGGACCGCGTGCTCGTGGGCGAGAGCGGCATTGCCACGGCCGCCGATGTGGACCGCCTCGGAAGCGCGGGTGTCGACGCGGTGCTGGTGGGCGAGGCGCTGATGCGGGGTGGTGGCGTGAGCGCCCTGGCGGGCCGACCCAAGCGCAGCCGGGACCGTACGCCCATCTCGGCGGGCTTCGCGTTGCTGATGCGGGTCAAGATCTGCGGGGTCTGCCGGCCCGGGGATGCTGCGGCCGCGGTGGCAGCGGGCGCCGACTACGTGGGTGTGATCCTGGCACCGGGGCGCGCGCGCACGCAGTCGTTGTCACAGGCCGCTGCCATCTGGAGCGCGGCGCCGCAGGCGATGCGCGTCGGTGTTTTCGTGGATGCGGCGCCGGCGGAGCTGGCCGCAACAGCGCGCGAACTCGGCCTGCACGTGCTGCAGCTGCACGGCGAGGAGGACGCGGCACTGGTGCAGGCGGTGCGCGCGGCGGGCCAGTGGCGCGTCTGGAAGGCGGTGCGACCACGCTCGGGCGGGGAATTCGCGCGCGCGGCGGAGTACTGGGCGCCGCTGGTGGACGGCCTGCTGGTGGACGGCTGGTCGGCCGAGGCGGCGGGCGGCACCGGTGTGGCCTTCGGCTGGGACGCAGTGGCCGGCCTGCGCGACCTGGTGCCGGATAACATTGAGTTTGTGGTGGCGGGCGGCCTGAACCCCGGCAACGTGGCGCAGGCCGTCGCGCGGCTGGCGCCCGATACTGTGGATGTCAGCTCGGGCGTGGAGAGTGAGCGGGGCATCAAGTCGGCGGAGCGGGTGCAGGCGTTCGTGCAGGCGGCGCGGAGCGCAATCCCGCAGCCCGCAGCGAGGAAGCCATGAGCGAAGTGGCGACGCAGGACACCACCCGTTTCGGCGCGTACGGCGGGCGTTACGTGCCGGAGACGCTGATGGCGGCGCTCGACCAGCTCGCGCAGGCCTGGGCCACGGCGTCCGTGGAGACGGCCTTCTGGACCGAGCTGGAAGCACTGCTGCGCGACTACGTGGGACGGCCCACGCCGCTCTGGCACGCGCAGCGCCTGAGTGAGGTCGCAGGCGTCAAGGTCTGGCTCAAGCGCGAGGACCTGAATCACACCGGGGCGCACAAGATCAACAACACGCTGGGTCAGATCCTGCTGGCGAGGCGCATGGGTAAACGCCGCATTATCGCGGAGACCGGCGCGGGCCAGCATGGTGTGGCCACAGCCACGGTGTGCGCGCTGTTCGGCCTGCGCTGCGCCATTGACATGGGCGCGGAAGATGTGCAGCGGCAGGCGCTCAACGTCTATCGCATGAAACTGCTGGGCGCAGAGGTGCGGACCGTCGAATCCGGCACGCGGACGCTCAAGGATGCGACCAATGAAGCCATGCGCGACTGGGTGGCTCATGTTGCCGATACTCACTATATTATCGGCTCCGTTGTCGGTCCTGATCCGTACCCGCGCCTCGTCCGCGATCTTCAGTCCGTGATTGGCCGGGAGACACGCTCCCAGTTCGAACGGAACGAAGGTCGGCTTCCCGCCGCGGTCATCGCCTGTGTCGGCGGTGGATCCAATGCCATGGGCATCTTTCACGAGTTCGTGCCGGAGGGCAGTGTCGCCCTTGTAGGCGTCGAAGCGGCCGGCGAAGGTCTGGCGAGCGGGCATCACGCCGCATCGCTGAGCGCGGGTTCGCCCGGCGTGCTGCACGGCTCGTACAGCTATCTGCTGCAGGATGCGGAAGGACAGGTGGCGCCCGCGCATTCCGTGTCGGCCGGCCTCGACTATCCGGGTGTCGGCCCGGAGCACGCGTGGCTGAAGGACACGGGTCGTGCACAGTATGTCAGTGTGACCGATGCGGAAGCACTCGATGGGTTCGCACAACTGGCCCGGCTGGAAGGCATCATTCCGGCGCTGGAGAGTGCGCACGCAGTGGCCTACGTGCTGCGCGAAGGCAGACAGTGGGCGGGGGCGGGGTCCGTAGTCATTCTGTCTCAGCGGGCGGGGAGACAAGGATGTGGAACACGTGTCGTCGCTGACCCACGGGATGGCCGGGCACTGAGAACGAGGCGAGCGCACCATGAGCCTGGATAGCGACGCCAATTCCGTAGACAACCCGACGGCTGCCGAACCCGCCGCCAGCGCGACGGGTGCGACGCCTAACGGCGCGTCATCGGCGCGGCCACCAGCCGGCGGCTCCGCCCCGGCCGCCGCCGCGGTGTCCTTCGAGGACTGGGGCGAAGCGCCGCTGCCCGACGCGGAGATCGCCGAGCTGTTCATGGCCCTGGAGAAGGCGATCCGCGCGCGCCGGCTCTATCAGGAGAACAACCCCGTCTATCAGCAGTTCCTCCTCAATACACGCAATGCCGTGACCCGCCTGTGGGATCGTGTGCCCTCGCTCACGGTCTCCGTCGAAGAGCAGGGCTTCCGCTGCTTCGGCAAGGCGTTTCCCTCGAAGGATGCGCGCGAGGGCCTGGCCTTCCTGTTCTATCGCGACGGCGTACGCGTGCTCACGTTCCTGCCCGGCTTCGAGGACGAGATCGATCTGTTCGTGCACGTGATCGATCGCGCCCGCCAGATGGGTCCGCGCGCGACCGATGACATCGTCACACTGCTCTGGGAAGAGGAATTCTCGGCCTTCCAGTACAGCTACGTCGATCTGCTCGCGGAAGGCGGCATGCTGCCGCAGGCGCCGCGCGAACCGCCCGCGCCCGCCGAGGTGAATCGCGAGCACATTGAGCGCGTGGTGGAAGGGGAGCCGGACGAAAAGCCACCGCCCGCCGTGGAGGCGGGACAGCCGCCGCTGGCGCAGATCGTCAACGTCGAGAACTTCGTCGAGACGACGTATTTCCTCGAGTCCGATGAGCTGGACACGCTGTATCGCGAAGTGGAAGCGGAATGGGAACGCGACGTGCGCGCCGCTGTGCTGGACGCGCTCTTCGACCGCCTCGAGGATTCCACGTTCGCGGACCGGCACGGCGAGATCCTGCGCATCCTGGGACAGCTGCTGCCCGCGTTTCTGGCGCGCGGCGATCTCTCCAATGTGTCGAAGATCCTGGTCGAGGTGGCCGAGATCGGCGAGCAGCCGCACCTGGGGATGGAGGAGAAGCAGGAGATCGAGCGGCTGCTCAAGGAGCTGAGTGATGCTCAGGTGTTATCACAGTTCCTGGGCTCGCTCGAGGACGGCACCATCAATCCCACCGAGCAGGAGCTGGCGCTGTTCCTCTCCTATCTGGGGTCGGAGGCGCTGCCCCTGCTGATCCGCACCGTGGAGAAGACGGAGTCGGTGCGGCTGCGCGAGCGCATGGCGCCGGCGCTGGATGGCGTGGGCCGCAAGCACGCCCGGCCGCTGGCCGGCATGGTGGCTGCGCCCGACGAGAAAGTGGCGCAGGGCGCGGCGCGCATCGCCGGCCGCATCAAGCTGCGCGCCGCCACTAACAATCTGATAGCACTGTTCCGCAAGTCGGATGTCGTCGGCCGCCGCATCGCCATCGAAGCGCTCTCCGCCATGGGCGATCCGGGCGCACTGGAGGCGGTGCAGGAGGGGCTGAACGATGGCGACCGCGAAGTGCGCATTGCGGCGGCGCGCGGCCTGGCGGCCACCAGCACGCCGTCCGCGCGCGACCGGCTGAAGGGCATGGTGAAGAGCCGCGCCCTGCGCGATGCCGACCTCACCGAACAGATCGCCGTGTTCGAGGCCTACGGCAGCGCGGCGAGCGAAGAGGACATCGAGGTGCTGGACCGGCTGCTGAACGGGCGTCGCCTGCTGACGAAGGAGTCGCCGGAAATCCGCTCCTGCGCGGCCATGGCGCTGGGCCGCATTGCATCGCCGGCCGCGCGCACCGCGCTCATGGAATCCGCCCACGATCCGCATCCCATGGTACGCAATGCGGTGTCCCGCGCGCTGGCGCAGCCGAGGAGCGGGGCATGAGCCAGGCCGCGCCACCGCTGGTCCACAGCGAGACCGTTCTCCAGCCGCTGGGGCGCGCCATGATCACCGCGCTCTATGCGGCGTCCAAGGCGTTCAAGTTCTATCCGCTGGAAAACGCCACCGTGCAGAACGCGCTCGATCAGGTGTACGCCATCGTGCGCCGCATCCTCGATCGCGAGGAGTCGATTCAGCTGCGCCTGGTAGGGGACTTCCTGTTCCTGAACGAAGCTCGCCTGCGACTCGATCTCTCGGATTACGTTTCGTTCTCCTACGTGGCCGGTCTCTTCAGCCGCCACGGCGTCGGCCAGGTGACGATGCTGAAGGGACTGGAGCGGCACCACCTCGTGCCCTTCCTCTCGCTGCTCATCGAAGAAGGATCGGGCGGCGAGGCGGCGTTCGAGGTGTTCCTCGGCCGTTTCGAGGCCAGTCACGCGAAGTACATTGATGTCGATCCCGCGAAGGAGATCACGGAAGATCTCGGACTGGAAGCCGACGAGCGCGCCAAGGAAGCCGCCAAGGTCACCTACTTCCAGTCGGTGCACGTGGCGCGCGAAGTCCTGACTGATGCCCGCCTGGGTCGTGCCGTCAATCTGCGCCGCGTGAAGCGCGCCGTGCAGTCCATTGTGGACCAGGTGCTGAACAACGAAACATCGATTGTGGGCATGACCACGCTGCGGGACTACGACGAATACACGTTCACGCACTCGGTCAACGTCAGCATCATCAGCGTCGTGATCGGGCAGCGTCTCGGCCTTTCCAAGCTGCAGCTCTACGAGCTGGGCCTGGGTGCCCTGTTCCACGACATTGGCAAACAGCGCATTGACGCGGCCATTGTCACCAAGGCCGCCGGGCTCACGAACGAAGAATGGGCCTGGATCCGGCGCCATCCGACGGAGGGCCTGCTGGCGCTCTTCTGGATGCGCGGTCTGGCGGATGTGCCGTACCGGCCCATGCTCATGGCCTACGAGCACCACATGAAAATCGACCTGACCGGCTATCCGCGGAACAAGCGGTCGCGCACGCCCACGCTGTTCAGCCGCATTGTGGCGACCGCGGATGGTTTCGACGCGGCCACCTCCAAGCGCAGCTACCAGCATCAGCCGTGGCCGGCGGACGAAGTACTGCGCGAGATGCGTGACAATCCCAAGCGCGGCTTCGATCCGCTGCTGGTCAAGGCGCTGGTGACGGCGACGGGCGTGTTCCCGGTTGGCACGCTGACCATCCTGGACACCTTCGAAATGGCCGTGGTGGTGGCGCGCAATCCGGATCCCAAGCGCCTGCACCAGCCGGTGGTGCGCATCATCTCGGACAACATGGGCATCACGCTGGCGGAGCCCGTCACGGCGGATCTCAGTGACCAGGATGAGGAGACGGGCAAGGCGAAGCGCGCCATCATCAAGACCGTGGACCCCGACCGGTTCGGCATTCGTGTCTCCGACTATTTCGTCTAGCACCACAGCCCGGACGGAAGACCCGCTCGCGGAGTCGTTCGCCACGTGGCGGGCCGCCGGCCACCACGTGCTCATTCCCTACATAACAGCCGGTTACCCGGCGCCCGCCGAGACGCCCGCGCTGCTGCGCGCGCTGGTGCGTGCCGGCGCCGATGTCATCGAACTGGGTGTGCCCTTCAGCGATCCCGTGGCGGACGGCCCCACCATTCAGCGTTCCTCCCAGCGTGCCCTGGAGCAGGGCGTCACGCTGCCCTGGGTGCTGGATGTGCTGCGCGCATTCCGTGCCGAGCACGACACACCGGTGGTGCTGTTCACCTATATCAATCCGGTGCTGCGCTATGGTGTGGATGCGTTCCTGGCTGCGGCGAGGGAGGCGGGCGCACAGGGTCTGCTGGTGACCGATCTGCCCGTGGGCGGCGATGCCCGCCTCGAGGAAACGCTGGACCGCTCGCCGCTCTCGCACGTCAACCTGGTGGCGCCCACGACGCCGCCCGGGCGGGCCGCCGCCATTGCGCGCCGGGCCCAGGGCTTTCTCTACTACATCTCACGCACGGGCGTGACCGGTGCCACGGCCGAGCTGCGCGGCAACCTGGCGCAGGAAGTGGCGGCGCTGCGGCGCGCGAGTCCGGTCGCCGTAGCCGTGGGCTTCGGCATCTCGACACCGGAGCAGGCCGCACAGGTTGCGGCCGTTGCCGATGGCGTGGTGGTGGGCAGTGCGCTCATTGATGCGCTCGACCGCGGCGGTGTTCCCGAGGCCGCGCGTTTTCTCGCCGGACTGCGCGCCGCCATGGACGCGGTTCCCGCCCGGTCACGGGCTTCCTGACATTCACGGATTGCAGGCGACGATGTCGCGTCGCCTCTTCTCCGTTGTTCAGTCCGCTGCGCGCAGACGCTCCTCGAGGCGCGCATCCGGCTCCACGAACAGCGTGTTCGCGCGCTCCATGATGACCGTGCCGGGCCTGGCCTTGCGCGGTTTGCGCACATAGCGGCGGCGCGTCCAGTCGACGGGCACGGTGCCCGACGTGCGCGCCCGGCTGTGCAGCGCGGCCAGCATGGCGGCTTCCGCCAGGTCCGTTGCCGGTGGATTCGATGCCGCGTCCTGCCAGCGCAGCACGACGTGCGCACCCGCGGCCTCGCGGGCGTGCAGCCAGAATGTCACCGGGCGCGCTGTGGTGCAGAGTCAGGTCGTCATTGGCGCGGGCGCTGCGGCCCACGCGTACTTCCAGTCCTCCTGACGTGCGATAGCGCCGGTACGGCAGCACCCGGGCGGGACGCCCACTAACACTGCGGTCAGGTGCGCGGCGCAGCGCGGCGCGATCCGCTTCCGTGGCGCTGCCCTCGCGCATGCGCGTCTCCAGCGCAGCGAGCCTCTGCGCCTCGGCCGCCACGCCCGCCAGCAGCGCGGGTACACGTGCGGCGGCACGGTCGCGTTTGCGGGCCCGCTCGTACAGCATGTTGGCGTTGGCCGCCGGATCGAGCGCGGGATTCAGCTCGATAGTGAGCGTGCCGCCTTCGAAGTCTTCGAGCGTGACCGAGCGCATGCCCCGGCGCACACTGGCGAGCCGCGCCAGCAGCACGTCCGCCTTCTGCCTCGCCTGCGCGGCGTCGCTGGCCCCGCCTTCCATCTCGGCGCGCAGACGCCCGGCGCGACGCCCGAGTGCTTTCTGTCGCTGCGCCAGGCGGCCCAGCAGGTCCGCATCCGTTTCCGGACGCTCCGGCGTAGCGGCCGCGAAGGCCGCGAGCAGGTCGGCGTGCGGCTCGAACGGCAGCCCCGGCAATGGCGACGGGTAGGGTTGGTCCCAATCGCCCGGCGCGACAATGCCGGCTTGCGTGCTCTGCGGATCGATGACGCGCGCGTATCGCGTCCACGCTTCCAGCAGCAGCATCTCGTCGTCGCCTTCCAGTGCGGTACCGAGAATGGCGCGTGCATTGAGAGGGCTGGCCCAGGCAACGCGCTCGAGGAAAGCCCGCTCCCGCTGCGCGGGCGGCACGTCGAGGAGCAGCGCGGCGAACGCAGCGGCGTCCAGTGGCGCGGCCAGCCCCGCGCGTGGCTGGGCATCCTGCGTGTCGATCGTGGTGGTCCGCGCTGCGAGCAGCGCTGCCAGCACGCGTCCATCCGTGGCAAGCACCGCGTTACGGCGCGCCGTCAGATCCACGGAAAGCGAGAAGCTGCGGGAGCCATCGGGGAGGGCATCAATGAAGAAGTCGATCCGTCGATCATCGGGTGGCGAAGTCACGGCGCGCAGCCGGGCGCCGGCGGGCAGATTGACGCCGCTCGCCGGACCCCGGTGCGTCGCCTGAACCAGAGTTCCGTTCTGCGGATCGAGTGACCAGCGCAGCGCGCCGCGGCCGATGGCGATGTGGATGGTGCGCGTTTCCGGCTCGAGGCGCACCCAGCGCACGCGCGCGCCGGCCCAGCGCTGGTGCAGCTCGGCGGCGAGGGCGCGAGCGAGCAGTGCATCATAACGCAGTGGTTTTGACACCCCCGGATGATGGTCGTAGCTTGCGCAGGCCGTCAAACGGACGGGGCGGGGCGAGCGGCGCCCCGTGCGGCACAACGGCGCTCCGCCGGTTCTCGCCGTGGCCGCGGCGGTGCAGACGACGAGTCCGGATGAGCACTGAGTCACGCGCCAGCGAACGGCGTCTCACAGTTCGCGACCTCCTCGAAATGAAACAGCGCGGCGACAGGATCGTCGCGCTCACGGCGTACGATTTTCTATTCGCGCGTCTGGTGGACGACTGCGGTGTCGACATCATCCTGGTGGGTGATTCGCTGGGGCAGGTAGTGGCTGGTTACGACAGCACGCTGCCGGTCACACTCGACGAGATGATCTGGCACGCGCAAGCGGTGCGGCGCGCGGTGCGGCGAGGCCTGCTGGTCGTGGACATGCCGTTCCTCAGCTTTCAGGTGAGCGAAGAGGAGACGCTGCGCAACGCCGGTCGCGTGCTGAAGCAGACTGGTGCCGAAGCCGTGAAGCTGGAGGGCGGCGACGACGTGACCGCCGGCCATGTGCGCGCGCTGGTACGCGCCGGCATTCCCGTGATGGGCCACATCGGTCTCACGCCGCAGTCGGTGCACGCACTGGGTGGCTATCGCGTGCAGGGCCGCGATGCGGATGCGGCCGAGCGACTGCACCAGGATGCCCTGCGCCTCGAACACGCCGGTGCTTTCTCCATTGTGCTGGAATTGATGCCGACTGCGCTGGCCGGTGATGTGTCGCGCAAACTGCGCATTCCCACGATCGGCATTGGCGCCGGACCGGAGTGCGACGGCCAGGTGCTCGTGATCTACGACGCGCTCGGCCTGAACGAGACGTTCCGGCCACGCTTCCTCAAGCGTTTCGCGGCGCTGGCGGAGGAGACGCGCAAGGGCGTGCAGGCCTACAGCGAGGCCGTGCGCTCGGGTCGCTACCCGGACGCCGAGCACTCCTTCGAGTGAAACGGGTCGCCACGCGCGCCGAGCTGCGCCTGGCCATCGACAACGCGCGCGCCGCCGGCAGTCGCATTGGTTTCGTGCCCACCATGGGCTTCCTGCATGACGGTCATCTCTCGCTCATTGATCGCGCACGCACGCTCGCGGACTACACCGTCATGTCCGTGTTCGTGAACCCGCTGCAGTTCGGGCCGGGCGAAGATCTGGCGAGCTACCCGCGCGATCTGCCGCGCGACGCGCAGCTGGCGCAGGCCCGAGGGGTCGACCTGCTGTTCGCGCCGTCCGACAGCGAGATGTATCCGGCGGGCGCGCCGGCCGTGACGGTGGATGCGCCTGTGCTGACGGACCGCCTGTGCGGCGCGTTCCGGCCCGGTCACTTTCGCGGCGTGCTCACGGTGGTGGCCAAGCTGTTCCACCTCGTGCGTCCGGACACGGCGGTCTTCGGGCAGAAGGACTATCAGCAGCTGACACTGATCCGGCGCATGGTGCGTGACCTGGACATGGGCATCGAGGTGGTGGGCG
Source organism: uncultured Gemmatimonadales bacterium (assembly GCA_963798085.1). Lineage (GTDB taxonomy): Bacteria > Gemmatimonadota > Gemmatimonadetes > Longimicrobiales > RSA9 > DATKCF01. The sequence continues at coordinate 1,112,904 of CAWCRS010000007.1, forward strand.
GCCCCATTGTGCGCGAGGCCGATGGTCTGGCGCTCAGCTCGCGCAATGTCTACCTCTCGCCGGAGGAACGGCGCGAGGCGACACTGCTGCGCCGCGCTCTGCTGGATGCGCAGCAGGCGTTCGCCGCCGGCACGCGGCAGGCAGACTCCTTGCTGCAACGCGTGCGGGAGCGGCTGGCGCAGGGTGCGCACGTGCGCCTGCAGTATGCCGAGCTGGTGGCGCCGGACTCGCTGGAGCCGGTACCGGAGGCCGCGGCCGGTGATGTGCTGGCCCTGGCGGCGTTCGTGGGCCGCACCCGGCTCATCGATAACCATGTGTTAGAGAGTGGCTGAGCCGTGGCCGAGCGATCGCCATCCCTGCTGGACCGCGCCGCGGCCGGCGAGCTGCCCGCCTGGGCGGAAGTTTCGCCGGCACGCTACCAGCACCTCAGTCGCGTGGGCCGGCTGATGGCTGAATGGGCGGCCGGCCTGGACTGCACCGAGGCGCAGCGCGTGCGCTGGCACGCCACCGGCTGCCTGCACGACGCCCTGCGCGACGCGCCGGTGGAGCACCTGCTGCCCTGGGTGCCCGAGCGCTTTCGTGAATTGCCTGTTTCTTTCTGGCACGGTCCGGCCACCGCCAGCCGCCTCGAGGCGGAAGGCCTGGACGACGCGGAACTGTGTGGCGCGATCCGCTACCACACGCTGGGCCACGCGTCGCTGCGCACGCTGGGTCGCGCCCTCATCGCGGCCGATTTCCTGGAGCCGGGCCGCCCGCAGCAGGCGGAATGGCGGGCCGGCCTGCGGGCGCGCATGCCGCGCGACCTGCCGGGCGTGCTGCGCGAGGTGCTGCGCTTCAAGATCACCCGCAGCCTGGATGGCGGTTATCCGATCCCCGCCGAAACGGTCGGCGCCTGGAACGCACTGCTGAGCGATGCGCAGCAGGGAACTGGCTGAACGCGTCGCCCTTGTCGCGACGTTCGCGCTGGTGCTCGCGTTCGTCGCCTCGTTCGTGACCGGGCTGGGCCGTTCCCACAAGCCCGGGCGAGCCGAACCGCCGCAGGCGCCGGTCGTCGCGGATCCGGGAACGCGACAGCGCGGCCGCGTGGAAGTGCTCAACGCTTCCGGTCAGGCCGGCATTGCCCGCGGCGTCACGGATCGGTTGCGCGCCGCCGGCTTCGATGTGGTCTTCTACGGCAATGCGCAGCACATCCCGGACAGCAGCGCTGTGCTCGACCGCGTGGGCAATACAGGCATAGCCCGCGCCGTGGCCGACGAGCTGGGCATCGTCCGCCTGCGCACCGCCGTCGACTCCTCCCTCGCCCTCGACGTCACCGTCATTCTCGGGCCGGACTTCAAGGCTTCACCGCGCTGAGCGCGGAGGCCGCGGCGGCCGCTACTCGTCCGTGGCATTGCCCTGGCCGGCTTGCGCCGTGACGACAACAGTTCTCCGCGTCCGCCGCGCACTCTGTGGTGAGTGCAGTCGAGTGTAAGGCCGCGGAGGCGTTGGCGTGTGTTCGGCGCGGAGCTGGCCGCAGGCGGCGGCGATGTCGCGGCCGCGCGGAGTGCGGATGGTGGCTTTGATGCCCAACTCGTCGAGGATGCGGGCGAAGGCGCGCTGGCGGTCGCGGGAAGGGGGTTGCCAGGCCGCGCCGGGGATGGGGTTGTAGGGAATGAGGTTGACGTGCGCGCCGAATTCACGCACGAGGTCAGCCAGCTGGCGGGCGTGCCCGGGCTCATCGTTGGTGCGGTCAATGAGCACGTATTCGAAGGTAATGCGGCGGCCGCCGGCCGCATCGAAGGCGCGCAGCGCTTCCAGCAACCGGGGCAGCGGATACTTCTTCTCGATGGGCACAAGGCGGGCGCGCAGCTCCGGCTCGGGCGCGTGCAGCGACACGGCCAGCCGGAACTGGTCCGGGCGCTCTGCCAGCTCGAGAATGCCGGGCACGATGCCCACGGTCGAGACGGTGATGCGGCGCGCGCCCATGCCATACCCGCCGTTGAGCAGGGTGAGCGCAGGCATGACCGCCGTGCGGTTCGCGAGCGGCTCGCCCATGCCCATGAACACGATGTTAGTGATGCTGCCGGCCTGGTTTTCCGCGGCCCAGCGGCGGGCGCCGCGGAACTGCGCGACGATTTCGCCGGTGGTCAGCTGGCGGCGGTACCCGGACCAGCCGGTCGCACAGAATACGCACGCCATGGCGCAGCCCGCCTGTGAGGACAGGCACAGCGTGAGGCGGTCACCGGAAGGGATGAGCACCGACTCGATCAGTTCGCCGTCAGCGAGTCGCCAGAGGTGTTTGACCGTGCCGTCCGTCGAGCGACTGAGTGTCGCGATGGCCGGCGAGGTCAGGCGGAACGCTGCGGCCAGTGCGGCGCGTTCCCCAGCCGGAAGGTCCGTCATCTCCGCGAAGGACGCGGCATCACGCTCGTACAGCCAGGCCAGTGCCTGGCGCACGCGGTAGGCGGGCTGACCGCGTGCGGTGAAATGCGCGCGCAGCGCGGCTTCCGCTTCCTCCGCGGGCAGGTCGAGCAGGTCAGGCGTGGCCCCTGTGCTCTTCGTGGAAGCCTGCATCAGAAAACCACGCTCAAGCGGAAGGAGTGCACCGCGCCAATGCCGTTGGGCATGTCTTCACGCAGCACGCCCAGCTGATAACGGCTGAGTTGCACGGTCGCACCTGTGGCGAGCTTCCACGTGCGCTCGCCGACGCCGGGCTCGCCGGCCACGCCCGCCGTGAAGCGCAGCCACTCTCGCCACGCGCCCACGGCGGCAATCCGGTGCGCCACGCCCTGGAAGCGCTCCGATCCGGACGCGCCGTACTCGGCGCCCACGCTCCAGTCCGGCGCCACCGCGCGTTCCGCACCCGCCGCGGCAAACCAGCCGTTTGCGGCCTGCTCGAAAAGCAGGCCGGCGGCAAGTGCAGGATGAAACGACGTCGTCGCCTGATAGAGAAAACCGGCGCCGAAGCTGGTGACGTTGTCGCCGTCGAGGACGGCGGCGGTGCGCGTGTAGTGCGCGCCCGCACCCACGCTGAGGCCTTTGCTCAGCGAGCGGTCGATCGCGATGCTGAACGCGTTTTCCGCGATGTCGAGAGGAACGGCACCATCCTCGGGCAGAGGCGAGGTCGTGGTCTGCTCGATGTCGGCGACGCCGACGTGCTGGAAGCCGAAACCCAGCGAGGTCGAGGCATCCAGCCGCATGACCCCGGCCAGTCCGACGCCGTCGAGGCCGGTTGCGGAAGGTCCGCGCACATCCAGCAGCAGACCCTCGCCTCGCCGTGCGGGAATTCCGAGGGCGCCCGGGTTCCAGAAGACCGCGATGGGGCCGCGCGCGAGCGCATCCGCGCCGGCCGTCGTGCGCATGGGCAGATCGAGCACGCGCTGTGCCGCCACCGGGGACGCGCCCAGAAGCGTGGCGAGCAGGATGCCCGTATGGTTGATGCGGTTTTGCACAGTCCTTATAGTTTACGCGAATGACAAACGGGCGGAAGCCCCTTCGCCGGACTGAGGTAGCGTTTGCTCCTGACCGAACTGCTCTCGGTCGATCGCATCAGGATCCCGCTGCAGGGACACACCAAGGACGAGCTGCTGCGCGAACTGGTCTCCATCGTGTCGAGCCACGATGGCGTGCAGGACCAGGGCGCGGTACTCGACGCGGTGCGTGAGCGGGAATCGATATTGTCGACGGGCATCGGTCACGGTGTCGCGATTCCGCACGGCAAATCGCAATCCGTCCCCGAACTGCGCATGGCCGCGGGCCGCGCCGCCATGCCTGTCGACTACGATGCACTCGACGGGCAGCCGGTCGCACTGCTGTTCCTGCTGGTCGGCCCCGAGTCTGCCGCGGGCCCGCACATCAAGGCGCTCAGCCGCATCTCGCGCATCGTGCGTCGCGATGATGTGCGCGACCGGCTCAACGCGGCGCAGAGTCCTGACGAATTCCTGGCGGCGCTGCGTGAAGCGGAGGCTGTATAAGCCGCCTTTCCCAGCGAGCCCGACGCCCGGAGGCGGCGGGCCTTTCCTCGCGAGCGGCGCCACTTCGCGCAGCGAGCCCGACGCCCGGAGGCGGCGGGCCTTTCCTCGCGAGCGGCGCCACTTCGCGCAAGCGGGCCCGACGCCCGGAGGCGGCGGGCCCTTCCCTGCGAGCGCGCACTTCGTCCGGACAAGCCCGGCACGCGACAGGCTACTCGGGTTGTGCTTCCTTCTGGGCCAGCGCGATGATGGCGCGGCGTTCGATATCGACCTGCCGGGTCAGATTGCCGACGCCTTCACGCAGCGAGCGTGACTTGGGGCCATGCGAGCCGCCGCGGCGGGTGGCCAGCTCGAGGGCGCCGGTGGCATTGGCGAGCTTGTCGAAGCCGGCGGTAGTGAATTGCATCTTGAGCTGACCGAAAGCGCGGCGCAGTCCGACGGAGAGGCCCTCGGCGTCCCTGGGCGTGCCGGCGAACTGTTCGACGAGCGAGTACACATGGCGAACTCGCCCGGCGAGCGTCTCGAGTTGTGTCAGGCGTTCACGGTCGCGCGGCGTCAGGTCGGACATGCTGGCTAACATAGTGCTCAGGCAGACAGCACGCGAGTGCGGCGTGAACGAAGCACAGGTCAAAGCGGCGTCGTCGACGGCAGAATTTTCTCGACGATTCGGGAGCGGAATCCAGCAGTGAAGCGGCTGCCTGCGACGCTTGCCTATCTGCCGTCTCTGGTCTGGGCCGCGTTCCTGCTCTACCTGGGAAGCCGTCCGTTCTACGAACCGCTGCCGCAACTGCCGCTGCCCGCGGACAAGCTTGCGCATTTGGGTCTGTACGGAACGCTGGGCATACTGGCGGTGCTCGGCTGGCGCTGGTCGGGGCGCCGGCCGATCGTGTGGGCGCCGTGGCTGGCAAGTGTGACGGTGGGTGTGATCGATGAGCTGCATCAGCGCTACGTGCCCACACGCAGCTCGGACATCAAGGACTGGCTGACGGATCTGGTGGCGATCACGCTCGCATTCGCGCTGCTCGGCGCATGGCGTTCCCGCAGAGGAGAAGAATGAACAGCGATTCGAAGGCGACCGCGTTTCGCACGGGCATGGTGGGCGATCTGCGCGCGGCTGATGCCGGCCGTGATGTGCGACTCGTGGGCTGGGTGCATCGGCGGCGCGATCTGGGCGGGTTGCTGTTCCTCGATCTGCGCGATCGCACGGGCAAGGTGCAGCTTTCGCTGGGACCCGACTGGACGACGGCGGACATACTGGAACGCGCGCGCCGGGTCGGCTCGGAATGGGTGATCGCGATTGCGGGGCAGGTGGTGAAGCGGCCTGACGAAGCCGTGAACCGCGAGCTGGCGACCGGCGAGATCGAAGTGCACGTGCGGACGCTCAATGTGCTCTCTGAAGCGGAGACGCCGCCCATTCCGGTGGCGCCATTGGCGAACGAACTGCCAGCGGAGGAGCTGCGCCTGCGTTATCGCTATCTGGATCTGCGGCGCGATGAGTTCCAGCGCGCCCTCGCCATGCGTCATCGCACCTATCAGGTGGTGCGTGGTTTTCTCTCGTCGCAGCATTTCCTCGAGATCGAGACGCCGATGCTCACGCGGCGTACACCGGAAGGTGCGCGCGATTATCTCGTGCCCAGCCGCATCCATCGCGGCGAGTTCTACGCGCTGCCGCAGTCGCCGCAGCTCTACAAGCAGCTGCTCATGGTCTCGGGGTATGATCGCTACTTCCAGATTGCGCGCTGTCTGCGTGATGAGGATCTGCGTGCCGACCGCCAGCCTGAGTTCACGCAGATCGATGCGGAGATGTCATTCGTGACCGAGGACGACGTGTTCCGCATCGGCGAAAACATGTCGGCCACCCTGTGGCGCGAGATGCTGGGCGTCGATGTGGCAGTGCCGTTTCCGCGGTTGACGTACCGCGACGCGGTCGAGCGCTACGGCACGGACAAGCCCGATGTGCGCTTCGGCATGGAGATTCACGACCTGACCGGAATGCTGCAGGCGGCGGATTTCCGTTTGTTCCAGGAAACGCGCGGTACGACACAGCGCATCCGCGGCTTCGTGGCGACCGGCGGCGCCGCGTTTTCGCGGAAGGATCTGGATGAACTGGCGCCCATGGCGAAGACCGCAGGCGCGGCGGGCGCGCTCTGGGTCAAGCGTGGCGCGGAAGGCGTGAGCGGAACGTTCGCCAAGGCGATGGATGAGGGTCTGACCAGCCGCCTCGCGGCGACGGCAGGACTGGGCGTGGGCGATCTGCTCGTGCTCGTGATCGGGCCGTCCGGCGCCACCGGCACGTCCCCCATGCCCGCCGATGCGGCGCTGGATGGGATGCGCCGGCACCTGGGTGGGCGGCTGGGGTTGCGCGATCCGGCGAAACACTGCTGGCTCTGGATCACGGAATTCCCGCTCTTCGATTTCGATGAGGCCGCGGGGCGCATCATCGCCATGCACCATCCCTTCACCATGCCGCACCCGGACGACGTGCTGGCGCTGCTCGACGCGACACGCGAGACGCTGACGGCGGGGGCGGCCCGTGCCCTGTACGAGAAGGGGCTGCGCTCCCGGGCGTACGATGCGGTGTATAACGGCATGGAGATGGCGAGCGGCTCGATCCGCATTCACGATCCGGAACTGCAGAAGAGCGTATTCCGCGCGCTCGGCATTGGCGCGGAGGAGGCGCAGGCGAAGTTCGGCTTTCTGCTCGAGGCGTTCCGCTACGGCGTTCCGCCGCACGGTGGTTTTGCATTCGGCTTTGATCGCCTGGTGATGCTGCTGACGGGTGGGACGAGCCTGCGTGATGTGATCGCCTTCCCGAAGACGACGGCGGCGCGCGCGTTGTTCGAGGGCGCACCGGCGCCTGTCAGCGCGCGGATCTCGCCGAGCTGCACATTGCCGTCATGGACTCGCGAGGAGGGACGACAGCCACGTGGATAGCACGACCGTCGAGCACCGCCTCACCACGGAAGGGGCGGACTACCTGCTTCTGGCCGGCGTGAACGATGCCCACCTCCAGGAGCTGGCCAGACTCTCCAACTGCCGCGTCATCCTGCGTGGCGATCACATGATTCTCTCGGGCAGGGTAGCCGATGTGGAGCGCGTGGTACCCGTCGCGGAGCGTCTGATCCAGCAGGCAAGGATGGCGAGGCCGTTCGGGACGGAGGACATCCGGCGTGCGTGGCAGACCGGTGCGGGCGTCGAGAACGGGACCCGCGTTCTCGAGGAAGGCCGCGCGCCGCTGGCCGGACTGCGCAAGCTGATCTCCGCGAAGTCGGATGGCCAGCTCGCATACCTCGATGCGATCGCTCGTAATGACGTGGTAGTCGCCATCGGTCCGGCCGGCACGGGCAAGACGTATCTCGCCGTGGCGGCGGCACTGGATGCGCTGCGCAAGAATCGCATTCGTCGCATCGTCCTGGCGCGGCCCGCCGTGGAGGCGGGAGAGAGTCTGGGCTTCCTGCCGGGCGATGTGCACGAGAAGGTGGACCCGTACCTGCGTCCGCTCTACGATGCGCTCGAAGACCTGATGCCCACGGACTGGGTGCGTCGCTCCATCGAATCGCGCACCATCGAGATCGCGCCGCTGGCCTACATGCGCGGACGCACACTCTCGGACGCGTTCGTGATCCTGGATGAGGCACAGAACGCGACCAGCATGCAGATGAAGATGTTCCTGACGCGGCTGGGTCTCAATTCGCGCGTTGTGGTTACCGGCGACAAGACGCAGATCGACCTGCCGCGCAGCGATGACTCGGGTCTGCTGCAGATCGAGCGCATCCTGCGCGGCATTGAAGGCATCGATTTCATTTACCTGGACGAGCGTGACGTGGTACGGCACCGGCTCGTGAAGGAAATCATCCGGGCGTACGAGGACGCCGGACGCCAGGATTCCTGACATGGCGCCCGGCACCGGATTCCGTGGTTTTCTGGATACGCTCGACCACCGTCCGGAGGGTGCGTGGCCCGAGGGCATCCGGCATCACGGCGCCCGCTTCCTGCTGCTGCTGGCGCTCGCCCTGCTCACCTCACTGCTGTTTCCGGTAGCGCCCGTCCCCGACTTTCCCGCGGTCGAAAAAGGCATGGTGCTGCCGCGCGACATCATCGCGCAGATCGACTTCGACGTGAAGAAGCCGGAGGCGGAGCTGCTGCGCGAGCGCGAGCAGGCGGCGGCCGCCGTGGCGCCCATCTTCCGCTACGACTCGGCAGCGATGGACACGATGCGCGTGCGCGTGGATTCGCTGCTCGCGCGCATCGATCACGCCTTCACGAGTAGTGGCGAAGCGGCCGGAAGTGGAAGCGCGCGCGCGCTCCGTGCTGGCCGGCTACTCGCTGCCCACGCGTCCGGATGTGATCGCGCTGCTGCACGTGCACGGCAATCGTACGGCACTGCGGCGCTCGCTGTCGCAGACGCTGTCGCGCGACCTGCAGGCGGGCGTGGCCCGGGCGGCCGAGCTGCAGAACAGCGTGGCGCCGCGCGTCCGCATCATCCGCAACGGCACGGACCAGCTGGTGGCCCGGGAAGAAGTGCCCACGGGCGAACGAGTGCGCGAGTCCGCCGCGCGCAACCTGCCCATGGATGCGCCCGCCGGCCTGGCCGAATTCCAGAAACTCGTGCTCATCGGGCTGTTTCAGCCAACACTGCGTTATGACCGGAGCGCCACCGAGACCGAGCGGCAGAGCGCGCGCAACGCGGTGCCCGAGGTGAAGGCCAGCGTGGTGGCGGGCGAGCGCGTGATCGGTGCGCACGAGCGCATTGATGACGACGATGTGCAGCGGCTGCAGGCGTACGAATCGAAGCTGGCCGCGCAGGGCCGACTGCGGCCGGGACCGGCCCGCCTGGCGAGGGCCGGCGGCGGCTTCATCCTCAATGCGCTGCTGCTCGCGATCTTCGGCGTGATGCTGTTGTTCTACCGGCAGCCGATCTACCACAGCCCGCGCGGCATGCTGCTGCTGGCCACCCTGTACATGGCGGTGCTCGTGCCCGCGGCCGTCATTGCGCGCGGCGGGTCCTCGACACTGCTCATCCCCATTGCCTTCCCGGTACTGGTGGCGGCGGTCCTGTGGGAGGGGCGCATGGCGCTCGCCTTCGCCCTGGTGCTGGCCATTGTACTGGGCGCGCAGGCGCCGCTGGGCGATCTCTCGGTGCGCGTACAGCTGGCGGCCGCGGGTGCGGCGGCGGCACTGTGCGTGCGCGTCGTGCACCGCCGTGCGCACGGCCTGATCCTGGGCATCATCGTGGCCGGCGCCTACCTGCTGGTTAGCCTGGGCGTGGGCCTGCTGCTCTCCTGGTCGCCGGGCACCATGGCATTGGCGGCGGCGCTGGGCTCCGCCAACGGCATCGGCTGTGCGCTCATCGCGGTGGGCCTCATGCCGCTGTTCGAAGCGTGGACGGGCATCACCACGGACCAGACACTGCTCGAGCTGGCCGACCTGAACGGTCCGGTGCTCAAGCGGCTCTCCCTCGAAGCGGGCGGCACGTACGCGCACTCCGTCAATGTCGCGCATCTCGCGGAGGCTGCGGCGCGCGCGATTGGCGCCAATCCCGTGCTGGCCAGGGTGGGCGCGTACTATCACGACATTGGCAAGCTGGCGGCGCCCCAGTACTTCGTCGAGAACCAGGTCAGCGGGCGCAACCCGCACGACCGGCTGTCGCCCGAGGAATCGGTGGCGGTGATCCGCGGCCACGTGAGCGAAGGCGAACGCATGGCGGAGCAGGCCAAGCTGCCCGAGTGCGTGCGCGCGTTCATTCCCGAGCATCACGGGACGCAGCTGATCGGCTTCTTTTTCGAGAAGGCGAAGCAGCGCGACGGCGGCAGTCCGGATCCCGCGGAGTACTCGTATGGCGGGCCGCGGCCGCGCAGCCGCGAGACCGCGATCCTGCTGCTCGCCGATTCCGTCGAGTCCGCGACCAAGGTGCTGGACGATCCCACACCCGATCGCATTCGCGAGCTGGTCGATCGCATTGTGCAGGGCAAGATCGACCGCGGCCAGCTGGACGATGCGCCCTTCACGATGCGTGATCTGAGCCGCGTCCGGCAGGCGTTCGTCAAGGTACTCAGCGGCATGTACCACCATAGAATTGACTATCCGGCCTCCGCGATCGGTGTCGAGCACAAGCCGCTCGCGGAGGGGCCGAGCCCGGCGACCGGCACGCCCGCGGGCCGCGGGCAGTGACGCTGCGGATCCAGGTGCAGTCGGGTGGCCGCACCCCCGCCCGCCGCGGCGATGTGGCCATTGTGCGCCGCGCCACGCGCACTACGCTCGAGCAACTCGGTGTTACCGATGCCGAGCTTTCCATCACGCTGCTGCGGGACCGCGCCATGGCCAGGCTGAATCGGGAACACCTCGAGCACGACGGCACCACGGATGTCCTCAGCTTTGCGCTGTTCGACGGCGGTGAGGCGCCTGTGGGCGACATCTACATTGGCGTGGAGCAGGCTGCGCGGCAGGCGGAAGCACTGGCGGTACCGCTGCGCGAGGAGCTGGCGAGGCTCGCGATCCACGGCACCCTGCACGTGCTGGGACACGATCATCCGGCAGGCAGAAACAGGGAACGCAGCCGCATGTGGCGCGTTCAGGAACGCATCCTGGCGACGGTGATGGCAACGTGACGGGCGGGTTCATCCGGAAACGCATTCCGCCGGCGGCTGATCGCCGGGCTGGTGGTGATCGCGCCACTGACGGCGACGTTGTTCGTGCTCTGGTGGATCTTCCAGCTGCTGGACGGTCTGCTGGGCCGTTTCCTGTATCCGGCGCTGGCGCGCTACATCCCGTGGATCGGCCTGCTGCCGGGGCTCGGTCTGATCGCGCTGCTGCTGCTGCTCCTGCTCGTGGGCTGGATCGCGGAGCGCGCCATTGGCTCGCGCATCGTGCGCGCCTACCAGCGCCTGCTCGAGCGCATCCCGGTGACCCGGCGCATCTACAGCGCTGCGAACCGCATTGTTCGCACGGTATTCGGCCAGGGCCGGCGCCCCTTCAACGTGGTGGTGCTGATCGAGTATCCCTCGCCCGGGCGCTGGTCCATCGGTTTCCTTGCCGCCGCGGCGCCCGCGGTGGTGCAGGCGTATGTGCCGGACTCCGTATCGGTGTTCGTGCCGACAACGCCCAATCCGACGTCCGGCTGGTTCGTCATCGTGCCGCGCACCAGCCTCATCGTGCTGCCCATGACCGTGGATGAAGCCTTCACGCTGATCCTGTCCGGCGGTGCCGCCGTGCCGGAATCGGACCGCACGTCGCACGCTGCTGTGATCCCGGCCCTGCACCCGCCCGTATCGCCCGTGGAATCATGAAGCGCTGGCGCCGTGCGTTCCGCATCATGACGAGCCTGCTCCCGTTCGTCGTGGCGTTCCTGCGCGACCGCCGCCGCTTCATCCTGTTCGGCCGGCCCGCAAGGCGGAACCCCGATGTGCACCAGCTGCGCGCGGACCGACTGACGCTGACCATCGCGTCGCTGGGTCCCACGTTCATCAAGCTGGCGCAGGTGTTCAGTGCGCGCGCCGACATTCTGCCGGAGCCGTACCTGTCCAGTGTCAGCCGCCTGCAGGATCGCGTGCCGGCCGATCCGTTCGACGCCATCGAGCACGTGCTGATCGCGGAGCTGGGCAAACCGCCCGACGAAGCGTTCGAGGATTTCGTGCAGGAGCCGGTGGCGGCGGCCAGTCTGGGGCAGGTGTACCGTGCCCGCCTGGGCGGCCGCGAGGTCGCGGTGAAGGTGCTGCGTCCCGGTGTCGAGGAAGTCGTGGCCATCGACCTGGAGATTTCCTTCCGGCTGCTTTTCCTGCTGAATGTCCTGTTCCGCAACCATCACATTCGCGCGCTGACCAGTGTGGTGCGCGAGTTCAGCGTGAAGGTGCGCGAGGAGATGGACTTCCGGCAGGAAGCCGCCAATATGGCGAGGTTCCACAAACACTTCGATAGCGACCCGCGCGTGCGCGCGCCGCAGGTGGTCGAGAGTCTGGTGCGCCAGCGCGTGCTGGTCATGGAATGGGTGTCGGGCGACAAGGTGGATCAGCTGCAGTCGCGCTTCGCCGCCGGCTCGCTCAGCTTCCGCCAGCTCATGGAGACGCTGACCGAGACTTACCTGCGCATGCTGCTGGTGGATGGATTTCTGCACGCCGATCCGCACCCGGGCAACATTGTCGTGGAAGAGAATGGCACGGTCGTGTTCCTCGACTGGGGCATGGCCGTGCAACTGGACCGCTCCGCGCGCGACCACATCCTGCGCACGGCCATGGCCGCGGGACGCAACGATCTGGACGGCATCATCAACGGCATGTACGCGCTGGGCATGATCGATCCCAACATCTCGCGCAGCGAGATCCGCGACGCGGCCGTCGAGATCCTCGACATTGTCGAGCGTATGCGTGAGCTGGGGCAGCGGCGGGTGCAGGAGATGGTGCAGGAGATCATGGACACGTTCTACACCTTCCCGCTGCTGCTGCCGCCGCAGCTGGTGTACTTCTTCAGGGCGACGACGCTGCTCGAAGGCATCGGGCTGCGCTACGATCCGGCGTTCAACGGGCTCGAGGTCGTGCGTCCCGTGGTGCGGCGCATGCGCGGTGAGCTGCTGCAGGCGACGGCGCGCCAGCCGCGCGAGATCGCGCTGGGCGTGATGGACGAGGTGCGCACCGGCTTTTCCGCGATCCGCGACGTCATTGCCCGTGCCGAGCGCGAGGAATTCCGCGTCCGCATCCATCCCCGTGATGTGACCCAGGCCGAGCGCTTCCTGCAGCTCCAGGTGCGGCGCATCCTGGTCAGCATCTTTGCGCTCACCGTCGCGCTCATCACCGCGATCACCTATCTCGCGGAGCATAACTTCTGGTTACTGGTGGGCGGCCTGACACTCTCTTTCATCACCTTCGTGGTGGTGCTCTTCCTGCCGGTGCACCTGCTGGAGAATCCGCTGCGGCATGCGCGCGGCCTGCGCTCCGAGCGTTGACACGCCATGCGCGCGGCGGACAAGTTGACGCGATGAGCGAGGGCTCCAGGCCTGTCAGTGCGGACAGCGCGATTGCCGAGCTGGTGCGCCGGCTGCAGAGCGGCGCGCGTCCGGCGCTGGCGCGCGCCATATCGATCGTGGAGAACCAGGTTCCCGGATTCCGCGACCTGCTGCACGCGCTGCACCCGGATGCGGGGCGTGCGCAGCGTATCGGCATTACGGGTCCGCCTGGCGCGGGCAAGTCGACGCTCGTCAATGCGCTGATCACGCGTTATCGCGCGGCCGGCCTGACCGTGGCCGTCATTGCCGTCGACCCGACATCGCCTTTCACCGGCGGTGCCCTGCTCGGCGACCGCATCCGCATGAACGAGATCAGCATGGATGCGGGGGTGTTCGTCCGCTCGATGGCGACGCGCGGCTCCGTGGGCGGCCTGGCTCTTACCACGGAGGAAGTGGCCGACGTCCTCGATGCCGCGGGCTACGACCGCATCCTCATCGAGACGGTGGGTGTCGGCCAGACCGAGCTGGACATCGCGGCCGCGGCCGATACCACAGTCGTGGTGCTCGTGCCCGAGTCCGGCGATGGCATCCAGGCCATGAAGGCAGGGCTCATGGAAGTCTCCGACCTGTTCGTCATCAACAAGTCGGACCGGCCGGGCGCCGATCGCATGGCTCGCGACATCTCGATGATGCTGCACCTGCGGGCAGGCCGGCTGATGCGGAATGTCCCGGCGCACCACGGTGTCGATATGCGACGTGCCGCGCGTTCCTCGAAGGGCGAAGCGGACAGTGCCCGGCCGTCAGCCAGGCCCGCTCGCGTCGAGGCCGCGACCGCTGCGGCACAGGCCTGGGAGATTCCGGTGCTGGAGACCGTTGCCGATACGGGTGAGGGCGTGGCGCCGGTGATCGAAGCGCTGGACCGGCATTTCGAATGGCTGCAGGAGAGCGGGGAACGGGAGCAGCGGCGGCAGGCGAGAGTGCTGGAGCGCGTACGCGAGGAAGTGGAGCGGACGGTGCGTCGTCGCATATGGCAGGAAAAGGGTGGGGATGCGTTGCTGGCGCAGGCCGCCGATGCGCTCGCCCGGCGCGCGCAGTCGCCCTACGAAGTGGCGTCGGCCATTATCCGTGCTACGATCGGTTAGTCGCATGTCACGCAGCCGCGGAATCCGCAGCGCGCGGCGGGGGTAGTCAGAACGTTGGACCCTACGACAGCGGATGGTGAGCGATGGGCCTGTTGAATGCCGATGCCCGCAGCGGGCATGCCACGGCCGGCATGGCGGAGCGCCTCGAGCAGCAGGAGCGCGAGATCCAGGCGCTGCGCACTCGCCTGGCCGAATGGGAAGCTGATTTCGACCGGCTGCCCTGGCGCCTGCCCGAGTACGGCACGGTTTCGGGAGCGCCCATTGCGCCACTGTACACGCCGGCGGATCTCGAAGCGGACTGGGACTACCTCGAGAAGCTGGGCGTACCCGGCGAATACCCGTTCACGCGCGGTCCCTACACCTCAATGTACCGCACGCGGCTCTGGACCATGCGACAGTTCGCGGGCTTCGGCACGGCGGAGGAGACGAACCAGCGCTACAAGTACCTGCTCGACCACGGTCAGACCGGTTTGAGCGTGGCATTCGACTTTCCCACGCTGATGGGCTACGACTCGGACCATCCGCGGTCGCTCGGGGAAGTGGGTAAGTGCGGTGTCGCCATTTCGAGTCTGGCGGACATGGAGACCCTGTTCGACGGCATTCCGCTGGACCAGGTGTCCGTCTCCATGACCATCAACGGTCCCGCCATCATGCTGTTCTGTTTCTATGTGGTCGCGGCGGAGAAACAGGGTGTCAGTCCGGCGCAGCTGCGCGGCACCGTGCAGAACGACATCCTGAAGGAGTACATGGCGCAGCACGCCTGGATCTATCCGGTCGAGCCGGCGCTCAGCCTGATCGTCGACATGTTCGCGTGGACGTCCCAGCACGCGCAGAAGTACAATCCCATTTCCATCAGCGGCTACCACATCCGTGAAGCAGGCGCTACCGCGGCGCAGGAGCTCGCCTTCACGCTGCGCAACGGCTTCGAGTACGTGGAGCGTGGCATTGCGCGCGGGCTCGATGTCGACGCGTTCGCGCCGCGACTTTCCTTCTTCTTCGATGTACACAACGAATTCTTCGAGGAGATCGCGAAGTTCCGCGCGGCCCGGCGCATCTGGGCGCGCCGTCTGCGCGACGTATACGGTGCGGAGAAGGAAGAGTCGTGGCGACTGCGCACACACGCGCAGACCGCCGGAGTGACACTGGTCGCGCAGCAGCCGGAGAACAACATCGTGCGCGTCGCGTACCAGGCGCTGGCCGCGGTGCTGGGTGGCACGCAGTCGCTGCACACCAACTCGATGGATGAGACGCTGGCGCTGCCCACGGAGAAATCCGTGCGCATTGCGCTGCGCACACAGCAGATCCTGGCGCACGAGACGGGTGTGCCGCACACCATCGACCCGCTGGCCGGTTCCTATTACCTCGAAGCACTGACCGACCGCATGGAGCGCGAGGCGGAGGAGATCTTCGAAGAGATCGATCGCTTCGGCGGTGTCGTGGCCGGCATTGAAGGCGGCTACTTCCAGCGCGAGATCGCGCTGAGCGCGCAACGGCAACAGCTGGCGCTGGAGGCGGGCACGCTGGAGGTGGTGGGCGTGAACGCGTTCACCGAGGGCAACGGCGACTCCGCCATTGACATCCTGAAGATCGGGAACGAACCGGAGCAGTGGCAGCGGGAACGACTCGCCCGGCTGCGTGCTTCGCGTGACAGCAGGCGAGTCGAGCGGTCGCTGGTGGCACTGCGCAGGGCTGCGGAACACCAGGAGAATGTGGTCGAGCCGATGCTGGAGTGCGTCCGCGCGTACTGCACGCTGTTCGAGATCCGCCACGCGCTCGAGCTGGAGTTCGGCGCCTACCGGGAGCCCATATTCTTCTGACGCGACATCGTCCGGAACGGGACGCGTAACGTCTGATGCCCCAGGATCCCTCCGCCGCTCAGGCCGCCATCAGCCTGGTCGGCTATGTCTGGCGTCTGAGTGTCGTACTCCTGCTGGTTCTGGCCAATGCCTTCTTCGTGACTGCGGAGTTCGCGCTGGTCGGCGCCCGGCGTACGCGCATCTCCAGCCTGGCTGCGAGCGGCAACGCCATGGCGAGGATGGCGAAGTACGCGCTCTCGCATCTCGATCGCTTCATATCAGGCACACAACTGGGCATTACACTGGCCTCGCTGGCCCTCGGCTGGGTGGGCGAGTCGACGGTTTCCGCGCTCATCAGCTTCACCTTCCATGGGCTGCCCGCATCCGTGGGATGTCGTGGCCACGCACGCCGTCGCCGGCACCATCGCCTTCGTGTGCATCACCTTCCTGCATATCGTGCTGGGCGAGCTGGTGCCGAAATCGCTGGCGCTGCTCTATCCCGAGACCATGACGCTGTGGACCGCGGGGCCGCTCATTGTTTTCGCGAAAGCACTGACACCGTTCATCAGCGCGCTCAATGGCACGGCCAACCTGCTGCTGCGCGTGATCGGGCTGCGCGCGCCCCGGGAAAGCTCGAGCGTGCACCGGCCCGAGGAGATCGAGATGCTTGTAACACAGAGTTATGAGCACGGCCTGCTGCGCGAGGAGCCGGTGGAAATGATCCGCGGCGTCTTCCACCTGTCGGAGACCACGGCCGCCGAGGTCATGACCCCGCGCACCGGAGATGATCGCGCTGCCGGTGGAATCGTCCATGGAGCGCGCGGCTGATTTCATCCTGGCCGAGGGACACTCGCGCTATCCCGTCTACGAAGGCAACATGGACCACATTGTGGGCGTGGTGCTGGCGCGTGAGGTGTGGAAGGCGCAGCGCGACGGCGTCACCGCGCTGCGCGCCGTGGTGCGCGACGTGCCCTTCGTTCCCGATACCAAGTCCGTGGAAGCACTGTTGCGCGACATGCAGCGCGCGCAGACGCACATGGCGGTCGTGATCGACGAGTTCGGGGGCACGGCCGGCATCGTGACCATTGAGGACGTCGTCGAGGAGATCGTCGGCGAAATCTCCGACGAACTGGACGAGAAGCCGCCCGAGTTCATCGAAACCGATGGCCGCGTCGAGCTGCGCGGCAATACACCCATCAGCGCACTCAACGACCGCTACGGGCTGACCCTGCCCGACGAGGACTTCACGACCGTCGGGGGCTTCATGCTGGGTCGGCTGGGCCGGGTGGCACGGGTGGGTGATGAAGTGACCATGCCGCACGGCATCCTGCGCGTGCTGTCCATGAAGGGCCGGCGTGTCGACCGGCTGGCGCTGACACTGAAGAAGGAGCCCAAGCAGCTGGATGTGGAGGAGGTGTGAGCCGGGCTCACAGCGTCGCCGCGGTTCCCTGGTGGCGCACGCTGTTCGACGACGCCTGGCTGCGCCTGCACGAGCCGCTCTTCCCGCCGGAGCAGAGCCGGCGCGAAGTGGCGGGCATGATCGGGCTGCTGGGTCTGCCCCTGGGCGCGCGCGTGCTGGACGTGCCCTGCGGCTGGGGGCGCCATACCCGTCTGCTGCGGGAGGCCGGCCTGCGCGCGGTCGGTGCCGACCTGTCACGCGACATGCTGCGCGCCGCGCGCGGCGCTGGCCCGCGCCGGCAGGCAATCCCGTGCGCCGCTGCCGATGTGCGCACACTGCCGTTCCGCGATGCCAGCTTCGATGCGGTGATCAATGTGTGCACCGGCTTCGGTCTTTTCGGTCGCGATCAGGACGACGTGCGCGCGCTGCGCGAGCAGCGGCGCGTGCTGGCGCCCGGCGGTGCCCTGCTCATCGAGACCATGCACCGCGACGAAATCGTGCGCGGGTATGCCGAGCGCGATGCGTGGCAGCTGCCTGACGGTACACGCGTGGCTGCGCGGCGCCGGTTCGACCCGCTCACCGGCATGAGCCACGAAGTGTGGCGCTGGCGCCGCGGCAGTGAGAGCGGCGAAAAGCGACACACACTGCTGCTGCGCACGGCGGGCGATGTCGCTCGCCTGGTGCAACGCGCCGGATTCCGGCGGCTGCGCGCGTTCGGCGGCTGGGAAGGCGACGCATTCACGCACCGCTCGCCGCACCTGATCCTGCTCGCCGTCGCGCCGCCCGCTCGCTTGCGAGAGGGGCCGGCCGCGCGGTAAGGTCATGCGCAATCTGACAGTTCACGACCCGGCAAACAGGCAGGCATGACGCAACGCAAGATCCGCGTGCTGGTCGCCAAGCCCGGCCTCGATGGTCACGATCGCGGCGCGAAGGTCATCGCCAGCGCGTTCCGCGATGCCGGCTTCGAGGTCATCTACACGGGACTGCACCAGACGCCCGAGAATGATCGTGAATGCCGCCGTTCAGGAAGATGTCGACGTCGTCGCCCTCTCCATACTCTCCGGCGCGCACATGACGCTGTTTCCGCGCGTGCTCGAGCTGCTGCGCGCCGAGGGCATGGACGACGTGCTCATCATCGGAGGCGGCATCATACCCGAGGAAGACATTGCCGCGCTCGAAGCGGCCGGCGTCGCGAAGCTGTTCGGTCCGGGCACACCGACATCCGCCCCGATCGACTACGTGCGCGAGCATTTCACGGCGCAGGGCCGTGGCGCTGCGACCGGCCGCAGTCGAAGAGCTGACGCAAGCGCTGCGTATGCGACTGCAGCAACTCACGACCGAGCTGCGCCAGCTCGAAGAGCGGCTGCGGCAGGGTGGCGGTGCCGAAAGGGTCGAGCGGCAGCACAAGCCAGGGCAAACTCACGGCGAGCGAACGCATCGGCCTGCTGCTCGATCACGGGCTGCGTACTTCCTCGAAATCGGTCTGCTCGTTGCGCACGACCGCTACGAGGGCCAGGCGCCGGCCGCCGGCGTCGTCACCGGCGTGGGTGATAGTGCACGGCCGGCCCGTCGTGGTCATCGCCAACGACGCGACCGTCAAGGCCGGGTCGTGGTGGCCGGAAACCATCACGAAGATGCTGCGCGCGCAGGAAATCGCGATGCGCTGCCGCGTGCCGATCGTCTACCTCGTCGATTCCGCCGGCGTGAATCTGCCCTACCAGGGCGGCGTCTTTCCCGGACAGTACGGTGCCGCCCGGATCTTCTACTACAACTCGATCATGCGGCGTTACCTGCGCGTGCCGCAGATCGCCGCGGTGATGGGCCCGTGCATTGCCGGCGGCGCCTACCTGCCCGGCGCTCTCCGACGTCATCCTCATGGTCGAGGGCACGAGCTTCATGGGTCTCGGCGGCCCGAACCTCGTGAAGGGCGCGACCGGCCAGACGGTCGACGCGGAAGAACTGGGTGGCGCGTGGACGCACACAGCGATCAGCGGCGTCGCCCACTATCCGCGTGCCCGACGACGCGGCATGCATCGAGCAGATCCGCGAGCTGATCTGCGGAGCTGCCCGCACCGCCCGCCATCACGCGTGCGCGCCGCACGCGCGCCGGCTGCCGCCGCCGGCGAGCGAGCTGTACGCGCTCCTGCCCGCAGATCACCGCCAGCCCTACGACATGCAGGCAGTGCTGGACGCGATGCTCGATGGCGGCGACGTTCGATGAGTTCCAGGCCGACTACGCGCCGGAGATGATCTGCGGCACCGGCCGCATCGATGGCATTGCCGTCGGCGTCATCGCCAACGCGCGCGGCATGGTGCAAGGATCCGCACGGCGGCCCGCCCAGGTTCGGCGGCATCATCTACACGGACAGCGCCGAGAAAACCGCCTACTTCATTGAGACCGTCAACCGCCACCACACGCCGCTGCTCTTCGTCCAGGACGTGAGCGGCTTCATGGTCGGGCACGGAGGCCGAGCATTCGGGCATCATCCGCGCCGGCGCGCGCTTCGTCGAGGCCATGGCGACCGCGACCGTGCCCAAGCTCGTGCTCACGGTGAACCACGCCTCCGGCGCCGGCTACTACGCCATGGCAGGCCAGGGCTTCGATCCCGACTTCATCTTCACCTGGCCCACCGGCCGCATGGGCGTGATGGAAGGCGAAAGCGCCGTGCAGGCGCTGTTCGGACCCGCGCTCGAAGAGCTGAAGCAGAAGAAGGCGAAACCCGATGCCGCGCTGCAGCAGAAGATCGATGCCGTGCGCGCCGACTACGAACAGCAGCTGGACGCACGCTTCGCCGCGGCCCGCGGCTTTGTCGACGTCGTGCTCGCCCCCGAAGACACGCGTCCCGCTCTCTCCCTCGCCCTGCGCACCGCGCTCTCCAACACCGGGCCCGCACATCGGGCCGTTCTCTACAGGCTGAAACTCTTCACCGCGGAGGGCGCGGGGGGCGCGGAGAACGCATTCTTTCTATTGAACGGACACGGAATCACGGCGGGTCCTCAGCGGTATCAGGATATCGGGCATGCAGAGGAACAGTCCGCAAAGAGCGTGGTGTTGCGAATCTGTCAGACCATACTCGTTGCGTGAAGCTACCATGAAGCAGGGTCTTGAACTGCAGACGAACGATGAGACCAGAGCAACGCCGATGGCCCTTCGCGCCCTTCGCGCACACTGCGGTGAAGAGCCCGGACGGTGACGAGGCCGGACGGTGAGAGGATGAGTGAAGACAGGATAAGGGTGGCGTCGGGGCAGGGGTTCTGGGGGGATCTGCTCAGCGCGCCGGTGGATCAGGTGCGGGGTGGACCCATCGACTACCTCATGCTCGACTACCTCGCCGAAGTCACCATGTCGATCATGCAGAAACAGCGGGCGCGGGACGCGACGCAGGGGTATGCTCGCGATTTTGTGCCGCTGATGCGCGAAATCCTGCCGGACTGCGCGCAGAAGAACATCCGCGTCGTGGCCAATGCGGGCGGTGTGAATCCGCGCGGCTGCGCGGAGCGCGTCCTGGAGCAGGCCAGGCAGGCGGGGCTCGCGGGGCAGGTGAAGGTGGGCGTCATCACCGGTGATGACATCATGGAGCGGCTGCCGGACCTGCTGGCGCGCGGACACGCGTTGCAGAACCTGGATGACGGCCGGCCGCTGTCCGAAGTGCTGGATCGTGTGCAGAGCGCCAATGCCTACATCGGCGCGCGCCCGATCGTGGAAGCGCTGCGTCGTGATGCGACTGTCGTGATAACAGGGCGTTCGACGGACACGGCGCTGACCTACGCGCCCATGATCCACGCCTTCGGCTGGGCGGAGGACGACTGGGACCGGCTGGCGGCGGGCGTGGTCGCCGGTCACATCAACGAGTGCGGTGCGCAGGCCAGTGGCGGCAACTCGCTCATCGGCTGGCCCACCATCACCGACCTCGAGAGCGTCGGCTTCCCCATCATTGAAGCCAGCGCCAATGGCAGCTTTGTCGTTACCAAGCACGACCACACTGGCGGGCGCATCGACCGCGCCATTGTCAGCGAGCAGGTGCTCTACGAGCTGGGCAACCCCGCCGAGTACATCACGCCCGATGTCATTGCCGACTTCGGCACCATCCGGCTCCAGGATGCGGGCACGAATCGCGTGCGCGTGCACGGCGTGAAAGGCCGGCCGCGTACCGACCGGCTCAAGGTGTCCATTTCCTATCACGCCGGTTACAAGGCAGTGGGCACTCTCGTTTACGGCTGGCCCAATGCCGTGGCCAAAGCCCAGGAAGCGGATCGCATCCTGCGCGCCCGCCTCGACCGCCTGGGTCTCGAGTTCAATGAAGTGCGCACGGAATTCGTCGGCTGGAACGCGTGCCACGGCGCGCTCGCAGGACCGCCACCGCGCGACCTGCCCGAAGTCGAATTCCGCATTGCCGTACGCGGGCCCGACCAGAAAGCGGTCGAAGCCTTCACGCGCGAGCTGGCGCCCCTCGTACTCACCGGTCCGCCCACCGTGACCGGCTTCGCCGGCGGCCGCCCGCACGTCCAGGAAATCGTCGCCTACTGGCCCGCGCTCATCGACCGCACCGTAATCGAGCCGGGTCTCGGCGTGGACGTCATCACCGCTTGAACGGATTCACCGCAGTGGGCGCAGAGTTGGCTGAGAGTAACCTGACTTCTATGCGTTCGCCGCGCCCTCCGCGGTGAAAAGGAGTACGACGGATGAGGACAGTGAGGCTTTTTGCGTTGGCGCATGCGCGGTCGGGAGACAAGGGTGACACGGTCAATGTAGGTGTCATTGCGCGCCGGCCCGAGTACTGGGAGTTCCTGCGGCAGAAGCTGACGAAGCGGCGCGTGCGCGAGCACTTCGGCGATATCGTGGAAGGCAGCATCGACCGCTTCGAGCTGCCCAACCTGCACGCGCTGAACTTCCTGCTGCATGGTGCGCTGGATGGCGGCGGCACCATGTCGCTCATGACCGATGCGCAGGGCAAGACTTTCTCCACGGCCATGCTGCGCATGAAGCTGCGGGTACCTGACGAAATCGCTGCACTGCTCGGACCGGAGGCGGACGTTGGCTGAGGTGTGGCAGCGGCTTCACGTCGCGGCGGCGGCGGGCGTAGGCACCATCACGCTGAACCGCCCGGAAAAGCGCAACGCGCTGGACACATTGACGGTCGCCGAGCTGAAGGACGCACTCCGTGCGCTGGATGCAGGCGACGACATTCGTGTCATCATCCTGCGCGGCGAGGGCCCGGACTTCTGTGCCGGCGCGGATCTGCAACAGCTCGAGCGCATCGCGCAGGGCGCCGGTCCCGCCGAAAACCTGGCCGATGCCTCGGCGCTGGGCGACCTGTTCATCCAGATGCGTCTGGCGGCACGTCCCATCATTGCGGCCGTGCACGGCAACGCCATCGCCGGTGGCGCCGGACTCGCCACCGCCTGCGATCTGATCGTGGCCAGCGAGAGCGCAACCTTCGGTTACCCGGAAGTGCACCTGGGCTTCGTGCCCGCCATGGTCGCCGCGCTGCTGCGCCGCTCACTGGGTGAGAAGCAGATCTTCGAGTTGATCACACTGGGCGGCCGATTCAGCGCCGCGGACGCGCTGCGCATGGGCCTGGTGGCACGCGTGTTTCCTGACACGGAGTTCGTCGAACAGAGCACGGCCTTCGCAGCGGAACTGGCGTCGCGCTCCGCCTCGGCCGTAAAGCTCTGCAAACGATTGCTCTACGAGATCGATGGGGCGGCGTTCGAGACCGCAATCGGCCGCGGCGCCGAAATCAACGTGATCGCCCGCGGCACGCCCGACTGCCGCGACGGCGTGCGCCGCTTCCTCGAGAAGAAACGCTGATGGTATTCTATCGGCGGACCCAGGATGGCGATGCCCGCTGGCTCCAGGTGCGCATGGTGCTGCTCGCCCTGGGCGGCGTCCTGGGCCTCATCGGCATGGCCACCGAAATCACCTGGCTCGTCCTCAGCGCCCTCGCCGTCCTCTTCGCCGGCATGCTCCTCGGCCTGATCGGCCGCCGCCGCCATCCCGCAGACATCGGCACCGACACCCCCGCCGAGGAGGAGTGACCAGCCTCCTTCCCTCGCGTCCGCAATCCGCCCGGGCCAGCCCTCACCTCCACCCCGCACCCCTCCGTCTGACCCTGTGTCCCCTGTATGATAACAATCCGTTATCCGTTTCTCGCAGTCGATCCCCCGCCGTTAATCCGTTCCCCGCCGCCAATCCGTTCCCCGCGACGCCTCCCACACCGTGTCGAACGTCCTCACCCCCCACCCTCACTCGGCGCGCAGCGACACGAGGGGATCGACACGGGCGGCCCGCCACGCCGGCCCCCAGCTGGCCAGCACCGCCACGCTCAGCAGCACCAGCACAAGTACCGCGACGCTCAACGGGTCGGCCGAACCAATGCCGTAGGTCATGCGCGCAGTACGTGCAGTCCCCAGAACCCCGCGGGCAGGCCAATGGCCATCCCGAGAACCACGAGCAGCACGCCCTGTCGCACCACCATGGCCAGCACGTCGCCGGCCTGCGCACCCACTGCCATGCGCACACCGATCTCGCGCCGGCGCTGCGTGACCGCGTTGGCCAGCAGCGCATACGCGCCAATGGCCGCTAACAGCAGTGTCAGAATCGCGGGCAGACCGACGAACACACCGTAGAGCTGCGCAGTCCACAGCAGGCTGGCGACAACGCCGGCCAGCGACCCGCCGCCGTTGACCTGGAGATCAGGGTCCAGATCGCGCACCACGCCGCGGATCGCCGGCAACCCCGAACCCATGTTGCCGTGGGGTCGCGCATAGATCTCTGCCGTGTAGCCGTTCGGGCGTTGCGCCCACGACAGGAACAGGTAGGGGGTGTGCAGATCCCTGTCCCCCGCGTACTTCGCATCGGCGACCACGCCCACTACCTCGTAGTCGCGGTCCTTCACCAGGAAATGCTGGCCCAGCGCATTTCCGCCCGGCCACAGCTTCGCCATCGTCTCATTCACGAGTGCGATGGCCGGTGCACCGGCCCCGTCCGACGCCTGGACCGAGCGGCCGCGCAGCACGCGCATGCCCACCAGTCGGCTCAATTGCGGGGAAATCGCGTTGTACAGGACCTGACGCTCCGCGCCCTTCTCCGGCGGCGGTTCGCCGGGAAGCCGCACCGGAAGCTGCGCGGAGGCGGAACCGAGCAGGGTGCTGGAAGCGAGCGCCACGGACGCGAACAATGGCGTCGCCTGCAATCCCTGTTCGAGCCGATCGAACAGCTCGCGGCGGGCGGCGTCCTCGTAGCGCGGCGGAAACGCGGAGACGCTCGCGACTATGACGCCATCTACCGTGAGACCGGGATCCTCGTGCAGCGCGGACAGCACGGTGCGCCAGATCACGCTCCCACTAAAGATCATGGGCACGGCGAACGCCGTCTGCATGACGACGATCGCACTGCGCAACCGCGTGCGCGAACCGGCGCGCGGTGTGCCCGAGTGCAGCGCGCGCACCAGATCGGGACGCGTGGCCTGAAACGCGGGCGCGAGACCGAACAACAGCACACAGACCATGGCTACGCCCAGCGTGAACGCGAGCACGCGCAGATCAGGCGAAAAATCCCAGGCGACGCGCATCAGGTTGGCGCCGCGCGCCGGATACTCGAACAGTGCACGCAGCAGCTGCGCGCCCGCGCTGGCCAGCAGATAACCTGCGGCGCCACTGAGCAGTGCCAGCAAGACGCTTTCCAGCAGCAGCTGGCGCAGCAGTGCGCCACGGTGCGCGCCGAGGGACAGCCGGATCGCGATTTCTCGCTGCCGCTCGACGGCGCGCGTCAGCAGCATGCTCGCGACATTGCCGCACGCCACCAGCAGGACGAGCGCGGCCAGACCCAGCGGGAAGAGCAGAAACCGGAGCGCGCCGCCGTCGAGACGCCGCGGCACACCGCGCAACGGTTCGACCTGCACAACGTCACCAGCCGTGTCGGGGCGTTGCGACGCCGCGAGCTGATGGAACAGCGCCGAGAATTCGCTGTGCACCGCAGCCTTGCCCACACCAGGTCGCATCCGCCCCACCATGCGGCCCCACGACGTACTCGCATCCACCGCGGGCGCCGCTCCCGGAAGCAGCCAGCCGCGCATCATGAGCGAGGTGAACACATCCGTGCCGAAGCCCACGACCGCTCCCTCGAATCCTGGCGGCGTCACACCGATCACGGTGTAAGGATGGCTGTTGAGGATCAGCGTCCCGCCAATGACCGAAGGGTCCGCGTTCAGCCGGCCTCGCCAGTACGCATCGCTCAGCACGACCACCGGGTGTGTGCCCGGCGTGCGCGTTTCCTCCGGCGCGAAGAAGCGGCCCAGCGCCGGGCGCACGCCCAGGACATCGAAGAAGTTGTCGGACACCAGTGTCGCAGCGACCGTGTGTACCGGCCCATCCACCGTGCGCCCGGTTGCAGGGAAGAAACCGCTTGTGGCCAGCCCGACGAGCGTGTGTGTCGCCGCACGGTACTGCAGGTAATCGCCACGCGTCACCGGCTCACTGCCGCCAGTCCGGCCAATGGTGCCGATTTCCACCAGCCGCTCCGCCTGCGGTACGGGCAGCCGCTTGAACTGCCAGTAGTTGATGACCGAGAAGATCGCCGAATTCAGGCCGATGCCCACGCCCAGCGAGAGTACCGCGCCCACCAGCAGTCCCGGCCTGCGCAGCAGTCCCCGCGCCACCTGGCGCACATCGCGCCCGGAATCTGACAGCATGTTTGGCCCCGCTCGCGCTGGTTCGTCCGGCTCACGACCCGCAAGATTGCGTTCGCACATCTCGGTGATGCAATCGCGACCACCGGCACGGCTGTGATCCTGTCCGGGATTGACAGCCACCAGCGGCGTGCGCGGGACGCAGCATTGCAGATCCAGCGCCGGCGGGATCGCCGGCTGACTCGCGCCGCCATGGAACTGCCCCGTTCAGGCGACAATGTTGCGTCATGATCACGGCCGCTTCTCAGGACGCACTCCAGCCCAACACCCTGTTCGAGTACGCGCGTCAGGCGCTGCGGCAACATTTCGGTTATCCCGATTTCCGCGGTGTGCAGCCGGGCGCCATTCGTGCCGTGCTCGAGGGCCGTGACGTGCTGGTGCTCATGCCCACGGGGGGCGGCAAGAGCCTCTGCTTCCAGGTGCCGGCACTGGTCCTGCCCGGTCTCACGCTCGTGGTCAGTCCGCTGATCTCGCTCATGAAGGACCAGGTGGACACGCTCGGCCGCCGGGGCGTGCCCGCCACGTTCGTGAATTCGACCCTGTCCGCCACCGAGGTGGAAGCCCGCCTCAACGCCTGCACCAGCGGCGCCATCAAGCTGCTGTACATCGCGCCCGAACGCTTCGACAGCGCCGACTTCCAGCGCCGACTGCAGGCCTTTCGCGTCAGCCTCTTTGCCGTCGACGAAGCGCACTGCATCTCCGAGTGGGGTCACGATTTCCGCCCGAGCTACCAGCGCCTGGGCGCAGTACGCCGCGCGCTCGCCTGTCCCACCATCGCGTTGACCGCCACGGCCACACCCGCAACGAGAGAGGACATCCTCACGCAGCTGCGGCTGCGCCAGCCCGTCGTCATTGCGGGCGGCTTCGATCGCGTGAACCTCTCCTGGAATGTCGTTGCCACGCGCGACGAAGCGCACAAGGATCGCGCCCTGCTGCGCCTGGTGAAGCGCCCGCGCGAAGGCGTGGTCGTGGTGTACGCGCCCACGCGCAAGAAGGTGGACGCGCTGGCCGACATGCTGAACCACGCGGGCGTGCAAACAGCGGGTTATCACGCCGGTGCAGCGGCCGCCGACCGGCACCGCCTGCAGGAAGCGTTCATGCGCGGGGACACGCCGGTCATTGTCGCCACCAGCGCCTTCGGCATGGGCATCGACAAGCCCGATGTGCGGCTGGTCGTGCACCATGCCATGCCGGCCACGCTGGAATCCTATTATCAGGAGGCGGGCCGCGGCGGCCGCGACGGCGGCAGCGCGGCGTGTGTGCTGCTGCACAGCTACGCCGATCGCTTCACCCACGAATTCCTGATCGACCAGCGGCAGCCTGACCAGGCCGTGGTGCGCGCCGTGTACGCCGAGCTGCTGCGTGATCGCGGCGCTTCTCCGGGCGCTGTACGGCTGCTGCTGGGGCGGCTGGCAGCGGCGGCGCACGTGCCCGGCGGACCCGAGCAGGCGGATGCCGCGCTGCGCGTGCTGCACAAGGCCGGTGCGCTGCGGCTGCTGCAACCGCCCCGCACCACCGGTGCTGAACTGAGAATCGTCGCCTTCGATCCATCACCGCCCGAAAGTGCGAATCTCGACTGGAGGGCGATCCGCGCCGGTCGCGAGCGTGAGTATGGCAAGCTCGAGTGGATGCAGCGCTACGTCTATCATCAGGGCTGCCGCCGCGGTTTCCTGCTGCGCTACTTCGGCGATCCCTCGGCCATGCGACACTGCGGCAACTGCAATGGGTGTCAGGCAGCCGAACGGGGAACCGCATCCGGTCTCGAGAGAGCTCGCCCTCGCGCCAGCCTGACGCTGCGACTGCACGAGCTGCTGCGCCGGCTCAGGCGCTGAGCGAACAGCTCGCCGGTCGCAGCGCTCACCGCCGGCGCATCCGAGATCCCCGCCAAACACCCTGTGCAGCCGGCCGCCCCTTTCGACCCCGTGGTCGCGCGCCTACCTTTTCCGCGGGTTGCAAGCCGAAATCGCGGAAGAACATGACGATAGACGAACCATCCCGGCATCAGGAGCTGCGGCAGGAAGTGCGCGACTTCGCACTCCGGTCGATCGCCCCCGTGGCCCGGGAGCTCGACGAGCAGTGTCGCTTTCCATGGGACAACGTCCGAGCCATGGCTCAGCGCGGCTGGCTGGGCGTCAACGTGCCGGCCGAGTACGGCGGCATGGGGCTCGACTATGTCAGTTACCTGATCGTGCTGGAGGAACTGGCGCGCGTCGATCTCAGCCATGCGATCACGATCAGTGCCCATTCCACACTGGGGCTCTCCCCCATTCTGAATTTCGGAAATCCCGAGCAGAAGCAGCGATTCCTGCCGCTTCTCGCGGCCGGCCGCGTTCTCTGTGGGTTCGGCCTCACGGAACCCGGCGCCGGCTCGGACGCGGGCGCCACCCGCACCACGGCGCTCCGCCAGAACGGCGAGTACCGCATCACAGGCAGCAAGATCTTCATCACGCATGCCGGCGTGGGCGAGGTTTTCGTAGTGACGGCAGTGACCGACCGTGCGCGCGGACCCAAGGGCATTACCAGCTTCATCGTCACCAAGGAAACGACGGACCGCGCCGAAGCGCAGCGTGTGGGAGTGGGTCACGCCACCGAGCTGGAACCCTTCACGCCGGGTGTCCGCGCCGGCAAGAAGGAAGACAAGATGGGCTGGCGCGCGTCGGATACTCGAGAGCTGATCCTCGAGGACGCGCGTGTCCCGGTCGCAAATCGCCTCGGTCAGGAAGGCGAGGGTTTCATCAATTTCATGAAGACGCTGGACGCGGGCCGCATTGGCATTGCCGCCTGTACCCTGGGCCTGGCCCGCGGCGCCTTCGATACCGCCCTCGCCCGGGAGCAGGGCCGCGAGCCTGAGGAAAGCCCGGACGAGAGCCGCCAGGCCGTGCACTTCGCGCTGGCCGACATGGCCACCGAAATCGAGGCCGCACATCACCTCGTGTACAACGCTGCCCGCCTGCGGGAAGCCGGCCAGCCGTTTACCCGCGAAGCTTCAATGGCGAAACTCTATGCCAGCGAGCTGGCCATGCGGGCGACCATACGAGCGGTCCAGCTCCTCGGCGCCGACGGGTACTCGTCGGCATGGCCGGTGGAGCGAATGATGAGAGACGCAAAAATCTGCGAGATCGGCGAGGGCACCAGCGAGGTGCAACGTCTGGTCATCGCGCGGAGCTTCCTTCGCGAGGCAGCAGGGCGCTAGTACGGCGTCGCAGGCGACGCGTGCCGGGGATTCACCGGTACGGGTGTGCCCGCGCGACCGATCCGCGTTCCGGCCTCGCGTTCCGGTAACCATGAAACGTGAGATCCTGATTTCGGCCACGCCGCAGGAAACGCGGGTGGCCATCCTCGAGGACAACGTCCTGGTCGAGTTGATGATCGACCAGCCCGACAGCGAGCGACTCGTCGGCGACGTCTACCTCGGCCAGGTCCAGGCTGTGCTGCCCGGCATCCAGGCAGCCTTCGTCGATATCGGCACCGAGAAGGCGGCGTTCCTGCACGTCTCGGATGTCGCCCGCGACGATGACGAAGACGAGGAGGCTGAAGGTGGTGGCGGTGGAGGCAATGACGCCGACGCACGCTCCCGTCGGTATCCGCCCATCCAGGACCTGATCGAGAAAGGCGAGAAGCTGCTGGTCCAGGCCTCCAAGGAGCCGATCGGCACCAAGGGCCCCCGCGTCACCACGCACATCTCGCTGCCCGGCCGGTTCCTCGTCTTCA
The DNA here is from genome assembly GCA_963798085.1 of uncultured Gemmatimonadales bacterium. Taxonomy (GTDB): domain Bacteria; phylum Gemmatimonadota; class Gemmatimonadetes; order Longimicrobiales; family RSA9; genus DATKCF01. The sequence continues at coordinate 1,142,527 of CAWCRS010000007.1, forward strand.
TGCCCGGCTCCGACCACATCGGCGTCAGCCGCAAGATCGAAGGCAGGGAGGAGCGCGGCCGCCTGCGGGCGATCGCCCGCGAAGCCGTTCCCGAAGGCAGCGGCGGCGTCATCATCCGCACGGCCGGCGAGGAACTGACGCGCGAGGTGTTCGAGCGCGAGTTCAACACGCTCACGGAAACCTGGAAGAAGATCCAGAAGCGCTCGAAGGGCGCGCGGCCGCCCGCCCTCATCCACCGTGAAGCCAAGCTGACCTCCGGCATCATCCGCGACGTGTTCACGCAGCGCGTCGACGCACTGATCGTCGACAGCAAGCAGGTGAACAACGAAATCCGCACGTACCTCGAGGGTGTGGATCCGACGCTGGTCGAGCGCGTGCACCTCTACGCGGATCCCGTCCCGCTCTTCGACAAGTATGGCGTCGAGGATGCCATCCGGCAGGCGTTCCAGCGGCGCGTCGATCTGCCTTCGGGCGGCTACATCATCATCGAACCCACCGAGGCGCTCGTCTCCATCGACGTCAACACCGGCCGCTACACCGGTCGCAAGGATCCCGAGAAGACCATCCTGCGCACCAACCTCGATGCGGCGAGGGAAATCGCGCGCCAGCTGCGCCTGCGTGATGTCGGCGGCATCATCGTCGCCGACTTCATCGACATGGAAACGCGCTCCAACCAGGAGCGCGTGCTGCAGGAGCTGCGCACGCACCTGAACCGCGATCGCGCCCGCACACGCGCCTTCCAGGTCTCCGAGCTGGGTCTCGTCGAGATGACGCGCCAGCGCGTGCGCCCATCGCTCTTCCACACCCTGACCGAGCCCTGTTCGCACTGCGGCGGCAGCGGCCGCGTATTCCGGCCTGACACCGTGTTACGCCGCATCGAACGCGCCGCCCGCCGTATCGCCGTCACCCAGGCCGAGTCCGACATCACGGTGCGCGTGCACCCCGAGGTCGCACTCTACATCCTCGAACAGGAGCCCGACTTCCTGCGTCGCATGCACCGTTCCCTGCGCATGTCCATGGACCTCCGCGACGACCCGCTCATGCGCCAGGACGAGTTCCGACTGCTGGCCGGCACGGCCGAGAACGACATCACCGAGAAGTATGCGCTGGGCTGACGGGCCGTTTCTGGGGCTGGGGCTCGGGCTCAGGCAACAGATCTGACGGCGTTGCTCGGGCTGGTTGCTGGGGATGGTTGCTCAGGACCGGCTTGAAGAACAGGTGCAGATTGCCCCCGAACGGGTGAGATTCTGCTGCTGGTAGTGGGTCAATTTGAGCCGTGACAAAGCGCCTCGCTCCCTACATTCTACTGAGGTCCCGACCACACTCCCCGGGGGTAGAATGGAACAGCGGGCGTACAGCTCAGCAGAGATGAAGATCAACATTCGGTATTCCGGTCCCGGCCCCGAACGAGGCCGTATGAGCGTGGTCGAACTTGGCCCCGCCATGATCGGTCTCGGCCAAATGGTGGGAGGGGCGAGCCGCATACTGTATGGCGACGAGGCGCGAGTACAGGTTGAGGTTCACGCGAATTTCCGAAGAGCATTGTTTGGGGTCGATTTCTTCGCTGTTTCGTCACAGGTTGGATTGCTTCCACCACTGGATCTACCAAGCCTGGCGGCGATTGCGACCCTGATAGGAGTAGGGGGCGGCGCCGTAAAGGGGCTAATACAGCTCGTCCGTTGGCAACGCGGACGGCGAATTGATCGGGTTGGAACTGATGGAGACCTGATTCAGATTCAGATCAACAATGAGGTTCAGGAAGTCACGGTGAATCAATATCGCATTCTTATCGATCCGGATGCACGAAAGGGACTCGGGGCCTTGGTTTCGCCCTTGACTACCGATGATGTGGATCTTGTGGAGCTTCAGAAGGAGGACGATCCTCCCATAGTCATCCCCTCAAATGAAGCAGCGTCGTTCACATCATCGCCGCTACCTGAACAGGAGATCTCCATTCGATAGCTACACCACGGTCCTCGAAGTCGTGGCGGTGACCTTCCGCGAGCGGAACAAATGGCGCTTCTCCCAAGGGGGCAACACATTCTACGCCGAGATCACGGATGAGGATTTGGACCTGTCCCGATTCCGTGGACGGTTGAGTGTTTGGGTTGCCTGCTGCCGGCGCATGGCAATCCGTTCTGCTGTTGTTGATATGATGGATCCGTTTGCTGCCTGGGGTCCGAGCGAAGGCGAGGAGACCGCGCACGGCGCGGCCGCCCGCGGAAGGTGCCTTGTCGCGAGCCTCCAGAATCGCGTGTACGGGCCGGGAGCGGCCGGGAAGGTATCCCAGCACCCCCCGAATCGGCGGTGCGTGCGACTCACGCGGCTGACCCATGCAGTCGCTCGAAGTTCATGGGTGAGCGTTGACCCAGCGCAGAATGGCGCCGGTGCGGATTGTACCAGCCTTCGATGAAATGGAACACCGCTGTTTCGGCTTCCGCCGGCGTGCGAAAGCGGTAGCGGTCGAGCAACTCGCACTCGAGCGTGGCAAAGAAGCTTTCGCACAGCGCGTTGTCGTAGCAGTCGCCCACGCTGCCCATCGAGGGACGCACGCCGGCCTCGCGACAACGCTGACCAAATGCCAGCGACGTGTACTGACTGCCCTGATCGGAGTGATGGATCACGGCGTGCGGACGCCGCTGCATGAGCGCCATGTTCATCGCCGCCACTACCAGTTCACTGCGCAGGTGTGTGGCCATGGCCCAGCCCACCACCCGTCGACTCCACACGTCCACCACCACCGCCAGATACAGCATCCCGCTCCAGGTCGAAATGTACGTGATGTCGGCCACCCAGAGCTGATCCGGCCCCGTCGCCTTGAACTGACGGTCCACCAGATCCGGTGCCGGTCGGCTGTCCGCATCGCGCACGGTCGTGACTACCTTGCGTCGACGGCTTACGCCTTCCAGCCCTTCTTCCCGCATCAGGCGGCCCACGCGCTTGGGGGACACCGCCTCACCGTCATCCTGCAACTCCGCGTGCACACGCGGGCGGCCGTACGTCCCGTCCGACCGCTCGTGGATCTCGCGTATGCGCTGTTTCAACTGCGCGTCGCGCTCGGCTCGCGCCGACGCCCGACGCTCGAACCATGCATAGTACCCGCTGGTGGAGACCTCCAGCACGCGGCACATGGTGGCAATCGGATACATGGCCTGGTGGGCTCTCACGAATCGGTAGACCTCGACGGCACCGCATTCGGTCTCCCGAGCGAACCAGGCCGCGGCTTTTGCCAGGATCTCCCGCTCGACGCGCAACTGCTTGTTCTCGCGCCGCAGCCGCTTCAGCTCCGCCAGCTCCTCGCTGGTCGGCCCTTCACGGCGGCCCGCATCCCGATCCGCCTGCTTCACCCAGTTGCGAAGTGACTGCTCCGACACCTTGAATTCCTTCGCCAGCTCTCCGATCGAGCGACCCGCCCGGGCCAGGTCGATAAGCCGACTACGGAATTCCAAGGGATACGACCGTCGTTTCGACATTGTGGACTCCTTTCTCTACCCAAGAGAGTAAGTGTCCACGAAACCGGGTCAACTCCAGATGAGGATTTTCTGCGACGGGTGTCACAGCGCAATGAGACTTTCGGCGCTGGCGATGCCCTTCAATGTAACGTGGAGCTTAGAACGTCGTCCACGGCGGATGGCTTTCGGTTCGAGCACCGCATTCTGAGGGTATTACAACACATCCGGGCGGACCAAGGCGGGCAACTTCCGATGCTTTGATACTTGTCCGATCACTACCGCTTTCCTACCTTTAGCTCATGCCAAAGCGCAAAAGCATCAAACCCAGCAATGACCCCAACCTGCGCGCATTCCGGGTTGCGGAGGCCGCGACTGCGGAGAAACCGGAGGCCGAAACGCCGGAGCCTCCCCGCAGAAAGAACCCCCATGCCGTCCGGCTCGGCCAGCTCGGCGGGAAGAAGGGCGGCAAGCGCCGCCTCGAAACGATGACGCCGGAGCAACGATCTGACGCGGCCCGGAAGGCCGCCCAAGCTCGCTGGAAGAATAAGGGTCGAGATACCAAGAATTGACAGTTTCCCTCCGCTGGGAAGAAGAAAAGCACCGTACAGTATATACTGTACGGTGCTTTCTTGTCCATACTGGACTGAAACCAAAGATTTATGGCCCAACGGATGGTCGGGGTTGAAGGGACTGGTCCTGTGTCCATCGATTTGCGGCCCTGTCGGATGAGCGACGGCCATATTAAATTGCCTCGGACAGAACGCTGTACGCGCGTCACAAAATGGGTAATCTGCCATGACAACGATTGATGATCTCGTCCAGTCTATCGACAGGCGCTTGCATGAGATCGATTTGGAGCGCCAGGAACTGCTGCGCTTTCGCACAATCTACGTTTCAACGCAACGCGAGCTACCGATGCCTGATAACGTCACTGTTATTGAGTCCCATGCGCCGACAGATGATGGAATCTCTCCCCGCAGGAATGGCGCCGGGCCGAGTCAGGCTATTATCGAAGTGTTAGGAGTGAGCGCCAAGTCATTGAAGGCAAGCGAGCTGATCGACCGTGTAGTAGAACGTGTGGGTCACACGAGATCCACGGATGAGCGTCGTCAGCGCCGGACAATTTCGTCCGTTCTTGCCTACCTCGTGAAGAGAAAGCGCGTGGTTCGTCGTGGATCGAGATATTCGCTACCCAAGGAAGGGGAAGGCGGTGCGATGCAGGACCGCCCTATTGAGCGTTAGAGGCTCAATAGGGCGGGTTCGCTGAGTGGGGGCCAGTAGCTCAATGGGAGGAGCGCCGGCTTGACGAGATCTGGAGTTTCGCGGGCTGCAAGGACCGGCGCGTGCCGGTCGAGGAGCAAGGGCAGGCCGGGGCGACGTGTGGACCTGGACGGCGCTCGATCAGGATTCCAAGCTCATAGTGGCGTATCGGGTCGGGAACCGTGACCCCAAGACGGGCCATGCCTTCATTCAGGATCTCCATGACCGGCTGTCCTCGCGCGTGCAGCTTACGACCGACGGCCTCACGATCTACCTGACCGCCGTGGAGCGAGCCTTCGGTTGGGGTCAGGTCGATTACGCCATGCTGATCAAGCTGTACGGTCACAGCCCGGACGGGGAGGAGAACCGCCGCTACAGCCCCGCCGTCTGCGTCGGGACGCGCAAGGAGCCGATCATGGGCCGCCCGGAAGAGGCCGACGTTTGCACGTCGCATGTGGAGCGGCAGAACCTGACGATGCGGATGCAGATGCGGCGCTTCACGCGCCTGACCAACGCGTTCTCAAAGAAGGTGGAAAACCACCTGTACGCGGTGGCGCTGCACTTCATGCACTACAACTTCTGCCGCCCGCATCAGACGCTCACACGCGCGAACCGGGGTATCCATACGACGCCAGCGATGGCGGCCGGGCTCACGAACCGCGTGTGGACGATGGAGGACATTCTGAATTTGTTACACGGTGACTGACCCACTACCTGCTGCTCGAGGGGTTGACGGAAGGGGGCCGCGCCGTCAAAATACCAAGTCTGTAACCGAATACGAACGGCGCAAAGAACCGGCATGTACGCGATCTTCCGCACAGGCGACAAGCAATTCCGGGCCGAGCCAGGGGCAAGAATCAAGGTCCCATCGCTGACCGCGGAAGTGGGTGATACGGTGGCTTTCGATCAGGTCCTGGTCGCCAGCTCCAATGACGGCCTCAAGGTTGGCGTGCCCGTGGTCGAGGGTGCCCAGGTGCTGGCCGAGGTCGTGAAGCACGGCAAGGGCCGCAAGATCACGATCTTCAAGCGCAAGCGACGCAAGAACTACCGCCGCAAGCAGGGCCACCGCCAGAAGTTCACGGAGGTCCAGGTTTCCGAGATCCGGCTCTAGCCGCCCTTCACCGTGAGCGCAGCGCCCCGCGGCGATGCGCCCACCTCAATGCGGGCGGCGACCCACAACGCGAGTACGGAGCAGACGAAGGATCACGTATGGCGCACAAGAAAGGCGTAGGCTCTAGCCGTAACGGCCGGGACTCGAATCCGCAGTTCCTGGGTGTGAAGCGCTACGGCGGACAGTTCGTCGTGGCGGGCAACGTCATCGTGCGTCAGCGCGGCACGAAGTTCCACGCCGGGCGCAACGTCGGGCAGGGCCGCGATCATACACTGTTCGCGCTCGTCGACGGCGTCGTGAAGTTCGACCGTCGTGGCCGCGACCGCCAGGAAATATCGGTGCAGCCGGCCGACTGAGCCCGCGCCATCGCTCGATGCTTGCCCCGGGCTGCCTGCAGTCCGGGGCTTTTTGTTTCTGTTACAGGCCTCGTGCGTTGCCGATCCAGTCAGGCTCCATCTTGCGAGTGCGCCGGCCGGACCCGACAGTGCAGCGTGCGCACCGCGGCCGCGACACGGCTGCCATCCCCCCGGAAGACAATCAATCTCGAGGTGTTCTGATGCGCCTGGCGCTCATCACGATCGCGCTGTCCGTCCACGCCCTCGCAGCGAGTGCGCAGGGCCGGCAGTCGCCGTCGCCCAGGCCGGGCGTGGTGACAACCCAGCAGAAGATCGCACCGGCCGGGAATCAGACCGTATTCCAGGGCCGCGTATACGGCGTGGCCTTCGGCCGTTCCAGCGACGACGTGTGGGTCCTCACCACGGCCGGCGGAGCCCATCCCGCGACGCTCTACCACCTCTCAATGGCGCAGAATCGCATCCTCGCCAGCATCCCGGTGAACGGCAGCGCGGGTCTGCAGGGGCTGGGTTACGACGCCATCGCGGACCGGCCACTCGTGAGTCATTCCCTGCGTCTCAGCGCGCAGCCCGAAAAGCCAGAGCCCACGGACGGCGCACCCGTGCGCATGATCACCGCGGTTCGCCTGAGCGCCGTGGATGGCGATACGCTGCGGCCATTGAGCGACCGGCTGGGGCTCAACGCCGTCGGCTCGCCTGCGGTTGCGCGACGCGCCAGCGCGAGTGGCCAGCGCATCGCGGTCGTCCCCCTCCTGTTCAACGACTCGCTTGCGGTCATCGATGCATCCACCGGTGCATTGCTGCGCAAGGCGCCCACCGGCATTGCGCCGTTCGCCGCGGCCATCGATTCCGCGGGCACGGTAGCGTACGTGAGCAACTGGGGCGGCCGCCGGCCGCTGGCCGGAGAGCAGTCCGCACCCACGGGAATCGCGCCGCATGCCGACCGGGTGGTCGTGGATGCGCGCGGCATCGCCGCCAGCGGCACGGTCACACGCATCGATCTCATCAGCGGCCGCGCAACGCACACGATCGCCGTGGGTCTGCACCCGACCGCCATCGTCTGGGACGAGACGCACCAGCGCGTCTTCGTCGCGGATGGCAATTCCGATGCCGTGTCCGCCATCGACACGCGCCGTAACACCGTTGTTCGCACCATGCCCATCAATGCCTTCCGCGAGCGCACCAGCGGCCTCGCACCCACGGCATTGGCACTGTCGCGCGATGGCCAGACGCTCTACGTCGCACTGGGCGGCATCAATGCCATTGCCGTGGTGAATGCCGACGACGGGACCGTGAAAGGACTCATTCCCACCGCCTGGTATCCCGCCAGCCTGGCGCTCAGTGCGGATGGGAAGTACCTCGCCGTGGGTGCGCTGCTGGGCATCGGCTCGGGCACGGCGTCCGCCGAGCTGGCCGCGCGCTATCCGGATGATTTCGTCGCCGGCAAGGGCTACGTCCACGCCTATCAGGGCGCGGTGAACGTGGTGCCCGTTCCCGGCGCCGCGGCACTGGCGGGCTTCTCCCGCGCAGTCGCCGCCAGCAATCGGCTGACACCAGTGTCGTCCCCCGCTAACGTCGCATTACAGCCGCGCAGCGGTGTCGCTCCCCGTGCGGTTCCCGAGCGGCCGGGCGAGCCCTCTCTCGTCGATCACGTGGTCTACATCATCAAGGAGAACCGCACCTACGACCAGTTGTTCGGCGATATTGCCCGCGGCAACGGCGATCCGACTCTTGCCATCTACGGCGACAGCATCACGCCCAACCACCACCGCCTGGCGCAGCAATTCGTGCTGCTGGACAACTTCTACGCGACCGGCGGCAATTCCGGCGATGGCCACCAGTGGGTGACGCAGGCCAATGAGAGTGATTACGCAATGTGGCCCGGGTACGAGGGGCGCAGCTACCCGTTCGATGGCGCGGATCCGCTGGCGCCGGCCGGCGGCGGCTTCCTCTGGGACGCGGTCCTCGCCAGAGGCCGGACGGTCACCGTGTTCGGTGAGTACGCCGGCACCATGCCGCCCGCCGAGCAGGGCAAGCGACTCGTCCACCTGGAGGCGTACCGGCAGGGCTCTGACTTCGCGGGCCGCTTCCACATCGAGGCGCCCAACCATCGCCTGAACACCATATTAGCGCACGACTTCCCCTCGTACGGCGGCACCGTGCCGGATGTGGTGCGCGCGCGCATCTTCCTGCAGCACCTGGCGAAGTGGCAGCAGGCCGGCAGCATGCCCGACCTCGTGATGATTCAGCTGCCCAGCGATCACACGGCCGGCACCACCCCGCAGTTCACCACGCCGGCCGCCTGCCTCGCGGACAACGACCTTGCCCTGGGCCAGATCGTCGAAGGGCTCTCCAGGTCGCCGTTCTGGAAATCGATGGCCATCTTCGTCGTCGAGGATGACGCACAGGGCGGTGTCGATCACGTGGACGGTCACCGCACGGTGGCGCTGGCCATCAGTCCGTTCACCCGCCGCGGCGTACTCGACCACACCATGTATGCACAGCAGAGCATGGTGAAGACCATCGAGCTGATGCTCGGGCTGCAGCCGCTCAGCGTGTTCGACCTGATCGCCAACGACATGCGCACCAGCTTCATCGAGCCGGCGCAGCCCGCGGATCTGACACCCTATGTGGCCGTCGAACCTGCGGTTTCCATCTACCAGCAGAATCCCAAGAGCCAGTCGCTGCGCGGCGCCGCGCGGAGTGCCGCGCTCGCCTCTGCGCGCATGAACTTCGTCGAGCCGGATGCCGCGCCCTCCGACGCCCTCAATCGCATTCTCTGGCACGCGGCGAAAGGCTGGAACACGCCCTACCCGGCCACCGGCCAGTCGCTCTTCTTTCCCATGTCGAAGGATCTGGCCGATGACGAGCGCGAGGACGCGAAGGAACGCGGCGCACGCGCCGATGATGACGACCGCCCGGCTGCTCGCCGGGGTGCGTCGCCCGACAGCGCGCGGGCCCGGGCCCGCAGCGGGCGAGGCGGCTGACAGGCTGTCAGGGGTTCAGTCGGCGGCGGCCACGGCGTCTGTCGGACCAGCGGTGGCGCCGGCGGCGTCGTCGTCCGACATGAAGTCCGCGACGTGCGCCACCGCCTGCGGCTGCGTCAGCAGGCTCACGACCACCAGCAACACGACATTAACAATGACGCCCAGAATGCCTTCGTGGATCTGGAACGGTCGCAGCCCCTGCCGGAAGACGAAGAAGAGCGCCGTCGCCATGCCGCCGAAGAGACCGGCCAGCACGCCCGCCGTGGTGGCGCGCTTCCAGTAGAGCGCCGCGTAGACAGGCGGTGCCAGCTGGTCGACGAACGCGTAGGCCGTGAGCAGCAGCACCACCAGATTGGGCCGCGCAACCACGGCCAGGAAGTAGGCCAGCAGTCCAAAGACCACCACCAGCAACTGCATGAGATGGCGGCGCAGGCTTTCCCTGATGCGGAGGAACGGTGCCACGCCATCCTCGATGGTGATCGAACCGGCCGCGTGCAGCAGTGCATCGCCCGTCGACATGGAAGCCGCCAGCGCGCCCGCGCAGAACAGGCCGACAACGACTGCGGGCATGCCCGACTGCAGCAGCACGTGCGGCAGAATGAAGTCGGCCGTGGCCGGCCGCGGCGTGAACAACACGCCCGCGAAGCCCACCAGCAGCAGCGGAATCAGGAACAGCTGGAATGTCGGATAGAGCACCACGGTGCGCCGCAGCGTGCGATCGTCGCGCGCATTGAACGCCTTCATGAACAGGTGCGGCCACACCACGAAGCCCAGCGCCGAGGAGAGGATCGCCGTGGAGTAGGCGCCCCAGCTCCAGGTATGGCCCGCCGCATCGAGTCCGGGCAGCAGCAGCATCTCGGGGCGCGCGGCCGCTATGCGCTGGAACATGGGGCCAACGCCGCCGTACAGCGCGTGCGGCACATACAGTCCCAGGCCCCACGCCACCGCGATCATGATGGCGCCCTCGAACACGTTGGTCCATCCCACCGCCGAGGCGCCGCCGATGAGCACGTACAGCACCACCACGAAGTAGGACAGCGCCGCGCCCGCCCAGAACGGAATGTGATTCGCCGTCACCGCGCTGAAGACGATGCCCGCGCCGCTCATCTGCAGCATGATGTAGGGAATGAACGAGCCCACGGCAATGACGGCCATGAGGAGAGAAAGCGCGCGACTGGGGAAACGCCCTGTTACCAGCTGCGCCTGCGTCACGAATCCCTTGCGCCGGCCCAGCCTCGCCGTGCGCGGGCCCACGAAATACCAGGGCGAAACGCCCAGCACGCCGTAGCTCAGGATGTAGAGCACCGCCACGCCCCGGGAATACGCCCAGCCCGGTCCGCCCAGGAACGCGAACGCGCTGAAGACCGTGCCGCCGATCACGAAATACATGGACAGCAGACCGAAGCGCCGGTCTGCAGCCACGTAGCCCGTGACGCCGTGGCTCACCCTGCGGCCTGCTAACAGCCCGATACCCAGGGCCAGCACCAGGTAGCCCAGCACGATCGTCGTGATCAGCTGCCAGCGTTCCATGTCAATCGCCGGTTGGAGGGCTCACTGCGGGGGAATGCGTTCCTCTGCCGCGGCGGCTTCATTCTCCGCGCGCGTCTGCGCCAGCTCCATGATGAGCAGCACGAAGAAGCCCAGTGCCACCCAGGCTGCGACCCAGATCATCACGAAGGGCATGCCGAACACACGCGGCTCGATGCGGTTGAACGGCAGGATGGCCGGGAACGTGAGGAAGAACGCTGATGCCACGATGTACGCGACGACGAGGCGTCGGGCCGCCGGCGCGCTCACCGCTTCACCTCGCGCAGCGCGCGCGCGGCCGCTTCCAGTGATGCGCTGAGCTCGTCGATCAGCACGCGCGTGGCCGATAGTGTCAGACCTTCCGCACCCATCTGGGTGCGCAGCATGCGGATCTTGCGCGCCGCGTGCTCCAGCCGCTCGATCGGATTCAGGTCGCCGCCCTCATCACCGAACGGATTCGAGCGACGCGATCCCGCCGCCTCATCTTCGCCGAACGGATTCTTCATGCCGCCTCCGTGTGCGTGCGGTTGTGGCTTCGCGACTAGCGTCCGCGGAACCCGGGCGGGCGCTTTTCCAGGAACGCGCGCACGCCCTCGACGCGATCTTCGCTCGCGAACGCGCTGATGAACAGCTCGCGCTCCTGCGCCAGGCCCGCGCTCAGCGGCGCTTCCATGGCGGCGCGCACCGCCGTCTTCGCCAGCTCCAGCGCTACGGGCGAGAATCCCGCCAGCGTGTGCGCGATGGTCATCGTGCTTTCACGCAGTGCCGCATCATCGAAAACCCATTCGACCAGCCCGATGCGCTCGGCCTCGGCCGCGTCGATCAGCTCGCCCGTCAGAACCAGCCGCATTGCACGCCCGAAGCCCACCAGCCGCGGCAGTCGCTGCGTGCCGCCGCCACCGGGAAGCAGACCCAGCCGGATCTCCGGCTGGCCGAGCTTCGCCGAGCGTGCGGCCGTGCGCAGATCGCACGCCAGTGCCACTTCGCACCCGCCGCCCAGGGCGAAGCCGTTGATCATGGCGATGGTCGGGCGCGGAAACGCCGCGATCTCCTCGAACAGCCGCCGTCCCGTCATGGTGGCACGCTGCTCGACCGGCGTACGCTCCGCGAATTCGCTGATGTCCGCGCCCGCGATGAACGCCTTGTCGCCCGCGCCGGTGAATACCACGACACGGGTTTCCGCATCATCACGCAGCGCAGCCAGTGCCCGGACCACTTCGTCCCGCACCATCGCGTTCAGCGCATTGCGCTTGTCCGGCCGATTGATGATGATCGTGGCTACATGCCGGTCCCGCTCGACGAGCAGTGTTTCGAAAGGCATCACGCGCCCGCCGTCCAGCGGTAGAACCCTTCACCGGTCTTCTTTCCCAGCTTGCCCTGCGCCACCATGTCCTGCAGGATGCGCGGCGGGCGGAACTGCTCGGCGCCCAGCTGCTCGAACAGGTAGTTAGCTATGTCCAGGCGCACGTCCAGACCCACCAGGTCAGTGAGGCGCAGCGGCCCCATGGGGTGGCGGTAACCGAGTTCCATCGCCTTGTCGATGTCTTCCGCACTGGCCACGCCCTGTTCCACCATGCGCATTGCTTCCAGGCCGAGGAGCACACCCAGCCGCGAGGTCGCGAAACCGGGCGAATCGTTCACCACGATCGGCTCCTTGCCCAGACCGCGCACGAACCAGAGTGCACGCGCCACCGTGTCCTCGCTCGTGGCGAGGCCGCGCACCAGCTCTACCAGCTTGTTGATGTGCACCGGATTGAAGAAGTGCAGGCCCACGACCTGCTCCGGGTGTGTGAGACCCCGCTGCAGCTCACTGATGCTCAGGCTCAATGTGTTGCTGGCCAGCACCGCCCGACCCGCAGTGGCCGCATCCACCGTGCGCAGCAGCGCCTGTTTCAGCTCCATCCGCTCGGGCACCGCTTCGATGACGAAGTCCGCATCCACGGCCGCCGCGCCCGCGTCCACGTCAGCGCGCACCCTCGCCAGGGCTGCGTCGCGCTCCTGAACACTGAGTTTGCCGCGCGCCACACCACCCTCGAGGTTCTCCCGGATGCGCTCGAGGCCGTGCCGCGCCAGCTCGATCCTGATGTCCACCAGCGTTACCTTGTGCCCGGCCTGCGCTGCCACCTGCGCAATGCCGTGGCCCATGGTTCCGGCGCCCACCACCAGGACGTTGAACGTTTCTGCCATCAGCGTGTGCGGGCAGGTGAGGGCTTCCGGTTGAAGCGCGGACTGCGCTTCTCCAGGAACGCGTGCAGTCCCTCGCGGAAATCATCGGAGCGGAATGCACGCAGCTGCGCCTGCACCTCCATTTCGAGCATCTCGTGCAGCGGCGCCGTCGAGCTGTGGCGCAGTGCGCGCTTGGCATCGGCCAGCACCTGTGCCGGTGCGCCGGCGATCTGTCCGGCAATGCCGCGCGCAGCCGTTTCCAGCTCGGCGGCAGGCACCACGCGGTTGAACAGACCCAGCCGCTCACAGCGCTCGGCGTTGATCATGCCGCCCGTGTAAATGGCCTCGGCGGCCACCGCCATGCCCACGAGGCGAGGCAGGAAATAACTGCCGCCCCAGTCAGGGTGCAGGCCGACGCGCAGGAAGGTGAGCCCGATGGATGCGGTTTCACTGGCCACGCGCAGATCGCAGGCCAGCGCCAGGCAGGCGCCGGCGCCGGCTGCGGGGCCGTTCACCGCCGCCATCACCGGCTTGCCCATGTTCTCAATGTACGAGACCACGTTGGCTCCCGCGCGCACCAGCGCCTCGAAGCGCGCTTCGTCGTTGGCATCCACCAGCTCGGACATGACGCTGATGTCGCCGCCAGTCGAAAACGCGCGCCCCACACCGGTGATGATCACGCAGCGAACATCGCTGTTCCGCTCGTGTGTCTCGAGCGCCGCGAGAATGTCGTTGCGCATGCCTTCCGCGAACGCATTCAGCCGCTCCGGCCGGTTGATGCGGATCCAGCCGAGTGCGCCCTCGGCCTCGACCAGCACCTTGTCCGTGCTCATGCGAACACCTCCACGATCGTGGCAATGCCCTGGCCGACGCCAATGCACATCGTGGCCAGACCCACGCCGCCGCCCCGCCGGCGCAGCTCGTGCACCAGCGTAGTGAGGATGCGTGCGCCCGAGCAGCCCAGCGGGTGCCCGAGCGCAATGGCGCCACCGTTCACGTTCACACGTGCCGGGTCGAGCCCCAGCTCACGCATGCACGGAATCGATTGTGCCGCGAACGCCTCGTTGATTTCCGCGAGGACGATGTCCTCGATGCCAAGCCCTGCCCGCCGCAACGCGATTCGCGTGGCAGGAACCGGGCCCATGCCCATGTACTGCGGCTCAATGCCGGCAACCGCGCTGCTCACCACGCGCGCCAGGGGCGTCATGCCCAGTGCGCGCGCGCGTGCAGCCTCCATCAGCAGCAGTGCGGCGGCGCCGTCATTGAGGCCCGAGGAATTGCCGGCCGTGACGGTGCCGCCTTCCCGAAAGGCCGGCCGCAGTCGCGCCAGCTTTTCCAGTGTCGTATCCGGGCGAGGGTGCTCGTCGCGGGCCACCGTCTGACTTTGTCCTTTCGGACCCGGGACCGTGACCGGCACCAGCTCGGCCGCAGAACGACCGGCCGTCATCGCCGCGCTCGCACGCTGCTGGCTCTCCAGCGCGAACGCATCCTGGGCGTCACGCGTCACGCCGTACTTCTCCGCCACCAGCTCGGCGGTCTCGCCCAGCGAAACGGTGTAAATGTCGGGGAAACGCGAATTGGTGAAGCGCCAGCCCAACACGCTGTCAGCCACACGCGGCGCGCCCCGCGCATAGGCTTCTTCCGGCTTGAGCATCACCCAGGGTGCGCGACTCATCGATTCCACGCCGCCCGCCAGGAATACATCGCCTTCACCCGCGCGAATCGCGTGCGCCGCCGAGTTGATGGCCTGCAGCCCGGACCCGCACAGGCGGTTCACGGTCTGGCCCGGCACGGTGACCGGAAGACCCGCGAGCAGTGCCGCCATGCGAGCCACGTTGCGATTGTCTTCGCCTGCCTGATTGGTGCAGCCCAGAATCACGTCATCGACGGTTGCACCATCGATGCCGGTCCGGCTCAGAACTGCCTGGAGGATGTGCGCGCCGAGATCATCGGGGCGGACGCCGGCGAGCGCGCCGCCGTACCGTCCCACCGGCGTGCGGGCTGCGTCGACGATCCACGCTTCGCCGGCCATGTCGTGCGGATCAGTTCAGATCCACCCACACGCTCTTGATCTGCGTGTAGAGATCCAGTGCGTAGCGACCCAGTTCCCGGCCGTAACCCGATTGTTTGTAGCCGCCAAAAGGCGAAGCCGCGTCCAGTGGGTGATAGGTGTTGATCCAGACAGTGCCGGCCTGCACGCGCCGCGCGAAGCGGTGCGCCTTCTTGATGTCGCGGGTCCACACGGCCGCGGCCAGCCCGTAGATGGTGTCGTTGGCAAGCGCGATGGCCTCCTCCTCGTCCTCGAAGGTGAGCGCCGCCAGCACCGGTCCGAAAATCTCCTCCTGCGCGATCACGTGCCCGGGCTGCACCGCGTCGAACACCGTCGGCTCGAGCCAGTAGCCGCGCGCCTCGCCACCGTACAGTGCCCGCTTCCCGCCGACCAGCAGGTTCGCGCCCTCGCGCCGGCCCTGCTCAATGTACCCTTGTACGCGCGTCAGCTGCTCCTCCGAAATGAGCGGACCCATGCGCGTCTTCGGATCGAGCGGGTCGCCCGGCTGCAGCTTGCGGGCTCGCTCCACGATCTGTGCCAGCAGTGCTTCCTTGATCGATGCCGCCACCAGCAGGCGGGAACCGGCCGTGCAGGCCTGGCCCATGTTGTAGAAGATGCCGGCAAAGGCGCCTCTGGCCGCGGCATCCACGTCGGCATCTGCTAACACGATATTCGGGGACTTGCCGCCCAGCTCGAGCGAGACGCGCTTCAGCGTGGCCGCCGCCTCCCGCATGATGATCTTGCCCACCGCCGTCGAGCCGGTGAATGCCACCTTGTCCACGCCCGGATGCCGCACCAGGGCCGCGCCCGCGGTCTCGCCGAAGCCCGGCAGGACATTGAGCACCCCCGCCGGAAGTCCCGCTTCCGTGGCAATGGCCGCCAGCTCGAGTGCGGTCAGCGGCGTCTGCTCGGCCGGCTTCAGTACCACGGTGTTACCACAGGCCAGCGCCGGTGCCACCTTCCACGCGGCCATGAGCAGCGGGAAGTTCCACGGGATGATGGCGCCCACCACACCCAGCGGCTCGCGCAGCGTGTAGTTCAGGATGTTGCCGCGTACCGGGATGGTTTCGCCTTCCAGCTTGGTGGTCCAGCCCGCGTAATAGCGGAAGGCGTCGATCGTTTCGCGCAGATCGATCTGGGCTTCGCGGATGGGCTTGCCGTTGTCGATGACTTCGAGCCGGGCCAGCGTGTCGGCGCGCGCCTCGATCAGGTCACTGATCCTCCAGAGCAGCGCACCCCGGTCTGCCGCATCCATGCGGCTCCACGGCCCTTCGTATGCCTTGCGCGCCGCGCCGACAGCGGCATCGACATCCGCGGCGCCCGCTTCGGCGATCTCGGCAATCACTTCGCCGGTCGCTGGATTGCGCGTCTCGAAGCGGTCGCCGCTGGCCGCGTCGACCCAGGCGCCGTCCACGAACAGGCGGTTCGGTGCCGCCCGCTCGACCGGAAGGCTGGTCGTTGCCATGGCCCGGCCGCTCAGCGGGCCTTGAACTCCGGCTTGCGCTTCTCGATGTACGCTGCCAGGCCTTCCTTCGCGTCCCCGCTCTGGAAGAGCAGCTGCTGCAGCTCGCGCTCCACCGCCAGTGCATCCTGCAAAGGCAGTTCGCCGCCCGTCTGCACACTGCGCTTGATGTTGCCCACCGCCTTCGCCGCCTTGTTGGGCGGTGTGAACTGCCTGGCGTAGTCGAGGATGCGCGCCAGGAACTCGGCGCGGTTGCCGCCCTCGATGACATCGTTGACGATGCCCATGGACTGCGCCTCCTCGAACTCGAACGTCCGCCCGGTGATCATCAGATCGATCGCCTTCGCCTTGCCGACCAGGCGGCAGAGACGCTGCGTGCCGCCAGTGCCCGGAAGCACGCCCAGCGTGACCTCGGGCAGGCCGATCTTGCCCCCGCCCTTGCGCGCAATACGCATGTCGGCCGCCATGGCGATCTCGAGTCCGCCGCCCACGGTGTGGCCGTTGAGCGCCGCGATCACCAGCTTGGGCGTCTGCTCCAGGCGGTTGAGCGTCTCGTTCGCATGCAGGCAGAAGTAGTACTTGAACTGCGGCGTCACGGTGTTGAGCATCTGGATGTTCGCGCCCGCGCAGAAAAACTTCTCGCCCGCGCCGGTGAGCACCAGCACGTAGACGCTGTCATCCATGCGTGCCCGCAGAATCGCGGTGTCCAGGTCCTGCATCATCTCGTAGGTATAGGTATTGGCGGGCGGGTCGTCGAGCGTCAGGACCGCGACGCCATCTCTCGCCTCGTACGCCACAAGCGTCCTGCGATCGCTCATGGTTTCTTCTGCCACATGGGCCATGTCATCCTCCTCTTTCCCGAATCAGGCGTGAAGCGCGCCGCGCGGCGGTGCGCCATCAAGTCAGGTGTCCCCATGCCCCTCGCGGGCCGGCGCGGGTGCGGCGAAAAAAAAGCTGGCGCGTCTGCCAGCCTCGCCTCGGGTCGCCGCCAGTGCGCCGGCCTCGACTTTCCGGCCGCGGAAGAGTACTCCGCAGGACCTCAGCCGTGCCCAGCGAGCAGCCCGGTGAACCTGAACCTGTGCTGACGCTCGGTCAAGTATGGACAGCCGTGAGCGCCGGGTGCGGCACGCGCGTATCAGCTTGCAGTGACTCACGCTCCGGCCGCATGAGCCGCTGTCGGGCGCGAGCGGAACAGGGCGCGTGACACGGTTGCCGCCCGCATGGGAAATGCACTCGCTACTTCGGTGGCAGTCCACTACCTTGCGATGGGTATAGTGCTGTCGCGGAACCGCCGGAGCCCTCACCGGTAGGATCGATCATGCCCTCATCTCCGATACGTGCGCTGTTCGTCATCATCGCCGTGATGCTGGGCACGCTCGCGGCCGCGGTCGTCGGCGTGGGCATGCTGCTGTCACACAAGCACGCGCCCGCGCCACCTTCCGCCGCGGTGTATCGCGTGCCGCTGAACGGTGTGATCGAGCTGGGACTCGCTCCCTTTGTCGAGCGCAGCCTGGCTGACGCCGCCAGGGCTGGTGCGCGCGCGATTGTCCTCGACATGGATACGCCCGGTGGCCGCATCAATGCGGCGGATCAGATCGTCAATGCCATCCAGAAGAGCCCGGTGCCCGTCTACACCTTTGTCGATCGCCGCGCGTTCTCGGCGGGTGCTCTCATTGCGCTCGCCACACGCCGCATCTACATGAAGCCGGGCGCCGTGATCGGCGCTGCCACACCCGTGAACGGCAGCGGCGAGAAGGCGCCCGAGAAGATCGTGAGCGCCATGCGCAGCGAGATGCGTGCGCTGGCGGAGCAGCAGGGCCTCGATCCGCGCGTGGCGGAAGCGATGGTCGATGAAGACGTCGCCATCGACGGCGTCGTCGCCCAGGGCAAGCTGCTCACACTGACGACAGACGAAGCCGTGAGGATCGGGTACGCACAGCCGGCTGCGGATCTGGATGGTGTGCTGGCGGCTGTCGGCGTGCCCGCGACCGAGGTGCACGACACGCAGATCAACTGGGCTGAATCGCTGGTGCGCTTCCTGTCCAACCCCGCCGTCGCGCCACTGCTCCTCGTGCTCGGCTTCCTGGGTGTGGTCATCGAAATCAAGGCGCACGCCTTCGGTCTGGCCGGTCTCATCGGCCTCGGCTCGCTGGGTCTCTTCTTCGGCAGTCGCTATCTCGTGGGCCTCGCCGGCATGGAAGAGATGATCCTGCTGGGCGTCGGCATCCTGCTGCTCCTGCTCGAGGCGTTCGTCATTCCCGGCTTCGGCATCGCCGGCATTGCGGGCATCGCTGCGGTGGGCACGAGCATCTTCCTCAGCCTGCTCCCGCATTTCGCGACATCTGCGGACGTCGCCACCGCCGCCGGCGTCGTTTCCATTGCCGCCATCACGGTGGTGCTCATCGTGTGGGCACTGCTGCGCCATCTGCCGCGCAGCGGTCGGTTCGCGCGCTCCGGTCTCATGCTCGAAGAATCGACGAGTCGCGATGTCGGCTATCAGTCCGCCGAAGTGCGCCACGAACTGGTCGGCGCCGACGGCGTGGCGCTGACCGACCTGCGGCCGTCCGGCGTCGCAAAGATCGGTGAGGAGCGCGTCGACGTGGAGGCCGAGTCCAGCTGGATCAGCGCCGGTACGCCCGTGCGCGTGATGCGCTCGGAAGGCTACCGTCACATCGTGCGCGCGGTGCGCTGAGCGCCGCGCACTTCAAATCATCGAAACGGAGCCACGGATGGACGCCTTTACGGCACTACCCATCATCGCTTTGATCGTCGCACTCATCGCCATCATGCTGTTGAACTGGGCGATCCCTGTGCGACTCTGGATCGAAGCCATCTTCGCCGGCGTCCGTGTCGGCATTACCGATCTCATCGGGATGCGACTGCGCAAGGTGAATCCCGCGCAGGTCGTGCGTCCGCTGATCGCCGCCACCAAGGCCGGTCTCCATCTCAACGTGCAACAGCTCGAGGCGCATTACCTCGCCGGCGGTCACGTGGATCGCGTGGTGAAAGCACTGATCAGCGCCGACAAGGCGAATCTCGGACTCCCGTTCCCGCAGGCCGCCGCCATCGATCTCGCCGGCCGCGACGTGCTCGAAGCCGTGAAGGTCTCCGTCAATCCGAAAGTCATAGACACACCGCGCGTCGCCGCCATGGCGAAAGACGGCATTCAGCTGATCGCCACCGCGCGCGTTACCGTGCGCGCCAACATCACCCGCCTCGTGGGTGGCGCGGGCGAAGACACGATCCTCGCGCGTGTCGGTGAAGGCATTGTCTCCACCATCGGCTCTTCTGCGTCGCACAAGGCCGTGCTGGAGAACCCCGACAACATCTCGAAGACGGTGCTGGCCAAGGGACTCAATGCAGGCACCGCTTTCGAGATCCTCTCCATCGATATTGCCGATGTCGATGTGGGCAAGAACATCGGCGCCGAGCTGCAGACGGATCAGGCGGAAGCGGACAAGCGCATCGCGCAGGCCAAGGCGGAGGAGCGTCGCGCCATGGCCGTGGCCGCCGAGCAGGAAATGCGCGCGAAGGTGCAGGAGATGCGCGCCAAGGTTGTGGAAGCCGAAGCCGAGATCCCGCTGGCCATGGCCGAAGCGTTCCGCGAGGGAAATCTCGGCATCATGGACTATGCTCGCTATCGCAATGTTACGGCGGACACGGAAATGCGGCGCGCCATTGCCGGTGGCGATGACGGCGCGCATCCGCGCGAAGGGGGCTGAGTGGGAAGCGGCCTTTTCTGGATCTTCCTGGTCATCATATTCGTCGTACTGCCCGCGATCGAGCGCGTACGCAAAGCCGGACAGCCGCCACCGAGCCGCCCGCCGCAGGGCCGGCCAGGGCAGCGCCCAATGCAGAGCGGCCCGATGGCGCGCACCACCATGACGTCACCGGGCGAGCGGCCGAACGCTGCGGACATGCTGCCGCAGGATCTCTGGGAGATGCTGACCGGGCAGCGTCGCTCCGGCCCCACGCCACTGCCGCAGCCACAACCGACACTGCCACAGCCGCCCAGGGCGCCATCTGTGCAGCAGCCCGCGACTCAGGTGCCTGCTGCGCGTTCGGCTGCGCTCACGCCTCGCCCGCTCGGTCAACCGTCGCGCGAGGACGCGGCCATCACCGAACTGCTGCGCAACCGCGAACGCGAAACCGAAAAAGACCGGCGCGCGGCGCCCGCCGTCGCCGAAATACAGTCGCTCGAGACGGAGCCACCCTCCGCTGCTGTGCGCGACGCGCAGTTCCACGAAAAGCTGGCCCACCTGGCACCGCCACCCAGCGTGCATGAAGCAGGCGACCGCCTGCACATCGATCTGCGTAATCGCTCGGCGCTCGCTCGCGCGATTCTCTTCAGGGAAGTACTGGGCCCGCCGAAAGGTCTGGAGTAATCGGAATCACCGGGTTAGTTTTGGCGTCTGCCCGGGTGGCGAAATGGCAAACGCGGCGGACTCAAAATCCGCTGCCTGCAAGGGCTTGAGGGTTCGAATCCCTCCCCGGGCACTCCTCCCACGCAGGGGCTGATCGTGCCACGCGCCATCTCGCATCTCGTCATTGCCAGCTTCGCCTTCACGGCGCTCGCCTCCACTGTCGCAGCGCAGGACACGACGTGGATCGCGACCGCACGCATTTACGGGCATGTGTTCGATCGCGGCCGCGCCAAAGCACTGCCCGGCGCCCGCCTCACACTCCTGGCGCTCGATCGACAGGCCACCAGCGACAAGGACGGGCACTTTTCGTTTCAGGGCATCCCCGCTGGCACGTTCGTGCTGCGCGCCGAGCTGGATGGCCGCGCCACACGCGAAGATTCCGTGACCGTGCAGCAGGGACAATCGCTGGATGTGTTCGTGCGCCTGAGTCCGGACGCCGGCGAATTCCCGCACTTCGAAATCGCGCAGCGCTATTCCGGCCTGGAGGCGCGTGGTTTCTATGAACGCCGCGAGCATGTCGCAGGCATCTTCTTCTCGCCGCAGGACCTCGATCGCCGCAATGCGCGCCAGACCAGCGACATCTTCCAGGGGCTCTCCGGCATCGTCGTGAAACTCGAAGACGGTGTGAGTCGCGTCGACTTCATCCGCGGCGTGCGCTGTCGGCCGGACATCTACGTCGACAACGCGCCGCTGGGCAGCAATCAGACCGTGGATGTGCTGCGTCCTGCCGAGGTGGCCGCCATCGAGATCTATTTCGCCGGCAACATGCCGCCGCGCTACAAGTCCAACCTGTGCGGCGCCATCGTCTTCTGGACGCGACGCTTCGGACTCAGCTGAGCGCCGCGCTCAGCGGCTGTGGCGCATGCGCGCTTTCGCCTCGGCCAGCGCCGTTCCATAGCGCGCGACCATTGTTTCCAGACTGAACTGCTGCTCGGCCCGCAGCCGCGCGGCTGCCGCCATGCGCCTCCGCCACGCTTCATCGTGCGCCATTAACAGCAGGTTTTGAGCGACGGCGCCGGTATCGCCCGCGGTCACCAGCACACCGCTCACGCCGTCTTCGATCTGTTCGTCGTGGCTGGCGCCGCGACTCGCGATCACGGGCAGGCCGCACGCCAGCGCCTCGATCACGGCATTGGAGAAGCCCTCGGCCGCGGAGAGGTGCACCGCCACGTCCGCGGCCGCCAGCAGCTCCGGGATGTCGCGACGAGGGCCGGTGAACGTCGTCGCCAGCCCCAGCTCGCCCGCGAGCGCCTCGAGCGCCGGCCGCTCCGGCCCCGGCCCGACGAGGAGCGCGTGCACCTGCGGCTCGCCTAACAGGCTGATAGATCGCAGCAGCAGGTCCACGTTCTTGCGCGGCTGCAGTACGCCGTGGTAGCAGACCACGAACGCGCTGCCGGGTATACCCAGCGCCTGGCGCATGGCGAGGCGCAGCTCCGGCCGGGGCGCAAAGCGCGACAGGTCCTTGCCGTTGTGGATCACGTGCATGGGAACCGCCGCGATCCAGGGCGTCGCCGCCAGCAGCTGCGTACGCATGGCGGCGGAGTTCACGATCATGCCCTCGATGCGCGTCCACAGCGTGCGATACAGCAGACCGTCGCGCAGCACGCTGGGCGCGCCGTGCCGGTGTACCAGGGCCGGCCCTTGCCGCAGCAGGCGAGCGGCGAAGCTGAGCTTCACGTCCTTCCGGCGGTCGGCAAGAATCACGTCCGGCCGCGTGCGCTCGATCACCGTGGCGATCTGCACCGCGCGCCACGCATTCAGCTCCGCGCGGATGGCGACGGGCATGACCTCGACAGTGCCGGCGGCAGCGAGTCGTTCGCGCAGCACACTCGCGGGATGACAGACGACGGACACGGCATGACCGGCGCTCGCCAGCCCGGTCGCCAGCTCGACCGCTGACGAGAGTCCGCCTGCCACACCGCGTTCGGAATTGACGAGGAGGATCCTCAGCACCTTCTCACGGCCCCTGTCCGCGGTTAAGTTACGCGGGGTCAAGTCCAAGAAGCAAAACGATTTGGGAGCACACTGGTGGCGCGCCTCGATAACATACGCAACTTCTGCATCGTCGCCCATATCGATCACGGCAAATCCACACTCGCGGATCGTCTGCTCGAGACCACCGGCACGTTCTCCTCACGCGAGATGGAAGCCCAGGTGCTGGACAGCCTGGACCTCGAGCGCGAACGCGGCATTACCATCAAGCTGCACGCCGTGCGCATGCAGTACACCGCCGCGGATGGTGAAACCTACGAGTTGAATCTCATCGACACGCCGGGACACGTCGACTTCACATACGAAGTCTCACGTTCGCTCATCGCCTGCGAAGGCGCTGTGCTGGTTGTCGACGCCAGCCAGGGCGTGCAGGCGCAGACCCTCTCGAATCTGTTCCTTGCCCTGGATGCGGGCCTCGAAATCGTGCCCGTCCTCAACAAGATCGATCTGCCGGGTGCCGAGCCGGAGCGTCGCAAGGCGGAACTGGTCGAGCTGCTCGGTGTGCTGCCCGAGGAAATCCTGCTCGTCTCGGCCAAGGAAGGTGTGGGGATTCCGGAGTTGCTGGAAGCCATCGTCCGGCGTGTACCCGCGCCGGCGGGCGATCCCGACGCGCCGCTGCGCGCGCTGATCTTCGATTCCTATTACGACCGCTATCAGGGCGCGGTGCCCATGGTGCGCGTCGTCGATGGCAGCATCCGTCCGGGCCTGCGCATCGCCTTCGGCGCCACGGCGGGCGTCTATCCCGTCAATGAAGTCGGCTTCATGCGCCTGGGTCGTTTCCCGCTGCCCGAGCTGGGACCGGGCGAAGTGGGCTATGTGCTCGCAGGCATCAAGCGCATGCAGGACACGAAGGTAGGCGACACGTTGCTCGACGCCGACCGTCGCGCGGAAGAGCTTCTGCCGGGCTACCGCGAGATCAAGCCCATGGTGTTCGCCGGGCTCTATCCCTCGGCGTCAGACGACTACGAGCAGCTGCGGGACGCGCTGGAGAAGCTGAAGCTCAACGACGCCAGCCTGTTCTACGAGCCCGAAACCTCGACGGCGCTGGGCTTCGGCTTCCGCTGCGGCTTCCTCGGCCTGCTGCACATGGAGATCGTGCAGGAGCGGCTGGAGCGCGAGTTCGATCTCGACCTCGTCACCACCGTGCCTAACGTCGAGTATGACGTGGTGCTGACCGACGGCAGTCGGCTTCAGGTCGAGAACCCCAGTCTCATGCCCGATCGCTCGCGCATCGACCGCGTCGAGGAGCCGTACGTGCGCGCGCGCATCGTCTGTCCTGCCGAGTACATCGGCAACGTGCAGAAGCTCTGTCACGATCGGCGCGGCGAATTCCGCGAAATGCACTATCTCGATCCCACGCGTGTCGAGTTCGTGTACGACCTGCCGCTCGCCGAGATCGTGCTCGACTTCTACGACAAGCTCAAGGGCTCGACGCGCGGCTACGCATCGCTCGACTGGGAGTTCCTCGAGAATCGCACCAACGATCTGGTGCGCCTCGACCTGATGGTGAACGGCGACCCCGTCGATGCGTTCAGCGTGATCATCCACAAGGACAAGGCTTACGACTACGGACGCTCCATGGCGGAGAAGCTGCGCAAGCTGATTCCCCGGCAGCTGTTCGAGGTCGCCATTCAGGCTTCCATCGGCGGGCGCATCATTGCCCGCGAGAGCGTGAAGGCGCTGCGCAAGAACGTCACAGCGAAGTGTTATGGCGGTGACATCACACGCAAGCGCAAGCTCCTCGAGAAGCAGAAGGAAGGGAAGCGCCGCATGAAGCAGGTGGGCACGGTCGAGATTCCGCAGGAAGCGTTTCTGGCCGTGCTGCAGGTCGGCGATTGAGCGAGGACGGACGGCGGCTCGTGGTCCGGGCGCCGAATCATCTCGGGCGACCTGGTCATGGCCCTGCCCGCGCTGCTCGCCGCGCGCGCCGATGCCATTGTCGTCGCTGCCTGGCTCGCGCCGCTGCTCTCACTCACGCCACTCACGGCCCGGATCGTACCCCTGCGTCGCGGTGTGCGCGGCATGCTGCCCGCCGCGACGCGCATCCGGCGCGGCCAGTTCGCACGCGGCGTGCTGCTGACGTCGTCGTTCTCCTCGGCGCTGCTCTTCCGCATGTCGGGCGTGCGTTCCGTGCGCGGTGCGGCCACGGATGCCCGCGAGCGTCTGCTGAACGACGTGGTGCCGCGCAGCGCGATCGACGCGCTGCATCGCAGTGTCGCCTATCATCTGCTGGTGACCGGCGAGCCGTTGCCGGATGTGCCCCTGCCTCACCTCGAAATACCGGAGGCCGCGCAGGTGGCGTGGCGTCAGGTGTGGGGGCAGCCGGGGCAGGGCAGCGGCCGCGTGGTCGGCGTGATACCGGGCAGTCACGCCTCGTCACGCGCCTGGCCGGCGGCGCGTTACGCCGCCGTGGCGCGCGCGCTCGCCGCCGAAGGCATGCGGGTCGTCGTGTTCGGCAGTGCGGCCGAGCGCGCATTGACACGGGTCGTAGCCGGCGACTGGGCCTTCGATGCCGGCGGGCGCACGGATCTGCCCACGCTGGCGGCTGCGCTGGCGTCGTGCGACATTCTGATCACCAACGACAGTGGGCCCATGCACCTGGGCGCGGCGGCAGGCGTTCCCACGCTTGCCCTCTGGGGCGCGGGCAATCCCGCGGTCACCGGCGTCGCGGGCGCCTGCCACCGCATGCTGCGCCGCACCGATCTGCCCTGTGTGCCCTGTGTGAAAAACGAATGCCCGCGCCACGGTGCGGGCTTCATCCTGGACAATGCGGAGCGCGAATGTCTGACCCTGATCGAAGCAGTGGACGTGCTGCGCGCGGCACACGAAGCGCTGGCGCCGTGATGGATGTGCACGCGGAACAGCCCACCGACAAGAAGTGGATCGTGGGCGTCGACCTGGGTGGCACTAACATTTCCGTTGGCGTGCTGCCCATGGATGGTGGCACAGGCGATGTGCTGGGTCTGCGCACCGTGGCCACCGAAGCCGGCCGCGGCGCGAAATTCGTCGTCGACCGCATCATCGGTCTGATCCAGGACGCACGCGAGGAAGTGCTCGCCGAGCATGGAGGCGTGGCCAGCGACTTTGCCGGTGTCGGCATTGGCTCGCCCGGTCCGCTCAATCGCAAGACCGGCACGGTCATCAACACGCCCAACCTGGGCTGGCGCAATTTCCCGCTGCGCGATCTCGTGGCGCGCGCCGTCGGCCTGCCTGCCACACTCGACAACGACGCCAACTGCGCCACCTATGGCGAATGGTGGCTGGGCGCCGGTCGCAACGTCGAAACGCTGGTCGGCCTCACGCTGGGTACCGGCATTGGTGGCGGCATTGTGCTGAACGGCGAGATCTTCCACGGCGTGAGCGACGCAGCCGGCGAGATCGGGCACATGACCATCGACTCCACCGGTCGCCTCTGCAAGTGCGGCAACTACGGCTGCCTGGAAGCTTACGCATCGGGTCCGGCGATCGCGTTCCGCGCGATGGAGGGAATTCGCGCGGGCGCGGAATCGCTGCTGCCCGGGCTCGTCGATGGCAAGCTCGAGGACATCACGGCTGCCACCGTCTATGAAGCCGTCGTGCTCGGTGATCCTTACGCCAACGAGGTGATGCGCGAGACGGCGAAGTTCCTCGGCGCCGGTGTGGCCAACATCATCAACGTGCTGAACCCGCACATGGTCGTGATCTCCGGTGGCGTGACGCGCGCCGGCGATCACCTGTTCGTGCCGCTGCGCGCGGAGGTCCGGCGTCGCGCTTTCCGCAGCGCCGAGGAAGCCTGCCAGATCGTTTCCGGCAGACTGCCCGGCACGGCGGGCGTGATCGGCGCGGCCGGCGTCTTCAAGCGAGAGACGTACGGCGTCGTTTGAACGCCACGCCATGCCTCGCGTTGGTGTGCTCGGAACCCTGGTGTGGGACCGCATCCACTCCCGCGACGGCCGCGCTCTGCCTTTCGAGGAATGGGGCGGCTTGAGCTACGCCCTCGCCGCCGCCGCCGCCGCGTGTCCACCGGACTGGACCATCGTGCCCCTGATCCGCGTCGGGCAGGACCTGCAGGAGTCGGCGTGGCGCTTTCTCCGCTCGCTTCCCGGCTTCGACCTCGAGTCCGGCGTGCGTGTGGTGCCGCAGCCCAACAATCGTGTCGAGCTGCGTTATCAGGATCGCGAGCGGCGCTGCGAGCAGATGTCAGGTGGCGTCGGTCCCTGGCAATGGCAGGACCTCGCGCCCATCGTCTCCACGCTCGATGCGCTCTACATCAACTTCATCTCCGGGTTCGAATTCAATCTCAATGTGGCGACGAAGCTGCGCACCGTCTTCAGCGGTCCGATCTACGCGGACCTGCACTCGCTGTTTCTGGGAATTGATCCGGCCGGCTGGCGCACACTGCAGCCGCTCTCCGCGTGGCGCGACTGGCTGCGCTGCTTCGACATCGTGCAGGTGAACGAAGCGGAACTGCCCATGCTCGCCTCGGCATGGGGCGATCCCTGGCGCTTCGCCGCCGAAGTCGTCGGTCCGGAACTGCGCATGCTCGTGGTAACGCTCGGTTCGCGCGGCGCCGCGTACGTCGCTTCACCCGAGTTCGGCAGCGGGCCCCTGTCCTGGCGGCGCGTCGCCGGAAGCTCCGTCGTCGCCTCCCCGGCAGCCGCGCGCAGCGAGCGCTTCCCGCCGCCCGCAGGCGAGGAGGAAGGCGATCCCACGGGCTGTGGCGATGTCTGGGGCGCCACCTGCTTCTGCAGCCTGCTCGGCGGAGAACCCATCGAGCGCGCCGCCCGGCTTGCCCTCGACGCCGCTGCGCGCAACGTGCGCTACCGCGGCGCCACGGGGCTGTTCGAGCACCTGCGCGGCAGGATCCCATCGTGAAGCTCGTCGCGCTGCCGTCGTCGCTCGATGAGCGGTCCTTCGATACGGTCGTGCGCGGCCTCGAAGGCGATCCGGCGGAGCGCCGCCTGTTCGATGGCAGCCACATGCGCTGGGCCGATCCCTACGGCATGATCGGACTGCTCGCGGTCGGCACCGTGGCCGGACAACAGGCGGAGCAGCCCATATTGCGCCTGCCGGAGTCGCCCGAGGTCGTCAGCTACATGACACGCATGGGCTTCTTCGAGCACGCAAACCCGCTGTTCGAGCTGCACGGCGCCGGCCGCCGTGCGCGCGCCGATGGCCCATCCGATGTCCTGCTCGAGATCACGGGCATCCACTCCCACGCCGACGTGCACACCATCGTCAATCTCGTGAACGAGCGCGGCATGGCCATCCTCACCAAACAGCTGCGCTATCCCGTGCGCGAGGCGTTCCAGTTCAGCGTGGTGCTCTCCGAAGTCTGCCAGAACATCATCGAGCACGCCGAGGTCGGCGGCTGGGTGGCCACCCAGACCTACACGTGGACGAAGCGGCTGGCCGGGCGCCGCGTCGTGGTAATTGCCGTGATGGACCTCGGGATCGGGTTCCGTGGTTCGCTGGCCGCGGCGCAGGCCGCGCGTCATCCTGATGTCAGTCGCTGGACCGACGCGAACGCGCTCGAGGCTGCGTTCCTGCACGGGCAGACGCGCTTCCACGATCCCGGCCGCGGCCAGGGCCTGCAGCAGATCCGCAAACAGGTGGGCAGGTGGAACGGCCGCGTCTCCATCCGCAGCGGCACCGCGCGCATTGCTGATGTGCCCGACTGGGACGAGTCATTGCCGCTGGAACAGAATCTGCCTTTCCTGCCGGGGGCACAAATCGGTATCATTCTGCCAGCACGCGTTGCCGACGAGGAAGTTGCCTCGCCTGGTGCTGCGCGGAAGGGAGGGGCACTTTGAGCTACGGACCGGCCATGCTCGCGTTCCAGATCGATCTCTCGAAGATCGCGCCCCGCTCCGTCGCCAGCCTCTTCTCCCACCTCGTCACCCGTCCCACCGGCCGCGCCCTGCGTCTGGGCATCGAGAGCCAGATCGGCGAGCTGGGCGCCAGCTGCGTATCCATTCTCGATTTCACGCAGGTCGTGGTGCTCGACTACAGCTGCGCCGACGAAGCGGTGGCCAAGTTGATCCAGCATTATGTGGGTGCAGACCGGCCGGCCGATGTGTACTTCGTTGCGCGCGGGCTGGGCGAACAACATCGCGATCCCATCGAGGCCGTGCTCGCGCGTCATGGTCTGGCGCTGGTGGGCGAGGTCGAAGCGGTGGGCTTTCTGCTGCTGGGTGAGGCGACGCGGGTCGAGCGCGGCGTGTGGAACGCTCTCGAGCACGCGCGCAATGCAGCGCCCGCACAGATCGCGCACTCACTCGATGGCGGCGAAGCAGAAGTCGCCGATGCGCTGCAGGCGCTGGCCAACCGGCGTCTCGTGCTGCGCCAGATGCGCGACCGTTACGTCGCGCTCAGCTCACTGCTCGAAACGCACTGACCTCGCGCTCAGCGCGAACGGGGAAAACGCAGGCGCCGCTCCGCGCGTCCCATCACGAACCACAGCACCCGATTCGATGCCTTGAGCACGGCCAGCGCAGAGGCGGTCTGTATGTCCTCGTCCTGACTGTGCGCGCCGGCCAGGCTCAGCGAGCGGCGGCCCAGATGCGGTGACGTCACCACCACGCTCGTGAGCGCGTACCGCTCGCCCACCGCCTCCACCACAGTCGCGAACTCCAGTCCGAACCTTGCCTGCTCGCCGCTGATCTGATTCACCGCCTGCAACGTGGCCAGCGCAGCGGCTCGCGCCCGGCCGTCACCCGCCTCGAACTCGGTCGCCAGTCCCTGGATCGTTCGGCCCTCGTGCAGCAGGTGCACGCGCACGGTCACCCGTGACGCGACCACTTCGCTTTCCACCGCGGTGAGCCGAACGCGCGTGAACGGCAGATCCATGCGCGGCGGCGGCGGTCGGTCAGCGGCAGGCGCTGGCGCTGCTTCGGCGCCATCCGTCTTCTCGTCCGCCAGCTGCGCTATGCTGATGATGCGCTGGTCGATGGGCACGCGCAGCCGGCTCTCCAGCACGCCCTTCACATGCTGCGCGAATTCGCGCGGGCGCGGACCGGGCTTGATCAGCAGATGGATCTCGCGCGGATGACCGAACGCATCAGGCTGCACGAATGCGCCTACGACGCCGGGCATCTCGCGCAGAACCGATTCGGCGGTTTCCTTTATCCCCTTGTCCATGGATGCGTCATGCAGGCGGAAGCGACCGCGCCGCCGTCGGCGGGGCCCGAGACAATGTGTCCGATCCGGTGTGAGGTCAAGACCCGTGCCCCGTCTGCACCCACGTGAACACCGCCAGGCCCCACCTCGATTGCCGGCCCGTACGCTCTCCCCGTACTTTCTTCTCCGCGTCGGCGTGCGCGCGCCGCGTTCGCTCGCCCATTCTTGCGGACCGAACCTATGAAAGGCGTGATCATGGCGGGCGGCTTCGGCACCCGCCTCAAACCGCTCACCATCAATCGCCCCAAGCCGATGGTGCCGGTTGCCAACCGGCCGATGATGGAGCACATTGTCGAACTGTTGAAGCAGCACGGCATCACCGACCTCATCAGCATCCTCTATTTCCAGCCCGAGCACATCACCTCGCATTTCCGCGATGGCGCCGCGTTTGGCGTACGCATGGATTACGTGACCGCCGATGCCGATTACGGCACAGCGGGCGCCGTGCGCAATGCGCTCGACCTCATCGGCAATGACCGCATTATCGTCATCAGCGGTGATGTGCTCACCGACTTCGATCTCACGGCCGCGATTCGCGAGCATGATACGCGTGGTGCCGAAGCGACCATTGCGCTGACCTCGGTGGAGAATCCGCTCGCGTTCGGCATCGTCATCATGGATCAGGAGACCCGCCGCATCGAGCGCTTCCTCGAAAAACCCACCTGGGGTCAGGTCTTCAGCGATACCATCAACACGGGCATATACATCCTCGAGCCGGCCGCGGTGCGGCGCGTGCCGGCGAAGACCAACTTCGACTTCTCCAAGGACCTGTTCCCGTCCATGCTGCGGGACGAGGCCCGGCTCTTTGGTCATGTCGCAACCGGGTACTGGCGCGATGTCGGTAACATCGAGGAGTATCGGCGCGCCAACGAAGATGCTCTCGCGGGTCGCGTCCACCTGCGCTTCCAGGGCCAGCAGCATGCAGAGGGCAAAGGCACCGTCTGGGGCGAGCGCGGCGCGGCGACGGCGCGCGATGTCCGCATTGCCGGCAACGTCGTGCTGGGTCGTTCCGCGTCCGTAGCCAGCGGCGTCACGCTCGAGAACGTGGCGATCGGCGCCGGCTGCGTGATCGGCGAAGGCGCCGAACTGCAGAATGTCGTGCTCTGGGAGAACTGCCGCATCGGCAAGGGCGCACGCCTGAACGAGACC
This sequence comes from uncultured Gemmatimonadales bacterium, assembly GCA_963798085.1. Classification (GTDB taxonomy): domain Bacteria; phylum Gemmatimonadota; class Gemmatimonadetes; order Longimicrobiales; family RSA9; genus DATKCF01. The sequence continues at coordinate 1,173,618 of CAWCRS010000007.1, forward strand.
GTGTGCGCGGCGCGCGTGGGCGTGGGCGAGGGCGCGGTGATCCGCGAGAAGTGCATCCTCTCCGATGGCGCCGAGGTCGGCGACTTCGCCGTCGTCGGTCCCAACGTGCGCATCTGGCCGGACAAGGTGGTCGAGGAGCGCGCCGTCCTCACGCACTCCCTTATCTGGGGCGAGGCGTGGGAGCGCAATCTGTTCAATAACGCGCGTGTCAGCGGCATCCCGAATTTCGAGCTGACGCCTGAAATGGCCGCGCGTCTGGGTGGTGCCTACGGAGCACTGCTGGGACCGGGCGCGTACGTGGTGGCTTCGCGCGATTCCGACCGCGCCTCGCGCATGCTCAATCGCGCAATGATGACGGGCTTCGTTTCCACGGGCGTCAATGTCGAAGACCTGCGCGAGATGCCCATACCCGTGGTGCGTCACACGATCCACCATGGTCGCGAATCCGGCGGCTTCCACGTGCGCCGCTCGCCCTTCGACAGCAAGGTCATCGACATCCTCTTCTTCGACCGCGATGGCCGCGATCTGGCGCCCAGCAAGACACAGTCGATCGAACGGCTCTTCGCCCGCGAGGACTACTCGCGCGCCGGCCCCGACGGCACCGGCGACATCAACTTTCCGATGCGTGTGGTGGAAGGGTACTTCGAGCATTTCCTCGGCGAAGTCGCCCGCGAGCTGATCGTCTCGCGCGGCTTCAGCCTGGTAGTCGACTACGCCTACGGCTCGACCGTCGAAGTCTTCCCCCGCGTGCTGGGCGCACTCGAAGTCGAGATGGTCAGCCTCGACGCCTACGCTTCGCCCGGCCGGCTGACGCGCACGGACCAGGAATTCCAGGAAGTGAAGCGCCGCCTCGCCGGGATCGTGCGGTCCGTCGGCGCCGAGCTGGGCATTCGGATCGACCCGGGCGGCGAAGTCATCCAGCTGGTCGACGATGCCGGCCGCGCGCTTTCTTCAGAGCTGACGCAGTCGCTGTTCGTGCGCCTCGCGCTCGATTACCTCGGCGTGCGCACGGTCGCCATCCCCGTGACCAGCCCCGGCGCTGTCGTGGGCATCATTCGCGAGGCCGGCGCCGAGCTCATCTGGACGAAGACCGAGCACCACGCGATGATGGGTTCCGCTACGGATGCAGACATGGTGGCCGGCACACGCGGCGAGTTCATTTCTCGCACTTCATGCCCGCATACGATGGCATGTTCGCGGCCGTCAAGCTGCTCGAGGGCCTGGCGCGCGCGCAGACGCCACTGCGCGAGCTGGCCGATGCGGTTCCGCCCATTCACGTCCTGCAGCGCCGCATTGCCTGCCCGTGGGGCAAGCGCGGCGCCGTCATGCGCCGGCTCATGGAAGCGACCGAATCGGAAGAACGCGATCTGGTCGATGGCGTGAAGATCGTGAAGGCGCCCAATGAATGGTCCCTGATCATCCCGCATTCGCACCGGCCCTATTTCGTGGTCACCGTGGAAGCACCGGACGCGGCATTGGCCGAGGCCGCGGTCGAGCAGTACAGCACCATGGTCGAGCGCTGGCGCGATGAGGCGTGAGCGCACGTGAGCCGGCGTTTCAAACCGGTTGTTAGTGGCGCCACGGCGCTGTTCGTCCTGCTGCTGCTGGCCGCACTCGCTCTCAATCTGTACCTGCGCAGCGCCGCGCCGCAGCGCACGGGCACCGTCGCGCTGCCGGGCCTTAGCGCCGCCGTCGAGATCCGGCGTGATTCCCTCGATGTTCCGCACATCCGCGCGGCCTCCGCTGAGGACCTGTTCTTCGCGCAGGGCTGGGTGCACGCGCAGGACCGCCTCTGGCAGATGGAGCTGTTCCGCCGCGTAGCCCAGGGCAGACTCGCCGAAATCCTGGGACCCGGACTCGTCGACACGGACCGCTTTCTCCGTACCATCGGACTCTGGCGGGCGGCACAGGCGCAGCAGGCCACCGTGTCACCCGCCACCATGCGACTGCTTCAGGCGTATGCCGACGGCGTCAACGCCTGGTTGACCCACCATCATGGCGCATTGCCGCCCGAATTCCTCGTACTGCGCTTCTCGCCCGAGCCCTGGACGCCACTGCACTCGCTCGCCATCGAGAAAGTGATGGCGTGGGATCTCTCCAGCTGGGGCATCTCCGCGGCCGCGACGCGCGCTGCAAGAACGCTCGGCGAGGAACGGGCACGCCAGCTCGTGCCCGCATATCCCGAATGGGGCCCCACCATCCTCGATCTGCCACAGGTGCCTGAGGTGCCGCAGACGGCCGCGGCACTGCTCGATGCCGCGAGCATTACGCACGCGTCGAATGCCTGGGTCATCGGCGGCGCGCGCACCCGCTCGGGCCGGCCGATCCTGGCGAACGACATGCACCTCTCGCTGCGCGCGCCATCCGTCTGGTATCTCGCCGCACTGCATGGCGGCGGCTACGATGTGGCGGGCATGACCCTGCCCGGCGTGCCCTTCGTCGTTGCCGGACACAATCGCGCCATTGCGTGGGGCTACACCAACGCGTCGCTCGACGACATCGATTTCTTCGTCGAGCGCGTCGATCCCGAGGATTCGTCGCGCTACATGACGCCCGCCGGCAGCGAGCCGTTCCAGGTGATCCAGGAATCGATTCCCGTGCGCGGCCGCGATCAGCCCATCCTGTTCGCGGTGCGCGTCACGCGTCACGGACCCATCCTCACCGATGTGACCGATCCGCAGTCGCGCGGCCCGCTCGCCCTGCGCTGGGCCGGGCTGGATCCCTCGCACACCATTGATGCCATCCCCGCATTCGATCTCGCCGGCGACTGGGACGACTTCCTCACCGCGGTGCGCGCCTTCGATGACCCGCACCAGAATGTCGTGTTTGCCGATACCGCGGGAGACTTCGGCTATGCCATGGGCGGACGCATCCCGCTGCGTGGTAACGGACGGTTACCACCACTGCTGCCGGTTCCCGGCTGGACCGGGGAGTGGGACTGGAACGGCTGGGTGCCCTTCGAGCAGCACCCGCAGGTGCGCAACCCGCCGCAGGGTTTCGTGGTGACCGCCAACAACCGGCAGGTGGCCGGCGAGGCGGCGGATCGCATCAGTCAGTACTGGGAGCAGCCGTATCGCGCGGCGCGCATCCGCGCGCTGATTCTGGAGACGGATTCCATCGACGCGCCGGCCGTCCAGCACATGCAGCTGGATGTGCATGACATGCGGGCCGAACGCTACCGGCCGCTCGCGGCCACGCTGGCCCGCCGCGCGGGTCTGCCTGCCGTTGCCCGGGCGCTCATCGACTGGGACCTGCGCGCCAGCAGCGATTCGCACGGTGCGGCGCTGTTCTACGCGTGGTACGAGCTGCTGGATCGCCGCCTGCGCGCAGTGATTGCGGGCCGCGCCGCGGATATCAGTCTGCCGCGCAGCGCACTCAATGCCATGCTCGATGCCGCGGCGGTGCCGGGCATTGATGATGGCCACGCCGTATTCGACTCGGCTGCGCTGGGCGCCATGCGCGCCGCGGATTCGCTGGTTGCGGATCGCAACTGGGGCGCGCTGCACCACGTCTATGCACAGCACGCGCTCGATGCATCACACCTGCTCGATCGACTGCTGCATCTCAATGTGGGTGGCGGCCCCGGCGATGGCTCACCCACAACCGTCAACGTGTCCGATTACCCGGCCGGCTCCATGCCCGTGCGAGCCGCATACGGCCCCAGCGAGCGTCACGTCGTCGACATGGCGAACGTCGACGGTGCCGGTGGCTTCATCCTGCCGACCGGCGAATCGGGTCTGCCATTCGACGCGCACTACCGCGATCAATGGAACCCGTGGCACAACGGCGGATTATGGCGTATTCCTCTGGAGTGGAGCGCCGCCGTGGCCCGCAGCGTACACACACTCACGCTGCAGCCCGCTGGCAAATGAGCACTGCGACGCGGAGAACGTGAAAACGCGTCTGAGAAACACGGACGGGAGATGGTGACTGAAACGAGTCCGCTGTTCGACCTGGCGGTGGTGGGCGCGGGTCCCTGCGGCCTCGGCGTCGGCATTGCCGCACACCAGGCCGGGCTGTCCTGTGTGCTCTTCGACAAGAGCTGCGTTGCCGCGTCCCTGGGCAATTATCCCACCTTCATGACCTTCTTCAGTACTGCGGAACGACTGGAGATGGGCGACGTCCCTTTTTCCATTGCCGGCGACAAACCGACGCGTCGCGAAGCCATCCGCTACTACCAGCGGCTCGCCGAACACTTCCAGCTCGATGTGCGACAATATCATGCCGTGGAAGCGATCACTGGCAGCACAGGCCGCTTCGATATCACCACGCGTTCGTTCGCGGGAAGCGTCGCGAGGTGGCGGGCACGCAACGTCGTAATCGCGACGGGCTACTTCGATCATCCGAACCGTCTCGGCGTCCCTGGCGAAGACCTGCCGCACGTGTCGTACGGCTATCGCGAGGGCTACCCTTTCTTTCGCGAGCAGGTGGTCATTGTCGGTGGCGGCAATTCCGCGGTTGACGCGGCGCTCGAGCTGTATCGCTGGAAAGCGCGCGTCACGCTCGTGCACTTCGAAGCGGGCCTGGACGGTGGCGTGAAGCCCTGGGTACTGCCCGACATCACGAACCGCATCCGTGATGGCGAAATCGCGGCCCGCTTCCGTACGCGCGTCGTCGAGATCCGGCCCTCGAGCGTGCTGTTGCGACACGAGGAAAGCGGTGCGCTCGAAGAACTCGCTGCCCGCTGGATCCTCGCCATGACCGGCTACACGCCGGATCCCGTGCTGCTGCGACAGCTCGGTGTGGACTTCGATGCGCGAACCGGCGTCCCGCAGTTCGATCCGGATACCATGCAGACCGGTACACCGGGCGTATTCATTGCCGGCGTGATCGTGGCCGGCTACGACGCCAACAAGGTCTTCATTGAAAATGGTCGCGATCACGGGAACCGCATCGTGGCCGCCCTGTGCGGCGCCGCCTGAATCCGGCGTCGGTTGACACCCAACCCCATCGCTTCTAGAGTCGAGGGGCTGTATACACGAACGCATTCTCCTGAAAACGGGCATACCGAATGGCAACCACGATGGAGTCGCGCCCGGGGGCGCTTGATACCGCGTCGATTCCGGAGTTCCGGAACGAACCGCTCACCGATTTCAATGATGCCGGGAACGCGCGGCGCATGCGCGACGCGCTCGCCACCGTAGGCGCTCAGCTGGGCCGCACGTATCCGCTCATCATCGGTGCACGCGAGATCAGCGAAGGCAAGACCGCGGCATTCGATCAATCCCGCCGATCCGGAGCAGATCGTCGGCCGCTTCGTGCAGGCCAACGTCGAGCAGGCCATGGAGGCCATGGCTGCCGCCGACGCGGCCTTCGAAGACTGGCGCAAGGTTCCGGTCGAGGAGCGCGCCGCCGCCATATTCCGCACTGCACAGGCGCTGCGTGATCGCAAGTTCGAGTTTGCCGCGCTCATGGTGTACGAGGTCAGCAAGTCGTGGCGCGAGGCCGATGCGGACATCGCCGAATTGATCGATTTCGCGGAATACTACGCCCGCGAAGCGCTGCGCATCGGCGGCCCCCAGGCCGTGGTGCCGATCCCCGGCGAAAAGAACGAGCTGCGCTATATCCCGCTGGGTGTCGGTCTCGATCATTCCACCGTGGAATTTCCCGTCCGCCATCATGGGTGGCATGACCATCGCCGCCGTGGTCACAGGCAACACCGTCATCGTGAAGCCGGCCTCGACGTCGCCGACGATTGCCGCGTGGTTCGTGCGCACGCTCATCGATGAAGGCGGCCTGCCACCCGGCGTCGTCAATTTCCTGCCCGGCCCGGGTGGCGCCATCGGGGATTCGCTCGTCGACCACCCCAGGACCCGTTTCATCGCATTCACCGGCTCCAAGGAAGTCGGCCTCCGCATCTTCGAGCGCGCCGCCCGCGTGCACCCCGGCCAGAAATGGCTCAAGCGCACTGTGCTCGAAATGGGTGGCAAGGACTCGATCGTGGTCGATGAGACCGCGGATCTCGATGCCGCAGCGGAAGGCATTGTCGCTTCGGCGTTCGGCTTCCAGGGACAGAAATGCTCGGCCTGCTCCCGCGCCATCGTCGTGGACAGCGTGTACGACCAGGTGCTGAGCAAGGTGATCGAGCGCACCCGGAAGCTGAGCGTCGGTGATCCCACGCAGCCCGACACCTACATGGGCGCCGTGATCAATGACAAGGCCTATAAGAAGATTCGCGAGTACATCGAGGTCGGAAAGAAGGAAGGTCTGCTGGTTGCAGGTGGTGAGCCTGTCCAGAGCGTCGGCTACTTCATTCCACCCACCATCATCGCGGATATCAAGCCGGATGCGCGCCTGGCGCAGGAAGAGATCTTCGGACCGGTGCTCGCGTTCATTCGCGCACGGGACTTCGATGATGCGATGACGATTGCCAATAACACGGAGTATGGCCTGACCGGCGCTCTCTACTCGAAGCTGGAAGATCGGCTCGAGCGGGCAAGGGAAGACTTCCACGTCGGCAATCTCTACCTCAACCGCAAGTGCACCGGCGCCATGGTCGGCGCGCAGCCGTTTGGTGGCTTCAACATGTCCGGCACCGACTCAAAGGCGGGCGGTCCCGACTACCTGCTGCTTTTCACGCAGGGCAAGTCCATTGCACGCCGCACTTGAGCGGTCCTCCGGACTGCGGCGCTGAAATGATCCTCGCCGTTGACGGGGTGTAGCAATTCCCGGTAGCTTCGATGAAGGCCACGGCTGCCGGGAAGGTGATGTAGTGGGTCCAAGAGAGAAGATCGAGCAGGTTCTCGAGGCCATCAGGCCTGCCCTGCGCTCGGATGGCGGCGATGTCGAGTTCATCGACTACGATGAAGATGACGGCGTCGTGCAGCTCCGCCTGGTGGGCGCCTGTGGATCCTGCCCGGTTTCGATGATGACATTGAAGCGCGGCATCGAGCAGCGCATTACGTCTGCCGTACCGGAGGTCCGGACCATTCAGGCGCTGTGACACCCGGCACACGTGAGAACGAGCGCGGCCGGCGCCCTGCAGGGTGCCGGCCGTTGTCTTGGGAGGATGTCAGGAAAATGGCGGATACGAAGCGGCTGGAGGAGCAGATCATCGCCGCGCTCATGCATGTGCTGAACACGCGCACTGGTCAGAATATCGTCGACGGCGGCCACATTCATGCCCTCGAAATCACTGATGACGGGCGCGTCACCTTCCAATTCCTGCTGGGCGCGGAAGACGCCGGCACACTGGTGCGTGAGGCAAGGGGTGTCGTCGAACGCGTGGAGGGGGTCGCCAAGGTCAAGATCGATGTGCGGCTGCCCACCACCCAGCAGCCGCAGCGTGCGGGTGGGCGCGGACTCAAGCCCGGATCCGTGCCGGCGCCGACACCGGATCCGCAGCGCGCCCTCGGCATCGGCCATATCGTCGCCGTCAGTTCCGGCAAGGGCGGTGTGGGCAAGTCCACCGTTGCGGTGAATCTCGCAGCGCAGCTCGCGCTGATGGGAAACCGCGTGGGCCTGCTGGACGCCGATGTGTACGGCCCCGATGTCCCGCTCATGTTCGGTGAAAGACGGCGGCCGCCCGTGACCGGCGAAAAGGGTCAGGAGAAGATCGTCCCGCTGGAAACCTACGGCGTCCGTCTGATGAGCCTGGGCTTCCTCCTCGAGGAGGATCAGCCCGCGATCATGCGCGGGCCGCTGGTTTCCGGGATTCTCAAGCAGTTCCTCGAGCAGGTCGAATGGGGCCCTCTCGACTGGCTCGTCGTCGACATGCCACCCGGTACCGGGGATGCCCAGCTCTCGCTCGTGCAGACCGTCAATCTCGATGGCGCCGTGCTGGTGACCACGCCCCAGGAGGTGTCTACCGGTGATGTGCGCCGCGCCTGCCGCATGTTCGAGCGTGTGCGCACCCGCGTGTTCGGTATCGTCGAGAACATGAGTGGAATGAACTGTCCGCACTGCGGCGGACCTCTCGACATTTTCGGCGAAGGCGGCGGCCAGCGGCTGGCCGAAGCACTCGCTGTCCCGTTCCTCGGCAGCGTACCACTGGATCCGGCAGTACGGATTTCAGGCGACACGGGTCAGCCCACGGTCCTCTCCGCACCCGACTCGCCCGCCGGGCTGGCCTTCGCGCGCGTCGCCGACCAGCTGATCGCAGCAGCCGTGGGTGTGCCTGCGACCGGCTGATGGAGCCGTTTCCCCACCCGCGCATCACGCTGCTGACGGATTTCGGAACCGCCGACGGCTACGTCGCCGCGCTGTGCGGCGTGTTGGCCACGCTGGCGCCTGCCGTACCCGTCGATCACGCCAGCCACGATGTCCCTCCCGGTGACATTGCCGCTGCAGCCAGCGCGTTGAGCCGCTACTGGGAGTTCTATCCAGCCGGGACCGTGCACGTCATTGTGGTCGATCCCGGTGTGGGCAGCGCGCGGCGCGCGCTGCTGGTACGGGCCGCGGGCCGGATGGGCGTGGGCCCTGATAACGGTGTGTTCGAGCCCATGCTCGCCCATGCCGACGACGTCCGTGAGATCACCTGCAGCGCGCTGTTTCGACAGCCCGTTTCCGCCACCTTCCACGGTCGGGATATCTTCGCGCCAGTAGCCGCCTGGCTGGCGCTGGGCGGCCTGCCCGAGCGCGTGGGGGCGCCCTTGCCCGATCCGGTCCGTGCTGACACGGCTGTTATCGAGGCATCGGCGGGTACGCTGCTCGCGACCGTCGTTCACGTCGATCGCTTCGGCAACCTGATCACCAACCTGTCTGGGGCACGCATCGGGCGGGGCACCCGCATCGAGATCGACGGGCGCAGCCTGGGTGAGGTGCGTCGCACCTACGCCGAGGCAGATTCCGGCGAGGCGCTGGCGCTGATCGGATCCAGCGGGTTCCTCGAGATTGCAGTGCGGGATGGCAGCGCCGCACAGCAGTTTGGCGCGACGCGTGGCACGCGCGTTCGTGTCACGGCGGCCCCCTGAAAGCACGGAGGGCCGGACCCTCGCGGGTCCGGCCCTCCTCTTCATTCCCGTTCGCGAATCAGCTCTCCAGCCACTTCCGGTCTTCGGAACTGATCTGCTTGCGCTTGGGCGACAGCAGCTTTACCGCCAGCCAGCCAATCGCAACCAGTGGCGCAACCTTGAACAGCAGGAAGGTGGCCAGTCCCACGGCCAGCCCGATCACGGACATGGCTACACCGAGAACCACGATCGCGAGGAACCCGATCAGCAGGAACGTCAGCAACGACGAGATCATGAGCGCCTCCCGTGCTTCTATGTCGTTACCCGCGACCTTCGCGTCGCGGCGTGCAAGCGTCCGAGATGTACTGGCCTGCTCGGTCAGGTTGTGCGCATCGTCAGATCTGGTTTGCGTCCACCCACATCACGCGGATGGAACCGAACGCCGCTTCAATGTCGATCGCCAGCTTGTGATCGGCCCGTTCCCAGTCCACCGAAGAATACACATCACCGCGCTTCACGAGCCCTTCACTGTCGAATCCCACGAGCAGCCCGTTCTTCCGCACCTGCAAGCCCACCCCGCGCGGTACGCGCAGCGTGAGGGAGCCCAGACCCATGTGCACCGTGGCATTCAGATTCTGCTGCCATTCGCCCGTGAAGTCCAGTGTGACGTCGCCAATGCCACCGGAGAAATCGAGTGTCTTCGCGTTCAGGTTGCCCAGGCCTTGCGCCTCGAACTTCGCCGCGCCGACATCGAGGTCGGCCGATTCGCAGACTTCCTGGTTGCGCCGGTCCAGCCGCATGATCGTTTCACTCGCGCCCGTGTGCAGCGCGAAACGCCGGATGCGAAGGCCGGAGAGGTCGATATCTGCCTTGGCCGCACCGAATTCCAGCTGCAGGTCGTATGGCGTGCCCGTGCCCAGCGCCAGTCGCAGCTCGCCGCCTTTGACGTTCCTGCCCCGCACTCTGACATCGCTCAGACCCAGGTGCAGCAGCCCCGGCTGGTACGAGAGGTCCGGCTGGAACGCATCGGCATCGTAGCGCAGTGATGCGCGGTAGAGCAGACCGCTGCTGCCCGGCGACAACGCCAGTGTACCGGCGCCGTACTGGACCAGGACACGGAAGACGTCGTCACCCGGCGAGGCCTGGCGCATCTGGGTAACGGTGCGCCAGTCCTGCGCGTGCGCCGCCAGCGGCAGCAACGCCAGGGCAACAGCCGCGGCAAGCGTGCGGAGCCCGCTCATGGCAGGATCAGGCACCCGTCGGCTCAGCATAGATCTCCGGGTCCGGCATGGCGGAGCGAGCGCCGCGAATCGGTCGCGTGCCGGCGCGCGAAATCAGCACGGCGCCGAAGCCGATGCTGATTGCGGCCCAGGTCGTCACGGCACCGAGTGCCACCAGGATACCGTAGAGGAAACCCAGCCACGGTCCCGCCATGCGCACCACGTTCATGATGATGAACGGTGCCATCAGCAGCCCCAGGCCGGTCATGAGGAAATAGTAGGAATTGCCGCGCTGGAACCAGTCGCTGGCGTAGAAACGACGCTCGGCCAGTGCCTCACCCGCAGCGTGTGCCACACCGACATACCCGAGCACCACCGCGAGGCCTGCCGCAACCGGGAACAACGGCAGCCATACGAGCAGCGCCGGAATGCCAATGATCGAGATGCACAGCGCAATGATTCCCAGAATGAACGCCGGGATCACGAGGAACGAGGCAGCCAGGCCCACCAGCATCGAGCGCGTCGTCGCGTTGCGTGCCGTGTCGGCTACGCCTTCAATGTAGCGACGCCCGCCGAAGAAGATCGTGGCGAAGGACAGCGCGAAGAAAATCCCGTACATCAGCGCTACTTTCATGATGCCCGACAGGCCCGCAAAGAAATGGCGCAGCGGTGACCGGAACCAGCCGCCACGGTCGCGGTCGACCTGCACGCGTATCGGGATGTCCAGTTTTTCCGCTTTCAGCTCCTCGACCTGCGCGCGCAGCTCGCTGATACGGTCGACCAGCCGGTCGACGCTGTCACCGATCTGCGCGCCGCCCTCGACGCTGCCCGCTGTCGCGTCTGCCGGGATGACTTCGCCCGGTTGCGCCAGCAGTGCTTCGTCGAGCCGGGCGTCCAGGGCCGAACCTTCCGGAGCTTTCCACTGCACCAGCATGCGCGCCAGGCGCTCACTCGGTGCTTCCATGGCGGCGTTCAGCAGCTCGCGCCAGGAACGGTCCAGCTCGCCGCCGCGCGGCGCAGCGCCCACCTCATCGTCGTCCACGTAGGCATGGCCGTCATGCACCGCGAACTCGCTGTGCTTTCCGCCAGCCAGTTCCAGATCCAGCTTCGCTTCGTCACGCGAGAGCGAAATCTCGCTCGAGACAATGCGCCGGAATTCCTGGCCGGCCGGGCGTGTCTGCCGGCGCTGCGCCAGGGCGGGCAGCGCGGCCACTGCCAGCAGTGCTGTCGTTACCAGCAGGAGGCGGCCCTCAGAACGTGTAGGAAACATAGGTCGATCCCCGGTTGGGAGTGCGGAAGAGATTTCTGTACAGCACCCAGGCCGAAACAAGAAGTACCGCCGCCACACTGGCGGCGAGAACGCCCGCGCCCCGCATGCCCGCCGATCCCAGGAAGGATGTGACGGAGCGGATCAACCAGACGGCGACATCCGTGTGCACCAGCCGGTTGGCAGTGCCCGAAGCCACCTGATTGGCGCCGGTCGCGAACAAATCGGTCGAGAAGACCCACAGCCGGTATGCCGTGAGGTAGGATCGTGAAAGCAGCCAGAACGCCAGCGTTCCAATGGCGAGCACCGGCATCGACAGCAGCGCCACCGCCAGCGCCCATCCCGGCGTGGTGTGGGGCAGCAGCCGGCCGAACCAGCCGAAAGACTGCTCGGCCCGGCGGAACCAGTCGCGAGCACCGCCCGTCGCCGGTTCCGGGACATGCACGTGAGCCATCACGCGATCCGCGAAGCCTGGCGCCGGAGAGAACGACGGCAGCGCGGACAGCGAGGCGAAAAGCGCCTTCCAGTCGGCGATTTCGGCACGGCACCGGCCACAGGCATGAACGTGGGACTCAATGTCAGCGCGCTCGCTCCGGGGAAGCGAACCGTCGCTGAAGGCCTCGAGTCTCTCGTCCGTAGGGTGTGTCGTTTCCTGCATGTTCCGTCGGTCTCCCGTTTGGCTGGATCCCTTACGCGGGCGCGTGGGCCCGGGTTTCAACAGCGCAAGTGGGCGAGGTGCTTGCGCAACTCGTTCCTCGCCCGATGGATGTACGTCTTCACCGTACCGAGTGGCACGTCCATGATCTGCGCCACTTCCTCGTACGGCCGGCCTTCCACGTGACACAGCAGAATCGCAGTCCGATACTCCGTCCGAAGCTTGCCGATCGCCCGCTCAATGTGGCCCCCGATCTCTCTGCTCGAATGCGAAGTCTTCAGGCGTCTCATCGCCGGAGACAGGCGTCAGAACGGTCGCCTCCACCTCGTCCGCGGTGGATGCATGCGGCGAGCCGTGTATGGACAGCGTCTCGACCTGCTTGCGGCGCAGATCATCGAGCGCTGTGTTGTGCGCGATCTTGAAGATCCAGGAACTGAATTTGTAGCTGGGGTCGTAGCGGTCCAGCGCATTGAGGACCTTGATGAAGGTTTCCTGCGAGAGGTCTTCGGCTCGCTCCCGATCACGGACCAGTCTGTAAATGAGGGAGAACACCGGACGCTCGTAGCGCCGGATAAGTTCCCGGAAAGCGCTCTCCCGACCCTGGCGAGCCCGCTCGACGACTTCCTGGTCTGACAGCTTGCTGTGGTCCACTTCTCCGCGGTCGAAGTGGGATGTCGGCTCGTGCCGGCACAGGGGTCATACGACCCCTCCCGTCCCGCGGTTTCAGGACGGCTTGCCGGCGATTCCACGAGTGGAATACGTTGCCGCCGCCGGAGCCTTCACGGCAATCTGCTTCTGCTTCAGGAACTTGCAAGGATGCGCACAGACCTACCGGAAGACCGGCTCGAGGCTGTGGACGACGTCGGGCGGCTCGCCGGCAGAGCGGCACGCGAAGCCGTTCGTGCGCCCACACCAGCCCAGAAGGCTGCCGCCATCCAGCGCATGTTCTCGCTCGTGGCGCCCCGCTACGATCTGCTGAACCACTTGCTCAGCCTGAACATCGACAAACGCTGGCGCCGCATGGCCGTGGACCGGTTGCTGGAAAACTGCGCGCCATCCGCGACAGTTCTCGATTCCTGCGCCGGCACACTCGACCTCGCCGTCGAGCTGGCGCAGCGGCCCGTGTTCCGGGGCCGCGTCGTCGCCTGCGATTTTGCGCTCCCCATGCTGCAGCGCGGCCAGTCCAAGATCGCCGGCCTGCGCGTGGATGTGGCCTGCAGCAATGCGCTCCGCTTGCCGCTGCGCGCGGGCTCGGCGGGCGGCGCGCTTATCGGCTTCGGCCTGCGCAATCTGGCGACCGTTGCGGACGGGCTCAGCGAATTCCGACGTGTGCTGGCGCCCGGCGCCCCTCTCGTGATCCTCGAGTTCCGCACGCCGTCGAGGCAGCCGCTGCGCGCCGCCTACCTCTTCTACTTCAGGCGCCTCCTGCCGCTCCTGGGAAGGGCGATATCCGGGCACGGCAGCGCCTACCGCTACCTGCCGGAATCCGTGCTCGATTTTCCGGAGCCCCACGATCTGGCCGATCGCATGGCGGCGGCCGGGTTCAGGGATGTGCGCTGGCAGGATCTGTCCGGCGGCATTGCCGCTGTGCACTGGGGAATCGCCGCTGACACCTGAGCGATAGCGTGTGAGACCAGCGCGTTCGCGTCAGTCGGCCAGTTCCACGTCGGGTCGCATCCATGCGGGTGATGCCCCCAGCACCAGCGCGCTGAGCGGCGGCAGGGTCAGCACCAGCGAATCCCGGCGTCCATGGCAGGGCTCGGCGACGCTGTCCACAACGCCGTAGTTGCCTGCGCCGCTGCCACCGTACACCGGCGCGTCGCTGTTCAGCAGCTCGGCCCACGCGCCGGAGAAGGGGACGCCCAGACGGTAACCCACACGCAGCACGGGCGTGAGGTTGAGCACCACCAGCAGACGGCGTCCATCGGGCGCCTTGCGCAGATAGCTGAGCACGCTGTTGCGGCTGTCATCCGCATCCACCCATTCGAAGCCCTCGCGCTCGAAATCGAGCGCGTGCAGCGCCGGCTCCCTCTTTAACAAACTGTTAAGATCGATGACCCACTGCTGCAGTCCGGCGTGCAGCGGTCGCTCCAGCAGTGACCAGTCCAGCTCGCCATCGTGATTCCACTCACGCAGCTGGCCGAATTCGCCGCCCATGAACAGCAGCTTCTTGCCGGGCTGCGTGTACATGTACGCCAGCAGTGCGCGCAGGTTGGCGGCGCGGCGCCAGTCGTCGCCGGGCATGCGCCCCAGCAGGGAGCCCTTGCCGTGTACGACTTCGTCGTGGGACAGCGGTAACACGAAGTTCTCGGTGAACGCGTACAGCATGCGGAAGGTGAGCTGGTTGTGGTGCCAGGCGCGGTGGATGGGATCGCGACTGAAGTACTTGAGCGTGTCGTGCATCCAGCCCATGTCCCATTTCATGCCGAATCCCAGGCCGCCCAGATACGTGGGCCGGGACACCATGGGCCAGGATGTCGATTCCTCCGCAATCACCTGCGTGTCCGGCTCCAGGCGGTACACCTCGGCGTTGAGCTGACGCAGGAAGGAAATGGCGTCCAGGTTCTCGCGACCGCCGTACTGGTTGGGAATCCATTCGCCTTCCTTGCGCGAGTAATCGCGGTACAGCATGGATGCCACGGCATCGACGCGCAGCGCATCCGCGTGGTACGTGCGCATCCAGAAGAGCGCGCTGCTCAGCAGGAAGCTGCGCACTTCGTTGCGTCCGTAGTTGAAGATGTAGCTGTTCCAGTCGGGGTGATATCCGAGACGCGGATCGGCGTGTTCGTAGAGGTGCGTCCCGTCGAAGTAGGCGAGGCCGTGGCCGTCGCCGGGAAAATGCGAAGGCACCCAGTCCAGGATGACGCCAATGCCGGCCTGGTGGAGCGTGTCGATGAGCCCCATCAGATCCTGCGGCGTTCCGTAGCGGCTGCTGGGTGCGAAATAGCCCGTGGTCTGGTAGCCCCACGACCCGAAGAATGGATGCTCCATCACCGGCAGCAGCTCGACGTGCGTGAAACCGGTGCGCAGCAGGTATTCGGTCAGCTGCGCAGCCAGCTCGCTGTACGAGAGCGAGTGGTGGCCCGCTTCCGAATGGCGGCGCCAGGAGCCGAGGTGCACTTCGTAGATCGAGATGGGCGCGTCAAACGCGTTGCGCTCCCGGCGCGAAGCCAGCCACGCGTCGTCGCCCCAGACGTAATCGAGATCCCAGACGACAGAGGCGGTGAGCGGCGGGACCTGATGGAAGATCCCGTACGGATCTGCCTTGTCCGCGGAAAAGCCGCCTGCGTCGGCGACGCGGTACTTGTAGAGGGCGCCCCGCTGCACGCCCGGGATGAAGCCTTCCCAGATGCCCGACTGCCCGCGCGGACGCAGCTGGTGCGCGCCCGGATCCCAGCCATTGAAGCTGCCGATCACCGACACCGCGCGCGCATTGGGCGCCCACACCGCGAAGTGTGTTCCGGCGTTCGTGCCTGAGCCCACGAGGTGAGCACCCAGGCCAGCCTGCAGCCCGCTGTGTGTACCTTCGTTGAACAGGTAGATGTCTTCATCGGTGAGCAGAGAAGCTGTCATGGCCCCGGCGCTGGGTGACGGTGCTGAACATGGGTGCGGTGCAAGATGGAGATGCGGCCTTCCCTGCGACAGCGCACGCGCTGCGCAAAGAACTGGCGCCCGGGTGAGTTTGCACCCGGGCGCCTGTGGCACCCCGCGGCCGTCGGAAGGAGCACATAAGCCGGGGATGCCCCGTACACTCAATCGTCAGGTTTCAGCCGCCGTTCTTGCGTAGCAGCGCCTTGCGATAATCGTCGCTCGCGTAGATGGCCACCTCGACGCGACGATTCTGCTGGCGGCCCTCGTCCGTGGCGTTGTCTGCAACCGGTTCGGTCTCGCCACGGCCCGCCGTCTGGATGCGCGCGCGGTTCACCCCCTCGCCGCCCAGGAATGCTGCGGCCGATTCCGCCCGCCGCTGCGACAGATCGCGGTTGTATGAGGCCGCGCCAATGGAATCCGTGTGGCCGACGATCATCACGTCCGTGTTGGGATGCTGACTCAGACTCTTCGCGAGATTGTCCAGATTGGTGCGGGCGTTGCCCTCTATGACGTCAGAGTCGAACGCGAACATGAGTCCTGAATCGAAGGTCACCAGGATGCCTTCGCCCACGCGTTCGACCTTCGCATTCGGAATTTCGGCCGCCAGCTCGGCGGCCTGCTTGTCCATCTGCGCGCCGATCAGCGCGCCGGCCGTGCCGCCGATGACTGCACCGATGATGGCGCCCTTGGCCGTGGATCCCGCGGCCTTGCCGATGGCGCCACCGACGACCGCGCCACCGCCCGCGCCGATCACGGCGCCCTTCTGTGTCTTCGACATCGAGGCGCAGGCGGCGAACCCGACGGGCGCAGCCAGAAGCAGCGCCCAGGCTGCTGCACGATCGACTCGTCTCATATGACTCTCTCTCCCCTCGAATGGACTGCGTCTTTTCGGTCCGTCCTGCACCGTTCTGCGGGAGGCAAGGGCAATGCCATGGCTAGGGGCATCGTCGCGGAAGATATTGTATGGCAGGAGGATGTGGAATCCGTCGCGAGCCGGTCCAGGGGCACGGAAGACTGACCTGTCCACCGGCGTGAACGGCCGTCCCGTCCGGGCGTGGGGACAGAGCGAAGCGTAGATTGCGCCGGTCGAACCACCCACCAAAGCAGGCAATGAACATGAGAATCGCCGCACTCGTGGTACTGCTGGCCGCAACGACGGCAGCGCCCCTGACGGCCCAGGAGCGGCCGCTGGGCACGGAGCGTGAGCAGGCCGCGATCCGCCAGGGCTGGGTGCGTGACCGACTCGACCGAGTGCTGCCTCGCCTGATGCGTGAGCAGGGCGTGGACATGTGGATCCTGCCGGTCCGCGAGTACAACGAGGATCCCGTGTTCTGGTCGATCGTCTCACCGACAACGATGGCTGCACGACGACGCACCATCTACGTCTTCTTCGATCGCGGGCCGCAGCATGGTGTCGAGCGACTTGCCATTGGCGGCACCTCGCAAGGCGATCTGTTCCGTGTGATACGCGAAGCAAGCGCAGCCATCGGCACGGCGGGCACCAGCCGGCGCCCGGCCGAGCCGTACGGCCCCGAGCAGTGGCAGCTGCTGGCGGACATCGTGAACGAACGGAATCCCAGGACCATCGCACTGGATGCTTCCGCGACGCACGCATTCTCCGACGGTCTCACCGTGGGTGAATACGAAGCGCTGCAGGCGGCGCTCGGGCCGGCCTGGTCGAGCCGGTTCGTGCGCCGCGAGCTGCTGGCTCTCGAATACATCGAAGAGCGCATCCCGGAGATGCTGCCCCAGTACCGCCGCATGATGCAGCGGGTGCACGAGATCATTGCCACCGCGTTTTCCGCGCAGGTCATTACGCCCGGCCGTACCACAACGGATGACGTGGTGTGGTGGTTGCGGCAGCGGGTGACCGATCTGGGCCTGGGCACATGGTTCCATCCCTCTGTCAATGTGCAGCGGCGGGGCGTGGAGATGGGCGACTCCGCGAGTCCTGTCATCCAGCGTGGCGATGTGCTGCACTGCGACTTCGGCATCACGGCGCTGGGGCTCAACACGGATACGCAGCACATGGGCTACGTGCTGCGCGCGGGCGAGACGGATGCGCCGGCCGGTTTACGGGCGGCGCTGCAGCGCGGCAACCGCCTGCAGGATCTGCTGCTCGCGGAGATGCAGCCCGGGCGCACCGGTAATGAGGTGTTAAGCCGCACACTGCAGCGCATGCGCAGCGAGAAGATCGATGGCAGCATCTACACGCACCCGATCGGCGACAACGGCCATGGCGCCGGGCCGCTCATCGGGCTCTGGGATCGCCAGAATGGGGTGCCCGGCCGGGGCGAGGTGAAGTTGCGTGCCAACACGTGGTTCTCCATCGAGCTGCAGGCGACGGCACCGGTTGCCGAATGGGATGGTCAGGCTGTGCGCATGGCGCTGGAGGAAGATGCCGCGCTGAATGAACGCGGTGAGAGGCAGTGGGTACTTCGTCGCCAGGAGCAGTTTCACCTGGTCCATTGAGGCGGATGGCTTTTACCACGACAGCAGAGCGGCCAGGGCAGGGGTCCACGAGGGCGGGCCGCAGCGTGCTGGTGGTCGGACTGCTCCTTGTCAGTGCCGGGTGCCGTGATGCGCCTGCGCGAACCGCCGCCTCCAGTCCGCCGCCGCCACCCGCCGCGGCTGCCACCCGAGTGACAGCCAGCACCACCCCGCGGGCGCCGGCCTCGCCGGTCACGCAACCCGTGCTGGCGGTGCAGGCACTCTCCGACGCGAAGCAGGTCACGGTGAGACTGTCCGAGTTCCATGTAGCGCTTTCCCGCGACACACTGCGCGATGGCAATACAGCATTCGTGGTGCAGAATGCGGGTCAGCGAGAGCACAGCGTGCTGATACGCGGCGACAATGGCATGCGCTGGCGCTCGGCCAGGATGGCGCCAGGAGCGAGCGTCACCATGAGAATGCCGCTGCCGCCGGGTCGCTACACCATCTCGAGCACGGATTCGGTCTACACGGGCCGCGGCATGCACGCTTCTCTGATCGTTCGCTGAGCGTATGAGCTACGCAACACATGATGCTGGCGAACGACTCGCGCTGGCTGCGCGGGCCGCGCGTGCAGCCGGCGAGGGCATCATGCAGCGCTACGGTGAGACGGAGCACGAGACGAAGGCGGGGGGCTCGCCGGTCACGGAAGCGGATCTGGAGGCCAATGCGCTGCTGGTGAAGGCTTTGCGCGAGGCCTGGCCGGAAGAGCCGGTGCTCGCGGAGGAATCCGCGGATAACCCGGCCCGTCTGATGGCGGACCGGCTGTGGGTGGTGGACCCGCTGGACGGAACGAAGGAGTTCCTGGCGCGCAACGGGGAGTTCTCCGTCATGGTGGGGTGGGTGCTCCACGGCGAGCCAATGGTGGGTGTGGTCTACCTTCCGGCCCGGCGGTTGCTGTACGGAGCGGCCCGCGGTGGTGGTGCCTGGGTGGAGGAGGACGGCGGCACACGCCGGCCCCTGCATGCCGTACCGGCCCACATGCGGTCGCTGCGCATGGTGGGTTCGCGGTCCCATCCGGATGCGCTGCTGGCGCGCATGAAGCAGGCGCTGGGTGTGGAGGACGTGAAGCCGTCCGGCTCGGTGGGCATCAAGTGTGCGCGCATCGCCGAGGGCGAGCGCGATCTCTACATCCACCCGGTGCCGTACCTGAAGGAGTGGGACACGTGCGCGCCGGAAGTGTTGCTGCGCGAAGCGGGTGGGTCCGTGTCGGATTGTCTGGGTGAACCCCTGCGCTACAACAAGAGGGTACCGTCGCAGCCGCACGGCATTGTGGCGTGCGGACCGGGCCTGCTGGAAGGCGTAATGGAACGCATTCGTCCGCTGTATCGTGCCGCGCTGCTCGAGCGTGGTGCAGCAGCGGGACCAGAGAGCGGAACGAGGGCATGAAACCGAAGAGCGAGAATATTTTCTGGGAACATGGTCAGATCACGCGCGGCGATCGCGAGCGGCGCAATGAACACAAGGGTGCCACGCTGTGGTTCACGGGACTTTCCGGATCGGGCAAGAGCACGCTGGCGCAGCTGCTGGAGCAGGCGCTGTTCGCGCGCGGCTGCCAGGTCTACGTGCTGGATGGCGACAATATCCGGCACGGCCTGAATCGCGACCTGGGCTTCAGCCCGAAGGACCGAACGGAGAACATCCGCCGCATAGGTGATGTGGCGAAGCTGTTCACCGAGGCGGGTGTCATTGCCATCACCGCCTTCATCTCGCCGTACCGTGCCGACCGGGACATGGTGCGCGCCCAGATGCGCGGCGGCGATTTCATCGAAGTCTTCGTCGACTGCTCGCTGGACGTGTGCGAGTCGCGCGATCCGAAGGGGCTCTACCAGAAGGCGAGAGCCGGGCAGATCCCCGAGTTCACCGGTATCTCAGCGCCCTACGAGGCGCCGGAAAAGCCGGAGCTGGTGCTGCACACGGACCATGCGACGCCACAGGAGTGTGTCGAGCAGCTGCTCGCGTACCTCGAGGCCAACGGCTATTTCGCCGCGGCCCCGGACCTGACGTCGCGGGTCTGAAGCCGGCCTTCATTCGCAGACTGATTCCCCGAACGAGAAGACAGAAATGCCCATCGCAGCCTTACGGCGGAACCCTGATCGATCGCACGACGAATGCGGCGACGGCGACGGCGCTGCGCACGCGCGCGGCCACGCTGCCCCGCATTCCCGTGAGCAGTCACACGCTGTCGGACCTCTACCTCATCGCCGTGGGCGGTTACAGTCCGCTGCAGGGCTTCATGGGGCAGGCCGACTACCGCAGTGTGCTCGATAACATGACGTTAACCAGCGGGCTGCCCTGGAGCGTGCCCATCACCCTGGCGGTGAATGACGCGGAGGCCGCGTCGCTGACGGTGGGCGGCGAGGCCGCGTTGATCGCACCCAATGGCGAGGTGGCCGCGCTGGTCGAGGTGGAGGAGATCTACGGCTGGGACCGGGACCGCGAAGCGGCGCTGGTCTACGGCACGAGCGACCGCGCGCACCCGGGCGTGGCCAAGCTGGACACCATGGGTGACCATCTGGTGGCCGGCCCCATCACCTGGATCTACCCGCACGACATCAGCGGCTTCCCCGCGCACAATCTGACGCCGGCGCAGACGCGAGCGGAATTCACGCGTCGCGGCTGGCAGACCGTCGTCGCATTCCAGACACGCAATCCGGTGCACCGGGCGCACGAGTACCTGCAGAAGTGCGCCATGGAAATCGTGGACGGACTGCTGCTGCACCCGCTGGTGGGCGACACGAAGTCGGACGACATTCCCGCCGACGTGCGTATGCGCTGCTACGACGTGATCCTGGAGCACTACTATCCGCAGGGCCGCGTGGTGCTCTCGGTGCTGCCCGCCGCCATGCGTTATGCCGGGCCACGGGAAGCAATTTTCCACGCCATCATGCGGCGCAACTACGGTTGCACGCACTTCATCGTGGGGCGCGATCATGCCGGGGTGGGCAACTACTACGGCACCTACGCGGCACAGGAGATCTTCGACACGGTGGATCTGGCGCAGCTGGGCATTGTGCCGCTCAAGTTCGAGCACGCCTTCTTCTGCACGAAGTGCGGCCAAATGGTGTCAAGCAAGACGTGCCCGCACGGCAAGGAGAATCACGTACACCTGTCAGGCACGAAGGTACGCGAGCTGCTGTCGCGGGGCGAGCGTCCGCCCGCGGAGTTCTCGCGTCCGGAGGTAGCTGACGTGCTGATGGAAGCGTACGCGGAGCCGCAGAGCGCCTGACAAGCTGTTAGGGGCCCCGGAGCAGGGCGCGGCCTGCTCCGGGCGCGCGGCTCAGCGGCGTTCCAGGCGGCGCAGCTGCGCTTCGCGGAACGACTCGAGCGCGTACCCCCCGGCCACACCACCCACCACCAGCAGCAATCCCAGCCAGCCGGCCAGCGTGAGACGTTGCCCGAACAGCAGCAGCGCCAGCAATGCGCCCACCACGGGCTCGATGCTGGCGGCAACGGCGGTGGGTGCGGCATCAATGCGCCGCACGGCGGCAAAGAAGAAGAAGTTCGCGCCCAGCACTGCGCCAGCGCCCAGTGCGATAATGTAGACCCAGCCGGCAGCCGTACCGGGCTGCTGGGGCACGTGTCCGGTGATTGGCAGCAGCAGCCCGAGCACCAGGGTGCCGCCCACCAGTTCGAGGAACAGCACACGCCTCGAGCCGTAACGCGGCACCGCGTACCTCGCCATCAGCGTCGAACCTGCATAGCTCACTGCCGCGAGCAGCCCGGCAACAATGCCGACGACGCGGCCGCGACCGCCGGCCGCGACCTGGACGGCGTCGTCAATGACCGATCCGTTCACGGTCAGCCATACGCCCACCATGACGATCAGCGCCATGAACAGACGCGCAGGCGTGAGTGCTTCCCTGAGCACCGGCCTCGCCAGTATCGCGACCATGACGGGTGCGGTGTACAGGAGCGCCACCGCCGAGGCGACGCCGACACCCGCAAGGGCGAACTGGAAGGCCACCTCGAAAATGGCGACGAGCACGCCGCCCAGCAGCAGAACCAGCAGCAGTGCCGTGCGGTCGGCGCGGAACAGCGGCCGCCAGGCAATGATTCCGTAGAGCGCGAAGACAATGGTAGCGATCAGCACGCGCCAGAAACCGACGTCGGTGAGCTGAGCGCCTTCGGCGTAGAGTGCCGTGCTCAGCGGTCCGGTCGTGCCCCAGAGAGCGCCCGCGCACAGCGCGAAGACAAATCCGCCCAGGACCGGAGAATGCGCGGCAGCGGGGCCACTGCGCGGCGTCACCTTTTCTGTTGCCATGCTGCCGTGGTCTTCCACCGAATGCACTCGCTCCTGTGTGTCAGGGTGCGGGAAGGCGCGAAGCTACCGGCGCCTGCCGTGGCGAGCAACGAAGGTGGAATGGCGGGGCAGGAGTTGCGTGCGCCCGAGGGCCGGGGCATCTTCGGCCGCAGCATAGACCTCGGTGGAAGTGCATAGCAGATGAATGGCATGGAAGAGCTGATCCGCACCTGGGACGGGGAATACGTCGTGACGCGTTACGACGCAGCCTCAGGTGCCTGGATTTTCATTGCGATCCACGATCGTACGCTGGGCATGGCACTGGGCGGGTGTCGGTTGAGCGTGTATGCGTCACCCGCGGATGGCCTGCGCGATGCCATGCGTCTGTCGCAGGGGATGACCTTCAAATGGGCCGCGATCAACTTTCCCTTTGGCGGGGGGAAGACGGTGCTGGCGGTGCCGCGCGTGCTCGCACCGAGGGCGCGCGAAACGCTGCTGCTCCGTGTGGGCGACATGATCCAGTCGCTGGGCGGCACCTACGGCACTGGTGTGGATCTGGGGACGACGCCGCAGGACATGGCGGTGGTGGGGCAGCGCACGCGCTGGGTGTTCGGGCGGCCGCCCGATCAGGGCGGCCGCGGCGACCCCGGTCCGTGGACGGCACTCGGCGTGTTCGCCGGCATCCGCGCCGCCTGCCATCATGCCTTCGGCGACGCCAGCCTGGAAGGTCGCGCGATCCTGGTGCAGGGACTGGGTGGCGTGGGCGGCCCGCTGGCGCGCAGCCTGGCCGCGGCGGGCGCGCGGCTGCTGCTCAGCGACGCACTGCCCGACCGCGTGGAGGGCCTGGCGCGCGAACTGGGCGCCGAGCTGGTGCCGCCCGAGCGCGCCTACACCACCGCGTGCGATGTGTTCGCGCCCTGTGCCATTGGCGGCGTGCTCAACGAGCGCAGCATCGGCCAGCTGCGCTGCCGCGTGGTGGCCGGGTCCGCAAACAATCAGTTAGAAAAAGACGCGGATGCCGCGATCCTGCAGCAGGAAGGCATCCTGTACGCGCCTGATTTCGTGATCAATGCGGGCGGCGCCATTGCCCACGGCTCGCTGGAAGTGCTGGGCTGGACGGAAGAACAGGCGCAGGCGAGGATCGAACAGATCTACGACACGCTGGATGAGATCATGAGCGAAGCGGAGCGGCGCGGCGAGTCGCCTCTGCTGGGAGCCGTGCGCCGCGCCGATCGCATCCTCGAAGAAGCGCGCGACGCGAGAGAACGCGGCGCGCTCCAGCCCGCCTGAGATGGCCATCGACAATCTGCGCGAATTTCTCGACCTGCTGGAACGGGAAGGCGAGCTGGTCCGCATTCGCGAGCCGCTGCGCGTGCACCTGGAAATCGCCGAAGTCGCCGACCGTGTGATGAAGCAGCCGGGTGGCGGCAAGGCGCTCCTCTTCGAGAGACCCGTGCTGGCTGACGGCAGCGTCAGCGAACTGCCCGTCGCCATCAACACGTTCGGCTCCTGGCGGCGCATGGCCCTGGCGCTGGGCGTGGATGATGTCGCAGAGCACGCGGACCGCCTGGCCGAGCTGCTCCATCCCGATGTGCCAAAGGGCTTCTGGGCGAAAGTGCAGCTGCTGCCGCGCTTCGCGGAGCTGGCGCGCGTTCCGCCGCGCGAGCAGCGCGGGCGCGCACCCTGCCAGGAGATCGTGCTGGACGGCGCCGCCGCAGATCTCTCACGACTGCCCATCATGACGTCGTGGCCCGGCGACGCCGGTCCCTTCATCACACTGCCCATGGTGGTCACGCGCGACCCGGAGACGGGCGTGCAGAACCTGGGCACGTACCGCATGCAGGTGACGGGACCGCAAAGCGCGTTCATGCACTGGCAGCGTCACAAGGGCGGCGCCGCGCATTACCGGCGCTGGCGCGATATGCAGGAACCGCGCATGCCGGTGGCAATCGCGCTGGGCGCTGACCCGACGACGATGTACACACCGACCGCGCCCCTGCCGCCGGGTATCGACGAGTACCTCTTCAGCGGGTTCCTGCGGCGCGCGCCACTGCACGTCACGAATGCGACTAACAGTGAGCTGCGGGTGCCCGCCGAGTCCGACATCGTGCTCGAGGGCTACGTCGACACCACCGAGCCGCTGGGCCTCGAGGGACCGTTCGGCGATCACACCGGCTTCTACACGCCGCCCGACTGGTTTCCGGTGTTCCACCTGGAACGCATCACCATGCGGCGAGGCGCGATCTACCCGTCGACCATCGTGGGCCGGCCGCCCATGGAAGATTTCTACCTGGGCGGCGCGACCGAGCGGATCTTTCTGCCGCTGCTGCGCATGACGATGCCGGAAATCGTCGATTACCACATGCCCGCCGAAGGCATCTTCCACAACCTCGTGCTCGTCAGCATTCGCAAGGAGTATCCCGGCCAGGCGAGCAAGGTGATGAACGGGCTGTGGGGCCAGGGCCTCATGAGCCTGGCAAAAGTGATCGTCGTGGTGGACCACTTCATCGATGTGAAGAAGCCGCAGGACGTGTGGTGGTACGCGCTGAACAACATCGATCCGCAGCGCGATGTGCACTTCACGTTCGGTCCCGCGGACGATCTGGATCATTCCGCGCGCGGCCCCGCATTCGGTTCCAAAATGGGCATCGACGGCACGCGCAAATTCGCGGAAGAAGGCTTCACCAGGCCGTGGCCCGATATGATCGAGATGGATGAGGCGGTGAAGGCGCGCATAAACGAGCTCTGGGCGGGACTGGGTCTGTGAACGGATCCGCGGCATCGTCCGGGCGACGCGAGGGTCAGGTCGTTGCGGGTGGTTCACTGCTGGCGCGCTACGCCAGTATGGTGAAATTGCCGCACACACTGTTCGCGCTGCCCTTCGCCGGCCTGGGCGCCGTGCTGGCCAGCTATCGCTTCGAGGCGGGCGTGACCGCTGGTGCCGTGTTATGGATCGCGCTGGCGTTCACGGCCGCGCGCTTTGCGGCGATGGGCTTCAACCGCATCGTCGATCGCGAACTGGATGCGCGCAACCCGCGCACGCAGCAGCGCGAACTGCCCGCCGGCCGGTTGAGCGTGGCGCAGGCCGTGCTGGGCGTGCTCGCGGCGGCCGTCGTTTTCGTGGTCGCTGCATTCCGCCTGAATCCGCTCTGCGGGGAACTGGCACCGATCGCGCTGGTGTGGGTCTTCTTCTACTCGTACACGAAGCGCTTCACCCGCTGGTCGCATCCCGTACTGGGCATGGCTCTCGGGATTGCGCCCGTCGGCGGATACCTCGCCATTGCCGGCCGCTGGAGTGATCCATGGTACGCGCTCATCGTGCTGGCCGCCGCGGTCACATTCTGGGTGGCGGGGTTCGATGTCATCTACTCCATGCAGGACATTCGAATTCGATCGTGCGGCCGGCCTGCACTCGTTTGCGGCGCGACACGGCGCGCGCGCAGCCATTCTGCTGGCGCGCGTGTTCCACGCCATTGCGGTTGCGCTGTTCCTGTTCCTCTGGGTGGCACAGCTGTTCCCGGTAGGCAGGCTCTATCTTGCCGGCGTGCTGGTGGCGGCGGCGCTGCTGGTCTACGAGAACTGGGCGGTGCGGCACGCCGCCGCGCACGGGCTCGAACTGCGTGTTATCGATGTGGCGTTCTTCCGCGCCAACATCGGGGTCTCGCTCAGTCTGTTCGCTCTCTGTCTGCTCGACCGGCTGACGGCGCTCGCCGCCGGGGCGTCATGAGGAGCGGCGCACCCCTGACGCTCGCCATTACCGGAGCGTCCGGCGCGCCCTACGCCGTGCGCCTGCTGCAGCAGCTGATCGCGCACGGTTCGGCCGTTCGCCTGATCATCTCCGAAACCGGCTGGCGCTTGCTGGCAGAGGAAGCGGGCATCGAATCAGCCGATGGCCTGCGTGCGGCAACCGGCGACTGGACCCACGTCACGGCATACGACGATGCGGATCGGGGCGCGACGCCCGCCTCGGGCTCCACCGCTTCGGCAGGAATGGTCGTCTGTCCCTGCTCGATGGGAACTCTGGCCAGCATTGCACAGGGCACCACGCGGTCGCTCATCGAACGGGCGGCCAATGTTGCGCTCAAGGAGCGCCGCAAGCTGATCCTGGTGCCCCGCGAAACGCCCTACAGCGTGATCCATCTCGAGAACATGCTGCGTATCACGCAGGCCGGCGCGATCGTGCTGCCGGCGTCGCCGGGCTTCTACCATCGGCCGGCGCGCATTGAAGAGCTGGTCGACTTCATCACCGGCCGCATTCTCTCGCAGCTGGGCATCGAGCACGGCATCGGGCCGCGCTGGACTGCGGGCGAGTCGGCCTGAACCCATGCGCATCGGCCTCATCAGCGACACGCACGGCCGGCTGCGGCGCGAGGTCTTCCAGCATTTCGACGGCGTCGACCGCATCCTGCACGCCGGCGACATCGGCGGCGCCGACATCCTGAGCGAACTGGAGACCATAGCGCCGGTGGATGCGGTCTTCGGCAATACCGACACGTTCGAGATGCGGGCGCGCGTTCCGGAAATCGTGGAGCGCGAGCTGGAAGGGCGGCGATTTCTGCTGCTGCACGGGCATCAGCTCGGGGCACCGACGCCGGAGCGTCTGGCGGCTGCGTATCCCGCATCGGACATCATCGTGTTCGGGCACACGCATCGCCCCACACACCGGCACATCCTGCGACAGCTCTTTCTCAATCCGGGTGGCGCCGGTGCGCCGCGTTTTGGCGTTCCCGCCTCGATTGCGGTGCTCGAGTTGAAGCCGGGGAGCGGTGAGGATTTCGCGCTGATCGTGCTGGAGCACTGAGGCGCGGCGGGTCAGACCGGAAGTCCGGCCGGCACCGCGGCATCATCGGGATGCCAGGTGCGGCTCAGCTCTTCGGGATGGTTGCGGAACCAGGCAGCGACCATGAGGATCTCGCTCGCCGCCGTGGCATCGATGCCGTCCCGGCCGCGCGGCGCGGCGCGCAGCAGCATCGCCGCGCGCGCGCGCAGCTGCTGCATCTCCTGGTCGTCGCGGGGCGCCGGCAGTTCTGCCAGCACGAGGCCGTGGCGCAGAACGTAGATCCGCTCCTGGTCTGCCCCGGCGACTGTGTACACGAAAGTCAGCGCCTCGATCGTGCTGCGCAGCGCCACGAGTTCCTCACGCAGCTCCTCCAGCCGGTGGATGCGATCACGCAGCGTGGCGGCGTACTCGAAGTGCGTCCGCGACGACGCCGCTTCCATGCGCTCGCGCAGGCGCTGCAGCGGCGCATCGGCTTCGCCCTGCAGGAAGCGCAGCGTGAGCTCGGCCCGTGCCCGGTATTCGTGCCGGGCACAGCGACCGGCGCAGGGTGCCATGCAGCGGCCCAGGTCGCCGCGCAGACAGAGCGGCGCCTTCGCTTCCATGGCGAAGAATTCCAGCTGGTCGGTGAACCGTAACGGTGTGTTAGAAGCGCAGTCGCGCAGCTCCAGCACATCCGCGATCTCACGCACTGCTGCACGCACCCGCTCCGGTCCGGCGAACGGCCCGAAGTAGCGCGCGCCGTCGGCCACCACGCGCGGCACGGCCTGCAGCCGCGCCGCAGACTCGCGCGTGAGCCGGATGAAGCAGAAGCTGCGGTCCCGCTTGTGCACCACGTTGTACGGCGGGCGCCAGCGCTTGATGCTCTGCATCTCCAGCAGCAGCGCAGCAAACTCGCCGGGCACGTACTCCCACTCAATGCGGTGTGTGTGCCGCAGCAGCTCCTCACCCTTGGCGCCTCGACGCTCGCGGAAATAGCCGAGCAGCCGCGTGCGCACGCGGATGGATTTGCCCACGTAGAGCACCCGCTCGCCCGGCCCGATCATGCGGTAGACGCCCGGTCGGTTTTCGGCCAATGCACGCACCTGCGCACGCAGCGCCTCGGCGGGCACCGGGTGGCTGATCGCGGGTGTGGTGGCGAGCGCCGGCATCTCGCGTCCTGAAAGAGTGGGACAGGGGGAACCGAAGATCTGCCGAAGCCTCCCCCGCGTCAAGACGGCTGCGGCCGGGACCCGAGATTCAGCGCTGACAGGTGGGGCAGTAGAAGGCAGCGCGGTTGCTGCGCACGACGCGGCGGATGGGCGTGCCGCAGTTGAGGCAGGGTTCGTGCTCGCGGTCGTAGACGCGCAGGTGGAACTGGAAGCTGCCGGCGCGGCCTTCGCCGTCGCGATAGTCACTCACGGTAGTGCCGCGAGCGGTCACGGCTTCGGCGAGGACGTCCTGGACGGCGGCGTGCAGGGCGGAAGTCTCAGCGCGCCGCAGGGTGCGGGTACGTCGCGTGGGCCGGATGCCGGCGCGGTGCAGCGCCTCGCTCGCGTAGATGTTGCCCACGCCTGCGACGCGGCGCTGGTCCAGCAGCCAGTTGCGGATGGGTGTGATGGAACCACGGGTCAGCGCGTGCAGCCGCTCCGGCGTGAATTCCGGCGACAGCGGCTCGACGCCGAGCTGGGCGGAGCGTTCCTGCCATTCACTGTGGTCGCGCAGATCCAGTCGGCCGAAGCGCCGGGCATCGTCGTAGAAGATGGCGCGGCCATCGGCCAGGTCGAGACGAGCCGCTACATGTGTCAGCTCGCGCGACAGTGCGGGCGGGCCCACCTGCACGTGCCCGGTCATGCCCAGGCTGATGACCAGACGCCAACCGCCCTCGAGCTCGAGGACCACGGCTTTGGCGCGGCGGGTGACCGCCAGGATGCGTTTGCCACGCAGCACGCGTCCGAGCCGGACCGCTGTGAGGTTGCGCGCCAGGATGTCCGGCCGGATGACCTTCACGCCGCGCACGGTGGCGCCGGCCACGGTGCGCTGCAGGTCGCGGACGATGGTCTCAGCTTCGGGCAGCTCGGGCATGCCGCTCCAGCTCGCGCCAGCCGATGTCGCGCCGGTACTGCTTCCCCTCGAAGGCAATCGCATCGGCCGCCGCGCGGCTGCGGGCGGCGGCCTGCTCGAGTGAGGGTGCCAGCGCGGTAACGGCGAGCACGCGCCCGCCATCGGTAACAGGCTGTTTGCCATCCAGCCGCGTGCCCGCGTGGAACACCAGCACGTCGTCGGACTCCGACACTTCGGGAGGGATGTGGATGGGCACGCCCCGCGTGGAGCGCTCCGGGTAGCCGGCGGAAGCGAGCACGGTGGTGAGCGCGGCTGCGTGCCGCCATTCCAGACGCGTGCCCGCCAGCGAGCCGCCGTGCGCGATTGCCAGCAGCGGATCCAGCAGCGGCGAGTCGAGCAGTGGCAGCAGCGCCTCTGTTTCCGGGTCGCCGAAGCGCGCATTGAACTCGATGACCTGCGGACCGCTGGCGCTGAGCATGAGTCCGGCGTAGAGCAGGCCGCGGAAGGGCCGGCCCGCTTCGCGCAGGGCGAGCAGCACGGGCTCGAAGATGGCGGAGCGCGCGCTCTCGATAACTGCGCTGTCCGCAAGGGATACCGGCGCATAGGCGCCCATGCCGCCCGTATTGGGACCCGTGTCGCCTTCACCAATGCGCTTGTGATCCTGCGCGGGCAGCATGAGCAGCGCGTGGGTACCGTCCGTGAGCGCGAAGATGGACAGTTCTTCGCCTTCCAGGAATTGCTCGATGACGATCTCGCGCCCCGCCTCGCCGAAAGCGGAGCCGGCGAGCATGCTGCGCGCGGCGGTGGCGGCGGCGGCGGTGTCATCGCATACCACGGCGCCTTTGCCGGCGGCCAGCCCGGAAGCCTTCACGACGAGCGGCGCGCCGCAGCGCTCGATGAACGCTAACGCCGGTGTCAGCGTGGTGAAGGACTGGAACGCGGCCGTGGGTACGCCCGCGCTGGCCATGAGCTGTTTAGCGTATGCCTTGGATGCTTCAATGGCGGCGGCTGCGCGCGTCGGACCGAAGGCCGCGAGGCCGCGCGCGGCGAACGCATCCACGAGGCCGAGCGCCAGAGGCGCTTCCGGGCCGACCACGGTGAGATCGATGCGCTCGCCCTCCGCCCATGAAACGAGGCCGTCCACATCATCGGGCGCGATGGCGATGGATTCGGCGAGCTGGGCGGTGCCCGCATTGCCACGGGTGATGAAGCAGCGGGCGGCGGGCCGGTCATGGTGGAGCTGGTGCAGCAGCGCGTGTTCGCGGCCGCCATGGCCCACCATGAGGATTTTCATGGAACGACTCCCGCGCCGGAATGCGTCGGCCGGGGGACCGCGAGGTCCCCCGGCCGGGCGCGGAAGCTATCAGCGGCGCATGTTGTCGGCAAACTTGTCGCGCGCACCGCGAATCGCATCACCGAACTGACGCAGCACGGACTGCGCATCTTCCTTGTAGGCGCGCATGGCGTCGGCCAGATCATCGCTGTACGGCGTCTGTTCGTCGGTGCGGCGGCGATACTCGCCGCGCATGATGCGATCGTACTCGCCGGCCTCGATCCAATCGCGTGCTTCGGCAGCACGCAGCACGTGGAACGGATGCGTAGTGCCCAGCAGGTTGAGCACCTTGAAGACGATGTCCGCGACATCGCCGCTCTCGCGGTACTCATCGGCCTGGCGCAGGAATTCGTTGAGGTCGGTCTCTTCCGCGGTCCCGCCGCCCGCGAGCTTCATGAAGGAGCGCAGCGTGGCTTCGGGATTCTGTACGGCGAGCAGACCTGCGCGATCACTGGACAGCTCCGCCTTGCGGCTCCACTCGAGCAGCGCCATGAGGATCGCACGCGCCGCCAGCCCGACGATGGGGAAGCCGAGTGATGCGAGCTGCAGCAGCAGCACCGTCATCGTGCGATACAGCACGTGTCCGCTGAGCACGTGACCGAGCTCGTGACCGAGCAGGTAGGTCATCTCGTCGTCATCGAGCAGCCGCAGCGAGCCCGAATTGAGCACGATGAACGGGCGGTCCATGCCGTAGGCGCCGGCGTTGACCAGCGGTGTCTGCGACACGAACAGCTCGTAGCGCTCGGGCGAATCCAGCGTCTCGAGCACTTCGAGATAGCGCTCCCAGATCCTGGGGAACTGCTTCTCGGACACGCGCACGGCATTGGCCTGGAAGGCGAGACGGATGGGCTTCTCACCGAAGAAGCCGAACACCTTCTTCAACACTTCGTCGAATGCGGGGATGCGGCGCAGTGCGGCGAGGGCCGCGCGATCGGCCGGGTGTTCCCAAGTGCTGGGGTGGATATCGCGCAGGATGCGACGCGTTCTGGGAACGTTGTTCGTGGCCATGGTCTCGCTCCGTTCAGGTTACAGCCAGCGCGTACGAGCCCTCGTGCGCGGGCACGCCCGGGAAAGCACTCCCGACCGTACGTCAGCGGCTGGTGACCGGTTTCCCGCTGATCGCTCTGCCGCTGCCGGTCGCCCCGACGCACCGACACGCAGTCAGGCAGCGGTGTTACGCAGGCTCGCCCCGTTCAGAGACGGGCCAGCGCCTGGTCCAGATCGGCCAGGAGATCCCCTTCATCTTCGACCCCCACCGAGAGCCGCAGCAGTGAATCGGATACACCCATGCGCTCGCGCATATCCTTCGGCACTGATGCGTGCGTCATGATGGCCGGGGTGCACGATCAGGCTTTCTACCCCGCCCAGGCTTTCGGCGAGCGCGAACAGGCGAGTGGACTCGGCCACGACCCGCGCGCGCTCCAGCGTGTCCAGCTCGAAGCTGACCATACCCGAGAAGCCGCGCATCTGACGCCTGGCCAGCTCGTGCTGGGGATGATCGGGCAACCCCGGATAGAAGACCTGTGACACCCGCGGATGGGCTGCGAGGTACTCGGCCACGCGCTGGCCGTTGTGATTGTGCCGTTCCATGCGCAAATGCAGCGTCTTGGTGCCGCGCAGGATCAGCCAGGAATCCCACGGGCCGGGCACGCCCCCGGTCGCCTTCTGCATGAAGCGGAGGTCCTCAGCCACGCGATCATCATTGGTGACGACGATGCCGCCCACCACATCGGAGTGTCCGTTCAGGTACTTGGTGCTGGAGTGCACGACCATGTCCGCGCCCAGTGCGAGCGGCCGCTGGTTGTACGGTGAAGCGAACGTGTTGTCGACGGCCATCTGCGCGCCGGCGGAATGCACCAGCTGCGCGATGGCGCGGATGTCACTCACGCGCATCATGGGGTTGGTGGGTGTCTCGACCAGCACGAGCCGGGTTTCGGGACGCAGGGCCAGGCGCACGCACTCGGGATCGCGGGAATCGACAGGCGTGAACCTGAGGCCGAGGCGTGCGAACACCTGCGCGAACATGCGATGCGTGCCGCCGTAGACATTCTCTTCGTAGACGACGTGGGCGCCGGCACTCAAGCGCTTGATCATGGCCTCGATCGCAGCCAGTCCGCTCGAGAAGGCGACGCCGTGACGTCCACCTTCCAGCGCGGCGATATTGTCCTGCATGGCCTCGCGCGTGGGGTTCTGCACGCGGGCGTACTCGTAGCCGTTCAGCGGCTGGCCGAGGCGAGGCTGCACATAGGTGGACGTCTGATAGATGGGCATCATGATGGCGCCGGTGCGCGGGTCCGG
This sequence comes from uncultured Gemmatimonadales bacterium, assembly GCA_963798085.1. Lineage (GTDB taxonomy): Bacteria > Gemmatimonadota > Gemmatimonadetes > Longimicrobiales > RSA9 > DATKCF01. Next base: position 1,206,426 of record CAWCRS010000007.1, read on the forward strand.
TGATTGACCCGCGTGAACGGCGATGGTACCGAATCCGGGTGCCTCGCTCATGCCTGTCTCTCTCAAGGAAGTTTTTGTCAGGACCGAAGATAAGAGGCGAACCGCGTTGCCGCCAAGACGGTTTCACCGGGAACGCGGGGGCTCGCCTCGCGCTTGTTTCGACAGCCAGCACGAGGAGCAATTGGCGGATCCGCTGCTTCACCACGACATCGTGACGACGCCGGGAACGACGCCGCGCACGTGGCTGTACGCGCTGCACGGCATTTTCGGCGCGGGCCGCAACTGGGCCACCGTAATGCGCCGGCTGGTTTCCGAGCGACCGGACTGGGGCGTTCTGCTGATCGACCTGCGGCAGCATGGAGCCTCCCAGGGATTCGCACCGCCGCACACGATTGCCGCCGCCGCACACGATCTGGGACAACTCGAACAGGCGAGCGGGATGCCGGCCAGCGCGCTGCTGGGTCATTCGTTTGGCGGCAAGGTGGCGCTGCGCCGGACGCAGGACGCGCCGCCTGCGCTGCGCCAGGTCTGGATCGTGGACTCGACGCCGCAGGCGGCCGAGCCGCAGGGAAGCGCCTGGCAGATGCTGCAGGTGGTGCGCTCATTGCCGGCCCGCTTCGACACACGCGATGCGCTGATCGCGGCGCTCACCGCGGAGGGTGTGGCCGGCGCAACGGCGCAGTGGATGGCGACGAACCTCGAGCGACGCGACGATGGCTTCTACTGGCGCTTCGACGTGGACGCGCTCGAGGCGCTGATGCGCGATTTCTTCCGCAGTGATCTGTGGAACGTGGTGAAAGCGCCACCGCCAGGTGTGGAACTCGAATTCGTGAAGGCGGAATCGTCGAGTGTGCTTTCCGGCGCTGTTCTGGCGCGTCTGATGAAAGTGACATCGAATGGACAGGTTCACGTCCATAGATTGTCGGGTGGCCACTGGGTGAACGCCGACAACCCGGACGGTCTCGTCGAGCTGCTGTCCAGCGGGCTTCCGCGATCGTGACCCAGTCGGTGCAGGCCTGATGCGCGGGCGGCTGCGTGTGTGAAAGAAACGGGTGCGAGCTTGCAAACGGAGGCGGATGGCATTCGAGATCCCCGATGAACTGATGGTCAGCGTGTCCGGCGTGCGCGGACGCGTTGGCGACGGCCTCACACCGGAAGTCGTCACGCATTTCGCTGCCGCATTCGGCGCATGGCTGCGACTCACCAGCGCACGCCCGTCCGTCGTTGTGGCGCGCGACTCGCGCGTTTCAGGACCGATGTTCGAGCGCGCCGTGATCTCCGGCCTGCAGAGCACCGGCTGCGACGTGATCGCAGCCGGACTGGTTCCCACGCCCACCGCGCTCTTCACGGTGCGTCACCATGAAGCCAATGGCGGCATCGTGGTCACGGCCAGCCACAATCCGGTCGAGTGGAATGCGCTGAAGTTCGCATCCAGCGAGGGCATGTTCCTCGACGCGGTGCAGGCAGGGGCCATGCGCGAGCATCTGGACGAGCGGAAGATCCCGCGCGCCGGCTGGGACACCCTGGGCGGTCTGACGCAGGATACCGATGCGGCCGACCGCCACCGTCATGCCGTCCTGGCATTGCCGCTTCTGGATCGGGCAGGCCTGCGGAAGCGTCGCTTCCGCGTGGTGCTCGACTGTGTGCGTGGCGCGGGCGGCGTGATCCTGCCTCAGCTGCTTCGCGACCTGGGCTGCGAGGTCATCGGCATGGACCTCGAGACGGATGGTCGCTTCTCGCGCACGCCAGAGCCGGTCGCTGAGAATCTGCACGGTCTGGAAGCCATGGTCCGGGAAACCGGCGCGGACATCGGCATGGCGACGGACCCTGACGCCGACCGCCTCTCGCTGGTCAGCGACCAGGGTCGGGCGATTGGCGAGGACCTGACCCTGGCGCTCGCCGCGGAGCTGGTGCTGCGACATTCGCCCGGCACCGTCGTCACCAACCTCTCCACCAGCCGGGTGCTCGAGGATGTTGCGGTTGCGTCGGGCTCAACCCTGGAACGCGCGCCCGTCGGCGAGATCAATGTTGCACGGGCGATGCAGCAGATGCGGGCCGTTATCGGCGGCGAAGGCAATGGCGGGGTAATATTTCCGGCCATTCACTTCACACGGGACTCAGCGGTGGCTGTGGCTCTGGTGCTACAGGCATTGCTCGAACTTGGGTGCCCGCTGAGCGAGCGCGTCGCGCGCTTTCAGCCCTATACGATCGTGAAGGACAAGCTGCCGCGGGACAGCGGATCCATCGAGGCCGCGTTCGGGACGCTGGAGAAGCGCCTGGTGGCGCCGCGAACGGACCGCCGCGACGGGCTCCGGCTGGATTGGCCCGAAGCCCGCAAGTGGCTGCATCTGCGAGCGTCCGGAACGGAGCCGATCTTCCGCATCATTGCCGAGGCTCCCACTGCGGAAGAGGCGAAAGATCTGGTTGGCGCAGCCCGTGCGGCGCTGGCGGCTGCGGCTCCGGCGGCGGCCGGAAACTTGCAGAAGACCGCCGGATAACCACATCGGGGTTGGGAATACAAGCATGTGTGGAATCGTCGGATACGTTGGGACTCGGGCTGCGGTCCCGCTGCTGCTGGACGGACTGCGTCGACTCGAGTATCGCGGCTATGACTCTGCGGGCGTGACCATCCAGTCGAACGGCCATCTGGTTACGCGCAAGACGGCAGGAAAGATCGCTGATCTGGAGCGGCTGGTGGGCAACGGGTCGGCGCCGCCGGGAACGGTGGGCATCGGCCATACGCGCTGGGCCACGCACGGCGCTCCCACCGAGCTCAACGCACACCCCCACTCGGACTGCAGCGGCGACTTCGCGGTCGTGCACAACGGCATTCTCGAGAATGCCACGGTGCTGCGGCAGCAGCTGGCGGCGCGCGGTCACGTTTTCCTGAGCGAGACCGACACGGAAGTTCTGGCGCACCTCATCGAGGCCGCGTACAAGGGAGTGCTGGAAGACGCCGTGCAGGCCGCACTCAGCCAGGTCGAGGGCGCGTATGGCCTCGCCATCATGTGCAGTCGCGAGCCCGGCAAGATCGTCGTCGCCCGGCACGGCAGCCCTCTGCTGCTGGGCATTGGCGAGAACAACGAATACTACGTGGCCAGCGATGCGGCCGCGGTGCTGCAGCACACGCGCCAGGTCGTGTATCTGGACAATGGCGAGATGGCCGTGCTCTCTCCGTCCGGGTACCGCACGATGTCGGTGCGCGGCGCGGAAGTGACCAAGGACATCGAAGAGATCTCCTGGGACCTCGCCTCGATCGAGCGCGGTGGTTTCCAGCACTTCATGCTGAAGGAGATCGTCGAGCAGCCGGAAGCGCTGCGCAACACGGTCCGCGGGCGTCTGCTCGATCACGAGGGCACGAGCAAACTGGGTGGTATCACGCTCTCCGATGAAGAGCTGCGGGCGATCCGCTCGGTTACCATCAGCGCCTGCGGCACGTCCTGGCATGCCGGCCTCATCGGCGCATACATGCTGGAGGAGCTGGCGCGCATTCCGGCGGAAACCGAGTATGCCTCGGAATTCCGCTACCGCTCGCCGGTTGTCGATGCGGGCACGCTGATGATAGCGATCAGCCAGTCCGGCGAGACGGCGGACACACTGGCGGCGATGCGCGAAGCCCGGGCACTGGGTGCCCGCGTGATGGGCGTGGTCAACGTGGTGGGTTCGACGATTGCCCGCGACTCGGATTTCGGGATCTATCTGCACGCCGGCCCGGAGATCGGCGTGGCCTCGACCAAGGCGTTCACCAGTCAGGTCGTCGCCCTCACGCTGTTCACGTTGCTGCTGGGCCGCGTGCGGGGCACCATCTCACTGGAACGCGGGCGCGAGATCGTCAACGCGCTGCGTGCGCTGCCGGACCAGGTCGAGCGGGTGCTATTGCTCAACGACGAGATCCGCGAGCTGGCCGCGCGCTACGTGCACTCGACGAACTTCCTGTACCTCGGTCGCGGCTACAACTTCCCGACAGCGCTGGAAGGTGCGCTCAAGCTGAAGGAAATCAGCTACATCCACGCGGAGGGTCTGCCCGCTGCGGAGATGAAGCACGGCCCCATCGCGCTGATCGACGAGAACATGCCCGTCGTCGTCATGGCGCCGCACGACTCGGTCTACCAGAAGGTGCTCTCGAACATGCAGGAGGTCAAAGCCCGGCACGGTCGGATCATCGCGGTCGTGTCGGAAGGCAATGGCGATCTTTCGGAGCTGGCGGATCATCAGATCGCAGTACCGCGCACCATCGACATCCTGACGCCCGTGCTGACGACGATCCCGCTGCAGCTGCTCGCGTATCACATCGCGGTGATGCGGGGCTGTGATGTGGACATGCCGCGCAATCTGGCGAAGTCGGTAACGGTCGAGTAATCTCAGGCCCGTGCGGGTGGTCCTGCAGCGGGTCTCCAGAGCCGAAGTTCGAATCGAGGGGCGGGTAGCCGGACGCATCGCGCGTGGCTACCTGCTCCTCGTTGGTTTTGGTGGCCAGGATGACGACGCGGCGCTCCGCTGGATGGCGGAGAAGATTCTCTCGCTGCGGCTCTTTCCCGACACCGAGGGACGGATGAACCGCGGGCTCGACGAAGTGGGCGGCGGCGTGCTCGTGGTGAGCCAGTTCACGTTGTACGGCGATACCCGCAAGGGCCGCCGTCCCAGCTTCATCGATGCGGCGCCCCCCGAGATCGCGATTCCACTGTACAACCGCTTCGTCGAGCTGCTGCGCGCGGCGGCGCCGGGGCCGGTCGAGACCGGCGAGTTCGGCGCGATGATGGACGTCGAGCTGGTGAACGACGGGCCGGTCACACTCTGGCTCGAGCGATGAGCGGGCCGGTCACACCTCCCATCATCCTCGCATCGGAATCGCCTCGACGGGCTCAGCTGCTGGCCATGCTCGGCCTGCGCTTCGAAGTGTGCCCGGCACGCATCGACGAGACGTATCGCCCGAACGAAGAACCGGGCGCACACGCGGAGCGCCTGGCCTGCGAAAAGACACTGGCCATCGCCGCGGGGCGGAGCGACGCCATCGTCATTGGCAGCGACACGGTCGTGGTACTGGGCGACCGCGTGCTGGGGAAACCGCTGGACGCGTCCGATGCCGTGCGCATGCTCTTGCGCCTGCAGGGGAGGGAGCACACCGTAGCGACGGCAGTCGCCGTCGCGTGGGCGGGTGAGTTGCGCTGCGCGGTGGAACGCGTGCGTGTGTGGTTCCGTCCTTTCGATCGCGCGCAGGCCGAAGCGTACACCGCGACGCTCGAGCCCATGGACAAGGCGGGCGCCTACGGCATCCAGGGATTCGGCGCCGCACTGGTCGAACGCATCGATGGCGACTTCTTCGCGGTGATGGGGCTCCCGATCTCCCGAATGCTTCGTCTGCTCGAAGCGCTCGGCTTTCGCTACGATTTCCAGGGACTGAGTCACGCGTGACAGCCGAGCCATCACCTCCGCAAGCCGTGCGCTGGGCAGAAGACGGGACCGCCGTCGACATCCTCGATCAGACATTGCTGCCGGAGCGCGAGCAACGACTGATCCTGCGCTCTGCGGGCGAAGTCGCCGAAGCAATTGGGCGCCTGCGCGTGCGCGGAGCGCCCGCCATCGGTATTGCGGCGGCCATGGGTCTGGCAGCGGAAATGTCGAGTCATGCGGACGCGCCGATCGCGGAGTTTCGTGCGCGACTGGCGCGCACCGCGGAACAGCTCATGAACACCAGGCCGACGGCCGTGAACCTGGCGTGGGCCGTACGCCGGACGCAGCGCGCCGCGGAATCGGCGGAGACGACGGCGGAAGCCGTGGCGCGATTGCGGGAAGAAGCCGGTCGCATACTCGAGGAAGACCGCGCCATGTGCCGGCGCATTGGCGAGCACGGCCTGGTGCTGCTGCCCGAGCGGGCACGCGTACTCACGCAATGTAATGCGGGGGCACTGGCCACGGGCGGCATTGGTACCGCGCTGGCGCCCGTGTATCTGGCGTGGCAGAAGGGCGTCGCCGTGCGCGTCTACGCACCCGAAACGCGGCCACTGCTGCAGGGCAGTCGCATCACTGCATGGGAGCTGGAGCGGGCGGGCATTCCGGTCACGGTCCTGCCCGACTCCGCGACGGGCGCACTGATGCGTCAGGGACTGGTCGATCTCGTGATCGTGGGCGCCGATCGCATCGCGGCTAACGGCGATGTAGCGAACAAGGTGGGCACGTACACGCTCGCGGTGCTGGCTGCGGCGCATGGCATTCCGTTCTTCGTGGCCGCGCCCAGCAGCACCATCGACGTGGACACGGCCACGGGCGCGGCGATCCCCATCGAGACGCGCGATCCGGATGAGGTGCGACGCGGCTTCGGCCGCCTCACTGCGCCGGTCGGAACACCAGTGTTCGCACCCGCCTTCGATGTGACGCCCGCGCAGCTGATCAAGGGAATCATCACGGAGCAAGGTATTCTGCGGGCACCGTACGAGGCCGCCATCGCGCACGTGGCGGGTACTGCGCAGGCAGCCGCGCGCAACGGCGAGGGCGCGTGCTGACAGGCGTGTCAGCAGGGCGCGCGGGAGCGGGCGGGGCATGACGCAGACGCGAGCGGTGCTGGCCGTCGATCAGGGCACGACCGGTACGACCTGTCTGGTGCTGGACCCTTCCTGCCGCGTGCTGGGTCGCGCCTACGCGGAATTTGCGCAGCTCTATCCGCAGCCCGGCTGGGTGGAGCACGACGCGGAAGAGATATGGCACAGCACGGTGCGCGTGGCACAGCAGGCTGTTGCCGCAGCGCGCGCAACCACCAGCGTGGAGCTGGTGGCGCTGGGCATCACCAACCAGCGCGAGACGGTGGTGGTGTGGGACCGAGCGAGCGGCAGGCCCGTCCACAATGCCATCGTCTGGCAGGATCGGCGCACGGCGGGACGCTGCCGCGAGCTGCGCCAGGCGGGCCACGAGGAGTTCGTGCGCCAGCACACGGGACTCGTGCTGGACCCGTACTTTTCCGCCACCAAGCTGGAGTGGCTGCTGAACAACGTGCCGGGACTGCGTGACCGCGCGGCAAGCGGCAGCCTGGCGGCTGGTACCATCGACAGCTGGCTGATCTGGAAGTTCACCAGCGGACAGGTGCACGCGACGGATGCGACGAATGCGTCGCGCACACTGCTCTACGACATTGCGCGCCGGCAATGGAGCGACGAGCTGCTCGCGCTCTTCAGTGTGCCGCGCGAGCTGCTGCCGGAGGTGCGTGCGTCCAGCGACTCCTACGGTCACACGGCCGCAGCATTATTCGGCACCGAGGTGCCCGTCGCCGGCGTGGCGGGCGACCAGCAGGCAGCGCTCTTCGGGCAGGGCTGTGTGCGAGCCGGACAGGCGAAGAACACGTACGGCACAGGCTCGTTCCTGTTGCTGCACACGGGTACGGAGAGCGTACATTCCCGCAGCGGCCTGCTCACTACCGTGGCCTGCGGGCCGCGCGGTGAGGCAACGTACGCGCTCGAGGGCTCGGTCTTCATTGCAGGCGCAGCCGTCCAGTGGCTGCGCGATGGTCTTGGCATCATCACCAGTGCGGCAGAAACGGAAGCGCTGGCGCGCAGCCTGGCGAGTAACGACGGGGTTTATTTCGTGCCCGCCTTCGTGGGCCTGGGCGCGCCGCACTGGAATGCCGAGGCGAGGGGCACGATCGTGGGGCTGACGCGCGGCAGTGGTCGCGCGCACCTGGCGAGGGCGGCGCTGGAGGCGATGGCCTACGGCACGTACGACGTGGTGCAGGCCATGGCGAGGGATTCGGGCGTTACGGCGAGCAGGCTGGGCGTGGATGGCGGCGCGGCGCAGAACGACTGGCTGATGCAGTTCCAGGCCGATCTGCTGAACGTGCCGGTGTTGCGCCCGCAGCTGGTCGAGACAACCGCGCTGGGCGCGGCGGGCCTGGCCGGCATTGGCGTGGGTCTGTGGCGGGATGCGGAGGCATTCATGGCTTCGCGGGCCGAGCCGGACGTGTTCCGGCCGGGCATGGCGGAGCCCGCACGCAAGGAACTGCTGGGCGGATGGCAGCGCGCGCTGCGCGCGGCACTCGCCTGGGCAGAGGGGAGTGGCTGATGCGGCGGATCCGATCGACTAACATGCGGTCAGGGCGAGTCCAGTACGTGGCCAACCCGGCGGGGCGCGCGCTGCGCATTGCGGTGTGCGGTGCGGGCGCGGCTGATGCCGAGACACTCGCACTCGCGCTCGAGCTGGGCGGCGAACTGGCGCGGGCCGGCGCCGTGCTGGTGTGCGGGGGTCGCGCCGGTGTCATGGAGGCCGCGGCGCGCGGTGCGTGCGAAGCCGGAGGTCAGACGGTGGGCGTGCTGCCCGGCGCCGGCGCGCAGGAAGCCAATCCCTGGATCACACTGCCGCTGCCCACCGGCATGGGCGAGGCGAGGAACGCGCTGGTCGTGCGCTTCGCCGAAGCCGTGATCGCATTGGGCGGTGAATGGGGGACGCTGTCCGAGATCGCGCTGGCCGCGAAGATCGGCGTGCCCGTCATTCTGCTGCGGCCCACGCTGGCGTCGGCATTGCCGCTGGAGGTGGCCACCGACCCGGCGGACGCGGTGCGGCGCGCCATCCGGCACGCACGACAGGGCCGCGGCGAAACATGACGCCGTTGCTGCTTGCCCTGCTGGTCACGCCGGCCACGCGCGCGAACGCGGACAGAGCTGCGTCGCCTGAAACATGGCCGACTGAAGGCGCCGGCATACACGCAGTCACGGTGCAGTCCGAGCGACCCGATCGCTGGTTCGGCGAGGACAAGCTGAAGCACGTACTTCTGTCCTGCGGCGTCACAAACTTCGCGTTTGCGGGCGCGCGTGCCTTAGGGCTGGGCGGCCAGGATGCGGTGCGCGGCGCAGTCGTGGCCGCACTGGTCGCGGGTGTGGGCAAGGAAGTTTCCGATCGGCAGCGCGGCCGCGGCTTCAGCGTGAAGGACCTGGTGTGGGACATCGCCGGCATCGGCGCGGGCGTCGCGCTGGCGGAGCACGTCCGATGAATCGAAGCATCATGCGACCCATCGCGTGCGCCACTCTGGCGCAGCATGCATCCTTCCCTACATTGCCGCCCTCATGGAAATCGCGGTCCTGATCCTGGGCGGTCTCGCCGTGGGCGGGCTCGTGCTGCTGCCCATGCTGCGCGCGCAGACTCCGGTCAACTACGACTGGGACGGCAGCGCAGCGGGCGCACGTCGGGAGGAACGACGCGTGGAAGTAGAGAGCGAAGTGCAGCGTTATCGCGTGGCGCTGCGTGCCGGCACCATCTGCACGCGCTGCGGTCAGGCGAATCCGCCCGGCAGCCGCTTCTGCGGCGAATGCGGCCGCCCGCTGCGCAACGCACCGCGCGCGCAGGGCATAGCCGAGCCGGTAGCGCGATGAAGCAGGTCATCGATCTGCGCAGCGACACGGTCACGCGACCCACAGCCGCCATGCGTGAAGCCATCGCGCGCGCGGAAGTCGGCGACGACACACTGGGTGACGATCCCACGACGGCCGAGCTGGAACGCCGCATTGCCAGCATTCTGGGCAAGGAAGCGGCCGTGTTCTTTCCCAGCGGCATCATGGCCAACGAAGCCGCGCTCTGGGTGCTCGCGCCGCGCGGCAGCGAGATCATCGTCGAAGCAAACTCGCACTTCATGGACTGGGAAGTGGGCGCGCCCGCGGCGTTCAGCGGCGTGCAGCTGCGGCCCGTCGCCGGAAACGGCGGACTGCTGGATGGCGACCGGGTCGAGGCGGCGATCCGCATGCCGCACCCGCTGCGCATCCGCACATCCGTGATCTGCCTGGAGAACACGCACAACGCCGCGGGTGGACGCATTCTGCCGCTGGAAGCAATGCGCGGGATCCGTGCGGTGGCCGATCGGCATGGGCTGCCCATTCACCTCGATGGCGCCCGCCTGTGGAACGCGGCGGCGGCCACGGGCACGAGCGAAGCCGAATTCGCCGCACTCGCGGATACCGTCATGGTCACGCTGTCGAAGGGGCTGGGCTGTCCGGTCGGATCCGTGCTCACGGGGACCAGCCCGCTCATGGTGGAAGCGCGACGGGCGCGCCGCCGCTTCGGGGGCGGACTCCGGCAGGCAGGCCTGCTGGCGGCGGCTGGACTCTACGCGCTCGAGCATCATCGCGGCCGGCTGGCGCAGGATCACGCGCGTGCCCGCCGGCTGGCGCAGCTGACGGGCGAGGTGCCCGGACTCGCGACCATTCCGCCCGAAACGAACATCGTGATGATGGAGATCCAGCGGCCGGATCTGGATTCCCCTGCGCTGATCGCCCGTCTGGCCGAAGCGGGCCTGCTGGTCAGCGAGTTCACACGCAAACGCTTCCGCGCGGTCACTCACCTCGATGTGGACGACGACGCGATCGAACGCGCCGGCGCAATCCTCCGTTCCGTTCTGGGCAACTGAAGCCTCGCCCGCCCGACCCGCCTGCCCATGGCGGTGCCCCGGTGTGCTGCGCAGTTTTCGACGCAGCGGGCAGAAGGGCGTTGCCCGAAGAATAACCGAAGGGTATATTTCCGCCGGAAATCCCGCGGGACGAACCCCTCTCCCCAGGTGAAGACATGGTCATGGCCGAAATCAGGGACGACCGGAGCAAGGCGCTGTCTGTGGCGATTGCGCAGATCGAGCGCAATTACGGGAAGGGCTCGATCATGAAGATGGGCGCGAACGGCGCGCGCATAGTGGTGGACGTGATCCCGACCGGTGCACTGAATCTGGACGCAGCGATCGGCATTGGCGGCATTCCGCGGGGCCGCATCACGGAGATCTTCGGGCCGGAGTCGAGCGGCAAGACGACGCTGTGTCTGCATGTGATCGCGAATGCGCAGCGTGCGGGCGGTATTGCGGCGTTCATCAATGCGGAGCACGCACTGGACATCGAGTACGCACGCAAGCTGGGTGTGGATGTGGAGAATCTGCTGGTGAGCCAGCCGGACACGGGGGAGCAGGCGCTGGAGATTGCGGAACTGCTGATCCGCAGCAGCGCAGTGGATGTGGTGGTGATCGACTCGGTGGCGGCGCTGGTGCCGCGGGCGGAGATCGAGGGTGAGATGGGAGACTCGCACGTCGGTCTGCAGGCGAGACTGATGAGTCAGGCGCTGCGCAAGTTGACGGGCGCGGTGAATCGCTCGCATACGAGCGTGATCTTCACGAACCAGATTCGCGAGAAGATCGGCGTGATGTTCGGCAATCCGGAGACGACGTCGGGCGGACGGGCGTTGAAGTTCTACGCCAGCGTGCGTCTGGACATCCGGCGCGTGGGCGCGATCAAGGATGGTCAGGAACTGGTGGGCAACCGCACGCGGGTGAAGGTGGTGAAGAACAAGGTGGCGCCGCCCTTCAAACAGGCCGAGTTCGACGTGATGTACAATGAAGGCATCAGCCATACGGGGCTGCTCGTGGATCTGGGTGTCGAGCACGAGGCGGTGCAGAAGTCGGGCGCATGGTTCTCGGTGGGAGACACGCGCATCGGTCAGGGCCGCGAGAACGCGAAGCAGTTCCTCAAGGAGCACCCCGAACTGGCCGCGCAGGTGGAGGCGAAGGTGCGCGAGGCGCTCGGAACGAAGGGCGTCGGCGCAGCGCCATCGTCGGAAGATGGCGGTGCTGCATACGACGACTGACGCGCCTCGGAAGGGCCCTCAGGGTCGGGTATCATGAAGAGCCGGCAGGCATGACCTGCCGGCTCTTCGGCATCAGCGGTCCCGGCTCGGTCGAGCAGTCGACCAGCGCGTACCCATTGCCGTCGACGCGCGGGACGCCGCAAATCCGCGCGGGCAAAGCGGATTCCGTGGTGAGCGATGCGCGCCCGGCACTTCGCGGATATGGGTGCGGGGCGTATATTCTCAGGTCCGAACCCACGCAAGGCGACTCATGACGGCTTCCGAGATCCGACAGAAGTTCATCGACTATTTCGCGCGCCAGGGGCACACGCCGGTGGCCAGTTCCAGCCTGGTGCCGCGCGGCGATGCCACGCTGCTCTTCACCAATGCGGGGATGGTGCAGTTCAAGCGCGTGTTCCTCGGTGAGGAAAAGCGGCCGTACTCGCGGGCCGTGACGGCACAGAAGTGCCTGCGTGTCAGCGGCAAGCACAATGATCTCGAGGAAGTCGGTGTCACATCGCGGCACCACACGTTCTTCGAGATGCTGGGCAATTTCTCATTCGGTGACTACTTCAAGCGCGACGCGATCCGTTTCGCGTGGGAGCTGTTCACCCAGGCGTATGGCCTGCCGCGCGACCGCCTGTGGGCGACCGTGCACTACTCGGATGAGGAAGCGGCCGGGTTGTGGCAGGAGATCGCGGGGCTGCCGCCCGGGCGGATCTTCAAGCTGGGCGACAAGGACAATTTCTGGCAGATGGGTGAGACCGGTCCGTGCGGCCCGTGCTCCGAGATCCACTACGATCTGCGTGCGGCGCCGGATGCGGGCACCGATGTGAGCATGGAGCAGTTCCTCGAGCTGGGGGAAACCGGGCGTTTCCTCGAGCTGTGGAATCTGGTGTTCATGCAGTACAACCGTTCGGCTGACGGCACGCTGACACCGCTGCCCGCGCCATCGATCGACACGGGTGCGGGGCTCGAGCGGGTCACGTCCGTGCTGCAGGGCGTCGACTCCAACTACAAGACCGACCTGTTCGTTGCGCTCATCGAGCGTGCGGTGGAAGTCGTGGGTGTGCCCTACGATCCGGGCGCGGGTGGTGTCTCGTACCGCGTGCTCGCGGACCACGCGCGCGCGGTGTCGTTCCTGCTGGCGGATGGCGTGCACGCGTCCAACGACGGTCCGGGCTACGTGCTGCGTCGTGTGTTGCGCCGAGCGGTGCGACACGCGTGGCTGCTGGGCCGGCGCGAGCCCACACTGGTGCACGTCGCGGAGCGCGTCATCGAGTTGATGGGCGATGCGTATCCGGAGCTGCGCCAGCAGCGCGCGCACATCCTCGGCGCGACGCGTGATGAGGAGCAGCGCTTCCTGGATACGATCGATTCGGGAATGGCGAAGATCGCCGAGGTGGCGCCGCCGCTGAGCGTCGAACGGCGCGCGTCGATCGAGCGGGGCGAGTCGTCGCCTCCCACGATACCCGGGCGGGATGCTTTCAAGCTGCACGACACGTTCGGCTTCCCGCTGGATCTCACGGAGTTGATTGCGCGCGAGCGCGGCTACCGCGTGGACGTGCACGGTTTCGAGACGGCGCTCGAGGCCCAGCGCACGCGTTCCCGCGCGGACCGCAAGGCCGCAGGCGCCGGCATGGCGGCGGCGGGCGGGCCGCGGCTGCGCACACTGTCCCGCGCGCGGCAGAAGTTCGTCGGGTACGACCGGCTGGAGGCGGACACGACCGTGATCGCCATGGCGAACGATGATGCGCGCGCCACGCTGGTGCTGCGCGAGAATCCGTTCTACGTGGAGAGTGGCGGACAGATCAGCGATACCGGCGAGGTGCTGGGCGACGGCTGGCGCCTGGATGTCGAGCAGGTGTTCAAGACCGATCGCGGCACTGCGGTGTCCGGTCCGGTCGAAGGGGATCTGCCGGACACGCGCAAGCCGTTCGGTGTGCGGGCGCTCGTGCCCGGTCGCGTGCGGCACGATACCGTACGCAATCACACGGCGACGCACCTGCTGCACGCCGCACTACGCGCGGAGCTGGGCACACACGTGCAGCAGCGCGGCTCGCTGGTGGCGCCGGACCGGTTGCGCTTCGACTTCGCACACCCGCGACCCATGGCGCCGGACGAGATTCTGCGTGTCGAAGAAGCCGTGAACCAGGGCATCCTCGACGATCATCCGGTGGTGATCGAGCAGATGGCGCAGGCGGAAGCGATCGGCCGGGGCGCCATGGCGCTGTTCGGCGAGAAGTACGGCGACATTGTGCGCGTGGTAATGATCCCCGGTGTGAGCATGGAGCTGTGCGGCGGCACGCACGCGCGCCACACCGGCGAAATCGGGCTGTTCCGCATCGTCAGCGAGACGGGTGTGGCCGCGGGTGTGCGCCGTATCGAGGCGGTGACCGGCACGGAAGCGTACCGTCGTGTGCTGGAACACGATGCCTGGCTCGAGCGCGCAGCCGGCGCCTTGCGCACGACGCCGGACGCGCTCGTGCGCAAGGCGGAGCAGGTGGCGGAGGAGAATCGCGAGCTGCGGCGCCAGCTCGAGCGCGCGCGTCAGGCGGGCGCGTCAGACCAGGTCAGCGAGTTGTTAGGGCGGGCCACAGCCGTCAACGGCATGCGCGTAGTCGCTGCTGCCATCGAGGCCGGCAACACGGACGAGCTGCGCGCGCTGGGCGATCGCCTGCGCGAGCGGCTGGGCAGCGGCGCGGCCGTGCTGGCCGCCACGCGCGACGAGCGCGTTTCACTGCTGGCGGTGGTGACGGACGACCTGCCCGGCCGGGGCGTGCGCGCGGATCAGCTGCTGCGCGAAGTTGCCGCCATCACGGGAGGCTCCGGAGGCGGCAAGGCGCACATGGCGCAGGGCGGCGCCGGCGATCCGGCGAAAGTGGAGCAGGCGCTGGGCCGCGCACCCGAGATCGTGCGCGCACTGGCGAGCGCGCATTGATGCCGGTGTCAGCCGCGCTGACGTTCCTGGATGCACGCGACGCGGACGTGCCTGCTGCGCTGCGCGAGGCAACGCGCGCGGCGGCCAGCGAGGCAGCCGATGCGGATGTCGTGCAGGCGCTGCTTGCAGCGGCGCGCAACAGCCTGGCGGCCACGCTCAGCAAAGGCGAGGGGCGCGCGGCGGCACTCGATCTGCTGGCCGCGGACGCGCTGCTGACGTGGGCCTGCGAAGCAGCGGCGGAAAGCGGCGTGTCGGTCGAGATCCTGAGCGAGCGGGCGGCGCGCGAGCTTGCCAGCCTGCTGCACGACACCGATGCCTGATGCCGGCGCGGTCGCGGCGCATTTCGAGGAACTGGCGGCGATCGCACGCGACACGGCGAAGGACCTGGCGCCGGCCATCGCCGACGTGACGGCGCTGGCGATCCGCACATTCGAGCAGGGCGGCAAGCTGCTGTTCTGCGGGAACGGCGGCTCCGCGGCGGACGCGCAGCATCTGGCCACCGAATACGTGGTGCGGTTCCGCAGCGAGCGGCGGGCGTTGCCCGCCGTGGCGCTGACCACGGACACATCGCTGCTGACGGCGGCGGCCAATGATCTGGGGTTCGAGCAGGTGTTCGCGCGCCAGGTGCGCGCACTGGCTGCGAAAGGCGACCTGCTCTTCCTGCACTCCACGTCGGGCGATTCACGCAACCTCATTGAAGCGGCGAAAGCGGCCCGCGACGCGGGTGTGACGACGGTGGCCGTGCTGGCGCGCGGCGGCGGCGCGCTGCGCCACTACGTGGATCACGCGCTGATCGTGCGCACGGACAACGGCGCGCACGCGCAGGAGCTGCACCTGGCCATCGGACATGTCATCTGCGATCAGGTCGAGCGTTGGGCAAAGGCGGAGAACTCATGACGGAACGTGCGTCCACAGCGCTCATCGGGGCGCTCAACGAGGCGCGCCTCGCGGAGAAGGACCAAACACTCCATTATCGGGCCCTGGCGGGGCAGGCGCAGCAGGCGGGCGATGGGGAGACGGCGGAGCGGCTGAACGGGCTGCTGGCGGACGAGCAGCATCACTTCTCGCGGCTGACCGCCCGCCTTGTGGAACTGGGCGCGGCCGTTCCCGACGCACCACTGACCGAGGCAAAGCCGGTGCTGGCGGGCTGGGAAGCGGAGGCGCGCACGCGGGAACTGGGCGAAATCGAGCGTTATCGCGCGCTGCTGTCACTGGCGGCGGACCCGCGCACGCGGGCCCTGCTCAGCGAGATCCTGGATGTGGAGCGGCGCCACGAGCGCACGCTCAGCGGCAAATGGATGAGTGCGTAATGTCGTGTCAGGTGACAGCCGCGGCGGCGCCGGAGCGGACACGGGTGCAGGCGGAGGCGGCGCGAAAGGACCGATGATCGCAATCGATCTGACGGGCAGACGGGCACTGGTAACCGGCGGTTCGCGCGGGGTGGGCCGCTCCGCGGCGCTGCTGCTCGCGGGCGCCGGCGCGGATGTGGGCATCGCGTACCAGAGCCGGCATGACGAAGCGAAGGCGGTGGTGGCGGAACTGCACGGGCACGGCGTGCGTGCCTTTGCCGAGCCCGGCGACGTGGCTGATCCGGTGGTGGCGCGCCGCCTGGTCGACCGCGCGGAGCAGGAGTTCGGCGGACTCGACATCTTCGTGGGCAACGCGGGCATTCGGCCGCCCGATGATGTGCCGGTCGCGTACATGTCCGACCAGCAGTGGCGCCGAACAGTGGCGATCAACCTCGATTCCATTTTCTACACGACGCGCGAAGCCGCGCGTGTCATCGCGGATGGCGGCCGCATCGTGCTGGTCAGCTCGACGGCCGGGCAGCGCGGCGAAGCGTTTCACGCCGATTACGCCGCCACCAAGGGCGCCATTATTGCCATGGTGAAGGGCATTGCGGTCGAGCTCGCGCGTCGCGACATCACCGTGAACTGCGTGGCCCCGGGCTGGATCGACACGGAGATGGCGGCACCGCCGTACGCCGATGGCGGCAAGGCCAGGATCGAAGCGGGTATCCCGCTCGGCCGTGTGGCCAGCGCCAATGACGTGGCCGGTCCCATCCTCTTCCTCTGCAGTCCACTGGCGCGCCACATCACGGGTGAAATCCTCAACGTGAATGGTGGCTCGGTGCTGTGCGGCTGAGTCGCCATTCCATGGTCCAGGGAAATCCTCTGCAGCTGCACCCGCCCGCCGCAGTGCTGGACATCGCACGCAGGCTGGAGGCGGCGGGCTTCGAGGCGTGGGCCGTGGGTGGCGCCGTGCGCGACGCGCTCGCGGGTCACAACGGTGGTGACTGGGATCTGACGACCAGCGCGCGTCCGGAGCAGGTGCGCAGCCTCTTCCGGCGCACGGTACCGATCGGCATCGAGCATGGCACGGTCGGTGTGCTCGGGCGCGATGGTGTGCTCTACGAAGTCACCACGTTCCGTCGTGATATCGAGACCATGGGCCGGCATGCGGTGGTCGCTTTTGCCGATTCGCTCGAGGAAGATCTGGCGCGGCGGGATTTCACGTTCAACGCAGTCGCATGGAATCCGCTCCGCGGAGAACTGCGCGATCCGTGGGGCGGCGTCGGCGATCTGGAGCAGCGAACCCTGCGCACGGTGGGCGATGCGGCGGCGCGCTTCGCGGAGGATTATCTGCGCGTGCTGCGCGCGCTGCGCTTCGCCGGTCATTTCGGGATGACCATCGAGCCGGCCACGTGGGAGGCTCTCGTCGCGGCGGTACCGCACCTCGGTATCCTCTCGGCGGAACGCGTTCGCGAGGAACTGCTCAAGGTGCTGAGCAAGACGCGAGCGGCTTCGCTGACCCTGGAGTTGTACCGGCGCAGCGGCGTGCTGGCGCAGCTGCTACCCGAGCTGGCGCGCACGGTGGGCGTCGAGATCGTACCGGAACTGGACGCGTGGCAGCTCGCGACGCGTAGTGTGGACGCGCTGCCGCCGTCGCGTCTGCTGCTGCGAATGACGGCGCTGCTGCACACCACCGGCTACGCGGCGGCGAAGACGCGCGATCTGCGCGGCGGATTCCGCTTCACGGGTCATGAGCGCATGGGTGCGGAGAAGGCGGAGCAGCTGCTGCGTCGTCTGAAAGCATCCAATGCGGACACGGAACGCGTGGTCACGCTCGTGGCGAGGCAGGCGGACCTGTTCCCGCCGGACGCGCCACCCGCCGGCATCCGCCGCTGGCTGGCACACATCACGCCCGCTTTTGTCAACGACCTGTTCCGGTTGCGCATCGCCGCGTGGCGGGCGCTGCCCGTGCCGGGCGGTGATCGCGATCTCGTACAGCGCTGGCGCAGCACACGCAGCGTACAGCGCCAGCGCCCGGCGCTCACGCTGGACGCCCTGCGGATCGACGGCAACGATCTGCGAGCGCTCGGCCTTACGCCCGGTCCGCGTTTCGGCGAGATCCTGCGCGAACTGCTGGCGCGCGTCATCGAGGAACCGGCACTGAATCAGCGCGATGTGCTGATCGACATGGTGCGGCGCACGCAGACGGAATCATGACCGGCCTGCTGTTCGCCGTGATTGCCGCGTTCGCGGATGTAGCGGGTGGCCTGATCGTGCTCTCGCGGCGCCACCAGTCGGGCCGCATGCTGGATGCACTCACCGGTTTCGGCGCCGGCTTCATGCTGGCCGTGGCACTGCTCGAGAATGGCGCCGGAAGCAACGCACGTGCGGGGCGGTTTCGCCGCCATCCTGATCGGCTATCTGCTGGTGCACCTCACGCAACACGCTCTGACACCACATTTCCATTTCGGCGAAGAGACGCACGCAGAAGAAATGGTGTCGAAGGGCATCGGCAAGTGGGCGCTGGCGGGTCTGGTGCCGCACTCGTTCTTCGATGGCGTCGCCATCGGCACGGCTTTCCTGCAGTCGCGCGATCTGGGCCTGCTGGTGTTCACCGCCATTGCGCTGCACAAGGTGCCGACCGGCATTTCGCTGGCGAGCATCATGGTAGCCAGCGGCAACTCGCGGCGTGACTCGCTGCTCGCAGTCATCGTCGTGGGTGTGGTCACAGTGGCCGGCGCCGCCATCGCGCCGCCCCTCGCCAGCTACGCAGGGTACGGGCTGGCGCTGGCGGCGGGCGTCACGATCTACGTGGCGGCGTCGAACCTCATCCCCGAATCGCAGCGCCAGCACAGCTGGCTGGTGCAGGGCGGTGTGTTCGCGGGTGTGGCGACGTTCGTGCTGGCGAAGTTGCTCATGCAGAGCGGCGCATGAAGGAGCCGGGGCTCTTCGATGATGCGGACGCGGCGGGGCTGACACGCGACAATGCCACGGCAGTGCCTGCCGTCGATCCGGCCGCGCCACTCGCCGCGCGCATGCGGCCGCAGACTCTTGACGAGTTCGTCGGACAGCAGCAGCTGCTGGCACCGGGCCGGGCGCTGCGCGAACTGATCGAGAAGGACGAACTGGGCAGCCTCATCCTCTGGGGGCCGCCGGGCACGGGCAAGACCACGCTGGCGCGCATCATCGCGGAACGCACGCGGTCGACCTTCGTACCCTTCAGTGCGGTGACGGAGGGCGTGGCGCGCGTGCGCGAGATCATTGCCGAGGCGAAACAGCGGCTGCGCGCGACAGGGCGGCGCACGATTCTGTTCTGCGACGAAATCCATCGTTTCAACAAGGCACAGCAGGATGCCTTCCTGCCGCACGTCGAGGCCGGCACGGTGGCGCTCATCGGCGCGACCACGGAGAACCCATCCTTCGAGGTGATCGGCGCGCTGCTCAGCCGCTCGCGCGTGTTCGTGCTGCAGCCGCTCACAGCTGCGGACTGCGCACGGATCATTCAGCGCGCGCTGGCCAATGCGACGCGCGGCCTGGGCGGGCGCGGACTGGACATTACGCCGGACGCGCTCGATTTCCTGGGCACGGCCGTCGGATGGCGATGCGCGCCGCGCGCTCAATGCCGTGGAATCCGCAGCGGTGCTCGCTGCTGACACGGGTGTTATCGACGTGCAGCACGTGCGCGAAGCGCTGCAGCTGCGATTCGCGCGCTCCGACAAGGGCGGGGAAGAGCACTACAACATGCTCTCCGCCTATCACAAGTCATTGCGCGGCAGCGACCCGCAGGGCGCACTGTACTGGATGGCGAGGATGATCGAGGGCGGCGCGGACCCGCGCACGCTCCTGCGCCGGGCGCTGGCCATGGCGGCCGAAGACATCGGACTCGCGGATCCGCAGGCGCTGCAGATCGCGGTGGCGGCGAGGCAGGCTTTCGACGTACTCGGCCCGCCCGAGGGCTACCTGCCCCTCGCGGAAATGACGATCTACCTGGCTACCGCGCCCAAGTCGAATTCCTCGAAGCGGGCACTGGGCGCTGCGCTGGATGCCGCGAGAGCCACGCCCGCAGCGCCCGTACCGATGCACATTCGCAACGCACCCACGTCACTGATGAAGGAGCTCGGTTACGGAGAAGGCTACCGTTACGCACACGACGAGGCGGATGCCTTTGCGCCGCAGGAGTACCTGCCGGAAGAACTCCGTGGCGCCGCTTTCTACGAGCCCGGCACCATGGGTCAGGAAAAGCGCATTGCGGAGCGCATGCAGTACTGGCAGCAGCGCATGCGGGAAGCGGGCTCGTCCCGGGCGGACGCGCAGCCAGGCGAGGAACCAGGCGGAAACGGGAACGTCGGCGACGCTGCGCGGTAGCTCTAGCAGGCGGGTGGC
This sequence comes from uncultured Gemmatimonadales bacterium, assembly GCA_963798085.1. Classification (GTDB taxonomy): domain Bacteria; phylum Gemmatimonadota; class Gemmatimonadetes; order Longimicrobiales; family RSA9; genus DATKCF01. The sequence continues at coordinate 1,226,613 of CAWCRS010000007.1, forward strand.
ACACTACCAAACGAGGGCCAGACGACAGCATTGTATTCGAGCAGGCACGCGGGAATCATAGTGCGCCGCCGCGCGGGTGGCGTATTGCTGGCGCTGGTGGCGGGTTGTGCGCTGGTGCGCTTCGAGCAGCCGGATGTCCGGCTGGACGGCGTCCGGCTGAGCAGCATCAGCCTGCGCGGCGGCACGCTGAACGCGCAGCTCATGGTGAGCAATCCGAATCGCTTCGCGCTGCGCTCGACGGCCCTCGATCTGGCACTGGATCTGGGCGACTCGACGGTGTCGGCCACCGGCTGGACACCCGTCGCCAACGCCACACTGGAGCGCGAACTGAATGTTGGGGCACACGACAGCACCGTAGTCAATGTGCCGGTGGATTTCACCTATCAGGGCGTAGGCAGTGTGATCCATTCGCTGATCGCGAAGGGCACGTTCGACTACCGCATCACCGGTTCACTGCGCGTCACACAGCCGCTGAGCAAGAGTGTCCCGTTCCGCCACACCGGCCGCATTTCCCTCAACCGATGAACATGATTCGCTCGCCCGCGCATTCTGCAGCGACAAGCATGAGAGGCGCTTGAACCGCCCGCGCTCGAGCGACGGCGATCGCACCGTTCCGACCGGGACGGAGCAGGAGCGTGCCATCCTGGTGGCGGCGCCGCCGCGCACGACAGCAGCGCGCGAGGCGGAAGATCATCTCGCGGAGCTGGCCAGCCTGACGGACACGGCGGGTGCGGCTGTGAGCGGCACGCTGTACCAGCGCATCGATGCGCCGCATCCCAAGTTCTACATTGGCGAGGGCAAGGTCGGCGAACTGAAGACGCTGGTGAGCGAGCGCGCGGCGACGCTCGTGATCTTCGACGAAGAGCTGTCGCCATCGCAGGGCAAGAACCTGGAAGACCGGCTGGGCACGCGCATCATGGACCGCGCCGAGCTGATCCTCGACATCTTCGCGGTGCGGGCGCGCACTTCCGAGGCGCAAATGCAGGTCGAGCTGGCACAGCTGGAGTACATGCTGCCCCGCCTCAAGCGCATGTGGGTGCACCTCTCGCGCATACGCGGCGGTATCGGCTTCCGCGGACCCGGCGAGACCCAGCTGGAGACCGACCGCCGGCTGATCGGCCGCCGCATCCGCGACCTGCGCCGCAAACTCAATGTTGTGGCGCAGCAGCGCGCCACCCGGCGCAAGGGACGTTCGGGCGAGTTCCGTGCCGCCCTCGTCGGCTACACGAATGCCGGCAAGTCATCCATCCTGCGCACGCTGTCGGGTGCGGATGTGTTCGTCGAGAACAGGCTGTTTGCGACGCTGGACCCGGCCACGCGCGCCGTGGAGCTGGCGCCGGGTGCGCGCGCACTGGTCACGGACACGGTCGGCTTCATCCGCCGGCTGCCCCACCACCTGGTGGCGTCGTTCCGCGCCACGCTCGAGGAGGCCGTCGATGCCGACGTGCTGCTGCACGTGATCGATGGCTCGCACGCGGGGTGGGAGGAGCAGAAGCAGGTGGTAGAAGGCGTGCTGCACGACCTGGGCCTGGGACAGCGACGCACGGTGCTCGTCTTCAACAAGACGGACCGGCTGACACACGCGGAGGAGGAAGTGCTGCGGCAGCGCGTGCGGGCTCTGTTTCCCGAGGCCGCCGTCTTCGTTTCCGCCGCTGAATCGGATGGACTCGCCGAGCTGCGGGCATTCCTGCTCGCGGAACTGCGCGAGCGCCGGCCCGCGGTGCGTCTGGCCATCCCATCGTCCGACGGGCAGACGCTGGCCACCGTGTACCGCGAAGGCGAAGTGCTGCAGCGCGACGAGCGCGGCGCGCACGTCGAGCTGGTGGCCCGGCTGCCGCTCGCCACCGTGGGCCGGCTGCGGCAACGCGGGATTCCGGTAGCGACGGAACCGTGAGCGAACGCGTCGTTATCGTCGGCCCGGGTCGCATGGGCCTGGCGCTGGGCGCCGCGCTGCGGCAGAGCGGTGAGACGGAACGGCTGATCTTCTACGGCCGGTCTCTCGAGCCGCCGCCTCATCCCATGTTCGAGCCGACCCAGCCGGGCGGTCGCGATGACGACGCGTCCGTGGAGTATCGCGGCGGCCTCGTGCCGTTGCCGCAGGACACGACCGTGCTGCTGCTTGCCGTGCCGGACCGTGCGCTCAGCGAAGTGTCCCACGATCTGGCCGGCGCGGGTCCGGCGCCGCCCGGATGTGCCGCGCTGCACCTCTCCGGCGCACTCTCCGCCGACGTGCTCAGCGCACTGCACGCGGTGGGTTACGCGATCGGCTCGCTGCACCCGCTGCAGACCGTGGCCGATCCCTGGTTTTCAGCGCACCGGCTCACCGGCATCGCGTTCGCGATTTCCGGTGAGCCCGCGGCAATTCTCGCCGCGCGCAGGCTGGTGGATGCACTCGATGGCACCCCACTCGTGATTCCGCCCACACTCCGCCCGGTCTACCACGCGGCCGCAGTCATGGCGTCCAACTACGTGGTAGCCGTGGTCGCGGCAGCCAGCCGGTTGTTGCAGCAGGCAGGCGTTCACGAGGAGGAAGCACTGCGCGCACTGCTGCCGCTGGTGGAAGGCACCATCGACAACCTCAAGCATCTGGGAATTCCGGCAGCGCTCACCGGTCCGATTGCACGCGGCGATGCAGATACCATTCGCCTGCACCTCGCCCGGTTGTCGCAGGGGGAGCGGCCACTATATTCCGCGCTCGGTCAGGAAGTGCTGCGTCTGGCCCGGCTGGCGGGACTGGATGCGCGCAAGGCGGACGAGATCGAGGAGCTTCTCGCACCCTATTGATGCGGCTCCACATCAACATCGACCACGTCGCCACCGTGCGACAGGCTCGCCGTACGGATGAGCCGGATCCGGTGCGTGCGGCCGTACTCGCGGAACTGGGCGGCGCCGACGGCATCACCGTGCACCTGCGGGAAGACCGCCGGCACATCCAGGATCGCGATGTGCGACTGCTGCTGGAAACCGTGCGTACCGCAGTCAACCTGGAGCTGGCGGCGGCGCCTGGCATGATCGAGCTGGGCACCCGGCTGCGACCCATGGCGGTGACGCTTGTGCCGGAGCGGCGCGAGGAAATCACGACCGAAGGCGGATTGAACCTGAAGGATGCGGACGGCCGCGAGCGGGTCGGCGCAGCAATTGCCACCCTGCGCGACGCAGGCATTCGTACCTCGTTGTTCATCGCGCCGGACGCTGCCGACGTGGATGCTGCGGCTACGCTGGGAGCTGATGCGATCGAGCTGCACACGGGCGCCTTTGCGCATCAGTACAAGGGGGCGATGCTACGTTCCGCCGAAGGCCGCGACGCCGAGCTGGGCCGGCTGCGGCGCGCGGCGGCCAGTGCACACAGTCAGGGCCTGGCGGTCCACGCCGGTCACGGGCTCACGTACGAGAACGTCATGGCACTCGCGCCGCTGGCGGAGATCGAGGAGCTGAACATCGGTCACTCGGTGGTGAGCCGCGCCGTGCTGGTGGGCATGGAGCGCGCCGTTCGCGAAATGAAGACGATCCTGCTGCGCGCGCGCTCCACTGTGCACGACGGATGATGGTGGAAATGGCACTGCACGATCATTATCGCGCCGAAGCTGCAGACTGCCTCGGCATCATCGAAGCGGCGCCCGTGCGGGCGAGGCGCGAAGCGGCGCTCAACGAGGTGTGGCGCGCGGCGCGCACGCTGGGTGGCATGGCGAGGCTGGCGGGTGAGCAGCGCGTGGTGCGGGCGGCGCGGGCGCTGGAGGAGGCGGCGCGGCAGCCGACCGGGCTGGGTCTCGATAGCAGCGAGTTAGAAGCCGAGCTGCGGGTCTCGGCCGCGGACCTGCGCCTGCTGGTGGATGGGGCTGAGCCGCCGGCCGAGCTGGATGCACGTGCCTTGCGCCTGGTCGAGCGCTGGCACGCCGCCAGTTCCGGCGAGGGAAACCCGGCGCCCGCCCCGCGCAGCGACAATGGCGAATTCCGCGCCTTCGTCGCGCGCGAGGCCGCGGGCATCGTGGAAATACTCGAGACCGCGGTAGCCGCGTTCAGCGAGGACCCCTCGAATCGCGAGATGCTGGGAGCGACGCTGCGCCGGCAGCGCGCGCTCCTGGGTGCAGCCCGCCTCAATGAGATCACCGTGGTGGCCGAAACGCTGCACGCGGTGGATGATCTTTCCGAACTCATCGTCCGCCTGGGAGTGCCCATCAAGAGCGAATGGCTGGACGTGTTCCGCTCCGCCCGCGAAGTGCTGCGCGCCTCTGCGGCTTCGCTGGAGAAAGGCGAATCGCCGTCGCCCACACCGTCGCTCAGCCGGCTGCGCACGCTGCGCCAGGAACTGGTGGATCGATACGGCAACCGCGAGGTGCCACCCACCGAGGCGCAGGCCGCGGCCGCACGCGAACTGACCGGCGCGTCCGACGGCAGCAGCGCCGCGAGTGCGTCCGCTCCCACCGCGCCGGTGTCACCACGCGAGCGCGCAGCCGCGCTGCACGCCACCGTGGTACGCGCACTGGGCGCGGACCGTGACGGTCGCAATGCTCTGGACGAATTGTACAACCTCCTGCTGCGGAACATGCTGTGAGCAGCCGCGGCACGCCCGGCCCGCAGGCGCCGCCGGGCGAGAAGCGTGAGGCGCGGTCCGCCGCCCGGCCGCTCCTCAACTGGAAGACCGTCATCGGCATCCTCATCAGCGGCGGCGCTCTCTACTTCTCGTTCCGCGGGCAGGACCTGGGCGAGATTGCCCGGCAGCTGACGCGCGCCGATCCGCTGCTGCTGCTGCTGGCCACCGTCTTCGCGACCTCGGTCTTCTGGATCCGCGCCTGGCGCTGGCGCGCCATCCTCGATCCGGTTCTGCCGGACACGAGGTTCCGCTCGCGCTTCGCCGCCGTGAACATCGGCTTCATGGGTAACAACCTGTTACCGGCGCGCGTGGGCGAGTTCGCGCGCGCCTACGCCATTGCCCGCCTGGAGCCCGTGCCCGTGGTGGCCGCCCTCAGCACGCTGGTCATCGAGCGCATGCTGGATGCGGTCTCCCTGGTCACGCTGCTGTTCGTGTCCATGGTGCTGCCCGGATTCCCGGCCTGGCCGGACAATGCCAGCATCAACTTCCCGGCGACGGCCCGGCGCATCGGCATCGGTGTGGGCCTGGGGGCACTGCTGCTGTTTGCACTGGTGCTGTTTCCGCGGCGCACAGTAGGCGTCTTCGAGGCCATTGCTAATCGTGTGTTGCCCAGCTCCATGCGCCGTCCGGTCATCGACGCGCTGGAGGCGTTTCTGTCCGGCGTCGGCATTCTGCGCAACGTCCGCCTGATGGGCGAAGCGGTGCTCTGGAGCCTGGTACTCTGGCTGGTCAACTCGCTGGGCTTCTGGGTGGCGTTCCGCGCCTTCGGTCTGCCGCTCTCCCTCACCGCCGCCATCTTCTTCCAGTCCTGCCTCGCCTTCGTCGTGTCGGTGCCCGCTGCGCCCGGATTCTGGGGCACGTACGAGTGGTCCGCGAAGCTGGTCCTGGTGGATCTCTGGGGACAGGATGCCTCCCGCTCCCTCGCCTGTGCCGTCGGCTTCCACATCACCGGCTTTCTGCCGGTCACGCTCATGGGCCTCTACTACGCGTGGAAACTCGGCCTCTCACTCAAGGGCGTGGCGCGCACTGAAGTTGCTGTGGAGCAGGCTGTGGAGCAGGCGACGACGCCACCCGCGGCATCCTGAGCATGGCCGGCTACTCCGCGTACGCCAAGATCAATCTCTTCCTGCACGTGCTGGCTCGTGAGGCCAGCGGCTTCCATCAGATCGAAACGCTGTTCTGCGCGCTGGAACTGGCCAATGAAATCGAAGTGGTCGCCCGGACCGGTGGGCTGGTTCTCAATGTCGAGGGCGAGGATCTCGGACCCGCGGAACAGAACCTGGTATGGCGCGCAGCCGTGACTTTCTATGCGCGGCTGGGCCGATTGCCCGGCGCGCACATCCGGCTGCGCAAACGCATTCCCGTTGGCGCGGGACTGGGTGGCGGTTCCAGTGATGCGGCGACGACGCTGTTTGCATTGAACGAGCTGCATCGCCGGCCGTTCGCCAGGAATGCACTGCTGGACATGGGGGCCAGGCTGGGAAGCAATGTGCCGTTCTTCGTGAGCCGGGCCGCGCTCGCCCTCGCATGGGGCCGAGGCGAACGACTGCTGTGTCTGCCCGCACTCGACAGCGCACCGGTGGTGCTTGCGATACCGCCGCAACGGATACTCACCGCAGAGGCCTACCGCGGGCTGGCACAGCGACGCGCTGGCGCGCGGCGGAACGGCATCGTTGCGCGCCGCTTCTCGGCGGGCGAGCTGCTGGAGTGGCGCGAGGTGGCCGCACTCGCGGGTAACGACTTCGAAGCGGTTGCCTGTGGCGAAATTCCCGCCGTGCAGGCTGCCCTCGACACACTCCGCTCCAGCGGCGCGGAGTGCGCGCAGCTCACCGGGAGTGGCTCCGCGGTGTTCGGCGTGTTCGAGGACAGGGAGACTGCAGCGGGCGCGCAGGCTGCGCTGCAGGCTGCGCTCCCCGCGCTGACGGTTCTGCTCACACGCACGTTGTCGCGGGCTGACGCCGTTGATCCGGTTTCCAGCGGGCGGTAACTTCGAGACTCCTCCCGGGTCGTCTAATGGCAGGACTGAGGACTTTGGATCCTCCAGTGGTGGTTCGAATCCACCCCCGGGAATCCACCGTCTGACCCGCAACACCGCAGCGGTCCAATTCTCTCCTCAGCCCGGCCTGCGCGAAACCCCGCAAGCGCCCGTCCGGCGTGAACCAATGGGATGGGTCTCACCGATCGCAACCACGCCCTGAACGCACCCGGTGATTGGCGCTGCGGGGTGACGTTACGGTTTCGGTTCCCTGCCCGCATCGAAGCGTGACGTGTCCGGGACGTGACAGCGCGCACTTTCCTGATGGCTGGTCGATTCGTTGTCACACCCCGGAGCCAGATTCCTGCCGTATGAAAACGCCAATGCGAGAGGCAGCGATGATGCCGCCCACGACGGAACTCCTGCACCGCCGCATCGTACAGCTTTCCGGTGAAGTGGCGTGCAGCCTCGAGGAGTTGACAACCCTGCTGGAGGCGCACGCGCAGACGCGCACCTCGGTGCACACGCAGTGTCCCCTGTGCATGCTGCGGGACGATCTGGCTGCAGTGCGGACGAGGGTGGCGCGCGCCGCGAGTCTGGAGGAGCAGTTCGGCTGATGCGCCCGATCGCTGTGCCCCCGCCGCTGGGGGCGGCCGGCCGCACGCAGGTGCGGTCGGCGTCGTCCGTGCTGAGCCCGGCGGATGCCGTTACCGGTATCGCGTTTCTGGTTTTCTATGCCGCGCTGGCCAGCTGGCTGCTGGTACGGCCCGGCACGGTGGTGGCGCTCGGTCATAACGTCGTGTTTGGCACGGATACGGCCGACCGCCTGGCGCTGCTCACGCAGCCCGGAGCGCCGCGCCCGCTGCCCATGCTGCTGATGCACCCGGCGCTGTTCCATGTATGGCGCCCGCTGGCCCTCCTGCTCACGCGACTGTTCGCGCACTTCATGAGTACAGGCGCCGCCCGACTGCGCGCAGTCGAGCTGATCGTGCTGGTGCCCATGACGCTGGGCGCCTGGAGCATGCTGCAGCTGGGCCGGCGCTTCGAGGCGCCTCGCCTGCCGCTCGCGATGCTGCTGCTCGTGTACCTGGGCTTCACTGTGAATGCCGTGGCCGTCATGCCCGAGCACTGGGGCATCTCCATGGGGCTGTTCCCGGTGATCCTCTGGCTGTACACGGGCCCGCGCACCCTGGCGCGCACGGCCTGGCTGGTCTTCAGCTGCCTGCTGCTGGCGGCCACCACCATCACAAACAGCGTGTTTGGGGGCGCCGTGGTTCTGCTGCTGGTGCTGGAACGGCGACCGCTGCGCTGGCTGGTGCCCCGGGTACTGCTGGCGGCAGTCATCACACTGCCCATCGCGCGACATCTGGCCGGCACGCTGCGCTACTCGCGCAATGTGCGCTCCTTCTGGAACATGAGGCTGGTACATCAGCCGCTGGCCGCGCTGAGCGCCATGCTCTTCGGCGTGGTGGCGCCCGCCGTGGGCCCGCTGCCCCGGGTAGCCCCGGAGCGCGATCACCTGACGCTCACCTACATGCCGCTCACCTGGCACGGATACTCCTGGCTGCAGGCGGTGGGCGGCGCCGCATGGCTGGTGCTGCTGGGTGTCGCGGCCTGGCGCGCGCTGTCGGGAGCACAGACGCGGAGCATCGCGCTGCTGCTCGTCGGCTGGGTGTTGGGCAACCTGATTCTGCACAACTTGTGGGGCGACGAGTTCTTCCTCTACTCGCCGCACTGGGCCTGGGCGCTCATGGCGCTTGCCGTGTTGGGGGCACGTCGGCTCGACGGGCGTTTCGTGGCCGCCGCCGCGATCCTCACGCTGAGCGCCGAGTGCCTGACGCTCTGGCAGATCGGCAGCCTGCTGCACGGGTTCTGAACCGAGCGTGACGCGCATCGTCGCCTGAGCCCCGAGCACTTTGCGACCCGCCAAACGCGCAGCGACGTCCGGCGGGTTGCGGCTTGCCCCCTCCCGCAACTTCACACACATTGCGGCAGCCGGTCATCGCGGCGCGTCCCCTGCAGCCGGCACGATTGCCGTGGCCGGCACTCTCGCGGTGGAGGAAGCAGGCCGTAATGCCAAGACAGCCCCGCTTCTCGACCCGACGTCTTCCCGATTCCATGCGCAGTCGTCTGGAAGTGGCGACGGCACTAGCCTGGGAAGCGCTCGTCGAAACGCATGCACAGCAGGCATTGTCGTTCGTGCGGCTGCTGCAGGAGCGGGTGCCCATCGAAGAGGCGCTGCTGCGCTACCTCATGGAAGTCGACCTCGGCGAATCGATGGCCAGCGCGGTGCGCACGCGCGTACTTGCGGACAGCGAACGCGAGCCGCTGGACGAGCTCGAGACGGATGACGCGGAGCCGTCGCCGGATCGGCTGGAGCTGCATACCGACGGATTCCTGCCCGGGGATGACGCGAATCCGGACGGTGGCTGGCGGCGCTTCCGTCCGGACGTGGTCATGCGCGGCTTTCGTGAGCGACAGAAGCGCGATGAGGAGACTGAAGGCTGGATCCGGCTGGCTCTCGCGCGTGCCGAGGAAGCGGCCATCAGCACGCACGTGGACAATGCCATCACGTTCGCCGCGTTGCTGGAAGAACTGCTGCCCTTCGACCGCGCAGTGCAGGAGTACCTGGAGGCCGTGGGCCTCTCCGGTGGGCGCGCCCAGGCCGTGCACCAGCGCACCATGGCGCGGCTCGCCGAAGTGCACCTGCCGATTCCGGCACCAGCCCGCCACTGAGCCTGCAGCCGGGCCTCGCCCGGAGGGCAACGCGACTGCCCGTCAATTCCGGACTGGTACGCGCCGTTTCTTGCATGGGCCGGTTTCCCCGACCGTGTCGCCCCACCGAACCGGGAGCAAGCCGTGTTCGCTCGCCTGCGTCACGCCCACTGGCGCGCCCATCGGCCGCAGGAGATTGGCCGCTGCCGCCTCGAGAGTCGCGACTGGCTCCGCATAACCTGGGCATACGGCGGCCTGCCCGTCAGCCTGCCCATGAGCATTGCCACGCGCGCCGGTCCGTTCCATTTCGAGGAACGCTCCGATATCGCCACGTGGTGGCAGATTCACTGCCGCGACGCGTACCCCGTCCGCGGTGACGAACAGATCATCGTCGATGCCGGCGCCAACATTGGTGCGTTCACACTGTACGCTGCCGCCCACGCTCCCCAGGCCCGCATCGTCGCCATCGAGCCATCAAAGGAGACCTTTGCACGACTGCGCGGGCACGTGGCAGGGGCAGGTATCGAGCACCGGTGCGAGCTGATTCACGGTGCGCTCGGCGCGCACGCGGGCAGCACCACGATCGAATCACGCGGCGGCAGCCAGTTCCGTAGATCCGGCCACGGGGATGAAGTCGTGCGCATGATCGGCCTCGATGAGATCCTCGAACGCGGTCCAGGAGTGGACCTGCTGAAAATGGACATTGAGGGGGGCGAGTACGATGTCCTGCCCGCGTGCCGCCTGCTGCAGCGGGTGCAGCGCATTGCCATGGAAACGCACCCGCTGAGGAACGGCCGCGACGCGGACTGGCTGCTGGACCTGCTGCACCGTGCCGGGTTTGTCTGCACATTCGAGGACCACGGCGAAGGGTACGGCATTGCCGTGTGCGAGCGCAGTCCGCATACGCCAGCGAAGAAAGTCGTCTCCGGCGCTGCGCCGAATGTCGCCTCTCTCGCCTGAGGGATGCCGTGTCAGCCGGTTGACACGACTCCGCAGATCGGGCTAATTTCCCGGGCTGTCAGAGAGTGGCCCACAACCCGGGATCGCATGGCGGAGAATCCGACACCGGCGCCGATGCTGCTGCTGGCGGGCACGGCCAATCCCCCGCTGGCGCAGGAGATTGCGGACCAGATCGGCATGCCGCTCGGAGACCTGACGGTCCGGCGGTTTCAGGATGGGGAGATCTTCGTGCGCATCAACCAGAATGCGCGCGGCCGCGATGTCTTCATACTTCAGCCCACACCGCCGCCGGCTGAGACCATTCTCGAGCTGTTGCTGCTGATCGACGCCGCGAAGCGCGCTTCGGCGGCAAGGGTCACGGCCATTGTGTCGTACTTCGGGTACGCGCGGCAGGACCGCAAGGACCAGCCGCGCGTTGCCATTGGCGCCAAACTGATGGCGAACCTGATGGAGGCGGCAGGCGCGGACAAGGTTCTGGGCATCGACTTCCACACGCACCAGATCCAGGGCTTTTTCGACGTGCCGGTGGATCACCTGTACGCTGCGCCGGTGCTCACGCGCTACTTCAAGACGCTGAGCCTGGAGGAGCCTGTGGTGGTGGCGCCCGATGTGGGTGCGGCGAAGATGGCGAGGGGATTTGCCCGTCGCCTAAATGCGAGCTTCGCCATCATCGACAAGCGACGTCCCGCACACAACGTTGCGGAAGTGATGCAGGTTGTGGGAGAAGTCGAAGGCCGGCCGTGCATCATCGTCGATGACATGATCGACACGGCGGGCACGCTGGAAAGCGTGGTGTACGCCCTGAAGGACCGGGGCGCCACGGACATCTTCGCGGCGGCCACGCACGCACTGCTGTCGGGACCGGCGGTCGAGCGGCTGTCCAGAGCGCCGCTGCGGGAAGTGGTGGTTACCAATACACTGCACATGGCGACGGCGAAGCGGTTTCCGAAGCTGCGCATTCTGTCGGTGGCCGAGCTGCTGGCGCGCGCGATCATCTACACGCACTCGAACGAATCGGTAAGTCAGCTGTTCGACTGAAGGAGACAAAGCGTATGGCGGCGAACAACGCGAATCTGACTGCGCTCCCGCGTGAGGGGACGGGGAAGGGGAGTGCGCGGAAGCTGCGGGCGGCGGGACGTGTTCCCGCTGTCATTTACGGACACGGCGATGCGACGCGCAATCTCACTGTCGATGCGCACGAGCTGGAGCTGCTGTTCGCGCGCATCCGGGTCGAGAACACCATCATCGACGTCGACATCGAAGGCGACGAACCGGTCAAGGTGCTGGTGCGTGAGGTACAGAAGCACGTGTACCGCAATGATGTGCTGCACGTCGACTTCTACCAGATCCACGCCGGTCAGCGCATCACGGTGGAGGTACCGGTGCGGCTCGTGGGCGCGGCGCCCGGTGTGAAGGCGGGCGGCATCCTGCAGCACGCGCTCAATTCCGTCGAGGTGCGCTGTCTGCCGGATCACATTCCGGACACCATCACGGTGGACATCTCGACGCTCGATATCGGCGACTCGGTGCATATCAGCGATGTCACGCCGCCCGAGGGGGTGGAGTTCCACGTTGATTCCGATCGTACGGTCTGCAGCGTGATCGCGCCGGCGGTTGCGACGGCCGAAGAAGTGGCGGCCGCCGTACCGAGCGAGCTGACGGAGCCGGAAGTCATCGCCAAGGGCAAGGTGGACGAAGAGGGCAAGGCGGAGCAGTAGTCCGCACACCTGGATGAAGTTGGTGTGCGGGCTCGGTAATCCGGGCGAAGAGTACGCGGCGACACGTCACAACGCGGGCTGGTGGGTCCTCGAAGAGGCGCGTCGCCGCTGGGAGTTTCCGGCCTTCCGTCGTGACGGCCGCGCGCGTGTGACGGAGGGTTCGCTGCACGGCAGCACGGTGCGGCTCGTCAAACCGCTCACCTACATGAATCGCAGCGGCAGTGTCCTCGCCCCGCTGCGCCAGGACCCGGCGTTCGATGTGGTGCGCGACCTGCTCGTCATTGTCGACGACGCCGCTCTGGATGTGGGTCGCATCCGATTCCGCGCGCAGGGCAGCGCAGGCGGCCACAACGGACTCAAGTCCATCGAAGCCGTGCTCGGCACACGCGAGTATGCCCGCCTGCGCATCGGTGTGGGTGCGCCGCCGCCCGGTGAGGATCTGTCCGACTGGGTGCTCACGCCGTTCGATCCAGAGGACGAGGCGCAGGTGCGCGCGCGCATTCCCGAGCTGGTAGATGCGGCGGCGCTGTGGGTGAAGGAAGGCATCGAAGCAGCAGCCAATCGGTTCAACCGCTGAGTCCGCGGCGGATCGTCCGGCGCTCAATAAGAAACCCGGAGGCGATGTGACAGTGCTCGGCCTGACGCAGCTCGCGCCATTGCTCGGACTCATGGGCCTGCTGGTGGCGCTCGTGCTCTACCTCTATGTGCGCCGGCAGAGCCGCGGCACGGATCTGATGGTCGAGGTCGCGCGTCGCATCCAGGAAGGCGCCATGGCTTTCCTGCGCCGCGAGTACTCCATTCTGGGCCTGTTCGTCGCAGTGGTGGCGACGCTGCTCTTCCTGATCACGCGCACGACCAATGCGGCGCTCGCGCCGCAGATGACGCTGGCGTACCTGTCAGGCGCGCTCAGCTCCGTGCTCGCCGGTTACTTCGGCATGACTGCGGCAACACGCGCGAACCTGCGCACCGCCGCAGCGGCGTGGGATGGTGATGCCGGCAAGGCGCTCCGCCTTTCCTTCTTCGGCGGCGCCGTGATGGGACTCTCCGTGGCTGCACTGGGCCTGATCGGTGTCGGTTTCTGGTACTACTTCGGCGGGGCGATCGCGATCAGCGATGTCGAGTACCGCGGTTTCGCGGAGGTCGTGAGCGGCTTCGCCATGGGTGCCAGCTCGATTGCGCTGTTCGCACGCGTGGGGGGCGGCATTTACACCAAGGCCGCCGACATCGGCGCCGACCTCGTGGGCAAGGTCGAAGCCAACATCCCGGAAGACGATCCGCGCAATCCCGCAACCATCGCCGACAACGTGGGTGACAATGTGGGCGATGTCGCGGGCATGGGCGCGGATATCTTCGAGAGCTACGTGGGCGCGGTCATCGCGTCCATTGCGATTGGCGCGACCAACGCGCTCTACGCGCAGGCAAGGGCGCCGGCCATCGCGCTGCCGCTGCTCAGCATCATGGCGGGACTGGTGGCATCCATCCTGGGCATCGTCGCCATGAAGCTGCTGGAGCGACGGGGCCCGGCGGGGGCGCTGCGCAACGCCACGATCTTCACGGTGATCGTGTTCCTCGGCTTCATGTATCTGATCGTGCGCGGCCTGCACTTCGAGATCTTCGATCCGGGCATGCGCCGCGAAATCTCCGCCATGGGCCCGTTCTGGGCCATTGTCGTGGGCGCGGTGATGGGCGTCCTCATCGGGTTCATAACAGAATATTACACAGCGGCGCGGCCCGTACGCAGCATTGCCGAAGCCAGTGAGACGGGCGCGGCGACGAATCTCATTCAGGGGCTGGCGGTGGGCATGGAGTCGGCGGTGGCGCCCGTGGTGATCATCGCATTCGGCATTGCGGTGGCGTTCCTCTGCGCGGGGCTCTACGGCATCGGCATTGCCGCGGTGGGCATGCTGGCCACCGCGGGGATGACCATGTCGGTCGATGCCTACGGCCCCATCGCCGACAACGCCGGCGGCATCGCGCAGATGAGCAAGCTCGATCCCGACGTGCGCCGCATCACGGACGAGCTGGATGCGCAGGGCAATACCACCGCGGCCATGGGCAAGGGTTTCGCGATCGGGTCGGCTGCACTCACCGCACTGGCGCTGTTCAACGCCTATGGCGCCGCGGCCGGGCTCAAACCAGGCCAGCTGGACATCATCGAGCCGCAGGTGATCATCGGCCTGCTCATCGGCGGCGCGATCCCGATGCTGATCGCATCGCTGACCATGAATGCCGTGCGCCGCGCCGCATCGGGCATGGTGGCCGAAGTGCGGCGCCAGTTCCGCGAGATCCCGGGGCTCATGAAGGGCGAGACCCCGCCGGACAGTGCGCGCTGCGTCGACATTTCGACGAAGGCCGCGCTGCGCGAGATGATTGCGCCCGGCCTGGTCGCGCTGCTCATGCCTGTGCTGCTCGGCTACTGGAGCACTGAAGCGCTGGGGGGCATGCTGGCCGGCGCCACCCTGACGGGCGTGCTGCTCGCACTCTTCATGGCCAATGCGGGCGGCGCCTGGGACAACGCCAAGAAATACATCGAGAAGAGCGAAGGCGGCCGCGGCTCCGCCGCACACCACGCGGCCATTGTGGGCGACACGGTGGGCGATCCCTTCAAGGACACCGCGGGCCCGTCCATGAACATCCTCATCAAGCTGATGAGCATCGTGTCCCTCGTGCTCGCGCCCTGGTTCGTGCGCGTCCACGCGGCCCGCGCCGACGCCGGCGGCGGTCTGGCCCACTGGCTGGCCAGCCTCGGTCATCTGGTGCGAACATGGTTGGGATAAGACATCCCGAGCAACGCCGTCAGTAATTGTCCGGCAATGACCAACACGACATTCGAAAACGCCATTGCCTTCGCCCAGAGCCTGATCCGCATTCCGGGTCCGCCGGGCGACGAAGGGGATGTGGCGGAGCGGACGCGGAGCGAGCTGGAGCGGCTGGGCTTCGATGATGTGTGGACCGACGAGACGGGCAATGTGATCGGGCGGGTCCGCGGAACGAGTGGCGCGCCGGCCGTCATGCTGAGCTGCCATCTCGACGTCGTGGATGTGGGCGACCCGGAAGCATGGGAGTATCCGCCCTTCGGCGGTGTGATCGAGGGCGGGTGGCTGCACGGACGAGGCGCCATGGATATCAAGGGGCCGCTGGCGCTGCAGACGTACGCGGCCGCGCAGTTTCTGGAGCGCCGGCCACCCGGCGATGTCTACGTCGCGCACACGGTGCTGGAAGAGCGTGGCGGCTGGGGCATGCAGGAGCTGCTCGAGCGCGGCGAAGTGAAACCGGCCGTCGTGATCATCGGCGAAGCCACGCACGGCGATGTCTGCATCGGGCATCGCGGTCGCGCCGAGCTGATCGTGGAGATCCAGGGCGTGGCCGGTCACGCGAGTGCGCCGGAACGCGCCAGGAATCCGCTGCGTGTGCTGGCAGCCGTGCTGCCGCTGGTCAATGTGTTCGGGGCGCAACTGGGCGAGGACGCGATGCTGGGCAAGGCGACGGTTGCGGCTACGGCGGTGCACACGCTGCCGTCAAGCCACAACGTGATCCCTGACCGGGCGCGCGTCGTGCTCGATTGGCGCGTGCTGCCCGACACCACTGCCGAGTCCGCAGTGGCGCGGCTGGACACGTTTCTGCGCGAGCGCATCGCGCTGGAAGAGCCGTATCGCATGAACGTGCGTTTCGGCCGCGAGCAGCAGCACACATGGACGGGAAAGCAACGCGAGCGCCGACTTTTCACGCCCGGCTTCCTGATGTCGGCCGAGCATCCGGTGGTGCGTGCCGCGGTGGCGGCCGTCGGGGCGGGCAGTGGTCGAGAACCGGCCGTGCGGCCGTGGACGTTTGCGACCAATGGCGGCCACAGCTGCGGCGTGCACCAGATACCCACCGTGGGCTTCGCGCCGGGTGAGGAGCGCTTCGCGCACACCAACCGAGAGCGACTCGAGCTGCCTTCAGCGCGGCAGGCGTATGGTGCGTACCCGGGACTCATCGCAGCCGTGCAGCAGGCGGCAATGACGGAGGGCGACTGAGCCGTCGTCGCCTTCCAGTCCCCGGCGCACGCGGTTATACTTCGAACACTTTGCTCCTGCCTGACCCCGGCCGGGTCAGGCCGCACAGACCAGAGGAGGGAAGCACGTGAAGGCCTACGAGGTTGTCTACATCTTCGATTCGCAGGTACCCGACGAGCGGGTGCAGGAGAAGCTCGATCGGTACCACCAGCTGCTGACCGGACCGAACGGCGGCGAGATTACCGCAACCGATCACTGGGGACGCCGGCCCCTCGCCTTTCCCATCAAGAAGCGCGCGAACGGGAATTACGTCGTCGTCCAGTTCAATGTACCCAGCGAAGCGCTGCCGGAATTCGAGCGCCTGCTCAAACTGGACGAGGAACTGCTGCGCTACCTGGTGGTGCTGCACGAGGGCGAGCCGACTTCACCCATGTCCATCGCCACGAGACAGCCGCGACGCAGTGAAGATGGCGAAGACGAAGACTCCGATGAAGAGGAAGGGAACTGACCATGCCGCGTGGAGCCAAAGCCTGTCCGCTGTGTGAGTCGGGGATCCGCGAGATCAATTACAAGGATGAGAAGACGCTGTCCCGCATGATGACGGAGCAGGGCAAGATTCTGCCCCGCCGCATGACAGGAATGTGTGCGCGCCATCAGCGACAGGTGGGTCTGGCCATCAAGCGCGGCCGTTTCCTGGCGCTGCTGCCCTATGTGAGGAGGTCGTTCGTCTGATCCAGCGACGGCGAAGCTGGGCCGGCGCAGCCGGGCTTCTTGTGATCACCGGGCTGTTCTGGATGATCCACTCGGTGCTGCTGATCTTCGTGCCGCTGTCGCTCATGCTCATCGCCCTGCCGCCGAGACGGCCAGCGGCAATGCTGGCCGGCGCGGTTGTGGTGCCGCTGCTTCTGCTGGGTCCGTCCGGCGACCTGCTGGCGGATTTCGGGCGAGGCTGGGCGTTGACCCTGGGTGCATGGTTCCTGGTCAGCTGCGTAGTGGTGCGGCGCGAAGGGTTTTTCCGGCGGGGCATTGCCGCTCTGGGCGCCGCGGTCGTGACGACGGCAGTATTCTTCGGGCTGCACCCGCACGTGTTCGCATTGCTCGACACCGCGATTCGTGCGGACCTGAATCAGGGCGTGCAGGGCGTCCTGACGGCGCTGGGCAGTCGCGCAACACCGGCGGTGCGTGACGCAGTGCAGCAGAGCGTGGCACTGCAGGCGACGCTCTATCCGTCGCTGCTGGCGATCGCCTCACTGGCAGCCCTCGCGGTCGCGTGGTGGGCGTACCGCCGCATTGCGATGCGCGATCTCGACCCGCTCAGTCCGCTGCGCGACTTCCGCTTCGCGGATGGGCTGGTCTGGCTGCTGATCGCAGGGCTCGTGCTGACCGTGCTGCCGCTGAATCAGCTGGCGGAGCGCGCCGGCTCGAACCTGCTCGCATTCATGGCCGCGCTGTACGCGTTGCGCGGCATCGCGGTGCTGCTGGTGCTGGGTGTGGCGCCCGGTCCGATGGGTGTTGCGCTGGCGGTGCTGATGACGATCGTGCTGACGCCGCTGGTGGTGGCGGCGACGTTCGTGGTGGGACTGACTGATACGTGGCTGGATATCCGGACGCGCCGAGCGGCCGAGCCGCCCGGCTCCTGAGGGAGAAATCGAATGAAGCACGTGAAAGTGATCCTGCGCCAGAAGCACGAGAATCTGGGCGACCCCGGCCAGGTGGTGTCGGTGCGGCCCGGTTTCGCGCGTAACTACCTGTTGCCGCGCGGTCTGGCCTACGAAGCGAGTGCCGCCAACATGCGTCAACTCGAGGACGACAAGCGGCGGACGGAACACCGCGCGAAGCGCGATTTCCTGGAGGCCAGGCGGCGCGCGGCGCAGCTGGATGGCGTGTCGCTCACCTTCCACGCCAAAGCAGGCGAGGAGTCGAAGCTGTTCGGCTCGATCACATCGGGAGACATTGCGGACCGCCTGAACGAGCAGGGTTCGCTGGACTTCGAGGTGGACCGCCGGCAGATCGATCTGGACGATCCCATCAAGGCGCTGGGCGTCTACACCGTGTCCATCCGGCTGCACACGGATGTGCGGCCTGAGGTGAAAGTCTGGGTCATCAAGGCCGACTGACGCGCTCGCCGGTACTGACAAGCGACGGCGGCCGGCCCCGCGGGGTCGGCCGCTTTCGTTCATTCTTGCGGCGCCGCACCGGCGCCGCGCACAATGGGAACGCAGGTTGCGGGGGGTGCACGGTACCGGAACATCCGTTCACCAGCCGAGTTTGACTCTCCGGAAAGGCATGATGAAGCGACCCGCGAGCCCCGCGTCGTGAAGACGGCCCATCGTCGGGCTGCAGTGAGCCGACCGGCCGAGCTGGACGTGGCCATCGACGCGGCAAGGGACCGGAAGGGTGCCGACCTGCTGCTCCTTGACCTGCGCGGCATTTCGGACGCGACTGACTATTTCCTGCTCGCGACCGGAACTTCGGATACGCACGTCCGGTCGATTGCGGAAAACATACTCCAGGCGCTCGCGGAACGAGGCACGAAACCCAGCCACGTGGAAGGCATCCTCTCGGGCCGCTGGGTGCTCATCGATTGCATCGATTTCGTGGTTCACGTCTTTCATCCTGCAGCGCGCGCGTTCTACCAGTTGGAGCGGCTGTGGGGCGACGCTCCAGCGCAGTCCCTTGAAGCCTGAGGGGGGTGTCATGCTCCGACGCAGTCTGATTGCCGCTCTCCTCGCGGTTTCCGCTGTTGCCGTTCCGGCCGCAGCGCGGGCGCAGTATTTCGGGCGCAACAAGGTTCACTACCGCTCGTTCGACTTCCAGGTCATCAAGACCGAGCACTTCGATCTCTACTACTATCCGCGCGAGCGGGCCGCGGCGGTGGATGCGGCGCGCATGATCGAGCGCTCGTACGGCCGGCTGTCGCGCGTCCTGCAGCACGAATTCCGTGACCGCAAGCCGGTCATCGTCTACGCCTCGCACAGTGATTTCCAGCAGACCAACGCGTTGCCCAGCTTCATCGACGAGGCGACGGGTGGTGTCACGGAAGCCCTGAAGAGCCGCATCATCCTGCCGTTCACAGGGTCGTACGCGGATTTCGATCACGTTCTCACGCACGAGCTGGTGCACGGGTTCCAGTACGACGTGATGTTCCGCCGCGGTGTGATGGCGGATGCGTCACCATTCGGCGCCCGCCTGCCGCTGTGGTTCATGGAGGGCATGGCGGAATACCTGTCGATCGGCAGCATCGATCCGCACACCCAGAGCTGGCTGCGCGACGCCGCACTCGCCGGGTATCTGCGTACGATCGACGAGATGTCGCTGCGCGACGACTACCTGTCCTACCGCTTCGGCCAGTCGCTCTGGGCGTATGTGGGTGAGAAGTGGGGCGACGAGGTCATCGGCATTATCCTCCAGAAAGCGCCGCGTGTGGGCGTGGATCGCGCGTTCGCTTCCACGCTGGGTCTGTCGCTCGACGAGCTGAGCTCGGAATGGCTCACGGCGGTGCGTCGGCAGTACCTGCCGCAGGTCGCGGAATTCCAGCAGCCGGCGACGTTCGCGCAGCGACTCACCGTGCACAACAAGCTGGAAGACCCGTGGTTTCTGGCGCCTGCGCTGTCGCCGGATGGCAGCCAGATGGCGTTCATATCGCAGCGCGATGGCTTCGCCTTCGATCTCTATCTGGCGGATGCGCACACGGGCAAGGTGCGGCGCAAGCTGGTCGATGCGGAGAAGAGCAGCGGCTTCGAATCGCTGCGCTTCCTCAATTCGACGGCGTCCTTCTCGCCCGATGGTCGCTACATCGCATTTGCGGCGCAGACGGGTGGCCGCGACGCGCTGTACCTGTACGACCTCAAGCGCAAGGGTGTAAGCAAGAAGCTGTCGTTCGACCTCAACGGCGTATCCAACCCGAGCTGGTCGCCGGACGGACAGCGCATCGTTTTCACGGGGATGGATGGCGGTCTCAGCGATCTGTACGTCACCGATCTGCACGGCCGTCTGGACACGCTGACGCACGACCGCTACGCAGACCTGCTGCCTGCATGGTCGCCGGATGGCAGACGCATCGCCTTCACGACGGACCGCGGGCCGGGCACCAACCTGGACGCATTGTCCTACGGCAACTATCGCGTGGCGCTGTACGACCTGGACAGCCGCTCGATCGATGTACTGCCGCAGCAGAACGAGGGCAAGAACGTGAATCCGGTGTGGTCACCGGACGGCAACGAGCTGATCTGGGTGAACGACCGCACTGCGACCAACGACCTGTATCTGTACGAGCTGAAGACGGGTGAGCTGTCGCGCATCTCCAATGTACTGTCAGGCGTGATCGGCATCGGGCCGCTCAGCCCGGTGCTCTCCTGGTCACGCAGCGGCTCGCTGGCCTTCGTCTACTTCGAACAGGCGGGTTACAACATCTACAGCGTGGCGGACCCGCTGAAGCTGCCGCGCATGGCAGTGCCGCGCGCGGTTCGTCCGGTCATCGCGGATGGCGATGGCCAGGCGGGCGCGTCGGCGCCGGCACTGCGTCTGGCACCGCGTCACGAGCAGCCGTCGCAGCGCACGTCCAGCTTTGACGGTTCGTTCTATCGCACCGGCTCGAACTTCCGGGCGAGCAATGCGCCGCAGAAGGTTGCGCCCGAACAGCTGGCGCCGGTGTCCGTGGTGGCATTGCTGGACAGCGCCGCGCTGGCGCTGCCGGACACGGGCGGCTTCCAGTTCCAGCGCTACAAGACGAAATTCACACCCGACATGATCGGCCGTCCCACGATCGGCGCGAATGTGGGCGGCTACTACGGCAACGGCATCTACGGTGGCAGCTACATCCAGCTGTCCGACATGCTTGGCAATCACAACATTCTGGCCGCAGCCAACATCAATGGCTCGCTGTCGGACGCCAACATGTTCGCGGGCTACAGCTTCCTGAAGACGCGCACGAATTTCGGCTTTGCGATCGAGCAGACGCCGCTCTACCGCTACTTCGGCACCTACGAGACCAACCTGGACAGTGATGGCCAGACGCGCGACGTCATCGCCAATGTGTTCGTACGCAATGTGATACGCAGCGGCGAAGCGCTGATCAGTTATCCATTCAGCACGTTCCGCCGCTTCGAGCTGGGCGCGAGTGCGGTCAGCTACAAGAGCGACATCCTGTACCGCGGCTACAATGCGCTGACCTACGATCCGGTACAGGTGGACAGTCGTATCGGCTCGCTGTCGTATGTGCAGCCGATGGCGGCGCTGGTCTTCGATAACTCGCTGTTTGGCTGGACCGGTCCCGTCCTGGGGCGGCGCTACCGGCTGCAGTTCTCCCGCTCGCTGGGCGACCTGACGTTCAGCGAGGCGCTGGCCGACATCCGCAACTACTGGAACGTCAAGCAGAAGGTGGTCTTCGCTGCGCGCTTCGTGGGACTCTCGCGTTTCGGCGGGGATGCCGACCGTTTCTCGCTGTACTGGGGCGGGCCCTATTTCCTGCGCGGCTACGACGGCGGGTCCTTCAAGCCGAGTGGCAGCGAGTGCGAGGCCAGTCAGACCTACTCGGGCAATGGCTCGCTGTCGAGCTGCCCGGTGCGCGATCAGCTCATCGGCTCGAGCGCGGCGCTGGCCAACTTCGAGGTGCGCGTGCCCGTGATCAAGGAGCTGCAGATCGGCTTCCTGGGCACGTTCCCGCCGGTCAATGCCGTGGCCTTTTTCAATGGCGGTCTGGCGTGGGACAAAGAGGTCTGCCTGCAATCCGACTACACGCGGACGGACAGCTGCGTGGACGCGCAGAAGGTGCACGTGGTGTGGGACCGCAAGCCGGGCCAGGACCCGTACCTGTGGCGGGAGCCGCTGTTCTCGTGGGGACTGGGGCTTCGCATCAACGTCTTCTACACCGTGCTGCGACTCGATTACGCGTTCCCGATGAACCGACCGGATCGCGGTGGTGTGTTCTCACTCTCGTTCGGACCCTCGTTCTGAGTGGCTCCCTCCACATGGCGGAGAGCGCGCCGTTCGTGGCTTCGTCGCGAACGGCGCGTTCCCTTTGCGGGGGGGATACCGTCCTTAGATTAGCATCGACCTCGACGTCTCACACCGAACTTCGTTCATGACCCTGGGTTTGTGGCCGGAGGCGGTGCCGTTTGATCCCGATAGCGGCACCGCGTTGCACGAATTGCGCAAGCACTTCGACGCGGCGCAGCTGCCGGCGGCGCTGCTGCTGGTTTGCGGGCGCAGTCAGCGCGGTTCGCTCTGGGCACAGCAGGCTGCGATCGGACTGGCGCGCGCGCTGGCCGGTGGGCCTCGCCCCGTGGTGCTCGTCGATCTCGATTTCGAAGGTGCCTCTCTGCACGAACGCCTCAATGAGGCGAACGGCGAAGGCCTGGCCAATGCGCTGCTGTTCGGCGCGTCGCTCGAGCGCGTGACGCTCAGGCCCGCCGGTGAGGCGTTCGAGTTCGTGCCGCCCGGCGCCTTCGCACCCGATCCCTCGGAGCTGCTCACAGACCCTGGCTGGGTCCGACTGCTGGCGGAGCTGGCCACACGCAACGCGCTGCTGCTGGCGTGGGCACCGGTCGGCACGCCCGGCCTCAATGTGCTCGCCGAGCGCATCCAGGCCGTCGTGGTGCTCGCGGAAGAGAATGAAGTGGCAGCCACCGTGGCGCTGATGCCGGAGTCCATACGCGTCGAGGGGATGATCCGCCCGGCACCGCCCGTATCGCTCGAACTGACGCCGGTTCCGCAGCCCGAGCCGGAGCCGGTTCCGCCCGCACCGCCTGCGGCTACGCCCGAAGCGTCTTTGCCGGCGCCGGAGGCGGAGGCGGCGCCCACACGGGCGGTGGTGGAGGCGGCCGCCGCGGATGCGACAGCGCCGATCATGAGCGCGGCGGACGAGGTGGAGCGCATCCGCCTGCCGAAGGACGAAGCGAGAGAAGCGCTGATGGCGGAGCTGCGTGCGAGGCAGCGCGTGGCGGCACGAGCGGGCGCCGGGGACGGCGACAAGGCAGCCGATGGAACGCAGGGGGAAGACTCCGTCGTCGTCACGCGCGAGCCGGCGCCACCGCGCAATTATCGGACGTGGTTCATCGGCGTGGGCGCGCTGCTGCTGATCGTGATCCTGAGCGCGCTCGGCGGCATGCTGCTGGGCGGCGGCCCGACGAAGTCTCCGCAGACTCTGCCGCCCGTGAACGCATCCGGGCCACCGGAGCCGGCGGGTGAAATCCTCGGTTATTCGGTCGCCGTCGAAAGCTACGACCGGCAGACCAGAGCACAGAATCGCGCTGACACGCTCGCGCTCGCGGAGCCGAATGTCAGCTTCTACCTGGCGCCCGTGCGGGTGGACCAGGACCTTTACTTCCGCGTACTCGCCGGACCGTTTACCGACAGTCTGACCGCGGCACGTGAGATGCACACGCTCGTGGACCGCGGACTGAAGACCGCCAATTCGCCAACCGACATCCGGTCGACGCCGCTCGCCTTTCTTATCGGCCGGTATGACACCCGGGATGAAGCTCTGCAGAAGATGAACGAATTGAAGACGACCGTCCCATCCTACGTCGTGGAAGTGCCGTACTCGCGCGGGCCCATGCATTACCACGTGTACGCGGGTGCGTTTGCCGGTGAGACCGAGGCACTGGTGATGCGCGACATGCTGAAGCACGCCGGCGTTCAGGACACGCTGGTGCTGCGCGTCGGGCGGGCCGGCACATGAAGCTGCGCAGCCTCACATTGCAGGGATTCAAGTCATTCGCTGACCGTACGGAGCTGCACTTCCACGAAGGCATTACCGCCATCGTCGGACCCAACGGCTGCGGCAAGTCGAACATCAGCGACGCGATTCGCTGGGTGCTCGGCGAACAGAAGCCGTCCGCCATCCGCGGCTCGCGCATGGAAGAGGCGATCTTCCAGGGCACGACACAGCGGCGTCCGCTGAATCGGGCGGAAGTGGCGCTGCTGTTCTCCAATGAAGAGGGCCGGCTGGCGATCCCGCAGAAGGAAGTCGAGATCCGGCGCACGGTTTTCCGCGAGGGTGGCAGCGATTATCTGCTCAACCGCCAGTCCACTCGCCTGCGTGACATCCTGGATCTGTGCCGCGACACCGGCCTGGGCGCGAATGCCTACACGGTGATCGAGCAGGGCATGGTGGACGCGATCCTCTCGGATCGTGCGGAAGAGCGGCGCCATCTGTTCGAGGAAGCCGCCGGCATCGGGCGCTACAAGGATCGTCGCAAGTCGGCACAGCGTCGGCTGGAGGCCGCCGAGGCGGACCTGGCACGACTGCAGGACCTGGTGGGCGAAGTCGACACGAAAGTTCGCAGCCTGGCGCGACAACGGCGACGGGCGCAGCGTTATGGCGAGCTGCGCGAACGACGGCTGAGCCTGGAAGTGGCCGTGGCAAACGCGGAGTTGGAGCGCGTGCACGCGGCACTGAATGCGGCGGCCGCAAGGCTCAATGCGCTGTTGCGCGATGATCCGGCGGCCCGCGCCGAATTGAGCGCGGCGGAAGCCGAGCTGGAGCGGAGCCGGCTGCAAGCGGTCGAGCTGGGACGGCAGCGGGCTACGCTGGCTGCCTCGCTCGACGAAGTGGGCCGGCGCATTGCCGAGCGCGAGCGTGAGCTGGCGGTGGCGGATGAGCGCAGTACGCACTCCGAGCGGCGCCTGGTGCAGATCGCGGCGGAGCGCGAGGATCTGAACGCGCGCATTGCGGCGCAGGACGTAGAGCTGGACGCGCTGCAGAACGAGCGTCACGGACAGCGCGGCGTGCTCGAGACACTCGCCGCGCGCGTGGCCGAAGTCCAGGAGCGTAATGCGCTGTTACGCACCGAGGTCACGCAGGTGCGCCGCGCCGATGAGGACGCGCGCGCCCGCGAAACCGAGCTGACGCGCGCGCTCGCCGTGCTGGAAACCGATGCGGGCCGCGCCACCGGCCGCGCCACGGAGGCGGACGCACTGATCGAGCGGCTGGGTGAAGAACGGCGGGAGCTGCAGGCCGAGACGCGCCGCCTGGATGAACAGGGCGACCTGTTCGCGGAACAGGCCCGGTCGCTGGCCGAACGCAAGGCGGCGCTCGAGGAACGCCGCACCGCACTGGAAGCGGACCTCGCCGCACTCATGGCCGCAGAGCAGGACGCGCGCGCCGCACTCGCGGCCGCGGAAGAATCGGCGAGCAGCCTGAGCGCGCTGGTGGAAGCACAGGAGCGCCTGGAACAGGACTACCACGGCTTCGCGCCGGCCGTCGCCGCCGCACTCCAGTCTCGCGCCGAGCTGCCCGGCCTGGTGGCGCCGCTCGCCGACCTGCTGGAACTGACACCGGAGCGAGGAGCGGCGCTGGAGGCCGCACTCGGCTCGCTGCTGCAGATGCTGGTGGTAGAGGGCGCAGATGCCGCCAGCGCGCTGCGCGAGTGGATCAACGACCATCACCCGGACAAGGGTGCCGTCGCACTCCTGCCGCGCACCGCGCTGCCTCGCCTGGAAGCGTTGCTGCAGGAGATGGAATTCGCGGGCAAGATGCCGGCCGAGCCGGTACTGGTGGGTCGGCGGGAGCGACTCGCAGCCATGCGTGCGCGCGCGCAGCTTGCGGCGGAGGATGTGGCCACGCAACGCAGCGCGCGCAGCGAAGCGGCGGAGCGCACCACGGCGTGCGAAGCCGAACTACGCGCCACGGGCTCTACGCTGCACGAGGTCGAGCTGGAGCTGCGACGCACTGCGGCGGACGAGAATACACGTGCCGGCCAGCGCGGGCGCGCGAGTCGCGCCCTGGCCGAGCTGGAGCGGCGGCAGACCGAACAGACACGGACGCGCGAGCAGGCCACGCGTGACGCGGAGCGCTTCCGCGTCGAACTGGCAAGGGTGGAAGCCGAGCTCGCCGTTCATCGTGCCTCCTGGCAGGCGGCCACGGGTTCACTGGTACAGCGCGAGGCGGCGTGGGAAGCGGTGCGTGAAGAGGAAGCCGACGTACGCGTGTCGCACGCGCGCGCCGAGGGCGCGCTGACCGCGCTGGAGCGGCGTATTGCGTCGGGCGAGCAGGAACGTGAGCAGCTGCGCGGCCGCCTGACGGCCATCGCGGCGGAGGAGCGCGAGCACCACCACGACCTCACCGCGATTGCCCAACTGCGTGTTAGTGCGGGCGCCGAGCTGCAGCAGGGCTTCGAGCGCCGCGATCGGGTGCAGGCCGAGTTGCGCCGGATCGAGGAGCACCTGACCGAGAGCGGCAATGCCACGGTCACGCTGGAGGCCAGGGTGCGCAGTCTCCGGCGCACGGCGGATGAGGCCAGTGAGCTGCGCCACCGCCTGGAAATGGAGCGCGCCGCCGCCATTGCCGCGGAGCGGCGCGTGCGGGACCGCCTGGAGGCCGAGTGGAACCGGCCTTTCGAGCAGCTGGTCGAGCAGGCAGGCGAGGTGCCGGGTGACCCGGAAGTGCTGACGGCGGAGCTGCAGGCCATTGCCGCCGACATCGAGCGGCTCGGTCCCATCAATATGCTGGCGATGGAAGAGCACGACGAGGAAAGTCGTCGCCTGGTATTCCTGGTCACGCAGCGCGACGATCTCGTGAAAGCGAGAGACGATCTGCAGAGCGCCATCCGCCAGATCAACCGAACGGCGCGCGATCTGTTCTTCCAGACGTTCGAGCAGATCCGCGAGAAATTCGGTCACACCTTCCAGGCGCTGTTCGAAGGCGGCGAGTGCGACATCAAGCTGGAAGATCCGGAAGACCCGCTGGAGACGCCGGTCGAAATCACGGCATCGCCACGCGGCAAGCGCACCCAGCGCATTCACCTGCTGAGCGGCGGCGAGCGTGCGCTGACCGCGCTGGCCCTGCTCTTTGCCATTTACCTGGTGAAGCCCAGCCCGTTCTGCGTGCTGGATGAGGTGGACGCACCGCTCGACGATGCCAACATCGGGCGCTTCATCGCAATGCTGCAGCAGTTCAAGATCAGCACGCAGTTCATCGTGATTACGCACAACCCCCGCACAATGGAGGCGGCCGACTGGCTGTACGGCGTGACCATGGAGGAGCCGGGCATCAGCTCGATCGTGGGCGTGCACCTGGACGAGGTGCTGGCCGGGGCAGGCGCGCCCGAGAGCTGATGCGACGCGCAGGTCCCGCCATCGCCTGCGCGCTGCTGGCCTCTGCCACGTGGCTCGCACTGCGGGCGCACGGCGCCACGCCACGGCCGCGCACGGCCAGCGACTCCCTCGCCGTCTGGGTGATCCTGGATCGCGACTCGGCGCGCAGCCACGCGCCGCCCGCCATTGGGGAAGCCGCCGTGCGCTCCCGTCGCCAGCTCGGCATTGCCGAACTGGAGAACGATCGCCCGCTGCCCGAGCCACTGCTGCAACGCATTGCGGCAACGGGTGCGCAGATTCGGACGCGCAGCCGCTGGCTGCGCGCGGTGAGCGTGTGGACCGATATGGCGGGAGTGGCACGGCTCCGATCCCTGCCGTTCGTCCGCGAGCTGCGGCGTGTAGGCAGGATGGAGCGCGCCGGCAACGACGGCACGCCGGTCGCCCTCCGTCCGGATGCTGCGCCGCCATTGCCGCCAGCACGACCACCGGACACGCGAGTGCAGGCGCCGGACAGCGCGTACTATGGCCCCGACTGGCCCGCCATCCGTGACCTGGGCATTCCGTCGGCGCACTCGTTCGGGTTCACGGGCAAGAACATCACCATCGCGATTCTGGATGGAGGCTTCGATCCGCGACATCAGAGTCTTGCCGGCCGCGCGGTGGATCACACGCGCGACTTCATCAATGGAGACACGATCGTCTATGACCAGCCGGGCGATCCTGCGGGCGCGGCGCGCCACGGCACGCGTGTGTTCTCGCTGCTGGGCGGTTTCCGGCAGGGCCAGGTCGTGGGTCCCGCATACGATGCGCGCTTCCTGCTGGCCAAGGTGGATGCCGAGCCGGGTGACACGCGCGCGGACGAGGATCGCTGGGTGGCCGCGGTCGAGTGGGCGGACTCGCTGGGCGCCCGCCTGATCGCATCTTCGCTCGCCTTCCGCTACGCCTTCACGGATGGCCCCGACATTCCCTACGGCGCGCTGAACGGCGACAGCACCATCACGACGCGCGAGGCCAATGAAGCGGCCAAGCGCGGGCTGCTGGTGGTCACCGCGATCGGTGATGGCGGACCGCTCGCGGCCACCCTGGCGGCGCCCGCGGATGCTGACAGTGTGTTAGCAGTGGGCGCGAGCAGTGCCACGGGTCAGCCGGCCGTCTTTGCTGCGGGTGGTTCCGCGCGAGGCCCTACCGCGGACGGTCGTACCAAGCCGGAAGTGGTGGCCCGCGGGACGGGACTGTACGCGGCGTCGTCGCTCAACGTGGGCGGTTACGACGGCAACCTCGAGGGGACCAGCTACGCGAACGCGCTGGTTGCGGGTGGCGCGGCGATCTTCATGGAAGCATGGCGCAACCTGAGCGCCGCCGCCGTGCGCCGTGCGATCATGCTCTCCGGCAGACAGGCCAATGCGCCCGACAACAGCCTGGGCTACGGCATGCCGGACATTGCGTCCGCCATCCTGTTTCCGGACGGGCTGCAGACGACCTCGGTGGCCACAACAGACCCGACGGGGCGCCTGATCACGATCGCGCCCACGTTCAACTGGCAGGCATCACTGGTCCACCCGGCGATGCGGCCCGTACGCTACCGGCTCGAGCTGGCCAGTGATTCCCTGTTTCTGTCCATCGTCGATTCGCTGAGCTTCAACGAGACCTTCTCGCTGACGTTGAGTCGTCCGCTGCGACCCGCACGAATCTGGTGGCGCGTGGTGGCTACGGCAGCGCTGGGTGTTACGCGCACCACGGCCATTGCCGGACCGCTGACCATGCCCGGCTGGGTGACACTGACTTCGCCCGATCCGGCGGAAGTGAGCTTCGTGAATTCGGTGCGGCCGGAATTGTCATGGACGCCGCTGCTCGCGCCGCCACCGTTCGGGCCGCTGGTGTACGATGTCGAGATCCTGTCGAATGAAACGAAGCGGCCCGTGCAACCCGCCGTGCGCAACCTGACGAGCGCGACGATCAAGGTAGCCGAGCCGCTGGTGCCCAACACGGCCTATCTCTGGCGGGTCATTGCCCGCACGACGACGGGCGCGGAAGACACAGTGCTGAGTCAGAACCCGTTCGTGGTGACCAGTGACACGGCACCGCCGGCGACGCTGCTCTATCAGAATTTTCCGAATCCGTTTCCGCGCTTCGACCTGGGCACGTTCTCGACACAGGTCTGGTTCGACCTGGCGGAGCGGTCCACCGTCGAGATGATGATCCTCGATCAGCGCGGCCGCAGGGTGCGGCAACTCATCCCGGCCGCGGCCGGCTGCGGCACGGTGACGCTGGACGCGGGACAGTATGGCCGCGGTGGTCCGCTGGGAATGCAGGATCCGTGCGTCTCCACGAGCTGGGATGGCAGCGACGGCGAGGGGCATGAAGTGGCACGCGGCATCTATCTTCTGCGGTTGCGGGTAAACGGCCGAGACTACTGGCGGCGCATGGTGTTCCTGCCCGAGCGTTGATCGGCCAGGGCGAGTCGACTCACAGGGAGCGGGGATGGGACGATACCTGGTGACCGGGACGGCCGGCTTCATTGGCTGGAAGGTGACAGAGCAGCTGCTGGCGCGCGGCGACGAAGTCGTGGGGGTGGACAACCTCAACGACGCGTACGACGTGCGCCTGAAGGAATGGCGCCTGGGTACGCTGCAGGGCCGCGCAGGCTACCGCTTCGTGCGCACCGACATCAGCGATCGGGCCGCGCTGGACGCGGTGTTCGCTTCGGGTCGCTTCGCTGGCGTGATCAACCTGGCGGCGCGTGCGGGCGTACGGCAGAGCGTGGAGAATCCCTGGGTGTACCTGGAGACCAACGCGACCGGCACGCTCAACCTGCTCGACCGCTGCGTGCAACACGGTGTTCCCAAGTTCGTGCTGGCGTCGACATCGAGTCTCTACGGCTCACACAATCCCAGGCCCTATTCCGAGACCGCGGACACGGACCGCCCGCTCTCGCCCTACGCCGCTTCCAAGAAAGCTGCGGAAGCGATGGCGCACACGTACCACTACCTGCACGACCTCGACGTCACTGTGTTCCGCTACTTCACGGTGTACGGTCCCGCAGGCCGGCCGGACATGAGCCTGTTCCGTTTCGTGCAGTGGATCAGCGAGGAACGGCCGGTGGTGCTCTTCGGGGATGGCACGCAGGAGCGCGATTTCACGTATGTCGACAATGTGGCGCGCGGCACCATTGCCGGGCTGCGCCCTCTGGGCTACGAGATCATCAACCTGGGCTCGGACCAGCCGGTGGTGCTGGCGGAGGCGGTGCGCACGGTGGAACGCTGCACCGGGCACCAGGCTAACATCCAGTTACAACCCCGTCACCCTGCGGATGTGGACGCGACCTGGGCCAACATCGGGAAAGCGAAGGCGCTGCTCGACTGGGAGCCGCGCACCTCGTTCGTCGAGGGTGTCGAGCACCTGGTCGCCTGGTACAATGACAACCGCGAGTGGACGCGCAATATCGCCACGGGCAGCTGACGCCCGCCCGACAGCACGCACGGGCCTGCCAATGGTGATCCTGCCGTGAAGGTGCCGCTGCTCGACCTGCGCGGACAGTACGCGCGGATCCGCGACGAAGTCGCCGCCGCCATGGCGCGGGTCGTGGAGTCGCAGCACTTCATCCTGGGCAATGAAGTGCGCGCGTTCGAGGAGGAGATCGCCGCGTACTGCTCCCTGCCGCGCGCCATTGCCGTGTCCTCCGGAACCGACGCGCTGCTGGTGGCGCTGATGGCGCTGGGCGTCGGCCCCGGCAATGAGGTCGTGACCACACCGTTCTCCTTCTTTGCGACCGCCGGCGTCGTGGCCCGACTGGGCGCGCGCACGGTATTCGTCGACATCGAACCGGATTCCTTCAACATCAATGCGGCAGCACTGGGCGGCGCCATCACGAAGCAGACGCGCGCGGTTCTGCCCGTACACCTGTACGGGCGCATGGCGGACATGGATGGCATCATGGCGGCGGCTGCGTTGGCGAACGTGCCTGTCGTGGAGGATGCGGCGCAGGCCATCGGCGCGGTCGATGCGCACGGTCGCATGGCCGGTACCACTGGCCTGTGCGGCTGCTTTTCGTTTTTCCCGACGAAGAACCTTGGTGCGTTCGGTGATGCCGGCCTGGTGGTCAGCGCTGACACCGCGTTTGCGCAGCGCGTCGAGCTGCTGCGCGTGCACGGAGGCGAGCGCCGCTACTACCATCGTATGGTGGGCGGCAATTTCCGCATGGATGCACTGCAGGCCGCCGTGCTGCGCGCCAAGCTGCCGCACCTCGCGGCATGGACGGCGGCGCGGCGGGCCAATGCCGCGCGCTACCGCGCGCTGTTCGCTGCGGCCGGTCTCGAGGGCATGGTCAGCATTCCCGTGGATGTGCCCGGACACATCTACCACCAGTACGTGATCCGCGCGCAGCAGCGCGACGCACTGCGCGACTGGCTGGGGACGCAGGACATCGGCTCGGAAGTGTATTATCCATTGCCACTGCACCTGCAGGAATGCTTCGCCGATCTCGGCTACCGCGCCGGTGACTTTCCCGAATCGGAAAAGGCGGCGCAGGAAGTTCTCGCGCTCCCCATCTATCCCGAGCTGACCGGCGATCAGCTGGCATGGGTCGTCGACCGCATTGCCGCGTTCTACCACGGAGGCCGCGCCGGCGGGCTGCACTGACGCCGCCTTTACAGTGTACGGCAGCATTCGTAGCTTCGTTGAAGACGGGACCGGTGCGGCGTCGGGCCGCACCCGACGAGAGCGGGGACCATGCTGGTAGTGATGAGGCACGGCGCGCCGGAAGAGAGTGTCCGGCGCGTTGTCAATGTGATCCGGGAGATGGGCTACCAGGCCCGTGCCATGCCCGGCAAACAGCGCACGGCCATCGGTCTCATCGGCAACAATGGCAAGGTGGACAGCGGCCGCCTGGAAGCGCTGCCCAATGTGCTGCAGATCATCCACGTCACACAGCCCTACAAGCAGGTCTCACGCGAGTGGCGTGCTGAAGCGACCACCATCGAGCTGGAGAACGGCACGCTCATTGGCGGCAATGAAGTCGTCGTCATGGCGGGTCCGTGCTCGGTGGAGTCGGAGGAGCAGATCCTCACGGTCGCGCTGCGGCTGCGTGAGGCCGGCGCCACCGTGCTGCGCGGCGGCGCCTTCAAGCCGCGCACATCGCCCTACGCCTTCCAGGGACTGGGCATTGAAGGCCTCAAGCTGCTGGCGCTGGCGAGGGCGGAAAGCGGACTCGCCATCGTCACGGAAGCGCTGGAGCCGGAGATGGTCAATGTCGTGGCCGAGTACACGGACATCATCCAGATCGGTGCGCGCAACATGCAGAACTATCCGCTGCTGCGGCGGGCCGGACGCACCGGCAAGCCCATCCTGCTCAAGCGCGGCCTCGCCGCGACCATTAACGAGCTGTTATTGAGCGCGGAGTACGTGCTGGCGGAAGGCAATGACAAGGTGATGCTGTGCGAGCGCGGTGTGCGCGGCTTCGACAGCGAGCACACGCGCAATCTGCTGGACCTCAGCGCCATTCCCGTGGTGCACGCGCTGTCGCACCTGCCCATCATCGCGGACCCGAGTCACGGCACGGGCGTGCGCGCCAAGGTCACACCCATGGCGAGGGCCGCGGTGGCAGCCGGCGCGGATGGGCTGCTCATCGAAGTGCACCCCAATCCCGACCGCGCGCTTTCCGATGGCGCACAGTCACTTTATCCCGCGCAGTTCGAAGAGCTGATGGCGCAGGTAGGCATCATTGCGGAGGCCATTGGGCGCAAGCTCACGCGCTCGCTCGATCAGCGACTCGCCGCACCCCAGCCGCATTGAGCACCGAACCGGAACCGGCGGACACGTCGCGCGGCGTCGTCGCGCTATGTGAGCAGTCGTGTGTGCTCCACCATCGAGCAGCGGTCCTGCACCACGCGCATGCCGGCGCGCGCCAGCTGCTGCGCGACGTCATCGTTCCGGATCCCCAGCTGAAACCAGACCGCGGCCGGATGCGCGGCCAGCAGGTCATGCAGGTGCGGCGGTATGTCATGACTCCTGCGGAACACGACCACCAGGTCGATGGGCGGCGGCACCGCCACGAGTGAGCGGTACACGGGTTCGCCCAGAATCGTCGTGACGTCGGGGTAGTAGACGGGCACGGGAATCACGTGATAGCCAGCCTCCTGCAGATAATGCGGAACATAGAAGGCCGGCTTGCTCGCGCGGCTCTCGGGCTTGATGCCGAGAATGGCGACGCGATGGGCGGAACGCAGGATGTCCCGCATGCCCGCATCGTCTTCGATCAGGTTCGATTTCCACTCGTCCATGCGCCTCCGTGCGGACGCCGCCTGCACCGTGCAATCCGCTTGACCCGTATGTGTGGCTCGGCTACGTTAACGAGTGTTGCCCCAGGAACCGTAGGGCGCAAGCTCACGAACCCCGTCAGGACCCCGCAGGTAGCAGCGGTAAGTGCGGTGAGCGTCGCTACGGCACTCCTGGGGCATTTGATTGGCCCCGTGCCCGATCGCGATTCGCGTGACGCCGCACGTGTCGTCTGAAGGCAGGCCCGAAACCGCCGTCCGAAAAGCCAGCTCCCCACATGTCCGAGAGTCGCGCCGCACTGGCCCGCACCTACCGCCCTCGCCGCTTCAGCGAGATGGCGACGCAGGCGCACGTTTCGGAGACACTGCGCGCGGCCGTGGCGCGCGGCCGGGTCGGACACGCCTACCTGTTCTGCGGACCGCGCGGCGTCGGCAAGACGACCGCAGCACGCGTGCTGGCGATGGCGCTCAACTGCCCGAACCGCAAAGCCGACGGCGAACCCTGCGGTGTGTGCGAATCGTGCGAACGCATCTGGGCGGGGCGCACGTCGCTCGATGTGGTCGAGATCGATGCCGCGTCCAACCGCGGTGTCGATGACGCACGCGATCTGCGCGAGCGCGCCATGTACGCGCCGACCGACGATAAGCGCTTCAAGGTCTACATCATCGATGAAGCGCACATGCTCACGCGCGAAGCATGGAACGCGCTGCTCAAGATTCTCGAGGAACCGCCGCCCCGTGTGATCTTCGTGTTTGCCACCACGGAGCCGCAGAAGATCATGCAGACGGCATCGCCCATTCTGTCGCGCTGCCAGCGCTTCGA
Source organism: uncultured Gemmatimonadales bacterium (assembly GCA_963798085.1). Classification (GTDB taxonomy): domain Bacteria; phylum Gemmatimonadota; class Gemmatimonadetes; order Longimicrobiales; family RSA9; genus DATKCF01. The sequence continues at coordinate 1,260,699 of CAWCRS010000007.1, forward strand.
TTTCCGCCGCATCCCGGTGCCCGCCATCATCGAGCGCCTGCGTATCGTGCTCGAGATCGAGCACATCGAAGCCGACGATGATGCGCTGCTGCCACTGGCGCGCCGCGCCGATGGCGGGCTGCGCGACGCGCTCTCGCTGATGGACCAGGTGCTGTCTTTCGCCGAGGGGCGCGTGACGGAAGCGCACGTGCGCACAGTGCTGGGTCTGATCGGGGACGAACTCTATCTCGAGCTGTTCGCCATTCTCGCTGATCGCCGCTACGGCAATGTGTTCCGCTTCGTGCAGCGACTGCTCGATGAAGGGTACGACCTGACAGAGTTTTATCGCGGACTCGCCGATACCCTGCGCACACTGCTGGCCACGCGCTTCGATGGCCAGCCGGGCGAAGAAACGCGCGAGGATCTGCGGCCGGCATTCGTCGAGATGGCCGCCCGTTTCGGCAGCGGTGATCTGCTGCGCATGCTCGCGCTCGTGGCGGAACTCGATGTAGAAGGTCGCTTCCGCAAGAGCGGCAATCCGCGCACCATGCTCGAGGCGCTGCTGCTGCGCTTCGCGTACCTCGATCGCACGGTGGCGATCGAGGAGCTGCTCACAGCAGCTGGCGCAGGCGACGACTCCGCCTCGGGAACGCCGCCGGCGGCGCCCGCGCAGGGAAGCGCCCGCCGCGCTTCGCCAGCGGCGCCGGGCCGGCCCGCGAATCCGGCTGGCAGCGCACCGCGCACGTTTCCGGATCGCGCACCCGAAGGCACGTCGGAGCGGCGTCCGGATCCCTCCCCTGTCGCCCGCCCGGCCGGCAACGAGAATGATGCGCAGAAGGCGTTCCGCCGCGTCGTCGAACAGAGGAAAGGAATTCCCAACGGCATCCTGATCTTCCTGCACACGGCCAGCGTCAGCCTCGAAGGCAATGATCGCTTCGTGCTGGAGTTGCCCGAGGGGCCCGGCCTCGAGAGGCTCAACGCGGACCACGCCGCGAGGCATGCACTGGAAAGCGCCCTGTCAGAGGAAATGGGCCGACCCCTGCGTCTCGAGGTGCGCGCGCCAGGGACTGGGGCCGACGACGCGCCGGCCCGGCCCGAGCGGCTGACGCCGGAACGCATTCGCAGTGACCAGCTTTCCCGGCTGACCCGCGCCGAGCCCATGCTGGGGCGCGCCGTGGAAGCCTGGGACCTCGAGCTGTTCGAGTAGCCACGGCGCATTCTGCCATTCCACCGCACGATCGCAGCGCCCAGCTTGCACGTCATGGGCGCATCTCATGCATTCGGCACGTGGTGCGAGAGCGTAGCGGCCCGCTACCTGGCCGGACATGGCTGGCGCATCCGCGAGCGCAATTACCGCTTCGGCCATCGTGAGATCGACCTGGTCGTGCAGCGCGGCGGGATCGTGGCGTTCGTGGAAGTGAAAGGCAGGCGGGGCGCGGGCTACGGACACCCGCTGGAGGCGATCACGTGGCGCAAGCGGCGCGAAATCGAAAGGGTCGCCCGCCACTGGATCGCGCGACACGACCGGCCGGGACTGGTCTACCGCTTTGACGCAATCGCGGTAGTGCCGGGCCTCGGCGGGCCGGCGGTGGAGCACGTGGCGGACGCCTGGCGGCTGTAGAAAGCATGGCGCGGCCACGGTGCTGACAGTAGCGTCAGCAGGCGCGGCGAGGGCGCCGGAACCCGCGGAAGGGCGGGGGTAGAATGAGCCTGCGGTGGTCCGCGGAGCTTGCCCGGCCGAAAGCGTGTGCCGTAGCTTCATGCTCCGCGAGAACCTGGCGATCAATTCCACATGACAAACCTCCAGCAGCTCCTCCAGATGGGCCAGCAGGTCCAGGCCCGGCTCTCACAACTGCAGACCGAACTCGGCAACCGGACGATCACCTGCTCCGCAGGCGGCGGCATGGTGACGGTGGCGGCGGATGGACGGGGTCGGGTGCGGTCCATCAAGATCGATAAGGCCGTGGTCGATCCTGAGGACGTCGAGATGCTCGAAGACCTCGTACAAGCAGCGGTTTCCGAGGCACAACAGCGGGCCCAGCAGGTCTACGAAGAGGAGATGAAGAAGCTGGCCGGCGGCCTGCCCATCCCCTTCGGACTGCCCGGGTTTCCGTGAGCGCAATCGATGAACTGACGGGCGAGTTCGCTCGCCTGCCAGGCATCGGTCGCAAGACTGCGCTGCGTCTCACGTACTATCTGCTGAAAAGACCCCCGGAAGAGACCCGGCGACTGGCTCGAGCCCTCGTCAACGTGGCAGATCGCGTCCACGCGTGCTCGGTTTGCGGCAATCTCACGGAGACGGACCCGTGCGCACTGTGCGCGAGTTCGCGCCGCGATCGCTCACTGCTGTGCGTTGTGGAGGAAGCGTCCGATGTCGGCGCCATCGAGCGAACCGGCGCGTATCAGGGACTCTATCACGTGCTGGGCGGCCGGCTTTCGCCGCTGGAAGGTGTCGGGCCCGATGAACTGCGTGTTGCATCGCTGGCGCTGCGCGTTCGCGAGCAGGAAATACGCGAAGTGATCCTCGCGACCAACCCGAGCGTTGAAGGAGAGGCGACAGCAGTATACCTTCAGGGGCTGATTCAGCCTTTGGGGGCACGGGTCACTCGCCTTGCGCGCGGCATGCCCGTGGGCAGCGACCTCGAATACACGGATGGCGTCACCATCGCCGAAGCCCTGGCCGGGCGGCGGGAGATCGGATAGCGAGCGGATGCGGCGGGGACGGATCCTCAGAATCGCGGGTGTCGTGGTGATGGTTGCGGGTGCACTGGCCGGCTTGAGTGCACTCGTCGTCCGCGATCAGATCACGCGCCACCGCCGCGACCTGTTCAGTCCGAGCGCGCGACAGCGCCTGGCGGCGCTCGGCTACATTGCCGGACTCACGGCCTCGGTCGAACTGGTTCACCTGCTGCGCGATTTCATCGCGTGGGAGCCGCGCAGTCTGCTGCGGCGACGTGCCCTGCAGATCGTCGAGCGCATGGAGCGCCAGCTCCAGCACAGTGCGGGTCCGCGCGCCGAGATCGCCGGATGAAGCGTGCCGAACCGATTGCATCGATCGGCGCGACGGATCTCGAGCACATCCAATCGCTCCTCACGTCGTACCTGAGGGAGACCCACGCACAGTGCACGGCGCTGGTCGATCACACGGGCCGGCTGCTGGCCGTGGTGGGCGACACGGGTGGCTTCGACCAGCTCGCGTTCGCTTCCCTCGCCGCCGCTGACTTTGCCGCGGGCGATCAGCTGGCGGCGCTGCTGGGTGAAACAGAATTCGCCTCGCTTTACCATCACGGTGAGCGGGAATCCATGTACCTTGCCGACGTGAACGGAGCCGCCATACTCGTGGCCTTGTTCAATCGGCGAACCACACTGGGAATGGTGCGAATCAAGACGAAAGGTGCCGTGCTGCGGCTGGGTGTGCTGTTCCGTGAACTCGCCGAGCGCGGGCCAACAGGCGCCGTCGTGCAGATGGAAGTAGGCTGGGCCGAGGATGTAGAGAACGAGATCGACCGCCTTTTTACCGAGTAGGTGGCCGATGTCAATGATCAACTACGCCAGTCGCGAGATCAACTGCAAACTCGTTTACTACGGCCCGGGCCTGGGCGGGAAAACCACTAACCTCGAGTACATTTACGGCAAGATCAATCCGGACACGCGCGGCAAACTGATCTCGCTGGCGACAGAGCAGGAACGCACGCTGTTCTTCGACTTCCTGCCCGTCGACCTGGGATCCATCCGCGGCTTCAAGACGCGCTTCCACCTCTACACGGTGCCCGGTCAGGTGTACTACAACGCCAGCCGCCGCCTCATCCTGAAGGGCGTGGATGGCATTGTGTTCGTCTCCGATTCGCAGGCCGAGCGCATGGACGCCAACATCGCGGCCATGGAGAACCTGTACGAGAATCTCGCAGATTACGGCTACGATCCGCGCCAGGTGCCGATCGCCGTGCAGTACAACAAGCGCGACCTGCCCACGGCCGTGCCGATTGAGGAAATGCGCGCGCACCTCAATCCCACGACGCAGCTTCCCGAATTCCAGGCGGTGGCCATTGCCGGTCGCGGCGTCTTCGATACGTTGAAAGCGATAAGCAAGCTGGTCCTGAAGTCCCTCTCCTGAGGCTACCCGGTGCTTCGTCGCAGCACCCTGCCCAACGCGATCACCGTAGGGCGGATCATCCTGACGCCCGTGATAATGCTGCTGCTGTTCGCGCCCAGTTTTTCTGCGCGCTTCATCGCATGGCTGCTTTTCCTCGTGGCCGCTTTCTCCGACCTGTGGGATGGCTGGCTCGCCCGGAAACACGGCTGGATCTCTGATTTCGGCAAACTCGTCGACCCCATCGCGGACAAGCTGCTGCTGGTCGCTACGTTCATCCCATTCTACGTGCTGTCGCACGAAGCCTCACCCATTACGCGGCTGCCGCTGCTGCGCACCCTGCCGCTGGGCGTAGTGCTGCTCGTGTTCGGCCGCGAAGCACTGGTTACGCTGATCCGCTCGCTGGCCGCGCGACAGGGGCACGTCATGCCCGCGGGCAAGGCGGGCAAGATGAAGGCGCTCTTCCAGAACATCTTCATTGGAACGACGATCCTGTGGTATGCGCTGCGCACGGTCGCGGCGCGCGACGGATGGAGCGGCGCATTCTGGGACGGCTGGCAGATCTTCCACGGTACCGTGCTGCTCGTCACGCTCACGATTGCGGTGTGGCTGACGCTCTACTCGATGGGCGTCTACCTCTGGCAGTGGCGACGCGTGGTCCGCTCCGTGGTATGACGCCCCGGCGGGCCGCGATCGAAATCGTCGCGATCGGTGACGAGCTGCTGCTCGGCGACACCATCGACACCAACGGTGCATGGCTGGGCCAGCGCCTCGCCGGCGAAGGCATTGTGGTCAGCCGGCGCACCATTACAGGCGACAACGATGCTTCGATCCGCGACGCGGTTTCCGCCGCGCTGCAGCGCACGTCCGCCGTCGTCTGCTGCGGCGGTCTCGGTCCCACACCCGACGATCGCACCCGGCCGGTGATCGCGGCACTCTACGACTGGCCGCTCGCCGTCGACGAAGCATGGGTGGAGACGATACGCCAGCGCTTCGAAGCGCGCGGCATGACCATGCCGCAGGTGAACCGCGTGCAGGCTGAAGTGCCGCGCGGCGCCACGCTGCTCGCGAATGCGGTGGGTACCGCGCCGGGACTGCTGCTCGATGACGAAGCGCACGGCCTGACCATCCTCCTGCCGGGCGTACCCGGTGAATTGCGCTGGCTGACAGAGCATCACGTGATTCCGCAGCTGCTGCAGCGGTTGCCGCGGGCGCGCGGACGCGTGCTGCGGCGGGTGCTGCGTACGACGGGCATCGCGGAATCCGCACTGTCGGAGCGCATCCAGGATGTGGCCAGCGATCTCGCACCGCTGACACTCGCGTTCCTGCCCATGGGCACGGGCATTGATCTGCGTGTAACGAGCTGGGGCGATCTGGATGAGGATGCAGCGAACGCCGCACTGGATCGCGCGGCGGCGGCGCTGCGCGAACGACTGGGCCGCATCGTGTACGCGGAAGCGGACCAGGACATGGCGGCCGTGGTGGGCAATGCGCTGCGTGTGCGCGGTCTCACCGTTGCACTGGCGGAGAGCTGCACGGGTGGACTCGTGGCCAAACGGCTCACGGACATCGCCGGTTCCTCCGACTACGTGCTGGCCGGCATTGCGACGTATGCGAATGCTGCGAAAACGAAGCTGCTCGGTGTTCCCGAAGCCACACTGCGCGAACATGGAGCGGTCAGTGAGGCGACGGCCGCGGCAATGCTCGCGGGTGTGCGCCGCGTCACCGGTGCCGATTGCGCCATCTCGATCACGGGCGTAGCCGGGCCTGGCGGCGGCACACCGGAGAAGCCCGTGGGCACGGTGTGGGTGGGCACGGCAGTACGCGAGCGGACGAAGGTTCGACTGCTCCGGCTGTTCGGTACGCGCATGGAGATTCGCGAGCGCGCGGCACAGCTGTCGCTCAAGAATGCTGCTCGACCTGCTGGCAGAGGAAGAATGAACGCGGTTCAGGTCCATGCCGGCGAAGGTTCGCTGCGTTCGACGGGCGGGCTGATGCTGCACTACCACACGTGGGAAGTGCCGGCAGCACGCGCGGCCCTGCTGGTGGTACCGGGACTGTCCGACCACGGTCGCCGCTACGCTCGCGTCGGACAGTGGATGGCGGCGCACGACATATCGACGTTCGCGCTGGACACACGCGGCAATGGCATGTCCGATGGCCGGCGAGGCCACGTGTCTTCGTTCAGTGTGTTCCTCCAGGACCTCAATCGCTTCCGCCGTGAAGTGCAGGGTCTGATCGATCCGGGAACGCCCGCCTTCCTGCTGGGCCACTCGATGGGCGGGCTGATGGCACTGCGTTATCTGCAGGAGTACGGCGCCAGCACGTTCGCCGGCGCGATCCTCGTCTCGCCGTGGCTGGGCACCGCCATGCGCGCGCCCGCCTGGAAAGTGCGCCTCGCCACGACCCTGTCGAAGGTGCTGCCGGCCGCGCCCTTCCGTGCGCACATTCCGCCGAAGCACCTGTGCCGCGACGCGGAAGTGGTGCGCGCATGGGAGAACGATCCGGCATCGCACGACCGTATCACCCCGCGACTGTTCGTCGAGGCCACTACCGGGATGCGACTTGCGTTCCAGCAGGTCGATCGGCTGAACGGTCCGCTGCTCTTCATGCTGGCAGGAGATGATCGCGTCGCCGACACACGGCAGGCCCTGGCTCTTGCCCGGGCCGTGCCCGACGGGAACGCGACCATCCGAGTCTACGAGGGTTACTACCACGAGGTGCTGTTCGAGCCGCACGGCGGGGACGCCATGCGCGACCTGGCTGGCTGGCTCGGCAGCAGAATCGACTGACTGCCGCGCCAACGGCCCGACAAGGTACGCGAAAATGGCAGTCCTGCTTGGCCCCCCGCTTGCACTGGAACGGGGGTTCCGCTGACTTTTGCAGGCAGTCCCACGGGAGGGGAAGCGTGAAAGCAAAAGGATCCGAGCCCGGGCGTCAGGCTAACGGGCATGCTCGTGAAGATTTCCCCGCGGCAGGGGAGAGCGCGCCTTCCGCGGCCGAAGGCGAGGCAGCAGCGGAAGGGCTCGCCGAAGAAGCCGTGGCGGTGGATGCTGCGGTGGTCGCCGAGCTGGAAGCCGCGCTGGAGAACACACGCGCAGAACTGGCGCAGTCGACAGACCGCCTGCTGCGCACGGCAGCCGAATTCGACAACTATCGCAAGCGCACGGAACGCGAGAAGCTCGAAGCATGGGGCAGGGCACAGGCGGATATTGTGGCCCGGCTGCTGGACGCGATCGACGACCTCGAGCGGGTGGCGCACTACGCCGACAGCACGCCCACGGCTGTGCTGCACGAAGGCGTACTGCTCGTCGAGAAGAAGCTGCGCACGGTGCTGCAGGCGGCCGGACTGGAGCGCATCGAGGCCGAGGGTGAGATGTTCGATCCGGCGGGTATGGAGGCCATCACCACGGCGCCCGCGGAGCATCCCGAGGAGGAAGACGTGGTGGCCGATGTGCTGCAGCCGGGATACCGCTTCAAGGGGCAGCTGCTGCGGCCGGCACGCGTGCGTGTGAAGAAGTACGAGGCGTGAGGCGATGGCCACACGATCGAAGGATTACTATCAGACCCTGGGCGTAACCGAATCGGCTTCGCCCGAAGACATCAAGAAGGCCTACCGGCGCCTCGCCAAGCAGTACCATCCGGACGCGAATCCTAACAATCCGTCAGCGTCCGAACGCTTCAAGGAAGTGGGCGAAGCGTACTCCGTGCTGAGCGACGCGGAGAAGCGCAAGCAGTACGACCAGAATGCGCAAGCTGGGTCCGTTCGCCGGCTTTGGCGGGTTCGGCAGCGGCTCGCGACCGACCACCGGCCAGACCACGGAGACGCATTTCAGCTTCGAGGACCTGAGCGACCTCGGTGGCCTGGGTGATCTCTTCGGCTCCTTCTTCGATCGCGGCAAGCGCAAGCGCGGCAGCCGGGGCGAGCCCGCCCGCGGGCGTGACGTCGAATACGTGGTCGAGATCCCGTTCACGGTGGCAGCGCGCGGCGGCAAGGTGAACATCACCGTGCCTTTCACCGACGACTGCCCGGTCTGCAACGGCAGCGGCAACGCGCCCGGCACCAAGCCCAGGACCTGTCCCGAGTGCAACGGGAAGGGAACCATATCGTTCGGCCAGGGCGGCTTTGCGGTGAGCCGGCCCTGTCCCATGTGCCTCGGTCGAGGCCAGATCCCGACGGTGCCGTGCTCACGCTGCGGCGGCAGTGGTCAGATCAGCGAACAGCGACAGATCCTGCTGACCGTGCCATCGGGCGTCGACACGGGCTCCAAGCTGCGTCTTTCCGGACAGGGCGAGAAGGGGGAAGCCGGCACGCCTGCGGGCGATCTGCTCATCACCTTCAAGGTGCAGCCGCACTCGTTCTTCCGGCGCGAGGGCCTGGACGTGCACACGTCGATACCCATCAACATCGCGCAGGCGCTGCTGGGCTCGAAGGTGCGCGTGAAGACCGTCAATGGGAAGAAGGTCACGCTCAAGATCCCGCCCGGCACGCAGTCCGGGACGCGCTTCCGCATTGCCGGGCAGGGCGTGGAAAAGGGCGGCCGGCGCGGCGATCAGTACGTGCAGGTGCGCATTGAGGTGCCGGAGAACCTGACGCCCGAGCAGGAAAAGCTGGCGCAGGATTTCGCGAAGTCGGCGGAGCTGAAGTACTGAAGCGCTGCTAACTACCAGTTATGGCGTGTTTTCCGCTGCCGGATGCGGTGCGATGCGGCCGCCACCGGTCAGTTCCTCAGCGCGATAGATCACGCCGGACTGGCCGGGCGTGACCGCGCGCTGCGGCTGCGCGAAGCGCAGACTGGCCGTGGCCGCGTCGATATGCTCGACCACCGCCTCCACGGCGGGTGCGCGATGGCGCAGCTGGATGCGCACGATCTCGCCATCCTGCGGTGGCCGGGCGAGCCAGTTCAGGTCGCGCAACGTGACGCTCGCGACTGCCAGCTCGTCCTTCGTGCCCACCACCACTTCCCGTGTCGCGGGCCTGACGCCCAGCACATAGAGCGGCAGGCCGTGACCGCCGCCCAGGCCGCGACGCTGGCCCACCGTGTAGCGCGCATAACCGTCGTGTTCGCCCACCACGCGACCGTCACGCGTCACCAGTGCGCCGGGCGCGAGCGCGGCGTGATCATGACCCAGCCGTGTCGCCAGAAAATCGCCGTAGTCACCCGAGGGCACGAAGCAGATCTCCTGCGATTCCGGTTTGTCCGCCGTGACCAGACCGAGCCGGCGGGCGTACGCGCGCACTTCCGGCTTGCCCAGTTCACCCACCGGGAAGCTCAGGCTGGCCACCACCGCACGCGGCAGGCCCCACAGGAAATAGCTCTGGTCCTTGGCCCGGTCGCGGCCGCGCAGGATGCGAACATCACTGTTCGCAGATCGCTGCACCCGCGCGTAGTGGCCCGTGGCAATGACGCGAGCGCCGAAGGCACGGCCGCGGCGCAGCAGGTCGGGAATCTTCGTGTTGGAGTTGCAGCGCACGCAGGGGTTGGGCGTGCGGCCGGCGACGTACTCGGTCACGAAATCGTCGATCACGTCCTGCGTGAACGATTCCTCCATGTCGAAGACGTAGTGCGGAATACCGAGGCGGTCCGCGACGCGGCGGGCATCCATGATGCCGTCCAGCCCGCAGCACGTGCGCGCGTGCGCCTTCGTGCCCGAGTAGCAGAACGTCTTCATGGTCACACCCACCACCGTGTGACCCTGCTCCACGAGCAGAGCCGCCGCCACGGAGGAATCGACGCCGCCCGACATGGCGACCAGTACCGGATGCGGCTCCACGGGCTGCGTGACTCGAGTCTCGGCGACTGCGATTCCCGTGCGCTGCCCGTCTGGCGGCTGCATTAGACGAGGGCGAGGACGCGGCCGGCGACGGCGGGCAGCACGTCGATCGCGCGATCCACATCGGCGACCTTCGTCGTGCGGCCCAGTGACAGGCGGATGGAAGCGCCGTGCGCCAGCACGCGGCCCATTGCGGCTAACACGTGGCTTGGTTCTGCCGCCCCGCTCTGGCAGGCGGAGGCGACGGACACCGCGATGCCCTCGAGGTCGAGCGCCACCAGCAGTGCCTCCTGGTCCACGTCGGGAATGGAAACGTGGAGGATGTGAGGCAGGCGAGTCGCCTTGCCGCCGTTCACCACCAGACCCGGTACGCGCTCGGCCAGCGCCAGCTCCAGCCGGTCACGCAGGTCCGCGAGCCGTTTCGCCTCATGCTCCTGTTCCGACGCGGCCAGCTCCGCCGCCAACGCCAGGCCCACCGCGCCGGCGACATTCTCGGTGCCGGGTCGAAGATGGTGCTCCTGGCCGCCGCCGTGCTCCAGCGCGGCCAGTGCGACACCGTCACGCCGGAACAGCACGCCCGTGCCCTTCGGTCCACCGAACTTGTGCGCGCTGAGGGAGAGCATGTCGCAGGGCGTCTCGTCCACGCGCACGCGCACCTTGCCGAATGCCTGGACCGCGTCGCTGTGAAAGGGGACCGATGCGGCGCGGCAGCGTCCACCGATCTCGCCGACCGGCTGCAGTGTGCCTACCTCGTTGTTGCCCCACATCACGCTGACCACACATGGATGCAAGGAGAGCGCTTCGTCCAGCAGGCCCGGATCGACGCGACCCTCCGTGTCCACGCCGAGCAGCATCAGCGGCGCGCCTTCGCGGTGAGCCGCCCCCGCCGCGAGCAGCACGGCCTTGTGCTCGATCGCCGAGCAGACGACCGCCGCATCGGGCCGGTTCGCGCCACGCCAGGCGCCGAGGATCGCGAGGTTGTCGGACTCCGTGCCGCAGCCCGTGAACAGGATTTCCGCGCGGCTCGCCCCCAGCACCGCCGCCACCCGCTCCCTCGACTCTTCCAGCGCCGCCCTCGCCTCGCGACCCCAGCGATGCGAACTGGAAGGGTTGCCGAAACACTCGCTGAGCAGCGGCTCCATGGCGGCCCGCACTTCCGGCCGCACCGGCGTCGTCGCCGCATTGTCGAGGTAGATCGGCTGCACGCAGAACCTCCCGGGACTGGACGCTGTTGCCTTGCGGGCGAGCGGTCGGCGGGGGCGGTAACAGGCCTGTGACTCTGGCAGCCCCCGCCGGCCGCGGGTAAATTACCCCGCATGGGACGCTCCGCACCACCGCCGCTCCCTCCCTTTTCCGCGCCCCGGTTCCGCGCCACAGTGCACGGTACGGTCTTCTGCGACCGGTCGGCCCAGCTGGCGCGAATCCAGGAAGGCGACGAATTGGTCATCATCCCCGGCCCGCCACTCGACGATCAACCCGGTGTCTGGGTACATCTGCCCGGAGGCGACCTCATCGGCCACCTCCCACCCGAAATCGAAGCCTGGCTGTCACCCTGGATGCTGCGCGGCGGCCGCGCGACTGCTCGCGCCGTCCGCGTCGCCGGCACCGAAGTCCCCAGCTGGCGACGACTCGTAATTGAGGTCAGCTGTTCGGCGTAGAACGGATCGGACTGCGTTGCTGGGGCTGGTTGCTCGGGAACGACCGTCGCGGACACACAGGCGTTGCCGGGTCGGCAACTGCTGAACCGGACGAAGGCCACACCGGAGGCGAGCGCCGGCAGCCAGTCGCCTTCACGCGCCTAACCCTTGGTTATTCAATACACCGGTAGCCGGCTCCAGCAGCCAGCCTGAGCACCGCTTTTCAATCCGGTCCCCAGCAACCTGCCCCAGCAACCAGCCCCAGAAACGCCGTCGGAATCCGTTCCTCAGATGCTGTTGACCTCGAGTCCGACGACGTCATCGACGCGCAGGGTTTCACGGATCCAGTAGGGTTCGCCGAAAGGGCGGCGGATGAAGGAGCCGTAGTGCGCGGCGTGGATGCGGACCTGGTCATAGAGCGAGCGCTCGCCGCCACCGAACACATCGCCCACCGCAATCCTGCCATCGAACTGGGAACCGTAGGCGCGGATCGCTTCCACCTTGCGGTCGATCTGCTCCGTGATGTCGACGACGAAGCTGGGCTGCAGCGCTTCTTCGCGGAACGACATTGAGTAGATCACCTTCGCGGGTCGGTGAGGTGTGCCTTCGACGGGTGCGCGCGAGAGGCCTGCGACGAAGCAGGCATCCCATCCCAGCTGGGAGGCCACGCGGTGATCCGGGTGGCGGCCTTCCGGATAATGCAGGATCACGGTGCGCGGGCGCAGGCGCCGGATCAGGCCTGCCACGATGGCCCTGGCCTCGGGCGTGTTCTGCAGTGCGCCATCGGGCAGGCCCGCCGTCAGCCGCTCGGCGAGGTTGAGGATGCGCGTTGCGGCTTCCGCTTCCACACGACGCTGCGCGGCACTGCCCGCCGAGCCGCGTTCGCCGCCCGTCAGATCGATGACCGCGGTCGAGTGCCCCTGATCGGCAGCGCGCAGCAGCACACCGCCGCAAAGCAGCTCGGCATCATCAGGGTGCGCCATGATGGCAACGAGATCGGCCATGATCGTACGCTTGTCAGGTCAGTGTGGAGCTTCACGGGATACCGCCGGCGCGAAGGCGCGCCGGCTGACCAACTCCTGCACAGTCGACGCAGTTCCCTGGCGCCGCACCCACCTACTCGTAGCGCAGTGCCGCCACCGGGTCGAGATGCGAGGCCTTCCACGCCGGCCAGAGGCCGAACGCGATGCCGGCGATCGCCGCCATGGTGAGTGCCGCGACAATGGCCGGAATGGGCACGGCCGCAGGAATGGGCGACACGGCCGCGATGAGGAATGCCGTGCCCGCGCCGAACGCCATGCCGATGGCGCTGCCGATAACGGTCAGCGTCATGGCTTCGAAGAGGAACTGCCAGAGGATCTCGTGGCGCGTGGCGCCGATCGCCTTGCGGATGCCGATCTCACGGGTGCGTTCGGTCACCGCGATCATCATGACCGCGATCACCCCGACGCCGCCCACCATGAGGGCGACCGACGACAGGGCGATCATGATGACGAAGAACGCGGCCGTGAAGCGATTGAAGGTCTCCACCATCTGCTCCTGCTTCACGACCGCGAAGTTGTTGTCTTCGACCGGGCGCAGACCGCGCGACGTGCGGAGCAGGGTAATAACCTGATCGATGGCGACGTCCTGCGAGGCGATGGGCGACGTGACCACAAACACGCCGAGCATGCCGTCCCAGGCGTTCAAGTGCTTGATGGCCGAAGTGTAGGGCATGATGGCCATGTTCTTCTGCAGGCTCGAGAAGATGGTCTCGGCCATACGCATCACACCGATCACCTCGAAAGGCACGCCGTTGATGCGGATGGTGCGGCCAATGGGTTCGAGCGAGCCAAACAGCGTGGTAGCCAGATTATCCGAGATCAGCACGACGCGATTGGCGGAGCGCACGTCATTGGCCAGCATGTCGTGGCCGGAGAGAATGGTGGCGTGCGTGAAGGCGCCCCAGCCCTGCTCCCGCCCGGCGATGGACACGCCCGGCAGCCGCTGCGTGCCGAACGTGAACTCGCCGTTCAGGTCCAGCCCCACGACAGTGCGTTTGATGGCGGGCAGCTGACCGATGGCGTGCGCTTCCTCCACTGTCACCCTGGGATTGTTGCCCCAGGGAGGACCATGGCGGGGCCCGGTGATGCGCACATCGTTGATGTTGAAACGGCCGACGTAGAAGTTGCTGGCGCCGGCCGCGTCGAACTCGGCCAGGATGGTCGAGCGGATGCCGGTGATCATGGCGCTGATGGTCATGACCGTGGCCACGCCGACGACGATGCCGAGAATGGTGAGGCCGGAGCGGAAGCGATTGTTGCGCAGCTGCTCCAGCGCGAGGCGGGCGCCTTCCTGAAAGCTCTCGATGCGCATGACTATTCCGCGCGCAGTGCGACCACGGGATCCATGCGGGCCGCGCGCGCCGCGGGGTAGAGACCCGCCAGCACGCCCACGCCTACACCCATGACCACGGACAGGATGATCCAGGTGGGTGCAATGGCGGCGGGCAGGGGCGAGACAGCGCGCACGATCTGGGCGAGGACGATGCCAATGATGATGCCGATGGTGGCGCCCATTCCGGCGAGGGCGGCCGATTCGATCAGCACCTGCAAATGGATGTCGCTGCGCCGCGCGCCAATGGCCTTGCGGACGCCGATCTCGTGTGTGCGCTCGGTGACCGACACGAGCATGATATTCATGATACGATGCCGCCCACCACCAGCGCGATAGCCACCAGTCCGGGGAACGCCACCAGAAGGATGCGGCTTATGCGTTGCCAGAAATCGATGGCGACCTTCAGCCGTGTCGATGGCGAAATCGTTTTCATGCGCGGCGGCGCAGCCGGTGACGCACGCGCATGGTCGACTCGATGTCGAGCAAGCGCGGTCCATGTCCTGCTCGCGGTTCACGCGCACCATGATGGCGCCACGATGCCGTGCGGATTGACGAGCGTGCCATGAGCCGAGTGCGCGGGCGCCACCGCATAATTGTCGAGTGACATGCCGAGCAGCGTGCCCCTCTTCTCCAGCACGCCCACGACGGTGAACGGCGTGTGCTGTCGACCTTCACCATGCGGCCGACGGATCGAGGTGGCGAACAGGTTTGTCGGCGCGTCTCCCAGCCCAGCACGATGACCGGCGCACCGGCCCGATCCTCGGACGGGGAAAACGGGCGACCGGCCACCAGGTTGTAGTTGCGGATACGGAACATCTCCGGTGACGCCGCGATGAGCTGCACGTTCTCGACCTCAGTGCCGGTCTCGCTGACCAGGTGGCCGCCGACTGGCTGAATACGCCCACCAGTCCCGGACACCGAGAGGTTCTGGCGAACGGCATCGGCGTCGGCAAAACGCAGGGGCGGCCGACGCTGATAGTCGCGGCGGTCATCCTTGTTGGCGCTGACGTCGAATTCGGGCGTGCGCGCCAGGGTAGCGTGTTGATGCCGAACACGGCATTGGCGAAGTCGTGCTCGATGTAGCGGTTCATGCCCTCGACCACGCTGAGCCACGGTGATCAGGAACATGACGCCGATGATGACGCCGACGACGGAGAAGAAGCTCTTCAGCTTCTGCGTCCGGATCTGCAGCAGGGCGAGGCGGACGCCCTCGCGGGCGTTCATGGCATCAGACGAGGGCGGGCGCGTCGCGACGCACGTCGCTGGCGATCACGCCATCCTTCAGCGTGACGGCGCGGTGCGCACGTTCCGCGATGTCATGCTCGTGCGTGACCAGCACAATGGTCTGGCCCTCCACATGCAGCTGGTCCAGTACGTTCATGATTTCCGAGCTCGTCTGGCTGTCCAGGTTGCCGGTGGGCTCGTCTGCGAGCAGCAGGGCAGGCACGTTGATGAGGGCACGCGCAATGGCCACGCGCTGGCGCTGTCCGCCCGACAGCTCGGAGGGCCTGTGATTCATGCGCTCGCCCAGACCCACGCGATCCAGCATCTCGGCGCGCGCGGCGACGCCGCTCCTTGGCGCCCACGCCGCCATAGATCAGCGGTAACTCGACGTTATGGAGCGCCGTGGCGCGCGGCAGCAGATTGAAGGTCTGGAAGACGAAGCCGATCTCGCGGTTGCGGATGCGCGCCAGCTCGTTGTCGCTGCGCCGGGAAACCGGCTGCCCGTTGAGCCAGTACTCCCCGCCCGAGGGCGTGTCGAGGCAGCCGATCAGGTTCATGAACGTGGACTTGCCCGAGCCGGATGGGCCCATGATGGCGACGTATTCATTGGGGTTCACGACCAGGTCGACACCGCGCAGAGCGTGCACGGTCTCGGAGCCCAGCTGATAATCCTTTGTCAGTCTCTCCGTCCGGATGACGGCCGTCAGTTCACTCATGATCTGTTCAACCACCCGTTGTTCGGTTGCTGGCCGCGGTACGGCCAGTGCTGTTGGCGTCCGGCATTCTGCGGACGACATCGCCGTCGTGCAGCGTACGAATCGCATCATAGGGGCCGGCCACCACGGAATCACCCGGGTTCAGGCCGGACACCACTTCGAAGTGCTCGCGTCCGGAAATACCGATCTGGACGGGCACGAAATGCGCCTTGCCGTCACGCACCACGAAAACGCCCTCGATGTCGTTCGTGGGCTGTGTGGCGCCCTGCGCCGCGGCTCTCGCCTGCGGATCCTCCTGCGGCAGGACACGCACGTCACCGCGCTCGCGTACCGTCAGCGCGATGATGGGTATGGACAGCACATCCCTGCGCGTGTCCGTCACTACATCCGCCGTGGCGGAGAGATCGGGCCGCAGCGTGGGCGGCGGCTGCACCAGCCGGATCACTACCTCGAAGTCCACCGCCTGGCCCTGGCCTGCGCCCGTACCGGGCGAATTCTCATCCGGCGGCCGGACCGAGCTGTGCGACACTTCCGTCACGCGACCCACGAACTTCTGCTTGGGGAACGCGTCAATACTGATCTGCGCGCTATCGCCCAGCTGGATCTCCGGCACATCGGTTTCATCCACCCGCACCACCGCTTCCATCACGGACAGGTCGGCAATGGTGAGCAGCAGACTGCCGGAGTTGTTCATGGTGCCGACAATCGCCGTTTCGCCCTCCTCGACCTTGAGGCGGGTAATTGTGCCATTCATGGCCGCGCGGATCACCGTCTTGCTCAGCTGGTCGAGCGCTTCGTTCAATGACGCCCTTGCCTGCAGCGTGCCGTACTGCGCCGCTTCCAGCAGCTGCTTCTGCACGGTCACCTGCGTCTCGGCCTCTTCCAGCGCCTGCCGGCTCACGAGCACGGTGTCCACGCCTGCAAGTTGACGCGTTCGGTCCGCATTCCGTTGGGCCTGAATGTAGTTCGCGTTGCTCTGCGCCTCCCTCGCCTGCGCCTCGCTGAGGGCACCGCGCGAACGCTCGACAGCCGCCTCGTACTGGCTGGGATCGATGCGCAGCAGCGTATCGCCGCGGTGCACACGCTGTCCTTCCACGACACGCAGATCGATGACGCGGCCCATGATGTCCGACTGCACATCCACCTTGCGATTCGGCCGGATCCAGCCACTCGCGTTCACGACCGAGACCAAGTCGCGGCGCTGCGCCGGCTCGACGCGCACCTGCACACCCTTGGGACGACGCACCACGATGATCAATGGTACGGCGACGATCGTGAGCAGGATGGCGAACCCGATGCCGAACTTTGCCCCTCTACCCATTCAGAATCTTCCTCGCTGGCGAATGAAAGCTCCGACCGCCCTTTCCCTGCGCCCCGGCGGTGCGGAACGGCGGCGCTGGTGCCCGGCCCGTGCCGCCCCGCACCGGCACGGCACCGCGCCCCAATGCAGGAAACGGCGGCCCACGCGGGCCGCGAACACGGATGTTCGCAGCGCCGAACGCCTGGGAAGCGGCCGGATACCGCCTCCGGAAACTGTGAGCGAGGGCCTTGCGCCGGTGACCGTACGACAGCCCGCAACCGGCAGTTTCGCGCGCCGGCCGCAGTCACGAACACTGTGCATGGGTGGCACGCCGAGGCGGCGCGGCAGTCGCATCAGCGGGGCAGCGTCGTGCGTTCGGCGACGTAATTGCGGGCAGGAATCTCCAGCCGCAGGATCCGATCGTCCGAATCGGTCCAGACGTTGCGCGTCTCACCGCCCGGCTCCGTGATCACGAGCTTGCGCGCCTGCACCGGCTGACCCGCGACGGTAATCGCCACATTGGGTTGGACCGTGACATCCACGAATGCCTGTTTGCCGGCCCGCGGCAGAATCACCGGTATGTGCACCTCGCCCGCATGGGCGCGCATGGCGAGCACGAAATACTGGTGCGCCACGGCATCATCGATCACGACTGCGCCTTCACTCACGAGATACTCGCGCATGTTCTCGCCCGCGTTCGACACAATGCGGGCGCTGACGCGACGCCCCGTCACCTGGCCGCTCAGCCTGTCACCGCCCCGTCCGCCCACTTCGATCTGGTAGGAAGCAGGACGCAGCGATGCACCCGCCAGCTGCACGCTCGAGCGCACATCGCCACCACTGTCGCTCTCCAGCGTGACACGGCCGCGCAGTGTCACCGCGGCGTCCGGTCCGTTGCCGTTGCGACTGATGACGAATGTCTCGCTGCCCACTTCACGACCCTGCACCAGCAGCCGGAACGTGCCTTCGTCCAGCGTTGCGGTCTGTGCGCGCACAGCGCGTGGCGTCGCGACCACAAACAGCATCAGCCCCACGGGAAGCGTGCATAGCAGTCGTCGCATCAAGCCCTCTCGGTGGAAAGACCCCACCGGTCTACCCCCCGGGCGCGAACGTGGTTCGGTCGCGCCAGCGCCGCGCGCATGTTTTCGACAATCGCCACCAGAACCGGCATTCCGTTTACAGATTCAGTACGGATAACCCTGACAGACCTTCATTTCCGGTCCCTGCCACACTGCTGCCGTATAACCACCCATATGCAACCACATGCCGTCACCTCGTACGGGGCCGGATTCCAGTGCAGCATCACCCCGGCCACTCGGCGCACGGCGCGGTGAGTCTGTGTCAGAGGGTGTCGGATTCGCCGCTGGACGATGCGAAGACGGCGCGATGGATGGAGTCGAGCATGCGCTGGTAGATGCGCTGGCCTTTTTCGGCGGTCGCGGCGGTGGCAAAGCCGACCACGCCGCTGCCCTCCGCGGGAGGCGGAGGCAGCCGGCCCTGGCGGTAGCGCCGCTGCGCCTCGGCATTGGGCTTCACATTGGGCGCGCGATCCATGCGCACCAGGTGAGGGTAGATGTGGAGCATGAGGGAGGTCTCTGCTTCGTCGGCGTGCAGCGGGCCGGGCTGGTGCTCCAGCAGGTCGGCGATAGCGACATCCCAGAGGGAAACGACGCGTACGCGGGCGGTACGCGTGAGGAGAGTGGCCAGGGCGTCGAGGTGCGGCTCGTGCCGGTGCGCCGTAAGCAGAATGAACTCCGCGATACCGTGATTCTCCCACGTTGCCAGCAGATCGTTGAGCACGCGGTGCAGGGTTTTCTGCCGCAGCGTGGCTGTGCCGGCCCAGGCGCGGCCTACGGATACGGCGCTGCCGTAATAGTTGACGCCATAGCTCATTGCAGGTGCGCGCAGAATCTGGAATGCGGCCGAGAGGTCATCGGCCATGCGCGTGCTGATGAGCGTGTTGGCGCCCAGCGGCAGGTGCGGGCCGTGCTGCTCGAGTGCACCAATGGGCATGATCAGGCGGGCGTCGCGGGCCAGATGCGCGGCCACGTCCACCCAGCTCATCTCATCCAGCCGGATCGCACCGGACCGCCTTTCAATCATGCCGACGGATGCAGACGATGCGAGTGATGGGCCGCACGCGTCCCAACGCGGTGTTCGAGACGGCCGCCTGCGGCGGGGCGGCGCTGGCGGTGCTGCTGCTGCTGCTGTGGGCGCGGCGGCTGGACCCGGCTCTGCTGGCGATGGGCGCGGTGGTCACGCTGATAACCGCGCTGTTGACGTGGAGGGCGAGGCGCGAACCCGCGGCGCGGTGGCTGTGGGCCGCGCTGGCGGCGCTGCTCGCGGTGCTCGCGGTGGGCGCATGGGCGCAGAGTGCCTTCCATCGTATCGAGTTCGAGTGGGACCAGGTAGCCGCCGAGCGCGACCAGCGCTTGTCCGCCGTGCTGGGCCGTTCGATGGCAGCGTTGACCGAGCGCGGCCGGCGCGCCGCCGAGCTGGCCGCTCAGCCCGCGCCCAGCGACTCGCTGCTGTTCGCGCGACTGGCAGAAGCAAGAGAACGCGCGGGAGTGGACGCGCTGATGGTCTTCGGTCCCGACGGTGCGCTGATCGCCTGGGCCGGCGACCACCGCGGCAGAATCCCTGATGCGATCCGTTCCACACCGGGCGAAGCCTATTTCGCCGAGCGTCCGCTGTACAGCTACCTGTACTTCACGGCGCCCGTCAAGGGCAGCGACCGGCACGCGGTGGCCGCCGTCCTCGTGGAGACGGGCGCACCATTGCGCTCGGGCGCGCCCACACTGAACACGACCTTTGCAGCACGCACCAACGTGCCCGCGGTGTTCCGCCCGGGTGCAGGCAGCGGCGCGGGCATCGCGTGGCGCCTCGTCACGCAGGGTGACACCGTAGTGTACGCCCGCCTCGATCCCGTGACGCAGGCGCAGGAGCGCGCCCGCGTCGAGCTGCAGGCAAGGCGAGGCGCGGTAGCGGCGGCGTTCCTCGCGCTGCTGCTCGCCTGGATCGGCTGGCTGCGCCGCACGGAAGCGGCCGGGGCGCGCCGCCTCTCGAGTGCGGCGCCGCTCGTCGTGGCCGCCATTGGTTCCGCCATCGCGCCCATGGGTGCCGTGCTGGGCATGGAGGATCGCGCCGCCGCGCTCGCGTTCCTGCTGCCGGTGCCAGGCGTCTCACTGGGCGATCTGCTGGCCGTCATCATCGCGGGCGCGGCGCTTGGCGCAACCCTGCGTGCGCCGCGCGCGGATCGCCGAACCTGGCCCATCGCGCTGGTCCTGGTCTCCGCCGGACTCAGCGCGCTCTACGCACTCACGCTGCAGGCGGTGATCGCAGCCACCGCGCCGTCGTTCCAGGAAAACGGTTCGGCGCTCTGGCTGGGACTGCAGATCGCGGCGACGCTGCTGCTCACACTTTTCACCGCCACGCTCATGCCTCGCCGGCGGGAAGCTCAAGTCGATGACGATGGCAGGGTACGCATCGGCTGGCTGGTGGCTTCGCTGGCACTGGGCGCCGCGCTGGGCGCCGCCGTGCAGGCGCACACCTATGCGCAGCGCGCAGCGGCACCGGTGCTGGCCGCGCTCTGGGTCGCTCCACTGGTGCTTCTGGCCGTGGCGACGGCGGACGCGCGCGGGCCGGGCCAGCGACTCACGCGCTGGGTCGCCGCGGGCGCGCTCGCCGCCACGGCGGTGCTGCCGCAGCTGTGGGGCGCGAACGTGAACGCTCGGTTGCGCGCGGCAGAGCACGAGCTGGACACGTTCGGTCAGGACCCGCCCACGGTGGTGAATTTCATGCTGGAACGCTTCAGCCGCGAAGCGCTGGCCCGTTCCGCCGCGGGCGAGGACGGGCTGCAGCTGCTGTATCGCAGCTGGGTGGCGAGCGGACTCGCGCAGGAGCCGTACGGCGTGCGCATCACGCTGTGGCGAGGCCAGCGCGTGCAGCAGGAGTTGAGCCTGGGCGGAGCCGAGGGCTCGGACAGCACCAACGCGCTGATGCGCCAGCTGATCGCAGAGACATCTCGACTCGACGGCCCGCGCGCCAACAGCATTCCCGGATTTCCCACGGCCAGCTCACTGCTCACCGTGCCGCTGGATTCCGAACGCGTCATTTCGGTCAGCGTTGAACCTCGTCGCACACTGCAGCGCACCGGCATTGTCGCGTCCTTCTTCGGGCGCACGACGGACGGCAGTGCGAGCGTGGCGCTGGTGTCCGCGCCGGACGTGAAATCGGCTGGCGAAACACGCTGGCTCATGAGCGCGGACGGCTGGCGCAGCGAGGCCAAGAAGAAGTATCCGGACGGCTGGTATCACGCGCACATGGAAGTGCGCTTCGCGCGGCTCGACATGAGACTGGCGCGGGCGACACTGCTCGTCACGCTCGACGTCGCGCTGCTGGCGCTGCTGTGGCTTCTGGGCCACGTGGCGCGCGGCCTGCCGGTCGTCGATGGCGGCGCACTGCGCAACTGGCTGAGCAGCTTCCGCGCGCGCATCACGTTCGCGCTCTTTCTCTTCTTCCTGGTGCCCACAGTCGTGTTCGGCCTGGTTGCGTACCGCGGCATCTCGGCGGTCGTGGTGGAGGCGGCGGGCACGGTTGCGGATCGCGCCGCACGCCAGGCCGTGCTCGAAATGCTGCAATCCAACCGCAACCTGCGGGAGTTGTCCGTACACGCGGGCGCCGATGTGCTGCGTTATCTGGGCGGCGAGCTGATCGACGCCTCGTCACCCGAAGGCATGGAGCTGGGAATCTACGGGGCCTGGCTGCCGCCGGCCGGTTATCGCGCGCTGGAGAGCAACGAAGAAACGTCGGTGCGCGAGATCACACATCTCGAGCGACAGTCGTTCCTCACCGCGTACCATTCCATGCGGCCCTCGGGCACGCTGGGGGTGCCGGTGGCACTGTCGGTGGGCGACACGGCCACGCGCCAGCGCGATGTGCGGGATCTTACGCTGCTGGCGGCCGTGCTCGGCCTGCTGCTATCAGCAGTGTTATCAGTGGCCGTGGGCAGGCAGCTGGCGGGACCTATTGGCCAGCTGCGGCGCGCGGCGGCGGCGGTGGGCGCGGGTCGCCTCAGCGTGCGCCTGCCGGAGCCGGGGGGCGAGTTCGGTCTGCTCTTCGCCTCCTTCAACCGCATGGTGCGGCGGCTGCGCCGGGCGCGCGTGCAGGAAGTACGCACCGCCCGCGTGCTGGCGTGGGGTGAGATGGCGCAGCAGATCGCGCACGAGATCAAGAATCCGCTGACACCCATCAAACTGGCGGTGCAGCATCTGCGCCGTGCCTACGGGGACCGCCGCTCCGATTTTGGCGAAATCCTGGACGAGAACGTCGACAACGTGCTCACCGAGATCGGCCGGCTGACCGAGATTGCGCGCGCCTTTTCGCGCTACGGCGCGCCCACGCCGCAGGCCGGGCCGCTGCGCCACGTGGATGTGGGCGCCGTGGTGCATGAGACGCTCACGCTGTACCGCGCCGGCGACTCGGCTGTGCACTGGGACGAGGAGCTGGATCCGGGGCTGCCGCCCGGCCGGGCGCGCGCCGGCGAGCTGCGTGAAGTGCTCATGAATCTGCTGGAGAATGCGCGCGATGCGGTGGGCGCGGATGGCAACGTCACGGTGTCCGCACAGCGCGTGGATGGGCGCATCGAACTGCATGTGGCCGATGACGGGCCGGGCATTCCGGCCGAGCTGCTGCCGCGCATCTTCGATCCGCACTTCTCCACGCGCTCCAGCGGTACCGGCCTGGGCCTCGCCATTGTCAGGCGACTGGTGGAGAGCTGGGGCGGCAGTGTGAGCGTGGACAGCCGGCCGGGTGAAGGCACGCGCTTCACCGTGCGCATTGCGGCCAGCGACGACGCCGCTGCAACGCACCACGGCGAGAGGCCGGACGCGCACTGAACGCGGACGGCGCGCCGGGAACCCGACGCGCCATCGTCGCCTGCATTCTGACCGGCTGTTAGTGAGGCAGCGCCGGGCGCAACCCGCTCAGCGCATGCGGTAGTTGAAAATGGTGGGCGCGGCGTCCGGGCCGACATTGAGGACCACCACCGACACGATCTGGCCGGGCTTCAAGCCATCGGCGATCTTCTCCACATCCTTGACGGAGTGCACGTCCTGCCCGTTGATGGACACCAGCACGATGTTAGGACCCGAGGGCAGCTGTGCCTCGTAGGCCGGGCCGAAGGGGTCGACCGCCGAGATGGCGAGGGTGGCCTCGGTCTCCAGGCCGACCTTGACCGCGGCATCGCGCGGCGCAGGCAGCACGGAGAAGCCCATGCGCTCCACGCCGCTTACCTTCGGCGGGGAAGCGGCCGCGACTTTCTTGGCACCGGATTCGAACTCTTCGGTAAGCGTGATCGTCTTCTCGAGGGACTGACCGTAGCGGATGATGCCGAGGCGGATCTTGTCGCCCGTCTTGAGCCGGGCCACGTGATCCTGCAGCTCGGTGACACCGCCAATGGCCTGGCCATTCAACGCGACCACGACATCGCCCATGTGCAGGCCGGCCTTGTCGGCCGACATCCCCGGTGACACGGAAGAGATTTCGGCGCCCGAGATGCTGGGCAGCTTGTACAACTCCGCATCTGCCGAATTCACGTCCTGGATGCTGACTCCGAGTCGCGGCCGGTGCACGGCGCCGTACTGGATCAGGTCATCCGCGACCTTGCGCGCCAGGTTGATGGGAATGGCGAATCCGGCGCCGCTGAAGAAACCGGTGGTGGTCTCAATGGCGCCGTTCACGCCCACGACGCGACCCAGCAGATCCACGAGAGGCCCGCCCGAATTGCCGGGATTGATGGCGGCATCGGTCTGGATGAAGGCTTCCAGCGAATTCTGGCTGGCGCTGGTGCGCAGGATGTTGAGGTTGCGCCCCTTGGCGCTGACGATGCCGGCCGTGACCGTGAAATTGAGATCGAGCGGATTGCCCAGCGCCAGCACCCAGTCGCCCACGCGCAGCGAGTCCGAGTCGCCGAACGAGATGGGATCCAGCGTGCCCAAGCGCGATGGGTCGACGCGGATCACGCCGATATCGGTGTTAGGATCGGAAGCGACGACCTGCGCTTCGTACTCCCGGCCATTCGGAGAGCACCACCGAGACGCGCTCGGCGCCGGCAATCACGTGATCGTTGGTCATGATGTGGCCATCGCGATCCATCACGAAGCCGGAACCGGTACCGCGCGTGCGTCGCTCGGGATCGACGGGATGGTTCGGCGGCAGGCCACGCATGCGGCTGTCCATGCGCGCGGTCACGCTCACACGCACGACGGACGAGAGCGCGCGCGCAGCCGCGGCGCGGAAGGCATTGGACAACGCAAAGGCGGTCGCGGTGTCCACGGGCAGCGGGCTCTGCACCTGGCGCGCATCCATGCGCGTCGGGCGTGTCTGCGCCGAAGCCGAGTCGCCATCACTGCAGGCGACGAAACCGATCACCAGCGTGGCGATGAGCGCCGCACGCGTCGAATTCCTGCGGACCATGTTGTTCTCCTCGATGCGATCGACGGCTGCGGCCCGATGGGGCCCATGCGTCTGATCCTGTCTCTGCTGCGGCGCGCCCGCGCACGGCAGGCGTACGGCTCAACGATACGCGCACGACCGCGTTTCCCGTAACCCCCGCCGGTGCAGAAGCCGGTTCGGACGGGGCGATTCGTGCCGCAGCCGGCAGCCCCGTGCCCAGGCGCTCTGCCTGCGCCCGCAATGTCGCGCCTCCCACTCCAGCACTCGCCCTGCGGACCACCCGCCGGATCGCGCTGCCAGCGATGGAACGCCAAACCCTGATATCAGACTCGACCGCCGCACCCCCGCGCAGCACACATCGGCGCGACGAAGCATTCCCTCGCCCCGGGCAGAACGGCACACTGACCACGCCGCTAGCCCTCGGGTGCGCGCCGGGAGAGAGCCTGCGCGCTTGCGGGCTGCGGCAATGACCGGCGCAACGGAAGAGCAGTGGAGGGAGCGACGTGCTGGCGCAGGTCCTGAGCGGTTCGGTGCTGGGCGTGGACGCGTTTCTGGTGCGCGTCGAGGTGGACCTCGCCGCGGGTCTCCCTTCCATGACTGTCGTGGGATTGCCGGAGAGTTCCGTCCGCGAGGGACGGGAGCGCGTGACCGCGGCCCTCAGCAACGCGGGCTTCCCGATTCCGCCGAAGAGGATCACGGTCAATCTCGCCCCTGCCGACGTGCGGAAGGACGGGAGCGCGTTCGATCTGCCCCTGGCCGTGACCCTGCTGGCCGCCACGGGCCTGCTCCCCGCCGCGAGCCTGGCCGGGCTGTGCCTGGTGGGCGAGCTGGGTCTGGACGGTGAGGTGCGCCCGGTGCGGGGCGCGCTTCCGCTGGCGGTCTGCTGTCGTGACGCGGGCGTGCGCGCGCTGGTCGTGCCCGCGGCCAACGCGCGCGAGGCGGCGCTGGTGCGCGGCCTGTGCGTGCTGCGCGCCGCCAGCATTGCACAAGTGGTGGCGCACCTGCGTGGTAATGCAGTGTTAGAGGAGGCAGGCGACGATGGGCCGGTCACGTCTGCCGCGCCGCCGGAGAGTGTTCTCGATTACGCCGATGTGAAGGGCCAGGAACACGCCAAGCGGGCGCTCGAGATCGCGGCCGCGGGGCAGCACAACGTGCTGCTCGTGGGGCCGCCCGGCTCGGGCAAGTCGATGCTGGCGAGGCGGCTCTCCAGCATCCTGCCGCCCCTGACGCGCGAGGAAGCCATCGAAGTCACCAAGGTGTACTCGGTCGCAGGGCGGCTGCGGGCCGGGCAGGGGCTGGTGACCACGCGACCCTTCCGCGCGCCACACCACACGGTATCGGATGCCGGGCTGGTGGGTGGTGGCGCGCTGCCCCGGCCGGGCGAGGCGTCGCTGGCGCACCACGGTGTGCTGTTCCTGGACGAGCTGCCGGAATTCCGGCGACACGTGCTGGAAGCGATGCGCCAGCCCATCGAGGAGGGCTCGGTGAGCCTGGGTCGCGCACGCCACGCCATCACCTATCCCGCGCGCTTCATGCTCGTGGCGGCAATGAACCCGTGCCCCTGTGGCTTCTACGGCGGGGCGGCGGCGCAGTGCATCTGCCACGCGGGCGCGATCCAGCGCTATCGCGCGCGCCTTTCGGGACCGCTGCTGGATCGCATCGATCTGCACGTGGAAGTGCCGGCACTGCGCGAGAAACAGCTGACGGATGAGCGGCGGGGCGAAACGAGCGCGACCATGCGGGCGCGTGTGGTCGAGGCGAGAGCCCGGCAGCTGACGCGCTTCCGCGAACGGCCCGGCATCTTCGCTAACGCGCAGATGGGACCGCAGGAGATCCGCCTGCACTGCGCGATCGATACAGCCAGCGAGGCGCTGCTGCACGCAGCAATACGCAAACTCGGTCTCTCGGCGCGCGCCTATCACCGCGTGCTGCGGCTGGCGCGCACCATTGCGGATCTGCAGGGCGAAGCGGCGCTCACAGCGGCACACCTGGCGGAGGCGATACAGTACCGGTCGCTGGACCGGCGCGGGTCGGGCGTGCCGGCATAGCAGGCGGCGGACGCGCCTGCAACGGGCGCAACGCCGCGGGTACGGTTGGCCAGGCGACGACACCAGCGACGATTCCACCCTCGTACCGGCTCAGCTGGCCGACTGGCAGCAATTTCCCGACGACGGACGCGCGTACGAGATCATCGATGAACAGCTTTTCGTGTCGCCGGCGCCGACCATCCGACACCAGCGCATCTCGCGACCGTTGCGGGCCTGCGGCGCGTCGGGCGGGGTGGCGCAATCACGTCCCCCTGTTCCCATAGGCAGCGCGCAACGCATGCAGGGTGGTTCGTGTCCGACGTTGCAGCGAACCCGGACGAGCACGAGGTGGGCATGCGCTGGTACAGGGCGGCTGTGGCGATTGTGTGCGGCGCACTGCCGGCGGCGCCAGCTCGGGCGCAGACAGCGCCAACGGCGCCGCAGCTGCAGAAACTGACGCGCTTCGGCTGCGCAACCGCGCAGGACCGGAGCAGTTCGCGTCCATTACGGATGTGGGCATAACGGGCGATGGCCGCATCTGGGTGCTCGATGGCGCGGCACCGCACGTGCGCGTGTTCGACGCAGGGGGCAGGTCGGTGCGCGCGTTTGGTCGGGATGGCCGCGGACCGGACGAATTCGTGGCGCCCGAGTCCCTCGGCGTGTTGCGCAATGGCGGCGTGGAAATACTGGACGTGCGCACCATGCGCCGCACGCTGATCGACTCGGCCGGTCACAGCACAGGCGACGCGCCGCTGACGGATTTCCCCATCCATGTCGGAACCGCTCTCGACGACGGTCTGACGATCCTGGCCACGACGGACTTCCGCTCACCCACGCTCGCGGTGAAACGCTGGCCGGCCGGCGGAGCGATGCAGGGGCTGCTGCGCTTCACACCGGACTTCCCGCGCTCCGAAAAGGATGCGCCCTCGCAGTTCGTGGCCCTGGCAAGTGCGCCCAACGGCACGTTTGCGGTGGGCGATGGCACGGGCACATACCACATTCGCATCTACGATCGCGATGGCAAACCGGTACGCGACATCGAGCGCAGGATCCAGCGCGTGAGACGTACGAAGGCGGAAATCGACGCGGAGCAGCAGCGTCGCGATCGCATGAGCTCACGGATGGCGCAGATGGCCAGGGCGGAAGGCGCGCGCGCACGCCCCGCGCTGCCGCCCGTTCCGGAACTGAAGACGCATTTCCTCGTTGACGCGCTGCGCTACGATGCGCAGGGTCGTCTCTGGGTGCGCACCGAGCGCGGCGGCATGCACGAGACCCTCTTCAATGTGTTCGACGCCGGCGGCAGATTCCTGGGCGAGACGCGCATCCCCGAGCGCATGGGCAGCTACGCGATCGGCAACGGACTGCTCGCAGGCGTGGTGTGGGATGAGAGTGATGTCGAGTACATCGGGGTCTATCGGGTTGGTGGGTGAGAGTACCGGATCGCCGATGCTGGGGCCGGGGCTTGGGCTGGTTGCTGGGCAACGGATACGGCAGGGCCTGCTGACGTGCGCAGGCGCGGTCCGCGTACCTCGTTGCGCGGCCGCCGTGGCTCCTTGCCTGAGCAGATCGACGGCATTCCGTCCCTCCCATGTTGAGTATCCGTCCTCGCAACCTCCGAACCACCGTACCCGCCGTGTGCTGCTGCCGTGAATTCGTCTGCGTCACCCCGCGAGTCCGCTGGCCACGCGATCACGTGCGCCCGGCGCATCCGTGGATGCGTGTGTCGCTGGCCTCCGATCCTCTCGCGGTACCTCGGCGTCTTGCGCGAGCGCCAGCGAGCGCCCCACGATCCCGGGCATGGTGGTGTACACGATCGGCCATTCGACGCGTACTGCGGCGGAGTTCGTGGCGCTGCTGCGGGAGCATGGGATCCAGCGGCTGGTGGATGTGCGACGCTTTCCGGGGTCGCAGCGCTATCCGCACTTCAATCGCGACGCGCTGGCCGGCCTGCTGGCGGACGCGGGCATCGCGTATCGGCACGCGGAGGAGCTGGGCGGGCGGCGTCAGGCGCACGCGGACTCGCCTAACACGGCGTGGCAGAACGCCGGATTCCGCGGCTACGCCGATTACATGGCGACGCCCGCGTTTGGCGCGGCCATTGCCTCGCTGCTGCGAGAAGCCGCGCAGGAACGCACGGCAGTCATGTGCGCGGAGGCCGTTCCCTGGCGCTGTCATCGAAATCTGCTGGCAGACGCGCTGCTGACGCAGAACTGCGCCGTCGCCCACATCCTGGGTCCTGCATTGTCCCAGAACCATGCGTTGAATCCCACGGCGAGAGTGCGTGGCGACGGTAGCCTCTGGTATCCGGACAATGGTGCGCAACGCAACCTGCTGTGACACGGCGGGCGTCACAGGAGATTTGGTGGGGCAACGGGCACGCGGCGCGGTTGAACCGGCTGTGCACTGCGGCGTACTAGGAGTGGCGAAGCGGTGCAGGGAACCTCGATTGGAACCAGTGCGGAGCACGGAGTGGACGCAGACACGGGCAACGGTGGTGGGCGGGGCGGGGAGCCGTCGGTCACAGCAGATGCGGCCCTGCGTCTGGAAACGCTGAAGCAGCTGCTCCGCGCTGCGGGATCGGTGTGCATCGGCTATTCGGGTGGCGTGGACTCTGCGTTCCTCGCGGCTGTCGCGGTGCAGACTCTGGGCGCAGCGCGCGTGCTCGCGGTCACCGGTCGCAGTGCGGCGTATCCGGACGTGCAGCGCGAGAGCGCGCTGGCGTGCGCGCGGCAGTTCGGCATTCCGCATCTCGAGATCGAAACAGACGAATTGAACGACCCGCACTACGCGGCCAACCCGACGGACCGGTGCTACTACTGCAAGACGGAATTGTGGGGCCGGCTGTCGGTGATTGCACGCGAGCGCGGGCTGGCCGTGGTGATGGACGGCGCGAACGCGGATGATGCGGGCGACTACAGGCCGGGCGCGCGCGCGGCGAGGGAGCATGGTGTGCGCTCGCCACTGCTGGAGGCAGGGTTGTGCAAGAAGGACATCCGCGCACTGTCTCGTGAGATGGGTCTGCCGACGTGGGATCAGCCGGCATCGCCGTGCCTGTCCAGCCGTCTGCCGTATGGTGTTGCGGTCACGCCGGAGCGTTTGCGTCAGGTTGAAGAAGCGGAGAGCTTGCTGCGGCGGCGAGGCTTCCGCGAGTTCCGCGTGCGGCATCATGGCGATGCCGCGCGCATCGAGGTTGCGCCCACGGAGCTGCCACGGGCGTGGGCGCTGGCGGAGCAGCTGCACGCGGGGCTGCGCACGCTGGGCTTCACACGTGTAGTACTGGATGTGGAAGGCTATCGTCGCGGCGCCCTGAACGAGGCGCTGCCCCTGGTGCAGATCGGAAACGCATCATGACTGAACGACGTATGGACGAGCGCACGCGCGCAGTGCAGGCGCTGCTGGCCCGCGAAGGCGTTGCCTGCGAGGGCGTGTCGGTGGCGGGCGCGAGCGGGGAAGTGGCCGTGATCCGTACGCGCGCTATCGACGCCGACCGGTTGGCCGCGCTGGCCCGCGGCATCAAGGCGCTGGGCTTCCACTACGTCACCGTCGACCTCGAGCCGATCCGTCCGCTGTCATGACACAAACCGACAAACTGACGTACCTGGACTGGGCGGCGACCTCCGCCATCCGTCCGCCAGAGGTCATCCGCGCCGTAACGGATTACCTCGAGAACGTGGGTGCCACACCGGGTCGCGGCGGACACAGGCTGGCGATGGCAGCGGACCGCGTGGCGCTCGAGTGCCGGCAGGCGCTGGCCCGGCTGCTGGGTTTTCCCGGTGATTCCGGTCGCATTGCCTTCACCCTCAATGCCACACACGCAATCAACACCGCGCTGACCGGCACGCTGCAGGCCGGCAATGTGCTCGTGGTCACGGCCTTCGATCATAACGCGGTGTTGCGATGCGCCTGGAAGCTGGAGCAGGAGCGCGGCGTGCGGGTTCGCCTCGTTCCCGGACAACCCAATGGCCGGCTGGACGAAGTCGCACTGCAGCGTGCGCTCGAGGGGGCCCGTGTCTTCGCCATCAATGGCGCGAACAACGTGCTGGGCACGGCGCTGGACGTGGAAGCACTGTGTCGACTGGCGAGGGAGGCGGGCGCGCTGAGCCTGGTGGATACGGCGCAGGTGGCTGGCGACCTGCCCTTCGATGCGGGACGCGCGCGCGCCGACATGGTGGCGGTGACGGGACACAAGGCGCTGCTGGGTCCGCAGGGCGTGGGTGCGTTGTGGGTCCGGGAAGGCATGGACGTGGCGCCGCTGCTGGTGGGCGGGACGGGCGGTAACTCAATGTTAAGGGAAATGCCCGGAGCCTGGCCCGATCATCTGCAGGCGGGCACGCTCAACGCGCCGGGCCTGGCCGGTCTGGCGGCCGGTGTTGGCTGGATCCTGTCGCGGTCACTGGCCACGCTGCAGCGGGACGCGGAAGCGCTGAAGCAACGCCTGCTCGATGGTCTCGGTCCAATGCAGGGCGTGCGCGTGCTGTCGCCGGCCTTGCCTGGCGGGGCGCCCATCGTGACGGTGGGACTGCAGGATCAGGATGCCGGCGCCGTGGCGGGCCGGCTGGACCGCGAATTCGGCGTGCTGGTGCGCGCGGGCCTGCATTGTGCACCGGAAACGCATTGGCTGCTGGGCACGGAGAAGACAGGCGCGTTGCGTTTCTCACTGGGCTGGGCGAGCACGATGTCCGATGTGGAGCGTGCGCTGGAAGCCATGGACGCGCTTACGGCCAGACGCGTGTTCGGAGCGGGCGGTGCGCGTGTAGCGGCAGCCGGAAGCGCGGGCGCGTGAGGCTCTTCGTCGCCTTGAATCTGCCCGAGGAAGAGCGGCACAAGCTGCATCGCGCCACGGGTCTGCTGCGTGCGGCCGGGCTGCCGGTACGGTGGGTGGCGGAAGATGCGTTGCACCTGACGCTGCAGTTCCTGGGCGATGTGCACGAGGCGCAACTGGAAGACATCAGTGAGGCACTCGAGTCGGTGAGCGAGCGTCATCAAGCGCTGACGCTCGAACTGCGCGGGATCGGCGGCTTTCCCAATCTGCGGCGGCCGCGGGTTCTGTGGGTGGGCATCGAGGCTCAACCGGAAGTGCTGGCCGTCCAGCGCGACGTGTCGGAGGCGCTGCTGGCGCTGCGCTTCACGCCGGAGTCGAGGCCCTACGCACCGCACCTGACCATCGGGCGCGTGCAGGAAGGCGCCCGCGCGGCTGCGTTTGCTGGGCTCGATGCGCTGGCAGGGCGGCTCGGTTATCACGCGAGCGTGGCGGTCCCGTCCGTGGATCTCATGCGCAGTCACTTGCAGCGCAGCGGCGCACGATACGAACGGCTGCTGGCCGCGACGCTCGGTCACCGCCAGCGCAGAGTTCGGCAATCAACCCGCAGTGAGGCAGGACATTCATGATGCGACGCTTGTTTCTGCTCGTGATCGTGCTCGTTGCGCTGGGCGCGGCGTGGATCTTCCAGGATGATCTGATGGCGATGCGTGACCGCGTGCGCGCGCGTGTGCTGCACAGCGAGGTCGGCGGCGGGCTGGCAACACCCGCCGCGATGCAGGTGCCGGCAATCACCGAAGCGGTGGCGGACGCGGCGCAGAAGAAGCTGGACCGCATGCAGCACGGGCAGTCGTCGCGCGCATCCTTCACGACACCGGAGCTGCAGAGTCTGCTGCAGTTCCGCTACCGCCAGCTGCTGCCTGCCTACATTGATTCGCCACGTGTGAAGCTGAGCGGCGACCAGGTCGAGCTGCGCATGCGCGTGCCGACGCAGCGGCTGCCGCAGGTGCAGGAGTTGCAGCAGCTGGCGGCGTTCCTGCCGGACACGGCGGACCTCAACGTGACAGGCGCCGTGCTGCCATCCGATGAGGGCCACATCGCGTTCGCAGTGAACGGCGTGAGTGCGCAGCACATCCCGCTGCCCAAACGCTTCGTACCGGCGGCGCTCGAGATGCTGGGCCGCGAAGACAAGCCGGGTCTCCCCGCGGATGCCATCGTGCTGCCGCTTCCCAGGGGTGTTCGCTCCGCGTACGTTCGCGCCGATTCACTGGTCCTGCTCGGTGGCAAGGCGCCCGCGCGCGAATGAACTGAAATCCATGCCCAGAATTCTGGTCGTCGACGACGAAGAAGGCATCCGCCGAGTACTGCGGCAGGTGCTCGAATACGAAGGTCACGAGGTCGTCATGGCCGCGGGCGGTGGTGAAGCGCTGATCGCGTTCCAGCAGGACCCACCCGACCTGACCCTGCTCGATGTGAAGATGGCCAGGATGGACGGCCTCGAGGCGCTGGGTCAGATGCGCGCCATGGATCCGGCCGCGGTCGTCATCATGATCAGCGGTCACGGCACGATCGAGACGGCGGTGGAAGCGACGCGGCGCGGCGCCTACGACTTTCTCGAGAAGCCGCTGGACACGGACCGGCTGCTCGTCTCCATCCGCAATGCGTTGAAGCACCGCGGTCTCGAACAGGAGAACGCCCGCCTGCGCGGCGAGATCGAGACGCACTACGAGATCGTGGGCAACAGTTTCGCGATCCGCGCGCTGCTGGAGCGCATCGAAAAAGTCGCGCCCACCGATGCACGTGTGCTGATCCAGGGCGAGAACGGCACGGGCAAGGAGCTGGTGGCGAGGGCGATCCACAGGCTGTCCGCGCGTTCCGAGAAGGGGCCGTTCGTCGAAGTCAATTGCGCGGCCATTCCTTCGGAACTCATCGAAAGTGAGCTGTTCGGACACCGGAAAGGCAGTTTCACGGGCGCGCACGAAGATCGCGCGGGCAAGTTCGAGCAGGCGCACAGCGGCACCCTTTTCCTCGATGAAGTCGGCGACATGAGTCTGTCGGCGCAGGCCAAGGTGCTGCGCGCGCTGCAGGATGGCTCCATCACGCGCGTGGGTGGAGAGAAGTCCGTGAAGGTGGACGTGCGCGTGATTGCCGCGACCAACAAGAATCTCGAGGCCGAGATCGGGCACGCACGCTTCCGCGAGGACCTGTACTTCCGGCTGAACGTCGTGCCCATCATGGTGCCGCCGCTGCGCGAGCGGCGCGAAGACATACCCATGCTGGTGCGCCATTTCGTCCGGCTCGCGGCGGAAGAGCAGAAGCTGCCGCAGCGCGAGCTGACGGGTGACGCCATCGACCGGCTCGTGCGCCTGGAATGGCCGGGCAACGTGCGCGAGCTGCGCAACACCGTGGAGCGCCTGCTCATCCTGGGGCGAGGCGAGCGTATCGATGCGAGCGATGTGGGCCGGCTCGTGGGCGGCGCGCCCAGCGCGGGTGCCGTGCCGGCCGACATTCTGAGCGCGGACACGTTCGCCGTGTTCAAGGAGCACGCCGAGCGCGCGTACATCCTGACGAAGCTGCGTGAGCACGACTGGAACGTGAGCGAGACGGCGCGCGCCATCGAGATGCCGCGCTCGAACCTCTACAAGAAGATCGAGAAGTACAACCTCATCCGCGAAGAGGCGTAGCGCGTGAAGCACAGGTCATGACACGGAACTGGCACAACCTGATCGGGGGCCAGTGGGTCCCGCCTGCAGGCGGCGAGTATTTCGAGAACCGCAATCCTGCGGATGATCGCGACCTCATCGGCCTGTGGCCTCGCAGCACCTCGCCCGACGCAGACCTCGCCGTGGCGTCTGCGAGACGTGGCTTCGACATTTGGAAGCGCACACCGCCGCCGCTGCGCGGCGATGTGCTGCGCCGCACGGGAGACCTGCTGGCCGCACGCAAGGAAGAAATCGCGCTCGCGATGACGCGCGAGATGGGGAAAGTGCCGGCCGAGACGCGCGGCGATGTGCAGGAAGGTATCGACACGGCGTACTACGCGGCTTCGGAGACGCGGCGTCTGTTCGGCCACACGGTGCCCAGCGAGCTGCGCGAGAAGTGGGCCATGAGCTGGCGCCGGCCCATCGGCGTGTGCGGCCTGATCACGCCGTTCAACTTCCCGATGGCCATTCCCACATGGAAGATGTTCCCGGCACTGGCCTGCGGGAACGCAGTGATTCTGAAACCGGCGGAAGATGTGCCGCACACGGCGACGCTGCTGGTCGAGATCCTGCTCGAGGCAGGGCTGCCGCCGGAAGTCATCCAGCTCGTACACGGTCGCGGTGAAGAGGTCGGGGAGGCCATCGTCGCACACCCCGGTATTCCAGTCATCTCGTTCACCGGCTCCACGGCGACGGGTGCGCACATTGGCGAGACCTGCGGGCGCATGCACAAGCGCCTGTCACTGGAAATGGGCGGCAAGAACGCGCAGATCGTCATGGCCGATGCGGATCTCGACCTGGCACTCGACGGCGTGCTCTGGGGCGCGTTCGGCACGACCGGCCAGCGCTGCACCGCCACGAGCCGGCTGCTGCTGCAGGACGCCATTCACGACGAATTCCTGGAACAGCTGGTCGCGCGCGCTGGCTCGCTGCGTCTGGGCAATGGACTGGATCAGGGCACCGATGTGGGACCGCTCATCAATCAGGACGCGCTGGCCAGGGTCACAGCCTATATCAACGTTGCGAGGCAGGAAAGCGACGATGTGATGTGCGGTGGCCGTCGCGCCGCCGGCGCAGCGCTGGAGCACGGCTGGTTTTTCGAGCCGACCGTGCTGCGTGGTGTCCGACCCGGCAGCCGGCTGGCGTGTGAGGAAGTATTCGGACCGGTGCTCAGCGTCTTGCGATTTGCAACGCTGGACGAGGCTGTGCGCATCAACAACGAGGTGGAGTACGGACTGTCCAGTTCGATCTACACGCGGGACGTGCGGGCGGCGTTCGTCGCCTTCCAGGAGCTGGACAACGGCATCACATACGTGAATGCGCCCACGATCGGCGCGGAGGCACACCTGCCGTTCGGGGGCGTGAAGCGCACGGGCAATGGCCATCGCGAAGGCGGCTGGGAGGTCTACCACTTCTACAGCGAAACGAAGGTGGGCTACGCAGACTACTCCGGTCGACTGCAGCGAGCCCAGATTGACACGTATGAGGTTTGAACGCGGGCACTGGCGCGCTGCGTGTGCCTTCGCTAGCATGGGCGGTCCCTGTGGAACGCGACGCGAGCCAACGACCTGTTTCAGTTCCCGCTGAATCGCACGTTCCTGATGGAGGCCTTCAGGATTCCTTCCAGCAGCATGGGAACACACTGTTCAACGGCGAGTTCGCTCTGACCGACAAGGCAAGCCATGGCGGCGTGTGCCATGCACACGCCTGCACACGGCGCCGCGGGCACGGGCACACTGCAACATTGTCTGCGCTTCGCCGGCGCACGCGCGATCGTGTTGATGATGCTGCAGGCAACGGGTGGGGCTGCGAGTGAAATGCTGATCCATCGTGAACTGGCAGGTTGACGTCGTGTCACCGGAGCGTCGTATGCGATTCACGACGAGAGAGAAGGGCTCGTTCGAAGAGAGCTCTCTCGATCAGTACCTGAAGGAGATCAGCGCCTATCCGCTGCTTTCCCGCGAACAGGAAATCGAACTCGCCGGCAGCATCAGAAACGGCGATGAGGGTTCGCTCGACAAGCTGGTGCGGTCCAACCTGCGGTTCGTCGTGTCGGTCGCAAAGAAGTACCAGAACCAGGGCGTGGCGCTGGGCGATCTGATCAACGAAGGCAACCTCGGCCTCATCCGCGCCGCGCACAAGTTCGACGAGACGAAGGGCATCAAGTTCATTTCGTACGCGGTGTGGTGGATCCGGCAGGCCATCCTCCAGGCACTGGCGGAACAGAGCCGCATCGTGCGCGTGCCACTCAACCGCGCAGGCGCGCTGCACCGCATTGGCAAGCGCTGATCCACACTGCTCCAGGAGCTGGGCCGCGAGCCCACCATTGAAGAGATCGCGGACGAGCTGGAGCTGTCACACGAGGAAGTGCAGCGCACGCTCGCCATCTCCGCAGTCACACCTTTCGCTCGATGCACCGCTCTCGCCAGGCGAGGATAACCGGCTGCTCGATTATCTGGCGGACCAGGTTTCCGCGGGCCCCGATGACGAGACCTACGACCGGGCGCTCTCCAACACCATCCAGGAAGCGCTTGCCACGCTCAAGGAGCGGGAAGCGAAGGTGCTCCGGCTGTACTACGGCCTGAAGAGGGCAAGGACGCGATGACGCTCGAGGAGATCGGGGCGCTGCTGGGCATCACACGCGAGCGGGTGCGTCAGATCAAGGAGAAGGCTCTGGTGCGGCTGCGTCACGCGTCGCGCGCGCGGTTTCTGGAGAGCTTCGTCGGGCAGTAGGAGTCGGGCCGGACCGTCTTGGCGTTCTTGGGTTATGGCCCTTCCAGCCATTGGAAACTGACGGACTGCCGAGCAGCAACGTCCTCCTGCCGCTATAGGCCTCCCATTCTACATGCCCAATCGGGGCAGAACGATGGCCATCTCGGCCAACCGGAAGCGAGGATCGCGGCTCCTGGTGCGCACTTGCTGCTCGGTTGTGCCCCATGGATAGCCCTTACGGGCAAACCCAAGAACGCCAAGACGGTCCGGAGGGTCCCCACCCGCCCGGCCTGCCCGGATTGACAGAGGCCCGCGCGAGCCCTACTCTTAACAGCTATTCCGCTTGGGAACGGCGTAATCGGAAGGCGTATGAAGACCTACACACCCAAGGCCGGTGAAGTGCAGCGCCGCTGGTGGATCGTGGATGCGGACGGGGTGATCCTCGGTCGGCTGGCCACGCGTGTGGCCAGCGTGCTGCGCGGCAAGCACCGTCCGGAGTTCACGCCTCACCTCGATACCGGCGACTTCGTGGTCGTGGTGAACGCGGACAAGGTGCGGCTGACAGGACGGAAGGCGACGGACAAGAAGTACTTCCGCCATAGCGGGTACATGGGTGGCGAGAGCTTCACACCCATCACGCTGATGCAGGAGAAGCACCCCGAGCGCGTGATCGAGCTGGCGGTGAAGGGGATGCTGCCCAAGAACAACCTGGGCCGGTTGATGCGGAAGAAGCTGAAGGTGTACGCGGGGCCGGAGCATCCGCACACGGCACAGCAGCCGCAGTCGCTGGAAATCGCCTGATCGAATCGTATCGCCACCGCAATGGCGGTCCGCGGCAGATGGAAGATCGCGGGCTGGAGCCGGCGGTGTCGGCGCAGCAGGTCTCGTTCGATCCGGGCAACCCCGCAACCTGTTCTGAGATGCCATGGAGATGTCGACACAGTATCACGGCGTAGGCCGGCGCAAGACGAGCGTGGCCAGGATCTGGCTGGTTCCGGGCTCGGGCGGTTGGCAGGTGAACGGGAAGACAGTGCAGGATTACTTCCCCCGCCACTCATTGCAACAGCACGCGCAGGAGCCGCTGGCAGCGGCGGACCTGCAGGGACGCTTCGATGTGCGCGCCAACGTTTCGGGCGGCGGACAGACCGGTCAGGCGGGCGCGATCCGGCTGGCACTGTCGCGCGCGCTCCTGAACTACGACGGGGAACTGCGCAGCAAGCTGCGGGAGAAGGGTCTGCTCACGCGCGACCCGCGCGAGGTGGAACGCAAGAAGCCGGGTCGCCCGGGTGCACGCAAGCGCTTCCAGTTCTCGAAGCGCTGAGTCGACGCGCGGGCAAGGCTCGCGCGGCTGTGTTGTGATACAGGAAAAAACTGCACGCCGCTGGACGGGCCGGTGGGGTCCCGCAATGGGTAACCGGCACGGTTGAAAGCGGCGGAAGATGAACCCCTGAGGAGATCGCGAATCGTGGAAGCACAGCTCAAGGACCTGCTCGAAGCAGGCGTCCATTTCGGTCATCAGAGCAGCCGTTGGAATCCGAAGATGAAGCGATTCATCTTCACCGAGCGCAACGGCATTCACATCATCGATCTGAAGAAGACGCTGGATGCGCTGGAAGCGGCGCGCCAGGCGATCCGGAACGTGACGCTGCACGGTGATCGCGTCCTGTTCGTCTGCACGAAGCGCCAGCTTCGGCCCATCATCGAGCAGGAAGCACAGCGTTGCGGTGCGTTCTTCGTGACCGAGCGCTGGCTGGGTGGCATGCTGACCAACTTCACCACGATCCGCAAGCAGATCCGGCGGCTCAAGGAGCTGGAGCGCGGACTGGATGAAGGCGCGTACGAATTCTACACGAAGAAGGAGCAGCTGCTGCTGCAGCGCGAACGGGACAAGCTGGACAAGTACCTGGGAGGTGTGAAGGAAATGGGCCGGCTGCCGGGCGCACTGTTCGTGGTGGACGCGAAGAAGGAGCTGATCGCGGTCAAGGAAGCGAACAAGCTGGACATGCCGGTGATCGCGATCGCCGACACCAACGCCGATCCGGATGTCATCGACTTCCCGATCCCGGGCAATGATGACGCGATCCGCTCGGTGCAGCTGATCGCGAGTGCACTGGCCGATGCGATCGAGCTGGCGAAGCGCGAGCTGCCCGCGGATGCGCGGCGCCGCTCGGACGAGATGGAGGCGACGTCATACTCCACGGAAGGCGGACTGGCGCAGGAAGTGGTGCCGGAGGAGAAGCGGGGTCGCCGGCGCACGCGTCGTCGTCGCCGGCCGCGGCCGGATGTGATCGCGACACTGCGCACGCCGGGCGAAGACGAAGAGCCCGAAGCGGAAGAGGCATAGAGACAGCGCGGCGGACGAAGGTTCGAGAGAAGCGCTGTAGTGCTGCCTCGCCGCAGCGCTGCAGCGCTTTTTTTCGAGGCGCCCGAGCGCGCTGGCGCGCTGGAGAACGGTTACCGACACACGAGGGTGAAAGGCGGAGAGGATGGAGATCAGTGCTGGGCAGGTGAAGGAGCTGCGCGACATACGGGTGCGGGCATGATGGAGTGCAAGCGCGCGCTGCAGGATTCGGCCGGCGATGTGGAGAAGGCGATCGACTGCTGCGTTCGCGGGGCGCGGCCAAGGTGGCGAAGCGCGCGGGCCGCGAGGCGCGCGAGGGCGCGGTGGGCAGCTACGTGCACACGGGCGGCAAGGTCGGCGTGCTGATCGAAGTGAACTGTGAGACCGATTTCGTCGGTCGTAATGATCAGTTTCAGAAACTCGTGCGCGAGCTGGCCATGCACATTGCCGCCATGAAGCCGCTGGCGGTGACGCCGGAGGAGATTCCCGCGGATGTCATTGAGCGCGAGCGCAGTGTGGCGCTGGAGAAGGCGGGGAACGAAGGCAAGCCCGAGCACCTGCTGGGGCGGATCGCCGACGGCGCCGTGAAGAAGTTCTACCAGGAGTACACACTCATGGAGCAGGACTGGGTGCGCGAGCCGGAGCGCAAGCTGAAGGTGCGCGACATCGTGCACGAAGTGGCAACGGTGACGGGCGAGAACATTGTCGTTCGACGGTTCGTGCGCTATGAGCTCGGTGAGTGAGGACGGCCCGGTGGCGGAGGCGCTGAAGTACAAGCGAGTCCTGCTGAAGTTCAGCGGGGAGGCGCTGGCGGGAGAGCGTGGCTTCGGCATCTCGCCACCTGTCGTCGACCGGCTCACGGAGGAAGTCAAAGCCCTGCATCGCATGGGTGTTTCCGTGGCGCTGGTGATCGGAGGCGGCAACATCGTGCGGGGCACACAGGCCAGCGCGCAGGGCATGGACCGCGTCAGCGCCGACTACATGGGCATGCTGGCCACGGTCATCAATGCGCTCGCCATGCAGGACCTGCTGGAGAAGAAGGAAGTTTCGACGCGCGTGATGACGGCGCTGCGCATGGAGGCGGTGGCTGAGCCGTACATCCGGCGGCGCGCGTTGCGCCATCTGGAGAAGGGTCGCCTGGTAATCTTCGCGGGTGGCACGGGCAATCCCTACTTCTCGACCGACACCGCAGCGGTACTGCGCGCCATCGAGATTCACGCCGACGTGCTGATCAAGGCGACGAAGGTGGAGGGTGTGTATACGTCGGATCCGGAGATCGATCCGGATGCGACGTTCATTCCCGCCATCACGTTCCAGGACGTGCTGACGCGCGAGTTGCGTGTGATGGACGCACCCGCAGTTTCACTCTGCAAGGACAACGGACTGCCCGATCATTGTGCTCAACATCAACAAGCGCGGCGCAGTGGCGGCGGCCATTCGCGGGGAAACCGCGGGTACGCTGGTCAGCTAGACAGGCGGGGATTATCTTCGAAGCTGTAACGGGTTCCGCGGCGGAGGGGGCATGACGCACGGCGAAGTGCGGGCGCACATGGACAAGGCGATCGAGGCTGTACGTCGCGAATTCTGCGGGAGTCCGAACGGGCAAGGCTTCGCCCGCACTGCTGGATACGGTGCGGGTCGATGCCTACGGCTCGAAGATGCCGATCAGCCAGCTGGGCACGATCAGCGCGCCCGAGCCGCGCATGCTGATCGTGCAGCCCTGGGACAAGAGCCTGATGGGCCCGATCGAGAAGGCCATTCGCAGCGCCGAGCTGGGTCTCAATCCGGCGAACGACGGCAACATCATCCGCATTCCGATTCCCCAGCTCAACGAGGAGCGGCGTCGCGAGATGGTGCGGTTGGTCCACAAGCTGGCGGAGGAAGGGCGCGTGGCCATCCGGCACGCCCGCCAGGAAGCGAACAAGCAGATCAAGTCACGCGAGCACGAGCACGATCTGAGCGAGGACGAAGCACGTCGCATGGTAGACGAGGTGCAGAAAATCACGGACGAATACATCACGAAGATCGACCATCTCCTCAAGGCGAAGGAGGAGGAGGTGATGGAGGTCTAGCTTGACGGCGGGCGCGGACTCGGCGGAATTGCTGCAGACAATCAAGCGGGGCGGTCGCGTTCCCGCGCACGTTGCCGTAATCATGGATGGCAACGGACGCTGGGCGAAATCGAAAGGCCTGCCGCGCTTCCGCGGTCACGCCGCGGGCATGGAAGCGGTGCGCGATGTCATTGAAGGTGCCATCGCGGCCGGTGTCACCCACCTGACGCTCTTCGCTTTCTCACAGGAGAACTGGAACCGGCCGGCGCGCGAGGTGGCCTCGCTCATGCGCCTGCTCGAGCGTTACGTGACACGCGAGCGGAACGAGCTGAGACGGCAGGGCGTGCGCGTGCGTGTGCTGGGCGACATCGAGCGCCTGGCCAGCGGGCCGCGCAACGCAGTGGCCGAGATCGAGCGCGCCACAGCCGTTGGCCGCACTCTCCATCTCAACCTCATGATCAGCTATGGCAGCCGTGCAGAGATCGCGCGTGCCGCC
This sequence comes from uncultured Gemmatimonadales bacterium, assembly GCA_963798085.1. Classification (GTDB taxonomy): domain Bacteria; phylum Gemmatimonadota; class Gemmatimonadetes; order Longimicrobiales; family RSA9; genus DATKCF01. Next base: position 1,302,339 of record CAWCRS010000007.1, read on the forward strand.
CGCCGTCTAGCCGAGCGCGTCGAGCGCGGCGAGCTGGCGGCCGACGACATCGATGAGGCCGCGTTCGCCGCGGAGCTGTACACAGCCGACACGCCCGACCCCGATCTGCTGATCCGCACATCCGGCGAGCTGCGCATCAGCAACTTCATGCTCTGGCAGCTGGCTTACACCGAGTTATACATTACACCGGTGCTGTGGCCGGATTTCCGGCGCGACCACCTCTTCGCCGCCATCCACGAGTACCAGAAACGCGATCGCCGCTTCGGCCGCGTGACGGCCGGCTGAGCGCATGGCGGCCGGCGAGCTGGCGAGGCGTGTCGCAGTCGCAGCCGTCGGCCTGCCGCTGGCCGTAATCGCGATCTATCTGGGTGGCTGGTTCCTGGGCGTACCCCTGGCGCTGCTGGCCGCTCTGGGCAGTGGCGAGGTTTACGCACTGGCCGCCACCAGGGGCGTGCGCGCGTTCCGGCTCGCGGGCGGCGCACTCTCTGCCACATTCGTGGCCCTCGCCGCGTCCGGATTGGGATTGGCGACAATGTCGGTCTGGCTCTGGGTCGCGGTGCTGGCGGCCGCGCTGGGCACGGCTGTGGCCAGTCTCTGGCTGCGTGGTGTCGACGCGGACCCGCTGGGCGCCAGCGCGGTCACGGTCTATGGCGCAGTCTTCGTGGGCGGCAGTCTGTCGTTCGCGCTGCTGCTGCGTGATCTTGTGGAGCCGGCGCGCGCGTCGTGGGGCGGTGCGGCCCTGGTGGCGTATCCCCTGGCTGTCACCTGGATCGGCGATACCCTCGCCTACTTCTGCGGCAAGCGCTGGGGCCGGCACAAGCTGAGCGCGGTCATCAGTCCCAGGAAGACAGTCGAAGGCGCTGTGGCTGGCCTGATCGGATCGATCGGCGCGGGCGCTCTGGTCGGGTGGCTGGTCTTCGACCTGTGGCTGGGCTGGCCCATCGGCGCGGGCGCAGGCGCGGTGGGCGGTCTGCTGATTGGCCCGGTCGCGCAGATCGGTGATCTGGCCGAATCCCTTTTCAAGCGGGCGGCAGGCGTGAAGGATTCCGGCACCTTCTTCCCCGGCCATGGCGGCATCCTGGACCGATTCGATGCGCTGTTCCTGGCGCTGCCGGTCGCCTGGGTCTATCTGACGCTGCTGCTGCCGCTGGCCGTCGACCTACCATGGCGTTAGGCGTGGCCTTGCTCGGGTGCACCGGCTCGATTGGCCGGAGCGCGCTCGCGGTGCTCGATCGCCATCCCGACGAATTCCGCATCGTCGCTCTCGCCGCCCATCGCAACCGGGCGGCGCTGCTCGCGCTGGCGACACGATACCGGCCCGCGCTTTCCGTGCTGGTGGATCGAGAAGCCCTGAATGGCGGGCCGCTCACCGGTGAATCGACCGTGCGCACGGGCCGCGAAGCGCTGATCGAGGCGGCGACCAGGCCCGATGTGGACGTGGTGATCAATGCCGTCGTGGGCGCGGCTGGCCTCGAGGCGACACTGGCGGCGCTGGAAGCCGGCAAACGACTGGCACTGGCGAACAAGGAATCGCTCGTGGCCGGAGGGCCGCTGGTGCTGAACGCGTTGCGCGGCGGCGGCGGGCGTCTGGTGCCGATCGACAGCGAGCACAGCGCGATCCTGCAATGTCTGAACGGGTCGAGCCCGCAGAATGCGGAAGATCATCCTCACCGCATCGGGCGGGCCGTTCCGCGGTCTGACGGCGGAGGCCATGGCGTCCGTTACACCGGAGCAGGCGCTGCGCCATCCGACGTGGGACATGGGCGCGAAGGTGACAGTCGATTCCGCGTCACTCGCCAACAAGGCGCTGGAAGTGATCGAGGCGCACTTCCTTTTCGGCCTGTCCTACGACGACATTGATGTCGTCGTGCACCCGCAGTCCATCATCCACTCAATGGTAGAATTCGTGGATGGATCCGTGGTGGCGCAGATGGGGTTTCCCAGCATGGAGCTGCCGATCCTCTACGCGCTGACGCACCCCCGGCGGCTGGACGATCCGGGCGTACGGCGCTTCGATCCGGTAGCGGCGGCGCCACTGACATTCGAGCCGGTGGACCCGCTGCGTTTTCCGGCGTTCCGCCTGGGCGTGGCCGCGGGACGGACCGGCGGGACCGCCCCGGCGGTATTCAATGCAGCCAACGAGGTTGCAGTCGCAGGGTTCCTCGCCGGGCAACTGAGCTTCGACAGGATGGCGGTGGTCATCGAGACGGCACTGGCTGCGCATGCGGCGGTGCCCGTCGATTCACTCGAGACCGTGCTCGCGGCGGATCGTGAGGCGAGAGCGACGGCCGCGATTGCATTGAGGAAGAGCTGATGCTGACAACGCTTCTGGCCGCGGCACTGGTCCTCGGCGTGCTGATCTTCGTTCACGAGCTGGGCCACTTCCTGACGGCCAAGCTGGTGGGCATCGAAGTGCCGCGCTTCTCGATCGGCTTCGGCCCGCGCGTCTTCGGCTTCCGTCACGGCGAGACCGAGTACGTGCTCTCGCTCCTGCCTCTGGGCGGCTACGTGAAGATGGCCGGCATGGAGGAGATGGAGGGGATCGAGGGTGGCGCAGCGAGTGCGACAGCCGGCGGCGCCCAGCCCGGTGCCGGGACGGCACAATCGACACAGCGCGTGATCGGCCCGCGCGACTTCGAATCCAAATCGCTGCCTGCGCGGACGCTCGTCATTACGGCGGGCGTGATCATGAACCTGATTTTCGCGTTTGTCGTATTCGCGAGCATCGGCATGGTGTGGGGTGTCGCGCACTCGCCGGATCCCGTGATCGGCAACGTCGCGGAAGAGCGACTGCCGCCCGGTACAGAGGCGCTCACGCACCTGCCGCGCAACGCACGCATGACGTTCGTCGGCCGGGACAGCGTTGCCGACTTCGATGACCTGCGGCTGGCGTTCACGACGGCGCGTGCGGGCGACACCGAGCTGCGCTTCGCGGACGCGCCCGCCGTGCACATTCAGGTACCATCCGCCGACTCTCTTCGCCTCTCGCTCATCGCGGCCTTCGAGCCGGTCTCCAATGCACCGGCGGTGCTCGATTCGGTGGTGGCGGGCGAGCCGGCCGCCAGCGCGGGACTCCGCGCCGGCGACCGCATCCTGACCGCAGACGGTCAGCCCGTACGCAGCTGGCAGGACTTCGGCGCGGCCATCGAGCAGGCGCCGGGACGACCGCTCCCGCTGACGGTGCTGCGCGGCACGGACACGCTGCCCATGACCGTGACGCCGCAGGCGCGGCAACTCGCGAATGGCCTGAGTGTCGGCCGCATTGGTGTTTCCGGCAGGCAGGAAGAAACCGTGACGCCTCGCCGGCGCCTGGGCCCGGTCCGGGCGGTGGCATGGGGCTTCAGTCAGACCAGGCGCTGGGTCGGACTGACGTTCAATTTCCTCGGTGGCATGGTCACGGGCCGACTCTCTCCGCGCAACATGGGCGGGCCCATCATGATCACGCAGATCAGCGGCGAAGCCGCCCGCGCCGGCCTCGAGGCGCTGCTCAATTTCATGGCGCTGCTCTCCGTGAACCTCGCCATTCTCAACCTTCTGCCCATTCCCGTCCTGGATGGCGGCCACCTGGTGTTCCTGCTGGCCGAAGCCATCCGCGGCCGTCCCGTCCCCATCGAACAACGCATCCGCTGGACCAAGCTCGGTTTCATCCTGATCCTGCTGCTGATGACCTTCGCGATCGGGAATGACATTGTTCGGTGGATCGGCATTGAGGACTACGACTCCACTGGGTTGCTGCGGCTGGTTGCCCGTAACGCAGTTGAACGTCCTACAGAAGCGCGAGCTGCTCGGCGCGTACCACGCGGCGGCGCAGCGCGACCAGGTCGAGGGGCTCCATGGGGCGGTCCTGGAGGGCGACTTCGAGCCAGCCGCGGAAGCCGACGCGGTTCAGAGCGCGGCCGATCACGGCGCGGGCCAGGCCGGCGTCGTTGCAGTGCTGGCTGAGGTGGGCGAGGGCGACGCCGGCGAGGCCGGGGTGGTAGAGTTCGCGGATCAGCTCGGCGGCTGCGCGGTTGGAGAGATGGCCGTGGCTTGATGCAATACGCTGTTTGACGGACCACGGATAGGGACCCCGCCATAACATCGCATCATCGTGGTTGGCTTCCAGGATCAGCAGCTGACAGCGAGCGAGTGCGGCGCGCACGGCGGTTGTCGGGCGGCCGAGATCGGTGGCAATGCCCATTTTCGTGCCGCTCGCGGGATGGCTCACCGTGATGGCGACGGGGTCTGCGGCGTCGTGTACGGTGACGAACGGGTGCACCTCGAGACCGCCAATGCGGAAGGACTGCGACGAGGCGTAGGGCCGCACGACTTCCTCGCCGGTCAGCAGCGCGGCGCAGGCTTCCGCAGTCCGCTGCGTGAGGTGCAGCGGTACGCGGAAGCGGCGCGCGAGCACACCCATGCCGCGCGTGTGGTCCACGTGATCGTGCGTAATAATGATGCCGGCGAGCGACGCGGGCTCGACACCGACGTGTCGCATGCGCTCTTCGATGTCGCGGCCACTGAAGCCGGCGTCGAGCAGCAGTGCGGTGCCATCGGCTTCCACGAGCGTGGCATTGCCTTCGCTGCCACTGCCCAGGATGGTGACCCTCATGCGGAGGCGTCGCGTGCGGTGTGCCAGGCCGCGGTCAGCACGCGGCGCAAACCCGGTGTCAGGCTGAGCTGCCGCCGCTTCATGACCGTCTCTGCGGTTGCGAGGAAGCGGTCGAGCGCGTGCACGTCGGCGCCGTCATTGCCCCAGGCGAAGGGCGGCACGTACCTCGGCGGCCTGCGCTCGCCGAAGAGATTGGCGCCGGCGCCCACTACGGTTCCGGTGTTGAGCAGCGTGCCGATCGCAGTCTTCACGTGATCACCCAGCAGACAGCCGATCTTGCTCTCGCCCGTATCGCGGTCGCCTGAAGGCGTCCAGATGCGCACACTGCCGTAGTTGTTCTTCAGGTCACTGTTCGTGGTTAGCGCGCCCATGTTCACCCAGCGGCCCACGTAGGCGTGACCGAGGAAGCCGTCGTGCGCCTTGTTCGTGTACCCCAGAATCACGGACGCTTCCACTTCACCGCGCACCTTGCACGCGGGACCGATGGACACGCCGCTGAACGAGCCGCCCAGCAGCGTGCTGCCCCGGCCGACGTACGCGGGCCCGGCAAGACGCGTGAAGGCGCGCACCGTGACGTCATCATCGAGCCACACGGGACCGCTCGTGCAGTCGACAACCACGCCGGGCTCGAAGGTGACGCGGCCGCCCAGGCGCACGAGTCGCGGCGATGCGCCAATGCCGGCGACGTGCGGGGGCAAGCCTGCACTGGTCACACCCATACCGTGCGCGATGTCTTCTGTCAGCTGCGCGCTGTTGCGCGTCATCAGCTCCCACACATTGACGAGCAGGATGCAATCGAGTGCAATGCACGCGAGATCGGGACGGCGGTCCGCGGCCTGCTGCGGCGAGGCGAAGAACCAGGACGGCGGCGCGGCGGCGGAAGCGGGCGAAAACCAGCCGACCACATCGTCGCCTGACATTAGTAACGCTTCGCGGACCGGCACCTCGAAGGGCGCCCGCCATGCCGGCACCGCGCGTGAGCTGAGCCAGACGCAGGATCCACGCGCGGGTGCGGGATCGAGCACGGGCGCGGCGCCCGGCTCATCGAAGCCGCGCAGCCCTGGCGAGGCGATGTGTCCGGCGCAGGGCGCGTTGAACACGGATTCGACACGCTCGCGCAGTGTGCAGGCGCCGAAGAGCAGCTCGCCCGCGGGACGCGTCAGCGTGAACGGCTGCCACGCGGCGGCCACCGCATCATCGAACAGAATGATGCTGCCCGGGTTCGCCATCAGAATCCTCCCGGCTGGATCAGCGATGGCGGGAGCACGGCGAGCAGCTGCTTCAGCTCCGCGGCGCGCGAGCGCGGCACGACAAACGTCACGTCGCCGGTGCGCACGACGACCATATCGTGCGCGCCGAACAACACGACCGAGCCCTGCTCCGACCATGCAATGCAGCCCGCACTGTCGATTACGTGCGCATCACCAACGCTCACGTTGCCGTGCGCATCGGCCGCGCGCGTACGACCCACCGCGTCCCAGGAGCCCACATCATCCCAGGCGAAGGTGGCGCGTGCCACCGCCACCCGGCCGCTGCGCTCGAGCAGTCCTTCATCAATCGTGATGGTGGGCACGCGCGCGAAGAATCCGCCAATGTCGCCGCGGTCGAGCAGAGGCAGGTACGAGGCGACTTCCGGTGTGTGCTCGCGGAGTTCCTCGAGCAGGAGTGCGGCGGGCCACACGAAAAGACCCGTGTTCCACAGACAGCCTTCCGCCACGTAGCGCGCGGCCGTGTCGCGGTCCGGCTTCTCCACGAACTGCGCAACTTCGAACATTCCCGCTTCGCCCTCCGCCTCCGCCACCCGTTCACCCATGCGAATGTAGCCGTACCCCGTTTCCGCGCGATCGGGTACGGCGCCGATCGTGAAGAGCCGCCTGTGCGCAGCCGCCGCCCTCGCCACGCGCTGCAGCAACGCCAGGAACGCGGCGGCCGGTTCGATCACGTGGTCCGCGTGCAGTGAGGCCATGACCGCACCGGGATCCAGCCGCTCGATTTCGTGGGCCGCCCAGGCCAGCGCGGGCGCGGTACCGCGTGCGACCGGCTCGAGGAGCAGCTGTTCGCGGCCGAAGCCGGGCAGCGCGTCGAGGATCGGCTGCGCCAGCTTCTCGCCCGTGAGGATGCGCATGCGTTCCGGCGGGACCAGCGGCCGCACCCGCTCGACGGTCTGCTCAATCAATGGGGCGGTGCCAGCGAGAGGCAATAGCTGCTTCGGCCGCAGTGGCGTCGAAACGGGCCAGAAGCGCGAGCCCACGCCGCCCGCCAGGATCGCGGCCCAGAGGGACGGCTCAGGCTGCGAAGATCTCGTTGATCCGGGCAAGCAGCCTCTTCGGGCTGAAAGGCTTCACCACGAAATCGAATGCGCCCAGCGCCGCCGCCTGCTCGCGATCGGTTTCATTGCCCTTGGCAGTGAGCATGATCACGGGCGTGCTACGCCGGTGCGGCATGCGGCGCAACTGTGCGAGCAGTTCGAGGCCACCCAGGCGAGGCAGCATGATGTCGAGGAGGATGAGATCGATGGGATCGGGGCGACGCAGCATTTCCAGCGCGGCTACGCCATCGGGACACAGCGCCACATCGTATGGGCCCAGTTCCAGCTTGAACTGGATGATGCGGCCAATGTGGGGCTCGTCGTCCACGACCAGGATGTGGCGCCGCGTTTCGGTGTCGGTCGAAGCGTTGGCCATGCCTGCGCGTGAGGACCGCGACGCGGTCGGTGCGGGTACGGGTCCCGCGCGACGACGTGTCGGCCGGACCCCGGCACGCGCGCCGGACGCGTCCTCGGCCAGCACGTTCAGCCGGGACCGGAGCGCGGAAATGTTTTACCACCGGCCGGGTACAAAGTCAACGCGCGCAGCCGCTCGCGCGTTGTGCATGCACAGCCGGCGCGCGTGCTGTGCGCGTTGCGGTTTCCGGCTGAACCTGGCGAAAGACCCGTCGGGCGGGTTGACAGTCGTGAAAACACGCGGGTAACATCTGCGCTCCTGTTTACGGAAATGAGATTGTCGAATCTGCAGCACGGACTGCGCGCGTCACTGGCGCTGGCGCCGCTCGTTGCGCTGGTTGCATGCGGCAACGGCCTGGGGCCGGCCACATGGAATGCCACGCCGGACACGGTCGTGATCTACTCGCTGGCGAGGCCTGAACTCATCGGGCAACCTTCCGCCTACGACTTCATCTCGAACCGCCGCGTCGTGGTAGAAGGCCAGGGACAGACGGGGGCGTGGGATGCGGCGCTGTCGGAGCAGGCGGGGAGCTTCGTGCTGCTGCCGGCCGGCTATTTCCCGGGCATCACGTCGCGCGCCGGCATAGCGGAAACCACGAGCACGTCGCTGGACGATCTGACGCGCGCGCCGGGGGATTCAGCCGCGTACAAGCAGCTGCCCGTGACGTTGCGCGTGGGTGCGGTCTACGCTGTGCGCACGCGGCGCGATCTCTGTTCGGACCTGGTCACGACCGGTTCACGCTACGGGAAATTCCAGATCGTGGCGATCGACGCGAGCCTGGGCGCCATCACCATGGCATCGGTGTCCAATCCCTATTGCAACAATCTGTCGCTCGTGCCGCCGACGAACTGAGCACGAACCACTCCATTGCTCGACCTGAAACTGATTCGTGAGAATCCGGGCCTCGTCCTGGAGCGACTGGCCGTACGCGGCAAGCGGGAGCTGCCGCTCATGGTGGAGCGCGTGGGTGCATTGGATGCGGAGCGTCGCTCGCTCATCACACAGGTCAATGCGATGCGCGCGCAGCGCAACGAAGTCTCGCCGCGCGTCGGCAATCTGAAGAAGGAAGGGAAGCACGAAGAGGCGGAACAGCTGGTCGTCGAGATGCGTGCGCTGAACGAGCGCATGGCGCAGATCGATGCGCAGCTGGTCAGCACGGAGGCGGAGATCAACGATCTGCTGCTGAATCTGCCCAACCTGCCGGAGCACGCGGTGCCGGCGGGCGGCGCGGAGTGCAACATGGTGGTGCGGGAGTGGGGCGATGTGCCGGCCTTCTCCTTCGCACCTCGGCCGCACTGGGAGCTGGCCGAGCGTCTGGGCCTGCTCGACCTGGCGCGCGGCAGCAAGATTGCCGGCAGTGGTTTCCCGCTGTTCGTGGGGCTGGGTGCACGGCTGGAGCGCGCGCTCATCAACCTCATGCTCGACATGCATACGCGCGAGCACGGCTACCGCGAAGTATCGCCGCCACTGCTGGTGAACAGTCACGCCGCGCTGGGCACGGGGCATCTGCCGAAGTTCGGCGAAGACATGTACCGTCTCCCCGAGGACGACCTCTACCTCGTGCCCACCGCCGAGGTGCCGGTAACAAACCTGTTCGCAGACGAGATTCTCGCGCCTGATGCCGTGCCGCAGCGCTTCGTGGCGTACACACCCTGTTTCCGCCGCGAGGCCGGCTCCGCAGGCAAGGATACGCGCGGCATCCTGCGCGTGCACCAGTTCGACAAGGTGGAGCTGGTGCGTTTCGAGCGGCCGGAGAATGGCCGCGTGGCACTGGAAGAACTGACACGGCAGGCGGAGGCTGTGCTGCAGCGCCTGGGGCTGCGCTATCGCGTGCTGCTGCTCGCGGGCGGCGACCTTGGCTTCGCCAACGCGCAGACGTACGATCTGGAGGCATGGGCGCCCGGCGTGGGCAAATGGCTCGAGGTTTCGAGCTGTTCGCTCTACAACGATTTCCAGGCGAGGCGCGCGAACATCCGCTTCCGTCCGGCGGCCGGCGCACGGCCCGAGTTCGTCACCACGCTCAATGGCTCGGGACTGGGATTGCCTCGCACGTTCATCAGTGTGCTGGAGACGTATCAGCAGGCCGACGGCAGCATCCGTATCCCCGCGGCGCTGCAGGAGTACGTGGGGACGGATCGCATCGCGGGCTAGCGCACGCACATGCGAAGACGGTTCTGGCCGGCCCTGCTCGCCACCGCCTCGCTCGTTGTCTTCGCCTCCTACCTGGCGTACACGCAGTATCTCGTCCGGCAGATCCGGCAGCAGGGCGTGATCAATTCGCGCATCTGGTCACTGGTGCAGCGCGGTCTGCTGTCGCCGGACACGGGCGCCGTGGGGCAGGAGTTGACGGCGCTGCTGGACATCCAGGACCAGATCAAGGCGCTGGGCCTGCCCATGCTGGTGCGCGATCGCACCGGGCAATACTCGGCGCAGGCTAACCTGCCGTTCGAAGCTGACCTGCGCACGACGAGCGGACAGCAACGTGTGGCCGATTACGCCATGGCGCTGGAGAGACGGCGGCCGGAAAATGTGGTGGAGATGCCGGGCGTGGGCGCCATCCTCTTCGGCGACCCGCCGCTGCTCACCTGGCTGCGTCTGGTGCCGTGGCTGCAGGTGTCGGGCGCACTGCTGCTGATCCTGGTCGCGGTGGCGGTGATCCGTTCGGACATGCGGGCGGAGCGGGAGCGGTTGTGGGCCGCGATGGCAAGGGAGCTGGCACACCAAATGGGGACGCCGCTCTCTTCGCTGGAGGGGTGGCTCGAAGTGCTGGAACTGCCACCCGCGGAGCGCGTCGCCTTTGCGCCCGACGAGTACATCGCAAGCGTCATGACCAGCAATGTGGAGCGGCTGGGCCGCGTGTCGCGCCGCTTCGAGCTGATCGGCAAGCCGCCCGCGCTCGACCTGGTGGACGTGGCGGACATCGTAGAGGAATTGCACGACTATTTCATGCCGCGCATGCCCAAGTTCGGCAAGAATATCGCCGTGCGCATGCGGGTGCGTGACGACCTGCCCGCGGTGCGAGCTAACAGCGTGCTGCTGGCGTGGGCGCTGGAGAATATCGTGAAGAACGCCGTGGATGCGCTGGGCGGTCGCGGCGGGCGCATCATCATCATGGCGCACCCGGATGCGGCGGGCGGCGTGCGCGTGCAGATCGCGGATGACGGACCCGGCATTCCAGCAGGTCTGCGCGATCGTATCTTCGAGCCGGGGGTGAGCACCAAGTCGAGCGGGTGGGGTGTGGGCCTTTCGCTGACCCGCCGCATTGTGCAGGACCTGCACCAGGGTCGCATTGCGGTGTACGGGCGCCGGCGCGGCGGCACCGTATTCGACATCACACTGCCGCCCGCCGTGACCTGAGCATGGAGACTGCCGGTCGCAGCATGACATCGTATCTGGATCGACTGAACCCCGAACAGCGCGCAGCCGTCGAGCACTTCGAGGGCCCCATTCTCGTACTGGCGGGAGCGGGTTCGGGCAAGACGCGCGTGCTGACGTCGCGCATTGCCCACCTGATCAACGAATTCGGCGTCGATCCTTCGCTCATTCTGGCGGTGACCTTCACCAACAAGGCCGCGGGCGAGATGCGTTCGCGCGTGCGCCAGCTGCTGGGCCGTGAGCCGGGCGGCATGTGGATCGGCACGTTCCACAGCGTGGGCGCCCGTCTGCTGCGCCGCCACGCCGCCATGCTGGGCTGGTCATCCAGCTTCACCATCACGGATGCCGATCAGGCACTGCGCGAAACGAAGCGCACCATGGAGCGTCTGGGCATTTCCGAGAAGCAATGGCACCCGCAGGCCGTGCACGGCGCCATTTCCGCCGCCAAGAACGCGCTCGTGCTGCCCGCCGAGTACGAACAGCTGGCAGCCGACGCCTTCACGACGGTGGTGGCGAAGATCTATCCGGAATACCAGCTATCGCTGAAACAGCAGAACGCCTTCGACTTCGATGATCTGCTGGTCTCGCCCATCACGCTGTTGCGCGAGCAGCCGGGCCTGCTCGAGCGGTACCGCCAGCGCTTCCGCTTCATTCTGGTCGACGAATACCAGGACACGAACCGCGCGCAGTACGTCTTCCTGAAGATGCTGGCGGAAGCGCACGGCAATCTGATGGTGGTAGGCGACGACGATCAGTCCATCTACGCGTGGCGAGGCGCCGACATCCGGAACATTCTCGATTTCGAGAACGACTTTCCGGGTGCGCGTGTGGTGCGACTCGAGCAGAATTACCGCTCGACCAGCACCATCCTGGACACCGCGAATCACGTGATCGCGCAGAACACGCAGCGCAAGGGCAAGACGCTGCGCACGGATGCGGGCCCGGGTGAGCGGGTGACGCTGGTGGAAGCGCTGGACGAGCGCGACGAAGCGGACTGGGTCGCGACCGAGCTGGACGCGCGGCTGAAGGAGGCAGGGCGCTCGCTGCGCGATTTCGTGGTGCTGTACCGCACCAACGCGCAGTCACGCGCGTTCGAAGAGGCGTTCCGCCGCCGCGACGTGCCCTACCAGATCGTGGGCGGCACGCGCTTCTACGAACGGCGCGAGATCATGGATGTTCTCGCCTACCTCCGGCTCATCTCGAATCCGAAGGACGCCGGCGCATTCGACCGCATCATCAACTATCCTCGCCGCGGCATTGGCGACACGACGCAGGCCCGGCTGCTGCAATGGGCGGCCGAGCGCGGCATGACGCCACTGGAAGCGGCCGCGCGCGCGCAGGAATGCCTGGAAGTGCGCGGCGGCGCCATCACCTCGCTGGTCCATTTCGCAGAGCTGATCCAGCGTTTCAGTGCACTCGCGCTGCATCTCCCCGTGGGCGAGCTGCTCGAGCGTCTGGTGGAGGAGGTCGGCATTGCCAATGCGCTGATCGGATGAAGGACCCGAAGGCGAGGAGCGGCTCGACAACGTGCGCGAGCTGGTCGCGGGCGCGCACGAGTACACGGACCTCGAGCCGGAAGAACCGGACGACGTTCCCGAAGCCGGCGCCACCCAGCTCGACCTGTTCCTGCAGAAGGTATCGTTGCTGACCAATGTCGACCGGCACGATCCGCAGGCCGAAGCCATCACGCTGATGACACTGCACAACGCCAAGGGGCTCGAGTTCCCATACGTGTTCATTGCCGGGCTCGAGGATGGCCTGTTCCCGCTGGCGCGCGCCTTTGATGACCCGGCCATGCTGGAAGAGGAGCGGCGGCTGTTCTACGTGGGCGTCACACGCGCCCGCCGCAAACTCTACCTGCTGCACGCGCGCAGCCGGCGGCGTGCCGGCGAGATCATCGACTGCATTCCGTCGAGTTTCCTGAAGCCCATCCCCGCCACGTTGACCGAGCAGCGCACCACACCCGCGCTGGAGCGTCGTCGCCTCGAATCCTCGACGCCCGACCGCGCCTGGCAGCGTCGCGCCGCCCCCAGCCCCTCGCCTCGCTCGACGCCCTTCGATGACGATTCCGGGCGCGGCGTCTACATCGACTACACGGACGCGCAGGATGTGCCGCGCTTCGTGAAAGGCGAACGCGTGCGCCACCCCGAGTTCGGCCGCGGCACCATCCGCGAGCTGTCCGGCTTCGGCCCCGACCTCAAGGCCACCATCGAATTCGACGGCGCAGGCCGCAAGAAGGTCATGGTCCGGTACGCCAATTTACAGAAGGAGCTTTGAAAGGCGGTTGCATGGCCGGCATGGGTGTGGCTGTCAGCGTTTGAACTGCGTTTCTGGGGCAGGGGCTCGGGCTGGTTGCTCGGGAACGGATTGACGCACTAACGGCTAACTGCGTTTCTCGGGCTGGCGCTTGGGCTGGGCCGGGGAGCCACGACTCGTTTGGCTCGCGGCGACGTCTCCGGCACGCGCACCGTCTGACCGCACCGGTGCGCGGCATGGAACGCCGACTCCGTCCCATCCTGCCTCCCCCCGGAACGTCCTCGTGGCAGACTCCACCTGCGCAATGCCCTCCCGAACGAGATATCGTCGCTACTAACATACTGTTATAAGTGAGCGATCGACCGCGAAAGAACGGCCGGGGATGCGCCGCGAACCCGAAGCGTCGTGAGTTCCCAGCCCCCAGAAACGCCGTTCTCTGTTGATCCGTTCCCGAGCAACCAGCCCCAGCAACCAGCCCAGTAACGCCGTTCTCCCAGGCCGATGTCGCCAATCCGCCTGGTTCCGCGCCGTACGAGGTGTGAAACGCTACCGGCAGACTCCGGGGCGGACTCTGCTTCCTCGAACACACGGTTTGCCATGAAAGCGGGAATGCGGCTTACGGTTCTGAGTTGTCTGGCGCTGGGCGCGGCGGTGCCGGCGCGGGCGCAGACGGGAGCGCAGGATTCGCTGCGGCTGGGCCGGTTGCAGGCGCAGGCGGTGGCGGGTGATGCGCGGCAGCGCGAGTTCGGTCTGCTGGCGAAGCAGACGGAACTGCGGCTGGGCAATCTCTCGGCCGAGAGGCTGCCGGCGCTCGCTGCGACCGCGGGCGGGCAGTATCAGTCGGCGGTATTCGGCGGCGGCTCGCTGCCGGCCGGCCTTTCGTTTGCCACACCTTCACGGGACACGTACGACAGCCGGCTCGAGGTCGAGCAGTCGCTGTTCGATCCCACGCGGAGTCCGCGCCGGGGCGTCGAACAGGCGAAGCTGGCCGAGTCCGAGGCGGGCGTGAAGACCGCGCTCTACAGTCTGCGGCAGGAAGTCAACGAGTCGTTCTTCAACGCGGCGCTGCTCACGGAGCGCAGCCGCATCATTGCCGCCAGCATTGCCGATCTCGATCAGCGCCTGCAGGAGACGCGGGTGCGTGTTCGTGAGGGCGAGGCACTGCCAGGCGACGCGGCCGCGATCCAGGCGACACTGCTCGAGCGGCGGCAGGAGCAGCAGCAGGTCGAGGCTGACCGGCGTGCGGCGCTGGCGAGGCTCACCGAGCTGACGCGGCAGCCCCTGGCGGCCGATGCGCCCATTGCGCTGCCCGACCTGTGCGAGGAAACCGAACAGGCGAGGCAGGGACTGGCGCAGCTGCGCAGCCGTCCGGAATACGAGCAGTTCGATCGCACGCGCGACCGCCTCGCGCGCGAGCAGACGGTGCTGTCCGCCGAGCTGCGGCCGAGCGTCTCGGCGTTTGGCCGCGCGGGCTACGGCCGCCCCGGCCTCAATCCCGTCAGCGACCAGTTCGACCGTTATTACGTGTTAGGGCTGCAGGTGAAGTGGGCGCCCTGGAACTGGGGCACCACGCAGCGCGACCGCGGCGTGCTGGCCGTGCAGCAGCGCATCGTCGCGGCGGAAGAGGCGGCCTTCACCAGCGAGCTGGTGCGTTCGATCCAGAGCGATGTCGCGGACATTGATCGCCTGGACGGCGCGCTCGGTCTGGATGACCAGATCGTCGCGCTGCGGCAAGGCGTCGAGGACGAAACCCGGCTGCGCCTCCGCGAGGGCGTGGTGACCGCGTCGGAGTACCTCGACCGCAGCACCGATGTTCTGCAGGCACGACTCACGCGGGCTCAGCATCAGGTGGAGCAGGTACAGGCCCGGGCCCGCCTTCTGACCACACTCGGACTGGAGATCCGCTAATGCGATACACGAATCGACTGGGCCAGGGCGTCGTCCTGGTCGTGACGGCGGCACTGCCCCTCAGCACGGCATGCGATCGCGGTGATGCACCGGACGCATACGGCAATTTCGAAACAACGGAAGTGGTGGTCTCCGCGGAGACCTCCGGGCAGCTCGTGTGGTTCACACCGGATGACGGCGAGCGCATCGAGGCGGGATGCATGGTAGGGGTCGTGGACACGGTGCAGCTGACGCTGGAGCGCGCCGAAATGATCGCGCAGCGTGATGCCAGTCGCTCGCGCGCCGTCGAAGTTGCGAAGCAGATCGACGTGCTGCAGGCGCAGTACGAGATCGCCGAACGCGCGTATGGCCGCACGCAGCGGCTGCACCAGGCGCAGGCCGCAACGACACAGCAGATGGACCAGGCGGAGCGCGAGTATCGCGTGCTGGGCGAGCAGATCCAGGCGACGCGGGCGCAGCGCGAAACCGTGCAGCACGACATTGCCTCGAGCGCCTCGCGCATTGCGCAGATCGAGGATCGCATCCGGCGCAGCCGGATCGCGAACCCGCAGACGGGCACCGTGCTCACGAGTTACGCAGAGCCGGGCGAGTTCGTACAGCAGGGTCAGCCGCTCTACAAGCTGGCGATGCTCGATTCCATGGAGCTGCGGGCGTACATCACGGAGCCGCAGCTGGCACAGGTACACATTGGACAGACGGCCGAAGTCACGATCGACGCGGGCGCGCGTGCCCGCCGCACGCTGCACGGCCGCGTGTCCTGGATCTCGGCCCAGGCCGAGTTCACGCCCACACCCGTACAGACCCGCGAAGAGCGTGCGGACCTGGTGTACGCGGTGAAGATCGTCGTCGCCAACAACGATGGCGTGCTCAAGATCGGCATGCCCGCTGACGTTCGCTTCACACCCATCACCACGGCGGCCCGATGAGCGACGCGGTCGTGGTAACAGGGCTGAGCAAGCGTTTCGGCGCGACCGCGGCGGTGAGCGACGTCTCCCTCGCGGTGAAGCCGGGCGAGCTGTTCGGCTGCATTGGCCCGGACGGCGCAGGAAAGACCACGCTCATCCGCATGCTCGCGACATTGCTGGTGCCGGATTCCGGGAGCGCGCAGGTGCTCGGCCATGACGTGGTGAAGGATCTGTGGGCACTGCGGCCGCGGCTGGGCTACATGCCGGGCAGGTTCTCGCTCTATCCCGACCTCAGCATCGAGGAGAACCTGCGCTTCTTCGCGTCCGTGTTCGGTACGCGGCTGGAGCGCGAGCGCGAGCAGATCGCGCCCATCTACGTGCAGCTCGAGCCCTTCCGCAAGCGGCGCGCCGGTGCGCTGTCCGGTGGCATGAAGCAGAAGCTCGCGCTGTGCTGCGCACTGGTGCACCGCCCCGACATTCTGTTCCTGGACGAACCGACGACGGGTGTCGATGCGGTTTCACGCCGCGAGTTCTGGGAGCTGCTGGCCAGCTTCAAGGCGGCCGGCCTCACCATCATCGTGTCGACGCCGTACATGGACGAAGCCACGCGCTGCGATCGCATCGCGCTGATGCAGAACGGGCGCATCCTGGCGGTGGATGCACCGCAGGCGATCACGGACTCGTTCGACAGGCCGCTGTTCGCGGTGCGCTCCACGGAACGCTACCGCACACTGCTGGCGCTGCGTGACTACGCCGGCACCAACACGGTGTTTCCTTTCGGCGAGGTGTTGCACTACACGGACCGGCGTACGGGCACGGCGGCGGACGCGATCCGCGCCGAGCTGCTCGCATACCTGGCCGCGCAGGGCTTCCGTGATGCCACGGCAGAGCCGATCCCGGCAACCATCGAGGACAGTTTCATGGCCTACCTGGGCCGCACGCGGGAGGCAGCATGAACACGAGTGTGGCGATTCGCGCTGAGGATCTCACGCGCACGTTCGGCAGCTTCACCGCTGTGGACCACATCAGCCTGGAAGTCGCGAACGGCGAGATCTTCGGCTTCCTGGGCGCCAACGGCGCCGGCAAGACCACGGCCATGCGCATGTTCACGGGACTGCTCGCGCCCAGCAGTGGCAAGGCCTCGGTGGCCGGGCACGACATCTATTCGGGCAGCGAATCGATCAAGCGATCGATCGGCTACATGAGCCAGCGGTTCTCGCTCTACGAAGATCTGACCATCCGCGAGAACATCCGGCTCTACGGCGGCATCTACGGCCTGTCGTCCCGCGTGGTGCGCGAGCGTACGTCCGCGATGCTGGGCCGGCTGGGGATGGAGCAGTCGGCTGATCTGCAGGTGCGCTCGATTCCGCTGGGCTGGCGGCAGAAGCTTTCCTTCTCTGTGGCGTTGCTGCACGAGCCGAGCATCGTGTTCCTGGACGAGCCCACGGGCGGCGTCGATCCCATTACGCGGCGCCAGTTCTGGGAGATGATCTACCAGGCGGCCGCGGCCGGGACCACGGTGCTGGTAACAACACATTACATGGACGAGGCCGAGTACTGCGATCGCATCTCGATCATGGTGGCCGGGAAGATCGGCGCCATGGGCACACCCTCGGAGTTGAAGCGCGAGTTCCAGACGGATTCCATGGACGAAGTCTTCGTGCGGCTGGCGAGGCCGGCCGGGAAGGTGGGCTCATGAACGCGTTGCGCGGTCTGCTGGCCAAGGAGATGTACCACATCCTGCGCGACCGGCGTACGCTGGCCGTGGTCGTGCTCATGCCGGTGGTGCAGGTAGTACTGTTCGGCTTCGCCATCCGCACCGACGTGAAGGACATTCGCCTGGCCGTTGTGGATCCCTCGCCGGATCACGTGACGCTCGAGATCCGCAACCGGCTGGAAGCCAGCGAGGCGTTCCGCTCGGTCGCCGTGCTGCGCAACACCGGGACGCTCAACGAGCTGTTCGGCAGCGGCGAGGCACAGGAGGCCGTGGTATTCGAGCCGGATTTCGCGACACGTCTGGCAAAGGGCCAGACCGCGCATGTGCAGATCATTGCGGACGCGACCGAGCCGAACACCGCCAGTACGCGGCAGAACTATGCGCTGTCCGTGATCCGCGACTACGAGCGCGAGATCAGCGGCGCAGCGGCGGGCGTGCAGATCGTGCCGCAGA
Organism: uncultured Gemmatimonadales bacterium; assembly: GCA_963798085.1. Taxonomy (GTDB): domain Bacteria; phylum Gemmatimonadota; class Gemmatimonadetes; order Longimicrobiales; family RSA9; genus DATKCF01. Next base: position 1,320,267 of record CAWCRS010000007.1, read on the forward strand.
TGCGGATGCGCTTCGACCCCACCGCGGAGAGCTCGCACCTGTTCGTGCCCGGCCTCATGGCTTTCGTGCTCACGATCATTTCCGCGCTCATGACGGCGATCTCGCTGACGCGCGAGAAGGAGACGGGCACCATGGAGGCGCTGCTGGTGTCGCCGTTGCGGCCCTGGCAGATCATTGTGGGCAAGGTGCTGCCCTACCTCGCGATCGGCTTCGTGGGCGTACTGCTGGTAATCGCCGAGGCCAGGGTCGTGTTCGATGTGCCGCTGCGCGGCAGTCTGCTGCTGCTGCTGGGCGAAGGCCTGCTCTTCATCCTCGTCTCACTGGCGCTGGGGATGATGATCTCGGCCCGCACATCGTCGCAGCGTGTGGCCATGATGGGCGCCATGATTGGCACCATGCTGCCGACAATGCTGCTCTCCGGGTTCATCTTCCCCATCGAGAGCATGCCCGGGATCCTGCAGTGGATCTCGAACCTCATTCCGGCCCGATGGTTCGTCAGCGTGGCGCGCAGCATCATGCTGAAGGGCGTCGGTCTCGATCTGCTGTGGCCGCAGACGCTGATTCTCTGTGTCATGGCCTTCGTTCTCCTGGCAGTCAGCACACGGTCCTTCCACATCCGACTGGACTGAAAAATGAGACAGACTCTTGCACTGGCGTGGGCCGAAGTGCTCCACGTCGTTCGCGACAAGGCCACCATGGCGCAGGTCATGCTCGTGCCCGTGGTGCAGCTGCTGATCCTGGCGAATGCCGCGACGTTCACGATCCGCGATACGCCGACCTACATCGTCGACCAGGATCACACGCAGGCATCACGCGGCCTGGTGCAGCGCTTCACGGCGTCCGGCAACTTCCGCATCACGGGAGCATCGGGCTCGACCGACCTCGCGAATGAGGCGATGCTGCGCGATGAGGCCAGCCTGATCGTGGTCATACCGGCCGATTTCGAGTCGTCCCTGATGCGCACCGGGCAGGCGGGCGTGATGCTCTCCGTGAACGCAGAAAAGGGATCGGCCGCAGGCATTGTGCAGGCATACTCGGCGGACATTCTCGCTGCCTATTCGCGCGAGCTGGGTGTCGAGCTGCGTCCCAGTCTGGCAACCGTGCGCGAGCCGGCCCGCATCGGGCCGCAAACCGGCACCGCGAGAATCGAAGGTCGCGTGCGCAGCTGGTACAACGCCACGCTCAACTACAAACACTACATGGTGCCGGGCATTCTGGTCTCACTCGTCACACTGATCGGCACCATGCTCTCGGCGCAGAATATTGCGCGGGAAAAAGAGCTGGGCACACTCGAGCAGCTCAATGTCACGCCCATCACGCGCGGCCAGTTCATCACGGCCAAGCTGCTGCCCTTCTGGGCGCTGGCCATGATCGACCTGGGCATCGGCCTGGTGATCGGCAGGCTGGTCTTCGGCGTGCCCATGCGGGGCAGCCTGCTGCTGCTGTTCGGCGCCGCCGCCGTGTACCTCATTGTGGCACTCGGCATCGGCCTGCTCATCTCGACACGCGTGGAAACCCAGCAGCAGGCGATGTTCGTGACCTTCTTCATCATGATGATCTACCTGCTGATGAGCGGGCTGTTCACGCCCGTCGACAGCATGCCGCACTGGGTGCAGGTGGCAGCGGAGTTCAACCCGGTGCGTCACTTCGTATCCATGGCGAGGGCCATCATGCTGAAGGGCGCAGGCCTGAGGGAGGTCATGCGGCCGCTGCTGATCCTCATCGGCTTCGCGGTCGCGACGTTCGGTCTGGCCGTTCAGCAGTATCAGAAGCGGACGGCGTAAGCGGCGCGGCGCTGGACGAACATCGTCGCATACAATGAAACAGGCGGTGGGGTGCTCCCACCGCCTGTTTTCATTCATGGAAGCGGCGTGGGAAACGGGCCGGCCCGTCTCCGCCATGCGGCCGGCCCGCGAAGTGACGCCCCCTCCTGCCAGCCCCGCCATCCGGGCCCATGTCGCTCCCGCACCTCCGGCTGCGCCTTCCTCACTGTGAGCGCCTCGCGCTGTGCGGCGCAGGCGATCCCTCGATCGAACACGCGAAGCAGGACTTGTCATGCGAACAGCAGTGTCACGCAACGGGCTGGCAGGATGTCACGCACATTCGGCGGACGCAGAGGAGGGTCACATGGACGGCAGTGGGCAGCTGCAGGGAGTGTCGCAACGCCGCGGGAAGGCATTGCGTCCCGCGCCGAACGGAATATGGAGCCGCGCTCTGCAGACGGGCTGCGCACTGCTGCTCAGCGCGGCGCTTGCGGGTGGCGTGGCGGCACAGCGACCCGCCCCGGAAGCGACCCGCGTGGGCGTGGTGCTGGACGGCGCATTGGAAACGACGCGCGCGGCGCTGGCCGCGTTCCGCGCGGAGATTGCGGCGTTCTTCGGCAATGATGCGCGTGTGTCGTTCGATTCGGCACAGGTTGCATACGCGGACTGGACCGTGCGCGGCGTGCGTACTGCCGTCGACCGACTCTTCGCCGACCGCGCTGTCGACGTGGTGGTGGCGCTGGGCGCGCTCGGCTCGCACGAGCTGGCGCATCGCACTGCGTTGCCCAAGCCCTCGATCGCCGCAGTCGTGATCGACGCGACGCTGCAGGGACTGCCGGCCCACGACGGTGCCAGCGGCGTTCACAACCTCACCTACATTGATGCCGCGTACGCCACTGTGCGTACACTCGAGCAGTTCCGCAGCGTGGTGCCGTTCCGTTCACTGGCGGTGCTGGTCGAGCCGGGCCTGCCGGATGCGATTCCCGCGCTGGCCGCGCAGCTGAGGCAGCAGGCGTCGGCGCTCGGCTTTGCGGTCGACATCGTACCTGTCGCGCAGTCTGGCGTGAGCGCGCTGGCGCAGCTGCCGGCGTCCACCGATGCGGTTTACCTCGGCCCGCTTGATCGGCTCGCACCGGCCGGCTTCGACAGCCTGCTCGCGGCAGTGAAGGCGCGCCACCTGCCCACGTTCACGGTGCTCGGCCGCCAGGGCGTGGAGCGTGGCGCCCTGGCCGCGTTCGCGCCGCGCGATGAGCTGGAGCGCCGGGCGCGGCGCACCGCCGTCGACATCCAGCGCATTCGCGCAGGCGAAGATGCCGCCACGCTGCCCGTGGTCCTTGCCGCGATTCCCGAGCTGACCTTGAACATGGCCACGGCGAGGACGATCGGTTTCGCGCCCGAGTGGCAGACGCTGATCGAAGCGGACCTCATCAATGAGCTGCCGCCCGCGCAGGGCCCGAGCTGGTCAGTCGCGAGCGCGGCGCGCGAAGCCATGCGCGTGCACAGCGATGTGCGCGCGGCGGAGCGTTACGTCGAAGCCGGCGGCGAGGAGAAGCGACGGGCGCGCTCGGCGCTGCTGCCGCAGGTCAACTTCTCCACGACGGGGACAATGGTGCGTGATGCTACGGCCGCCGCCAGCTTCGGCCAGCAGCCGGAGCGGCAGCTCACCGGGTCGCTCAACTTCTCGCAGGTGCTGATCTCCGACGATGCGTGGTCCGGCTACGCGATCGCGGGCCACCAGCAGGAAGGGCGCATCGCCGAGCTGCGGCGTACGGAAATGGACGTGGCGCTGGATGCGGCCACGGCCGGCCTCAGCGTGCTGCGCGCCCAGGCGCAGGCCCGCGTGCAGCGCGCCAACCTGCGGCGTACGCGCGCTAACCTCGAGTTGGCGAAGCTGCGCGAGATCACGGGCGCCGCCAGCCTGGCGGACGTCTACCGCTGGCAGAGCGAGCTGGCCACGGCCCGCAGCTCCGTGCTGCAGGCCGATGCACAGCTGCGCGTTGCCGAAGTCGGTCTGAACCGCATGCTCGAGCGTCCGCTCGAGGAGCCCTTCACCATTGCCGATGCAGTGCCGTCGGATTCGACGTTCCTGACCAGCGAGCCGCACATCTTCGACTACCTCGGCAATCCGGAGACCTTCCGTGTGTTCCGCGAGTTCATGGTGGGCGAAGCCGTGGCCGCTTCACCCGAGCTGCGCCAGCTGGACGCGTCGATCGCTGCGCAGCGCCGCTCGCTCCGCTCGGCATCGCGCTCGCTCTGGTGGCCCACGCTCAGCCTGCAGGCCGCCATGAGCAGCCAGTTCGCGCGCGGCGGCGCCGGCAGCACCGGCCCGCAGCTGCCCACGAACCTGGGCGGCATTTCCGCCGCGCCCGACGAAACCTGGAGCATTCGTTTCCAGCTCTCGCGCCCCGTGTTCACCGGGATGGAGCGCGAGGCCGCCAAAGCCGAGGCCAGCCTCGAGCTGGAACGACTCAACCTCATGCGCACATTGCTGCAGCACTCGATCGACCAGCAGATGCTGGATGCGCTGCACGTCGCGAGTGCGTCATGGGCCGGCATCCGCCAGGCGCAGGAGGCCGCGGAAGCCGCGCGCAACAATCTCGACCTGGTCACCGATGCCTATGCCCGTGGCACCGTCGCCGTGATCAGCCTCATCGATGCACAACAGGCCGCACTCAACGCGGATCAGCGCGCGGCTGATGCGACTTACGCATTCCTCGTCGATCTCATGCGTGTCGAGCGCGCGGGCGGCGAGTTCCACTTCTTCCGCTCGCCCGAGGCGAAAGCGGATCTGTTCAAGCGTCTCGATGCATTCTTTCGCGCCGCGGGCGTGACGCCCGGCCTGGCGCGCTGACACTGACGATTCCGACTGGAGGTTCCTGTGCGATCCATTCGTGTCGTGCTCGCAGCCACCGTGGCAGGCGCATGCGCCTCCTCGGAGCCGCCGGCACACGAGCCCATCCCGGTGACCACGTACGCGGTTGCCGGTCAGACGGCGGGCGGCCGTATCCGGTACTCCGCCAGCATCAAGCCCGACGTGCAGGTCGACATCTCGTTCCGTGTCGCCGGCTACGTCGAAAGCATCCTGCAGCTGAACGGCGCCGATGGACGTGCGCGCAATGTGCAGGACGGTGACTTCGTGCCTGCCGGTACGGTGCTCGCCCGGCTGCGCACCACCGAGTATCACGACCAGGTGGCGGAGGCGGAAGCCAGCCTCAATCAGGCGAAGGCGGACTTCAATCGCGTTTCGCTGCTGTTCGAGAATCGCTCCGCCGCACGCGCCGACTATGATGCTGCCGCTTCGCGCGTGGCTTCCTCGCAGGCGAGATACGATCAGGCCGCGATCGCGCTGAGTGATGCATCCCTGCGCGCGCCCATGGCCGGCACGGTGCTGCGCCGCAGCATTGAAGTGGGCTCGCTGGTCGCGGCGGGCTCGCCCGGATTCCAGCTGGCGGACACACGTCAGGTGAAAGCCGTGTTCGGCGTGTCCGATATTCTCGTTGCCGGGCTGCGCCTCGGCAGTGCGCAGGACATCACCACGGAAGCGGTACCGGGCGTCGTATTCCACGGCCGCATCACGCGCGTTTCGCCCGCGGCCGATCCCGGCAGTCGCATCTTCGAAGCCGAAGTCACCATTCCCAATCCCGACAGCCGCCTGAAGCCGGGCATGATCGCGGCCATCGAGATCGCATTGTCGGACAGACTCGCTCCCACGATCACACTCCCGCTCAACGCCATTGTACGGCCGCCCGGGGAAACAGCGGGTTATGCCGTCTACGTCGTCGAGGGCGAAGGCGAGCACGGTGTGGCGCGACTGCGTCGCGTCTGCCTGGGCACAGTAACCGGCAACATGATCGGCATCACATCCGGCCTGACCGGCGGCGAACGCGTGATCGTGCGCGGCGCCACCCTGGTTGCCGATGCGCAGGCCGTCCGCGTCATTCCCTGACCTTGAACGAGAACGGAGACCCGTCCCATGTCACATCGCACGGACGAGTGGCTGATAGCCAACAAGCACAACACGGCGAGGTTCTTCACGGAGAACCGCCACATTTCATGGGTGGTCCTGGTGATCATCCTCGGCTGGGGTCTCGCAGGCTACCTGCGCATGCCCCAGCGCAAGGATCCCGATATCCCGGTCAAGGTGGCACTGGCAATGGTGCGCTGGCCGGGCGTGCAGGCCGAGCAGGTCGAAGAGCTGGTGACCCGCCGCGTCGAGGAAGTCATTGCCGAGAACGTCAATGTCGACGTCGTGTGGTCGACGACACGCGTGGGGGCCGCCTTCGTTTACGTGCAGCTGAAGGAAGAGGTCGAGGACCCCGCCAAGCCGTTCGACGACATCATGCTGCGGCTCAATGCGATCCACGATCTGCCGCCCGGCGCCGGCCCGATCACCTTCATCAAGGACTTCGGCGCGACGTCGGCACTGATGCTGACCGTGGCCAGCCCACGCGTCGGCGAAGCGCAGATCGGTGTGCGTGCGGATGCCATCGCGGCGTCGCTGCGCGAGCTGCGCGCATCCCTGCGCGGCAGGCGCGCGAACCGCGCGGCCATCGTTTTCAACGTGCCCGCATCCTCCACCAGCGCGGCGCTGCGCCGGCCCGCGGAAATGTTCGCGGCCGCCGCCACCAGTGACGGCGCACTGCAGGACGCACGCGTGGCCGAAGGCGCGGGTTTCGTGATCGTCGACGGCGTCACCGATGAATCCGACGCGGCCCTCGTCGCCTACGCGCAGAGCTTCCTCGAGCTGCGCCTGCGCGCCGCCGACATCCACCCCGATGCCTGGCCGCCGGCCGTGGTGCACGACCCCGCGGACGCCTGGGCGGCGCTGCAGGCCACGGCCGGCGACAAGTACAGCTACCGCGAGATGGAGGCGTACACGGACCTGATCCGGCGCACGCTGCAGACCCTGCCCATTGTCACCAAGATCAGCCGCGACGGGCTGCTCGACGAAGAGATAACACTGTCTTACTCACAGGAGCGGCTGGCTTCGTACGGCGTCAAGGTGGGCGGCCTGGGCAATGTGCTGAAGGCGAGGAACACGCCGGCGGCCGGTGGGCTGATCGACATTGGGGGCAAGTCGCTGGCCATTACGCCCACCGGCGAGTTTCAGCTCGGAACGGCGAGATCGGCGGTGTGATCATGGGCGCGTCCCGCTCCGGCACGCCGCTCTACCTGCGCGACCTGGTCGAGGTGCAGCGCAGCTACACCTCGCCCGCCCGCCTGCTCAACTACTACACATGGCAGGACAGCACCGGCCACTGGCAGCGCAATCGCGCGATCACACTGGGCGTGCAGATGCGCTCGGGCGCCAAGATCGGCGAGTTCGGCGCACAGGTTGACTCCGCGCTGCATGTGCTGCGCGCTCGCCTGCCCGAGGACCTGATCTTCGCGCGCACGTCGGACCAGCCCGTGCAGGTGAAGGAAAGCGTCGACCTGTTCATGGACAGCCTGATCGAAGCCATCGTCCTGGTCGTCATTGTCGCGCTCGTCGGCTTCATGGAGTGGCGCTCGGCCCTGCTCATGGCGCTCTCCATTCCGCTCACACTGGCGATGACGTTCGCGCATGATGTCGATGCTCGGACTCGACCTGCAGTCCGGTCCATCGCCTCGCTGATTCTCGCGCTGGGTCTGCTCGTGGACGATCCGGTCGTCGCCGGTGACGCCATCAAGCGCGACCTGGCCGCCGGACAGAAGCGCATCCACGCGGCGTGGATCGGGCCGACGCGACTGGCCACGGCCATCCTGTTCGCGACCGTGACCAACATCGTCGCCTACATTCCGTTCCTGCTGCTGCACGGCGATACCGGCCGCTTCATCTTCACGCTGCCTGTGGTGCTGACCAGCGCGCTGGTGGCTTCGCGCATTGTCTCGATGACCTTCATTCCGCTGCTCGGCTATCACCTGCTGCGGCCGCGGCGGACACCGGAGCGCAGCATCGAGGAGCGGCGCACGCGCGGGTTCACGGGCGCGTACTGCCGCGTCGCCACGTGGGCCATCCAGCACCGCTGGTACGTGTTCGCCGGCTCGCTTGTCGTGCTGCTCGCGGGCGGCGTGATCGGCCGGCAGCTGCGCCAGCAGTTCTTCCCGAAAGACCTGGCCGCGCTCTCGACGGTCGACATCTGGCTGCCGGAAGACGCAGCCATCTCGGCCACGCGCCAGCGCCGCGGAGGAAACCGAAGCCGTGGTGCGCGACGTCGCCGAACAGCTGTCACAGCACCACGGCAAGGCGCGGGAAGCCGCGGCCCGTGCTGCGCTCCATCACCACGTTCGTGGGCGGCGGCGGGCCGCGCTTCTGGTTCTCGAACAACCCCGAGCCGCAGCAGTCGAACTACGCGTTGCTGATCGTCGAAGTGCGGGACAAGCACGACACCGCCGCACCTGGTGGAGGCGCTGCAGCTCGCCGTCACGCGCGCGCGTGCATGGGCGCTCGCGTCGATGTGAGACAGCTGGAAAGCGGCGTGGCCGTGGGTCAGCCCGTGGCCGTGCGCATCTCGGGTGACGACATGGCGACACTGCGCGCGCAGGCCGAACGTCTGAAGTCCGTGTTCCGCGGCATTCCCGATCGCCGAGCGCGTACAGGATGACTGGGGCGCGGACGCCCTTGCCGTTCAGCTGAGCGTGGATCCCGACCGCGCCAACCTGGCCGGCCTGACCAACGCCGATGTGGCGGTCTCGACGTCGGTCGCGCTGAACGGCTACAACGTCGGCTCGCTGCGCGAAGGCGACAAGCAGATCCCGATCGTCACCCGCCTGCGCACGGAGGAGCGCGCGCAGCTGGCCGATCTGCAGAACCTCTACGTATTCTCCGTCGCAGAACGAACGCGTGCTGCCGCTGCGCCAGATCGCGTCGCTCGCCTACGGCATGCACCCGGCCAAGATCAACCGGCGGACACAGTTCCGCACCATCACAGTCGGCTGTTTTCCGATCGCGCGGGCCATCTGCCGTCGGAGGTCATCGAGCGGCCATGCCGCAGATCCAGCCGCTGGCCCGCGAGCTGCCGCCCGGCTTCAAGCTCGAGGTCGGCGGCGAATACAAGGAGCAGCTGAAGAGCAACCACAAGATGTCGTTCGTGATGGGCGTCTCCGTTCTCGCCATCTTCGTCGCGCTCGTCGTGCAGTTCCGCAACGCCGTCAAGCCGCTGCTCGTGTTCGGCGCGATTCCCTACGGCGTCGTGGGCGCACTCGTCGGCGCTCTGGGTGATGGGCGCGCCGTTCGGCTTCATGGCCTTCCTGGGCGTGGCCAGCCTGGTGGGCGTGATCGTGAGCCACGTGATCGTGCTCTTCGACTTCATCGAGGAAGCACGCGAGCAGGGCGAGCCGCTGAGCGAGGCGCTGCTCGATGCCGGTATCCTGCGCCTGCGCCCGGTGCATGATCACGGTGGGCGCCACTGTGCTCGCCCTGATCCCGCTGTCGCTGCACGGCGGCCCGCTTCTGGCAGCCGCTGTGCTACGCCCAGATCGGCGGCCTGACCTTCGCCACCTTCGTCACGCTGCTGCTGGTGCCCGGTGCTGTACGCGATCTTCGTGCTCGACCTCAAGATCGTGAAGTGGGAGACCACCACGACACACGAGTAGTCCGCTTCATCCGGGCCAGGGCGGGAGACCGCCCTGGCCCATCGTCAGTCACCCGCGCTGGCTTTATCTTCTTTCCGAAATGCGTTGCTTGGGCACGGGCTGGGCCTGGGCTGGGGACTCACGTCTGGTCCGAGTGCGTCGCACATCGGGAGCGCGGTGTCCGTCCGCGATCCGTGCGGGCTATCCGAGCAGCCTGGAGCAGAATCGAGCGACGCAATCATGCGGTGACGTGAGTTCCCAGCCCCAGCCCGAGCCCCAGAAACGGAGTCAAACAGAGAACGCAATGCCAGTCACACGGGACAACGTCCTCGAAATCGCCGTTCTGGCCCGCCTCGATCTCTCCCCGGGCGAGATCGAGCGCTTCACGCAGCAGCTGGATGCGATCCTCGAGCACGTCGCGGAACTGCAGCGCGTGCCGGCTGCGGCGACAGCAGAAACGGAGCGTACAGGCGACCAAACTCGACTGCGCGACGACGCACCGCCGGCGGATGCGCTGCAGCGGCCGCCTGCGGCCTTCGCTCCGGGGTTCCTCGACGGTTTCTTCACCGTGCCGCGACTGGCCGGGCTCGATGCCGACGCGGATGGCGGGGCCGACGCCTGATGGCGGACCCGCGCAGCCTGGCGCAGATCGCGGGCGACGCTTTGCATGGTACGGTGACCGCGCTCGCCAATACGGAAGCGGCACTCGAACGCATCCGCGCCGCGGAATCCGGCGAGGGCGCGCTGCACGCGTTCCTCGCGCTGGCCAATGACACGGCGTTAGCAGAAGCGCGGGCGCTGGACCGCCGGCTCAGGGAGGACCCGTCGTCGTCTGCACCCCTTGCCGGTGTCACGGTTGCGCTCAAGGACAACCTGTGCACGCTGGACCTGCCCACCACCTGTGGCTCGCGCATCCTCGAGGGGTTCCGCTCGCCCTACGAGGCCACGGTGGTGCGCAGGCTGCGCGCGGCCGGCGCGATTGTCATCGGCAAGACCAACCTGGACGAGTTCGCCATGGGCTCGTCCACCGAGAACTCCGCGTTCGGGCCGACCCGCAACCCGCACGACCTGCGGCGTGTGCCGGGCGGTTCCTCCGGTGGCTCCGCCGCAGCGGTCGCGGCCGGGCTCGTGCCCGCCGCGCTCGGTTCCGACACCGGCGGCTCGGTACGCCAGCCGGCGGCGCTCTGCGGCGTGGTCGGCATCAAGCCGACGTATGGCCGCGTCAGCCGCTACGGTCTCGTCGCCTTCGCATCATCGCTCGATCAGGTCGGGCACCTTCGGCGCGCACGGTTCACGATGCTGCACTGCTGCTGGATGTGATCGCGGGTGAGGACCCGCTGCGACGCAACTTCCGCCGCGCGCCGACGGAGGATTTCGCGAGGCGCAACGCGGCGTGCAGTTGAGGGTCTGCGTGATTGGTGTGCCCGCCGAGTATTTCGGCAAGGGCCTGGACCCGCGCGTCGCGCACTGTCTGCGGCACGGCGATTGCGCGCGCTGCAGGATGCGGGCGCGCAGCTGCGCGAGATCTCGCTGCCGCACACGCCCTGGGCGATGCCCGCGTACTACGTGATCGCGCCCGCCGAGGCGCGCAGCAACCTGGCGCGCTACGATGGCGTGCGCTACGGCCCGCGCGCGCAGCTGGCGCACGCGGCGGCCACGCGCGAGCTGTACGTGCGCACGCGATCGCGCTGGCTTCGGCGCCGAGGTCAAGCGCCGCATCATGCTGGGCACGTTCGCGCTCGCAGCCGGCTATCAGGATCGAGTACTACGGCCAGGCACAACGCGTGCGCCGGGCACTGATCGCGCGCGATTTGCGTGCCGCCTTCGCTGCCGGCGTGGACGCTGATCTTCACACCTACCACGCCGTCGCCGGCGTTCCGGCTCGGCGAGACGAGTCGAGGACCCGTACGCGATGTACCTCTCCGACGTGTACACGGTCACCGCCAACCTCGCGGGCGTGCCTGCGGTTTCCGTACCGATTGGCGCAGTCGACGGCCTGCCCGTGGGCGGCCAGATCATGGCGCGATCACTGGCGCGAGGACTGTCGATGCTGCGCTGTGGCCGGCGCGCTCGGAACGCGGAGCGCCCGCGCATGAGTGCGGTGACTGGAGGCCGTCATCGGCCTGGAGGTGCACGTGCAGCTGAGACGCGGACCAAGCTGTTCTGCGGCGACCTCGACGAGTTCGGCGCGCCGCCGAACACGCACGTCTGCCCGGTCTGCCTGGGCCTGCCGGGCGCGCTGCCCGTGCTCAACGCCGCGGCCGTCGAGCTGGGCGTGCGCGCCGCGCTCGGCCTCGACTGCACCGATGCACACGACGCAGCGTTTTCGCTCGCAAGAACTACTTCTATCCCGACCTGCCCAAGGGCTACCAGATCACGCAGTTCGAACGAGCCACTCGCGACGGGCGGCTGGCTGAGCGCCGGCATGGGGACGGCGCCGCAGCGCCGTGTCCGACTGCGTGCGCATCCACATCGAGGAGGATGCCGGCAAGTCGCTGCACGATCGCATTCCCGGCGGCACCGCGCGTCGACCTCAATCGCGCGGGCACTCCGCTCATCGAGATCGTGACCGAGCCGGACCTGCGTATCGCCCGCCCATGCCCGCGCTTTCCTGACGCGGCTGAAGCAGACGCTGCGAGTACCTGGAGGTCAGCGACTGCGACATGGAGAAGGGAAGCCTGCGCGTGCGACGCGAACATCTCGATCGCGGCCGGCGCGGCGAGGCGCTCGGCACCAAGACCGAGCTGAAGAACATGAACTCCTTCAGCAACGTCGAGCATGCGCTGGCCTGCGAGATCGAACGGCAGCCGCGCGCTCCTGCAGCGGGCGCGAACCATCACGCAGGAGACGCTGCTCTGGGATGCGACGCACGGAACCGCGCGGTCCATGCGCTCCAAGGAAGAGAGCCAGGACTATCGCTATTTCCCGGATCCCGACCTGCCGCCGCTCGTGCTCACGGCGCGCTGTCGATCGCGTGCCAGGGCCGCATTGCCCGAGCTGCCGGCGACGCGGGAGCAGCGGTTCCGCGAGACATACGCGCTGCCGCCCTACGACGCAGGCGTGCTCACCGCGTCACGCGAGCTGGCCGACTACGTACGAGGCCGTCGCCGCCGCCAGCGCGATGCCAAGGCCGCGAGCAACTGGGTCATGACCAATGTACTGGGCTGGCTGAACCAGCGGCAACTGACAGATTAGCGCGTTCCCGGTAACACCGGTGCGGCTGGGCGAGCTGATCCGCCTGGCCGCGAATGGCACGCTGTCCAGCTCACTCGCGCGCACGCGTGTTCGGGCGCATGGTCGAGACCGGCCAGAGCAGCCGCGGAATTGTCGAGCTGCCGAAGGCCTGGCACAGGTACGTGATGAATGACGCAGATCGCGGCAGTGGGTCGACGACGTGTCGTCGCCTTCTCCGGCGGAGGTTGCAGCGCTACGTGCGGGAGAAACGAAACTGCTGGCGTTCCTCATGGGGCGGATGATGAAGCGATCGAGCGGAAAGGTGGATCCGCGGCGACGCCGCGGAACTGTTGCGCGAAAGGGCTCAGGCTCTGAGGCTGCATCGGGGCCGCGCGTTCGATTGCGGCGATCGGGCAGCCGCTGGTCCCAGTGGCCCAGCTCCACGGCGGGCAGCGGAAAGAAATCATCGGCCAGGTTCTGCAGGATGCCGGGCAGGCCCGCGCGTTCTCGCGCAATGCCAGCCGTCGCACCTTCTTCGCCAGGCCCGAGATTGAACTCGCCCGATCGGATCCAGCGCGGCTGGATGGGATTCGCTGCGTCGCAGCAGATAGTCCACTACGAAGTCGAAGGAAAGTGACATGATACGTCCGACACCGTCGCATCCGAAAGATCCCAGCGCGAACTCTGCAGCACCCTGTCGAATGCTGCACGCCAGCGGTCATTGTCCTGCACGCGGATCATGCCGCGGAAAATCCTGCGGTTCGTTTCGAACGAGAAGATCGTGCCGCTCAGTACGCTGTCGAACAGGTTGTCAGCTTCGGAATGATCGTATTCCATGACCACCTCGCGCGCGGCCGCGGAGATACGATTCGCCGAGGTGCACATCCATGCGGTGTTCCCAGTAGCTGTGACCCAGCGCCTTTGTGCTGCTCGTGAGCAGCAGCTGCCGCGGCACGAAGAAATTGTGCGCGATCGTGTCCGCGGCGAGGTGGCTGAGATAACCGTAGGCTACAGCGCGCAGCCGGTCATTGTCGCGCGTTGTCGAGGATCTCCTCGCCCACGTGCCAGAAATGGCAGTGCCGGCCCGCCGGGACGTACTTCTTGGCGAAGGAAATGTCGGCGGCCATGGAACCGTACAGGAAGCTCTGCGGGTGCACGCGGATCAGGTCGGCTGAGCCACGGTGGCAGCAGGATAGAGGCTGTCCAGCAGGCTGCGTCCAAGGAAGATGTGTGTGGCAGGTCCGAACGCCCACGCGTGCTGCGGCAGCAGGGCCATCAGCAGCAGCGCCGCCACGCCGACACCGAGTACCCGCAGCCACCGCCGGTTGCGTGAGGACACGCCGGGCCTCAGGAGCCTGCGTCCAGCTGCTTCGCCTGGCGCAGCACGGCGCGCAACTCGCGCACGTAGCGCTTCGATGCACGCCGCGCGCGATAGCCGTGCAGCCCCACACGCTCCAGCGCGCCCGTCAGCTCGTCGTCTTCGTCAGGCCGCAGCAGCAGCGTCACGCCCACGCCTACCAGTGCGCCAATGAAGAACGCGACGGTGGCGTCCGTCAGACCGGTGCGCGGCTCACGCATCGCGAGCTTCGAACTCGGGCTCACTCACGGCTTCCATTGCCGACAGATCATCGTCATCCCCTTCTCCGGGCTCGCGATCCTCTTCGACTTCGGGTTCCGGCAGGCGCTCCACCCCATCACGAGGTACCCGGGAAGCCAGTGGCCGGCGACGACGGCTGCCACGCGCCGCGCGCAGCGATTCCGCCGTTGCGTGAATGCCGCGCGCCGTGGCCGCCGTGTCCAGCAGGATCTCTTCGGCTTCCGCCTTCACCACATCGAGCACCGCGCCAAATTCACGCACACGCGTTTCCGCCGCTTCCGTGCCTTCCCGTAATGCCTTGTTCAGATGCTCCACTGTCTTCATCAGATCCTTCGCACGATGGCGCACCTCATCCGTCACGCCACGCGCGTCTTCCGTGATACGCGTCAGGTTCGCGACCAGCGGCTCGGTGTGCGGGCCCAGCCGCTCCAGCTGCCTGTCGATCCGGCCCACGACCCGGTTCATCGAGCGAATCAGGAACAGCGCCGCTACCGTGAGCCCCAACGCCATGATGCCGAGCAGCAGCATGACCCAGGAGGTGATCGTCTGCGCCGTTGCGATACGGCCCAGCACTGCCACCACCGCGTCCGGCTGCTGCATGCTCAGCGGCAATCCCATTCCACCCGGTCCTTCAGGAGAAAAGATCCAGCCACAGCGTGCGCGGACCCAGCTTCGGAATACGTCGCGGCCAGCGCCGCTCCGCGCGCTTGCGACGCAAACGCTCGCGAACCGCCTGCCTCGCCAGCTCGGGCAGACTCGCCAGCGCATCGTCCAGCGTACACTGCTGCACCGTCCAGGCGTGCAACGAACGGTCCAGCGCATCCAGGCCACCGGCCATTTCCGTCAGCACGCGCACATCATCGGGGAGCGTGCAGCCGCCGGCCAGCGCCTGCACCTGCGATGCGAACAGGTCGCCCAGCGGCAGCAGCGGCTCGACCGGCGTCCAGCGCGCCAGCAGCAGCGTGGTGCGATTCGCCGGGTGCGCCAGCAGCCAGTCGTGCTGCTTCGCCTGCAGCCTGGCTTTCGCCCTGCGCATCTCCTCGTCGTCGTCCGCCGCCGCCGGCGCCGGGTGCACGGTGCCGGCGGGCAGCGCAGCCACAGCCCACGCGGTCGCCAGCACACCTTCCGGCGAGGTCGCATCCAGCACGAGCAGCCCCGCACAACCTGCGTCTTCCACCGCCTGGCGGATCACGCCGCCAATGACATTCCCCAACCGCTCACGCCGTTGGTGCGCGTTCGTCACTGCGAGAGCGCCTGCAGAAGCCTGGCCGTCAGCCGCGGATCATCATCGCGAGCGTGCGAGTACGGCGAGCGTGCGCGACGCAACGCATCCACGCTCAACTCCGCCGCGATCACGGTCTCGGCATCGCCCGCCTGCGCCACGACACTCCCATCCGGCGCGACGATCAGCGAGCCACCCGCGAAAGTCACCCCGCCTTCGACACCCGTGCGATTCGCCAGCGCCACCCAAATGCCATACAGCTCCGCGGTCGCCTGCGCGATTCGTTGCCATGAGACTGTGGACGCGAAGCGGCTGGCGTCTTCGCCGCCCTGCCAGACGCCGCGGCCGGGCGCCGCGGCCGCAACCAGCAGCACGTGGATGCCGGCGCTGGCCAGCACGTACGCAAGGCCGGGGTGCCAGAAATCCTCGCACACCAGCATGCCAATGCGCCACGCGCGGTACGACCACGGTTCGAGCGCACTGCCTCGACCCCAGAAGCGACCCTCATCGAACATGCCGTATGTCGGAAGATACAGCTTCCGGTGCCTCGCCTGCACCTCGCCACCCACCAGTGCCACCAGCGCGTTGTACACCACGCTGCGCTCGTCACGCTCGGCCAGGCCCACAACCAACGCGGGCGAGGTCGTGTCGAACGCACGGGTCAGCGTGAGCGGGATGTCCCGGATGCACCGGGCACGACAGGTGCATCGCATCATCGCCAAGGTCGTAGCCGGTCACGGACAGCTCGGGCGTGAGCACGACATGCGCCCCGCTGTTCCGGCTCTGTGCGACGATGCGCTCGATGTTCGCGGCGGGCTCCGCGAAGCGGGGCGCGAACTGGAAGATCTCGAGGCGAAGCGGTTCCATGAACCCGGAGTCGAATGAGGCAATGGCTGCCAGCGCGACGACCGTAATCCGGAAGCCGCGTGCCGCTAGTGACAGCGACAGACTGCGGACCCGCCACCTTGCGGGTCAAGCGCACGGTTTGACGTCGGCCGCGCCGCCGGGGTACCTTCCCGCAACACGCGCGTTCTCCATCGCCGAAGCGGACCCGCACAGCGACATGCCTGCCTACATCGTGGAGGGCGGTCAGCCCATCTCCGGCACGGTGCGGCCCGCGGGCAACAAGAACGCGGCCCTGCCCGCACTCGCCGCCGCACTGCTCACCAGAGACGACGTTCTTCTGGAAAACGTGCCCCACATCGGCGACGTTCGCACCATGCTGGAACTGCTGCGGCACCTGGGCGCGGATGTCGAGTGGGTCGCGCACAACAGTGTACGCATCCGCGCCGAGAACGTGTACAGCCCGACGCTCGAGAGTGCGCTGGCCGCGCGCATCCGCGCGTCCATCCTGCTGGCGGGTCCATTGCTCGCACGGGCCGGCCGCGTCCAGCTGCCGCCGCCGGGGGGCGACGTCATTGGACGGCGTCGCCTGGACACCCACCTGCTGGCGCTGCAGCGCCTGGGCGCAACCATCGAGCAGGGTCCGCCGTTGCTCATGCGCGCCGATCGCCTGCAGGGCGCCGATATCTTTCTCGATGAGCCCAGCGTTACGGGCACGGAGAACGCCATCATGGCCGCCGTGCTCGCGCGCGGTACCTCCCGCCTGCGCAACGCCGCCGCCGAGCCGCACGTGCAGGACCTGTGTCTGCTGCTGAGCCGCATGGGTGCGCGCATCGATGGTGTGGGCACACACGTGCTCGAGATCGAAGGCGTCGACGAGCTGCACGGCGTCACACACAGCCTGGACAGCGATCATATCGAGGTCGGGTCCTTCATCGCGCTGGCCGCGGTGACGCATGGCGAGCTGACCATCGAGGATGCCGCCGTGTCGCATCTCGATTCCACACTGCTCGGCTTCGAACGGCTGGGCATCACCTGCGAAGTGCGCGGTCCGGACCTCTACGTCCCCGCCGACCAGTCGCTCTGCGTGCGTACCGACGCGGGTGGACACATTCCCAAGATCGACGACGGGCCCTGGCCCGCGTTCCCGGCAGACCTCACCTCCATTGCCCTCATTGTGGCAACACAGTGCCGCGGCACCGTGCTCATTTTCGAGAAGATGTTCGAGTCGCGCATGTTCTTCGCCGACAAGGTCATCTCGATGGGCGCGCAGATCGTGCTCTGCGATCCCCATCGCGCCGTCGTGGTGGGTCCGTCGCGCCTCAAAGGGGGTATCGTGGAGAGTCCGGACATTCGCGCGGGCATGGCGCTGCTCATTGCCGCGCTCTGCGCGGACGGACAGAGCCGCATTCACAACATCGGCCAGATCGAGCGCGGCTACGAACGCATCGACGATCGTCTGCGCGCACTGGGCGCGCGTATCGAGCGCACGGACTGATCCATCGGAGACTGCATGAACGACGAGAAGCGCAGGAGCGAGCCGGGCGACACGATGCGCGATGGCGTGCGCTCCATTCTCGGCGTTCTGGGCGCGCTGAAGGATGCGGTCGAAGAAACATTCGACGATCTGACGCGCACGCCCGAGCCCGCCAGCGAAGAGCAGCAGCATGCGCGCGATGATGCGCGCGACACGTTGCGCCGGGCGCAGGAAACCGTGCAGGAGAAGATGGACGAGATGCGCGGCCGGCTCGATTTCGTCACTCGCCGCGAATTCGATGCGCTGGAAGAGAAAATTGCGGCGCTGAGCACGCGGCTCGATGCGTTGGAGAAGAACGGCGCCGCAGTGAACGCGGCCGCGCCGTCGCCCGACGATGCGACGGAATCCGGCCCGCGCGACGACGGCGCCGCCCCCGCGCCGGACCAGAACGAGGATCAGCCCGGGCAGGCCGGCCCGACGAAGTTCCGCTTCGAGGTCGAGTGAATCCAGCCGTCACGCAGCGCACTTCAGACGCACTGCGCCAGGTTACCGAGACTGACGCTCCCACCGAAACGCCTCTGCTGGTTCATCCGGAATGGCAGCACAGCATGCCCTGGCTGGCGCAGGGAATCACCTGGCGGGGCACCGGCGAACCCTGGGATATGGGTCTCTTCGGCGCGGTTCCCGTCGGCCATGCCAACAACCGCTGGCGGAAGTTGCGCACGGATCTCGGATTTCCCGGCGTCGTCCACGCCCGGCAGGTGCACGGCACGCGCGTTCACGCGCACGCGAACGTGCCACCCGGCCTGCTGATCATGGAAGGCGACGATGCGCATGCCACGGCCTGCCCGGGAATCCTGCTCACCGTCTCCGTCGCCGACTGCATTCCGGTTTCGCTCGTCGATCCTGAGCGCCGTGTCATCGCGTTGCTGCACGCCGGGTGGCGTGGTGTCGCCGGCGGCATGATCGAAAGCGGGATCGCCGCGCTGCAGGCCATGGGATCCGCGCCCGCCGCGCTGAAGCTGCACCTGGGTCCCGCCATCTGTGGGCTTTGCTACGAAGTGGGACCCGAGGTCCATGCACAGCTGGGCCTGCCCGTACCACCCGCTCCGGAGCCTGTCGACATTCGCGCCGTGGCAGCCGCACGCGCGCGGCACGCAGGCCTGCCGTCGGCCGCGATAACCGTCTCGGCGCTCTGTCCGCGCTGCGCACCGGAACGCTTCTTCTCGCACCGCGCCGGATCCGCCGGCCGGCAGATCGGCGTGCTCGGCATACGCACCGACCCCGGCCATGGCTGAACGATCGGGCCCGTCTCCCGGGCTCTGCGCCACCTGCCGCTACAGCCGCCGCATCGTGAGCGGAAAAGGCTCCACGTTCCTGCTCTGCGAGCGATCGCGCACGGACGCGTCCTTCCCGCGCTATCCCGGTTTGCCGGTGCTGCACTGCCGAGGGTACGTCCGTGTCCCGGAAACGGTCCCAGATCACGCCACCGATCCCGTCATTCGCAGCCGTGAGGAAACGTGAGCGCCCCGTTCCACATTGCCCGCTCGGCCGTGCGCGGGATCAGGCTGGAACCGGCCGAATTTCGGCTGCAGTGGAGGGCACTAACGACGTGCTCGATGGTATCACCCGGCAAGTCCGGATCCACGCACACTATACACTGCGTATCCCGGCCGGAACCCGCGAGGCTGCGGACCGGGCGCTGGCAAGGCACCGAGATCGCTGCCCGACAGCGCAGAGTCTCATGGGAAGCGTAGCCGTGGAATGGTCCGCCAATGTGAGCGAGAGCGTCTAACAGCGGCCTCGAAACGAGCCGGGAAACCGGCTCGGCGGGTTGCGCGGTAATGCGCTGTTCGCTAATATCGAAGGCAGCAAATTTCGGCCGGCGGGCTGGCCGCGGAAGTGGGGGATGGACCCCCACTTTTTTATTGGCGGCTCCTCAACCGGATGCGGACGCGAAGCCGCGCGCCGGGAAGCGAGTCGCTGGTGATGGTGATGGGGGACGACGGCGAGTTGGAAAGACAGCTCGAAGAACGCGTGGCCGGACTCGGCTACGAGTTCGTCGAGCTGGAACGCGCGGGCTCGAAGTCAAGGCCGATCCTGCGGGTGCGCATCGACCGCCCCGGATCGGCGCCCGGGAAGGGTGTCTCGCTCGACGACTGCGCACGTGTGAGTCGCGAGCTGGAATCCTTCCTCGACACCCACGACGCGGTGGGTGAGCGGTACGTGCTCGAGGTCTCCTCGCCCGGCGTGGAGCGGCCCCTCGTGCGACGCGCCGACTTCGAGCGCTACGCGGGTCGCGAAATCGCCGTCGTTGGCAAGGTACCGCTGGCGGAGCGAAACCGCCGACTGGAGGGCGAACTGGTCGGCATCTCCGGCGAAGGCGCCGCAGAACAGATCTCGCTCCGCCTGGGCAATGGTGACGTGGTGGCGATTCCTCGCGCGGACATTACGCGCGCACACCTCGTCTTCCACTGGCCCTGAGTCCGCTGGCCCGGCGGACCCGGGACCGTGGTGGACACAACATGGGGATTGCGATGCAGGTGCTGGCAGCGTTTCGCGAAATGATCGCGAACAAGAACCTGTCCCGGGCGGACCTGCATGATCTCATCAAGGATGGGATCATGGCGGCGCTCGCCCGTCGCTACGGCCCCACGGTCGAGGCGGAGGTCGTGATCGATGAGGAAGCGGGCGACATCAGGATTACCGTGCTGAAGGAAGTCGTCGCCGAAGTCGAGGATGCGGCACGCCAGGTTTCTCTCGAAGAGGCACAGTGGGACGATCCCGATTTCGAAGTGGGTGATGTGCTCGAGATTCCCGTCGACTTCGCACAGTTCGGACGCAACGCGGTGATGGCTGCCAAGCAGCGCATTATCCAGCGCGTCCGCGAAGGCGAGCGCAACAAGATCCGCGACGAGTTCGCCGGCAAGGTGGGTGATCTGCTGAGCGGCGAAGTGCAGCAGATCGAGCGCGGCAAGATCGTCGTCATGCTGAACAAGGCCAGAGAGGCGGAAGCCATCATCCCGTGGAAGGAGCAGAATCCACGCGAACGGTTCCGCCAGGGCGAGTCCATTCGCGCCGTGCTCAAGAAAGTGGAAGAGACACCCAAGGGTCCACGTCTCATCCTGTCGCGCGCGGATCCGCTTTTCGTCGAGGCGCTGTTCAAGCTCGAGGTGCCCGAGATCTACCAGGGCATTGTCGAAGTGAAGGGCATTGCGCGGGAAGTGGGTGGCCGCACCAAGTGCGCGGTGTATTCACGCGATGATTCCATCGACCCGGTGGGCGCGTGCGTGGGCCTCAAGGGCGCACGCGTGCAGGCCGTGGTCAGTGAGCTGGGCGGCGAGCGCATCGACATCGTGCCCTGGCACCCGGACCCCGAGATCTTCGCGCGGCGCGCACTCGCGCCCGCCAAGGTCGCCAAGGTGCTGAGCGATTCGGGGCGGCGCGTCATCACCGCCATTGTCGACGAGGATCAGCTGTCTCTCGCCATCGGCAGGAACGGACAGAACGTACGCCTGGCCAGTCAGCTCATTGGCTGGCAGATCGATCTGTACGGCAGCCGCGAGTGGCTCGAGCGCGGCGCGGACGCGGCGCTGTTCGGCGGCGCGGAGCCCGAATACGAAGTCGCGGATTTCCCGCTGCGCGAACTGGATCTGCCGCTGGGTACACTGGCGGCTCTGGAAACCGCTGGATATACTAGTTTTTTGGACATCATCGATCTTGAGAAAGAGGATCTGCTGCGCGTGCCCGGCCTGTCCGGCGAGCAGGCCGAGCAGGTGCTCCGGCTCATCGAGTCGCTGACGGTCGAAGAGGGCACCAGCGAAGAAGCCGCCACAGGTCCCAGCGCGGCCGACATGGCGGAAGCCCGCGAACTCGCAGCGGACATCCTCGCATTGAAGCCCGGCGATGATGCCATGAAGGACAGGCGACCACCGAACGGCGACGGACAGGCCGGAGCCGGGTCGGGGACGTCTTCATAACGTGGGTGAGCCGGTCCTGAGCCTCGTCGGGTTGGCGGCGCGGGCCGGTGCAGTGGTATCGGGCGTCGAACGCGTTCGGGAGGCGGCACGGGAAGGCCGCCTTCAGCTCGCGATCGTCGCCCGGGATGCATCTGCCAACACACGCGGGAAGCTGGTCCCGCTGCTGGCAGCCCGGGGAATCGTCTCGGCTGAGCGATTCGATCGGGGAACGCTCGGAGAGGCCGTCGGACGTGGCCCCGTCAGTGCTGTGGGCGTGACCGACGGTTCTTTCGCCATGCGGCTCCGGACGCTCCTCGGTATGGGCTCGGAAGAGGGTTGAAGCAACGACATGCGCGTATTTGAAGCGGCAAAGGAATTCAAGATCGACGGGGAGAAGCTCCTGCAGCTCCTGCATGCCCTTGGTGTGCGGGTAGCCAGCCAGGCGTCCACCGTCGACGACGCGACGATCGCCAAGCTGCGCGCGCGCTTCGAGCGGGAGCGACGCGCCGGACATGGGCAGGCGATCGAGTCGATCGAGACCATCGTCGAAGACTCGAAGGCAACCGCACCCCGCCGCCGCCGCCGCAAGACAGAAGAGGAACTCGCCGAGCTGGCCATCGAGGAAGCCGAGCCGATCGTCGAGGTCGTCGCGCCCGAGCCCGTCGAGATGCCGGAGCCCGCGGCCGCCGAAGCGGAAGCGCCACCGGCCGAAGAGCCGGAGCCCGAGGTCATCGAAGAGGAAGAGCTGGAGCCCGAGGTCGCCACGCCGGAGCCCATCGCGGCGGAAGCCGCGGAGGCACCGCCCGAGGCTGCCGCGTCGGCCGGGCCTGTCGTTCCTGCACCGCCCGATGCGGCCTCCGTTCGGCCCCGCCTGCGGCGCGCCGCCGAGGTGCTGGGCCGCATCCCGCCTCGCCAGCCGGCGCCCGCGCCGGCTGCCAGCGCCGGACCGGGCGGCCAGGTGCGCATCCAGGCCGAGGGCTTCACTACCGACGGCCGGAAAAAGAAGGACAAGCGAAAGAAGAAAGCCCGCTGGGTGGACCAGGAGGCGGTGGCGGAAAACGTCACCCGTGTCATGACCGAACTGCGCACCGGCGGCCGCAAGCGCCGCCACCGCAGGGAAGAGGCGCCCAGCCGGCTGGAGATGGAGGCCGAGCGCCTGCGGCAGGCGGAGGAGGAAGCCACCACCGTCCGGGTGAACGAGTTCCTCACGGTCGCGGAACTCGCCGAGCTGATCGGCGAGAGCCCGACGGTGATCGTGGGCAGCGCGTTCAAGAACCTCAGCCTCGTCGTCACCATCAACCAGCGTCTCGACTTCGATCAGATCGAGCTGCTGCTGGACGAATTCGGCTTCCATGCCGTCCGCGAAGAGGAGTATGCCGCGGACGCGGAAGAAGACGATGAAGAAGATCTGCCCGAAGACCTCGTGCCCAGGCCTCCCGTCGTCACGGTCATGGGCCACGTCGACCACGGCAAGACGTCGCTGCTCGATTACATCCGCAAGACGAACGTCATTGCGGGCGAGGCCGGCGGTATCACGCAGCACATTGGCGCCTACAACGTGGGCCTGCCCACTGGCAAATCGATCACGTTCCTGGACACGCCCGGCCACGCGGCCTTCACTGCCATGCGTGCCCGCGGCGCAGAGCTGACCGACATCGTCGTGCTGGTGGTCGCCGCCGATGACTCGGTGATGCCGCAGACCGTGGAAGCGATCAGCCACGCGAAGAACGCGGGCGTGCCCATCATCGTGGCCATCAACAAGGTCGATCTGCCGGGCGCCGACCCGATGCGCATCAAGCGCGATCTCCTGCAGCACGAGGTCGTCGTCGAAGACTTCGGCGGCCAGGTGCTTGCCGCCGAGGTCAGCGCCAAGAAGGGTACGGGCATCGAGGACCTGATGGAGAAGATTCTCCTCCAGGCCGAGGTGCTGGACCTCAAGGCCAACCCGACCCGGGCCGCTCGCGCCACCGTGGTCGAGGCACAGCTCGACATCGGCAAGGGACCGGTCGCGACCGTGCTGGTCACCAACGGCACACTCAACGTGGGCGACTCCTTCGTCTGCGGCCACTACGACGGCCGCGTGCGCGCCATGCTCGACGAGCGCGGCCGCATCGTGGCGGACGCCGGGCCAGGCATTCCCGTCGTCGTGCTCGGGATCTCCAGCGTGCCCCAGGCGGGGGATCTGCTGGTTGAGATGGACGCGGACCGGGCCAGCGAAATCGCACAGACGCGACAGCGGCTGGAGCGCGAAAAGCAGCTGCGCATCAAGGGCCGCGGCGTGAAGCTGACCGACATCAGCAAGCTCCTCGCCCAGGGTCAGCAGGCGCACCTGAACCTGATCATCAAGGGCGACGTGGACGGTTCCGTGCAGGCGCTGTCCGACGCGCTCGCACAGCTTTCCACCGCCGAAGTCATTGTGGAGGTAATCCACCGCGCGGTGGGTGGCATCAACGAATCCGACGTGCTGCTGGCGACCACGTCCGGCGCGATCATCATCGGCTTCCACGTGCGGCCCGATGCCAACGCCCGCGCCGTCGCCACGCGCGAAGGCGTGGACATTCGCCTGTACAACATCATTTACGAAGCGATCGAAGACGTGCGTGCCGCGCTCGAGGGCATGCTCGCACCGGAAGAAAAGGAAGTGCTGCTGGGCGAGGCCGAGGTGCGCCAGCTGTTCCGCGTGCCGCGCGTGGGCACCGTGGCCGGCTGCTACGTGACCGAAGGCGTCATCGACCGGCGCAACCGCATTCGTCTCGTGCGCGACGGCGTGCAGGTCTACGAGGGTGAGCTGTCCAGCCTCAAGCGCTTCAAGGATGACGTGCGCGAAGTGCGCGAAGGTTTCGAATGCGGACTCAGCGTCCAGGGCTTCAACGACCTCAAGGTCGGCGATCGCATAGAATGTTTCCGCGTCGAAGAAGTGGCGCGCACGCTGGCCAGTACCACGGGTGGCGAATCGACGTAACGCCGCGGACAAGGCCGAATGGTGGTCGGCGTCATTGGCTGGGAACTCGAGGTTTACGGGGCCCAGTCCCTCAAGGAAAAGCGAAGTGTGGTGCGCAGCCTGAAGGAGAGGCTGCGCAACCGCTTCAACCTCTCCGTTGCCGAAACCGGCTTCAACGATCTCTGGCAACGCGCGGAAATCACGGCCTGCGTCGTCTCGAACGACCGGCGCCAGGCGGATTCCGTCCTCGAAAGCGCGGACCGATTCGTCCAGTCCGACCCGCGCGCCCGCATCATCCGCGCAGAGCGCAGCTTCCTGTGACGCCACGCGCTGAAAGCGCCTCGAGCCGCCCATGACTTCCCGACGCACCGAACGCCTCAATGAGCAGTTCAGGCGGGAACTGATGGACATCCTGCGTCACGAGTTGCGCGACCCGCGCGTGGGATCCGTGACCGTGACGCAGGTCGAGGTGAGCGCCAACCTCTATCACGCACGGGTTTACCTCACCACGCTCACGCCAGATGCCGAGCGGGAGCCCATGCTCGAAGGGCTCAGGGCCGCGCGTCCCTTCATCCGGCGCGAGCTGGGCCGCCGCCTGCACATCCGGCGGGTGCCCGAGATCGACTTCGAATGGGACTCGACGCTCGACCGGGCCCGCCGCATCGAAAAGCTGCTCGCCGAGGTGCGACCCGACGAAGGGCCAGGGCCTCCGGAGCCGGACGAGCCTCCCGTCGATGAGTGAACGACCCCGGGCGGGACTGCTTCCGGTGGACAAGCCAGCGGGTCCCACGTCCCATGACGTGGTGGCGGCTGCACGACGCGCTCTCGGCGAACGGCGCATGGGACACACCGGAACGCTCGATCCGTTTGCCTCCGGCCTGTTGCTGCTGTGCGTGGGCTCCGCCACCCGACTCGCGGAGTATCTCGGTGACTTCCCCAAGACTTATTGCGCCGTGATGCGCCTGGGTGCCGCCACCGACACGGACGACATCGCGGGTACCGTGATCGCCAGCGACAATGCGTGGCGCGCACTCGACGAGCCGGCTCTGCGCCGGGCTCTCAATACACAAGTGGGTGAGATAGACCAGGTGCCGCCCGCCTACTCGGCCAAGAAACTTGCCGGCGAGCGCGCCTATCGCATGGCCAGGCGAGGCGAGACCGTGGTACTCGACCCGGTCAGGGTCACGGTCCATGCAATCACGATCGTCGGATTCCGTTTGCCGGATGTCGAATTCGAAATCACTTGCGGTAGTGGTACCTATATTCGCGCTATTGCAAGAGATATTGGCCTGTGCGTCGGAAGTCACGCGCACCTCGTGAGCCTGCGCCGCACGTGCATTGGACCGCACCGGGTGGAGACTGCGATCCCGCTCGATTGCCTGACCGATGCCGCTGCAGTGGAGCGCGCGTGGATTCCGCCGCTGGAGGCAATCGCGCATCTGCCGCTCCTGCGTGTCGAACCGGATCAGGCGACGAAGCTGCTTCATGGCGCCGGCGTGATGGCGGCGACGTCGTCGCCTGAAGGCCGTGTGGCCGTTGTGTGTGAGGACCGGCTGGTGGCGATCGCGGAGCACCACGGCGGATTGATCAAGCCGCGCAAGGTGTTCCCCGAATGACGCAGGACGGTCCGGTCTCGGGCAGTGTGCTGGGTCGCGAAACGGGGACAGCGCTGACGGTCGGTACCTTCAATGGCGTGCACCGCGGGCATTGGCGCGTGCTGGAAGTGCTGCGCGCCGCGGCGGCGCGTCTGGAGATCCCGAGCGTCGTGGTGACCTTCGATCCGCACCCGCTGGCGGTGGTGCGGCCGGCAAGCGCACCACGGCTCCTCTGCACGCCGGCCGAGAAGATCGAGGTGCTGGCTGAGTCCGGCGTGACCTACCTGGTGATCCTGCGCTTCGACCGCGAGCTGGCGAACTATCCGCCGGAGCGCTTCTTCAATGAAATCCTGGTGCGTCGCTTCGGCATGCGGCACCTCGTGATCGGCCACGACCACGGGTTCGGCCGCGACCGCAGTGGTGACGTCGACACGCTGCGCCGCATGTGTGAAGCGACCGGCATCGGCGTCGAAGTGGTGAGCGCGGTGGCCGACGGCGCCTCCGCGGTTTCCTCCTCACGCATCCGCGCGGCTCTGGAGCAGGGTGACGTGCTGGCGGCGGCGCAGGGACTCGGCCGGCCCTATGGCCTGCGCGCGCGTGTGGTGCGCGGCGACGGTCGCGGACGCGGCCTCGGTTTTCCTACCGCCAACCTGCGGGCGCCCGTCGAGGCGAAGCTGCTTCCCATGCCGGGTATTTACGCGGCGCGCACACAACTGGACGGTCGGGCGCTGGATGGCGTCATGCATATCGGTCCGCGACCCACGTTCCCCGGCGCCTCATCCACCGTCGAGCTGCACATTTTCGATTTCGATGAACCGCTGTATGGCCGTGAGTTGGCCGTGACCTTCTGTGCCCGCCTGCGCGATGTGCAGCGCTTCGAAGACGAGGCCGCGCTGATCCAGGCGATGGCGGGCGATTGTGAGGCGGCGAGGGCGGTGCTTGCGGCGGGCGCGGGCGCTTGCGGGAAACGGTGACAGAAGGTTAGTTTTTTCGGCTGTAATCGGCGGTAAAAGTCTGGAGCTCAGCTTCCCGACCAGCGAAGACTCTCGAGGAGGCCGGCACGTGGGATTCGACAAGAACGAGATCATCCACAAGTATCAGCTGCACGAAAACGACCGTGGCAGCGCACCCGTGCAGATCGCGCTGCTCACCGGGCGGATCAACGATCTCACCGACCATTTCCGCATGCACAAGAAGGACCATCACAGCCGGCGTGGCCTGCTGATGATGGTGGGGAAGCGGCGACGCCTCCTCGAGTACCTGAAGCGGACAGACCTGGATCGATACCGGCAACTGATTGATGAGCTCGGGCTGCGTCATTGAACGCGCTGTGTCCGATGCCGTCGACCCGGTTTCGTGCAGCGCCCGCTCCCCGAGGAGTGCGGCGCTGCTTTCGTTTACGTCATGAATGGCGGGCCACTGACGCGCCCGCTGCCAAGCAAGGGTGAGTGATGAAGAGAATCGAGCGGAGCTTTGCGGGACGGCCATTGATCCTGGAAACCGGGCGAATGGCCAAACAGGCACAGGGTGCGTGCCTGCTGCAGTACGGCGAGACGGTGCTGCTCTGTACGGCGGTGGCGCAGGACTCACCCACGAGTCTGCCATTCTTCCCGTTGACCGTGGAATACAGGGAGCGCACCTACGCGGCAGGGAAGATTCCGGGCGGGTTCTTCAAGCGGGAGGGCCGGCCGGGCGAGCAGGAGATCCTGTCCGCCCGTCTTGTGGATCGACCCATCCGGCCGCTCTTCCCCGACGGATTCCTGCACGAGACGCAGATCATGGTGCACGTGCTCTCGGCCGACCAGGAGAACGATGCGGACGTGCTTTCGATCGTGGGGACTTCGGTCGCGCTGTGCATGTCGCCGATTCCGTTCCACACGCCGGTTGCCGCCGTCCGCGTGGGCCGCATCCAGGGCTCATGGATCCTGAATCCGACGTTCCAGCAGCTCGAATTCAGTGATGTCGACATCGTGGTCGCGGGAACCGAGGAAGCGATCCTGATGGTCGAGGGTGGCGCCGTGGAGATCCCGGAAGACGACATCGTGGATGCGCTGGTTGCGGCGCACGCGGGCATCCGGGAGCTGGTCGCGTTGCAGAGGGAGTTCCTCGAGGGACTGCAGCAGCCGGAAATGGCCTGGACGCCCATGGCGGAAGTGCCGGGGCTGGACGCGCGGGTGAAGACGCTGGTGGGCGCTCGCCTCGACGAGATCATGTCGCTGGCGGGCAAGTCGGAGCGCAATACGGCGCTGGATGCGCTGCGCGATTCGGTGAAGGCCGCACTGCTGGCGGACTACCCGGACAATGAGGCGCAGATCTCCGAGCTGCTGTATCGCAGCGAGAAGAGCGCCATGCGCGAGATGATCCTGCAGCAGGGCCGGCGCGCGGATGGACGGCAGGTGGACGAAATCCGACCCATCACATGCGAAGTCAGCATCCTGCCGCGCACGCACGGGTCAGCGCTGTTCACGCGGGGTCAGACCCAGGCGCTCGGCGTCGCCACCCTGGGCACCGCGAACGATGAGCAGCGCATCGATTCCATCGACGTGCCCAATGAGACCACGAAGTCGTTCATGCTGCATTACAACTTCCCGCCCTTCTCGACGGGTGAGGCCAAGCCGCTGCGCGGCACGTCGCGGCGCGAGCAGGGCCACGGCGCCCTGGCCGAGCGGGCCATCCAGCCCCTGCTGCCGGCGTACGATGAGTTTCCCTACACCATTCGCGTGGTGTCGGAAGTGCTCGAGTCGAACGGCTCGTCGTCGATGGCGTCGGTGTGCGCGGCGTCGCTCTCGCTGATGGACGCGGGCGTGCCACTGCGCGCCCCCTGCGCCGGCGTGGCCATGGGACTGATCAAGGAAGGCGATCGCGTTGCCGTGCTGACCGACATCCTGGGCATGGAAGACGCCCTCGGCGACATGGACTTCAAGGTGGCGGGCACACAACAGGGTGTTACCTCCATCCAGATGGACATCAAGATCGAGGGACTGACCGTCGAGATCATGCGCGAGGCGCTGGAGCGTGCGCGGCGGGGCCGGCTGCACATCCTCGAGCGCATGGCGGAGACGATCACCACGGCCCGGCCGCAGCTGTCGCGCTGGGCGCCGCGCATCATCACGGTGCGCATCAACCCCGAGAAGATCGGCGAAGTGATCGGGCCCAAGGGCAAGATGATACGTGCGATCCAGGAAGAGACGGGCGCGCAGATCAACATCGACGATTCGGGCGTGGTGACCATCGCCAGCGTATCCGGCGAGGGTGGCGAGAAGGCGAAGCAGCGCATCCTCGAGATCGCGACGGAACCGGAAGTCGGGAAGGTCTACGAGGGCGTGGTGAAGTCGACGACGCAGTTTGGCGCCTTCATCGAGATCCTGCCGGGCGTGGAGGCGCTCTGCCACATCTCGGAGCTGCAACAGGGGCGCACGGAAAAAACCGAAGACGTGGTGCGCAAGGGTGATGTCGTGCGCGTCAAGCTGATCTCCATCGACGACAAGGGCCGGCTGCGGCTTTCGCGCAAGGCCGTGCTGGCCGAGGGAGCGGGCAGCGCGGAGACGGGGTGACGGAGACATACCAGCGCACCGACCTGGATGGCGGGTTGGTGGTGCTGACGGAACCGATCGCCGGCGTCCGTTCCGTCACTACGGGCGTGTGGGTGCGGGCGGGTTCCGTGCACGAGCAGCGCGATGAGATGGGTGCGAGCCATCTCCTCGAGCACATGGTTTTCAAGGCCACGCGCCGGCGCAGCGCGCGCGAGATCGCCCTGGTGCTGGAGCGCGTGGGCGGCTCGCTCGACGCCTACACCACGCGCGAACACACCAGTTATCAGGCGAGAGTGCTGGACGAGTTCGCCGACCTGGCGTACGAGGTGCTCGCGGACCTGGTGCTCGACCCGCTGCTCCGGCCCGAAGACCTGGAGCTGGAGCGGGAAGTGGTGCTGGAGGAGATCTCGACGGTCGAGGACACGCCGGACGATCTGATCTTCGACCTGCACGCCACGCAGCTCTGGGGCGAGCACCCGTACGGGTTCAGTGTGCTGGGCACGCGGGACACGGTGGGGCGCATGACCGCGGAAGCGCTGCGGCGCGCGCACGAGAGCGGGTACCGCCGGCCCAATCTGGTGCTGGCCGCGGTGGGCAACGTCGAGCACGCCCGCTTCGTGGAGCGCATTAACGAGCTGTTTGCGGGAGCGCCGTTCGGCACCCGCAACGGCCACCCCGGCGTGCCCGCGGATGTCTCGCCCGCGCGAACGGCCGTAGCGCGCGACAGTGCCCAGACGCATCTGGTGCTGGGCACGCGCACGTTCGGCCACAGCGACCGCCGGCGCTACGCGCTCGTGCTGCTGTCCAACGCGCTCGGTGGAGGCATGAGTTCCCGCCTGTTCCAGCGCGTGCGGGAGGAGCTGGGCCTGGCGTACTCGGTCTTCTCCTTCCAGTCCTTCTACGGCCAGGGCGGGTCGGTAGGTACCTATGTGGGTACGCGTCCCGAGTGGGTGGACCGGGCGCAGGACGTGATCGAGCAGGAGCTGCGCCGCCTGGCGGCGCACGGGCTGGAAGCGGAAGAACTGGCCGACGTGAAAGGTCAGGTGAAGGGGCAGCTGGCACTCTCACTCGAATCGAGCGGAGCCCGCCTGAATCGAGTCGTTGGCACCGCGCTGTTCGAGGAGCCGTTCCGGAGCATCGAGCAGGTGATTGCAGAAGTCGACGCCGTGACCCTGGATGACATCGCCGCGCTGGCTGCGGAGTTCTATCAGCCGGAGCGCCAATCGGTGATCCGGCTGGGTCCGGCCGAAGCCTGAACCCATTCGAGCGAACCCCATGAACATCGGCGTTCCCAGAGAGATCAAATCGAACGAGAACCGCGTGGCACTGGTGCCGGGCGGTGCTCGAAGCCCTGACGCAGGTGGGGCACAACGTGCTGGTGGAGCAGGGCGCCGGCATCGGCAGCGGCTTCGAGGACCAGAGCTACATCGACGCCGGCGCGCAGATCGTGCCGACGGCGGCCGACGTCTGGTCGCAGGCCGAGATGATCCTGAAGGTGAAGGAGCCCATCGAGTCCGAATGGCCGCGGCTGCGGCGTGACCAGCTGGTGTTTACCTACTTCCACTTCGCCGCCTCGGAGCCGCTGACGCGCGCCGTGATGGACTCCGGCTGCATCGCCATTGCCTACGAGACTGTACAGCTGGCCAATGGCGAGCTGCCCCTGCTGACGCCCATGAGCGAGGTGGCCGGACGCATGGCTGTACAGGAGGGCGCCAAATACCTCGAGAAGTTCTTCGGCGGACGCGGCATCCTCGTGGGTGGTGTGCCGGGCGTGGAGCCCGCCTCCGTGGTGATCCTGGGTGGTGGCATCGTGGGGTCGAACGCGGCCCGCATGGCAGCAGGTCTCGGCGCCCGTGTGGTCCTCCTCGATCTGTCGCTCAACCGGCTGCGCTACCTTGCCGACGTCATGCCCGCCAATGTCACGCTGCTCTACTCCGATCGCACCAACATCCTCGAGCAGATCAGCAAGGCCGACATCGTCATCGGGGCCGTGCTGCTGCCGGGCGCCAAGGCGCCGCACCTCATCCGGCGGGGCGACCTGAAGCGCATGCGCCCCGGCTCCGTCATTGTGGATGTGGCTGTGGACCAGGGCGGCTGCGTGGAGACCATCCATCCCACCACGCACGACGACCCGATCTACGTCGTCGACGGCGTGATCCACTACGGTGTGGCCAACATGCCCGGCGCGGTGTCGCGGACATCGACACTGGCGCTGACCAACGCCACGTTCCCCTACACCATGACGCTCGCCAACAAGGGCTGGCGCAACGCGTGCCGGACCGATCGAGCGCTGGCGCTCGGCCTGAACATCATTGGCGGCAAGATCACGTATCCGGGCGTGGCCGAGGCATTCGGTCTGGAGTGCGTGGCGGTCGAAACGCTCCTCTGAGCGAGCGCGGAGCGAGCGCAGTGGAGCCGACGCGAGTCCTGGTACAGCGGCTCGAGAACTACCCGGCGGACTGGCCGCTGCCGGCGTACGCGACAGCCGGTTCTGCCGCGGTGGATCTGCGTAATGCCGGGCCCGCGGTAGAGCTGCCCTCGCTCGGCAGGCACCTTGTGCCGACCGGCCTCGCCATCGCGCTGCCGGTGGACACGGAAGCGCAGATCCGGCCGCGCTCCGGGCTGGCGCTGAATCGCGGCATCAGCATCGTCAACACGCCGTGCACCATCGACAGCGACTATCGCGGCGAGATCCGCATCCCGCTGATCAATCTGGACCGCTCGCCGCAACGCATCGAACACGGCGAGCGGATCGCGCAGCTGCTGGTGGCGCGTGTCGTGCGCATCGAATGGCAGCCCGCCGACGCGCTGCCTTCGAGCGAGCGAGGCGCAGGCGGCTTCGGCAGCACGGGTCGCTGAGCAATTCCTGCTGCACGCAATCGGTTGTCGCGCCGACACTGTAAACTGGATTTGCGCGTGTTGCTGCTGCCAATGCGCGCCGTTAGTTTTCCACACGGCCGGAAGCTATGATCTCGCAGGGAGATAGGCCGGCGGCGGGTAATCGGTCGGCTCATGATGAGCCGGGCCACGGGGTGCCATGGGACTGAGGGAATT
The DNA here is from genome assembly GCA_963798085.1 of uncultured Gemmatimonadales bacterium. GTDB lineage: Bacteria > Gemmatimonadota > Gemmatimonadetes > Longimicrobiales > RSA9 > DATKCF01. Next base: position 1,352,979 of record CAWCRS010000007.1, read on the forward strand.
TCTGGGTGCCGGATTGCTCCCGGTCAACGACATTGCGGTTGACCTCGGCACAGCGAATACACTGGTGTACGTGAAGGGCGAAGGAATCGTCCTGAACGAGCCGAGTGTGGTGGCACTGGAGCGGGGCACGGGCCGACCGAAGGGAATCGGTCTGGAAGCGAAGCGCATGCTGGGTCGCACGCCCGACAGCATCCACGCGGTGCGACCGTTGAAGGATGGCGTGATCGCCGATGTCGATCTCACCGAGATCATGCTGCGCCATTTCCTCAAACAGGTCACTAACAAGCGCATCTTCCGCATGCGTCCGCGCGTGGTGGTGGGCGTGCCGTCCGGCATCACGGAGCTGGAACGGCGGGCGGTGCGCTCGAGCGCGACCGCGGCCGGCGCCAAGGAAGTGTACATGGTGGCGGAGCCAATGGCCGCCGCCATCGGTGTGGGGCTGCCGGTGGACACGCCCACGGGCAACATGGTGATCGACATCGGCGGCGGTACGACGGAAATCGCGGTGATCGCGCTGAACGGCATCGTCGCCGACACATCCATCCGCGTGGGTGGCGACGAGATCGACCTCGCCATTGTCACGTTCCTGCGCAAGAACTACAACCTGCTGATCGGCGAGCCGACGGCGGAGGCCATCAAGATCCAGATCGGTTCCGCGTTCAACACGGGTGATGAGCGCGAGATGGAGGTGAAGGGACGCGATCTGGTGAGCGGCATTCCCAAGACGGTGCGCGTGCACTCGCAGGAGATCCGCGAGTGCATCCAGGAGCCCATTCAGCAGATCGTGGACGCGGTGCGGCGTGCGCTGGAGATCACACCACCCGAGCTGGCATCGGACATTGTCGACCGCGGTATCGTCATGACGGGCGGCGGCGCGCTGATCCGGGGTCTGGATGCGCTGCTGATGCACGAGACCAGTCTGCCCATTCACGTGGATGAGGAGCCGCTGACCTGTGTCGTGCGGGGCGCGGGCCGCATCCTCGATGAATTCGAGCGTTTCCGCACGGTGCTGAACGCGTAGTGAACCCGTGCGGATCCACCACGAGGTTCGCTGGCATGTCAGGCGAGCTGTGCTTCCGCATCGCTGTTGCGCGGCCCATGCGTCCGCCGGGTGGGCCCGCGCCTGCGCCTCCAAACATTCTGTTAGAGCAGCCGCGCCTCTGTCGCGCGTGCCCGGAGCGCCCAGGGCGTTCCCCGCGCGCACCGTCCTGGATGTCTGAGTGCCGGACCTGAGCGGGACCCGCAGACGGCGACGGCGCGATACCGCCCTGGCGATCAGCATTCTGCTGTTCGCTTTTTTGCTGCTGTTCGGACCCACACCGTGGAGCCGGCCGGTGCGCGAAGTGCTGCGCAGCACCGTGCTGCACCCGTTCGTGGCGGTGCGCCGCTGGGTGGCCACACGGCGCTCGGAACGCGAAAACCTGCAGGTGGTGCGGGCGCAGCGCGATTCGCTGGCGGCCGTGGCCGCGGCGCAGGCCGTGCTGGCCGAGGAGAACGGGCGGCTGCGCGCGCTGCTCGAGCTGCGCCAGCGCGCGGGCACGCGCTACCGCGCCGCGCAGATGCTGCGCCTGGGCACGGACGCAGCGGACGGCACGTTTCTCATCGATGCCGGCAGCGCGGAGGGTGTAGGCGTGGGCAGCCCCGTGTTCACGGTGGGCGGACTGGTCGGCGTTGTGCGTGAGGTGCACCGCCACAGCGCCGAAGCCATTGACTGGACCTACCCGGAATTCCGCGTGAGCGGCATGACCGCGGATGGTCAGGTGTACGGCATTGTGGCCCCGCGGCGAGGTGCGTTCCGCGAACAGGATCTGCTGGAAATGACGGGCGCGCCGTTCCACAGTGATGTGCGACCGGGGAGTCGCATCGTCACGTCGGGACGTGGCGAAGTGTTTCCGCGGGGCATCCCGATCGGCGAGGTCGTGCAGATCGAGGACGCGGACACGGGCTGGCGCAAGAGCTATATCCTGAGGCCGGCCGTGCGGCCGGAAGCGGCCACGCAGGTGCTGGTGGGCACCGGCGAGGATGCGGCGGACCTGTCCGAGGTCTGGGAAGTGCCACCGGCCGGCAAACAGAATGCCGCGCGGCCGGACACTGCCGGTCACGAACCCTGAGTCGCTGCGAGGCGTGAGTTGCGACCGGGAGCTTTCGCGGTATTCGTCGCCTGTCTCGTTGTCCTGCACTTCCTCCTGCACATCGGATTCGGACTGGGCCTGGGCGCGCCCGATTTCCTGGCCGTGGCCGTGCTGCTGGCGGCCCGGCGTACGAGCGCGACGAAAGGAGCGCTGCTGGGTCTGCTGCTTGGATTCCTGGACGATGCGCTGGGCATCAGGAATCTGGGCGCGCGCTCGCTGGCGCTGGGACTGGCCGCCGTGCTGGGTACCTGGTCGCGGCGCGTCGTCGAAGGCGATGGTCTGCTCTTCATCTGGGCGTACCTTTTCGCGGGCAAATGGCTGAGCGACATCGCGCTGCGCATCATCGCGCCGGTGCTGGACGTGCCCGATACGCTGCTGCGGCTGATCACGGTGGCGCCCATCGCGGCGGCCTACACGGCGCTGGCGGGCGTGCTCGCTTTCCACGCCTTTCGTTCCCTGATGGGCCCTGATGCGTGAGCCTGAGAGGGCGGAACCCGGCTGCGGCGCCGGGTACATCGGTCCAGTCTTCGTGACGCGAGGTAGACGGTGTCCCTGATTCGACAGCTGCGTTCTGCATTCGGCGACACGCCGCTGCTGCTGCTCGTGCTCACGGTCACGCTCTTCGGTGTGGCCATGGTCTATTCGGCGGGCCAGGTGGATGTGCCCAGCCCGATCGTGGAGCGCGCCTGGCGCATGCAGCTGGTCTGGCTGGGCATCTCGCTGGTCGCGCTGTTCGTGGTCATGCGCGTGCAGCTCCGCTGGCTGGAGTGGTTCGCACCCATCGCCTACGCGGCCGGCATCGTGGCGCTGCTGCTGACACTGTTCATCGGTACGGGCTCGGGCACGGCAGCCGGCACCAAGAGCTGGATCAAGTTCGCCGGCGTGGGTGTGCAGCCGGCGCAGTTCGCGAATGTGGCGACGATTCTCATGCTGGGCCGCGTCATGGGCGGCTGGCGTGAGGCGCCCCACTCGATCGCATCACTCTGGAAGCCGGTGCTCGTCATCGCCGTGCCCATGCTGCTGGTCATGGCGCAGCCCGACCTCGGAACCGCAATGGTGTTCGGTGGCGTGATGCTGGCCACGCTCTTCTGGGCGGGTACGCCGCTCGGAATTCTGCTGCTCGTGATCAGCCCGCTGGCCGCGCTGTTCCTCTCGTTCAAGGTCAGCCTGTTCACGATCTACATGCTCGCGCTCCTCGGCTTCCTGTACCTCTACCGGCTGCGTTTTTCGGAAGCAGCGCTGGTGGTTGCGGCCAATCTGGCGGCAGGCACGGTGGCGCTGCCGCTCTGGAATCACCTTGCCGACTATCAGCGCAACCGCTTTCTCGTGTTCCTCGATCCGTACATCGATCCGCGGGGCGCCGGCTACCAGCAGATTCAATCGCGCATTGCCATCGGCAGTGGCGGTCTGCTGGGCAAGGGCTTCACCATGGGCCCGCAGAAACGCCTCGCGTTCCTGCCCGAACAGCACACGGACTTCATCTTCGCGGTGATCGGGGAGGAGCTGGGCTTCGTGGGAGCGGCGCTGGTGCTGCTGCTGTTCGGCGCGATCCTGTGGCGTCTGGCCAGGCTGGCCGAGCGCGCGCCGGACCCCTTTGCCGGCATCGTCGTCTTCGGTATCTTCGGCGCCTGGCTAACCCACATCCTTGTCAATGTGGGCATGACCCTGGGCGTCATGCCCATCACCGGCATCCCCCTGCCTTTCCTGAGCTACGGGGGATCGTTCCTCCTGGCGACGTACCTGGCGCTCGGCATCGCGGAACGGGTGGCATCAGAGCAAGGCAGGATCTAGGCGTTGGAAATGCGTTGCTGGCGACTCGTTGCCGGGGCTGGTTGCCGGGGAACGGATCGGGACGGCATTTCCGAGGCTGGGGCTCGGGCTGGGGCTGGGTAACGGATCGAACGGATAACAGCGGGTCAGGGTGCGCTGGTAAAAGGGTGAGGTGGCGCGGGCATGAGCTGGTTCCGGAAGCCGGATCGCAAGCTGAAGTCGGAAGACCGGCGGGATCTGCCGACCAATGTGTTCGAGAAGTGCGCCTCGTGCGGGGTGATCCTGTACACGGCGAAGCTCGAGCAGAACAGCTTCGTGTGCCCGGAGTGCAGCTACCACAATCGCATCGGTGCGGAGGAGTATCTGCGCCTGCTGCTGGATGGCGGTGAATACGAGGAGTTGTGGGCGGAGCTGCGCAGTGCCGACCCACTGGGATTCGTCGATCTGAAGCCCTACACGGAGCGGCTCGAGGCGGCGGAGAAGAAGACGGGTCAGGGTGATGCGGTGCGCACGGTGACGGGCGCTCTGGACGGCATGCCGCTGGGTCTGGGCGTGATGGACTTCGAGTTCATCGGCGGCAGTATGGGTTCGGTGGTAGGCGAGAAGATGGCGAGGCTCGGGCGGCGCTCGCTGGAGCAGCACGAGCCGCTCATCATCGTGAGCGCCTCGGGTGGCGCACGCATGATGGAAGGCATCCTTTCGCTCATGCAAATGGCGAAGACGGCGGCCGTGCTGGCGGACCTGCACGAGGCCGGCATTCCGTTCATCTCGATTCTGACGGATCCGACAACTGGCGGTGTCACGGCTTCCTACGCCATGCTGGGTGACATCAACATCGCGGAGCCGGGTGCGCTGATCGGTTTTGCCGGGCCGCGCGTGATCGAGCAGACCATCAAGCAGGAGCTGCCGGAAGGTTTCCAGACGGCGGAATTCCTGCTGACGCACGGCATGCTGGACCTGATTGTGGACCGGCGCGAGTTGAAAGCGATGGTCGCCCGCCTGCTGCGGCACATGCAGGGACTGCCGCCGGCCGCGGGCACAAACCATCAGAATGGCGGGGCGCCGAACGGCACGGTGAAGCCGAACGGCGGGCCCGTGGGTTGAGCGAACTCACCTACCCGGACCTCGTTCGCGAGCTGTTCCCTCGCCTGACCGGTGGCATACGCTGGGGTCTGGACCGCACCGAGCGCATGCTCGCCGCAGTGGGCAATCCGCACGAGCAGTATCCCTCGCTGCACGTGGGCGGTACCAACGGCAAGGGCTCGGTGGCGGCGACCATGGCCAGCGTGCTCCAGGCCAGCGGCCGGCGAACGGGCCTCTACACATCGCCGCATCTCTGCACGTTCCGCGAGCGCATCCAGATCGACGGCCAGCCCATTGGCGAAGCGGAGCTGGTGGCGGCGGCGAACGAGCTGTGGCCGCACATCGGGCGGGAAGAGCCATCCTTTTTCGAGGCGACAACGGCGATCGCACTGCTCGCGCTGGCCAGAGCTCGCGTTCAGGCCGCGGTCATCGAAGTGGGTCTGGGCGGCCGGCTGGACGCGACGAACGTGATCCGCCCGCAGGTATCGGTACTGACCAACGTCGCCCTCGATCATGTGCAGCTGCTGGGCCCCACGCTGGAAAGTGTGGCGACAGAAAAGGCGGGTATCATCAAGCCGGGTGTACCGGTGGTCACCGCGGAGGGCGAGGGCGCGCCGCTGGAGATTTTCCGGGCGCGCGCGCAGGCGATGCGTGCGCCGTTCTCGCGGCTCACACCGGAACAGGTGACGCTGTTGCGCACCGGCCTCGATGGCACGACGCTCGACATCGATGACGCGGTGTGGGGCCGGCTCCGCCTGCACTCGCCACTCCCGGGCCGGCATCAGGCGACCAACACGGCGTTGGCGGTGCGCGCACTGGCGCTGCTGGATGCGCCGCTGCGACCCGATGCAGACGCGGTGCGCGCAGGTGTGTCCGGCGTGCGCTGGCCCGGCCGTTTTCAGGTGGAACGTGTACGCGACCGCACATGGGTCTTCAATGTGGCGCACAACGTTGCCGGTGTGCAGGTGCTGAGCAGTGCCCTCGAAGATCTGCCATTGCCTCGCCCGCGTGTCAGTCTCGTGGGTGTGCTGGGCGACAAGGACTGGCGCAACATGCTCGGTCCGATCTACGCGGTGAGCGATGCCGTGGTGTTGACGCTGCCGCCCACCGCACCCGAGGACCGGCGCTGGGATCCTGCGGCGGTACTCGCGGAAGCCCCCGCGGCGCACGCCAGCGCGATTCCCGATTTCGGCGCGGCGCTCATGCGTGCCTGGCAGCTCGCAGGCCAGGGCGGCAACGGCACCATCATTGTCACCGGTTCCTTTCACACGGTGGGTGATGCGCTGATCGCGCTGGGCATGGCGCCGTTCGGCATTAATGCCGACTTGCCGGTGCCGATGTTCGTGGCCTAGATTCGCGCGAATGTCGAGTCAGGCGAGCCTGCCGGGTTTCCGGGATTTCTACCCGCCAGAGTTCGCGGTTCGTACACACATCATGAACGCATGGCGGGAAGCGGCGCGCCGGCACGCGTTCGAGGAATACGACGGCCCTCCTCTCGAAGCCCTCGAGCTGTACACGGACAAGAGCGGCGCGGAAATCGTCGGACAACTCTACAACTTCGAAGACAAGGGCGGCCGCGCCGTGGCGCTGCGCCCGGAAATGACGCCCACACTGGCGCGCATGGTGGCAGCGCGCGCAGGCGGGCTGCGCAAGCCGATCCGCTGGTTCTCCATGCCGCAGCTGTTCCGCTATGAGCGCACGCAGCGTGGCCGACTGCGCGAGCATTTCCAGTGGAACGTCGACATCATCGGCGAGACCGGCATTGCGGCCGACGCGGAAGTGCTGGCAACCGGCCTGGACGCGCTGCGCCTGCTCGGCCTGGGATCCGACGCGATCGTGGCGCGCTACAACGATCGCCGGCTGATGGAGCGACTGCTGTTGCACGCGGGCGTGGCCGACACGCTGCTGGGCGCCGCGTACGCCGCCATTGACAAGCTGGGCCGGGAGCCGAAGGAGCGCGTGCACGAGCGCATGCAGCAGTCAGGCATTGCGGGCAATGTGGCGGGGCGCGTGCTCGCACTGTTCGCGGCGCACGACATGGAAGCCCTGCGTCTGGCGACGACGGGCGTGCCCGGCATTGAGGAAGACCTGGCGCGGCTCGATGCGTACCGCGCACACCTCGTCGCGCTGGGTCACGGCGACACGGTGGCGTTCGACGTCACGATCGTGCGTGGCCTGGCGTACTACACGGGCACCGTATTCGAGATCTTCGACCGCGCCGGTGCGTTGCGCGCGATCTGCGGCGGCGGCCGCTACGATCGGCTGGTGGGCGCACTGGGTGGCGGCGATCTGCCCGCAGTGGGCTTCGGCATGGGCGATGTCGTGCTCGCCGAGCTGCTGGCCGAGCGCAAGCTGCTGCCCGATGTCGCACCCCACGTCGACTACTTCGTTGTTGTTGTGAGCGGCGTCACGCCCGGGCTGCCGCAGCGTATTGCCACCCAACTGCGGGCCCAGGGGTACTCCGTCACATACGCGTTCCGCGAACAGGCGGTGGGCCGTCAGTTCAAGGAAGCGGATGCGCGCGGTGCCGTGCGGGCCCTTGTGGTGGGGCCCGACGAGGAAGCCCGCGGTGAAGTCGTCGTCCGCGAAATGGCGACAGGCGAGGAATCACGCATGGCGCTGGCGGAGCTGGCAGGGTGAACGAACGCGGTGTTTGCAGTTGCCGGCGCGAGCCCCAGCCCCAGAACCGGTGCGTAGAGTCATGAATCGAACGACCGCCCCGAAAGCCATGGTTGATGAAAAGAAGCTGACGACACGCCAGGCGGATTTCTCGGCGTGGTACAACGAGGTCGTGCTGCGCGCGGAGCTGGCGGACTACTCTCCCGTGCGCGGCTGCATGGTGATCCGGCCCTACGGCTATGCGATCTGGGAGAACATGCAGCGCGCGCTGGACGACATGTTCAAGGCGACCGGCCACCAGAACGCGTACTTCCCGCTGCTCATTCCCATGAGCTTCATCGAGCGTGAGAAGGAGCATGTGAAGGGATTCGCACCCGAAGTCGCGGTGGTCACGCACGCGGGCGGCAAGGAGCTGGAAGAACCGCTGGTCATCCGTCCGACTTCGGAAACGATCATCTACGCGATGTTCGCGAAGTGGGTGCAGAGCTATCGCGATCTGCCGCTGCTGATCAACCAGTGGGCCAACGTGGTGCGCTGGGAGCTGCGCACGCGTCTGTTCCTGCGCACGTCGGAGTTCCTGTGGCAGGAAGGCCACACGGCGCACGCGAGCGAGGCCGAGGCCGAGGAAGAGACGCTGCGCATCCTGGGGCTCTATCGCAGCTTCATGGAAGACTGGATGGCGATGCCGCCGCTGACGGGCCGCAAATCGGACTCCGAGCGGTTCGCGGGGGCACTGCGCACGTATGCCTGTGAAGCACTGATGCAGGATAACCGCGCATTACAGGCGGGCACCTCGCACAACCTGGGACAGAACTTCGCGCGCCAGTTCGAGCTGAAATTCCAGTCGGAGTCGGGCAGCGAGGAGTTCGCCTGGAATACATCATGGGGCGTGTCCACCCGGCTGGTGGGCGGACTGATCATGACGCACGGCGATGATGCCGGCGCCATCATGCCGCCCCGGCTGGCCCCGGTGCAGGTGGTGATCGTACCCATCTACCGGAGCGATGACGAGCGCGGTGCAGTGCTGGAAAAGGCCAGTGAGGTGGCCGCACTGCTGCGCCAGGAATCGCTGCGTGTGCAGGTCGACGCGCGTGACACGATCAAGCCGGGCTCCAAGTTCTACGAATGGGAGCGCAAGGGCGTGCCCATCAGGCTGGAGATCGGGCCGCGCGACATCGAGCACGGCCAGGTCACGGTCGTGCTGCGCAGCACACCGGCCGATCTGCCGCGCAAGGAAGCGATGCCGGAGGCCAATGCGGGGCCGCAGCTGGCGGAGCGGCTGCGCCGTTACCAGAACGCACTGCTGGCCGCGGCGAAGGAGAGGCGGGAAGCGAATTCCTATCGTGGTGTTACCGAATGGGAGCGCTTCCGCGAGATCATTGAGGGCACGGGCGGTTTCGTGTACGCCGGCTGGTGCGGCAATGCGCGCTGCGAGGAACGCGTGAAACAGGAGACGAAGGCGACGATCCGGGTCCTGCCCGATGCGGAGTTCCGCTCGCCGGAAGCGCCGGCAAAATGTCTGGTGTGCGGCGCGGCTGCGGCGCACGAGGCCGTCTGGGCCCGTGCCTACTGAGGCAATGCAACCGGACGCGTTCAGCTACAGCAACGGGCGACTGCACTGTGAGGCGATGCCGGCGGAAACGCTGGCGCGCGAGTTCGGCACGCCGCTCTACGTCTACAGCCGCGCCCTGATCGAGAACCGGTACCGCGATTTCGCCCGTGCGTTCGCGCCCGTGAATCCCCTCATTGCCTATGCCGTGAAGGCGAACGGCAATCTCTCGGTTCTGCGCCTGCTGGCAGGATTGGGTGCGGGCGCGGACATCGTGAGTGGCGGCGAGCTGTACCGCGCGCTCGCCGCCGGCATTCCCGCCGAGCGCATCGTCTTCAGTGGTGTGGGCAAGACACGCGCCGAGCTGGCGCAGGCGATCGAAGCGGGCATCTACGGCTTCAACGTGGAGAGCGAAGGCGAGCTCCGGCTGATCTCCACCGTGGCTGCAGAACTGCGCGGGGCGGCGCCCGTTGCCATCCGCGTGAATCCCGATGTGGAAGCGCCCACGCCGCACCATTACACGCGCACCGGCCACATGCCCTCCAAATTCGGGGTGCCGTGGGACGAGGCGCTCGACCTTTACCGTGTGGCGATGGGGCTGCCCGCCATCGTCGTGCGCGGCATTGATGCGCACATTGGCAGCCAGATCCTGGAAGCGGAGCCCTACCGCGTGGCCATCCACCGTGTGCTCGAGCTGGTGACAACGCTGCGGCGGGATGGCGTGTACCTCGAGTACATCGATGTGGGTGGCGGCTTCGGCGTAGCGTACGACGATGAGGCAGGCCCGGACGCCGCCGACTTTGCGAGCCGGCTGCTGCCCGGGCTGCTGGGCAGCGGCCTGCGCGTCGTGCTCGAGCCAGGCCGCTTCATTGTGGGGCCCGCCGGGGTGCTGCTGACACGCGTGTTGTACGTGAAGCGGATGGGCGCCAAGACGTTCGTGGTGACGGACGCGGGCATGAACGATCTGCTGCGGCCCAGCCATTATGCCAGCTACCACCGCATTGATCCGGTCACCCGACACACGGGGCGCGAGCAGCTGGCCGCCGATGTGGTCGGGCCGGTTTGCGAGAGTGGCGATTTCCTGGGGCTGGACCGCGTCATCGAGCGCCCCGAGCCGGGCGAGCTGCTGGCCATTGGAACCGCGGGCGCGTACGGCTTTGCCATGGCATCGACGTACAATTCCCGACCTCGCCCGGCAGAAGTCATCGTGGACGGTGATCGCGCGCAGCTGGCCAGGCGGCGCGAGAGCTACGAGGAAATGATCGAGCCCGAGCTGGACGGAGCGCCGGCCGGCACGCCCGCATACTGAATGCGCAACCGCATCCTCATCCTCGATTTCGGGTCGCAGTTCACGCAGCTGATCGCGCGCCGCATCCGTGAAGAGCGCGTGTACTGTGAAATCCACCCGCCCTCTGTCTCCATCGACTGGATCCGTGCCTGGGAGCCGCGTGGCATCGTGCTCTCGGGCGGACCCTCTTCGGTCTACGACGAAGGCGTGCCCGGCGCCGATCCCGCCATGTTCGAATTGGATATTCCGGTGTTAGGCATCTGCTACGGCATGCAGCTCATGGCGCAGCAGTTCGGCGCCCGCGTGGTGCCGGGCCGTCGCGAGTACGGACGCGCGGAGCTGGTGGTGGGTGATGGCGACGCGCTGTTCGAGGGATTCGCGCGCGGCGAGCGCGTCACCGTCTGGGCCAGCCACGGCGATCATGTGGAGGCCGCGCCCGAGGGTTTCCTGACGCTGGCCACCACGGGTGATCAGCTGGTGGCCTCCTTCCGCGCGCCGGATCGCCCGCTCTTCGGCGTGCAGTTCCATCCCGGAAGTGGCGCACACACCGCGCGGCGACGAGATCATCTCCAATTTCCTCTTCCGCATCTGCGCATGCACACCGGACTGGACGCCAGGCTCCTTCATTGACGATTCCATCACGCGCGTCCGGCAACAGGCGGGTGATGCCACCGTGATCTGCGGGCTCTCGGGCGGCGTGGACTCGTCCGTTGCGGCCGCACTGGTGCACCGCGCCGTCGGCGACAGGCTCACCTGCATCTTCGTGGACACGGGACTGCTGCGCAAAGGCGAGCGCGAGAGCGTGGAGCGCACGTTCCGCCGGCATCTGGGCATGCGCCTCGAAGTGATCGACGCCGCGGATCGCTTCCTCGAACGCCTCGGCGGCGTGACGGAGCCGGAGGAAAAGCGACGACGCATCGGCGAGCTGTTCATCCGCGTCTTCGAGCAGGCCGCAACCGATTTCGGCAGCGGCGCCACGTTCCTCGTGCAGGGCACGCTCTACCCGGACGTCATTGAATCGACGTCGGTGCGCGGTCCCTCCGCCGTCATCAAGACGCACCACAATGTGGGCGGGCTGCCCGCCGACATGGCGTTCCAGCTCATCGAGCCGCTGCGCGAGCTGTTCAAGGACGAAGTGCGCAATGTGGGCCGCGAGCTGGGCCTGCCCGAAGAACTGGTGGGCCGCCACCCGTTCCCCGGCCCCGGCCTCGCCATTCGCGTGCTCGGCGAGATCACGAAAGACCGCCTCGACGTGCTGCGCGAAGCCGATGCCATCTACCTCGAGGAAATCCACGCCGCCGGTCTTTACGACGACATCTGGCAGGCGTTCGCCGTGCTGCTGCCCGTGCGCAGCGTCGGCGTGATGGGCGACTACCGCACCTACGAGAACGTCGTCGCGCTGCGTGCCGTCACCAGCCGCGACGGCATGACCGCCGACTGGTTCCCGTTCCCGCCCGATGTACTGGGGCGCGTATCCTCCCGCATCATCAACCAGGTGCGCGGCGTCAACCGCGTCTGCTACGACATCAGCTCCAAGCCGCCTTCCACCATCGAGTGGGAGTAACCCGCCAACGGATTCACCGCGGAGAGCGCGGGCGCGGAGGGCGCAGAGGACAGATTCAGTTCTCACACAGAGGCCACAGGGGGGCTGAGGACGGATCAACGGATCCGTCATCAGCGCGACAGGCTGCACTGCGGCGATCCTGGCGGAAACTGACTTGATGTTAACGGATCACGGATTCACTCGTCGAAGCACGAGTTGGCCGGCTCCACAACACACAACCCGCGGTCCGCTATTCCGTTCGAAACAGATCCGCAAGCCTCTGTGTCATGCTCAGATCGTTGCCGTTTCCGTTCCAATCAATTCCCGATCCGTCCACAGAGTCCTCTGACCCTCTGTGTGAGAAAAATCTGTTGTCGTCTGCATGATCCGCAGAGATGATCGCTCCCGGCGGCGAGTCTCCGAGTCCTCCGCCCGCTCCGCGGTGGAAAGGTATCGATGGGGGGAGGGTCAGCAGCCTGCCTGGCCGGTCTGGCAGCGTGCGACGATGACGGAGCGCGGGGCGGAGACGCGGGACTGCGAGCCGGGGCCGAAGGCGATGCCGTAGATGTCCAACTGTGTGTTAGTGACGAGCGAGGCGGGCACGGTGAAGGAGAAGGTCTGGGTGGTGTCGCTGATCTGCGCGAGGTCGATGGTGGCGGAATCGAGGGTCGTGGCCAGGCCGCCGGCGAAGCGGCGGACCACGTAGCCGACGCCGGCCAGGCGAGTGCCGCCCAGGTCGCGGGCTTCCACGCGCACGGCCATGGGTTTGCCGGCCAGCACGGTGATGCCCTGGCGGGGTTCGACCACGGTCACGCTGAGCGATGCCTGCACTTCCGGCTCGATGGGCGAAGGCCGCACGCGGTCGAAACTGCAGCCGGCAAGACCGGCGAGCAGCGCCAGCGAAAGCGGCGAAGCGGTCAGACCTCGCCGCAGCCTGCACCAATGCACCACGGGGACACGGGGCGCAATCAATCCTGGCGGGCGGGCGCTCAGGGCATCCTCCCGCTGTCCGGACTGGTGCCGGGCTTGGGGCTCGGGTTGACGCGACGGTCAATGGTGTCCCAGACGGCCGCCATGAACTCGGCATCGGCGTTGTGCGCGCGCACGAACGTCATGAGCATGGAGTCGGTGACGCCGGCCTGCGTCAGAATCTCGCGTTTGCGGGCATCGAAAGCGTCCGAGTCGTGCACGGTGCGCTGGGCCTGACGCAGGTCCGCCATCACGCGCACGAAGGCAGCGCGGTCCATGGCGGTTGGCTGGCGGTGACCGCAGGCGGCCACGAGTGTGGCGAACAGCAGCACATGGAAGCGGACGGACAACGCGGGCGCACTCCTTGACTGCGTGTGTAACCGATGCTTCATCGCTAATATCCCACGAACGCCGCAGACGAACAAGACGTGACTGCCGCGTGCCTGGTTCCCGGCCCGGCCCGGGCCTCACCTTGGACGATTCATGCGTAATCTCCCGCTGCGTCGCGTGCTCTTCTGGAGCAGCGTGCCGCTGCTTGCTGGCGCAGCCGTGCTGGCCAGCGCGCGCGGCGGCACGATGCAGCAGCGCAGCGATTCGCCATGCCAGCTGCCGGACACGCTGGATGGATCCGTCGGTTCCGAGATCTACTGTTCGCCGCTGGTGCCGGTGCCCGCGCTGCGTCACGCGCGTGCCGTGCTCGAGTTGACGGCGCCATCCTCGCCGTTCGGCGCGGCCGTGAGCGCGGACGGCATCGCCAGGTATGAGGCCGCCATCGTCATCGAGGGATTGCCGCGAGCGGATGCGCTGGGCGCGTACCACGCGTACATCGCGTGGGCCTACACGCTCACGCAGGACGAACCGATCCGCCTGGGCCGCGTCGACAATGGCCGCACTGTCGTGGCCTCGACACCGCGCAATCAGTTCCGCGTCGTGGTCACGGCGGAGGCCTCGCCGGACGCGACGCAGCCTGCGGGTCGCGAAATACTGCGTGGCACCTCGCCCAGTGCGCGACTGCTCTCGCATCGCGACATGATCCGCATGAGCACACCCGGCTTCGGACGCGACATGGGTGCGCACATGCAGGGCATGAGCGGCTGGAGCATGCCGCCCATGGATCCGGGCATGCCGTCCATGCCCGGGCTCGACGCGCTGCTGCCTGATGTCGAGCCGTGGCTGCCGCACGCGGACAGTGCGCCATTCGTCGAGCCATCGCGCGTGGTTCGCCTGGCATCGGGTGACACGCTTCGCCTGGAAGCGGGGCTGGTGCGCCGTCGAGTGGGGCAGCGTACGCTCACGATGTACGCCTTCAACCGGCAGCAGCCCGGACCGCTGATCCGGGTCGACGAAGGCGCGACGATCATCGTCGCCTTCCACAATGCGCTGGACCGGCCCAGCAGCGTGCACTGGCACGGTGTGCGTCTGGAGAATCGCTACGACGGCGTGGTGGGCGTGACCCAGGAGGCAGTGCCGCCCGGTGGCTCGTTCGTCTACCACGTGCATTTCCGCGATGCCGGGATCTACTGGTACCACCCGCACGTGCGCGAAGACATCGAGCAGGATCTCGGTCTCTACGGCAACATGCTGGTGCAGCCGGCCCTCGCCGGTGCGTACGGCCCCGCGCATCGCGAGGAAGTGGTGACGCTGGACGATTTCCTCATGGGCGACAGCGGGCCCGTGCCGTACGGCGACGACGCGCCCACGCACACGCTCATGGGGCGCTTCGGCAATGTCTTCCTGATCAATGGCGAGCTGCGCTACACGCTCACCGTGCAGCGCGGCGAAGTGGTGCGTTTCTACTTCACGAACGTGGCGAACAGCCGCATCTTCAACATCTCGTTCGCTGATGCGCCCATGAAGATCGTGGGCGGCGATGTGAGTCGCTACGAGCGGGAGGCGTGGGTGCCCAGCGTAGTGCTGGCGCCGGCCGAGCGCGCCATCGTGGATGTGATGTTCCCGCAATCGGGCGAGGTTGCGCTCAGCAATCGCATCCAGGCGGTGAATCACATGCTGGGCACGTTCACGCCGGAGGTGGACACGCTGGGCGTGGTAACGGTGCGTCAGACGCCCGCATCGCCGGACTATGCTTCCGCCTTCCGGCAGCTGCGCGTCAACAGCGATGTCATCAGCGAAATCGACCGTTTCCGTTCATACATCGCGCGCCCGCCGGACAAGACGCTGATCCTGCGCATGGATGCCAGCCGGCTGTCGGGCGCGCTGCTCTCGACCCTGCTCGTGGGCTACGCGCCGCCCGTCGACTGGAACGACGGCATGCCCATGATGAACTGGCTGATGACGGCGCAGGACGCGCGCTGGACGCTGCAGGATCCGGCAACGGGCCGCGAGAACATGGACATCGACTGGCACTTCCGTGTCGGGCAGGTCGTCAAGATCGCACTGGTCAATCCGGCCGGCACGTTCCACCCGATGAGTCATCCCATCCACCTGCACGGGCAGCGCTTCCTGGTGGTGAAACGCAACGGTGTGCTCAATCCCGATCTCGTGTGGAAGGACACCGTCATCGTGCCCGTCGGCGAAACCGTGGAGATCCTGCTCGAGCTTTCCAATCCCGGTCGCTGGATGCTGCACTGCCACATTGCCGAGCACCTCGGCGCCGGCATGATGATGACGTTCGATGTGCAGAGCTGAAACGGCGTCGTCGCCTGCGCTCAGATCCCTTCGAAGAGCGCCGTCGAGATGTAGCGCTCAGCGAACGAGGGAATGATCGTCACGATCATGCGGCTCTGCATTTCCGGTCGCGCGGCCACCTTGTACGCAGCCACCAGTGCGGCGCCCGACGAGATGCCGACGGGAATGCCTTCCACGCGGGCCGCCTCCCTCGCCATGGAGAGCGCATCAGCGTTGCTCACGGCGATCACTTCGTCGATCAGGCGGGTGTCCAGCACCTCGGGAATGAAGCCGGCGCCAATGCCCTGGATCATGTTGCCGGGTCCCGGCTGGCCACCGGAAAGCACGGGGCTGACTTCCGGTTCCACGGCCACCATGCGCAGGCCGGGCCGTCGCTTCTTCAGCACATTGCCGCAGCCCGTGAGCGTGCCGCCGGTGCCCACGCCGCAGACAACGACATCGACCTTGCCACCGGTGTCGCGCCAGATCTCCTCCGCTGTGGTGCGGCGATGGATCTCGGGGTTGGCGGGATTGGAGAACTGACCGGGCATGACCGCGCCCGGAATCGAGTGCACCAGTTCGTCGGCCTTCTGGAGTGCGCCGTTAATGCCCTGTTCCTTCGGCGTCAGGAAGACTTCCGCGCCCAGCAGCGCCAGCATCTTGCGCCGTTCGAGCGACATGGTCTCGGGCATTGTCAGCACACAGCGATAGCCGCGCGACGCGCACACGAAGGCCAGCGCTATGCCGGTGTTACCCGACGTGGGTTCGACGATCGTGGTGCCGGACTTGATGCGGCCATCGGCTTCCATCGCTTCGATCATGGCCACACCAATGCGGTCCTTCACGCTGGCAATGGGATTGAAGAACTCGAGCTTGAGCAGCACGTCCGCGCGCGCGCCGTGCTTTTCGCTGAGACGCGGCGCACGAACGAGCGGCGTGTCCCCGATGGTCTCTCCAATGTTCTCGTATATGCGGCCGCGGCCCGGACGATGCTCCTGCGTTTCGCCTGTCATCTCCGTGGTTCCCCGTCGTTGATGGTCCTCGCCGCCTGGCGCAGCATGGCCGGTCAGGCTCCAGGGCCGGACGTTAGGGCGCGCGCCCGGCCGCGCGCAAATCGCCCCTGACGGGGGCGCAGTTCCCACACGCGGCGCTTATCTTGTGACCCGGCGATGCGTCATGTACGCCATCCTCCACGGAAACCGGAGCTCCGGACATGCGTAGCCTCCAGTGGCTGGTTCCCGCTTCTCTCCTGCTCGCACACGGCGGCGTTTCTGCGCAGGCCGCGGTCCAGCCCGGACCGGCCGTGCAGCCGTTCATCCAGGTGAATGCGCCTGTCGTCGCGCTCACGCACGTGAAGCTCATCGACGGCACCGGCACGCCCGCGAAGAACGATCAGACCGTCATCATCGCAAACGGGAAGATCCAGGCGGTGGGTCCCAGTGCCAGCACGCGGCCGCCGCAGGGCGCTCGCATCATGGACCTGAGCGGACACACGGTCATGCCCGGAATCATCGGGCTGCACGACCACATGTACTACTCGTCGCTGGCCGGCTCGATGAAGCTCATGCCCTACAGCTATCCCAAGCTGTTTCTGGCTGCGGGCGTGACCACGATCCGGACGACGGGCAGCGTCGATGCCTACCAGGAGCTGAACCTGCGCGCCGCCATCGAAGCGGGTGAGCAGGTGGGGCCCGATATCGTCGTCACCGGGCCGTACCTGCAGGGCAAGGGTGGCGGCCTCGCGGCCATGCACCCGCTCGCCGATGCGGAGGATGCCCGCCGCACCGTGAAATACTGGGCCGACGAGGGCGTGACCTGGTTCAAGGCCTACACCACGATCACGCGCGACGAGCTGGGTGCCGCCATCGACGAAGCGCACAAGCGCGGGGTGAAGGTGACCGCACACCTCTGCTCCGTAGGATTCCGCGAGGCCGTCGCACTCGGCATCGACAACCTCGAACACGGGCTGCTGGTGAACACGGAATACGTGCCCGACAAGAAGCTCGACATGTGTCCGCCGGGCACCGTATCCGATCAGTACGCGTCGCTGGACATAAGCAGCCCGGAGGTGCAGCAGACCATCCGCGAGATGGTGGCGCACAAGGTGTCGATGACGTCCACGCTCGACGTCCTCGAGCTGTCATCGCCTGACCGTGTGCCCCTGGATGACCGCGTGCTCGATGCCGTTTTCCCCGACGTGCGCCAGGCGCTCATCACGTGGAAGACGAAAGGCGATGCCGCGCCCAACCAGATCGAGCACGCCGCGCTGAAGAAGGCCATGGAGTTCGAGCGCGCATTCGTGAAGGCCGGTGGCGTGCTGGCGGCCGGCTCCGACCCGTGCTGCCTCATGTCCATCGCCGGCTACGCGGACCAGCGCAACTTCCCGTTGCTCGTCGAGGCCGGCTTCACGCCCGAGCAGGCCGTGCAGATCATGACCGCCAACGGCGCGCACGTGCTGGGCATGGATGATCGCGTCGGCACCATCACCGCCGGCAAGCAGGCCGACCTCATCGTGCTCGACGCAGATCCGACGGCGGATCCCGGCGCCATTCGCAGCGTGAGCACCGTCTTCCGCAAGGGCATCGGCTACGATCCGGCGAAGCTGACCACCGCAGTGAAAGGCCTCGTAGGCCTGCGCTGAGCCTGGGACGGTACACGGATTTCAGGCGACGGCGCCCGTCCGTGTACCGTCGGATTCAGCCACCGACGCCGCGCCTCTCGGCGCTCTCGATCCGTTGAATCCGTGCCCGGCCCGAGCCTCAGCCCCAGCCCGAGAGACATTTCGTTTACTTCGTTCACTGCCTCATTGGCAGGGTAAAGGGGCACACGGCTTGCCCTTCCCAGCCGCATGTCCGCCCTCTGACGCCACGCGCTATCGCGTGGGCGAGGGTCCGGGCACTCCCTTACATTCGGATGCGCGACTGGCCCTGCGACGAGGCGGGCCGAGACGGAGGAGCACCGCACGCATCCGCGGACACGGAAGGACGGGAAGCCGTGCTCAATCAGGAAAGATTGACGATCAAGGCCGCCGAGGCGATCCAGGCGGCGGCTGCCGAGGCGCAGCGCCGCGGGAATCCCTCGCTGGAAGACCTGCACCTGTTGCACGCATTGCTGGACCAGGACGAGACGGTGGTTGTGCCCATCCTGCAGAAGGTGGGCGTCAACATCGCGCGTCTGTCCGATGGGCTGGTGCGCGCGCTGGACCGGCTGCCGAAACAGAGCGGGGGGTCCACGCCCACGATCAGTCGCGAGTTGAATCAGATCTTCGACCTGGCTGCGGCTTCGGCCACCAAACTGAAGGACGAGTACGTCAGCACGGAGCACCTGCTGCTGGGCCTGGCCACGCAGAAGGGCTCGACCACGCGCGGGCTGCTCGAAGAGCAGGGCGCGGACCGCGATGCCATCGAAGAGGCGCTGGAGTCGGTGCGCGGCCCGCACCGCGTGACCGACCAGCAGCCGGAGCAGAAGTACCGCGCGCTGGAGCGTTTCACGCGCGATCTCACGGATGTGGCGAGGCGGGGCAAGCTGGATCCGGTGATCGGTAGGGACGAGGAGATCCGGCGCGTGGTGCAGGTGCTCTCGCGGCGCACCAAGAACAACCCGGTGCTGATCGGCGAGCCGGGCGTGGGCAAGACGGCCATCGTCGAGGGGCTCGCGCAACGCATTGTTAGTGGCGACGTGCCCGAGTCGCTGCGCGAGAAGCGCCTGGTGCAGCTGGACATTGCGGCGATGATCGCGGGTTCCAAGTACCGCGGCGAGTTCGAGGAGCGGCTCAAGGCCGTGCTCAAGGAGCTGTCCGAGGCGGAGGGCCGCTACATCTGCTTCATCGACGAGCTGCACACCATCGTGGGTGCGGGCGCCGCCGAGGGCGCGGTGGACGCGGGCAACATGCTCAAGCCGGCACTCGCGAGGGGCGAGTTGCGCCTCGTGGGCGCCACTACGCTGGACGAGTACCGCAAGCACATCGAGAAGGACGCGGCGCTGGAGCGGCGCTTCCAGCCGGTTTTCGTGGATGAGCCCAGCGTCGACGACGCGGTCGCCATTCTGCGCGGCCTCAAGGAGCGCTACGAGGTGCACCACGGCGTGAAGATCACGGACGGCGCGATCGTGGCGGCGGTCAAGCTCTCGCACCGCTACATCGGCGGCCGGTTCCTGCCGGACAAGGCCATCGACCTGATCGATGAAGCGGCATCCCGCCTGCGCATCGAAATCGACTCCATGCCCTCCGAGATCAATGAAGTCGAGCGGCGCATCATGCAGCTCGACATCGAACGCACCGCACTGGAGAGCGAGAGCGATCCGGATGCGGTGGAGCGGCGCCATCGCATCGAGGCCGAGCTGGCGCAGCTGCGCGAGAAGTCGCGCGGCATGAAGGCGGCATGGCAGGCGGAGAAGGACCAGATTGCGCGCATTCGCGAGCAGAAGGAGAAGATGGACGTGCTGCGTGTCGAGATGGACCGCGCCACGCGCACGGGCGATCTCACACGGGCCGCGGAGATCCAGTACGGCGAGATCCCCCGTCTGGAGCGCGAGGTCGTCGCGGCCGAAACACGACTGCGCGAGCTGCAGGCCAAGGGCAAGTACCTGAAGGAGGAAGTCGATCCGGAGGACGTGGCCGAGGTGGTCTCACGCTGGACCGGCATCCCGGTGACACGGATGCTGGAGACGGAAAAGGCGAGACTGACGCGGCTGGAATCGGTACTGGCCACGCGCGTCGTGGGGCAGGAAGAGGCGGTGCGCGCCGTAGCCAACGCGGTGCGGCGCAGCCGCGCCGGCCTGCAGGATCCGGATCGCCCGATCGGCAGCTTCGTGTTCCTCGGGCCCACCGGCGTGGGCAAGACGGAAACGGCGCGGGCGCTCGCCGAATTCCTGTTCGACGATGAAGACGCGATGGTGCGCATCGACATGTCCGAGTACATGGAGCGGCACGCCGTGGCTCGCCTGATTGGCGCGCCGCCCGGGTATGTGGGTTACGAGGAGGGCGGGCAGCTGACGGAGCGCGTGCGCCGCCGGCCCTACTCGGTCGTGCTTTTCGACGAGATCGAGAAGGCGCACGCCAATGTGTTCAACGTCTTCCTCCAGATCCTGGATGACGGGCGGCTGACGGATTCACAGGGGCGCACGGTCGATTTCCGCAACACCGTGATCATCATGACATCCAACATCGGCAGCCAGTACATCCTGGAGCAGGCGGGCAAGGGCGACTGGAGCGGTGTGGAAACTGTGGTTCTGTCAGAAATGCGCCGATACTTTCGACCGGAGTTCCTGAATCGGGTGGACGACGTCGTCGTCTTCCGGCCTCTCGATCGGGCGCAGCTGCGTCGCATCGTCGATCTGCAGCTCGAGCGCCTGCAGGCGTTGCTTGCCGAGCGCCACATCACGCTCGAAATCACCGAGGCCGCCGAAGACGCCGTTGCCGAGGAGGGATACGACCCGGCGTTCGGTGCGCGGCCCCTCAAGCGCGCCATCCAGCGACTGGTGCAGAATCCGCTGGCGCTGCGCATTCTCGAGGGCGATTTCGATGATGGTGACACGGTGCGCATCGATCGCGGCCAGGGTCGCGAGCTGTTGTTCACGCGCGTCGACAAGGGGGCTGTTGCCGTTGCTTGACAGGCCCGTGACGGCCCCCGACCTTGGAATGTCTTCCAGGAAGGGAGATGCAACACCAATGAAATCAGGAAGCTTCACACGACCACTGGCGTTTGGCGTGCTGGTGCTGCTCGGAGCCTGCGCCACGAAGCGGGTGGAAGTGCCGCTCACCAGCACAGCTTCGCCGATGGCAAACGCGAACGTTGCGGCTTCGCTGGTGGTCGATCAGTTCCTGCGCGCCGCCAATTCGAACGACCTCGACACGATGGCGAGACTGTTCGGCACGCGCGAAGGCTCCGAGTTGAAGCGGGATCCCAAGGACCTGATCGACAAGCGCATGTTCGCGATCGCGTCCGTGCTGCGTTATGACAGCTACAAGATCAAGGGCAACGAGATCGTGCCGGGCCGGCGTGATGAGGCGACACGTCTCATCGTCACGATGAATTTCGGCGAGCGCTCGGTCGACGTGCCGTACACGCTGGTCTACAGCAAGGACAAGACGTGGCTGGTGGAGCAGATCGGCGTGGACGCGATTACGGGGAAGTAGGCGAGGGGTCTTCGATCAGTTCGACCAGCACGCCGTGTGTGCTGCGCGGATGCAGGAATGCGACGCGCCGGCCATGAGCACCGGGCCGGGGCGTCCCATCGATCAATTCCAGGCCGCGTGCCGACAAGTCGCGCAACGCGGCATCCAGATCCGATACGCGATACGCAATGTGGTGCAGGCCGGCGCCGCGTCGTTCGAGAAATCCGGCAACGGGTGAGTCGGCGCGCGCGGGCTCGATCAGCTCGAGCCGCGTGGCGCCTTCGCCGACAAACGCGACGTTCACACCCTGCGCCGTTACCGGCTCGATGCTGGAACCGGATGTGCCCGTGAGGAGTTCGAATACGGGTAACGCGGCCGCGATGGAGGGCAGCGCAATGGCCACGTGATCGAGCGTGCGATGCAAGAGCTGCTCCCATCCTGTTGAAAGGAAGGCTGCGCAGCATGAATGATAACATGACGACCGCGGGGGCGGGACACGCGGCCGGAATCTCAAAGGAGACAGGGATGGCGGAGAACGGCGGACCGGTGACCGTGACCGACGGCGACTTCGGTGAAGTGATCGAGCAGCGGACCGGTCTTTCGCTGGTTGATTTCTGGGCCGTGTGGTGCGGTCCGTGTCGCATCATTGCCCCCTTGCTCGAGCAGCTTTCCAGGGAATACGCGGGCAAGGTGCAGTTCGCGAAACTTGATGTGGACGCGAATCAGCAGACCGCTTTCAAGTTCAGCATCCGGTCGATTCCCAGCATTCTGTTCTTCAAGGACGGCAAGCACGTCGACACCGTGGTGGGCGCAGTGCCGCGTGCCTACCTCGAGCGCAAGATCCAGGAACATCTCGTTTGAACGGATAACACGACGTTTCCGGGGCTGGGGCCGGGGAACGCCAGTAAACAACGGATCGAACAGCGTCTGACGGGCACTGGCTGAACAACAGACGGGGTGGTGGCGGAAGGGCTGCCGCCCCGTTTCACATCTGGCAGAGACCGCTTCGTCCCGCGCCGGGAGCGTCATGGGGGAAATGCGTACAGATTCTGTGATCGAGGCCGGGCTGCGCGGAGTGCGGTGAGTGGCGACGCTCTTCGTGGTGAGTACGCCGATCGGGAATCTGGGGGACATCACGCAACGCGCGCTGGAAGTGTTGCGGCAGGTGCGGCGCGTGCTGGCGGAGGACACGCGGCGAACACGCGTGTTGTTCCAGCGCTACGAAATCCGCACACCGCTCTACTCGGCGCACGCGCACAACGAGCAGGCCAGACTGCAGCAGGTGCTGGGCTGGCTGACGGCGGAAGAGGATGTGGCGCTGGTCTCCGACGCGGGCACGCCGCTGCTCTCGGATCCGGGCTCACGGCTGGTGGGAGGCGTGATCGCGGCCGGTCACACCGTAACGCCGATACCGGGCGCGTCCGCACTGCTGGCGGCGCTCGTGGCGTCAGGACTGGATCTGGAGTCGTTCGTGTTCTATGGCTTCCCGCCGCGCGCCGGGACGGCGAGGACGCGGCGGCTGCAGGAAGCGGCGTCGTCGCCTCATACATGCGTGTTCTACGAGGCGCCCGGCCGGGTTTCGAAGCTGCTGGCGGACCTGGAGGCACTGTGCGGCGGGGAGCGGCGCGTGGTGGTGGCGCGAGAGCTGACGAAGCTGCACGAGGAATTCGTGCGCGGAACCCTGGCCGAGGCGGCTGCCTACTATCGCGAAGGGCAGGTCCGGGGCGAAGTTGTAGTCATGCTCGCGGGCGCGCCCGCAGCTGGGGCAGGGGACGCGTCGCAGGCGGTTCAGCTATTGCGTTCGCTGCTGGATGAAGGCGAGAAGCCCAGTGTCGCGGCGCGCACGGTCGCCCGACAGCTCGGGATTCCGCGGAGTGAAGCATACCGGCTGGCGCTCGCGGCACACGAAAGCGCGGAGGAGCAAGGTTGAAACGAAGCACGCTGGCGCTTCCGCTCCTGCTCGCAGTGGCCCTGCCCGTTGCGGGCCAGGGCCCTGTGCTGACCATCGCGCAACTCCAGTACAGCGGTGGCGGTGACTGGTACGCGAACCCATCGGGCCTGCCCAACCTGCTGCGGGCGATCCGCACGGACACGGGCATGCCGGTGTCCGACCGGCCGGCCAGCACCAAGCTCACCGACCCTGCGCTCTGGAGCTATCCCTACCTGTACATGACCGGCCACGGGAACGTGCGCTTCACCGACGAAGAGGTGAAGATCCTGCGTCGCTATCTCGAGTCTGGTGGCTTCCTGCACGCCGATGACAACTATGGCATGGACGACAGCTTCCGGCGCGAGATCAAGCGTGTGTTTCCGGAAGCCGAGCTGACCGAGCTGCCGCCGGACCATCCGATCTATCACACGGTTTACGATTTCCCGCGTGGCCTGCCCAAGATTCACAAGCACGATGGCAAGCCGCCCCAGGGATTCGGCATCTTCTACAGGGGCCGGCTGGTGGTTTTCTACACGTATCAGTCGGATCTCGGCAACGGCTGGGAAGACCAGAAGACGTACAACGACCCGCAACAGGTGCGCGAGGAGGCTCTGCACATGGGTGTGAACCTTTTCGTCTTCGCGCTCTCACAGGTGGCATCATGAGCCCGACGCCCGTCTCGCTTGCCGAGCTGATCGGCGCAGCCCGCCGCATGGTGCGACGCGATGTGATGTTCGCGGTTGCGGGCGCCGTGCTGCTCATTGTGCCGCTGTCGCTGGCCGTGGCATGGCTGCTGGCCGGCCGCACGGTGTGGGCCGCACCCAGCCCGGGCCCGCTGGCGCTCGAGCTGCTGGCGCTGACCGCCGCGGGCAGCGTGCTGCTCGGACTGCGGCGCCGCTGGCTGCTGGGCACTGCGGAACGCGACCTGGCCTCGACCGCGGAAGCGGGCGCGCAGCTGCCGAACGGTGCGGTTCTCGGCGTGCTGGAGCTGGCGAGGGGCGTTCCCGGGGGCACGTCCGTATCGCTGTTCCGGCGCGAGGAAGCGGATGTGGGCCGCAAACTTTCCGGCCACGGCCCGCGCGAAGTCAGCGGCGAGGTGGGGCGGCGGGCCAGACGGCGGCGGGGCGCGGTGCTTGGCAGCCTGTTAGGCACGACCGCGTTCACCGGTCTTCTCGGCTTCGTGTCGCCCCAGCGCGTGCAGACCGGCTGGTCGCCGCTGCTGCACCCGCTGGCGCATCTGTCGTCGCCGCCACTGCCGGCCATGGTCGTGACGCCCGGCAATACCGAAGTGCTGCGCGGCGCGGACCTGGCCGTGCACGTGCTGGCGCCCGGCCGTTTTGCCGTCACCGTGGCGGCACGCGCGGATGGCGATGTGCTGCGCCGCGAAGTGGCCGGCATTGTCGCTGACAGCGCAGTCGTGGTGCTGCACCACATCGATGCGCGCACCGAGTACTGGGTGGAAGCGCCTGACGGCTCCCAAACAGCGCATTACGTGATCACGCCGCGCGACCCGCTGCTGGTCACCGACCTGACCGTGGTGGTGCGCTATCCGGAGTACGTCGGCCGCGCTGCGGACCGCTACTCGACGGAGGTGCCGCCGCTGGAGCTGCCCGAGGGCTCCACCCTGCAGATCGACGGCCGTGCCACCCGCGCGCTGGCCGCATCCGGGCTCAGCGGTGACAAGGGTGAGGCTGTGCGTCTCAACGTGAGCGACGATCGCTTCAGCGGCGCGTGGACGCCCGCGGCGGGTGGTGTCTACGAATGGCGCATGAAAGGCCAGGACGGAAGCGATCTGCTGACGGCACCCGCGCCCCTCGAGATCTCGCTGCTGGCCGATGCGCCGCCCGTCGTGGAGATCACCTATCCCGGCCGCGACACGCTCGTCGACCCGACGCTGATCCACGCGATCGCGGCCGATGCGCGCGACGATTACGGCATCGAGAGTGCCACACTCGTGAACTGGCGTGTCAGCGCCGCCGGCCGTGCGGACCCACCCGTCGAGATGGCGTTGCCTGTCGACACCGTCACCGACCGCGTGCTGGTGCGCGGCATCCTCGACCTGCGGGAGCGCGACCTGCTGCCTGGTGACACCATCAAGTACTTCGTGCGCGTGACGGACAATTCGCCCCGCCATCAGACCGCAGTGTCGACGACGTTCTCGCTCTACCTGCCCGGCGCCTCCGATCTGCGCGACCGCGTCACCGAGCAGACGGACGACATGGTGAAGCAGGCGCAGGACCTCACGAAGACGACGAAGGACCTGCAGGACGCGACGCAGTCGCTGCAACGCCGCACGGAAGCCAGCAATGCCCGGCGCAACGACGCCACGCGCAACAGCGGCGCGCAGAATTCCTCGACCGGGGACAAGGGCCAGCTCGGCTTCCGCGAGTCGGAACAGGCCAGGCAGATCCTGGAGCAGCAACAGAAGGTCATGGCCGGCCTGGAACAGATGCGCGACAAGCTCGAGGCCGTGCAGCGCGCCATGGAGAACGCGGGGCTGCGCGATCCGGCCACGCAGCAGAAGCTCAAGGAGCTGCGCGAGCAGTACGAGCAGATGATGACGCCGGACCTGCAGCAGCAGATGAAGGACCTGCAGGACGCGCTCACCAAACTGGATCCCGAGCAGCTGCAGAAGGCACTCGAGCAGCTGGCGCAGAAGCAGGACGAGATGCGCCAGAAGCTGGAAGAGAGCCTCGAGCAGATGAAGCACGCGGCCAGCGAGCAGAAGACGGGCGCCCTGGCGCAGCAGGCCAAGGAGCTGGCCACGCAGCAGCAGGCGCTGGCCGACGCAATGCGTCAGAAGCCGACGGAAAAGGATGCGGAAACACAGCGCCAGCTCGAGCAGAAGGCGAAGGACCTGGCCGCGCAGGTCGACCAGCTGAGCAAGGATCTGGCAACGCAGAAATCCGATTCCGCTGCGCAGCAGGCGGCACAGGCCGCGCAGCAGCTCAATGCCGCGCGCCAGGACATGAACCAGGCGGCGGAGAAGGCGAAGCAGAAGCAGCGCGAGGAAGCGGGCAAGGCGGGCCAGCAGGCGGCCGACAAGCTGGATCAAGCCGCGAAACAGCTGGACGCTTCACGCGATCAGCAGTCGGACGCGTCCGAGCGCGCCATGCGTGAGGCCATCGAGCAGGCGACGAACGAGGCGCTCTCGCTGGCACAGCGGCAGCAGTCACTTCGCGACAAGATGGACCAGGCGCAGGCGCAGCAGGACAAGACCCAGGCCGGGCAGCAGGCGCAGCAACAGCAGCAGGCCGGCCAGCAGCAGCAGGGACAGCGCGGCCAGCAGCAGCAACAGGGACAGCGCGGCCAGCAGCAGGGACAGCGCGGCCAGCAGCAGCAGGGACAGCAGGGCCAGCAGAGCGGACAGCAGGGTCAGCAGGGCATGCAGGGGCAGCAGGGGAATCAGCAGGGCGGGCAGGGCGCCGAGATGCAGCGCCTGCGCGAGGAGCAGGCCGCATTGCAGCAGGGACTCGAGCAGCTGGGTCGCAATCTCTCGCAGGCCGCGGACCAGAACGGCTCGATGTCGCGCGACGTGGGCAGCTCGCTGGCCAGGGCGAATCTCAGCATGCAGCAGACCATGCAGGGCCTGGAGAAGGCGGGGCAGCAGGGGCAGCGCCTGCCCACGCAGGAGGCCGGACAGTCGGTGGATGCGCTGAACCGGCTGGCACTGTCGCTGCTCAAGAGCCAGCAGCAGGGCGACCAGAACCAGAACGCCTCCGGCGCGCAGCAGGCCATGGAGCAGCTGTCCGCGATCGCGCAGCAGCAGGGCCAGCTGAACGGCCGTTCTAACGCGCTGTTGCCGCTGAATCTGCCGGCTCAGGTGCTGCAGCAGCAGACCACCAGGATGGCCAGGGAACAGCGCGACATTGCCTCGCAGCTCAACGGTGTGAACGAAAAGCTGGCGGGGCACGAGGACGTGCTGGGCCGCATGGACGAGCTGGCGGCGGAGGCCGAACGTCTGGCACGCGAGCTGGAGGGCGGGCGACTGCCGGCGGAAGTGATCGCGCGGCAGGAGCGGCTCTTCCACCGCCTGCTCGACGCGGGCCGCTCGCTGGAGCGCAACGAGACCAGCAACGAGCGCGTGGCGGAACGGCCGGGCGCCTACACACCTTCGGTGGCGCCGCCGCTCACTGCCGCGCTGCTGGACGCAACACAGCGTTATCGCGTGCCCACGCCGGAAGAGCTGAAGGATATGCCGCCGGCCTATCGCAAGATGATCCTCGAATATTTCGAGCGCATCAATCGATCGGCGGGAGCGGAGAAGAAGCAGAAGCAGTGAGGAAGGGCGCGCGCTCGAGGGTCAGCGCAGGCCTGGCGCTCGCGTGCGTCCTCGCCAGCGCCGCGAACGGGGCGGCGCAGGGCGCAGCCGGCGGTGCGGCTGGAGAGCTGGCGCGGCTGCGTGAGGCAGGCGCGCAGGAGCGCGACGGCGACTATGCGGGCGCGGAGCGCACGCTGCTCGGCGTGCTGGCCGGCAATCCGACGTCGCTCGCCGCACTCATCGCCCTGGAGCGCGTGGCCGCGCTCGCCGGACACACCGCGAAGGTGCTCCCCGCCATCGACACGCTGCTCGCCCACGAACCCGCCTCCATTGTCGGCCACCAGAATGCAGGTGCGCACGTACTCCGTGCTGAACGACTCCCTGGCACTGGCGCGTGCGGCGGAGCAGTGGATGCACACGTCGCCCGGAATTGAAACGCCCTACCGCGAGATTGCGCGTGTCTGGCGCAGCCGCGGCGATGCGCAGCGCGCGATCAATGTGCTGGAACGCGGGCGCAAACACGTCGGCCGGAAGGATGCGCTTGCTCTCGAGCTGGGTGATGCCTTTGCGGTCACCGGCGACTGGCGTCGGGTGGTGCAGGAGTGGGCGCGCGCCGTGGGCCCGCGCGGCGAAGCGTTCCTCCTGGTGCAGCGGCGCCTGGCCAATCTGCCCAATGGCGGCGCGCTCGTGATTCCCGGGCTGGTCAATGCGCTGGTGGCGAAGCCGACAACGCCCGAGCGCATGCGCACCGCCGTGCAGCTGGCGGTCGATGCGGGTCTCAAGGAGCGGGCACTCGCGGTGGCGAGAGCGCTCGCGCCGCAGCTGAAACCGCCCGAACGGCGCGGCTTCATGGTGGAACTGGCGAGGCGCTCCGACGGGGCGGGACTGCGCTCGCTCGCGCTCTGGTCCTACGGCCAGATCGTCTCGGAAGGCGGCAAGCGGGAGCTGCTGCTCCCGGTACGCAGCCGCATGGCCGAGCTGGCGCTTTCGCTGGGTGATACCGTGCAAGCGGAGCGCGCCTATCGCGAACTCGAAGGACAGCTGACGCCGGGCTCGCCGGAGCGACGCCAGGCCATGGCGCTGCGCGTGCAGATGCTGGCGCGCGCGCGTGCCTTCGACAGCGCACACGTCGAGCTGACACGCCTGATCGCGGAATCGGGCGAAGCCGCGGAAGCGGACGTGGCGGGCGCCACACTCGCCAACGCACTGATCGATGCGGGTCGGCCGGACTCCGCGCAGACGGTATTGGCAGGTCTGGCGGGACCGCACGCGCGGCTGGCACGGGGGCGGCTCTACATGAATCGCGGCGACGCTGTGCGCGCGCGCGACGAAGTTCTGGCGGCGGCGCCGCAGCTGGATGGCGGGGAGGCCACCGAAGCACTGGCGCTGGCCACCCTGCTGGCGCGCCTTTCGGAGCGGGGTGGCGACCTTGTGGGTCGGGCAATGGCCGCGATCACGGCCGGCGACAGACGCCAGGGCATCGTACTGCTGACGGACAGCACGCACGCGCTGCCCGAGAACGAGCGCGCCGCACTGCTGGACTTCGCCGCCGGCCTCGCCGATCACAGCGGACTCGCGGCCGATGCCGCGCAGATCCGGAAGGACATTGTGGAAGAGGCTCCGCGCGCGCCTGAAGCGCCGCTCGCGCTGCTGGCGCTGGCGCGGGCTGCGCTCGCGCAACAGGAGCGCGCGGATGCGCGTCTGTTGCTGGAGCGACTGCTGGTCGAGTATCCTCGGAGCGCGCTCGTGCCCCAGGCCAGAAGCGAGCTGGACCGGCTCGCCGCCGCGCGCTCTCCATCCTGAGACGGACAGGAACGGCACTCATGCGCCGATTTGCCCTTGCCTTGCTGCTGCTCGCGGGCTTCGCGGGACACGCCCGCGCGCAGTTCCTGCTCATCCCCATGGACCGCGACCAGAACAACCACCTCAAGGCGTACGGCCTGACGTTCTGGACCATCCAGAAGGGCCTGACGGCGGAGTGGCTGCTCAACTACCGGGACGGCTCGTTCCTGCTGCAGGACAAACCTGAGGTGCGCCGCGAGGCCGCCATGCGCGGGGTGACTGCCAATCCCATCAACAGCAGCGAGCTGGCGCAGATCCGTTCGACCATCGAAGAGAGCAACATGGAGTCCGTGATCCTGGAGCGGGCTCCCAAGATCGCTGTCTATACGCCGGGCAACACCAATCCGTGGGACGACGCGGTGACGCTGGCGCTCGACTACGCGGACATCCCCTACGAGAAGATCTGGGACCCGGAAGTGCTGCAGGGCCGGCTCAAGGAATACGACTGGCTGCACCTGCACCACGAGGACTTCACGGGCCAGTACTCGAAGTTCTACATCAGCTATGCGGGCGCGCCCTGGCTGCAGGAAGCGGTGCAGCGCAATGAGGCCGTGGCCAAACAGTTCGGTTTTCCCAATGTCCCTGCTCTCAAGAAGGCCGTGGCGGAGGAGATCCGGCGCTACGTCTCGGAAGGCGGCTTCCTGTTCGCCATGTGCACGGCGACGGAGACACTCGAGCTGGCATTGGCATCGGCAGGCGTGGACATTGCCGCGGCGTTCGCGGATGGCACGGGCGTGGACCCGGATGCGTCGCAGAAGATGAAATGGGATCGCACACTCGCGTTCCGCGATGCACAGGTGCAGGTGAATCCGGCGGTGAACGCGTTCAGCGACATTGACGGGCACCAGGTGAACACACCGTGGCGGCAGCCGCTGGGCGCCTTCGAGCTGTTCGAGTTCAGCGCCAAGTTCGATCCCGTGCCCTCCATGCTGGTGCAGAATCACGAGAACGTGATCCCGGACTTCTTCGGTCTCACCACCAGCTTCCGCAAGGACCGGCTCAAGCAGGGCATTATCGTGCTGGCGCAGGAAGAAGGCGCGCCCTGGGTCAAGTACATCCACGGCAATTTCGGGCAGGGCACGTTCACCTTCCTGGGCGGGCACGATCCCGAGGACCCGCAGCACCAGATCGGTGATTCCTCCACGGATCTGTCACAACACCCGCACTCGCCGGGGTACCGCCTGATCCTTAACAACGTGTTGTTCCCGGCAGCCAAGAAGAAGACGCTGAAGACCGAGTAGCCGCAGTCGCGGGAGGGGGTGGCAGTGGGAATGGTGCATGGACCCGCGCGCGTGCTGGAACTGGCGCCGGCGGCGGCAGCCGCCATGCGCGAGGAGATCGCGCGTGCCCGCGGCCGCGAGGTCTGCTTCGTGGCCGCCGTGGACGAGGCGGGCCGCGTGGTGGAGCCGCAGGTGGTTTCGCGCGGCCACGAGCGCGCCGTACTCGCCGCCGTGCGTGATGCGGCACCCGGCTCGCTGGTGCTGCACAACCATCCGTCCGGCGACCTCACACCGTCCGAAGCCGATCTCAGCGTAGCCGCGGATCTGTACGCGCGCGGCCTCGGCATTGCCATCATCGACAATGACGCGCGCGACCTCTACGTGATCGTCGAGCCGGCTCGCACGCAGGCGGTCGAGCGGCTGGATGCGGAAGAAGTCGCGGCATTGCTGGCGCCGGGCGGACCCATCAGCCTGGCGCATCCCGCATACGAAGACCGGCCCACACAGCGCGACCTGACACGCGCGGTGGTGCGCGCCTACGATGAGGGTGGCATTGCGCTGGCCGAAGCGGGCACCGGCACAGGCAAGTCCATTGCCTATCTCGTGCCCGCTGTGCTCTGGAGCCTGCGCAATCACGAGCGCACCGTGGTCTCC
Source organism: uncultured Gemmatimonadales bacterium (assembly GCA_963798085.1). GTDB lineage: Bacteria > Gemmatimonadota > Gemmatimonadetes > Longimicrobiales > RSA9 > DATKCF01. The sequence goes on from CAWCRS010000007.1 coordinate 1,384,579, forward strand.
ACCAACACGATCAACCTGCAGGAACAGCTGGTGGGCAAGGACCTGCCTTTCCTGCGCTCCGCACTGGGCCAGCCCTTCCGCTTCGCGCTCGTGAAGGGCCGGAGCAACTACATCTCGATCCGCCGGCTCCGGCTGGCTGCGCAGGCGGCGCCACTGCTGCTCGATGATGGGCCGGGCAAGGAGCTGGAGGCGCTGACCGAATGGCTCGAGCACACGCGCGAGGGATCGCTGCAGGACCTGCCCTTCCAGCCCAGTGAAGAAGTCTGGGATGAAGTGGTTTCCGATTCCGACGTCTGCCTGCGGGCGCGCTGCCCGCACTTCGAGGCGTGCTTCTACCAGCGCGCGCGCCGCGATGCGGCGTCAGCGGATCTGCTGGTGGTGAATCATCACCTGCTGTTCAGCGACATTGCGGTTCGCCGTGCGCAGGAGAACTACACGGCGCAGGCGGTGCTGCCGCCCTACCGCCGGCTGATCCTGGATGAAGCGCACAACCTCGAGGAAGCCGCGACATCGCACCTGGGCGTGGGCGTGACGCGCCGCAGCGTACTGCGCCATCTGGCCCGCCTCGACCGGCGAGGTCGTGGTCTGCTGCTGGCCGTCGAGCAGCGCCTGCTGACGGGTGATAACGACCTGTTGCAGCAGGAAGCGCTGGAATTCATCGGGCGCGACCTGCGGCCCCGCGTCGAGCGCGCCAGGGAAACGGCAATCGACTTCTTCGCGCAGCTGGAAGGGTTGTGCGCGCGTGCCGACGATGGCGTGGTGCGGCTGGCCGATGACTTCACGGGCGATGCCGCGTGGATCAACGGGCCGGCGACTGCGCTCGAAGGGGTGCTGCTGCTGCTGGACGAGCTGTCGCGCGGACTGGCACGGCTGCGCGAGCGCGTGCAGGTGGATCACGGCTGGGCCGAAACGCTGGCGGAACCGCTGGTCGAGATGCAGGGCGTGCAGGCCCGCCTGGCCGATACCGCAGCCGGGTTGCGGCTGGCCCTGCAGCCGGGCATGGAGAGTACGCCGCTGGTGCGCTGGCTGGAGCGGCGAGGCGCGGCGAGGGAGCCTAACATCGCAATACGCGCGGCGCCGGTGGAGCTGGCCGAAGCACTGCGCAGCGGGCTGTTCGAGCGCATGGACACCGCCGTGCTGACATCGGCGACACTGACCACGCGCGATGGCTTCGGGTTCCTGCGCTCGCGGCTGGGCCTCGATGCCGGCTTGCGCGTGAACGAATCGTCGCACCCCACGCCGTTCGACCTGGAAACGCAGACGGTCGTGGCCGTGGTGACGGACATGCCCTCGCCCACGGCGGAAACGAATCTGCGGCTCGACCAGTCGACCGCCGCGGTGACCGAAGACCTGGCGCGCATCACGGATGGCGGGCTGTTCGTGCTGTTCACGTCCTACCGCGCGCAGCGCACAGTTGCGGGCGAGCTGCGCCGCCGCGGTGCGGAAGGACGCTGGCCGCTGTTCGTGCAGGGTGAAGCACCGCGCGCCAAACTGCTGCAGCGCTTCGTCGAATCAGGGCGGGGCATATTGCTGGGTGTCTCTTCCTTCTGGGAAGGTGTGGATGTGCCGGGTGAGCCGCTGCGCGGGCTGATCATCGCGCGGCTGCCCTTCAAGGTGCCCACGGAGCCGCTCACTGCGGCGCGCCTCGAGGCAGTGGAACGGAATGGTGGCAACAGCTTCACGGATTACATGCTGCCTCTCGCCGCTTTGCGGTTGAAGCAGGGGTTCGGGCGCCTGATTCGGTGCGGGCACCGATCGTGGCGCCGTCGTGATTCTGGATTCGCGCGCCCGCGAACGCGGCTATGGCCGCTACCTGCTCGATACACTGGCGCCATCGCCGGTGGTGGCGGGGCCGTGGGAAGAAGTGCGTGAAAGGCTGCGCGGCTTCTACTTGCGGGAGCAGGGCGACGACGCAGATTCAGCGTCGTCACGCGCCGGCGGCGCACCCGCCGCCGCACGCCTCGAACCCCTCACCCTGCGCCGCCCGTGAGTCTTCCCGCACCCAGCAAGATCGTCTGCGTTGGCCGCAACTACGCCGCGCACGCTCGCGAACTGGGCAACGACGTGCCGGAACGGCCGCTCATCTTCCTCAAGCCGCCATCGGCCCTGATTCGCGATGGCGACACGATAGCGCTGCCGCGACAGTCGCAGCGCGTGGAGCACGAAGGCGAGATCGGTCTGGTGATCGGACGGCAGACGAAAGATGTGACGGAGGCGGATGCGCTGAAGAGTGTCGCCGGCATCGTCGCCTTGAATGATGTGACAGCACGCGATCTGCAGAAGCTGGATGGGCAGTGGACGCGCGCCAAGGGATTCGACACGTTCTGCCCGGTCGGGCCGATGGCGCCGCTGAACGGCATCGACTGGATGACGCTCGAGGTGGTGTGCCGCGTCAATGGCGAAGTGCGGCAGCACGGGCGCGCCACCGAAATGGCGTTCGGGATTCCACTGCTCGTGTCGTTCATCAGTCAGGTGATGACGCTCGAGCCCGGCGACCTGATCGCGACGGGAACGCCCGAGGGCATTGGCCCGCTTGTGCATGGGGACGTGGTGGAAGTCGAAATACCGGGGCTCAGCCGGGTACGGAATCCGGTGGGGTATTAGCAGTTCAGGTGGAACGCTGGCAGCGCACACGCAACACGGGGTGACACGCGAATGAGCCCGACAACGGGGATCACGGAGAAAGTGAAAGTCGAGCTGGCCGAGCGCATGCGCGGATTTCCGGCGTATCCGCTGGCCGATGTGCCGCAGATCAAGCGTGAGCTGCGCGCGCGCGGCGTCGACGTGATCGATCTCGGCGCCGGCGACGCGGATCTCACACCGCCACCTGCCGCGCTGCAGGCGCTGGTGGAAGCGTCGAAGGATCCGCTGATGGGCCGTTATGCGTTCCAGCTGGGCTTGCCCGCGTTCCGCGAAGCCGTGTCGGCGTGGATGGAGAAGCGCTTCGCCGTGAAGCTCGATCCGTACCGCGAGATCCTGCCGCTGGTGGGCTCGAAGGAAGGCATTGCGCACCTGGCACTGTGTTATGTGAACCCGGGTGACCTGACCATCGTGCCGGATCCCGGTTATCAGCCGTACATCGGCGGAACGCTGCTGGCAGGTGGCCAGCCGTACACCGTGCCGCTGCTGGCGGAGAACGACTTCCTGATCGATGTGCACGCACTGCCGCAGGACGTGGTCGAGCGCGCGCGCATACTCTACCTGAATTATCCGAACAATCCGACATCGGCGATCGCCAGCCGCGAGTACCTCGAGGATGTCGTCGCAGTTCTGTCGCGAGCGCAGTCTGCTGCTGGCCTACGACAACGCGTACAGCGAGATCGGTTTCGATGGCTACCGCCCGCCCGGCATCTTCGAGATCGAGGGCGCGCTGGATGTGGCTGTCGAATTCCACTCGTTCTCGAAGACCTACAACATGACGGGCTGGCGTATTGCGTGGGCGGCGGGCAATGCCGGGACGATCGCGGCGCTGCAGCGCGTGAAATCGTTCGTCGACACGGGTCAGTTCATGTGCGTGCAGGCCGCGGCGAAGGCGGCACTGGAAGTCTGGGAAACGTGGGTGCCGGGCAACGTCGAGACGTTCCGGCAGCGGCGCAACGCCATTGTCGGGGCGCTGCGCGCGGCAGGCTTCGAAGCGCCCATGCCGAAGGCCAGCATGTACGCGTGGTTCCCGGTACCGGGCGGGCAGGATTCGCACAGCTTTGCGCGGCGCGCGCTGCTGGAGCAGGGTGTTGTGGTGATGCCGGGCGCGGCACTGGGACCGGGTGGCGAAGGCTACCTGCGGGCGGCACTGACACAGGCGCCGCCCCGGCTGGAAGAAGCGGCCCGCCGTCTGGGGCGGCTTTTGTGACGGGAACGAAGGGACGAGCGGCGGTTAGAACCGCGAGATGATGTCCACCGTGCTGGATCAGCCGCCGCCCGTCAGGGCGACTCCGCGGCGAACCCGCCTCGCCATGCGCGGACTCATGCTTCCTCAGCCGCGCGAACCACGGTGGATCACACCGCTGGCTCTGCTGCTTGCTGCGGCCGTACACCTGCTGTTCATCCTGATTTTCCGCGTGCCGGCGCCGGGCGCGACCCATGGCACCGAACAGTTTTTCGTGGTGCTGCCCAATCCGACAACAGATCAGGGCGAGCGTATGGTAGAACCGGCGGCTCCCTCCGCGGCCGGTCAGGCGGCGCCGGCAGTGACGCCGCTGCGCGAGCCCGCGCGTATTCCCACCGAGATTCCGAAGCCGAGCGTGGCGCAGCCGGGCATACGGGTGACCGCGCCGACGCCCGTGGCGACGGCAGGCGAGGGCGCAGGCAAGGGAAACGGTGGCAAAGGGGCGCAGACTTCGGTCGCGGACCGACTGCTGCCCCGCGCAACAGACGCCCGCATCTGGGGACCCGTCATTGCTACCGGTGAAGCGCCGGATCCGGTGAAGGCAGCGCTGGCGCCGCTGTACGGTCAGATTGCGGCCTTCAATGACTCGCTGCGCCTGGCAGGCGACGCGGCGGCGCGCGCCACGGACTGGACCGTGAAGGATGGCAATGGTGGCCGCTGGGGCGTCAGTCCGGGCGAGATCCACCTCGGCAAGGTCACGCTGCCGCTGCCCTTCGGTTTCTCGACACCGCCGGGCCGTCGCGATGAGCTGAGCGGACGCCTCAGCACGTGGAACGCCATCCAGCGGCAGGCGGGCCAGGTCGAGGCCAGCGAGAGTTTCAAGGAGCGCGCAAAGGCCATCCGTGATCGCAAGGCCGCCGAACGCGACAGCACGAAAGCGGCTGCGAAGAAGACCGGTGGCTCCGGCGGCTGAGACGACGCACGAGTTCCGCACTGAACCCCGCGCAGCATCGTCGCCTGCAACAAACACCATAACAGCCCTGTACAGAAGAACACGCGCCGTGACGCGGCGTTTGTCCGTTGACGGACGGGAATAACGGCCGCTAACCTGATCGTCAGGCACTCACAGAAAAGATCGGAGCATGCGCGAGCCGCTGGCGCCTCAGTTCGACCCGAAAGCCATCGAGCAGCCGCTGTACAGCGACTGGCAGGAGCACGGCTACTTCCATGCGGACGCGGAGCGCGTGCGTTCGGGTGAGCGGCAGGCGTATGTCATCGTCATTCCGCCACCCAACGTGACCGCCGTGCTGCACATGGGTCACGGGCTCAACAACACGATTCAGGACGTGCTCACGCGCTGGCAGCGCATGCTCGGCTGCGAAGCGCTGTATCTGCCGGGCACGGACCACGCCGGCATCGCCACACAGAATGTGGTGGAGAAGCTGATCGCACGCGAAGGCAGGACGCGTGATGACCTGGGCCGCGATGCCTTCGTGGCGCGTGTGTGGGCGTTCGTGAACGAGACGGGCTCGACCATCCTCGAGCAGCTCAAGGCGATCGGCTGTTCCTGCGACTGGAGCCGCACGCACTTCACGCTCGAGCCCGAGCTGTCACAGGCCGTGCGCGTCGTGTTCGTGCGTCTGTACGAGAAGGGACTCATCTATCGCGGCAATTACATCATCAACTGGTGCCCGCGCTGCCTGACTGCGCTTTCCGATGAAGAAGCGGAAGGCGAAGAGACGCAGGGGAAGCTGTGGCACCTGCGCTATCCGCTCGCACAGTTCCCGCCCGACGTCGATCTGCCTCGCCTGCCCGATGGCCGACCGTACATCACGGTGGCGACGACGCGGCCCGAGACCATGCTGGGTGACACCGCGGTGGCCGTGCACCCGTCCGACGCGCGCTACGCAAAGCTCATCGGATCCACAGTGGCGCTGCCGCTGACCGACCGCACGATTCCGATCGTGGCAGACGAGTACGTGGATCCGGCATTCGGCAGCGGCGCTGTGAAGCTGACGCCGGCGCACGACCCGAACGATTTCGCGATCGCACAGCGGCACGCGATTCCCGCGCTCAATGTGATGGCGCCGAACGCGACGATGAACGACAACGTGCCGGCTCGTTTCCGCGGACTGGACCGCTTCGAGGCGAGGCGGCTGGTCGTGCAGGCGTTCCAGGAGGCGGGTCTGCTGGAGCGCATCGAGGACCACCCGCACACGATACCACACTGTTATCGCTGCGACACCGTGGTGGAGCCGCGACTTTCGGAGCAGTGGTTCGTGCGCATGAAGCCCCTGGCGGAACCGGCACTGGCCGCATCGCGCGAAGGGCGCGTGCGCTTCACGCCCGAAAGGCACCGCAAGGTCTACGAGAACTGGCTCGAGAACATCCGCGACTGGTGCATCTCGCGGCAGCTCTGGTGGGGCCATCGCATTCCCGTGTGGTACTGCCGCGCGCCGGGCTGCGAGGAAACCATCGCGAGCATCGAGGATCCCGACCGCTGCGCGAAGTGCGGCGGTGCACTCGAGCAGGACCCGGATGTGCTGGACACATGGTTCTCGTCCTGGCTCTGGCCGTTCTCGACACTGGGCTGGCCGCGCGACACCGCGGACCTCGAGGCGTTCTATCCCACACAGACGCTGGTCACGGCGCCCGAGATCCTGTTCTTCTGGGTGGCGCGCATGATCATGGCCGGCATCGAGTTCATGGGCGATGTGCCGTTCGGCGATGTCTACCTGAACGGAACCGTGCGCGACCTGCAGCATCGCAAGATGTCGAAGTCGCTGGGCAATGGCATCGATCCGCTCGAGGTAGTGAATCTCTTCGGTGCGGACGCACTGCGCTACACGGTGATCGCGGCGCAGGGTCTGGGCACGGACCTGTACATGGACCCGGACAATCTCGAAGAGACGTTCGCGCCCGGTCGCAACTTCGCCAACAAGATCTGGAACGTGGGCCGCTTCGCGCTGCTCAACCTGGGTGACGATGCGGTGTCAGCGGTGGCGGATGTGCGTGACACGCTCGAGCTGGCGGATCGCTGGATCCTCGCGCGGCTGGACGCGGCGGTGCGCGATGTGACGGCGCAGCTGGAGAGCTTCCGCTTTCACGAGGCCGCCAATGGCGCGTACCGCTACTTCTGGAACGAGCTGGCCGACTGGTACGTCGAGCTGATCAAGCCTCGCCTGCGCGAGGATGCGGCTGCAGCGAGCCGGGACGCGGCGCGCGCCACCCTGGTGGCGGCGCTGGACGGCGCGCTGCGCCTGCTGCACCCGATCATGCCGTTCATCACCGAGGCGCTGTGGCGCCAACTCCCTGTTATACGGACGGAAGAGCGCGGCCCGGCGCTGATGATCGCACCCTGGCCCGAGGCCTCGGATCTGCTCGAGGACAACGCAGCCGAAGCGGAGATGTCCGCGCTCATCGAGCTGATCGGTACCGTGCGCACGCTGCGCAACGAGTACAACGTGCCGGCCGCGGCGGCGGTGGAGATCCAGCTGAGCAATGTGGCGCCGCCGTTGCATGCGGCGCTGCAGGCGGAGCGGCGGGCGCTGGAGCGTCTCGCCCGCGTGGGCCGTGTGCTGCACTCGGCGAACGGCACGCAGGGGGCCGGTGCACACGCCGTGCTGCGCGGCGGCACCGAGCTGTTCCTGCCGCTGGCGGGACTCATCGACATCGAACGCGAACGCACACGGCTGCGCGAAGAGCTGGACCGGCTGGAAGGGCAGTTGCGGGCGGTGCAGGCAAGGCTGGGCAACGAAAATTTCGTGAGTCGCGCACCGGCCAATGTCGTGGCGAGGGAGCGCGACAAGGCCGCGAATTTCCGCGATCAGCGCGACCGGCTCGCAACGAAGCTGGCGGCACTCGAGTGACACGCAGGCTGTTGCGGCTGTCTGGCGCCGTCGCGCTCGCGGCGGCGTGCGCGCACCCGCTCCCGCCGCCGGGCGGCACACCCGACAAGACGCCACCACGCATCATCGGCACGACGCCCGAGGATCTGGCCGTGGTGCCCGAATTCAAGGGCGAGGTGATCTTCCGCTTCGACGAGCGCATCAGTGAGCGCGGCGTCGACGGATCCGTTGTGGTGTCTCCCGAGTCCGGTCATATGAAGGTTTCGCACGGCCGCTCCAATGTGCGCGTCAAGCTGGACGGCGGCTGGCGCAAGGACGTCATTTATCACGTGCTGCTCGCGCCCGGCATCACCGATCTCTTCAGCAATGCGCGCAAGGAGCCGGTGGAGCTGGTGTTCTCGACCGGGCCGCCCATCACGCAGACAGCCATTGCCGGCCTGGTCACGGATCGCATCACGGGCCGCCCCGTGCAGGGCGCGGTGATCGACGCGACGCAGCGCGAGGACTCGCTGCGCTACACCACGGTCACCGATACGGTCGGCTTCTTCGCGCTCGGCCACCTGCCCGTCGGCACCTACGACGTGGTGGCGTTCACCGACCAGAACCGCAACCGCAGGAAGGATCCATCGGAAGCGGCGTCGGTCGGCGTCTCGCAGCGGCTGAACAGCCCGCAGGACACATTTCCGCTGGATCTCGTGGTCGTGCCGCAGGACACCACACCACCTCGCCTGGCGCGTGCCGACGGCCGCGACTCAATGCAGGTGCGCATGGTAACAGACGATTATCTCGAGCCCACACTGCCACTGCCCGTCATCCAGGTCCACATCCTGGCGCTTCCCGACAGCACACCCGCCGGTGGCACGCTGCGGCTCGTTACCGTGGACACGTTCAATGCCATGACGGCGAGGGCCGCGCGCGTCGAGCAGGCGAAGCGCGATTCCATCAGGCTGGATTCGCTGGTGGCGGACTCCGCTCGCGGTGACACCGTCGCGGCGAAACGACTGGTTGCCGCAAGGCAGGCGGCGCGCGCACAGGCGCAGGCGGCGCAGGCACAACCCGCGCGGCAGACGCAGCAAGGGCCCGCGATCCCGTCCATCGGGCCGCTCCCGTTCCAGGAGCTGGTCGTGATTCCCTCGCAGCCGCTGGCGCCCGGCAAGTATCTGCTGGAAGCGAGCGGGCTCGTGAACATCTCCGGCAGACAGGGTGGAGGCGGCACTGCGCCGTTCGAGATTGCGGCGCCGAAGAAGAAAGTGCCTGCCGACACGGGCAAGGTGAGCCTGCGCGCACCGCGCGGGCCGCCACGCCAGGCACGGGGGCGCTGGCCATGAGTGATGCGCGCCGGCAGATCCCGGCGGTCGACCGACTGCTGGCGAGCGCCGCGTTCGAGCCGATCCTGGCGCACGAGCCGCGCGGCCTCGTGGTACTCGCGGTGCAGCAGGTGCAGGCCGAGCTGCGTACCTTGCTGGCGGCCGGCGGCGATGCGGGCAGCCAGACTCACGACGCGGCCTGGTACGCACTGCGTGTCAGTGCGGCGCTGGAGAACATTCGCCGGCCATCACTGCGTCCGGTCATCAACGCCACCGGCGTCGTGCTGCACACGAACCTGGGCCGCGCACCCCTCGCCGACGCCGCGCTGCGCGCGGTGCAGCGCACCGCACGCGACTATTCCAACCTCGAGTTTGACCTCGAGCGCGGCACGCGCGGCTCACGCTACGTGCACTGCGCGGAGCTGCTCACACGGCTCACCGGCGCCGAAGCCGCGCTGGTCGTGAACAACAACGCGGCCGCGCTGGTGCTGGCGCTCAATACATTGGCGCGCGGCCGCAGCGCGGTGATCAGCCGCGGCGAGCTGGTGGAGATCGGCGGTTCCTTCCGTGTGCCCGAGATCATGGCCCGCGCCGGCGTGAACATGTGCGAGGTGGGCGCCACCAATCGCACCCACCTCGCGGATTATCGCGACGCACTCGGTCAGGACTGCGCGCTGATCCTCAAGGTGCACCAGTCCAACTTCCGCATCGAAGGCTTCACGTCCGATGTCTCCATTGCCGCCCTCGAGCCGGTAGCGAAAGAGCGCGGCGTACCTCTGCTGCACGACCTTGGCTCCGGCCTGCTCATCGCGAGTGAGGACCTGGGCCTGCCGTACGAGCCTACACCCATGGATTCGTTGCGCGCGGGCGCCGACATCGTCACGCTGAGCGGCGACAAGCTGCTGGGCGGGCCGCAGGCCGGCCTGCTGCTCGGTCGCAGGGACCTGATCGAAAGCATGCGCGCGAATCCGCTGTGCCGTGCGCTGCGCGTGGACAAGCTCACCCTGGCCGCACTCGAAGCCACACTCGCGCTCTACCTCGAGCCGGAGCGCGCACGGCGCGAGATCCCGACGCTGCGCATGCTCACACTGACGGAAGCAGAGCTGCGGGAGCGTGCCGAACGACTGACCGCGGCATTGCGCGCGGAGGATATTCCGGCCGAGGCCGTGGCCGCGGATTCCGCCGTGGGTGGCGGCGCCTTTCCGGCACTTGCGCTGCCCACATGGGTGGTCCGCATAGGCGACGACGGGTTTTCCGCGAGCCGGCTCGAACACCGCCTGCGCACGGGGCAGCCGCCCGTCGTGGCCAGAGTGGCCGATGGCCGGGTGCTGGTGGACCCGCGCACGGTAATGGCGGAAGAGGAGGAAGCCCTGCTGAACGCTGTACGCGCCGCCGTCGCCTGATCCGGGACCGCGTGCAACAGAGCGGACGTCGTGCCGTGTTCCTCGATCGTGATGGCACGATCATCGTGGACCGCCATTATCCCGCCGACCCGGATGCCGTCGCGCTGATCCCGGGCGCGGCGGGTGCGCTGCGCCGGCTGCAGAACGCGGGCTGGCTGCTCGTCGTCATCAGCAACCAGTCCGGCATCGCGCGCGGCCTGCTCGACGAAGAAGCGTACTTTTCCGTACAGCGCGCGTATGGAGTCCCTGCTGGCGCAGAACGGTGTGCGCATTGCAGGATCGTGGCACTGCCCGCATCACCCGGATTTCACGGGTCCATGCGGGTGCCGCAAGCCGGGTCTTCTGCTGTTCCAGCAGGCGGCCGAAACTCTGGGCATCGACCCTCGCCGGTCGGCGTTCGTGGGCGATCGCCCGAGTGATGTGCAGCCCGGCCTTGCTCTGGGCGGACTGGCGTTCCTGGTGCGCACCGGATACGGCCAGGAGCAGGCGGCGCAAGCGCCTGCCGGCGTGGTAGTTGTGGCGGATCTCGCGGAGGTCGCGGATCGCCTGCTGACAGGGTTCGGCGCGGTTGACACGGATTCCGAGCCTGAATAACGTTACCTGCGTTCCCAGCGGTGGTTCGGCGGTGTCGCTCACCATGACACCGAGGCCGAACACAGGTTGCTCGAAGGGGTACCTTGTGGCCGTACGGGACGCTCATCAGGAGGAGCAATGACCATCATTGTCACGTCGACGGCGGCTGGCGAAGTCCAGCGCTTCATGGATGAGCAGGGAGCGAACGGCGAGGCCGGCCTGCGTGTGGCCGTTCTGCCTGGTGGCTGCTCGGGCTTCCAGTACGGACTGAACATCGAAGACGAAGCACAGGATGACGACGAGATCCTCGAATCGAACGGCGTTCGCCTGTTCGTGGATCCGTTCAGCGGGCAGTACCTGGATGGTGTCGAGATCGACTACGTGACGACGATGATGGGCGCAGGGTTCACGTTCAAGAACCCGAACTCGACGGGCGGCTGCGGCTGCGGCAGCTCGTTCACCGTCTGACGCGGCGACACCGCTTCTGACTGGTTGCGGGCCCGCGGGCGAACCCTGCGGGCCCGCTTTGTCTCACGGTAGCAAACCGACGACGCACATGACGCCGACTCCCCTGCCGACCACGGCCCATCTGCCGACGCCCCTGCACTACGCGCGCATTCCGGCCGACGCGCTGACCGCGCGCATCCTGGAGCGCAAACGCCAGCTCAACGCAGTGCTGCTCGGGCACAACTACCAGCGCAGCGACATCCAGCAGGTCAGCGACTACGTGGGCGATTCGCTCGGTCTGTCGCAGCAGGCGGCCGCCACACCCGCGGATGTCATTGTCTTCTGCGGCGTGCACTTCATGGCGGAGACGGCGAAGATCCTGTCGCCGTCGAAGACCGTGCTGATGCCCGACCTGCGGGCCGGCTGCCCCATGGCGGACTTCGTCACGGGCGATGCGCTGCGCAGGGCAAAGGCGGACATGCCTGATGCCGCAGTGGTCGCGTACGTGAACTCGACTGCCGAGGTGAAGGCGGAATCGGACATCTGCTGCACGAGTGCCAACGCGGTGCGCGTCGTGGAATCGATTGCACGCGACCGGCGCATCCTCTTCGTGCCGGATCGCAACCTCGCGCACTACGCGGCCGAGCGCACGGGTCGCGCCTTCCGCACCATGAGTGACACGCGCAGCACAGGCAATGCAGGCGAGATCGTTGCCTGGGATGGCTACTGCTACGTGCACGATGATCTCGTGCTCACCGAGCTGACCGCCGCGCGCAAGGCGCACCCCGAAGCGCGCGTAGTGATCCATCCGGAAGCGCGGCGCGAGCTGCTCGAGGAGGCGGACTTCATCGTGTCGACGTCAGGCATGGCCGAGCTGGCGAAGGCATACGACTCGCTGATCATCGGCACCGAGCGCGGACTCGTCGACCGTTTGCGCGAGATCTACCCGAACAAGACGCTGATTCCGCTTTCGGGCGCCGCGATCTGCGGCAACATGAAGGTGAACACGCTGGCCAGACTGGCGTGGTGCCTGGACCACGAGCAGTACGAAGTGCGGCTGGACGAAGCCGAGCGCATACGCGCCGAGCTGGCCGTGCGCCGCATGCTCGAGCTGTCCGACGGCTGGCGCGCACCCACAGAGGAAGAAGCACGACTCGAGGAAGCGGGCTTGCGCCGCAGCGGTTGCGGCTGCGCCTGAGCCGGTGGCTGCCCGCCTCGCCGTGAGGTAGCTTCGCCGTCATGGCACTCATCACGATTCGCGGTTTCTCGGCGCCCGTGTTCCAGGAGAATGCGTGGCTCATGTGGCGTGCCGGTACCGGCGTCGCCGTGGCCGTGGATCCGGGTGGTCAGGCCGCGACACTGGTGCGACAGCTGGACACGGAGCGACTCAGGCTGGACGCGATTCTGCTGACACACGCACACATCGATCACATCGAAGGCATTGCCGAACTGACACGGCGTTATCCGGCGCCCGTGTACCTGCACCCCGCCGACCAGACGCTCTACGATCACGCCGCGGACCAGGCCGCAGTGTTCGGCCTGCGCATCGAGACGCCGCCGCCCGTGGACAGGGAGCTGGCCGACGGCCAGCAGCTGCACCTCGCCGACATCGATCTGGAAGTGCGCCACGTGCCGGGTCACGCGCCCGGCCACGTGATCCTCCATGTCGCGGAAGCCGGCGCCGCGTTCGTAGGCGACGTGATCTTTCAGGGGAACGTCGGTCGGACGGATCTTCCCGGTGGAAACTTTCCACTGCTCGCACGCAGCATCCGCAAGCAGGTGTTCACACTACCGGCCGACACCGTGCTGCACCCGGGCCACGGTCCGGACACCACGGTGGGGCACGAACAGGCCACGAACCCGTTCCTCATCCCGCAGTACGGGGGTGGACTCGCCTGATGGTTCGCGTCGCGGTCTTCGCATCGGGCGGCGGCACCAATCTCCAGGCTCTCCTCGACCATCTGAACCACAACAACAGCCCGGTTGCCCGCGTGGCGCTGGTCGTGAGCGAACGCGCCGGTGCGGGCGCACTCGAACGCGCGCGTAGCGCTGGCGTCGCCACACGCATCGTGCCTGTAACCGGGCGCACTGCGGAAGAAGTGGCGGCGGATACGCTGGAGGCGCTCGAGGCCGAAGCCATCGAGCTGATCGCGCTGGCGGGATACCTGAAGAATGATTCCGCTCGCTGTCGTGCACCGCTTCGCGGGACGCATGCTCAACGTGCACCCGGCACTGCTGCCTGCCTTCGGTGGCAAGGGCATGTACGGGCGGCACGTGCACGAAGCCGTGCTGGCGGCAGGCTGCTTCGTGAGCGGCGTCACCGTGCACCTGGTCGAAGAGCAGTACGACGAGGGCCCGATCATCGCGCAATGGCCCGTGCCCGTGCTGGCAGGCGACACGGCCGATACACTGGCGGCGCGCGTGCTGCGCGTCGAACACGCTGTTTTTCCGTTCGCCGTCGAAGCCATCGCGCGCCGGTTGCACGACTCGCCCCGCCACGGCTTCGCCGCAACCGACCCGGCCGGCTTCGCCTGGAGTGAGGGCAGTGCGGAGCTGCTCGCGGGACTGCGCCACCTGTATCCTCGAGGCAAGGGAAAGGACGGGTAATGCCGAAGGCGTTGCTCAGCGTCTCCGACAAGACCGGCATCGTGCAGCTGGCGCAGGGCCTGACCGCCCTGGGCTGGGAGCTGATCTCGACGGGCGGCACCGCTCGCGCCCTGCGCGAGGCAGGCCTCGCCGTGCGCGATGTCAGCGACCTCACCGGCCATCCCGAGATGATGGACGGCCGCATCAAGACGCTGCACCCTGCCGTGCACGCGGGCCTGCTGGCAAGACGCGAGCACGCGGGCGACATGGACGCGCTGCAGGCGCAGGGCTACGCGCCCATCGACCTGGTGTGCGTGAATCTGTACCCGTTCGCCAACGCGGCTGCGCGGGGCGCGCCGCTGCACGAGGCGATCGAACAGATCGACATCGGCGGACCCACCATGCTGCGCTCGGCCGCCAAAAACTACGCCGCCGTGCTCGTGCTCGTGGACCCGGCCGACTACACGCGCGCCCTCAATGCGCTGCGTGCGACCGCCGTCGATGACACACTGCGCCTGGAGCTGGCGACGAAGGTGTTCGCACACACGGCCGCGTACGACGCGGCGATCGCCGGATACCTCGAGCGTACGCGCGAAGACACCGCGGCAACGCCGGAAATGGCGCTTTCCAACACGCTGTTTCCGCCCGTGGTGCGGCTCGAGCTGCGGCGGGTCCAGGCGCTGCGGTACGGCGAGAACCCGGACCAGCTGGCGGCTTTCTACGCGGAGCGCGCTGCGCCAGCCGGCTCGCTGCCGGAGATGCAGCAGCTGCAGGGCAAGGAGCTGTCTTTCAACAATCTGCTGGATGCCGAAGCCGCGGTGACCGCGATCTCCGCATGGCACGGCGATGGCCGCGCCGCGTGCGCCATCATCAAGCACAACACGCCCTGCGGCGTGGCGCTCGCGGATTCTCTCGAAGAGGCGTATGTGCGCGCACTGGCCACAGACCCGGTGTCAGCATTCGGCGGCATCGTCGCCTGCAATCTGGCCGTGGACGGCGCCACCGCGACGCGACTGGCGGAGCATTTCCTCGAGATCATCATTGCGCCCGGCTTCGACGCGGAGGCGCGCGCGGCACTGCAGCGCAAGAAGAACCTGCGACTCATCGCACTGCCGCTCTCGCCCGCGGGGGAACAGGAACTGGACTGGAAGCGCGTGCGCGGCGGCTTCCTCGCACAGCAGCGCATGCGCATGGCGTTTGCCGAGGAGACGTGGCGGGTGGTCACACGGCGGGCGCCGGATGCGGCAGCCATGCAGGACCTCCGCTTCGCATGGCGGGTAGCGGCCTGCGTGAAGTCGAACGCCATCGTGCTGGCGAGGGATGCGCGCACACTGGGCATCGGCGCGGGTCAGATGAGCCGCGTCGATGCGTCGCGGCTGGCCGTCCTGAAGGCCGCCGACCAGAAGGCAGACCTGCGTGGCGCGGCGCTGGCGTCGGATGCGTTCTTTCCGTTCCGCGACGGCGTCAATGCGGCGGCGGAACACGGTGTTACCAGCGTGATCCAGCCGGGCGGCTCGGTGCGCGATGACGAGGTGATCGCGGCCGCGGACGCACACGACATGGCCATGGTCTTCACCGGCAGACGGGTGTTCAGACACTGAGACGGGGGCAGGGTGGTACGCCGCCGGAGGCACAGCGACAGGCAGCGTGGGCGGGCACGAGCGGCCGTGCGCCGCGGCGTGCAGCGCGGGGTGCAGCGGAGTCAGGCCACCGCACGGCGGGTGCGCACGTGGTCGCAGACCGTGCCCGGAAGGCTGTGGCTGGCTTTCAGCGGGACCCTCGGCATCGTCATCCTGATCTTCGCGCTGGTCGGTGTACCGCACGTCTTCCGCGGCGTACCGCTGCACTACGTCGTCGATCTGGACGCCTCGAAGTCGATCGCGCCGCCCTCGCCTGAATTCCGACGTGCCATGCAGCTGGCGACACACACGGCTTTGCTGCCCGGCGCCACCGTGGAGCTGCTCAACGATGGCGCCATCTTTCCCCGGCTGTTCGCCGATCTGCGCGCGGCACAACGCTCCATTACCATGGTCAGCTACTACGGTGTGCCCGGCAACGTGGCCGATACACTGGCGGTGATCCTGGAGGAGCGCGCGCGCGCCGGCATCCCGGTCTACTGGGTGCACGATGCCGTCGGGTCATCCGACCTGCCGCCTCGCTACTTCGCGTCCATCCGCGCCGCGGGCGCCCACATCGCGGTTTTCCGGCCGCTGCGCTGGTACACGCTGGATCGGCTGAATCACAGATCCCACGTCCGCGCCGTCGTGATCGATGGCGCCATCGGCTACACGGGCGGGTTCGGGTTCGGTGACACGTGGCTGGGCGATGGTCATGACGAGGGCCAGTGGCGCGACACCAACGTGCGTGTCACCGGGCCGCCCGTGCCGCAGCTGCAGCAGGCGTTCATTGCGCACTGGGCGGAAGCGGCGCACGAGCTGCTCGCAGGAGAGGCACTGCTGCCGCCGGTCATGGCCGCAGCGACCGCCAGAGCGGCCGCGGACACGACAGGTCAAAGCCCGTCGCAGGAGAGTGAGGGGAGGCCCGAGCTGGCGGGCGCCATGTCCAGCCCCGCGGGCGTGGGCAGCAGCGTGGCTTCGCGTCTGATGGCTCTTTCGCTGGCTGCCGCGCAGCACACGCTGTTCATCACTAACGCGTACTTTGCACCGGATGCCGACTATCTGCGCATGCTGCGTGAGGCGAAGGCGAGGGGCGTGGACGTGCGCGTGCTGACCAATGGCGAGAAGAGCGACGTGCAGCTGTCATGGCTGGCAGGGCGAAGGCGTTACGAAGACCTGCTGCGCGGCGGCGTCCGCATCTACGAGTACCAGCCGACCGTGCTGCACCCCAAGACCCTGGTCGTCGATGGCATCTGGTCCGCCGTCGGCACGGTCAACTTCGACAACCGGTCCCTCGCCTTCAATGACGAGATGAGCATGCTCGTGCTCGACCCGCGCTTCGGCGCGCAGATGGATTCGCTGTTCCGGCACGACCTGCAGTATGCCACGGAGATACAGCTGGCTGAATTCCAGCGGCGCTCGTGGACGGAGCGCGTGCTCGAGTTCGGCGCCGACCTGCTCTGGCGCTGGCTCTGATCCCGAAAACGGAGGCCGCATGGCGCGCACCGTCGTGACCCGCCTGATCGACGCCCCGATCGATGTGGTGTTCCTCGCCGTGGCCGATATCCGCGAATTCTCGCAGGCGGTGCCCGAGGTGGTCCGCTTCGAGTTCCTGTCCGAAGTCCGCTCGGGCGTGGGCACACGCTTCCGCGAGACGCGCGTCATGAAGGGCAGGGAATCGACCACCGAGCTGGAAGTCACCGAGTACCGGCCGAACGAGCACGTGCGCATGGTCGCGCAGGGTCAGGGCACGGTCTGGGACACGGTGTTCCAGGTGCAGCCGGCCGACGGTCAGACGCAGCTCACCGTGACCATGGACGCGCGCAGTAACAAGCTGTTACCACGCATCATGAACTACCTGATCCGCGGCATGATCCAGAAGGCGATCGAGGGCAACATGGACTCGGTGAAGGCGTTCTGCGAGCGCTGAAGCCGGCCGCACCGCAAGGGGCTCGCCGTGCGGCCGGGAGGGGTCCAACAGGTTGTCAGGTCGAGCGCAGCGCCGTCACGGGGTCGGTGCCCGATGCCCGCCGCGCGGGGAGGAAGCCCGCCAGCGCGGCAACCAGAAGCAGAATCGTCGCCATCAGCAGGAAGGTCAGCGGGTCCGTGGGCTGCACGCCGAACAGCAGCGACCGGATGAGGCGGGACAGCGCCAGGGAAAGCGCCGCGCCGATGGTCACGCCCAGACCCGCCAGCAGCAGCGTGCGGCGGACCACGCGCCAGCGCACCTGCCACGATGTCTCGCCCAGCACCATGCGGATGCCGATCTCGGGCGTGCGCTGGCTCACGGAGTAGGAGAGCACGGCGTAGATCCCGAGCGCTGCCAGCAGCAGGCCGGTCGCGGCAAATCCCGCAATGATCAGCAGCACGAAGCGGCGAGGCGAAATGGCGCGCGCCACCACGGCATCCATGGTCTGGTAATCATCCACGGGCATCGCGGGATCTACGCTGCGAATCACGACGGCAACATTGCGCACGAGCGTGGGCAGCGGCAGCGACGAGCGCACCATCAGGGTCAACGCGCTGAAGCCGCCCGACACCTGGGCCGATGCGAGGTACATCTCGCTGCCGGAGCCCTGCTCGAGCGACTGATGCCGCACATCGGCCACGATACCCACGACCTCGAAGGTGTCATTCACGATTGCTGTCTTGCGGCCGAGCGGGTCGTGGTCGCCAAACAGCTTCTTTGCAGCCGTCCGGTTCAGGATCACCACGCCGTGTTCCTTCGCGTCATCGAACTGCGTGAAGTAACGGCCGGCCAGCAGCGGGATGCGCATGGTCTGGAGATAGCCGCTGTCCACCAGGCGGGGGAACGCGGAAGGGTTCTCGTTCCTGGCATAGGCCACACCAACCACGCCAATCGGCCACTCGCGATTGCGCCCCAGCGGCGGCGTGTCCGTCAGGCCCACAGCCTCGACGCCCGGCAGCGAACGCGTGCGCGCGGCGAGATCGCCGTAGAACGCCGAAGCCTGTTCGCGGTTGTCGAACTGGCGCGTCGTGTCCACACGCCAGGCTACGACGCCTGAAGATTCGAAGCCGGGATCGACATCGAGCACGTGCACGAAGCTGCGCAGCAGCAGACCGCTGCCGATCAGCAGGACACATGCGGCGGCCGTCTCACTCACGACCAGCGCCTCGCGGACGAACGCGCCGCGGCGCCCTTCGGTGGAGCCGCGGCTGGACTCGCGCATGGCCTGCGCCTCCCGGCCGCGCAGGACCTGCAGCACGGGCGCGATGCCGATGAGAATGCCGACCAGCAATGTCACCGCCACGGCGTACGCCAGGACCTCGCCGTCCATGCGTACCGTGCGCAGCAACGGAATGCTGACCAATGTCATGTGCGCCACGGCACGAGTGACGGTCCACGCCATGGTCACACCGAGCACACCGCCGGTGATCGCCAGGACCATGCTCTCGATCGAGAGCTGGCGCAGCAGGCGACGACGGTTGGCGCCGAGTGCACTGCGCACCGCCAACTCCTTGTTACGGGAGCGGCCGCGGGCCAGCAGCAGGTTCGAGAGGTTGGCGCACGCCACCAGCAGCACCGCGCACGCGGCCGCCGCCAGCAGCAGCATGGCTGCGCGCTGCTGACCGGCAATGTGCTCGCGCAGCGGTGTCACGTACGCGCCCAGGCCCCAGCGGTTCGCATCATTGCGGCGCAGCAGCTCACTCACGCGGTCGAGATCGGCCTGCGCACTCGCCACTGTGGCGCCCGGCTTGAGCCGCCCGATGATCGCCAGCGTGTTGCCCCAGCGATCCGTTTCCGGCGAGATGGGGAACGGCACGAGGAAATCAATGCGCGATGCGGGCGTGAACGTGGACGCGAAGTCGAACGACGCGGGCAGGACTCCGACGATCTCCGTCGGCTGATCGTTCAACGTGATCGACTGGCCCACGACCGCGGGATTGGCGTTGAACCGTCGCACCCAGAACTCATGCGTGAGGATCGCGGCGGGACGCCCGTTCCAGACACTCTCCTCCGCGCTGAAGCCCCGACCCAGCTGCGGCCGCACCCCCAGCACATCGAGGAAGTTCTGCGCAATGCCTGCGCCTACCAGCCGCTGCGGGTCGCCTCGCCCCACCATCGTGTAGCTGCCATAGTCGAAGAACGCCATGTAGCCGGTCAGCGACTCGAAGGTACGGCTCATTTCGCGATACGCGCGCAGGTTGTCGGCACGCGATGTCACGGAAGAGAGACCCCCCTGCGTACCGTGCGCGACCCAGACGAGCCGGTCGGCATCATGAAACGGCAGTGGCCGGATCAGCAGCGGACTCATTACGCTGAAAACAGCCGTGTTCGCACCTATGCCGATCGCCATGATGAGCGCGGCGAACGTGAAGAACGCCGGCTCGTGGCGCATCTTGCGCAGCGCGTAACGAGCATCGTCGCCTGTGCCACTGAGCCGCAGCCCGAGCCGCGTCATCAACCGTCTCCGTGGGAGAAAGGAAAGCGATGCCGTGAGACGGCCTCGCCGGGCCGTGGCGTATTCCGCGGGAAGCCGCCGCAGCAGATCCAGCGTGGTCGCGAACAGCGTGCGCAGCAACGCCAGCGTACCGCCACGTTCCATGGCATCACGCGCGATGTGCCGAAACAGCGCGCGCCCGGAAGCCCCATGACGCCGGCGCCGGATCGCGGGCAGCAGCCACTGCAGCGCGCCGAACACACGCACCGCAAGCGCAACGCGGCGCCGGCCGCTCACGCCCATCACGCTTCCTCAGGCCGCGACTGCCGGGCGCGCGACTCGCGCACCAGCGCCGCCAGACGATCCGTCTCCGCCGCCAGCACCGCGCGGCCCAGCGCAGTCAAACGGTAGAAGCGACGCTGCACTTCATCCGCCGGCCCATCGACGAGGTCCGTCTCCTCGATCAGGCCATCGTCTTCCAGCGTGGCGAGCGTGCCATAGAGCGTCGTCGGCCAGAGGCGGATCGCGCCGTCCGTGCGCGCTTCCACTTCCTGCCGTATCGCGTAGCCGTGCGCCTCGGCGCCGGCCAGCGTGAGCAGCACGTGGAAGGGCACGGGCTTGAGGGGCAGGAACGCGCGCGCGCGCGTGTCGCCGTGGGTTGCGGCAGCGGTTTTCCGGGTCATGGGCTCATCCGATATCGGTTCATACCGGTATCATTCTATACATAGTGCCCGGGATCGGACAAGGGGGTCGGCCGGGTGCGGTCAGATCATCACGGCGCCGCCCGCTACATCGAGCACGACGCCGGACACCCAGCCGGCATCGTCCGAGGCGAGGTAGAGCGCGGCGCGGGCGACATCCTCGGGCGTGCCCAGGCGGCGGATGGGATGCTGCTCGATCATTGTGGCCTGCACCGCCTCAGGAATCTGCTGCTGGTTGCGTTCGGTCAGAATCGATTCCGGCGCGATGCAGTTGACGCGCACGCCGCGCGGACCTGCCTGCGCAGCGGCATCGCGGGTCAGCATGATGATGCCCGCCTTCGCCGCCGCATACGGGACCGGTGAGTTTGGATGCGGCCGGCGCGCGGCTGCCGAGGACATCGTGATGATGCTGCCCCGGCCGCGCTGTTTCATGCCCGGCAGGAAACTCCTGATCGTGAGGAACGTCGCCGTGAGGTTGACATCGATGCCGGCGCGCCAGGCTTCCTCGGTGATGTCCTCGATGGGGCCCGGCTTCGTCGGATTCCCGCCCGCATTCGCGACGACGATATCGGCCGGCCCGAGCTGCTCCTCGATCTGCCGTCGCAGGTTCTCGATCTCCGCGAACTTCGTGACATCCGCCGGCACCGCGATGGCCTCACCGCCGGCCGCCCGGATCTCGCGGAGCACATCGGCCAGCGCGGCCGTATCGCGGCCGCTGACACACACGCGCGCGCCGCTGCGCGCGAACTCCTTCGCGATCGCCGCGCCGATACCGCGTGAACCCCCCGTGACCAGTGCGACCCTTCCATCCAATGACGCCATGACAGCTCCCTCGTTTCCGGGTCGGCTTTCCAATTCCGCTATCTAGACGAAGGGGTCCGTGCCGCGTCGCGTTCCGGGAAGTGCTTCGATCTTGCTTTGGAAGGTTGAGCGCGATCGTGTGCCGAACAGGACCAGGGCGGGAGTGGACGGCCGAGTCGAGGCGGCTCGGTCCAGCAATCGGCCGCGTGCCGCGATGATTGCTTCGCAGGAAGGGTCCGTGGTTTTAGATTCGTGGACATTGGGAGGGCTCGCATAATGGTATTGCAGCGGTCTTGAAAACCGCCGGCCCAAAAGGCCTTCGGGGTTCGAATCCCCGGCCCTCCGCTTCCAACTGACTGCTATCGACGGAACGCTGACCTCAGCCCGGGGATTGCTGCGAGCTTGTGTGCCGCAGCAAGCGCAGCGCCCAGATGCACAGCGCGGCGCCGATCACGCCGATGATCGGCTCCAGGATGAACCACGGATCGGTACCGAAGCGCGACCACTCGCTGATGGTGCGGAGCGCGTGCGCCACGGCGAGCAGGCCGAACAGCAGGCCGGTGGTGATCAGGTATGCCTTCATGAGGCCCCTCCGCTCCTGACAGATTCTTGGAGAAGTTGCGCTAGCGGCCTACCGTCGCGACGGCCAGCAGACTCACCGCCGCGAGCGTGGTCTGCGCTGCATTGAGCCCCAGCCGGAAGTCCTTGTCGTTGTAGGTGGAGAAGACGTCGGTCGGCTGGTGCCACTGCGGGTCCCAGCCGCTGCCGATCTGGGCCAGGCGCTCGTTCTCGCGCAGGCTGATGGCGGCGACGTAGTCCTGGAACGAGCCAGAATCCGTGTTGCTCATGCGGTCGCCTACCGCGGCCGGGTAGTCGGTCGCGTAGCGGTCGTTGGCCTGCCGGAAGAACCAGGCGAGCTTCTGCGCATCGTCCGCCATCTTCGATGCGCCCGCAAACTCGATGTTAACATCGGCTTCGCGGCGCTGCTCCGGGCTGACCTTGCCATCGGGGCCGGGCATGCCGTGGTCGAACAGCATCATGTCGTGCTGGATCATGCCCAGCCATTTCGGCTCGGGATACCGTCCCGAGCCCGCCGGCTGCTCCTGCCCCTGCAGCGGGGCGCGCTGCTGCACATAGGCGCGGGCGCCGCCACCCGTTTCTTCGTTGTTGAACAGGATGAAGCGGATGGAGCGCTCGGTCTTCACGTCAGGCGCGTTGAGGATGCGCGCCAGCTCCATGACCAGTGCCGAGCCCGAGCCGTCATCGTTGGCGGCAGCGCCGAAGCCGTGACCGTCCATGTGCCCGCCCACGATGTACATTTCCTCCGGATGCGCGCTGCCGATCTTCGTGCAGTAGACTTCCTCGCGCGGCCCCGGCTGGTCCGGCTCCGCGTTGATCTCGCGCAGCTTCGGATCCGGCTGCAGCTCGGGATTGATGTTGACGCCGGTGGGGCCGCGCATCCCCTTGGGCGGATTGTTCGCGCGACCCGCACCGCCGCCTCGCCGCTGTCCGCCACCCGCCGCGCCACGCTGCCCGCGGTTGCCGAGGCCGCTCGTGTCGCCGGGCTGGCGCAGCTGCCGGCCCAGGTACTCGTACTTGATGCGCTCCGTGTTGGTGCAGCCGTAGCTCTTGAGCTGCGCCTCGATCCAGTCGACGGCCGCGCGGTTGCGGCTCGTGCCCTGGCGGCGGTCGCCGAACTGCGTGAGTCCGCGGATGGTCGCCTTGTACTTCTCCAGATCGAGGCGACTCACGAGCGTGCGTACCGGATCGGTCGAGTCCGCGGGTGTCTGCCCGCCACCCTGTGCCAGCGCGGGTGTACCGAACAGTAGAAGTCCGCAGCTCACGAGGAAGCATCGGCGTGCGCGCATTCGATCGACTCCGGCGAAAGGTCGGTCGATTCTAGCGCGCGCCGTGCAGGCGGGCCAGCGCCCGCGTATGTTCTCGGGAGCCCGCGCGGCAGCGGCTGCGCGCGACCGGTTCGGAGCGAGACGTGCAACTGAACGCAACTGACGATTCGCGGAAACTGCGCGTTGCCCTCGGGCAATACGATACGGGCTGGCACGACCCGGCCGCATCGCTGGCGCGTGCCGCGCGCGTCATCGAGCGCGCGTCCGCCGAGGGCGCGCAGCTCGTGGTGCTGCCGGAAACCAGCACGAGCGGCTTCACCATGGAGCCCTCGCGCTACGCCGAGCCCTTGAACGGAAGTTCGGCGACGACGCTTGCCCGGCTTGCCGTCGCAAAGAAGGTGCACGTGCTCGCCGGCATCGCGACGCGCGAGGTCGTGCAGGGCCGCGAGGTGTTCCGCAACTCGGCGCTCCTGTTCGGACCCGATGGCGCACTGCTCGCGCAGTACCGCAAACAGCGTCTGTTCGCGGTGGGCGGCGAGGACCGCGCCTACCAGCCAGGCAACTCGCCTGTCATCGCGGATATCAGCGGTGTTCGCATTGCGCCCTTCATCTGCTACGACCTGCGCTTTCCGGAACTGTTCCGCGCGGCCGCACCGTCCGTGGATGCGATGATTCTGATTGCGAACTGGCCGGCGGCGAGGCAAGCGCACTGGGATGTGCTGACGCAGGCGAGGGCAATCGAAAACCAGTGCTTCTTCGTGGCGGTCAACCGCATTGGCAGTGGCGGCGGCGCCGACTACGACGGCGGTTCCGCTGCCTGGAGTCCGTGGGGCGATCGCCTCTGTCACGCGCGCGACACGGATGCAGCGAGCGACGCGATCTGCGTTGTGAGCATCGACAGCGGCGAAGTGACGCGTGTTCGCACCCGCTGGCCTTTCGTCCAGGATTGTCGCGCGGTTCGCCCGTAGCCTGGCCGGCGGCTGCGACTGGTCGCGCAACGCGCCGGGCCGTAGTATTGCCGTGCGGTCGCGCGTTTCCGGTTCGTTATTCCTTCAGGATGGAGTCATGAGAACACACACTGCAGTCCCCGCATTATTCCTGGTGCTTGCCATCGCAGCGTGCGGCGGCAGCGAATCCGGCGGTGCCTCCACGGCGAGCGCGGACACCTCGCACACCGGGGGCATGCAGGCTGCTGCAGCGGCGCGCAGCATCGAGATCACAGCGCCGGCTGATGGTGATACCGTGAACGGTCCGAGCGTAGCCGTGACCATGGTACCGCATGGGTTCACCATCGTCGCCGCCGGGGACAGCACCCCCAACAGCGGGCACCTGCATCTCTTCCTGGATCGTGACCTGTCTGCGCCGGACCAGCCCATCCCGGCCGAGCCGGGCTTCATCGTGCACATGGGCAACGGCGCCAGCGATTACACGTTCGCTACCGTGGCGCCCGGTCCGCACCGTCTGATTGCAGTCGTGGGTAACGCCATCCACGTGCCGCTGCAGCCGTGGGTGGTGGATACGGTCAATTTCGTGGTGCGCTGAGCGTAGATCTGTGTCGGCGTACGTCAGGCGCAGATCACGAGGCGGAGGAATCCTCGCCGTCGCCCCACTCCATGCGCTGCACCACAGGGAGCTGCAGCGCGCGTTCGCGTTCGAGGTCCAGCGTGCCCACGTGCAGGGAGAGCGGCGCCTGCACCCACTTGTAGATGGAGCGCGTGAAGAGCGCGACGAAGCGCTCGGCGTGTGCGCGCAGGGCGTCCGCCTGCAGAGCGGGGAAGAGGCCGGGCAGCACGGCGGCCAGCTCGTCCGGGGACAGCTTCTCGCCGGCGTACAGGTAGAGGCAGGCATCCAGCACCGCGAACGGCATCAGCTCCGCCTCCGCCGTCTGCTCGCCGGCCAGCTCGGGGCCGGGCTCGGTGGCCAGGGTGCGCAGGATGCCCCCGAAGCCGTAGCGTTCGTGCAGCCGGTACAGCAGCGCAATGACCACCGTCTTGGGCACATTGGCGATGGGGGAGAGCGACCCCTCCAGGTCACCGCCGATGGTGGTGTAGCCCACCGCCTTCTCGCTCATGTCACCGGTCTGCAGGAACACGGCGTTAGCAGTGTTCGACCAGTTCCACATGCGCGCCGCGCGGATGCGCGCCTGGATGTTCTGGCGCGTGATCGCGTTGGGCTCCTCGCCCTGCAGCATGGCGCGCGCGGCTTCCGTCTCGCGTGCCATGGCCTCGTCGATGGGCAGCTCGATGAGCGGGATGTCCAGCTCGCCCGCCATCGCGCGCGCCGCCTCGCGCGTGTCGTTCTGGGAAAAGCCGGACGCCATGTAGAAGGCCGTCAGCTGCGGCAGCGGCGGCGGCGGCTTCCGCCCGGACCGCTCCGCTTCGGTTTCGGCCAGGCGGCGCAGGGCCAGCCATGCTAACAGCAGTGTCAGCATGGAATCCCGCCCGCCCGACAGCGCCACACCCACGGCCGCGAACCGGCCCGCCTTGCGCACGTAGTCGGCCACGCCCAGCGCCAGCACGTCGATCAGCTCGTCCAGCAGCTGATCCCGCGGCGAGAGCGCGGGCGCGACCGGGCCCGGCAGGAAGTAGCTGCCGCCCTCGGGCGGCGGCGGGTAGGCAAGACCCGAACGATCCGCGGTCGGCTCGACGCTGGTCCGTACCGGCACCACTTCGCCCGCGCGCAGAAACGCCGAGCAGTCCGAACGCCACGTAGTGTTCTCGCGGCGCAGCCGGCGCGTACGGTCGAGGTCCACCACGCAGTCCCACACGCCCGCGCGGAAACGCGGCGCATCCAGGATCAGGCGTCCGCTCTGGAAAACGCAGCCGCCGCCATCGAAGACCAGGCCATCCTGGGCGCCGACCTGATTGGCATAGACCAGCACCACGTGATTGTCCGCCGAGCGCGTGGCCAGCATCTCCCGCCGCGTCTGCACCACACCCACGCGATAGGGCGACGCAGACACGTTGACGACGACTTCGGCGCCGGAAAAGCAGCGCCTGCGCATGGGACCCTCGGGCGTCCACGCGTCCTCGCAGACTTCCACGGCAATGGTGCCGAAATCGAAGCCGAAGATCTGGTCGCCCAGGGGAATGCCATCCGCGTCGAGCGCCAGCATCGGCGCGCCGCGCGAAATGGTGCGCGCTTCGTAGAAGACGTTGTACGTGGGCAGCTTTTCCTTGGGCACGAGACCCAGGATGCGGCCGCGGTGCAGTACCGCGGCCGTGTTGTAGACGTGGCCATCGACGCCCGCAACGAGGCCCAGCACCAGCACCGTGGGCAGGGACGCGGTTGCGCGCGCAATGCGCTCCAGCGCATGTCGCTGCGCCTGCACGAACGAGTGCCACTGGACGAGATCCTCGGACGGGTATCCGCCGACCACCTGCTCAGGAAAGCAGCCCAGCGTCACGTCCCGCTCGGCCATCCCTCGAGCCAGGCCGATGATCTCGTCGGAGTGGGAACGCATCGCGCCCACCGTGGTGTCGAGGGACGCGATGGCGATGCGGATCAGCCTCATCGGCTCACTGGTTGAAGACCTGGTCCCGGCCCGGGAAGTATCGGCGGAAGATGTCGTGCAGCATGACGTCCGTCTCCAGGACCGGAGCCGGACCGAACTGCTCGACGGTCCTGTCGGGATGGAAGATCAGAATGGCATCCGTGTCATCGTGCGCCATGCTACCGAAGTACTGTGCTTCGGTTCCGTGCATGATGCGGCGGCTGCCGAAGCGTCCGTTCAATTCCCCCGCCACCGCCATGACCAGCGGATTCGTGCGGTTGGCCTGGCCGGCCATCAATGCGTACGTGGTGTTGTAGTCGAAGTGCTTCGTGTCGACGACGGCGGCGAGGTCGTAATCGGATGTTATGGGAAGCCGGGCACCCGCATCCACCACCACGAATTCCTGAGCCCAGTCCTGTCGCGGCCGGCTGAAACGGAAGCCCGCGCAGGCGTCCGTGCCGCCCCGGCCCTGCGCCGTGAAACTGCCGGCACCGGCCGCCCGCAGCACGGCGAGCCCGGCACGCCACACGCTGTCCTGCGCCGCTGCGTCTCTTGCCAGCAGCAGTCCCAGGACCGGATCCACCTTGCACTTCACCTCCAGCGGCTTGGCCGGGTAGCCCCTCTCGATATAGCGGATGGAAGCCGTCTTGCCGCCGCGCAGGCAGATCACATAGGCCCGCGAGCTGGCGAAATCGAGAATGGCGTTCCAGTGCGCGGCCGCGATGCCGAAGGGCAGGGAGTTCGTCACCAGCTGGGTCTTGGCCATGTCATCCCCCGAGCGTCCGGGACCGACCTCGCCCAGGTCGGCGGGCGAGGTGCAAAGGTAGAGTTGCCCGCCCTGCCTCCGCAAACCAGGGTGCGACGGTTGGACGGCGTCCAGCCCGGCGGCTGGAAGTCGCTCGGCCCCCTGACGGAGGGCCGGCCGACAGAGGGCAATGCGTCGCCCCGCGATCTAAGGAAAGAGGGCCGCGTTGCCGAACCTAGAACGAGGGTCAGGGGAAGACCTCGAGGCGGTATCCATCCGGTAACGAGCGGGGGTTTCTGAGAGTCGGGCCAACGATCGACGGAGATCTGCGGGCACGACTGGACGCCGCGGTGCTGGACGTGGTCCGACCTGTTGCGGTTGGACTGGCGCTGCTCCACGTCGTTCTGTCATTCGGGCATCTCTCGATGCTCGAGCCCGGTGTCCGTGGTGCCATGGCTGCCATCACCACCACTGCGGCCACCGTGCTGGTGGCGCTGGCCATAGTGCTGGGACGCTGGCGCCCCTCGCCTCGCTGGGCTCACCCGCTTGCCGCGGCCGTCTCCCTCGTTGCGGTCACGTCGGCCGTGGCGGTCCTCGCCCTGACGCAGAAACCTGAGTACACCACCAACCTGTCCCTGCTGTGCATCGGCGTCGGCCTCTTCCTGCTGTCCACCCGCTGGGTCGTGTTCGTACAGACCGTCACGCTGACCGCCTGGACCCTGATCGCCGTCCGTTCGCCCGACTCCAGCCTCTGGCTCACGTTCCTCTTCAACCTTGCCGGCTCGATTGGCGTGGCTCTGGGTGCGCATGTCGTACGGCTGCGCACGTTCCTGCGGGCCGAGGCATCACGCCGCGAAGCGGAGGAGCGCGCCCGCGCTCTGGGCGCGAGCGAGGAGCGGTACGCGCTTTCGGTGGCGGGTGCCAACGACGGCCTCTACGACTGGAATCTGATCGGCGACCAGGCATACTACTCCGGCCGCTTCAAGGCCATCCTCGGCTTCGACGAGCACGAGCTGCCCAACGCACCGGATGAGATTGCCCGCCGGGTTCACCCCGACGACTCGGCCCGCGTGCGCTCGCAGATCATCGATCACCTGAAAGGCCGCACGCCGTACTTCGAGGACGAGTACCGCATCCTGCACAAGGATGGCACCTATCGCTGGGTGCTGACGCGCGGCGTGACGGTGCGCGATCCGCGCGGTCGCGCCATTCGCATGGCCGGCTCAATGACGGACATGACGGGGCGTGGTGTGTTCGATCCGCTCACCGGACTGCCCAACCGCATGCTGCTGCTCGACCGGCTGCGTCGCGTGTATGCGCGCAGCTGCCGTCACGGTACCCGCTTCGCCGTGCTGTTCCTCGACCTCGACCGCTTCAAGATCATCAATGACAGCCTGGGCCATCACACAGGCGATGAGCTGCTCATCCAGGTGGCGCGTCGGCTGCAGGCCGCCGTGCGCGCGAGTGACACGGTGGCCCGTCTGGGCGGCGACGAGTTCGTGATCATCCTCGAGGACGTTGTCGACCGTGACATTCAGGCCAGCATCAAGCGAGTGGAAGAACAGACCTGCGGACTCTACCGGCTGGCGGGCCGTGAAGTCTTCATCACGGTCAGCATTGGCGCCGTGGTGGACACCGAGGCCTACGACTGTGCCGAGGACATCCTGCGCGACGCCGACACCGCCATGTACCAGGCGAAGCAGAGTGACCGCTCGCACGTGATCTTCGACGTCGAGATGCGGGAAGCCGTGCGCCGCCGTCTGCAGATCGAGAGCGAGCTGCGCCGCGCCATGGCCGACAATGAATTCGCGCTCGTCTTCCAGCCGCTCGTTTCCCTCGCCACCGGCGAGATGGTCGCGGTGGAGGCGCTCGCGCGCTGGGATCATCCCGGACGAGGCCGCATCGAGCCCGGCGAATTCATTCCGGTCATGGAAGAGATCGGCATGATCCTGCAGTTCAGCGCGTGGGTGCTGGTCGAAGCCTGCCTGCAACTGATCGCGTGGGATGCGGTGCGCCCGGATGGATCCCTGCCGGCGGTCAGCGTGAACCTGTCGAGCCGTCAGTTGACGCGTGGCGATCTGGTGCAGGACATCGCGGCCGTGCTCGAGCGCACCGGCCTCCAGGCCACTCGCCTCATGGTGGAGATCACGGAAAGCGCGGTGATGGACCGGCCCGAGGAGGCCGCATCGATGCTGCAGAGGCTGCAGGCGCTGGGTGTGCGCATCATGATGGATGATTTCGGAACCGGCCATTCCTCGCTGGGCGCACTGCACAGCCTGCCCATCGACTCGCTCAAGATCGATCGCTCGTTCATACGCCGGCTGCCCGGCGATCCGCAGGCCATCGAACTTGTGCGCACCATGATCGGCCTGGGCCACAACCTCGGGTTGCAGATCGTCGCGGAGGGCATCGAAACGATCGAGCAGCTCGCATTGCTGCGTGGTATGGACTGCGACCTGGGTCAGGGAAACCTGTTCGGAGTGCCGAGCAGTCTGGGAAGCCTGGGGATCAACGGGCTGTCGCCCGCCAGCACAGTAGGGCCGTCACGCTGAACCGCTTGGCGGCGGGGCACCGTGCGAGCCGGCCGGATGACTGAGCCGTCCCGACCCGCAGGGCGCCCCGCCATAAAACCCTGACGCCGTCGGGGGTGGTTGCCTGCCGGTCCCGATCCGACGCCGCCAGAAGCGAGTGATCGACCCTTCCTTCACCTCACGTGCCGCCTTCTGCCTTCAGCCTCATCCCGTTCTTTTCCATTGACTTGGCATCCGCGCACCAGGGACTCGAGACGCCCGGAGATGACGGGCCTCCGCACGCTGTGTCGGTCACGCGCTACACCCCCGCCGCACCGCAGTGACCCGCGGCAATCGGCATGGCGCACCGCACGCGAGCGCGTCATCGTTTTAACGCGACACACGCAACCGGCATCCTGATCACGACGAGGCTCTGTCGCACCTATCCGCAATCGCCATCCCGGATGTTCGCAACACGGAGGGATCCATGCGTGCATATCGCCGGACGGCCGTGCTCATCCCGCTGCTCTCACTGGCCGCATGCACGGCGGATCCCGCCGGACCGGACATCCCGCTGACGGAGGCGAGCGCGGCACTGGGACGCGCCGCCTTCGTGCGTTCCTGCGCGGGCTGCCATGCCAGCGGCGATGGCTACGACATCGCGCTCTTCGGATTCACCGACACCACGATCATCCGGCGCGCGACCGCTCACGTTGACCTGGCAACGGCGAAGAACATCGTCGCCCACATCCGCTCGCTGGCCATTCAACCAGTGCCCGAAACGTTGCGCATCTTCCAGCCGGGCGAGGGCACGGTGCCGAGCGATGTGGACTTCGCGCAGAAACTGTTCGGTCAGGATCAATGGCCGCAGAGTCTGACGACCGCACAGCTGCGTGCCATTGATCCGCGCAACGTGCAGCTCGCCGTGGGCATGCCGGTGTGGTCGGACGAAGCGCAGAACATCGACTGGATGCCCGACGATTCTCTTCCGCCTGCGATTCTCGATCATGCCGGCAGCGCCGCGCGTGCCGCCATCGCCGGGTATCGCGCCGCACCCACGCTGGAGAACCTGAGCCGTGCCGTGCTCGCGCTGCGCCGCGCCGATCGTGATTCCCTGAACGCCGGCGCGCCCTGCCTGCTGGAGGATGCGCAGCGCGCGGATTTCGAGACCTGCTTCCAGGTGCGCCGCTGGACCGCGACGCTGGTGGCGCAGCACATGCTGCGCAACGGCATTACCGGGCGACTCGATGCGGCGCTGCACGACGCGTGGTGGGATGTGGGCAATGCGGCGCGCAAGTCGCGCAATGCGGGACAGCCCATTGCCAACGCGGTGAGCAACTGGGCTTCCTGGATGCTGCTCGGCTGGAGCTTCGAGCCCGGTGCGCACGCCAGCGTCTACACGGGCGGCAGCGTGTTCACGATGGGGCTCAGCCGTCACGCCACGTTCATCGCGCTGCGCAGCCAGGTGGAACGCAAGCGCAATGATGCAGCCGTGTACGCGGACGCGCGCCAGGCGGTACGCTTTGCGCCGGACGCATGGGCGTACAATGTGGCGACATTCGGTTTCCGCCACCTGCTCGAGCGTCAGGCCTCAGGCGAACAGCCTCGCCCGGCCGACATGGCGGCCGCCGCCGACAATGTGCGCACGGCCCTGGCGGCCGCGAAGCGCAAAGTCAGCGCGGCGCAATTCGGCATGCTGGAGAAGCAGGCGAGTCAGCTGCTCGCCTCGCTGGCCACCATGAGTGCCGCGCGCTGATCCTGCGGCGCGCGGACGTGGACGCTGCCACGCGCGCTGCGTTAGACTTGCACCAGCATCCGGGCCGGAACCGGTCGTCGGTTCCGGCCTCATGTTTTCCGGAGTGGTCATGAAGCGTCGGCATCTCGCTCTGCTGCTGCTCGGCGTTGCCTGCCACAGTCCCGCCGACGAGACCGGTGGCAGCGGTCCGCCCGGCGATCTGCAGCTCGCGCTGGAACGCGTCGTCGGCGGACTGTCGTCACCGCTCTACCTCACCTCGCCCGCGGGGGATAACCGCCTGTTTGTGGTGGAGCAGCCCGGCCGCATCCGCATTGTGCGCAGCGGTCAGCTGCTCACACAGCCTTTTCTCGACATCACCGCGAAGGTGGCCAGCGGCGGCGAGCGCGGCCTGCTCAGCATGGCCTTCCATCCGGACTACGCGCACAACGGCTTCCTCTACGTGGACTACACGGACCGCAATGGCGACACGCGTGTCGAGCGTTACCGCGTCTCGGCGGACGCCAATGTGGCGGACGCGGCGTCGTCGCATCAGATCCTGTTCCAGGCGCAGCCCTTTGCCAATCACAATGGCGGTCTCGTGCGCTTCGGGCCGGACGGCCGCTTCTACATCGGCCTGGGCGATGGCGGCAGCGCCGGTGATCCGCAGGGCAACGGGCAGAATCGCAACACGCTGTTGGGCAAGATCCTGCGCATCGATGTCGATGGCGCGGATCCCTACGCCATACCCGCGGACAATCCCTTCGTCCATGCGACCGGCACGCGTCCCGAGATCTGGGCCTACGGCCTGCGCAACCCGTGGCGCTACGCGTTCGACGCCACCGGTGAGCAGCTGTACATCGCGGACGTCGGACAGGCTGACTGGGAGGAAGTCGACATCGCGCCGGCCAGCACCGGGGGCCTCAACTACGGCTGGAACACCATGGAGGGCCGCCATTGCTACAATCGCAGTCAATGCGACGATATTTCACTGACGCTCCCGTACCTCGAGTACGATCACGGCCAGGGCTGCTCCATCACGGGTGGCGTGGTGTATCGCGGCCAGGCCATTCCACGACTCGCGGGACACTATCTGTATTCCGATTACTGCAGCGGTTTCCTGCGCAGTTTCCGATTCGTGAGCGGCGCGTTGCTCGATCGCACTGACTGGAATCTGCCCATCCCGAACGGCGTGCTCTCGTTCGGCCAGGATGCGGCGGGCGAAGTGTACGTGATGACGGGTGGCGGCGATGTGTTCCGCATCGTGAGCAGGTAGCGCCGACGAACGCAGAGGGGGTGCGCAGAAAAAAGCGGCCCCCAGGAGCGAGCACGTCGCTTCCTGGGGGCGATCTTTCCGCTGGCGGATCAGGTCCGTTGGTTCGGTTGTCGCTTGTGTAGCGACCGGTCCTGCGTCCTTGCCCTCGTCGTGCGGTCCACGGCTCAGGCGCCCCGTGAATCATCCGGGGCCACGGCTGGGGCCAGCGACCTCTCAGCCGGCTCGACGGTTCCGAAATTCCGGCGAGCTGCCTCGGCGCAATCTTCGATTGAGTTTCGCGCTTCGGCTGAATCGCACGTCAACGGACCGCGTGCCGTGCGAATCGTCGGGCAAGCTACGCGCGGGTCACGAAGCGGTCAAGGCTTTCGACTTCTCTTCGGAAAGTGTCGCGTGCATTGCGTGTCGTGCCGCTATCCTGACGAGCGCGTGCCCAGCCTGATCTTCACCGTCTTCGTTTCGCCCGCGCGCAGGAAACGCACGTCCACCGTGTCGCCCGGCTTGTGCGCACGCAGCGCATCGGTGAGTCCCTGCAGGTCCAGCACATCGCGTTCACCGAGCGCGACGATGATGTCGCCCGCCTGAAGGCCGGCCGTCTCCGCAGGTGAGCCGGGACTCACGCCGGAGAGTCGCACACCGCGTTCCACCGGTGTGAAGTCGGGCACGCTGCCCAGATACGCGCCGTAGCCGCGCGGCTGCTCGCCATTCGCGGGCGGAGGCGTGCCTGCGCCGCGCACCAGCGTGAGCAGCGGACGTCGCTCGGCTACGCCCGTCACCACATTGGCGACGATCGACGCTACCTTGTCGATGCCCGGGCCGTCGATCTTCTGCCAGTCATCCGATGGCCGATGGTAATCGCCGTGCACATTGGTGAAGAAGTGCAGCACGGGGATGTCGTGGATGTAGAAGGACGTGTGATCGCTCGGACCATAGCCTTCGCCGCGGTACGCCACGGTAACGCCGGCCTTCGTGACGGCCGGCTCGAGCAGGCTGCGCCACTCCTTTGCCGTCTCGACGCCGTACACGATCAGCGTGCCCGTCGCCAGCCGGCCCACCATGTCCATGTTGATCATGCCGACCATGGTGTCGGCGGGCAGCGTCGGATGCGCGGCGAACCAGCCGGACCCGAGCAGGCCCTCTTCTTCGCCTGTGAAGGCAACGAACAGGATGCCGCGCGCGGGCGCCATGCCCTTGCTCACACGCGCCGCTACATCGAGCAGCGCCGCCGACGCCGGATGCGTTGTCATCCGCGCCGTTGTGAATGCTGTCGCTGCCCGGCGCGAGCGAGCCCGGGCCGCCGCGGCCGAGATGGTCGTAGTGCGCGCCGATCACGACCAGCTCGCGGCGCAGCACAGGATCGGATCCGGGCAGCAGAGCGACGACGTTCCGACCGGTGCCGTGCAGATGCGGATTCAGTGAACTGGCCAGCGTGAACGACTGGAACCAGGTGCCGGCGTCGCCCGCAGGCTGCAGGCCCAGCGCGTGGAATGACGCCGCGATGAAATCGCCGGCACAACGCTCACCCGCTGTTCCTGCCATGCGGCCTTCGAGCGCATCATCGGCGAGGTAGCGCACGACCGAGAGCGGCGGCGAGAATCCCGCCGTCAGGCGATTCGCATCGGGACACGACTGCGCCGCCGCGGCGGGTGCATGGACAGCGGCTGTAAGGAGAACTCCCATGGCCATCAGGGCGATCTGCCCTACAGACCGCTTCATTATTCGCATCTTCTTCTCCTGCTGCATCCTGCAGGACTCGACAGTGGGGACGAACCGCCCTATTCTACCCGCATGAAAGCAATCGCGACAGCCGCGCTGGCCCTGCTGGCGGCCTGCGGCGCTCCGGACGCCAGGCGGTCGTCGCAGACGCCGCCCGCGTCGCCCGCACCCGATGCCGCGCTCACCGGCGCCACGCCGTTCACTGCTGATCCGGTGGAACCCCATCTCACCAATCTGCGTCAGCTGACACACGGCGGTGAGAATGCCGAGGCGTATTTCTCGGCGGACGGCAAACAGCTGATCTTCCAGCACACGGAACCGCCGGCCACGCCCTGCGACCAGATGTTCGTGATGAACCTGGACGGCACGAACGTGCGCCGCGTTTCCAACGGGCAGGGCCGCACGACGTGCGGTTATTTCTTCGCGCACGACCAGCGCATTTTCTACGCATCCACGTACGGCAGCGGGCCCGATTGCCCGGCGCCGCCCGACCGCAGCCGCGGCTACGTGTGGGGTCTCTTCGACTACGACATCTGATTCGGCGAACGTGGACGGCAGCGACATTCAGCGGCTCACGAACACGCCGGGCTACGATGCGGAAGGCACGCTCTCGCCCGATGGCAGAACCATCGTGTTCACATCCGTGCGCGATGGCGACCTCGACATTTACACGATGAACATTGATGGCAGCAATGTGCGCCGGCTCACGAGCGAGCCGGGCTACGATGGCGGGCCGTTCTTCTCGCCCGATGGCACGAAGATCGTGTACCGCGCGCACCACCCGACGGACTCGACGGAGCTGGCCGACTATCGCGCGCTGCTGAAGGCCGGGCTGGTGCGCCCGGGCAAGCTCGCGCATCTGCATCATGGACGTGGACGGTGGCAACAAACACGAAGTTACGGACGAGGTCGGCGCCGACTTCGCACCCTATTTCCATCCCGATGGCAAGCGCATCATCTTCGCCTCGAACCGCCGTGATCCGCAGGGACGCAACTTCGATCTGTACATGGTGAACGTGGATGGAACCGGGCTGGAGCAGCTCACGGTGTCTCCCGAGTTCGACGGCTTCCCCATGTTCAGCCCGGACGGGAAGCAGCTCGTATTCGCATCGAATCGGGGCGGGTCGAAACCGGGAGAGACGAACATCTTCCTGGCGGACTGGATCGACAAGCCGCCCTCCGTGCAGTCCCGTTGAGGAGAATCGGTCGCGGCAGGTGCGAGGCGCACCGGCGGTGACCCGCGCGCACGTTCGCGCCTGAACCAGGGAATGTGGAGGCATCATGCAGGTGGGCGTCCCGAAAGAAACCCAGCCGGATGAACACCGTGTCGCGCTGGTGCCGGAGAGCGTCGGCAAACTGAACAAGGCCGGTCTGGCCATCGCGGTGCAGGCGGGCGCCGGTCTGAGCGCGGGCTTCGAGGACAAGGCATACACGCAGGCGGGCGCCACACTGTTGCCGGACGCCGCCAGCCTGCTGGGCGGATCGGATCTCGTGCTCAAGGTGCGCCCGCCCCGCTACGAAGGCGCGGACTCGGAAGTGGCGCGCATGCGGGCGGGCGGCGTGCTGATCGGTTTCCTCGATCCGCTCACCTCGCCGGCCCTGCTGCGCGCCCTTGCCGAACACAACATTACAGCGTTCGCCATGGAACTGATTCCACGCATCACGCGCGCGCAGAGCATGGACGCGCTGTCGTCGCAGGCCACCGCCGCCGGCTACAAGGCCGTGCTGCTCGCCGCCGACGCCAGCAGCAAGTTCTTTCCCATGCTCATGACCGCGGCCGGCACCATCCCGCCGGCGCGCGTGCTCGATGCTGGGCGCGGGCGTCGCCGGGCTGCAGGCGATCGCCACGGCGCGCCGGCTGGGCGCCGTCGTGGAAGGCTACGATGTACGGCCCGAAGTGAAGGAGCAGGTGGAGAGCCTGGGCGCGCGCTGGGTGGGGCTGGCCATGGAAGAGGCGGTGGGCGCGGGCGGCTACGCGAAGGAAGTCTCGGCGGATGCACAGCGCAAGGCGCTCGAGCACCTGCACAAGCACGTCACCGATGCCGACGTCGTGATCACCACCGCCGCGATTCCGGGACGGCGCTGCGCCCATCCTCATCACGGATGAGATGGTCGCGGGCATGCGCCCCGGCTCCGTCATCGTGGACCTGGCGGCGGAAGGCGGCGGCAACAGCACGAAGACCGTGGCCGGCAGGACCGTCGACGTCGGCGGCGTGCTCGATCATCGGCACGCTCAACCTGGCCAGCACGGTGGCGCAGCACGCCAGTCAGATGTACTCGCGCAACCTCACTACACTGGTGCAGCACCTGGTGCAGGACGGATCGATAACGCTGAACCTGGAGGACGAGATCACCAGCGGCTCCCTCGTGACCCACGGCGGCGAAATCGTCAATGCGCGGGTGCGCGCACTGGCGACGGCCGCAACCTGAGTTCACCCGTTCCGCGAGAACTGATCGTCCGATGCAAGGAATCCTGGTTTCACTCTACGTCTTCGTGCTCGCCATCTTCGAAGGCTTCGAAGTCATCTCGAAGGTGCCGCAGATGCTGCACACGCCACTCATGTCCGGATCCAATGCCATTTCCGGCATCACCGTGGTCGGCGCCATCGTGGTGGCCGGCCGCGTGGAATCGCCGCTGAGCACGGCGCTCGCCGTCGTTGCCGTGGCCTTCGCCATGATCAATGTGGTGGGCGGCTTCCTGGTCACCGATCGCATGCTGCAGATGTTCAAGGCCAGGACGGGTCCGGCGAAATGAACACACTGACCGGGTTTCTCCCATCCGCCATCGAGCTGGCATATCTCACGGCGGCTGTCTTCTTCATCCTGGGGCTCAAACGGCTGGGTTCACCGCGCACGGCCCGCGGCGGCAACATCCTGGGCGCAGTGGGCATGCTCATCGCCATTGTGGCGACGCTGCTGCACCACGACATCGTCAGCTTCACGTGGATCGCGGTCGGCATGCTGATCGGAACGGCCATCGGCATATGGCTGGCGAAGAGCGTGAAGATGACCGCCATGCCGCAGATGGTGGGATTGCTGAACGGCTTCGGCGGCGGCGCATCGCAGCTGGTAGCCGGCGACGAATACCTGCGCTTCGCTGCCGGCGCGATCCACCCGTCGCTCGATGTGCAGGCCACGATCATGCTGAGCGTGATCATTGGCGCCGTGACCTTTTCCGGTTCCCTCATTGCCTTCGGCAAGCTGCAGGAGCTGGTGAGCGGCAAGGCCGTGGTGCTGCCGGGGCAGCGCTTCTGGGCGGGCGCCATGTTCGCGGGCATGCTGCTGCTGGCGGGCTGGCTGGTGTACGCGCCGCCCGACCTGCCGTGGTACGTGGGACTCAACATCGTCGCGCTGGTGCTGGGCATCTTCTTTGTCATGCCCATCGGCGGCGCCGACATGCCGGTGGTGATCGCGCTGCTCAATTCCTACTCGGGGCTGGCCGCATCCATGACCGGCTTCGTGCTGGGTAACAACGTGCTGATCATCGCCGGCGCGCTGGTGGGCGCTTCCGGCATCATTCTCTCCAAGATCATGTGCGATGCCATGAACCGCTCGCTCACGAACGTGCTGTTCGGCGCGTTCGCGCGGCGCAAGGTCGTGGCCCTGAGCGGCGCCACCGCGGACGGCCGCTCGGTGCGCAGCATCGGTGCGCAGGATGCCGCGGTGCTGCTGGGCTACGCCCGCTCGGTGATCATCGTGCCCGGCTACGGCCTCGCGGTTTCGCAGGCGCAGCACCAGGTGCGTGAACTGGCCGAGCTGCTCGAGGCGAGGGGCGTCGACGTGAAGTACGCGATCCACCCGGTGGCCGGCCGCATGCCCGGCCACATGAACGTGCTGCTGGCCGAGGCCAATGTGCCCTACCCGCAGCTCTACGAGAATGGAGGCCATCAATCAGGACTTCGAGCACACCGATGTCGCGGTGGTGATCGGCGCCAACGACGTGGTCAATCCGGCCGCCCGCCACGACAAGGACAGCCCCATTTACGGCATGCCGATTCTGGATGTGGACAAGGCGGCGGCGGTCATTGTCCTGAAGCGCGGCATGAATCCGGGGTTCGCGGGCATCGAGAACGAGCTGTTCTACAACGACTCGACGCGCATGCTGTTCGGTGATGCACGCAAGTCGCTGCTCGCCGTGATCCACGAGCTGAAGACAGGCATCTAGGCTTGAATGCTAACGCGGTGTTCAGCGGCTCGCGGCGCCGCGCCGGATCCCGTGCAGCCCGGGCCGGCGGGGCGTGACTGCGCCCGCGCTCGAGCTGAGCGGCGTGGCCCGTCGCTTCGGCCGCCGTTGGGCATTGCGTGGCGTAGACCTGGTCTCACCGCCCGGCGTGGTCATTGCCCTGACCGGCCGCAACGGCAGCGGCAAGACCACGCTGCTCCGCATCTGCGCGACGCTGCTGCGCCCCACGCGCGGCACGGGCACCCTGTTCGGGCAGGACCTGGTGCGGGGCGCCGCCCGCCTGCGCGGCCACGTCGGTTTCCTGGCCCACGAGACCGGACTCTACGGCAATCTCACCGCGGAGGAGAACCTGGTGTTCTCCCTGCGCATGAGCGGCATGCACGCGGACCACGCGCAGATCACGCGCGTGCTGGAGGAGGTGGGTCTGCTGCGCGAGCGCCACGAGCGTGCGCGTGGATTCTCATCCGGCATGCGCCGGCGCCTGGCGCTGGCTCGCCTGCTGTTGCGGCCGCCCGCGCTGCTGCTGCTGGACGAGCCCTACGCCAGCTTCGACGTCGAGGGTGTCGAGCAGGTGAACCGTTTCGCGGCGCGCATTGGCGCCGGCGGCGGCATCGTGCTGGTCGCCACCCACGATCTGCGGCGTGCGGAGCCGATTGTGCAGCGCGAGGTGCACCTCGAGAACGGCCGCGTGGCGGCGCCCGCAACTGCGGAGAACGCCCCCGTCGAGGCCATGGCGGGGGAATCGTCATGAGCCCGGAGAGCGCCGCGATCGCCGCCTCATGGCCGGCAACGGTCGGAGCCGAACCGGCCGGCCTGCGGTACGAGACCGGGCGGGTGGCCGCGATCCTGTGGAAGGACATCACCGTCGAGTGGCGGGCCCGCGCCAATTTCAACGCCATCGCGTTCCTGGCCGGGCTCATCCTGCTGCTGTTCGGCTTTGCGCTGGGTCCTGATGCGGACGCGCTGCGCGCCGCGGCGGCGGGCGCCATCTGGCTGACCGTCCTGTTCAGCGGCGTGCTGTCCTTCAATCGCGCGTACGAGCAGGAACTGGAAAATGGCGCGCTCGATACACTACTGCTCTATCCGGGCGACCGTCGCTCGCTCTTCCTCGGGAAGCTGCTCGCGAATCTGATCTTCGTGCTGCTGGTGGAAGTGATCATGGTACCGGCCGCCGGCATTCTGTACGACCTGCCACTCTGGGGTGTCGTGCTGCCGCTCGCGGTCATCGTGACGCTGGGCACGGTGGGGTTCGTCACGCTGGGTACGTTCTACTCCGCGATGGCCAGCCGCATCCGTGCGCGCGAGGTGATGCTGCCCCTGCTGCTCTTCCCCATGCTGGTCCCGCTCCTGGTGGGCGCCGTCGAGGCCACGCGTGACGCACTCAACGGCAACATCATG
This sequence comes from uncultured Gemmatimonadales bacterium, assembly GCA_963798085.1. GTDB lineage: Bacteria > Gemmatimonadota > Gemmatimonadetes > Longimicrobiales > RSA9 > DATKCF01. The sequence continues at coordinate 1,424,987 of CAWCRS010000007.1, forward strand.
GGTAACATGGGCGGCTGGATCAAACTGCTGGTAGTTTTCGACGTTATCTTCCTGCTGGCCGCGCTGCTGGCGTTTCAGCACGTGATCGAGGAGTGAGAATGCAGACTGAAACAGCGGTAACGGTGGGCCAGATCATCGTGGGGCTGGGCCTGCTCGTTGCCCTCTTCGGCCTGTGGGTGGTGCGCCAGCCGGGACGCATCAGGGCATGGGGCTGGTTCGCCTTCCTGTTCCTGATCGCTTCCGAAGGCGTGAGCTTCCTCATCTCGCCGCCCGACCGCGACATGGGCAACCTCGAGAAGATCCTCTACGTGCACGTGCCCGCCGCGTGGAGCTTCATGATCGCGTTCCTCGTGGTCTTCATCTACAGCGTGATGTATTTCTGGAAGGGCGATGAGCGCCACGATGCCCTGGCCGCTGCTGCCGCCGAAGCCGGCACCGTGTTCACGGCGCTGCTGCTGCCGCTGGGCATGATCTGGGCGCGGCCCACCTGGGGCATCTGGTGGACCTGGGACCCCCGCCTCACCACCACGGCCATCACACTGCTGATCTACGTGGGCTATTTCGCGCTGCGCTCGTTCACTGATGACGATGAACGGCGCGCCCGCTGGAGCGCGGCCGTGGGCATCCTCGGCTTCATCAATGTGGGCATCGTGTACATGTCGGTGAAGTGGTGGCGCACATTGCACCAGATGCAGTCCACGCCGGACACGGTGGCGCCGCAGTACGTGGTGGGGCTGCGGCTCAACGCCTGGGCGTTCATCTATCTGCTGACATACTTCGTGGCCCGGCGCTACAACATTGCGCGCACCGAGCGTGCAGCCGAGGCCAGAATGGAAGAGCGGGCGCTCGCGGGAGATGTGGCACATGTCTGAGGAGTGGCGATACATCGGCGCAGCATACATCCTGACCTGGACCGTTCTGTCGGTGTACACGCTGTACCTGCACCGGCGGGCGAGACGGGCGCAGCAGGAACTCGAAGCGGCAACAGCACGCAGCGGAGGCGCAGCATGATCAAGCTCAGGAACACCCGCGTGGGTGTGGTGATCGCGGTCGTGGTCATACTGCTGGGATTCGGGTACCTGATGTCGGGCGGCATCAGCAACAACCTGGTCTACTTCTTCACGCCCGGTGAGCTGCTGGCCAAGGGCTCGAGCGCGTACGACAAGCCGGTGCGGCTGGGTGGACTGGTTGCGCCTAACAGCGTACACTGGGATGCACAGGCGCTCGATCTGCGCTTCACAGTGCAGGACGAGGACGGCAAGACCATCGCGGTGCACGCGCCCAAGGCGCCGCCGCAGATGTTCCGCGAGGGCATTGGCGTGGTGGTGGAAGGGCGCATGACCCCGGCCGGCGTCTTCGAGTCGACCGGCCTGATGGTCAAGCACTCGAACGAGTACCGCCCCCCCACGCACGGCGAGAATCCTGAGAAGCTCTACAAGACACTGGTGCGTGACGGCAGCTGAACCCGGGAGGCAGTAGTCATGACCCGCATTCTCGGAACCACCGCGGTGAGCATCGCCTTCCTGGTGGCGATCTGGGGTGTCATTGCCGCGGTCGTCGGCGCGCGCCGCCGCATGCCCGCCCTGGCAGAAAGCGCGCGCTCGGCCGCCTTCGCGGCGTTCGCCCTCATGACCATCGCCAACCTGTCGATGATCTGGGGTCTGGTCAGCCACGATTTCAGCATCGGTTACGTGGCGCAGGTGGGCAGCCGCGAGACCCCGCTGATCTACACCATCGTGTCGCTGTGGAGTTCGCTGGAAGGCTCCATCCTGTTCTGGGGCTGGGTGCTTTCCGCGTATACGGCCGCCGCCGTCTACTTTCACAGCCGCCGGCTGGGCGCGCTCGGGGTCTACGCTAACGGCGTGTTGCTGGGCATTGGCGTGTTCTTCTACCTGCTGCTGGTGGGGCCGGCCAATCCCTTCCACGCGGTCTTTCCGGTGCCGCCCGACGGGCCCGGTCCGAACCCGCTGCTGCAGAATCACTACCTGATGGCGGTGCACCCGCCGCTGCTCTACCTGGGCTACGTGGGGATGAGCGTGCCCTTCGCGTTCGCCATTGGTGCGCTGCTCTCGGGCCGGCTCGATGACACCTGGATGCGCGTCACGCGCCGCTGGACAATGGTGGCGTGGATCTTCCTCTCCATGGCCATCATCGCGGGCATGTGGTGGTCCTACGATGTGCTGGGCTGGGGCGGCTACTGGGCCTGGGACCCGGTCGAGAACGCCTCCTTCATGCCCTGGCTCACGGCCACCGCATTCCTGCATTCCGCCATGGTGCAGGAGCGGCGGGACACGCTGCGCGTCTGGAACCAGAGCCTGATCATTGCCACGTTCCTGCTCACCATCCTCGGTACCTTCCTCACACGCAGCGGCGTGCTGTCTTCGGTGCACGCCTTCACCGAAGGCACCGTCGGCTTCTTCTTTCTCGGCTTCATTGCGTTCGTGCTGGTGTTCTCGCTGGTGCTGCTCACCGGCCGCAGCAGCGAGCTGCGACGTGCCGGCAGCCTGGACAACGCACTGTCGCGGGAAACCGTGTTCCTGGTGAATAACCTGCTGTTTACGCTGTTCACCTTCACGGTACTGCTGGGCACGCTGTTCCCGCTGATCGCGGAAGCCGTGCGCGGCGTGAAGGTCAGTGTGGGCAGCCCCTTCTTCAACAAGATGACCGTGCCCATCTGCACGTCGCTGCTCTTCCTCGTGGGAGTGGGTCCGGCGCTGCCCTGGCGAGGCGGCTCGCGCGAGCAGCTGCGGCGGGAGTTGCTGCCGCCCGCCACCGCGCTGCTGGCCACGGTCGCGCTGTGCCTGCTGCTGCGCGTGCCCTCGGTCTGGGCGATCGCGGCCTTCTCTTTCGCGGCCTTCTCGCTGGTGGGCAATCTGCAGGAGTACGTGCGTGGCGCCATCACGCGCTGGCGCACGCACGGCGAAGCGCTGTGGCTGGCGCTCTTCCGGCTGGTGGCTGCCAACAACCGCCGCTACGGCGGTTACCTCGCCCATATCGGCGTGATCATGGTGGCGCTGGGCATCACCGCGTCGTCCACGTACCGTACGGAACGCGAGGTTACGCTCAAGCCCGGCCAGTTCGTCGAAGTGGGTGAGTTCCGCGTGCGCTTCGACAGCGTCACCGCGAGCCGCGAGCCGCACCGCGATGTCATCCGCGCACAGCTGACGGCCTTCCGCGGTAACCGCGAGCTGGCTCGCATGGATCCGCGTCTCAACTTCTACATTGTGCGCCAGGAGCCTGTTACCACGCCCGCAGTGCGCAGCACGCCGAAGAACGATCTCTACATCAACCTGCTGGCGTTCGCCCAGGACGGATCGACGGCGACGCTGAACGTGATCATCGAACCGCTCGTCTACTGGATCTGGCTGGGTGGTCTGGTGGTGGCGATCGGTGGTGTGATCGCCGCGCTCCCGCCTCGTCGCCGCGCCGTCGCGCGGCGTACCCCTGTCGAGCAAGTCATGGAGACCGTATGAACTGGCGACGCTCCTCCATCGGCCTGGCCATTGCGCTGCCCATCGTGCTGCTCCTGGCCTACGGACTGAAGCGCGATCCGACCACCATCGTTTCGCCGCTGCCCGGCAAGCCCGCGCCCACGTTCGCGCTCAAACCCATGGACGCCGACACCACCATTTCGCTGAGTGGTCTGCACGGTCGTGTGGTCGTGGTCAACTTCTGGGCGTCGTGGTGCATCCCCTGCCGCGACGAGCATCCCCAGCTGATGGCCGCCAACCAGCGCTGGGCGAAGGAGGGTGTGCAGTTCATTGGCGTGCTCTACAACGACACACGGGACAACGCGAAGCAGTGGCTGGACGGGTTCGGCGGCGCGGAGTGGCCCACACTGCTGGATCCGGGCGGCCGCACTGCGATCGACTACGGCGTCTACGGCGTGCCCGAGACGTTCGTGATTGACCAGAATGGCGTCGTCGTGCACAAGCAGCTCAGCGTCATGACGGTCGATGTCATGCAGCAGGTGCTCGAGCCGCTGCTCGCAAAGAGCGCCGATCAGTAATGCGGGCTGCCGCGCTGCTCCTCACACTGGTGCAGGCGACGACGCCCGTCGCGTCGCCGGCGCCGTCCCCGGGCGGTGCCGCCAGTACGCCGCAGGTGGTGGGAGAAACGCGTGTCGACAGTCTGACCAAACAGATCGCAGCGCAGCTGCGCTGTCCCGTGTGTCAGGGACTCTCTCTGCAGGATTCGCCATCCGAGCTGGCGCAGGAGATGCGCAATGTGATCCGCGAGAAGGTGACAGCCGGCGAGTCGCCGCGGCAGATCAAGGCCTACTTCGTTTCCAAGTACGGCGAATTCATTCTGCTCGCACCCGAAGCCCGCGGCTTCAACCTCGCCGTGTACCTGCTGCCCATTGTTTCCGTCCTGATCGGCGCCGGCGTCATCACCTTCGCCGTGCGGCGCTGGATGGCCAGCACGCCGCCAGGCGGGCCAGTGCCTGGAAACAAGTCGGAAGTCGAGCCGGAATTCGAACCCTGGGAAGACACGGCCGGCGAGCGCAGGGACTGACGCCGTGTTTGCCGCGCCGCCCGCTCAGTCGCCGGGGTCCGCGCCCTGGATGGGATCGCGTGCCCGGCCCAGCAGTCGCTGCGTGCGCAGGCTGATCTGCTGGCCCATCCACACGAATGGCAGCATCTGCTGCTTGATGAAGCTGGTGGGAATCTCTTCCGTGATGCCGTACGCCGTCGGCTGATCCTTGGGATCGTAGTAGAAGGTGCCGAACACCAGATCCCAGAGCATGAAGGTGTTGCCGAAGTTCGTGTCGTAGTGGCGAGGATCGATCGAGTGGTGCACGCGATGCGCCTGCGGCGTCGAGATCAGGTACGCCAGCCGACCCATGTCCACGCGAATGTTCGAGTGCCCCAGCACATCGATGACCTTGAAGATGATGCCGAACGGCGCGACCAGATCCGTGCCCAGCGCCAGCGTCGCGATCACGTGACTCGGCGTTTGCAGCAGCGTCTCCAGCAGGTGTTTGTGATAGACAGAGCTGTAGTTCAGGTTCTGCGCCGAGTGGTGAATCTTGTGGATGTGCCATAGCAGCGGGACGCGGTGCATCAGCCGGTGCGCCCAGTAGGCCGTGAACGTTACCACCAGCACCGCGACGATCATGTAGACAGGCAACGGCAGCAGACGATCGAGGTGCGCCGACGGCAGCCCCAGGTACAGCCAGCCTTTGCGCAGCGCCGGCGTCACGATGAGCGAGTACACCCCCATCTTCCCGGCCAGTGCGAGATAGGTACCGCTCAGCAGGGTGGCCCGATTCCACGGCCGGCGTTCCTGCGGGATGACCAGCTCGAGTATGCCCAGACCCACCAGCACGAACCCATAGCCGTAGCCCGGCACCACCAGCCAGCGGAAAAACTGGAAATCCTTCGGCGGCAGCCAGGCAGGACTGAACACCCAGCCTACCGCGAGCTCGAACGCCCGGAAGACTGAATGGATCAGGTCCGCCATCAGCGGTACTCCAGCGATCGTGTCACGAGAAACGCAGAACCCCCACGGTCATACGCAGTATCGGGCGCGGCACTGCAGAGACCGTACCGGCCCGGATTGCGAAGTCCAGGGCGATACACGTGCTGGCTGCCCGGGCAGGTTGCGCGGAAAAAGTCCCGGCAACTCGCGATGGCCGTGGGTTCATGGGGCTTCATGACCCAACCCCACGGTCGTCCCGCCACCTGGCGGTGCGGCCGGGCGACAGCGCCCGTCGCGCGGACACAACGTTGAATCGGCCACCGCACCATTCCCGCAGCCATCGTGCGCGTCGTTACCGCAACCAGCAGGCAGCAGCGCCAGCGCCGCCGTTAATCTGTTCACGCCGTTCCCGAGCCACCAGCCCCAGCCACCAGCCCCAGCACGCAGTCAGAATCCGTCAATTCCCAGCCCGAGCCCGAGCCCCAGCTCCAGAAACGTACTTCCGCGTTAGAACAGCCCCGTGATCGTCCCGTCGGGCGCCAGCCGCATTCCCTCGGCGGCGGGTCGTCGCGGCAGACCAGGCATGGTCATGATGTCGCCGGTGTGCGCGACCACGAAGCCGGCGCCGGCGGAAGGCGTGACGGAGCGGACGGTGATGCGGAAGCCGGTCGGTCGCCCGCGGAGTGAAGGGTCGTCCGAGAAGGAGTACTGCGTCTTGGCCATGCAGACGGGCACATCGCGCAGGCCGATCTTCTCGAGGCGTTCGATCTCGCGCAGCGCCTGTGCCTGGAAGTTCACGCCATCGGCGCCGTAAATCTGTGTGGCGATCGTCTCGATCTTCGTGGCGAGCGGCTGGTTCGTGTCGTACAGCGGGTGGAAGTCCGCACGCCCGCTTTCCGCCATGGCCATGACGGCGCTGGCCAGCTCGAGTGCGCCTTCGCCACCACGCGCGTGCACATCGGCGACCGACGCCGGCGTGTCCATGGCCTCGCAGGCATTCGAGCACGACCTGCATTTCGGCCTGTGAGTCCGACGCGAAACGATTCAGCGCAACAATGGGTGGCACACCGAACCGGCGCACGTTCTCGACGTGGCGGGTCAGATTGCCCACGCCTTTGCGCACGGCCTCGACATTCTCCGCCCCGAGTGCGCTCAGCGCCACGCCGCCGTGCATCTTGAGTGCGCGGATGGTGGCCACCACCACCGCGACGGCAGGCCGCAGCCCCGCCGTGCGGCACTTGATGTCGAAGAACTTCTCCGCGCCCAGGTCCGCGCCGAAGCCGGCCTCGGTCACGACCACGTCGGCCAGACTCAGCGCCGTGGTGGTGGCAATCACGGAGTTGCAGCCGTGGGCGATGTTGCCGAACGGGCCCGCGTGAATGAACGCGGGCGTGCCGCCCAGCGTCTGCACCAGGTTCGGCAGAATGGCATCCTTGAGCAGCAGTGTCATGGCGCCCTGCGCGCCCAGCTGCAGCGCACGCACCGGCTCGAAGCTGCGATCGTAACCCACAATGATGCGGCCCAGGCGGTCTTCGAGATCCGAACGGTCACGGGCCAGCGCGAAGATGGCCATGATCTCGGATGCGGCGGTGATGAGGTAGCCATCCTCGCGTGGTACGCCATTGGGCGCGCCGCCCAGTCCTACCACGATGTTACGAAGCGCGCGATCGTTCATGTCGATGGCGCGCTTCCAGGTGATGCGGCGCGCGTCGACGCCCAGCTCGTTGCCCTGCTGCAGGTGATTGTCCAGCATCGCGGCCAGCAGCGCGTGCGCCGTCGTGACCGCGTGGAAATCGCCCGTGAAGTGCAGGTTGATGTCTTCCATGGGCACGACCTGCGCGTGGCCGCCACCGGTCGCGCCGCCCTTGATGCCGAACACCGGGCCCAGGCTGGGCTGGCGCAGGCATAACGCCACGTTGCGACCGGCCAGCCGCAGCCCGTCCGCCAGACCCACGCACACCGTCGACTTGCCTTCACCCGCCGGTGTCGGGTTGATCCCGGTTACCAGAACCAGCGTGCCCGGCTGCGGCCGGGGCGTGATCGCATCAGTCCTCACCTTCGCCTTGTAGGTGCCATACAACTCGAGGGCCGATGCGGGGACGCCCAGCATCCCGGCGATTTCGGTGATCGGACGGAGCTTCGCAGCCTGCGCGATTTCGATGTCGGTCTGCATGATCTCTCAACGCTGGTGCTAAGGCAGCCCCGCCGGCAGCGCGCGCGGCAAGTGCTGGCTCCCGCCTTGCGCGCGATCCCAGCAAGGCGGCGGAACCCGCGGCGGCCCGGAGCGGGCGGTAAGATACGGCCGGCAGCGGCGGATTCAACCCGCACGCGCATGCAGGATCGGTGGCCGCGCGCTCCGGCCGTACGCGATGCCCCCGCCGGGACGGCGTTCTCGCGTCGAAGGCTGCCCCGCTCGATTCGCTGAAACCCGGGCGCGGGCACCCGCGTAAGGGCGGGCGTTCCCGATCCGTTTCGAGAGGAATTCGTTCCTCGCGTACGCACGAGATCCGCGCTTCAGGAGGCTCCATGCGCGCGCTCACCGTTACGCTGGCGTTGCTCGCATTCGCTCGGTATGCCAGCGGCCAGAGACCCGATCTCCATCGTTCCGGTCTGCCCCGGCAGGAAGCGCGTCGGCTCGAGGCCGTGATCGATGACCCCGCCACGCATCGCTTCGATGGCGATGCCACGATTGCCACGGACGAAGTCATTGAAGGCGACGTCTTCGTGTATCGTGGGCTGCTCACCCTGCGCGGTACGGTGCGCGGTCAGCTCGTCGTGGTCGACGGCGATGTCGTGTTCGAGCGCGGCGCCGAGGTCACGGGCGATGTGACCGTGGTCGGCGGCTCCGCAAGAGGCGGCGACAACGCGCGCCTCGCGGGTGCGCTCACGGAGTACGGTGAAGGCTTCGGCCTGCTGGCGCGCGCCCGCGATCTGCACGAGGGCGGCGACGTCTGGCGCAGCGGTCGCCACTGGGAGGGCAATCACAGGTACGCCGACCGGCGCCAGGACATGGGCAGCGCCGGCTTCTCGCTGTCCATTGATCGCAACTACAACCGCGTCGAGGGACTGCCGTATCGCATGGGTCCGGACCTGCGCACGGGCGGGCCGTTCGCCACGCGGCTGGCCGCGTTCGCCATCTGGCGCTCCGATGTCGGGCCGCTCACCAACACCGAGCGCATGGGCTACGTCGCCCGCGTCGAGCAGTTCGTGGGCACGCCGGCCCTGCGCCTGGGCGCTTCCGTGCGCAGCACCATCGACCCCATGGAGTCGTGGACGATCACGGACCTCGAGGCCACGCTTGCCACGGTCGTTTTCCACGAGGATCAGCGCGACTACTACCAGCGCGAAGGCTGGAGCGGCTACCTCCGTCTCGCGCCCGAACGCAGTCCGCTCGACCTGACCGTCGAGTACCGCGACGAGACGCAGCGCAGCGCGGCGGCGCGCGACCCCTGGACCGTGCTCCACACCGATGCGCTGTGGCGCAATCAGCCGCTCGCGGGGGAGGGAAGACTGCGCACCCTCAACGGCACAGCCATCTGGGATGCGCGTCACGGCGATGACTTCACGTCCCGTGGCTTCTACATGCGTGCGGACATGGTGCACGGACTCAGTGGCTCGCTGGCGCTGCCCGCAGCCGAGCGTGAAACCGGCGAACCACTCGCCGCACGCGCTTTCGACAATCAGTTCACGGCCGGCCAGATCGACATCCGCCGCTATGCGCCCCTCGGATGGGAGGGCGCCCTCGCCTTCCGCGCCGTGGCCGGCGGCTCGTTCGATCAGACGCCGCTCGCGCCGCAGTACCAGCACGCGCTGGGCGGCGCCAACACGCTGCCAGGCTACCCGCTGATGAGCGTCGATTGCGGCGCCCGCACCGCGCCCGTCCGTCTGACCAACGGATCGCAGACGACGATGTTCTTTCCATCCTACGGCTGCGATCGCTTCGCTCTCTTCCAGGCCGAGTACCGCGGCGGACTCGACTTCCACATCGGCGGCGACGAGGTCGAACACTACGATCGCAGCCCGCACTTCGACGCCAGCGTCAACTGGACCGTGTTCTTCGACGCCGCGCGTGGCTGGACCGTGGGCGACCTCACGGAGCGCACCAGCACCGGCACCCTGTACGACGTGGGCGCCGGCGTGATCCTCGGCGGCTTCGGCGTCTACGGCGCGGTCCCGCTCACCGGCGACAGCCGCGAACTGCGCGTCTTCCTCCGCCTCGGTCCGCGCTTCTGACCGGACTCGTCACGCGGAGGGCGCAGAGGGCCGAGGCATACTTGCGCGACATTTTCTGAATTGAACGACAAGGGAATCGGCCATCGCTACACGGTGGCCGATTCCCTTGCCTGCGAATGGATTGTTAGGGCGCCCGTGGCATGAGGCGGGTCGGTCCGCCAGGATATGCAGGCAACCGCACCCCACCCAGCCCAACCCTGCACGGGTGCCCTTGCCCGCGCCTGACCCCTGAACCTTGCCCTTACCCTGACCCGTCCCCCGTGAGCACGCTGTACAAGAAACAGAATTGTACGGCCAAAGGAGAGAGGGGCAGGGAAGAGAAGGCATTCAGCAGATCGAGCATCCTGGCGTATTCTGTTGCGGGATCCCGCGGTCTTGTGCAGTGTGAAGCATGGCAATCGATCAAGGCATGCGTGTGCGCTTCGCGCCTTCGCCTACGGGGTTTCTGCACGTGGGTGGCGCGCGCACTGCGCTGTTCAACTGGCTGCTGGCGAGGCATGCAGGTGGTGTCTTCATCCTGCGCATCGAAGACACGGACAAGGAGCGGTCCAGCGCGCCCATGACGCAGGCGATCCTGGATGGGTTGCGGTGGCTGGGGCTGGACTGGGACGAGGGGCCGTTCTTCCAGGCGGCGGGGCTGGAGCGACATCGCCATGATGCCATGCGCATGCTGGACACGGGTACAGCCTACCGCTGCTTCTGTACGCCGGAACAGCTCGAGGCGAGGCGAGGCAGCGCCGATGGCGCGTTCCGCTACGACCGGTACTGCCTGAGGAACGTCACGCCCGCGGCGGCGGAACGGCGCGCCGCCGCGGGTGAGCTGTTCACTGTGCGCTACCGCGTGCCCGAAGGCGTGACCGCGTGGGAAGACGCGGTGCACGGTCGCATCGAATTCGCTAACAGCGAGATCGAAGATTTCATTGTGCTGCGCTCGGATGGCACGCCCATCTACAACATGGCTGTGGTCAGCGACGATGCGGCCATGCGCGTGACGCACGTGATCCGCGGCGACGATCACATCTCGAACACACCCAAGCAGATCCTGCTGTACCAGGCGCTGGGCTTCGTGCTGCCTGTGTTCGGCCATGTGCCCATCATCCTGGGCCCGGATGGCCGCAAGCTGTCCAAGCGCCACGGCGCCACGGCGCTGGCGGAGTACCGGAATCAGGGAATCCTCCCGGATGCAATGTTCAACTTCCTCGCGCTCCTGGGCTGGTCACCGGGTACCGACGAGGAAGTCTTCACGCGCGTCGCGCTGATCGAGCGGTTCTCACTCGCGGGCATCAATCGCAAGAGCGCGATCTTCGACACGCGCAAGCTCTCCTGGCTGAACGGCCAGCATTCGAATCGCCTGTCCGCTGAGGCACTGGCGAAGCCGGTGTTGTCGCTGGCTCCGCAGAGCGTGCGTGAGCACGCGGCGGGAGCGGAAGCCCGCGCGCGCACACTGCGGCTCATTGATCTGCTCAAGGTGCGTGCGCGCGGACTCGACGACATTGCCGCGCAGCTCGCGCGCTACCTGGCCGCCGATTTGGCGTACGATGACGACGCGGTGCAGAAGCACTGGAAGCAGCCGGAACAGGTGGCCGCGCGGCTGGGCGCACTGCGCAAACAGCTGGCGGCTGCGCCCGCCTGGACCGAGGCGCAGCTCGAATCATTGCTGCGCGCGCTGGCCGATGCGCAGGGAGTCGGAGCCGGACAGTTCATCCATCCGCTGCGCGTCGCGCTCACCGGCCAGGCCGTCTCGCCCGGCATCTTCGAGCTGGCCGCTGCTCTCGGACAGGAACTGACGCTCGCACGCATCGATGCAGCCATAGGGCGACTGCTCGCGGCCGCATCGACCTGAGCCGGCCCGCCACAGCATGCGGCTGCGGCTTGACGATGTGCGCAGCCCATGGTTAGCATTGGACGCGATGCCCCTTGGTGTAACTGGCAACACGCCTGACTCTGGATCAGGAGAGTCCTGGTTCGAGCCCAGGAGGGGCAATTCGAAGCGCGACGCGGTGTCGCGCGAAGGTGGCCGCCGCAGCAGGCGGCCCCGGATGACGAAGCGGGGCGCGAGTCGAAATCGCTCGCGCCCCGCGTTCATTCCAGTCCGCACGACGTTTTCGAAAGCCCATGGAACCCCTCACCGAACTGGAGCGCAAGGTTCTCGATTTCATGATCGAGTACCTGCGCCGCAACACCTATCAGCCGTCGGTCCGCGAGATCTGCGCGGCGCTGGGCATACGCAGCACCCGCAAGGCCTCGGAGCTGCTGCAGTCATTGGAGGCAAAACAATGGATCGAGCGCACACCCTCGCGCTCGCGCGGCGTGCGCGTGCTCGGTCTGGTGCCTGACGAAGGTGCCGCACCGCCCGGCGACGCCTGCCCCGAATACCGTGATGCCGAACCCGGTGATGCACACTGGATGCAATGCGCACTCGAGCATGCGCGCGCCGCGGCCGCGGTTCAGGAAGTGCCCGTGGGTGCTGTGCTCGTGCACGACGGGCGCATCATTGCTGACAGCCACAACCTGACTCGCACCATGACCGATCCCACGGCGCACGCGGAACTGGTGACGATCCGCCGTGCCGCCATGCTCGACGGTCACGTCCGGCTGCTGGATGCCACGCTCTACGTCACGCTCGAGCCCTGCGCCATGTGCGCCGGTGCGATCGTGCTCGCGAAGGTCGGCCGCCTCGTCTACGGCGCCGCCGACCCCAAGACCGGCATGTGCGGCTCCCTCGCCTGCATCGTGCAGGACCGCCGCCTCAACCACCGCGTCCGCCTCACCCGCGGCGTCCTCGCCCAGGAGACCGGTGAAGTATTGCGGCAGTTCTTCCGCGAGCGACGCGGTCCGGATTGAACTTCAAAGGCGTTGCTGGAGCTGGTTGCTGGGGCTGGTTGCTCGGGAACGGCTCGAATCGAGCGCGCGCCAGCGCACGCCTGGTTCCTAACGGACAATTATGGCTGCTGCTCTAACGGCGCGTTTCGATCCGTTCGCACTTCCGGGCAACCTGCCCGGGCAATGCGGTTGAATCCGTCTTGTCGTTCCCGAGCAACCAGCCCGAGCAAACCAGCCGCAGCAACGCCGTTGATTCCGTACGTGTCGTTCCCCGAGCAACGAGCCCGAGCCCCAGCCCCAGCAAGGCGTCTGGTTCCCGGACGATCCCGGCGCGGGAGCCGAATTCGCAGTTCCGGGCGTTGACAGCCCAGCCGTCCGGACGCTACCGTACCAGCCGTTTCCGCCCCACGACACCGGACCGGATGGCTGAGGCGCAGCGGCTGCTGCTCATGGATGAAAGGGCCGTCGAGCGAACACTCGCTCGCATGGCTCGCGAGATCGTCGAGCTCAACCAGGGCGTCGCGGGTCTCGCCATCGTCGGCATCCAGCGCCGCGGTGTTCACCTGGCCCATCGCATTGCCGATGAGGTCGAGCGCGCGGAAGGCGTGCGCCCCTCGTTCGGCACCCTCGATATTACCCTCTATCGCGATGATCTGACGGCCATCGGCCCGCGGCCCGTCCTCGGGCAGACCAGTCTGCCCGCTGTCGGACTCGATGGCCAGCGCGTGGTCATTGTGGACGACGTGTGCTACACGGGCCGCACGGCGCGCGCGGCACTCGATGAGCTGGCGGACTTCGGACGGCCGGCGCGCATCGTCCTGTGCGTGCTCGTGGATCGCGGCGGGCGCGAGCTGCCGATCCAGCCGGACATCGTGGGGCGACACGTGGAAGTCGCGCCGCGGCAGCGCGTCGACGTGCTCGTGCCCGAGCTGGATGGACGCCTGGCCGTCGTGCTGAGCACACGGGAGGCTTCGTCGTGAGCGCGCTGCCCACGTTCCTGGGCAAGGACCTCGTGGGCCTGGAGCCGCTCAGCGCGAGCCCAGATCCTCGCCATTCTGGACACTGCCGAAGCCTTCAAGGAAATCAGCGAGCGCCCATCAAGAAGGTGCCGGTGCTGCGCGGCAAGACCATCGTCAATCTGTTCTTCGAGGCTTCGACGCGGACGCGCATTTCCTTCGAGTTCGCGGAAAAGCGACTTTCCGCGGACACCGTGAACATCGCGGCGCAGGGCTCGAGCGTGAGCAAGGGCGAGACGCTGGTGGACACGGCGAGGAACCTCGAGGCCATGCGCATCGACATGGTAGTGATCCGTCACGGCTCCAGCGGTGCCGCGCGTTTTCTGGCGGATCGCATTCCCTCGAATGTGATCAATGCCGGCGACGGCCGGCACGAGCATCCGACGCAGGCGCTGCTCGATCTGCTGACCATACGGGATCACCGCCGTCGCATCGCCGGATTGCGCGTGTGCCTGATGGGCGACGTGCTCCACTCCCGCGTGGCGCGCTCCAATATCTGGGGCCTGCTGCGGCTGGGCGCGGAAGTGGCCGTCTGCGCGCCGCGCACGCTGCTGCCTGCGGCCATCGAAGACATGGGCGTGCTGGTGTTCGATCGCATCGAGGCGGCACTGGAATGGGCCGATGTGCTGAACGTGCTTCGTCTGCAGCTGGAACGCATGCAGGCCGGTTTCGTGCCCAGCCTGCGCGAGTACAACAGGCTGTTTGGGGTGACCCGCGAGCGCATTGAGCGGACCGGCCGCGACCTGCTGATTCTGCATCCCGGTCCCATGAACCGCGGCGTCGAGATCGACAGCGATGTGGCGGATGGCCCGCACGCCGTGATCCTGGATCAGGTCACGAATGGCGTGGCCGTGCGCATGGCCGTGCTCTTCCTGCTGGCCGGCGGCATGCCCGAGCGTGCGGAAGCGGCGAAAGGAGAAGGCGGCACGTGATCGAGATGGATGCGCTGCTGCGCAGTGCGTCACGGCCGCGGCCACTGTTGCTGCGCGGCGGCCGCGTGGTCGATCCCTCGACGGGCACGGACGAAGTGGCCGACCTGCTGCTGCGTGACGGCGAGGTCGCAGCCATGGGTCGTGATCTTGGCTCGACCGACGGCGCGGATGTGCGCGAGGTTCGCGGCCTGGTGGTGTGCCCGGGGCTGATCGACCTGCACGTGCACCTGCGCGAACCGGGCGGCGAGCACAAGGAAACGATCGCCACAGGCGCGCGCGCCGCTGCCGCGGGCGGCTACACCAGTGTCTGCGCCATGCCCAACACGGACCCGCCGGTCGACGATCCCGCCGCCGTCGGATTCGTGCGCGCGGAAGGCCTGCGCTCCGGCGCCGCGCGCGTCTATCCGGTCGGCTGCATCTCCGTGGGCCAGAAAGGCGAGCGCCTGGCCCTCGTCGGTGAGATGGTGGAGGCCGGTGCCGTCGCCATCACCGATGATGGCAGGCCGGTGAGCGATTCCGGTCTCATGCGGCTGGCACTCGCCTACGCACGCACCATGGGTATCCCCGTGGCCAGCCACTGCGAGGAGCTCAGTCTCTCGCGTGGCGGGTCGATGAACGAAGGGCTGGTGTCGACTCGCCTCGGCCTGATCGGCATTCCCAATGCGGCCGAAGACGTCGATGATCGCGCGCGACCTGATGCTCGCGGAGCTGACCGGCGGCCGCATCCACATCCAGCACGTGTCCACGCAGCGCGGTGTGGAGCTGATTCGCACCGCCCGCGAGCGTGGTGTGCGTGTGTCCGCGGAGGCGACGCCGCACCACTTCACGCTCACCGACGAAGCGGTCGAAGGCTACCGCACGGAAGCCAAGATGAACCCGCCGCTGCGCACGGCGAGGGACCGGCAGGCCGTAATCGAGGGCGTGGCGGACGGCACGCTCGACGTGATCGCCACGGATCACGCGCCGCACCACTACGACGAGAAGGAGCAGGCCTTCGAGGATGCGCCCTTCGGCATTGTCGGCCTGGAGACAGCGCTGGGGCTGGCGCTCAGCGGGCTGGTGGACACGGGCGTGATCACGCTGGCGCAGCTGGTGGAGCGCATGAGTTGCTCGCCTGCGCGTGCCTTCAAACTGCCCGGCGGCACCCTGCGCATGGGCGCGCCTGCCAATGTCACGGTATTCGATCCGGCGCTGGAATGGACCATCGATGCGGCGCGTTTTCTGTCGAAGAGCCATAACACGCCGTTTGGCGGCCGGCACGTGCGCGGTCGCGCGCTGCTTACCGTGGTGGGCGGCCGCATTGTGTGGGATGCGCAGCCGCACGCCGTGAGCACGACTGCGGGATGAGCCCGCGCGCCGCTCTGCCCGGCCCGCGACAATGGATCGGCGAGGCGGAGGCGGCGTGGCCCTCGCCTGAGCGGATCGAACCCGGACAGAGCATCGTCGCCTGCTATGCTGTGCTGGCAGTCCACGCCGCCCGTGCCGCGGCGGGCGATTTCCTGCTCACGCTGGAGCTGAGCGAGGCACGCGGTCGCGTGACCGGCCAGCTCATCACGTCGGAGGCGCCGCCCGACTGGCTGCGTGATGGCGTGTATGTGGGTGTGCGTGCGACGGCCGAGTCCGGGCCCGACGGAATCCGGCTGGCAATCGAGGAAGTGTCGCCACTGCAGGTGGCGCTCGAGGAGCTGGCGCTGTTCCTGCCGCGCTCACCCGCCAGCCTGGAAGCGCTCGAGCACGAACTGCAGATGCTCATCGGCGCCGTCCGCGATGTCGGGCTGGCGCAGGTGCTGTCGCTGCTGCTCGCGGCCGACAGCGAGACCGGGCGCGGCTTCCGGCTGGCGCCCGCGGCCACGCGCAACCACCACGCCTACCTCGGCGGCCTGCTCGAACACACGGTTAGTGTAGCCCGCCTGGCAATGGCCGCCGGCGCGCAGTACGGCGCTGCCGTGGATCACGACCTGCTGCTCAGCGGCGCACTGCTGCACGACATCGGCAAGGTGCGCGAGATCGGCGCCCAGGCGGGCTTTCCCTACACGGATGAGGGGCGGCTGCTGGGCCACATCCTGCTGGGGCTGCAGATGGTGCGCGAGGCGGCCGCGCAGACCGGCCTCGACGCCGAACGCCTGCTGCTGCTCGAGCACCTCGTCGCCAGCCATCAGGGTCGCTACGAGTGGCAGAGCCCGCGCGAGCCGCGCACGCTGGAAGCGCTCATCCTGCATTACGTCGATGACCTCGATGCCAAGGTCAACCAGGCGCTGCGCGTGCTGCACACCGTCGAGCGCGGCTGGACCGACTACGACCGCGGGTTCGGTCGCGAGCTGCTGCGCCACGTGCGCCCGCCCGCAGCCGGGCCGGAGCGCATCGCCGGTGCTGAAGCGGCGGCGGACGCATCGTCGCCCGCGCCATCGTCCAGAGAACACAGGGAGAAAGGTTCCGGCCGGACACGCGACGGCCGGCGCCGGACAAAGGCGCAGGGTCGGCGCAAAGCGAAACGGGGAAAGAAGCGCGGCTCCGCGGTGCGTGGCAGGCAGGGATCCGGCACGCGCATGACGCCGGAGCGTGCGCAGCGGGACGGCGGGTCGGCATTGCCGGGCCACCCCGGCTTCATCGACCGCGATACCCTCGACCTGTTCGCGAGCTGAGACGCAATGCGAAAGGCCCCGCGCTCCGACTCGCGAAGCGCGGGGCCCCTTGCCGGCGAAGCCGCGTTTCAGACGCTGAGCTTCGCCACGTGCCGCGCCAGCTGCGACTTCTTGCGCGCGGCCTTGTTGCGGTGGATGTGATCACGCGTGGCCAGGCGGTCCAGCACGACGTACGCTTCACGCAGCGCCGTGTCGCCCGAGGCCGCGTCCGTCGCCGTCATCACCCGCTTGACTGCACTCTTGATGCGCGACCGCTGCGTGCGATTGTGCGCGCGCCGCCGCCGATCCTGCCGCATCTTCTTCTGTGCACTGCGCGTGTTCGCCAAGAACTGCCTCCACACGTCGTTACGTAATCGGGAAACGACCCGCGGAAGCTACCGGCGCAAGGGGGTGTCTGTCAACCTGGCGTGACCCGCTTCGGGGTGGCGTCGCTTCGGGCTCCGTCGTTACCTTGACGCGACCATGGATGTCCTCGTTCTGGTTCCGGTCCTGCTCTTCTCCTTCGTGGCGCACGAGTTCGCGCACGCATGGGTAGCCTTGAAGCAGGGCGATCCCACGGCGTACGAGCTGGGACGCGTCACGCTGAACCCGCTGCCGCACATCGATCTGTTCGGCACCATTCTCGTGCCGGCCATGTTGATTGCGTCCGGCTCCGGCATGCTCATCGGCTGGGCCAAGCCGGTCCCCGTCATATCGCGCAATTTCCGCAACTTCCGGCGAGGCGACATCCTGGTGTCGCTGGCCGGCGTCACCGCCAACTTCCTGATTGCGGTGAGCTGCACGCTGCTCATGATCCTGCTCGCGTATGCGGAGCGGCTGTTGCCGGGCACGGTTGCCTGGGCGCATCCGGTCGAGCGCATGCTGAGCGCCGGCATCTCGCTCAACTTCCTGCTCGTGGTCTTCAACCTGCTGCCGCTGCCGCCTCTCGATGGGTCACGACTGATCTACCACTTTCTGCCGCCGGCGGCAGGCGTCTGGTATCGACGCTTCGAGCGCTACGGCCTGCTGATCTTCATTCTGCTGCTCATGACCGGCACCATCTCGGTGCTGCTCTGGCCGGCGGGAGAACTGGAGCGGCTGTCGTGGGCGCTGATCCACTGGTCCACGTAGCACCGGCACGAGACGCCGACGGCGCCTTCGTGGTCGAGCTGGATCGCTTCACCGGTCCGCTCGACCTTCTGCTGCATCTGATCCGCGAGCAGGACATCGACATCTTCGATATCCCGATCGCGCAGATCACGGCGCAGTTCCTGGCGGTGATCGAAGGTGTCGAGCAGCTGGGGCTGGACCGCGCGGGTGAGTTCCTCGAGATGGCCGCTTTGCTGGTGCGCATCAAGGCGCAGATGGTTCTGCCGCGGCGCACTGAAGAAGGCGAAGCCATTGAGGATCCGCGCGCGGAGCTGGTGCGGCGCCTGCTCGAGTACGAGCATTTCCGCGAGGCCGCGCTGTGTCTCGAGGAAGCCGAGTCGGCACGCCGCCGGCAGTTCCGGCGAGGCTGGGTGCCGCCTCGCCACGCGCCGCCGCCGGCGCCCGTCGCGCTGG
This sequence comes from uncultured Gemmatimonadales bacterium, assembly GCA_963798085.1. GTDB lineage: Bacteria > Gemmatimonadota > Gemmatimonadetes > Longimicrobiales > RSA9 > DATKCF01. The sequence goes on from CAWCRS010000007.1 coordinate 1,443,596, forward strand.
AGCTGAGCTGGGCGGAACTGTTCGATGCCGCGCTCGTCGTCGGCGATCGAGCGAGGCCTCGCCTCGAACATCACGTGCGACCGCGCGCGGTCGCGCTGGAAGACAAGATCGGGCTGATCGTGCAGGTGTTGAAGCGACTGCCGCGCGTCGAGTTCGCGCGTCTGATCCGCCCCTTCGCCGACCGACTGCACGGTGTCATCACTCTGCTGGCCGGACTGGAACTGGCCAGGCGGCGCGAACTGGCCATGCGACAGAGCGAGCCCTTCGCGCCCCTGTGGCTCTACCGCGGGAAGGACGCATCATCGGATGAGGTTGACGCAGATCGTTGAGGCGCTGCTGTTCGCGAGCGATGCGCCGCTCAGTGCGGCGGACCTCGCGCGCGTGGATGAGCGTCTCGACGAAGACACGGTTGCGGCCGTGATCGAGGAATTGCGCGCCAGTTACGACAGGGAAGAGCGCGCGTTCTCCATCTATGAAGTGGCGGGCGGCTACCAACTGCTGACGCGCCCGGACTTCGAGGCGGTGCTCGACCGGTACCAGACTGTACCACAGAGCGGTCGACTGTCGATGCCGGCACTCGAAGTACTCGCCATCATTGCGTTCCGGCAGCCACTCGGACGCAGCGAAGTCGAAGAGATTCGCGGCGTGCAGTCGAGCGCCGTGCTGCGCACGCTGCAGGAACGGGAGCTGATCGAGCCGGTAGCGCGCGGCGAAGGCCTGGGCCGGCCCATGCTCTACGCCACCACGAATCGATTCCTCGAGCATTTCGGTTTTCGCTCGCTGGAGGATCTGCCCAGACCGGATGAGCTTCCCGTCGTTCTGCGTGCGGTGCCACCCGCCGCGGCCGCACTCGCGTTCGCACCGCCCGAGCCGGACGAGCCATCGCCGCTGTCCGAGACCGCGGAAATCGAGGCGGAGGCGCTGCACCTGCACCTGGCGCCGGCAAGGGAAGACGGCGAGGTGCACGATTGGCCGGTCGAAGACGTGGTTGAATCGATCGTGGCCACGGGCGGTGACGCGGGCGACCTGGCCGATGAAGACTCGCCAGCCTGATGGCCGCGCTGGTCCGTCTGCAGAAGCATCTGGCACGCGCCGGCATTGCTTCGCGGCGTGCCTCGGAGGCGGTCATCCTCGCGGGCCGCGTCCGCGTCAATGGCCAGGTGGTGCGTGAGCTGGGCACACGCGTCGATCCCGACCATGATGTCGTGGAAGTCGATGGCCGCCGGCTCGCTGTCCGCCCCGCGCTCTGGATCGCATTGCACAAGCCGCGCGGCTACGTCTGCACGCGCCGCGACCCGCAGCACCGGCCGACCGTATACTCGCTGCTCCCGCCGGAACACCACGACCTGTTCACGGTGGGCCGGCTGGACGCGGACAGTGAAGGCCTGCTCCTGCTCACGAATGAAGGCGATGCCGCACATCAGCTCCTGCACCCGCGCTTCGCTGTCGAGCGCGTGTACCTGGCGCAGGTGCAGGGCTCACCCGGCCCGGCTGTGTTGCAGCAGTTGACCCGCGGCATTCCTCTGGACGACGGCGAGGCGCGCGCACTCTCGGCGCAGCGCGTCAACGGGCGGGGTGGCGAGCGCATCCGCATCGTGCTGGCAGAAGGACGCAAGCGTGAGGTGCGGCGCATGCTCGAGGCCGTGGGCCATCCCGTGCGCAGACTGCGTCGCATACGCTACGGCCCCATCACGCTGGGCGCGCTGCCCGCCGGCCGGTGGCGAGCGCTGCGCGCAGACGAGGTCGCGGCGCTGCCTCGACCGAGGACGGATTCGCCGCCCCCGGCGGCAGCCCCTGACGACACAACGCGCCCGCAACACGGCATTCCCCGCAACAAGGCAACCTGACGCATGGACATTGGCGGCAAGAACGTCCTGCTCCTGGGTGGGTCGGGACTGGTGGGGATGGCGGTGGCGAGGGAGCTGATGCCGCACGTGCCCGCCATGCTCGTCATCTGCGGACTCACGCGCGATGAAGCCGAAACGGCCGCCGCCGAGCTGCGCGCGGAGCGTGCACTGCAGCCCGGCACCCGCGTCGAGGCGGAATGGGGCGACGTGCTGCTCCTCGAGTCCATGCGCGAGATGCGACGCAGCGACGTCGTGGCCGACCCCGCGCTGCGTGCCCGTCTGCTCGATGACCTGTTCGGCGAGATGAACGACGACGTGCTGCGCCGCTCCGCACTGGGCGCGCTGCTGCTGCGCCGCCGTCCCGACATCCTGATCGACTGCATCAACACCGCCACCGTCTTCGCCTACCAGAACATCTTCGAAGGTGCGCGCCAGCTGCGCGCGCGCGCCGCGGAATCGGGCGCAACGCTCGATGATGTGGAGCGCCTGCTGTCGACGATGTACACACCACAGCTGATCCGTCACGTGCAGATCGCACTGGAAGGGATGCGGCGCGCGGGCACGGGCTTCTATCTGAAGGTGGGCACGTCGGGAACCGGTGGCATGGGCCTCAACGTGCCGTTCACACATTCGGAGGAACGGCCCAGCCGCATGCTGCTGGCCAAGGCGGGCGTGGCCGGTGCGCACACACTGCTGCTCTACCTCATGGCGAGGACGCCGGACGCGCCCACGGTGAAGGAAGTGAAGCCCACGGCGGCCGTGAGCTGGAAGCGCATTGCCTACGGCGAAGTGCGCCGCGGCGGGCGCCCTATCGCGTGCTGGGATGCGCAGGCGCCGGTCGACCTTAACAGCGCGTTTGACGGCGCCGCCAGCTATGCCCCCACCGGAGAGGTGCTGCGCGGCGTGTACCTGGATGCAGGCGAGAACGGCCTGTTCAGCCTGCCCGAGTTCGAGACGCTCACCGCGCTCGGACTCATGGAGTACATCACACCGGAGGAGATCGCGCAGGATGTGGTGCGCGAAATCCGCGGCCAGCCCACAGGCCACGATGTGGTAGCCGCGCTGGATGCATCGACCTCGGGCCCGACGTACCGTGCCGGCGTGCTGCGCGAAGTGGCGCTGCAGCGCATGGCGGCGCTGGAGCAGGCCCACGGCGTGGAAAGCGTCGCCTATGAGATGCTGGGCCCGCCCCGCCTCTCCAAGCTGCTCTTCGAAGCGGCGATCCTCGGCCGGCTGTTCAGCGGCCTGAGCGAAGTGGCGGTGCTGGATGCGCAAGCAACCGCAGTGCGCGCCGATGCGCTGGTGCAGAGCGATGTCGATCTGCGGGTGCGTATCCTCTCGATCGGTCTGCCGATACTCCTTTCTGACGGGCAGCGGCTGCTGCGCGGGCCTGAGGTGAAAGTCACGCCGGCCGCCAATCAGCCGGCCACCGATCCGAAACTCCCCGACAATGGCTGGGTGGACCTAAGGTCCTCGAACTGGCGTAGATGGTGCACGCGCGCCGGTGACATCATCCGCGAGCGTCACGCGCACGCGGGACCCGAAGCGGGTTCGCGCAGCGAGCTGGAAACCGGCGACGGTGAGGGCATCCGGCCGGGTCGCCTGGCAGCCTGGGTTTTCCGCCGCGAGGACCGCGGAGCCCGGGTCAAGCGGTAGTTCGGGTGTCAACGGGTTGGGATCCGCAGAACAGAGGGAGGGTCCGGCGTTGGAGGAAACGGCCGTCAAGACCGAGATCCAGGCCAGCCGCGACTTGACGCGGCGCATTACGCGCGAGCTGCACAAGCGCGTGGTGGGGCAGGACGAGCTGATCGAGCGCATCCTCATCGGGCTGCTCACAGGGGGTCACGTGCTGCTCGAGGGTGTGCCCGGGCTGGCGAAGACCCTGACCGTGCGTTCGCTGGCCGAGACCATCGACGCGGCCTTCGAGCGTATCCAGTTCACGCCTGACCTGCTGCCCGCCGATGTGGTGGGCACCATGATCTACAATCAGCGAACCGGCGAGTTCGCAGCCCGCAAGGGTCCGATTTTCGCTAATATCGTGTTGGCGGACGAGATCAACCGCGCCCCGCCCAAGGTGCAGTCGGCCCTGCTCGAAGCCATGCAGGAGCACCAGGTGACGATCGGCGGGCAGACGTTCCCGCTGCCCTCCCCCTTCCTCGTGCTGGCCACGCAGAATCCGATCGAGCAGGAAGGCACCTATCCGCTGCCTGAAGCACAGGTCGACCGCTTCATGCTGAAGCTGCGCGTCACCTACCCGGACAAGGCCGCGGAAAAGGAAGTGATGCGGCGCATGGCCGGGCAGCCGCTGGCCGCGCTGGAGCCGGTGGCGACCGCGGCCGAGCTCGAGGCGCGCACGCAGCGCCATTCACGGGCTCTACCTGGACGAGAAGATCGAGGACTACATCCTGGAACTGGTGCATGCTACGCGCGATCCGCTGGCGCACGGCATGCCCGATCTCGTCCCGCTCATTGAGTTCGGCGCCTCGCCGCGTGCCACCATCTACCTGGCGACCTGTGCGCGGGCGCACGCCTTCCTGCGCGGCCGCGGCTACGTTCTGCCGGAAGATGTGAAAGCGATCGGCCCGGACGTGCTGCGCCATCGCATCATCACGAGCTTCGAGGCAGACGCCGAAGAGATCACCTCGGACGACGTGGTGGAGCGGGTCTTCGCCGCGATTCCGGTGCCCTGACCATGGCCGGGTGGTGGCCCTGGCGCACGCGACAGAAAGCTGCGACCGCGCCCGCACCCGCTGCTCCCCGTCCCGCCCCACCGGAGGCGGGGCGCCGCAATGGCGAGCGCACGGCCACGGGTGTGCCGCGCGAAGTGCTGCGCCAGGTGCGCGAGATCGAGCTGCGCATGCGCGGGCTGGTCGACGCCATCTTCGGGGGCGAATACCAGTCGGTGTTCCGGGGCCAGGGCATGGAATTCGCCGAGGTGCGTGAGTATCAGCACGGCGATGACGTCCGCCACATCGACTGGAACGTCACCGCCCGCATGGGCCACCCTTACGTCAAGAAGCACACGGAAGAGCGGGAGCTGACCGTGCTGCTGGTGGTCGACCTGTCGGGTTCGGAGCAGTTCGGCACGCGCAGCCGCTTCAAGGCCGAGGCCGCGGCCGAAGTGGCGGCTGTCCTTGCGCTCTCGGCCGTGCGCAACAACGATCGCGTGGGCCTGATCATCTTCACCGACCGGGTCGAGCACGTGGTCCCGCCGCGCAAGGGACGGCGCCACGTACTGCGTGTGATCCGCGACGTGCTCGCCTTCCGGCCCGCCAGCCGGGGCACCGATATCGGCGGCGCGCTCGATTACGCGGCACGACTGCTCACGCATCGCAGTATCATCTTCGTGATGAGCGACTTCATTCCGCCCGCGGGCGGCGGGTCCCCCGCCTGGGAGAAGACCCTGCGCACGGTGGCGCGCCGGCACGATGTGGTGGCCGTCACCATCGCAGACGTCGCGGAAACCCAGCTGCCCAGGGTGGGCCTGATCGTGGTGCAGGACCCGGAAACCGGCGAAGAAGTGGCTGTGGACACACGCAGCGGCGGCGTGCGCCGCGAGTTCGAGCGCATGGTGGAGACCGAGTATGGCGATGTGCGGCGCATGTTCCGGCGCCTCGGTGTGGACGAAGTGAACGTGCGTACCGACGTCTCGGTCGTGCGGCCGCTGCTCGCCTTCTTCCGCCGGCGCGAGCGCGTGCTCAAGCAATGAGGCGAACCGCGGCTTTCCCGGTCCTGCTGACACTGCTGTTCGCGGCGCAGAACGCTGCGGCGCAGCAGGCAAGGACGAAGCTGGTCCCGGACTCGGTCACGGTGGGCGATGTCTTCCGTGCCACAGTGCGGGTGGCTGCTCCCGTGGGCGCGCGCGTCGTCTTCCCGGACACGCTGGAGGTGCCGGAAAACGTGGAGGCGACGGCGCGGCGTGAGGTGACCGTCGACAGCAGCCGTGCCGGTGTGCGCACGTACATCGCGAGCTTCCCGCTGGCCGCGTGGAAACCGGGCTCGGTGCAGCTGCCCACCGCCACCGTGCGCATCGAGCTGCCGGATGGCGGACGCACCGTGGAGGTCGAGGCCGATTTCCCCCGCCTGCGCGTGCACTCCGTGCTGCCCGTGGATACCGCGGGCATCCAGCCGCGGCCGCCAAAGGATGTGCTCGGGCCTAGCCGTCTGTTATGGCCCGCCGCGGTGGGACTCGGACTGCTGGCGGCGTTGCTCGGCTCTCGCGGTCTGGCTCTATCGCCGGCGCCGGCCGAAACCGGCACTCGTGGTTGCGCCGCTGCTGCCGCTGGACGCGGCGCTGGCGGAACTGGATCGCATCCGCCGGCTGGGCCTGCTCGAGTCGGGCGAAGTGAAGGCCTTCTATTCCGCGGTGACACGCGTGCTGCGCGCAGTACGCAGCCGTGCTCGAAGGCAGCTGGAGCACGGACCTGACGACGGGCGAGCTGCAGGCCATCAGGCGTGGCGGCTGACGGCACGCACACACGCGGCGCCCGTGTCCGCCGAGACGGTCGCAGCGGCAGAAGCGGACATTCGCTCGCTGATCGCGTTGCTCGCGCGTGCCGACCTCGTGAAGTTCGCGGGGAAACGGCCGGCCTGAGCCGAGGGCCAGCGGCTCTGGAGCGACGCGCGCGGCTGGGTGACGACTTTCGCCTGGCCCAACCCGCGATCGAGCCGCAGGAGGCCGCTGCATGACACTCGGCTTCGCGAATCCGTGGGCGCTGCTGCTGCTGCTGCTGGTGCCGCTGTGGATCTTCTGGGCGAAGCGACATCCGGGATCCCTCGTGTTCTCACGCGCCGGCACGCTGCGCCGCGTGGCCGGCGCCGCGGCCGCACGGCTCGCGCGCATGCCCGCATGGCTGCGCGGTACCGCGCTGGTCGCGCTCATCGTCGCCATGGCGGCGCCGCGCACGGGCGCGTCCGTCGTCGATATCAATGCGGAGGGCATCGCGATCGTCATGGTGCTGGATATTTCCAGTTCCATGCTGGCGGAGGACTTCGCGCCGCGGAACCGGCTGACCGTGGCCAAGCAGAAGATGGCCGACTTCGTGCGCGGCCGGCAGTACGATCGCATCGGCCTGGTGGCGTTCGCGGGTGAAGCCCTCACGCAGGTGCCCATAACAATCGATTATCCGGTCATCTATCAGGCACTGGACCAGCTCCAGCCGGGCGGGCAGTATCTCGAGGATGGCACCGCGATCGGGACCGCCATCGCCACGGCCGCGAACCGGCTGCGGCGGGCACCCGGCGAATCGCGTGTCATGATCCTCATGACCGACGGCGAGAACAACCGCGGCGAGATCGATCCGCTGACCGCCGCACAGGCGGCCGCCGCCTACGGCATCAAGGTGTACACCATCGGCGTGGGCACGGAGGGCATGGCGCCCATACCGGTGGCCGTGACGCCCTTCGGTCTGCAGTACGCCACGCTGCAGGTGCACATTGATGAGCAACTGCTCACCGAGATCGCGCATCTCACGGGCGGCCGCTATTTCCGCGCCACGAACGAGATGGCGCTGGACAGCATCTACCACCAGATCAACCGGCTGGAGAAGAGCACGGTGGACGTGCGGCGCTACACGCAGTATACACCGCGTTATCTGCCTTTCCTGCTGCTCGCCGTGCTGGCGCTGGCCGGGGAATGGTCGCTGCGCGCCAGCCCGCTGGGTAGGGTGCCATGAGTTTCGCGCGCCCGGAGCTGCTGCTGCTCGCCATTGTCGGGCCGGTGTGCGCGCTGCTGGCCGTGCTGGCGTTCGCGCGCCGCCGCCGGCGGGTCGCGCAGATGCTGGCCGACAGCGCACTGCTGGAGCGGTTGGGCGGTGCCGAGCTGGTGCGGTTTCCGCGCCTGCGCCTGCTCCTGCTCATGGCCGCGGCCGCGGCGCTGGGTCTGGCCGCTGCCGGCCCGCGCTGGGGCGTGCGGCAGGTGCAGGGCCGGTCCACGGCCCGTAGTGTCGTGTTAGCACTGGATGTGTCGAAGTCGATGCTGGCCACCGACGTGAAGCCCAGCCGCCTGGAGCGCGAACGCCTGTTCGTGCGCCGCCTGATGCGGGAAATGCCGAGCGACCGGCTGGGTCTCGTCGTCTTCGCGGGACGGGCCTACGTGCTCTCGCCGCTCACTGTGGACCAGAGCGCGCTCAGTCTGTACATCGATGCGCTCGATCCCGGCATTGTGAGTCAGGGCGGCTCATCCCTGGCTTCGGCCATCATGCAGGCGACAGATCTCGCGCGGGGACCCACCGAGACCGCGGGCGAACGCGCGGTCGTGCTGGTCACGGATGGCGAAGCGCTCGAGGATGAGAACACCGTGCGCCAGGCGGCAGACCGTGCCGCGCGCGCCGGCGTGACGCTGTTCACCGTGGGTGTCGGTACACGCATGGGCTCCACCGTGCCCGAGCTCGATGCAACCGGACGCGACATCGGCATGAAACGCGATGAAGCGGGCAATGTTGTGGTCTCCAGGCTGAATCCCGATCTGCTGACCGATGTCGCGCGCCGCGCGGGTGGCCGCTACTTCGACCTGGAAGACGCCTCCGCGACCAGCCGTCTCATTGGCGCGCTGGGCTCGGTTTCCGCTTCCCAGACGAGTGGCGGAAAGCGTCTCGAGCCGCGCGAACAGCAGGCGTGGTTCATTGCCGCCGCGCTGCTGCTCCTGCTGCTCGACACGCTGCTGGACGCGCGCGGCACCGCGCGCGTGCACCTCGGCGGCATCGGCCGTGCCGGGCAGGTTGCGGCATTGCTCGCGGTGCTGCTGGTCACATCGGCCGCCGGCTTCGGCGATCTGGAACGCGGCAACCGCTTCTACCGCGCCGGCAAGTTCAAGGAAGCGGTGGAGGCGTACCAGGCGGCATTGCGCGGCGGCACCGATTCACCGGAGCTGCGCTACAACCTGGGTACGGCACTGCTGCAGCTGGGACAGTACGCAGAAGCGGAACAGCAATTCCGCGCTGCGCTCAATGCGGTGGATCCGGAGCTGCGCGAGCGCACCTTCTACAACCTCGGGAATCGCTTCCTGGGTGCGTCGCGTGCCGAGCCGGGCCCGGACAAGCAGGGTCCGCTTCTGAAAGGCGCGATCGAGGCATACGAGCGAGCGTTGCGCATCGACCCGCAGGACGTCGAAGCGAAGTGGAATCTGGAGATGGCGCTGCGTGACGAGCGGCAGCGGCAGCAGCAGCAGCAGTCCCAGGGCGGCGGCGGCCAGCAGCCGCAGAACCCGCAGCCGCAGGGAGGCGGCGGAAGCGGTTCCGGGCAATCGTCGCCTTCGCAGTCACCGGCTCAGCCCCAACCCTCTGACGGGTCGTCACGACTGCCGCTTACGAAGGAGCAGGCCGACCGCGTGCTCAGCGCGGTAGAGCAGGATGAGCGCGACCTGACGCGCGAGAAGCTCCGCAAGGGGCAGCGGCGCACGCCGGTCCGTCGCGACTGGTGAGGCCTGCATGACCGGCCTCGCCCTGCTGGTACTGGCGAGCCTTGCCCAGACGCAGCAGGACTCAGTTCGGGTACGCGCCACACTGAGCTCCGACCGTATTGTCGCAGGCGAATCTACAATCCTCGAGGTACGTGTCGAGTCGGGCAGCGCCGCGCCCGAAGCCATTCGCATGCCGTCGCTGCCACCCGGCTTCGAGCCGCTTGAGACCCGCGACTTCACGCAGATTCAGATCGGCGTCACCGGCACGCGCACGCGCGTCACCGTGCATTCCGTCGTGCTGACCGGCCGGGTGCCGGGCAGCTTCCTGATTCCGGGCATCGGCATTACTGTGGCCGGCCGCCGCTACCGCACGACGGCGCTGCCCATTGTCGTGACTTCTGCGCCAACCGGTCCGGCGCCTCCCGGCACGACGGACCGGGTGCGGCTGACCGCGCACGTCGAGCCCCGCCGTGCGTGGATTGGACAGCAGGTGACGTTTGTCGCGGAGGCGGTGTTTCCCCGCGAGCTGCGACAGCGGCAGACGCGGCCTGCCACGTATCAGCCGCCCAATCCAGCCGGTTTCTGGGCGCAGGATCTTCCCGACGCCATGGTCATCGGGCTGCGTACGATCGGCAACGAGGTGTACGAGACGCAGACGTTCCGACGCGCGTATTTCCCGCTGACAGCCGGCCGGCACGCGTTCCCGCCCGCACAGCTTTCTTACGAATACCGGCCACGTCTCGGGGCGTCGCCCGAAGCCAGGGAATTGCTGTCCGATTCGCTGATCATTGACGTGCAGCCGCTGCCGGTGAAAGGTAGGCCGGCTGCCTTCGCCGGGGCGGTGGGGCACTATTCGCTGCACACCACCATAGACCCGCTTCACGTGGGCGTGGGCGAAGCCGCAACGCTGCGCGTAGAGGTGCGCGGCGCCGGAAATGTGAAAGCTCTGCCGGCGCCCGTGCTCACGCACGCCGACGCGCTGGAGGTCTTTCCACCCACCGAGAGCGCCAATGTCAGCGCCAACGGTGAAATCCTGGGTGGCACGAAGGCCTTCTCGTGGGTGCTGGTGCCCAGACAGCCGGGCCACATTGCCATACCGCCGGTCGAGTTCAGCTACTTCGACCCGGCCACCGAGCGGTACGAGCGCATTCGCACTGACACGATACGCCTGGACGTCAGCGGCGCGACGGTCGTGACACCCCAACCGCTGGACCTGCGGCCCCTGCATGGGCGGCCGTCCGGCAATCGACTGGGTTGGGTGCTGACACCGTGGTTCGCCGGCGCGCAGGCCATTCCCGTGCTGCTCCTGCTGCTCGCATGGGTCATGGGAAGACGGGCCGCCGTGCGCGCAGCCGATCCCGGCAAGGTGCAGCGACGGACCCGCACGCTCGAACAGCTGCGCCAGGAGGCGCTGGCGCCGGATCCCGGCTTCTGGGGCCGCCTGGCAGAGGCGGTGCGCACCATTGTCGGCGACACGCTCGACCAGCCCGGCCTCGCAGCTGCATCCGCAGCCACAGTGGCCACGGTGCTGGCACAGAACGGCGTGCCGCGGCCCACTGCGAATGCCCTGGCAGAGCTGCTCGACGGATTGGATCGCACCCGCTTCGCGCCGGGCCAGGGCGTGCCGGCGGATGCGCCCGCGCTGGTGGACCGCGTCGACCGATTGCTGGAAGCGCTGGCCTCCACGCGCTCGCGCCGCACCGAGACCGGCACGGCGGTCAGCGCGCTACTGCTGCTGACACTGCCGTTCGCGGCGCACCAGATCGATTTCTTCCAGCGCGGCGTCATCGACTACACGGAAGGGCACTACGCGGAGGCAGGCAGATCCTTCGCGTCGTGGCTGCGCATTTTCCCTGACGACGCCGACGCCTGGTACGACGCCGGCAGCGCATACTTCCAGGCCGGCCAGCCAGGGTCAGCCGTGCGCGCCTGGATCAGGGCAATCCAGCTGGAGCCCGGCAACCGCGACGCCCGCCACAATCTGCACACCGTTTCGCCGGATGCGGGCGCGTTTGTTCCACCCTTGGTCGCACTGGCCCTTCCCGAGGCGGCCATCGTCGCTGCTACCATCTGGTGGGTGACCTGCCTGCTCATGGCCAGGAGACTATGGCTGCGCCGGCCGCTCTGGCCGCTCGCCCTGCCCACCGGCGTGCTGCTGCTGATCGTCGCGGCCGCTGCCCTCGCGGGCCGATCTCGCTACGAGCTTGCCGTCGCGAACGAGCCCGAAATCTCGATCCACGCCGACCCCGCCCTCCGCGCCGACGAGATTCTGCGCATCCGCGCGGGCACCCCCGTCGCGGTCATCGAACGCCGCGAAGGCTGGACCCGCGTCCGCACCGCCTCCGGCACTCAGGGCTGGCTGGAGTCCGGCTCCGTGATCGAGGTCGGGGACTGAGACGGCCGGAACGGCGTTTCTCGGGCTGGGCCTGGGCCCCCCGGAATCTCCGTTCCCATCCGTGTCCCGCCACCCTATAGTTCGCGCCGACGAGGGGACCACCGACAGTCGGGGAAAAATGCACCAGTTTCCGAATTTCACGCTGATCGATCACCCGCTGATCCAGCACAAGATTGCCTTGCTCCGGCAGCAGGAAACGTCGAAGAAGACGTTCCGCGAACTGGTCGAGGAGATCACCGTGCTGATGGGCTACGAGGTCACGCGTGATCTGCCGCTGGAGGCGATCGAGATCGATACGCCGCTCGAGCGCACACACGGGCTGGTGGTGAGCGGCAAGAAGCTGGCATTGATTCCCGTGCTGCGCGCGGGCCTGGGCATGGTGCAGGGCATGCTCCGGCTCATGCCGTCCGTGCGCGTGGGCCATGTGGGCCTCTACCGCGAGCACGATTCGCTGCGGCCCGTCTCCTACTACTTCAAGATCCCGCCCGACCCGGAGGCGAGGGACTTCATCGTGCTCGACCCGATGCTCGCGACAGGCGGGTCCGCCAGCATGGCGGTGTCAGCGCTCAAGGCGAGCGGCGCGGCCAGGGTGCGCCTCATGTGTCTGGTCGCTGCGCCCGAAGGCGTGCAGCGCATGCTCGTCGAGCATCCGGATGTGCAGATCTTCTGTGCGGCGCTGGACCGCGAGCTGAACGAGCACGGTTACATCCTGCCAGGGCTGGGCGACGCCGGCGATCGGTTGTACGGTACCCGCTGAGCGGGTAGATTCCGTGCCAACGGGCCCGTAGCTCAGCTGGTCAGAGCACCGGACTCATAATCCGAGGGTCGCAGGTTCGAACCCTGCCGGGCCCATGATGTCGCCGCCTCGAAGAGGCGGCCTTTTTTTCCGGCCGCGACAGAGCCAGTGCTCTGCCGGTCCCCAGATTCCGGGAGTGTGTCATGCGGATCCCGTCCCAGCGTAAAGCCCTGCTGAGCCTCGTCGCCTTCACGATTGCCGCGGGGAGCGCGCCTCTCGCCGCACAGCGCGGCGGCCCGCCCCCGTGCGATCCGGCGGCTTCCGGTCTCAAGCTGCCCGCCGGCTTCTGCGCCATCGTGGTCGCGGAAGGCGTACGCGGCGCGCGCCAGCTGCTGGTCGCGCCCAACGGCAATGTCCTCGTGGCGGCGCAGGGTGGACGCGGCGGCGGTGGTGGCGCCGTGCTCCTGCGGGACACCAACGGCGATGGCAGGGCGGACGTGAACCAGGCGCTGGGCACGGCCGGCGGCAACGGCATCGCGCTCACGCCCGAGTACCTCTACGTCGCACCCAATGACGCGGTCCTGCGTTACCACTACAAGGCGGGCGCCCTGCAGGTCACGGGTGCCCCCGATACGATCGTGCAGGACCTGCCCAACCGCCCCGGACACGTCACCAAGACCATCGTGCTCACCAGCAATGGCAACCTCTTCGTGAACGTCGGCTCGCCCTCGAATTCCTGTCAGCGCGCGGACCGCACCAACAATGCGCCGGGCAAGGACCCCTGCGATGAGCTGGCCACGCGCGCCGGCATCTGGCGCTTCTCCGCCAGCCGCCTGCACCAGACGCAGAAGGACGGCGAGCACTTCGCGACCGGGCTGCGCAACGTGGTGGGCATGGCGCTGCTGCCCGGCACTAACGAGCTGTTTGCCATGCAGCACGGCCGCGACCAGCTGTTCGAGAACTGGGGCGACAAGGGTTACACGGCGAGGGATGGCGCGGACAAGCCGGCGGAAGAGTTCGTGCACGCGCTCAAGGGCGACAACTTCGGCTGGCCCTACTGCTACTTCGACCCGGACGCAGGCCACCTCGTGCTCGCGCCGGAATACGGCGGCGACACGCACACCGTCGGCCGCTGCGCCAGCATGAAGGAGCCGCTGGTCGCGTTCCCGGGCCACTGGGCGCCCGACGGACTCGTCTTCTACACGGGCACGCAGTTCCCCGCCAGCTATCGCGGCGGTGCATTCATCGCGTTCCACGGTTCGTGGAATCGCGGGCCGCGGCCCGAGGATCAGCAAGGCTTCCAGGTCGTCTTCCAGCCCATGTCCGGACAGACGCCAGCCGGCAAGTGGAGCACGTTCGCCGATGGCTTCCGCGACCTGCAGCCGGGCAGCCGCCCCGTCGGACTCGCGGTCGGGCCCGATGGCTCGCTCTACGTGGGTGACGACACCGGCGGACGGATCTGGCGGATCATTCACAGGTAACAGTCGAACGCAGATTGAGGGCGACGCTGCCGTAATCGGGTTGGCCGCGCTTCGGCAGGCGTGCCGGGAGTGGCCCGCCATGCTGCGTACAAGTGTGCGTGCCGCGTTGACACGGGCAGGGGGCACGGCCACAATAACAGGCTCCGATTCCGCGCATGAACCGCGCGGCATCGACTGACGGGAATCTCGTCCACAAGGACAGACGATGTTCGGCACCATCAAGGGCCGTATCGCGGTCATCGCAGTCGCGACCGTGCTGGCGCTCGCGGCACTGATCTCGAATCGCATGAAGACCGGTTCGCTGATCAAGCTGGGACTCGACCTGCAGGGCGGCATGCACCTCGCCCTCGAGGTGGATGATCCGCAGCACACGCTCACCGCGCAGGCTCGCCAGGACGCCATCGATCAGAATCTCGAAGTACTGCGCAACCGGATGGACCAGTTCGGCGTGGCCGAGCCACTGATCCAGAAGGTGGGCAGTGAGCGCATCATGGTCGAGCTGCCCGGCATCCGCGATGAAGAGCGCGCCACCAAGATCATCAAGGAGTCCGCGTTCCTCGAGTGGAAGCTGGTGCACCACACCCAGGACTTCCGGCAGGTGCTGCCGCGACTGGACCGCGCGGTTGCCGCGGCATTCGGGCCCGACTCCCTGAAGAAGGCCACCGCGGGCGCTGACACGGCGGCGAAGACACAGCAGAAACAGCTGCAGGAACTGCTGGGACTGACGGGCAAGGACAGCACGAAGTCGGACTCGGCAAGAGCGGACTCGGCGAAAGCCGCCGGCAGCGACACACACCCGCTCAGCAACCTGATCCTGGACAGCGGTCGTGACGGCGAGTTCCTGGTGCCGGAAAGCGATGTCGATCGCGTCAAGCACGAGCTGGCATTGCCGGGAGTGCTGGAGGCATTGCCGCGCGGCACCGAGCTGCGCTGGGCCGCGAAACCGGAAGGGCAGGGCGCACAACTCTACCGCTCGCTCTACTTCCTGGAGTCGCGGCCCTTCATTACGGGTGAGCGCCTGCGCTCGGCGACGGCGGGTCGCGACCCGCAGTTCAATCGCACGGTTGTGACGTTCGAGCTGGACCGGCGCGGCGGCCGCATCTTCGAGGACGTCACGGGCCAGCACATCAATGACCGCATCGCCATTGTCCTCGATACACTGGTGCACAGCGCCCCCAACGTGATCAGCCGCATCGGCGCGCGCGGCCAGATCGAAATGGGCCAGGCGCCCATGACCGAAGCCAGTGACCTGGCGCTGGTGCTGCGCGCCGGCGCGCTCTCCAAGCCGCTCACGATTGTCGAGCAGCGATCGGTGGGTCCCTCGCTCGGCGCAGACTCCATCGCACAGGGCAAGTTCGCCGGCATCATCGGCATCCTGCTCGTCATATTCATCATGGTCGGCTACTACCACTTCGCCGGCCTGCTGGCCGTGAGTGCGCTGCTGATCTACGTGATCCTGCTGCTGGGCGGACTCGCTGCCTTCGGCGGCACGCTGACCGCACCCGGCATTGCCGGCTTCATTCTGTCGCTGGGCATGGCGGTGGACGCGAACGTGCTGATCTTCGAACGAATACGGGAGGAGCTGGCCGCGGGCCGCTCCACCCGGGTCGCAGTGGATGAAGGCTTCAAGCACGCCATGTCGGCCATTGTCGACTCCAACATCACCACCGTGATCACCGGCCTGATCCTGTTCCAGGTAGGCACCGGTCCGGTGCGCGGCTTCGCCGTCACACTGACCATCGGCGTGCTCGCGTCCTTTTTCACCGCCGTGTACATCGTGCGCACGTTCTTCCTCATCTATCTGGACAGGAAGAAGCCCACAGAGCCGATCAGCATCTGAGAGAAAAGAGCCATGCATCGACTATTCGACGGCGCTCACTACGACTTCATCGGCTTCCGCAGACGGGCGTACGTGCTTTCGGGCACGCTGCTGGCGCTGGGCTTCGTGTTCGCGCTGATCTTCCAGTTCGCGAAGGGCTCGTGGCTGAACTACGGTGTGGACTTCGCCGGCGGCACGCTGATCCAGGCGCAGTTCCACGACAACACCACGGTGAGTGATCTGCGCGCCGTGCTGCAGCCGCAGTTTCCCGGCACCGAGATCACCGAGTTCGGCAACAGCAACGAATTCCTGATCCGCGCGCCGGAAACCGGCACGGCCGCGAATGCCGGCCAGGACATCCCGGCAGCGCTGCGCGCGCGTTTCGGTCAGAATTCGTTCACCATGGGGCACTCGGAATCGGTGGGCTCGAAGGTCGGGTCGGAACTGCAGAGCAAGGCGTTGCTCGCCATTCTGCTCTCGTTCGGCGCGACACTGATCTACCTCGCCTTCCGCTTCGAGTGGCGCTTCGGCCTGGCCGCCCTGATCGCCACGATCCATGACATCCTGCTGACGCTCGCGTTCATCTCCGGATTCCGCATCGAAGTGGCGCTGCCCACGGTGGCAGCGGTGCTGACGATCGTGGGGTACTCGCTGAACGACACGATCATCGTGTTCGACCGCATTCGCGAGAACATCAGGACCTCGCGGCGCGAGGATTTCATTACCCTGCTGAATCGCTCCATCAACGAAACACTGCCGCGTACCACGCTGACGGTCGCGACCGTGCTGGCGACACTGGCCGCGCTCTTCATGTTCGGTGGCACGACGATTCAGGACTTCGCGCTGATCATGATCGTGGGTATCGTGCTGGGCACGTACTCGTCGATCTTCGTGGCCTCGCCGGCACTGCTGTACATTGAGACGCGCTGGCCCGCCGAGCGCAAGAAGGCGAGAGTGCGGCCGGCCGCCAAGGCCACCGTTTGAGCCTCGCGGTCCCGTACGCAGAGGCCGCCGCGGTTGCGTGACCGGGGCGGCCTTCGCACATCGGAGGGCGCCCTGTTCGATTCACACTGCCATCTGACCGACGACGCCTTCGCGGCGGATCTGCCCGACGTGCTGCAGCGTGCGCACGCTGCCGGCGTGACGGCTGTCACGACCATCGCATCCAACGCGGCCGACGCGGAAAACGCCATCGCGCTGGCCGCGGTACACGCCTCCGTCTGGTGCACCGTGGGCATTCATCCGCACGATGCGGACAGCGCAGTCCGTGACTTTCCGCGCATTCGAGAACTGGCGGGGTCGCCGGGCGTGGTGGCGCTGGGTGAAACCGGCCTCGACTATCACTACGACCACTCGGCGAGGGACGCGCAGCGCGCGGCATTCACGCAGCACCTGGCGCTGGCGGCGGAAACC
Source organism: uncultured Gemmatimonadales bacterium (assembly GCA_963798085.1). Taxonomy (GTDB): domain Bacteria; phylum Gemmatimonadota; class Gemmatimonadetes; order Longimicrobiales; family RSA9; genus DATKCF01. The sequence goes on from CAWCRS010000007.1 coordinate 1,460,686, forward strand.
GGAAGGCCCGTTGTCGTGCACAGCCGCGAAGCGGAAGCCGACACGCTCGCCGCACTGGCCGGCTCCGGGGTGCGCGGCGTGCTGCACTGCTTCAGCGGTAACGAGGCCATGCTGGAAGCGGCGCTGGCGGCCGGCTGGTACATCTCGTTCGGCGGCATGGTGACCTTCCGCAACTGGCAGGGGTCCGCGCTGCTGCGCCGCGTACCCGTCGAACGATTGCTGTTGGAGACAGACGGGCCGTATCTCGCGCCCGTTCCCTATCGCGGCAAGCGCAACGAGCCCGCGTATCTGCCGCTCACCTGCGTCGCGGCGGCGGGCCTGCGGGGTGAGGACGCGGTCGAGCTGGGTCGTCTGACGGACCGTAACGCGCGCACCTTTTTCGGCATCGACTGAACGGCAGGCGCATCCGCGGCGCGTGGATTCTGTTGCCGGACACGTGTATCTTTCGGCTGTCACGCCGCGGCAGCCGCCATGGCGCATGCGTTGCGCGCGGCTCTCTCCCCGAACGCAGAAGACGCAGGGCATGCCCCGCCGCATTCACGTTCTGCACGACACGCTGGCGAACCAGATCGCTGCCGGTGAGGTGGTGGAGCGACCGGCATCCGTGATCAAGGAGCTCATCGAGAATGCGCTCGATGCAGCGGCGACGCGCATCGAGATCACGCTGCGCAACGGCGGCAAGACGGAAATGCGCGTAGCCGATGACGGCTGCGGTATGGGTCGCGACGACGCTCTTCTGTGTTTCGATCGCCACGCCACCAGCAAGGTGTCGTCCGCCGATGATCTGCGCGGCCTGCGCACGCTCGGGTTCCGCGGTGAAGCATTGCCCGCGATTGCCTCGGTCAGCCGCGTGGCGCTGGAGACGGCGGAGCAGGGTGGTGTGGGGACGCGCGTGCGCGTCGCGGCAGGCCGCGTACAGGGTGCCGACGACTGCGCGCGCCAGCGTGGCACCACCGTGACGGTGCGCAGTCTCTTCATGAATGTGCCCGCGCGCGCCCGCTTCATGCGCAGCACCGCGGTGGAGACGCGCTCCTGCGCGGATGTCGTGCAATCGCTGGCGCTGGCGCATCTCTCGACGGCGTTCCGTCTCGAATCGAACGGTCGGGTGCTGCTGGAGCTGCCCGCGGCGCCCGACCTGGCGTCGCGGGTGGCAGCGCTCTGGGGCGACGACACGGCCGGTCGCTTTCTGGCACTTTCGCACGCGCACGAGGGCATGACGGTCGCGGGCCTGATCGAACGACCGGACGCCTCGCTCACCGGCCCGCGACGCGTGCACCTCTACGTCGATGGCCGTCCCTTCCGCGATCGCGAGCTGGTCTGGGCCGCCGAGCGCGCTTACCGCACCACGGTGCCCGAGGGCACGCGCCCGTCACTGCTGCTCTATCTCGGTGTGCCCGCCGGCGACGTGGACGTCAATGTGCACCCGGCCAAGGCCGAGGTACGCTTCCGCGAGCGCTGGCGGGTGGAAGCGGCCATCGAGGCCGCCGTGCGCGCGGCGCTGGCGCGCGTGGAGAGCGCGGCCACACTGGATCGCGCGCCCACGCTGCCGCGCTGGCCGCAACTACAGCGTGTTAGTCCGCCCGCGCAGGGCTCGCCGCTGCCCGAGAACCAGCTCGCGTTCTTCGTGCCCGCCATGTCCCGTGCGCAGGCCAATGCGCAGCTCGATCCGCCGCGCGACGGAGCCGGAGCGGAAGCGTCGCCCGCAACCCGACTCTGGCAGATTCACGAAACCTACATTCTCGCCGAGACGCGCAGCGGCCTGCTGATCATCGACCAGCATTCGGCGCACGAGCGCGTGCTGTTCGAATCGCTGATGCGCGCCTTCGGCAATGGCGGACAGAACAGTCAGCGTCTGCTGTTTCCCATCACGCTGCGGCTGGCGCCATCGGAATACAATGTGGTCGATTCGCTGCGCGCCATCTTCGAGCGCGTCGGCTTCGAGATCGAGCCGTTCGGCGGGCGAACCGTGATCGTGCACGCCGCGCCCGACCCGCACCCGTACTTCGATCCGGAACGGTGCCTGCGCGAGATGATCGGCGAGCTGGCCGCGGGCAGCGACCTCACGCGCGCGGCGCACAACCAGCACGAGCGCATTGCCATGACGTTCGCGTGCAAGGCCGCGGTCAAGGCGGGGCAGACACTGTCGGCACGCGAGATCAGCGAGCTGTTCGAGCGGCTGTTCACCACCGAGCTGCCCTACCACGACGTGCACGGGCGACCCACCATCGTGAGACTCTCGCTCGACGAGCTGCAGCGGCGCTTCGGGCGCCACGGCTGAGTCGCTCCGCCGTCATGCTGCCGCGAACCGCCGACGCGCTGGTGATCACCGGGCCCACCGCGACGGGCAAGACTCGCCTGGCCATTGCCGTGGCGCGCACCCTGGGCGGCGAAGTGGTCTCGATGGACTCGCGCCAGATCTATCGCGGCATGGACATTGGCACCGCCAAGCCCACCATTGCCGACCGACTGGGCGTGCCGCACCACGGCTTCGACGTGGTCACGCCCGACGAGCGCTACAGTGCCGGCCGCTTCGCCCGCAATGCCACGGCCTGGATGGACGCGATCCGCAGACGCGGCCAGGTACCCATACTGGCAGGCGGCACCGGCTTCTACCTGCGGGCGCTCACCTCGCCGCTTTTCGTCGAGCCGGCCATGGATGCGGAACGCAGGCGGGCGCTGCGGGCTTTACTGGAAGGCCGGGACACGCAGACGCTGCGCGCCTGGGTGCACACGCTCGAGCCCCAGCTGGAGCTGGGGGAATGGGGTGGTGGCGGACGGCAGCGCCTGCTGCGCCGCATTGAAGTGGCACTGCTGACGGGACGCACGCTGTCGTGGTGGCAGGCGCAGCGCCCGGCGCGACAGCCGATGACGGCAAAGGTTTTCGTGCTCGAGCTGCCGCGCGACGAACTGGTGCGCCGCATCGACGCGCGCGTGCTCGACATGGTGGGCCGGGGGCTGCAAGATGAGGTGCGCGGGCTGCTGACAGCGGGTTATGATGCGCACGACCCGGGCATGAACGCCACCGGCTATGCCGAGTTCGTGCCCTGCTTCACGGGCGAGCGATCGCGCGAGGAAGCCATCCGCCTGACGCAGGCGGCAACACGCCGTTATGCGCGCCGGCAACTCACGTGGTTCCGGCATCAGCTCGAGCCGGGCGCCATCCGGCTGGACGCGACCGGGCCGTTCGACATTCTCGCAGCACGCATCATCAACGAGTGGCAGGCAGACGAATGCTGAAGATCGGCATCAGCTGTTATCCGGTGTACGGCGGCTCGGGCGTGGTCGCTACCGAGCTGGGCATCGAGCTGGCCCGGCGAGGCCACGAGGTGCATTTCATTACGTACGCGCAGCCTTTCCGGCTGCCCTACTTCGTGGACCGCATCTACTACCACGAAGTGGAAGTGCCCACCTACCCGCTGTTCGAGCATCCGCCCTACAACCTGGCGCTCTCCGTGTTCATCCATAATGTCACGGTGCAGCACGGGCTCGACCTGGTGCACGCGCACTACGCGGTGCCGCACGCCACCTCGGCGTGGCTGGCCAAGCAGATGCTCGGAAGACCCGATTTCCGCATTGTTACCACACTGCACGGCACGGACATCACGCTGATCGGCCAGGACCCGTCCTACCGGCCCATTACCCAGTTCTCCATTCGCCAGTCGGACGGGCTGACAGCCGTTTCCGAGTACCTGCGGCGCGAGACCATCGAGCACTTCAATGTGGCGCCCGAATCGATCCGCGTGATTCCCAATTTCGTCGACCTCGAGAAGTACAAGCGCAGCGCATACGCGTGTCTGCGCAGCAAGTTCTCGCTGGAAGGCGAGAAGATCGTCACGCACATCTCGAATTTCCGCTCCGTGAAGCGCGTGGAGGACGTGGTGGGCGTGTTCGCGCGCCTGGCGGCGCAGGTGCCGGCCCGTCTGCTGCTCGTCGGGGATGGCCCCGAGCGCGTGCGCGCACAGGAGCAGGCTCTGGCCTTCGACATTGTCGATCGCGTGCTGTTCCTGGGCAAACAGAACTCCGTTGCCGAGCTGCTCGCGTGCACCGACCTGTTCCTCCTGCCCAGCCACTCGGAAGCCTTCGGGCTGGTGGCGCTGGAAGCGCTGGCGTGTGGTGTGCCCGTGATCTCCAGCAACGTCGGAGGATTGCCGGAAGTGATGCCCCCGCCACCCGCGGGCCACATGCTGCCCGTGGGCAATGTGGCGGGCATGGCCGCTGCCGGGTTGCCGCTGCTTCAGGACGCGGAGCTGTGGGCGCAGGCCAGCGCACAGGCCAGACACGCGGCGGAACGCTTCAGCGCGGACACCATCGTTCCCATGTACGAGCGCTACTACGAAGAGGTACTGGCGACGTGACGCAGCCTGCGGAGGGCGTGCGCCGCGCGCACGAGCTTTCCACGGTGGAAGATGAGGTCCTGCACCTCATCGATCTGGCGCTGGAAGAGGATCACGCAGCTTCCGACTGGACCAGCCGCTGGATCGTGCCGCCGCGGGCGCGCATCCGGGCGCGTGTCACCGCGGGCGCAGCGGGTGTGGTCGCGGGACTCAACGCGTCGCTCGCCGCGTTCCTGCGCATGGATGGCCGCATCGAGACCAACCGGCTGGCGGAGGACGGTCAGCTCGTGGAGCCCGGCACGGTGCTCTACGAGGTGCGCGGTCCGGGCCGCGCGCTGCTGGGTGCCGAGCGCGTCGCGCTCAACTTCCTGCAGCACCTTTCCGGCATCGCCACCCTGACACGGCGTTATGTGGACGCGATCGCCGGCACCCCCGCCTGCATCCTGGATACGCGCAAGACGACGCCCGGCATGCGCTCTCTGGAGAAGGCTGCGGTGCGCGCGGGAGGGGCACGCAACCACCGGCGGGACCTGTCCGAAGCGGTGCTCATCAAGGACAATCACATCGTGGTCGCCGGCGGACTCGGGGAAGCGCTGTCGCAGGTGAAGGACCACAACACGCGCGAACTGCCTGTTATCGTCGAGGTGGGTTCGCTGGAAGAGCTGGACATGGCGCTGCAGGCGGGTGTCGACCGCGTGCTGCTCGACAACATGAACGTCGACCAGATGCGCGAGGCCGTGCGCCAGGCGAAGCGCAGGCGGCCGCCGCCCGAGATCGAAGCGTCGGGCAACATGACGCTGGAACGCGTGCGCGCCGTGGCGGAGTGCGGCGTCGACTTCATCAGCGTGGGCGCGCTCACACACTCCGCTCCCGCCCTGGACGTGTCGCTCGAAGTGCTGCGCGCGTGACCGACGAACTTGCCCTGGACGCGTGGGAAACACAGCCCGTCGCGCACTGGCAGGCCGTCTGGCGCATTCCTGCGCTCTTCGCGTACGCTGCCGTAGCCTCCACCAACGACATCGCCATGCGCCTCGCCGGACAGGGTGCTGCGGCCGGCACGACCGTGCTCGCCGACCGCCAGACCGCCGGCCGCGGCCGCGCGGGCAGGGAATGGCGCGACACGCCGGGCGGCAGTCTCCTGGTTTCCGTGATCCTCCGTGCAACCGCGATCACGGACTCCAGCATCATGCCGCTGCGCGTGGGGCTGGCGGCGGCGCAGGCCATCGAGAACGCGTGCGGCACGCGCGTTGGCATCAAGTGGCCCAACGATCTGATGCTGCCCGCGGGCGGCAAGGTGGGCGGCATCCTCTGTGAAGGCAGCGCGGGCGCGCACGGGACCATCGTCGTGGCCGGGATCGGCATCAACGTCCATCAGGAAGGCGACGACTTCGCTCCCGAGATCCGCGCGCACGCGACGTCCCTGCGCATGGCCGGCCGCGCGCCGGCCAGGTCTGCGCTGCTGGGTGCGCTGCTCGAGGAACTGCGGCCCTTCACGGTAGCGGCGCCACCACTGGAGACGACCGCGCTCGCCGGCCTCGCGGCGCGCAATGTGCTGCGCGGCCGCACCATCACGGTGGACGGCGCCGTGGCGGGCCTCGCGGATGGTGTGGCGGCGGACGGCACGCTGCGCCTGCGCACCGGTGTAACAGTGCGTTATCTGCGCTCCGGCACCGTTCGCCTGGCCGGCGCAGCCCACCCCTCTGGCCTGACCTGACCGCAGGGAGGCGACGATATGATCCTGGCGATCAATGTGGGCAACACGGAAACCGTACTCGGTCTCTTCCACGAGCACGAACTGCTGGCGCACTGGCGCTACGCCACCGCTCCGGAACGGACCGTCGACGAGCTTGGCCTGCTCGTGCGCGGCCTGCTGCGCGAAGCGGGCTACAATGCCGGCGACACCGAAGCCGCCGTCATCGCGTCCGTTGTGCCGCCCGTGACGCCGGCGCTGGTGCAGATGTGCAGGCAGTACCTGAACGCCGATACGCTGGTCATCAATGCCACCATCCCGCTGCCCATCCAGCTGGCGGTGGATGAGCCGCTCACCGTCGGGGCGGACCGCATTGCGAACACGCTGGCCGCGTCCGTGCTCTACCAGCGCGATACCATCGCCGTCGACCTGGGCACCGCCACCACGTTCGACTGCATCTCCGCCGAAGGTGTTTTCCTGGGCGGCATCATCAGCCCGGGCGTGCACACGGGCGCGGAGACGCTCGTACGACGGACCGCGAAACTGCCGCGCATCGATCTGGAGAAACCCGCCGCGGTGATCGGCAAACGCACCGAGACCGCGTTGCGCAGCGGCATCTTCTACGGCGCGGTCGAGGCCATCAATGGCATCGTGCGGCGCATCCAGGAAGAGTGGGGACGCAAGGCATTCGTGGTCGCGACGGGCGGCCTGGCGCCGCTGATCGGTCCGCACTGCGTTACCGTCGATCACGTCGAAGCGCACCTCACGCTGTTCGGGCTGGAGCACGCGTGGCGCTACGTCAGCGACGCCGGCCAGCATCCGGAAATGGGCTGAGCCAGCGGGACCGGTGGCGAGGGCGGCAGGCGCGCGTCTGCTCAAGGTGGAATCCTAACCACATGTTATCATGGCGCTGGTTGCGCGAGGCCTGCCCGGGCAGCACGAGTCGATCCAGCGACCACGCTGCAGGCCGATTGACTCCGGTACCTGACACCGGATCGTCGCAACCATCGGGCACAGCTGACATGCAGTTGCGCGGTGCATTCAGCGCCCGGCGCTGCTGATGCGACTCCACCACCGGCGCCACAACGGCGGAGCGCGCAGCGGCACCACCACGAGCGGGTCGCCAATGGCCACGAACGCGGCCCCACCTGCGTGCCGGCAGGTGCCTGCGCAACGCGTACAGCCTGGCGTCCCACAGCCCATCGATCACGGGCAGACCCCGCGCCAGCGCATCGTAGAACGCGGTCATGAACGGCGCCGCATCCCGGTCGCGGATGCGCCAGGCCGTGGCTACGAGCGAGCGTGCGCCCGCCTGCAGCAGTGGCGACGTGAGTCCCTGCACACCCTCACCGCCCACCTCCACACCGCGCGCGGCGCGACAGGCTGACAAAACCACGAGGTCGGCATCGGGATGCAGCCGGGTCAGGTCGCCGGCGCTGACGAACCCGCTTTCGCCTTCGCCTGGCGCGAGCACCAGGGCCGTGCCGGCAACCGACTGCTCATCCACCACGGCGTGTGTGCGGAAATGCAGGACGCCATAGGGGAGCAGGTCGGCGTGTTTCAGAAATGTCGCGCTGGCGGCAGAGCCAATGTGCACATCGGCGGCAGGCGCGTATAGCGCCACCAGTGGGCCTCACGCGCCGCGCCCTGCAGGCGGGCCACGGCCCCAAACTCGTCGTTATCGCTATCGGATCCGGCTGCGCCGTGACCCCTGGAACAGTTGGGTCAGACGATCCGGGGCCCGGGAAGCACTACTCTTGAGAGGAAACATGAGTTCCGACACGGAAAGCACGGGACGCGGGCACCCGATGGCCCGGCGCCAGCAGGCGCAGGCTCGAGGCAGCCTGCGCGTGTGCGGGTCGCGCCCGCAATGTGGTCACCACCGCGGCGGAGGGGGCGATACTCAGGGCATAGCGTTCCACTGCGTACTGCCCGCTGGCCAGGCGCAGCGCATCGAAGGGCAGCCGGTGCAGCGGGCCATCGGGCACGACGGTGATGCGGGTCACGCCTGCAGCCAGCAGCGTCAGCGCGGGGTCGAGCAGGCGGGAGCCGAGCCGGCGACCCAGCCTGGTCGCGTCGACGCCGCTCTCGATGAGTCCAGCGAAGCGCGCGATGGCGGCGGCCAGCGAGTCGACCGGTCCCAGCCCGCGTGCCTGCACGCCGCTTTGCTGCACGACGAAGACCGTGATCGGCGCATCCTGCGCAGCCACGTATTCGAGCAGCGGTCCGTTCGTCCAGCATAACCTTCGCCTGGCACCCGGTGGCGGGAGCGCTCCTCTACACGCTGGAGGTGGATGCGGCGGACGGCACGGTGCGGTTCAGCGCGGCCACCACTGACACTGTGTTATCGGCGGCGCTGGACAGCGTGGCGCCGGGCGAGCAGCGCTGGTGGATCATCGCACAGATGGATGACGGCAGCCAGCGTCGCTCGACCATGAGGCCGCTGCGTCTGCGCTGAGTCCGCGCTGTGAACAATGGAGCGCAGCCGCACAACAGAGCGGTCGCGGCCGGCATGCGGACTCAGGCAGAACCCGCGGGCGGTGAAGCGGTGCCGCAGGCTGCGGCCCGGTCCAGCAGCAGCGAGCGCTCACGCGAATTCTGCGTCATCGCGGCGGCGCGCTCGAACTCGGCCCGCGCCTCCAGCAGCCGTCCCAGCTTGAACAGGAGGTCGCCACGCACCGCGGGCAGGAGATGGTATTTCCGCAGTGACGGCTCCGGCGCCAGCGCGTCGACCAGCTCGAGACCGGCCGCCGGTCCGAACGCCATCGCCACCGCTACCGCGCGGTTCAATTCCACGATCGGTGATGGCGCCAGCTGCGCGAGTGCGTCATAGAGCGCCGCAATCCGTTCCCAGTCGGTCGCGTCCGGGTTGCGTGCGCGCGCGTGACAGGCGGCGATTGCGGCCTGCAGCGCGTATGGCCCCCGCGCGCCGCCCAGCTTCTCGGCGCGGGCCAGCGCGGCCAGACCCCGGCGCACCAGCAGCGGGTCCCACAGTCCGCGATTCTGCGCCAGCAGCAGGATGGGTTCGCCGGACGGGCCGGTTCGTGCCCGCGCCCGCGACGCCTGAATCTCCATCAGCGAGACCAGCCCGTGCACCTCGGGCTCCTGCGGTACCAGTTCGGCCAGAATGCGGCCCAGCCGCAGCGCATCGTCGCAGAGAGCGGGTCGCATCCAGTCGTCGCCTGCTGTAGCGGAGTAGCCTTCGTTGAACACGAGATAGATCGCCTCCAGCACGGACGCGAGGCGCGCGGCCAGTTCGGCGCCGCGCGGCACCTCGAACGGTATCCTCGCCTCGGACAGCGTGCGTTTGGCGCGTACAATGCGCTGCGCGATCGTCGCCTCGGGGACGAGGAAGGCGCGCGCGATCTCGCTCGTCGTGAGACCACCCAGCAAACGCAGTGTCAGGGCCACCCTCGCCTCACGCGAAAGCACGGGGTGGCAGGAAATGAACATGAGGCGCAGCAGGTCATCGCCCACCTCGTCGTCCAGAGCGCGGTCGAGAGCCGGGACAGCGGATTCCTGCCGCGCTTCCAGTTCCCGGCCCAGTTCCTGATGCTTCGTCTCTAACATTCTGTTATGGCGCAGGCGATCGATGGCCCAATGTCTGGCCGTGGCCATGAGCCAGGCGCCCGGATTGTCCGGAATGCCGGACTCCGGCCAGCGCTGCAGTGCGATCAGCAGCGCGTCCTGCGCCAGATCCTCGGCCACGCCCACGTCACCCGCGATACGGGTGAGCCCGGCGATGAGCCGGGGCGACTCGAATGCGCCAGACGGCATCAATGGCCCGGTGCGCAGCCTGCGTGCGGACGCTGTCCGCCGTCACTGTCGCCGCATCATCTATTGCGTGAATTCCGGTGGCAGTCGAATGGCCGCGCCAGCGTGCGCGCGCGCGGCGGGTGCAGGCCGGCGGGCGCCATCAGCGCGGCAGCCGCGGGCGCCGGGCGCACCGTATAACACGGGATTACAGAGACACGCGGCGCCCGTGCGCGACGGGGCAGCCCGGGCTGCGGCTGTCCAGGCGACGGCGCGGATGCCGCGCGTGCCGCTATTTCCTGAGGCTGGCATCCAGCTCACGAAAGCGATCAATGGCTGCACTGGGCTGGAAATCGTCGAGCTCATAGAGCTGCCGGATCTCGATCTGGCCATCGGCGTTGTCGCCGAAGGGGGCGGGGAAACGCTTGGCCCACTCCAGCGCTTCCTCGCGTGACTTCACTTGAATGAGCGTGTAGCCCGCGATCAGCTCCTTCGTCTCGGCGAAAGGCCCATCGATCAGCGTGCGCCTGCCGCCTGAATAGCGAATGCGGGCGCCCCGGGCACTGGGCTGCAGCCCCAATGCGTCGAGCAGGACGCCGGCCTTCGCCAGCTCCTCGTGGTAGGCGGCCATGTCGGCAAACAGCTTGTCATCAGTGGGCACGCCCGCCTCGGCGTCCTTGTTCGACCTGACCATGATCATGAAGCGCATCGCTGCCTCCGGTTTGTGGCGGCTGGAGGATGGCCGGTTTCTGGCCGTCCTCAGTGTCGTTTCTCACCCCATGCGTCGAGCGGGGGCGGGGAGAATCGACACCCGGACCGTCTTGGCGTTCTTGGCTCGTGCGCCATCCTCGCATGGCGACCGGGCTGAGAGCATGCCGTTACCGCATTGCTTCGGGCCAGACGCCCATGCCAGGCGCGTCTTGGCATGCGGGCAGCCGCGAGGGGGGTGCCATGCCGATAGCATTGTGCGCCGAACCCACGAACGCCAAGACGGTCCGGAAACTACGCTTTCCCTAAACCACTGTGCGTATGGCAGTTGCTTGCCTGCGGGGCTGCCTCTTCCCAGGCTCACCTTCACTTATGGCCCAATCTCACACGCCACTTCGAACACCGCATGCCCGTCCCGGAGATCACGGTCCCAGCCGCCGACGCGGCCGCCTGGATGCGGTGGCCCCCCTGGGCGCGCAAACTGGCGGGCGGAACGGCAGGCGGGCATGTGGCCCTTGACGCCGGGTTTGTGGGTGGTATCTTACGGTGCTTATTAGCACTCAATGTTTCTGAGTGCTAATAAGCTGGACGACTCTCCTGGACCTGGATGAAGGAGGTACGAGACCATGGCAACTGCTGCTGCAACGCAGATCCGGCCGTTGGCGGACCGGATTGTCGTGAAGCCGCTCGAGGAAACAGAGCAGATGCGGGGCGGGCTGTATATCCCGGACACGGCCAAGGAAAAGCCTCAGCAGGGTGAGGTGGTGGCGGTGGGCCCGGGCAAGATGACCGATGAGGGGACGCGCATCGCGCCGGAAGTGTCGACGGGCGATCGCATCCTCTATGGCAAGTACAGCGGTACGGAAGTCACGGTGGGGGACGAGCAGTACCTGATCCTGCGTGAGACGGACGTGCTCGCGGTGATCAAGCTGGGATAAGGCAGGCAACACCAATCGCTGACGAACGGAGGTAGGCAGCCATGGCTGCAAAGGAACTTCAATTCGATACCGATGCGCGATCCGCGCTGAAGCGCGGTGTGGACCAGTTGGCGCAGGCAGTAAAGGTCACGCTCGGCCCCAAGGGCCGCAACGTGGTGATCGACCGGAAATTCGGTTCGCCCACGGTGACCAAGGACGGAGTTACGGTAGCCAAGGAAGTCGAGCTGCCGAATCCAATCGAGAACATGGGCGCCCAGATGGTGAAGGAAGTCGCCACCAAGACCAGCGACCTGGCCGGTGATGGAACCACCACCGCCACCGTGCTGGCACAGGCGATTTTCCGCGAGGGGCTGAAGAACGTGACGGCCGGTGCCAACCCAATGGCTATCAAGCGCGGTGTGGACAAGGCCGTCGAGACGGTGGTCGCGGAGCTGAAGAAGATCTCGACGCCCACCAAGGGCAAGAAGGAGATCGCACAGGTCGGCACCATCTCCGCAAACAATGACAAGGAGATCGGTGACCTGATCGCGGACGCGATGGACAAGGTGGGCAAGGATGGCGTGATCACGGTCGAGGAGGCGCGCGGCCTGGAGACGACGCTGGAGACCGTCGAAGGCATGCAGTTCGACCGCGGCTACCTCTCGCCCTACTTCGTCACCGATCCGGAGCGCATGGAAGCGGTGCTCGAGGATGGAATGGTGCTGATCCACGACAAGAAGATCAGCTCCATGAAGGATCTGCTGCCCGTGCTCGAGAAGGTGGCGCAGCTGGGCAAGCCGCTGCTGATCATCGCCGAGGATGTCGAGGGTGAGGCGCTGGCCACGCTGGTGGTGAACAAGCTGCGCGGCACGCTGCGTGTCTGCGGCGTCAAGGCGCCCGGCTTCGGCGATCGCCGCAAGGCGATGCTGCAGGACATTGCCACGCTGACCGGTGGCCAGGTCATCAGCGAGGAAGTCGGCTTCAAGCTGGAGAACGCGGTGCTGAGCGATCTGGGCCGCGCCAAGCGCATCGTGATCGACAAGGATAACACGACGCTCGTGGACGGCGCTGGTGAAAGCGACAAGATCAAGGGTCGCATCGATGAGATCCGTGTGGCCATCGACAAGTCGACGTCGGACTACGACCGCGAGAAGCTGCAGGAGCGCCTGGCCAAGCTGGCGGGCGGCGTCGCAGTGATCAACGTGGGCGCGGCGACCGAGACCGAGATGAAGGAGAAGAAGGCGCGCGTCGAAGATGCGCTGCACGCAACGCGAGCCGCGGTCGAGGAAGGCATCGTGCCTGGCGGTGGCGTCGCATTCCTGCGCATCCAGGACAAGCTCCGCGAGATCAAGCTGAGCGATGTCGATGAGCAGATCGGCGTGAACATCATCCTGCGTGCGCTGGAGGAGCCCATCCGCCAGATCGCTGCGAACGCGGGCATGGAAGGCTCGATCGTGGTCGACAAGGTGCGCTCCAGCAAGAGCCCATCCTTCGGCTACAATGCCCAGACGGACACCTACGAAGACATGGTCGAGGCCGGCGTGATCGACCCGACCAAGGTGACCCGCACCGCGCTGCAGAACGCGGCGTCCATCGCCAGCCTGCTGCTCACCACCGAGTGCGTGGTGGTCGAGAGGAAGGAAGACGAGAAGACCCCGCCGATGCCCGGCGGTGGCGGTGGCATGGGCGGAATGTACTAACAGGTTCGGAGGCGGTTCTCGGGCCCGGACACGGGCTGGGAACGACAACGAATCTTCGGTCGGGAGGCGGGGGTCCTGCAAGGGGCCCCCGCCTCTGCCTTCTCGGAGGCAGGGGTTCGTCCGGGGACTCGACCGAACGTCGTTGCTCGGGCCGGTGGCTGGAGACTCATTGCCTGAGGAACGGTTCCTGTCTGCAGCTGGCTCGCATCCGGACCGGGACGCGCGCGGCCACAGACGATGCCGGCGGCACGCGCGTCCGCCATTGCACTCTAACAGGCTGCAAGGGGGTTCCATTTGTCACCCGCTGTCGCTGCGTACGCCGACGACTGTCGTACACGCCGCTGTTAGTGCCACACCGGCCCGGGGCCGCAACGCCGCCGGTCCGTTCCCGGCAAACCAGTCCGGGCAGCGCCGTTCGGTCCGTATCCGTTTCCAGCAACCAGCCCGGGCAACCAGCGCCAGCAACGCCGTTCGGCGTGTAGTGCGTTCCCCAGCAACCAGCCGAGCAAACGCCGTTCGGTCCGTACCGAGCAACGCATTCTCCGGACAACGGAACGAGCCCACGCGCCTGCGCTGCGTGGGCTCGCACCTGCGTCAGTGGGTCGTGGGTTTTCGGGCGCGCTACCGGATGGGCGCGCAGACCACGGTCTGGCCCGGGTTGGTGCCGTCACGCTCGTGCACGTGCAGACTGTACTGCCCGTCGTGCAACTGCTGCTGCGACAGCTTGTCGGCCGGAATGGTCACGTCTGCCGTGGCGTGGCCATTCGCATCGGGCGTGATCGCCGCGCCGATGCCCTTCAGGGTCTCGGTATCCGTGATGGCCAGTACGATCGGGCCATCCGCGTCACACCCGGCCTGGTGCACGTGCCAGGCGTGCGCGCCCTGAGCCAGACCGTTCAGGTCGACTTCGAGACGGGTGTCACCATTACTCTCGCCCGTGATGAGCACGGTGCCGGTGACGTTGGCGCCGGCGGGGCCAGGCGTGAATGCCACGGAGTGCGCCGCTTCCAGCGCACTCACCGTGGCCATGGTGTCCGGGCGCGCCGTCTCCTGTGCGCTGCTGGCGCTCGAGTCGGCCGAGGTACGCGGTCCGCAGGCCCCAAGGACGGCCGTGCCCAGAAGCAGGGGCAGCGAATGCAACAGCTTGTTCGACTTCATGGCTTCCTCCGGTGAATCGGGTAACAGACAGTCATCGGGTTGCGCGTGTGCGTTCCTTTCCGCATTCGATCCGGCGCGGACGACGCACGCTGCGCATCGCCCGCGCCGGCCTTCAGACGACGCGTCTGCCCGTGATGAGCTGAAGCAGCAGCACGGCCACTGCGATGACGAGCAGCAGCCAGATCCAGCCGCCCAGTGTGTAGGAGCTGATGAGCCCGAGGAACCACAGTACCAGCAGAATGAGGAATATCGTCCAGAGCACGGTTCCCTCCCGCGAAGCATCACCATCGATGTGCGACTCCCGCACATCGCGGGGGCGAATGCCGTGGGTTTGCGCATTCGCGATCGCGGCGAGGCACCGGGCGGCGCGCGTACGCACAATCCACCCCCGCCGCCGCGCGCATCCACTTGCGTACGCGCGGCCGTTCCGGTGCAGCAACGCCGCTGATTTTCCCCTCGTGCTTTCCCGTGGAGGCAACTCGCGTACCAGACGCTCGGCGCGCGGGCGGCCGACGCCGGATGCGTGTGCGCGGCTGCGCTTGACGTACGGCCCGCGCGCGGCCATTTTTTCGTGTCACGCACGCGGAGCCTGTCATGCGAACGCTGCCCGGAAGCACCACCGCAACCCGCCGGTTCACCGGCAAGGGTGGGTCGCGCGCCTGAGCATTGGTATCGCAGGTCGGGTCAGCGCGGTCCCTCCCAGTGGAGCGGGCCGCGTTTTCGTTTGTGCGCACTCACCATGCATCCGGAATGCAGAGCCACATGATCGAGATCCGTCTGCCGGACGGCAAAGTCCTCGAGATGGAGTCGCCCACGACTGCGCGCCGCGTGGCGGAGCGCATTGGTCCGGGCCTGGCACGCGCCGCCATCGCGGCGCGCACGAATGGCAACATCATCGAGCTGGATCGACCGATCGAGTCGAGTACGGGACTCGAGATTCTGACCGAGCGCAGTCCGCAGGCGCTCAATGTGCTGCGTCATTCCGCCGCGCACGTACTGGCCACGGCCGTGCGACAGGTGCGGCCAGGCGCGGGCATTGGCTTCGGTCCGTCCATCCAGGACGGGTTCTACTACGACTTCGAGGTGGATCATCCCTTCACGCCGGATGAGCTGGAGCGCATCGAGACCGCCATGCGTGAGGTGGCCGGTCACAATGATGCGTTTGAACGCCGCGCAGTCACGAAGCAGGAGGCGAGAGAACTGTTCGCCGACGATCCGCTGAAGCTGGAGCGACTGGAAGAGCTGGGGCCGGATGAGGTCATCACCGTCTATCGCAACGGCCCGTTCCTCGATCTGTGCCGCGGGCCGCACGTGCCCTCCACGGGCTACGTGAAGCATTTCAAGCTGCTCCATACGGCGGGCGCGTACTGGCGGGGCGACGAACACCGGCAGATGCTGCAGCGCATCTACGGCACGGCGTGGTTCAACCAGAAAGACCTCGACGAATACCTCGAGCGACTGGAGGAGGCGCGTCGTCGCGATCATCGCGTGCTGGGCACTGCGCTCGACCTGTTCTCCGTCGATCAGCGCGTGGGCCCGGGCCTGATTCTGTGGCATCCCAGAGGCGCGATCATACGCAGCGAGATCGAGAACTACGAGCGCGAGCTGATCGTGCGCCACGGCTACGACCTGGTGTACACGCCGCACATCGTGAGCGAGAAGCTGTTCGAGATCTCGGGCCATCTGGAGAATTTCCGCGAGAACATGTTCGGCGCCATGGAAGTGGAGGGCGCGAAATACCGGCCCAAGCCCATGAACTGTCCGGGGCACATCGCCATCTACCAGTCACGACAGCGCTCCTACCGCGACCTGCCGCTGCGCTACGCCGAGTTCGGCACCGTCTACCGCTACGAGCGCAGTGGCGTGCTGCACGGGATGCTGCGCGTGCGCGGTTTCACGCAGGACGACGCGCACGTGTTCTGCACGCCGGAGCAGGTGCCGCAGGAGATCGCGCGGCTGCTCGACCTGGTGCACGAGATGCTGCAAACATTCGGTTATCCGTACACCATCGAGCTGTCCACCATGCCGGCCAAGGCACTGGGCACGGAGGCGCAGTGGCGCCACGCCGAGAAGCAGCTGGCGGCGGTGCTGGAGGGCAGGGAACAGGCGTACGAGCTGGACGAAGGTGGCGGCGCGTTCTACGGACCGAAGCTCGACTTCAAGCTGATCGACGCGATCGGCCGCAAATGGCAGGGGCCCACCGTGCAGCTGGACTTCAACCTGCCGGAGCGGTTCGCGCTCGAGTACGTGGGCGAGGACAACAGCCGGCACCAGCCCGTGATGCTGCACCGCGTGCTGGTGGGTTCCATGGAGCGCTTCGTGGGCGGGCTCATCGAGCATTACGCCGGCGCATTCCCGCTGTGGCTGGCTCCCGAGCAGGTGCGCGTGCTGGCCATCACGGATGAAGTGCTGGGCAGTGCCGAAGCCCTGGACGCGGAGCTGCGCGCCGCCGGACTGCGCTCGGGTCTCGACCGCCGCTCGGAGACGCTCAACTACCGCATCCGCGATGCCGAGACGCACAAGGTGCCGTACATGGCTGTCGTCGGTCCGCGGGAGGCGGCCCAGGGCACCGTGGCCGTGCGCCGGCGAGGCGCGGGCAACAAACAGGAAGTCATGTCACGGGAACTGTTCCGCGCGCGGCTGCTGGGGGAGGTCCGGAGTCGCAGCCTGGGCTGAGCCGAGCGCATGCCAGCTTGACACAAGCTCAAGCGGGGCCTTAGGTTCAGGGTCCGAAAAAGTGGGGAAGCGGGCGGGCTCGAGTCCGCCTCACCTTTCGGTCCGCTCCAGCGGTACCGCCGGGTCAGCGAATGGAAAACGAACCGCGTGCGCGCGGCTCGTCTTCTTTCCGGCGGGGTCTGCGAATGCAGGCCCCGTTCATTTTCCCCAAAGAGCCTGGAGGCTGCGCCATATCGACGGAAAAGAGAGTTCGCGTCAATCGTCAGATTCGCATCAGCCCCGTGCGGGTGATTTCGGCCGAAGGCAATCAGAATGGGCATCATGGCCGTGGAAGATGCGCTGGCGGCAGCAGAGAGTTCGGGCCTGGATCTGGTCGAGGTGGCGCCCAATGCGCGGCCGCCCGTCGTCCGGATCATGGACTATGGCAAGTTCAAGTATGAGGAAGCCAGAAAGGCCCGACTGGCGCGCAAGAAGCAGCATCAGATCCACATCAAGGAAGTAAAGTTCAGGCCCGGCATCGAGCCGCACGATTTTGCGTTCAAGGTGCGGAACGCGCGTCGCTTCCTCGAGGAGGGCGACAAGGTGAAAGCGACGATGATGTTCCGGGGCCGTCAGGTGGCGCTGCCCGAGATGGGCCGTGAAGTATTGCGGCGAGTGGCCGACGTGCTGCAGGACGTGGGCAAGGTGGAAGTCGAACCGGCCATGGAAGGTCGCACCATGACCATGGTCCTGGGTCCCAGGAAGTAGCGGGGCGAGAGTCCCGAAGCGAGATGAGATGCCAAAGACAAAGATGAAGACGAACAAGAGCGTGGCGAAGCGCTTCCGCGTGACATCGAGTGGCAAGGTCAAGCGGCAGCACGCCTTCAAGAGCCACATTCTGACCAAGAAGACCTCCAAACGGAAGCGCCGGCTGCGCAAGTCCGATCTGTGTGCGCCGGGCGACGCACGGCGCATCAAGCGGATGCTGCGGGGCTGAGGAGGAGGCTGTCATGGCGAGAACAACGAACGCGGTGCCACGGCATCGCAAGAAGCGGCGCATCTTTCGCGCAGCGCGCGGTTATTTTGGCGGTCGCTCCAAGCTCTGGCGCATTGCGAAGAACGCGGTCGAGCGGGGCTGGCAGTACGCGTACCGCGATCGCAAGCAGCGCAAGCGCGAGTTCCGCCGCCTCTGGATCACGCGCATCAACGCGGCCGTCCGCCTGCACGACGCGGAGCTCAACTACTCGCGCTTCATGAACGGGCTCCGCAAGTCGGGAGTGGAAGTGAACCGCAAGGTTCTCGCGGACCTTGCCGTACACGACGCGGCCGCCTTCGCCGAGCTGGTACGCCAGGCCAAGGCCGGACTCATGGTCTGAGGCGGGAGGGCCGGCGCTGCACCGGCCCTGCGTTCCCGCGGTCTGCGCAGGCTCGCGCGTGGTTGGCGCAATGATTCCCGAACAAGGAGCGGCGGGCGCGTGTCGCCTGCGCGACCACAGGGTCCGGGCCCGGCGCACGGACAGGGGTCGCGCGCTGCCGCTTTTCCGAGACGATGCCGGCGAATGATTCTCTGATCGACCAGATCACCGCGCTGCAGGCGGAAGCCGAACAGGCGGTTAGTGCGGTGCGCACGGAAGCGGAGCTGGAGGTGGCACGGGTCCGCTTCCTCGGGCGCAAGGAAGGCCGCCTCACGGCCATCATGCGCGGCCTGGGCAGCCTGCCCGCGGAAGCGCGACCGGCGGTGGGCGAAGCCTCCAATCGCGCGAAACAGCATATAACAGAACTGCTGGACGCGGCTGCGGCGCGCATCGGTGCGGGCGGCCCGAGCGCGGGTGCACGGCTGGACCTCACGCTGCCGGGCCGTCACGCCTGGACGGGAGGGCGGCACCCGGTCACCCTCGTGATCGACGAGATCTGTCGCGTCCTGGGCGACCTGGGCTTCACCCGTGCACGCGGCCCGGAAGCGGAGACCGACTGGTACAACTTCGTCGCCTTGAACACGTCGCTGGACCATCCGGCGGCGGACATGCACGACACGTTCTACCTGGCGCCCGGCGTGCTGCTGCGCAGTCACACCTCGCCGGTGCAGATCCGCACCATGCAGCAGTATCAGCCGCCCATCCGGATTCTGGCGCCGGGCATGTGCTACCGGCGCGACCCGTTCAATGCCTCGCACGCGCCCGCCTTCGAACAGCTCGAGGGACTGGCCGTGGACGAAGGCATCACCTTCGTCGACTTCAAGGCGACGATCGCCGAATTCGCGCGCGGTCTGTTCGGGCCGGAAACACGCGTGCGCTTCCGCCCATCGTTCTTTCCGTTCACGGAGCCCTCCGCCGAGGTGGATGTCAGTTGCATCATCTGCCGCGGGCGAGGCTGCAGTGTGTGCAAGGGCACGGGCTGGCTCGAGATCATGGGCTCCGGCATGGTGCATCCGAAGGTGCTGGAAACCGTGGGTTATGATGCCGGGCGCTACACCGGTTTCGCCTTCGGCATGGGCCCGGCGCGCATTGCGCTCGTGCGCTACGGCATTCCCGATATCCGCCTGCTCTACGAAGCGGACACGCGCTTCCTCGAGCAGTTCGTGTGATGCCATGAACGTGAGTCATCGCTGGCTGCGCGAGCTGCTGCCCTCGCTGAGCGATCCGGCGCGCGTCGTGGCCGAGCGCCTGGCCATGCTGGGGGCGCCGGTCGACGAAGTGCTCGCCCTGGGCGAGCCGCTCCGCGACATCCGCATTGCGCGCGTCCTCGAGGTGCGTCGCCATCCCAACGCGGACCGGCTATCACTCTGTCAGGTCGATGCCGGCACGGGGCTCGCGCTGAGCGTCGTGTGCGGCGCGCCCAACGTGCGTGCGGGTGCGTGCTATCCCTTCGCGCCCGCCGGCGCCCGCCTCCCGGACGGCACGGCCATCCGCCGCTCGAAGATCCGTGGCGAAGAGAGCAACGGCATGTTGTGCAGCGCGGCCGAGCTGCAGCTGGGTCGCGATCATGATGGCATTCTCGAGCTGCACGGCGAGTTCCAGCCGGGCGCGAGCTTCGTGGATGCCGTGGGCCTGAACGACACGCGCCTGGTCATCGATGTCACGCCCAACCGGCCCGACCTGCTGTCGCACTGGGGTGTGGCACGCGAGCTGGCCGCCGCGGGCGAGGCGGACATGCTGCTGCCCGCATTTCCCGGTCAGCAGGCCGAGCGGCCCGGGGCCGCGCTTCGTCTGCTGCGCGGCGACGCCAGCGTCGCGGCCGCGGGTGTGCGCATTACCCTCGAGGACGGCGAAGGCTGCCCGCGCTACCTGGGCACTCTGCTGCGGGGCCTGCACATCGCGCCTTCGCCGGAGTGGCTGGCGTCGCGGCTGCGCGCCGTGGGGCTGCGCCCGATCAACAATGTGGTGGATGCGACTAACTGGGTGTTGTACGAGCTGGGCCAGCCGCTGCACGCCTTCGACCTGCGCGCGCTGGGCGATACCATCGTGGTGCGGCGGGCGCGCGCGGGCGAAGCCCTGGTCACGCTGGATGGCGAGACGCGCCGGCTGACGCCCGCTGTCCTGGTGATCGCCGACGCGCAGCGCCCGGTCGCGCTGGCCGGCATCATGGGTGGTCGCGAGACCGAGGTGAGGGCGGACACGACGGACGTGCTGCTGGAGTGCGCGCTCTTCGCGCCGCAGACGGTGCGGGCGGGTCGTCGCCTTCTCGGCATGAACACGGACGCGAGCTACCGCTTCGAGCGCGGCGTGGATCCGGACATGATGGAACGGGCGCTGGGTCGCGCGGTCGACCTGATCTGTGCCACCGCCGGCGGCCGGCCTGAACTCGACGTCCCTTTTGCGGACGCCGGGCTGCCGTTAGCCGCCATGATCGAGCTGCGCGCGGCGCGCGCCGTGCAGGTGCTGGGCGTACCGGTGTCGCTGGACGAGATGACAGCACTGTTGCGGCCGCTCGGTTTCACGATCCAGGCTACGACGCCGCACGCACTGTCCGCGCGCGTCCCCGGGCACCGCCGCTATGATGTGTTCGGCGAGGCTGACCTCATCGAAGAGGTGGCGCGGCGGAGGGGATACGACACATTCCCCGACGAGCTGCGCCCTTTTCGTCCGAGTGCCGTGCCCGACAACGGGGTGGCCCGGCTCGAGGATCGGCTGCGCGATGGTCTGGTCGCGCGCGGGTTCCTCGAATCGCGGGGTATGCCGCTGGTCCCGGAACGCGATGGCGATGTCGCGCTGCTGCTGCCATTGGCGCTCACCGAGAGCCGTCTGCGGCGGGCACTGTTGCCGGGACTCACGCATCGCGTGGAAGCCAACTTCAATCGTGGGGCACGGGATGTCCGGCTCTTCGAGATCGGCACGGTGTTCGCGCCTGGTGGCGAGGGTGGCCTGCCGCGCGAGGCGACGCACCTGGCCGCGATCATGACCGGCGGTCGTTCGCCTGAGCACTGGAGCGGCCCGGTCCCGGTCTTCGACGTCTGGGACCTCAAGGGGCTGCTCGAAGAGCTGGCCGATGAACTGGGCGGTGCCGTGCGCGCTGCGGAAGCTGGCGCGGGCGATCGTCTCGAAATGGTAGTGGGCGAGCCAGCGCGTATTGCGGGCGAGGCGTCGCGCGTACCGCCGGAGAGCATGGATGCGCCGGCCTGGGCCGCGCCGGTCTGGGGCCTGGAGATTGAACTGCTGCCATCGATGACGGCCCGACCGGGGGTAATGGCGCGCGCACTGCCCGCGCAGCCTGCGGTGGATCGGGACATCGCGCTGATCGCCCCGGAAGCGGTCACGGCGCAGGCACTGCTGCAGGCGCTTCGCGAGAGTGGCGGCCCGCTGCTCGAGACGGCGTATCCGTTCGATGTCTACGTGGGCGAGGGTATTCCCGCGGGGCGGCGCAGCATTGCGTTCCGGCTGCGCTTCCGGGCGGCAGACCGTACGTTGACGGTGGCGGAGGTGGATGCGGTGCTGGGTCGCATCCTCGAGCGGCTGAAGCAGGAGCACCATGCCGAGCGACGCTGATTCTGCGGCAATTCCGGGTTGGAACGAACTCGAGCAGACGGTGCGCCGACTGCTCGACGATCACGACGCGCTGCGCCAGCGCGCGGCGGCTGCCGAGAAGCGCGCGGGCGAGCTGGAGCGCGCGCTGCACGATGTCTCCGGTGGCCGCATCGACCCGATGGCGCTGGCCGAGCGCGCGCGTGCGCTGGAGCACGAGAATCGCGAACTGCACACGCGTCTCGATCATGCGCGTGAAACGGTGCAGCGGCTGCTGGCGCGTGTCCGCTTCAGTGAGGAGGAATCGTGAGCGAGCCCGTTCGTCGCACGGTCGTCACCGTACAAATCGCCGGAGAAGACTACACGATCCGCACGGACGAAAGCGACGAGTACACACGCGACTGTGCTCGCTTCGTGGATCGCACGGTGCGCGACATTATCGAGGGCGCGACCTCGCTGCCGCCGCACAAGGCTTCCGTCCTCGCCGCGATGGCCATCACGGACCAGCTGTTCAAGGCGCAGCGCGAGGCGGAAACCGCGCGCGCCGCGGCGGCGGGCCGGGCAAGGGCGTTGACGGCCGAGATCGCGCGACACCTCGAGCCGGGCAGCCTTGCGACCGCTTCCTGAGCCGCCCTACCTTGCCGCTGCGGCGCTCCCTTCCGCGAGCGCGGCCAATTGTAGTGCGGGGGCCGTATTGATGATGGCCGGACGTCGCCTTCCCGAGGCGCCCCGGGCGCCTTTCTGGAGAGATCATGAACGCACCGATGCTGATCGGCGTGTGGGCCGTCGGCGCGGGTCTGCTTGGCATATTGCTGGGCTGGAGGCTGGAACGGCTCCTGCTCAAGCGCGTGCAGGCGGACGCGGAGTCCGTCGCTCAACGCATTCGACAGAACGCTGAAGCAGATGCCGATCGGCTGCGTCTCGCAGCCGAACTGTCCGGCAAGGAAGAAGCACTCCGCTCCCGCGAGGAATGGGAGCACGAAGAAACCCGGCGTCGCGAAGAAGTCGACCGCGCCGAAGCCAGGCTGGACGAGCGACGCACGTCGCTCGATCGCAAGTTCGATATCCTCGACGAAAAAGAGCGGTCTCTCGAGCAGCACGAATCCGCGCTCAATGCGCGGCAGGATGAACTCGAGAAACAGGCGACGGAGAATCGTCGCCTGACCAGCGAAATTCGCCTGCGTCTGGAAGCCCTCGCCGGGATGACGTCCGAGGAAGCGCGCAAGCGGCTGCTGCAGGAACTCGAGGAAGAAGCGCGCGCGCGCGCCGCCAACATGATCCGCGAGATCAAGGAAAACGCCAAGCGCGAGGCCGACCGCGAGGCGCGCAACATTCTCTCCCTCGCCATTCAGCGCATTGCCGCGGATCACACGGCGGAGAGCACCGTGTCCGTGGTGAGTCTGCCATCGGACGAGATGAAGGGCCGCATCATCGGGCGGGAGGGCCGCAACATCCGCGCGTTCGAGCAGGCCACCGGCATCGACGTCATCATCGACGACACACCCGAAGCCGTGATCCTTTCCGGCTTCGATCCGATCCGCCGCGAGATCGCGCGACTGTCGCTGGAAAAACTGGTTGCCGACGGTCGCATCCATCCGGGTCGCATCGAGGAAGTCGTCGACAAGAGCCGCAAGGAAGTCGACGAATCAATGCTGCGCTCGGCTGAAGAAGTGTGTTATCAGATGGGCGTACACGGCGTGCACCCGGAGATCATGAAGGTGCTGGGCCGCCTCAAGTTCCGCACGTCGTACGGGCAGAACCAGCTGCTGCACGCCAAGGAAGTGGCCATGCTGGCCGGCAACATGGCGGCCGAGATGGGGCTGAACGCCACCATCGCGAAGCGGGCCGGGCTGCTGCACGATGTGGGCAAGGGCCTGACGCACGAGCACGAAGGCACGCACGTCGAGCTGGGCTGGTCTCTCTGCAAGCGCTACAACGAGCCGGACCAGGTGCTCAACGCCATCAAGGCGCACCACGACGAGGAGCCGCACCGCTACGCGGAAACGTTCCTCGTGACCGCAGCCAATGCGGTGAGCGGTGCGCGGCCGGGTGCTCGTCGCGAGATGTTCGAAACCTACGTGAAGCGGCTGGAGAAGCTCGAGGAGATCGCCAACGGTTTCGATGGCGTGGAGCGCTGCTTCGCCATTCAGGCGGGCCGGGAAGTGCGCGTCATGGTGAATCCCGAAAACGTCGACGACGTGCGCATGACCGAGTTGAGCGACCAGATCGCGCGCCGCCTCGAGGAGGAGCTGCAATACCCGGGTCAGATCAAGGTGGTCGTGATCCGGGAAACGCGTGCGGTGGACTTCGCGCGTTGAGCCACGGCGCACGGCGGCCGTCGGGCAGGTTGCGCTATGACAGTTCTGTTGCCGGCGCGCGTCGTCGCCTGCGAACCAAGATGCGTCAGCGATTCGGAGCATGGCGAAAGTAATCAGCGGCCACGAGATCAGTGAGGTGATGCGCGCGGAGATCGCCGACGAGGCGACCGCCTTCCGTGCGGGCACCGGTCAGCTGCCCTGCCTTGCGGTCGTGCTGGTGGGCGAAGATCCGGCGAGTCAGGTGTACGTGCGCATGAAGGGCAAGGCGGCCGAGAAGGCAGGCTTCGCCTCGCGCACCATGGTGCTGCTGGCGAACACTTCGGAGGATGAGCTGCTGGGCGTGGTCGCCGGGCTCAACGCGGACCCTGATGTGCATGGCATCCTCGTGCAGCTCCCGGTGCCGAAGCACATCGATACCCAGAAGGTGCTGCGCAGCATTGACCCGGCCAAGGACGTGGACGGCTTCCATCCGCTCAACGCCGGTGCCCTGGCCAGTGGCGACCTCAACGTGCTCGCGCCCTGCACGCCCGCCGGCATCATCGAAATGCTGATGCGTTCCGGCTACGATCCGCGCGGTCAGCACGTCGTGATAACAGGGCGTTCGACCATTGTCGGCCGGCCCGTCGCCATGCTGCTGCTGCGCGATGCACCGGGCGGCAACGCCACGGTGACCGTGGCGCACTCGCGCTCGCGTGACCTGGGCGCCATCACGCGGCAGGCGGACATCCTCATCGCGGCCGTGGGCAAGCCCGAGCTGATCCGGCGCGACATGGTCAAGCCGGGCGTGGTGGTGATCGACGTGGGCGTGAACCGCGTGGACGATGCGTCGTCGCCCAGAGGCTATCGCCTGGTGGGTGATGTCGCGTACGACGAAGTGGCGGAGGTAGCCGAGGCCATATCGCCCGTGCCCGGTGGCGTGGGTCCCATGACCATCACCATGCTGCTCCGCAACACGCTCGAGGCGGCGCGCCGGCTGCACGCGAGTGGCGCGCTCGCCGATCCTGCCACGGCGGGAGGTGGATGAGCGACGCCCATGCACCCGGGCCTGCGCGCCGGAGCGGCGGGCCACCGCGCGCGGCCGGCTGGTCGCTGGGCGGCGCACGGCCCGAAGCGTACACGGTCTCGGCGGTCAACGCGCTGGCAAAGGAACTCCTCGAGAGCAGCATCCCGCCGCTCTGGATCGAAGGCGAAGTAACCGGCTGGAAGCGACACCCCTCCGGACATTGCTGGTTCGCGCTGCGCGATCGCAGTGCACAGCTGCGCGCGGTGATCTTCCGCGCCGAATGCGCAGCAGCTGCCTGCCGAACCGGAAGAAGGCATGAAGGTGCGCGCGCTGGGCCGGCTGACCCTGTACGAGGCGAGAGGCGAGTATCAGTTCGTGGCGCGCACCATCGAGGGCCTGGGCGCCGGCGGACTGTGGCGCATCGCCTTCGACCGTCTGCACCGCAAGCTCGATGCTGAGGGACTGTTAGCGCCCGAACGCAAGCGTGCCCTGCCGCCGTTTCCTTCTGTCGTGGGCGTGGTCACCTCACCCGTGGGCGCGGCACTGCACGACATACTGCGCGTGATCACGCAGCGCGCACCGTGGACGCGCGTGCTGCTCTCACCGGCCCGGGTGCAGGGCGACGGCGCACCATCGGACATCGCGCGCGCCATTCGGCTTCTCGGCAGGGCCGGACTCGCCGACGTCGTCATTGTCGGGCGGGGCGGCGGCTCGCTCGAAGATCTCTGGGCGTTCAATGATGAGGTTGTAGCCCGCTCCATCGTCAACTGCCCCGTGCCGGTGATCAGCGCGGTGGGTCACGAGGTCGATGTCACGATCGCGGATCTGGTCGCGGACTGGCGCGCGCCCACGCCATCGGCTGCGGCCGAGCGCGCCGTCCCCGATGGCCGTGCCGTGGCGCGTGACCTGGCGCGCCAGGATCAGCGGCTGCGCCTCGCGCTGCAGCGCTGGGTGGCGGCCCGCCGCGACTGGCTCGGCGGGATGCGCGAATCCCTGCTCGCCGTTGCGGATGACCTGGTCCTGCGCCGGCGTGAACGCGCGGGTCACCTGGCCGCCCGGCTGAACGGTGTATCACCGCTGGCCGCGCTCGAGCGCGGCTTCGCCGTGCCGGTCGGGGAAAGCGGACACGTACTGCGCAGCACAGGCGAATTCGCGGGCGGCCGGCCTTTCCAACTCCGTGTTAAGGATGGCACCGTGCCCTGTCGCGCGGAAACCGTGGACGCCGCCGCGCGTAGAGAAGTGCCATGAGCACGCCCGTGGAAGCGACGACGCTGGAGCAGCGGCTGGCGCGCATCGAGGCCATCGTCTCGCGGCTGGAGAGCGACCGCCTCGAGCTGGACGATGCGCTGGCACTGTTCGAGGAAGGCGTCACCCACCTGCGCGCGGCCGAACGGATGCTGGCGGAGGCGGAACTGCGTATCGAGCGGGTGGTGGCGGCGGAGCGCGGCGGCATCCTCGTCGAGCGCATTACGCCGGAGCCCGAGTGATGGCCGTCGCGGCGACGCGCGCATACGCGCAGAGCGTCATGGCGGAGGAGCGTGTTCGCGTGGAGGAAGCGCTCGCGCGGCTGCTCGCGGCGCGCGTCGACGCGCTGCCAGCCGGGCTGGCCGAGCCCGTGCGTTACGCGCTGCAGGCAGGCGGCAAGCGGCTGCGCCCCGTGCTCGTGGTCAGCGCGTATCGCGCAATGCGTGAGTGCCAGAGCGCTGCGCTGTATGACGCAGCCTGCGGCATCGAGGTGCTGCACACCTATTCGCTGCTGCACGACGATCTGCCGTGCATGGACAACAATGACCTGCGCCGCGGCCACGCCACCACGCATCGCGTATTCGGCGTGCGTCGCGCCACGCTGGCGGGCGCCCTGATGATCCCGCTTGCCTGCGCGGCGCTGGAGCGTGGTGCCGCGGCTCTGGGCCTGGGCGGCATCGCGAGGGCGCGCGTGGTGCGTGAACTCACCGGCGCAGCGGGCGCTGCCGGCATGGTCGGCGGGCAGCTGCTGGACCTGGCCGCGGAAGGTGAGGCCGTGAGCCTGCCGGAGCTCCAGGCGATTCACGCGCGCAAGACGGGTGCGCTGTTCGCCGCCTGCCTGCGCATCGGTGCTCGCCTGGCCGAAGCCGACGAATCGACCATTGACGCGTTCGGTCGCTGCGGCCGCTCGCTGGGCCTGGCGTTTCAGGTAATGGACGACGTGCTCGATGTTACGGGAGACGCCCACGCGCTGGGCAAGACGGCGGGACGGGACCGCGAAAACGGCAAGGCGACCTACCCGTCCCTCATGGGTGTGGCGGCGGCCAGGGCGGAAGCCGCGCGCGCTGCGCGCGAGAGCGTGGCCGCGCTGCACGGCGCCGGCATTCACGCCGTGGCACTGGAAAGCCTGGTCGAGTTCGTCGTGGATCGCGACCGCTGATAATCCGATGTTATACCTGCGCGTTCACAGGAGGCGCTCGTGGCGCTGCTCGAATGCGATAGAGAGCCCGGAAGATGTGCGGCGGCTGCGGCCGGACCAGCTGCCGCAGCTGGCGGCGGAGGTGCGGGAGCGCATCATCGACGTCATCAGCCACCTGGGCGGTCATTTCGCGCCCGGCCTGGGCGTGGTCGAGCTGACGGTGGCGCTGCACTACGTGTTCGACACGCCGCGCGACCGGCTCATCTGGGACGTGGGGCACCAGGGCTATCCGCACAAGATCCTCACGGGCCGCAACCGCGGCTTCGAGCGCATTCGCCAGCGCGGCGGTCCCTCGGGGTTTCTCAGCCGCGGCGAGTCGGAATACGACGTGTTCGGCGCGGGCCACGCGGCCACGTCCATCTCCGCCGCGCTGGGCATCGCCGCGGCGCGAGACCTGAAGCACGAGGACTTCGGCGTGGTCGCTGTCATCGGCAATGGTGCGCTCACCAGCGGCATTGCCTACGAAGCGCTCAACAATGCGGGCCACACGAATCACGCACTGACGGTGATCCTGAATGACAACGAGATGTCGATCTCGCGTAATGTCGGCGCCATGCACAAGTATCTCACGGCCCTGGTCACCAACCCGATCTACAACCGGGTGCGCAACGAGATCAAGAATCTGATCCACCGCACCAACAGCTCGATGGTCGAGTCCATGTTGTTGAAGCTGGAGGAGAGCGCCAAGGGCTTCCTCACGCCCGGCACGCTGTTCGAGGAGCTGGGCTTCCGCTACGTCGGTCCCATCGATGGCCATGATCTCGACGCGCTGGTGCATACGCTGCGCAGCGTGCGCACCTGGAAGACGCCCACGCTGGTGCACGTGCTGACACGAAAGGGCAAGGGCTTTCCGCTGGCGGAGGAGAATCCCGTCGTGTGGCACGGCGCCACGCCCTTCGACAAGATCAGCGGCGAGATGGCCAAGAAGAAGGGTGGACCGCCGGCCTATACCAACGTGTTTGGCAAGGCGCTGGTGGAGCTGGGCGCGCAGCATCCGGGAATGGTCGTGATCACGGCGGCAATGCCGTCCGGCACCGGCACCGTTCCCTTTGCTGATGCGTATCCGGATCGCTACTTCGACGTGGGCATCGCCGAGGGACACGGCGTGACGTTCGCAGCCGGACTTGCGACGGAAGGCATGCGACCCGTCGTCGCCATCTATTCGACGTTCCTGCAGCGCGCCTACGATTCGATCGTGCACGATGTGATGATCCAGAAGCTGCCCGTGGTGTTCGCCATGGACCGCGCCGGATTGGTGGGCAATGATGGGCCCACGCACATGGGACTCTATGACATTGCGTATCTGATGGCGCTGCCCGGGTTCACGGTCACTGCGCCGCGCGATGGCGCCGAGCTGGCGGCGCTTCTTCGCCTGGGTATCGAGCAGGATCACGGCCCCTTCGCGCTGCGCTATCCGCGCGACAACGCGCCCGCCGCCGTGCCGCCGGTGGACGAGATTCCGCGCATCGAGTACGGCACGTGGGAGGTGCTGCGGCCGGGTGAAGGCGTGGCCATCCTGGCGGTCGGCACCATGGTGCTGCCCGCGCTGGAAGCCGCGCGCCAGCTGGAAGCGGAGGGCCTGGGCGTGAGTGTCGTGAACTGCCGCTTCCTCAAGCCTGTCGACGAGCGCACGCTGGCGTGGGTCCTCGCGCACCATGGCGCGGTGCTCACCGTGGAGGAGGGCACCGAGGTCAACGGCTTCGGCGCGGCCATGGCGGCGCGCTGCGAACACGCGCGTTCGCATGGTCACGGCCCGCTCGTCGACGTGATGGGTGTGCCGGACCGCATCATCGAGCACGCCAGCCGCGATGAGCAGCTGAAGGAAGTCGGTCTCACGGCGGCTGACATTGCGCAGCGGGCGCGCACGCTGGCAGGGGCGGTGCGCATGCCGGCTGTGCGCGAGACCGCCTGATGACCATGCCGTTCACCCGCCCGCCGCAGGGCCAGACCCGCTTCACCCGCATCGGCGTGTACGCACAGCCCGGCTATCCCGAGCTGGACGACGTGCTCTCCCGGCTGCGTGCCCTCACCGACAGGCACGGCGCGCTGCTGCGCACCGGTAACGGCCAGTTAATGGCCGTGATTTCGCGCCCAATGACATCGACCTGCTGGTCACACTGGGCGGCGACGGCACCCTGCTGCAGGGGGCCCGCCTGGTGGCGCCCTTCCACACGCCCGTGCTGGGTGTGAACCTCGGACACCTGGGCTTCCTCACGGCCATCGCGCCCGATGAGCTGGAGCCGCACATCGAGCGCCTGTTTGCCGGCGACTACTGGCTGGATGTGCGTCTCACACTCGAAACGCGGGTGGTGCGCGCCAACGGCGATGTCAGCGCGCACGTGACGCTCAATGACGCCGTCCTGCACAAGGGCGGCCTCGCCCGGATCGTGCGCCTGGCCGTACAGGTCGGGCCCGACGACCAGGTGATCGCCACCTATTCCGCAGACGGCATCATCCTGGCCACGCCCACCGGCTCGACCGCCTACTCGCTGGCCGCCAACGGACCCGTCGTCGACCCATCCGTCGAGTGCATCCTGGCCACGCCCATCTGCCCGCACATGCTCGTCATCCGGCCGCTCGTGCTGCCCGCCAACGCGGTCGTGACCGTGCGCTCGCTCTCGCGCACGGCCGAGCTGATCCTGACGGTGGATGGCCGCGACGGTGAACGTCTCGGGCCCGAGGACCGCCTGGTGATAAGCCGTGGTGAGCCTACCGTGCCGCTGGTGCGCTTCCCCGGGCAGAGCTTCTTCTCGACGCTGCGGCGCAAGCTGAACTGGAGCCTCGAGTCGGACGAGCGGCGCTGACGCGTCGGCTGCCGGTACGCGCTCGCAGCCCAATGACGCCCGGTCCATGCAAAGGGTTTCAGGCGACAATGCCGCCTCGGGTCTGCGTCGCGCTGCGCCCAACACGCTATTGGAACGCACCGCCCATCCTGCCCTAGATTGCCGCATGCTCATCGAGCTGCGCATCGAGAACTTCGCCGTCATCGAGAAGCTGGCACTGCGGCTGCAACCCGGGCTCACCGTGCTCACGGGCGAGACGGGCGCGGGCAAGTCCATCATCGTCGGTGCCCTGTCACTGCTGCTGGGCGAGCGCGCATCAGCCGACGCCGTGCGCGCGGGTGCGAGTCGCTGCGTTGTCGAGGGCGTTTTCGATGTGCAGGCGGTGCCGGCCGTGCGCGATCTGCTCGATGCGCGCGGCATCGATGCGGAAGACGGCCTGGTGATCCTGCGGCGGGAAGTGGCTGCGGAAGGACGCTCCCGCGCCTGGATTAACGGCTCCGCGAGCACTGCATCGCTGACGGGCGAGATCGGCCGGCAGCTCGTCGACCTGCACGGCCAGCACGAGCACCAGTCGCTGCTGCAGCCTGCAGAGCAGGGTGCCATGCTGGACGCGTTCGCCGGCGAGATCGCGCTCGCGCTGGAGATCGCGCAGGCATACAGCGCGGCCCGTACGTTGCGCGAGCGGCTGGATTCTCTCGATGCGAAGCGGCGCGAAGTCGCACAACGCGCCGACCTGCTGCGCCACCAGGCCGGGGAGATCGAGCGCGCACAGCTGCGCCCCGGCGAGGAGGCGGAGCTGGAAGCCGAGGCCCATCGTCTGACGCACGCCGAGGAACTGGCCGGCCTGGCGCGCACGCTGCATCAGGCACTCTACGCCGCCGATGACGCGCTCAGCGGCCGCCTGGACGAGATCCGGCGCACGCTGGCACAGCTCGTACGCCTGGATGACGCGCTCGCGGAATGGTCGAAGCAGCTCGAAGACGCCTACTACGTCGTCGAGGAGCTGGGCCGCCAGATGGGCGAGTACGCTGCGCGGATCGAGGACGATCCCGGTCGCCTGGAAGCGATCCGCCGCCGCCAGGACCTGCTGTTCCGACTCAAGGCGAGGTACGGCCCTGCCATTGAAGATGTGATCGCTGCCGGCGAGCGCGCGCAACGGGAATTGGCGCTGCTCGATGACGCCGCGCACGAACGCCGTGTTATGGAACAGGATCTGGCCCGCGTCGATGCACAACACCGCAAGCTGTGCGATCGGCTCTCCGGCAAACGCCGCAGTGCGGCGCGCCGACTGGACTCGGCCTTGTGCGCCCTGCTGCCCGAGCTGGGCATGCCCGATGCCCGCTTCCAGACTCTGCTCGTTCCGCTGGGTGAACCCGGCGCGCACGGCGGGGAAGGCGTCGAGTTCCGTGTGTCCGTGAACGCCGGGTTCGATCCCGCGCCGCTCGGGCGCGTCGCATCCGGTGGCGAGCTATCACGCATCATGCTCGCGCTCAAGGCGAGCCTCGCCCGCCAGGACCGCGTGCCGACACTCGTCTTCGATGAGATCGATGCCGGCATTGGCGGTCACGCCGCGCAGCGCGTGGCCGACTGCCTGCGCGCCGTGGCCGGCGAGCACCAGGTCTTCGTCGTCACACACCTCGCCCGCATTGCCGCCGCCGCCGACCACCACTTCCTGGTGGAAAAATCCGAACGCACCGGCCGGGCCGCCACCGACGTACAGGAGCTGCGCGATGAAGCCCGCATCCGCGAAGTCTCCCGCATGCTGGGCGGCGACCCCGAGAGCCGGATCAGCCAGGCCCATGCGCGGGAACTGCTGGAGAGCTGAACAGCGTTGCTGGGGCCCGGGCTGGGGCTGGGTAACGGATTACGGATTGAACGTCGTTGCTCGCGCAGGTGCCCGGACTGGTTGCCGGGAACAGAAAACGGATGGCGAGGACGTCGCTTCGTGTCGTGCACCGGGGCCGATGAACAGACTCGGTCACCAACTACTAACATTGTGTCAGAATGCCGCGGGCCGTGTCACGCACCCGCGGCGTCGCCGCGCGCCGCACACGCGCAGCGGCTCCGTTCCCTCCCGCCGAGCGCATCCCCGGAAGAACGCCGTCAAGAAGTCCTTGTCGTTCCCAGCCCCGGCCCGAGCCCCAGCAACGCCGTCAGAAAGTCGTCGTCATTCCCGAGCTACCCGCCCCGGC
The DNA here is from genome assembly GCA_963798085.1 of uncultured Gemmatimonadales bacterium. GTDB lineage: Bacteria > Gemmatimonadota > Gemmatimonadetes > Longimicrobiales > RSA9 > DATKCF01. Next base: position 1,493,298 of record CAWCRS010000007.1, read on the forward strand.
AACCCGCCCCAGCAACGCAGTTCGAGACTCCTGCCTAGAACGCGTACCGCAACCTGAGCAGCGCCGTCGTCCCGATGTCGGGCACACCGGGGAAGCTGCGGTACTTCGCGTTGAACAGGTTGTTCACGCTGAGCCCGAGCGAGACGCCGCGCATGGAGGGCAGACTGTAGTCGAGCACGATGTCCGCCAGTGTGAATGCCTTGACGCAGGGCTCGACGTTGATGCTCGTGGGTGGCGTCGAGAACAGGCATGCGGTGCCCAGGTACACGCCGGAGCTGGCGGGGAAGCCATCGGTGTAGCGCACGCGGCCCTCTGCGGAGAATCCGGCCTTGTCATTGTGATAGGCAAGCGAGCCGGTCGTCTTGAACTTGGGCGCATTGAGCGTGACGTCGGTGGTGTCGCTGCCCAGCACGTACTTGAACAGGTCGTCGTTCACCCAGGAAACGGATGCGCCCAGCGACCACTGGTCATTGAGCAGCGCGGTGGCGCTGAGATCCGAGCCCCAGAGGCTGATCGTCTTGTCGACATTGGCGTAACTCGCCAGCAGCTGGGCGCCGCTGGCATCGACGTCACTCGAGGAGATCACACCCAGCGGAATCGTCGCCAGACCCGGTGCCGTGGGCGAGCCTACGAGCTGACCCGCCAGAGCCTGTGCCGCTGCCTGCGACATACCCAGATCCGTAATGAAACGCGTGACCAGATACGTGCCCATCTGCGGTCCCGACATCAGCAGCAGCGGCGTCTGCGTCGTGAGCGGCGTCACCAGGTTCTGCCGGCGCGAGAACCACACGTCCGCGGCCAGCAGCAGCTTGCTGCCCGCAATGCCCTGATAGCCCGCTTCGAACGTGGTGCTCGTTTCTTCACGGATCGGCTTGGTGTCCGGCAGATCGAGCGCCGAGAGCAACCCCGTCGTGCCATTCACGGTGTTGAGGTAGCTCGTCGGGATCTGCGTGCCTGTCGGGTGCAGCGTCAGCAAGTATTGCACGATGTTGGCGGGCAGCGGCGTGCCCTTCAATGCGGCCTGCTGCGCCAGCACCTGCACGGCGGCCGCCCAGTATGCCGACGCATCCGCGGGCACGAGGCCCTTGGGTCCGCCACCCGCTGCGGGCGTGAACGGAGAACGCATCACGTAACCGCCGTTACTCTGCTTGAAATGGAAGCCGGTCTTGCCCGTGCCCTGCACGCGCACGCTGTAGCCCAGCTGTGCCAGGCTCGCGTTCGGTACTGCGGTGGGCAGGTCCAGGAACTGATTGAGCGATGAGGGCGTCGAGAATGCGCGGTTGTACGTGAGACGGAAGACCTGATTCTGCGCCGGCTTGATCACCAGCCCCGCGCGCGGCGAAAAGATGGCATCGGGCAGCGCGGTGTGATGGTCGACGCGCGCGGCCAGCACGACGTCGAGTTTCGATGACAATGTCGTTTCCGACTGCAGATAACCGCCGATCTGCGTGGTCTGGTCGTCGTTCTCGTACTTGCCGTTGATGGTGCCTTCGGTGACGGGCACCGTGTAGAGCAGGTCGCCGCCATACGTGAGTCGCTCGCGCTCGCCCAGCGAGACACCGTGCTGCAGCTGGCCCACCCACAGCTTGGACTTGTCGACAATGGGTGCGCCGTTGCGCAGCAGATAGGTGTCGCCGGCATCGCTGGCATTGACGTAGAACTGACCGAAGAAGCGCTTGTAGCTGCCGCGCGCCTGCAGGTAGTTGTAGCGCCAGTCGCTGGCCTGCGCCGCGCCCAGGCCGGTCAGCTCGATCTGCGACGCTGTCGATGTGCCCATCGAGAAAATGGTGGTGAAGTCCGGTGTCACGCTCCAGTCGAGGCGAGCCTCGCCACCCCAGCGGGTCATGCCGAAATCGCGATTGCCAATGCGCGCAATACGCGTGTCCGCCTCCGCCGCGGTGATGCCGGTTGCGTTGATCAGGTCCTGCTTGAAGAACGGGTTGCCCGCGAACTTCGCTTTCTCGGATGCCTCCACCGGATCGATGTAGTGCCAGTCGTCACCCTGCACGTACTGGCCGGAGACCTTGAACGCAACACGATCACTGAACTTCTGCGCGGTGCGGAACTGGCCCTGCCACACCTGGCGATTGCCGCCACTGAGCGAGAGCACCGTGCCCTGGTCGCGCAGCGGTGAGCGCGTGATGAAGTGCACCACGCCGTTCGCCGTGTTCGGTCCGTACAGCGCAGAGCCCGGTCCCAGCACTATCTCAATGCGCTCGATGTCCTCGCTGTTCGCAGGAATGAAGTTCAGCACGTTGACTGCCAGGGATGGCACGCCCGCTATGCGATTGTCGGTGAGCGCGTGCACCGCGCCCGAGAAGATATTGTTGAAGCCGCGTACCACGACATTTGTGGACTGCAGACCCTGCGTGATCACGTCCACCGCCGCGGAATTGCGGATGTGATCCACCGGCGTCACTGTGGGCCGGGCCTCGATCTCGCGCTGATTGACCACTTCGACGCGCGCCGGCGCATCCAGCGCTTTCTCCTGCTGCCGTGATGCCGACACCACGACGGTGTTCAGCTCGATCGCGCGCGGCGAAAGCGCCGCATCCGCCTGCGCTGTGCCGCCCGCCGTGACCTCCACGTTCGCCATTGTCTGCGTGCCGTAACCGATCGCAGATGCGGTCACCGCATACATACCCGGCGCGACACCCGCAATGCGATAAACACCATCCTGATTGGAAGCCGTGCTCGCTACCACGCGACCATCCGTGGTCAGCACCTGCACCAGTGCCTCGACAACCGGTTTGCCCGTGTCAGTTGCCGTCAAATGTCCCGTGATTGTTCCCGACTGTGCGGAGACGCGCGCGGCGCAGAACAGGAACACGATCGCGCCCAGCAGCAAGCCGCGTTTCGTGACGCTCATCGATCAACCTCAGGAAGAGGGAGTACCGTTCGGCGGGGGATGATACGAAATACAACCCGGCAACTGCGAGAGTGCGCGCGACGTGCGTTGCGTCGGAATTGCGCCGCGATGTGAGGGCTCCATGCGCTGGCGGGTCGCGACCGAAGCACCGATTTCGATGCTCTGATCCACGACCCGCCATTCCGACGTCAGCACGGTCAGTTCGAACGGAACGCGGGGGTTTTCAGGTCTGCGGCGGCGGAACCTTACTGGGTCTTAGGGAGAGGTCCATTGGGCACGCCTCCCGCATCCCTTCCCGCTCATCTCCCCGCCCGGCTGACGCCGGAGAACGGGGTCCAACATACCCGTCCGAAGAGGCCTCCGTCAAGCAGAATCTTTCGCCCCCGGAGACCCGTTTGACGGCGCGTCCGCCGCGGGTTCATTTTGCCCGTCCGCGCGCCCCGGAAGCTACCGGCAGGATCCCGAAAAGCGCCCGCGGCGTTCCATGTAAGTAACACAAAAACAATATCTTACGGAGTTCGGCCAGGCGCGGCCCGAGCCCCGGGACTGCATCCTGTGGAGCCCTTGAACGCAGCCTGGGAAATCACTGGAAATCACTACCTGGCTTTGCCTTGCATCGCCACCTCCGATGGGGCGTTGCACGAGGCCAATGTGGTGCACCACGGGATGGCCTCACTGCTGTCCTGGAGAGGCGACCGGAACCCGTCTCCCGAGGCCGTTCCGCTGCTGCGTCTGGGCCTCGCCATGGAGGGTCGGGAGCTGCCCCTCGAGGGCCTTCGCTGGGAACGGGTCGATCGCTGGATCCCGCGCTTTTCGGCCCGCGCCGGCGACCTCCGTGTGGTGGTGACCTTCTGCACGCCCGGCGGCTTCGACCCGCTTGCACCCGGTGGCGCCATCATCGTTCACGTCGAAGGGGCGACCGGCCCAGTCCGGCTCTGGCTCGAGGGATCCTGGAGCTGGTCGCTCCGCACCGTGGCGAGCACCCGGCCGCTCCGGGATGGCAATCGGCTGTGGCGCCCCGAGGCACCCGCTGTGGTGCTGGAAGCCGGCGATCCGCCTGCCGGCGCCGCCCTGGCCATCACGCTGGTCGAGAAGGACGTGTTCGTGCTGGCGGGTGCCGGCGACGACGAGCCTTCCACCTTTCCGTCCCACCACGAGCTGGCCGCCGCCAACGGCGGCCGGTTGCGGTTCCGCCTGGGCTGCGAGCGGCGGCCGGACGCGCGCCAGCGGTTCACCGTGGCCTTTGTCCTGGGTGTAGCGCCCGAGCGAGATGGCGCCGTGGCCGCGGCGCTGCGTCTGGCCGGGCTGGGCGCCGACGAGCTGGTGCGTCGCGCCCGCCTGGACCTGGCCAGCCTCAACCGCATTTCCGACGAGGGGGTGGCCCGCGACATCGTCGCCCGTAATCTCGTGTTTCATCACTACTGGGCGGCCGCGCGCGCGGTGGACGACGACCGGCTCTACCCCGTGCTGTCACGGTCCCCCGAGCACGGCGAGTGCGCCGTCTTCGGCGAGCGCGAAGCGCTGGCCTGGAGTCTGCCCGCCTATGCCCTAACAGACCCGTTAGTGGCGCGCGAACTGCTGGTGCACGAACTCGAAGTGTATTCCGACCGGCCCGGCAATTTCCGGCGCTACCTCAATGGCGGCATCCTGGATGCGGGCTTTTCGCTGGGCCGCGCCTGCGAGTACGCGCTGGCCATCGAGCGCTACAGTGACGTGGCCCGGGACGCGGCCTTCGCGGACGAACCGCTGGTGCAGCAGATCCTGCGCGATCTGGATGACATGGCCTGGAGTCACCTGCACCGCGAGGTGTTCCTGGGTTCGTCGGAAGTACTGCCCGGCGGCGAGCGCGCGGACTACCCGTTCGCGGCCTTCGATAATGTCGTGTTATGGAAGCTCTGCGGGGTGCTGGAACGCCTCTGGCGGGCCGCGCCGGGCGAGGCACGGCCCCGCCTGCAGAAGGGCGAGGACGAGATCCGGGCCGCATTCTGGCTGAAACTCACCACGGACGTGCAGGGATTGCCCGTGATCGCCGCCAGCAGCGACCTGAGCGGACACGCTGCAGTCTACGACGACCCGGCCGGCAGCCTCGGCCTGCTGCCGTACTTCGAATTCTGCGAGGCCGAAGATCCCATCTGGTCGAACACGATGGAGCTGCTGCATTCACCGGACTACCCGCTGTACCTCGGCGGCCACCGGTTCCCGGGCCTCGCCGGTCGCAGCCAGCCACGCCAGGCACGCTTCGCCGCGCTCTGCGCCGACCTGCTCACACCACGCCGGCGGGAGGGCGCCCTCGAAGCGCTGCGCGCGCTGAACCTGCCCGCAGGCGTCGCGGTGCGCGCATGGGACCCGGATTCCGGCTCCGTTGCCGCCGGGCCCTATGCTGCGTCCGAGGCGGGCTTCCTCGTCTGGGCGCTGCTGCACGAGAGCGCTGCGGCGCCGCGCAGGAAGAAGAGCGGCCGGTGAGAATCCTCCATGTGACGTCGGAGGCAACGCCGTATTTCAAGACGGGCGGACTGGCCGATGTTTCGCGGGCGCTGCCGGATGCGCTGGCCGCCGCGGGTCATGACGTGCGCATCATCCTCCCGCTCTACGGTGTGGCGCGCGAGGGGCTCGATGCCGCCGCACACACGGAAACCGTCGCCGTGCCGTGGGTCGGCGGGGAAGTGGCCGTGCGTTTCGTCACGCATCGCGTGGGCACCTCAACGCCGGCCGTGCTCGTGGATCAGCCGGGTTTCTTCGAGGCCGGCTCGCCGTACGAAGGCGCATCGCGCGAACCACTCGAAGTCGGCCGGCGCTTCGCGTTCTTCTGCCGTGCCGTCGTGCGCTACGCCACTGCATGGAAGCCCGACGTCATTCATCTGAACGACTGGCCCACTGGCCTGGTGCCTGTGTACGCACTGCTCGACGGGCTCGATGTCGCCACGGTCTTCGCCATTCACAACCTCGCCTACCAGGGCAATTTCTCGCCCGTGCTGCTCGAGCAGATCGGGGTGCCCTGGGATTTCTACCGCACGGAGAACGGCATCGAGTTCCTGCACCACGCCTCGTTCATGAAGGCGGGCCTCGCCCTGAGCGACCGTCTCGTCACCGTCTCGCCGACGTACGCACGGGAGATTCAGACACCGCTGTACGGCGCCGGCCTCGACGGCTTGCTGCGCTACCGGCACCGCGTGCTGAATGGCATCCTGAACGGCATCGACACCGCCACGTGGAATCCCGCGCACGATCCGCACATCGCCTCGCAGTACACGGCGGGCACGCTGGACGGCAAGGACACGAATCGCGCCGCGCTCCTCAGGGAGACCGAGCTGAACGGCGACGGTCCGCTGTTCGCCATGGTGGGCAGGCTGGCGCAGCAGAAGGGCATCGACCTGGTGATTCGCGCGCTGCCATCCATGGTGGAAGCCGGCGCGCGCCTCGCGGTGCTCGGCAGTGGCGAGCCTGCCTACGAGCGTGAACTGACCCGGCTCGCGCGTCTCGCGCCCGATCGCGTGGCCCTGTTCAACCGATTCGACGAATCCGTCGCGCACCGCCTCTACGCCAGCGCCGACTTCTTCCTGATGCCGTCACGCTACGAGCCGTGCGGCCTGGGCCAGATGATCGCGCAGCGTTACGGCACCCCGCCCGTCGCCCGGCACACCGGCGGACTGGTGGACACGGTCACCGATCGCAAGACCGGCCTGCTGTTCGACGATGCCACGCCTGAAGCCGTGACGTTCGCCGTGCAGCGTGCCGTCGCGCTGTGGCGGCAGAAGGGTTGGAATGCGCTGCGGCGCCGCTGCATGCGTCTGGACTGGTCCTGGGCGCGCTCCGCGGAGCTGTACGAAGAGGTCTACCGCGCTGCCATCGGTCCGCCAACGGCGTGAGCCGAAAACCGGCGCGGCTCGGGTCCCGGCGTGCGCGTCTCGGGTTGACGATGCCGCCAGGCTGCGGCTATCGTTCAACCCGCCGCGGGCATAGCTCAGTTGGTAGAGCGTCTGCTTGCCATGCAGAAGGTCGCCGGTTCGAGTCCGGTTGCCCGCTTTCCCACCCGCTTCGTCGCACTTCGCGTGCTTCGTCCGGCCCCGTAGCCAAGTGGTAAGGCAGAGGTCTGCAAAACCTCGATCCGGCGGTTCGAATCCGCCCGGGGCCTCTTCCATAACAACGAATTACGCCCGACCGACCGGCGCTGACGGGGTCGTGCAGGCAGGCCTGAACGACAAGGACTGCCTGTGCGGCGCCGCGATCGGCTGCGGCAGGGTCCCGCCCGCAGCATCGGCGATTCACCTGCGCGAGCCCGCCTGCCGACACTCACGCAAGGTACCCCCAACATTCAGGCACTGACGGGCGGGCGCTGACGCCCGCGTTGAGGACGGGTCACGACACGGCCGGTCCTCGATCGCGGCGAGGCGCCGAGCCGTCGTGACAGCGACAGGCCGGCGGCGCACCAGCTCCGGCCAGCACCGCGTACCCGGGGGAGCGGTCGAGCGCGTCGCACACGGCCAGGACGAGCCTTCCGGCAGGTCTGCAGGAGCGTGCGTACCGTTGCGGCGCGACGGGGGAGGCGCGGGCATTTCCGCACAAAGATGTAGCATTTGTCGCCATCAAGAGCGGGCTTCGACTGCCGAAACTCGCAACATCGGGAAAGGGCAGGGAAGTCCGGCGCTCAAGAGGAGAGACGAGAATCCAATGGATGGAATGACCGACCTTGTAATGCCGACGACGGGTGGCATCAGCTTCATCAGCGACTGGCTGCGCCTGCGCTTCGGCCGGGTAATCGATCTGCCGTCGGGCACCGCGGAGGCGGCGTGGCACGTGCACCGGCCGTCGCCGAGCCACGGCTTCACCGTGCGTGTCGCCGGTGATGCACTGGGTGCCAACCCCGAGCAGATCGAGGTGTGGCTCGAGACGCTCGCTGACCACGCCCGGGACCGCGCGCCGCACGCGCCCCGCCATTATCACGTGACCAGTTCAGGACTGCGCATCCGCGGCGCCCGCAACTGACCTGCCGCCGCCGTGAAGCGGCCCCGGCATTATCTTCCCGCAAGAGCGGTCGCGCTTTGAGCCTTGCGGCCGCGTCAGTCTTGCGGGAGGCGGCGTGGCAGGGACGACGGCGGACGACGCCATTCGGGCCAGTGCACTAACCAAGACATATCGAGTGAAAGTGCGGGATTCGGGACTGCGCGGTGCAGTACGCGCGCTGTTCCGCCCGCGCTACCGCGAAGTGCACGCCGTGCGCGATGTCAGCTTTCGCCTGCAGCCTGGCGAGATCGTGGCGTTCCTCGGGCCCAATGGCGCGGGCAAGACCACGACGCTCAAGATGCTCGCGGGCCTGCTCTACCCGACCTCCGGCAGCGCGCGCGTGGCCGGCTACGAGCCGTGGCGGGGTGGTTCGCCGTTCAAGCGGCGCATCGCGCTTCTGCTGGGCAACAAGCAGCAGCTGCTCTGGGATCTGCCGCCCGAGGAGACGTTCCAGTTGAATCGCGCCATCTACGCCATCCCCAAGCCGGCGTACCGCGAACGGCTGCGCGAGCTGGTGCAGCTGCTCTCGCTGGAAGGTCTGCTCGACCAGCCCGTACGCCAGCTCTCGCTCGGCGAGCGCATGAAGTGCGAGCTGGTGGCCGCGCTGCTGCACCGCCCGGAGGTCCTGTTCCTCGATGAGCCCACGCTGGGACTCGATCTCGCCGCGCAGGACGGCGTGCGCCGCTTTGTCGCCGCCTATCGCGAGCGCTACGGCGCTGCCGTGCTTCTTACATCGCATTACATGGCGGATGTCACGGCACTGGCGGAACGCGTGCTGATCATCAATCGCGGAAAGCTGCTGTACGACGGACAGCTGCACACCCTCGTCGAGCGCACCGCGCGCACGCGGCGCCTGCAGCTCGTGCTGACGGACGGCGTCAGTGCGGAGCAGCTGGCGCGTTTCGGCACGGTGCGTGAGTTCCGCTATCCCAACGCCACGCTGGAAGTGCCACGCGAGTCAGCCACACGCGTGAGCGCTGCGCTGCTGACATCGCTGCAGCTGGCCGACCTCTCCATCCAGGATCCGCCCATCGAGGAAGTGATCCGGCGCGCCTTCGAGGCGGAAACGGAGTCAGGCGACGACGCCGTGCCGGCGGCCGGCGCGACGCGGGACGCGCCGTGACGCAGGGCGTGCGCGCCCTGCGCGGCTGGACCGTTCGCTACGCCGCGCTGATCCGCACGGCATGGCTCGTCGATCTGCAGTACAACGCCGCCATCCTGCTGTGGCTGCTCTACGCGATGCTGGAGCCGGTGATCTCGCTGGGCATCTGGTGGACAATTGCCGGCGCCGGTCCCGTGCAGGGTTACGACCGTGCGGCCTTTGCGCGCTACTTCTTCGCAGTCGTGCTCGTGAACCAGGCGACGGTCGCGTGGGATGCGTTCTACATCGATCAGTGGATCCGCGGCGGCGAGATGAACTTCCGGCTGGCGCGTCCCATTGCGCCCATACACGAAGCCATCGCTGACAACATCGCCTACAAACTGCGCACCGCCACGCTCATGCTCCTTCTGTGGCTGATCATCGCACTGCTCTGGCCGCCTGTGCGGCTGCCGTTTCATGCCGGCTTCTGGCTGCTCGGCCTGGTGGCCACCGTGCTGGCCGCATGGATCCGCTTCCTGAACGGCTACGCCACCGGTCTGCTGGCGTTCTGGATCACGCGCGCGACAGCACTCGTGAATCTGCAATACGGTGTTTCCACGTTTCTCTCCGGTCGTATTGCGCCGCTGTCGCTGCTGCCGGCCGGTGTCACCGCGGTCGCGTCATGGCTCTGGTTTCCGTACATGCTGTCATTTCCGGTGGAACTGGTCACGGGTCAGCTGCACGGCGCCGCGATCCTGCGCGGTTTTGCCCTGCAGCTGGCGTGGGCGGCCATATGGATGCTGGCATGCACCGTGGTGTGGCGCCGTGGCATTCGCCGTTACGCGGCGGTGGGCGGATGATCGCCGTGGTGCGCGCGCTCTGGCGCGCCAGCCTCGCCGAGGAGCTGCAGTATCGTGGCAATCTCGTCGCCAGCATTGTGGGAACGCTCTTCTGGATGGCGATGGCACTGCTCACCCTGGCGGTCTTCTTCCATCAGACAGCGACGCTGGGTGGCTGGGAGTTCTGGGAGGTGGTGGCATTGCTCGGTATATTCAACGCGCTGGGCGGTCTGATCGAAGCCGTGGTGCGGCCGGGCCTGACCCGGCTGGTCGAGGACGTGCGCAGCGGCGCTCTCGATCTGATCCTCGCGAAACCCGTGGAATCCCAGACGTACGTTTCCTTCCGCCGTCTCGACGTCTGGCGCCTCACCGACTTCGTAACGGGCCTGGGGCTTTGTGCGTTCGGCGTCTTCCAGACAGGGCGTTTGCCAACCGCTGCAGGGCTGCTCGCGTTCGCGCTGGCGTTCTGCGCCGCGGCCCTGGTGCTCTATGCGTTCTGCGTGGCGCTCATGAGCACCGCGTTCTGGTTTGTCTCCGTGGAGAACCTGTCCGTGGTATTCGACACGCTGTACGAAGGCGCGCGCTACCCCGTTTCCGCCTACCCGGGCGCGCTGCGCTTCCTGTTCGTGTACCTGATTCCCATCGCGTGGACCACGACGATCCCGGCGGCATCGCTCAGTGGGCGGCTGCGGCCCGCGGTTTCCCTGGTCGCCTGCGCACTGGCCGTGCTCGCGCTCCTGCTGACACGGCTGTTATGGCGGCACGCGCTGCGCCGCTACACCAGCGCCGGCGGCTGAGCTCCGTGCGCGAGGAGCAGACCGAATGACGCACCGCCCGATCCGCCCCGGCATACGGACCGGCCGGGAAGACGAAGCCGACGAGCCGGCGCGACTGCTGCGCGAGGCGTTCTCCTTCTGGGCCAGCGGCGTGGCCGTGGCGGCTGTGCGCGACGCCCGTGGCGTGCAGGGCCTCACGGTGAGTGCGTTCTCCCCGGTCTCGCTCGAGCCGCCCATGCTGCTGGTCTGCATTGCGGCCGATGCGCCGCTGCTCACCGCGCTGCGCGATGCGCGGCGTTTCACGGTCAACCTGCTGCGCGCCGACCAGAAGCGTGTGGCCAGCGTGTTCGCCGATCGCTTCGTGGTCACGCCTGCCCATTTCCGGGAAGGCGACGACGCCGTTCTCGAGCCGGCCCTGGCCAGCTTCATCTGCAGCCTCGCCGTGGAACACGAAGCCGGCGATCATCGCATCGTCATCGGCCGCGTGGAGCGCGTCGAGGTCGGCGCCGATGCACCGCCTCTGCTGCACTACCACCATGACTACCGCACGTTCTGATGCGGCCCCCGATAACCTCGAGTCACGACGGGGAGCGGAGGCGCCGTCGTCGCCTACTCCCTGCGCAGTGCGATCAGCGGATCCACCGAAACCGCGCGGCGCGCGGGAAAGAAGCAGGCCAGCGCTCCGGCGCCCAGCAGCAGCACACTCACAGCGGCGTAGGTGACACCATCGCGAGCGGACACGCCGAATAACAGCGATGTCAGCACGCTGCCGATGGCCAGGGCGGCCGCCAGGCCGAGTCCCAGACCGGCGAGCACCAGCACCAGACCCTGACGCACCACCATGCCCAGCACGCGACCCGCCCGCGCACCCAGCGCCAGCCGGATGCCGATCTCGTTCGTGCGCTGCGCCACCGCATGGGAAAGCACGCCGTAGAGCCCGCCGGCCGCCAGCAGCAGCGCAATCAGCGCGAACATGGCGAGGAGCAGCAACAGTTGCTGGGTCGAGTCCTAACCATCTGTTTGGGACCGGGCGCTGAGCCAGGTCCGCAGCTCCCAGAGTTCGGGAAAGAACCGCGCATCGAGGGTGGTGCGCAGGTAGGCGACGCCGCTGCTGCCGCCGGTGCCGGGTTTGGAGCCGATCATGCGCTCGACCATGGCGACATGACGCAGGCGCCAGAGGTAGAAGGTTTCGTCGAATTCGATGAGTGCTTCGGCCAGGAGATAGAGGTCGTAATGCTCGCGCGGGTGCTGGTAGATGCGGACCAGCTCCCGCACGCGCGGCGGCATGACGGGCTCTGCGCTGCCGTGGGCATCAGCGGCGGTCGCGGCGGGCGCGTCGTTCCCGTTGAAGCCGCGACGCGCCAGCAGCGCGTAGAAACGCTCGCCCACGGTGGGACCGGCGAGGCGGCGCTCGAGCTCGGCGCGGACCGGGTTTTCGGGCGCGTGGTGCTTCAGCACTGCCGGGTCCTTGCGGCCGCAGAGGAATTCCAGTGCGCGAAACTGCGCGGACTGGAAGCCGCTGGCGGGCATGAGGTGATCGCGGAACGTGAGGAAATCGTTGGGCGTCATGGTCTCGAGCACGTTGATCTGCTCGATGAGCACGCGCTCGATCTCAATGCAGCGGCGCAGCAGGCGGTGCGCGCCCAGCGTATCACCGGCATCGAGGCACTCGATCACGCCATCGACTTCGTGCAGCAGCTGCTTGAACCACAGCTCGTACACCTGGTGGATGGTGATGAAGAGCAGCTCGTCGTGCTGTGGCGGATCAGAGAGCAGCTGCTGCAGGCGCAGCAGCTCGGGCAGCTTCAGGTAGCTGCCGTAGCTGAGTCGCGGTTCTCCGTCTGCGGGGGTGATGCCGAAGGGCATGAATCGCTCCGCCTCGAGGAATGCCGTTGCCATGGAATTGTCGCGGTTGCCGGACGGACGCGGCAATACACCCGCGTGCTGACTACGTTGCCGCTGTCCGAGTCTCCACCCTATTGTGCAGGTCACAAGACCCGCCGTCCTGCTCCGGGCACCACCTCGCTGCCGGGTGCGCGCTGCTTTTCGGGCGGGAAGGGAACGCGCTGTTTGACCGGGCCGGGTCCTGTGCGTCGTTCCATTGGGGCCACTGACCGAGGCGCATGCAGATACCGACACCGTCCTGGCTGCTGGTCTTCTGGTGCGGGCTCTGCGCATCCATCGCCAGCGAATGGCTGATGGCCGCGGCGACCGCGCTGGTGTCGCGTCCGTCGGCCGCGCGGCGGGCAGGCACGCCGCGCTTCATGACGCGTCCGCGGGGCAGCATCCCGTTCGCACTGGTCTCCGGCACACTCGTGTTCGCGCCGCTCTACGGCCTGGCGTTCGAGTGGTGGCGGCGCGCCAATGTGGCATCGGGTGCCCTGCTGGGTGTGGCGCACGGCGTACTCGCCGGCTCGATCGTGCTTTTCGGTCTGCTGCGCCGGCGCGCACGCGAACCGCGTGAAGCGACGCTCAAGCCCATGCTGTTCTACCGCGGCCGGCGCCTGCTCACACGCGTGCTCTACGGCGCGCTCATGGGTTTCCTCTACGTCGTGCCGCCGCTGCACTGATGCCCAAGTCCGAGCGCCACACCGCCATTCGCGAACTGATGCAGAAGCATCGCATCTCCAGCCAGGAGGATCTGCGGGAGCTGCTGGCGCAGCACGGCTTCGACGTGGCCCAGGCCACGCTCTCCCGCGACATCCGGGAGCTGCGCCTGATCAAGGTGCCGGACGCCGCCGGCGGCCACCACTACACACTGCCGCCCGAGGCATGGGACAGCACACCACCGCTGCGCCGCCTGCTGCCCGCCCTCTTCGTGGGCGCCGAAGGCACGCGCAATCTCCTCATCCTCAAGACGCTCGCGGGCGGCGCGCAGGCGCTGGCCGAAGCCATCGACTGGGAGGAATGGCCCGAGGTCCTCGGTACGCTTGCCGGCAATGACACCATCCTCCTGATCCTCCGCCAGGATGACCAGCTTCCCGCAGTGCAGCGCCGTATCGAGGACATTGCCGGCGAAGTAGAATAAATCTCTCAATTCCTTGCTCCTCCCAGCTCCCGCGCCGTGCCCGCCCCTCCGGGCTGGCCGGGGCTGGACCATCCCCTTGCCCTCGCCGGCGATGATTGTATGTTTATGCGATCATGGTGAATAATAGCCATCCGACCCGCACCGCTATCCTGGGCGCTTCCGGCTACACCGGCCAGGAAGTGCTGCGCCTGCTGCGCAACCACCCGCGCTTCCGGCTGAGCAGTGTGACGTCGGAATCGGAAAAGGGCGGTCGCGTGCCGGGCACAGCGCTGCGCTACGTCGCTTCGGACGATGTGCGGCTCGAGGATGCCGAGCTGGTGTTCGCCTGCCTGCCCCATGGCGAGTCAGGCGCGTGGTCGGCGCGTGCGCAGGCGGCGGGGGCGCGTGTCGTGGATCTGTCGGCGGACCTGCGTGCGGGCGCACAGGGTGCGGTCTACGGTGTGCCCGAGCTGTGGCGCGACTGCATTCGCGGGCGCACGCTGGTCGCGAATCCCGGCTGTTATCCCACCGGGGTGCTGCTGGCGCTGGCGCCCCTCATAACACAGGGTTTGGTGGATGCGTCGCGGCCGGTGCTGATCGATGCGGCCTCGGGTGTGACGGGTGCGGGGCGGTCGGCGAAGCGCGAGTACCTGTTTGGCGAGGTGGCGGAGGACTACCGGGCGTACGCGGTGGGCAACACGCACCGGCACGTGCCGGAGATCGCGGCGGGACTGGCGCGCATTGCCGGAGGCGACGCACCGGAGTTCGTGTTCACGCCGCATCTGCTGCCGGTCCGGCGAGGCATCCTGGAGACACTGTATGTGCCGGTGCAGTCCGGCGTGACGCCGGCGCAGGCGATCGCCGCGAGCTGCGCGGCATACGCTGCGGAGCCGTGCATCAATGTGCTCGAGGAGGGACTGCCTTCGCTGCGCGCTGTGGTCTGCACGAATCGATTGGCCATCGGATTTGCGGAAGTGGTGGGCGTGCGCGCACCGCTGCTCACCTGCGTCGTCGCCTTCGACAACCTGCTCAAGGGCGCGGCCGGCCAGGCGCTGCAGAACGCCAACCTGATGCTGGGCTACCCGGAGCTCGAAGGGATACCGCTGTGAGCGCGCGCGTGGTGAAGATCGGCGGCGCCGCACTGGCGGACGCGGCCTGGCTGGCACAGTTCGGCACGCACCTGGTGCAATCGGGCGAGCCGGTGATCGTGGTGCACGGCGGCGGTCCGGACATCAATCGTCTGTCGGAGCGGCTGGCGCTCGAGTACACCTGGGTGGAGGGCCGGCGGGTTACGTCGCCCGAGCTGATGGATGTGGTGTCCATGGTGCTGACCGGGCTGGTGAACAAGCGCATCGTGGCGTCGCTGCTGGATGCGGGCGCGGACGCCATCGGCGTTTCCGGCGAGGACGGAGGCCTGCTGACAGCAGTGTTCGCAGAGGGCGGCGCGCTGGGGCGCGTGGGTCATGTCGATCAGGTGCGCACGGAGCTGCTGCACTGGCTCACGGAGCGGGGCATGGTGCCCGTGGTGTCGCCGGTGTCGCGCGGGCCCGATGGCCGGGCGCTGAATGTGAATGCCGATGAGGCGGCGGCGGCGCTGGCGGCGGCGCTGGGCGCGTCCGAGCTGCTCTTCATCACGGATGTGGCGGGGGTCATGGATGGTGGTGTGCAGCGGCCCGAGCTGAACGCGGCGGAAGCACGCGCCATGATCGATGCGGGAACCGCGACCGGCGGCATGGCGCTCAAGCTGAACGCCGCGCTCAAGGCGCTGGAAATGGGAGTCACGCGAGTGCGCATCGGGCGCTTTGCCGCGCTGCACGACGCAGCGGCCGGCACGCGCGTGCGCCACGAGACGGAGGTGCTCACGTGTCTGTGATGACGACGGAGGCGGCGACGCGTGCGGCTACGAGCGCGTTGCTGGGCGTGTACAAGCGGGCGCAGCCGCTGTTCGTGTCGGGGCGTGGCTGCTACCTGATGGACGATGCGGGCCGCTCGTGGCTCGATCTCACCAGCGGGATCGGCGTCAACGCGTTCGGGTACGGCAATGCCGGGATCGAGGCTGCCATACAGGAAGCGCTGGAGGCCGGGCTCATCCACGTCTCGAACCTGTTCCGCACACGCCCGGGCGAGGAGCTGGCGGACGAGCTGGTGGCCCGTTCCTTCGCGGATCATGTCTTCTTCTGCAACTCGGGCGGCGAGTCGATCGAGGCGGCCATCAAGTTTGCGCGGCGTCACGCGCGCGGGGTGGGCGGCGCGGCCAAGCACGAGATCGTATCGCTGAAGGGCTCGTTCCATGGCCGCCTGTTCGGTTCACTGGCCATCACGGATCGGCCGGCTTACCAGGCGCCATTCGAGCCACTCATGCCCGGTGCGCACATTGTGCCGGCCACACTGGACGACGTGGGCGCGGCGGTATCCGCCGAGCGCACGGCCGCCATCGTGGTGGAGCCGGTGCAGGGCGAGGGCGGTGTGGTGCCGCTGCCGGCCGAGCTGCTGCGCGGCCTGCGCGCCATCGCGGACGCTGCGAACGCGTTGTTAGTATTCGACGAAGTGCAGTGCGGCCTGGGTCGTACGGGCCACCTGTTCGCCTACCAGGCGACGGGCGTGACGCCCGACATTCTCACACTGGCGAAGCCGCTCGCGGGCGGCCTGCCCATGGGCGCGGTGCTGCTGACGGAAGAGGTGGCGGCGTCGCTCAAGCCGGGCGATCACGCGACCACGTTCGGGGGCGGGCCGCTGGTGGCGCAGGTGGCGCTCTCCGTGATCCGGCGCGTGGCGCAGCCCGCATTCCTGGAGAGCGTGCGCGCGCGCGGCGCGCAGATCCGTGCGGCGGCGGCGGCCTGGCAGGCGGAAGGCCGCATCGTGCAGGGTCGCGGCGCCGGCCTCATGTGGGGTCTCGAACTCGATGCACCCGCCTCGCCTGTGGTGGCGCGCGCGCTGGATGCGGGAGTGCTGGCGCTCACCGCGGGCGAGCGCGTGGTGCGCCTGCTGCCGCCCCTGGTGATCGCCGCGGCGGAGCTGGCCGAGGGTCTGGATATCCTGAGCGCCGCCATCGGCTGAACGGGGCGCCGGGCTCACGCGCCCCGCCTGACACGATGCTAATGACCGGTTGATCGAGACGAAACGAGGAGGCGTTCAATGTCGTTTACCGTGGTGCTGGCATATTCCGGTGGCCTGGACACGTCCATCATCGTGCCCTGGCTGCGCGAGCAGTACGACGCCGAAGTGATCTGCCTCGCCGCGGACATCGGCCAGGGCGAAGAGCTGTCCGGGCTGGAACAGCGGGCCCAGCGCCAGGGCGCCTCGGCGCTGGTGGTCGAGGATCTGCGCGACACCTTCGTGCGCGAGTTCATCTGGCCCACGCTGCGGGCGGGCGCGATTTACGCCCGTAAGTACCTGTTAGGTACTTCCATGGCGAGGCCGGTGATTGCGCGGGCGCAGGCCGAGCTGGCCGTGAAGCTGGGCGCCTCGGCGCTGGCGCACGGCTGCACGGGCAAGGGCAACGACCAGGTGCGCTTCGAGCTGAGCTACGCGGCGTTCGCGCCGGGGCTGCGTGTGATCGCGCCATGGCGGGAGTGGGACATCCGCTCGCGTGAAGATGCCATTGCCTACGCCACATCGCGCGGGGTTCCGCTCACAGTGACGAAGGAGAAGATCTTTTCGCGTGACCGGAATCTCTGGCACGTCTCCCATGAGGGGGGTCCGCTGGAGGATCCCAACTGGGAGCCGGCCGCCGATCTGTTCCTCATGACCACATCGCCGGAAGCGGCGCCGGATCGCCCGGAGTACATCGAGCTGCGTTTCGAAGCCGGGTTCCCGGTGGCGCTCGATGGCGAGACGCTCCCGCCCGCCGAACTGCTGCACCGGCTGAACCAGATCGGCGGCGCGCACGGCGTGGGTCGCGCGGACATCGTCGAGGACCGGCTGGTGGGCATGAAGTCGCGCGGCGTGTACGAGACGCCGGGTGGAACACTGCTGTACACGGCGCACCGGGAGCTGGAGCAGCTGGTGCTGGAGCGGCGCACACTGGCGCTCAAGGACCAGCTCAGTCTGCGCTACGCGGACCTGGTGTACGAGGGCCGCTGGTGGTCCACCGAGCGCGAGGCGCTCGATGCGCTGGTGGATCGCACGCAACAGTGTGTTACAGGCACCGTGCGGCTCAAGCTCTACAAGGGCAACGTCATCATTGCCGGCCGGCAGAGCCGCTACTCGCTGTACAACGAGGCGCTGGCCTCGTTCGGCGAAGGCGCCAGCTACGAGCACAGCAATGCGGCCGGCTTCATCCAGCTGTTCTCGCTGCCGACACGCGCGGAAGCGGAGCAGCGGCGCCTGCTCGAAGGATTCGCCGGCCGTGCGTCAGCGTAGTGATCCGGACGCGGCACCGTAGGCTCCGCGCTGGAGCACTCGACGGCCTGATGACGCACGAGAACGCGGCGGATTCCGGCGTGTCGCGGGATGGGGCACGGCCGGTGGAGGCGGGTGGCGCCGGGCATCGTCTCTGGGGTGGGCGCTACGCCGCCGGCCCCGCGCCCACGCTGGAAGCGCTGAATCGCAGCCTGCCCGTCGATGTCCGACTCTGGCGCGAGGATATGGAAGGCAGTCGCGCCTGGGTGCAGGCGCTGCTGCGTGCGGGCGTGCTGACGGCGGACGAGGCGAGTGCGCTGGACCGCGGGCTGCAGGCCGTGCACACGCGGCTTGCCGCGGGCGCCGCTGAAGGCGCGGCCGACGAGGACATCCACACGCTCGTCGAGCGACTGCTGTACGAAGAGAGTCGGCGACGTCGCGGGCAAGCTGCACACGGGCCGCTCGCGCAACGACCAGGTCGCAACCGACACTCGCCTCTGGGCGATGCGCGCGACTCGAGCGCATCGCGGCCGCGCTGGCCGCGCTGCAGCTCGCGCTGGTCGAGCAGGCGAGCGCCACGCTCGACGTGTTCATGCCCTCCTACACGCACCTGCGGCGCGCCCAGCCCGATGCGCGTGGCGCACTGGCTGCTGGCGCATTTCTGGGCGCTGCAGCGCGACCGCGCGCGCATTGAACGGATGCGCCGTGCGTGTGTCCGTGCTGCCGCTGGGCTCGGGCGCGATCGCGGGCAGCGGCTTCCCGGTCGACCGCATGCTGCTGTGCGAGCTGCTCGGGATTCCGGTCGGTCTCCCCGAATTCACTCGATGCGGTGGGTGATCGCGACTGGATCGCCGAGGTGGTGTTCGTTGCGCGCTCAGGGCGACGCATCTCTCCCGCCTGGCGGAGGACCTGATCATCGTTCTCGACGGAGGAATTCGGTTTCGTCGAGCTGCCCGAGGCATACACCACGGGCTCGAGCCTGATGCCGCAGAAGCGCAATCCGGATGGCCTCGAGCTGGCGCGCGGCATGGCGGCGCGGCTCATCGGTGAGGCGGCCGGTGCATTCGCCATGCTGAAGTCCATGCCCTCCGGCTATAACAAGGACTTTCAGGAAGACAAGCGCATGCTGTTCAGCGCAGTCGAGCACGCCTGATCACGCTGCTGCCCGCGACACGGCGAGACGATTGCCGGCCTGGTCTTCGCGCGGACCGATTGCACGCAGGCCGTCGGCGATGAGTCGCTCACGGCGACCGACCTGGCGGACGAGCTGGTGCGGCGAGGCGTGCCCTTCCGAGAGGCGCACGCGGCGGTGGGCCGTCTGCTGCGTCCGCGGCGGACGCGGCCGGTGTGCGCCCCAGCGCGCTGCCCGACGCGGCATGGGCGGCGGCGCACGCTGCCTTCCTCCATGGTGGCAGACCCGAGGTCAGCGCGGAACGCTCCGCCGAAGCCCGCAACGTGCAGGGTGGCACGGGCCGTGCGGCGGTGCTGCGCCAGATCGAGGAGGCGCAGGCCGCGCTCGCGTAGGGAATTCCCGCCGCGAACGCGAACGGGAGACGTCGCCTGCAATCGTTGCACGATCCCGCCACGCTGCTGCGGCGCGCCGCCCGCATTTTCATTGCAACCGACGTTGCAGCCTCCCCTTTCTCCTCGGAACGACGCTTCGGCCAGTACGCGCGCTGGCGGGTATCTGCTTTGCAGGCGGGCGCTTCGCTTCCTAGATTCGGCGCGCCAACCGGACTCAGCAAACGCGGGAGGACACATGAATGCGACCACGCTGGAGCGGTCCGCGGCGCAGGCCAGCCGCCCCATTCTTTCGGACCTGGATCTGCCGCTCGGCAAGCGGACTCGGCTGCGGCGACTGCTCTACGAAACGGTGTCGGCAACGGCACGCTGCTCATCCTGCCCATCGATCAGGGCGATCGAGCACGGGCCGGTGGACTTCTTCCCGAATCCGGCCTCCAAGGACCCCGAGTTCCAGTGGCGGCTCGCGGCGGAAGGCGGCTACAACGCGATCGCCTGTCACTGGGGCCTCGCGCGCATGTACATGGCAAGTATGCGGGCCGTGTGCCGCTCATCCTCAAGCTGAACGGCGCAGACAACATTCCGAGCGACGGCGAAGGCATTCTCGACGTGCACGCGTCGGTCGAAGATGCCTGGCGATCGGCGCCGACGCGGTGGGCTACACGCTGTATGTAGGATCGCCCCGTCAGGACGAGGATATCGATCAGCTCCGCCGTGTTCGCGAAGCGTGCGAGAAATGGGGCATGCCGCTCATCATCTGGTCGTATCCGCGCGGCTCGGCCATCGAGGAGAAGGGCGGCCGGGATTCGCTCTACGCGGTGGACTACGCGTCCCGCCTGGCCCACGAATGCGGCGCGGACATCATCAAGCTGAACGAGCCGAAGAAGAGCGAAAAGGATGCGCAGCAGCCCAAGCCGTACAACACGCTCGAATGGACAGCCGGAGGAGGGCCGCGGCGGGTGGTCGAGTCGGCCGGCCGCTCGATGGTGCTGTTCAGCGGCGGCAGCAAGATCAGTGATGAGGATCTGCTGGACAAAGGCGAAGCGGACGATGGAGCAGGGGGCGACGGGTCTCGATCTTCGGTCGCAATCTCTGGCAGCGTCCGATGGACCAGGCGCTGAAGATCACGGAGCGCATCAAGGCCCTGTTGCGCCAGTTCCCGGCCTGATGCCGCCCAGCGAACCTGCAGAAAGGACGACGGGATCGGCGCAGGGAAGCGGGCAGCCGCCGTGCGGGCGGTCGAGTTCGTCGAGTCGGGCATGCAGCCTCGGACTCGGAACGGGCTCGACCGCTCGTCATTTTCTCGACGTCCTGGCCGATCGCCTGCGCGTGGGTTCGACTCAAGGACATCATCGGCGTCCAACATCCACGGCGACGAGCGATACGCTCACGAGGTCGGCGTCACGCTGTCGACACTCGACGACTGCCAGATCTCGATCTCACCGTAGATGGCGCAGACGAAATCGAGCCGGGCCTGAACCTGATCAAGGGTCACGGCGGCGCGCTGCTGTGGGAGAAGATGGTGGCCGGCGTGTCCGCCCGTCTGATCATCATTGCGGACGACAGCAAGCTCGTCGACCGGCTCGGCTCCACGGTGTCTCTGCCGGTCGAAGTGATTCCTTTCGGATGGTCGACACATCTGCCGTTCTTCGGATCGCTCGGCGCGCGGCCGGAGCTGCAGCCGCTCCGGCATGGCTTCTCCCTACACGACCGATGGTGGACACTACATCGTCGATTGTCACGTTCGACGACGGCATCCACGATCCCGCTGCGATCGAGCGACGGATGAAGGAACGGACGGGCGTGGTCGAGACAGGGTTGTTCGTGAACCGCGCGACTGCGGCAGTCATTGGAGCGGCCACGTTGAGTGCGCGTCCTCGATCCGGCGTACTCGTCATGACGATCAAACTGGCTCCGTCGATCCTGTCCGCCGATTTCGCCCGACTCGCCGATGCCATCGCCGAAGCGGAGGCCGCGAGGCGCGGACTGGATCCACGTCGACGTGATGGATGGGCATTTCGTCCCGAACATCACGATCGGGCCGCCTGTCGTCGCGGCGATCCGGCGCAAGGTACGAAGCTGCCCCTCGATGTTCATCTCATGATCAAGCATCCCGACGCACTCCTCGAAGCGTTCGCCGGAGCCGGGCGCCGATGTCATCACGGTGCACCAGGAAGCCAGTACCCACCTGCACCGGACGGTGGAACACATCCAATGTGGAGCGGCGCAAAGGCGGGCGTGGCCATCAATCCGGCGACACCGGTGGACATGCTGAGCGAAATACTGCCGTACCTCGACATGGTGCTGGTGATGAGCGTGAATCCGGGATTCGGCGGACAGCGGTTCATTCCCACGAGTCCGCAGAAAGTGGCGCAGCTGCGTGCGTCGCTGATGGAGCGTGGCCTCGACCGCGTGGCCATCGAGGTAGATGGCGGCGTGACCCCGGACACCGCGCCGCTCGTGGTGCATGCCGGCGCCACCGTGCTCGTGGCGGGCGCAGCCGTGTTCAACGCGCAGGCAACCGTAGCCGAGAATCTCGCACGGCTGCGTGCCGCCGCGGATGCGGCCGCCGCGAAAACGCATAAGGTGTGAGTGTGCATTGTCGCGCACCTTCCGGCTTCCAGCGGTTACATTCCGCTGCTAGATTGGCGAGCCGCAAGGCAGCCGGGGTGGCGAAACGGCAGACGCAGCGGACTTAAAATCCGCGGCCTCAGAGAGGCATGAGGGTTCGACCCCCTCCCCCGGCATGCTGGCAGTAGAAGAAACGGAAATGAAGGGGCCGCTTCTGACGGCCCCTTTTCACATCACCCGTGGAAGTGCTTCACGCTGCATGCTTGTTAGCGTAGCCGGTATCCGCATTGTCGGCTCGTTGCCCCGCGAGCGTCGGTCTATTTGAGGTAGCGAACGGCGCCGGCGATTGCCGCGGGCGCTGAAGCCGCTACCTTCGGATTCATGAAGTTGCTCCTGCTGATTCTGGCGATCATGGGGTTCGGTGCGGCACTGCGCCTGGCAGGGCGGGGCGCGTTCCGGCTCATGCGTGGCGGCGTGGATGCGTTCCTGGCCGCGGAAGTGAGCGATGCGCACGCGCGGCGAGGCGACATCACGGCGCTGCAGGCGGCGGAGACGGCACGCTCGCTGGCGCAGCGCACGCGGCTGGGCGCGATTCTCGTGCTGGCGGCCAGTGCCGGCCTGCTGATCGCGCCCTGGCTCACGCCCTGGCCCACACTGCTCTACGCGTGCTACGCGCCGCTCTGGCTGCTCGTGCGCAGGCGGGCATAACAGCATGTTGCGCGTGACTTTCCTGGGCACCGCCGCCAGCCGGCCCACGGTGGGCCGCAATGTCAGTGCGCTGGCGGTGCAGCGGGAATCCGAAGTGATGCTCTTCGATTGCGGCGAGGGCACGCAGCGCCAGATGATGCGCTACGCCACCGGCTTCACAGTCGACGACATCTTCTTCACGCACCTGCACGCCGATCACTTCCTGGGGCTGACCGGTCTGCTGCGCACGATGGCGTTGCAGGGTCGCGAGCAGCCCATCCGGCTGTGGTCGCCGGTGGGGTGTGCGCCGCTGCTGCGCGAGACTGTGGAGCTGGGCCGGGAGCGGGTGCCCTTCGAGGTGGCCATCGCGGAGCTGGAGCCGGAGCAGCGCCTGCCGCGCAATGGGTACGCGATCGTGGCCTACGCGAATCGCCACGGTGCGCGCTCGCTGGGCTACGCGCTCGTCGAGGATGAGCGGCTCGGCCGCTTCCATCCGGAGCGCGCGCACGAGCTGGGTGTGCCCGAGGGTCCGCTGTTCGGCCGGCTGCACAAGGGCGAAACGGTCGAGGTCGATGGGCGCATGATTCGTCCGGAAGATGTGGTGGGGCCGCCCCGCCCCGGCCGCAGACTCGTGTACTCGGGGGACAGCCGGCCCTGTCGCGCGACCGTCGCCATGGCCCGGGATGGCGATCTGCTGATCCATGATGCGACGTTCGCGCAGGAGGAACTGGAGCGCGCCCGCATCACGGGCCACTCGACGGCGAGGGAAGCGGCGCAAGTGGCGCAGCGCGCCGGTGTCGCGCGGCTCGTGCTGACGCACATCTCGGCGCGCTACGCCGACGATCCCCGCCCGCTGGAGCGCGAGGCCCGACAGCTGTTCCCGCACACCGTCGTGGCGCACGACGGCCTGGTCGTCGAAGTGCCGCTGCGTGACAGCGCCGCAATGCAACCCGCGGAAGCACGGCAGGACGAGGCCTGACGCCATGGCAGCGGCGGCAGGCGAGCGCATCGTGCGCGTTCCCGGCGACAAGTCGATCACGCATCGTGCGCTGCTGTTCAGCGCCTTCGCGTCCGGGCCGACACGCGTGCGCAACGCGCTGCTCGCGGGGGACACGCAGTCGACGGCGCAATGCCTGCGCGAACTGGGTGTTAGCGTCCCCGGCCTGGCGCGCGGCGAGATCGTGCTGCACAGCATGGGTCTGGACGGGCTGCACGCGGCTGCCGGTGCACTTGACTGCGGCAACAGCGGCACCAGCGCTCGGCTGCTGCTGGGTGTGCTGGCGGGCCGGCCGTTCCGCAGTGTGCTGACCGGCGATGCGTCGCTCCGCTCGCGGCCCATGCGTCGCGTCACCTCGCCCCTGGCTGCGGCCGGTGCGCGCATCGAGGAGCTGGGCGAGCCGGATCGCCTGCCCATGGCCGTGCTGGGTGGTGGCCTGCACACGATCGAGCATGACGCGCCGCGCGCCAGTGCGCAGGTCAAGAGCGCGCTGCTGCTGGCGGGTGTGAGTGGCGGTGTCGCGGTGCGCGTGAGCGAGCCGCATCTCTCGCGCGACCACACCGAGCGTATGCTGGCCGCGATGGGTGCGCGGCTGCGCGTGGTCGCGCAGGCGGGCAGGCCCGGCGTGCAACTGGAGCCCGGCGCCACGCTCCGCCCGCTCGATATCACCGTGCCCGGCGATTTCTCGTCGGCGGCATTCTTCCTGGCGCACGCGCTGCTGGGCGGTGGCCGCATCCGCATCGAAGGGGTGGGCGTGAATGCCACGCGCACGGGTCTGCTCGCTGTGCTGCAGCGCATGGGCGGGCACGTGGTCATCGAGGCGGCACGCGAAGCGGGAGGCGAGCCGGTGGCCGACATCGTGTCGTCGCCTGCAATACTCCGTTCCACACAGGTTGGCGAAGCCGAAGTGGTACGCATGATCGACGAGATCCCCGTGCTGGCGGTGCTCGCGGCGAGGGCGGAAGGCGAGACGCGTATCACGGGCGCGGAAGAGCTGCGCGTCAAGGAGTCGGACCGGATTCGCGCACTGGTGGAGAACCTGCGCGCCGTGGGCGTGCAGGCGGAGGAGCTGCCCGACGGACTGGTGGTGTGCGGCACGGACGCGCCGCTCCGAGGCCGCGTGCAGTGTCACGGCGATCACCGCATCGCCATGGCGTTCGGCGTGCTGGCGGCACAGCGGGGGAACGATATTGCAGTCGACGATCCGGCCGCAGCGTCGGTGAGCTTCCCGGAATTCTGGGCGCAGCTGCGCGCCACGGTGCCTGGGACGCGCGTGTGATCATCACGATCAATGGCCCGGCGGGCTCCGGCAAGAGTTCGACCGCGCAAGCGCTGGCGGAGCAGCTGCGCATCCGTCACCTCGATTCGGGCGCGTTCTACCGGGCCCTCACGCTGGCCGCGCTGCTGGCGCGCATCGCGCCCGATCAATGGGACGTGTTGCGCGAAGACCAGCTGGAGTCGCTCCGTGTGCGCGGCGAGCCCGGTGCGGCGGGCGCGGCGGGCTATCGCATGTTCGCCGGCGATGACGATGTCACCGATCGCATCCGCTCGCCCGAGGTGAACGCGTATGTGTCGCGCATGGCGAGGGTGCCGGCTGTCAGGCGCTGGCTGCTGGGCCGGCTGCGCGCAGCGGGCACGAGCGGCAGCCTGGTGGCCGATGGTCGCGACATGGGTACAGTCGTGTTCCCACAGGCGGATCTGAAGATCTTCCTCACGGCCAGCCTCGAGACGCGTGCGCGGCGTCGCCTGCTCGAGCGCGGCGAGGCCGAGCCGGACGCGGACATGCTGGCGGCGGAGACCGAGCGCCTGGCGGATCGCGATCGCATTGACTCGGAGCGTGCGGTATCGCCGCTGCGTGCTGCCACCGACGCGGTGCACCTCGACACGTCGGGCATGAGTTTCGACGAGCAGGTGAGCCGCGTGCTCGAGCTGGTCGGCGACCGGCTGGGCGACGCCTGACGCCGGGTTGCGGCAGGCCCGCCGTCGGCGGGCTTGCGCGCTGTTACGCACGGGTGGCGAGTCGGCTTGACGGATACCACGGGTTCCGGTAGGTTGCACGGCTACCGATAGCGGCCCAATGGCCAACGAGGAGGCACGGTCTGCCTCCTTTATTGTTCTCTCAACCCGCGCTGGTCCCCGGCTGGACGCGGCAAGTCGGAGCCACCCACATGACGGAACCGCAGGCAACCCCCGTGGACGAGCAGGTCGAGCAGGAAATGGCCGTCCGTCCAGCCAACCACGCGCCGCCGCGCATCAGCCTGGCCCCGCGTTCGCCATTCCTCGAGGACGACGAGTATTCGCCCGAGGAATACGAAGCGATGCTGGAGATGTACGAGGGCACGCTCGCCAATATCGAGGAAGGCGAAATCGTCAAGGCGAGAGTGCTGCGCGTGACGGACAACGCCGTGATCCTCGATGTCGGGTTCAAGAGCGAAGGCTCGATCACCAAGCGACGAATTCAAGAACGCCGACGACATAAAGCCGGGCGATGAAGTCGAGGTCTTTCTGGAGAACCTGGAAGACTCCGAAGGCGTCGTCGTACTGTGCAAGAAGAAAGCGGACTTCCTGCGCGTCTGGGAGAAGATCAAGCGCGCATACGAAGAGAACGACAAGGTGCCGGGCATGCTGGTCCGCAAGATCAAGGGCGGCGTGACCGTGGACCTGATGGGCGTGGACGCATTCCTGCCGGGCTCGCAGATCGCGCTGCGCCGCGTGCCGAATATCGAGGACCTGATCGGCCAGACGTTCGAGTTCAAGATCATCAAGCTGAACAAGCGTCGTCGCAACATCGTGGTCAGCCGGCGCGTGATTCTCGAGGAGGAGCGCGAGACCAAGCGCGAGCAGCTGGTGAAGGAGCTGCTGGTGGGCCAGGTGCGCAAGGGCGTGGTGAAGAACGTCACCGACTTCGGCGCGTTCATCGACCTCGGCGGACTCGACGGCCTGCTGCACATCACCGACATGAGCTGGGGCCGTGTGGGCCATCCATCGGAGATCGTGCAGATCGGCGATGAGCTGGACGTGAAGGTGCTCGACATCGACTGGAACCGCGAGCGCATTTCACTCGGCCTCAAGCAGCTGCTGCCGTATCCGTGGAAGGACATCGAGCGCAAGTACCCGGTGGGTGCACGCGTGCGTGGCAAGGTGGTGTCGATCACGAATTACGGCGCATTCGTCGAGCTGGAGAAGGGCGTCGAAGGCCTGGTGCACATCAGCGAGATGTCCTGGACGCGGAACGTGAAGCACCCGTCCAAGCTGGTGTCCATCGGCGACGAGATCGAAGCCGTGGTCCTGAAGGTGGACCGCGACGACGAGAAGATCTCGCTGGGCATGAAGCAGATCGAGGAGGATCCCTGGCTGGCGCTGCCCGAGAAGTACCCGGTGGGCACGCGCGTGCAGGGCAAGGTGCGCAACCTCACGTCGTTCGGCGCATTCGTGGAGATCGAGCCGGGCATCGACGGACTTATTCATATCTCCGACATGAGCTGGACGAAGCGCGTGCAGCATCCGTCCGAAGTGGTGCACAAGGGCGATGATGTCGAGGTCGTCGTGCTGGGCGTCGATCCGGAGAACAAGCGGATCTCGCTTGGTCTGAAGCAGACGCAGGACGATCCGTGGCCCGCCATTGCGGGCCGCCTCTCGGCGGGTGTCGAGCTGGATGGGAAGGTCGTGCGCCTGCTCGATGACGGCGTGGTGGTGGACCTGGGCGATGAGATCGAGGGCTTCGTGCCGCGCAGCCAGGTGCCGGTGCCACCGAACAGGGAACTCTCGCACGTACTGGGCGAGGGGCAGACCATGTCGCTGCGCGTGCTCGAATGCGACGCTTCCAATCACCGCATCGTGCTCACGGTGACGCAGATGCCGGAGCCGCCCGTGCGCCGCGAGGAGGCGCCGGCCGCGACGGCGGAGGCCACGACCGACGAAGCAGCGACGGCGGACGCAGTGCCCGTGGCCGCCGAGGCCGTGGTCGAAAGCGCACCGGCCGAAGCCGCGGTGGCGGAGGATGGCGCAGCAGAGAGCGAAGCGTCGACCGCCTGAAGAATGGCGGCTGTGCGCAAGGCAGCAACGGATGGGGCTCGCGGCGCGGGCCCCATCCCTTTTTCCGGGTCGCGCGCGATTCTATGTTAGGCGGGACCTACACGCGGACAGCAGAGCGAAGCCTCGTGGCGAAACGTTGCACTCGCGTCTGGCTCGGAATCGGGCTTCTGGTCACGGCATCCGCGTGCCGCAAGGCACCCCTGCAGGCGCCGGCCCCGCAAGCACCCACGGAGCAGCCTCCCCCCGCGCAGAAGCCGCCACCCGCAGCCGTGAAGCTGGGCGCCATCCTGCCGCTCAGTGCATCGGCGGATCTTTCCGACTACGCGGGCCTGGTGCGCGAAGGCATCGAACTGGCACTGGCGCAGTATCCCGCCGTTCAGGGTCGCAAGATCGAACTCGTGGTCAAGGATGATGCAGGCGACGCGGCAGAAGCCTCGCGCGCCGCATCCGCGCTGGAAGCGGATGGCGCGGTCGCAATCATCGGCCCGCTCACCGGCCCGTCGCTGGACGCCGCCGCGGCGAGTCGCTCGAACAGCACACTCATGATCGTGAGTCCCACCGCAGCGCAGCAGCCTGCGGGCGCCACACACGTGCTCTCGCTCAACCTGGCGGATGCACGCGGCGCCGCAGCTCTGGCTGCGTGGGCCGTGAGCAACGGCATGACGCGGCTGGCCGTGCTGGGCGCGAATTCGGCGGACGAAAACGCGCGGGCGCGTGCTTTCGTGCAGGAGGCGACACGGCGAGGCGCGCAGCTGGTGGCGCAGCTCAATTTCGATCCCGGCACGACCACGTTCGCCACGCCCATCGAGCGCCTGAAGGACGCGCACGCGCAGGCCGTGTTCGTCCCCGCGGGGGAGCGTGACATCAAGCAGATGGCGCCGCAGTTTGCGTATTTCGGCCTCACCGAGACGCAGATCCTGGGCACCGAAGCGTGGGTAAGCGACGACGTGATGCGATCGCTCTCGGCGGAAACCCTGGAAGGCGTCGTGGCGGCCACGCCCCTGCCGTCGGCGGAAGGCACGACCGGCTGGAGCGACTTCGTGCACCTCTACGAGCAGACGCAGCGGCGCACGCTCGACAATCCCTACCCGGCACTGGGTTACGACGCGGCCATGCTGGTGCTGCAGCAGATCGCCGCCGGCGCCACCGAGCCGGCGTCGGTGGCGGAACGGCTCGCGTCCATTCGTGACTACCGCGGCGCGACCGGCGTCCTCTCCATAACAGACGGTCAGGTGTCCCGCCGGCCGTTCCTGGTGCGCGTGCGCGGCGGCAAGCTCGCGTCGATCACCTTCGCGGGCGATTCGTGAGGCGCCACGGTCCATGAGCGTGAGCGAACATCTCCGACGACTGGAGGAGCTCGCGCGTCGCGCCGAGCTGGGTGGTGGCGAAGACCGGCTGCGCGCGCAGCACGAGCGCGGCAAACTCTCGGCGCGCGAACGCCTCGACATGCTGCTCGATGAGGGCAGCTTCGTCGAGCTGGATCGCTTCGTCACGAATCGCAGTGCCAATGGCGGCGATCCGATCTTCGGTGATGGCGTGGTCACCGGGTACGGCACGGTACGCGACCGGCTCGTCTACGTCTTCAGCCAGGACTTCACGGTATTCGGCGGCTCGCTCTCTGAAGCGCACGCCGCAAAGATCGTGAAGATCATGGACCTGGCGCTGAAGAACGGCGCACCCGTGATCGGCCTCAATGATTCGGGTGGCGCACGCATCCAGGAAGGCGTGGTGAGCCTGGGCGGCTACGCCGACATCTTCCTGCGCAACACACTGGCGTCGGGTGTGATTCCGCAGATCAGCGCGATCCTCGGGCCGTGCGCCGGCGGCGCCGTCTACTCGCCCGCCATCACGGACTTCGTCTACATGGTGCGCGGCACGAGCTACATGTTCGTGACCGGACCCAATGTCGTGAAGACGGTGACGCACGAGGCCATCGACATGGAAGGCCTGGGCGGCGCCAATGTGCACGGCGGCACATCCGGTGTCGCGCACTTCGTGCACGATTCTGAACTCGAGTCCATCGAAGCGATCCGCCGTCTGTTCGACTACATCCCGCAGAACAACCGCGAGGACCCGCCTCGCCGGGAGACCCGCGATCCCTTCGATCGTGGCGCGGAGGAACTGCTCACCATCGTGCCGGACGAGCCCGCGAAGCCGTACGACATGCACGAGGTCATACGGCGGGTGGTGGACGACGGCGACTTCCACGAGGTGCACCGCGACTTCGCCGGCAACATCATCGTCGGCTTTGCACACCTGGGCACGCGCGCCGTGGGCGTAGTCGCCAATCAGCCGGCCGTGCTCGCGGGTGTCCTCGACATCAACAGCGCGGTCAAGGGCGCGCGCTTCGTGCGCTTCTGCGATGCCTTCAACATCCCGCTGGTCGTGTTCGAGGATGTGCCGGGATTCCTGCCCGGCGTGGCGCAGGAACACGGCGGCATCATCCGCCACGGCGCCAAGCTGCTGTACGCATTCTGTGAAGCCACCGTGCCGCGCGTCACGATCATCACACGCAAGGCGTACGGCGGCGCGTATGACGTGATGAACTCGAAGCACATCCGCGGTGACATCAACCTGGCGTGGCCCACCGCGGAGATCGCGGTGATGGGTCCCAAGGGCGCCGTCGAGATCCTGTATCGCAGGGAGATCGCGGATGCGTCCGACCCGGAGGCCGTGGTCCGTCGGCGCGAGCTGGAGTACCGCGAGCAGTTCGCTCACCCCTACATCGCCGCGGCGCGCGGCTACGTCGATGACGTGATCGACCCGCGCGAGACCCGCGCCCGCCTCATCAGCGCCCTCGAAATGCTGCGCAACAAGCGCGACACCAATCCGCCCCGGAAGCATGGTAATATTCCGTTATAGGGCTGGGGCTGGGGCTCTGACATGAAGAAGGTACTGGTCGCCAACCGCGGGGAAATCGCGGTGCGCATCATCCGGGCGTGCCGCGAGCTGGGATTGCGGTCAGTGGCGGTGTACTCGACGCCGGATCGGCTGGCGCCGCACGTGCTGCAGGCGGACGAGGCGTACTGGATCGGCGAAGCGCCATCGGCGCAGAGTTACCTGCGGGCGGAGGGGCTCGTCGCGGTGGCCCTGCGAACGGGCTGTGATGCGGTCCATCCCGGGTACGGCTTTCTCTCGGAACGCGCCTTTTTCGCGGAGGCTGTTGCAGCGGCGGGGCTCACGTTCGTGGGTCCGCCCGCCGCGGCCATCACCGCCATGGGTGACAAGACCGAGGCCAGGCGGCGCATGATCGCCGCGGGCGTCCCGGTCGTGCCGGGCACTGCGGAACCGCTGGCGGATGTGGCGGCGGCCCAGCGCGCCGCGGCAGCGATCGGGTTTCCGGTGATGCTGAAAGCGTCTGCGGGTGGAGGGGGCAAGGGCATGCGCGCGGTGCGCGCCGCGGCCGACCTGCCCCGCGCCTTCGAGGGCGCGGCGCACGAGGCGAGGACCGCGTTTGGCGATGGCCGCCTCTACCTCGAGAAGTTCCTCGAGCATCCTCGTCACATCGAGATCCAGGTGCTGGCCGATGCGCACGGCAACACGCTCTCGCTGGGTGAGCGCGAGTGTTCCGTGCAGCGGCGCCATCAGAAGATGATCGAGGAAGCGCCATCGCCCGTGCTGACACCGGAACTGCGCGCAGGCATGGGGCTGGCCGCCGTGACCGCCGCACAGGCGGTGGAGTACCGCAATGCCGGGCACCATCGAGTTCCTCTACCAGGACGGCGCATTCTTCTTTCTCGAGATGAACACGCGCATCCAGGTGGAACACCCGGTTACCGAGCTGGTGACCGGCCTCGACCTCGTGCAGTGGCAGTTGCGTATTGCGGCGGGCGAAACGCTGCCGCTGGCACAGGCCGACGTGCCATTGCGCGGCCACGCCATCGAATGCCGCATCACCAGCGAGGACGCCTTTGCCGGATTCCTGCCGTCGACCGGTCGCATCGAGCGCGTGGAACTGCCGGCGGGGCCGGGCGTGCGCTGGGATGGCGCCATAACAGAAGGTTATGAGGTATCGCTGCACTACGACCCGCTGCTGGGCAAGCTCATCGTGCACGGACCGGACCGCGCCACCGCCATCGAGCGCATGCGCCGGGCGCTGGGCGAGCTGCGCATCATTGGCGTGGACACCAGCGTGCCCTTCCTGCGGCGGGTGATGGAAGAGCCCGACTTCCGCGCCGGGCGGCTCGACATTGGCTACATCGAAGCGCACCCGGCACTGCTGGCGGCTGACGGCGATCCCGTACGCGAGCGCCTCGTGGCGCTCGCCGTGGCGCTTGCGGAGGAGGAGAATCGCAAGCGACGCGCAGTGCCGCGCACGGCGCGCGACGAAACGTCCGGCGGGCAGGCATGGCGGAGCACCAGCTGGCGGACATGGGAGCGCTGATGGGCGAGCGGCCCCGGGGCGCCGCCGAGCCACGCAGACAGGGCGGAGAGGAAGGCGTGCGCATCATCGGCATCGCGGCCGGCGGTGCGGGCGTGGGCCGGCTCGAGGACGGTCGGGTCGCGTTCGTGCAGCGCACCGCTCCCGGCGACCTCGTCGACATCGCGCTCCAGGAACAGAAGCCGCGCTGGGTGCGCGGGCGCCTGCTGCGTGTGCAGGAAGCCGGCGAGGACCGCCGCGAGGCGCCCTGCCCGCATTACGCGGGCTGCGGCGGTTGCACGCTCGAGCACCTCACGCCCGCGGCGCAGCTGCGCGCCCGCGGCAGCATCGTGCGGGAAGCGTTGCGGCGCATCGGCGGCATCGACGTGAACGAACCCGACGTCGTCGCCTCACCTCTCGAATTCCGCTACCGCAACCGCGTATCGCTGACCCTGCGCCGTCCGGGCGGCGGCCGCGTGAGCGCGGGTTTTCACGAGCTTGACCGGCCCGATCGCGTGCTCGACATCGACGAACGGTGTCAGCTCATGGAGCCGCTGCTGGCAGACGCCTGGCGCTCATTGCGTGCCGGCTGGGGCGCGCATGCCAGTCGCCTGCCTGCCGGGGAGACACTGCGCCTCACCCTGCGCGCCACGCATACCGGTGAAGTCTCGCTGCTGGCGGAGAACGGCTATGGCGATGGCCAGCCCGATGCGTTGCTCGCGCACGTGCCGCAGATCGTCTCACTGTGGAAGCGCGCGCCGGAGCACGTGCCGGAACTGGTCGCGGGTCGGGCCGCACTGCTCGAACAATGGAACGGCGAGACCGTGCAGCTCGGTGGCAGCGTGTTCCTGCAGGTGAACCGGCAGGCGGCTGCGCTGCTCGAGAATCACGTACTCGCCCTCTGCGGCAGCGTGCAGGGGCAGCGCGTGGTCGACGCCTACTGCGGCGTGGGCCTGTACGCGCGCCGCTGCCAGCGCCAGGGCGCGCACATCACCGGCATCGAGCTGGACCCGCTGGCGGCGCGCGAGGCGAGGCGAGGCTGCAGTCCGCAGGCGCAGATCATCGAAGGCCGCGTGGAAGAGCACATAACCGCGTGTTTGCCAGCCGACCTGGTCATCCTGAACCCGCCGCGTGCCGGGCTGGATGCGCGCGTCTGCACGGCGCTCGTGGCAACGCCGCCTGCGCGCGTACTGTACGTCAGCTGCGATCCCGCTACACTGGCGCGCGACCTCGGCCGGCTGAAATCCGCGTTCACGCTGACCGTCGCTGCGCTGCTTCGATCTCTTCCCGCAGACTGCCCATGTGGAAACCGTGGTGGAGCTGGCATGCGCTACTACGTGACCCTCGGGAGCAGGACCTGCGAGGTGGATCTGCGCGGCGCGCTGCCCGTCGTGGATGGCCGCGCGGTGCATGCGGAAATGCAGCGCGTGGCGGGCACGCCGCTGCACCATCTGCTGGCGGACGGTCAGTCGTTCCCGCTCGTCCTGCGCCCGGCCGGGGGCCGGGGCCAGTGGGACGTGTACTTCGACGGACGCCACTACACCGTCGAAGTGCTCGATGAGCGCACACGCGCTATCCGCGAGATGACGGGCAGGAGCAGCACGGCACGCGGGCCTCGCCCCGTGCGCGCGCCCATGCCGGGCCTGGTGGTACGCATCGAAGTGGAAGCCGGGCAGACGGTACGCGCGGGTCAGGGCGTCGTGATCGTCGAAGCCATGAAAATGGAGAACGAGCTGAAAGCGGAGACGAGCGGCATCGTCTCGCGGGTACTGGTATCTCCGGGCCAGGCGGTGGAGAAGGGTACCGTGCTGGTCGAACTGCAGGCGGAGTGAGCCGCGCGGAGCCGGCCATGACGGAGAAAGAACGCTGGGAGCAGGAGACGGCACTGCCTGCACTGCAGCAGCACGCCGAGCGCAGCACGAAGTTCCAGACGACGGACGGCATCGGCATCGACCGGCTCTACACAGCCGACGACGCACCGCCGCCCGATCCAGCGGGCCCCGGACTGCCCGGCGAATTCCCGTTCACGCGGGGTGTGCATCCCACCATGTATCGCGGCCGGCTCTGGACCATGCGGCAGTACGCGGGGTTCGGCACCGCGGAACAGACCAACGAACGCTACCGCTACCTGCTCGCGCAGGGACAGACCGGTCTCTCCGTGGCGTTCGATCTGCCCACCCAGATGGGCTACGACTCGGATCACGCCATGGCCCGCGGCGAGGTGGGACGCGTCGGTGTGGCCATCGCAACACTGGACGACATGCGCACGCTCTTCGACCGCATCCCGCTGGAGAGCGTGTCCGTGTCCATGACCATCAATGCCACCGCCGCCATTCTGCTGGCGCTGTACGTGGCACTGGCGGACGAGCGCGGCGTGCCGCGTGCGCAGATTTCCGGCACTGTGCAGAACGACATACTCAAGGAATACGCGGCGCGCGGCACCTACATCTATCCGGTCGAGCCGAGCCTGCGCCTGGTAACAGATCTGTTCGCATTCTGCGCTGCCGAGGTGCCGCGCTGGAACACGATCTCGGTGAGCGGCTACCACATCCGCGAGGCGGGCTCGACCGCGGCACAGGAGATCGCGTTCACGCTGGCCAATGGCCTCGAATACGTGAAACGCGCCGCCGCCGCCGGCCTCGCGCTGGAGAACTTCGCGCCCAGACTGTCCTTCTTCTTCGCGGCACACAACAACCTGTTCGAGGAAGTCGCGAAGTTCCGCGCGGCGAGACGCCTCTGGGCGGAACTGATGCGTGCGCGCTGGCAGGCCCCGGACGAATCCTGCCGCCTGCGCTTCCATACGCAGACGGGCGGCGTCACACTGACCGCGCAGCAGCCGCTCAACAACATCGTGCGCGTCACCGTGCAGGCTCTCGCGGCCGTACTGGGTGGAACGCAGTCGCTGCACACCAACGGCTACGACGAAGCGCTGGCACTGCCCAGCGCCGAATGCCGCGCGCATTGCCTTGCGCACGCAGCAGGTACTGGCGCACGAATCGGGTGTCGCCGACACCATCGACCCGCTCAGCGGCAGCCACTACGTGGAATGGCTGACCGACGCGTTGCAGCAGGAGGCATTGCGCATCATCGAGCACATTGATGACCTGGGGGGCGCTGCGCAGGCCATCGCCTGGGTGCAGGACGAGATCCACCGCGTCGCCTGGCAGCACCAGCGCGACATCGAGAGCGGCGAACGCGTCGTCGTGGGCGTGAACGCCTTTGCGGGCGACGACGACGGTGTACGCATTGATACGCCCGCGTTCCACGAACTGGAAGAGGAACAGTGTGGCAGACTGGCGCGGCTGCGCCAGCAACGCGACCCTGCCGCCGTCCGCAGTGCACTCGATCGCGTGCGTGACGCGGCAGCCGGCAGCGACAATCTGCTGCCACCCATGGTGCTGGCCGTGAAAGCCGGCGCCACACTGGGCGAGATCAGCGATGTGCTGCGCAGCGCGTGGGGCACGTTCCGCGGAGTGGCGAGCGGCGGCACGCGCCGGCTAGATTCACTCGCAGGATTCCAACACCGGGACTCATGCCGACTTACGAGTATCGCTGCGCCAACGGACACAGCTTCGAGCAGTTCCAGCGCATGAATGAAAAACCGCTGGACACATGCCCGGTGTGCGGATGCCCCCGCGGAACGACTGCTGTCCGCGGGCGCCGGCCTGCTGTTCAAGGGGTCGGGCTTCTACATCACCGACTACCGCAGCGACGCGTACAAGAAGGCGGAAGCGGCGGAAACCGGCGGCTCGAAGGATACCGCGAAGAGCAGTGACGGCAGCACGTCGAAACCCGCCAGCGAGAGCAGCAGCGCGAAGCCCGCGTCCGGCGATGCCAAGGCGTCCGGCGATTCATGGTCCCGATGGACGCGTCACTCCAGCAGCAGCTCGAAGAAATCGCGGCTCGCCTGGGCAACGGCGCACCACCCGCGGTGCAGCTGGACCGGCCACGCAATCCGGAACACGGCGATCTGGCGACTAACCTCGCACTCGCACTCGCGCGGCCGCTCTCGCGGCCGGCTCGCGAAGTGGCCGCCACCATCGATTCGAGCAGCTCGACCTGCCCGCCGCGGGCATCGCCTCCGCCGAAATCGCCGGGCCCGGCTTCATCAATTTCCGCATTGCACGCGCAAACGTGCAGCAGCGGCTGGGTGCCGTCCTGCAGGCCGACGCCGCGTACGGCCGCAGCGACGAGGGCCGCGAAGATCCGATGCAGGTGGAATTCGTGTCCGCCAATCCCACCGGGCCGCTGCACGTCGCGCACGGGCGAGGTGCCGCCCTGGGCGACGGCATTGCGTCACTGCTCGAATGGACCGGGCACGGTGACACGCGAGTTCTACGTCAACGATGCGGGTGTGCAGATCGACAAGCTGGCGGAGTCGCTCGAGGCGAGGCTGCGCGAGCTGCACGGCGAACCACTCGTGATTCCCGAAGGCGGGTACCACGGCGACTACCTTCGCGACCTGGCGCAGGAGCTGGAGCGCACGGAAGCGGGCCGGCTGCAGGGCATGAGCGCGGAGGAACGACTGCCGTTCCTGCGCGACTGGGCGACCACGCGACTGCGCCAGGAGCAGGATCAGGTGCTGCGCCAGTTCGGCGTGCGCTTCGATGCGTATTTCGCCGAGAGCCAGCTCTACCGCGAACACCGCCTCGAGGAAACACTGCGTTACCTGCGCGAGCGCGACCTCACCTACGAGCAGGATGGCGCACTCTGGTTTCGCACCTCGGATATCGGCGATGACAAGGATCGCGTCCTGGTGAAGAGCGACGGCACCTTCACCTATTTCCTCCCGGATCTCGCCTACCACCGGACAAGGCGAAGCGAGGCTATAAACACGTCATTAACGTCTGGGGCGCCGATCACCACGGCTATGTGCCCCGCATGCAGGCCGCGCTGCGCGCCATCGGACTGCCCGATTTCCTCGATGTCGAAATCGTCCAGATGGTGCGCATCATGCGCGGCGGCCAGGAAGCCAGACTCAGCAAAGCGCCGGGCAGTACATGACCTCGAGGAACTGGCGCAGGAAGTACGGGCCCGATGTGGCGCGCTACTTCTTCCTCATGCGCCGAGGCGATGCGCAGATGCTCTTCGACCTCGATCTCGCCTCGACCATTCCGAAAAGAATCCGGTCTTCAAGATCCAGTACGCACACGCCCGCCTGATGAGCATTTTCCGCAAAGCGGGCGTGACGCCGGAAACGATGCCACCGGGTGTTGCCCGCCTCGACCGGCTCACGCAGCCGGCGGAACTGGACCTGATCAAGCAGCTGGCGTTGTTGCCGGAAATGGTGACGCGGGCCGCAGCCGCGCGGGCGCCGCACATGATGTGCGAATACCTCGAAGCCACGGCAGGCCAGGTCAATTCGTGGTACCACGCAGGCAATCCCAGTCGCAATCCTGAACTTGCGGTGCTGGTTGCTGATACGGAGTTGCGCGGCGCGCGGCTGGTGCTGGCCCGGGCGGCGCAGGATCGTGCTCCGCAACGGGCTGACTCTGCTGGGTCTCTGCAGCCCCTGATCGGATGGATCGCGAGGAAAGCGGATCATGAGCCTGCTGGTAGTGGGAAGCGTGGCGCTGGACACCATCGAGACGCCGTTCGGCCGCGCCGCGGATACACTGGGCGGATCGGCGACGTTCTTCAGTGCGGCGGCCTCGTTCTTCTGCTCCGTGCACCTCGTCGGCGTGGTGGGGGACGATTTTCCGGTACACTAGCTGGAGTTCCTCGAGCGCCGCGGTGTGGACCTCGGCGGACTGGAGCAGCGCGAAGGCGAGAGCTTTCGCTGGTCCGGCGTCTACAACTACGATCTGAACAGCCGCGATACACTGGAGACGAGACTGGGCGTGTTCGCGGATTTCAAGCCACGCATACCGGAAGCCTTCCGCGATGCGCGCTGGATCTTTCTCGGCAACATCGATCCCGTGCTGCAGCTCGAAGTACTGGAGCAGGTGCGCGCGCCCGAGCTGGTGGCGTGCGACACGATGAACTACTGGATTTCGGGCCGGCGCGATGCGCTGCTGCGTCTGCTCGCGCACGTCAATGTGCTGATGGTGAATGACAGCGAAGCACGCGAGTTGTCCGGCGAATACAACCTGCTGCGCGCAGCCCGGTGGATCCAGCGGCACGGCCCGTCAATGGTGGTGGTGAAGAAGGGCGAGCACGGCGCCATCCTGTTTGCCGACGACATGATCTTCTTCGCACCGGGTTTCCCGCTCGAGGAAATCTTCGATCCCACGGGTGCGGGCGATGCGTTTGCCGGCGGCTTCGTGGGCTACCTGGCGAGGAACGGCGCGATAACACCGGATCAATCTGCGGCGTGCCGTCGTCTATGGCTCGACACTCGGTTCCTACGCGGTGGAGCGCTTCGGCGTGGGGCGGCTGATCGATCTGACCGTCGAGGAGATCGATGACCGGGTCATGCGGTTCCGCGACCTCACCGCGTTCGATCAGCCGGTGGCGATCCGGCCGGGTCTCTGAGGCGGACGTGACCGACGGCGTGGAGCTGAGCTACCGCGCGGCCGGTGTCGATCGCACCGCCGCAGGTCTCGCCAAGCGCCGCATTATCGAGCTGCTCGGAACCACGGCGACGCCGGGCGTCGTGCCCAATCCCGGCGGCTTCGGCGGCCTCTTCCGCGCACCCGGCGGCGCAGGCCAGCTGCTGGTGGCCAGCGCCAATGGCGTAGGCACCAAACTCAAGATTGCATCGCGTGCGGGTCGCCACGAAGGCGTGGGCCACGACATCGTGAATCACTGCGCCAACGACATCCTCGTCGAGGGCGCGCGCCCGCTCTTCTTCCTCGACTACATCGGCATGGGCCGCCTCGAGCCGGGCACAGTCGAACAGATCGTGGGCGGTGTGGCCGCCGCCTGTCGTGCGGCCGGCTGCGCGCTGCTCGGTGGTGAAACCGCGGAGATGCCGGATGTGTACGCCCCCGGTGAGTACGACCTGGCCGGTTTCATCGTCGGCACCGTCCCGGAAGCGTCCCGGCTGGGTGCGCAGCGTGTACACCACGGCAATGCGCTCGTGGGTCTGGCTGCCGATGGTTTTCATACCAACGGCTATTCGCTTCTGCGCCGTCTGTTCTTCGACACGCTGCGCGTTGATGTGAATCACCGCTTCCCGGGTATCGACCTGTCGGTGGCGGATGTGCTGCTGCGCCCGCACCGCTCGTACGGGCGCGCACTGCTGCCGCTCATCGAGGACGGCCTGATTCACGCGCTGGCGCACATTACGGGCGGCGGCATCGAGGAGAACCTGGAGCGCGTGATACCGGAAAACTGTACCGCGCGTGTGGACCTCTCGTCATGGTCCACACCCCATGAGTTCCGGGTCGTCGCGGAACGCGGCGGTATTTCGCGGGACGAGATGCTGCGCACCTTCAACATGGGCGCCGGCATGATTGCCGTGGTGCCGCAGGGCGCAGTGGAAACCGTGATCGAACGGCTGCTGTCCGCGGGTGAGCGGGCATGGCGCATGGGGCGGGTGGAGCGCGGCGAGCAGCGCGTGGTGCTGGCTGACAGAACCTGAGAGAAACGGCAATGCACAGGGATCGGCATTCCTTGATGGTGCAGGGAGCAGGCGACGTTCTGCGGTCCGTGTCCTGCGCGGGCCTGATGCTTCTGGCCATGGCCGGCGCTCCGCGTCCGGCTGACGCGCAGATCGTCGATTACGAGACACTGTGCCGCGCGCAGTCCGGTGGCCAGACGACGCTGTGCCGCGCGGGACTGGATGCGCTGGACATCGCCATTGCCCGGGCCCTGATCCTGGGGGAGGGCGGCAATCCGGTGCCCGGTACGGCCAGCACCATGGGCCACCGCATGGGCACTTCGCCGCGCGTGGGACTGTCCGGCCGCGTGACGGTGGCTAACATTGAGTTGCCAAGGCTCGCACCCGTGGGCGGTACCAACTCGGGCGCCGGCCTGGGCCTCACCGCCAATGTGGCCGTGGGTCTGCTCAATGGCATCTCGGCGGGGCCCACCGTGGGCGGCGTGGGCTCGCTCGACTTCGTCGCCAGCATCGGCATCACACACCTGCCGGGCGGCGCGGAGTTCACCACCAGCCACCCCGTCACCTGGGCTGTGGGTGGCCGCCTCGGCGTCCTGCGCGAATCCTTCACGGCGCCGGGCATCTCGCTGTCTGCACTGTACCGGCGCCTGGGCGCACTCGCCGTCGGCAATGAATTCCCGGGCACGGACAGCGCCTACGTGTTCACCAACCAGACCGCCGCATGGAGCACACGTGCGGCGATCGGCAAACATCTGGGCCCGCTCGGGCTGACCGGCGGTGTAGGCTGGACACGTTTCTCGACCGACGCCGCGGTCCGGTTGTTCAATACCAGTCAGCAGCCCATCGACGTGCGCAACCGCAGTTTCCACGACAAGCGTCTCAGCGCGTTCGGCAACGTGAGCTGGACGGTTCTGATCCTCACGGTCTCGGGCGAAGCCGGCTGGCAATCCGCAGGTGACCTCACGGCGGGCGGACGCCAGACCGCCGGCGCCGCCGGTGGCGGCCTGTTCGGGAGCATCGCCGGCCGACTGACCATCTGATGCCGTGGACGAAGACCAGACCTTCATGGAGCGCGCGCTGCAGCTCGCCGAGGCGGGCTGGGGTCGCGTGCATCCCAACCCGCTGGTAGGCGCCGTCCTCGTCCGCGACGGCGAGGTTGTTGGTGAGGGCTGGCACGCCGAGTACGGGGGGCCCCACGCGGAAGTAGTGGCACTGCACGCCGCCCGCGAACAAGCGCGCGGCGCCACCCTCTACGTCACCCTCGAACCCTGCCGCCACCAGGGCAAGACGCCGCCCTGTACCACCGCCATCATTGCAGCCGGCATCCAGCGCGTGGTCTTCGGTGCCGCCGATCCCAGCCTCGAGGCGGGCGGCGGCGCCGGCGTACTCGAACGCGCCGGCGTGGAGGTGCGAGGCGGCGTGCTGGCCACCGCCTCGCGCCGCCTCAATGCCGCGTTCCACCATGCACTGGAACGCGACCGGCCATTCGTGGCTCTGAAGCTGGCAATGTCGCTCGACGCTCGGCTCAGTCGTGAAGCCGGCCGGCGCACTACCGTCACCGGAGAAGGGGCGCAGGCCGAGGTGCACAGACTGCGCGCCGGTTACGATGCGATCCTTATCGGACGCGGCACGGCGGCGGCCGATGACCCGGAACTGACCGTGCGCGGGCCGCTCGCGCCACGCAGGCCGCCGGTGCGCATCATCTTCAATGCCGCGGCCGGACTATGCTCGGATTCGCGACTCGCGCGCAGCGCAGCGCAGGCACCGGTCTGGGTGGTGGCCGCGGCTGACGCAGACCCGGAAGAGCTTCGTCGCCTGCAGCAGTCCGGTGTGCGCACCCTGTGCACGAAACGGGCAGAGCATGGCGTGGATGTGAACGAAGCCATCAGCCTGCTCTGGCGGGAGGGTGTGCGCTCGATACTCTGCGAAGGCGGCGGACGGTTGGCGGCGTCGCTGCTCGAGGCCGATGCGGTGCAGCGCATCTACCTGTTCGTGGCACCCGTATTCTTCGGCGAGGCCGGCACACCGGCGTTCCCGCTGCACGGCCCCGGCGGCGGCTGGGTCATCACCGGAACGCGCGCCATCGGCAGCGACGTGCTCTTGACACTCGAACGTTTCGTCGCAGGATAACGCCGTGTTCAGCGGAATCGTCGAGGAAACCGGAACCGTGCGCGACGTGACCCGGGTCGAGAACGGCATGCGTCTGCGCATCGCGGCCCGGATCGCGCTCGATGAGCTGGTACCGGGTGCATCCATCGCCATTAATGGTGTGTGCCAGACCGTGGTCACCCGGTCGGACGCGGACTTCCAGGTCGAGGCTATCGCCACGACACTGGGTCGTACCACACTGGGTGCGCTCGCGGCCGGCAATGCGGTGAACCTGGAGCGGGCACTCGCCTATGGCGAACGCGTGGGTGGCCACCTCGTGCAGGGCCACGTCAATGGCGTGGGCACGGTGACCGCTGTGCAGCGCGAGGGCGAGCACGTGCTGCTCGATGTGCGCATGCCGGCCGACGTCGCGGACGTTACCGTGCTGCACGGCTCCATCGCGATCGATGGCGTCAGCCTCACGGTCAATGCACTGCCTGCTGCGGACTGCGTGCAGGTGGCGCTGATTCCGTACACGTGGGA
The DNA here is from genome assembly GCA_963798085.1 of uncultured Gemmatimonadales bacterium. Taxonomy (GTDB): domain Bacteria; phylum Gemmatimonadota; class Gemmatimonadetes; order Longimicrobiales; family RSA9; genus DATKCF01. Next base: position 1,535,518 of record CAWCRS010000007.1, read on the forward strand.
GCACACGACTCTCTGCCGGCTGCGGCCGGGCAGCCGGGTGAACCTGGAAGGCGACATGATGGGCCGCTTCGTGACGCACTGGCTGAAGCGGCAGCGCGGCGAGGGGGTATGACAGCCGCCAGAAAGGTGGGGCGTATGGAATTCGACAAGGTGGAAGACGCCATCCGCGACATCCGCGACGGCAGACTCGTCGTGGTCGCAGACGATGAAGATCGCGAAAACGAAGGCGACCTCGTGGGCGCGGCTGCCCTGGTCACGCCCGCGATGATCAACATGATGGTCACGCACGGCCGGGGCATGGTCTGCGTTCCGCTCACTTCAGAGCGCGCCGATGCCCTCGCACTGCCCATGATGGTCGAGCACAACCAGGACTACATGGGTACCGCGTTCACGGTTTCCGTGGACGCACACCCGCGCTACGGCGTCACCACCGGCATCAGCGCGCACGATCGTGCCCGCACCATCCAGCTGCTGGCGGATCCCGCTACCGGTCCGGGCGACCTGCGCCGGCCCGGCCACGTGCAGCCGCTGCGCGCCAAGCCCGGCGGCGTGCTGCGCCGCGTGGGACAGACCGAGGCGTCCGTGGACCTCGCCCGACTGGCCGGTCTGCCACCGGCCGGCGTGATCTGCGAGATCATGAACGCCGATGGCAGCATGGCGCGACGACCCGATCTCGAGGTGTTCGTGCGCGAACACAACCTGCGCTTCATCACCGTGGCGCAGATCGTGGCATACCGGTTGCGCCACGAACGACTGGTGCGCCGCATCGCCGAAGCGACCCTGCCCACACCATACGGTGAGTTCCGCGTGATCGCCTTCGCCAACCAGGTCGATCAGCGCGAACACGTGGCGCTCGTGAAAGGCGATATCGCCGGACAGAAGAACGTGCTCGTGCGCATGCACTCCGAGTGCATGACCGGCGATGTCTTCCACTCGCTGCGCTGCGATTGCGGCGAACAGTTGCACGCGGCCATGCGCCGCATCGATGAGGAAGGCCTGGGCGCGGTCGTGTATCTGCGCCAGGAAGGTCGCGGCATCGGCCTCGGCAACAAGATCCGCGCATACGCACTGCAGGACGCGGGTCAGGACACGGTGCAGGCCAATGAATCACTCGGTTTCAAGCCCGACCTGCGCGATTACGGCATTGGCGCGCAGATCCTGCTGGATCTCGGACTCACGTCCATCCGTCAGCTCACCAACAATCCGCGCAAGATCGTGGGTCTCGAGGGCTATGGCCTGAAGGTCACGGGTCGCGAACCCATCCAGGTCGCGCCCGGCGATCACAACCGCCGCTACCTGCGCACCAAGCGCGAGAAGCTGGGACACCTGCTGCCCGACGCGTCGGCCGCCCCGGCGCCCCAGCCGGCGGCGCGCGCGCCCGACTCGCCCGCCCGCGCCGGGCGAGAGCTGAGCGATCGGAGTGGGGGAACTCCGCGGCAACCCGTCCGGCGCCGGACGGCGCTTCGCCATCATCGTCAGCCGCTTCAACGACGTGGTCACCAGCCGCCTGCTGACCGGGGCGCGCGCCTGTCTTGCCCAACACGGTGTTATGGAAGGCGACATCAATGTGATCTCCGTGCCCGGCGCGTTCGAGCTGCCGCTCGCCGCCCGGTTCGCGGCTGACCGCGCTGTCTACGCCGCTGTTATCGCGCTGGGTTGCGTGATCGAAGGGGAGACGCGCCACTTCGACTACGTCGCCGGTCCGGCGGCCGACGGCCTGGCGCGCGTGGCGCTGGATGCCCGGCTGCCCGTGGCGCTGGGCGTACTGACCACGACCGATCTGGAACAGGCACTGGCACGCGCGGGCGGCAGGCTCGGCAACAAGGGCTGGGATGCCGCCATGGCCGCGCTCGAACTGGCCGATCTCGCCGTGCAGCTGGGAACGGACCGTGCGCAGCCGTAGCCGCGCACGCGGGTGGGCACTGCAGATCCTCTACGCATGGGAAATGCGCGGGCCCGAGCGGCCGCTGCCCGAGGTGCTCGCCGATTTCATGACGGATCGACTGATCGGCGAAGGCAGCCGCGACTACCTGTTCCGCCTGATCCTTGCCGTTGCCGAGCATCGCGCCGACATCGATCGCACAGTGCAGGAATGCCTGACCAACTGGCGGCTCGAGCGCCTCTCCACCATTGATCGCGCCGTGCTGCGTATTGGCGCGGCTGAAATGCTGTTCCTGCACGATGTGCCGCCGCGCGTTTCCATACAGGAAGCTGTCCTGCTGGCCGAGAAGTACAGCACCGCCGAGAGTCCGCGGTTCGTCAATGGCGTGCTGGACGCCCTGATGCGGCGGGCGCGCGACCCGGCCGTGCGAGGAGAGGACCGCTGAACATCGCTGTCATCAACTGGCAGGATCGCGAGAATCCGCAGGCCGGTGGCGCGGAGGTTCACCTGCATGAGATCTTCGGCCGGCTGGCAGCGCGCGGCCACCGCGTCACGCTGCTGGTGTCAGGCTGGAAGGGTGCACCCGCCAGCGTGCAGCTCAATGGCATGGACGTACACCGCGCCGGGGGGCGCCACACGTTCCCGCTCGCCGCGCCGGGTGCATGGCGGAAACTGCGTCGGCGCGACTTCGACATCGTCGTCGAAGACCTCAACAAGATCCCCCTCTTCTCGCCGTGGTGGGCAGGCGCGCCGGTCGTACTCCTCGTCCATCACCTGTTCGGCCGCACGGCCTTTCAGGAAGCGGGACTCCTGGTGGCCGGCACGACCTGGCTCGCAGAGCAGCCGCTGGCCGTCATGTATCGCGGTGTGCCCGTGGAAGCCGTCTCGCAGAGCACAGCTGACGATCTCGTGCGACGCGGTTTCAATGCCGCGCGCATCACGGTAATTCCAAATGGCGTGGCGCTCGACGCGTTCACACCGGATCCCGCCGCCCGCTTCGCCGCGCCGACGCTCCTTTACGTGGGCCGCCTGAAGCGCTACAAGGGAATAGACCTGATCCTCCAGGCTGTGGCCCGCCTGGTAGCGCAGGGCGTGCCAGTGCGCGCGATCATTGCCGGGAAAGGCGACTATGCGATGGAGCTGGAACGGTTGCGCGCGCAGCTGGGACTGCAGGACGTCGTGGAAATGACCGGCTTCGTCACCGAGGCCGAGAAGCTGCGCCTGCTGCGGGGTACATGGGTGCATGTGCTGACCTCGCCCAAGGAGGGCTGGGGTATCACCAACCTGGAAGCCGCAGCATGCGGAACGCCCACCGTGGCGAGCGATTCCCCCGGTTTGCGAGATTCGGTCCTGCACGAGGAAACGGGCCTGCTCGTGCCGCACGGCGACGTTGCCGCGCTGGCGACCGCGCTGCAACGCATGCTGACGGATGACGTGACCCGGAAGCGCCTGGGCGAAGGCGCGCACGCTTTCGCTCAGCGATTCCACTGGGAACGGTCGGCAGAGCTGACCGAGGCACACCTTGCCGCCGTGCTCGAGGGCGCAGGCGAGGGCCAGCACCCTGGCGATTCGGCCTGGATGCCGCGTCGTGAGCAACCGGACCAACCTTCGCACCGGAGGCAATGATGGAAGTCACCATCTCCGCGATCCATTGCACCATCCCTGACTCCATGTACGATCACGCCAGCCGGCTGGGGCGCCGGTTGGATCGCTATGGCCTCAAGGCCGCTGCGGCCGCAATCACCTTTGAACCCGTGGGCGGTATCCGTACCGTGGAAGTACGCCTTTCCATTGCCGGCGGACCTCCCTCGCTCGCACGCGGGACCGGCCCCACCTATCGCAACGCGCTCAACCAGGCCATGGATCGCATCGAGCGGCAGGTGAAACGCACGCGCGATCGGCGCCGGCACCGCCGGCGGGCTCTTACCTCCCCCGAGTGAGCGCGAGAAAAACGTGGCCACGCTGACGGTGGAAGATCTGTTCCGGGTGAAGGGCAATGTGCTGTCACTCGAGCTGCTGACGGAGGAATGCGACCTGCGTCGTCCGATTCGCGACGCGACGATATCGAATCCCGGCCTCGTGCTGGCCGGCTTCCGCGATCGTTTCCCCGGCGGCCGCATCCAGGTTCTCGGCGAAACCGAGGTCTACTACCTCCGTTCCCTCAATGAGGCGCGCCGCCGCCACGTGATCGAGGAATTCTTCGCGCTGCCCATGCCCGCCGTCGTCGTGACCAAGGGACAGGATCTGCCGGACGACTTCCTGGCCGGCGGGCGACAGCACGGCGTGCCGATTTTCCGCTCGCAGCTCAAGACGGGCGATTTCTACCGTCGCGTTCAGCCCTACCTCGAAGAACAGTTCGCGCCCACGACCACCATGCACGGCTCCCTCGCGGATGTGTACGGTGTGGGTCTGCTGTTCGTGGGACGGAGCGGCATTGGCAAGAGCGAGTGCGTGCTGGACCTCGTCGAGCGCGGGCATCGCCTGGTGGCGGACAATGTGGTGATCATTTCCCGCCGCGGCAACGACATCCTGATCGGCCGCGGCCACGAGCTGCAACGGCATCACATGGAGATCCGCGGCATCGGCATCATCGACATCCGCGCGCTTTTCGGCATCCGCGCGATTCGACAGCAGAAGCGAATCGAGGTCGTCGTCCAGCTGGTGGACTGGGACGAGCGCGCGCACTACGATCGCACCGGGCTCGAACTGGAAACGGTCGACATTCTCAATGTCGGTGTACCCAAGGTGATGATCCCGCTGAACGCGGGGAAGAACATCACGGTGATCTCCGAGGTCATTGCGATGAACCACCTGCTGAAATACTCGGGCGTGCATTCAGCGCGTCGCTTCAACGAGAGTCTCCAGGAGGCGATGAAGCCAATGCGGCAGTACCTGGAGGAGGACTATGAGTGACGGGCAGGCCCGCGGCATCGTCGTCGCCCACGGCGCCATGGCGGAAGGTATGGTGGATGCCGTGCGCGGCATCGCGGGCTGCGATGCGGATGCACTGGCGAGCATCAGCAATCGCGGACTCTCGCCGTCGGCGCTGGCGGAGCAGGTGGGGATCGCGACCGGCAAGGGCCCGGCCATCGTGTTCACCGACCTGCCCAGTGGCAGCTGCGGCTTCGCCGCTCGTCTGCTGGCGCGGGACAAGGGCGGACTCGCCGTGATCTGCGGCGTGAATCTGCCCATGCTGCTCGACTTCGTGATGCATCGCGACCTGCCGCTCGACGAGCTGGTGAGCCGGCTCGTGAACAAGGGTCGCACTGCGATTCACGGCACTCCCTCGACTGTGCGGCCGAATGGCGATCCTGCTGTTCCGCATTGATGAGCGCCTGATCCACGGGCAGGTCGTGGTCGGCTGGGGAAACGAGCTGCGCCCGGATCGCATCATTGTAGTCGACGACGAACTCTTCGACTCCGCGTGGGAACAGGAGCTGTACTCGCTGGGCCTGCCCGAGAACATGACGGTTCGCTTCGACAACGTGGCGGGCGCCAAACCGCACCTCGCCGAGTGGGAAAGCAATGCCTCGCGCACACTGCTCCTCACGCGCGACATTGATACCATGCGACGACTGGGTGAACACGGGGAACTGCGCGGCCGCGACATCAACATTGGCGGCCTGCATTACGCGCCCGGCCGTGACGCCGTGCTGCCTTACGTCTACCTGAGCGCGAGCGAGCGCGCGGCGCTCGAGGATCTCCTGAAGAATGGCGCGCTCGTCAACGCCCGTGACCTGCCGGGCGCGCGCCGCGTACCCGCCGAACGACTGCTGCGCGCGGGACACGAGTCGCGATGATCCTGCTCGCCGCCCTGCTGGCCGGGATCATTGCACTCGACGGCACCTCGTTTCCGCAGGCCATGATCTCGCGCCCGCTGGTGGCGGGTGCGCTCGCCGGCTGGGTGGTCGGCATGCCCGAGAACGGCGCGATCCTGGGCGCCATCCTGGAGGCGTTTCACCTTGCGATCCTGCCTATTGGCGCGGCGCGCTATCCGGAGTCAGGCACAGCGGCGGCAGCCGCCATCTTCGCATGGGCCTGGGCCAGCACGACCGATTCCGGCGCCGCCTTGCTCCTCGCCCTCGCCTTCGCACTGGGCTGGGAGCGACTCACAGGCGGATCCGTCACCCTGCAGCGTCGCGTGAACGAAGCCATCGTCTCCGTGGGTGGCGGGCCGCGTACACCCGGGACCCTGCAGGCGAGGCACCTGCTCGCCATGCTCGCCGATTTCTGCCGGGGCGTGCTGGTCACACTGGGCGGCGCTCTCGTGGGCATGCTGTGGCTCACCGCACTCGACCGGCTGTGGACACACGGACCCGATGTGGCGCAGGGCGTCGCTGTGGCAGCAGCGGCGGGGACAGCCGCCGCGCTGCTGCGTGTGTTCGGCGGGTGGACCGCGCGCTGGAAGCTGTTCGCGGCCGGCGTGGGCACGGGCCTGCTCGTGCTGCTGGTGCGCTGATGCTGCGCCAGTCGGTCCGGCTCGCCATGTTCCTGAGGTCGTTCGCCATCCAGGGGTCGTGGAACTACCGTACCCTGATCGGCACGGGCTTCGGATTCGCGCTGCTGCCAGCGCTGCGTTCCATTCACGGCCGCCGGGGTCCCGAGGTGGACGCCGCTGTCGCTCGACATACCCAGCTGTTCAACAGCCACCCGTACCTCGCGGGCGTGGCCCTGGCCGCCGTGAGCCAGCTCGAGGCCGACAGGGCTGATCCACACGTCGTCGAGCGGTTCAAGGGCGCCGTGCGCAGCTCGCTGGGCTCACTGGGTGATGGACTGGTGTGGGCCGGCTGGCGGCCGGCCTGCGCGCTGCTGGGCCTGTCAATCGTGTTCGCAGGCGCGCCCTGGTGGGTGGGGCCGGCCGTGTTCCTGGTCACGTACAACGCCGGACACCTTGCCCTGCGCGTCTGGGGTTTCCGCATTGGATTTGTTCACGGGCGCAACGTCGGAGAGGTGCTCAAACGCGCGCACCTGGCCAGCGTGCAACAGATTGTCACCCGCGCGGGCGCGTTCCTGCTGGGCATGGCCCTGCCGCTCATTCTGGTGCGGGGCGCCGGGCACGACATGGGCCGCCCCTGGATCGCGGTTGGTATCGCTGCGGCAATCCTCGGCTTGCGCTTCGGCAATGTCGTGCGCACGCCCATTGTGGCCGGGATGGTGGTTGTGCTCATCGCCGGTCTGCTGCTGGGGACCGTGCTGTGACCACAGTGCAGCCAGCCGAAGTGCGCCGTACCGTGCGCGTACCGAATCGCTACGGGCTGCATGCGCGGCCCGCGGCCGAATTCGTGAAGATCGCGACCCGCTTCCATAGCGAGGTATACGTCGGGAAGGAAGATCTGGAGGTCAACGGCAAGAGCATTATGGGCATGATGATGCTGGCTGCGGAGTTCGGCAGCGAGATCGTCATCCGCGCGACCGGAGAGGACGCACAGGACGCAGTGTCCGCTCTGGTCGCATTGGTGGAACGCGGTTTCGGCGAGGATTGACGTGGGGATCATCCGCGACGGGATGGCCGCATCACCGGGGATCGTTGTGGGCCCGGCGTACGTGCTGCGCTGGGACCTCCCACGCGTGCCGCACGCCAGCGTGATGGAGCCCGAGGTGGAAGCGGAGATCGAGCGCTTCGCCGAGGCTCGTCGCTGGGCCAGTGCGCGCATTGAGGACATACAGCGCCAGACCGCCGAACGGCTGGGTCCGATCGAGGCACGCATCTTCGAGCCGCAGCTGCTCATGCTCGAAGACTCCGACATGGTGAACCGCACGGTCGCATACATCCGCGAGAATCGTTTCGCCGCGGCGCGCGCGTTCGAGCTGTGCATGCTCGAGATCCAGGCGGAATGGACGCGCAGCGGCCACCCCATGATCATGGATCGCCTCAACGATCTCACGGATGTCGAACAGCGCGTGCTGCGCCATCTGCTGGGCATGGCCGATCCCGATTTCGCGCTGGCCGATACCGGCGATGGCGTGGTGCTCGTGGCCCGCGATCTGACACCCACCATCACCGTGCAGCTCGACAAACAGCGCATTCTGGGCATCGCGACGGATGGCGGAACGCGCACGTCGCATTCCGCGATCCTGGCGCGCTCGCTCAACATCCCGTCCGTCGTGGGCCTGGGCGACTTCTCCACGCTCGTGCAGAGCGGGCAGGAAGTGGCGCTCGATGGCCGCTCCGGCCGCGTCGTGATGCTGCCCACCGAAGAAGAGAAGAAGCAGTACCGCGACTGGGATGTGCGGGTGCGTGAATGGGAGCATGAGCTGGGACGCCTGTCCCATGAGGAGGCGGTTACGCCGGATCACCAACCGATCGTGCTGCGCGCGAACATCGATCTGCCCGGCGAGGCTGAGCACGCACGAACCCACGGTGCACGAGGCATTGGTCTGTTCCGCACTGAGTTCCTGGTCGTGGGGCGCAATACGCCGCCTGAAGAGGAAGAGCAGTACCAGAGCTATCGCCGCGTCGCCGAAGCGTTCCCGCACGATGCCGTGTACATCCGCACATTCGACCTGGGCGGCGACAAATTCCCGCACTTCCTGCACATGCCGCCGGAAGAGAATCCGTTTCTTGGCTGGCGCGCCATCCGCGTGTGCCTGGATGAGCCGGAACTGTTCCGCCCGCACCTGCGCGCACTGCTGCGCGCCACGGCGCACGGCAATGTGCGCATCATGCTGCCCATGATCAACGACATCGCGGAAATCGAGCAGACACGGCATCTGCTCGATGAAGAAGCCGAGAAGCTGAATCGCGAGGGTGTCGCGTTCAACTCCGGGTACAAGCTCGGCATCATGATCGAGACGCCGGCCGCCGCGATGACGGCGCACGAGCTGGCGCGCTACTCGGATTTCTTCTCGGTGGGCACCAACGATCTCGTGCAGTACACACTGGCCGTCGACCGGGGCAATGCGCGGCTTGCCCCGCGCAGCTCGCCGTTCCACCCGGCCGTGGTGCGCCTGCTGGAACGCACCGCCAATGCGGGGCGCGAGGCAGGCATCGAGGTGTGCATTTGCGGTGAGATGGCAGGCAATCCGCTCGCCATCTTCCTCTTCATTGGACTCGGGATCAACGCGCTGAGTGTGGGCCCCGCAACTCTGGCGGAGGCCAAGAAGGTCATCCGCTCGGTACCGGCCGCCGCGGCGCGCGCGGCCATGCCCGGCGTGCTGGCGGCCGGCACAACCGGCGAGGTGGTGACACGACTGCGCGAGGGACTGCGTGAATGGCTCGACCTCTCGCTCTTTTCCGATCGCTGGAATCTGTCACCCGAGGGTCGTGCCAACTGACCGCCGGCGCCTGACCCGCGCCGGAGTACCGCCGGGCGGGGACGCGGGTATACATGCCGGGTGCGTGTCGCTCGGCAACGCCTGACGCGGGGAGCCACACGTGTACCCGCCGGGACGGCCGCCGCGCAGAGGTGTCATCTCGTTTCGTGCGACTCTGGAACGTGAACCACGCCGAGGTCTGATGTCCGAGAAGTCGATGGTGGAAGTAAAGGTTCAGAGCCTGGGACTGGACCGGACATCGAACACACCCGTCGTGATTCTCCAGGAATCCGGTGGGCAGCGGGTCCTTCCCATCTGGATCGGTCCCGGCGAAGCCAGCGCCATCGCGATGGAACTCGCCGGGATGAAGTTCTCCCGGCCGCTGACGCACGATCTCTTCGCTTCCGTCATCATGGGCCTGGGCGGGACACTGCAGCGCGTCATGATCACGAAGGTGGTGGACAACACGTATTATGCGGAACTGATCATTCGACGCGACGCCGAGCTGATCAGCGTGGATGCACGGCCTTCGGACTCGATCGCCATCGCCCTGCGCATGTCCGCCGCCATCTTCACCACGGATGATCTGCTCGAGCACACCTCCATCGAAGTCACCGAGCCGGGCGAGGAATCACCGGACATTCCGGGCACCACAGGCCAGTCACCCGAGTCATCGGCCGGACTCAGTCCCGAGCAGCTGCGCGAACACCTGCGTCGCCTGAACCCCGAAGACTTCGGCCGCTTCAACCCGTGAAATGGCTTTGAAACCGCGCCTCGCTTTGCTGACAGCGCTGTTCGCATTCCTCTGGAGCGCGCACGCTGCCCTTGCCCAGACCGTCTCGCTCAAGGGCCGCGCCGTCGACACGCAGGGACGGCCGGTGGCGCAGCAGGAAGTCGTGCTGCACCGCGTTTCCGGTCGCGAGGGCGCACGCGTGGGCGCCGACACCACGGATTCCAGGGGTGGCTTCACGATCTCCGCGAACGAAACCGTGGACACCGGCGCCGTGTATTTCGCGGCCGCACGCGCCGATGGCAAACTCTATGTTGGGCCTTTTGTGCACCTGCCCGTCGACGCCGCCAGCCCGTACACACTGGTGGTGGGCGGCACACCCGTTTCCTTCGACACACCGCTGCCTGACGCGGGCACTGGCGCTGCCGGTGCAACCGCCGCAACCGCGAGTGCGCCCGCCAGCAGCCCCGCACCGCTCATTGCCGCGCTGCTCACCATTGCGGCCGTGATCGCGCTCCTGCGGCTGGCTCGCTCGGGGCGCCCGCCCGCGCGGCGCCGCGACCTCATCCGCCTCGCAGTGCTCGATGAGGAAGCGGCCGAAGCGGCACTCAGCAGCGAACAGCGGCGGGAACGCGATCGCATCACCGAGCGATTGCTTTCCGACTGATCGGGGCTGCCATGCCCGTTGTCACCGAGTCGGTCATCCTGCAGACGTTCGCCTACGGCGAGACCAGCCGCATCCTCAAGCTGCTCACCGCAACGCACGGCTTGCAGTCCGCGATCGCCAAAGGCGCGCGCCGGCCGCGCAGCCGCTACGGCGGCATTCTGGAGCCGTTCAGTGAGGGCGTGGCTACGCTCTACATACGCGAAACGCGCGACCTGCAGACGCTCTCCGACTTCGAGCTGACACACAGCGGCCAGTCGCTGGGTGCCGACCTGCTGCGCTTCGGCGGCGCTTCCCTCATTGCCGAAATCGTGCTGCGCGCCGCCATGGAGGAGCCGCATGCCGGACTGTATCAGCGCGTGCGCCAGGCGCTGCGCCGGCTGGAGTGCGAACCGCCTGTTAGCGTGGAAGTGGCCGTGCTGTCCGAAGTGTGGCAGCTTGTTGCCTGCCTGGGCTTCGAGCCAGGCCTGACTTCGTGCCTGGATTGCGACCGCGTGCTGGACGACGATGCGCCCGTCACCTTCGACTACGCCGCCGGTGGCGTGCGCTGCAGCGACTGCGCCGCGGGCGCGCCCGGGAAGCCCATCCCCGCGCAGGCGCGCAGCGCGCTGCTCGCCATGCTGGGCGGTCAGCCCGTCGTTGCAGCACGCACCGAGGGTCACTGGTGGCTGCTCACACGCTACCTCGATCACCACGTGCTCGAGGGCAGCACACTGCACTCGCTCTCCTTCCTGGCCAGTGCCCGCGGCCAACCATGCGACAACTGATCCTGGGCACTGCCGGACACATCGATCACGGCAAGACCGCACTCGTGCAGGCGCTCACCGGCATTGACACCGACCGGCTGCCGGAAGAGAAGCGTCGCGGCATCACCATCGACCTGGGCTTCGCCAACCTGCGCATCGAGGACCGCTGCGAGATCGGCATCGTCGACGTGCCCGGCCACGAAGGCTTCATCCGCAACATGCTGGCAGGCGCCACCGGGATTGACCTCGCCCTGCTCGTGGTGGCAGCCAATGAGGGCGTCATGCCGCAGACACGCGAACACCTCGCCATCCTCGAGCTGCTCGGCGTGCGCACGATGATCGTTGCCCTGACCAAGTGCGACCTCGTCGATGCGGAGTGGCTCGAGCTGGCGCGCGATGATGTGCGCACGCTGCTGGCAGACACACCATTCGCGACGAGTGCCATCATCGCTGTGTCCGCTCGTACTCGCGCAGGACTCGACGAGCTGCTGCAGCACCTGGATCGGGCGGCGACGACGCTTGCCGGGCGCAGCGACGCGGATCTCTTCCGCCTGCCCATTGACCGGGTCTTTACTGTGCGTGGCACGGGCACAGTGGTCACGGGCACCGTATGGAGCGGCGCAGCCGAGCGGGACCGTGTGCTGCGCATCCTGCCGGGCAATGCAACAGCCCGCGTGCGCGGCATCCAGGCTCACGGCGAGGAGCGAACGCGGGCGACCGCAGGACAGCGCGCCGCGCTGGCACTGGCGGGACTCAACCGCGCGGACCTGAAACGCGGCGATGCGCTTGTGGAAGGCAATGGCTGGGAGGCGGCTTCCATTCTGACGGTGAGCCTTCGTGGGCTCGCCGGCGCACTGCCGCTGCGGACGGGTCAACGCGTGCGCTTCCATCTTGGAACAGCCGAGGTAATGGGTCGGTTCGTGCCCTTTGAACCGGGCAAACTGGAGCCGGGGCAGGAGGCTCTCGCGCAGCTGCGACTCGAAGAACCAGTGGTGGCCCGCGCCGGCGATCACTTCGTGCTGCGTTCCTGGTCGCCCGTCACCACGATTGCCGGCGGGCGCGTTCTCGAGCCGGCCGCGCGGAAGCGCAAACGGCCGGATGCGGAAGTGCGCAACCGCCTGGCGTCAATCCTCGGCAAAGGCCGCAGCCAGTCGGTTGAAGCGGCCGTGTGGCTGGCCGGCAGCAGCGGCACTCCCGTCGATCGTCTGCCCGTGATCACGCCGTGGTCCGCAGCGGACCTGGCGCTGCTCGACGAGGCCGGAGACGGGCGAGTGCGTCGAGCCGGAAACGTCGTGTGGCATGAGGACGTCATCGCGGAGGCGCGCGAACGGCTGATCCTTCGACTCACGGAGCACCACAGCAGGCAGCCGCTGAGCCCTGGATTGCCTCGCGAGGAGCTGCGTCAGGCGATCCATGCCGCCGCGCCGGCCTTCGCCGATTTCGTGATCGCGAGCCTGCTCGGCGAGGGGCGTCTCGAAAGCGATGGCTCGACACTCCGATTGGCCGGATTTGCTGCCGTCCTCTCGGACGCGCAGGAGGACGCGGCCCGCAGGATTGTCGACTTCGTGGACGCCGCCGGCTTTTCGGCGCCGAGCGCCGTCGATCTGCCCGCCGTGCTGTCTGGCCGCGCTGACCTCGAAGACCTGCTGCACTACCTGCAGCGCCTGGGCCGCCTGACGGCCTTGCCCGACCGGCGTTTCCTGACACCGCACAGGCTGCTCGAAGCCGCAGCTCTGGCGCGCCGCGAGTTGGCCCGTCGGGACGGGCTGAGTCCAGCGGATTTTCGGGACCTCTACGGTATTTCGCGGAAGTACCTGATCCCGCTGCTCGAGCACTTCGACCGCACAGGGGTGACCGCGCGCTCCGGGGAGCAGCGTCGCCTAACGTGAAGCGGGACACAGGCCGATGCTGAGAATGCGGGCCACGAACGCCTGCGCCCGACCGGACGCAGGAGCCGACAGGCACGCGCGGGACCTGAATCAAATGCGACTAGCTGCTTCAGGCACATACTCTTGACTCGATTTGTCTGAAGCGATATCATGGGCGTACCGGAGGTATGTCGGGCTGTCCAAGAGGTCCTAAACAACGGAGGGTTATCGCGAACTTTGCTACAGCACAGCTGATTCTGTGCGGAGGTGACCATGAGACGCTGGATAGGCGTCGGTGTCATCCTCCTTCTCGGTTTCGGAGTCTTCACGTCGCGCGGGGAAGCGCAAGGAAACTCCGGTGGCCGAGGTGGTTCTCGGCTGGAGCAGAATTACCCGAACCCGTTCAATCCTGAAACCTGGACACCGTTCACACTGGTTGCCGAGGATTTTCGGGATGGGAAACCGGTTCTCGTCACGATCAGGATCTACAACGTGCTGCGGCAGCTCGTAGCCATCCCCACGGCTTTGAATTATCCCGGGGGGAACAACGCCGCGATCGAGAACCTGCAGTATCCAGCACCTGGCCGATACATCGCATACTGGGATGGCCGGGACAAGAACGGGCGGTCCATTGCATCAGGACTGTACATTGCCCAGCTGGAAATCAATGGAAGGAGAGTCGGTACACTGAAGATGACAGTAGCCAAGTAGGAAAGAGTTAGGAAGCGCCGGGTTCCAGGGAGGGACCCGGCGCTTTTTTTCATCCCCGTGAATCCCCGCGCGTCGAGCGATCGCGAGTCATGTCGCCCTGGATTCGACCAGTGCGAGGAATTCGTCTGCCGTCTGCACGGCCTGCAGCTCCGACGCAATGTCCGCGACCTTGGCGAACTGCGCCAGCTTGCCGAGCACCGGAAGGTACTGGTTTCCCACCTCCAGCGGCGGCGCCACGATAAGGAAGAAGTGGAAGACCGGCTGATTGTCGATCGCGTTGAAATCGATGCCCTCGCGCTTGCGGCCGTAGGCAACGCGCAGCTGGTTCACCACCAGCGAGCGGCAGTGGGGAATGGCTACGCCTCTGCCGATGCCCGTCGAGCCGAGATTCTCTCGCCGCTTGAGCATCTTGAAGAGGATGCCCTCGCTCTTCTCGTCGAGACGCAACAGACTGATGAGCTCACGGAGCACGTCATCCTTGTTTGTCCCGTTCAACTCCAGTTGCACGGCATCGCGATCAAAGAAGTCGCGTAGACGCATCTTGTTTCCTCCCACGCACACCCGACCTCGCATGTATACGAGGCGGCGCAAGATAAGAGTGGTCTTCGACAGTGTCAAAGTGTCCCGTACGCGATTGATCGACTGGAGCCTCGCGGTTAGCTTCGGCGCATGTTCGATCGCATCCTGGCCGCATTCCACGCGGGCACATGCCCGCTCTACCTCGCCCCCCAGGCGGGCGTGAGCGAGAGTCCGTTCCGGCGGCTATGCCGTCGTTTCGGCGCGGATGTCGTGGTGAGCGAGTTCGTCAGCGCCGAGGGGATCCGCCGGGGCGGCGAGCGCACGCACGAGTACCTGCGTTTCGCGGAAGAAGAGCGGCCCATCGGCGTGCAGATTTTCGGCTCCGACCCCCGGGCCATGGCCGATGCTGCCGCACTGGTCGAGGCCCTCTACGCGCCGGACTTTCTCGACATCAACTTCGGTTGCCCGGTGAAGAAGGTCGTGAAGCGGAACGGCGGCTCGGGTTGCCTCAAGGATCTCGACCTCGTGCAGCGTATCATTCGCGCCGTCTCGGGGGCCGTGGCGATACCGGTGACTGCAAAAGTGCGCAGCGGCTGGAGCGACGAGACGCGACAACCGGTCGAGATCGGGTTGCGTTGTCAGGAGGCGGGCGCACGCGTGCTCACCCTGCACGCACGCAGCCGTACACAGATGTATTCCGGTCAGGCCGACTGGGATGAGATCGCGCGCGTGGTCGAGGCGCTGGATATTCCGGTCGTGGGCAACGGGGATGTTTTTTCGGGCGAGGATGCGCGGCGCATGCGCGAACACACGCGTTGCGCAGGCATCATGATCGCCCGCGGCTCGCACGGCTCACCCTGGATCTTCACCCAGGCGAGGGCAGCACTGACGGGCGCTCCAGTTCCGAGCGCGCCGGAAGTCGGCGATCGTTTCACGATCGTACTCGAACACGCGCGCAACGCCATCGCATTCGAAGCCGACGAAGAACGCGCCATGGTGGATTTCCGCAAACACCTCGGTTGGTACACGAAGGGATTGCCCGACGCGCGCAGGCTGCGTGAGGAACTCTTCAGTGTGCGCCGGCTGCGTGAGGCGGAGCAGCTGCTTGCGGAGTACAGCGAGCGCTGGGTAGCTGTCGTCGCGTGACACCCGCACAGGTGCTGGCCATCCTCGTACGCGTGGCCGCCGGCGAGGTCGAACCGGGCGAGGCCTTCGAACGCCTGGCCTGGCTGCCCGTTGAGACGGTAGGCGACAATGCGGGTTCCGTGACTTTCGCCCGCCTCGATCATCACCGCACCGTCCGACTCGGTTTTCCCGAGGTCGTGTACTGCCCGGGCAAGACTGCGGCGCAGGTGCTCGAGATCTGCAACCGTCTGGACGCGCGTGGCGGCTTTCTCGTCACCCGAGCCCCCCACGAAGTACGTGCGCTGCTGGGCGCCCACTTCCGCGACGCAGAGATCAACGACATCGCGCGTACCGTGCTGCGCCGAGCCGATGATGTTGTGGCTGAGCCTGACCGCGGCACCGTGCTCGTACTGTCGGCCGGTACGGCGGACCTGCCCGTGGCGGAAGAGGCAGCCGTCACGGCGAGCGCGTTCGGTAACCCGGTCGAGCGTTTGTACGACGTCGGTGTGGCCGGCCTGCACCGGCTGCTGCAGGCAACGGACACGTTGCGCCGTGCGGCCGTGGTGATCGCCGTCGCCGGCATGGATGGCGCGCTGCCCAGTGTGGTGGGCGGGCTCATTGCCTCACCGGTAATTGCCGTGCCCACGAGCGTGGGATACGGCACATCATTCGGCGGCGTGGCCGCGCTTCTCACCATGCTCAACAGCTGCGCGTCGGGCGTCACCGTGGTCAACATCGACAACGGTTTCGGCGCGGCGTGCGCCGCCACGCGGATCACCCGTGCCGCTGCCCGGGTAGGATGACATTGCCAGGCCACCTTGTAATTCAACGGGGCCGACCTGGTTTCGACGTGTTCAGTGAAGTCGGAGCTGCGTGCCGAGGTCCCGTCACCTCGTAAAAAAGCGGGAAAACCAACAAGTGCCAACTCTTCTTTGGCGCTGGCTGCGTAACTAGACATTACGCACCCGCTCGCCGTTGGACCGGGCCCGAGGTCTGGCGGATCGAGCGTCGATGAATCGGGCTGGTCTCCGGGTTCTGTCCTGCGACACGGAGGCGAGATCACAGCGGGGCTGGCTCGTGAGGAGGCTGTTCGCCGGCTACCGATCGAGCGAGAACTGATCGGCGGACTACGCACGTAGACGCACCGGGGGATCTGTTCGCGGACGCGGGTTCGACTCCCGCCGGCTCCATTTCCATGGCACGGCCGCCTGATGTGATCGCGTTATGATGACATCCGGCGGCCGTTTGCCGTCTGCGCCGTGTGCGGGGCAGCCGTATCCAACCCGGTGCCGTCGGGTAGCACTGGCAACTGACGCCATCCCGCCTGGTGCGCGTGAGTCACCTGACCAACGCGTTTCATCAGGAGAGTTGGCTGTTGCGCCTGCACAGGTCCTCCTCGCCCGCTCCGCCCGCTGATCCGCTGCTCCCGAAGACTCCGCCTGCGAACGTCGAAGCTCCGCCGGTCGGCCCGCTTGGCGGTGAATTGCTGGGCGTCGATCAGCTGGGTGAGCGTGCCCGCGTGCTCGCCCGCGCACAAGTGCTCGCGACCGGTCGTCCGCGGCAGCGACATGCGCCTCTGCTGGCGCGCCTGGATCAGACCCGAGGCATTCTCGCCGCGGCCGAGGTTCAGCTCGCTGATGCCGCGGCGCGGGATGTCAATGTCGGCCCGGCAGGCGCCTGGCTGCTCGACAACTATCACATCGTGCAGGAACACATGCGCGAAGTGCGGCAGAGCCTGCCGCGCGGCTACTACAACGAGCTGCCGCAGCTGGCGTCGGGGCGCCTGGCCGGCTATCCGCGCGTGTACGACCTGGCGATCACGCTGATCTCGCACACGGAAGCGCGCATCGATCTCGACAACGTGGACCTGTTCATCGGCGCGTTTCAGTCGGAGCAGGCACTTTCGATCGGTGAGCTGTGGGCGATTCCGGCAATGATGCGGCTCGGGCTCATCGAAAGCGTGCGTCGCATGACGCTGCGCACAGTCGAGCGGCTCGTGCAGATCGAGGATGCCGATCGGCGCGGCGCACACATCCTGGACGCCACCGAGCACCACGGACTCGAGCTGGCCGCCGCATTGCGCGAGTTCATGAGCGATCCGCCGCGGCTCACCGCTACGTTCGTCTCCCGGTTCCTCTACGCATTGCGCGAAAGCCGCGCCGCGCACCCTTCGCTGATCACGCTCGAGCAGTGGATAGGCGACGAAGGACTGGGCGCCGAGCCCGCCAGCATCCAGTCGACGAGTCGTGTCGCCCTGACGCACATCATGATGGCGAACAGCATCACGAGTCTGCGCGCCATCGGTCGTCTCGACTGGAAGGTCTTCGTGGAGCGGCAGAGCAGACTCGACGCTGTGCTGCGCAAGGACCCGGCACAGTACTACACCCGCATGACGTTCGGAACGCGCGATCACTATCGCCACGTGGTCGAACGCCTGGCCCGGCGCACGCGACTGCCGGAGACAGTCGTTGCGAGCCATGCGGTCGCACTCGCGTCACGCGCTGAAATGCGGGACCACACGACACACGTGGGCTTCTTCCTCATCGATGACGGGCTGCCGGAGCTGGAACGGGCGTGTGGCTTCCACGCCACCGGCAGCGAGGCACTGCACCGGTTCGTGCTGCACTACCCGGGCATCGCCTTCAGCAGCGCCATCGCCGTTGTGACCGCCGCCATCCTGGTTGCACTCTGGAGCGTCGCCGGGCCGATGCCCATCGCGGCACAGATCGCAGCGACCATCCTGCTGCTCCTGCCCGCGCTCAATGTTGCGATCCATCTCGTGCATCAGTTGTTCTCCGTGTTTCTGCCACCCCGGCTGCTGCCCAAACTCGATCTGCGCGCGCCGCGCGGGATTCCTTCCGAGTTCCGGACCGCAGTCGTGATTCCCACGCTGTTCGCCGACGTCGCCGCAGTTGCGGAAGCACTGGAAATCATCGAAGCGCAATTCCTGGCCAACCGCGATGCGCATCTGCATTTCGCTGTGCTCAGCGACTTCACGGACGCCAGCAGTGCGACGCGTGCGGACAATGAAGAGATCCTGAACGCCGCTGTGCTCGGCATCACCGAGCTGAACGCACGCTATGCCCCGGACACGGCGGACGCCTTCTTTCTCTTTCACCGGCCGCGGCGCTGGAATGCCAGTCAGGGCGAGTGGATGGGGTGGGAACGCAAGCGCGGCAAGCTCGCCGAATTCAATCACTACCTGCGCGGCGGTGCACGCGACGCGTTTTCCACGGTTGTGGGCAGGACTGCGGCGCTGGAACAGGTCCGTTATGTGATCACTCTCGATGCCGACACGGTCCTGCCGCCGGATGCCGCACCGCTGCTGGTGGGAGCCCTGGCGCATCCGCTCAATCGCGCTGTGTACGACGCTGTTCGCGCCCGCGTCGTCCGCGGCTTCGGTATTCTCCAGCCTCGCGTCGGCGTGTCACTGCCGAGCGCGTACCGCTCGCGTTTCGCCATCATCAATTCCGGACATCCCGGTGTGGATCCCTATACGACCGCAGTCTCCGACGTATATCAGGACCTGTTCGGGGAGGGCAGCTTCACCGGAAAAGGGATTTACGATGTCAATGCGTTCGAGCGGGCAACGTATGGACGCTTCCCGGAGAACAAGCTGCTGTCGCACGATCTGATCGAGGGCAGTTACGCGCGGGCCGGGCTGGTGACGGACATCATTGTGTACGACGATTATCCTACGCACTACCTGACGTACACCCGCCGCAAGCACCGCTGGATCCGTGGCGACTGGCAGCTGCTGGATTGGCTGACACCAACAGTGGCCGGGCCCGACGGTCCGGAGCCCAACCGCCTTTCCCTGCTGTCCCGCTGGAAGATTCTCGACAATCTGCGCCGCAGCACGGTCGAGATTGCACAGCTCGCGCTACTGGTTGGCGGCTGGACCCTGCTGCCGGCGTCGGCGCTGGCCTTCACGGCGCTCGCGCTGGGCGCGATTGCGGCTCCCTGGCTGGCTGCGCTGCTGCTCGCTTCATTGCGACCGCCGCTCGACAAGTCCTGGGCCGCCTACTATTCGGCGGTCGGGCGGGACGCACGCACCAGTGCGCAACAGGTTCTCCTGACGCTGGCGTTTCTGCCGCACCAGGCCTGCATCTCGTTCGACGCCATCGCGCGGACGCTCTGGCGCATCTTCGTCAGCCGGCGGCACCTGCTCGAGTGGCAGACCGCATCGCGTACCGAGCTTCTGCTCGCAGGGCCGCGCTCACCGTGGAAGGCAATGGCACCCGGGCTGGTGTCCGCACTGACCGCGGCGGGCCTGGTGGCGGCGACGGCAATGCTCAGGAGTTCCGCCGCGCTTGCACCCGTGATCGCTTCAGCCCCGTTCATTGTGCTTTGGCTGGCCGCGCCGGTGCTGGCGGGCGCGCTCAGCAGGGCACCGGCGCGACAGACCCGCGAGCTGGCGGCGCATGCACGAGCCCGGGCACTGCGTTATGCACTGCTGCACTGGCGCTTCTTCGATCGGTTCGTGGGGCGGAATACGAACGGGCTGGTACCGGACAACTACCAGGAAGACCCCGTACCCGCCACGGCGCTCCGTACATCGCCGACCAACATCGGGTTGCAGCTCCTGTCCACCGTCAGTGCCTGCGACCTCGGCTTCATTACAGTCGAGGAAATGACGGGGCGCATCGAGCTGGTCTTTCGTGCGCTCGAACGGATGGATCGCTTTCGCGGCCATTTCTACAACTGGTATGACCTCGAGAATCTGCGCGTGCTCGATCCCGGTTACATCTCGACCGTGGACAGCGGCAACCTCGCGGGTCACCTGATCGCGCTGCGCCAGGCGTTGCTCGCCATTCGACAGCAGCCTGCGGCGTCGCGCAACTGGCGTGCGCTCGATACCGGCCTCGAGCTGGCCTGCGAACGCCTGCAGGAGCTCCCCACGTCGGGCATCACCGCTGCACCGCATGCGTGGCAGGCGGTGCGCACGGCGCGCGCCCATGTGCAGCGCGCCCGCATGGCGCTGGCAGACGCCGCACGATCGACCTCGATCGCCTCATCCCTCGCCAGCATCGCCGCCATGCTGCACGCCGCGCAGGACGCCCTCAGCGCGACCACGGAATGGCCCGCCCTCGAGGAGCGCGCGCGCGAATGGATCAGCTGGAGCATGGAACGCGTCACCGCGCACACGAACGGGCCGCCTGCGGTTGCTGCCCAGCTCGAGGCACTGGCGGACCGCGCCTATGCCTGCGCGATCGAAATGGACTTTGCGTTCCTGTCTGATGCCAGCCGCAAGCTGTTTGCCATTGGGTACCACCCCGACACGCATGCGCGTGACGCTTCGTACTACGATCTGCTCGCGTCCGAAGCCCGCCTGGCCAGCTTCATCGCCATTGCCAAACACAATGTTCCTGTCGAGCACTGGTTCCATCTGGGTCGGACGCTGACGCACGCCGCCGGCGCGACCGCGCTGGTTTCATGGAGCGGCAGCATGTTCGAGTATCTGATGCCGGCACTGGTGATGCGATTCTGGCCGTTGACGCTGCTGGATCAGACGTACCGTGGCGCGGTGCACCGGCAGATCGCGTATGGCCGCAGGCGGGGTGTGCCCTGGGGCACGAGCGAGAGCGCGTACGCCGTGCGCGACCGGCATGCGACGTATCAGTATCGTGCTTTTGGTGTGCCCGACCTGGGCCTCAAGCATGGACTCGACCGTGAACTGGTGATCGCACCCTACGCTTCCGTGCTGGCACTCATGGTCGAGCCGGGGCGGGCCATTGCCAATCTGAGCACGCTCGAGAAGCTGGGGGCGCTGGGCCCGTACGGCTTCCGCGATGCACTCGATTTCACGCGCGCACCCGCCGGCGCCCGCTACGTGATCGTCCGCACCTTCATGGCGCATCATATCGGCATGAGCCTCGTTTCCCTGACTAACACGCTGCTTCCAGAGCTCTGGCCCGGCCGATTCCATGCAGACCCAATGGTGCGCTCCGCTGAGCTGCTGCTGTATGAGCGTATTCCGCGCCGACTCGTGCTGCAGGGAGCGACGACTTCCGCCTCGACCGAAGTCATGCCGGAACCCGGCGCGGACAGTCCCAGTGTGCGCGAATTCACGTCGCCCGACACGGTACAGCCGCACATCGCACTGCTGGGCCAGCTTCCGTATACCATCATGGTCAGCCACTGCGGTGGCGGGTACAGCCGGTTCGAAGACCTTGCGGTTACACGCTGGCGCTCCAATGCGACTACCGACAACACGGGACAGTTCTGCTACATCAAGGATCTGCGTCGGGGACACGTCTGGTCCGCGGCGCATCAGCCGGTCTGCGTGAAGGCCGACGAGTATCGAGCCCTGTTTGCGACCGATCGCGTCACCTTCCACCGCGTCAATGCGGACATCGAGACCCGGACGGAGATCGCCATCGTACCGGAGGACTCGGCTGAAGTGCGCCGCGTCACCGTCACCAACCATGGCCATGAGTCACGCGAGGTGGAGCTGACCAGCTACGGTGAAGTGGTACTGGCTCCACCCGCCGCCGAGCGCGTGCACCCTGCCTTCGCCAACCTGTTCGTGAGCACCGAATTCCACGAGTGGTGCAGCGCGATCACGGCCACCCGCCGGCCACGCTCGGCAGAGGAGCGCTCGCTGGTCTGCGTCCACGTGGTTGCCACTGGCAACGAGCGTCTTGGCAGTGTGACATGCGAGACGGATCGTGCGCGATTTCTCGGGCGCGGGCGAACCACGCGTGACCCGCTCGCGCTCGAGGTCGATGGCGCGCTCTCCGGCACGACGGGTGCCGTGCTCGATCCCATCTTCGCTCTGCGCACGCGCGTTCGCGTGGGTCCGGGAAAGTCTGCCGCCGTCGCCTTCACAACGCTGGTGGCGGTGACGCGCAAGCGCGCGTTCGAGCTGGCTGACCGCTACCACACACTGCACGCGGCCCAGCGCGCGCTGGACCTGACCTGGACCGCGACGCAGGTCGAACTGCGTGAACTCAACATATCACCCGCCAATGCAACCATATTCCAGGAGCTGGCCGGTCACCTGCTCTACACGGGCGAGGGGCTCGGCCCGGCGGCGCGCGATCGTGCGGACAGTCCGGGTACCCAGCCGCTGCTCTGGTCGACAGGTATTTCAGGGGACCTGCCCATCCTGCTGGCGTCCGTCGACTCGCCGGACGCAATACCGACGCTGCGGCAGATCTTCTCGGCGCACCATTACTGGCGGCGGCGTGGACTGCACATCAATGTGGTCGTGCTCAACAATCAGGCGACGACGTATCTGCATGAACTCGACGACCTCATCATGGCCACACTCGCCGCGTCCACCAATGCGGGCGTGGTCGATCAGCCGGGCGGTGTCTTCCTCAGGAGGCGGGACATTGTCGGGCCCGATGTACTACGGCTGCTCAAGGCGATCGCTCGCGTGCAGGTTCAATGCGACGGACAGTCGCTCGCAGACATTCTGCAATCCGCACTCATCCTGCCCGCGCCGCGGCCCGCCCATGGCGAAGCCTCGCCTGCGCACGGCGCTGCCAGGCTCCAGGAGCTGCCAATCGGCAATGGACATTACGACGCTCCTCCTGTTGCACGTGATGGAGCCAGGCAAGGAGAAGGCTTGCCCGTTCCGCCGTACAGCGCTGCTGCCGTCGCGTTCGCCGCGAACGAGCCGCACCCGCTGCTTTTCGACAACGGCATTGGCGGCGTTGGCGCGAAGGGCGACTACCACATGCGGGTGCACGTCGATTCACTTCCACCCGCGCCGTGGTCGAATGTCATCGCCAACCCGCACGGAGGCTTTCTGGTTACCGAGCGCGGCGCCGGGTTCACGTGGGCAGCGAACAGTTACTTCTATCGACTGACGCCCTGGCACAACGACCCGGTCAGTGATCCGCCCGGCGATGCGCTCTACCTGCAGGATGAAGAAACCGGTTCGCTCTGGAGCCCGACACCCGCGCCGGCCGGCAGTGGTCTGAACTACGCGGTTCGACACGGGCCAGGCTCGTCTTCATTCGAGCATACATTCGAGCACATCCGCACCGTGCTGACCATGAGCATGGTGGATGGCGAGGCGGTTCGTGTCTCGGCACTCCGTCTATCCAACGTGGGCGAACGGACTCGCACCATCCGGTTGACCGCGTACGCGGAGTGGACGCTGGGCGTGTTGCGCGAGCAGACACGTCACCATGTGCGCACCATCTGTCAGCCCGAACAGGGCGCGATCTACGCCCGCAACACGTTCGATCCACAGTTCGCGGGCTGGGTCGCGTTCTGCGCGCTGAGTGAACCGGTGACGGCATACTCGGCGGATCGCCGTGAATTCCTGGGCCGCAATGGAACGGTTGTAGATCCGGCTGCGTTGCGCACGGGCCGCTTGAGCGGCGCGACCGGCCCGGGTCTGGATCCGTGCGCGGCGCTGCAGTGTTGCATTGGGCTCGGCTCCCGGAGAAGCCGTGACATGGTGGTGCTCCTCGGCGCGGCGGAGTGGGCGGCATGGCGCGGAGACGGTGCCGATGCGCGGTGCGGCCGTCGCCGGGCGGCCAGCGTGCGATCACCGTGAGGTGGCCGCATGGGGGGACCGGCTCTCCGTCATCACGGTGCGCACACCGGAGCCCGACCTTCGACGCGCTGATGAACCGATGGGCGCTGTACCAGGCGCTGGCCTGCCGCATGTGGGGCACGCACGGGCTTGTACCAGAGCAGCGGTGCCTACGGCTTTCGCGACCAGCTGCAGGATGTCATGGCCTTCGTCTATGCCGCGCCCGGCCGTCGCCCGTGCGCACATCCTGCGTGCCAGCCGCGCCAGTTCGTGGAGGGCGACGTGCAGCACTGGTGGCATCCGCAGAGCGGCCGTGGCGTGCGCACCCGCTTCTCCGACGACCTTGCCTGGCTGCCTTTCGTGGTCGGACCACTACGTCGGAGTCACCGGCGACGCGGCGTGCTCGATGAGCCGGTGCCCTTCTTACCATGCGCGTGCTCCAGCCCGGCGAGCAGGAAGTCTACGACTGCCACCGCTCGGTCGAGATCGGGAGCGTGTACGAGCACTGCCTGCGGGCTCTGCGACCGCGCGTGCACGCAGGGAGCCACGAGCTGCCGCTGATCGGCTCGGGCGACTGGAACGACGGCATGAACCGTGTGGGTGCGGGCGGACGGGGCGAGAGCGTCTGGCTCGGCCTGGTTCCTGTCGACGACACTGCGGGCTTCGCCTCGCATCGCGGGGCGAGCGCGATGACACACTCGGCGTCGACGCTGCTGGCGAGCGGCGGATCGGTACGCGCCGCCGTCGAAGAGCATGGCTGGGACGGTGCGTGGTACCGGCGCGCATATTTCGATGACGGCAGTGCGCTCGGGTCAGCGCCGGGAGCGAGGAGTGCCGGATCGACGCCATCGCCCAGAGCTGGAGCGTGATCTCCGGGGGCGGACGAACCCGAGCGGCAGCAGCAGGCGATGCGCGTCGCTCGAGGAGCATCTGGTGGACGGCGAGGCCCGCATCGTCCGCTTGCTGACGCCGCCGTTCGACAAGACGGACCGCAGGACCCGGGCTACATCAAGGGCTACCTGCCCGGGGTGCGGGAGAACGGTGCGCAGTACACGCACGCCGCGCTGTGGGCCGTGCTGGCACAGGCGGTGGCCGGGACGGCGAGCGGGCGTTGGAGCTGTTGCAGATGCTGAATCCGCTGCACCACGCTCGGCACGCGCGGCGAGGTGGCGAGCTACAAGGTGGAGCCGTACGTGGTGGCGGCGGACGTGTACACCGCGGAGGGCCAGCACAAACGAGGAGGGTGGACCTGGTACACGGGCTCGGCCAGCTGGATCTACCGGATCGGACTGGAGTCGATCCTCGGATTCGTCAAGCGCGGCTCTTCACTCGTCATCACTCCGTCCGTGCCCGCTGCATGGCGGGAGTACCGCATCGAGTACCGTTACGGCCGCAGCACGTACGACATCGTGGTGGCGAGCGCGCCTGACGTGGAGGTGACGACGACCGAACTCGACGGCGTTGCGCTCGAAGACAATAACGTTGAGCTCGTCGATGACGGACAACTCCACACCGTCCGAATCAGCCGAGCCTCCGCAGACGCACGGGAGCCGGGCGGCCGCGCGCTTCCCGGCGTTCAGGCTTCGCGGTGTTGAGCTGTCAGGAATGCGCGGGGACGCCGGCTTCGATCGCCACGCTCACTTCCGCACCGTGTACGAGCGTGTTATGGGCAGGACAGCTTCGTGCCACGCGCTCCAGCATCTCGCCCCAGTGCGGGTCGATGCCGGCGGGCAATACCACCTTTACTTCGAACTGGCCGATGCGACTCGGCTGTTTCGCGCCATGCGTCGCGACTTCCACACGCATGCCCTGATAGTCAATGCTGCGGGCCTGGCAGAACTGCTGCACGTACAGCGCAATGCAGGTGCCCAGGGCGGCGCCCAGCAGCTCAATCGGCTGCGGCGCTTCATCGCCACCGACGGGTGCGGGCTGATCCACCACCAGCCAATGGCCCCGGATATCTGCTGCGAAACGCGCACCGCCTTCGTGCGTCACGACGAGGGGTGCGTGTGCGACGGCTGCCATGCTTGTTCTCCTGCTGCCGACCCGATTGAACTCGCACGCGACTGAGCGCACTGGCCACTGCGCGGCTGCGAGCGAAACATGCCATCCTGACACTATGAGACCGCGTGCGGGCGGGGTATGGGCCAGGCACCGACGCGTGCGTCAGGAGAAACCAGTCGCACTTTACACGCAACTGTAAGCCGGATACGTTGCGCCGCCCCGGTGCCGGGCGTCCCGGCCACGCTCAATCGTCCCTGGAGATCATGCCCTATCTCACCGCTCACCGGCTGAACGAACTGCTCGCACGGGCGCCCGCCGTTCGCGTTCTGGTGGTGGGCGATATCATGCTCGACCGCTATCTGCGCGGAGCTGCGTCCCGCATCTCACCCGAAGCGCCCGTGCCGGTCGTGCGCATCACAGAGGAGTGGCGCGCGCTGGGCGGCGCCGCCAACGTCGCGGCCAATGTCGTTGCGCTGGGTGCCGGGTGTACCCTGGCCGGCTGCATCGGCGAAGATGCGGAGGGTCGACTGGTGCGCGCGGCGTTGCACGAGAAGGGCATCAATGACAGTGCCGTCATCGAAGACGCATCCCGACCGACGACCGTGAAGACGCGCATCATGGCGAGGCACCATCAGGTCGCGCGCTTCGACCGGGAAGCCGAAGACAATGTCGACAATGGCTGCGCGGCGCAGCTGGGGACGCGCATCCAGCAGGCATTGCAGCATTGCCAGGCAATGGTTCTGGAGGACTACAACAAGGGCGTGCTGGTGCAGCCGGTCGTCCGTGCCGCCATACGCGCCGCGACCGAGGCCGGCGTGCCCGTCGTTGTCGACCCGAAGTCGAGGAACTTCTTCGATTATGCGGGTGCGACGGTCTTCAAGCCCAACCGCACGGAGCTGGAGGCCGCGCTGCGCGGCGTGGCGCATCCCGATGATGCCGGCTGGATGGAACAGACGCGGCAACAGCTGTCGTGCGCGCACCTGCTGCTGACGCTGGGCGAAGATGGCATGTCGCTGATGACGGAAGCCGGCGTGTTCGTGCGTGTCCCGACGACCGCGCGCGCCGTGTTCGACGTGTCAGGAGCCGGCGACACGGTCACTGCTGCGGTGGCGGTAGCGCTGGCCGCGGGCGCGACGCCCGCCGAGGCCGCGATTCTCGCCAACCACGCGGCCGGCATCGAGGTGGGCAAGGTGGGTGTGGCCGCGGTCACGCCCGCCGAGCTGCTCGGTCACGTGCGCGAAACGCCGGCGGAATGACACATGAGATCGCTCCCCCAAACACATGACGAGGTGCCATGAGTGCGCTGAAGCGAACCGAGACGAGCCATGCGCCATCCGCGATCGGACCGTACAGCCAGGCGATCACGACGGGCAACCTCGTGTTTACGGCAGGTCAGATCGCGCTCGACCCGGCGACCGGTCAGGTGGTCCCGGGCGCCATCCAGGAGCAGACTGAGCGCGTAATGCGCAATCTCGGCGCTATCCTCGAAGCGGCAGGCGCTTCCCTCGACTCCGTGGTCAAGACGACGGTGTTCCTGGCGGACATGGGTGAGTTCGCCGCCATGAACGAAGTGTACGCGCGCTGGTTCGGCGAGCACAAGCCGGCGCGCTCGACGGTTCAGGTTTCGCGGCTGCCGCGCGATGTGCGGGTCGAGATCGAGGCGATCGCTGTCGTGGGCTAGCGGGCTGTTCCCACAGGACGGCACCTGCCTCGCCCGCCGCCGACATGCCCCGGGTGACCAACGCGGGCTGCAGGACACGGAGGATGGCGGCGCTGTGAAAACTCGGAGTTACGGCGTCGCCTGATCCTCCAGCTGCCAGGCAATGCCCCACGCGCCCGGACCGAGGTGCGTCGCGATCACAGGTGTTGCCGGCACATCGATGATGTCGCGCTCGCCCCAGCGCCGGCGCAACGCGCTGGACAGTTCTTCGACGATCTCCGGCCGGCCTACGTGCATGATGCCGAAGCGCAAGGCACGCGCCCCCACCGGTACCTGACGCTCCAGCAGATCCAGCATGCGGCCGGGCACGTTGCTGCTGCCGCGCACGTTGGCAAGTGGACCGACCCGGCCGTCCGGCGTGAGGGCGAGGATCGGTTTGATATCGAACAGACCCGCGATCATCACCTTGCCGCGGCCAACGCGGCCCGAGGCCAGCAGGTTGTCGAAGACGTCCACTGTGAACAGGGTCCCGGACTGGGTACGGATGCGCGTCAGCTCGCGCTCGATCTCCTCCACCGGCATGCCCGATTCCGCCAGCTCGGCCGCGCGCAGTGCCAGCAAACCCTGCGTCAGGCCGGCCGCGCGCGAATCGAACAACCGGAGGGATACGCCTTCGGCACGACGGGCCGCCGCCTCCGCCGAGGCGAAAGTGCCGGACAGGTTGGCGCCGACCAGGATGGCGAGCACCGACTCGCCGTCCGCCGCGGCTCGCCGGAATCCCTCCAGGAAGGATGCCGGAGCGGGCTGCGAGGTGGTGGCGCGCTCGCCCCCCTTCAGGCGCTCGGCGAAGCGCGCCGCGTCAATGTCCGCGCCGTCCATTAACACTTCGTTATCGAACACCACGAGCATGGGCACCACATGCATGCCGTGGGCGCGCACGACCTCGTCCGGCAGATTGCAGGCGCTGTCCACGAGGATGCTGACCGGGCGCCGCGCCAGCTCAATGTGCGCGCCCGCCGCACGCTCCACTACGGCGTGCTGTACGGCCATGTCCTCGGCCTTGTGCGTGACCAGTCGACCTACGCTGCGCAGCCAGTCGAAGATGGCCTCCGGCGCATCCGTGTGAATGTGCACCTTGAGCACGTCGTCGCCACGGATCACGATCAGCGAATCGCCGCGCGCCCGCAGTGCTTCCCGCGCGGCATCAGCGCTGGGCAGCGTGGCGCCGCGCACCAGTGCCTCGGTGCAGAAGCGATAGCGCTCACTGGCGAGGGGATAGTCGACACGCGCCACGGCGGCCGACACGGCAGCGAAGACGGGCACATGCTCGAGCGCGCACGAACGGATCGCCGTGCAGATATGCGACGATACCCTCGAAGAGGTGCACGAAACCCTTGGCGCCGGCGTCGACTACTCCCGCTGCCCTCAGAATCGGCAGCAGGTCGGGTGTGCGCTCGAGCGCCGCGCGGGCGCGCGTGAGCAGCAGTTCGGTGAGGTCGATGAAGTCCTGCGTGGTGGCGGCCTGCGCTTCCTCCGCCACCTCGCGCATGACCGTGATGATCGTGCCCTCGACCGGCTTTTCCAGCGCGCGATACACGTGCTGCACGGCCGCATCCAGTGCCGCCGCGAACCCCGCGGCGTTCACGCGGTCCTGCGGGCGCACGGCCTCCGCAAAGCCGAGCAGGAAGTGGGAGAGGATCATGCCGCAGTTGCCGCGTGCACCCATGATCGCGGCGTCCGCCGCATGGTGCGCGATCACGTGCAGCGATGGTTCTTGCAGCGAGCGCAGCGCATCGGCGATGGCCGAAGCGGTGAGGGCGAGGTTGGTGCCGGTATCGCCGTCGGGTACAGGGAAGACGTTGATGCGATTCAACTCGGCGCGCTGCGCCTGCACATAGTCGCAGCCGGCAATCAGCGACCGCCGCAGGCTCTCGCCGTCGAGGTACTCGATGCGCATGGGCGGCAAAGATACCGGAGGGGAAGGGGAGGCGGCCACCGGACCGTTTTGGCGTTGTTGGCTTCTGGCCGGTAACGACATGATTTTGCTGTCCCGCCAGGGCCCGTGACAGCCGTATGAGCCGCAAGCGGTGCTGTACGGGACACATGCGACGCGTCCTGCTGGACAATTGGAGCGGCCGTGTGCGCAAACGGGCCACAAGCCACGAACGCCAAGACGGTCCGGGGCCGCACCACCCCCCGCGCCCGCGCCCTTGCGCTCACCCGGCCCCGCCGCGAGCCTTCGGCTTTCGTCATGGCCCATGCCCGCATGTACATCCACGCATGCAGGCCACTGGCGTCTACCGCTGCAACCGAGAATCAGGAGAGCATGAGCACACCGCAATACATCTACGTCATGAAGGACCTGCGCAAGGTGGTGCCACCGAACCGCGAGATCCTGAAGGGTATCTGGCTGTCCTTCTTCCCTGGCGCGAAGATCGGCGTGGTCGGCCCCAACGGCGCGGGAAAAAGCTCGCTGCTCCGCATCATGGCCGGCGTCGATCCCGACTTTCAGGGCGAAGCCTGGCCCGCTCGCGGCACCCGTATCGGCTACCTTTCACAGGAACCGCAGCTCGATGCCGCGCTCGATGTGCGCGGCAATGTCGAGAAAGCCGTGCAGCCCATTCGCGATCTGCTGCGGCGGTTCGACGAGATCAACGCGAAATTCGCCGAACCCATGTCCGACGATGCGATGACGGCACTCCTCGAGGAACAGGCGAAAGTACAGGACCGCATCGATGCGTCCGGCGCATGGGAGCTGGATCGCACCATAGAGATCGCCATGGATGCGCTGCGCCTGCCCCCGCTGACGCGAATGTCAGCACCCTCTCCGGCGGCGAACGGCGCCGCGTGGCGCTCTGCCGCCTGCTGCTCGAACAGCACGACATGCTGCTGCTGGACGAGCCCACCAACCACCTCGATGCCGAATCCGTCGCCTGGCTCGAGCGTCACCTGGGCGAGTTCAAGGGCACTGTGGTCGCCATCACACACGATCGCTACTTCCTCGACAACGTCGCGGAGTGGATCCTCGAGCTGGATCGCGGCGAAGGCATTCCGTGGAAGGGCAACTATTCGTCGTGGCTCGAGCAGAAGCGAGATCGACTGCGTCAGGAGGAGAAGCAGGCATCGGCCAGGCAGCGCACCCTGGAGCGCGAACTCGAGTGGGTGCGCATGGCGCCGCGCGCACGACAGGCCAGGAGCAAGGCCCGCATCACGGCGTACGAAGAGCTGCTGGGCAGCGATGCCCGCGAGAAGCTGGAGACGTCCGAGATCGTGATTCCGCAGGGACCTCGCCTTGGTGATGAAGTCGTCGTGGCGGAAGGCGTCGCCAAGGGCTACGGCGACCAGCTGCTGTTCGAGAATCTGACATTCCGGCTGCCGCGCGGCGGCGTGGTCGGCGTGATCGGACCGAACGGCGCGGGCAAGACCACGCTCTTCCGCATGATCGTCGGGCAGGAGAAACCAGACACGGGTGAGCTGCGCGCAGGCGCGACCGTGCAACTCGCATACGTCGACCAGTTCCGCGACGCGCTGGCCCCGGACAAGTCCGTGTGGCAGGAAGTGTCCGGAGGCGAAGACCAGCTCGACTTCGGCAAGGTCAAAGTCAACTCGCGCGCCTATCTCTCGTGGTTCGGCTTCAAGGGAGCGGACCAGCAGAAGAAGGTCGGCGTGCTCTCCGGCGGCGAACGCAATCGCCTGCACCTCGCCAAACTCCTGCGCTCCGGCGGCAACGTGCTGCTGCTCGACGAGCCCACGAACGACCTCGATGTCGACACGCTGCGCGCACTGGAAGAAGCGATTCTCGGCTTCGCCGGCTGCGTCGTCGTCATCACGCACGATCGCTGGTTCCTCGATCGCATTGCGACCCACATGCTCGCCTTCGAGGGAGACAGCCGCGCGGTGTGGTACGAAGGCAACTATCAGGACTACGAGGCGGACCGCAAACGCCGCCTGGGCGCCGAGGCGGATCAGCCGCACCGCATCCGGTACAAGCGGCTGGTGCGCGGCTGACGACTCGCGGGGGCGGAGCCGTCCTGGTGGGCGGAGCGGTCTTCAAAACCGTCCTGGCCCGGGCTGACACCCGGGTTGGTGGGTTCGATTCCCACACGTCCCCGCCAGCGCCATTTCCTGTCGATAACCACGTGTCATGACGGCACCCGACGCGAAACGGTTCGTCGCCATTGTGAACCCGACCTCGGGCGGGGGCGCTGGTGTACGCATGCCCGCCGAATTGCGGCGCGCCTTCGCGGAACGTGGCCTCGCGGTCGATCTTCAACTGACGGAACGATCCGGTCACGCCGTCGACCTGGCACGCAATGCCGCACTGCACGGCGTGCACGCGGTGGTCGCCGTGGGCGGTGATGGCACCGTGCACGAAGTGGCAAACGGGTTGCTCACCGCCCTCGAGCAGGAACCCGCCACGCCCACCGTGCTCGGGCTCGTGCCGGTGGGCACAGGGAACGATTTCGTGAAGGTGATCGAGGGCACATCGCGACGGGATCGCGCGTACGACACGCTGGCCCGCGGCCTTGTGCAGCGCGTGGACGCCGGTTTCGCGTCATGGGATGGGAGCAGCGAGTATTTCGTCAATGCGGCAGGCACGGGAATCGACGTGGAAGTGGTGCGCGTTCTGGGCGCCCACCGCGGGACACGTGGCGCCCTGGCGTACGTGCTCGCACTGCTCGAGGCACTCCGCCGCTATCGGCACGTGCCCCTGCGCCTGGAAGCGGATGGCCACGTGATCGATCGCCCGGTAATGACCGTCGCCATTGCCAACGGCCGCTGCATCGGCGGCACCTTTCGCATCTGCCCCGATGCCAGTCCCGCCGACGGTCTCTTCGATGTGTGCGACATTGCCGGTCTGTCTTTGCTGCGCAGTCTGGCCACCGCCGCCCGCGTGATCCGCGGCACGCATACCGGGCTCGCTTGCGTGGACATGCGCCGCGCCCGCACCGTGACCATGACCGTGCCGGCAGACACGCAGCTGTTCTTCCAGCTGGATGGCGAGCTGCGCGAGCCGGCCAGCGCGCGCACACTGCGTCTCGAGATCCGCGCGGGGGCGCTGCCCGTTCTCGCGACGCCCGCACCCGGGGCGGGGCAGACGGGCACATTCTGCGAATCGAGCGGCGGCGCCGCACGCGCCATGAGCAACGCCTTTGCCGCCGCCCAAACGCGGTGTTTGGACGCTCCGCTGGCGCCGGGGCGCGCAGCGCCGCGCCGGCGGCACGCCGTTGTCCGGCTCAGCGCCGGCATGGTGACGGCCGTCCTCGCCTGCAGCACACCGGCCCTCGCCCAGGCGCGCGCAGACTCCGCCCGCGCGGACTCGCTGCAGACGCCCGCGCGCAGGGACACCGCGCAACACAGCCTTTCGCCGCGCGGCGCGATGTTCCGGTCGTTCCTGATACCAGGCTGGGGACAGGGATCGGTGGGGTCCTACAAGCGCGGCGGCGTCTTCTTTGCCATCCAGGGCACGAGCTGGTACATGCTGCTGCGCACCATTGGCCGGCTCAATGACGTCAAGCACACCGAGGCGAGGCTCGTGGCGGCGGCAGCCGATTCGCTCCAGGCACTGGCCGTGCGCGATAGCGTTTTCGCGATGCGCCTGGCCGACGATTCGCTGCACATTCTGCGCGACGATACGATTGCGGTGTTTCCTGGTGTCGCCACGGCAAGGAAGCTGATCGACGCGCGCAGCCAGCAGCGCCAGGACTGGATAACCTACACGCTCTTCTTCACGCTGATGTCGGGCGTGGACGCCTACGTGAACGCGCACCTGCGGAATTTTCCTACGACGATCCTCTCCGAAGTGCGGCGCGACGGCAGTGTATCGTTCAGCGTGAAGCTGGCGCTTCCCCCCTGGCGGCCGCACTCTCCGTCCAGCGCTCCAGCGAGGGTGATCCCGACGCGTCAATGGTGATGTACGTGAAGTGACTGAGCCAGTCGCCGGCATTCATGTACCACCGGCGAGGCTCCACTTCGACGAGCGCGGGCACGTGCGAATGACCGCAGATCACCCACCCCAGTGACAGATCCCTCGCCAGTTGCTCGCGGGACCAGCTCTCGATGAACGCGGCGCGCCCCCGCTGCTCCTCGTCCGGTTCGATCTTCGCTTCTGTGCTCGACACCGCGTGCGCCAGTTTCTGGCCCAGTTCCGGATGCAGCCAGCGGAACGCAGTGATCGCCGCGCGACTGCGAATGAACGCCTTGAGCATGCGATACTTCAGGTCGCCCTTGCCGAGCCCGTCACCGTGCGCCACCAGCGCCGGCCGGCCGCCAATCGTCATGCGGAAGGGATCCCAATGGAACGTGGCGCCCACCTCCTCACGCAGGAAGCGACCGCCCCAGGCGTCGTGATTGCCGCCCGCCAGCGTGACCGGAATGCCGGCATCGACCAGCCGGGAAAGCGCCGCCAGCACGCGATAATGCCGGCCCGGGATGATGGTGCCGTACTCGAACCAGAAGTCGAAAAGGTCACCCACCAGCAGGAGCGCGCTGCCGCTGCCGCCCACGTGCTCGAGCCAGCCGACAAAGGCTCGTTCCGTTTCCGGTGGAACGGCACCCAGATGGATGTCCGACGCAATGTACTCGAAGCGGGGCATCGCGCGAAGCTACGCCGCGGCAGAACAATGCCACAAGAGTTGCAGGCGACGACGCTTGGCGGGGTCTCGGCGGCCCGGTTATTGTTAGCCGTGAACTCAACCCGCTGGAGCCGAGCCATGGCTTCCGTCCAGTCGCCGGAACGCCCCGATACCGTGCAGGCGCCGGCCCCGAACGCACACGGGCCGCGTAATCCCGGTACGCCGCTCGAGCTCGACTGGGTGCGCGATGTGCGCGTCAATCGCAGCGCCGTCGAACGCCGCGCCGGCACGAACGGCAAACGTCGCACGGTGAAGAAGGAATGGCAGGTGGCGTGGCTGCTGCGCGCCATTACGCTGATCGACCTCACCACGCTTTCCGGCGACGACACCGAAGGCAACGTGCGCCGGCTCTGCGCCAAGGCCAAGCAGCCGGTGCGCGAAGACATTCTCGAAGGCCTGGGCGCCGCTGCGCTGCCCATTCGCGTGGGTGCCGTTTGCGTGTATCACGCATACGTCGCGCACCGCCGTGCAGGCGCTGCACGGATCCGGCATCCCCGTCGCCGCCGTTTCCACCGGTTTCCCCGCGGGACTGAATCCGTTCCCCCAGCGCATCGCCGAGATCCGCGCGTCCGTCGAAGCGGGCGCGGAGGAAATCGATATTGTGATAACACGCGCGCACGTTCTGCGTGGCGACTGGGAATCGCTGTACCACGAAGTGCGCGCGTTCCGTCAGGCCTGCGCGGATGCTCACATGAAGACCATCCTGGCCACGGGTGAGCTGGGCACATTGCGCAATGTCGCGCGCGCCAGCCTGGTCTGCATGATGGCGGGCGCCGACTTCATCAAGACCAGCACGGGCAAGGAATCGGTGAACGCGAACCTGCCCGTGGGCCTGGTCATGGCGAGAATGATCCGTGCGTATCAGGAAGCGACGGGTGCACGCGTAGGCCTCAAGCCCGCCGGCGGCATCCGCACCGCGAAGCAGGCGCTCGAATGGCTGCTGCTCATGAAGGAAGAGCTGGGCGACGACTGGCTGCGACCGGCGCTCTTCCGCTTCGGCGCCAGCTCGCTGCTCGGTGACATCGAACGGCAGCTCGAGTTCCATCCGACAGGCCGTTATTCCGCCGCCTGGCGCCACCCGCTGGCCTGACATGACGCGCGTCGCCGGAATCTTCGAGACCATGGAGTACGGGCCCGCTCCGGAAAGCGCCGCGCCCGTCATCGAATGGCTGGAACGCCAACAGCGTGTTACCCGCCTCTTCATCGGCGGGCGCTGGCTGGAACCGGCCGACGGGGAGTACTTCGAGACCGTCAATCCGGGCAATGCGCAGCCGCTTGCGCGTGTGGCGCAGGCCGGTCCGGCGGAAGTCGACGACGCCGTCGCCGCCGCCCGCGCCGCGTTGCCTGCCTGGCAGGCCCTGAACGGACACCAGCGCGCACGCTGGCTGTACGCCATCGCCCGCCACCTGCAGAAGCACGCCCGCTTCTTCGCTGTTCTGGAATCGCTCGACAACGGCAAGCCCATCCGCGAGTCCCGCGACATCGACATCCCGCTGGTGGCACGCCACTTCTACCACCACGCCGGCTGGGCCCAATTGCTGACAGAGGAGTTCGCAGGGTACACCGCCGTCGGGGTCGTCGGCCAGATCATTCCCTGGAACTTCCCGCTGCTCATGCTGGCGTGGAAGATCGCGCCTGCGCTCGCGGCCGGTAACACCGTTGTTCTGAAGCCCGCCGAGTTCACGTCGCTCACTGCGCTGCGCTTCGCCGAACTGTGCCAGGACATCGGCCTGCCCGCCGGCGTGGTCAACGTCATTACCGGCGATGGTCGCGCAGGCGAGCTCCTGGTGAACCACCCCGATGTCGACAAGATCGCCTTCACCGGCTCCACCGAAGTGGGGCGCATCATTCGCACGGCCACGGCCGGCAGCGGCAAGAGGCTGTCGCTCGAGCTGGGCGGCAAGTCGCCCTTCATTGTGTACGACGATGCGGACCTGGACAGCGTGGTGGAAGGCGTGGTCGATGCCATCTGGTTCAATCAGGGACAGGTGTGCTGCGCCGGCTCGCGCATCCTCGCGCAGGAAGGCATCGCCGAACGCCTGACGGCAAAGCTCAAGGCGAGGATGGAACGGCTGCGCATGGGCGACCCGCTCGACAAGGCAGTCGACATTGGCGCCATCATCGCGCCTGTGCAGCTGCGTCGCATCGAGGAGCTGGTGCGCACAGGAGAAGCCGAAGGCGCCGCCATCTGGCAGCCAGCATGGAGTCAGCCGCGCGAAGGTTACTTCTTCCCGCCCACGCTCTGTACCGATGTCTCGCCGGCGGCCACCATCGCGCAGGTCGAGATCTTCGGACCCGTCGTCGTGCTCATGACGTTCCGCACGCCCGCCGAATCGGTCGAGCTCGCGAACAACACCCGCTACGGCCTGGCCGCCTCACTCTGGACCGAGAACGTCAACCTCGCACTCGACATTGCGCCGAAGATCAAGGCCGGCACGGTCTGGGTGAACTGCACCAACGTCTTCGATGCGGCCTCCGGCTTCGGCGGCTATCGCGAGAGCGGGTTCGGCCGCGAGGGCGGCCGCGAAGGCATGTGGGAATACCTGAAGCCGGAGTGGGAAACCAGGACGAACCACCCATCGTCGCCTGAAATCCAGCAGCCACAACCGGAGCCGACGACGGCGCGCCGAGATGGCGGCAGGGTGCCGCTGGACCGCACGCCCAAACTCTACATTGGCGGAACGCAGCAGCGCCCGGATCAGGGCTACAGCCGCGCCGTGCACGGCGCGCACGGACAGCATCTCGGCGAAGTGGGTCAGGGCAACCGCAAGGACATCCGTGACGCTGTGGAAGCAGCGCACGCGGCGAACCGCTGGGCCGCCGCCACGGCGCACAACCGGGCGCAGGTGCTCTACTACATTGCCGAGAATCTGTCCGCGCGGCGCAGTGATTTCGCCGCGCTGCTGGCGTCCATGTCGGGGAATGCGACGGCTGCAGGCGACGAAGTCGAGGCCGCGATCCGGCGCATCTTCACGTACGCCGCATACGCCGACAAATGGGACGGCGCCGTGCACCACACGCCCTTCCGCAATGTGACGCTGGCCATGCCCGAGCCGTTGGGTGTGCTCGGCATCATCTGCGCGGACGCCTGGCCGCTGCTCGGCTTCGTGTCGGCTGTGCTGCCCGCCGTGGCCATGGGTAACACCGTTGTCAGCGTGCCCTCGGAGCGCGCGCCCCTTGCCGCGACCGAGCTGTACCAGGTGCTGGACACGTCCGATGTGCCGGGCGGTGTAATAAACATCGTCACCGGCGCACGCGCCGAACTGGTATCCGTACTGGCTGCACACGACGACGTGGATGGCATTTGGTATTTCGCGGAAGATGCGGGCGGCGCCGCCGCCGTGGAGCGGCTTTCCGCAGGCAACATGAAGCGCACATGGGTCGGCTACGCCGGCCGTGACTGGAGCGACGACAGTCAGGCGCAAGGCCACGAATTCCTGCGCCGCGCCACGCAGATCAAGAACATCTGGATTCCGTACGGCGAGTGAACGGTCGCGCGTGTATCTCCGAAGTACGCGTACGGTATGCCGAGACCGACCAGATGGGTGTTGTCTATCATGCGCATTACCTGGTCTGGTGTGAGATCGGCCGCACGGACTACATCCGCCAGCTGGGACTGCCGTACGCCACTCTCGAGCGCGACGGACTGCGCCTGGCCGTGGCCGAGGCCACGGTGCGCTACGCGGCACCCGCCCGGTATGACGATATCGTGCACATTCACACGCGCCTGGAGCGCGTCCAGTCGCGCATTGTAACCTTCGGTTATGAGCTGCTCCGTATGGATCCCGGCGCGCCCGTGCGCATCGCCACTGCGGCCACCCGCCTGATCGCGCTGGATGCAGGGGGCGGAACGCGCACATTGCCGGAAGCACTCGTGCAGAGGTTCCGTGAGAAGCTGGCGTAGCCAGCCGGGGTTGTTCCTGCTGCTGGCGGCCGCCTGCGCCGGTTACGCGCCGCCTCCCGCCGTGGCGCCGCCACCGCCGGCACCCGATAACAGGGTGCTTCGCCCGGCAACCGTCGTGCTCTCGGAGGCCGAGATCCGTGCCGTGGCCGAGCTGATGCAGCTGGAGGACCAGCGTCTGCTGGATTCGGCCCGCGTGGCGGAGCTGCTGCACCACTGGAGTCCGGAAGTGCGCCGCCGCGCCGCGCTGACCGCGGGCCGTGTGGGCGATCATCGGGCCACACCACTGCTGCGCGAGGCGCTCTCGGATACGTTGCAATCGGTGGCGGTCGAGGCCGCGTTCGCACTGGGCAAACTGGGCGACACCTCCGCCGTCGCCCTCACTGCCCTCGCCGATGCCCTGCCGCTGCACCCGGATGACTCGGTGGGCGTCGAAATCGTGACGGCGCTCGCCAAACTGGGCACGGGCCGCGCATTCAATCTGCTTAATGCGGAGTTAGGAGAAGCGCGGTCAGGCGCGACGGCCCGCGTGCTGAACCTGGCCCGCCGGGAGGCGCTGCTGCAGCTCTGGCGCTTCTCCAGCGCGGGCCAGGTGCTGAATGCGGTGACACCCTGGCTGAGCCATGCCGATGCCGATGTGCGCTGGCGTGCGGCCTACGCCATGGTGCGGGGCGGCATGCCGGGCGCCGCGCCACACCTTCTGCGCCTCGTGAAGGACGCGAACGCGGACGTGCGCGGGCTCGCGCTGCGCGGGTTGCGACCCACCGCCACGGACTCATCGCTGGTCCGACCGGAAGCCCGCGCCGCCCTCACCGGAGCGCTGCACGATGCGGAACCGCACGTGCGCATCAACGCGCTGAGCATGCTCGCTGGCTACCGCGACACGGGTGTTGCGGATTCCGTCGCGAGACTGCTCCACGATGCCGATGCCAATGTGCAGCTGGCTGCTGCGCAGGCACTGGGAACGCTGCGCGAGCCCGGCGCCGCCTCCGACCTTTCCGCCGTCGCGGCGGATAACGTCCGGAGGTTCGGTGTGCGGGCCGCGGCGCTCACCGCGCTCATGGCTGTCGATGCGCGGGCCGGAACCGCGGAGGCCCGGCGCTGGGCTTCCAGCACGCGCTGGCTGGCACGGTGGTACGCGGCGCGTACGCTGGGCGCGGGCCGCTGGCCCGAAACACAGGAATCCCTCGGCGGGCTCGCTACCGATGCCGATGCGCGGGTAGCCCGCGCTGCCCTGGGAGCGGTTCCGCGGGCGGCGGACACCACCGCAGAGGCCTACGCGTTCTATCTCCAGGGCCTGCGTGCGCGCGATCCGGGCGTGCGCGCTGCCGCCATCGCGGGTATCGGCCGGCGACACGCGGCGGAGAATCTGCCGGCCCTCATGGATGCGTACGACCGGGCACAGCAGGATTCCGTTCCCGATGCGGCCATTGCGGCCGTGGACGCGCTGGCCCAACTGAGTCAGGCAGGCGTGCCGGTAGAGAATGCGTTCTTCGCCCGCTTCCCGGCGCCGTCGAATCCACAGCTGCGCCGGCGCATCGAAACGCGGTTCCGCCGCAAGCTCCCCGGCGAGAACGCCGAGCCGGAGCGGCATGGCGCCGCGTGGTACGAGAACATCGTGCGCACACTCGTCGCTCCGGTGCTCGCAGGCCAGCCCGCGCCACGGCTGCGCCTCGTCACCGAGCAGGGCGAAATAACAGTCGAGCTCGCTGCGGCGGACGCCCCACTCACGGTCGACAACATCATCACACTCGTGGAACGCGGATACTTCGACCCCGGCAATGATCCTGACTCGCGACGCTGGCACCGCGTGGTGCCCAACTTCGTGCTGCAGGACGGAGATCCACGTGGCGATGGTGGTGGCGGGCCGGGATACGCCATACGCGACGAGATCAATCGCCGGCGCTACGAGCGCGGTGTGCTCGGAATGGCGCTTTCCGGACCGGACACGGGCGGCAGCCAGTTCTTCATCACCCACTCGCCGCAACCACATCTGGACGGCGGGTATACGATATTCGGCCGGGTGGTGAGCGGCATGGACGTGGCGGATCGGGTCGTGCAGGATGACCGCATTTCCCGCATGGAGATCATACGGCCATGAAGCGAGCGGCGTGTTTGCTCGGTTTGTGCGCCGCGCTGTACGGCAGCGCCGCAGCGCAGACCGTGCCCTTCGGCAAGAACAAGATCCAGTACCAGGACTTCGACTGGCGCATTATCAGCAGCGCCCACGTCGAGGTCTATTACTATCCACAGGAAGAGGCCGTGGCCCGCCGCGCGCTCGCCTATGCGGAGGAGGACTACGCCTTCCTCGAGCGCAAGTTCCGCCACCACCCGTTCCAGCGTATTCCACTTGTCATCTACTGCTCCGACCAGGATTTCGAGCAGACCAATGTGCTGCCCGGCTTTATTCCCGAAGGCGTGCTGGGTTTCACCGAATACCTGAAGCGACGCGTCACGCTGCCGTTCCGCGGCGACTACGAACAGTTCCGGCACACGCTGCGCCACGAGCTGGTGCACGCATTCCAGCTCTCCAAACTGGGCGAGGCGCAGACGCTCTATCCGCGGCAGCGTGGTGAATCGCCGCAGAACATTCACTGGTGGACGGAGGGGCTCGCGGAGTTCTGGTCCAGCGAGCAGGACAGCGAAGATGAGATGTACGTGCGCGATCTGGTGGTGCGTGGCAGGCTGCCCACCATCCGCCAGTTCGATCGCATGTACACGTTTTTTTCCTATCCACTGGGCGCGGAACTGCACAAATACCTGAGCCAGCGCTTCGGTGAGCAGTACATCGTCCGCATGTACGAGGAGTACCGCCGCTACGATTCGTTCGAGAAGGCGCTCGA
Source organism: uncultured Gemmatimonadales bacterium (assembly GCA_963798085.1). GTDB lineage: Bacteria > Gemmatimonadota > Gemmatimonadetes > Longimicrobiales > RSA9 > DATKCF01. Next base: position 1,576,557 of record CAWCRS010000007.1, read on the forward strand.
AGGCATCCTGGGCGAGGATCTCGACAAGCTGTCGCGGGAGTGGAAGTACGCGCTCGAGCAGCGCTTCATGCCCGCGTACGCCGAGCGCCCGCCGCTCGATATCGGCAGCCAGCGCGTGGTCTGGAAGGGAGGCGCCAACTTCAAGCCGGTGATCTGGCGGGAACCGGGATCAGACACCGACTGGCTGTTCTTCCTCTCGCCGCGCGATGGCTACACCGATCTCTACCGCACGCGGCCCGATGCGGGCGAGCGCGATGTCCAGACCATCGTGAAGGGCGAGCGCTCCGCCGAGTTCGAATCGTTCCACGCCTACGAATCCGGCATCACGATCAGTCATGGCGGCGTCATCGCATTCGTATCCCGGTTCCTCGATCGCGATGCGCTGCTCCTGTGGAATATCAAGGAGCGCCGGGTCGTGGGACGGTACCAGTGGGATGATCTGGTCGGGCTGAAATCGCCATCCTGGGATCCCGCGGGGAAACGCGTCGTGTTCGAGGGCCTCTCCACCAGCGGCTTCTCCGATCTCTACACGTACGACTTTTCCACGCAGCAGCGCGTCGCCCTGACGCACGACCTCTACCGTGATGAGGATCCCGACTGGTCGCCCGACGGTGCCTCCATTGTGTTCTCGTCCGATCGCACAACGACCGGTGCGGTCGGGAACAGCAACCTGATCGTGCTCAATGCACGCAGCGGGGCGCTGCGCTTCCTGACCTACGGGCCCTGGCACGATCGCTCGCCCCGCTGGGCGCCCGACGGAAACCATGTCGCGTTCACATCCGACCGCGGCGGCACCTTCGACGTCTACGAGGTCAATGCGGCCGGCAACGGCCGGCGCCTCACAGCCATGACCGGCGGCGCCTTCGATCCCGAATGGACCACCGATCAGAAGAGCATTGTGTACGGCGGCTTCCAGGACGCGTCGTTCGCCATCTACCGCGCCGACGTGAAGCCGGACAGCCTGGCGCCGCGCCTCGCGCTCGGTGCCGCGCCCTCGCCGGCCAATGGTAACACGCTGTTGGCGGATGCTGACGCGGCGCAGCAGGACGGCGAGCCCGTGACCGGCTGGCGCTGGGACCGCGGTGGGCAGGCGGGTGTGGCGGCCAGCACACTGCAGCCCCGCCGCTACACCACGTGGAATCGCTTCACGCTCGATTTTGCCGCCGCCAATGCGCTCGTGGCCCCCGGACTGGGTGCCGCGCAGGGCGCCCAATTCCTGCTCACCGACCTGCTCGGCGACCACATGATCTTCGGTGGCTTCTCCGCCGCGCAGTTCAACGGACTGAGCAACCTGGTCGACAACTTCAGTGGCAACCTGCTGTACCTGAACCTGAAGAACCGGCTCAATTACGGCGCCGGCCTGTTCCGCTTCAAGGGTCGCTTCCGCAATGTCACGCTTAACCTCTACGACGAGGAGTCCTTCGGCGGCTATTTCCTTGCCAGCTACCCCTTCTCCCGCTTCCGGCGCGTCGAATTCCAGCTGGGTATGGAGCGCAGCAACCGGGAGGACCTGCACGATGCCTTCGAAGACGGCATCTTCGGAACCACGACGCGCATTGACTCGCTCGATCTCACCCGCCGCGGTTTCCTGACAACGAATTACGTGTCGTACGTCAAGGACAACACGCTCTGGCTGCCCACCGGGCCGGTCAATGGCGAACGCTACAATCTCACACTGGGCCTGATCAGCTGCTTCACGTGCACATCGCCCAGTCCCGTGACCGGCGAGCCGGTGCGGCGCTCCGCCGTTGGGGAGAGCTTCATCATCACAGGCGATTATCGACGGTATTTCCGGACCTCGCTGCACAGTGCCTACGCCGTGCGCGCGTTCGCATTCTGGAGCGCAGGCGCGATTCCCGGCCGCACGGTACTGGGTGGCACGAGCATGCTGCGCGGCTACCCGCGCTTTTCGCTGGCGGGTTCGCGGGTCTGGCTGATCAACCAGGAATGGCGCTTCCCGCTGCTCGAGGATCTGAGCCTCGGTTTCCCCTTCGGCACACTGCGCATGCCGGGCGTGCAGGGCGCGCTTTTCACCGACCTCGGCACCAGCTGGCTGGAATCACAGAAAGGAGCGGGTGGGTCCTGGGGCAGCTACGGCGTCGGCTTCCGCTCATCGCTCGGGCCTCCGCTCGTGCTCCGGCTCGACGTGGGTCGGCGCTACCGCATCGGTTCAACGCCTCCCGTGATCTTCGGCGGCGGCCACGGCTTCAACGATACCTTCGTCGACTTCTTCTTCGGCTTCAACTACTGAGCCTGAACGCACACGCACTGTCTCGATCAGGAGCCGGATCCGACGGAATCACGAACGGCAAGGACCGCATGGTGCGTGGTACGGGTAGTTTTCCCCCATGACACCGGCGCAGCTTTCGCGACTGGGCAAACTCGTACGCAGCCGACCTCGCGGCATGGTTTCGTGTCGTCGGTTCCTGGGCGGCATGCTGTCGGTGCTCGTCGGCGGCTGCGGTGGCCGGACCAGCGATCCCGCGCCGCGGCCCGTGGATCCCGCGCTCCAGGCGCAGGCCATCCAGGCGACGGCGCTGGCGCAGCCCCTCCAGATCATCTTCGACTGGAAGCTCACGGATCGCGACGCGCGGTTCGGCGGCAAGGGCGTGTTGCGCGTGCAGGGACAGCGTGCCCGCCTCGACCTGTTCGGGCCGCGCGGTGAAACGTACGCGAGTGCCGTGCTCGACGAGCTGGTCCTGCGCCTGCCCCCCGGTGCTGATCAGCCGGAACTGCCGCCGCCCCCCTTGTTCTGGAGCGTGGTCGGCGTGTTTCGGCCCCCGCCGGGAGCTGCTCTGGTGCAGACGAGCGCGGAGGGCGATCGCGTGCATCTGGGGTACAACGACGCCGATGGGAGCTGGCGCTTCCAGCTCCTGGCGGGAAAACTGCAACGCGCCGAATGGACCGGAAATCACGAAGGCCGCAAGACCGTGGAGCTGGAGAGCGCGGATCCGCACGGCATCCCGCGCACGGCCACGTACCGCGACTGGCCCGCGTTTCTCGAGCTCGGACTGGCACTGGCCGAGGTGCACGAGGTTGAGGGCTTCACCGATGAAATCTGGACGCTGGGCGGGCACTAGCACGGTGTTGCTGTTTGCGACACTGTCGCTGCCGGCGGGTTGCTACACATTTTCCGGTGGTGGCGGTTTCCCGAAAGACGTGCACACCGTCTTCATTGCGCCGGTGGAAAACAAGACCGTGCAGTTCGATCTCGAGAATCAGCTGTTCCAGAAGCTGACTGAGAACCTGCCGCGATCGCTCGGTGTGCGCGCCGCCGGTGAACAGGTGGCCGATGCCATCATCCGCGGCCGCGTGATGAGCTACAGCGATGTCGCGCAGGCCTACCAGCCGGGACAACAGGGCAGCGTGCAGGTGCTGCAGAACCAGGTGACCATTGTCGTCGCCATCGAGATCGTGGACAAGAAACGCAACGAGGTCCTGTGGGAATCGCAGTCCATCACGGGTCGCGGCGAATACCGGCCTGACACGCAGGCCGACAATGTGGCACGCGGCAAGGCACTGGACAGCGTGATCCAGCAGATCATCGACGGTGCCCAGTCACAGTGGTGAGCCGGCCCGCCGCGCAGCAGCGACGAACGGCACAGCCCATGGTGTGTGATCCCGAAAGCAAGATCCTCACCCGCGACCAGCTGGTCCGCCGCTTCGGCCGGCCGCGCGGCGCGCGACTCGCATTCACCAATGGCTGCTTCGATCTGCTGCATCGCGGCCACGTGGAATACCTCAATCGGGCACGCGCACTTGGTGACTTGCTTGTCGTCGGTCTCAATACCGACGCGTCGGTGCGGCGGCTGAAGGGCGAGGGCCGGCCACTCGCGTCCGAAGCGGATCGCGCCTACGTGCTGGCCAGCCTCGAGGCAGTCGACGCGGTCACGTTGTTCGCGGAAGAAACGCCCCGCGATCTCATCGCGCTTCTGCTGCCCGATCTTCTGGTGAAAGGCGGCGACTACCAGCCGGAGAATGTCGTAGGCAAGGCTGAAGTCGAGGCGGCGGGCGGAAGCGTCGTCATCCTGCCCTTTGTCGACGGTCGTTCCACATCCGCAATCATTCGCGCCATCAGGGAGGCATCCGCGTGACCAGTGTCCCGCGTGCTGCTCGCAGCGCCAGCGAGTTGCGCCCGACCACCGTGGAGCGCCGCGCCGCGCCGTACGCAGAAGGCTCCTGCCTGATCGCGACCGGCGCCACGCGCGTGCTCTGCACCGCCACTGTGGATCCGACCGTGCCAGACTGGCGACGCGGGTCCGGTGCCGGCTGGCTGACCGCCGAGTACGCCATGCTGCCGCGGGCTACGCAACGGCGCACGGCCCGCGAACGGACGCGGCTGGGCGGACGCACGCAGGAAATTCAACGACTCATCGGTCGCGCGCTGCGCGCCGCCGTCGACCTCACACTGCTCGGCGAACGCACACTGCTCATCGATTGCGATGTGCTCGTCGCGGACGGCGGCACACGCACGGCATCGATCACCGGCGCCGCCATTGCCGTACACGATGCCTGCAGCTGGCTCGTGCGCCAGGGACTCATCGAGCGAAATCCCATGCGCGAGCTGGTGGCCGCCACCAGCGTGGGTGTCATTGACGGCGAGCCTCGCCTCGATCTGGATTACGCCGAGGACGTGCGAGCGCACGTCGACATGAACATTGTGGCACTCGAATGCGGACGATTCGTCGAAGTGCAGGGTACCGGCGAACACGACAGTTTCTCCCGCGAAGACCTCGACACCCTGATCAGCCTCGGTGAGCACGGCATTCGCAACCTGATCCGCCTCCAGCACCAGGCCATTGACGACTGAAACTGAAATCGTCCTGGCCACGCGCAGCGCCGACAAGATCCGCGAAATCCGCGAGATCCTGGCGCACACCCGTGGCCTGACCCTGCTCACACTCGCGGATGTGGGCGTCGACCTCGCCGCTGAGGAAGAGCACATCGAGGCTTTCGCCACTTTCGCGGGTAATGCGCTGGCCAAGGCGACGTACTTCCTGCAGCGCACCGGGCGCGCGGTTGTCGCCGACGATTCGGGCATCTGCGTCGAAGCCCTGCGGGGAGCTCCCGGCGTTCACTCCAAACGATTCGCGAAAGACAGCGGGCTCGCAGGACTCGCTCTGGATCGCGCGAACAACTGCCTGCTCCTCGAACGGTTGCAGGGCAGGCCCGCCGCACAACGCGGCGCCCGCTACATCTGCGTGGCGGCGCTGGCGCGACCGGAGCGCGCGCCGGCGTTTGCCGTGGGCAGTGTGCGCGGCATCGTGATCGAGAACGAGCGCGGCGACGACGGATTCGGCTACGACCCGCTCTTCCTGCTGCCCGAGCTGCAACGCACGTTCGCCGAGATCGATCAGGCGACGAAGCACCAGCTGAGTCACCGCGGGCGCGCGTTCCGCGCGCTTCTCCCACTCCTCCGCTGAAGCGATTTCGATCCGCTCTCACGCACGCCGCAACACGCTTGCGCGAATGCGCTTTGACTGGGCGCCTGAACGCTGCGCGCACTGCACGTTTTCCGCGGAGTTGCAGGGTTGACCCCTTTTATCACCGCGATTAGCTTCCACTGCTCCCGGCGGGGCGTGGCGCAGCTCGGTAGCGCGCCTGCTTTGGGAGCAGGAGGTCCTCGGTTCAAATCCGAGCGCCCCGATTTCCGCCTGACTTCGCGCCCGTAGCTCAGCTGGATAGAGCAGCGGCCTTCTAAGCCGCGGGTCATAGGTTCGAGTCCTATCGGGCGCGCTGGAGAATGGGGCGGACTCCCGGTACGGTGGGCGTAGCTCAGTCGGTTAGAGCGCCAGGTTGTGGCCCTGGAGGCCGCCGGTTCGAATCCGGTCGCTCACCCTGGAGGCGAGGCTGGGACTACAGGCACGACGGCCGAAGGCGGCGTGCCCAGACGGAGCCAACGCCGACCGAGGCGAGGCTGGGACTACAGGCACGACGCGCTGCG
>CAWCRS010000007.1:1585000-1913028 GCA_963798085.1 uncultured Gemmatimonadales bacterium
CCGGGGTTGTGGGGCCAGCGTGGGGATATCCCGCGCCATGGTCGATGTGAACCGAAGCGGTCTGGAACGACCCGCCACAGCAGGTGAGAGCCCTGTAGGTGAAGCATCGGACATGGTGTGACGCTGGTTCCCGAGTAAGCCGGGGGCACCGAGGAGCCCTGGCTGAATCCGGGGGGACCACCCTCCAAGGCTAAATACTCGTCCGCGACCGATAGTGCACAAGTACCGTGAGGGAAAGGTGAAAAGAACGCCGGGAGGCGAGTGAAATAGAACCTGAAACCGTGTGCCTACAAGCGGTGGGAGCCTTGTCGGCAGCTTCGGCTGTCGGCGGGGTGACTGCGTGCCTTTTGCATTATGATCCGGCGAGTTGTCCTTGCGAGCGAGGCTAAGACGTTCAGCGTCGGAGCCGGAGCGAAAGCGAGTCTGAAATGGGCGACCAGTTCGCGGGGGCAGACCCGAAACCTCAGTGATCTATCCATGGCCAGGCTGAAGCTCGGGTAAAGCCGAGTGGAGGGCCGGACCGTTGTGGGTTGAAAACCGCTCGGATGAGCTGTGGATAGGGGTGAAAGGCCAATCAAACTGGGAGATAGCTGGTTCTCTCCGAAACATATTTAGGTATGGCCTCCGGTCGTGTCTGCGGGGGGTAGAGCACTGCATGGGCGAGGGGGCATCAAAGCCTACCGACCCCAAGCAAACTCCGAATACCCGACAGATGGAGCCGGGGAGACAGGAGCCGTGCGATAATGTGCGGCTGCGAGAGGGTAAGAACCCAGACCGTCGGCTAAGGTCCCAGAGTACGGGCTCAGTGGAGAAGAAAAGGATGTGAATTCGCTCAGACAGCTGGGAGGTTGGCTTAGAAGCAGCCATTCCTTTAAAGAGTGCGTAATAGCTCACCAGTCGAGTGGATTTGCGCCGAAAATGGTCGGGACTAAGCTCGTCACCGAAGCCACGGATTCTGCGCAGGGATTCGTCTCTGCACGGGATGGTAGGAGAGCGTCCCCATGGCTTTGAAGCTGTCCTGGAAGGGGCGGTGGAGCTGTGGGGAGTGAAGATGCCGGAATGAGTACGCGCTAAGCGGGGGGAGGATCCCCGCCACCGAAAGCCTAAGGGTTCCGGAGCCAGGGTCATCCGCTCCGGGTTAGCCGGTCCCTAAGCCGAGGCCGAGAGGCGTAGGCGATGGGAAACGGGTCAAGATTCCCGTGCCGGGCAGGGTGCGTTCGACCACCAGGGGGGACGCGGAAGCAAGAGAGCCGTCGGGAGTTGGAGTCCTGATGCAACGGGGTAGCCTGGGTGAGGAAGAAAAGACTCGCCTGCAGGTGAGACCGGACGCCGAGTGCATTGAAGCAATTCGATGCCAAGGGCTTTGGAAGCTGGCCGCCCAGAAAAGCCTCGGGTGGGAGTGCCCTGTTCGACCGTACCGCAAACCGACACAGGTAGGCGAGGCGAGAAGCCTAAGGTGCTCGAGTGATCCATGGAGAAGGAACTCGGCAAAATTACCCCGTAACTTCGGGAGAAGGGGTGCCCGTGGTAGGTGAGAAACCCTCGCGGTTTCGAGCCCAAGCGGGCCGCAGAGAATCGGCTCAAGCGACTGTTTAGCAAAAACACAGGTGGCTGCCAAGTCAATGAGACGCCGTATAGCCACTGACGCCTGCCCGGTGCCGGAAGGTTAAGGGGAGAGGTCAGCCGCAAGGCGAAGCTTTGAACCGAAGCCCCGGTAAACGGCGGCCGTAACTATAACGGTCCTAAGGTAGCGAAATTCCTTGTCGGGTAAGTTCCGACCTGCACGAATGGCGTAACGACTTGAGCGCTGTCTCCTCCATGGGCTCGGCGAAATTGGAGTATCGGTGAGGATACCGATTACCCGCGACAGGACAAAAAGACCCCATGCACCTTTACTGTAACCTGCCGCTGAGTCTCGGCGGTGCGTGCGTAGGATAGGTGGGAGCCTTTGAACCCTACCCTCCGGGGTAGGGGGAGGCAACGGTGAAATACCACCCTCGTGGCGCTGCGGCCCTAACGGAGTCGCGTGAAGCCGCGACCCGGACCCCGGCAGGCGGGCAGTTTGACTGGGGCGGTCGCCTCCCAAAGAGTAACGGAGGCGCGCGAAGGTTCCCTCAGCGCGGTCGGCAATCGCGCGTTGAGTGCAAAGGCAGAAGGGAGCCTGACTGCGAGAGCGACGGCTCAAGCAGCCGCGAAAGCGGGCCTTAGTGATCCGGTGGTCCCGTGTGGAAGGGCCATCGCTCAACGGATAAAAGGTACGCTGGGGATAACAGGCTTATCGCCCCCGAGAGTTCACATCGACGGGGCGGTTTGGCACCTCAATGTCGGCTCATCGCATCCCGGGGCCGGAGAAGGTCCCAAGGGTCCGGCTGTTCGCCGGTTAAAGCGGTACGTGAGCTGGGTTCAGAACGTCGTGAGACAGTTCGGTCTGTATCCGTCGCGGGCGCAGGAACGTTGCGGGAAGCCGTCCCTAGTACGAGAGGACCGGGACGGACGAACCTCTGGTGTACCGGCTGTTCCGCCAGGGGCAGCGCCGGGTAGCTAGGTTCGGAAGGGAGAACCGCTGAAGGCATCTAAGCGGGAAGCCCCTCCCAAGACAAGCGTTCCCGGGGCGCAAGCCCCCAGAAGGGCCGTTCGAGACGAGAACGTTGATAGGCGGCAGGTGCAAGGCGGGCAACCGTCTCAGCCGAGCCGTACTAATCGCCCGAGAGGCTTGGCCGGTCCGATTTGACGATCAGGACCACCTCCACAGCGTGAAACACGTTCGACGCTTCCCCAATGCACTGTATTGCAGGCCAGGAGATTGGCCGGCGGCAATGGCGCGAGGGCCACACCCGTTCCCATCCCGAACACGGTCGTTAAGCCTCGCCGCGCGGATGGTACTGCCCGAGAGATCGGGTGGGAGAGTACGTCGTCGCCGGCCTTGACTCGGAGCGCCTCCGTGGATTCGTCCACGGAGGCGCTCGTGCTTTTTGGGCCACCTGCACCTGCTTCAGCTGGCGAGTCACGCGATCACTCGCCTACACTTGCGCACCGCGCCACCGCCTGCATGCAATGGCGCCCGCTCGACACTGAACTCCGGACCACTACGCCGCGCATGTCAGCTCCGAGACAGTTTCCACCCGCGACGGCCCGGCGCGCGGCGGCCGGGATCGCACTGCTGTGCATCGCCTTTGGCGCTGTAGCCGGCGTGGGCATAACTCGATCCCAGCCGGTCTCCAGCGACGAAGCCATCATCCTCTCGATTTCCGCGACGCTCTCCGCGCAGGGTGAGCTTGGCGCTCCCGTGTTTGCAGGGATCCATAATGCCGAGCACCACTATTTCCTTTCGCTGCCCGGGATTCACCTGTTGCACTGGCCAGTGTTCAAGCTGTTCGGCGCGGGGATGGTGCAAGCGAGGGCGGTGTCGGTCGCGGTTGCTGTGGCCGGGGCGGCCGTCGCAGGCCTGGCCGCGTGGCGGGCTGGTGGACCGCTGACCTCCCTGCTGGCCGTGGGACTGCTCCTCTTCTGGCGGAGCGGCATGATCGACAGCGGTTACGGCCTTACCTGGCTGTCTGCGGCTCGCTCCGCACGCTACGACGTTGCCGCCGCGACACTCATCCTCGTCTCCGTGCTTCTGCTGGACCGCTGGCTACGGCGCGCGAATCTCTGGTCGTCCCTCGCGCTGGGTCTCGCAACAGGCGCGGCCATGCTACTGCACTTCACGGCCTGGGTTCTTCCATTCACGGTGCTGGCCGCATGGGCTGCCAACCGGCACCGGCCGGCCGTCCAATGGCTTGCCGCCGCGTCCGTCGCATCCCTGCTGGTATTCGTTCCCTACGGAGCATTCGTTGCGCGGCACGCACCCGACGCCACGGCGCAGTTCACGCTGGTGCACGGCCCACGCGCACGGGCTGCCGCAGGCGGTGTGCTGCAGCTCCTGTCGAACGCGATTGCCGAGCCGCATCGTTACACGGGACAGGCGACGACGCGCGGCCTTGGACCGCTGCTCGTACCTGCTGCCCTGATCGGGGCGCTCGTCTGGTTGACGCAGGAACGGCGCTACTGGAAGGCGTGGGCGGCAATCTTCTGGTTCCTCGTGACCGACTTGCTGTTCCTCGCGCTGCTGGAACCGGCCAAGGCGGCACTCTACGAGCTGCCGCTGTTCGCGCCGCTATGCATCGTGGTTGCGGCCATGGTGACTCGACCGCAGCGGCGGCGAGGGAGGCTGCTGCGCATCGCCGTCCTGGCGCTACCGCTGCTGCTGTTGCTCGAGGGCGAAGTGGTACTGGTGCACGAGCTGGGCGCTGAGCGGCAGGTGCTGCCTTACGCCGTGGTCGCGCAACAGATCGAGCAGGCAGTCGGTGCCGACGGCATTGTCACAGGACCGTTCCGCTGGTGGCCCGGTCTGCAACAGCGCTCATTCGTTCCGTTTCCTGCGCTCGTGCTGCGCTGGCGCGAGGCGGAGCAAAGCCATGCCGCGCCCGCCTTCTGGACGGTGCTGCGCCAGGCCGGTGTGCGCTACGTGATCCGTACGCCCGAACTCAATGCGGAACTGGCGCGAGCGCCGGCGGCGGTGCGCGACTTCATGGTTCCGCGGCTGCAGGCTTGTGGCGTGGTGGTGGGCGGGTTCGCGGGTCCGGCCTACGGTCCGCTCACGATCATTCAGCTGGATGCGGAGTGCATGGGCGCGGCGGATCATTGAGTGGCATCGTCGCCTGCAATTCTAACCCTTCATTTCGGCGCAGGCGATTGCGCGGGCGCGCGACTCAATGTGTATGCCCGGCGTCAGTGCGGGACGGTCGAATCCGCTGGCGGCGGGCCGGCCAGCTCGCGACCCACGAGCAGTTGCGCTTCGGCCCACGCATGGGCCCGCAGTATGAGCGACTGGCGCGTGGGATGAACGCCCATGGCGCGCACAGCTAACACTCTGCCAGAAAGCCGCGCATCATCCGCAATGCGGTAGTTCAGTCCTTCCGCCAGGTAGCGACGCGCCTGATCCATGGCATCGCCCACAGGAATGCGAGCGTGGTCGCGCAGATATGCGAGCACATTGTCATGTGCGATCCAGGCAAGGCTGTTCACGAGCAGCCGGCCGGTGGCCACGTCGAAATCGAGATCGGGCACGGTCACTTCATCGCCACTCGCGTCGAGCTGCGGTGTTCCGACGAAATAAATGCGTCCACGCGCACTTCCCGTGAAGGTCACGGCCAGGGCAAGGCGTCCCCCGCCAATGCCGGATAGTGTGAGCGTGCGGATCCGGATGCGCTGGCCGGCCGCCTCGATCACGTGGTCACGCAGCTCCCGCGTCAGCAGACCGCTCGCGGCTGCGTACGGAATCACGCCTTCGGCGAGGATGTGGAGACCGGCGCCGACCGCGGCGGAGTCGAGCGGCGGCAGCGGCAGCGGCGGATAGACAGGCCGCCCGCCAACGACAATGCGTGGCTGCGCCTCGAGACTGACCATGGCGACGAGTGTGGAGCCGTCGCCGCGGGTGTCGCCCAGGCGCACAGCCGCCGGATCCATGACCAGCCAGACGCTGTCGGTCAGCGCAATGGGTTGCGCCAGTACCGACCACCACTGCGCGAACTTGCTGCGCACATCCACGTTCGCGATCGCCTGATCAATGCCATGTGTGTGCGAGCGCAGCGCGTGGCGCGCACCCTCAATGACCTGATCGGTGACATCAATGCGCAACAGGGTGATGCGGCAAGCGTCCTGTCCTGTGTCGCTGAGCGGCGCCACCCGCTGCACCCAGCTGTGTGCAGCGAGCTTCCAGTCCCGGCTCAGACTGATGCGTGCCGCCAGGGCGACGAGAACGCGTGGTCGCGCCTCGTCATCGCCCGTGCCGCACGAGGCGGAAAGCTCCGGCGCTATGGGCGGATTGTACCAGGCGCGCGCACTGTAGTGGAGCACGGTGGCAATGCGCGCCGTGTCACCGTGCAGCGTCGCCGAGAAAGGGTCCCGATCGAATTGCCAGGCCACGTGCACGCGGTCATTGGAATGCAGCGGGTGCCGTCGCTCGAGATCTCCCATTGAATGCGGGACGGCGTCCTCGAGATCCGCGAAGATGGGCGTCAGGTCCACGCGGATCTGCGCATTGAGAGTGGAAACCGGGAGCGCAGGCACGGCATCGACGTCCTGCGTGATGCCGGGTGGCGGCGCTTCCACCACCGGCCTGTGACAAGCAGTGCAACACAGCCCGACCAGGGTCGCACAGCGGAAGGGAATTGCCAGCGTCGGCGGAAATCAATGGCGCAGCGTCGTCTGAATCACAGCCTGACCGAGGGTGCACAGGACGGGCCACGGAGTGGGCACGGGCCTGTGACAGGCCTGGTTCGGCCGCGGGCAGCGTGGTGCAGGCGTTTGCGCGCTTGCTCGTCCGGGTTGTGATGTCTAGATTCGCAAGCTATGCAAGCTGTGAACGGAAGCGAACATAAGAGCCTCACAAGGGCCGGTTACGTGGCCCTCGTCGGTCGTCCCAACGTCGGCAAATCCACCCTCCTGAATGCCCTGATCGGTGAAAAGCTGAGCATCGTGACGCCGCGCGCGCAGACCACGCGCAATGCAGTGAAGGGTATTCTCACCACAGCGGACGCACAGGCGATCTTCGTGGACACGCCGGGCCTGGTGGATGCCAGCTATCTGCTGCACCGGTCCATGCTGCACACGGCGCTCAGTGCACTCGACGACGCGGATGTCATCCTGCTCCTGCTGGACGCGGCGCGGCCCGGTGAAGGGCCCCCGCCGGCAGCGACGGAGATGTTGAGTGTGCGGCGGGAATGCGTGGTCGTCGCGATAAACAAGATCGACGCAGGCAAGTCCGACGCGGTCCGCGCGTTGACTTCGTGGAGCGTTCGTGAGCTGGGTGTGGAGCCCTTACTTGTATCAGCGGCGGGTCCGTCCGGTCTGGACGTGCTGCTCGAACGGTTACTGGAAAAGCTGCCGGCGGGGCCGTTCCTCTTTCCGGAAGATGAACTGTCGGCTCAGCCCGTCCGATTCTTCGTAGAGGAGCTGGTGCGCGAAACGATCTTCGAGGAATACGAACAGGAAGTGCCGTATGCGGCGGCCGTCCGGATCGAAGAGTTCCGGGAAAGCACGGACCCGGTCTACATTCGCGCCGTGATCTACGTCGAGCGCGTGAGCCAGAAAGCGATCGTGGTGGGCCATGCGGGGGAGCGCATCAAGACGCTTGGCTCACGGGCCAGGCAGAAGATCGAGGCATTCATCGAGCGACCCGTGTATCTGGATCTCTGGGTCAAGACATTGCCAGGCTGGCGCCGCAAGGCGGGCGCCATGAAATACCTCGGCTACCCGCTTCCCCCCGGAGAGCACGACGGGCCCTGACGGCGGCGCGGACATCCGATTCGACGAATCAACGGACTGGCGCGCCCCATGGGCGCGCGGGGAGAGAAACATGCTCGACAAGCAGCTGCTGGAGATCCTGGTGTGCCCGAAATGCAAGGGTGACCTGGAGTACCGCAAGGACGAGAACGAGCTGGTGTGTCGGGCCTGCCGTCTGCGCTACGAAGTGCGTGACGACATACCCATCATGCTGGTGGACGAAGCAAAACCCCTCTAGGAATCCTCATTTTTCGTGCAGCGCCGCAGGCTTCGCGACCTGGGTTTCGCCGCGGGCGCGGCGTTATGCATGGTGCGGTGCGCAGTGCGACCCGCGCCGCTCCATGCACAATCGGGTGAGGTGAGTGCCCGGGAATGCTGCAGCGAACTGCTTCTATCGATCGGCGCACGCACGTTGAGCCTGGGTGATGCGGTGAGTGCGCGCACCTCGGTAGGCTCGCTCTTCGCCAATCCGGCGCTGATCAGCGAAGCCCGGACCGACGAATTCCTGGTCCACAACGTCAACACGACGCTGGACAATTCCAACACCTTCACGCTGTTCATTCACTCCAACGTCATTGGTTCGATCGGGCTGAGCTGGCGGCTGGTGGACTACGGCGAGCAGGAATGCCACGCAGTCGCAGGGCGGCGTCATCACGGGGAAGTTGTCGGTGTTCGCGCAAGTACTGACGGCGACATACGCGACATCGGTGGTGCCCGGTGTGAATGCGGGCGCGAGCTTCGAGATCTATCAGTTCCGCCAGGACTGCCAGGGTGTCTGCGAGAAGGTGCCGCCCGCCACCACCGAGGGACTGGATGTCGGCCTGCAGTATCTGCCGCGGCAGCTGCGCACGCTGCAGCTGGGAGCATCGGTGCTGCACCTGGGCTTTCCCTTTCAGGTCGTGAATCACGCGCAGTCATCGCCGACCCCGGTTCGAGTGCGCGTGGGCGGCGCCTACGAAATCGGCCACCATTTCCTGGCCGACACGACGGTCGCGGCGTGGATCTCGACCGATTTCGTAACCAGCCCGCGCGGCCAGGGATCGCAGATCAACGTGGGCGCAGAGCTTTCACTGCAGCAGACCATCTTCCTGCGCGGCGGTTACGCGGGTGGCTCCGGCATCAACAGTGGCGCGGCAGCGGGTGTAGGTCTGCGGTACGACCGCTTCGAGCTGGATGTGGCGAAATCGTTCGTCAGCACGGCCATCGACGAGACCGAGCCCATCCGCATCACGTTCGGCATCCACTTCTGATGCGCATACACGGCACGCGGGTCTCATCGGGCGCGCGCCACGCGCTGGCGAAGCCAGGGCCGCGCTGCAACCACTGCCTGTTACGCATGCTGGCGCTCGCTATCGCGCTGTTAGTGCCGCGCGCAGGCGAGTGCCAGACCTTCGAATGCCCGCCTCACGCCCCCTCGCCTGCAGGTGCCCGTGGCGCCCGGTGTGGCGTTCGCGGCATCCGCCGTTGTCCCCGGCGCGGGTCAGTTCCTGCTGCACGCGGATCGCTGGGTGCCTTTTGCGGCCGTGGAAGCGTGGGGCTGGTTTTCGTACTTCGACCGGCGGGGCAACGGTCGCTCGCTGGCCCGCGATTTCCGCGACCTGGCCTGGTCCGTGGCGCGACGCGTCAGCGTGGGCGGCCGGCGTGACTCGATCTTCGAGTACTACGAAGCGATGTCCCATTTCGCCTCGAGCGGTGCGCTCGATGGCGACCCGCGCACCTCCGGCGTACAGCCCGAGCTGGACAGCACGACGTTCAATGGCGAGCTGTGGGTGCTGGCCAAGGCGCTCTACTTCCCGGGCGGCATCGACATGCCTCCCGGCACGCAGGCCTACGAGCGCGCGCTGCAGTACTACCTGGGCCGCGCCATTCCCGCATCGTTCGCATGGGCGTGGGGCGACAGCAATCTCGAGCAGCAGACGTTCCGCGAACTCATCCGACGCAGCGACGAATCATTGCGCAGCTCGACGCAGATTCTGGGGCTGCTGCTGGCCAACCACATGGTGAGCGCGATCAATGCCCTGGTCGCGGGCCGGCTGCAGGCGAAGAACGCGCCGGTTCGCCTGCGTGTGGGCAGCAGCTTCGAGGCGGGCGATCCCCAGGGGCGCTGGATCCTGCAGGCGCGTGTGATCTGGTGAGCGCCGGGTGACGGGGCTCACCGAGCGCATGGTAGCGTGGCTGCGCGATGAGGCGACGCATCCGGTGCGCCTTGCCGAGCTCGCCCGCGCACTGCGCGTGCAGCCCTCCGAACGAAAACCTTTCCGCCGCGCGCTTCGCCGCCTGATCACGGAAGGTGAAGTCTACCGCGTGCACGGCGATCGCTATGCCGTGCCCGGCCGCCTGCGTCTGATCAGCGGACTGCTCCGGGCGACGCGTCGCAACTTCGGCATCGTCACGTCAGACGAGACCGGCGAGGAGCTGGTGATTCCGGCGAGCGCGCTCGCTGGTGCCGTGGGCGGCGATCGGGTAGTGGCGCGGGTGGAAGGCACAGCCCGGCGAGGCCGCACGGAGGGGCGCGTGATCCGCGTGCTCGAGCGCGGCCGCCAGACTGTGGTCGGACGCTTTCAGCCAGGTCGCACGCGCGGCAGCAGCATTGGTTTCGTCGTACCGGAGATGCCGGCGCTGATCCCACACGTCATCGTGGCTGCCGAGGACGCGGCCGGCGCGGTGGCAGGCGACATCGTGCAGGTACGGGTGACCGACTGGGGCGAGGAGGGCCGCGCACCCACCGGCGCGGTGCAGCGTGTACTCGGTGCGTCCGACGCGCCCGGTGTCGATATCCTCGCCATCGCGCTCGGTCACGAGCTGCCGATGGAATTCCCGGAACCTGCACTGGAACTGGCACAACGACTGCGCGAGCGCGGCATTCGGCCGCGTGATCTGAAGGACCGCGAGGATCTGCGCGCATTGCACGTCGTCACAATCGATCCAGTCAATGCCAGGGATCACGACGACGCACTTTCCGTCGTTCCGCTCGGCGCCGGGACCTTCGAAGTGGGCGTACATATCGCCAATGTTTCGTACTACGTGCGCACGAATTCGCCGCTGGACAAGGAAGCGCTGCAGCGAGGCACGAGCGTGTATCTGGTGGACCGCGCGATCCCCATGCTGCCGGAGGCACTGTCATCGGACCTGTGCTCGCTGGTGCCCGATCAGGACCGCCTCACGCTGAGCGTCTTTCTCACGGTGAACACGGAAGGCCAGGTGCGCTCGATGCGGCTGGCGCAGGGCGTGATCCGCAGTCGCCATCGCCTGACTTACGATACCGTGCAGGCCGTGTTCGATGGACGGGATCGCATCGATGCCGAAACGGATCCGGTGCTGGAGCAGCTGCGCACGGTCAGCCGGCAGCTGCGGGCGCGGCGCGTCGCGCGCGGCAGCCTGGATTTCGATCTGCCGGAAGCGCGTGTCTTCCTGGACGAATCCGGCGTGCCTGTGGATGTGCAGCGAGCCGAGCGCTGGGAAAGCCACCGTCTGGTGGAAGAGCTGATGCTGGCGGCGAACGAGGCGATTGGCGGTCAGGCGACGAAGTCCGGGTACCCGTTCATCTACCGTGTTCACGAAGCGCCGGACGAAAGCCGGATGTTGCAGTTGACCGTGTATGCGCGCGCGCTCGGCTTCCAGGTGCCATTCCGGGGGCAACCACAACCCGCCCAGCTGCAGCGGCTGCTGGAGCAGAAGCCCGGCACGCCCGCCGCGCAACTGCTCGCGAGTCTGACGCTGCGCTCCATGAAGCAGGCGCGCTATCATGAGGCGGACGTCGGCCATTTCGGCCTGGCGACGCACGACTACACGCATTTCACTTCTCCCATCCGGCGCTATCCGGATCTGCTGGTGCACCGGCTGGTGGCGGCGCATCATCTGGGCAGGGGCAGCGCCGAGCGCTACGAGGGCGAACGGGTGCGCGCGATTGCGCGCACGTCGAGTGAGCGCGAGCGCGTGGCCGCGGCGGCGGAACGCGACAGCATCGCGCTCAAGAAGGCGCGCTTCATGGCGGGCCATCTGGGTGCGACGTTCGAGGGCACCGTCAGCGACGTGCGTTCCTTCGGGGTCTTCGTTCGTCTCGATACGTACTTCATCGAAGGGCTGATCCATGTCAGCTCCCTCGGCGACGATTACTATGTCTGGGTCGAGGAACGCTTCCTGCTGACAGGGGAGCACACTGGACGCCGCTTCCAGGTGGGCCAGCGGTTGCAGGTGCAGGTGTCGAACGTCGATATGGAAGAGCGACGTATCGACTTCGTGCTCGCCCGAGAGCGCGATGCACTTCGCCGCGGCAGGCCACGGAGGAAGCGCCGGCAATGAGTGTCGTTTGACACTTTCCTCCGGGCGCGGCTACTTTTTGCCGCCACCCGGTTCACTGCAACAAGTTGGTCCCGCTGCCATGGGCGCTCGAAAGGTACTGGTCTACTTCTCTCCGGGAGGCCGTCCCATTCCGCCCGTGCTCCTGGCGTTTGCCCAGCTCCAGGGCCTGGACATGATGGCGCTGAACGACCCGGAACAGGTCGAAGCGCTGGTCAACCGGTCCCTGCCCGCCGGCGTCATCCTCGACACCATGAGCGAAGACGCGGCGCTGACGATCTGCCGCAAGTTGAAGCGCGACCCGTTCACGGCCATTGTGCCCGTGGCGCTCGTGGCGCAGCCGGGCCGCGAAGATCTGGTGCTGAGCGGCCTGGAGGCGGGGGCCGACGAAGTGCTCACGGGCGGAATGGTGGAGCGCGAGCAGATTCTGCGGCTGCGCATGGTGCTGCACCGCGCGGACCGCGATGTCAGCGTGCACCCCACTACGCGACTGCCCGGGACCATTCAGATCGAGCGCGACATCGCCGAGCGGATGAAGCGCGGCGGCATGTTCGCGGTCTGCTACGCGGACCTCGATCATTTCAAGGAATTCAACGACCGGTACGGCTACAACGAAGGGGATCGCGTAATCCGCGTCCTCGCACGCATACTTCGGGATGTGGTGCGCGGTCATTCCCCGGAAGGATTCGTGGGCCATATCGGAGGCGACGATTTCATTTTCAATGTGCCACTCGAGCGCATGCGCATTCTGCTGCGAAGAGATCATCGAGATCTTCGACGAGATCATTCCGTTCCAGTACACGGAAGAAGACCGCCGCGCGGGCTACTTCCTGGGGCGTGATCGTCGCGGCAACATCGTGTGGGTGCCGCTCATGACGCTGTCCATCGGGGTCGTGACGAACGAGCACCGGCGCTTCGAGCACACCGCCCGTGTGAGCGAGCTGGCCACCGAGATGAAGACGTTCGCCAAGAAGCTTCCCGGATCCGTGTACGCAGTCGACCGTCGTACCACGACCGGGGGTACATACTACGGCAGGAACATCAGCTCAACCGGCGAACTCGAAGCCTTCGAAGCGACCACCGACCTCCCATGAATATCCGTTGTCCGCAATGCCAGACCGTGTTTCGCGTGGACCCGTCGCGGATCCCCCCCGACGGTGCCAAGGCGAAATGCGCGCGGTGTGGCGCGAAGTTCGTCGTGCGCCCGCCGTCCGCGAACGAAGCGGCCGCCGCGCATGCCGCAGCCCCGCATCCACCACACACGACATCCACGCATGCGCACGCAGGCGCTCCGGGTTCGCCCGGCCCGATGCGCACATCGCCGTCGGCCTCGCCGGTTGCCCCCGCTGCGACAGCGCCGCCATTGATGGCAGCCAGCGCCAGCGCAGCACCGGCAGCCGTGGCCGAGCGCGCGACGCGCCCTGTGACAGCCCCGCCAGGCACACCCGGCGCCCGCGATCCCAACGTGCGCGCCGAACGGCTGGCGCGCGCCCTGGTCTCCGACATCGTCGCGTATCACCCCGAACGC
Organism: uncultured Gemmatimonadales bacterium; assembly: GCA_963798085.1. Classification (GTDB taxonomy): domain Bacteria; phylum Gemmatimonadota; class Gemmatimonadetes; order Longimicrobiales; family RSA9; genus DATKCF01. The sequence continues at coordinate 1,598,151 of CAWCRS010000007.1, forward strand.
CGCGACCGCAGCCTCGCCGACGGCACGCTGCGCACCGAGTTCCGCGATGAGATCATGAAGAGCTGGGACGAATACGTCGCCCAGGTCGGCTCGACCGTGGCCAAGTCCACGCCCTTCTTCCGCGATGCCCTCAACAAGATCCTGGCCAAGGGGCAGAACGTCTTTTGACGGACAGTTGCCGGGGCTGGGGCTCGGGCTGGTTGCCGAGGAACGGCGTGACGGATTCGGGCGTTGCTGGCGCTGGAGAACGGATCCGGACTCAACTGGGCTGCTGGCCGGGCGATGACGCACGGAGTCCGCTCCGGGATGGGGATTGCGCACAGAACGCAGCGCCGTGTTAGTGCTGTCCTGACGCTCAGACCGCCCGCCGCGAGGATGGGGACCCTAACGTTGAGCTAGACGGGAGGCCGCCAGGACACGCCAGCCCGTGAATCGGGATCCGTTCCCGGGCAACCAGCCCGGGCCCCAGCCCCGCCAACGCCTCGAATCCGTTCCCGCCGTTCCCCAGCAACCAGCCCCAGCCAACCAGCTCCGGCAACGCCTCGCATCGGTTCTGCGCCGTTTCCCGGCCCAGGTGCACAGGCCGCGCCCCAGCAGCGCAGTTCGAGCCGAAACGTGAACCCCACACACGGGTAGACAGGCGGGGCCGTCCGATCGGGCGGCGCAGCTCTTCCAGGGAGAGGCAATGGGCACGGAGACGGGGAACGTCCTGCAACCCGAGCGCGAGCGGCTGCATGCGCTCGGAGGCTATCTTTGACGTTGCGAACAGGCGAGTTCGCATCGCGGCGCTGGATGCGCGCATGGCGGAGCCCGGGTTCTGGGATGATCCGGCAGGCGCGCGGGATGTGATCAGCGAGTCCAAGGCGCTGAAGGCGTGGGTCGAGCCGTGGGATGAGCTGGCAGCGAAGGTGGATGAACTGGAAGAGCTGGCGGCGCTGCTGGAGAGCGATCCCGACCCGGACGTGGAAAGCGACTGGCAGAGCGAACTGGAGCGGCTGCGCGACGCCATCGACCGGCTGGAGGTGCGCGCGCTGCTCAGGGGCCCTGACGATGCCCGTGACGCGATTCTCACGGTGCACCCGGGCGCCGGCGGCACCGAGTCCCAGGACTGGGCCGAGATGCTGGTGCGCATGTACAGCCGCTGGGCGGACCGGCACGGCTTCGAAGTGGAGGTGCTCGACCTGCAGGCGGGTGAAGAAGCGGGCATCAAGAGCGCTTCGTTGGAAATCCGCGGCACCTACGCATTCGGCTACCTGAAGTCGGAGAAGGGCGTGCACCGCCTGGTGCGCATTTCGCCTTTCGACGCGCAGAAACGGCGGCACACGTCATTTGCCAGCGTGTTCGTCTATCCGGTGGTCGATGACACCATCGACATCAAGATCGAAGAGAAGGATCTGCGCGTGGACACCTTCCGTGCGTCGGGGGCGGGCGGGCAGCACGTCAACAAGACGAGCTCGGCCGTGCGCATAACGCATCTTCCCAGCGGCATCGTGGTGCAGTGCCAGAACGAGCGCAGCCAGTTCCAGAACAAGGCGACGGCGATGAAGATGCTGCGCGCCGAGCTGTACCAGGCGGAGCGCGACCGGCAGGATGCGGAGCGCCAGAAGCTGGAGGATGAGAAGACGGAGATCGCGTGGGGTAATCAGATCCGGTCCTATGTGTTCCAGCCGTACACGATGGTGAACGATCATCGCACCGAGTTGAAGATCGCCGATGTACAACGTGTGATGGATGGCGACCTGGATGGGTTCATTGAGGCGTTTCTGAAACAGCATGCCCACCGCGGCGCGGCGTGATGGGGACGAAAATGGAAGAGACGGTCGGCTATGTGCGGCAGGATCGGCTGGAGAAGCTGGCGGCACTGCGCCGGGCCGGGATCGAGCCGTACGCCTACGCGTTCGACGTAACACACTCCACCGCGGCGGCGCGCGCGGCATTCGAAGCGCAGGCGGATCCTGCCAGTGCGCCGGAAGCCGGAGCGCGGGTACGTGTGGCGGGCCGGCTTCTGGCTCTGCGCTCGCACGGCAAGACGGTCTTCGCGGACCTGACGGATCGTGAAGGAAAGATCCAGCTGTACTTCCGCGCAGATATTCTGGGCCAGGAACGTTTCTCGGTGATCGACCTGCTGGACGCGGGGGACTGGCTGGGCATCGAGGGCACCCTGTTCCGTACGCGCAGTGGTGAGCTGACGGTGCGCGTCACGCAGCTGGAGCTGCTGGCCAAGTCGGTGCGGCCGCTGCCGCTGGGCAAGGAGGAAATCGATGCAGCCACCGGCGACCGACGCGTGCACGGTGGTTTCGCCGACACGGAGCAGCGCTATCGCCAGCGCTACGCGGACCTGGCCGTGAATCCGGAAGTGCGACGCACGTTCATGGTGCGCTCCCGGATCGTGACCGTGCTGCGTCGCCTGCTCGATGAACGCGGCTATCTGGAAGTGGAGACGCCCGTGCTGCAGCCGCTCTACGGCGGGGCATCGGCGCGTCCCTTCATCACGCACCACAACGCGCTGGACATGCCGCTCTACCTGCGCATCGCGGACGAGCTGTACCTCAAGCGTCTCATCGTGGGCGGGCTGGAGCGCGTGTACGAGATCAGCAAGGACTTCCGCAACGAAGGCATCGACCGCACGCACAATCCCGAGTTCACGATGCTCGAGTTCTACGAAGCATTCGCGGACTACGAAGACATGATGCGGCTGGTGGAACACATGCTCGCGACCGTGGTGCGCGAGGTGACGGGCGGCGCACGCCTGGAGACGCACGGGCGGGTGCTCGATTTCACGCCGCCATTCGCACGCGTTGGTTATCTGCAGGCGTTGCGCGAAGCGGGTGTGGAAGCGCGTAGCGCGAGCGATGCCGAACTGAAGCGTGCGGCAGCGAGTGCGGGCGTGGACGATGCGTCGTCGCTCAGCAGGCCCAGACTGCTGGACGAGCTGTTCAAGACACTGGTCGAACCAAAGCTGGACGGGCCCGTGTTCGTGACGGACTACCCGAAGGAGCTTTCGCCACTGGCCAAACCGAAGCGCGGCGATGGCACGCTGGTGGAACGCTTCGAACTCTTTGTTACGGGCCGCGAGCTGGCCAACGCGTTCAGCGAGCTGAACGATCCCTTCGATCAGCGCGAACGCTTCGAGGCACAGGCGAGGCTGCGCCAGGCTGGGGATGATGAGGCGCAGCTGCTCGACGAGGATTATCTGCGCGCACTCGAGTACGGCATGCCGCCGACCGGCGGGGTGGGGATGGGCATCGACCGGCTGACGATGCTGATCGCGGACGAGGTTTCCATCCGCGATGTGATTCTGTTCCCCACCATGCGTCCGGAGTGACGCCATGAAACGCCTGGAATGGTACATCGCGCGCCGCTACCTCGCCTCGCGGCGCAAGGGCCGGTTCCTCTCGCTCATCACGCTCATTGCAGTGAGCGGGGTGTGCCTCGGCGTCATGGCATTGATCACCGTGATCGGTGTCATGACCGGGCTGCAGCGCGACCTGCAATCGAAGATCCTCGGTTCCAACCCGCACATCTTCCTGTTCGAGAGCGGGCGCGGATTGAAGGTAGGGGACTGGCATCACGTGGTGGCACGCGTGGCGGCGACGCGTGGTGTGGTGGCGGCAGAACCGTTCGTCATGACGAACGTCGCGATCATCACAGGTGACCACAGCTACGCGCGCCCGGGACAGCTGTTCGGGCTGGATCCGAAGGTCGCCACGGAACCGCTCACGAAGGTGGAGAAGCAGATCCGCGATGGCGAGCTGAAGTTCGGACCCACGCAGAGCGGCAAGCCTGGCCTGCTGATGGGCGTGGGACTGGCGCAGACGCTGTCGGTGATGCAGGGCGACAGCGTGGTGGTGGCCTCATTCGAGAATTTCCGACTCGACCCGCTCACGGGAAATCCGCTCGTCAGCACGCGCTGGTTCGAGATAACCGGCATTTTCACGACGGGCATGTACGAGTACGACAACCAGAACGTGTATGTGCCGCTGGCTACGGCGCAGGAGCTGCTGAACCTGCCGCCCGACTCGGTGTCAGGCGTGGCGGTGAACGTGGCGGATGCCTGGAAGGCCGATGCCGTGGCCGCGACATTGACCTCCGACCTGGGTCACAGGTACTACGCAGAGACATGGATCGATCTCAACGCATCGCTCTTCTCCGCGCTGAAGCTGGAGAAGCTCGCGATGGCCGTGATCCTGTTCATGATCGTACTGGTCGCGGCGTTCAACATCGTAAGCACGCTGATCATGGTGGTGACGGACAAGACACGGGAGATCGGTATCCTGAAGTCGATGGGACTGACTAACAAGGGTGTTTTGCGCGTGTTCATGCTGCAGGGCATGGCCATCGGCCTGATCGGCACGGCACTGGGCGCGCTGGGTGGGGTGGCGCTGGTGACCGCGCTGGATCGCTTCCACCTCATCCATCTGCCGGGCGACGTCTATTTCGTCGACACGCTGCCGGTGAAGCTGGACCTGCTCGACTTCGCAATGATCGTCGTCATCAGCGTGGTGATTGCCTTCGTGGCCACGCTGTATCCTGCGCGGCAGGCTTCGCGACTGCTGCCGGTGGATGCGATCCGCCATGACTGAGCGACCCGAGGCGGTGCAGCGGCCCGCGGCCATCCCGGAGGAGCCGGCGGTGATGCCCATCGCAATGGAGGCGGCTAAAGAGGCGCGCGTCGAACGCCCGATCCTTGAGGGAAAGAACCTGAGCCGGGTCTACATTGAGGAAGATGGCAGTGAACTGACCGTTCTGGACGGGGTAGAGGTCGCAGTCGCAAGGGCGGAGGCGGTGGCGATCGTGGGAGCGAGCGGCGCCGGAAAATCCACGCTCCTGCACCTGCTTGGTTGTCTGGACCGGCCCACGGCCGGTGAAGTGATCCTCGACGGCCGCCCCGTCTCGGCGCTCAACGACATGGAACTGGCGGCGGTTCGCAACCGCCGCATTGGCTTCGTTTTCCAGTTCCACCACCTATTGCGTGAATTCAGTGCAATCGAGAATGTCACGATGCCGATGCTGATTGCCGGCATGGAGCCGGGCGAGGCGAGCGAGCGAGCCGCCGAACTGCTGGGGCAGGTGGGTCTGGCCCCTCGCCTGAAGCACAAACCCAACCAGCTCAGCGGCGGTGAACAGCAGCGCGTGGCCGTGGCGCGCGCGCTGGCCAACCGTCCAGCCGTGGTGGTGGCCGATGAGCCGAGCGGGAATCTGGACACGCACACGAGCGAACAGTTGCACGATCTGCTCTTCCGCATGCGCGAGCAGCACGGCGTGGCCCTGCTGGTGGCCACGCACAATCGGGAACTCTCCGATCGAGCGGACCGGATCCTGCTCCTGAAGGAGTCCCGTTTGCAGAGCTTCTACCCGGCGTAGGGACTGATGCAGTGCGATAACTGCGGGCAGAACGAGGCGATCATTCATCTGACGCACATCGAGGACGACCAGGTCTCGACGAAGCACCTGTGCGAGGAGTGTGCGGCGGAAAAGGGCCTGCAGCCAGGCAATGCGAACGCCAATTTCCCGCTGACGGACTTTCTGGCCCAGGTGGGTCGCACGACCCCGGAGTCGGCCAGCAACTCGCCCTGCCCCTACTGCGGTCTCAAGTTCGAAGAGTTCAAGAAATCCGGCCGTCTCGGGTGTCCGCACTGCTACGTTTCCTTTGAAGCGCACCTGAAAGGGTTGTTGCGGCGGCTCCACGGCGGCGCTCAGCACACGGGCAAGGTGTACCTGCCGCCGAACCCATCCGACGAGCAGCAGCAGGAACGACTGGCCGGGCTGCGCCGCAAGCTGAGCAAGGCGGTGGAGCGCGAGGATTTCGAGCGGGCGGCGCAGATCCGCGACATGATCCGCCTGCTGGAAGGCGCACCGAGTGATTGACTACACATCGCTTTCCGACTTCGGCCTGAACTGGCTGGAGGCCAGTGGTCCGTACGCGGACGTGGTGCTGTCCACGCGTGTCCGCCTGGCGCGCAACCTCCAGGGTCACGCATTCAGCTCCCGCATCCGCGAGCCGGAGCGGGAGCAGATCTTCGAGCTGGTGCGGCGGGCGTGCGAGCGCACCGACATCAAGGGCGGCATGACGCTCGATCTCTCGGCACTGGCGCCGCTGTCGCGGCGGGTGCTGCTGGAGCGCCACCTGATCTCGCGCGAGCTGTCGGGCGAGTCCGAGGATGCGCCAGCTCGCGGAGCCGGGCTGGTGGTGGGTCCGCGCGATGCGGTAGGCGTGATGGTGAATGAAGAGGACCACCTGCGGATCCAGGTGCTGCTCTCGGGGCTGCGGCTGCGCGAAGCGTATCAGACGGTGGACCGGCTGGATGAAGAGCTGGGCAGCCAGCTGCCCTTCGCGTACCACCAGGAGTTCGGTTTCCTGACCAGCTGTCCGACCAATGCGGGCACTGGACTGCGCGCCTCCATCCTGATCCATCTGCCCGGTCTGGTGCTCACGAAAGAGATCGGACGCATCCTGCAGGGCATCCAGCAGGTGGGCCTGACGTTCCGCGGACTGTACGGCGAGGGGTCCGAAGTGGTGGGCAACTTCTTCCAGATCTCGAATCAGACGACACTGGGAAAGAGCGAAGAGGATCTGGTCGAGCACCTCGAGAAGATCGTGGGGCAGGTGATTCAGTACGAGACGCGCGCGCGCCGGGTGCTGCTGCGCGATGCGCCGATGGTGATCGAAGACAAGATCTGGCGAGCGTACGGATTGCTGCGTTACGCACGCTCACTTTCATTCGAAGAAGTGATGAATCTCTTGTCCGGTGTACGACTGGGAACAAGCCTGAACCTTCTCTCCGGGCTTCGTGTATACACGCTCAACAAGATCATGATTTACGGGCAGAATGCCCATCTCGAGCAGGCGGCGGGACGGGCGCTCACCGAAGCGGAGCGGGACACGCACCGTGCGGCTTACGTACGGCGCGTTCTCGCAGCAGAAGGGGATGTCGTGGAACCGCCGTTCGAAGGTGTGGACGACGGGAACTAGTCATGCGATCCGACATCACCGACGAGGTCTCATGAACTACAATTTCACCGACCGGGTTCGCAAAGTCCTGGCGATGGCTCGTGAAGAGGCGATTCGCCTGCAACACGACTACGTCGGCACGGAGCACATCCTGCTCGGGCTGATCCGCGAGGGTGAGGGCGTTGCCGCGGCAGTGCTGACGAACCTCAACGTGGACCTCGAGCAGATACACGAGCGGATCGAGGAGTCGGTTCGCAAGGGGAAAGCAACCATTGCGCTGGGGGAGCTGCCGTACACATCGCGGGCCAAGAAGGTGCTCGAGTACGCGATGGCGGAGGCGCGCGAACTGAACCACACGTACGTCGGCACGGAGCATCTGCTGCTGGGACTGCTTCGCGAAGAGAAGGGAATCGCGGCGCAGGTTCTGAATTCGCTGGGTGTCACGCTGGAGGACGCGCGTGCAGAAACCCTCAAGCTGCTGGGCAGCGACGTGAGCCCGTCGCAGCCTTCATCGCCGGGTGGCGGCAGTGGCGTGCCGACGCAGAAGGGCGAGAAGAAATCGAAGACGCCTGCGCTGGATCATTTCTGTCGCGACCTGACGGAGCTGGCGCGTGAGAACAAGCTCGATCCCACGATCGGGCGCGCCAAGGAAATCGAGCGCGTGATGGAAGTGCTGTCACGGCGCAAGAAGAACAACCCGGTGCTGATCGGCGAGCCGGGCGTAGGCAAGACGGCGATCGTGGAAGGGCTGGCGCAGATGATCGCGCGCGGCGAAGTGGCCGAAAGCCTGAAGGACAATCGCGTGCTTGCGCTGGACATGGCGGCGGTGATCGCGGGCACGAAGTACCGCGGCCAGTTCGAGGAGCGGCTCAAGGCGATCATGAACGAGATCGCCCAGAACAAGAACATCATCCTGTTCATCGACGAGCTGCACACACTGGTGGGAGCGGGCGCAGCGGAAGGCGCCATTGACGCATCCAACATGCTGAAGCCGGCGCTGGCGCGCGGCGAACTGCAGTGCGTGGGTGCCTCGACGCTCAACGAGTATCGCAAGTACATCGAGAAGGACGGCGCTCTGGAGCGCCGTTTCCAGCCGATCATCGTGGATCCGCCGAGCGTGGATGAGGCGATCGAGATCCTGAAGGGCATTCGCAAGCACTACGAGGAGCACCACAAGATCGTCATTCCGGACGAGACGCTGGTGCAGGCGGCGAAGCTCTCCGATCGCTACATCACGGACCGCTTCCTGCCCGACAAGGCGATCGACGTGATCGATGAGGCAGGTGCGCGGGCCCGGCTGGCCACGCAGGTGCCGCCGCCCGAAGTCGCGGATCTGAAGGTGAAGCTGGAGGAAATCGCGTCCAAGAAGGATGCAGCCATCCGCGACCAGAATTTCGAGCTGGCCGCCGAGCTGCGGGACTCGGAGCGGGAACTGCAGGCGGAGATCCGGCGCAAGCAGGAGGAATGGGAGCAGGAGCGGAAGACACACCGTCCCACGATCGAGACCGACGATGTCGGATTCATTGTGAGTCGGTGGACGGGCATCCCGGTCTCCCGCCTGCGTGAGGCGGAGACGGAGCGTCTGGTGCGGATGGAAGACGAGCTGCACGGGCGCGTCGTCGGACAGGACGAGGCGATCCGCGCCATCAGTCGAGCCATCCGGCGAGGCCGTGCGGGCCTGAAGGATCCGCACCGGCCCATCGGCAGCTTCATTTTCAGCGGTCCGACAGGCGTGGGCAAGACCGAGCTGGCGCGCGCACTGGCCGAGTTCCTGTTCGCCGACCGTGACGCCCTGATCCGCGTGGACATGAGCGAGTACATGGAGAAGTTCTCCGTCTCGCGGCTGATCGGCGCGCCTCCGGGATACGTGGGCTACGAGGACTCGGGCACGCTGACCAAGGCCATCCGGCGCCGCCCCTACTCAGTGGTACTGCTGGACGAAATCGAGAAGGCGCACCCGGATGTGTTCAACATCCTGCTGCAGGTGCTGGACGAGGGCCGGCTCACGGACAACTACGGTCGCGTGATCGACTTCAAGAACACGGTCATCATCATGACTTCGAACCTGGGCGCGCGCGACATCACGAAGGGCAAGTCGCTCGGGTTCCATCCGCGCGATGAGACGTCGGCCTACGAGACGATGCGCGAGCGTGTCAAGGAAGAGATCGAGCGCGCGTTCAATCCGGAGTTCCTGAATCGCGTGGACGACATCATCGTCTTCCACCCGCTCAGTCGGGACCAGATCGGCGAGATCGTGCACATCATGCTCAAGGAAGTTCGCGACCGGCTCATCGAGGAGAATCTCAAGATGCAGTTGACGGATGCGGCATTGAACTTCCTCGTGGACCGTGGCTACGACGAGAAATTCGGAGCGCGGCCACTGCGCCGGGCCATCCAGCGGTTCATCGAGGACCCGCTGTCCGAGAAGATTCTGACAACCGAGTTCCCGGCAGGCGAGGAGATCATCGTGGACGTGGCCGCCGATGGGCAGGCCCTCGAATTCCGGGTGTTATCCGCGAGGACATGACGCCTCACTCTCTCCCCGGCCGTATTCGCCGGAAGTCACGGGCCGCCGCGTTCAGGGCGGCCCTGACCATTTTGGCGAGTCCGCTCGCCCTGCGCGCCCAGAACGTCAGCAGTCCGGCACAACAGACTGTTGGCGTGATCGAGATTCAGGGCAATTCGCGCGTTCCGGAATCCAGCATTCTCGGCGTGCTATCGATCCGCGCGGGGGATCGCGTCCAGTATCCCGATCTGGCGAAGGCGTACTCCCGCCTGTGGGGCACGGGTCAGTTCGATGACGTGCAGCTGCTGGCGGTGAGCGATTCCAACGCCACAGCGGACACGCCCATCACGCTGCGGGTTGTCCTCAAGGAGCGGCCCATCCTGAACGCGGTCGATTTCCGCGGCCTGGAGAATGTCAAAGGCACGACGATCCGCGACACGGTGGGACTGAAGTCGGGCCAGCCTCTGGATCCGGCGAAGATCACGGCCACGGAGGCAATGACGCGGAAGCTGCTCGCGAGCAAGGGCTTCTACGCGAAGAAGGTCAGCCACGAGCTGCAGGATGTGCCCGATCATCCGGGCGAGAAGCGGCTGGTCTTCGATGTCGAGGAAGGCCTGCGCGTAGCCATCGCGGACGTCGAGTTCGAGGGTAACCACGTGTTTACCTCGGACCAGCTGAGCGGCGTGCTGGACACCAAGGCGGAAGGCTTTTTCTGGTTCCGCAGCGGCGTGTTCGATGAAGATCGCTTCCTGCAGGATCTGCGCGATCAGCTGCCTTCCCACTATGCGGAGAGCGGGTACCTGGATTTCGCGGTTGTGGGCGACACGCTGATCGTGGATCCGGAGACCGGGAAGGCCAGGCTGGTGGTGAAAGTCGAGGAAGGCCCGCAGTATCGCCTGGCGAGCTTCGACATCCAGGGCAATCGTCGCTTCTCGACGGACGAGCTGCATCGCTACTTCGACCAGGAGCGCAGCGGACTGCTGGTGAGCCTGGGCATCGCGAGCAGCGGCGAAAAGCCGGTCGAGGGCAAGACGCCGTTCGATGCGGTGGCGTTTGACAAGGCAACGAGCGATGTGACGCAGCTCTATCGCAACCAGGGCTATCTGTACGCGCAGGTGGAGCCGGTCATTGACCGGGTGCCGGCGGACAGTTCCAGCGGGGGCCCATCGGTTCGCGTCGCGTGGCAGATCGAAGAAGGCGCACCCGCGTTCATCAAGGAAGTGCGCATTGTCGGCAACACCTACACGCACGAGAGCGTGATTCGCGGGGCACTGTCACTGCTGCCGGGCGACGTGTACAGCGACGATCGCATCCTGCAGAGCTATCAGCGCATTTCCGCACTCGGCTTTTTCGAGACGCCACTACCCACGCCACAGATCGTGCCGGACGAGCAGTCCGGCAATGTGACGGTGACGTTCGAAGTGAAGGAAAAGCAGACGGGCTCGGTGAATTTCGGAACCGCGCTGGGCGGAGTGACGGGCGTGTCCGGCTTTCTGGGCTACGACCAGCCCAATCTGTTCGGGCGGGCGAAGAACGGACACCTGCGCTGGGAATTCGGCAAGTACTCGAACAACTTCGAGGCCGCCTACAGCGACCCCTCCATCGGCGGGTCCCTGTACAGCGGCTCGCTCTCCCTGTTCAGCTCGCGCGATCGCTTCTTCACGTTCTCGGAAGGCCAGCGCCGGCGCACGGGTGCGGGGGTGCAGGTGGGATTCCCGTTCTTCTCGGACCCGCTGCGCACGCGTCTCTCTGTGGGGTACTCGCTCTCGCGCACGACCTACGAGAATTTCGACACGGAGACGCAGTCCTCGCTCTTCTCGCTGCCGCCGGGCGTGCAGAGCACAGTGACGATCTCGCTGGACCGCTCCACGACGGATCATCCGCTGTTTCCAACCGTAGGCACGCGCGCCTCGGTCGCGGCGGCGCTCAACGGCGGGATCCTGCAGGGCGATGGCACTTTCCAGAAGTACACGGTGTCCGGCGACTGGTACGTACCCGTGGGCCGGCTGGGCGGCAGTGCGCCGGGCTCTCGGCCGATCCGTCTGACCCTGGGACTTTCGGCGGACGCCGGAGCCCTTTTCGGCGATGCCAGCCGTTTCCCCTTCGACCGCTTCTGGATGGGTGGCGTGCAGTTCGGCCGCCCTCTTCGCGGGTACGACGAAACGACGATCACCCCGAATGGGTATATCAGTCGAAACGCGCCGGGGATCGCGCTGGACGAGCGGTTTGGCGATGCCTACATGCGCCTGAGCGCGCAGTACGCCATCCGCTTCAATGACAACATATCGGTCGGGCTCTTCTACGACGCCGGCAACGTCTGGCGGAAGCCCGCCGACATGGATCCAACGCGCCTGCTGCGGGGTGCGGGTATCGGCCTCACGCTGGTAACGCCGTTCGGCCCGCTCGGCTTGGATTACGCGTATGGATTCGACAAGATTCCGCCCGGATGGCAACTGCACTTCAAGTTCGGGAACTTCTTCTGAGCCTGTGAAGGGAGAACGCGGAGTGATGCGCAAGATCATCGCAGCGAGTATCGTCCTGGCCAGCCTCGGAGGGCTCGCGGCTACCCGGGTACGGGTTCAGGAGAAACCGATGAAAATCGCCTATCTGAACTCGGCGAAGATTCTCGAGGGAGCGCCGGGCGCCGATTCCGTCAAGGCCGAGATCGACAAGGAAATGGCGAAGTATCAGGGGCGAATCCAGAGCCTGCAGGACTCATTGCAGATGATGTACGCGGACTATCAGAAGCAGTCCGTGCTGCTTTCGCCGGCGGAGAAGAAGAAGCGGGAAGATGCGATCGAAGCGAGGCGACAGGTGCTGGCGCAGCGCGCGCAGTTCCTGCAGGACGAGGCCAACAACCGGCAGCATGACATGATGGACCCGATCACGAAGAAGGTGGAGGGCATCATCGAAACGCTGCGCAAGGAAGGCGGCTACTCGATCATCTTCGATGCTGCGTCGCAGGCAATGGTGTCAGCGGACACGACGCTGGACCTGACGACCCAGGTGATGACACGGCTCAAGGGCCCGGCTGCGACCGCGGCGAAGAAGTAGGCTCAGGGCGAACCCGCGCGGAGCGCGTCTCAGTGCGGGCCTCGGCCATCGCGAGCCTCGTCGAAGGCGAGCTTGAAGGGGGGGCGGATCCCGAAATCGAGGGAGTCGCCCCCCTCGATCGTGCCGGTCCCGCCGAACTGTCTTTTCTTGCTCACCCCAGGTACCTGAAATACGTTGCCCCCAGTCGTGCCGGCCTGCTTCTTGTGTCGAGCACACTGGCCGCGAAGTGCGAGGGCGTCGCGCCGCGCATTGTCGTGCGCGATTCGCATCAGGCGATGCTGCGCGTACTTTCCACGCTGTACCCGGAGCCGCAGGCCGCGCCGGGCATTCATGCGACGGCAGTGGTAGGTACCGGTGCACGGCTGGGCGACGCGGTCAGCGTCGGCCCGTACGCGGTGATCGGGGCGGGCGTGGTACTGGGTGCGCGCGTTCGCGTCGGTGCCCATTGCGTCATCGGGGACGGCTGTGTGGTGGGCGACAATGTGATCTTCCATCCGCACGTCACACTCTACGCCAACGTGCAGGTCGGGCCGCGCTGCATTCTGCACAGCGGCGTACGCGCCGGGGTGGACGGATACGGCTACGCGTTCGTGCAGGGCGCGCATCGCAAGATCCCTCAGGTGGGTCGCTGCGTGATCGGTGCGGACGTCGAGATCGGGGCTAACACGACGATAGACCGTGGTTCGGTGGGCAGCACGGAGATTGGCGCCGGGGTCAAGATCGACAACCTGGTGCATATCGCGCACAACGTGCGCATCGGCGAACACAGCCTGATCATCGCGCAGGTCGGCATTGCGGGCAGCACCACGGTGGGGAAGCAGGTGACGGTGGCGGGTCAGGCGGGGATTACGGGACACATCACCATTGGTGACGGCGCCACGGTGGCTGCACAGGCCGGCGTGTTCGGCGATATCCCGGCGGGCGGGCGGTACAGCGGGTATCCGGCGCGCCCGCACAAGGAAGCGCTGCGCGCGCAGGCGGGGCTTGGCAGAGTGCCCGAGCTGCTGCGACGCGTGACCGAACTGGAGAAGTCGCTGAACAAGGACGAGGGATAGTGAGCCAACGCCAGCAGACGATCGCCGCTGATGCCAGCATCGAAGGTGTGGGCCTGCACACCGGCGAGGCAGTGCGCGTGCACTTCTGCCCGGCTGCCGTGGATGCGGGCCTCCGCTTCCGGCGCGTCGACATCCCGGGCGAGCCTCAGGTAGGTGCGCAGCTGGACAACGTGGCCTCGACCGACCGCGGCACAACGCTCTCAGCGGGGGAAGCGCGCGTGCAAACGGTGGAACACCTGCTGGCCGCGGTTTCTGCGCTCGATATCGACAACCTGCTGATCGACGTGACAGGCCCTGAAGTGCCCATCCTGGATGGCAGCTTCCGCCCGTTCTTCGACGTTCTGCAGGAAGCGGGCATGCGCGAGCAGGAGCGGGCGGCGCGCGAGCTGGTGGTGGCCGAACCGGTCACTGCGGCGGCGGCGGGTGGTGCGTCCTACGTGGCGACGCCGGCGAAGGGCTACCGCGTATCCGCCACGATCGAATTCGACCATCCGCTCATCCGGCGGCAGTTCGGCTCATTCGACGTGACTGCACAGGATTTCCAGACCGAACTGTCGGAGGCGCGAACATTCGGTTTCCGGCAGGAGGCGGAAGCGCTGCGCGCGCGCGGGCTGGCGCGCGGCGCCACGCTGGACAATGCCGTGATTCTGGATGAGAACGGCCTGGCATCGGGCGAGCTTCGCTTCCCCGACGAATTCGTACGCCACAAGATCGGCGACGTGGTCGGTGATCTGGCGCTGCTGGGCCGGCGCGTACGGGCGCACATTGTTGCGGACCGTCCGAGTCACGCCGGTAACATCGAGTTGGCGAAGCAGCTGGCGGCGCATGCGAACCGCAATGGCGCCGCCGCACCCATCATCAATGCGCAGCGCATCATGCAGCACCTGCCGCACCGCTATCCGATGCTGCTCGTGGACCGGATCATCGAGTTCGAGCCGGGCAAGCGCATTGTCGGCATCAAGAACGTGACCATCAACGAACCGTTCTTCCAGGGGCACTATCCGGGGCATCCGGTCATGCCGGGTGTCCTCATCATCGAAGCAATGGCGCAGGTGGGCGGACTGCTGCTGCTGGACGCGGTCGAAAACCCGGAAGAGAAGGTCGTCTATTTCATGTCGCTGGACAACGTAAAGTGGCGGCGCCCCATCACACCGGGTGACCAGATCCGGTTCGAGCTGGAAATGGTGCAGATGCGCACGCACGTGTGTCGCATGCGCGGGGTGGGACTGGTCGACGGACACGTGGCCGCGGAAGCCGAAATGATGGCGCGGATCGTGGACCGGTAGGAGGCGGGATGGCAGACAGCGGATCGACGATGGTGGAGGTACACGCAACCGCGGTGGTAGACGCGACCGCGGAGCTGGGGCCGGACGTCATCATCGGTCCCTATTGCGTGATCGGACCCGGTGTAGTGGTAGGCGAGGGGACGCGCCTGGGCGCGCACGTAGTGATCGAGCGCGACACGGTGATCGGCGAAAACTGCCAGATCCACGCGGGCGCAGTGCTGGGTGGTGATCCGCAGGACCTGAAGTACCGGGGCGAGCCCACGACGCTGGTGGTGGGCGCGCACACCGTGATCCGCGAATACGTGACGCTGAATCGCGGCACCAGCGCACGCGGCACGACGGAGATCGGCAGTGACTGCCTGATCATGGCGTATGCGCATGTGGCCCATGATTGCGTGATCGGCAATCACGCAGTGCTGGCGAATGCGGTGAACATGGGCGGGCACGTGACGGTCGAGGACTGGGCGATCGTGGGCGGGCTCACGGCCATCCATCAGTTCGCCCGAATCGGACGCCATTCGTTCGTGGGGGGAGCCGCAGCCGTGCGCAAGGATGTACCGCCTTTCGTGAAGGCTGCCGGCAATCCGCTGCGACTCTACGGTCTCAACTCGGTCGGCCTGCAGCGGCGGGGTTTCCCGGAGAGCGTGCGCCGGGGCCTGCGGCAGGTGTACCGTCTGTTCTTCAAGTCCAATCTCAACATCAGTCAGGCGCTGGAGCGGGCGCGGCAGGAAGTGGAGTCCTGTCCGGAGGTCACGCAGTTCCTGGAGTTCGTGGAGAGCAGCGGACGCGGCATCACGGTCTAGCCGGCAGGACGTGACACGGGTCGGGAAGCCGACGGTCGCCCTGACAGCGGGTTAGGGAGAGGCATTGGCAACGGACAGGGTACGCATGGGCGTCGTGGGCGTTGGGAGCCTGGGTTTTCACCACGCGCGTATCCTGAACGAGCTGGCCGGCGTCGAGCTGGCCGGCGTCTGGGATACGGATGCGCAGCGCCTGGCGGAAGTGCGGGACCAGCTGGAAGTGCGCGCCGCACGCTCGCTCGAGGATCTGCTGGACCGCAGCGATGCGTGCGTCATTGCGGTGCCCACCGAAGCGCACGAAATCGTCACCCTCGCCGCGCTGGCAGCCGGCGCGCACGTGCTGGTGGAAAAGCCGATCGCGCCGACGCTGGATGCGGCCGACCGCATGGTCGCCGCGGCGAGGCGCGCAGACCGGCTGGTGCAGATCGGTCACGTCGAGCGATTCAATGGCGCGTTGCGCGCCTGCGAATCCTACCTGGAAGCGCCACTCTTTGTCGAAAGTCACCGACTCGCGCCATTCGGGCCGCGCGGCACGGACGTGGCCGTGGTGCTGGACCTCATGATCCACGATCTGGACCTGGTGCTCAGCCTGATGAAGCGCGAAGTCACGACGGTCGCGGCAGTGGGTGTGCCCGTGCTGACACACAGCCCCGACATCGCGAATGCGCGGCTGGAATTCGCGGGCGGCGGTGTGGCCAATCTGACGGCAAGCCGCGTCTCGCTGGAGCGGATGCGCAAGATCCGCTTCTTCCAGCGCTCGGGGTACATCAGCCTGGATCTGGCGGCGGGCACGGGTGAGTACCTGCGGCTGCGCGGGGGAGCCGTGTTCGAGCCGGGTGTCCCGCTGACGGCCGCGCGACTGGAAGACGTGATCGAGCGCATCTCGCTGCGCAGCGATGGGGGAGAGCCGCTGCGCGCGGAGCTGGAAGGGTTCGTGGCCGCGGTAAAAGGGGAGAAGCCGGTTGCCGTCAGCGGCGAGGACGGCAGACGGGCCCTCGCCGTGGCGCTGGAGATTGTGCGCCGGATCGAGGCGAATGTCGCGCAGCGGGCGCCCCGCGATGCATAGGTTCGCCGTCAGCGCGCGCACCACACGAATTCCCGTCTGAGCGCGCTCTTCCAGGAGCCGACTGTTGGGTCCGCGAATCTTCCTGTCGGCAGGCGAGCCTTCAGGCGATCTGCACGGCGCCGCGGTCGCCACGGCGCTTCGGCAGCGCTGGCCGGACGCACGGCTTTCCGGCCTCGGTGGCAACCGGATGCGCGACGCCGGGGTGGAGCTGCTGGCGCACGTGGACCAGCTGGCCGTGATGGGTTTCTCGGAGGTGGCCAGCCGGGCGCCCTACTTCTGGAAGCTGCTGCGGCGAGTACGCCGGGTGGTGCGCAGCGAGCGACCCGACCTGGTCCTGCCCATCGATTATCCAGGCTTCAATTTCGAGCTGTGCCGCATGGCGAAGAGCGTGGGCTCCCCAGTGCTCTACTACATCGCGCCGCAGGTCTGGGCATGGCGACGCCGCCGCGCGAAGACGCTCGCAGGCCTTGCGGACCGGCTGGCGGTGATCCTCCCCTTCGAGGAAGAGCTTTTTCGCGCGCACGGCGCACACACGACGTTCGTGGGCCATCCGCTTCTGGATGTGGAGCCGGCAGCAAGGCCGCGCGACGATTTCTGCAGCCCACTCGGGCTGGATCCCGGGCGGCCCATTCTGGCACTGTTTCCGGGTTCGCGCGTGCAGGAAGTCACGCGCCACCTCGAGCTGTTCCTCGATGCGGCCCGCGAAGTGGCACTCGTGGTCCCCGGCGTGCAGGCGGCGCTGGCGGCAGGCGCGGGTCTGCCGGAAGCCCTGTTTGCGTCGTCGCCTGCACCACGGACAGCCGATGCATGGGAACTGCTGCACCACGCCGATGCGGCCATCGTCAAGTCCGGCACGAGCACGCTGCAGGCGGCGCTCACGCGTACACCCATGGTGGTGGCGTACCGCATGAGCGGGCTCTCGTTCGCCCTGGCGAAGCGTCTGGTGCGCGTGCCGCACGTAGGGCTGGTGAACCTCGTGGCAGGCGACCGCATCGTGCCGGAGCTGATCCAGGACGAGGCCACGGCGGCGGCGCTGAGCGATGCCATTCTGCCATTCGTCGAGCCGGCACATCCCGCGAGGCAGCAAGCGATCGCGGACCTCGATCGGGTACGCGAACGACTGCACCTGGCGGGTCCGGGCACGGTAGCCCAACGGGTTGCCGGTCTGGCGGCAGAGCTGCTCGGGACCCATTCGCCGTCATGAGCGGCGAAGCATGGCGCACCGCTCTGGTGGGCACGCTGGGCGGTGGCACGATGAGCGCCATACTTCGAACCGTGCGCTTCACGACAGAAGGCAACGAGCATTACCAGGCCGAGTGGGATTCAGGGAGACCCGTGGTGTTCATCCTGTGGCACGGCCGGCTGGTGCCGTTGAGCTGGTACCACCGCAGCTGGAAGCTGGTCACGCTGATCAGTCCGTCGCGCGACGGCGAGTACATCACACGTGTGGTTTCGCGCTGGGGTTACGACGTGGTGCGCGGATCGAGCAGCCGCGAAGGCGGTGCAGGGTTGCGCGGACTCGTGCGCGCGCTGCGCGCGGGCCGCTCGATCGCCGTGACACCGGACGGGCCCAAGGGGCCGCGCGAACGCGTCAAGCCGGGCGTGCTCATGGCGGCCCAGCTGAGCGGCCGCGCGATCCTCCCGGTGGGAGCGGCCGCGAACCGGGCCTGGTGGTTCGAGGGCTGGGACCGGTTCCTCATTCCGCAGCCCTTCTCCCGCATCCACATCGTGTACGGCGCACCCATCACGGTGCCACGCGGTGCGGGCGAAGCGGAACTGTCCGACTACACGCGTCAGGTGGAAGCCAGCATGGCGGCGATCACGGCGCAGGCGGAGGCGCATGTCCGCGGGTGACGCGACCATGCGGCAGCGCGTACAGAGCGCATGGTCCGGAGAGTCGGATTCGCCATGGTGGATGGGTCTGCTGACGCCGGCAGAAGCTGCGTTCCGGACTGCGGTCGCGATGCGCAGCTTCCTCTACGACAAGGACATGGGCCGCGTCACTTCGAGTGGTGTTCCAACCATCAGCGTGGGCAATCTGACGGTGGGCGGCACGGGCAAGACGCCCTTTGCGGGTTGGCTCATCGATGAATTGCTACGACGCAACGAGAGGCCGGCTCTGCTGCACGGCGGTTACGCCACGGATGAGCCGGCGCTGCACCGCGCGTGGCACCCGTCCGTGCCGGTGCTGGCGCAGCGCGACCGTGTGCGCGCGGCGCGACAGGCGGCGGCCGGCGGCGCCACGGTGCTGGTACTGGATGACGGCTTCCAGCATAGACGACTGAAGCGCGATCTGGATGTGGTCCTGGTAGCGGCCGAGACCTGGCAGGAATCGCCACGACTGCTGCCGCGCGGGCCATGGCGGGAGCCGCCGCGCGCACTCGCGAGGGCCGACATCGTGGCAGTGACACGACGGACCGCGAGCCTGGCACAGGCGGCGTCGGTGGCGGCGCGCGTCGAGCCTTGGAGCGGCGGGCGGCCGACGGCGGTGGTGCTGCTCGAGGCGCGGCGCTGGCGGCACGCAGGTGAAGAAACCGGGCCGCCACCGGGCACCGCGTTCGCGGTGGCAGCGATCGCGCAGCCGGGCGCGTTCGCCGCCAATGCGGAGGCCGCGGGCGCGCGCATCGCAGGCCTGCGCTGGTACCCGGACCATCACGCGTACGACGTGGACGACGCCGGTCGCCTGCTCCAGCAAGCTGGCGGGCGACCCATCATGACGACAGCCAAGGACGCCGTGAAGCTGGCCGAGCTGATCCCGCCGGAGCGCCTGTGGGTGCTGGAGCAGGAGGTGCGCGTGGAAGCGGGTAGTGAGGCGCTGCAGGCGGCGCTGGACCGAGTGCTGCTCGCGTGAAGCAGGTCTCTGCTGACACCGTGGTTATCGGCAGCGGGATTGCCGGGCTGACGTACGCGCTGAAGGCTGCGCGTCTGGGCAGTGTCGCGATCGTGACCAAGAAACAGCGAGCGGACTCTAACACGAATTACGCGCAGGGCGGCGTAGCGGCAGTGTTCGATCCTGGCGATTCCACGGTCCTGCACGCGCGCGACACACTGGTCGCAGGGTGCGGCCTCTGCCACTCGCAGGCGGTGCGCGCGCTGGTGCGCGACGGGCCGCAGCGCGTGCGCGAGCTGGCCGACCTCGGGGTGGCGTTCACGCGTGCCGGCGAGGCGTTCTCGCTGGGCCGGGAAGGTGGACACACGCGCCGGCGCATCGTGCACGCAGGCGACCTGACGGGCCGCGAGATCGAGCGCGCGCTGCTGCAGGCGCTCTCGGAGCAGCCCGCGGTGGCCATGTACGAGGACCACATGGCCATCGATCTGGTGGTAGGCCACGAACAGGTTTCCGGGCGACGACGCTGCGCCGGGTTGCTCGCGCTCGACCATCGTCATGGTGAGTTCGTCGCGTTTCAGGCGGCGGTGGTCATGATCGCGTCGGGCGGGATGGGGCAGGTCTACCTGCACACTACGAACCCGGACATTGCGACAGGGGATGGTGTGGCCATGGCGAAGCGCGCGGGCGCGGCCGTGGCCAACCTCGAGTTCGTGCAGTTCCACCCGACCGCGCTGTATCCGGCAGGCGAACGGGCGTTCCTGATCAGCGAAGCCGTGCGCGGCGAGGGCGCGATTCTGCGGCGCATCGATGGCTCGCCCCTGATGGAGGGCGTGCACCCGCTGGGCTCACTGGCGCCGCGCAATGTGGTGGCGCGCGCCATCGATCTGGAACTCAAGAACTCGGGCGCGGAATGGGTGCTGCTCGATCTCTCGAGCATAACACGCGATGCCCTGGAGCGGCGCTTCCCCGGCATTGCAGCGGAATGCGAACAGCGCGGTTTTCGTCTGCCGGCGGATCCTCTGCCGGTCGTGCCCGCCGCGCATTACGCCTGCGGCGGCATCCTTACGGATGCAGCGGGCCGCACATCGATCGCCGGTCTGTATGCGACGGGCGAGGCTGCCTGTACTGGCGTGCATGGTGCCAATCGCCTAGCATCCAACTCGTTGCTGGAAGCGGTGGTGTACAGCCATCGGGCGGCGCTGGAACTGCCCTCGGAGCTGGCGCGCGGTGCGCTGCGGCCGGTGTCCGCGAGTTTCGAAATGCCGGTCACACGCGCGGATGTTGCGGCCCCGCAGAAGGAAGTCGGCGGCAGTGCGCGCTTTGAGGCGCAGTCGGGCGGACCGCTGCGGGACGCGATCCGGCGGGTGATGTGGGAAGATGCGGGCATTGTGCGCAGCTCGGCTCGCCTGGCCGAAGCGACGCGGGAAATCGACCGCATCCGCAGCCGCTTCGTCGCCCGTTTCGAAAACGGCTGGCTGGATAGCGATGCAATCGAAGTACGCAATCTGCTGGACACCGCCGCGCTGATCCTGACGTGTGCGCGGCGCAGGCGGGAGAGTCGCGGGCTGCATCACAACCTGGATCATCCGTACCGGGACAACGAGAAGCAGCTGCGCGACACGATCCTGGCCGGTGACGAACGATAACTTCAGGAGACCATGCATACGGTTCACGTGCCGCTCCGCGAGTACGGCCCGGTACTCGACGAGAACAATCCGTTCGAGGGCATGATGCAGCGATTCGATCACGCTGCGGAACTTCTCTCCCTCGATCCCGGCCTCTACAAGATCCTGCGCAATCCCGAGAAACAGATCATTACCACGATCCCGGTCATGATGGACAATGGCGAGGTCGAGGTATTCAAGGGATACCGCGTGCTGTACAACACGTCGCGCGGGCCGGCCAAGGGCGGCATCCGCTTCGATACCAGTGTCAACCTCGATGAGGTGACGGCGCTGGCCGCGTGGATGACGTGGAAATGCGCAGTGGTCGACATCCCGTTCGGCGGCGCCAAGGGCGGGGTGGCGTGCGAGCCGCTGCGGCTCTCGAACGCGGAGCTGGAGCGGCTGACACGGCGTTATACCGCGTCCATCCTCGAGATCCTGGGCCCCGAGTCCGATGTGCCGGCGCCGGATGTGAACACGAACGAGCAGGTGATGGCCTGGATCATGGACACCTACTCGATGCACAAGCGGCACACGGTGACGGCGGTGGTGACGGGAAAGCCGATCGCGATCGGCGGCTCGCGGGGCCGGCGGGAGGCGACCGGGCGGGGCGTGATGATCGTGGTGCAGGAAGCCCTGGGGATGCTGGAGCGGCCGCTGCGCGGCAGTCGCGTGGTGGTACAGGGATTCGGCAACGTGGGCTCGATTGCGGCGCAGCTGCTGGAAGAGCAGGGCATGAGGGTGGTGGGCATCAGCGACAAGACAGGCGGGATCTACAACGCGGGCGGCATCCCGGTGCTGGACGCGATCGAATACTGCAGGAAGAACCGCTTCCTGGAAGGCTTTGCCGCCGGTGATGCGCTGAGCAACGAGCAAATCCTGGAATTGGACACGGACGTGCTGGTGCCGGCGGCACTGGAGAACGTGATCACGCGCAAGAACGCACCGGACATCAGGGCGAGCGTGATCGTGGAGGGGGCGAACGGCCCGGTGACGGCGCCGGCGGACGCGATCCTCGATGCCAAGGGCATCTTCGTGGTGCCCGACATCCTGGCCAATGCCGGCGGTGTCACGGTCAGCTACTTCGAGTGGGTGCAGAACCGCGAAGGCTACTACTGGAACGAAAAGACCGTGAACGAGCGTTTGCATGAAGTCATGGTCCGCTCCTTCCACGAAGTGGTGCGTTACTCGAAGGAGCACAACGTCAATCTGCGCACCGCGGCGTACATGCTGTCCATCGATCGGGTGGCGGCGGTGCACCGCATACGCGGAATCTACGCATAGGAACCGACGTGAAGCTGGTGGTGATCGCGGTGGGCAAACCGGGCACGCTGCTGCGTGATGCGATCCGGGAATACGAGACGCGTGCGGCACGCTACTGGCCGCTGGAGTGCGTCGAAGTCAAACAGACGAAGGCGACGAAGGGCGGCGCGCTGGTCAAGCGGGAAGAATCGGAGCGCGTGCTGGAACGGGTCCCGGCGGGGGCTGAGGTTTTCGCACTGACGCGGACAGGCGATGCCTGGGGCTCGGAGCGGCTGGCGCGTTACCTGCGCGAACAGGGCAACGGCGGACGCGGTGACGTGGCGTTCCTGATCGGCGGTGCCTACGGGCTCTCCGACGAAGCGTTGCTGCAGGCGGACCGGCGCATGCGTCTCTCGACGTTCACACTGCCGCACGATGTGGCGAGGCTGGTGCTGGTGGAGCAGCTGTACCGGGCGGGCACGATCGCGCGCGGCGAGCCGTACCATAAGGGCGGCAAGGGCGACGCGTGAGCGTGGTGGTGCAGCCGGCGCGTGACACGCGCACGTCCCGGCATGTGGGCGAGGAGACCGGGCTCGAGCTGGTGGTGCGCGACCTGAGCGGCACCGGCCTGGTCCGCGACTACCTTGCCGGTGCGCCGCAACTCGCGCGTTTCTACGCGGGCTTTCCGTTCGACCCTGGCGCATGGCAGCGCAAGGCGGCAGCCGTGCACGCGCGGCTGGACGGCGCAAAGCGCTCGCGCATCGCGGACGCATACCTGCCCTGTACCGAGCGCGCTCGCGCGCGCCTCTCCCGCGTCCTTGCCGGTGACGGTCTGGCGGTCACCACCGGTCAGCAGACCGGTCTCTTCGGCGGTCCCCTCTACACCATCTACAAGATCCTGCGCGCCGTGCGCGCCGCGGAAACGCTCGAAGCGCTGCTCGAACAGCCGGTGGTGGCGGTATTCTGGCTGGCGGGTGACGATCACGACTGGGCGGAAGTGAATCATGCAGCGGTGGTGGACGGCGGCAGCGAGCTGAAACGCATTGCGCTGGGCGACGACGCGGATGCACCACCCGTCCCGATGTCGGCGCGCGTGCTGGGTCCGGACATCGAAACCGCTGTGGAAGCGCTCGTCGCCACGCTGCCACCCACGGAATTCGCCGCACCGCTGATCGAACGGGTGCGGAGCGCGTACCGGCCGGGCGTCACGATGGCGAGTGCCTTCCGCGAGCTGCTGCTGGGTGTGCTCCGCGAAGTGGACGTGGTGCTGCTGGATCCCGCGCATCCCGCCGTCAAGCGAGCGGCCTCACCGCTGGTGCTGCGCGAGCTGGAGCAGGCGAGCACGCACGGCGCGCAGCTGGCGGCGCAGTCGGAGCGGCTGGTCGCGGCGGGTTATCACGCGCAGGTCACCATCGCGCCGGAAGCCGCCAACGTGTTCCTGTATGACGATCAGGGCCGCGATCGCCTGACGCGTGAGGAGGGCGGCTGGATGCTGCGTCGTACGAAGCGCCTGCTGAGCGAGGAAGAGGTGCAGTCGCTGGTCGCCTCCGATCCGTCACGATTCTCCCCAAACGTGCTGTTAAGGCCGGTGGTGGAGAGCGCACTGATCCCGACGGTGGCGTACGTCGGTGGACCTGCCGAAGTGAGCTATTTCGCGCAGATCGGGTGCCTGTTCGAGGCGCATGGTGTGGAGCCGCCACTGGTGCTGCCACGGCTCAGCCTGACCATTGTGGAAGGGCGCGTGCGCAAGGTGCTGGACAAATTCGGTCTGGAGCCGGCCGACCTGACGCGCCCGTTCCACGAAGTGGCGACCGGCGTGGTTCACGGCGAGCTGCCGGATACGGTGACGGAGCCGCTGCGGCGGCTGCGCGAAGCGGCGCAGGCCGAATACGAGACACTGGCCGAAGGCGCGGCAACCATCGACCCGACACTGCGCAACTGGGTGATCGGCGGCCGCAACACGCTGCTTGGCCAGCTGGACGGTGCGGAGAAGAAGATGACGTCGCACCTGAAGAAGAAGAGCGAGGTCGAGCTGGAGCAGCTGCGCAAGGCGGCGGTGAACGTGTTCCCCGGGGGCGAACCGCAGGATCGCGTGCTCAACATCCTGCCGTACCTGGCCCGCTACGGGCCGGGACTGCTGCGCGACCTGGCGGCCGCGGTAGGCGTGCAGCTGGATCGCGCAGTGCCGGGTTGGACCGGCGTCGTGTGCGACGACGCGTCGTAGAGCGGGGAGCGGGGCCGCGGGCGGCAGCGCGGGGTATGGGGTGCGAGACGTGACGGGTAACAACGGAATGTACGCTGTACTGGCGATACTGTGGTGGGGGTGATTGGGGAGGTGGCTGGCTTGCCGGTGCACGAGAAACGGGAATAGCTTCGCATATGGCGCTGATCGGCGTGCTGATCCTGCTGGGGATCGCGCTGATGATCCCGCTCACGGCGGTGATCCTGGACTCGCAGGTGGGGCGAGCGATTGCGGGTCGCCTGGAAGGTCAGCGCGAGCAGACGGGAACGCTGCCCGAACGGTTGACCGCGGTGGAAGGCGAAGTCGACCGGCTGAACGAACTGGTGGCACGACTGGAAGAAGAGGCCTCGTTCCTGCACCGGCTGCTGGACGAGAGGCCGGCTCCCGAAGGTCTGCTGCCGCCCGGTGACCGAGAGCACTGAGGCCACGGCCAGCGGGACGAAGGAGAACGCGGCCCGCACGCGCGCCCGCTCGGGACGCTCCGCCCGCCTCGTGGGCGCGGGTATTCTGCTCAGTCGTGTGGCCGGCTTCGTGCGCGAACGCGCACTGGCGCACTTCCTCGGAACATCGCTGTTCGCATCCGCATTCCGCTCCGCACTGCGCATTCCCAACATCATCCAGAACCTGCTGGGCGAAGGCACGCTGAGCGCGTCCTTCATTCCCGTGTACGCGCGACTGCTGGAGCGCGGAGAAGAGGAAGAGGCGGGCCGGCTGGCAGGCGCGGTGTTCGCGCTGCTGCTGGCGATTGCCGGGCTGTTCGCGATCCTGGGCATCACGCTGGCGGGCGCGATCGTGCACATCACGTCAACGGGATTCCACGGCGAGATCTACGAAGTGAGCGTGCGCTGCACGCGCATTCTCTTTCCCATGACAGGCATGCTCGTGCTGTCGGCATGGGCGCTGGGCATCCTGAACAGCCATCGGCGCTTCTTCGTGTCGTACTCGGCGCCGGTATTGTGGAACGTGGCCATCATCGCGGCCGTGTTCGTGTTCGCAGCGTACTACACGGGCTCGGATCTGGTGGCTGCGGTTTCATGGGGCGCCCTGGCGGGTGGCGTGCTGCAGTTCCTGGTGCAGCTGCCGTGGGTGGTCAGGCTGGATCCGTTCGTTCGCCTGCACTGGGACGTGGCGTCTGCCAATGTGCGGCAGGTGATGCGCAACGCTGGGCCGGTACTGGTGGGCCGCGGCGTGGTGCAGCTGGTTGCCTTCCTCGACCTCTTCCTGGCCTCGTTCCTGTTCCTGGGCGCAGTGGCCGTGCTGGGTTACGCGCAGACGATCTTCCTGCTGCCCGTGAGCCTGTTCGGCATGTCCGTGGCGGCGGCGGAGCTGCCCGAGATGTCGCGCCACGGCGATGAGCGCCGGGAAGCACTGCGCGCGCGCATCGAGGTGGGCATCCAGCGCATTGCCTTCCTGGTAGTGCCCGCCGAGGTCGGGTTCATCCTGCTGGGCGACGTGGTGGTGGGCGCGCTCTACCAAACAGGACATTTCACGCGCCTGGACACAATGCTGGTGCACCTGGTGCTGGCAGGATACTCCGTAGGCCTGGTGGCGACCACGAGCACCCGACTCTACTCGTCCGCCTTCTACGCGCTCAACGACACACGCACGCCGGCGCGCATGGCGATCCTGCGTGTGATCCTGGCGTCCGCGCTGGGCGCACTCCTGATGCTGGTGCTCGAGCGGTTCGCCGTGACGCAGCCGTACGCCATTGTCCGCAACCTCGGCGACATCGAGCACACGCGACCGCTGGGCGCCGCGGGCCTGGCCCTGGGCGCCGGCATCAGCGGCTGGGTGGAATGGACGCTGCTGCGCCGGCGCATCCAGCAGCGTGTCGGCGAGCTGAATGCCGGCCGGCACGCGCTGCCCAGGCTGGCCCTTGCCGCGCTGCTCCCGGCCATCCTGCTGCGCGCCACTCTCGTCTTCACCCCGACACTTCCCCCGCTGTTCACCGCCGCCATTGTCCTGCCTCTCTTCGGCGCGACGTACCTGCTGCTGGCAGCATGGATGGGCGTCGCCCAGGCTCGTCGCACTCTGCTCCGTCTCACGAACCGCGGAGAGCGCGGAAGGCACTGAGCACCGAGGTGGCAGAAAGGATCGGGAGAATATTCAACCACGGAACCAACAGAAACAGGGTGCGCATGACTTGATCCTGCAGGGCAGGATAACAGCAGATTAACGAATTTCTGACTTGACGGATCCGAGGCGTCGATTCAACGGGGAATGGCCGAACGGATCGGGTTTCGAGGCAACCGCGACCTCGGGATTCTTCGATAGAGGACACTCCGCCTCTCCCCACCCCTGAACGGGTGCCCTTGCCCGCGTCCGACCCCTGAACGCACAGGGCTTTCCCCTCACCCGCTGAAACGCCACCAAGGGGGTTCGCCCGCCCGTAATGGCTTGTCAGGTCGCGCCGCTGTTGGGCGAGGGCAAGGGAAAGGGGTCGGACGCGGACGCGGGCACAGGTTGAGGGGAAGGGATGGGGGGAGGGGAAGCAAGCAGATCGGCCCTGCTCATTCCCCGAACGCCACAGCAGCGCTGCGGCCGACAGAATCCGGTCAACGCGGCTGCCGGAATGGATTTCAAGAGAAGACCAGACAGAGAGACGACCGGCCGGCAACGAGGCTGGAGAATCGAGCGCCCGGGACGGATCGGTCGTCGCGGGTCCGGATCGGGATCCCATTGGGTAGAATGGGGTGCGGTCTGCTGGCTCGCGTGCCGGGAGCGGAACGCGCTGTCGCCCGCGCAGGCAATGCGCATCCTTTGCCGTTCGCGGCGGCCGAGCCCGGACGCCTGCGGTCTCAGCGCGTTCTGCGCCCGCTGCGGTGAAAGGTACACGGGGTACAGGTGAGTGTGATTGACCTGGAGAGGAAGCTGCGACATCTGCCGGCGCGGCCGGGCGTGTATCTGTTCAAGGACCGCCGGGGCGAGTTCCTCTACATTGGCAAGGCGAACTCGCTGCGGGCGAGGGTGCGCAGTCATTTCGCGACGGATGGCGCGGGTTCCATCAAGAACCACGAGATGCTGCGGCGGGTTGCGGACATCGACTCGATTGTGGTGGGCTCGGAGGCGGAGGCTCTGCTGCTGGAGGCGAATCTCATCAAGGCGCACCGGCCGCGCTTCAACATCCGGCTGCGTGACGACAAGAAGTACCCGTACATCAAGGTGACGCTGGCGGAGCCGTTTCCGCGGGTCTATGTGACGCGACGGCTGGACAATGATGGCAGCCGGTACTTCGGGCCGTACACGGATGTGGGCGCGATGCGGCACGCGCTGGAGGTCATCAAGCGGGCGTACACGGTGCGCAGCTGCCGCTACGACCTGCCCACGGAGGCGCCGGCGAGGCCGTGTCTGGACTACCACATCGGGCGCTGCCAGGCGCCGTGCGTCGGGCTGCAGACCATGGAGTCGTACCGGGCCATGGTGGACGAAGTACTGGATGTGTTAGGCGGCCACACGGACGAGGTGCGAAGCCGCGTCGAGCGGGAAATGCACGAGGCGGCGGGCTCTCTCGACTTCGAGCGCGCGGCCCAGCTGCGCGACGTGATCACCGGCCTCAATGCGATCGAGCGGCGGCAGCGCGCGCTGGACATGCGCGGCCGCGACATCGACGTGATCGGTGCGGCCCGCGACGGCGACCGGGCCTGCGTCATTCTGCTGCGCATCCGTGGCGGCAAGCTGCTGGGTCGCGAGCTGGACTTCTTCTCCAACCTGGGCGACGAACCGGATGGTGCGCTGCTGTCGACGGCGGCCATGCGCCTGTATTTCGGGCGCGGCGAGACGGGCATGGCGGACCTGCCGAGGGAATTGCTGTTTCCGGGTGAGTTCGATGATCGCGAAGCATTCGCGGAGCTGCTTGTGAAACAGGCGGGACGCGGGATCAATGTGCACGTGCCGCAACGGGGCGAGAAGGTGCAGCTCATCGAACTGGCCAACCAGAACGCGCGCCATCTGCTGGAAGAGCGTGCCGTGCTGTCGCGCGATGCGACCGGGCGCGCCGACGATACGCTCTACGACCTGCAGGAAGCACTGGACATGAAGGTGGTGCCTCGCCTGGCGGTGTGCTTCGACATCTCGCACACGCAGGGCGATGAAGTCGTGGGCAGCGCCATCGCGTTCCGCAACGGCGAGCCGGACAAGGGCGAGTATCGCAAGTTCAGGATCAAGGGCGATTGGGGCAACGACGACTTCGCGTCGATGGAGGAAGTGGTAGGCCGCTACCTGCGGCGGCGCATGACGGAGGGCCAGCCACTGCCGGAGCTGATCCTGATCGATGGCGGCCGCGGCCAGCTGGCGGCCGCGGTGCGCGCGGCGGATACGTGCGATGCGCGCGACATCGCGTTTGCCAGTCTGGCCAAGCGCGAAGAGGATGTCTACCTTCCGGGCCGCCCGGAGCCGCTGCGGCTGGCAAGGACGAGCCGCGCGCTCCGGCTGCTGCAGCGCATGCGCGATGAGGCGCACCGCTTTGCCCACAGCTTCAATCGCAATCGCCGGCAGAAAAAAGCCTTGAGCAGCGAGCTGAACGAGATACCGGGCATCGGGCCGGCAAGACGTCAGGCACTGCTGGCACGGTTCGGCAGTGTGCGCGCACTGCGCGGCGCGAGCGTCGAGGAGATTGCCGGGCTGCGAGGCTTCTCGACCACGCTCGCCACGCACGTCGCCACGCATCTCAAGAAGGGTTCGTGACCCGCACGCGCTTCGCTCCCAGCCCGACGGGGTCCCTGCACATCGGCAATGTGCGCATCGCCGTGCTCAACTGGCTGCTGGCCCGCCATGATAACGGCGAGTTTCTGCTGCGCATCGAAGACACCAATGTGGAGCGCAACGTGCCCGGCGCGGAGGCGACGATCTTCCAGGACCTGCGCTGGCTGGGCCTCGACTGGGATGAGGGTCCGGCGTGGGAAGGACGTCCCGCGGAAAGTCGCTACGGTCCGTTCCGTCAGTCCGAACGCGGCGCCATCTACCACGATGCCGCGGAGCGGCTGCACGCGGCAGGCCACGCATTCCCCTGCTTCTGCACCGATGCGGAGCTGGAAGCCATGCGCGCTGCCGCGCTGGCGCGGGTTGAGTCGTTCCGCTACGACGGGCGCTGCGCTCGACTCAGCGCTGCCGAGCGCGCCGCGCGGCAGGCACAGGGACTCAAGCCGGCGCTGCGGTTCCGCGTGCCCGAGGGCGAGACCGTACTGGTGCGTGACGCCATTCGCGGCGAGATCCGCTTCGCCACGGATGAGGTAAGCGATTTCGTGCTGCTGCGCGCCGATGGCCGGCCCACCTACAACTTTGCCGTGGTCGTGGACGACATTGCCATGGCGATCACGCACGTGGTGCGGGGATCGGGGCATCTGTCGAATACGCCGCGGCAGGTGCTGCTGTACCGCGCGTTCGGCGCGCCCGAGCCCGTGTTCGCACACGTGCCCACCGTGCTGGGGCCGGACCGCCAGAAGCTTTCCAAGCGCCATGGTGCGCAGGCCCTGAGCGATTACCGCGCGCAGGGCTATCATCCGGACGCGCTGGTCAATTACCTGTCGCTGCTGTCGTGGTCGAGCCCGAGTGGCGATGAGGTGCTGGAGCGCGACCGGCTGGTGCGCGAGATCTCACTGGAGCGCATGGGCGTCGCCGATGTGGTCTACGACCCGGACAAGCTGCGCTGGCTCTCGGCCCGCCACATCGAGCGCATGCCGCTGCCGGCGCTGGTGCAGGCGGTGCAGCCCTTCCTGGACGCGCGCAGCCGGCAGATACCCAACGAGCTGTTAGACGATGCCGTGGGCGCCGTGCGCAGCCACCTGTCGACGTTCGCCGAGGTCAACGAACACCTGGCGTCCCTCTTCCCGCCGGAAGATGGGGCGCAGGAAATTGCGCTGGACGACGCCGGGCAGGCCGTGGTGCGGGCGGCGGCCACCGTGCTCGCGGATGTCAGCGCATGGCAGCGGACGCCGCTGGAGGCCGCGCTCAGGACGATCGGGGAGCGTGCGGGCGTGCGCGGCCGCGCACTGTACACGCCCCTGCGCCTGGCGCTCACCGGACAGGAACACGGTCCGCCGTTCTGGGCGGTGCTGGAAGTGCAGGGCAGGGAACCCGTGCTGGAGCGCCTGCGGCAGGCGGCGGCAGGTGGACGATGAATCGTCGCCTGCAATCCGTAACCTACAGCACGAACGAAAACGCATGGGCGCGCTGATCTTCGATCCCTTTGCCGGCATCAGTGGCGACATGATGCTGGGGGCACTCGTGGACCTGGGCCTGCCCGCGGAATGGCTGCGCGATTTCGTGGCCGCGCTGGGCATCGCTGCGGTGACGGTGGACGTGCAGCGCGTGATGCGCCAGGGCATTGCCTGCACGCAGGTGCGATTCACATTGCCACAGGAACACGCGCACCGGCATCTGCGCCACGTACTCGAGATCATTGAGGGCGCACAGGCGGGTCAGGCCGCGAAAGCCAGGGCGGCCGAGGCGTTCCGCAGACTGGCGGACGCGGAAGCGCGTATTCACGGCACAACACCGGACAAGGTACACTTCCACGAGGTGGGCGCGCTGGATGCGATCCTCGACGTGCTGTGCGCCATGGCGGGCATCGAGCAGCTCGGTGTAACCGAGTGTTATACGCGGCCGGTGGCGGTGGGAAAGGGCTGGGTCGCGATGGCGCACGGCCGCTTTCCGGTGCCCGCGCCGGCAACCCTGGAGCTGCTGCGCGGCATGGCGCTGACAGGCCACGAGCTGGAAGGCGAGTGCACCACGCCGACAGGCGCCGCGCTGCTGGCCGTGCTGAGCGAAGGTCGCACTCCGCCGCCCGGGCTGCGTGTCACGGCGACGGGCTTCGGCGCGGGCAGCCGCGACCCGCAGGACCGGCCCAACTGTCTGCGGCTCATCGCCTGCGAGTCCTCCTCCGCGAGCGATGCGCTGTACCTGCTGCAGACCGACATTGATGACCTGGCGCCGGAATACGTGCCGCCGGCGCAGGAAGCGCTGTTCCAGGCGGGCGCGCTGGACGTAACCGTGACGGCGGTTTCCATGAAGAAGGGGCGGCCCGGTGTGCGACTGGAGGCACTGGTGCCGCCGGATGCACTGGAACGGGTGCTGACATCGCTGTTCCGCAACACGCCGACACTGGGTGCGCGCTACTGGCCGGTGGTGCGGCCGGCCCTGGCGAGGAGCGAAGACAGCGTCGAATGGCGGGGCCAGCACATCCGCCGCAAGCGCGTGGAACTGCCAGGCGGCGGCCAGCGTGCCAAGCCGGAATACGAGGACGTGGTGCGTGCCGCGCAGGCGCTGGGACTCACGCCGCTGGAAGTGCGGATCGCGCTCGAGGCCGAGGGCGCCACGTCCTGAGCGGCGGACAACGGGCGTCCTCCGCCGGGCACGTCCGCGTCCCGACCCGCGCCTCGGCAATGGCTGCGCGTCCAGCCTTTCCCGCGTCAATGCACGGCGGGCGTGTCGCCTGCGACTGGCACTGTGCTTGCCACCCGGAAGCCGGGGAGCAAGACTCCCGAGGGGCGAGTTTGGGGCCAACCTTCGCCGGGGGTGCGGGGTATACCGGGCCACTCGCCGAGACAACGTGCGCAAGTCGAATGAGGGGGTCCTTGATGAGACGTGCCTGGGGCATCGTCGCGCTCGCGACGCTCGTGGTTCCGGCCGCGGCACACGCCCAGAAGAAACCGTCGAACTCGATGCAGACGCGCAGCGCCGAGATCTACATCGGCCGCCTGAAGGGCGCCGGCACGGACAAGGAGCGCAATGACCTGCTGGACAAGGCGCTCGAAGTACTGACGGAGGGAATGACGAAAGACCCTGACAATCCCAAGGTCTGGTTTCTGGCAGGGCAGGTCTATGCACGCAAAGGCGATGCGGCGGGCGCGGATTCGACGTTCGACAAGGCGGAGGCGCTGTATCCTGACTACAGGAAGGAAACCCAGCAGGAGCGTCTCGCGCTCTGGGTCCAGAAATACAATCAGGGTGTCAGCGCGGCGCAGCAGCAGAAGAACAATGAGGCCATCGCGGATTTCGAGGCCGCGGATCAGATCTACGACGGTCGCGCGGAATCGGCGCTGATCATGGGATCGCTGCTGGCGCAGAAGGGCGATCTCAAGGGTGCCGAGGCGGCGTATCGCAAGGCACTCGCCATCACGGAAGGCCCGGCTGCGCAGAGCGTCGCGCCCAAGGACAAGCCGGTCTGGCTGGAGCAGGAGGCATCTTCGGCGCATCGCCTCGCCTCTCTGCTGGAGCAGACCGGCCGCAAGGACGAAGCCCTCGAGATCTACCGCAGCCTGGTGCAGCACCAGCCGGCCAACGCCAGCGCGAAGGCCGACCTGGCCACTGCTCTGAGCAATGCGGGGAACAAGGATGAGGCGGCAAAGACGTACGAGCAGCTGTTCGCCAGCGGCGATCTGAGCGACACGCAATGGTTCAATGCGGGCGTGCAGATGTACGGCAGCAGCAACTACGAGATGGCCGCGCGCGCATTCCGCAAATCGATCGAGAAGAATCCGTATGCGCGTGACGCGCTGTACAACCTGGGCCAGGCGCTCTATGCGCAGGCAGCGGCGCTGGAAGACCAGCGCAAGGCTGCGCCCGACGCACAGAAGGCCGCGCTGAACGCGAAGATCGAGCCCATCTACAAGGAACTGCTCGACGTAGCCGGCAAGATGCGCGAGCTGGATCCGAACTATCGCCCGGCCATCATGATGATGGCACAGTCGCAGCGCAGCCTGAGCGAAACGGCGACGGATGCGGCGGCAGCGAAAGTATGGAGAGACAAGGTCGTCGCCACGCTGCAGTCGGCTGAGAATGTGCCGTTCGAAATCAGCGCTGTGGAGCTGCAGCCTTCGCAGGGCGGCGCCGTCGTGAACGGCAAGCTCACGAATCTCAAGGGCACGCCCGGGCAGAATGTGACGCTCGAGTTCACGGTGCTGGGCGAAGGCGGCGCGGCCGTTGCCACTCAGACGGTAACCGTCGCGCTCAAGGAGGCGGAGACGGCGGTGCCGTTCACGTTCGAGGTGCAAACGGACAAGGCGATTCTGGGCTGGAAATACCGCGTGACGTCTTGAACCGGGACGCACGGACGGGTAGCTTCCGACACACATTGTGGAACGAGATCGGGGCGGCCGCACAGGCTGCCCCGAGCGTTAGGTGGGTATGGTACGCGTCGCACAGGTAGTGCCCGGCAGCATTGCCAATGAACTGGGTGTCGAGAGTGGCAGCCGGATCGTCCGCATCAATGGCGAGCCGGTGCGCGATGCCATCGACCTGCGCTTCCGCGAAGTCGATGAACGCCTCGAGGTGGAAGTTGTTGCCGGCGGTGCCAACACCGTGTTCGAGATCGAGAAGCCCGCCGGCGAGCCGCTCGGCGTGGTACCCGCGCCCGATCCGGTCCGCCAGTGCGCCAACCGCTGCCCGTTCTGCTTCATTGATGGCAACCCGGCCGGTGCGCGCCGCTCGCTGTACGTGAAGGACGACGATTTCCGCCTCTCGTTCACATACGGCAGCTATGTCACCCTCACCAACCTCGGCCCGCGCGGCTTCGAGCGCCTCATCGAACAACGACTCTCGCCGCTCTACGTCAGTGTGCACGCGACCGAGCCCGCCGCGCGCAGGGCCGCGCTCGGCGTCGAGCGCGGCGGCGAGATCCTGAGCGATCTGGCGCGACTGCTGGAAGGGGGGCTCGAAGTCCACACGCAGGTGGTGCTGTGTCCGGGCCTGAACGATGATGTGCACCTGGAGCGCACCATTGATGACCTGTGGGCGCTGGGCGAAGGCATTCTCTCGCTCAGCATCGTGCCGGTCGGACTCACCCGCTTCAACCTGCACCGACCCATCCGGCTGCTCGACAGCGCTGATGCCCGCCGCGCACTGGCGCAGATCGAGCGCGGGCGGCAGCGCGCACGAACCGAACGCGGCACGGGCTGGGTTTACGCAGCGGACGAGATGTTCTTCCTCGCGCAGCAACCGCTACCCGCAGCCGCCTGGTACAATGACTGGCCACTCACCGAGAACGGCGTGGGCGCGGTACGCTGGCTGCTGGACCGCTTCGCGCGTGATCTGCGACGCACGCCCGGGCTGCGCGGCCGGCATGTCACGCTGGTCACCGGCCAGCGCATGGCGCCCGTGCTGGCGACCCTCGCCGGGCAGCTGGCTTCGGCCGCCGACTGCGACATCGAGGTGACCGCCGTGCGCAACCAGTACTTCGGCGAAACCGTGACCACGGCGGGACTGCTGGCCGGCATGGACATCCTCGACGCGCTGGGCAGCAGCAGGCGGGACATCGTGCTGCTGCCGGCCGAAGCGCTGAACGACGACGACCGTTTCATTGATGACACGCCGTTAGCCGACGTGATGGCGGCGCTGGCGCCGGCGCGGGTACTGCCCGCCCACGAAATCCACAGCGCACTGAAGGACCTGTGAGCACTGCACTGCCGACCGTCGCCATCGTGGGCCGCCCCAATGTGGGCAAGTCCACGCTCTTCAATCGTGTGCTGGGCCAGCGCCGCGCCATCGTGGATGACAAGCCGGGCGTCACGCGTGACCGCAATTTTGCGCGCGCGTCCTGGGCGGGTCACGACTTCTTCGTGGTGGATACGGGCGGCCTCGAGCCGGACACGAAGGATGCCCTGCCCAGCGCCATCCGGCGACAGGTCGAGGCGGCACTCGAAGAAGCCAATGTGCTGCTCTTCGTGGTGGACGGCAAGGAAGGGCCGAGCCCGTCGGATGAACGCGTGGCGGAATTGCTGCGCAAGACGGCCCGGCCGGTGCTGCTGGTGGTCAACAAGATGGACCGGCTGCCCGACGACCTGGGCCATTTCGACTTCTGGGAGCTGGGCCTGGGCGAGCCCATTGCCGTGAGTGCCATTACCGGCAAGGGATCAGGCGACCTGCTGGATCGTGTGATCGCCGCGCTGCCGCAACGCGACGTCGCCGCCGACGAAGGCGCGCTCAATGTGGCCGTGATCGGCAAGCCGAACGTGGGCAAGTCGAGCTTCATTAACAGACTGTTGGGCCAGGAGCGGCTGGTGGTGAGCGAGGAAGCAGGCACCACACGTGACAGCATCGACACCCCCATGATCTACCACGAACGCACGCTCATCTTCATTGATACGGCAGGCCTGCGCCGGCATGCGCGCATCGAACCGGGCCTCGAGTATTACAGCTCGCTGCGTACCGAGCGCGCCATCGAGCGCGCCGACGTGTGCCTGCTGCTGATCAATGCGACCGAGCCGGTGCACGGGCAGGACCTGCGCATCGCGGAACGCGCGTGGCGCAGTGGCTGCGGCCTCATCATCGTGGTCAACAAATGGGACCTGGTGGAGAAGGAGACGATGACGGCCGTCGAGTACGAGCGCGCCTTGCGCGCGCGCGCGCCGGCCCTGGGCACCGTACCCGTGCTGTTCGCCTCCGCGCTGACGGGACAGCGCGTGCAGCGCGTGCTGGACCTGATCCTCACGGTGGCCGCGAACCGGTCGACGCGCATCGCAACGAGCGCTGTGAACGAAGTCGTGGCCGAGCTGGCGAAGCGACTGCCGCCGCCGAACTACCGGGGCTTCCCGGTGCGCTTCCTGTACGCCACACAGGCCGCCGCCGACCCGCCCACGTTCGTGATCTTCACGAATCACCCGGACGCCGTGCCTGAGCATTACATGCGCTACCTGCGCAACGGCTTTCGCGAACACTGGGGTTTTGCCGGCACACCGATCCGCATCCGGTTGCGGGCGAAGTCGGAGAAGAAGCAGTGAGCAGGCGGGCGTGACCGCTCTCTACATTGTCCTTGCCTATCTGACAGGCGCGTTCCCCACGAGCTACGTGGTGGCGAAAGTCGGGTACGGCATTGATCTCCGGCAGCACGGCAGCGGCAACCTGGGCGCGACCAACGCCTACCGCCTGCTGGGCTGGAAAGCAGCGCTGCCCATTTTCATCGTCGACATCGCGAAAGGCTGGTTTCCCACGTTCTGCTTTCCGCTGTGGAACGCGGGCGGGTCGCCGGACTGGGCCATGGTGTTCGGTGCAGCCGCCATACTCGGCCACGTGTATTCCGTGTACGTGCGCTTCCGCGGCGGCAAGGGTGTTGCCACCAGCGCGGGCGTGCTGCTCGCCTTGCAGCCTGTTGCCATGCTCGTCGGCCTCGCGGTGTGGGCGGGACTGGTGTGGGCCACCGGCTACGTCTCGCTCGCGTCGATTGCGGCCGCACTGGTGATTCCTGTCGCCGTGCTGCTGCTCAATGGTGTGGGCGCGCTGTTCTGGCTCACCCTCGCGCTCGCGGGGTTCGTGGTGTGGGCGCATCGCGCGAACATCAAACGCCTGCTCGAGGGAAGCGAACACCGCTTCGGTCACCGCCGGGAGGAGGCGAAGTGAGTGAACGCATCGGTGTCGTGGGCGCGGGGAGCTGGGGCACCGCGCTGGCCGGTCTGCTGGCCGGCAAGGGCCACGACGTGCGACTCTGGGCGTTCGAGGAAGAAGTGGTCCGCGGCATCAACGAGCGCCACGAGAATCCGCTGTACCTTGCCGGCATCCGTCTGGCCGCTTCACTGGTGGCCACGCGCGACGTGAGCGAAGCCGTGCGGGGCGCCGGCACCATCGTTTCCGTCAGTCCAGCGCAGCACGTGCGCAAAGTCATGAGCACCGCCGCACCCGCCATTGCGCCGGACGCGATCGTGGTCAGTGCATCGAAGGGTATCGAGAAGGGTACGCTCTGTACAATGGCGCAGGTGCTGAGCAGCGTGCTGCCCGCCGGCACGAGCGCACGTACCGCATACCTCTCGGGCCCGAGCTTCGCCGCGGAAGTTGCGCACGAGCTGGCCACCGCGGTCACGGTCGCGAGTGAGAGCGAAAGCACGGCAAGGAAAGCACAGGCACTCTTCCAGACATCGTTCTTCCGCGTCTACCGCAGCAGTGATGTGACGGGTGTGGAGCTGGGTGGCGCACTGAAGAACGTGATCGCCATTGCGGCCGGCATGGCGGTGGGACTGGGTCAGGGCCACAACGCGACCGCGGCGCTGATCACGCGGGGACTCGCGGAAATTGCGCGACTGGGCATGGCACTGGGCGCCCGGCCGCTCACACTTTCCGGACTCGCGGGTATGGGTGACCTGATCCTGACGTGCACTGGCGAGCTGAGCCGCAACCGCCACGTTGGCGTCGAGCTGGGCCGGGGCCGGCCATTGCGCGAGATTCTGCAGGGCATGACGATGATCGCGGAAGGCATAGACACCACCATCGCGGCCCGGGCACTGGCCGAGCGCGAAGGCATCGAAATGCCCATCGTGCTCGCTGTACACTCTGTGCTGTTCGAGAATCGCACGGCGAGGGAAGCACTGGACACGCTCATGCTGCGTGAGCCCAAACCGGAGTTCTGGTCATGAACAACGAATCGGGCGACGATCTGTTCCCCTGGGAGACGGAAGAGTCGGAAGCGACGGTCGAAGCGCAGGGCGTGTCTGCCCTGGCGCCGTCGCCGATCGCACCTGCCCCGTCCGGCGCGACCGCGCGGGGACAGCGGCGGGACGAACGCGTGGACGAAGTGCGCACCGATGATGATGGCAGCGCGAACCCGCCGGTGCGCGACCGCGCGGTCACACAACGCGAGTACTACTCGATCAGCGAGGTCTGCGACATGGTGGGCCTCAAGCCACACGTGCTGCGCTACTGGGAAACACAGTTCGCTCCGCTCAATCCTTCGAAGAACCGTTCCGGCAACCGCGTCTACCAGCGCAAGGAAATCCGCCTGATCGTCCTCGTGAAGTTCCTGTTGTACGAGGAGAAATACACGGTGGAAGGCGCCCGGGCGAAGCTGGATCAGCTGCGCCGCACGGGCAAGCTGCCGGAGATGGCAGGCCGCGCGCTGCGCGCGGACACCGCGGACCTCGTGCGCGGCGAGCTGGAGCAGCTGCTGCGCGTGCTGACGCCTCCTGCGCACGCCTGATGCTGACCCTGGTAACCAACGATGACGGGTGGCTGGCGGGAGGTCTGCGGATACTGTCGCAGGCCGCTGCCGAGCTGGGTACCGTCGCCGTGGTTGCGCCCGACCGTGAACAGAGCGCCACCAGCCATTCCCTGACACTGCATTACCCACTGCGCGTGCGCCACGCCGACAATGGCGTGATGGTCGTCGACGGCACACCTACCGACTGCGTCGTGCTGGCGGTGGGCGAGCTGCTGCCGCAGCGACCCGACTTCGTGCTGTCCGGTGTGAATCACGGCGCCAATCTGGGCGATGATGTGCTTTATTCAGGCACGGTCGCCGCCGCCATGGAAGCGACTATCCTCGGCATTCCCGCGGTCGCGGTTTCCTACACGGGGCAGGATGCGGAAGCGCTGAGCGAGTGGGTGCCGCTCCTGGGCCGACTGCTGCGCCAGCTGCTGCTGCGCACGGAGCTGCCCAGGGAGACGCTGTTCAACGTCAACCTGCCGGCCGTGGCGCCGGGCAATGTGGCAGGCGTGCGCATCACGACGCTGGGGCGCCGCGCCTACATGGGATCGCTCACGCGGGCTGCGGATCCCGCGGGCCGGGAATATTTCTGGATCGGTGGTGGCGAGTCGACGTGGTGGGGCAAGGACGATTCCGATTTCCGCGCCGTGCACGAAGGCTTCATTTCTGTGACGCCACTGCACCTCGATCTCACCAACTACGGTCTGCTGGAGGAGATCGGCCGGTGGGACCTGAAGCTCTGAGCGATGCGCGCTACGAGCGCCAGCGACAGCGCCTGATCGAGCAGCTGCGCGAGCACGGCACGCAGGACCTCACCATCCTGCGCGCCTTCGATCTGGTGCCTCGCCATCTCTTCCTGACGGAAGCGGTGCGCCATTTCGCCTACGACGATGAGGCCCTGCCCATCGGCTTCGGGCAGACTGCGTCGCAGCCATCCCTGCAGGCCCTCTACATGCAAGTGCTGCAGCTGCAGCCCGGCGATCGCGTGCTCGAGATCGGCACGGGCAGCGGTTACCAGACCGCCGTGCTGTCCAACCTCGTGCAGCACGTGTACTCGGTCGAGCGCATTCGCGAACTGACCGCGCGCGCGCGCGCCGCGCTCGACCAGCTGCGCGTCAACAACGTGGCGCTGCTCACAGGCGATGGCAGCATCGGCTGGTCACGATACGCACCCTACGACGCGATCCTCGTGGCGGCCGGCGCACCCGCACCCCCACAGGCGCTGCTCGATCAGCTCGCCCCCGCCGGCCGAATGCTCATCCCCATCGGGGATCGCGAGGTGCAGCGGCTCACACTGTTCCGCAAAACGGAGCAGGGCGTCGAGACTGAAGAGATCACGGCGTGCACGTTCGTGCCGCTGCTGGGCCGCTTCGGCTGGCCCGCCTGAACAGCTGCCCAACCGCAACGCGAACCCAGCGAGAAGGCCCCGCTCATGGACCTGCTGCTCCAGCTCGTGGACTTCATCCTGCACATCGACGTGCACCTGGATGCCATCATCCGGGACTACGGTGCGTGGACCTACGGCATCCTGTTTCTCATCATCTTCTGCGAGACCGGACTGGTCGTCACGCCCTTCCTGCCGGGCGATTCGCTGCTGTTCGCCGCGGGTGCGTTCGCTGCGCGCGGCTCTCTCTCGGTGGCCACGCTGTTCCTTCTGCTCGCCGGCGCCGCGATCCTCGGCAATACCGTGAACTACTACGTGGGCCGCTTCCTCGCGCCACGAGCACAGCGCGGATTCCGCTTCGTCAAGCAGGAGCACCTCGATCGCACCCACGCGTTTTTCGAAAAGCACGGTGGCAAGACCATCGTGCTGACCCGCTTCGTGCCCATCATCCGCACCATGGCGCCGTTCGTCGCGGGACTGGGTGCGATGGAGCCGCGGGGCTTCGCAGCCTGGAATGCCGCCGGCGGCCTGCTGTGGATCGGACTGTTCGTTTTCGGCGGTTTCTTCTTCGGCAACATCCCGGCCGTCGAAGAGCACTTCACGTTTGTCATCCTCGGCATCATCGCACTGTCGGTACTGCCGGCCGTCATCGAGTTTCTGCGCCACCGCCGGTCGCGCTCGCCCGTTCGCACCTGAACGCCTCGCCACGGTCGAGGCGCCAGGGCTTCACAGGCGGGGTCGACTCGCGCATCTTGCCCGGCATTGCGCGTTCCACGATTTCGTCCGGCTGCAGGCGGTGCGCGCGTCCCTCCGCACGTGAGGACCATGAAACCCAGCGCTGTAGGCGCCACACTCCTGGCCACCAGCCTGCTGCTGGCGGCGGGCACGCGCCTGCAGGCGAGGCAGAGCAAGCAGGCGAAGGACACGACGCACGTCGTCGTCCTCGATCGTATTCCCGTCACGGTGGCACGGGGCACGGCGCCGCTGGCGAGACTGCCCGCCGCATTCGCGCACGTCGGCGCGGACGCGATCGGCGGGGCACAGGCGACGGTGGGCGTGGATGAATCGCTGAGTCGCGTGCCCGGCATCTTCGTCAACAACCGCTACAATTTCTCGCTGGGCCCGCGCATCTCGATGCGCGGCCTGGGCTCGCGCGCGGCGTTCGGCGTGCGCGGCATCCGTGTGCTCGCGGATGGCATCCCGCTGACCATGCCGGACGGGCAGACCAACCTCAATAACCTCGAGTTGGGAACGGCCGACCGCATCGAAGTGATGCGCGGACCGGCATCGTCGCTTTACGGCAACGCCGCCGGCGGTGTGATCTCCATCTCGACGGAAGCGCCGCCCGCGCGCTTCGCATCGCAGGTGCGCGTGCTGGGCGGCGATGCGGGACGCGCCGGGGGCGGGCTCGACGCACTGTACAAGCTGCAGGCGGCGGCGGGCGGACCGATGGGCAACAGTGGTGGTGGCTGGATCGCCAGCCTCTCACGCATGCAGACCGACGGCTTCCGCGATTTCTCCCGCGCGGAGCAGACACTGCTGAACGTCGTCGCCCGGCAACCACTGGGTACGAACTCACGCATCACGGGGGTGGTCAACCTCTGGGACAGCCCGGTTGCCGAGAGCCCGGGCGCACTGCCCCTCGATTCCGTGCGCCGCAATCGCGACATGGCATGGCCCGCGAACGTGCGCTCGAAAGCGGGCGAGGCGGACCGGCAGGGGCAGGTGGGGCTGGCGTTCGCGCACGCCATGGGCGGGAACCGCCTCGACATCGCGACCTACGGCCTGCAACGCGACATCAGGAACGCACTCGCGTTCGGCTACATCGATCTGACCCGAAAGGGCGGAGGTTTGCGCGCG
This sequence comes from uncultured Gemmatimonadales bacterium, assembly GCA_963798085.1. Lineage (GTDB taxonomy): Bacteria > Gemmatimonadota > Gemmatimonadetes > Longimicrobiales > RSA9 > DATKCF01. The sequence continues at coordinate 1,639,995 of CAWCRS010000007.1, forward strand.
TCGTGGGCCGGTGGGCCGGCCGGCGGGCGCTTCGCCGTCACCGCGGGCACCGACATCGAGTATGCCAGCGATGACCGCCGGGAATTCGACAACAATGGCGGTACGCCCGGTACACTGCGCCGCGATCAGCAGGATGAGGTAGGAACCGCGGCGCCGTTCGTCCAGTTGCTGCTCTCGCTTGCGCCTCGCCTTGACATGCTGTTAGGCGCGCGCTACGACGCTGTGCGCTTCACGACCACGGATCGCTTCCTGAGCGATGGGCGCGATGATTCCGGTGAGCGTACGCTTTCGGCGACCAGCCCCATGGCAGGACTGTCCTTCGAGCTGACGCACGCGCTGCACGTCTATGGCAATGTCGCGACTGCGTTCCAGACGCCCACCACGACCGAGCTGATCAATGCACCCCCGGCCACCGGCCAGTCCTGCTGCCCGGGTGGCTTCAACACCAACCTCCAACCGCAACGCGCTGTCAGCTTCGAAGCCGGCGCGCGCGGCGGCGTGGGCCGCTTCGACCTCGATCTGGCGGCGTACCACATGAAGGTGCGCCACACCATCGTGCCCTTCCAGGTGGCCGACGGCGAAGGACGCGAGTTCTTTCGCAATGCCGGTGAATCAAGACACAACGGGCTCGAGCTGGCCGCCAGCACGCATCTGGGCCCGCATGTCGTGTCACTGGCATGGACACTCACCGATTTCATCTTCATCGACGATGGCGATCCCACCACCGCGTACGAGGGCAACCAGCTGCCCGGTGTGCCCCGCCAGCACGTGTTCGCCGGTTTGCAGCTGAGACCGGTGCACACGCTCCACCTCGATGCCGAGATGGAACACACAGGCCGGTACTTCGCCAACGATGCCAATGAGGCAACGGCCGTGAACGACGCGGCCACCGTGCTGAACCTGCGACTCCGCTTCGATGCCCGCATTGGAGGCGTCAGCGCACAGCCCTTCCTGGCCCTCAATAATGCGACGGATACGCGCTACAACAGCTCGGTCGTAGTGAATGCGGCCGCGCGCCGATACTATGAGCCAGCTCCCCGCAGGAACTTCTATCTGGGTCTGGCCATGGCCGCGGGGCCGTGGCCCGGCTCCTGACGCCATCTGTCGGAGGTCCGGCGCGGCGACTACAATTGCGCGAGTTCGCCGCACCGATCCCCGCGCCGAGGAAAGGACCGTCCATGTCCGGTGATCCCTTTCACGGGCACCGCTCGGAACCGCTGCCGCCTGCGCGCACGCACTGGCAGGAGCTCGCCGGACGGCGCCAGAGCCATGACGCGGGCTGGCTGCGACCGGTGCGCTCCGGACTGTTCGCGCCACCCGCCGTCGAGCCGGAATCGATGGCCACGCAGGTCGGGGAACGCGTCGCGGAAACGCCCGAGCTCGAGCCCGACACGTTGTGGATCGAGTCCGTCGCGCAGGAAGTTCCCGCCGGTGCGCTGACCCCGCCTGTCGATTTCGAAGAAGTGCCCGCCGAGTACGAGGAGGAGGTCAGCGAGTCCGAGCCCGAAGCCGGGTACGCTGCCGTCGTCGCCTACGAGACGGACGCTGTCGATGACACTGCAGAAACCGCCAATTACACGTCAGAGGCCATCGCATACGAAGCGGATGCCGGCGAACTCGAAGCAGAGGCCGTCCAATTCGAACCGGAGGCCGTCGACTACGAAGCGGAGGCCGTCGAATACGAAGAAGGTGCGGCGCCGGACGATCTGCAGTCGTCAGGCTACGCTGTCGAGCCTCCGTTCCGTGCGGAATCCGCCGATTACGACGACGGGACGGTCGAGCGGGAAGCGGAAGCATTCGCCGCGGAAAGCAGCGCGGCGGAAGGCAGTGCAGCGATCGAGTGGGACGAGGCGCGGGAACCCGAGTCCAGCGGGGAACCGGCTGCGTTCGAAGAGGTTGCGTTCGCGGACGCACAGCCTGAATTCTCCGGGATCGAAGCGGCCGCCACCGGAGTCGACGCCGAACCGCCCTCGCCCTGGGAGTCGTACTTCTCTTCCGTCGACGATGAAGTGATCCTCGAATCGGGAGCCGCCGGGCCGGTTGACCGCATGTCCTTCGAGGAAACCGGAGACGAGGAAGAGGACGATGAGCTGATCCTGGAAATCAGCATCGACGACGAGGCCGAAGAAACCATCTTCGAAGCGCACGTCGACGACGACCCGGAATCCGTCACGGACGCAGACACGCCTGCCGCGGCCGCCGAAACCGAGCCGGCGAGCATGCGGCCCGGCCCGGCGCCGCTCAGTGCCTGGGACCTCGCGCGCACACGCGACAATCAGGAGGCCGAGCGCAAGGCCGCTAACGCGCGAGCAGAATGGGAATCGTTCGGCCGCCAGCTCGCCGAATCGCTTTCCTTCCAGAGCGAAGCGGGCACCCACGAGGTACAGCTCACTGACGCTGTGGAAGAGAAACTCGCCAACGCGCCAGCTTCCGCGCCATTCCCGCCCGCCGTCGAGGTGGAAGGACTGCAGCCCATCGGTGCGGCTTTCGAGCCGCTCCACGAGGAGACGCTAACACCAGATCCGGAGCAGGCGACGTCTCCCGCTCCGGAGTCGCCGGCCGCTGCGCCGGCCCTCTCCGAGCTGGCCGCCCGCCTGGAGGCGTTCGCCGCGGCGCTCCGTGAAAAGGGCGAGGATGCATTGCGTCAGCCCACGGGCGGCGACCCCGTGCAGGCACTGCTCACAGGCATCGCCGCCGGCTGGCTCGGAGGACGCCAGTCGTGAGCACAGGCACAATCGAAAAGCGCATCCGCGAACGCATCCGCGAGATTCCGGACTTTCCCACGCCCGGCATCCTCTTCCGCGACATTACACCCGTGCTCGCCAATGCGACATTGTTCGCGGACACGGTCGAGCACTTCTGCCGCCGCTTCGAGAATACCGCCGTCGACATTGTCGTCGCCATCGAGTCACGCGGCTTCATCGTCGGTGCACCCGTCGCGCTCGCTCTCGGCCTGGCTTTCGCACCCGTGCGCAAGCCAGGCAAGCTCCCGTTCACGACCGTGCGCGTCGACTACAAGCTCGAGTACGGTACCGATGCACTCGAAGCCCACATCAATGCCGTCCAGCCCGGCCAGCGCGTTCTTGTCATCGATGACGTCCTCGCCACCGGTGGCACGGCTGCCGGCACCGTCACACTCGTGCAGAAGCTGGGCGGCGAAGTCGTCGGCTGCGGCTTCCTCATCGAGCTGGCCGCGCTCCGCGGCCGCCAGAAGCTGTCACCCATTCCCGTCGACTCCCTGATCACCTACGACTGACAATCCATGCCGCGCCGGTCGCGCACGCGTCCGCACGCGAGCCCGCTGATCCCGGCCCCACGCCTTCGCATGCTCGCACCCACCTGAACCGCGCGACCGGCGGTGGGCTTGACATATCAACAACAGTTGATATATAATCCGGCATGAACAGAACAGCGATACCCAATGCGATCATGCTGGAACGGCTGCAGGCGATTGCGGAAGTGACACGACTGCAGATCGTGCGGCTGCTGGGCGATGGCGAACGCTGCGTGTGCGAGTTGCAGAGCGCGCTGGACGCGGCGCAGTCACGGCTCTCGTTCCATCTGAAGAAGCTGAAGGATGCGGGCGTGATCGCGGACCGGCGTGAGGGACGGTGGATCTACTACGCGCTGGTGCCTGAGGCCATCGATGAGTTGCGCGAGTTTCTGGAGGTCATGAAACCGGATGTCACCACCACGGTCCGCACCGGTCCGTGCTGTGACTGACCGCATACGGTGAGAGGGGCCATGAGCGTCGACGTGAGGGCGGTTGTGCGTGAGAAGTACGGCGAGGCCGCGCGCCGCGCGGCGGAGGGAGAGAAGGGCTCGTGCTGCGGCACGCAGTGCGGCTGTGGTTCGGACGATCCGATCACGCGCGATCTGTATGACGCGCTGACCTCCTCACAGGTGCCGGAGGCGGCCATGCTGGCGTCGCTGGGCTGCGGCAATCCCACCGCGCTGGCGGAACTGCGGGAAGGCAATGTCGTGCTGGACCTGGGCAGCGGTGGCGGTATCGATGTGCTGCTGTCGGCGCGCCGCGTGGGCGCCACGGGCAAGGCGTATGGCCTCGACATGACGGACGACATGCTGGCACTGGCGCGGCGCAATGCAGCGGAGGCCGGCGTCCGCAATGTGGAGTTCCTGCAGGGCGAGATCGAGAACATCCCGCTGCCTGACAATTCGGTGGACGTGATCATTTCGAACTGTGTGATCAACCTGTCCGGCGAGAAGCGACAGGTGCTGCGCGAGGCTTTCCGCGTGCTGAAGCCGGGCGGCCGGTTTGCGGTGTCCGATGTGGTGGTGCGGGGCAATGTGCCGGCCGAAGTGCGGCGTAACATGGAGTTATGGGTGGGCTGCGTGGCGGGCGCGCTCGAGGAGCAGGAGTTCCGGGCGCTGCTGGCCGATGCCGGCTTCGCCGAAGCCAGCATCGAGCCGACACGCGTCTATCAGGTGGATGATGCGCGTGCGTTCCTGGAAGATGCGGGTCTCGACGTCGCTGCCTTTGCGCCTGCGATCGAGGGACGCTTCATGGCCGCGTTCGTGCGCGCGCAGAAGCCGGTCGCCAGGAAGCTGCAGGCTGCGACGCTGCCCCTGGCGAAGACGCCCTGCTGCGGACCGGACTGCTGCACCTGACCATGCGCTACGCGCTGCTCGCGGACATCCACGCGAACCTGCCGGCGCTCGAAGCCGTGCTCGCGCATATCGACCGGCGAGGCGACATCGATGCCGTCTACCATCTGGGTGACCTGGTGGGCTACGCGCCCTGGCCGAACGAAGTGGTGGCGTTGTTGCGGCAGCGGGGGATCGCCGGGATCGCGGGCAACTACGATTCCACCACGGGCACGGACTACAAACACTGCGGCTGCCGCTACGAGGATGCACGCCAGGAAGGGCTGAGCCATCTCAGTTATGCCTGGACGCGGGCGCACGTGACCGCGTCCACGAAGCAATGGCTCGCCGGACTGCCGTTCCGCATCGACCTGCGCCCGCTGGGCGGACACCTGGCCGGACCGCGACTCATGCTGGTGCACGGCAATGCCATCCTGAACACCGTGTACTGGACGGAGGACCGTTCGGACGAGTTCTGCCTGCAGATGGCGCAGCAGCTGGGCGCGCGGGCGGGCAATGTGGTGGCATTCGGACACACGCACCGGGCATGGCAGCGCGCCGTCGGCGACATCCATTTCGTGAACGCCGGATCGGTGGGCCGGCCGAAGGACGGCGACTGGCGGGCCGGCTACGTCACCATCGCCATGACCGGGCAGCGCACTGACATCGAGTTAGGGCGCGTGGAGTACGACCTGGCGCGCGCCGTGCGCGGCATCCGCGAGAGCGACCTGCCCGCTGCGTTCGCCACCATCCTGGAAACAGGGGGCCGGCTGACCAGTGCTGGCTCCGTCGGCTGACCCCGCCATGGCCGGCCAGCAGCATGTCTGATGCGCGCCCGCGCAACGGCAGACGGCTCGGCTTCCTCGACCGCTACCTGACGCTCTGGATCTTCGCTGCCATGGCCGCAGGCATAGCCATCGGTTACCTGTGGCCGGCGGCCGTGGCGGCGTGGAATCGCGAGACGCAGGCGGGCACGACGTCCATTCCGATTGCGGCCGGTCTCATTCTCATGATGTATCCGCCGCTGGCCAGCGTGCGCTACGAAGAGCTGGGCGATGTGTTCCGCAACCGCAGGGTGCTGGCGCTTTCGCTGCTGCAGAACTGGGTGATCGGCCCGCTGCTGATGTTCGGGCTGGCGCTGTTGTTCCTGCGCGCATACCCGGAGCTGATGACCGGGCTCATCCTGATCGGGCTGGCGAGGTGCATCGCCATGGTCATCGTCTGGAACGATCTGGCTTCCGGCGACGCCGAATACGCTGCGGGCCTCGTCGCCTTCAATTCGATCTTCCAGGTGCTCTTCTACTCGGTGTACGCGTGGTTCTTCATCACGGCGGTACCGCACTGGCTCGGGCTCGGTGGCGCTGTGGTCCGCATCACCATGCGCCAGATCGCGACCAGCGTGTTCATCTACCTCGGCATTCCCGCACTGGCCGGTGCGCTCACGCGCTTTCTGCTGGTACGGGCGCGGGGCAGGACCTGGTACCACGAGCATTTCGTGCCGCGCATCAGCCCGCTGACGCTGGTGGCACTGCTGTTCACCATCGTGGTCATGTTCTCGATCAGGGTCAAGCGATCATTCGCCAGCCGCAGGCGGTCGTGCGCGTGGCGATTCCGCTGCTCATCTACTTCCTCGGCATGTTCACGATCACGTTCTTCATGAGCCGCAAGGCTGGCGCAAGCTATCCGCAGACAGCGACGCTCTCCCTCACGGCCGCATCCAACAACTTCGAGCTGGCGATTGCCGTGGCGGTGGGCACGTTCGGCATCGGGCACGGCGCGGCATTCGCCGCCGTGATCGGACCGCTCGTGGAGGTGCCCGTCCTGATCATGCTGGTGAACGTGGCGCTGCGCTGGCGCGGGAAGTACTTCCCGGAAACCGCGGCCGCGATCGACAGCGTGCGCAACTGCGCCTTCCCCGCGGGAACCCCGGCGCCCTGATAATGCCCTGCCAGGAGAACACGCTACGATCGACCGCTGCAATGGCGCGGGCCCGGGCCCCGACGCCAGCACGCACTGCCGGTTCCGGGGTCCCGCTCCGAGAGGCTGAGGTCAGACCTTGATCTTCCAGTAGGTGACGGTCCCGCCGTCCACGGCATCGGTGCCCGTCAGGGCCGTCTGCTTCGCGGGCGCCGGCTGCATGGTCCAGCACGCTGTCTCGGAGGCATCCGTGGATGCGTGCAGGAAGTAGTTCCTCGCCTTCATGTTCGTGGGATTGGTGACGACCGAGTCCGAGACTACAATGTGGATGTGCGGTGCCCGCTTGCCGCCGGGGAAACCGTTGCTGAAAACACCAATGTTATGATCGAGACAGATCTCCATGCCGAACGTAATGCCCTCGAATGGGATCCGTGAGGCCCAGCTTGTCGCCCGATACGAACACCGTGCTGCGGTCCCCGATGCACTCGTGGAAATCGCCCATCTTGTTGTACTTGAAGCGCACCCGCCCGCCATACAGCAGATACGCGGTGTTGCGCATCATGTGCGTGGCCGCGCCGCCCGCGGCGGTCGCCTTCTTGGTAATCCGCGGAATCGTGCTGTAGCAGCTCGCGGGAAGGTTGTAGTCCGTAATGAGCTGTTTCAGAAACGGCTTGTCGTAGAGCACGTCATCGACCAGTTCCCAGAACGCATCGGCCGCCGGCTTGCCGCCCGCCACGAGGTTGTTGAAGTCGGTGCCGAGGTTGTAGAAGTCGTTGTTGATGCAATCGTCAATGGCGTCGACGAGTGGCGGCGCGGCCTTGCGCAGGCCACCCGTGTGGTCGGTGGACGCACCCAGCCGGACCACGTTCTTGGCGCGCCGGTCGGTCGTCTTCGCGATGCCCGTGCGCAGACCCGTAACCGGGTTCTTCTTCAGCGTCTCACCGGCTGGGCGGTCGAGCGGCTTGCGCCAGGCAATGGTCCCGGGCACCAGCACGATGTCAGGGTACTGCTCGCTCAGCTTGAGCAGCTGCGCCTGCAGCGTCTCCTTGTCGCGTTGCTCGATGGGCCGGCCCCGGAACCGATCCTGGCTGTCGCTCCATTTGCCCATCTTCGGGCTGGCGAAGTAGTACTCCGGCGCCACGAAGAATGCCGCGCATGCCGGCCTGACTGCCCAGACCATTGCTCATGATCCTGGATTGCAGCATGCCGAGTGCGGTCCGCAGGTGCGGCAGATTCGTACTCGGATCACGGGCCAGCGTGCCCGTCGAAGGTCGCGTCCAGAGTCCCGCAATGAGCGTAGGCATCGAGTTTCACCTCTGCGCAGGGGTAGAGGAATCGCGGTCCGTGGCTCAGCCTGCAGCGCCGTCGCATATCGTTGAGCCGCGCGTAAACGCGGATAGTATAGGTTCCGGCGAGGCACGGCGGAAACGCCGCGCGGGGCCTTCCACACCGGCCGGCGTGCGGGTAATTTTCCGCCGGCCCCCGTAGCTCAGGTGGATAGAGCGGCGGTTTCCTAAACCGCGTCAGCCGCAGGTTCGAATCCTGCCGGGGGCACTCCCGCCGCAACAGCGGTAACACCCCGCCGGTCCGCCGTCCGGCCTCTTCCTCTTGACAGCCAAAGGAGCAACGGATGCAGGGTCCCGCACGCGACCTCTTGGCGGCCAAAGGAAGGTGCATGGCAGAATCCACCGATGTGATTCAGGGCACAATCGACATGCTCGTGCTCAAGAGCCTGAGCCTGGAACCCATGCACGGGTTCGGCGTGGACCGACGCATCGAGCAGATCAGCCGTGGTGTGTTCCGCGTGAACCCGGGCTCGCGCTGCTCGTCTTTCGCCGGCTGGAGCGCGCCGGGCTCGTCAATGCGGAATGGCGGGCGAGCGAGAACAACCGGCGGGCCCGGTACTATCAGATCACAACCGGGGGTCGCAGGCGGCTGAGAACGGAGAAGGATGACTGGGCGCGGCGTGCCGCGGCGATCGCCCGCCTGCTGGAAGCGTGACGATGTTCCGCACGTTGCGGCCGGGGCTGCGCGCGTTGTTCGCGCGGCGTGTGGTGGATGAGGAGCTGCGCGACGAGCTGCGTCACTATCTCGAAAAGTTCATGGAGTGAACTGCGCGGGCACAGAGACGCGGGACGACCGGTAGCATCGCACGCGTGACGCCTGGTGCCGGCCGGCCAGCGAATCAGTTCAGGATTGCGCCGCCGTGCCCGGCTGCAATTCCAGACGGCGGGTACCGCCATTCACAATCGAGTTCATCACCATCTCGTAGTGCAGGCCGCGGATCGCGGACTCCAGTGCCTTCATGAAAGAGTGCCGGGAAAGCGGTGGTACCGCATGCGCGCTCTCTCAGGTAGCGTGCGGCCTGCTCGCAGACCGTGCGCATGTCGTCCGCGGAGAGGAGTCCGTCCGGCAGCCGCTCGCGCGCGCCCGTCACCCACGCTCGCACCTGCTCGAGACCTGCTTCCGGCATGAAGCGAATGCGATAGTCATGGGCCAGATCGATGCAGCTGTTCGAATCCACTCGCGCAGGTCAGGTATTTCCACATCAGCGTTGGATCCATCCTGCGGATCAGCTGCATAAGCGTGCGCGCCTGCTTGCGGCTCTCGCGGTAGAAGCGCTGATCCAGCCGCGAGGCACGCAGCGAGCAATGCGAAATAATTGCGATCCAGCCGGCGGATACCCTGTCGCCAGAAGGAAATCAGCGCGGCCTTCAGATAGCCCAATCGGAATTCGCGCGTGAAGAACATGTGCGGCGTCACGACCTGCAGCGTGCTTAGCGCTCTGCGATAGGATTCAGCCGGGTTGAAGAGCTGATAGAGGATGGAATGGATCCCGTCGCGCAGCTGCTCGCGCGTCAGGCCAACGGGCTCGAACTGGACTTCATCATCCGTGTTGTTGCCCGTGTACTCCGCGGGCAGCAACCGCCCCTCCTGTCGCAGACGCTCGTGCAGCGGCGTGTGCGGTACCGGCGTCAGCATGCCGACCATCGCCGTGAAGATGCGGTTTCTGCGGATGAACTCGATGATGCGGTCGGCGGTGGAGGGTTCGTCGCCATCATTGCCCAGGATGAAGCCTGCGAGCACTTCGATGCCGGCTGCCTGGATGCGCGCAACGGTTGCCGGTATGTCCACCTTGATGTTCTGCTTCTTGTTCATCCTGCGGAGCGCGTCTTCGTCCGGGTTCTCGATGCCGAGGAAGACGGCATCGAAACCGGCCAGCTTCATCTTGCCGATCAGGTGCTCCAGCTTCGGGGTTCCCAGATCCACGCTCGCCTGTGTGTGGAACGAAAACGGATAATCGTGCTCCCGCTGGAACCTGATCATCTCGTCGAGAATGTCGGAGATCGCATCCGGCTTGCCGATGAAGTTGTCGTCGACGCTGAAGATCGCGCCGCGGAACCCGGTCGCCAGGATCGCCTCCAGCTCGCGCCGGACGGAGGTCGGCGTCTTCGGCCGGTTGAACCCGCCGTTGAACTGGATGATGTCGCAGAAATCGCAGCGGAACGGGCAGCCCGCGGTCGTCTGGATCATCAGCGTCTGGTAATCCTTGACGCGTACCAGATCCCAGCGCGGCAGAGGCACGTCCTGCAGCGGCGTGAACACGGACCGGTCATTGAGGTGCTTGCGCGAGCCGGGCTCGACTTCCGCCACGGATCGTGGAATCAGCATCTGCGGCGTGTCGCTGCAGTGTTTCGGATTCGGAGTCCAGATACGCGAGCAGCTGCTCCATCGAACCCTGCGCTTCGCCCCACACGAGTACATCGAGACCGTCGTGCAGAATGCGGTCCGATTCCGATTGTGGCTTCAGAATCGAGTCGCGATAGGATGAGGCGAACGGTCCTCCCAGCACGAAGGGCGTGTCCAGCCCGCGCGCCGGTCCGCTGAGGAGCGTGACCAGCGATCGCTTCTGAATCGACATGGCGCTGAGAAACACGGCGTCGGCTTCCGCGATCTTCTTCCTGAGAAAGCGATCCGACGGCGATGTCACATTGAGATCGACAACCTCGAGATCCCAGTGGTCCGGCATGTAGCCGGCAAAGGTGAGCAGGCCCAGCGGCGGGAACGCCGCCTTCCGCCCGATCAGCCGGATGATGTAACGGTAGCTCCAGAAGGAATCGTCGGGAAACTCGGGCGCAATGAGAACACCCTTCCGGCGAGGGCCTGCGGGATTGATACCCAAGTCTCACCTCCTTGTACTGCATCGAGGCACGCCACAACCGCGATCATGTAATGGTACCCCGGCCGGCCTGGAATGACCATTCCGCTGGGTGCGAGGCATGCCCCCACCGGCAGCAGCTTGCAAATGTGGCCGCGGGAGGGTGCTCAGCGCGCCAGCGCGGCGCGCACCGTGCGCAGACGCTGCCCGAGGAGATCGTCGCGCGAGGCAATGGCGGCTTCCGCGGCGCTGTCGATGGGTGCCAGCTCCGCGCGCGCCAGCGCCGTGCGGCCCTCGCGCTGCAGCTGCTCCGCCAGCGTGAGTCGCACGGCCAGCGTGTTGCGCTGTCGCGGGCCCACCGCTTTCTCGAAGATGCGCAGTGACGCGCGCAGTGACGACTCTGCCTGCGCATCCTGACCGAGTGTTTGGAAGGCCTGCGCCTGGCGCGCCAGCAGCGTGGCCACGTTCTCGTGCTGCTCACCGAAAACCCGCCGCGTGAGCGCGATGCCGACCTGGAAGTCCTGCAGTGCCGCCGCCGGTCGTTGCGTGGCCAGTTCCAGCTCCGCGAGCAGGCGATGCGTTGTGGCCAGGTCGCGCTCCGCGCCGTTCCTCGACTGGATGGCGAGCGCCTGGTGCAGCAGGGAATCGGCCTCGGGATACTGGCCAGTCAGCGTCAGCTCGTTGGCCAGCATGTCCATGCTGAACGCTACCGATGCGTGTGTCGGACCGAACAGGCGACGACGCCGCTCCATGATCTCGCGCTGCTGCTGCGCCGCGCCCTCGTGATCGCCCCGTGCGCTCTGCATGGCGGCGAGATTGGACTGCACGATGGTCGTGCGCTGATGGTCAGGGCCGAGCACCCGCCGGAACAGCGCCAGCGCCTGCTGCGCCATGACCACGGCGCTGTCCAGGTCACCCTTGCGATAGAGTGCGGCTGCCAGATTGCTCGTGGTGATGGCCACGCCCACCTCGGCTTCGCCCGGCAGCGCACGGCGCATGGCGAGCGATTCGCGATACAGATCGGCCGCCTCCCGGAAATCGCCCCGCGCTTCACGGACGACGCCCAGATCGTTGAGGGCGCGCGCCAGGCGAGTGTCGCCCGGTGGCGCGAACACCTGGCGTCCTGTGGTGACCGCGCTGCGCAGCAGCGCTTCTGCTTCTTCCAGACTGCGTCGCTGATGCTGCAGCCAGCCCACCTGATCGAGCGATGCGACGACATCGGGGTGCGCCGCGCCGAACAACGACTGGCGCGCAGCGAGCGACTTGCGCGCCAGCGGCTCGGCCGCCTCGAACAACCCCAGCTTCTCGTAGCCCTCCGCCAGCGTGTACTGCATCTCCGCGCGCATCTCTGGATCGTTCGGATACGCATTGTCCAGCGTGGCCGCGCGCCTGTCCAGCAACTCCCTCGCCGTCACCGTGTCACCGGCAGGCTGATCCGCACCCGTCGCCCCGAACATCTCCAGCAGGAAGCTGCTCACCTCGAGCGCCTTGTCGCGTTCCCGCTCCACGCGCGCCGACGCCTCGCGAATTCGCAGTGACTGATAACGCGTGATTGCAGTGGCGGCGCCAAGCACCAGGAAGAGCACTGCGGCCGCGCCTACCCCCACGCGATTCCGGGCCACGAACTTGCGCAGGCGATAGCCGGCCGACGCCGGGCGGGCGCGGATGGTCCGGCCGCTGCGCTGGCGCTCCAGATCCTCGTGCAGGCTGAGCGCCAATGCGTACCTCGCTTCCGGTTCGCGCCGCAACGCCGTGAGCACGATGGTGTCGAGGTCGCCGCGCAGCTGCCGCACCAGCTGACGGACGCTGGCGCCGCGCACTGCGGCGGCGGCCCCGGTCACGCGCGCACTGGGGGCCGCCGGATCGCGCTCCAGGATGCTTCGCTCCAGTTCGGCGCGCGTGCCGCGGCTCGCCGCAAAGGGATGGCAGCCGGCCAGCAGCTCGTACAGCAGCACGCCCAGCGCGTAGACGTCGCACGCCGTGGTCACGGCTTCGCCCCGGATCTGCTCGGGCGCCGCGTAATCCGGTGTCAGGAGCCGCACGTCTTCGCGCGTTGCCGCTGCGCCGAACTCGCTGTGCTGCGGGTCGACGATCTTGGCTATGCCGAAATCGAGCAGCTTGGGCACGCCATCGCGCGTGACCAGGATGTTGTGCGGCTTGAGATCGCGGTGCACGATAAGGCTGCGATGTGCGGTCTGCACCGCGGCGCAGATGCTGCCGAACAGCCGCAGCCGCGCGCGCACATCGAGGCGCTGCGCGTCGCAACAGGCGAGCAGGGCTTCGCCCTCGACGTACTCCATCACGAAGTAGGGCAGGCCGGACTCGGTGGCGCCCGCGTCCAGCAGGCGCGCAATGTTGGGATGGTTCAGCGTGGCCAGGATGCGGCGTTCCCTGCGGAACCTCGCCAGCAGATCGTCCGTGTCCATGCCGCGGCGCAGCACCTTGAGCGCCACCTGCTGGCGCAGGTCCGCGGCTTCACGCTCCGCCAGATACACCTGGCCCATGCCGCCCCGGCCGAGGCTGCGCAGGATGCGATAGGGCCCGATCTGTTCCGGAATGGCGTCGGTATCCGGCGCCGCGTGCGACGCCCAGGGCGGCATATCCAGGAATCCCGGATCGGAGGCATGCTCTTCCAGCAGACTCAGTACTTCGCCGCATAACACGCTGTCAGAACCACACGATCGTGCGACGAACGCTGCGCGCTCAGCGGGCGGCAGTTCGAGCGCGCTGCCGAACACGGACTCGACGCGCGCCCAGCGCTCCGGCGTCATCGGCTCGACGGATGCATCCTCGGCGCCGGATCCCGCAGTCACGGCGTCGCCCCCTCCGGACCGCCCAGGGCACTGCCTTCCCAGTGCGGCAGCGCGCCGCGCAGCTCACGCCGCAGCCAGCTCTTGGCCGTACTCCACGCGCGCCGCACCGTGACCGCCAATGTGCCCATCACTTCAGCCACTTCCTCGTGCGTGAGACCCCCGAAAAAACGATAGACCACCACGTCTGCACCCCGGGGATTGAAAGCCTTGAGCCGATCGAGCGCCTCATCCAGTGCCAGCAGCTCGTCCACCTGATGCGCGTGAAAGACAATGCCGGCTTCCTCGAGCGCGATCACCGGCGCACCGCCGCCGCGCTTCCCGGCCTTCTTCATCTCCGCGTAGTTGATCAGGATGCGGCGCATGGCGCGGGACGCGATGGCGTAGAAATGCGCGCGGCTCTGCCACTGCACCCGCCGCTGCTCGACCAGCTTGAGATAGGCCTCGTGTACCAGGGCCGTGGTGTTGAGCGTGTGGTCGGCTCGCTCCCCGCGCAGGCGGTTGCGCGCAAGACGCCGCAGCTCTTCATAGACGAGCGGAAACAGCTGGTTCAGGGCCTCCACATTGCCGCCACTGGCTGCGGCGAGGAGTTCCGTGACCTGGTCCCGATCTCCGGGCTTTGCTGGCTCTGTCATGCCGATGCTTGCCTCACCTCAAGATCGGGCCGGTGACGACGCGGCGCCAGCCGCCCGCCGGTCCGCCGCTGATCACCTCCGACGCCGTTTCCTGCGTCATACAGCGGATGGCCCCATGCGACCCGTGTCTGTGCACCTGCATCAGGAGAGCCCCCATGTTGCGGCGCACTTCTCATTGTCTGTGGCTCGGCATGGCGCTGGCAGCGGGTGTGGCGCCGCTGAGCGCACAGCGGCCTGATCCGGCGCAACCCGTGCGCGTACCCGGAAGCGTGACCGCAGCCGGCAGCGCCGCCCCCCGCAGGGGCGCTTCCATCCATCCCGGCGAGCTGCGCCTGGGAGCCGGCCTCGACGTCAACTATTTCAGCCAGTTTCAGAGTACCGTCGGCGACCAGCCCGACATCAAGAGCTTTCGCGGCGATAATATATCGTTAGGGTTCACCGCGTTCGCCGAGTACCGGCCGTCGTCACTGCTGGGGCACCGGCCGCCGCTCTTCCTGGGCGCCGCCGTCCACTACGGCACGCAGGACTTTTCCCAGACCTTTCAGTCCGCGAACCCGCGCGTACCGTCCATGGTCACGGGCAGCGTCCGCGGGCTCTTCTACGATGCCTACGGCGGCTACACGCGGAGTGTCGGCAGGCTGGGCGTACAGGCCCGCCTCGGCGCCACCTACTCCTGCGACCGCGCCCATGTCACCAGCCGCTATGGAAATATCGTCCAGATTGCCACACGTACGCACGGCGCCTGGATGACCGACTTCGGCGCATCCCTGGATTTTCCGCTGGTGCGCCGCTTCAGTGGGCGGGCCGGCCTGAACTACACCACCAGCTTCGCCAGTCCCGACGCCGACACGCACACGCATGTCAACCTGAGCGTGTTCCGCGCACTGCGCGCCAGCTTCTGAGGTCCCATGAGCGAACGTCCGAGTCACGTCGAACGCACACCGCGCGGGGTCCCAGTCCTCGGTCACGCCCTGCTGGCATGCGCGGTACTCCTCGGTGGACTGCACTGCTGCCGCCCCAAGGGCGCCAGCTTCTTCGGACCCGCCCTGGGCGATGAATCGCTCCTGCCCGACGTCGATGGGCCCGCCTTCAGCAACCTGCTCCCGCAACAGGGTCTGGGCGGACCGCTGCATCTCGACAGCTTCAGCTTCGACGTCAACGATGCGCCCGGCAGCAACGGTGCTCGCCCCAGTGGCGTGAACTTCGCGAGTGTGCGCGCACTGCGGAGCGGCTTGAATCTGCCGCTCACACGCAGCGGCTCCACGTGGACGGGCAGTCTGGCGGGCATCGCTGACGGTCCGCTCAGCCTGCAGCTTTCCGCGCAGGACAGCGCGGGCAATCAGTCATCGTACGACTGGAGTTTCCTGCTCAAGAACACCCCGCCCACAATCACCTGGTCGCTGCAGCCCCAGTTCACCTGGCAGTCCAACGCGCCTTCGGTCGATTTCTCGTTCGGCGGCTCCATCGAGGATGCCCACTTCAGACTGGCGACGGGCGCGATCTACAAGGCCGGCGCCGACAATACCTGCGGCACGGCGGATGATGCGCTCTGGCCGAAAGGGACGGCGGGCGGACAGGTCGACGAGAACATGTTCGATTACACGTCGAGCGTGATGCTCAATCACCTGTTCTTCGGCATGTACAGGGCGTACAACGGCGTCCCGGTTGGCGGCACGGCAACGGTCGGGCATTACTGCATTCACGTGCAGGCGAGCGACAGCGCAAGGAACGGGACAGGCGGGCCCAATCCCAACCTCAGCACATCGATCATCGAGAGCAACCTCACATGGCAGCCGCCGGCGCCTGCTGTCGGCTCCATTGTCGGTCACGTCAGGCTGGGCAGCGGCGGCGTCGCCGGGATGACCGTACAGGTCGGGGGCATGACCACGACGACTGCCAGCGACGGGAGCTACAGCTTCCAGGCTCTGACACCGGGACCCTGGACCGTCAGCATCAGCGGCATTCCGGCCGGTATTACCTGCACGCCGACAGCGAAATCGACAACCGTTGTGGCAGGCCAGACGTCGACTGTCGATTTCTCCTGCTCCATGGCGAGCACGTTCTCGCTGCTGCTTTCGGGTGACTACCTCCACCACAGCGGCTTCAGCACGGTGTGTCTGCATGCCGCTACCAACCCGCCGCAGGCCAACGCGACATACACGGCAACCGTGACCGGTCCGGCGGGCGGTGTGTCCGGCAGCGGCCAGCACTCGGGGACCACGGATGCGTCGGGCAATGCCCTCGTCACCAACGATATCTTCCTGTTCGGCACCTACAACTGGCAGATGACGATCGGCAGCGTCAGCGCATCGACGTCCATCAATGTGGCTGCGTCGGCCGGCACCTGTGTGCCCTGAACCGCTCGCGTGCGGCGCTGCCGCCGTGTAGTTTTCCCTCGCGCTGCGCCCTGCGCGCGGCGCGGGGGGCGGGCCGACGGGGCCACACCCGCAGCCGGGCCGCCCGGATCTCACCGACCTGCGATTCCGGAGACCGACATGGCAAGCTTTCACCAGCTGCAGGCGCGCAGTCTGGCGCGCCCGCGCACGCTCACGCGCTTCCTCGTGGCCGGCCTGGCTGCCGGTTTCATTGCCTCGCCGGTGGCCGCGCAGCGTGGCGGCTCCGGTTCGGCGCAGGGGCCGCAGGAAGAAATCGATTCCGCCGCCATCGCCCGCATCAAGAACGAGGGCTTCGCGCACTCCCAGGTGATGGACATCATGAGCTGGCTAACCGACGTCTACGGACCTCGGCTGACCGGCTCGCCCATCACCAGGCGCGCCGGCGACTGGACCCTCCAGCAGTTCAACAAGTGGGGCCTCGCCAACGCGCACACGGAAGCATGGGGGCCGTTCGGGCGCGGCTGGGTCAACGACAAGACCTACGTACAGGTCACCGCGCCGGTCGCGTTCCCCGTGATCGCCTACCCGGGCGCATGGAGCGATGGCACCAATGGCCTGGTCAGCACTGACGTCGTGTTAGTCCCTACCACCGTGCGCACGGCCGCCGACTTCGCACCCTATCGCGGCAAGCTCAAGGGCAAGGTGGTCATCAGTGATCCCGAGCCGCAGCTGCAGCCGCTCTGGAACGCGCCCGGGCACCGCTACACGAAGGAAGAACTCGACGCACTCGCCAACCCCTATCCGTTCGGTGGCCGCGGCGGACGCGGCGGGCGAGGTGGCCGGGGCGGCCGCGGCGGCGAGGCAGAGTCGGGTGCCAGCCCGCTCGTGAACCTGCAGGCCTGCTTCGTCGATGAAGGCGTGGCCGCCGTGCTGCGGCCCGGCTCCGGCAACAGCAATGGTGGTGATGTCTTCGTGGCAGCCAACGGCAGTCGCGAAGCCAACGCGCCGCGCGGCGTGCCACAGCTCAGCCTGACGCCTGAGCACTACGGCCGCATCTACCGCATCCTCGAGAAGGGCGTCCCCGTGAAGATCGACGTCGATGTGAAGAACACTTTCACTACGGGTGACCTCAATTCCTTCAATCTGGTGGCCGAGATCCCCGGCACGGACAGGCGTGACGAAGTGGTAATGGTGGGCGCCCACTTCGACTCGTGGCAATCCGGCACCGGCGCTACAGACAACGCCGCGGGCTCGGCCGTGATGATGGAGGCGCTCCGCATTCTCAAGACCATCGGCCTGCCCATGCGCCGGACTGTGCGCATTGGCCTGTGGACGGGCGAAGAGCAGGGACTGATCGGTTCGCGTGAATACGTCAAGGCACACTTCGCCGATCCGGCCACCATGAAGGTCACGCCCGAGCACGCGAAGTTCGATGCCTACTACAACGTCGACAACGGTACCGGCGCCATTCGCGGCATCTACCTGCAGGGCAATGCCGCGGAAGGCCCGATCTTCGCCCAGTGGATGCGCGTGCTGAACAGCGACAGCATCAGCGTCGGCCACGTCGCTCCCGGGAACACGGGTGGTACCGACCACCAGTCCTTCGATGCCGTGGGATTGCCCGGTTTCCAGTTCATACAGGATCCCATTGAGTATGGCACGCGCACGCACCACTCCAGTCAGGACGTGTACGAGCGCATCCAGGACATGGACATGAAGCACAACGCGGTGGCCGTCGCCACCTTCGTGTATCTCACGGCCAACCGCGACGAAATGATGCCGCGCAAGCCGCTGCCCGAGCCGCAGCAGGGACGGGGCGGTGGCGGTGGCTTCGGACGGGGCGCCCAGCCCACAGGCTGCCCGTCCCGGTAAGGATGCGTTAGCGGCAGAGCGTCGATCTGTACCGGCCGGTCGCCCCCGCATGCTTCCGTGCGCGGGGGCAGACTCGCTGCTGCAGACCCGGCCGGCACTCGCGGCGGGTGCACCCGTGCGCGTTGCCGCGGGCGCGAATCCCGTGCCCGTCGCCTGATCGTTTCCCCGCGCACGGTGTATTTCCAGACGTGTCATACATCCCGCGATTCTGCAGATCGCTGCTCCAGCGGACGCGTGCTCTGCCGCCCGCGGTCCTGCTGCTGGTCAGTACCGCACTCCCTGCCGCCGCACAGCTGCAATTGCCCGCACCAGTGGGATACGTCAACGATTTCGCCGGCATCATCCCCGCGGAGCGCGCGCAGCAGATGCAGCGCATCATCGATGAAGTGCGCCAGAAGTCCGGCGGCGAGATCGTCGTGGTGACACTGTCATCGCTGGAAGGCCGGCCCATCGAGGATGTGGCGCTGCAGATCGGTCGCGAGTGGAAGATCGGTCGCAAAGGCGATCCCGGTGATGCGGGGCGCAATACAGGCAGCGTCATTCTGGTCGTACCCAAGGAGAAGTCGCCGGATGGCCGCGGCCACGTCTATATCGCCACCGGCCTCGGCACCAACACCTTCATCACCGCCGCGCAGGCCGGTCGTATCCAGGACAATGCCATGGTCCCCGCCTTCCGTCGCGGCGACTACGGCACCGGCATCCTCCAGGGTGTGGCGGCGGTGGCGGACCGGTACGCGCGCCATTTCGGTTTCGAGCTCACAGGCGGTGCCACGCGCCCCGCCAGTCCGCCCGCGAACGGACGCGGCAATGGCCCGGCGGCCGGCATCGGCTTCTTCGCACTGCTCGCGTTTCTTGCTATTCTCAGACTCGTCATGCGACGGGGACGCCGCCGCAGGATGGGTGTTCCATCTCCGCTCTTCCTGCCACTGCTCCTGAGCAGCGCCATGCGGGGCGGGCGACGCGGAGGCGGCAGCTGGGGTGGCTTCGGTGGCTTCGGCGGGGGCGGTGGCGGCGGTCACAATAGCGGTGGGTTCGGCGGGTTCGGAGGCGGGGGCGGTTTTGGGGGCGGGGGTGCGGGCCGGAGCTGGTGAGGGAGGGACGTGGATCCACGCACAGCAGCCAGAGAAACGAGCAGCGGACTCGAGCGCGCACTGGGTAACCACCTGCGCGCTGTCGTGCTGTACGGATCCGTCGCGCGCGGCGAGTTCATTCAAGGCGTAAGCGACATCAACCTGCTGGTGCTGCTGGACGACATCGATACGTCCGCGCTGCTCAGCGCTGCGCCCGCCGTTGCACGCGGCGCCGAGCGCCACGTCAATCCGCTGATTCTCGAGTGGCAGGATCGGATTCGCGCCGCCGACGTCTTCGGCATCGAGCTGCTGGACATGGAGGATGCGCACGAAGTGCTGGTCGGCGTGCATCCTTTTGCCGACGTCGTCGTCCCGCGCCCCGCACTGCGGCTCCAGGCGGAACGCGAGCTTCGTTCCAAGCTGCTGGCGCTGCACGCCGGCATGCTGCACACCGCCGCCGATGGCGTGGCGCTGGGTGGCCTGCTCATGGCGGCGCTGCCATCCTTTGCGACGTACCTGCGCGCCGTGCTGCGACTCGCACGCGAGCCCGTGCCTGCCACGGCGTCCGGTGTGATTCGACACGCGTGCGGGCACATTGGCGCCGACCCGGCAGGCCTGCTTGCCGCCGAGCAGCAGCGCCGAACGGCTGCACCCTGGAGGCTGGTTCCCACGGATCCCATCGTCGAGATCCTACCGCGCGGCCTGTGAACGGGCTGCGTCCTGGATCGACGCGTTCGACGGAGAATGAAGAGCGATGAACGCCCGGCCATCTCCCCTGCGACGACTGCACCGCCCGCTGGCGATCACGGCGCTCGCCATGCTCACCGGTTGCGGCTACAACCGCATCCAGGCCCTCGACGAACAGGTCGAGGCGAACCGCGCCAACATCCAGACCGAATTGCAGCGCCGCAACGATCTGATTCCCAACCTGGTGCAGACTGTGGACGAAGCCGCCAGCTTCGAGAAGACCACGTTCACACAGGTGGCGGAAGCGCGCTCCGGTCTGACCAGAGCGCGCGAACAGCTGGCGCAGGCGCTCAGCAACAAGGCCCCCGCGGATCAGCTGGGCCCGGCCGCCAATGCGGTGAGCGAGAATCTGCGGACATTCCTGAATGTCTCCGTGGAAGCCTACCCCACGCTGACCGCGAACAAGAACTTCACGGGACTGCAGGACGAGCTGACGGAAACAGAGAATCGCATCGCCGTGGCCCGTCGTGATTACAACGAGGCGGTCCAGCACTACAACACCTTCATCCGGCAGTTCCCGCAGGCCCTTACCGCGAAGGTCACCGGCGCGAAGCGCAAGGAGCCGTTCGCCGCGCCTTCATCGGCCCAGGAGGCGCCACGCGTGCAGTTCCACCGTGATTCCGGAAGCTGAGGCCGTGCGCGGGAAGGGAACTCCCCGCATCACGCAGCCGTAACTGGAGCCGACATGTACCCGGTGATCTTCCGTATCGGCGGCTTTCCCATCACGAGCTTCGGCGTGATGATGTTCCTGGCGTTCCTGGCGGGCGCCTGGGCGCTGGGTCAGCAACTCGAGCGCTACGGTCAGCCGCGGCAGCTCGCGTGGGATCTGCTCGCCGGTATCGCCATCGGCGGAATCGTCGGCGCCAAGCTCTACTACCTCGGGCTGCACTGGCGCGATGTGGTCGCAGATCCGCTCCACGAGCTGACGAGCCGCGGCGGACTCGTCTGGTACGGCGGCTTCATCGGCGGCGTGCTCGCCTACTGGTACCAGATCCGCCGGCGCAAGCTGCCCATGGCGCTCATGTTCGACAGCTCCGCGCCGGCACTCGCGCTGGCCTACGCGGTTGGCAGGATCGGCTGCTTCCTCGTTGGTGACGATTACGGTCTGCCCACCGACAGCTGGGTGGGCGTCATCTTCCCGGCCGGCGCATCGCCCCCTTCCACGGCCGGCTACCTGCGCTCGGTCGGCGCCCAGATCCCGGCCACGATCCCTGATGCCCAGCTCGTGCCCGTCCACCCGACCCAGCTGTACGAGACCGCGCTCGGCCTCATCATGTTTGCCATCCTCTGGCGCCTGGGGAAGAAAACGCACCCGCAAGGGCGACTGTTCGCCGTCTTCATGCTGCTGTATTCGGTCGAGCGCTTTTTCATCGAATTCGTACGCGCCAAGGGCGATCGCGTGCTGCTCGGCCTCTCCACCTCCCAGCTCGCCAGCATCCTCCTCTTTGCCCTCGCCGTCGTCCTGATCCTGCGCCAGCGCTCGGCGCCGGCCGCGCCACTCGTCAGCGAGTCAGCCGGCAAGCCCCGGCAGAAGGTGGCGCGACAGGCGGGTTGACGATCTCCACGCGTCGTGGAAAACATGCGTCTTCATTTTCAACGCGACGTGGAACAGTCACGCTTACTCTGTTGTCACCGAGAAAGTTGATCCGCTTGAACTCGAGCGTTTTCTATGTGGATGACTTCGTGGATTGCTGTTGAGAACACGCCGAGGGCAAGAACCCGATCAGCGGACGCGGATGATGCGCTGCGTCTCCGTGCTGCGATTGCTGGTCGCATCCGTGACGCGCAGCCGGATCACCTGATCGCCCTTCCGACCCTCACGCGACGCCACCTGCACCGTGATCACAGCGCTGCCCGACGGTGTTGCCTGCGCCATCCATTCGAGTCGGGTCCCGCGTTCCGAATGACCCAGACCAATGCGACCGCCCAGCCACGAGACGACCCGCGAGGGCAGGGAACCGCGGCTCGCGAGCTCGACCGACAGCTGCACACGGTAAGCTCCCGATGCCGCCAGACCGCTCGCCTCGGCGTACAGGCCGAGCGTATCGCCTGACGCGACCGTGAGGTCGGCGCGGGGCCGGAAGGTGCTCGCCGAACGTGACGTCGGCGCTGGTTGGTCGCCCCATTGAAAACACACCAGCGGATCGGACAAATGCGGTCCGCTGGTGCTGTCCTCGTCGATCATGTAGCGCGCGCGGCTGCCCAGGCGGGAGCCCGGATCGAACCCTTCCAGCGAATAAAGCCAGCTGCCCCGCGGCAATCGGATTTCGTATTCCAGCCGGGCCGTGTCGCCCGTCACCGCGAGCACGGACCGCGTTTCGGTGCGTGGCTCCAGCACACTGTCGAGCACGAAAACGCCGGCCTGAATGGAAGCGGCCCCGCTGGCGACCGAGTCGAGGCGGAAGACGCCGTCCAGGCGCAACACCATGGAGTCGCGATCCGGCAGACGCGTCACCTGGTGCGGCATGGCAACGAGTCGTCGCACAGTCTCAGGTGCATATCCCGAGCGGCTGCGTTTCCGCGCCAGCTCCCACGGCTGGCCCGGCAGCGGCGGGGGCGGCGGCCCGCGCTGCAGCAGCTCGAACGGCGTGTACGCCAGTTGTGCGGGATCGTAGTGCTCGACCAGGGAGCCGCTCGCCATGCCCGTCGCCGGCGTCCGCGTACGGCTGACCGGCACTCCATAACGCACGGTTAGCTGCTCGAGGTCATCGTCCCAGCGCATCATGTCCGCGACCACGGGAGCGCGGGCCAGCATGCGGGACACGACATGACGGGCGACGTGCTCGGTCCAGCTCTCGTTCCCCGGGGTGAGATAGAGCGGGTCCGCGAGCGCCCAGAATTCGTGTTCGAAAGTCTGTCGGCGGGCGGGTGCCAGCTTGTGGTACGCGGAACGCTCCGTCGGGTCGAGCAGCCATTCAATGTCGAGTGTGGTCGCGCGCTCTTTCGGCCCCATGCGCCCGAGCGCGGCCGAGAACTGGCGCTCGGCCGTCGTGTCATCGCCCGCCGCGTGTGCAGCAAATCCCAGCAGCAACGGACCCCAGAGCGAGTCGCTGGATGCGAGCTGGTAGAGACGAGCCGCCGAGGCCGCCTCCGAAGCTCGCCGGTCCTCCACGAGATAGCGGACCAGCGGCGCCGCCGTCGCGAAGTCACCCGGCAGATAGCTGAAGGCCGCGCGCAGGGACTCGATGGCCGTGCGGCGCGCGTCGACCACCTTGCCGTGCTCGGGATCGGGCTGCGGTTCCTGCGTGTCGTCGTAGATCAGGCAGAAGCGTCCCACGATCTCGTCGCAGGGTCCGCCGGAGTAACCGAACCGCGTGGGTACCAGTGTGCGCGACAGACGCTCGAACTCGGCTTCCGCCTTGCGCGCCGAACGGCGCAGCCTGTCGACGGAATCCGCGTTTGCCGGTGGGCCCAGCTGGACGGCGGCAGCGAGCAGAAAGGGAATCAGCACGGGGTCGCTCGCGCGGATTCGGGTTGACGAGTTTGCGGGGCGTCGGTATGTTGCCTTGCTGTGATCCAGGCACCGCCCGCACCGCGTTGCGGTAGCGGGCGGTTGGCACAATCAGGGACCCGATGACTCGAGGTATGGCGCGTCACTCCACCAGACCCGCAGCGCCTACGGCGCCGGCGCCCGATGACGTTTTCGTCGAGCGCGTTCTCGAGACGTCGGTCTGGGCGAAGCAGAATGCGCGCCTCCTGATCATCATCGGGACCATCGTCGTGCTGCTCGGCGGGTTCCTGCTCTACTACCGTTCCTACCGCTCGCAGTTGCAGGTGCGGGCAGAAAACGAGCTGACGGCGATCCGACAGACCGTGTCGGCGGGCAACGACGCGCTGGCGGCGAAGGATCTGGAGACGTTCCTTGCGGCGCGTGGGTCGAGTCCCGAGGCCACTGAAGCCAGGGTTCTGCTCGGCCGCGTGTACCTCGATACCAATGCCGCGCAGAAGGCGATCGATCTGCTTACGCCGGTTGCGAGCGATCTGAAGCAGCCGCTGGGCGTGTCCGCCGCGTTCCTGCTGGCCCAGGCCTACGAAGCCGCCGCCCAGCCGGATCGCGCCGTCGAGGTCTACCTGCGCATCGGCAGTGGCGCCATGTACGACTTCGAGAAACTGCAGGCGCTGGACGCTGCGGCGCGCGTACGCACGGAGAAAGGCGACTACAAGGGCGCCATCGACGTGTACGACCGGCTGCTCGGCATGCTCGCGCCCGAGGCGCCGGATCGCCAGGTATACGAGCTGCGCAAGGCCGAGGCCGCCGCGCGCATGCAGAACGCCAGCCACTGAAGCCCCGCTCGCCTCAGGTCATACCCACGGCCCGCCGCATGGCGGGTGTAATCTTCTGTTTGAGGCGGGACCAGCCTTCCCACGGATCCTTGCGCAGTGATGCCAGTCGTTCGTCCACGTTGCGCACGTTGAAGGAATCGGAGCGGATGCCCTCTGCCAGCTCTTCCCAGCGAACCGGCACAGCCACCGTGGCGCCCGGACGCGCACGCGTCGACCACGCTTCCACGGCGGTGGCGCCACGACCGTTGCGCAGATAATCAATGAGGATGCGACCCTTCCGCTTTTCCTTCGAGAATGTTGAGCGTGTAGCGACCGGGATTCGCGGCGGCAACCCGTGCCGCCACCGCGCGCGAGAACTCCTTCACCTCGTCCCAGTCACCGCCTCGCTGTATGGGCACGACCACGTGCAGCCCCTTGCCGCCGGTCGTCTTGAGAAAGCTCACCAGTCCCAGCTCGCCCAGGTAGCCACGCATCTCCAGCACCGCCTCGACCACGCGCAGCCACGGCACGCCGGGATCGGGATCGAAATCCAGCGTGACGCGGTCCGGATGCTCGAGATCCCTGCGTGACGTGCCCCACGTGTGCACTTCGAGTACACCCAGCTGCGCGAGGGCAACCAGCCCCGCCGCCGATCGCACCATTGCGTAGTTCGCCAGTTCGCCGCCCTCGCGTATCGGCACCAGCTCGATGGCATCAGGAACGGTGCCCTCGATGTGTTTCTGGTAGAAACAGTCCGCGATGCCGTTGGGGCAGCGCACGAGTGTGAGCGGGCGGTCGCTCACGAAGGGCAGCATGTGCTCCGCTACCCGCGCGTAGTGCCGCGCCAGCTCGAGCTTGGTAACGCCGGTTTCCGGATACAACACCTTGTCAGGGTTGCTGATCACGATGCCGGCCACCTCGGACGGATCTTCAGCCGCGCTGCGCGTGCGGCGTGCGGAACGGTTCACCGTCTTGCTGACGACAATGTCATCGTTCTCCTCGAGCGGGCGTGACGGCAGTCGCACATCGGCGGCGGCCTTGTCCTCGCGCAACGCTTCGAAGGACGGGTGGCGGATCAGTCCATCGTCGGTCATCTCCGCGTAGGCGACGACCGCTACCAGTTCCGGCTGCACCCAATGCATGTCGCGCGCCTCGCGCCCGTCCGGGCCATCCACGAACGGCGACTCCGCGCGTTCCAGCCCATCCAGCCGCTGCCGCAGGGACAGCAGTTGCGCGTCCTTGAAGCCCGTGCCCACGCGTCCGGCAAAGCGCAGCGCACCGGCGTCGTCGTAGCCACCCAGCAGCAGCGCGCCGAAGCCCTGCCGCGAGCCCCCGGGATCGGTGAAGCCGCCCACCACGAATTCTTCCTTCTTCAGGCACTTCACCTTGAGCCAGTCGCGGCCACGGCCCGGGCGGTAGGGCGCATCCACACGCTTGCTGATGACACCCTCGAGACCGAGCCGGCAGGCCTGCTCGAACACCTGCCGACCATTGCCCAGGAAATGGTCGCTGTACTGCAGCGGGCTGTCAGCGGGAAGTGTTTCGAGCAGCGTGGCCAGCCGCCGCTTGCGCGCGAGCAGCGGCTGCGCCGTCCAGTCCTCACCTTCCAGATACAGCAGATCGAAAACGAAGTAGCGCAGCGTGCCACCGCGGGCGACGCCGCTGAGGATGTTCTGCAGATCCTGGAAGCTGGTCCTGCCGTTCGGCCGGATCACGGCCACTTCACCATCCAGCACCGTGTCCGCAGCGGACACCGACTCCAGTGCGCGCACCACGGTAGGGAAGTGGTCCGACCAGTCCTTGCCGTTGCGGCTGATCAGCCGGGCCAGCCCGCCTTCCAGTCTGGCCAGGAGGCGGTACCCGTCGTACTTGATCTCGTGCAGCCAGCTGTCACCCACAGGCGGAGTCGCGGCAGGCGACGCCAGCTGCGGGATCAGTTCCGGGATCGCGGCGTCCCGCGTCGGTCCGCGCAATCAGCGCTCAGGCGGTCTTCCGGCCACGTCCACGCGCGGCCGGGCGGCTGGTTTCGGACGACGACTTGCGTCCGCCCTTGCTGCGCGCTGCCGGCGCTTCTTCGGCCTCGGCTTCGGCGGCACCTCCGTCCCCGTGGGCGCCCGCGGAGCGCTCCACACTCCGCTTCAACAGGCTCATGATGTCCACCACTTCGGTGCTCGCCTCCTCCTCGGCTTCGCCCGTGGCAGCGATGAGCTGCGTATCGCCTGCCTCGATCTTCTTCCGGATCCTCGCCATCACGTCTTCACGGTAGCGGTCCGTGTACTTCTCGGGGGACCATTTCTCGACCATCTGCGCCACCAGCATCTCCGCCATCTTCAGCTCTTTCTCACTCACGCCCAGCGCGGCCAGGTCGTTGTTCGGCACCTCGAGATCCTCGGCGGAGCGCAGCTCGTACGCGAAGCGCAGAATCTCCAGCACCAGCACGTCGCCACGCGCGATGACCGCGGCCAGATGCTCACGCGTTCGAATTACGACACGCGCGATGCCGACCTTGCCCGTGCGACGCATGGTCTCACGGAGCAGGGCATATCCCTTGGCAGTCGCGCCGCTGGTCATTGGGGCGAGGAAGTAGGGACGGTTGTAGTAAAGGGGCAGAATCTCGGCCTCGTCCACGAAGTCGAGGATTTCGACCGTGTGCGACGCCTTCACGTTGGCCTGCTCGAAGTCCTCGTCGGTGAAGACCACGTAGCGTCCGGGCTCGTACTCATATGCCCGGACGATTTCCTCCCACGGCACCTCGTCGCCCGTGTTCTTGTTGTACCGCTTGTACCCGATGGGTGCCATCGTCCGCTTGTCGACCTGCGAGAAGGAAACGCCGTCGTCGGACTGCTCCGCGGGGAACAGCCCGACCGGGATGTTCACCAGGCCGAAGCTGATGTTGCCTTTCCAGAGGGACCGGGGCATTGATCGTTCTCCTGCGCAATGGGACCCGAAAAATAGCCGACGACCGCGACGGTTGCCACGACTTCGATGCGCGCGCATGTGTGACACCGCGGGCGCGACGCATGTTCTGAGCGAATGCCAGGGTCGCTCGCGGCCCGCAGCGTGAGCGGGCGTCGCGTCGTTGAGGGCGCGGCCTGGAGTCGCTGGGCCAAGCCTTGGCGGCTGCCCGAGCGAAGCCTGGTGATCGCGAGCTGAGCTGGGCGTTGTGCTCGGGCATGATAGGCTCTGCGCTGGGTGTGGTGCTGGCGGTTGTTGTGCGCATAATAGGCATTATGTAAACTCCAACGCGAAACCTCTGATCGGGAACGGCACCGCTCCGTCCAGGGTCGGCTCCGCTTCCCGGGGCGCCGACGCCCGGTCAGTTACAGGAAGACAAACGATGATGTGTCAAACATTTGAGCTATGGGAATTAACGCAGATTCGAGGGTCGGCCGATGGCAGGAATGAATATTCTACCGGCGGTCTCGTGTGGCTTCGAGCTCGCTTCGCAGGATATTCATGACCTGGTCCGCGGCGGCCGGGACCGCGGCGCGGTTGGCGGCGCCGCGAAGCGTGGGCAGCGCGAGCGGCGGCAGGATCCGGATCCGGACCGGCGACGGCCGCAGGCTGCCCCACCGTGGCCAGGCGTCGTAGCTGCCTGTTATGACCACCGGGACTATGGGCACGCCGGCGCGGAGCAGCAAGCGCACGGTGCCTCGGCGCGGGGCCTGGAGGCGGGCGTTCCAGGAGCGTTCGCCTTCGATGTAGATGACCACCGGCCGGCCTTCGCGGATCAGGCGCAGCGTGGTACGAACGGCCGGCGGATCGACCTGGTACCGGCGAGCTGGAAAGGCACAGAGTCGTCGCATCATCGACCCGATCACGGGCACACTGAACTGGGTGCTCTTGGCCATGGCGTAGATGGGGCGCCGCATGAAGGACTGGAGCAGTATGGGGTCGAGCACCGACTGGTGATTGGCCACCATGATGAACGCACCTGCCGGCAGGTTCTCCTCGCCTTCGAGGTGCACGCTGGACCGAAGCCGCCAGAGTATTCGTGTCAGGGCCTGGATGAACTGGTAGAACGGCCTGGCCGGTAGTGTTGACTCGCTTCCGCGAAGCTCCTCGGGCGGGGTCACAGCGCCACGATCCGAGGCTGGAATTCGGCCACACGTCCCCGGCCCAGCAGTGCCCAGCGTTCGCGCACGTAGCGCTGCAGCAGGGCCTCCCAGCGGCGCACCGAGTCGCCGAGGAAACGAATGGAGACGAGGCCGTCCGCGTGATTCAGCTGCAGCGTCTTCGAGCTTGGCTGAATTGCAGTCAGTGTCTCCAGCGGCCAGTCGAACGCGTCTTCCGTGCGCGTCTCGATCAGGAAGCGTTCTGGGTCGAGGCTGAGTCTGGCGGCGTGGACTTGTCCGAAGCGTTCGGCGAACCCCATGAGCCGGCCACGATCGAATACAGGCTCGGCGGGCATGGCCCAGCAAATGATGGCTGGTTGCGGGCCCAACTGACCGCCTTGCGGCGGCTCGTCGAGCTGGGGCAGCCGGGACTCCCATTCGGCTGCGGTCAGGAGTTCAGGCGGCCGATCAGCCAGTTCACCCCGGATGGATGCGCCTGCAGCGCGGCGGAAGCGCGCACCACAGCCCGTACACGCTTCGTCGCCTCGCTTCCCCACCGTGATCGAGCCGAAGCGGCGACAGTAGGGGCACGCCCAGAGGAGATCGCGAATCGCCACGGCGACGGCGGGTTCGAATCAGAGTCTGCCGAAAAGCGACAGCAGGCGCAGCTTCCACACTTTCCAGACTGCTTCGCGAATGATGCGCCGTGACATTCTTGGACACGCCTGACGTCCGGTCCGTGAACACAATGGGGACCTCGATGATGCGAGCGCCCCTCTTCCATGCACGAAGCGTCATCTCGATCTGGAATGCGTAGCCTTCGGATTCGACCTTGGTCAGGTCGACTGCTTCGAGCGCCGTGCGGCGGAACGCCTTGTACCCGCTGGTTACGTCGGCAATGGGCAGGCCGGTGATGCGTCGTGCGTAGGCATTGGCGAACCAGGACAGGAGCAGCCTTCCCATCGGCCAGTTCACCACTGTCACGCGACCCTCCAGGTAGCGCGATCCGAGGACGACATCGTGTGTGCGCAGTGCTTCAATGAAGCGTGGCAGGTGTGCGGGATCGTGTGAGAAGTCGGCATCCATCTCGAAGAGCCACTCGTAGCCGCGCTCGATGCCCCAGCGGAAGCCCGCAATGTACGCGGTGCCCAGGCCGAGCTTGCCGGCGCGGTGCATCACGTGTACGCGACTCTCGTGCGCAGCGATGGCATTCGCCAGGTCGCCGGTCCCGTCGGGAGAAGCGTCGTCAATGATCAGCACATCGAGTCGCGCGTCGCGTTGCAGAATGGCCGGCACGAGTCGAGGCAGGTTGTCGCGCTCGTTGTACGTCGGAGTGATCACGAGACCGCGTCCCGCGCCCGGCGGCTCGGTCACGCCCCCTCCGCGGTGCGCCCGCCGTCCGCGGCGCTTTGCGCCACGGGGCTCGTCTCACCCCCGCCCCGAGGGCCCGGGAGCAGGGGGATCAGCAGGAGTGGCAGCAGTTCGCCGGCGGTGAACCACACGCGGGATAGTACGGAGATCAGGACCGCGGCCTCGATGGGAAAGCCGGGCAGCGCTGATAACAGCCCTGTCATTGAGAGCTCACGTACGCCCAGTCCCGCCGGCGCCACGAGCACGAGATAACCGGCGAGGTAGGAAGCGGCGACGGTGCCGGCGAGTTGCCGCACGCTGAGCAGCGATCCGGGCACGAAGGCCGTCGCGAACAGCGAGAACGCGAGCCCGAGCAGGATCCATGAAGCGCCGTAGCCGACGGCCCAGCGGATCGCGTCGCGACCGCGCAGGTTTTCTGCGAGAGCGAGTGCGGTACCCAGGCGAGCGTTCGCGCGCTGGCCCAGTCGCGCACGGATCCACGCTCTCGCCTTGTGCCCCGCGGGTGTCGCCGTGAGCAGCCAGATCGCGCCCGCTCCGGCAACCAGCACGAAGCCCAGCACGTGCAGCCGGAGTCCGCTCACGAAGTCCGGCAGCAGGACGGCGACGAAGAGCATGCCGGTTGCGAGGAACCCGAATTGTCCGAGCAATGCTGCGGCGGTTGCTCCCGTGGGCGACATGCCCGCGCGCGATGCGAGCACAGCGAATCCAGCGAGCTGCCAGAGCTTGCCGGGTATGTAGCGGCCCAGGCTGGCAATGAAGTAGATGCGCATTGTGGTGCGCGGATCGGGCCGCCCCACATCGAGGTCGATGGTGATGCGCCGCCACAGGAACGCGTGGATCAGATAGAAACCCAGCAGCGCGATGAGCGAGAGCAGCAGCGGCAGCGGTGCCGGCTTCCAGCGCTGCAGGTCGGACCAGCTCAGCGTACCCAGCTGTGGCGCCAGCAGTCGATACAGTCCGTAGAGGATGGCCGCGAAGAGAACAGCCTGAAGAACGCGCCACAGCACGGTTCGACCGTTCACAATCCTGTCTCCTTGGCCACCAGTCCGATGCGCCGGCGCAGGAGCGGCAGCCAGCGGCCGAATGCGCGCTCGAGCAGGTTCCAGCCCGGTATGTGCGAGGGCAGCGGTTTCAGAGCGACGACGCGCAGTCCCGATGCGTTCACCGCGTCCACGATTTCCTGCTCGTTGCGCATGCCAATGTGTGAAGGATCGGCGTCGTGAAGAACCTGACGTTCGCGCAGGCGCTCGAACAGGTGCGAGCGGTTGGGCGTGTAGATGACGAGTGAACCAGCCGGTCGCAACGTGCGACGCACCTCGCGCAGGACGCGGCCCAGGGTGACGTCATCCAGGTGCTCCGTGAGGTCTGCCATCACCACGATGTCGACCGAGCGTGAGCGAATCGGGAGTTCTGCGCCATCCGCGCGCACGAAGGATACGGTGACGGTCTCGGCGGCGGCCACCCGCCGGGCCGCTGCCAGCGCGGCCGGCGCCATGTCGATGCCGGTGGCGTAGGCGCCGCGCTGGCTCGCCTCCATGGCGAACGTGCCCATGCCGGTGCCCAGGTCCACGAAGCGCCGGCCGGCGAGTGCCGGCAGCAATGACAGCACGTTAGCCACACGCCGGCGAGCGAAGCGCGTGCGTTTGCGGTAACGCGCGGCGAGGTCGGCGAAATAGGCCTCGTCGTATCGGCCCGCGACATCGTAGGCGGTGAGGCCGCTGTCGTTGCTCACGCTTCCGCCCGGGCTCCCCTTCCCTGCCGCAGTCCGGTCGCGCTGATGCCCAGAAGCAGCAGCAGTGTCACGACGGACACCCACGCCGAGTTGCGCAGACTCGCGCTCTCATAATACAGCCGCACCTGGTGCTGACCCGCTGTTATCGGCACGGCGCGGAACGTGTAGTTCGCGCGCAGCAGAGGCGAGGCCGCGCCATCGACCTCGGCGTGCCAGGCGGGATAGTAGTTTTCGCTGATCACCAGCAGTGCCGGCCGGTCCGTAGTCACATTCAGTGTGTAGTGATCGTCCGCGCGCTCGCCCCAGCGCACCTCGCCCTGCGGATCGGGCTGCGCGCTGATACCTGCGGGCAGTGCCTCGGGCAGCAGCACAGTGTGGCCTGCATCGAAGTTCTCCGCGAGCAGGCTGTCCACCGCATTCGCATCGGGCACCACGCGCACGTCGCCGGCCAGGTACGCGCGCGGCAGCACCGTCGAGTCGCGATACACAATGGCCCGCGCACTGGCGTACACTTCATCGTAGCCCGGTATCTGCAGCCGCTGCGGCGCCGGCGAAACCAGGTATTCGACATTGGCCAGCCGCAGCAGGCGCAGGCGTGAGGACAGCACGCTGGGTGCTGGATCCGCACCCCCCATGAGGTCCCGGTAACGGCCCATTTCGTTGCCGTGGTGTCCGGTCAGCTCCTCCAGGCCGTGGATGGCGAAGACATTCGGACGGTACGTCTGCTGGCCTGCGGTCCAGCCGATGTCGTGCACGCGGAACACGTCGTGGGTCGCGGCCTGCTGCAGGAAGCGGATGGCGTCGTCCGGCTGCAGTGTCGTGCCGTCCTGGCTGAAGTCGTATGCGTCCATGAGCACGGTGGCGCGCACGAACGGCCGGTCCACGCGATAGAGGTCGAGTGCCGCCAGCAGGCAGAAGGCGATGAGCGCGTCACGCGCGCCCACGAAACCGCGCGAGACCGCTTCCCACGTGGCGGCCACCAGCGTGGCCAGGACGCAGGACAGCCAGAATCCCAACCGGATGTTAGGGAG
The DNA here is from genome assembly GCA_963798085.1 of uncultured Gemmatimonadales bacterium. Taxonomy (GTDB): domain Bacteria; phylum Gemmatimonadota; class Gemmatimonadetes; order Longimicrobiales; family RSA9; genus DATKCF01. The sequence goes on from CAWCRS010000007.1 coordinate 1,672,598, forward strand.
GTTCTCGTTCAGCGCCTGGATCTGCCTCGGCTCGAGTTCGGTGAGCGACTGCCAGACATTGGTGATCAGGTTGCCGGACTGCGCCAGCGCCAGCACCAGGAAGACGCCGGCGCTGATCCAGAGTGCGCGGCGTACGAAGGCGGTGTGCTCCTGCGTCGTCGCCCAGTCCAGCATGCGCTGCACGGCCATCGCGCCCAGGGTGGCGATGCTGAGACCGTAGAGAAAAATGATGATGGACGGTGCGCGGAAGAGCTTGACGCCGGGAATCAGGTAGAACAGGTGGAAGAAAGGTGTGGTCGCACCCAGCGCGTACAGCAGCGCGAGGCCGCCCATGGTGACGAAGAACCAGGTTTCCGCGCGCCGCCGCCGGATCAGCAGCAGTGGCAGCAGCAGCAGCGGCACCAGCCCGGCGTACTCGTGATTCAGCTTGAAGCCGTTGCGTCCCCAGTAGGTGTTGCCGGAGCGCACCTCTGTCGGGGCATTGTCGCCGATGAACTCGGGCACGACCAGGGAGACCGCTTCTTCCGCGTGCAGCGAATAGGTGGCCGAGTACAGGTAGGCCTGCTCGCCGCTGGCCTGCACGGTCTTCTCTGCGCGGTGCGACCAGTTGCGCAGGTACTCGAGCGGCGGCACCACCTGCGCGGCCGCGGCGGTCACGCCCAGGGTCCCGGCCAGCGCGAACAGGCCGAACAGTCGCAGCGCCGGTCCCGCCTGTCGGTCGGCGCGCCAGATCTGCGCCATGCGGAAGAAGAAATACCCGGTTATCCCCCACACCAGGAAGTACGCGCACTGCATGTGCGACGTGAACATGACCAGCGCGATGCCGAGTGCGAACAGCGCGAAGTCGGCCAGCCCCCGCCGGCGCATGCAGCGCTCCAGCAGCCAGAAGACGAGGGGTGCGAGTGCGGAAACAAAGAGTTTGCCATCGCCCCCGGGGAACACCAGGCTGACCAGGTCGGCGCCCATCATGTAGACCAGTCCACCGAACAGCGCCGGTCCGCGGCGCAGTCCCAGTCCGCGCAGCCACAGGTACGTGAACAGACCCGCCGCGTACACGTGCAGGATCATCTTCCAGTCCCAGAGCGCGCGCGTGCTCAGCGGGAAGAGCGCGAGGGTGGGCGGGTAGAAGATGTCGCCGTGCATGCCATCGACGAAGGGAATGCCGCCGAACAGCAGCGGGTCCCAGAGTGGAAATCGATGCTGCGTGTGGATGTAGTGGGTGTAGAAGTCGCGCGCGAAATAGCTGAGTGCGAGCGTGTCGTTGCCGAGCAGGTGGCCGCCGGAGAAGAACACCTCGTGGAACAGTGCCAGTACGGCGACTGCGTAGATCACGGGCGGCGCCCAGCCGGGCAGCGCAGCGCCCGCTGCGCGTGATGCGGACGAGCGCGCGGCAGCCCTGCGGGTGGTGGATGCCGAACCGGTTCGGGCCGGCGGTCGCCTGGGCACGATCAGTTTCTCCTCTCGGCCAGCAAAGTCTCGTAGATCTCGACGTGGCGCTTCGCCAGTCGCTCCAGGCTCCATTGGCGCACCACGCGCTCGCGGGCGCGTGCGCCCATCGCCGCGCGATCGCTGCGGCGCAGCAGCACGAGCAGCGCGCTGGCCAGGCTTTCGGGCTGTGCCGGCTCGAACAGCACGCCTGCCTCGTCATCGACGATCTCGGGCAGGCCGCCCACGCGTGACGCGGCCACGGGACGCTCGCAGCTCATGGCTTCCAGCGCGGCCACGCTCGTCGCCTCCATCAATGACGGGATCACGGCTGCATCGGCCGAAGCCAGCAGCCCTGGCATCTCCGTGTTAGGCCGAGCGCCCAGGAACTGCACGTGCTCCGCCACGCCCAGCTCGGCGGCGAGCGCCTCGAGCTGCGCGCGCAGCGGCCCATCGCCTACGATCAGTGCATCGACATCCGCTTCCGCGCGCAGCAGCGGCATGGCACGCACGAAGTACTCGACGCCGTTCTTCTCGAAGAGCCGCCGCGGCACGATCACGCGGTACGCGCCGTCCCGGCGAGGCAGTGCGGGCGACACGGCGCGAAACATGGACGTATCCACACCGTTCGTGACCGACTCGGCGCGCGGGTGCGGGTAGAGACCGAGGGCAACGTCGCGGATCTCCTCGCTGGCCGCCAGCAGCCAGTCCGCCGCGCGTATAATGCGGCGCAGCACCGGCTGCCAGAGCGGCTTCCTGGCCAGTCGCAGAAAGTGCGACGTGTGCAGCGTCATGACCATGGGCTTGTGGTACCTCGCCCGCGCCATCATGGCCGGCGGTCCGGACGCGAAATCCTGCACGTGCAGCATGTCGGCTTTGCGCGCCACCGGCAGATACGTCGGGATCGACGCCATGGTGTGCACGCTCCAGCCCAGCGTGTTGCGGGCCGGGAACCAGGTGCGGATCACGCGAATGCCTTCCATGGTCTCGTGCGCCGGCACGCCCGGCTTCGAGCGCGAGGTGACCATGGTGACTTCATGGCCCATGCGCACCAGCTCGCGGCACAGGTAGTAGACGTGACTCTCGAGACCGCCCACCTCGGGCGGAAAGTACATGCACTGCTGCAGCACCTTCACGAGGGTCCTTCCCAGTCCAGCGTCCGTCGCGGCGGGCCGGCAAGCTCGTGAATCACGATGTCGGCAATACGTTCGCCAGCCAGGCCATCGCCGTACGGGTTGGGATAGCGTGTGAGCGTCTGCATGCGTGCCCGCGCGACGCCTGCTGACAGATCCTCCTCGATCTGCACCGTAGTGTGTCGGCCGGGCAGTGGTTTTCCCTCTGGTGCAGGAGTCCCGAGGCTGGGCGCCGTTTCGCTTTCGTGCAGTGCGACGAGCGCGCGCCAGCCGCCGCCGTCCAGCACGGCCGTGCCGCAGCGCTCGATGGCGTCCGCATCGGTACCGACGAGCCGGGCGATGCCGAGCTGTGTGGCCTCCGGCCGTTCCGTGACTTCGCGCATCACCAGCACGGGCTTCTGGAAGGTTGGCGCCTCCTCCTGGATGCCGCCGGAGTCTGTGAGGATCAGCTCAGCGTGCTGCAGTGCGGTGACCATGTCGCGGTACCCGAGCGGCTCGGTCAGGCGGATGCGCGCGTGTCCGCCCAGCACTTCCCGGGCGGCGGCAATGACGTTCGGATTGGGGTGCACCGGGTAGAGGAAGTGCACGTCATCGAAGGCATCGGCCAGCCGGCGGATGCCGCGGAACGCCTGGCGCAGCGGCTCGCCGAACGATTCGCGGCGGTGTGCCGTGACCAGCACCAGGCGTTGTCCAGCCGCACAATTTCCCTTAACTCAGCGTTATCGGGCGGGTGCGGCTGCGCGCTGATGGCCAGCAGTGCATCGACCACGGTGTTGCCGGTCACGTGGACGCTGTCCGGTGGCACGCCTTCGGCGAGCAGGTTGGCGCGCGCGGCGGTGGTGGGCGCGAAATGCAGGTCCGCGACCACGCCCGTCAGGCGGCGGAAGATCTCCTCCGGCCAGGGCCGCCATTTGTCGCGGCTGCGCAGGCCCGCCTCGACGTGACCCACGCGGCGCCTTTCATAGAACGCGGTGAGCCCGGCCACGAACACGGATGCGGTATCGCCTTCGACCAGGATCATGTCGGGCTGGTGCCGGCGCACGATGTCGCGCAGTCCGGTAAGGCAGCGCGTCGTCACATCGTACAGGTCCTGGCCTTCGCGCATGATCTCGAGGTCGTCGTCCGGCTGTATGCGGAAGACTTCGAGCACCTGGTCGAGCAGCTCGTTGTGCTGTCCCGTGAGCGCGACGCGCGTATCCACGTCGCTGGCGCGCTGTCGCAGTGCCCGAATGACGGGGGCCAGCTTGATGCCTTCGGGGCGCGTCCCGATCACCACGAGCACTCGAGGCAGGGACATGTGTGCGTGGAATCAGCGGGAGTCGCGCCCGCCATTGTGCGACCGGTCGCGCTCTTCGAGCCGGCGCTCCATTTCGTCCAGCTCGGAATGCAGCTGCTCGAGGCGGCGCTCCACCACATCCACCTCCGAGCGCAGTTGCGCGACCAGCTCGCCCAGGATGCCGAAGCCGAACAGCAGGAAGCCGAGCACTTCGAGCAGGATCACGAGGTAGAGCAGCGGCCGGAAACCGAAGGGCGGCATGGCGTGGATGACGCGGAGCACAATGGTGACGAGGCCGGTGACCACGCCCAGTCCAGCCAGTGACAGCCCGGTGATGCCGAAGAACAGCAGCGGTTTGCGAGCGAAGAAGAGGAAGAAGGCCACCGACACGAGGTCCAGCAGCCCCACCAGGATGCGGCTGCGTCCCGAGTATTTCGGCACGCCGTGCCGGCGCGGCAGCAGCGTGATGTCGATTTCCGTGATGGTGAAGCCGCGTGCGTATGCCAGCACGACGAAGAAGCGGTGCCAGTCGTGGCGCAGGCGGACCTCCTCAATGATCTCGCGGCGGAACGCCTTCATCGAGTTGGTATCGGACACCGGGATCTTGAAGATCGCGCGGCTGAGACGGTTGTAGATCGAGGACACGATGCGCTTCTCGTATTGTCCGATCTTGCGGCCGGTCACGATATCCCAGCCCTCGTCGAGCTTGGCGAGGAAGCGCGGGATCTCGTCCACGCTGTGCTGCAGATCGGCATCGAACAGCACGAGCCATTGCGCGTCTGTGGCGAGCGCGCCTGTCACCATGGCTTCGGTCTTGCCGAAGTTGCGGCGGTGGCGCACGACGCGCAGGTGATCCCATCCCTGGCTGGCCTGACGCGCGCGTTCCGCAGTGCCGTCACGGGAGCCGTCGTCCACGATGATGACTTCGCCGGACAGCTCGTAGCGCGCGAACATGTCGCGCAGCTCGCGCACGAGGTCGTCCATGTTGTCCGCCTCATCGAAGGCGGGGACGATCACAGCGAAGTCATGCTTGATCCCGGTGGAGAGGTGCAGCGGCGCAGCGGGTTCGGGCAGCGCGGCTTCGGGGGCGCCGCGCACGGCGGTCACGCCACCGCGGGCTGCGGCGCCCGTTTCAGACACGCTTGCGCATCCGCGCGGAGAGGATGCCCAGCTGGTCGCGGTACTTGGCCACCGTGCGGCGCGCGATCTGTACGCCTTCCTCGCGCAGGATGTTGACGATGGCCTGGTCCGTAAGTGGCCGGCGCGCTTCTTCCTCGGACACGAGCTTCTGGATCCTCGCCTTGATGCCGCGCGCGCTCACGTCCTCGCCCGAAGTGGTGGAGAGCCCGCTGGAGAAGAAGAACTTGAGGGGGAGCACGCCGCGCGGTGTCTGAACGAACTTCTCGTTAGTCACGCGCGAGACGGTCGACTCGTGCATGTTGATGACTTCGGCCACTTCGCGCAGCGTGAGCGGCTTCAGGTACTGCACGCCTTTCTCGAAGAACTCGCGCTGCCGGTCGACGATGAAGTTCATCACCTTGAGCATGGTCTGGCGGCGCTGCTCGATGGCCTGGATCATCCAGTTCGCGCTGTTGAGCTTCGACGAGATGAACTCCTTGTTCTCGCCCTTGAACTTGCCCTTGTCGCGGGCGATCTCGCGGTAGGTGCGCGACAGGCGCAGCCGCGGCAGGCTGGTGTCGTTGAGAAACACCATGTAGTCGCCATCGATCTTGTCGACCACCAGGTCCGGCACAATGTAGTTGTCGCCGGGAGCAGCGTACTTGAGGCCGGGCTTGGGGTCGAACTTGGCGATCTCGTCCTTGGCGTCCTGCACTTCGCTGGGTGTGACGCCGAAGTCCTTGGACACCTCGGACCAGCGGTGGTTGATCAGCTGGTCGAAGAAGCGATCGACAATGCGGTACGCCAGTGTGTCTTCCTGTTCGGCGTCACGCAGCTGCAGCAGCAGGCACTCGCGCAGATTGCGCGCACCAATGCCGGGCGGGTCGAAGCCCTGGATCACCTGGAGCATGGCTTCGACTTCGGACAGCTGCACCGGCTGCATGGGCCGGTCGTCATCGTCCTCCGCGCCTTCTTCGGCGATCCACTGGTTCAGGCTGCGCTGCACCTCCTCGAGCGGGCAGGTCAGGTACCCGTTCTCGTCGATGTTGCCGATGATCTCCTCGCCGATCAGCATCTCGCGGATCGAGTGGCGCTGCAGCAGCAGCTGATCACGCAGATGGTCGTAGAGATCGCGCGTCTCGACCGAGACCGGCTCGTAGTACTCGCGATCCTCGAACTCGGCGCGGCGACCGCCCGGATCGAAGCCGTCCAGCAGGATTTCCTCCCAGTCGATCTCCTCCTTCTCCTTCTTGCTCTCCTCCTTTTCCTTTTCCTTGTCCGCGGGTGCTACGTCCTCGTCCGAGACGGCAGGCTCTTCCAGCTCGAGGAACGGATTGTTCAGCATCTCCTGCTTGATGTGCTGCTGCAGGTCCAGCAGCGGCATGTACAGCAGATCCATCGCCTGATACAGGCGAGGATTGATTTTCAGCTCGTGCCGGAGCTGCGTTCCCTGATAGAGTCCGGTCCTGATGGGCGTCATGCCTGAGGCTCCGGCCGGCGGTAGCGCTCACGCATGCGGACCGTGAGCGTGGGTCCGAAGTAGATTTCGGCCACTTCGTCGTTCCACACGAGTTCCGCCACAGTCCCGGACACCCTCACCCGGCCGTCGTACATGATGTAGGCGCGGTCCACGATATCCAGCGTCTGCTCCACGTTGTGGTCTGTGATGATCACACCGATCCCGCGCAGCCGCAGATCCGCGACGATCTGCTGAATGTCGTTCACGGCAATGGGATCGATTCCCGCGAACGGTTCATCCAGCAGCATGAACTTCGGGCGGCTCACCAGCGCGCGCGTGATCTCGAGGCGTCGTCGCTCGCCGCCTGAGAGCGAATATGCCCTGGCCTTGCGCAGATGGCGCAGTCCCAGCTCATCGAGCAGCTCTTCGAGCCGAGCCTTCCTCGGCGCGCGCCGCAGGCCCATCGTCTCGAGGATCGCCATGATGTTGTCCTCGACCGTGAGCTTGCGAAAGACCGACGGCTCCTGCGCAAGATAGCCTATACCCCGGCGGGCCCGCTTGTACATGGGTACCCGCGTGATGTCCTTGTCATCCAGGATCACCCGGCCCTCATCCGGTGCGATCAGACCGACGATCATGTAGAACGTCGTCGTCTTCCCTGCCCCGTTGGGCCCGAGCAGTCCCACGATCTCGCCCTGCGACACGGCAAGGTCCACATCAGCGACGACTTTTCTCTTGCGGTAGATCTTGACCAGGCCCTCGGTGTAGAGGCGGCTCGAGCCGGTCGGCGCGGGTTTTTCGGCGACCGGTGCGGCGACGCGCTCGGCCGAGCCGTCGAGCAATTCAGCCACCCGTTGTTCGAGGGTGGTGGTGGCGGCCGCGCGATCTGCCGCGATATCAGACCAGACTTCCGGGCGCACACGTACCCGCTCCCAGCCGGGTCCGGGCGGTTCGGTTACCGCGATCGACTCCGCAGCCAGCCGCGAGAGGATCTGCTCGTCGAGGTAGCGCTCCATCTCGTCGGGATCGAGGCTCGCCTGGCCATCGGTTGCGGCATTCAAGAGGCCGGGACCGGAGCGACTGCGGGCGTGCGCGTTGCGCACCGCCGCCAGCCATTCACCGCGGTCGAGCGAACCGTCCGGCGCCGCCCGTCGCACCAGCTCGAGCAGCCCGAGCGCAAGAGAGGCATCGTGGCGGCGCAGGCCCGCCGCGAACTCGGCCAGCTTCACGAGCCCTTCTTCCCGGCGGCCTGCCCATTCTGCGGTCGCGTCGCTTCGGGCTGCAGGTACATGCTCTGCACCTCACCCACGGCATCGACCCTGGCGACCGTCCCGGCTTTCATCTTCACGGTGATGCGCCTCGCCAGCAGGTAGTTGATGCTGGGTGGCGCCTGCGGGTTCTTTTCGTCGTCGCGGCGATACAGAGAAGTGGCGCGCTCGGATGTGCCGACCGCCAGCACGGTGTCCACTTCGCGGTCGCGGCCCGCGGAATCGACGCGCTCCGCGGGCACCTCGAGGAACGTGGCAACGATCGTGTCGCCTCGCATCCAGTCCCGCGACGCGAGCGCCGGCACATTGGCGTTGCCCAGATCCTGGTTGAGCCGCTCGCTGTAGGCGTGGCCGACGGCGATGACCTTGTCGAGCTTCTGCGCGGGCGCCAGCGCATCGATCGAATCCGCTGTCAGCCGGAAGTCCTGTGATGTCGCGGAGGCCTGGCGCGTCAGGGCGGGGGCCGTCCCTTCCGTGCCCGGTTTCTCACCCACGGCGATGAGCCGGTTGACCACACCCGTGTCCAGCAGCACGCGAATGCGGGGCGCTTCGACGGTCAGGTCCTTGCCCGCGAGCCTTCCCTTGAGGAGGGCGGTGATCTCTTCCAGCTGATCCGTTTCTGATGTGCGGCCGTTCACCGTGTCGCCTGTGATCGTGTAATCGACTGTTTCCAGCCTGGCTTCCCGCGCAAGGCGCAGCGAGCCGGCATCGCGGTCGTAGAAGGCTTCGCCGCCGTACCCGGTCATCTGCGAGCGCCGCAGCACGACGCCGCCGCGGCCGTGGAAGCGCGACTGGCCCGTGATGTCCATGGCGTCCGCGTCCGCAATCGTGGTATCGCGCCGGGTCGAGTCGGACTTCGCAATGGAGATGAGCACGGCGTGCGGCCGGCCGCTGGGAATCTGGATCAACGATTCCGGGCGAGTGGGTGACGTCTCGTAATAGTTCATGATCGGGCCGGTCACCACCGAGCCCGTCTTCCGGTCCGTCATCACGACGTTGTTCTGCGCAATGGAGAAGCGGTCGTTCTCCATGTAGCGGATATAACCTGCTGTTACAATGTTGTCGGTGGTCGTGTAGCGCACATGGTTGATGAATTCGTCCATGCCGCTGGCCGCGATCTGCACGACACTGTCGGCGTAGATGCGCGTGCCGTCCGTGCAGATGAACAGCGCACCGCCGCCGATAAAGGTCATCTGGTTGGGCTTGCCGTTGTTGAAGACGTTGACCGTGCCCAGCGTGTCGCGCTGCTGGATCGTGCAGTCCTTGCGCTGCTGCGCCCGCACAGCGGCGGGCGCGAGCAGCAGCACAGCGATCGACGCGCCCTTCGCGAAGCGCATTACTTGCTCTCGCAGCTGCCCGGCAGTCTGCCGTTCACGCCGCGCGCGCTGATGGTCGTGAACTGGTCGTCGGCCGAGAAGCTGCGCACGTTGGTGATATTACCCGCCTGATCGAAACGGGTGGGCACATCGCTCCACACGCGCTTCGTGTTCGGGTCGTAGTGCAGCTCTTCGGTCTGCACATTGCAGCCGTCCTGGGTGATGAGGACCACGTGCCCGAGCGCGATCAGGGCGTCCGTGGACGTGTTCCACCTGCCGCTGTCCGCCTTGATGGTGGCGCGCTGCACCCCATCCGGGTTGTACATTCTGAGGTTCAGCCCGCGCACGCGGTACGACGCCGAGTCTTCGTATACGTAGACCGTGTCGAACACGCCTTCGGAGCTGCGCACACCGTCGACGGTGGATGTGTGCATGGCATTGATCAGCACCTGATCCGACGGCAGTTCGTGATACGTGCCGTCATTCGGTGCCGTGGTGGTCGGGTGGCAACCGAGCGCAAGCAGCGCCACGAATCCCGCCAGATGGCCCTGCTTCATCGCACACCCGAGCGCAGGAGGTCATGAAGGTGAACGATGCCGAGCAGGTGGTTACCGTCATCGACCACGGGCATCGCCATGATGCCATGCTTTTCCATGACGTGCACGGCCGCGGCGGCGAGTGTGTCCGGGGTGGTCAGCCGTGGCGTGCGCGTCATGATGGCCGCCACGGGGATATCGAAGAACGACTCGGTTCGTTCCATCAGGCGGGTCAGATCGCCCGCCGTGACCACGCCCATGACGCGGTGTTCGCCGTCGATGATGGGGACGGTTCCCCGTTTCTCGGCCAGCAGCACGACGCAGCGGCGCATCGCGTCCTGCGGCTGCAGCGACGGGATGTCGTCGCTGAGCATTACATCGCGCACCCGCAGGGTGAGCTTGCGTCCAATGGCTCCGCCGGGGTGCAGCCGCGCGAATTCCTCGCGCGTGAATCCGCGCAGCTGCAGCAGCGTCACCGCCAGTGCATCACCCAGCGCGAGGGCCGCAGTGGTCGACGTCGTGGGCGCCAGATCGAACGGACACGCCTCCTCCGCCACCGCGCTATCGAGCACTACGCGCGCGGCCCGGGCCAGCAGAGAGTCGCGGGTCCCGGTCAGCGCAATGATGGCCACGCCCCGGCGGCTGAGGTGTTCCACCAGAGGCGCGAGTTCATCCGAATCGCCGCTCTTGGAGACGAGGATGGCGACATCATCGTCGCCTACCATCCCGAGATCCCCGTGCATGCCCTCCACCGGGTGCAGGAATGCGGCGGACGAGCCGGTCGACGTCAGGGTTGCCGCGATCTTGCGCGCGACGATGCCGCTCTTGCCGATGCCGCTCACGATGGTGCGGCCGCGGGCGTCGTAGAGCAGGCGAACCGCAGCCACGAAGGATGCATCGAGTCGTTGTTCGAGCGCGTGCAGGGCTGCGCTCTCCAGGGCCAGCACGCGGCGTCCGGCCGCCAGCAGGGTCGCATCATCCGACATTGGCGCAGCGCGCTCGGTCGGCAATCGCGTGCTTCCGGTCGCGCTCATGGTTCGTTCCCGGCCTCCCGCTGCGCCACGTAGCGCTCCACCAGCTTGCCCCACTGGCCGCGTGCGCGCAGCAGGGCCTCCGCGAATTCGCGCACCGCGCCCCGTCCGCCCGAACGGTGTGTTATCCAGTGCGCGGAGGCGCGCACTTCGGGCACCGCATTGGCCACCGCCACGGCCAGCCCGGCGCGACGCAGCACGGGCAGGTCAGCCAGATCGTCGCACACACACGCGGTCTCGATCCAGCTGACACCGTGTTGCGCGTGCAATCGTTCGAGCACCGCCAGTTTGAAGCCGCCGTCCTCTTCGTAGCAGGGGATGCCCAGCTCCTCCGCCCGTCTGCGGTTGGCGGGCGACACGCGGCCGCTGACCAGGGCCACTTCGAGTCCGCCCCACACCAGCATCTTGATCCCCAGCCCATCAGTGATCTCGAAGCGCTTCAGCTCGACCGCCTCGCCCTGAGCCGTGGCGCCCATGTAGAGCCCGCCATCGGTGAGTACGCCATCCACATCCAGCGCCACCAGACGGATGCGTTGTGCCGCAGCGCGGGACAGTGGCTCACTCACGCTGGTGCGCGAACGGTTGCCGCCAGCACGCGTTCGCTGTCGCCGAGGGCCGCGCGCACGGCGAGGACTTCGGTGAGCAGCGGGCGCAGCCGTTCGAGAGGCAGCATGCTGCTGCTGTCGGAGGGTGCGCGCGCGGGATCCGGGTGCACTTCGAGGAACAGGCCGTCCGCACCGGCGCAGACTGCCGCCAGCACCAGCGGTCGCGTGAATGCCGGATCACCACCGCTCGCGCCGTCTGCCTGACCCGGCCGCTGCACGGAATGTGTGCCGTCGAACAATGCCGGTGCGCCGGTGGCATTGCGCATGCGCGTGAAGGAGCGCATGTCGACCACCAGGTCGCCGTAACCCAGAAATGTGCCGCGCTCCGTCACGGAAACGCCCGCTGCGCCTGCGGATCTCGCCTTGGCCACGGCGCCCGCCATCTGCTCGGGCGCCATCCACTGCCCTTTCTTGATGTTCAGCGGACGGCCGGTCTCTCCGGCCGCAATGATCAGGTCGGTCTGGCGGCAGAGGAACGCCGGAATCTGCAGCACATCGCAGACCTGAGCCGCGGCCTCGACCTGCACGGTCTCGTGAACGTCGGTAAGGATGGGCAGGCCGCTTTCCCGGCGCACACGCTCGAGTTGACGCAGTCCTGATTCGAGACCGGGGCCGCGGGCCGCGCCCGGCTGGCTGCGGTTCGCCTTGTCGAACGATGCCTTGTAAATGATCGTTAGGGCGAATTCGTCGGCCATGCCGGCGAGCGCCTCAGCCACCTGCAGATTGAGCGCGTCACCCTCGAGCACGCACGGGCCCGCAATGAGGAAGAAGCCGCCGCCCGTCTGAAAGCATGCCGCCACACGACTGGCCTGGCTCATCGTTCCACGGCCACGGCCACTGGTGTTCGGTCCTCTTCCGGCGTGGCCTCGCCCGCCTCCTGCGGCGCACTGTCGACGCGCATCTTCGCCTTCGCCCTGGCTGCGCGGATGAATGCCGTGAACAGCGGGTGCGGTCGCATGGGTCGGGACTTGAGCTCGGGATGGAACTGGCAGCCGAGGTACCACGGATGACTCGGCACCTCGATGATCTCGACCAGGTTGCCATCGGGCGAGAGTCCGCTGAAGCGCATGCCGTTCTCCGCGAGGATATCGCGGTAGGCGTTGTTCACCTCGTAGCGGTGCCGGTGGCGCTCGCTGATCTCGAGTACGCCGTATGCCGCGTGCGCCTTGGAGCCGGGCCGCAGGCGAGCCGGGTACGCGCCCAGCCGCATGGTGCCGCCCATGTCGGTAATGTGGCGTTGCGAATCCATCAGGCAGATCACGGCCTGGTCGAGGTCGCCCTGGAATTCCGAGGAATGTGACTCGCGCATGCCGCACTGATTGCGTGCGTACTCGATCACGGCGACCTGCAGTCCGAGACAGATGCCGAAGAACGGCAGGCCCGTGGTGCGCGCGTGCTGCACCGCGTCCAGCATGCCCTCGACCCCGCGTACGCCGAAGCCGCCGGGTATGAGCAGGCCATCGAAGGAATCGAGCACTTCCGAGGGCTTCCCCTGCTCGAAGTCTTCGCTGGACAGCCACGCGATGTCCACGCCCACATCATTGGCAATGCCGCCGTGCACGAGTGCTTCGTGCACCGACTTGTAGGAATCGACCAGGGCTGTGTACTTGCCCACGACTGCGATGCGCACGGTGCCCTCACTCGGGTGCTTGACGCGCTCGACCATGGCTTCCCAGCGCGACAGTTCCGCGGGCGACTCCGTGAGCCCCAGCTTGTCGACGATCAGGTCGTCCAGCTTCTGCTGGTGGAACATCAGCGGCACGTCGTAGATCGTCTCGGCATCGCGCGCTTCCACGACCGCCGCGGGATCGACGTTCGTGAACAGTGCGATCTTGCGGCGGATGGAATCGGTGAGCGGCCGGTCCGTGCGGCAGATCAGGACATCGGGCTGAATTCCGATTTCCATCAGCTCGCGCACGGAATGCTGTGTGGGTTTCGTCTTCAGCTCGCCCGCCGCCGCAATGTACGGCACCAGTGTGAGGTGCACGAAGAGCGTGTGCTCGCGCCCCACGTCCTGGCGGAACTGGCGGATCGCCTCGAGGAACGGCAGCGACTCAATGTCGCCCACTGTGCCGCCGATTTCGGTGATCACCACATCGTGGTTCGTGGCCAGCCGTCGGATCGCGCCCTTGATCTCGTCCGTGATGTGCGGGATCACCTGCACTGTGGCGCCCAGATAGTCGCCTCGCCGTTCCTTGGTGATCACATCGAGGTAAATGCGACCCGTCGTGATGTTGTTCGCCTGCGAGACCGACTCGTCAATGAAGCGCTCGTAATGCCCCAGGTCCAGGTCGGTTTCGGCACCGTCATCCGTGACGAACACTTCGCCGTGCTGGAACGGTGAGAGCGTGCCCGGGTCGACGTTGATGTAGGGATCGAATTTCTGGATCGTGACGCGCAGGCCACGCTCGACCAGCAGCCGGCCCATGGATGCGGCAGCGATGCCTTTGCCCAGAGAAGACACGACGCCGCCGGTGACGAAGATGAACTTGGTGGGTAGACGTCCGGAGTCCGTCATGGTCGTTCTTCCCGTCCTGGTTTGAGTTCGGTCTCCATCAGCGTCCGCAGGCGCGCTTCCATGCGGATCGCATCATCGGGTGTGTCCACGCCGCCTTCGGCGCAGCGCACGAGGCCCACTCCGATGCTCAAGCCGGCGCTCAGTGCACGCAGCTGCTCGAGTCGCTCACTCTCCTCGAGCGGCGGCACTGGCAGTGTGCGCCAGCGCGCGAGCGCGTCCCGCGTGAAGGCGTATACACCAATGTGCCGCAGATACAGCTCGCCTGACAGCAGTGCTTCGTCTGGTTCGCCTGCGCGGCGAAACGGGATGGGCGACCTGGAAAAATACAATGCGGCGCCGTCCGGGCGCCGCGTCACCTTGACGACCGCCGGATCGCGCCACGCTTCCCGTGTGCGCACCGGCGCCGCCACCGTCCCAATGTCGAAACCGCGGCGAATCTGCTCCACCGCCGCGGTCACGCTCGCTTCTTCGATCAGGGGCTCATCGCCCTGCACGTTCACCAGGATCGGGTACTCCGCGAAGCGCGGCATGGCCGCCACCTCCGCCACGCGATCCGTGCCACACGCATGCGCCGTCGAAGTCAACACTGCGTTTGCATCGAAGGCACGGCATGCTTCCATCACCTCCGCGGAATCCGTTGCCACAACGCATGCGTCCAGTGTCGGGAACGCCGACACGCGTCTCCAGACCCACTCGATGAGCGGGTGTCCGACCAGCTCGACCAGCGGTTTCCTCGGCAACCGTTCCGCGCCCAGTCGTGCGGGAATGACGCCCAGGATGCTGTGGCGCACGACGGCTCGAACCTCCGCAAAAAAAGAGCGTCGAACTACGCAAGATTCACGCCGTACCCCGAACGCCCGAATCTAACGGGCGCTCGGGTCGAAGTCAAAACGCACCGCAACTCAGTCGATCGGCATCCACGGATAGCGATGCGGAATGGAAAGCCCGCTCAGCAGGATGCCCCGGTTGAGGCGCGACGGGTCGGCCACGGCGAGGACGTAGAAGATGCGCACACGCAGCCGCACGCCGACGTTCTGGAAGAGGCTGGAATCGCCGCCCTTCGACCAGGCGTTGCCCACGCGGTGCAGCGCCTCGATCGCCGGTCTTCCGAACACGCGTGTTGTGAGCGCGCGTGGGAACGGCACGCGGTACTCGCTCTCCACGTACGCCAGCCGGTCGCCGTACAGTTCGGCTTCATTCAGTCGGGGGAGCGTCGGCCTGCCACCAATGGCGTTCCAGCGCTGGTGCGGCAGACTGTCCGTTCCCGGCAATGGGCCGCGGAAGCGCATCTTCATGACGAAGGTGTGATCGGCAATCGCCTGCATGGCCCAGTGTGCACCCGCATCGAAGCGATTGAAGGAACGTGTGCCCTGCAGCCAGGTGCCCGCCGCTTCCACTTCGCCTTCCAGTTCCGCCGCCCATGTGGCGCGTTCCCACTCGCCCTTGAAGGAGAGCGCCAGGCTGCTGATGCGTCCATCATCGATCACCGGATTGGGTCGCGCCGGGTTGCCGAACGCGTGCCACGGATCGAGTGCCGGAATGGAGTGCGCATCTTCCACCTGGCCGAGGAGGCGCAGCGTGATGCGCTGATCGTCGCGCATGTACGAGAGGTCGGGACCGAGATAGTAGCGGTCCGCCTCGTAGTAATTGCGATAGTCGTGACCGCGCAGCGCGTAGGACACGGTGTTGGACCAGCCGCGAGCCCATGCGTCGTGCGTGATAACATCGCGTTCGCCGCCGGCGCCGACGTGGAAGGCGCCGTGACGCACGCCCAGCTCGGCGCCGCCGATCAGCGTCTTGCGCGACGTTTCATAGCCGATCCATCCGTGTGCATCAGGTTCCGTCGCGCCTGCGCGCGGCAGCAGATAGCGCGCCCCCCAGGCCACGGTGATGCCGCTGACCCGATCATAGGTGGGCGCGTGAAATCCCTTCAGTCCATCCAGATCCAGCAGAGACGAAACGCGCGTGCCCGTAATGCGCACGCCGTCGCTTCTTCTCTCTGCGCGGTACGAAGCTTCCCTGTACTGTCGCACCGTGCCATCGATCAGCGCATTGTCCGCCAGGAACAGCCCGCCGCCAATGTTGACCACATCCCCTGCGATGTGTGCGTGCGGCCGCAGGAACACGTTGGCGTCGACGATGACCACATCGCCCAGGATGACGTTTTCCAGTTTGGCGGTAGTGGCGGCGAAGATGACGGGGCCCTGTATGGTGTCGCCCGGCGCATACACGGTGTCGGCATCGAGCAGCCGGTAATTGCCGGAGGCGACAACGCGCTTCAGGATGCTGTCTGTCTCCAGCTCGCCGCGGCCGCTGAGTGTGACGCGTCGCTGCTGTGCGTGGACTGTGGCCGGCGCGCTGAACAGGAGCGCCAGCAGGATGGGTACCCGGGTGCGCCGCGCGATCACGCGAGCGCGAGGAAGTTCCGGGCGATTTCGCGACCGCCCTCACTGGCAATCGATTCCGGATGAAACTGCACGCCCCAGACCGGGAACGTGCGGTGGCGCACGGCCTGGATTTCGTCCTCCCAGCCGGGTTCGTCGGTCGCGGCCAGCACTTCGAGGCAGGGTGGCAGCGCCGTCGGCTCGATGACGAGTGAATGATACCTCGCCACGTGCAGCGGATTCTGCAGCCCTTCGAACATGGCGCGACCGTCATGACGCACGGCGGACACCTTGCCGTGCATGGTGCGGCGTCCGCGTACCACGCAGCCGCCCCAGGCCGCGCCGATGGACTGATGCCCGAGGCACACGCCCAGGATCGGGATGGACGATCCGAAACGCTGAATGCAGGGCACACTCACGCCGGCTTCCGCAGGCGTGCAGGGCCCCGGCGACACGACGATCCAGCGCGGTGCGAGCGCCGCGATCTGGTCCAGCGTGATCTCGTCGTTGCGATGCACCTGCAGCTCCACGGACAATTCGCCGAAGAGCTGCACCAGATTGAAGGTGAAGGAATCGTAATTGTCGATGACCAGCAGCACGGCCTCCCCCGTCGTCGCGTGACTCTCCGAAGGTTAGGCGCACCAGGCGCGGCCAACAAGTACGCCCTGTCCGGCACTCAGGCGCGAGGGTGATAGCGCCGGTGCACATCGCGCAGGTACTCCCGTTCCACGTGCGTGTAGATCTGCGTGGTCGCGATGTCGGCATGGCCCAGCAGCTCCTGCACTGCGGCCAGGTCGGCGCCGCCCTCCAGCAGGTGCGTGGCAAAGGAGTGCCGCAGTGTGTGCGGCGTCACGCGCTTCTCGATGCCCGCGCGGTCGACGTGTCTGCGCAGAATCTTCCACACACCCATGCGCGAGAGTGGCCGGCCACGCGCGTTGAGGAATACCACGCCTTCCGAGCGCCCGCCCAGGAGTGCCGGCCGGGTTTCGCGCAGGTACACCTCGAGCGCCCGCACTGCGGCGCGGCCGACCGGCACCAGTCGCTCCCTGGAGCCCTTGCCGAAGACCATGGCCATTCCCTCTTCCAGGTCGAGATCGCGCAGCTTGAGCGCGGTAAGCTCACTCACGCGCACACCGGCGGCATACGCGAACTCGAGCAGCGCGCGATCGCGCCAGTAGAGCGTGTCGGCGGGGTCCGGCGCTTCCAGCAGCCGCTCGACATCATGCCGGCTGAGCGCGCCGGGCAGCCGTCGCCAGGCGCGCGGCAGCTCGACCCGTTCCGTCGGGTCCGCCACGACGACGCCTTCGGTCAGGAGGAAAGAGAAGTACGTGCGCGTCGCGGAGAGGGTCCGGCGGATCGACGTCGCCTCCAGTCCCCGATCCTTGAGCGCGTAGACGAACTCACGCAGGTCCGTGGCGCTCACTTCACCGGGGCGGTGTACGTTGCGCGCTTCGAGAAAGGCGACGAGGCCGTTCAGGTCCCGGCCGTATGCGTCCAGCGTGCGCGGCGACAGTCCGCGCTCCATCGACAGATGATCCAGAAAGCGCTCCAGCTGGAACACGTCAGCGGCGCTCGCGTCGCGTCTTCCACCACCACCATACGGCCGCCGCAATCAGCAGGACCGCGATGATGAGCAGAATGCCGCTGACGCTGCGGAAGGCTCGGAGCAACGCTTCCGTGTTGCGCCCCGCCTGCGTACCCGCGATCACGAGCGCGCCGTACCAGAGCGCGGACGCGCCCGCCATGGGCAGCGCCACGCGACGCACAGGCACGCGGCTCACACCCGCGAACACCGGCACGATCGAGCGGAAGGCGGGCAGGAAGCGGCTTACGAAAATGGCGGGCGTTCCCCAGCGATCGTAGAAGCGGCCGATCTGCTCGAGCTGACGCGGGTGCAGCAGCCAGCGGCCTGTGCGGTGGTTGAAGAAGTCGTGGCCCCAGCGCCGTGCCAGCGCGTAGACGAGCAGCGCCAATGCCACATTGCCCACCCATGTGCAGAGGAACACCAGCCACGCCTGCGCCGGTCCGCGAGCGGCGAGGAATGCGCCCGCGAGAACGAATGTGTCGGCTGGTACCGGCGGAAACAGATTCTCAATGGCCGCGCCGCCGCCGATCAGCAGGTAGATGAGCACCGGCGGCAGGCCGGCCAGCCATTGCAGGATTGATTGTAATTGCATGGCGACGCGTCGGCGCGCGGCTACTCCAGGGAATCGACGAGCACGACGGCGATGGCGGCCAGCCCTTCGCCCGCGCCGATCCAGCCCATTCCCTCGTTGCTCTTGCCCTTCACCGAAACGTGCTGCGTGCCGATCCCAATGGCATCCGCAATGCGCGCACGCATGGCGGGCACATGCGCAGCGAGGCGAGGCTGCTCGCAGATCACGGTGACGTCGACATTGACCACCTGATAGTTCTCGCCTGCAACGATCTCGGTGGCCGCACGCAGCAGGGCCATCGAGTCGGCATCCTTCCAGCGTGCGTCGCTCGAGGGGAAGTGCGTGCCAATGTCGCCCAGCGCGCTGGCGCCGAGGATGGCGTCGATGACGGCGTGCGCCACGGCGTCAGCATCCGAGTGACCGGCGAGACCGATGGGAGAGGGAATGTCGACGCCGCCCAGCACGAGCCGGCGCCCGGTCTCGAAGCGGTGCGAGTCGTAGCCGATGCCTGTCCTCATCCGCGCGACGCGTCAGGAACGCGGGGCGCGCAGGATGCGGAGTGCCAGGTGAGCCGCGTTCCTGGCGTTGTCGATGCCCACGCAGGCGACCGGCACACCGGGCGGCATCTGCACCGTGGACAGGAGCGCATCCAGTCCACCGAGTGCGGCCGAAAGGGGCACGCCGATAACAGGAAGTTTGGTGTGTGCCGCGACCACCCCCGGCAGCGCGGCGGAAAGGCCGGCCCCGCACACAACGACGGAGAAGCCGCGCGCCTCGGCGTTCTTCGCCAGGTCCGCCGTGCGGTCCGGCTCGCGGTGCGCGCTGCACACGATGACTTCGCTGTCCACGCCCGCATCGCGCAGGATGGGCACTGCCTTCTCCATGCGCTCGCGGTCGGACTCCGACCCCATCAGGATGAGTACGCTCGCCATCGCCCCCGCCTCAGCTGCCCGCCATGGCAGGACTGCGCCACTCGCAGCACGGGCACGCCGCTTCCCCGCTCTGCACCAGCCGATAGTCCTGATAGCGCCGGCGCGGCGTGAAGCCTGCATCCTCGATGAGCCGGCAGATCTCGGTTTCCGGCATGATGAAATCGATGCCGGCCGCGCTCACCACGTTCTCCTCGATCATCAATGAGCCGAAATCGTTGGCCCCGAAGCTGAGCGCGATCTGCGCCATCTTCGGGCCCTGCGTCACGTAGGAAACCTGCAGGTTGTGGAAGTTGTCGAGTACCAGTCGCGCCAGCGCTGTAACACGCAGATAGTCCATGCCTGTGCCCAGCGGGATCTGCCAGTCCTGCATCTCGGTGTGCAGTGGCTGGAACGACCAGGCAATGAAGGCGGTGTAGTGGCCGGCCCCCCGGGCCAGGCTCCTCGCCTGGGATGCGCGCAGCCGCAGCAGGTGCTCGAGACGGTCCTCCCAGGTCTCGCCCACACCGTACATCATGGTGGCGGTCGTGAGCAGTCCCGCCTCGTGCGCGGCCTCGTGGATCTCCAGCCAGCGGCTGGAGTCGATCTTCTTCGGCGCAATGAAGTCACGCACGGCGTCCACGAGGATTTCCGCGCCCGCGCCCGGAATCGAATCGAGCCCGGCTTCGCGCAGCTGGCGCAGCACTTCGTCCAGCGGCAGCCGCGACACCTTCGTGATCATCTCGATCTCGGAAGCGCTGAAGCCGTGGACGTGAATCGGGTGATGCTCCTTGATGTGGCGCAGCAGGCCGAGGTACCAGTCGAGCGGCAGGTAGGGGTTGTGTCCGCCCTGCATGAGGATCTGCACGCCGCCCACCGCCTTCGCTTCATCGATCTTGCGCCCGATCTCCTCGTACGACAGCACGTATGCCTCGGGATCCTTGGGCCGGCGGTAGAACGCGCAGAAGCCGCAGTCGGTCACGCACAGGTTCGTGTAATTGATGTTGCGGTCCACGATGTACGACACCACGTCATCCGAATGCCGTTCCCGCCGGGCCGCATTCGCGCGTGCGCCCAGGTCGACCAGCGAGGTCTCGTCGAGCAGCCCGCGCCAGGCGCGGATATCGGCGGCGAACGGCCGCGACTCGAGGGGCGGCGGCGTGTACAGCGGGCGAGGCGGCCGGTGAGTCGCGCCGACTGCGCCCTGCGCCGAGGGCTCGCGCAGTCGCGGCGTCACAGTCTGGAGGATGGGCAGTGCGCGCTGCTCGGGTGCGCCTGCGCGGGGCATCACCATGAGCGCATCTCCTCGTAGTGCACGTTGCGCTCGACGGGTCGCTTCCCCGCATCCTTGATCAGCCGGATGATGTCGTCGAACCCCAGGCCTTCGGGCGTGGTGGCGCCGGCCTCGTGATAGATGCGTTCCCGGCGCACCGTGCCTTCCAGATCATCCACGCCGAAGTGCAGCGCGATCTGGCTGACCTTGGCCGTATTCATGATCCAGTGTGTCTTGATGTGATCGAAGTTGTCCAGGAAGAGCCGGCCCACGGCCAGGTTCTTGAGGTCATCGTAGCCGGTGGTGGCGGTGCCTTCGCGCCCCAGCGTCTTCCCTAACTCGTTATTGTCGGGATGGTAGGCCAGCGGGATGTACGTGAGGAAGCCGCCCGTCTCATCCTGCAGGGCGCGCAGCGCTTCCAGGTGGTCGACGCGGTCCGCGGACGTCTCCACATGACCGTAGAGCATGGTGCAGTTGCTGCGAATGCCCAGGTTGTGCGCGCGCCGGTGCACGTCCAGCCATTCGCCCGCCGCCAGCTTCCGGTCCGCGATGGTGGCGCGCACGTTGAGCGAGAAGACTTCGGCGCCGCCGCCGGGCAGCGTGTCCAGCCCGGCTTCGCGCAGCCGCAGCAGCACCTCCTCGACCGTGCACTTCTCCACGCGTGCCAGGTGCGCGATCTCGACCGCCGTGAGCGCCTTCACTTCCACGCCCGGATGGCGTTCACGCAGTCCGCGGATCAGGTCCGCGTAGTAGGAAACACGCAGTTTGGGGTGCAGTCCGCCCGACGATGTGGAACTCACGCACCGGTGTATCCCGCGCCAGCGCCGCCTCCTGGAACGCCTCCTCGAGGCACATCGTATAGGCGCCTTCCTCTTTCGGCCGGCGCGCGAAAGAGCAGAACACACACGTCGCCCGCAGTACGCAGACGTTGGTGGGATTCAGGTGCTGATTGGCGGCGAAGAAGACGCGGTTTCCGTTCTTCGCGCGGTTCACGTGATCGGCGAGTGCGCCGATCGCGAGCAGATCGCGCGACTCGAAGAGAGCGATGCCGTCGGCGCGATCGAGTCGTCGCCCTTCGCAGCACCTTGTCGGCAATGCCGAACAGCCGACGGTCCGTGGGCCGGACAGCCGGCTCGCCGGCCGGAGCAGCGATCACGTGGTCAGTCCCCCTCCCAGCGGCGCACGGCCAGGCAGACATTGTGCCCGCCGAAGCCGAACGAATTGGAAAGCGCGATGCGCACAGGCTGGTCGATGCGCCGGTTATGCGCGTAGTTCAGGTCGCACTCCGGATCCGGCGTGGTGAAGTTCGTGGTCGGGGGTATGGCACCGTCCCGGCAGACCAGCGTGGCAACGATGCACTCGACGGCGCCGGCTGCACCCAGCAGATGTCCGGTCATCGACTTGGTCGAGCCCATCACGAGCTTGTACGCATGCTCGCCGAAAACGTGCTTGACTGCCTTGGTCTCGTTCAGGTCGTTCATGGGTGTGGACGTGCCGTGCGCGTTGATGTAGTCCACATCCGTTGTCGTGATGGCGGCATCCCGCAGGGCCGCACGAATGGCGAGCTGGGCGCCCGCGCCTTCGGGTGCTGGCGCGGTCAGGTGATAGGCGTCCGCGCTCTGCCCGAAGCCGATGATCTCGCCCAGTACCGTGGCGCCACGCGCAGTCGCGTGTTCCAGCGTTTCCAGCACCAGCATGCCGGAGCCTTCACCCAGCACGAAGCCATCACGCGTCGCATCGAACGGCCGGCTGGCTGTGGCGGGTGAATCATTGCGCGTCGAGAGGGCCTTCATGTTGGCGAAGCCTGCCACCGTCAGGCGGGTGATGGTCGCTTCCGTGCCGCCCGAGACCATGACATCGGCTTCGCCCCGCTGCAGGATGCGGTAGGCGTCGCCGACCGCGTGCGCGCTGGACGAGCAGGCCGAGACGGTCGCGTAATTCGGGCCGCGGAAGCCGTAGCGAATGGAAACGTGGCCCGCGGCAATGTCGGGAATGAACATGGGAACGAAGAACGGGCTGATGCGTTTGGGCCCGCGCTCGACCATGACGCGCGTCTGCTCTTCGAACGTGGCAATGCCGCCAATGCCGCTGCCGATGAGCACGCCAACGCGGTCGCGGTCGACGCTCGCCGGCAGCGGATCCAGCCCCGCGTCGCGCACCGCTGCACGGTGCCGCGGCATGGCGAACTGTGCGAAGCGATCCGTGCGCCGCGCTTCCTTGCGTTCCATGTACTGCTCGGGATCGAAGCCCTTTCACTTCCGCCGCGAAGCGCACGTCGAAATCCGGCGTGGCATCGAATTGCGTGATCGGGTCCGACCCCGTTGACACCGCACAGCAGTGCCTGCCACGTGGCATCCATCGTATGGGCCAGCGGCGTCAGCAGGCCGGCTCCGGTGAGCACGACCCGATGACCGCGTTCCGTGCG
The DNA here is from genome assembly GCA_963798085.1 of uncultured Gemmatimonadales bacterium. Lineage (GTDB taxonomy): Bacteria > Gemmatimonadota > Gemmatimonadetes > Longimicrobiales > RSA9 > DATKCF01. The sequence continues at coordinate 1,695,430 of CAWCRS010000007.1, forward strand.
CATTCGCATTGCGTACAGGAAAAGAAAGCGGTGGAGTCCTACTCGACGCCCTTCTCCTTCAGGTAGCTTGATGGCGTCGCCGACGGTCTGCAGGTTCTCGGCATCCTCATCGGGGATCTCGATCCCGAATTCTTCTTCGAATGCCATGACGAGTTCGACCGTGTCCAGCGAGTCGGCACCCAGGTCTTCGACGAACGAAGCTTCGGCGGTCACCTTCTCGGGCTCCACGCCAAGCTCGTTGATGATGATCTCTTTCACCTTCGCCTCGGTGCTGTCCGCCATCCTGTCCTCACCGTTCGAGTGTCAAATGACCATGCCGCCATCGACCACGATGACCTGGCCGGTAATATAACTTGCGGCCGGACCTGCCAGAAACCGAACCAGGCCTGCCACATCTTCCACACTGCCCAGGCGACCGAGAGCGATCTGCGCCCGCAGCGCGGCCCTTGCCTCCTCGCTCAGCGCCGCCGTCATTTCGGTCTCGATGAACCCTGGTGCCACTGCATTGCACAGTACCTCGCGCGATGCCAGTTCTTTCGCCACTGACTTGGTCAGCCCGATCAGGCCTGCCTTGGAAGCGGCGTAGTTCGCCTGGCCACGGTTCCCTGTGAGTCCGACGATACTCGTGATGTTGATGATGCGACCCGAGCGCCTGCGCATCATGCCGCGCGCCGCGGCACGAATGAAATGGAACGCGCCCTTGAGATTCGTGTCGAGGACGCGATCCCAGGCCTCATCACTGAGCCGGACCAGCACGTTGTCTTCGGTAACGCCCGCGTTGTTCACGAGGATGTCGAGCGGGCCCAGCGTTCCTCGATCGGCCCGCAGCGTGGGATCCACGCTGCTGCCATCCACAACATCGCAGGCGAAGCCGCCGTGCCCCTCTCCCGGCAGCGTTGCGGCTGAAGCTTCGGCCCGTCCCGGCATCGCGCGCAACCACGGCCACACGCGCGCCGGCCCGCGCCAGGGCCTGCGCAATACCGTACCCTATGCCCCGGTTCCCGCCCGTCACGACCGCCATCCGTCCAGCCAGCTCGCTCACGCCACGTCCTCACGCCATGCTGAAGGCGCGCAGATCCGCGTCTGTTCCCAGCGCCTTCGCCTCCGCATCGCGAGCGATGCGGCGCAACAGGCCGGTCAGCACATTGCCCGGGCCCAGCTCGAGAAACGAGCGCACGCCCAGCTGCACGATGGCGCGCATGCTCTCATCCCAGCGCACGGGCGACGTCAACTGCTGGCGCAGCAATCGTCTCGCCTCGGCCGCGTCCGACCAGGCCCGCCGTGACGTTCGACACTACGGGAAACGCGGGATCAGAAGGGCACGGCCTCGAGCTGCCGGGAAAGGCCGGCTCGGCGACCAGCCATGAGCGGGGAGTGGAATGCCCCGGACACGTTGAACGGCAACCCGGCGCGCGCCGGCCGCGGTGGCCAGCTCCATGGCCCGCTCGACGGCTTCGACGTCGCCACTGATCACGACCTGACCGGGCGAGTTGTAGTTCGCGGGAACGCAGGTCGCCGCCGGCTTGGGATGCGTCCCGGCAGACGCGCTCCAGTGCTTCATCGTCGAGACCCAGAACGGCCGCCATCGTGCCGGGCGGTCTTCCCCGCCGCGCAGCATCAGCTCACCGCGGCGCCGGACCGTGCGCACGCCGTCCGCGAAACGGAGATCGAGCCCGCGGCGACGTACGCGCTGAATTCGCCCAGTGAATGACCGGCCGCGGCGCAGGCACTACCGAGTTCCAGACTCGCCCGAGGCAGCGAAACACGGCGATCGAGTGCGTGAGGATCGCGGGCTGCGCATTGTGCGTGAGTACCAGATCGGACTCGGGGCCCTCGAAACACAGTCGCGAAAGCGCGGAGCCCGAGAGCGTCGTCGGCTTCCTCGAACACGGCGCGCGCGACTCCGGCTGCAGGGCGCACCAGATCCCGGCCCATCCCCACGCACTGCGACCCCTGTCCGGGGAAGAGCAGTGCTACCACCGCAACACCGCTGACGCCCACGTGAAGCCCGCCCCGAACGCAACCAGCAGCAGGTTCTGCCCGGGCTTCAGCCGGCCACCTTCAACGGCCTCGTCCAGCGCCACGGGCAGCGTGGCCGAGCTCATGTTGCCGTACCGGTCCACATTGACGAAGACCTTTTCCATGGGAATGCCGGCGTACCTCGCCGTCGCCTCGATGATGCGCATGTTCGCCTGGTGCGGGATCAGGAGATCGATGTCTTCCGCCGGTGAGGCCGGCGCGTGCCAGCGCCTGATCCGCCGCCTCCGCCATCGAGCGCACCGCGGCCTTGAACACTTCGCGCCCCGCCATCTTGACGGTGTGCTCCTTGGCGGCGAGCCTCGCCTGATCCAGCGGCAGGAGCACGCCGCCCGCCGGTCGTCCAGAGCAGTTCGGCCAGGTGTGCCGTCCGAGCGGAGGTAGCTCGAAAGCACGCCTCGGCCGTTCTGCTGCGGCGACCATGGCGGCGCCCGCCGCCGTCGCCGAACAGGACGCAGGTCTTGCGGTCTTCCCAGTCGACGATACTCGTCATTTTCTCGGTCGAAACGACGAGCGCGATCTCGCCATGGCCCGCCGCGACGTAGTCCCTCCGCGACGGTCAGTGCGTAGATGAAGCCGGAACAGGCGGCCGAGATGTCGAACGCCGCCGCGTGCGCTGCGCCCAGGCGGGCCTGGATGTCGCACGCCGTCGCCGGAAGCAGGCGGTCCGGTGTTGCCGTGGACACGACGATAACAGGTCGAGTCTCGCCCGCGCTCGACCCGCCCGTTCCATGGCGATGCGCGGCCGCGGACGCGCCCATCTCGGCGCAACTGAGATCGCAGGGCGCAATGCGGCGCTCGCGGATGCCCGGTGCGCTCGCGGATCCACTCGTCACGACGTGTCCACCATGCGTTCGAGATCCGCGTTCGTCAGAACGCGGTCCGGCAGGATATCGACCCGTCGCCACGATCTCGACCGAGGGCGAAGGCGATTTCATGTACCCCCCAGTGATGCGGAGCGTCGTATTCGTCCGTGAAGGTTCACCGGTACGTCCGGCGTCAAACATTCGCCGTGTCGGCGCCGGCCGCGACGGCTCGCTCGATGTGTCCGAGCATGCGCGTCTCGACCGCCTGCCGCGCAACGCGTATCGCGTTCCGGATCGCGCGAGGGGGCGAGCCGCCGTGGCAGATGATGGAAATTCCGTTCACTCCCAGCAGCGGCGCGCCGCCGTACTCCGTGTAGTCGAACGACTGGAAGATCTCATCGAGCCGCGTCTGCGTGACGGTGGGAGCCAGCCGCTCGCACATCAGGCCGTGGAAGTACGCGGTCACCGATTCGTAGAACTTGAGGAGTACGTTGCCGACGAACCCATCGGCGACCAGCACGTCACAGGTGCCGCGGATGATATCGCGGCCTTCCACGTTGCCCACGAAGTTGAGGCCACTCGTCGAGAGAAGCCGGTGGGCCTCCGCCGCGAGTTCATTGCCCTTCTCGGGTTCCTCTCCGATGTTGAGCAGACCGACTCGCGGTCGGGGCCGCTGCCACGCGTCCTCGACGTAGACTGAGCCGAGGCGGGCGAACTGCAATAGATGGAACGGTTTACAGTCAACGTTCGCGCCCGCGTCGATCAACAAACACGGCTGGACCGACGTGGGTAGCGCCGTTGCGACCGCCGGCCGATCCACGCCCTGCAATCGACGCAGAACGAAGAGCGACGCCGCCATCACCGCACCCGTCGAGCCCGCACTGATGAAGGCGTCCGCGTGGCCGTCCCGTTGCAGCTCCAGTCCGACGACGATCGAGGAGTCCGGCTTCCGCCTCACCGCGGAAACCGCTGACTTCGCCCGGCAGGATCGTCTGGGTCGCTTCCCGGATGTGAACGCGATCCCTGGAATCTCGTGCCAGTGACCCAGTTCCACCTCGATTTTCGCCGCGGTCACCGACCAACATGATGGCGAAATCGTCAGGACAGTTCGCGCAACGCCTGGACCACGCCCTCGACTTCCACGGCCGGATGACGGTCCGTGCCCATGGCGTCCAGAGCGATGCGCACCTCGCGCTCCCTTACAGCTCCTCGACCTCGAGTACCTGCTCGCCCCGATACGTCCCACAATTCGGGCACACCCGGTGCGGAACCTTCGGATCTCCGCACTTCGGGCAGGGGTGTAACGTCGGCATCGCCGCTTTCATGGCACTGCGCCGCTTGCGTTTCCGCTGCTTCGAGACTCGCTTCTTCGGTACGGCCACGGAGACCCTCCTCCGTTCATTCGCGATTTTTCGGAGCCCGCCCAGCGCGGATCCGGCCGCGACCCCGCAGCCGCACGGGCCATCGTTCAGGTCCGCGCCACAGCGGGGCACAGGCCCCGGCACGGTCTCCGGCGACCACGAAACAGCGGTACCGCCAGAATCACATGTTCCCGCACCCCGGTGCCAGATCGATCTGCCGTGCGCGCCGGAAACGTGTAGACTTCCTCCGCCTCCGCTTCGACGCGGTCCAGCCCCGGTCGGAAGAGGAAGAGGACTTCGTCTCGAGAGCGGAGTCGCACCTCGCACAGGCACCGCCTGCAGGCCCGACTGATACCCCGCGAAGCCGGCCCCGGATGACGACGTACCGCGCCGCCCGCTGCGACCTCGAGCAGGACCTCCAGCGGTGCGCCGAGCCGGATACCGGTATCCTTCCAGGAGCGGATCGCCCTGGCGCACCGCTGCTTCGATCCGAGTCGGCCCTTCCGCTGTACAAGGCCCGGATCGACTTTCAGCATAGTCGTCAAAGATGCCGGAACCCCGACCTCCGTCAACGGACGCCGCGGCCAACTCGCAGCCGTCTTCAGAGGTATCGGCGACCCGGCGCTCACTCCGCTGCCGCCGTGCCCAGATGAATCCGCGCCAGCGAAGAAGAAGGCGATTTCGCGCTCGGCGGTTTCGGGCGCGTCCGAAGCATGAATTGCGTTGCGCTCCTTCGACTCGGCGAAGAGCGCCCGCACCGTACCTGCCTCCGCCTCGGCCGGATCGGTTGCGCCGATCGCGTGCCGGAGCTCGGCCACGGCGTCGTCGCGTTCCAGCACGAGCGGCAGGCACGGCCCTGAGGTCATGAAGCGCACGAGCGGCTCGAAGAAGGAGCGTTCCCGGTGCACCGCGTAGAACGCGCGCGCCTGGGCCGTGCTCAGACGCATCATGCGCGCGGCGCGCAGGCGGAAGCCTTTTTCCTCGAGATGGGCGAGGACGCGGCCCGCCAGGCCGCGCTGCACGGCATCCGGTTTGACGATCGCGAGCGTCAGGGACATGCGGTCATCTTCCGTAGAGTCGGCGCAGGATGTCGCCGCGGCGCACGAGTCCCACGAGCTTGCCTTCGGCGACAACGGGGATCTCACCCACGTCCTTGTTGATCATCAGGTTGGCCACCTCTTCGAGCGAGGCGGTGTCTGCCAGGCACAGCACGGAGCGCGTCATCAGATCGCGTACCTTGAGCGGCGCCACCAGGTCGCCGCTGTTGCTGCGCGAGCGGCGGAGCACCACGCCCTGCAGCACATCCGCTTCGTTCACGATGCCCATCACCTCGCCCTTGTCGCCCACCACGGCGAGGGCGCGCGCGCCCGAGCGCAGCATGCGTTCGACCGCGTCGCGCACCGGCGTATCGGGCGTGGCTGCGTCGTCCGTCGTGATCATCACATTGCGGGCCGTCAGCACCGGCGCGATTTCCAGGCTGGCCAGTGCGGGAATCGCGAACAGGTCTGTTACCGATGCCGCCTGCTTCAGCTGCTCGACCACTTCGGATTGACGGAAGGCGCGCGCCAGCGCGGAAACCGCCTGCAGATAGAGTGTCGCCGCATCGGTCGGAGCGAGCACGAGTGTCACGATGCGCGGGCCGGGCAGCCATTCCGCATCAGCCGTGCGCAGTGGCTGCGGCGCCACGCCAATGGCCACCACCACGCCGTCCACCGCGTCCGTGCGATAGTGCGGCAGTGCAATGTCGGGGCCCGCGCGCACGGCGCTCTTGCCCCGCTGTTCGCTGAAGGCGCGCTCGATGGCGGCCGGATCACGCAAGGCGCCCGACTCGCCCAGCCGTTGCGCCAGGATGAACAGACCTTCCGTCAACGACTCGGCGAGCAACGGCACCACCGCGTGTTCACGCCGCAGCAGCCGCGTATCAGGCATGCGCCGGCCGTCCCTCAGGCAAGCAGGTTCTGCACCAGTCCGACGACGTCGGACGGCTTGCGAGCCACGGCAATACCATTGCGCTCGAAGGCTTGCATCTTTTCCGCTGCAGTACCGGCGGAACCGCTGATGATCGCGCCCGCATGGCCCATGCGTCGTCCGGGTGGCGCGGTCTGGCCCGCAATGAAGCCGATCACCGGCTTGGTCATGTTCGCGGCGACGAATTCCGCGGCATCCTGTTCGTCGGTGCCGCCGATCTCGCCGATCATGACCACGGCCTTCGTCTCCGGGTCCTGCTCGAATGCAGACAGGCAATCGATGAACGAGGTACCGTTGATCGGGTCGCCGCCAATGCCCACGCAGGTGCTCTGGCCGAGGCCTGCGCGGGTCAGCTGGTAGACGACCTCGTAGGTGAGTGTGCCCGAGCGCGAGACCAGACCGACCGGCCCGGGTGTCGCGATCTGGCCCGGCAGGATTCCCACCTTGGAGCGCGCCGGCGAAAGCAGTCCCGGACAGTTGGGACCGAGCAGACGAACGCCGCAGTCCTTCACGTAGGCAAAGGTGCGCGTCATGTCCAGCACCGGAATGCCCTCGGTGATGGCGACAATCAGCTGCACGCGCGCGGCGGCGGCCTCCATGATGGCGTCGGCGGCGAAGGCGGGCGGCACGTAGATGACCGACGTGTTGGCACCGGTTTCGCGCACCGCGTGTTCCACGGTGTCGAAGATCGGGAACCAGCCCGCCGTTCGGTCCTTCGAAGGACTGCCCGCCCTTACCCGGTGTTATACCGGCGACCACACGCGTGCCGTAGTCGATCATCTGTCGCGAGTGGAACGAGCCATCACGCCCTGTGATGCCCTGTACGATCAGTGTGGTGGTTTCGTCGATGAAGATCGCCATGTTGCCTCAGCGCGCGGGTGCGGCGGCCAGGGCCACGGCCTTCTGCACCACCTCATCCATCGAGGTGGTGGCGCCGAAGCCGGCCCCCTGCAGGATCTCCAGCGCCAGCTCCTCGTTGGTGCCGGTGAGTCGAATGACGAGCGGTACTTCGATGCGGATCTGGCTCATCGCCGTCACGATGCCATTGGCCACGTCATCGCAGCGTGTGATGCCGCCGAAGATGTTGAAGCAGATGACGCGCACTGCCGGGTCCGCGGTGATGATGCGCAGCGCGTTCACCACCTTCTCGGGATTCGAGGACCCGCCGATGTCGAGGAAGTTGGCCGGCTCGCCGCCGTAGTACTTGATCAGGTCCATGGTGGCCATGGCGAGCCCCGCACCGTTGACCACTGCGCCGATATTGCCTTCCAGCTTGATGAACGTCAGTCCCGCCTCGCGTGCCTGCGTCTCGGCCGGTGGCTCCGCACTGCTGTCGCGCAGCGCGGCAATATCGGCCCGCCGGAACAGCTCGTTATCATCGATGTTGATCTTGGCATCGAGCGCCTTCACTTCACCGGCGGGCGTGGTCACGAGTGGATTGATCTCGGCCAGTGATGCGCCGCTCGCCAGGAACGCCGCGTAGAGCTGCTGCAGGACGCGGGCGCAGGCACGCTGCTGCTTGAAGTCGTCGTACAGCGCCGTGGCGAGGGTGTACGCCTCGAAGGGCAGCAGGCCATAACGCGCATCGACGGCGTGCCGGCGAATCGCGCCCGGATCGCGCGCCGCGACTTCTTCAATGTCCACGCCGCCTTCGCGGCTCACCATGAAGACCGGCCGCTTGGATGCGCGGTCCACAATGATGCCGACGTACGCTTCACTGGCGATGTCCTCGGCCGGCGCCACCAGCACGCGCTGTACGACCAGTCCCTTGATGCTCATGCCCAGGATGTGCGTGGCATGCTCCTTCGCTTCCTCCGGCGAGTGCGCCAGCTTCACGCCGCCCGCCTTGCCGCGTCCGCCCGCGTGCACCTGCGCCTTGATCACCACGGTGCCGCCGAAACGCTGGGCGATGGCCGCGACTTCGTCCGGTGTCGTCGCCACTTCGCCCGGCGGCACGGGCACACCATGCCGGCGCAGGATGTCTCTCGCCTGGAATTCGTGGATGTTCATCGTCTCGTTCCGTTTTCCCGCGACCGTCAGGGCACGATGGTCGTGCCCGTGCGATCTTCCACCGCGTCCAGTCCGTGGTCCAGCCGCGCGATGCTGGCGCGCTCGCCGCCGCCGCGCACGAACGCGATCGCGGCTTCGACCTTCGGCTGCATGCTGCCGCTGCCGAACACGCCCTGCTCGAGCAGGGCGGCCGCCTCAGCGACGTGCAGGCGCCGCAGCAGCCGTGCGCGCGGCGTGCCCCAGTCGGCGAAGGCGCCCTCCACGTTCGTCAGAATGAGCAGTGTGGTGGCGCGCAGGCTCCTGGCCAGCACCTCGGCCGCGCGATCCTTGTCGATCACGGCATCCACACCTTCCAGACCGAGCCGCGCATCACGGTAGACGGGTGTGCCGCCGCCGCCACCCGCGATCACGATGGCGCCCGAGCGGAACAGATGCTCGATCTCCTCGCGCTCGACGAATTCCAGCGGCTGCGGTGATGGCACCATGCGGCGCCACGCGCCGTCCACCTTTGCAATCGTCCAGCCGCGTTCGCTCGCCACGCGCTCGGCCGCGTCGTCCGGCAGCACGTTGCCGATGGGCTTGGTCGCCCGTCGTGTCGCGGGATCATCCGGGTCCACGATCACCTGCGTCACCAGCGTGACAACGGAGCGTGCGACACCACGGCGCGCCAGTGCGTTCTGCAGCGACTGCTGGATCATGTAGCCGATCCAGCCCGCCGTGGCTGCAACCAGCACACCCAGCGGCAACGGTGGCCGTTCCGCGCGCGCCAGCTCGTTGCGCAGCAGTTCGTCGCCGATCTGCGGCCCATTGCCGTGCACGATGGCAATTTTCCAGCCGGCCTCGGCCAGCGCGACCACCGCCCCGAGGCTTTCTCGTGTGTGCGCGAACTGTTGGTGAATGTCGCCGCGCTCACCGGCGGGCTGCAGCGCGTTCCCGCCCAGGGCGACCACGATGGTCCTTGCGTCCGGCGCCGGTGTTCCGGGCCGCGGAATCATACCGGCGGCCTGCGGGTGCGGCAAGCGCGCGCGCTCATTTCCGCGCGTTGCCCGCAGCGCGTCGCAGCAGGTCCTGCAGCTCTTTCCAGCGGCGCCCGAATTCGTCCCACGAAAGCGCGCGCAGCGCGCGTTCCGCCTGCTGCATCAGATCGAGCGCCTGACGTGGCCAATCCAGCGTTCCCGCCGCGGGCGGCGTGTTGGCGACGGGGTTTCCGGATTCGTTCGCGCCCCGGATCGCCGCCACGGCCGCGTCCATGTTCTCCGCCATGGCGACCGTGGTGCCATCGCTGATCACGACGCGCTGCAGCTGTGGTATCGAGCTATTGGAGCCGGACAGGTAGAGTGGCTCCACGTACAGCACGCTGCCATCCAGCGGCACCACGCGCAGCCGGCCGATCTCCACGTCGCTGCCGCCCTGTCGCCAGAGCGTGAGCTGCGCCGAGATCACCGGATCCTGCTCGATCAGTGTGCGCACCTGCTGCGGTCCCGAAACCTGCTGGTCGAGCGGCAACTCGAGCAGCAGCTTGCGACCGTAGTGCGGCGCGTCGTTCTGCACGAGCAGTATGGCCGTCATGTTCTGCCGGTCGCGCGCAATGAACGGCAGCGCCAGCAGGAATTCCGGCCGCGTGCCGCCCGGCATGGGCGCGAGCAGATAGATGGGCGGGTAGTCGCGACCCAGTCCCGAGCCGGCACCTTCCTGCGGCACCTGCCACTCGCGCTGACCGGCAAAGAAAACGGAGGCACTGTCGACGTGGAATTTCTCCAGCACCTGGGCCTGCACCTGCAGCAGGCGCTGCGGATAGCGCAGGTGCCGCTGCAGCATGAGCGGCATGTCCTGGAGCGGGTGGAACAGTCCCGGGAACGCGCGCGCGTACGCCGCCAGGATCGGCTCCTGCGGATCAATGGCGTACAGCCGCGTCTCGCCCGTGATGGCGTCCACGGTGGCTTTTACGCTGTTGCGCAGGTAGCTGACGGTGCCCATGTCGCCAACGGTGCGGCCGGCCGAGAGCGGAAATGTCCGCGAGTAGGTGTACCCGTCCACGAGCCACACGATGTGCCCGTCGAGGATCACCGGTAACGGGCGAGGATCCCAGCCCAGGAACGGCGCCAGCGTGGCCACGCGTTCCTGCACGGAGCGACGGAACAGCAGCCGGCTCGTGGGCGTCAGCTCGCTCGAAAACAGCAGGTTACGGTCGCCGAAGCGCCAGGCGTACGCGAACACGCGCAGGAACGTGCCCAGCGGAACGCCCGCGCGCGCCGCCTGCGCGCCGCTGCCGCTCGAATCGCGGGGCGCGTTGACGATGAGGTATTCCTGGTCGCTCTCGCCGAAGAAGATGTTCGGGTGGTTCAGGACCAGATCGCCGGGCGCGCCCGCTTCGCGGCGGATGCTGGCGGCGGCCGCCGTGTCGCCGGCGGCTGTCACACTGCGCAGCCAGAACACCGGGTTACCGTCCTCCGTCTTTTCGGAAACCGGCGCTACCACCGCACCATTGCCGCGCACCTGATCCGCATTGAGATGCAGCGTTCTCCAGGTCGCGGCCGGCAGACCCTGGCGCGCGAATTCGCGCACCGCGATGGCCACCTGTGTCTCCGCATTGGGGGGACCGTAGCGATCGAAGTGCACGCTCTCGAAATGGTAGTACGCGACCAGAGACTGCACCTGATTGAAGTAGGCCTGCAGCGGTGTCGCATCCCAGAGTGGCAGCCGATCCAGTGTGGCGCTGAGTTCACGCAGCTGACTCGTCGGCTGCGGGTGCACGGTGAGCGGCGCCCGCTCGAGGTCTTCCAGACCGAATCCTCGTCGGGTGAACTCGAGACTCATGCGGATGTACGGTTCTTCGCGCGCCAGCTCGTTGGGCACGACGCGCAGCTTCTGCACGAAGGACGGGTAGGCAATGCCGAGTCCCAGACCCGCGAGCAGCAGTATGCCCACCGAGACCAGCGTGGGCAGCCAGTTGCGCACTACCACCGAGTAGACGATGGCCGCCGCAGTGAGCACGCTCACGAGTGTGAGCACCTGATACGCGGGCAGCCGTGCGTTGACGTCGGTGTAGCCCACGACGCCGCCAAAGCCGCCGCCGTGCAGCACTACCGCGTAGCGGCCCATCCAGTAGCGTGCCGCGATGAGCAGCACGAGTCCCGCGACCAGGATCGCGAAATGGACCTTGGGATAGTTCTCGACTTCGACGTGTCCACCGCGCAGTCGGACAGCGCCCACCAGCACGTAGCCCACCAGGGCCAGCACGGCGCTCCACACGGTGACGAGCAGCAGGAAGTCGAGGAAGCGATCGAGCAGCGGCAGCGAGAAGACGTAGAAGCCCAGGTCGCGGTGCAGCAGCGGGTCGCGGATGCCCCAGCTCGTGCGCTGGATCCAGGCCAGCACGCCGGGCGCCTCGTCCGAGGGGATGCTGAGGCCCGACAGCCACCACCCGGCCAGCAGTGCGGCCAGCACGATGCCGGCCGTGACATAGCCGTGGGGTATCTGCTCCGCGATTTCCAGATTGCCGTAGCGCCGCCGCAGCTGCACGGGCCCGAGATGCCGCACCACACGCAGCAGGTTGGCCAGCACAATGGCGGCGCCCAGCGCACCCGTGACAACGCGCACCGCCGCCATGGCTGCCAGCTGCCGCCACATAACAGACTGATAGCCGAGCTGCTGGAACCACAGCAGCTCGGTGTACAGGTCGACGCCCAGGCGGCCCAGTATCAGCAGCACGATCAGCAGCACCCCGCCGATCAGAGCCAGCCTGGCCGGGCGCCGCATCATCTCAGACGGATACTCCCTGTTGTCGCAGCCAGCCCTGCATGGTTTCCTGGATGTGCTGCAGCTGCGGTGTGGTTCGGGCTTCGAACCGCATGACCAGGACCGGCTGCGTATTGGAGGCGCGCAGCAGGCCCCAGCCGCCCTCGAACTTTACGCGCGCGCCATCCACGGCGATGACTTCGTGCGTGCGCCCGAACTCCGCTCCCGCCCGCCGCACAATGTCGAACTTGTTGTCCTCATTGACCTCGACGCGGATTTCCGGTGTGGAAACGTATTTCGGCAGCGCGTCGGTCAACTCGGCCAGCGTCCGGCCCGAGCGCGCCAGCAGTTCTGTCAGCCGGCATGCGCCAAACAGCGCGTCATCGAAGCCGTAGTAGTCTTCGCCGAAGCAGATGTGGCCGGAGAGTTCGCCGGCGATGGGCGCACCCACCTCCTTCATCTTCTCCTTGATCAGCGAATGACCGGTCTTCCACATGATGGGCTCGCCACCGTGCGCGCGAAACACTTCGGGCAGCACCTCCGAGCATTTCACATCGAACACCAGCTTCTGCGGCGCACCCAGCCGCTCCAGCACATCCAGGCCGAGCAGCAGCAGCAGCATATCGCCGCGGACGATGCGGCCGCTGCCATCCACCGCGCCAATGCGATCCGCATCGCCATCGAACGCGACGCCGTAGTCGGCCTTCTGCTCGCGTACCGTGCGGATCAGGTCCGCGAGGTTCTCATCGACGGTGGGATCGGGATGATGATTCGGGAAGGTGCCGTCGGATTCGCAGAAGATGCCGGTGACCTCCGCGCCGATGCGGCGCAGCAGCGCCGTGGCCACCAGGCTTCCGGTACCATTGCCGCAGTCGGCAACGACGCGCATCTGGTCGCGACAGGTGAAAGCGCGATCCCACGTCCTCGACATACGTCGCCAGCATCTCCTGTGCGGAAAGCCCGCCTGCACCATTCGCAAAGTCGCGTGCCTCGATGCGGCTGGCGCATGGCCTGGATCTCATTGCCGTACAGCGCGTGTCCCTGCACGATCAGCTTGAAGCCGTTGTACTCGGGCGGATTGTGCGACCCCGTGATCTGCACGCCGCCGTCCGTGCGCAGTTTCTCCGTCGCGTAGTACAACACCGGGGTTGGCACGGTCCCCACATTGATCACATCCACGCCCGCGGCACGCAGTCCGGCAACTACGCCAGCCGCCAGTGAAGGCGAGCTGGGTCGGTTGTCGTGACCCACGGCAATGCGCGGGGCCGGCGTGCGGACTCGCGCCCGCACATCGCTGCCGAATGCGCGGCCGATAGACACGGGGAACATCGCCGGTGAGATCCTGCGCGACGATCCCGCGTATGTCGTATTCACGGAAGATGTGTGCGTTCACCGCCACGCGCCGCCTCCGGTGTCGTGTGGTTTCGCGGAATGTGGCGGGGCGCCCCGGTGGTCGTCAAACACGCAGGCCCGATGCCACGATGCGTGTGCTGACCGGCGCGTCAGCGAAACAGGAATCCGAAGGAAGCGGCCGGAACGTGCAGCAGAGCTGGCGGCGCTGCGTTCCGCCGCAGCCAGCACGCTGCCCGGGAAAATGCCCAGTGCGATCACTGCCACGGCTGCGACGGCAACCCCGACGCGCAGGCCGGTGGACAGCGGGGCCATGGCCGGCTGATCATCGCCGGGTTCACGGAACCACATGTACCATGCCACGCGCAGGTAGTACCAGTAGGAAAGGAGTGAGGCCATTACGAGCACGACGGCGAGGAGCACGAGACCGCGCTCCACCGCGGCGCGCAGCAGGAAGACTTTCCCAATGAAGCCTGCGGTGAAGGGGAATCCCGCGAGCGACAGGAGGAACACGGTCATGGCGGCAGCCAGCAGCGGCTGGCGCCAGCCAAGTCCGCTGTACGATTCCAGGTCCAGTCTGGCCTCGTGCATGCCGGCCACGGCAATGACCACGGCGAATGCACCCATGGTCATGATCGTGTAGACCAGCGCATAGAAGAGGAATGACGCGGCGCCCAGCGCACTGCCTGCCGCCAATGCCACGAGCAGGTAGCCCGCGTGCGCAATGCTGGAGTACGCGAGCATGCGTTTGATGTTGCCTTCCACCAGCGCCACCAGGTTGGCCACCACCATCGTAATGACGGCGAGCCACACGGCGATCGCATCCCACGTGTCGTAGAGACCGGGGAACGCGGTAAGAAACACGCGCAGGAAGGCGGCGAAGGCGGCGGCCTTGACCGCGGCCGCCATGAAGCCGGTCACGGGTGCGGGCGCTCCTTCGTAGGCATCCGGCGTCCACATGTGGAACGGCACCGCGGCAACCTTGAAGCCGAATCCCACCGCGAGCATCACGACACCGATGATCGAGCAGCGGGACTCGCGCCCAGTGCCATCCACGCCGGCGGCGAGGGCGATCGCACCAGGCTGGTCGTGCCGGTCGCACCGAACACGAGCGCCACGCCCAGCAGGAAGAATGCGCTGGAGAACGCGCCCAGCAGGAAATACTTGAGCGCACCTTCCGCCGAGCGCACATCGCGACGGTTCACGCCCGTGAGCACGTACACCGGCACGGACATCAGCTCCAGCCCGATGAACATCGAGCATCAGATCGGTCGTGCCCGAGAAGATCATCATGCCCACGGTGGCGAACAGCACCAGCACATAGAGTTCGCCCAGCCGCAGATGCTCCTGCGACAGATAACGGCCCGAGATGAGCAGGAAGAACGCGACGGCCAGCAGAAACACGTAGTTTGTGAAGACCCGGAATCCGTCCAGGGCAACAACGCCCTCGCCGTTGCCGTGCACGGTCAGCAGCCAGGTGTTGGCCGCCAGCGCCAGCAGCACGCCGATGCCCGTCAGCAGTGTGATCGACGGTCGCGATGGATCGGGCCGGTCGCCTTTCTGAAACACGTCGACGAGCAGCACCAGCATGGCCCACACCGACAGCACCACCTCGGGCAGGAGCGCCAGGGCGTACTGGCCGGGCTGCATCATGTCGAGGTTCATTTCTGCCCTCGCGCGCTGCCCGCGGGAAGCTGCAGCGCGGCTGCCGACATGGAAGGCGCCCGGCGCTGGCCCACCGAGCGCACCAGTGCCGTGACCGAGGCTTCCATGCGCTCCAGCACAGGTCGGGGATAGCAGCCCAGCCAGATCATGCCCGCCAGCAGCGGCACGAGCACCGCCATTTCGCGCCGGCTCAGATCAGGCAGTGACCTGTTCTCGGGCTTGTCGAGCGAATTGAACCAGACGCGCTGCACCATGGGCAGCATGTAATACGCTGCCAGGATGACGCCTGTCGCGCCGATCATGGCGGCGAACGGGTGCGTCTCGAACGTACCCAGCAGCGCCAGGAACTCGCCCACGAAGCCGCTCGTGCCCGGCAGGCCTATGCTGGCGAGCGCGGTCACCACGAACGCGGCCGCGAACATGGGCGCTACGGTGGCGAGTCCGCCGAAATCGGCGATCAGTCGGGTGTGCCGCCGTTCGTAGAGCATGCCGATGCAGCAGGAACATGGCGCCGGTCGACAGTCCGTGCGACAGCATCACCATCAGCGCGCCCTGCAGGCTGGGAATCGTGACCGCGAACACGCCCAGCACCACGAAGCCCATGTGCGCCACCAATGTGTACGCGATCAGCTTCTTGGCATCCGGCTGCACGGCCGCGACCATGGCGGCGTACGTGATGCCCAGCAGTCCGAGCAGCAGCATCAGACCCACGATCAGCGGTTGCGTGGCCGCCTGCGGGAAGAACGGCAGCAGGAAGCGCAGAAAGCCGTAGGCGCCCAGTTTCAGCAGAACGGCGGCCAGAATCACGGAACCTGGCGTGGGTGCCTCCACGTGCGCATCGGGCAGCCAGGTGTGGAACGGGAACAGCGGGACCTTGATGGCGAAGGCAAGAGCGAACGCGCCGAACAGCCAGTACTGCTCGCCGAACGTCAGCTGCACGCGCAGCAGGTCCTCGTAGGCGAACGAGAGGTCGCCTGTCAGCGCGCGGTACTTGAAGAAGAGATAGAGTATGCCCACCAGCATGAGCAGTGAGCCGAACGTCGTGTAGAGGAAGAACTTCGATGGCCGCATACACCCGCCGCTGCCCGCCCCACAGGCCGATGATGAAGTACATCGGCACCAGCATGATCTCCCAGAACATGAAGAACAGGAACAGGTCGTTAGCGACGAACACGCCCAGCACGCCCGCTTCCAGCAGCAGCATCAGGGCGTAGAAGCTCCGTTCCCGCTCCCGGATGTAGCGGAATGACGCCAGCAGCGTCAGCGGCATGAGGAACGTCGTGAGCAGCACCAGCATGAGGCTGATGCCGTCGATGCCCACGCGATAGTGGATGCCCCACTGCGGGATCCAGGCCACGTCTGCCGTGAACTGCATGCCGGCCGCGGCCGGATTGAACAGGAACCAGAGTGGCAGCGACAGCAGGAACTCCGCGGCCGCCAGCAGTGTCGCGAGCACGCGTGGCGTGCGGCCCACGCCCAGCAGCAGCAGTGCCGTGCCCAGCGCGGGCAGCAGCAGCAGCGCGCCGAGCACCCAGCTCGGATAACCCACCGACTGCAGCAGCCCGCTCATCGCAGCACCATCAGCGCGAGGAGCAGCAGCACGCCGGCCACCACGGCGAACGCGTAGCTGTTCAGCTGGCCCGTCTGCAGTCGCGAGCCCACCCAGCCGAAGGCGCGCGCGGCGTACCCTGCCCCGTTCACCGTGCCGTCGATGAGGAAGCCATCGATGAAGCGTGCCAGCCCGCGCGAAAGCGCCATGATCGGGCGCACGATGAGCGCGTCGTAGATCTCATCGACGTACCACTTGTGGTAGAGCACACGCGCAAAGCCGCGCGGTTCGGGCGATGTCGCGGCCGGTTCGTACCTGTGACTGCCGATGATGCGCGCCGCCAGCAGGATGGTCCGCCACTGCCAGCGCGAACGCGATCAGCGCGCCCACACTCCCTCGCCGCCGCCGACCGGCGCCTGCTCCAGCGGGCGAGGCAGGTGTGTGAGTGCGATGTTGTCGGCGTGCGCCGTCACCGGGCTCAGCCACTCGAGCAGCCATTCCGAGGACGGCAGCCAGCCCAGCACGGGTGCCTGCGAAATCGATTCGGGAACGTTGATCCAGCCACCGACCGTGGACAGCAGCGCCAGCACCACGAGTGGTACCCACATGACGCGCGGCACTTCGTGCAGATGCTTGCGTTCGGCTTCACCCGTGCGGTTGCTGCCGTGGAACGTCATCACCATCAGGCGAGTCATGTAGAACGCGGTCAGCAGCGCCGCGAGCAGCGCCATGAGCCAGTCCAGGCGGAACCAGAAGCCTTGTGCACCCGTCGCGCGCGCGCCCACCTGCCAGATGATCTCATCCTTGGAGAAGAATCCGGCGAACGGCCATACACCGGAAATGGCCAGTGTCGCCACCCACATGCACGCCCAGGTGATCGGCAGGTACCGGCGCAGGCCGCCCATGTTGCGCATGTCCTGCGCGTCCGCGTGGCTGTGCGTGTGATGCAGTGCACTGTGCATGGCGTGGATCACGGCGCCCGAACCCAGGAAGAGCAGCGCCTTGAAGAACGCGTGTGTCATCAGGTGGAAGATGCCGGCCGCGTAGGCGCCCACACCCACACCCACGAACATGTAGCCGAGCTGGGAAACGGTGGAGTACGCCAGCACCTTCTTGATGTCGTATTGCGCGAGGCCGATGGTGGCTGCGAACAGTGCTGTCAGCGCGCCCACGGTGGCCACCACGGTCCCGGACACGGGCGCCAGCGCGAAGAGCACGCCGGCCGGGCGACCAGGTAGACGCCGGCGGTGACCATGGTAGCCGCGTGGATCAGCGCACTCACCGGTGTGGGTCCGGCCATGGCGTCGGGCAGCCACACATACAGGGGAATCTGCGCGCTCTTGCCTACCGCGCCCAGGAACAGGAACAGCGTGAGCGCGGTGATGGCCGCGTCGCCGTACGCGAACGTGGCGGGCGCCTGCTGCGAAGATGCGCACGAAGTCGAGCGTGCCCACGTTCGCGTACAGCATGAACATCGCGATCATGAAGCCGACATCGCCAATGCGGTTCACGATGAAGGCCTTCTTGCCGGCGTCCGCCTTCGCCTGGTCCGTGAACCAGAAACCGATGAGCAGGTAGCTGCACAGTCCGACGCCTTCCCAGCCCACGAACATCAGCGGGAAATTCGCGCCCAGCACCAGTACCAGCATGAAGAAGACGAAGAGATTGAGATACGCGAAATAGCGCGCGTATCCCGGATCGTCTCCCATGTAGCCCACGCTGAACAGATGGATCAGGAAGCCCACGCCCGTAACGATCAGTGCCATCAGCACGGACAGCTGATCCAGCTGGAACGCCGCGTTCACGTGCAGGCTGCCGGCAACCAGCCACTGCCAGTAGGTCTGCACGATCGGTCCCGCGATCTTCGGCGCCGCGCAGTCGCAGGAAGTTGGTCAGCGCGATCAGGAACGCGGCGCCTATCATGGCCGGCCCCACGACCGTGGGGATGCGCTTGCGCTGCGGCGCGAGGAACGCTGCCGCGCTGTTGATCACGAAACCGAGCAGCGGCAGAACCGCAATGGCCCAGAAGAAAAAGGGCTCCACGTTACCAGCGCAGCAGGTTGAAGTTCTTCATGTCTACCGTCTCCGTGAGACGGAAGATCGAAATGATGATGGCAAGACCCACGGCCGCTTCGGCGGCGGCCACGGTCATGACGAAGAAGACGAAGACCTGCCCCTGAATGCCGATGGTGGTCGACAACGCGACAAACGCCAGGTTCACTGCATTGAGCATCAGCTCGATGCAGAGAAACAGGATGATGGCATTGCGCCGGAAGATCACGCCCGCCGTGCCAATGGCGAAGAGGATGGCCGACAGCACGAGCGACTCGGTGACCACGTCACACCCTCCGTTTCGCAAGGATCACGGCGCCCACAATGGCCACGAGCAGCAGGATCGAAGTCAGCTCGAACGGCAACAGGAAGTTGCGGTACAGCGGGTCGGCAATGGCTCCGACGGCGTTCAGCTCCGTCGACAGCCGCATCGATCTTTGCGGCTCCGCCCGCTGTACCACCGCCTGGGGCGCCATGACCGCGTGCGACACGGCCCAGCCGATCATGCCGGCGGCGCTGAATCCCAGCACCACCCAGCCGCCGCTGCGCATGTCCGACCGGTAGTCGTGGCCCAGGTTCAGCAGCATGATGACGAACAGGAAGAGTACCAGAATGGCGCCCGCGTAGACGATCACCTGCGCCACGGCAATGAAATGCGCGCCCAGCAGCACGTAGATGCCGGCGAGCGAGAAGAACGTGAGCACCAGGAACATGAGACTGGCGACCGGATTGCGCCGGGTAACGGTCCCGATGCCGCCGCCAATCGCGACGGATGCGAACACCCACCAGATGAATTGCGTCATTGGCCGAGCGGATCCTCCGGATCCCACAGTGCCGTGACCGGGTGGTCCTGCGCCATCAACCGATCCAGGTCGTAGATGAAACGCTCGCGCGTGAATTCCGCATTCTCGTAATCCTGACCGACGTGGATCGCTTCCACCGGACAGACTTCCTGGCACATGCCGCAGAAGATGCAGCGGAATTCGTCGATCTCGTAAACCACCGGATAGCGATTCCCCTGATCATCCTCGCCCGGCACCAGGCGAATGCAGTTGGCCGGGCATATGGTCGGGCAGAGTCCGCAGGCCACGCACTTGGGCCGCCCGTCCGCGTGCACCGCCATGCGATGGGTGCCCCGCCAGCGCGGCGAAAGTGGTGCCTTTTCGTCCGGGTACTCGAGTGTGACTTTGCGCGGCCGGATCAGATGGCGGAACGTCAGCGCCATGCCGCGCATCGAGGCGCGCAGGTACGATGTGTTGACCTCGGGCCTGCGCACCACTTTCACCGCAATTGCCATCAGTCCTCCCTCGCCGCGCTGCTCGTGGCCTCGGCGCGGCGCACGCGGTGCAGGGTCACGCCTGCGGGCAATCCGGCCGCCGCACGCCGCTGCGGCTTCTCCGTACCGCTGATGATGTGGTCCCGGTCGATGAGCCTGTGGAAGACCAGTGTAGCCACGCCCGTCACGGCCGTGAGGATCAGTCCATAGAGTGGAATGCCGTGCCAGAAGCCGTAGGGCAGCCCGGTCTGGTCCAGCACGAGGATGGTCGTGCCGATCAGCGCGATGTACCCGAGCGCAGTGGGCAGCAGCACCTTCCAGCCGAGATGCATCACCTGGTCATAGCGGAAACGCGGCACGGTCCAGCGGATCCACATGAACACGAACACGAAGAACAGCGTCTTGATCGTGAAGCTGATGAACGTCAGCACTGTCTTCCACCATGCCGGGCTGGCGCCCAGGATCACGCCTGGCGCCACCACGTACATGTTGTCGCCCCGCCAGAAGGGAATGTCCCAGCCGCCCAGGAACAGCGTGGCCATGAGTGCGGAAGACGTCAGCATGTTGGCGTATTCGGCAATGAAGAACATGCTGAACTTCATCGACGAATACTCGGTGTGATAACCGGTGACCAGCTCGGACTCCGCTTCCGCCAGATCGAAGGGCAGGCGGTTGGTCTCGGCCAGCGCCGAGATCACGAACAGCACGAAGGAGAGGCTGAGCGGAAAGATCAGCCAGATGCCCAGCTCCTGCTGCTGCGTCCAGATGATGTGCGTCAGCGTCACGTTGCCGGCCAGCATGAAGACAGGCACCAGGCTCATGCCCAGTGACACTTCGTAGCTGACCATCTGCGCGCTCGCGCGCAGGCCGCCCAGGAACGCGTACTTGTTGTTGGATGCCCAGCCCGCCATCACGATGCCGTAGACGCCGAGACTCGTGAGCGCCAGCACGTACAGGACGCCGATGGGCAGGTCGGCGATGATCATGTCGACGAGGCCCCATGGCGTGGGCAGCGGTGCGGCGAACGGCACTACCGCGAAGGTCACGAGGGCCGGCCCGATGGCGAACATCGGCGCGAGGATGAAGAACACGCGCGATGCGCGCAGCGGGTACGTCTCTTCCTTCACCAGGTTCTTGAGACCATCGGCGAACGGCTGCAGCAGGCCGCGCGGTCCCACGCGATTGGGACCCATGCGATCCTGGATCCACGCCGAGATGCGTCGCTCCGCCAGCGTCAGCATCGCCACGGTGACCATCACCACGGTGAACACGATGATGATCTTCAAGACGCTGAAGACCAGGAACATCGTTTCCGACAGCGTCCCGACCTGGTGCTGCATCAGTCGCCTCCCGCCGTTTCCAGCAGGGCCGGCTCGCGCAGCATGGCGCCGCGCGCGCCCACGATCTCCCAGGACAATCCGGCAAACGCGTCGCAGCTCTCGCCCAGCATCAGGAATGCGTGTGCGCCATCCGCGGGCGCGCCACCGGCATCCAGCCCGGCCAGCAGCACGCCCGCCACCTGCCACGCCGGTCGCGCCCCGGACGGCGGCCGCACGGCGGGCCAGAAGCGCTGCACGCGGCCTTCGTGATTCACGAACGTGCCATCGGCTTCGGCAAACGTTGTGACCGGCAATGTGAAATGCGCGTGACGCAGCGCCGGCGTGGCGGCGTGCGCGAATGCGACGAACAGCGTTGCATCAGAGGCGAAATCCTCACCCGCATCCGCGAGCGGATCCCCCAGCACGAGCACCACGCGGCCGCTGGTCTGCGGCAGGCCAGCCGAGCCCGCATCGTCGCCTGCACGACGGAAGCCCAGCGCGTCCAGGCCGCGCACGTTGGCCGCCAGGTCACGCCGCCTCGCCAGGCGAGGGAAACCCGGGCAGGCTTCTTCCGCCGCCGCACGCGGCGAGCGGTACACCGCCTCCACCCGGCCCAGCGACTGCGCCAGCCGCAATAACAGCCCGTTATCCTCGTTGCCCAGCAGCGCCGAGCCGATGAGCAGCACGTCTGCGCCGCCACCCAGCTTCCTGAGACGCTCCACCAGCTGCAGCACCGCCGGCTGCCAGCCCAGCGGCTCCGCCCCTTCCGTTCCCGGCACCAGCGGTGCCGGAACGCGGTTCTCCATGTTGATCCACTCGTAGTGGTGGCGTCCGTAGTCGCACATCCAGTACGAGTTCACATCGGGATTCAGGCGGGGCCGCAGGCGCATCACGAGGTCGTCGCGCGCATCGAGGCGAATGTTGCAGCCCTGCGAGCAGTTGGGGCACACCGAGGGCGTGCTGTCCAGATCCCAGACCCGGGCCTTGTGCAGGAAGTCCTTCGAGAGCAGCGCACCCACCGGGCAGATGTCGACCACATTGCCCGCCCATGCGTCGCCTTCCACGCCCTCATCGAAGAACGTGTCGATGACCGAGCGGTTGCCGCGCTGCACCACGCCCAGTCGGTCCGATTGCGAGATCTCGCGCATGAAGCGCACGCAGCGCGTGCACATGATGCAGCGATCGCCGTCGTAGAGGATGTCGCCCCCCAGGTCGTCCTGCCCGAGTACGCGCTTGGGCTCGACCGAGCGACCGTGCCGGCGGCCCTCCGCGTGCACGAAATCCTGCAGCCGGCATTCGCCCGACTTGTCGCACACGGGGCAGTCCAGCGGGTGATTCGCCAGGTAGAACTCGAGATTCCCGCGGCGGGCCTCTCTCGCCTTCTCGCCCTCCGTGTGGATGACATTGCCCTCGGCGACCGGTGTCACACACGCGGGCAGCAGCTTGGGCGCACCTTCGACTTCCACCAGGCACATGCGGCACATGGCCGGCGCGGACAGTGCCGGGTGATAACAGTAGTTTGCGATGCCGATGCCCGCCTGCTCGGCCGCTTCGATGATGCGCGTGCCTTTGGCGACCTCGATCTTCCTGCCGTTGATCGTGCAGTTGACCGTATCCATCGCGTTCCCGGCGCTCCGTTCGGCTGGCCGTCGCGTCAGACGCCGGCCAGCGCCGCTTCGCCGCGGCGGAGGCGTGCGTCGTATTCGCTGCGGAACTTGTTCAGTGAGCTGATGATCGGCGCCGCCGCCGAATCACTCAGCACGCAGATGGTCGTGCCCGTCATGTTGCGGCCCAGTTCGACCAGTGTTTCGATGTCCGCCTCCGTGCCATCGCCTGCCTCAATGCGGCGCAGGATCCTCGCCATCCACGCGGTGCCTTCGCGACACGGCGTGCACTGCCCGCACGATTCGTGGGCGTAGAACTCGACGATGCGACGCACCTGCTTCACCATGTCGGTGCGATCATCCATCACGATCACGGAAGCCGTGCCAAGCATGCTCCCCGCTTTCGCGACACTCTCGTAATCCAGCGCTATGTCGATCTCATCGGCGCTCAGGATGGGAACCGAGCTGCCACCCGGAATCACCGCCTTGAGCTTGTGCCCGTCGCGGATGCCACCGCAAACATCGTAGATCAGTTCCTTGAGATTGAAGCCCAGCGGAAACTCGTAGTTGCCGCGGCGCACGAGGTGGCCCGACAGGTTGAACAGCTTGGTGCCCGGGCTCTTCTCCGTGCCGAACGAGCGATACCAGGCAGCACCGTTACTTACGATGTGCGGCACCGCGCACAGCGTCTCCACGTTGTTGATGGTGGTGGGCTGCCCGAAAGCGCCCACCGCGGCGGGGAACGGCGGCTTGATGCGGGGCTGGCCGCGCCGGCCCTCGAGTGAATTCATGAGCCCGGTCTCTTCGCCGCAGATGTAGGCGCCCGCGCCCAGGTGCAGCGTGATGTCGATGGCATTGCCGGACCCCATGACATCATCGCCGGCAATACCCGCGGCATAGACCTCCTCGATCGCGCGTGCCACGATCTGCGCCGGCTCGAAGAATTCGCCGCGTATGTAGATGTAGACGTGCCGGGCTCGGATCGCGAACGCGCCGATCAGTGCACCTTCCAGCAGCTGGTGCGGAGTCCAGCGGCACAGCTCACGGTCCTTGAAGGCGCCCGGCTCGGACTCGTCGGCATTGATCAGCAGGTAATGCGGCTGGCGCTTGTCGTCCTTGGGCATGAAGGTCCACTTGAGACCTGTCGGAAACCCGGCGCCGCCGCGGCCGCGCAGACCGCTGCCCTTCACTTCCTCGACCACTTTTTCGCGACCGATCTCCAGCGCCTTGCGCAGCGCTTCGTAACCGCCGCGTTTCTTCCAGCCTTCGAGTGTGCGCGCCTCCGGCTCGCCGAAGTGCGCACTCAGGATGCGCGTTTCCTTTTCGTGCCGATAAGGGTAGGCCATCAGCCCGTCCCTCCGCTGCGCCCTGCCCCGGCCGCATCCGCTTCGTCGTGCAAGCGCTGCAGAATGACCGGCACATCCGCGGCCGTCACGTTCTCGAAATAGCGCTCATTGATCTGCACCGCGGCGGGAAAGCCGCAGGCACCCAGGCATTCGGCTTCTATGATCGTGAAGCGGCCATCTTCCGAGATCTCGCCCTGTTCCGTGCCCGTCTGCTCGAGGAAGGCGGCCGCAACCTCATCCGCGCCGCACAGATTGCACGACACGTTGGTGCAAACCTGGATGAGATAGCGACCCACGGGGCGGGTATTGTACATCGTGTAGAAGGACGCGGCGCCGCGCACCACTGCGGGCGGCAGGTCGAGGATCTCGGCCACGCGCGCCATGGTTTCCGGCGAGATGTAGCCGCGCACTTCTTCGGCGAGGTTGAGCACCGGCAGCAGTGCGCCGCGGCGGTCCGGGTAACGGGAGCGGATCTTGGCGAGCCGTTCCGCGTAAGGTCCTTCGAACAGCGGCGCATCCGGCTGTTTCTCGGCGAGCTGGTAGGGATAGGAGCAGGCCGCACCGGCGGCGCCGCCCCCGGGTGGCCGCCGTCCCACAAAGCCCGTGCCGCGCACATCCGCTTCCGTCAGGTGTGCGAACTCTCCTGTTTCCCCGGCAAACCCGGGATTCGCGCCCAGCCGCGTTCGCTCGTCAGCCATGCTCGCTGTGGTAGTCTCCCCCGCTTCGCCGGCCGCAGTAACGCCTAACGGTCGATTTCGCCCAGCACGATGTCGAGGCTCGCGTTCACCGCAATGACATCGGACAGCAGTCTGCCCTGCACCATGCGCGGCAGGGCCGAGAGATTGATGAAGCTGGGGCCGCGCACACGCCAGCGCACGGGCTTGGATCCGCCATCGCTCACGACGTAGTTGCCCAGCTCACCCTTCGAGCTTTCCACCGAGAACCAGCTCTCGCCGGGCGGCGCCTTCACCCCTTCCATCACCACCTTGAAGTGATGGATCATCGATTCCATGTCCGTCATGCAGTCGGTCTTGCCCGGCAGGATGACGCGTGGATCATCCACGTTGATGGGGCCATCCGGCAACCGCTCGATCGCCTGGTCCAGAATGCGCAGGCTCTGCCGCATCTCCTCCATGCGCACCAGGTAGCGGTCGTAGCAGTCGCCGTGCTCACCCACCGGCACTTCGAAATCGTAGGTCTCGTAATCGTAGTATGGACGATCCTTGCGCACATCGTAGGTCACGCCGGAGGCGCGCAGGTTGGGACCCGACAAGCCGTAGTTGATTGCATCCTCGTCGCTGATGATGCCCACGTCGCGGTTGCGGCCGATCCAGATCTGGTTGTTCGTGAGCAGCGTCTCGCATTCGTCGAGTGTGCGCGGCAGCGTGTCCACGAAGTTGCGCAGCTCGCTGATCCAGCCCACGGGCAGATCGGCCATCATACCGCCAATGCGCGTGGAGGATGTCGTGATGCGTGCGCCCGTCAGCGCCTCGTGCAGCGTGTAGATGCGCTCGCGCTCCTGGAAGGTGTAGAGGAACACCGTGAACGCACCAATGTCGATGGCGGTCGTGCCCAGCCACAACAGGTGACTGAAGACGCGATCCAGCTCCATGCAGATGACGCGCACCACCTTGCAGCGTTCGGTGACCTCGATGCCCATCATCTTCTCGACCGCCATGGCGTAAGCGCAGTTGTAGATCAGCGGCGCCAGGTAGTCCATGCGATCCGTGAGCGGGATCACCTGATTCCACGAGCGGTACTCGCCCAGCTTCTCGAAGCTCGAGTGCAGATAGCCGATGTGCGGCGTACAGTCGATCACCGTCTCGCCATCCAGCTCGAGCACCAGGCGGAGCACACCGTGCGTCGCCGGATGCTGCGGCCCGATGTTGATGAGCATGTGCTCGCCATGCAGCTCGGGCTCCATGCCCGAAGGCAGCAGTGGTGCGTGCACCAGCTGGCCGCCCGCCGCCATCTCGGGCGTGCGCGTAACCAGGTACTCTACCGTCTTCGTACTCATGACGCGTTCTCTGCGTCCCCGTGCGCCGCGGCCTCGCGCCGGATGTGCTCACCGACTTCCTCGAAGACCGCGATTTCTTCCGGGAAGTAGTGTTCCTCCACGGTCATCGCCAGCGCCCGCCGCGTCTGCTCGGCACGACTGAAACGACCACGCAGGGGAAAATCCTTGCGCAGTGGATAACCCTCCGCGTAGCTGTCGGGCATGAGAATGCGGCGCAGGTCCGGGTGTCCGCGAAAACGAATCCCGAACATGTCCCAGACCTCGCGCTCCAGCCAGTTCGCCGTCCGCCAGATGGACACGACCGAATCGACTTCGAGCGCGTTCAGCGGCAGGCGGGTCTTCACCCGCAGTGCGCGACGATGTGGCACGGACCAGAGCTGATAGACGACCTCCAGTGGCCGGCCCCCGCCGTAGTCGACGGCCGTCAGGTCTGCGAGATAGTCGTAACGGTGTTCGGGCTCACTCTGCAGGAACGTCAGGATCTCGACCACCTGCTCCGGCGCGGATGTGGATGACGTGCTCATCCCCCGCCATCACCGCGTGGTGCAGAATGCTGCTGCGGAAGTGTGTGACCAGCGCCGCGACCGTCGGATGGCTGGCGGCGTCTGCCGCTTCCCCGCTCGGCGCGTCCGTCCCCGACGGCGCGCGCCCGACGTCCAACCCTTCCAGCGCCGCCTTGAAGTCCTTCTCCGCCATCTATGGCTTCCGGTCCGCCGGCCGCGCCAGCGCAGTGGTGCGCACGAAGCCGCTCACCCGGTTCTGCGAAGTCGAATTGCCGAACGGCCCCGCGATCTCATCGATCACGCGATCCGGCAGATTCGGCTGGCCCGCGCGCTCCGGATCCTCTTCGCGCAGTGCCGGGTTCGTCAGCGACTCACCCTTGATCTTCTCGTGCAGCATCAGGATCCCGTAGATCAGACCCTCGGGCCGCGGCGGACATCCCGGCACATACACATCCACCGGAATGATCGTGTCGATGCCCTGCACCATCGAGTAGACATCGAACACCCCGCCCGACGATGCGCACGCGCCCATCGAAATCGCCCACTTCGGCTGTGGCATCTGATCCCAGATGCGACGCAGCACCGGCGCCATCTTGTAGGCCACGCGGCCGGCGCACAGCAGCAGGTCCGCCTGCCGCGGCGAGAACGCCATGCGCTCCATCCCGAAGCGCGCCAGATCATACTTCAATGCGGCCGTCGCCATCATCTCGATCGCGCAGCAGGCCGTACCGAATGGCATCGGCCACAACGAATTGCGCCGAGCCCAGTTCACGACTTCATCGAGCCGCGTCGTCAGGAAGCTCGCCTCGCCGCTCTTCGGTACTGTCGGCAGGCTCAATCCCATTCGAGCGCTCCCTTCTTCCAGACGTACACCAACCCCACCAGCAACACTGCAATGAACACCAGCATCTCGACAAATCCGAATACCCCGAGACGCCGGAAAAGAACACCCCAGGGAATCAGGAAGATGGTTTCGATATCGAAGATGATGAACAGCAGCGCGACCAGATAGAACTTCACCGAGAAACGCTCGCGTGTGTCGCCCAGCGGCGTCATCCCGGACTCGTACGGCTCCACCTTCACGGGTGTCGGCCGCAGCGGACTCGCAACATGCGACAGCACCACCAGCGCCAACGCATTGATCAGCGAGAGTCCCATCAGCAGCAGGACCGGCACGTACACCGCGCGCATTCCCCGAGCCCGTCCCCGTACTTTGTGAATTCGTTCACTTGGTACAGCCGCCCGAACATACCCACCCCGCCGCGCCAGTGTCAAGCACGGCCCGCCGCGTTGCGCATAGCCGCCCGTCGCCTGATTTTGGGCCCGGCAAAGGGGGCATCGTCATGAGCATCCGCAGCGACCGCTGGATCCGCCGCATGGCGGCCGAGCAACGCATGATCGAGCCATTCGAGGCGCACCAGGTGCGCGACGGCGCCATCAGCTACGGCGTCTCATCCTTCGGCTACGATGTGCGCGTGGGTGATGAGTACAAGGTCTTCACCGACGTGCACAGCGTGATCGTGGACCCGAAGCATTTCGACTCGCGCTCGTTTGTCGACATCAAGGGTGATCACTGCATCATCCCGCCGCACTCATTCGCGCTGGCCGCGACCATGGAGTACTTCCGCATCCCGCGTGACGTGCTCGTGATCTGTGTCGGCAAATCGACGTATGCGCGTTGCGGCATCATCGTCAACGTGACGCCACTGGAGCCCGAGTGGTGCGGCCACCTGACGCTGGAGATCTCCAACACCACGCCGCTGCCCGCCCGCATCTACAGCCGCGAAGGCCTGGCCCAGCTGCTCTTCTTCCAGGGCGATGAAACGCCCGAGATCACATACGCCCAGCGCGGCGGCAAGTACCAGGATCAGCGCGGGGTCACGCTGCCCAAGCTGTAACGGCCCTTGCGCTCCTCGTTGAGATCGCCCAGCGGTTCGGTCGCGGCCGCGGTCGCATCGGACTGCGGCGCTGGGGCTGGTTGCTGGGGCTCGTTGCTCGGGAACGGATTCTCTTAACAGCGGGCTAGGGATGGGGCTGGGGTTCGGAACTCACGATTGTCTATTTCCGCGGCATTCAGTCCAGCCTCGGGTGACGTGCGTGTGACGGCCGGCCAAATGCAGGATCCGCGCTGGCTTGAATGCCCCGCGGCCTGCCGTCCGCACCACGCAGTGCACCCTCCCTGCTCCAGCGTTTCAGCACACCGAAATGTGCGGAGCTGTGCGTTCCCGAAGGCTCCGAAACGGTGGACATTCCCCGTGACCCATACCGGACGTGAGTTCCCAGCCCCAGCCCGGGCCCTAGCCCGCAGTTAGAAACACGTTCCCCAGCAACCAGCCCGAGCCCCAGCAACGCCGTGCCTAGGCGCCGGGCCTTCGCGTTACCGCCAGGATGAGATCGCGGTTGAGGCGCGCAATGTAGTCGATGCTGATGTCCTTGGGGCAGGCGTTCTGGCAGGCGCCGTGGTTGGTGCAGTGACCGAAGCGTTCGCTGTCCATGGCGGCCACCATGGCGGTGACGCGCTGGTAGCGTTCCGGCTGGCCCTGCGGCAGGCTGGCGAGGTGTGACACCTTGGCAGCGGTGAAGAGCATGGCAGATGCGTTCGGGCAGGCGGCCACGCAGGCGCCGCAGCCAATGCACTCCGCGGCGTCCATGGCTGCGTCGGCGCCGGGTTTGGAGACGGGCGTGGCGTTGGCTTCCGGTGCGCTGCCCGTGCGCACGGAGATGAAGCCGCCTGCCTGGATGATGCGGTCGAAGGCCGCGCGATCGACGATCAGGTCCTTGATTACGGGGAAGCCCGCGGCGCGCCAGGGCTCGATCCAGATTTCGGCGCCATCGCTGTAATTGCGCATGTGCAACTGGCAGACAGTCGTGCGCGGCAGCGGTCCGTGGGGCTCGCCGTCGATGACGAAGCCGCAGGAGCCGCAGATGCCTTCGCGGCAATCGTGGTCGAACGCGATGGGGCTCCTGCCCTGCTCCACCAGCTGATCGTTGACCACGTCCAGCATCTCGAGGAAGGAGTTGTGCTCGGTGATGCCTTCGGCCACGTAGGTCTCGAAGCGACCTTCCGTGGCCGGCTTCTCCTGCCGCCAGACGTGCAGCGTGAAGCGCATGGCTACTTGTAGCTCCGTTGCGAAAGGGGCACGTTCTCGAACGTCAACGGCTCGCGGTGCAGTCGGGGCCGCTCACCGACGCCGGTGAATTCCCAGACGGAGGAGTGGGCGAAGTCTTCGTCATTGCGCAGCGCCTCGCCGTCCGCGGTCTGGTGCTCGACGCGGAAGTGGCCGCCGCAGGATTCGTCGCGCTCGAGTGCGTCGTAGCACATGAGTTCGGCGAATTCGAGGAAGTCCGCCACGCGGCCCGCGTATTCCAGCGACTGATTGAGGTCCGACGCACTGCCCGGAACGCGCACGTCGCGCCAGAACTCTTCGCGCAGCTCGGGAATGCGAGCCAGTGCCGTGTGCAGGCCTTCCGCGCTTCTCGCCATGCCGCAGTACTCCCAGAGCAGGGCGCCCAGCCGCTGGTGGAAGTCGCGTACCGGTCGCGTACCGCGCACGGCCAGCAGGGCATCCTGGCGCTTGCGCACATCGGCTTCCACTGCGCGGAACTCGGCGTTATCGGGCGAGACCGGCTCCGGCTTTGCCTGCGCGATGTAGTCGCCGATCGTGAGTGGCAGAATGAAGTAGCCGTCGGCCAGGCCCTGCATGAGGGCGCTGGCGCCCAGTCGGTTGGCGCCGTGGTCCGAGAAGTTCGCCTCGCCAATGACGTGAAGCCCCGGGACCGTGCTCATCAGGTTGTAGTCCACCCACAGGCCGCCCATGGTGTAGTGCGGCGCCGGGTAGATCCGCATGGGCACTTCGTACGGGTTCTCGCCCGTGATGTTCTGGTACATGTCGAAGAGGTTGCCGTAACGATCGGCGATCACGTCGCGGCCCAGGCGCTGGATGGCGTCGCGGAAATCCAGGTAGACGCCAATGCCGCTGGGCCCCACGCCTCTACCCTCGTCGACGACTTCCTTGGCGCGGCGCGACGCAATGTCGCGCGGCGCGAGGTTGCCGAAGCTCGGATAATAGCGCTCGAGGTAGTAATCGCGGTCCGCGTCCGGAATCTGGTTGGCGCCGCGCTTGTCGCCTTTCTGTTTCGGCACCCGAATGCGCCCGTCGTTGCGCAGCGACTCGGACATCAGCGTGAGCTTCGATTGATTCTCGCCAGCCGGCGGAATCGAGGTCGGGTGGATCTGCGTGAAGCACGGGTTGGCAAAGCCCGCGCCCCGCCTGTGCGCGCGCCAGATTGCGGTTACGTTGCAGCCCTTGGCGTTGGTGGACAGGTGGAAGACATTGCTGTATCCGCCGGTGGCCAGCACCACGGCGTCGCCGGGAAACCCCTCGATCGCGCCGCTCACCAGGTCACGCACGATGATGCCGCGGGCCCGGCCCTGCACCAGCACCACATCCAGCATCTCGTGCCGCGCGAACATGCGCACCGTTCCCGCCGCGATCTGGCGCTCCAGCGCCTGGTATGCGCCCAGCAGCAGCTGCTGCCCGGTCTGGCCGCGCGCGTAGAAGGTGCGTGACACCTGGGCGCCGCCGAACGAGCGGTTAGCCAGGTGCCCGTCGTATTCGCGGGCGAAAGGTACGCCCTGCGCCACGCACTGGTCGATGATGTTCAGGCTGATCTGCGCCAGCCGATAGACATTCGCCTCGCGCGACCGGAAATCGCCGCCCTTGATGGTGTCGTAGAACAGCCGGAACACGCTGTCACCATCGTTCTGGTAGTTCTTGGCGGCATTGATGCCGCCCTGCGCGGCAATCGAATGCGCCCGGCGAGGGCTGTCCTGGAAGCAGAAGCAGTCGACGAGGTAGCCCAGCTCGCCCAGCGTCGCGGCGGCCGCGCCGCCGGCCAGCCCCGAGCCCACCACGATAATACGGTGTTTGCGCTTGTTGGCGGGGTTGACCAGCTTCAGGTGGAAGCGATGCCGATCCCACTTCTCTTCAATGGGGCCAGCCGGAATCCGGGCGTCGAGTTCCATGGCCATGGCCGTCAGCGCAGCACGCCGGTCAGCACAGCCAGGGGAAACAGCATGTTGCCTCCTGCCACCAGCACGGCGAGCGTGAGCGCCAGCGGCCGGCGCCAGCGATTGTAGGCCGGATTGTTCACGCCCATCGTCTGGAATGCGCTCCAGATGCCGTGATACAGGTGGAAGCCCAGCGGCACCATGGCGGCGATGTAGGCCAGGGACACGGGCCAGACCTGGAAGCCGGTGACGAAGTTGTGATAGGCATCACCGGCAATGAAGTCGGGGTGGACCGTGCCGAATGTCAGGTGCAGCAGGTGGAAGAGGACGAAGCCCAGAATCGTCAGGCCGCCCCATACCATGGTACGCGAAGCGTAGCTGATGGAAAGCGAGTCGAACTTGCGGTAGCGCTGCGGCCGCGCCCGCCGGCTCTGCAGCGTGAGCTGCGTTGCGGCGCCCACGTGAATCACGACGGCCACGAGCAGTACCAGGCGCACCAGCCAGAGCAGCTGGCCGCGCGCGAAGAACGGCGAGCCGATCGTGCGCAGTCCTTCGGCGTAGTGGTTGAAGGCTTCAGGACCGAAGAAGACCTTGAGATTGCCGACGAAGTGACCGATCACGAAGAGCACCAGGATGGCGCCCGAGAGCGCCATCGCGACCTTTCTGCCGACGGACGAGCGGAGCGGAGCGGCCGATCGTCCGGCAACTCGCGCGGCTGTCGCCATCAGGAAAGCAGCGCCATGGTTTCACGGGTGGCGGCCGCAGAGCGTTCCAGCGCCGCCTGCTCATCCGTCGTGAGCGGCACCTGGATGATGCCCTCGAGTCCCGTGCGGCCGAGTTTGCAGGGCACGCCGAGGAACAGGTCGCGCAATCCGAATTCACCCTCGAGCCAGACCGAGCACGGGAGAATGCGCTTCTTGTCGTGCACAATGGCTTCCGCCATCTGCACGGCTGCCGCGCCGGGCGCGTAGTAGGCGCTGCCGGTTTTCAGCAGGCCCACGATCTCGGCGCCGCCGCTGCGTGTGCGGTCCACGAGCTTCTGGATGCGATCCTCCGCCAGCAGCCGCGCCAGCGGTATGCCGCTCACGGTCGTGTAGGATGCCAGCGGCACCATGGTATCGCCGTGGCCGCCCAGCACCAGGGCCTGGATGTCCTCGACACTGACATCGAGTTCCAGCGCGATGAACGAGCGGTAGCGCGCCGTGTCCAGGACGCCCGCCATGCCGATGACGCGCTCGCGCGGGAAGCCGGTCGTCTGGCGGCACACATACGCCATCACATCGAGCGGGTTGGATACCATGATGACGATGGCATCGGGCGAGTAGCGCCTGATCTCTTCGGACACGCTGCGCACGATGCCGGCGTTGGTCTTGAGCAGATCCTCACGGGACATGCCCGGCTTGCGCGCGATGCCCGCCGTCACGATGAACAGCTGCGAGCCCGCGGTGTCCGCGTAGTTGTTGCTGCCGCTCACCCGTGCGTCGAAACCCTCGATGGGCGCCGACTCCCACTGATCCAGGCCCTTGCCCTGGGGCACGCCCTCAACGACATCCACCAGCACGACGTGACGGGCCAGGTGTTTCTGGGCA
This sequence comes from uncultured Gemmatimonadales bacterium, assembly GCA_963798085.1. Lineage (GTDB taxonomy): Bacteria > Gemmatimonadota > Gemmatimonadetes > Longimicrobiales > RSA9 > DATKCF01. Next base: position 1,728,631 of record CAWCRS010000007.1, read on the forward strand.
AGCAGAAGTGCGGCGCTGGCTCCCACGTTCCCGGCGCCGACTACTGTGATCTTCTCGAACATGGCAATGATTTTCTGCGCAGTAGGGTACTCAACAAGACTCGCGGAAAGCTAGGCCGGCCGGGGCGGCACTGTCAACGCGCGCGCGGCGCGCAGAGACGGGTCGTTGTCGCTCATCCGCCCACCTGTGAAAGGGCCAGCAGCCCGCCCGAACCCTGCGCACTGCCCTGCACCAGCGAATGCCGTTCAGGCTTGATGCGCAGTGTTTCCTCGATCAGCGGGCGCAGCGGTTCGCGGCGCCGCAGCGGACCGCGCAGATCCGTTTCAATGGAGCCGAACAGGCACGGCCGGAGCTTGCCATTGGCCGTGAGGCGCATGCGATTGCAGCGGTCGCAGTAGTTGTGGCTCATGGGCGTGATCACGCCCACTGTGCCTCTGGCTTCCGGGAAACGGAAATACGTGGCGGGTCCATTGCCCGGCGGACCGGGAACCGGCTCGAGCTGACCGATGCGCTGCACAGTCTCGAGCATCTCGAGCGCGGAAACGAATTCCTCCGCCGAAACATCCAGATTCTCGCCCACCGGCATTACTTCAATGAAGCGCACGTGCCACGGGCGGTCCAGCGTAATGCGCGCGAACGCTTCCAGCTCGTCATCATTTCGTCCGCGCATGACCACGGTGTTGATCTTGATCGGCTCGAATCCCACGCGTTCGGCGGCATCCAGCCCTTCGAGGATGGCAGTGTGTGCACCCGGGCGGCGTGCGATGGCATCAATGCGATCGGGACGCAGCGAGTCCAGCGAGATGTTCACGCGGCGCACACCGGCATCGCGCAGCTCCTGTGCAATGGGCGCGAGCAGCACGGCATTCGTGGACAGCGCGATGTCATCAATGCCGGGAATCTCGTTCAGCTCGCGGATCAGCGTGATCACATCGCGCCGCACCAGCGGTTCACCACCCGTGACGCGTACGCGACGCAGCCCCATTTCCGCCATCGCGCGCACGATCGTCGCGATCTCTTCGTAGTTCAGGATCTCCGAGCGCTTGAGCCACGGCAAACCATCTTCGGGCATGCAGTAGACGCAGCGCAGGTTGCACTTGTCGGTGACGGAAATGCGCAGGTACTCGATGCGCCGGCCAAAGGTGTCGCGCATGCCGGCGTCGTCGTGCACGGTCAGCGAGCGGCGTGCGCTGCTGGCGCGGGTGAGCAGTTCACTCACGGCTCACCTCCGGCGTCTCCGGAAGCCTGCCTTCGAGCCAGCGCGAACCATCCACGTAGTGCTCCTGTTTCCAGACGGGCAGCCGCTGCTTGATCTCCTCGATCACGTAACGGCCCGCATCGAAGGCTTCCGCGCGGTGTGGTGATGAAACCGCGATCAGCACACTGCACTCGCCGACGTTCAACTCGCCGGTACGGTGCACCGCCGCAATGCGGGAAACCTCCCACCTGGCCGCCGCCTCCTGCGCGATCTCGCGCAGCACGCGCTCCGCCATTTCGCGGTAGGCGTCGTAGCGCATGCCGGTCACCGCGCGACCATCGTTCTGGTTGCGTACCGTACCCGCGAACAGCAAAACCGCGCCGTCGTCGGGAGTGCCCACGCGTTCGAGCATCGCGGCGCTGTCGAGCGGCTCGGAGGTGATCCAGGTGTCGAGCATCAGCCGCCAGCCACGGGCGGGAGGAGGGCCATCTCGTCGCCGTCACCGAGTGCGGTGTCGAGCGCGGCGTATTCCTGGTTCACCGCGACCACAGGCTCGGCCGGTATGCGTGCGAGTCCGCCGCCCATCGAGCGCAGCTGTGCCACCGCACTGCGCGCCGTAGCGGACGGCGGCAGATCCAGATCGATCTCGCCGGCGCCGGCCAGATCCCGGTACAACGCGAAGAACATGACCTTGACGAACACGACCGGAAGCTAGCCGCAGGGTTGGCGGCGGATCAAGCGCGGGGCCGGCAGGCCGGCTGTCAGGCGTAATGGTGGACCGGCCGCCAGGGGGTCAGCGTGTCGTGTCCGGGAGGCTGTCCAACGCGCCGGCGCGCGTGGCCATCTGCCGGATGCGTTCCTGGAAGCGGGTCCAGCGCAGCATGAACTGGGCGCGCTGCTGCGGCGTGAGCGTCGTCGCCAGTGCATCCTGATCCCGCCGCCACTGCTCCTGCTCACGCTGCCGCAGCGCCTCCACCTCACTCGTGATCGCGTGCAGGTCGGCATCGGATGTCCTGGGGTCGCGGCTCGCTTGTGCCAGCCTTCGCCGCACCTCCATGCTGCGCTGCACGAGGTCGCGCCGGCGGTCATTGCTGTCGTTCAGGATCTTCTCCAGCCGGTTCTGCGTGTCCGAAGACAGCTTCATTTCCCGGCCGCTTTGCTGCACGAAGCGGCGCAGAATCTGCCGCTCGAGCTGGGTCCGACGGTTCATCTGCGCCGGGCCCATGCGCGGCGGCGGTCGCAGCGCACGACCTCGCCCCTGCGCGCCGGCGCCTGCAGGCAGCCACGCGAGCAGCAGCATGGTGGTCAGGGTGTAAAGCCACTTCCTCACGATCCCATCTCCTGCAGCAGGCTGGCCAGCTGATCTTCCGACAAAGCCTGCAATCCGATGTCGCCATGCAGCAGCGGGTCTCCCGCATCGGGCCAGCCGAAATCCAGCGAAGCGATATCGTCCACTTCGGCGGCGGTGGGCTCGCGGTCGCTCCGGAACTGCTGCCAGAGCAGCGAACCCGACAGGGCCGCGAATGCGAGTGTGGCTGCTAATGCGTAGTTGCGCAGCGGGCCGCGGGCGCGCGGCGCAGGCGCCCGATTCTGCAACGCCGACAGCACGCGCGCCTCCAGACCCGCCGGCACGGGCACGGGCGCGGTCAGTACGCGAATCAGCTCGGCTTCCGATCGACACTGGGCGCACGTGACGAGGTGCGCGCGCACGGATCCCGCAGCCACGGCGTTCAGCTCGCCGCGCTGATACTCGGGCAGTCGATCCTGCACCCAGGCGCACGCTTGCTCGGTCATGACATCATCTCCCGCAGGCGCTTGATGCCCAGGTGGTAGTTCACCCGTGCAGCGCCTTCAGAGCAGTCGAGTATCTGCCCCACTTCCGCGTAACTCAGTCCCTGGTTCACTCTCAGTTCCACAGCCATTCTCTGCTTGGGCGGCAGCCGCGCCAGCAGCTCTGTTGCCCGTGCTGCTTCGGTGCCGACCTCTGCCGTATGCGCCGGATCGTCATCACCCGCCAGCTCCTGCGCCGCATCCAGCGTGGATTCCCGCTTCCGCCAGCGGCGCCGGCCCAGCGATTTCGCCGAGTTCGCCGCGATGCGCAGGAGCCAGGTGCGGAAGCTCGACTCGCCACGAAACCTCGCCAGACCATGGAGTGCGTTCACCAGCGCATCCTGCGTCGCGTCCTGAGCCAGATCCGGCTCACCCAGGATGCGCAGCGCCAGTGCGTACACGGCGCTCAGGTGACGCCGGACCAGCACCTCTTGTGCATCGCGGTCACCGCCTCGCGCCCTGTCGATCAGCGTGGCTTCGTCCAGCTCCGCCTCGCCCAGCAGGTGCAGGCCCGTCTTGCTCACCAGCTTCTAGACGCTCCCCCGGCCGCATGCGTTAAACGCAGACTCCGGCTGTCGTTGCTTCACGCTGTTACCCTGTCGTTGCCGGGTGGTGGCGGCCCGATGCAGAGGCGCCCCGACCGGATCCCGGCCGGGGCGCCTCCAACATGACGGCTGCAGGGTGCTAGACCGGAACGTGGATCCCTTCCGAGACCTGAACCCGCAGATCCTTGGATGGCTTGAAGATCGGCACTGCACGCGCCGGAACTTCAACGGGATCGCCGGTACGCGGATTCCTCGCCATGCGGGAGCGACGCTTGCGCACCTTGAAGGTGCCGAACCCGCGAATCTCAATGTGCGTGTGGTCCGCCATCGCGTTCTTGATCGCGTTCAGCAGACCATCGACCACCAGCGCACAGTCCTTCTTCGTGATTCCCGGGCCGATCGCCTCAGCCACCTGCTCGACGAGGTCCGCTTTCGTCATGTTCCCTCCAGCTCGAAGTGTATGCTCTGTGGCTGGCGGTCTCCCCAGGCTGGAGCGCGGCGACAGCGCTGCCGGGGTTGGCTCGGACCAGGCCAGCTCTTTCGATTCAAGCCGTGAACAAGCTTCGGAACGGTAATTTGGCCGACGGATCAGGACGTCGGGAAAGCAGCGTCCAGCTTATCCTTTGATCGCGCTAAAGTCAAGTGCCTGTTTGGGTTCGCTGCATCGCCGCCAGGAAACGATCGAACAGATACAGCGAGTCATGCGGCCCCGGCGCAGCCTCCGGATGATACTGTACGCTGAATACCGGCAGTTCGCGGTGTTCAGCCCCTTCCATTGTCTGGTCATTGAGATTCACGTGCGTCACCCGCAGCCCCGGTGCTCCATTTACGGTATCGGCAGGGCCTCGCCGCACCGCAAACCCGTGATTCTGCGCGGTGATCTCCACGGCGCCATCCTCGAGCCGGCGAACCGGGTGATTCCCTGCGCGGTGGCCATAGAGCAGCTTGAAGGTGTGCCCGCCGAAGGCGCGCCCCATCAGCTGGTGTCCGAGACAAATGCCGAACACGGGAATACCGCGACGCGCCAGCTGACGGATGGTCTCCAATGCGTGCTCGACGGCGCCCGGATCACCGGGCCCGTTGGACAGGAAGAAGCCGTCCGGTTCCTGCTCGAGGATGGCCTCGACTGCGGTGGCGGAAGGCAGTGTGGTCACGCGACAGCCGCGCTCCGCTAACAGCCGGAGAGAATTCCGCTTGACGCCGAAGTCGTAAGCCAGCACGTGAAACCGCTCGTCGCCGGTCGGCTTCACATCGTAGGGCTGCGGTGTCGACACGGCACACGTCAGGTCCAGGCCCTCCATGTGCGGAATGCGCGAGAATGCGTTGCAGCATTTCCCCGGCGGGCACGCTGTCACCAGCGATACCCGCGCGCATTGCTCCCTGCGAGCGCAGATGTATGGTCAGCGCGCGTGTGTCGACCTCCGAGAGGCCGACAATGCCGTTGCGTTCCAGGTACTGCTGCAGCGATGACTGTGCGCGCCAGTTGCTGTGACGACCGGCGAGTTCGCGCACAATGAAGCCGGCCACCTGCACGCGCGCCGACTCTGCGTCCGCGCTGGCTACACCGTAGTTACCGATCAGCGGGTACGTCATTACCACGATCTGCCCCGCGTAGGACGGATCTGTGAGCACTTCCTGGTACCCGGTCATCGACGTGTTGAAAACGACCTCTCCCAGGGTGTCGCCGGCGGCGCCGATCAGTTCGCCGTCAAAGCGCCTGCCATCTTCCAGGAGAAGGTATCCGGACTGGCGTTCCATGCGTGGGCGGATTCCCGTCTGAGGGTCGCGCGAAACTAGGCCGCAGCCTGAAGATGTCAAGTCGCACGCAGTTGCGGCAGTGCCTCTGCCCAACCACGATTCCTTCCATGCAGAAGCTGGTCTACATGTACGCTGACGAATCGTGCCTGGGAATCCAGTACACGGATCGCGACTCGCCCGGCGGCGCAGCCGGCCTCATCGAGTACTGGCATGTCGACCATTGGGTGCGACGCGACTACTGGGTCAGCGAGCCCGCAACCACGAACAACCGCATGGCGCTGCGCAGCGGCATCGAAGGACTTCGTCGCCTGCGGCGCCGCTGTCGCGTGGTGTTCACATCGGACTCCCAGTACCTGATCCGCGGGATGCGCGAGTGGGTACACGACTGGTCGCATCGCGGCTGGCGCCGCAAGTCGGGCGCAGTGGAAAATGCGGAGCTGTGGAAGGAACTGGTCGCCGAAGCCGCGCGACATCTCATCGACTGGCGCTGGGTGCGCGGGCATGCGGACCACCCGCAGAACGAGTATGCCAACATGCTCGCAGTGCGGGCCGCGCGCACGCAGGATGCAACGGCAGGACTGGTCGAATCGGGTTTCGCCGAGTGGATCGCGTCACAGCAGAGCGATCATGCGCGCTTCCGCGACTACGTCGCATCCGCGCCGCCACTCGTGGACGAGTTCCAGCCCGGTCGGCCTGTCGACATTCTGAGTTGCAGAACACCAGGATGTTCGAAGCCCCCAGGAACGACACCTTCGTTACCTGGGGGCTCCATACCGCTGGCGGGAATGTTTCTCTTGTTCCGGATCTCGCCACGTGCGGCGACTCGTCACACTCCCTTACCCTCGTCAAGCGGTCTTTGACTCAGGCATCCCGTGACTCACAGGATTCGTGTTGCGGCCAGCGACCCCGCAACCGGCTCGCAGAGGCCGAACTCCTCTGACGAGCTTCTCACCGGTCGGTTTCCGTTTCCGGCGAGCTTGCATTCGACAGCAGTTGACCGCCACTGCCGAACGCGACGCGCAATCTACTCGCGCGCCGCTGCGTGCGGCAAGTCTTTCGGGATGTATTCGCCGCTATGCGGCCAGTGCGCGCTCGAACACGGCCGCGAACTCTTGTGCGACGACAGCAGCGACGGTCGTGATGTCGGGCGCCACACCGGTGCGGCGCGCGATGGACGTGACACCGCGATCGCTGATCCCGCACGGGACTATGGCGTCGAAGTAGCGCAGATCGGTATCGACGTTGAGCGCGAATCCGTGTGAGGTGATCCAGCCGCTCGACACGCGCACGCCAATGGCCGCGATCTTTTCATTGCCCACCCACACGCCCGTGTAGCCGCTCACGCGCTGCGCGCGGATGTCGAAGTGCGCGAGCGTGCGCATCAGCGTTTCCTCGAGATCCCGAACGTAGCGATGCAGGTCGCGGCGATCGGGCTTCAGGTCGATGATGGGATAGCCGACGAGTTGACCCGGACCATGATAGGTCACATCACCGCCGCGTCCGGTTTCGAAGCACTCGATGCCGAGCAGCCCGCGCTGCGCATCGTCGAGCAGCAGATGCTCCGCGCTTGCCGATGTGCCGAGCGTAATGACGTGCGGATGCTCGAGCAGCAGGAGTGTGTCCGGGATCTCACCCTGGCGCCGCTGCATCACGCACTGCGACTGCAGCGCGAGCGCCTCGGCGTACGCCACGCGCTGCAGCCATTGCCATTGCAGTGTGCGCGTCGTCGCGGCCCTGGAGGCAGACAGCGCTGCTTGCATCAGCGACTCAGCCGGCCTGCTCGGGGAAGCTCTCGAGCGACGCCTTGAGCCGGGCGAGGAAGCGCGCGGCGTCCGCGCCATCGACGATGCGGTGGTCGTAGCCCAGCGAGAAGAACGCGCGTTTGCGTACAGCAATCGCATCTGCGCCGCCTGACATCGATGACCACGGCACGCTTCTCGATGGCGCCCGTGCCCAGGATGGCCGCGGTGCCTTCGGGAATGATGGGCATGCCCACGAGCGTTCCGAGGACGCCGGGATTGGTGATCGAGAACGTTGCCCCCTGAATCTCGTCCGGCTTGAGCTTGCGATCGCGCGCGCGTTGTGCCAGGTCTGCGATGCGCCGCGCCAGCCCCACGAGGTTCAGCTCGTCGCTGTTGCGTATGACGGGCACGATGAGTCCCGGATTGAGATCCACGGCAATGCCAATGTTGACGTCGCCCCGGTAAATGATGCTCGCGCCCGACACGGTGGAGTTGACCATGGGGAACTCGCGCAGCAGCCTCGCCACGGCCCATGCGACGAAGGCTGTATAACTGACCTTTACACCCTGCTGCTCCCACGCGGCCCGCGCTGCTGCGCGCACGTGGTCGATGCTCGTGAAATCGACCTCCACGAACGAGTGCACGTGCGGTGCAATGCGTTTGGCGCGCACCATGTGATCCGCCGTCAGCCGGCGGATGCGATCCATGGGCTGCACCTTGTCGCCTGCGCGTACCGGGAATTCCGGGTGTTGCACCGGTCCGAAGAACGTGCTCCAGAAATCGTCGGCGGCCACCGGTACGCCTGTGCGGGGAGCTGCCGGCGCCGTGGTCGGGGCTGGCGCCTGCTCGCGCTGCTCCAGGAAGGACATGATGTCGTTGCGTGTCACGCGTCCTGCATGACCGCTGCCCTCGACATCGCGAAATGTCGACGCCGTGCTCGGCGGCAATGCGGCGCACCAGTGGCGTCGAGCGGCGCCGCAGTCGATCCTCTGCGCTTTCGCCGCGTCCGCCGTTGTCCGTGGCGGCGACGCGAGCGGCTGCGGGCTGCGCTGCGGGTGCAGGCGGAACGGGTGTGCGCGCCGGCGTTTCCGTTGCGGGCGATGCGGGCTTCGCCTCCGCGGCGTGGGCCGGCGGTGCAGGCGCCGCCGTGCCGGCTGGCTTCGCGGCACTCTTTTCGGTTTCGATGAAGGCGACGACGGTACCTACTTCCACCGTCTTGCCTTCCGGCACCACGATTTCCGCCAGCGTTCCTGCGGCGGGCGATGGGATTTCCGCGTCGACCTTGTCGGTGGAGATCTCGAGCAGCGGCTCATCGCGCGCGACGTCGTCGCCCACTTTCTTGAGCCATTTCGAGACCGTTCCCTCGGCGATGGATTCCCCCATCTGGGGCATCGGGACTTCGATTCGCGCCATGACTCCGCTCCGCCCGTGTCGTTGTCGCTAGTACTTCACAAGGTAACGCGCTGCTTTCACGATATCATCCACCTGCGGCAGGTAGTAGTCCTCCAGCGGTGGCGAGTACGGTACCGGCGTGTCGATCGCCGTAACGCGCAGCATGGGTGCATCGAGAAACTCGAACGCTTTCTCGCTCACGCGCATTGCGATTTCGCCGGCAATCCCGCCAGTGCGCGTGTCCTCGTGCACGACGAGCAGCCGGCTGGTGCGTCTCACGCTCTCGAGAATCGCGTCCTCATCGAGCGGCGCGAGCGTACGCAGATCGAGGATCTCGATCTCGACGCCGTCCGCGGCCAGTTGTTCCGCGGCGCGCTGGCTCTCGTGCACCATCATGCCATAGGTGACGATCGTCAGGTCGCGGCCGGCGCGGTGCACTCTCGCCTTGCCCAGTGGCTCGACGCTCGCGTCCGGCGGCAGCACTTCGCGCAGGAACGGCGCGCGATAGAGCTTCTTGTGCTCGAAGAACAGCACGGGGTCGTCGTCGCGGATGGCAGCCTTGAGCAGCGCCTTCGCATCATGCGCGGTCGCCGGATAGACGATCTTCAGACCCGGCGTGTGGAAGAACGCCATTTCCGGATTCTGCGAGTGGAACGGGCCGCCGCGCACACCGCCGCCCACCGGTCCGCGCACTACCATGGGAAGCGGGCCACTGCCCCGCCAGCGCGAGGTGGCAATGTAGTTGGTCAGCGGCTCGTAGGCGCACGACACGAAATCCATGAACTGCATTTCCACCACCGGCCGCATGCCCATGTGCGCGGCGCCGGCGGCGGCGCCGGTGAAGCCGGCCTCGCTGATGGGCGTGTCGATGATGCGCCCATCGCCAAAGAAATCGAGAAAGCCTTCGGTGACCTTGAATGCGCCGCCGTACACGCCAATGTCTTCACCCAGCAGGATGACAGCGTCGTCGCGCTCCATTTCTTCCCAGAGTGCTTCGCGGATGGCCTCGAGCATGGTGACGGGCTTGCCCTGCTGCGGTGCTGCACGTGCTCGGGCTTCTCCCGCGTGCGCTCCGCTTTCGTCATTGTGGCCATCGATTTCAGCTCCGCCGCGGGTCGGGAGTGTCGAGCCGGGTCCATGGGGTGGCGACGGTCTGTCCGCCAGCGACTTCGGCCAGTGCCTGGCGCGCATCGGGCAGCGGTGACGCTTCCGCGAGGGTGCGCGCGGCATCGACTTCCGCTTCCACGCGCTGCGCCACCGCCGCCAGCTCGCGGGTGCCGAGCCAGCCTTCGGCAGTGACCTTCTTCTCGAAACGCAGCAGCGGGTCACGCGCTTCCCAGGCTGCCACCTCACCGGCGGGCACGTAGTGCTGCGCGTCGTGCTCGGCGTGGCCCTTGCGCCGGTACGTGATCACTTCCAGCAGCGCGGCACCTTCGCCCCGCCGTGCCCGCTCCACCGCCTTGCGCGTCATCGCGTACACCGCAAACACGTCGTTACCATCGCACTGGTCGCCGTACACGCCGTAGGCCGGCGCGCGCAGCACGAACGACGCCGCGGCGGTCTGACGCGACACCGGTGTGGAGTAGGCGTAGGCGTTGTTCTCCACGATCACGACCAGCGGTGCGCGCTGCACGGCAGCCAGGTTGAAGCCTTCGTGAAACGCGCCCGTCGATGCGCCGCCATCGCCAATGTAGGCCAGCGCCACGCGCGGCTCGCCGCGCAGCCGGAAACTGAGCGCGACGCCGCTCATCACCTCGATCATGATGCCGAGGTGCGAGATCAGGCCGATCCAGCCGCGCTGAAAATCGGTGAAGTGGACGTTCTGCTCGCGTCCCTGGGTGGGTGAGCCGGCTCTTGCCATGTACTGCATCATGATGTCGGCCGGCTGCGCACCCATCACGAAAAGCGATCCCAGATTGCGGATCGCGGGCGCCATGATGTCGCCGGTGCCATCGTTTGCGCGGCGCAGGGCCCAGGCGCTGCCCACCGCGGTGGCCTCCTGCCCGAGTGAGCGGTAGAGGCCGCCCAGGACGTGCTGCTGGCGGTAGAGATTGGAGAGAACCTGCTCGACCTGCCGGGTCAGCTGCAGGTAGTAATACAACTGGATCAGTTCATCGCGGGAGAGACCGTGGATCAGTTCCGTGCTCGCGCTGCGGGTGCGTTTCGCCATCGCGTCCCGTGACTCCTACCCGAGCTGCGCACGTTCATCGCCGCACATGCGCCAAGATGCCGGCGTTCGCGCGACATCGTCAAGCGAGGATGCAGGAAACCCCGCGAATGCGATCCGCGGGGTTCGTCCATGCATGCGGGGTTGTTCCGTGCTACTTGCCGGGCGCTTTGCCTTTGTCGGCCTGGCCCGCAGGCGGCTGGGCTGGCGGCTTCGCGGAACCACTGCCGGCCGCGCCGGCTGCGCCGCTGCCGGCACCCTGCGTGTTCGCGGGCGGCAGCAACGGCTGCGGCGGTGCTTCCTGTTCGACGGGAACTGACCGCGCAGCAGCGGCTGCGGTGCGCGGGCCCGCGACGACATGACGGAGAGCACGAACAGCAGTGTCAGGAACGTCGCTCCCGTAACCCACGTCGCCTTGGTGAGCAGCGTGGCCGCCTGGCGGCCGCCCAGCAGGCTGTCCGCCATGGTGCCACCCGACCCGCCCATCGCGGCGAGGCCATCGCCCTTGCCGGCTTGCAGCAGGACGATGACGGTCAGGATCGAGACCGTCCAGGATCGCGATCGCGAGCAGAAAACCGAACACGGTCAACTCCGTGGAAATGGTGTTACGGCAACGGCGTAAGCTCGCGCCGGGCTTCCGCCTTGTCAATCCGCGGCGTGCCGGTTTGCGAGGCGTGCGAGGTCAGGCTGGCAGCGCGGCGGCGGCAATGCGAGCGAAAGTATCCGGCTTGAGGCTGGCGCCACCGACGAGCACGCCGTCGACATTGGTCGCCGCCATGAGCGACCTGGCGTTTTCCGGGCTCACCGAACCGCCATACAGGATCGCGGTGTCCTGCGCGCGTCGGGCTCCCCAGCGAGCCGCGATTCGCTCACGCAGGAACGTGTGCGCGCCCGCGGCATCGTCGGGCGTTGCGTTCACGCCGGTGCCGATGGCCCACACCGGCTCGTACGCCAGAGTTACGCGCGTCAGCAGGGCTTCGTCGATTCGTTCCAGCGCGGTGCTCAGCTGGCGCTCGAGCACCGCCTCGAGGCGGCCTGCGCGCCGCTCGTCGAGCATTTCGCCCACGCAGAGCAGGACATCAAGGCCGCTGCTCAGCGCGGCGGACACCTTGCGCGCCACCTGCTCGTCGGTTTCACCGAATACGTGGCGGCGTTCCGAGTGTCCGACCAGCGCCACTTGCGCGCCTGCCTCCTTCGCCATGGGCGCACTGGTCTCACCGGTGAACGCGCCCGCCGCCTCCCAGTGGATGTTCTGCACCCCTGTGCGCACATCGTTTCGCTGCGCCACCGCCTGCGCAACGGCGCCCAGCGTGACGGCCGGCGGAAACAGCCAGAGGCTGCGCTGCATCACAATGGGACAGGCCGGCAGGAAATCGTGCAGGAACCGCGTCGCCTCGAGCGGTCCCTTGTTCATCTTCCAGTTGCCGGCGACGATGCGCCGCATCGATCCGCCTTTCTCCCCGGTGTTCACGCGTCGTCCAGCACGGCGACGCCCGGCAGCACGCGGCCTTCGAGGAATTCCAGCGACGCACCGCCTCCCGTCGATACGTGCGTCACCCTGCTTGCCAGTCCCGCCTGTTCCAGTGCGGCCGCCGTGTCGCCGCCGCCCGCCACCGTGATTGCGCCTTTCGCGGTCGCATCGGCGACGGCCTGGGCCACGCCTTGCGTGCCGCGCGCGAAATCAGCGATCTCGAACAGGCCCATCGGTCCGTTCCACAGGACGGTGGCGGCATCGAGTATGCGCGCGCGGAAGGCGGACACGCTGCCCGGTCCGATGTCGAGGATGCGTTCTTCGTGCGTCACCGCGTCGCGCTCGCACACCCGCGACGGCGCGCCCGCCACCGCCTCCTTCGCCACGACGCAGTCGAGCGGCAGCAGCAGGCGGTTGCCGGCACGCTGCAGCAGGTCTCTGGCCATGTCCACGCGGTCAGCTTCCACCAGTGATGCGCCCGTCTCCAGCCCGAGCGCCCGAAAGAACGTGTTTGCCATGGCGCCGCCGATGAGCAGCGCATCCACGCGCGGCAGCAATGCCTCGATCACGTCGATCTTGCCCGAGATCTTGGCGCCGCCCAGGATGGCCAGGAACGGACGCCGCGGCCGTTCCAGCGCGCTGCCCAGGAACTGCAGTTCCTTCTGCATCAGGAACCCGGCCACCGCCGGCTTGCCCGCACGCTTCATGGCATCGGGTAGTGCCGCGGTCGAAGCGTGCGCCCGGTGCGCCGTGCCAAACGCATCATTAACGTACACATCGGCCAGCGTCGCCAGCTCGGCGCCCAGGCCGGCATCATTCTCTTCCTCGCCCTTTTCGAAGCGCACGTTCTCCAGCAGCAGCACCGAGCCCGGCTTCAGGTCCTGGACCGCTTGCTGCACGAGCGCGCCCCGTACCTCGGGCACGAACTGCACGGGAATTCCCGCCAGTGTGCTCAGACGGTCCGCCACGGGTGCAAGGCTGAACTCCGCAGCGCGTTTTCCCCCGGGCCGGCCCAGGTGCGATACCAGGATGACGCGCGCGCGCCGATCAAGCAGATAACGAAGTGTTCGGAGCGTCGCCTCAATGCGCGTGTCATCCGTGACCCGCCCCTCTTCCACGGGTACATTGTAATCCACACGCACCAGCACGCGCTGGCCGCGCAGCGCCGCATCGTTGAGCTCGCTCAGAATGCGCTTCTTCATGGTCGCGCTGTCTCCTGTTGCAATGGTGCCGGAATCCGGATGCTCATGTGGCCACGACGCCTGCCGGCATCGTGGCCACACGCGCTGTGCGAACGGCGGAACGTCAGGTGCGCAGCGTCGCTCCCGAGCGGTCGTCGGACAGCTGCACGCTGAGGAACACGGCGCGCGCGTCGCGCGCGCTCACCTGCAGCGGGCTGCTGCAGTTGCTGCACACGATCTGACGTGCGGGCTGCCCAGCGCTCACGTCGGTGCCATCGCGGTGCCCGCAGACCGGGCAGCGGTACATTCCGTGTAGTGGCTTTTCCATTGCGTTCGCCATGCTGTTCCTGTGCTGCAATGGTCACGCGTCGGGCGAGTTGCATGCCATGACCGGGGCGCCGCCGGCTGCGGGCTGGCCCGCGGGCTTCGCGCCTGCCCGTGACGCCCGCACCGTTCCCCGAAATGTTGACGACCGCCCCTGCCTGGTCGCCGTCCTGGCTGTGCGCTGCGCAACGGCTTCCCGCATAATCGCTTGCCGTGGTCAGAGCCGCGACCCCATCAGGCGCGCCAGGTCCACGCAGCGGCAGGAGTAACCCCACTCGTTGTCGTACCAGGCGAGGACTTTCACCATGCGGTCTTCCACCACGAACGTCGACAGCAGATCGACGATGGCACTGGCCGGGTTGCCAATGTAGTCCACACTCACCAGTGGCTCTTCTGAAACAGCCAGGTAACCGGACAGCGGGCCGGAAGCCGCGCCGCACGGAACGCCGCGTTCAGGGCGTCGACGGTCGCCGGTTTCTCGACTTCCGCCGTCAGGTCGACGATCGAGACATCGGCCGTGGGGACGCGCATCGAGATGCCGTCGATGCGACCCTTCAGCTCGGGCAGCACCAGCGATTGGCCTTCGCGGCGCCCGTCGTGGTCGGAATGATGGAAAGGCCGGCTGCGCGTGCGCGGCGCAGATCCTTGTGCGGCAGATCCAGAATATGCTGATCGTTCGTGTAGGAGTGCACGGTCGTCATCAGTGCGCGCCGCATGCCGAATGTGTCGAGCACGACTTTCACGACCGGGACCAGGCAATTGGTGGTGCAGCTGGCGTTGCTGACGACGTGATGGGCCGCGGCATCGTATCGGTCATGGTTCACGCCCATGACAATGGTGATGTCCTCGCCCTTGGCGGGCGCAGTGATCATCACCTTCCGGGCACCGCCCGTAAGGTGCTTGGCCGCATCCTCGCGCCTGGTGAATTTGCCTGTCGATTCGAAGACGATGTCTACGCCCAGATCTTTCCAGGGCAGTTTCGCCGGGTCCTTCTCACTCAATACGCGGATGGTGTCGCCATCCACCACGAGGCCGTCACTGCTGACGTCGACCATCCCCGTGTAGCGGCCGTGCACCGAATCATACTTGAGCAGGTGCGCGAGCGTGTGATTGTCCGTGATGTCGTTGATGGCGACAAAATCGATCGCCGCATTATGTCGTTTGGCGGCGCGCAGGATGTTGCGGCCAATGCGGCCGAATCCGTTGATGCCGACGCGCACCCGCTTCCCCGCCCCACCCGTCGAACCGCGATCAGTCGTCATCCGAAGCCTCGTTGTCATGAGTCAGCCGGCGCGCGTCGAGCGCGCGGGCGAACGTGACCAGTGAAAGGTGTCGAGCGCCTGCGGCGCCGAGCGCGACAGCGCACGCGCAGGCCGTGGCTCCCGTGGTGAGAACGTCGTCCACGAGAAGGACGTGTGCCGCGCGCAGCCGCCTTGCTGCGCGTGCTTCGACGCGGAACGCCCCCGCCACGTTAGCCCGGCGTGCCACCGGTAGCAAGGTGGTCTGAGTACCGCTGCTGCCGGTGCGCTGCAGTGCCAGACAGAGTTCCCGACCCGTGTGCTGCGCGAACGCGCGTGCCAGCTCCTGCGCCTGGTTGTACCCGCGCTCACGCAGCCTTTGCTTCGTGGTGGGCACGGGGACGACGAGCCGCGCGCTGCGCGCCGCTTCCGGCAGCGGCAGTGCGGCCATGCGCTCCGCCATGGGCACGGCGAGCGCGGGCCAGCCGCGGTACTTGAGCTGGTGCACGATGCGACTGGCGGGTGGCATGAGCAGGCACGCGGCGCGCGCGCAAGCAAGTTCGGCCGGCCACGCACGGCACTCGGCGCAGCCTTCCTCGATCGCGCGGCCCGTGTTGCGCACGGGTGCAGCGCAGCGCGCGCAGGAGGGCGCCGGCAGCGCGCGCAGCTGCGCCCGGCAGCGCCGGCAGAGGAGTCGCAACTCGTCACGCGGATCGATCAGCCCATCGCACCCCAGGCAGGCGGGCGGCAGCAGCAGGTCTGCGAGCACGCGCAGCAATCCATTCGACATGCGCCCATGCTCGCGATCACGGTGGTGCGGTGGAATGGCGGCGCGGGTCAGGCTTGGGCGCGGCGCGCGTCAGGTCTGCGCCGTGGCTTTCTCTTCTGCCGCGGCGATGGCCTGCGCCATCACGCCCGCGGGCGAGGCGCGCCCGAACCAGCGCGCAAAGGCCGCTTCGCCCTGCGCCACGAGCATCGGCTCCCCGCCCTGCGCCGGAATGCCGCGCTGCCGCGCGCACGCCAGCCACGGCGTGCCGCCCGCGCGGTACACCAGATCGATCACCGCGCCAATGCGACGGCCGTGATCCAGATCGAACGGCAGCGGATCCGACGGCTGCATCCCGAGCGGCGTCGCATTGATCACTACATCGAATTCCGCCTGACGCAGTGTCAAGCCGTCGAGTGGACGCAAGGCGGGATCATCCCGGCCCAGCTGCTCGATGAGGCGCAGCACGGATCCCGCATTGCGGCCCAGCAGCTCCACGCGGCGCGCGCCGGCCTGCAGCAGTGCGTGCACCACCGCGCGCGCCGCTCCACCCGCGCCCAATACCAGCGCGCGCGCGTCGTGCAGCGGGCCCAGCAGGGCCTCGGCCGCCGTCCGGAATCCTGTAACATCGGTGTTATCACCACAGAGGCGGCCATGCTCCAGCCAGAAGCAGTTGCAGGCGCCGGTCGCTTGTACATCGGCGGTGGGCCGGTCGACGGCGGCAGCCGCGCTCTGCTTGTGCGGGATGGTCACATTGCCGCCGCCGCCCGCGCGGGCCAGCGTCCGCATGAGCGGCTCCAGCTGTGTGGCATCACAGGGCAGCGCCACGTAGACGGCGTCCACATCCGCGGCCTGCATGGCGGCGTTCTGCATGACAGGTGATGCGGAGTGGCGCACCGGGTCGCCGAGGAGAGCGTATAACCGTGTGTTTGCGGTGAGCCTCACGGCGCCAGAATGGGCTCGAGGCGGGCCAGCAGGCCCTCGATCGCCAGGCGCAGCTGGGCCAGCGTCTGGCGGTACGCGTCCAGGTCACCGCCGAAGGGATCGCGCACCGGCTCACCCGATCCCGCGCCCTCCATGAAGTCGGTGGCCAGCGCCACCTTCCCGGCGCCGCCCAGCGCTGCGGCCATCTCGAACTGCGATGGCGTCATGGCCAGTACCAGGTCGGCCCAGTCCAGCAGCGGGGGCGTCAACTCCCGGGCGCGATGCGACTCCAGGTCGAGCCCCTGCTCGGCGGCCACCGTGATGGCCAGCGGCGAGGCGGGCGCGCCCTCCACCACGGCGGTGCCGGCCGAATCCACACGCACGTGATTCCAGCCGCGCTCGGCCAGCAGCCGCTCCGTGAGCGCCCGCGCCAGCGGGCTGCGGCAGGTGTTGCCGCTGCACACAAACAGCAGGTTATAGGTCGTGGGAGCGTTGCCCGGCTCAAACTCCCTGTTTCCGGGTTGCGATTCCATGAATGATCTCCGCAATCTCCGCTTCAGTCACCGCGCCGGTACGCACGATGCGCGGTGGATCCACCGAACAATCGACAATCGTGGACGGCGCCGAAGGCGGCAGCGTACCGCCATCCAGGACCAGCACATCGACCGCTGCCTGCTGCCCTGCGAGGACCGCAGCCACCTGTTGCGCGGAACGTGCGGGCTCGCGGCCCGGTGCATTCGCACTGGTCGACGTGAGCGCTGCGCCCAGCGTCTCGATCAGCATGCGCATGCCGGCATGAGCCGTGGAACGCACCGCAACGCGTCCGGCATCCAGCACACGCGCCGGAAATACGCCCGGCGGCGCGGGGAGTGCCAGGGTTACCGGACCGGGCCAGAACGCACCCGCCAGCGCGCGCGCCGCCGTTGTCCAGCTGACGCCCGGCACCATGGATGCGTCGCTGACCAGCAGCAGAAAAGCCTTCTCTGCCGGGCGCTGCTTCAGCGCGGCCAGCGCCGCCAGCGCCGGTTCCTGCAGCATACAGCCGAAGCCGTAGACGGTTTCCGTCGGGCACGCGATCAGGCCGCCGTGCCGCAGGTGGTCCGCCACGCGCGCGATCGCCGCCTCCTGCTCCGCCGTCGAGGTGAATGGCACCAGCGTGGCATTCACGATCGTTCCAGCAGGGCGCGGGCCGTCGCCAGGTCCTCGGGTACCGTGAGCTTGATGTTGCTGCGTTCGCCTTCGACCACGCGCACGACATGACCGTAGCGCCGCACCAGCGCGGCATCGTCCGTCGCGCCAATGCCCTCGGCCTGCGCCCGCCGGTGCGCTTCGCGCAGCACATCGGTGGCGAACGCCTGTGGTGTCTGGGCCAGCCACAGCCCGGCTCGATCGGGGGTGCGCACGATACAGCCGCCCGCGTCCACTTCGTGCACGGTATCCGTGAGCGGAAGAGCCGCGATCACGGCCGGCGCCTCGTTCGCGTGATCGATCATGCGCGCAACCAGCGCCTGCGACACGAGCGGCCTCGCCGCATCGTGCACGAGTACCACATCGCAATCGGCGGGCACCGCGGCAAGCGCCAGGCGAACGGAATCGGCGCGCGCCTCGCCGCCCGCCACGAGGCATACCCGCGGGTCGATTCTTGTCAGCCAGTCCGGAGGCGAAGCCGCCGTTTGTGCATTGAGCGCGACCACGATGCACGCGACCCGTGCTTCGTGCAGGAACGGGCGCAGTGTGTGGGCCAGCAGCGGCTGACCGGCGATTTCCAGCCATGCCTTGGCCGCACCCATGCGCCGGCCTGCGCCAGCCGCCGGTACGATCACCGCGACACGCTTGTGCTGGCGGTCGCCGGGCGATGACGTGGCGCCACCGCCCACGCTGCTCACGGCACCATGCCTTGCGCCAAGGACTCGAAGCGCGTGCACTCACGCCGGAAGAAGAGATCCACCGTGCCGGTGGGGCCGTTCCGCTGCTTGCCAATGATCAGTTCGGCGCGTCCGTCCAGTTCCTTCTCGCGCGCCTCGGCTTCCTTCATGTAGTACTCCGGGCGATAGAGGAACATCACGAGATCCGCGTCCTGCTCCAGTGAGCCGGACTCGCGCAGGTCGGACAGCTGCGGCCGGTGGTCGGTGCGCTGCTCGGGCGCGCGTGACAGCTGCGACAGCGCCAGAATGGGCACCGTGAGTTCCTTGGCGAGCGCCTTGAGTCCACGACTGATTACGCTCACTTCCTGTACGCGGTTCTCCGCCTCGCCGGATGCATTCATGAGCTGGATGTAATCGACGATGATCATGCCCAGCTCGGGCTGATCCGCCTTCAGCCGCCTTGCCTTGGCGCGCATCTCGAGGACGGTCAGCGCGCCCGAGTCGTCGATCCAGATGGGTGCGGTGTTGAGGTGCCCCGCCGCCTGTGCCAGCTGCACGTAGTCGTCATCGCTCAGACGGCCGCGCAGCAGTCGACTCAGATCCACGAGCGCTTCCGAGCACAGCATGCGCTGCACCAGCTGCTCCTTCGACATTTCCAGCGAGAAGAGCGCGACCGGCAGGCGGTGCGAGATCGCGGCGTGCAGCGCGAGACCGGTCACGAATGCGGTCTTCCCCATGCTGGGCGGGCCGCCACAATGACCAGGTCGCCCTTCTGGAAACCGCCCGTTTTTTCGTCGAGGTCGTGAAAGCCGGTGGGCACGCCGGTGATGCCGCCCTTGGCCGCCTGCAGCTGCTCGATCCGTTCGAACGTCGGATACAGGATCTTCTTGATCCAGACGAAGCCGCCGCGCTCGTGCTGCTGTGCCACCTGGAAGATGCGCTGCTCGGCTTCGTCGAGAATCTCGATTGACCGTGCGCTCGCCGCTCTCGTAGGCGTCGCGGATGATCTCGGTGGATGCGTCGATCAGGCGGCGCAGCAGCGCGCGCTCGCGCACAATGCGTGCGTGATATTCAATGTTAGCCGCGGTGGGCACGGCATCGAGCAGCTCGCTCAGGTACTCGATCCCGCCGATGGACTCCAGCTCATCCGTCTTGTTCAGCTCTTCCCCGAGCGTCACCGGATCGACTACCTGCCCGTGCTGGAAGAGCCGGCTCATGGCGCGGAAGACGCGACGGTTCGCCTCCCGGTAGAACATCGTGTCGTCGACGATCTCGATGGCCTTGGCCACCGCATCGCCATCGATGAGCATGCCGCCCAGCACGCTGATCTCCGCTTCCGGCGCCCAGGGTGGTTGCCGTTCGGAGACGGAGACGCCGTACTCAGACGTGCTCATCGAGCACCGAACGCAGCAGCTGAGGTCGGACCACGCCGTGCGCACCATGTTCGGGCTGCGCAGCAGGAAGGCGGGATGATAACTGACGATCACGCGGGATCCCGCGATAGGCGTGCACCCGTCCGCGCAGCCGGCCAATGGCTTCGTCACGCTGCAGCAGCGCCTGCACCGCGAAGCGGCCCACGGCCAGCAGCGCCCGCGGTACAATGGTCGTTCAGCTGCGCGTGCAGGAACAATCGGCTGCACGCGTCCATTTCCGCGGGTTCGGGATTGCGGTTGTTGGGTGGCCGGCATTTGAGCACGTTGCAGATGTACACGCTCTCCCGCGGGAAGCCAACGCTCATGAGGAGCAGGTCCAGCAGCTTCCCGGCGCGGCCCACGAAGGGCCGGCCCGTGCGATCCTCTTCCTGGCCCGGCGCTTCGCCCACCACCACCAGTGCGGCGGCGGGATCGCCTTCGCCGAACACCGCCTGGGTGCGCGAGGCGTGCAGCTGGCACGCCGTGCACACCGCGGCCTGCTGCGCGAGCACCTGCAGCGTCGCGCGCCGCTCCGCCCGTGTCCCATCCTCCGCGACTGCGGCGGACGGGGCAGTCGACAACGCCGCGGCAGCACCCGACGCGTGGAGTCCGCCCAGGGCAATGGCCTGCTTCCGGTCGAGCGATTCCAGATAGAGATCGGGACCGCCCAGCTCGCCGAGCTGGCGCGATGTAGCGGCCCAGCTCCTGACGGAAGCGGGTCATGGAAGGTTGGCGAGACGCTGCTCGATATGATCCAGGATCAGCTCCGCCACTTCGGTCTTGGGCAGCAGCGGCAGTTCCTGTTCGCGCGCATTGTCGATGAGAACCACGTGGTTGGTGTCGACTTCGAAGCCCGCACCGGATTCGCCGGCATGATTCAGCACGATGAGGTCGAGTCCCTTCGCAGCGAGCTTGCGTTTCGCTTCCGCGCGGCCATCGCCGGTCTCCAGCGCGAAGCCGACAGTGAAGAGGCCCTCGGGGCGTGCGTCCTTCGTGGCTGCGAGCACGTCGGTCGCCGCTTCCAGAGGTATTCGCGCGGCGCCTGTTGTCGCTTGATCTTGGCGTCTGCGCGTGCGCGGGCCGGAAGTCCGCCACCGCGGCTGCCATCAGCAGCACGCGTGCGGCGGGCAGCGCCGCGCGCACGGCATCGGCCATCCGGCAGCGGTTTCCACGCGCACATGTGGGGCCCGACCGGCGAGTTCCACGCCGTGGGTCCTGCGATCAGCACCACGTCGCCGCCTCGCCGCCAGGCGGCCGCTGCAAGGGCAAAGCCCATGCGCCCGGACGAGCGGTTGGACAGCACCCGCACGGGGTCGACGGCTTCGCGCGTGGGTCCCGCCGTCACCACGATCACCTGACCTGTCAGTGCGCTCGCGGCCGTCAGGGCGCGACCGATGTGTTCGACGATCGCCTCGGGCTCGACCATGCGACCCGGGGCCCTCGCCCTCACCCTGCGCCAGCGGGCCGGTTGCCGGACCAATGATACGGTAGCCCAGCGTCGTCGCCAGGTGCGCCACATTCGCCTGTGTCTGTGCGTGCGCCCACATGGCATCGTTCATGGCCGGGCACATCAGCACGGGTGCGCGCGTGGCGAGGAGGACGGCGGTCAGCAGGTCGTCGGCGCGGCCGCTGGCGGCACGTGCCATGAGGTCGGCCGTGGCTGGCGCCACGCAGACGACGTCGGCCTCGCGCGCCACTCGGATGTGTTCGAGCGCATGGCCCGGCTCGATCAATTCGATCAGCACGGGTCGGCCGGTCACGGCTTCGAATGTGATGGGACCCACGAAGGCGCGCGCGGCCCGCGTGAGAATGATGTCCACGGCCGCGCCCAGCCGGGTGAGATCGCGCGCGAGCTGCACGCACTTGTACGCGGCGATGCCGCCGGCTACGCCAAGCACGACGCGACGGCCCTGCCACGGCCGTCGTTCGTTCCGCCTCCGGAGTCACCGCCTCGCGGCCGGCCCGCTCCGGCCGAGCCGCTCATGGCTCAGACGGTTCCCTTGCGCCGACGCTTCACCAGATTGAACTCGAAGCTCGTCGTTGACCAGCGCTTCCAGCGATCGCGTGGTGAGCTTCTTCTGCGCGTGGCCGGCATGGTATCACGCGGCAGCGCGTTCAGCTCGCGTGCGTAACGCGCGGCGACCAGCAGCCCGAGGTACTTGCTTCCCGGCTTGCTGGTCTCGTCCGGTGTGAACACCCTCATTGCTTACTCCTCCCGATCTCCTGCAGATACCCTGCAATCTCGGAAACGCGTCCTTCGAGCCCCGGTACCGTGTCCGGCAATGCGTTCCGCCACGAAAATGGCATTCAGCGTATCCGCCGCCCGCTCGAAGTGGTCGTTGATCACGACGTAGTCGAATTCGGGCGGCGCATCCAGTTCCTTGAGCGCCGTACGCATGCGCGTCAGCTGTTCGACGCTGGCCTCGCTCCCCCGGCCCGCCAGTCGACGGTGCAGTTCCTTCGCCGATGGCGGCAGCACGAACACCAGCACGGCGTCGGGAAACAGGCTGCGCACGTTGTGCGCCCCCTGCACGTCGATATCCAGCACCACGCTGCGGCCGGACTGGAGTGCCCGCGTCACACCGTCGCGCAGCGTGCCGTAACGGTAGCTGTGTACCCAGGCCCATTCGAGCAGCGCACCCTCGGAAAGGAGCTGATCGAAACCCGCGTCGTCGACGAAGTGATAATCGTACTCGCGACGTTCCGCGGGCCGCGGCGGCCGCGTCGTTGCGGACAGGGAGAACACCGGGTCCGAGTTGTGCTGCACCAGCGTCCTGGCGAGCGTGGTCTTGCCCGCGCCACTGGGCGCTGCCACCACCAGCGGAAACGGCTGGCTGCTCAGAGTCATTCCACGTTCTCTACCTGCTCGCGCAGGCGCTCGATCTCCTCCTTGATGCCGATCACGCGGTGCTCGATGGGCGCGTCGTTGGCCTTTGAACCGATGGTATTCGCTTCGCGGTTCATTTCCTGTGTCAGGAAGCTCAGGCGCTTGCCCACCGGTTCGGCGTCGTCCGCCGCCAGCGATGCGCGGAAGAGTTCGATGTGCGAACGCAGTCGTACCAGTTCTTCGCTGACATCCCAGCGTTCGGCAATCTGCGCGATCTCACGGGCAATGCGTTCCTCATCGACGGCAATGCCCTCGAGCAGATCCGTGATCACGCGACGCATGCGATCCCGTTCCACCACCAGACGCTCGGGGGCGCGCTGCGCAATGTGGGCGAGCGCGTTTTCAATGGCGGACAGCCGCCCTTCCATGTCATCCGCCAGCCGCCGTCCTTCTTCGCCGCGCATCGTGAGTGCCGCGCGTGCCGCCTGCTCGGTAACCGCGCGCACCGCTTCCGGGTCCAGCGCCAGGTCCTCCTGATCCTCCCACACGAGGATATCGCCGAAGCGCGTGAGCATGCTCAAGTCGATCTCGCCTTTTAGGCCCAGCGTGGTGCGCAGCTTCTCCAGCGCATCCGCGTACTGCCGGGCCTTCACCTCATCGACCTGCAGAGAGCCCTGGCCGATGGGCTGGCCATCGCGCTCCAGCTGCATGGTGAAGTGCACGTGTCCGCGCGGCAGCAGTGCGCGCAGCCACTCGCGCACCTGTGGATCGAACCGCTCGAGCCCGCGGGCCAGCCGCAGGTTGGGACTGAAATAGCGATGGTTGACAGTGCGGATCTCAGCCCGCAGCCGTCCCGCGGCCGTGTCCACCGCGGCCTCGCCGAAGCCTGTCATGCTGCGGATCATTGCATCTCCCCGTAGCCTTCAATGCTAGGCGAAACCGCAGGCAGGGTCAAACCGGAGCCATCGCTCGACACCCGTTCGAAGTCGATCAGTTCAGGAAGGACCATTTGACTCCGTAGACGATGCGCGGGCCCGCGAGGCGGATGCCGGGAAGATCGCCGATATCGGCGCCGGTCATGTCATCGAAGCGCACGAAGATGCGCACATCAATGACACGGATCTGGAAGTACGCGCTGAGCACAGTGTGCGCCGGCACAATGCTGCCGACGTCCAGCGGCGGCGTCAGCATGGCGCCGCGTCGGGTCGCCTCAATGCGCGCCATGAGTTCGAGATTGCCGGAGGGCAGCGGAATCGTGTGGATGTCGAGTCCGCCCGTTCCCAGAGAAACGGGTCGATAGGCGCCGGTCCGCCCGCTGAACCACGTCGCATACGATCCTTCCGCCCAAAGCCACTTGCGGATCAGCGGGAGGTGCACGCTGGTCTCCCAGCCTGTGACCGTGTCACCCGGCACGACGACACTGCCCGTATCCGTGGCGAGGCCGAATAATGCGATCGAGTCCGCCCGTACGTGCAGGAGTGCACCGGCCGCGTGCAGGCCGTGCCAGGTCAGCTCCGCGCCGCCACGCAGCACGGTGCTGCGCGTGCGGCGAGGGCCCAGCGTCGTGTCGCCTGCGTACCCCGCGGCGCCCCGGGCGCCCGACCCGAACTCGGCGAACAGCCGCAGGCCCGTGAGCAGGTCCGCCGCACCGAAGGCGTGCATGGATATGGCACCCGGTACGTTGCTCCAGCTCTGGTGCGCTATTTCACCGCTGCCCTGGAGGCGTGCACCCACCTGCCCATGCGCGGAGAGGCTCGCCTCCAGGTGCGGCAGTGCATCGAGGTTGCGCCAGCGGAAATCGGCCAGGACGGCGCCAGAGCCTCGCTCCATTGCGAGTCGGCCGCCCGCCTGTGTGGCGCTTCGGTCAATGTGCCGCTGCAGCGAATCCGGCAGCAGCGGATCGGCGCCAATGATCTTCTCGCTGCTGCGGCCGCCGTACAGTTCACCCACCAGCGCGCTGCCCAGTCGTGTGCGCGCCCGCAGGACGACGTCCTGACGCGTCAGCTGCTCCGGAAACGGCGCGTCAGGATCGCGATTCAGCCGATTGCGCCGAAACTGCACTTCAATGCCGCGGTCCGGGTGCAGTACGCCCCAGCGCAACCAGGTCGAGAAGTTGTCGGCGGGCTCGGCACGGCCGCCGCCGGTCAGCTCGACGCGCTCCACCGCCAGCCCGATGGGACCGATCAGGAAACGCGGCGCCAGCAGCATGCCGCGGAACAGATTCGTGCGCGGCTGACCCACGCCCGCGGCAATGCGCGAGTAGGGCTGGGCCGTAAGCGACGCTTCGCTCGTCAGTTTGACGAGCAGGACATCCACCCGTCGCTCGACGCGCACGCGGTGCAGGTGGACCAGTTCGATGGTTGAAAGATCGAGCGCTGCGCTGTTGAGCGGGTCGAGTACGAAACCATCCCACTCGACGCGCAATCGCGTTCCGCCGGTCGTCAACGCCGTTGCCGCTTCAGGCTCGAGGAAGACGCCGGAGCGGAGAATGGTGACGCCCGGGATGCGGTGCAGCAGATCGAGCAGTGTGATCTCGCCATCGAGCAGAAGCTGGTCGCGGTCCCATTCCCAGACGCCAGCGGCGAAAGAGGGAGCGGGCAGCGAATCCGGCCACGTAACGAGGTGAGGCGGAGGCGTGGTGTCTCGAGGAACCGTGTCCTGGCGCAGCGTATCGGCGCGCAGTGTGTCCGTGCGTGTCGTGTCGCGTCGCTGCTGGGCCTGTGAGCGTTGCGGAACCGCGAACAGCGCGAGCAGCAGCGCGGCACGCGCGAGCGTGCGCGGTCCCCAACGACCTGGCGTCATCCGGCCGATCGCGAACGCACCCACTCGATGAAGAGGCGCGTGGGCACGCCGGTCGGGCCCTTCCGCAGCCAGGGAACGGGGTCGTCGCGATAGGCCGTGCCCGCGATATCGAGATGCGCCCACGGTGTGGTGCCCGCGAACTCGCGCAGGAACCAGCCCGCGGTGAGCGAGCCTGCGGGCCGCCCGCCCGTGTTCTTGATGTCGGCGAAGGTGCTGTCGATCTGCTCGCGGTACTCCTGCCACAGCGGCATCGGCCAGCAGCGCTCGCCCACGGTCTCGCCAATGGCGCGCACTTCGTCGATCAACGCGTCGTCATTGCCCATGAGTCCGGTGGCGTGATTCCCGAGCGCCACCACGATCGCGCCCGTCAGCGTCGCGGCGTCGAGCATGGCCGCCGGCTTGAAGCGCTGTGCGTAGGACAGAGCATCCGCCAGGATCAGCCGCCCCTCGGCATCGGTGTTCACCACTTCGATCGTCTTCCCCAGATGCGAGCCAATGATGTCACCCGGCTTGACTGCGGTTCCCGATGGCAGGTTTTCCGTCGATGGCACCAGTCCCACGACGTTCGCTTTCAGTCCGAGCTCCGCGATGCCCTGCATGGCGCCGAGCGTGCCCGCCGCGCCCGACATGTCGTACTTCATGTCCTCCATGCGCTCGGCCGGCTTGATCGAGATGCCGCCCGAGTCGAAGGTCACACCCTTGCCGATCAGCACCAGAGGCGCGCGATCGTCTCCGGCCCCGTGATACTCCAGCGCAATGAAGCGTGGTTCCTCTTCACTGCCGGCGGCCACCGCCAGCAGCGCGTGCATGCCTTCGCGGCGCATGGCTTCGCGATCCAGCACAGTCGACTTCAAGCCGAATCGGCTGGCGATCTCGGTCGCCGTCTGGGCAAGGTAGGTTGGAGTGGCGACGTTGCCGGGGCGGATGGCCAGGCCGCGCGCGACATTCGCGGCGCCTGCCGTCACCGCGCCGCCCTGCGCTGCCGCCCTCGCGCCTGACACCGCGTTTGCGGACGCGAACAGTGTGAGCGACTCGAGTCGTACAGTTTCCTTCGTGACTGCGTCCGTCTTCATTTCCAGCCAGTCCCACGCGGCCAGCGTCACGGCCTCGGCAATGACGCGAGCCGCGACAGTGACCGCCAGACGAGAGGCTTCGGCAGCCTGGTCGACCATGAAGGCGAGCGCACGCCCGCGGATCTTCTCCGCCTGGCGGACGCCTTGACCGGCCGCGCGCCGCAGACGTCCGGCGCCCGCATCCTCGGGCTTGCCCATGCCAATCAGCACGATGCGTTCGACACCTGCATCCGCGACCGCCGGATAGAGCAGCAGTGTCTCGTCCTTGCGACCGCGGAAATCGCCACGCGCGAGCGCCTGTGCCAGCGCACCGCCGGCGCGCGCATCGATGGCCGCGAGCACGCCGGCGCGCGCATCTTCGCCTTCACACACTGGAACCGCGAGCAGCGGGCCGCGCAGCTCTGCTGCGCTGGCACCCGAGACCGTGAGCTGCAGATTCGCCATGCCTGTTCCCCTCACATGTTGCGCACGATGGCTTCACCGAACTGCGAAGTAGACAACAACGTGGCCCCCTGCATCTGCCGCTCCAGATCATACGTCACGGTACGCGCCTGGATGGTGCGCTCGATGCCATGCACCACCAGTTCGGCCGCTTCGTTCCAGCCCATGTGCTCCAGCATCATCACACCGGAGAGCATCAGTGATCCGGGATTGACCTTGTCCTGATTCGCGTACTTGGGCGCGGTGCCGTGCGTCGCTTCGAATACGGCTGCTTCATCGCCCACGTTGGCGCCCGGCGCCATACCCAGCCCGCCCACCTGGGCGGCCGTGGCATCGGACAGGTAGTCTCCGTTGAGGTTGGGTGTGGCGAGAACCGAGTACTCGTCCGGGCGCAGCAGCACCTGCTGGAACATGGCATCGGCAATGCGATCCTTGATCAGCACACGACCGTTCCGATCGCCTTTCAGCTCGGCTTCCGTGACGGTCTGCTGCGCGAATTTCTCGCGCGCCACCTCGTAGCCCCAGTCGCGGAAGGCGCCTTCCGTGTACTTCATGATGTTGCCCTTGTGCACGAGCGTGACCGACGCACGGCCGCGCTGCAGCGCGTAGCGGATCGCGGCCGCGACCAGTCGCTTCGATCCGAATTCGCTCATCGGCTTGATGCCGATCGCGCTCTTCTCGCGAATATCCGCGTGCAACTCATCGACCAGGAATTGGCGCAGACGGTCGGCCTCGGGACTGCCTGCCTTCCACTCGATGCCCGCGTACACGTCCTCGGTGTTTTCGCGGAAGATCACCACATCGAGCTTGTCCGGTTCCTTCACGGGGCATGGCACGCCCGCGAAGTAGCGCACGGGCCGGATGCACGCGTACAGGTCGAGCACCTGGCGCAGTGCGACGTTCAGGGATCGGATGCCGCCACCCACGGGCGTGGTGAGCGGGCCCTTGATGCCGACGCGGAATTCGCGTAACGCGCGGAGCGTCTCGCCGGGCAGCCATTCGGCTGTCTTCTCGACAGCCTTCTCGCCTGCGTAGACCTCCATCCACACGATGCGCCGGCGTCCGTCATAGGCTTTCCTGACCGCGCCTTCGAGCACGTGCTGCGTGGCACGCCAGATGTCGGGGCCCGTACCGTCGCCTTCAATGTACGGAACGATGGGCTGGTCCGGCACGACGAGTTCACCATCCACAATGCGGATCTGCTCGCCTGCCTCTGGAACGCGGATCAGCTTGTAGCCTTCGGGCATGGTGGTTCTCCTGCTATTTGTCCGGGTCGCGCGCCGGCGGCGCGCAGGGTTCAGTCGCGCTCGTCGATCGGGCGTACGCGCAGACCGTCCGGACCGAGATACGTCGCGTCCGGCCGGATGAGCCGGTTGTTCTCGTGTTGCTCGATCACGTGTGCCGCCCATCCCGGCATGCGGGCACAGGCGAAGATGTTCGTGAACAGCTCGAGCGGAATCCCCAGCGTGTAGTAGACCGATGCGCTGAAGAAGTCGACGTTGGGGTAGATGCGCTTCTCTCGTTTCTGCATCTCCTCGCGCATCACCTCCTGCACACGCTCGGCGATGCGCAGCCAGCGCGCGTCCCCGGCGCGCGCCTCCAGCTTCCCGGCCATGCGCTGGAGTATGGGCGCGCGCGGGTCCAGCGTGCGGTACACGCGATGCCCGAAGCCCATCACGCGGTCGCCGCGCGCCAGCGCACTGCGCACCCAGTCCTCCGCCCGGTCCACGCTCTCGATCTGCAGGAGCATGCGCATGACGCCTTCATTGGCGCCGCCGTGCAACGGACCCTTGAGTGTTCCAATGGCGGAGACCATGGCGGAGTGCATGTCGCTCAAGGTGCCCGCCGTCACGCGGGCCGCGAATGTCGACGCGTTCATCCCGTGCTCGGCGTGAAGCACAAAGGCTACATTCGATCGTGCGCGCTTCCAGCGCATCGGCCGGGTGGCCACGCAGCATGTACAGGAAGTTGGCGGCCAGACCCAGGTCGGAACGCGGTGTCAGGGCATCGAGTCCCGAGCGGAACCGGCCGATCGCCGCGGTCAGCGTGATGGCCTGCGCCGTCAGGCGGATGGCCTTCCGTTCCAGCGCGGCCCGCGCATTGTCTTCCGCATCCGGGTCCGTGAAGGCGAGTGCGGAGACCGCTGTGCGCAGGACCGCCATGGGATGCGTGAGCGTAGCGCCGGTGCGGGCTATGTCCAGAATGCGCGGGTCGACCGGAAGCGCCGCGCGCAGGCGGCTGGACAAGGCTTCCAGTTCGGCGCGGCGGGGCAGCCGGCCGTACCAGAGCAGGTGGCAGACCTCTTCAAAACTCGCGTTTTCCGCGAGATCCTCGATGTCGTATCCAGCGTAGGTGAGCCGGCCTTCTTCCCCCAGAACCCGGCTGATGCGCGTTTCTGCCGCGACCACGCCCTCCAGACCCTTGCCCGACATGCCCGCTGTTCCCCCGTCTTTGTTCCGCTTCCCAGAACCGGCTGATGCACGAAGGGGCCTCTGCGTGGCCATGTGAGACTGGCACGCGGGGCCCCAGCACTGCACCGCCGGTCCGCAGCCGGCCGAACATAGTGGTCACCTGCAGGCCCCGCAAGCAGGTCCGCAGTGGAAGTTGTGCCCCTATCTGATGTTGCGCTGGAACTTCGGGAAGGCTCAGTGCGGCGGAAGCTGTGCGACGAGCGCGTTCACCAGGCCGGCCGCATGCGATCCGACATCGAGCGCTTTCGCGGCATCGCCTTGTGCCAGCGCCTTGCGAGCATCCTGCTCCACATCGCGTGCGCTGGCCGCCATGCGCAGCAGCCTCGGCATGTCGTCCTTGTGCCTGGCATCCAGCCGCCGCACCGACGCCTCCGCGCGCAGGCGGGCGCGGTCGACCAGAGAAACGAAGAGGAGCGACGTCGCCGGCCCGAGGATTTCGACCGTAGCTGATGCCTGGAACGACCGGGCGGCCGCCAGGCTGCGTTGGCCCGCGTCCTCGTCTCCGCTGTCCACCGCCCGCCAGGCCGCGGCCAGCAGAACGCGATGCTGCTGGCGAAGTGCCGCTGCGTGGGCAGGGGCTCTGCGGTCCTCGGTGAGCAGCGCAAGTGTGAAGAGACTGTCCAGTCCGGGAACCTGCGAGGGGGACATCCCGTCCGGCCGCTCGATACGGGCGAAGGCCTCGAACAACACACGGTGCGCAGGCTCGCGGCTGGCCTGACCGGACGCTTGCAGAATGCGTGCGACGCCGTCGGAATCGAGCTGATCGAGGGCGGTGGGCGAGAGATCGCAGCCGGCTGCCAGAATCAGCGCCAGCAATGCCGGGGCCCGCCACGAGCCGAAAAGACGCGTCATGCGACCGTGCTGCTGAGGTGATACAGGACCCTCGCCCGGGAACTACCGCCCGCCCAGGGTATGCAAGCCAGGTGCCGCCGTTCCAGCGCGCGCGACGCGCTGGAACGCGACTGTTACGCAACAACCGGTCAGCTATGCGGCCCGGCCGCCGGATTGCCGCCCCGCGTGTAGAGCGCGAGCAGCGCGGCACCCACCGCCAGCAGCGCCGTTCCCAGCAGAGCGGGTCGCAGCGTGTGTACGGCGAGCGCGTGCCCGACGAAAAGTGCGAAGGAGACCGAGCACGCAGCGCCGGCCAGCAGCAGGATCGAGCGCAGGAGCCCCATGCATTCTCCGCTTCAGCGTATGCGACGGGGATGGACCTCGGCGATCCCGTCGCGCGTCCATTTCGGCGCGTTCCTGTCGTCAGCCACGCCGAGTCCGAGCCAGAAGGCCAGGCGCGCGATGCGCGCGGCCTTGTCCCCGTTGATCTTGTCCACTTCGTCCGATGGGCGATGGTAGTCTGCGTGTACACCGGAAAAGAAGAAGAGGGCCGGGATGCCGGCGCGCGCGAAGTTGTAGTGATCGCTGCGGAAGAAGAAGCGTTCGTCTGGCCACGGGTCATCGATCACGGCGAGGCCCAGCTCGGGATGCGTACCCGCCGTCTGCAGCACGCGTGAACCCATGTCGGAATAGCGCATGCCGATGGCAACCACGGTATCCGGTGCGTTGCGGCCGATCATGTCGATGTTGATGTCGGCGACGATGCGATCCATGGGAATCCGTCCGTGCTCGACGAATGCCTGTGAACCGAACAGTCCGATCTCTTCGCCGCTCACCGTGAGGAAGATGATGGAGCGCGCGGGTCGTGCGGGAAGCGACGCGAACGCCTGCGCCAGTTCGAGCACGGCCGACGTACCCGATGCATTGTCGTCCGCGCCATTGTAGATGCTGTCGCCGCGCGTATCCGGTGCGCCCACGCCCACGTGGTCCATGTGCGCGCCAAACACGACGTACGTGTCACGCAGCCGCGCATCCGAGCCGCGCAGGATGCCCACCACATTAGGTGCGCGCCCGCGTCCCGGCGCGCCGGTGACGGCATACCACTGCAGGTACGTGCTGTCGTCGCCGCCAGGCTCCAGTCCCAGCATGGCGAACTCGCTGGCAATGTAGCGCGCGGCAATCTCGAGGCCCGGGCTCGGTGTCGCGCGACCGCGCAACATGTCGCTCGCGAGAAAGCCGATGCGCGCCTTGATGTCGCGCGCCGTGATCGTGGCCGCGGCACTGTCGCGCGCGTCCCCGGCGCGGGCTGGGGCGGGCGCCTGCAGCGCTGTCGCGGCGGCGGTCTCGGCATCGCCGCGGCTGCAGCCGAGCAGCAGCAGGAAGGCGACGACGCCGGTCCGCGTCCGGCCCGCTGCGCGCCGGCGTGCGCGTTCCGTCCCGTACTTTTCGCGTGTCGTCATCCGGCTGCTTCCATCCCCGGCTCGTGATGCGTGCTTCGGTGCCGCGCCAAGCTAATCACAGGCGGCCGGGCGACGCGAGGTCGCATTGTCGTCGTTGGCGGACCGCCGCTACCTTCCAGCCATGAGCGAGCAACGACTCAGCGAGGCCGCCCGAGTGCGCGCGGATCTGCTGCTGCCACACGATCTCGCCGCACTGGGCGGCATTGAGTTCGTGGCGAGGCAGATCGTCGAGGGCTTCATCGCGGGCCTGCACCGGTCGCCGCACCGCGGCTTCTCCGTCGAGTTCGCCGAGCACCGCATGTACCAGCCGGGCGATGACCTGCGGCACATCGACTGGCGCGTCTTCGGTCGCTCCGATCGCTACTACATCAAGCAGTTCGAGGAAGAGACCAACCTGCGCGCTTATCTGCTGCTGGACGTGAGCGCGTCCATGCAGTGGAGTTCTTCACCGGATCGCCTGCCACCCAAGCTGTGGTATGCGAAACAGCTGGCCGCCAGCCTGGCGCTGCTGCTGCTGCGCCAGGGCGACACCGTCGGTCTCATCGGTTTCGATCACGAGCTGCGCGGCCGCGTCTCACCCCGCGGCGGACGCCGCCACTGGTACGAGCTGGTACGCAGCATTGGCGCGGTGCACGGCGGCGGTCGCACGGAAGCGAGCACTGCGTTGCGCGACGTGGCCGGACGGCTGCGTCGTCGCGGACTGATCATTCTGCTCAGCGATCTGCTCGTGGATCCAGGCACGACGCGCATGGCGCTGCGCTTCCTGCGCCACCGCGGCCACGAGGTGCTCGTGTTCCATCTGCTCGATCCGGGCGAGCGCGAACTGCCCGGCGTGGGCGATGCCCGCTTCATCGATCCGGAGACGGGCGAAGAGCTGCCCGTGAGCGTGGCCGACCTGCGCACCGAGTATCGCGAAGCCGTGAGCGCAGCGTTGCGCGAGTGGCGCGACACGCTCGTGCCGCAGGCCATCGATCACGTCATCGTCGAGACGGACCAGCCCATGGCTCTGGCGCTGCGCGCGTATCTCCACAAGCGGGAACGGCTGGGCTGATGGGTTTTCTGAGTCCGGCTCTGCTCGCGCTCGGCGCCGCCGTCGCCGTGCCGCTCATCCTGCATCTGTTCCAGCGGCATCAGGGTCCGCGCGTCATCTTTCCCGCACTGCGCTATCTGCGGCGGGCCGAGACCGAGCACGCGCGCCGCATTCGCTTCCGCCAGCTGCTCCTCATGCTGCTGCGCGTCGCGGCGCTGCTGCTGCTCGCACTCGCTGCAGCGAGGCCGTTCCTGCGTTCCGCCGGCGCGCGGCACCAGCCGTCCGCGGTGGCCATCGTGCTGGACAATTCCATGAGCACGAGCGCGGTGACCGGCGATCGTCGCATGCTCGATGTATTGAAAGACGTGGCGCTCGAGACGCTGGATGATGGCGAGCCGGAAGACGTGTTCTGGCTGATTCGCGCCGGATCGCCCTGGGAGCCCGCCTGGCCCGGTGATGCGGCGCTCACGGCCAGGCGGGTGCGCGAAACGCGTGGATCCAGCGCGGCCGGTGACATGGCCGCGGCGATCGCGCGCGCCGCGGCCGTGCTGCAGGCCGGTGCCGGCGGGCGCGCACCCGAGATCGAAGTGCTCGGCGATCTGCAGGCGACCGGTTATCCGACCGCTGCGGACGCATCCGTTGGCGCCGGCCCGCCGCTCATTGTATGGGTCCCTTCAGCCGACCCGCCGCGCAACATCACCGTTGCATCCGTCGATATCGCGGGTGGCTTGCCGCCCGTGGCCGGCCAGCGCTCCAGTGTGGCGGTGCGTGTCACCGGCGATGCGCCACCCGATTCGGTCAATATCCGCCTGCTGCTCGATGGGCGTGTGATCGGCGCGGCCACCGCACCGCTGGGCAGCGCGTCCATCCTGCCCTTCCCCGCACGCGATGCAGGCTGGATCAGCGGTGCGGTGGAAAAGGACCCCGATGCGCTGCGTCCTGATGACCGGCGCTTTTTCGCAACACGGGTCGCCCCGCCGCCGGCTGTGGCCGTGAGTGGCGGGCTGGGACTCGCGGGCGAAGCGCTGAACGTGCTGGAACAGGCGGGTCGCATTCGACGCACGGACCTGCGCAGCGCCGATGTGGCGCTGCTGCCGGCCGGGCGCGGTCTCGAATCGCTGCCGCCTGCGGAGAACGTCATCATCGTGGCGCCGGATTCGCTGCTCGAGCTGCCGGCCGTGAATCGCCGTCTCGCCGCGGCCGGCCTGCCCTGGCAGCTGGCC
Source organism: uncultured Gemmatimonadales bacterium (assembly GCA_963798085.1). GTDB lineage: Bacteria > Gemmatimonadota > Gemmatimonadetes > Longimicrobiales > RSA9 > DATKCF01. The sequence goes on from CAWCRS010000007.1 coordinate 1,762,602, forward strand.
ACGCCGGAAGCAAGTGGCGAGACGCGCTTCGCGCTGCCCGCGCAGGTCGACCCCGCGCTGCGCAGCCTCGATGATGTGCGCCTCCGTACGGCGTTCCGCCTGGTGCCGCAGGGGGCGAGCCCTGACAGCGTGTTATTGCGTCTTTCGGATGGCTCCGCCTGGGCAGTGCGCGGGGAGCGGCCCGGTGGCGGCCGGTACATCATTCTGGCTTCGCCACTCGGTGAATCGGCGACGACGCTGGTTTCATCGCCGGCACTGGTCCCGCTGCTCGATCGCCTGCTCGGTCCCTGGGTGGCCAACCGCCTGGCCGTGGCCGACGTTGCGCCAGGCAGCGCCGTGTCGCTGCCGCCGGGCACCACCGGCATCGTGACGCCGGGCGGAACCACGGAGCCGGCCAGCGCCGACTATCGCGTGGGCATCGATGCCGGTGTCTACCGCTTCGTGGCCGGAGACAGCACCCTGGGCATGGTTGCAGTGAACCCGCCGGCGGCGGAATCCGATCTCACCCGTATCGATGCCCGTCGTGTGCGTGCGCTCTTCCCCGCTAACGCGATCTTTACGGCGAACAATGCGCAGGAATGGCGCACCCGCATCTACCGCGAGCGCGTGGGGCGCGAACTCTGGCGTACGCTGGCGTTGCTCGCGCTGGGCCTGCTGGTGGGCGAGGCGCTGGTGGCCGCCAGCGGCGCAGTGGGCGACCGTTCGGGCGGCAGGCGTGCGCCGGCGCGCGCCCCCTCGCCGCGGCGGGAGACCACGCACGCGGGGGATTGAGGCCCATGCACCCCGCGCTCGTCGAAGCCATGCGCGCCCAGCCCGCGTTCGCGCGACTGCTGGGGGCGCTGCCCGCGGCCGGCGCACGCTTTCGCGTATCCGGTCTGGCCGGCTCGGCCCCATCCCTGCTGGCCGGCGCCCTCGCCGAGGCTCTGCCGCACCGCATCTTCGTCGTGCTGGCCCACTCGCCCGCCGATGCCGAGGCCTGTGCCGCGGACCTGCTCACACTGCTGGGTGACGATGCCGCGGTGCTCTACCCGCAGCGCGAAACACTGCCGTACGAAGCCGCGCAGGAGCACATCGAGCTGGGCGGCCTGCGCGTGGAGGCGCTGGAAGCGCTGTTAGCCGGACGCTCGCGGATTCTCGTCACCACGGCGCGCGCCGTGCAGGAACTCTCCGAGCTGCCCAGCGAGCTGGCCGAGCTGCGGCTCACGCTGGCCGTGGGCCAATCGATTCGCCCCGCCGTGCTGATGGCGCAGCTTGATGACCTCGGATTCCAGCGCACGGCACTGGTGGAAGAGGTGGGGCAGTACGCGCCGCGTGGTGGCATCCTCGACCTCTTCGGCTTCGGATCCGCCGAACCTCTGCGCATCGAGTTCTGGGGCGACGAAATCGCCTCCATCAGGCACTTCGATATTCTGGACCAGCGCTCCACCGGTGGACGGCGCAGTGTCGACATCCTGCCGGTGTCGCTGCGCACCAGCGAGAGCGGGGCTTCCGTGCGCCGTTCGCTCCTCGATGTCATGGGCCGTGATGCCTTGCTCGTCGAATGGGCCGATGGCGTGAGCGAGACGGAATTTCAGCGCGCCTGGGAACAGGCGGTTCACCTGCACGATGCCGAGCTGCGCCGGGGCGGCACGCCCGCCCCGCCTGACACGCTGTTATTGACGCCCGCGGACGCGGCGGCGCAGCTCGCCGGCTTTGGTGTGCTGGCGCTGACCGGCGCGGCCGAGAGCGACCTCCGCTTCGATGCCCGCCCCGCGGAACCCATCGAGCGCGACATGGACCGGCTGGCCGCGCTGCTGCGCGCCGGCGCGGCCCGCCGCGAGCGCAGCTGGATTCTCTGCGACAACGAAGGCCAGCTGGATCGTCTGGAAGCCCTCATGATCGAGCGCGGCGGGCTGCCGCCCGGCACATCGCTCGCGCTGGGCGCGGTGCAGGCCGGCTTCGTGCTCGAGGGCGCGAAGCCGCCCGTCCGCGTCCTCACGGACCACGAGATCTTCGCGCGCGCCCGGCGCCTGCGCCGCGCGCGCCGTTTCCGCGGCGCCGTGGCGCTGGAGAGCATCTCGCAGCTCCGCAGCGGCGATTTCGTGGTGCATCTCGATCATGGCATCGGACGCTTCCGCGGGCTGGAGCGCGTCACTGTCGGCGATGCCGTCATCGAGGCGCTCGCCATCGAGTATGCGGGTGGCGAGACGCTGCGCGTTCCCGTTTATCGCCTTGACCAGATTGAGCGCTGGATGCCGGACCGCGATGACGGCCGCGAGCCGAAACTGCATCGCATTGGCGGCAAGACGTGGAAGACGCTGCGTCGCAAGACGGAGCAGGCCATCCAGCAGATGGCCACCGAGCTGCTCGAGCTGTACGCCGCACGGCAGCTGGCAGAGCGTCCGCCCTACCCTCCCGACGGGCGCTGGCAGCGCGAGATGGAATCCGCGTTCCTGTACGAGGACACGCCCGATCAGCGGCAGGCGACTGCGGACGTGAAGCGGGACATGGAATCGCGTCGTCCGATGGATCGTCTGCTGTGCGGTGATGTGGGTTATGGCAAGACCGAGATCGCCATTCGCGCCGCCTTCAAGGCCGCCGTGGACGGACGGCAGGTCGCAGTGCTCGCGCCCACGACGATCCTCGTCGATCAGCATCTGCACACCTTCCGCGAGCGACTGGCCGGCTACCCCGTGCGCATTGAATCGCTGTCACGCTTCCGCACCGAGCGCGAGCAGCAGGATATCCTGGCCGGCATTGCGACCGGCAGCGTCGATATCGTCGTCGGCACGCATCGCCTGATCGAGCCGGATGTCACGTTCCGCAACCTGGGCCTGCTGGTCATCGACGAAGAGCAGCGCTTCGGCGTCAAGCAGAAGGAGCGTTTCAAGGCGCTCAAACATCACATCGACGTGCTTTCGCTCACTGCCACGCCCATTCCGCGGACGCTGCACCTCTCTCTCAGCGGATTGCGCGATCTGTCGCTGCTGCAGACGCCACCGCGCGATCGCATGCCCATCATCACGCACGTGCTGCCCTGGGTGGACGAAGTCCTGGAAGATGCCATTCGCCGTGAGCTGGACCGGGGCGGCCAGGCGTTCGTCGTTCACAATCGCGTGCAGTCCATCGGCATTGTCGCGGAGCAGGTGCGCCAGATCGTGCCCGATGCGGTACTCGACGTGGCGCACGGGCAGATGCCCAGCGCGAAGCTGGAATCGGTAATGCGGCGTTTCCTCGAGGGCGAGACTCGCGTGCTCGTATCCACTGCGATCATTGAGAATGGCCTGGACGTGCCCACCGCCAACACGCTGATCGTGGACCGCGCGGACCAGTTCGGACTTTCGCAGCTCTACCAGATCCGCGGCCGCGTGGGTCGCTCGCACCATCGCGCGTACTGCTATCTGCTGGTGCCCGAGGGGGCCAACGAAGAAGCCGAGCGTCGTTTGCGCATCCTCGAGCATTTCACGGACCTGGGCAGCGGGTATGCCATCGCGCTCAAGGATCTCGAGCTGCGCGGCGCCGGCAACATCGTGGGCGCCGAGCAGTCGGGCTTCGTCCACGCCATCGGCCTGGACACGTATACCCGGCTGCTGGAGCAGACCATGAAGCGTCTGCAGCAGGGCGAAGCGGCCGAGCCGGTGCCCTGCGATGTTTCCCTCGACGGCGCGGCATTCCTGCCCGACGACTATGTCGCGGATGCTGCCCTCAAACTCCACATTTACCGGCGTCTGTCGCGCGTCGAGAGCGTGGCGCAGGTCGATGCGCTCGCGCTCGAAGTGCGCGATCGCTATGGTCCGCCCCCGCCCGAGGCTCAGCGTCTGTTCCGCGCCAGCGCGTTGCGACTCGCGGGCACGCGCGCCGGCGCCGAGCGCATTCTCGTGCGCGGCGAGAGTGCGCGCATCACGTTCCGCCCCGGCGTCCTGCCTCGCCTCGCGGCCCTGCAGGATACCATGGGTGACCGGCAGACAGAGCTGGAAATCGCCCGCACCAATCCGCTTTCGCTCGTGCTGCGCGCCCGAGGCGCGGCGCCCGTCACCGAGACCGTGCTGAGCGCGCTGGAACGCCTGGCGGACCGTCCCGCGCAGGCCGCCTGAGGTCGTTGTCGGCTGGCGCAAAACACGGGATTTCGATACCTTGTGCGGGTTTGGCTCCCACGAAAACGCGTCCGTCTCGCAAACGGCTCTGTCAAGGAAATGGGCTGGATGAAAAGAGGATTCGCACTCACTGTCTTCGCGCTCTGCGCTTTCGCCGCATGCGACAGCTTCGGGCAGGCCGTTTCCTCGCACACCGATGTGCTGGCGCGCGCCGCCGGCCACGACCTGAGTGTGGACAAGGCCGCCTCGCTGATCGCACCGCACAAGGAAGTGCCCGCGCAGCGCGATGTCGTCGACGCGATCGCCAATCTGTGGGTCGACTACACGCTGCTGGCGGTCGCTGCCACGCAGGACACCACGCTGGCCAACGTGAATCTCGATGCGCTGGTCAAGCCGTTCCGCGATCAGGCAGTCGTCTACAAGCTGCGCGACAAGGTGATCAAGGTCGATACGGCAATCTCCGACGCGGACCTGCTCGCCATGTACCAGAAGGATGAGTCGGGCGTGACGGTGCGTGCCCGCCACATCCTGCTCAAGATGCCGGCCGATGCGCCGGCATCCGTGCGCGACAGCGTGACGAAACTCGCGGTGCAGCTGCGCGACCGCGCGCGCAAGGGTGAAGACTTTGCCGCGCTGGCGCGCAAGTACAGCGCGGATGGATCCGCGCAGCAGGGCGGCGACCTCGGCTTCTTCACGCGTGAGCAGATGGTCGCGCCTTTCTCGGATGCGGCGTTCAAACTGAAGCCCGGCGAGATCAGCGACCCGGTGGAGACGCCGTTCGGCATGCACGTCATCAAGCTGGAAGAGCGCAAGCAGCCACCTTTCGATTCCATCAAGGACTCGTTCCGCGAGACGGCGCAGCAGCAGCGCGAGCAGGATGCGCAGGTCGCGTACGTGAAGGGGCTGACGGACTCGCTCAAGATCACGGTGCAGGACGGCGCGGTCGCGAACGCCAAGGAAATCGCGCGCGCACCGGAAACCGAGCTGCGTGGTCGAGCCGGTTCACGCGCCCTCGTGCGCTATCAGGGCGGCGCCTTCACGGCCAACGAGTTCCAGGATGCGGCACGGACCTATCCCCCCCAGTGGCGAGGCGGTGTAGTGGCGGCACCCGATGCGCAGATCACGCAGGTGCTCGAGGGGCTGACACGCAACAAGATCCTGGTGCAGGAGGCGGAACGGCAGAACCTGGCCATGTCGAAAGAGGAGACGGATTCGCTGCGCACCGCAATGCGCGGACAGCTGCACACGGCGGCGGCGCGCGCCGGACTCATCGCCGTGCAACCGCAGAATGGCGAGAGCATGCACCAGGCGATCGACCGCAAGGTGAACGCGCTGCTCGACGCCATCATGAACAACGAGCAGAATGCCTTCCCGCTCGGTCCGATTTCATTTTCGTTGCGCCACCAGATGAATGGCGAAGTTTTCGAGCGCTCCTATGACGCCGTGGTGGCGCGTATCGAAGCGCAGCGGCCGGGTCAGCCTCCGCTGCCTTCAGCGCAGCCGACGCCGCCTCCCACCGATACCGGGCGAGGCGGCAAATAGCACGCGGACGCATGACGGCGTGCGTGCTTGACGCCGGAACCCGCGGGCAGCGCGGGGATATCATGGGCGGGTCGGGCCGGCTGGCCTCGACCCGCCTCCGGTTTCGAAGCGATCGGGCATGCCACGTTCGTTGAAACTCGCTCTTGCCGCGCTGGCGCTGGCGCCGACCGCGGTTCTCGCGCAGCAGTCCACCATGCGCGTCGATACCCTGCTGCGCATCGTCGCTGTTGTCGGGGACAGCATCATCACGAATGTGCAGCTGAAGCAGGCACTGGAATTCTGGGCGGCGAACCCTCCACAGGAGCTGCCGCCGCCGGGGCCGAAGCTGGATTCGCTAATCAATGAGCTGATTCAGCAGCAGATCGATGAGCTGGTCTGGGTGCAGGCGGCGCAGAAGGACACCACACTCAAGACCACGGACGAAGAACTGCGCGGTTTCGTCGACCGCCAGATGGATGCCGTGCTGCAGCAGCAGTTCCGCGGGGACCGCGCTCGCTTCGAGGCTGCAGTCCAGGCAGAGAACATGACGATGGACCAGTACCGCGAACAATTGAGCACCAACATCAAGCACCAGCGGATGGTCCAGCTGTACCAGCAGAAGATCACTCGCGATCGCAAGCCACCGCCCGTATCCGACAAGGAAATCCGCGAACGCTTCGATCAGGCCACGCGCGAGCAGGGCCCGCCGCAGCTGCCGCCGACGATCGCATTCGATCAGGTGGTGATTCCCGTGACGTCGTCGGATTCGGCGAAGGCGAAGGCGCGGGCCCTCGCCGATTCGGTCCTCAAACTGATCCGCGACGGCAAGGAAGACTTCGCGCAGCTGGCCCGCCGCTTTTCCGAGGATCCGGGCAGCAAGGATCTGGGCGGGGATCTCGGCTGGTTCCGGCCGGAACGCATGCAGGCCGAGTTCGGACGGGCTGCATCGCTTCTCAAGCCCGGTGAAGTAAGTGATCCCGTTGAGACGATCTACGGGTTCCACATCATCAAGCTGGAGAAGATCCGCGGCCCGGAGCGCCAGGCGCGCCACATTCTGATTCGCCCTGCACTCGACGATGCGGACAAGGAACGCGCCCGTGGCCTGGCTGACAAGGTCGTGGCCGCACTGAACGCCGGCGCTTCCATCGATTCGCTGCGCCGCGAGTACGGCGATCGCGATGAACCGCCTCACATCACCTTCGCCCGCGACAGCCTGCCCGAAGACTATCGCGCGGCTCTCACCGATGCGACCGGTGGCCAGGTCGTGGGGCCGTTCGAACTGACCGGCGAGGTGCCGAAATTCGCGGTCGTGAAAGTGGAACGCGTGGAAGCGGCGCGACCCGCAACCGTCGAAGACTATCGCGCGCAGATCCAGCAGCAGATGGCGCACGAGAAACAGCTCGCGGAAATCATCGCGGACCTGCGGCGCGCCACCTACATCGAGATCCGAGTCGGACCGGGCGCATCCAGCCATTGAGCCGAGAGCCGCGCCCGGACGACACGCCGGCGCAACGCTGGCTGGCGATCACGCTCGGCGACGTACGCGGTATCGGCCCCGAGGTTGCCGCGGCGGCTGTACGCTCGTTCGCTTCCCTCCCCGACCGGCCGCGCTTCCTGTTCATCGGGCCCGAAGGGACCGGTGTCGAGAAAATCGCAGATGCCTTCACGGCGATCGGCGAATGGCCCGCACACGGTACGCCAGCCCTGGCCGGGCGACTCGCCGGACTTGCCATTGAAGAGGGCGCGCGCCGCGCGCTCGCAGGCGATGTCGCCGCACTCGTAACGGCACCCATCGACAAGGCCGCGCTGCACCTGGCCGGCTACGACTTTCCCGGGCACACCGAGTTCCTGGCCGCCTTGAGTGGCTCTCCCGAGGTGTCGATGCTGATGAGCGCGGAGAAGACCGCCCTGGGCGGGCCATTGCGCGTGGTGCTGGCCACCACGCACGTGGCCCTTGCCAGTGTCCCCCGACTCCTGACATCCGATCTGCTGGTGCGTCAGACCCGCATTCTCGTGCAGGCACTGGAGAGCGGCTGGGCGATTCCCCGGCCGCGGGTTGCGCTGTGCGCGTTCAATCCGCACGCTTCCGATGGCGGCCTGTTCGGCGACGAGGAAGCGCGCATCTTCCAGCCGGCCCTCGCGACCCTGCGTGCCGAGTCCATCGACGTACACGGGCCATTGCCGGCTGACACGGTGTTTCTGCGGGCGGCGAAAGGGGAATTCGATGCCATCGTCGCACCCTATCACAATGTGGGCATGGCTGCCTTCAAGACGGCCGCGTTCGGTGGCGGCGTCAACGTGACGCTGGGCCTGCCCTTCGTGCGCACATCGCCCGACCACGGGACCGCGCTCGACATTGCCGGGCGAGGCCTGGCGGATCCCGGCTCGATGGTGGAAGCCATCACACTGGCCGATCGACTCGCGGCCCGGCGGCGCGCACCGGTGCGGTCCGCATGATCCGCCTCATCAATGTGCACAAGGAATACGCGCGCAGCGGGTCCGCGCTCAACGGCGTTTCCTTCGAGGTGCGCAAGAGTGAGTTCTGCTTCCTCACGGGACACAGCGGTGCCGGCAAGTCCACGATCATGCGGCTGATTCACATGGCGGACCGGCCCACGAGCGGCGAAATACGCGTCGCCGGCTTCCGCTCCGGCACCATCAAGCCGCGGGAGATTTCGATGTTGCGGCGCAAGATCGGCTACGTCTTCCAGGATTTCCGGCTGCTGCAGGACCGCAGTGCCTCGGCTAACGTGGCGTTTGCACTGGAAGTGACCGGCGCCCGGCCTGCGGTGATCCGCACCAAGGTGGGCCGGCTGCTGGCGCAGGTGGGCCTGGCGGCCAAGTCGGAGTCACTGCCCTCGGAGCTGTCGGGCGGCGAGCAGCAGCGCGTGGCAGTGGCACGCGCCCTGGCCAACGATCCGCTGGTGCTGCTCGCGGATGAACCCACCGGCAATCTCGATGAGCGCGCCACGCGCGGCATATTCGATCTGTTCCGCGAGATCAATCTGGCAGGCACGGCCGTCATCTTCGCGACCCACAATCTCGACCTGGTGCGCAGCAATCCCGAGTTGCGCGTGCTGGAGCTGGATCACGGCACCATCGTGTTCGACTCGGCCGCTTTGGCGGCGGGCGGCTGAAGCCATGTACGTGCTGCGTGAAGCGCTGCGCGCGTTCCGCCGCGCGCCCCTGCTGGCCGGATTGTCCGCCGGCATGATCGCGCTATCGCTGTTCCTGGTGGGCCTCTTCGGGATCGCCGCCTACAACATCCGCCGGGTGCTCGAGCGCGTGGAGTCGCGCGTCGAAGTGATCGCGTACCTCACTGATGACGCGACGCCCGAGGCAGTGAGTGAAGCGCAGCGTCAGATCGCCGGATACCCGGAAGTGCGCGAGGTGCGCTACATCTCGAAGGAAGCGGCGCTCATGCGTGCCAAGCGCGAGCTTCCGGAATTCGAATCGCTGTTCGGCGGGCTGGATGCCAATCCGCTGCCCGCATCGGTCGAAGTCATGCTCAAGCCCAACCAGGCCGGACCGCAGGTTGTCGAATCGGTGGCGGCGCGCATCAAGCTGTACAACTTCGTCGAGGACGTGCGCTACGGCAGCGAGTGGCTGGACAAGATCTTCCTGCTGCGGCGAGTCGCTGCCACCGCCTCACTGGTGCTGGGCGCGGCCTTCGCCATCGTCGCGTCGCTGATCATCGGCGCAGCCATTCGCATGGCCATCTACGCGCGTCGTGACGAGATCGTCATCATGCGCCTGGTCGGCGCGACCGAGAATTTTGTGCGCCAGCCGTTCCTGCTCGAGGGCCTGCTGGCCGGCGTGGTGGGGGGTGTGCTCGCGGTTGTCGTGACCTACGCCGCGTTCACGATTGTCTCGCGTTCGGTCATTCAGCTCGAGTGGCTGCCCATGTCATGGATGGGTGCGGGTCTCGGCGCTGGCGCTCTCGTCGGTGTGCTGGCCAGCGCTGTTTCCGTGCGCCGCCATCTGAACGAGGTGTGACCGTGCGCCGGTGTCCTGCGATTCTGCTCGGTCTGTTGCTGCTGCCGCTGCCGGCAGCAGCACAGCAGGCGAATGCACAGAAGCAGCTGCGCGACAGCCAGGTGCGGCTGGACTCGATCCGCCAGGAACGCGCCCGCCTGCAGCGCGAAATGGACCAGCTGCAGACCCGGGCGCGCGACGCCTCCCGCGATCTCGTCAACATCGGCCGGCAGCGCGCCGCCTCCGTCAGCGCGTTGCAGGAGCTGGATTTTCAGGCCACTGTCGTGCAGGCCAGTGTAAACCAGACAGGGCAGGAGTTGACCGCCACCGAGCAGAAGCTGCACGACCGGTCCGCTGCGCTCAATCAGCGGCTGCGCTTCATCTACATGCGCGGCCCCCTCAGCGATGTGCGCGTGCTCCTCAGCGCCGAGAGCTTCGGCGATCTGCTCAGCCGCTACAAGTACCTGCACATGGTGACGCGGTACGATCAGATGGTGCTCACGGATGTGAAGCGGCTGGAAGCATCATCGAAGCTGCAGCAGGACGATCTGCAGCAGAGCATGGCGCAGCTCGATCGCGTGCGCTCGCAGAAGACGCATGAAGTGGAAGACCTGCGCCGGCTCGAGGGTCAATCGAAACAGGCGCTGGATCAGGTGAAGCAGGCGCAGGATGCCACGGCAGGCGCCATCAGCAAGGCAGCCAGCGACGAGCAGCGCCTGGGCAGCATCATCGACCGACTGGAGAAGGAGCGTCTCGCCGAAGAGAAGCGCGCGGGCGCCGGCAATGCCACGCCCGCAACCATCACCACCACGGACCTCGGGACGCTCAACTGGCCAGTGGAAGGGAAAGTAATCTATCGCTACGGCGCGGAGCGACGGCCCAACGGCGTCACCCTGATGAACAACGGGATCGGCATCGCGGCGCCGCCCGGAACGCCCGTGAAGGCGGTGGAAGCGGGCCGCGTGTCCCATGCCGGTCCGTTCGAAGGGTACGGCTCCATGGTCATGGTCAACCACGGTGGCGGTTACTACACGCTGTACATGTATCTGAAAGCCGTGTCCGTGCGTGAGGGCGAGACCATTGCCGCGGGGCAGATCATCGGCACCGTGGGTGGCGAATCGTCGGAGGAAGGCGCGCACCTCGAATTCCAGGTGCGCGCACCCGTACGCGGCACCCTTCCCGAGGCGGTGGATCCATTGACCTGGCTGCGTTCCCGCGGCGGATCGTGAGCGGGCTCGCGCCGGTACGCGGACACGACCGGGTGCGCCGCCAGCTGGCCGCAGCCCTGCTGCGCGCCGAGCTCGCGCCGGGGTTGCTCTTCGTGGGCCCGGCCGGGGTTGGCAAACAGCGTGTTGCGCTCTGGCTGGCACAGCTCCGGCTCTGTGAGCGGCCCACGCTCGACGGGCCCTGCGGCCAGTGCCGGCCCTGCCGACTGGTGCTGCGACTCGAACACCCCGATGTGCACTGGTTCTTCCCGCTGGCCCGGCCCAAGGTCTCCGGTGGTGCGGAGCGTCTGGGCGAAGCCCTCGAGGATGCGCGCGCCGTAGAGCTCGCTGCCCGCCGCGAAGACCCGTATTACACGGATTACAGTGATGAGCCAAGCGGCATCTACCTGGCGCACGCGCAGGTGATCCGGCGCATGGCCGGCAGCCGGCCGGCCATGGCGGCGCACAAGGTGTTCGTGATCGGTAATGCCGATCTGCTCGTGCCCCAGGAAGCCAGTCCGGAGGCGGCTAACGCGCTGTTGAAACTGCTGGAGGAGCCGCCCACGGACACCACGCTGATTTTGACGACGAGCGAGGCCGACGCCCTGCTGCCCACGATCCGGTCGCGGCTGCTGCCGGTGCGCTTCGCGGCGCTGCCCGAAGCGGAAGTGACCGCCTTCCTGCAGGAAGTACGGCAACTCAATGCCGCGCAGGCCGGACTCGTGGCGCGACTGTCCCAGGGATCGATCGGCCGCGCCCTGGCGTTCCTGCCGCAGGGCAGTGATGCGGGGCCTCTCGAAGCCGCGCGCCAGCGGGCGTGCCAGCTGCTGGATGCCGCGCTCGACCTGTCGTCGCCGCAGCGCTTCGCGCTGGCCCTGGCACAGCAGCCGTACTCCGCCCGCGGCGACTTCAGCGCCACGCTCGAGTTCCTGACGCTCTGGCTGCGCGATCTGGCAGCCGTCGCCGCGGGCGCGCCCGAGGCCGTGGTGAATGCCGATGCCGTAGCCTGGCTGCAGCAGCGCGCGGACGCCCACCCGGCCGCGGGCGAGGGCGCTGCGGGCGCCATTCTCGCCGTGCAGCACGTGCAGGCGCTCACGCAGTTCAACATCAATCCGCAGGTGGCGCTGGGCAATGTGGTCCGCACCGTGGGCGAGCACCTGCGCCTTGCGCCCGGCGGACTGGCCGGCATCAGCGCCTGAGGCCGACGGCCTCTCACAACCTGTTGGACCGACGCGCCGATCCCATGCGAGGACCTGTGCCGACACGCAAACACCGCAGCGCGCGCGCTGCCCGCCTGACGCACGTGGATGAGACCGGTCGCCCGCACATGGTGGATGTGGGCGCCAAGGAAGTGACCGAGCGCGTCGCGCGGGCCGAGGGGCGATTGCTGATGCAGCCGGAAACGCTGGCACTCCTGCGCTCCGGCAGCACACCGAAAGGCGATCCTCTGCTGGTGGCGCAGATCGCCGGGCTGCAGGCGGCGAAACGAACGGCGGAGCTGATCCCGCTCTGCCACCCGCTGCCGCTGACGCACGTCAAGGTCGATGTCGAATTGGAAGAGGCGCCGCCGGCGGTACACGTCACCGCGAGCACGAAGGTCGCCGGCCGCACGGGCGTCGAAATGGAGGCGCTCACCGCTGTCAGCGTGGCGCTGCTGACCGCCTACGACATGCTGAAGGCGGTGGATCGCGGCATGACCATCACGGACATCCGGCTGCTGCAGAAGAGCGGCGGACGGAGCGGTACATGGACGCGCGTCGTCGCCCCGGATGCGGTTGCCCCGCGCAGTCGCAAACGGCGCGGGTGAGGGTCAGCGCGAGGCCTTCACCACCAGCCGGTCACCCACGTGCAACACACTGTTAAGACGCAGTGCGTTCCACTCGAGCAGGTCCTGCGTGCGCACGCCGTAGTGGCGCGCAATCGCTGACAGCGTCTCGCCACGCTTCACCTTGTGCACGGTGGGCGTGACAGCCTTCGCCGAGGGTTTCCTGGGGCTGGAACTGCCGGGCCGCGACGCGATCTGCTCCGACGCCACCAGTCGGATGGAACCGCGCGGAATCCGCAGGCGCTGGCCCACGCGCAGCTGGTTGGCCCGCTTGATCCCGTTCGTCTCCTGCAACAGGCCCACACTCGTGCCGTACTGGTGCGCGATCGCGCCCAGGGTCTCACCCCGCTTCACCGTGTGCTCGAGAAAACGCACCCGCTGTTCCGGCGGGATGTTGGCGAATGCGGCTCGGAAGTCTTCCCCTGTGCCGGGCGGCAGATAGACGATCGTGCTGCGACCCGGCGGTGTCACCTGTTTCGGCAGCTGCGGATTCATGTCGATGACTTCCTGCACAGACACGCCCGCGGCTCCGGCAATTACGCTGAGGTCGGTTGCGTCGGGGATGGTCACGGTATCCCTGGAAACGGGCTGCAACTGGATCACATCGCCGAAGCCGAAGCGGTCGCGATTGCGCCCGATGATGGTGGCGGCGATCAGCTTGGGTACGTAATCCCGTGTTTCCCGCGGGAGCGCGGCGTGGATACGCCAGAACAGGGAATCCGAGCCATCCGCGTTGGGGGCGCGTTTTGCGATTGCGCGATCCACGCGACCGGCGCCGCTGTTGTAAGCGGCGGCGGCCAGGTACCAGCTGTTGTAGCGGTCGTGCAGCTTCTCGAGGTGATTGAGTGCTGCATCCGTGGCCAGCTCGACGTTGCGGCGCTCGTCCAGGTATTCGGAAACCTCGAGTCCCTCAATGCGGGCCGTGCCGGTCACGAACTGCCACATGCCCACCGCCTTGGCGCGTGAGCGCGCGACAGGCGAGAACCCGCTCTCGATCAGGGCGAGGTAGAGCAGCTCCTCGGGCAGGCCCCGGTCCCTCAACTTCTGCGTGATCAGGCCCTCGAAGCGCCCTTCGCGCGAGAGGTACGTCGCGAAATGGTCGCGCTCGGGTCCGGTGAAGATGTCGAGCCAGTACTGCACGCGTGGATTGATGACGAGGGGGATGCTGGTGCCCGACAGATCCAGGCCCTCAGGCGCCGCGGTGGTGCTCTCCGGTACCGAATCGCCGGGGGGCTCCGGGAACGGCGCCGGCTCCAGACCCGTCGGGTCCGAAATATCGACGTCGTCCACATCGAGCAGAGCGGGCGGCAGAATGACGGTCACTTCCGGCCGCGGTGGCAGGGGCTCGGAAGGCGCGTGTGCGCAGGCCGCCAGGACGGGCAGCATCGCCAGGTAATATGGAAACCGCATGAACCTCACCGGGTGACGAGGTAGTTGCCGAGCAGTCGATTCAACGCATGCAGCACGGCAAGCGCCGCGGCCCGCAGTGGTTCCTTCCCCACAAGCACAGCGCCGAGGTACTTCTGGAAATCCGGCCCCGGGCGATAGAGCGACACTACCATGAGTTCCGCGTCGAACGCCCGGACCTGCTTCACACCGGCCAGCCTCACTCCCACGGGGCGGTCCGATACGCCATCAAGAGCTTCCAGAGCGGCCTGTGCCGCCGTCCTCAATTCGATGTTGATTCCCTTCTCACCGGTTGCCTCGCCTTCCGCGCGCTTCCCCTTCCACTCCAGGGCCACGCGCACACGGACGTGCATATCGGCCTCTTCGACGCGTTCCACGCCCTCGAAGCGAACCCGCTCGCGGTCTCGCTGATCGGCCCGGATCAGGGCCTCCACCCTGAGACCCTCGCCGGCAAGCCCCTCGGATCGGATCGCCGCCTGAGCGGCTTCCGTGACCTCGGAGGCATTGGCCTGCGGCTGGCAGACCAGCCAGATGCAGTGCTCCTCGATAATGGCATGGTCGACGCCAGCCAGGGCCTCGAGTTTTTCGTGCAGCGCCGGGAGTAAACGCGTGTTCTGGGCCACCAGAGTCATTCGAATCTCGGGTTCCGTTCGACTGCGAGGAGACCGGGGAGGGAAGAGGCGGGACTACCCACGTAAGCGAAGCGTCGACCGGCTGTCAAGCCAGGAACAGCCTGCTCCGTCACAGGTGGTAGTTCGGTGCCTCCCTCGTGATCGCGACGTCGTGCGGATGCGATTCCCGCAACCCGCCCAGCGTAATGGGCATGAAGCTCGGCCTCGACTGCAGCTCCTGGATCGTGCGGCAGCCCAGGTATCCCATGCCGCTGCGCAACCCGCCCACCAGCTGGAAAACGACGTCCGTCGCGGGCCCTTTGTACGGGACCCGCCCCTCGATGCCCTCCGGGACGAACTTTCTGTTTTCCTGCACTTCTTCCTGGAAGTATCGGTCGGCAGAGCCCTGTTCCATTGCTGACAGGGATCCCATGCCGCGAACCGTCTTGAATCGGCGCCCCTCGAGCAGGAAACTCTCGCCCGGGCTTTCCTCCGTTCCGGCCAGGAGAGAGCCGAGCATCACGGCCGCCGCCCCCGCCGCCAGCGACTTCACAATGTCGCCGGAATAGCGAACACCGCCGTCGGCAATGATGGGGATTGCGTTCTCCACCCCCTCCACCGCGTCCATGATGGCCGTGATCTGGGGCACACCGACTCCCGTTACCACCCGAGTGGTGCAAATGCTCCCGGGCCCGATCCCGACCTTGACCGCGTTGGCCCCGCGCTCCTTCAGGGCCCGGGCGCCGCCGGCGGTCGCCACATTGCCGGCAATGATCTGCGCTTCCGGGAACCGCTCCCGCGTCCGGGCCAGAGCCGCCAGAACCCCGACGGAATGGCCGTGCGCCGTGTCTATGACCAGAACGTCGCAGCCTGCCGCCAGCAGGGCTTCGGCCCGCGCCAGGTCGTTGATGGAGGTGCCTATTGCCGCTCCCGTACGCAGGCGGCCGTGACTGTCCTTCGAGGCATTCGGAAACTGCCGCCGCTTGAAGATGTCCTTCACCGTGATCAGCCCGCGCAGGCGTCCACTCTCGTCGACGACCGGCAGCTTCTCAATGCGTTCCCGGTGCAGGATTCGTTCGGCCTCTTCCAGCAATGTGCCCACCGGCGTCGTGATCAGACCCTCCGAGGTCATGATTTCGTGGACAGGCCGGTCCATACGAGTCTCGAACTGTAGATCGCGATTCGTCAGGATGCCGCGCAGGAAGCCGGCTTCATCGACAATGGGAACGCCGCTGATGGAAAACCGCTCCATCATGCGAAGGGCCTCATGGAGCGGACGATCGGGAGTAAGCGTGATGGGGTTGAGGATCATTCCGCTTTCCGAGCGCTTGACGCGATCGACCTCTTCGACCTGCTGGTCAATGCCCATGTTCTTGTGGATGATTCCGAGTCCGCCTTCACGCGCAATGGCGATGGCCATGCGCGATTCTGTGACCGTGTCCATTGCCGCCGAGAGCAGCGGGATGCTCAACTCGATGGCCGCTGCGAGCCGGGTGCTGACGGATGTTTCGCGTGGATGCACCTCGGAGTAGGACGGGACGAGCAGCACATCGTCGAAGGTGAGGCCCTGAGGAACGAACCGGTTGGCGCGATCGGTCATATCCCTTTCCCGAAAACGAAAAACGCCCGCGGCCGGGGAGTTTCACTCCGCCAGGGCCAGCGGGCGCATCCTTGGACGCTCGCCTGTATCAGGTCTTCCATGCGGCAAGCTAGAGACGCCGGTCGGCAGGTGTCAAGCAGCGCAACTGTCGCCTGGATGCGCGCATCGGGTGGTTCAACTGGCGCGCGTCCAGCGGTCCAGAGTGCGGCGGATCGGGTTGGGCAGGAGGCGGCCCACGTCGCTCACGCGCTCCAGCAGGTAACCCAGTTCACGAGGGTCGCCGTCCCAATGCTCGAGCAGAAGATCCGGTCCGATGCCACCCAGCAGGCGGGTCAGCGCCATTCCCACCAGATACACGTCGTCGAACCAGCCGAGAAAGCCCAGGAAGTCCGGAATCAGATCGGCGGGCGTGAGCACATAGAAGAGCACGAACCCGAAGATCGCCTTGTCCAGCGTGGAAACGCGCGCGTCACGCACCAGGCGGAAGAGCAGTCGGATCAGACGCGGGAGATTGCGTATGAGTGCGAGCGCTACGCCGGTCGCATCGAGTCGGCGCCGTCGCCGCCGACGACCTGCGAAACGGCGTCTGTCGCGCACGTTACTCGCCCGGACGCGCGGGTTGCGCGCCGCCCGTCTTCTGCACTCCGGTTCCCGGTTCGCTCTGGCCTTCACCCAGAATCGTGCGACTGATTTCACGGCCGGCGTCGGCAACGCCCTGAAAGACACGCCGCGCGGTTCCCACCATGCCCACGGTGCCACTGATGACCTTCGGTGCCACGTTGCGCATGCGCATGCTGTCTTCGAGACGCTCGGCAAAGCGCTGCAGTCCGTCCGGCCGCGCGGCACGCGCGGCTGCGTATTTGCTCTCCAGGAATTCAATGTAATCCAGCACCTGGTAGACCTGCGCCTCCGGCAGGACGTTCAGCTTGCGCATGAGGCGCTCACGCAGGATGTCGTGCATGACTTTCGATCCACTGTTACCGAGCGAGCTTCGCCACTCGCTCCAAGTCGAAGAATAACGCCGCTGCCGCCAGCTGGAAACGCACCACCCGTGGCGAGGGATTCCACTACTACGCCCCGCCGGGACGGGCGGTTGCAGCAGTTCAGGCCCTCGCCTAACGTACCGTGCGCGCCGTCGAGTGTGCTCGTACCTGTGCCGCGCGGGCTGATGCACCCTCTCACGGAGGATTTCAGACACATGCCTTTTCTGCCGCTGCGGCAAGTCGTTCTGCCCGACGCTACGGAGCACCTGTACGAGACATGGCTTCAGGAACTGGCGCGACGCCTTGAGCGTCCGGACTGCGATCGCAACGAGTTGTGCCGCGAACTCCTCACGGACCTGTACTACCCCGAACTGCGGGATCGACCGATGGCGTCGCTTTCCTCGACCTCGCAGCTGGCGCTGGCGCAGATGGATCCGCGCAATGTCACGCTGGAATCCGAATATTACGCCGACATCGACGCCGCGCGCTTCGCACCGGTCAAGCCGCTGCTCTGGCTATGGGAGATGTTCGACAAGAGTCCGGCAGGCGAGAACGTCGAGCTGGGTGTGCGCTTCCGGCGCGTGCTGGCGCATCACATCTTCCGCCGCTGCGGCCGCAACTTCAAATGCTTCCAGTTCGTGAAGTTTTCCTTCGGCTACAACATCGAGGCAGGCGACGACGTGGTGATCCACCGCTACGTCCTGCTCAATGATCGCGGCGGAATCGTGCTCGGCGATCGCTCATCGGTAGCGGATTACGGCAACGTCTATTCCCACACCCACGACCTGGGCGACCAGCGCGTTGTGTCCTCGCCTGTCACCACGCTCGAAGAAGGCACACGTCTCACCTATCACGCCACGCTCCTCGCCGGCAACCGCATGGAACGCGACTCCATGCTGGGTGCCATGGCCGTGGCGACGAAGGACGTGCCCGCGGGCTACGTCGCGGTGGGCATCCCCGCTGTACCGAAGATCCAGAAGCCCACGCCGGAAGCCCGGGCGAAACTGCCTGCCACGAGCGACCCGCTCGCGGGCCTGCAGGACGATGCGGCGGCCCGCACGTAGGTCGCGCCGTCAGCCCTCCTTCTCTTCGTACTCGTCTTTCAGGCGAGCGACCACGGCCGGGTCTGCTAACGTCGTGGTATCGCCCAGCGTGCGTCCCTCCGCGATGTCGCGCAGCAGTCGCCGCATGATCTTGCCCGAGCGCGTCTTGGGGAGATCCGCGGCGTAGAGAATGTCATCCGGTCGGGCAATGGCCCCGATCTTCCTGCTGACGTGCTCGCGCAGTTCCTTCTTGAGCGCTTCAGTCGGCCGGACCGACTCCTTCAGCGTGACGAACGCAGCAATCGCCTGACCCTTCAGGTCGTCGGCGCGGCCCACCACCGCCGCTTCGGCCACGGCCTCGTGATCCACCAGCGCGCTCTCCACTTCCATTGTGCCGATGCGATGGCCGGCCACATTGAGCACGTCATCGACACGGCCGAGGATCCAGAAGTAGCCATCCTCATCGCGCTTCGCACCATCGCCCGGAAAGTAGACGTTCGGCCAGCGCGACCAGTAGTTGGCGCGATAGCGCGCGTCATCGCCGTAGATGGTGCGCAGCATGCCCGGCCAGGGTCTGGTAATGGCGAGGTAGCCGGCGGAGACCTCGTGGCCATCGGTGTCGAGCAGGGTTGCCGTGATGCCCGGAAATGCCACGGTGGCGCTTCCCGGCTTGGTTTCGGTGACGCCGGGCAGCGGTGTGATCATGATGCCGCCAGTCTCGGTCTGCCACCACGTGTCCACGATGGGACAGCGGTTCTGACCGATATGCTGCTGATACCACATCCACGCTTCCGGATTGATGGGCTCGCCCACTGTTCCCAGCAGGCGCAGCGTGGAAAGATCGTATTTCGTGGGCCACTCCGTGCCCCAGCGCATGAAGGCGCGAATCGCGGTGGGCGCGGTGTAAAACACTGTTACCCCGTACTTCTCGACCAGCGACCAGAAACGACCGCGATCGGGCCAGTCCGGCGCACCCTCGTACATCAGAACGGTCGCACCATTGGACAGCGGTCCGTACACGATGTAGCTGTGTCCCGTCACCCAACCGACGTCGGCGGTGCACCAGTACATGTCTTCTTCCTTGAGATCGAACACGAGGCGCGTCGTCGCATACACCTGCGTCATGTAGCCGCCGGTGGTGTGCACCACGCCCTTGGGCTTCCCGGTCGTGCCCGACGTGTAGAGGATGTACAGCAGATCCTCGGCATCCATCGGCTCGGCCGCGTTCTTCGGCGAAGCGTACTGCACCAGCTCGTGGTACCAGTGATCGCGTCCCGCACGCATGTGCACGGGTACCTCCAGGCCACCGCCTCGCCGCACTACCACCACCGATTCGATGGACGGTGTGTCCTGCAGTGCCTCGTCCGCCGCTTCCTTGAGCGCGACGACACGGCCGCGACGAAAACCGCCATCCGCGGTGATCAGCACTCTGGCCTGCGCATCGTTGATGCGATCGCGCAGGCTCTCCGCGGAGAACCCGCCGAACACGACGGAGTGCGGCGCGCCAATGCGCGCGCAGGCCAGCATGGCAATCGCAGCTTCGGGGATCATGGGCAGATAGATCGCGACGCGGTCGCCTCGCCGGACACCGAGATTCTCCTTGAGCACGTTCGCGAAGCGGCAGACTTCGCGGTACAGATCCCAGTACGTGAAGATGCGCATATCGCCAGGCTCGCCTTCCCATACCAGCGCTGCCTTGTGGCGGCGCGGGCTGGCGACATGGCGATCGAGGCAGTTGTAGGACGCGTTCAGCTTGCCGCCGATGAACCACTGCGCGTGCGGCGGCTTCCACTCGAGCACGCGCTGCCAGGGCTCGAACCAGTCCAGCTCCCGGGCCCACTGCGCCCAGAAGGCCTCCGGGTCGGCGGCCGCCTCGGCGTGGATGGCGGGATCGCCCGCATTGGCGCGGGAGCGGAATTCCGGCGGCGGCGGGAACCTTCGCTCTTCGTGCAGCAGCGCGTCCAGAGGCTTTTCCTGTGAGGCCATGACTCCCATCCCCCGCAATCGGCGGAACCGCAACCGGTGAACACTCGAGGCGCGACGTATGCCTCGCCTCACGAGCAGCGACAGGATAGGTCGCCGTTCGGGCAGGCGGCAACGGCTTGCGGTAGAGCGCCGGGCGCTCTGACGCGGATGCGCGGGTGAGGCTCGATTCCAGCCCGTCCGGCAGCTTGTTGCTGCTGCGGCCTGACGTTATCGTTCATGGCTGAGTTTTCCTTGGCCGGACGGCTCCGGCACCCATGGTCGAGCTGCATGATACGCGTCGAAAACGGCGCCGCTGGATGATGAACCCACGGAGGGCGAACTCGGGATGCCAACCATCAAGAAGCTTTCCAAGAAACAACTCGAACACCTTCAGCACCGGCTGATGCGGGAGCGGGAGCGTGCGCTTCGGTCGCTGGGCCAGTTCGACGAGCTGGCCAAGCAGTCCGCGGAGCAGAACGACTCCGATTCGTACTCCTACTCCGATCACATGGCGGACCTGGGGACGGATGCGATGGAGCGCGAGAAGATGCTGCTCTTCGCCAGCAAGGAGGGCCGCTACCTGTACCGGGTCGAGGAAGCACTGCGCCGGCTGTACAAGGATCCTGACAATTTCGGGCGCTGCCACAGCTGCGGCACGCTCATCGACTATGAACGACTCGACGCCCTGCCCCACGCGCGGTATTGCATCGACTGCAAGCTGAAAGAAGAAGCGGACGCGGCCTGAATCGTCGCGATCGATTCCACGAGGGCCCCGTGAAGCTGCTCACGGGGCCCTTTCAGTTTCCCGAGCCAGCAGCGCCGGCAGTTCCGCCACGAAAGCCGACCTGGCCAGCACGCGATCTGCGCCTGCCGCGCGCCCGGCCGCGATGGCGGCGCCGTTCATGTGCGAGGCGAAGCCCACGATCGTCACACTGCCGGGCAGGCCAGCTTCACGCAGCTGTCGGATCGCGTCGGCCCCTGCACCGGAACGCAGTTCGAGATCGATCAGCACCAGCCCGGGCTCGTGTTTGCGGACCGCGGCAAGCATCGCTTCGGGTGTGCCCGCCATTACCAGACGCCGGCCCAAGGCGTCCGCCACGCCCCGAATCCTGGACGCGAACAGCATGTCTGCGAGCGCGACCACCGGCCGCGACGCGGCTTCGGATGAAGTTTCACTCATCAGTTTCAACCTGCTGTCCCGGAAAGAGATGAACCGCCCCCTGCAAAGTGCCGGCGCATTGACAGCGCGCTGCCCGACGGCCTACTCTTGTAGCGTTCGCTCATTCGCTCACGCGTGGCTTCAATGATCGACTTCAGCGACTCGATCGTTCCCGACCCGGAATCCGATACCCGACTTCGCTCGGCGCTCGCGTCCAGTGGCCAGCGCTTCACTGAGCAGCGAGCCGCAGTGTATCGATTTCTCTGCGCCAGCACCGCCCACCCCACAGCGGATGACATGTTCACCGCCGTGCGCACCGAGATTCCCGATATCTCGCTCGCCACTGTCTACAAGGCGCTGGAAACCCTCGTGGGTTGTGGCCTCGCAGTCAAGCTGACCTACGGTGACGGCTCCGCCCGCTACGACGGGCGCACCGACCCGCATCCGCACGCCCGCTGCCTGCGGTGCGGCGCCGTGGTGGATGTTCCCGGTCGGCTGGATCCCAATTCCTTCGGCGGCCTTGGTCGGCTCGATGGTTTCGAGGTGCGCAGCTACCGACTCGAGCTCGTGGGAATCTGCGCAACCTGTCACTGAGCCCTGCCCGAAAGCACTACGGGAGAACGCCCGACCGGACCGGCCGGGCGTTTCTTTTTACCTCTAGCAACATTTTCAGTGACAGTGTGCAAGACGCTTGCCTGCTGGTCTTGCATTCTGTCCAGCAGAATGTTGCCTGAAGGACACCTCGCCAATTGACATTGCGCTACTTTTCGAGTAACATCGCGTCTTTCGAAGCCACCCGCAACCCAGGAGAGAACTGAATGGCCACACCAACCAGAGTTCGGCGCGCGGAACCGGGCGCCAACGGTGTCATTTCCACGCTGGTGCCAGAACACAAGGTGCGTCACCGCGAGCCGCGTACACGCATTGCACGCACCGCGGGTGCGACGAAGGCGGACCTGCTGAAGTTGATGAAGGAATCGAACGTCCGGTTCCTGCGTCTCCAGTTCATCGACATCATGGGCCAGCTCAAGAACGTGGAGGTTCCGCCCAGCCAGTTCGAGAAGGCTCTGGATGGCGACATCATGTTCGACGGCTCTTCGATCGAGGGTTTCGTGCGCATCGAGGAATCGGACATGGTGCTGAAGCCGGACGTGTCGACGTTCATGGTGTTTCCATGGGGCGATGCGGACAACCAGGTGGCCCGCCTGATCTGTGACGTGTACACATCCGACGAGAAGCCATTCGAGGGGGATCCGCGTCGGGTGCTCAAGCGCCAGATCGAGGCGGCGGCCGCGCTGGGCTACGAGATGATGGCGGGCGTGGAAGCGGAGTTCTTCCTGTTCCATCGGCGCGACGATGGCTCGCCCACGCGCGCCACGCATGATGCGGCGGGTTATTTCGAC
This sequence comes from uncultured Gemmatimonadales bacterium, assembly GCA_963798085.1. Classification (GTDB taxonomy): domain Bacteria; phylum Gemmatimonadota; class Gemmatimonadetes; order Longimicrobiales; family RSA9; genus DATKCF01. Next base: position 1,785,372 of record CAWCRS010000007.1, read on the forward strand.
CTGATGCCGGTGGACTTCGGAGAAGTGGCGCGCCGCGACATCGTGAATGCGCTGCAAATGATGGGCTTCGAGGTGGAAGCCGCGCACCACGAGGTGGCGCCGGGCCAGCACGAGATCGACTTCAAGTACGCGGACGCGCTGACTACGGCGGACGATCTGGCGACGTTCCGCTTCGTGGTGCGTAATATCGCGTTACAGCACGGGCTGCACGCGACGTTCATGCCCAAGCCCATCTTCGGTCAGAATGGCTCGGGCATGCACACGCATCAGTCGCTGTTCAAGGCGGGCGACAACGCATTCTTCGACGCGGGTGACACGGATCAGATCTCGCAGGTGATGCGCTGGTACGTGGGCGGACTGCTGCGGCACGCGCGCAGCTTCTGCGTGGTCACGAATCCGCTGGTCAACAGCTTCAAGCGGCTGGTGCCGGGCTACGAGGCGCCGGTGAACGTGGCGTGGTCGCACCACAACCGCTCACCCATGATCCGCATTCCGGCGCGGCGAGGCAAAGGCACTCGCCTCGAGCTGCGGATGCCGGATCCTTCGGCGAATCCGTATCTGGCGCTGTCGGTGCAGCTGGCTGCCGGCCTCGACGGCATCCGCAATCGCACCGCACCACCCGAACCGGTGGACAAGAACATCTTCGAGCTGAGCGTGCGCGATCGCCGCAAGCACAAGATCCAGGAATTGCCCAGCGATCTGGGTGAAGCCATCGAGCTGCTGCGCCGCAGCGCCTTCGTCAAGGTCGTGCTCGGTCCGCACATCTTCGAGCACCTGGTGGCCGCCAAGGAGCAGGAGTGGCAGGAGTACATTGCGCAGGTACACGAGTGGGAGATCGAACGGTATCTCGCGGTCTACTGACTACCAACGGAACGATTCCGGGGCTGGGCTGGGACAAGGCGTTGCTGCTGTACCTAGACCTTGATGGGGAATGAAAGAACGACTTCAGTGCCCTGGGCGGTTGCGTGGGTGTCCACGTGGCCGCCCAGTTCATCCCGGACCAGGGCCTGCACGATGGCGCGGCCGCTGCCGCTGAGGGGTTCGGGGTTGTGGCTGGCGGTGCCCACGCCGTCGTCGGCGACGGAGAGGCGAAACTCGCCGTTATCGTGAGCGAAGCGGATGTGGATGCTTCCCTTGCGACCGTCAGGGAAGCCATGACGGAAGGCGTTGGTCAGCAGTTCGTTGAGTGCGAGGGCGAGGGCGAAACCCTGGCGCTCGTCGAGCGTGACGGTGGTGCCTTCCATGACCATGTCGATGCGCCGTTCGGCATCCCATGCGTTGCGCAGGCGTTGCGCCAGCTTGTCGAAGATCTCGCGTACCGCAACACCGTGATAGTTCTGGCGGCGCAGGGCTTCGTGCACGAGCAGGAACGAGCGCAGTCGTCCCTCGAGTGTGGCCAGCGCCTCGGCGGAGGGTCGGGGCGGGCGCCGGTTTCGCTCCATGCTGAGCAGCCCGAGGATGACTGACAGGTTGTTGCGGACACGGTGGTCCAACTCGCGCAGCAGCAGGGCGCGCTCTTCGGCATCGTGGCGGGCGCGCTCGTACAGCTGGTAGTTCTGATCGGCCAGCTCGCGCAGCTGCTGGTTGGCGCGCTTGATGGCGACCTCGGCGCGGCGCACGCGCAGGCGGGACTCGATGCGGGCGGTCAGCTCGGCGATGTGGAAGGGCTTGGCGACATAGTCGTCGGCGCCCGCGGCGAACGTGCGCACCACGTCTTCCGGCGACGTGCGCGCGGTCACCATGATCACGGGGAGCAGCGGGTCGTGCTCCTTGATCTCGCGGCAGATCGACCAGCCATCGCGGCCCGGCAGCATGGCATCGAGCAGAACCAGCTCGACCTCGGGCAGGAAGGAAAAGACCTCTTCGCCGCGGGCGAGCGCGAGGACGTTGTATTGATGCGCCTCGAGCAGGTCCACGAACATTTGGCGCGCCAGCGGCTCGTCGTCGACAACGAGAATGGAAGCGCCGGTGCCCTGCCGGGCGGTGTCAGGGCGGAGCGCAGCTTTCTGTCCGTTGCGGTCGCTCTGACGCCGATCGACCGCGGCGCCGCGCTCTTCGCTCCTGACCTCGCCAGGCACGTCGCGCTATTCCTTGTTCAGCAGGGGCGCGGCGAGAAGGATCTTGCGGGCAAGCTCCACCATGGGTGTGTTCTTGTCCTGACTCGTCTTCTGGAGGAAGCGATACGCCTCGCGCTCGCTGAGGCCGCGCGTCTCCATGAGCAGTCCCTTGGCGCGCTCGACGATCTTGCGTTCTTCGAGCTTCAGCTCCAGCCGGTCGCGGTCGCGGCGCGCTTCCAGCCACTCATCGAAGCGGGCGCGTGCCACCGCAATGGCGGGCGCCAGATCGTCCGGATCCACGGGCTTCACGAGGTAGTGGAAGATGGGTGCGCGAATCGCCTGATCAACGGTGCGGGCATCGCTGTAGGCGGACAGGATGATCATGGGGATGGGCTTTTCCCGCGCGATCTCGAGAGCGGCCTCGGGTCCGGTCATGCTGGGCATGCGGATGTCCAGGAACGCGATATCGAAGTCCGTCTCACGGGCCAGCTCGACGGCTTCGCGGCCGTTGGAGGCCGTTGCGACCACCTGGTGGCCCAGCGTCTCCAGCTGACTGGTGAGCGCGAGATTGTGAAGGGCTTCGTCGTCGGCGATCAGCACTCTCAGCGATTCGGACATTCTATTCCTCCCTTTTGCTGCAGTCGACGGTCCATGTGCACTACCGGGGAGAAGAGCAGAAGGGGCGCCTCTCGAATCTGTCGAGTTGGCGCCCGCGGCCACGACCTGAAATCGGTCGACGATGCGTGTCAGAGTGTGTGAAAAAAATCGCTGCATTGAGATGCGCGGCGCAAGGGGGGCGGAACCGACTGGAGCGTCGCTGTGTTCTACTCCGCGGCCTTGTTGCGCGGGCGCATCGGCCGTGACAGGCTGGTTCCGCTTTCGTCCGCCACGACAATAGTTTGGGCCTTCCGGGCCGGCGGCGGAACGTGGCCTCGGAATTGCCGACCCTGCGCGACGTGGAGGGTCGCTTGCGACGACGCAACCCCGATTCGCCGGTGGTATGAACGAGATTGCTCTGGTACTGACGCTGGTCACGGCCCTCGCGGGTCCCGGTCTGAGCCGGGCCGCGAGCTTTTTCGCGCCTGCCTTCGATGCACACCGCGAAGTGCTGCGGAACGAGATCGAGAGCATACTGCACCGGGCTCGCATGGACGGTCAGGCCGGTGTGCTGGTGGTTTCGCTCGATCATGGGGACACCCTCTTCATCCACAACCCCGACCTGCCTCTGGCGCCGGCTTCCAACCAGAAGCTTTTCACGACGTTCGCGGCTCTGCACTATCTGGGCCCTTCGTTCCGCTACAACACGTATCTGCTTGCTACAGGCCCCGTACGGGAGGGTGTCCTGGAGGGCGATCTGGTGCTCTACGGCACAGGTGACCCCACGCTGTCGGACCGTTTCGGCGCGCGCGTTCTCGAGGCCTTCGCGGACACGCTCGCGCACATGGGGATCCGTGAAATCCGGGGCGCCGTGATCGGCGATGCTTCCTATTTCGGTGGTGACGGCATCGGCATCGGCTGGCAGCCCGAATACAGCAACGCCATCTACGCTGCGCCGGCCAGCGCGTTGTCATTCTCGGAGAATGTCGCGCTGGTGGAGATTCGACCCGGCGCCGCCGGCGATGCCGCCGCGGTACGGATTGCTCCCGGCGGCGATGGACTGGAAATCGTCAACCGTGCGGTGACGGTAGCACAGGGACGCACGCGCGTGAGTGTGGGCCGCGCGAGTTATGACGGCCCGCTCATGGTGCAGGGCCAGGTCTCACGCAGTGCCGGAGCCGTGCGCTACGCGGTCCCGGTGGCAGATCCTCCGTTCTTCGCGGCCGGGGCTCTGCGCGAGGCCATGGAAGCGCGGCACATTGCCGTTCGGGGTGGTACGCGCGCGGTTCACGACGGCGAGGCGTCGCCCGTAGCGGGGCGTTCGCTGTTTGCTCCCACGCTCGAGCGGGATGCCGCGCTGCACGTTCTCGCGATACACACATCGCCGCCGCTCATCGATGTGCTCGAGGTGATCAACAAGCGCAGCCAGAATTTCATGGCGGAGCAGGTGCTTCGCACGGTGGGCCGTGTAGTCGCGGGTGACGGCACGGTTCAGGGCGGCACCGGCACGGTCATGCGTTTCGCCGCCGACGTACTGCGCGTGGACACGACGCAGGTGCGGCTCTTCGATGGGTCCGGTCTTTCGCCCCTGAATCGCACAACGGCCAGCGCCATGGTGCGGCTGCTGGCGTTCGCCGCTCATTCGCCCATGTGGAAGGCGTTCCTGCAGACGCTACCCGAAGTGGGCGCGCGTGACGGCATGCACCGCATGACCGGGACACCGGCGCAGGGACGGGTCTGGGCCAAGACGGGTACCATCAATCACGTTTCGGCGCTTTCCGGTTACGTTCGCACGGCGGGCGGTGAGCTGCTGGAGTTCAGCATTGTCAACAACCGGGCGGTCAATGAGCATCGTGCGAAGCGCACGGAAGACGCGATCGTGGTGCGTCTCGCCATGTTCGACCGCGCGCAGTCGGGCGTCCCGGGCGGAGACGGTTCGCCCAACCGCTAAATCCGCGAGTCTTTCCGCTTCACACCACTTCTGCGCGAGTCAGCGCGGTCGCCAGCCGGCGACGCAGCTCGAACATCGACATGCTCCGTACCGTGCGGTCCGCGGTTGCAAAGGTCTGCCAGCGGACCTCGGCCTGCGGGAAGACGCTGGAAGGATCGTCCTCGGGATGAAAGACGAGGAACCAACGGGTGTGGTGACGGGGCGAATTCTCCTGACGCGCTGTTGCGATCCAGGCACGACCGGTCTCGTCGGCGAAGCTGCGCATGCTCAGCCTTCTTTCACGCTCGACGCATCGAGCAGTTGCTGGAGGCGGGCGTCGTTCATGTTCTCGAGTTCTGATTCCGCCTGCTCGGCGCTCACCGCAGGCAAGGCGGTTTCGCGGACCGCTTCCGCTGCGGCGAGAGGTACGAACAGGGCGCAGTACGTACCCCAGGAAGCGCGACCGAGCACCACGTCCCAGGCGGCGCCATTGAGGTCCTTGAATCTGCGCATGCGTGCACTCCGCATTTTGCGTTTCGCATTGACTCGCGCCAGGCTTTCACTGCCTGCCACCGGGAGATCCTGAAAAATGCAGCAGCGCCTTGCCGACCAGCTGAGCCAGGGATTCGTCGAGATCGGCGAATTCGTACCGAAGCTGGCCGAAGCCGTCGGCATCCTGATGATCGGGTTCGTGCTCGCCAGGATGTTCGAGCGAGGCACCAGCTTCGTGCTGCGACGCATCGGATTCGATCGCTGGATGCGCGAGGGCGGCGTCACGGAAGCACTGGAGCGCGCGGGCACGACACTCGACCCGTCCGGCGTGCTGGGCAAGCTGCTCTTCTGGGCGATCATGCTGGTCGTGATCATCCTGAGCGCGAGCGTGCTCGGTGTCTCCGCCGTGAGTGTACTGTTCAACGAGCTGGTCACGTACATCCCGAACGTCATTGCTGCGGTGATCGTGCTCGTGCTGGGCATCCTGCTGGGTGAATTCCTCAAGGATCTGGTGCTGGCGTCCGCCGGCGGCCTGAGCGGCGCGCCCACGCTGGCGCGCGCAGCCAAGGTCGCGGTGATCCTGCTGGCCACGTTCATGGCCCTCGAGCAGCTCGACATCGCGCAGAACATCGTGCTGGTGTTCTTCATCGCGGTCGTGGGCGCGGCCGCACTGGCGGCCGGCATTGCGTTCGGCTTCGGCGGTCGCGAAGTGGCGGGCGAGATCGTGCGCGACTGGTACATGCGGGGCCGCATCTCGACGCACAGGGAGAGCCCCGCCGAAGCGCGCGTGCCGGCGCCCGAACCCGCGGAGCCGGAGCCACCTGCATCGAGCGACGCCGCGGCCGACTGAGTTCGGCGAGCAAGCCCCGTCGTTCGCGCTACATGCCGAGGATGTTGTAGCCCGCATCCACGTGCAGCACCTCGCCGGTGATGCCGGCACCCAGATCACTGCACAACACGGTTGCCGCGCGACCCACGTCATCGCTGGTCACATTGCGACGCAGCGGGGCGCGCTCCTCAGCCATGCCGTACATGCCCTTGAAGCCGCGCACGCCAGCCGCCGCGAGCGTACGGATGGGGCCCGCACTGATGGCGTTGACCCGCACACCCTGCGGACCCAGCTCGTACGCCAGGTAGCGCACGCTGGCTTCGAGCGCGGCTTTCGCGACACCCATGACATTGTAGTTGGGCACCACCTTCTCGGCGCCGTAGTACGTCATTGTGATGATGTTGCCGTGGCGGGCCGTGAGCAGCGGCGCGGCGTGGCGCGCCAGCAGGACGAGCGAATAGACGCTGATGTCGAGCGCCGTAGCGAAGCCGGCGCGTGATGTGTCCAGGTATCGCCCCTCGAGATCCTCACGCTGTGCATAGGCGATGGAGTGGATGAGCACGTCCACGCCATCCCACACCTCGCCCACGCGGCGGAACACATCTTCGACGTGCTCGTCGCGGGTGACGTCGCAGGGCAGGATCAGCCGTGCATCGAGGCTCTGGGCCAGCGGTCGCACGCGCTTCTCGAGCACATCGCCCGCATAAGTGAAGATGAAGTCGGTGCCACCGCCCGCGTGAATCGCCTGGGTGATGCCCCAGGCGATGCTGCGTTCGTTGGCCACACCGAACACGAGCACACGCTTGCCCGCGAACAGCGCTGTTGTATCCATGGATCTCCTGGCGAGCGGGTAGAGGTGCGCTACTGGAACATATCGAAGGCGCTGTCCAGGTCCTTGCGGGAATAGACACGGAAGGAAACCAGCGTGGTGGTACGCTCGAGTCCGGCCACGCGTGCGAGTTTGCCGGTGACCACGTCGGCGATCTGTTCCCACTCGGGCACGCGCACGATGGCAACGAGGTCCCAGTCGCCGGAGACGGAATAGACCTCGGCCACGCCCTCGATCTCGGCCACTGCCCGTGCCGCGATGGGGATCTGCTCCCGCTGGGCGCGGATCAGCACGACTGCTGCCACCATCGCCTGCCTCCCGTCATGAGCCACTGCCGCTGCGGGCGACTTCGCGTCGTCCGGCGCGGGGGAGGCGAAGGTATCGCGGCGTCTCGACCGGCCGCAACCCGGCGCGGGCGGCGCAGGCATGGGGCGGCCGGACCTTGCGCGGAGCGGTGGGCGCCGGGATTTTTCGCGCCCCATGAATGCAAGGCCCTCCCCGGCTGTGACTGCTGCTGTACCCGTGCCTGCCACATCCCTCCGCGCGCACGTCGCACTGCTCACCATGGCGCTCATCTGGGCGTTGAATTTCTCCATCAGCAAGCAGGCGCTGGCCACGTTGCCGCCGCTGCCGTTCAACGCTTTGCGGTTTCCGCTGGCGGCCGCGGTGGTCACTGTGGCACTACGCTGGCGAGGCGGGGTGCGACTGCCGCCACGGGAAGATCGCTGGCGGCTGATCGGACTGGGCGTACTGGCGAATGTGTTGTACCAGCTGCTGTTCATATTCGGTCTGGCGCACACGCGGGCGGGTACGGCGAGCGTGCTGCTGGCAGGCACACCCATGGCCACGGCGGTGCTGGCAGCGGCGACGGGGCAGGAACGCGTCACGCGCAGTGTCTGGGTGGGCGCGGCGGCGACATTGCTGGGGATTGCGCTGGTGGCCGGTGCAGCCACGCCGGAAGCCGGGGAAACCCGTCCTCTGCTGGGCAATCTGCTGCTGCTGAGCGCAACGGCGGCGTGGGCGGTGTACGCGGTCGCCAGTCGCGACCTGATCCGGAAGCACGGTGCGCTGCCGGTCACGGCATGGACGCTCTGGGCAGGCTCTGTCGGCATTGTGCTCGCGGGTCTCCCTTCCCTGCTGCACCTCGAGCCCGGCGTGCTCACGCCGGCCGTCTGGCTGGCCATCGTCTATGCGGGCGCGCTGAGCATTGGCACGGCCTACGTGCTCTGGTCCTATGGCCTGCGGCAGATCGGGCCGACACGGGCGGGCACCTACTCCAACCTGGTTCCCGTCTTCGCGCTGGTGGCGGCGTGGTTGTGGCTGGGTGAGCGGCCCACGCTCATGCAGGTGCTGGGCGCCGCCATCATCATCGGAGGTGTGACACTGGCGCAGGCGCGCATCCGGCGGCCCAGCTTCCCGGTGCTGCGGTCGCCGGCACCGTGAAGCGGCGTCGTCGTCATCTAACTGTATGTTAACGGACGCGCAGTATGGTGAGTTGCGCTGTGCCCGGCCCGGCGAAGCCGCCCCCCTGCAGGCCCGTGAAGGCAAGGTTGAAGGGGTTGGCGATGGGTGAGGCGCTCTGCAGCATGACGTAATCCTGCGTGCCAGCCGGCAGCTGGTCACTCCTGAGGTAATCCTGGAACGCCACCACCGAGGGGAACAGCGGGTAGCCTCCGGACACGGAACCGAGCATGGTGTGCAGGTCGAAATCGATGAAGCCGTAGCGGGCGTCGACGCTGATGCCTGCCAGATCCGGCGCTCCATCGGCCCAGAGCGCGACGCCGAACTCGCTGAGCAGCTCGCGCCACGGGCGGCCGGTAGCGCCGGCAATGTTGGCTGCTCCGAGGGCCGTGCTGGCCGTCAGCCTGCCCAGCAGCGCGTCGCCGCCGTACTGCCCGTGCAGGTATTCCACCAGCAGCCAGTTGGCGCCGCGCTGCTCGAGCGTGCCGGGTGATTCCTCGGACAGCGCGGCCACGCTCGCAGGATGCGCCAGGTACAGCTGGGCGCGCACGAAGTTGGGGTGACGGAAATCATTGGCCCGCTGTACGTCACCGCGTGCCAGCAGCACGCGGCCGACGATTTCTTCCGCGGAGTGCGCAAGACCTTCGGAAAGCCACAGCAGATCGAGCCGGCCACCCTTGCGGGAAAAATTGATCATGTGCTGGAACTCGTGCGCCAGGACGCCGGGCACGGTGCGCAGCACAATGTCCTTGGTGCGCGCCGCGCTGAACTGTCCCTGCGGATCAGGCACGACACCGTAGAAGATCTCGCCCTTGTTGGTTGCCGAGCAGCGGCTCACATCCACCAGATCGCAACCGTAGAAATAGCCGGCAATGAAACCGGATTGCGATCGATCGGTCAGCGCATTCACCGCGGGCGTGAACAGCACGATGATGTGGCCGTTGCCATCAATGTCGGAGGGCGATCCATAGACACTGGTATCGGTGGCGTAGATGGGATCATCGAACAGCGCGAGAAAGCCCTGGATGTCGGTGGTGTTGAAGCCGCCGCTGGGCGCCGTGTCATCGACGTACGCAATGGCGTGCGTGCTGACGGCCTGCACGGTCGCGGTCACGCGCTTCGACTTGTTGTCCTGTGTGAGGACGTTGAAGGCGCGCTTGTCGCCGACGGCGGGAATGACAACGGCCGCGCCCGCCGCCGAGGGCTGCGGTGGTGCCCCGCCGCGCATGGCCATCTCACTGCGCCGCAGCATCGTCTCGAACTCGAGCGCACGATCGGTGTGCGTGGCCGCAGTTGCGGGCGGCAGCGCCACCGGGCTGGCGCCGGCAATGCCGAGCAGTTCGTAGCGCAGCGGCAGTCGCATGGTGTCGACGGCATTCTGCGGAACCAGCAGGAAGCGGGAGCCGCTGCCGGCGGCAAACTGCACACAGGCGAGGTCCGTGGGCTGATCGATGCGCAGCGTCTTGCCGACCGCGAGGCTCAGGGGCGTTTCCGCGGCGGCCACCGTGAGCAGCGGCACCGTGCCGCTGGTGACTGCACCGAGCGTCACGCGCAGGGTGGTGCTGCGACTGAGAACGCAGCGCGGCGCATCGACGACCAGTTGTGTGCTGCTGGCGCTGCGGGTCACACCGCGCAGGCCACCGAAAAGCACGGCGTTATCCGCCGGGTTCGTCGAGAAGTTGCGACCGGTGACGGTGATGGACTGGCCGCCGGTCACCGTGGTGGGCGAAACCGCCTCCACGATGGGTGCGGACACGGCGCGCAGTGCGAAGGTGGGCGCGGCGCCCACCATTTTCGGTGCTGAAGCCTCGACGCGGATGGCGCCCGTATCCCCGCCCGCTGTCACGCTGGCCGAGGCGAAGCCGTTGCCATCGGTGCGGGCGTCGATCTGGGCAATTGTCGCCTTGCCCGAGGTCACGCGCCAGGAGATGCTGGCGTTCTCGACGGGTGTGCCGTGCGTCGGGTCGCTGGCAACCACGGTGAGCGGTACAGCGGCGGCGCCGCCGGGCAGCAGGAACTGACCGCCGCCCTCAGCGGCGGCGAGAGCAACAGCGACATCGGCGGGCGAGGTGCTGTCATGGGAGCAGGCCGCGAGCGCGACTAACAGCGCGATAGCAAATGCAGGCCCCGCCGGGCGGCGCTGCGGGCGGACCGCCGGATTCAGGCTCACCCGCGGCCGCGCGTGCCTCGTGCGCCGACGTACAGGAACGCCCCGTGCCCAGCCCTGCCGCCGTACCTGCCCGGGCCTGCCGGAAGGCCGCTGTCGAACCCGGGCCAGGTCGGTGCCTGAGCGTGAGTCGGGACCGCGCGCAGGCGAAGGCCGCGCGCCACGAGCAGGTCCTGTTGCTTCGGGATGAGCTTATGGTTTCGGCCTGGCGCACTGCGGACCGCGTCGTAGCGTGGCGGGCAATGGCCCATGCGATCGCCGTGCAACACGACGTTCTGACGGGCGCTCGCGGGAACCTTCACGCTGCGACGGACGGTATCGAGGTTCGCCGTGCCGACAGCCAGCGGCACGAACAATGAGACGCGGCGGCTGTCCGGCACCGGAATCCGCGACTTGCTGCCTGCGCGGACGGAGGCGGTGTACCCTGCGCGTCGTACGCGGGTATGCAGCGGCCGGTGTTGCCGTGAGCGGCAGATGTCGGGGAAGCGTCCGGCGTTGCGGCAGGCTCACGGGGCTCAGCAACGAGAGACCGGACGGAATGGTCATGACCGATGCCGTTGCGTGCGGACCCTTGCGCGGGCTGTGTCGCGGCGTGCTGCGCGTGGCCTGAGGCTGAAAGCGAGCCAATGACCGGTGGGAAACGCAAGCGCCCCATCAGTGACATGTGCTACCAGGTCCTGCATTCTGATAAGCAAGGGAAGGCGCGCGCGGCCCGGAGGCCGACGCGCGCCTGATACACGAAGTCTAACGGCGCAAAAGGGGGGTGGTCAACCGGCCGCGCGGCATGCGTGGCTCGCTTGCGCCGCCTCTGCGCGGGTTTCTACCTTGCGCGCGCTTCCTCGCCCGGCGTGGACCGGGCGCTTCTTCCTGTGAACGGATCGGAGAATGCGCGGGAAACTGCAATGGCTGCTGCTGGTGCTGTCCTGCAGCGCACTACTGCCACGCGGCGCGGCAGCGCAGCACATCGCGTCACCCTATCGTTTTCTGGGCGCGAAGCAGGGCGGCACATTCTTCGCCGGCTATCTGCTGACGGGTCGCGGCTCGCTGCAACTCGGGCCGCGCTCGGGTCCGATATTTGGAGCGCGTTACGACATTATCCTGAGCGGACCGTTCGCGATCGAGGCAGATCTCGGCTACTTCTCGCGCACAAGAGCGGTCTGGGACACGACAGCGAATGATACGACGCGGCACACGGTGGGGGATGCGAATTTCCGCGCGGTGCTGGCGACGGCCGCGCTGCGCTTCAATCTGACGGGGCCGCGGACCTATCACGGTATTCTCCCTTACCTGCTGTTTGGGCTGGGCGCTGCTCTCGATGTTTCCGGGTCGAGTCCCGCGGAGACCGATCTGGGCAGTGACATCCAGTTCAACTTCGGCACCAGTTTCACGGGCGTACTGGGCGGCGGTTCGGAGTTCGCGGTGGGCGACCATTTGGCGCTGCGCGTGGATGCGCGCAATCTGCTGTGGAAGCTGAAGACGCCGCGCGCGTTCCTGCTGAAGTCCGATCAGGCGCTGCTGCTCCCTGCGGATGAGTGGGCGCAGAACCTGTCGCTCACCGCGGGCCTCGTCATTCGGTTCTGACCGCTTCGCACGATCGCATGGCGACTCCGAAGCCGGCTGTGGGATCCGCACAGCGAGGTCCTCGCCGGCTGTTTGGCGATCGTCTCATGGGCGCCGCCCGCCTGGATCCGCAGACCTACGAAGATGTGGAAGCGGATACCAGCGCCACGCCGCAGGCCGCGCTGGTGGTGTGTCTTTCTGCGGTGTCTCTTGCCATTGGACAGTCCGCCGCAGGCGCGGAGGGCGTCGCGTACAGCATTGGTCGCGAGCTGCTGGGATGGGTGCTATGGTCCGGCATCACGTGGCTGATCGGCGACAAGCTGCTGCGCGGCCGCGCGACATGGGGTCAGCTGCTGCGCACGATCGGGTTCGCGCAGGCGCCCGGCCTGCTCTACGCGCTGCGCGCGATCCCCGGTCTCGATGCACCGGTAAAGTTCGCAGTGGCCGTGTGGAAGCTGCTGGCGGGCATTGTAGCCATCCGACAGGCCTGCGATTTCGACGAGGGCAAGTGGGGCACGCAAAAGGCCATCCTCACGGCTGTGCTGGGCTTCATCGCGTACGTGGGCCTGGCGATTCTCGAGGCTCTGGCACTGGGCCTGCCGCTTCGCCTCGACTGAAGCGCCGGCGCCTGCAGCACTGCCGCCAAAGGTCCTATATTGCGCCGGCATGACCACACTCCCCGTAGACGAAGTGCCCTGGGTTCTGCTTGCGAACGGCGTGCGCGTCGCGTCGGGCACGGCCTCGCCCGGAGAAGAGCGCCCGCTGGCGGCCGGCCGGCTGCTGGCCGAGGGTCTGGTGCGCTCGCCTGCGGAGCTGCTTTCGATAACAGCGCATTCGGGTGATCCGGTGACGCGCATCGTGGCAGGCATCGATGCGGCGGTGTGCGATGCAGGGCTGGCGGAACAGCGGCATCGCGCGGAGCACGATTGTGGTCTCACGCATTTCGTCACGTGCGATGCGTCTGCGGCACGCCGGCCCCGCGCGCTGCGGTTGCCGGGCGACGATGTGGCGGAGCTGCTGCGCCTGCTATATGCCGCCTGTGATGCGCGTTTTCCCAACGGTGGCGTGCACGCGGCGGCGCTGACCGATGGCACGTCGCTGCGTCACGTGACGGCCGATGTGGGCCGGCACAATGCTGTCGAGAAGGTGACAGGCATGGCGTTTCTCGCGCGCGAAGACCCGGCCGTGCTGGGTCTGCTGGTCACCGCGCGCATCAGCGGGCAGATGGCGCTGAGCGCGGCACGGGGAGGCGTGTCATGGGTGGCGAGCCGCTCCGTGCCGACGACGCTGGCCGTGGCCATCGCGCGCGCGGCCGGATTGCCGCTGATCGGACGGGCCGCGAGCCGCGACCGTCGCGTATTTGCGGTCGAGGAGAGCAGCCGCGCATGACGGGAGCGATGCTCGGGGCCATCATCGCGGGCGGGCGCAGCGCGCGCTATGGAAGTCCCAAGGCGCTGGCGACAGTCGCAGGCGAGCGCATCATCGACCGGGTGCAGGCCGCGCTGCGCGCGGTAGTCGACGACGTTGTGCTGATCGCGAACGCACCGGAGCTGGCGCGCGCGGTGATGTTGCCGGTACGTGCCGATGCGGTACCCGATGCAGGCGCGCTGGGCGGCATCTTCACGGCACTCTCGTGGGCGGAGGAACGGGGGCGTGCGGGGATGCTCGCGGTGGCGTGTGACATGCCCTTCGTGGCACCGTCCCTGCTCGCAGCGCTGCTACGCGAAGCGGACGTGGAGGAGCAGGGTCGCCTGCCCGATGTCGTGATTCCCGAAAGCGAAGGCCCACGCGCAGTGGAGCCGCTGTGCGCGTTCTACGCGACCGCCTGCCTGCCCGCAGTGCGCAGCGCATTGGCGCGCGGTGATCTGCGCATGATCGGATTCCACGAAGATGTGCGGGTGCGGCGCATCCCGTTCGCGGTCGTGCAGCAGCACGGTGCACCGGAGCGGCTCTTCCTCAACGTGAACACGCGCGAAGAGCGCGAAGCGGCGGAACGCCTGGCGATCGCGGTGGCGCAATGAGTCCAGGTCGTCAGGCGGACTGGCTGCTGGTCAACGAGGCCCTGGAGCGCATCCTCGCCGCGGTTGCGCCACTGGGCACGGAAGAAGTCGACCTGTTGTCGGCGGGCGGGCGCACACTGGGCGTTTCCGTGACATCGCCGGTGGATCAGCCGCCATGGACTAACAGTGCGATGGACGGCTATGCAGTGCGCTCGGCGGATGTGAGCGGCGCCAGTGAAGACGCGCCACGCACGGTGCGCGTGATCGAGTCCGTGGCGGCTGGTGCCTTTCCCACGCGCGTGGTGGGTGAGGGTGAGGCGACGCGCGTCATGACCGGAGCGCCGCTGCCCGAGGGAGCGGATGGCGTGATCCGCGTGGAGCACACGCGCGCCGCCGGTGAAGCGCGCGTCGCGGTCGTGAATGACATGGATGCGGGCCGCAACGTGCGCCGCCGGGGCGAGGATCTGGAGCGCGGACAGGTCGTACTCGAAGCTGGCTCCGTGCTGCGTGCCGGCGAAGTCGGCGTACTGGCAACGGTCGGTGTGAGGCGAGTACCGGTGTTCCGGCGGGCGCGTATCGGCATTCTCGCGACAGGCAATGAACTGGCGGACCTCGAGCAGTTCGACGAGGTACTGGCGGGCCGGCGCATCATCAACTCGAACTCCTGGGCGCTGGCCGCCGGCGGCGCAGGCGGTGGGCAGTGACCCGGTGCTGCTGGGGATCGCGCGCGATGACGCGGACAGCCTGGCGCAGCACCTGGCGCCGGCGCGCGCGCTGGATGCGCTGGTCACGACGGCGGGTGCGAGTGTGGGCGAGCACGACCTGGTGAAGGACGCGCTCGAGCACATGGGCGCACGCACGGAATTCTGGCGTGTGCGCATTCGGCCGGGCAGTCCCTTCTCGTTCGGGCTGCTGCCGCGACCGGGTGCGCCGGCGCTGCCCGTATTCAGTCTGCCGGGCAATCCGGTATCGGCGGTGGTCACATTCGAGGTGCTGGTGAAACCGGCGTTGCGGCGCATGCAGGGCCGGCGCGTGGTACACGCCTGCACCATGCCGGTGCGGACAGCGGAGCGGATCGAGTCGCCACCCGGGCTGATGCGTTTTCTGCGCGTGACTCTGGAAGCACGTGACGATGGCTGGTACGCCCGCCTCACGGGCGAGCAGGGCTCGGGGATTCTGACATCAGTGGCGCGGGCGGATGCGCTGCTGGTGGTGCCGCTGGAACGCAGTGTTATCGAAGCCGGCGAGATGGCAATGGCCGTGCCGCTGCGGCGCAGCGACGAAGCGCAGGAAGCATCGGGATTCTTCTGAGCGGCCGCCGCGAGCCGCGCAACCGCAAGGGACCATGAGCGCGAAATCCACGTTGATACCAGCGCGTTATCAGCCGGAGCTGCCACTGGCGCAGCTCATCCTCCAGGAGAAGCCGGATGCCGAGAGCCTGGAGATGGATGTCGTGTTCGTGGGCGCGGGACCTGCGGGCCTGGCGGGCGCCATCGCGCTGGCCCGGCTGGTGCGCAGCGACAACGAGGCGGGTGGCGGTCTGGGCGAGATCCAGATCGGCGTGCTGGAGAAGGCGGCCGGGCTGGGCGAGCACACGCTCTCGGGTGCGGTCGTGAATCCGGCACCGTTCCGCGAGCTGTTTCCCGATGTGCCCGAGGCCGAGCTGCCCTTCCGCGGCATGGTGACGAAGGAGCGCGTCTACGTGCTGACGGAGACCTCGGCACTGCGCATTCCCACGCCGCCGCCCATGCGCAATCATGGCAATCGCCTTGCATCGATCTGCGAGATCGTGCGCTGGATGGGCGGGAAGGCGGAGGCGCTGGGTGTGAATCTGTTCACCGGCTTTCCCGCCGCGGCCCTGCTGGCCGATAACAATCGTGTTATCGGGGTACGCACCACGCCGTCGGGGCTGGACCGCGAGGGCCGGCCGGGCCCGGGCGCCATGCCGGCAACCGACATCACGGCGCGCGTGACCGCGCTGGCCGAGGGAACGCGCGGCGCGCTGGCGCAGGCGTACACACGCTGGCAGAGCATCGCATCGCCCAATCCGCAGATCTTCGCGCTGGGCGTCAAGGAACTGTGGGAAACGAAGAGGCCGCTCGACGCCGTGGTGCACACCATGGGCTGGCCGCTGCCGCGTGATGCCTTCGGTGGCAGCTTCTTCTATCCACTGGAGCCGAATCTCGTGGCGCTCGGGCTGGTGGTGGGCCTGGACTATCACGATGCCCGGCTGGATGTGCACGAACTCGTGCAGCGCATGAAGCTGCACCCCTTGTTCCGACGCTATCTCGAGGGCGGCGAGCTGGTCGAGTGGGGCGCGAAGACGATTCCGGAAGGCGGCTTCCATTCCCTGCCCGAGCGGCGCAGCGGCGATGGCCTGCTGATTCTGGGCGACGACGCCGGGTTCGTGGACGTGCCGTCGCTCAAGGGCATTCACTACGCCGTGCAGTCGGGAATCTTCGCGGCACGCACCATCTTCGATGCCTTGAAGCGCGGGGACACGTCCGCGTCCGCGCTGCGGGCCTATGACCGGCTCGTCGACGGCAGCTACATCCATGCCGATCTGCGCCGCCGCCGCAACATGCGTCTGGCGTTCAAGAGTGGATTCTACGCGGGCGGCTTCAGGGCCGGGCTGATGACGGTCACCGGGGGCGCCTTCCCGGGCGGCCGCATTGCGGTGGAGGCGGATGCCGATACGCCGCGCTCATTCGCCGAGGCGCAGGCGCTGGTTCCGGACAATACGCTGACGTTCCGCAAGCTGGACGCGGTCTTCAAGTCCGGCAATGCGACGCGCGACGACATTCCATCGCATCTGCTGGTGGGCAAGGACATTCCTTCCGAGGTGGCGGATTTCTACGCGCACATGTGTCCCGCCGGCGTTTACGAGCGCGAGGGTGACACGCTCGCGGTGAACCCGCCGAACTGCGTGGACTGCAAGGCGACCGACGTGCTGGGCCCGCGCTGGACGCCGCGCGAAGGCGGCAGTGGTCCCAGCTATCGCCGCATGTAGTCCGGCCCGGCCGAGCCAATGCGCGCGCAGCAGGCAGGGTATGACGCCGCGCTAACGCTGCGTTTCAGCGAGCGCTTCGGCTCCGCCCCGTCGTTCTTCGTGCGCGCGCCCGGCCGCGTCAATCTCATGGGCGACCACATCGACTACAATCTGCTTTCCGTGCTGCCCATGGCCCTGCCGCAGTCGCTGTGCATGGCGGTGCGACCGCGCAGTGACGCGCGCATCCGCCTGCAGTCGATGGACGGTCCGTTCGCGGCACGTGAGTTCGAGGCTGCCCCGCAGGTCACGCCGTTTCCGTCCGGCGACTGGGGCAACTATGCCGGGGCCGCCGTGCAGGAACTGGCTGCCGGCCGCGGCGGCGCTGGCCTGCGCGGTTTCGACGCACTGATCGACTCGGACATTCCGCGGGCGGCCGGACTCAGTTCGTCCAGCGCGCTGGTCGTGGCGACAGGACTGGCTTTCCTGACAGCGAATCAGCAGTCGTACACCGTGCTGGATCTGGCCGAGCGCATGGCGCGGGCCGAACGCTACGTGGGCACGCGCGGCGGCGGCATGGACCAGGCCATCATCCTGGGCGCGCAGGCGGGCGCGGCGGCGCGCATTGACTTCGCTCCGCTGCGCATCACACAGCACGCGGTGCCGCAGGACTGGCGCTTCGTCGTCGCGTATTCCGGTGCTACGGCGGAGAAGAGCGGCGCCGCGCGCGAGGCGTACAACGAGCGTGCCGGCGCGTGTGCGCAAGCCTTGCGGTTCGCTGCCGATGTGATGGGCGCGGCGCAACCCACGTACGCAATGCTGCTGGCCCGGCATGGCGCGCAACCACTGCTCGCGAGGGTTCAGGCGACGATGCCGCCGCGGCTCTTCCGCCGCTTTCGCCACGTGGTAACGGAGGCGGAGCGAGTGGGCCGGGCCGAGGCAGCACTGCGCGCGGCAGATGGCGCAACGTTCGGTCGCTTGATGCTCGAGTCGCACGCCAGCCTGCGCAATGACTACGAAGTCAGCACGGCCGCGCTGGACGGGCTGGTGGAGGCCAGCGTTGCGGCGGGTGCAATGGGTGCCCGTCTCACCGGCGCAGGCTTCGGCGGCTGCATGGTTGCCCTCACCGATGCGCGGCAGGCGCCCGCGCTGGTGGAGGCGCTGCTGGAACATGCGTCTGCTTCCGGTGGCACGCGTGCACTGGGGTCTGACACCGTGTTCATGGGATTGCCGGGCGACGGTGCACGTGTGACGCGAATCGACTGAGCGTCGTCGCCTGACGTCTTTCAGAGTCCGAGCGGGGACGGGTAGTCTCCAGCGGCCACGCGCGCGCGCAGCTGCTCGATTACAGCGGTGCGGTCTTCCGCGAACGTCAAGCCCATCCACCGTTGCTCGCCCGGCAGCACGCGCACGCGCAGGCGACCCTGCGCGATTTCCGCGGCAACCGCCTGCGGCAGCAGGAACTCCGCGCTGTCATCCCTGCCGAAGCGTTCGACAAACGTGCGCAGGCCGTCCTCGAGCAATGCAAAGATGTTCTGATCGAAGCCCCAGAGGTTGAGCGACACGCGCGCGGCCGGGTCGAGCATGACCATGCGTTCGGCGCCGGCGCCCGTTGCATCCGCTGCCCTGCCCTGCAAGCGGTCGTGCTCGCGATAGATGTCGTGAAACTCCACGATGCCCGTGAGCCAGCCCGCGTCATCCGTCCGGCAGAGTGCGCGAGACACGCCGCCGTGCGCCGAGAGGGTGCTGTCGAGCCGGAAGCCGACGAGTGCGGCGTCGCCTGCCGTCATGTGCTGCAGTTCCCGCGCAACCTGCCCGATGGACGCGGTGCCGTAGAAGTCGTCTGCGTTGAGCACGGCGAAGCGGCTGTCCACGTGCGGCATTGCGGCCAGCACGGCGTGGCCGGTGCCCCACGGCTTCGAGCGCGTTCGTGATGCCTGCGAGCCGGCCGGCAGTGGTGCGTGGTCCTGCAGTGCGAAGCGAACGTCCAGCCGTGACCAGCGCGCAGCCATGCGCGTGCGGAATTCCGGCTCGGTCTGCGAACGGATCACGAGGATGATGCGGTCGAAGCCGCTGCGAACGGCATCGTGCACGGCGAATTCGAAGAGGGCTTCACCGGCGGGGCCGACGGGTTCGAGCTGCTTGAGCGTTCCATAACGGCGTGCCAGGCCCGCCGCGAGGATGACGAGGGAGAGGCTCACATGCGCGGCTCAGCCGGCAATGGCGGCGACCAGCTCGCGGCAGAAGTCGGGAATGTCGTCGACGACGCGGCCCCAGACGATATTGCCATCGCGGAACGCAGGCTCATCGACCCAGGTCGCGCCGGCGTTCACGAGGTCATCGCGAATGGCGCTGGAGCCGGTGGCGCGATGGCCTCGCACGATGCCGGCGCTGATGGGCACCCAACCCGCGTGGCAGATAATGCCGAGTATGCGACCCAGGCGGTGGGCATCGCGCACGATGGTCCTGACGCTGTCATAGCGGCGCAGCTTGTCCGGCGCCCAGCCGCCGGGCACAACGACCGCGTCGAAGTCTGCAGCGCTGACCTTGTCGGCCGTCGTGTCCGGCTTCGCCTTGAGTCCCTGCTTGCCGGTGTACTCGGGCCTGGAGCCGGTCCCGACGACGAGCACGTGCGCGCCTTCTTCGCGCAGCCGCATGACCGGCACCCAGAACTCGAGGTCCTCGAAGCCTTCTTCGACGAAATAACGAGATGTGTTTGCCGCTGAGCCGCATGGACTGCCTCAACCGCCGTGCAGCTTGCGGATGGACTCGGAAAGCCGGGGCAGCACCTCGTGCGCGTCCCCCACGAGGCCGTAGTCCGCGACCTTGAAGATGGGCGCGTCCGGATCCTTGTTGATGGCGACAATCGTGCTGGCGCTGCGCATGCCGGCGAGGTGCTGCATGGCACCGCTGATGGCAACGGCGAAATAGAGGCTGGGTGACACGGTCTTGCCGGTCTGTCCCACCTGTTCCGCGTGCGGGCGCCAGCCGGCGTCCACGACGGCGCGCGACGCGCCGAGTGCAGCCTGCGGGCCGATCGCGTCGCGGAGTGATTCCAGCAGGTGCCAGTGCTCGGGACCCTTCATGCCGCGGCCGCCGCTCACGATGATGGACGCCTCCGCGACATCGAGGTTGCCCGCGGGCGCAGTGCTGACATCCGTGACGGTGACCTTCCAGTCGGCGGGTGATCCCGCAACGGACAGACTCACGACGTTCGCGGTGGCGGGCCGCTCCTGAGCGCGAAACACGCTGGGCCGCAGCGAGACCAGCCGTGTGGCGGTGTCCAGCGAGAGCCGCGCGAAAGCGCGCCCCGCCAGGATGGGCCGGGTAATCACCAACTCATTGTTATCGAGCGACAGCGCTGTCGCTTCCGTGGCGAGCGGCAGGTCCAGACGCGCGGCCACGCGCGGCGCCAGGTCCTTGCCCAGCGCGGAGGCGGGAAAGAACACGGCCCAGTAGTTCCCGCCCCGGATGAGATCGGCGAGGGAAGCGGCGAAGCCGTCCGGTGAGTACTGTGCGAACGCCTCGTGCGCGCAGAGGTGTACGGTCGTCGCACCGAAGCGGCCCAGCCCGCGGGCGGCTTCATCCATTCCGGGCGGTGCGCAAAGCGCTGCGTGCACTTCCGCGCCCAGCGCCCCGGCAATGGTCCTCGCCGCTGTGATGACTTCGCCCGAAACGGAGCGCAGCGTAGCCGCGCGCTGTTCCGCTACTGCGAGAATTTTCGCCATGCGTTCTCCTACAGCACTCTGGCTTCTTCGTGCAGCACGCGGACGAGTTCGGGAACGGCTTCGGTGCCCGTGCCAATGATGCGACCGGGCGGACGCTCCGGCGGATAGGCGAGTCCGAGCAGGCGGACGCGACCGGCTGGCAGCTGGGCATCCTTCTCTTCCAGCGGCTTCTTCCTGGCGGCCATGATGCCCTTGAGCGAAGCGAGCCGCGGTTCGAAGTCCGCCTTGGCGAGTGTCACCACCGCCGGCAGGGGTGCGCTGATGTGTTCGACGCCGCCCTCGATCTCGCGATGCGCGCTCAACCGGTTGTCTGCCACTTCGAGCTGTGTCGCCACGGTAATGCAGGGCAGTCCTAACAGCTCGGCAAGCATGGGTCCGACCTGCTGCTGATCGTCATCGGACGCTTTCATTCCGGCCATCACGAGATCTGCACCCAGGCCACGCACCTCGGCGGCCAGTGCGTGTGCCGTGGCGAGACCGTCCATCGTGGGAGCGCCACGCAGCAGAATGGCGCGGTCCGCACCCATGGCCAGGCCCGCGCGCAGCTGCTCGCCGCTGGCGCCGTCCCCGAGCGTGATCAGTACAATCTCGCCCTGGCCCTGCGCTTCCTTCAGACGCAGTGCAGTTTCCAGCGCATACTCGTCGTACGGGCCCATCACGAACTTGATACCGGTGGGCTCAATGGCGGCGCCGCCATCCGCAATGCGGATGCGCGATTCCGTGTCTGGCACACGTTTGATGCAGACGACGAATCTCATGATCGCCTGTTGCACTCCACTGTGTGGTTCTCAGCGCACGTGCCGGGCGGAAAATACGGCCCGGGCCGGGCCGGTGTCCAGCGCACGAGGCGCAGCGCCGCTGTGACATCAGAAGCGGAATTGCGTGCGCCAGATCACAGCATGGCCGAAATCGGAAAGGAAAAGCAGGCCGAGTTCCGAGGTGGCCAGCCCTGACGGCGTGCGAATCGATGTGTCGCCGGCGGCGCGGCCGTTGCCGTTGAACGCGCTGTTGCCGTTTCCCGCAAAGGTGTGAATCGTGCCGCTCGCGAGGTCGATGGCGCGCACGCGGTCGTTGCCCGAATCCGCGATGAACAGCGTGCGGCCGTCGGCGGAGACGGCGAGCGCATCGGGACGGTCGAAGCGCGCGTCGAGCGCGGGTCCATCATCGCCGGCGAAAGCGGCAACACCACCCTGCCCGGCGATGGTCGTCATGATGCCGCTGCTCAGATCCACGCTGCGCACGCGATTGTTATCGCGGTCGGCAATCCAGAGTTGGCCCTGCAGGATGGCGAGCCCGGCCGGATCGCGGAGGCTTGCCCGCGTCGCGGGCCCGCCATCGCCGGCGAAACCTGCCGTTCCGGTACCCGCGAGCGTGCCCAGTCTGCCATCGGCTTCAATGAAGCGCACGCGCTGCCCCAGCTGCTCGGCAAAGACGAGCCGGCCATCCGTCATGAACGCGAGTCCTGCCGGGGCGTGTACCCTCGCCTGCACCGCGGGTGTGCCATCCGCCGCATCGCCTGCCGTGCCATCACCGGCGATCACAATGGGCAGCGTCTGGCCGCGGGGCAGCCGGAAGATGCGCTGGCCGACGATGTCGCTGAATACGAGCGCGCCATCCGGCGCGACTGCCATCGAATGGACGGCTTCCGGGCAGGCGCTGGTGCCGCAGGCGGCTGTGCTGAGCAGCAGCGTGAGGCGGCCGGTGGATTGCACCGTGAAAATGCGGGCGACATGACGCGTGAGCCCGTTCTGCTGCACGCTGGCCGCGCGGTCCGCGAAGTAGAGTACGCCATCGCTTTCCGCGAAGGCCACGGCGGTGGGATCGGTCAGACGCGTGCGCAGCGCCAGTGAGTCGAATGCGTGTGCCGGTGGAGTCGCCAATGCCGGCCACAATGCGCATGCGCTCGGGCGCATCACCCAGCACGATCAGCGGGTCGCCGCACGCGGCCGCGACGAGGCTGCCCAGGGCAACGGCCAGGCTCAGTGCGCGAGCGGCGCGGTCCATACGTCGTAGCTGTCGGGCGGACTGCTGCGCATGAAGGCCAGTCGGTTGCCATCGGGTGCAATGGCCGGCCAGCGACCGAACTGCGTGCCCGGAACCTCTGCCGCGGCGCCGCCGGCGGCGGCAACGCGGAAGATGCGATCGCCGCGCTGGAAATAGAGGTTCTGCGAATCCCCCGACCAGGCGGGATCGGCGCCTTCCCCCAGCTCGTGGGCGCCACTGCCGTCCGGATGCATCACTAACAGCGTGTGATGCGGCTCGCTGTATCCGACGCGGATCTCGGAGCGGGCGACGCCATCGCGGGTGATGGCGCAGGTCGCGCTCGCGGAATCACCGCGCTCCAGACGCGCGAAGGCCAGCCATTGTCCATCCGGACTCCATGCCGGGCTCACGCCATCCGCACTGCCGGGAATGACGGTGGGCGCTCCCCCGCCTGGTGTCCAGAGCCGCACCTGCAGCCCGTCGCTGAAGACGAGCCGGGCGTTGTCGGGAGCCCATGCCGGGCGTGCCAGCAGCACGCCATCGGTGCGGAAAACACGCTGATAGGGAAAGGCGTGCTGTGTGTAGGTCGCATTGATGCCGGCCTTTTCGCGCGGATCGCGACCACTGAAGACGATCGACGCTGCGGGATCCTCCAGCACGGAGCCGGTCGCGCCCATGGTGCGCACGCGCAGCACGGCCGAATCGAGCAGCGGTTCCGCGTACGGGCAGGGCCCGGCCACGACAGCGGGAGTAATCACGCTTGCCATCTCAATGTACGCGACGCGCCTGCCATCGGGCGACACGGCGGGTGCAGCGAGCCAGCGCGGCCCGGGCGCGTTCGCTGACTGCAGCTCGGGAAACACCAGGCGTGCGGATCCACCGGAGCGAGCAAGCGCCAGCAGCAGCCCGCGGCCCGGTGGCAGCCCGGGTGCGCTTTCCGCCGTGTACAGGATGACGTCGCCAGCCGGCGCCCACGCCGGATATTCGTCCTGGCCCGTGCTGTACGTGAGTCGGAGCACGCCGGTCGTGTCGGCGGACGAGAGTGCCGGCGTCCACGGCGAGAGCGCATCCCGGCAGCCGGCGCTGGCGCACAGCGCGAGCAGCGGCGCGAACCCGGCGCAGCATCGTCGCCTGCTCATGGGAAACTGATCTCGATGCCCAGGCGCAAAGCCCGCGGCTCGCCGAAGTAGAGCGATGGATCGAAGCGGTCGAGTACGGCGGCCAGGCGGGCGGTGTCGAATTCCTGCGGTGTGACCTGGCCATCGCCATTCAGGTCAATGGCGCGTGCGTAGAGTGGCGACTCCGCGGGGATCGGTGCGGCGGGTCGAGCTACGCTGCCGGCCAGCTGCGTGATGGTGGCGAGCGAGGGCGCCAGACGGCCGCTATCGCGGCGCAGCGCCAACACGTTATTACGGCCGAGCAGATTGCGGCCATCGGCCACGATCCGCCACGCACACTGCGCGCAGCCCGGTGCGTGGCCGAGGTCCAGACTCAGGCGCAGGTCAGTGCTCGAATGTCCACGGCAGGTACGCCCCCTTGCCCGGGACGACGGTGTCGCCGGCGGCGGCCAGGCGGTCGAGCGGATAGCCGCTTTGCGTGGTGGATGTCAATGCTGCGGACCAGCGGCTGCGCGCGTGGCCCGCGGCCTGACCCAGCAGGATCGCCACATCAATGGCGTGCCGCTGGTCGAACGCGAGTGGCAGCTCGACGACACTGCGCTGTCCGCTGATCAGCGTGTCGCTATCAATGCCGGAGGCTACGCCCGTCGCTTTCTGCAGTGACCAGCCCGCACGCGCGGACACCAGCGTCCACTGCGCGCGCACGGACAGCTCCAGGCCTTTCACCGTACCGAAGTCATTCGTGCTGTACTGCGGATTGCCGCTGGAGCCCAGCTGCAGGCCACCGCTCGCCAGGTCGCGCAGTTCCTTGCGGAACGCGGTGAGCGAAGCGCCCACGTGCTCACCGAGCAGCTGACTGACGCCCACTTCGTACGAGCGTCCCCGCTCGAAGGATAACTCGGGATTACCCTGACGCTGGATGGCGGTGCGCAGTGAGTCGCCGATCGTGGTGTCGAGGAAGTAGCGGAAATCCGGCGGCTGCGCCACCCAGCCGTAGTTGAAGCGCAGTGCGCTGCGACCCTGCGTTCCGGGCAGTGGCAGCGCCACGCCAATGCGCGGCATGGCCGCCACCTGCCAGCCCGCTTCCAGCGCGGGCGCCAGGAAGTCGTTGCGGTCCCGCCGGAACTGCACGCCTGAGCGGAACGCTTCGACGCGCACGCCCGCGGTGAGGTTCAGCTCGTCATCGCCGGCCAGTCGCGCATCGACGAAACCGGCCAGCGTCGCCGGATAGAAGCGTGCATAGGATGGCGAGGAGCCGGCGAGCCAGGCCTGGGTACGCTCGTAGGTCTCGATACTGTACAGGCGGAAACTGGCGCCCGTGCGCAGCATGCCGCCGCGCGCGGAGATCAGCTCGGCCGTCAGGTCGCCGGACAGGGCATCGGAATGCGTCCAGTTGGCAACGTCCGGCGTGCCGTTCGAGAAGAAGAGACCCTCGCCTGCGGCGCCAAAGGGCGACGTCGTGCCGCCGGGCGAAGCATAGCCGGGCACGGCGCTGCCGCTCGCCAGCTGATCCTCGATGGGGCTGCGCACGAACGATTCGCCGAGGAAGCGGAAATTGCTGGCGCCGAAGCCAGCGATCGTGCTGCGCTGTTCGCTGGAGGCATCGAGCGCGCCCAGGTAGCGGTCCAGACGCATGAGCGCGAGCTTCGCCGACAGGTGACGGGCGCGGCCCTCCGTGTTGTGCACGACATCGAGGCCGGCACTGAGCAGCGTGCCCGTCGAGCGCTGGCCCAGCTGCGAGCCGTTGCTGTAGCGGAACTCCGGCGTGTAAAGCTCGCGTTGCTGCCGGTTGTGCAGAGCGGAGAACGTGAAGTTGCCGCCCAGCAGCGGCGCATCGAAGCGGGCAAACCCGATCAACTTGTCGCCCTGCTGGTGCGGCAGCGTGTTGCCGGACCAGGGACAGTGCAGTGACGGCGCATCGCGGATGATGCGCTGGATCAGCGCGCCCACGGCGCTGTCTGCATCCTGCGGCTCGAGGCAGGTCAGACCACGTGCGCGCGGATCGGCGTCGCCCATGCCCTGCGCCAGTGCGTTCAGGTACAACGTGGCGGGACCGAGGAAGCGGAGCGGGCCGCCGCCGCTGAGCGAGAGTCCCGTGAAGCCGCGAAACACGTTGTCAGGCGCCCACTGGTCGGTCAGCAGCGACGCCCGCCCGTCCCAGCGCTCGCTGCTGCCCCGTCGCGTGACGTACGAAACCACGCCGGAGAGCGCCGAACCATAGCTGGCGGACATGCCGCCGGTGATGACCTCGACTTCTTCGAGCGCGTCCGGAGGAGGCTCGAGGCCGAGTCCGTGCGCCGAGGCTTCCAGCTGGTTCTTCACCTCCAGTCCGTCGACGACGTAGACTTCCTGTCCGACCCTGCCGCCGCGAAAATGCCCGCCCGACACGCCCGGTGTCAGCTCCACGACCTGGTCGAATGCGATCCACAGGCAGTGCGCGGACTTCACGTCCCACCACGATCTCGCGCGTGACGCTGACATCCTTCTCGATCAGCCGCACGCGGTCCGCCTCGACCGTCACGCCACCGACTTCGACCGGCTGTGGCTCCAGCTCGATGCGGACGGACGTACTGCGCGCGAGTGACACAACGACGTTCTCGACGACCACCGGCCGGAACCCCAGCTGCTCCACGCGCAGCGCGCGCTCGCCGGGTGGCACGTTGGCCAGCACGAAGCGTCCCGAGGTATCCGTCACCGCAGTGAGCGACAGGCCCACGAGGGTGACCGTCGCGCCCACGACCGGCGTGCCCTCCCTGGCCACGACCACGCGGCCAAGCACACTGCCCGCCGTCTGCGCCGCCGTGCTTCGAGGCAGCGCCAGCAGGAGCAGCAGCAGGCAGCAGCGAATGAAGGACGGCAGAGGACCCGGCAGCGGCGTCGCCTCGAACATGCTGTTAGTCGGTGCCGGGGAGCGGTGCCGGCGGCGGGCGCGCATGGCGGCTAGCGGGACACGCTGGGCTCGGAACGGACATGGAAGCGGAGCGGCCAGTCGCGGGCGCGGGTCACGCCAATACGCGGGCCTACCGCGACCGCCGCATCCGGCAGGTCGGGCGCATCCGCGATCAGCAGTGGTGGCCGGCTCAACGTGTGGCCATCGAGCGCGCGCGTCACGCCCAGCGCACGGGCCAGGTTGCCCGGGCCGCGGCCGAGCGAAGCCACGTCCCTGCTGCGGGCAGCGCCACGCCGCGCGATCATGGTGTCGATGCCGCTGACGGGCGCGATGGCGCGCAGCAGCACGGCGCCGGGAAAGCCGACACGGTCGGTGACGACGTTCAGGCACCAGTGGACGCCGTAAATGAGGTAGACGTAGGCGGTGCCGGGCGGGCCGAACATGGTGGCATTGCGGGCAGTCCTGCCAATGCGCGCGGCGGCGTGCGACGCGTCGTCGGCAGGGCCCAGATAGGCTTCGGTTTCCACGATGCGACCGCTGGTCTCGACGCCATCAATCGTCGAGACCAGCTGCTTGCCGAGGAGGGCACGCGCCACCGCAGGCGAGGGGCGCGCGAAGAAGGCGCGGCGCAGGGTCTTGTACTGCGTGGCCCTCACGCGCTGTTAGCGGGCGCCCGCTTCCTGCCCCGTCCGCCGCGGCGCCGTCCACCCCGCCGTCCGCGACCCGGCCCGCGCTCGGCGCCTTCGCCGTTCACAAAGGGCTCGTCATCCGTCAACGCGTTCGCGCCGGGCGGCAGCGTTGCTTCCACGGCCACCGCGCGCGCCGCCGATTCGGCGCGCCAGCCTTCGATCAGCAGATCGCCACGCTTGGCCCCGAGGATCTCGCGGACACGCTCGGGTGCGCCGTGCAGCGTCGCGAATACGCGGTCCGCACCCAGCGCATCAACCAGGGACTCGGCCGTCTTGCGACCAATGCCGTGATAGGAGCTGAGGCGAGTGATGACGGCCTCGCGATCGGGCGGCGCCGCAGTCGTCGGGCGTGGCCCGGGCGTCGGCGCCGTAGGAGATGCTGCTGCGGACGGCGCTGTTGCAGCGGGTGGTGGAACCGGTCGGGCGGGCGTCTCCTGACGCACAGGAATGACCTGACCCGCAAGCAGCGGCGGCGTCTCATCGGGGCGACGCCCGCGCGAGCCTCGCCGTGCGCCGATGGAAGGCGGTGGTGCGGCGGCCGGCCTGGCTGCCGGTGTGGCTGCAGCCGCTGCCGGACCTGCAACCGCGGGTGATGCGGCAGCCGCAACCGCAGGTGAAGCGGTTGAAGGTGCGGTCTGGGGCGGTGTCACTGGTGCTGCAGGCGTCACAGCTGCCGGCATCGCCGGCACCTGTGCTGGCGCTGGTGCTTCGCGCGCACTCTCCATCGCGGGCGCGCGCTCATCGTGCTCACGACGTGCGCCGCCACGTTCGCGACGCTCGCCTCGCCGGCCGCGCTCTCGGCGCCGGCCATCATCGCGCGCTTCGGCGGCAACAGGCTGTTCTTCTGTCTCTTCCATGATACCGCCGGGCGCACTGCCGGCCGCAGCGACTTCGTAATTGCCGTTGTCCACCTTGCGCAGATTGATGACCTCGGCATCATGCGCCTGGCGCAGGAAGCGACTGAACTTGCTGAAGCCGAGCTGCGACTCATCCCATTCCGGTTCGAGGTCGCGCATGCGGCGTTTCACATCGGAATCGCGCACGGCCCGCTCGCCGACGGCGCCCAGATCCGTGGTGGCGCGGCGCAGCAGATCGTACGCGGCACGCAGCTCATCGGCGCCGCCCTCGGCTTTCGCGGCGCGTTCACTCGCCGCCGCGGTCTGTCGCCGCGGCTCCGCCGGCGCTTCGCGTGCGGCCTCGGCGACAGGCGGCGCGGCGCGCTCGGCGCGCTCGGCGCGTTCCACGGGCGCTTCCACGTCCATGTCGCGACCCCGCCGACCGCGGCGGCCGCGTTCGGGGCGCGGTTCACGCTCACTGCGGGGCGCGGGCCCATCGCCAGGCGAACCGGCCAGCGCAATCTCGAACTGCCCGTTCTCCAGCTTGTGCAGGTTGATCACGCCGCGATTCGCGGCCTCGGCGACGAAGCGATTGAACTTGGAGAAGCCCATCGTCTTTTCGTCGAAGTTGGCATCGAGATCGAGCAGCACCTGCTTGAGGCGGTCGGAGCGCATGACATCATTATTCGCGACCATCTGCGCCACGGCGACCTCGACCAGCTCCCACGGATCCGCGGTCGGCGCCTGACCATCCTCGCCGGCACGCGTGAGTCCGGTGAGTGCAGAGTAGGAGTAATACTCGTCGCAGTTCTGCACGAGCAGATCGGATGCCGACTCGCGAATGCCCACGCCCACGACGTACTTGCCGTACTCCTTCAGCTTGAGCACGAGGCTGCTGAAGTCGGAATCGCCGGAGAGCAGAATGAAGGTCCCGATCTCGGGTCGCGTGAACACCAGCTCGAGCGCATCGATGGAGAGACGAATGTCCGTCGCGTTCTTCTTCGAGCTGCCGTAGGCAGGCGCGAAGATGAGATCGACCGATGCTTCGGCGAGGGGCACGACGTACTGCGGATAGCGACGCCAGTCGGCATAGGCGCGCTGCACAGCCACCTTGCCCTTGATGATGTCGCTGTTGAGGAGATTCTTCAGCTCCTTCGTGATATCGCTGCGTATGCCCATCGTGACGTTGTCGAAATCGATGAGGAGCGCAGCGTGGGGAGCGGTAATGGGTGGGCCTGCGGGTTTGGCCTGGTGCGGCGCCCGCGCGAATTGTGCGATCATTTGCCTTGCTGTAAACCCTTTCTGGCGGGCGAAACCCCCTCCTCTCTTCGCTCACCCCCGCGGCTCGCTCCGGCGGGCGTTGCCCGGCGATGCGACCTGAGCGGCTGGGTGGTCTGCCGCTTCGCGCTGCAACCGTTGCCTCGAGGCGGACGGTGCACGAACCGCGGCAGGCGCGAGACGAGTGAGGGAGTCTCGCTGTGATTCAGGTCCGGCGACTCGATTCCTCGGCGCTGACCATGCGCGCCAGTTCGATTCGCCGGATCTTCCCGCTCCCCGTGAGCGGGAAAGCATCAAAGAAGCGGACCAGGTCCGGGACCTTGTAGTCCGCGAGAGCGCCACGGCACCAGTCCTTGATCTCTTCACCTGTGATGATGGCGCCTTCAACGGGCATGATGCAGGCGCACACGCGCTCGCCCAGCACGTCGTCGGGCACCCCTACCACCACGGCTTCCAGAACGGCCGGGTGCGCCTGCAACCGGTCTTCGACTTCGCGCGGATACACATTGAATCCGCCACGAATGATCAGTTCCTTGCGGCGGCCGACGATGTGCACGTAGCCATCTTCGTCGACCATGCCCAGGTCGCCGGTCAGGAAGAAGCCGTCGCTGTCGAACGCGTGCGAGGTTTCGCCCGGCTGCCGGTAATACCCCTTCATGACGCTGGGCCCGCGCACCGCGAGTTCGCCCAGGCTCTCTTCCGGCAACACCGTGCCATCCAGATCGAGGGTGCGCAGCTCCGTGCCCGGGAATGGCCGGCCCACGGTGAAGAACTGCTTCTCGAGCGGATCGTCGGGCCGCGTCATGGCGATGGCGGATGCCGTCTCGGTCAGCGAATAGGCGACGCACAGGTTGGGGCAGAAATCCTGACGGATGCGGCGCACCAGATCATCACTGATGGGGGCACCGGCGACAATGCCGGCTCGAAGCGAACTCAGATCGCGGCGGGAACGTCCTGCTTCACGGATCTCGGTCACATACGCCGTGGGAACTCCATAATGCACGGTTACCCGATGCCGCTCGATCAGTTCCAGCGCCTCGGCCGGATCATGCTGTTCCTGGAGCACCAGCGAAGCGCCGGCCATCATGGTGCCGAGGATGCCGGGACCCAGGCCGAAAACATGGAAGACCGTGGCAATGCCGAAGACCACATCGTCCGCCGTCAGGCTGATGCTGTCGACGGTCGCGGCGGCGGCGCGCAGAACGTTGCCGTGTGTCAGCTCGACGCCTTTCGGCTTGCCGGTCGTGCCCGACGTGTAGAGAATCGCGAACACGTCGTTTGCCGGATCGATCACGGGCTCGGGCAGTTCCCGGCCTTCGCCACTCGAGAGCAGGTCCTCGAACTGATAGATGCGGTCGTCGTACCAGAGGTCCTCTTCGCCCACGGTCACCACGTACTGCAGGTCGGGCAGCGAAGCGAGCAGTCCCTCGAAGAGCTGGAGATAGTCAATGCCGCCGAAATTCTCCGCGCTGATGACTACCGCGGCTTCGGAATGGCGCAGCATGTACTGCAGCTCGGGCACGGTGTAGCGCGGATTGAGCGGCACCATGATCGCGCCCAGGCGGGCGGCCGCAAACATCGAGAGGATGAACTCGGGCCAGTTGGGCAGGTCGATCGCGATGCGGTCGCCTTTGCCGATGCCCAGCTCGTGCAGCGCGGCCGCCAGCGCACCCGCCTTCTGGTCCAGCTGCGCGTACGTCAGGCGCCGATCGCCGAACATCAGGAAGGTGCGGTCGTGGCATTCCACGCCCATGCGACGCACGACGTCAGCGACGGACTGCCCGGCCATGCGCGTGCTCAGCGTCATTCGGCCCGTTGCTCTCCCTTCGTGGTCGCGGTCGGCTCGGTTTCCGGCGGGCAGGGCGCCGCCGCGCACGTCGTCGCCAAGATAGTCGCCCCCCTGCGACCCGTCAAAGCTCCACGCCGCTATCGCGCCATGCCCGGCGCGTCGTTCTCCAGCGCCGCACGGAGTGCTTCAGGCGACGCTTCGAACGTCCACTCGCCGGCGCGACTCTGCGCCGCCCGGCCGGGCTCGGCCAGCAGCGCGTAGCGCACGCGTGACGCGCGTCCTTTCTTGTCCGTGCGCGTGGCGGCAATGAGCACGTCCGCGTGCACGCCGTCCGGCAGTTCGACGGGCAGACCGCATCGCTGCAGCAGCACGCGCACCAGTGCCGCCGTGCCGGGACGGGTCACACCGAGCGACTCGCCCAGCCGGCTCTCTGCCACCATACCGATGGCAACGGCGAATCCGTGCGGTACGGCAAAGTCCGTGACGCGCTCCAGCGCGTGCGCGATCGTGTGACCGAAGTTCAGCGTGGCGCGGGCGCCGGTCTCCAGCGTATCGAGGGCGACAATGCCCGCCTTGATCTCGACGGAGCGTCGAATCAGCTGCGTGAGCGCGGACTCATCGTGCTGGCGGATGGCACCCGCGCGCTGCTCCAGCCACGCGACGTCGGCCTCGCCAGCGAGCAGCGCGTGCTTCACCGCTTCGGCGAGGCCGGCGCGGAAGTGATCGTCCGGCAGCGAGCGCAACGTCTCCGGATCCATCACCACGAGTCGAGGCTGACGGAACGCGCCCACCAGGTTCTTTCCCGCCGGCACATCGACGGCCGTCTTGCCACCGACCGATGCATCGATCATGGCGAGCAGCGAGGTTGGCACCTGCACACAGGGCACGCCGCGCAGGTATGTGGCGGCAACGAAGCCGGCCAGATCGCCGGTGACGCCGCCGCCCAGCGCGACGATGCAGCAGTCCCGGCCGAAGCCGCGATCCAGCAGCTCGTCCGTGAGCTTCGCCCAGGTGCCCCGCGTCTTGCTC
Source organism: uncultured Gemmatimonadales bacterium (assembly GCA_963798085.1). GTDB lineage: Bacteria > Gemmatimonadota > Gemmatimonadetes > Longimicrobiales > RSA9 > DATKCF01. The sequence goes on from CAWCRS010000007.1 coordinate 1,817,620, forward strand.
GCCTCGCCGGCGGGAAACTCGAACACTTCGCTAGGAAGTCCGGCGGCACTCGCTGCCGTCGCCACCGGTCGTGCGTAGCGCGACGACACATGATCGTCCGCGATCAGGGCGTAGCGGTGTGCCGGGACGTGCGCACGCAACAGCTCGGGAAGACGGGCCAGCAGACCCGCGCCGATCAGCGCATCGTAGGGTCCGCCGGTTTCCGCAGCGGCCGCCACACGAACGCGAAGCGGTGCACTGGATGCCGAGTCGCCGGAGTGCATGCCGCGGAAGGTATCCCCCGCGGCCCGCACGCAGCAACGAAACGCACACGACTCTCTTCCGTTCAGGTGGCAGCGTTGCTACCTTTCGTGCGCGCGAGCGCTGCGGCGTCGGCGTCGGCGAAAAGGGAGAAGCATCGACGTCCACGGTTGGATGTCGAACAGGTCGCGTTCTGCGAGGTCAGCGGGCGCGTTTTTTCATAGGGCACGCGAGGGCACGCAAGGAAAAATGCGAATCGGCTTCGCGTTCAATCAGAAGCCACCGTCCGACAGCGAGTCTTCCGAGGAGCCTCCCAGTCCCGCTCCTGCCGGCAATGACCGGTACGCGGAGTGGGACGATCCAGAGACGATCGCTGCGGTCGAGAGCGCGCTGCGCTCTGCCGGTACGGTGATTCGTCTGGAAGCCGACACTTCGTTTCCCGCCCGCCTGCTCGAAACCAGGCCCGACATCGTCTTCAACATTGCCGAAGGTCTGAACGGACCGAGTCGCGAAGCGCACGTCCCCGCCATCTGCGAGTTCTTCGGCGTGCCGCACACGGCGAGCGGACCGCTCACGCTCTGCCTGGCGCTGGACAAGCGGCGCGCCAAGGAGATCTTCCGGGCGCACGACATTCCCACGCCACGCTGGACGGTGCTGCACGGGCGCACGTCGCTGAACGGCGGCCCGCCGGGTGCCGGGCCCTGGATGGTGAAGCCGCTGTACGAGGGATCGAGCAAGGGCATCTCGATTGCCTCGCTCTGCGAAACGCGGGCGGAAGTCAGCCAGCGTGCGGAAGCGGTGCTCGCAGAATACGCGCAGCCCGCGCTGGTCGAGGAATTCCTGTCCGGCCGCGAATTCACCGTGGGCGTACTGGGTAACGGCAGGGCAGCGCGCGCCCTGCCCATCGTCGAGATCCAGCTGGACGCATTGCCGGCCGGTGTGCCGCGCGTGTTCGGCTGGGAAGCGAAATGGCTCTGGGACACGCCCGGCTCGCAGCTCGACATATTCCGCTGTCCCGCCAATGTCGAGCCGGTTCTGGGCCGGGCCATTGCCGACACTGCGCTCGCTGCCTATCACGCGTTAGGCTGCCTCGACTGGGCGCGCATTGACCTGCGTCTCAATGCCGCCGGCCTGCCACACGTGCTCGAGGCGAATCCGCTGCCGGGCATTCTGCCGGACCTTGCGCAGCACTCCTGTCTGCCCGAGGCCGCGCACGCCGCCGGCCTGGCGTACGATCAGCTCATCCTCAGCGTGCTCGATTTCGCCCTCGAACGCTACGGTATGGCCCGATGAGAATCGCGCTGCTGTTCGACGACGACGCCGTGCACGAGGACGCGCCTCCGGACGAGGCGTCCGTGCTGACGGTCGTCCGATCGGTGGACGAGGCGCTGCGCGCGCTGGGCCACGAGCCGTTCGCGCTGCCGGTCGATACCGGTCACGCGTGGCTGCACACGCTGCGCGCGGAACATTGCGACCTGGTCTTCAATCTGTGCGAAGCGGTGGGCGGACGCGCGGAGCTGGAGCCCGCTGTCGCCGCGCTGGTCGAGCTGCTGGGCATGCCCATGACCGGCTGCTCGGCCGAGACAATCGGCCTGGCACGGCGCAAGGACCGGGTTAACGCCGTGCTTGCGGGCGCCGGTCTGCCGGTGCCCGCCTGGATGCGTGCGGATCACGAGCGCGTGCGCGACTGGGACCGCTTCCCTGCCATTGTCAAGCCGGCCGGCGAAGACGCCTCCGTCGGCATTCACCAGACTTCGGTGGCGAGCGACGACATCGCGCTGGAGCGAGCCCTGCGTTCCGCCCGCAGTTTCGGCCCGCTCATCATCCAGGAGTACATCGAGGGGCGCGAGTTCAATGTCGGCTTTCTCGACTGCCTGACACTGCCCGTCTCGGAAATCGACTTCGCGCAAATGCCCGACGATTACTGGCGCATCGTCAGCTACAATGCGAAGTGGGCGGTGGGCTCGATCGATGATGTCGGTTCGCAGCCGCGCTGTCCCGCGCCCATTGCGGACGACACGGCGGCTCGGCTGGCCGCACTGGCCGGGGACGCGTGGCGATCGGTCGACGGGCGAGGCTATGGTCGCGTCGATCTGCGCGTCGACCTGAATGGCCAGCCGTGGCTGCTGGAAGTGAATCCCAATCCCGACCTCTCGACCAATGCCGGTCTCGCGCGCATGGCGAGTGCCGCGGGCATCGACTACACCAGTCTCGTCGGCCGCATCATCGAGGCGGCCCTGGCATGAGCGCAGACGGCGAATCGAAGCCGCTGGCGTCGCCGCGCATCGCCCGGCTGCGCCCCCAGCACCGCGAGGCGGTCGTAGAAATACTGCGCGACACCGGTGTCTTCCTGCCGTTCGAGATCGACACCGCACTCGAAGTTCTCGATGCCTATCTGGATCAGCCCGACCAGGATTACTTCGCCCTGGGCGCCTTCACCCCGGATGGAAGCCTGGCCGGATATGTCTGCTATGGTCCCACGCCCTGCACGGCCGGCACCTGCGATCTGTACTGGATCGCGGTGTCACCCCGCGTGCAGAACGGCGGGATCGGGACGCTCCTGCTGCTGGAGGTGGAACGAAGGTTGGCCCGATCGGGTGCACGACTCGTGATCATCGAGACCTCTTCTCTGCCGCGCTACGAGGCCACCCGCGCCTTCTACCTGCGACGAGGATACGAGATGGTGGCACGGGTCCCGGACTTCTATGCAAATGGCGACGATCGCCTGATCTACGTCAAAAGAATTCGGACATCCGATACGAGGCCAAAGCGCAAATGGAAACCTGGCAGGAAATCCTCAGGCAAAGCCTGACAACGGTCGACGAGCTGGTCGACCGCTTCGGAGAGGCAAACGTCGACCGGGACGCGGTGCAGCGTGCCATCGACCGCTTCAACCTGCGCATCACGCCGGCCGTACTGGCGCGGATCCAGACGCCGGGCGATGCCTTCTGGCGCCAGTACGTGCCCAGCGCGGAGGAGAACGAGGTGATCGACGGCATCGTCGATTCCCTGGACGAGGATGCCGACTCGCCCGTGCCCAACATAACACACCGTTATCCGGACCGCGTGCTCTTCCTGGTCTCGCCCGTGTGCGCCGCGTACTGTCGCTTCTGCACGCGCCGGCGCAAGGTGGGCGACCCCGAGAAGATCCCGCTCAACCAGTTCGACTCGGCATTCGCGTATCTGCGCCAGCACACGGAAGTGCGCGATGTGGTGATGTCGGGCGGCGATCCCTTTCTGCTCTCGGACCGGCGCATCGAATTCTTCCTGAAGACGCTGCGCGAGATCCCGCACCTCGAGATCCTGCGCATTCACTCGCGCGTGCCGTCGCACCTGCCCGAGCGCATCACGCAGGCATTGTGCGACATCATCCGCAAGTATCATCCGGTCTACGTGAACCTGCATTTCAACCACCCGGACGAGCTTACGCCGCAGACACTGCGCGCCGTGGGCATGCTGGCCGATGCCGGCATACCGCTGGGCTCGCAGACCGTCCTGCTGAAGGGCGTGAACGACGATGCGCGCGTCATGAAGGAGCTGATGCAGAAGCTCGTACGCGCGCGCATCCGCCCGTATTACATCTATCAGGCTGATGTGGTGGCCGGCGGCGAGCACTTCCGCACCGCGGTCGAGAAAGGTCTCGAGATCATCCGCGCCCTGCGCGGCTGGACCAGTGGCCTGGCCGTCCCGCACTTCGTGATCGACGCGCCGGGCGGCGGCGGCAAGATTCCGCTGCTGCCCGAATACGTGGAGTCCATTACCAGCGAAGAGATCGTGCTGCGCAACTACGCCGGCGAGGTATTCCGTTATCCGCTGCCGCAGGACGGCCCCGCGGTCGCCCACAACGGCCCGCGCAACGGACGCCGGCCCGGCGAAGACTTCGCGTTCATGGACCTTTAGGGAACTACGGCTACAGCGTTGCTGGGGCTGGTTGCCGGGGAACGCCGTCCGATCTCAACCGGTCTCCCTGCAGCTCTGCTTCACGCCCGACGCGCTGGCGCAATAAACAGTCTGTTCGGGCACAGCGTCCGGGGCGAGGCCGGCGCCGGTAATGGTGATGCGGACGAGGGGCCGGTCGTCCAGGGTGAGGCGCTGCACGCGGGCGCGGCGCGGGTAGGGGTTGGGGATGGCGCCGGTCGACAGGATGCGCGCGGCGCGTTCCGCGAACTGGGCGGCGGATGCGTCGTCGTCCCAGATGCTGGTCCAGACGAGAGCCTGGCCGGCGGGCAGCTGCAACAGACGGTAGCGATCGCCGTCCCAGCCAGTCCAGGGCCGTACCATGCTGCCCAGATGCGCCTCCAGGAAGATGCCTGTCTCCAGCGCGCCCAGCGTATTCTCGTAGACGACCTGCCCGCCGTCGTTGGCGTAGCGCAGCTCGGTGGGCGCATCGCGCTGGTTGATGAAACGCTCCACCGGGTCCAGCACCTGCTCCGTCGACTGCGGCAGCAGCGGACCCAGCGGCGCGGCGCGTTGCTGATCGCGCGGCGTGGTGCGCCACAGTGTCTGCACGAAGGAAGCGCCCGCCGCATAGGGAAACAGCAGCGTCTCCTGGATGATGCGCGGGGCCCGCTGGAACACCGCGTTATCGCCGCCGGTTTCGTCGGTGGGCCTGATCTGTGCACCCGGATCGGGCAGCGACACCGGGTCCACGGGCTGACCGGTGGCGCGCTCCGCGGTCCAGTCCAGCATCACCAGGGTGGCGTGACCTTCGAGCGCCGCCTGTGCCGCCGACTGGCGGTCGTTCCCCCGCTTCGGCGAAATCAGGGAATCGAGATTCACGGTCTGGTCCTGCAACGCGTGCACCAGCTCGTGGGCCAGAATCGGCACGAGCAGGTCTGGCTTCGAGCCACGCACGACGTAGAGCTGCCGGGTCTCCGGGTCGTAGTAGCCGGCGATCTGCTCGCTGTACAGGTCGAGCAGCAGCGCGTGCAGGTCGAGCGTGTCGGGCAGCAGGCCGAGCAGGGCGTAGACATCGTGCAGCCCTTTCAGCTCGCTGGGCGGAAGATCGCGATCCAGCTGGCCGGCGACCCAGGCACGCACCTCCTCGCGCGAGCGCAGGGCCAGTGTAACGGGCTGTTTGGCCTGCAGGTGCGCAATGCGCGCGAGGGACGGCACCATGGTGTCCACCATGGCGCGCAGGTCGGCTTCGGTCAGCTCCGTCGTACGCGGCGCCTGCCCGCAGGCAAGGCCGGCCAGAACCGCCAGAGACACGAGCACTGTCGTGGCCAGGCGGGGTGCCCGAAGCCGCGTGCTGGCCTCCGCAAACGACGCGCAGCAGGCGTGCAGGCGTCGCCTCATGCCTGCGCCGTTCCGGTGAGCAGCTCGGTGCCGGGGAACAGGCGCTCAATGCGCTCGAAGCTGCCTTCTTCGAGGCGTTTCGCCAGGCGCTGGCCCGTTCCCGGGTGCATCAGCCAGGGATCCAGCTCTACCAGCGGCCGCAGCACGAACGCGCGGTCCATGAGCGCCGCGTGCGGTATCGTCAGATCGGATTGCAGCACGCGCAGGTCACCATAGAGCAGAATGTCGATATCGATGGCACGCGGTCCGTGGTGGAGAGCCGGCTCGCGCCCCAGTTCCTGCTCGATGCTCTTCAGCTGCTGGAGCAGCGCCGCCGGTCGCAGACTCGTGCGTATGCGAACCACCATGTTCCAGAACTCCGGCTGCTCGACGGGGCCGACCGGCTCCGACTCGTATACGGCAGACACCGCCTCGATCGGGCCCAGCCGCAACAGCGCTCGCAGCGCGCCGGCGAGGTGAGCACGACGATCTCCGACATTGGACCCAAGGCCCAGATACACGAGCGAGCTCGCCTCAGATGCGGCCGTAGCGATCCTCCAGCCGGACCACATCGTCCAGTTCCGCCGTCAATGCTTCGAGTACGTCCACATCGGTGACCGCTTCCATGCGGTGCACCGTGCCCGGTATCACGCGGTAGCTCTGACCCTGCTCCAGCGGCACCTGGCTGAGGGCCCCGGCTGAAGGTCCAGCCCAGAAGCGCATGGCGCCGCTCAGCAGGTGGATGGTCTCGTCCTTTCGTTCGTGGTACTGCAGGGAGAGCGCGTGACCCGCCCGTATGTGCAGGATCTTGCCCACATAGCGGTCGGTCTCGGCCCAGATCAGCTCGTGTCCCCACGGCTTCTCGACGCGTCTCGGCGTCATTCGCTCTCCCCTGCCACCCCCGCGGCAACCGCGGGCGTCGGTAACGCGTGGTTATCAGCCCGCCAGCACGACCTTCGCGAAGTGCCGCTTGCCGCGGCGCAGTACTGGCGGCGTCGCCGCATCGAGCGGCAGAAAGGCGTTGCGGTCCGTCACGCGCTCGCCGTTCACCGCAATGGCGCCTTCCTCGAGCAGACGCGCGGCTTCACTGTTCGATGCCGCGAGACCGGTGGCGACGAGCAGCCCGACGATCCAGGCGCCGCGCTCCGGCTGGTAGCGCAGTGCGGGATCCGCACTGTCGACACGCTTTTCCGGGACCTCGTCGGGCGCCGCGTGCTCGCGGAACAAGCGATCGAAATGCGCTTCCGCCTGCCCCGCCGCCGCCTCGCCGTGATAGAGCGCAGCGAGACGTCGTGCCAGTGCTCGCTTCGCGGTGTAGGGGTCGCGTGCCACCAGTGCCAGTGCTGCCTCGCGCTCGGCTGCACTGATCGGCACTGCCAGGCGATACCACTCTTCGAGCAGCGCATCCGGAATGGACATGGTCTTGCCGAACATCTGCTCGGCCGGCTCCGTGATGCCAATGTAGTTGTCGTACGACTTCGACATCTTCTGCTCGCCATCGGTCCCGCGCAGCAGTGGCATGATGAGGCAGACCTGTGGTTCCTGCCCGTAGCGTTCCTGCACGGTGCGGCCGACCAGCAGATTGAACTTCTGGTCATTGCCGCCCAGCTCGACATCGGCGCGCAGCGCCACCGAGTCGTACGCCTGCATCAGCGGATACAGGAACTCGAGCAGCGAGATGGACTCTCGCTCGGCGAAGCGCTTGGCGAAGTCATCGCGCTCCAGCATGCGCGCCACCGTGTACGTTGCCGTCAGTTCGAGCAGCTGGGCGAGGTCGAGTGGCGCCAGCCACTTCGAGTTGGGCTCGACGCGCGCCCGCTTCACATCGAGAATGCGACTCACCTGTTCCGTGTACGTCGCGGCATTCGCCTCGATCTCCGCCGGTGAAAGGCGGGGGCGAGTCTCGCTGCGGCCACTGGGGTCCCCGACACGCGCCGTGTAGTCGCCCACCACGAACACGACGTCGTGACCCAGCTCCTGGAACGTACGCAGCTTGCGCATGGACACGGCGTGTCCAATGTGCAGGTCCGGGCGTGTGGGATCGAAGCCCTGCTTTATGACGAGCGGCCGCTGTTCGCGCCGGGCGCGCTCGAGCTTGCGCACCAGATCATCCTCCGGGATGATCTCGAGCGCGCCCGCCCGGATCGCATCCATTTGCTCATTGACGCCAGCGAATTCAGGCATGCCGGAAAATAGCCGGCGGCGCGGGCCCCGCGCGAGGGCCTGGCTGGCGGCGCGTTAGGGGCGGCCGGCACGCCGTCACGCGGCTCACTGCATGGCGACGGCCAGCCGCGCGGCGCCCCGCGCGCCGTCCACATCGGCATCAAGGACGTGCAGGAAAGGCAACTGCTCGATGGCCTCGCGCACGCGCTCGCGCAGGGCTCTGCCGGGCGCCAGCAGCCCGCCGCCCAGCGCAACCGCGACGCTGCCGCTCCACAGCCCGAGCCGCCGGACAATGGCGTTCGCATGACTCGCCAAATGATTGGCGGCGTTCGCAACAATGTCTGCCGCCGTGGCATCAAACGCGGCGGCGTCGAGCACGAACGGCGCGAGGGCGGCAATGTCTGTGCGCGCGGCATGGTCCGTCCATCCGACCAGTCCGGTCGCTTCGGCCAGCTTCAGGTGTTCGACCAGGATCGACTCGAGCAACGTCTCGCGGCCGCGCAGATCGTGTCCGCGCGCCACGGCACGCAGCGCCGCGAGGCCAATGGCGAATGCGCTCCCCTCATCACCCAGCCGCGGACCCCAGCCACCGGCTCTGGCAGTACGTCCGTCGGGCGCGCGACCCCATGCGATGGAGCCCGTCCCCGAAAGGACCACAATGCCGGCGCCGCTACCGAAGGCGTCGAACAGCGCGGCTTCGGCGTCCGTCGTCACACGCACGTGCGCTGCAGGTGCGACCTTGACGATCGCGCGCTCGACCGCCAGCCGTTCCGTTTCCCGGCCCACGCCGGTCAGCGCGCAGCAGAGCGCGGCGGCGCTGTCGCTGCCGCTGCCGGCGAGCGCTGAACGCACGAGTGCACTCGCGGTGTCCGCCACACTCCGGGCATCGGCCTCACGAATGAGTGCGATCTCGCCTTCCGCGCGCGCCAGGGTGTGTCCGTCCTGATCCACCACCAGTGCTCTCGCCCGCGTCGCCCCGCCGTCCACTCCAACAAAAACCGCCATGTTCGCCTCCAGCGAACGCCCGGAAATCAGACGACTGCCGCTGCGCCCTTACGCATTCCTGCCGAAATCGATCCCGTCACGATCGTGATCACCGAACCCAGCAGCGAGAACCAGAGCGTGTCGATGCGTTTGGGCATGGCGCCGAATTGCTGCGCGGCCCAGATCACGCCCATGACGAGCAGGGCAACGACCATGCCGAGAAGCGCGTCGCGCTGTGCGGCTCGCCTGGACAGCACGCCCAGCAGGAAGCCGCCCAGCAGACCACCGTATGTGAAGGATGCGATCTGCAGCGCAATGACCACCACGGGTGTTCCCTGCCTGAGCAGCTGGAATCCCAGCGCACCACCGACCAGCACGACGGCCCAGAGCAGCGTGAGCCGGCGTCCCAGGCGCAGCATGTACGCGTCATCACCCGTGCGTCCCGTCAGCGGACCCCATACATCATTGGCGAGCGCACTGGAGAGTGAGTTCAACGAGGAGGAAACGGTCGACATCATGGCCGCGAGAATGCCAGCGAGCACGAGGCCGGACAGACCCGCAGGCAGGCCTTCGAGCAGGAAGCGCGGAAAGATCTCGTCGGGCGTCGTGAAGGCGAGGCCGTGGTAGTACGCGAACAGTGCAACGCCCACGAGCAGGAAGAGTGTGAACTGTACGATGATGACGATGCTGCTGCCGTTCAGCGCCCGTCGTGCCTCACGCTCCGAACGCGCTGCCAGCAGTCGCTGCACGATCAGGTGATCCACGCCATGCGACGCCATGGACAGGAAAGCACCGCCCAGCAGGCCGGTGAGCAGCCAGCGCGCATCCGCAAAACCGCCTGTCAGGTGGAATACACGCAGCTTGTGGTCCGCGGCGGCGGCGGCACTGATGCCGGCCCAGCCGCCCGGCACACGCTGCAGCAGCACGATCAGCGCGCAGCAGCCGCTCAGCAGGTAGACGAACATCTGTACCACGTCCACCCACACGACCGCCCGCAGTCCACCAACCCAGGTGTACGCCACCGTGACCGCGCCGGCGAGGAGTATGGCTTCCCAGTAGGGAATGCCGGTCACCAGGTGTATCGGAACCGCTGCCGCGAACATGCGCACACTGTCCGCCAGCGCACGCGTAACCATGAAGATAATGGAAGCAAAACGCCGCGTTAGTGCGCCGAAGCGTTCCTCGAGAAACGCATACGCCGTCACCAGCTCGCCGCGGAAATAGCGCGGCAGCAGCAGCACGCCCACGGCGAAGCGGCCAATGAGGTAGCCGAAGGCGAGCTGCAGGAACCAGAGGTCGCCCAGGTAGGCGGTGGCGGGCAGGCTGATGATCGTCAGTGCGCTGGTCTCCGTGGCGACGACCGAGAAGCAGATGGCCCACCAGGGCAGGCCTCGCCCGCCGAGGAAGTAGTCGCGGGCCGTGCGCTGGCGCCCGCCCAGCAGCACGCCCAAGGCGGTCACCAGTACCAGGTAGGCGACGATGACGCCGATATCGACGGCGCGGATCTGCCCGCTCATGCGCCCGCGGCGCCCGGCTCCACTCGCCGCGCGCCATCACCCGCGGTGCGCGCACGCTGCACGACAAACGCCTCGAGCGCGTGAAACTCGGGCAGCCCGAGCCGGTCCACGGCCGCTGCCGTGCCGCGGTTCCTCGCCTCCACGCGCTGCCAGAACTCGCGTTCGTCCCAGGCGCCCGGGAATGGCGCGGTATCCTTCTGCGACTGATGCTTGAAGATCGCGAGGATCTTGCGACGCACTCTTCACGCGACAGCGGTACCAGCACGCTTGCCTCGTGCACCGGCCACTCCTGCCAGGCGCCGCGGTACAGCCAGACCGACGGCGCGGCCCCGCCGTAGCGCGCGAGCGCGTGCTCGATGGCCTGCTTGCACTGGCGGTGCGTCCCGTGCGGGTCCGACAGGTCGCCCGCTACAAACACCACGTCAGGACGAACCTCCTCGAGCAGGGCCCGCACCAGGCTGACGTCTGCTTCGCCAACCGGATCCTTGCGTACCTTGCCCGTCTGGTAGAATGGCAGGTTGAGGAAGCGGCAGGCGGAGCGCGGCAGCCCCAGTGACTCGACGGCGCTGACTGCCTCGGCTTCGCGGATCTCGCGCTTGAGGTCCTGCACCTCAGGAATGTCGACATCACCCGGTTCCTTGCCGGCCAGAGCCGCTTCAATGCGATCCACCAGATCCGTCAGGCGGCCACCGCCCGAGCACGTCACGATCCCGGCTGAAGCGCTCCATCAGGTCGAGGTAGCGGCGCACCTCGTGATCGAACACCGCAATGTTGCCGGAGGTCATGTACGCAACAACAATGGCGTTGCCGACGTCGTGCAGCTTGCGCAGCGTTCCACCCATGCTGATCACGTCATCGTCGGGATGCGGGCTGAACACGATAATGCGGCGGCCGCGCGGCAGCGCCGGCGCATCCGCAATGCGCGCGGCGAGTCGGTCAAACACCCACTGGTTCAGCGCATCGGCACTGGGGTGACGCGACAGCAGGGCGCTGAGGTGATGCTCGCGATAGTCCGTGGCGGTCAGCTTGAGAATGGCCGTCTGCGTTTCGGCGGACAGCCATATAACAGCCTGTTCGCTGAGCCCCGGCGACCATTCGACATCGGCGATCAGCCAGGGTGTCCTCACGCGCGTCAGCTCGCCCGCGGCGGCGCCATCCACCCAGAATGCCGCGTTGGCGTGCGCCTGCAGGTACGTGGCCGCCACCTCGTGCGACACATCGCCTTCCGCGCTGCGGCGGATGATGTCGGCCTTGTGCTCGCCCGTCGCGATGAGCGCAATTTCCCGTGCCTCCAGGATGCTGCCCACGCCCATCGTGATGGCCTCGCGCGGCACGTTCTCTTCGCCGAAGAAATCGGCAGCCGCGTCCTTGCGCGTGATGGTGTCCAGAGTGCACCAGACGGGTGCGTGATGTGCGCGAGGAGCCCGGTTCGTTGAAGCCGATGTGTCCGGTCTTGCCGATGCCGAGAATCTGGAAGTCGATGCCGCCGGCCTCGTGGATGGCGGCTTCGTATGCCTGGCAGTACGACTCGATCTGCGCGCGCGGCAGGTCGCCGCGCGGCATGTGCACGTGTTCTGCGGGGATGTCGATTGCGGCGAACAGGTTTTCGCGCATGTAGCGCTGGAAGCTGTGGATGCTGCCCGGCGACATTGGGTAGTACTCGTCCAGGTTGAACGTGACCACGCTGGCGAAGGAGAGGCCTTCTTCGCGATGCATGCGGATCAGCTCGCGATAGATGCCGATGGGCGTCGAGCCCGTCGCCAGACCGAGCACGGCGGTGCGACCCGAAGCCGCGCGCTCCCGTATCAGCGCCTCGATACGCCTCGCCAGCAGCCGTGCCAGCGCATCGGTGTCATTGACGATGTGGACCGGAATCCGCTCCAGTCTCTGCGCCATGCCATGGGGTTCATTCATCGGCGGCTGACGGGCTGATCGTGAATCGCGAGCTGAACCGCATTCCGCCAGTGCACGCCGCAGCGGCGCTATCAGCGGGTTATCACGCGACGGATCCACGCGGTTCGTGAGCAGCACGAGAAACACGTCGCGCTCCGGATCGATCCAGAGACTCGTGCCCGTGAATCCGGTGTGGCCGAACGAGCGGCTGGAGAACCAGTCGCCGGCGGACGAGTTCGCGGATGGCGTGTCCCAGCCGAGCGCGCGACTCGACGCATCCGACGCGCGCTGCGTGAAGCGGCGCAGCGTACGCTCCTGCACCAGACGCACGCCACTCAGCGCGCCGCCATCGAGCAGCAGCTGCGCGAAGCCCGCCATATCGCGCGCCGAAGAGAAGAGACCCGCGTGGCCCGAGACGCCACCCATGGCAAAGCCGTTCTCGTCGTGTACGCGACCGTGCACGTGTGTCATGCGGAACACGGTATCGACTTCCGTCGGCGCGATGCGACCGGTCAGGTCTTCCGCTGCCCTGCCATCGTGCATCGGGCTCGCCGGGTCCAGTGGGTTGAAGCCGGTTTCGCGCAACCCGAGTGGCGCCGCAATGCGCTGCTGGAAGAAGTCGTCCAGCGGTTCACCACTGATGCGCTCGACCAGGAAGCCCAGCAGCATTCCGCCCAGATCGCTGTAGACGGTCTTCGTGCCAGGCGGGTACTCGAGCGGTGTCGCGGCCACGCGCGCCAGGTACGCGTCCTTGCCGCGGGTATCCTTCCAGAGCGGTTCCCACGCCGGCAGCCCCGCGTCGTGCAGCAGAAGCTGACGCACGGTTACCGCGTTCTTCGCGGCGTCACCCTGCCATTCCGGTAGATAGCGCGCCACCGGTGCGTCCACGTCGAGCTTCTGTTGATCCACCAGCATCATGATGGCGGTGGTGGTGGCTATTACCTTGGTGAGCGAGGCGAGATCATAAAGGGTCGAGTCGGTGACCCTGGCCGAGCCTGCTGCGCCATCGACCTGCCCGTACCCGCGCAGCAGCACGAGTCTGCCATGCCTGCCGATGGCCACCGCGGCCCCGGGCGAGGCGCCTGCGCGCAAGGCCGCGCCGACGAGGCTGTCGACGCGCGCCTCCAGCCCCGCATCCATGCCTGCCGCAGCCGGCGCAGAACGTGGAAGTGCATCGTCGCCTGGAACATGAAGCATGCCGCTGGGGGAACCAGGCAACGCACCGGCCGCAAACGTGTGGCGTGCAGTGCCGCCCGCACCATGCAGCGTGTCGCGCGCACTCGCGGCCATTGTGATGCCCTCGCCCAGTGCGTGCCACGGCGGGATCGGGATGGGCAAACGTCCTGTTATGGGCGCGACTCCCGCCATGGCGCGAGCCGCGGCTTCCTGCGGGCCGGACCACTGTCCCCACGCCAGCAGGTATGTGCTGATGTCCGGGAACTGATTCAGCAGGTAGGGGCTGCCGAAGGACACCACGATCAATGGCTTTTCCCGCGCCAGCTCGCGCACCAGCGCTGCCACCGGATCGGCGATGGAGAGGTCGCCACGGTAGGCGCCCACGCGTACGAAGGGCGCGAACACCACGACATCCGCATCAGTGGCACGCGTACGCAGGCTGTCCAGCTGTTCGGCGCTCACGGCCGCATCGATCACCGCGGTCGCGAGCGTACTCTCCGCGGGCGCCAGCGTCGCGTGGAATACGCGTCCGGCCATGACATTGATGTCATCGTGATAGACGATGCTGAGCACGTGCCGGCCGCGCACAGGCAGCAGAGCCTGGCGATCGCGCACCAGTGTGATGGCGCGCTCCGCTGCTTCCCTGGCAATGGCCACGTGCTCCGGCGTTGCCACGCGGAATGCGATGCTGTCCAGGTCCACGATGCGCTGGTGCTGCAGCCCCAGCCTTGCCTTGGCGCCCAGCACGCGGCGCACGGACTGGTCGATGCGCGCCTCCGTGATGCGTCCCTGTCGCACTGCGGCCACCACGGCGTCAATGGCGGAAGCGACGTCGTCGGGCGGGATCTGCAGCAGCAGGTCGGCGCCGGCTTGCAGGGCGAGCACGGGCGCTTCGGTTGCGCCCCAGCCCTTCACAATGGCGCCCATATCGAGAGCATCCGTGATCACGATGCCATCGAAGTGCAGCGAGTCGCGCAGCAGTCCGGTGAGCAGGGCCGGATTCAACGTGGCGGGTGTGGTGTTGCCGGCCAGTGCGGGAAACGCAATGTGTGCGCTCATGATCCCGCTGACGCCCGCCCGGATGGCCGCGCGGTAGGGCGGCAGCTCGACCGTGTCCGCGCGGGCCGGCGTGACCGTGATAACAGGCAGTTCGATGTGGGAATCGGTACCCGTGTCGCCATGGCCGGGGAAATGCTTTGCGGTGGCCAGCATGCCGTTGTCCTGCAGGCCGTGGATCATGGCCGCAGCCATGCGCGAGACCAGGGCGGGGTCGGCGCCGAAGCTGCGGGTATTGATGATCGGGTTCGCGGGATTGTTGTTGACGTCGACGACGGGTGCGAAGTCCATGTGCACGCCGATGGCGCGGCCTTCTTCCGCCGTGATGCGCCCCAGCTCTCCGGCGAGCCGCGTGTCGCCCGTCGCGCCCAGGCCCATGGCCGGCGGGAAGCGCACGCCGCCGCCGTTCTCCAGGCCGTACGGCAGCACGACGCCGCCGTTGAGCAGCTGGCCCGGCCCATCCTCCATGTCGGCCGTGATCAGCAGCGGTATGTCGGCCAGGCGCTGCAACCGGTTCAGCTTGGCTGCCGCTTCCATGGGCGGGCCGAGCGTTTCGATGAGGCCGCCCACGCCCAGCTGCTGCACCCACATCCTGACGCGCGCGTCTTCACGGCTGCCGGCTGGCAGGAAGGCGCCGCTCACGCGCGGCACCACCAGCTGCGCTACCTTGTGCGGCAGATCGAGGCGGGCCAGTGTTCGCTCGACCCAGGCCGCATCGGCGGGCGCGAGCATGTCCGTCGCGGGCGAGACCCCGGCAGGCGAGCGCCGCGGCGCACAGCCGGCCACCACCAGCGTGGCCGCGAGCAGCGCGGAAAGGGCGGACGCGCCCGGCGCTGACGCGCCACCCTGCGTGCGGCGCACGTCGCTCATGGTCGCAGTCGAATGAGGAGGTTCGTGCCGTCGCGCGAAGCTATCCGGGCCTGCAGGCGCTGGCAATGCGTCGCGTTCGTGCTGGCGCTCGCGGGCTGTCGCATCGAGAAGAATCCGCCGCGCGTCGAGCCGGCGCGCAACACCGCCGATGCACCGGTCGTGCTGCCCGGCGTGGACGTGCTGCTGCGCGACAGCCTCGCCCTGCTGCGCGGCCGGCGCGTGGGCCTGATCACCAACCAGACCGGGATCACGATCAGTGGCATCAGCACGATTGATGCCCTGGCGCACGCACGCGGTGTGATGCTGACAGCGCTGTTCAGTCCCGAACACGGCATTCGCGGACAGGCAGCCCCCGGTGAACGTGTGGCGGAAAGTGTCGATCCGGCCACCGGCCTTCCCATTCGTTCCCTCTATGGTGCAACCAGCAAACCGTCACCCGCCATGCTGCGCGACATCGACGTGCTCGTCTTCGACATTCAGGATGTGGGCGCGCGCTACTACACGTATGCCTGGACCATGGCGCTGGCGTTGCAGGCGGCGGCGGAACAGCACAAACGCTTCGTCGTGCTCGACCGGCCCGACCCCATTGGTGGCGCCGTCATCAATGGCAATGTGCTGGACAGCGCATTCGCATCCTTTGTCGGGTTGTACCCCGTGCCCATGCGCTATGGCATGACCGTGGGCGAGCTCGCCCGCATGATCAGCGCGACACTTCCCTCGCCTGCCGACCTGCACGTGATACCGCTGCAGGGCTGGCGCCGCGATCAGTGGTTCGACCAGACCGGCCTGCTGTGGGTACAGCCATCGCCTAACATGCCGAGCATCGAGAGCGCGGCATCCTATCCCGGCACCTGCCTGTTCGAGGGTACGAATCTCTCCGTGGGCCGCGGCACCGCGCTCGCCTTCCAGCAGCTGGGGGCGCCGTGGCTCGATGCAGCAGCGCTCGTGCGACGACTTGCTTCCCGTCACCTGCCGGGTGTCCGGTTCGATTCCGTCACGTTCACGCCGCACGCGCCGTCCGATGGCAAGTACGATGGTGTTGCCGTACGCGGCATCCGCTTCGTCGTGACGGACCGCGGCTCCTACGATCCGGCGCACAGCGCGCTCGCGGTTCTGCTCGATGTGCGTACACTCCAGCCCGACTCTGTTGCGTTCAACAATGCGTTCGATCACCTGGCCGGGACGGACCGGCTGCGCGTTGCGATCCTCGCGAACCAGCCTCTCGACGCAATTACGCGCGACTGGAACGCGCAACTGGCGCGTTTTCGCGCGCGCCGCGAACGCTTCCTCATTTATCGGTGATCATGCACGCACGACGCCGCACCCGCCTGCGATCCATGTCGCCATGCCCGTGTGCCGCAATCCTGATCGCGGGTGTGCTGCTCGCGGCATGTGGTCCGGCCGCACCGCGCACGCGCGCACAGGCAGCGAACGACGATGCCCTGGCGAATCTGCGCGCCCGCCTGGAAGCACGCATCGCGCAAACGCCCGGCGGCGAGGTGGCAGTGGCGGTGGTGGACCTGGCGACCGGCCACCGCATCGATATTGCCGGCGACAGCGTGATGCACGCCGCCAGCACCATGAAGGTGCCGGTGCTGTACGAGCTGTTCCATCAGGTCGAAGCGGGCCGTCTCTCGCTGGACGATTCCCTGCCCGTGCAGAACCGCTTCCGCAGCCTGGTCGGCGACACGATCTATACGTTGTCCGTCGATGACGACAGCGACAGCACGTTGTACAGGCGTGTCGGCACGCGCGCCAGCATACGCGAGCTGGCCCGTCTCATGATCGTGCGCTCCTCGAATTTCGCGACCAACCTGCTCATCGACCGTGTCGGCGCTGCCAGTGTGCGCGCCACCATGGACAGTCTGGGCGCCGGCAGCATGCGCGTACTGCGCGGCGTGGAGGATGGCCCCGCGTTCCGCAAAGGCATGAACAACACCACCACCGCGAATGCGTTCGCCACTCTGCTCGAAGCCATTGCGCGCTGCCGCGGCCTGCAGCGCACCTCCTGCGATGCCATGATCGACATTCTGTCCGCACAGGAGTTCAACGAGAATGATTCCCGCCGGCATTCCACCCGGCACCCGCATCGCCCACAAGACCGGCTGGATCACCGCCGCCCGCCATGACGGCGCCATCGTGTTCCCGGCCAACCGCGCGCCCTACGTGCTGGTCATCCTGACGCGCGGCTGGCAGGACACCGCCGTCCCCATCGGCCTCGCCGCCGACCTGTCCCGCCTCGCCTGGGGCGCCCTGGGGGGCGGAGGTTCGTGAGGGGTTGGATACGAGGATACTGTGGGCGGAGCGGGAACAACAGACGACGGATGACACGCAACGGATAACAGACAACGGATAACAGATTGTTCTCACACAGTGGCCACAGGGGCCACTGAGGACGGCGTAAGGGAACGTTAGAGAGACTCAGGAAGGTGCAACGGATGGAATTTCTGAACAGCCAGGAGGTCACACGATCATCGCACGGATGGCGAGGCAAGAGGGGTGTCCGAAAGGGCGGAGCGGAGCTGTGACGGCCGATGCCGGGGCGGGTAGCAACGTTGGACGCCTGCACTGCTACCGGGCGCAGGCAGGGCCTGATCCTCAGTTCTGAGAAACCCTCGCTCCCGATCCACACCGCAGTTCCGCCCGGGAAAGAATCCGTCCACCGCGTCCCCCGCACCTCCGTCACCCTCTGTGTGATGATGGTACCGTCCAATCCATTCCTCCGCGCCCTCTCCCCACACCTCAGCGACCCTCGCGAAGCCCTCACTTTTCGAGGAGCGATGGCACACTGTCTTCCTCCGCGGAAGGGTGCACGAGGACGCCGCCCTCGCCGGGCAGCCGCACCTCGACGGGCCGGTCGCGCACGGCGCGGCGGTGGGCTCTTCCTTCGAGGATGTGGTAGACGTAGACGCGTCGCACGATGACGATCGTCGTCGCCAGCACGGGCACGGCCACGAGCAGACCCACGACGTGCAGCAGGTGCGCCATGATGAGCACGCTCAGGATGGAGAGCACGGGCGGCAGGTTGATCTGGCGCTCCATGATCATGGGTGCGACGAAGTTCGCTTCGATCAGGTGCACCACCACGCCTAACAGCACCACCAGCAGTGCATGAGCCAGACCGCCATTGGCGACAAGGAAGAGTGCGGGCAGCAGTGTCGACACGAGGGTGCCGAAGAACGGCACGATGGCGGCGAGTCCGGTGAATGCGCCAAAGGCCAGGGCGTAGGGCACGCGCAGCAGTTCGAGTCCCACCCAGGTGAGCAGTCCGAGTACCAGCATGGCAAGGATCTGACCCACGACCCATGCGCGCAGTGTCGCGCCCAGCTCCACCAGGATGTCGCGCGCCAGTTCGCGATGCGGCACCGGGATCAGCACAATGAAACCTTCGCGGTACATGCCGGGCCGCATGGTGAGGTAATGCCCATGACGAACACGCTGACCAGCTCGATCGCGACCTGCACGCCACCGAACACGACCGGCACCGCGGAGCGGAACCAGCCACCGATCTGACCCACGACCTGGCTCAGGATGCTGGATCCCGGTTCCGGCGGCATGATGAGCCGGCCGATCGCGGTGTGCTGCGCCCACCTGACCAGTTCATTGTTCAGCTTCTGCGCCATCCCGGGCAGCGACGCCAGCAGCTGCTGTGTCTGGTCGACCAGCGGTGGCACCACGAGCTGCCCGATGCCGGCTACGGCCATGCCTGTGACGAGCAGTGCCGCGGCCAGCCCCGCACCGCGCGGCATGCCGACCTTGCGCTGCAGCAGGTCCGTCAGTGAGCTGAGGTAGATGGCGATGAGGATGGCAATGAACAGCAGCAGCACGATCTCTGCGATGCTGTGCAGGAACAGCAGCAGCAGGATGCTGAACAGAGTCGCGCTCAGGATGGCGTAGGCGCGGGTGCCCATGTTCCGTCCTCAAAGCAAGCCGCGCCGGCCTCGGATGAAGCCGGCGCGGTTGTCATACCCCGTTAGCCAAAAAAGCGGCGGGCTCGAAGCCCGCTCGGCTCAGGCTTCTTCTTCGACCTCGGCATCGCGGACCAGGCCGTTTTCGCCGTCCACTGCCGGTTTGAGCACGGGCGCCGGTGCAGGCGTTTCCGCCTTCGCATTGCCGCCTGTCAGTGCGGCGCGTTCCTGACCGCCCGCCGAGAGCAGGCCCATGCGCTCCTTGAGCTGCAGCAGCCGGAAATCGACGCTCTCGCCGGCCGGCTTGAGCCGCTGGAACTGCTGCTCGAGCGTGTCGCCCTGCAGCACTTCCGTCACTTCCACGGCCGCCAGTGCGCGGCGCTCGGTCTCCTCGATCTTCTCTGCCATGCGCTCGAACGTGTCGAACGCAGAGCGATCGCTGAGTCCCGCCATGGTCTCGTGGATGCGCTTCGATGCCTGGGCCCGCTTCTGCTTTGCGACGAGCAGGTTCTTCTTGCGCTTCGCCTCTTCGATCTTTTCGTTGAGCTGGCGCAGCGCGTCCTTCAGGCGATCCGTCTCTTCGTGCTGCTTGGTCCAGGTGTCCTCGAGCGCGTGCGACCGCTCCGTGTGCTCCTGCTGCCGGACCAGCGCCTGCTTCGCCAGGTCATCGCGTCCTTCGCGAATCGCCAGCATCGCGCGGTGTTCCCAGTCACCCGCCAGCTTCTGCTCTTCTTCCAGCTGCGCGCGCAGTTTGCGTTCATCGGCTATCGCGATGGCGACTTCCTGTTTCGCCTTCGCCAGCTGCTCGCGCATGTCGAGCAGCACCTGGTTCAGCATTTTCTCGGGGTTCTCCGCCTTCGCGATCGCATCATTGATGTTGGAGCGAAGCAGAGTCGACAACTTCTGGAAGATTCCCATTGGTCCCCTACCCCTGTTGCGATACCGGAACGAGCTCGTGCAGCTGCGGCAGGTGCGTCGATGCCGCCAGCACCAGGCTTTCGTACGAGCTGCGCAGCTCGCTGAAATCCATGGTCTCCAGCTCGAGTGCGTCCGAGATGACCACGTCGTTTTCCTCGATGCCGTAGCTGCCGTGCAGCATGTCGCCCGCGTTCAGCTCGAGCAGGCGGCGGTACAGGTGGGTCAGCTTGCCTTCGCCGTTGTCGGGCGGCAGATCCATCACCTTCAGACGCAGCAGCAGCAACGGCGGTGAGTAGCTGGCGACGACCTGCGTCTCCTCGCCGGCCCGGATCACCCAGAGGTTGTCGTCCACCTCTTCGAAATCCAGTCCCATGCGGAGAAAATAGCTCTCCACCTCTTCTCGGTTCATCATTTCCCGCTCCAGTCCGTGGATCTGTCGATACGACGCTACTCTACGCGCTCGAAGCTCAGCTGTTTCACGGCTCAGCCCACCGGCGCGAGTCCCAGGATATCCGCCAGAAACCGTCCCGTGTGTGAAATCGGGTTTGCCGCCACGGTTTCCGGCGATCCTTCCGCCACCACCCGGCCTCCGGCGTCGCCTCCCTCCGGACCCAGGTCAATGATCCAGTCTGCCGTCTTGATGACCTCCAGGTTGTGCTCGATCACCACCACGCTGTTGCCGCGATCGACCAGGCGGTGGAGCACATCCAGCAGCAGGCGCACATCCTCAAAATGCAGCCCCGTGGTCGGTTCGTCGAGGATGTAGAATGTTCGCCCTGTATCCCGGCGCGAAAGTTCCGTGGCCAGCTTCACGCGTTGTGCCTCCCCGCCTGACAGCGTGGTCGCGGACTGACCGAGATGGATGTACCCCAGACCCACGTCATGGAGCGTTTCCAGCTTGCGCTTGATCGAAGGCACCGGATCGAAGAACTCAAGCCCTTCGGCGACGGTCATTTCCAGCACATCGGCAATCGTGCGGCCGCGGTAGAAGACTTCCAGCGTCTCGCGGTTGTAGCGCCGGCCGCGGCAGGTGTCACACGGCACGTAGACATCGGGCAGGAAATGCATCTCGATCTTGATCAGGCCATCGCCCTGACACGCCTCGCAGCGGCCGCCCTTGACGTTGAACGAGAAGCGGCCGGGCGCGTAACCGCGCAGCTTCGATTCGGGCAGTTCCGCGAACAACTCGCGAATGGGTGTGAACACGCCCGTGTAGGTCGCGGGATTCGAGCGCGGCGTGCGGCCGATCGGCGACTGATCAATGTCGACGACCTTGTCCAGCTGATCCAGGCCATCAATGCCGTCGTGCGCGCCCGGCAGCACACGCGCGCGGAAGAAATGACGGGCCATCGTCGCATACACGATGTCATTCACCAGCGTGCTCTTGCCGGAGCCGCTCACACCGGTCACACAGGTGAACGTGCCCAGCGGGAAGCCGACATTGATGTGCTTGAGGTTGTGCTGGCTGGCGCCACGCACGCGCAGCACGCGGGCGGCATCCGGACCGCGGCGCTGGCGGGGCACGGGAATCTCGCGATCGCCGCGCAGATAGGCCGCGGTCAGCGAGGTCGGACTGGCCATGAGGTCGTCGAGCGTGCCTTCGGCGACGACTTCGCCGCCATGGCGACCGGCGCCCGGCCCCAGGTCGACGATGTGGTCCGCGTGCATGATCGTCTCACGATCATGCTCCACGACGATCACGGTGTTGCCGAGATCGCGCAGTTGCTCGAGCGTGCCCAGCAGTCGCTCGTTGTCCCGCTGGTGCAGGCCGATGGACGGCTCATCGAGGATGTACAGCACGCCTACGAGACGGCTGCCGATCTGTGTGGCCAGCCGGATTCGCTGCGACTCGCCGCCCGACAGTGATTCCGCACTGCGTCCGAGCGTCAGGTACTCGAGTCCCACGTTCTGCAGGAAACGCAGCCGGTCGCGCACTTCCTTGAGGATGGGCCCCGCGATCTCGGGCGGCAGGCCCGCGGTTTTCGCGACGCGGTCGAAGAAATCGAGCGCCTGCGGAGATGCTCATGCCGACCACATCGCCCAGCGATTTTTCGCCCACACTGACAGCCAGACTCTCCCGGCGCAGGCGGGTGCCGCCGCAGACCGTACAGGGCAGCGTCGTCATGAACTCCTCGAGCTGCTCACGCACGGCATCCGACGTGGTTTCTTCGTAGCGCCGGTTCACATTGGCCAGCACGCCTTCCCACGGCTCCGTGTACGTGCCGCTGGCGCCGCCCGCGCGGTAGGGGAACTCGATCTTCCTGTTGTTGGATCCGTGCAGGATGGCCCGGCGCACGCTCTCGCTCAGCTCACCCCACGGCGTGTTAGGGTCGAAGCGGTAGTGTTTGCCCAGGCCCGGAATGATGGAGCGCCGCAGGTGTCCCGCCGGCTCGCCCCAGGGCAGGATGACGCCTTCCAGCAGAGAGATGCTCGCATCGCCCGTGACGAGCGCCTCACTGACCTCGCGGCGCGTGCCCAGTCCGCCGCACGCTTCACAGGCGCCGTAGGGCGAATTGAAGGAGAACTGGCGCGGCTCCAGCTCCGCCATGCTGGTGCCGCAGTGCGGGCAGGCGTAGTGCTCGCTGAAGACATGCGACTCCGGCTCGCGTCCGCCGTGCTTCAGCACCTCGACAATGCCGTCGGCGGAGCGCAGTGCAGTCTCGACCGAATCGGCCAGCCGCGCGCGATCGGATTCGCGCACCACCAGCCGGTCCACGACCAGCGCAATGTCGTGATTGGCGTAGCGCGACAGCCTGGGTGGCTGCTCGAGGTCGTGCATCTCGCCGTCGACGCGAACGCGCACGAAGCCCTTCTTGCGTGCCTCCACGAACAGCTCGCGGAACTCGCCTTTGCGGCCGCGCACCAGCGGCGCCAGCACCTCAATGCGCGAGCCCTCGGGCCAGGCCAGGATCTGGTCGACGATCTGCGTGGCCGACTGCCGGCGCACCGGCCGGCCGCAGTGCGGACAGTGCGGCGTGCCCGTGCGCGCCCAGAGCAGCCGCAGGTAGTCGTAAACTTCTGTTACCGTGCCGACCGTCGATCGCGGATTGTGCCCGGTCGTCTTCTGCTCGATGGAGATGGCCGGCGACAGCCCATCGATCACGTCGACATCCGGCTTCTCCATGACGCCCAGGAACTGGCGCGCGTACGCGGACAGCGACTCCACGTAGCGGCGCTGCCCTTCCGCATAGATGGTATCGAACGCCAGCGACGACTTGCCCGACCCCGACAACCCCGTGATCACCACCAGCCGATCACGCGGAATCTCGACATTGATGTTCTTCAGATTGTGCTCGCGGGCACCGCGGACGGTCAGTTTTTCATCAGCCATGGTGGTGGCTCGCAGCCGATGGCTCGTTCAGCCTGTTTGCGCTTGGCAGCGTGTCAACGGCGTTGCGTGTTGCAGCGCAGTTCCAACCCCTACTTGGCTCGCTCCAGGTACTTCCCCTCCCGGGGATCCACGCGCACCATTTCGCCGGTGCTGATGAAGGGCGGCACCTGGACGATGGCGCCGTTCGACAGCTTGGCGGGCTTCGTCATGGCCGTCTTGGTGGCGCCGGTCAGCACGGGCTCGGTTTCGACGACTTCCAGCTCGAGCGATGCGGGCAGCTCGACGCCGATCGCCTGACCTTCGTAGAACTCCGCCAGGATGATCATGTTCGGAACGAGCCACTGTGCCGTGTCGCCGAGCGTGGCGTCGTCCAGCGCCAGCATCTCGTAGCTCTGGTTGTTCATGAAGTGATGATGCGTGCCGTCGCTGTACAGGTATTGCAGCTCGTGCGTCTCCATCTCCGCCTTTTCCACCGTATCCGCTGCGCGGAAGCGATGCTCGAACTGCGAGCCGCTCCGCAGATTGCGCATCTTGGCCTGCACGAATGCGCGCAGGTTGCCCGGTGTGTGGTGATGGAACTCGACGACGCGACAGGGCGCGCCGTTGAACACGATCACATTGCCTTTGCGAATCTGGGTGGCGGGCATGGAAGCCATCGTACCCGTCTCCTTGATGTCGTTGCTGGGGAATTGCTTCGGCCACGTCTCCGCGGGTCGGAAAAAGGCCAGACCTGCTAATCTCTACGAGCCTGCCGGGTGAATCAACCCCGCCCCCTTGGGCAGAAGCGCGCGCACGCTCCCGGCGGGAATCAGTACCTGCAATGCGGCGGGCACGGCGAGCGCGGTCACGGGCGTGGTGCCTGCCGGATCGCCATCGATCTGCACCGCCATGGGCGGGTCCGCTTCGATGGTGATTTCTCTCGCCTGCAGATGGATCAGCCGGTCCGTGCCGCCGAATTGCCGGTGTGTCGCCTGCCACACGAGAAGGGCGAAATCCGGCATGTTCCTGGGCGCCAGCACGACGATCTCGAGCAGGCCGTCCTGCCAGGAATTCGTGGGCCTTGGTGTGAGCGGAATGCGGAACGGGATCCAGCCTGAGAACAGTTCGCCCACGTTGGCCACCATGACCGAGACGGCATCGACTTCCAGGTCCCGGCCATCGACGCAGAACCGGAAATGCCGGTCGGCGTCGCCGCCAGCGCTTCCTTCACCGCGGCGTAGATGTACGCGCCGAATCCCCAGCGTTCCTTCAGCTCGCGCGTCGCGCTGGCCATCATCGCCGCATCGAAGCCGGCGCCGGCGAGCAGCGCGAACGTGCGGCCGTTCACATTGCCCAGATCGAGCGCGGTAGGCGACCCGTTGACCGCCACCTCCACGGCTTCCTCGACATCCGTCGGTATGCGCAGGTTATGCGCGACCTGGTTCGCGGTGCCGCGCGGTATGATGGCGAGCGGCGTGGCAGTGCCGGACAGCCCGGCGGCTGCTTCGGCCAGTGTGCCGTCGCCGCCGACTACGCAGGCGGCTCGATAGCCCAGCCGCGCGGCCTCGCGGGCGAGCACCTGCGGCATGACCGGGTGCCGCCGGTCGCGTGGCCAGGTCGAAGGACGCGCCACGCGCGGCAAACGCGCCGCCAATCAGGCGGCGCAGGCTGAGCCGGGTCGTCCTGGCCGGCGGCCGGGTTCAGGATGACGAGCGTGCGGCCGGCATACGGACCGGCCGCACGCAGCGGGGCAGGCATCCCGCGAGGGCTCCGAGCGGTTCAGCGACGCGAAGCCCGGCTCCTGTGCCAGGGGCGCGCAGCCGGGCCACGCGCTCCTCCGTCGACGGGTGGGTGCTGAAGAGACGCAGCAGACCCTGACCCCGTGCGCCCGCAAGCGGGTTCACGATGGCCAGCTGTGCCGCGGCCGGATTGACCGCCATGGGAATCCGGTGGGCATAACGCCTCCAGCTTCGCAGCGCGCCGGCCAGTGCCAGCGGACGCCCGGAGATCTCGGCGCCCGTGCGATCCGCCTGGAACTCGTTCTGCCGGCTGATCGCCATCTGCATGATCATGGCCGCCCGATCGGCGCGACGATCGCACGCGCGAGCAGTCCGCAATGTTCTCGTCGCGGTCGCGCCCGCCGAAGCCGCCGAAGATCGCACCCCACCGGATCACGCTGCCGATCATGGCCACTGCGCCCGCCATGGTCGCAGCGAGTGTGCCCACCAGCATGTGGCGGTGCTTGACGTGGCCCAGCTCATGCGCCAGCACGCCCTCCAGCTCCTCGCGGCTCACCAGCGTGAGGATGCCGGCCGTGCAGCAGACCACGGCGTGCTGCGGCGCTGCGGCCCGTCGCGAACGCGTTAGGCTGCTCGGACGCGGCAATCGCGACCCGCGGCATGGGCAGGCCTGCCCGCTGGCGCAGGCGGTCCACCATGTCGTACAGCTCGGGCGCGGCCGCGCGCTCGATGAATTGTGCCCGGTACATGCGCAGCACCAGCCGGTCGCTGAACCAGTACATCCCGAAGTTCATGACCGCGGCCAGAATCAGAAACAGCAACGCACCCTGCGAGCCGCCCACGAGCTGTCCGAGCAGTACCAGCAGGATGGTCAAACCTGCCATGAGCAGGAATACGCGTATCGTCTGCATGGTTGTGATTGTCCTGTTGAAATCGGTAACCGCAATACACTTGAGACAACCGCCGCGATCCGCTCAACGCTCGTGCAGCGAGTTCTGCCGAATGGGCTCGGCCGCGTATCTGTCCTGTCCATCTGCAGCGCTCAGTAGCCCCACTCGCGGAAGATGGAGAGGCCGAGCACGCGCGTGGTGATCGCCTGGCTCAGGCTGAAGGAAGGCGTGCGCGCGAAACGGTCTTCCCAGAATCCTTCCAGACCGTAGGTCGGACGGAAGCGCCACTCGATGTTCACGCCGGGCCTGTTGCCCTGCGAGTTGAGGCGCTGCGTCCATGTCACGAACACGTGGTGCGGGAAGTATCGGCCAACCTCGATCTTGGTGGTGGACAGGAGCGAGCCGAGGCCCGAGTCGCCTCGCCCGTTGGGCGCTGCTTCTGCCGCCGTGAGACCCACGTAGTCGACCAGGCCGAAACTCTGACCCAGCGTTTGCAGGCCGCTGGCGACATAGCCCAGCCCCTGATTGGCAAGCAACTGCTGGCCCAGGTTGCCAATGACGCTGCCGTTGCCCGACGAGAAGTTGAACGCGTACGTGGGCGCGCCGAAGAAGAGGTAGCTGGCCAGGTCCGATTCGCCGATGGGTGGCTGCGCGTCGCTGCTGAGTCGCACCCGTGGCGACTGGAGCGTGCCCGTGACATCGGCGTAGATGTCGAGGGGTTCTCCGCCGGTCCTCGCCGTGTACGCAGCCGTGATGTTGAGGTTGGGATCCATGCCCGGCGTGCCCGGGAATTCCACCGTGCCTTCACGCACTTCGAAGACGCGCGTGAACGGCGGGTACTGCAGTCGATAGGTACCGCGCACGACGCGCAGTGAGCCGTTCATGCGCAGGTCATCGTCGGCGCGATCGCCGCCAGTGCGATCGAACACGACCGTGAAATCTCCTGTTACCTCCACATTCATGACACTGGAGCGCAGCCAGGATCCAGGCCCCACCGTGACGCGCGCCGTGTTGCCATCCGTGCCGATGCGCACGTTCTTGAGGAATGGACTCTCGCTCTGCGGCATGATGCGACGCACCGATACCAGCGACGTGTCCACGACATCGAAGAACAGCGGGTCTTCCAGCTGCACGATGAGATACTGGCGGTACAGCTCGTCGAGGTTGAGCGTGCCGCCGTCCACGCGAATGTCGCCGGCCAGAAGCGGCTGCGAGTAGCGGCCGCCAATGGTCACGCGACCGGACGCCGTGACATCCATGTCGCGTCGTCGCGCCGCCAGGATGCGATCCGCCTGCACTGCCAGATCAAAGCCGGGATCCGTGGGGTGTGTGAGGTCGAGCGTGCCTGTCAGGCGCGCGGTGCCGCTGCGATTCGCGCTGCGCGGATCCACCGTGCGCGCCGTGAAGTCGACGGATGCTTCCAGCTGCTTGTTCATCAGGAACGTGCCCTCGCCCGACACGTAGCGCACGCCGGTCGCATCCCATGTGGCTGCGCCGTTCAGCAGGACGAGTGCGCCCGAGAGCTGCGCGTGCTGCATCGTGCCGCTGCCGTCGACCGTCCCCACGAACACGCCTCGCACATCACTGAAGCCGCGCGAGATGCTCAGCATGAACGCGGCGGGAAAGCTGTCCATGCGCACCTTGAAGTCCAGCGGCTTGTCCGGCAGACGATCGGTTGTCGCGCCGAGCCGCAGGTCGGCGGGGATGGCGCCCTGCCCGTCGAGCACCCGCCGTCCGGCAACAAATGCGGAGGCGCGCGCGTTCACCAGCTGGTTGCTGTAACCGAGCGCCAGCTGCACGCGCTGCAGCTGCGCGCCCTGGTACGCGATGTCGGCCAGATCGAAGCGCGCATCGAACGTGGGTGCTGTCGCAGTGCCCGCAACGCGAATCGTGCCCCCGATCATGCCGGTAATGTCACCGCGCGGGCGGAGCATCTGCGGGATCAGTCCGAACGGCACCTGCTGCAGCTCGGCAGTAAAGTCGAGTTCGGGATCCGTGGATTCGTTCGCCCAGGCGAGTGTTCCTCTTGCCGCGACCGAGCCGCCGAGCGTGGGGATCAGACGCAGCTCCGCGACGTGCGCCGCGCGGCCCTCGATGCGGATGTTGGCGGCCGAGGAAAGCCGCCACTCGCCCGGGCCCGAGCGGAATCGCAATTGTGCGACGCGGACGGACGTGACGCCCGCGCTGTCCGCAAAGGAGCCATCGATGTGCACGAGTGACGTGTCACGCCGCCAGGCATCCGCGCTCAGCCGCCCGCTGCCGGCTGAGCGCGAGAGCGCGGCACGCACCGAATCCGTCAGCTCGCCGAATGCGCGCACCGAGTCCGCCGACACCGCCAGCGTATAGGCAAGGCTGTCCGTGCGCACGCCGCGCGCACTGCCGGTGACCACGGCGCTGGTGGCGCTGCGACCGTCGTAGAACGGATGATCCAGCCGGGCATCCACCGTGGCATCGAACGCGGCGAGCGAACCGTACAGACCAATGCGGGCCGAGCCGGACCCGTTGATGCGGGGCGTGGTCGGATCCTTCACCGTGTTGAAAAGCACACGCTCGAGCGGTTCGAACGACTGGCCGTTCAGCGCGATCCTGAGCGAGTCATTGCGTTCCGCGACGAGACCGAACCCGCCGGTAGCGGTCGCGCGCAGGCCCGGGCTGCGAATCACCGCGCTGTCCACGTGCGCGCTGCCGGCGCGCAGGTGCAGTTCGGCGAAGGAGTACTCGAGGCGCAGATCGTGGATGGTCGCGGAATCCAGCTCGACGCGTACAGGCCCGCTGTAGCTGGCCAGGTCCTCGCCCGTGAGATCGAGGGTGGCCTGTCCGCTGAGCAGCGCGGGCGTGTCGAGCAGGCCAATGCGCGAGGGGTCGAAGCGAGTCGAATGACCGCGCGCCACGATGTGCGGCGTCGCGCCGTGCCGGTCGATCAACGTGCTGAACGAGAGCGGGCCGCCCTGTGTCGTCACATCGCCATCCAGCTGCAGGCTGTCGGCCCTGCCGGTCAGCGCCAGACGGCCGCGTACTTCACCGCGCAGGCTGTCCAGCCGCGGCACCATGCGGCCCAGCGATTCCAGCCGCAGCGGCGAGGCGTCGACGCGCAGGTTCATGCTGATGACATCATTGTCAGCCGCTGCATCGCCGGTCACGTTCAGCTCGGAAGTGAAGCCGTTCAGCCGGTGCCGCACCAGTGCGTGCAGCTGCACGCCCGACGCGATGGCGCCGGCCGCATCCACGCGTCCGTCCACCAGACCCTCCACGCCCAGCCCCGGGCGCAGGCGCTCGAGCAGCGCGAGATCCACATCGCTGAAGTTCGCGGTCAGGTTGCGCAGCTCGATCGCGTCACCCAGGCAGATCGTGCCGTTCCAGCTCAGGACGGGGAGCGCGGCGCCGCCCCACTGCGCGAGCTGAATTTCGCCGGTCGTCTGCACGGCGCCCAGTGGTCCTTTCGCCTGCACGCGGCCCGAGAGCAGGCCGCGCAGAGGAATGGAGTCGGGCCACACCGCATCGGCCCACGCCAGGTCGAGTGGCGCCATGCGCAGGTCGACGTCACGCAGCGCAGGCTGCGCGCCCGTGATCCACCCGAAGGACCCCGTGACGTGCGTGCGTGGTGCATCGACCGTCATCTCAGACCCGGACAACAGCAGGTTGCCATCCGGCTGCGTGAGTACGCGCCACGTGCCCCTGGCATGCGCATCCGCAGGCAGCCGCTCATCCAGCCACAGCAGATCGCTCACCGCCAGCTCGGGTGTATCGATGCGGAGGTTGTAGCGCATCCCCGCGCTGCCGGCGGTCACGCGGCCGTTGGCGCGGCCGTGCGATGCGGCTAACGCGAAGTTGCGCACCTCCAGATCGATGATCGAGTCCTGCAGTGTCACCGAGCCTGCGACATCGTGCACGGAGAACGGGTCCCGCAGGAACTGCACGCGCGCGGCGAGTCTGCCAATGTCGATCTCGTGCACGTCGCTGCCCGGCTTGGACCATGCGATGGACGGGATGTGGCCTTCAATGGAATCGACGTGTATGAGCTGCACGCGTCCGCCCGGCGCATCCTCGATCACGTAGCGTGCCGCCATGCCACCGGCGGCAGGATCCTCGGTCAGCGGCCGGATGATGTTGACACGGTTGTTGACCAGCGTCACATTGCGGAAGCGAATCACACGCTCCGGCCCGCTGCCGCCATCGTGCGCCAGAATGCGCTGGTAGTTCCAGAGCGTATCGCCGGGGAATCGTTCCACATCCACAACCCCGTTCCACACCGTCACCGAGCGCAACACAATGCGGCCGACGAGCAGGTCCAGCAGATCGTAGCGTGCGCTCAGGCTGTCGGCGCGCACGAAGGCGCGGCCCGTCGGGTCGACGATGCTGACACTGTGCAGATCGAGGCTGTGCAGCAGGCCGTCGCCGCTGATGCGCTCGACCGTGATGACGCCCTGCACCTGCGACTTCGCCCACGACAGTGCCACTCGGCGCGCGCGTTCCATGCCCCAGGTCGAGCGCGACAGCAGTACCAGCGTAGAGAGCAGCACGGCGGCGAGGAACACGACCGCGCCCAGCAGGCCCATGAACCAGCGCAGGGCGCGGCTCGTCATGCGCGAGCTCCCGGCGCGAACGCGATGGGCGTGTCGGTGCGCATCAGAATGCCTGCCCGATGGCGAAATGAAGCTGCAGCCGGTCGAGAAACGTGCGCCGCGGCTTCCACAGCACGGGAATCGCGAGTGCCTGCAGCTTTCCCGTGTCGCGCAGGTCGGCGGCATCGTACTGCGCATTCGGGTCGAGCGCCGAACACGGATCCGGGCTCTTGGGGCAGAGCTGCGTGGTCACCACGGTCAGTGTCTCGCCCTGCCCGGGATAGAAGCCCACATCCAGCCGGACAGGCCCGATCGGGCTGAAATAGCGCACGCCGAAGCCGGGTGTCCAGGCGACACTGCGCAGGTTGATCAATGCCCGCGCCTGCCACACCTGTCCGAAATCGACGAAAGCGGCGCCCCGCAGCCGGTCGCCCAGAATCGGAAATCGTACTTCTGCGTTAGCCACGAAAGACGCCGCGCCGCCCACCGGCCGCACGTTGAAGGCGTTCGGGTGGCCGGCAATGAACGCGCGCGGATCGCAGCTGCCATCGTTCACCTGCTGCGCCGTGCAGCCGGCGCCGCTGTCCGCCGGCACCATGAGCTTGAACGGGTCCGCGCTCAACAGCTTCGGTCCCAGGAAATACTGCGGGTATCCACGCACACTGTTCGGCCCACCCTCGAAGAAGCGCTTCTGTGGATGGATGCCCAGAGTCTGCGATCCGTTGCTGATCTGGTGCGCCCAGCCGGGCTTGATGCGCAGGGCCCAGACCCAGCCCGGCGTGAAGCTGTGGTAGTGGATCACCTCCAGAGCGCCGCGCACGTACGAGAAATCCGACCCGGTGAAGCCGCTCGCCACCTCGCCGTCCAGCCGTACGGTGTACCCGCGCGTGGGCGCGAAGATGCTGTTGGAGCGGTCCTGGCCGAGGCTGAGCGTGATGGGAGCCAGCCAATGGTAGTCACTGAGCGCGCTCACATCGCCCGGTCCGCACGCCGTGAAGTTGATGCAGAAGATGGCGTCACCGCTCTGCGTCCCCAGACGCGTGTGCTCGGGCCGATAACCGAGTGTAATGGCGCCGTAGCGCAGCGAACGGCTGAAATTCAGGTAGCCGCCCTGCGAGTAGCGGCGGAACACCTGCGGCAGGCTCTGCAGCTCGGCAAAGCCGCCTGCGCCGAACGTGTTGAGCGGTCCGAAGAGCCAGGGCTGCGTGAAATCCGCCGTACCCGAACCTGCCAGACTGCCGTAGTACGCATTGATGGGATCGAAGGGCTTGAACTGCTGCAGCGTCTTCGCCAGCAGGTTGCTCATGGTGGCGCGCACCGTGAGCCGGCGCGCGCCGCCGTAGAAGCTGCGGCTGGTCCACTGCAACTCGGTGTTGAGGTAGTCCGCGCTGCTCAGGCCCATGCCCGCGCGCACCCGGTGCAGGTCGCCTTCGTTCACCTGCACGCGCACCGGTATCAGCGTGTCGTCGTCGGTGCGCGGCACGGCCACGATCTCCGCATGACGGAATACCTCCTGGGCGAAGAGGTTCCGCTGGCTGCGCAGCAGTTGCTCCCGGCTGAAGACATCGCCGGTGGTGAACGTGAGCATGCGGCGCACCACGGTGGAGTCCACTTTCTCCGCGCCCAGCACTTCCACGGTGCCGAAGCGCGAGCGGGCGCCCGCGAGTATGTCGTAGCTCACGGTCGCGGAGTGCGGCTGATCGCGCGGCGCGCTGTAGCTGGCCAGCACTTCCGCGTGCGCGTAGCCGCGGTTCTGAAGGCGTGCGATCATGCTGTCGCGCGCGGCCTCGTAGAGTGTGCGGCTCAGCGGATCGCCCACGTGCAGCGGCAGTGAGCGTGTGACCTCGCGCGGCACACTGTCCGCGCCCGAGAATGCGATGTCGGTCACGCGGATCGGCTCGCCTTCGGCGACATTGAAGGCGACGTGCACCATTTCGCCTTCGCGCGTGGTGTCCACATGCACCCTCGCCTCACGGTAGCCCTGCCCCGCGTACAGGATCTGGAGCCGCAGTGCGTCCTGATCGAGGGCAATGGGATCGACGTACTGCCGGTCGACACCCACACCCAGCCAGCACAGCGGCTTCACTGCCGTGCACTGCGTCGGCGACGTGACCAGTGCGGCGGCCAGCACGCGGGGCGGAAACGCGTGCGCCCCGGGAAACGTCACCGAGGCGATTTCCATGGAATCGACGCGCGGGCGTTCCTGCGCCCCGGCGCGACCCGCTAACACAGCGATAGCAAGCAGGGCCGGTCCCGGTAGCGCGGCCAGCCCGGCCCTCCACATACCCGCCCGCTTCATCGCGCGCGCGCCGCGGCGGCCCGGACCAGGCCGGGGAAAGGCAGATCGGCGCGCGCCGTGCTCCCGGGCCCGCCCGTCTCGCCTCGCCCGTAGTGGAATGCCGCGGCACTCGCCACCATGGCGGCGTTGTCCGTGGCCAGCCGCGGCGACGGGAAATGCACGCTGGCTTCCCCCTCGAGCGCCGACTGCAGCGCGATGCGCAGGGCGAGGCTCGCGGCCACACCGCCGCCCAGCACCACGCGCGGACTGCCCGTCTCGCGCACCGCGCGCACGGTCTTGGCGACGAGCACATCGAGCAGCGCGCTCTGGAAGGACGCGGCGAGGTTGTCCACCTCGGCGTCCAGCCGGCCCGTGCGCTCCAGCTCGCGGACACGGGTGAGCACGGCGGTTTTCAGGCCACTGAACGAGAAGTCGTAGTAGTCCGTATCGCCGGGCAGCTGGTTGGACGCGAGCATGGGTCGCGGCAGCGCATGAGCGGCAGGATTGCCGGCCCTCGCCCTCGCTTCGATGCGCGGCCCGCCCGGGTACCCGAGCCCGAGGATGCGCGCCACCTTGTCGAAGGCTTCGCCCGCCGCATCATCGCGCGTCTCGCCCAGCAGCTGGTAGCAGCCCCACTCCCGCACGTTGAGCAGCATGGTGTGTCCGCCCGAAACGAGCAGCGCCACGAACGGTGGCGTCGCCGCCGCATCATCCAGCGCTGTGCCGAACAGGTGAGCCTCCATGTGATGC
This sequence comes from uncultured Gemmatimonadales bacterium, assembly GCA_963798085.1. Classification (GTDB taxonomy): domain Bacteria; phylum Gemmatimonadota; class Gemmatimonadetes; order Longimicrobiales; family RSA9; genus DATKCF01. The sequence continues at coordinate 1,851,151 of CAWCRS010000007.1, forward strand.
ACGGGCACGAAAGGCCGGCCCAGCGCAAAAGCCGCGCTCTTGCTCCACGTCAGGCCCACGAGCAGCGCGCCGATGAGGCCGGGGCCCGCGGTTGCCGCTAACACGTCGATATCACGCAGCGCAACACCCGCCTGCCGCAACGCGCCATCCACCACATCGTCGATGGCGGCCAGGTGCGCGCGTGCCGCGATCTCGGGCACCACCCCGCCGTACAGGGCGTGGGCGTCCTGCGACAGGATGATGTGGCCCAGGACACGCTGCTGGCCGCGCAGCACGGCCGCCGACGTTTCGTCGCAGGATGTCTCGACGGCCAGGATCAGGGGCTCGCTCATTCCGGCGATCTGCCGCGGCGCCCGCCGCGCGACCCGGTGGTGTCCGCCGTCGCGCGGATGGATACGATCATGCGCACCTCCTGCGGGCTCAGCACCACGGCCCGGTTGCGACGGTCCAGCGAATCCAGCGGCACGACAATGGTGTCGCTGACGGTATGCCGTGTCAGATCGAGCGCAGGCAGGCGCAGCGAGTCCATGCGCTCGAGGGCGCGGGTGGGGCCGGTGGCGCGCACCGCGGCGGGTTCGAGCAGCACGTGACCAACGAGCTCGAAGCCGGCGGGCGGCGCGCCGAGCACCGTCACCGCCACCGGTATCAGCCGGCTGGTCACGCGATCGAAGGAGAGCCGCACGGCGGCCGGCCGGATCTCGTCTACACGGGTGTTATCGAGCCCCTTGCCCAGCGCCACCCAGCCCGGACGCAGCACTACGACTTCAGTGGAGTCGGTGACATTGTCCAGCGGCACGAGTATGCTGGGCCGCTCCGCCGCGGCGCGGATCAGTTCGCGCACCGGCCCGGAGAACACGACGCGTACCACGGGCGGCTCCGGTTCCGAAGCCAGCACCCAGCCGGCATCCCGGTTCATGACCTGTACCGGGATCTCGTCGATGCCCACCTGATTATCAGTCTTGACCAGCGTCCAGAGCAGAAAGGCGAGACCGAGGGCGGTCAGCTTGAGCAGCAGGTCCTTGGTCAGCGTATCGAGCAGCCGCTGCAGCACCGTCAGCTCCCCAGAAGCTTGCGGATCTCCGTCTGGAATTGCGGCTGATCCCAGGCGCGTCCGCCGAGGTACTTGCCGCGGATGCGTCCCTCGCGATCGATCAGGTAGGAAACAGGCAGGCCCGGCACCGGAAACCCATCTTCCACATGCCGGTCCGGATCGTACAGCACGGGGAATGTAATGCCGTGTTCCCGGACGAAGTTCTGCACGGCTTCCTGCGGCTCGCCCTCGGTCAGTGCGGCGTTGTCGACACTGACGGCGACCACGGTGAAGCCCGCATCCTTCATGGTGAGGAAGGCGTTCTCGAGCGCGGGCATTTCGCGCACGCACGGCACGCACCAGGTGGCCCACACGTTGAGCAGCACCACGCGACCGTGCAGGTCAGCGAGTCGCATCGTGTCCCTGGCAAGCGTAAGACCCTGATAGGCGGGCGCCTTGCTGCCCACATCGAGCGGCTCGTGGCGGCCCCGCGCGGACCACGCGTATCCCACCAGTATTACGAGAACGGCGCCCACGATGCCGCGGCGCAACCAGCGCGAGCGTGTTTCAGCGGCCAGCATGGGCGAGTCCGGGTAGCAGGACTGGAACGCGGGCCGGTTCCGCGGGACACGAAGCGCCCCGCGCCTCGCCTTCCGCCGGTCCCGTCTGACAGCGTGTAACCTGCTGTCCACGCACGAACATAGCCTTTCCGTCGGACGCTGACCAGCCGCGCCCCGGCGAAGCCAGCGTGTCGATGTGAACCGTGTCCAGCGCGGTCGTGTCGACGCCTGCACTCACGAGAATCGTGACGCGCGCCGGAAGCTGCAGTCGCTCGCCCGCCTCGGGATTGAGTCCGATCACGCGACCCTTCGCTTCGCTCGACGTCGTATCGATACGCTGCACATCGAAGCCCAGTCGCGTGAGCAGCCCGGCGGCCCTGTCCACCGGGAAGCCCATCACATCAGGCACCACCACGCGCGGCCGTCCCGAGCTGATGGCCACGCGCACGGATGCGCCCGTGCGCAGCTGTTGTCCCGGCAGCGGCGACTGCGCGATGATCGTGTTCTCGGGCGCCGTCGGACTGGGCAGTCGGGTCACTTCCAGCGAGCCCAGCCCCACAGACTCGAGCTCGCGCTGTGCCGCACCCGCTGTTTCTCCGGTCAGCGCCGGAACCGGGATGCCCTGTGCCACCACGGGCGGCGGCGGGAAGATCACCCGTACCGCGAGCACGTAGCCGAGCGCAAACGGCAGTGTGGCGCCCAGAGCGATAAGCGCCCAGTAGCCGGCTTTCCAGCGCCGGCTTCGCGGCGTGCCGGTTTCCGCCGAGCGCTTCCGCTTCCCGCCCATGCGCCGCTTCACGGAGTCGCCGAGCATTCAGGGCTTGCGCCGCAAGCGTGCGGCGAAGGCGCCATCGAACCCCTGCTCCTGCGGCAGCAGCCGCAGCCGTCCGTCCCCGGCCAGCCCGGTCAGGGCCGGCGCGGCCGGCGCTTCCACAGCGAACGCGCGGTTCCTCTCGAGGAACGCATCCACCTGCATGTCATTCTCCTCCGCCTCCAGTGAGCACGTCGCGTACACGAGCAGACCGCCCGGTCGGACCACGGCCGCCGCAGCGTCCAGCAGCTCGGCCTGCAGCCGGGCGAGTGAGGCGACGTCGTCGGCGCCCAGTCGCCAGCGCCCGTCCGCGTGCCGGCGCAACGTCCCGGTGCCGGTGCACGGCGCATCCACGAGCACGACGTCGGCCGCGCGTACCGCCGGCCTCCGGCCATCCATCACAACCATGCGCACGGGCAATGCCGGCAGGCGCGCGAGATTCTCGCGCACGCGGCCGATGCGCGCCTTGGATGCATCGGCTGCCACTACCCTGCGCACCGACGCAGAACCGGTGCCCACGGCAAGCGCGATACTCTTTCCGCCGGGCGCGGCGCACAGGTCCAGAACGAGTGCATCGGCGGGCGGCGCGGCATAGCGCGCCACCACACCCGCCGCGGGGTCCTGCACGATCGCGGGAATTGCCGCAAGCGCATCCGTCAGCGCAGCGCCCCCGCCTAACCGGATCGCATTCGGCGCCCCCGCGACGGACGCCGCCGCCACATCGTGCGCTGTCAGTGTCGCCAGTGCGTCGGGAATCGCAATGCCCACGGGGCGAAGGTACAGCGCGGGCCGCTGATTGTTCGCTTCGACCAGCTGGCGCGCGGATTCGGCGCCGAAGCGCGCGACCCAGCGTTCGACCAGCCAGCGCGGGTGGCTGCCCCATGTGCTCAGGTACGCGACTGGATCCGCGGCGAAATCGGGAAACGCGAACACGCCTTCTGCACGCTTCACCGATTGCAGCACGGCGTTCACGAGGCGCGCGCCACCGGGCGAATGCGGACGGACCAGCGACACGGATTCGGAGACTGCGGCGTACGCAGGCACGCTGTCCATCTCGAGCAGCTGGTACGTGCCCAGCCGCAGCGCATCGAGCACCACGGCATCGAGACGCTCCAGAGGACGACTCGCGAATGGTTCGAGAATGTGATCGAGGCGACCGCGCAGTCTCAGCGTGCCCTGCACCAGCTCCTGCGTCCACGCTCGGTCACGCTGCGGCAGTCGCTCGATCTCCCGGCGCAGCGCGGCGTCGGCCAGCTCACCCGTGCGCAGCGCGTCGAGCACCCGCAGAGCGGCCTGACGCGCCGGCGTCGCATTCACGACGCGATCGGGCGATGCACCTCGAATGCGGGGCGTAGCGCACACGCGGCGGATCGCTCAGCGCAGCATGCCGACAACCGGCGACGACGGCACGGCCACTTCGCGACGCGGCATGCGCCCGGCGAGGTATGCCAGGCGCCCGGCCTGAACACCGAGCTGCATGGCCAGCGCCATGCGCACGGGATCGCCGGCCTCGGCAATCGCGGTATTCATGAGGATGCCATCCACACCCTGCTCCATCGTCAGGCACGCATCCAATGCCGTGCCCACGCCCGCATCGACGATCACCGGACATTCCAGCCGGCTCTTGATCTCGCGCACGAAATAAGGATTCAGCAGACCCAGTCCGCTGCCGATGGGACTGGCGAGAGGCATCACCGCAGCGCAGCCCGCGTCTTCGAGACGGAGTGCGGTGACCACGTCTTCGTTCGTGTATGCCAACACTTTGAAGCCGTCCGCTACAAGCACTTTCGCGGCCTCGAGCGTGGCCACCACATCGGGCAGCAGCGTACGCTGGTCACCGATCACTTCGAGCTTCACCCAGTCGTTCAGACCCGCGGCGCGTCCCAGCCGCGCGTAGCGTACCGCATCATCCGCGTTGTAGCAGCCGGCCGTGTTGGGCAGGATGAAGATGCTCTCGGGATCGAGATGGTGCAGGATGCCTTCTTCCCTGCTGCGATCCAGATCCACGCGCCGCACTGCAACGGTCACCATGCCCGCGCCCGACGCTTCGATGGCGCGCACCATGGTTTCGTTGTCGCGGTATTTGCCGGTCCCGACAATGAGCCGCGACGCGAACGCGCGGCCCGCAATGATCAGTGGCGCGTCCTGCATCACGTCTCACCCTCCTCCGACGAAATGCACCAGCTCGAAGATGTCACCGGTGCGCACTTCCACCGAGGACAGGCGGCCGCGTTCGAGGATTTCGCGATTGTGCTCGACCACGACCGTGCCCGGCTGGAGTCCCAGCTCGCGCAGCATCTCCGTCACCGAAAGTCCGGCCGGCAACTCCTTCGGCTGACCGTTCAGTGTGACCAGGACGATTGTTTCCATGCGCCCGCTTCCTGCCGGCCGTGTGTGTTCAAGCGCCGAATGTGTGCGTCAGCGCTTCGAGGTACCCCTCAAGGCCACGTATCGGATCCCCGGCCCAGATGCCGCCCAGCACCGCGGCACCATGCGCGCCCGCCCGCGCCAGCGCGCGCATGTGATCCGGCTGCACACCGCCGATCGCGAGCACGGGCCGGCTCGTCGCGGCGACGCTCGCGCGCACGAGCTCGACACCGCCGGTCGTCTGACCTCTGTGGCTCGCGCTCGGCCAGATTGCGCCGATCAACACGAAGTCCGCGCCTGACGCCGCTGCTTCGGCTGTTTCACCGGCACTGTGCGCGGAGTAGCCGATCGTACGACTGCCCAGCAGGCTGCGCGCGCCCGCCAGCGGCAGGGAGCGCCGGCCCAGCTGTACACCGTGCGCGCCACTCGCCAGCGCCAGGTCAATGCGGTCGTTGATCAGCAGCATGGCGCCCGCGTCATTGGCCGCCGGCACGAGTCGCTCCGCCAGTGCGTGAAGCACGCTCGCGCGGGTGCCGTGCCCACGCAAATGCAGGGCGACGTCGTGGCCGCCGCGCTTCAGCACAGCAGCCGCCGCTTCCGTGAACGCCGGCGAGGCGAGGACCGTGTCGTCGCTTACAATGTGGAGGCGAGGCAGCGTCACGCGAAACGATCGCCGGGCTGCAGGCGCCGGCCGCGCAGCCACTCGGCGGTGGTCATGCGACGGCGTCCGGCCGGCTGCACTTCGCGGACCCAGAGTCCACCGCCGCCGCAGGCGATGAGCATGCCGTGCGCGGGATCGCCGGGTTCGACGTCGAGCACGGTGCCGGGCGCTTCGCGATGTTCGCGCGGGTCCACGAGCGGCCGGAACATCTTGACCGTCTCGACCTCGCTCGTGGTCCAGGCGCCGGGTGCATCATCGAACGCGCGCAGATGGCAGCAGACCTCGCGCGCGGATTTCTGCCAGTCAATGCGTGCGTGCTCGCGTGTGACCATGGGCGCCCATGTGGCGCGCGTTTCGTCCTGCGGCGTTTCCTCGAGCGCGCCTTCTTCCATGAGCGCAAGTGCTTCCACCAGTGCTTCGGCGCCGATCTCGCTGAGGCGTGCGGTCAGCTCGGCCGCAGTCTCCTGCTCGCCAATGGGCTCCGCGACCTGGAGCAGGATGGGGCCGGCATCGAGGCGCTCCTCCATGCGCATGATCGTGATGCCGGTGACATCGCAGCCGCGGTGTATGGCCCAGGCGATGGGCGCGGCGCCGCGCAGCTCGGGCAGCAGTGAGGCGTGCACGTTGACGGAACCGAGGCGGGGCGCATCGAGGACTTCGCGGCGCAGGATCTGGCCGTACGCGGCCACGACGTTGAGGTCGGCCTGCTGGCTTTGGAGCCACTCCAGGAACTCATCGCCGCGCGGCTTTTCGGGCTGCGCGACGGGAATGCCTTCCTCGATGGCGATCTGCTTGACGGGAGGCGCGCGCAACTCGCGTGTGCGACCGGCGGGCCGGTCCGGCTGTGTGACGACGGCGGCGACGTCGTGTCCCTCACCCAGCAGCGCGCGCAGGGCGGGCAGCGCGAACTCCGGTGTTCCCCAGAACACGACCCTCACGCCGGTCTCATTCCTTCCCGTTGTCGCGCCGCTTCTTCTCCCACTTCTTGAGCAGCATCTTGCGCTTCAGCGGACTGACGCGGTCAATGAAGAGAATGCCATCGAGGTGATCGACCTCGTGCTGCAGGATGCGCGCGAGCAGGCCGCTGGCGTCAATGCGCAGCGGCTTGCCTTCGGGATCGAGCGCTTCCACTACGACGCTGACTGAGCGCTGCACCATGTCCTTCAGGCCGGGCAGGCTCAGACAGCCTTCCTCGCCTTTCTCGACATCTTCGCTGGCTTCCAGGATCACGGGATTGATCGAGCGCGAGGGGAGGCGTGGCTTCGTCGTGCGCATCGACCACGATAACACGCTGTTCCTCACCCACCTGGTTGCCGGCCAGACCCACGCCCTCTTCCGCATACATGGTCTCGAACATGTCCGCGATGAGGGCGCGCAGACGGCCATCGATCTCGGTCACGGGCTTCGCCTTGCGGCGCAGCACGGGATCGCCCAGCAGTCGTACTTCACGCGTCATCGTTCCGGGTCCCTCAGGTCTTTGCTTCCGGTTCCGCCGTCATGACGCGCGCAACCTTGGCGCGCGCGATGACCAGGCGCGTATTCTCTGCGGTCTTGATCGTGATGCGGTCATCCGTGAGGTGCAGGACGGTGCCGATGATGCCGCCCTCCGTCAACACCTCATCGCCTTTCTTGAGTCCCGACACCAGCTCTTCGTGCTTCTTCTGGATGCGGCGCTGTGGTCCGAGAATGAGAAACCACATGATGCCAATGAAGAAGACGCCATAGATCAGCAGCACCAGCATGCTCCTGCCCGCCATCGGCGCTGCCTGCAGCGCGACGCGCATCACCGCCATGACCGTGCTCACCGTTCAGTCCGCTCCTCTCGTTCCGGGCTCGCCCAGCGGGCCAGCCACTCCTGGCTCCAGGCGGCGAAGTTGCCGGCCTGGATGGCCGCCCGCGCGCGCTCCGCGAGGCGGATCATGAACCGCAGATTGTGGATGGAGAGCAGCCGGAGCGCCAGCAGCTCTTCTGCCAGGACCAGGTGCCGGATGTACGCACGGCTGGTGGTCCGGCACGTGTAGCAGTCGCATGCCGGATCGAGCGGCCGGTCGTCGGCGCGATAGCGCGCAGCCTTGGCATTGACCTGTCCCTCCCCTTCTACCCACGCCGTTCCGTTTCGGCCGTTGCGCGTGGGCGCGACACAGTCGAACAGATCAATGCCGCGACCCACCGCGCGCACGAGATCGTCCGGATAGCCGACGCCCATCAGGTAGCGCGGCCAGGTCGCGGGCATGTCGGGGTCGAGCGCCTCGAGCACCGTCCACATGTCGTCCTTCGACTCGCCTACCGAGAGGCCGCCAATCGCAATGCCGCGCCAGTCGCCCAGCTCACGCACGCGGCGCAGCGCGGCGCGCCGCAGCTCCGGGTACACCGCACCCTGCAGGATGGGAAACAGCGCCTGCCTGTGCGGCTCGCCGTCTTCGGCCACCAGCGCATCGAAGCGCGTACGGCAGCGCGCCAGCCAGCGCAGGGTGCGCTCGTGCGCTACCTCCGCCAGCTCGCGGCTGACCTTGCCCGCAGGGCATTCATCGAACGCCATGATGATGTCGGCGCCCAGCGCGCGCTCGATCTCCATTACGCGCTCCGGCGTGAACATGTGCCGCGAGCCGTCGATGTGGCTCTGGAACAGCACGCCTTCCTCGCTCACGCGATTCGTCGCGCTCAGGCTGAACACCTGGAACCCGCCCGAGTCCGTGAGAATCGGCCGCGGCCAGTTCATGAATCCGTGCAGCCCGCCCAGCGAGCGGATCAGCTCGTGCCCCGGCCGCAGATAGAGATGGTACGTGTTCGCCAGCACAATGCTCGCGCCCATCTCGATCAGCTCATCCCGCGACACCGCCTTCACCGTCGCCTGCGTACCGACCGGCATGAACGCCGGCGTCGCGATGGCGCCGTGGGGCGTCTGCAGCGTACCTGCCCTGGCGGGCCCGTCTCGAGCATCGAGGCGGTAACTGAACGGCGTTGCTGGCACTGGCTGCTGGGGCTGGTTGCTCGCGAACGGATCGACGGATTTCAACGGCGTTGCGGGCGCTGGTTGCCGGGGCTGGTTGTTCGGGAACGGACTTGCACTCGACACGTCAGCGTTCATCTTGCATCCTCTGGATGCCGGCATGCGCCTCTAACACCATGTTCACGGTTCCGTGGTTTCTGAATCTGTTCCCCGGCAATCCGCGCGCGCAACCAGCCCCAGCAACGCAGTTCATCCGTCAAAGAACCACCATCGCATCTCCAAACGAATAAAACCGGTACTCCCGCGCGACCGCCTCGCGGTATGCGGCCATGACCGCGTCGTAGCCGCCGAATGCGGCGACCAGCATGAGCAGTGTGGACCGCGGCAGATGGAAATTCGTGATCAGGCGGTCCACGGCGAGGAAGGTGTGGGGCGGGCGCAGGAAGAGCGACGTCGTGCCCTCACCCGCCTGCACGGTGCCCCCGGCTTCGGCCACGGTCTCCAGTGTGCGCACGACCGTGGTTCCCACCGCCCAGACCTTGCCGCCTGCGGCGCGCGCGCGATTGATCGTGTCCGCCGCCTCCGCCGATACCTGGTACCACTCCGGGTGCATGGGGTGCTGCGCGATGTCCTCGCTCTCGACCGGGCGGAACGTGCCCGGTCCCACGTGCAGCACGAGACGCGCGATGTGCGCACGCTGCGCCAGTGTGTCCAGCAGGGCGGGCGTAAAATGCAGGCCCGCGGTGGGTGCAGCAACCGAGCCTGCGGCTTGGGCGTAAACCGTCTGATAGCGTTCGCGGTCCTCTGCTTCGGCGGCGCGATCAATGTAGGGCGGCAGCGGCACTTCGCCGTGACGCGCCAGCGCCGACATCACATCGTCGCGCGTCAGCAGGCGCACGATGCGCCCGCCATCCGGCGTGCTGTCCAGCACATCAATGGCCAGGTCGCCGGCGATCTCGATGCGGCTGCCGGCGCGCAGTTTCGCGCCCGGCCGCACCATGGCTTCCCACACGTGGCTGTCGAAGGATGCGCCGGCTGCCGGATGCAGCAGCAGGACTTCCGCGCGCGCGCCGGTGCTCTTGCGGCCGCGCAGCCGCGCCGGGATCACGCGCGTCTCGTTCAGCACCAGCACATCGCCGGTATCGATGAGGTCGGGCAGCTCGCGGAAGATGCGATGCTGCAGCTCGGCCGTGTTGCGTTGCAGCACGAGCAGACGGCTGGCATCGCGCGGCGTCACGGGATAACGCGCGATGCGCGCGGCAGGCAGCAGGTAGTCGAATGCGGAAAGCGGGAGCGGCGCCGGCGGGTCGGCCACGGGAGTCGTCGCTGGAATGTCGGGCGTCGTCGCTCAGCCGGCTCTGGCGCCCGCGCTCATGGCGTCACGAGACCAGCCGGCCTTCCATCAGCTCGCGGATCTCTTCGACACGGTCCAGCAGCACCCACAGTTCGTCGCCGCACTCGCGCGCGTGCAGCTGCGTGATGTAGCGCATGACCATGCGCTCGATGGGATGCGTCGCGGGCAGCTCGCGCCGTTCGAAGCGGTGGCACACGGATGCCAGATCGATGCGAAAGCAATGCTCGAGCTTGCGCAGTGCCTCGAGGCGAGTGGCCATGCCCGGCGTGCCCGCGGCACGCAGTGCTGCGCACATGTTGCGACTGGAGTTTCCATGCTGCGCGAAACGCTCCACCAGCAACCGGCGGTCTCCTTCGGTCAGACAGACGACGTTCACACTACCCCTCGAACAGACTTCCCTGGGAGTCGGTGCCCAGTCGTGCGGGCGGCAGCTCGAAGCCGAGTCGCCGGTACGCATGATTGGTGGCCACGCGTCCGCGCCCGGTGCGCATCAGCAGGCCGTTCTGAATCAGGAACGGCTCGTACACCTGCTCCAGTGTATCCGCATCCTCGCCCACGGCGACGGCCAGCGAATTCAGACCGACCGGTCCGCCGCCCAGTCTCGATCAGTGTGGTGAGAATCTTTCCGTCCATTTCATCCAGTCCGTATTCGTCCACATCCAGCAGCAGCAGTGCTTCGCCGGCGACATTCGCCGTGATCACACCGGAAGCGCGCACCTGGGCATAGTCACGCACACGGCGTAACAGCCGGTTGGCGACGCGCGGTGTGCCGCGTGCCCGGCGCGCGATCTCGGTTGCGCCGTCCGGCGTACACTCCACCTGTAGAATCTCGGCACTTCGTGACACAATGATGCAGAGATCGTCGGGCGAGTAGTAGTTCAGCCGGTTCACAATGCCGAAGCGCGCCCGCATGGGCGGGGTGAGGAGTCCGAAGCGCGTCGTCGCCCCCACCAGTGTGAAACGTTCGATCTCGACGGGCAGCGTCTGCGCCTTCGGTCCCTCGCCCAGGCGGATCTCGATGCGATAGTCCTCCATCGCGGGATACAGATACTCTTCCAGCACGGGGCGGAGGCGGTGGATCTCATCAATGAACAGGATGTCGCGACTGCGCAGGTTGGTGAGGATCTGCACCAGGTCGCCGGCCTTCTCGAGCACCGGGCCCGACGTGATCTTGATGTTCACGCCCAGCTCTCTGGCCAGCAGCATCGCGAGCGTGGTCTTGCCCAGTCCCGGCGGACCGAAGAACAGCGTGTGGTCCAGTGCTTCGCGTCGCACCAGCGCGGCGTCAAGGGCAATGCGGAGACTGTCCTTCAGCTTCGACTGGCCAATGAATTCGGCCAGCCGCTGCGGTCTGAGCGAAAGCTCCATGACGCCTTCATCGCCCAGCACATCCGGCGTCGTGATCTCCGATCGCATACCTGTCGCGTTCTCGTCGGTTGCGGGCTCCCGGCAGGCGAGCCCATTCATCAGGCAGGCTCAATTATCGGGGCCGGCAGGGGCCGTGGCAACCGCCGCGCACGGGCTCGGTCCGCGCCCGCATCTGCACGGTCGGCCGCGGATTCCAGCATCGGTGTTGTGTGTCTGTGACGTTCAGCGGCGCTCGCCTTGCGGGTCACTGCCTGGCAGCACGCGAGCGAGTGCGCCGGCTGCGCTGCGCCTGGGCGGCGCCGACCACTGCTCCGACTCCCACACGGCCTGCACCGTATCCTGGTTCAACACAATGTCGCCCCAGAACACGTTGCGACCGCGTGGCGGCCGCCCGCTCTTGAGCAGCTCGACAGCAAGCAGCGGCACGAAGGAACCGGAAGACTCGAGGAAGTCACCCAGGCGCTGGCGAGGACTGAGCAGCAGACCGCCGCGCAGGAAGAGTCCGCCCTCTACCAGCAGCTCGACACCGTGCGCCTGCGCCGCGGGCAGCGTGTTGACCAGCGGCACATTCGTTTCCACCGCGGTCGCGTACAGCACCTGGTCTGTGCGCAGCACGGCGAACTCGACGCGTTCATGCAATGGTTGCCAGCTCAACTCGACGAGGTGCAGATAACCGCGACGGTTCGCGAGATACGAGCTGAGCGACAATCCCTCGGGCATCAGTGCGAACGCTTCCGCCATCCGGAAATCCCGGAGGAAGAAGCGCAGCCGCCGGCGAGGCAGACGGGTGGCGTCCGGCATCAGACTCCATTGGCGGTGGTAACATGCGGGACTCTGCTGTTAAGCGTCGAGCGGCGGGCGGTATTTCTTGAAGGTTTCAGGCGGAGCTGATGCTGCCCAGCGCGGCGCGGATCACCTTTTCCGTCCCCGCGAGGCTGCCATCGGCATCCAGCACACGCCGCACTGCCGCCGTGGCAGCCGCCGGCGAGTATCCCAGCGCGATCAGTGCCGCAATTGCTTCTTCGGCGCCACGCGTGTCGCGCCGACCCGTCGTCGTCACAATGGCCAGGTCATCCAGCCGATCCGCCAGCTCGACGATCAGCTTCTCCGCTTTCTTCGTTCCCAGTCCCGGCACCTTGCGCAGTGTGGGAATGTCTTTCTCGACGATGGCGCGCAGCAGTCGCTCGGGAGACAAGGTGGACAGCACATTGAGCGCGAGGCGAGGCCCGACGCCTGTGGCCGTCAGCAGCCGGGCGAACACGCTGCGTTCCCCCTCCTCGATGAAACCGTAGAGCGTGATGGCGTTGTCGCGGAAGACGTGCTCGATGCGCAGCTCGACGGTGCTGCCTTCGCGCGGCAGCCGCTCATAGACGGTCAGCGGCACCAGCACCTCGTAGCCCACGCCGGATGCCGTCATGATTTCGGCAATGCCCGGCTTGCGTGTCAGCAGTGTGCCGTGCAGGCGACTGATCATGTGGCGCGTCGCACGAACGCGTGCAAAGCCGCTTCACCGCAATGACAGAGCGCGATGGCGACGCCGTCCGCGGCATCGGATGGCGTGGGTGGTGTGCGCAGTCGCAAACGCTGCTGCACCATGTACTGCACCTGCTCCTTGGTCGCGCGCCCGGTGCCGCTGACTGCGACCTTGATCTCCGCGGGCGAGTATTCGGCGATGGGCAGACCCCGCAGTGTGGCGGCGAGGATGGCGGCGGCGCGCGCGTGACCCAGCAGCAGACTGCTGCGGGCATTCTTGCCGTGAAACGCGCGCTCGACGGCGACGGCGTCGAACGTGTGCCGGTCCAGCACCTCGCCCACACCTTCGAATATGGCGAGCAGGCGAGCCGGCAGCTCATCTTCCGCCTGCGTACGGATCACACCGCACTCGAGAAGCGAAACGGCGCCGTCGCGCTGTGCGATGACGCCGTACCCTGTGGAGCGGGAGCCCGGATCGATGCCGAGTACGATCACGCGCCGCTCTCCGCGAAAGCCGACTCGTCGACATTCGCGTTCGAGGAGACCTTCTGCACATCGTCCAGCTCATCGATGGCGTCGAGCAGGCGCACCAGTTTCTGGGCGTCGTCGCCACTCACGTCGACACTCGCGCGCGGCACCATGGCCAGCTCCGCCGACTCGAATGTAATGCCGCGTTTGAGCATGGCATCCTGCACCGCGTTGAAGCCCGGCAGGTCGGTCGAGATCACGTACTCGTCGCCATCACGCTTCATGTCGGAAGCGCCCGCTTCCAGCGCGGCTTCGAGCGTGGAGTCCTCGTCGTAGCGCCCGGCACTCACGTAGATCTGGCCCAGCCGGTCGAACTGCCATGACACGGATCCGCTCGTGCCCAGCGAACCGCCGTGCTTGGTCAGCGCGTGCCGCAGTTCCGCAACCGTGCGCGTCGGATTGTCCGTCAGCGTTTCAATGTACAGTGCGGCGCCGCCCGGCCCGTATCCTTCGTACGCGATCTCTTCGTAGTGCACGCCTTCCAGCTCGCCCGTGCCCTTCTTGATGGCGCGCTCAATGTTTTCCGCCGGCATGTTCGCGGCCTTTGCGGTGTCGACGGCCAGCCGCAGCCGTGGATTGAAGTTGACATCGCCGCCGCTGGAGCGTGCGGCAACCGTGATCTCGCGGATCAGTCGCGTGAACGCCTGCCCGCGTTTCGTGTCATTGACGGCTTTCTTGCGCTTGATCTGCGCCCACTTGCTGTGGCCGGCCACGGGCGCCTCCTGGAAATCCGGGAAAGTTATTGCGTGAGAACAGCTTGACTGCCCGACAAGCGCTCTAATCTAAGTGCCGGCCCGGTGCCCGGGCAACGGGCCCGCACGACCCGCGCGCGCTTCAGCGCGCGCGGTCAAACCGGATGTTGCGTACGCGACCCGCCTGTACCGTGAAGGCAATGACACCTCCGCCGGCGTCGCGCACGAATTGCAGGCCGAGGCTGCCGGCCCGGAACGCATCGCTGCTGGTAGGGCGGAGCACTGCCGGCTCGGCCGCTCGGCGCTGCAATACCAGGTTACTCCCCTGCAGCACCAGCGTATACGTGACGTCCAGTTCTTCGCTGTGGTAATTCCCTGCCAGCTGGCGCAGCACAGCCGCATCCGGCGTCCACGCTGGCGCCTCCGGCGCAGCGCCCTGGGCGGCAGCGCCCTGCGCGCGCGTTGGCGGTGCCTGCATGCGATCGCCCAGCCAGACCTGCGCCACGCGCTCGGCCAGGCCGCTCGGCGCAATGCTCCCGAGGTTGCAGAGCACGAAAACGGCGAAGTGCTGGTCCGGGAAACGCAGCAGCTCGGCGCGGAACCCCATCAGCGAGCCGCTGTGCCGCACCGTGTGCAGCCCGCGATACTGTCCGATCGATGAGGCCCTGGGCGTACCCGAGCGTGTCGCCGTTGTCGAGCACGGCGCGCGTCTGCATCTGGCGCAGGAACGCATCCCCGCCCACGCGGCCGTCGTAGAACTCGTCGTCCCACTTGAGCAGGTCCTCGACCGTCGTGTAGAGCCCGCCCGCGCCGATCTTGTCGAAATTCGGCAGGTCGGCCATGCGAAATGCATTGTTAGAAGCCGGCATGTAACTCACCACGCGGTCCGGCATGGGATGGCCCGGGTCGTCGTGGAAATGCGAGTGCATCATGCCCAGCGGCTGGAACAGCTGCCGGCGCGCGTACTCGCGCAGTGACTCGCCACTCACGCGCTTCACGATCTGGCCCAGCAGCCAGTAGCCCGTGTTGCTGTAGAGGTAGTCCGAGCCCGGTGCGAAATTCAGCGCCTTCTGCCGCGCGATCAGCGCCAGTGCATCAGCGTCCGGAAACACGTCTTCCATGCGGATGCCGGCGAGGTCCATGAGCACGTAAATGTCGCGCAGGCCGCTGGTGTGGTGCAGCAGATCCAGGATGGTGATGGTCTCGCCGTAGTCGGGCAGCTCGGGAATGTACTTGCGCACGTCATCGGTCAGGCGGATGCGGCCCTGCGCCGCCAGCAGCGTGATGCTCGCGGCCGTGAACTGCTTCGACACCGAACCCACGTAGTAGACCATACGCGGCGAATTCGCGATGCCGTAATCCAGGTTGGCCATGCCGTAGCCACGCTCGTACAGGAAGCGGCCGTTCTGCGCCACACCCAGCGCGCATCCCGGACTGTCGCTGCGGTCCCATGGCGAGAAAATGCTGTCGACGGCCGGATTCCCGGACTGCGTCTGTGCCGCGGTCTGCACGGCGCCGGAGACCAGAAGGGCCAGGCTCACGGTACAGGCGGTGGCTCGCATCATGGAGACCTCGGTTTCGGACGACGACGCCGCTTCAGCACCCGTCGTCGCTCCGGTTGCACGACCGTGCTTGCGATGTCGCGATCACAGACCTATGCATGCACTTTCGCACCGAACCACGCAACATTGCGAACGCGCATGACCGACCACGCGCAGCAGGGCGGATCCGCCGCCGCAGCCGCACCAGGCAGGCATGCAGCCGCTTCGTCTGCGGGCGAAACCGCATCGCGTGAGCGACGACGGGTGGTCATCAATCTGCGCGAGAGTCGACCCGCGTGGCAGATGCCGGAATGGGCGCGCACGGCCATCGGCGCTGCGTTTCCCAGAGACTGGGACGTCGTCTTCCTCAATGCCGGCGTCGATGCGAAAGCCGGTCACGGCAATGGGGGCGGCGCGTCTGCCGAAGCGATCGCCGCAGCGCACGGCATGGAAGTCTATCTCGGCTTCGGTGCACCGCGCGAAGTCTTCCTCGCCGCGACTGGGGGCCCCGCACCGAAGCTGCACTGGATGCACACCGGCACCGCGGGCGTGGCTTCCCTGCTCTATCCCGAGGAATGGTCGCGTCTAATGTGGTGCTGACGAATTCCGCCGGCGTGCACGCGCCCGCGGTGGCGGAATCGGTGCTGGCCATGATGCTGCACTTCGCGCGCGGTCTCGATTACGCGGTGCGCGCGCAGGCGCATGCAGAGTGGAAGACCGATCCCGTCTCGACGCGCCCCGGCGCGGTCACCGAGATCGGCGGCGCCACACTCGGCGTGCTCGGCCTCGGTGGCATTGGCCGCGAAGTGGCTTGGCGTGCGCACGCGCTGGGCATGTCCGTGCTCGCGCTGCGCCGTTCCGACCAGGCCGCACCCGATGGCGTCCAGCTGCTTTCCGGACCCGACGCGCTCGATCAGCTGCTGGCGCGCAGCGATTACGTCGTGCTCTCATTGCCTTCGACACCGGCAACGCGCGGACTGCTTGGCGCCGGCGAGATCTCACGCATCAAGCCCGGCGCCGTGCTCATCAACGTGGCGCGGTGATGTCCTGGACGAGGCAGCGTTGATCGCCGCACTGCGCTCCGGCGCATTGCGTGGCGCTGGCCTCAATGTCTTCCGCATCGAGCCGCTGCCCGCCGATTCCCCGCTCTGGCGCCTGCCCAATGTGCTGATCACCCCGCACGTCAGCGCCACCACGACCCGCTTCTGGAACCGCGAAGTCGCATTGATCGTGGAGAACGTCGGCCGCTACCTCCGTGGCGCTCCTCTGCTGAATACGGTGGACAAACGGCTCGGCTATTGATTGGCGGACTGCGTTGCTGGGGCTCGGGCTGGTTGCCGGGAAACGACAACAGATCGAACCGCGTTTCCAGGGCTGGTTGCCGCGGAACGACAATGGACTGGATCCTCGTTGGTGCGCAGGCTGGGTAGTACTGCGAGCGTGCGTACGTTCGCGCGTACGGGCTCCAATGCAGACATCTAACAGTCGGCTAGCAACCCACGCGGGCCGCCCTCAGTTCAGCGACCCGCCCTCATCCTTCGGCATCGCCCGGTGAAGCCCATCAGAGCCGGCACCCTGAACCCGGCTGCCCGGCCCCAATCCGTTGTCCGTTCCCGGGCGACGAGCCCCGGCAACCATCGCCCGCAACGAAGTTTGATCGGCTGTTCGTTCCCCAGCCCGAGCCCCAGCCCCAGCCCGCACCCGAGAAACGGTCCCGGAGACTCAGCTCGGTCCCTTCCTGGCGCCATCCTGGCATTGCGGCCACTGGCCGGGCTGGCCGCCGCGGCCGCTGATGTTGGCGCGATCACGCGGGATCATTACGGGATCCTCGGAGGCCAGGTATACGAGCATCGCGGTCAGGGTCGCGTTGTTCTTCAGGTCGTCGAACACGATCTTGTCGTAGGAGTCGCGGTTGGTGTGCCAGGTGAGCGTGCCGTAGTTCCAGCCCAGCGCGCCCAGACCGAAGGCTGGTGTGCCGAAACAGGCAAACGACGCGTTATCGCTGCCACCGCCCGCCGGCCCGCCCGGGATCCCGAGATCGATCTGCCCTGTGATCTGCGCGGGGATCTTCGCGAACCAGTCGGCCACGTGCGAGCCGGCCGCGAGCATGCCGCCCATGCCCATGTTCACCACACGGCCGGTGCCGTTGTCCTGGTTGAACAGCGCCTGCAGCCCCTGCACCACCTCCGGGTGGTCGTGCGCCCAGGCGCGCGAGCCGTTCAGTCCCTGCTCCTCGCTGCTCCAGTGCCCGGCGATAATGGTGCGTTTGGGATTCGGATAGGCCTGTCGCAGGATGCGCATGGCCTCGAGCATGGTGATGGTGCCGGTGCCGTTGTCGGTGGCACCTGACGAGCTGTCGAAGGAATCGAAGTGCGCCGACAGCATGACGTACTCATTGGGCTTCTCCGAACCCTTCACCGTGGCGATGGTGTTGACCGTGGGCACATCGCCCAGGAACTCGGCCTGCGCTTCCACGCGGATGCGCGGACCCTGGTTGTTCTCCGCCAGGCGATACAGCAGCCCGTAATCCTCACACATGATGTCGAGTGTGGGCGCCTTCTTCGTGTTGGTAGTGAACACCTTGTCCGTTCCCGGCAGACCCGACCACTCCGACTGCAGGATGCCCAGCGCGCCGGCATCTTCCAGCGTGGTGTGCAGCTGCTTGATCAACGCTCCGAGCGGGCTGGTCGACGTGCCGGGCTGTGCGCCTGCGGCGGCCAGCAGCCGCGCGTTCCACGCGGCCCGGTCGCGCGCCTGCTCGAGGCGAATGCGCGCCAGCGAGCTGGTGGTGTCGGGCCCACCGCCGCGACCGCCGAACCCGCCACCGCCGCGGCCACCTCGGCCGCCACCCCCACCCGCACCGCTGCCACCCTGCGCAAACTCATCCCACTCCGCATCGGAACGGCACGTCGGCTGCGCCATGTTGAGCAGCACGAACTTGCCTTTCGCCTGCGGCAGCCACGCCGTGAACTCCTGCTGGCTTTTCACGTCGGGCAGAATGACAACGGGTCCTTCCACCGGACCCCTGGTGCCCGCGCTCCAGCCGAGCATCGTGCCTTCCAGCGTGCGCACGCGCGGCGCGACCATGTCGATGTGCGTGATGCCGCGGCGCCAGCCCGCCCATGTGCCGTATTGCTCGATCTTCGCGGGGACACCCCACGAACCGTACATTTTCACCAGCCACTCATGGCCGCTCATCAGCGGCGGCGTGCCCGTGAGGCGTCCGCCGATCGAGTCGAACAGCACCTGCGCCAGCTTCTGCGCCTGCGACTCGTTCATTCCCAGCTGCCAGATGCGTTTGATGACCGGATCATCGGTGGGAAACTGCTGGGCGCTGATCGGCGCCACTGCGCCGAGGAGCGCGAAGCCCAGACCGACGACTGCCGCGTGTTTCATGACCGTTCTCCGGCTGGATGGCGATTCCGTTTCGGTTGCGACATTGGGAAGCTGGCGCGCCGGGCGGGCCGTTGCAAGCGCTGAAGAGCCGGACGCGTGTCGTCGCCTGCAATCAGCTCAGGAAGCTGGTCAGGTCGAGGTAATCGCGCACCACCAGGACGCCGTTCGCGTTGCACGCACGAACCTGTACGCGCGCTGGCGGTGTCCCGCAGGCGCCGGTGCCTGAATCCCTGCGCGTGCTCGTGACGTATGCTGTGACGGTGCCACCTCGAACAGATCGCGACTGATGAGCCTGCCCCGCATTCTGCTGTCGCTGCTCCTTTGCATCCACGCCGCAGCGCCCCTGGCCGGCCAGGCGCTCAACCTGGGCGCGGGCGGCGCCGGGATCAGCTTCGGTAATTCCCGCCGCTGGAGCGGGCTGCGCCTCAATCTCATCGACCACAATGTCGAAAGTGTGAATGGCATTAACCTGACGTTGTGGAAGCCGAAACCGAGTCCGGCATTCCGCATGAACGGCCTGGCCCTCGGCCTGTTCGGGCCGCAGGCCGCCACCCTCAATGGTGCTGCGCTCGGTGTGGGCGGCGTCGTGGCGGATCGCGATCTCAATGGAATCGGCATCGCCGGCTTCGGTGTCGTGGCGCAGGGGTCGTTGCGCGGCATCGCGATCGCCGGACTCGGTGTCGTCGCGCAGCAGGATCTCGCAGGCGTGGGCATCGCTGGTTTCGGTGCCGTCGCGCAGGGCAGAATGATCGGTATCACGCTGGCCGGGCTGGGTGCGGTCGCAGAAGGCGACATCGCCGGCATCACCTTCGCCGGCCTGGGCACCGTCAGCCAGGGCTCGATAACCGGTGTTAGTGTGGGCGGTCTCGGCCTCGTCGCGCAACGCGACCTCACCGGCATCAACATTGGCGGCCTGGGCGCGGTGGCGCAGGGTCGCGCTCGCTGGCTCACCATCGCCACGCTGGGCGTAGTCGCCGAAAGCGGCCTGGACGGCATTGCCATCGCCGGACTGGGCGTGGTCACACAGGGCCGGATGCGCGGCCTGTCGATCGCCGGGCTCGGCGTCGTCGGGAATGGCGGCATTGACGGCATCGCCATTGGTGGCGTGGGCGTCGCCGCGTCGGAGCAGCCACTGCACGGCCTCGCCCTCACACTGGGCGAGGTGAATGCCAGCGAGGCGACCGGCATCGCGCTGGCCGGCTATCGCATCAGGGTCCCGGCCGTGCACGGAGCCGCACTATCCGTCCTCCTGACGCGCACGGAACAGCTCGATGGCATTGCCATCGCTGCTTACAACAATGTTCGCACCGTGCAGAACGGCATCGCCATCGGCCTGCTGAATCGTGCGCAGGCGCTGCACGGCGTGCAGCTGGGCGCACTCAACTTCGCGGGCAACAATCGTGGTGTGCTGCGCTGGCTGCCGCTGCTCAACCTGCACCACTGAGCCGCAGGGACTGCTACTCCTCGAACAACCCCAGCTGGCCTGCGCGCAGCGGCCGGCGGAACGCGGCGGTCGACAGCGGCGGAATGTCATCGGGGATACCCGCCTTGCGCTTCGCCGCTGCGAACAGAGCGCCGATCTGCTCCGCGATTTCGCCCTCGCCGCGCATGCGCGATCCGAATTCCGGATCGTTCAACCGGCCGCCGTGCAGCTCGCGGACGCGCCCCAGCACCTTGCTCCTGCGCTCCGGGAAATGCCGCTCGAGCCAGTCACTGAACAGCTCCTTCACGCCGTGCGGCAGCCGCAGCATGACGTAGCCCGCCGAGCGGGCGCCCGCCTCCGCCGCGGCTTTCAGGA
Organism: uncultured Gemmatimonadales bacterium; assembly: GCA_963798085.1. GTDB lineage: Bacteria > Gemmatimonadota > Gemmatimonadetes > Longimicrobiales > RSA9 > DATKCF01. The sequence goes on from CAWCRS010000007.1 coordinate 1,871,680, forward strand.
TCGCCGGCATCTCGTGATCCGTGAGCCCGGGAATCACCGGGGCCACCAGCACGCGCACGGGCACACCCGCCTTGCTCAGCGCCTCGATCGCTGCCAGCCGTTTCGCGGGCACGGACGTCCGTGGCTCCATGATGCGTTGCAGCCTGTTATCGAGCGACGTGACCGAGACATTCACCGTTGCCGCCTGGTCCGCGGCCAGCGCGCACAGCAGATCGATGTCGCGCGTGACCAGGTGGTTCTTGGTGACGATCGACACGGGGTTGCGGAACTCCGCCAGCACCTCCAGACACCCGCGCGTGATGCGCAGGCGGCGCTCGGCCGGCTGGTAGGGGTCCGTCACGCCGCTCAACGCCAGCAGGCGAGGTTCCCAGCGCGGCGAAGACAGTTCGCGGCGCAGCAGTCTGGCCGCGTCCACCTTCACCAGAATCTTCGTCTCGAAATCCAGGCCCGCCGAGAATCCCAGGTACTCGTGCGTGGGCCGCGCATAACAGTAGATGCAGCCGTGCTCGCAGCCGCGATACGGATTGATGCTGGCGTCGAAAGGAACATCCGGGCTGTCATTGCGCGCGATGACCGAGCGCGAGGCATCACGCAGGAACTGCGTAGCCGGCCCCGGATCGTCTTCCTCGCGCGCCGCCGGGTCGGGCACTACGACGAGTGATTCGAAGCGGTTCTTCGGATTGTCCGCGGCGCCGCGTCCTCGCAACGTGCTCGACGGCTTCAAGCTTCCTCCGTCACCGGCAGAATCACGAACAATGCCAGCAGGATGAGCACACCAGCAATGTAGAGTCCCGGGTGTCGCGTGACCAGCCAGATGATCGCGCCCAGCAGTGCGGGCGCTTCGGCGACGGCCCAGCCCACCAGGGGCAGGGCTGTGCGCTTGCCGGGATCGGCAGTGCGCGACTGCAGCATGCGCACGGCCGTCACCGCGCCCAGCGTCACGAATGTGAGCAGGCTGAACGCGAGTCGCAGCGTGTTCAAGGACGCGGGCGGCGCCAGCGACGCCGATCGCGTCCGGATCATGTAGAACACGATGCCGCCGAGTATCGTCACACCGGCCACCAGCGCGAGCCGGATCACGCGCAGCTGCCGCGCAGTCACCGAATCACTTGCCATGCGCGTTCCTCCAGCATGTCCGTTCCTCTCCTCTACACCGGCCGCGTCGGGTTGACGCCTGTTGCCGCTGCCGTCATCTTCGATTCGGCCAGTCCACGAGTCCGTGGCAGGTCCCGGAGGCAGTTCCCCGCATCGCGAATACCCGCTCGAGCCGCTGACTCGTGATTTCGCGCCTCGCCAGCAAGGCCAGTGCGCGCGCCGCGCCATTGCGTGCGCGCGCGCTCCTGCGTACCGCAATCCTCGCTACCCTGCTGCTCCCTGGCCTGGCGCGTGCGCAGGATCCCGACGATGAGCCTGTGCAACGCTGGCTCTATTTCTATGAGCCGCGCGCTTTCCCGTTCGCGCGCGTGCCCGCCGGTGCGCTGCAGCGCGCCCGTCTCCAGATGGCCGCGCGCTGGCCGCAGCTCTTTGCGCGACCCTCCGCCAGCAGCAGCCTCGCCGCGACCAGTGTCTGGACCAGCATCGGCCCGGCACCCGTAGACCAGGGCACTTCCGGCCGCATTGCCACGGTCGCGGTGCACCCCACGGATTCGCGCATCATCTACATTGGCGCGGCACAGGGTGGCGTCTGGAAGAGCGTGGATGGCGGCGGAAGCTGGGTGCCGTTGACCGACAACGAATGCTCCCTCGCGATGGGCTCCCTCGTCATCGATCCCGTCAATCCGCAGATCGTATACGCGGGCACGGGCGAGCTGAATTTTTCCGGCGACAGCTACTACGGCTGTGGCGTGCTGCGTTCGACGGACGGTGGTGCCAGCTGGACGCAGCTGGGCGCCGTCACCTTCGACTCTCCCGCCGGCGGCGCACGCATCAGCAGGCTCGCGATCGATCCCGGCACGGCCGGCTCGGCATCGGGCACGACCGTCATGGCCGCGAGTAACGTCGGACTCTGGCGCTCCCACGACAGTGGCCTCACCTGGGATCTCGCGCTCGGCGGCACGGCCACCGATGTCGTGTTCGACCCCGCTAATCCGGCCATCGTCTACGCGGCCCTCGGTATTGCCGGCGGCAACGCGGTGAACGGCGTGTACCGCAGCACCGATCACGGCATCACGTTCTCGCGCCTGACCGCTTTTCCCACCGCGGACATCGGACGCATTGCGCTGGCAATCGCACCGAGTGCGCCAAATATTCTGTATGCGGCCGTGCAGGATGCCATCAATGGATCCGGCAACGACAGCCAGCTGCTCGGCATCTGGAAAACCACGGACGGGGGCACGACCTGGGCACGCGTCACCGCCAGCGGCGCCGATTGTGCCAGCCAATGCTGGTACAACCTCGTCCTGCTCACCGACCCGCTCGATCCCAGCCTGGTGTATTTTGGCGGCGTCGTTCTCTATCGCTCCGATGATGGCGGCGCCTCTTTCCGCAGTATCCTGCGCAACATCCATGTCGATCAGCACGCCATTGCCGTCGACCCGAAGGCGCCGGCCACCATCTTCGCCGGCAATGATGGCGGCATCTTCCGCTCCCCGGATCGCGGTGCCACCTGGACCAGCCTCAACACCAATCTGGCCATAACACAGTTTTACGCCGGCATCTCGCTGCACCCGACGAACCCCTCGTTCGCGCTCGGCGGCACGCAGGACAATGGCACGCTCGAATTCGGCGGCAACCTGCAGTGGACCACCGTGCTGGGCGGTGACGGCGGTTACACCGCCGTCAATCGCCAGGACCCGAACATCGCATGGGCCGAAACCCAGTGGTCGCAGAATTCCGGTTTCTCCGGGCCCCGCCGCCGCATCGGCGGCGGCAGCATTTCCGCCCTCAAGACCACCGGCATCGATCCCTCCGACCGCGCACTCTTCATTCCTCCGCTGGTCATCGACCGGAATGATGGCAACACGCTCTACTTCGGCACCTTCCGCGTGTATCGCACCACCAATAACGGCGAGTTGTGGGCGCCCATAAGCCCCGACATGACACGCGGCCAGACCGGTCGCGTCTCCGCGATCGCGCCCGCGCCCGGGAGCGCTTCCGTCATTTACGTCGGCACCAATGATGGCAACGTCCAGGTCAGCCGTGATGGCGGTGCTAACTGGTTGTTGAGCACCACCGGCCTGCCCACGCGCGCGGTCACCGACATTGCCGTCGATCCCGAAAACCCCGCGGTCGCCGTGCTCAGCGTTTCCGGCTTCGGCACCGGCCACGTCTTCCGCACCACCGATTTCGGCGGCACATGGTCCGACATCAGCGCCAACCTGCCGGGCGACCCCGTCAATGCCGTGCTCACCGACCGCGGCCTGGGCCAGGACATCTACATCGGCACGGATCTCGGCATCTTCCGCAGTACCGACGTGGGCCGGAGCTGGACGCCCTTCGGCGACGGCCTGCCCCACGTCGCCGTCTTCGACCTCGCCTACAACAGCGCCACCGGCGTCGCCCTTGCCGCGACGCACGGGCGAGGCATGTTCTCGTTCCGTCCGGTCATCGCCGCGGCCGTCCTGCTGGCGCCGGACACACTGCACTTCGCCTCGCTCGAGGACACCGTCCGCCTGCACGCGACCGCGCTCGACACGGCCGGCGCCGTGCTGCCCGCCGCGTTTTCCTGGAGTTCGCTCGATCCCGCCGTCGCCACGGTCAATGGCACCGGCCTGGTGCGCTCGCGCGGCAATGGTGAAACCCGCATCGTCGCCCTCTATGCCGGCATCGCCGATACCGCGCGCGTGCGCGTCGACCAGGTCGCCGTTGCCATCACGGGTGTGCCCGATTCGCTGCTGCTCATTGCCGGCGAAACGCGCGCCGCCACCGGCCGCGCCGTCAATGCCAACGGCCAGCCGCTCGCCGGCACCGGCCTCGCCTGGGCTTCTTCTAACACGGCGGTAGCAGCGGTCGATGCTGCGGGCGCGATCAGCGGCGTCGGTGTGGGCACGGCGCTCGTCACCGCCGTGAGCGGCGCCCTGCGCGACTCCAGCGTGGTGACTGTTGCGGCGCCCGCCGTGGCGACGGTGACCGCGGCCGCGCTGCCGGCCACCGCTTCGCCGCGCGGCGCCGCTGGCACTCGCCTGCCCATGCTGGGGCTGCATTTCCAGGTCGCGGGCGTCGAAGCCATCGAAGTCACGCGCCTCGGTTTCCAGTTGTCGGGCGACGACGCCGGCGCCGCTCTCGTCGTGCTGCGCGACGCCAATGGCGATGGCGCCATCAGTCCCGGCGACCCGGTACTGGCGCGCTCTCTCATAACACTGCGCAAGGGCACGACGGTATCGCTCACCATTTCCCCATCCGGCTTCTCTGTGGCGGCGGGCGGTTCGGCAACGCTGCTCGTCGCTGTCGAGTTGAGCGGGCAGGCGCCCAATGGTGCGGAGTTCCGGGCTACCTTCGTCCCCGCGCAGACCAGCTCGACGAACGTGCGTTCCGGCGCCCACGATCTGCTGATCCTGCCGCCGACGCCCGTCGCCTCCGCAATCGTGCGCTCCACGGTGCTCAACACCGATCAGCTGCTCGGCTTCAGCGAGAATCCGGTGCGGTCGGCTCACGTGATCTTCAATTTTGCCGAGCGTCCCTCGCGAGCCGCCGTCTACACCGTGACCGGGCGGCTGGTCATCGATCTGGCATCGCGCATCAATGATGATGGTCGCTACGAGTGGGATCTGCGAAATGGCGATGGCGAACTGGTGGCGCCCGGCGTCTACCTGGTGATCTTCACGGTACGCAACACGGTCATGCGCGAGCGCCTCATTGTGCTGCGGCCCGGACCTGCACCAGGACCCGAGTCGCCCCGTGACGCTCAGCCCTTCTTCGCCGCGCGCTCATAGGGGATGATCCGTTCCCATTCATTTGCATCCGACCGCGCCACCACCGCCACCACCGGTTCCGTCTCACTCATGTTGTAGACTTCATGGGGCACACCCGGCTCGATGAAGAATGAAGTCGCCGGCGCTGTTCTCCAGCACATTTGTCAGCCCGTCGCCGTACGCGTGCCGCACATTGCCCTCGAGTATGTACAGCATCACTTCGAATCCATCGTGGATGTGCGCCCAGGCGACACCGCCCGGCGGAATCGTCGCCACGTTCATGGACAGGCTGCGCGCGCCCACATTGCGCGACGACATGCCGGTCTTGTACTGAATGTTGTTCCACTCGCGCCAGTTGCCGCTGCCGCGAATCGTCAGAATGCCTTCACCGCCATCAACGCGGCCGGCCCGTTCCTCCGCTGCCATGACAGCCTCCCCCGCCTTACGCAGGACGACGCGCGCGCGCGCCGCCGCTCAGATCCACTGAAAGCATTTCACCGTACGGCTGATACCCTGCACGCCGCAGTACGCCATACCCCAGCCCCAGCGCCGCGACACCGATCAGGGCATCCGTAATGTCGAAGTAGCGGCCCGCGACGAACACCTGCGCCACTTCCAGTCCGCACACCAGGTACACGCCCGGCAGAATGCTGGACAGCGGCCCCCGCCGGCGCAGCGGCCACACGGCCAGCAGACCACCCAGTGGCAGCAGCTGCAGCACGGGCACCACGGCATCGGCCGCACTGAACACGTCGACGCGCTCGCGATAGGACTGCAGTGGAATGAAGCGCGCAAGCGGCAGCTTGTGCGCGATCGTGGCCAGACTCGCTTCCGGGAAATACGGTCGCAGCGCCCACATGGCGAGGAGGAACGCGTAGAACCAGAAAAGCAGGAGCGGCCGCGCAGCGCCGCGTACGTTGCGCGTGAAGCTGCCCAGCCAGAGCATGGCCACGACCGCGCCTGCCACGACGCCCAGCGCATGTGCCAGCACCGCACCCGTATCCATGGGAAAGCCCAGTGAGCCGTGTGTCACTTCCCCGAGCACACACAGCAGAACGCCTGCGCCCGCTGTGATGATCGCTGCCCGCTTGTAGTCCGTGCCGGCCTCGCCCAGGGCAGCCACCGCGAACACGCCGGCGGGCAGGAACAGGAGCATATCGTCGATGGGGAACGCACCGAGCGACAACAGGTGCAGATTGCGCCATGCAACAGCCAGGCGCGCGAACAGTCCACCCGAAATGCCGGGGAATGTCTCCTGCCGGAAAAGCGGGCTCGCGGCCTCCGTGAATGCAGCGCCACCGTAGCCGACGGCGAACAGCACCATGGGCATCCCGAAATACGAGCGCTGGCCGCGTCCCGCGCGCACCAGCACCACCAGCACAGCCGTGGCCAGCGCACCCGCGAACGCGCCCGTCGTATTGGTCACCACATCCAGAATGCTGGGGGTCCGCGCCGGTGATAACAGCTGCAGCGTTTCTGCCGCGCCGCTCAACAGCGCGCCCGCCCCGGTGCCTTTCAGGATGATCGGCCAGGCGCGGCCCGGCGCCAATGTGATGGCCCAGACTGCGCCCCAGCCCGCGAACAGCAGCACGTTGCGCAGCGCATCAATGAAATCACGACCGTGCAGCGCCGGCGTCAGCACACCGCTGATGCGGGACATTGCGCCCGCCGCCGCAATGCGTGGCTCCGCGAAAGTGGCCAGTGCGATCACCGCCACATACGCCAGCCGCGGTAACAACACGTTATACTTCATGCCGTCGCCCTGGTAAGCGCGCGGCGCAGCTGCGCAGCCAGGGGAGCGGGCGTCGAACGCCGCACCACGACCTCCGGCGTTTCGTGCCAGCGCGCCAGTCGTGCGATCACGCGGCCCAGGTCGGCCGCCAGCGCTTCACCCACGCGAACCGTATCCTCCAGGAAAAGGCGGATCACCTCGAACTGCCCTGCGGCACGGTGCGCCTTCGCGTCCATGCGCGCCACCAGCCTGCCCTTCCGCAGAATGGGCAGCACGAAATAGCCGTAACGTCGTTTGGGCGCCGGCGTATAGCACTCCAGACTGTAGTCGAAGCCGAACATCGCGCGCAGCCGCGCGCGCTGCCAGACGATGGGATCGAAGGGTGATAACACCGTTGTCAGCGTGGCCCGCAGCTCGCCGGCCTGCGCCTGCTCCAGCAGCGCCAGCGACTCCGCACTGGCCCAGCCGGGTTGCGGCCATTCGCCGACTTCCACCGGCACCAGCTCGCCCCGTGCCGCCAGGGCCGCGACCGCATGTTCCGCGCGCTTCGGCGGCATGCGGAAATAGTCCGCCAGCCAGCGTGTCGTGGCCACGCCCAGTGCCAGCGCTGCCTTCCGGATCAGACCCTCCTCGGCCATCTCCACGGGCGGCAGCTGCGCATCGCTCCACGCCGGCAGCACCCGCTCGCGCAGGTCATACACGCGCTGGAAACGCTCGCGCCGCGCCACCATCAGATCGCCGGATGTGAACAGCAGCTCCAGCGCGCGCTTCTCCGGCTTCCAGTTCCACCAGCCACTGCCCTGCCCATCCTTGCGCTCGAAGTCGGCAGAACGCAGCGGCCCGCGCCGCTCGATCTCCGCGTGCACGTGCTCCACCACGTCACGGTGCCGCTCGAGCCACGCGTGCGAGTATTTCCATCCCATGCCACCCGGGTCGATCATGCGGTGACGGTACAGCGCGTAGTCTTCGCTGGGCAGGAAGCTCGCCTCGTGCGACCAGTACTCGAACAGCCGGCCCTCTGCCAGGTGCTGCTCCAGCCACGCCGGATCGTAGTCACCGAGGCGGCTCCACAGTACGAGATACGGACTGCGGGCGACGACGTGGATGGTATCGATCTGGAGCGCACCCATCCGCCGGATCGCTGCCAGCACGTCCGCCTTCGTTGCCTTGCGTCGCCGCGGCCGGTCCAGACCCTGCGCCGCCAGCAGCACCTGCCTTGCCTGCTCCGCGGTGAGCTTCAGCATGCCCGCCTCATGTCGCGTGCCGGTTTCTGCCGGCGCGCGCGGCATCGGCCAGGCGGCTGCACCGCACGAGAGACGAACTGCCGGTACCTGACAGGCTGTTATCGCTGCCCATCAGCGTGCCGCCTCCACGGCCCGCGCCGCAGCCTCCCCCAATGCCTGCACGCGTGCCACGGCCGCCTGGATCGCCGCCTGGGTCGCGCTCAATGCACCGCCCACCTCCACCTCGGCAGCGGCCTGCAATGCCCCCGTGTAGTAGTGCGTCCATGCCTCGACGATGTGCGTCTGCTCGGCGGGCGCCCGCCCGCCCGCCACGGCGGCCACACTGAGTCGCTGTTCCGCAGCCAGGCGCATGCCTGCCGCGCGCTCCGTTTCCGCCACCACCGCGCGCGCCATCGCGCCATCCGCCGTGACCAGCGCCAGGGCCGTCGTCAACGCGCAGACGCCCACGTTCTGCAGTGTGCGCGCCGACACCATGTCGAGGCGGTCGCCATCCGTATGATAGAATTGATCGGTGAAATGCCAGAAGAGCAGCCCCGGTTTCCCCGCATCGAGAAACGGCGTGTGGTCGCTGCCACCCTCGAATGGATTCGTGCGTACCACCCAGCCCCGCCCCGCGGCTGCGGCCTCGCAGCGTTCGCGCGCAAAGTCGTTGAAGTAGTGCGGCACAATGCGGCTTTCGGCCAGCGGCTGGCCACCCCATTCGGTGTGGTGGTCGTCACCGCGCGTCCACACCGCCGACGGATCCGGCATCTTCTCGATCAGAAACGTACCGCCCGTCTTCTCCGTGTCTTCGCCAACCATATCCAGACTCAGACCCCAGCGAATGCCCCGCGCCCGCTCTGCATCGTCCTGGATGTAGCGCCGCGTGGACACGACCTCGTCGCCCCAGAGGAACGTGATCGTGCGCCGCGGCGCGACCGCGCCTTCGCGCACCAGCGCCGCCGTCACTCTCGCCACCTCGCCCAGCAGCCCGACACCCGAGGCGTTGTCGTTGGCGCCGGGTTCCTGCACGTGCGCGCTGAAGACGAACCGCTCCGCGGGCGCTTCGGTCCCGCGCACTTCGGCTACCAGGGTCTGCTCCTCGGACCCGTATAACCGCGTGTTGAGGGCGACGTGAACACGCACCGGCCCCGCCGCGAGCGCCTCGCTGCAACGCACGATGCGCCGCGAAGGACAGCAGCACGCCCCACGCGTGATGAACGCTGTCGTACGGAATGCGGCTGAACTGGATCGAGTGCGTGTTCACCTCCGGCCTGGTGTACGCCGGCAGTGCGTAGGCCAGCACGCCGAGCGCGCCACGCTTCTGCACGGCTTCGCGAAACAGTGCACCCACGCTCGCGTCACCCAGAACGATCCTGCCCGCGACTTGCGCCTGCTCGAAGTCCTGCGCTCGACCCGCGCCCACGTCCACCAGATCCGCATCGATACCGCCCTCCGGCGTGGACCAGGCGTAGATCGGGATCATGTTGCGATTGCTGGTGAAGCGCAGCAGTGGCTCGCTCTGTCCGACAATGCGCAGCTCGCCATCCACTGGTTCCCAGGTCGGCAGCGCCAGCGGCCTGCGCTCGATGCGATAGGTGAGACGCGCCGCCGCGAAGGCCGCATCGTCCCGCACGAATCCGGCGCTGTCCAGGATCGCAGCGACGCGCGCAATGCTGGCATTGAAGCCGTGGTTGCCGGCCAGCCGGAAATACTGCTCGACGAATGCCACCGTGCCGCGTGCCCGCTCACCCGAGAGGTGTTGCGCAGCCAGATTCTGCAGCCTGGCCAGGGGCGCGGGCTGCGCCGTACTGCCCGGCGAGGCTGTCGCCACCCGTGCGGAGCGCGCGCAGCCTGCTGACAGCAGTGTCAGCAGCAGCAGTCTCTGCAGCGCCGGCAGACCGGCCTTTCGCGCGCTCATGCGTTCGTCGCCTTCCCTGCCACGTCGCTCGCCCACTGCACGAATACGTCGGCCAGCTCGTCCATTACACCGTCATCCGTCAGGCCCGACCGCTTCAGCACGTGGAAGGAATGGTCGGCGGTATCAATGATGTGCAGGCGGGCGCGCGGCCCCAGCTCGGACACGACGGGCCTGAGTCGCTCGAGATCGGCCAGCTGATCGCGCGTGCCCTGCAGGAACAGCAGCGGCACTGTCACCTCGCGCAGATGCTGCGCCCGCTCCGTGCCCGCGCGATTCGGCGGGTGCAGCGGGAACCCGAAGAACACGATACCCTGTACACCCGGCAGCGGGCTCGCCGCCGCGGCCAGCGACGTCATGCGCCCGCCCATCGACTTGCCACCCGCCAGCAGCGGCATGCCGGGCGCCAGCGCCGCGGCGCAGGACGCCGCGGCACGGACCGTCGCCAGCAGTACCGGCTGCGCGTCCGGCCGTTGGCTGCCGCTCTCCATGTAGGGGAATTGATAACGCAATGTTGCGGTCTGCCTTGCCGCCAGTCGCTCGGACATGCGCTCCATGAACGGGTGGCGCATGCCGGCACCCGCGCCGTGCCCGAACACCAGCATGCGCCGGGCATCCGCGGGTTGCAGCAGCAGCGCTGACACCTCGGATCCGCCCGACGCGACCGGAAAGCGCAGCTCGCGCCGCACCAATGCGCTGCCCGCGGGCTCGCTCATCGCTCGAATACCACGCGCCCGTCCTTCACCACCAGTGCAATGTTGCGCATGGCGTGCACATCCTGCAGCGGATCGCCGTCCACCAGCACCATGTCGCCCCGCCGGCCCGGCGCGATGGTACCGAACTCCGCACTCTTGCCCAGCCACTCCGCGCCGCTGACGGTTGCGCTGCGCAGCACCGCGTCCGCCGGCACGCCGGCCTTCGCGTACGACTCCATCTCGTCGAAAAGGCTGCCATCGTCCGTGCCGGCGAGCAGCCGCACTCCCGCCCGCTGCGCCCTGGCAACGAAGCGGCTCATGCGTTCGTAGCTCTGCTGCCCGTTCGCGAACTGCTCCAGGCTGAAACTCGAGCGCGCCTGGTCCCCGATCGCCTGGATCGACAGCGTCGGATCGAAGCCAATGCTGCTCTTCACCATCTGATCGATGATCGCTCCCGCCGCCGGCCCATCCGGATCGATCTCGTGCCAGTCCGCCTGCATGCGCGCCACCGGATCACGCCCGGAATCGAGACTCTCGTTGCTGCCATCCGGCTGCTCCGCCGGCGGCAAGACATTGCGCCACACGCGAATGTGATTCAGGCCATTGATCCCGGCAGCAATCGCCTGGCTCCACGATGTGCGCACGCCAAGGTGGCCCGTGACCGGCAATCCCTGTCGCTTCGCTTCCACGATCACCGCGCGCAGTACGTCCGGCTCGAGCATGAAATACACCTTCAGCAGATCCACACCCTGCGCCTTCAGTGAGCGCACCAGCCCCGCGGCCGCGGCCGGGTCGTCCAGCGCCACATCGACGCGCGGATGGTAGCCGCCCGGCCCATCGATCAGCGGACCGGCCGTGTAGATGGTGGGACCGGGCAGCAGCCCGAGCGCGATGGCATCCTTGAAGCTCAAACCGCGTGTCAGGTCCACACCCGGATCGCGGATCGTCGTGATGCCGCGCGCCAGCAGCGCCGCACCGTCGAACGCGGACCAGTAGTGGTAGTGATTGTCCATGAGGCCGGGCACCAGCGTGCGCCCGTGCGCGTCGATCACGGGCACGCCCGCGGGCGCCGCGCTCGCGCCTTCGCTCACCCCGGCAATGCGGCCGGCGCGCACCAGCACACTCGCGCGCTCCCGCACCGGCGCTCCCGTGCCATCCCAGACGCGCGCGTTGGTGATCAGCAGATCGCCCGCGGCCGGCATCGCGGTCTCGAACGTCGCGCGGAACGGGATCGGCTGTGCCGCGCCACTCGCGAAATCCAGCCGGTAGAGCTTGCGGCCCGCGCTCATGATGGCGCTGCGGCCGTCCGGCAGCACCGCCAGCTGCTTCTCGTCATAGGGACTGCGGTACACCTCGCGCGCCACACCACCCGCCACGGGCTGCAGCATCACGCGCTCTTCCCCGTTGTGCCGCTCAATGTAGAGACGGCTGGTGCCATCGGGCGTCAGCGCCACGCCGTACTCATGCACAAGCGGCGTGTTAGTGAGGCGCGTCGCCACCACACTGTCCAGGCGGACACTGTACAGGTCGGAGCCGCCGTAGCGCCCGGACTCCAGAAACATCTCGCTGCCATCAGGCGACAGCGCGAACGACCATTCGTGCCAGTTCGACGTCGACGTCACCGCCTTCGCCGCGCCGTCCCGCACCGGCACGCGCCACACGTGCGCGTCGTACTGCGAGCGATCCAGCACGAAGAACAGCTCGCCACCCTTCGGATGAAACGCGATCGGGCCAATGCCGGCCTCCGTGTGGTACACGAAGCGCGCGCCACCCGTCGCCAGACTCAGCACCACCAGATCCGTGCCGGCCGCCAGCTGGTGCGCGTAGGCAATGAAGCGCCCATCCGGTGACCACGCCGGGTGCGTGTCCCAGCCCAGTCCCGTGGTGAGCGACGACGCCTCGCCACCATTCACGGGTACCAGCCACAGCTTTCCCAGGATGCTCACCGCCACCTGCTGCCCATCCGGCGACACCGCCGGATCGACCGCGTCCTTGTCTACCACAACCTTCCGCACCACTCCACCCACCTGCGCACGCGCCGGCAGCGCGAGCATGGCGGTCATCCCCGCCGCGCCAACCAGCAGCACAGCCTGTCGCGTCATTCCCATCGTCAGTCTCTCCCACGTGCTCACGGCGACCGACCCGTCGCCAACGAAACCCGGCGCCCAAGATCCCGCAGTCGCGTCCACCGAGCAAGCACACACGCCCCGTGGCCGCGGGCAGGGGCAACGACGGCGATCTCTTGAGACGCCGAAGTGCGCTCAGGCATCAAGGTCAGGCTTCATTCCCGGGCCACTCCCCTGCCCGGCCCCAGCCCCAAGCCCCAGCCCGAGAAACGCATTCGTAGTTCTCAGTGAAAATCCCTCGACCGGTAGCGCACCGGCTCGCGCGTGCCCGAGTCCATCCGCAACTGGCGGAAACGCGAGCCAATGATGTTCATCACGCGGTCTTCACGCTCGAATTTCCCTTCCACCACGAGGAACGGCGAGAACTTCACGGTCTCGCGATACTTCGCGTACGTGTCGCGCGGCACGATCACGTTGATGTAGCCCCATTCATCCTCCAGCAGCACGAACACCGTGCCCTTCGCGGTTTCCGGATGCTGTCGTGCCACCACCAGGCCCGCGACCACGATACGCTCGCCCCCGTACACCGCCTCCAGGTCGCGCGAAGGCACCACACCCGCCGCATCCAGCCGTGCGCGAATGAACTCCAGCGGATGCCCGTGCGTGCTGATGCCTGTCGCCAGGTAGTCGAGGAACACCAGCTCCGCGCCTTCCAGCTCCTGCGGCGCGAACGGCAGCATCCTCGCCGGCGCCAGCGGCAGCAGGTCGCCCGCCGCACGCAACGCTTCCCACGCCGCCCGCCGCCGCCCCGGCTGGAACGCCTCGAATGCACCCGCCCTCGCCAGATGCAGCGCATCCGCCCGCGTCAGCCTCGCCCGCCGCACCACATCCGCAATCGACACGAACGCACCCTCCCCCCGCGCATTCTGCAACGTCTCCTTCGCCACCTCCCCCAGCCCCTGAATGTGCTTCCAGCCTATTCGCAATGCCGGTATTTCTGAAGGCGTTGCTGGGGCTGGTTGCCCTGAGGACGGCAACAGCGTTGCTGGCGCTGGTTGCTGGGGCTCGTTGCTGGGGAACGTCGGTACGGATTGGACGGCGTTTCCCGGGCTCGGGCTCGGGCTGGGGTTCGCGGTTCCGGACGCAACGGACATTCCCCTAACATGCTGTTCAGGAAAAGCAACATCGCCGCCGCTGCCGCCGTTGCCGTGGCTGTTTTCGTTGCCGTTCCCCAGCAACGAGCCCGAGCAACCAGCCCCAGCAACGCTGTTCCCCAGCCCCAGCCCGAGCCCGTCGTCGCAGACGACCTGGCACTCCCAATCGCCATCCCGCAGACACGGCCCCAGCACGACGACGCCGTGCCGTCGGGCATCGTGCACCAGTGTCGCCGGTGGATAGAAGCCCATGGGCCAGGCGTTCAGCAGGCCCAGGTAGAATTCCGCGGGATGGTTCGCCTTGAGCCACGCGGTGGCGTAGGCGATGAGCGCGAAGCTCCAGGCGTGCGATTCGGGAAACCCGTAGTTCGCGAAGGAAAGCAGGTCGCGCACGACTTCGTCCGCGACTTCCACCGCCACACCCCGCGCCACACAACGATCGCGCAGCCGCGTGAGCGCGCCGCGCAGGCGCTCCACCTTGCGCTGATGACCCATGGCGCGCCGCAGTTCATCCGCTTCGCTGGCGCTGAACCCGCCCAGTGCCATGGAGATCGCCATGGCCTGTTCCTGGAAAATCGGCACACCGTACGTGCGCCGCAGAATCGGCTCCAGCAGCGGGTGCGCGTAACGCACTTGTTCGCGGCCTCGCCGGCGCTCCGTGTACGGGTGCACGAACTTCGCCTGGATCGGTCCCGGCCGGATCAGCGCTACCTGCACCACGATGTCGTAGAGCCGCTCCGGCTTCGTCGCCAGAATCGACTGGATCTGTGCCCGGCTCTCGATCTGGAACGTGCCCACCGTGTCGCCCCGCACGATCATCGCGTAGGTGCGCGCGTCGTCCACCGGCAGCTTGTAGAGCGCCAGCTTCTCACCCGTGCGCTGCGCAATCGCATCGAACGCCAGATGGATCGCCGACAGCCCGCCCAGTCCCAGGAAATCGAACTTGGGCACACCCGCCGCATCCAGGTCGTCCTTGTCGAACTGGATGATGGTGCGACCCATGGTGGTGTGCTCGATGGGCAGCCATTGCCCCAGCGGCTGGCTGGACAGCACGAACCCGCCCGGGTGCGTCGAGCGCAGCCGCGGCACGTCGTCCAGCACCCGCATCGCCGCCACCAGCGCCCGCCCGCGCGCATCCTCCAGCTCCAGCCCGAACTCCTTCGCCAGCCCATCCTGCAGCAGCAGCACGCCCTCCGATGGCTCCAGCCCGTGCATGCGCTTCGAGAACTGGAACGCGTACTCCGCCGGATAGCCCAGCGCCCGCATCACATCCTGCAGCGCGGTGGGCGCGTGGAACGCCTGCGTCACCGCCGTGATGGCCGCGTGCTGCCGGCGGTAGTGGTCGTACATGTAATCCAGTACTTCTTCGCGCCGGTGCATCTCGAAGTCGACATCGATATCCGGCGCTTCCGTACGACCGTCCGTGCGCACTTCGGAGAGAAACCGCTCGAACAGCAGCCCGTGTCGCACCGGATCCACGGCCGTGATCCCCAGGCAGTATGCTACTGCGCTGTTAGCCGCGCTGCCCCGGCCCTGACAGAGGATTTCGCGCGAGCGCGCGTAGCGCACGGCATCCCACATCACCAGGAAGAAACCCGCGAAACCCAGCCGCCGGATGACGCCCAGCTCGTGTTCCAGCTGCGCCCGCTGCCGCTCGTCCACTTCACCCCAGCGATCGCGCGCACCGCCGAACGCCAGCTCGCGCAGCCAGCTGTCGTCCGTGTGTCCCGCCGGCACCTCGAACGTCGGCAGCGGCGGGCGCAGCCAGCGCAGATCGAAGGCAAGACAGTCATCGACAATGTCGGCCGTCGCGGACAGTCCCGCTTCGCGACCCCGCCACAGCAGCGCCATCTCGGCCGGCGACTTGAGCCGCCACTCCCCGTTCGGCAGCAGCAGACCCCACGATGCCGCCGTGTTCACGCACACACCGGCGCGATTCGCCGTCAGCAGGTCGTGCGCCAGCCGGCCCGCACTGTCCAGGTAGCGCGCATCATTCGCCACCACCCACCGCACCCGGCCCCGCTCCGCCAGCTCGATCAGCGCCTGCGCCAGCGCCGACTCCGCTCCCCCCGCATGATGCAGCTGCACCTCGATCGCCAGCCGCGACCCGAACACCTCGCGCCAGCGATCCAGCAGGAACACCGCTTCCGACGACCGCCCCGTCCGCACGTGCGTCGCGAATTCTCCCGACGCCGGCCCCGTCAGACACCACAGCCCCTCACTGCGCAGCGCCACATCCTCGAACGACAGCGCCGGCTGCCCCCGCTCCGGCAGCGGGACCGCGTACTTGCGATACAACGGACCACGCGAATGGGAAGGCGTGGCCGGGACAACGTTGTCGCCCCACCTTCCGACTTCGCCCACCCGTGACTTCGTCACCAGCGCCGCCAGGTTCCGGTAACCCACCGCGTCGCGCGCCAGCAGCGCCACCGGGTAACCCTCCACCTCCAGCTCCGCGCCCACCACCGGCTTGATCCCCGCCACCTCCGCCGCCAGCGTGAACCGGATCACACCCCCCACGTCTGCATGATCCGTCAGCCCCAGCGCCCCGTAACCCAGCGCTGCTGCCCGCCTCACCAGCACTTCCGGCGACAGCACGCCATCGCCGAAGGAAAACGCCGTGTGCGCCCGCAATTCAATGAAGGACAAGTCGACTCCCCCAGACCCACCCCGAAGCCCCACCCCATCCCGATCTGCCCAACCTATCCCGAACAAAACCCGAAAGCAACTCTGCCCTTCACTCCAACCCCCGCGGAGAGCCGCGAGGGCGCCGGGACTTGCTTTTCACATTGGAATCCGACGGCGAGACCGGATCGGTCCGGATCGCAACAGCGCGGGCCGCTTCTCCAGCACTTCACAATGTCCACATTCTCTGCGCGGCAGAATACTTCGAATGAAGCTCAACGACATCCCGTGAGCAGCTCAGTGGTGGGAATCAACGGGATGTCATGTCCGCAAACAGCATGTTAAACCGCCCCCGACACAATCCTGTCCCGAGCCTCACCCGACACGTCGCATCACCTGAAACAGGAACGCAGTACGACCCCGGAGAAGACCCGAAGCGCGCGCCGGAGCCTCCCCACTCACTGCGCGTCCCGCGCGACTCTCCCGGTGAAGCGTTCAGATGCCGAGGCGGAACCCGACGGTGACGACTTTCTGCCCGCCGCCCGAGGTATTGCGGATCTCGGCGAACAGGCCGAAGGGCACGCGCGCGCCCAGCAGCACTGCAAACTGCGTGTTAGTATCCTTCGGTCCGTTGTCCACGGCCAGGTGCGCGAAATTGAGGCCGGCGCCCACGTAGGGGCCAATGCCCAGCAACTCGAGCCCGACGGTGGCGGCCGGCGTGATCTCGTAGTAGTTGCAGTTCTTGCAGTGTACGAACCAGTCGAAGGAGCCCAGCAGGTCGAAGCGCAGCACGCTGCCCGCCAGCTTGAAGTTCACCCGTCCACCCACACCAAGGTGGCGATCGTCACCCCACGAGGCCTGCGGTGCAATGCCGATCTGCGCGGCTGCCGGTCGAGCCGCCAGCACACCCGCCACCACCATTGCGGACAACAGCGCCCAACGTTTCATCCGTCCTCCTTGCCGGGTCGACTCGGATTGCGCGCCGGTCTCTGCTCCGCAGGCGCACACGTCTCTACCGCTCCAGCGGCAAGGAAAGTGCCGCATGACGGCGGAAAGCCGCCTCTCCGCGTGGGCCCGTGCATCTGGCTGAGCCCGTGTGACCGCCTCATAATGCGGTTTCGCGCGTGCGCCTCGCCTCGTGCGGGCGTACGCCGTCACGTCCCTCTCCGGAATCATCCTGTCATGAAGAGTGAGAATCCCGCCACCGGCGAGCTGCTCGCCAGCTTTTCCGAAATCTCCGATGCCCAGCTGGAGGATCGCCTTTCCCTGTCGGAGCGTGCGGCGCGCGAATGGCGAACCACCGGTTTTGCCGAGCGTGCCCGGCTCATGCTCGAAGCCGGCGCCATCCTCGAGCGCGAAAAGGATGCGTTTGCCCGCACCATGACGCTGGAGATGGGCAAGCCCATTGGCGCCGCCGTCGCGGAAGCGGAGAAATGCGCCTGGGTCTGTCGCTATTATGCCGAGAACGCCGAGCATTTCCTCGCGCCCGAGGAAATCAGCACCAATGCGCGTCGCAGCTGGGTTGCTTTCCAGCCGCTCGGCCCGGTACTCGCCATCATGCCCTGGAATTTTCCCTTCTGGCAGGTCTTCCGGTTCCTCGCTCCCGCGATCATGGCCGGCAACACGGGCCTGCTCAAGCACGCCTCCAACGTGCCGCAGTGCGCGCTCGCCATCGAGGACATCATGCGCCGCGCCGGCTTGCCCGACGGCGTCTTCCAGACATTGCTCATCGGGTCCGCACGTGTGGAGCGCGTGCTTGCGGACAGCCGTGTTCGAGCGGTGACGCTCACGGGCAGCGAGCCCGCCGGCAGTCAGGTGGCCGCCGCAGCCGGCCGCCTCATCAAGAAGTCCGTGCTCGAGCTCGGTGGCAGCGATCCGTTCATCGTGCTGCCCACCGCCGCCCTGGAACAGGCGGTCAGCACAGCGGTGAAGGCGAGGGTGCTCAACAACGGGCAGTCGTGCATTGCCGCCAAGCGCTTCATCGTACACGAACGCATTGCCGACGAATTCGAGCAGCGCTTCATCGACGGTATGCGCGCGTTGCGCATCGGTGATCCGCTGGATCCGCAGACCGACCTCGGCCCGCTCGCCACCGCCGACATCCGCCGGACGCTGCACGAGCAGGTCGAGGCTACGGTGCGCGCGGGCGCCCGCCTGCGGCTCGGAGGACACCCCCTCGACCGACCGGGCTACTATTACGCTCCAACCGTGCTCACCAATGTGCCGCCTGCCTCACCCGGCGGGTACGATGAGCTGTTCGGTCCGGTCGCGACCCTCTTCCGTGTGCCCGACCTGGATCACGCCATTGCGCTCGCCAACGCCACGGCCTTCGGGCTGGGCAGTGCCGCATGGACGCAGGATGCCGACGAGCAGCAGCGCTGCATCGAAGAACTGGAAGCGGGCGCTGTCTTCATCAACGGCATGGTCGCATCCGATCCCCGCCTGCCCTTCGGCGGTGTCAAACACTCGGGTTACGGCCGGGAGCTCTCCGCCTTCGGCATCCGCGAGTTCGTGAACATCAAGACGGTCTGGCAGGGCGCCTGAGTTTTCGCCAATGACGGAAGAACACGGGTTTCTGCGCATTTAGAGCGACAATGTTGGACGGCGCGTGCCGGCCACATCGGTCCGACAATGCCAGGCAACGCTCACGCTCGGGGGATACAACGTTGCGTGCTCTTGACACCACTCCCTTTTGCAGCATCTTTGCCAGCGACGTTCGGCGGGCGTCCCTGGTAGTCAGCCTGGAACCGATTTCGAGGAACGAAGTGCCAGCTTCTGACGCTTGCCCGAATCTGCCCCTACGATCAAGAATGGCGCGTACCTCGTTGCGCGCCATTTCCATTTTTCCCGTTGCACCCGGTCGAGGCCTGTAATCCAGGTCGAGTTCACCTCTTTCTCAGGGAGCGTTGCAATGCGGCGCACTTCACTCACGTTCGCGATTGTCGGTGTGTTGACCATGGCGGGAGCCTCGGTGGCGTGGGCCCAGAATTCGGGCTCGGGCTCCAATGGCATCGGCCTCGTAACCGTGCCCAGGGCCTCGGCAAAGCGCGCAGACAGCGGCGGCTTCGGACCAGGCTATACGGACGTTGGGCCGACCGTCGGCCTCGGGGGCCTCGGAGGCGCCAGCCTGTCGATCGGCGGGCGGCTGGAGCACGGCTTCAAACCACTTCCCAATCTCGGCAACGGCGTCCTGTCGGGTCAGGTCGGCTTCGAGTATTACCACTATTCCAACTTCGGCGCCGGCTTCACCTACATTCCGATCGGTGTCACAGCCAATTACCATTTTCATATCGAAAGCAACGTCAAGATTGATCCTTTCCTGGGACTGGGCCTTGGCTACCGGATCGTGACCACGTCATACAATGGCCTTGGCTCGTACAGTGCCAGCGGAGTCTATTTCGTCGGGCGCGCGGGACTTCGCTACTTCCTGAATGATAAGATCGCCGCATATGGTGATGTCGGTGCGGGAGCAGCGGCGATCGATCTGGGGATCATGTTCAAGTTGGCTGGCGCACAGAGCTGATCGACATGGGTCACTCGCCTGCGCGCAGACAATGTTTCGCAGGCGAGTGATTCCAAGCAGGACCGTCAGCTTGGGTACTTGGATTCGACAATCGGTACGAAGCACATTTCGCCCCGGCGTGGGCGCGGTTGATCCCGCATGCACGCTGAGGCGACTGCATTTGTTCAATCCCACCAGCCGTGCAGGTACCAGTTGTCGTCGCGCGCATCGCGGAAGATCCAGACCAGCTCGCCTTCCACGGTCACACCGCGGAAATACTCGCGCGCGTAGGGCTCATCCCACTGTCCGCCCGATAACCGCTCCGGTCCCGCGACCGTGAGAAAGCGACGCCACTCGCCGTCCTGATAACGCACGGGCAGGCAGTGATCCCGCCGCTCGACTGATTCCACGCGGATGCGCCGCGGCTCGCGCAGCAACTGGAGCGTCAGCCCGACGGGATCCGGAACGGGAAGCGTCGCCTGCCATCCGTCAAAAGCGGACTGCGCCTGATCATTCGTGGATCGCGCACCCGCCCGCGCACCCGCCCGCGCACCCGCCAGCTCCAGCGCGGATCCGCTCCACGCCGCGACCGCCTCCGTGTCCAGCGCCAGGAACTCCGTGCGCTGTTCCGCCAGCGGGTGCGCCGTCAGCTCCTGCCGCACCACCACCGGGCCCTGTGTCTCCAGCAGGCGAGTCAGCGCGGCCTCCACCGCGGACAATGTGGCGAATCCGATATCGAACAGGTCGCCCTGAATGGCCGAAGCCGCCTCGGTCTCCAGCACCTCGAGGCTCATCCCGGCCACCGCGTCCGGAACCGTCAGCCGCTCCAGCAGCCGTCGCACCAGGCGCAGCCACACCGCCCGGCTGGCCGTGGGCCTCGCCGGACGCAGCACCTTACGCCAGCTCTCACCATTCGCCAGCGGCAGCGTGAGCGCCATGCGCCGCGCGTGCGCGCCGTGCTGCTCCAGCGCTTCGCAGAATGCTTCCCAACAGCGTGTTGGCCGTGAACGCCAGCTGCTCGCCGTCCGTCACCACGTAGTCGACGAAGTCCAGTGACGTCTGCGGCCGGTCCCCCACCGGGGAACGGAACAGCCGCCGCTCATCCTCCGCCCGTGCCAGCCGCCAGATGCCCACAGCCCCCGCGCCGAAACGCACTTCCACCGCTTCCGCGGACACCTCCGCCAGCGCGCCACACGTCTCAATGCCCACACCCTCCAGCAGCAGCCGCAGCCGCTCCTCCGGCTCCAGCACCGCCAGCGGCCGATCCGCCAGGAACTGCCGGTCCTCTCCCACCGCCACCACCTGCACCGATACCTCTCCCGTGCGATCCATGGCCGCCGCCCGGGCCGCGACCGGGGTCGTCGCCACGCCGCACCCCACATCCTCCGCACCCCGCTCCAGCAGCCTGGCCACGATCCGCTCCGCCAGCCCCGCCGCATCCAGCCCCCGCCCATCACCCCACAGCACACCGCGCTCGCCCACCGCCACCCGTGGCACGAACTCGAGCAGCTCGTGCGCCCAGGCTTCCGCATCCCGCGCCGCCCACGCCCGCCCGATCAGGCAGATCAGCATGTCTCGAAACAACATGAGGTATTCAATGTCATGAGCCTGCCAAACAACGTATTACAGGCGACGATGCGAAGTACTGCCCGACGCCGTATCCTCGCGCTCCCGCTTCTTCCAGCTGAACCGCCGCGGCGCTCCCCGGCGGTCCACCAGCAGCGGGTCCGGCGCGATGCGCGCACCCCGTGTCAGAACCGGTAGCCGGAACTCCGCTCGACCGCTCCACCCCAGCGACCACGCTTCCACGCGCAGCCTCGCCGCGGCCGGCTCTACCGGCTCACCAAAGGGGCCCTGCTTCCATTCCCAGCTCGCGGGCAGCAAATGCGATTCCATGCGCAGCTGCGCCTGCGAGGTGTCCCGTCGCACCACCACCAGGCCGCCTCCACCTGCCCGCACCGCGCGGCCCAGCCGCAATGCCATCTTGTCCGGGAATGAGCCCGCATCATCACCCGACCCGCCTGCACCCAGTACCACGAGCCCGAAGCCGCCACAGCGCGCCAGCTCTTCCACACACTCCATTGCTTCCTGCTCACCCGGCGGCCGGACCAGCAGCGGGCCCATCGGCCAGAAGTCTCCCTGCATCACCCCCGCCGCATCCACCCACGCCGCCCGCTCGCCCCGCTCCACTACCGCCCGGCACGCCGCCCGCAGCACGGCCGTGGCTCCGCCCCCCGGCTTCCACACCGTGAGCCGCCCGCGCGGAATCCCGCCATTCGGCAGCAGCCCATCCAGCGCCCCGATCCCCGTCGCGACCGCCGCCCCGGTCCGGTAGACGAGGGGCAGCGCCCCGGGATAGCGCTCCGCCAGCTTCTCCCTGAGACCTGCCACCGCGATCGCACTCATGGCTGCAACCTAATACCGTAGAAAAACCGAAGACAAGGCCCTCGGACCGTCTTGGCGTTCTTGGGTTTGTCCCGGATCAACTATCAGATGAGCCCAGCCGGACAGCCGATCCTGCGGGCGCAGGCAGCGCGCGTCCGTTCCCGCCATCGCGGTGCCCCGTTCCGAATGTAGAATGAGGGCTTGATCGCCACGGGTGGGCATGTGTCGACCCCACCTGGCCCGGATTCACCCGCATAGCTGGGCTCACGTCATAACAGGATGTAGCGGAACCCAAGAACGCCAAGACGGTCCGACGCTCGAAGCCTGTAACGCTCCGTTAGAAAGGATGCGTGGACCGTGGTGGGTGGCCTCCGCGTACCGCTGTCGCAATCTCGAGGATCGGGTTCCACCCGCCTGTTTCACGGTCATCGGTTTTCCCGGGCCGAACGGCGATCTCGCAGCGCGCACGAGTCGCCCGGTGACTGCGCTCGTGTTGGCCGGGGCGAGAACCGCGAGTCGCGACGGCTCGTGCTGCGTCAGGCGATCATCGTCACCGGCGCCGGCGCGCTCATCGGCTTCGCCGGTGCGCACGGGGGCTGTGCGACTGCTGCGCGCGCTCCTGTTCCAGGCCAGCCCCACCGACCCGCCCAGTCGGACCGGAGCGGCGGGCGTGCTGCTGGCGCTATGCTGCTCGCCGCGTGGCTACGGCGCGGCGCGCCATCAGGATCGACCCGGCTGACGCCGTTGCCGCCGACGCATGAGCCTGCCCGCTGCACTGCTCGCCGTTGTGCGGCGTTGCGCGTATGATGTCTGCTCCCATGTCATCGGAGTCGAACCATGCTGCGTCCATCATCTCTTCTGCGCGCCCTGCTCCTGCTGCCCTGGCTGCCGCTCGCGACTTCCTGTGGCGAGCGACCCGCCGGTTCATCTCCAGCGGCTAACACGGGAATAGCTCTGGCCGCGGGCGAGCAACCCGCGGATCTCGCCGCGAAGGTCGAGCAGTTCGATCCCGCCGACATCGATTTCGCGGATTCCGCGCTCGCTCCCTGGGAGAAGAGCGTGATCGCGAAACTGATCGAGGCGACGAACGTGCTTCACGATCTCTACGCGACGCAGGTTTCGCCGCAGGATCCGGAATGGAAACAGCAGCTGGCATCCTATCAGGGCCCGGGGGCCGGGGCGGCGCGCACCTGGTTCGACATCATGGTCGGGCCGTGGGACCGGCTCGATCACGACAAGCCATTCCTGGACGTGGGCCCCAAGCCACCCGGCGCCGGCTTCTATCCCGCGGACCTCACCAAACAGGAGTTCGACGACTGGGTCGCCGCGCATCCCGCGGACAAGGATGCCTTCACCGGCTACTTCACGGTGATCCGTCGCGCACAGGGTGGCGGGCTGGAGGCCGTTCCCTATTCGACCGCGTACGCGGAGCCCCTCGGTCGCGCCGCAGCGCTGCTGCGCGAGGCTGCGGACAGCTCGGAGAACGCTTCGCTCGCCGATTTCCTGCGCAAGCGCGCGGCCGCGTTCCTCAGCAATGACTACTACGAGAGCGACCTCGCCTGGATGGACATCAAGGACAGTCGCATCGAGCCCACCATCGGCCCGTACGAGGTCTACGAGGACAACCTGTTCGGCTACAAGGCGTCATTCGAGAGCTTCATCACGGTGGCCGACGCCGCGGCCGGTGCCGAACTGCAGACCCTGAAGGATCACCTGCCCCGGCTCGAGCGCTCGCTGCCCATTGATGATCGCTACAAGAATCCCAATCGCGGCTTCGAGAGCCCCATCCGCGTGGTCGACGAGGTCTACACCGGCGGCGATGCGCGGCGAGGCGTCATGACCACCGCGTTCAATCTGCCCAACGACGTGCGCGTGCAGGAGCAGAAGGGTTCCAAGAAGGTGATGCTGCGCAATGTCTCACAGGCGAAATTCGATCGCGTGCTCGTGCCCATCGCGCATCAGCTGCTCGCCGAGCACCTCACCAGCGAGATCGCGTTCAAGCCGTGGTTCACGAACGTCGTCATGCACGAGCTGGCGCACGGCCTCGGACCGGGTCGCATCACGCTTGCTTCGGGCGAGAAGACAACCGTCAATCGGGCGCTGCGCGATCACTACTCCGCGCTCGAGGAAGCGAAGGCCAATGTCACGGGGCTGCACAACCTGACCGTGCTGGCGCAGGAGCACGTGTTCGATGATGCCTTCGTGCGCGCCGCATTCGTCGGCCACATGGCGGATCTCTTCCGCGCCGTGCGCTTCGGCGCCAGTGAAGCCCACGGCCAGGCCAACCTCATCCAGTTCGACTGGCTCATGGCGAAGAACGCCTTGCGCTACGATCCGGAGACAGGCCGCTTCGACGGCGACATTGCCGCCATCATCACCGCCAATCGCGAGCTGGCGCACGAGATCCTGACCATCGAAGCCACCGGCGACTACGACCGCGCCACGAAGTTCATCGCGCAATTCACCGCGCCCCGCGCCGAACTCCAGGCCGCGCTCCAGAAACTCGCCGGAGTCCCCATCGACATTCGGCCGCACTATACCGTGCAGGAAAAGATGGCGGCCTGGGGAAAGTAGTGGTTCGGGTTGCGTTGCTGGTTGCTTGTTGCCGGGGCTGGTTGCCGGGAACGACGCTAACGGATTGTCAACTGCGTTTCTCGGACTCGGGCTGGGAACGAACACCATGGTCGGATTCGCGTCCCATCCGATTGCTCGCGGGCGATCAGGCGTCGCCAGCAGGAGCTGGGATAACGCCTGATCCTGCCGCAGGTGCCCGCATCGAGGCCGCACGCGGCCCTTTGCTCTGACTGTGGCTGTCGGTTCTGGCCCTCAGTGACCTCGTGTTAACCAGCCGCTCCGGCCATTCGGCGAGTGCCGGCGCAACCGTCGCAGGCAGATCTGCGCACGGAGATCAGACAAATCGTGCGTTCCCAGCCTGAGCCCCAGCCCCAGCCCCGGAAACGCAGTCCAGTCTGTTTCCCGAGCAACCAGCCCCGGCAACAAGCGACCAGCAACGCCGTCAAGGTCCTGTCAGGCGTGCGCCTCTTCCTTCTCCTTCCTGGCGGCCTCGATGATCTTCTGCGCCACGTGCTGCGGGACTTCCTCGTAGCCGTGCAGTTTGCGCTTGTGCACAGCGCGGCCCTGCGTGATGGAGCGGAGCGTCGTCGCGTACTTGTACAGCTCGGCCTGCGGGACGAGTGCGCGCACGATGGTCTTCTGCCCGCTCTGCTCCATGCCCAGGATCTTGCCGCGCCGGTGGTTGAGGTCGCCGATCACGTCGCCCATGTAGGCTTCGGGCGTGATGACCTCCACCTCAATGATCGGCTCGAGCAGCACCGGGTCGGCGGATTGCGCAGCCTTCTGATAGGCCACTGAGCCCGCGATCTGGAAGGCAATGTCGCTCGAGTCCACGCTGTGGTACGAGCCGAAAAAGCATTCCGCCTCGAAGTCCACCATCGGGTAGCCGGCGAGGATGCCGCGCTTGAGCGCTTCCTGGATGCCCTTGTCCACCGACGGAATGAACTTGTTGGGAATCACACCGCCCGTGATCGCGTCCGTGAACTTGTAGCCACTGCCGCGCGGCTGCGGCCGGACGCGCACCCAGCAGTCACCGAACTGGCCGTGCCCGCCTGTCTGCTTCTTGTGTCGCCCCTGCGATTCCGCCGTCCTGCGGATGGTTTCGCGATAGGGCACGCGTGGCTCTTCCGTTACGACTTCCACGTGGTACTTGCGACGCAGCCGCTCCATGTTGACATCGAGGTGGAGTTCGCCCAGCCCTCTGATAATGGTCTGTTTGAGCTCCGGATCGTAGCCGCTGTGGAACGTGGGATCTTCCTCGTGCAGCTTCTGCAGCCCGACGCCGATCTTGTCCTCGTCATGCCGCGATGCGGCGCGCACCGCGAGTGAAATGTCGGGCTCCGGAAAATTGATGGGCTGCAGCACCAGCGGCCGGTCCGCGCTGCACAGCGTGTCGTTGGTGTGCGTGCTGCGCAGTTTGGCCACGACGCCAATGTCGCCCGCGTGCAGCTCCGTGACTTCCAGGCGCTCCTTGCCCTGCGGAACGGAAAGGTGCGTCAGCTTCTCGCTCGCTTCGCGGTTCGCGTTCCACACATCCTGGCCGGTGAGCAGCCGGCCGCTGAACACGCGGAAGAAGGAAAGCTCGCCCACGTGCGGCTCGCTCGCGGTCTTGTAGACCAGGGCGGCCAGTGGCCCGTCATCGGCGCCCTTCAGCTCGACCACCTGATCCAGCCCCGGCCGCTGTGCCAGCTCGTGCGGAGCCTCCGCCGGGCTGGGCACGATCTCCACCATCACCTCGAGCAGTGCACGCGTGCCCCACGTCTTCTCCGCAGCTCCGCAGAACACCGGGAACAGCTGCCCCGCCAGCATCGCGTGCTTCATGGTTGCCAGCGCGTCGCTGGTGCTGATCTCGCCGCCTTCGAGATAGCGCTCGAGCAGCGTGTCATCCGTCGTCGCGATGGCCTCGAACAGCTCCGTGCGCGCCTGTTCCGCCGCGTCCCTCAGTTCATCGGGTATGTCGACTTCATCGTATTCGCCGGTTACGGTTCCCGGCTTGAACACGTGAGCGCGGCCCGTGAACAGGTTGACAATGCCGCGGAAGCTCTCGCCTTCGCCAATGGGGAGTTCCGCCACCACAACCTTGTCCGTGAGGTGCGTCCGGATCTCCCGCACCACGTCGTTGAAATCGGCGTTTTCCTTGTCCTGCATGGAAACGAAAAAAAGCCTGGGAATTCCGCGGGCCTGCGTGTATTCCCAGACTTTCTCGGTGCCGACCTCGACGCCAGTGGTAGCGCCGAGGACGAGTACAGCGCCATCGGCCACCCTCGTCGCCGCGACTGTCTCGCCGGTGAAGTCGAGATAGCCCGGCGTGTCCAGCAGGTTGATCTTGACGCCTTCCCACTCCGCGAACGCAGTGGCAGTCTGGATCGAGATTCCGTGAGCGAGTTCTTCTTCCGCGTACATGGTCAGCGCGCTGCCGTCCTTGACGTTGCCATGTCGCCTGGCCGTGCCCGTCACGAAACACAGCGCGTCGATGAGCGAACTCTTGCCTGAGCCGCCATGGCCCAGGATCACGACATTCCGAATATGACTGGATGGGTACGATTTCGCGGTGGACATTGAGGGCCTCCTGATGGGTCGCCCGAAGTACCTGCACGGGGGTTTCCAACGTAGACGGAGGGGAAACACCGGTCAAGCGCGTCGCGCCTTTCAAGCCGCGAGCCCGCCACCCGGAGGTGGCGGGCCTTTCAGAAACAAGCGCGACTGTAACTGAAGAGCCTGAAACACGCAGCGCGAGCCCGCCACCCGGAGGTGGCGGGCCTTTCAGAAACAAGCGCGACTGTAACTGAAGAGCCTGAAACACGCAGCGCGAGCCCGCCACCCGGAGGTGGCGGGCCTTTCAGAAACAAGCGCGACCGAAGCCGCAGAGCGCGGACGTCGATACCCGCATGTGCCGTGGCCTTTCAGAGCATGTGCCGGGGGGGACGAACGAGGGCCTGGCCAGGCGGACAGGCTTCAATTCTGGCGGTACCGCCGGCTGGCATCATCCAGCACCTTTCGCTCGGCGGCGGTCAGACTGCTTATGCCACTCGAGTTGATCTTGTCCAGCACCTTGTCCAGCTCGTCCAGCATCAGGCTCTCTTCGGCGCTGCGCACGGGCCCGTTCGCGCTCGCGCGCACAGCCGAGGCCGGCGTCTGGCCACCGGGCACGACGGTCAGCTTCTGACGCGTCATCATCCTCCGGAACTTGCGCATCCCCTTGGGCCCGCGGTACCGCTCCCACTTCAGGTAGGCGAAGCCGGCCGCGAAGCCACCCAGGTGCGCGAAATGGGCCACACCATCGCCGCCCCCGCTGAACGCGGAAAACACGGAGATGCCCACGAAGATGAGCACCAGGATCTTCGCCGGAATCGGGAAGATGCCCCAAATGTAGATGGGGGCGTCGGGCCAGTTCATGGCGAAGGCCAGCATCACGCCGTACACGGCCGCCGACGCGCCGATGATCGGGTTGTTGACGAACACGAACGACAGCGCCGCGCCGCCCATGCCGCACAGGAAATAGTACTTGAGGAATTCCCGCGATCCCCACCGGCTTTCCAGCGGCGGACCGAAGAAGAACAGCCCCAGCATGTTGAAGAAGATGTGCATGAAGCCGCCATGGACGAACATGTAGGTGACGATCGTCCACGGCTGGAACAGCACATGCGATGGCGTGAAAGCCAGCCAGCCCGAAAGCTCTGGTTGCGCGTAGGTCAGCACGAACACCAGTACGTTCGCGATGATCAGTCGCTGAACCCACGGCGTCATGCCAAAGCCGAAGGTGAATCCGCTGCGGTACGCCATTCCGTTTCTTGTGAGTGCCCGATGCCGTCGGCTATTGAACCCGTCGCGTGGACCCGGGTTCCTCGATGGCCAGAAGGCAAATCCGCTCGCACACTTCCGCGAATGCGATGCCCGCGGCCGCCGCGCCCTTGGGAAACAGGCTCGCTGCCGTCATTCCCGGGTTCGTGTTGGCCTCCAGGCACCAGAACTCTCCGTCCGCGTCCATGCGGAAATCCACGCGGCTGTAGCCGCCCAGCTTGAGCACCCGGTGCACCGCTTCGCCCAGACGCTGCACCGTCGTCGTCTCGCTCGCGCTCAGGTCGGCCGGAAATATTTCTTCGGTCATCCCCGGCTGGTACTTGCACTCGTAGTCGAAGATCTCGTGCTGCGCGATGATCTCGCCTACGGGCAGTGCCGACGCGCCCAGGATCGGCACCGTCAGCTCGCGGCCCGGGATGAAGCTCTCGATCATCACCTCGTCATCGAAGCGGTACGCTTCGGCAATCGCCGCGTCGATCTGCGCCGCATCGCGCACCACCGTCAACCCGACTGTCGATCCCTGTTTGCTCGGCTTCACCACTGCGGGCAGACCGAGGTGCGCGCAAACCTCCTCCGCGCGCACCGGCGCCATGAGCCAGCCCGGTGTCGGAATGCCTGCGTACACGAACAGCCGCTTGGCCACATCCTTGTCCATGGCCAGTGCGCTGCCCAGCATGCCGCTACCCGTGTACGGTATGCCGGTGGTGTCCAGCAGCGCCTGCAGCTTGCCATCCTCGCCGAACGATCCGTGCATTGCGATGAACACCACATCGAACCGCGTGGAGCTGCTGAGCGCCGCGCGCAGATCGATGAGACGCATACGGCCCAGCATGGCCTGATCCGGTGGCGCCGGCGCCACCCCCGGGCGTAGCGCGTCGCCTTCATCCTCACGCCGTATTACGCCCACGGCCGGATCGATGGCGACGACATCGTGTCCACGCGAACGCAGCGCCGCCACCACCTGCGCGCCGCTGGCAATGGAAACGTCGCGCTCGGCACTCGTGCCGCCGAACAGTACTGCCACACACAGAGGTTTCATGCGGTCAGGTAGCGCACTACGTCGTAGCGCGTGATGATGCCTGCCAGCTGATCATCACGCTGGATCAGCACGGCGGGCGTCTGTCGCGTCAGCAGGCGACCCACACCGCTGAGCAGTGCGTGCGCGTCCACCTGCGGGAACGGTCCCTCCATCAGGGTCGACACGGGCCGGTCGAGAATCGTGGGATCTTCGATCACACGCGCCATGAGGCTCGCTTCGTTCAGCGAGCCCACGCATTCGTTGTCCCGGCACACGGGCAAGTGCGAGATGTCATGCAATGTGATCAGTGACAGGGCATCACGCGTCGATGTTTCGGGTGCCACCCACACCAGTGCGGGTGCTCCGCCGTCCTTGCGATCGAGCATGTCGCCCACCGTCATGCGCTCCGGCTCGAGCAGGCGGTTCTCGCGCAGCCATTCATCGTTATAGAATTTCGAGAGGTAACGCTCGCCCGTGTCCGCGAGGATGCAGACGACGAGTGCATCGGGATCGTTCGTCTCGCGCGCCACGCGCACGGCGAGTGCCACGTTCAGGCCTGACGAGCCGCCCACGAAGAGCCCTTCCTCGCGCGTCAGCCGCCGGGCCATGTGAAACGAGTCGCGATCCGTGAGCGTGTGGTACTCGTCGATCACACTGAAGTCGAGCGCGCCCGGGATCTTGTCGCCGCCAATGCCCTCCACCTTGTAGGGATGGCCCTGGCCTTTCTCGTGTGTCGTGTGGTACTGCGCGTAGATCGAGCCCACCGGATCGCCGGCGATGACGCGCACGCCCGGGTTCTTTTCCTTGAGGTAGCGGCCCACGCCGGTCAGTGTGCCACCCGTTCCGGCAGATGCGACGACGTGTGTCACGCGACCTTCCGTCTGCTCCCAGATCTCGGGGCCCGTGGTGTCGTAATGCGCACGCGGGTTCTCCGGGTTGTAGAACTGATTGGCAAGGATCGCGCCCGGGGTTTCCTTCACAATGCGCTTCGCCGTCTGCACGTAGTTGTCGGGATGATCGGGCGGAACCGCGGTCGGTGTGATGATGACCTCGGCGCCGAACGCTTTCAGCAGGCGTACTTTCTCCTGGCTCATCTTGTCGGGCATCGTGAAGACGCAGCGGTAGCCGCGAATCGCCGCGGCAATGGCGAGGCCAACACCGGTGTTACCGCTGGTGCCTTCCACAATCGTGCCGCCCGGGCGCAGGCTGCCTTCTCGCTCCGCCGCCTCGATCATCGCCACGCCAATGCGGTCTTTCACGGAGCCGCCCGGATTGAAGAACTCGGCCTTCGCCCAGACCGGCGTGCGCGCGCCATCGGTCACGCGATTGAGCTGGATCATGGGCGTCCAGCCGATCGTCGCCAGGACGTCGCTGAACGGCTTGAGATTGCGCACCTCGCTCATGGCTTTCCCCGCCCCACTGCTTCTGTCCCGCCAGCCGCCCCACCCGATTCGCGATCGAAACGCACGGGCATGCGCGCCCACATGTCGGCGCGCCGTCCCCCCCGCCGTCCGGGAGAGAAACGCAGATGCCGGGCACCCTGCACCGCCGCCGAGTCGAACTCCGGGAAGCCGCTGGATCGCGACACGTACAGGCTGTCGATCGCTCCGCTCTCCGTGACGTGCACCATCAGCATGGTTTCACCGTGCATGCCCAGGTCCCACAGCTCGACCGGGTACTGGATCGGGGATGAATCGATGAGCGCCTGCGGCAGCTCGACGGGCCCTGACGGTCCGCAGCCCAGCGCTGCCAGCAGCACAGCCGTACCTGCGACCCTGCCTGTGCTCCCGCGTCGTCCGTCATTGCCCGCCCATCGTTGCATGGCGCAAAAATAGCGCGCTCCACTCGCCTCTCAAAGCGCGCGCTCCGGATCGTCGCCCGTCATGGACCGCAGCTCGGCAATCAGGTTCAGGGCCTCGAGCGGCGTCAGCTGGTCGACTTCGGTGGCGCGCAGCCGGGTCAGCGCCGGGTGTTCCGGTGGCGCGAAGAACGAAAGCTGGTCGGGAGCCCGCGCGCTGCGCGGTCGCAGCTTTCCAGCCTGGCCCAGCCCGCGGCCGCCGCCGCTGTGCGCGCCTTCCAGATCGCGCAGGATTTCCCGCGCACGCTGCACCACTTCCCGCGGCAGACCGGCGAGGCGGCCCACCTCGATGCCATACGAGCGGTCCGCTCCGCCGCGCTGGAGCTGGTGCAGGAACACGATCTCGTTGCCCGTTTCCCGCACGGCCACGTTGCAGTTGACCAGCGCGGGCAGCAGCTCGGCCAGCTGGGTAAGCTCGTGATAGTGTGTGGCGAATATGGTGCGCGCCCCCGTCGCCTCGTGCAGGTACTCCGTCACCGCCCACGCGATGCTCACGCCGTCGTACGTCGCCGTGCCGCGTCCGATCTCGTCGAGCAGCACCAGAGAGCGCGCTGTGGCCGCGTGCAGGATGGATGCGGTTTCCTGCATTTCGACCATGAATGTGGACTGCCCGCGCACCAGGTTGTCGGACGCGCCCACGCGTGTGAAGATGCGATCACAAACCGGCAGCAGCGCGCTCTCCGCCGGCACGAACGAGCCCATCTGCGCCAGCAGTTGAATCAGTCCCACCTGCCGCAGCAGCGTCGATTTCCCCGCCATGTTGGGACCCGTGAGGATCATGATGCGACCGGCTTCGTCCAGCACCACGTCGTTGGGGATGAAGCGCTCGCGCGGCATCATGGTCTCGACGACGGGATGACGGCCGCCGCGGATTTCCATGCGATAATCCTCGTGCAGGCGGGGGCGCGTGTACGCCAGCCGCTCGGCCGTCTGCGCCAGGCTCGCCAGCACGTCCAGCTCCGCCACCCGGTCTGCGCTCGCCTGCAGCCGCGGCAGCTGTCCGGCAATCTGCTGGCGCAATTCCGCGAACGCATGTGCCTCGACTTCCGCGATGCGCTGCTCCGCATCCAGGATCTGCGCT
This sequence comes from uncultured Gemmatimonadales bacterium, assembly GCA_963798085.1. GTDB lineage: Bacteria > Gemmatimonadota > Gemmatimonadetes > Longimicrobiales > RSA9 > DATKCF01. The sequence goes on from CAWCRS010000007.1 coordinate 1,904,162, forward strand.
TCCAGCTGCTTCAGCCCGGCCGTCACGAAACGCTCGGCATTGGCCACCGTCTGGCGCCGCTCGTACTCGGCGGGCACGCGCTCCAGGTTGCTGCGCGTCACCTCGATGTAGTATCCAAACACCTTGTTATAGCCCACCTTGAGCGACCCGATGCCGGTGCGCTCCCGCTCTCTCGCCTGCATGCCCGCGACCAGGCTCTGCGCACCGTCGCGCGTGGCGCGCAGCGCATCCAGCGCCGCGTCGAATCCGGTGCGCATGACATCGCCCTCCGCCAGTGTGGGTGGCGGCTCATCCACCAGCGCCCGCTCCAGCAGCTCGCGCATGTCGGGCAGCGCATCCAGCCCGCGCACCAGTGTTTCCAGAAGCGACCCGCTCGCGGCCGTCAGGCTGCGCGCCAGCTCCGGCAGCTGGCGCAGCGACTCGCGCAGCGCGCCCAGCTCGCGCGGCGTGATGCGCGCCGCTCCGACCTTGGCCGCCAGGCGCTCCAGGTCGCGCACCTGCTTGAGCACGGCCCGCACCGTCCGCCGCACGGGGCCGTTTTCACGCAGTTCCGCCACGGCTTCCTGGCGCGCGCGGATCGCAGGCAGATCGACCAGCGGCCGCAGCACCCAGCGGCGCAGCATACGGGCGCCCATCGCAGTCAGCGTCTCGTCGATCACATTGATGAGCGTGGCAGCCCGTTCGGCGCGCCGCTCCACGCGCAGGGGCTCGACCAGCTCGAGATTGCGGCGCGTCATCTCGTCCAGCACCAGCGCATCGCCGCCACGCCGTATGCGCGGCGGCCGCAGTGCGTGCAGTGCACCCGGCTGCACTTCGGCCAGATAGGCGAGCAACGCACCCAGCGCACCCAGCAGCGGCATGTCGGCCGGCTCGAAACCGAAACCCTGCACGTCGTGCACGTGATAGACGCGCCGTACCTCATCGGCGCCTGCCGCGGCATCAAACAGCCAGTCAGGGCGCAGCGTGCGCACGCAGCCTTCCGCGCCGGCAATGGTCCTCGCCTCCAGCGCACGCGGCAGCAGCAGCTCCGCCGGCTCCAGCGCCGCCAGCTCGGACGCGAGTGCCGCGCCTGGCACGTGCGCGACCTGCGCTTCTCCGGTCGAGATGTCCACGGCGCCCAGCGCCCAGCTGTCTGCGGCGTATTCGGCCAGCGCCACCAGCCAGTTGTTGCGCCGCTCCGCGAGCAGCGCGTCGGCCAGCACCGCCCCCGGCGTGATTGTTTCCACCACTTCGCGACGCACGATGCCTCGCGCCAGCGCGGGATCCTCCATCTGCTCGCATACGGCCACTCGCCGTCCCAGCCGCACCAGCCGCTCCAGGTACTCGTCGCGGGCGCGCACCGGCACCCCCGCCAGCGGCACCTCTGCCGCGCCCCCGTTGTTGCGTGCGGTGAGCGTGAGACCCAGCAGGCGCGCACCTTCTACCGCGTCCTCGTTGAACATCTCGTAGAAATCGCCCACGCGGAAAAAAATCAGTGCATCCGGATGGCGCGACTTGGCCTCGCGCCACTGCTGCATGAGTGGGGTGTCTTCGGCCTTCTGCATTCGGGGTAGTATCGCTGCGAGGGAACGCACTCGGCTTCAGGATGATAGCCGAGGAGCACGCGTCGCGGCAACCTCGGCGCGACTGCCGACTGCGACGCGCAACATTCTGCGCCGGCGTCGGTTACGCAGGGCGGCGCACACGCTGGCAGGTGCGCCGACCCGGCTCTAGATTCGTGGTGCGCAGAGTCGTTTCAATAAGGAACGGAACCAGTGGAACGCAAGCTCCTCTTCGATACTTACAACGCCGCGTACGTCCAGGACATTTACGAGCAGTACCTGCAGAATCCCGCGGCCGTCGACGCCAGCTGGCGTGCGCTGTTCGAGCGCGACCCGCCAAGGAACGGTGGCCTGCTCGGCGGGCCTGCTCTCGTTATCGCAGGCGGCGGGGTGGCCACGGAAGCGCAGTTGCGTGCCGCGCGTGCTGCCGGCGAACTGGTCGACGCGTACAGGCTGCACGGGCATCGCAGCGCGCACATCGATCCGCTCGGCTCGGAACCACCCGGCCACCCGCAGCTGAGGCCCGAATTTCACGGCATCACCCGCGCCGAGCTGGCCAATGTGCCTGCCTCGATGGTGCAGCTCGAAGCCTACGGTGACACGATTGCCGACGTGTTCGACTTCCTCTGCGAGACCTACACCGGCCCCATCGGCTACGAGTTCGAGTATCTCGAGGATCCCGAGAAGCGCGAATGGCTGCGGCAGCAGATCGAGACGCGCGCGCATCGTCAGCCTCTCGCCAGCGCCGAGAAGATTCACCTTCTCGAACGGCTCACCGAAGTCGAGGGCTTCGAGCAGTTCCTGCACCGCGCCTACCTCGGCGCCAAGCGCTTCTCCATCGAAGGCACCGACGTGACGGTGCCCATGCTGGATCTAGCCATCGAGCGTGCCAGTGCGGCAGGCGCTGCGGAAATCGTGATCGGCATGTCGCATCGCGGGCGCCTCAATGTGCTGGCGCACGTGCTCGGTGTTTCCTACGCGGATCTCATCGCGAGGTTCGAGGGCCGTCACGCCACCATTGCCGGCACGGGCGATGTGAAGTACCACCTCGGTGCGGAGGGCACATACGCCACGCGTTCCGGTACGCCGCTCACGGTGCTGCTCGCGCCCAATCCCAGTCATCTCGAATTCGTGAATCCCGTCGCCGAGGGCATGGCGAGGGCGAGGCAGACGGACCACGCCTCACCCACGCCCATCCGCGACGAGAATCTCGTCATGCCCATTCTGCTGCACGGTGACGCCGCATTTTCCGGCCAGGGCGTGGTCGCGGAAACCCTGAACCTCGCCAGGCTGACCGGTTACCGTACGGGCGGTACGCTGCACATCATCCTGAACAATCAGGTGGGCTTCACCACGGACCCGTGTGATGCGCACTCGACGGATTACGCGAGCGACCTGGCGCGTGGCTTCGATCTCCCCGTGTTTCACGTCAATGCCGACGACCCCGAAGCCTGTCTTGCCGTGGTTCGTCTGGCAATGTCGTTCCGCGAGCGTTTCCACGATGACGTGGTGATCGATCTCGTCGGCTATCGCCGCTACGGCCACAACGAAGCCGACGAACCCGCCTACACGCAGCCGCTGATGTATCGCACCATCGCGGCGCATCCGACGGTGCGCCGGCTCTGGGCGGAACACCTCGTGCAGGAACACGTGCTGGGTGAGGCGGCGGTGCAGGCGCTGCTCGATCGCCAGCACGATCGTCTGACGCAGGCGCAGGATGGCGTGCGCGCGGCCGGCAGAGAAGGATCGGCGAGACTCGATCCGGACACGGTGGCCGGCGATATCGCCATGGGCGAACTGGTGACCGCCGTCCCCGCCGCGACTCTGCTCTCGCTGGACCACCAGGTACACACGTGGCCCGCGGACTTCCATGTGCATCCCAAGCTGGCCCGCCAGCTCGAGCGGCGCGCGAAACTGCTCGAGCAACGCGGCCCTGTCGACTGGGCCCACGCCGAGACGCTGGCCTTCGCCAGCCTGCTGATGGACAACGTGCCCGTGCGCCTGACCGGTCAGGATGCGGAGCGCGGCACCTTCAGCCAGCGCCATCTCGTGCTCCATGATGTCGCGAGTGGCGCTCGATTCGCGCCCCTGGCGCACCTGCAGGATGCGCACGTGCCCTTCGAAGTCTATAACAGCCCATTATCAGAGCTGGCGGTGCTCGGCTTCGAGTACGGTTACAGTGTCGTGGCGCGGCCGGTGCTCGTGCTCTGGGAGGCGCAGTTCGGTGACTTCGTCAATGGCGCGCAGATCATCATCGATCAGTTCATGGCCGCAGGCCGGGAGAAGTGGGGACAGCTGTCCCGGCTCGTACTGCTGCTGCCGCACGGCTTCGAGGGCCAGGGCCCCGAACATTCCAGTGCCCGACTCGAACGCTTTCTGCAGCTCGCGGCGCCTGGACTCGGCTGCATCCGTTTGCGGAGATCGCACTTCGGCAATGTCGTCCCGGTCCATCTCTACGGGCAGGTTGCGACATGGACGCCGTCTCGACAGACTTCGCTGAAGAGCGCGGACTGGCTGTGATCGAGGACGCGGCCCAGGACCACGGCGCGCCTGGGGTGATCACCGGGCGGGATCCTTTCGGCCTCGCCTCTGCCTTAGCTTTTACCCAAGCAAGAACCTGGTGCTTTTGGGGACGGCGGCATGATCTCCACAAGCGACGATCAGCTTGCCGAACGCGCGCGCCGCCTCCGGCACATCGGCCAGCTCGGTAAGGGCGATCACAGCGTCGCCGGGTTCAACGAGCGCCTCGACACCCTGCAAGCAGCGGTGCTGCGCGTGAAGCTCCCGCATCTCGATGGCTGGAATTCTTGCACGGCGGGAGGCGGCCCTCTCCTATGAGTCACGGCTTCCGCAAGCTGCGCGGGGGCTGGTGCCTCGAGAGTGGCGCGCATGACATCTATCACCTGTATCCGGTTCGTTTGGCAGATCGTGACACCGCCGCGGCGGTCCTGGCCGAGCGGGGGATCTCAACCGGCGTCCACTATTCGCCCGCCGTGCACGAGCAACCCCCCTTCGCCGCCGCCGCACGAGCGGACGATTTGAGCCGGGCCGAGGCGTGGGCTGCGTCCGAGCTCTCGCTGCCGATGTTCGCCGGGATAGACGTTTCTGAGATTGTGCTCGTCTGCGAGACGCTTGCCGAGGGCATCCTCGAGCCGGCAGCCCGTACGCCATAGTGGCCGTGGCAAGGGGCGAATTCGTCGATGTCTACGACAGGCACGTCGATGACGTCTACGGGTTCATTGCCTACCGGCTTGCGGATGGATGGCAAGCCGAGGACCTGACGCAGCGGACATTCGAGCTCGCTGGGTCCTGGGATCGGTACGACCCAGTCGAGCGAGCGTGAAGACCTGGCTGCTGTCGATCGCGCAGAACGCCGTCATTGATCATCTTCGCAAGGAGGCGAGCGCTCGCCGGGAATCGCTGGTCGACCAGCTCGACAGGCATTCCGCCGGTCAGGGGTCGGACGTCGTCCTCGGACCCTCGCCGAGATCGCTGCGGCCCTCGTCGGTCTGAGCGATCGGCGCGGCAGGTCATCGCGCTGCGGTTCGGTGGCGATCTCACCACCGCCGACATCGCCGCGCTCGTCGGCGCCTCCGTCGACAACATTCACCAGATTCTTTCGCGTGCGTTGCGTCATATGCGCGATCGTCTCGACCCCGTCGTGCACGCACGCGCCAGTTTCGGTTAGACGCGCTACGGCGCGAACGGGCGATGCCCGCGACTCCGAGGGCCGTGATCAAGACACGGCAGCTCCAGAACAGGCGCAGGCCACGATGATCCTGGTTCCTCGGGGAAAGCCGGATTCGCGTGCGCGATCCAAGGGCTCGAGCGGAGCCCGCGCGAAAGGCATCCGATGGCCGGGTCGCTCGGCCGAGAGTCGTAGCTCGAGCTCCGGGGCCGAGCCCGTGACGTTTTCGTCAGCCATTTGCGAACAACGGCGACCTCGGGTTAAGCGATTTCGCCTGGTCATAGGACGCAGCGGACTCAGCGGCCTCGCCGGCCTTGCTCTGAAGGCGCGAGAGACGAACCAGGTGCGCCAATTGGTCGGCTCGTCCCGGGTTGCTTCTGTGGCGGCGGCGACAGCAGCATTCATGTCGTCCGACCCTGCGGCGCCGCTCCGCTCAGCGATCAGCTCCAAGACGAGCGCCTGCTTGGAGGTGCGGGGATGCAGCGTAGGGTTGCCCACTTCGCGGCGCTTTCAGCCTCGTAGAAGCGCTCTTTGATCGAGGTGGCCGGACCTCGCATGCATCAGCCTGGCTTGCTCGTACCGCCGTCATGCCGAGCAGCGGGAGTCCGATTGCGACGACCCCAACAACCGCGAAAGCCACGGTGGCGACGCGGGGAAGGAGACCCGGGGCGCCCGTGGCGAGGCCCGGAGCACGAGTCTGCTCGTCGACGGGGTCTCCGACCGAGCACGCTCGCCGCGAGCAGCAGGAAGGTCGCGGGTAAGACGGCGAGCTCCCAGCTCCAGTCGATCATCGCCGCGATCGCGAATGTGGCACATCCTGCCGCCGCAGCGGCGGACGCACGCGCCGGCGTTCGGGCGGCGCGCGAAGTACGCGTCGGATCCCTACGACGAGCACGCCACCGACGAAGCTAATGATCAAGAGGAATCCGACGATACCAAGCTCCGCCAACGTCTCGAGATACAGCGATGCGCATGGCGCGGACGAACCCGGGTACATCGCCCGTCCGCGCCCACCAGTACTGCCAGGTTCCGGGTCCGATGCCGACGAGCGGGGCGGTTGCATTGGCGTCGAACGTCGAGGCCCACCAGCTGGTAGCGGCCATTGCCGCTCGCGCTCGTGAACCTGTCGGTCGTGGCGTTGTTCGCTGGACCGCCGGGCTGCTTGAACTCCTCCCACGGTCGGCCAGCTTGCCAGGCACGTCGAGCGCGATCGCCGCGATTAGCGCGATCGCCGCGGCGGTCGCGAAGGCCCTGAAGCTGCGCCCGTCGGCGAGATCCGAGGTCGGGGCCCAGACCACGCCGGCCGACATCACAATCGCGGCCTGCAGCAAGCCGGTCGCGACGCACACCACTACGGTCGCCGCGAGCATCTCATTGCCCTGGCTCGACGCGAGCGCACCGCCAAAGCCGTCAGCGAGGGCATCGCGCTGTAGTCGCGGCAGCGATCAGGATGGTCGCTCCGACGGCGCAGACAAGCGTCGTCGGCAGCAGCGCGAGGGGCCTCGGGTGGAGAGCAAAGGAGTTACCAAGGCGACGGCTGGCTCGATCGGCCCCCCGCGCGAAATCGTGTAGAAGGTCGCGAGCAAATCGCCGGGATGACCGCTGCCGCGAGCACGCGCGTCTAAGTCCAGGCGAGCCGACGTGGCCAGCACAAGGAGAAGCGGCACTCCGATCGAGAGAAGAGCCGCCAGCCCGTTCCAGTAGTTGAGCGGGTAACTGAGGCGCGCCGCGAATGTTGGCGAGGAGTTCGAGGCGTCGTTCTCGGGAACCAGGCGGGATGCAGCCGCGAGAGGAGCGCGAGCACACCGATCACGGCGATCGCGGCCGCAACCGAGGAGACCGATCGTTTCGAGTCCGTCGCGCCCTTGGACGATCAGCGTGGACCAGAAAGATTCCGACGTAGCTCGCCACCCTCCCGATTTCGATCACCGTGCGTTCGCTGGACTCCGTCCCAGAAAAGCGCGGCGGCGGTCCACGCAGCGAAGGCAAGCCAGGAGCGCCGAGAAGCCAGTGCCCGAGCGGCTGAGACCGGCTGACGGCACCAGTCCCAGCACGGCCGCAAGCCCGACGATCCACCAGATTGCAACGCCCGACCTCGCCCGGGTGATCGGGTGGTACCGCGCCCGCGCAGAGCCAGGTAAAGGATCAGTGAGAACGGCAACACGTAGCCCGCAAGCGCCAGGGGCCGTACGAGTCAGCGAGCCGGCCGGACGGTTTCGAGGGAGGCTGGCTGGCCATCAGAGGTACATACGGCGCAGCGGCTCAAAAGCTGACGCCACCGCGTGCAGCTGGCGAGAGCACCGAGACCATTGCCCATTGCACGTGTTACCTCGGGCATGACCGGACAATAAAATCGAGTGTGTAAGGCTCTGGGCGTGACTCAGACAGCAGAACATTGGTTAGGGTCTGTGGGGGCCTCTCGACCTTATCGCTGTGGCGGTGATTTGGCTCGTGGCGAGCCCAGCTGCGCTTGCCCAGCTTCCCGGGGGCTCGGCGGTTGACGAGTAGGCGGAGAGCATTCCCGGGCGCAGGTGGCGATCACCCGAGCGGCGGCGGAGGCCACAGCGGATCGAACAGCGGTGGCGGCAACGGATCGTCCGGTAGTCAAGGCTCGGACGCTGGTTCGGGCAGCGGTGCTGCGCCGGGACTACAGACGCCGACGACGGACGGCGGAAACGGCTCGTCTGGCGTCGCGCAGTCCGGAGGAGGCGGCTCGTCTGCCGGGAGCGGTCACGGAAATACCGGGGGCCAGGAAAGTGGCCGTTGCCAACTCGAGTCCAACCAGTCCCGCTGGCTCCGGGGCGCCCACTGTGGTCACGAGTCAACCCGCGTCGTCCAAGAGCGATTCTGGCGGCGGCGGAATCGGCATCGGACTTCCGATCGCGCTGGGCCTTGTTCTGCTTGCGACCGTCGGGATCGTGCTGTACCGACGCCGTTATCCGGGCACGCGGCGTTGGCGCGGCGCAGGATCCGGTCTAACCCGACTTCGGGACTGCGCAACTGCTGGAAGCCTGGACACCGACCAGTCAGACTAATTCGATCAACCCACTGATGGGGGAGGGAGAGGTATGAAAGGACTGCGCTTGCTTGGCGTCGCCGTTGCCGCGTGTTTGGCGGTTGGGGCGGTCGCGATCAGTTTCGGTGGCGGGTGCGAGGCCGCACCATCCACCACCACAAGCCGAAGAAGATCAAGGTCCATACCAGGGTCAAATTCACCTACACGGCCGGCCAGTCGCCGACGCCGTTTGACCCGTATCACCCGTACAGCCCGTACAGCCCGTACGGCGAGAACGCATCGTTCACCGGCAAGGTGAAGGCCAAGAAGGGTTGCAACCGGCGTCGGAGCGTCACGGTCTCGAGTCTCGGCCACACGAGCTCGGAGAAGGACGGGACGTTCGGATATGCCGTCGGGGGGCCCGCGGCCGCGAACGGCGACTACCGGGTCCACGTCAAGGGCAAGACGAGGCGTAAGGGTCACGGCAAGCACAAGCGGAAGATCCGCTGCAAGCCGGTGTCCAAGACGCTGACGATCGTCTCGGCCAGCTGAATTCGTGCGCGGGCCGGCGGTGAGCAATGTGCCCCCGTCGGTCTGCGCCCATGTTTCAGCGGATCAGACTCGGCTAGAGAGGCTCAGATGC
>CAWCRS010000008.1:0-583550 GCA_963798085.1 uncultured Gemmatimonadales bacterium
ACGTCGTAGATGGCGTGCCCATTGGCGGTCATGGCAATGCCGAACGGGGAGTGCGCGAAGACGAGGCGGGCGTGCCCCGCCGCCTGTGGCGTCGTGTTCGTAGGGAGCAGCAGCAGCTCGAAGGGACCGATGGGCAGGTGCGTCGACTGCTGCGCGCTCGTGACCGGCGCGCCTGCGAACAGGGCTGTCAGCGCGAGCGCGAGCGCGTACCGCAGATGCGGCAGCGGGGACCGGCCGCCAGGGTTGCGGGACCGTGAGGCGGCCGGTCCGCCGCGGGGCATCACCGCCCGCCGCCGCCTGCAGGCTGCGTGGCGGCGCGCGGGCCGCGCTCGGGCCCGTGATCCCAGTCCTGCACGCTGGAGATGTTCGGGCTGGCCGAAGTCGTGGCCGTTCCAGCCGTTGAAGCCGTCCATGCGGAACAGCCAGAGACCGCTCCTCATGTCGGACAGCACGATCAGGCCGTCGCTGTTGCGCACGTCGACGCCGAACGCGCCCTGCTCGACGCTGGTCGTGCTCTCCCAGCCGTTGTTGGGATTGCCGCCGAAGCCGTGCTCGTGCTCGCACTCGCAGGTGTAGAACCAGCCGTCGGTCTTCGGGTGCTTCGGGTCCTTCAGGTCGAAGATCTGCAGGCCATCCTCGTACGCGGAAACGAACACGTAGGGCCAGCGCACTTCGTGGTTATGCGAGAGGTCGCGCCAGTCGGCCGTCCAGGCGCTGAGCGGGATGTCGAGATTCTGCGCGGTGCCCTGCTGTCCCGGCGTCAGGTCCCAGATGCGCAGCGGTGTGTACTGGTACTCGGTCTCGGTGACCGCGTACTTGCCGTCGGGCGAGGGCGTGAAGGTGTGCGCGATGTCGAGACCGAGGCCGGTGATGGTAAACATCTGTTTGGGCGACTCGATCTTTGTCACGTCCCACACGGAGTACCCACCCAGTCCCGCGCCGTAGAACTTGTCCTGGTGCGTGGCGGGATCGTAGCCCACATAGAAGTCATGGTAGCCGCCCGTGCCCATCTGGCGGAACGGTGTGGGATTCGGCACGGAGCCGACGAGCCACGTGTCCGCGGGCGCGCCGCTCACCACCTTGCCGAGATCATAGACCAGCGCCTTCGCCTGGCCGCCCACCGTCACGAAATACAGCGCGCGCCCATCGGAGTGCTTGTAGGCGAAGGTGTTGTGGAAGCCGCCCGGCGACTGCGGGTAGCGGATGCGCGCGACGACCTTGACCTTCGACGTCGGGCAGGCCGGTCACGTCGAAGATCACCGCGCCCAGGTCGGCATCCGGGCTGCCCTGCATGAACTGGAACGACTGCGCGAAGTAATAGCGCCCGTCGATCTTGAAGTACTTCCCGTCCATGGCGCCAATGCCCTGGTGCAGCTCGGGATTCTCGATCGTCCAGTCGAACACCTTCTTCGGATTCGCTGGATCGCGAATGTCGTAGGCCTGCACGTCGAAGTTGGTGAAACCGCTGAGATAGACGTACGGCCGGCTCGGGATCCTGCTCGATCTCGATGTCGGAGGCTTTCCACGCCGACGCGTGGCCGGTGACGTGCGCCACCATGTGCACCTTGTCGCTGCCCGCGTGCTTGCGGGCGAAATCCGGCACGGCGACGCCGGCGTCCTGTGCCTGCACGGCACTGGCGAGCCCGAGCACGGCAATGGCGGCGAAACCCAGCGATCTGCGCATACACCCTCCTGAATGTGGACACGGGCCCGCGTTACGCGGCACCGCGGAATGGATTCCGGAGCGGGCGCAACACGGGTCGTGAAGCGGCAAGGAGACAGGAGCGAAGCTGTGACGGCATGCGGCGCGTGTCAACCGCGCCCGGCCCTTGCAGCGCCCGTGGTGGCCAGCCGCCGCCCGACTGCGCGCACCGGGCCCGAGCGGGGAAATTGCGCGCCAGACAGGCTTTGCCCGTGTGCCCGCGCACGTACGGGCGCTCCCAACCACGGATTACGTCAGAAGAACAGGCTGACGGAGAGATAGCCGGACAACGGAGCGACGCCGAACTCGGTACGCGGGCCGGTCGCCTGCACCGAGTCGTTACCCGTGGGCAGGAACAGGCCACAGCGCAGCGTGATCTCGTTGCTGGCGGAGAGTGCGAGTGCGGGTGCGACGAGCGCGCTCCGATCGTCCAGGTCCCACAGGGCGAGCAGCTCGGTGGAGAGCAGCGGGTGCAGCTGATACGTCGCCTGCAATGCGATCACATCACGGCCCAGCACCTGCAGCTCACCGCGGCGGTACGGTGCGGATGCCACGGTGCTCAGCACCTGGCCCGGCTCGGCGGCACCGAAGCCATCGCGCTGGTACTCGAACACGAAATAGAGGTCGCGGCCCGCCACCGTGCTGCGCCGGTCGACGCCGGCGGCGCCGCGGAACACGGCGTCGCCCTGCTCACCGCGGAGCGTGGCCTCGGCGCGCAGCTCCCAGGCGCCGACGGAGCCGTCCGCGGCGAGCGCGGCCGCGGGCTGGTCGTGCAGCACGCCGGCCCAGCCGGAGATGTCCCAGGGCTTCAACGTGGTGCGCGCCCGTGCCAGCGCGGTCATCGTGCGACCCTCGCCGGTCTCCGCGGGACGCACGATAACATCGAGTTCCGTGAACGGGCCGGCGAAGTACTGCGCGCGTGCGGCATTGACACCGGCGCGGTACTCGCGGAAGGGATCGGCGGGATCGAAGGGGCTGAAGGGATCCGCCGGCGTCAGGAAGAGCGTCGTCGCCCAGGACACGGTCTGCCGTCCCAGCACGATCTGGAAACGATCATTCGACCAGGCGGCGCTCAGACGATCGATGCGGTGACGCCAGACGGATGTGGTCGCTCGCGTGCAGCGTGCCGTCCAGCGTGAGCCAGTCACCGGACGCGCGCGTCTCACCCGTGGCGAAAACCATGCCCGCGTCGGCACGATCGCGCAGCTGCAGCGTGTGCTCATAAGCGAAATCGAAGTGCAGCGTCCCTGCCACCGGCTGGGCCATCAGGCGCAGGCGCTGCAGGTCGGAAGCGGCCGAGTGCACCAGCGGCGAGCTGCCGTTGGCGGTGCCCACATTGAGGGCATAACCCTTGATTAGCGACTGCGCGGCGGTGGGCGAGGGCGGCAGCAGCGCGCATATGGGCAGCAGCAGGGTGCAGGCGAGCGGGACGCGGCCGCGCGCTGCGCAACATGCGTCGCTCACGCCAGCACGGCCGCCTGGCGCACGTCCTCGCTGACCGCGCCATCCACGAGGTGCACCAGCCGCCGGGCGCGCTCCATCACGCGCGGATCGTGAGTGGCGAAGATGAAGGTGGTACCGCGCTCGCGGTTGAGCCGCTCCATCACGTCGAGCAGCGCGGCACTGGAGACGCTGTCGAGGTTGGCGGTGGGCTCGTCGGCCAGCACGATGGCGGGCTCGCCCACCACGGCGCGGGCCACGGCCACGCGCTGCTGCTGGCCCCCCGACAGATGCGCGGGCCGGCGATCCTCGAGACCATCGAGGCCGATCTCGTGGAACAGCGCGTCGACACGCGTCCGCCTCTCGGCCGACGGTACGCCGCGCAGCAGCAGCGTAAACTCGGCGTTTTCGCGCGCACTGAGCACGGGTAACAGATTGTAAGCCTGGAAGACGAAACCGATCTGCTCGAGCCGCAGCCGGGACATCTCGCGCTCCGACAGGCTGGTCAGCTCCTGGCCGGCCACCCAGATCTTCCCATGCGTGGGCCGCGTGAGTCCGCCCAGCAGGTTGAGCAGCGTGCTCTTGCCCGAGCCGGACGGTCCGGCCAGCGCGACGAAATCGCCGCGCTCGATGTCCAGCGATACGTCGCGCACCGCGACGATGGGCGCAGGCTCCTGGGCATATTCCTTCCTGAGGTCGAGCGTACGCAGTGTCTCGTTCATTGTTCGAACTTCATGGCTTCGGCAAGATCGATGTGCATGGCCTGCCGCGCGGGATAGAGGGACGCGAGTGCGCCAATGATCACGGTGAACGCCAGACTCAGCGCCAGCGCCGTGACGCGGAACGCGGGAACAATGACGGGATCGATGATCGTACCCGCCATGGAGAAGTCGCCTTTCGATCAGACCGGAGATGTCGAGGCCGTGCCGCCAGAAGACCCAGACCACGGCGAAGCCCAGCACCATGCCGGCGGCGCCGCTCACCAGGCTGAGCATGAGACCTTCGCCGAACACCACCAGGCCGGTGTCGCGACTGCGCAGGCCCAGCGCACGCAGCACGCCAAACTCGCGCCGCCGGTTGAGCACGGACATCAGCACGGCATTGAGAATGGCCAGCGCCACGATGGTGAACAGGATGGCCATGAAGATGTAGCCGCCGGTGTCATCGACGTGCACCGCGGCCTCCAGCTCGGGCGCGGTCTGCGGCCACGTGAGTACGCGAACACTGCTGTCAGCAGCCAGCCGCATGCGCAGCAGACGGGCCACGCGTGCCGTGCCGCGGCTGTCCGCCAGCAGCACGGCGACCGAGGTGGCGGCGCCGGGAACGCCCAGCCAGGCGCGCGCCGTTTCGATGGGAATCTGCACGGTGCCCTCATCGACTTCGGGGATGCCCGTGCGGAAGGTGCCGGCCACCCGTACGAGCTGGCCCGCAATGTCGCCTGCGGCGCTCTGCGCGGTGAGCACGAAGCGGCTGCCCTCGTGCAGGTCGAGTCGCTGCGCCAGCCGCACACCGACGTAGGCGGCCAGGCGATCGTCATCCTGGAGGTAGCGGCCGGCGCTCACCTGATCGGGCAGACGACTGAAGCTGCGCTCGCTCGCGGGCAGCACTCCTTCGATCTGCACGGGCAGCGCGGACGTTGGCGAGCGAGGCGAGGCCGCTGGTCGTGAGGCGAGGCGCGCTGGCCCGCAGGTACGGCTGCAGCGCGGAATCGCCCAGCGCGGACTGCACGCGCGTGAGCTGCGCAGCCGACAGGCGGTCCGCGAGACTGCCGCTCGACAGGTAGCCTCTGGACTGCAGAGTGACGTGGCCCGAGGCCATGCGCACACCCGAGTAGATCCACGATTCGTGCGCGCCATCCGATATGGTGCGCGTGATGACGAGGAACGCCAGGCCCACGGCCATGGCCGATGCGGTGAGCAGACTGCGGCGCAGCTCGCGCCGCACATTGCGCCAGGAAAGATAAGCGAGTGTCAGAATGCGCTGCCCGGCGGCGGGTCTGTGCGTTGTCAGCGGCGGCAGTGTGCCTGCCTCGGCGGGCGCGACCGGCGGGGCGCTCATCGGCCGGCCAGTGCGTCGGCGGGCGGCACCCGGGCCGCGCGGAACGCGGGATAGATGGCCGCAACCAGCGCGGTGAGCAGCAGCGCCACGGCGCTCTCCACGGGCGCGGCCAGCGAATAGTCGACGCGCAGCACGGGCCGGACCAGCGCACCTGCCATGGAGAAGTTGCCGGCAACGCGGCTCAGGTCCAGCGGATGACGGTGCAGCAGCACGAGCACGGGAATGGTGAGCAGCACGCCGCCCAGCAGGGCCAGACTGCCCAGACACAGGCTCTCGAACACGACGGTGCGCACAATGCCGCCGGGCACGGCGCCCAGCGCGCGCACCACGGCGAACTCGCGGCGCCGCTCGTAGGTGCCCATTAACATCGTGTTGGCGACGCCGAAGACGGCCATGGCGAAGACAATGACCACGGTGATGAAGTTGGTGGCGGCGGCGAGCTGCACGTACTCGGCCAGCTCCGGGCGGAACTGCGTCCAGTCCTGCACCTCGGTGGCGGGCATGTCGCGCAGGCTCGCGCGCAGCTGCCCGGCAATGACCGTGGCGGAGGCGGGCACGGCCACGGCGGCCACGATTTCGTGCACGCGGGTCGAGTCCAGCGCGAGGAGTGTGCGCAGCGGCCCGATGGGCAGGAGCGCCGTCGTCGCATCGATCCCGGTGGAACCGGTGTACACGATGCCGGACACCTCGAACAGGTCGTTACCCATCGAGCCATCCACGGCGGGCGCCACGATCACCACCTGCGACCCGGGCTGCACGTGCAGGCGCCTCGCCAGTTCGGACCCGAGCACGACTTCACGCGCCCCCGCATGCGGAGCGCGCCCCGCGCTGATAGCGGCGAAGATGTTCACCACACCCGGGTCGCGCGTGACATCCACTCCGATCAGCACGGTGCCCTGCGTCTGATCGGCGGCGCTCACCAGGCCGCCGCCATACACGCGCGGCGCCGCGGCCAGCACGCCCGGCGTCTCCGCCACGCGCCGCAGCAGCGCGCCCACATCGATGCCGCTGTCACCGCCGATCGTGGAATAGAGCGCTCGCTCGGGCAGATAGTCCGCGGCGTGAATCTGGATCTGTCCGGAGAGCACGCGCGTTCCGGAGTCCACCATCTCCGACGTCAGACCATCGGACAGGCCCACCATGAGCACGGCGGCGAGAAAACCGAAGGCGAGCGCGACGGAGGTGATCAGGGTGCGTCGCTTGTTGCGCCACAGATTGCGCCACGCGATGCGCCACCAGACAGCCGTGCGCATCAGTTCCGGCTCCGCAGGTTGCGCAGGGAGAAGAAGTCCCGGTCCAGGCCCAGGTCGAACTCGAGCTGGCTGTAATGCAGTGTTGTGCTCTCGCCCGGCTTGTCCGCGGGCTCGACGCGCAGCAGAGCGGGCACCAGACGCCCTCCCATTCTGCGGTACTCAGCGAACGTCAGCGTGCGCTGCAGCTTGCCATCCTCGTCGTAGTATCGGCCCCAGGTCGGCATCAGGTCCGCCTTGCGCACCTGCTCGACGATCTTTCCCCACACCACCGCCGCTTCCGGTTTCGGCTTCAGCACGAATTCCCAGACGGGAACCCCAGCGCGGTCGCCATCGAAGCCGATCGTGATGTCGTAGTCGTCGATCATGCGGCTTTCCTTCACCAGGTCATCGTTCGTGAAATGCGAGCCCATCCACGAGCCCATCATGAGGGAGGCCGGGATCTTGATCGTGCGATCGACGCGCGGCAGGTAGTTCCAGACTTCGTTGCCCGCCTTGAGCGTGGCGGTGCCGGCTTCCTTTTCGGGCTTGAGCACACGGACCAGCGCGTAGTCCGTGCCCAGGGACCAGACGCGCATTTCCAGAGAGCGCGTCCAGTGCGCGGTGCGGATTTCCATGTCGACCAGTGCGCGGCTCGATGCGCCGCGCAACAGCTGATCGACGCGATCAATGATCTCCTTCGGCGTCTGCTGCCCGACCGCCACCGCGGGCGACAGCGTGAGCGCCAGGCCCGCCACGATTCCGGAATACAGCAGTCCAATACGCATCACTCGCTCACTCCGTCACTCACCCATTCCGTCCGGCACGCGCGAAGACAGCATGCGCCGGAACATGCCCATTTGCAGCACCACGAGATGGTCCCGCTCGGCGGCGCCGAACGTGTCCCAGTTCTCCAGCAGCCAGCGGTCCCCTGCCTCGCCCAGCGCGAGCGTCGCCTCGACCAGATACGCGAGCGGCACATCCGCGCGAATCTCGCCCAGCTCCTGTCCGCGCTGCAGCACGCTCGATGTGACGCGCCGCATCAGGCGCAGCACGCGCTCGCGTGGGGCGCCGCGCAGCGTCGGCCACGCGCGCAACAAACGCACGGCCCAGCCGCTGCCCGCGAAGAACCGCGCCGAGCGCTCGACGAAGCCGTCGAGCGCGGGCCAGAACGTGCTCGCCGTCAGCGACTCGATCGAGAATCCGCCCACGTCAGAAATCATGCGGGCCACCGCACGATCGAGCAGCGCATCGAAGAAGTCCGCCTTGTCATTGAAATAGTAGTAGAGCGAGCCCTTGCTCATGCCCGCTTCCTCGAGGACGCGGTTGAGCGAAGCGCCATCGTAGCCGTGGTCGGCGAACGCGCGCGCGGCCGCCTCGAACAGGCGCTCCTGCCGGGCGGGTTCCAGCCGTTCGAAACGTGGACGTGGCATCGTGCATTCTGTCCAATCCCGGTCCTGGACCGACTGGTCTACACTACTGGTACAGCGGACGGACGTCAAGCGGGGCGCGGGGCCGGGCGGCGCGCGGCAGGACGGGCCGCGGGCGGGGGCTTGCAACCGTTTCACTCATCTAAGAGTCTTAGAGCAACCAGCGAAGGAGAGAGATTGCACGAGGCGATGGCGGTGGTGAAGGGGACGCTCGATGCGCTGGTGCTGAAGGCGCTGACGTGGCGGCCCATGCACGGATTCGAGCTGACGCGCTGGCTGGAGGAGCAGTCGGGGCGGCGGCTGGTGCTGGAGGAATGCGGCGTTGTATCAGGCGCTGTACCGGCTGGAGGAGCGCGGCCTGGTGGCGGCGCAATGGGGCGTGACGGAGCAGAACCGGCGGGCGCGTTTCTACGAGATCACGGTGGCGGGCGTGGCGCTGCTGGAGGAGCAGACGGCGTGGTGGCTGCGTTATTCGGACGTAGTGACGGCGCTGCTGACGCGTGCGCCGCAGGCCGGCTGACGGATGCGGCGGCGGCGATCGGGCCTGGAGTGGCGGGGGGCGCAGGATGCGGTGCGGGCGGTGGACGAGGAGGTGCGCCTGCACGTGGAGCTGCGTAAGCAGCAGTTAGTGGCTGAGGGCTGGTCGCCGGCGGCGGCGCAGCAGGAGGCGGAGCGTCTGTTCGCGCGCGGGCCGGCGACGGTGCGCGCACTCTATTCGCTGGCGAAGGGAAGGAACCGGCGCATGCGCATGCGGGAGCGACTGGAATCGTGGCTGCAGGACGTCCGCTACGCGGCGCGCAGTCTGGCGCGTGACCGGCTGCTGGCGCTGTTCGTGGTGCTGGTACTGGCGCTGGGCATGGGTGTGAACGTGACGGCGTTCAGTCTGCTCGACCGGCTGCTGCTGCGCGATCCGGCGCACGTGCAGGCGCCGCGCGAGCTGGTGCGACTGTACGGCACCGTGCAGCTGGCGTCAGGCGATCAGACCTCGTCCTGGATCCCGTGGCCCGTGTACCAGCAGCTGCACGCGAACATGGGGACGTTCACCGGCATGGGCGGGTACCGTGTCGTGCCGGAACTGGTGGGGCGCGGCGCCAGTGCGCGCACCCTGCGCGTGGGTCAGGTGACCGGCTCGTTCATGCCGCTGCTGGGCGTGCCGCCGCTGCGCGGCCGGCTTTTCCGCGCTGACGAAGACGAAGCCGGTGCGGGCAAACTCGCTGTTGTGAGCGTGGAGTACTGGCGGTCGGAGCTGGGCGGTGCGCTGGACGTGACCGGTCGTACCGTGATGGTAGGCGACGACGCGTACACCATCATCGGGGTGGCGCCGGCGGGGTTCGCGGGGACGGAGCTGCGCCGGGTCGACGTCTGGCGTCTGATCGACACGCGCCGGGCCGGCACCATGAACTGGAACATCGTGGGTCGGCTGCGACCCGGTCTGTCGCGGCCGGCGGTGTCGGCTGATGCGCAGGCGGTGTTCGATCGCACGCGCGCAGCCGCACCGAAGTGGTACCAGGAAGCGAAGCTGTTCGCGGCGCCCATTCGCTACGACCAGAATGGGCATGAGCCGTTCGAGGCGACGATGGCGCGCTGGCTGGCCGTCGTTTCCGCCGTCATCCTGCTGGTGGCCCTGGCGAACGTGATCAATCTCCTGCTGGTCCGTGTGGCGAGACGGCGGCAGGAGCTGGCGGTGCGCGTGGCACTGGGTTCGGGGCGGGCGCGCGTGGTGCGACTGCTGGCGCTGGAGGGAATGCTGCTGGCGCTGGCGGCGGGCGTAGCGAGTCTCTGGGTGGCCAGGCTGACCGAGCCGGTGGTGCAGCGCGCGCTGCTGGCGGATGAAGCGACATGGCGCTTCTCGCTCGCCGATGCGCGCGTGCTGCGGAGCGCCCTTGCGGTCGCATTGCTGACAGCTCTGTTGACAGGCATCGTGCCCGCGCTGCGTGCCGGCGGGGTGGGGCTGGCGGATGCGCTGCGCAGCGGCGGACGTGGCGGTGTGGGCGGCAATACCCGCGTGCGGTCGGCCCTGACCGTGATTCAGGCGGCATTGTCCGTGGTGCTGCTGGCCGGCGCCGGTCTCTTCCTGCACAGTCTGGCGCGTGTGCGGGCACTGGATCTGGGTGTGGACCCGGATCGCGTAGTCACGGCGTCGGTGCAGCTGCCGCGGCTCACCACGCTCACTTCGCACGCCATCAGCAACTACATGGACAACGAGCTGGCCATCTTCCGGCACCTGGTCGAGGTCGTGCGGCGCCTGCCCGGCGTGCAGCACGCCGCGATCGCGATCGGCCTGCCGCTGGATGGCGGCAGCTTTTCCGCGGGTGTGCATGTGCCCGGCCTGGATTCGATCCCGGTAATGCCGGGTGGTGGACCGTTCGCGAGCACGGTGGGCACCGACTACTTCGAGACGGCGGGCACCCGCCTGCTGCGCGGCCGTGCCTTCACGGACGACGATCGCGCCGGCACCGAGCCGGTGCTGATCGTGAGCGAGACGATGGCGAAGACGCTGTGGCCCGGGCAGGATGCGATCGGCCAGTGCGCGCGCATCGGCCCTGCCGATGCACCCTGCCGGCGCATTGTGGGCATTGCGCAGGACGTGCACCGCACGGGTCTGCGCGAGAGGCCGTCCATGCAGTACTACATGGCGCTCGGCCAGCAGCATCTGTTCGGTGGCGCGACGCTGCTGGTGCGACCCGACGCGAATGCACCCGTGAACTGGCCGGCGCTGCGTCAGGCCGTTGTGGCGAGCGATCCAGCGATCCGCGCGGTGGAGCTGCAATGGATGCGCGATCAGTTGAGCGGCGAGATGCGGCCGTTGCGTCTGGGGATGGTGACGTTCGGGCTGAGTGGCGCGCTCGCGCTGCTGGTCGCGACACTCGGGCTGTACAGTCTGATGGCGTACCTGGTGGCGTGGCGCACGCGCGAGATCGGTGTGCGCATGGCGATCGGTGCGAGTGATGCGCAGATCTCGCGCATGGTGATTGGCAGTGGCGCCGGCCTGGCGTTGCTGGGTGTCTGTCTCGGACTGCTGCTGACCGGCGTGGCCGGGCGGTGGGTGGCGCCCTACCTGTTCCAGACTGATCCGGTGGATCCCACAGTCTACGGCGGCGTGGCGCTGTTGCTGCTGCTGGTTGCGGGACTGGCCGGCTGGCTGCCCGCGCGGCGAGCCCTGCGCATCAGCCCCACCGAGGCGTTGCGCGCGGAGTAGCACCACCTCCCGCACTGGCGTTTCCGCCGCGATTGCGGCGAGATTGGGCGGGGTCCCGCTACCGCATGCAACCATGTGCCGCGACCGGGCCTCTGAATCTGGTGTCAGGACTGCCAGCGTTCAGAACAGGAGAAGCTTCTGGAGGCGATATGCGCACGTCCCCCGGCTGCGTTCACCGCCGCCTCCTCTTCATGCTGGCGGTGCTGGCCGCACTGACCCAGGCACATCCACTCGCGGCGCAGACCGACGTGATACGCGGGCGCGTGACCGGACCGGACGGCGCTCCCATCACGGGCGTTCGGGTCACGGCGACGTCGATCCCGGGCAACGTCACACGCACGGCGCAGACCAATACCCAGGGCGCCTTCCAGATCGCGTTCCCCGGCGGGCCCGGCGATTACATCATGGGCTTCGCCTCGTTCGGGTTTGCGTACCGGCAGTTCGAGATCAAGCGGCTGGCCGATGAGGACGTGCTGCTGGCCAACGCGCGACTCGCGCCCGTGCAGCTCGATTCCGTGTCGGTGGTCGCGTCCATCCAGCAGCGCGTCAACCGCAATGCGCAGCCACCTGATGTCGGGGGCACCGAACGCACGGTCAGCATCGCCAGCCTGCCGCTCGAGCTGCAGGGCAACATTGCCGCGCTGGCCGCATCGCTGCCGGGTGTGCTGTTGCTGCCGGGTCTTGATGGTGCGCCGGACGGCTTCTCCGTCTTCGGGCTGGATGCGGACCAGAACAGCGTGACGCTGAACGGCATGCCGCTGGGCGCCAGCTCACTGCCGCGTGATGCCGGTGTCTCCAGCAGCCTCACGACCTCGCCATTCGATGTGTCGCGCGGCGGCTTCAGTGGCGGCAACCTCAACATCAGTTCGCGCTCGGGCTCGAACTTCCGCACGCGCGGCATGAGCCTGCAACTGACGACCCCGCAAATGCAGTGGACAGATCGCGCGGCCCAGGCGCTGGGCACGGACTACACGAACGCATCGCTCGGTGGCGTCGCTTCCGGACCGCTCAAGACAAACAAGGCGTTCTACAACGTGTCGTTCCAGCTGGGTCGCCAGTCGCGGGACAACCAGACCCTGCTGAACACGAGCCCCATTGGATTGCAGACTGCGGGCGTGGCGGCGGACTCGGTCACGCGCTTCCTGGGCATTCTGAGCGGTGCGGGCGTGCCCACGGCCGGTGGCCCGGACCGCGCCAGCCGGCTGAGCGACAACGGTTCGCTGTTCGGCAGCGTCGACTTCTCGCCGCCATCATCGTCCAGCGGACAGTCCGTGGGGCTCACGTTCAACGGCAACTGGGGCCGTCAGTCGCCGGTGGGCGGCGGCGCCACACAGCTGACCTCGTCGAGCAGCGATCACACGAACTGGAGCGGCGGCCTGCAGGCGAGGCACAGCGGCTACCTGGGTCTGGTGCTGAGCGAGACGTCGGCGGGCATCAACCTCTCGCGCAGCTATGACGACCCGTATCTCGACCTGCCCGGCGGCCACGTGCGCGTTAACTCCGAGTTTGCCGATGGCGGGAGCGGCGTGCAGATGCTCACGTTCGGCGGCACGCAGAATCGCGGCTCCTCCTCACGCAGCACCGGCGCCACGTTCCAGAACAGCCTTTCCTGGTTCGACAACGCCAACAAGCATCGCATCAAGCTGTCGAGCGAGCTGCGCTACAGCCGCAACACGCAGATTCAGGCCACCAACCTGCTCGGTTCCTTCAGCTTCAATTCGCTGACGGATCTCGAGGCGGGCATACCCGCGTCCTACACGCGCACGCTCAACGCCCTGACGCAGTCGACCGGCCAGCTCAACGGCTCGGTTTCGCTGGGCGACTCCTGGCGCCGCACACAGGATTTCCAGCTGCAGTACGGTGTGCGCGTGGATGCCAGCCACTACACGGAGAAGCCCGTTTACAATCCACTGGTGGAATCGGCGTTCGGCCGGCGCAACGATGTCGTGCCCACGCCACTGGCGTTCAGCCCGCGCGTAGGCTTTTCCTGGACGGTGGGGCAGGCGAGGGAGATTGCCGGCTTTGCCGGCGCGGCGAGCGGGCCACGCGCAGTGATCCGCGGCGGCATCGGCGTATTCGCCAACAACGCGGGCGCAGGCCAGATCAGCGGGGCGCTTTCCAACACGGGGTTATCGAGCGGTCTGCAGCAGGTCGTGTGCGTGGGTCCGGCCTCGCCGGTTCCCGACTGGGCGGCGTGGGCCGCGGACCCGGGCAGCGTCCCCGACCGCTGCGCCGACGGCTCCACCGGAACGGTGTTTTCCAACCGGTCGCCTGACGTAACGTTGTTCTCGCCCGACTTCGCGCCGCCCCGCACCGTGCGCACCAACCTGTCCTGGACCGGCAGCGCTCTGGACGGCCGCTTCTCGCTGAGTGTCGAGGGGACCTATTCGCTGAACCTGCACCAGCAGCGCTTCGTCGATCTGAACTTCCGGCCGACCACACGCTTCACGCTGGACGATGGCCGCCCCGTGTTCGTGGAGCCGGCCAGCATCGTCACGGAGACGGGGAGCATCGCATCCGGCGATGCGCGTGTGTCACCCGACTTTGCGCGCGTCACCGAGCTGCGCTCCGATCTGCAGTCGCGCACCGCGCAGCTCAGCCTGCGTGTGTCTCCCATTGCGCACGGGCCCACGAATTTCGGCTGGAGTCTGGCTTACACCTGGTCGCACATCCGGGAACAGGTTTCCGGCTTCAGCAGCACGACCGGCAGCCCGCTCACGGTGGACTGGGCGAACTCGACACAGGGCGCGCACCAGATCAACTACAGCCTGCGCTATCGCTTCTTCAGTGCCGTGACCGTGAGCTGGAGCGGGCAGTTCCGCTCGGGTTCGGCCTTCACGCCCATGATCGCCGGTGATGTGAACGGCGATGGCTACTCCAACGACCGCGCCTTCGTGTTCTCGCCCGATCACACGACGGACGCGGCGCTGGCGGCGGGCATGCGCGACCTGCTGGACAACGCATCGGGCGCGGCTCGCCATTGCCTGCAGAAGCAGCTGGACCGCTTCGCCGAGCGCAACAGCTGCCGTGGCCCGTGGATGTCCGGGGCATCGCTCACCATCACGCTGGACCGCGTGAAGTTCCGCATGCCGCAGCGCGCGGACATTTCCTTCTCGCTCTCCAATCCGCTGGGTGCAGCGGACCTGCTGGTGAACGGTTCCGGCAACCTCAGGGGCTGGGGACAGACGGTATTCCCGGATCCGTCGCTGCTGTACGTACGCGGCTTCGATCCGCAGACGCGGCAGTTCCGCTACGAAGTCAACCAGCGCTTCGGCGCCACACGGCCGCAGTTCCTGACGCAGCGCGCGCCGGTGACGCTGACCGCCGCGGTGCGCGTCGACCTGGGTCCCATGCGCGAGCGGCAGTCGCTGGCCCAGCAGCTGCACTCGGGAAGAACGCAGCCCGGCTCCCGCCTGCCTGAGCAGTTGTTCCGCTCGTTGGGCGCGGGCAGCACACCCAACCCGATGCCAACGATCCTGCGCTCGCAGGACTCGCTCCGGCTGACCGCGGTGCAGGCCGATAGCATCGCCTCCATGAATCGGCGTTACAACTACCGGGCCGACTCGCTCTGGGTCCCCGTGGCCCACTACCTCGCGGGACTGCCGGCCACGTACAGTGAAGGCGACGCGTGGAACCGCTACATCAATGCCCGTCGTGTGCAGATCGAGATGCTCACCCGCCTCGCGCCCGCGATCCGCGAGCTGCTGACGCCCGAGCAGCGGCGCAAGCTGCCGGCGTACATCATCAATCAGCTCGACCCGCGCTATCTCGCCCTGATCCGCAATGGCTCGCCGTTGTACATCAACGGCGCCGGTCTGGGCGGCTTCGGTTTCGGTGGCGATTTCATCGGGATCGGCGAAGCCGCGGTCGTCAGAATACGGTGAACAACATGACTCACGCGTGCTACGGAATCGGCTGCGTCGTCGCGACGCTGGTGCTGGCATGCTCGCCCGCCGTGCTGCACGCGCAGGACAGTCTTCCGCCGCAACGCACCATCGGTCCGCCCGTGCAGCGCATTGCCACCGCGGCGGCGCTGTCCAGCGAACCGCTGGGCAGTATCACCGGCGTGCTGGAGCTGGCCGATGGTCGCGTGCTGCTGAATGACGCGGCGCGGCGGCGGCTGCTGCTCATGGACACGACGCTGCACACGGTGTCCGTGGTGCTGGATTCGCTGTCGGAAATCGCGAACACGTACGGCACCCGTGCGGGTGCGCTCATTCCGTGGCGAGGGGATTCGACCCTGTTCGTCGATCCGGCCTCGTACGCCATCGTCGTGCTCGATCCCGCGGGCAAGCCGGCGCGCGTGCGTTCCGTCTGGCGTGTGCAGGATGCGCCGTACTTTTCCGATGGAATCGCACAGTACGGGCAACCTGGACTGGACGCGCAGGGGCGCGTGGTCTATCGCATCCCGGCACAGGCTGCGCCGCCGCGGGTGGCGCCACCCGCGGGGGTACCATGGCTCCCCACCCAGCCGGATTCGGGCTTCATCGTGGCCGCCGATCTGGATACCCGGAAAATCGACACGCTGGGCGTGATCCGCGTGCCGAAATCCGAGTTCCGTGCACGCCGCACGGTGGAGGGATACTTCACCGTCGATCGTGTGTTCAATCCGCTGCCCACGCAGGATGACTGGGCCGTACTGCCCGATGGCCGCATCGCGTTCGTGCGCGGCATCGACTATCGCATCGACTATCGCAATGCCGACGGCACCTGGACATCATCAGCCAAGCTTCCGTACGACTGGCAGCACCTGACCGACGAAGACAAGGACCGGCTGGTGGATTCCGTGACGACCGTGCAGCAGCGGGCGGCACTGTCGTCGTACGTCACCGGCATGATCCGCTGGGTAAACCAGTACAACCGCCCGTGGCCCGCCGCCTTCAAGGTGCCCGAGGGCTTCATTCTGCCGCCGGGCGTGCCGAAGGACTGGATCCTGCCGCCAGGCGTGACGTTTCCCGAGAACTACATCTATGCCTGTCCGCCCGGCGATGACCCTGCTGCGCGGATGGCGGCGGCAGTCACCGCGAATGCTGCTAACACGGCATCAGCGGGCGCGCCGCGCGGCAGGCCATCGTGCGTGCCCGCGCCTGTCATCATGAGCGGCGGAACCACACCGCCACCGCCCGGCATCCGGCCCGTGTTCGTGCTGGCCGCATCCGACCTGCCCGACTACCGTCCGCCCTTCGGCCCGGGCGCAGTGCGTGCCGATCGCGATGGCAATCTCTGGATCCGCACCAATCTCACGCGCCCCACGCCCGGCGGCCCCGCCTGGGACATCGTCAGTCCGCAGGGCGAATTGCTGACCCGCTATCAGCTGCCCCAGGGCTATCAGATCGTGGGCTTCGGTCGCGGCAAGATCGTGTACCTGTCCATGCGCGATCCGGCTGGAATGCACCTGGCAAGGGTGCGGCTGAAGTGAGGCGTAGCGGCGTGGGTCAGGGGTGGCAGCTGTAACGACTGGTTAGATGGAAAGGATCGTCGGCGGCCATGCCTGTAACGACTCGCTGACAGGAGTGGACCAGGGCGGGGAGGTTGAACGCGGAGGAGGAGCCGTGTTGAAGGGAGAGGGTCCGGGCAGGAGGGGCGCGCCGGGTGCGCGGGCCGGGCGAGTGCCCATAACTGCTGGTTGGCACGGGAATGAATCGGGGCGGAGACAGCGCCGAGGGCGGACGAAGGCGAGGGATGCCGGGGAGGGGAACGGGCGGGCCGCGTCGTTGCTTCCGTGCCTGCAACCCCCGCCCTTCAACACTCCCCTCCTCCTCCTTCGACCCCGTCTCCCCACCCCGATCCGTTCCCGCCGGCCCTGACGCACAATTTTCATGCACCGTTATCGGACTTTCCGCTCGCCCGATTTCAGCACGCACCGGGGACGATTTCAGCAGCCGGTCAGGCCGCCATGACGGAGCGGCGATCCCGGAACGGATTGCCGGTGACCGGCACGCTGGCCAGGTTCCTGGCCAGGTCCCGCTGGCGCTGGACGAAAGACCGGACCTGGTCCCAGAACTGCTGCGGATTCGGCATGATGCTCTGCTGACCGGGCGCAGAGACAAAGCCCTGGTGGTTCATGCGCGCGGGCCGGTTGCGCTCACGAATGAACAGGTTGACGACGAGAATCGCGTCGAACTCCGCGACAGTGTCGAAGCCGTTGCCCAGGCGTCGGTCGCTCTGCCGGCCGGTCATCTGTTCGAGCGCGTGCACCATCTCGTGCAGCAGTACCTCGTCCATTTCGAGACCGGCACTGACGGGCTGCGAGCCGGTCGCCGCCTGCCACGTGCGCATGGCCACAGCGTCCCAGCGCGGCAATAGCTCAGCAGGAAACAACCAGGGTGTGAAACGCAGTATGCAGGACGAGCCGTTGCCCGTGCCGTACCCCCACGCAGCGCGATGCTGTCCCGCACCATCCCGCACTTCCTCGCCCGCAACGGTGGCGGCCCGCCAGTTCAGCGGATGCGCGACGGCGTTCTGATCCAGCTGGCGGCGCGGTACGATAACGAGGCGGCGGTGCGTGGCATCAATGGCGCGAATCACTTCGCGGCCCGTGCGGAACATCATGATGGAGAGAAGGTTGTCGTGAACCTGGCGTTCGTAGGTAGTGGCCAGCGAGCCTGCGGCTGCGCCGTTGACGTGGATGCGATGGCTGAAGTCCATGGACATGGCCTGTCCCCCGGCGGACGGAATTGGCGGCAATCGTCTATTCCGGATGCGGCGGAACCGGCTGCGGAAGGCCATCGGAACCGGATCCCGCAGGGCGTTGTGCCCCGCACGGCCCGGGCGCCGCACGACGGGCTCGCGCACGGCCCGCGGCGCAAGGCGCACCGTGCACCGCCTGTGGTAACTGTCTGTTAAGAAGCGCCGGCGACGCGGATCCGGCCGATGAGCGGCTGGTGGTCCGAGCCATAGGCATCGGGGAGCACGCGGTACCCGGCCTGCCAGCCCGAGGGCAGGTCGAACAGCATGTAATCGAGCTGCAGCCCGGGCAGAGGGCCAGGCAATCTGGCTGTGGCATCACGGGGCAGTGTGGCGGGCAGCGGAAAGCGCGCCCGCAACGTCCGGGTGGCCGCGCTCTGAGCGCCGCCCAGCCAGGTGTTGAGGTCCGCCCCCAGAGCGGTGGGCGTGGGGCCGGGAAGCGCAGCGGCCAGCGCACGCGCCTGATTGCGCCGGCCGGCGCCGAGGCTGCGCTGCAGCGCCGCCACGCGGTTCCTGTTGTCGAAGTGCGCACTCACGACGCGCAGCGTCCAGGGCTGCCCGCTGCTGGTGCGTCCCTCGATGCTGGCGGCGATGGCCACCCGCCGCTGCCGCTCCCAGGGCAGTTCGATCAGGCGGGGCGCGACCAGCGGCATGGTGGAGAGGATGGCATTGCCGCGATCCTGCGGCAGCCTGCCATCGTGTGCGGAACCGTTGCGCATGGAGGGCGCGTAGAGCAGCGACAGGTTCTCGGCTTCGGCAATGCGTGCAATGTCAGGCGGCTGCTGCTGCGCCGGATCCCCAATGCGCCGCGCGCCGCTGGCCCACACCGGCGGCGTTGCCGGTACCGCAGCGCCGCCCCGCACGGCTTCCTGCAGCAGCAGCACGAAATGCCGGACGGGACTGCCCGTGAGACGACCCGCGCGCAGATCGGCCAGCAGCCGGCCCACATCCGCTTCCCCCTCATGCACGTTCCAGTCGATGACGACGACGCTGTCCATGGGCTCCGGCGCCGACGCCGGCGCGACGCGCTGCTGCAGCAGCGCGGGGCCCACTGCCCAGCACCACGCATCCAGCGCCGCACGCTCGGTGGCATCGCTCCGCAACGTCCAGAGCACTTCGGGCGAGCCGTCGGAGGCAGGCGTGCCCAGCGCACGACAGGGCGGCGGGTCGAGCAGTCCGGGCGGCGCGCGATGCACCGCACAACCCGGTGTTAGCAGCAGGCCGGGCAGCAGGTACCACAGCGGAGACCGCCCGCGCTGCCGCGGGCCGGCGCGCTGCATGACTGCTCCATGGAAGTCGGGTGTCCCTTCTGACGCTCAGGGATTGCGTCGCCTTCCTACACCCCGCTTTCAGAGGCGGGTCCGGCTGCGTGCCGCCTCGCCCACTGTCCGCGCCGCTGCATCGGCCCCGGCGGCGGCGGCGTTCACCCCGGCCGGCTTGCTGGCAAAACGATACCAAAGCATACTGGTATTGATCGGTACCGAAACGCCCGCAAGGCCGACCCCGCAGACGACGGGTCAGCCGGCGCGCACTGTCAGGAATCCAGGTTCATGACGAAGAAGAAGACCAATGCGGCGGCACTCCTGCCGCTCAAGCCGCAGTGGTTCCACCTGCTGCTGGCGCTGGGAGAGGGGCCGGCGCACGGCTTCGAGATCCGCAGCCGGGTGGAAGCGCGGACGGACGGGAAGCTGACGCTGTGGCCGGCCATGCTCTACGGCACGATCCGGCGCATGACGGCGAGTGGATTGATCGAGTCGCTGGATGGCGAGGCTGGCCCGGATGCGGATGCGCGCCGTCGCTACTACCGCCTGACGCCGTTCGGCCGCCAGGTGCTGCTGGCGGAAGCGGAGCGCCTGGCGCTGCTGGTGCGTCACGCGCGAGTGGCGGCACGGGCGGGGCATGCGTGAGCGCGTGAACGCGCAGTTGCGGCTGGAACGCGCGCTGCGCTGGTATGCCGTGGCGCTGCGGCTGCTGCCGCGCGAGCTGCGCGTGGTCTACGGCGAGGAAGCGAAGGCGGATTTCGCGAGGATCGCGCGGGCGGCGCAGGGGAGGGCTCGCCGCTTCCCTGTTACGCGTGTGTTAGTGCACGGCGTGGTGGACGTGCTGGTGCGCGCGCCGGTCGAGCGCTGGCGGGAATGGCGCTGGCGCCGGCGGCAACGGGCCCGGGCGGACGGGGCGGCGCCAGGCAGCAACTTCGCAGCAGCGGGCGGCCATGGGCCGCGACGGGGAGGTTTCGGAGATGGTGGCAGGCTGGATGAGCGAGCTGCGGCTGGCGGCGCGCATGCTGTGGCGGCGGCCGGGCTATGCGGCCATCGCGATGCTCACGCTGGGTCTGGGGATCGGCGCCAACGTGGCCATCTTCACGGTGGTGAACTCGGTGTTATTGCGGCCGCTGCCCTGGCCCGGCTCCGACCGCATCGTGCAGATCCGGCACCATGCGCCGGGGCTGCAGATGCAGCAGCTGGAGAACTCGGCGGCCACACTCACGCTGTACCGGGAGAGTGCGCGCACCATCGAGCACGTGGCCGGGCTGAGGATGCAGCAGACGAATCTGACAGGTGTGGACCCGCCGACGCGCGTGCAGGTGGTGGCGACGGGGCCGGAATTCTTCGATGTGTTCGCCACCCGGCCCGTGCTGGGTCGCGCGTTCCAGCCGCAGGATGTCAGGGAAGGCGCGGCGCCGGTGGCCATCCTGATGTACGACACGTGGCGCACGCGCTTCGGCGGTGATCCCGCGGTGCTGGGGCGGCACATTGATTTCGATGGCATGTCCACCGAGATCGTGGGCGTCATGCCGCGCGGATTCACCTGGCCCGATCCGCACACGGTCGCGCTGCTGCCCCTGTACGTGGACCCGGCAGTCGACTTCGGCATGTTCGGCATGCGCGGCCTGGCGCGGCTCGCGCCCGGCGCAACCGTGGCGTCGGCGAGGCGCGAGATCACGGCGCTGCAGCGTCGCATTCCCGACCGGTTCCCCGATATGACGCAGGACTTCCTGGACCGGGCAGGCTGGTCGGTGAGTCTCGACCGGCTGCGGGACGTCGAGACCGCGGACATCGCGCCTTCGCTCTGGGTGCTGTTCGGCACGGTGGGACTGGTGCTGCTGATTGCCGGGGCCAACGTAGCCAACCTGTTCCTGGTGCGTGCGGAATCGCGCCAGCGCGAGCTGGCGGTACGTGCGGCGCTGGGTGGCAGCCGCTGGCGGCTGGCGCGCGTCTTCCTGGCGGAAAGCACGCTGTTAGGCGCTGCCGGGGGCGTTGCCGGCTTTGTGCTGGCGCTGCTGGGTGTGCGCGCCCTGGTGGCCTTCGGACCGGGCCAGCTGCCGCGGCTCCATGAGGTGAGAGTGGACGCGACCGTCGTTGGCTTCGGCGCCGCGCTCAGTCTGCTCGCGGGTCTGGCGCTGGGCATGCTGCCGCTGCCGCGCACGCGCCGCGCGTCGCTGACCGCCACGCTGCGTGATGGCGGCAGAGGCGCCACGGCTGGACGCGAGCGCTACCGTGCACGCCGCCTGCTGATCGTGCTGCAGGTGTCGCTGGCGCTCGTACTGCTCGTGGGTACCGGTCTCATGCTGCGCAGCGTGTTGCGCCTGCGCGCGGTCGATCCGGGCATCCATGCCGGCGACGTGCTCACGGTGGGCGTCAGCCGTGGTGCAGGCGATCCCGCCGCCGCACGGGTGTTCTACCAGAGCGTGCTGGACCGCATTGGCGCGATTCCCGGCGTGATCCGCGTGGGCGCCACGAACGCATTGCCGCTCGCGGGCGGTTTCAAACTGGGTTCGTTCCAGATCGAGTCGAAGCCGCGCACGGAAACCGAAGTGCCGCCGGTCACCATGTTCTGCGTTGTCACGCCCGGCTTTTTCGAGTCGCTGGGCATTCCCCTGCGCGCGGGGCGTGCGCCCGAGGCGAGCGACCAGGAGGGCGACGCTCCCGTCGCCTGGGTGAACGAGATGTTCGCCGAGCAGTATCTGGACCGCCATGCGCTGGGCGAGCACGTCCGCCTGGAGGGTCCTGACAGCACATGGCTGGAAATCGCGGGCGTGGTCGGCGACGTGCGCATGTTCGGACTGAAGGAGCCGGTCAGGCCCATGATGTATGTGCCCATGTCGAGCCGCGCACCGGCGGATATAAAGCTGATGTCGTTTGCCATCCACAGCGCGCAGGCGCCCGGTGTCCTGCTCGCTGCCGTGCGTCAGGCCATTGCCGCGGTGGACCGCAACGTTCCCATTACCAGCGCGCGCACCATGGATGACATCATTGCCGCATCCGTCGCCAGCGCATCGTTCACGGTGCTGCTGCTGGGCATTGCGTCCGTTGTAGCGCTCGTGTTAGGCGGCGTGGGCCTCTATGGCGTGATCGCGTACGTCGTGTCACAGCGTCGCCAGGAGATGGGCCTGCGCATTGCGCTCGGCGCGCGGCCGGCCGAGGTGCGCGCCATGGTGGTGCGCCAGGGGCTCACCGTAACCCTGGTGGGCGTCGGCATCGGGCTGCCGGCCGCACTGGCGCTGACTCGCCTGCTCGCATCGCTGCTCTTCGAGGTATCCGCGCGCGATCCACTCACGTTCGCGGTCGTGCCGGTCGTGCTGATCGCGGTTGGCTGGCTGGCTGCGTGGCTGCCGGCACGCCGCGCCGCCGCGGTGAGTCCGCTGCTGGCACTGCGCGAAGACTGAGGAACTGCGGCTTCCTGCTCGAGGCTGTCAGTGGCGCAGCAGGTCGTGGAAGCGACCGTGCACAGGCGTTATGCCCAGGCTGCGCGCGAGGCTGATGTCGACGAAGCGATACCCCTGCTGCTGCTGGCGCAGCTGCGGCCCGATGCGGTCGTAGCGCTCGCCACCGGTGCGGACGGCTGCGCGGAAGCTCTTCAGCGTGGACCCGCCGGTCGAGACCAGGCCGTGACTCCGTGCCGCGGTCTGCGTGAACAGACTCGCTCCGCCGACGCTGTGTCCCAGCTGGCACAGCTCGAGCATGACGACGGAGGCGTGCGCGGCGTCCTTGTAGAAGCCGGCCAGCACGCGATCCGGCTCGAGCACGAGCACCGGATCGATGCCCGCCCGACGCAGCAGCGATGCAAACAGCACGGCGGCCTCGGTGCTGCTCATGCGCCGGTCCCTTGCCACGTCGCGGAAATCACGCACCGTGCGCCGGGCCGCGGAGTCGGTGGCGGGCGTGTCGTTCAACTCGACGCGTGGTCCCAGCCGGTCCAGCACATCCCACACCGCGAACGCCTGCTGCGCCACTTCCCGCGGGCCGCGGGCGTAGCCGCTGAACTCGAGGACGGTGCCGGCAGCGCGGGCGGCGTCGAGCAGCTGATCGACCAGCGCGTCGTTCTCGTTGACGGCGCCGGCGAGCACCCAGCCATAGTCCTGCAGCCCGCCGTTCCATGTTGTCTGGAGCGGATACTCGCTCGCCGGGCGGAACCGCACGCTGCGCGTCTCCTCGCCCACCGTCAGGCCATTCACGCTGATGCGGAACGTGACACGCTCGTCGACGGGCTCGTCCAGATCGTACAGCACGTCGTAGCGATAGTGCACGCGGGGCACGAGTCGGACGAGCGCGCCTGCGGGCGCCGCAGTCTCAATGCGCGAAGCTTCGACGAGCCGGTCGCCCTCGATGCTCACGCTCACCGTGGCGGTATGGCTCAGTCGCACATCCACGCCCAGGACGCCGAAGCGATCACCGATCAGCTGGCTGTCCGCGATCATGCGCGACTGGCCGCGCACGGTGTCGACCTCCGCCGTCATCAGCAGGAGCGAGGAGAACATCTCGGTGCTTTCGATGAAGGGCGCCCACTCGACGAGTGCCGTGGGTCGGGCGGCCGTGGCGGACTGCGCCGCAATGGGTGCGGGCAATGTCAGCAGCAGCGCGAGCAATGCGGCCCCAGACCGGGGCTTCGCCTCATGTAATGGAAACATCAACGCCTCCCTCAGCGTTGCCAGCCTGGCGGACGGTGACGGGGGCGTCCTTGCACGGCGTGTTGTGGGGCTACTTTCTAATGTCGGCTGGCCTGGTGCCGGTTTTAGTCCGGCCCCGCGATCGTTACC
This sequence comes from uncultured Gemmatimonadales bacterium, assembly GCA_963798085.1. GTDB lineage: Bacteria > Gemmatimonadota > Gemmatimonadetes > Longimicrobiales > RSA9 > DATKCF01. Next base: position 23,783 of record CAWCRS010000008.1, read on the forward strand.
CGCTGGGCGTCGTGGAATGGCGCGGCGGCCGGGCTGTCCGCATTATGGCGGGTCGGGCGGGCCGCACGCGCAAGCGGCCCGGCAGCAGGGGCCCTGCGGGCCCGGCGGGAACGGGGAACCCACCATGGCAGCGACATTCGACAGGGGATCACAGCGGGCCGCGTTGCGGCCGTCGCGCGCAGCCGGCGGGCACGCGAAGGCGCCGGCCCAGACTCGTGAGGCCGGCGTGTCCGGTGCGGCGGGCGGTGCGACGCATGCGTTCGGCAGCCTGGCCGTTCACGCGCCCGGGCGCGTGGCCACGGCCTCGCCCGATTCAGGCGCTGCGCAGTCCGGCCCCGGCCGCGTGCTGCGCCGCCAGCCCGGGCAGACGCAGCAGGCGCCGCCTAACCCGCTGCAAGGACACACCACGCGGGAGACAGTCACCTCGAGTCGCGAGAGCCTGGCCGATGCCGCGCTGCAGCAGAGCGACCTGTGGCCCTACATTGGCGGCAAGGTCATCCGCGGCACGCGGGTAAAGGGCAGCGTCACCTTCCTCGATGACAAGTCCTTCGTCGCCGCCTACACGGCCCTCACCAACAACGCGGGCGATGAGGATCTCAACACCCTGCAGGGTTACTACGATCGCAGGAAAGACCACATAACACTGCGCAAGTCGGCGAACCTGGGGCGACTGCTGCACGAATCCATACACAAGTTCGCGTCGCCCTCGTTCAATGGCATCTTCGCGGGGCTGGATGAAGGCGTCACACAGTTCTTCACGAATCATGTGCTGGAGCAGTTCGGTCTGGACAAGGGCAAGGAGTATCCCGAGCGGGTGCCGGCCGCGGCGGCACTCGCCAGGATGGTCGGATTCGAGACGCTCGCCCTCGATTACTTCATCGGGCCGGCCAATCACGTGGCTGACATCGTGGCGCGGACGCTGGGCGGCGACGCCTACAATCAGCTGTTGCACCTGCTGCGCGTGAAGCATGTCGACTGGCCCGCCATCACGCAGCTGCTGAGCCCGGCACAGCACATTCACCAGGAATTCCGCTGAGCGCGGCCTGGCCGCGTGATACAGGCCGCTGCACGTTCGTCCCCGTCCCGGCGCCACCAGTCACGCTGCGGGGGTCCCATGTCCGCGTCCGGCTACTCAACCGGCCGGTGGCTCGCACATATTCGGGCACCGTTTTCCCGTCCACCGCGCCGGAGGCCGACCATGACCAGACATTCCCGGATGATACCGCGTGTCAGTGCCGCTGCCCTGTTCATGACGCTCGCGCTGGGCGCATCCGCGCGGCGCGCAGCGGCCCAGGACGTACCCAACCGCGAAAGCGCCATCGAGATCCGCGCGAAGTTCATGGCCGACCTCGACACACTGCAGAAGAAGTTCCTGGCGCTGGCGGGGGCGTTCCCCGCCGACAAGTTCGCGTGGCGGCCGGGTCAGGGCGTGCGCTCGGTGGGCGAAGTCTTCATGCACGTGGCCAGCGAGTACTACGTCTTCACGCCCCTGGCGTACGGCGCCGCCGCCTCACCCGTTGTGGGTCGCGGACAGGAAGCCTTCAAGAAGTTCGAGTCGACGTCCACCAAACCGGATGTGATGAAGCACCTGAACGAGGGCTTCGCCTACGCCAAACAGGCGCTGGGCGCGCTCGATCCCGCAGCCATCACGGGCACGAAGAAGCTGTTCGGCGGGGACCACACCATCATCGAGACGTCCGTCATCATGACTGCGGACCTGCACGAGCACCTCGGTCAGCTCATCGCCTATGCGCGCATGAACGGCGTGGTGCCGCCGTGGAGCGCGAAGGGCAGCTGAGGCCGATCCGGGCCGGCAGGCGGACGCCGCGCCGTCGCCTTCTAACAGTGCATTACAGAACAGCAGCGGTGCCGGACCCCGCGAGAGGTCCGGCGCCGGTCTGCAGTGCGGGAAGGTGGGTCGGGAGGGATCCTGCCTGCCGTTTTCCGGAAGCAGGCGACGCCACGGCCGCGGATTCCTGCGCGCTGCGCCAGACGTTAGACGTTGAAGCGGATGTTCAGGATGTCGCCATCGGCGACGATGTGGTCCTTGCCTTCGATCTGCAGTCGGCCCGCGTCCTTCACGGCCTGCTCCGAGCCCAGCTCCATGAACACGGCGTACGGGATGACTTCCGCGCGGATGAAGCCGCGCTCGAGGTCGGAGTGGATGCGCCCCGCTGCCTGGCGCGCCGGTGTGCCGCGGCGGATCGTCCAGGCACGCACTTCGTCGGGGCCCACCGTGAAGAACGAGATGAGGTCGAGCAGACCGTACGCGGTGCGGATGAAGCGCGCCAGCGCGGATTCCGCAATGCCGAGATCCTGCAGGAACGCGGCCTGGTCTTCCGGCGCGAGACCGGCGATCTCCGCCTCCACGCTGGCGGACAGCACGAGGCCGGCCGCGCTCAGCTGGCTGATGCGCGCGGCCAGCGCCGGCGGCAGCGGCAGTGCCGCATCCGCCTCGCCCCGGTTCAACGCCACCATGAGCGGGCGATCCGTGAGAAAGCCGAAGCCGCGCAGTTCCTCGCGATTCAGCTCAGTGGCGCCGAGCGCGCGCAGCGGCTGCTCCGCTTCCAGCGTGGTCTTCATGTGCTCGAAGGAGGCGATCACGCGGGCGTCCGTCTTCTCGCGGCGGGCGCGGTCCAGGCGACGCTCGACGATCTCGAGATCGGCGAGGATGCACTCGGCGTGGAAGGCCTCGAGATCGCCGGCCGGATCCGGGTCGCCTTCCAACGCGGGATTATCAAAAGCGCAGAGCACGAGACAGAGCGCGTCCTGGTCGCGGATCTGCTGCAGCGACTTGCGGGACAGGCCCTTCTTCTGCGCGCCGTGCTCGCCCGGTATGTCGCAGAACGTGATTTCCGCGTAGATCGTCTTCTTCGGGGAATAAATGCGCGAGAGCGTGTCAATGCGCGGATCCGGCACCTTCACCGTGCCCAGACGCACCTCGCCACCGAACCCGACGGGCACCTGCAGCCCGGTCATGGCATTGAAGACCGTCGTCTTGCCCGAGCCGGCAAAGCCCACCAGTCCGAATTTCATGGCGCTCCGCCGAGCCGCCCCGCGGGCGCTCGCAACATTGTGTCAGGCGAGAACGGTACCCGCAATGTACACGTTCTTGAAGCGCTTGGTCAGGTCGCTCAGCTCGAGATCGAACTCGCCTTCCTTGGTGGCCACGGCCTTGAGCGTGTTGCCGGCTCCTGCGGTGTAGGCGCGCCCGATCTCGCCCCAGGGATTGCGGATGCGTATCCACTTGCGGTAGGGCGCCATGGTGTCATCGCGCACGCTCATGACCGCGTAGGCATGGTTGCCGGCCAGGCCCTTGGCAATGGCTTCGCCCGCACTCTTGCCCTTCGAGGTCGCCTTGGCCGCCATCTCCTCCGTGGTGGCCAGGCTCACCGGCTTGCGCGCCGCGAGTGCCGTCTGGATCCGGTTGTACATATCGAGTTGCTTCTGCGTATAGACGCCGCCACCGCGCTTGCTGGGCAGCAGCCGCTTGGCCTCAACGAAGCCGACGATCGTACCCGCCACCCGGTCCTCGAGCCCGTTGGACGTAAGAAACTGACGGAGATCTTCCACGCGCAGGGTGCGCCTGCGCACTGAAGTGCCCTTGCTGTCTTTCACATCACCGCGCGCATCGAGCAGCGTGTCCCACTGCTGGATGACATGGTGCGTGCGCCACAGCAGAAACCGGTTGAACAGGTCGGCATCGCCGCCGAAGATCTGCGCCGTGAATTTGGCGCGCTCGCCGTCCGTGAGCTTTTCGCCCGGCTGCCAGTGCCACAGGCGCCCGAAGACGTAATTGTCGCTGGAGCCGCCGCCGAATGTGTCCTGCCCAATGGCGTCATTCTTTCCCGCTTCGCCGAACAGGACCTGGTACACTGCACTGGAATGCCCCTTGTTCAGCTTGGCGTAGCCGGATTGCACGGGCCCTGCCGGCTTGCCGTCCGCCTTCTTGTTCTCCTCGACGAAGCTGGCTGCGGCATAGGCCTTCTCCAGCAGCGTAGCCCACAGGGCGCCACCGTTGTGCTTCTGCGCGTTCCTGCGGATCGACTGCTCGATGCTGACGTAATGGGCCTTGTTCGTCGTGTCGTAAAGCCGGACCACCACGCGATCGCCCTGCTGCTTCATCATCCCGGCCACCGCGTTCGTGCCACCGGGCTGCGCCAGGATGGAGATGACGGCGGTGAGCATGTAGCAGTCGCCCAGCTCGCCCTGCTTGATGTCATCCGGTGTGGGGTCGTGAGGAAAGAGTGGGCCACCGACTCTCACGTAATGTGCCGTGGCGGTTCCGCTCTTGCCGCGCGCGCCGGGGTTCGTGAGCAGGTCGATCGTGACGCCCTTGAGATCCAGTTCGCCGGTCTTGTCCACCATCGGGCTGTCCTCCCCTTGTGATCGTGTGCGTACCAGGCAGGCGCACATCCAGCCGACTGCTGCTCGCGCTGTCTGACCCACATTCCGGAATGCGGCTCAACATAGCCCCTCGACGGCCGGCGGAAAACACGCGCAGCCGGACTGCAGCGCGGCCGGACAGTCGCGCGGCTTTCTGTTCCGTGCGTGAACGCGCATATTGGCCGGTACCTGCAGATGACGCCAGCCGCGGTGTGCGCGACGGTCGGGTTCCTCCAGCGCGGAGTTCATCATGCGAACCGATTCCCGGAGCCTGGCGCTGCTTGCGACCGGGTTCATTCTCGTCACGAGCATGGCGAGGCCCGTCATTGCCCAGGGCCGCGGCCAGGCGAATCCGGAACTGATCGCGCGCCGCGAGCAGATGGAAAAGGAGCTCGAGTCGATCGCCGTGGTCGACCGCAAGCTCATGATCCCCATGCGCGATGGCGTCCGTCTCGCCACTGACGTGTATCGCCCGAAGAACGCGAGCGGCAGCGTGCCGACGATCTTCGTGCGCACGCCCTACAACTTCAACTACTGGGATGTGCGCAACGGCGCGCCCGCGGACATGACGAGCATCCTGGATGCCGTCAAGCGAGGCTATGCGTACGTCGGGCAGAACGAGCGCGGCCATTTCTTCTCCGAGGGCAACTACGACATCCTCGGACCGCCGCGCACGGATGGGTCCGACGCGCTCTCCTGGATCTCGAGTCAGCCGTGGTCCAACGGCAAGGTGGGATTGCTCGGCTGCTCCTCCACTGCGGAATGGCAGATGGGCGTCGCCGCCATGGGCAATCCCGCACTTGCCGCCATCAATCCGCAGGGATTCGGCGCCGGTGTGGGCCGCGTCGATGGCTGGTACGAGCAGGGCAACTGGTATCGCGGCGGCGCGGTGCAGATGCTCTTCATTGCGTGGCTCTACGGCGAGCAGAACCAGGTGCGACCGACGTTTCCGCCCGGCACATCACAGGAAGACCTGATCCGCGCATCACGCGAATTCGATCTGGCACAGCAGCTGCCGCCCGTCGACTGGGCGAAGGCGCTCTGGCGCCTGCCCGAGCAGGACATAATGTCCGCAGTGGATGGACCGCACGGCATCTTCGCCGATTCGATGCCGGTGGCGACCGGTGGCCGCATGATCCAGCGCACGCCCGACGATCCCGCCTGGTACCGCGGTGGCCTCTATCACGACAACATGCAGTTCAACGTGCCCGGCCTGTGGTTCATGTCCTGGTACGACGTTTCCGTCGGTCCCAACCTCGCCATGTACAACCACGCGCGGAAGGCCGCCAGTCCGGAAATCGCGAAGCAGCAGTACGCCGTCATCGCACCCACGCTGCACTGCTCCTACAAGCGCGCCACCGAGAACACCGTGGTGGGCGAACGCAGTGTGGGGGACGCCCGCCTGGACTACGACGCGCTGACCTACGGCTGGTTCGACCACTTCCTGAAGGGTGAGAGCAACGGGCTGTTAGACACGCTGCCGCGCGTGCGCTACTACACGATGGGCCTGAACCGGTGGCAGACCTCCGACACCTGGCCGCCCGCGGGCGCGCAGTCCCTGACCTACTTCCTGTCCAGCGGCGGCAAGGCCAACACCATGACCGGCGATGGCGTGCTCACGCTGAATCCGCCCGGCAAGGACACGCCGGACGGGTTCACCTACGATCCCATGAATCCGGTTCCGTCGTACGGTGGCAATGTCTGCTGCACGGGCAACGCCGTGCAGGGCGGCGCCTTCGACCAGCGCAAGATGGAGACACGGCCGGACATTCTGGTGTACAGCTCGGAGCCGCTGAAGGAGAGGCACGGAAGTCAGTGGACCGGTCGAGGTCACGCTCTATGTTTCCTCGGACGCGAAGGACACGGACTTCACCGCCAAGCTGATCGACGTCTATCCTGACGGTACGGCGTACAATCTGGATGAAACCATCCAGCGCGTGCGCTACCGCGAAGGGTACGACAAGCAGGTGTTCATGGAGCCGGGCAAGGTCTACAAGGTGGTGCTCGGTCCCATGAACACGAGCAACTTGTTCCAGGCAGGGCATCGCATCCGCATTGAGGTCACGAGCAGCAACTTTCCGCGCTTCGACAGAAACCTGAACACGGGCGGGAACAACTACGATGAGGCGACCGGCATGGTCGCCCACAATTCCGTGCACCACGCCAAAGCCAGTACCCGTCGACGGTGAAGCTCACCGTGGTGCGCAGGAGCGCGACACTGCCGTAACCAGCTGTTATCGTGACGTGCGGCATTGCCAAGCCGCCTGCGCCACGCGTGCGATCACGCGGTCGCGGGCCGCGTCGGGCGCGCGCGAATCGGCCACGAAGACCGCGATCGCCAGGTGCGTGCCGTCCGTCAGCGTGACCAGGCCAATGTCGTTGGTGGCGCGCGTCAGGCCGTCCACGGTGCGCGAGGTTCCGGTCTTGTGTGCCACCGCCGTGCCCGCGGGCAGCAGCCCCCTGATGCGGCCGGGGAAGGGGGTCGATTCCGTCAGCCACTGCAGCAGCAGTGTGCGACTCGCGGCCGAGAGCCCGCGGCCGTCCTGCAGCCGCTTCAGCAGCTGCACGCCCGCTTCGGGTGTGGCCCAGTTGCGGTACTGCACTGTGTCGGCACTCGCCATTTCCTTCTCGGTAGTCGCCACCATCAGGCTGTCGACACCCAGGCCGTGGATGTAGCGCGTCACGTCGGCGGCCGGTACCAGCCTGAGCAGCACATCCAATGCGGTGCCGTCGCTTTCGACGAGGGCCAGCCGCAGCAGCTCGCGCACCGTGTAGTCGACGCCGCCCCCGGGGTGCTGCTCGCGAATCGGGCTGTGCACGGGCGCAATGTCCGCCGCGCGGACGCGCACGGTCGCGTCCAGCCGCAGCTGGTTCCTGTCCACACGCTCGAGGACGGCCATGGCTATGGGCAGCTTGTAGACACTCTGCATGGGGAAGCGCTCATTGCCGCGGATCGAGACGATCTCGCCGGTTTCCACGAGTAGCACGGCCGCGCCCACGCGGCCATCGATCGAGCGGGCAATGCTGTCCAGCGGCGCGCGCAGGCTGGCCAGCGAGCACGAGTACGCGGCGAGCAGCACGCTGCTGACATATAACACGTAGTTCCACACGTTTCTGGTTCACTCGTGCAAGGGGTGGTGGCGTGCGTTTCGCCGGGCGCCACTCAGGCAGCCGGCCGGATCGTATAGCGCACCAGCCAGGGCACGCCGTCCTCATCGGGCAGCGCGGCCCACACCGTGTCCGCGCGGCTCCACGAGAGGCGCAGGTTGCGCGGCAGGTCGAGTGTGCCGCGCAGCCGGCCATCGGGCTGCAGGAGCAACCAGCGCGCGGTCGGTCCCGCACGGTCTTCGCGCTCCAGCCAGATCGACGCATCCGCGCCGATAACAAGCTGTTGAACGGGTGGCGGGTAGCGGGGAAAGGCCAGAGCGGCGCGCATGGTCTGGAAGATGCGCATGGAGTCGGAGCTCAGGGCGGGCAGCGGCACCACCGCCGGCCGGGACGCCGCCCATGGGAGCCCGGACGGCCCGCCATGAGGCGGCATCGAGGAACGCGTCGCTGTAACGGGTGGGCTGATAATGGAACGTTTGGCGGAACAGCGTGTCGCCCGCGGCGTCCAGCCGGATCACGCGGAAGGTCGCGTCCTGGTTCAATGCGGCCGGGGCACGCAGCACCCAGAGGCGACCCTCCCCGATGCTCGCTGACAGCGGCCTCGCCGAGGGAGGATTCGGCCTGATGTAGCGCCGGCCGGCGATCTCGATCGGATCGAAGGACCCGATGGGAACGGAGGGATGCAGCTCCCATCCGGCCGTATCCGCCACCCCGCCAGCAGCCGTGAAGCGGACCTTCGGCACCGTCACCGTGTCGGGCGGATTGTTGCCCGGCCCGATCGGCGTGCCGCGCGACATGAAGGTGACCATGTCGCCGCGGAACAGGCCGTCCGGCGCCATCGCGACCGGCAGGATCAGCCCCACGTAGTTCGTGCCCGGCAGGTCAACGGTGAGGTGCGACTCGACCACGCCGGTGCGGAGCAGCCGGCCGGTCCGGTCGAAGAGGGTGATCCTGCGCGCGAGGACGTCGACGACCCAGACCGTGTCGCCGTGCACACCGAAGGCCGACACCGATCGGAACTCGCCGGGCCCGGCGCCCTGGCGTCCGATCCGGCGCAGCAGGCGGCCGTCCGGCGCGAACACGCGAATCTCCGCTGCCTGGTTTTCAACGGCGTAGATCTGGCCATCGCGGTCCACATCGACATTGCCGATGAACGAGAACCCCTCGTCGGGATCATCCCGGCTGCCTATGCGCTGCTGCTCCACGAGCACGAGCCCGGGACGCACATCGGCGTCCGCCGCATGCGCTGCGCCGGTGCGCGAGCCGCATGCGGCAAGCAAGGCTGCGCCGGCTGACACTGCGGCGATTCCTGACACCGCGTTGCAGGCGACACGCGGGCGAGGCAGCGCAATTGCAGTTGCCTGGGGCGTCATGCGCACCTGCCCTCGGTCGCGAGCGGGCGGCGCGGGCCGCTGAACGGCCAGGGCCAGCCCATGCTTCGTGGTGGCGGACGCTACCGCACGCTGCGCCTGGCGGCGGCGGTCAATCGCGGCTGGCCGGCGCCGACCCCTTCGCGGTGGGCGTCCAGCTCACCAGATGACAATGCCCGCACTCACCGCCGGCCTTGTGCTTGAAGAGGTCGGCGTGGCAGCCGAGGCAGACGTTGCGCGCGGAAGACAGCGCCAGCACGTCGGGGTCGCTGTGGCAGCCGCTGCCGCCGCAGCCGGCGTGCACCTGTTTGCCCATGTGCGCGGCCATGGCGCCGGTGTGGCAAACACGGCATTCGCGCGCCGGCGCGTGGTGCTGCGTGTGACAGCTCGAGCACGAGCGCACGGAGGGTGAGGTCGCCAGGTCGGTGTGGCAGTCCGTGCAGTTCAACGAGAGAATGCCGCTCATGCGAGAACGGCAGCTCCTGGCTGACACCTTCGGGCGCGGTCGTGGTGGTCACGGTGACCGTCTGCGTCAGCGTACCCCGGCAATGCGCGGACGGATGACAGCGCTCGCACGCCGCTGCGCCGCTGCCTGCCTGCACTTCGCGCTGGTGGTGACAGCTCAGACAATCGCGTACCGAGCGCACTTGCAGCGCACCTGAGGCGGCATGACACAGGACGCACTGCAGCGCACGGTGCGTGTTGTGCGAGAACTTCGTGGTGTCCTGGGCAGTCTGCCCACCCGCAGCCTGCAGTGCGACCTCGGGCGCGGCCGGACCCGGCGCGCGACCTGGTGTCATGGCGAAGCGGAACGGCGGCTGCGGTGTCAGCATCGCCTGTGCTGTGTCCCGACGGAACACACGACCGGGCTGGTCCAGGATCTTCTGGTGACAGCTGAGGCAGGTGGCTCCCCTGAGAGTCCACGTGTGCGCCGAATGGCAGCGGCCGCAGGATGACAGCACGCGGCTGTGCACGCCCTGATGGAAAGGCGTGAGTGTGTCGGGGCGCGCGTGACAGCCGGCAGTGGCGCAGCTGCCGAAAGCCGCCGCGGGTGTGGTCTGCTTGTGCGGATCGTGGCAGTCGCCGCACCGTCCCTTGTGCGGATCGTTCGAAGGCACGAACCGCGCGAGCCGCTCGCGCATGGCGTGGCAGCCGAGACAATTGACGCTCGTGGGCACCAGTGCGTTGCTCGCAGCCGCGACCTGCCGCGTCTCGGTTATGGGCGCCGTGAACGGATGGCAGGCAACGCAGTGCAGTGTGGTCTGGTTGGCCATGAGGCCCAGCTGAATCGTCAGCTTGTCATGGCAGCCGCTCTGCTGGCACGTCGTTGATGCAGGCACGAAGCGGTGCGCAGACACGCCGTGACAGGTGAGGCACTCAATGTGGAGCTTCGCCGCCGTGTCGGACAGCACGTGGATCGAGTGTCCTGCCGTGGCCACAATGCGCTGCCACGTCGAGTCCGCGTTGCGCTGCACGTGACAGTTCGCGCACACCGCGCGCGGTACGGGTGCGTGCGGGCCGACATCGGCGGGCCGCAGCAGCATCCAGCGCACGACCTGCGTCATTTCGGCGACCACGGGCTCGTCATGGCAGTCGTGGCAACGCAGCTGCGCGATCTGATGGTGCTTGCTCTGCTGGAAACGCTCGTACACTTCGTCGTGCAGCGTGTGGCAGCTCAGACAGAACTGGTTGCTGTCCTGCGAGTAGACGAAGAATGCCGCGCCCGAGCCCGCCATCGAGAACAGCACGCCGGCGGCTGCCAGGCCAATCACGATCTTCCAGAACACCGGTGTCGTCATGTCGCGCGTGCGGACCCACCGCACGACCTGGCGCCACTCCCTCACCAGGATGATCACAGCCACGACGGCCACGATGAGGGCCAGCGCGGCGCCGCTCAGCTGCACCCACTGCGGCACGCTGAAGAACCAGCGGAACACACGCTCGACGGGCGTGATGTCGCGCGGCGGGTGAAACACCGTCATGGTGTCGCCCGGAATGCGTGTGTCAATGCGCAGCTGCTGTGCGGCCTGCTGGAGCGTCACTCTGATTTGCTCTGTGTGCGGGTGCAGTGCCAGGCGCCGCAGCGGTACAGGGCTGCCCGCGCCATGGCCTCGGAAGCGGAAGCTTTCATCAATGGAACGTGCGCGCAATGCATGAAGGTAATGGTATGGTGCGCTGCTTCCCGCCGAAACGCAACTGTCCGGGGCGAGGCTTCCACCTGCCACCGGCCCGGCGCCCTGAACGACGGCTGCGGGCCGACGCATCACTACGGGGTGCCCTCCTGTAACACCGTGCTGGCGACGACGACGCTTCCGCCCGAACCTTCGCTTTCCAACGAACCGGCGAGGCGGAATTGTCGCGATACAAGCGAGCGGGCGCGGTGGCGGTGGCGCTCGCCATTGCAGGTCTGGGCGAGGCGAGAGCGCAGCAGGGCGCTACCCCGGCCATCATGTTCCGCGGCAATGCGGCACACGCCGGCGTCACCCGTGAGACGCTGTTCCGCGGCCAGGGTGGCGTTCGCTGGCGGGTGCAGACCGGCAATGCCCGGTTCTCGTCGCCTGCGGTCACCGAACTCGCGTGTTCGCAGGCAGCGACGACGGCTATCTCCGGGCGATCGATCGGGCGCGCGGCACGGTCGTCTGGAAGTTCAATGCCGGCAGCGCGGTACGCGCATCGCCGGCGGTTGCGTCCGGCCTGGTGATCGCGGCCACGGCGAAGGGCCGCATCTTCGCGGTGGCCGAAGCGACCGCCAGGCTGCGCTGGTCCATGCAGTGCGACAGCGCCATTCCGCAGAACCTGTACGCCTACGCCAACCGCTGGTGGGACTTCCTCGTTTCTTCGCCCGTGATCGCGGGCAGCACGGTCGTCATCGGCGGGCAGGATGGCGGCGTGTACGCGCTGAATCTGCAGACAGGCCGCCGCATCTGGCGTGCGCAGACCGGCGGACGCGTGCGCGCCACACCCGCGATCAGCGGCGGCCGCGTTGTCGTCGGGTCGTACAATGGGCGCGTCTACGCCTTCGACCTGGCTACCGGCAGGGAGCAGTGGACGTTTCACACACTGGGTGACACACTCGATCTCGAGAAATACCGCTACGATCGCCGGTCCATCCAGAGTTCGCCCGCGATTGCGGATGGCCGTGTGTTCTTCGGCTCGCGCGATGACGGACTGTATGCGATCGACGCCGCCACCGGCGCGCAGCAGTGGCGCTTCAGTCACCAGGGCTCTTGGGTGGTCGGCTCGCCTGCCGTCGCCGGCGGGCGGGTGTACGTCGGCAGCAGTGATGGCAACTTCGTGCAGGCCGTGGAGGCCGGGAGCGGCCGCGAGCTGTGGCGCTTCGACATCTTCGCCAACATGCTCTCCTCACCCCTGCTGCTGGGTAATGCCATCGTGCTGGGCAGCGCGCACGAGAGCGACCTCACCGGCGAGCTGCTGGCGCTGGACGCGGGCAGCGGCGCGTGCGCTGGCGGCTGCGCATGGATGGCGCCCTAGTCTCATCGCCCACGGCCCGGGACGATGCGCTGTACGTCGGCACGACCGGTGGCAGCATCGTCGCCATCGAGCAGGCCAACCCGCAGGTGCCGCGCCTGGCCGTGTTCTACGACTCGACACCGGAGCGGCAGGCGTACGGACCGGGAGCGCGGATGGCCCGCGAGTACTTTCAGACGCGCGGCTACGAGCTGCTCTCGGCGGAATCGCTGGCACGCTTCATGGCGGCCCGCGTAGCCGACTCGCTGCCCAGCGCCATTGTCTTCGCCATCGACGTATTGCCCGCCAGTGTGGCTCCCGACGACTCTGACACCGCGTTAGTACGTCGCTACCTGAATGCGGGCGGCAAGATCGTGTGGGCCGGTCCGCCGCCGGCGCTGCGGCACGATGCGCAGGGCAACATCACCGCCTTCCAGCGAGCTCGCATGGACTCGCTGCTGGGCGTGCCCGCCACAGCCCTGCGCGGAGACCGCGACGTTGTCAGGCCCGACGCCAGCGGCCTCGCCTGGGGCATTGATCGCTGGTTTCCGGGGATCTACCCGATCGCCGCCGGCGGCATGACGCAGCCACTGGCGCTGGATGCGGAAGGACTGACGTCAGCGTGGGTGCGCGTCTACCGGCCGGACCGTCCCGGATCGGGGTTTGTCCAGCTCTGGGGAATGGGCGCGAGCTACGAGCGACTTCCAGCCATGCGCGCGGTGGCGGAGTACGGCCTGCTGCGGCGCGCGCACGCCCCTGGACCGGGGTGAAAGGGCGGCCGCGCCCGTTTACGGCCACGGCGAGGAACGGGCCACCGGAGCGTGAAGCCCGGTGGCCCGCACAACCAGGGAACTCCATCTGCTATGCTCGAAACGCACGCGGCCGTCCCCCGGACCACTCTGCGGTCGCGCGCGCTTCGAGGGCCGCGTTCACGGCTGTCTGACAATCCGCCCTCGCGCGGCCGCGGAGGCAGAGCCGTCCAGATCGAACGTGACGGAACTCACATCCGGTACACTCGCCGTAATCGTGCGCCAGCCCGCCGTACCGCTCAACGTCACACTGACACTCGCTTCGCCCGCCGCATCGGTTGCCAGGGACTCGACCGAGAACGTGTCGCCCGCGGATGAGGCAAACATCACGATGATGCCGGGCACCGGATTGCTGTACTGATCCATGACCCGCACCACCAGCGGATCGGGAATCAGCGTACCTACGGCAGCACTGGTGCTGTCACCGCTCACGATTGCCATGCTGGCGGGCGGACCCGCCGTTGCAGTCGCGGTGAAATTGGCGATGGGCACGCCACTCACACTGGCCGTGGCGTTCGCTGTGCCTGCTGTCGTGCCCAGCGTCCAGACCGCCTGCGCCATTCCATTGGCATCCGTGGCCGTCGCGGCGACATCCAGCGAGCCGCTGCCGGTGTCCCACAGAACTTCCACGTTCGCGAGTGCATTGCCGCTCGAATCCGTGACCTTCACCACCAGCGCCTGCGCCAGCACGCTTCCCACTGTGCCGGTCTGCGCATCGCCGCTCACGATCTGCAGGGAGCCTGCCTGAATCGGTGAGGTGCTGTCCTTGCTGCACGCCGCGAGCGCGGCGCAGAATGCGACGCTCGACCAGACCAGGGAGCGCCGCGCGGTCCTGCCGTAGATTGCACGGTTCATGAAATCGGCCTCCTGTCCGCGTCGGCAACACAGCGAACCATTCACTGCGCTGCCGCCGACACTGCATCAGACAATCCAAACCGCACCCACCCTTACGTCTCACGGTCCTTCGGCGACGCGCGCAAACCAAAGCTTACGCCAGGCTTACAGTGCGCCGGTCAGCTGGTTCATCTGCTCGGCGTTCAGCTGCTTCGGCCTGCGGCGGGGCGGCGCGCTGCCCGGCAGCTGGTTCGTGCTTGCCCTGCGGCGGGCCGGCCGCGCGGAGGCGGCCGTACGCCAGACGCTGTATCGCATGGTACGCGATGGCGAGCTGGAGGCGAGCCGGGCGGGGCGGGCCAAGCTCTATGCGCCGACCGAGTACGCAAAAGCGGAGATCGCGGTCGGCACGCGCCGTATCCTGGCACCCGAGCCGTGGCAGTGGGACGGACAATGGACGTTGATTGTCCTGCGCCCGTCGGGCCGTGTGCGCGACCGTGTCACGCAGGCCCGTATCGAATCGCTGCTGAAGGTGGAAGACTGCGCGCCGCTGGGTGCCCTGGCGCGGCGCTATAACACGGTGTTGCAGCGGCTGCAGCGTCTCACGCGCGAGCTGGACCGGCGGGATTGTTCCGACGAGGACGCCTTCCTGCTGCGTTTCGCGGTGGTGTTCGCGTACCGGAGTGTGGCGTGGGATGACCCCGAGCTGCCCGCCCGCGTGCTGCCCCCGGACTGGCCGGGCGCCGCAGCGCGCGCCGCGGCCGCCGCGCTCTATCGCCGGCTGCTGCCGGGTGCGACGCGCCAGGGTGATGCCCTGCTGCGCGCCACTGGCCAACGGTGTGACACTGGTCAGGGAAATGAACGGCTCGCCGGAGCATCTGGCGCTGCGCGCCCGCATCGCGCGCGGTGAGCTTGCCGGGCCGAGCATGCTGGTCAGCACGCCGCTGCTCGCCGGCGAAGCGCAGCGCTGGCATCATCTCCTCATTCGAACCGCGGAGGATGCACGCAATGCCGCGCGCGACGCGAAAGCGGCCGGCTACGACTACCTGACGATCTCCAATGGGCTGACCACAGAAGCGGACGCCGCACTGGTGACGGCCAGTCGAACAACGGGCCTGCCGCTCGACGGCCACATTCCGGCGGCCGTCGGTCTGGCGGGCGTGCTCGCGGCGGGTCAGACCATTGAGCACATGGACAAGATCGCCTTTGCCGCGGCCGGTCACGATCCGGACACCGCACGGGTTCCCGTCGTACGGCAGGCATTCGCCGCGCATCGCGTGTGGGTCACGCCCACCAGCGCTTCGCTGCGCGCCCTGGATATCGCGGGCACGCCGGCATACACGTCTGCATTGACGAGTCCCGCGATGGCGTACGTCGATTCCGCGACGCTCGGCTGGTGGCGATCGCTGGCCGGTCAGCGGGAGCGGACCGCGCCCTCGCGCTTCTACACATTCGAGCTACTGCTGCTGAAGGCGCTGCACGCCGACGGCACCGACATGCAGCCGGGCACGGACACTTCCAATCCGCTGATGGTCGCGGGCTTCGCCGTGCACGATGAGCTGGATGTGCTGACGCGCGATGCCGGCTTCTCCAACTACGAGGCGCTGCGGCTGGCCACCGCGAACGTGGGCCGTTTCCTCGGCGATCCCGCGGTGGGCACGCTCCACGTGGGCAGCAATGCCGATCTTCTGCTGGTGGATGGAAACCCGCTTCGGGACCTTTCAGTGCTGCGGCGCCCGCTGGGCGTACTGGTGCGCGGGCAGTGGCTCGACCGGGAACGGCTGGATGCGCTGCTGCGCGGCGCGCGCACCGTGCAATAATGCGTTAGCGGTCGCGCCGCCAGCGTCCTTCAGCACACTGGAGAGGAAGCGCTCGACTGCCCAGGCGCTGATCTGTGCGCAGGGGCCGCGGAACCCGAAATCGCAACCGTGTGTGGCCCAGGGCAGGCGAACGTACACGAAATGCTGGCCTGCGTGCCGCAGGGAATCGGCGAGCATGCGGGCGTGCGCATCGAACACCAGTTCATCCATGCCGCCGTGGATCAGCAGCGTGGGCACGGAAGTGCTCACATGGCGAACAGGCGACGCTTCATCG
Source organism: uncultured Gemmatimonadales bacterium (assembly GCA_963798085.1). Classification (GTDB taxonomy): domain Bacteria; phylum Gemmatimonadota; class Gemmatimonadetes; order Longimicrobiales; family RSA9; genus DATKCF01. The sequence goes on from CAWCRS010000008.1 coordinate 39,849, forward strand.
TAGAGTCTTGCGCGCGATTCCAGTGACCCGCCCAGGAAGCCGCTCAGCACGGCGCGACTGTCAATGACGCGCGGGTTCGTGGGGTGCTCCCAGGCCCAGCGCAGGTCCGTGGGCCCGTAGAACGAGACCGCGCCCCGGATGTCGGGATCGTGCATTGTGTACGCGGCGAGCAGCGCGAGGTGCGCACCCGCGGACCGGCCCAGCAGCACGATGCGCGTCGTATCCAGCGCGTATGCCTGCGCGTTCGCTTTCAGCCGGCGGATGGCGGCGCCGACATCCTGCAGCGCGGCCGGGTAGGGGTGTGCGGGCGCCAGCCGGTAATCGATGGATGCGACGACGTAGCCGCGGTCTGCGAGCCAGCCATTCAGGCCGGCCAGCTGCCGCCGGTCGCCGCTGCGCCAGGAGCCGCCGTGGATGACGACGACGAGCGGCGCGCGCCCGCCGCGCATTCCGCTGGACGCCGGTCTGTAAATGTCGATGCCCTGCGCACCGCCGGCGCCGTCAGTATAGCTGTCCGTTTCTGGTCGCGTGGCTGCGCCGCTGTGCATGCCCGCGAACAGCCGTGTCAGCGAGAAGGGGGCATCGGCGACGGTGCCGGGAAACACGAGATCGAGAGCGTTGCCCGCGGCGCGTGCGGCCGGCCATGCCCGGGCTACAGGTGACAGTGCCAGCACGGTTGCCAGCAGTCCCGCGACCAGCGCCAGCCGGCCCATGCGCCGTGTCGCGGCCGGCCGGTCCGGGCGGGTGCGGGCTGCGCGCGCCGCTAACACCATGATAGACAATCCCGCCAGCGCCAGCCCCACGCCGAACTCGGTAACCAGGATGGAGATCTCCCAGAACAGGTAATCGGGTGCGGGCACAACCGCGAGCAGGGACAACACCAGGCACACCGTTGCGCACGCCAGCAGCAGTGCGGCTCCGCCCGTTCGCAGCGTCGCGCGCACTTTCAGGTGCAGTCCCTCGGGGCTGCCAGCCACGGTACCGGAAGGCCTCGCCGGCCGGAAAGATCAGAATCCAGGGAATGGCTCCGTGTGCCTGTTTGCGGGTGCCGGACACTACTGTATCTTGCCGTTCGTCGCGATCCCTCGAGATGGGGCGGGTGTCCGCAGGGGACCCTGTCCACCCGCGAGGCAACTCTGGCTGAGCGCCCGCGGCGCCACCGGACGTCCCAATGCCGGCACCCGGCACTCCCCAGTCACTTCCTCCAGCGGCGCCCATGGCCGGGCCACGCGCAAGTCGGGTGCTGGTCGGACGCGCATTGCCGCGCATCATCCGCGTCGCCGTACTGTCCGTGCTCACCCTGGCGTCCAACTGCCCGTGCGAGGATGCATCCCAGCCGCCCACCACGGAGCGCCAGCTGGTGATCGTGAGCGGCGACGGACAGGAGGGCACGGCCAAGCTGCCTCTGCCGGCTGCGTTCGTCGTGCGCTTCGAGGAACGCACCGTGCAGGGCAGCAGCGCGTCCGCCTGGATGCCGGTCAGCGGAACTACCGTAAACTGGAGCGCGAGCTCGGGCACCCTCAGTTCGTCGAGTAGTACGACCGCGACGAATGGGACCGCGCAGACGACGCTGACGCCCGGGACCAGCACGCTGGTGCCGGTAACGGTCACGGCGACCACCGGCAGCGTTCCGCCCTATGCGGTGGAATTCGATGTCGATGTCACACCGGCCGACATTGTGAAAGTGCGCGGTGATGGCCAGCGTGGACGCCAGGGCACACGCCTGCCGGACTCACTCGTGGTTCAGGTGCTCTCGCATCAGGCACCAAGGATCCCGATGGCCAACGAGGTGCTGCACTGGACGGGTACGAACAGTGGCGAAGTCAGCCCCAATCCGGTTACTACCGACGCCCAGGGAATGGCCCGCGTGCAATGGACGCTGGGCAGCTCTGGAGAGAGCGCGCAGGCGCAGGCCGTGATGCTTGACTACTTCGGTTTTTCCGGCGCCACATTCAGCGCGAGCGCCGACTACACGCGACTGGAACTGGCCGTCGTCTCAGGCAACAACCAGCACGCGCAACCGGGTCAACCGCTGCCGGACTCCGTCGTCGTGGAGTACAAGGCAACCGACGAAGCCACCGGCATTGTGCGGCCCGTTGCCAGCGCGACCATCGACTGGACGCCCTCCACGGTCGGCAATCCCGGTGCTGTGAATCCTGGCATCGCACAGCCCGCGCACAGTGTCACGGACGCGCAGGGCCGCGCCTGGACGCGTTGGACGCTGGCAGCAGCGGTGGGCGCGCAAGGACTCAATATCCGCACGCCCGCTGTCGACACGGTCGCCCATGCGAGCACGTTCTTCGTCGCGGCAACGGCGACCGGTGATGCGCCGCCTGCGGGCACGCGCATCCTCAGCGTCACGCCTTCCACCAGCATGCAGATCGGTCTGCCAGCCGCAGCGCTGCCCATTCCGATTCGCGTCAAGTACGTGCAGATCGACGCGCAGGGGAGTTCCCAGCCGGTCGCGGGTGCCGCGCTGGCGTGGGCGGTGGCGAGTGGGGGCGGATCTGTGAGCCAGGCGTCGGCCATCACGGACGCACAGGGCAACGGTACTGCAATCTGGACGATGGGCGCCGTCCCCGGGGCTGCAACGCTGCGCATCACCACACCGCCCGTGGGTAACTCGCCTGTCAGCGTGTTCGCGGATTCTGCTCTGGCGACGGCTGCGTTCCCGCACATCCTGCGCGTGGTGAGCGGTGACAACCAGACGGCCGCGCCGGGCGCAGCGCTCAGCGCGGACCTGGTGGTCGAGTACGTCGACGTGAATCCGGTCACGGGCGCTGCCACGCCGATTCCCGGAGTGACCGTCACCTGGTCCATAACAACGGGTCAGGGGTCGCTCAGCCCGCCCACGTCGACTACGAATGCGCAGGGTCGCGCCACCAGCCGCTGGACGCTCGGCCCCGGCACCGGGACGCAGAGTGCCAGCGCCGCAGTGGCGGCAGTGGCGGCGGCCCCCGGCAGCATCTTCCAGGCTCCGTTCCTCGCCACCGCATCAACCGGCACTTCGACCGGGCCGCCACGCATCGCCTATGCTGTGGTCGGTTCGCCGCCCAATCCCGCGCTCATCGACACGCTCTCCTACAACTCCACGGGAGCGCCCATTACGGTGGCGCATCCGGCTGTGGGATCGTTCGCGGTCACGTTCCAGAATCAGGCCTCGCTCGCCACCGACCGTGAGACCGTGCTGGTCAGCTCCTATGGCTCGGGATCGCCCTACTGCAAGCTTGCCTCGTGGACCACGGTCTCCGCCGATCTCGTGGCCAACGTGCTCTGCTTCGACATGGGCGGTTCAGTGGTCGATGCCGGTTTCTCCATCATGATGGCGAATTCGCTCGCGTTCCAGGGAAGGTACGCGTTCGCGTATGCCGACCAGCCCCTAATGGCGAGTTATATGCCGCCCGCGGGCCGCTCCTTCAATTCGCAGAACCAGCCGATCCAGATCCTGCGCCGCAGCGCGGGCGACTACACCGTGCAGTTCAGCGGCATACAGCGGGTTACGCCCGGCAGTCCGGAGGCGCTCATGGTGACGGCCATCGGCGCGGGGCCCGACCACTGCAAGCTGCACGAATTCCTGAGCGGCGACACTGCGCGCGTGCTGTGCTGGGATGGCACGGGTCTCGAAGACGCGCCCAGTATTGACGCGCCGTTCGTGGTGGCGCTGCTCGAGAAAGCCAGGGCCGGCCAGCGCTTCGCTCTGGCGGCCGTCACCGCTTCGTCAATGCCCGGCACGCGCACGCTGCCGGCCGACTCCGCCTTCAGTTCCAGTGCAGGGAATCCGGGCGTGCAGGTCACGCGCACGATCACGGACGGTCGCAGCATCCTCCTGTTCCCCGGTCTGGGACGACCCAACACGGCCAGCCGCGAGAACATCCAGGTGGTATCGATCCAGGACCAGGATGCATCGCAGTGCAAAGTGGTATCCTGGTCCACCGTGGGCAGCGATCTGAGCGTCGTAGTGCAATGTTACCACGAGGACGCGTCCATGGACGACCTCAGCTTCTATCTCATCGTCGTGCAGTAGCACGCGACGGTCTCGCGTTCACTATCCGATTCGCAAGGAGCCATCCCGATGATGCCGCTGTGCCGTCTTGCGTTCGCCTTGCTCCTGCCCATGTCGTTCACCGCGGCGGGCGCACAGGCGCAGCGCCCGCCGTCCGCTGCCCGCATCGTCGTCGGCCCGAACGTGCTGGTCAGCCGCGATGGCGACATGGCGCACGTCGAGCTGATCGTGGCGGCGAATCCGCGCGATGCGCGCAATCTGCTGGGCGGCGCGATCACCGCGAGCCGGCCCAATGGCGGCACGGCCACCAAGACATACGCCTCCATGGATGGCGGGCAGAGCTGGATCAATGCGCGCTTCGACGAACAGATGCGCTACGGCGGCGGCGACCCGCAGGTACTCTTCACACCGCAGGGAACCGCGCTGTTCGCAACCCTCGCCATGACGCCCGACGAGAATGGCCGCACGCGCGGCGGCATGCACGTCTATCGCTCCGAAGATGGCGGCCGCACCTGGGGCCGCCCCGCCGACCTGCACTGGTCCTGGGATCATCCGCAGATCAGCGTGGACCGGACCGCCGGCCGCTACGCCGGCCGCGTCTACATTGGCGTGCTCTACGGCTACCCGGTCTATCGCGTGGGCATTTTCCGCTCGGAAGACGATGGCCGCACGTTCATCGGACCTGTGGAAGCGGTGAATGGAGCGGGCAAACTCGGCATCAACGTCGTCAACACGATGGTGCTGAGCGATGGCATGCTGGTAGTGCCGTACATCGACTTCGACTTCCATCCCGACCGGCCGGCGCAGGACAGCAGCGGACTCTGGCTCGTGACCTCGGTCAATGGTGCGCTGACATTCACGCAGCCCGTGCACATCGCGCAGCGGCGCGTGAACCGGGACATTGCAGTGAACACGTTCCCTGCGCTCGCCGCAGACAGCCGTTCTGCGAAGTATCGCGACCAGCTCTACGCGGTGTGGCCGGACATCAGCACGGGCACGCCGCGTATCGTGTTCACGCGCTCGACGGATCGCGGCCGCAGCTGGAGCGCGCCGCACCCGATCGACGCCGCCTCGCCTGCTGCCGCGTGGCAGTTCCAGCCCGTGATCGCCGTGAACGACTCGGGCGTTGTCGCGGTCACGTGGTTCGACTCGCGCGACACGGGTGACTCGCGACACTACCACGAGTACTTCACGGCGTCGCTGGATGGCGGCGCCAGCTGGCTGCCGCCGGTCCGCGTGTCGACCGCGCCGTCCGATCGCTACGGTGCGGGCAACGTGCGCTTCACCCCATCCGCGTTCCGCAGCACACCGGACTCGATGCGCATCGCGTTCCTCTCGCCGGCCGCACGCTGGGGTGATGGCGGCGATTACATGGGTCTCGTGGCCGATACGCGCGGCGTCTTCCACCCGTTCTGGGCCGACAGCCGCACGGGCACGTTCCAGATCATGACCGCGAGTGTCAGTGTGGAGACGTCACCTGCAGCCGCAATGCCCGATGTCGCGCGCCGGGCGCCGGCCACGATTACGGGCGCAATCGACGTGATCTTCAATGCCACGCGCTACAATGGCGATGCGAAGGTCGCGAGCCTGCCCGTGCGTCTCAGGAATACGTCCGACCGCGTGCTGTACGGGCCGATCCAGCTGGTGATACGCGGCTTCGGCAGCGGTCAGGGCAGTGAGCAGCAGGACATGGCGCCGGCAATATTGAATGCGACGAACGGGAAGCAGGGTATCGGCGCGATCTTCGACTTCACGGATGCGCTGGGTACGTTGCGCATGCTGGCGCCCGGCGCGCAGACGGGCCCGGTCGAGATCCGCGTGCGTGTGAAGGATCCGCTCAATGTGCCCGACCTGCACATCGAAGTGACCGGCGTGAGCGGCGGCGTCAGTCCGTCAGACTGACCGGCGAACCCTTCTGTCTCGCCGAGCGGTACAGCGCGTCGATGACACGCATGTTCTGCGCGGCCTCCGCGGCCGGATAACGCACCGGGCGGTCGTGCAGCACGCAGTCCGCGAAATGCTCGACCATCAGCTGGTACTCGTCCGCGCCCGAGACCTTGTGCAGCGCTGGCTCGGTGCGGCCACGCTGCTCCTGGATCGAGACTTCGCCCGTGCCCGGCAGGAACGCGGACAGCACGGTGAACTGCGCTTCCGTGCCCGCGACCTCGTACCACTCCCGCCGGTCCAGCGTCAGCGCGCAGTCGAACTGCGCCACCAGTCCGCCGGGGAAGAGGAGCGTGCCCGCGAGCTGCTCGTCCACACCACTCGCGCCCCAGCGCGCCAGTGCCTGCACCTCGAGCGGCTCCTCTCCCGCCACGGTGCGGCTGAGGTTGACGCAGTAGCAGCCCACATCCATGAGTGCGCCGCCGCCCAGCTCCGGCCGTAACCGAATGTTATCCGGTCGTGTGAGGCGGAAGGTGAATGCGCTGCGCACGACACGAGCCTCGCCCAGCTGGCCGGCTCGCACACGCTCGACCAGCTCGACCGTGCGCGGGTGGAAGCGGTACATGAACGCCTCCATCAGCTTCACGCCGTGCTGCTGCGCGGCCGCGTCCATGACCTGACATTCGGCTTCGTCCAGGCCGAGCGGCTTCTCGCACAGCACATGCTTGCCCGCCTCGGCCGCGCGCACCGTCCACTCGCAGTGCATGCTGTTGGGCAGCGGGATGTAGACCGCGTCAATGGCGTCATCCTCGAGCAGCGCGTGGTAGCTGCCGTAGTGCCGCGGAATCTCCCAGCGGGCGGCGAACTCGCGGGCCTTCCGCTCATCACGGCTGGCCACGCCCACCAGCTCGCTGTTGCCTGCCGCGCGGATCGCAGGATTCACGGCCGCCCGGCCAATGTTGGCCGTACTGATGACGCCCCAGCGCAGCTTCCTCTCAAGCACCCGGCGCCTCCTGGCGCAATGTCGCGTTATCCAGTGCCGCGGCCAGCGGCAGATCCACCCAGCGCCGCTCGCGGTGCGAGAGCGTCACGGCATTGATGATCTCCTGCACGCGCGCGCTCTGCGCGAAGTTGCCCTGATTCCTTTCGCCGCCATCCAGGATCTCGCGGCAGAAGTCGTGCACGAGGTTCCCGTAGAACGCGGAACTCCAGGCGTCGCCTGCAGTGTATCCCGGCGGAAAATAGCGCGGGGGAATCTCCTGCTCGACGAACTCCACCGCGTCCGGCGTTGCCGTGTGCAGCGTCTGGATGACGCCGAACTCCTCGACCAGCCGCGCGCGCAGCGCGCCCGCCGAGCCGAAGATCCTCGCCTCGATGCCCGGATAGTTGCCCACCGTCACGTAGCTGGACTGCATGGAGAACAGCGCACCGGTTGCCGTCTCCGCGATGAACATGTCGGCATCATCAATGTTGATGCGCTCGCGCTGCGTGTCCAGGTTCGTGCGCCGGCGGAACGGCACCATGTTGGCAAGAATGCCGACGACACGCGTGAGATCGCTGCCCACGCACTCGAGACCGATGTCGATCGTGGGTGCGCCGTAGCCCTCCAGCGATGAGACGGCAATGCCCTCGCGCGTGGGATCGCTGCCCCAGTCCGGCTCGTGCGCCGGCTGCGCGCGGTGCACGCGCTTGTCCATGGGATTGTCCGGGTCCAGCCACTGCGAGTTCTGCTCGTAGCCGTTGAAAACAAACGGCTGGCCAATGAAGCCGTCGCGGATCAGGTCGAACATGTACATCACCGCGGGGGCGTAACGGAATGTCAGGCCGACCTTCGTCTTGAGGCCTTTCGCCTGCGCCAGCGCGTGCGCCCGCCAGACATCGCGATAGTCGTGGCAGACGGGTTTCTCGACCAGGCAGTGGAAGCCGGCTTGCAGCACGTCGAACACCAGGTCCTGGTGGTCGCCACGCGTGACGATGTCCACGAGGTCAATGTCGCGGCGCGCGAGCACCTTCTCGTAGTCGGTCGCCACCTCCGCCGCGCCGAACTGCCGCGCCCGCGACTCCGCCAGCTCGCGATCGAGGTCGCAGACCACGACCAGATCCGCCAGCGGCGAGCGCTGGAAGCCGGGCAGGTGCGCGGCCGCCGCCCAGCGGCCCGCGCCGATCACCGCAACACGAAGTTTTTCTTTCATCCTCAGCCTGCTTTCGGGTCCAGCGCGTCCTGCAGACCGTCGCCAATGAAGTTGATGGCCAGCACCACGAGCAGAATGGAGAGGCCCGGGAATATGGTGAGCCAGGGCTGCGTCGCCATGTTGGCCTGCGCGTCCTGCAGCATGTTGCCCCACGTCGGCGTGGGCGGCTGCACGCCCAGCCCCAGGAAACTGAGCGACGATTCCAGCACAATGGCATTGCCCACGGCCAGCGTGGCGCCCACCACGATCGGGCCCAGTGCGCCCGGCAGCAGGTGCCGCAGAATGATGCGCGGGTTGCTGAAGCCCAGGCTGCGCGCCGCCTCAATGTACGGCAGCTCGCGCAGCGTCAGCACCTCGCCCCGCACCACCCTCGCCGTCGCCATCCAGCTGAGCAGACCGATGATGACGGCCATGGACGCAACCGCCGCGTGCGACCACGCCGTCAGCACGATGAGCAGTGGCAGTGTGGGTATCGACCACGCCACGTCGGTGGCGCGCATCAGCAGGTTATCAATGCGGCCGCCGTAGTAGCCGGCCACGCTGCCCACCGCTGCGCCCACGCCGGTTCCCACCACGGCCGCCAGCAGGCCGATCAGGATGGACACACGCCCGCCGTACAACACGCGTGTCAGCAGATCGCGGCCCAGGTCGTCGGTCCCCATCCAGTGTGCAGGCGAGGGCGGCTGGCGGATGTGCGCCAGGTCGATGGCCTCGAAACCGCGCGGCGCCAGCAGCGGCGCAGCCACGCACAGCAGTGCGACCACCCCGACCAGCGCCACCGATGCCAGTGCCAGCCGGTGCCGGCGCAACCGCCGCCAGACCCGGCCGCCCGGCGCTTCCGCAGAGGCAATCGCAGCAGGCGAGAAATTGCCGGGCTGCACGTCGCGCGGTTCACTCATAGCGGATGCGCGGGTCGAGCACGCCGTACATCGCGTCGGCCAGCAGGTTGAAGACCACGACCATCACGGAGCCGAGCAGCAGGATGCCCATCAGCAGGGGATAATCGCGCCCGAACATCGCCTGCACGAACATGCGCCCGATGCCGGGCCACGCGAAGATGGTCTCCACCAGCACGGCACCCGAGAACAGGTCTGCCAGGTTGAGCGCCATGATGGAGACCAGCGGAATGAGGGCATTGCGCAGCGCGTGCCGTCCGATAACAGCGCGTTCCGGCAGCCCCTTGGCGCGTGCCGTGCGCACGTAGTCCGCGCGCAGCTCGCGCAGCAGCGTGCTGCGCAGGTAGCGTGACCAGCCCGCGATGTAGCGCGTGGACAGGACGAGCGCGGGCAGCACGAGGTGGGCAAGGTGATCCGACAGGGAAGCGTCGCCTATGGTCTTCGTGCCGGAGACGGGAAGCCAGCCCAGCCGCACCGCGAACACCAGCTGCAGGATCAGCGCGAACCAGAACACGGGCATGGCAATGCCGGCGAAGGAGAGCCCGGTCGTCACGTAGTCGAGCAGGCTGTACTGGCGTACCGCGCTGAAGATGCCGAGCGCCACGGCCGCCAGTGCGGCCAGCAGGAAGGCGCTGCCCATCAGCTCGAGCGTGGCCGGCAGCCGCTCCAGGATCATGCGCGACACGGGCCGCGTGCTGGCAAAGCTGATGCCCAGGTCGCCGTGCAGCAGCGCGCCCAGCCAGCGCACGTACTGCACGGGCACGGGCCGGTCCACACCCAGGCGGTGGCGATAACTCTCGATTACGGACGGGTCCATGAAGCGGCCCGACTCGAGCAGCGCGCCCTCCGGCCCGCCCGGCGCCAGCTGGATCACGGTGAACAGCACGATCGTGATCCCGAACAGCAGCGGGATCATTTGCAGCAGGCGCCGCCGCAGCCAGACACCGCTCACTGCAGCGTCCATTGCCAGAGGTTCCAGAAGCTGCCGAAGTTGGTGCCGCTGCCGCGATAGTTGCCCACGCGGGTGCTCACGACTTCCGGATTGACGTTGTAGTAGAGCGGCAGCGACACGGCGGCTTCGGCCAGACGCACCTGCGCTGCATCCAGCAGCGGCTTGCGCTTCGCGAAGGAAAGGCTGCGATCGGAGGCGACCAGCAGGCTGTCCAGACGGCGCATCACACAGGCCCGTCATGTTGTTGGGCCCGTTGCAGGCATAGATGCTGGTGAGACTGGGATCGGCCGCCAGGAACCAGGCACTGACCATCGCTTCCCAGCGGCCGCTGCGCCAGCGCTGCGTCCACGCGGCGCTCTCCAGTGTCTCGAACGTGACCGCCACACCAATGTCGCGCAGCTGCGCCTGAATGACCTGCGCCACCGCAATGCGATCCGCGGTGCCCGCGCGATTCAGCATGACGAAAGCGAAGCGCGCGCCAGCCTTCACACGCACACCATCGGGCCCCGCCCGCCAGCCCGCTGCATCGAGCATGCGCCTCGCCAGTGCGGGGTCATAGTCGTAATGCGGAACGCCCGCGTCGTGCCACGGGCTGTCCGGATTGATGGGCGTGTCCGCAATGGTCACGCGACCCTGCATCAGCTGCGCCGCAATCGCCCGCCGGTCGATGGCGTGGAACAGCGCCTTGCGAACATTCACGTCAGCAAAAAGCGCTCGCCCGTGCGGCGTCTGTACGTTGATGTCGAAGTGCAGGAACGTGTTCGAGCTGATCAGGTGCGTCTGGTAGCCTGCCAGCTTCGTCACCGCGTCCACCTGCAGCGGCAGGATGCGCGCGAAATGGTACTGCCCGGCACGCATGGCATTCAGTCGCGTGTTGGCGTCCGGGATGAATGCCCACACGATTTCGTCGATCGCCGGATACTGCGGCCCCCGCCAGTAGTCCGGATTGCGCACCACGCGGATGTATTCGCCCGCCTTCCACTCCGCGAACCGGAACGGACCGGTGCCGATGGTCGCGGGCCCGCGATTGTACGGCGTGTAGTTCACGATCTGCTGCGTGGTCATGCCGCCCAGCACATGCTCCGGCAGGATGGCCTCGAACAGGCCCGCGTAGTAGCCGTATTCGCCATTCCAGTGGAACACCGCGGTGTGCTCGTCCGGCGTGCTGCAGCCGATGATGCCGAGATACTCGTCACGGTTGTACGTCTCCGAGTTCTCGCTGGTCACGAATTTCCACGTGAAGCAGACGTCCCTGCTCGTGAACGCGACGCTGTCGTGCCAGCGCACGTTCTCCCGCAGCCGCCACGTCATGTCCACGGTGCCGTCGCGATTGTGCCTGATGAGCCCGTTCTGCTCGGTGGGGATCTCCTCCGCCAGCACGGGCACGAACTGATTGTGCTCGTCCGTTGTGACCAGGCCTTCAATCATGCTGAACGAGATGTCGACCAGGTTCTGGCTGGTGAACGGATTCAGCACGTCGATCTCGCGCTCGTAGGCAACGCGCAGGATGCGGCGCCCGGGTGCAACGGCAGCCATCGCTGCGTCGCCGGAGGAGGCCGCACGATCGCCGCCCCCGCACGCGGCGAGCAGCACGCACGCCAGAATGCACACGGCGCGAAGCCTCATGCGCCGGCAGCTCCCGCTACAGATTCAGGCGACGATGCGTGCCGCAGCTGCATCTCGCGCGCGATCATTGCGACGGGCACCGAGCCGAACGACAGGAATTCGTCGTGAAAGGCGCGCAGCGTGAAGCGCGCGCCCAGCCGCTGCTGCAGCCCACGGCGCAGCGCATGAATCGCATCCCGGCCGGCCAGATACATGAGGCCCGTACCCGGAAACATGCTGTTCTTCACCGCTTCGCTGATTGCGGCGGGCTCGCTCATGCCCGTTGCGGCGAGGTAGTACCCGGCCGCGTCCTCGATCGACAGCCGGCCGAGATGCATGCGTACATCGACGATCGCGCGGGCACACATGCGCAGCCGGGATTGCAGCTCGGACAGCTGCTCCAGCGGCGTAAGCGCACCGTGCTCCGCCATCAGGTCGGTGGCATAGCAGGCCCACCCCTCCGCCATGGTGCCGCCGCAGTACATGGCAATGCGCGCGGCGCAGTCCACCGCCGCCACCTGGCCGATACGCGACGCGGCGCGGTACGCGTGCCAGTTCTGCACGTGATGGCCGATGCCACCGTGATGGATGACGTGGTTGAGCTTGATGACGGCGTCGTTCGTGGCGCGCAGCAGCTCATGCTGCCGCTCCGGCGCCATGTCTGCATCGATGGGCGTGACCAGATAGTCGTGCACGGGCGGCCGCGCGAAGGTGGCCGGCGAACGATAGAACAGGAAGTAGAGATCGGGCGCGGCGGCGCGCGCCCATGCCGGCCGCGGCACGTAACGGATGGGGAAGTCCGGCCATGTCAGCAGCGCATGCGCTTCCGCGATGCGGCGGACTTCATCCCAGCACGCCTGATAACGCGACAGATAGCCATCCACGGTGGGGTGTGCGCCGGCAAGAGCGGCGAGCGCTTCGCGCGCAGTTGCGAAGCCCAGTTGGCGGGCGCCGGCCTCCAGCTGCGTGCGCAGCTCGGGCATGCGGGCTTCTGCTTCCGCTGCAATGTCGGTGGCGTCCTGCTCCAGGAAATGCCCCTCGCGCAACAGCAGCGACAGCATTTCCTCGCCGCAGCCCTGGAAGTCGGCCCGGGGCTCGCGCTGCATGGATTCGAGATGGCGTGTGTGCTCCGTGAACGCGCGCGCGGCCGTATCGCCGGCCGCGCGCAGGGCTGATGCCTGCGGCGGGTGCACTGCCGCCAGCAGGTCGATGCCTTCCGTGAAGAACGCGAGCGCGCCGCGGCACTCGCGCAGTGCGCGCTCCGTCCACGGCACGGGCGAGACGCGCACCTGAGCGCGTGCCTGCGCCAGCAGCACAGGAATCCCGTGCATGCGTTCGATCGCCGCCTGCAGGCGCTCGCCCACTGGCGCGAAGTCCGACAGCAGCAGCGACATCACGCCGAACACGGCTTCGCCCGTATACAGGCCGGGATTGCCGCGGTGGAAGTACGGCGACTCGAATTCCGCGATCTGCGTGCGCAGCCAGCCCCGCGCCAGCCGTGCGTCCAGCCCGGCCTCGCCTTCTGAGGAGCGCAGCAGCGTCCGCATTTCGGCGAGCGTGTCGCCCGCGCCGTTCTCCGACCCGTCGGGAAGACGATGGTCGTGCGCGTGCACGCCGATGAACGTGGCGTTCACCGGTCGTCGCGCGTAGTACGTCCGGAAGAAGTCGTCCAGCCAGCTCATGCGGTTCGGTTCCCCGGCGCGGAGTGCGCGCGCCCGTGCGGGCGTGGCGTGCTCATCATGGGCGCGCGTCGCGCACGGGGAAAGGCCCGGCAGTCCCCTCTGCCGCGCCGGTTCGCTGCCGCGCCGATTCGCAGGCGCGAGTCTCGCGCGTCGCGCATTCCTTCTCACGCCCGCGCTGCAGTCCAGCCCGGCAGCAGGCCGCCCACCCCGGCAACGCCCTGCATGCCCGTGCGTCGGTTGCAGCGCGCGCAGCGCGTGCGCAGGGCGTGAGGGCGCTCATCATCGCCGGGGCCGGGCAGTCGCCCCGGTGGCGTCCTACCCCTTGCAAGTCTATGGCAGCGTGCCTACCTTACCCTGTCCGATCTATGGGAAGGAGCCACGACATGTTCAGTGACGACCGCGGGCTGCTGCAGGGCACGCTCGAGCTGCTCATCCTCAAGTCCCTGACCTGGGGACCCATGCATGGCTACGCCGTAGCGAACTGGATCGAGAGTGTGAGCGAGGATGAGCTGCGGGTGGAGGAAGGCTCGCTCTATCCGGCGCTGCACCGGCTCGAGCGCAAGGACCTGATCGAGGCGGAGTGGGGCGTATCCGAGAACAACCGGCGCGCGAAGTTTTACCGCCTGACGGCCACGGGCCGGCGCCGTCTGCGCGAGCAGGCAGTGGGCTGGGAGCGTTTCGCGGATGCGGTAGCGAGGGCGCTGAAGACGACGCGCGCACCGGATACGGGGAGGTAGTGATGGACCTGCGTGGCGGGTGGCGGCGTCTGCGCCGGGTGTTCCGGCGGGATGCGCCCAGCGAAGTGGAAGACGAGCTGCGGTTCCATCTGGAAATGCGCAGTCAGGAATACGAGCGCGGCGGGCTGGACGCGGAGCGCGCCCGCCTGGCGGCGGCGCGGCGCTTCGGCGACGTGGAGGGCGTGCGGCGCCATCTCGAAGCGATGGGCGATGCCGATCGACGCAGCCGGCGGCGTTTCCAGTGGCGCAGCGAGCTGCGTCAGGATGTGCGCTACGGCGCGCGCATGATCCTGCGCTCCCCGTTCGTCTTCCTCGTGCTGGTGAGCACGCTGGCGCTGGCCCTGGGCGCGGCCACGGCCGTGTTCAGCATCGTCAATAGCGTGTTAGTGAAGCCGCTGCCCTACGCCGCGCCCGACCGGCTGGTGCGTCTCTGGGAGATCACGCCGCGAGGCGAGGATCACAATGTGGTGTCGCCCGGGAACTACACGGACTGGCGGGCGCAGGCCAGGTCCTTCGCGGCGCTGGGCGCGCATTGCCAGCCATACGGTGTGGCGTTGACCGGCGACGGCGACGCCGTGCAGGTCATGATCACGGATGTGACCCCATCGGTGCTGACACTGCTGGGCACGGCGCCGGAGCTGGGCAGCCTGTTCACGCAGGCGCAGGCCGACGCCAACGAGCCCGTCATCCTGTTGAGCGACCGATTGTGGCGCACGCGTTTCGGCGCGGACCCGCACGTCGTCGGGCACAGCCTCATCCTGAATGCCGTCAGCTACACGGTCATCGGTGTGATGCCGCCGCACTTCGACTTTCCCGCGGCATCGGTGGAGCTCTGGCGCGCGGTGGGCCCTGCGCAGGTGGACGTGAACGAGCGCCGCAGCCACAACTGGCTGGTGATCGGACGGCTTGCGGACGGCGTGTCTGTGGCGCGGGCGCGCAGCGAGATGCGCGATCTGGCGCGTCGCCAGGCGAGCGCGTATCCCGCGTTCATGACCGGCTGGAGCATCAACGTGACGCCGCTGCAGGGGGACCTGGTTGCGGCGGTCCGGCCGATGCTGCTGGTGCTGCTGGGTGGCGTCGGGCTGGTGCTGCTCGTGGCGTGCGGCAACGCGGCGAACCTGCTGCTGGCGCGCGCCGTCACGCGCTCACAGGAAATGGCCGTGCGCGGTGCGCTGGGCGCCGGCCGTTCCCGCCTGCTGCGGCAGGTGCTCACGGAAAGTCTGCTGCTGGCTCTTACCAGCGGCGTGCTGGGCCTGGCACTGGCGCAGCTGCTGCTGCGCGGCCTGCTCACGCTCGCGCCAACGGATCTTCCTCGCCTGCACGATGTGCACCTCGACCTGACGGTACTCGCGTTCGCACTGGCGACGGTGCTGTGCAGCACGCTGTTGTCCGGCATCCTTCCGGCGCTGCGCCTGGCAGGTACCGAGTTGCAGACGACGCTGCGCGCGGCGGACACGCGCGCCGGTGGGGCGCCGCACGCACGGCTGCGCTCGGCGCTGCTGGTGGCGGAGATCACGCTGTCGCTCGTGCTCATGGTGGGAGCAGGACTGCTCGTGCGCTCGTCACTGCAGCTGCAGCGCATCGATTACGGCTTTGCCGCGGGTGGGGGCCTGGCGGCGACGATGCTCGACCTGCCGCACGCACGCTATCGCGATGCGGCGGCGCACAATGCGTTCTACGGGCAGCTCATCGACCGTGTGGCGCAGCTGCCCGGTGTGGCCAGTGTGGGCGGCACATCCGAACCGCCCGCGATCGGCTACGCCATGACCTTCAGCTTCGCGATCGAGGGACGGCCATCGGCGAATCCGAGCGGCCGTGAAGATCCGCAGGCGTTGCGCGTGGTAACACCGGATTACTTCCGCACCATGGGCATACCGCTCGTCTCCGGCCGCGTCTTCGACGCGCGCGACCGGGACGGTACGCCGCGCGTGATCGTCGTGAACGCGTCGTTCGCCCGTATGTACTGGCCGGGCGAGAATCCGCTGGGCCGGCGCATCAGCCTGGACCACATTGTCGCAGCGAACGGCCGGGAAGTGAGCGGGCCATGGTGGGAGATCGTCGGCGAGGTCGGTGATACGCGCATCACCGCCGCCGACACGCCGCCCGTCCCCGCGTTCTACATGCCCTACGCGCAGAAGCCGTGGGCGTGGATGTCGTGGATGGCGCTCATGGTCCGTCCGCTGCCGGGCGTCTCGCCGGAAGCCGTTGGCACGAGTGTGCGCACCGCGCTCCGCCAGCTGGATGCGGACGTTCCCATCGAGCGCTTCGCCACGGTCGCGCAACTGTACGGCGAAGGCCTGGCGAGGCGCCGGTTTGCCACGACCGTGCTGGCCGGTTTCGCCGCGGCCGCGCTCCTGCTCGGCATGGTGGGGATGTATGGGGTGCTGGCGTACACCGTGGCGCAGCGCCGGCGCGAGATCGGCATTCGCGTGGCCCTCGGCGCATCGCGCGGCCTCGTGGTAGGCAGTGTCGTGCGGCACGCGGTGCTGCTCGCGCTGCTGGGCGTGGCCCTCGGCACGAGCGTATCGCTGGCGCTCACTCGCCTGTTGCGCACGCTGCTCTATCAGGTATCGCCTGCAGACCCGCTCACGTTGACCACGGTCTCGCTGCTCGTGGTGTTAGTGGCCGCAATGGCGGCGCTGGTGCCGGCGGGACGCGCCGCACGCGTGAGTCCGCTGAGTGTGATCCGCGAGTAGATCCGCCCGTCGGTCCGGGCCGGGGGCCGCGTGAGAACGCACGCCCCGTGTCGCCGGCGTGCGGCCTGATCCCGTCGCGCGGCGCTCACGGCCCCGCCGGCTTGACGCGCGTCCGACCAGGGGTTCCCTTCGGCAGGTCCTGCTTCGCCCGGGCGTGCGATGACGCCGGCGAGGGCAGCGCCGACGAGGGGGGTTCATGCTGACTGCGTGGCTGAAGGATCTGCAGATTGCGGCGAGGGTGCTGCGGCGCTCGCCCGGCTTCGCGATCGTTTCCATCCTGACCGTGGGCATCGCGATCGGCGCCAATGCGGCCATCTTCTCGGTCGTGAACGGCGTGATTCTGCGACCGCTGCCGTACACACAGCCGGAGAACCTCTACACCTTCTCGCTGGACGCCACCAAGGGCGGCGTGCCCGAAATGCCGCTCTCGCCCGCCGGCTACTGGCACTTCCACAACAAGAATCATTCCTTCGAGGACATGGGCAGCTACGTCACCCAGGTGCAGCCCCTCATCGTCGAAGGCAACGAGCCCGAGCAGATCGACATTGCCGCGGTGTCGGCCAGCGTTTTCACCACGCTCAAGGTCTCGCCGCTGATGGGGCGCCTGTTCACGCCCGATGAGGACCGGCCCAACGGGCCGCAGCTCGCGATTCTCAGCTACAATCTCTGGCGCACGCGCTTCGGCGGACAACAGTCGGTCCTGGGCAGGACCATCACGCTCAATGGGGTGCCGCGCGAAGTCATCGGCGTGATGCCGCGCGGCTTCGCGTTCCCGGATCCCAGGACCGCCGTCTGGTTCGCGCTGCGTCTGGATCCGGCGACGCAGCAGTTCGGCGGTCACTTCCTCACGCCCATCATCCGTCTCAAGCCGGGTGCTTCGGCGGTCGGCGCACTGGCGGACATCAAGGCGCTCATCCCCCGCCTTTCCGAGGTCGGCTACGGTCCGCAGTGGTTCGGCAACGTGTTCTCGGGGAATGCCAAGGTCGTGAGCCTGCGCGAATCGATCGTCGGCAACAGCCAGCGACCGCTCCTGATCGTGTTCGGCGCGCTCGCTGTGGTGTTCCTCATTGCCTGCAGCAACATTGCAAACCTGTTCCTGGTGCGCACCAAGACGCGCAACCGCGAGACCGCAGTGCGGCTGGCCATGGGCGCGACCCGCCGCCAGCTGATCCGCTACACCATGGCGGAGAGCAGCATCATTGCGATCGCTTCCGGCCTGCTGGGCGTGCTGCTGGCGTACGGGGGCACGCGAACGCTGCTGGCGCTGCAACCCACCGCCATTCCGCGTCTCCAGGAAGTGGGGCTGAACGGCACCGTGCTGCTGTTCATTGCAGCGATCACGATTCTCGCCAGCGCGATGCTGGGTGTGCTGCCCGCAATACGCGCGGCCGGCGTGCAGGTGTCCGCGGCACTGCGCGATGGCGGCCGCTCGGCCACGGCGGGTCGCGAGAGCCAGGCCACGCGCGCCCTGCTCGTGGTCACGCAGGTCGCCATGGCGGTGATCCTGCTCGTGGGTGCGGGCCTCATGGTGCGCACGGCGCAGGCGCTGCGTCGTGTCGATCCCGGCTTCGATCCCGGGGGCGTGCTGACCTTCAACATTGCGCTGCCGCCTGCCAGTTACCGTCCGGGTGATGCCACGGCTGCCTTCTTCGCGAGTCTGCTCGAGTCCATCAAGGCGATGCCGGGCGTCGAAGCGGCAGGCGGCATTGACGCGCTGCCGCTCTCGCAGTCGGGCGCTTTCCTGGCCGTGAACATCGAGGACCACCCGGTGGGTCCCAACGACTTCCCACCCGTATTCCAGGTGCGCCGCGTAACACCGGGTTATTTCGAGACCATGAAGATCCCGGTCAAGGAAGGCCGCGTATTCGATGCCAGCGATCACGAGGCAAGGCTGGGCACGGTCGTGGTAAGCAGCGGCCTGGCCAGCCACTACTGGCCTGGCGCATCGGCGCTGGGCCGGCGCATTGCGCCCAGCACGCCGGCCTTCGAGAAGATCGTGGGTGTGGTCGGCGAGGTGCGGCAGCAGTCGCTGAGCAAGCCGACCGACCAGACCATCTATCTGCCCATGGTCGATTCCGTGGGCGGCGGTGTGGTGCGCATGTCCATCGTCGTGCGCACCAGCGGCGATCCGCTGCGTCTGGTACCGGCCATCCGCGCCGAGGTGAATCGGCGCGACCCCAAACTGCCCATTATCGGCATGCAGCGGCTGCAGGATGCCGTGGCCGACTCCATGGCTGACACGACGTTCACCATGCTGCTGCTGGCCATTGCCGCGGGCATTGCACTGGTGCTCGGCTCGGTGGGCATCTACGGCCTGATCGCGTTCATTGTGGGCGAGCGCACGGCCGAGATCGGCACCCGCCTCAGCCTGGGCGCCGAGCCGTTGGCCGTGATGCGCCTGTTCCTCGGCCAGGCCTGGGCGCTGACCGGCATCGGCATTGGCATTGGCCTGGGCGTGTCCGTCGTGTCTACTCGCCTGTTAGGCCGCCTGCTGTACGGCATCAACGCGTTCGACCCGATCACCTGGGTGCTGGCCCCGCTCGTGTTCCTCGCCGTCTCCACCGTGGCCTGCCTGATTCCGGCGAGTCGCGCGGCCGCGGTGGACCCGGCCATCGCCCTGCGCCGCAGCTGAGGGAGCCGCAGCGGCTGTCGCCGGTGTGCCGCCGTCCATTGCCGGCGACGCACGGAGTGGCGGTATGGCGCGCCGCTCAATGAAGCAGTGGCTTCTGGAACGTGTGGGCGAAACGGTCGCAGCAGGGGTCCGTCAGCTGCAGGCTGAGTGTGCCCGTGACGCGCGCCGTGTCTTCGTCCAGCGTGTCGAAGTCGAAGAGCTTGAGGGGCGGCGTGAAGGTCAGCACCCATGCGATCGAGCCATCTTCGGCTGTGTCCGGTGAGGCGCTGAAGTCGGAGGTGAGTGTGTGCTGCTGGTCGCGGTACGCGCGCGCCTGACCGTCGCCGGTCAGCTCGAGGCGCACGTGATAGCCATCGTTGCCGGGTGTGTGCTGCATGGCCGCGATGCCGCCCACCGAGCTGGTCCACTCCCACGTCCCGGTGTACACACTGTCCAGCACCGGCCCGTCCGCCGAGTCACAGGCGCAGATCAACGACGCAGCCGCGATTCGGATCATCCACTGCAAGCGCACGACAGCCTCCTCGCCTCGATCTCCCTGGAGGAACGCCCGGGCGCGGGTCCTGCTAACACAACCTGCGAGCCCAGCGCCGGCCTGCCGGGCAGGGCGCCTCCGCATCGGTGTTCCCGCAAGTGCACGGATTGTTCCATCGGATCGGGTTTTCACAGCGCAGGCGACGACGGGTCCCCCTGCCCGCCCGCGCGCACGCCGCCATGTCGAAGACGGGGCAGGGCTCGTACATTCGGCCCTGTCGGTCCCGCTCACGAGCCTATCCGCCGCGACCCGCGCGGCGAAAGGAGCGTCATGCGCATCCTTCGGGCCTGGCCGGTCGCACTGGGCGCACTGTTGTCCGCCTCCGCAGCCCAGGCCCTGCCCTTCGCCGGGTCCGCCCCTGCCGCAGACTCCGCCGTACAGCAGCCTGTGAAGGGGAGACAGTTACAGGAGCGGCCTAACACCAATGCAGCGCCCGCAGCGGCGGGCGGCCCGGTGGATGCGCACGAGGTCGAGGCCTTCCTGGACGGCGTAATGGCCGCCGCGCTGCGCGATCACCACGTCGTGGGCGCGACCGTTGCCCTGGTGCGCAATGGCAGCGTGCTCTTCGAGAAGGGCTACGGTTGGTCCAATGAAGCCACGCGCAAGCCGGTCGATGCGGAGCGCACACTGTTCCGCGTGGGATCCATCTCCAAGCTCTTCACGTTCACCGCGGTCATGCAGCTGGTGGAGCAGGGCAAGCTCGACCTGGACAAGGATGTGAGCAGCTACCTCGAGTTCACCATCCCGGCCACCTTCCAGCAACCGATAACACTGCGCCATCTGCTGACGCATACGCCCGGCTTCGAAGACCGGAACCTCGGCCTGTTCAACCCGGACACCATGCCGCGCGGCGAGTGGCTGGCGCGCAACATCCCGGCTCGCGTACGCCCGCCCGGACAGCTCGCGTCGTACTCGAATTTCGGCGCCGCGCTGGCCGGCCACATCGTGGAACGCGTGTCGGGCGAGTCGTGGGAAGACTACATCGCTTCGCACATCCTGCAACCGCTGGGCATGCAGTACGCCACGGGGAAACAGCCACTGCCTGCGGCCCTCGCGCCGTGGATGTCCACGGGCTACGGTCTCGAGTCCGGCCACGCGGTCGAAAAGCCATTCGAGGTGCTGCAGGGTTTCGCACCCGCCGGGTCCGTGAGTGCCAGCGCGGGCGACATCGCGCGCTTCATGATCGCGCACCTGCAGGATGGCGAGTACAACGGCGCACGCATTCTCGAGGCGAGGACCGCGCAGCAGATGCATGCGCGCGCTTTCGGCCACGATGACCGGCTGAACGGCTACGCGCTCGGCTTCTATGAGAAGAGCAGTCACGGCCTGCGCATCATCGGCCATGGCGGCGACACGCAGTGGTTCCACTCCGACCTTGCCCTCATCCCCGCCGAGCAGCTTGGTCTGTTCGTGTCATTCAACACCAGCTCCGGCAGCGCGCTGAGCTTCGGGCCTTTCCTCGAGATGTTCCTGGATCACTACTATCCTCAGGCCGACACCCTGTTGGCTGCGGACTCTACCGTCGATCTCTCGCGCTTTGCCGGCAGCTATCGTTCCGACCGCCGCTCGTACACGACATTCGAAAAATTCAGTGGATTGTTCGGCGACGTGGAAATAAGCTGGGATCACAAGGGCCATCTGATTGCGCAGACGCCCATCGGCGAGATCCGCAGCGTGCAGGTGGGAAAGGACCTGTTCCAACGCGTCGATAAGGGCGAGCGCATGGCTTTCCGGGAGGACGCGTCCGGTCGCGTGACCTGGCTGTTCCTCGATCAGGCTCCCATGCTCGCGTTCCAGCGTGTGCGTGGTCTCGATTCAGGAACGCTGCACGCTGTGGTACTGATCGCCGGCATCGCGCTCTTGCTTTCCGTGCTGCTGGCCGCGCCGGTGCGCTGGCTGCTGGGTCGCCGCTTCGCCGAGCTGCGACCCGGGCGAGGTCCGGCGCGGCGCGCGCGCCAGGCGGCATTCGCCATGTCGCTGCTGTTCCTGCTCTTCGGCGTCGGCCTTGCCCTGGCCACGACGGCCGGGCAAACGGCCGTTATCGAAGGCCATGTCCGCTGGGTCGCACTGGCCATGACGCTCGGCGTAGCGGGCGCCGTGCTCGCGATACCCGTCGTCGTCTACGCCGTACGCGCGTGGACCGGGCACTGGTGGGGATTCTGGGGACGGCTCCACTACACGCTGCTCACGCTCGGCGTCATCGCCTTCATCTGGTCGCTGAATTACTGGAGGCTTCTCGGCTGGCACTTCTGACGGTCGTGTGGCGCCCGATCCCCAGCGTGTCCAGCACCGGAGGCCAGCCTTCCCGCACACTACGCCACTGCGGCGCCCAGCCACTGGCCGCACGCAGCTTGTGATTCGAGATGCGCAGCGAGCGAGACAGCATCTCACCAATGGACCCCAACAGCGGTGTAAGCCACGCGGGCAGCAGGCGGGGCGGCGGGACGCCGAGCCTTCCCGCGAGCGAGCCGACGAAATCGCGCCGCGGCAGCGGCTCGTCATCCACGACGTTGTAGACGCCGGCGGGTACCCGCAGCGCGGCCAGCACGGCGGACGCGGCGTCGTCGTGCGAGACCGAAGAAAGAAATGCGTCGCCTGAACCAGGTAGCGGAGCCCGTCCCTTCTGCACCGCGTGAATCAGGTCGATGACGAAGCTGGAGTCCGGGCCGTAGAACAGCGCGAAGCGCAGGACAATGCCGTCGCCGCCCGTGTCAGTGAAGTGTTGTGCGCTGGCTTCCGCATCCAGCAGCGAGCGATTGTAGCGCGACGGCTGCAACGGCTGGTTCTCATCGATCCAGTCGACACCGTGGTCCGCGTAGATGGGTGCGAACGACTCCTGAATGAAGCGCGGCACCCATGCCTGCCTCGCTGCCGCCACGAGGTTGGCGGAGGCTTCGCGGCGTATGCGGTCATTCTCCCGCCATGCGCCCGGCAGGAATGTGCGGTAGCCCGTGGGCAGATGCGTCGCCAGGTTGATGATCGCATCGTGGCCATCGACGGCGCGCTCGACCGCGCCGCGGTCGAAGAGATCCAGCGACAGCACGCGCGCGCCGGCTTTTTCGAGAGCCGGGCGCTTACCCGGTGCATGCCCGACCGCCGTCACCGCATCAGCCTGCGCCAGCAGTCGCGGCACAAGGCGCCGGCCGATCACGCCGGTCGCACCAGTCACAAGGATGCGCATCGTTTGCCTCCGCGCAGGAACATCATCCGACAACCGCCCGCATCAGCCGATACCGACGCTTCACGCACAGACCACGCCGTTGACTTCACGGGCGGCGCCAGCATATGTAATAGCCCGCGACCGGAGCGGGCTTCGCTACCGCCCGGGCAGGGCGGTATCTGCGCTCCGGTCGTGCCCGCCCGGTGCCGCTGCCGGCAAGACCGACCCGTTCACTTCTCCCGACAGGAAGGCCATTACCATGGCGGATTTCGGCGACAACGTGGGCATCCGCTTCGTCGAAGCGATGTCAGGCTATGTGCGCGGCGATACCTCGGTGGTGCCGGAAGATGATACAGGCTGGCTCGTGATGGAGGTGAACATCAACATTCCCGCGGCTGCGGGATTTCCTGAGCATGCAGACGCACACGGCGCAGATCGTCGGTGGTCATGTTTCCTGGAAGCCGTTCGTGGCGGACGTCGCCGTGCAGCCCGGCACCATCGTGATGTTCCGCGCCGATGATGCGACGCGACGCCGCAAGTTCATCGATCTTTCGTTCAGCTTCCCGTCGGGTCAGGGCTACGATCTCGCGGCCCAGGCACGCAAGACCCTGTTCAACGATGACGGCTTCGATGCGGCCGCCGACCTGTCGACCGCGCAGCTGTCGCTCTCCGCGGCGGGACGCGAGGTGGCCCGCGGCACGATCAGCGTGCACCCGCGCGAATTCGTGCGCCAGCTGGATGAGCTGGTCGTCACCGGTGCGCACCGCGCGGACGAGGAGCAGGCGGCGAAGGATGCGTTCATCGCGTTCATGAACCACGAGCTGGGCGAGCTGTATCCGGGCATGCCGCTGGTACAGGAAGAGCCGGGCCACCTCACACCGGACGAAAAACGTACGCTCGAGCTGTGCATCCGCTGCCTGCTGCCGGATCCGCTGCCGCCCGGTGGTGCGCAGATGAACGACATCATCGACAGCCTCGAGAGCACACTGGCCCAGAGCGAGTCGGCCGAGCTGAGCACCATCCGCGGCTACATCCGCACGGCCGGCCTGATCGTGCCCATCATCGGCAAGGATGTGAACGCGGTGCGCCGCTTCATTGCCGACTCCCTCAGGAGCAGTGCACTCACACCCGTGCGTGATGTCATGAGCATGCTGCACTCGCTCGTGGTGTTTCCCTACTGGGCGCACAGCAAGACGGACGGGCTGAGTGGCTACAGGCGGCCGGTGCACAAACCGCACGGCGCCGCCAAACTGCCTGTTATGCCGGAGCCGCCGGACCAGGAATTCGATGTCGTGATCGCGGGGTCGGGGCCGGCCGGCACCCTGCTCGCCGCCCGCCTCGCGGCCGCGGACAGGTCCGTGCTGCTGCTCGAGGCCGGACCCTACATCCCCGAGAAGGAAATGGGGCCGGACGAGCTGGAGAGCATCGCGAAGCTGTACAAGGAAGCGGGCCTGCAGCGTGCCAACCAGCCGGAATCGATCTTCGATCAGCCCGGTCCTTCGTTCTTCGTATTGCAGGGACAGTGCGTGGGTGGCGGCGGCATTGTCAACAACGCGGTGTGCTTCCAGCTGCCGGCGCACAAGCTGCTGCAGTGGCAGGCGGTGGGTTTCCCCATCGCGGAAGTGGACCTGCGCAGCGCGTACCGTCGCGTGGCCATGGAGCTGCCCATCATTCCCATCGGCGAGTCGACGCCGCTGCTCAATCCGGCCGGTCCGTTCCTGGAGAAACAGTTCGGCCCCATACGCAAGCCGTCGGTCGAGGATCCGCCCGAGACCGGGCTGTTCGAGTGCCTGGTCAATCTCGAGCGGCGCACCAGTGCCGACGACAGCACCGGCTGCATTGGATCGGGGCTCTGCAATGTGGGCTGCGGCTCGGAGCGCAAGCGCAACGGCGTGCAGGTATACCTGCCGACCGCGGTTGCTAACGGTTGTGTTATCGTGCCCGATGCGCGCGTCACGGAAGTGAAGCTGGCGGCGGCTGTGCCGGGCGGGCCGCGCCGCGCCACGGGCGTGGTGGCGCGGCTCAGGGATGGGCGTACCGTGACGGTGCGCGCCCGCCAGGTGATCCTGGCCGCAGGTCCGATCGGCAGCACGGAGATCCTGCTGCGCTCGCGCGATCTCGAGGACCCCATCCGCACGCTGCGCCTGCCCGTGGGCAGCCGCTTCTCCGCCAACATCGGATCACCCCTGTTCGCCTTCATGCCCAATGCCGTCGAGCTGCCACCCGGCGTGCAGATCGCGCACTACTACATGCCGCCCGGCGCCGACGACGGATTCGTCGTGGAGACCTGGTACAACCCGCCGGGCGCCAACGCGCTGGCCACGCCCGGCTACATGCAGGAGCACTTCGATCGCATGAAGCAGTACACATCGACCATCGCGGCGGCGCCACTGGTGGGCACCCGGGCGCGCGGTCAGGTCAAGCTGCAGAACGGCAGGGTCGCCGTGCGCCTGCCCGTGGACGGCCGCGAAGTCGAGCGCGTGGCCGCAGGCCTATGCACGCTGGGCAAGGCGTTCCTCAAGGGCGGCGCGCGATCCGTGCTGGCAGGATTCGAGGGCGGACGCACGCTGAAGAACGAGGCCGATGCTGACAAGTTGCAGAAGGACCTGGTAGCCGTGGCGAACAATCGCGACCGGCTGCACCAGCTCCAGGTGGGTACAGGCCATCCGCAGGGCGGCAATCCCATGAGCGACGACCCCCGCATCGGCGTGCTCGACGCCGCCTTCCGCGTGCGCGGCATCGACAATCTGCGCGTCTGCAATGGCAGCATATTCCCGGATAGCGCGGGCGTGAACCCGCAGTGGACCATCATGGCGCTGGCCGACTGCTGCGCCCAGGCCGTATTGCGTTCCTGAACCGGTACACCGCGCCGGCACTGAATCGCGGCGGCCGCAGGGTCGCTGCCATACCGTTCATTCCTGCCATTCGCCCCCGTAAAACATTGATTCACCCCACAACGCGCGCTCGAAGTGCGTGCTCCTGATTAGAGATAGAAGCGTCACCCCTAGATTGTTCACCCCGCAACGGAGCGGCGCGTGTCTTTGCTCAAGCGTAACCTGCGCACTCTGATCGTGGACAATGAAGCGCCCGCGCGCGAGAGCATCCGCGAGCGGCTGCGCGAGCTTCCCGGTTTCGAAGTCGTGGGCGAAAGTGCCAATGCGCTGGCCGCCATTCGCGACGTGCTGGCCCTGCGACCCAATGTGGTCTTCCTCGACATCCAGCTGCCTCGCCTGGACGGCTTCAATGTGCTCGAGGCGGTGGCCCGCCAGCACGCGCCGCTGGTGGTGTTCGTGACTGCATGGGAGGAACTCGCCGTGCGCGCCTTCGAGGCGCACGCCATCGACTATCTGCTCAAGCCCTTCTCGCGCGAGCGCTTTCTGCAGGCGGCGGAGCGCGTGCGCTCGGCCGCGCTCAACAGCGCACTGCTTGCCGCGCACCACCGCGCCACGGCCACGCTCCTGGACAGTCGCGCGGGCGCTTCGCCCAGGGAAAGCCGGCTGGCGCTGCGTGACGCGCGCGGCTTCCGCTTCGTCTTCCTTTCCGACATCGAGTGGATCGAATCGGCCGACAACTACGTGCGCATCCACGCGCACGGCGGCAACTACCTTGAGCGGCAGACCCTGAACGAACTCGAGGCGACGCTGGACCCCGAACGTTTTCTGCGCGTACACCGCCGCTTCCTCGTGAACGTCCAGCACGTGGACCGCGTGCTGCCGGGCAGCAATGGCGGCTGTGCCGTGCGCATGAAGGATGGCACCATGCTGCGCATGAGCCGGTACCGCCGGCCCGTGCTGCTCAGCCGGCTGGCCGACATCGGCACACCGCCCGCGCAGCAGGAAGAAAGCGCCTGAAGCGCAGGTAACGGTTACGCGCGTCGCTCAGCGCAGGGCGGGTCGCAGATCGAGCGGGATGTCCACTGGCGGCGCGTCGTGCCAGGTGATGCGCACGACCACCTGCTCCGTGCCGGGCGGCACCTCGAAGATCACGCGGTCGCGGTCGGAACTGCCCTTCCGCACATCCTCCGACACACTGACGAAGGGTTCACGCGTTTCGCCGTCGACGACAAGGCGGAACGGCTCGGGCCCGAAATGCAGCACGCCGTCACTGTGGTTGGCGAAATCGAACCACACGAAGACCTGCAGCAGGTTGGCGAAGCGGCGCACCACGTAGCGCCGGGGCGTAATGGTAACGTCGCTGTTCTGGAACGCGGGGTTGTCCGTCGCGACGGGCAGTTCCACCGTTACGGCGCGCGAGAGCGCATCGCCCGGATCCGCGGTGTCAGCGGGCGTCACCGGTGCGCCGGGTGTCAGGTCGAGCGGCAGCTCCGCCGTCTTCCCGCCACTGCGTACGCGCAGCGTTGCGCTGCTCGCCGAGCCGGGTACCTCGAACAGCACTTCGCCCTGCTCGATGGACATGGCCGGGACCATCCGTCCAATGGGATCGACCGGCGCATACTCGCGGTTGCCAATGAGGAGGCGAAAGGAATCGTCGCCGGTGGCGGCGCCGCTCTCACCCTCGTTCACGAAGCGCATGCGCAGCCGCAGCGTGCGCACGCGGCCGTGCCGCGCGAGACTGCCCCAGAGCAGCGTGTAGACTTCACGACCCAGCACCATCTCGGACACGTGCGGCACCGCGATGCGCAGTGCCGCGCCGCTGGCACCGCGCGCGCTGGCGCCTCCGCCCGGACGCGTCAGCCGCGGTACCAGCAGTGCCACGGCGAGGAGCGCAGCGCCCATGGCGGCCCACACGAGCAGCGGCACACCCCGGCGGTGCGCCACGCCGGCGACCGCTGTTGCGCCTGCGCCGGCAGGTGTGGTGCCGAGAATCTTGTGGATGGCGGCGGCCAGCCGGTCGACATCGCCGTCCCATGATTCATCGCGCAGCGTGATGGCTTCGCGCCGCACCAGCGCGCGCATGTCTTCCGGCAGCTGCTCCTCCGCCGGCATGCCTGCGCCTTCCGTCAGCACCGGGATGACCACGACGTTGTCGCGCGCGAGTGCCACCGCCACCTCGCGGCGCACGTAGTCGCCCGGCTGCTGCAGCCGCAGCGTGCCGCTGCGGTCGCGGGCCTCGAGCCAGTCCCTGCCTATGAGCGTGAGGAACACACGACAGGCGTGCACGCGTTCGTCGATTGTGGCGACGAAGTCCTGTCCCGGCTCCAGCGTGTCCACATCGCGGAATACTTCGCCCCGGCCCACGCGCTCCTCGAGTGAATCGCGGAGCCGGCCGGCGTATCCCGCCGAGTCGTCACGCCGGTAACTGAGGAAGATGCCAGGCACGAAACGCAATATATTCCGTCGCCATGGTGACTGAAAGCATCGCACATGGGAAGGGGCCATGAAGTTCACGACACTCGGCAGCAGCGGACTCTCCGTATCGCGGCTCTGCCTGGGCTGCATGACCTATGGCACACCCGAATGGCGAGCCTGGGTGCTGGATGAGGCCAGCGCGCGACCGTTCTTCCGGCAGGCCGTGGAAGCGGGCATCAACTTCTTCGACACCGCCGACATGTACTCGCTCGGCGTTAGTGAGGAAGTCACGGGCCGCGCGCTGCGCGATTTCGCGAACCGTGAAGAGATCGTGATCGCGACCAAGGTCAACTTCGCCATGTCGCGCGGTCCCAACATGGGTGGCCTCTCGCGCAAGCACGTGCTGCAGGCGTGCGAGGCAAGCCTGCGCCGTCTCGGCATCGAGACCATCGACCTGTATCAGATCCATCGCTTCGATCCGGCCGTGCCTATCGAGGAGACGCTCGAGGCGCTCAACGATCTCGTGCGCGGCGGCAAGGTGCGCTACATCGGCGCCAGCTCGGGTCCGGCCTGGCGCATGGCCCAGGCACTTTCCACCGCGGAACGCAATGGCTGGGCGCGCTTCATCTCCATGCAGAATCACTACAACCTCGTGTACCGCGAAGAAGAGCGGGAAATGGTGCCGCTCTGCCTGCAGGCGGGTGTGGGCCTGATCCCGTGGAGTCCGCTGGCCCGCGGCATGCTGGCGCGGCCCCGGCCCGACGATTCGCAGGTGAAGAGCGGTGGCACCACGCGCGCCGACAGCGACACCTACTCGCCCATGCTCTACGACAGCCCCGGCGACTGGGAGGTGGTGGATGCGGTGCAGCAGGTGGCCGCGAAACGCGGTGTTAGCATGGCCGAAGTCGCCCTGGCATGGCTGCTGGCCCGGCCCGGTGTGGTCGCTCCCATCATCGGCGCCTCCAGGCCCGGACACCTGGAGGCGGCGCTGGGCGCGCTCGACATCGAGCTGACCGCCGAAGAACGCAGCGCGCTCGAGGCGCCCTACCGGCCGCACGCCGTGAAGGGCCACACGTCGTAGCGCAGCGCCTTCGAGGCGCAGCTCACGTGCGGACGGCGGCGGCCGGCCGCGCCGCCGCTCAGGTGCTCGGCTTGAGCCAGCGCTCGAACCAGTGCAGCTCGTGCAGCATGCGGTGCACGTTGTTCCAGTTGCCGCGGATGCCGTGCGGCTGGCCCGCGTACTGGATCATTTCCGCCGGCACGCCGTTCTTCTTGAGCGCCGTGTACATCTGTTCGCCCTCCTCGTACGGCACGCGCTGATCCACTTCGCCGTGAATGAAGAGCGTGGGCGTGCGCACGCGCCCCGCATACGTCAGCGGCGACTGCCGGATCATGACGGCTCTGGCCCGCTCATCCCAGGGGTGGCCGTAGAATTCCGTCTCCTTGGTGCGCGCGATGTCGGCGGTGCCGTAATCGCTCAGCCAGTTGGTAATGCCCGCCCCCGTGATCGCGGCCGCGAAGCGATCCGGATACTGCGTGATCAGCCAGTTGCTCATGAAGCCGCCGTACGAGTGGCCGATGTGGCCCACGCGATGGGCATCGACCGGGTAGCTGGCAATGACGTAGTCAATGCCGGCGATCACGTCCTCGCCGTCCTTGTCGCCCCAGGCCCCCCATGTGGCCCAGAGAAAATCATCGCCGTACCCGGTCGAGCTGCGGAAGTTGGTCTGCAGCACGAAATAGCCGTGCGCCGCGAAGTAGTGCAGCTTGAAGTCGAAGTCATAGCCCGAGGCCGCATGGGGCCCGCCGTGGCTGCTGACGATCGAGCGGATACGGCCCGCCGTCCGGCCGGTAGCCGTACGGAAACAGCAGGAAGCCCTCGATGGGCGTGCCGTCGCGGCTCTGATAACGAACTGTTTGAGCCCGGCTCAGCCGCACCTCGGCGAGGAAGGGATCGTGCACGTGCGTGACCTGGTGCTCGCCCGTGCCGTCGATGTTCGACACGCGGATTTCCGCGGGCGCATCGAGCAGGCCGACGGTGTAGGCCATGTGCTGCAGCGAGCGATCGAAGCTGATGCCGCCCAGGCGCCGCTCGCCTTTCGTCACCTGCTGCACTTCGCCGCCGCTGCCGGCCACGCGAAACAGGTGCCGTCCACCGCCCGTCTCCGCCGTGAAGTAGATCCAGCGCCCATCCGGGCTCCACGTGGGCGCGCCCGCCTGCAGCTTCCACTGCGCCGTCAGATTGACGGCCGCTCCGCCCGTGGCAGGCATCACGTACAGGTCGGTGGGCCCGCCGTTGTCCAGCTTGTTGCGAATGATGTAATCGCTGCCCCAGCTGCGCACGAAGGCGATGTTCCTGCCATCGGGTGAGAAGCGCGGACTGCGGTTGTCGATGCCATAATCGTCTGTCAGGCGGGTGAGCGTTCCCGTAGTCGTGACCTGCCAGACATCGCTCTGCCCGTAGCGGCTCTCATCGCGGTAGGACGAGTCGGCCGTGAATACCAGCGAGCGCCCGTCCGGCGACCATGAAACGTCGCGCGGCTGCAGGCCCAGCCGCGTCAGCGGCCTGGCATCGCCACCAGCCGCTGGCTCCAGCACGATCTCGCTCGCCGGATTGGCCACGGGATCCCGCGGATCCGGCACGGGGAAGGGACCACCGTCGCGCTGAAACCCGAGCCAGTCGAACGTCACACCCTTGAAGCGCTCCTCATGGCGCTGTTCGAACTCGCTCATGGCCGCCGGCTCCGGCCGTTGCGCGCGCGTTGCCCGCACGATCGCGCGCCACTGCCCGTCCGGACTCAGCTCGCCCGACTCCCGCGCCGGCGCCGCCTCGGGCGAGGCGTCCCGGTGCGCCGGGTCGATGACGAATGCCGCCGGTCCCACCACGTAGCGCAGTCGCCCATCCGCCAGCCACGCAGGCGACGACGCATTCTCCGCCGCGCGACTGACTCGCCAGGCCGGCGTGGCGCCATCCGCCGCCACCAGCCACACGCCCGACGCATCGCTGTTCGTTTCCTCGACATGCTGCGTCACCGTGAACGCAACCCACCGCCCGTCCGGCGACAACTGCGGCGAGCCCACCGTTTTCATGCGATAGTAGTCCTCGATCGCGAGCGCTCGGCCGCGCGCAGCCTGCTGTGCGTGCAGAGGCGGCGCAAAGCCCGCCGCCAGCCCCCACACCATCGACGCGCCCGCCAGAATCCCACGAGTACCACGCATGAAAGCAAACACCAAACCCTCCCAGCTCCCTGTTCATTCGCACAGCATGGTCCCCAGTCTAGACCCCCTCGCCCACCCAAGCCAGCAATCCCGCCAAAGGAACGGCGCCCATCCCCCCGCGCACGCCCATCCGGCCCCCCGATCCTCTCCCTTCTCTCCGACAACCTCTGTGTGAAAACATCCGTTCGCCTGGAACCACCCCCGCGCCAGAGTAGCCGCACCGGAACACCCCCGCGTCAGAGGAACCGCCCACACAGCCGAGGTCCCCGGCGCTGCCCCCGACACCCTCCGCAGCCCCACCGGAAGCCTCAACACCAGACCCACTCAGCCCTCGCCCCGGCCCGCTCGCACCGCCCCAGCGTACTGCGCAGTCCAGCGCGATTGCCTCGTCGCAGGCCACCCGATTACGCTCAACCCGAATGACGCGTCATCGCGTGCTCCACTCGATACCGCTCCGGCTGCGGCCGCTGCTCCTCACATGGACCGCGGTCGCGGTCTTCTTTGCACTGCAGAACGCGATCGGGGGAATCGCGCGCGGCCGCGGCATCGACTGGCAGTGGGATGTGATTCACGAGCTGATCTACTGGGGCCTCTGGGGTCTCGCGACACCCCTGATCGCGCGCCAGGCCGCCAGGTACTGGCTCGAGCCGGGGAGCGGCATCGGGCCCTGGCTCGCGCACGCGCTGTCCGCCGCGCTGCTCTCGCCCGCGCAGGTGTTCTGCACGTACGTACTCACGGGACTCGTGCGCGCCGCGACTACGCCACTGACACTGCGTGATGTGCCCGCGTGGGTCGCGGGGCTGCGCATGCCGGCAGCGATCATCGCCATCACCGGTTTCATCTACTACTGGATGATCCTCGCCGCGCTCTACGCGGTGGCGTATCGCTGGCTCTACCAGGCGCAGCGCCGCCAGACGGCGCGCGCGCAGCTGGACGCGTTGCGCGCGCAGCTGCACCCGCATTTCCTGTTCAATGCACTCAATTCGATTTCCGTGCTGACCGAGGAAGACCCGGCGCGCGCCAATCGCATGCTCATCCGTCTGAGCGACCTGCTGCGTACCGTGCTGCGCCGCAACGATGATCACGAGGTGCCGCTCGAGGAGGAGCTGGCGTTCCTGCGCAGTTATCTCGAGATCCAGCGGCTGCGGTTCGAGGAGCGCCTGACTGTGAACATTGATGTAGACGACGAGGCTCGTACCGCCTTCGTGCCCGTGATGGTGCTGCAGCCGCTCGTCGAGAATGCCGTGCGCTACGCGGTGGAGCCGCAGCGCGAAGGCGGGCGGGTGAGTGTGCGTGCCCGTCGTGTCGCGGAGCAGCTGCTTCTCGAGGTGTGCGACGATGGCCCGGGTCTGGGTTCGGAGCGCGAACACCACAGCGGCATTGGCCTGGCCAACACGCGCGCACGGCTCGAGGGGCTGTATGGCGCCGCGCAGGAGCTGCGGCTCGAGGCCGCCAAGGGTGGCGGCCTGGCGGTGCGCATCCGCATTCCCTGGCGCACGAAGGCGTGAGCGATGCGCGTGCTCATTGTCGATGACGAGCGGCTGGCCAGGGCCGGCATCCGGCAGCACCTGCGGCGCATGCCCGATGTACAGGTGGTCGCGGAATGTGCGAGTGGCGACGAAGCCGTGCGCGCCATCGACGAGCATCATCCGGACCTGGTGTTCCTCGACGTGCAGATGCCAGGGCTGGATGGCTTCCAGGTCATCGAGCGCGTGGGCGTGGATCGCATGCCGGCCGTGATCTTCGTCACCGCGTGGGATGACTATGCCGTGCGCGCCTTCGAAGCCGATGCGGTGGACTACCTGCTGAAGCCATTCGATGACGAGCGTTTTCGCGATGCCTTCGCGCGCGCATCGCGGCGCATCGAGCTGGAGCAGTCGGGCCGGCTGTCGGCCCGGCTGGAGTCGCTGCTGGAGCGACTCGAGCGCCCCCTCATTGCCGACACCAGTCACAACGCCGACCGCATTCCCGTGACGCGTGGCGGTCGCATCGTGTTCCTCTCGCCTGCGGACATCGAATGGATCGAGGCCGCCGGCAACTATGCCCGCCTGCATGTGCGCAATGAGACGCACCTTGTGCGCAACAGCCTGGAAACCATGGAGCGGCGACTGGCGCCGCGTTTCCTGCGCGTGCGCCGCTCCGCGCTCGTGAACCGCGAAGCCATCGAATCGGTCGAGCCGTACGCGAAGGGCAGCTGGCTGCTCCGCCTGCGCGCCGGCGCGGCCGTGCGCACCAGTCGCCACTACCGTGCGAATATCGCGCCACTGCTGGGCGGCCGCGGTTCCGCCTGAGCGCGGTTGCACGAGCAGAGGAACGTCCCGGCCTCGCACCGGCACCACTCGCACCGCGCGCATTTGCCGCTACCGGACCCGACTGTTAGGCTGCGCCGTCCAATAACGAACGGAGGGTGCAATGCGACGTGTCGCACACATTCTGCCCGCGGCCCTGGCCACACTGCTCCTTGCCGGCGTCCATCCGGCCAGCGCCCAGAGCGCCGCGGATTCCGCTGCCATTCGCGCGACTGCGCTCGATTACATCGAGGGCTTCTTCACCGGTGATGCCACCCGCATGGAGCACGCGCTGCATCCGCACCTGGCCAAGCGGCAGGTCATGACGAGCCCGCAGGGCTGGAGCAATCTGGGCGACATGACCGCACTGGACCTGATCCAGGCCACGGCGAGGGGCGGCGGCAAGAACATTCCCGCGAACCAGAAGAAGACCGACGTCACCATCCTCGACATCTTCCAGAACATTGCCATGGCGAAGATCGATGCCGGCGTATGGATGGACTATCTGCAGCTCGTGAAGTGGAACGGGAAGTGGGTGATCATGAACGTGGTGTGGGATCCGCGCGCTCGCGGCGATGGCCCGGCGCCAGCCGGCCGCGAGCAGCCGTAGTCGAGCCTCCCCGCAGTCGTATCGTCGAACAGCGGCCGGACGCGAGCGGGGCGGTCGAACCGGATCCCCCGCCCGCGCCGCCGCCGCGCACGCTGCGTTACATTGCTGCATGGCGACGCGTTTCACCACGGCGGTTGCCGACACGACCGCCGAGCCCCAAGTTGCGTTGTTCTGGCCATGAGCATGGGCGACGGTACGGAGATACCTCAAATAGACAGGCATGACCGCTGACGGGGACCCGGCGCGACCGCCGGTTCCGGTCGCGCCTTCGCTGACTTACGAGCTTCACAACATCGCGCCGGCGCAACGGCAGCCGCTCGAAGACCTCGGACGGCTGGTCCGCATGTCGCTGTTCGCGGTCGGCGTTGCGTTCCTCGCCGGCATTGCCGCGCAGCTCCTCATCGCGTTGATCGGCTTCATCACCAACCTGGCGTTCTACGGCCGGTTCTCCTTCGAATTCGTTTCGCCCGCCAACAACCATCTGGGACTCGGCGTGCTCGTCGTGCCGGTGATCGGCGGGCTGATTGTCGGCGCCATGGCCAGGTTCGGCTCCACCGCGATCCGCGGGCACGGCATCCCCGAAGCCATGGAGCAGGTGCTCATCAACGAGAGCCGCATCCCGGCAAGGGTCAGCATTCTCAAGCCGGTGAGCGCGGCCATTTCGATCGGCACGGGTGGGCCCTTTGGAGCGGAGGGCCCGATCATCGCGACCGGCGGTGCGCTCGGCTCGCTCTGTGGTCAGCTGCTGCGCACTACCGCGGACGAACGCAAGGTGCTGCTCGCCGCAGGCGCGGCCGCGGGCATGACCGCCACGTTCGGCAGTCCGGTGGCGGCGGTACTGCTGGCGGTCGAGCTGCTGCTGTTCGAGTACCGCGCTCGCTCGCTCATTCCGGTTTCGCTCGCGTCCGCCACAGCGACGGGCGTGCGCATCGCGTTCCAGGGTTCCGCGCCCGTCTTCCCCATGCCGTCCGTGCCCGCACCCGGCGGCGAAGCGCTTGTCGCCTACATTCTGCTGGGCGCGCTCAGCGGCCTGGTCGCCGCCGGCATAACACGCTCGTTATACGGCGTCGAAGACCTGTTCGAGCGCTCGCGCATTCACTGGATGTGGTGGCCCGCACTGGGCGCGCTGGCCGTGGGTCTCATCGGCTGGTTCTCGCCACACACGCTGGGCGTGGGCTACGACAACATCCAGGACGTGCTGGGCGGCACCATCGTGATTCACACGCTGATTGCGCTTGTCGTGCTGAAATTCGTGTCCTGGGCCATCGCGCTGGGCAGCGGCACCTCGGGCGGGACACTCGCGCCCATATTCACCATCGGCGGCGGCTTCGGCGCCATCATCGGTACGATCGTGGCGCGCATCGATCCTTCGCTCGGCATCGACCCGCACGTGGCCGCGCTCGTGGGCATGGCTGCCGTTTTCGCCGGTGCATCGCATGCGCTGCTCGCGTCCGTGGTGTTTGCATTCGAGACCACACGCCAGGCCATGAGTCTGCTGCCGCTGCTGGGCGGCTGCAGCGCGGCCTACCTGGTGGCGCTCGGCATCACGCGCACTTCCATCATGACCGAACGCCTCGCGCGCCGAGGCCACGTGGTCAGCCCGGATTACGCCATGGACACACTCGCGCTGGTTACGGCGACCGCACTGATGACCCCGAAGCCGGTGACCCTGCGTGCCAGTGATTTCGTCGAGGATGTGCGCGACGGCATGGCCTCCGGCAAGCCGGAATTCCAGCACCAGGGCTATCCGGTGACCAATGACGATGGCCGCCTCGTCGGTGTTGTCACGCGCCGCGACCTGCTGCAGCTGGATCTCTCGTACACGGCCACGGTCGGCGACCTGATCAAGCGGCCGCCCGTCGTCGTCTTCGCTGATGCCAGCGGCCGCGAAGCCGCCGATCACATGGTGCGCGAAGGCGTGGGTCGTCTGCCTGTCGTTGGCCGTGAGGATCCATCCCGCGTGCTGGGCCTGCTCACACGTACGGACCTTCTTTCCGCCGACGAAAACCGGCTCGAAGCCCTCGACCGCTCCGAACGCTCCCTCGATTTCCGCCTGCGCATGATCCGCCAGACCGCCACCGGCCATTCGGAAACACCGCCCTGAACAGAAACGGCGTAGCCGGGGCTGGTTGCCCGGGAACTTCCTGACAGATTGTTAGAACGCCCCGACGCTCCCATTTCCAGCCCCAGCACGAGCCCGAGCCCGAGCCCGAGCTACTGGTACAGTATGAAGAGTGGCGGCGGTTTGAGCGCCAGCACTTCCGCGGGGGTCATGAGCGGGCGGTCCTGCTGGTAGAACAGCTTGAAGCCCGTGTACTGCACCGGCCTGCCGCCCACGACCGCGCGGTAGGCGCCGCGCTTGAGCCCGGGCGGGCCGAAGCCGTCCATGTCGATCACCACCTGCACGCGCGGGTCGAGCCGGATGCTGTCGCTGCCTGTCAGCATCTTCTCGGTGAAGCGGTGCACGACCAGGATGCGCGGCGGCAGGTCATAACGCTGCATTACACGGATCAGCGTATCAATGGCGACGTTCACTTCGCGGGCATCGAGGGAGCCGATCACGCAGCCCGGCACGGTGGTGCTGTCCATGGCGAATTCCGGATCGAGCGCCAGGTGCACCCACGGCCGGCTCAGGTACTTCGTCAGCGAGCCGACTTCCTCGGCCACAGTGCTGCGGCCCACCTGCACGTCGAGGAACAGCAGTTCATCGTGCTGCTCTGCCCAGTCCGAGATACGCTCAATGAGTGTGTCGGGCGCGCGCAGCCGGTACTTCGCGCTCGCGCCCGGGATACTCTGCGCCACAATGGTTACGAGGTGCAGTGCGGGCAGAACCGGCAGCGTGCTGTCGGCCAGCGCCCACGCACGAACCTGCCCGTCGAGGTGGTGCTGCATGGAATCGAGCGGCAGCGCTCCCAGGATGCCCATGCGCGCGGAGGAGGGATTGCCGTAATAGGCGACAATGCGATGCGCGGGCAGCAGCGCCGCTTTCGCGTGCTTCGGCTGCTGCAGCGGCACGGCAGGCAGTGGCAGTGGCGGCCTCACGAGCGCACCGCCCTTGTGCAGCATGGTTGCTCGTCCGGCGAACACCAGTGTGAGGAGCGCGACGCTCAATGCCGTTCGCTGCGCAGCGCGCGCACCCGGCCATTTTCCCGCGCGATTCAGCCAACGCGGCCCTTCCATGATGCACCTGCTTCCTGCAAGCTGCCCGTGTTACCTTACACCAGAGAGCGCAAGACGAATCCGGGACTTTTCGTCCGGCGAAGCGGCCACTCTGTCCACCAGAGGCAAGTATCGGCCACTCGCCTTTCCAGCATGGCAAGAAGCACGCGCGGTCGTTACGCGTCGCCCGCGCGGACTGGTCCGGCTCGTGCATTGCCGGGTGCACGGAGCGCTGTCGCAGCACGGAATTCCCGGCTCCAGGAGGAGATCATGGCTGAGGAGTGGACCAACACGGCGGGTGGTGACACACAGACCGGGACGAAGCAGAGTCGCGCGGAAACCCATCGCGTGACCGGCGACCGCGTGATCGGCAAGGTCAAGGAGCTGATCCACGAGGGCAACGTCCGGCGCATCGCCATCAAGAATGACGAAGGCCGCACGCTCATCGAGGTGCCGCTTACGGTCGGCGTTGTGGGCGCAGTGCTCGTGCCCGTGTGGGCGGCGATCGGTGCTATTGCCGCGCTGGTTGCGAACTGCTCGATCGAGGTCGAGCGGGAAGCGCCGGAGGCTTGACGCAGATCGGGCAGGGTCCCAGTTGCGGGTCCTTGCCGAAGCGGACCGTGACGGGGCCGAGTGCGACGACGCTCTTCTGAACCGTGTCGTTCACAGCCACCGTCACGGTTGCCGTCGCGCCCTGTACGACGCCCGCGATCTGCGCGGGCAGCGGTGGGCCGATGGCGACGGGATAGGCGTGCAGCACGTAGCTGCCGGTGACGGCGAAGCGGCCGTTCTCGTCCAGTTCGATCGGGCCCGGGAAATTGCCGTAGGTGCAGCCGATGTGCACGTGTGCCAGCGTGTCGTCCACGATCATGCCGGCATTCTCGCCGCCCCAGGTACCCACCGAGAGCCGATCCGAAGAAGGCGGCAGGATGTCGTTCTTCGCGCAGGTCGCGAGCAGCGCACAGCCGATTACGCCTGACACGCGACGCAGCACGCGGACCATCGATTGGTTCTCCATCCTCGCTCGCCTCCGTTGTCTCCCTGCATCAGAACGCTCACCGGGCTCTACTCCTAACGCACCCCGGCGGGACCCCGGTTTGTGCCACCCGCGCGAAAGCCGCATAATCCAGCCGTGTCTGCTTCGGGGTGCGCCCGCACGATCCCTCGTGGCACGCGGTGGCACCCGTTTCCATTCCGCCGAGGAGGCCGTGTGCGCACCGCCGTTTCCCGAGCCCTGCTGTTCGCTCTGTTCGCCGCCCTGCCCGTGCGTGGCGCACACGCCCAGACCGTGGCGGATACATCGCGCTTCCGCGCGCTGAATCTGTTTCCCTCGCCTGGTCCGTTCCGCACCGGGTCGGGCCGGCCGGGCAGCGCGTACTGGCAGCAGCGTGTGGATTACCGCATCGATGCCACGCTGGATCCGCAGAAGAATACACTGACCGGTCGCGAAACCATTCGTTATCACAACAATTCGCCCGACACGCTGCACTATCTGTGGCTGTACCTCGAGCAGAATATCTGCGCGCCCGAATCCATCACCAACACGCTGAACCAGCCGCCGCTCGTCTTCCAGGACGCGGTCTTCGACTTCTCCTGCAAGGGTTTCAAGGGTGGCGTCACCCTGACTTCGCTGCAGAGCAATGACGCCAACGTGCCGCGCGAGATCTACGGCACCACCATGAAGCTGCTGCTGCCGCGCGCATTGCCGCCGGCGGGCGAGTTGACCCTCAATGTCGCCTGGAGCTTTGCCGTGCCCGAGTACGGCGCCGGCCGCATGGGCCGCGATGGCCCGCTCTACGAAATCGCCCAGTGGTATCCCCGCCTGGCTGTGTACGATGACGTCACCGGCTGGAACCACGAGCCCTACATTGGCTCGGGCGAATTCTATCTCGAGTATGGCAGCTTCAATGTCGCGTTGACCGTGCCCGCCAGCTATATCGTCGCCGCTACCGGCACCCTGCAGAATCCGGAACAGGTGCTGACCGCCACCCAGCGCGAGCGCCTCACCCGCGCACGCCAGTCGGAAACGCCCGTCGCCATCATTGGCGCCGATGAAGTCGGCAAGCCGTCAACCCGCCCGACTTCCAGCGGTACGCTGACATGGCGCTTCCACGCGGACAGTGTGCGTGATGTCGCGTTCGCGGCAACGCCCACTGCACGCTGGGATGCGGTGGGCTACGACGGCATCCTCATCGAAACCGTGTATCGCCCCAGCGCGGACAAATGGCCCGAGGCCATTCGCATGGCGAGGCAGGTGATCAAGCATTACAGCGAGCAGTGGTTCCACTATCCATACTCGCACGCCACCACGGTCGAAGGGCCGATCGAAGGCATGGAGTATCCCATGCTCACGTTCGTGCCCAATGGCCCGTCGCGCGAGGAAACCTACTGGACCCTGGCACACGAATTCGGTCACGAGTGGTTTCCCATGATCGTCGGTTCCAATGAACGGCTCTATCCGTGGATGGACGAAGGCTTCAACACCTTCATCGACATTCAGGTCACGCAGGAGTACTTCGCAGGCCAGGCATTCGGTGACACGGTCGCGAACATCCCGCTGCACCTCTACGCTGCGCACGCCGTGCCGGGCGAAGAACAGGCACTGATGACGAAGCCGGTCGAGTCCCACGACCTGTTCTGGACCGGTTATCGCAAACCATCCCTGATGCTGCACCTGCTGCGCTACGAAGTGCTGGGGCGGGATCGCTTCGACGCAGCGTTCCGCGACTACATCCGAACCTGGGCGTTCCGCCATCCCACACCGGCGGACTTCATGCGCCTGATGCGCGATGCCTCGGGCATGGAACTGGACTGGTTCTGGCGAGGCTGGCTCTTCACCACGGCACGGCTGGATCAGGCGGTGGATTCCATTGCGCCGCGACAGGGCGGCGGCAGCAACGTCTTCCTCTCCAACCGCGCCACCATGGTGATGCCGGCCGAGTTGAAGCTCAACTTCGCCGATGGCAGCACGCAGACCGTGCGTCTGCCCGTCGAAATGTGGAACCTGGGACCGAACTTCCTGTACCGCGTGCCCGGCACCCGGGAGGTGACAGCGGCCGAGCTGGATCCGCGTCACGTCTATCCGGACATCGATCGCGGCAACAATGCGCGGCGGCGATGATGCGAGGCTGTGGTCGTGCCGGGATCAGGCGACGACGGGTCGTCTCCGTTACGCTCACGACGCAAACACCGCGTTGACGGATTTTTTCAGGGATTGCACGCAGGCGAGGCGTTCAGTGCACGGGGTGAATATTGAGCACCTCACCCGATTCTTCGAGAAGCACCGAGGTGTGGCCGCGGTAGGCTTCGCTGGGTGAGCGCAGCCACCACTTGCGGATGATCCATGCACCCGTGTCGAGGCGCTGGAAATCCGCGTGGCCGGTATAGTCGCCCGCCAGCATGTTGCGGGGAATGTTGCGATACGAGAACTCGAGTGTCTGCAGCTCCGCCGTACGTTCGTCCAGCCAGAGCACGCCCTCGATATCCGTGAGCCTGCGCCCGGGAATCGGGCGGAAGCTCAGACCAATGAGGCCGGGGTGCTGCGTCTCGCGGGTCAGCGCGAAGCAGTGCGTCGCCTGGAAGCCGCTGGACAGCAGCACGTTCGTGCTGGGCCCGTACACCCAGAAGTCGCCATTCTCGCGGCGCACATAGCCCTCGCGCGCCAGATCCTCGGGCGGCAGGGTGCTGAAGGGTGCATTGTCGACCTGTGCCGCGAGGCGCGTCTGTTCGTCCAGCACGCGTTTGCCGTGATCGCCGAGCAGACGGTGCACCTTGCGCACGTCGAAGCGGAACACCGCCTGCGCCCGCGTGATCGATTCCGCGTTCAACGCTTTCTGCGCTTCTTCCCAGACGACGTGCGTCGCGCGCGCCGCATCGTCGCGCACCGAACAGCGCTTTGCCGAGTTGATGTCCAGTGCATCCAGCCGGATGGGTTCGAAGGGCAGCGACAGCGTCAGGAACGGCGCATCATCCGCCACCGTGAACGCCTCCGACTGGACGCCTTTCCTGCCGATCATCTCGGCCAGCAGCCGATACCGGCCGCGCACCACATCCGTGAATCCGAACAACCCGTCAGGATTCGAGAGCACCGCCCGCTGCCGCGTCCCCTCCGCATCCAGCAGCGTGACCACCGCCCCGACCATGGGCGCGCCGTCCGTCGCATCCGTGACTTTCCCGCGCACCGTCTGGGCTGACACGAGCACGGAAGTGCTCAGGAGAAGCGACAGAGCGAGGCAGGCGCTGCGGGGTGAGCACATTGGCGTCCGGGGTCCGGGTGGTGAGGGCTGCTCCCAGTCTAAGGCCTGGCCTCCACGCGCTGCAACCCTCGCGGACAGGCTCACCGCCGAGATCAGGAGGTCGCGGAGAACGACATCATTCTCACACAGTGGACACAGGGTCAGACAGAGGGGCGCTTTGCCTCTGACGGATGCGTGAGTTGCGGATATGTGAGTTGAGGATGCGTGTGGTCTGGTGCGTGATCTGTTGTGGTCCCGAAAGGAGCGCGTTCGGGGCGGACCTGCAGGATCCAGACTTGAGGAAATCGCAATGCATGCGGGGCAAGGGCGACTTCGAGCGGGCGCGCAGCAACTCCCGGCTCCTCATGGACCGGCATTCGTATTCACACAAATTTGGCCTGCTCGCACAATGACAATGGGGATGCAGAAATCGGTGCAAATCACAGCTACCACTGCGGCGACAAGGGAAGCAATTTGTTGCTCGTGACCGGGGCAACCCCTTCAGGAAACGCGCCCCTCCGTCACCCTGTCTCCACTGTGTGAGAATCGTCGTCCTCCGCGACCTCTTCCCACGACCTCCTCCCGCC
Source organism: uncultured Gemmatimonadales bacterium (assembly GCA_963798085.1). Taxonomy (GTDB): domain Bacteria; phylum Gemmatimonadota; class Gemmatimonadetes; order Longimicrobiales; family RSA9; genus DATKCF01. The sequence goes on from CAWCRS010000008.1 coordinate 82,167, forward strand.
GCGTCCGTCTAGCTGCTCGTTAGGAATGGCCGTGCACCCCCCAGACCCCTCGCCCGCAGCCACCGCGTCCACCCCCCAGGCTCAGGCAATGCTCAGCGTGTCGGTGGATGCATCGTAGGTGGTGGCATAGGACCGCATGTTGGTGGTGCGCTGGCCGCCCTGCCAGGCGCCGGTCAGGCTGAAGCGCGCGCCGTGGCGGGTGCACATGAAGCCGCTGCCGGCGGTGTTGATGGTACCGCCCTGGTGCGGGCAGATGCGGGACAGCGCCACGAAGCTGGTCTCGCCTGTGCGCACGATGGCCACGAGCGCGCCGTTCAGATTGACCAGCGCGATGCCGTTCGTGCTGGCGAGTGCGGGATAGTCGGAGACCTTGATCGATGAGCCGATCGAAGTGGGCGGTGTTCCCAGAGACAGGCCGGTGGAGGTGTCGATGGCGCACGCGGCCAGCGCCAGCAGCGCCGCGGCCAGCGCGCCTTGCGTGAGAAACGCCCGCCGGTCGAACGATGTCACACCGATTTCTTCGCTGCCACGCGCGCAACCCGCGCACGTCTGACGGCATTCCTGCGACTGCTTCATATGCTGCTTCCCTTCACGACACGTTGGTGAGCACGGTGCCGGCCACGGCAGTGACCAGCCACAGCACGAGACTGAGACGGGCGCGTCGGCCCAGCCGGCGCCACAGTTTTTCGGCTGGCTCGACGCCGGCCGCGCGTGCCGCCAGCAACCGGGACTCCGTGCGGAACAGGCCGGCGCCGTTGATCAGCAGCAGACCCACCAGTCCCAGCTTGATCCAGAACAGTGCGGATGTGGCGAAGGTGTTGACGTCCGCGGCTGCCAGCAGGACGCCGCTCGCGACCAGCACGCTCAGCGCCAGCAGCACGGGCCGGTGCACGGCGCGCAGCTCCTGCAGCGGATGGGCACGATCACCTGCGGGCAGACGCAGCGTGCGCAGTGTGGTGCGGTCCGCGGCAATGGCCAGGCCGCCGCTCAGCAGCAGGGCCACAATGTGCAAGGTGGTGACCGTTGCGGACACGGCCGTCGAATCCGAGTACAGTGTCTGCCAGGGTGAGAGCCAGCGGGCCAGCTCGTGCACGAGTTGCATGCTTCAGTCCTTCCTCAGCCACATGATCAGCGTGCTCGCCACACTGAGCGACATCGAGCCGATGGCATAGTTGCGGTGGCGGCGGGCGCCACTGTCCGAGAAGCGCGCGGCGCGCGCCTGCGTGCTCGTGTAGAAGAAGCCGGCATCGGAAGCCAGCATGAGCCCGGCGTGCAGATAACGGCGTGTTCGGTCGTTCGGGTCCTTGCGGCCCTCCCACAGATTCCACACGCCGGTCACGGTGTTCACGGCGAAGACCGTGCCGATGGCGCCGGCCACCACACGGTGCGCCGGCTTCACCCAGGTGGGCACGTTGGTGGCGGTGAAGAGCTTCTGGCCCATCAGGTACTCCCCCGCGAACAGCGGCAGGATGGTGTAGCTGCCCACGCGGTGGATGGTCAGCCGCGTGTAGTACGCATCACTGTATTCGATCAGCCGCGTACGGGGCGTGTCCGCCGGCGGCAGCGTGAGCGGCAGACGCCCCATCGTCGCCGGCAACACGCTGTTGGCTGATACCGCCGGCGGAACCGAGAGGAATGCGGGCGCCGGCCAGTGCAGTCCCGGCTGCGTCAGCGCAGCCGGCGGGTCCGCTCCGCCGGCGGGGCTTCCCGCCTGTGCCCGGCCGGGTGCCGGAGCGAGCAGCGGCGCCCCGGCCACCACCAGTAACCACCACCCTCGCATCACACCCGGCCTCCTGTTGCCTGCCACGTCGCGGGTTACCGCTTTAACATCGTGTTACCAGACTACTGGCACGTCAAATGGCCGTGCGGCAGCGCCAGCGTGCAGTTCTTCGTCACGCCATCCTGCGTGATCACGACCTGCGCCGTGGCCGAGCCGTCGTAGGTGACCACCTCGCGCCGGCTCGAGCTCTTCGGCGACTGCCCCGCGTACGTGAGCGTGGCCTGCATGGCACGGATCACGGTGCCGGCAATGGGATACGTGTGCATGCCCGGCTGTACCGGGATCACCACGTTCTTCGTCGTGTCGCCCATGATGCGCACCGCGGTGAACGCGCCCTGATCATTCGTGCCGCTGGTCGTTTCCGTGCCCGCCAATGTGCCGTTGATCGTGCGCTGCGTGCTGCCCGCCACCAGACCGGACACGGTGCGATCACTGGTGTGCTGCACCGTGCTCGTGCTGCTGTCATGGCGAGTGGCCGTGCCGCTCACGTCAATGCGCGTGTTGATCGTGTTGGTGGTGAGACTGTCGAACGCGGACTGCGCATGGCCATTGGCGTCCGTATACGCAGCCGAGCGCGTGATGGTGAGGCCGTGAATCGTCACCGGGTCGCACGCCACACGGCCGGACGCGGCGTTGTACGGGCAATTGTTCGAGAGGTGGTCGTCGTCACCGAAGCGGCCGTGATGGAAGCCCGGACCGAAGCCATCGCCCAGGAAAAGGCCGCCCATGCCGCCACCCATCAGGAAGCCTTCGCCATGGCCGGGCCCTCGCCCGCGCGGCATCCATGCCAGCAGGCCACCATCGGGGCCGCCGGAGAAACTGTTCAGCGTGTTGTTGTAGCCGAGGAGCACTGAATTGAACGCTTCGGAAAACGCCGCCGTCGGCTCGAGTCCTGTGGGCGTCTCATTGCAGGCCACTGCGGCCAGCACGACAGCAGCCGCGAGCAGGCGATAGGGCGTGCAATGCATCAGGCGACCTCCTGGCAGAGCCGCCCACGCGCACTCGAACCGCTCGAGTGGGTGGCGGCTTCAGCAGGAAGGACACGTCAGCGCCGGCGGTACCCTGACGCGTTACAGGTCGTCAATGTGGGGAAGCCACGGCGCCAGCCGTTCCCGCACCAGGCGGAGCGCCTTGCCCATCTGCGCTTCTACGGTCTTCACCGAGATTTCCAGCGTTGTCGCGATCTCCGCGTACTTGAGTCCGTGCACACGACTGAGTTCGAAGACCTCGCGACAGCGCGCAGGCAGTTCGCGCACGGCGCCACGCAGTGCTTCCTGGATCTCCTGCTGCACAATGCGCGCGTCCGCCGCGGCCGGCACGTGCGCATCCGGGCCCGCGTGCGGCTCCGCGCGCCGCGCCACTTTCTCGTGACGGATGTGGTTCAGAGCGCGATTGCGCGTCGCGCGAAAGAGGTAGGCCCGCAGTGATGTTTCGATGGCGACCGTTTCCCGGCGCCGCCACAGCTCGAGCATCACATCCTGCACGACCTCCTCCGCCGCCGCGGAATCGCGCAGCATGGCGCCGGCCACACCAACCAGGTGTGCGTAGTGCGAACGGAAGATGGAGTCGAAGGCGGCCTCACTGCCCGCGCGCAGCTGATCCAGCAATTCCCGTTCGGTCAATTGCGCGCAGCGTCCGTCGGCAGGGCGAACCGGGGGCGAGGGTCGCGAAATGCTGCTCGAAGCGCGAAGTTTACCCCGGTGCCTGCCGCCCGACAATCCTTTGCACGCATAGGGGTATGCAACGGCGTGACGTGTCCACATGGGCATGACGAACGATCCGTCGGCATCCATGGTCCCCGAGGGGGACGAGCGCTGGGAGGCGCTGGCGCGCTATCTCGCGGGCGAAGCACCGCCCGACGAAGCGCGTGCGCTGGAACAGTGGCTCGCACAGGAGCCGCAGCGCCGCGCACTGCTCAATGCCGTGGCCCGCTCGCTCCAGGCTGTCACGTTCGAGACACCTGCGGACCTCGACGTGGAGGCCGCTCTGGCAAGCGTACGCACCCGCATGCACGAGCCGCAGGTTCTGCCCTTCGAGCGCCCGGCGCTCTCGCCGGAACGGCGGGTTTCACGCTGGAGTACCATTGGACTGCGCGTGGCGGCGGCCATCCTGGTGGTTCTGGGTGGCAACATGCTCTGGCACGCACAATGGCGGCGCCCGGGCGTCGGACCAATGGCCCGCTCGATCGAGTCCACCATTGGCCATACGGATACAATCCCGCTGCCTGACGGCAGCCGCGTGCTGCTCTCGCCCGCCAGCCGGCTGCGCATTGCGGCAGGCTACGGCGAGAAGGGGCGCGAGGTTACGCTGGAAGGGGAAGCACTGTTCGAGGTGGTGCACCGTGCGGACCTGCCCTTCCTGGTGCATGCGGGTCCGGCGACCATCCGCGACCTTGGCACGACGTTCGCCGTGCGGGTTAACGAGCAGAGCGGCGTACGCGTCAGTGTTACTGCGGGATCGGTCAGGCTGCAGGCCAAGGCGCAGCCGGCCGACAGCGGCGTGATGCTGGCCGCGGGTGACCGCGGCATTCTGCGCCCCGACGGACGCGCGGAAGCGCAGCGCAGCGGGGTGAAGCCGGAGGACCTGGCCTGGACGCGCGGCCAGCTGATCTACGACAATGCGCCGCTCGAGCAGGTCGTCGATGATGTACGCCGCTGGTACGGTGTGCAGCTGCGCTTCAGGGGTGCGGCATTCGAGGGCCGCCACCTGACGACGAACCTGACGGGAGAAACGGTACAGGAAGTGCTGAACGTGATCGCGCTGTCCCTGGGCGGCCGCATCGAGAGAAAGGGTGATACGGCGATCGTGAGTCTGAAGGAATCGGGAGCCGGTATACAATGAGGCGCCGCGGCGCCGCGTGGACGACGTGCACGGCGTTGTGCGTCGTCGTCGCTAACGCCGTGTTGTGCTCGCCCGCCGCGGCGCAGGACTGCCCAGCGCCGCGGCTGGTGACCGCGCACGCCTGGGCGCCACCGCTGGGCCGGCGCATCACCGTGCACGAAGGCCGGCTGTCACTGCACGATGCGCTGGAACGGGTGGCCCTGGCCGCCGGTCTACGCATCTCCTACAGCGCGGAAGGCCTGCCGCTCAGCCGCAGTACCTGCATGTCCTACGACACGGCGGCCGCCGGCGACATCTTCACCGACCTGCTGCGCGGCACGTCCGTCGTGCCGGTTGCGGTGGCTGCCGATCACGTGGTGCTGGCGCCGGTGGGCACGCGCACGGACGAAGATCCGACGCCGCGCATGGCCGCGAACAGCACACCGCAGGTCTATCCGCTCGATCCCGTGACGGTGCGCGCCAATGCCATGGTGGTGGCGCCGGAACCCGCGGGCGTGGCGCGCAATGTGATCGAAGGCAGTCAGCTGGACCAGCCTTTCACCAGCTCCCTGACGCAGGCCTTCAACAGCACGGTGCCCGGTCTCTGGGTCTGGGATCAGTCCGCATCCAGCGTGATCGCGCGCTACGGCAGCATGCGCGGCGCCAGTTCCTTCGGCATGAGCGCGCCCAAGATCTACATCAATGGCATCGAGGTCGCTAATCCACTGCTGCTCACTCGCCTTTCGCCTGATGCCATCGATCGGGTGGAAGTGATTCGCGGCCCCGAGGGCGGTGCGCTATACGGCGCCGATGCCATCAATGGTGTGACCAACATCATTACCGGCTTCGGCACAATCACGCCGGGCGCGCCGCGTACGCGCGTGCGCAGCGTCATGGGCCTGGCCAGCAGCGAGTTTGCCAGTGCCTCGCTGGCGCAGGACCACACGGTCAGCCTGCGTGCCGGCACGAATGCACGCTCGGCGGGTCTGGATCTGGCCCTGGGCAGTGTGGGCCAGTTCATGCCCGGCGGCTGGACGCGTCACGCCACCCTGGACGGCTCCGGCCGGCTCGTCGGCACACGCACCGTCGTGACCGGGACGCTGCGCTATTTCGCACAGCAGGCCGGCACCTCCACGAGCCCGCTGCTCACGGACGTGCTCGCGGCGCGCCCCGTCGGCCCCTCGCCAGCCCTGAGCGCGGCCGCTAACAGCAGCACACTCAATGTGCGCGAGTACACGGCCGGCGTACGCGCTTCATTCGCGGGCGGCGCCCACTGGACACATGCCCTGGTTCTGGGTGTCGATGGCTACACGCTGGATGGCGTCGCGGACCGCGCCATGGCGCTGCTGTCGCCCTCCGACTCCGCACTGCTCGCGGCCGGCTCGAGCGCGCTGCGCGGCACGTTCCGCCTGACCAGTACGGGCCGCTTCAATGCGGGCCGCGACGTGGCGGGCGCGCTCACGCTCACACTCGATCACTCCACACTGCGCCAGCAGGGCGGTGTGCAGGCGTTCGAGCCGGGTGGCTCAACCGGCTGGACCATGAGCAACCGGCCCATGACGCCGCGCATGGATGAGCAGCTGGGCGGCAAGCCGGGCGCGAGGGCCGTTGACGAACACAAATACGATGCGACGTCGATCGCCGCCGGCGAGGATGCGGTCAACCTGGTGCGCAGCAACACGGGCATCAGCGCGCAGCTCAATACCGAGTGGCGCAATCGCCTGCTGCTGACCAGCGGTGTGCGACTGGAGCGCGAGATGGCGGGCCTGCAGGACAGCTATGCCTCGCTGCCCATGGTGGGAGCGACCTGGCTCGCGGCACAGGGACCGGTTTCGCTGAAGCTGCGCGCCGCGTGGGGCAGAGGCGTGCGCTGGAGTGACACGCCCATCCGCGCCGGCGGCTGGAACGATGTGCACGAAGAGCTGGCGCGCTTCGCGCTCACGCCCGAGCAGCAGGCAGGCGTGGAAGCAGGCTTCGATCTGAGCGTGGCCCAAACACTGAGTTTGGGAGTGACGCGCTTCGATCAGCTGGCTACGGGTCTCACCCAGCGGGTGGCCGTGGCCGTGGCCGCAGACGCCAGTGTACTGCCCGGCGGCACGCGCTCCATGACGCACGAGCTGCAGAACGTGGGTGAGATCGCCAACCGGGGCTGGGAGCTGCAGGGCCGCGTGACGCGCCGCAGCGTGTCGCTGGCGGGCACGCTCTCGCTGGTGGACAGCCGCGTGCGCCGACTGGCAACGGGGTACAGTGGCGACCTGCAGGCCGGTGACCGCATGCTGGCCGTGCCGGCACGCACCATGAGTCTCACCGCCGCGTGGTCGCACGCCCGTTGGACTACGGCGCTCACCGCCTATCGCGCGGCCGACTGGGTCAACTATGACCGCGTGAGTCTGGCGAGAAACTTCATTGGCGGCGGGGCGCCACTCGATCAGCTGACCGGTGCCGAGCTGCGCTCCTACTGGCTCGACTACCCGGGCATCACACACCTGCGCTTCGGTCTGGCGCGCGACATCCGCAGCGGCCTGACACTGCTGTTTTCCGGCGACAATCTGTTGAATCAGCAGGTGGGTGAGCCCGACAACATCACGGTGCTGCCGGGCCGAACCGTGTCCGTCGGGATTCGCGCCCGCTTCTGAGCGTACGCAGCGCGGATTGCAGGCGACGACACCGCTTCGCCCGCTCACCGTTTCTTCGACGTTATCCCGATTCTGCCTTTCCGATCCGGTGCCGCGGCCGTACCCTGTAGTCAGCCAGGCCCTTCCATTGTACCGCGAAGCCAGCCGGGCCATGTCACGTAAGAGAGTTGTGTCTCGCACCGCCTCCCCGTGCAGAGAATCACGGCGGCGAGGCCGCGCGCTGGATGGGAGATGCTGATGAACGCGCTCTACTGGTTCGCATTGATCGTGGGCGTGGGCATGTACGGCTTCTCACTCGCCGCGGACTTCCTGGGCCACACGGACATTGACACGCACGCGGACGCCGAGATGCATCACGGCGGGGCGGAGGACAAGGGTGGCGGGAGTTTTCGCATCCTCTCCATCCGCAACATGACGTACTTCCTGTTTGCATTCGGCGTTACAGGGGTACTGCTATCCTGGCTCTGGGGCGGCAGTCGCGGTCTGCTGACGGCTGTGCTCGCGACGACGCTGGGCGCCACCGGCGGCGCGATCAGCTCACTGGCCTTCGGCTGGATACGGCGGACCGAGGCGGGCGTCCTGCCGGGCGATCACGGCTGGGTCGGACTCACGGGCCTCGTGCTGCTGCCACTTTCGAGCGACAGCACCGGCAAGATCGTCGTCGCACGCGGCGGCCGCGAACACGAGCTGCTGGCGCGACCGTTCGATCCTCGCGCCGAGCGGCCCGACAGCTGGGCCAGCGTCATGGTGATCGAGATGCAGCAGGGCGTAGCGCTCGTGGCGCCGCTGGACCGGGCAATGGATAACCCGGAAATGGCTCGAATAGCCCCGACATCGGAGTCCTGACCATGGAGAACATCTTCGCGCAGGTGGGCGTCATCGCGGGCCTCGTCGTGCTCGCACTGCTGCTCCTGGCCGTCATGACGATCAGCCGGCTGATCGTCATCGTGCCGCCCAACATGGCGGCGATCATCACGGGCCGGAAACGTGAAGTCGACGAGGGTGGCGTCGTCGGTTTCCGCACCGTCATGGGCGGACGCACGCTGCGCCTGCCCGTCATCGAGCGCGTGAACTGGCTCACGCTCTCCACGATTCCGCTCGAGTTGTCCGTCGAGGACGCGTACTCGCGCGGCAACGTGCCGCTCACGGTCAAGGCGGTCGCCAACGTGAAGATCGCGTCCGCGCCGGAAGTCGTCTTCAACAACGCGGTCGAGCGGCTGCTGGGCAAGAACATCGCGCAGATCGAGCAGCTGGCGCGTGAAACGCTGACCGGCAACCTGCGCGGCGTGCTGGCCAAGCTGACACCCGAGGAAGTGAACGAAGATCGCCTGGGTTTCGCCAAGCACCTTTCGGAAGAAGCGGATCACGACCTGAAGAAGCTGGGACTGCAGCTCGATGTCCTGAAGATCCAGCACGTGATGGATCGTGTGGGCTATCTCCAGTCGATCGGTGAGAAGCGCACCGCCGAGGCATTGCGCGATGCGGAAATCGCCAAGGCCTCCGCCATTGCGGAGACGCGCACCAAGCAGGCGGAGTCGAAGAAGATCTCGGAAGTGGCGGTCGCCGACAACGAATCCGAGATCAAGCAGCGCCAGGCGGCCGCGAGGCAGCTCGCGGAAATCGCCGAGGCTGAAGCGGACGCAGCCATCAAGCAGCAGCAGGCAAACGCGCGGCAGCTGGCCGAGGTTGCGGCCGCACACGCGGATGTGACCATCTCCGGAAGCGCGCAATCTGCTGCGTGTGCGACAGGCCGAGCTGGGCCGCGAAGCGGAAACCGCCGAGCGCGTTGCCAAGGTATCCGCGCTCAAAGCGGAGACCGAAGCGCAGACGGAGCTGGAATCACGGCGAGTAGAGCGCGAGAAGACTCGCCTGCAGGCAGACATTGTGCAGCCCGCCGAGGCCCAGCGCATCGCCGCCGAAGCGCAGGCCAAGGCACTGGCCGCGCCCATCTTCGAGAAGGGTCGCGCGCAGGCCGAAGTGCTGCGCATGCTCTACGCGGAGATCCAGAAGGCCGGCGATACGGGACTGCAGGTCTTCCTCGCGGAAAAACTGCCGGCCATGCTCGGCATCACCGTGGACGCGATGAAGGACGTGCAGATTCAGCGGCTCACTGTGATCGACAGCGGCGGCGGCAAGGGTGTCGCCAACGCCGCCACGCAACGCGTCAACGCTTCCATTGCCGCACTCGAGCAGGTCGCCGGCGCCATGGGTCTCGATCTCGACCGCTTCCTGAAGCGCATCACGGGCGGACACGAGTTCGATGGCGCGGATGCGCCAACGGCGCGCGTGATCGATGCGGTGCCACCCGTGCCGGATCGTGTGAAGAAGGGCTGAACCGCGCTCCGTCCTGGCGCAGCAGCAGCTTCGGATCGAGCGCACTCGCACGGCGGGCGGGCGACCACGCGGCCACAGCGCGAGGTTGAACGCCGATGGCTGTTGAATGCCCATCTCACCGGGCAGTGCGCTCGCACCCGCACATTCCCATTGAAGGAGGGCTCCAATGGCAGGCAGAGCAGGGGCCGCGTGGGTCACGCTGGCATTCGCGGCATTGGCCGCGTGTGGTGAGCGACCCGCGGCGTCGGGTGATGCGGCGCGGGCAGAGGAGCAGATGGCGCTGATGGATGGGCTGGGCGACCTGCACCACGCAATTACGACGCGCGCACCCCGTGCGCAGCAGTTCTTCGATCAGGGACTGCGGCTGGACTATGCGTTCAATCATGCGGAAGCGATCCGCTCGTTCCGCGCGGCGCAGAGTCTCAATGCGGAGTGCGCCATGTGCTTCTGGGGAGAAGCGCTGGCCTGGGGCCCCAACATCAATCTGCCCATGGACTCGGCGTCCGCGGCGGCGGCGTTCACGGCGATTACCAGGGCGAAGCAGCTGGCAGGCAGCGCCAGTGAGAAGGAGCGCGCGTACATTAATGCGCTGGCGTGGCGCTATTCACCCGTGCCTGCCGCCGACCGTGCCGCGCTGGACACTGCCTACGCGCGCGCCATGCACGATCTGACACAGCGTTATCCCGAGGATGATGATGCCGCCGTGCTCTGGGCCGAATCGGAGATGGATCTGAGTCCCTGGGACTACTGGGTGGACAACCAGCACGCGAAGCCGAACATGCAGGCGGCGATCGCCGCGCTGGAGACGATCATGGCGCGGTCGCCGGATCATCCGGGTGCGTGCCATTTCTACATTCACGCGGTGGAGAAGACGCAGCCGGAGAAGGCCGTGCCCTGTGCCGAGAAGCTGCCCTCACTGATGCCGGCGGCCGGGCACATCGTACACATGCCGGCGCACGTGTACATCCGCGTAGGCCGCTACGCAGAAGCGGTGGAGCGCAACGTGCACGCCACGCACGCCGACGAAGCCATCATGAAGGACATGGCGCCGGACGGCATTTACCGCGTTGGCTACTATCCGCACAACTACCACTTCCTCGCCTTTGCGGCGGGCATGGCGGGCATGAGCGAGCAGGCCATCAGTGCGGCGCAGCACACGACGCAGGCGGTGGACACGTCGCTCATGCGCAGGCCGGAGATGACGACGCTGCAGCAGTATCGTGCGGTGCCCTACTGGATGCTGGTGCGCTTCGGACGCTGGCAGGATGTACTGGCGCAGCCCGCGCCGGCCGCGGATCTGGCATACGTGGGCGCCCTCTACCACTACGCGCGGGCCGTGGCGCTGGCGCGCACGGGTCGCGTTCCCGATGCGGAGGCGGAGCTGCGGCAGCTGCGCACGGCGAAGGCGGACAGCTCGATCCGCGGCGTGCGCGTGTGGGGCATCAACGAAATGAACGCACTGCTGGAGATTGCGGACAACGTTGCGGCCGGCGAGATCGCGGCCGCGCGCAAGGACACGCCGGAGGCGATCGCGCGACTGCGTGTCGCGGTGCAGCAGGAGGATGCGCTCACCTACGATGAGCCGCCTACGTGGATGAATCCGGTGCGCCCGGACCTGGGCGCCGTGCTGCTCGCGGCGGGCCGTGCGGCGGATGCCGAGAAGGTCTATCGCGAAGACCTGGACAAGTTCGCCGAGAATGGCTGGTCTCTGTTCGGGCTGGCCCAGGCGCTGGAGGCGCAGGGAAAGAAGGCGGAAGCGGCCGCCGTGCGCGAGCGCTTCACGAAGGCGTGGTCGAAGAGCGACGTGACACTGACGTCATCACGCTTCTGAGACGCTTTCGCCGGCCATGGCGCGCGCCAGCGTGAGTGCATTGATCCGGGCGCGCGCCCAGCGGCCGGCAACGCGGCCCTGTTGCAGGACCACGAAGTCGTGGCCGGCGCGAAACGCCTGCGCCGGGTTGTGCGTCACCAGCAGCACGGCCACGCCCTGCCGCGCGGTCGCTTCAATGACTTCGAGCACGCGCTCCGCCTGGCGCACGCCCAATGCCGCGGTGGGCTCATCGAGGATCAGCACGCGCGCGCCGGCGTGCACGGCCCTGGCCATGGCCAGCGCCTGACGCTGTCCGCCGGACAGGCTGCCCACCGACTGGGACACATCGCGTATCTCGATGCCCAGCCGGGCGAGGGCCTGCAGCGTGAGGGCGCGGGCGCCCCGCACATCCAGGCGGCGCAGCGGCCCGCGGCCGTGTGTCGGCTCGCGCCCCAACACGAAATTACGCCACACGCTGAGGAGCGGCGCCAGCGCCAGGTCCTGGTGGACGGTCGCCAGGCCCAGCGCCTGCGCCTCGCGCGGCGAACGCAGACGGACATCGTCGCCTGCAATGCGCAGCACACCCGCCGCGGGCTCGACCACGCCGGAGAGGATGCGGATGAGCGTGGACTTGCCGGCGCCGTTCTCGCCCAGCAGGCAGGTCACGCGGCCGGCGTGCAGCTCGAGCGACACGTCCTCGAGCACGACGGCACTGCCATAACGCATGGTTAGGCGCTCGACAGCTACCAGCGGCGTGTCCATCAGCGCTCCTCGGCGCGCGCGCGCAGCACGTTGTTGGAGAGCACGGCCAGCACCAGCAGCGCGCCCAGCACCACCTGGAACCAGTCGGCATCGATGCCGGTCATGACGATGCCCTGCTGCACCATGCCGAAGAGCAGCGCGCCGCAGAAGGCGCCGGGCACGGAGCCGTAGCCGCCGGAGAGCAGGGTGCCGCCCATGACGGCGGCGACGATGGCGCGGAACTCCTGGAACTCGCCGCGCAGCGCATCGGCGCCGTTGAAGCGCACCGCCTGCAGCAGCGCCACGAGCGCGGCCGCCACGGCCGTGGTCACGAAGAGACCGATCTTCACGCGCGCCACGGGCACGCCGCTGTTGCGCGCCGCCTGGGGCGCACCGCCGCAGGCCAGGATCCAGTTGCCGGAGCGGGTACGCAGCAGGACCCATGTGGCGATCGCGCTGAGTGCGATCCACCAGAAGATGGCGACGTCGAAGTGGGGCAGCGGCTGGCTGGCGAGCAGCAGCTGCGCCAGCGGGAAGCGGCGGGCGGCGTCCAGGCCGCCCAGCTGCGTGCGTCCGGTGAGCGCGCGGCTCACGCCAATGGTGGCGCCGCGCAGGATGAAGAGCGTGCCCAGCGTGATGATGAAGGAGGGCAGTCCGGTGCGTACCACGAGCCAGCCGTTGGCGAAACCCACCGCACCCGCAAACAGCAACGTTAGCAGCAGAGCGAGCCAGAGGGGCAGTCCCAGGTGGGTGACCAGCAGGAGCAGCAGCATGCCGCTGGCGCCCACAATCGAGCCCACCGAGAGATCGAACTCGCCGCCCATCATGAGCAGCGCCACGGCGATGGTGAGAATGCCGAGCGGCGCGGCCGCGTTGAGGTACGCCGCGGCGCCGGCCTCGCCGCGGAAGGGCGCACCGGCGGCGATCGCGAAGATGCACCAGACGAGCAGCAGTCCCGCGACCGCGCCCGCCTCCGGATGACGCAGTGCGCGGCGGATCACCGGATGCCGCGCGCGGCGAGATCGATGACGGCGGCGGCGTTGTCGCGGGTGACGAAGCCGGGCCCGGTCGCGATCACACGCCCGCCGCCCGGCATGGTGCCGGTCTCGAGATAATTCACGAGCAGCACCACGGGCAGGTAACCCTGGAGGTACTGCTGCTGATCGATGGCGAAGCGCACGCGGCCGTCACGCACCGCTTCCAGCACGCGCGGTGTCAGGTCGAACGTGGCGTATGCGACGCGGTCCGCGTGCCCGCTCTGTTCCAGCGCGGCGAGCGTGGGGTCGGCGGCTGCCGGACCGAGCGTCAGCAGGCCATCGAGCGTGGCATCGGCCGCGAGCGCGCCGGCAACGCGCTGTTGCGTGTCCGCGGGATCGGCCAGGTCGACGGCAAGGACGCGCATCGTCGCGCCCGCCCTGGCGAGCGCATCGTGAAAGCCGGCGCAGCGCCGGTCGAGCGCGGCGTTACCCACTTCATGATTGATGCAGAGGGCATGCTTCACGCCGCCGCCGGCCATGCGCTCGCCGGCGCCGAAGCCGGCCTCGTACTCGGTCTGGCCCACGTGTGCGAGCGCGCCCAGGGCGTGAGACGCATCGTCGCCTGAATTGATGGAGATCACCGGAATGCCGGTGCTCACCGCCGCGCGCACGGCGGGACCGAGTGCATCGGCATCGGGAATCGAGACCACGAGTCCGGATGGTTTCGAGGCGACGGCCGCTTCGATGATGTGACTCATCTCGACCATGTCGAAATGCGCGGGCGCCTGGTACTCGACGCGCACGCCCAGGTCCTTCGCCGCTGCGCGGGCACCGTTGGAGACCACGGACCAGAACGGATCCGCGGACTGACCGTGGGTGACGAACACGATGCGCACACCGGCGCGGCCACCCGCTGCAGCCGAGTCCGGGCTGCGCTGCGCGCCCCGGTCGGGGGATGCACACGCCGCCACGACCACCAGCGCGGCCGCGCAAGTCGTGACCGTTCCTGAACTGGTCCGGTTCCTGCCCATGGGCGACGAAGCTACGCGGCGTGCCGGCCCGGTTCAATCGAACGGCCGGTTCGCGTGTGTGGCGGTGCCTGCTATACTTTGGGCCACGCTGCCGTACGGCGCCCCATTTCGCTTCGCTGCCGGGATCTGCATGACGCACATCGCGAACGCATCCCCTGCCCTGATCTTCGCCCTGGCGCTGGCCATCGGCATGCTGGCACAGGTGGTGGCTCGCCACGTCCAGATTCCGGGCATCGTGCTGCTGCTGGCGGCCGGGGTGGTGTTCGGTCCCGATGTGCTGAACATGGTCCGGCCGCAGGAGCTGGGCAGCGCCGTGCAGACGATTGTCGGCATTGCCGTGGCCATCATTCTGTTCGAAGGCGGCCTGCACCTCGACGTGCGACGGCTGCGCGCGGAAGCGAAAGTCATCCGCCGGCTGGTGACGGTGGGCGGCATCATCACGGCGCTGGGCGGCACCCTCGCGGCACGCTACATCATGCACTGGGACTGGCGCCTCTCGCTGCTCTTCGGCACGCTGGTCATCGTCACGGGCCCCACCGTGGTGACGCCGCTGATCCGGCGCCTGCGGGTGCAACCGCCGGTGAGCACGATCCTGGAAGCCGAGGGCGTGCTGATCGATCCCATCGGTGCGATCATCGCGGTGGTCGCGCTGGAATTCCTCTACGCCACGAACGCCAACGCCACGTTGCTGGCCAGGCCCGCGGCTGTGCTGGCGGGCGGAGCGGCCTTCGGACTGATCGGCGGCATCGTGATCGCCCTGCTGCTGCGGCCGCGGCGGCTGGTGCCCGAGGGTCTCGAGAATGTGCTCGTGCTCTCACTCGTCGTGGCGCTCTTCGAGCTGAGCGAAGGGCTGCTTGCGGAGAGCGGACTGGCCGCCGTGGTGGCCGCCGGACTCACGGTTGGCAACCTGCGCACACGCGTGGGGCAGGGTCTGCTCGAGTTCAAGGAACAGGTGACCGTGCTCATGATCGGTCTGCTGTTCGTGCTGCTGGCATCCGACGTCCGGCTGGCCGAGGTGCGTGCGCTGGGCTGGCCCGCGCTCGCCACCGTGGCTGCACTCATGCTGGTCGTGCGGCCCATCGAGGCGTACCTGTGCACGGCGGGTGCGCATCTCAGCTGGCGCGAGCGCACCTTCATCGCGCTGCTCGCGCCGCGCGGCATTGTGGCCGCCGCCATTGCTTCTCTGTTCGCCGAGACCATCACCGCACGGGGCCTGCCCGGCGGCGCCGAACTGCGCGCGCTCATGTTCATCGTGATCGCGGTGTCCGTCACGGTGCACGGTCTGACGGGTGGCTTCATTGCGCGCGCGCTGCGCGTGTACCGTCCATCGGAGCAGGGTTACGTGATCCTGGGCGCGAACGGACTCTCGCTCGCGCTGGCGAGGCTGCTGCGCGAGGACCAGCCGGAGATCGTGTTCATCGACTCCAACCCGGACCACGTGATGCGGGCGCAGCGGCAGGGCTTTCAGGCGCTCTACGGGCAGGGTCTGCTGGCCAGCGTGCTCTCGAGTGTCGACCTGGATACCAAGCTCGGGTGCATTGCACTCACGCCCAACGAAGAAGTGAATCTGCTCTGGGCCACGCGCGTGCGGGCGGAAACACACGCGCCACGCACGTGGGTGGCGCTGCGCGCGGATGCGCGCAGTCTGCCCACCGAGCAGGCGCACGATGTGGGGGCGGTCGTGCTCTTCGGCCGGGGCCAGCCCGTCGATTTGTGGTCGAACCGGTTGCAGAACGGGGAGGCGGCGGTGGAGCGCTGGCGGCACGAACGCTCGCCTGCGACACTGGCCGGGCCGGAGGCCAGCGGCGCTCAGCCGGTGGCAACCGATGCGCTGATCCTGCTCACGGTGCGGCGCTCCGGCCGGGTGCGCCCGTTCGACGACGAAACGTCGCCACGTGAACGCGATGAGGCGGATGTCGCGATCTTCCTAACGCGGCGTCAGGAAGCGGAGTCCTGGCTGCGCGAGCGCAACTGGGCACCGGTGGAAGCGGAAGAGGCGGCGCTGCTCTGAAGAGCGGAAGCCATGTCGTCGCCTGAATCCGTACCCCTCAACGCTGCGCTGCCAGCCGCCTTGCGCGCTCGAGCAGCTGCGTGTCCCCCAGCTCTGCCGCGAATTTCGCGAAATCCGCGCGCGGCCCCCGCCAGCGCAGCGTGTCCACGTCGGTGCTGACCGGTGCGTCCTCACGCAGCGTGGCGAGTGTGCGGAACAGCAGCACCGTCTCGCGCTGCTCGTTGAGCGTGGCCGCCAGCCGCAGTGCGCCACGCACATTCACATCCCAGTCGAGCGCCAGCTGCGGGATCTGCTCGATGTGGTGCCAGCGCGCGAGCACGGTGGCGGCAGAGCGCGGGCCCCAGCCGCTCAGCCCCGGATAGCCGTCGGCACTGTCACCCACGAGCGCGAGATAGTCGGTGATCGATGCCGGCAGCACGCCGAACTTCGCCTGCACACCGGCCTCATCACGCAGCTCATTGATGCGACGATCCAGCTGCACGACGCGGCCGTCGCGCACACACTGCGCAAGATCCTTGTCCGGGGTGCAGATCACGACCTGCTCGACGCGTTCATCGCGCGCCGCCATGGCCGCGCCCGCCGCGAGTGCGTCGTCCGCCTCGAACTCGACCATGGGCCACACCACGAGACCCAGTGCCGCCAGCGTCTCCTCGAGCGGAAGGAACTGGCCGTACAGCAGCGGATCGATGCCCTCGCCCGTCTTGTAGCCCGGCCAGAGCGCGTTGCGGAACGACTCGATCACGTGATCCGTGGCCACGGCGAGGTGCGTGGCGCCGCCCTCAATCATGCCCAGGATCGTGGCGACGACGCCGCGCACCGCCCGTCGCGACTCGGGAATCGTCGGGTCGACATTGGCCGCCGGCGAATAGAAGTGGCGGAACAGCTCGAACGTGCCATTGATCAGGTGAACGCGCATGGCGGGAATACTGCTGGAAGAGCGACGACGTTGCTAGGGCTGGTCGCTCGTGCTGGTGCTGGGAACGGATTGTACTGATAGAACTGCGTTGCTTGGGCTGGTCGCCTGGGCTGGATGCTGGGGAACAACGTGTAGGCATTGAACTGCGTTGCTGGGGCTGGTTGCCTGGGCTGGATGCTGGGGAACAGCGTGTAGGCATTGAACTGCGGTGCTGGCGCGGGTTGCTGCGGCGGGATGCTGCGGAACAGCGTGCATGGATCGAACGCGGTGCTGGCGCCGGAGGCTCAGGAAGGGACGGGGGGCGATGTGCGTTCGGTTGGGCGGATCTCGCGCTGCGTGGAGAGCAGTGGCCTGGTGCGAGCTCTCGCCGTTCTGAGGTGTACAGCGATGAGTCCGCGTGGCGCAGGTCGGTGCGGTGTATTGCGTTGGGTGGCGAATGGCAGTTGCGCGAGGGCGCGGGTGTGCGACTTTCTCGCTTGTGTGCGATTCACAAGCAACTAACACGGCTGCAGCATGTCGAATGCCGCACCGCGCGAACGCGTGAGTCGGGGCGATGCCATTCTGGTGCGCAGCGGAACTGCTGGCACCAGGATATCTGCCCGAGCAACGAGCTCGGCCAACAGCGCGAGCAACGGATTCGATCTGTCCCGAGCCCGAGCCCCGGACCCGTATTCGGGAATTCTGTTGCCGCAACGCCTCACCAATTACTTTTGTCGTAGTCGGTGCCCCGGGACCGCGGCCCCTGTTCGGACCGCACGCCTCTACCCAATGAAGCAGGGGGATCACATGAAACCTCGTTCGCTGGTCCTGTTTGCGTTGTTTGCTGTGCTTGGCTGCGCCAGCGGTGGCGGGAGCAGCTCGACACAGACTGGCAGTTCCACGCCCCGGCAGCAGCGCACGACGCGCGATGTGATTGCGCAGGCGGAGATCGAGCGCACGGAAGTGAGCAATGCGCTGGATCTCATTCAGCGGTTGCGGCCGGAGTTTCTGCGGCCGCGTGGTGCGGGCGGGGTGCAATCGGTGCCGGTGGCGATCTACGTCGACGGCATCAAGCAGAGCAGCGCTTCCGTCCTCTCCTCGGTTCCCAAGAACCTGGTCGTGGAAATTCGCTTCATCAACGCGACGGATGCCACGACGCGCTTTGGCTCGGATCATGGCAATGGCGCGGTCCTCGTCACCACGCGGCACTGACGCATGACGGCTGCGGCGTCACGCGGTGCGGGAGCGGAGCACAGACTCGCGGACGCCGACGTCGTCATCATCGGTTCAGGTCCGGGTGGTTCGACACTGGCGCGCGAGCTGGCGCGCGCGGGCCGGCGGGTCGTGCTGCTGGAGCGTGGCCGCGACTGGCGAGGTCATCCGCTCTACGGCACGTACGCGGGTGCGCTGCTCTACGCGGACCGTCGTGCGCTGCTGTTCACACGCGAGGGCCTGAACATCATTCGCCCGCTCATGCTGGGCGGCGCGACCAGCATGTACTGCGGCTGCTCGTCGCCGCCACCCGCATGGTGGCGCGAGCGTCATGGGCATCGACCTCGACGACGGACGCGGCGCGGACTGTCGCCGAGCTGGGCGATCGCGCCACTGCCGGCGGAACTGCGCGGTGCAGCGTCGACGCGTCTGGCGGAAGCGGGGATGGCGCTGGGCATGCCGTGGATGCCGCAGGAGAAGTTCATTTTTCCCGCGCGCGCCGCACTTCGCATGTGGTGCGCAGTGCATGCTGGGCTGCCGCTGCGGTGCCAAGTGGAATGCGGCGGAGTTCGCGGACCAGGCCGTCAGCGGCGGGGTGCCGCGTGATCCCGCGGGCGCGCGTAGAGCGCATGCTGATTGAAGGATGGTGCGCGGCGGGCGTTGCGGGCCGATGCGGGCGGGTGCCGTTCAGCTGCGGGCGGACACGGTGATCTGCGCGGCCGGCGGTATCGGGCAGCGCGCGACTGCTGAGTCGCAGTGGTTTCGAAGGCGCAGGGCAGGGCATGGCCATGGACACCACGGCCATGGTGTACGGCCTTGCGCCGTTCCGCGGCAACGGCACGGATCCGCCCATGACATGGAGCGCGGCCGACGATGAGCTGGGTGTGCTCTACTCGACGCTGATCGATCCCTGGCTCATGTACCCGATCATCACTGATGACGCAAGGGGCCAGCGTATTCACTCACGTGGCACCGCTGGGGCCGGACATCGGGCATCATGATCAAGCTCAAGGACGAGATCAGCGGCTGATCGATGAACGCGCGGCATCAGCAAGGGACTGACCGTTCGCGGACGCGGAGCGCCTGACGCGGGCGGAGGAGGCGGCGCGCCGGATCCTTCTGCCGCGCCGGCTGCGCTCCCTAACACCATATTCAGGACCCCACTTCGTGGTACACACCCTTCCGCGACCGTACGCATCGGTGAACTGGTGAACAGCGAGCTGGAGACCGGCGTGCGCAGCCTTTACGTGTGCGACGCCAGCGTGTTCCCCGAGGCGCTGGCGCGGCCGACGGTGCTCACCATCATGGCGCTCGCCCGCCGGCTGGCGCGCTCACTCGCAACCGCGGCGGGTGCGGGTGCATCCAAGGGAGTGCACACGACGTAGCTTGGGGGACCTGCCGGAATGAACCGGGCGCACCGGCCGGTTCGCCCGCGCGGGTTGATCGCCGACGTCAAGAGCGGCGTAATGGTCCGGCCGGAGCGCCAGCCGCCGAGGGCAATGCAGCGCCTTGCAATTGCAAGGCTTCGGCAGCGCGTCCCGCCGCGGCAGCGCCGTCCTTGCTGTCGGTCAAGGATGCCACGGTCCACTGGCCGTGGTCCTCGCCGCTCCCTATTCCGCAAATGTACTGTTTGGTGTTCAGGCCAGGCGTGGCACCTGTTCCGATCGTTGCGGTGCTACGGTGCGGGGAAACCGGCCGGTCTGCCGGCCGCAGCCGTCTCATGCTGGAACGGGCGCGGTGGTTCTGCCCATCGGGCGTGCGCTCGCAATGCACCCAAGCGGGGGAATCATGCTGCCTCTCGACGTGCGTTATGCGCTTCGCCTGCTGCGCAAGCGGCCCCTCTTCTCCTTCGCCGTCGTGCTCACGATCGCGCTGGGCATTGCATCCAGCACGGCGATCTTCAGTCTCGTGGACGGCGTGCTGCTGCGGCCGCTGCCCTATCGTGATCCCGGCAGCCTGGTCTTCGTGTGGGAGCGCGACTTCCCGCGCGACCGCGATCGCAATGTGGTGTCCCCGGCGAACTACCTGACGTGGCGCGAGCAGCAGGGACTGTTCACGGGTATCGCCGCACTGGCAGGAACGAGCGGCACCATCACCGGGCAATGGCGACCCCGAGCGGGTCGGTGTGGTGCTCGCCTCGCCGGCGTTCTTCCAGCTGGTGGGCGTGCAGACTGTGACCGGGCGCGCCTACGCAGAAGCGGAGGACGCCGCCGGTGTGGCGCCGACGGCCATGCTGAGCTGGGAATTCTGGCAGCGGCGTTTCGGCGGCGATCCTGCCATCGTCGGCAGCACCATCACGCTCAATGACCGGTCGCGCACCATTGTGGGTGTGCTGCCGCGCGGCTTCCACTTCACGCTGTCCTTCGTGGTGGGCAGCACGCTGGCGCAGGATGTGTGGATTCCGCCGCAGTTCAGTCCCGCGGCGCGCACCGCGAGCGGCCGCTACCTGCAGGTGCTGGCGCGGCTGGCACCGGGCGTCTCGCGGGATGCCGCGCAACTGCGCATGGCGGCGCTGGCGAAGCAGCTGGAGCAGCAGTTCCCCAGTCGGCAGGCGGGCTGGGGCGTCAACATCGTGCCCCTGCAGGAGCAGACCGTAGGCGATGTGCGGCGCGCGCTCCTCATCATTTTCGGCGCGGTGGGCTTCGTGCTGCTCATTGCCTGCGCCAATGTTGCTAACCTGCTGCTATCGCGCGCGGCGGAGCGGCATCAGGAGGTGGCGGTGCGGGCGGCGCTGGGCGCGGGCCGCGGGCGAATTGCCCTGCAGCTCATGACAGAGAGCCTGGTGCTGGCGGCGACGGGCGGGCTGCTGGGCGTGGGTCTGGCCGCCTGGGCGGTGCGCGTGCTCAAGCTCATGGGTCCATCGATTCCTCGGCTGGACACGGTGAGTCTGAACAGCGGCGTACTGGCGTTCGCCGCGGTGACCACACTGCTGGCGGGCGCGCTGTTCGGCATGGCGCCCGTCCTGCACGTGATACGCTCGGATCTGGCAGGCTGGCTGAAAGGCCGACTGGGAATGGGCGGCTCGCGGGAATCGCGGCGCACCCGCAGCGCGCTGGTGGTGGCGGAGATCGCGCTTTCGCTGGTGCTGCTGATCGGCGCGGGTCTGCTCATTCGCAGCCTGCTGCGCCTGATCGATACGGGCGTGGGCTTCGACACGGGACACCTGCTGACGGCGCAGATCGAGCTGCCGTCCGCGCGCTACCCGCAGGATGCCGATCATGTGCGGTTCTTCGACGACCTGATCACTCGGGTGCGTGCGCAGCCGGGCGTGCAGTCGGCGAGCGCCATCACATTTGCGCCGCTCGGGGGGTCGGGTTCGGCGACCAGTTTCTGGGCGAACGACCGCGCCATCCCGGAGCCGGGGCGGTTCCCCGTGGCGGACGTACGCTGGGTGCACCGTGACTATCATCGTGTTATGGGCATTCCCCTGGTGACCGGGCGCTACTTCGATGCGAGCGATCGCGCCGGCACACCCTACCACATTCTGGTGAGTCAGGCGACCGTGGCGGAGCTGTGGCCGGGGCAGAATCCGCTGGGCAAGATCATCTCCATGCCGTGGGGCGATACGCTGGTGGCGGAAGTCGTGGGTGTGGTGCAGGACGTGCGCACGGAAGGGCCGGCCACCGCGCCACGCTCCATGCTCTACTGGAACTACGAGCAGTTCCAGTCATTTCCCTTCATGACCGTGCTGGTGCGCACCGCAGGCGACCCGCTGGCGTTCACGTCCACGCTGCGCAGTGCCGTGCACGCGATCGACCCGCAACTGCCGGTCTTCGACGTGAAGACAATGGACGCACGCTTCTCCGATGCGCTCACACGCGCACGCTTCGGGGCATCGGCACTGGCCTCTTTCGCCGTGATCGCGCTGCTGCTGGCGTGCGTGGGCATCTACGGCGTGATGTCCTACATCACGGGGCAGCGCACGCAGGAGTTCGGGGTGCGCATGGCCATGGGCGCGACGACGCGGGAGGTGGTGGGCCTGGTGCTGGGCGAGGGCGCGCGGCTGGTGGCGCTGGCGCTGGGAATCGGAATGGCGGCCGCGCTGCTGCTGGCGCGGTTGCTTCGTACCCTGGTGTTCGAGGTGGGGACAACCGATCCGGTGACGTTCGGCATCATGAGCGCGTTGCTGGCGGTGACCGCGCTGGCCGCGTGCTGGCTGCCGGCGCGCCGGGCCGCGCGCGTGGACCCGGTCCGGGCGATGCGCATGGACTGACGGACCGTCTTGGCGTTCTTGGCTTTGGCGCAAGTCGCTATGGGTGCGCCCGGATCACGCACGCAGATTGTGCGCCATGTCACGGCAGAAGCGCTTCTACCTCGCAGGCGCGTCGTTCCACGTGACGGCGCGCACGTTGAACCACGAACCGTGGTTCGACGAGACGCTGCGCGATCGCGTGGTAGCCATCCTTGCGGAGTGCTTCTCACGCTCCGACGCAAAACTGATCGCGTACGTCGTCATGCCGAACCATTTTCACCTGGTCGTGCGCCAGCAGAGGCTTCCGCTGGGTCACATCATGCAGCGCGTGTGTCGCAGTGTTGCGCTGGCTGTGAACCACGCGCGCGAGCGCGAGGGATATGTCTTCGAGCGGCGTTATCGGGCCAAAGCCTGTCTGGACCCGGACTATCTGCGCGACGCTATCAGCTACGTTCACCTGAATCCCAGACGAGCCGGTCTCTGCACGGAGCTGCACCAGTACCAATGGAGTTCGCATCCCGAGTATGCACAGTGCGCCCCTAACAGGCTCTCAGCCCTTGTCCGGCCGCATCTCACCACGGCGCTGGAGCTGTACTCACCGCGCGGTCCCCTGGATGCGTCGCGCCAGATTCTGGCCTATCTGGCCTACCTGGCATGGCAGGAAAGTCGCCACCAGGAATCCGATGACAGGCCACCGCCGCCGCGCCCGCGGTGTGCGTACGGCGATCACTACTGGAGGACGAACTTCACCACGCTCACGCTCCCGCTGAATCCCAAGCCCGATCTGCGCGACATCGTGTTGCGTGTTCTCCAGGAAGAAACGCCTGGCGTGAACCTGAACATTCTGCGTTTGCGACGAGGCGGAACAGCGATGGTTCGAGTCCGCCACCGAGCCATCGAGCGCGCATATCTCGCAGGCTATCGCGGTGTCGATGTTGCGCGCTTTCTCAACATATCCGAGACCACGGTCTCGAAGGTGTGCACGAGCCTCGTTGCCAGCGGGGTCAATGCCCTGGCGGGTCGCGAGCCCGGCATGGGAGGATGGCGCACAACCCAAGAACGCCAAGACGGTCCGAAGCTGCAACCCTTCGCCCAACCCCTCCGTATGGTCTGACTGCTCGCGGGAACGCTCGCCCGCCGACACACGGGTTGGTCACACTGCACGGGAGGACCGATGTCGAGGCTCATCCAGGATGCCAGGTACGGGTTCCGCATGCTGATCCGGACGCCTGTGGTCTCCGGGGTCGCCGTGGTATCCCTGGCTCTGGGCATTGCCGCCGCCACGGCCATGTTCTCCCTGGCCAGCGCCTTCTTCCTCGAGCCCCTGCCTTTCGGCGATCAGAACGGGATGGTCCTCATCCGCCAGGCGCACCCGGGCGACGGTCAGGACCAAGCCACCGGCCTGTCCATGCCCAACATGCGGGATCTGGAACAGGCATCGTCGGCATTCACCGGGCTCACCACCTTCACCACTGATAACACCAATGTTACCGGGCTGGATCAGCCCGAGCAGATCCAGGTGATGAGCGCCACGCCCAACTTCTACGATGTGCTGCACATCCAGCCGTGGATCGGCCGCGGCTTCCGGAAGGACGAAGGCGTCGAAGGTAGCGGGCGCGTACTGGTTCTCTGCACGCCTGGTGGAAGCGCCGTTTCCTTTCCGACCCGGGTGCAGTGGGCCGCACGCTCAATCTGGACGGGCAGCCCTACACGATCATCGGCGTCATGCCCGAGACCTTCGAGATGGTGCCGGCCGACGTGCAGGCGTTCCGGCCCACCAATTTCGCGGCCGACCAGGACCGCGCCACGCACAATTACATGGTGCTCGGGCGCCTTCGTCCGGGCGCCACACTCACGCAGGCGAATGCAGAGGTGAGCAGCGCCTTCCGCCGGCTGGCAGCGGAGTTCCCCGATGCGAACAGCAACTGGACCGTGCTGGTGCAGCCGGCCCGTTCCTTCTTCCCCGGCCCGACGGACACCAGGCTCGTCCTGCTGCTGCTGGTAGTGGCGCTCTTCGGCGTCGCCATTGCCTGCGCCAATGTCGCTAACCTGATGTTGGCGCGCGCCGAGCTGCGCCTGAAGGAAATGGCCGTGCGCACGGCGCTGGGCGCGCGCCGCGGGCGCCTGCTCGCACAGCTGCTGACCGAGAGCGTGCTGCTGTCACTCATGGCCGGCGCGCTGGGTACCGTCTTCGCCACCTATGCGATCCGCGGCCTGCGCGCGTCCATGCCACCCGTGCTGCCACACTCGTTCTGGCCCAGGCTCGACATACCGACAATGCTGGCGACGACGCTCGTCGCCATGCTCACCGGAATCCTGTTCGGACTGGCGCCCGCACTGCACGCCACCAGGAGCGGATTGCGCGAAGCCATGGGCGACAACAGTCGGGGCGGCACCGCGAGCCGCAACCGGAAGCGCATCCGCAATGCCTTCGTCATCGGCGAGATCGCCATTGCGCTCGGACTGCTCACGGGCGCGGGATTCCTCATGAAGGCCATGGACACGGTCATCAACGCGGATCCGGGCTTCAATCCGCACGGGCTGCTGACATTGCAGATGACGTTGCCCGAGTACCGCTACCGCAACGATTCGGAACTGGGCCGCTTCCAGGACGAGGCCGTCCGCCGGCTGACCGGGATTCCGGGCGTGAGCGGCGTCGCCCTGATGAGTATGCTGCCGCGCAGCATGTCGAACTCGAGGACGACGTTCCACATAGCGGGCACACCCGTTGTCGAGGCCAACAAGCTGCCCGGCTCCTACTGGGAAACGGTCAACCCGGACTTCTTCCCCACACTCGGCATCCCCTTGGAGGCCGGGCGCCTCTTCAACGCATCGGACCGCGCGGACTCGAGGCCCGTGATCGTCGTGAGCCGGGGATTCGCCAACCGCTGGCTCACGGGCGGTCCGGCGCTCGGGCAGCGCATCGAGGTCTTCGGCGTGGAGCGGGAAGTGGTGGGCATCGTCGGCGACATCATGCAGACGCGCGTTCCGCTGGGGCCGGAAGACAAGACGGCGATCTACATCGCGGCTGCGCAGCGGCCACCGCGTAATCCCGCGTTTGCCCTGCGCGTGAGCGGCGATCCAGCGACGCTCGCGGCCCAGGTGCGAAGCGCCATCGCGCAGATCGATCCGGACGAGCCGGTCGCCGATATCCGTACGCTGGACGACCACATCAGCGAAGCGCTGGGCGGGCCACGCGCCATCGGCGTCTTCGTCCTCGCGCTCGGCACCCTTGCCATGGTGCTCGCCGCCATCGGCATTTACGGCGTCATGGCGCACAGTGTGGTGCAGGCGAAGCGTGAGATCGGCATTCGCGTGGCTCTGGGCGCCAGACAGGGTCAGGTCGTGGGCATGGTTGCGCGGCGGGGCATGGTGCTGGCTGGCGTGGGCCTGCTGCTGGGACTGCCCATCGCGATTCTCGTACATCGCGCCGTGGTCAGCTCACTGAACATCTTCGCCATCAATCTGTCGCCCGCCTATGCGCTGATCATGGCCGGAATGCTCGTGACAGTTGCGGTTTTCGCGAGCTGGCTGCCGGCGCGCCGCGCCGCACGCATCCAGCCTGTGCAGGCACTGCAGGCCGAATAGCCACGCATTGCGGTCACATTGCAGCGCCGCCGCGCGTTGCCAGAGGGCGTACCGGAGATGCCGGCGCGCCCTCCTCCTTCTACAGTCAAGGAGCGCGGCCTCATGCGCATCCACCGATTCGCGACACTGCTGCTGCTGGGATGCGCTCTTGCCTGTTCGCAGGATGCGACTGCGCCGGATCCAGCGAAGCTCACCTACGATCCGTCGCTGGGCATCGATATCACGCAGATGACGCACACGGCCAGCGGCCTGTACTACCAGGACGTGACCGTGGGCAGCGGCACCGCAGCCAGTGCGGGCAGCACCGTGCACGCGCTGTACAGCGGCTGGCTGCATGACGGCACGCTGTTCGGCGCCGCCGAGGATCCCAACGACCCGCTCATCTTCCGGCTGGGTGTGGGCGAGGTGATCAAGGGCTGGGATGAAGGTGTGGCAGGCATGCGCGAAGGTGGTGAGCGCAAACTCGTGATTCCGCCTGCACTCGGTTACGGCAACCGCGCCAACGGACCGATTCCGGCAAATTCCACACTGGTGTTCCGCATCCAGATCATCAGCGTGCAGCTACCGATGCGCGCCCCCAATGTCGGGATACATTGTGGCGGCGGGTAAGTCACTGCCCTCGAGTTCACGCGCGCACCACGCGAGAATGCGACCGCGCAGGTCGGCGGGCACGTCCTTGTGTCGATCGGCGGTGCCGCGCACGAACAGCTCGGCATTGGTCTGCAGCAGGTGCGGCGGGTTCATCTCGAAGGCGTCCTTGTGCCGCTGCATGTAATCGAAGCCGGTCTTCTCGACGATGCTCGCGACCTCCGCATCCGTGAGCGGCTGCATGCCCAGGAAATCAGCGACCCGGCGCACGGTGCCGGGCAGGTCACGCTTCATTTCCTCGAAGTACACAAACAGAACGTTAGTGCCGGACGTGGACCGCTGCCACCAGCCCCTGACATGGTCCGGCCAGGTGCCCCACCACATCAGCTCGGGTGAACAGAACCACGCCTCGACCTCGGACAGCGGCGGCGCCGCCGCGCCAATGTTGGTGGCCACGAAATCGACGCAGCTGGCGAAGCACGATACCGGATGGCGTGCCACATACACGTACTTCGACTCCGGGCTGAACGGGCACAGCTGCGCGGGCAGATGCGTCTTGATGATGCGAGAAGGGCGTTCGCTGCCGATGAGTGGCGCCTGCTCGATGGGTACGCTCTTCAACGCCTCGATCCACGGCGAAATCGCGTACATCGTCCTGCCCGTGTCCACAATGTCGCCGTGACCGCGCTGCAGAACCTCGTACACGACGTGCTGCATCCAGGTCGTGCCGCACTTCATTCTGCGTGGCCACAAAGATGTCTTCCGGGCGCGCGTGGTACTCGTCCGCGCGGGCGAAACTCGCCGCACTGCAGGTGCCGCGCGGGCCCGCGATTCCCTTGTGGTGAAAACTCCCCTTGGCAAACGTGAAGGACGAGAAGCGCCCGATCAGCCGCAGGATCGGAAAGAGGATGCGAGCCTGACGACGAAGGGTCGCCTTGAACTGCTCCCGTTCCGCCGGCGAGAGACCGTAATAGCCCAGTCCGTTCGTCTTCTGGTCACCCCACGTCAGCACCACCGACAGATAGATCAGCTGGCCGAACAGGAACACCACCACGGCCGCAGCCGCGATCAGAATCCATTTCACGACACCCATGCGCTCGCCCCTCGACAGTCGCTGCGATGGCGCAAGCATAGACGTCCCGCACCGCGCCCGGCAAGCACCACGCAGTGGCCGCACACACCCGCGACACGGCGCGGCCCCGCCTGCCCGCCGCAGATGCGCCTTGCCGTACTACTGTCGATATGATACTATCATGTTGACAGTGCCGGGCCGCCCACCAGCGCAACGCTGCCACCATGCAGCAGGGAGCATGCTCGATGATGCGGGTCTATCGCTGGCTGCTTCGCCTGTTCCCGCGCGAATTCCGCGACACGTTCGGCGCCGACATGGAAGCGCTGTTGCGCGAGCAGCTGCGTGCGGCCGGTGTTTCGCGCAGGCGACGGGCGCGGGTCTGGGTGGGCGGCGTGCTGGACGTGGTCACGCAGGGATGGGCGGAGCAGCGGCGACGTCGGGCAGCAGGCTCACGCCGGGCGGGTGCGCTGATACAGGATGCGCGCCTGGCCGTGCGTTCGCTGCGCCGCACGCCCGGTTTTGCGGCGGTGTCACTGCTGACGTTGATGCTGGGCACGGGCGCGACTGCTGCCGTGTTCAGCGTCGTGAATGCGCTGTTGCTGCGGCCGCTTCCGTTCCCGCAGCCCGGGCGGCTGGTGGCGGTGTGGCCCGAGAAGGGTTTTAACGCGGTACTCGTGCACCGGCTGGCGCAGCGGCTGCCGGCGCTCCAGGCGGTGGCGGGCGTGGGCGGGTACACGCTGACGCTCGCCGGTGACCGTGGCGTGGAGCCGCGCCAGATCAACGCGCTCCTGGTAACACCGAATTATCTGGACGTGCTGGGTGTGCGACCGGTGCTGGGCCGTGGCTTCGCGCCGGGGGAGGACGGGATCGGCAGTTCCGGCGTGGTGCTCCTGAGCTACGAGCTGTGGCTCGGGCGGTTCGGCGGGGACCGGGGTGTGCTGGGCCGCGAGATCGCGCTGGCGGGCGCCGATCACGAGACCCGCGTCGTAATCGGTGTGCTGCCGCCGCTGCCGCGCGCCGTGGGAGGCACGGGCGACGTGTGGGTGCCGCTGCAACCGCGCGCGTCGCTGACGGTGGCGGACGGGTCGCAGAGCTGGGTTCCGCTCGATCCCGGGACGGCGGCGTACGCGGCGGACGGGTCGTACTGGGTCAATCTCTGCATCGGCCGTCTGGCGCCCGGAGCGACGCGCGAGCAGGCGACGGCGCAGCTGCGCGCCGCGGCGGCGGCACTGCAGCGGGAGTCGCCGACGCTGGTGCGCGATGAGGAAGTACGCACGGCGAGTGTGCGGGACCTGCGCTCGGCGCTGACTGCCGACACGCGACCGGCGCTCTGGGTGCTTTTCGGCGCTGTGGGTCTGGTACTGCTGATCGGCTGCGCCAACCTCGCGAATCTCATGCTGGCGCGGGGTGAGGCTCGTCAGCGCGAGCTGTCGTTGCGGGGCGCGCTGGGCGCCGGCCGTGGTCGCATCATCGGCATGCTGCTGACCGAGGCGCTGGTGCTGTCGCTGGCCGGTGGCGCAGCCGGCCTGGTGCTGGCCCGGGTGCTGCTGCGCGTGATCACGCTGCTGGCGCCACCGCAGCTGGGCACTCTCGACGGCGTGGCGATCAATGGCGGCGTGCTGACATTCGCGTTCGCGGTGTCCGTCGGCGCCGCGCTCCTCTTCGGTACTGTGCCGGCGGTGCGGGCGGGCCGCTTGCCGGCGGGTGCCACGCTGCGTCAGGGCGGCCGGGGCACACTGGGGATGAGCCGGAAGGGCGCGGTCAGTCGCACGCTGGTCGCACTCGAGCTTGCGCTCGCCATCGTCGTGGTGGTTGCTTCGCTGCTGATGGTGCGCAGCCTGCGCCAGCTCTGGGCCGTGGACCCGGGTTTCCGCGCGGATCGTGTGCTGGTGATGCGGCCGAGTCCTGCGGAATCATCGGCGCCCAACGCTGCGGCGTAT
The DNA here is from genome assembly GCA_963798085.1 of uncultured Gemmatimonadales bacterium. GTDB lineage: Bacteria > Gemmatimonadota > Gemmatimonadetes > Longimicrobiales > RSA9 > DATKCF01. Next base: position 111,794 of record CAWCRS010000008.1, read on the forward strand.
CTGCGCTTCTACGACCGCGTGCTGGAGCGTGTGCGCGCACTGCCCGGCGTCGAGACCGCAGCCGCGATTCAGGTGCTGCCCGCGACCGGCTCGGGCTGGCAATTCCCCACCTTCGTGGAGGGGCAGGAGACACCTGCTGGCACACCGCCGCCCGCTTACAGCTTCCGGGTGATCACGCCTGATTACTTCACTGTCCTGGACATTCCCCTGCTGGGGGGCCGCACCATTGCGTCGGGTGACCGCGCCGGCACGGACCGGGTCATGGTGGTGAACCACGCGTTAGCGACACTGCTGTGGCCGGGCCAGGACGCCATCGGGCGCAGGATCCGCATGTTCGATCGGACCGGTGCGCCCTTCACCGTGGTGGGCGTCGTGGGGGACACGCGGCAGCGACTGAACCGCCCCGCCGAGCCGGAGCTGTACGTGGCGCTGGCCCAGATCGGCTGGGAAGTGACCATGAACCTTGTGCTGCGCACCCGTCCGGCGGATCCCATGACACTGGCGCCGGCGGCGCGTGCCACGGTGTGGTCCATCGACCCGCAGGTGCCCATTACTCAGCTGGGAGCACTGCGCGATGTGGTCGGCAGGGGCACGGCGAACACGCGTTTCCTGACACTGCTGTTAGCGGCGTTCGGCGGACTGGCGCTGCTGCTGGGCGCCATCGGTGTCTATGGCGTGACCGCGTACACCGTGGCCCGGCGCATTCCCGAGTTCGGCGTGCGCATGGCGCTGGGGGCAGGGCCTGCGGCTGTCATGGGATCGTCGCTGCGGAGCAGCATGCCACCCGTGTTCGCAGGCCTGGCGCTGGGCCTGATCGGCGGGCTCGTGGGCGGCCGGCTGCTGCGCGACATGCTGTTCGGCGTGGACGCGCACGACCCACTCACGTTCCTGGCTGTGACGCTGGCACTGCTGGCTGTGGCGATGCTCGCGATCCTGGTCCCGGCGAGGCGGGCCACACGTGTCGATCCCGCCAGCATCCTGCGGGGCAACTGATCGCTTGCGAATTCAGCCGATCAGCGTCGCGGGCCGCGTGCGGCCGTGCTGTACCGCGAAACGGATGGCCTCCCAGTCGGCCATGCCGAACCAGAAGATGGTCCAGCGATCATCCTTCACGGCGCCATCGCAGTTCGCGAAGTAGAATTCGTTGATCGCATTGCCTCTACGGGAACGCCAGAAGAGCTGCGGGTTCTCCGGTCGCATCACCTGCCAGAATGGCTCGCCCGAGGCCTTCGCCCTGTGCGTCGTCCGCCACGACGAACTTGTCCATCCACGTCAGCTTCCCTTCGCGCGTGAGCACGATCGCGGCGCGATAATGCTCGCTCAGGTAGACGCGGAACGGCCGTGTCGTTTCGAAGTAATCCTGTGTCAGGGGCCGGCCGAAGCTCGACTGCACGAGCGTACGCAGGCGCTCCCGGTCAATGCGCTTCCACAATGGGTAGCGACGAATGCGTTCGCCCCGGCGGACCAGTGTGCCCGAGCCGCGGTGCGTGAAGAGCTCCTTCGCCATTTCGTCGGGACGGGTGATGGACAGCGAGCTGGAGGGCGGCAGCTGCATCAGCAGGGCATGAATCTGCTCGATCTCCCGGCGCATGCCGGGCTGCAGCCACGGCTGGCGGATCAGCTCATCGTACTCGGTACTGAGGTTGATGGAATCGATCACGCGCTCGCGATCATCGAGCAGGCCACCGGTCGGCGTCAGGAAAATGATCTTGTAGGGCTGCAGCCGCCTGACCAGCTCGTGCGTCGCGGAGTCGACACTGACATCGAGGATCTGCCCGCCTGCGGTTTCGCCCAGCGAGGCCAGCACCGGAATCGAGCCCACCGCGATGGCCGCTTCAATGCCGGACGTGTGCACACGGACGACGCGACCGCACAGGCCGTGGCGACCGCCCGTGAGGAGGTCCGCCTCGAATACACCGGAGGGAATCGACGTCGCGCGCACGCCCTCGGCCTGCAGTGCCTCGACCAGCCGCAGGTTTTCCAGCTGCAGCACGCGTCGCACCACCGCGAGCGCGGCGGCACTCGTGTACGGAGTTCCGGCGACGCTGCGCCTCCGGATGCCGGCGGCCGTCAATTCCTCGTCGAGACGCGGCCCCGCGCCATGCACGACGATCGGTGTCAGTCCCACCTGCTGCAGGAAGGCGAGCGAAGAGACGAGCGGATCCAGCTCATCGCGCAGGATCGCGCCACCCGCCTTCACCACCGCGAAGCGCGCGGCGTCGATCTGCGAGAAGCGCTTCAGATAGAGCTGGATCTCGCGCGTGCTGCCCATGTTCGAGAGCAGGCGCACAATGGTGGGACGCATGTTGGTCATGGCGCGGACACCCTCATCGGCAGCGACCCTGCTTCACGCCATGGATCAGCTCATCCTGCGACAGGATCTGTGGGCGCGGCAGCATGAGCGCGGGGAAATAGTGCCGCGTATAGATACGCACCATCAGACTGTCACGCGTCCGGCCGAACGTCAGCACCTCGATGTGCTCCACGCGATCGGGCAGCATGTTGTCCAGCCGCTCGTCGCCTGTGAACGGCGGCCCCTCGTCGATGACGAAGCAGCCGACGCGCTTCAGGCGGGTGCCCAGATACTCCTTGAGTACGTCGCGCACCGTCCGGTTCACGTTGATGAGCAGCTGCTCGCGGGTGATCACGGGTGTTGACGGATCGCTGCGCTGCGCCGAGCGCGCCGTCAGCCTTGCCTTGGCGTCCGCGATCAGACGGTTGGCAATGGGGTCGAGCTTCGAGCGCGATGCGCAGAATCGTGTCATTCTCGGCCACGACGGCCAGCGACCGGGGCTTGTAGCCGAGATCGCTGATCTGCAGCACGAACGGCACATTCGCCGGCACTTCCTTGAAACGGAAACGCCCCGAGACATTGGTACGCTGCGGCTTGCCGGGCGGTTTTGCGACCACCACATCGAGCAGCTCGCGGCCCGTCTCCGCGTCGGTGATCACGCCGCTGACCGACACCTTCGCTGCCTGCACGTTCACGGTATCGAGTGCGACGGGCGCAGGCTCGAGCGCGATGGTCAGCGTGGTGTCACGGTGCACGAGAAAATCGACCTCCTCGTCCTTCCATCCCAGCGCGTGTACGACGATGGTGTAGCGACCCGCCGGCACGTCGTCGAACCGGAACTGCCCGTCACTGCCCGTCAGCACCGTCAGCAGGCCGCGCAACTCGACACTTGCGCCGGCAATGCGACCGCCTGTCCGCTGCTCTGTCACCGTGCCCTGTACCGTGTACTGCTGCGCGGCAGCGCTCGCCGCGGTCACAGCCGTGGTGACGAGGCTCAGCCCGAGCGCCACGCCAATACGCGTGAGACTTGTTTCGCGCACCACGGCACGCGACGCGGCGACTCCGCAGGAAGTCCTCCGCGCGGGGGTGCAGGCCATGACTCCACCATCTCTCTGATTCGAGGCCTCGCGGACAGCGAAAGGTTCGGCAACGGGCGCCTGCTCGCAAGGGCAGCGAAGCGGTGAAGCGCCGCATCGCCGCGATGAACGGATCAAGCCGGGCGGTGGCGCGCAGTGCGCCGCACGCATTCAGGAGTGCGGCCGCAGCGCGTCCAGTGGCAGGAAGGTGCCGTCATCGACGTGGCCATCCTTCACGTGGTACACGGTGATGCCGGAGCGGAGCCCCATCGGTCCTCCGCTCGTGGGAGGATCCGTCACCGCCGCAGTCTGGTAGAAGCGGCGCGTGCCGACGGCCGTCTCGTAACGGAGCATCTCGCGACAATGCATGTGGCCGCCCAGCGCGATTTCGAGATGGCCGCCCACCACCGCCAGCACATCCTGCACATTGCTCACAGTGTGGCGGAAGTAGGTGTGGCCATTGACGCGGATGGTCGTCGGCGCCGGACCATCCTCATTGAAGCCGTTGAGCTGGTCGTTCGCGCTGAGCAGGGGGATGTGGTTGAAGGTGACGACGGGCCGGTCGGGCGGCAGCCGCGCCAGATCACGCTCGAGCCACGCCAGCTGCACACTGTCGACATGGCCGTGATACCAGAGATCCTCGTAGTCCTGCGTGTCCAGCCCGACGAAGTGCACGCCGCCAAAGTCGAACGCGTAGTAGTCCGGCCCGAAACGGGACCGGTACATGCGCTTGCCATACAGCGGATGGGACGCGCTGACCAGAGAGCGCTGCCGTTCAATGCCGAAGATGTCGTGATTGCCGGGCACGGTGTGCACGGGCATGCGGAAGCCGGCCAGCTCGTGCGCCACCATGTCGAAATAGCCGGTCGCCTGGGCCTCACCCACACGCAGCGCGTCGCGCACCAGGTCACCCGTGATGAGCACGAACGCAGGCGAGATCGAGTCCACCATGTGCTCCATGCGCCGCATGCGGGGAAGGTCGGCCGAGTCGAGGTGCGTGTCCGAAGCGTGCACGAAGGTGAACTCGCGCGGTGCGGGTGCCCGGGTCACTGCAAACGACATGTTAGAGCCAGGCTCGGCGCGCCGCCAGAAAGAGCCGCGCAGAGCGTAGCCATCGGGCTGCTCGATGAAGACGACGCCGTACCCCTGCGCGTCCATGGCGAACCGGCCGGCGGCATCCGTGCTCACGACCGAGACCTGATCCGACACGGCGACGCCCGCCAGACCTGCCTCGCCGGGATCACGCACACCATTGCCATTGCCGTCCACAAAGACCTCGCCGGTCACATGAGCCGGCTGGCGCACACGCTCCGCAAGCTGCGCACGGAGCGGCGCTGCAAGGCAAACGAGCCCGATGAGGAGAGGTCCCGGAGTCATTGTCTTCATGGTCATCCCGCTGTCAGGTAACAGGACAGTCGAAACCGTCCGCCCGCTCATTCCCGATCGTAATGCGGCCCGGCCCGAAAAGCATGCGTCGCGGGGCGGTCCGTGCGCCATACCCTCCCGGGTTGCCCTCTGCGGGGGTGAGGACTCGTGCGAACACGCATTCTCTCGCGTCATCGGCGGGCGGGGAGGGGCCGGAGGAACGGATAACGGCAACGGACAACGGACAACGGAAATTCTCACACAGTGGCCACGGAGGGCACTGGGGACGGATCGACGGAAACAGGATCGGCGATCGCGGGGGACACATTTCCTGAGAATGACTGCAACAGGGAGAAGCCTGCGCTGCGGGCAGAATCATCATGGATGGAAAGGAGTATGTCTGGCATCAGCACTGCCCGCACGGTCGCGTGCGCGGCAGCGCGGGATCGTGGAGCGAATGTCGGTCAGAGTCGTTGCCCGCAGCAAGGTGTCATATAACTGACAAACCGGGCACCACTGAAACCGATCAACCACAGCTACCGACTCCCCGTCACCACCTCCACTCCAGCTCCTGCATCGAGACTGTTCAGCCCCAATGCCCCCCCCCGTGTCCGCACCCTGCCGACTCGTGTGTTATCCGTCCTCAGTGCCCCCTGTGGCCTCTGTGTGATAAAATTCTGTTATCCGTCCTCGGCGCCCTCGTTTTCGAGCCTCCGAGCCTCGCTGCACGAGTCGCGATCACCGCCCCCGCCGAAGACCCGTCCCCGCGTAGCCGGTCAGCTCGACGTAGCCCCTGCCTGCAATGGGGGCGCCGGCGCGCGTGCCGCGCACATCTACGGCGCCCTCCCAGTAGCGCACGGCGAGGTTCAGTTCCTGGTCTGCTGACACGGGTGTTACCTCGAGGTCGAGGCCGAGACCGGGCACGCGCACGCGCCACCGGGAAGGATAGCGCGCTCCGTCCAGCGGGCTGATCCAGGTGGCCAGCGGGGTGATCGTTGCGGCTGCGGCATCGAGATGGGTCGTGCCGCCGCGCGCGTCGACGAACGTGCCGGCGCTGAACGGATCCGTGCTGTCGTCCGAGCGGCGCAGGCGGTACACCATCAGCTCGGTGGAGTCGTTGAGCTGCAGCGCGAACCAGTCCCAGCCGGCGACGCCGGGTCCCAGGCTGCTGGTGCTCCATTCGCGATCGAACCAGCTGGCGCCCTGGACGCGCGTTTCGCCCGCTGGTGTATGCACGGTGCCTTCTGCAGGCAGGCGGGTGAACGAGTAGTAGTAGCTCGCGCTGCCCGGGGCGTCGCTCTTGCGGCTGAGGCCGGCATCGCCGTGCAGAACCAGCGGCTTGCCCGCAGTCAGGACGAGATCAATGGCGACACCGCTGTCCGCAGCCTGCACGTGCAGCGGGAAGAATGCGGAATCGGTCGAGCGCATGCTCCAGTCTTCGAGCCACACGCGGAAGGGCGCCGCTTCCGCGCCGGCCAGTTCCTCCGCGCCGCGCGCGAAGCGCTCGAATGCGTGATAGCGACCGGCCCGCACATCCGTGAGCGCGAAGTGCGCCATGTACACCTGGCGCGTGGCCCAGCCCGATGCACGCTGCGGCATCGCGGGCGCGAGCGCGCTCCGGAAAATCGTGAGCTGCCAGCCGAAGCGCGCGCCCGTTTCGCTCTGCAGATTGCCGGTGAGATACCACCACTCGGTGCGGAAATCGGGGTGCGGGCCGTGGTCGCGCGGAAATACGAACGGCCGCGGTACAAACGCACGGGCATAACCCGCTGTGTCCTCGCCGCCCACTGCCTGCGCGACGGACAGCGTGGCGCGCACCACGTCGCGCGGCGAGGCGCCACCCAGCAGGCGCACGGCCAGCGCGCGCGAGCACAAGCACCAGACCACCCGCAGCGAAGCCGCGCCACAATGAGCGCCGGAGCAGGCTCACCGGTTGCCGCACCGGGCCGCAAGCGCGTAATGCATGCGATTACTCCTCGCGCAGCGCGGCGGCGGGCGGCGTTCCGGCCATGCGCAAGGCGGGATAAATGCCCGCGAGCAGCGCAGCCAGCAGCGCCAGGCCAACGGCCTGCAGCAGGCCGGTCCCGTCGGCGTGCAGGTTCATCGTCCAGCCGAAGGAGCGACGATTCACCACACGGATGAGGAGCCAGGCCATGGCCAGTGCCAGCGGTGCGCCCAGTACGCCCGCGGCCAGGCCCATGAGTCCGGTCTGTGCCGTCACCAGGCCGCGCAGCTGTCCCGGTGTCAGGCCCGTGGCGCGCAGTACGCCCAGCTCGCGGGTCCGCTCCAGCTGCAGCGCCATCAACGAGGAGAGCACGCCCACGAACGCGACCAGCAGCGCCAGCGCGCGCAACACGCGTGTGATCGCGAAGGTCCGATCGAACACATCGAGCGTCACCTGGCGCAGCCCGCGATTGGAGCGCACGAACAGCTGCTGCACACCGGCCGTGCGCTGCGTGATGGCTGCCGCCACCGCCTCGGCATCCGTGCCGGGCGCGAGGAACACCGCCATCGAGGAAACACCCGCGTCGCGCCACCACGTGTCATAGGCAGCACGATCCAGGAAGGCCACGCCGAATTCGCTGGAATAGTCCCGGAACACGGCCGCCACCGGAAAACCATGAGGGCCGCGATCGGTGGCCAGAACCGCCGTGTCGCCTGCACTCAGATGATTGCGCCATGCGAAACTCTCGGACACCAGCAGCGCGCCGCGCGCGAACGCCGGCCACACCGCCTGCGCATCGCCCTGCAGGAAGCTGAACGCCGCGCGGTGCCGTGGGAACATGGCAAGGGCCACGAGGTGCAGGTCGCCGGCCGGATAACGCAGCGTTATCTGGCGGTAGCGGCTCACACCGGCAATGCCGGGCGACGACGCCACCGCCGCCACTGCGCGCGGATCCAGCGTGCCTTCGCCGCGGCCGCTGGTCGCCGTGGAGACGTAGAGGTCGGCCTGCAGCGTCGTGTCCAGCCAGTGCTCGACACTGCGCCGGAAGCTGCTCACCATGATGGCGACCGCGGCGCCCACCGACACGGCCACCATGAGCGCGGCCACGGCCGGACCGGTGCGACTGAGCGCAGCCGTAACGCCACGCACGGCCATGCTGCCCAGCTGCCCGAACAGGCGGGTCGCGAGCGGGCGCAGCAGGCGCATGAGCAGCATGGTTCCCAGCGGCGCCAGCAGGGCCGCGGCCAGCACGACCGAGAACATGGCGCCGAAGCCCGCACGCAGATCGCCGCCCGGCAGCGCAATGAGGATGGCCGCCAGCGCCAGCAGCAGGGCGCCGCCTGCCGCGGCGCGCAGCGCAGTGCGCCGGGCCCGCGACTCGAGCAGCGAGCGCACCGTGGCGGATCGCGGCGTCGTCGACGTGGCTTCGCGCAGCGGCGGCAGCGTGGCCAGCACGGTGGCGCCCATGCCGAGCAGCACGCCCTTGAGCAGAGAAACGGGGGCGAGCGAGACGTGCGTGACGCTCACCGCGAAGTACAGGTCATTGATGGTGCGCGCCACCAGCCGCACCAGCGCACTGCCCAGCGCCGCGCCCAGAACCAGACCGAGCAGCGTCGCCAGCAATCCGATGACCACGGCCTCACCCAGCACCAGCGCGAAGATCTCGCGCCGGGTCACGCCCACGGCGCGCAGCAGCCCGATCAGCTCGCGCCGCTGCACCACCGCGAAACTCATGGTGTCATAGATCAGCAGCGCGCCAAACACCAGTGTTATCAAGGCGAAAGCGGAGAGGTTCAGCTCGAACGCTCGGGCCATGCCGAGCGTGCTCTGAGCCCGGGCCGCCGTGGTCACGACTTCCGCGCCCGGTGGCAGCACGGCGCGCACGCGCTGCAACTGCCGCTCGCCTGCTTCGCCCGCCGCCAGTTCGAGGTCAATGCGGTCCAGGCCGTGGCTGCGTCCGGTCAGCTCCTGCGCCGTCGCAATGTCCGCGAGCACCAGATCGGCGAGACCCGCACGACTGCGCGCATCGGACGGCCGCAGCACACCGGCCACCCAGGCAGAATGCGTGCGGCCCGCGAACTCGAGTGTCAGCGAATCACCGGGCGTGAGGCCCAGCGCGCTCGCGGTGGCCGCGGGCAGGAGCAGCGCGCCCGGCCGCGTCAGCATCACCGCGAGATCGGCATCGCCGGCCGACACGTCCAGGTATCCGCGGAACCTCGCCTCGGCGAACGGGTCGACGCCCAGCAGCTGCGCGCTGCGCACGCCGGCCGCCGCGCGCAGGCGCACCGCCGCGTCGACGACCGGCGCGGCGGGCAGGCCGAGATCCACACGCAGCACGCGATCGAGACTGTCCGGCAGGCCGGCCGGTCCCGCCAGCAGCTGGTGCGTGGTGCGCCCGAACACGGCTTCCGCTGAGAGCGTGAAGGCGCGGCGCGCGCTGGCCGTCGCCAGGTCGACCAATGTGACCACGGCCACACCCAGCGCAATGCCGATCACGGCCAGCGCCGCCTGCCAGGGATGACGCAGGTAGTGCCGCAGACCCGCACGGCGCAGCAGCGGACTCATCGGAGAGCACCGCGCTCGAGCAGATGGCCGTGCGAGAGCTGCAGCACGCGGTCCGCCCGCTGCACGACACGCTCACTGTGTGTTACCACCAGCAGCGTACGCCCGGCCGCGCGCGTCAGCGACTCGAGCAGGTCGAGCACGGCTTCCGCATTGTCGTCGTCGAGATTGCCGGTGGGCTCATCCGCCAGCACCAGCACCGGCTCGTGCACCAGCGCACGCGCAATCGCGACGCGCTGCTGCTCACCACCCGAAAGGCGATCGGGAAACGTGTCCGCCCGGCGCGCCAGCCCGACCCGCTCGAGCAGTGCATGCGCCACGGCAGGATCCGCGCGGCGACCATTCAGCTCCAGCGGTAACAGCAGATTCTCCGCGACCGTCAGCGTGGGCAGCAGATTGAAGAACTGGAAGATGAATCCCACACGGCGCCGCCGGAACAGCGTGCGCGCCCGCTCGTCCAGACGCCCGAGCGAGACGCCGCCCACCACGATCTCCCCCGCGTCCGGCAGATCGATGCCGCCCACCAGATTGAGCAGCGTCGACTTGCCCGATCCGCTCGGCCCCAGCAGCACCACGAACTCACCCGCACCCACACACGCGCTTACGCCATCCAGCACCACGTGCTCCGCGTCGCCCTCGCGGTAGCTCTTGCGTACATCCGTCAGGCGGATCAAGACATCGGTTTCGGCAGCGTTGCGCATGGCGCAAGGTAATGCTGGAGCCGGCGGGCTGCCTGCAGCGGTCTCTCAATAGCGTTGCTGGGGCTGGTTGCTCGCGCGGATCCAGCGTTGCTGCACGGGCTGGTCGCTGTGAACTCGACATGCGCGCTTCAATTGTCCAGCCGCCGAACAATGCGAAGTCCGTTCATCCGTTCCCCAGCAACCAGCGCCAGCAACCAGCCCCAGCAACGCCGTTGATCCAGCCGTGTGTGTCGCTCTTTCCCAACCGCAGCCCGTGACCCGGCCCCGGCAACGCGGGGCAACGCGCTATTTCCCGACGGACGCCCGCAACTGCCGGGCCTCCCGGAGATGGGCCTCGAGCACGGGCTCCACCTTCTCGAGCAGCGCTTTGAGCTGCGGATTCTTCGCGCCGGGAACCAGCACCTGTGTCACCGCATCGATCACAGCCTGGTGATACGCGACTTCGCGGTCCGCATAGGCGACGTCGAAGGCGGCGCCGCTCAGGGGCTGCAGTCGGGCCCTGGCTTCGGTGGCGCCCTGCTGCAGCGCCCGGCTGGTGGTGTTGTCGGCCGGGGTCACGTGCAGCGCCTGAACCAGCGTCGTCGCCTGATCGATCACGCTTGCGTGATCCTGAGCCATCATGCGCGCGAACTGCAACACTGCCTGATTCCGGCTCTTCGACTGCGCCAGCTTCGCCATGTCAATGTCGATCTGGTTCGCGGTCACGGCAATGTGGGCAATCTCCGCATCAGTGGGTCCCGGCTGCTGAGCCCGGGCCAGCGCGGGCAGGGCCACGCTGACGATGAGACTGAATGCCTGCGATGCTTCGGCTCATGGTCGTCTTCCTCCTGGATGCCATCCGGTTTCCGCCGGCGCCACTGGGTCGGGCGCTCCGCGTCGCGGCGGTGCGCGAGGCGAGCCGGCGGCTGGTGTGCGGAGGAGGGTAGCTCCACAATCGACACTTTGTCAATATCTTTATTGTATAAACTCGCCACGGCCGGACACGTCGCGCAGATTGCACACCGCACATCACCGCCGCCGCACCCGACGCAGCGACCCGCGTGGAGGACCAGACAATGGCGAAATGGCACGAGCGCATGGCGGCCGGCACGCGGGGCCGCATCCTGGCGCTGCTGCGCCGCTCCGATCAGACGATCCCGGAGCTGGCCGAGTCGCTCGGGATCTCCGGGAACGCCGTGCGCGTGCACGTCGCGGCGCTGGAACGCGATGGCCTGCTGCATGCCGCCACATCGCGCAGTACCGGCGGCAAGCCGGCGCAGGTCTATGCGCTGACGGATGCGGGGGTCGAGTTGTTCCCGCGTGCCTACGCGATCTTCCTTGCCGAGATGCTCGGTCTGGTGCTGGAACGCGACCGCGCCACTGCACGCCGGCTGCTGCGCGAAGTGGGTCGCCGCGTCGGCTCGCGCCAGCCGGCCCGGCAGGGGACCGTGGCGGAAGGCGTACAGGCGGCGGCCGCGGCGTTGCGCCTGCTGGGCGGCAATGTGGAGGTGGAAGCGACGGGGACTGGATTTCGCCTGCGCGGACACGGCTGCCCGCTGCGCGCCGTGACGGCGCAGCAGCCCGCTGCCTGCGTGATGGCCGAAGCGTTCGTCGCCGCCGTGACCGGTCAGCCCACGACGGAAAAGTGCGAGAAGGGCGACCGGCCCCGCTGCGTCTTCGAGGTGAGAAGCTGACCACCCGCAGCCGAAGCGGAGCAGAGCCGCGGCGGCATCGTCGCCTGAAATACGTTGTCAGGAAGATTGTGTCGGAGTGCGCCCGGCCTGCGCCGAAGCGCCGGGGACCGCTGCGCGCGCCTGCGCACGAATCAGGATCGCAGACCCAGCCCCAGCCGGCTGCAGCTCAGTTCCACTCCCGGCTGCCCGTGGGCTACAGGAGCCAGCGCAGCACGCGGAACACCCAGTCGGCGCTGGCGATCAGCGTGGGCAGCAGGGCGAGGCCGGCGGAGAAGGTGAGGCCCATGCGGAAGAGCACCGGGCCCGTGGGAAGCACCTTGCCGCCGCCCAGCTTTTCGATCGCGATCTCGGTCATGGGCCCGAACAGGTAGCAGAATGTTTCCCATCACGGCGAAGACCAGAACCGCGCCCAGCGGCAGCATCGCATGCGGGTCCGGCGGCAGCCAGGTGAGCAGCCGGATCACGCCCAGCGAAAACAGGCCGGCCGCCCCTACGGCGAGGTTCCACTTCAGGCGGCGGGCCTCCCACCAGCGGAAAATGGCCGGGGCGCTGCGCGCGGCAGGCGCAGGAAAGAGGAACTCCGTGAGCGCGGTCATCAGCAGGCTGCCGGGTTGTGTGATGCGTGTCGGTTGCCTGGAGGATGGCGGTCCCGGTCCCGTGTGTCAAGTACTTCACATTGCAAAGTTGCGGACCTGCCAACCCGCGCGCAGGCGTGCGGCATTGCGCGGATCCATTCGCGCAGAGGCGCGCAAACCGGCCTGGCCGGGCTGCCATGCGCACGACTGCAAGTGACTGACAGGTCGTTAGTTGTGCGATCCGGTCGCGCTGGCCTGCCGGGTGCCTTGCGCGTCAGGGCCGCCGGGGTTCGGCGGTTCCCGGACGCGCGGACGCGGCCGGCCGCCGCCGCGCCGGGACAGGAAGTCACGCGCTCTCCAGAGAGCGCAGGGCAGGGAGGTGTGTGATGCAACGTTCAGTCAGTCGGGTGGTGGCGGCGTGCGTGCTGCTTCTGGGCGGCTTCGCGATGGCGCTGAGCGCGAAGGAGGCGCTGGGCTGCGCCAACATGATCTCGGGTGACATCGGTCATCCGGTGACGGGCTACCTGATCGGTACGGAGACCCGCACGCAGACGTGGACAGTGACAGTGATCACGGCGCCTGGCGGTGTGGGCGGATCGGCCGCTTCCACCGTTTCGGTCACGTACGACGTGGGATTCTACCGAGATGTCCGACGGCACACGGCTGGCTATCGACTGTCGGAGCTACGACGTCACTTCCTGAGTCCGCCGTTCGGAGGGGACCGGCACCATGCCGGTCCCGCTCCACGGCGCCCGTTGCGCCGGCTCCCGCCGCTGGTGTGTCCGTTGCGCGTGGCGCGCGAGGCGGCGGTGCGTCCCCGTCGCCCTGGCAGTGGGATGCGGCGTTGGCTGGAGTGACCGCGGCCGGTCGCCTCTAACCTTGTCTTAGCACCCATCCTCGCCGGGTCCGTCCGCGCCGCCGGGTGAGGGTTGCATCGCCTGTCCGGTTCATGGAATGCGACACGCGTGTCCTCGTCCGGCGCGTGCCTGCTGCCCGCGTCTCGCCGAATGTCCGATCCGGCTATGGCCTTCCGAAACCGCAATGACAACCCTGTCACGGCCGGCATCAGCCCCCGCCGCGCTGCAAGCCGGGCAGGCGCGAGCCGCGGCGGGTGGCGTACGTGGCGACGGGCGGCTGGGTCTGGCGCGCCTGGTGTCATTGGCGGGGTCCGTGTTCACTGGCTGCGCAGAAGCGGGCAGACATGGGAAGACCTGCGCAGTGCGGGACGCCGAGGCGTGCCTGCGATTCCTTCTAACTCACTGTTGCAGGAAGACCTGGAGCCGTGACGTCCGGCGGTCCGGGGTGTGCGTTGCCAGCGGGCAGGGGCGGCACTCGCGGTCGCAACAGATCGGCCGCTCTCTGCAACACACAACGCACCGGGAGGAAGACATGCGGGCATGGCGGGGAGCGGCGCTCATTGCGTGCGCGAGCATGACGGCGCTGGCGTCGGCGCGGGCGCACGCCAAGGAATCGGGATGTGCAGACACGCTGAGCGGAGCGACGGGCAATGGCGAGCCGATGAGCGGCTACCTGCTGGGTGCGGAGACGCACACGTATTACTTCCCGTTCTTCTCCGGGGGTACGTGGATCCTGGCGCAGGGCACCTACAGCGAGGGCTACTACCAGTTCAGCGATGGCACGCGTCTGCTCATCAGCTGCGACGATCTGAAGATCACGGTCACGGGCACGTGAATGCCCGCGCGACCGGGAACGCAACGAAATTCACCTGGACCGAGGGGGACCGACATGATGCGCTCGACAGGTCTGATCCGGCCGTCCCGGCGGGTCCGCATTGCCGCGCTGCTGCTCTGCGACGTAGTCGCGGGCTGCGGTGGACGGGTTGCCGACGCATCCGGCGTCATGGAGGAGCAGCGGCCATCGCTGGTGCTCGAGGCGGTGGAAGCGTCGGGTCCGAAGGCAGCAGGCGAGCACCCGGTCGAGCTGTTTCACACGACGGATCTCGCGCTGGTGGGTGACACGATCGTGCTGGTCGATTCGGGGAACGACCGCCTCGTGCTGCTGGACGCCAGTCTGAGTCCGCTCGCGGTGATCGGCAGGCAGGGAGCCGGCCCGGGCGAGTTCGAAGCGCCGCTCACCATCCGGACCGCGCCGGACCGGATGGTGGTTTACGAGCTGGGCAACGCGCGGTTCAATGTGTTCGAGCGCAACGGCGAGTTCCGCCAGGTCATTCCCGGGATCACGAGTGGTGGCTGGTTCGAAATGCTGAGCGACGGCCGCGTGGTCGTGCCGGCTCGGTCCGCCGCCAACTACCTCGCCTTTGCCGGCGACACTGCGCACGCTTTCGCCGGCCGTGTGGACACGGCGCGCACGGAGCAGCAGATCAGGGCCGCAATGGAGGGGTTCCGGTACCCGCTGCTGGCGGCCACGGGTGACACGCTGCACGTGTTCGACGCGGTGGCGGGCGTGCTGCTCAAGTACGATGTCCGTGGCAGGCTGCTGTTGAAGCGAGCGCTGCCCACGGCGCTGCTCGATTCACTGAAGAGCGAGCTGCACGACACAATGGCGCCATTTCTGAAGCGGGGAGCGGTGATCGGTGGGGCGGGCGTGGCGAAGGGTCTGACGGTCACGCGCGATGGCCGGCTGCTGCTCCTGCTCAGCTATTCGCGCACGGTCGCGCTGCTGATAGACCCGGTGACCTATCGAGCGACCCGCATCATCGTGCGGGATGATGGGCCAGCAGCCACCAGCTTGCGTGTGGCGGCGGCGGCAGTGTACGCGCAGCCGAGGCTCTACGCGGTGACATCGGACAGCGTGATCGCCTATCGTCTGGGGCCGGCCACGAAATGAAGGATCGCGCCGCACCCGCCAGCATCGCGCGGACGCGTTTTCCCCTGATGCTCGGGCTGGCCGCGTGCGCCGGTGCAGGCTGGCTGGGCGGCAGGATCTGGAGCGCGCAGCGAGGCGCCGTGCAGGAACACGCAGTCAGGGGCTGGACAGGGATCCCATTCGCGGGTTCCGGCATCGTGGTCCCGGCGACGGCCGGCACCGCGACGAGCGGCACGCAGCCCGTGTTGCGCATTTTCGGCGATTACGAGTGCTCCGGCTGTCGCAGCCTCGAGGCGACGATCGGCGATTCGCTGCGTGCGCTGGCCGCGCGCGGTCGCCTGCGCCTCATCTACTACCAGGCCCCGTTACGGGCGCATCGCAGAGCACCCATCGCCGGCGCGTTGACGTATTGCGCGGAGGCGCAGGGCCGTGGCATTGCCGTGCAGCACGCTCTGTACGCCAGCATTGGCGCATGGAGTCACGATGCGCCGTTGCCCGCCATGCTGCGGGCTGCAGCCGGCGCCGACGCCGATACGCGGCGCTTGCAGACGTGCATGGCGAGCGGGTCAGGCGAGGCTGCAGTACGGCGCGACCGGGCACTGGCCGAACGCATCGATACGCGAGCGGTGCCGCTCATACTCCTGGACAGCATGCGACTCGAGGTCTCGTCCTGGCGCGCACTGCTTCGACATGTGAGGAGGCGATTGCTGCCTGATGACGTCCACGAGGGTGTGTGATCCTCGGACAGCAGGCTCTCCCGCGACTCACCGCGTCCGGCTTAATGTCAAGAATGGCCGCACGTCACAACCACGCTGATGTGCGAGAAGATCCGGAGGCCGCCGGCATCGGGTGGCTGAGTTGCAACGCGGTCCGGAGCCGACATCACTCCGGACCGCCTCTCGCGCGACTGCGTGTATGCTTCAGGAAGTGGACGCGGGACCCGAGGCCGGCTCTTCGTCGCGTACGATGCGATCGATCTCGGATTGCTTCTGCTTCATCTGCTCTTCGATGGCGTGCACCTGATCGCATGCGGCGGCCAGCTCTGCCGGCGCCTTGCCCGCGGCGTGAAGCGCGATCACGCGCTCGCCGATATCGTGCAGCAGGTCGGTCCGGCGTCGATTGAGCCCACTGATCTCCATGCGCAGGCGGGTGGTCTGCGCCAGGTCGCTCGCCTCGTCCTTGGCCTTCTCCAGCCCCGATTTGATCTTGTCCATGAGGCCCATGGGTGGTCCTCCTCGCTCGCGAAGGTGCGCTACGCGGCCTCGACTCGTCAGCGCAAGCTGAGCGGGCCGCCGGCCTGCGGCAAGTCGGGCAGTGCCGGATTACCGCGGCTCCTTCAGACTTCGGCTAGCGGGGCCCCCCGGTTTCAGCGGTGCGACCGACGGCGCGATCGACAGGCGCTGGCAACCGGACGAATCTCAGCGGGATCGAAGCGGGTGCAGCGAAAATCGCGCGGACCGCCCGAGCCCGCGAACAAAGGCATCCGTGACTGTGTAGATGCAGCCCGGAGCCGGACGGTCCCATGGGGCGGGACGGTCCCGCAACCGCAAGGCAACACGGAGGCAAAGGTGAGTTCATTGACACGCAAGGCATTGACGGCCGGGGGCTTCGTGGTGTCCGTGCTCGTGGCGGCCACCGGCATTGAGTCGATCCGGCAGGCCCACGCGGAACCCGCGACGGCCGTTCCGCAGCAGGTGGCCCAGGCAACGAGCAGCACGAAGAGCCCGCCGGCGACATTCAATGTCGCCGATGCGCTGAGCAAGGCTTTCAGGGATGCGGCGCACACGGCGCTGCCGGCAGTGGTCTCCATCGAGATCAGCGGCCAGCAGCTGGTCTCGGACCAGAATGGCTCGCCGTTCCGCGGCTTTCCTTTCTTCGATAACACGCCTCGCCGCGGCCAGCAGCCGGAAACGCAGCAGGTGCACGGCTACGGCTCGGGTTTCGTGTTCCGGCCCAATGGCTACATCATGACGAACAATCACGTGGTGGAGGATGCCAGCCGCGTGACGGTGCGCTTTTCGGATGGCCGCGAGATGGCGGCGCGGGTCGTCGGGCGCGATCCCGACACGGATATCGCGGTGGTGAAGGTCGATGCGTCCGGTCTGCCAGTCCTCGATTACGGCAACTCGGATGCGACGGATGTCGGCGACTGGGTCGTGGCGCTCGGCTTCCCGCTGACCCTGCGCAATTCCGCTACGGTCACGGCCGGCATCATCAGCGCCAAGGGTCGCAGCCTCGGCATTCTGCGACAGAACAACGACCAGGCGCTCGAGCACGACATCCAGACCGACGCGGCGATCAACAAGGGCAATTCCGGCGGACCGCTGGTCGATCTGAACGGTCACGTGATCGGAGTGAACGCCGTGATCGAGAGCCCGACGGGCTACTTCAGCGGCTACGGCTTCGCCATTCCGGTCAACATCGCGCGCCGCGTCGCCAATGACCTGATCAAGTACGGCGAGCCGCATCGCGCCCGCCTCGGCGTTCAGGTCAAGGACCTGAACGATGCGGACAAGGAGGCGACCCACGCGCCCAGCCTGGACGGCGCGCTCGTGAGCGAAGTGCAGCCGGGTACGGCGGCGGACAAGGCCGGCGTGCAGCTGGGTGACGTGATCGTGTCCATTGATGGCACGCCGATCCACGACGGTGGCGAGCTGACCGAGATGCTGCAGCAGAAGTTCGAGCCCGGCCAGAAGGCGAAGCTGGATCTGTATCGCAGCGGCCGGCGCATGACGGTCAATGTCACCCTGGGCGCCTTCGCGTCGACCATCAGGAAGGAGCGCACGGCAAGCGGACCGACACGCGAGCACGGTGTCTCCCGACTCGGCTTCTCCGCGTCCGACATCACACCGCAGCTCGCGCGCAGCATGGAACTGGGCGACGCGCCACGCAAAGGCGTGGTGATCACGGACGTCGATCCCAACAGCAGCGCGAGCCAGTATCTGGCCGAGGGCTGGATCATCGATCAGTTCAACGGCAAGGCGATCACCTCGGTGGACGACCTGGATCACGCCACCGCCTCCGTGAAGCAGGGCGATGTCGTGTCTCTGATCGTGCGCCTGCCGCCCGACTGGCAGCGCACCGTCGTGAACTATCGCGTTCGGCAGTAACCGCGCGGCGAGCGCGGAACCGTTCGCGCGTCTCGCGCCGTTTGAATGGAGGCCCCGCCGCTGGCGGGGCCTCGTTGTTTTGCCGGCTACAACGCGAGTTGCAGGGCGGGCGCGCGCGGGAATTTCCCGACAGCGGGCCTCGCGATCGACTGCTGGAGCCCGGCGCAGGCACGTGCTAGGTTGAGGCGGACACGACAGGAGCCTGACGATGGAAACAGTAAGGAACAGCAAGGTTGTGGTGCGTTGCCCGTTCTGCGGCAAGCTGAATCGAGTGGAGGCCGCGCGCGCGAAGGATCGCCCCACCTGCGGGGAGTGCACGAAGCCGCTGCTGCTGGACCGACCCATGATCCTGACGGACGCGGATCTCGACAAGGTCGTGCAGGAGTCCGAAATCCCCGTCGTCATCGATTTCTACGCGGACTGGTGCGGGCCGTGCAAGGTCATGGCGCCGCTCTTCGATGAAGCGGCGCGCGAGCGGATGGGGCAGGTGCTCTTCACCAAACTCGACACCGACCGCAATCCCGCCGCCTCCGTTCGCTTCGGCGTCCGCGGCATTCCCACGTTCATCATCTTCCGCGGCGGCAAGGAAGTCGCTCGTCAGGTGGGAGCGGTGCCCCGCCAGCAGTTCAGTCGCGTGCTGGACGAGGCGATCACACCGGGAGGCTGAGTCCCGGAGCACGAGTCGGGGGTGTGCATGGCGACGTCGGTGCAGACGCTACTGGACGAAGCGCTCGAGCTGTGGCAGTTCACGCGTGAGGGCGTGATCGCGGAAGCCGAGACGATTCCCGCGGACCAATACGACTGGCGGCCCGCACCGCGCTCGCGCAGCGTCAGCGAGCTGGTGCAGCACATTGCTTCGGCGGCGCTCATGGGCGTCGGCGAACTGACGCGGGCCGACGGCGATTTCCGGCGCGTGCCCTATCCCGACCTGCTCGAGGAGTACGCGGGCTACGTCGATCGCATCACCGGCAGGGAGCCACTGCTCACGCTGCTGCGCGCATCGCACCAGCAGGGCGAAGACCGGTTCCGCGGCGTGGGCGAGCTGTTCCTGCTGCAGGCCATTCACCGCTTCGACGGCAGAATGGGCACACGCCTGGCCTGGCTCTATCACCTGATCGAACACGAGTCCTATCACCGCGGCCAGCTCGCGCTCTACGTGCGCCAGCTGGGCCTGGTGCCGGCACTGACGCGCGCCATTCTGGGCGAAACATAACAAACGGTTTGGATTTGGCCGGGCGGGTGGCGCTGCGCGCTGCGCAGGGCGCAGCCACGTACCGCGAGCTGCGGCAGGCAGCGGCCCGCGTGCGTGCGGGCCTGCTCGCCGGGCGCAGTGATCTGCAGGAAGCGCGCGTCGCGTTTCTCGAGCCGCCCGGTCGTGAATGGCCGGCACTGCTGCACGGCATCTGGCAGGCGGGCGGTCTGGCCGTACCGCTCGCCGTCTCGCATCCGCCGCCCGAGCTTGACTACGTGTTAGGCGACGCCTCGCCCTCCGTGGTCGTCGCCCACCGCAGCCTTGCCGGGCGCGTCCAGCCGCTGGCGCACGCGCGCCGGATCCCGCTGCTGCTGAGCGACGAGCTGATGGCCGCGCCCGCGACTGGCGCCGCCTGGCCCGGCGCAGCCGACAATGCTTCGCCCGGCCCGCCTGACGCGGCGCCGCCGGATCCCCGGTGCGCGCCTGCGCGCCGCGCCCTCATGCTGTACACGTCCGGTACCACAGGCCGGCCCAAGGGCGTGGTGACCACGCACGGCAACATCCGCGCACAGGTGGAGACGCTGCTCGAAGCGTGGGGCTGGAGCGAACGCGATCACATCCTGCACGTACTGCCGCTGCACCACGTGCACGGCATCATCAACGTGCTGTCCTGCGCGCTGGCGGCCGGTGCCTGTTGCGAATTCCTGCGCTTCGAGCCGGACGCGGTGTGGTCAGGCTGGCCTCGGGCGAGATCACGCTGTTCATGGCCGTGCCCACCATCTATCACCGTCTTATCGCCGCGTGGGACAGTGCGTCAGCCGAGCGGCAGCGGCAGTGGTCGGAAGGCGCGCGTCGCCTGCGACTCATGGTGTCCGGCTCGGCGGCGCTGCCGGTGCGCATCCTCGAGCGCTGGCGCGTGATCACCGGGCACACGCTGCTCGAACGCTACGGCATGACCGAGATCGGCATGGCGCTGTCCAACCCGCTGTCAGGCGAGCGGCGCGCGGGCACCGTCGGACAACCCCTGCCCGGCGTGGATCTCGCCTGGTGGACGAGCAGGGACGCGTGGCGCCGCCCGGTACCCCGGGTCAGATCGAGGTGCGGGGTCGCGCAGGTCTTCCTGGAGTACTGGCAGCGGCCCGAAGCGACCCGCGCCGCGTTCCGTGACGGCTGGTTCCGCACCGGCGATGAGGCGGTACTGCAGGACGGCTACTACCGCATTCTCGGCCGCTCCAGCATGGACATCATCAAGTGCGCAGGGCATAAGCTGTCGGCGCTGGAAATCGAGGATGCACTGCGCGAGCATCCGGCCGTGCGCGACTGCGCCGTGGTCGGTCTGCCCGATGACGATCTGGGAGAGCGCGTGGCAGTCGCCGTCGTCACTAACAATGATGTTAATGCACGCACGGACGCAGCGACCGACGTCCCCGTCCTGGAAACGGAGGCGTTCCTGGCGTGGGCGCGGGCGCGGCTGGCACCGTACAAGGTGCCGCGCGCCGTGCGCGTCGTCGACGATCTGCCGCGCAACGCCATGGGCAAGGTCACCAAGGAAGCCGTGAAGCGGCTGTTCCGGGAAGCGCCCGACGGCAGCGCTTCCTGAGCCGGGCCGACCCACTCACTCCATGCGCAGTGCGACCATCGGATCCACGCGACTGGCGCGCCAGGCGGGCAGCGCCGCGGCGCCCGCGGCGATGAGCAGCAGGAACAGGGACACGCCCAGCAGCGTCCAGGGGTCGGCCGGATGCACGCCGAACAGCAATGTTCGCAGGTAGCGCGTGAGCACGAGGGCCAGCGCCAGGCCTGCCACGAGGCCGCCCGCGGCAAGCCGCAGTGCGTGTCCGAGCACCAGGCCCATGGCGTCTCCGGGGCGCGCGCCCAGGGCGGTGCGCAAACCGATCTCACGCGTGCGCAGTGTCGTCGCGTAGCTGATGACGCCGTAGATGCCGACCGCGGCCAGCAGCAGCGCGACCAGCGAGAAGACGAGCAGGCTGAGCGACGAGAAGCGCGGCTCCGCCAGTGATTCCGCCACCACGCGGTCCAGCAGCTTCACCTCATCGACGGGAATCGCGGGATCGAAGGCGTGCACGCGCGTGCGCACCGCATCCACCAGCGCCAGCGGGTCCGTGCGCGTGCGCAGCACCAGCGAGAGTGCCCGGGTCTGCGGACTCTGGTAGTAGGGCAGGTACATCACGGGTTCGGCGGCGCTGGAGAGCGCCTCCAGATGGACATTGCCCACCACGCCCACCACCCGCCGCGGCACACCGAACACGATGCGGTGCGCAAGCGCATCGCGGCCGCTGAACGACAGCCGGGCCGCCGCCTCGTTGATCACGATCACGGGCTCGCTGCCGGATACGTCGCCATCCTCGAAGCCCCGCCCTGTCACCACCGGTATGCCCATCGCCTCGAAATAACCCGGTGTTATGAAGCTGAAGTTGACGTGATTCGTGCCTTCGGCCGCCGGCGGATCGCCTTCGACCTCCAGCTCGGTACCCTGATAGTCCGTGGCCAGCGGCACGTCGAGCGAGAAGCCGGCCGCCTCCACGCCCGGCAGCTGGCGCACCTGCTCCTCGAGCTGACGGAAGGCCGCGAAGTGCTGCGCCGGCTGCGCGTACGTGCCACGCGGCAGCGTCACACGCATCGTGAGTCCATGCTGCGCGCGGAAGCCGGGATCAATGCCGCGTTGCGCGAGGAAACTGCGGAACAGCAGGCCAGCGCCCACGAGCAGCACGAGAGAGAGCGCGACTTCGGCAATGACCAGCCCGTCGCGCAGCCGGCTCTGCGCATCGCCACTGCCCGAGCGACCGCCCTGACGCAGCCACTGGCTCAGGTCCGGATGGAACGCGCGCAGCGCGGGCGCCAGGCCGAAGAGCAGACCCGTGACGACGGACAGCGCGATGGCATAGCCGATGACGGCGGGATCGATGCCCGTCTGATCGAGGCGGGGGATGTTGCCCGGCGCCAGACGGACCAGCGCCTTCGTCCCCAGCCACGCCAGCACCAACCCCATCACGCTGCCCAGCAGCGCCAGCAGCTGACTCTCCAGCAGCGCCTGCCGGATGAGCCGTGGTCGCCCCGCGCCCAGCGCTGCACGCACCGCGTACTCCTTCTGCCGTCCCGTCGCCCTCGCCAGCAGCAGATTCGCGACGTTGACGCACGCAATCAGCAGCACGAGACCCACCGCGGTGAGCAGCACGAGCAGCGCCGGTCGCACATTACCCAGTGCCACGTCGCTCATGGAGACGACACGCGCGCTCCAGCCGGCGTTGCTCTCCGGATACTGCGCTGCGAGGTCGCGTGCGATGCCGCCCAGCTCGCTCGTCGCGCTCACCAGCGTGGCGTCCGCGCGCAGCCGCCCGACCACCGTCATGAAGTGCGACGAGCGCCCGAAGTCATCCATGTTGGCGGCGAAGGGATACCACAGCTGTGTGCTGCGCGGCAGCGTGTGTCCTTCGAGATCGATGGGCGGCGGGAAGTCGAAGTCCCGGCCCATGACGCCCACCACCTCGGTCGCCTGTCCATCGATCTGCACCGAGCGACCGACAATGTCGCGCGCACTGCCGAAGCGATTCTGCCAGAGTCGCCACGAGATCACGGCAACACGCGGCGCCCCCGGCCGATCGTCATCAGCCGTGAATGCGCGGCCCATCACAGGCGACACGCCCAGTGTCGTGAACAGGTTGCCGGTCACACGCGTGGCCGCCAGGCGCACCGCCTCCGGATCGCCCGCGAGCAGCACTTCCGCCGACGTGAAACCGGCGAGCTGCTCGAAGCTGCGACTGCGGTCGCGCCAGTCCACGTAGTTGGGCGGTGAGAGGAACATGGGTATGTCCAGCGGGCGAGGCATGATCTCCCAGGTCACGGCGAGGCGCCCGGGATCGCGGAAAGGGAAGGGCCGCAGTAACACCGCGTTCACGACACTGAAGATCGCACTGTTTGCACCTGTGCCCAGCGCCAGCGTCAGAACCACCACGACGGTGAATGCGGGAGACTTGCGCAGGGCTCGCCATGCGTAGCGGGTTTCACGCAGCAGGCTCATACGACCTCCACGTCCATGGGATTGTGCAGGCAATGACAGGATGCGACGGTGCTGGATCGGGTCGCCATGAGAAACGCGGGCGACTCGCCCCATTTCGACGGTGGATCCGACCGGATGGTTGGGCGGCGTCCGCCACCGCCGAGCACTTCCTCGCCTTGCCTCGCCCCACGCGTGTCGCCATGATCGTCGCTCCTCACGAACGGAGTCTCGCCTTTCATGCTGGCACCCGCACGCGTGCGCGTCGCCCTGTTCGCCACGTGCCTCGTCGATCAGTTCTTCGCGCCTGCGGCTCTGGCCGCGGCGAAGCTGCTGCACCGGCTGGGTTGCGTCGTCAGCGTGCCGCGCGCGCAGACGTGCTGCGGCCAGCCCGCGCTCAACGCGGGGTATCGCATCGAGGCGAGGCGCATGGCGAAGCACACGCTCGAGGTATTCGCCGGCACCGACTACGTCGTGCTGCCGTCCGGCAGCTGTGCCGCCATGCTGCGCCGTCATTACGTCGAGCTGTTCGCCGCCACGGGTCACGGCAACGACACGGCTGCAGGCGACGACGCGGCCTCGGCCGCCGCACTCGCCGGACGCACCTTCGAGCTGAGTGAATTCCTGGTGCGCGTGCTGCGTGTAACCAGCGTGGGCGAAGGGCTGCGCGGCCGGCGGGTCGCGTGGCATCCCGGCTGTCATGGACTGCGCGACCTCGGTCTGTCGACGGAACCGCTCACGCTGCTGCGCAACGCAGGCGCCGAACTCGTGCCCTGGGAAGCCACCGAAGAGTGCTGCGGCTTCGGCGGGCTTTTTTCCGTGAAGCAGCCGGAGGTGTCGGCGGCCATGGCGGACCGCAAGCTGGAGACGCTCGCCTCTAACCGGCCATTACCAGACGTCCTTACATCCGCGGACGCCGGCTGCCTGCTGCAGCTGGGCGGTCGCCTGAAGCGGCAGGGCTCGAGCCTGGCAGTGCGCCATGTGGCGGAGCTGCTGCTGGAGGCGGCCCATGGCTGAGCTGGAGTACCGGCGCAATGCGGCGCGCATACTGGCCGAGCAGCCGGCGGTGCGCGCGTCGGTAACGGGCGCCACACTGCATTTCGACCGCAGTCGGGCCCGCGGCTACGGCGAGATCAATGCCGACGCCTGGCGGCGCTGGGCGGAGGCGGTGAAGAGCCACACGCTGACGCATCTCGATCGCTATCTGGATGAAGCGCAGCGCAACCTCGAGGCGCACGGCGTACAGGTGCACTGGGCGGCAACCGCCGCGGATGTGCACGACACGCTGCACAGCATCGTCGCCCGCAACGCGGTGAAGCGCGTGGTCAAGGGCAAGAGCATGCTGTCGGAAGAGCTGGGCGTGAACGAGATGCTCGAGGCAGCCGCCGTCGAGGTCTTCGAGACCGATCTGGGCGAGTACATCCTGCAGCTGCTGCACGAAACGCCCAGTCACATCCTCGGGCCGGCGATCCACCGCAGCCTGGACGAGATCCGGCAACTGTTCCACGAGCGCTTCGACACGCCCCTCGACGCATCGCCGGACGCACTCGCGGCCGCGGCCAGGCGAGTGCTGCGCCAGGCGTTCGTCACCGCGGACATGGGCATCACGGGCGGCAACTTCCTGGTGGCCGAAACCGGCACGCTGGCGCTCATCGAGAACGAGGGGAACATCCGTCTCTCGACATCCGCACCCCGCGTGCACGTCGCGCTGGTAGGCATCGAGAAGCTGCTGCCCCGCTGGAGCGATCTGGCGCCGTTCCTGCAGCTCACGGCACGCGCCGCCACCGGCCAGGGGGTGGGCACGTTCGTTTCGCTGATCCAGGGGCCGCGCAGGTTTGCGGCGGACGCAGCGGGCGCGTCCGCGGCTGACGAACAAGGTGTTAGCCGCGCCCGGGCGGGTGACGGGGCGGGAGAACCGGACGGGCCCGACCAGGTGCACGTCATCCTGGTGGACAACGGGCGCACCCGCGTGCTGGCGGATCCCGCAGCGTGGGAAGCGCTGCGCTGCGTGCGCTGCGGCGCCTGTCTCAACGTGTGTCCGGTGTACCGGCAGACGGGCGGGCACGCGTATGGCTGGGTCTATTCGGGCCCCATCGGCGCCATTCTGGATCCGGGCCTGCTGGGCCTCGAGGCGGCGGCGGAACTGCCGTTTGCCTCCACGCTGTGCGGCGCGTGCGCTGATGTCTGCCCCGTCCGCATCCCCATTCCCCGGCTGCTGCTCGAGTGGCGCGCGCGTGCGGTGGACGCGGGCCTGCGCCCGCCAGGCGAAAAGCGCATGATCGCGGCGTACGCGGCAGCCGCCACGCGACCCGCCTGGTTCCGCGCGGCCGGCACTGCGCTGCGTCTGCTGCCGGGACCGCTGCGCGCCGCACTGCCCGTGCTGCGTGACTGGAGCGGCGCGCGCGCTGTCCCCGAACCGTCGCCGGCTGCCTTCGGCACGCTCTGGAGACGGGAATCGCGAAAGGTGGCAGAAGAGCCCGCCGGCACCGTGGCTCGACCAGGGGCCGCGCCCGAGCCAACACCGCCGACCGTGACGGAAGACACCGGGCCGCGCCGGGCGTTCGCCGGCGGTCGGCTGACCCGCCCACCGCAGGGCGAGGACCGGGCAGCGGGCGCGGCTAACGCGGTGTCAGACCGGCACCGGGTGCCGGCCGCCGTCGCGGAAGCGCTGAGCGGCCGTACCCGCCTGGTGCACCCGGGTCTGCTCCAGGCTTCCAATGCGGTGGCCGCTCCGCCGGAGACGGCGGCGTCCACTGAGGGAGAGACAGGCGGAGCAGACGGCAACGACGTCGTCGCCTGGAATGCCGTGCAGGCATTCATGGAGCGCTTCCGCGCAAACGGCGGTGAAGCGGTGAGGTTCAGCGCTCTGCAGGAGGCACACGCCTGGCTGTGTGCGTTGTGCGCCGATTTCGCAAGCGCGTGCACGGGCGTGGGCGTGCCGGAAGAATTGTCGCCGGCGAGCTGCGGCCGGCCCGGTACACCGCCCGTGGAGGCTGAGCTGGGCGTCTCTCTGGCACGGCAGGCGGCCGCGGCCACGGGAACCGTGCTGCTGGACAGCCGCGAGGGCCGCCTGACACAACTGTTAGTGCCGACGCATCTCGTCTGGGTGCGGGAGGCGACCATTCGGGCCACGCTGGCGGAGGCGCTGGACGCCGTGCGCCACGACCTGCCTGCCGCCCTCGGACTGCACTCGGGCCCCAGCCGCTCCGCCGACATCGGCCGGGTGCTGGTGACCGGTGTGCACGGGCCGGGCCGGGTGATCGCCGCCATCATTCCGTGAGCTGCGGCCACCCGGATCACTCATTCGGGCCGCGCCCGCAGACGTCCCGCTTCGACCAGCGCCTGGCGCAGCAGGAACTCGATCTGCGCGTTCAGACTGCGCAGATCATCGGCCGCCCAGCGCTCCAGCGCCTCGTGGACTCCGGCATCGATCCGCAGCAGGAACGGTTTGCGCTCGGCCAAGACTAACACTCCGTCAGTACAGCGATCCCGCGTTGACGATCGGCTGCGGATTGCGATCGGAGCACAGCACCACGAGCAGATTGCTGACCATCTGCGCCTTGCGCTCCTCGTCGAGATGGATGATGTCCTTGCGCGACAGATCCGCCAGCGCCATCTCCACCATCCCGACCGCGCCTTCCACGATCAACTGGCGTGCCGCGATCACGGCGCTGGCCTGCTGCCGCTGCAGCATGGCACTGGCAATCTCGGCGGCATAGGCGAGGTGACTGATGCGTGACTCCATGACCTCCACCCCCGCCTTGCTCAGGCGCTCCTGGATCTCCGTTTTCAGTCTTTCCGAAATCTCCGCGGAGTTGCCCGAGAGCGACAGCTCGTCGTCCGAATGCGCGTCATACGCGTAGTTCGTGGCCACGCCCCGCAGTGCCGCCTCGCTCTGCACGTGCACGTACTCACTGTAGTTGTCGACCTCGAACAGCGCTTCCGCCGTGTCCACCACCCGCCAGACCACTACCGTGGCGATCTCGATGGGGTTGGAGTGCCGGTCGTTAACCTTGAGTTTGGCAGTCTCGAAATTGCGCACCCGCACCGATACCTTGCGCTTGGTATAGAACGGATTCGCATATTTGAGTCCCGGCTGGCGCACGGTCCCCACGTAGCGGCCGAACAGCTGCAGTACCTTGGATTCGTTCGGATTCACAATGAAGAGCCCGAGCCAGAGCACCAGGAGCACCGGGATCGCGACCATGCCGATCGCAATGCGCGGCGCGTCCTGCGCGTTGGCGGCCCTGATGATCATCCAGATGTCGAAGATGGATGCAGCGAGCAGGATGAGCAGCGCGAGGAATCCGGACGCGGCTTTGCGTTCGATTTCGCGGATCACGGCGACCTCCGGCTGTAGTTGCATTATGATATCACAATGATATAGGAGCCGCAAGAGTCTCATGAGCACGGCATCTGAACGTGCGGCACCGTTCACGGGTAAATCTGTGCCGTGAAAGCCAATACGCGTGTGCACGGGAGGATCGTCCTGCTGGCGGCACTGATGCTCGCCGCGGTGGGGCCGCTCAGGCCGGCGCGTGCCGGCGCGCAGGCGCCGCCGGCGGTCGCGCGCAACCACGGCGCGGCCGCGAGCTCGCCGCGTGTGGACGCCGCTCGGGTGGCGCCGCCGCAGGAGGGGTTCGGCGGATTGCGCGGCTATGCGTTCGAGCGGCAGATAACAGAGCGTTGGCTGAATGCGCGGCAGAAGCCGGCGTTTACGGCGCCGGACCGGGGCACGCTGTGGCTGCGCGTGGACTCGGCGCGCGTGGCGAGTGCGGGAGCGCGTTCGCTCTATCTCTCGGTGGCGCGTTCGCTCGGGGAGCGTGGGGACTGGGCGGAGCTGGACGTGGCGTCGACGGGCCGGCTCACGGGCATGACTCTCAGTGCGCGGCCCTGGACCGTGCAGGCGGACGGCGCGGTCGATTCGGTGCGCGAAGGCATCGCGCGCTATCACCTGGTAGCGGACGGATCCTTCGGGATGCCGGAATCGCGTGTGTGGGAGCTGCTGCCCGCAGTGCATCCGGCGCGTTTCCGCGCGGGTGAGCGCTGGTCGGACACCATCAATCTGAGTGGGCGACAGGGCGGGTTCGAGCAGACACTGCGCGGCCGGCGCACAGCGACACTGGTGCGCGATACGCTGATCGACCAGCGCCGGCTGTGGATCGTGCGTGACAGTGCCAGTGTGCGCTACGAAGAGAAGCATCCCGAGGACGCGCGCACGCTGGACACGCTGGCAGTCATCGAGCGGCTGACAACGGGCGTGATCAAGCGCCGTTATCTGTACGATGCCGAGCTGCACGTTTTCCTCGTGCGGCATGACACCACGCTATTGTCGGGCGCCGTCGTGCTGCGCTATTCCGACGGCCGCGCCTTCCGGGCGACGACGCGGTACGAGCGCGCGGACGTGTGGTTGTTGCGCGACCCGGCGGCGGTGGAAGCGCAGCGAGGGGCGGATCGGGCGGCCGCGGAGGCGAGGGTCGGGGCGTCCAGCCTGGTGCCATCGAACGACGTGGAACTGCGGTTGGCGCGAGGCGAAGCGGGCGTGCGCGATTCGCTGCTCGCGCGCTGGCGCGATGTGCGTGACCCGGAAGAACGCGAGCGCGTGTATCGCACGCTCGTGCTGTTTGCCGGCAACGGAGCCACTGCGGGCGACGTGGAGGAGCGCATCGCCGCGCTGGCTGCGGCGTCGGGCGACACGGTGTTCGAGGCGCAGGCCGCATTGCGACGGTTGTCGGTGGGCCCGCGGCCCATCGATCTGTCAGGCATGCGCCTGCTGCTGCCGCTCCTCGCGGACCCGGGGGTCGCGCTCGGCTTTGGTCTGAACAGCGACAAGCTGTATGCGAGTGCGGTGGACGGATTGCTGCGCGCACCGCCGGCGGGGGAGCCGGATTCCACGCGCTGGGCGTGTCTGCCGTCTGCCTGCCGCCTGCTGGCGCGCGAGTGGGATCAGAAGCACGAGGCAAGGCTGCGCGATCTGGGTCTGCTGGCGCTCGTGCTGATGGACCCTGCGCGCTGGAGCGCTGCGGTCAGCGATCGCGCCGGTGCCGGCTCCTGGATTGCGCGCCGCGCCCTTCCGCTCCTGGACGGTGCGCTGCAGCAGCCGTTCGGGCCGGCGCCCTCGCCGTTGCCTGCGCCGGATGCGGACTGGAGTGCGTGGCTGCAATGGCTGGGTGGACGCGTACCGGTCAATGTGGATGCGCGCGTAGGTCACGCGCTGCGGCTGTACGCGGCGAAGAGCGGGCGCGACGTGCTGGCGGAGCTGAACGCGAAGCGCCAGCAGTCCACGTCCGACGCCGCCACGCTCGTCTGGGAGGGCATTCTGCTGAGTGCCGACGCGTACCATCCGGATGCGGACACGACGGCGGCCCGCCTGCTTTCGGGGTCCGCGGCGCTGCGTACGCTGGCGCAGTCCGAGCTGCGCGCGCTGTTCCGAAGCGCGGCCCGGCCCGCACCGGACTCGCTCGTGACAACGCTGCAGGGTGAGCTGCTGGACATCGAGCTGGCCGCGGGCGAAGCGTGGCCGACGCTCGAATGGTCGGCCCATAACAGCGGTGTCAGCAGGGCAGGATACGGCGGTGTTTCTGCTGGCTGACAGCGTGGCGGCCGAGCTCCGCGACCGCTGGGCCACGCGCGTCCGCATGGTCAGTCCGGCCGAGTGGCAGGCCCGGCCGCTGCGCTGGGCGGGTACGCTGTTCGTGCCGCAATCGGTGCAGGTCACGGGTCGTTTCGCACGCGTCGCTCTGGCCTGGGATGGCCGGCTGGCGCAGCGTGCGGGATTCCCGCCGCGCGGCTTCACCGGCTCCGCCATTTTCTTCCTCTTGCGCACGCCTGCTGGCTGGCTGGTGGTGGATCGCCAGGCCGGAATGACCTGACGCGCAGGCGCTGTCGGGCAAACACGCGGCAATGTGGGCGAATCCCTGACGGTCTGTCCCATCCGCGCGCCCCATCCATAGAGAGAGACAGCGGCGCCGGGCGCGCGCAGACGCCATGTGCGGGCGATCGGTTGCACGTGTCGTTGCTCATGCCGGAGGGAGTGTCGCGCATGCAAGTTCCGACCGACGTCCGTTATGCGCTCCGGGTGTTGCGCAAGAGCCCGGGCTTCACGATCCCGGCGCTCTTCATGCTGGCGCTCGCCATGGGCGCAGGCACCTCGATCTTTGCGGTCGTCCGGGCCGTGTTGCTGCGGCCGCTGGCGTATCCGGAATCGCAGAGACTGGTCAGCATCTGCGAGGTGAATCCGGCCGTCGACCGGTTCTGTGTCGCCTCGCCGCCGGACGTGGCCGACTGGGCGGCGGCATCGCGCAGCTTCGAGGCGCTGGGCTTTGCGCGCAGCTGGTCGTTCATGCTGCGCACCAGCGAGCGCGTGGCAGGCGTCGCTGGCGGTTATGCGACCGCCGACTGGTTCCGCGCACTACGCGTGGCGCCGGAGCTGGGCCGACTCATCGAACCAGGCGACATGTCGGTGGGCCGCAATCATGTCGCACTGATCAGTCACGCGCTGTGGCTCGAGCGATTCGCGGGCAGCCCATCCGTTGCAGGCAGCACCACGACGCTCGATGGCGAAGCGTTCACGATCGTGGGTGTGCTGCCGGCGTCATTTCGTGGACCCGAGCTGGAGTGGGTGAAGCTGTGGACGCCGCCGCCATGGGATGTGCGCGATGAGGAGCGACGCAGCTGGCGTGGTTTCCAGGTGGTGGGCCGGCTGGCGCCGGGCGTGAAGCTGGCGCAGGCGCAGGCGGAGCTGGAGGTGATCCAGTCGAATCTGGCGCGCGCGCATCCGCCCACCAATGACGGCTGGGGTGTGTTCGTGCAGTCCCTGCACGAACACATTGCCGGCTACACGCGACCGGTCTTTCTGGTATTCAGCGGAGCGGTGGCGTTGCTGCTGCTGATTGCCTGCGCGAACCTGGCTAACCTGATGCTTGTGCGCGCCACACAGCGGCGGCGCGAAATGGCGA
The DNA here is from genome assembly GCA_963798085.1 of uncultured Gemmatimonadales bacterium. Lineage (GTDB taxonomy): Bacteria > Gemmatimonadota > Gemmatimonadetes > Longimicrobiales > RSA9 > DATKCF01. The sequence continues at coordinate 143,046 of CAWCRS010000008.1, forward strand.
TCCGGGCGGCCGCGGGCGCGGGTCGCGCGCGCCTCGTGCAGCAGCTGCTGGCGGAAAGTGTTACGCTCGCATTGCTGGGAGGTGCGCTGGGACTGCTGCTGGCACGGTGGGGCACGCGGCTGCTGGTGCGGCTGGCGCCGGCCGGGATTCCGCGCATTCGAGGAGACCCACCTGGATCCGGTGGTTTTCGCGTTCACGCTGACACTCGCGTTAGTCACGGCCGTGGCGTTCGGGCTGGCGCCTGCGCTATGGACCGTGCGTGTCGACCTGGCGCGCGGACTGCGCGAGGGCCTGGGTGCGGGTCATGCGCCGGGTGGTGCGCGTCTGCGGCGTACACTGGCCACGGGCGAACTCGCACTGACGCTGATGCTGCTGGTGGCCGCCGCACTGCTGACACGCAGTTTCGTTTCTCTGCTGCGCTGGGATCCGGGGTTCGACCGGAGCCAGCTGCTGACCTTCTCTGTGTATGCGCCCACAGAAAGGTACCGCGACCACGCCGCCGTCGCCTCTCTGTGGAGCCGGCTCGAGCAGGAGGTAGCAGGTCTGCCCGGCGTACGCAGCGTGAGCACGGCTTCGGCCGGTCCGATGTTCGGCGGTATTGAGCCCGGGCGGTTCCAGATCCTGGGTCAGGCGCCGCTGGCAGATGCGCCGTCCGCGCGCTGGTATGACGCGGGTCCCGGCTATTTCCGTGTGTTAGGCGTGCCCATCGTGAAGGGCCGCGACCTTTCGGAAGGCGACGCACTGGGAGCACCCGTCGTCGCCCTGATCAATCAGACCATGGCTCGCCGTTTCTTCGGCGATCGCGATCCGGTCGGGCAGCAGCTGCAAATGGTCGACGAAGGTTTCGACGTGAGCATCGTGGGCGTTGTTGCCGATGTGAAGCCTTTCTACGCAGGTCGTCCGCCGGAACCGGAGATCTGGTGGTCCAACCGGCAGCGGCCGCGCTGGGCCACGTTCTTCGTGGTGCGTGCGAGTGGCGACCAGGGCGCGCTGGCGCGCGGCATCCAGCAGCGACTCGGGAGTGTCGACAGCGAGCTGGAGATGGGAGCGCTCGCTGCGCTCAACGAGCTGGTGGACCAGCGACTGGTCGGGCCTCGATTCAATCTGCTGCTGGTCGGTGTGCTGGCGCTGCTGGCGCTCGTCCTGGCGACTGCGGGCGTGTATGCGGTGCTGGCCTATGCGGTGGCTGCGCAGCGACGCGAGATCGGCATCCGCATGGCTCTGGGTGCACGCCGGCTGCAGGTCGTGCGCAAAGTGCTGCGCGAGGGCGCGCTCATGGCCGCCACTGGCCTGGTGATTGGCGCGATCGGCGCACTCATGCTGTCACGTTTCCTCGGCAGCATGCTCTACGGCGTAGCGCCGCGCGATCCCGCGACACTGGTTGGCACGACGCTGCTGCTTCTGTTCATTGCGCTTGCGGCGTGCACGATTCCCGCCGCGCGCGCGAGCCGCGTCGATCCCGCGCGGGTCCTTCGCGAATAGGCTCTTCATTTCACCGCGCAGGGCGTCGCGGGCGCGGAGAGGCACGCGGGAGCGTTGGGCACGTCGGCGTGACGGCTTCCGTTTGTGCCAGTGACTGTCGAGGGTCACGATGTGCGGTCCGATCCGGCGTGCATCCTTCCTTCCGTGTCCTCTTCCGGGAACTGGCTGGCCGGTGTGGAGGGGGTGGACTATCATCCGGAGCAAGGCCGAGGCAGGGATTGCTGTTCAACTGCTGCTTACGATGGGCAGGCAAGCGTGCTGACGAGTCACAGCGACAGGGTGCGTGCAATGAGCGTGAGAGGGTGTGTGTGGTGGGGCAGACCTCGGTTGAGGCGGGTTGTGCAACGTGTGCGCCGTCCCATGCCGGGCCTGTCGCTGCTCTTGCTGTCGCTGCTGCCGTCTACTGTGCTGGCGCAGCATGATGAGCACATGCGACTGCCGCCGTCGTTCGATCAGCCGATGCCGCTGTACACGGTGGGGTTGGGGCCGTACGCGCGTCGGATTACGACGACGTCGCGCGAGGCGCAGGCCTACTTCGATCAGGGGATACAGCTGCTGTACGCGTTCGCGCCCGAGGATGCGGCGCGTTCGTTTCGCGAGGCGGAAAAGCGTGATCCCGCGTGTGCCATGTGTTATTTCGGAGAAGCCTGGGCGTGGGGTCCGTACCTGAACGGGGAGATGCGGGCGGATGATGCGCCGCGCGCGTTCGCGGCGATCCAGCAGGCGACGAAAGTGGCGGAGGGACACACGTCGCCGGTCGAGCACGCACTGATCGACGCCATGCGCGTGCGCTACGAGCCGGTGCACGACGCGCATCGTCGCAAACAACTCGACTCTTTGTATGCCCGTGCGATGGGCGATGTCTGGCAGCAGTTTCCGAGCGATCTGGATGCAGGCACGATGTACGCGGAAGCGTTGATGCTGCTGGAGCCGCGGCGAGGCACGTGGGATGTGAAGAAGCCGGCCGTACAGCAGATACACTTCGTGCTGGAGTCACTGCTGGCGCAGGACCTGCTGCACCCGGGCGCCTGTCATCTGTACGTGCACGCCACGGAATCGACGGTGGTGCCGGGAAAGGCGGAAGCCTGCGCCGACCATCTGGGCAACGCGATTCCGGGCGCGAGTCACATCAATCACATGCCGTCGCACACGTACAACCGCATTGGCCGCTGGGGTGATGCGGTGCGCGCCAACCTGCGGGCGTGGCACTCGGATCAGAAGGCGGCCATTGGCGAGGGCTTCGCCATCTATCCATCGCACAACCTGCACATGCTGCTGTTCGCGGCGTCCTATGATGGGCAGGGTGCGATCGCGCTGGAGGCGGCGAGGGAATACGCGAAGATTTCGCCGGGCGGCGACTTCTACCCGGCGCTCGTAATGGTGCGCTTCGGCCACTTCGACGACGTGCTCGCGCTCCATGTGCCGCGTCCCGGACACCCCATTTACGCCGGGCTGCTGGATTTCGCGCGCGGCTATGCGCTGCTGCGCACGGGCCATCCGGACAGTGCCCGCGTCCTGCTCGCCAGCATGGAGACGACAGCGCGCACCGCGCCGGATTCCGTGAACTTCCGCGGCCACACGGCAGCGCAGCTGCTGGGCATCACGGGCGGCATTCTGAAGGGTGAGATCCTGCGCGACGAGAAGCGCATGCCGGAAGCGATCGCGGCGTTCGAGCAGGCCGTCGCGGCGGACGATGGGCTGCGCTACGACGAGCCGGAGCCGCTCGATTTCGCCGCGCGTCACTGGCTGGGCGCGGCGCTGCTCGAAGCGGGTCGCGCAGGTGATGCCGAACGCGTGTATCGCGACGAGCTGGCGCATCACCCGAAGAACGGCTGGAGTCTGCTCGGTCTGGAGCAGGCCGTGCGCGCCCAGGGCCGGCGGGCGGAGGCCGACAGCATCATGCGGCAGTTCGACGAGGCATGGTCGCGCTCCGACACCTGGATTCGCGCTTCCCGTTTCTGATCGCGGCCGCCCGGACCGAAAGGCGGCCGGCGCAGCCGCGACTCCTCAAAGAAACCACCCTGCTCCACGCGCCGAATCATCGGATCCGACCTGATTGAAGCGCGACGCGCTTCAGAGTCCGTCCGCCAGCAGTGCAATGACATTGTCCGAGCGGCGCGCGAGCTGTCCGCGCTCGATACGATGCACCGCATCGACGAGTCGAGCGGTGAGCGGCGTGGGCACACCACATTCCCGCCCGTAGCGCACGACCGGACCGAGCTGTGGATCGACCTCGGTTTCCCTGTGGCGCACGGCGAGGTCGCGCCAGATGCCGCTGTGCGTCTTGGCGGAGCGGCGGTTGTGCGCCACCAGTTCATTGAGCGAGCGCGTGGTACGGGCTTCAGTCGAGTCGGGCGCGAAAGCAAGCGGATCGAAGCCGTCGAAGGATTCCAGACGAATGCCGCGCGCCAGCGCCACCGTCACGACTTCGCGGGCCAGCGCAATGTGAACGGGACGATGCACCGGATTGGCTAGTGAATCGGCGATGGCGTCATCGGTGATGGCGGTGGCGAAGAGCATCGCCGCGTAGGCCAGCTTGCTCCAGAGATAGCCCCAGATGTTGTCGCTGCGGATGGCGTGTTCGTCGAACCTGCGCAGCAGTGCGTGCAGCTGTTCCAGCCGGGGCGTCAGAGCGCCATCCAGTTCGCCCAGCACCAGCGTGCCGCGGCCGCCATAGTGAATCACACCTGGCTCCAGATAGTCAGCGCCGAAATTCACGAAACAGCCGAGCGTGCGCGTCGCACCCGCGAGGCGGGCAATAACCTCCTCGTTCAGTCCGTTCTGCAGCGAGACGATGACGCCGTCCGCCGCGAGATGAGGCAGCAGCTGCGTTGTCGCCTGCTCCGTGTGCTGCGCCTTCACGCACAGCAGAAACAGCGGGGCCGTGCCGGCAAAGCCGTCCGGCGTGAAAGCGGGCGCCTGCACGACGAACTGCGCGAGCGGGCCGGTGATGCGCAGGCCCTGCTCGCGAATGGCTGTCACGTGAGCGGTTGCCTGGTCCACAAACACGACATTGTGGCCGGCGCGCGCGAGGAAGGCGCCCACAGTGCCGCCAATGGCGCCTGCACCCCACACGACACAACCGGGTGTCACGTGGATTCGAACACACCGGTCTCGCGATTCTTGCGGACGGCGTTCCAGGGGAACCAGCGACCGTTCATGGCGACGTACACACCCGGCGCCAGCAGCTGCACGAACGACAGCGCGCTGCCGAGGTTGAACAGGCCATCCGAGCTGCCGAACGCGTAGGGGACCATGGCGCCGGTGAGCACGATCGTCTTGCCGAGCGCGGCTTCGGCCAGTGCGCCGGCGGTCTGCACCATGGTGTCCGTGCCGTGCGTGACGACGATCTGTGTCTCGGCACAGCGGCGACAGTGATCGACGATGGTGGCTCGATCCTCCGCCGTCATGTCCAGGCTGTCGATCATCATGAGCGAGCGCACGGCGACGTCGAGGTGGCAGCGTCCGCGGCGCAGCATCTCGGGGACGTGCGTGTCCTGGAAGAAGAGCGTACCACGCAGCTCGTCGTATTCCTTGTCGAAGGTGCCGCCCGTCACGAACACACGGATGGTCATGTCGGCTGTCCTGTCGCGCAGGCGTGATTCCCGGGATGCCGTCCACCCGCATCGTTCCGGAACAGTTCACGGAGGAAGCGGGCCTTCGCAGGACGCGCGGGAACGATAGGCAGCGGCGCATACGCGGTCAATCAGCCGCGAGGCAGTGCCGCCCGGCCTGCAAGCGCACGACCGCGCGCAGCGAACAGCCGGAAAGCAGAACGGCGAGTCCACTGTGCGGACTCGCCGTTCCTGAGTGCTGGCAGAGCAGACTGTTCTGCTAGTTGTGCTTTGCGGACCGACCGCTGGCGGAGCCGGAGCGCGCGGAAGCGTGACCGCCGGAGGAACGCGAAGCGCTCGAGCCGCGCGTGTACCCGGAGCTGCGCGAAGCGCCTGCCGACTGGCGCGTTTCACTGCTGCCGCGTGTGGCGCCCTGCGAGCGTGAGCCGCCACCGAGGATGCGGCTCATGACGCCACGGCTCTGCGATCCACCGTTCTCCGAAGAGCGCGGCGCGTAGGTGCGGGTTGGCTCACTGCGCGCAGGCGCTTCCATGCGCCGGCCTTCATCGCGCCGCACCGCCGAGCCGTTGTCACGCGGCGGATTGCTGTCACGCGAAGAGCGCGGGTTGGCGACGCGCTGGTTCTGCTGCGTATCGCGCTGCGGTTGCGGATCCAATGGAATCATGCGCGAGGCCGACGAGCCGCCACGCAGAACACGCGTGCCGCCATCCAATGCGCGCTCATCGGAACGCGAATCGCGCGGCTCTGCGCGGCGCACGAACGGATTCTCGCGCACCGGGCGGCTGCGGCCCGGATCCGAAGCCTGCTGCGCATCACGGCCACTCCGCGTCGCTCCCTCGTCCGGAGGCTGCGCGGCTCGTGCGCGCGACGGATCGCGCGGGTTCGCCTGGCGCTGCGGCTCGCTGGCGCGCGCGCCGCCGTTGCGATCATTGATGTCTGACGCCGACCGGCGAGGCGCTGGATCCGACACCTGAACGGCACGGCCGAAACCGTCGGTCGCAGCGCCGCGACGCACAGGCTGCGTGCCGTAGTCGGTCGCGCTGGCGCGATGCACCGCGTACCGGGGCGGTGGTCCATCGTTCTGGTGCTGCAGGCGGCCCACGCCCCAACCGGGCTGCCCTCCCGGATTCCCCCAATGGACTCCCGGCCCGTTGTGCGCGAAGCGTCCATCACGGCGGCAGAACGGATCACCACCGCAGCGATCGCCGTAGTGCAGACCCACGGCGTAGCGCGTACGCCGCGGCCCCAGCAGGAAGCGGTTGACGATCACCACGCGCGTCGGACGGAAGAACGAATTGTAGAAGAACGGGTCGTACACGAACGGATCGTAGTAGAACGGATCGTAGAAGGAGTCGTAGTAGTACGGCCGGTAGTACCAGGGCCGGCCGAACGAGATGCTGAAGTGGAAGCCGGAGCGCACACCGAAGCCGTAGCAGTCGAAGCACCACGGATCGAACAGGCCGAGCGAGACGCTGACGTGGCTGCGGCTGTAACGCGGCTGTTCGCGACCTACGAATGTACGGCGACGCATCGTAGTCGAAATGCGTGTTGCCGGCCATCTGCTGCACAATGTCCAGCAGCATCGCTTCCGGATCATCCGAGGCCCGGCCATTGTCGCCGATCACGCGGTAGTCCCAGTGATCGCCGCGTACGAGATCATTGAAGTTGAACGGATCCTGCGCGTACGCGGCCAGCACCATGCCCGATCCCGAGGGCTCCTCCACGAGGAACGCTTCGCGATCCCCTCGCCCGCGGATCTCGACGCGCTCGCCACCGCGCACGAAGTTGTCCAGGCCCGGATCCAGCGGGAACAGCACACGCGCACGTCCATCTTCATCCGCGCGCAACACCACCAGGTAACCGTCCTGAGCGGCCCGCACGTAAACGCGCGCACGATCACCCTGCTCGTACTGCGCATCCGAGCTGAGCCACACCTGCACGGACGGTTCGCGAGCGGATGGCTGATTGGCTGGAGCGCCGCCGGACTGCGCCAGCAACAACGGCAGGACCAACGGGACCATCGTCAGTGATGCCACCTCGGGGGAAGGGATTCCTCCCCCGATACACCGGCTGCGCCCCTGTGTTCGCGGGTTGTGACGAATCGATCCCGCCATTTCCACCGCTGCGCTCGAGCAGCGCCGCAACCGGGCCGGATCACCGCCGCCGGACGCCGGACGAGGGTGCTCAGCAAGCGGCGCGGTGAGGCGGGAGAAGCCCGCAACGTCGCCTTCGACACGCACTCGACGCGCGTTCTGTGCGCTGTCGCGGTATCCGTGTCGACCGGGGCAGCATCCGCGAATGTATACGTTATGCGCAGCGGAAGGTCGTGTTCGGGTTCAACCTCGCTGGCTGCGCAGTGTCGCGCCGCGCTGCGCCGCAATACCCGGCGCCGCTGCGGTCCTGTCACACCCTGCCAGGCCGGACGTCTACGGCAAATGGGTGGTTGACAGGCCGATTGCAGGAGATGCGAAACCCGTAACCGGCTACGGGTATTGGGTAGTGAAACCGGGCAGTGGCGTGGGAGCGGTTGAGACGATCGTTGAGCGATGGATGGACCAACCAGACCGACTGCGTCCGCACAACAGGTTCGAGGAGGAAAGTCCGTGATCCGGCAAGAGCACGGGCACGCGTTCGCGCGCGCCCGTTCATTACTGAGTCTGTTTCTGGCAGTGCCGCTGAGCACGGCGTGTGCGCGCGGGGCCGCGAATGCCGAGGGTGGTGCAGGTGGCGGGGGTGCGCCGCCGCCGGCGGAAGTGGCGGTGGTGCAGGTGGAACCCGAGACGGTGGCGGAGCCGTTCGAGTTCTCCGGCCAGGTGATTCCGTACCGGCGCGTGGAAGTGCGTGCGCGCGTGGACGGCATCATCGAGGAGAGGCCATTCACCGAGGGCATGCTGGTGGAGGCGGGGCAGGTGCTGTACCGCCTGGACCGGGTGCGTTACGAGGCAGCGTATCGCAGTGATCTGGCGCGATTCCAGAACGCGGAGCGCAAGCTGAAGCGTCTGGAGCCGCTGCTGGCGCAGCACGCGGTGGCGCAGCAGGACGTGGACAATGCGCGCTCGGAGTACGAGTCGTCGCAGGCGGATCTGGATCGTGCGAAGCAGGATCTTGATGACACGGAAGTTCGCGCGGGCATGGCCGGCCGTGTGGGCCGCACGATGCTGGAGGTGGGCGCGCGCGTCACGGGATCCGGCGACCTGCTCACCACGATCGACCGGCTGGACCCCGTGTACGTGACGTTTCGTCCATCGACGCAACAGCTGCTCAGCTGGCAGGAAGACCCGCGCTCCCGCGCGCTGATGCGTGCGGGCAGCAGTCTGGAAGTACAGGTGGTGCTGCCGGACGGCTCGATACTGCAGCGCAAGGGGCGGCTCGACTTTGTCGCACCGTCGCTCGAATGCGGCGACGGGCACACAGGAATTCCGCGCACTGTTCCAGAATCCTGATCACCTGCTGTTACCAGGACAGTTCGTGCGTGTGCGTCTCATCGGATTCGCACGCAACGAGGCCCTGGCAGTACCGCAACGCGCGGTGCAGACGGGCCTGGGGCGGCAGTTCGTGTATGTGGTGGGCGTGGGCGACACGGTAGCCATACGCGACGTCGTGCCCGGCTCATGGAGCGGCAGTCGCTGGATCATCGAGAAAGGACTGTCACCCGGCGATCGCGTCGTGGTGGATGGCATCCAGAAAGCCGTGCCGGGTCGCACGGTGCGTCCCGTGCCGGTTGCGGACAGCAGCGCAGTGCAGGCGGCAGCGGCAGGAGCGGCGCGATGAAAGAGCTCACGCAAGTGCCTCGCCGGGAGGCGCAGCCCGCGCCTCGCCCAGCGGCGACGCCAGGACAGGGAGAAAATTCCGGCGGGCGGCCGCACGCGGCGCCACCCGTCGTGCAGCCGACCGAGGAGATTCGCTACTTCTTCATTCGCCGCCCGGTGCTGGCGGCTGTCATCTCGGTGGTGATCACGCTGCTGGGCGTTTTCTCCATTCGGCTGCTGCCCATCTCGCGTTATCCGCAGATCACGCCGCCCGCGGTGCAGGTGCAGGCGTTCTACCCGGGCGCGACCGCGGAAGACGTGGCCACTGCCGTGGCCGCGCCCATCGAGGAGCAGCTCTCGGGATTGCAGGGACTGCTGTACTTCACGTCGGCGAATTCCAGCGACGGCACCATGAGTCTGCAGGTCTACTTCGATGTGTCGCGTGATCAGGACCTGGCGGCTGTGGACGTGCAGAATGCGGTAAAGCTGGCCGAGCCGCGACTGCCCGACGCGGTGCGGCAGAACGGCATTACGATTCTCAAGGCGAATTCCGACATCCTCGCGGTGCTGGCGCTGACCTCCACCGATCCGCGCTACAATGCACCGTACCTGACCAACTACCTGAAGCTGTACGTCGAGGACGAGGTGAAGCGCGTGCCCGGTGTGGGCAACGCGCAGACCTTCGGCGGGCTCGAGTTCAGCATGCTGCTGCAGCTGGACCCGGACCGCATGGCCAAACTCGGCATTACAGTAGGCGACGTCGCAGCCGCCGTGCGCGAGCAGAACGCCACCAATCCGGCGGGCCGCATCGGCCGGGAGCCGGCGCCGCCGGGCACGGAGTTGACGGTGCCGGTGACGGCGCAGGGCCGGCTGCAGACGCCGGACGAGTTCGACGACGTGGTGGTGCGCGCCAAGGCCGATGGCTCACTCGTCCGGCTGCGCGACATCGGCCAGGCGGTGCTGGGCTCGCGCAACTACGACTTCTCCGGGCGTCTGAACGGCAGTCCCACAGCGTTCACGCTGCTGTTTCTGCGACCGGGCGCCAATGCGCTGGCCGTGCGCGCGGCCATCGAGAAGCGCATGGAAGAGCTGGCGCACAATTTTCCGCCGGGCATCCGCTACCAGATCCCGTTCGACACGACGCCCTTCGTCACCGCGTCCATCAATGAGGTGGTGAAGACGCTGGCCGAGGCAATGGTGCTGGTGGCGCTGGTCGTGTTCCTGTTCCTGCAGAGCTTCCGCGCCACGCTGATCCCCATGCTGGCGGTGCCGGTGAGCGTCATCGGCACGTTCCTGGGCATGCTGATGATCGGCTTCTCCATCAACGTACTCACCCTGTTCGCGCTGGTGCTGGCCATCGGCATCGTGGTCGATGACGCGATTGTCGTCATCGAGAATGCCGAGCGCATCATGGCGGCCGAGGGTGTGAGCGCACGGGTGGCGGCGGACCGCGCCATCCGCCAGGTGGCGGGTGCGCTGGTTGCCATTGTGCTGGTGCTGTGCGCCGTGTTCGTGCCGGTCGGTTTCACGGGAGGCGTGACCGGCGGGCTGTTCCGCCAGTTCGCCATCACCATCGTCATCGCCGTGGTGCTCTCCGGTATTGTGGCGCTCACGCTGACGCCCTCGCTGTGCGCGCTCCTGCTGCGCGAGTCCAACGAGGCGCACACAACCGGGTTCTTCGGCGTGTTCAACCGGGGTTTCGGCCGTGTAACACGCGGTTATGCCGGCACCGTGGACCGGGTGCTGGGCCGGCCGCGCACGTGGCTGGCCGCGTTTGCCGTGCTGGTGGCGCTGGCCTTCGTGCTCTGGCGCCACGTGCCCACCGCGTTCATTCCCACGGAAGACAAGGGTTACATGGCAGTGGCGCTGCAGCTCCCTGACGGCGCGTCACTGCAGCGCACGGAGCGTGTGATCAAGACCGTCGAAGGGTACCTGCGGCAGGAGCCGGCCATCCGCAACATGGTGGCGCTGGCCGGACTCGACATCCTGAGCCGCTCCAACCAGACCAACGGCGCAACCATCTTCGTGAACGTGAAGCCGTGGGAGGAGCGCACGAAGAACGAGTCGATCGATGCGATTGCGCAGCGGCTCAACTACAAGCTGTTCGGCATGAAGGACGCCATCGGCTTCGCCTTCAATCTGCCGGAAATCCCCGGCCTGGGCGCGACCTCCGGCATCGAGGCCAACCTGCAGAACCGGTCCGGGATGGACCTGCAGGACTTCTCGCAGCAGGTCACGCAGTTCGTGCAGGCGGCCAATCAGCTGCCGGCGGCGGGCGGGCTGAACACGAACTTCCGCGCCAATGTGCCGCAGCTGTGGGTGGATGTTGATCGAGCCACGGCAAAAGCGCGAGGCGTGCAGCTGAGCGATCTGTTCGGCACCATGCAGGCATTCCTCTCCACGCTCTACATCAACGACTTCAACCTGTACGGCCGCACGTACCGCGTGCAGGCGGAAGCACTGCCGCAATTCCGGCTGCGCCCCGAGGACATCGGCAGGCTGTATGTGCGCGGTCGCGACAATGCAATGATCCCGGTGTCAGCGCTCACCCGCACGGAGTTCCGCGGCGGACCGACCCTGCTCACGCGCTTCAACGGCTTCACCTCGGCGCTGCTGACCGGTGCGCCCAAAGGCGATCGCAGCTCCGGTGAGCTGCTGAACGAGCTGGACAGCCTGGTGACGAACCGCTTCGGGGCGCAGGGCGTGGGGCTGTCGTACTCGGGTCAATCCTATCAGGAGCGCCTGTCGAGCGGCGCCGCCGGACTGGTCTTCGCGCTGGGCCTGATCATTGTGTTCCTCGTGTTAGCGGCGCAGTACGAGAGCTGGTCGATTCCCTTCGCGGTGCTGCTGGGCGTGCCCTTCGGCGTGCTGGGCGCGTTCCTCGGCATCTGGCTGCGCCATCAGCCGGCGGACATCTACTTCCAGATCGGCCTCATCACGGTGGTGGGACTGGCCGCCAAGAACGCGATTCTGATCGTCGAATTCGCGAATGATCTGCGCAAGCAGGGCCACGACGTGCGCCACGCCGCCGTGGAAGCGGCGAGGGAGCGGTTCCGGCCGATTCTCATGACGTCGTTCGCGTTCATTCTCGGGGTTTCGCCGCTCGTCGTCGCAGGTGGCGCAGGCGCGGCCAGTCGTCATTCGATCGGAACCTGCGTGTTCGCGGGCATGCTGTTCGCCACGACGATCGGCATCTTCTTCATTCCGCTCTTCTTTGGCGTAATCCGCGGACTGGGTGAGCGCGGCCGGCAGAAGGCCGCCAGCACGGAGGCAGCGTCATGACGATGCGACGGCTGCTGTGGCTGGCGGGCGTCGCCGGTACCGCCACCGGGTGCGCGCTGGGTCCGCGCTATCACGCCATGCCGGCCGTGCCGGAAACCACACGCCTGGGTGTGGAGACGATCAGCGATTCGACGCGCCTGTTCTTCGACTCACTGGCAGCCGCGCGCGAAGCGGATACGGTGCGCGTGGCGAGGCCGGAGAGTTTCGCGGTGCGGCCAGCGGGCGCGGATTCGATCGTGCAGGTCTCCTGGCTGGAAGTGCTGAAAGACCCGGCACTGGAATCGCTCGTGGGCACGTCGCTGCACAACAACCGCGACCTGGCGGCGGCGAGGGCGCGCATCAGCGAGTATCGCGCGCTGCGCGGTGTGGCCCGGGCGCCGCTGCTGCCCGCGTTGACCGTGAACGCCAGCACGAGCAAGAACCAGATCGCGCTGGGCGCCTTCCCGCCCGTCTCGTACGACGCCTATCGCATCACGGGCGATGTGGCATGGGAACTGGACTTCTGGGGGCGCACGCGGCGAGGCATCGAGGCGGCCGGCGCGGACCTCGATGCGCAGGTGGCGGCGGAGCGGGCGCGCGTGCTCACGCTGGTGAGCGATGTCGCGACCGGCTACCTGCAGCTGCTGGAGCTGGACCAGGAGCAGCAGATCGCGGAGCGCACGCTGTCATCGCGGCGCACCACGCTCGACCTGGCGCGCCAGCGCTTCGCGCAGGGACTCATCTCGGAGCTGGATGTGCGTCAGTTCGAGGCACAGGTGACGGTGCCGGCAGTGCGACTGGCGCAGGTCGAGCAGCAGCTGGCAGTGCAGGAGCACGCGCTTGCCGTGCTGGCGGGTGAGCCACCGTCCACCATTGCGCGCGGCACATCGCTCGCCGCCGCCGCGCGTGCCGTAACCATTCCGGACACGCTGCCCGCATCCCTGCTGATGCGGCGTCCCGATGTGGAGCAGGCGGAGCGCAGCTTCGCGGCCGCAACAGCGCGCATTGGCGTGGCCGATGCGGCGCGCATGCCCACCGTGTCGATCACGGGTTCCTGGGGCACGCAATCCGGTAACACGGGTGATCTGTTCAAGGACCAGACGCGCGTGTACCAGCTGCAGGCCGGCCTGTCCTTCCGGCTGTTCACGGGCGGGTCGCTGGAGAATCAGTCGCGGGCCGCACGCGCACGCGCCGACCAGGCGGAAGCCAGCTGGCAGCAGACGGCGCTGGTTGCGCTGCGCGAGGCCAGCGACGCCATGACGGGTGTGCGCGCGGCCCGCGACCAGGTGGTGGCGCAGGAAACCCAGGCCAGCGCGCTGCGTCGTGCGCTCGATCTCGCGCAGCTCCGCTACAGCACCGGTGTCTCCAACTATCTGGAAGTGCTGGACGCGCAGCGCAGCCTGTTCGATGCGGAGCTGGCGCTCAGTCAGGCGCAGCTGCGCCAGGTAACGGCAGCCGTGCAGCTGTACAAGGCGCTGGGCGGTGCATGGACAGAAACACAGACGAGATGATGGGTACGCCTTTGCACGCCTGACACGCTGTCAGGATGTGAAGTGCCGTTGCAAACGAAGGGCGCCGCTCCCGGGAGACCGGACGGCGCCCGCTTCACAGGGTACGGCCAGCGCGGACTTGCGCGGCGTGCGGGGTCCGCTACTCGCTGCGCATGGCGCGCAGGGGATCGAGCCGGGTCACTCGGCGGGCCGGAATCCAGCTGGCCAGCAGGGCCACACCGCCGAGCACGATGGCGCAGGCGAAGTAGACACGAGGGTCGGCGGGCCGCACGCCGAACAGCAGCGATTCTAACAGTCGGCTAGAGGCGAGCGCCGCGGGCAGGCCCAGTGCCACACCCAGCGCGCCGGCGAGCGCGCCCCGCCGCAGCACGAGGGCTACGACCGACCGCGCACGTGCGCCCAGTGCCATGCGCAGTCCCAGTTCCTGCGTGCGCTGGTTCACGGTGTACGCCACCACGCTCCAGATGCCGCATGCCGCCAGCAGCACGGCGAACGCGGCAAAGAGTGCCAGCAGCCAGAGCAGCACGCGGGTGTCGGCCGTGGCGCCGGCGGCGATCTGTGCGGCGGTGGCAATGCTGTAGGGCAGGGCGCCGGGATCGATCGCGTGCAGGGCTGCCGTAATCGCGGGCACGAGCGCCAGCGGCTCGACCGATGTGCGCAGGAACACGACGTCATCCAGCGAGCCCTGGTGCATGGAAACGTACGCCTCGGGCATTACGCCCTGCTCGGGACGTGCGTAAAGCACATCGCCGACCACGCCCACAATGGTGTAGCTGTCATCTTGGCCGCGTACGTTGTAGCCCATGTGCAGCTGCCGGCCCAGCGGATTGTCGCTGCCGAACAGCCTGCGCGCAGCCGCGCGGTTGATGATGGCGACCAGCGGGGACGCTTCCGTGTCGCCCGTGTTGAACGTGCGACCCGACGCGACCGGAACCCGCAGAGTCGTGAAGTAGTCGTCGCTGATGCTCTGCACGCCAATGCGCGGCCCGCTGCCGTCCGGCCAGGGCGGGCGGCCTTCGACGCGGTTCACACCCGTGATGCTGCAATGGCCGGACAGCGGCGGCAGACAACCACTCGCGGCGCTGATCACACGGGGATCGGCGCGCAGCCGTTGCAGCAGCGCATCCTGCAACGGGACCGGATCGCGGGCAGCGACACTGTTGCGCGGCACACTGTAATTGAATGTCAGGAGCGAATGCGCGTCATAGCCCTGCTCCACGTGCAGCAGGCCGAGCAGGCTCGCGCTCATCAGGCCCGCACCCACCAGCAGCACGAGCGCGAGCGCCACTTCCAGCGCGATCAGCACAGCCCGTCCCTCGATACGCCGACTGGTCTGCGCCGTGCGCACGCGGCCGCCTGCGCGGAGTGCCTCGGCCGGCCCGGCCGCGGAGAGCTGGAGCGCGGGCAGGATCCCGCATAACACGCCTGTCAGCAGCACCAGGGCGGCGCAGAAGGCAAGCACGAGCGGATCCAGGCCGAGCGCGGCCACGTCCAGCGAGCGCAGCGAGCCGCCGGAGCTGGCGGCGAAGCGTGCCGGCCACGCCAGCCGGAGCAGGCCGATGCCGAAATGCGCCACCACGATGCCGGCAATGCCGCCGGCAGCCGAGAGCAGCAGGCTTTCCAGCAGCAGTCCGCTCAGCAGCCGGCCACGACGCGCACCCAGGGCCGCGCGCAACGCGATCTCGCGCCGGCGTGCCAGGCCGCGTGCCAGCAGCAGTCCCGCGAGATTGGCGCAGGCAATCAGCAGCACCAGCAGCGCGGCGCCTCCCAGCACGAGCACCGCGCTGCGCGCAGCGGGATTGATGCGCGCCTCGCGCAGCACACTCACTCTGCCGCCGTACTCGATATCGGGCGCCGGCGGCGGATAGACCTCGTGGATGTGCTGCACCACCGCGTCCGTGCGCGCCGTGGCATCGGCAACGGTGATGCCCGGTCGCAGACGCCCAATGGCGCGGAACCAGTGCGCCTGCGGCTGCTGCGTCATGAAGGGACTGAAGAGGACGCCGGCGCTGCCCAGCGGCAGCCACAGATCGATGTTGCCGGTGAGACCATCGAATCCGGGCGGCGCGACGCCCAGCACCTGCACAGTCTGCGAGCCGATCTGCAGCGTACGCCCCGGAAGTGAAGGGTCGCTGCCAAACCGGCTGGCCCACAGACGGTGGCTCAGGACCGCCACGAATGCAGGCGACGATGCATCGTCCTCCGCCTTCGTGAACAGCCGGCCCGGCGCTGCCTGCACGCCCAGCAGCGCGAAGTAGTCCGCCGACACCAGCTCCGCATTCACGCGCGCGGACTGCGTGCCGTACAGCACGGTAACACTGCGTTGCGCGAAGCCCGCGATGGCCGACATGCCGTCGTCGCCGCTCTCCTGGAACAGCTTGAACTTCGCATAGGACCAGGGAAACGAGCGGCCTGCTCCCGGCGTGCGTGCGACGCCGCCGTTCGCCTGCAGCGCGAGCGCGGGCAATGTGCTCGTGCTGTTGCGCTCGAGCATGTCCACCAGCACCAGACGCGCCGCATCCGGATAGGGCGGCGCCGTGAACAGCAGCGCCTTCACCGCCGTGAAGATCGACACGTTCACGCCGATGCCCAGTGCCAGCACGAGCACCGCGGATGCCGTGAAGCCGGGCGCCTGGCGCAGCGCGCGCCCGGCCTTCGACACGTCCCAGAGAATGCCACGCAGCATGCCGAAACGCCTCGCCCGGGATAGCCGCTGCTCGCGTACCACGGTGAAGGACAGATCGACCACGGAACGCATGGCAAAGACGAGCGCCGCCAGCCGGCCGCGTGCGTGCCGGCGATCGCGGATGGCGTCCTCGAACGATTCGACGATCGCCTCGCCGTAGCCGGCGCGCAGATGCGCGGGCAGCAGGCGCACGAGCGTCGCCATCAGGCGAGCCGCCGGGCCACGCTCGCTCATGTCGTGCCTCGCAACAGGTCCTGCTCGAGCGCCAGCTCGACGAGCCGGCGCATACGCGCCGCTTCGGCCTGCGCCACCGTCCGCCCGAACGGCGTCAACCGGTAATAGCGTCGTCGCCTGTCCATGCTGGATTGGGCCGCACCCGCAAGGTCCGCCGCGGCGACCTCCTCCAGCAGGCGATCACTCACCATGCGCGCAATGGTGGCGTACAGCGATCCGGGCAGCAGCGTCTCCCGGCCGCTCGTGCGCCGCTCCAGGGCCTGCATGATGGCGTAGCCGTGCATGGCGTCGTCACCCAGCGTCAGCAGGATATGGAAGACGGGTGGGCTGAGGGGCAGCAGTTCGTCCGGTCCAGGTCTCATGGTGTCATTATCGGCATTATAATTTTCCGCATGATAGTATTCGAGGTGGAAGCGCCGCAAGGAGGGGCAGGCCGGGGCGGCGACTGCGGACAAGGGGGGTGGCTTGCCGAGACTGATACGACAGGATCTTGCCGGCAGGAGCGCTGGCACGAGGTCCATTCTGACATCAGGCAGCGCATGCAGGTCGAAAGAGTTCGCGAGGTCGCGGCGGAGCCCGAGATGCCTCGTGATAGAGACGCAGATATTGCCCCCGGGGTTCGGCAGGAGACCCGTCTGGCGGTTGCGCTGTCGGCGCGGCTGACGGATACGAGTCCGGGCCAGGTCCTGGGCCCGTTCGCGGTCATGACGCTGCTGGCGGCAGCGCTGTGGTCGCAGGCACCGCGCGTCCTGGTGGTGTCGTGGCTGCTGATCGCCGTGGCGGCGAATGTGGTGCGCATTGTTGCGACGCGGCGGCTGCGGTCGAAGCCGCCGTCGGCGGCGGTGCTGCCGCCGCTGCGTCTGGTGATCGGCGCCGTGGCGCTCACCTGGGCGGCCACGCCGCTGTTGTTCTTTGCTCATGTTGGATTCGGCCATCTCGCGCTGCTCGCGGTGGTGTTTGCGGGTCTGATCGCGGCGGCCATTGCCACCCAGACGGCGGATCCGCCGTCGTTCTACATCTTCTCCGGCGTCATGCTGGGTTCGCTCATTGTGGCGCTGCTGATCCAGTCGCCGGAGCCCATCAACCGCGTAGCTGCGCTGCTGGTGGCGCTGTTCGGCGTGGTGATCACGGCCGTGTACCGGCGGGCGTACGGGCAGCTGCTGGCCCTGCTGCGCACGACGCACGCGCTGGAGCAGAGCCGGGCGGATGCAGCGCGCGACAAGGGCACGGTGGATGCGCTGCTGGAGGCGAGTCCGGCGGCGATCGTGACCTGTGACCGGTCGGGGCGGGTGCTGGGCATCAACGCGGCGTTCGAGAAGCTGTTCGGCTACGGCAGGCCGGAAGCGCTGGGCCAGCGCCTCAGCAAGCTGATCGTCCCGGCGACGGCGGGCGATGAGGCGGAGGAGCTGGACGACTGCTTCGCGGCGGGCGAGCCGGTGGTGTCGGAGCTGACGCGGCAGCGCCGGGATGGCACGCCGCTGAACGTGCGTGCGTCGGCGGCACCGGGCTCGGGAGAAGCGGCGGGCATCTGCTTCATTGTCTACACGGACATCACGCAGATGAAGCGGGCGGAGCGGGTGCTGCGCGAGCGCGAGGCGCAGTACCGGCAGCTGGTGGAGTCGTCGTCCGACCTGATCTGGCAGATCGATCGCGAGGGTCGCTGGACCTACGTCAATCCGCAGTCGCTGAATCTCTATGGCCTGGAGCCGCACGATGTGATCGGGCGCTATTTCACGGAGATGATCGTGCCCGAGCGAGTGGCCTGTGATAACGAAGCGTTACGGAAGGTGATGGCGGGCCGCGAGCTTTCCGACTATGAGACGGTGCACCGCACGCCTTCGGGGCGGCTGGTGCATTTGAGCTTCGCGGCGCGGCCGCAGCGTGATGCCGGTGGCCGGATCATGGGCGCGCACGGCACGGCGCGGGATGTCACGGCGCGCGTGGAAGCGCGCGCGGCGCTGGAGCAGGCGAGGGAGGAGGCGGAGCGGGCGGCCAGAGCGAAGAGCGCGTTCCTGGCCAACATGAGCCACGAGATCCGCACGCCCATGAACGGTGTGCTGGGCATGACCGAGCTGCTGCTCGATTCCGGGCTGACACCGGCGCAGCGCCATTCGGCGGAGCTGGTGCGCACTTCGGCCGAATCGCTGCTCGGCATTCTCAATGACATTCTGGACTTCTCGAAACTGGAGTCGGACCGTCTGGTGCTGGAAGACATCGCCTTCGAGCTGCCCGGGCTGATCGATTCGGTAGTGCAGCTGTTCGCGGTGCGCGCGGCGGAACACGACATCGAGCTGCGCGGCGATGTGGGCACGGGTGTACCGCAATCCGTGCGCGGCGATCCGGGCCGGTTGCGCCAGATCCTGACCAACCTCGTGGGCAACGCCATCAAGTTCACGCAACGCGGCCAGGTCACGGTGGCGGCGCGGCTGGTGCAGACGGCGGACGGTGTAGCGCGTGTGCGGTTCGAGATCCGCGACACCGGGATCGGCATTGCCGCGGACAAGCTGGACGTCATCTTCCAGGAGTTCAGTCAGGCTGACATCTCCACAACACGGCGTTATGGCGGCACCGGGCTGGGTCTGGCGATTGCCCGCCGGCTGGCGCAGCGCATGGGCGGCGATCTCGCCGTCACGAGTGCAGTGGGCAAGGGCAGTACGTTCAGCTTCACCATTCCGCTGGCGCTGCGGCCCGAGGGCCCGGCGCGGCAGCCCGCGCACACGGGCCTGTCGCTGCCCGAGAGCCTGCGCATCCTGGTGGTGGACGACAACGCCACGAACCGCCGCATCATGCGCGACATGCTCGGTGTGGTGGGTGCGGACGTGGACGTGGCGGCGAACGCGGCTGATGCGCTGGCCATGCTGCGCGAAGGCGTCGCCCGTGATCTGCCCTACGAACTCGCACTGCTGGACGGGCACATGCCCGGCCACGATGGTTTCGTGCTGGCGCGCGACATCCGTGCAGATGAAGCACTGGCCGGGCTGACGCTGATGCTCATCACATCGGGCGGCCTGCCCGGCGACGGGCAGCGTTGCCGCGACCTGCACATTGCCGCGTATCTGACGAAGCCGGTCTCGCGCGCCGAACTGCTGGAGGCGCTGAGCGCCGTGCTGCGTGCGACTGCGGACCCCAGCGGTGAGCCGGCGCTGGTGACGCGCCATTCCATTGCCGAGACGCGGGTCCGGCTGCGGCTGCTTATCGCGGAAGACAATCCTGTGAATCAGGAGCTGGCGACCGCCATGCTGCGGCGGCGCGGCCATGAAGTGGATGTGGTGGCGGATGGGCGGGCGGCGGTCGCGGCGGTGCGGAAGAAGGCGTACAATGTGGTGCTCATGGATGTGCAGATGCCGGAGATGGATGGGCTCACCGCGACGCGTGAGATCCGCGGCGATCCGCGTTTCGCGAAGCTTCCCATCATTGCCATGACGGCGCACGCGTTGCGCGAAGAGCGTGACGCGTGCATTGCGGCGGGCATGAACGAGCATGTCGCCAAGCCGTTCAAACCTTACGAGCTGTTTGCCGTGGTCGAGCGCTGGGTGCTGCGGCCGGACATGGAGCCGGGCTCGCCGCCGGCGCGCACGGATCGTCCGGCGCACGTGGTTGCCGCCCGGCCGGCGCAGCCCGCCGCGAAGGCGCCGGAGGACCCGGGTCCTCCCGTCGACTTCAATGGTTTCCGTGAGACGCTGCGCGACGCCGGACTGGAGCACGCCATCCATAACATGCTGGATCTGTTCCGGCGCGAGGCGCCATCGCGCATCCAGGCGATTGCAGACGCGTGCGGCGATCGGGTGGCCCGGCCCATTGCGATGGCCGCGCACGCGCTCAAGTCCGCATCGCTCACCGTGGGGGCGCACCGACTGGGTGCGCAACTCGCGACCATGGAGATCGCGGCGCTGCAGGAGCGGGTCCCTGATGCGGTCGCCCTGCTGCCCGAGGTGCGCAGCGAGCTGGCTGCGGTGATCGCCTACTTCGATACGCTCCGGCCGGACCCGGCGCCCACCGCCTGAGTACCGGCAACCGTAGCGCACCCCCCTGCATCACAGCTAGCATAAAGCGAAACATCTTCTGGCAGGGGGGACGAATGCGCCTTTTCGCAGCGGGCACGGCTGCAATGGCCGGTGCCGGTGTACTGATCGCTGCATTGTCGGGTTGTGGTGGTGGTGCGCGCGCGGCGAGTCTGTCGGCGGAGATCGACAGCACGAATGGGGTACGTCACTTGAAGTATCCCGGCGATGGCGGTGCCTCGCTCGCGGTACGCAGTGACACCGTATTGCGCATTGGTGACGTGATGGGAGGCGACGACGCGTATCAGTTCGATCGCGTGCCTCCGACCGGCCTCGCCGGCGATGCCAGCGGTAACATCTTCGTGCTCGACATCGCGGGCGTACGCGTGCTCGAGTTCGATGCGCAGGGCAAACACAAGGCTACGTTCGGACGCAAGGGCGAGGGTCCGGGCGAGCTGGCACAGCCGTTCTCGATGGCCCTGGGCGCCGCGGATACGGTGTGGGTGCTGGATCCGCTGAACGGCCGCATCACGGGCTTCCCGCCTGCGGGCGATCCCCGTGTCGTCACGCTCACCGGCGTCAACGGGCTTCCCACGTCCAACTTCGCTGTTCTGCACGACGGGTTTCTGCTCCAGGTCAACGGCATGCTCAACATGGCCAGCGTCAAGGGCGGCCCTTCCTTCAGCGTTGCTGGTGGTGGCGCCAGAGTCGCGACGCGCGCGACGACGACAGCACCTGCGGTTGGTCGTGCGGGTGGCGGTGGTGGACCCGCTCCGGCGGGCGCGCGGCCGTCGATCAATCCTTTCGGTGGCGACGGCTCGATTCCCGTCTTCCGGCTCGGCTTCAATGGCGTGCCCGGCGACACACTGTGGCGGTCGACACCGCCGGTGGTGAAGCCGATTCAGATGGGTGGCGGCGGCAATTCCAGAACGATGACGATCCTGGCCGCACCGGAGCAGTTCCGGCCACTGCTGCGCTGGGCTGCCTTTTCCGATGGCAGCATTGTGACTGTGGACACGGATGCGTACGACGTCAACGTGGTGGGCCCGGACGGCAAGGTGCGCTTCGTGATCACGCGTGACATGGCGCCATGGCCGGTCACCGACAAGGAGAAGGAGTGGGCCCGCGACCAGGTGCGCAACCGCGACATAAGTCTTGGCGGCGGCACAGAGAGGTCCGCCGAAATCAAGCAGATGATGGAGCAGATGGCGCAGAGCATGACGTTCGCCGAGACGGTGCCGCGGATTGCGAAGGTGGCGGTGGACACGAAGGACCGCATCTGGGTGGGTGTCTCGCTGGCAACGCCCGGTGAAGTGGATCGCGTCGATCTGTACGAGAAGGACGGCCGCTTCATCGGCTCACTGAACGGCACGAAGATCCCGGACGCGTTCCTGCCCGACGGTCGCATGGCTTCGCTTGTGAAGGATCCGGACACGGACGTGCAGCGCGTGGCCGTGTATCGCATCACCGAGGGAACGGAGCGCTAGGGTTCGGCATTCTGCTCCCCGGCGCGCTCGCGCACCTCGTGTCCGGAAACGGCGCCTGGCAACGGGCGCCGTTTGTGCAAATGGCGGACAGCGCGGCGGGCGGAACCCGGGGATGGGGCCAGCGGTGTACCATGCACTTCAGCCCGGCCTGGCGCCTTCCGATCCGCATTGCGTGGACGCGCCCCGATTACTGTGAACGTCGAGGACGACAAATGAAGAACCGCGTGTTTGCACTGCTCGCGCTCCTGCCGTTGTGCGCCGCGCCGCTGGCGGCGCAGGGTGTGGCCATCGTCGGTCGCGCCAGCACGCTCGGCCTGGGCGGCGAGGTTTCGCTGGGTCTGGGACGGGCTCTGGGGCTGCGCGCCGGCATCAACGCGCAGCCTGCCGATCCCAGTCACAAGATCGAGGGTGTGGACTACACGCTGCATCTCGGCTCGCCGTCGTACACGGCCATGCTCGATCTGTACGCCGGGCCGATCCGTCTGAGCGGCGGCCTGGTGAAGTTTGGCTCGGAACACAAGCTCACCGCGGAGCCGACGAAGGATGTGGAGATCGGCTCCCAGACGTACACGCCGCAGCAGGTGGGCAAGCTGACAGGCGTGTTCCAGACGAAGGACCTGGCGCCCTACGCGGGCATTGGCTTCGGCCGGCTCGGCGGCCGGCACGGCGTGGGTCTCACCTTCGATCTCGGTGTGGCCTACCAGGACTATCCCGACGTGCACCTCACGGTATCCGGTCCCATTGCCTCGCAGCCCGGCTTCGAGGCGGACCTGGCCGATGAGGAAAGCAAGATCACGCACGACGTGCGCGCGTTCCGCTTCTACCCCGTGATCTCGCTGGGGCTGGTCATCGGTATATAACTGGTGGTTATAGCCGCCTGCGTCTGCCGCGCGAGCGCAATGCGAAGCAGGCTGTTTCGCCGGTTGCGGCGTGGACACGGGCTGGGGTCGAGGCAGAGGGGCAGGGAATCGCGCTGCGTGGTTCCCGGCCCCGTTGTCGCTATCCGTGAGCCGGACCGATATCCACCACAATGTCCCGCCACTTGCCCTGGCGGAACCGCACGATGCTGAGCATGCAGCGCGTGAAGTGGCCGAGCACGATCGCAGTCCAGATGTCGACGGCGTGCAGGCCACGGGTCTGTTGCAGGAACACGCAGAGCCCGATGGGCAGCACGATCTGCGAGATGATCGAGATGTAGAGCGGGCTGCGCGTGTCGCCCGTCCCCTGCAGGCCACCGGTGTAGGCGAGCGCGACGGTGATGAAGAGGCCGGATACGCTGAGGTAACGCAGGAGCTGCACGCCCAGGGCGATGACACCGGGCTCGTGCATCCCGAACACACCCAGCAGCGCGCGTGGCACAGTGAGGAAAAGCAGGCCGATGAAAGCCGCAACCGCGAGACCAATGCGTGAGGCGACGTGCACCGCGTGGGCGGCACGCTCCGGCCGTTTCGCACCGAGGCTCTGTCCCACCACCGCGGCCGTGGCGCCCATCAGGCCCACGGATGTCCACGTGATGAAGGAGAACAGCTCGGTATAGCCCACCGCGTAGACCGCCTGCGCTTCCGCGCTCTGCTGCAGTGAACCGATGAAGCGCAGCAGCATCACGCCGGCCACGTTCATGGCCACACCCTGCAGCCCGGTGGGCAGACCGAAGCGGAACAGTGAACGGATGACGCCCCAGTCGGGACGCAGCCGCATCCCGCGCGGGAACCCGACGACCCAGCCGCCTCGCACGAGGCGGTAGAGCGCGTAGATGCTGGCCGAGCCGGTGGCCAGCACGGTGCCCATGGCGGCGCCCGCCGTGCCGTACGCGGGAATCGGACCCAGCCCGCGAATCAGGATGATGTTGAGCACGATGTTCAGCACCGTGATCACCATGCCGTAACGCAGCGGTGTTTTCGCATCGCCTGCAGAGCGCAATGCGCCGCTCAGCATGAAGAAGAACAGCATGCCGAAGCTGTACAGGAACATGATGCGCAGATAGGGCAGCGCCTGCAGTTTCACTTCGGGGGCCGCGTGCACGATGTCGAGCAGCATGGGTGACAGCAGATACCCGATGGGAGCCAGCACGCCAATGGACAGCGCGACCGACGTGATAAAGGCCTGATAGACCGTACGATTGACCTTGTCGTCATGGCCCGCGCCCGCGAAACGCGAGACCAGCACACCCATGCCTGTGTACAGCGATGAAATGAAGACGATGACGACGAGGAACACCTGCCAGCTCACACCGATGGCGGCGTTGCCGGTGTAGCCCACGTAGTGCCCGACCATCACGTGATCGATGATGCCCTGCAGGCCGCCAATCATGTTCTGCAGCATGGTCGGCCACGCGATTTTCCAGACCGCGCGCACCACAGGTCCTTCGACGATGGAGCGGTCGAAGCGGGTCGAGGCTCGCGCGGCTGGCGGCGGCGCGTCCGCGGGCGGGTTCGTGGTGGGCGAAGGTGCTGCCAGACCATCAGCAAACGCGGCATCAGCGACTTCCGCATCGCGCAGAGACTCGGGCTGGCTGGGACTCATGCCCTGAGGCTGGCGCAACGGGCCCGCCTGCGCAAGGTGGCGCCGGCTCCAGTGATCACGTCCGGAGGGCCGCCCGTCACGCCGCAGACACCAGCACGTCTCGAAACTGTGTGCCCGGACGCGATCCGGAGATCTGTGGCACCGTGGGCGTGGCGCCCGCTTCGTCTGCAGCCTAACCGCCGCGATTGGCCTGACGCCGCAGCTCGTGCCAGTGGCTGCGCGCCACGCGGATGCGCTGGCCATTGCGCAGGCGCAGCGCGTAACGCCCGCCGGGCGCATCAAACAGCTCGGCGACGCGATCGACGTTGACGATCGCGGAACGGTGCACGCGCAGGAAGTGTGCGGGATCGAGCTGCGACTCCAGCGCGCTCAGGGTTTCGCGCACGAGATGCGTCGCATCGCCCACGTGCAGGCGGATGTAATAGTCGGCAGCCTCGATCCAGTCGACATCCGCGGCGGGGATGCGCAATGCGCGCTCGCGCGTCTGCACGATGAAGTGTGTGCGCAGCCGGGCCGCGGCAGTGTCTGTGGCTGAAGCTGCGGAAGCAGCCGGGCCAGCACTGACCAGGTGCAGCAGTCTCTGCCCGAGGTCGCGATATTCGCGGTTTTCGATGGCCTGGCGCGCGCGTTCGAGGGCCGTGCGCAGGCGGGCGTCCGTGAAGGGCTTGAGCACGTAGTCCAGCGCATTCACATCGAAGGCGCGCAGCGCGAACTGATCATACGCGGTGATGAAGACGATGAAGGGCGAGCGCTCCGGTCCGATCTCGCGCACCACGTCCAGCCCGCTCATGCCCGGCATTCTGCACATCCAGCAGCACGAGATCGGGCGCCAGCTGGCGTATGCTGCGCACGGCTTCGCCGCCACTGCCGGCTTCTCCCGCCACTTCGAAGCCGGCGATTCTCTCGAGCAGGCGGCGGATGCCGGCGCGGGCGTGCGGCTCGTCGTCCACGATCAGTGTGCGCACGGGCCGGCTCATGCCGGGGCCGGCTGACGCAGGGGGAGTCGCACGATCACGGCAAAGCCGCCGCCCGCCGGTCGCGCGAATGTTAAGGACGCGTTATCGCCGAACATCTGAGCCAGCCGCTCCGCGGTATTGCGCAGCCCGACGCCGGACGAGTTCTGCAGCGACCAGGTTTCGGGCGGGCCCTCACCGTCATCGCGTACCTCCAGGCGCAGCTGACCGTCGCTCGCCCCGGCGAGTACCCGAATGCGTACGCCGGCGGTGGTGCGGCCCGCGTGCCGCACCGCGTTCTCCACCAGTGGCTGCAGCACGAGGGCCGGTACGCGCGCAGCATCGAGCTCAGGCGACACGTCGATCTTCACCTGCAGGCGCTCACCGAAGCGCATTCTGCTCGACGCCCAGGTAGCGGCGCACGAACTCGATCTCCTCGCCCAGCGGGATCTCGTTCTCGGCCACGTCGCGCAGCAGCCGGCGCAGCAGCTCGCCCAGCTCGCACACGGTTTCGATGGCCTGCTCGTGCAGTCCCTCGCGAATCAGCATGGTCACCGTGTTCAGCGAGTTGAACAGGAAGTGCGGCTGCAGCTGGCCGCGCAGCGCGTGCAGCCTGGCCTCCGCCAGGCTGGCCTTCAGTTCCAGCGACGTCCGCTCGCGCCGCTGCAGCGTGCGATAGTATTCGAACGCCAGATAACCACCGGTTATGGCCCAGTAGATGACGATGTTGGCGGCGAAATAGGCGGACAGCAGATTGAGCAGTCCGATCCAGTACGGGTAGGGATCGTGCCAGGTGAGCTGCAGCCAGGCGGCGAACAGGGCGAGGTGCAGGATGGAGAAGACGGCGCCGGCGATGCTGTGCACGGCGAGGGAGCGCAGGAACCGTGTGCCGCCGAAATCGAAGCGGCGCACCAGACGACCCACGAGCGGCGCCAGTGCCGCGCGGATGAGCCAGGGCGGCAGCACTCCCAGGAACACACCGCCGAACCCCGCCACATCTTCCCATGTGCGATGCGTGAGCACGCGCTCGGCGCTCTCCGTGGCCGCGAAGAGGAGGGCGGCGCCGGTCAGCAGGATCGCGGGGCGGATATCGAAGCGGCGCGAGGATGCGGAAGCGACCATGCTCCCATTCTCGGGCGGGCGGCGAGCGGCCGCAATCACGTCAGTCGCGGATGGCGGGGAGAATGTCGGAAAACAGGTAGTTTACGGGCGCGACGAAGTCGGCGTACGCGTCCGAGTAGCCGTTGAACACGATCACCATGTCGTACTTCGGGATCACGTAGAGCCACTGGCCCAGCGCGCCCGAGCCCGTGATGACGATATTGCTGCCCGCGGGCGGCGCGCTGCCGGACAATGGCGTGAGCCAGAAGAGGTAGCCGTACCACCAGTTGTGATTGCCCCAGGTCGCCGTGGTGGTGGTGCGCACGGATGTGGCCTTCTCGAGCCAGTCGGCATCGAGCAGGCGCTGGCCATCCCAGACGCCGCCGTGCAGGACGAGCAGGCCGAGGCGCGCCAGGTCTGCGGCCTTGAGGTAGAGGCCGCCGCCCGTGTGGGGCACGCCTCCGGCGCCCGTGTACCACTGCACCGACCGGATGCCGAGTGGCGTGAACAGATTGTCCTTCGCGAACGCCGTGAAGGACGCATTGACCGCGCGCGCCACGAACTGGCCCAGCAGGATCACACCGCCGCTGTTGTACTCGAATTGCTGGCCCGGCTGCAGCAGCATGGGCCAGTCGAGCACGAAACGGATCCAGTCGCAGGCGCATTCGTTCAGCTGCTTGAGCGGCGATGTCGCGTAGTTCGATTCACTCCAGTTCAGACCCGTGCGCATGGTGAGCAGGTCCTCGACCACGAGCGCACGTTTGCGCGCATCCGCGTTGATCACGCTGATGTAATCGGGGAAGCGCGGCAGTATGGAATCACGCACACCCATGCGACCCTGCCGGATGGCCACGCCCGTGGTCAGCGCGGTCACACTCTTGGTCACGGATTGCAGTGTGTGCAGCACATTGGGGCCGCTGCCGTTGAAGTACTCTTCGGTGACGAGATAGCCGTGACGCACGATGAGCAGGCTGCGCACGGCGTTCTGGCCATCGCGGATGCGCTTCACGAGCGCGGTAATGGCCGTTTCATCCAGCCCCACCTGCGCCGGGGTGGCGCGCGTCCAGCTCGTGGTGGGATCGGGTGCCGGTCCGCCCAGCGGTGTGTCCTGCAGGCCGGTGGCGCTGCGGCAGCCCGCGTGCAGCGCCACGCCCACGAAGAGCGCGGGCCACACGCGCCGGTAGCGCAGCCGGCGCGCTGCCGCGGCGGCGCGCGACGCTTCACTCAGCAACGCGCGTCCACGTGGCGCCATTGAATTCCCACGTGTCCTTGAAGTATGTGTTGCCGTTCACGGATTGACCACCGAAGAAGACGTAGCGCTGTCGCGTCGCATCCCATGCCCCGCTGGAGCCGGCCCGGCGGGCCGGCGACGTGCCGGAGACGGTCAGCACGTTCCATTGCTGGCCGTTCCAGCGTATTGGCGAAGATGAGTCGGCCAGGTCGAAGAGCACCAGATCGCCTGCTGCCGTTGCCCCCAGAAGCAGGCCGGGTGGCTCGATGGCGGGCGGGCTGCCCGGCACGACGGACCAGGCGCTGCCGTTCCATTCCCAGGCCTGCGCCGGCCGCGTGCCCCCGGTGTTCGCGCTGAAGTCGACGGCGACAGCGAGCAGTGTGTGGCGGAGCGGACTGTAGGTGAGGTTCGTGGGCAGGGCCAGCGGTCCCGGCACCGCGGTACTAACACGCTGCCAGGCGGCGCCATCCCACTCCCAGGTTTCGCCCAGCGTGATGCTGGTGGGGCCGCCCAGGACCACGAAACGGTCGCGGTCCGGATCGTAGCCGCCTCTCACGTGCTGCAACACCGGCCCGTTCGTGGACAGCTGCGTCCAGCTCTGCCCATTCCATGCCCAGAGGTCGCGTGCGCCCGTGAAGTTTCCGTCGAGTCCGCCGAACAGCAGCATGCGGCTGCGTTTGGAATCGAAGGCGAGGACCGGCTCGATACGCGGCCCGGGGCCGGTCGCCTCGATCCGGCTCCACTTCGTGCCGTTCCAGGACCAGAACTCCGCGCTGGGCGTGCCCGTATTGCCACCGTACATCACTACCTGCTGCTGCGGCGGGAAATAGAGCAGCGAGTGAAAGAGCCGGCCGGCGGGTTGTTCGTCTGTCGGGGTCGTGACCTTGTCCGACTTGCAGCCTGGCAGCAGGATGGCCGCGACCAGGCACAGCGCTCTGACCATGATTCCTCCGTCGCGTGGATGTGCCAGGGCACTGTAGGTGCAACCCGTTCGCCGGCAACCGTGCTGCAGCGGGGCTGCCGCCTGATGCTGCCGATGCCACTCGCTGCACCGGGTTTCACGGGACGACCTCGCCGGATAGCTTCGAGCATGCCGCCGCCGAGCCGGTGCCTGCACACGAGCCTGCCGCTGCTTGCGAGCCTGCTGTTAGCGGGAGCGCAGGCGGGGCGGGCGCACGCGCAGGCGCCCCCGCTCCCCGTGGCGGCGCGGCCTGACACGACATTGCACCTGGCGCTGCCGCACCCGCCGGCCTGGCCGCGCGGGCAGGGCCCGCTGCTGCTGTTCGACGAGGCGCACCACAACTATCATCGCACGGACGGCCCCTACTTCGCCTTCCTCGAGCTGCTGCGACAGGATGGTTATCGGGTGCAGCCGCTGCGCCAGCACTGGTCGCAGGCGGCGCTGCGGAACGGCAATGTGCTGGTTGTGGCGAATCCGGTGAGCGACACGAACGCGGTGAACCTGTGGATGCCCATCACGTCCGCGTTCAATGCGCGCGAGTTGAAGGCGATGCGTGACTTCGTGCGCGGCGGCGGCGCGCTGTTCGTGATCACAGACCACATGCCCTGGGCCGGCGCGGACGACGCGCTGCTCGCCTGGTTCGGCATCGCCATCGAGAATGGCTATGCGCTGGCGGACACGTCCGACCGCAGCGGCGAGCTGCAATTCCGCCGATCCGATGGCGGTCTGCGCGACCATCCGATCACGCGCGGTCGCAATCCAGAGGAGCGCGTCGATTCCGTGCGGACGTTCGGTGGCAGCGCGTTCCGCGCGCGCGGGCGCGGCGTGGAGCCACTGCTCGTGCTGCCGGCCGCGGCGGTGTCGCTCGACCCCAAGGTCATGGGACTCTTCGACGAGTACACGAAACGCGTGCCGGTGGGCGGCTGGATGCAGGGCGCAGCGCTCGCGTATGGCAGCGGCCGCGTGGTGGTACTCGCGGAAGCGGGTCTGTTCGCGGCGCCCGAGCCACGCCCGGAGCAGGCCGCCATGGGCTTGCGCGCTGCGGGCGCCGCGCAAAACGCGCAATTCGGTCTCAACATCCTCCACTGGCTGACCGGCCTCCTGCCTGCCCGCTGACCGGCCGGCCCCGCATCAGGGTACCCTCCGCACTCGGGTGTCTCCCTCAACGACAGCGCGTGCGCCCGTGCGACGCGCGCCATCGGGTTGCAGGTCGCTCAGGAGTCGACGATGCGGAGTCTGCTGGCTTGTGGACTGGTGCTCACGGCGTTCGCCACGCTGCCGCGGCAGGGTGCCGCACAGAAGGAGACGCCCGACAAGCAGGGCGTGGTGGGAGAATGGACGTTCAACGCCCGGAAGAGCGACGATGTCAGCAAGAAGCTGAGCGGCGGGTATCGGCCGCCGGGGAATCGCGGCGGTGAAGGTCGTGGCGGCTTTGGTGGTGGTTTCGGCGGTGGCTACGGGGGTCGTGGTGGCGGGCGAGGTGGTGGTGGCCGTGGCGGTGGTGGTCGTCCGCCCATCGAAGGCGGCAGCGGTGGCGGCCGTGAGGGCGGGCGCGATGTCGCGCGCTCGCGCATCAGCATGCTCCGCCTGCTGCGCGCGCCCGAAACGCTGACCATCGAGCGCTCGGATTCGGCGACGCTGCTGCGCCGTGATACCGCCGCGGCCCTCGTGCTTTACCGTGATGGCCGGCCCTTCACCGTGCTGGGCGAAAACGATGAGGACCAGCTCACCTACACGGCCACGTGGAAGGACGAGAAGCTGATCGTCAACGAACAGAGCGCGAGCGGTACGTCGATCGAAGAGACGTACGAGGTGAAGGGCAAGCCGGCGCAGCTGCAGGTACAGGTGAAGCTGAAGAGCGAGAATCCGCCGCGCGACATCAAGTTCAAGCGCGTATACGACATCGCCAGTCATTGAGGCCCGCGCGCCGGCCGGCGGGCGGGACGGACCGCTCACGGGCAGCTGCGCACTTGCGGCTCAATGCATGCGTCGGGCCGGGCAGGTGGGGACGACAGCAGGACTCAGGGAGCCGTACGACGTATGCATATCGCGAATCGGAAAACAGCCCGGCCAGCCAGGGCGGGCGCCAAACACGCCGTTTACCGTGCCATCAGCGCGGCAGTACTGACAGCGAGCGCGCTGCTGGCGGGCGCGTGCAGCGGCGACAAGTCACCCACATCGCCCAACAGCACGAACGACACGCCCTGCGGCGGCGGCGCCGTTGTGAGTCTGGGCGTGCTCCAGGGCACGACCATCGACTGCAGTGCCGGCAACGTCATTGATGTGGCGGGCAACGGCGCGACCTACCTGGTCGTGCCGCAGTTCGCGGTGGGTGACGTAGCCAATCGCACGACTTCGTTCACGATCGGGCCCGCGACCGCGCGCGCGGTTTCCACGAGCTCCGCTTTGTCCGCACTGACGCAGCAGAGCACGGCGCGATCCAGTGCGCAGGCCCGGTTCGAATGCCGCCATGCTGAACCGCTCGCGCACGGAGGTTGCGGCTGGACGCTGGCGCGCGCAGGCGCCCCTTGCCGGCGCATTCAGCGTGCAGCCGGCCGCGGCGCCGGTGCTGCACAGCGTGCGTGGCTTCCGCGTGGCCGCGTCGCTCAGCGCGACGAGCCCTTCGTACAAGACGGTGAACGCGCGGCTCGAGTACATCGGCCAGCACCTGCTCATTTACGTCGACTCGCTGGCGCCCTCATCCGGCGCCACCACGCTCGACCTGCAGGTCATCGGCCCGCTGTTCGATCAGACGCTCTTCACGCTCGACACCAACACCTTCGGCCAGCCATCCGACCTGGATGGGAACAACGCGGTCATCATGCTGATGACGCCGGTGGTGAATTCACTGACGCCGGCCGCAACCTGCCGGACCGATGGCTACGTGGCCGGCTTCTTCGATGGTGTGGACCTGGGCGCGCTGTCCGATCCCAACTCGAACAGCGGCGAAGTGTTCTACACGATCGTGCCCGACCCGGCCGCGGTCGCCAGCTGTACGCACACGCTCGATGATTTCCTCGCCACTGTGCCGGCCACGTTCCTGCACGAGCTGCAGCACCTCATCAACTTCTCGCAGCACGTGCTCGTGCATAACAGCGATGAGGAAGAAGGCTGGCTCGATGAGGGACTCAGCCGCATCGCGGAGGAGCTCGGCTCCGTGCACTACGAGCAGCTGTTCCCGCCGCCCACAGGTCGTACGGACACGCGCCAGCTCTTCCCGGATTCCGCGGAAGGCTACATCACCGGTTTGCTGACCACGTCGTATTCGTATCTGCTCGATCCGGGGGCGGAGACACTGACACTGCATTCCGACGCGGATGGCGGGCTGGAATGGCGAGGCGGCGTGTGGCTGCTGCTGCGCTGGCTGGGCGACCGCTTCGGTCCGGGCATCTTCAAGCAGCTGGTGCAGACCGGCGCAACCGGCACAACGAACATCGCGGCCGCCACCGGCACCACATTCCCGTCTGTTTTCGGCGACTTCAGCCTGGCGCTCTACACCGACAGCATTCCGGGCATTGCGCGCAGCTCGATTCCTGCGCAGTACCGCTTCCAGACGCGCAATCTGCGCACCATGTTCGCGGCCCTGTACCGTGTGGCCGGGCCGAGTTCGGATTTCCCGCTGCAGTTTCCCATCACGGTCACGTCGCTCAACGCCAGCAATGCGTTGAGTGACGCGATGCCGGCGGGCGCCATGGCCTTCTACGCACTTACCACCAGCAGCGGACAGGCGACTGTGCGCATTCGCTTCGCCTCGCCTGGCGGTGGACTGCTGCCCGCCGCGCTGCACCCGCAGGTCAGCCTGTTCCGTCTGCCTGACTGATCGCGGGAATCGTCTGCCGCCCGAGGTTGGCTGCCGCGCAAGCCGCTGAACAAAGAGCCCCGCACCGCAGAAGCGGCGCGGGGCTCTCGCATCACGGAGGAACACTACTTCGAAGCCGGCACCATCAGCGTGATGTCGTAGCGCTTCAGAGCCTGACTGACCGTCGTCGCCTGGCCCAGGAATGCGCTGGCATCGGACACTGCCCGGGGCAGCGCGCTCTTCAACTCGTTGTACTGGCGCAGCAGCGCATCACTGGGGACTTCCCAGATGGCCAGGATCTGCGTCTTGAGCGCGGAGGTGCGCGCCAGCACGTTCTCCGGATCGATGGCGCCGCCCCGGCCGCCACCGCCGCCGAAGCCGCGGCCGCCAGCCTGCTGGATGGGCACGCCGAACTTCACGCGCACGGCATCGAACTGCTTCTGCAGCGCATCGAACTGCGCCTTCACGTCGGCGGGCACATTGGTGGCATCCTTCAGTTTGCTCGCGGCTTCCGTCATCTGCGGATAGAGCGTGTTGAGCGCACCGGCGGTCTCCGTGCCTCGCCGCTGCAATTCGTGCAGATCCGCTGCTACCTCGTTGTAGCGCTTGCGCTGCGCGTCCGTCAGCTGCACCGCCGGATCCATGATGATGTGCAGCGGCTTCGTGTCGAGCGTCTTGCCATCGACAACCAGTGCGACGTTGTAGCTGGCGGGCAGCACCATGGGCCCCGGACTGCCGCCGCCGCCGAACCCGCCGAACCCGCCGCCACCGCCAGCCGCCCACCGGGCCCGCCGGCCCGGCCTGGCTCGCCTGAGCTGCACGGGTCCTCGGGCTTATAACCGGCTGTTGGGACGGGCGTGGGCACGCCCGGTATGTTGGCCTGAGGCGCGCCGCCCCGCCCGCCGCCGCCGCCGCCGCCGCCGCCGCGGCCACCCCGACCCGCGCCGCCGCCGCCTGCTTCGGGCGGCACCGGCTCGACGCGCATGTCCCAGCACATCGTCTGGATGCCGGGCGTCTTGCGGTTCGCCGGACCCTCGACTTCGCGCACCAGCCTGCCCGAGCCATCCGTGATGCGCAGCGCCAGCTGCTTCGCGGGCTTTTTCATGTCGAACTGCACCACGGCTTCCGTCGGTGGGTTCTCGCCCACGAAATAGGCATGGCCCCAGAACTCGTCGTTGCGATCGTCCTTGCCCTTCCACTGGAGCGCGGTCGGAATGGTGAACAGCTTCGCATCGCTGTTCGCGGCCTGCATCGCCGTGTACTCCTGGATGGGCTCGAGATGATCGAGCACCCAGAGCGCGCGGCCGTGCGTCGCGACCAGCATGGCATTGTCGCGCGGGTGCAGCGTGATTTCGTCCACGCGCACGGTGGGCAGGTTGGCCTTGAGCCGGCGCCAGCTGCGGGCCGCGGTCGAGGGACAGCACAATGCCGGACTCCGTGCCCACGTAGAGCACATCGGGATTGCGCTGGTCCTCGGTCAGTGTGCGCGCCACTTCACCCTGCAGGTTGCCATTGAGCGAGCGGAATGTGGCGCCGAAATCGTTGCTCACCCACATGTGGGTCTCGAAATCGTTCTGCCGGTGGTTGTCCACCGTGATGTAGACGGTGCCCGCGTCGTAGCGCGAGGGCACCACCTCGGAGACGAATGCGCCGGCCGGGAAGCCGGACAGCCGGCTGGTAATGTTCTGCCAGGTCCTCCCGCCATCGCGCGACATGCTGACCACGCCGTCATCCGTGCCCGTGTAGTAGAGGCCCGGCTGCTTCATGGACTCGGCCAGTGCCACGATCGCGGGCCAGGCGGAAATGCCGTCGTTGCGCGAGATCGTGGTCTCGCTGTTCTTCAGGCCCATGGTGACGATCTCGTTGCGATCGGCATTGGTCGTGAGGTCGGGACTGATCGCGGTCCAGGAATCGCCGCGGTCGGTGGACTTGAATACCCTGTTAGCCGCGACCAGCAGCACGCCCGGGTCATTCGGCGAGAGGATCATGGGCGTGTCCCAGTGGAAGCGGAACGTCTCGCCCTGCGGCGGCGGGGGGAACACATTGGCGGGCGTGGGCCGGATGCTCTTCGACTCGCCCGTGATCTTGTTCTTGCGCGTGATGTTGCCGTCCTGCGTCTCGGTGTAGACGATGCGCGAGTCGCGCAGGTCGGGAATGGCGACGAAGCCGTCGCCGCCCTGGATCTGGAACCAGTCGTAGTTCATGATCCCGCGCTCGTGGCGCGAGGCCGACGGACCGCACCAGTCGTAGTTGTCCTGCATGCCGCCGCAGATGTTGTACGGCGTCTCCATGTCGTAGCCCACGTGGTAGAAGAGACCCACGGGCAGGTTGGGCATGAACGTCCAGGTGCGGCTCATGTCGTACGACACCGAGATGCCGCCGTCATTGCCGATCATGAGGTGATCGGAATTGGCGGGATCGATCCAGATCGCGTGGATGTCATCGTGCGTGGCCAGTGCCGCATCCGTAGCGAAGCTGTGGCCGCCATCAATGGTCATCTGCAGGCCCACGCCGCCCATGTACACACGGTCCGGATTGTTGGGATCGATGCGCACCTGGCTGAAATAGAGAGGGCGCGGGTTGTTGCTGCTGACCTTCTGCCAGCTGCGCCCGCCGTCATCGGAGCGATAGAGCCCGGTTGCGCCCGCGTCCTGCCCGCCGCCGCCACCACCACCACCGCCGCCGCGTCCACCGCGTCCGCCACGACCGCCGCGGCCGGCCTCCGCGGCGGAGTCCGGGTTCTCTTCGCCGCCGCCGAAGCCGCCGCGGCCGCCGCCCGGTCCCTCGATCGAGGCATACACGATGCTGGAGTTCTTGCGATAGATGTCGATGCCGATGCGGCCCAGCGAACCGTCGGGCAGACCGTTGCCGGTGAGGCGGTTCCACGTTGCGCCGCCATCGGTCGACTTCCAGATGCCGCTGCCCGGGCCGCCGCCGTTCACGCAGCAGTTCGTGCGCCGGCGCTGGTACGTGGATGCGAAGAGGATCTGCGGATCCGTCGTCGCCATCACGAGGTCGTTGGCGCCCGTGTCATCATCGCCTTTCAGCACCTGTTTCCAGGTGTGGCCGCCATCGCGCGTCTGATAGATGCCGCGATCGCCGCCCGGTCCGAACAGCGGGCCGGTGGCTGCCACCGTCACGATGTCATCATTGGCGGGATCGATGACGATGCGATTGATGTGCTTCGATTGCGCGAGCCCCATCAGCTGGAAGGTCTTGCCGCCATCGGTGGACTTGAACACGCCACCACCCCAGGAGGTGCTCTGGCGATTGTTGGACTCGCCGGCGCCCACCCAGAGCAGATCCGGGTTCTTCTGCGAGATCGTCACATCGCCGATCGAGATGAGGCCCTCATCCTGGAACAGCGGCGTGTACATGGCGCCGTTGCTCGTGGTCTTCCACACACCGCCGTGCGCCGTGCCCACGTAGTAGATGGCGGGGTTGGCCTCGTACACCGCGAAATCCGAGATGCGACCCGACATGGTGGCGGGGCCGATGGAGCGGAAGTGCAGCTTGTCGAACTCCTGCGCCACGGGCAGCGACGGATTCGACTGCGCCTGCAGTGCTGCGCTGTGCAGCCCCAGCAGCAGGGCCGTCCCGATGGTGCGATGGCGAAATGTGCGCGGCATCGAGCCCCCAGGGAGGCAGAGTGAGAGTGCGGTCATGATAACCCTGTGTCAGTGCGCGATCATCGACCCGGCGCCTCCGGGCCGCCGGGCCCGCCGCCCCGCCCGAACTGCGGCGTGTGCACTTCGTATTCCTTCGGCGGTTCGGCATTGAGCAGCCAGCGCACGAAGTAGTCCCAGCGGCGGCGCATCATGTAATTGGATTCGGCGCCGTAGCCGTGCGCCTGGTTGGGCAGCAGCAGCAGGTCGAAGTCCTTGTTGGCCTTGATCAGCGCGTCCACCACGAGCAGCGTGTTATAAGGCGGCACGTTGTTGTCCATGGTGCCGTGCGCGAGCAGCAGATGGCCCTTCAGGTTCTTCGCCAGGTTCTGGTTGGCCTCGACATCGTAGCTGTCGCTGCCGTCCGCGGTCCTGACGTCGAGGCCCTGATAGCGCTCGCCCCAGTCATCCTCGTACTCGCGCTGGTCGTGATTGCCCGACTCGGAGATGCCGACCTTGAAGAAATCGGGATAGCGGAACATGGCGTCCGCCGTGATGAAGCCGCCGCCTGAGTGACCGTCAGATGCCGGCGCGGTCGATGTCGATCCATGCGTACTTCTGCGCCAGCTCCTTCATGCCCGCCACCTGATCGGGCAGCGTGTTGTCGCGGCCCATGGCGCCGTAGTACGCGTCGTGGAAGGACTTCGAGCGATCCGGCGTGCCCATGCCGTCGATGGTCACCACCACGAAGCCCAGCTCCGCCAGCGCCTGCCGGTCGCTGCGCGCCGCAGTGAACGCGCGCCCGCCCACGCTGCCCGTCTGCGGGCCGGGATAGGGATTGTTGATGATAGGATACTTCTGCGCTGGATCGAAGTTCGTGGGCCGGAACATCAGCCCGTAGATGTCCGTCTTGCCATCCCTTGCCTTCATGGTAATGGGAATGGGCGGCTTCCAGCCCGTGGCCAGCAGCTTCGTGATGTCCGCCTTTTCCAATGGCATCACTAACTTGCCGTTCGCATCGCGCACGGCCACGACGGGTGGCACATCCGGCTTCGAGTACGTGTCCACCAGGAAGCGGCCGTCAGGCGCCAGCTGCATGTCGTGTGTGCCGTCATCGGGTGTGAGCGATACGGCCGGGCCCTTGCCATCGAGCCCGATGCGGTAGTAGTGCCGGAAGTAGGGATCCTGTCCGGCCTCGCGGCCGTTGGCGGCGTACCACAGCGTGCGCGTCTTGTCGTCGAGCTGCGCGATCTGCGTCACCGGCCCTGCGCCCGATGTGATCTTGTTCTTCAGCTGGCCCGTGGTCAGGTCGTAAAGGTAGAGCTGGCCCCAGTCATCGCGCTGCGAGTACCAGACCACCTCGTTGCTGGGCCAGAGTACGCGCCAGCCGGTGCGCGACTCGAACTGCGTGGGCACAGTCTCCTCGAACACCGTGCGCACATCGCCGGTGGCCGCATCGGCCACGCGGAAAACGGCCTGTTTGTGATCGCGCGATGTCGAGACCAGCGCCAGCCTGGTGGCGTCCGGGCTCCACTCGAGGTCGTTCATGCTCAGGTTGTCACCCAGCGTGGAGCGGTGGAAGTCGGGCGCCATCTTCAGGCGAACGACACTGCCGGCATTCACGTCGATGACGACGCGCTGGATCATGGCCACCACACTGTCGCCGGGCAGCGGATACTTCCACGCGCGCAGCGTGGGGTGGCCCACCTTCGTCTCGACCAGGTACATGTCGCCGACATTGCGCTCGTCCTGCTGCTGCGTCGCGATCTTCTTCGAGTCCGGTGACCAGAGCAGAATGGGCCGGTCGCTGCCTGCCCAGCCCGCATTGTCAGTGGCGTAGCCGAAGTCCTTCGCGCCATCCCGGGTGAGCTGGTGCTCGACGCCCGAGTCGACGTCGCGCACCCACAGGTTCCAGTCGCGGATGAAGGCGGCGCTCTTTCCGTCGGGTGATAGCACGGCGTTACCAAACGCGCCGCCCCGTCCGCCGCCGCCGCCCCGGCCGCCGCGGCCGCCGCCGCGCCCGCCTCGCCCGGCGCCGCGGCCCGTGGCTTCGCCCGCGGCCACGCACTTCGTGCCGCCCGTATCGCAGGAGTAGCGCCGCGCGCCCACGTCGAATGCGATGCTCTTCATGTCCGCGGAATAGTCGATCTCCTGGAACGGCAGCTGTGTCGCGCTGTACGTCGCGCCCGCGGCCGTGGAGAGCGCAGCCGCCAGCTTCGCGTGATCGAATGCCGGCGCGCGCGACTTCTTCGACGGATCGACCATGATGAACTCGAAGCCGTTCGCCGTCTGGCTGCGATACCAGAAGCGATCACCGGGCAGCCAGTTCGCCGCGACGTTGCCGCCCACCACGAGACCGTTGAGGTTCTGCGCGAGGAAGCGGGCCGCGTGATCGTAGTCGGCGGTGGTGAATACCTTGCGCGTCTGCGCGCGCACCGGCGACGCCAGAGCGGGGGCCAGCAGCAGTGCGAGCGCCAGTGCTGGCGCACGCTGCAGCAGGGAACGGGTCACAGTCGAAGACATGTCGCTTCTCCACAGAGCGGGTCGTTGAATGGACAGGTTTACGATACGACCTTCGGCCCGACCGTCACCGGCTCGAGGCCAAGGCGCTTCAGCTCGTTGTTCAGCCGTGCCAGATCCACGGTCAGCACCTGCTGCAGCCGGTCGGTCTGGACTTTCAGCTCGGCCGTGAGGTCCGTGAAGATCGGATACACGCTGGCCGTGGGCCGGCCATCGCCGCGGTCCACGACGCCCAGCAGTGACGCCAGCCGGTTGTTCAG
The DNA here is from genome assembly GCA_963798085.1 of uncultured Gemmatimonadales bacterium. Classification (GTDB taxonomy): domain Bacteria; phylum Gemmatimonadota; class Gemmatimonadetes; order Longimicrobiales; family RSA9; genus DATKCF01. Next base: position 181,985 of record CAWCRS010000008.1, read on the forward strand.
CTTGATGGGGAAGTTGAGCGGGTCCTGGCCGCTCTGATTGCGCACCTGGTAGATATCCTCTTCGATGGCGCTCAGCTTCGTGGTCAGCGTGTCCGCCGCCGACTTGAGCGCGGCATCCAATGACTTCGTGAGGCGCTCACCCGTCTGCTGTTTCACATCGCGCATCTGGATAACAGCATTGTTTGCTTCGCTGACCTTGTCGCGAATGCGGATGGCGAGCGCGAACTGCGCTTCCAGGTCGGCCTGCGTCACATCACCGTACAGCGGGTTCTTGCGTACCGTCAGCGGCTGGGTCTGCGCGTGGCCGTCGGCCGTGAGGCGCACCTGGTAGGGGCCGGGCACCGCGAGCGGCCCGTTCGTGCTCGCGCCCCACAGGATCATGCCCGGGAACGTGGTGGGGCCGGGATACTGCAGGTCCCAGATCATCGTGTTCAGACCGGCGGTCATGGGCGGACTCACGGCGCCACCCCGCCCGCGTCCGCCGCCGCCGCCACCCTGGTCAGCGGCATCGCCGCCCCGCCCGCGGCCGCCTCGCCCGCCGCGACCGCTGCTGCCCGTGTAGGTGCGCACCACCTGACCACGCGCATCCAGGATGTCGATGGTCAGGCTCTGCGCCGGTTGCTTGAGCCAGTAACGCAGTGTTGCGCCGCCGCCGGAGCGGATGGCGTCGGCGGGCTTGAAGAGGTACGCGTCGGCAGCTGCAACCGTGGGTGTGTACTGCCGGATCGGGCCAATGTCGTCGAGAATGTAGAAGCCGCGGCCGTGCGTCGAGATCGCCAGGTCCCTCGCCTCGACCGCAATGTCCGAGACCGGTGCATCGGGCAGATTCAGCGACAGCGACTCCCAGTGGTCGCCATCATCGTACGAGATGTACATGCCGTGCTGCGTGCCCGCGTAGAGCAGGCCTCGCCGCGTCGGGTCTTCACGCACCGCGTGCACGTAGTCGCTGGCGCCGATGCCGTTCACGATCTTCGTCCACGTCTTCCCGTAATCGTGTGTGCGGAAAATGCAGGGTGCGTTGTCGTCCAGCAGCGGCCGTTTCACGGCCACGTACGCGCTGGCCACATCGAATGCGGACGCGTCAATGATGCTCACGCGGCCGAAGTCCGGCATGTCCTTCGGCGTGACGTTGCTCCACGTCTTCCCGCCATCGCGCGTCACATGGATCAGGCCGTCGTCGGAGCCGGCCCAGAGCGTGTTCACGTCGCGCTTCGACGGACCGAGCGCGAAGACGACGGCGTAGACTTCGGGGCCGTTCATGTCGCCCGTGATGGGGCCGCCCGAATGGCCCATCGTCCTGGGATCATGACGCGTGAGGTCGGGACTGATCTGCGTCCAGCTCTGCCCGCCGTTGATCGTCTTCCAGACGTGCTGCGACGAGGCGTAGAGCACGTTCGGGTCGACGGGCGAGAAGACAATGGGGTACGTCCACTGCCAGCGTTCCTTCAGTGCCGAGGACGGCTCGCCCGAGAACATGCGCGGGTACGCGCCCACTTCGCGGTTCTCGCCCGTGCGCCGGTTGATGCGCGTCAGGAAGGAGCCGTTGTTGCCACCGGCGAAAAAGATGTCCGGATCCTTCGGGTCGGGCGCGATGTAGCCCGGCTCGGCGCCGCCCGCGCTGTAGGTCTGAGGCGCGCCGCCGCCGCGGCCGAAGCCGCCGCCCCGCCCGCCGAAGCCGGCCTCGCTCGGTACGCAGACGGTGCTCGCATCCTGCTGTGCGCCGCACACATGGTAGGGCACGTGCGACGTGGTAATGACGTGATAGAACTGGCCGGTCGGATAGTCGCGGCTGCTCCACGTTCGGTCTTCGGCATCCGCGTTGTACGTGATGGCGCCGCCTCCATCCAATGCGTGCATGATATGCTGCGTGTTATCAGGGTCGATCCACAGGTCGTGTGAATCGCCGCCCGCAAAGTTCACCAGTGTCTTGCCGCCATCCGTGGACTTGAACGTGCCCACGTTCTGCACGTAGACCACGTCGCGGTGGATCGGGTCGGCGGTGACATGGCTGTAGTAGAAGGCGCGCTGCCGGATGTTGCGACCCGCATTGATCAGCTTCCACGTGGCGCCCGCATCATCGGAGCTGAACAGGCCGCCATTGTCGTTTTCGACAATGGCGTAGACGCGCTCGGAGTCCGCGCCGGAAACGGAGACGCCGATCTTGCCATCCGTGCCCGCGGGGAGACCCTGATTGCGCGTGATCTCCGTCCACGTCTCGCCGCCGTCGGTGGACTTGAAGAGACCGCTGCCCGGTCCGCCGCTGGACATTGTGTACTCGAGCCGGAACGCCTCCCACAAGGCCGCATAAATGACCTTCGGGTTGTTGCGGTCGATCGAGAATGTCGACGCCGCCGGTCTTGTTATCGCGGAACAGCACGCGGCGCCACGTCTTGCCACCATCCGTGCTCTTGTAAATGCCGCGCTCGTCGTTCTGGCCGCTCATGTTGCCCATTGCGGCGACGAACACGATGTCCGGGTTTTGCGGATCGATGCGGATCTTCGCAATGGTCTGTTTGTCGCCGAAGCCCACGTGCGACCAGGTCTTGCCCGCATCCGCCGATTTGTAGACGCCGTCACCGGCCATGATGTTGCCACGGATACAGGCTTCGCCCATGCCGATGAAGACAATGTCGGGATTGGTCTCGGAGACCGCGACCGCGCCCACGGACGCGCTGTGGATCTGGCCATCCGTCACGGGCGCCCAGGTGGTGCCGCCGTCGGTCGTTTTCCAGAGGCCGCCGCCAGTGGCGCCGAAGTAGCCCTCCTGCGGATGGCCGCGCACGCCGGCCACCGTGAGTGAGCGGCCGCCGCGATCCGGCCCGATCGAGCGCCAGTGGTACGACTTCAGGATCATCGAATCGAGCGTTGCGGCGGGGATCGCGCCGGCATCGCGGGCAGCACCGGGCGAGCCGGAACGACCCCGTTGCGCGGGTCCGCCCGCGCCCTGCTGCGGGGACAGGTTGCGCGTTGCGGCCAGACCGAGCGCGAGCGCGGCCGCGGGCACGCCGATTCGAGCGAACAGACGGCGCATGAGCAGACCTCCTGGGGTTTCTGAACGGAAGAGAGTGTAGCGCGCTCGCTGCCGGGTTGAAAGACGTGGCGGCCACCGATTTCGCCGATCCTCGTCCACGTGGAAGGCCCGGCGGCGAGCGGCCGACACTCCAAAGTGGCACTCACGCCGCCGCTGCCACGTACAGGTGGCTGTGAGCACACGGATCCTCGGGAAGGTCGGGCGGAACATGCTGGCGAAGATCTGGCGCTGCGTCCCGCTGCTGCTGGTGCTGGCAGGCTGCAAGGCGAAAGACGGCACCGGACCCACACAGGATGGAGCCGCCCGCACCTACCTCATGGGCTGGGCGCCGGGCGCGCCACGCGCCAATGTCTCGCTCGTGCTCGCACTGATGGACTCCATGGCGAAAGTCTCCGACATCGCGATCATGCAGCAGCCCGTGCCGTTCCCCGAGCTGCTTGCGGGTGCGTCCATCGACAGCCTGGTCGAAGACCGCAACGGCGTGGCCTCGTACCTGCGCGCGCGCGGGATGAAGATCATCTTCCTGGTCGACCCGCTCAATGGCCTGGACCGGCGCAAGGAAGATCCCGGCCTGGTGCGGACCGGGCACAGCATCCGCGAGCCGCAGATCCTTGCCCTGCACGAGGACTGGGTGCGCCGCATTGCGCAGCGCATCCACCCCGAGTACCTCGGCCTCGCCTCCGAGATCAACACGCTGGCCGCGCGCGGTGATCCCGCGCTCTACGCCGTCATCCGCGGCATGATCAACACACTGGCGCCGCAGGTGCGGCAGCTGAGCCCCGGCACGAAGGTGTTCGTGTCGTTCCAGGCAGACGAGGCTAACGGCGCGTTTGGGCAGGATCCGGTCGACAACTTCTCCCTCATCAGCGATTTCGACATCAATGCGCTGGGCCTATCCTCCTACCCGGTCTTCGTGTTCGACTCGCCTGACAAGGTGCCCGACAACTGGTTCGCCAACTTCGCCGCCGCCACGAACCTGCCGCTGATCATGGTCGAGGGCGGCTGGAGCTCGGCCGCGACCGCGTGGGGCAACGGCACGCCCCAGGAGCAGGTGGACTTCATCAAGCGCTACGAACAGCTGCTGGACGGCGTGAAGGCCGAAGCGTGGGTCATGCTCACGTTCACCGACCTGGACGTCAACGCACTCGGCCTCGACCCCGACCGCGCGCTCGAGCTGTCCAACTTCGCCCACATGGGCGTGCTCGACGCACAGCTGCACCGCAAGCCTGCCTACGCCGAATGGCAGCGCGTCTTCGACCGACCGCTGGTGCCACCCGGCCGTTGACGCGGCCCGCCACAGGCGCGCCCGGTTCCGCACGCTCGGCGGCCACCCTATTCTCAGGCGGCCGCCGCTCGAAAACCCCGTACCTCAGGAGCCGCTCATGCCGCACCGGGGGCGCTTGCGCTTTCCCAACTCCGTCATGCTCGCCATCCCATGTCTCGTTCTCACCGGCTGTGAGCACGCGGCAACGGATCACGGATCGTATGCGACGCTTCCCGTCACGGTCCGTGCCGCTGTCGCCATGGACACGTCGCTGCCGCTGGTCGCGCGCGCACGCACGCGTGTTGCTTTGCCCTGTGCGCGCGAGGCTGATCTCTGCCGCGGTCGCAGTGCCGGTGCGGATGCCAATGCACCTCTGCTGCCCGCAGCCGTGCGCGAAATGCATCACGGACTCTCGCCTGAAAGGGATGCCTCCGTAGAGGAAGAAGCGGGGGCGGCCATGGCGTCGCCGGCGTCTGCACGCAACACGCGTGCGGACCGCGATCGCGGTGACGGTGACAAGCGACGCGCACACGCTCGCGCCGGCGGCGGCATTGAGCAGCTTGCGCAGGGCACGCGGCCGCCCGTGCCCATCGTTGCCAGCTTCGACGGCCTGGGCGCCGGCTTCACCGGGCCGCAGGGCAGCGCCACGCTGCGCAATCCATCCGACAACGCGCTCGCGGTGGGTCCCAACCACATTGTGCAGATCGTGAATTCGCGGATGGCCATCTTCACGAAAAAGGGCGCTGTCTACGACACGACCGGCCGCGTGCTCTCCGGGCCCGTGCCCACCAACGCGATCTTTGCCGGCTTCCCCGGCCGCTGCGAGCCCCGGCCCAACGGCGACGCCGTCGTGCGCTACGACCAGCTGGCCGGCCGCTGGCTCATTGTCATGCCCATATTCCGCCGCGACTCGAGCGATGCGAAGGAACCCTGGTCAATGTGCTACGCCGTGAGCGCCGGCGCCGACCCGCTGGGTCCGTATTACCGCTACGAGTTCAAGCGGGCGCTCTTCCCCGATTATCCGCGCCCCGCCGTCTGGCCCGATGGCTGGTATGTGCCCAGCAGCACCGGCGACGAGGTCATCCAGAAGCACGCCTGCGTGGCCGACCGCACCCGCATGCTGCAGGGCCTGCCCGCCACGGAACAGTGCGTTATCATCGACGGCGTCAACTTCCTGAACAATGCCGACATCGATGGCCAGGAGCTGCCGCCCCCGGGCGCGCCCAACATCATCATGGCCACGGGTGGCACGCAGCTGCACCAGCAGTTCGAGGACGATGGCATCTACTGGTGGACGTTCCACGTGGACTGGACGGACCCCGCGAACACGCGTGTCAGCGGACCGCTGAAGCTGCCGGTCGCGCCCTACCACTATCTGTGCGACGGCCAGCTGACCAGCTGTGTGCCCCAGCCCGACACCACCCGCCGCCTGGACGCACAGGGCGACAAGCTCATGCAGCGACTCGTGTACCGGCGCTGGGCCGGCCACGAATCCATCGTCGCCTTGCACTCCGTGAACACATCCGGCGGGTGGGGGCGGTGTGCGCTGGTACGAGTTCCGGCTGAATCAGAAACGCGAGCCCGTCCTCTACCAGCAGAGCACATTCGCGCCCGACAGCTTCTATCGCTGGATGGGCAGCATCGGCATGGACCGCATGGGCAACATCGGCATGGGCTACTCCTTCGGTGGTACGCCCCACTACGCCGGCCAGCGCTTCGCCGCCCGCCTTGCCGGGGACACGCCGGGCGTGCTCGCGTTCCACGAGACCGTGCTGGCCGAAGGCGAGGCGGCGCAGAAGAACACACTGCGCTGGGAGGACTACACCACGCTGGCCATGGACCCCAGCGACGACTGCACCTTCTGGTATGTCGGCGATTACCTGCGCGCAGGCGAGAGCAACTACTCGACGCGCATCGGCGGCTTCAGGATTCCGGGGTGCCGGGAGGGCAGGGAGCCGGGGAGCTAACCCAATCCCAGCTTCTTCGCCAGCCCGATGCGCTGCAGCTTGCCCGTCGCGCCGACCGGGATCTCCTTCAGGATCAGGATGCGACGGGGCACCTTGAAGTCGGCGAGGCGCGTGGCGGCGAACTGGCGCAGCTCGCGGTCATCGCAGCTGGCGCCCTCACGCAGCACCACCGCCGCGGCGACATCTTCGCCCAGCATGTCGTGCGGCATGCCGAAGGTCACGCACTGGTGTACGGCCGGGTGCTCCATGATGATCTCATCGACCTCGCGTGGGGAGATCTTCTCGCCGCCCCGGTTGATGATCTCCTTCAGCCGCCCTGTGATGCTGAGATAGCCGTCGTCATCCATGACACCCTGGTCGCCCGTGCGGAACCAGCCGTCGATGAACGCATCCGCATTGGCGCCGGGATTGTTCTCGTAGGCGAGCATCACGTTCTCGCCGCGGATGACGATCTCGCCCGTGCCACCGGCAGGCGACGTCTGGCCGTGCTCGTCGACGACGCGCACCTCGGGACCCGCAGCCGGACCGACCGTGCCCGGCTTGCGCTCGTGCGGCGGCAGCGGGTTGCTCGCCATCTGGTGCGCCGCCTCGGTCATGCCGTAGGCCTCGATGACGGGTGCGCGGAACACGCTCTCCAGCTCGCTGATCACGCGCATGGGCATGGCCGACGATGAGGAGCGCACAAAGCGCAGCCTGCTGGCCGCTACGATGTCCGCGTTCTTCGATGCGCGCGACAGAATCGCCTGGTGCATGGTGGGCACGGCCGTGTACCACGTGGGCTGCACTTCCGCGACCCAGGAGAAGAAGCGCAGCGCATTGAAGCCCGGCGAGCAGCAGACGGCGCCGCCCGCGGAGAGCGGCGCGAGCAGTGCTGCCATGAGACCGTGGATGTGGAAGAGCGGCATGATGGAGAGACCGCGATCCTCGGGCGTGAGCGCAAGCGTGCCCACGATGTTGCGCGCCGATGCGCAGACGTTGCGCTGTGCCAGCGGCACGATCTTGGGCCGCGACGTGGTGCCCGACGTGTGCAGCACGAGCGCGATGTCGGCCGGGCCCGCCAAGCGCGCGTCACTGACACGCTGTCTGGGGGCTCGGCACGGGAACGCCAGCGCGAAGCTGCCCGCGCCCCGCTCCGGATGCGGTACCAGGCGGGCGATCGGCACACCCAGCCGCGTCGCCACCTCGACCGCCGGCGAATCCCGCCCCTCGCCCACGACCAGCAGCTTCGCGCGCAGGTCGGTCAGGTAGAACTCGTATTCCTCCGCCCGATACGACGGATTCAGCGGAGCCGCCGTCGCTGCTGCCGCGATGGCGAGGAACGCCGTCGCCATTTCCGGCCCGTTGTCGAGCACGATCGCGACCCGGTCATTCAGGCCAACGCCCTGCGCATTGAGCGCCTGCACCGTCTCCGCGACCAGCTCGCGCAATGCCGCATACGTGAGCGGCACCCCACCCGGCGAGGTCAGTGCCGTGGCAGAAGCGTCACCGTTCTCGAGCAACTCCGCGATTGTGCCTGCAGTCGCCATTTGGTCATCCCCTGTAGTACTACGGAAAGGCGGGCTGGGGCTCGGGCTCGGGCTGGGAAACACCGTGAGAGCGTCACGCCGCCGCGCACGACAATTCACAGCAATCAGCGCGACATCGTTGGCAAGCGACTCCGTTCCCCAGCAACCAGCCCCAGCAACGTCGTCGATCCGTTGACGCAGTTGATCCGTCAACCCCAGCCCCAGCCCCAGCCCCGCTGTTCAAGACCGTATTTCCAGCCGCCCATGCTGTGCGGCCAGAGTACCGGCCAGCAAACTCGCCACCGCATAGATGGCGTCAATGTGCGGCGTGGCAGTGCCCGTGAGGCGCCCAAGCTCGACGACTGCGCCGACGAGGGCTTCCAGCTCGATGGGCTTGCCCTGCTCGATGTCCTGCAGCATGGACGTCTTGTGTGAGCCCACCTTCTCGGCACCCGCAATGCGCCGCTCGATGCTGACACGGAATGTAATACCGAGTTTGTAGGCAATGGTCTCGGCCTCGCGCATCATTTCCGCGCTCAGCTCGCGGGTGAGCGGATACCGGCACAGCTCTGCGAGCGTGGCGTGCGTCAGCGCACTGATCGGGTTGAAGCTGAGGCTGCCCCAGAGCTTGAGCCAGATCTCGCTGCGGATGTCGGCAGTGATGGGCGCCTTGAAGCCGGCGCGCGTCAGGCTGGCCGCAATGGCCTCGAGGCGCGGCGTCGTGGCGCCATCCAGCTCGCCCAGCGTGAAACGCCGGCCTTCGACCACGACCACCTCTCCCGGCGCCACCAGGTTGGCCGCGGGATAAACGACACTGCCGATGATGCGCGCGGGATCGATGTGCTGCGCGATGCAGCCATCGGGATCGGCCGCGCGCACCGGCGTGCCCTCGTACTCGCCGCCATGACGCTGGAAATACCACCACGGGATCCCGTTCTGCATGGTGACAATGGCCGTGTCCGCGTGGCAGAGGTGGTGCAGCGCGGGCGCGACGGCCGCCACCTGGTGCGCCTTCACCGTCAGCAGCACGACATCGTGTGCGCCCGCCTCGGCCATGTCGGCGAAGGCGCGCGCATTGCCGGCAATGACTTCGCGGCCATCCTCGAGCGTCACCTTCATGCCGCGGCTGCGGATGGCAGCGAGATTCGCACCGCGCGCAATGAAGGTCACGTCGTCGCCAGCAGCAGACAGCAGGGCGCCCAGGTACCCGCCAATCGAGCCGGCGCCGACGATCGCGATCTTCACGGCGACACCAGGCGTGCAACGGCCGTGTCTGCCTGCATTCGCGAGATACGGCCCTTGGGCGCGCGCGTCATGGCAGCGACGTGCTGGGCACAGGGACCGCCACGGGCGAGGGTGCGCGGCGCATGCGATTGCGCAGTGGCTTGAGCACGAGCAGCGCGCACGAGGCGGCCGCGAAGTTGAGCACGCTGGCCATGACGAAGACGGTGTGCCAGCCGCTGCTCGACCCCGCGATGACGCTGGTGAGGGGCACCATCAGCGAGGCGGTGCCCTTGGCCGTGTAGAGCAGGCCGGCATTGGCGGCGGCGAACTTCACGCCGTACGTGTCGGCGACGGTGGCGGGGAAGAGGCTGTAGATCTCGCCCCATGCGAAGAAGACCAGGCCGGTGAGCAGCACGAACGCGGTGGGGTCGCGGCCCAGGCGGCTGAGCAGCAGAATGCCGAACCCCTCCAGCGCGAACGCACCAAACATGGTGTTTTCCCTGCCAATATGGTCGCTGATCCAGCCGAAGAAGGGGCGGGTCAGGCCGTTCAGCACGCGGTCGAAGGAGAGCGCGAAGGTGAGCGCGGGCAGGGTCAGGCCGATCAGCGTCACCGGGATCTTCTCGACACCGTAGTCGCGCGCAATGGGTCCGACCTGCGCCGTCGCCATCAGTCCGCCCACCGCCATGAGCACGAACATCGCATACATCACCCAGAACACGGGTGTTCGCACGATCTGGGTGGGCGTCTTGTCCGGTGCGGGCGCGGTGTTCACCATCCAGCGCGCGCCCATCGCGGGGAATCCGGTGGGCGCCTTCTTCAGGAGCCACCCGAGCACGAAGACAGTGGCGCCCTGGAGCAGGCCGAAATGGAGAAACGTCGCCTGATATCCGCTGTCCCGGATCGAGTTGGCGATGGGGATGATGGTGAGCGCGGAGCCGGCGCCGAAACCCATCGCGGTGAGACCGGCCGCAAGGCCGCGCCGGTCGGGGAACCACTTGAGCGCGTTGCCCACACAGGTGCCGTACACCGCGCCCGCGCCAATACCGCCCAGGATCGCGCCCGCGTACAGCAGCGGCAGTGTGTTGGCGATGGAGTTGAGCACCCACGCGGCGGTCACCAGTAACGCGGCTGTTACGACGACGACGCGCGGACCGAAGCGGTCGACGAGGTAGCCTTCAATGGGCACGAGCCAGGTCTCGGTGAGCACGAAGAGCGTGAACGCGACCTGGATCGCGGGGCGGCCCCAGTGCCAGGTGTCGTTGATGGGGTTCACGAACAGCGTCCAGCCGTACTGCAGGTTGGCGATCATCGACATGCAGATGACGCCCACCAGCAGCTGCAGCCAGCGGCCGCGTGGCACTGTGCGCGTCGCGCTGCCGGATGCGGCGGATCCGTTCATGACGCGGGGCTCCCGTGCTTTGAGGTGGGGCGCAAAGTGGCGAGCCCGGCACGCGGCGGCAAGGCGGCCTTCGCCGCGGCATGCCGCACGTGCAGCGCGCGCGAACGGATCACTCCATGCGTAGTGTCTCGACGGGCGAGATCCGGCTGGCCCGGCGCACGGGCAACCACGCGGCCGCAAGGCCAGCGACGAGCAGGAGCGCGGCGGCGGCTGCAAGCGAAAGCGGATCGATCGGCCGCACGTCGAACAGCTGCGACGCCAGCACGTGCCCGCCGATGACAGCGCCCAGCACGCCGGCCAGCGCGCCCGCACCCAGCACGCGCAGGGCATCGCCCAGCACCAGGCGACGCACGTTGCGCGCGGTCGCGCCCAGCGCCATGCGCACGCCGATGTCGCGCGCCTGCTGGCGCACACTCGACGACAGCACGCCGTAGAGGCCGATCACGGAGAGCAGCAGGGACACCGCGCTGACGCCGGTCATCAGCAGCGCGCTCATGCGCGGTCGCGCGAGCGGCGCCTCCAGCAGCTGATCCATGGTCTGCGTGCGCCAGATCAGCAGGTCGGGATTCACCTCGCGGGTGGCGGCGCGCAGGGCCGGCAGCATGGCGGCCGGCGGCCTCGTCGTGCGCACGACTAACAGACCGTTCCAGAAGGGATCGATCTGATCCCAGTCGAAGTACACGACCGGTCCGACGGCCTTCAGCTCGCGGAAGCGGGTGTCGCGCGCCACACCGGCGACCGTCCATGTGTCGCTCCGCATTGCCGGCTGCTCGTTCACCAGTTGTTTGCCAATCGGACTCTCACCGGGCCAGAGCTGTCGTGCGAGCGTCTCATTGATCACGACGACTCTCCCGGAACTCCTGGTGTCTGCCGTGGTGAAGCCGCGCCCCTGAACGATGGGGATGCGCAAGGTGCGGAAGTAATCCGGCCCCACGAACTCGAAGGGGACGAACGGCACGTTCTCGCGCTGTGTCGACGGCTGGTCCGCACGCGTCAGCTTCATGATGTAGAACGATTGACCCTGGAACGGCATCTGCTCGATGGGCGTGACTGCCACGACGTCGGGTGTGGCCTCGAGGCGAGCGACCAGTGCCTTCGCCACTTCGTGGATCCGCGGATCGTCCGGGAGCACGCTCTGCGGAGCAGTGAACGAGAGAACCCAGAGGTGATCGGGCTGGTAGCCGAGGTCCATGAACTCGAGGTGCGCCAGCGTACGGACCAGCAGGCCGGCGCCGGTGAGCATCACCACTGCGAGCGCGATCTGCGTCGCGACCAGCCAGCGCCGCGCACGTCGGCGGAAACGGCTTTCCATTCCGGTCCGCGAATCGCTGCGCAATGCGGCGTACGAATTGATGCGCGACGCGATCACGCTGGGCAGCACGCCGAACAGCACCATGCCCAGTCCTGTGACCGTCGCCGCCAGCGCCAGAGGCGTGCTCATGGCGCCGAGCGCGTCACTGCGCGGCAGTCCGGGTGGCGCGGCCGCGCGGATCACGCGCAGCAGCACGAGTGCGGCGAGCAATCCGAGTGCGCCGCCGATGGCACCGAGCACTGCGTTCTCGACCACGAACAGCCGGCCGACATTGCCTGCGGTAGCGCCCAGTGCACGGCGCACGACAATGTCGCGCGTGCGGCCGAGCAACCGCACCAGCATGAGGTTGCCAATGTTGAAGCAGGCGATGAGCAGCAGCAGCCCGACCGCGAGCGTGAGTGCAATGAGGACCGGCCGCGAACTGCCCAGCACGGTTTCCGCAAACGACTCTGCCGCTACGCCCGCCACCACGAACGTCTGTGGCGAAACATTCTGGCCCGGTCGCGTGCTGGTGAACGGATTCACGCGCTGCGTCAGCGCGAACAGTCGTGACCTCGCGGATTCCATGGTCACGCCGGTTGCGAGACGGGCGATGATGTCGACCTGGCCGGTGAAGTCCGGCGGAATCGGCAGCCACGCAGCGACGCCCGCCGGGTACTCGAATCCTGCGGGCGCCACCCCCACGATTTGTGCGCGCTGCCGTGTGTAGGGCATGGTGAGCGAACGGCCGATGACACCAGGATCGCCTCCGAAGCTTCGGCGCCACGCGACATTGCTCAATACAATCACCGGCGGTGCGCCCGCGGCGCCATCCTCCGGCCGGAAGAACCGCCCCACCACGGGTCGCATGCCGAGCACATTGAAGAAGTTCGCGGTAGCGTTCACCAGCCCCAGCTCGACCGACACATCTCCATTCAGCAGTGGTGCCGGCTGTGTGCCCAGGTGGTACACGCCGGCAACGCCCTGAAACACGCCACTGTCGCGGCCAATCTCCGGCAGGTACGCGAAGGGCGCATCCAGGTGCGTTCCCTTGCTGTCGAGCGGGTGCATGATGGCGACGCGGTCCTGCGCCGCGACCGGCAGCCGGTCCAGTAACACGGTCTTGCAGACCGTGAACATCACTGTAGACACGCCAATCGCGAGGGCGAGGATGAGGATGGTGGTGAGTGCGAAGGCGGGGGCGCGGCGCAGTGCGCGCAATGCGAGTCGGAGGTCTCCGGGAATCGTCGCCATCATTCCATAGTGCCGAGTGTTACGGGCGGCGGCAACCCGGGTAACGGCGGCGCGATCTGCATCTTTCCGACAGGCGCTTCGATAACCTTTCGTTGGGGGCGCCAGACGGCGAGCCATTGTCCCGGGTACAGCGTGCCACTATCATCAGCGGTGGCTGGTCCTACCCAGATCGACCTTCCGCAACCGACTCCGCCTCACGATCCGTGACCAGCGTCAGTAGGCTGCACCGCTCTGGCGCACCAACGGAACACGGGGGGGAATCATGCCGGTCGACGTTCGATCCATCATCAAGGAATCCATCCGTGAGGCGCTGCTCGAATCGAACGTGCGGGTCGTTCGGCTCGCGATCGACGGCGTCGAAGTAACACAGGCGATCCAGTACTACCATGCGGACCAGCACCTGACGGATCCCGCGGACCGGGGCCCGGACAACTCGGTCGCACTGGTGGCGGACAAGCCGGCCTATGTCCGGGTTTACGTGCGCGGCCTCGTCGGGCGGATCAACGACGTGGTGGCAACGGTGATGCTGCAGCGACCCCGCAGTGGCACGTGGCGGGATGACGTCGTGCTCATGAAAGCGTGGCCCTACGGCGTGGATGCGCAGGTTGCGCCGGGCTACGATGCCGAGCGAGGCAGTGTCGCCAGCACGCTGAACTTCCTGATCCCGGCGGCGGCGATGCGCGGCCACATGCGCCTGCACGTCAAGGTCGCTGTGGCAGGGAGTGGCGCATTCGCGACCGAGACCGATGTCGAGATCCACGCGCTGCTTCTGCAGACGCTGCGCATTCGCGGCATTCCGGTGCAGTACAGCGGCGACGATGGTGCGGGCAATCTGCTGACCCTGCCGGCAACGAATCTGGCGGATTTCCAGCGGACGGTGGCGACGACGCTCAGGATGTATCCGGTGTCAAAGACGCCGGACATCAGTCTCGCCGGACTCACCACCATCGGGACTCCACTGACGGGCAGCATGGCGAACGGCGTTTGCCCTGCCAGCTGGGGCGAGCTGCTCGTGTGGCTGTCGATCGCGAAGTACTTCGACGGGAACCGGACGGACCGCCTGTATTTCGCGCTGTTGCCCAACGGGATTCCGATCGGCGACACGGGCGGTTGTGGAGGCGGTGGCGCCGTCGGCTCGACGTTCGTCGACCAGGGCATGGGCATGGCCCACGAGCTGGGTCACGTGCTGGGGCTGTCGCATGCGCCGGGCTGTCTTCCCCGGGACGATCGAACCTTCGACCCCGACTACCCCCGCTATGAGCCCTACGACAGGTTCCTCACGCGCATGGCGTTGATCGGCGAGTACGGCACGGATGCCACCGACAGTACGATCTACCCTCCGCGCTTCACCAGCGACTTCATGTCGTACTGCAGCAGCCGCTGGATCTCGCTGTACAACTATCAGAAGCTGCTGATGCACCCCGCACTCGATCCGCAGTGGGTATCGGATCCTAACAGCAAGTTTCCATTGTATCTCGACGACAGCGTGCGTGACCCGTTCCGGCCGAAGAGCCCGGAGCCGACAGCGCCCTGGATGGGACGATCGGTTCACCTCCTGGCGGACCCCGATCCGGTGCCGCTCATCGTGCTGCTGGGCCGTGTCCAGGACGGTGTCATTGACATGCAGCGCGTACTGCGCCTCGAGACCCGTTCCACCGCGACCGGCCAGCGACTGCAGGGTGCGATCGCCGAAGCGATCGACAGCGACGGCCGCATTGTCGCCCGCGCGCCCGTCCGCTGGCACTCGGCGCAGGCTTGCGGGAGTTGCTCCTGCGGCGGAGGCGAGGATGACGGTCCTCCCACGGGCTTCGTCGAAGCGATCCTCCCCGAGAGCGCGGATTGTACGCTTGTCAGGATCACGCGCGACGGCGACACCGTCTGGTCACGACCTGCCACCTCGTTCCCGCCGACCGTCGCCATCGTCTCGACCGACGTCACGGACGATCAGCTCACGGTCCGGTGGGATGTGGCGTCGTCCGGAGAGTACCCGATAGAGAGCGTTCTGCGCTGGACCCCCGACGCGCAGCCGACGAACTGGCAGGTTCTCGCGGTGTCGCTGCTCCAGAACGAAGCTGTCGTACCGATCGAGATGCTCGCGTCCGGCACGGTACTGCTGCAGGTGCATGTATCGGACGGATTCTACGGCGTCGAATCCGAGCCCGTCCCGGTCGACATTCCGGTGCGCGATCCACGGCCCACCATCCTCGCGCCGGCTCAGGATTCGGCCGTCCGCGCAGGCTCGCTGCTCCGACTCTGGGGCACGGCTACCGGGAGCGACGGGCATACCCTGCCGTCTTCCGCCATGCAATGGGAGCTCGATGGCGAACCGGTCGGCGACGGTGCCGAGGTCTGGATCGAGCTCGCGGAATGGGACGGTGAGCATCGCGCAACCCTGCGCGTCACGGAAGGCGATCGTTCGGCCTCCACCGCCGTCATCTTCCTCGCCAACTGCAGCGGCCGGCTCCCCTATCGCCTGCCGCGCGAATGAGCCGGCGGCGATCGAGCTGCTGCGCCCACACTGACACCCCTCTGCAAGGATGTCGCCAATGCCAACCATACCCTGGATCTGTTCGGCAACGTTGATGGCGGCACATTCCGGCCAGTTCACGGGCACGGAGCACGTGAACGAGAACGATTTCACGGGCTTTCCGGTCACGGGCAGCTGGGCCAGTGGCCGCATCAGCTTCACGGTCCAGCGCTGTGCGGGCAACGTCAAGTACACAGCCGACATGCCCACCGATGACCTCGACGACCTGACCTTCAGCTCCAGTGCGGGCCCGCTTCACATCCACAAACAGCGGAGTGCGCCGTTCATGCCGGCGCTCGCGGGCCGGCGCGCCGGCGCACTAACGCTTCGTCAGGCGTGCTGCTGCGCGTCCGAACCGTCGTGTCGGCTGCAGCGGCGGCGGCAACCCGGGCGCGAGGGCAGCGCATTTCACTGCGGCGCGATGCGCATCATCCAGATGTTGCCCGTGTATTCGGCCATGTCGCTTACGAAGAGACCCGTCGCAATGGCGTTACCGTAGCCGGTCGAGCCCCACTGCAGGTTGCTGTTGTGGAAGTGCGTTACCGGGAAGGGCTCGCCCTGTGGCCGGCCGCTGTCCGGATCGATGCGGATCGCGTAGAGGCAGCGAAACCCGTCGATCTCGAGCAGCAGATAGAGCAGCCGTCCATCGGGCGACCAGCCGCAGGCGCGGCCGCCACTGCCGTCCACATCGATCCATTCGCTGTCCGGCGGTGGATTTCCCGGCCGCACTGCGGCGACATACACGTGGCTGCGCGCGCTGAACGCAATCCACCGTTCGTTGGGCGAGAGGAACGGGCGAGTGCCGCCGCGGGCCAGCACGACCTGCTGTGCGCCGGTCTGCATATCAATAAGAGAAACACCGCCGCCCGTCTGCACGACGACGTGGCGATTGTCGCTGCTCCAGCCGTGCACGGTGCAGCCGCGACAGAACACGCGCGGCACACCACCGCTGGCCGCCACGGCGTATCCTGTCGCTCTCTGCGCCGCGTCTGCCGCTGTATCCTGAGCCGTCCACGCGACCTGACTGCCATCCGGCGAGATCGTCGGATCCAGATCGGCGGAGGGCGTGATGGCGAGCTGCCGTTCACTGCCCGTGCGCAGGTCGCGCCAGCGCACTTCCGCGCCATTGAAGCTGTAGAGCGGGAAGGCAAGGTAGCGCCCATCGCGCGAGACGTCGGCACGGCCGGTATTGGCGCGGTCCTCGCGCAGCGGCCGCGGCGGTCCCAGCTGCCGCCCCACGTTCGCCTCCAGCGGCACGCCCACGATAACATTGCGTTGGGTGAGCGCGGCGAACACGAGCTGGCCATTGACCGAAACAGCGCCGGCCTCGTCATCGGCGACATCGGAGGTGAGCTGGCGCGGCGCTTCCCTGACAGTGCCGTTAGTGGAATCGATGGGCAACAGCCAGAGACTGGCGTTCTGACTGACTGGCGAATTGTGGAAGACGACGCCGCTGCGGCTCCACGCCATCGGCCAGGGAACGTCGGCGAGGCCACTGTTGAGGTCCGTGCCGATGCCGGCGGCGGCGATACGATCGTAGGCGTGCGTGCGCACGGAAGGCGAGCCATCCAGCGGCACGAAGAACCAGTCACGGCCGCGGTTGTCCTTCTGGCCCACGCCATACACCAGCAGTGCGCGACCGTCCGGCGACCACACGACATCAGCGGCGCCGGTGACATCTTCCGCGATCGGACGCGGCTGGCCACCGCTGACCGGCACAATGAAGGTGTGCCGGTCGCCGCGAGCGCGAGGCGCCAGCTGATCACCGGTCCAGTAGGCGATGGAGCGACCGTCGGGTGCGAACTTCGGATGCCGTCCATCCGGTCCGATCAAACGCGCGGATCCGCCGCCCAGCGCGGGCACGACGTACACGCCGGGCGCTGGCGTCTCTGCACGGAACGCGACCAGCGAGCCATCCGGCGAGAGGTCCGGATCCGTTTCGTCCGTCGTTTCCGTCGTGAGCCGCAGTGCCGGCCCGCCCGCGGTCTGCTGCACCCAGAATGTCGAGATTGCCGTTGCCGGCGCGATCCGACGCGAATGCCACGAGCCGGCCATCGCCGCTGATCGCCGGCTGCGTCGTGAGCCCGGCATCCCACGTGAGTCGCTGCAGCTCGGGAAGCATCGTGCTGCCGTTCGCACGCGCGGGTTTCCAGTACAGCGCGACGGCGCCGCCGGCCGCGAACACGAGCACCAAGCCGGCCACCATCGGCCAGCGGATACGCCGGCGTGCGCCCGGCATGGATGCTGGCGCCTGCTTCAGATCGTCGCGCGCGTCCTCGAGTGCGACGCGCACATCCGCGATGCTCTGGAAGCGACGCCGCACATCCGTGCGCAGACAGCGCCCGATCACGCGCTCCAGCTCGGCCGGGATGGCAGGCACGAGCGAGCGCACGGGCGTTGCATCGCCGGACAGAATGGCCGTGAGCGTCTGCACGGGCACGCCACGCGCAAAGGGCGAACGGCCTGTCACCATCTCGTACAGGACAGCGCCCAGCGCGAAGATGTCCGAGCGCCCGTCGATCGGTTCGCCGCTCGCCTGCTCGGGTGACATGTAGGCAAGCGTGCCCAGCAGCACGCCCGCGCCGGTCTGCGCGGTCAGGTCCTGCGGCGCATCCTCCGGCCCTAACAGAAGTTTCGCAATGCCGAAGTCCAGCAGTTTGGCCCGGCCATCCGGCAGCAGCACGATGTTGGCTGGCTTGAGGTCGCGGTGGATGAAGCCGCTGGCATGCGCGGCGGCCAGCGCATCGGCCACCTGTATGCCCACCTCCAGCGCCTGCGGCAGACGCAGCGCACCCTGACGCAGCCGCGCGTCCAGCGGCTGGCCCTCCACGTACTCCATCACCAGGTAGTCCGCCTCGCCCTGCGTGCCCACATCGTACAAGGCGACGATCCCCGGATGGTTCAGCGCCGAAACCGCCCTCGCCTCCGCCGCAAAGCGCCGGCGCGCCGCCGCGTTCGCGAACAACTCCGGCCGCAGCATTCTTGATCGCGACCGTGCGCTCCAGCCGGGTATCGAGCGCGCGGAACACGTCGCCCATGCCGCCGCCGCCCAGTCGCTCGACGATGCGGTAGGGCCCGAGCATGGTGCCCGGGTGGAGCGCGGCGGCGGACGCGGGCTCAGGCCCGCTCATGCATGACCCGACGCATCACGGAACGCGTGGTTAGTGCCCGGCTCACGAAATCACGTTCACCAGTCCGCCCAGACCGCGACGGCGCAGAAGCTCGTTGAAGGCGGCGACATCGCCGCGGATGGCCTGCTGATAGCGCCCCGACACGGAGAGTAGATGCGTGTGCAGCACGCGCGCAACTTCGCGCTGCTGCGTGGTGGGCGAAAAGTCGGAGCTGCCCACGTCATTGGCCAGGTAGCCGAGCTGCGCGCCCAGCATCATGGGCCAGCGGATCACGTCCTGGCCGCGTCCCGTCTGCTTCAGCTGTGTCAGCTCGGCCTCGACCGCAGCGAGCTTTCTGTCCAGCGAATCCGCGCTCGCGCGCAGATCCGCATTGGTGCCACCGGCGGCCGCACCGGCCGCCGAATCCGCGGCCAGCGTGCGTTGCAGTGACTGCAATTGCGCGCGCACCAGCTCCAGCCGGTTCACCATGTCGACGACGCCATCCAGATCATCGCGCAGCGACGTCAGCAGCGGCTGCTGCTGCGCAATGTCCTGCATTGTGCCTGTCGAGTTGGGATCCTTCAGCACCTCGAGCGGCTGCGTGTACTCGCGACCGGCCAGCGTCACGTGCACCGTGTACGTGCCGGGCGGCACCAGCAGTGACACCGGCGCAATGTCCGGCGAAGCACGCGTGCCGTCGCCGCCCACGCGCACCTCGGGCGCGTCCTCCGGCGCTGTGCGCATCTTGACGCTCTTCGACGCATCCGCGGCCAGGTCCCACCACACGCGATTGATGCCCGCCTTCGCCGGGCCCGTCAGCTTGCGCACGAGCTTGCCGCTGGCATCGGTGATGCGGATCTCCAGCGTCGAATCAGGCTTCGCCGCGCCGATCTGTGTGCTGTCGACAACGGTGTCAGCAGGCGACGACGCACTTCCCGCATTCGCTGCGCGCGTCTGTGTTCTCGTCGCAGTCTGTGCTCCCCGGGCGGGCGTGGTTGCGCTCGTATCGCCCGGCGCACGCTTCAGCCAGTAGTGCAGGGAAGCGCCGTAGGTTGGATTCTGGCCCACCGTAGGATCGGCATCCGGCACGAACGGCGACTCGACACCGCGGAAGCGATAGGCCGACCGCGGCGCGAACAGGTGTCCATCGGCGGCCAGCGCATCCGGTGTCGCCTGCTCCAGTGCGGTGATGTCATCGAGGATCCAGAAGCCACGGCCGTAGGTCGCAATCACCAGGTCGTGGAAGTGCGGCTGGACCACGATCCAGTAGACGGGCGCGTGCGGCAGGTTCATCTGCAGCGGCTGCCAGTGGCCGCCGTCATCGAAGGAAACGTACATGCCGTTTTCCGTGCCGGCGTACAGCATGCCGCGGCGGACCGGGTCCTCGCGCACGATGTGCGTGTAGCTGAGCGGACTCTTCGGGATGCCGTCGACGATGAGTTTCCAGGTGTGGCCGAAA
This sequence comes from uncultured Gemmatimonadales bacterium, assembly GCA_963798085.1. Classification (GTDB taxonomy): domain Bacteria; phylum Gemmatimonadota; class Gemmatimonadetes; order Longimicrobiales; family RSA9; genus DATKCF01. The sequence goes on from CAWCRS010000008.1 coordinate 202,019, forward strand.
TCACTCGTGCGATAGATCCAGGGATCGAAGTTGCCGGTCTGGTGCGCGTCCACGCTCAGGTACGCCGTGCCCGCATCCCAGCGCGAGGGCTCGATGTTGTCGATCGTGCCCCACTCCGGCAGGCCGGGCAGGTTCGCGCTCAGGTTGTCCCAGCTCTGGCCGCCGTTGCGCGTGACCTGCACGCGGCCATCATTGGTCCCCGCCCAGATCAGCCCCGCCTGTACCGGTGATTCCGCAATGGCGAACACGACGCCGCTGTATTCGACGCCGATGTTGTCGGGCGTGAGCCCGCCCGAGCTGCCCATGCGCGTGGTGTCGTTGCGCGTGAGGTCCGGACTGATCACACGCCAGCTGTTGCCGCCATCCGTGGTCACGTGCACGTACTGGCTGCCCACATACACGGTGTTATGGTCGTGCGGCGAGATGGTGAGCGGGAAGTTCCAGACGAAGCGGTACTTCACCGCCTTCGCCGGCCGGCCGATGCTGGGCTCGGGCCAGACCTCGACTGCGTGCACCTGCTGCGTGCGCCGGCTGTAGCGCGTGACGATGCCGGACACGCTGCCGAAACCGCTGGCGCTCGACCACACGACGTCGTCATCCACCGTATCCGGCGTGGCCCAGCCGCTCTCGCCGCCACCCACCGTGGTCCACGCGCCGCGCGAAATCTCGCCGCCATTGCGTGTGTTGCTCGTTCCCATCGCCGACGGACCATCCTGCCGGTTGCCGTAGACGCGGTAGGGCACGGCGTTGTCCACCTCGACGTGGTACACCTGCGCGATGGGCAGCTGCACGCGCAGCCATGTGCGGCCGCGATTCTCGCTGATCGACACTCCGCCATCGTGGCTCACGAACATGCGGTTGCCGTTCGTCGGATCGATCCAGATGTCGTGGTGGTCGCCGCCCGGCGTCTCCGCGAAAGGTGGATCAATGACATGCTCGCCACCATCCAGCGTCTTCGACCACGACGCGGCCAGGAAGTACGCCTCGTTCTCGTCGTCGGGCATCACCGCCATGCGCGTGTAGTACGCGCCGCGGCCCGTGAGATTGCGATCCGTCGTCGTCATCTGCCACGTTGCGCCCGCGTCATCGGAGCGCCACAGCTCACCCGTGTCGGTGTCCTGCCCGTTCCAGGGCACGCCATCGCCGGTCTCGATCAGCGCATACACGCGGTTGGGATTGGAACGCGCCACCGCCAGCCCGATCTTGCCCATGGCGTGTGTGGGAAGGCCATGGCCCTCGAGCCGCTTCCACGTGGTGCCGCCATCCGTCGACTTCCAGATGCCGCTGCCCGCGCCGCCACTCTGGCGACCCCACGTGTGGATCTCCAGCTGCCACGTGGCCGCGTACAGGATGCGCGCATTGGAAGGATCCATGACCACATCGATGGCGCCCGTGCTGTCGTTCACGAACAGCACGCGCTCCCACGTACGGCCGCCATCGCGCGTGCGGTAGACACCACGCGCCGGTTGCGGTCCGTAGCTGTGGCCCTGTGCGGCCACGAACACGATGTCAGGGTTGCCCGGATCGATGGCAATGCGCGCAATGCGGCCCGTGTTCTCGAGTCCCATGCGGCTCCACGTCCGGCCGGCATCGGTGCTGCGATAGACGCCGTTGCCCATCGAGATGTGGCTGCGGATGAAGGGCTCGCCCGTGCCCGCCCAGACGATGTTCGCATCCGAAGGCGCCACGGCGAGCGCGCCAATGGATTGCGCGGTCTGGTCATCGAAGATGGGCGACCAGTGGACGCCCGCCATCCGTCGTCTTCCAGATGCCGCCGGAGGCCGCGCCCGCGTAGTACGTGGTGCGGTCGCCGGGCACACCCAGCGACCGAGGACACGCGGTTGCCCTCCGGGCCGATGTAGCGCCAGCGCAGCTGCGCATACGCTGCCGTATCAGGCGAGACGGCTGGGGGCGCCGGCGCGGGCGCGCGCCGCTGCGCCTGCAGCAGCGCCGGTGTCAACAGCAATGTCAGCAGCAGGGAAGAGAAGCGTGTCATGGAACCACTCCGTGTGGTGGCCGCAGGGGCCGCGGCCTCGTCGAATTTCGCTTGCAGCTCTTTCTCAGCGCCCGGGCGGGATCGTCCGGATCTCGTAGCCATCAGGTGGCTGCTCGTCGCGCAGCCAGCGCACGAAATAATCCCAGCGTCGTCGCATCATGTAGTTGGATGCCGCACCGTAGCCATGATTCGAGTTGGGAATCATGAGCAGGTCGAAGTCCTTGTTCGCCTTGATGAGCGCATCGGCCACAAGCATGGTCTGGTAGGGCGGCACGTTGGTGTCCATGGTGCCGTGCGCGAGCAGCAGATGGCCCTTCAGGTTCTGCGCGAAGTTCTGGTTCGCCTCCGCCTCGTAGCTGTCGCTGCCATCCGCATTGCGGACGACGAGTCCCTGATAGCGCTCGCCCCAGTCGTCTTCGTTCTCGCGCTGGTCATGGTTGCCGGACTCGGCAATGCCCACCTTGAAGAAGTCGGGAAACCGGAACATCGCAGTGGTGGTGGCGAAGCCACCGCCCGAGTGGCCCCAGATGCCCGCGCGCTGAATGTCGATCCAGCGATAACGCGCTGCCAGCTCGAACATGCCGGCGATCTGATCGGGAATCGTGTTGTCGCGGCCCATGGCGCCGTAGTACGCATCCTGGAACGCCTTCGAGCGGCCCGGTGTGCCCGTGCCATCGATGGTCACGACAATGAAGCCCAGATCGGCCAGGGCCTGGCGATCGCCGCGCGCGGCCGTGAACGAACGGCTGCCGGTGCTGCCCGTCTGCGGGCCGGGATAGACGTTGTTCACGATCGGGTACTTCTTCGTGGAATCGAAATCAGTGGGCCGGAACAGCAGGCCGTAGATGTCGGTGCTGCCGTCGTGCGCCTTCATGCGGATCGGCAGGGGCGGCTTCCAGCCGGTGGCGAGCAGACGCGAGATGTCCGCCTGCTCCAGCGGCATCACTAACCGGCCATTCGCATCGCGCACTACCGCCACCGGCGGCACATCCGGCTGCGAATACGTGTCCACCAGATAGCGGCCGTCCGGCGCGAGCTGCATGTCGTGGTTACCCACGCCGGGCGTGAGCGGCGTGTAGCCCTTCCCGTCCAGGCCAATGCGGTAGAAGTGCCGGAAGTACGGATCTTCGCCCGGCTCGCGGCCCTGTGCGCCGAACCACACCGTGCGCGTTGCCTCGTCCAGGCGAGCCATGGTCATGACCGGGCCCTCACCCAATGTGATGCGGTTCTTCAGCTGGCCGGTCGTGAGATCATACAGGTAGAGGTGCCCCCAGTTGTCGCGCTCCGAGTACCACACGAATTCGTTGCTGCCCCACAGCACTTTCCAGCCCGTGCGCGATTCGTACTGCGTGGGCACCGTCTCTTCGTAGACCTTGCGCACTTCACCGGTTGCCGCGTCCGCCACACTCAGCCACGCGCGCTTGTGGTCCCGCGAGACGGAAGCGATGGCCAGCCGGGTCGCATCCGGACTCCAGTCGTAGTCGCTCATGCGGATGTCATCGCCCAGCGTGCCGCAATGGTAATCAGGCGGCATCCTCAGGCGCAGGACCGTGCCCGCGTCGACATCGATGATCACGCGGTGCAACATGGCCATGACGCTGTCGCCGGGCAGCGGGAACTTCGCGATGCGCAGGGCCGGGTGGCCCACGGGCTGTACGGGCGTGCTCACCAGGTACATCTCGCCCACGCGGCGCTCGTCCTGCTGCTGGGTGGCGAGCTTCCGCGAGTCCGGTGACCACGCGACCATGGCGCGGTCGCTGCTGCTCCAGCCCGCGTTGTCCGTCGCGTAGCCGAAATACGCCTCGCCGTCCGTCGTGAGTGCGCGGTCCTGGCCTGTCGCCAGGTCGCGCACCCGCAGGTTCCAGTCGCGGATGTAAACCGCGTGTTTGCCATCGGGCGACACGTCGAGCGGCGGCTCGCCGGCGTTCCCGCCGGCCGCGCGTCCACCGCCTCGGCCGCCGCGTCCGCCCGCGCCGCCGCGGCCACGTCCGCCCGCACCGCCCGGTCCCGCGGCAGCGCCAATGTTCGTGCACTTCGTGCCCATGACGTCGCAGGACCAGCGCCGCGCCCCGAGATCGAACGACACAGCCTTCATGTCCGCCGCGACGTCGATCCCCTGGAAGGGCAGCTGCGTCGCGCTGTAATTCGCGCCGGTCCCGGCGGAGAGTGCGGCCGCGAGCTTCGCGTGATCGAACGCGGGCACGCGCGTTTTCCGTGCCGGATCGACCAGCATGAACGTGTACCCGTCCGCAGTCTGGCTGCGATACCAGAAGCGATCGCCGGGCAGCCAGTTCGCGTTGACCACGCCGCCCACCACGGTCCCGGCGAGGCTGGGCGCGAGAAAGCGTGCGGCGCGATCGTAGTCGGCCGCGGTGAGATGACGCTGCTGCGCGCCCCCCGCCCGGACGGCGACGGACGGGGCGAGACACGCCGCGACAATGAAGACAATGTGTCGGCTGCTCAATGACATGGCGCCTCCATGCAGTTCTGTCCGGCAACCCGCTGATGATAGGGTGCCGCAACCGGCGGAGCGAGCGGGCGCGGTGAGAATGGATCGCGCTGCCGCGCGTCACTCATGCGGGCTCGCCTTCAAGGGAGCGGACCACGCGCACGCGCGGCGGTTCGCCCCGGAATCACGGGCCATCAACCACTGCTCCCTTGCCGCAGCTCATGCGAGGCACCAGGTGACGTTCGCAGGACGCACGATCGGCACAAACCGACTCGCCCGGCATTTCCGCTGGGCGATCCGGATGCCGGCAATCGCGCTGACGGTGCCATCACTGCTGGCGTACGGCTGCAGCGATGCGCCCACCGAGGTTGCGCAGGCGGTGGAAGACAGCGCGTACCTCGAGCCACGCGACACGCTGATCACCGCGCTCGGCGACACGTTTCGTGTGCGCGCCAGCGCCGTGACCGCTGGCAGGGTCGCCGACCGCCGCATCGCGGTCCGTCTGACCTCGCTGGACGAGAGCATTGTCGCCGTCGACATCACCGGCGTGGCGGTCGCCCTGCGCAATGGCGAGGCCCGCATCGTGGCCACGCAGCCGCAGGGAATCGACACGGTGCACGTCACGGTGAAGCAGACGGCAGCACTTCTGCGCATCACGCCTCGCACCGACACACTGCGCGCGCTCGGACCGGCCCCGCTGCGTCGCATTCTGCTCGAGGATGCGCGCGGTAATGCGCTCGCGGGCGCGGCAGAAGTGACATGGTCGAGCCTCGATCCGTCGATCGTCGGGCTCAGCGCAACCGGCCAGCCCTGGGCGATGGGTCCGGGTACGGCGAGGATCCGCGCGGCCAGCGGCAGCACCGCGGATACCGCGACGATTGTCGTCCGGCCCGTCGCGGTCTCGCTTACCATTGTTGCGCCCGGCGACACCTTCACGCCCGGGAGCACGGTCACACTTGCCGCCGCCGCCGCTGATAGCAACGGCTTCCCGGTGGACGGCGGCGCACCCATTGCCTGGAGCTCCTCCTCGCCCGGCATTGCCAGCATTGATGGTAGCGGCCTGCTCACCGCGCATCAGCCCGGTGCCGCCACCATTACCGCAACGCAGAGCGGACTGCTGCCCGCCACCCTGAATGTGGTCGTCGTGGGCGGCATTGTCGCCATCACCGCGGGTGACGAGCACAGCTGTCTGCTGCAGGACGGCGGCGTGGCGTATTGCTGGGGCCTCGGCGACGACGGTCAGCTGGGTGATGGCACGACGCAGTCCCGTCCGGAGCCGGCGCGCGTCGCGTCCAACACTGCATTTGCGACGGTCCGTTCGGGCGGCTTCCACACCTGCGGCCTGAGCGCGGCGGGTGCGCTCCTGTGCTGGGGGCGAGGTGGCAACGGCCAGCTCGGTACCGGCGCGTACGATCCGGTGAGCACGCCCATCCCGGTCAACGCGGCCCCGCCTCTCACCCTGCTTGCGCCCGGGGAAGCGCATACCTGCGGCCTGACGGCGGCGGGCACCGCCTGGTGCTGGGGCAGCAACACCAGCGGGCAGCTGGGCATCGCCAGCGCCACCGCGCTTCTTCCACTACCACAGTCCGTGACCGGTAATGTCGTGTTTGCCGACCTGTCGGCCGGCGATGCCCATACCTGCGGCCGTACTGCGGCCGGCGCCGTATGGTGCTGGGGCGCCAACAACGCCGGTCAGCTGGGCGTGGCCACTGCACCACAGACCTGCGGTATATCCAACTGCAGCCGCGCGCCCGTCCTGGTCAGTGGCAACCATGTGTTTGTGCAGCTGAGCGCGCGCGGCAGTCATGTGTGTGCCCTGACTGCTGCCGGCGAGACCTGGTGCTGGGGTGACAACGCGTGGGGCGCGCTGGGCGACGGCAGCACGAGTAATCGCAGTGCTCCGGTTGCCGTGAGCGGCGGCCTGGCCTTCACGCAGATCACGGCCGGCACCAACCACACCTGCGGCCTGACCGCTGCCGGAGCCGCGTATTGCTGGGGCGACAATGCCGCGGGCCAGCTGGGCGACGGCACGCGCACGCAACGGACCGCCCCGGCACCGGTTACGGGCGGGCTGCACTTCCGTGCGCTCAGCGCGGGCAATCATCACAGCTGCGGCCTCACAACCGCGGGTGAAGCGTGGTGCTGGGGCGCGAACGACCATGGCGAGCTGGGCAATGGCACCTGGGGCAGCGTGCCGGCACCGCTGCGCGTAACCGCCCCGGCGCACTAACACACGATTCTGGGTTGACTGCGACGCCCTGCACGACGCGAGGAATGGATGATGGAAACGGAAACGCGCGCCACCGGATTGCCGCGGCAGGTACGGCCGGGCCTCCGGCTGGCGTCGCTGCTCTTCATTGTGACCTCGGGGCCATGCACGCTCTGCAACGGGGACAACCTCGTCTCTACGGACGGCGGCACCTACATCCAGGGTACCGTGCTGGACGCGCGCACCAGCCAGCCGGTCGCGGGCGTGGCCATCAGCAGTGATGATGCCAGTGTGCAGGGCGATACGATCACGGATACCGGCGGCAATTTCCGGCTGTACTTCAGCGCTGAAGCCGCCGTCGTGTACGTCTATCTCGATCTGCCCCAGGGCTATCGCATCAGCGACGCGGGAGAATACAGAAACGCCTCGTCGGTGGTCCGGCTGCCCATCAATGTGAGCCTCGTACAGACCGGCAACGGCAACACCCGCTGGATGGGCGTGATGGACACGCATTGCCAGACGCTGGGCTGCCCCCACGCAACCTTCCTGGTTCAGCCGTACACACCCGCCACGCTGGTGGAGCGCGTGGTCGACCCGCAGGGGCGGGGTGTGCCGGGCATGCAGATCCAGACCCGGTGTTCGAACTTCGCCTGCCGGGCGCAGGCGGCGGTTACCGACAGCCGCGGCGAAATCGTAATGCTCGATCAGCTGCCCGGCACGCGATTCGCCAGTTTCATGCCCACGTCCGGCTACCAGCCCGCCCCCGGCTTCATGGCGGATCAGACCCTCGAGCTGCTCGATGCTGCGCAGGACACGTTGCAATGGCAGGTCGTCACGAACCCCGGGGCCGGTTACATCTCGGGGCAACGTCCGCGACGTCTCGCCACACTTCGACCCGGGCATTGTCGCCGGTGTGACCGTGACCATCACCGGACCGGCGGGCAGCGATCCGGTGAGCAATGGGCATGGACAGTACATCTCGAGCCCGCTGCCGTTCGGACAATACACGGTCAGCGCCATGGCGCCGCCCGGCTATTTCGTCGTCAGCAATCCCACCGTGCAGCTCAATGCCGCACACGATGCACAGCGCGTTGACGTGCAGATCCGCGCGGCCGCTTTCGCCGAGATCGATGTGGCCATTGTCGATAACTACAATCTGGGCATTCGGGGTGCGCTCGTTGACCTCGCCGGACCGTCCGCCAGCGGCGTCAGCACGGATGCGCAGGGCAACATCAGGTTCACGGACCTCTATGCGGGGATGTACACGGCCACACTCCGCATGCCCGCCGGCTATACGTTCCTGCGTCCCGATCTGCTGGCCAAGTCCGTCGTCGCGCTGGACGGTGTCGCCAGTCGCGTGACCTGGCAGCTCATCGGCAACGGCACCGCGTCCGGGTCCGTCATCGACGAATACGGACAGGGCGTGCCGGGCGCCGGCATCAGGCTCGATGCCACCGCGGTCAGCCACGGCACCAGCTTTGTTCTCACGCGTACCGACGGCAGCTGGTCATTCAGCGGCCTGCCGCCCGCAGGGTACCGCGTGACCCTGGCGCCACCGCAGGGCTGGTCACTGACCGGGCAGCAGGGAACCGACATTGCCTTCACCGTTCACGCCGGCGAACACGTGCAGATCGACACCTGGCAGCTGCGCGAGAATTGAAGCCTTCTAACGGACTATTTCAGACGACCGGCGACACACCGCTCCGGCCCCGACCGCCTGCCACGCCGCGCTGCAGGCGCTCGACAGGGACGCCCAGCCGCTGGCGTGCCAGGCCTTTCCTGAGCCTGCTGCTGCTGGTAACGGGCTGCAAGAATGCCGGGATGTCAGGACCGAACTCACAGAACGTCACGGGCCCGTTCGACTGGACTTTTGTCTTTGACTACGGGCCGCCGGCGCGCGCGCGTTTCTATGCCAACGCGCAGGTGGATCGGTCGGATAATCCGGACATTGATCCGAACTGTCCGCGCACGACGGTCACCACGCTGCTGGGCGACGCCCAGATTCTGACGTCGCGTGTTACGCCGGAGCCACTGCACGCACGGATCGAGGGATCGTTCAAGACGGGCGTCTGCACGAACATGTCGATCACGTTTCTGGTCGACGGCGGCGGCACCATCACATTGACGGGCCCGCTGCGGCAGGACGAACTCTGGATCCACGACGATTCGGCGGGCACTGTGTTCGCCGTGTGGGATCCCGCCGTGCAGGATGTCGTCAATGCCTACGGCTCTCACCCCGGCGGCGATGCCGCCAATCTGTTCTCGGGTCGATGGGTGACCAATAATCAGGCAATCGGCGGCTTCTTCCACGTGCGCGACAGACTGTTCTCCTACCATCCTGACACGTGGCTGCGGTTCAGCGTCGACAACCGCACCAGCATGCAGTTCGACAGTGCGCACCTCGCCGTACTCGGGCATGCGCGGCTGTATGACACAACCCCAGCCTTCAACAACCTGCCCGGCAACTTCGAGGTGCACGGTGGCCTGCGGCGCGTGGACAGCGCGCAGGCGGTCCTCGGCGGGACGGCCAAAGGCCCGCTGCCGTACCAGTTCGATTTCTACAGGAATGGGCAGATCCAGTCATCCGCACGCTGCACCATTTCCGCCGAAACTCCCGACTCGGTGGTGGTGCGTGTGCTGACGACCGGACCATTCGGCGCCGTGTGCGACCGCTGGCAACCAGCGACCACCACGCCGCGCACTGTGTTCTTCGATGACTTCAACAGTGGCGACACCTCGCTCTGGTCGGCGACGGAGATCATCACGCCGCAAGCGATTCCTTCCATTTCACAGGGCTGGTACAATCCCATCGTGGGCGGCAATCCGGGTGGATTCCGCCGCATGGTGCACCACTTTACGGCTGCCACGGCGCCCGATTTCTACACGATCGCCGTCTATCACCTGTTCAACGCGGCTTACAATCCCGCGACCGACGGCTCCCTCCAGAGCATCGTGTACACCGAGGACCGCAGGCGCATCAGCGCGAACGGCGATGTGGGTACGGCCGCGCTCATCTATCAGGGTAACGTCTACCACGTGGCGCTGCTCAGTAACGGGGTGTTCAACAACCCGGACTGGCAGACGCTCACCGTCACGCTGCACGCCAGCGACTTCCTGCCACCCGTGGACTTCTCAGCCGGCGGCGGGCCCATGAAGTTCGGCTACGTCCGCTCCAACTCCTCGCGTTTTCCCATCGATATCGAGCACGGCATCGACAACTGGGGCGTGCGCGTCGTGCGTTGAGAAACCGATCTGCGTCGGCAAAGTCCGGTCGAGTCTGCCCTGCACTGCCGATCATCCGCTCGCACGCGCGCGCCGCCGCCGAAGCCCGAGGCCCATGAGCACGACGAGCAGCAGCGCCAATGGCACCAGCAAGGGCAGGGGCGAGAATGGCGCACGCAGGTTCAGCGTGACCAGCGGATCGCCGACCAGCGTGAACGCGGCCCATTCGTGCGGAGCCGCACCACGCCGGATGGCACGCAGCTGTGCGCCGCGCAGGGCATCGGCCACATTGCTGTGTCTGGCCAGTCCACGGTACACGTCCTCGACGAAGCGTGCGGCCGCGGCATCACCCACCGCCCACTGACTGGCCAGCACTGCACGGGCGCCGGCCGCGAGCAGCGGTGCCGTCAGACCCTGCACCCCCTCGCCGCGCACGATGGCGCCGCCCGCCGTGCGACAGCCGGACAGCACCACCAGATCCGCCGCCAGCTGCAGACCGGCCAGCTCCGCGGGCGTGACAAACCCGTCGTTAGAAGAGTCCGGCGCCAGCACCAGGGCCGTGCGCTCCGCACTGCGATCATCGACCTGTGCGTGCGTCGCGAAGTGCAGCACGGCGAACTGCGCAGCCTGCTGGTCCAGCGCGGACTCCGAAGCGGCCGAGCCGGTACGCACATCGGACCGCGGGAAGTAGCGCGCCACGGCCCGCACCTCGTCGCGCGACGCGGGCAGCCGCGCGAGGCCCGCCGATTCCGCGAACATGCGGGGCACACCCACGGAATCGGGCATGCGGCCGGGCGAGGGATCGGTGGGATCACCGAACGCGAGCAGGGAGGGCGGCTGCGACGCGTTGCGGCTCGCCAGCAGTGCGCTGGCCAGCGCTGCCGAGGGCGCGAGCGCGATGGCGTAACGCTCGATCAGGTAGTGGCCATCTCGGTCCAGCAGCGCAGCGAACGGCAGACGATGAAGTACGTCGTCAGGAATCAGAATCAGCCGCGTCACACCGGAAGGCAGTGTGGCCAGCGCCGTATCCAGCAACGCGCGTCCCAGCTCCCGTGCCGGCGCGCGCAGTGCAGTCGAATTATCCAGCAGCGCGAGCAGCGCATCGATGCGCGGGGCCAGTGAGTCGATCGCTGGCAGTGTGAATGCGCTTGCGCTCGAGCGTGTGACGAGGAAGAGCGTCGTCGCTTCACCACCGCGACCGGTCACGTATTCCAGCAATGCGGTGGCATCGTCCAGGGACTGCTGCACGGAGTTGAGCGTGGTCCGGCTCTCGGGAATGCGCGCGTGCGCGGCGGTGCTGGTGTCGCCACGCATGCGGCCCGCGCGGTAGCGGTCGTACAACGCGCGCGCCCGCCGCTGCTCGGCGTAACGGAAAGCCGCACTGATGCGGCCCGCGGCAACGAAGCGCTCGAGGATGGTCGCGAAACCGAGATCCGGATCGGCCGGACTGTACCCCATCTGATAGGAGAGCAGGCGCAGGTCGGCGTCGTGCAGCGTGCCGCGCCACTGGTCCAGCCGGTCCGCCGCTTCCCGCAGCGCCCCATCCGCGCCATCGAGATCACCCGACCTCGCCAGCAGCTCCGCACGCATGATCTCGAGCTGGTAGTGACGCACCGGCTGTTCCGGACGGTTGAATGCGGAATCGAGCGCGCTCCCCGCCCCCGCGAGATCACCGGAGCGCATGAGTGCGATCGCGAATTCGGGCGTGAGCGCTGCGCCATCGCCCGCGGAGCCGGTGGCGCGCGCGACCGCACGCGCGGAATCGAGATAGGCGAGCGCCGCGGCCGGCCGGTTCTCGCGCAGCAGCAGGTCCGCCCAGCGGCGATACTGCCGCAGACGGAAGGATGGGTCCTCCGCTGTCCGGCCCCGGGCTTCCAGTTCGGTCAGCCGCGCACGCACATCGGCCAGCGCGCCGATCTGCAGTGCAACGACCGCCAGATTCTCGTCCGCATTGAGCACGCGCGCGTCATCGCCGATCGCCTCGAACAGCGCGCGCGCTCTCTCCGACTCCTCCTGCGCAGCCGCAATGTCGAACGTGGCGATGGCATCCCAGCCGAGCGCCAGGCGCGTCATGGCCAGCGCCCAGTCATTGCCGGACGCAGCAGCCTCGCGCAGCGCCTCCGTCAGATAACGCCGTGCAAGGGTGTGGTTGTCCACCGAGGTGAGGATGCTGCCACCCAGCTGCAGCGCCACAGCCAGTGCGGCGCGGTCGTGCGCGGCTCGTGAGAGGGCGACGGCGCGCAGAATGCTCTGGCCCGCGGCGGGCACGTTGCCGGCGGCGAAGTCGAGATTCGCGAGCGCCAGCAGACAGCGTGACTCGACACGCGGCTCCGCCATGGCGCGGGCCAGTTGTGCTCCCCGTGTCGCGTCCGCACGTGCCTGCTCGCGATGCGCCGTCCTCGCGCTCGAGTAGGAGGCCCGTGCGCAGAGGACGCGCGCGCGCAGTCCGGGATCGCCGCCCAGCGAGCGTCGCGCGAGCCGCTCGAACAGCGTGTCAGCCGAGCGCGCATCGGCGCCGAACCGCGCTGCCGCCACACCCAGCAGCGCCTCGGTCTCGCCGGCATCGTCGTGCAGCACCCGCGCCGTCGTCATGGCCGCGAGCGCGCGGTCCGCGGCATTGCGCCAGCGCGCGCGCACCAGCAGCGCCTCGGTCTGACCCAGCAGTGCCCACACCGTCCACGGGTCGACCGCGCCGCTCTCCGTGGTCAGGCGGGCGTACAGCGCTTCGGCGGCGGTGTAGTCGTAGCGAAGACGGGCCAGTGAGGCGAGGCCTAACACGGCAGCACGATCGGCGGAATCGCGCGCCAGCGCGGCATGCCAGCGCGCCTCGAGCGGCGCAACGCTGTCCGCCTCCACCGCGTGCAGCGCCTGCCGCACCACAGCCCGAGGGTCCGCCGGGCCCGCCTGCGCCAGCAGCCAGCCTGCGACCAGAAACGCGATCGGCATGCAGGAGGTTACGCACGCCGCCGCGAAAGGCAACTATCCGGACCATGGGTGGACCATCCGCAGCGCGCCTGGCAGCCGTCGCTGACCGGTGGGTTCCCGGGCGATGCGGCCAGCGGACTGCGGTCAGGGCGTCCTGACGCGGAAGTTGCGCACGGGGGAACGGATCTCCGCGCCGGTCTTCGTGAGTGCGCTCACGAACCAGTTGTAGGCGACGTCGCCGCCCAGCCCTTGCGTCGCGCCCACGGTCAACGCCGTGTCCGTCGTCGCGGTGGCAAAGGCGCGCGTTCCGCCGGCCGCGAGTACCGTGACCCGATACTCGAGGGCGCCCGGCAGCGCGTGCCACACCAGCTGCACGGGGAGCGCAACCGTCGCGCCCGCCGCCGGACCCACGATCGCCATGGTTGCGGTGGCGCCGCGCAGCGTGTCGGACGCAGTGCCGCTGGCGCCGCACCAGCTCGGTCGTGATGCCGAGCACGACGAGTGCCGCCAGCGCGAGGGCGGGCCGGCGCCAGGAAGAGAAGCGTCGCCTGCCCGAAGCAGAAAGGACTTCCATGAAGCCCGACCTGCGCTCCGCCTGGCCCGCCCGCGCAATGCCATCGGCCAGCAGGAATTCGTGGTGGCACTCCGGGCAGGCCATGACGTGATCGAGTGTGGCGAGCCGCGCGTCTTCACCAACCGTGCGTTCGACCAGTGCCACGATCGCTTCGGGCGCCACGCAGCCGGCGCGCGTGGCCGGCCTCACACTAACGGCGTGGTAGGCCGCACGCAGCCGTGCGTCGGACACGTTCGGCTCGCTCATCCCGCAACTCCCGGACCGATACCCATGCGTTGCAGTTCCTCCCTCAGTTCGGCCAGCCCGCGATAGAGCAGGTTGCGGGTCTTCGCTTCCGTCCAGCCCATGAGCCGCGCGATCTCCTGCCGGTCATGCCCGCGCAGGTACATGCGCACCACCGGTCGCCTGGTGTCGTGAATCCTGGCAATGGCGCCGTCGATCACACGCTCCAGTTCCTTCTGCTCCAGCTCGCTCTCAGGCGAGGCCGCCGCTGCAGGCGGGTCCGCCACGCGCTCGCCCGGCTGCGACGCGACGCCTTCAGCGAAGCGCGCCCGCCGCCGCCGCATGAAGTCGATCGCGGCACTCATGGCTGTCCGGTATATGTAAGACGCAGGCGAGGCTTCGATCTGCTCACCCCCGTGCTTCGCGTGCCACAGCCGGATACGCACTTCCTGAACAGCTCGTCGACATCGTCCCCGGCCAGTCCGTGCTGCGCCGCGACATGCCCGAGCAGCCGGGCATACCGGTCGAGCACAGCCTCCAGCGCTGCCGAGAGACGGTCGGGTGAGGTCATGCGTCACGGTCGCACGCAGGGAGCCAGCGAACAAGTCCGCTGGCGGGTCAGCAGTCCGTTCTGTGCAGGAGTACGTGAGGAGGTCCAGCCCCGGGAACGCCAGCCGAACACGCGTGGAGACAGCCGCGAATGGCATTCACGGCAGGTCGTCCAATGATTTCAGGACGGCAGCGGGAAACGATCCGGCCGGCGCACTTTCCAGCAGAACCCGTTCGAATCGCCGGAACGCATCGCTGCGCGCGACACGATCGGATCGGACCCGGCGTGTCACGACGCCGCCGAAGGCAGCGTACTCGACATCGTCAGCCGTGAGTGTGCATCCGCGGTAGCCGAGCGGCGGCGCAGCGGGTGGCGACCCGTGGAACGCATCCAGCGTCTGCCAGATCGCCTCGAGATCGCGCACGACACTCGCGTCGACATTCCACGCGGGATCCGGTCTGCCGGAAAAGACGCTTGCGCCCGCTCGTCCGCTGCGCCCGCGTTCAGCCAATCTTGATGTGCCCGTGCATGACGATCATGAACGTGCAGAAATCGGTGTACCAGCCGCGGTCTGCGGTCCTGGGATCGGAGATCGTGTTGCCGGAGTTGTCCACGTTGGTGACTGCAGTGCCGCCCGGCTTGTGCGTCCACATGCCGTCGCGGCCCTTGCGATACCAGTGGAAATCCCATCCGGGCCCCACGACCAGGGCAACGAGGTGGCCTTCCTCGGGGCACTTGTTGTCTGCGCCCGGACTGTCGATGAGCTGATCGCGAATGGCGGCCGCCCTGACTTCGGGGCAGGTGATGCTGTGGTACTGGTCGCCGGCCGCACGCCCGGGTTGTGCGAACGTGTCCGTCCGATAATTGGTGCCGTAGTTGTAGCAGTTGTTGTGAGGTTGCCGCGCCGGCACGTTCCACCACCCGGGCTCGTACAGCGGCGCGCACTTGCATCGGTTCCTGTGCTTGTGCCGGCATTTCGCCGGCGGGTCGCAGTGGCGCTCGTCCCAGTGGTAGGTGCGCCAGTGGTCCGCCAGCTTGCGGAACTCGCCGACCGCTTCCGTCAGTCGCTCAGCGGGCAGGTCTCCGCGTACGCTGCCCGTGACGAATTCCTCGAACCCGTCGTCCGCGATCCGGCTGGCGGACTCCGGTCCCAGCGCGAAACCGTCGGCGACGCGAAACGCGCGTGGCAATCCGGGGATCGGCATGCCGAACTGCTCGACCAGAAGTCCACGATATCCCAGCGTCGGCACGGGTGGTAATGCGACGTCGCTCCTGCCGCGGCTTTCGACCGGCGTCAGACGTTCGACGATGCCACCGAGTTGCGCACCGCTGAACTCGACCACCGGATTCTCCCTGCCGCTGAAGACGTCGATCGTGATCCGCAGCCGGTCCGCTGCCTTCCGTCGTGCTTGTGCCATGATCCACCTTCCTCCGTTGCGCTCTCTCAGCCCTTCCGCCACCGCCGCTGCCATCTCTCGATGGCGTCGCCGTGATCGGGCGAAGGCCATCCCGCGACACAGCCGCGCCGGATCCGCCCGCCAATGAGCCGATGCGCGCCGCGACGCCGCCTCCATGGGTCGACCAATGTCACGACACCCATGGAACCGTGTTGTCCCCAACTCGACACCGTGAGGCCCTGCGACGTCGACACCACCCAACCGCATTCGTCGATCAGCAGACTGTCTGCCGCTACACGAAGGATCGCCGCGCGGTCGATCACGTCCTCGCAGGGATCCTTGAAGGAGGTCTGGAAGCTGAGCGCGGCGCCGTCACGTCCAGGGATCGCGGTTCGACTTGCCCGAGCCGGTCTCGAGAGGGACTTTACCTGGCAACGTGTCCGAAAAAAAGAGTGAGCGAAATCAATGGTGCGTGTGCTGGCTGCCGTCATACGGCGCAACGGGCGAATGCTGTTGTGTCGGCGGCCGACGCACAAGCGGCACGGCGGTCTCTGGGAGTTTCCCGGAGGGAAGATCGAGCCTGGCGAGTCCGATCTCGAGGCGGCGCGGCGAGAATTGCGGGAGGAGCTGGGCGTGTACGCCACCGGCGCTGGCCGCGTGGAAATGACCGTGGCAGACGCTGGATCGGACTTTGTGATCGAGTTCATTCCGGTGAACATTGAAGGCGAACCGGCGTGCCTGGAGCACAGCGAGCTGGCGTGGCTCACACCGCCCGAGATACTCGCGCTGCCGCTCGCGCCCAGCGATCGCACGTTCGCCGAAACTCTACCAGTCCGGTAACCCGGGCGATCATGAGCGGAACTCGGTCCTTACTGCCAGTGCGACTGCAGCGGCAGCTGGAACGCTGGAGCGAACTCTGGCACGTGCAGGGCATGGCGGAAGCGCTGGAGATCCGGAGCAGCCACAGGCTCAAGCAGTCGCTGGCTCGCTGCAGACCGGAGGAAAGCAGCATCACACTTCGCGCCGATCTGCTCGCGTCCCGATCACGCCGTCTGGAAGAAGTACTCTGCCATGAAGCCGCACACGTCGCGGTCCACCGACTTTACGGGAAACGTACACAACCTCACGGCGATGAGTGGCGCAGCCTGGTGCGCCAGGCCGGATTCGATCCGCGCGTGAAGGCGGAACCGGAGTCTGCGGGGCCGCGCGGTCTGAAGAACGTCAGCAGGCTGGAGTATGAGCACCGCTGCCCGGTGTGCCAGAGTGTGCGGTACGCGCGGCGGCCCGTGAGTCGCTGGCGTTGCGCGGATTGCCTCAATGCGGGCCTGGAAGGTTGCCTGATCATTACACGGCATTCCGGTCGACGCGCAGCGGAGTCGTAAGCGATGGCCTGCCCCTACTGCGACGTCGCACGCGATCGCTGCTTCTACACGGGCGAGCTCGTCGTTGGATTCTGGCATGAGAACGGTGCTGGCGGTTCTGATCCGATGGCTCTGGTGGTCACTCGCCGGCATGTCGCAAGCTGGTTCGACGCGAGCATGCCGGAACAGGCAGAGCTGGCTCGAGCTCTGGCAGTGGCACGCATGGAGCTTGCGCGCATCCACGCCTTCCCGGGCTTCCGCATTTCCATAGACATTGGCGTCGCCGCAGGTCAGGCAGTTCCGCACCTCGCCGTTCAGCTCCGACCGTATCGCGCACGCGACGGGCTATCCGGTGTTGACGCTGACTCGCCGAACGACGCTCGCCTGGCGGGCGTGCGTTCGCAGACGTCAGCGGATGTGCCGCATGCGCGCGCCCTCGTGCGTGGCGGCGAAGACGATCCACTGCTGCCGCACCTGCTCGCCTGTCTCGATGGCGCTCGCAACGTCGATATTGCGGTTGCCTTCACCATGGAGAGTGGTGTGCGCGCGCTGGACGAGCATCTGCGCGACGTGCTCGATGGCGGCGGACGAGTCCGCATTGTGACCGGGGACTATCTCGGCATTACGGAACCCCGCGCATTGCTGCGACTCCTCGATCTGCAGGGGGACTTGCAGCTGCGTGCCTTCGAGAGCGGCGGCCTCAGTTTCCATCCGAAGGCATACATCGTAACCGACCGCGCTGGGGCAGGCACGGCCTTTGTTGGCAGCTCCAACCTCAGCGAAACCGCGCTGCGCGGCGGCGTGGAATGGAACTACCGTGTCATCACGTCGCGGGACCGGGCCGGGTTTGGCGACGTGGTGGATGCATTCGACAGACTCTTCTCGGATCCGCGCTGCGCTCGCGTTGATGCGGCGTGGGTGCGCCGCTACGAAGCGCGCCGTACGCCGCCGCTGCCCGATCGCACCGGCATCGCCGTCGAGCCACTATTGCCACCGCCCGAGCCGCACCCGATTCAGCGGCAGGCGCTCGCTGCGCTCGAGGCGACACGCGCCGAGGGAAACAGTGCCGGCCTCGTTGTGCTCGCAACCGGTCTGGGCAAGACGTGGCTGAGCGCATTCGACAGCCAGCGTCCGGAGTATCCCCGTGTACTCTTCGTGGCGCACCGCGAAGAGATTCTGGCCCAGGCGATGAACACGTTTCGGCGGATCCGGCCGGCTGCCACACTCGGCTACTACACCGGCAGGGAGAAGACGGCTGACGCCGATGTGCTGTTTGCGTCCATCCAGACACTGGCACGAAGCGAGCACCTGCAGCGTTTCGGCCGGCGTCAGTTCGACTACGTCATTGTCGACGAGTTTCACCACGCCGCAGCGAGTTCGTACCGCAAGCTGATCAACTACCTCGAACCGAAGTTCCTGCTCGGACTGACCGCGACGCCGGAGCGCACGGATGGCGGCGACCTGCTTTCGCTGTGTGGCGACAACCTGGTGTACCGCTGCGATGTGGCGGAAGGCATCCGCCAGGGGTTGCTCTCCCCGTTCGCCTACTTCGGTGTTCCGGACGATGTGGACTACGAGAACATTCCCTGGCGCAGCAACCGCTTCGACGAGACCGAGCTGACCAACGCACTCGCCACGGAGAAGCGGGCCGGCAATGCACTCGAGCAGTTGCAGCGCCACGGCGGGCGGCGCGCTCTTGCCTTCTGCGCCTCGCAGCGACACGCGGATTTCATGGCGCGCTTCTTCAACGGTGCGGGCCTTCGCGCGGCTGCCGTCCACGCTGGAGCAGACTCGGCACCGCGTGCCCGTTCGCTGGAGCGCCTTGAGGCCGGCGACCTCGACGTGGTGTGCGCCGTCGACATGTTCAACGAGGGCGTCGACCTGCCCAGGGTCGACACCGTTCTCATGCTGCGGCCTACGGAATCGCGCATCGTGTGGCTGCAGCAATTCGGTCGCGGTCTGCGCTACGTTCCCGACAAGCAGCTCAAGGTTATCGACTACATCGGGAACCATCGCGTCTTCCTGACGAAGACGCGAGCACTGCTCAACCTCGGTGACTCGAATCGCGATGTCGCCTACGCTCTCGACCAGCTGGAGAAAGGCACGCTCGAGTTGCCGCCCGGCTGCGCCGTAACCTACGACCTCGATGTAGTGAGGATACTGCGGGCGCTCGTTCAGCCCGCGCAGGTGCACCAGCTGCTGGAGACGTTCTATCGCGAATTCCGGGAACGCCTCGGCCGCCGGCCACTCGCGCTGGAATTGTTCAACGAGGGTCTCGATCCGAAGAGCGTGCGGAAGCACCATGGTTCCTGGCTCGATTTCGTTCGCAACATGGGCGATTTCGATGCGCAGCAGGAGCAGGTGTGGAACGGGCTGCGCGATTTCCTGCGCGAACTCGAGGTCATGCCGCTCGTGCGTGCGGACCGGATGCTCGTGTTCCTGGCACTCGTCGGCATGGATGCGTTTCCGGGACATGCCGGGCTGGCTGCGGTCGCCGAGCGCGTCGCTGAGCTCGCGAAGCGCTGGGCGGTCGTACGTAACGAGATCGGCAACGCTGTGAACGATCGTACTGCGCTGCGAACGCTGCTGAACGGCGCTGTTGCGGAACTCACTCGCGACGGGAGGGCCGGTGGCGCATGGTTCACCTCTGACGGCGAATCACTGGCGAGTTCACCGGATCTCGATGTGCCGCCCCATCTGCGGGAGACGATCCAGGACCTGGTGGGCGAAATCGCGGACTGGCGGATCGCCCAGTACGTACGGCGCACGTCGGCGTCAACGGCAGACCGCATCATCTGCAGCGTGAGCCACAGCGCCGGCCGTCCCATTCTGTTGCTGCCGTCGCGCGAGCGGCACGAGGGGATCCCCGAAGGCTGGCGCGATGTGGTCATCGAAGACAAACCGCACCAGGCGAATTTCGCCAGGATCGCCATTGGCGCCGTAACGGCACCGGAATCAGAGGAGAACATTCTGCCGGCGCTGCTTCAGAAGTGGTTCGGCCCGGACGCAGGAAAGCCGGGGCGTACGGATCGCGTGCTCTTCCGGCGTGCCGGCAATGAGTACGTGATGTCGCCGATGGGCGACGACGAGGGGGGACGTCGGCCCGAGTTGTGGCAGCGCTACGCGCGGCGCGAGTTGCCCGCGCTACTAGGCTTTGAGTTTCAGAGCGGCGAGAATCGGGACGGGGTGATCTACAGGGAGGACTTGATCATTCTGTTTGTGAATCTCGAGAAAGCGGACGCACCTGACACTCAGCGGTACGCCGATTATTTCGTTTCGCCAACGGAGTTCCATTGGCAGAGCCAAAGTACTACCTCTCGACGACACAAACGCGGCCGTCCGCTGGGCGAAAGCCGTGAAAAGGGAATCAAAGTGCACCTATTCGTGCGCAGGTGGAAGAAGATTTCAAAGAACACGCAGCCATTCATTTACTGCGGCCCGGTCGAGTTCCTCCGCTGGGAAGGCGACAAGCCAATCAACGTCTGGTGGCAGCTGCGCGAGCCCGTTCCGGAGAACCTCTGGGTGGAACTGCAGATCCGGAGCCTGGATCCGCCGCCCACCTGACCCGCTTGCCGGCGGAACCGACACCGGCCGCCCGGTCCCGCCGGTCTCACGGTCCGTCCCGCTGTCGTCAGCACCACCGCATTGACCGGCCGCCAGGAAATGCACAGTATTGCGCCGGCAGCACCCGCGACTGGCAGGACCATGCGCGCTCACGAAGCGCGCCCGAACCTACTAACACGATGTCAGGAGAATACGCATGCCGAAGGCCACTGCCGGAATCGACGCCCGTAAAGGCAATGTCATCGTGATGATCGGCACCACCAAGGGCGCGTTCCTGCTCCATTCCGACGCCGCACGGAAAAGCTGGCGCATGGAAGGGCCGCACTTCGCCGGCGAGGAAGTCTACGCCGTCGCGCTGGACCAGCGGGGCGGCCGGCGCACGCTCTGGGCCGCGCCCGGCAATCCGTTCTTCGGCTGCACACTGCGCCGTTCCAATGACATGGGCGCAACCTGGTCGGGCAAGGAGGAGCGGCCGGTGCGCTTTCCGGAGGGCTCCGGTCTATCGCTCAAACGCATCTGGCAGATCCGGCCGGGCCATGAGGATCAGCCGGAGCACATGCTGATCGGTGTGGAGCCCACCTGCCTGTTCGAGAGTCACGACAGCGGCGACTCGTGGCAGCCGGTTGACGGACTCCTCAACCACGAGCACCGCCCGCGCTGGACACCGGGCGCCGGCGGCATGTGTCTGCACACGATCCTCCAGGACCCGGCGTCGCGCGAGCGCACCGTCATCGCCATGTCGACGGGCGGCGTCTACCGCACCGACAATGGCGGCCGCACGTGGCGCGCGCGCAATCAGGGTGTGCGCGCGCAGTTCCTGCCCGACAAGTATCCGGAGTTCGGACAGTGCGTGCACAAGATCGCGCAGCACCCGGCGAGGCCGGAACGGCTCTTCCTGCAGAATCACTGGGGGCTCTACCGCAGCACGGACTGGGGCGACACCTGGCAGGACATCGCCAATGGCGTGCCTTCCGACTTCGGCTTCGGCATGGCCATGCACCCGCACGATCCGGACAGCGTGTACATCGTGCCGCTGGAGTCGGACATGTTCCGCTGCGTGCCCGAGGCCAAACTCCGTGTGTACCGGACGCGCAACGCAGGCGATTCCTGGGAGCCGGCATACGCCGGCATGCCGCAGCAGGATGCCTACGAGACCGTGCTGCGCGACAGCCTGACCACGGACACTCTCGATCCCGCGGGCATCTACTTCGGCACGCGCAGCGGCAAGGTGTGGGGCTCTGCCAGCGAGGGCGAGGATTGGACGCTGATTCGCGAATCGCTGCCGTCCGTGACCTGCGTGAAGAGCGCGGTCATCGCATGAGCATCACGCTCCGCCTGCCGGCACCGCTGCGCGAGCTGGCCAGGGGCAGAGGCGAGCTGACGCTGCCGGCGCCTGCTGACAACGGTGTCATCACCGTGGGCGATGCGTTCGCCGCGCTGCGCCGTGACTACCGTGCGGTCTATGATCGCATCATGACCGAGCAGGGCGAGCTGCGCCCGCACATCAATGTGTTTGTCGGTAGCGAGAGCATTCGCTCGGGCGAGGGCATTGCGACGACAGTGCCCGATGGCAGCGAGATCGTTATTCTGCCGGCCGTCAGTGGCGGAGCAGGCCACCACACAGCCTGACGTTCGTCGCGCGCGACTCGCACGCACGAACGCATCGCGGACGGGCCCGACATTGCCGGGCCCGTCGTGCGTTTCAGTCCTCGCGCAGCGCGGTGGTCGGATCCACGCGCGTGGCGCGCCGCGCCGGCACCCACGACGCGATGAGCACCGTGGCCGCGAGCAGGGTTGCGACCAGTGCGTACGTGGGCACATCAACGGGTGAGACCTCGAAGAGCAGTTCGCCCAGCAGATGCGTCAGCATTGCCGCGCCAGCCAGGCCAATGCCGATGCCCAGCAGTGCGATCAGACTGGCGCTGCCCAGCACGATGCGCAGAACCTGGCGCGGTCGCGCGCCCAATGCCATGCGCAGCCCGAACTCGCGCGTGCGCCTTCCCACTGCGAACGAGGCCGAGCCGTAGATACCGGCCGCCGCGAGCAGCAGTCCCGCGATCGCGAACACGGCGATCACGAGGCTGTTGAACTCGGGCTGTCCCATGGCGATGCGCATCACGGCATCGCCTGTCGAAACACCGTACACGGCCGCGACGGGTGACACCGCGCGGACAGCCGCGCGGAAGTCAGTGGTCAGACGAGCCGGATCGCCACGCGTGCGCACTGTATACGCCAGCGCGGACAGCCGCGCGACATCCGACTGCGCGAGCGGATAGTACAGCTGCGGTTTCAGTGCCGCGCCCAGCGTGCCGCTGCGTACATTGTCGACGACACCCACGATCTCGATCCATGGACGGTCCAGGCCGTAGGCGCCGCGCTTGATGCGCCGGCCCAGCGCGCTGCCGCCGGGCCAGTAGTGCTGCTCGAACGAGCGGCTCACGATCGCGACCGGCGCAGCGTCCCTGCGGTCCGCATCCGTGAAGTCGCGGCCGGCGAGCAGGCGCACACCCATGGCGAGGAACCAACCCGGTGTTATGAAACGGCCGGGATTGATCGTCCGCTCACTGGGGCTGGTCGGCGGCTGGTCCTGCACCGAGTAGTTGAAGCCCACATCGCCGTCCTCGAAGGGCACCGAACTCACGGCAGCGGCCGCAACCACGCCGGGAATCGTACGCACCTGATCCAGCACCGTACGGGTGAAGGCCGTGCGTCCCGCCGGTGTGCCCGCGTACAATGCCGGCGCGGAGACACGCGCAATGAAGAGTGCCGTCGCATCGAATCCGGGAGGCACGGCGCGCAGCCGCGCGAAACTGCGCATCATCAGGGTGGCGCCGATCAGCAGCATCAGACTGAGCGCCACCTGGCCGACGACGAAGCCGTTCTGCAGCCGCCGTTCGCGCCGGCCCATCGAGGATCCGCGCGCGTGGCGCAGCGTCTCGATCGAGCCGGCCCCGCGCACCACGGGCACTTTCGCCAGCAGCAGGGCAACAGCGCCGCCGAGCAGCAGCGACCAGCCCAGGACGGAGGGCGAGAAGCCGACGCGGTCGAATGCGGGATTGTTCGGTGGCGCCACTGCTAACAGCGCCTTGACACCCCACGCGCCCAGCACGCCGCCCAGCAGCGCGCCGCTCAGGGCCAGTGTCAGGTTCTCCACCAGCACCTGCTGCGTCAGCTGGTGGCGGGGTGCACCGAGCGCCGTGCGCACGGCGTGCTGCCAGGTCTCGCTCTCCGCGCGCGCCAGCATGAGGTTGGCCACGTTCGCAGTGGCCAGCAGCAGCAGGAACAGTGCGCCGCCGAACAGCGCCCACAGGGGCCGGCGGAAGCTGCCCACCAGGTATTCGTTGAGCGGTACCGCCTCGTATCCGAAATCGCCGAAGAAGACAGGGTCGACCGCGCGCATGCGGACGGCCAGCGCATCGAGGTCGTGCGCCAGCGCCGCGCGATTGCTCGTCGGCGGCAGGCGGCCGATCACCGCGAGCACGCCGGTACCGCGCTGCTCGTTCGCGGTGAAGTCCTCGGGCACGAACGCCGCCCAGATATCGGCGCGGCTGGGAAAGCGAATGACACCCGGCAGCACGCCCACGATCTGATAGGCCTGGCCCGTCAACTCGAGCGTCTGCCCGAGCACATCGGGACTGCGCCCGAAATGGCTCGACCAGTACGCCTCGCCGATCAGCGCCGTGCGCCGGCCGCGCTCCACATCACGCGGGTCGAGCAACCGACCCATCAGCGGGCGCACACCCAGCACGGCGAAACTGCCCGCCACCACCTCCGCGCCCGGTACGCGCTCCGCTGTGCCGTCGCGTACCACATCGAGATCGCGCTCATAGAACGCGGCGACACCGGACAGCACGCGGCCCTCCTCGATGAGACTGCGCGTGGGCAGCCACGAGACCCAGTAGTTCTCCTTCGGATTCGTGCGCGTCCTGCTGAACGCCGCGATCTGGTACAGCTCGCCCGGCCGCTCGAAGGGCTGCGGTCGCAGCAGGACGGGCTCCAGCACCGCGAACACGCCCGTTGCCGCACCCGTGCCCGTCGCCAGACAGAGCACGAATGATCGCTGTGAACAGGGGACGGCGGCGTGCCCGCCGGCCCACCAGAACCAGATCGCGACGCAGTGCATCAATGAAGCGAACAATCCCGCCGCTCATCCCCGTCTCCATTTGCGTGACGCGCGCGCCGAACGAGTCCGGCGGCGCTGGTTCGCACATCAGGCCGCCGGCGACACCCGCGTCTCCCGCAGCAGCTCCGCGGCCATGCGCTCCGCCGCATCCACGAAGCTCACGAAATCAGCGCGCGTGCTGCAATGATTGCAGATGCACACGCGCAGCGTGAAGCGGCCATCCAGCTGCGTGCCCGAGGGCACGGCGACGCCGCTCTCCTGGATGCGCATCAGCAGCTCGCGGTTCAGTGCATCACTGCGCTCTCCGTCGTCGCGCACTTCGAGCCGAAACGCGACCACGTTCAGCGCGACCGGCGCCACGCGCACGAACAGCGGCGACGAGTCGATCAGGTGCGCCAGGAACCTCGCCTGCCGCACATTCTGCGCGACGAGTCGCCCGAACTTCTCGATGCCGTGCTCCTTGATCGTGAGCCACACCTTGAGCGCCTTGAAGCCGCGCGAAAGCTGCAGCCCTCTGCCCCCCGCGCTGTCTCGCAAGGAGCCCGTGCCGCGCGCCAGCGGCTCGAGGTAATCGCCCCCGGCCGCGAACGTGCGCCGCTGCGCATCCGCATCGCGGATCAGCACACAGCCCGCCTCGTAGTTCACATACATCCATTTGTGGAAGTCGAAGGCGAGGGAATCGGCGCGCGCGAGGCCGGACACCAGCCGTCGCGTTTCCGGCGAGAGCGCCGCCATGGCGCCGAACGCGCCGTCCACGTGGAACCAGAGTCCCGTGCGCTCCGCCAGGTCAGCGAGCGCGTTCAGATCATCGATCGCGCCCGTGTTGATCGTGCCCGCCGTGCCCACGATCGCGAACGGACGCAGACCCGCGCGACGATCCTGCTCGATCACGGACGCCATCTCCGGGACACACACGCGCCATTCGCTGTCCACGCCGACCAGCCGCACCGCGTCCCGGCCCAGACCCAGCAGCTTCGCCGCCTTGAATACCGACGAGTGCACCTCCGTCGACGCGTAGAGCACCAGCCGCTGCGGCGCCGCGCCGACGCCCTGCGCGCGCACATCGAAACCGGCCGCTTCGTCGCGCGCCACCGCGAGTCCCACCAGATTCGCGACCGAGCCGCCGCTCACCATCACCCCGCCCGACTCCGCCGGGAAACCGAGCGCCTGCTTCATCCATTGCAGCAGCTGCGCCTCGACCCGCGCCGCGCCATCATTGAAATTGCCCGGCACCGAGTTCATGCCCGCCGCTAACATCTCTGCTATCATGCCCGCGGGTGAGCCGGTACCGCCCGCCCAGCCCCAGAAACGCGGATGGTGCAGGCCGGTCGGGTACGGCAGCACCGTCTCCACGAAGTCGCGGAACGCAGCCGCGTGACCACTGCCCGCGGCCGGCAGTGCCGACCGGAAACGCGCTTCCACCGCCGCCGGCAACGGCCGCCACGCCGGACCCATGCGCGCATCCCGCTGGAAATCGAGCATGCGATCCAGCAACTCGTGCGCATCCGCGCGGAACGCCTCCCAATCCTGCGGATCGAGCGTCTCCTCGGCGGCGTGCGGCTCAGCCGTGCCTGCGACCTCACCGACATCGGCTTCATCGCATTCCTCGCGTCCCGCGGTCGCGAATCCGACGACCTCGGTGCGAGCCTCGAGTCCGTTGTCCGGGTCCATTAGCCGCCTCTATTGTATCGGTACAATCTGCCAGTACAAATCGCGTATTGTACTGGAGTGAATCACGATAGATGTTGACAATGTTCCCCGTCAATGTCCATGATTGTACCATGACAATATGGAAGGCGACTCTCCAGAACAGCGACACACCTCGCTACCTCGCCATTGCGGACGCCATTGCGCGCGATGTCGCGCGCGGCGCGCTGGTGCCGGGTACGCGACTGCCCACGCATCGGCAGCTGGCGCAGCAGCTGGGCGTGACCGTGGGCACCGTAACACGCGGTTATGAGGAGGCGGAGCGGCGCGGGCTGACCGTGGGCGAGGTGGGGCGAGGCACGTTCGTGCGGGGCCGGGAGGAGCCGGAGCGTCACGGCTGGAAGAGTGCGCCTCGCCACAGCAGCGGCGTCATCGACCTGAGCCTGGCGACGCCCTGGGTGCCGCCGGACGGCGAGGATGGGCGAGTGCTGGGGGCGACGCTGCAGCGTCTGGCGGCGGACACGGATCTGAGCGACCTGCTGGTCTACGATGTCGACACCGCGTCCGCCCGCCAGTGCGCCGCGGCCGCCGCGTGGATCGGTCGCCTGGGGCACACGGTGGCGCCCGGGCAGATCATTGCCACGGCGGGTGCCCAACACGCGATTACAGCGATCCTTTCGGCGTTGCTGCGGCCGGGCGACACGCTGCTGGTCGAGGAGCTGACCTATCCGGCGCTCAAGGCGGTGGCGCAGCTGCTGGGTCTGCGCCTGCGCGCCGTGGCGCTGGATGAGGAGGGCGTGCAGCCGGAGGATCTGGAGCGCGCGTGTGTGGAGACCGGCGCGCAGCTGCTGTATTGTCTGGCGACGATCCAGAATCCGACCTGCCGCAGCATGTCACTGGCGCGCCGTGAAGCCATCGCCGCGGTGGCGCGCAAACACGGCCTTACAGTGATCGAGGATGCCGTGCACGTGCCGCTCGCGGAGGATACGACACCGCCCATTGCACAGCTGGCGCCGGAGCGCACGGTGTACGTCGCGACCCTGTCGAAGTGGGCAACCTTCGGTTTGCGCGTCGGCTTCGTCGCGGCGCCCGAGCCGCTGGTGGAGCGGGTGCGTGCGGCTGTGCGCACCACGCTGTGGATGGCGGCGCCGCTCATGGTCGAGATCGCGGCCCGCTGGCTGGTGGACGGCACGGGCGAGCGCCTGGCGGCGCGCAAGCGGGAGGAGCTGCGTGAGCGGCACGTGCTGGTGCAGGAAATCCTGGGCGCACACTATCGCGTGGAAACGCAGCCGCGTTCGCTGCATTTCTGGCTCTACCTGCCCGAACCGTGGCGCAGCGACGAGCTGGTCATGCAGGCGAGACAGCGCGGCATTCTCGTCGCGGGTGCCGAGGCTTTTGCCGTGGGCCGCGGCGAAGTGCCGCATGCCGTGCGCGTCGCCATCGCCGCGCCCGCCGAACGCGAGGACCTGCGCCGCGCACTCACCACGCTGCACGACATCCTGTCCGGCGGCGCCCAGTCCTGCGTGAACATCCTCTGATGGGAAGCGGCCCGGTTCCGCGCTCAGGAAGCGGAACCGGGCCGGGACCACGTCGACGGACGACTAGCGGACCTGGATATTCCCCATTATCACCGGCCATGTGCGCGCGTTATCAGCCGGCCAGATCCGAGCCGCGCAATACTCCGCCGACGTGGCTATGCCGCCACCGCCTTCGAAGCCCATGAATGATGTGCGGTCGGGCTCACCCGAGAAGTCACCCGCGTTGAGCACGCGGAACCAGAATGTCGCGACCGATCTGGTGGATGGGCGTCTGCAACGCGGGATCCGTGGTCGCGTTGCGCGTGACCACACCGCCGATCCAGGCCCGACCCGTAGCCGGCTCGGTGGCCAGGCAGGTGACGCGGCCTGCGAGATCGTAAACCAGATCGCCATCCGTGAAGTAAATGCTGAATGTCCCGGTCGGCGCCGCCGACCCGTGCTGCGTGAGACTGAAGTTGAAGCGCACGTTGTCCACCCCGGCAAACAGGTAGACGCCCTTGCCCTTTGCGGACATGTCGGGCGGCGGCGCCACATCCATCGAGGGCGACGCTGGTGCTGTCGGGGTTGCCGGCGCGGTGACCGGTCTGTCGCACGATAGAGCGAGCGCGGAAAGCGCCACACTCAATGCAAGCCTGCGCATGACTGCCTCCAGTATGGAACGGGGATGTCCCCTGCGGCGGGGCGACCATTCGGCAGTATGCAGTCAGGGCGAGCGGCTGTCTTGAACGTTCCAACGGCCATGGAAGGAAAGGGACATCACGGGAGCCTTCGCCCGTGCGCTCAGTTCAGCAGACGCACGGTCAGGCCTGCCGCCCGAGTCGCGGGCCACCGGGTGGGGGCAAGGACGGACCCCTCCCGTCGCAAAGCAAACGCGGCGCGCGTTGGATGAAGGGGCGTTGTCGACCTTTCTTTCCGCGGTGCAAATGGCTCTTGATCTGGTGCCGGTCACCATGGGCAGTCCGCGCTTCGTGGCGCGAGAGCTGAACGGGATCGCGGTCCGGGCGCTCTGGTTCCCGCCCACGCTGCATCTGGTGCCGCACACCCATGAGGAGCCGGTGTTCGGCGTGATGCTGCACGGCTCGATGCGCGGCCACCTCGGCAGGCGCCGGTATGACTGTCCGGTCGATACAGTGTTCACCGAGCCGGCGGGCGAACCGCACGACAACTACTTCGAGCGCCAGGGCGGTCGCGTGATGGCGCTGCTGCCGGATACCACACGCAGCGATCTGTTCGGGCCCTTCTCCGAGCTTCTGGGCCGCCCCTCCCACTTCCGCAACGCACAGGTAGTGGCCAGCGCCCGGCGCATGCAGCAGGAGATGGCGACACCCGACGCGCTGTCGGTCCTGGCCGTCGAAACGCTGGCCTTCGAGATGCTGATCGCCGCGACACGCATGCAGCGCGAACCCGAGCGCCCGGCAGCGCCCGCCTGGTTGGAACGGCTGCGCGACATGCTGCACGACCGCGCCCTCGAGCGACTCCTGCTTTCCGACCTCGCCCGGGAATGCGACGTGCACCCGCGTCACCTCACGCGCCTCTTCCGGCAATGCTACGGTACCAGCATCGCCGCCTACGTCCGCACCCTGCGTCTGCACTGGGCGGCCACGCAGCTGCGCGGCGGCCGTGCTTCACTCTCCGACATCGCTTTCCGCGCCGGCTTCGCCGACCAGAGCCATTTCACGCGCGTCTTCCGCAGGCACATGGGCTGCACACCCGGAGAGATGCGCCGCTCCTCGAAAGGCTGATACGTCCGCCAACCGGCGTCACGCTCCGCCAACCGGCGTCACGCGATGTGAACACACACGTGCGCGTGGGAAAGCGGGCCGCTGGGACGAGGCCAGCGTTGCCACGATCACTGGTCCTGCGGTTGGACGTGGAGACCGTGCGCGCGGATCCGTTGTCGCTTACGCCGCCAGACCGGCGAGCTGCTCGTTGACCGTGCGCAAGCGCTGGCGTATTTCATCGGCGAGCGAGTCCACCCGCTCGTTTACATGCAGCACCGCATCCTCGAGACGGTCGAATCGCTGTTCCAGGTTGCCCAGACGCAGCTCGACGTGCGCGAGTCGCGCCGACATCAAGGCCACTTCCTGACGCAGCTCCGCCATCTCCGCCAGGATGCGTGCTTCGAAATGATCCATGCGCAGCGTCCGCGAGGCGAAGCGCTCTTCCAGGCTGATGAACTTCTCCTCGAAGCGCACCGCCATCCCATCGACCCGCCGTTCCAGTCGCGCAATGCGCTGCTCCAGGGACTCCATGCGCTGCTCGAGCGATTCCATGCGCTGCTCGAGCCGCCGGAAGCGCTCCTCGTTGTGCACGTCAATGCGCTCGATCAGCGCGACCAGCCCATCGAAACGCTGATCGATCCGTTCGAAGGCGGTCCTCATTTCCGCGTCGCTCATGTCCGCCAAGGTAGGCGCAGGGCCGGGTCATTGCCATGACGGCGTGGGCCAGCGCGGAACCCGCCGCCGGCCGCCGCGCCCGGGCCGTCGCCCAGCCAGTCGCCACCGCAAGCGACCGCCACGGGGCAACCTTCTTGTCTGTTCCGATCATCGGACTAATATTCCGACCGCCGGAAGTGAGCACGCGGCCGCGCGCGGAACGATGCGGAGGGCACAAAATGGAGCCGATCACCCCACTGAGCATGGCGATCCTGCTGGCGCTCGTGAAGCAGGACCAGCACGGCTACGCACTGATGACGGAAGTCGCCGGACAGCTGGGCAAGCGCCCCGGCACCGGTAGCCTGTATGCGGCGCTCGAGCGGCTGGTGGAAGAGGGCCTGATTCAGGAGACGCCGGACGGACCCGGTCCACGCGAGGATCAGCGGCGCAAGTACTTCCGCATCACGAAGCCAGGCCGCGAGTGCGCTCGCGCGGAGGCAGCGCGCATGCTGCGCGTACTGGATCTGGCGCGCGAGAAATCGCTGATCGGCAGCCTGTCGGATCTGCGCAAGGCGGAGCGCTGATGCGTGCGGACTGCAGGTCCCGCCTGTATCGCGTGCTGCTGCGTCTGCTGCCGCGCGACTTCCGTGCCCGTCAGGGTGAAGCCATGGAACAGGCGTTCGTGACACTGCGGACGCAGGCGCGTGCGCGCGGCCGGCTGCGCGTCGTCGGCCTCCATGTGAGTGAAGCATGGGACCTCCTGCGCACCGGTGCGGCAATGCGCCGGCGCAACCGGCAGGCATCGATAACAACGGATTACGGCATGTCCTCGGCATCCTCGCCTCGCGCGGCGTCGCTCTTCCTCGACGAGCTGCGCATGGCACTGCGCTCGGCCACCCGCCACCGCGCCTTCTTCGCGTTTGCCGCGGTCACCTTCGCGCTGGGTGTGGGCGCGACCACGGCGGTATTCAGCGCCCTCAAGTCCGTGGTGCTGGAGCCGCTGCCCTTTCCGAAGCCGGACCGCCTGGTGCTCGTGTTTCGCACCGTGCAGAACAACGCGCTGGTCACGCCCGAGCCGGAACAGATCGATTCCCTGCGCGGACTGAGCGCTGTTTTCGAAGACATTGCCACGTTCGGTGGCAGCAGTGTCTTCATGACCGGTGCCGGTGATCCGGTCAGGGTGAATGTCGTGCAGATGGGCGCCACGCTGGCATCGTTCCTGGGCATCCGTCCGGTGCTGGGTCGCACGTTCACGCCGGACGAGCAGGCCGGCGAGGGCGCGCACGTGGCGCTGCTTTCGTGGGAACTCTGGAAGGGTCAATTCGGCGGCACGCCCGACGTCACCGGTCGCACCCTCGATCTGAACGGCGAGCCCTGGACGATCATCGGCGTCATGCCGCCCGGCCTGGTGCGGCCCAACGGCGCGGCTGGCCGTGTGGACCTGTGGCTGCCGCTGCCTTCTAACGCAAAGTTTGTGCTGCCCATCGCCCGCCTGCGACCGGGCGTGAGTCTGGCCGCGGCCACGCAGGCCGTGGATGCCCTCATCCGGCGCATCGACAGGGAATCGCAGCTCGGCGGCAAGGTCACCCCGGCCACCGCGCTGCGTTCCGGCGGATTGCACGATCCGCTCAGCATTCTCATGGCGGCCGTGACGCTGCTGCTGCTCATCGCCTGCGTGAACGTGAGCAACCTGCTGCTGCACCGGGCGGCGGCGCGGCAGCGCGAGAGTGCCGTGCTGGCCGCGCTGGGCGCGACCCGTTCGCGACTGCTGCGTCAGAGTCTGCTGGAGAGTCTGCTGCTGGCGCTGGCGGGTGGATCGCTGGGCGTGCTGCTCGCCCTCGCCGCCATTCGCGCCGCCGCGACGCTGCGTCCCGCGCGGCTGGAGGCGCTGCAGTCCGTGCATCTCGATGGCCTGGTGCTGGCCTTCTCACTGCTGGTCTCGGTCGTGGCGGGTCTGCTCTTCGGCATGCTGCCCGCGCTGCGGGCGGCTCGCAGCGATGCGGCGGCCACGCTGGCGCGTGCGCCGCGCGAGGGCATTGCCGCATCGGCACGCTTCCGCTGGACGCTCGTGGGCGTCGAGGTGGCGCTCTCCTTCGCGCTGCTCGTCGGCGCATCGCTGCTGATCCGTTCGCTGGTCGAGCTCTCGTCGCGCGATCCCGGTTACCAGCCGCAAGGCCTGATCGACCTGAGCGTGACGCTGCCCACGTGGCGCTACACGCAGGAGCCGGCGCGCCGCGAGGCCTTCGCACGCCTGGCCGATGGGGTGCGCCGGATCCCCGGTGTGCAGCTGGTATCACTGTCGACCGGTGCCCCGCCCAACGCCGGCATCTACTTCGCCAACCTGCACCTGGAAGGCAGGCCGCCAGCGACGCAATCGACCATGCTGTACGGCATGAACATCGATCCCGACTATCTCGCTGTTATCGGACAGCCGCTGCGGGCCGGTCGCGGCTTCACGCGCGACGAGATGACCGGCAAGGGCAACAGCGTGATCCTGGGCGAGACGGCGGCGAAGCAGCTGTTTCCCGACGGCAGCGCGCTGGGCCAGCGCTTCGGCTTCGGCAGTACCGACATGTACACGGTCGTGGGCATCGTCGGCGATGCTGCGCTCAACGGACTGTCCGAGGGTCCCGCGGCCATCGCCTACTGGCCCATGACGGAGGTGTACGCAGCTACGCACGTGCTGGTGCGCAGCAACCTGGATGCGGCGAAGCTCGGCAGTGCATTGCGTGACGCCGTGCGTGCGGTCGAGCCGGCGGCGCTCATTCAAGTCAATCGCGGCACCGAGCTGCTCGGCTTCTCGCTCACGCTGCAGCGCTTCACCACGACGCTGCTCACGGCATTCGCGGCACTGGCGCTGCTGCTCTCCGCCATTGGCCTGTACAGCGTGCTCAGTCAGCTGGTCACGGGACGAACGCACGAGATCGGCGTGCGCGTGTCGCTGGGCGCCAATGCAGGGCGCATCCGGCTGATGGTGCTGCGCTCCGGCCTGGGCGCGATTGCGGGCGGGCTGCTCGCGGGCGGGCTGATGGCCGCTGCGGGAATCCGCATTGCGGGCAGCCACATGTTCGGCCTCACGCAGCTGCGGCCCTCGGCGTGGCTCGCGGCCGGCGTCGTGCTCGGCGTGGTGGCGCTGCTGGCCATGTGGTGGCCGGCCGAGCGTGCGGCCCGCACGGACCCGATCCTCGCCATGCGCGCCGAGTAATCAGGAACTGCGATCCCACCGACGCGCGGGAGGCCCGCAGGGCGCCTGCCAGCCTGCCGGGTCGCGCGGCCGTCCTAACTGTCTGTCAGGAGGCGCGCGAACCGTGCGTGGTGCCTGCGCGGTCGCCCGTCCCTGCGGCCGCTCACCGCGTTGCGGGAACGCAGGCCGGCGCTGGCCGCGCAGCCAGCGCGCGGGTCGCTTGATCAGCTCGGTGCCGAGCGAGCGGAAGTGGATCAGCGGCGAAGGCGTGCGTACGGACACCGGCCTCGCCTCGCACAGCACGGCGCGCAGCTCTGCCGCGTTCGCGAAGGGTGGCAGCAGGGTGAAGGCACCACCGATTTCGCGGCCGAAGTGTGCATCCGTGCTGGCGGCGGTCGCCAGTTCCGCGGCTTCCGCCGCATCCCGTGCCAGCCGGTTCCACGCGCGGACGAAAGCGCGCGCGTTGTGCACCTCCACGATGTCGGCGACTGCCAGCACGTGTGCCGCCCGCTGCATGGCGTGGCGCAGATAGGCGTAAGGGTGCGGTGCGTAGACCACGCCCCCCTGCTCGCGTATGCGCGCCGCCACTTCCGCGACGGGCAGACCCGCAGGAATCGGCTCGTGCAGGAACAGGCCAATGAGGTCGGAGCCGTCCGCACAATCGATCTCCTCACCCGGAATGATGAGGTCCGGATCGAGCGCGGCTGCTTCCCACGCGCCCTCCATGCGGTTGTGATCGGTGATCGCGACGCGGTCGAGGCCGGCAGCACGGGCGCGCCGGACGAGCGTGGCGGGGGAGAGCGTGGAATCCTGTGAGTACCGTGTATGTACGTGAAAGTCGACTCGAATTCGCTGCATGATCCTGATTCGTTCGGGCCGGCCTGCGGCAGCCGGCTTCTCCGTGCTGCTCCTCGTAGTGAGCGTGGGCGATCGAATTCTGCCTGCAGTATCGGCTCCATACCGCCCACCGTTCAGTCCGGCGCGCTCCTGCGCGCGGGTCGCGAGCGCCGCAGCGATTGCGCTCTCACATATGCACAACCAGCATGCAGGTTCCGCGCACGGTCACCGCCCGGGCTCCCGGCCACGGCGGCGAAACCGGCGGCGCGGAAGGAGCGTAACGGCATCATTGCACGCCAGAGTAATCAGGCGACGACGGGTGTGTCATCACCCCGTCGCTGCCGAACACGCACCTGCAGCCCCAATGCAAGGCGAGGAGGTCCTCCGTGAGTGGCCAGGGCAATCGCTGGCGCCTGCTCGACGATTTCGTGCAGGATCTGCGCATCGCGCTGCGCGGACTCGCGCGCCATCGCGGGTTCACAATCGTCGCGGTGATCACTGTGGCCGTAGGCATGACGGCCACAGCTTCCATTGCCAGCATGGCAAATGCGGTGTTATGGCAGCTGCTGGCCGTGCCCGAGCCGGAACGCCTCGTCTCCATCTGGGAGCAGCGGCGAGGCATGACCAGCACCGGGCTCGAGGGCATGCTGCTGCCCGCGCCGCGGGTTCGCGAGTACCGCGAAGCCACCCGCGACATCTTCAGCGGGCTGGCCGCACACGAGTACACGAACCTGGCGCTGCGTTCCGGCGACCGCTCCCAATCGCTCTCCGGCGTCTTCACCTCGGGCAACTACTTCACGGTGCTCGGCCTCAGCCCGCTTGCCGGACGCTTCTATGCGGACGATCGCGAGCCGGGCGTGGTTCTGAGCGCCGCACTCTGGCGGGGGCGCTTCAACAGTGATCCGGGCGTGATCGGCCAGTCGATCCGTCTGAACAGTCGGTCGCTCACCGTGCTGGGTGTGGCGCCGCCCGGCTTCACTGGCGTTGCGTGGGGCTTCCCTGTCGACATCTGGGTACCGGCTGTCGCCTACGCCGAAGCCGCGGGGCAGAGCGGCGATGGCTTCATGCTCGTGCCCTTCGGCCGGCTGCGCCCGGGCATCGACCGGCGCCAGGCCGAAGCGCAGGTCGCCGCGATTGCACGCCGCATTCCGCCCGCGGAGCCGCAGACGACCGTGCAGGGCGCGCGTCTCGATCCCGTGCGCTGGCGAGGCGATGCGCTGCCGGCTCTTGTGGGATTCCTTGCCATGCTGATGATCACGGCGTTGCTCGTGCTCGCCATTGCCAGCGCCAACATCGCGGGCATGCTCACGGCACGAGCAGTGGCGCGGCGGCGCGAGCTGGCCGTGCGTCTCGCCATCGGCGCGGGACGCGGCCGGCTGCTGCGCGAGGCGCTGACCGACAGCCTGCTGCTGTTTCTGCTGGGCGGCGCCGGCGGCGTGCTGCTCGCATTCTGGGGCACGCGCACACTGTCGCGCATGTCCATTCCCATTCCCATTCCCGTGGCATTCGACCTCACACCCGACTGGCGCGTGTTGAGCTTCAGTCTCGCCGTCGCTGCGCTGACGGGTCTGCTGTTCGGGCTGGGCCCCGCGTTGCGTGCGACCGGCATCGATGTGATGCGGGCGCTCAAGGAGGGCCTGGGCGTGACCGGCGGCCGGAGCGGCCGGCGCCGCGGCCTCTTCGTGGCCGGCCAGCTCGCGATCTCCGTGCTG
Source organism: uncultured Gemmatimonadales bacterium (assembly GCA_963798085.1). GTDB lineage: Bacteria > Gemmatimonadota > Gemmatimonadetes > Longimicrobiales > RSA9 > DATKCF01. The sequence continues at coordinate 237,904 of CAWCRS010000008.1, forward strand.
CTGCTGGTTACCGCCGCGCTGCTGGCGCGCTCGCTGCAACGCGGCCTGCACGCGAACCCCGGCTTCGATCCGCACGATGTAACCGTGGCCACCACCAATCTCGCGCCGCACCACTATGACGAGCCGCGCAGCCGCGCATTCCACGAGGCGCTGGCCGCGCGCGTGCGGCAGTTGCCGGGCGTGGAAGCGGCGGCGCTCGCGAACATCGTGCTGCTTTCGGGCGAGAGCACGAGCAACGACGTCGAGGACGGCGATCCCGCCGTGGCATCGCCCCGGCGCACTAACATGCGGTTCAATGTGGTCGACACCGCGTACTTCCGCACCATGCGGATGGAGCTGGTCGCGGGGCGCGGCTTCACCCCCGCCGACCGGGCGGGCGCCGGCGACGTGACTGTCGTGAACGAAACTCTGGCGCGCCGGCTGTGGCCCGGCCTGAGCCCGCTGGGCCGGCAGCTGCGCATGGGGAAACGCATCTTCGACGTGATCGGCGTGGTCCGTGACGGCAAGTACCAGTTCGTGACCGAGAGGCCGCAGGCGTTCGCGTTCCTGCTCTACGCGCAGAACTTCGAGTCACGCATGGCGCTGCATGTGCGCTCCCGCCTGCCCTCGGCCACGGTGTTCGCCGAGATCGAACGCGCGGTCCAGGCGCTGGATCCGAATGTGGCACTGGAGAACCAGCAGGCGCTGACGCAGACCGTGGAACTGTCGCTGTTCCCGCAGCGCATTGCCGCCGACCTCATTGGCCTGTTCGGCCTGGCCGGCCTGCTGCTGGCCGCCATCGGCGTATATGGTGTGTTAGCCATGCACGTGGCCCAGCGGCGTCGCGAATTCGGCATCCGCATGGCCCTGGGCGCGAGCAGTTCCGCACTGCTGCGCGCGGTCCTGGCACAGGGCGCACTGCTGGCACTGGCCGGCGCGGGCATCGGCCTGGCTGCCGCATTCGGACTCACGCGCTTCCTGCGTACACTGCTCTACGGCGTGAGCCCGTTCGATCCACCGTCGTTCGCGGCAGTGCCCGTGCTGCTGCTGGCGGTGGCGCTGCTGGCGAGCCTGATCCCCGCCCGCCGCGCCACACGCGCCGACCCGCTCGAGGCCATGCGCCAGGAATGATGGCATCGCCGTGACGCGCCGACCGTGTGTGTGTTACCACGACCGGCCCGCCGGCGCACCCATCTTGCGCCCTCTGCGGCGACCGCTTAGGTATCGGCGGGAATTGGCTGCTGCGGCCCCTCGGTCCCGTGACTGCGCGGGTCCCTCGTATCACCTGCCGTGGCGACCGGAAGCAATCCGGGCGCACCCCCACGCCTCCAGCCCAATGCCGGGCACGCTGTCCGCATCGAGGCGCTTCGCCCGCTTACTTGAACAACACGAGCGTACCGATGACGTGACCGGTTCGTGCCGGCGCGTGGTCGTCATGCTGGCTCACCACCGCGGAGCTCCGTGGACCCGATCGCATCCGAGGCCGTTGCCACCCTCACCACCGCCGTGACGTCGCTGCTGCCGCCTCCGGTGGATCCGTCCGTTCCACACGCCGTACTGGTCACGCCACTGCGCATTGCCACCACTGGGCTGGGCGGTTTCGTGGGTCTGAACCCGGACCCCCAGGGTGAGATTTTCGGGCGGCGCATCCGGGCGAGAGTGGACGTGAACGTGGGCGCGTTGACCGCGACCGGACTCGATTCCGCGCTCGCTCACGTGACCAGCGCGGTGATGACGACGGGTCGCGAAGAGTTGTCGCAGCTCGGAATCCTGAAGCTCGGCGTGCTCGAGCTGGGTCCCCAGCCCGATGCCAGCGCCGCACCGCCTGCCGCCGCGCGCCGCGCCGTGTCGTTCAATGTGCTGTACGAATTCCTGAAGCTGCCCGTGCAGGCCGGCGGCGTCATCCAGACGATCCCGCTCGACATCGACAGCACCCTGGCGGTGAACGATCCGCGCGTGCTGCTGCGCGGGCCGTTCCTGCCTCCCTCGTTGGATCTCTTCGAAGTCTTCGACGACAACGCGGCCACCACGGCGTCGCCTTCGGCATGGTCTTTCGACACGGCCGACGCGGCCATCATCCAGACGGCAGACATCACGGGTGGCGCAAACGCGCCGACGCCCGACAAGCCCGGAACGTACTGCGTGCTGCGCACCACGCCGGTGCGTCCACCGCTGCGCGACTTCACCATGGCGGCGGAGGTGCTCACTACCTCGCCGGGCGGCATCGGCATGGTCTTCCGCTTCGTCGATGTGAACAACTTCTATTTCGCGCTGCTCGACAGCCGTAACGGCTTCCGCATGCTGGGCAAGAAGGTGGCGGGCGTGTTCGGGGCGCTGCAATCCGGAGGTCTGGATGCGGCGGCGGGTTTCAGCGCGGGCACGCTCGTGCGCGTGCGTCTGGTGGCCCAGGGCGATGAGTTCCGCCTGCTGATCGACGGTCGCGGCGTGCTCGACGGCCGGGATGATGAGCTGGCGGCGGGCGGGCGCGTGGGTTTCCTGACACGTCATTGCACGGGCGCGCGCTTCTTCGACCTGATGCTCGTCCGGCTGTAACGAATCGGCGCCCGTCCGCGGGCGAACCCGTCCGCGTCCGGCTGGCTCCCGGACGCGCGGCGATCACTCCAGCGTGGGAGGCTGCACATGGCTGAGACTTTCACTCTTTCCGAGCTGGTCGTACCGGGGACGTACATCCGGGTGTCCGCGGAAGGGCTCATTGGCGTCGGCGGCATCTCGACCGGGAACATCGGCATTGTGGGAACCGCGGGTACTGTGGACGCCGAGACGCACATCCTCGGCGACTACCGCACGACCGGCGAGACATTCGGCGCGTACGACGGCGCCAGCAACGGCAGCGGTACGCTGAATCTCACGCGGGCGCTCGAGATCGCCTACCGCAACGGCGGGCGCACCGTGTTTGCGCGCGCACTGGCGGCGGGCGCCAATGCGGCCGCGTTCTCCACCGCGTTCGACGAGATCATCAAGGAGGATGTCAACATCCTGATCGCGCCCGAGCTGTCCACCAGCGATGCGCTCAGCGTGCTGGGCAGCGCCGTGGAGACGGCGGAGAATGCGGGTCGCGACATGATCGCCGTGGTGGGCTCCAATGCCAGCACCGTGGCCACCATCAACGGCCAGGTGCCCACCAACGATCGCATTGTCTTCACCGGTCCGGGCATCGTCGCGTTCAATGCGGCGCTGGGCGCCTCGGTCGCGCTCAACGGCACCTACAGCGCCGCCGCCGTGGCCGGTCTGCTGAGCACGCTGTCGCCGCAGCAGAGCCCCACTAACAAGGTACTATCGGGTGTGGTGCAGCTGGCGCGGCGTTTCTCCTATGCGGAGAAGATCCAGCTGCTCAACGGTCGCGTGGCCGTGCTGGAGCAGCGCCAGGGCGTGCGCGTGGTGCGCGGCCTCACCACCAATGACGGCGGCTTCCGCCAGATCACTACCCGCCGCATCACGGACTTTGCCAAGGCGGGCATCCGCAAGGCATCCGATCCGTTCATCGGCAAGCTGAACAACCAGCGTGTGCGCAAGGCGCTCTACGGCGCCATCGACGGCTTCCTCACCACCATGCTGCTGGACGAGCAGCTCACCGGCTACACGCTCGAGGTCACGGCCTCGCGCCAGGACGAGATCAATGGCCGCGCGCTGGTGAACGCGGTGCTGCGTCCGACGTTCAGCATCGACTTCGTGGCGGTCACTCTGGTCCTCGAATAGGGAGAAACACAGCGATGGCGAATACGCGGGTGTACACGGGGGCAGATGGCTCGATCACACTCTCGGCGGGGCAGGGTGCCGAAGGCGACGCCGCTAACGCGGTGATCACGGCGTTCGACACCATCTCGGTGGGTCGCGTGCAGAACGTGCGCGTCGAGGTGCAGTCCGCCGTGAAGGCGTACCACGAGATCGGCCAGCGCTACGCGACCGAGCTGCGCCCCGGCAACGTCACGGTGCGCGGCACGATCGGCCGCGCCATGATCAACGGCGCCATGCTGCGTCTGCTGCTGGGCGAGGCGGCCAATGGCCGGCCCAAGGCGAGCTGGGCGCAGCCTTCCTTCAACATCACGCTGCTCGCGGAAAACGCGGCGCAGCCGGGCGTGCGCAACACGCTCACGCTGCACGATGTGAAGCTGGAGTCGTGGGTCTACGCCATGCCCGAAGATGAATTCCTGGCGGAAGCGCTCACCTTCCAGGCGCTCTACGTCACCGTGGCGGATGAAGGCTGATGCTGAGCGCCGAGGAATTGCTCGCGGGCAGCGGGCTGGCGTACGAGGTGCGCCTGCCGCCGGAGGTATTGCGGCCGGGCGCGGGTGATGCGGCGAACGCGGGCGCGCAGACGGTGAAGCTGCGCCCGCTCACCGTGGCCGATCTCCAGCTGGTCACGCGCGCCGCCAGGGAGAGCGACACGCTGGTCGCCACGCTCATGGTCCAGCGCGCGCTGATCGAACCCGCCATGACGGTCGTGCAGGTGGCGGGCATGCACGTGGGACTGCTGGAATTCCTGCTCGGCGAAGTCATGCGCATCAGCGGCATGAGCGTGACCGAGCCCGAATTGCAGTCCGCGGTGGAGGCGCCGCTGGCGAAGGCGGCGCACGTGCTGGCGAAGGAGTTCGGCTGGACACCGCCACAGGTCAGTGAGCTGACGCTGGGCCAGATCATGGTGCACCTGCAGATGCTGCAGCAGGAGGCATCACCTTGAGCCGCACGCCGCGCGAAGGCGGGTCCGAATCCATGCATATGGGCAACGCCGTGCTGCTGGCGCACGTCCGCCACGTGCGTTCGCTGCTGGCGCGGCTGCGCCAGCCGGACGCGCCCCTCTGGCGCCTGGCGGGGGATGCCGAGGCGCACCTGCGCGTGCTGACACCGCAGTTCGCGGCGCTCGAGGTGGACCCGTTCGCTGGCCTGCCGGCCGTGGCGTACGAACAGCCCGTTGAGGGCGACGACGCACCCGCCCCCGTCCGGCGCGAAGTGGAACCGCCGTTGCCGCCGCCGCGTCCGGCGACGTCTTTGGAAGCAGCGGCCGAGCCTCTGCGTTCGGCGAACCCGGCCCGCGCCGGCGAGGTCGCGCCGAAGGGCCAACACGGTGTCAGAGGTGCCGTGCTGCCACTCTCGCCTCGCCGGCGGTCGCGCGCAACGGCGGCGGGCTCGGCGGGCAGTCGCGCGCACGCGCTCGGCGCCATCGAACCGCCCGCTCCTCCGGCTGCAGCCGCCCGGGCCGACGCAGCAGGACCGCCAGCCGTGGCCGCTAATGTCGTGTCAGTAAGCGTGGAGAACGCGGGCGTTGTCGCGCAGCCGATGGATCTGGGTGCGCTGGCGGCGCGGGTGCTGGCGCAGGTCGCGGCAGAGAAAGCGCGCACGGCGCCGGCCGGGCCGGGCACGCGCGATCGACTGACACGGGCTGCGCCGCGGTCCGCGAGCGGGCCTGCTGCAGAGGCGGCGCTGCGCGGCGCCACGCTGCGCCCCGCCGTTCCCCGCAGCGTCGCGCGCGACAGGCGAGCCGGCAATGTACCGTCGGCCGACGCGAGTCCCCGGGCAGCGCTGCTGCCATCATTGCCCGATGCCGCGCGCCCTGTGGCGGCGCCGCTGGCCGCACCTGTCGACGGGGCTGCGCGCGAGCCCGGGTTCTACTTCGACCCGCTCGCGCCGCGTGCGGCGGTGGCGGACGAGGAAGAGCTGCTGGCGGAGCGGGTCGCGCGCGTGCTGCACGAGCAGGCCCGCCGCCAGGGAGTGGACCTGACGTGACGCGCGGACTGCGCCGCCGTCCGGACTGAAGCCATGGCCACGGTACTCGAGCAGATCCAGGCTGCGCTGTCCGGCAATGACGCGAACGTTCGCGTCAGCGCGCAGGCCGGCAACCTGCAGGGCATCGGCGGCCTGGTCGCGGGTCTCGCGAAGAGTCCGCCCGCGCAGATCACGAACCTGCAGCGCGCCTTCGCCGCGCTCGAGCTGCCCGACTTCCCCCTGGGCGATTTCGTCTCGCGCATCAGTGACGCGCGCGCGGCCCTGCCCACGGATGCGGGGGGCGCGCTCAGCGGCGTGCTGGGAGATCTCTCGAACATCGAGCAGGAGTTCAGCGGCGGCATCGCGTCGTCGCTGGCCAATGCACTCGTCGCCTTCGAAAAGGTGCAGGCGCTGGCCGACATCCGGTTCCACTGCACGAATGGCGCAGGCAGTGCACCGGCGGGCGGCGGCAGTGCGGGCGGAGCGGGCGGAGCGGGCGGCGCGGGCGGCGCGAGTGGCTCAGGCGGTGCCGGTGGCACGGGCAGCGCCACGGCGCCGCCGCCCACACCCATGGCGCTCGCGGTGGCGCAGGCTGACAGCGTGTTCGACCGACTGCCGGTGCCCTTCGATCTGCGCGCGCTGCTGCGCTTCCTGCACGACAAGACAGCGTTCCGCCGCGAACCGCTGTTCCCGGCGGTGCTGCCGCTGTTCGACGATCTGCGCGATCCGCTGGACACGCTCATGGTGTGGGAGTCGCTGACACCGGCGCAGGTGCTGCAGCAGATCGCGACGGCGCTGCAGGATGCGAACACGCATGTACGCACGGGTGTGGAGCGCACGCTGGGTCCGCTGTTCGCCGACCTCGATGGCTTCATGGCCACCATGCCGGCGGCGGACCTCGCCCGCATCGCGGACCGCATCACCATCCGTCTGGGCGAGCTGCGCGCCGCGGTGCAGGCCGGCAATGTGGGCGGCACAGGCGGGGCCGTGAGCGAGATCGGTGCGCTGCTCGACGAATACGATGCGCTGCGCCCCGCACTGGCGCCTCGCATCAATGCGGTGCCGGCGCTGCGTACACGTCTCGCCGAAGTGGCGGAGGATCTGGACCTCGGCATGGCCAGCATGGTCTCGATCCTGAAGCCGGGCGGCGGCGCGCTCACTCGCCTGGCCATGCCGCGCTTCGAATGCGCTGAACCGGCTGCAGATCTGGGCGCAGGGCATGGCCGACTGGCTGCACAATGTGGCCGGCGCCATTGACCTCTCCGCCATCCAGGGCCCCATCGGCACCATCGCCGGCCGCGTCGAGTCCGTGGCCGAGGGGCTGCAACAGGGCATTACCACGATCACGGTGGACGTGCAGAGCGTGTTCACGACCGTGCAGTCCGTGATCGACACGCTCGATCCTGCGCAGCTGCAGGCGGAGGTGCAGGCCGCAGTCCAGCGTTTCCGCGACGAGATCATTGCGCGTGTCAGCGCCCTGGTCGGCCCGGCGCGCGCGGCGGTGCTTCAGGCTGTGACCGCGATCGATCAGGCCGTCGGTGCATTCGATCCGGGCAATGTCATTGCGGCCATCTCCGCTGCCATCAATGCGCTGGCCGGCGTGCTGGGCGATGGTCCCATCGGCCAGGCCATGAGTGCCGTGCACGATGGCCTCGAAGCGGTGGCGAAGCAGCTGACGGCGCTCTCCTTCACACCCACCGCCGACTCCGTGGTGAGCGTGATCGACTCCCTCCGATCCACGCTCGAGGCCATCGATCCGGCTCTGCTGCCCTCGCCGGCAGCGGATGCGCTCAAGTCCGCCGCATCCGTGCTGCCGGGCGATCTCGAGCCCATCACGGATCCCATCATCGACAGCTTCGGCGAGATCGTGGACAGCGGGCCGACCCCGGTTCTCGAGCAGGTGCGCGATGCGCCCGCGCAGTTGCTCGAGGCCGTGCGCAGCTTCGATCCCGAATCGCTGGTCGGCGATCAGCTGACGGGACCGTTCAATAGCGTGCTGCGCTCCATGGAGCAGTTCCGGCCGAGCGATCTGCTGAAGCCAGTGGGCAAGGAGCTGGACGCCTTCAAACAGCAGCTGCGCAAGGCAGCCAGTCCGGGGCGCGCAGCGCAGGCGCTGCAGGCACCGTTCGACGCGCTGAAGCAGACGCTCGCGAACTTCGATCCCAATGCACTGGTGCAGCCGCTGCAGGGGGCGCTCGCAACCGTGCGCGACGGCCTGCTCAAGGTTGTGCCGGTGGATGAGACGTTCGCCATCATCGACGAAGGTCTTGCCGCCGTCCAGCGCGTGCTTGACACCATGGACGCGGTGGTGCGAGTCCTGCGCCGTGTGCACGAGGCTGCGAATTCGCTCGTCGGTGTGCGCGGACAGCTGGACGCGTGGGTGAACAATGTACTGGCGCGCGTCGAATGGCATTACGGACACGTCGAGCCTGGTGCCGTTGCTGGACAACCTGCGCACCGCGCTGGATGGCACGCGCGCGTCGGCGATCGGTCCGCGTTTCGCCGCGGGCACGGCCACGGCGCGTGCTGCGCTCGACAGCGTGAACGGCACGACCCGTCTCGCGTCGCTGATCCAGGCGCATCGTGCCATCCCGCGGCCCGCGCTGCAGGCGCTGCCGGCCTCGGCGCAGAAGACCGCACTGCAGGCGGTGCTGGATCGCTTCGATCCACTGCTGCCCGCGTTCGGTTCGCCATGGCAGCAGCTGGGCGCGCTGCGCCAGGGACTCGTCGAGGGTGACGCCGAGCTGCAGGCGCTGCTGCCCGTGTGGGACGATCGCTTCCACTTCGCGGGCGGCTCACTCGACGAGCTGCGTCAGGCCCAGCCCACCACGGCGCAGTTGCGCGCGTTCGCGCAGCAGGCGCTCGAGACGCACTTCGTCGAGCCCATTGCCAACGCCCTGTCGTTTCTCGATCCGGCAAGAGAGTTCCTCGATGCTCTGCTGACTCCCTTCGAGGATCTGATCACCACGCTGCACGCGCGCCTGGCCGCACTGCTCACGGGCCCGGCATCACTCACGGCGATTCGCGATGGGCTGGGCCGCATCGACGACCTGGTGAAGGGACTGGACCTCGAGTTCCTGCGCACCAGCCTGCACACGCTGTTCGACGACATTCGTCACAAGCTCGACGACGTGAGCCCGCAGAAGCTGGCGGAAGCGCTGGACAGGAGCTTCGCGGCGGTGCTGGACGGCATCACGATCGATCTGATCCTGCCGCCCGCCAATGTGAAGCAGATCGACAAGACATACAGCGACGTGGTGGAGAAGCTGCGGTTGCTCGACCCGTCGCACATCGTGAACAATGTGGTGAAGCCGCTCTTCGAGCAGAAGGTGGTGCCGCTCGTCGACAAGTTCGACGTCTCGCCCTTCATCGACACGATCAACGATCGCCTGGGTTCGCTCGACGATGAGCTGCGCGCGGAAATCGGGCATGTGAATCAGGCGTACATCAAGCTGCTCGCGGCACTGCCCTCCGGCAGTACGCCGAGTGCCAGCGTGTCCGTCTCGGTAGCCGCATGAGCAGACGAGCGGCAGGGCGGTGCGCATGGTGATGGGCGAAGTGCTGACGCAACCGCAGCGCATGCGACGCGCAACCGTCATGGATCCGGGCATTGCCCTGATCAATGACCTGACCAGCCTGGCCACACGACTCGCGCAGGACGCGGAACAGAGCGCTCAGCTTGCGCAGGTTGCACGCAGTGCGCTGGAAGACGCAGTCCGCACACTGGTGCAGCAGCGGCTGGGAGCGCTGAAGTCGGTATTGCCGAAGCTGGCGGACTGGCTGCTGCGCGTGCTGCGCGCGACCACCGGCATCGGGCCCGAGCTGATCCCCACGTCTTCCCCCGCGGGTGTGCTGTCTCTGATCAGCCAGCTCATCGACACGATGGCGCAGGCGGCGCAGAACGGAAATGCCGCGCGCATTCAGCCGTACGTCGCCGAGCTGCTGGGCATCGTGCAGCACGATCTGGGGTTGAGCCTGCCCGCGCTCGAGACTGCCTTCTGGGGCGTGATCGACTCCATCATTGCACGTCTCGAGGCACTGCCGCTCGAGGCGGATCGCCGCGAGCGCGAGAACCGGCTGGACACGATTCGCGCACTGCGCCGCATGCGCCGGCTGGTACGCGGCCGGTTCCCGCTGCCCGCACTGGATGCCGATCGCATAGCTGATGCTCTGGCGGCAACGCTGCGCACCATCGACGCGGCCGCGCTGGGCCGCGCGGCGCAGTGTGTGGCCCAGGCGATCGAGAAAGTAGCCGATGCGGGCCAGGCCATCGAGCAGCTGGTGCCGCTCGGCGCGCTGACCGGGTTCCGCAGCCTGGGCGCGGCTGCCGCGGTGGCCAGTGGGGAGACCTACTGCTGGTACGCCAGCTGGCTGTATGAGGAGGACGTGATCATCAATGCGGCGGGCACGGAGATCCGGCGCGGCGACACCGTCATTGCCAGCGGCACGGGCCTGACCTTCGCCAGCATCCCCGACTTCACGACGGCCACGCCACACTACACCTTCAACTGCGTCAGCCTCGCCACCATGGAGACGCTGACCAACGTCGTGTTTGTGCTGGCCGACGCCATCATCGTGGTGTGCCATCTGGTGTCGATCGAAACTGGCGACGTCGCTTCCAATGCCCTGAATGTGGGCGCCTTCGGCTTCCTGGGCGTCATGGGCAAGCTGGTGGGCAGGAGTCCGCTCGCCTCCAGCGGTGTCGAGGACTGGGTCTACCCCCTGGCGGCCTCGTTCGCGGGCTCGTTCCAGGGTATTCACACGAAAGCGTCGGGCGGCAACATCTTCCTCATGTGGGTGACGCTGTTCCTGCCCGACTTCATCGAGGCGGTCATCTACAAGCAGGTCTCGCTCATTGCCCGCGACCTGGTGCTGTCGCTGCTGACACTGATCAACTACGACGGGCCGCTCGAGTCGTCCGGCTCACCCGATACGCGCCCGCTCAACCGCATTCACATCGACGGCGTGGCCTGGGTGGGCGAGTGGCTGGGCAGTCTGGTATTCATGACGTTCTATCCCCGCGAGGAGTACGCGCAACCCTTCGCCTCGGGCGGGCACGCGGCCAAGTTCTTCCTGTTCTGGGACCTGTTCCTTAACAACCTGTTCTACGTGCTGGGCCGGCTGGTGGGCTGCATCCTGGGCATGTCGGTGGCGCAGGTGTTCGACTTCGACACATGGGTGAAGCCCATGCCGCTCAAGCTGCTGCTGCTCAATCCGCTCATGTTCATTGTGAGCCTGTACATGGACAAGGAAGGGGACACGAAGGACGGACATTACAACCCGACCGGTGCGGAATACGCCGGTTACCCGGACAAGGCGTCGTCGCCCTATCAACTGCCGTTCCCGAAGGACAACACGTACTACCTGGTGCAGGGCAACCAGGGATTCTTCAGTCACCACCACCTCAATTTCGATCAGCAGTACTCGTACGACTTCTCCATGGACCAGGACGATCCCATCCTGGCCAGCCGCCCGGGCACGGTCGTCGATTATTTCGACTGGATCAAGGACAACACCAATCCGGACACAACGGATATGACTGCGGCGACGACGGAAGCGACCGCGTCCGGCTTCCTCGTACCCGGCCAGACCACGTCCGACAGCTGGAACTTCATTGCCATCCGCCATGATGTGGACGATGCGGGCGCCGCGCTCCCGCCGGATAACACGCACGACAAGGCGGCGGGCGGCAGCGTGGTGACGACGTACGCGATCTACGGTCACGGGCGGAAGGGCAGTGTGCGCGATGCATTCCAGGCGAGGGGCGTGGCCGCCAACGCGATCATCGGTACGAAAGTCAAGCAGGGCCAGCGCATCATGCGCTCCGGTGACACGGGCGTGAGCTTCAACAATCACCTGCACATCATGGTGCAGGAAGGGCCGGCGAGCACGACGGCGCCGCCGGTTTCGCGGGGCGCGCTGTCGCAGCCGACGCTCCCGTTCGTGTTCAAGGACGCGGGCGTGCCAAAGCACCTGGACTGGTACGAGTCGAGTGTGACGGAGGTAGTCTGATCGCATGAAGATCAAACCGATGCTCGGCGACTGGGAGGTGCCTCACATTGCAGGCATCGAGACGCTCGAGCGCCGCGAGCTGGCGGAGCTGGAGATTCCCGGGCGCACGGGCAGCCTGTTCCAGGACCTGAACGCCGCGCCCACGCGCATTGCCATTCGCGGCAGCCTCTTCGGCGATGCGAACCGCGATGACTTCCTGCAGCAGGTGCGCGACAAGTTCCGCGCAGGCGAGCCGGTCACGTTCGTCGCCGACATCATTACCGCGACTGAGGTGCAGTACGTCCTCATCGAAACCATGCATTTCGCGGAGAGCGGTGTTGCGCCCGATGAGACCAGCTACTTCCTGGTGTTGCGCGAGAGTCCGCCGCCGCCACCGCCACCGGACCCACTGGGCGGCCTCGATGCGGGGCTGCTGGATCAGGCGGGCTCGCTGCTCGACACGGTGACGGGCGCGCTCGATGCCCTCGACGCGCTGGCCAACATTCCCGACCTGCAGGATCCCACGCCACCGCTGCGTGGCATTCTGGACGGTGTGTCCGGCGCGCTCGATGGACTGGGCGGCGTGACCGGCTCCATCAGCGATCTCTTCGGCAGCTGACGCATGGCGACCGTCTCCGCGCAGCTCGACGCCAGCATGGCCGGCAATGATGTGTCGGCACGCGTGGGCACGCAGATCACGCAGCTGAACGGCATCGCGACGCAGCTGGCCACGCTGATCCAGCATCCGCCCGGTGCTGTGAACCAGCTGTTGCGCGCGTTCGGCGATCTGCCGCTGCCCGAGTTCCAGGTCGCGGCGCAGCTGTCCACCCGGCTGATCGAGATGCGCGGCGCCGTGCCCACCGATGTCAGTGGACTGCTGCGTGGCGTGCTCGATGGCATCGCCCAACTGCAGACCGACTTCGGCGGTGCACTGGGTGGCCAGCTGGCGAAGGCGCTGCTGCTGATCGAGCGACTGCACGCGCTGACGCAGATCGACCTGCGCTGTCTGGGTGGCGCTTCGTCGAGCACGGCGACACTGACGGCGGGCGGGGCAGCGGGCGCAACTGGCGCGAGCGGCGTGGCGGCGGCGACCGGCACGAGCGCGGCCACTGCACCCTCGCCGTCCGCCACGCAGGACACGGTCGCACGTGCTAACACGATCCTCGATGCCATACCGCAGCCGCCCGGCATCGAGGGTGTGCTGCGCTGGGCGCACAGCGGCACCGTGATCGAACGCAATGAGCCGCTGCTGCCCGCCGTGATCCCGGTCTGGGATGATCTGCGCGACCCCGTGGATACGCTGATCACGTGGGACACCATGACACCGGCGCAGCTGGGCGTCGAGCTGACCACGTCGCTCACCGACACGGCCGCGTTCCTGCGCGAGACGCTGGCACGCGAGCTGGAGCCGCTGGCCGCGGACATCAGCGCGCTGCTGACGCCGCTGCCGCAGGCGGATCTCACGCGCATTGCGGATCGGCTGACCGCGCGTCTCGTTGCGATCGGTGCTGCAGTGCACGCCGGCAACCTCAGCGGCATGAGTCCGGCCGCGACGGAAGTGCACGCGCTGCTCGATGAGTACAGCACATTGCAGGCGACACTGCCCGTCACGCTCGCGACCGACGCGACGCAGCTGCGGGGCCGGCTGGCCGAGCTGGCGGATGATCTGCATGAAGGCTGCTGCCACGCGATCTCGATTCTGCGTCCGGGCGGCGCGGTCCTCATCAATCTTCCGGCCGGCCTCGAGGCCAATGCGCTGGCGGACCTGCGCAACTGGCTCACCGGCGTTTCCGACTGGCTGGAAAATGTGCTGAGCGCCGTCGATCTGGACGCGCTGCAGGCGCCCATCAGGCAGCTGGCGAGTGGTGCGCAGGGTGTGGCCGCTTCGCTGGATGAAGCCCTGGCCACGGTCGTGGTGCAGGTGCAGAGCCTGTTCCAGCAGCTGGAATCGCTCATCGATGCGGTCGACATCGCCGCTATAACGACCAGCGTGCAGACCGCGATCACGCAGTTCCGCACCGAGGTGGTGCAGCGCATCACGGGTGCGCTCGCTCCTGCGCGCACGGCGATCGAACAGGCCGTTGGCGCACTCGCCGCTGCGGTCAATGGTTTCGACCCCGCCGACATTGTGGCCGCGCTGCACGATGCCATTGACCGGGTGGCGGGCGTGCTGCAGGACCCGGGCGTGACCGCGGCGATCGGCCAGATCAAAGGTGTGATCGACACCGCCACGCAGCAGGTGCAGTCGCTTTCCTTCACGCCCGTGACCGATCAGGTGATTGCCGTGATCGATGCGCTGAAAGGGAAGGTGCAGGAGATCGACCCGGCGCAGCTGCCCGATGCCGCAAAGGCGGCGTTAGCGGCGGCCGCGCTGGTGCTGCCCTCCGATCTGCAGCCCATCACGGACCCGATCGTGGTGGATTTCAGCGGTCTGGTGGACAGCGGACCCGTGCCCGTGCTGGAGCAGGTGAAGCAGCAGCCGGCGAAGCTGCTCGAGCAGGTGACGCGCTTCGAGCCGTCGAAGCTGATCGGTGATACACTGTCGCAGCCGTTCCAGAAGCTGCTGCGCGACCTGGATGCGTTCCGGCCGAGCAAGCTGCTCAAGCCGCTGGGCAGGGAGCTGGACACCTTCAAGCAGACGCTGCTGCGCAGCGCCTCGCCCAGTCGTGCGCTGCAGCCTCTGGCCGGTCCCTTCGGCGAAGTGACGGCCGCACTGGGCCGGCTGGATCCGACACAGCTTACCAAGCCGATCGACGACGCACTGGCCGAGGCCGGCAAGAAGCTGTCAGACCTGCTGCCCGTGCAGGACCTGTTCGATGCGATTGATGCAGTGCTCGGCGCCGTACGCCGTTTTCTCGACAGCTATGACGCCATGCTCGCGCTGCTGCGCCGCCTGCACGGGCTCGCCGATGCCCTGGCGAATGCGCCCGCCGACCTGGTCGCCTGGATCAACCGCGTGCTGGACAGGATCGAGCAGGTGCCGGATCCCGCGGCCGTCAATCTGGGCGTCGTAGCCCTGCGTGATGCGGTCGATGCGACGCGCGGCGCCGCCATCGGGGCGCGCTTCAATGCGTTGACCGCGACATCGCGGGCCGCCTTGGACAGTGTCGATGGCGGGAACCGGCTGTCCGCGCTGATCACGGCGTATCACGGCGTTTCGCGACCCGCGCTCGAGGCATTGCCCGACTCGCCGACGCGCACATCGCTGCTTGCGGCACTGGACCGCTTCGATCCGCTGACCCCCTCGTTCGGTGCGCCCTGGCTGGCATTGGGTCAGTTGCGCAGCGCAGTGGGCGGCGCCCGCGCGGCGCTCGAGGCGCAGCAGAGCCAGTGGGACACCGACTACCACTTCGCGGGCAGTGCGCTCTCCGATCTGCGACGCGATTCCGCCACACCGGCCGAACTGCGCGCGTTCGCGCAGGAGCTGCTGGACGCGCAGCTGGTGCAGCCGATCGCGGCCGTGAGTGCATTCCTGGAGCCGGCGCGCGTGGTCTTCGGCAGCATTCTCGACGGCGTGGAAGATCTGCTGGGCCGCGTGCGCAGCCGCCTTGATGCGCTGCTGCTCGGGCCGCAGTCGGTGCAGGGTCTGCGCGATGCCATGGGTGACATTGTCGCCGACGTGACCAGCCTGAACGTCGATTTCCTCCCTGACAGCCTCAACACGCTGTTTGGCGCGGTGCGGGCCAGACTCGAGGCCATCTCCCCCGCAGCACTGGGCAAGCCGCTGGATGACGTGTTCAAGGCCATCCTGGACACCTTGAGCCTCGAGGTCGTGCTGCCGAAAGCGGAGCTGCAGGCGCTGGACGCCACTTACGAAGCGTTCGTCGCGAAGATCCGTCCGCTCGATCCGGGCCAGCTCGTGATCGAAGCCGTGCAGCCGGTCTGGGATCAGACTGTGCTGCCCCTGCTGGCGGCGTTCGATCTCACGCCCGTGATCGAGGCGCTGATCGAGAAGCTGCATTCCCTCGATGACAGTCTGCGCGCGGAGCTGGAACGCGTGAACGGCTCGTACCAGCAGCTGCTCGCCGCCATCCCGTCGGGGGATGTCAGCGTCAGCGCGAGTATCTCGCTATGACGGTGCGCGGCCGGGAGGCGTGGTCATGGTGATGGGCTCCGTGCTGGTGCAGCCGCAGCGCGTGCGCCGCGGCCGGCACGCGGATCCGGGGATCTCGCTGTTCACGGATCTGTTCAGCGTGATTACTCGCCTGTTGACGGACGCGAAACTGGGCGGCCGGCTGGGCGACATCGCCGGCGAGGCGCTCGTCGCCAATTTCCAGCGCATTGCGACGGAGCGCGTCGCGCGCATCGCGCAGGCGGGCCCGCACGCGGTGCAGCGGCTGCTCGATCTGCTGCGCGCGATAACCGGTGTCAGTGCGACGGTTCGCATCGCGGCGCCGGCGGACGCGCTGGAACTCGCGCGTCAGCTGCTGGACCACTTCGCGGATGGTGTGGAAGGGGTTACCGCGGTGCGTCTGCGCCCGCATGTCGCGGCATTTCTGGACATTCTCGAGACCGACCTGGGCTTCAGCCTGGTGCAGGCGGAGGCCGAGTTGTGGCGCATCGTCCACGACATCATCGACCGCCTCGAAGCCGAGCCGCCGGAGCCGAACGTGCGCGCCCGCGAGAATCGCCTCGAGGTCATCTGTCTGCTGCGGCGCATCCTGCGCGTACTCTCGGGTTTCACCATGCCGCGCATCAATGCGGATGGGCTCGCCAGCCTCATGGCGTCGCTGCTGGCCGGCCTCAGGGCGCCGGCGTTTGCCGCCCGCCTGCGCTGCGTGGCGCGCGCACTGGAGAGCGCGGCGCGTACCGGCCAGAGCGTGACCGAGCTGGTCGCGATCGGCTCGTTCGCGGAGTTCCGCAGCCTGGGCGCGGCCGCCGCGGCGGCGGAGCAGCAGGAACGCTTCTGCTGGTACGCCACGTGGGTGCTGGGGAAGAACACGGTGATCAGCAAGGACCGGTCAGAGATCCGCTTTGGTGGCAAAGTCGTCATGACTGGCGAGAACCTCGGCCTGGCCGATATCCCCGAGTTCCGCGACACGAACACAGTCGACGGCAAGCCGTTCTTCTACACGTACGCCAGGGTCGATCTGGAGGCGCTCGACACCATCGCGTTCGTGAGTGCCGTGGCGGCGGACGCACTCATTGTGCTGTTCCACACGATCTCAATGGAGGAAGGCGACTTCATCGCCAACCTCGTAAACATGCAGTTTGCCATGCTGGCGGGCATTTACAAGGCGGCCGCCGCCAGGCCCATGCTGCCGCTCTGGGCCGAGAACTGGCTCATTCCAATGGGCATCACGATTCCGGCCTCGCTCGAAGGCATCCACACGCACGCCGCCCCGGCGCAGGGCGCCATTCTGTGGCTCACGCTTTTCGGACCGGATTTCGGCGAGGAACGGTTGTACCGGGGGTACGGCCTGACCGCGCGCAACGCGCTGTTATCCATCCTCACACTGGCGAATCACAGGAACGCGCCCAACGGCGTGCCGGAGAATCACAAGGTCGCGGCCGGCCTCAACGACCTGCTGGGCTTCGTGGTCAGCATGCTGTACAGCCTGAAGGTGCCACGCGACGAGTGGGGCCTGGTCAATACACAGGTGACGCCGCGCGACTTCAATGCGGGCCTTGTCTTCGGCTGGGTGCTGGGCTTCGCATCGCTGGGCTGGCTCACCGGTCGCGTGGTGGGCGGGCTGCTGGCGTGGGCGATCACGCGCGAGGTGGCGCCCTGGGCATGGTTCGGCCGGCGCTGGTGGTCCCTCTTCGAGCACTGGCTCTGGTACGCCAGCTTCCTGTACTGGTGGATCGAGGGCGACACCGACGGTGGCCATTACAACTCGGCCGGCGGACCGGCGTACGCCGGCTATCCGCCGAAGGAGAACTCGCCGTACACACTGCCCTACGTGGCTGGAAACTCGTGTTATGTGGGCCAGGGCAACATGGGCCTGTTCAGCCACAACAAGCTGAATGGCGACCAGACGTATGCCATCGACTTCGCACTGGATCAGGACGAGAAGATCCTGGCCGCGCGCGCCGGCACCGTCGTCGACTGGTTCGACTGGGTCACCGACGACGAGAACATCAGGACGGCATGGCCTGACGCGGCCGCCGCGGACAATCCCACGGGTGTGCAGCCGGTCGTGCTGCCGGATGGAACATCCCAGACCACATCCTCGGTCAAGAATTTCATCCTCGTGCGTCACGACCGCGACGAAGACGGCAACCTGCTGCCCGTGGGCACGTTCAATGACACGCACGATCGGGGCGCGGGCAACACGCCGACACGCACGTACACGGCGTACCTGCACGGTCGCAAGGGAAGCATCCGCGAAGCGTTTGCCGCACGCGGCATTACGCCCGTCAACATCATGGGTCAGGTACTGCTGCGCGGGCACTGGATCATGCGCACGGGCGCCACGGGCAAGGCGCCGCACAACCATCTGCATTTCGCGGCCAGGCCGGGCCCGGACAACGCCGAATTCGTGGTGCCGTACAGCTCCATGGGTGACGAGCTGCCGGTCGTATTCCGCGATGTCAGCAACTTCCTGGGCACCGACGGCGTGCCGACGAAGCTGAACTGGTACACGTCGTCCACCGCGGAGCGGTCATGAGGCGCGCATGGTGATGGGCTCCGTGCTGGCGCAGCCGCAGCGTGTGCGGCGAGGCCGGGTGGCCGGGCCGGAGGCCGCGCTGATCGCGGACCTGGGCAGCCTGCTCACTCGCCTGACCACGGACGCCAGCCGCGGCGGCCGCATCGCCGGAATCGTGCAGGACGCGCTGCTCGCCGCCTTCGAGCGCATCGTCAATCAGCATCTCGCAAAGGTGCAGCAGGCCGGGCCGCGCGTACTCCAGCGGCTGGGCGACCTGGCGCGCGCGATTACGGGTCTGGATGCCAGCGTGCGCGTGAATACGCCGGCGGACGCGCTCGACATCGCGCGCCGGCTGCTCGATCACGTCGCGGACGGCATGGAAGGGTTGAGCGCGGCGAAGATCCAGCCTCACGTCGTCGCCTTCATCGACATTCTCGCGACGGATCTGGGCTTCAGCATCGAGCAGGCCGAGTCGGAGTTCCGCGCCCTGTTCGACGACGTCATCAACGCGCTCGAAGCGGCGCCGCCCGAGCCCTCGGTGGAGGCACGCGAATCCCGCCTCGAGGCTGCGTGCGTGCTGCGCCAGCTGCGCCGCCACGTGCTGGCGCGGTTCCAGCTGGAGCGCATGGATGCCGCCCGCCTTGCCAGCCGCCTTGCCCGGCTGGTGAGCAACCTGCGCGCGCCCGCCTTCGCCAGCCGCCTGCGCTGCGTGGCGAGGGCACTCGAACAGGCAGTTAGTACGGGCCGCGCAGTCCAGGACCTGGTGCCCGCCGGCGCGTTCGCCGGCTTCCGCAGCCTGGGCGCGGCGGCCGCGGCGGCCGCACAGAAGGAGCAGTACTGCTGGTACGCGTCCTGGGTGCTGCATGACGACGTCGTGATCAGCAGCGACGGCACCGGGATCCGCAAGGGCAACACCGTCATTGCGCACGGCCGCGACCTGACGCTGGCCGACATTCCGCAGTTCCTGCCGGGCCACGACCCGCATTTCTCGTTCGCCCGGTTCGGCGTCGAAACGCTGGAAACCATCGCGCTGGCCAGCGCCGCGGGTGCGGACGCGCTGATGTTCCTGCTGCACTTCATCTCGCTGGAGCAGGGCAATGTGATCGCCAACAGCGTGAACCTGCCGCTGGCCTTCACGTCAGGCAGTCTCAAGGTCGTGCTCCGCCATCCGCTGATGGGTCCCATCAAGGAGCAGTGGCTGCTGCCGCTGGCGCTCACGTTCCCGGCATCGCTCGAGGGGCTGCACGACAAGGCCACCGGCAAGAACCGCTTCCTGATGTGGCTCACGCTGGTGGGCCCGGATGTGGGCGAGGAGCGACTGTACCGCTTCTACGGCAGTGCGCTCCGCAATGCGCTGTTATCCACGCTCACACTGCTGAATCACAAGGAGCCGGCGGCCGCTGGTGTCCGCCCGGAGAACTTCAAGGAGCTGGACGGCTTCTCCGATTTCATCGGCTACATCATCGCCATCATGATCTCGACACACATGAGTCGCGATGACTGGTGGATCCTCAATGCGCAGGTCACGCCCAGCCAGATCCAGTGGTCGCTCTTCTTCTGGCACTGGCTGGGCAAGTCCACGCTCTGCGCCATGACGGGGCGGCTGGTGGGCGGCTTCTATGCCTTCATCGCGTCGCAGGCCAGGGCGCCCTTCAAGTCCTGGCTCTTCCCCAGCTGGTACATGATGCTCGTGCACTGGTTCTGGTACATCGCATTCACCTACTGGCACATGGATGGCGACACCGATGACGGCCGCTACAACGGCCACACCGGCGGCGCCGCCTTCACCGGCTATCCGTCGAACGGCAGTTCGCCGTACACACTGCCGTATTCCGGCAGCCTGTGTTATGTGGGGCAGGCCAATGAAGGCGTGTTCAGCCACAACCACCGCAACGGCGATCAGACGTACGCCATCGACTTCTCGCTCGACCAGGACAGACACGTGCTGTGCGCGCGGCCCGGCACGGTCGTCGACTGGTTCGATTTCGCGCCCGACAACGAGAACACGTCCACCGCGGCGGATCCGGCCATCGTCAAGGCCGGACAGACACACAACAGCGGCGCCAACTTCGTGCTGGTGCGCCACGACATCGATGACAATGGCGTGGACATACCCGTCGGCACCTTCGACGCCGTGCACGATCTGGGCGAAGCCGGCGTGGCGGGTCGCACGTACGCGCTGTATCTGCACGGCCGCAATGGCAGCGTGCGCGAGGCTTTCCTCAGCCGCGGCATCAACGCGGTCGACATCATCGGCCAGGTCGTGAAGCGCGGAGACTGGATCATGCGCGCGGGTGACACCGGCGTCAGCTTCCACAACCACCTGCACATGGCGATCTCCATCGGACCCGACGTGAAGCTGCCCACCAGCGTGAAGCTGTCCGGACTGAGCGATCCTGACATCCCGTATGTGTTCAAGGATGTCGACGGTCCGGTCACCAAGCTGAACTGGTACCGCTCCAGCACGGTGGAGACCTGAGTCATGGCCTTCGACCTCCCGCTCTTCGGCAGCAGTGCACCCCCCGCGGTGCGGCGCCCGCTGTTCCAGGTGTCATTCGGCGGCGGCGCCGCTGCCGGTGGGGGCGGCCTGCTCTCCGCCGCGGCATCCGCCGTCGGCCTGGGCGGTGGCGGTGCGGCGGATCCGTGGCAGCGCTCGATTGCGCGCATCACGCTCGAGCGGGGTGTGGCGCCCGAGCTGGATGGCGCGGAGATCACGCTGGCCGATGATGCACAGGCGCCACCCGTCGCGGTGGGCGACGCGGGCAGCATCGCACTGGGCTTCGAGGATGAAGGTCCGACCACTGTCTTCACCGGCCGCATCGAAGCGATCCGCCGTGATGCGCGCGGCTCACAGCGCATTACCATCGCGAACGGCGCTGCTCGCCTGGCAGCACTGCGCGTGCAGCAGAGCTTCGAGAATCAGTCGGCCGGCAATGTCGTGCGCGAACTGGCGGGCAAGGCCAATGTGACGCCCGGCAACATTGCCGACGGCGCAGACCTCGCCTTCCTCGTGCTGGATGATGCACGCAGTGCGTGGGACCACATTGCCAGACTGGCGCGCGTCAGCGGGCATATGGCGATCATGACTGCGGATGACGAACTGGATTTCCGGCCGCCGGACGACGGCCAGCCCGTGCAGTCGTTCCGCTGGGGCGTCAATGTGCTGTCCCTCGAGCGCGCGCAGACCGAACCGGTGTTCCAGAGTGTGACGGTTTCGGGCGAAGGCGCGGCGGGCAGTCAGGGCAAGGATGCGTGGAACTGGCTGACCAAACAGCCATCGTCGGTGACGGGTCAGGCGGGCAGCGGCGATCGCACGCGCAGCTTCGCGGACCGCGCACTGCGCACGGCGGACGCGGTGCAGGCGGCGGCGCGCGCCCTCGCGGATGCGGCGGCCCGCGCGGCGCAGGCGGGCGTGCTGCTCGTGCCGGGCGCGCCCGCTGTGCTGCCCGCCTCACAGATCCAGATCGGCAGCACACCGCGCGGTGGCATGGACGGCACATACCTGGTCACGCGCGTCCGACACACCTGCGACAAGCGCGCCGGCTTCCGCACACGCGTGCAGTTCATTGGCGCGAGCGGCGCGGCGGGCGCGACAGGAGGCCTGCCGTGAGCGCGACACTGGTGGACTCCGTACGCCGCGTCGTGGCGGAGGAACTGCGGCGCCTGCGCTTCGCCGACCTGGCGCGCGTCACCGACATCCACCCCTCCGATCCCGACAACTACGCCTGCACCGTCGAGCTGCGCGACAGCGGCATCGTGCTCAAGAACGTGCCCGTCGCCACGCACAGGATCGGCACGGTCAGCATTCCCGCGGTGAACGACCTCGTGCTCGTGCAGTTCGTGGGCGGGGATGTGAATGCGCCCGTCATTGTGGGCAGTCTCTACAACGACGAGGACCGGCCGCCGGAGAACAAGGATGGGCAGTGCATCCTGCACCTGCCGCCCGGCGCGGCTGATTCGGATGCGGCGCACATCGAGCTGACCAGCGTGGATGCGCGCGTGCTCGTGATCCGCATGGGCAGCACGGAGGTCACCATTCAGGATGATGACCCCGCCATCAGGATCAATGTGGGTGGCAACGCCACGCTGACGATTGGCAGCAATGGCGCGGTCAAGCTGCAATCCTCCGGCAGCATTGAAATCAAGGGCGATGGCAATGTTTCCGTGGAAGCGGGTGGTACGCTGAAGCTCAAGGGTGCCGTCGTGAACATCAACTGAGCGACCGTCATGGGACAGCCCGCCGCCAAACAGGGAGACTTCATTCAGGCCGTGGACACGCACATCGTGATCATCGGCCCGGCCACGCCGGCACTGCCGCATCCGTTCATGGGGCAGATCGACGGCGAGCTGAGCAGTGACGTGAACATCGAGGGCAAGCCGGCCGCGGTCGTGGGCAGCACGGCGAGCAACACGCCGTCGCACATTCCGGCAGGCGGGTCCTTCATGAATCCGCCGAAGAACAAGGGCACGATCATCATGGGCAGCGGCACGGTGAACATCAACGGCAAGCCGGCCGCGCGCATGGGTGACACGGCCACGACGTGCAATGACCCCGCGGACCTGCCTGTCGGCAAGGTGATCGCGTCCGGTACCGTGTTCATGGGAGGTTGAGGTGGCGCAGAACGCGAACCTGCTCACGGACGTGCGCCTGGAGCTGCAGGACCACCGCCTGCGACCCGTCTATGTCGCGGCGCAGCGCGAAACGCACGTGCCCACGCGGCCCGATCGCTTTCTCGATTTCAGATGTCACCACCGGTCGCGACAATCTGGCGCAGGCCATCATCATGCGGCTGCTGACGCCGCGCGGCGAGCTGGACGCGCTCGGCCACCCGGAATACGGCTCGCGACTGCACGAGCTGATCGGCCGCACTAACACGGACACAACACGCAACCTGGTCAAGCTCTTCATCCTCGAGGCGCTGCAGCTGGAGCCGCGCATCGAGCCGAAGCTGACCGTGATCGTGACGCCCGCGGACGAGAAGCCGCCCGCCGTGGGCAAGGGCGCACGCAATGTGACGCTGGCGCCGCGCGTCAATGTCGAGATTTCCGTCACGCCGGTCGGCGAAACCGCTGTCGTGACGATCGGACCCTTCACGCTGGAGCTCGAACCGTGAGCTTCCGACGACGTGGTTATCCCGAGGTCCTGGAAAACCTGCTGACCTCGCTATCGGGCGGTGTTGCCGCCGAGACCCAGCCGTTCCCACCCGACGGCGCAACCTCGCCCCCGTTCCGCATGTCGCTGGAACAGACGCAGGCACGCGATGTCATTTCCGTGCACGGCACGCGCAACGGCGAATCGCACCGCTTCCGCAAGGGCACCGACTTCACACTGGATGGCGCGGCACTGGTCTGGCCGGAAGCGGCGGAACTGCCGGATCCGGGCACGATCGTGCACGTCAACTACTTCGGCCCGCCCCGCGCTTCGCCCGTGACCGACATCCACACGGGCAGTGTCGTGCGCACACTCGCGGAGACCATTGCGCTCGAGATCGCGGGACTCTACGCGCAGCTGGAAGCCGTCTACGAGTCGGCGTTCATCGATACCGCGGACGGGCGCTCGCTGGATCACGTGGTGGCGCTGCTGGGCATCGAGCGCGTGCGCAGCGGCCGGGCGACGACGCAGATCGAGTTCACGCGCGCACCCGGCAGCCGCGGCGCGATCACGATTCCCGCCGGCACACGCATCATGGACGAGCAGGGCGAGATCGAGTACGAGACCACCGAGGAGGCCACACTGCCGCCCGAGCAGAAGACGATTCGAGTGGCCGCACGCGACCTCGAACCCAACGACCCCGTGGCCGCGGACACACTCACTGTCCTGCCTGTTCCCATCGCCGGCATCGTGCAGGTGAGCAATCCGGGCCCGGCCGTGCTGGGCACGAAGGATGAAACCGATGAAGAGCTCCGCACGCGCGCGAAGAGCTTCCTCCACGGCAGCGAACGCGCCACGATTGGGGCACTGCGTGGTGCCGTGACACGCCAGGGCGGCAACATCACGGCGGATGTCGTGGAAGACGACACGCCGGGTTTCGTCTCCATCACGCCGCACGCGGAATCGCTGTCGCCCACACTGCACCAGCGGCTCCTCTCGGCCGTCAACGATGCGCGCCCCGCCGGTGTGCGCGTGACGCTCCAGGCCGAGGTGCCGCCGCGCAAGGTGAGTGTCGAACTGCGCCTGATAACCCTGAGCACACTGCTCGAGCAGGACCTGCGCGCCGCACACGACGCGGTCAAGGCGAAGATCACCGACTACTTCGCGAAACTGCCGGTCAGTGAGAATGGCAGTGTCAACAAGCTCGTGGGTCTGGCGCTGAGCGTGCCGGGTGTCGAGGATGTGCGCGTGCTGGGCGCCACGCTCGACAATGGCACGGACATTCTCGATCGCAATGCCGGACTGCTGCGTATTGCAGACCTGCCCACAGTGCTCGGCTCGCTGCGCGTGGCAGACCCCAACCTGGCCACCACGCTGCTGGCCGCGATCACGTTCCCCAACGGTGAAGCGCCGGCGGACGCGGCGCAGATCCAGGCGTCGCTCGAGGAACTGATTGCGTACGTGAACGCGATCAACGCCAGCGAGCCGGACGGCGCCGCCGATCAGGCCGCGCGTACCCTCAGCTACGGCAAGTTCCTGCTGGCCACGCCGTTGCCCGGCCATGCGGCGGGCAGTCTCGAGGATTTCAATGCGCAGGCCGCGAGCGGCACCGCTCCCGCGCTGCCTGATGCGAGTACGGCGCTGCCGTACCGCGTGAGCTTCGTGCTGACACAGGCCACAGGTCTGGCGACACGTCTCAGTCAGGCCGCTCAGAATTACACGCTGACACCGTTCGAGCGTCTGACACTGGGTGCGGTGCAGGTCGCGGTGGATGGCAATGCCTAGTTTGCCCGCGCTGATCGACCGGCTGCCATCGCTCTACCGGCCGGAACCCGACGACGGCACACTGCTGGCCACACTGCTGGCCAGTGTCGCCGCCGAGCTGGATGCTGCACGCGATGACACCAGCATGCTGCTGCCCGCGCACTGGGTGCTGCACGCGGATCGCGCGACGTTCGATCCCTGGTTCACACGCCGCCGCCAGCGGGCCGGGCTGCCCGCACTCGTTCCCACGGACCTGCTCGATTTCGACGATGCGCGCAAGTTCCTCATCGCGGTGAAGGATGCGAACACACCGCTCACCGAATTCCTGCGCGATTCGCTCAGCAGCACGCTGCAGGCCGAGCTGGATGCGTGGGATGACGCCCTGCAGCCGCCGATCGTGCTGCAGCGCCACGCGCTGGATGCGCTGACCCGCCTGGCCCGTGGCGCGCTGCTCTACAATGGGGCACGCTTCGATGGCGTGACCCTGTCCGCGGCAACTGTGGCGCGAGCCGAAGCGAACCCGCCGGGCGTCGAGCGCACTGCCGTGAACGTGCAGCTGCTGCTCGAGGCGTTCCCCGCCCAGCTGCGGGCCGCGTCGCTGGACCTGGCGTTCGTGCGCGATCTCGGGCGGCTGGGCGCACTCGTGCCCGTGGTGCCGTGGCGGGAACCGCTTTCGCTGCGCGAGACCGTCGAGGCGTTCCGCATCCGCATGCAGCGCATGGTGGCGCTCTACCGGCACGGCCTGGGCACCGTGAACGCACTGCGCTCCGTTGTCGAGGCCACACTGCCCGTGGATTTCGCGCAACCCGCAGAGCTGCGCGATCGCCCGTTCGCCATCGAGGAGTTCACGCCGCTCGCCGTGACGGCGGTGGCCGCGCCCACCAATGGCCCGCCCGACAACCTAGTCGGGCCGCTCATGCGCTGGGTGATCGAGAATCCCGGCCTGAGCGCGGCGGCGCCGACGCTTCTCGTCACCGGACTCTCGCCCGCTGCCGGGATTGCCGCCACCTCCCACCCGCTGATCGAGCGGATCGGTGGTGGCAGCGGGCGCAAACACGTTGCTATCGGCTATGCCGGCACTGTGGCCGCCAGCGACACACTGCGGCTGCGTCCGACGTACGCCACGTGGACGCTCGGGCAGGCCGGACTCCTGCGTGCGGATCACCTGCCGGATGGCGAGACACCCGCCGACCCCACCGAGCCCGGCGCCGCTGCGGCCGTGGCCGGTGCGCCTGCCGGCATTGTGGCGCTGTTCCAGACCTCCGACGGCGTGCTCTGGGCCGCGGCCGACAATGGCGCCACGCTGGCCCGCTTCGATGGCGTCGCCTGGAACAGCTTCGCCTCCGGCCTGGCCGCCATCCGCTGCTTCGCCGAGCACGATGATGCGCTGCTGCTGGGTACAGCCGCTGGCCTGCTGCGAACCCCACTGTTCCCGGCACAGGGCGAAGACCCGACACCGGCGCCGGTTCCGGGCTTCGCGAACATCGCGGTTCGCAGCATCACGCCGCCAGAGGGTGGCACCGAACGGTGGCTGGGCACGGACACCGGCGCGCTCCACTGGGATGGCACCGGCTCGCCTGACATTGTCGTGCTGGGCGGCGGCGCGGGCATCAGCACCCCCGTGCACGCCCTCGCGCTCGATCCCGGTGGCGCCATCCATTTCGCCTGTGACCTGGGCGTCTTCCAGTACCAGCCGATGCGGGCCGCGTGGTACTGGTACGCGGGCGATGCCTTCACCGAACAGACACCCGAGTGGCGGGCATTCAGCGCGACTGCCGACGGCACACCCGGGACCGGGAACGTCTTCCTGCCGGCCGTGCTGGATATTCGTCGCGGTCCCAATGCATCGCTCTGGCTGGCCACCGCGAATGGCATCGCACGCTACGTCGCGCTCGAGGTCGACAGCGGCAGCTATACGACCTGCCTCGAGGCGTTTCCCGACCTGTGCGCCGGGCCGGTCACACAAATGCTCGAGGACGCGCGCGGCGGCATCTCGGTTCTGCACGGAGCGCGGGCTGCTGCGCTTCGATGGCCGCGACTGGTACCAGCGGCGAGGCGAGGCGTGGGTGCACCTGGGCCGCTCCAATGTGCTGCCCGGCGCAGCGGCGAGGCCGCGCGGCAGCTGGCGTTTCGACCGCGCCGGCAGCCGCTGGCAGCGCTTCGATACCGGCAGCGGCAGCTGGCTGACGCCCGTTACCCAGCTGCGCACCACGGGCGAGCCGGCGGTGACCCACGTGATGGTGACTGACCACGTCGTCGGCGACCTGGGCAGCTTCAATGGCGCCAGCTTCACGCACGCCTCGGACGTGGCCGCTAACGACGTGTTCATGCACGTCAAGCCGGCCGAGGACCGCATTGTCGTGGGCGGCATGCCGTATCTGCCACGCGTGCCCCCGGGCACCTCCGCGTGGCGCTATCTGGAGCGCGAGCCGGCCAATCTGCAGCCGCCAGCCGCGGGCGACCGGCCCGCATGGAGCACCGAGGGACGGCTGTTTCCGCCGCCGCCCGCACTGGACGCACCCTACGCGGGCCGCCATGACGTGGACACGCCCGCCGACGGTCATTTCGACCAGGCCGTGTTTTCCTTTGATCCGGCCGCGCGCGTGACGTTCATCTTCGAGCCGCGCCGGCCCTGTGCGGTCCTGGTCCGGTTGTATCGACGCGCCACTGATCCCGCTTACGACCCCGCTGTGCTGGACCGCGTCTGGGAAGGCATCCAGCGGGTCCGGCCCGCGGGTGTGCGCACCCTGCTTGCCGTGGACGAGACCATCGTCAGGAGGAGCTGAACATGCCGTTAGCCGCGAACCTGGGCACCAAGGCGCCCGGCCAGCTGATCAAGTCGGAAGACTGGAACGCACTGGTCGCCGGCGTGAACGCCATCGAAAGCGCACTGGATGCGCGCATCACCAGCGTGGAAGGCGCCGTGACCACGCTGGGTACACGCATGAACGCCGCCGAAGCGAACATCGGCGGACTGCGCAGCGATGTCGACGACATCCTCGCCAGTACCTTCCGTATCACGCTGGCGACGGCAAAGGTGAACTACGCGCTGGGCGAGCTGGCCGAGATCACGGCCACCGTGCGTGATGCCCGCGGCCAGATTCCCGCCACCATCGCCACGGCGCCGCCCTCCGTGGATTTCGTGACCACGTGGGGCAACCTCAAGGCCGCGCCCGGCTTCGTTTCGGTGGCCGGCGAGGCGGAGCGCAGCATCTCGGTGCAGTGCAATGCGCAGGGCGAGGCGCGGGTGCGGCTGTCGTCGGAGATCCTGCACGACATGACCAACGACATGGAGCTGGAGTTCAGCAATTTCCTCGATACCAGGGTGGGCACGCAGAACCTGAGGTTTGCGGATGTCGTGCTGAGTTCGAGCACACCTTCGGATCAGGGCGTCGCCACCGCCTACAAGGCCGCGACCGCCAGCTACGACAGCCCGCAGACCGGCAACTTCCGCGAGTACGTGGACAGCTATTACGTGGCTAACAGCACGCGCATCGCGGGCAAGATCGCGCCCAGCATCACGAATCAGTGGCGCCAGCAGTGGCGCGACCACCACATCACGGTGCTGGCTTTCGGCAAGGCGGATGGCGATCCGCGCACGCCGGACAGTGGCCGCGGCGCCAATGCCATCCAGGTCACGTTCCGCGACTGGATCGGCTCCTGGATGATCATCGACTACATTCCCGGCGCCGCCCAGCGCGTGCCCCAGTACATCAGTGTGCTGCAGGGCGCGATAACCCTGGATTACGAGCAGTCCGCCAACCTGATGCGCGATGCCGTGCAGCAGCGTGTGCAGGGCTTCGGCCTGCTGGGCAAGACGCGCGAGTACGAGGCGCTGCGCGGTGCCCTCGACCAGGTCAATCCGCCCCAGCCGGTGGCGTTCATGGCACAGCTGCGGCAGTCCATGAAGTCGGCGGTCACACTGCAGCAGTCCTTCCAGCAGGCCCAGCTCACGACACCGGGCGCGGCCGCGGAGGAAGTGGCGCTCAACGCCTTCACCAGCACGGCCGTGCGCGCCGATTCGGCCGTCGCCGGCGTGAACGCGCAGGTGCTGCAGGTGCAGCAGGCGGTGCAGCTGGCGCAGCAGAACATCAGCTCGCTGGGCAGCCGCCTCGATGCCACGGCGGCAACCGGCGGGCAGATCGATCAGCTGCGCGCCAACCTCACGACCGTCACGGACCAGGTGCATGCACTCCGCGCACTGGGTGATCCCACTGTGGTCAGTGACCGGCTCAACTTCATCTCGTCCCTCGACAACCGGCTCACCCGCATCGAGCGTGGAGGCACCTGATGAGCAGTCGCCTGACCATTGCCGTGCAGGACGTGTCGCCGGCCAATGCGCAGCGCGTCCTGAACTTCCTCAACGCGGCCACCAGCGCGCAGCAGATCGCTGATACCATCGAGCTGCCCGGCGAGCTGGACATTGGCGTGCATCTCGCGCAGCGCCTGCTGGCGCGTCGCACACAGCTGGGCGGCTTCACCACGCTCCAGCAGGTGGCCGCTGTGCCGCTCATCGGACCCAAGCGCTTCACCGACATCATCATTTCCCTCACCGCGCAGCGCCCGAGCGGCGAGCCGCCCTCTCCCATCGACGCGCTGCAGCAGCAGCTGGATGCATTGCGGCGCCGCGTCGATGCCGGCAGCGCCGGTGCTGCCGCCGGGCGTCGTCGCCTGACCCTGTCCGCCGTGGGGCCGCACACTTTCCTGGGCCAGCCGCTGTCACTGGTGGCCACGCTGACGGAGGACGAACAGCCTGTTACCGACGTGCCCATTGCCTTCGTTGCCACGCGTGGCGAGCTGAGCGCGCGCGACGGCTACGATGCCTGCCGCGGGCATTTCATCACCGCGCGCACCGGCATCGACGGCATCGTGCGACTCACGGTGCAGACGCGCACCACGGAAGCACTGTCGCCCCTGCAGCAGGATGCGCTGCTGTCAATGCTGGGCCTGCTCGATGCCGGCGCGCTGACACCCGCGGATGTCCAGGCGGGGCTGCAGGCCATGGCGCAGCAGTATGCGTGGGAAATCAATGTTCCCTTCCGTCAGGCCGTCGACATCTACGTGCGCGATTATCACCCGCAGCTGCTCGACACCGTCAATCTGGTGGACAACCTGAGCGCATGGGTGTTCCAGGACTCGGCCGTGCTCGCGTTCGCGCCAGCCGAGGGAACGGGCGAGCAGGGCAGCTCCGTGGCGGCCACGGCCACGCTCCAGGTGCGCGCCACCGACTGGATCCCCGCGTTCCTCGAGACCTTTGTGGCGCTCACGCGGCAGAACAGCACGCTCACCGCCGAGCTGCGCGACATCTCGCTGACCTCGCCGGACCCGAGCGCCATGGTCAACGCGATGTACGACAAGGCTGGCGCCTATGTGGCATCGCGCTACGGCAAGGTGGGCGCGTACGTGGGGCGCAAGGTGGCCGAGTCGTCCATCCGTGGCTTCCTGGACCAGGACCTGGCCAGCCTGCCGCTGGACACGCGCATCGACCTGTTCCCCGCGCTGGATGTGGCCTCGCGCACGATCGCACACGCCGATGTCGGCGTGATCCAGGGGCTGGTCAGCACGCGCAAGGACATCACCCAGGACGTGGATCGCAAGATCGGCAAGGGCACGGTTACGCTGGGCCTGCTCAACACGCGCGTGGGCAAGGCCGAGGCCCAGCTGACGCAGGTTCCCGATAACACCGCATTGCTGAACCTGCGCACCGAAATGCTCAACGCCGTGCAGACCTCGCGCAACGATCTGACGCTTGCCATTGATGCCACGCGCAAGGACCTGACCGTCGCCATTGACACCACGCGCAAGGACCTGACCACTTCGGTGGACGCGGCGCGCAAGGACTTCACGCTCGGCCTGTCGCAGACGAATGCGGACATCACGAAGCTGCGCACCAATGTGGACGCCATCAAGCCGCGACTCAATGCGACGCTCTCGCAGGCCGACCTGGACACGGCACTGGCCGACAAGGTCACCAACACACAGCTCAACAGCGCGCTTGCCGACCGTGTAACCACCACACAGATGGACACGGCACTGGCCGATCGCGTTACCACCACGCAGATGAACACCGCCCTGTCGGACCGGGTGACCACGGCGCAGCTGAATGCCGGTCTGGCCACGCGCGTCGACACGGCCACATTCAACAGCTTCAGCGGCAACGTGAATCAGCAGTTCAAGACCGTGAACACGTCGATCACCACGATCAACGGCCGGCTGCCGCGGCAGTGACCAGGGCAGATCGATGAACCTGCAGTCGGTGGCGTTCACGGGCGCTGACGCACTGGCGATGACGCTCTTCGCGTTGCGTTCGCCCGTCACGGTCAACGGCCGTTCCGTCTTCCGCCGCGTCTTCGGCCTGCGCATCAGCTCGGGTGGGCTGGCCGACGGCATTCGCTTCGCTGCCGCGGCCTCGCATTTGGCGCTGACCTTCGGCGCCAATGACAACTTCGATGTCCGCGCGGCCGGCATCGCCAATGTGCAGGCGAAAGGCGGCAGCACACTCATCGTCGAGTTGCCCGCGCCCGTGCGCGTGCGCGGCGCGCACCTCACGGGCGGCGTCACCTCGGACGCCTTCACAATCGACCTGTTCCGCATGGATGGCGATGAGCTGGCCGGCGATCCTACCAAGTCGTTCACCAACAACGGCAATGTCAGTGGCGATTTCACGGACCGCCGCTTCGCGCTGCGGCTGCGCAAGCAGGACGGCAGCTTCGTGGCCATCACACCGGCCAACCTGACGCAGCTGCGCGTGCTCGGGCTGCCCACCGCCGCGCGCGCGGGCCTTGCACCCGCCGGCCAGGACCCGGCCAGCGCGCTGTTCTTCTTCAACCTGCCCGGCGTGGTGGGACAGAACACGAACAGCCCGTCCGGCAATGCCGACATCGGCGCGCCGCTGGCCGCCGCGCTGGAGCAGCAGATCGGCGCACTCGAGCCGCCGTTCCCCGATCCGCTCGACCTGCTGCTGGTCGTGGAATCGGATGCGCCCTGTCAGCTGCAGGTCAACAGCTTCGCCCTGCCGCTGACCCTGGAACGCACGCATTTCCGCGCCTTGCTGCTGCGTGCCGAGGACGTGACTGACCCGGTCGCCTTCCTCACCCGCCTGCACGATGGATCGGCGCCACTAACAGCCTATTTGCGCAGCCATCTGGCGCCGCCCACACTGGCCGCGATCGAGCGCACCATCGGTGGCAGGGCGCCGGCGCGCGTGATCGAGGCCGTCGCGCGTGACCTGAACAGCCTGCTGCAGGCGGATGCCGTGTATGCGGCCACGCGCTTCCAGGGGATCAGCCTCACGCCGGAGACACTGGCCGCGGCGCAGGCAGGCGCCACGGGCACCAGGCGTACGCGCCTGAATCGCACACTGCTCGAGGAGGCGTTCCCGGGTGTGCTGGCGCCCATCCCGCCATCCGGCAGTGACGAGAAGGAAACGCTGCGCGCGCAGGGCGCGACCGCGACACTCGAGGTGCACGTCGAGCTGCCCCGCGCCGCGCTGATCAGCGCGGCCACGCTGCGCATGGAAGCCAGTCTGCGGGGTGATGCACCCGGTGGCGCCCGCGGGGAGGACGGCGCTGACGCAGGCGAGGATGGTGGCGGTGCGAACGGCGGGGAGTGGCAGGCGAGCATCCCGGACACCACAGGCGTCGCGGCCAATGCCACGCGCGCCGTCGCCCGGCGCTTCCAGCCGGAGGCCGCGCTGCACGCCAGTGGCATGGCCCTCGCCCTCGCCGGCATTGCCCCGAGCAATGAGCTGACGGCGGAAATCCGGGCCGAGGAAGGCGGAGCGCCCACAGGCCGCACCGTCGCCTCCGGTAAGGTCGTGTTAGAAGCGCTCGACGACCCGGCCTGGGTCCATTTTCCGTTCGCCGCCGCGGCCGTGCTGCAGGCGAAGCCGTACTGGATCGTGCTGCGCGCCACGCAGGGGGCGGTATTGTGGCTGGCGGATCAGCAGCCCGCGATCACACGCGTGGGTGACCCGGCGCCCAGAGGCTGGACCGACCGCGGCGGCTTCAGTGACATCGCGCCGCTGCACCAGATCTGGGAGCGCGGCGCAGCGCCGCGGGCAGTCGCCGGAGACGGCGGCAGCGGCAGCAGCGGCCAGGATCTGAGCGGACGACTGCGCGTGAAGATCGGCGACATGATTCTCACACCCCTTCCAGCCCAGGGCAGGGCAGTCACCGTTGACATCACCGCTGCCCTGGCCAGCTGGCTCGCGGCGCAGCCGGCGTCGCCGCCCATCGTCACTGTGCCCATCGCGATTGCCGCACTGGGAAAGGGGACCGTCACCGTGTATCCGCCGGAGATACGCTACAGCCTCTGACACGGCGCAACGTGGCAGAGTCCGGCGCGGCTGGTTACGTTGACAGACAACCGCTCACGCACCGGCACCGTGGAGCGTCCATGCCTGTGAACCATTCCCTGCGATCCGCGATCCGCACGGCTGTCCTCGCGATTGCCGCTTTGCCCCTGGCCCTCGCCGCGCAGGGCAATAGCTCGCCCACCAACGACGCGCCCAATCCGTACCGCACGATCGAAGGCTGGGCGAAGCTGCCGGACGGCCGGACGTGGGGCTCGACCAGTGCCGTCGACATCGATCCCGACGGCGTGAGCATCTGGGTGGCGGAGCGCTGCGGCGCCAACAGCTGCGCCGGCTCCGATCTCGATCCCATCATGAAGTTCGATTCCACAGGCAGGCTGGTCGTGAGCTTCGGCAAAGGCCTGCTGCTCTCGCCGCACGGCATCTTCGTCGATCGCCAGGGCAACGTGTGGGTCACGGATTGTGCGTGCACGGGCGGTGGCGGCCGCGGCCGTGGTGAGGCGGCGCCGGCGGGCCCGCCGAAGGGTCACCAGGTCTTCGAGTTCAGCCCGGACGGCAGGCTGCTCCTGACACTGGGCAAGGCGGGCGGCGCGCGCGAGCCGGATTTCTTCTGGCAGCCGAACGACGTGCTGGTCGCACCCAATGGTGAGATTTTCGTCGCGGAAGGCCATGCCTCGAGCGATGGCGCCAACGCGCGTGTGCTGCGCTTCACGAAGGACGGCAGATTCCTGAAGGCGTTCGGCGTGAAGGGCACCGGGCCCGGCCAGTTCGACCAGCCGCACGCGCTGGCCATGGATTCGAGAGGCCGGCTGTTCATCGGCGATCGCGGTAACAACCGGGTCGTCATTACCGACGTGGACGGCAAGGTGCTGGACACGTGGTACCAGTTCAGCCGGCCCAGCGGTATCTGGATCGACCGCAGCGACAACATCTATGTCGCGGACTCCGAGTCGGGCTCTGTCGCGAAGACGCGGACGGACTGGAAGCGCGGCATCCGCATTGGCAGCGTGCGCGACGGCCGCGTCACGGCCTTCATCCCGGATCCGGCGGAGAATCCGCCCAGCACGAGCGCGGCCGAGGGCGTTGCCGTAGATTCCCGCGGCAACATCTACGGCGCCGAAGTCGGGCCGCGAGCATTGAAGAAATATGTCAGACGTTGAAGATTCGGCGTATCCACTGACCACGCCACGGAGCGGTATCGCCATGACGGTCTCCTTCAAGGTCAACGGGAAAGCCACCACGGTGGACGTCCCCGCCGACATGCCCCTGCTCTGGATCCTGCGCGATGTGCTGGATCTCAAGGGCACCAAATACGGCTGCGGCATCAATCAGTGCGGTGCGTGTTCGGTCCATCGCGATGGGCAGCTGGTGCGCTCCTGTCGGGTCGCGGCCTCGACGCTGCAGGGCGCCGAGATCACCACGATCGAGGGCCTCTCGCCCGGTGGCACGCACCCGGTGCAGCGCGCCTGGGAAGCGCTCGATGTGCCGCAGTGCGGCTACTGCCAGGCCGGTCAGGTCATGGCCGCCGCCGCATTGCTCGCGACGACGCCCAACCCCACGGACGAGCAGATCGACACGGCCATGAACCGCAACATCTGCCGTTGCGCCACCTACATGCGCATCCGTGAGGCGATTCATCGGGCGGCGACAATGCCCGCCACGGAAACCGGCGGCAGCGGACGCGACGGCAAGTCCGGCGACTGAAGCGCTGAGCAGAGCGCGACGCCCGGAGCGGCGCGCGTCAGGCATTGACTACACGAGAGCGAGCGGGAGCGATCATGGAAACGACATTGAGCGTCAGTCGCCGGCAGTTCGTGCGCGTCAGCGCCGTGGCCGGCGGCGGTATGCTGATCGGCACATCGCTGCAGTGGCTGGGGCCGAAGGATGCGCTGGCCGAAGAGCTGCGCGCCGAGGGCGAGCTCAACGCCTACATCCGCATCACACCCGACAACATCGTCACGATCGTCGCCAAGAACCCGGAGATCGGGCAGGGCGTCAAGACGATGCTGCCCATGATCATCGCGGATGAGCTGGATGTCGACTGGAAGAACGTGCGCATCGAGCAGGGCGATCTGGACACCACGAAGTTCACCGGCCAGGGCGCAGGCGGCAGCACGGCAACGCCCACGAACTGGATCCCCATGCGTCGTGTGGGCGCCGCGGGCCGTGCCATGCTCGTGGCCGCGGCCGCGCAGACGTGGGGTGTGGCCGAGGCGGAATGCGAGACCGGCGCCGGCGTGGTGCAGCATCGTGCCACCAGCCGCAAGCTGACCTACGGCGAGCTGGCCACGAAGGCCGCGTCTCTGCCCGCGCCCGATCTCGAGACCGTGAAGCTGAAGGACCCGAAGGACTTCAGGATCATCGGCACGCGCGTACCCGGTGTCGACAATCACTCGATCATCACGGGCAAGCCGCTGTACGGCATCGACATGACACTGCCCGGCATGCTCTACGCGCAGTACGTGAAGTGCCCGGTCTTCGCCGGCAAGGTGGCGAGCGCCAATGTGGACGAGCTGAAAGCCGAGCCCGGTGTGAAGAGCGCCTTCGTCATCGAGGGTGGCGACCAGCTGGCAGGTCTGTTAGGCGGCGTCGCCATTGTGGGCGAGACCTGGTGGCACGTGCGCAGTGCGCGTCAGAAGCTCAAGGTCACGTGGAACGAAGGACCCACGGCATCGCAGAGCAGTGTCGGCTTCGCGCAGCAGGCGGCCGCAATCTCGAAGCAGCCGCCGCAGCGCTCGCTGCGCAAGGATGGCGATCCCGATGGCGCGCTCAAGAGCGCCGCGAAGGTGGTCGAGGCCGCGTACTTCTATCCCTTCATCTCCCACTCGCCGCTCGAGCCGCAGAACTGCACGGCGCAGTTCCAGAATGGCAAGCTGGAGATGTGGGCGCCCACGCAGCAGCCGCAGGGCGGCCGCGGCCTGGTGGCTCGCACCCTCGGCATCGACGAGAACGACATCACGATTCACATGACGCGCAGCGGCGGCGGCTTCGGCCGGCGCCTCAACAACGACTACATGGTCGAAGCCGCGGCCATCGCGAAACAGCTGAACGGTCCGCCCGTGAAGCTGCTCTGGATGCGCGAAGACGACATGGCGCACGACTTCTATCGCCCGGCCGGCTTCCATTATCTCAAGGCCGGCGTCGATGCGAGCGGCAAGGTGACCGCGTGGAAGAACCACTTCGTCACGTTCGGTGAAGGCGATCGCTTCGCGTCCAGTGCCTCATTGGGGGCGACCGAGTTCCCGCAGCCCTTCATTCGATAATTATGCGCTCGATGCTTCCCTGATTCCTCTGGGGGTGCCCACCGGTGCACTGCGCGCGCCCACCAGCAACGGTGTGGCCTTCGTGATGCAGTCGTTCATTGACGAACTGGCGCACGCCGCCGGCAAGGACCCGGTGCAGTTCCGCCTGGACCTGCTGGCTAACACGAAGCCAGCCGATCCGGCCCCCGCCGGCCGCGGCGGCCGCGGCGGCGCCGGCTTCGGCTTCGACGCCTCGCGCATGAGCGGCGTGCTCAAACTGGTGGCGGACAAGAGCGGCTGGGGCAAACAGACCCTGCCCCGCGGTACCGGCATGGGCGTTGCCTTCCACTTCAGCCATCGCGGCTATTTCGCGGAAGTCGTGCGCGCCTCGGTCAGCCAGGCTGGCCTGGTGAAAGTCGAGAAGGTCTGGGTCGCCGGCGACGTCGGCAGCCAGATCATCAATCCCAGCAACGCCGAGAGCCAGGTGCAGGGCGCCATCCTCGACGGCATCGCCGAAGCCCTCGACCAGGAGATCACCATCGATCGCGGCCGCACCGTGCAGAGCAACTTCAACAACTTCCACCTGCTGCGCCTGGCCCAGGCGCCCGCCGCCATCGAAGTGCACTTCAACATCACCGATTTCCCCGTGACCGGCATGGGCGAACCCGCCCTGCCCCCCGTGATCCCCGCCCTCTGCAACGCCATCTTCCAGGCGACGGGCAAGCGCGTGCGCTCACTGCCCCTGTCCAGGCAGGATCTCAAGTGGGCGTGATAGTCATGGGTTAGTTGTTCCCAGAGCGTTGCCGGGGCTGGGGCTGGGGAACGGAATCTGGCGGGCCGGTTTGCGCGGTGGGATGCGCGACCGGCCCGTCTCGCGTCACCTCAATTCCGCAGAAAAGAAAACAGCAGCCCCGACCCGTCAGCACGCCACGCTGAGTTTCAATGACGAGGCGGTGCCTCCGCGTCCTCCGCGCTCTTCGCCGTGAAAAGAGGAGGCCGACGGGAAGGAGGTGTTAGCATTGTGCGCAGCCTGCTGCAGCAGCCGTATGGTGGCCGCAGGGAGGGACAGGGGATGGCCGTTCGCGAAGGCCTGCGCGGGCAGGGTGCGTACGTCGCGGCCGGATAGTCGCTCGTAGATCTCGAGCGCGGCCAGGAACGTGCCCATCGCGGTGGGGTGCAGGCCGTCCGGACTGTAGAGCGGCAGTGTCGGATCCATCTCCAGCGCGGAATGCCATGCTTCGCCTGCCGGCAGGAAGATGCCGTTCACGGACGCTGCCGCCTGCTGGAACGAGATGCGGATCTCATCGAACCACTCGAGCGGACCCTGGTAGGGCCAGGCCATGAAGACCGCCGGCTGCGCGCCCGCGGCACGGATGTATGGATCGAACAGCTGCGTCCACAGCACCAGCGAATCGCGACAGATGCCGGCCGGCGTCGGGCCCTGCTGCAGCACCACGTAGTTCCAGCCACCCTGGCGCATCGCGGCCACCGCGTCGGTCGCGCCGTTCAGGTGATCGATCAGCGCCAGGTTGGGACCCGCCGCGGTCGCAACATGGAAGGTGTCGCCCGCCAATGCGGCAATCGCGGCCACCGTGGCCGGCAGGTCATTCACGTACGTCAGGCTGTTGCCCACGAACAGCACGTGAACGCCACCCGGCGGCAGCGGCTCCAGCGGCCCATGCCCCGAGTGACAGCCGCCCAGCAGTCCGCCCGCCAGCAGCACCAGCCCGGCAACGTGGCGGCACGCAGGCGAACGCCATGTCCGGCGCCGCGATAATGTGGAGTTAGCTACGCGGGGCGGAAGCGAGGCCGCCCTGCGTGCGGCGAAGAGCAGGTCGTCTCCGGTCATGCCGCAGGATTCCACCCCCGCCTGCCCCGAACAACCACCGCGTGGCCGCCGCGCCGCCCGCCGTGACGAACGCCCTGCATTCCGCGTCCGCAACCGGAGCGCAATGCAGCCGTCGCTCATATCCAACCGCGCCCGACTCCACCCCGCTGATCGCCAGCCGCGCGCCCCCCCCAGCGGCCGGGAGCCTCCCGCCACGACCGCCACACCAGCTGCACCACTCCCGAATGCCTTTCCCTGAACGGGTGCCCTTGCCCGCGTCCGACCCCTGAACCTGTCCCCAACCCCTGAACCTGCCCCCAACCCCTCGACTGACCCCTGACCCCGCCCCTATGGCCAGGCCTTTCTGCGAACAGAGAACAGGATGCCCGCCGTCTGCCAGGACCTTCCGAGGGCATCGATTCCGACAGCGGCCGCGAGGCGGGCGGCAGCGGAACGAACCGCAACGGTCGCACCGCTGGCGCTGCCCCTCGCCAGATGCTACCTGTTAGACGCATCAGCCCACCTGTGCGCACGCATTGTCAGGCCAACAGACCTGGAGGTAGCCATGCAGGTGAAGCAGGCCGTTTCCCGTCGTGGCTTCGTCGGGGGCGTCACCGCAGCCCTCGGTTACCTGGGTCTCCGGCCCGACGCGCTTCTCTGGGGTCAGGCCATCGGCGCGGCCCCGGCGCCTCGCCCGCAGCTTTCGCCCGACGACTACGACGCCATGGCGAAGCTGGCGAACAACGAAAACCCGTGGGGCCCCTCGGATGCGGTGATGCGCGCCATGAACGGCGCGTGGAAGTACGCCAATCGCTACGGCTATCCCGATGGCGGACTCGTCGCGGCGATCGCGGATCACCACGGCGTGAAGCCCGAGAACATCATGCTGGGCGCGGGCTCAGGCGAGATCCTCGACGTGGTGGGCTCGGCCTTCCTCGATGGCGAAAAGAAGGTGGTGGGCGTCGAGCCGTCGTACTCGCAGGTGTACCAGCACGCGACCAGCATTCGCGCGGATGTCATCAGGATCCCGCTGCTGGACGATCACCGCCAGGACATTCCCGCAATGATCCGCGCGATTCATCTGCACTATCGCGACATCGGCTTCGTGTACCTGTGCAATCCCAACAATCCCACGGGCCGCACGGTCAGCAAACAGGAAGTCAGGCAGCTGCTGGACGGCATTCCCGATGACATGCCCGTCCTGATCGACGAGGCGTACCACCACTATGTCGAGGATCCGGCGTACGCGACGTCGATTCCCTGGGTGCTCGAGGGTCGCCGCGTCATCATTGCGCGCACCTTCTCGAAGATCTACGGCATGGCCGGCATGCGGCTGGGCTTCGCCATCGCGCCGCCCGACATGATCCAGCAGATGAAGCCGTACAGCACGGGCACCATCAACGCGATCGTGAAATGGGGCGGCGTCGCCGCGCTGGACGACACGGAATCCGCTGCTCGCGTCAGGCGCAATACCATCGCGCTGCGCCAGCAGGCCATGAGCGACCTCGCCGTGCTCGGCTACGAGTCGATCCCGTCCGAGACCAACTTCTTCATGGTGCACATCCGCCGGCCCGTACAGCCCGTGATCGAAGAGTTCCGCAAGAAAGGCGTGCTCGTGGGCCGGCCCTTCCCGCCCATGACGCAGCATCTCCGCGTGTCCATTGGACTGCCCGAGGAAATGAACCGCTTCCAGGTCGCGTTCCGCCAGATCTTCACGGGCACCGCGACCAGCCCGGGCGGTTCGCACGGGTGATGCCCTGAGCTGAACTGCGTTGCCCGGGCTGGTTGCTGGGGCTGGTTTCACGGGAACAGATTCAGAATGACCAGCCCCGGCAACGCCCATGGATCCGTCACGCCGTTCCCAGCAACCAGCGCCAGCAACCAGGCAACGCAGTCAATTCCGTATCTACTGCTGCCCCAGGGTCCTCGCCGGATCCACCGCTGAGGCGCGCCGCGCCGGCACATAACACGCTGTCAGGATGGTCACGGCCAGCACAGCCGTGGCCAGCAGCAGGGTGGCGGGATCCGTGGTGGACA
This sequence comes from uncultured Gemmatimonadales bacterium, assembly GCA_963798085.1. Lineage (GTDB taxonomy): Bacteria > Gemmatimonadota > Gemmatimonadetes > Longimicrobiales > RSA9 > DATKCF01. Next base: position 278,462 of record CAWCRS010000008.1, read on the forward strand.
CGCCGAAGAGGACGGAGCGCAGCGAGCGCGTGGCGGCCACGCCGGCCAGCAGGCCGGCGCCAATGCCAATGGCGGCCACCAGCCCGCCCTGGCGCATGACCAGCATCACGATGTCCCGGCGTGTCGCGCCTACCGCCATGCGCGTGCCGATCTCGCGTGTGCGCTGCCGCACCACGTACGACATGACGCCGTAAATGCCTACGGCCGCCAGCGCCAGCGCGCACAGCGCGAAGACGCCCAGCAGCCAGAGCAGCAGCTGCGTGACGCGGATGGACTGGCTGGCGATGTCACCGAGCGACTGCACGTTGAGAAATGACGTGTTGGGTTCGAGTGAACGCATGCTGGCCCGCAACGCGCCGGCCGCACGCCCCGGGTCGCCGGCTGTCTTCACAAACAGGGTGATCTGGTTGCTGGGCGAGCGCTCGAACGGCATGTACAGATCCGCGCGCGGCTGATCGTCCAGACCGGCACGGCGGATATTGCCGACCACACCCACGATCTCTGCGTTCTGCTGCCCCATCTTCAACTGCCGGCCGATCGCGCTCTCGCCCGGAAAGAAGCGCTTCTCAATGGCCTCGCTGACGATGACCACCGGCTTGCCGTCCGGAATATCGTGCTCATCGAACAGCCGGCCCGACAGCAATGGAATGCCCAGCGTCCGGAAGAAACCGCCGGACGCGACCTGCCAGCCTACGTCGGGCGGCCGCTGGCCTTGCGCTACGGGCTGGTCGGCACGCTCGAACGGAGCCGTCCAGTTGTTGCCCGTGAGCGGCACGACGACCGCCGCGCCCATCTCCTGCACGGCCGGCGTCGCGCGCAGCTGCTCGAACGCGCGCGACCAGAACGCGGACAGCGCCTGCGGGCTCCTGTAGCGATCGCCCGGCAGCTGCACGGTGAGCGTCAGCACGTCGTCGTAATGAAAACCCGGATCCACCGAGAGCAGACCGGCAAAGCTGCGCAGGATCAGCCCCGCACCCAGCAGCAGCACCACGGCGAGCGCGACTTCGGCGACGACGAGCCCGCCCAATGCGCGTCGCGCCAGCCGGCTCATGGTCGCGCGGCCCGCGGACGCGAGTGTGTCGGCGGCGGACTCCAGCCGCAGTGTCATGGTCGCGACTGCACCGAAGAACAGCGCCGTCACCACCGCCATGGCGAGCGCGAACGAGAGCACCGCGCCGTTCATGCGCACATCATGCAACCCCGGCACCTGCACGGACGCGGGCATCAGTGCGACCAGTGTGCGCACGCCCCAGTGAGCGGCGATGATGCCGGCTATGCTGGCGACAACGGCCAGCGCAAAGCTCTCCGTTAGCAGCAGCGCGGCAAGACGGGCCCGGCCGGCTCCCAGTACCATGCGCACAGCCAGCTCACGCCGCCGGCCCAGTGAACGCGCCAGCTGCAGGTTGGCCACGTTGGCGCAGGCGATCAGAAGCACCACGCCCACGGCCGCGAGCAGCAGCATGAGCGCGGTACGCGTGCTGCCCACCAGCGAATCGCGCAGCGAATCCGCGTAGTACGTCGATCCCTCGTTCTGGTCCGGATGCTCCTGCTCGAGCTGCTTCGCAATGGCGCCCAGCGCGCTCGTGGCGGAGGCCGCCGTCTGTCCCGGACGCAGCCGCGCCAGGGCCAGCGTCCAGTCGGCGGCACGCGCGGCGGGCGCCTGCAGCGGCAGACTCATGGGTGCGATGACATCGGTGTTCGCAGTGGGTGGAAAACTGAAGCCGGCCGGCGCAACCCCCACGATCGTCGCCTGCTGCCGCCCGATCTTCACACTGCGTCCGATGACTGCGGGATCGCCCCCGAAACGATCCTGCCAGAGCTTATAACCGATCATTATCACGGCCGCCGCACTGTCCCGCGAATCCGCGGCGTTGAGCCCCCGTCCGGCCACCGCACGCACCTGCAGCACCTCGAGCAGACCCGGCCCTGCCAGCAGCGCCGGGACCCGGTACGGTCCGTCGGGACCGTAGATCGTCGCCTGCACATTGCTGTACGCCGCCATCGACGCGAACACCTTCTGCCGCTCCGCCATGTCGACATAATCCCCCAGCGCGATGAACGGCTTGGTGAAGCCCGTCCGCTGATCACGGTGGTTCAGGATCACCAGCCGATCGGCACCCGCGTAGGGCAGCGGCCGCAGCAGCACCGCATCCACGACCGCAAACACCGCGACGTTCGCACCCACGCCCAGTGCCAGTGTGAGCGCTGCCGCGATCGTGAACGCGGGCTCGCGCAGCAGCCGGGTGAACGCATGGCGCAGCTGGTAGAAGAACATGTCGATTCGCTCCGCAGGGCGTCTGCCTCGCGCGCCGGCTGGCAGTCGCACCCGCGACAGCCACTCGACGACGATGAGCCGCCAGCAATCCAGGAAGAGAAGCAGAAGTCGCGTGTGCAACAGCAGCGCGCGGAACACACGCGTCGGGCGGGATCCCGTGTTCGCGCTCGCGACAGGCTGCGCGATCCGCAAATGCTGCGAAGCCGGTACCCACACCTCGTCGTGCATCCGCCGCGGCAACAGGCGCAGCCGACAATGTTCCGTCATGTCCTCAGGCATTGGATGGGCGAGGCCGCGTGGCCAGCCGGTTGACGGCGTCGTAGAAGCCGTGCGTCTGCGTCCACGTCTTGCGCCCCGCCGCCGTGATGCGATAACGACGCTCACGCAGGCTGCGGTCGCCCGTATCCACCTGCTCGTACCAGCCTTCCACCAGGCCGTCTCGCTCCAGCCTCGCCATCAGCTGGTAGAATGCCGCCAGCGTGTGCCGCCCGCCGAAACGCCGGACCTGCTCGCGTATCGAGCGGCCCGGCTGCTCCGCCGCCATCAGCACGCCCAGCGCCAGGTACTGCAGGTGCGAGATTGCGGGGAATTCCATTTCATCGCCTCTTCATCGCCTCGACGATCCAAGGTCGCATTATATCGTGTTGGATACCCGCAAACCGAGGAGGGTTGCGTGGGATTCGCCACGCCACCCGCTCTCCCCCATCCGTGTCGGCTGCGTGCGCATTGGTCTCACGCGGAGCGCGGAGCTGCGAAAGAGCCCGTCCCCGCGGATCTCAGACTGCTGGCCGGGGCGCACTCGGCGCACGGAAGCGCGAGGCGGACGCCTCTGCGGCTCCGCGCGAGACGGTATTCGGCCTGGCCCTCACGCGAGCGATCGAGCCCGCCATCGCTTGAATCCCCCGCCGTTCTCGTCTATCCTGCAGAAACCTCCTGTCGGCTCGCCGCCAACGGCCAGCCCGGGCAGCCCAGGCATTCACCCCTCCAACACCCGACGAGCCATGAAGTACTCCTTGCGGCAGTCCGGCTTCTTCGTCGTCCTGGCGACCCCACTGGCCGCGCTGCCGTTGTCGGCGCAGCGCGGCGGTACGCCGAACGTCATTACCATCCCGTTCGAGCGTGTGACGCTGCCCAACGGCCTGAACGTGCTGCTGGCGCCGGATCACGCGACGCCGCAGGTCGCGGTCAATGTGTGGTATCACGTGGGATCGAAGAACGAGCAGCCGGGGCACACCGGCTTCGCGCACATGTTCGAGCACGTCATGTTCACCGGCTCCGGTCACGTGCCGTATGGCATGCACGACCGGCTCACGGAGGGCGTGGGCGGCAACAACAACGGCTCGACGAGCAACGATCGCACGAACTACTACGAGAACGTGCCCTCGAACTACTTCGAGGACGCACTCTGGCTGGAATCGGATCGCATGGGTTTCCTGCTGGACAAGCTCAATGAGGCGAAGTTCGTGGCGCAGCGGGACATCGTGCAGAATGAACGGCGTCAGGGTGTGGACAACCAGCCGTACGGCCGCGCTGGTGAAATCATGGACGCGGCCGAGTACCCGGCGTCGAATCCGTACTCATGGCCCATTGTCGGATACATGGCGGATCTGCAGCAGGCGACTGTCGACGACGTGAAGAACTTCTTCCGCCTCTACTACGCTCCGTCGAACGCCATCCTCGCCATTGTCGGCGACTTCGATCCGGCACAGGCGAAGGCGTGGGTAACAAAGTATTTCGGAGACCTGAAGAAGGGTGCGCCCATCACGCGGCCGCAGGTGACGGCCCCGGCGCTGGCGGGCGAGAAGCGACTCGTATTCGAGGACCACGTGCAGGTGCCCCGCCTCTATCTGCGCTGGCCCACGGTCGGCGAGGGCAATGCGGATTCCAACGTGCTCAATGTGCTGGGTGACATTCTGTCCGGTTCGCGCACGGCGAGGCTGACGAAGGCGCTGGTATACGACAGCCAGTCGGCGGCCAACGTGCAGGCGGGCAACGGGTCGAACGAGAATGCCGGCGATTTCCATGTCGTCATCACGCCACGCCCGGGCCATACGCTGAGCGAGCTGGAGGCTGCGGCCGATTCGGTGATCGGCAGGCTGGAGCGCGACGGACCCACGGCGGACGAGATGGCGAGGAGTCAGGCGGGTCTCGAGTTCGGCTTCGTCGCCGCACTCGAGTCGAACCTGGGCAAGGCCGAGATCCTCAACTCTGGCCTCGCCTTTCACGGTGATCCCGCGTACTACCAGAAGCAGTACGCGGCCCTCAAGGCGGTCACGGCCGCCAATGTGAAACGCGTGGCCAACAGGTATCTGGGCAGCGGTCGCGTGGTGTTGAGCGTCGTGCCGCTGGGCAAGACGGAGCTGGCAGCGAATCCCGCATCGAGTCGGAAGGTTACCGTGTCCCCCGATGGCGGCCACTACATCATGGAGTCACGCTGATGCGTACGCAGAGAGAGAATCAGCCGGCCGCCGCCCGGCGGGGCGCGCAGCCCAGCACGGTGCTGCCGCTCGCACTGCTGCTCACGCTCGTGGCGTCGCCGCTGGCGGCGCAGCTGGACCGCGACAAGGTGCCACCCGCGGGTCCGTCGCCCACGCTGCACGTGCCCGGATGGACGAGCACGAAGCTGGCGAATGGCGCGCAGCTGGTGGTGACGCCGAAACGTGATCTTCCGCTGGTCGCGTTCAGCATCAGTTTCATTGGCGGCGCCGACAACTACGAGCCTGCCGACAAGGCAGGAGTCGCGTCTTTCACGGCGCAGATGCTGAGCGAAGGCACGGCCACGCACAGTGCGGACGACCTGTCCAACGCGCAGCAGCTGCTGGGCACGGCGATCTTCGCGTCCATTGGTGACGAGGCCGGGTCGATGCGCTTTACATCGCTGCGCGACAAGTTCGAGCCCGCGCTCACACTGCTCGCGGACATGATGCTGCATCCCACATTCCCGGACGAAGCGCTGCAGCGCATTCGCGCGCGCGCACTCGTCTCACTCCGGCAGTCGCGCGATCAGCCCAACGCCATCGCGTCCAATGTTTTCGACCGCGTGCTCTATGGCCAGGGGCACCCGTACGGGCGGGTGGTGAGCGAAGCCACACTCGACGCCATCACGCGCGCTGACATTGTGGCCTTCCACAAGACGTACTTCCGACCCGGCCGCGCGGTCATCACGGTCACGGGTGATGTGGACCCGGCTGCGGTGCGCGCGCAGGTGGAGAAGGCGCTGGCCGCATGGCCGGCCGGTGGCGAGCGGCCGCCGTTCGACTATCCCGCCGTACCCCCGCCCCGCAGCACGGCGATCTATCTGGTGGACAAGCCCGGTGCTGCGCAGTCGGTCTTCGCCATTGGTCTGCCCGGGCCGCCCCGCAACACGCCGGACTACTACGCCATCACGGTCATGAACCACCTGTTAGGCGGACTCTTCCAGTCCCGCCTCAATCATGACATCCGTGAAGTGAAGGGGTACAGCTACGGCGTCAATTCACGCTTCTCCTTCGGCAGGGGACCCGGCGCGTTCCGCGCCGGCGGCGGCATCGTCACCGCCAAGACGGACAGCGCGCTGATCGAATTCATGCTTCACCTGAAAGGCGTGCAGGGCGGGATTCCGTTCACCGAAGACGAGGTCAGGCAGGGAAAGGAATCCCTCATCCAGTCGCTGCCTCGCCGGTTCGCTTCCGTGAATGGCATTTCCGCATCGGTGGGCGACATCTACACCGAAGACCTGGCGCAGAACTACTATCAGGACTACGCCGCGAAGATCAACGCTGTGACGGCTGCCGATCTGGTGCGCGTCGCGAAGAAGTACATCGACCTCGATCACCTCGACATCGTGATTGTGGGTGACCGGTCGAAGATCGAGGCGCCTCTGCGCGCCACCGGCATCGCTCCGATCAAGCTGCTCGACATCGACGCGAAACCGGTGACGTGAGTTCCGTGGCGACCGGGTCACCGTCCGGAACTGCAGTCATGTCTGCCGTGTCCGCTTCGTGCGCCAGCGCCACGCCAGATACACCGCGGCCAGTACTGCCAGCACCATGAGCGGTCCTGTCAGGATCATGAACCTCGTGCGCATGAGGACCTCGTGGTCGTGCCGGATGCGCTGCGCCTCCGAACGTATGCCGGCCAGCTCGCCGAGCGCGTCCGCGTATCCGTACCACCAGGCATAGTCGGGCGCCATGTGGAATGCGCCCTTGTAGCTCTTGAGTGCGGAAAAGAAGAACAGGTTGAAATAGTCGCGTTCGATGGGGGAGACGTCGTAGTACAGGCTCGTGGGTGAATGCTGCGCGACGCCGCCCGGCAGTTCAATGGCGGAGAAATGGGGACCGGGGAGCAGGCCGGCAGAACGCGCTTCCTGGCTCGGGTCGAGCAGGTGATCGTCGTACAGCCCCTTGAGTATGCCCTGCGCCTGCACGACCAGGGCGTCGCCCGCCAGCTTGTGCGCATCGGCCGAAGACAGATACTCGCTCGCCTTGTCCTCCGAGTGACAAATGACACAGGTGCGAATCATGGCAGTGCGCTTCGCCACGTTCTCCGGCTGCACCGTAATGTCCTGCAGCTGACCGGTTGCAGCCTGGACGCCCATTCCCCAGATGATCTTGTCGGTCATGTTGTGGGTGACGCTGCGGGAGCCGTCGGGCGCGACATGAAGCATGTGACAGTAGGCGCAGGTTGGTGCATTGTAGGCCGCCTGCGCCATGGACACGGTCCAGTCCCACTGCTGGCCGCGCGCGGCATAGATGGAGCCGTGCTTCGACTCCATGTAGGCCTCGAAGTTCGGATGGTCCGGTCCCATGTGGCAGGTGTGACAGGCTTCGGGCTTGCGAGCCTCCTCCAGGTTGAAGGAATGGCGCGTGTGACACGCGATGCAGCCGTTGCGGTAGGGCAGGCTGCTCGTGTCGATGTATTTCTGAAGGCTGTCGCTCCAGTACTTCGCGTCGGTCGCGCCGGCCTGGGCGTGACAGGCGTCGCAGCCCATTTCCATGACCTTGCGCGGCATCTGCTTGTAATGCGGCACATCAATGTTGCGCGACCAGTTGATCCCCAGGTCACCGGGGCCAGGACCGTAGGAGTGCCCCGCGTCCAGCACGTGCTCCTTGTAGATCTGCGCGTGGCATGCGCCACAGGTCTCTTCAGCGACGCGCCCGCGTGATGCCATGATCTTGTCGTGGTCCATGCCGTGGCAATCGGCGCAGCCGATCTGCGCCCGTGCATAGACGACGCGCGGGTTCTGCTTGCCGGCGTGCCCCATCGCGCTCGACTGGAATTGCGCCACAATGATCGGGTTGTAGCGCTCGTGGCAGGAAATGCAGCTGGCCGGGTCCTGGATGCCGCTCGGCAGATCGGCGCGGAGACGCGGCGGCGGCGCCGCGACTGTGCGCACGTACTCGAAGATGCTGCGGGCATCATCGTCGCTCACGACATCGGGCGGGAACTGCGGCATCAGATTGCGCGGATTGCGAAGCTGGCTCAGGAAGGCGTCGAATGGGAGGCCCGTCGCCGCCAGTGATGGTCCGACACCGCCCCGCGCACTCGCTCCATGACAGCCGAGACAACCCTTCAGGATGAAGAGGCGTTCGCCCTGCTGTGGGGCCGGACTGGCGGCGCCTTGCGCGCACGCCGCTCGAGGCAGAAGAAGCAGCAGCGGGAATGCGAGGAGGAAAGACCGTGGATTCATCGTCGGCATCTCCTTTCCACTGCGCGGCCCGGGGGTGTGACACAACACAGTACATTTGCTCCGCCTGCCGTGCCAGCGCCGATCGCGGTCCCTGCGCCACGCACCCGCGGGCCGGGGGATTGCCGGGCGAGAGGAGCTTTGAAGCACTCCTCCGCCTGGACCCGCGGCGAGTCCGTGTCTGCGCGGTGGAAGCCGCCCCGTTCCAGTCCCCTCTCCCCACCCGTAAACCCTCCCCCTCCTCCGCCTCTGACTCCTGGCTGTCCGCACGCAGCGGCGTTACCACGGCCGATCAGTCTGCCCAGGTGGCTCCGACATGGGCGCCGTCGTGCAGCTGGCTTCCAATGTACCCATCTCGCCACCATCCCCGGCCCATTCCCCGGCGCAACTAACAACCTGTCAGAACCGGGAGACGGACAGGGACATGGAGACGGATCGGGGGAGGAGAAGGAGGAGGAGTGTGTACGGGAAGGGAGAGGGGCAGGGTCAATGCCTGCGCAGTTCCCCTGCCCCCATCCCTCAACGGGTGCCCATGCCCGCGTCCGACCCCTGAACCTCGCCCTTCCCCGCACCCCTTCCCCCGCAGTCCAGGACCAGGGTCAGAGCGTCGGATGCCTCGTGTGCCAGTCGGTATTGATCTGATACTGGTGCGCCACAGAAAGGATGAGGTCGTCGTTGTACAGATTGCCGGCCAGCACGGCGCAGATGGGCTGCTGGTTGTAGACGGGCTCCGGCGTGGCAGTGGTGTCCGTGCCGCCTCGGCCCCGGCCGAAGCCGCGGCCCGCCGGCGGCGACTCGAATTTGTACGGAACCACGGCGCACGGGATGGCCGGTCTGGGCGTGCAGGCCGATGTCGTACTGACCGCCGCCGGCGCCGCCCGGCACGTACATGTCCAGGTCCTTCAGCAGCTCGGCCATCTGGCTGATCAGGATGTAGCGCCGGCGTTGCTGCTGGATGAATTCGAAGGCGCGTGCAAACCGGCCGTTAGTCCAGCGCGTGAGGGCGGCCATGCCCGTGGGATTGCCCGGGTCGCCCGGCCGCGGCCGCCACCGAAATCGCCGCGCCCGCCGCCGCCGCGCCCCGTGCTGTCCGCGCCTGCGCCGCCACCGGCCGGCCACCACCCCCACCCCCGCCACCACCGCGCTGCGGCGGCTCGGGAATTGTCGCCAGGTCGATGCCCAGCTCCTTCGCCTTCCACTCGACGTACGAGTCGAAAGCGGCTGGCGACTCCACGCCCAGCCCGCCGCCCTGCAGCGAAGGCCGTGCGCCGATGGTGGTGGGGTTCGCGCCCAGCTCGCGCAACTTGCCCACAACTCGGCCGGCGCGTTCTCGTCGACACCGATGCGCACGGCTGCGAGACTTGATGTTGCGGTCGAACTGGAATGGCGTCATGACCGTCGAGGGATCCTTCGGGATCGACGCCATGGATCGTGTTGAACGACCATGGCGCAGTCCTCGATGGTGCGGCAGATCGGCCCCACGCGGTCCTGCGACCAGGCCAGTACCATCCCGCCGTAGCGACTGACACGGCCGAACGTGGGACGCAGTGCGCTCAACCCGCACTCACGCGCGGGTGACACGATCGAGCCCGATGTCTCGGTGCCGATCCCGAACGCGACGCAACCCGCTGCCGTAGCCGACGACGGGCCCGCCGACGAGCCGCTCGAGCCGCGCCGGATGTCCCACGGGTTGTTGGTGCGGCCGCGATACCACTGATCGCCCTGTGCGAAGAGACCAGTCGCAAGTTTCGCCATCAGCACGGCGCCCGCGTTGCGCAGTCGCACGACGACTTCCGCGTCCTCATCGATGACGCGATTCTCGAAGTCTTTCGAGCCCCACGTGGTACGCACACCCTTCGTCGAGAACAGGTCCTTCACGCCATAGGGAACGCCGTGCAGGGGTCCGCGATATTTGCCGGCCTTGATCTCGGCATCGGCCCGCGCCGCTTCCGCCAGCGCCTGCTCCTCCATGAATCGTCACGGCGCAGAGCAGTGTCGGGATCGAGGCGCTTGATGCGGTCCAGATAAATGCGTGTGATCTGCGTCGATGTGAGTTTGTTCGCCTTGATGAGCGCGGAGATGCGGTGCGCCGGCAGGAACGCCAGCTCGTCCGGCGAGGTGGGTACGGCGCCGGTCCACGGCTGGACCACGAAGGTTGCACGACGGAACGCCGCGGCACCATGCTCGCTCGACCATTTTCTCCAGGAGTGCACCCGTACCGCCCGGATACGGCTGGAACGTCCACGACACCGGCTCGCCATTGCCCAGCGGCGCCGGCGGCTGCTGCTGCGGCGCCTGTCCACCTGCGCGCCTGCGCCGCGGCGCGCCCGCCCAGACCGAACGTGCTCGCTGCCGCCGAGACCAGCGAGAAGAACACGAATTCACGGCGCCCCATGCCGGTGAGTTCCTGCTCATCCGCCATCGGCTCCGCCTCGCTCTGCACCTGGTCCAGCAGTTCGAGCTCTTCGCGCATGTCCATGGTCAACTCCCGGTTCAGTCTGTTCGTCTGTCCAAATCTCATGAACTGCGTTGCTGGTTGCTGGGGCGAGCCCCAGCAACGCAGTTCAGTTCCTTCGCGTCCAGACCGGCTTCTCGGGCAATTTGTCGCGGTCCACAACGATGCCCTCCCGCATCACCAGCGACAGCTTGCGGATATTGTGCGATGTCCGCGGTCGGGTCGGCATCGAGCAGGAGGATGTCGGCGATCTTGCCGCTCTCCAGGGTGCCGAAATCCTTGAGGCCCTGCGAGGCGATGGCGCCGTTCTTCGTTGCTGGCACGATCGCCTGCGCTGGCGTCATGCCCAGCTCGACGAGACCTTCGATCGCGGCCAGCGTGGCGGTGCCGGGCATGTGGTGGAAGTCGCTGCGTGGGTTGCGGCTGAACTCGGGTGCGCCGCTCAGGTACGTGTCCGTCGATGGCGTGGTGACGCAGCCGCCCTTGATCAGCTTCTGCGCGTTGCCGCGGCGCACAGCGATGCCATTCTGACGCCGGGCCTGGCGCAGCTCCCAGCCGGTCTTCTGCCGCTCGCCGGACTTCATGGTGTCGCTGCGCGCCGAGTCGGCACGCGCCGAGTCCGCGCGTTGCGTACGCTTCAGGTAATCCTGCCACGGCTTGCCCGTGATGGTGTTGGCCAGAATCGAGCACATCACGTGACGGTCGACGATCAGCTGCACCAGGTCATCCGGGATGGGGATATCGTGCACTTCCGGGTGCTGGATCACGTCGATGCCCGCTTCCACGGAAATGCGCAGCGGCTCCGGGTTCGTCGAGTGCGTTTCCGCGAACCTGCCGTACTTGTGCACTTCCTCGACCAGCGCCTTCTGCTGCCGCGGCGAGAATGTGATCAGGCTGTTAGTGTGCGCCGTGCCGCCGTACTTCACGAAGTCGGGGCCCTTGTCCAGATACTTGTCCATGGCGATGCGCAGCTCGTCGGGCGACAGCTCGAGCAGCTCCTCGCCCGCGCCCTGCGCAATGAAGTCCATCATCTGCTCGTCGAAGTAGGTCTGCGGCGTGGAGTTCGAGAACAGCGGCGACTTGGGGCCGCCCCAGCCCACAATGTTGCCGGCCACCAGCATGCGTGGCCCCAGCAGCTTGCCGTGCCTGATGGAGTCGCGCACGACGATGAGCGGCAGCAATGCGCCGTAGCTGTCACGCACGTTGGTGATGCCGTACTTCAGCTCGGTCTGCGCCGCCTCCACCACGAGATCCACGAACTGATCCTCGTAGCGCACCATGGACTCGCCGTTGTTGTAGAGCGAGAGGTGCACATTGGTGTCGGAGAAGCCGGGCGTGGCGAATTTGCCGGTGGCATCGACAACCCGGGCGCCTTTGGGCACGGCGATGGACCCCTTCGGGCCGATGGCCGCGATGCGCTGGCCGCGCACTACAATCGTCACGTCCGGCACGGGTGGCCCACCGTTGCCGTCGATCAGGGTCGCACCGACCAGCGCCACCACATTTTCCGCAGGCGGCGCCACGCCCTTCTGCGCTGCCAGCTGGAGTGGAGCGAACAGCAGGATGAGCAGGGCGGGGGTGACTGCGATCCGGCGGAGCCGCCTGGCGCCGCGTCGAGCGATCATGGGAGCCTCCCGAAGCAGGGGACAGCAACATGCGCTGCCGGCCCGGAGCGGACAAGCGCCCCGGCGCACCGCCGGCCCGCAGGCGCGACCGAACGCGGTGCCCCCATGCGGCAGAAGACTCCCGACCCGGAACCCCGGCAATCAGCGTCGCGGCCGGCGCCACGGGCATCAGTGGCGCAGTTGCAGGCGCGCGAGGTCGACGAGCTGGAGGGTGCGGGACACGTAGTTCGTGACGACGAGGGTGCGTCCGTCCGCCGTCACGCGCAGCTCGCGCGCGAAACCACCCGCCGGGATCGAATCGGACGGCGTCGCGCTGCCGGCACGCAGCCGTGCGGCGTCCAGCACGTAGAGCGGCTGGCTGTCGGCCACGTTGGCGGCGAAGCGGTTCGAGCTGGTGACGACGACGCTCCGGCCAGCATCGATCACGGCCACGCCCACGGGCGCAGTACCCACCCGTCCCCGGCCGATCCGTGCGTGAGCCGTGTCCGTGCGCAGCTTCTGCGTGTCGAAGGCGAGGAGTGCGTTGTCGCCTCGGGCGGTGACATAGGCCACATCGCCGGCGGGCGAGAGCACCAGGCGCACGGGGTTGCAGCCTGCCGGCACGCGTGATAACACAGCATTCGCCGGGTCTGTCCGCGCGCGCGCCACATCGATCACCAGGACCGCGCCCCTGCTGTGGTTGTCCGGCGTGCCTGCAGCCGAGCCTTCCGGCCGGCACTCGTTCGGCCAGTTCCAGGCGGGCGGCGCCGACTGGCTCGTGACGTACAGGTAGCGCGCATCCGGTGAGAGCGTGACCGCGATCGGCGCATTGCCCGTGGCAATCGAGCCAATCGTGGCCGCATCACTGTAGCCTCTGGCGCGCGCTTTCACGAGATCGATGGCGAGGACCGAGGCGGCGCGCTCGGCCGCCACAAACACGGTCTTATCGTCGGGCGTGACATTCACGTAGACCATGCCGGTCGGCTGGTCATCGCCCATGTACCCCAGCACCGGATCACCCTGGCCGGACTGCAGGCGGCCGACGTCCAGGAATCCGAGCCAGCCCCCGGCTGCGACAATGAGCAGCCGCCCGTCGTGCGTCAGCACCGCACCCGCGGGTGTGCCCTTCATGATCACCCGACGAACCAGCGTCACCGTGCCGGCGGCCCGCCGCAGCACGGCGAGCGAAGCCTGCGGCGAGTCCTGCTGCACCAGGGTCACGAAGATCCAGCACCCGTCCGCCGTCACCACCGGCTCGAACGGATTCGCGGGCATCGGGATGTGCACAATGGAGTCGCGCGCCGGCTGGTTGCAGTTGCTCTGCGCCTGCGCGGTGCCGGCGGCGCCCAGCAGCGTGACCACGAGTGACCCGGGCAAGGCCATGCGGGCGCGCCTCATGATTCAGTGCTCCTCCTGCGCAAAGCCAAAGTCAGGCCGTGAGGCAGGCGATGTCGAAACCAGGCGGCTTGCCTTCGGCTCGGCGGCTCCGCGTGAGAACGATCCGTCACCGGAACTCGCCGTCGCGGATTTCGCGTCTCCGGGTCCCGCCGTGCCCGATTCTCGCGAACACTCAGAAGCCTGTCGGCCGCTCGCCCACCACGCCCAGCTCCTGCTCCAGCCGCAGCCCCACCCGCCCGATGGTGCCTTCATCGAACAGGTGTCCTAACAGCGTGATGCCGTGCGGCACGCGCCGGGGCGGCGAAAACTTCGGCAGCGGATTGGCGGGGTCGGGCGCCCAGTCGCTTCTCGCCTCGGCCACCTCGACGAAGCCGGCGCGCAGCGTGACCGAGGGGTGGCCCGTGAAGTTCGAGATGGTGAGCATCTCGTCCCGCAGTGAAGGCACGACCAGCAGGTCGATCTGCGAGAAGACGCGTGCCATCTCGCCTGCCACCATGCGGCGGAAGCGGTCGCCCTGAACGAAGTCCACGGCCGACAGGAAACGCGACATGCGGAAGAGGTTGGGCCAGGCATCGGGCACCTGCGCCTTGAGTTGATTCACGCCGCCGCTCAGCGTCAGGTCCTCGAACGCGGCGGCCGCTTCGCTGAACAGGTTGAGCAGCAGGTTGCCGTAGGGCCAGTCGGGCAGCGAAACCTCGACCGGTGTCAGGCCCAGCTTCTTCAGGGTCTCGAACGCCACGCGATCGACATCGGTGGCCGGGCCCTCGTCCATCCATTTCGGGAAGTAGCCCAGCCGCAGTCCGCTGACAGACGCGTTCGCATCGTACTCCAGGTTCGCGGGCCGCGTCGCCAGATCGCCCGCATCGGGTCCGGCAATGGCGTGCAGCACGAGCATGGCATCCTCCACGCTGCGCGTCATGGGGCCCAGCTTGTCCAGCGACCAGCACAGCGTCATGGCGCCTGTGCGCGGCACCCGCCCGTACGTCGGGCGCAGGCCCGTCACGCCGCAGCGCATGCTCGGGCTCACAATGCTGCCGCCCGTTTCACTGCCAATGGAGAAGGCGACAAGGCCCGCAGCGGTCGCGGCGCCCGGTCCGGCGCTCGATCCGGACGCACCCTCCTCGAGCAGCCACGGATTCATGGTCTGGCCGCCGAACCAGATGTCATTGAGTGCGAGCGCGCCCAGGCTGAGCTTGGCCAGCAGCACACCGCCCGCCTGGTGCAGCCGCGCGACGACCGCGGAATCCGCAGCGGGCACGCGGTCACGGAACGGCTCGGCGCCATACGTCGTCGCGATCCCCGCAGTGTCCAGCAGATCCTTCACGCCATAGGGGATGCCGTGCAGCGGACCGCGGTACTTCCCGGCCGCGATCTCGCCGTCCGCCTGCTTCGCCTGCTGCAGCGCGTTTTCCCGGTTGAGCGTGATGATCGAGCGGATCTTCGCATCCAGCCGCTCAATGCGCGCCAAATAGATGTTAGTGAGTCGCTCCGACGTCAGTTTCTTCTGCTGGATCCACTGCGACAGCTGCCAGACCGGCGCGAAGGCAATGTCGTCATCACCTGAAGGCAGCGCACCCGGGCTGGCCGTGCTGCGCACGAAGCGGTCCCGCGCCGGCCCGCTGCTGAGGCCCGGCAGCACGGGATTCCACTGTGTGGCCGGCGCCAGCTCCGGCTTCAGCTCGACCTTGCGCGGGCCCGTGCGCCGCTCCAGCAGCGGCGCCATGGTACGGCGCCAGCTGGCGGCGGCCATGCGCTCTTCCGGGTCGCTCATCGTGACCTGCGCCAGCTTCCCGGCCTCGTCGAAGGTGAGCGGCCGCACCGCGGGACCGACCTCCGGCGCCGTGCCGAACGCGGGCGGAGCGCCCGGCGTCGCAGCCGGACTCTGTGTCGTCGCCTGCGTCTGCGGCTTCTCTCCGCCGCACGCGGCGGCCAGCGTGACGAGACCGATGGGCGCCTGGATGAGGAACTGTCGCCGGGTGTTCACTGTGGCAGTCTCCGGTCCGGTTCGGGCTGTGCGTGTGAGAGCGTGGAGTATAGGGAGTCGCGTTAGTGATGGCGAGACAGCGTGAGCCAAGGAGCCGTTGGCGAACGGCGCCAGTCCGCCGGACCATCGGGCGTCGAACGGCGGGCTCACGCGGAGCGAAGACGCGAGGACTGTGGGGAATTCGTCGCGGTCATGGCGACTGTCGGGAGCGGCTCGTGCAGATCTTGTGGACGATGTGCCAGGCGCCGTTCACGCGCAGCAGATTGAGATAGTCCGTGTAAATGGAGCGCGGGTACGTTTCGACGACCTTGACGCTGGCGGCATCGCCGCCAGGGCGGCGCCGCGTACCGGGGCCCTGCGCGCGTGACGCAAACGCCGGAGCGTGCTGCGACATCCAACAACGGGGCCATCCGGAGGGTGACGCGTGACAGAACAGACCGTACGGGATCCGGGTCCGCGCCGGCGCGCGTCCCGCCTGCTGGCGGGACCGTGGCAGGACATGTGGTATGCGCTGCGCATACTGCGCCGCAACAGGGTGTTTGCGGCGGCGACGATCCTCACGCTCGCCCTCGGCATGGGCGCGACCACGGCCGTGTTCAGCATCGTGAACGGCGTGCTGCTGCGGCCGTTGCCGTACGCGGGTCCCGACCGCCTGGTGCAGGTCTACGAAACCGCACCGCTCACGCCCGAAGGCACGGTCGTGGGCGGCGCGTACCTGCAGGCGTTCCGCGAGAACAGCAGCCAGTTCGACGGCTTCAGCGCGTACCAGGTAACGGCGCGTTATCTACGCCAGGGCGACGCGGCCCGGCGTCTGATGGCGGTGCTGTCGGACCGCCAGCTGTTCGCCGTGCTGGGTGCCTCGCCCATGGCCGGGCGCACGTTCAGCGCGGACGATCCCGAAAGCGTCGTCGTCATCAGCGAGGCCTTCTGGAACGAGAGCCTGGGGCACGACCCGGCCGTGATCGGGCGCACGCTGACCCTCGATGAGCGCAGCTGCACGATCATTGGTGTGATGCCGGACGCGTTCCAGTTCCCCTATCGCGCGGGCTCGCTGCTTCCCGGCGTCGCGTCGGAAGCGCGCATCGAGGTCTGGCTTCCAGTCGGACCACCGGGTCAGCCGGCACGCGGCCGCATGAGCGTCGTCGGCCGGCTGCGCACGGGGGCGGCACTGCTCTCCGCAGAACGCGAGCTGGCGCGCATCACGAGTCGCGTCGAGGCGACGGATCCCGGCATCGTGCGTGGCCGCGGCGTACGCCTTGTGCGCCTGGCCAATGTCGTTGTGGGCCCTGTCCGCCGCCCGCTGCTGCTGTTGTGTGCGGCTGTCGCCATGGTGCTGGCGCTCGCGTGCGCCAACATCGGCAACCTCGCGCTCGTGCGCATGACGTCGCGCCAGGGCGAAGTGGCGGTGCGCGCGGCGCTGGGCGCAGGGCCGATACTGCTGGTGCGCCAGTTCCTGACCGAAAGTCTGCTGCTTTCGCTCGGCGGCGGCACCATCGGGCTCGTGCTCGCCGTAGTGGGCACCAGCCGCCTGATGGTTTTCGCTCGCGCACACATCCCGCGCGCTCCCGCGATCGTCTTCGATTGGCAGGTCTTCCTGTTTCTCTTTGTGGTCTGCCTGCTCGCCGGTCTCGCCTTCGGTCTGGTGCCCGCACTCATCGCGCGTCGCACGTCGCCGCAGAGCGCCCTGCAGGAGGGCGGTTTGCGCGGAACACTGGGCCCGGGACCTCGCCGGCTGCGCGATACGCTCGTCGTCGCCGAGGTTTCCCTCGCCTTCGTGCTCGCCATCGCCGGTGCGCTGCTCGTGCGCGAGCTGCTCCGCCTGCGCCGCACCGATCCCGGCATCGACACGCACAACGTCATCACCGTTCACGTGGGCCAGTCACACACAATGGCCAGCAGTGTGGCGGACCTGCAGGAGATTGCCGCGCGGGTGGCGCAGCTGCCGGGCGTCAGCGCAGCCGGCTTCACGCAGCTGCTGCCACTGCAGAACTGGGGCTGGAACAGCAGCTCGATTGACTTCACGTGGGATGGCAGCACGCTCGATGCGGCAAGCGCATTCCCGATCGAGTTGCGCTTCGTGACACCGGGTTACTTCGCGGCGCTCGGCATGACACTGCGCAGCGGCCGCGCTTTCACCGATGGGGACACGCCCGATGCGACTCCCGTAATTGTCATCAACGAGACGCTGGCACGTCGCGTCTTCGGCCCGCGAGATCCCGTGGGCACGCGCACGAGTCGCGGTACTGTGGTGGGCGTGACTGCCGATGTGCGACAGGTCAACCTGGACCGCACTGCGCTGCCCGAGATCTACTATCCCATCGCGCAGAACTGGTCGCAGGTTCCGGAACTGGGCATGTCGCTGGTCGTGCGCGTCCGCGATGCACGCGCGGGCCTGGTCGACGCGGTGCGTGCCATCATCCATGCGGTGAATCCGCAGCTCGCCATCTTCAACACGCGCGCAATGGACGATGTGGTCGCGGATTCGCTTTCCGAATTCACGCTCTACTTCTGGCTGATGCTTTCGTTTGCGTTGCTCGCGCTGGTGCTGGCGACGACGGGTACCTATGGTGTGATCGCGCACGCCGCGGCGGCGCGCAACCGCGAGTTTGCCATACGCATGGCGGTGGGCGCCGACCGGGCAGGCGTGGCGAGGCTGGTGCTGGCGCACGGAACACGGCTGACGCTCATCGGACTCGCGTGCGGGCTTGGGTTCGCGCTCGCGGCCACACCGCTCCTGCGCAACCTGCCCGTCGCCATCCGCCCGCCCGACCTCGCCACCACACTGCCGGTCGCGCTGCTGATTGCTGTTGTCGCGTTGATCGGAAGCCTGGTGCCGGCGCGCCGGGCCGCGCGCGCCGACCCCATGATCATGCTGCGGAACGAGTAACGACCCCGCGAAAACGGAGCGTCAGGCCGTGGCGTGCTGCCCGCCGGCTGGCGCATCGACGGGCTGCGCGGCCGGCTTGGTGAGCGGTGCCAGGCGAGGCTCCGCGCCCAGCCAGTACAGGCCGTTAGCCATGATGCAGAAGCCGGTGGCTGCGAACCACACCATCGCCACACCCACGAACCCCGTGAAGGCGAGCCACCACGGGCTGTGCAGCAGAGACAGCGCGGAAGCGATGTTCAGGTTGATGCCGACGGCGAGGTAGATGCGACGCTCGAGATACCAGCGATCGGTCTGCATGAAGTAGAACCTGCCGCGCTTCTCCGCGGCCTGGCCCAGCATGGGCGTGAAGCCGAGGCGGGCGAGCACATTGCCGATGACGCAGAAACCGGTGAGTGCGACGGTGATGGAAGCCACGCCGGTCGCCATGACGCCGAGGATCCACAGCGGATTGACGAAGAGGGCGAGGCTCGTCGCCACGAGCAGGACACATCCGGCAATCAGCCAGACCGTCCGCTCGATGTACCACCGGTGTGTGGGAACGATGTAGACGCCACCCCGCAAAGCCATACGTCCTCCTCTCGTTGTTCCTAACAATGTGTCAGGATACGCTCGGACAGGCAGGGTCGGGCAGCGCAGCAATACGGCCGGACCGTGACCATCGACGGCGCCGCCAGGCCCGGCTGCAGGCTGACGCATACTTATGCCCGGCGGGAGAACTCGTCAAGACTGCGGGAGCAGCTGTCGGAAGGAATGCTCGGCGCACGCGCGCGCAGCCGCCATGTCGCACGCAACCGCGCGGTCGCTGCGGCAAGCGCAGCGCGGGAAAATTTGTCTCGTTTCGCCGGCGCGAACCGCACGTCCTCCAGGAATTCGGCCGCTCGCCGCTTCAGAAACGGAACAGGCGATAGCCGGCGCTGAACGTCAGGTCGTGCTGCGCGCGCCGGCCCGGCACGCTCCACGCGCTGCTGCCTGGAGGCGGCGTGATGTCGGGTCCCGCAGGACTCCAGTAGTCCGCCAGCTCCAGACGGATCAATGCGCTCAGCGCGTTCAGCTCGATGCCCGCGCCCACGTGGGCCGCCGGTGCGTTGCTGGCGAAGTCCGCCATGCCCCCTTGCGCATCCTGTTTCCACCTGAAGCTGTAGTGCTTGAGGCCCGCACCGAGCACGCCGTACGGTCGCATGGATCCGTTCGCAGGCGAGTAGACCATGTCGAGCACGCCCGCGGTCACGCGCAGGTCCGCACGCGCCGGGATGAACAGCGCGAGGCAGGGCAGCGGCGGCAGGCACGAGAATGTACCGCTCACATCCGCGGGCAGCGTCGTGAGACCCATGATTCTCGTGCTCAGGTGACGACCGGGGAAGCTGACCTGACCGCTCGCCTCGAATCCCACGCTCGTTCCGGCCCGGCCGAAGGTGGCCACCACCACATCGCTCACCCGCGTGACCGTGCCCAGCGCGCTGCGCGGCACGAAGTACGCGATGCGCGGCGTGATCTCGAAGTCTTGCACGGCCGGGCGCGGCAGCGATACAATGCGGCCCGCACCGCCAGTGGCAAACTCTCTCGGAGGAGCACACCATGTTACTGATACGCGACATCATGTACTGCAAGCCCGGCAAGGTCCGCGCGCTGGTCGACAAGTTCAAGGCGATGTCGAAGCTCAGCGAGCAGCACGGCATGGGGAAGATGCGCATCATGACCGACATCTGCGCGGAGCAGTACTGGACGATGGTCTCGGAAATGGAAGTACCCAGCATGGATGCGTTCATGAAGACGATGTCGGACCCGGAGCTGATGAAGGAGTTCGAGCCGCTCATGAAGGGCTACCATGAGCTGGTCGAATCGGGTCGTCGCGAGATCTACAACCTCGAAAACTAGCGTGTTAACAGGAGGTTAACAGGGGAACGGGAACGGAGACGGGCAGAGAGAGGGTCGGAGGCGGAGGAGGAGGGGGGATGGTTGGGGGGAAGGGGCAGGGAGCGTGGTTGCACGAAGGATCTCGCCGCGGGCCAGGCCCATCATTGCCGCGCCCGTGAGGCGCGGGCAACGCAGGGTAGGGCGGCCTGCCCCGGCCGCGACCGCACACGGAACGGGCGCGTCGGCCGGCCACGGTCATGTCACGGTACGAGCATTCGTCGCCCGAAATGCAGTTCCACGGCTGAGGCGCCGCACCGCAGCGGAAAGGCGGTGCGGCGGATGCGGTCCCCCGCGTGCTGCGCGTCGTGGCGAGGCGCGCGGCTGCACGGCTGGCCGCCGGATTGGGGGGCGGACTGGTGCTCGCCATCGGCGCGACGCGGCTGCTCGCTCGACTCGCCTACGGTTTCGCGCCCGCCACTCCCGCCATCGTTGTCGCCGCTTCACTGCTGCTCGCCGCGGTGAGTGCCATCGCCAGCCGGGTGCCTGTGCGCCGGTCCCTGCGCACCGACGCGTGCTCGACGCGGATGCAGGCCTGAGCTCGAGGCGGCTGTCTCCGTAGTTGCGGCCTTCCGGCCCGTTCGGCAGATTCGCCGTGCCGCCCCCGGCGCGTTTACTCCACCAGGAGACAGCCCATGACCGCCCGCCCACTCGCGCATGTGCTGCGCATCGCATCGCTCCCGCTGAGCCTCGTCCTGACAATGACCGCGCACACGCAGGCCCAGGGTCGCGCGCAGGGCGAAGGCGGCGGCCGCGGGCAGCAGTGGGACGTGACGCAGGCGCGCGGCAAGACACGCGACATCGACTTCACGACGTCGAAGGCACGTGGATGTCGGCCGACCTCTCGCCCGACGGCTCGTGGATCGTCTTCGACCTGCTCGGCCACATCTATCGCATGCCGGCGAGCGGCGGGCGAGGCCACGGTGCTGACGCAGAACAGCGGCGTCGCCCTCAACTTCCAGCCGCGCATCTCCCCGACGGCAGGACCATCGCCTTCATCACCGATCGGCGCGGCCAGTACAACCTCTGGGTGATGAACGCGGACGGCTCCAATCCGCACGCCGTGTTCAGCGACCTGAACGCGACCGCGCTCGAGCCGGCGTGGACGCCGGACGGCAACTACATCGTCGTGCGCAAGGGCGGGCGTGGCGGTGGCGGCGGCGGTGGCGGCGGCGGCGGCGGCATCTGGATGTACCACAAGGATGGCGGGACGGGCGTGCAGATCGTCGGTGCGTGGCGGTGGCGCGCGGGGGTGGCGGCGGCAACGGCTCGCCGTCGTGGCCGACGGTCTCCGGCGACGGCCGGTACCTGTACTACCAGGTCGAGCATGAACGTGGACGACAAGCGAGCCGCTGGCCGGCTCGATGCAGCTGCGGCGCTTCGAGTTCAAGACCGGTGAGATCGTCGACGTCACCTCGGGCGAGAGCAGCGGTGCGGCGGCGGGCCGCTTCTCGAGCGGCGGCGCGGCGGCGCCCGAAATCTCTCCCGACGGCCGCTGGCTCGCGTTCGCCCGCCAGATCCCCGACGGCACGCTCACCTTCAAGGGCCACAAGTTCGGGCCGCGCACGGCGCTCTGGCTGCGCGACATGAAGACCGGCGCGCGAGCGGATGATCATGGACCCCATCGAGCCGATGGTGGCATCGGGCTCCAAGACGCTCGGGATCCTGCCGCGATATCACTGGGCGCCCGACGGCACGTCGATCCTCATCACGCAGGGCGGCAAGCTCCGCCGCCTCGACGTCGCGACGGGGCAGGTGGCGACAATCCCGTTCACCGCGAACGTGCACCGCACGCATCTCGCAGATGGCGCGCAACGAGTTCCGCATCTCGCGATGGCCCGCTCGACGTGCAAGTTGTTCCGCTGGCCGACCACCACGCCCGATGGAAGACTGATCGCGTTCCAGGCGGTCGGCCGGATCTGGGTGCAGGACGCGGAACGGCGGCACGCCGCGCCGCATGCACGCCGGCATCCTTCTCCCCGCTCGAGTACGCGCCGGCCTGGAGCCCCGATGGCCGCAGCCTCGCGTTCGTCACGTTCGACGACACACGGCCGCGGGCACGTCTGGAAGGTGCCCGCCACCGGCGGCGCGCCCGAGCGCCTGTCGCAGGATCCCGGCGACTACGTCGACCCCGTGTGGAGCCCCGACGGCCGGTGCGTGATCGTCGCCCGCGGCGAGGGCGCGACCGCCCGCGGTCGCACCATGACCCACAACGCGTGGTTCGACCTCGTGCGCTTCGACGCCGGCCGCGCGCCGCCGGCGATACCGGCGTCACGCTCGCCACCATCAAGCGACCTTCCGGCGCGTCCGTGGCCGGCGGAGCCCCGCCGCCAGCTGGCGCGCCCGTCCATCGGGCCCGAGGGGCGCATCTTCTGGATCCGATCGAGCGCGCCGGCGCCCAAGGCGGCGGGCCGCGGCGGCACGGCGCTCATGTCCGTCGACCCCGATGGCAGCGACAAGCAGGAGCACCTGAGCTTCCCGGCCGCCGACGAGATCGTGCCCTCGCCCACACGGCGACTGGGTCGCATTCCAGGAAGGCGACAACGTCTACGTCGCGCCCATGGCGTGGGGCGGCATCGGCGGCGACCCGCAGCGCATCGAGAAGCGCGCGCGGCCAGTTCCCGGTCACGCCAGCTGTCGCGCGACGGCGGCATGTTCCCGCACTGGCGCGACGGCACGACGCTCGAGTTCGGGAGCGGGCCGCACTTCTTCGTCCACCACATGGACACGGCCGGACCGACACCAGCACGCTCAGGCTGACGGTCGCCGCGCGCCGTCCCGACGGCAGCGTCGCCCTCACCGGCGCGCGCATCGTGACGCTCGACCACCGCAAGGTCATCGAGCGCGGGACGATCGTGGTCCAGGGCAGCCGCATCGCCTGCGTCGGCAGCTGCAGCACCGCCGGCGTGGGCCGGATCGATCGACGTCGCGGCAAGACGATCATCCCGGGCTGGGTGGACATGCACTCGCACCACTATCGCGAATGGCGCGGCATGCGGCCGCAGGCACGACTACGAGCAGGCCATCTACCTGGCGTACGGCGTGACGACCACGCACGGACGTCTCGATGTACAGCCAGAACATGTTCCCCACCGCCGAGCTGATCGAGACCGGCGAGATGATCGGGCCGCGCGGCTTCAGCACGGGCGACAACATCACGGCCGGCGACGCGGCACGCGCCAACGAGATGAACAAGCCGCGCGATGCAGTGGCCGCCGTGCGCAAGATGGCCGACTGGGGGGCGACGGCGATGAAGCAGTACGCGCAGCCGCGTCGCGACCAGCGCCAGTGGATGGCCGAGGCGCGCGCGCGCTCGGCGTGAACGAGACGTCCGAGGGAGGCTACTTCCTGGAGGACGTCGGCTTCATCATGGACGGCCAGACCGGCTGGGAGCACGCGTTCAGCGAGGTCCCGATGTACGCCGATGGCGCGAAGTTCTTCGGCCTGGCGGGCGCCACGTATTCACCCACGCTCGTCGTCGCCGGCCCCGGCGCATGGAGCATCGAGTACTGGTTCCAGCAGAGCGACGTCTGGAAGGATCCCAAGCAGCGGAAGTGGTTCCCGTGGCGGATGCTGGTGCCGCAGACGCGCGTCCGCTGGCTGCGCCCGGAGACCGACTACAGCTTCCCGTTCATTGCGCAGGCGATGGCGGACATCATCGCCAAGGGCGGCTAGGGCGCCATCGGCTCGCCACGGCGAGCACCACGGCATCGCCCCGCACTGGGAGGTCTGGATGGGTGCGATCCGCGCTGGGCAACATGGGCGCCCTCGAGGTGGCCAGCCTCCACGGCGCGCATTTCCTCGGCGCCGACAAGGACCTCGGCTAGCATCGAGGTCGGCAAGCTCGCCGACCTGATGGTGCTCAACTCCAATCCGCTGGAGAACATCCGCAACACGCATCGACGCGAAGTACGTGATGAAGGGCGGCAACGCTGTACGATGCCATGTCGCTCGACGAGATCTGGCCGAAGGCGGTGCCGTTCGGCCCGTACTACTGGGTCAACGACGACGAGCTGCAGCAGAACAACAAGCCGGTCGACATCTTCGACAAGGGGAAGAAGAAGTAGGTCGTCGTGGAGTCCCGGGCCTGACGCCAGCAGGCGAAGAGCGTAAGAATGGTGTCAGGTTCCCTCAGCACGGACAGGGTCGGGCTCTGGTAACGAACGAAGGGCAGCGAACCGCATCCGGGGACGCGTCACCCGCTGGATCGCGGGACGCCAGTGGATTCCGCCGCGACATCGAAGCGCTGCGCGGCCTGGCGATCCTGCTGGTTGTTGCCTATCACGCCGGTGTACCCGGTTTCACGGGCGGGTACACCGGCGTCGACGTCTTCTTCGTGCTTTCCGGCTACCTCATCACCGGCCTCCTGATCGCCGAGATCCGGTCGACCGGCCGTGTCGATTTCCTCCGGTTCTACGCCCGCCGTGCCCGCCGCCTCCTGCCTGCCGCCATCACCGTCGTCATCGCCACCCTGCTGATCGGCCGCATAGTCTACGCGCCGGTGGACCACCGCAACCTGGCTAACACGGGATTCGCAACTTCGCTGTATTTCAGCAACCTCTACTTCGTGCGAACCGCGACCGACTACCTGGCGGATCCGGGCGGCAATCCGCTGCTGCACACCTGGTCGCTGGCTGTGGAAGAGCAGTTCTACCTGTTCTGGCCCACCCTCGTGCTGCTCGGCTTCAGCGGGTTCCGCGCGAAGCCGCGCCAGGCGAGGCTGGTCGCGACCATGGTGGGCATCGGAGTCGCATCCTACGGCCTGTGCATCTGGCTGACCGGCGTATCGCAGCCGTGGGCCTTCTTCATGCTGCCCACGCGCGCGTGGGAGTTCGCCGTCGGCGCCATCGCCTGCATGGCGCCGGCCGCGTCGACGCTCGATTCCTGGCGCGTTCGCGCCATTGCCTGGATCGGCTTCCTCGCGGTGCTCGGCGCCGGCATCCGATTCGGCTCGACCACGGTGTTCCCGGGCGTCATCGCCATGATACCGGTCGGTGGCACCGCGTTGCTGCTGTCGGCCGGCGCCATCAACGGCAGCGCGGGCCCGTTCCGCCTGCTCGTGAACCGCCCCATGATGTGGTTCGGACGCATCTCCTACTCGTGGTACCTGTGGCACTGGCCCGTGCTGATCTTCGCGCAGGCGTTCCCATCACTCATGGGCGTGGGCCCCGCGATCGCGCTCAGCGTGCTGTCACTCGGCCTGGCCGCGCTGACCTACACCGTCATCGAGAATCCCATCCGCTCCAGTGCGACGCTTCGACCGCGACCTGCGCTGTCACTCGCCATGGCAGCGGTGCTCACGCTCGCCGGTGCAGGTGTTTCCGCAGTGACGCGCTTCATCGGCGCACGGGAGGCCGTGCGGCCCGGTCAAATGCTGTACAGCCGCGCGCTGGACCTGCCGTTGATCTACTCGGATGGCTGCCACCTCCCGCCGGCCGCGACGGAAATGCAGCGCTGCGTGTACGGCGACACGAGCGCCCGATCCTCGATCGTTCTCTTCGGCGACTCCCACGCCGCACAATGGTTTCCTGCACTCCAGCGGATCGCGCGCGAGCGGCATCTCGAGCTGCTCTCGCTGACGAAATCGGGGTGCCCGTCAGCATTCGTGGAGCTCGAGAACGAGCAGCTCGGCCGGAAGTACACGGAGTGCACGACGTGGCGCGACGCGGCAATGCAGCGGATCATCGAGCTGCGCCCGGAAGTCGTCGTGCTGTCGAACTGGAGTGGCTATCTCGACGTTCCCGGCCCACGCGTGCGCTGGACGACGAACGCAGAAGCATGGCAGTCGGGCATGGAACACACTGTCAGGACGCTGGGCGCCGCCGGCCTCCGCATCGTGCTGCTGGCCGATACCCCGCTGCCCGGCTTCGACGTGGTCTCCTGCCTCGCCCGCCACGCGTGGAATCCCACGCTGCACCGCGACCCCTGCGAGTTCCCGCGCGCCTCGGCTACCTCGGAATTGGCGCATCGCATCGACGGTGAGGTCGCCGCTCTCGTGCCATCGGCGCAGGTCGTCGACCTGACCGACATCATTTGTCCGGCCCGCATCTGTCGTCCGCAGATCGGCCGCTCCGTCCTGTTTCGTGATGATCACCACCTGACAACACGTTTCGCGGCCAGCCTTGCCGATACGCTCGCCCGCCGCATCCTGTCCGCTCGATAACCGGGCGTTACGCGCCCGGAGCGATTCGCGGCCGTTCTCTTGACAGCGGATGCCGGACGGGCGCATATACATATGAATCTTATGGGTATGCCCCAAAGGTATGACGGCCGCAAGGAAACCGGCAATGAAGCAAGCCATACGGCAGGCAATCATACTGGCACTGCTGCTGGTTGCGCGTGTGGAAACCGCGTGGGGGCAGAAGCTGCCGCTGGATTCGCTCTTTCGCGCGCACCGGCTGCCGCTCTCTTTCGCGGCCGACGCGCCGTCCGGCGAGGGCTGGGAATTCATCGTGCGGCAGGCGTCAGCGGCGCGGTTCGTGGTGGTGGGAGAATCGCACTACGTGCGCGAGATCCCGCTGTTCACGAGTCGCTTGTT
The DNA here is from genome assembly GCA_963798085.1 of uncultured Gemmatimonadales bacterium. Lineage (GTDB taxonomy): Bacteria > Gemmatimonadota > Gemmatimonadetes > Longimicrobiales > RSA9 > DATKCF01. Next base: position 305,179 of record CAWCRS010000008.1, read on the forward strand.
CCGCACACTGCACGAGCGCGCGGGCTTTCAGTACCTCGCCCTCGAGGATGGTCCGTGGGCGATTGGCATGCTGATGCAGCCGGGTGTGCGCGGGAACCGGGATTCGACGTACGCGCGAGCGAAGCGCTACCGGAACGCGCTGCAGTTTCTCGACGACCAGGATGTCGATCTGATCGTCAATGCGGCGGCGACATCGTCGGCCGCGCGCGCACCGGTCTGGGGGTTGGACCAGACGTGGGGCACGCTGCACGTGCTGGAGCGACTGCAGGCCCTGGCGCCAGCGGCCGGGAAAGCCGTGGTACAGCGAATCGCCGATCGGGCGCGCGCAGTCGAGGTGTACCGCCCGGAAGAGAACAAACCACGCTTTCTCACGGACAGCCTGACAAAGACGGATCTCTCCGAGCTGCATCGCGCGATCGCCGGTGCGCCACCGGAAGCGGCCCGGTTGTTCGACATGCTCGAGACGTCGTTCGAGATCTACACGTCGCGAACTGACGGACCCGCGATCTATCGCTCGAACGACCGGCGCGAGCGCTACATGAAGGCGCGCTTCACCGAGGAATACGACGCGGCCCGCGCCGCGGGCGACGCGCAGCCACGTGTCGTGATAAAGGTCGGTCAGTGGCACGCGATCAAGGGTGTTCTCAACTGGGGCAATGTGCAGCCGCTGGGCACATTCGTGTCGGAGCTGGCGCACCGCGAGGGCGGCGAGTCGCTGCACATCTGGACAGGCCTGGTGGACGAGCCCGGCCGCTACTGGACGCTATCCGATACGCCCGAGTACGTGGCGCTGGCCAGTGCGGGGAGCACGGATCGCTGGTGGGTCGTAGACCTGCGCGAGATCCGTCCGCTCGTGGCCGCCGGGCAAGTGAACGGCGTGAACGACGAGATGCGCAAGGTCATCTTCGGCTTCGATCTGGCATTGCTGATCGGCAATGGCAACCGCGCAACCCGCGATCGTGTCCTGCAGTCGCTCCACTGAAAGTGCCCTGAGCCGGATGAGGCCCGCTGCATTCAGGCCGGGTGCCGTCGCCGCCAACCGGTGGCCGGTCCAATGCGCCTTCCTGCCTCGCCCCCGTCTTCTGCCAGGGGGAGGGGAACCAGGCCGTGGCCAGGAACACGGCGTCAGACTTCACGACTCTTGAGTACCGGCGTGCCGGCTCACATTGTTGATAGCACGGCGTTTTCCTGCCCGGACAACGAGCGTGCAGCCATACCGGTGAGCGGCCTGGAGGACGGTGAGTCGCCGGTTCCTTTTCGCTAGTCGCGTGAGACGTTCGCTTCAAGGTTTGACGGCGGTGCTGCCGCGACGCGGCATCGCCGCCGCTGCCGTATTCTGGCAGGTTGCTGGATGCGCTTCGGAGCCGACCGATACCAATGACGGAGGCATCAGCGTCCAGGTACAGCGCGGCTCGCTCTTCACTGTGGTTTCCGCCGACCAGGGTCGGGTTCACGTAGAGGGACCGACTTCCCAGACCATCACGGTAACGCCGGGCACGACTCAGACGATCACGGGTCTGCTACCGGGTACGTATCGCATCGCGTTGGAAGGGCTGGCGCTGGGCGAAGTCGAGTCCTTTGGCGAGACGGCTGGCATCACGGTTCTGGCGGGTCGCAATTCACGCGTGAACGTGACGCTGGAATCGTTTGTTCCCGCATTCGTATCGGTGACCTCGAATTTCACAACGGGTCCGTCGTTCAATGTGCAGTTCGACCCGGTCACGGGCGCGAACCGCTATCGGGTGGAATGGGCGCTCGATCCTGCTTTTACCAACCCGCAATTGAGCGACGTCACCGTACCCGTCGCGACCATCCAGGTCAATGCGACCGGGACGTATCACGTCCGCGTGCGAGCGATTGACCGCTTCGACGGCATCGGTCGCGCCAGTTCTGCCGTTACGGCAACTGTCCTTGCGCCGCCGACCATCGCGCTCTCGCGCGCGAGCGAGAACATCACTGCGTTCACCGGAAGTCCCGATCTGGCGACCGATAGCATCGCCGTATCCAATGGTGGTGGTGGTGCACTCGGACAATTGAGTATCGGGGCGCTGCAGTACGCCAGCGGGCAACCCACGGGCTGGCTGACCGCACAACTCGATCGAACGACAGCACCGGCGTCCGTCATCCTCACTGCCACAAGCGCATCACTAACACCGGGCGCTTACGACGTCAATGTACCCATCATGTCGGCCAATGCCGTGAACAATCCGCAGACGCTCAAGGTGCACATGAATGTGGTGCCGAATGACATCACAATGGTGTACTTTGCGCATCCTGACACGCTCCTCGGCAGCCGTTCCGTCGACAGTCAGGGCAACGGCGTCCTGGATTGCGACTGGAACACCGCGACGCTGCAGGTGCTGGGCGCGGGCGGCGGCAAATGGGAAACGCAACACGTATTCCTCAAGACCGTCGGGCAGTTCGGTCAGGTAATCACCGATCAGATAACACCATTCAACGATGGCAAGCGATTCTCCGCCAACACTTCGTATGGCTATGACTATCACTACTTCACGGCCTTCAGAGATGGATCGAATCAACCGGTGTACGAGCCCTTTGATCTCACGCTGACGGCGGTATACAGAGTGGATGGCAAGTCCACACTGGACCAGGTGACACTGAGGCTGGCCTGTCGTTAGCAGCGGGTGTGGCAGGGGCGGACGGTCCACCTTGACAAAGAAGATGAGTGAGACTCTCGAACCGCGCTGCGGCCGGGCATCGTTCGGCCGCTCCATTTTCTGACACACTGGCGGCGCATGGCAGAGCCGGGCTTCACCTGTTCGTCGTGCCACCGGGATCTGCGCCCCGAGGACGCGTTCTGCAGCGGATGCGGAACGCGGGTCCCGTCGCGGCCATCGCACACCGGCCTGAGCCGCCGGCTCCGCGCGGGTGGCTCGCCATCGGCAGCGCAGCAGGCCGCGTGCGCCAGCTGCAACAGTCCGTTGCGGGCGGGAGAGCAGTTCTGCCCGAACTGCGGTGCGCGCCAGGCTGGGACGCCCGCGGACGCACGCGCGCAGGACGAAGCGCGACGGTCCGTTCTGCAAACGCTCGCCGAAGCCACACGTGGCAGATTCGAGCTCGTCCGGCAGCTTGGACGCGGGGGCATGGGTTCCGTCTACCTGGCTCGCGAACTCGATCTCGACCGCCTCGTTGCCATCAAGGTGCTGGCTTCCAACTGGCTCACCGATGAGGCCATGGTGGAGCGGTTCCGCAGGGAGGCCAGGACCATTGCGTCGCTGCGCCACCCATCGATCGTGCACGTGCACGGCGTGGGTCGCGCCGCGGATCTCCATTACTTCATCATGGACTATATCGATGGCGTTTCTCTGGCCTCGATCCTGCGCCTGCACGGCGCACTGTCCATTCCTGTCGTGCGCGCCATCCTCTACCAGGTGGGTTCAGCGTTGAGCTACGCGCACCGGCCCGGCCGCGGCGTGATTCACCGCGATGTCAAGCCTGCTAACATCATGCTGGATACCGAGGGCAATTCGTTCGTCACTGATTTCGGCATCTCGAAGGTGACGGAATCGCAGAGCGGCCTGACCATGACCGGGTTGATCATGGGAACGCCGGAGTACATGAGCCCCGAGCAGTGTCGTGGTGATGCGGTCACGTTTGCGTCTGACCAGTACGCGCTCGGCGCGGTCGCGTACGCCATGGTGGCGGGAGCACCGCCGTTCACGGGGCCGCAATACGCCGTTCTGATGGGTCATACTGCGGAGAGCGTCCCGCCCGTTCACGAAGCACGCCCTGACTGTCCGACCGAGCTTGCGAAAGCGGTGCATCGCATGCTGGCAAAGTCGGCAGCGGAGCGCTGGCCGGACCTGCGCGATGCGCTGGCCGCCGCGGGTGCCCGCCCCCTGCTACCGGATGATCCAGTCCGCGAAGAGCTCATTGCGCTCGTGCGCGCGGCACAGGGATCACAGCCCGGCGCAGCAGGCGGTGCGCCACGCTTCTCTTCGAAGGATACCGGCGGCGAGCGCACGCCCACATGGCTCCGCATCATCGCATTACCACGCTCGCTCGAAATCGGCGAGGCGATTCCGTTGCGCGCCACCCTCGGGTTTGCCGATGGCGGAGAGATGGAAGGCCGTGGCGTGCGCTGGGAATCGACCGATCCATCCATTCTGCGCGTCGAGCAGGACACCGGTCGCATGGTCGCTGTCGGAGTGGGCTCTGCGGTGATCAGGGCACAATCCGGCGCTGCTGTCGAGTCCGCCGCGGTCGATGTGACGGAGACTCGAGTGGCCCGTGTCTCGCTCGAACCGGCAACGCTCGCCATCGAGGTGGGGGACACGGCGCGACTCATTGCGCGTCCGCAGAGCACGCGGGAACAGCTGCTGGAACGCCGCGTTCTGTGGTCCTCGAGTGATCCCCGCGTCGCATCGGTTTCTGTCGATGGTGTCGTGCACGCGCACAGTGCGGGAGCGGCCAGCATTCTCGCACACTGCGAGGGAGTGGGCGCGGCCATGAACGTAGCGGTAGAGCCCGCACGGCCCGCGTCGATCGTGATCGGGGGCGTTCCCGTGGCGCTGCCGATGGGCGAGAAAGTCACTGCCCGGGCGAAGGTGCTCGACGCGCGCAACCAGGAGCTGCGCCGCAGCGTCAACTGGTCGGTGCGGGATCCCACCATCATCACGGTCGATGCGGGCGGCGTACTCCTGGGCGTGAGCGCCGGTCGTACACAGCTCAGCGCGCGGTGCGACAATGCACAGGCAATTGCCGACATCGAAGTACTGCCTGTGCCCGTCGCGCGCATTGCATCGTCGGCACCGCCTGCCGGCATGGTGGCAGGCGATACGTTCCATCTGGATGCCACCCCGCTCGACCGCGAGGGCCACGCGCTGGATCGCGCCATCACGTGGACCGTTGATAATGCAAAGATCGTCGAGCCACTGGGGAATGGCCGGTTTCGCGCCCTGGCCCATGGCACTGCCATGGTAACGGCGACAAGCGACGGCGCCACCGCGAACAGGCGGATCGAGATCGAGCCGCTGCGCGTATCGGCGCTCGTCATTGAGGCAGTATCCGGCACGCTGCAGATGGATCAGGACCTTGCGCTGCACGCCACGCTTCGCGACCAGCGTGGGGGTACGCTCACCGGAACCGTCCGCTGGTCTTCGAGCAACGCCTTCGTCGCGCGCGTCTCCACGAGTGGCGTAGTGACAGGGGCAGGTGCGGGAGATGTGACGATCACCGCGGAATGCGACGGTGTCCGGGATTCCCTGGAACTCACCGTCGTCGAGGCGCCCTGGTCCACTGTTGTCGTGCGACCCGCTGAAGCGGGGAGTCAGGCGGCGGTGACGGAGGCCGCGGTCCAGAGCGGGACCGAGGGGATGGAAGAGATAGGCGCGCTGGCGGGCCCGGTCATCGTGCCCGCGCCACGAGCAACGCGGCGGCGCCGGGCGCTGCCATGGATCGCGGCCGTGGTTGTGGTCGGAGGCGCGGGCAGCACGTGGGTGCTGCTGCACAATCGAGCCAGTCGGGCGGGTGCCGTTGCGGCGACGCAGAATCAACCGCCGCCTGCCGCTGCCGCACCGCCGGTGGCGGCCGTCACCGTGCTGGACCGGAGCGGTCGGCCCGTCGCCAGCCGCATACAGCTTACGGTCGGCGACACGATGGGACTGAGCGCGCGCGCCAGTGCAGCCGATGGCACTCTTGCGCCGGACGTGAAGATCGCATGGCGAACCAGCGATCCCGCCGTGGCTTCAATCGACACCAATGGTGTCATCATGGGTCGCGCAGCCGGCGATGTGCAGCTGAGCGCCGGCGCCGGCGATGTGGTTCGCGAATTCACTGTCAGCGTGGTCGGGCGCAGCAGTCAGACGCCGGGCCGAGGACGCGCTGCCGCCCCGCCGTCCACGGAGACCGGCGGACAGTCGGGCCGATCGGGTGCGGCGAAGCCCACCGTCGGGCAGAAGCCGCCGCAGGAACCGGATGGCAAGCTTCAGCTCATTGTGGAGCCATGGGCGGTCATCTCGGTGGATGGCGTTGCACGCAGGACAGACAACAGGCTGGAACTGGCGCTGCCGCCCGGCTCGCACAAGCTGCACCTGGAGAACCCCAACACGGCGAGCATGGACACGATGTTCGACGTCCGTTCGAATGAAACGACGCCGCTGCGAATCCGTTTGCGGGAGAAGAGCCCGTGAGCCTTGCAAGAGATGCGGGGATGGCCTGCGTGATACTCCTGGGCGCGGCCACGTCGCTGGCTGCACAGAACACGCGGCAGGGACTGATCAGCCAGGCGAGAAGCGAGTTCAGCGACAGTGCTCGCATTCGTCTGCTGCTCTCGGCAATGGATCCGAAACTCGGCTCGCCGGACAGCCTCTGGGCCGTAGCCGGATACGAGCTGGCCGGCGTGCTGACGAGTTCGGATCGACAGGCTCTCGCTTCCACCTGGCTGCGCTGGATCGTCCGCCACGGCGCCGCCTGGCCCATGGACCGGCGGCAATTCACGCCTGCCATGGTACAGGCCTTTGATCAGGCGGTGGCGGCGACACGCGCGACGCCGGACACGGTGCCCACCCGCTGGGAGTGGCCGGCGCGCTTCGACGCAGCGGCCCCCGGCACCGTGCGCGCGGTCTCTGCGGACCCGTCGCTGACACTCGCGTTGACCGCGGAGGGTCGCGCCGAGGCGGCGGCCGAGACGCTCAGACTGCCCGCGGGCACGTATGCAATGCGCATTGCGGCGGACGGCTACGAGTCCATGCAACTGACGCGCGAAGTCCTGCCCGGCGTGACGACCATCCTGGAAGTGAATCCCGTTCCGCTGCTTCCGGACGCGGTACTGGCCGAGGCAGCCGCGAGGGTCCTGCGCATCACGCTCACGGTGGAGAACCAGCAGGTGTGCACTAACGGGCTGCTTGCCGCTGCGGATGGCATGGCGCTCACGTCGCTCGGAATGGTGCAGGGTGCGACCCGCCTGCAGGTTGCGACAGCCGGCGGTGCACAGACGTTCCGCGATATCCGCATTGCCGCGACGGACCCGGCCAGGGATCTGGCCGCGCTGCGGCTGCCCGCACAGCGCCAGCCTGCAATGAGCGCGGCGGCTCAGGTGAGCAGTGGGGAGTACGCATGGTCCGTGCACTTCGACGGGTGCGGTGCGCTCACGTCCGCACGCACTCGCCTGACCGACTGGCCCGCGGCACCGACAGCGCCGGTAGCGCTCGCACTGCCATTGCCAGCCGCGGCGATGGGTGCGCCGCTGATCGATCGCGGCGGCCGCCTGATCGGGCTCGTCACCAGGCCCGACTCGGTTGTGCCCGCGGCACTGACGCGGAACGTGCTCGAGCAGGGAAGAACGAGTTGTGCGGACTGCAATCCCGCGCAGCAGCCGCCGGCACAGGCCAGACCGAAACGACATTTCCCCTTCGTCTGGGCCGGTCTCGGAGCCGGCGCGGTCGGTGTCACGGTAGCCCTGCTCAGTGGCGGCGGCGGTCACTCCGCTCCGCCCACCACGGGTGGCATCATCGTGACGTTCCCCAACTGAGCGGCCTGCCATGACGACGCGGAATCTCCTCGTGTGGCTCGCCGGCCTGTGCCTGTTGCCCGCCTGTGAAAGACAATCCCCCAGCGCACCGGATCAGGCGACAATGTCGCTGCGCTTTCTGCGCGACGCGACCGCAGGCGCCGCGGACGACGGCATGGTTCACATACTCGGTCCCACACAGATGACCGTGGCCATCAGCCCCGGCACAACGAAGACCATCACCGGGCTGCAGCCCGGGACGTACACGGTGGCTCTGGAAGCCTTGTCGTCTGCCGAACGGCCGATAGCACCCGAACCGTGTTGCGTGGCGTCGTATGGTGAGACAGCGGGCATCACGGTCAACGCCGGCCATGACACGCCGGTTACGCTCACGCTCGGCTCGTTCGCGCCGACGCTCGCGAGTCTCCCATCGACCGTCGTGGTGGGACAATCGCTCGTGGTCTCCTACAGTCTGGTTGCCTACGCGACGAGCTACTGGGTCGAGCGGAGCTCGAATCCCGACTTCTCGTTCGCCATAGCGGACAAGGTGACCGGTTCCCCCTTCTTGTTTCTGGTGGACCAGAGCGGCCCCATCTTCGTCCGCGTGCGTGCCGTGGACCGCTTCGGCACGGTGGGCCTGGCCAGTTCCACAGGGGCTTCCACCGGCACGCAGGTTCCGGCGGTGCTTCGCCAGGAAGCCCTCAATGCCTTTGCTCTTGCCTTCAGCGGCGGCAACACGCAGGAGGGGCTCGTGCTCCTCGACGGACTGCTCGCAGACGAATGGCTGAGTTCGGGACCGTCGGCGGCGCAGCGCGAGGTCGACCAACGCAGTGTTACCCTCACCAACACCAGTGTGGCCACGGTTTTCCGCAACCTGCACCGCTCAAGGCTCGCTGCGGATTTCGCCGCTCAGCGCATGGCCATCGACGCGCCAACCGATCCTGGGCTTCCCGAAATGCAGGCGCTGTCTGCGTACACGTGGCTGCTCTTTGCGGAAGACTTCTGCTCCGGAGTGCCCTTCAGCCGCATCGACAGCCAGCACACCATCACGGCCGGACCGGCCCTGACAACGACGGAAATGCTGGACACCGCGCTGGCACGCTTCGCGACGGTCCGTTTGAATTCCACGTCCGGCACGCAAGCCTGGCTGCTCGCCACGTTGGGGAGCGCCCGCGCGTATCAGGGCCTCGGCCAGTTTGCTGGCCTGTCCGATTTCCAGAACGCCGCGGCCGCGGCTCAGCAGGTACCGGACGTGTTCGAGTACACCGTCGCGCACACGAACAACCCCGTGGAGAAGTCCAACGCGATCTACGTGCTCAATACGGTGGCGAAGCAGTACTCGCTGGCGGACCAGGAGGGCGGCAACGGCCTGGCTTTCCGTTCTGCGAACGATCCCCGGCGCGTGCCCTGGCTACGCCAACCCCCGAACAACCTCGGTGCGGACAATCTGACGCCGCAGTTCGACCTGCTGAAATACGCCGACCGTTCCGCCGGTGTCGTACTGGCGAGCGGCCTCGAAGCCCGCCTGATCGAGGCGGAAACGCTGGCCCGAACGGGAAATACAACCGGCGCGGCGGTCAAGCTCAACCAGTTGCGCGTGGCAGCCGGTCTGGCGCCCTTGCCCGGCAACGCGACGCTCAGTGATGTCCTGCGCGAACGCGCATTCTTCGTTTTCGCCACGGGCCATCGCACGGGTGATCTGCGCCGCACTAACGGTCTCTTTCCAGCAGGCGCGTACCCCAAGGGCGGCAGTTACGGATCGCAAACCGCTCTGCCCATTCCGGTTGAGCCCGAAAACAATCCGGCCGGACTCCGCTGCCTCGCCAGTTCGTGAGCGCGGTCCAATCACAACGCGCGCTGCCTTTGCAAGGACGGCTCACTCACGCAGAGCGAGCATTCTCAGGGAGCTCGCCGTGAGCCCGGTGTGTGGCTGGCTCCCCACGCCCCGGCCCATACCCACTCCTCCTCCTCCAGGCCATCTCCCTGCCCAGCAACGGCCCCGTTCCCCGCCGTTACTAACAGATTGTCAGAAGAAGGGACAGGGAGAAGGGCATGGAGACGAATCCGGGGAGGAGAAAGGGGGAGTGTTTACGGGCAGGGGTAGGGTGGGGCGGGTTCGTGCCCCGGATCCCCACCCCTCAACGGGTGCCCGTGCCCGCGTCCGACCCCGATCCCCGGGCCCCTCCCCTCACCCTCCCCCCGAACTATCTAACGCGGGATTACGCCTTTCTCCGTCTGCGGCAGCCCATCCGTAAGCCATTTGGGCGCCGGTTTGTCCATCAGATAGTGGTCGAAGAACTGCTTCATGCGGATCGTGAAGTCCTTCTGGTTGTCGCGGTTCGCGAGATTGTGGCCTCGCCCGGGTACGACAGCAAGATCACCTGTTTGCCATTGCGCCTCGCCGCATTGAAGAACTGGAGCCCCTCGACGTAGTCCACCGCGCCGTCATCCATGCCCTGCAGGATCATGAACGGCGTCTTGATGTTGCGCACGTGGAAGAGGGGCGACTGCTCCTCGTAGAGGTCGTTCGAGTTCCAGGGGTCGACATCGGCGCCCATGCGCACCTGCCCCACTTCCGTGATGCCCTGCTGCACCGTGCCCGTGCTCTTGTACAGCTCATCGTAGAAGCTCGATCAGGTTGGTCGGCGGCGCGCCCGTGACCACGGCCGCGAACATGTCGGTCTGCGTGACGATGTACGACGACTGGTAGCCGCCCCAGCTGTGGCCCGTGCAGACCAATGTGTTCGGGATCCGCGTAGCCCAGGTCGATCACCTTCTTCACCGCGTGCGTCACGCAGTCCACCGCCGACGTGCCCGGGCTTGCCGATCTCGTACACGATGTCCGGCTGGAACACCAGGTAGCCGTTGCTCGCGTACGTCGAGATGCTGCGGACTGTTGCTGTAGCCCGGCGTCGAGAAGTTGTGATGCGTGTTCGACATCAGTCTCGTAGAACTCGACGAGCATGGGGTAGCGCTTGCCCGGCTGGTAGCCGGCCGGCAGCCCAACGTGCCCTGCAGCTTCTGCCCCTTCGAGTTGCTGTAGTCGATGAGCACCTTCCCCGCCGACCATGCATACTCCGAGAGGAACGGATCCGCATCCGTCACCTTGCGGGGCGAGGCAAACAATGTGTTGGTGGCCCAGTAGTCGGGGAACTCGTTGTAGTCCTGCTCCGTGAAGACGACGCGGTCCGCGTCATCCGCCTTCTGCGCGCCGCCGATCGCCTTGTCCGCCCAGATCAGCGGCTTCGGGGCCTCACCGGCCATGACCTGCCAGTAGCCCGACTTCTTGGTGCGATCGCCGTACGCCGACAGCATCACCGGCTTCGACAGATCGATGCCTTCGTCTTCATCTGCCGCCGCGCCGAAGCCGCCGCCCCGGCCGCCTCGTCCGCCGCCGCCCGCGCCGAAGCGCACGACCCGGAACTGGATCTGCTGTGCCGCGCCCGTGCCGGCGGTCAGGTTGCGTCGCCCTGCTGCCATCGAGCGGCACCTGCCACACATCGAACTTGTCGTAGAGCAGCACGGAGTGGCCGTCCTTCGACCAGCCGCCCACGCCCCACATGGGCCGCTCGTACGCGTGGTCGTCATCCTCGTTGAGGAAGCTCTTGCCGCCCGCGGCCGCGTTCAGGTCGACGACGCTGCCGTTCTCGCAGGTTGAACGCGCGCGCATCGCCGCTCTTGAGGTAGAGGAACCACTTCGAGTCCGGCGAAGTCCCGTAGGTGCGCGAGAGGGCCTTGTCGATGAGCGTGCGCTGCCCCGTGCGGATGTCCACCTTGTACAGATCCGCCCGCGACCCGCCCCACGCCACCTCGCCTCTGTACGCGGCGTCATTGCGGCCCACGCCTACCTCGCTGTTAGCCGCCGTCTGCACGGTGCGCATGTCGTCATCGCCCAGGCGCACGAACCTGCCGCCGGCGACGAAGACCACGGCCGGGTACGTCGCCCGCCGCAGCTGCGCCAGCTGCACGATCTGCACCGACTGCGGCGTCTGGTCCTTCCAGTGCCAGACGTCCACATTGGCCTTCGTCGAGTCCGACGCCGGGATCTCGGCCTCCTGCTCCTTGATGCCGACGAACACGCGCGAGCCGTCGCGGCTCCAGCGCGGTGTCGCGTACTCACTCAGCACCATGTCCTTCGGGAACGACGCGTCGGCCGTTGGGTCGTAGCTGAACTCCGCTCCCTCCGCGCTGCCCAGTCCGCTCCATGCCAGCAGCGTGTTAGCCTTCTGCTTCATCCCCTTCACGGTATCGCCGCGCAGCACGGCGAGGTTGGAACCTTCGGGGCTCCAGGCGAGGCGCGTCGAAGTCCGCGGCCGCGGTGTTGAGCGCGCGCGTCTCGCCGCTCGCGAGGTCGAGCAGATAGACGCCGTTGCCCATGCGCTCCGAGGCGGAGACGGTGTAGGCCAGCAGGTTGCCCGCGTCGTCGAACTCGAACTGGTCGACATTGCCAATGTTGCGCACCGTTCCGCTGGCCAGCTCGCGCAGGATCAGGTCCGCGCCATCGAACTTCGCATCGGCCTGCGCCTTGTTGAGCCGCACCGCCAGGAACTTCGAGTCGGCCGAGAACTTCCATGACGCCGCGTTAGCGATCGAGGTCCGGACGCCGCTGGCGAGGTCGAGCAGCTCGAGGTGTCCGACGGGAGGCGTCGCCTGACCATTCTGTGCAGCACCGCGACCGCCGCCGCCGTTGCCGCCGCGCCCACGTCCGCCCGCGCGCTCCGGCGGGTTCACGAAATAGGTGATCCAGTGCGAGTCGCCGGAGAACTGCGTCGCGCCGCCACCGCCGCCGCGACCGCCGCGTCCCCCGCCACCACCCGCGCGGCCGCCGCGTCCACCGCCCAGCGAGGACGTGTAGTCGTGCGTCCCGTCGAGCTCTTTCACGTGCAGCAGCGGCTCACCCTCATTGGGCGAGTACGTGAAGGTCATCCAGCGCCCATCGTGCGACAGCTCGGTGCCCGTGATGCGGTTCCAGCGGCCGTAGTCCTCGAGGTTGAGGACCTTGTCGCCGCTCGCCGAGCCGGCCGTGGTTGCAGAGGCAATGGCCCGCGTCTGCGCGTGCAGCTGCAACGGCGTGAGCAGGAACGCGAAGGCGAGGACGCGCGGGAGCAGTGATTGGCGGCGTCGCATACGAGGTTCTCCGGAAGAAGATGTGCGGGATCAGATAACAGATTGCGAGGCGCCCAGCAAGACAGTCAGGCAGGCAGGCGCATGCGTCGCAACAGCGCCTGGAAGCCGGGATGGGTGTGCAGTGGGCGGAACAGGAACGAGCCCTTGACGCCGTAGACCGCGCCACCCCGATCCTGGAACGCCTGTTCGAGGCACGCCACCGCTTTGTCGTACTCACCGAGGCCGGTGTAAATGTAGGCCAGGTGATAGGGCGCGACGTAGCGCGTGCGGGACTGCGCCTCGAGCTGTGCCAGCAGTTCGCGCGCGCGTGCCGTCCTGCCGGCCAGCGCACAGGCCTGCCCGAGTTGCGCCAGCCAGAGGCTGTTGCCGGACGACAGCTCGACCGCGCGCTCGAGCCGGGCCAGCCCTTCCTCCTGCTGCCCCGACTCGAACAGAGCCCAGCCGAGCGTGGAGCAGGCACGGGCATCATCGCCTGCGAGCTCGGCGGCATGGCGGGCCGCTTCCACCGCTTCGTCATACCGTCCCGCGCGCATCAGCAATGTGGCGACGTCGGTACGATGCGCGAGCGGGTCCAGCTCCTGCGCGCGGCGTTGCAGAACGATCGCTTCCTCGAAGCGTTCCTGCGCCGAGCACAGGCGACCGCACAGGTCGTACGCATCGGCGTCGCCCGGACGCAACTCGATCGCACGCTTGAACGCCGTCTCCGCGCCCGTCCAGTCGAACTCGTAGACAAGCCTGGCGTAGCCGACGGTGCAATGCGCATCGGCCAGCTCACTGTCGATGGCCAGGGCCCGCGCGGCGGCGGCCTGCGCACGCGGATAGGCATCATCGGGCGGCAGCGCGCCCATCTCGCCCAGCTCCGTGAGCGCCATCGCGATACCGGCGAACGCCGGCGCATAGTCCGGGTCATGCGCGATGGCTCGCTCGAAGTACTCGATTGCCTTGCGCATGCTGTCACTGGTGTAGCGGATCAGGTGATGACGACCCTGCAGGTGCAGCTGGTAGGCGTGCGGGTCGCGGGTCGGCTGCCGCTCGATGCGAACGCGCTCGACCGGCGAGAGTTCCGCTCGCAACGCGCCGACGATCTGCAGTGCCACCTCCGACTGTATCGCGAAGATGTCGGTCAGCTCCCGGTCGTACGTTTCCGCCCAGAGGTGCTGGTCGGTGTCCGCATTCACCAGTTGGGCGACAATGCGCACGCGCGATCCGGCGCGGCGCACACTGCCTTCCAGCACCGCACCCACCTGCAGCTGTTGCGCGATTTCGCGCAGGCCCTGCGTGTGCTGCTTGAACGGCATCACCGACGTTCGCGAGACAACCTTCAGTGCGCGGATCTTGGAGAGCTGCGCGATGACATCCTCGGTGATGCCGTCGGCGAAGTACTCGTTCTCCGGATCAGCGCTCAGGCTCACGAACGGCAGTACCGCAACCGAGGGCAGCGCCGCAGTGGCAGCGGGCCGTCGTGACAGCGCGTCGGTGAATGCCGCCATGGTGCTGAACCGGTCGGCCGGACTCTTGGCCAGTGCACGTTGCAGCGCGGCCGCCACCTCGGCGGGCACTGCAGGCCGGAACCGCGCGATCGGCGGCGGCGTCTCCATCACATGCTGGTGGAACAGGCGCTCAACGCCCGGCCCGCGGAACGGTGGCTGCCCCGCCAGCATCTCGTACAGCGTGCACGCCAGGCTGTAGAGATCGCTGCGCCCGTCGGTCGCGCTTTCGCCCGCCGCCTGCTCCGGACTCATGTACAGTGGGGTGCCCGGCGCCATACCCGATCGGGTGAGCACGGTATCGCTCGAGTCGCGCAGCAGACGGGTGATGCCGAAGTCCATTAACAGCGCATGGCCGTGCTCGAGCAGGATGTTCTCCGGCTTGACGTCGCGGTGGACGACGCCGCGGCTGTGCGCGTAGCCCAGTGCGTCCGCCACTTCGCGCGCGATCTGCAGCGCCGCATCCACCGGCAGCTGTCGCTCGCGTTGCAGCCGCGAGCGCAACGTCTCGCCCTCCACGAGTGGCATCACGAAATACAGGAAGCCGTCCGCTTCACCGGAATCGTAGAGTGGCAGGATGTGCGGGTGATGCAGTTTCGCGGTGGTCTCGATCTCGCGCAGGAAACGTTCCGGGCCCAGCGCCGCCGCCAGCTCCGGACGCAGTACCTTGATCGCGACCTTGCGCCCGTGCCGGATATCGTCCGCCTCGTAGACGCGCGCCGTGCCACCTGCCCCCAGCTCGCGCTCGATCGTGTAGCGGCTGGCAAGCGCCTGGCGGAGACCGTCCGGAATACCGCTCACGTCACCTCCGGGCCGCGAGCGCCGGATGGGTGCGGCTGATGGTTTCGGGTGAGGACCGCCGGATACGTGCGGCTGGGGATCTTCATCGCCGCCCAAGCTAGATTCCGGCGAGGGGGCCGTCCAGCGAACTCACGCCTGCGGGAGGGTCAGGTACGTTTGCGCGCGCTGCGTGTCTGGAAGTGAGCGCTGCCCAGGATCGCCACAGCGGAGAGCAGCGGGCCCGTGCCGAACACACCGGTCAGCCCGCACAGGTTGCCGGCATCGGCCGGAGCACAGGCCACGGCGATCCCCGCCATCATCCCGACGACTCCGCCCACTGCGCCGGCGAGGACGATCGTGAGCAGATAGCGCGCCGGCGAGATGCGCTCGCCGGAACGCGGCGTTCGCCGGTACGCCGCGTAGTAGATCGGCACCGCAATCACGGCGCCGACCAGCGCCAGCGGACCCGCGGATAACACGCTGTACAGTTCCGAGCTCATGCGCACCTCGCGTTCATTCTGCCTATTCTCGACCACGCGTGGGCAATTGCGTAGTTCCAGTCCGACCCCAACCCGATCGTGTGCACCTGTACGCCACTCCAGGGACCGATCCGACGCGCTGGCACGGGACTGGCCGTAAGGTTCAGTCATACCGAGTCACACCGAACACCGTGCCTCGCGCGCTGCCCAGTCCGCTCCATGCCAGCAGCGTGTTAGCCTTCTGCTTCATGCCCTTCACGGTATCGCCGCGCAGTACGGCGAGGTTGGAACCCTCGGGGCTCCAGGCGAGCGCGTCGAAGTCCGCGGCCGCGGTGTTGAGCGCGCGCGTCTCGCCGCTCGCGAGGTCGAGCAGGTAGACGCCATTGCCCATGCGTTCCGAGGCGGAGACGGTGTAGGCCAGCAGGTTGCCCGCGTCGTCGAACTCGAACTGGTCGACATTGCCAATGTTGCGCACCGTGCCGCTGGCCAGCTCGCGCAGGATCAGGTCCGCGCCATCGAACTTCGCATCGGCCTGCGCCTTGTTGAGCCGCACCGCCAGGAACTTCGAGTCGGCCGAGAACTTCCATGACGCCGCGTTAGCGATCGAGGTCCGGACGCCGCTGGCGAGGTCGAGCAGCTCGAGGTGTCCGACGGGAGGCGTCGCCTGACCATTCTGTGCAGCACCGCGAGCGCCGCCGCCGTTGCCGCCGCGCCCACGTCCAGCCGCGCGCTCCGGCGGGTTCACGAAATAGGTGATCCAGTGCGAGTCGTCGGAGAACTGTGTCGCGCCGCCGCCGCCGCGACCGCCGCGTCCCCCGCCTCCACCCGCGCGGCCACCGCGTCCACCGCCCAGTGAGGACGTGTAGTCGTGGGTTCCGTCGAGTTCCTTCACGTGCAGCAGCGGCTCGCCCTCGTTGGGCGAGTAGGTGAACGTGAGCCAGCGTCCGTCGTGCGAGAGGTCCGTCGATGTGATGCGGTTCCAGCGGGCGTAGTCCTCCAGGTTCAGGACCTTGAGGACACTCGCGGTACTTGCGTCGCGGTGGCCGGCGCCTGTGCGCGTGCGGCCTGGATGGGCGCGAACAGCAGGGCCAGCGCGAGCGCACGAAGTAGCGCTGCAGAGCGTCGCATGGGGGAGTCTCCGGAAGTGGGAATGTGTGCGGGATCGATTATGACTTGCGAGTTCCCCAGCAAGACGGCTGGTCGAGGCCGTGTGCCATCAGGGATCAGGCGACGATGCCAGTCCCGTCAGACGCAGGGGATCGGGCGACGATGCTCGTCCCGTTACACGCGCTGGAAATTGAACGTCATGCCCACGGTGCAGATCGTGAGGGTGTGACCCACAATCCAGGCGTCGCCCACCTGGTCCTTGTCCATCAAGTCCGCGTGCAACTGCCCCATCCCATCCACCGCCCAGTGTCCCTGACTCTCGGTGCCGTCCGGACCCTTGAACCTGGCGGTGCCATCGGCGACGAACTCCAGCGCCAGCGGCCCCATGCGCCAGCGGCCCACAATGGCCTCGGCGAGCGGACGCGGATCGCGCGCCTCCATTGGTGGCGGCGTCACCGGGCGCATGAGCTGGTCCATGAGCGAGGACTGCAGCCCCGCCATCCGCGCGAGCGCCTCCCCGGACCGACCGGGATCGCGCGAGAGTGCGGCCATGCCCAGCGACTTGAGCGTGTCCAGCGTGAGCGCCGGGTCTCCCTCCGGCTGCGCGGGCCCCGCGACGGGCTCGAGATTGACCAGCCGCCGGCTGCGCGGCAGGTAGTACGCACGCACATACCCCGCGTTGGGCGCCGCCAGGTACCGCGTGCTCGTGGTCAGGAACATGGAACGGCCGACGAAAAGGTAGAAGTTCTGCAGCCTCTTGCCCGATGGGTTGAAGTTGCCGCGCTTCGAGATCGGGCCTTCGACCATTTCCACCCGCCCGTCGCGCAGATCCTGCAGCAGCCGGTTGCCCGTGCCCATTGCAGTCAGCGCCAGCAGCCCCGCCGCCAGAAAGGTCACCACCGCGCCCGGAAGCAGCAGCCACCCATTCGGCACGTCGCGCGGCGCGCGCAGCAGCAGGACCGCCATGCCTGCGAACACCAGTGCTATCAAGACGCGGTTGGACCGCCTGCGCCGCGCGTAGCTGCGCAGGTCTCGCTGCTGCTCATCGGTCAGGCTGCCGCTGCGATTCGCCTCCAGCGCGTCAGCCGGAAACGCGTCGGCCTGGAACTGCGCCATCATTCACCTCCACGGATCCAATCGCTCGGGCTGCCTTCCACGGCGGAGCGGTACGCAGTCATCACGAATGCCGCGCACGTGCCGGAAGGGCACTAACCGACTGTCAGGTTCCGCGACGGGCATTTCGTGCCTGGATATGAGCCGCAACGACGATCGCCAGGGCGGCCAGCAGCGGTCCCGAGCCGAAGACGCCCGCCAGCCCGCACAGGTTGGCCGCGCCGCTCCCCGAACAGGCCACGGCGATGCCCGCGACGGTTCCGACGACATAGGCAGAAATCCCGGCCAGCAAGGTGGTCATCAGGTAGCGCACTGCGGATATCCGTCTGCGGGGAACGCCCGCGCGTGCCCGGCCAAAATAGAACGGCACCGCGATCACGGCCGCGAGCAGCGCTGCCGGGCCAATCGTAATTGCCGTATCGAGCGCCGATTTCATGTGCGTGGAAGGCACCTCGGCAACGCGCGTCTGATCACTTCGTCGTCACGATCCGTGCAGTAAGGACCGGATCGCGCTTCCGCGAAGATGCCTGCGAAGTGCGACCGACGTCAATGTCGCGGACGTCGAGGCGCTATTCCTGGCGCAGTGCCGTCAGTGGATCGAGGCCGGCCGCGCGCCGTGCGGGCAGCCAGCTGGCGATCATTGCGACTGCCAGCAGGAATGCGGTCACGCTGGCGTACGTGAGGGCATCAGTGGTGGTCACCTGGAACAGCAGCGAGGTGAGTGTGCGGCTGAGTGCGAGCGCGCCAAGCAGACCGATGACGAGACCGGCGCTCACCACGGCGCCGCTCTGTCGCAGCACCATGGCGAGGACGTCGCGGGGGCGGGCGCCCAGGGCAATGCGCACGCCGATCTCACTCGTGCGCTGGCCCACCACGTAGCCGAGCACGCCGTAGATGCCGATCGCACCTAACAGCAATGCCACAGCGCCCGCGATCAGCAGCAGTGTCATGGTGAACGCCAGCCTCGCCGTGGCGCCGGCCACGATCATGTCCATGGAGCGGAGATGCCCCAGTGCGACGCCCGGATTCACCTGCGCGGCGGCGGCGCGCACGGCGCCGGCGAGGCTCATGGGTGGCACACTCGTGCGTACCACGAAGGCCATGCTGTGCACGCCCGAACCCACATCGTCGACCGGATCCAGTGCCGGCACGTAGACGATTCCATACGCGGGCTCATCGAGTCGCTCGACGGGCGTGTTGCCCACGATGCCCACGACCGTGTACCACATGTCCTTGCTGGGGCCGTCCTCGAACATGTAGCTCATCTGCTGCCCGATCGGGTCCTCGTTCGGGAAGTAGAGGTCGGCGGCGCGGCGCGTCAGCACGATCGAGCCAATGCGCTGCTGATGATCCGCTGGCTGGAACACACGCCCGCGCAACACCGGGATGCGCAGGGTCGCGAAGTAGCCGGGAAGCGCCCGCCGGATCTGAACGAGCGGCGGCAGCTGTCCGGGCGGAATGGGCCGGTTGCGCACCCGCAGTGGATCGCCCCAGCAGCCGCCCGTCAGCGGCAGGCACGTGACCGCGCCCGCGCTCTGCACACCGGGCAGCGCGCGCAGTCGTTCGAGCAGTGCATCGTGGTAGCCCACTGCACCCGCGCGCTTCTCGTAGTCGTGGCTGCTGAGTGCTACATCGAACGTCAGGACGTTGTCGGGTGCAAAGCCGGGATCCACGGCGCGCAGGCGCAGGAAGCTGCGCAGCATGAGGCCGGAGCCGACCAGCAGCACGAGCGCAAGCGCGACCTGTCCGGCCATGAGCGCATTGCGCGCGCGGAAACGGGCCCGGCCCGCGGTCGTGCTGCGTCCACCCTCGCGCAGCGCACTCGACAATGCACCCCCGCGGCGCAGCAGCGGGATCAGCCCGAACGCTGCGGCCGCGAACAGCGCCAGCAGCAACGTCCAGAGCAGCGTGCGCAGGTCGATCGAGACTTCGTTCAGTCGTGGCAGGTTGTCCGGACCGAAGCGCACCAGCAGGCGGACCGCCAGCGCGGCGAGTGAAAGGCCCACCGCTGCACCGGCGAGGGACAGCACGATGCTCTCGGACAGGAAGTAGCGCACGATGCCGGCCCCGCCCGCGCCCAACGCACGCCGCACCGCCACGTCGCGCTGCCGGCCTTCCGAGCGGACCAGGAACAGGTTCGCGACATTGGCGCACGCAATGAGCAGCACGAAGCCGACGACGCCGAGCAGGATCCAGAGCGCCGTGCGCACGGAACCAATGACGTGATCCTTCAGCGGCTCGGGCGCACCCGCCAGCCTCGCCGCATCCAGCGCCTGCTGCGTCACGGGATCACCCGGAAACGCCGCCTTCAGCCCCGCGATCAGCACAGCCATCTCGCGCTTTACACCGTCCACCGTGGAGCCAGGTGTCATGCGGGCAATGCTCTGATAGTTGAAGCCGCCCACCGACTTCGCCTGCTCCTCGCTGATCCGCTCCGGCACATACACCTGAATGCGCGGATCCGGGAAGGCAAACCCCGCCGGCATCACGCCGACGACTTCGCGCCCCACACCGTCCAGCCGGATCGTGCGTCCCACCATGTTCGCATCGCCGCCGAAGCGCGTGATCCACAGCGCATGACTGATGACGACGACGTTCGCATTGTCCTGTGCTTCCTTGTCCGTGAACCATCGCCCCAGCTGCGGGCGCACGCGCAGCGCGTCGCCCAGGGACGCGGTCGCATCGAGGCCGATGAGACGGTCCGGTTCACCGGTCCCTGTCAGCGTCACCTCATCATCGCGGAAAATCGCCAGGTCCTGGAAGCTGTGCGCACGTTCGCGATAGTAGCGATACAGTCCCTGTGAAAGCCCGATCGGACCGGGCAGCTGAATGCCTGGCGCGATATGATCCACCCAGACGAGACGCTCGGGTTCGGGCCAGGGCAGCGGCCGCAGGATCACGCTGTTGACCACGGCGAAGATGGCCGTATTCGCGGCAATCCCCAGTGCCAGCGTGAGCGCCGCGGAAAGGGCAAACGCAGGGCTGCGCGCGAGCCGGCGCAGCGCGTGTCGGAGTTCGCGGAAGTTATCGAGCACGCGCGCTCTACAATGCGCCGCGCATTCAGGTTTCGTGACGAGCGCCGGACGGTGGCCAGGGCAGGGGTGAGCAGCTACGGCCCGCGCCGGATGGCCGGTGCGTCGCGGTCTGTGGAGCCGCTACCGCGGCTGAGCGCCGGTCGCGCGATGCTCCACCCACTCCACGCGTCCCGCGCGAATGGCGTCTCGCACCCGCCGCTCGCGCGCACTGAGGTCCCCACCCGCGGTCTTCACCTCGACGAAGACGACACGCTGCACGTCGCCATCGGACAGGCCATCGAACACCACGAAATCGACGGGCGAGCCGAGGAAGCGCGCATCCTTCGGATTGAACCGGAAATCCGGCAGCCAGGGCACCAGCTGCTCGTACACCTTGCCTACGGTCACCGCCATGCTGCGCTGCACGGCGTCGCGCCGCACCGTGCGCGTGTAGCGCAGCTTCCAGAGCTGCGCGTAGAGAAAGGAGAGCGTCACGCCGACCGCTGCTCCGATCACCAGAAACACAATGCCATTGGTCGACAGGGCCTGGCTCAAGGGATTACCTCGCTGGCGTGACCTAACCGTGTGTTGAGGCAGACGGCAGTGCCGGACTGTTTCAGGATGCGGCACGCGCCACCACGGCACAACTGCCTGATCACTCTGTTCGCCGCTGGCCAGAGGCGAGGAGAGTCGCGAGCGGCAGCGTCGTGGCGGAGCTTCGACTATCGGAACAGCGTCGAGAGTGGGAGGGTGAAGCCGGGAACCGCCGTCTCGCCGTCGAGGGAATCCGTTTCGCTCAACTGCGTGATCGAGCCGTCCTGCCGGTACACAGTAGCCGTGCGCTTGTGTGGGTCGATGGCCCAGATCAGCGGGATCCTGGCCTCCAGGTAGTCGCGAATGCGCTCCTGCCCGCCGGGTTTCTTCCTGCTCTTCAGATCGATTTCGACCGCCAGTACCGGCATGAAGCGCGCGAAGTGCTCCCCGGGCTCGCCGTGCTCTTCGATCTGTGCTGCGGTGAGGTATGCGATATCGGGACCGCGCAGGCGCCGTGGATCGCGCGCCAGAGGCAGTACGAAACCGGCATCGGTGATTACGCGCCCGCCCAGTTCGTGAGCCTCAATGTGATTGAGCAGCTGCTGTCCCAGCTTGATCATCAGCCATCCGTGGATCGGTGATGCCGGACGCACGGGAACCAGCTTTCCGTCGACCAGCTCGTACCCGCTGAGATGTGCGGGTATGTCCATCTCGAGGATGTCGTCCGGTTCGATTTGTCTGGGCTGTGTGGCCATGGAAGTTTCCCGCTGCTGGTCTCCCGCAATCTAGCCGCGTGGCGTGTCTCGCTCAATTCGGTTGTCATTGGCGCGATGCTGCACGGCGCAGCCGGGCGAGACCATGTCAGATTGGGTCATTCGCACGACTCATCGAGCGCGGTGAAAGCCGCGCTCCCTTTGCGCCGCGACCTCAGAACGAATCGGCAACGACGCGGATGGACCGCGGCCGGGCCTGGCCGGTGAAGTCCCGGCCGCGCGTGATGAAACCGCGACGCTCCAGCGTCTTGATCATCTCGTGGACGGAGGGAGCGGAAACCATGAAATGCTGCTGCAGGTCCGTTTCGGCGGGCGACACACCGTAGTGCGCCATGTACTTCATGATGAAATCGAGGTACTCCCGCTGGCGAGCCGTAGGCGCGTCTTTCGATCGCGCGGCCTTCGGCCGGGCAATGTCATGAAGCACGACGGACATGCCCTCCGTCGTCCGCTGGATGACCAACGCGGACTCGTCGGTGAAGCGGAGCGTGATGTGGGTCTCGTTCGCCTCGAGGTGCGATACGATGCGTCCCTGCAGCAGCTCGGACAGCTTCCTGGCGTCCAACTGTGGCCTCCGTCGGTCCGTTCGTTCACGATCACGGGCGCCAGACGGCGCCGTGCATCCTTCCGTCATGTGCCAGCGTTGCAACAGATCATCGGTCTGACCGGCGACGGCCGCACGCGCATTCGAGCCGCGCCCATCCGGAGCCGAGCAACGCATCGCACTCAGTGTGCTGGCGACGTGTGTGCGCGCCGTGTGAGCGCGGCCTCTCCGCGCGGAAGGTAGATCAGATGCGGGAGGTCGGCGCAGGACATGCACCGGGGCCGTTCGCCCTCGAGCCGCAGAAAGCGCCCTGACACGAGTTCCTCGCCGCACTCGGCGCACGTGGACTCGCGAATGATCTCGAACACCACGATTTCGTTCGACTAAGCCGCTGGCTCTGGCTCTGGCATGGCAATGAGATCGAGATCAGTCCGATTGCCCCACTGTACCAGCCCGCTGCTGGAGATCACCCAGCACGCCCTCGATCTGCTCCAGCGACGCCCGCAGATCCTCCGCAATCTCCTCTGCCAGCACGTGCGGGTCCGGCAGGTTCGCCGAGTCCTCCAGCGACTCGTCCTTGAGCCAGAAGATGTCGAGGTGCACTTCCGGGGTTCCATTCGATGCATCCCCCCCAACTACACCTCATCGGCGCTCACGACGACCGCGAATGGCACGTCGATGGACTCGAAATGCTTCAGCCCGCAACGCACCTTGTCCGCTTCGGAGGTTCGGAGTTTGAGGAAATCGCGCGTTGCCTTTGTTTCGCGCACGAGATAGAGCGCCTGTCCGTCCTGCTTCAGAATGGCCCAGTCGGGATTGTACCTGCCAATCGGCGTGTCGATTTCGAACCATCCGGGAAGCTTGACGAAAAGCTTGATATCCTCACGTTCATCCAGCTTCTTCGCGAACTCCCGTTCCACCTCCGAATCGTACACGACGTACTCGTACACCGACTTCGTGACCTGAAGCGCGTCCAGATAGTTGATCAGCTCCTCGTTCTTAAAGAGCACCATCTCCCATTCGGCTTCCGGCCCTTCGCCCGGCAAGCGTTCGTACTTGATGCCGTCCACGAGAAGCCGGTGCAATTCGTATTTCAGGATTGCCGCCACCTGATTGAGGAACCGCTGCGGATTGCGGAACACGTCGTCGAGACGACCTGACTCCTTGAGGATACGTACCAGCGTCGAGCGCGTCAGCTCGGTCTCGTTCTGAAGGTAGGCAAGAATGTCAGGGAGTGGTCGGCGCTCGTATGCCGGCCTTTCTTCTGCAACCTGCATTGCCGTTGCCTGCACACCGCCCCTTTCCACGCGGATGTGACCCGCCGCCACGCGGATGGTGGGTGCTTCGACCCGCGCCATCATCTTGATTCCGTCCACGGCACGTCGGACGAGTGCATCCGTTTCGAATTCCACCCGGTACGTCGTCTTCGGTTTGATCCGATCCCATAGCGCCTGGAACTCGGGACTGAGGGTTACTCCCTTCCGCAAACGGTTGACGCCCTCATCACGATCGCGGCGGATGTGCCGCTCGATCTGATAGGCCGAAAGCAGATCCACAACAGCTATCGTCAGGTCCCGCTGTGGCTCGGGCAGTTCCAGCTTGAAATCTGTACGCTTCGGATCGAACGCGTCTTGAATGCGCCCGCTGACGTCCAGCAGCCGCTGCCGCACGAGTGCCGCGCGAATGGCCTCGGCCGCCTCCTTCCCGATGGGTTGCTCGACTCCATCCACGACACGGGTCAATTTCACGAACGCACTGAATGGCACCACTCCGAATGTGACGCCGCAGTCCTCCTCGTATTCGGTCTGGAGCGCACGAGCGAAGTCTTCGTAGCTCTCGTTGGCCATCACGTAGAGCTTGTTGATGGACTCGTCGAAGACGCGCACGCCGTTCTGATCCACCGGCAGGCGCAGGCCGCGCCCGATCTCCTGCCGCTTCTTCATGGCGCTTCGGGTCTCGTTGAGCGTGCAGATCTGGAAGACGTTGGGGTTGTCCCACCCCTCGCGCAGCGCCGAGTGGCTGAAGATGAAGCGGAGTGGCTCGTCGAGCGATAACAGTTCCTCCTTCTTCTGCATGATGAGCTCGTAGACCGCGTCATCGGCCAGTGTGTCGCCGCGCGTATCCTTCAGAATGCCTTTTCGGTCCTGCGCGAAGTAGCCGTTGTGAAGCGCCGCTGGCGGCAACGGCAGCCATGGCAGACCCTTGTACCGCGCGTCCCTGGCCAGCTCGGCGAGGCTCTCTTCGAAGGCGGCGGCGAACTTGCCCGGCGAGGTCTGGCCATTGGGACCGTAGTCGCGGTAATTCGCGACACGGTCGATGAAAAACAGTGTGAGCACCTTGATCCCGCGCTCGCGCACCTGGAGTTCCTTTTCGAGGTGTTTCTGGATGGTGTGCCGGATCTGGGTGCGCCACACGTCGTCCCGCAGGCCCCCCATCTCCTCGCCCAGGCGGAGCATGCGGCCATTGGCGAAGCGCAGGTACTCGCCGCCGGGTTCGGCATTGATCTCGGCGATCTCGAAGCCGTTGCGGTACGTAGCACGCTCATCGGACAGGGCGTAGAGGTCGTGGCCCTGCTTGACGGTCAGCGATTTCTCACGGGGTCCCTCAGCCGTTCGCACGTGAATGCGGAGCCGCGCCTTGATGCCGTTCCTGTAGTCGATCCTCTCGACGCGGACGAAAGGCTCGTTCAGCGCGTCGTGCGCCACCGCGCTCGCCACCACGATCTGCTTTACCAGCCTCAGCTCGAACGCCCGGATAGGATCGAGCCGGTACACAAGGTTGTACGGATTGCGATGCGTGGCCGAATAGCGAAGCGTGCACAGTGGATTCAGTGCCTTGATGGCTTCCTGCGCTTTGTCCGTCGCATCCACGCTCTGCGGCTCATCAATGATCACAATGGGGCGCGCGGCCTGCACGAACTCGATAGGCTGCCGGCCGGAAAGCCGGTCGCTCTCCTTGTAGATGACGTTGCTCTTCCGCTCCTCATCCGTGCCCGTGAAGTTCTTGCGGAACGCATCAATGTTGATGACCAGGATCTGGAGCGTGTTGCTGGTGGCGAACTGCCGCAGCCGATTCGCCTTCTTCGCATCGTACACAAAGTGCTCGAACGGCGGATTGTCGTAGAGCGCGCGGAAATGGTCCGAAGTGATTCTGATGTTGGCGAGCACGCCTTCCCGGATCGCGACGCTGGGGACCACGATGATGAACTTTCGGAATCCGAAACGGCGTGACAGCTCGAAAATTGTGCGCAGATAGACGTACGTCTTGCCCGTGCCCGTCTCCATCTCGACGGAGAAATGCGGGCAGCGCCGTGCCTGATTGGCTGGGCCGTCGAACAGCTCCCATGCTTCGGGCGGCGCGGCGGCATCCACGACTTCAATGTCATTCCGCGTCTGCACCTTGCGGAGGTTTTCACGGATGCGGTCTTCGCTCAGGAGCAGCCGGTTGCCGACGCCCAGCTCCGAACGCTCCTGTCCCTCGAACAGGCCGCCCAGCGCGCCAAGCGTGATGACGGAGTACTCCGGAGGCCCCATTGGCTGACCGTCGAAGAGATCTGTCACCGCAGCGATGGCGTCCAGCTGAAAGGTCTGGTTTCCGTCGAACTGGAATTTCACGGGCGCTGTCTCCGTGACGAATGCGCCTGCTCGGTCAGTTTCACTTTCATTTCTGGCATTGATTGAGTCCCAACCGTGTCATCTTCCCGCAGACCACTGCGCGAGCCGCCACCTCGCTGGTTTGACGAGAATGCGTTCTCACACGCGCGGCAGATCGGACGCAGACATGCGTGCATTACACCGTCCTGAATTTCGTCACGCCGCTGGCTCTGAAGATCTGAACCGCATTCGCCTTGAGCTGGTCGTTGCCGGCGAATCCGGCATCCAGACACACCACGCGCTCCGGCTTTCGCTCGGCCATCGCGCGGATCAGTTCCAGCGTCAGTGCGCGCTCGAGGCAGACCAGCAGCGCCCCACCACTGGCGCTATACAACTGCTTGCCCGCCACCACGGGCTTCTCGACCGGCGTCGTGAGCGCGAAACCGTCCTTGAGCAGGATCTCGTAGAGGAGATCGTCCGACGAACGGCCATGGCGGATGTGGTCCACGTGCAGTTCGAGTTGCTTCGCAAGCGCCTCCGCATCCTTCGGCTTGTCCGCATCCCAGGTCGTAAGGTTGGACTCTGCCAGCTTGAAGACGCGGAACCCGCGGTCCTGCTTCGCGCCGCCACCGAGATCGAGCTTCCCCGCGTCCTCTTCATTCATCTTCCCGATGACACGCCGGACGCGCTCCTTGCAGATGTCGGCAATGGTTGGGTAGTCTTTGCGACCAGTGGGTTCGGGCAGTTGAACGAGGATGAACCTGCGGCTACCTGCGTTCGCGGCATTCGCTTCTAGCACAGCATGGCCGGTACTTCCTGACCCGGAGAAGAAGTCTACAACGATTGAATCGTCGTTCGTCGCGACTTGAAGCATCCGTCGAATGAGCTTGGTTGGCTTTGGCGTGATAAATAGATCCTCACCGCTCGCCGCTTCCAGAATGCGGCTCAATTCCTGCTTGGCATTGCGGGTACTGCCCACTTCTTTCCATGGCCAATAGGTTTGGGGCACCACGCCTTCACGAACCTCGGAAAGGAATCGCTTTATCCCAGGACGGTTGTTGCCGGTCTTTCCCCACCAGATACGGTTATCACCATGAAGTTCAGCAAAGCGCTTTTTGCTAACACGCCAGTAACTCCCAGCGGGAGGGCCATCAATGACCTTGCCCGTGGGGGTTGTGATTGCGTAGCGGCCCTCGCCGTAGTAGTTCCGAGCAGCAAGGTCGCTGAGGAGCCATGGACCCCGTGGGTCATTATCTGGGTTCTTGTATCGAGCTAGCATCTCCTTAGAGCGTTGTAGCGGGTTGGGGTGCCATTTGGCGGCATTTCTAGCATAGAGCACGACATAGTCGTGGTCTTCGCTGAAATGGACAGCAGAGTTTTTCGGGCTGTCGATCTTGTGCCAGATAACGGTTGCGATGAAATTCTCCTCGCCGAAGATGTCATTACAAAGGTCTCGAAGAT
The DNA here is from genome assembly GCA_963798085.1 of uncultured Gemmatimonadales bacterium. Taxonomy (GTDB): domain Bacteria; phylum Gemmatimonadota; class Gemmatimonadetes; order Longimicrobiales; family RSA9; genus DATKCF01. Next base: position 332,662 of record CAWCRS010000008.1, read on the forward strand.
TGGCAACCTCACCGTCGTCAATACTGATGAATATCACACCATCCTCGCGCAGGAGATTCCGCGCGAGGTAGAGTCGCGGGTACATCATGTTGAGCCACTTCGAGTGGAACCGCCCGTCTGCGTCCGTGTTGGTCCCGAACTTTCTTCCTTCCGCGTCCACCTGTCCGGTGTACTCGAGATACGTCTGTAGACTCTCCGTGTAATTGTCGGGATAGATGAAGTCATTTCCCGTATTGTAGGGCGGGTCGATGTAAATCATCTTCACTTTTCCGAGGTACGACTTCTGGAGCAGCTTCAGCACTTCCAGGTTGTCGCCTTCGATGATCAGGTTCTCGGTGATGTCGAAGTTGACGCTCTCCTCCGGGCATGGTCGCAGCGTGCCCAGACTGGGCGTCTGGATCACCTTGAAGCACTCGGCCTTGCCCGGCCACGTGAGGCCGTAGCGCTCCTTCCCGACATCCACGGCCTCGCCCAGGGCGAGCCGCAGTCGGTCGAAGTCGAGTTTGCCGTCCTGGGTGCGGATCTCCGGGAAGAGACGCAGCAACTCCTGGCGCCGCTCCCCGGCAATGTCGAGTGAGCGGAGATCCAGCTTCTCCGCATAAAGTTCCGTGTTCTCCTGACCTGGCGTCTTGCTCATGGGATTCCAGTCGCAGAGTTCGCTTGCGGCTGCCTAGCCGAGAACGAGAGATCGCTTGCCCCGTCAACCGTGAGCAGGCGCATGAGGCGCGGATTAATGAACAGCTTATCGCGTCCGACCTTTACTTCGTTCAACACGCCGGCTGCCGCCAGCTTCCTGAGATAGACCGCGGCCGTCTGGCGCCCGGCGATCCCCGCTTCGACTACGTTCCTGATGCGGCAGTACGGCTGCACGAAGATCAGCTCCACCAGCTCGCGGCTGTAAACGGCAGGCACATACTTCCGCACGTGATCGGCCGTGTCCTGCATTAACTGGCGCATCGCGTGAATCCGCTGCGTGGTCCAGCGCGCCGTCTCGTCCACTGCATGCAACAGGTAGAGGATCCAATCCTCCCATGCGCCACCGGCCGTGACGGCGCGCAGCAGGCGATAGTATTCTGCCCTGCTTCGGATGATCGCGCGACTCAAATACAGAACGGGAAGATCCAGCAGTCCCTGCTCCACCAGGAAGAGCAGGTTCAGGATCCGTCCGGTGCGTCCATTCCCATCCGTGAACGGGTGGATCGCTTCGAACTGGTAGTGCGCCACCGCCATGCGAACCAGCGGGTCCACATCCTGCGCATCGTGAAGGAACCGCTCCCAGTTCGCGAGCAGCTGGCGCAACAGCGCTTCGCCGTCGGGCGGCGTGTACACCACGTCGCCTGTACCTTCATTCTGGAGCTTCGTCCCCGGCACGCGACGCACATCGACGTTCAGTCCACGAAGCGTGCGGCAGACTTCGACCGCAATGGCTGTGCAAAGCGGTCGCTTCCGCAGCAGCTCCACGCCTCGCCGAAGCGCGCTGCGATAGCGCAACGCTTCCTTCGTCGCGGGGTCCGCCAGGGCTTCGCGGTCCGGCTGCGCATACCGGAAAAGCTGGTCGGCGGTTGTGACAATGTTTTCGATCTCCGAGCTGGCCCGCGCCTCAAGCAACGGGATCGTGTTGATCAGCACGGCGGGATCTGGCAGGAGCCGCCCCGCCTGCTTGAGCTCGGCTACTGCGGCGCGCGCCTCAATGCACGCCTTAAGCACCGCCCTGCTCTCCAGGTCCGCCTGCGGCGGCAGCAGTGGCAGATCGTTATAAGCTATTGCAGGATCGAAGTTTGCCAATGTGCGAGCGTGCAAGGCCGTTGCGCGGACCTGTCGTGCCGATCGACAGGTTGGGCTAACGTGTCGAAAATGTACCGATGTTTCGACATATGCGCCAGTCACACAAGACGCCAACGCAACGTGAAGAGCATGGATAGTTCTGACTCCTGCTTCAAACGACGACTGGTTTCGTCGAGCAGTGCCTCCGTCTGGCGATCCACGTCGCGGCGTGCCTGATCGTAGTCGCGCCAGGCCTGGTCGCGCCGACCTTCGAGCAGCCGAGCCTCGCGCTGGCGTGCGAGTTTTTCGGGAAGGTTCGGCGCGAGTCGGGCGGCCCGCTTGGCCGCCTTCAGGGCTTCGTCGAGGTCATCGAGCGAGGCTTTCAATGAGGCCCGTCGGTCTTCGGCCCAGTGGTCCAGTTTCTCCATCTCCACGTCGAACCAGCGGCCGTTGCGCGCGGAGACTTCGTCGAGCAGGGCTCGCCGATGACGATCGTGTGACTCGAGCAGCGCGTCCCGCGTTCCGGGCGAGATGGTGCATCGCGCGCCAGCCGTTCCGGCCAGGTCGAACAGGCGACGGCAGGCTGCATCATCGAGTGGCATCCCGGTGTCGTCGATTCCGGCGAAGAGGATGTGATCCTCCGTCGCCATTGCAGAGACCGTGAGCGTCGCGCAACTCAGCCAGCCGGACCGGCCGGCAAACGGGTCCAGCACTGCGATCCTGCGGCCGCTGTCGTGATAGTGGAATGTCACTTCCGCCAGCGGCGCGGACAGCTCGCGGCCGAGGGCGAGGACGCGTTGCGCGAGCGGATGTCCCGCACGGTAGGTGTTCGCGTCTTCAACAGACTTTCCCAGGCGGTACGGCCCCGGATGAATCGCCTCCCCCGGGAAGGGATTCGTATGCAGCGTGAAGCGGTGGCTCGCTTCATCGAACAGCGCGTACTCGCGCAGCAGGTACTGCGTCAGCTTCCACAAGCGCTCGTTGAAGCGATCTAGCACGTCGCGTGTCTCGATGCGGACCTTCTCCACCACCTCCTGATCGAAGTTGTCGAGCAACTTCTCGCGGGCGTCGCGTTGACCTGCGGTTATGTCGTCCTCCATTTCATGCTGCAACAGATCGAACTCGAACTGGATTTGCTCCGGCGTGCGACATTGCTGGTAAATGGCGGCGATGCGCTTCTCGAAGTCGACGCCCGACTCGACCGCCCCGAGCACTTCGTCGCTCGCACCGAAGACACCATCAAAAAGCCGGAACTTCTCGTCGAGCAGCTCGTAGACGCGCTGGTCCGCGGCGTTGGCCTTGTTGAGAAAATTCACGACAACGACATCGAATTTCTGGCCGTAGCGGTGGCAGCGCCCGATACGCTGTTCGATCCGCTGCGGATTCCACGGCAGGTCATAGTTCACGACCAGGTTGCAGAACTGAAGGTTGATTCCCTCGGCGGCGGCCTCTGTGGCGATGAGGATGGCCGCTTCATCGCGGAAGTGCTCCACGAGGGCAGCCCGCATGTCGGCCGTTGGTGATCCGCTCACGCGGTCCGTGTTCCGGTGCCGCTCGAGCCAGCGCGCGCAGATCGTCTTTGACATCGGGTCACTGTTTGTGCCGTTGAAGAGCATGACCCTGCCCGCGAATTCGGTTCGCTGGAGTAGCTCGAAGAGGTAGTCCTGCGTGCGCCTCGATTCGGTGAAGATGACAGCCTTCTGCTGGAGCGGCGCGCTGCTGTCGTCGCGCCTTGCCTTCGCCGCGGCTTCGAATCCTCGCCGCAACGCGGTGAGGAGCACTTCGCCCTTCGAGTTGCTGACGATCGACCTGGCCAGTTGGTGGAATTCGCGCAACTCGGCCATCTCGCGCCGCAACTCCCCGAGCTGTTCTGGCGTGAGGCGAGGCTGTTCAGCGGGTAGCGCTTCGCCGCCCTCGCTTTCCCACTCGTCGGCCAATTCGTCGAGCTGTTCCCAATCACTCCGCAGACCGTCCGGTGGTGCGGCCACCGCCTCAGCTGCATCGAGAGCCGCGTGCAGCCGCTGGGCCATCGCGTCCAGCGTGCCCGCGATGGCGTACGTCGACGAGGCGAGGAGCTTACGCAGAATGAGTGTCACCAGTTGGCGCTGACTGGCTGGAAGTGCGTACAGTTTTTCGCGCTGGAGGTACGCCGAAACACGATCGTACAAACGTTGCTCCTCGGGTGTGGGAACGAACTCCTGGACGAGTGCATGACGCTCCGTGTAGCTGACGTATTCCAGAACTTGCCGGCGGAGTGTGCGCTTGCAGAGGGGCGCCAGCCGCTCCTTGAGAGCCGCGAAATTGCCGTCGTTCGTCAGACGGGTGAACTGCGAGCGGTAGCTCTCGAGATCTCCGAACGCGTAGTCATCGATGATGCTCACCAGGCCGTACAGCTCGAGCAGCGAGTTCTGAAGCGGAGTCGCAGTGAGCAGCACCTTGGGAAACGGCGCGACTGCCTGCTTGATCGACAACGCGATCTTGCTCGTGTTCCTGTAGACGTTGCGTAGCCGGTGTGCCTCGTCAATCACGACGAGATCCCACGCGGTCTGACGGATGTACGGCTCCTTGGCGCGCGCGAACTGGTACGAGCAGAGGACGACACCGTCCTGCTGGAACGGGTTCATGTCCCCGTTGCGGATCGCTTCGTTGAATGTGCGGGTTTCGAGTATCGCGGAGGGCAGAAAAAACTTGTCCGACAACTCCTGGCTCCATTGCTTTCGCAGGTTGGCCGGAACGATCACAAGCAGTCGACGCTTGCGTTCCGCCCACTTCTGCGCCAGCAGCAATCCGGCCTCGATCGTCTTGCCCAGTCCCACTTCATCGGCGAGGATCGCGCCTTTCGAGAATGGATTTTGAAAGGCGAAAAGCGCGGCTTCCACCTGGTGGGGATTGAGATCAACCTGAGCGTCGGCGAACACCGCCGCGAGCTTTTCGACGCTGTCCGTAGCACAGCGTCGAGTCAGCTCGTGGGCGAGGTACTTGGCGTGGTAGTCTGTCAGCGACATCGTGCGCAAGCATGGACAACAATACAGTTTCTAGACAGATCCGAGCGGGATGGCCAGTCGAGACTGCGATGGAAGGGAGGCCCGACCGGTTTGCGGCACAGAACGCAGCTTCCACCGACCGCAGAACCGCTGCCGACGCGCAACAAACATGCTCGAAGCTGCTGCGTTGAGAATTAGCAGCATTGTTAGGTCGGCAAACTCTGCCAATCACTTCCTTGGCAGCGCCAGGGCCACGAGCGACGTATTCCCCCCCGCGCCCGTCGCAAACACGATGTACTGGCGGCCCTGATGCATGAACGTCATGGGCACCGCGCTCGTCTTGGACGGAATCTCCACCGCGCCCACCTGCTTGCCCGTAGCCTTGTCCACCGCGTACAGCGTGGGCGCCGCTCCCGGAGGCCCGCCGCTGCGGCCGGTGCCATAGATCATCAGTGACTTCGTATTGATCACCTGCGGCTGGCCGCGCCCGTTGAACGAGGGCGGCAGGTCCACGCCCCGGAATAACGGGTCGTTAGACGTCACCTTCTGCAGCTCGCCGCCGTTCGGCATCCACCAGGCCTTGTCGCCGGTGTTCAGGTTGTACGCGGTGATGCCGCCCAGCTCCTTCGGCTTCACGATGGAGACGCCGCCGATCGTGGTCGGGGCGCGCGCGCCGAAGCCCTCGCCGCGGCCCCTCGCAGTCGGCTTGTAGCCGGGCGGTGCGGGCAGCGCGCCCAGCAGACCGCAGCTGTCGTGCGGCGACTGGCTGTAGCGATGCTCGGAGCACGGGTCCTTCGCCACCTCGATCGTGTTGAGGCCGGACTGCGCGCCCACGAACAGGTAGCCCAGGTCGGGGTCCGCGGCCGCGCCGCCATCGATGTTCACACCGCCGCTCGCGCCGGGTGCGTACCACGAGCACGTGAGGCCGGTCGGAGAGCTGCCGTCGGCCACGACTGCAGGGATGTAGTAGGGGCCCATGCGACAGTACTTCGCCACCTTGAGCGCGGAATCGCGGATGGCCGGCGTGTAGTCGATCAGGTCGGACTCGATCAGGCCCTGCTGCGCATACGGTGCCGGCTTGCTCGGGATGGGCTGCGTGGGCGACGTCTTCTCACCCGGCACATCGCTCTGCAGCACCGGCGTCTCGGGAATCGGCCAGATGGGCTCGCCGGTCACGCGGTCCAGCACGTACACAAAACCCTGCTTGGTGGTCTGCGCGATGATGCGCCGGCGCTGCCCGTTCACCGTCACGTCGAGCAGGTTGGGCGCCATGGGTGCGTCGTAATCCCAGAATGTCGTGGTGCACCATCTGGTAGTGCCACTTGCGCTGCCCGGTCTTCACATCAATGGCGACAATGCTGTTCCCAAACAGGTTGTTACCCGGACGGTGGCCGCCGTACTCGTCGGAGAGCGGCATGCCCACGGGAATGTAGACCAGGCCAAGGTCCGGGTCGGCGGTGTAGGGCGCCCAGGCGTCGTTCTTGCCCACGCCATCGGTGCCCAGCTTCGAGCCGCTCTCCCACGTCTCCGCGCCGAACTCGCCCGGCTGCGGCAGCAGGTCGAAACGCCAGAGCTGTTTGCCCGTGTGCACATTGAAACCGCGGATCCAGCCGGGCAGATTGTGCAGCCGCAGCGGATAGTAGCCGTGCATCGACGAGTTGCCGACAATGATCACGTCATTCACCACGATCGCCGGCGAGCTGTTGGCGATCTGACCGTTCGCCGGGTCGATGCCCATGGTGCCGTCGGCGCCCGTCTTCGTCACCGGGTCCCACTTCTCGCCCGGTCTCGCCTTCCGCGCGGGCGCGGCCTCGCTGATGATCAGCGGGCCCGAGTCGTCGACGGCCAGCGGCACCAGCGGGAAGCCCAGCCCCTCCATCAGATCGACGACGCCATTGCTGCCGAACTTTGGATCGGGGATGCCGGTCTTTGCATCCAGCGACACCAGGTGATAACCCGGTGTTATGACGACGACACGCTCCTGCTGCCCGTCCGTCCACCAGGCCAGCCCGCGGCCCGCGAAATGGCGGGGCGCCTTCTGCCAGCGGATGCCCTCATCCATGCGCCACATCCAGAGCGTCTCGCCCGTAGCCGGATCAATCGCGACCGGAATGCGACGGGTAGTGGCCACGGTGAACAACCGGCCGTTGGCATAGAGCGGAGTCGTCCGATAGTACTCGTCGCTGCCGAACGCGCCCGCGTTCCACTGCCACGCCACCTCCAGCGAGTTGAAGTTGGAGGCGTTGATCTGATCCAGCGGCGAGTAGCGCGTGCTCCAGGCGTCGGCGCCCCAGAAACGCCACTCGCCCGGCTTGTTGCCACGCACCAGGGCGTTCGCCTGCGCCTGCGAGCGCAGGGCGAGGCCGAAGATCGTGCCCAGCAGGGTGAGGCCCGCCAGGACGATGGCGGCGATGCGTCGCCTCGCCTGCACACGCTGCGTCATGGTCACTCTCCTGTCCGGGAATGCGCGGCTGAGCCAGCAGCATGCGCGCCCGACCGGCAATTGTCCAGAGGCCGGGCAACTCGTGGCGCAGCGCGGCACCGGCTCGCCCCATCCCGCCATTCCATTGCCGGCCCGAGCACAGAGATTGGACCGCACGGCCGCATTGACGCCGCCCTTGCGCGGGCCCGGTCCCGTCGATATCATATCGATATCGAGGAGGCGGCCATGGCACAGATCATCATCCGCAACATTCCCGAGGATGCGATGGACGTGATCAAGACGCGGGCACGGCGGAAGGGCATTCCCACGGAGCAGGAGATTCGTCAGATGATTGTGGAGTCGGCGCGCCGGACGGACAGCTGGGATGGCTGGATGAAACAGAGCACGCGGCTGCGCAACCGGCTGGCGGCGGGCGAGCGCAACTTCACGGACTCGACGGACGCCGTCCGTGAGGATCGTGAAAGCCGCTGAGGCGCCGCCCGCGGCCTGGGTTGTGGACGCGAGCGTGGCGCTCAAATGGGTGCGGCCGGAGCCCGGCTCGGAGGCGGCGCTCGCGTTCCTGAAACGGGTGCGCGCGCAGGATGCGGAGCTGTTCGCGCCGGACCTCTGGTGCATTGAGCTGGCCAGTGCTCTCTGGAAGAAGGCGACGCTTCGGGGTCGGGATACGACGCCCGCCGAAGCGATGGAGTGTCTGCACCATCTTCTCGCCGCGCCCGTCGTCCGGGAGCCGCTGGGCAGGCTTGCGGAGCGCGCGCTCGACATCGCGCTCGAGCTGGGCGTCACCGCATACGACGCGTCCTATCTGGCTCTCGCCGAGTTCCTCGATGCGCCCGTGGTCACGTTCGATCGTCAGCTGGCGCAGCGAGTGAGCGGGAGCCGGCTGGAGGGCCGGATGGTGCTGTTAGCGGCTTGACCAGGATTCGCGCGTGATCTTGTCGCCCGGCAATCGCGCGAGCTCGGCGTGGCCGCACGGTCTGCGCGCTCCACGACCTGGCGAGCAGCTGGGGTTTGCGGCTTGCGAGCCTGTCGATCGTGGCGCCACTGCGGTCCGCCGAACGCGTTCAGCTCTGGCGGGTGCGCGGGCGGAAAAGCCGGGCATCGAGTGACAACGGCCCGGCGCCCACCGCGATCAGAAACAGGCAGCCCAACAGCATCGACCAGTCGGCGCGCGCCTCGTGTGCCATGCTCCAGAATCCATAGCGATCGAGCTTGCCGAGACGAAACGGGCCGAGATCGTGGCCCAGCAGAATGGGCAGCTTGGTGCTGAGGATCGCGACGGAAATGTTGATGGCGAGGAGCAGTGCTGCCGGGCGGGTGAGCAGCCCGAGCAGCAGCAGCAGGCCGCCTGCGGTTTCGACCGCACCCACGAACGGCCCCATGATCTGTGGTGCAGGGATGCCGATTCTCGCGAAGCGGCCCGCGGCAAGCGCAGCCGGGAAAAGAAACTTCTGGATGCCTTCGGAGAGGAACACGGCGCCGACGAGCAGACGGATGAGGAGCGTTGCCGCCGGCGCATGCGTATCGAGCAGATTGCGGTTGTTCATGGGATCCTCGGACGAACGAGTCACCGGTTACTTGAGGCGTGCAGCAGTGTCCAGCATCAGGAGCCCGCCTGGCCGCGTCCGGCCACAGCCATATAGAGGCCGAGCGCGATGAGCAGTATGGCAATGACCCGCCGGAACGCTGACTGCGGCAGCTTCCCGAGTACGCGTGTGCCGGCGGCGGTGCCGATCATCACCGCGGCCGACGCGGTGACCACGAGCGGCCAGATGCCTGCAATACCACCACCGTACCGAACACGAGCGTGAGCGCGGGGCTCGACACCCGGACGTGAACCAGTGCGCCCATGAGCCCGCCGGCGGCGCTGGCAATGCCGAACCCCAGCAGCACGCGGCGGTCGACATGACGGCGCAGCATCCAGTAGCGCTGCGCGGTGCCGTCGCGCAGGTCGTCGGTTGGGCGTGGGAAGGCAATCACAGGCGGGCACGCACGAAAGCCTGCACGCCCTCGAGCACGGATGCGAGGTCGCCGGGCTCGTAGGGCACGTAGATGGCGCCGCCCAGGTCGGCGGGCATGCGCGCGCCTTGCTCGCGCACGATCAGCACGCGTTCACCGCCCTTCGCGTGTGTGAAGTAGCCGGCCTCGAGCAGCACGTTGTCGCGTGGCATGGCTTCCGCCTCGGCCGATTTCGACTGCAGCAGATCATCGCGCGTGAACAGGAGGACCGCCGCGCTGCAGCGGCTTGCGGCATCCGTGATCTCGGCCATGATGGTGCCGCCCTTGCGGAAGTCGCGACGCCAGTCGAGCACCGTCACGCCGCCACCCTCGAGTTCGCTCAGGATGCGGTCGGCCAGCTCGCCCGCGCGACTGCTGTAGCCGAGGAACAGATCGCAGCGGGCGCGCAAGCGCGCGTGCCATCCGGCGAGGAACGCCTGGAAGTCGGTCGTCTGCACGAGAGCGGCGGTGGCATCCGCGGGCAGCTCGAACACCGCGTTACCGGCGCGCGCATCGAAGGCGCCGCGCTGCGCACAACCGGTTTCGATGAGGGCGAGGACGGGCAGATCGAGCATGCCGGCGAGCGCCGCCTCGTAGTGGCAGTATTCGGTCACGAGCCCGCGCTCGCCCGACTCGTCCCGGATTCTCCAGTAGGGGAAACCCAGCAGCACCGCGCCCACACAGCGGCGCATGGCCGCCATCGCCGCCGCCGCTGTCCACGGACTCGCTGCGGCCAGGCCGGATCCTCCGGCGGGGGTGCCGAACGCCGTGCACTCGTAGCCCAGGTCGCGGATCGCATTCAGAATGGAGGCGCGCAGCGCACGCGTGCGCGCGTCCAGATAGCGCTCACGCGGACCACTGACGAAGATGCGTCGCACAACCGCCATGGCCGGCTACCTCTGCTGGATGCGTGGTCCGCCGGGCGTTGCGCTCGTGGTGTCGAAACGGATCGCATCCAGGCTCGCGGAATCCGCCACGAGTTCGCTGTGGCCCGCGGGCATGCGGTTCACCTTGAGCAGGAACGCCAGCAACTGCACATACTCGTTCTTCGAGAGTGCGCCCGGATCGTTCTTCGGCATGTTCGTGCTGATGTAGCGGAACAGCGCCCAGAGCGATTTGCCGCCCCAGTTCGCGTTGAAGGCGGGGCCCGTGTGCGTGGTGGTCGCATGACAGCTCTGGCACATGCCGGCGAACACGTCCTGCCCGCGCAGTGCCTGCTCTCTGGTGTACACGCCCGCACGCGAGGAACGCGCCTGCGCGGATTGCGCGCGGGCAGCGCCTGCGCGCACGGCTAGCGCGCACAGCAGGATGAGGATCGTGGGGAGCGCGCGGGGCATGGGTTCAGGCGCGGTCCGGTTCAGGTCGCGGCGCGCCGGCGGCCGCGTCGCTGGCAGGCGGGGAACGGCGGTCAGGCGACGACGCCAGTCGGCCGAACACGCCGGACAGCAGCCACACGACGCCCGCCGCGATCAGGAGCAGCAGCAGCACGCGCAGCAGCGCCAGCAGCAGCGTCGCATCCAGCGCGGGCCATTCGAACCTGAACTGACGCAGCGCATTGCCGCGGTCCAGCAGCCAGTGCCACGCGGTGTGGGCAATGAGCGCGGAGAGCAGGATCGTGCCCACGCGCTCCTCCATGACGCGGCGGAAAAGCCAGTCCAGCACGGGAATGGCGAGTGCCAGGACGAACAGCTGCCCCAGCTCGACGCCCACGTTGAATGCGAACAGCGATGTCAGCACGTGCGTGCCCGCGAACTGGAGCGACTCGCGCAGGGCGAACGAGAAGCCGAAGCCGTGCACCAGGCCGAAGCCGAACGCGATCATCGAGCGTCGCCGGGCCGCGCGCGCGTCGCCCGCCGCGCGGGCTGCGTGCGCTGCGTCCGGCGCAGCGCGTGGCGCTGCCATCGCGGAAGCCGGACGGCGGCGCGGGGTCTCGAGCGTGCGGGCGCTGCTCGCGCTGCGGGCGGCGCCGGGGTTCGCAGCCGGTTCGCCGGGGCTGGCGGCCCGCACGATGTTCTCGAACGCCATGTACACGATCGATGCCGCAATGAGCGTCTCGATCAGTGGTGGAAACCAGAGCGGATCGGGAGCGAAGCCGGCGGCGGACGCGATGAGTGTGATGGAGTGCGCGACCGTGAACGCGGTGACAATGGGCAGCAGGGTGCGGAAGCGGCGGAACGGGATGACCAGGCAGAGCACGAAGAGCAGGTGATCGATGCCGCTCAGGATGTGGCGGAAGCCGAGGTCGATGAAGCGCAGCACGGCCTGGTGCCAGCGCGGATCGAGCCGCACCAGGCCGGGGTTGCCGACGTACGCGACCACGCGGTCCGGGTGGCCGGGCGCCAGGAAGTGCAACACGGTGTTGGTGCGCAGCCCCAGGTGCGCGAGCAGCGGGCGGATGGAGAAGCGCGAGCTGGCCGACGCGATCGGGTACTCGAACAGCACGTCGATCAGTGCCTGGTTCCAGACCAGCTCGGTGCCCGCGGCCAGCGGCGGGCCGGTCACGTGGGCGAGCGCGTCGTCCCAGTCGCCGAAGGAGCGGTCGGAGGGAAGCGACACGCGCGCCGTCACGATCTGCTCGTGCTCCAGGCGCACGTCGCCTTCGTAGAGCTCGAGATAGTTGGCGATCCAGAGCTGCGCGGCATTGCGGACGAGCCTGTCCAGCGGATCCGGATCCAGGTCGAGATAGCCGGGGCCGTGCAGCGGCCATTCGACATCGCGCATGGCCTCGAGCGGAACGCGCACGAGCACGCGCAGCGTCTGTCCTTCCGGCTTCACGAACGCGAACACGGCCACGCGCGCCGGGATCTCGTGGCGCCGCGCCACCGTGGCGGGGAGGCTGCGCGGGCGCGCGGCGACTGCCCGGAGGAGCGGATGCGCGACCACCGCTGGCGCAGCGCGGCCGACCGGTGGTGCCCCCACGCCCGCCCGCGACGCGCCAGTCGTGTGCGGGAACGCCCGTGCCGGCGCAACGCGCAGCAACGAAAGGCCAGCCATCGCGGTGAGCACGATGGCACGCCGGAAAGTGGACCCGTATCGTCGCCTGCCATCCGCTGCGCCGGACGGTGCGGCAGCGCAGGCGGCTCCTCTGCACGCGGGCGCCGTGCCTGCGACACCCTGCGAGGCCGCGCCGGTCCGCCCGCCGGCCGGTCTGCTCAGAGGATCGCACGCGTACGTGTGCGCGCGAGCGGGGGCTTCGGCTCTGGACGGATTCGAGACGCGGGGCATAGAATGACCGGGTCGCATACCGGCACGAGTATACGACATCCTCCCGCACCGGGCACAGGCATTCGACCGGGCAAAGCACTCAACCAGGAGCGGTCCATGAAGCGCCGGCGCACACTCATTCTGGCGGGATTGCTGGTGGCGGCCATCGGCGGTCTGGCTCTGGGCCAGGCGAGGCTGCAGGCGGCGGTGGAGCAGGAGGTGGAGGCGCCGGTGTTCGAGGTGGATCCACTGTGGCCGAAACCACTGCCCAACCACTGGCTCCTGGGTCAGACGATTGGCGTGGGCATCGATTCACGCGATCACGTGTTCATCATCCACCGCGAACGACACGTTCAACGAGCGCACCGAGACCGGCTCGGCGACGAACCCGCCCACGGGCGAGTGCTGCAACCCGGCGCCGCCGGTTCTCGAGTTCGATCCGGATGGCAATCTGGTCAACTCGTGGGGCGGGAAGGGCGACGGCTACACGTGGCCGGCCTCGAATCACGGCATCACGATCGACAACAAGGACAACGTGTGGATCGGCGGCAACGGGCAGGGCGACTCGCACATCCTGAAGTTCACGCACGACGGCAAGTTCCTGCTGCAGATCGGCATTCCCGGCCAGGACCCCAACAGCAACGCCATGGATCACTTCGGGCGGGTGGCCAAGATCGCGTTCGACTACAGTGCTAACGAGGCGTTTATGGCGGACGGCTACGGCAACAAGCGCGTCGCCGTGATCGACATGGACAACGGCAGGATCAAGCGCTACTGGGGCGCCTACGGCCACAAGCCCGATGACGCCAACCCGGGCCGTTACACCCCAGACGCGCCGCCGGCACAGCAGTTCCGCAATCCCGTGCACTGCGCCATGCCCTCCAGCGACGGGTTACTGTACGTCTGCGACCGTCCCAACGACCGCATCCAGGTGTTCCGCAAGGACGGCACGTTCGTGAAGGAGAAGATCATCGCGCCGCAGACGCTGGGCGATGGCTCGGTGTGGGACATCGCGTTCTCGCGCGATGCCGCGCAGAAGTACATCTATCTGGCCGACGGCAAGAACGAACGCATCTACGTGATCGATCGTGCCTCGCTGGAGATCCTCACGCAGTTCGGCGATGGTGGGCGGCAGCCCGGCGCGTTCTTCGCCGTGCACACCATCGCCACGGATTCGAAGGGCAATATCTACACGACCGAGACGTACGAGGGGAAGAGGGTGCAGAAGTTCGTCTATCAGGGGGATGGGGAGAGTGAAGAAGGTGCAGGGGGTAGTATGGCCGAAGCGCTGATTCTTGCGGGGGGAGGGCCCCGATCACGCGATGCAGGATGGCGCGGGCGGAGTCGATATCCGATTCGGTGAACAGATTGCGATCGACGAAGCTGTCGAGAACGGCGGCAGCTTCTGTTCCGGATCGCCGGGCAATGCGATAGAAGCGCGCTTTCTCCCCGGGCTTGAACTCACCCGCGCCTTCGGCTGCATTGAGCGTGACCGAAAGCAATGCGCGGCGAACCTGATCGAAGTTTTCGGCGTAGCCGCGCGGAACACGTATCAGCAGATGCTCCACCTCGCGCATGAACGCCCGCGCCAGGTTGTACGCCGCCACCCTTCCCCCACGAACTCTCTCCATCACCGTCCCCCAGGAACACCCTCCCGTAACCGGCGCTCTACCGCTAGCATTGCGCGATGTCTGATTCCCGGCCTGCCGACCCACCGGTAACAGCAGCAGCCCTGGACCGCGCGCCGGCAGCCAGACGCGCGGACCCGTACGCTGCCCTTCGTTTCCCCGATTTCCGCCGCTTCCTCGCAGGCCATTTCCTCGCGAGTCTGGGCACGCAGATGCAGACGACGGCCATTGGCTGGTATCTGTACGAGCGGACGGATTCGGCGCTGGCGCTGGGTGGGGTCGGGCTGGCGCAGGTGCTGCCGATCTTTCTGCTGACGCTGCCGGCGGGTCATCTGGCGGACCGGTTCGACCGGCGCCGCCTGCTGCTCGGGACGCTGAGCCTTTCGGCGGCCGTGTCGATCGGGCTGGCCATCGTCTCGCAGGTCCACGGCGCGGTGCCGCTGGTGTATGCGCTGCTGCTGCTGAACGGCATTGCGCGCGCGCTCACGGCGCCGGCGCGCGATGCACTGGGGCCGCAGCTGCTGCCGCTCGAGCTGCTGGGCAACGGCGCGACGTGGCGCAGCAGCTCGTTCCAGCTGGCGGCCGTGCTTGGACCCGCAGGAGGCGGCCTGCTGATCGGCTGGACGCGGAGCGCGACGCCGGCGTTCATCGTGGCGGCAACGGCGCTGTTCGCGTTCGCGGTGCTGCTCGTTCCGGTGAAGCCGCGCGCGTACCGATCGACCGGTCGCGGGCCCGTGCTGGAGACGGTGATGGGTGGGGTGAGTTTCCTGCGCGCGACACCGATTCTGCTGGCGACGATTACGCTCGACCTGTTCGCTGTGCTGCTGGGCGGGGCGACGACGTTGATGCCGATCTTCGCGAAGGACATTCTGCACGTCGGTCCGCGCGGGCTGGGCTGGATGCTCGCGGCGCCATCGCTGGGCGCGATCATTGCCGCGGTGCCCATGGCGAGGCGGCCGCCGGAACGGGCGGGGATCGCAATGCTCTGGGCGGTTGCCGGCTTCGGTGCAGCGACGATCGGATTCGGCCTGTCGCGCTCGTTCGCGCTCTCCATCGCCATGCTCGCATTCGTGGGCGGGTTCGACATGGTCAGCGTCATCATCCGCAGCACCCTCGTGCAGGTGCTCACACCGGATGAGCTGCGCGGACGGGTGGCGGCTGTTAATGCGCTGTTTATCGGGACCTCCAACGAGATGGGCGGCTTCGAGTCAGGCGTCACGGCGGCGCTGCTGGGGCCCGTTGTCGCGGTCGTGGCCGGCGGCATTGCGTCGATCCTCGTCGTGCTCGGTGTGGCGAAAGCGTGGCCGCAGGTGGGAAAGTACGGCGCGCTCCACTAGCGCCCGGTTCCGGCCGCGTCCGGCAAGGCGTGCGGTCACAAATCCCGCCCGCCGGTCCGTCATACCTGCGCAACCAGTCGCCGGGCTGTACCGGGCACGACCGTCCGGTCACCGACCCGTCGCAGCAACAGAGGAGACGACATCGTGAGCCGCATCACGCTGAGCCCTTTCGTCAACTTCCAGGGTCGGGCGCGCGAGGCCATGGAATTCTATCACGGATTGCTGGGCGGAAGACTCGAGCTGCAGACAATGAACGCGCAGGGCGAGTCCGCTCCCGCGGGTCCCGGTGATCGCATCACGCACGCCCGCCTCAATGCCAATGGTGTGGTCATCATCGCAACGGACGGCCACCCGGACTATCCCGCGGCGATCGGCCAGAACGTGGCCATGAGCCTGAGCGGCAACGACACCGGGCGACTGACCCGCATCTTCAACGGCCTCGCCGAGGGCGGCCGCACCAACATGCCGCTGACACCGCAGGGCAATGTCGCGGTGGGCTGGCTGGTTGACCGGTTCGGCATCAACTGGACGGTCAACATCGCGCCAGCGTGAGGCAGGACTGCACGCGACGCGCGCAGTTCCTGAGCCGCAGGAGCGAGGAGGACGCCGGCAGCCGTGTCCTGGCGCTGCCGAATGCTGCCGGGTTCCTCGTGTAGCCGACGGCGGTGTCAGATGAGACAATGAGCAAACCGGTTGCCGATTCCGGCGAGGCGCGGAAGGCCGCGTGGACGGTGCGCCGACTGCACACCGTGGATGACGCGCAGATCGAGGGTCTCGCGGATGTGCTGATCGACTGCGTCGAAGGCGGCGCATCGGTGAGCTTCATGCTGCCGCTGACGCGCGAGCGTGCGCTGTCTTTCTGGCGCCGTGTGGCGCAGGGCGTGGTGGCCGGACAGCGCGCGCTGCTGATCGCGGAGGATGCGCAGGGTATTTGCGGCACGGTGCAGCTGCTGCTGGAGCAGCCGGAGAACCAGCCGCATCGTGCGGATCTGGCGAAGCTGCTGGTGCACCGGCGCTCCCGCCGGCAGGGCATCGGCGAAGCACTGACGCGCGCTGCCGAAAGGACGGCGCGCGATTGCGGCAGAACCCTCCTGGTTCTCGATACCGCGAGCGGCGAGGCCGAGCGCGTGTACCAGCGCACGGGCTGGGTGCGGTTGGGTGTAATCCCCGGTTATGCGCTGCTGCCGGCGGGCGGGTTGTGTGACACGGTCATCTACTATCGCGAGCTGCCGGACTGATCCCCGCCTCCGCCTGACCCGCCGAACCGCTCAGCAGCTCGGCGAGCGCCGCCAGCACGGCGCCCGCCGCCGGCACATTGATGGCCATGAGCGTACGCACGGCACGCAATGCGTCCGCGATGGAATGCCGCTCCGGAACGGGCATGACCTGCAGTCTGGTCCGTTCCACCTCACCCGTCCCGGTCACAGCGTGCTGCGGGTCCGCGTAGGCGCGGATGAGGTACGAGGCCATGGCGATGGCGCCGTGCATCATCACCGCGCGACAATCAGGATGCGCGACTGGAGGGTCGCTCGATCGGATTCATTGGAGAGCAATGCAGACAGCTCGGCCGCGCTCTCCGCCTGCATCACGACGTTGCCGGTCGCGCGATTCAGCCGCAGCACCGAAACGAACGGCAGGGCCGGTGGGCGCGATTCCAACTGCGTGTTCCTGATCAGCTCGCGCGCCTTCGCTTCCTGGTCCGTGGTCAGCGTGATGCCTTCGAACAGATGCTGGAACGTCATGTTGGCGAAGATGCTGCTGACGAAGAGTCTGACTGTGTCAGCAACCTGACTCGCCGTGCCCTGTTCCGCAGCACCTCGCCCGCCACCACCACCGCCACCGCCCCCACGGCCTCCCCTGGCGCCACCACCCGCGCCACCGACGCGGCTGCCGCCCATGCCGGCGCCCACGCGGTTCCAGATGGCCGTGTCGGCCATCAGAGCGCCGCGGCCGCCGCCGCCGCCGCCGCGCCGGCTGGTCCAGTCCGGGAGAGGATTGCCGGATCTGCCGCGGCCTCCGGGTGCGTTCCGCGCTGCGTTCGCAGCGAACGTCGCGCGGTCGTTGTCATTGGCCAGCAGTTCGCGCAGTGCGGAGTCGCGTGCGGCATTCAGCTTGACTGTCTTCGCCATGTTCGCCTGCGCCGTCAGCAGCGCCAGCTGGTCCTGCACATCCTGCTGCACCTGGAGACTGGCGAGCAGGTTGCAGGCTCTGGCGGCCTGATCGGGCGTCAGGATGATGCCATCGAACAGCCGGTCATAATGGTGTCCACAACGAACGGAACCTGCGCGCTGGTCGCAGAGCAGGGCGCTCTGGTCGTGAGCGCGGGCGGCGTAGCGCGCGCGCCGCGCCGGCTGTCGCGCCGTGCGGCTGCGGTCTGGCTCGCGTGTGGCGGTGCGGCGGCGGCATCGTGTCCGGCTGCTGCTACTTGTGTGTTACCGAGGTCCGTCGTCGGGGCCACGGCTGGTGCAGGCGACGACGCGGCGCTCACCTGTGTCTCGCGGCGGGAGGGCGCGGCGGCCGCACGCACCGGCGCGGGCGGGTGTGGCGCGGCCATGGCGGCCGTCACCGCGAACAGCGCAATGCCCGCGGCGGCGGCCCGCGCCGCGCGTGACGTGCGGGCTCGGTGTCGCTTCAGCAGGCGAATGCGGCGCTCGAGCTGCACCGCGCGTTCCGCGAATGCGGTCACGCCCATGAGTCTGGGTCCGCGCCGGGGACGAGCCACCTCCAGCAGCAGATCGCCGTAGGAGCGCACATCCGCATCGCGCAGCACGCGTGCATCGCAGTCCAGCTCCACCGCCGCGCGCAGGCGCAGCAGCTGCCACCACAACGCGAGGTTCCAGGGCATGAGGATGAGCGCGAGCTGCGCCGCGGTCAGCAGTCGCCCGTCGCTCGCGTGCTGGTGCTCCTGTTCGTGCCGCAACACCAGTGTCAGCTGGGAGGGCTCGAGCGCGAGCACCCACTCGGGCAAAACGATCTGCGGTGACACCACGCCCACGACCGCAGGCCCGGTTCGCTCGGCAACGAACAGGGGAACGCCCTGCACGACGCGCCGCTGCCACTGTCGCCGCATCCAGACGAGCGTGACCACGCCGCCGAAGAAGTTGAACGCGAGCGCCAGGGAGAGCGCGATCCAGGTGAGCGCCAGCGGTTCGTCGAAGCGCGCCAGCGTTGCGCGCCAGTCACGCGCCGGCGAGGAGCTCGGCGCCATCGCGGCGAGCGGCGAAACCGGCGGCGCCGCCTCGCGGACCGGGTCGGTTGCGCCAGCAACACCGGCGTCGATCGCCGAGTCCGGGCGTACCGGACGCTGCGCAATGCGGAACGCCACGGCCGGCATGAAAAGCGAGAGCGCCATGGCGCCGATCCAGACAGGACGGACCGGGGCGCGACCGGCAAGCAGCGCGCGCTCGGCCAGCATGGCGGCCAGGGAGAGCCCCAGCGCGCACAGCGAGCAGTAGAACATCCAGGCGGCGATCATTGTTCAACCTCCCGAAGTTTGTCATCGAGCAGACGGCGGAGACGGCGCAGCTCGGCTGCGGTGACGCTCCGCTCGGTTACGAGGTGCGTGAGCAGACGCTCGGTCGACCCACCGAAGAGCTTCTCCACGAGTCGCGACGTCGCCGTGGCGCCCGCGTCTTCCTGCTTCACGACCGCGCGGAATCGATGCGCCTTCCCCTCCTCGGTGTGCGTCACATAGCCCTTGCCTTCCAGCACGGTGAGCACGGTCAGCACGGTATTGTGGGCCAGCTCATCGCTCAGGCGGGCGCGCACTTCCGCCACCGTCGAAGGCCCGCGGTGCCACAGGATCGCCATCACGTCGAGTTCCCTGTCCGTGAATGTTGGCGCCATCATTCCTCCCATGTTCTTAGGTGTTAACGGCTGCACTGCGCCGTCGCTGCTCCCATGTGTCGTAACACCGTCACTTCCCTGCAAATCTCCTAGCATCGTAGGAGATACGATGGCACGGCTGCCGGGCGCCTGTCAAGAGTCCTGTTGGCGCAGGCGGTGCGCGCATTCGCGAACCGTGAGCGGCGGCCGTATCCTGTCCGCGACGGGATTCGCCTGTGCGTGCGTGCGCGCGCAAGACCATGCACGACGCAACGGCGAGTCGCGAGCCATGGGAGGTGGGATTGAGCCGTGCAAGCCGGTTGTGTCCCGGCGGTGTGCTGGCCGCTGCGCTGGTCGCGTCGGCGGGAAGCGGGCTGGCGCAGGGCACCGGGGGCGCGCGCGAGGGCTACGTCACGACCACGGATGGCGCGCGCCTGTACTATCGCGTGATCGGGCAGCGGGGCGACACGATCATCGCGCTGCACGGTGGGCCGGGTGTCGACCTCGAGAGCATCGCGGGGGATTTCGTGCCGCTGGCGCAGCGCCATGTCGTGATCTTCTACGACCAGCGTGGCGCGGGGCGCTCGGAGCTGCCGGAGGACACGACGCGGCTGGCCGTGGCGCGACAGATTGCCGATCTCGATGAGGTGCGCGCGCACTTCGGCGTGCAGCGCGTCACGCTCGTCGCGCACTCGTACGGTCCGCTGCTCGCCGCGTCGTACGCACTGGCGCACCCGGATCATGTGAGCCGCATGGTGTTCTTCGGCGCCGTGCCGCCCAGGCGAGGCGATTTCTGGCAGCGGTATGGGCAGAACATGAGTCCGCGCATGGACTCGACGCTGCGCGCGCGAGAGGCGGATGCGAGTCGTCGCCTGAATGATCCGCAGGCAGACACGAAGCAGGCGTGCCGCGACTACTGGGCGGTGGGTCTGCGCGTGCGTCTGGCCGAGCCCGATCGCACACTGTCGAAGATCCGCTCGGATCTCTGTGCCTCCGATCCGGCCGGCATCCGCTACGGACTCAGTACGACGAATCGTGTGGTGATGGGTTATTTCGGCGACTGGGATCTGCGTGAACGCCTGCGTTCGCTGAACGTGCCCACACTCATTGTGCATGGTGAGGCTGACGCGATTCCCATGGATCTCGTGGAGGAATGGGCGACGTCGCTGCCGAACGCTCGACTCGTACGTGTGCCGCGCGCGGGTCACTTCAGCTACGCCGAGCGACCGGATTTCGTGTGGCCGGAAGTCGAGAAGTTTCTGGACGGCGCGCGGAAGACGCCGTGATGGCGGAGCACGAACAGTGCTGCCTGCTGGCGGTAACATACGCGCTCTTCCACGCGGCGAGGGGTCCGGCGCGCGTAGCCCTGTAGCCCGTTGCCGCGGTGCGGTCCCGCGCCGGACCGCCGGGGACCGCAGAACGCGATACGCCGCTGCGGCCACACAGCGGCCAGGCCCCTGCTCGCTTCAGGCGTTATCTTGAGCGCATCGTGAAACTCCTCACCCCGATCCCTGAACTGCTCGCTCCCGCCGGGAGCCTGGACGCCGTCCGCGCCGCCATCGCGAATGGCGCGAATGCCGTCTACCTGGGCGCGGAGCAGTTCAATGCGCGGGACGAGGGCGCGCAGTTCAGCATGGCCGATGTGGAGCAGGCCTGCCGGCTGGCGCACGCGCGGGGTGTGCGCATTTACCTCACCTGGAACATCCTCTTCAAGCCGGCCGAGCTGAAGGCTGCGCTGCTGCACCTGGGCGACTGCATCGACTGCGGCATTGACGCGGCCATCGTGCAGGACATGGGCGCGATCCGGCTGGTGCGGCAGCTCTATCCGCGGCTGGAGATCCACGGCTCGACGCAGATGACGGTGCACGATGCGGCGGGTGCGCGCGTGCTGCACGAGCTGGGCGTGCAGCGCGTGGTGCTGGCGCGCGAGAACACGCTCGATGACATCCGTGTTATCCGCGAGGCGGTGCCGGAGCTGGGGCTCGAGGGTTTCGTGCACGGTGCGCTCTGCATCGCCTACTCGGGGCAGTGCTACATGTCGGGCATGATCTCCGAGCGCAGCGCCAACCGCGGCGCCTGTGCGCAGTCGTGTCGCAAGGACTACGTGCTGGGCGATGCCGACACGAGCGACGAGCTGGACCGCGGCTATCTCATCTCGGCGCGGGATCTGTCGGCGTGGGAGCATCTCGAAGCCATTGCGTCGGCGGGCATCCGCTGCCTCAAGATCGAGGGTCGCAAGAAGAAGCCGGAGTACGTGGCCACGGTGACGCGCACGTACCGCGACTTCCTCGATCGCGTGGCCGCGGGGGAATGGCGGCCGCCCACCGAGTCGGAAGTGCAGCCGCTGGTGCAGATCTTCTCGCGTGGCTTCACGGGCGGCATGTACGGCGGTCGCGCGGGTCGCGACTACGTGACGCGCAATCATCCGGACAATCGCGGCGCCGTGCTGGGCCACGTGCTGGGCATGGAGGGCAGAGAGCTGCTGCTCGCGCTGACCAGCCCGGTGGGTGTGGGCGATGGGCTGGGCTTCGAGCATCCGGATGGCGCGGCGCATGGTAACACGGGGTTTGGCGTGACGCAGGTGCGCGATCTGGGGCAGCGCGATGGGCGCTATCGACAGGCGATCAATGCGGGTGCGCGCGTCCCCGAGGGCTGGGTAGTGGTGCGCTCGGCGCAGGCGTCGCTGCTGGAGCACGCGAGGGCATCGTTCGCGGGCGTCGCAGGGGTCGCGCCGAAAAGGACGCGGCTGGACGTGCGGGCCCGCGGCCACGCCGGCGAGGCGCTCGAGCTGACGTTCATGGCAGGCGACGATGCCAGTACCGTGGCCAGCACGATTCCACTGGCACTGGCGACGAAGCATGGCCTGGACGGTGCCCGCCTGCGCGAGCAGCTGGGCCGGCTGGGCGAGACGCCGTTCGTGCTGGGGTCGCTCGATGCGAGCGGGCTCGAGACGGGCCTGTTCCTGCCCGTCAGCGTGCTGAACGATCTCCGCCAGCAGGCGGTGGCGGCCCTGATCGCGCGGCGCGCGCAGGCGGAGCGGGAGCGGCTGGGTGCGCGCGAGCAGGCCATTGATGCCGCGCTGAAACAGCGGGTTAGCGCGCACCGCCCGGCCCTGGACGACGTGCCGGGCGAGGCCGGGTTCCGACTGGTCGCGGAGGTTTGGCGCGTGGAGGACGCACAGGCCGCGGCCGATGCCGGCGCCACGGAGGTCTCGCTGGATCCGTTCCTGCGCCATCCGCCGGCGTCGGTGGCCCGGGTCCGTGCGCTGCGCGAGGCGCTGCACCCGAGAGGCATAACACTTCGTTTGCGACTGCCCACCATCGTGCGGCCGGAGGAACGTCCCACGCTGGACCGCTGGCTGGCGCTGGAAACGCCCCTCGTGGCCGGCCATGTCGGGCTGCTGGCGGAGCTGAGCAGAGCCGGACGCGACGTCGTCGCCGACTACGGTGTGAACTGCTTCAACGCACACACGGCCGCGGAGCTGTTCCGGCTGGGCGCACGCCGCATTGTGCTGTCCGTGGAGCTGACCGGCGAGGAGATGGTGCAGGTGGCACTGCCCTGGGCGGGCGCGGGCTTCGAGGTGTTCGTCTACGGCCGGCCCGAGGGCATGACCCTCGAGCATTGCGTGCTGTCCGCGGCCTTCGACCGCGAGCCCACCACGTGTCGCGACCTGTGCGTGCAGAAGCATCCAAACGTCGTGTTGACGGATCCCGCGGGCTACGCCTTCCCCGTGGCGACGGACGCGGCCTGCCGTAATCGTCTGTTGCACTCGCGGCCGGTGGACGGGTCGGCGTATCTGCCCGGTCTCTGGCGCGACGGCTTCCGCAGTTACCGCCTGGTGTTCAACGTGCCGGGCGATCCGGTGGCCGAGGTGACGGGCGCATATCGCATGCTGCTCGCTGCGCTGGCCGCAGGCGAGGCGGCGCCGGAGCGGGCGCTGCGGGCCGTGATCGGCCGGGAGTATACGCGCGGCCATTTCGCGCGGGCGGTCTGAGCTCCCGCCACCGCCGGTTGGCGGCCTCGCGCCGTGGCATTGGGGCGGGCGCTCGTCACGGACGCATTGCGGGTGAACCCCGCACACTTGTCGCCAACCCGCCGCGCACGTCATGTGTCCAACAGCAAGCGCAGGAATCCCCCTTCCGAATGAGGCAATCATGAGGTTCAGCACCGCCATTGTTGCGAGCGCGGGGCTCGTGTGCGTGCTGGTCGCCGGGCCGGCGGCCGCGCAGGGGTACGGCCAGGCCGTACTGGTATCGGGCAACGAGGTGCTGGTGGGCGAGTCGCTGTACACCACGCGGCCGGGCTACGTCTACATTTACCGCAAGTCGGGCAGCCGCTGGGTCGAGGCGACGAAGCTGCAGGCTTCGGATGCAGCGCCTAACGACCATTTCGGGCGCACGCTGACCCTTGCCGAGGGCGACCTGCTGGTGAGCGCGACCGTGGCGCGGCAGTCGGGCGTGCTGTACGTGTTCTCGCGTGATGGCGACAGCTGGCGCGAGACGGCAGCGCTGCTGCCCAGTGATGCGCACCCGCAGGGCTCGTTCGGGCGGGTGAGCGTGACCGATGGGCACAGCGTGATGCTGTCCTCGTGGGCATCAGACTCCAGCCGGGGCGCGGTGTACGTGTTCGAGAAGCAGAACGGTGCCTGGCGCGAGACCGCGAAGCTGCGGGCCGGTGACGGCGAGCCCAACGACTGGTTCGGCTTCTCCATGGCGATCGCCGGCGACCGCCTTGCCATTGGCGCGAGCCGCCGGGAGCGCGGACGCGGAGCTGTGTACCTGTTCCGGCGCAGTGGCGGCAGCTGGCAGGAGACGGCCCGTCTCATGCCGCCCGACACGGCCGCTAACACGGGGTTCGGCTCGGCCGTCGCCTTCGCCGGGGATGCCCTGCTGATCAGCGCGCCGGGCGCGGACGGCTTCGTGGGCGCCATCTACGGCTATCGCGCGGATGCGAACGGCACCTGGACGCAGGCCGCGCGCGTTACGCCTCCGGCCGGCACCACACCCAACAACACGTTCGGCTCCGTGCTGCAGACGGTGGGCGACGAAGTGTGGGCGGGTGCGCCGGGCATCGACACCGGGCGCATGTATCGCCTCACGAAGGCAGCGGATGGCAACTGGCAGAGTGTCGTGTACCTGGGTGCACGCGACCTGCAGCCCGGCGACGGCTTTGCGGGCGCGCTCGACGTGAACGGATCACTCGCGGTCGCCGGTGTCGTGGGAGACGACTTCGGTCTGGGCTCAGCCGTGATCTACGAGAAGAGCAACAACAACTGGTCGGAATCGGCCCGCCTGGTGACCGAGGTGAAGGGGCTGGATCCCATTGTCGGCAACAAGGTCGACTGCACGGGCGGCAAGGCCAGTCTGTACGACTGCGGCGATGTCGACATCATGTCGTTCCTGCCCGTGCAGCAGGTGGGCGGCGGGCGAGGTGTGCAGCTGAACGACCTGTGGGGCTGGACCAATGCACGCACCGGCAAGGAGTGGGCGCTGGTGGGGCGTGTCGATGGCACGTCGTTCATCGACCTGAGCGATCCCAACCACCCGGTGTACGTGGGCGATCTGCCACTCACGAAGGGCGCCCGGCCCAGCATCTGGCGCGACATCAAGGTCTACAGGGATCACGCCTACATCGTGTCCGATGGTTCCGGTCCACACGGCATGCAGGTCTTCGATCTCACCCGCCTGCGCAACGTGCCGCGTTCGAAGATGCCGATGACCTTCACCGAGGACGCGCACTACGACCACATCGCCAGCGCGCACAACATCGTAATCAACGAAGCGACCGGCTTTGCCTACGCGGTGGGCGCCAATTCCGGCGGCGAGACCTGCGGCGGCGGGCTGCACATGATCGACATCCGCGAACCCGCGAAACCGAAGTTTGCGGGCTGTTTCCAGGACACGCAGACGGGCATTCAGCGGACAGGCTACACGCACGATGCGCAGTGCGTCGTCTATCACGGCCCGGACGCGAAGTTCAAGGATCACGAGATCTGCATGGGTGCCAACGAGACCATGCTGTCCATCGCCGACGTGACGGACAAGAGCAAGCCGGTCTCACTGGCGCGCGCCGGTTATCCCAGCGTGGGCTATGCGCACCAGGGCTGGCTGGATGAGCAGCACGAGTACTTCTACATGGATGATGAAACCGACGAGATATCGGGCAACATCCAGCACACGCGGACGCTGGTGTGGGATGTGAAGGACCTCGAGGATCCGGTGCTGGTCAAGGAGTATTTCGGACCCAGCACTTCGAGCGACCACAACCTCTACGTGCGCGGCAACCTGGTGTACGAATCGAACTACGTCAGCGGCCTGCGCATCATCGACATCTCGAATCGCACGGATCCCAAGGAAGTCGGCTTCTTCGACACCGTGCCGGGCAATGATGCGCCGGGTTTCGACGGCTCCTGGTCGAACTACCCGTTCTTCGCGAGTGGCACGATCGTGGTCACGAGCATGAAGGAAGGCGTGTTCTTCCTGCGCCGGCACACGCGCGCGGTGTCGTAACGGGTCGCGCTCCCGGGCTCAGGACCCGCCTCCGCCGCGCAGCTGCACGGGCGTGAGGCGGGTCGGCACGGCCGCGGCGCGCTGCAACAGGTCCGCGAACCCGCCTGTCAGCAGCGTGTTGAGCTTGCCCACATCCTCTTCGAGCTGCGCGCCCAGGGCGTTCAGTTCGCGCTGCTGCGCCTCCGTGGGCGCGGCCAATGCCGCCTGCAATGAGCCATCCAGATCGAGGTAGCGGAACTTCGGCCCGCCGAAGCCGGGCCGGAAACGCGCGGCCAGCGAATCCAGGCGGGCCGTGACGTCGCTCATCAGCGGCGCGATCGAATCGTGCTGCGCCGCGTTGTTCTTCACGGACTCCTGGATTGCCGCCTTCTCCTTCGACATCCCGTCCCACAGGCGGGATGCCGCCATGAAACCGCGCAGCAGCTCCTGCAGGCGCAGCTCAGCCGTGTGCCGAGCCTCGAGCGCCGGGCGGGGCGCGTTCACCCGCGGATCGGCGCGCACTTCCAGATTCTGCGACGCCGTGGCGCCCGCACCCTCGATGGTGACCGTGTAGTTGCCGGGCAGCACCCACGGCCCGCGCGGCGGCCCGAACCAGCCCTCATCCTGATCGGTCACGCCATCCACGCGCGCGTAGCGCAGGTCCCAGGAAATGCGGTGCACGCCGCGGCTCGCGGATGACGTCAATGTGCGCACGGTCCGGCCCGCCGCATCGGCAATCGTGATGTGCATGCTGTCCGCGTTGTTCGTTGCCGTGGCGATCGTGTAGGTAATGAGCGCGCCTTCGGGCGGATTGGGTGCGGCGAAGGTACGTGCGCCCGGCATCGGCAGCATACGCTTCATGTACTGCTGCGTGGCCGCGCGGATGGGCGCGAGCGTGAGCGGCCGGCCCATGGTGGTGGGGTCGCCGTTCTCGATCAGGGTCGCATCATCCAGCACAATGAAGCCTCGCCCGTGTGTGGCGAGGATCAGGTCGTCGGTCTTCTCGTTGTAGAGCACGTCATCGATGCGCACGCGCGGCACAGTGCCGCGCACCAGCTGCCAGTTGCGGCCGCCGTTCCAGGTGACGTAGAGGCCGAACTCGGTGCCGGCGAAGAGCAGGTCGCGGTTGCGCGGATGCT
The DNA here is from genome assembly GCA_963798085.1 of uncultured Gemmatimonadales bacterium. Classification (GTDB taxonomy): domain Bacteria; phylum Gemmatimonadota; class Gemmatimonadetes; order Longimicrobiales; family RSA9; genus DATKCF01. The sequence continues at coordinate 359,469 of CAWCRS010000008.1, forward strand.
CGGCCAGCGCGCGCACCACGGTGCCGGCGGGCAGGTCGCCGGCAATGGACGTGAAGGAATTGCCGCCATCGGTGCTGCGGAAGATGTACGGCATCATGTCGTCGTCGTAGTGGCCATCGAAGGTGACGTAGGCGATCTGTGTGCCGAAGCGGGAGAGCAGCACGCGGCTCACCCAGCGCGGCGCGGGCAGCCGGAAGCGGTCGCCGAAGTTACGCCAGGTCTCGCCGCCATCGGTGGTCATCTGCACGTTGCCGTCATCGGTGCCCACCAGCAGCGTGCCCGCCGCGAGCGGCGACTCGGAGATCGTCGTGATGGTGCCGTACCACTCGATGCCATCGTCGCGGGACAGGGTAGTCGAGTCGCGGGTCAGGCCCATGATGGGCAGCTTCTTCCAGTCCTGCTGGCGGGACAGGTCGGGCGAGATCACCTTCCAGGTCAGACCGGCATCGCGCGTCTCGAACAGCCTGTTACCACCGTAATAGATGATGCCCGGATCGTGCGGCGAGCGCAGCTGCGGCGTGTCCCAGTTGAAGTGGTACTGCTCTTTCGGATCGTCGGGCACGGGACGCACGCCCTGCTCCTCGCGCGTCTGCAGGTCCACGTGGTAGGCGCGGCCGTTCTGCGAGTTGGCGAACACGTAACGCGGGTTGCGCAGGTCCGCGGTGGCGTAGAAGCCATCGCCGTACGCGGTGTTGATCACGTCGTCGCCGGTGATGCCGATGAGCGCCGCGGTGCGCGAGGGCATGGCCCAGGAGCCGTTGTCCTGCGCGCCGCCGAACAGCCAGTAGGGGTCGCGCTGATCCACGTCCACGTCGTAGAACTGGCCGATGGGGATGTTGTTGATGTAGTCCCAGTGGCGCGCGCCATCGTACGTGAAGTGCAGTCCGCCATCGTTGCCCAGCATCATGTGGTCGGGATTTCCGGGGTCGATCCATAACGCGTGATTATCGACATGGATGCGTTCCGCCGTGCTGTCCGTGGTGAACGTCTTCCCGCCATCAATGGAGAGGTGCACGTTGGTGTCCAGCATCCACAGGCGGTCCGGGTGCTGGGGATCCACGCGCAGCTGCGAGTAGTACATGGCGCGCGGATCGAGCGTGCTGGTGCGGCGCCAGGTCGCGCCCCGGTCATCGGAGCGGAACACGCCGCCGTCATGGTTCTCGATTGCCGCATACACGGTGTTGGGGCTGGAAGCGGCAATGGCGATGCCGATGCGGCCGGTGGGTCCGGCGGGCAGGCCGTTCGTGAGGCGCTCCCATGTGTCGCCGCCATCCAGCGAGCGCCACAGCCCGCTGCCCGGTCCGCCGCCCACGAAGCCGTAACCGGCGCGGCGCCGCTGGTAGCTGGCGGCGTAGACAATGCGCCCGTCAGGATCGAGGGCGACGTCGGTCACGCCCGTGTTCTCGTCGATGGTGAGGACCTTCTGCCAGGTCCGGCCGCCATCCCGCGTGCGATAGAGGCCGCGCTCCGCGTTGGGTCCGAAGAGATGCCCGAGCGCCGCGACGAACACGGTGTTCGGGTCGCGCGGATGGATGACAATGCGGCCGATGTGCTGGCTGTCGCGCAGACCCATGAACGTCCAGGTGGTGCCACCGTCGAGCGAACGGTAGACGCCATCGCCCCAGGTCGTGCTCTGCCGGTTGTTGGGCTCGCCCGTGCCCACCCACACGATGTTGGGATCCGAGGGCGCAATCGCGATGTCGCCGATGGAGATGGAGCCGCCGTACGCGTCGAAGACGGGCGTCCAGGTCACGCCGTTGTTGAGGCTGCGCCAGACACCGCCGCCGGCGGCGCCGACGAAGATCGTCGTCGGCCGCGAGGGCACGGCCTCGATGTCGTCGATGCGACCGCCGAAGATGGCGGGGCCGAGCTGGCGCCAGCGGAGCTGATCGAGCGCCGGGCGCTGCGCGTCCGGGCCCTGGGCTCGGGCCGCACCGGCAAAGCTGGCGAGCAATACAAGACAACAGGCGCGGGCGAATGCGCGTTGGGCCGACATGGCAACTCCGTTCCGGTCTGAATCAGGCAGTCACGCAGGAATCTCGGCCGCGGGGCGCCCACAGGCAACGCCCGGCCGCGCGCGCCACGCTCGCGGGCGGCGCAGTCCACGCGGCGGGAAGCGGCATTACCGGCCTTCTGCGGGGCTTTCCCGGGCGGGTCCGCGCGGATTACGATAGCACGATGTTCGAGTCGATTACAGCCACACAGCAGGCGCTTTCCAGCCGCCGCTATTTCGCCGATGACGCGCTCGCTACCAGCCTGTTCCTGGCGTTGCGCATGGAGAAGGCGCTCTTCCTGGAAGGCGAGCCCGGTGTGGGCAAGACGGAAGTCGCGCGCGTCGTCGCCGAGCTGCTGGGCACGCCGCTCATCCGGCTGCAATGCTACGAGGGCCTGGACCTGAGCCAGGCCGTCTACGAGTGGAACTATCCGCGCCAGCTGATCGAGATTCAGTCGCGGGCCGGTCATGTGGCAGGCGACGATGCCACGTCCGACATCTTCAGCGAGAAGTACCTGCTGCGACGGCCTCTGCTGCAGGCCATCGATCGCAGCCACGAGCGCGCACCCGTGCTGCTCATCGATGAGCTGGATCGCGCGGACGAGGAATTCGAGTCGTTCCTGCTCGAGCTGCTGGCCGACTTCCAGATCACGATTCCCGAGCTGGGCACGCTGCACGCCGAGCACCGGCCGCTGACGTTCATCACGTCGAACCGCACGCGCGAGATCCACGACGCGCTCAAGCGCCGCTGCATTTACCACTGGATCGATTACCCATCCGCGGAGCTGGAACTCGAGATCATCCTGGCGAAGGTGCCGGAAGCGCCGGCAGCGCTGGCCCGGCAGGTGGTGGCCTTCGTGCAGCGGCTGCGCCAGGAGGAGCTGTACAAGCGGCCGGGCGTCGCGGAATCGCTGGACTGGGCGCGCGCGCTCGTGCACCTGAGCGTGACCCGCCTCGATGCCGCGTCGATCGAGCGTACCCTGGGTCTGCTGCTCAAGTACCAGGACGATGTCGTGCAGACACGCGGGGGCGTGCTGGAGCGGTTGCTGGAGGCGTCGCGTTGAATGGCCGCTAATCAGGTGTTGGGATGAGCGGGATCGAGGGTGGGAGGCTGCTGGGGAACCTGGTCTCGTTCGGACGGGTGCTGCGGGCGGCCGGGCTGCCGGTGACCGTGCAGCAGATGGCGGACCTCGCGCGGGCGCTGGACTGGATCGACATTGGCGATGCCGCGCAATTCCGCCACGCGGCCAGGGCGCTGCTGGTGACGCGGCGGGAAGATCTCGCGCTCTTCGATCTGGTGTTCGGGCGGTTCTTCCGGGTGGCAGGCGACGACGCAGCGCATTGTCCGCAGCGCGTGCCGCCGGCGCCGCGGCACGATCCGGTGGCGCAGGGCCGCTTCACCATCGTCAACTACATGGCGTACCGCGCGCGGCAGGCCGAGCAGGAACTGAACGTGGCGGACCGCAGCGGCACGTGGACCGACATTGAGCAGCTGCGCAGCAAGCGCTTCGCCGATATGACTCCGGAGGAGCTGGACGCGGTTGCCCGCCTGCTGCGCGAGATGCGCTGGAGCGTGGCGCTGCGGCGCAGCCGCCGACAGCGGCGCGATGCGGCTGGGCGCGCGCTGGACTTCCGGCGCGTGCTGCGCCAGGCCAGCCGGCTGGGCGCGCTGCCTGCCCGCCTGCCCCATCGCCGGCGCATCGACAAGCGGCGGCCCCTTATCCTGATCGCGGACATCTCCGGCAGCATGGAGAAGTACTCGCGGCTGGTGCTGCAGTTCTTCCACTCCGCCGTGCGCGCACTGCCGAATGTCGAGGCGTTCGTGTTCGGGACTCGCCTCTCACGCATCACGCCACAACTGCGGTTGCGCAATATCGATCGCGCGCTCGATGAGGCCGCACACGAAGTGGTGGATTGGGCGGGCGGCACGCGCATTGGCGACTGCCTGCGCGCGTTCAACCGGCAGTGGAGCCGGCGCGTGCTGCGGCGAGGCGCGGTAGTGGCGATCCTGAGCGATGGCTGCGATCGCGGCGAGCCGGCGCTGCTGCGGCGCGAGTTGCGCTGGCTGCAACATCACTGCTATCGCCTGGTCTGGCTGAACCCGCACCTGCTGCACCCGGAGTACCGGCCCATCGTGAGCGGCATGGCGGCGGCGCTCGAGTTCGTCGATGACTTCCTGCCCGTGGATGACCTGTCGTCGCTGGCCGCGTTCGCGCGTGCGCTGGGCACACTGAGCGCACGCGGCCGCCGGCCAGCGCCCCGGCTGATGCGCGCGTTAACGCGATCAGCCGCCTGAGCCTGAGCCAGGCCCGCCTGCGGGCGCGCCGTGCGCCGCGGCGGAGCGGTGAACCAGGTCGCGCAACACCGTCAACTCGTGTTCGGTGATGGGCGGTGTGATGGCCAGCGGATGGCGCACGCGCAGCGGCCAGCCGGTCGCGGCGATTGCCGCATCGACCGTGACGCCCGGGTGCAGCGTGGTCAGCTCCAGCTCGCGCGTCACGGGATGCGGTTCGAGCACGCCCAGGTCCGTGATCACGCGGGAGGGTCCACCGCCGCGCAGGCCCGCGCGCGTCCGCGCGTCGCCGCCATTGAGGAAGCCGGCACTGGTGATGAAGTCGACGCGCTCGACGAGGGTGCGGGTGCTGTGTCGCACGATCACGAAAACCTCGCGGGCGTGTGCCGCGATTTCCGGCGCGCCGCCGCCGCCCGGCAGGCGGACACGCGGCGAGTCGTACGGACCGATCACGGTCGTGTTGATGTTGGCGAAGCGGTCGAGCTGCGCCGCGCCCAGGAAGCCCACGTCAATGCGGCCGGCCTGCAGCCAGTAGGCGAAGATCTCGGGCACGGAGACGACCTCGTCGGCGGTCTCGGCCAGCTCCGCATCACCAATGGACAGCGGCAGCACGTCCGGCTTCGCCCCGATCGTGCCCGACTCGTAGATCAGCAGCAGGTCGGGCGCGTGCAGGCGTCTGGCCAGGTTGGCGGCAATGCTGGGCAGGCCGATGCCGACGAACACCAACATGCCGTTAGTGAGCGCGCGGGCCGCCACGATGCTCATCACCTCGTCCGCCGACGGCTGGAGCCGATCGCTTTCACTCATCGGCGAGGCTGGCCAGGAAGCCGGCATGGTCACGGGTGCCGTGGATGTGCCGGTCGACCCAAGCCGTGAACACGTCACGCTCGCGGGAAATGCGGTCCCACGCGTGGTAGAACGCGTCGTCGCGCCTGGTATAGTCCTGCGTGTACGAGGGCCAGGCGCCGTTGGGCACCTCGCACACTGCCGTGATCACCGCGGCCGGCAGGATCACATTGCCAGGCACGCGCGTCAGACGGTCCACGATTTCCTCCACGGTGACCAGCACGCGGCTCGCCGCGAGCGCGGCCTCTTTCTGCAGCGCGGTGATGCCCCAGAGCTGGATGTTGCCCGGGCGGTCGGCGCGCTGCGCGTGGATCACGGCCACATCCGGCCTGTGTGCGGCCACGGCCGTGAGGCGTTCGCCCGTGAACGGGCACACGATCTCGCGGAGCTGCGCGCTATGGCGAGGCGTGTCCGTGCCGGTGGCCGCGCGCAGTGTGCCGAAAGGCAATCCCGAAGCGCCGGCCACGTAGGCTGCGGCCATGGTGGCGTGCGTGTGCTCGGACAGCTCGAGCCGCGAGGGCCAGCCGCGCTCGACGGCATCGCGGAAGCGGTAGAGAGAGCCCACGCCGGGATTGCCGCCCCAGGAGAAGACGAGACGGCGTGCCGCGCCCACGCCGATGAGCTGATCGTAGATGATGTCCGGTGTCAGCCGCAGCAGGGTCAGGTCGCGGCGTCGCTGCCGGATGATCTCGTGTCCGGCAGCGAAGGGAATCAGGTGCGTGAAGCCTTCCAGCGCCAGCGTGTCGCCGTCGTGGATCAGCTCCGCGACTGCATCCGCGAGTGAGGCAATCGTCGCCAAGGTAAGGAAGTGTTTGGCCGCCGCGGGTAGCCGGCCGCCGTTCAGCGCCTGGACTGCGCCGCGCGGGCGGTGCCACGGCGGGCGCCGTCATCGCTGGCCGGGCGCGTCGTCGTGGTCGCCGGCACGTGCTGCAGGGTCTGCTCGTGCGCCTCGACGAACCAGAGCCACTTGTCGATGCCGCGCGAGATTTCCGTGAGAATGTCCGCGCCATCCGCATCGCCCAGGTCCTGCAGCTCATCGATGCCCAGGCGTACGCTGCGGCCGAAAGTCGACAGCGCAATTCCCAGCGCTCCGACATGATCCTCGCCCGCGCTCAGCGTGAGCGGGTAGGGTGGCAGCGTGGTGTTCTGCGCCACCACGCCCACGGTGCCCGCGGCCACGCCGCCCAGCTGCACGATGCGCTCGGCAATCAGGTCGATGTACTCCTCGACCTCCTCGTTGATCTCGTCGAAGAGCTTGTGCAGCGCGATGAAGTTGGGGCCCTTCACATTCCAGTGCGCCTGCTTGCACTGGGTCTGCAGGTCGATGCAATCGGCCAGCCGCTGATTCAGCAGAGGCGCAACTTCGGCGCGTACGGATGCGGGCAGATCATTGCGAGTGGTAAACGGCGTCGCCGCACTGCTGGCGTTGCGCGCTGCCTGTCCCCGACGGGTTGTTTCAGCCATGAGATGTTCCTCCGACAAAACGAGATTGACGGACGGGCCCGGCGACCGCCGGCGCCCGTCACCGCCACACGGCGGACGCGCGCAAGGTATGCGCCACCCGGCGCTGCGCACATCCCCAATGCTGGTAGTTTCAGTATACCCCGGAAGGAGTAGTCAGGAGCGGGCCCGCACCAGCACGCCGTCCATCAGCGCCTGCGTGAAGCGCAGCTCATCGGCATTCACGGTGTGGCCCATGCCGGCGTAGATGCGCTTCGTCACGGTCGCGCCCATGCGCTCGAACACGGCCGCGCTCTCCTCCACGCGCTGTTCCGGGATGTGCGGATCGATGTCGCTGCAACCGAGGAACACGGCCGCGCCAGCGAAATCGCCCGCCTGATTCCAGGTGGTGCCCGCCGGCCCGATCAGGCCGCCACTGTACAGGATGAGGCCGCCCAGCGGGCCCGCGTGGCGCACGGCGAACTCGCCCGACAGGCAGGCGCCCTGGGAGAAGCCGAGCAGCATGATCTGCTCGCGCAGAACGCCGGCGGCGATGACGTCGTCCAGAGTCTGCTCCAGCACACTCAGTGCGGAGGACAGGAACGGCTCGTTGCTCGCGATCTCGCTCATGAAGCCGTTCGGGTACCAGGTGTTTCCCGCAGCGGAAGGCGCGAGGTACGTGAAGGCGGGCCGGTTCAGCGCGTCGCACAGATCCAGGATGTTGCGGGCCGAGGCATTGCGGCCGTGCACCATGATCATGACCGGGCTGCTGCCCAGCGGCGGGCCCGCACTAACAAGCGGTTGGCCGGCGTGCGGTCCGCGGGCGCTCATGGCTGGATGATTCCGGGCAGATGGCTCTCGATGGCCGCGCGGTGCGGCTCCTCCCACGGTGGCAGCTTCAGCTCGCGACCCAGCAGATCCAGCTCCTCGTCGATCGTGAAGCCCGGCGGCACGGTCGCGATCTCGTAGAGTACGCCGCCCGGCTCGCGGAAATAGATGGAGCGGAAATACTGCCGGTCGCGCACTTCCGTGACGCGGTACCCGAGACGCAACAGCTCCTCGCGGTAGCGCAGCTGCTCCGCCTCACCGGTGATGGCCATCGCGACGTGGTGTACGGTGCCCAGCCCGTTGACTGCCGCAGGCGAGTCCGGTGAGGCGACGATCTCGAGGTAGCGACCCGGCGCGTCACCGTTCACCGCCACACGCGTGCGCGCGCCCTCTTCATTCACGACAGTGAATCCGAGCACCTCGGTGAGCAGCTGCAGTGTGCGCGCCGGTTCGCGCACGAGCAGGCGCACGCCGTGCAGCCCGCGGATCGCCTCGCCTGCGCCAATGCCGGGCGCGACCCACGGCGAGCGCGTGTCGCCTGTCGTGCCCACCAGCTCGATCACGAGATCGGATGGATCACGGATCTCGAGCGTTTCCTCGCCGAAGGGACTGGCGGCCTCGCGGAACGTGATGCCCTGACCGCGCAGCCGCGCGCGCCAGACATCCAGCGACGTCGCCGGGACAGAAAACGACGTTACCGTGATCTGACCCGCGCCTTTCGTTCCCACCGGTACACCCCAACCCTTGTACGGGAACGTGGTCATGATCGTCGATGGAGCACCGCGCTCATCACCGTAGTAGAAGTGATAGACGTTGTGATTGTCGAAGTTGACCGTCTTCTTCACCAGCCGCAGGCCGAGCAGGCTCCCGTAGAAGTCGAGATCCTGCTGCGCGTCGTTCACGGTGGCGGTGACGTGGTGCAGACTGCGAATCGGATTCTCCATGTATCCTCGGCGACGGGTATGCAGGCGCTACGATAGGCGGACGTCAGGACCGGCGCCATGGCGGGAGGATCCGGGTGGGGCGCCGCGACCGCCGGAGGGAACAATCCCGTGTTCGCACGGACTGGACAGTCGGGGGTTACGCGCACGCGCACCGGATGGTACGCTCATGGCGGCGGCGCGGCCGCGTCTCCAGATTGCCCAGAGATTCCGCTGGAGTGTTTGCCATGAAGATCAGCGGTGAGCACACGTTTGATGGTCCCCAGTCGCTCGTCTGGGAAATGCTGCTCGATCCCACCGTGCTGGCCCGCGTGCTGCCCGGCGCCGAGAAGCTCGAGCGCACGGGCGAGAACGAATTCGAGGGCGCACTGCGCATGAAGGTTGGTCCCGTGCAGGGCGATTTCCAGGGCAAAGTCAAACTCGAGAACATCGACGCACCCAACGGCTACACCATGCTGGTCGACGGCCGCGGCGCGATGGGTTTCGTGAAAGCGACCGGCAACCTCAAGCTCTCACCCGATGGCGAGCGCACGCACCTCGTCTATGATGGCGATGCGCAGGTGGGCGGCCGTCTGGCCGCGGTGGGCCAGCGTCTCGTGGAAAGCTCGGCGCGCGCCATCATTGCGCAGAGCCTCGAAGGACTCAACGCGGCGGTGAAAGCGAATGTCGCGGCGCGCTCGGCGGGCGCTGCCGGCGGCAGTGCCGCGGCTGACGCGGGCAATGGCAGCGTGCACCAGTTCGAATACCAGAAGCCGACGCAGGCGCAGTTCGCCGCGGGTGTGGCGCGCCAGGTCGCAAAGGACCTGATCCCGCCGCCACTGCTGTGGTCGCTGATCGCGATCGGCGGCATCCTCTTGCTCTATTTGATCTACAAGCTGGCGACCTGAACGGGAGGGGGACACGTGATACCGGGTTCATTCGATTATCATGCGCCAGGCAGCGTGGACGAAGCCATCGCGCTGCTGGCGAAGCTCGGCGATGACGCCAAGATCCTGGCGGGCGGGCACAGTCTGGTTCCCGCCATGCGCTTCCGGCTTTCACAGCCTGCCACACTCATCGACATCAATCGCATTACAGCGCTTGCGTACGTGCGCGAGGAAGGCGGCTTCCTGCGTATCGGCGCACTCACGCGCGAGTCGGAGCTGGAACACTCGCCGCTCGTGAAGAAGTACGGCGCGCTCGCGGATGCGGGGCGCGTCATTGCCGATCCGCTGGTGCGCAATCGCGGCACCGTCGGCGGCAATCTCGCGCACGCCGATCCCGCGAACGACCATCCCGCGGTCATGCTCGCGTACGGCGCCACACTGGTGGCGCGCGGCGCGGGCGGCACACGCGAGATTCCCGTCGACGACGTTCTTCACGGGCCTGTTCGAGAATTCGCTGCAGTCCGGTGAGCTGCTCATCGAGATGCGCGTACCCACACCCGCGAAAGGGCAGGGCAGCGCGTATCAGAAGCTGGAACGGAAGGTAGGCGACTACGCGATTTCCGCTGTCGCCGTCAATCTGACTCTGGATGGCGACGCCTGCCGCGCGGCGAGGATCGCGCTCACCAACGTGAGCGCCGTGCCCATGCGCGCGAAGCAGGCGGAAGCTGCGCTCGTCGGCAGGACGCTGGATGACGCGGCGCTGGATGCGGCGGCGCAGGCGGCCGCCGCGCGAGTGCGATCCGTCGGCGGACCTGCGCGGCAGTGTCGAGTACAAGCGCGATGTGACACGCGTGCTGCTCAAGCGCGCAGCTGCGAGGGCCATCGCGAGGGCGAAGGGAGGTGCCGCATGAGCATGCACACGATCACCGTCACCGTGAATGGCACCTTGCATACGCGCGAAGTCGATGCGCGCAAGCTGCTCGTGCACTTCCTGCGCGAGGACCTGTCGCTCACCGGCACGCACATCGGCTGCGATACCACCAGCTGCGGCGCCTGCACCGTGCTGCTCGACGGCGTGGGCGTGAAGAGCTGCACGCTGTTCGCCGTGCAGGCCGATGGCGCCGCGGTCGAGACCATCGAGGGGCTGGCGCAGGGCGGGCAGCTGCACCCGCTGCAGGAGGGCTTCTGGGAGAAGCACGGCCTGCAGTGCGGCTACTGTACGCCCGGCATGATCATGAGCGCGAAGTACCTGCTGTCGAAGAACCCCGACCCGAGCGAAGCCGAGATCCGCTTCGGCATCTCCGGCAACCTCTGCCGCTGCACCGGCTACAACAAGATCGTCGAGGCCATCCAGTACGCCGCGGCGAAGCTGAACGAGACGGCGAAGGGAGGCGTCGCATGACACAGGTAGCCGATCGCACGCAGCAGATGCACCCGGTGCCGCAGGGCGCGTCGGCGCAGGTCGAGACCACCGATGCCGTGCGCATCACCACGCCGCCGAAGATCTGCGGCATGGGCCATCGCATGAAGCGCAAGGAGGATCCGCGCTTCATTCAGGGCCACGGCAACTACGTGGACGACGTGAAGCTGCCGGGCATGCTGTATCTCGACATCGTGCGCAGCCCGTACGCACACGCGAAAATCCTGAAGATCGACGCCAGCGCCGCGCTGGCCATGCCGGGCGTGCTCGCCGTCATCACGGGCGAGGATCTGAAGAAGGCGGGCAACCTGCACTGGATGCCCACGCTCATGTCGGATACGCAGATGGTGCTGCCGATCGAGAAGGTCGTCTACTACGCGCAGGAGGTGGCGGCCGTCATCGCCACGGATCGCTACATCGCGGCCGATGCCATCGAGAAGGTGGTGGTCGATTACGAGCCGCTGGATGTCGTGGTCGATCCATTCGAGGCGCTGAAAGACCGTGTTATCGTACGCGATGACAAGACCGACAGGACCAACCACATCTGGCACTGGGAAGCCGGCGACGCGGCGGCCACGGACAGGGTGTTCAAGGAAGCTGCGAAGGTCGTGAAGCAGTCGCTCTACCTGCCCCGCATCCACGTCTCGTCCATCGAGACCTGCGGCATGGTGGCGCACTTCGACAAGATCACCGGCAAGCTGAAGATGTGGATGACGTCGCAGGCGCCGCACGCGCACCGCACGGTGTTCGCGCTGGTGAGCGGTCTGCCCGAGCAGAACATCCAGATCATCTCGCCCGACATCGGCGGCGGCTTCGGCGGCAAGGTGCCCGTCTACCCCGGCTACGTCTGCTGCGCCGTGGCCAGCATCGTGACCGGGCTGCCCGTGAAGTGGATCGAGGACCGCAGCGAGAACCTGCAGGCGGACAGCTTCGCGCGGGACTACCACATCGATGCAGAAATGGCGCTCGACGCGAACGGCCGCATCACGGGCTTGCGCGTGAAGACGCTGGCCGACCACGGCTGCTGCGGATGCCGCGGCGAATCCGTCCAAGTTCCCCGCGGGCCTGTACAGCATCTGCACCGGCAGCTACGACATGAAGGCGGCGCACGTGGCGGTGGACGGCGTGTACACCAACAAGCCGCCGGGCGGCGTTGCCTACCGCTGCTCGTTCCGCGTCACGGAAGCCGTGCACATGATCGAGCGCATGGCGGACATCGCGGCCCACGAGCTGGGCGTCGATCCCGCGGAATTCCGCCTGCGCAACTTCATCCGGCCGGACCAGTTCCCGTACAAGTCGCCCACCGGCTGGGAATACGATTCCGGCAACTACGAAGCGGCGCTGCGCAAGGCCATGAAGGCGATCGACTACGACGGACTGCGCCGCGAGCAGGCGGAGAAGCGAGCGCGCGGCGAGCTGATGGGCATCGGCATCTGCAGCTTCACGGAAGTCGTGGGCGCCGGTCCGTCCCGTGACTTCGACATCCTCGGCATCAAGAATGTTCGACTCCGCGGAGATCCGCATCCACCCGACGGGCAAGGCCATTGCGCGTTTCGGCACGAAGAGCCAGGGACAGGGTCACGAGACCACGTACGCGCAGATCATCGCGGAGGAGCTGGGTCTGCCCGCATCGGACGTGGCCATCGAGGAAGGCGACACGGAGACCGCGCCCTACGGCCTGGGCACGTACGCCAGCCGCTCGACACCCACCGCCGGCGCCGCCGGCGCCATGGCCGCGCGCAAGATCAAGGCAAAGGCGAAGAAGATCGCGGCGTACCTGCTGGAAGTGGGCGAGGACGAGCTGGAGTGGAACGTCGACCGCTGGCAGGTGAAGGGATCGCCCGACCAGCACAAGACCATCCAGGACATCGCCTTTGCCGCCTACACGAATCATCCGCCGGGCATGGAAGCCGGGCTCGAGGCGGTGGACTACTACGATCCGCCTAACCTGACATTTCCGTTTGGCAGCTACATCGCCGTGGTCGACATCGACAAGGGCACGGGCGAAGTGAAGGTGCGCCGCTTCATGGCGGTGGACGACTGCGGCAATATCATCAACCCGCTGGTGGTCGAGGGTCAGATCCACGGCGGCCTGACCATGGGACTCGCCCCGGCACTGTTCGAGCAGATCGTGTACGACGAGAACGGGCAGAACCTGACGGGCACGTTCGCCGACTACCTGCTTCCCACCGCCATGGAATCGCCCAAATGGGAAACGGAAAAGACGATCACGCCCTCGCCCCACCACCCGCTGGGCGCCAAGGGTGTGGGCGAATCGCCGACGGTCGGCGCGCCGCCGGCCATTGCTAACGCTGTGGTAGACGCACTATGGCACCTGGGTGTGCGCCACCTGGACATCCCGATCACGCCGGAAAAGGTGTGGACTGCACTGCGCGCGCACGGCGTAACGGAATAATCGGGGCGACACGGGTCCGTCGTCGCGCACGGCGGGCCCGCGGCCTCAGGGCAGGATCATGTTCGACGAATACTTCCGCACCGCGCACGAGCTGACGCGCAGGGGCAGGCCTTTTGCCACGGCCACGGTGGTGCGCGCCGAGCGGCCCACATCGGGCAAGCCCGGCGACAGCGCCATTGTCACGGCCGACGGCACGCTGGTCGGCTGGATCGGCGGCAGTTGCGCGCAACCTGCGGTTATCCGCGAAGCACTGGCCGCACTGGCGGAAGATCGCAGCCGCCTGATCCGCCTCTCGCCGGAACCGGGTACGCGTCCGGTTCCCGAGGGCATCACGGAAGTTCCCATGACCTGCTTCAGCGGAGGGACCCTGGACATCTTCATCGAGCCGCACCACCCGCGGCCTCGCCTGCTGCTGGTCGGAAACCTGCCCGTGGCGCAGGCACTGGCGCATCTGGGCCGCGCCCTGAACTACCAGGTGATTGCGGTGGATCCCACCGGCAGCAATGCCATGGCGCATGCCGACGAAGTGCTGCGCAGCGTGGACGACATCACGGCGCACATCACGCCGCTCACGTTCGTGGTGGTCGCTACACACGGCGAATTCGATGAGCCCGCGCTCACCCGGGTGCTGGCCACCAATGCGCCCTACATCGGACTCGTCGCCAGCCGCAAGCGCGGCGCCGCCGTGCTGGACACGCTCGCCCAGAACGGCGTGACGCGTGACGCACTCGCGCGCGTCCGCTATCCCGCCGGCCTCGACATCCTCGCCCGCCGCGGCAATGAGATCGCACTCGGCATCATGGCCGAGGTCGTGAAAGCACGCCGCTCGCTCGAGCGGCTGCCCGGCCCCCAGGCGGTCGAGGAGGAAAGCAGCGTCACGCCCGCCACCGCCATTGATCCGGTGTGCGGCATGACCGTTCAGGTTGCCGGCGCGCAGCACACGCACGAGCACGAGGGCCGCACGTACTACTTCTGCTGCGGCGGCTGTCGCCTGAGGTTCATGAAGAACCCCACGAAGTTCCTGCTCCAGGCTTCCTGAGGCTTCGCGGGGCTTCGCGAGGCGGGAGGGGCTGCGGGCGAACTGGGTGTCAGCGCACGCGTGCCTGGAGGCCCACGCATTTTCTGTGTGAAAATAAGCTGTTAGCCGTTACCTCTCCGCCGCACTCTTCTCCCCCGCGCCCAGCGACGCGTGGTGCAGCAGTGTGTTGAAGACGAGCGCATAGCTCCCCAGTGTCTCCCCCCTCCAGAAGGGGTTGAAGCTGAACATCACGACATTGCCCTTGCCCACGCTGGACTGGATGAGGGCGGGGGTGTTGGTCATCTCGGGGGCGTAGTCGAGGCCGCCGCTGATGAGCAGGTTGCGCGCATCGGGTGTGTAGCGGACGACAACGCGGTTCTCGCCGAAGCCCGCGCCGCCGCCGCCCCGGCCGCCTCGCCCGCCGCCACCGAAACCGCCGCCACCGAAGCCGCCGCGGCCGCCTGCGACTTGTGGGGTGTCCGCGCCCATGGCGCCACCGGCCTGGCCCGCGCCGCCCCGGCCGCCGCCGCCACCGCTGCGACCCCCTCGCCCGCCACGCCCGCCACGGCCACTGCCGGCGGCGCCGCCCTGTGCCATCATCTGGCCCATGATGCGCGGGCGGCCCTGCACGATGTCCTCGTCATTGATGCCACCACGGGAGGAGTGGCGCTCAGTGGTCCCGCCCACGTGCGCGAGCGCGGGATCGGTCTCGGCGCCGCCGCGGCCGCCCCGGCCAAAGCCGCGACCACCGCCGCCGTTCGGGTCGGAGAAGATGGGTGACGTGTCGAAGAACACACCCAGCTCGCTGCCGTAACCGTAGACGATCGGGCTGGCCGCATCCTCGACATCGGCGCGGAACACGCTGCCCGGCGCCCACAGGTTGTCGCGCTGCTGGATGGTCACGCCGTTCGACAGACCGAACTGAATGGGCAGCGCGGAGCTGCTGGCCATGGTGACCAGCGTGCCGCCGTCATTCACGAAGTTCATCAGTGCGGTGACACCCTTGAACTCGAGGCCGCCGCGGATGTCTTCGCTGGACGCGGGCTGGCCAAGGTTGGGCGTGAGTGAGCTGGCCTTCCAGGGAATCGGCTTGTCGCCGGTAACGCCGGTGACCAGCGCTGCCACGCTGTTGCCCGCGCCCACCAGGATCACGTCCCACTTGTCGAGCAGCCGCGGCGTATCGCGGATGTCCTGTGGTCCGACGTAGTCGTAGGGGATCTTGTACTCATCCAGGCCGATGCGCAGCCAGCCTTCCGTCTGCGTACTCTGCCAGCTGTGCAGCACGGCAATGCGCGGCGCGGTGACCGCGTGTGTCGACACGGTCGGTACCGACGAGGCCGGGTACGCGGTGAAGCCGTAATCCTTGCCGGCCGCATCCAGTGTGTTGGCCAG
The DNA here is from genome assembly GCA_963798085.1 of uncultured Gemmatimonadales bacterium. Taxonomy (GTDB): domain Bacteria; phylum Gemmatimonadota; class Gemmatimonadetes; order Longimicrobiales; family RSA9; genus DATKCF01. The sequence continues at coordinate 374,922 of CAWCRS010000008.1, forward strand.
GCCGGACGGGTTGCCCTGTGTGCGGATGATGAAGGAGCCCGCGCCGAAGTCGTGGCCATTGCTCGAGAACGATGCCTCCGCGGCGTCGATCTTCAGGTTCCGGTACTTGTAGCGGAACGCGGTGAGATTGTTGTCCGCGTTGTAATTCACGAGAAACGCAGTGGCGCCGCTGGCGCTCGCGGCCAGGCCGCCCGGCGCACGCACGGTGTCCATGACCGGCGCCATGGCCGCCTTCAGGATGCTGGGGTCCTCGATGCGCTCGGTAGCGACATTGAACAGCGGGCCCAGCGTCCAGCCGGTGTCATCGTAGGGCGGTGGGTCCTGCGTGCTGTAGTACTGCCTGTCGAGGAACATGTCGGCCAGGCGGGAGAACGGCTGGTCCATGCGGATCACGTAACTGCCGCTGGGGAAGCTCCTGCCCGCGACGCTCGCGTCCGCCGTGAGTCGCTGTATCTCGACGCCCTGGCGCTGCATGAGCAGCAGCAGCCTGGCCTGCTGGCCCGGCCGCGGATCGCTGGCGGGGAACACGTACGCCGCCGGTCCCTCCGCGGTCGCCTTCGCGATGGAGCGCTTCGCTTTCAGGTAAAAGCTGCGCATGTACTCCGACTTGTTCTTCGCCACCTCGTTGAAGGCCATCAGGGATCGGCGCCTTCCTGCATGTTCACGTTGTTGCGAATGCTCCAGGCCACGCGCGGTAACGGCGTGTTGGGGCGGTGCCATTCACGCTCAATGTTGCTGCCCGCCGTGGTGCCGGTGGCGCTCTGCGTCTCGTAGAAGCGGCCGATCGAGTTGCGCGTGTTGGCGATCCAGAACATGTAGTTGGGGGCCCAGCCGTCATAGTAATCGTGCGTGAAGACGCCGGGCACGCCCAGCTCGGTCATTTCCTTGACTTCGCGGAAGGCAAGCCGGTTCCACTCGTTGATGGTGGTCGGGTCGATCCACGCGTTGTAGGGGCCGCGGCCCGTGGACGTGTAGAGGAAGGCCTGCGACTCGTGCAGGTCGTGCATGATCTCCGGCTGCCACTGCAGGAACGTGCGCGTCGCGTTCTGCGAGAGCTTGAGCGACATGCCGATGTTGTCGCGGTTGTTGTCGTGCGCCACGTAATGGCCCCAGTAGATGAGGCCGGGTAACACGGCGTCGGGTTCGCGCTGGCGGGCCATGTACAGGTCCACCTCGCGCGCCCGCCCGTCCACCTCGCTGACGGGCGTGACCAGGATGATCATGCTGTCACGCACCAGCTTGATGCCGGGCTCCTCGCTGGCGGCCAGACGGTAGACCAGCTCCATCAGCATTTCCGGTGAGCCGGTCTCCGTCGAGTGGATCGAGCCGGTCGCCCAGTACATGGCCTTGCCGCGCGCGATGATGTCGTTGGCCTGCGCATCCGTGGTCCTGCGCGGATCCGCCAGTTGCAGATTCATCTGGCGATAGTCATCGAGCCGGCGTATGGTCTCCTCGTTCGAGATGGCCACCAGCATCATCTCGCGCCCTTCCTCCGTCTTGCCCATGGAGAAGGTCTTCACGCGCGGCAATGCCGCCTCCACCGCGCGCATGTAGCTGTAGATCTCCTCCGGGTAATGGAGCGTCTTGGGCGCACCAATGATGTCGCCGAAGAACTTCATGGGCGTAGGAATCGTGCTGGAGGCCGGCAGGTGATCGAATGTACGGCGTCAGGAAGAACGGCTCCGTCGTGTACTCGCGGATCTTCGCGCCATACGCCTCATCGTTCGCCTGCGCGCGCAGTGCCGCGGGCAGAGCCAGGGACAGTGACAGCGCAGCGGCCGCGCGGGCCGTGCGCGCACCCGCACGGAAAGCGCCGCACCACGAGTGAGACCTCATCGTGTACTCCTTGCTGTATCGGGATGGAAGCGAGGCCGGGAACGTGCGCCCGCCGGCCCGGAGTGTCAACCGCCCGCATCTCGCTGCGCGCGCCGTGCCTGACGCCTTGGAACTCGAAAGACCCGTTGCGCGGGAAAGCGCGCGAATCGGACACACAGTGTGTGGCCAGCCCCTGCTTCAGCCCGAGCCCCAGCCCCAGAAACGCGGTTCAAGGCGCCTCGGGACGCAGGCCGACCGATTGCGCTGGCACGCCTCCCGACGTACAACGCGTGACGCCATGAGGAGACCATGAGAGTTCGCACCTGGATCCAGCTCGCGATGCTGGCGCTGCTCGCCTGCGGCTGCGCGTTCGCGTTCCTGCCGCCGCGCGGGCCGCGCGCGCTGGATCGCTTCGATCCGGACCGCACCGCAGACCTCGAAGTGGGCATGTGGCAGGCCTACTACGATCGGCATGCGGTGCAGTTGTTCAAGCTGCTCACCATCCAAATGCGCGAGCAGTACCACTATTCCTGGGCGCGCTCCGTGCAGACGGCCTTCCATTTCGCGCGCGCCGCCGCGCGCTTCGCCGAAATGCGCGACAACTATGGCACCGTGTTGCCCGACCTGGAGCAGGGCTACGCCATTGTACAGCGATGGATGCACACGCGCTTCGATCCCGCCGCAGTCGCGCGCGCCGAGCTGGCGTGGTGGGTGGCGCGACGAACACCCGGTCAGGAGTCGCCGGATACCGTGGGCCGCCGTATTGCCGAAGAGTACGCGCTGATCTACAGCATGCCGGTCGAGCGCGCCGAGCGCTCCGGCCTGCTGCGCGCGCAGGCGGGCGCCTTGCGTGACACCGGTGGAAAGGACGCCGACTGGGCCACTGTCTCCCGACTGCTGCACGAGTCCTGGCGCGACCTGCACGACGCATTGCACAACTCGCCGTGACGCACCGCGTGCCCAGCACCTGCTGAAGCGGCATCGTCGTTGAACAAGACTGCGGCCCCGGTCCGCCTTGTGGCGGGCCGGGGCCGTTCGTGTGCGGTTCCCGTCGACCGCACCGATCGCCGGTTCAGTCGGGCATACCCGGCAGATCGATGCCGTGCCTGTAATTCCACAGGTCGGGGGCCACGCACACGAAGGTGTGCTCGACCTCGTTCTGGAATTCGCGATGGTGCACAGTCCGCTCCACGGTGCCTCCCACCGTCACCCGGTAGGCGTCGTACGGCAGCCAGAGGTTCCTGAACAGCGGGTAGCTGTCGTAGTTGCCCGACAGGACGCTCTGCCAGGTGCTGCTGTTCATCGTCGCTACCGTCGTCTTGTGCAGCGTGTCCCAGTGTCCGTGGTCGTAGCGCAGGTAGTCGAACGTGATCGAGCCGGCATCGTAGTACCACGGCATTTCATCTGGGACGATCAGATCGAAGTTCACATCCCTGCAGACCAGCTGCAGGTTCCAGAGGAACCCGGTCCACTTGCCCTTCACGAGGTCGTCACCCACGAGGGAAGGCGCAGGCGGCGCCGGCACCTCGGGCTCGTTGCAGCGCACCGTGGCGCTGACGACGTGCGCTTCCGTGCCACCCGCATACGTGCGCACGGTGGCAGTGAACACGGCGTCATACGGAGGCGAGCCGTAGCCCGGGTAGATGCCATAGGAACCATCCATCAGGAAGCCCCATTCGGTGCGCGCGATCGGCGTCCGCATCGCCGGCATGCTGGTCATGCGCTCACCGTCGTACCAGCTGCCGAAGTTCAGAACCCGCTCACCGCTCACGAAGTCCCAGTCCCGTCCGTCAGGCGAGTTCAACGTCAGGTGAACACGCAGGCACGAGAGCTGGTCATCGGGGGCCATCCACGATCCCGTCATTGCCTCGGGACCAGTGAGGTACGGCGCCAGCTTCAACGAGGGCAGTGTGTCCTCGTGCGGCGGCGGTGTCGGCAGGCGCAACTGCACGGGCAGTCGCAGCACGTACAGGTAGATCGTCGGCCTCGACGCCGGCGATGACGGCATCCACATGAAGCGGCCCTTGTTGATGTGCTCGGTCACAATCGGCATGGCCGGGCAGGGGAAATCAGGACAGCCATACTCGTAGGTCACGCCGCTGATAACCACGGTGTTAGCACCGGGCGCGAGCGACATGGCAGGCGAGGTGGGATCCTCGCCGCTCCAGGCGTCCCTGCTGCATGCAGCGGGCAGCAGCGCAAGGAGCAGAACTACAGAGGGTCCCGTGATTCTGCGAAGATTCGCGTACATCGAACCCTCCTCACAGAGACCGTGAACCCGGAGACCGCCTTCAGCTGCTGACCGCTCCGGCGGTTCAGCCCCTCCACACTGGAGGTTGCCGGCGTCACCCCGTCATCGTGCAAGGAGAACGCCGCGTGCGTGCGCCGCCCGCGTTTTCCGTGGCCGCGCCGCAACAGTGGGCGTCGCCGGACCGGAGCGAGGACGGACCGTGTCGTGTAACATGGCCATCCGCATGCAGAAGCCACATCGGCCCGGACTGGCGCACACAACCAACACTTCGTTATCGGCGTGCACCACGCGGGCGCCGGCACCTGCGTCGAGGCCGCGCGTCATGGTCACAAGGCGACGAATCAGCGGCTGGTGGTGGGTCATTCTGCGACAGGATTTCGTCCGCCCATCTCGCCACGACCCGTAGCGCCCACGCGGTCGGAGGCTTTAACCTCCTGCATGAGCAAGGGAAACGGGAACCGGGCGGTGGCGCGATGAGCCTGGTCGCCCTGAACGGCGTCGATTTCGATTACGCGGGTGAGACCCTGCTGCGCAGCGTCAGCTTCGCCGTCGAGCGGGGCGAGCGCTGGGGCGTCGTGGGCCGCAATGGCTCGGGCAAGACTACACTGTTCCGGCTCATCGCCGGCACACTGCAGCCGACAGCCGGCTCGATCGCGCGCGCGGCGGGCACGCGCATCACGCTGCTGGACCAGCACCGTACGTTCGAGCAGGCGACGACGGTGTGGCAGGCCGCCGCCTCGCCCTTTGCCCATCTGCTCGAGCTGGAGGCGTCGCTCGAAGCCCAGGCGCACGCGCTCGCGCACGACGCGTCGCCTGCCGCGCTCACGCGCTACGATGACGACTTGCACCGCTTCCAGAACGAGGGCGGCCATACCTTTCGCGCCACTGTGGCCGCCGTGCTGGAAGGACTGGGCTTCAATGCGGAGGGCGCACACACGCAGCGGCTGGCCGGACTCTCCGGCGGGGAGCGCGGCCGCCTCGGCCTGGTGCGGCAGCTGGCATCTCCCGGCGACCTGCTGCTGCTGGACGAGCCCACCAACCATCTCGACCTGGAGACCACGCGCTGGCTCGAGGATTATCTGATCGGCTCGCGTAATACGCTGCTAGCCATCAGCCACGACCGCGCTTTCCTGGCGCGCATCGCGGATCACATCCTGCACCTCGAAGACCACGGCGCAGTGCCCTACGCCTCAGGCTACGAGCAGTTCGTCGCCATCCGCACCGAGCGGCGCGAGGCGCAGCGCCGCGCCTTCGAGCAGCAGCAGCGCAAGGTCAGCGCGGAAGAGGACTATATCCGCCGCAACATTGCGGGACAGAACAGCCGTCAGGCGAAAGGGCGGCGCACGCGGCTCGCCCGCATGCCCAGACTCTCGCCGCCACCGGGCGAAGCGGGTGCCATGGCGGTGCGCCTGCCGGCGGGCGAGCGAGGCGGCGACCAGGTGCTCGTCGCGCGCGACGTACGCCTCGAAGTGGGAGCGCCGCCGCGCGTGCTGCTCGAGGACTTTTCCGCGCGCGTGACGCGTGGCGAGGTGATCGGCATCGTGGGGCCGAATGGCGCCGGCAAGTCGACGCTGCTGCACGCCATTGCAGGCGAGCGCCCGCCTGCGGCCGGCGCGCTGCTGCCGGGCGCGGGCGTTACCGCCGCGCACTACCGGCAGGACCTGGCGCAGGTGCCGGCCACCCGCTCGCTGTTCAATACCATCCACGACCTGCGTCCGCGCTGGGATCGCGGACAGGTGCAGAACCACCTGGGCCGCTTCGCATTCTCGGGCGATGAAGTGCAGCGCCTCGCAGGCTCGCTCTCCGGCGGCGAGCAGGCCAGGCTGGCGCTCGCCATGATCGTGCTCTCCGGCGCCAACCTGCTGCTCTTCGACGAGCCCACCAATCATCTCAATGTGGAATCGATCGAAGCGCTCGAGGATGCGCTCGACGACTATGACGGCACTGTCCTGCTGGTGAGCCACGATCGCGCCTTGCTGGCCGCGCTCACCACCCGCATCTGGGCGCTCTACGGCAGCCACATCGAGGACTTCGATGGCCCGTTCAGCGACTGGCTCGAGGCGAAGTCGAAGCGCGAGTCCGATGCGCAGCAGGCGGCGGCGCAGGTGGCAGGGGAAGCGCGCGCCGTGCAGCGCAGACAGGCGAAGCGCGCACACGACACGCGCCAGCAGCACGCCACGCAGCGGCGCTCCTCGAAAAGAGCCGTCGAACAGGCGGAAGCGCACGCACACACCATCGAGGCGCGTGTGTCGCAGCTCACGGCCCGGCTGCACGACGAGTCACTCTATCGCACTGCCGATGGCGCCGCCGATGCAGCCCGCCTGCAGGCCGAACTGCGCACGGCGCAGCAGGAGCTGGACGTGGCACTGAACGCCTGGGCAGCACTGGAAGAGCAGCAGCGGCGGGAAGCAGAGCCCGCGCGCCGGCCGACCGGTTCCTGAGGTCCAGGCAGCCTGACTGACAGGCTGTCAGGCGATCGCCCGGTGCGCCGGCGGGCTCACGCTGACAGCGGTGTCAGCGGACGATCTGGAACAGGGCGTCGACGTCCGGCGTGATCGCAGACAGACCACCGGCGGTGACGCCCCCGGCTATGGTCCGCTGCACACTGCGCAGCGCGGTGAGCACCGCGCTGCCGGCGCTGTCCGTGGCGTTGCCGAGTTTGTCGACCAGGGCATCCAGCTGCTTCGCCGCCTCGCCGTCCCGCGCGAAGTAGGCCGGCCGGTTCAGCCGCACGGCCATCGCGGCCTGCTCCGCCCAAAGTCCGATCTCGAACCAGGGCGCCGGAAACAGGCCGGGTGCGCCCGCGGCCGCTGCCTGCCATTCCCGGTGCCGACTTGCCGGTACGACGCCCGGTTGCGGCGGCACGGCTTCCGCTGCGGCGACCAGCGCGACCACGGGCGGGCTCAGTGGTGTGGCGGCGTCGAGCGTGCCGCGCAGGTCCCTGTCCGCGAGACGCATGGCCGGCGTGTCCGCCAGCTCCCACGCCACGCGCAGGTCCGTGAAGCGCACGCCCGCACGGAACCCCAGCTCCCGCGCGGGCGCCTCGGCGGCTGCACCGCTGCGCCTGGCCGGCACCCGCGTGCCGAGCCACGTCGAGTCGAACAGCGCCTGAAAGGAGCCTCGCCCGCCGGCCGACTGGATGCCGAGCGCGAACGCGCCGTTAGCCGTGTCGTGATGCCAGACCATCGGCGCCAGCCAGAACACGGCCAGCACAGCCGCCGCCGCAGGCAGCAACACCTGCCAGCGCAGAAAGTGCGGGGGCTCCGGCATGACGGGGGATGGCGCACCCTGGCCTGCTGCAACCGGCACTGCGATGCCCGCGGCTCGCAGCGCGGCCGCATCGGCAAACACTTCGTACAGCCCGGGTGAGCGCACGATCATCGCGGCCAGTTCCGCCCGCTTCGCTGGTGGCAGGCGATTCTCCAGGAATGCCGCCAGCAGCTCGAGATCGTCCTGCTCTTCGTCGCCATGCGCGACCGGCTCCAGATCGTCCTGTGGTTCGCTTGTCACAACTGACTCCTCGGCTCGGTCCGGGGTCCGGGTCTCAGCTTAAGGACGGACATGAACCGTCGCCTTCGCCCCATCAGCGCACCCGTTCGTCATCGGACAGCAGCTCGCGCACGGTTTCCGCGTCCACACCATCCGCGCGCAGCAGCACGCGCAGCCGCTTCACAATGCGCTCCAGACGGCGGTACAACGGCTTGGCGGTGAGGTTCAACGCGCGCGCAATGTCAGGGATGTGCATGTGCTCCCACACCCTCAGACGAAGCAGTATCTGATCTTCATTCGGTAACTGTGCCATGGCCCGAGCCAGCTTCGCCTGCACGCGTTGCCACGCCTGCTGCCGCTCGTCTGACAGCACGCCGTCATCCGCATGATCCGGAGAGCACGCGTCCAGTGGCAGGGCACGATCGTGTTTGCGCGGATTCGCGTTGCGCGGCAACTGCGCGGCGAGTCGGCGCAGCTCGCCATCGGTCATGTTCACGCCGCGGCTGCGCAGCATCTCGATCGCCTGTTCCAGACCCATGCCCTCGCGCTCGAGGAGGGCCTGCAGCCGCACCGCGACGGGGCCCAGTCGCTTCGCTCCCGCCGATGGGCGCCAGCGGCCCAGCTGCTTGACGCGAAAATCGAGGTACAGGTGGGGAACGACCGTGCCCAGATAACCGAGCATTGTGGATTCGCCGCGGTGCTTGCGCAGTCTCGCGTAGTCGTTCTCGATCAGGCGTTCCTTCACGAATGACGCGAAGTCCTGCGCCTCGTCCGGATCGAGTCCGTGCCGGTGGGCGAGCGACGTCAGCAGCAGCTCGAGGCCTGGCAGTACGTCGAGGAGAACCTGAGCGGGATCGACGGGGTTCTCCGGGCTGGTGTCGGACACGCTCGGCGCGGCTCTCCGGTACCCGGGCCGGTTCTGCTGAAGAGCCGACCGTCCTCGCCACGCAGCGCCGCCTGACCCGGCCGCGCTGCCGGAACTGTGCCGCTCATAGTAGGCTCGCACACGCTTCGATGCGAGGGCGGGAGCCCGCCCGGCACGGACTCAGGCGAGAACGCGCTTCACCTTCCGGCGCTGCGCCGCCACCCGCGCCACCGCGCATCCGTCCCGGTCGCCAGAACGGCAATCCCGAAGTCGTTGCGTTCCGCCCCGTCAGCTTTCCATCATGAAGTCCGCGACCCGACTGGACCGTAGTGTCGAGTACGGTCTACTGGAACGGGCCGCATCTCCCAGCCTCCCGCACGGAGGAGTCCCGTGTCTGCGCAACTGCAACTCGCACTGCACGTCCTCACCCTCGCCGCCGGTTTCGCGCTCGTGCTGTGGGGACTCCGCATCTTCAAGGCGTACATCGCGTTCCTGGGCCTGTTCTTCGGCTGCGCGGTGGGCGGTTCCATCGCCGCCATCGCCGTCGGCTCGAGCCAGTCGATTCTGGCGGGCGCCGCCATTGGCGGGTTGCTCGGCGCTCTGCTCGCCTGGCCGTTCCAGAAGCTGCTCGTCTTCATGACTGCCGGCTTCCTGGGCGCGGCGGGCGGCGCCGCCATCGCGCTCGCCACCGCCGGCTCACAACACGTCGCGCTCGCCGCCATCATTGGCTTCATCGTGGGCGGCGTCTTCGCCGTTGCGCTGTACGACGTCGTTGTCATCACGGCGATGGCGGTGAACGGCGCACAGCTGATCTTCCAGGCCATCTATGTGCCGTTCCAGACCTGGAACGGGTCGCCGCGCACAGTCGCTACCAGGATGCTGGAGATCTACGCGGATCGCATCACGGCGCTTGCCGTGACGACCCTTCTGTTCGTGGGCTTCGCCGTGTGGTATCAGAAGAGCCTGCGCCGCCGTGCGCTGGCACAGGATCCCGCCGCCCTCGCCACACGCCGCATTGCCGTGCGCCTCGCCATGCTGATCATCGGCGCCTTCGCGCTGACATCGGTCCTCATGGTGAACGGCACCTGGTCGCTTTCCAGCTTCGAGCTGATCGGCATGCACGCGCTCAGCTGGCCGCTCGTTTGCCTCGCCGCGGCCGCGTTCACCCGCTTTCCCCTGCCCCGGGCCACGAACATGGCAGGCGACCTGCTGCGTCCGCGTTACCGGCGCCAGCGCCGGTGGCTGGGTGTGGCCGCGTTCGGCGCTACCGTTCCACCGCTGATCACCTGCGCACTGTTCGTGCTGTACGGCAGCAGCTGGCAAACACTGCGCCTGTATTACGCAGGCTTCCTGAGTGGCTCGCCACTCGAGCTGTTGCTCAAGTGGACCTGCGCCCTGGCCATCACGCCCATGCTGCTGGCCGGTGCCGCACCTGCGTTCGTGGCGCAGCCCGCGCCGCTGGCGGCACCGCCCGCGCCACCGCCGCCCGCACCCGCGCCACTGGTTGCGGAGGCTGTGTAATGAACTGTCAGGGGTCCGCCGGCACACGACCAGCGGACCCCTGACAGGCTGCAGGACCGCGAACGCCTACTCGATACTCAGCGCCCGCACCGGATCGATCACCGCCGCCCGCCGCGCCGGTACCACGCAGGCCAGCGTTGCCACCAGCAGCACCAGCGCGCTCACCGCCAGATAGACGTACACGTCGATGCTGGCCACGTTGAACAGCTGCGACTTGATCACGCTGTTCGTGGCCAGTGCGCCGCCCACGCCCAGCGCTACGCCCACCAGCGCCAGCGTGCCGCCTCGCCACGCCACCTGCAGCGCCACGCGCATGGCGCGCGCGCCCAGCGCCATGCGCACGCCGATCTCGCGCGTCTGCCGCTCCACGGAATAGGCCAGCACGCCGTAGATGCCCACACAGGCGAGCAGCAGCGCCGTGCCCGCGAATACGCCAATGAGCGTCAGCTGGAAGCGGCGGCCCGCCAGTGCGGAATCCACGATCTCGGCCATCGGCTGTACCCGCACCATGGCCACGGCCGGATCGATGTCGTGCGCCGCCCGGCGCAGCAGATCGGCCACCACGCTCACAGGCTGCGGTGAGCGCACCATCAGGTTGCCGGCGGACGCCGAGGGGAAATACATGGTGGGCCGCGGCACCTGGTCCGGACCGAAATCGCGCACGTCATCCACGACGCCGATCACTTCGCACTCCGCGGGCCAGGTGCCCGACAGCTTCCAGCCCATGGGCGAGTCATCCCCGAAGAGCTGGTGCGCGAGTGTGCGGTTGATCACCACCTGTCTGCTGTTCGCATCCCGCGTTTCCGCCTCCGTGAAGCTGCGTCCGCTCAGCAGCTTCATGCCCATCGTGTGGAAGTACGCAGCCGTTACGTTTCTCGCCTCCACGAAGGATGCCTTCGCGTCCCGGCCCAGCACGCCGATCTCCGTGTAGTTGTTGCCGAACTCGCGCACCGGCACCATGCTCGACATGGCGGAGGACGTGATCTGGCCGTTTGCCGAAAGCGCCGTCATGAGCTGATCCTGGAACGCCTGCACCTGCGCATTGTCGGGATAGCGGGACGCCGGGAACCAGAAGTTAGCCGCCAGCAGGTGCTCGGGATCGAAGCCCAGGTCGGAGCCCACCGCGGCCGCATAACTCTTGAGCAGCAGGCCCGCGCCCGTGACCAGCATGATGGCCAGCGCCACCTCGGCCACCACGAGTGCGCGGCCCACGCGCGAGAGACGCGCCGTGCCGCCCCGACCGCCTTCGCGCAGCACGTCGAAGTTGGGACGGCCGCGCAGCGCGGGCGCGAGGCCCACGAGCACGCCTGTCGCCAGCGAAGCGAGCAGCGTGAAGCCGAGCACCGGCGCATTGATGCCCACTGCGGAAGAGCGCGGCACCGAGTTCGCGAACGTGGCTTTCAGCACGTGCACGCCCGCCCACGCCACGGCCACGCCCGCAGCACCGCCCAGTACTGCCGTGATCACGCCTTCTGTGAGGAACTGTCGCGCCAGCTGCCAGCGGCCCGCGCCCAGCGCAGTGCGCACGCCCACCTCACGCTGGCGGCGTTCGCTGCGCACCAGCAGCAGGTTGGTCACATTGGCGCACGCTATGAGCAGCACAAAGAGCGCCGACACCGCGAGGATCATGAGCGGCTTGCGCGTCGCCTGCGTCGAGATGTCGCGCAGCGTGCGCGCCGAGAAGCTGGTGTTCTCGTTGCCTTTCGGGAACTGATCGCGCAGCGGTATCCACGCGGACTTCAGTTCGGCGGCTGCGGTCGTGACATCGGCACGCGGCGCCAGTCGCGCGTACATGCGGATGTAGTTCTGCCCGCGCGCCGCGCGCTGCTGTTCGGTAAAGCGCAGCGGCACCCACACGACCGAGCCGAGGAAGCTGAACTCGCGCGGCATGACACCGATCACCGTCGTCGGCTCGTCATTCAGGCGAAAGTCCCTGCCCACGGCGCTCGGGTCGCCACCCAGCTGTGTGCGCCAGAAACCGTCGCTCACGATCGCCACCGCGGGCGCACCCTGCTGCCCATCGGCCGCGCTGAAGCCACGGCCACGCGCCGGCGCCACGCCCAGCATGTCCAGCAAACCCGTGGTTACCGCGGCGCCCGCGAAGCGCGCCGCATCACCCTGTCCGGACAGCACAAACGACTGCGTCGCCACACCCTCGAGCGGCGACAGCGAATGCGCCCGCTCGCGCATGTCGTAGAAGTTGCCCGGCGAGAGCGGCAGCAGCGCACCCGCGATGCTGGGATGCGTGCGACCCACCATCACCACCCGATCCGCATCGCGGTAGGGGAGGGGCGCGAACAGCGCGCCGTAGAGCACGCTGAATACCGCCGTGTTCATGCCGATGCCCAGCGCCAGCGTGGCGATCACCACCACCGTGAAAGACGGGTGGCGGCGCAGGAAGCGCAGGCCGAAGCGCACATCCTCGAAGAGTCGCTGCATGAATCCTCCGTGCCTTGTCGGGCGACCCGCCCGTTCCACGTATCCGTCGAAAACCGGCGCCGGCGCTCTGTCCATGCGCTCGCGCAGCGCCGCCACCGCCAGACTCCACGACGTGCGCAGCAGGAACAGCACTGCCGCGCCACGACCGGCCTGCCGGACTTCCACCCACCGCTCCGCGAACGTCTCCCCCATCTCGGCGCCGTAGCGCTCGCGGAAGGCGGCCGGATACAGCCCTAACATGAGTGTTATAAGGCGGCGCGCCGCCGCGGGCGGCCTGGCACCGCGCTCGCCGGCTGGCCGCATCAGCGCGCCTCGCGCGGCTGCATGGGCCGCTGCCCCGCCAGCTCCAGCACCGCCCGCAGCCGCTCCAGCTCCGCCGTCACCACCGCCCGGCCCAGCGCCGTAATGCGATAGAACCGGCGGTCCCGACCCGGCGCCGGCCCGTCATCCGTCGCCCTCGCCTCCTCCATCAGCCCGTCCCGCTCCAGCCGGTGCACCACCCGGTACAGCGAGCCCAGCTCCACACGCAGCGCACCGCCCGACTGCTCCTCCACCGCCTTCATCAGCGCGTAGCCGTGCAGCGGCGCCCGCGAAACGGCCAGCAGCAGCTGCAGGTCGGCGGGCGCCAGCGGCAGGAACGCGCGCGGGTCGGGCTGCTTTTTCCTGGCAGTCACGGTCGTCTCTCCTTATCTGGTCGCTGCATATATGTAGCAAGATAATATAGGACCGACAACCGGGCTGGGGCGAACCGCGCGACGACGCCCGCGACTGGCGTGATTTTCCCTTCGGGCGCGTGAGTTTTCCCCCGACATGCGGAATCCGGCGAAGCCACAGATTCCTTCCGGGGAGGGCAGTTCCGGGTGCTGCAGGAGGCGCATATGAAACGCGAATGGACCGTGCTGGCTGCGGCCTTCGTGGCCGTTGCCGGGTGTCGATCGACGGGCCGCCTGGCGAACTACGAGTTCCCGGGCCGCACGCTGGCCGTGGCGTACGTCAATTCACCGGGGCCGCGCGTGCTGACCGGCCCGTACTTCCTGGACCGCGGACATGGGCATGACCCTGTGCACGCGGTACTGAAGGTGGGTGCGCGCGTGGTGAAGGAGATTCAGGCCGCGGAGGTGCGGGCGCGGCTGGACAGCGCGACGCACCAGGTGGATGTGGGCGGACGCATGGCCGATCGCACGCTGCAGCGTGCGGCGCGCTGGCTGCGCGCGCGGCCCGTGGAGCGCGAAGCCGATGCGGACTTCATCGTCGAAGTCAGGTTGCGCGACTACGGCATTGACGCCAAGGACTGGGACGCGGCGGCGCACTTCTTCGTCGACGCGGAAGTCTCGCTGATCGATGGAGGGCGCGGCACCGAGGTCTGGCACTCGCACGTGCGCGCCCGCGATCCGATTGCGCCGGCCATCTTCGGGCCCGGCACGATCGTGCGTGATGTGGTCACGGCCAGCGCACTGGGCAGTCTCGAGGTCGATGAGATTGCCTGTGCGCTCGAGCGTTTGAGCGACTTTGCGGCGGATCGCATCACGGATCGGCTGCGCGACGCACTGGCGCGCGTCCGCTAGCAGCCGGCGCCACTGATTCTTCCCGCCGCGGCCTGCCTGTCCGGCCGCGGCGCTGGCTGCGGCCACTCCTCCGAGATGGCCGGCGGGATGCAGCTCTCGGTCTGGCGCTGTGACGCGCTGTGCAGCTACATCGCCTCAGCGGTGCGCCGCCGCGAGATCGCGGTGCCGAAAACTCTCGCGCGCGCCCGTCCAATCCCTTGTTCCATAATCCGCCACTCGAGGCCGAGAGGAATCTCATGGACGCCATTCCTGTCAACTTCGTTCCCACCCCAACGAACAGTTATCGCAGTCATCGCAAGCTGATGCAGGCGACGGCCCAGCCGGGCCGGCCGATTCTGCCCACGACGAAACCGCTGGCACCGCCCGTGCGCGGGCCACGCGCGCTCATCTGGAAGCAGGACCCGTCCGTCGCAGACATCGGCATCCGCAAGGTGTTTCTGCCCAACCTGTGCCTCGCCGGCCCGCGCGATGCGCGCATCATGAGCCAGGGGCTGCCCACCGTGAGTCCCAATGCAGACGGTGACTTCATCCAGACGCCCGACACGGACGCTTTCAATGCAGTGCACACGTTCGCCGTGGTGCGCATGACACTGAATCTGGCGCAGCGGGCGCTGGCGGCGTTGAAGCATCCCATGCCCTGGCAGTGGAGCACGCCGCAGGATGTTTCGCCGCTGCAGGTGTTCCCACACGGTCTGCCCGGCACCATGAACGCCTTCTATTCGCGGAATCAGCGTGCGCTCCGCTTCGGTGATTTCGACATGCCCGGCAGCAGGCCGCTGCAGCGCGTGTTCACCTGTCGCTCGTTCGACATCGTTTCGCACGAAACCGGGCACGCCATCCTGGACGGGCTCAAGCCGCAATGGCTGGACAACGGCAATCCCCCGCAGACAGGCGGCCTGCACGAGTCCTTCGGCGATCTGACTGCGATCTTCCTCACGCTCTCGCAGATGGACCAGGTGGAAGCGATCATCGCCTACACCAAGGCCGACCTCCACGCCAAGACGTTCCTGGCCGACATTGCCGAGCAGTTCGGCCTGGCGCTGGGCCGGCCCAACGGACTGCGCAACGCGGACAACGATCTGAAGCTGAGCGAAACCGGCACGGAGGTGCACGCCATCTCGCAGGTGTTCACCGGCGCTGTCTACGATGTGATGGCAGACATCTTCGATCACGAGTGCAGCATCAGCCGGGACGCCAAGGATCCGGCGCAGGTGCTCTTCGAGACCGCACGTTATGTCTACAGCCTGCTGCTCCAGGGCATACTCGCCTCACCCGACCAGGGCGCGACCTTCGCCGACGTGGCGCGCGCCATGATCGATCACCTCACGGGCAAGGACAAGAAGCACGCGACCTATCGCGATTACATCTGGAAGCACTTCGCGGTGCGTGAGGTACTTTCCACCCAGGAGGCCAAACCGGGCATGCGCGCACCTGCTCGCCTCACCGCCGGCGTGCAGGACGCGGAAGACGCGGAACAGGATCGTCGCACATGCTGTGGCACCATGCGCCTCGGAGAATACCACGACGAGGAGAAGGCGCTGGCCGATGAAGCGAGACGATTCGCCGCCGCGCTGGGCGAGTTGCAGAGCAACGGGAACGGCCGTTAAGCTCCTGTCATGAAACTGAACATTACGCAGTCGGGCGGGTTCGCCGGAATCACCGCGCCGCTGCTGGCGATCGATGGCGAGGCCCTCGACCCGGCACGCGCGCGCCAGCTGGAAGCACTCGTGCAGCAGGCGGATCTCGAGCAGCTCGCGGCGGCATCGTCGCAAACGAGGGGTGCGGACCTGTTGCACTACGCACTGGACATCGACACCCCCGAGGGCCACCGCCGCTTCCAGATCAGCGATGATGGCGGCCCGAATGCGGCCCGCTTCCACGCGTTTCTCGATCAGCTGAAGCGACTGCTCTGACTGCTAACAGCCTTACGTACATGTGCGGACCGGTGCGCATCCGCTCGCCGGTCCGCACCTTTCGTTGTGCCCGCCCCGGCGGCCCTGTAAGTTGTGCGCGTTTCCGAGAATGACCCGACGCGGCAAACGAGGGGCTGCTACCCGGTAGCAGCAGCCCCGCACTACTGACGCGGGGGAGCTCCTGTCGAAAACCCGCTTGCGGGCGAAAAAACCGTCGTCGCTGACAGCGTTCGAGATGCATCTGGAACCAGAGGCAGAAGGCATCGGACCGGACAGCTCGGAAGCAGGCGCACGACTCCTCGCCCATCTGGAGGACATCGACAGCATCGCGGCCGCCATTGCGCGCCGTCATGCCCTCCGTCGTGAAGAGGCCGAGGAATTCACTTCCGCCGTGCATCTGAAGCTGACGCAGGATGATTGCGCCGTACTGCGCAAGTTCGAGCAGCGCGCGGCGCTGCGCACGTATCTCACCGCCGTCATCACCAACGTCTTCCGCGACTATCGCAATCAGCGCTGGGGTCGCTGGCGCAATTCCGTGGCGGCTCGCCGCAGGGGTCCGCTGGCGATGCGGCTCGAGACGCTGCTCTATCGCGACAGCTACACGCTGGCGCAGGCCGCGGAAATCCTGCGTGGAACGGAACTCAATGTGCCCGGCGATGCCGACCTCGCGCGGCTCGCTGCGATCTTGCCCGAGCGGCCCGGCACGTACGAAGTAGGCGACAGCGCACTCGGCGGCGCCGTCGCACCGCAGGCTTCCGATGACGGTCTCTGGCTCACGGAGGCGGAGCGCGTGCAATCGGCGACCGAGCACGCGGTGGCACGCGCTCTTGCCGCGCTGCCACATGAAGACCAGCTGATCGTGCGCATGCAGTATTTCGACAACATGACGGTAGCCGACATCGCGCGCACGCTGCACCTCGACCAGAAGCCACTGTATCGCCGTTGTGAAGCGATCCGGCGTCAGGTACGCCGCGAGCTGGAGGCGCAGGGCCTCGGGGCGGACGTGGTGGCGAGGTATTTCGGCGACGAAGGGATGGCCTGATGGAATTGTCACAGGCGATGGCCGTCCAATCCCTCATGGAGTCCGCGCCGTGGGCTCCACCCGCAACCCCGGGCGCGGGAGAGGCCCTGTGAGCAGACCGAATAGACAGACTGTCGATCCGAATCGGCTGGCGGCTTTCCTCGACGGAACGCTGAGCGAGCTCGAACGGCAGGAGGTGATGGCGGTCCTGGCCAGCTCGCCTGACGCCTACGAGCAGTTCGTGGAAACGGCGGCCGTGCTGAAGGACCTCGCCGCGACGCAGCCCGCGCCATCGCCTCTGCCGCGTCCGCGGCCGGTGTTCTCCAGAATGCCACGCTGGGCGCCCGTCCTGCTGGCGGCGACGCTCGCGGGCATTTTCTTCTGGGCGAGGTCGCTGCGCACGCGGGCGGCGCCGGACACGGCCGCGCTGCTGGCGCTGGCGCCGGCACTCGGGCCCGCGAGCGGCAGTGGCAGTCTGCGTGCTCGCCTGGGCAATGACTGGGGAGCGCCGGGCTGGTCGGTGAATCGCGGTGCAGGCGACAACCTGAACCCGGATCAGCGCGCGTTCCGGCTGGGCGCGCGCGTGGCCGATCTCGAGATCGCGGCGCGCATCGCGGATCCCGAGGCGATTCGCATTGCGGGCGCCGAGTTGCAGTCACTGGCACGCGCGGAAGTGGCCGGCTCGGTCATCGCCGAGCGCTACACAGCCATCATCGCGGGCAGCGCCTCGGCCGCTCCCGCCGCTGCGGCCGAGCGCGCCCGTGCGGCCGCGGATCTGCACAGCCTGCTGCAGAACTCACCCTGGTTCGACCTCGGCATCTCGGATCGAGCACGCAAGGCTCGCCCTGCTCGCGGACGATCGCGTGTTCTTCGACGCGGGCGCGCCGCAGAACACGCTGCGGGCGCTGGAGAAGCAGGCGGGCAAGGCAGGTGCTAAGATAGCCCGCAATGTGCGGGCCTTCCTGGAAACGACACGCCTCGGCGGCGCCGCGGCGGAGCACGACGCTCTGCGCGACCGCCTCGACGCCATCATCCTCGCCGCGGCGGGCTGAGCGCCGCCGCACCGGCGGTTCGCTGCTGCTGCTCGCGCTGACCGCCTGTAACACAGCTGTTAGTGCGCCCACTGACGGCGCCGGCCCGCTGCTCGCGTCCGTACGGGATGCGCTCCGTGGCGACCGGCCCTTCGAGGCGATGCTCACGCCCGACTGGCTGCCCTGCGCACTCGCTCCCGATACGACACCCGGTGCTCCCGACATCCGCTGCCGCGCGCTGCCGCGGGAGCGCACGCTGACCCGTCTGACGCACACCGCTCCGCGCATCCGCGCCGCGCTCAGCGACAGCAGTCCCGACGCACTGCGCTCGCTGGCGCTGCTCGAGAATGGCGACCGCCGGCAATGACCGGGCTACGCTGGAGCGCGCCGTCGGTCACCTCGAGGAAGCCGGCGCGGCCGGAGCAGGCCCATCGGCCGGTCTGCTGCACCAGCTCGCCATCGCGCAGGTGCTGCACGCGCACGCAGCGGAGGATGCGTTCGACCTGTTTCGCGCGCTCGACTCCATGGAGCGGGCCGCGGCCCTGGATTCAGGCGACGCAGCCATTCGCTTCGATCGCGCGCTGCTCCTGGATCATCTCGACCTCACACTCGAGGCGGCCACAGCGTGGAGCGCATACCTGACACGCGATTCGACCTCGCGCTGGGCCGCGGAAGCACGCGCCCACCGTGCGCGGCTGGACTCGCTGACATCGGCCGTGCGAGACCCCGCGCTGCAGCGCAACCCGCAGATCATCCGTGAGCAGGCAGACTCCATGCTCGTGCGCTGGGCGCAGGCGACGCTCGCACACGACGCAGCCGGTGCCCGCGTGCTCCTGGCCGATGCGCTGGCCGCCGGCGAAAAACTGCAAGCCGCGCACGGCGACCGCAGCGTGCTGGATGCGGCGCAGGACCTGGCGGACGCGAGCGCCGCGCAGCAACGGCGCATGGCGGCCGGCCTCGCCGCATGGTCCGAGGGCCGTGCCCTCTACGGCGAGGCCAACTACGAGGCCGCCCGCCCGAACCTTGAACAGGCTGTTAGGGCGCTGGCGAACAGCAGCGCCCTTGCCGGGCCGGCCGGCCTGCTGCTGGCCGGCGTGGACTTCTACGCCGGACGCTATGCCGGCGCTGCGACCGTGCTGGACGTGCTGCGCCGCGCCCCGGATGCCACGCAGCATCTCTGGATCCGGGGCCGCGCCGAGTGGCTGGCGGGACTCATCGCGTTCAAGCAGGGCCGGCTGAACGCGGCACTCGCGCACTACGCGGCCGGCGCGGCGTTCTTCCAGCAGGCCGGCGAGACGCCCAGTCTCGCGGCCATGCTGGCGCTGCAGTCCGAGGCGAACTGGGAGTCGAGCCAGGAGCATCGCGGCAATGCGCTGGCGGCTGCCTCCCTCGCGCAATTCCGCGCGTTTCCCATGCTTCCTGCGCGCTACAATCTGCTCGCTGTACTCAGCAACACGATGGCCGCCAGGGGATTGCCCGCCGCCGCCGTCCGCCTGAGCACGGAAGCGCTGCGCGTGGCCGCGCAGACTGGCCGACCGCAGGATGCCGTCGAAGCGCTGTCACGACTGGTGCGCGCCGAGCTGCGTGCGGGCTACGCGGACAGCGCAGCAGCGCACCTGCGCGCAGCGCGCAGCGCGCTCACCGCCGTGACTGACCGCGGCATGCACGATCGCGTGGATGCCGAGCTGGCGCAGGCGGAGGCGGAGATGCAGCGCAACGTCGAGCCGCACCTGGCGCTGGCTGCGCTGTCGCGCGTCGTCGAACGTTTTCGCACGGAGCCGATCAGCCTGATCCCGGTGCTGCGCACGCGCGGCGAGGTGTCGCTCGGCAATGGCAATGAAGCGGGTGCGCGCGCCGATTTCGAGCGCGTGCTGGCACTGCTGCGCCAGCAGGCTGCCGATGCCCCGGACGCGGTGGATCGCGCCGCCTTGATCGAGTCCGGCAACACCGCGCTCGATGCACTGCTCGCCATCCACGTCGACCACGGCGAGGCCATGCAGGCGCTGGCGCTGCTGGAAGACACCCGTGCCGCCGCGTTCCGGCGGGACGCGGGACGCAGCATCGTCGCTTTGCATGAACCGGACCCCGCGCGTGCCGGGACCGGGTCCACGGACGCCGCGGACGCGACGCCACAGCCGCACCCGGATGAGGCCGTGCTCGAGTACGCGCTGCTGCCGGATCGGCTGCTCATCTGGGCGATCACCCGCGACAGCGTGGTGCTGCGCCAGGTGGCCCGCCCGCGCGCACTGCTGGAGGCCGCGATCCGGCGCCTGGACGTGCATCGCCGGCACGTCGAGGACTCGGCGGCGTTCACCCGGCTCGCCGCATCCCTGTACGACGCGCTCATTGCGCCCGTCGCGCCCGTGCTCGCGGGCTACCACCAGCTCGCCATCGTCGCCAATGGGGCACTGCAGCAGCTGCCCTTCGCCGCGTTGCGCAGCGCGCGCACCGGACGCTGGCTGATCGAGGATTACGCGCTGCGCGGTGTGCCTACCGCCGGCTTCGCGCTGCAGGCGCAGTCCGATGCGAAGACAGCGCTGCGAAGCGCATTGCTGGTTGGTGATCCGGCCTTCAGCACGAGCGCCCTGCCCGATCTCGAGCCGCTGCGCGGTGCGCCGTCCGAGATCAGGCGTATCGCCAGCGACTACGCGCAAGCCGATACGCTGGTGCACGCGCAGGCCACGCGCGAGGCGCTGCTGCGCGCGCTGCCCGGCCACGACGTGCTGCACTTCGCGGGACACGCGCGCTACCGGCCGGACTCGCCCCGCCTCTCCTTCCTGGTGCTGGCGCCGTCGCCCGGCCTCTCCGATAATGGGCTGTTATACGCGCAGGACATCGGCCGCCTGGACCTGCGCGCTGTGCGGCTCGTGGTGCTCTCCGCCTGCTCCACGCTGGACGGCGGCTCGACACGCACCGCCGGCGCTGCGGCGCTGGCCCGCGCCTTCCTCGCCGCCGGCGTCCGCGGCGTCGTGGGCAGCCTGTGGGAGGTGCGTGATGTGCCCTCGACCGCTCTCATGATCGCGTTCCATCACTTCCTCGCGGACGGCGCGCCGCCGCCGCTCGCGCTGCAGTCTGCGCAGCGCGCAGCGCTGGCTTCGGACGATGCCGCGCTGCGTGATCCAGCCGCCTGGGCCGCGTTCCGCTTCGAGGGAGGCTGGTAATCGGGAAGTTCGCGAGCCCTGGCCGTCTATTCGGGAAACACACATTTCGCCCACACCGCGCCGCACGCGCGCAGGAGACCCTGGATGGCCACCGATCTCAGCTTCTTCGGCATCTGCCTCTTCGTCTGGGAATCGAATCGCCTGCGTATCCTGTTGCCCAACGCCACCAGCCCGTCCGGCGCTACGCACCCGGACAAGACCAAACCCAACGTGGCGAATGTGCACATGCCTCGCCTTTATCTCGAGGGTCCGAACTCCACCGTGGCCGTCAACCTGAACGGCCATCGCGTCACCATTGATGGCGGAGCGGGCAAGCCCACGCGGGGTGGCGTGGTCGAAATGATCGGCATCGGCCAGTTCGCGGAGAACATCGAGTTGCGCACCAATGCGACGGCGGGAAGGCCCTCGCTGGTGGCGGGTGAGGTCATCGTCACGGGCGGCACGCTGAGCACACGGCGCAGCGCGCCGCAGGCCACGTATCGCTTCAATCAGTCGCTGCGCAGCCACAACTACGAGCTGACCGCGCCCTCCTGCTCGCTGCTCTGGTCACACTCGGGCACTGTCACCATCAGCGTGCACGCGGATCCGAAAGACCCCAACGGTGATCAGTACATTCTGGCGCAGGGACCCTACCGCGTGGTGATCGGCAACGTGTGCAACAACCCCATGCCAGCCACCTGGGAATGCGAGGAAGTGTCGTTTCCGCCCGGCTCCAACGTGCCGGACGAAGACTTCAAGTGGCTGTACCACATGTTCAAGCCCGCCGGCACCAGGCGCTGGAGCGATCTGCTGAAGGGGAAGGAACTGCCTGTGCCGGAAGCGATCGTGGCCCCGGCCGCCGCCGTCGCCAGCATCAGTGGCGAAGCAAGCATGGGTACGACGTCGTCGTGTTTTCCCGGTGAGTGGTGTCCGCCGAACGGACCCTGTCCGTAAGCGGGCATTTGGCGCCGGGCCCCGCCCCGCGATCGGATTTCGCGACCGCGGAAAGCGCTGCAGCTGTGATGCCCGCCAGCCCTCAGCGGGAGGCAGCCCTCCCCGGGTGTTGCCTCCCGGCTTTTTCTCGACGGGCGTGCAGCCTACTGCGTGGGCGCGGGCTGAAACTCACCGCAGAGATTGAGCGCCACCGTCTGCAGCACGAGCTGCCTGGCGCGCTCCACGATATCATCGATCAATGGCGTGTTCGCGAACATGTTGCGCGCGCGACGACGCATCTCATCGACGCTCGGGATGTGCGGCAGCTGCATCTCCGCCAGCATGGCGGCCGCCTGTGAGCGGGCCGACACCATCCGGCTCTGCAGCTCGGGGAAGTGCGGCATGTGCGTGAGCGCTTCACGCACCTGCGAGGTGATGCGGTCGACAGGGAAGCTCTCCGCCAGCTGGTGTGCCACCTTTTCGATCGTGGCACGCCCGAGGCGATGCTCGTTGCGCACCACTTCGACCGGTGGCTCCCCGAGGTCCCACACGATGCCCAGCCAGGACAGCACCTTGAGCGTGTAGAACGTCACGTCGATTTCCCACCAGCGGAAGCCCTGCCGCGTCGAGCGCTGATACGCATGATGGTTGTTGTGCCAGCCCTCGCCCATGGTGAAGAACGCCAGCAGCCAGTTGTTGCGCGAGTCGTCGCCGGTCACGTAACGCTGCTTGCCGTAGACGTGCGCCAGCGAGTTGATCATGAAGCTGCCGTGATAGAGCAGTACCGTGCTCCAGAAGAAGCCCACGATCAGGTACGGCCAGCCACCCAGCAGGAAGATCAGCAGCGCCAGAGCGAACGGTACGACATACTGATGCCGGTCCAGCCACTGCAGCTCGGGGTACTGCGCCAGATCCTGCACCAGCGAGTAGTCCGTCTCACCGTGCCGCGGTGTGAAAATCCAGCCCACATGCGAGTACAGAAAGCCGCGATGCCGCGGCGAGTGCACATCCATTTCGGTATCAGAAAAACGATGATGATGACGGTGCTTCGCCGCCCACCACAACACGCCGCGCTGCGCCGCCGTCTGCGTCATCACGGCGAGCACGAACTGACCGGCCCGGCTCGTCTTGAACGAGCGATGCGAGAAGTAGCGATGGAATCCCGCCGTCACCGCGATCATGCGGACGACGTAGAGCGCTACGCACAACAGCACCGCGCCCGCCGGCACGCCCGTCCAGATGGCGGCAAAGCAGGCAAGGTGCACCAGCAGGAATGGAATCGTCGCGGGGTAAATAATGTCGTCGTGATCGTCCACTTCCGGGTCAGTGGACGGCGCGACCAGCACATCGGACATGAAGGTCCCTTTTTCGCGGGGGCGCGGTGCGCGCCAGTACAGTCGGGGGCGACGGTAACCTCGAAACCTAGCCGGCTGGCCGGCCGAACTCAAGCCGGATCGTGATTTCCGGGGCGCATTTGTCGCAAAACGCCCGGTCGGGTCGAACCACGGGCGAACAGGGTTGCGCCGCAGTCGAGCCGCGCGACGCCGGCGCACTCGCCACTGCTACCCGCCCCGCGTTATGCTGGCACCGACTCACGCAAACGCGGAAGGGCACAGCACATGGCACTCGCACAGGCAGTCAGCGCCCGCGCTCCTGGCCGGGCAGTCTGATGGCGCTGCGAACAGGCGAGTTCGGGAACCTGCCGGACGGCGCGGCCGTCACCATCTTCACACTGGACAACCGTCACGGCGTGGAAATCCGCATCATGACGCTGGGCGGCACCGTCGTTTCGCTCCGCACACCCGATCGCTACGGCCGCCTCAATGACATCGTGCTGGGCTTCGACAGCGTTGCGGAATACCTGCACGATGCCTCCTTCTTCGGCGCCATCATCGGCCGTTACGCGAACCGCATCGCGCACGGCCGCTTCACGCTCGACGGCCAGCAGTACCAGCTGGCCACCAATCACCCGCCCAATCACCTGCACGGCGGCGTGCGCGGATTCGACCGCCGGCTCTGGGACGCCGAGCCGATCCGCGACGAGCGCGGTGCTGCGGTCGTGTTCAGCCGCACCAGTCCGGACGGCGAGGAAGGATACCCGGGCACGCTGCACGCGCGCGTCGCGTGCACACTGACCGATCAGAACGAACTGATCTACGAATTCCAGGCGACGACGGATCGTCCGACTCCCGTCAATCTCTCCGAGCACAGCTACTTCAACCTTGCCGGCGCCGGCAACGGCGAAATCCTCGATCACGAGCTGACCATCTTCGCCGACGCCTACACGCCCGTCAATGCGACGCTCATACCGACAGGCATCGAGCCCATCGCCGGAACGCCCTTCGACTTCCGAACGTCTGCACGCATCGGCGCCCGCATCCACCAGGATGACGCGCAGCTGCGATTCGGACGCGGGTACGACCATAACTTCGTGTTGCGAGCCGCTCCACCGGGGCTGCGCGCCGCCGCACACGTGTATGAACCGCACTCTGGCCGTTCGCTCGACATACACACCACCGAACCCGGCCTGCAGCTCTATTCCGGCAACTTTCCGGATGCGGGCCTCGCTGGAAAGGGCGGACGCCGCTACCGGCGCCGTGCCGGCTTCTGCCTCGAGCCGCAGCACTTTCCCGACTCGCCCAACCAGCCCGCCTTCCCCTCCGCCATCCTGCGACCGGGCGCCGCATACCATTCGCGCACCGTACTGCGCTTCGGCGTCGTCACGTAGCAGACGGGCCAGCCGCGCGCCGTCGCGGACGGCGCGCGCAGAGCGCGACTCCGGCCCGTGGCGAATGGCCGGTGCACAGCACAACCCTTGCGTCCGCGTGACGCTCCAACTATATCGTAGTACGGTATTCCCGCCAACGGTATACGAGGCGAAATGAGCCCGAGAAGCGGCGTGTCCGTCACGCCACAGGTGTTCCAGATCATGCTGTCGCTGGCCGGCGGCGACCTGCACGGCTACGCGCTGATGCAGGACATCGAGCAGCGCACGGATGGCGAGGTGACGCTGACCGCGAGTACGCTGTACGGCGCCATCCGGCGCATGCGGGATGCCGGCTGGATCGAAGAACGCAGCACGGATGACGCGGATGAGCGGCGGCGTGTGTACCGGCTGACACGCGCGGGCCGGGTCGCGGCCGGCGAAGAAGCGGTGCGGCTGGAGGCCATGGCGCGCGAGGCCAGGCGCCGTCGCCTGTTTCCTTCCCCTCGCCGGTCCTGAGGAGGCCAAATGCGCAACGCGCTGCGGTGGCTGTGCGCGCTGTGGATCCGCGCGCTGGTGCGCTGCCTGCCGCCATCGTTCCGTGCGGCGTACGGCAGGGAAATCGTGGCACTGTATCGCGCGTCGCAGGGCGGGAGCGCGGGCACTGCCGCCGTGCTGCGTCGCTTTGTGCGCGAGCTGGGCAGTCTGCTGCGGCTGCTGGTTCGGGAGTGGGGCACAGCGCTGGCCGCGGTGCTGCACGGGGCGCGGCGGGCGCCATGGCTGCTCGACGCCCGCCATGTGGCGCGTACACTCGCGCGCTCGCGCGCCTACGCGATTGCAGTCGTGAGCACGCTGGCGCTGGGCATCGCCGGGCTGGCGGCGCTCAGCGTCGTGGTGCGGATCACGTTGCTGCGTCCGCTGCCCTATGCAGCGCCGGGCCAGCTGGTGCGCATCGTGGAAAACGCGCACGGTGCCTACAGCGGCGAGACGACATCACTGCCCAACATGGTGGCGTGGCAGGAGCGCGTGCACACGCTCGAGCACATTGCCGCGGTTTCCGCCGGTGGCGGCGTCAATGTGAGTCTGGGCGAGCGGACGGTTCGCGTCCGCTCGGCGCAGGTATCCGCGGAGACGTTCGCGCTGCTGGGTGTGCAGCCGCTGCGGGGCGGGGTTCTCGTCGGTGATGATTTCAAGCCGGGCGGTGCGCGCCGCGTCGTGCTCAGTCATGGGTTCTGGCAGCAGTTCCTGGGCGCGGACACGACGATCATCGGGCGCACGCTGCGCATCAATGGCGCGCCCGTCGAGGTGGCGGGCGTGATGCCTGCCGGCTTCTCCTTTCCCGACGGCACCACCGCGCTGCTGCTGCCCCTGCAGATAACACCGGGTTTGGGCCTGGCGTCGCCCAATGGCCGCTGGGCGAGGCTGTTCCAGGCGTACGGCCGCGTGCGCGCGGGAGGGACGCTGCAGAGCGCGGCACGCGAGCTGGCGGTGGTGTCGGCGGACCTGCAGCGCGAGTTCGGGCCGCCCAACGAAGGGATGCGTGCGCGGCCCCTGCCGCTGGCGGACACCATGATGGGCAGCTCTCGCCGGCTGATCGAGCTGCTCACGGGGGCGGCCGTCATCGTGCTGCTGGTCGCCTGCAGCAACATCGTCGCGCTGACAGCCGTGCGCGCAGCGCAGCGGCGCCGGGAACTGGCCATCCGCATGGTTCATGGCGCGACGCGCGGCGCGGCACTGCGCCTGTTCGGCCTGGAGCTGGCTGTCCTGGGCGTGGTGGGCACGAGCGTCGGCGCCTGGCTCGCGGTGCTGCTGGGACCCGCAGCCAGCCGGCTGATCCCCAATGCGCTGCCGCACGCGCCGCTGCGCGTCCCGGAGCTGCTGGCCAGTGCCTCACTCCTGGGCGCGCTGACGGTGATGTTCCTGCTGCTGGGTCTGCTGCGTTCGCCGGTGGCAGCCGCGGCACTTTCGCAGGCCGTGAGCGGAGGCACGCGTACCACCATGAACCGGCACCAGCGGCGCTGGCGCAGTCTGATGGTCGCCGGACAGATCGCGGCCGCCATCACACTGCTCATCGCAGCCGCCGCGCTGGTGCGCAGCTTCCTCGGCGTGGTGCGCACACCCACCGGATTCCAGCCCCAGGGCATCGTCACCATGGCTGTGAATCCCGGATTCATGCAGCCGGCGCAACTCGAGCAGTTCTACGCAACGCTGGAAGCGCAGGTGCGAGTGCTGCCCGGTGTGCAGGGACTGGGCATGGTGGACGGCCCGCCGCTCTCGGGGGGCGGCATCGGGTGGACCTACGTGCCGGAAGGAAATGGCATTGCGGGCGGGCAGGAGCCGGCTGCCACAACGCATCTGATCGACGACGACTATCCTTCCACCATCGGCATCCCGCTGCTGGCAGGCCGGCTGCTGCAAGCCGCCGACACGTTCGCGCAGGCGCCCGGTGTGCTGGTGAGCGCGACACTCGCGCGCGCCAGCTTCGGCACGCCGGCTGCGGCCGTCGGCGGTCGCATCACGCTGGGCAGCGTGAGCTCCGGCAACGTGCCCATGACGATCGTGGGCGTCCTCGGGGATGTGCGCGACGGTTCCCTGCGTGATCCGCCCGGCTCTCTCATCTATCAACGCTACGCCGCGTCGACCCCGAGCAGCCGCATGGTGCTGGTGGTGCGCGCGGACGGCAATGCCAGTGAGCTGGCCGCCCGCGTGCAGACCATCGTCCGGGCGCTGAATCCGGACGTCCCCATATCCAGCGTGCGCGCCCTTGATGCCATTGTGGCCGACGCCGCCGCGCGCGAGCGCGTGACCGCCGCCATCGCCGGGGCGCTGGGCGCGCTCACTCTGCTCCTCGCCGCGGTGGGAATCACAGGACTGTTCGGCCAGCTCGTCATGGACCGCCAGCGCGCGCTCGCCATTCGCCTGGCCATGGGTGCCACACCGGCACGCGTCATCGGGGAAACCCTGGGCAGCGCCCTGCTCATCATCAGCGCCGGCGCTGCGCTCGGCCTGGGCGCGGCGCTGGCCCTGCGCGGCGTACTGCGCCCCTTCCTGGTGCGCGCCGCGCCCTTCGACGCCGGCGCCGCGGCCCTGACTATCCTGCTGTTAGGCGGCATCGGCCTGCTGGCGGCGCTCATCCCCGCCCTGCGCAGCACGCGCCGTTCCCCGCTGCGCGCACTGGCCGGCGACTGACGGCAACGAGACGGTTACGCCGGCCGGCGGCCGCGGCACCATCCTGGAGGCGGCCAATCTGCACCGTACGGTGCAGAAGCTGATCCGCGACGGTCTGGTCGAGGTGACGACGAAGCGGCCGCATCCCACCCGGGACGATCCCCGCCGCCGCGACTACGCGATCACGAAGCTGGGTCGTGCCGTGGCGGCCGCGGATGCCGTGCGCATGCGTTCGCTGGCGGAAGCGGCGGAGGCGAGGAAGCTGGTATCGCGGCCCGGTCGGGTGACATGAGCGTGCCGGATCCTCGCTTCCGCTTCGTGACGCGTGCGTATCGCCTGCTGCTGCGCGCCTTTCCGCGGGCGTACGCGAGGCGCACGCGCCCGAGCTGGTCGAGTTCTTCCTCGAGCGCCACGCCGCGGAGCGCGCGCGTGGTCGTGCCGCGGGTTTGCGCTGCGCCCCACGTCGCCGTGGCGGTGGGCATGGGCCTGGCGGCAGGCCTCGCCGCGGCGATTGCGGGTGGCCGCCTGATCCGGAGGCTGCTGTTCGGCGAACGGGCCCGCGATCCCCTGACACTCGTCGCCGTGACGCTGGTCCTGGCACTGGTGGCCGCCCTCGCCTGCGTCGCCCCCGCCCCCCGCGCCGCCACCGTCCACCCTGCCGACGCCATCCGGACCTGACTCTCTCCACCGGCCTCACTCTGCACCGCAGCGAATGCGGAGAGCGCGGAGGAACGGCGTCAGAGGTTAACAGATTGTTATCCTTTACGGATAGGGATGTGGCTTTCGCTCAGCACGACGATCGCCGCCAATGGAATCCCGGATCGAGCAGCCGCAGCCACTATCCTCGAGCAGGAAGCTCCTGCAGGCAACGAAGCATGCTTCACCGCGGATAAGCACGCAGCGCCTCCCCCGCGTCCTCCGCGCTCTCTGCGGTGAGAGGAAGAGGCCGGCCGCTGAGGAGTAACCAGGCGTGGCGGGCCTCGGCGGCCACGCGCTGATTGGCGCGGCCGGCGGCGTCGCGGAACCAGCGGCCCAGGCCGGTGGGCGGCACCACACCCATGCCGACTTCGTTGGTGACGACAATGAGCGTGCCGGCGCGCGCGGCGGCGGACCGGAGCAGCGCGCTGATTTCGCGGTCGACGGCGGCGTGCACGGCCTCTTCGCCTTCCGGTTCCAGCCGTAACACGGTGTTGGAGACGAGGAGTGTCAGGCAGTCGAGCAGCAGGACGGGCGTCGTCGCCTGCTCGATACACTGGCCGGCACCGGCGGTCAGCTCAATGGTGTGCCAGGCGGCGGGGCGGCTGGCGCGGTGGCGGGCAATACGTGCCTGCATCTCGGGATCGCTGGCCCGGGCCGTGGCGAGAAAGGTCACAGCGTCGCCGCCCATGCGCACGGCCAGCCGCTGCGCAAAGTCGCTCTTGCCGCTGCGTGCGCCGCCGGTCACGAACAGGATGTCCATGATGATTCTCAGGCGTCGTCGGATCTGGCCGAGACGCCCGCCGACGCGAATGTGGCCATCTCGCGCAGAATCGCGGCGGCCGCTTCCAGCAACGGCAGCGCCAGCAGTGCGCCGGTGCCTTCACCCAGGCGGAGACGCAGGTCGAGCAGCGGCTCGAGGCCGAGCGCGTGCAGCTGCACGGTGTGGCCCGGCTCGACCGAGCGGTGGGCCGCGAACAGCCACTCGCGGGCAGCGGGCTGCATGCGTACGGCGGCGAGCGCGGCAGCCGTGGCGATGAAGCCATCGGTCACGACGACTCGCTTCCGCGCCGCGGCCGCCAGCGTGGCGCCCGCGAGCGCCGCGATCTCGAGGCCGCCCACCTCACAGAGCGCCTGCAGCGCACTCGGCGCACGCCCGCCATGTGCGCGCTCCACCCGCGCCAGCGCGGCCTCCACCGCGACGCGCTTGCGACAGAGGCCGGCATCGTCGAGGCCGGTGCCACGGCCCAGCACGGCCGCGACCGGTGCGCCGGTGAGCAGCACGGTAAGAGCCGCAGCCGAGGTGGTGTTGCCAATGCCCATCTCGCCCAGCGCGAAAATGTCCGTGCGTCGCGCCAGCTGGTCGACGATCGCGGCGCCCGCAGCCATGGCCGCGGCGACCTCGGCAGGCGTCAGTGCGGGCTGTTCCACGAAATCGCGCGAACCGGGACGCACCTTGCAGTGCAACACGCCGGTAGTGCCGGCCAGATCCGCGGCCACACCCACGTCGGCCAGCACCACATCGGCGCCCACGGCGCGCGCGATGGCACACACGGCGGCGCCGCCCGCGGCGATATTGCGCACCATCTGCGCGGTGACTGCGGGCGGATAGGCGGAAACCCCGTTTCGGGCGACGCCGTGATCGGCCGCGAACACCAGCACGGCACGCCGGCGCAGCGGCGGCGGCGGGTCACCCAGCAGCAGGGCCAGCCGGTACGCCAGATCCTCGAGCACCCCGAGACTGCCGGGCGGCTTGGTCAGGGCATCGAGGTGCGCGCGCACGGCAGCGTCGCTGGCGGCGGACGCGGGGACGACACTGTCGAGAGGAAGCGCCGGTGCAGCAGCGCCAGTCGCGTTCACGTGGCGGGCTCCTGGTCAGTTCGTTCACGGAACCGCAGCACTGCGGCAGGTGGGATTTCCATCAGCCGCGCCTGCCGGAATAACACGCCTGTCAGCAGACCGAGCAGCACACGCATCGGTCCGCCGTGCGTGAAGGCAATGACGGACCGGGCGGTTGCAATGTCGTGCAGCCAGTCCGCGCAGCGCCCGGTCAGCCGGCTCAGCGACTCGCCTTCCGGCGGCGATACCGCTTCCGGCTGACTCAGCCATGCGCCGTAGCAGTCAGCGAATCGTTCCGCGCATTGCGCGTGCGTGAGGCCTTCGAAGCGGCCGAAATCCAGTTCACGCAGGCGAGAATCGGGCAAGCTGACGCAATCCGGCAGCGCCAGCGCCGCCGTCTGCCGCGTTCTCGCCATATCGCTCGTGAAGACAAGAGCGCCGGCAGCGGCCAGCGGTTCCAGCACGCCTTGCAGCGCCGCCGCCTGCGTCCGGCCTTCCGGGAGCAGCGCACCATCGGTTGCGCCCTGGTAGCGGCGATCGGCGTTGAGCGCGGTGGTGCCGTGGCGCACGAGTACAATGCTGCGCAGCGTCGGCCTTGCGAACTCCGGTGTCAGCAACCAGCCGCCGCCCGTTGCCGTCGGCGCCAGGCTGCCCGCCGCCGGGCGGGGCAGGGATCGCGTTCCGCGCGGCGTCATTGGAGGCACGCGAAGACCAGGAGTACGGTGCTTTCCGCGGCCAGTCCTGCGGCGCCGTGCACATCGCCGGTGACGCCGCCGAAGCGACGCGAAAGCCACCCGGCGAGCAGCACGCCTGCCGCGCTGCCGATGGGCGCCGCAACCAGCTCGCGCGGACCGGCCAGCGGCAGCAGTCCGCCGAGGCACACGAGAGCCACGACGGTTGCGGGCAGGAGGCGCGCATCACGGGCAAAGGCCGCACCCAGTCCATCCCTGCGCGCGGGTCGCAGGCGGGCGACCGTGAGGGTCATGGTCCAGCGCCCGGCGATGGCGGCGATGGGCGCCGCGACTGGCGGCACCTGTGCGAGTGCAGAGAAGCGCACCAGCAGCAGCACTAACAGCGCGTTCACAGCGTGGGCGCCCACGTGCGGATCGCGCAGGATCGCGAGTCGCCGCTCGCGGCCGGCAACGGCGAAGGCCGCATCCGCGCAGTCCATCCAGCCATCCTCGTGCAGCCCGCCGGCCAGCAATGCCCACACGCCCACGGCCAGCGCCGCGCGTGGCAGCGCGGGAACGGGCAGCAGCAGGACGCCGGCCACGAGGCCGCCAACGCCCAGGCCCACGAGCGGGAACCACATCAATGCAGCGGCCGGCGCGAGCGCAGCCTCGTGCTCGCTCCACGCCAGGGGCAGCACCGTCAGGTGTCGGATTGCGCCGCGCAGCGCACTCACGGCAGGTGTGTGAACGCGATGGCGATAGGACAGATGCCGGTCGTGATCTCCCGATCCACGAGCAGCGCGCTGTTCAGCCGGTACACCGACGCCGGCCCGTGACATTCCGGCAGCGCCGTGTACACGCGGCCCTCGGCGTCGATGGAAACGGCGGAGGACGACGGCACACCGCCGGCCGCCACCGCATTCGCAGGCGAGCGCACGAAGCTGCCCGTCAGCGCATCCCACACGGCCAGCCCGTAGCTGAACGACGCGCTGTACACGCGTCTGTCATCACCGTATGCGACGCCGCCGGGAAACTCGCCGAAGCCGGAGACGCGCTGCGTCTCGGCCAGTGTGTGGCGATCGATGATGGACAGTGAGCCATCGCCCGCACCGAAGCTGCCGGAATCGAGTACGTAGAGGCGGCCGTCGCTGCCCGCCCAGGCCGCGCCGGCATTGTTGCCGGTAAGCGGAATCGTGGCGACGACGTGCGGCGGCGCGCCGGTGATCACGCTGACCGTGGATGGCCCTGCCGGCGAAAACGTCTGGTCCAGATTCGCGTTCAGCACGAACACCGTGTCATGTGCGGACGCTGCGGCCTGCGGATACATGCCCACCGCCAGCTCGGCGCCCGCCGTGCCTCGCCGCGCGTTGATGAGGCTCACCGAGTTGCGACCGGGGTTGCCCACCACCGCGATGGAATCGTTGAGGAACGCGACTCCCGTGGCGCCCGAGTTCGCGGGCAGCGGAACGGTGAAGAGCAGCGTGCGTTGCGCAAGGTCGACGACGGCGGCGCCGGGCACGACGCCGAGAGGCACGACGGCCAGTGTGCCCCGTACGGCGATGCTCACCGGACTGCCATCCGGCCCCAGGCCAATGGTGGCGGCCGGGGCGGCGGCATCGACATCGAACACAGAGAGCGTGCGGTCCACGCTGTTGACGACGACGCCCACCTCGGTGCCCTGCGGCAGCGTCACCTGCATGCCATCGTCCGTGCAGGCGGCGGCTGTCAATGCGATTAACAGGCTGTACGCGAACGTGCGTCGGCGGGCATGTAGCGGTCTCATGACTGAAGCACTCCTGCGATGGAAGCGGCTGCGGCAAAATCCGGGGTCAGGCGTACGCCGAGGCGCAGCACCCGGCCCGGTTCGGGGAATCCGAAGATCAGCGAGGCCTTTTCGTCGAGCAGGCGGTCGACGCGCAGCTCGAAGCGGGCGCGCCAGGCACCCAGGGGAACCGTGTGGGCGAGCGCGCCGTCCAGCGTAAAGAAGCCGGGCAGCAGGTTCACAGGCGTGGGCGCGGTCGTACGTTCGCCGGTGTAGCGCAGGTCTGCCTGCAGCTCGCTCGCGGCCGGTCGGAAGGCGAGGCTCAGCGACCCGGTGTGCCGCGGACGGTACGCGATCTGCACGCCGTCATCGCCTGCGCCGCGGTCATACGTGGCGCGCGCCAGCGTCCACGCGCCCGTGAAGCGCAGCCTGCGATCGCGCGAGTCCAGTGTGCCACCCAGCTCGAGGCCGGCCCGCTTTGCATCGGCGTTGTACGGCCGCCATATGAACCGGTAGTCGGGTGCCCAGAGGATCATGCCGTGCACGTCGCTCCGCCACGCGCTGGTACGCAGCGTCAGCAGCCAGCCGCGCGCATTCGCGATGAGCTGCGCGCCGGCCTCCACTTCGCCGGGCACGCGCTCGGCGCGCAGGTCGGGGTCCGGCTCCACCCCCACCGCATCGCGGAAGAAGCGATCCGCCATGGTGGGTGGCGTGAAGCTGCTGCGCTGCGTCACGTGCAAGGCGAGACCGCCGCGTGCGAACGCCAGTGTCAGCGCATGGCTGAAGAACCAGGCACCGCCCAGCGCAGCGCGGTCCGTGCGCAGCTGCGCCTCGAGACTGAGCCCACGCACTCCCGCCAGCGCGCTCGCGCCACGCAGGTAGAAGCCGGCATTGAGCAGGGAAGTGGGCGCGTTCTGCGCGAGTGCTGTGCTGCGCAGCGCCTCATGTCGAAGCTCGCTGCCCAGTCCCAGAGACCGGCCGTGCGGCCATTGTCGTTCACCCGTGGCACGCACCAGCAGCGCTGTCACACGGGTGGTGTCGTCGTACGGCTGGCCGAAGGGCGGCTGCGCGTCGTGGTGGCGGATGCGCTCGCGCGCGCCGCTCAGCAGCAGCGACAGGGCGAGGTCGCTGGTGGCGCGCCGCCAGGAGGCGGAGGCGCGGTCGTCCAGCACATCCTGGCGCGCCGCGGGCGACGTCGCGTAACTGCGGCCGGGCAGGCCTCGCCGCAGCACGTCGTGTCCGCCGCGCACATCCAGGGCCCCACCAAGCAGGGTGCCACGGACGCCACCGTGCGCCTGGAGTGCGCGAACATCTGCGTTAGCACGCCGGGCGGCGCCGCCGCCGGCTTGCGCCGGCAGATCGAAATCGAAGGCACCACTCTGCCGCCGCCCACCCGCGCCCAGTGTCCACGACGTGCGCGTGCCGCCGCTCCACGAAAGCGCAGCGTCCGCCGTGCCCAGTGTGCCGCCGCCCAGGCTCAACTCGCGGTCCATGCCGGCGGCGCCGCGCGATTCGATCAGCACCACGCCTCCGCTGGCGCGGCCGCCCCACGCGGCGGAGCGCGCGCCGGGCAGCACTGTGATGGAAGCAATGCTGGCGGCACTGACGCGCGTCAGATCGGCCTGGCCGGTCACGGGATCGTTGAGCGGCACGCCGTCGACGAGCACCAGAACCGAGCTTTCATTGGCGCCGCGGATGGAGAGGTACTGCGGGCCGCCCGGCCCCGTCGTGTGCAGCACCACACCGGGCAGACTCTTCAGCGCATCGGCCGCCGTGCGCGCTCCCGCCCGCTGCAGGTCGGCGCGCTCCAGTCTGTAACCGTCAGTTAGAGAAGCGGCGGCGCGGGCGACGACGCCGGGCAGCGTGACCGGCTGCGGATCGAGCCGCACGTCCACGCGGACTTCCTCGCCCGGGCGCACATCCACGCTCACTTCGCGCGCGGCGTAGCCGAAGCCCTCGACACGCAGTGGGCGCGTGCCCGGGTCCATGGCGGGCAGCCGGAAATGTCCGGCGGCATCCGTGCGCACGCCCGGCTCATCGCCCAGCCGGACACTGGCGCCGGCGACCGGAAGGTGCGTCGTCGCATCGACGACGGTTCCGGTCACCACGCCCGGCTGCTGCGCGCGCAGCGGTGCGTGCAGCAGCAGAAGCAGCAGACCGAGCGTGCGCGCGGGTGTCATCGCGGCGTCCAGCCGGGATGCAGCGCCCCGGCCAGCAGCCGGGCCGCATCGGCCAGGCGTGGGCCGGGGCGGCTGAACAGATCGGTGTCGACGATGATGATGCGGCCGCTGCGCAAACCGCGCAGGCCGCGCCAGCCGGGCAGCTGCGCGAGCGCCGCGGGGGAAACGACCGGCGTGCTTCCGCGGCTCGGGATGACCAGAACATCCGGATCGCGGCGCACGATTTCCTCCATGGAAACTTCCGGCCATGGCGTGTGCGCATTGGCGAACACATTGCGTCCGCCCGCGATCGTGATCAGCTCATCGACGAAGCTGCCGGCGCCGGCCGTCTGCGCCGGCGAATGCCACAGCAGGAACAGCACGGAGGGACGGGGCCTGCCGGCCACGCGGGTGCGCACGCTGTCCAGGCTGGCGCGCAGCGCAGCTGCCAGCGAGTCGGCGCGCCGCTCGACACCGAGCAGCACGCCCAGCCGGCGGACGGTGGTGAAGACATCCTCAATGCATTGCGGATCGCTGATGTACACAGCGGCGCCGCTGGCGTCTAACACGTTTGTTAGGGCAGGGGTGCGCGCTTCCGGCCCCAGCACCACCAGATCGGGCTGCAGCCGCAGCACCGCCTCGGGTGTGGGTGACAGCGCGCTGCCGAACGATGGCAGAGGGAACAGCGCCGGGTCGGGATCGAATGCGGTGCGCGCCAGGAGCCGCGAGGACGCGCCCAGGCTTGCGAACAGCTCGGTTACGGATGGCGACAGCGAAACCACGCGTCCTGCCGGCGCCGCGAGCTGCACTCGCCGCCCCGCATCGTCCGTAACCTGCAGCGGCGGCACGCCGCCGTGGGCCGCGTCCGCACACGAGACTGTCAGCGCCAGCAGCAACCACAGCTTCCCGCCCGCAGAGAAACGGAATCCCCGTTCCTCCACGAGGGGAAGAACGGGGATTGCGCCGGCATGATTTCGCCGGTAAAGCATCGCCCCCGGATCCTTCCCTCGAAGGACAGCATCGGGAACGAACGGGGCAGGTCTCCTGGCTCGAGGCAGCCGCGCTCACCTTCCCGGAACCGACGTCGTTCCAGTGGTCAATCGAGCGGGCATCACGCGCGACGAACGTCGCGCGACCTCTCACAGTGGCGGGGCCGCGTCGGCTTCACACCGACTTCCCTCGGCCTCGTTCGTCTATGTCCGCGCCGAAGGTAGACGCGTCATCGTCGGCACGCAAGGCCCTGCCTGTTCAGGCGCGCTCCAGCAGCTGGCGGGCGCGCGCGTCCGCGACCAGCTCCTCCAGACGCCTGGCCTCCACCTTCGCCACACGACGACCCAGCGCACTAACACGCACATACAGGCGCCGCCCATCTTCTTCTTCTCCCCGCGGACTCGCGCTCTCTTCGATCAGTCCCTTCTCCAGCAGATCGCGTATGCGACGGTACAGATTCGCCGGATAAATGGCCGCGCCTCGTTCGCGCGCCTCGATCTGCTTCACAATGCGATAGCCGTGGCTGGGCCCATCCAGCAGCACCAGCAGAATGCGGAATTCCAGCGGGTGCAGCGGCAGGAATTCCTCGGGCTGTGGTGTCGCGTCCGCGCCGACCTTGCGTTCCACCATGCGCTCTCCTTTGCGGTACGTCTCGATAGTATCAGGTTGACAGTACCGGCCGCAAGACCGGGTTGGCAGGGATGGGCTGGGGCTCGGGCCGGGGCCGGGAACGACACTGCGCGCAGGGTTCGGCCATTTCGGTGCGGGCCTCTTCGACAACACGGATCGCGCACCGGAGAGCGGACGTCGCAGGCGTCGTGCAACGGCAAGCCTGTGGCGCGCATCGATTGGCCGGTCGTCGGCGCGGCAAGCCGCCGAACCCAGCCCCAGCCCGAGCCCCAGCCCGTCGTCAGAAACCCCGTTCGCCGCAACGGTGCGCCCGGCGTATCATTGCGGAGCGGGCGTAGGAGCAACCGGCAAAGCGGAGGGAGACATGAAGTACGCGTGGGGCGTGGTGGTGTGCGCGGCAGCGGTGGCAGCGGCGTGTGGCGAGAAGCCGGCGCCGGCAGGGCAGAATGGGGCGGCGCAGGGCGGCGCCATGCAGATGGAGCCGCGCATTGCACTGCAGCCGACGGCGGCGGACTCGCTGCCGCCGGCGGTGCTCGGGCTGGCGGCGCCGCCGCAGGGGAAGGCGGTGCACTACTTCCCGCAGGATTCCCTGACACAGGGTTATCTGGCGCTGCCGGAGGGTGCGGGTCCGTTTCCGGCGGTGATCCTGATTCACGAGTGGAACGGTCTGGTGGATCGCGTGCGGCAGGTGGCGGATGCGCTGGCAGCGGAAGGCTACGTCGCGCTGGCCGCGGACCTCTACTCGGGGAAGACGGGCGGCAATCCCCAGGAGAATGTGGCGTTGATGAACGCCGTGTGGGCGGATTCGACGCGCATGATCGAGAATCTGAATGCGGCGGTTCAGTTCCTGCGTGCGCGTTCCGATGTCACGGGCAAGATCGGCGCAATGGGCTGGTGCTTCGGTGGCGGCATCGCGCTTTCCTTCGGGCTGGACGGTGTGAACCACGAGGCCACGGCGATGTTCTACGGCCGGCTGGTGGATGATCCCGCGCGGCTGAAGAGGATCACGCACGAGGTGTACGGCACGTTCGCGGGCAAGGACCAGAGTTTCCGCCTGACAAGGTGCGGCAATTCGTGGCCGCGCTGCGGGCCGCGGGCATTCCCAACGACGTGCACATCTACGACGACATGCAGCACGGCTTCTGGCTGTGGGTGGACCAGGATTCGACGCGACGCGCGCCGGCGCTGGACGCGTGGCAGCGGCTCAAGACCTACCTCAAGCGGACGCTCAGTTAGGCGCGTCTGCGGCCGTTGAGTGGTGGCCCCGGGCGGTCGATACTGTGGACACCCGGGGTACCACCCGACACCGCAGGAATGCAGAGCAGCCTTCTCAGGCTCCCGATTGATGCGGAGCTGCACGAATATCGCCTTTCCGAGGTCATCTCCGCGCTTTCGTACGCCCTCGATCTGACGGAAGGACAGCCGCCGGGGCACACGCTTCGGGCCACGGCCATCGGCATGCGTTTCGCCGATGAGCTGGGGATGACCGATGGCGCGCGCGCCTCGCTGTTCTACGCGCTGCTGCTCAAGGATGCCGGCTGTTCCGCGAATGCGGCGGACGTCGCGGACCATTTCGGTTCGGATGATCGGGTGCTCAAGCGCGACATGAGCACGATGAACTGGTCCAGCACACCGCAGTGCGCGGTATACGCGTGGCGCAACGCGGCCCGGGGCCGTTCGCTGCTCAGCCGGCTGCGCCACTTCACACGCATCGCATCACGCGGTCACGGGCTGGTGCGCGAGCTGCTGCGCGTGCGCTGCTCGCGCGGCGCCGACATTGCCATGCGCCTCGGTTTCCCCGAGACGACGTCGGAAGCGGTGCGCTGTCTGGATGAGCACTGGGATGGCCGGGGTGGTCCTGTGGGCATGGCAGGCGACGAGATTCCGCTGGCCGCACGCATCGCCAACCTGGCGCAGACTCTCGAAGTCTTCCTCACCGCGAAGGGTCCGGAAACCGCGCTCGCGGTGGTGCGCGCACGCCGCGGCGCGTGGTTCGATCCCGCGCTGGTGGATCGCTGCCTCGACTGGCGGCGCGATCAGGCGTGGTGGAACGACCTGCTGGACGAAGAGCTGGCAGCGCGTGTGCAGGCGCTGGAGCCGAGCGAGCACGCGCGCATCCTCGATGACGCGGGACTCGAGCGCGTGGCCGAGGCTTTTGCGGAAATCATTGACGCCAAGAGTCCGTTCACGTGGCACCACTCGACCAATGTGGCGCACTTCGCCGTCGGTGTGGGCGACGAACTGGGCCTCGACCCACGTTCGCTCCGCCTGCTCAAGCGTGCCGGCCTGCTGCACGACGTGGGCAAGCTGGGCATCTCGAGCCGCATCCTGGACAAGGCGGCGCCGCTGACTGCGGAAGAGCGGGCCGAAGTGGAGCAGCACCCGCGCTTCACGTGGTCGATCCTGCGACGCGTGGGCTCGTTCCGCGAATTCGCGTGGACTGCGGCGCTGCACCACGAGCGCATCGATGGCTCGGGCTATCCGTGGGGTCTGGGTGGCGAGGATCTGGACGTGGAGGCGCGCACGCTGGCCATCGCCAATGTCTGGGAGGCCCTGACCGCTCGGCGGCCCTATCGGGACGGCCTGCCTGTCGAGGACGCGCTGCGCATCATCCGCAAGGATGTAACGCTGCGCTATGATAACCGCGTGTTCGAGGCGCTCGAATCCTGGGTGGGATACTGACGCGGCGGGGAGCGCCGTTCAGTGAATCGTGTCCAGCGCCGCCGCTCGCTTTTCCGCCATACCCGCCACATCCAGCGCCTTGCCGACGGCCTGCGAGCCGGGCAGGCCGCTGCGCGCCACCACACTGTCCAGCTGACGTCGTGTAGGCCCGCCGCCAGCGGGCGCCGCGGCGGTAGCGGCTGCGGCCGGCCGGTCGACCGGCTGCGCGCACCCCGCCATCAGCAGTGTCAATCCGAGCAGCAGCATGCGATGCGACATTGAAGCCTCCAGCGACGGGTCACGGGATCCTGCATCGAGTTTCGGTC
This sequence comes from uncultured Gemmatimonadales bacterium, assembly GCA_963798085.1. Lineage (GTDB taxonomy): Bacteria > Gemmatimonadota > Gemmatimonadetes > Longimicrobiales > RSA9 > DATKCF01. The sequence goes on from CAWCRS010000008.1 coordinate 414,511, forward strand.
CGGGTGCCGGGCACATTGAATGCCTGCGGCTTGCCGTTGCGCCCGCAAGAGACGAGCATCCGGTCGGGTCGGCGTAAGCGGGTCTTCCAGAACCGTTTTCTCGCGCCCGGGACGGGGCTGGGTCCGGGACTGAATTGCCCGGATGGATGTGGATATCCGTGCGCGACCAGCGCTACTCGAACACACAGAGGCTGAGCAGGGGATGCTGACTGCGATCACGCGGGCGGTGAGCCGATCGCTGGCGGAATGCGAGCTGACCTGGCTCGAGCGCGTGCCCATCGACGTGGCGCTCGCCATGCGCCAGCACGACGCCTACGCGCAGGCGCTCGAGCGACAGGGACTGCGCGTACTGCGCATGCCGGCCGAGGATGGGCTGCCTGACGCCGTGTTCGTGGAGGACCCGCTGCTGGTGCTGGATGAAGTGGCGGTCGCGCTGCGCATGGGTGCAGTCAGCCGGCGCGCGGAGGTAGACTCGCTGCTGCCCGTGATCGGCGAGTACCGCGACGTCATACGCATGCAGCCGCCGGGCACGATCGATGGCGGCGACATCGTGCGCATCGGACGACAGCTGTTCGTGGGGCAGTCGAGCCGCAGTGATGCGCCGGGAACGGCGCAGCTGGCCGCCATCGTGGCGGGCTTCGGCTACACGGTGGTGCCCGTCGCCGTGCGCGGCTGCCTGCACCTCAAGTCGGGATGCACATCGCTGGGTGATCGCGTGCTGCTCAATGCCGGCTGGATCGATGCCTCGCCGTTTCAGTCATTCCACCCGCTGCACGTTCCCGCCAGCGAGCCGGCCGCCGCCGACGTGCTGACGCTGCCCCACACGCTGCTGCTGCCCGCATCCTTTCCGGCCACCGCGGAGCTGCTCCGCGCGACCGGCCATTCCGTGACGACAGTGGATGTCTCGGAGCTGCAGAAGGCCGAGGCAGGTGTCACCTGCATGAGTGTGCTGTTCGACGCCAGCTGAGCGCACCACCGCGAACCGGCGAGATCGCACGCGCCGGCTTCGCCGCGCCGGAACTAACAGTCTGTCAGGTGACGGCCCGCGCGCGTCAGCGTCCGGCGGTAGGTGACCGGCCCTCGAGGCGCACGCCCAGATGGAAAGCCTGGCCGGCAGCGGGCAGCGCCGACACGTCCAGGTAGCTCGCATCCGTGAGGTTGGTGGCGTCGAGGTACAGCGTCACGCCGCGGCGCGTGTAGCCGAGTCGCGTGTCCAGCAGTGTGTAGGCGTGCTCCCCGACGCGCCGCGCGCGCCCCGCCCGCGCCCACAGCGACACGTGGCCGGGAAGCAGGAACGACGCCTCCGCGGATGCGGTTTCCGTGAGCGGCCGCAACGCGTACTTCGATGTCAGGCCGGATGTCTCGTCATCACTGAAGGAGAGTGTGGTGGCGCGCAGGGTCCAGTCGGCGCCCAGCAGCGCTGCCAGCGTGGTGCGCAGCTCGAGACCACGAAACGTCGCATTCTCGATGTTCGTCGTTTCCCATGGTGTTGTGGCACTGGCGCCGGCGGGCTTGCCCCAGTCGATCAGCCGGTCGGCGTGGCGCAGGAACGCCGCCAGGTCGATGCTGACCCGACGCTCGGGCGCCAGCGTGAAGCCGGCCTCGCCGCTCCAGAAGCGCTCCGGCTGCAGATCGGGATTGCCAATGTTCGCGGGATCGCGGTAGAAGCGCTCGGTCCAGGTGGGCGCGCGAAAGCCGCGTCCCGCGGACGCGCGCAGGCGCAGCGCCGGACGCACCCGCCATGCGCCCGCCACGGACGGTGACACGAATGAGCCGAACACGGAGTGCCAGTCCAGGCGGGCGCCCGTCGTGAGCACGGCGCGCGCGGGGTCGCCTGCCGTAAGCTCGCCGAACGCGGCAGCACGCGATTCATCCAGATGCCCCAGGCGCTCGCTGCGCAGAATCATGCGGTCCGCGCTGCCTCCCGCGGCCAGCCGCACGGCAGGCGAGGCCAGATAGCGCGCCACCACTTCCGAGGCCACACGCCAGTTGGTGTGCAGATTCTCGTAAACGGAAGGATCATTGCGCAGCAGGATGAAGTCGTCGTGATGGCGACGCAGGCTCAAACCCGGTGTTATGGAGAAGCGGCGGCTGGCCGGCGGCTGCCAGCGCAGCGACGCCGTGAGCGCGCGCGTTTCCTCGTACGAATCCCAGGGGCCGTAGAAATCGTTGGCGCCGAAATCGCGCGCGCCGTACCCGAGGTCGCCGCGCAGCTGGCCGCCGCCCACCGGCAGATCGCCGCCGCCACGCGCCAGACGGACGCGATAGTCGGTGCCCGCGCGATGGCCATCGGAACGCGACCACGTGCCGCCGCCGTGCACCCGGGCGGAGCCCGCCTGCGCCGAGCCATCGCCTTCCACCAGTGCCGTGCCGAAGCTGCCGCCCTCCGCGTGCAGCCGCGAATTCGTCACCGGCGCGGTCACGATGTTGATGGTGCCACCCACCGCATCCGGCCCGTACAGCGCGGAGCCTTCACCGCGCATCACCTCAATGCGCTCCACCGACTCGAGCGGCACGGCCAGATCCAGATCGAAATGCCCGGTCTGATCGTCGCTCACATTCACGCCATCCACCAGCACCACCACCTGCTCGAAGCTCGAGCCGCGCAGCGCCAGGTCCGCCAATGCAGGCGAGCGCGCGAGCACGTCGGCACCCGTGATCCACGCCAGCAGCTCGGGCACGGTGCGCGCAGGAATGCGCTGCAGCGCGGCCCGGTCCAGTACCTCGACACTGCGCGCCACCGCAGGCAGCGTGGCCAGCGTGCGCGTGCCCACGGCCACCTGCACCGTGTCGAGCACAATGCCTTTCTCCTGCGCGGCCAGTGTCCCGTGCGCCACCGTCGAGAACAGCAGAATCGCCAGCAGTCCGGGGGTGATTCGCTCGGTCACGTGCGCAGCTCCTCTGCGGTTTCGGGTGGCCGCCAAGCTGAACGCGCATGTTCGCGCCGTCAATGCGTGCGTCTACGGATTCATTCGGCTCTTGCGCATGTCATGTTTACCTGACATGCTGTCCATCGGGCCTCACGGCGCCACAACGGAACAATGGCGGGAAAGGAAGGACCAGGCGATGAAGACAGTGTTAGTCGCGAGTCTCGGTCTCAGCGTGGCCGCGGGAGCGCTGCGCGCGCAGGGCACGGAGCGGCCCACAGCCGACCAGGTGGTGGAGCGTGCGCTGACGGCGGCGGGCGGGCGTGCCGCGCTCGGCAAGCGCAAGTCGCTGCACATCGTGGCGGCGTTCGAGATCCCGGCGCAGGGGATAACCGGGACACTGGAGACGTGGCGGCGTCGCCCCAGCCTGTTTCGTTCGAAGCTGGTGATCCCGATGCTGGGCACGATCGAGAGCGGTTACGACGGCAAGGTGGGCTGGAGCCTGAATCCTTCGACGGGTGCGCGCGTGCTGGACGGTGCCGACCTGGCGTCGGCGGAGCAGGATGCGCTCTGGTCCGATGATCCGACGGCCACGCGCTCGCGCACATTCGTGGGGGACACGACGTTCGACGGTCGTGCGTGCTGGGTGCTCAAGGTCGTGGTGAAGAGTGGCGAGGAGCGCACCAACTACTACGACAAGGAGACCGGTCTGGCCGCGGGCAGTGAGTTCACACGAACGACCGCCGCAGGTGCAGTGCCGGTGACCGTGGTGGTGAGCGACTACCGGGATGTGGGGGGCATTCGTCTGGCGTTCCGGAATGTGCAGCACCTTGCCGGCGCCGAACAGGTGATTACGGTGCAGCAGGCGGAGTTCGACGCGAATGCGGAAGCGGCCGTGTTCGAATTGCCGAAAGAGATCAAGGCGCTCGTCGCAAAATGATGAAGAACCGGCTGCGCGTGCTGCGGGCGGAACGGAGCTGGTCGCAGGCGGAGCTGGGCATTCGCGTCGGTGTTTCGCGGCAGGCGATCAATGCCATTGAAACGGGCAGGTTTGCGCCCAGCCTGCCGCTCGCGCTGAGGCTGGCGGACCTGTTCCGCTGCCACGTGGAGGAGCTTTTCGAACTGGAAAAAGGGGAGTAGTGGGAGGCGTGGCCGGGCTGGAAATCCCCGCCGCGCTATGCGAATCGCCGCGTGGCCGGTTGTGCAAGTGACGCAGGCCCATGCGAATGCAGGGGCGCGATCCTTCTGCGCACTGTGGGGTACATCATTGTACGCATTTCGCGGGGTGCCAGCGGCACCGTACTGCTTCGCCGCCTCCCGCTTTCTCCTGATCGGCGCTTGCCGGACGCCGAGATGCGCAGCCGGTGGGCGCGTGACCCACGAAGGGAGACGCATGTCCAGAAATATCTACGAAGTAGTTCCGTCGGGCGAATCCTGGCTTCTGCGCGAGCACGGCAGCAAGAAGGGTCGCGTTTTCGCGACGAAGGTCGAAGCGGTGGAGCGTGGCCGCGTGGAGTGCAGCAATCACCGGCCCAGCACGCTGCGCATCGCGCGTGACCCGGAGCCTCGCCGCGGCAAGTAGGCGCCGCCGCCGCAGAGGTTCGGTGGGCGCAGCATTCGAGCAGGGAAGCCTCGACAGGATGTGGTGAGGGCAGGGCCGGGTGGAAACAGGAGAGTTAGCAGGCCTGCGCCAGAACGTCGCGTGAATGGCGCGACTCGCGCAACCGCGATCGCGGCGCAGGCCATTCGCTGGGCGAGCCAGCCGGTTATCGGATGCGCCGGGAGTGGATCGGGAGATCCGCTTCCGGCGCATTCGCATTGGGCGCCGGTGCGGTCATGGCGAGCTTGACGGCGCGCGGCCTGCGCGCCTATCTGATGAGACCAGCCATTGCGCGGGGCAGTGTGCTGACCCGGCATGCGGGCGAATTCGTCGGACGCCGCGCCTCGTGCGGCCATGATCGGGAAAGGTGACGGCATGGCGCTTCTGTCTGACCGGAGCCTGAGGTCGCTGCTGCATGCGGGCGTGCGTGGCCTCGGTGCCGGCGCGCTGGCGGCCGCACTGCTGCTGGGCGGCAGGCCAGCTGCCGCACAAACCACGACGGTGATCCTGGTGCGCCACGCGGAGCCCGAGACCGGCTCGCAGGATCCGGGACTCAGCGCCGCGGGTCACGCCCGCGCTGATTCGCTGCTTGCCGCCGTGCATGCTGCCGGCATTTCCGCCATCTACCACACACAATACCGGCGCACGCGCGAGACGGCGCAGGCGGTAGCTGACGGCCTGCACCTTGCGCTCACGGACTTCCCGGTGCGCGCAGGGCAGACAGCCACGCAGCACGCGGCCGATCTCGCTGCCGACATTCTGGCGAAACACGCGGGACAGACCGTTCTGGTTGTGGGTCACAGCAACACAGTACCGTTGATTGCGGCCGCGCTGGGTGTCGTGGATCCGCCGTCGATCAGCGAGCGCGAGTTCGACGCGTTCTTCGTCGCCATCAAGGATGGGACGCAGCCGGCTCGACTGCTGCACAGTCGTTATGGCGTGCGCTGAGGCTCTGTCAGCGATGCGTCGTTGCGCGGGCGCGGGCTGTTCCGCAGCGTGCCGCGATCTCTGCGACTCTGACAGGAAGTGAGCGCATGAGCGTAACCCCCGGCTTTTCTGTCGCGGTGTGGGCCGCCGCCGCCGTCAGCACGGTCCTGCTCACGAGTACGCCCATCCGTGCGCAGGAACCCGCCGCGTTGCGTGATTCATTGCGCACGGTAGTCGACACCGCTGCGTTGCGTTCGCGGCTGGCATCCTCGCCTGCGCGCACGGCCTCCGAGTTTGTGACGCGCGGCCTCATCGCGTTCCGCAGGTGGGAGCTGACGCACACCGCTGACGACCTGGACGCGGCGAAGCACGAATTCGAGCGCGCGCGCGACAAGGATGGCAAGAACGTGTGGGCTGTCTACGGCGTGGGACTCTGTGTCGCGCGCAGTCCGAAGGTCCGATCGAACGGACCCACGCTGGTGCGCACGGGTCGCTCGCTTTCGAAAGAGCTGAAGATCGACGATTTCGCGGATGCGCGCCGAGCCATGGAGCGCGCGCTGAAGCTGGATGCGCATTTCGCGCCGGCCGCGATCGTGCTGGCGCAGCTCGCGGTAAAGGAGCGCGACCGCGACCAGCTCTACAAGGCGATGGACGCGCTCCGGCCCATCGCCATGGACCCCGCGGGTCCCGAGGATGCGAAGCTCGCGTTCGCGCAGGTGTACCTCGCGATGGGCGAAACGCGCGCTGCGGGCAATGTGGCGGGGCCGCTCGCGAGCCCGCCCGATGCATTGGCGGAAGCAAAGCACACCTTCGCCGTGGCACTGTTGAACTCGCCGGGCGATGAAGCGAAGGGCGCCGCGATGTACTTCCAGACGGTGGCGTCCATGACGCCGGCGGTGGAAGCGAAGCTGTTCGAGGAAGTGCGCTACATTGCCACGCCGCGTGAGCTGGCGGCGTGGGATTCGGCGGGCTATGCGCAGCGTCAGCTCTGGTTCCGCGACTTCTGGGAAATGCGCGCGGGCCTGTCCGGCGTGACGCTCGCCGAGCGCCTGGCAGAGCATTATCGGCGGCTGAGCACGGCGCTGGACCGCTATGCGCGTGTCAGCGACGGACCGCAGCCGGGCTACACGCTCGAGGACAAGCGCGATCCTGCGCCGCTCGACGATCGCGGCGTCATCTACCTGCGCCACGGCGAGCCCTTCCGCGTGATCAGCACGAAGGACTATCCGATGCGCACCAGCGCCTGCCAGATCTTTCTGCCGAAGCGAGGCACGAGAGTCTCTGGCGACACCTCGCGGCAGCGCGGGCAGAAGTGGGAGGCCGGCGAAGCGGAAGGCACCGCACTGGAAAACGAGTCCTGGGTCTACGTGAACCTGGACGGCGGCTATGAGATGTACAACTTCTTCCGCTGCGACGGTCTTCCCGACTGGGTCATCCCGTACGACATCCCGTGCGATGCCGGACAGGTGCCGCTCTACGTCAACGACCGTCAGTACTTCGAGAGCGAGATCCGCAACTGCGGGCACAACACCCGTGAGCGCATCCGCGAGTACGCACGCGAGGCCCTGCACTCGGACACGTACGCGCCCACGTTCTCACGCAAGGTGCCGGTCATCTTCGACCTGCTCGCGTTCCGCGGTGAGAACGGGCGCACGGACCTGACCACGCCGCTCGTCATCTCCGCCGATTCGCTGCAGCCGGATCGCGGCACGGACAATCAATACCGTGTAGGACTCACGGTCACGATCGTGGACACGGCCACGCGGCGGGTGGCGCGCAGCGAGACGAACTTCCTGGCGCGCACCACGGCGAGGGCCAATGGCGGCAGCTGGTTCGACACGTTCGTGCAGCTCTCCGCCCTGCCCACGAAGCGGGCGGAGCTGCGCATTGTGGTGAAGAACAGCGTCGCTTCCGACGGCAGTTTCTTCGGCTCGCCCATCAGCGTGCCCGACTACGGCGGCGACTCGCTCATGGTGAGCAGCATTGTGCTGGCGCTCCCCGTGGATGGCGGCAACTGGCGGCGAGGTAACACGACATTGCGGCTCATGCCGTACGGCGAGTACGCGGGCGGCGAGTTCCGCGCCTACTACGAGATCTACAACCTGCCCGAGAACCAGCCTTACAGTACGGAGCTGGTGGTGGAGCCGTGGCGCCAGGGCGCGAACGATCCCTTGCGGCCGCCGCCGGGCACGCCCACCATCCGGCTGCAGTTCAACGGCCAGGCGCAGCGCGAGGCGGATGGTGCGGTGCGCGAGCTGCGCTCGGTGGAGAGCCACCTGCCGGCCGGCCGCTATCGTGTGACCGTGACCATAGTGGATCAGGTTACGGGCAAACGGGCCTCGAGCTGGCGCGCTTTCGTGGTGCCGCCGGCAGCAGGTGGCCGCTGATTCGGGCAGCCCGCGGCCGCCGCGGGCGACCTTAACATACCGTTAGAGAGAGACCCGGAGCAGGGATGCGACTGGTCGTGCAGTACCCCGACGATGCCGGGGTGCAGGTGGACGGCGAGCTAGTGGGCCGCACCAACAGCGTGCTGCGGCTGGGCCCGGGCACGCACCGGATCCGCCTGGCGGATGCGGGGGCCGCGCAGCCGGAAGAGCACCAGGTCACGGAAGACCCGTCGTCGCCTGACGCCGTCTGCTTCGTGCGCTTCGTGCCCCAGAATGCGGTGCTGGACCGCTTCTCCCCGCTCTACTGCTGCTACAACGGCTTCCTGCTGGGCCAGTTCCTGGCACTCAGTTTCGCCGCCTATGCGCGCGAAGGTTACGGCATTCGCCGGGCGCGCATGCAGGAATTCCTGCAGGAAATCGGCGTCGCGGAAACGCTGCCGGAAGAGCCGATCCCCTTCGGCTCGGACGCGTACGACACGCTGGTGCAGCGCATCCTCACGGCCGTGCACGGCGCGAGCGAAGTGCTGGCCGATTACGCCTTCCTCGGCTTCGAAGCCATCTTCTACGGCCACCTCGCCGCCGTCCAGGATCCCACCGCGGAGCAGATGGCGGCGCACATGGAGGAGCTGCGCACGCGCCGGGGGCTGCCGCCGCTGGACCTGGCGACGCTGGTGCCGCAGCGGCACGGTGATAACGACACATTATCAATCGACGACGTGCTCTCGCCCTCGCTGGCATGGCTGGCGGAAGTGGTGCAGGGCATGGAGCCGGAGCCGGACACGGCGTTCGTCATCATGCCGTTCGCGCCGCCCTGGGCCGGCTATTTCGCGACCTTCTACCGGCCCGCGCTGGAAGCCGCCGGCTGCCGCGCGTTCCGGGCGTGGGGCGGGCTCTCCAACGAGCAGTACGCGGACCTGCTGCTGGCGCTGATCGCGCGCTCGGGTCTGGTGTGGGCGGACATCTCGGAGCGCAATCCCAACGTGCTGTACGAAATCGGCGCGGCGCACGCGTTCGGCCGCATGGCCGTGCTGCTGGTGCACGAGGATCAGGCGGCCCTGGTGCCGGCCAACATTGGGCACGATGCGGTGATCACGTACTCGCCGTCGGCGGAAGATTTTCCGGACGGGATGGTGCGCCTCATGGGCATGCTCATTGGGGCCATGCGTCTCTCGGCGAAGCACGGCGAGCACTTCCGTGTGGGGCGCGGCGATCTCGAGACAGCGATCGATGCAGCAGGCGAGCGGCTGAAGCAGATCCTGGTTCCGCCGGAAGCGCGCGAGGCGCTGCAGCACGGCCAGGAACTGCTGGACAGCCAGCAGTTCGAGGCGGCGGAGACGGCCTTCACTGACGCCATCGAGCTGGGTCTGGACGATGCCGAGGCCTACGCCTGGCGAGGCCTGGCGCGCGTCGGGCGCGAAGAGTACGCGGCCGCGGCGACGGACCTCACCGAAGCGATCGAGCGCGGCTACCAGAAGCCGCCGCTGTTTCGCATGCGGGGCCTGGCGCGCAACCAGATCGATGACAACGAGGGCGCGGACGCCGACTTCACGGCCTATCTCGAAGGCGCGCCCGACGACGCCGAGGTGTGGTACTTCCGTGGCGCGGCAAGGCAGTCGCTGGGGCGCTGGGCGGAGGCGGACATGGATTTCAGCGAGGCGCTGGCACGCGGCTTCGACAGCGCGGAGCTGCAGCAGTGTCGCACGTGGGTGAATATCCGGCTGGGTCATGCGGACGCCGCGCGGCACGCCTGGGAGCGGGCTGCGGCGCAGGCGCCGGATGCGGCCGCCACGGTAGCGCGGCAGGGGGACCTGCTGCTGGCGGATCACGAATACGGCGAAGCGGTTGCGGCCTACGAGCGGGCGCTGGCGGCCGAGCCACTGGCCGAGCGCCAGTTCGAGCTGGGTGTGGCGCTGCTGCTGGACGGCCGGGCGGGAGAAGCGCAGCCGCATTATGCGCAGGGCCTGACCACTGCCACGCCGCTGGAGGTCCGGCACGCGCTGGAAGAGCTGCGGTTCTGGGCCGAACAGGCGCCGGGTGCGGACCTGCTCCGGCAGGAGCTGGAAGCCACGGCCGGCGCTCCGGTTGCGGAGTAGCGCCGAATGTGTCGATCCTGAATGCAGTCGATTCTCCCACATCCAGGCCGGCAGGCCTCGCCTGACCGCCGACGGTCGGCGGCGGCCGCGGACAAGCCCGAGGTAGATTCTTGAGCGGAAGCACGCCGGTGGCGGAGGCTTTTTTTGCCCGGCAGCCCATCTTCGACCAGCAAGGCAACGCGCTCGCGTATGAGCTGCTGTACCGACCCTCGCCGGACGCGACCAGTGCGGCGGGCGGCGATCCCATCGCGATGGCCATCCAGGTTGCGACCGATGCCATGCTGGGGATGAACCTGGAGACCGTGACGGATGGCCTGCCCGCATTCGTGAATGCGACGCGCGAGATCCTGATCGACGGACCGCTCGAGGGAATGGACCCCGCCAGGATCGTGATCGAGGTGCTGGAAACGGTCGAGCCGGACGAACAGGTGATGCGCGCCATCGCGAATCTGTCGAAGCGCGGGCATCGCATTGCACTGGACGACTGGTTCGAGAACGATCCGCGCACGCCCATGCTCGAGTACGCGTCCATCATCAAAGTCGATGTGCTGGACCGCACGGTGGCGGCGGCCGCGGAACTCGTGCGGCCGCACAGCGGCCGCAAGCTGAAGCTGCTCGCCGAGCGCGTGGAGACATCCGAGGTGCATGACGAGTCGGTGGCCGCGGGCTTCGAGTGGTTCCAGGGCTACTTCTATCGCAAACCCGAGATCGTGCGGCAGCGCGACCTGCGTCCCGAGCAGCTGTCCGTGATCCAGGCCATGAACCTGGTGCAGGATGACTGCGGTGCCGGACCATCGCATTGGCGCATTCTTCAAGCAGGATCCGTCACTCACGTACAAGCTCGTGCGCATGGCCAACGTCGCGCCGATGGGTGTGCGGCAGGTGGAATCGGTGGAGCACGCGGTGGCGATCGTGGGTCGCGCGGCGATCTTCCGCTGGCTGGCACTTCTGCTCGCGGGTTCCTTCCAGCGGGGCAGCGGCGTCAAGCGTGAGCTGCTGCGCGAGGCGCTGATCCGTGCAAAGGTCTGTGAGCTGCTCGCACCGGCGGCGCGCATCGGGCAGTCCGGTCACATGTTTCTGGTGGGGCTCTTCTCACGCATCGAAGCGCTGCTGGGCGTGCCCATCGAGTCGATCGTCAAGCACGTGGTGCTGCCGCAGCCGGTATCGGAAGCACTGACCAGTTCGGCGGGTCGCTACGGCGCCGTGCTGTCGTTAGCCGAAGCGTATGAGGATGCGCGCTTCGGAGAGATCCTCAAGCTGGCGGAAGCGGCGGGACTGGCGGCCGCGGAAGTGCCGAACGCCTACAGGCAGGCGCTCGAATGGTCGCTCGAGGTCAGCCGCACGATCTGATCACTCAGCGGAAGATGCTGCGTTCGCCGCTGATGCTGCGGGGACGGCTGGCCGACTGTGACGCAGCCAACTGGTCGAGCTGACGTGTCAGCTCGGGTGCGGAGTACCAGCGACCCTTCACCAGCACGCCGGACCTCGCCTTCACGTTGTGCACGTCCGCGAGCGGATTGGCGCTGAGCAGCAGCAGATCCGCGCGCAAACCTTCCGCAACGGTACCGAACTCACCGGTCCGGCCCAGGAACTCGGCCGCGTTGCGCGTCGCCATCTGCAGCACCTGCGCGGGCGTCAGGCCGGCGGCCGCGAGCATCTCGAGTTCTTCATTGATGGCGAAGCCCGGCAGCACGTAGGGGAAGCCGCCATCCGTGCCCACCATCATACGCACGCCGGCATCGAAGAACGCCTTCGTCGACTGATTCTCGTTGGCGATGGTGGCGGCGCGCGCGGTGCCGCTGGCCCAGGGTCCCCGGCCTACCCAGTCGAAGATCAGGTCCTGCGGCAGGTAGCGCATTTCGGGTCTCGACTGGAACGCGGCCTCTTCCGCGGGCGTGAGCATGGCGCGCAGTGTGACCAGCGTGGGCGTGCTCCACATGTGTGCGCTGACGAGTCGCTGTGCCAGCTGCCGCATCTTCGAGACGTCCAGTGATGTGTCCCAGCCGCCCTGCGCGTTGCCCGCGCTGCGCACTTCCGGAAGATAGGCGCCCGCCATGTGCTCGATGGACAGCTGACCCGACGCGAGCACGCGCGTGACGCCTGCCGCGAAGGGTGCGTGCCCGGCGAAGGCGATGCCACGACTGCGAGCGGAAGCCGCGACCGCATCGAATACGGGCGCAGAAAGATGCTCGTACACTTTCAGGAAGTCGTAACCCGCGGACTTCAGTAATGCGACGTTGGTATCGGCCTTGGCGGGATCGGTGATCAGGATCGTGCGCGGCCATTGCACGATGCCATCGATGCCGGGACTGGAGACGAACATGCGCGGTCCGAGGATCTCGCCGGACTCGACGCGCGTGCGAAAGGCGAGATGACCGGTGGATCCCCACATCTCGCGCACGGTGGTGACACCGTTCGCCACGTAGAGCAGCGCTTCCAATGTGTAGACCATGTGCACGTGCATGTCGGCCAGGCCGGGCATGAGGAAGCGGCACGTGCCGTCGATCACCGTAGCCGTGGCCGGAGCCGCGAGCGTCGCGGCGCTGCCGATCCGCTCAATGACGCCGTGATCGAGCAGCACCGTGCGGTCGCGCTGCACAGCCTCGCCCGTCATGGGAATGATGTTGACGTGCGTGATGGCGATCTCGCCGGTGGCCGTGGTGGGCAGCACCTGGACCGGCGGATCGCAGTTGAGGTCCACGCTCATGGGATCGTCGTGACACGCGGCCAGCGCCAGCCATCCCACGAGCGTCACGGATTGCAGGCGACGACGCCGCGTCGATCTCTGCTTCCTGCTGTCTGACAATGTGTTTGGGCCGGCGGCACGCGCGGCCGGGCTGGCCGGTGGTGGCGCGCAGGCGGATGCGGGCAGGATGGTCGCTCTCATGGTCCCGCCCTTCCAGCAGGTGTGCGAGAAGCAGATCCGTCAATCAGGGGAACGCATCGTCAGGATCGAACGAAACGCGCCGGCGCGCAAGTCACGCGAGCGCGCAACAAATCGTCGCATCAGCGATTGTGCTCGAAATCGCGATGGGCGTTCTCGCGCCGATAGGCGGCGACGGCGGCGCACGACGCGTCGGCCTGCTCTGGTGTTACCTCGGCGGGCACGCGGAAGAGCCATGTGCGCGGCGGAAACACTTCCGCGACAGCGAGCTGGCGGCAGTTGGCCGCCACGAGATCCACCAGGCGAGCGGGCTCCATCAGCTCGAGGCTGCCCAGCAGGATCCACGCGGCCCCGCGCTGCTGCAGCCACGGCAGGAACGACGCACTGTCCTGCGAGAGTGCGCGCGCCCAGGAAACGGCCTGCCGGCCCGTGTAGCGATAGAGCGCACCCGATTTGACGGCGAGCAGGTGCGCATCGGGTGGTGTGTTCGCGCGGATCCAGCGCAATGCCTCGAAGTAGCTCTTCTGATCCGTGAACAGACAGGAAGCGGGCGGGAGGTCGCCGCTGCGGTCACACACCATGTTGGTGCGTGCCTGCGCGACGGAGCGCGCACCACCACTGATGCCCAGGAGCAGCGCGAGTGCCAGGGCCGCGGGTAACGCGAATGTTTGGCGCACGCGGCCGGCCAGCCACGCGGCACCGAGCAGCATGGTGACGATGAGCAGCGGCACCACAGGCAACAGGAAGCGCTCGACGGCCCACAGCCACACGATCATCAGCAGCGCATAGCACAACAGATACAGCGCAGCCGGCCGCCAGCGCCGCCAGAGCACCCACGCACCGGCACCGAGCGTCGCAGCCAGCAGCATGGCGAGGGCCACGTTGTCGATGGGCGTGCCCGCGACACTGGGCAGAGACAGCTCCCAGGGCAGTGCACGGGTGGCATAGAACGCGAGCGCATCGAGCGAGCGGCGAGGCAGTGGTGGCATGAAGGCGCTGCCGCTCCACAGCGAGCGCAGTTCCGCTGCATAGTTGGAGCCCACGGCGAGCGTTGGGCCGAGCGCGAGCGACACGAGCCACGCGCCCACCGCGCACACGCCGATGGTCGCAATGGGCACAACCATGCGCCAGCGTTTCTCCAGTGCCCAGTGCAGCAGCAGCGCAGCCAGCAGTGTGACGCCCACCATGCGCGTGAGGGAGGCATAAAGCGCTGCGACGGCGGCGAGTGCCAGCCAGCGTTGCGCGTGATGCGTGGGCAGGCGCGAGGCATTCGCGCCGAATGCGCCGGCGGATTCGCCCTCGCCTGGAGCGCCCGCCGCGCGCAGCACCGCGTAGAGCGCGAGCAGTGACAACAGCGTGTATGCGGCTTCCGAGCGGATGGCGCCGCCGAAGTGCACGAACTCGGGATTGAGAGCGGTCACGAGCGCGGCGGCCGCAGCCAGGCGAGGATCGGCAACGCGGCGTACCGCGAGGAAGATCACGATCAGGCTGCCCAGCGAGAGCAGCAGGCTGAGCGCGACGAGCGCATCGTAGCCATCGCCCAGCACGCCGCCCCAGAGCGCGAGCAGCACGGGATACCCGGGTGGGTACTGCGCCCTCGCCGGCGGATCGGAGCGGAAGAGGAGGTGGTAGCCGCCGTGTCGCAGCGACTGGCCGAGCACAATGTACTCGACGTCGTCCTGGCCGGTGAGAATACCGGGATCACGCGCGAGCCAGGCGAGCAGCGCGTGCGCGACGAGCGCGGCCAGGAGCAGGGCGAAGGCAATGCGACGCGCAGCCCAAGCCGCGTCGTCGCCTCGATCCCGGATCGCGTGAGCCGCCCCCATCATCACGGCAGAAACATACGCGCTTCGGGCCGGGTCCGCCGCCCGGATCGCGCGCGGCCTTGACCGCGAGGCCCCACGGGGCCAAGCATCAGGCGCGACGACGGGGTGTGCGTCGCTGTACTACCGTTGCGTCAGGCATGAACACGCGGCTCGAGCTGGAGATAGAGGGGCAACCCGACGACGCGTCCTGCGGGCCCGCCTGCCTGCACGCGGTCTATCGCTTTTTCGGCGACGACATCGCGCAGGAGCGGGTGATCGCCGAAGTGGAGCTGCTGGACACGGGCGGTACGCTCGCGGTGCTGCTCGCGCTGCACGCGTTGCGCCGCGGCTTTCGTGCGACCATCTACACGTACAACCTGCAGCTCTTCGATCCGACGTGGTTCCACGGCGGCGGTGTGAATCTGGCCGAGCGGCTGGAGGTGCAGGCGGCGGAGAAGGAGGACAACAAGCTGCGCTTCACGACGCAGGCGTACATCGAGTATCTGTCGCTGGGCGGCGTGGTCCGGTTCGAAGAGTTGAATCCCGGTCTGATCCGTTCCTTCCTCGAACGGCGCCTGCCGGTGCTGACGGGGCTTTCGGCCACATACCTGTACGACTGTGCCCGGGAGACCGGCTGGGCCAAGCTGGAATACGATGATGTGCGTGGCCACCCGACCGGTCATTTCGTGGTGCTGAGCGGGTACGACGCGGCACGCGACGAGGTGCGCGTCGCCGATCCGCTGAAGGACAATCCCGGCTACGGCACGCATGACTACGCCGTCGGCATGCAGCGCCTGCTGGGCGCGATCCTGCTGGGCGTGCTCACCTATGATGCGAACATCCTGATTCTCGAGCCCGGTCGTGGAGGCAGGCGCGCGTGAGAACGTTGCTGGTGGTGGAGAAACCGGAGCGCTGGCCGTTCGATGTGCCGGGCGCGCAGATCGTCTCGGGGTGGGACTACCTGACACGGGCACAGTACGCGGAAACGCGGCGCATTGCGGTCTACAACGCGTGTCGCGTGTACGGCTATCAGCGACTTGGCTATTACGTGTCACTGCTGGCCGCAGCGAGAGGCCATCGCGTGATGCCCGACGTGGAGACGCTGCAGGCGTTCGGCGTCGGACCCCTCGCGCGCATCGCATCAGAAGAACTGGACGAGATGATCCAGCGCGCGCTGGCGCCGCTCACCGAGAGCGAACTGGAGCTGAGCATCTACTTCGGGCACAACGTGGCGCCGCGCTTCGAAACACTGAGCAAGGCGCTGTTCAATCAGTTTCCCGCCCCGTTCCTGCGCGCCATGTTCGCGCGCGGCAAGCACGAATGGCGGCTGGAATCGATCCGCCCGCTGGCGGGACACGATGTACCGGAAGAGCATCGCGATTTCGCCATCGAGAGAGCCAGTGCGTTCCTGGCGAAAGGCGGGCGCACGCCGCAGCCGCCGCAGCCCGAACCCTGGGATCTGGCGATTCTCTGGGATGAGAAAGCGCCGGACAGCGCATCCGATGAAGCCGCCATCCGCCGATTCATCCGCGTGGCCAAGAAGGTGGGCATTGATGCCGACATCATCGAAGCCGACGACTATCAGCGGCTGGCCGAGTTCGATGCACTGTTCATTCGCGATACCACGAGCGTCAACCACTACACGTATCGCTTCGCGCAGCGCGGCGTGGCGGAAGGCCTGGTCGTGATCGACGACCCGCAGTCCATCATCCGCTGCAGCAACAAGGTCTATCAGGCCGAGCTGTTCGTTCGCTACGACATCCCGCACCCGCGCACGCTCATCGTGCACGCCGAGAACGTGGACCGCGTGGTTGCCGAGACAGGCTTTCCCTGCGTGCTCAAGCGACCCGATGCTTCTTTCTCCGCGGGCGTGGTCAAGGCCGAGGACCAGGCCGCACTGGCGCAGCACTTGAAGTCGTTCTTCGACTCCTCCATGATGGTGGTCGCGCAGGAGTACCTCCCCTCGGAATTCGACTGGCGCATTGGCGTGCTGGACGGCCGCGCACTGTACGCGTGCCGCTATTTCATGGTGCGCGGACACTGGCAGATCGTGCACCGCCGCGATGGCGGAATGCACCGCTATGGCAAGGTGGAGACCGTGCCCATCGAGGAGGCGCCCGCGGTGGCGGTGCAGCTGGCCGTGCGCTGCGCCCGCCTGATCGGCAACGGCCTGTATGGCGTGGACATCAAGGAAGCGGACGGCAAGTTCTACGTGATCGAGGTCAATGACAATCCGAACATCGACAGTGGTGTGGAGGACGAAGTGCTGAAGGACGATCTCTACCTGGCGGTGATGCAGCTCTTCCGCGATCGCCTGGATGCACGACGCGCACCCGAGGAGGCCGTGAAGTGAAACGCGTGCTGCGCTGGGGCGCCATCGGGCTCGCGGGCCTGGTGGTGCTGGTGCTCATCGCCGCGTGCACGCTCTGGATCCGTTCGCTGATGATCCGGCGCCACACGTACACGCTCGCGCTCGAGCCCTTCAGGGTGCCCACGGATTCCGCTTCCATTGCGGCCGGTGAGCGGCTGGCCACGATACACGGCTGTTATCACGGCTGTCACGGCACGCAGATGCAGGGGGACAGCGTGTTCATCAACGAGCCCATGCTGGCAGTGGTGGGCACGCCGAACCTCACGCGTGCGGTGCGTGAGTATTCCAATGGCGAGCTGGAGCGTGTGATCCGTCACGGCGTGCGCCGGAATGGCCGGTCGGTGTTCGTCATGCCCTCACAGACCCTGGCTCGCCTGACCAACGACGACCTGGGCAGGATCCTCGCCTTCATCCGCAGCAAGCCGGAACGCGAAGGTCCCGCGTTCCGCATGCGGCTGGGGCCGCTGGGCATCCTGGGTGTAGCCACGGGCCAGTTTCCGGCTGCGGCGAAGGTGATTCCGCCCAACACCCAGCACATCGCGCCCGATCTGTCGCAGCCGGCGGCGCTGGGCGACTACCTGGTGCACACCATCTGCTCCGAGTGCCACGGCCAGGACCTGCGGGGCAATGCGCAGTTCCCATCACCCAGCCTGGCTCTTGCCAGCACGTACCCGCTCGAGGATTTCCGCGCCTTCATGCGGACAGGCATTGCGGCCGGCGGCCGCGAGCTGAAGACCATGACGCCGGAGGCAAAGCAGAATCTGTCGGCGCTCACCAATGCGGAGATCGACGCCATCTACGGGTACCTGCGCTCGATCACGGGAGCGCTGGCGCGCATGGCGCAACGCTGACGGTGGCGTGAGCGAAGCAGCGCGCTACGGGCTGTTCGAGCGCTACGGCGTCGAACTCGAGTATATGATCGCGGACCGCGACACGCTCGCGGTGCGTCCCATTGCCGACCGGCTGCTGGTCGACGGGCAGGGCCAGCCGCAGTCAGAGATCGCGCAGGGTGCGCTGGCCTGGTCCAACGAGCTGGTGCTGCACGTGCTGGAACTGAAGACGGCGGAGCCGGCCGCGTCGCTGCACGGACTGGCGGACACCTTCCAGGCCAGTGTGGGCCATGCTAACGCGCTGTTGGAGGAACAGGACGCCTGCCTGCTGCCCACGGGCATGCACCCGCGCATGGACCCGGCCCTGGAGATGCGGCTCTGGCCGCACGAGTACGGCGAGGTGTACGAGACGTTCGACCGCATCTTCAACTGCAGCGGTCACGGCTGGGCCAACCTGCAGGCGGCGCACCTGAACCTGCCCTTCGCCGGTGCTGATGAGTTCCGGCGCCTGCACGCCGCTGTCCGCGTGGTACTGCCGCTGCTGCCCGCGCTGGCCGCCAGCTCGCCCATCATGGAAGGCCGCGTCACGCGTCTGCTGGACACCCGGCTGGAAGTCTGCCGCCACAACGCCGACCGTGTGCCCTCTGTAAGCGGACTGTTAGTGCCGGAGCCGGCGCGCAGCGAAGGCGAGTATCAGGACACCATCCTGCGCCGCATCTACCGTGATCTGGCGCCCCTCGATCCGGGCGGCGTGCTGCAGGAGGAATGGGTCAACGCGCGCGGCGCCATCGCGCGCTTCACGCGCGGCACCATCGAGGTGCGCGTGCTGGACGTGCAGGAGTGCCCCCTGGCCGACCTGGCCATCGCCGCCGCCATCACGGCCGTGGTGCGGCGACTGGCGGAGGAAGCCACGGCGCCGGTGCGGGCCATGGACAGCATGTCCACAGAGCAGCTCGCCGCCATCCTCGACGCCACCATCGAAGCAGGCGACGATGCCCGTCTCAATGCGCGTCCCTACCTCGACCTCTTCGGCTGGCCCCGCGGCTCCTGCAGCGCACGCGACCTGTGGAGCTTCCTGATCGAACAGGGCCTCGACGACGGCCCCGACCGCGCCCGCTGGGAGCACGCGCTCGAACACATCCTCTCGCAAGGCTGCCTCGCCCGCCGCATCCTGCGCGTCATCGGGCCGGTCGTGGACGCAGACCGGATTGATCGGGCGTGGCGCGAGCTTGCGGATTGTCTGGAGCAGGGAGCGCAGCTGGCGACTTGAACGGCGGGCTGGTTGCGTCGGAGCAGTCGGCTCGCGTCAGCGTAGCCGGACTTGCCCGCCGGGTCGTACTCGACGAGCCCGGCAACATCGCAGTTCCATCCACTTCCCGCCAACCTGGGCGTAAGACGGACAATACAAACACGGTCACCCGGATGGAGGTTGCATGTCAGACTCGTTTGAGACAGATCTGCGAATCCGTGCGCTCGAACGGCAACTTCAGTGGCATCGGCGAGTCGGTGGCGTAGCGGCGATCGTCGGAGCAATGCTGGCCTGGGCAGCGTTCCAGGCACCTGAACAGAGAGCGCGATTCACAGAAGTCAATGTGGAGCGGCTGAACGTTGTCGAGCCTGACGGCCAGCCGGTTCTCTCCATGGCGAATACAGCCAGGCTGCCCGCCCCGCTTCATGACGGCAAGACGGTGGCGACAGATCGAACCGGGCCCGGGATGATCTTCTTCAATGGGAAGGGGGAAGAAGTAGGCGGCCTGATTTATGGCGCCCGTCAGACCGCCGACGGATACGCTGCCGGCGCGCACTTGTCGTTCGATCAATTCCGTAGCGATCAGGTCGTGTATCTGGACTATCAGGACAATGGTACTACGCTCAAGGCAGCGGGGCTTTACGTCGTGGACCGCGACCGCAACGATCCATTGCGTATTCCCAGCGCGCAACGGATCTTTGTCGGCTCCGTAAACGAGACGGCCATGGTTCGTCTGCGCGATCGTGGCGGCAAGGATCGCATTCGTTTGTCGGTGAGTCCTGAGGGCGTCGCAAGCCTGGAGTTCCTTGATGCGAACGGCAGGGTGGTTGATCGCCTTCCGAAGTAGCCCCCACTGGCAGCATTTGAATCCATTCGATCTGACTCCGCGCGGTACCCGTCGGCCGCGGTGTCGCTGCGGAGCGGCCGCGGGTAAGGCTCTACGGGTCATCTCTCTGGGCCTGCTCGGTTCGCTCCTGGCCGCGCCCCGGGCTGGCTCGCAGAACGTGACATGGCCCGCGCCGCGGGCGCGGCATCACATGGTCTACGATCCGGGAACCCATCAGGTGCTGCTGTTCGGCGGGGCACGGCGCATGCCGGACGGGACTGGCCGCGACAGCACGCTGTGGAGCTGGAACGGCTCCAGCTGGTCATCGCAAACGACGGCACTTGCCGAGCCCGCGAATGACGCGGCGGCCTATGATCCGGAACGCAATCGGCTCGTCATGCATGGGGGCTCCGGGCTGGGTGCCGGTGTTGAGCTCGACGAAACGCTGGAATGGGATCACCATGCATGGCAACTCATCCGTTCCGCCGGTCCAGGCGCGCGGGCGCATCACGCCATGGTTTACGATGCCGTGCGTAAGCAGATCGTGTTATTCGGCTCCAGTGATGACACGCCAGACACCGATACGTGGGGTTGGGACGGCCATGCCTGGAAGAAGCTCGCAAGCGATGGGCCGCCTGCGCGGGGTGTGTATGGCGTTGCGTTCGACACGCAACGCGGGGTGACGGTCATCTTCGGCGGCTGCTGTGCCCGGGGCGTCGGGCTTCTTGGCGACACGTGGGAATGGGATGGCCAGCGCTGGACACACATCCTCACGCCGAACGCACCTTCGCCGCGCTTCGATACGAACATGGCGTATGATCCTTTGCGCAGGCGCGTGGTGCTGTTCGGTGGACGAAGTGGCAATACCAATGTCGGCGACACGTGGGAGTACGACGGACGGGCATGGACGAAGCTCAATGTCGCCGGACCATCGCCCCGTAACGGCCACGCGCTGGTCTACGACCCCGACGCGAAGGCCATCCTCCTGTTCGGGGGCCGCAATGAGCCCACGTATTTCAACGACTTCTGGGCTTTCGACGGGGCCTGGAGGCAGATCCCGGAACGTCGAGCGGCACAGTCGCATCACGACCCGACCCTGACGATCGTTGAACCCTGACGAACGATCCGCGGTCGGCTGCGGCGCTCAGTGAACCCATCAGCGGTCAGGCGTCATGACTTCCGCGTTCTGCAGAACAGAACGCTTCTAACAGAATATTACAGAAGGCCGGTGCGCTACGCCGCTCCGGGCGGTCCGAACCAGGTGGTCAGCGCGTCAGCGAGCCCCAGCCGGGTTCCTTCTCCCACCCAGGCCACATATCCGTCGGGCCGAATCAAGACGGCGCCCGGAGGCGTGACCGCCCCGAGTACCGGAAGCTCCCACAGGCCAGTGTATTCGGCGTCGATGAGTCCAACCCGATCTGCCCATGGACGGATGTCGAAGCTGCCGGGCTCACCGAAGTTGAGCAGCACAGGCCGCGCATCGTGCAGCAGCGTGAAGACTCGCAGCGCGCCGTTCGTGGTGACCAGGTCGAGATCGGGCATGCGCCGCCCGAGCAGCGGGTGTCCCTCGCCCAGGTCGTAATGAATGTCGAGACCCGACATCATCGCGGCGACCCGCTTGCGAGGCTCGTCCATGCCGAGCAGCTCGGAGATGATATCGCGCAAGGCGTTGGTGCGATCATCGGTGCGGAGCAGCGCGACTTGCGCCATCGTATCGCGCAGCACGCGGGCCGCAATGGGATGCCGCTCGGCATGGTACGTATCGAGCAAGCTTTCTGGCGACGTCTTCCTGACGACCTGGGCCAGCTTCCAGCCCAGATTCACGGCATCCTGCACACCGATGTTGAGGCCCTGTCCGCCCACCGGGTAATGCACGTGCGCGGCGTCGCCGGCCAGCAGCACCCGACCCTTGCGGTAGGACGCCGCCTGCCGAGCCATGTCGGTGAAGCGCGAAATCCAGGCGGGCCTGTGAATCCCGAAGTCGGTCCCGTAGGCGGCGATCAGGGCCTCGCTCAGATCGCGCAGCGTGGGTTCGTCGGTGCGGCCGACGTGCGCTTCGGTCACCATGACGCGTACTGGCCCGCCATCCTTGAAGACCACCACGCCGTCGCGGATCTCGTACTCCAGCTTGCCGAGCGAATGGATGCCGGTGGCGTCGCGACGGACGCCCAGTTCCGGCTTCTCCGTCATCTCGACCTCCGCGATCACGTTGCTGATCGTCGCATCCCACCCGGGGAACTCGATGCCGGCGGCCTTGCGGATCAGACTGCGTCCGCCATCACAGCCGACGAGATACTCCGCTCGCAGTGAGGCGCCATCGGCCAGCTCTACGTCGACGCCGGTGTCGTCCTGCGCGAAACCCGTCACTTCGCGTCCGCAATGAATCGGCACCGCGAGTTCGCCGACCCAGTCGGCGAGTATGCGCTCGATGCGGTTCTGCCACAGCCCGAGGCCGTAGGCGTGGCGCGTGGGAAAGTCGCTGATGTCCAGACGGATCCAGCCGAACCCCGCGACCTGGGCCACCTGCCCCTGCGCGAGGAAGCGATCCGCGATGCCGCGTTGATCGAGGACCTCGATCGTGCGTGCGTGCAGACCGCCTGCGCGCCCCCCGGGGAGGTCCTGACTCTCGCGTCGCTCGACAATCGCCACGTCGACGCCTGCCAGCGCCAATTCGCCCGCCAGCATCAGCCCTGTCGGACCTCCACCGGCGATCACCACGGCATGCCCGGTCATCGCCAGACTCCGGTCGGCATCACGCTGGTCGGGATCGGCGCATCCCATTTCTCGTCAGCCGCGGCGACGGTGTCGAACCCGCACCCGTACGCCGGCCACAATACACGCATTGTGCGCCTCCTGTCCCGCACGTTCTGCATTTCTCCGGCCGGCAATCATGCCGGACGACCCGGGCTTGATACAAGCCCCCCGGTACCCACTACATTGGGGTGGAGCGGCAGGTACTTTCGCTGGTGCTCGGGCACCGGCGCGGATTTCGGCTAACACGTCATTTCAGGCTGGGGCCCCGAGCTGGCGAACCGCTGGGCGGCGGATTCGGCGTGGCGCTACGGCGTGTCGTGGGGTTGATCGCGTTCCTGCAGCCGGGTTGGCTTCCGGGCTGAACCCGCGTGCTTTGCTCAGGGCGGGTTCTTGCGTTTCGCGATAGCGAGAACGATCGGGGATTCGGCATAGTCCCTTCCGCCCGGCCCGGTGCCGGTCGGTACGCTCCCGAAACGCATGATCGTCCCATTGCGGAGGACACACATCGTGCGGGCGGTGCTCGCCGCGACCCATTGCACGTGGGTCAGTCCACGAACCGGCGCCGGCATCCCGCCCGGATGCCCCACTTCGCCCACCCTCGTGTCTCCCCACGAGACGACCGTGCCGGCCGAAGTGATCGCGACAATGTGCTCGGATCCCATGGCGAGCCGGGTGATCCCTTCGACGTCCCAACTCGCCCCGGAAGTTCGCACCCCAGGCGAGCACCTGCCCACCTCTGCTAAGCGCATACGTCGAATTGCCGGAGCACGCCATGGCGGCGATGTCACGCAGAGCCGGGATCTCGAACGCGGTGTACGCGGGCACCGGGTCCCTTGCGCCAAGGCCGAATCGACCACTGAGGCTCCTGCTGAGCGCCCATGCCTTGACCGTGCCGTCCGCTTCGATCAGGTAAGTGCTCTCCCCTGCCGTGATCAGCTGACCGCCGGGCGCCGCCCGCGCACGGCTCCGCAGCACCAGCGGCATGAGTCCCAGCACCGCCAGCGCCTCGCGCCTGCTGAGAACCGATCGGCTCATGGCTGCATCAGCAGACGTCGAAATGGGATTGGGATCCGGCGGCAAGCCCTCCACAGCGGCCGGCACCGCCTGCAGAGCGGTCCTGCAACGGGGCCTGGCCGCATCATGGATTACCGTGAAATATGCGCCGGTTGCCGGGAGAGAGACAGTCTGACTGTTAGCAGCAAGGCGGCCCGAGCGCGCTTCCAGCGCATCGCCTGCATGCGGTCGAGGCGGGTGGCACCAGTCGCCTGCCGCGGCGCGTGGCCCCGCCCCGCGATTCGCCGCGCGGGGGTCATCGACAGCCCTGCTCCTTCGTTGACGACTCCATCACGCCCGACGTCGGGCCAGCCGGCAGCTCCCGGCTCGCGCGTCGACAGGAATGCCCTTTGTCCCTAACCGAGCGTTAGAGCGGTGCGGTCCGGACGCGCATCGGGTGACTCCTCGGAACACCCGCATGAAGAGCAGGAGGAGCCGGGTCGGGAAGTTCGCCCAGAGTGGCCGCGGGATCACCTGCGCGCCATAGTTCTGCGCAGACTGGCGGGCGCGGGATCGTGGCGGGTGGGCTGACGCGTGGCCGCGTTGTCGTGAGCCGCCGCGACTGGCGCAAACCGCCCGCCGAGCGTTTCTTGGATGCATCAGGGTCGAACTGGTTCGACGCCACCCAGCAGCACAGCAGCCACGCGGAGCCTGCAATGCATTTGCGCGTCCGGTCATTCAGCGTTCTCATCGCCGCACTGATCGCTTCGCCCCTCAGCGCCCGGCAGCTCACGTCCGCGGAGCAGGCGCGTGTGGACAGCGCCGCCGAGGCCGTGCTCGCGGGCACGGGTGCGCCGAGCGCGTCCATCGCCATCGTGCGTAACGGCCGGATCGTGTACGAGCACGCCTGGGGGCGCGGCCGGGTTGATCCCGACGTGCCGGCCACGACGGCAATGCGCTACGCGATCGGGTCCAACAGCAAGCAATTCTGCGCCGCCGCCATCCTCATGCTGGCCGAGCAGCACAAGCTGTCACTCGACGACCCCGTGTCGCGGTGGTTTCCGCGGCTCACCCGCGCCAACGACATCACCATCCGCGAGCTGCTGTCGATGACGTCCGGCTACCAGGACTTCTGGCCCCAGGACTACGTGATGACGGTGGACCCCGACATGCGCAAACCGGTGAGCGCGGACGACGTGATGCGACGCTGGGCGATGATCCCGCTGGACTTCGAGCCCGGGACCCAGTGGCAGTACAGCAACACGAACTACGTGATCGCGGCAGCCATCGTAGAGAAGGTCAGCGGCATGAAGTTCATGGATTTCCTGCGGCAGCACATCATCACGCCGCTGCACATGACGTCGGTCGCCGACTTCGACGCGGGATGGATGAACGCGCAGGACGCGCAGCCGCTGCTGCGCAATGGTCTGGGCTCGCTGCGGCCGGCGCCCGACGGCGGCCCCGGGTGGATGTGGGGCGCCGGCGAGCTGGCGATGACGGCGCATGACCTGGCGTTGTGGGACATCGCCATGATCCGGCAGTCGCTGATGCAGCCGGCGTCATACCGCGCACAGCAGACCGACATGCTGCTGACGAATGGCCTCGCCACGGGCTACGGTCTGGGAATCAACGTCGGCCGGTTCAACGGGCATCGCATGCTCTCGCACGGCGGTGCGGTCTCGGGCTACACCTCGCGCAACACGGTCTTCCCCGACGACTCGGCGGCAATCGTGGTACTGACGAACATCTATCCAGGCGCCGCCGGCGCGCCCGACCAGATCGCGGGCCGCATCGCCAGCATCATCCTGCCCCAGGCGGATACGGCGGAGTCCGCGGCGCTTGCGCAGGTGCGTGCCATCTACACCGGGCTGATGCGCGGGACCGTGGACCGGTCGCTGTTCACGCCGAACTGCAGCGCCTACTTCGACGCGACCACGCTCCGGGACTACGCGGCGAGCCTCGGCCCGCTCGGCGAGCCCACGGAGATCACGCCGAGCGGCTACTCGCTGCGCGGCGGTATGGCGATCCGCTCCTATCGCATCCGGGCGGGCAATGTGGTCATGGGACTGACCACAATGACGATGCCGGACGGAAAGATCGAGCAGTACATCGTGTCGCGCGCCGGGTAGCGCCGCGTGACGGGACTGGCGCGCTGGACTTCGAGTCGAGTTGCGCGTTCCCAGCTCGAGCCCGAGAAACGATTCTCGAGAGGCCCGCGCACTCCGCAAGGGAGCGTGAACGCTATTCCTGCTCAGCCCGGCCGAGGATGCGAAAGCGGAGATTGAGCAGGCCCCGGCGGTAGCGGGTGCCCTCGCGGAACGGCTGGGGATCGCGCAGATGGAAGACGAGCGTCTTCGTGCGTGTGCGCTCGCCAAGGGACAGCACGCCGCCTGCTGCGGTCTCGAAGTAGAACTCCCCACCGGAAGCAGCGCGGCCATCGGCGTTGGCGACACTCACAGCGCCCAGTTCGGACTGGAGACTGCTCAGCTGCAGTGCGAACGGGCCCACCAGCGGTGCTTTCGACGCACTCAGCAGGCGGGTGCGCACGGTGATGGTGCGGCTGGCGCGATCGTACTGCGCGTCGAAGCTCTCCAGCGTGACGCGGCTTGTGATGTCGATGAGCGGGCTTCCCAACCCTGTGTTATAAGGCGAAGCGGGCGGTGCGTCCGCCATGGCGCGCACCAGGCGAACCGGGGCGGTCCAGACCTGCGGGATGCCGCTGGAATTGTCGACCCAGACGGGATGGAACGTGCCCGCGGCATCAGCCACCAGGCCGGCGGTGTCGCCACCGAGGAACGTGAAGGTGTTGAGCGCCACTTCGAGCGTCCCCGCCTGGCCGGCCGGCTGGGCGGTGCGTGTCTCGAGGATCCAGCGATCGTCCGCGCCGAAGGTGGTGCCATGCTGCGAAACGGCCACGCTGGGCTGGAAGGTGTCGCCACCATCGAACGATGCGGCGAAGCGCACGTCCCAGCCCAGATCATCCGCGCGGTCGCGCCGGTCGTACCAGCTCAGGCCCACCACGCCATCGCGGTTCACGTCAATGGCGGGCATGAAATCGTCGGCTGCACTCTGTACCGGTGCATCACGCACCGCGTGCGGTGCCGACCAGGTGCGCCCGCGGTCCCGCGACACGCTCATGCGGATCGACGTGTGACCATCCTTGTACTCGGGCCAGACCACATACAGCCGGTCGCGATACGCACTGCTCGAAGGGTCCACCGCCAGCACGGGCAGGTTGCTGGTGTTGTTGTGCCCGCCCTTGCGACCGGAGACGAGAGCCACCGGCGCAATGTCGACCGGTGCCTCGAAGCTGGCGCCTCCGTCGCGTGAGACCGCAATGCGCAGCAGCGCGTGCATGGCGTCGTCACCGGGAGCGGCACCGGTGCGCTCCACAATGGCGCTGAACAGCGCGACCACGGTGCCGTCAGAGAGTAATACCGTGTTACCCATGACGGGTGTGGCGGGCAGGCGCGGCACGCGGGAATCGACGAAGGTGCTGCCGCCATCGGTCGAGTAGAAGCCCGCGAGGCTGCCCGCGCCCGGGCCGACGCGGCCATTGCCGACCACATAGACGCGTCCCCGGCGCGCGCCCGCTGACTGATCGACGGCGATGTACTCGCGATCTGAATAGGTGAAGGGCAGCGGCCCGGTCCAGCTGTCGCCGCCATCGGCCGAGCGGTAGAGCAGCATGCGCCGGTCGGCGGCCACG
The DNA here is from genome assembly GCA_963798085.1 of uncultured Gemmatimonadales bacterium. Classification (GTDB taxonomy): domain Bacteria; phylum Gemmatimonadota; class Gemmatimonadetes; order Longimicrobiales; family RSA9; genus DATKCF01. The sequence continues at coordinate 441,806 of CAWCRS010000008.1, forward strand.
GAGCCGGGCGCGAGGAGCGAGGCGACGAAGTACGCTTCACCATCCGGCCCGTACGCGACGGCTGGATCGCCGCTGAAGCTGCCCGCGAATGCCGCGGGCGGGGTCTCGAGCGTCGGCGTCCAGGTGTCGCCGCCATCATGCGAAACGTATGCAATGGAGCCGCTGGCACCGGGTGCGCCGCCGGGCTGGAACATCGAGCCCACCAGCAGGCGGGAGGCGTCTGTGGGATGCGCGGCCACCAGTACTTCGTAATGCGCATCGCCGCCGCGCGCGCGGCTCACGAGCACGTTCGGTCCCACGCTGACACGCCAGTTCGCGGCTGTTCCCTGTGCCGCGAGCGGGAGCGCGCACCGTAGCAGGAGCGCGGCGGTCAGAACGCCGGTGTCATGTTTTTTCACGCAAACTTTCCGGTTGAGGCGGCCCGCGGGGATCGAGGCAAGATGGCTGCGCACCCCGGCCGCGGCCAATGGTCAAGGCATGGCTATCGGACCGTCTTGGCATCCTTGGGTTTTGCTCCATGCCCCCATGATCGCGTCCCAGATGCACAGATGTGCCCCGCTTTCATGCTGTGCTGAGCCTCGTGGATAGTGGTTCCGGCCGAAACCCAAGAACGCCAGGACGGTCCGAACACAGGTTGGACTGAGCCGCGGGGATAGCCGTTCCCGCCAAGTCCCAGGAACGCCAGGACGGTCCGAACACAGGTTGGCCTGAGCCGCGGGGATCGCGGTTCCGGTCGCGGCCAGGAATGCCGCACCAGACCGCATACGTCGGAGAGGGGCAGCCCGTGCGCACGTGTCCGGCGCGGGGAACGGTCGTCCCGCATGCGGTCGGCGACGGTCCCGGCGGCCCAGCGCGCATGGCCCTGCAAGCGCCAATGCAGCTTGCGCTTCAGGCCTGTGCTGCGGCGCGGTACGGCACTTGTTGGTGAGCGTTCTGGCTCTGGCGCTCTGGCGCTCTGGTGCTCCGGTGCTCCGGTGCTCACCGCCACCTTGATCATCACGATCACCGTGGTGCGGCGCTCGGTGCGCGAGGACCCTGACCCGCAGCACTCATGACCGGGAATGGTGCCGCAGCTGAGCGTCGCGACCGGCGGCCGAACGCGTTGAACCACGGGAGATGGACCATGGAGCACCTCTGGCAGGATGTGCGCTTCGGCGCACGCGTGCTGATACGCAACCCGGCGCTGACACTGGTCGCGGTACTCACCCTGGCGCTGGGCGTGGGTGCCAACGCTGCGATCTTCACGGTTGTGAATGCCGTGTTGCTGCGGCCGCTGCCGTACCCGCACGCAGAGCAGCTCGTGCAGGTGTGGGAATCGGATCGCCAGCGCGGCGAGAACGGTCCGGTCTCGCCGCTCAATTATCGCGACTGGAAAGAGCAGAGCCGCACGGTCGATCTGTCCGTCTACGAGTACGCGCGTTTCGTATTGACGGGCGAGGGCGAACCGCAGCCGCTGGTCGGGATTCAGGCGCCGCCGGATTTCTTCCGCATCATGCAGACGACGCCCGCGCTTGGACGCCTGCCGGACGGGCCGGACGATGCGCCCGAACCTTCCGTCGTGCTCTCGAACGGGCTGTGGCAGCGGCAATTCGGCGGCCGCGCGGATGTGATCGGAAAGAACATCACACTGAGCGGTCGCAGCTACACCGTCACGGGCGTGATGCCGGAGAGCTTCGTGCTGGGTGGCAACGTCAATGCGTGGGCCACGCTGCAGATCGACTATGCGAACGAAACGCGCGGCAACCACTACCTCTACGGCATTGGCCGCCTGCGCCGGGGCGCCACGCTGGCGGGCGCGAGGAGCGAACTGGCCGCGCTGGCGCAGGCCATGTCGGAGAAGTATCCGGACACGAACCTGCGCTCGACCATCAAGCTCGTGCCATTGCGCGACCAGGTCGTGGGTTCGGCGCAGAATGCGCTGATCGCACTGCTCGTGGCCGTCGGCTTCGTTCTCCTGATCGCTTGCGCCAATGTCGTGAACGTGCTGCTGGCGCGCGCGTCGGGGCGCGCCACGGAAGTGGCGGTGCGCCGGGCGCTGGGCGCGGACACGCGACGCCTGGCCGGCCAGTTCCTGACCGAGGCGCTGCTGCTCACGACGGTGGGCGGCGTCGCGGGCATGCTGCTCGCCGACTGGGGCGTGGAGCTGCTGGTCCGCCTCGCCGGCGGCGCATTGCCGCGCGCCGGCGAAGTACACATCGACACCCGCGTGTTCGTTTTCACGCTGGCCTTGCTTACGTTGATCGCGCTGGTGCTGGGCCTGGCACAGGCGGCCGCGCTGGCGCGCACGGAACAGGGTGTTATCCTGCGCGACAGCAGCCGCAGCAGCACCGCGAGCCGCGGCAGACAGCGCACGCGTGCGCTGCTCGCGGTCGCGCAGCTGGCGCTGGCCCTGCCGCTGCTCACCGGAGCGACGCTGCTGCTCCGCACCGTATACGCACTGCAGCACGTGACGCCGGGATTCCAGGCGGGTGGCGTGCTCTCCCTGAACGTGTCGCTGCCGGCCGCACGGTACCCCAATGGCGCGCAGCAGGCAGCGTTCGTGCGCCAGGCCCTCGAGCGCATCAACAACATTCCCGGCGTTACCGCAGCGGGCATGGTGAGCGATCTGCCGTTCGCCGGCTCGCGTTCAACCAGCTCGTTCGAGATTGACGGACGGCCGGAGGCGGAGGGTGGCAACGGGCCGGTCGCCGACTCGCACCGCGTAAGCCCGGGTTATTTCGCGGCCATGAACATCCCCGTCGTGCGCGGCCGCGGCATCCTGGACAGCAATGGCGCCAGCGCGCCCCGCACCATTGTCATCGACCAGGCCCTGGTCGCACGCTATTTCCCGGACGAAGAGGCGCTGGGCAGGACGATCGTGCTGTACGGCCAGAAGTGGCAGGTCGTCGGCATCCTGGGAAACGTGCTGCACGACGACCTGGAAGCACAGCCGGCACCCGAGTTCTATATCCCCATCCAGCAGATGCCACTCACACGGCTGTTTCTGGCCGTACGCACCACCGGAGATCCGCTGCAGCTCAGCGAGCCGGTCAAGACAGCCGTGCGCGAAGTCGATCCCCAGCAGCCCGCCTTCTCCATTCGCACCATGTCGCAGCGGCTGGAGCAGTCGATCGCGCCGCAGCGGTCGACCCTGGTGCTGCTCGCCGTCTTCGCCAGTCTCGCCATCACGCTGGCTCTGGTGGGGTTGTACGGTGTGATTTCGTACGCCGTCGCACAGCGCATGCGCGAGATGGGCATCCGCGTGGCGCTGGGCGCGCAGCCGCGCGACCTGGCGCGCATGGTATACCGGCAGAGCACACGCATCATTGCGACGGGCCTGGGCATCGGGCTGGCACTGGCAGTCGGCGTGTCCCGGGCGCTGCGCGGTCTGCTATTCGGCGTCAGGCCTGCCGATCCGCTGACGCTCGCGGGCGTGACCGTGCTGCTGGCGGCAGTCGCGCTGGTGGCGTGCGGCATCCCGGTGCGACGGGCCACCCGGGCCGACCCGATGGCCGTGCTGCGCCACGATTGAGGCGAGGAAGCGGGTCAGAGGTGGATGGTCCGGGCCGCCACCTTTTAACGACTGGTTAGGACGGTGCGTGCCGCGGCAGGGCGGCCGCGGCTATGGCGCCATCCGGGCGGAAACGGGCGAATTCCACGCGACAGCCGCGTTCATCGGTCACGGCCAGCATCTCACCCGCAATGACAAAGCGATAGCCCGCCAGCTCGTGCGAGGCCGTGAACAGCACGAGGATATCGGGCGCATCCAGACGGTACATGCCACCGTCCCAGATGCTGAAGCGCTGGTCGGCCGCACGCTGCGCCCGGTAGGTCTCCTCGAGGAACGCAATCTCTTCCGGATAGATGGCGGCACACGCCGAGCGCGTTTGCTTGCGCCAGTGGCCGCGCAGATCGGCGAGACCGATTTCACCTGCTGCGCTTTCGGTTGCCCGGTCGACGGCGCCGGACGCCAGCGGGTGCTGATTCACGGCATCACGCCCGCTCATGCTGCCAAGACTTCCACGTATCGTGCACTCCGCACGGGATGCCACGAGCCGACGCCCGAATGGACGCCAGTCTGGGTCAGCGGTTGCACCATCGCAGCCTGTCTGGAATCAGAGGTCGCAGGTGAGCGGCGCGACCCCGTCCACCCGGCGGTGGGTGGTGGCGACGCGAATCTCTGCACCATGCGGTCGGTTGTCAAGCGGTTGGCCTGAGCGGAGCAAGCGGGCGCGCGCGAGGCGAGCGTGTGGCCGGCGGCAGCGGGCTTGCGTGCCGGGCCGGGCCGTACTATGTAGAAGTCAAAGGTAGGGACAATGCCACCAAGAAACCTCGGCACCACCACCATTGCCGTGCTGCAGGCCGTCGCGGCCGGACAGCGCTACGGCTTCGAGATCATCGAGCGCACCGGCCTGCCCAGTGGCACGGTGTACCCGGCGCTGTCATCGCTCGAGCGGCGGGGTCTGCTGGCCGCGCGCTGGGAAGGGCAGGCGAGTGCGCGTGCCGAGGCCAGGCCGAGGCGCCGCTATTACCGTGTTACCGGTGCCGGCCAGGCGGCGCTGGATGCGGCGCTGGCGCGGCTGGAGGCGCTGGGTCTGGGTACGCCGGCGAGTCTGCGCGCCCGCCTGCGCGGGGCGCAGGGATGAGCGGGGCGCAGCTGCGCAGGTGTGCGTACGCCCCGCCGTACACGCCGCGAGCTCGTGCGGGCGGGCGCGTAAGCACACCATGACTTCATTCCGTCCCGGGGCAGTACGTCGCTGGTGCGGCGGTGCCATCGCGCTGGCCGCGCCGCTCGTGCCGCCTCACCGGCGCGCGGAGTGGCGTGAGGAGTGGTGTGGCGAAGTCTGGTACGAGACGGAGCGTCTGTCGGACGAAGGCCGGCTGAGCATCGTCGCCTGCAGCCAGCTGTTTCTGCGCTGTCTGGGTGCCTTCCCTCATGCCGCCTGGTTGCGGGCGGCCGACTGGAGTCCGGATCCCATGATGCAGGACGTGCGCTGGGCCGTGCGTGCGCTGCGCAAGCGGCCGCTGTTCGCGATCATCGCGCTGTTGACACTGGCGCTGGGCATGGGTGGCAACACCGCGATTTTCTCGCTGGTGAACGGTGTGCTGCTGCGCCCGTTGCCATTCCCGGCGCCGGAGCGGCTGGTGTGGGCGCGCTCGCTGTTCTCGCTGGGGGATCAGGCGTCGGTATCGCCACCCGACTTCCTCGATTATCGCGCAGGCAGTCGCACATTCGAGGAATTCGCTGCCATGCGTTCCTTCGCGCCCATGTTCACGCTTACGGGCGGGGATGGCCCTATAGCGGTGAGCACCGCGCTGGTAACAGCGAATTTCCTGCGCACGCTGGGCGTGCAGCCGCTGCGCGGGCGCACGTTCACGGATGCGGAGGAAGCGTCGGCGGATGCGGCCGTCGCGATGATCTCGGAGTCGCTCTGGCGCGAGCGATTCGGCAGCGATCCGTCGATTCTGGGCCGCGCCATCAACCTGGATGGCAGTCCGCACACGATCATCGGCGTGGTACCCGCCGGTCTGGTGTTCCCGGCGGGACGTAATGTATGGCTGCCGCTCACGTTCGGCAACGAGGACTATGCCATGCGCGGCGCGCATTTCCTCCGACCTGTCGCCCGCCTGCGTGCGGGGGTCACGCTGGCGCAGGCACAGGCGGATGTGGACGTGATCGCGAAACGGCTGGAAGCGGCCTGGCCGCGCACGAACACCTCGTGGCACCTGCAGCTGGTGCCGCTGCAGGAGCAGCTGACCGGCAGTGCGCGGCCGGCGCTGCTGGTGCTCATGGGCGCGGTCGGGCTGGTGCTGCTGATTGCCTGCGCCAACGTTGCCAACCTGATGTTAGCACGGGCCTCGAGCCGCCGGGGCGAGGTGGCGGTGCGCGCGGCGCTGGGCGCGTCGCGCGGGCGCGTGCTGCGCCAGCTGCTGGTGGAGGCGCTGCTGCTGGCGCTGGCGGCGGGCGGGTGCGGCGTGCTGGTGGCGAGGGCGCTGCTGGCGCTGCTCGTGCACCTGGCGCCGGCCGCCCTGCCGCGTCTGGATGAGGTGCATCTGAGCGGCGCGGTGCTGACATTCGCGTTCGCACTGTCGCTGCTCGTGGGTCTGGGCTTCGGCCTGGTGCCGGCGTGGCAGCTGTCCACCGGCGGGCTGGCGCACGTGCTGCGCCAGAGCGGGCGGGGCGGCGAGAGTCATGGACGGCGCGCCCGCAGCGTGCTGGTCGTGGTCGAGGTCGCGCTCTCCGTCGTGCTGCTGACTGCCGCGACCCTGCTGCTGCGCAGCTTCGAGCGCCTGCGCGGTGAGGATTCGGGGTTCGCGACAGAAGGTGCGTACATCCTGCGCCTGCAGTTCCCGCGCGGCCGTTTCCAGGAGCCGGCGCATCTGGTCGAGGTGATGCAGCAGGCGGAGGCCGGTCTGCGGGCGCTGCCCGGCGTCACGGCGGTGGGTGCCATCAGCGCCTTCCCCACGCTGGACGGTGGCGATACCCGGCTCTATCCTGCGAATCATCCGCCGGCTGATGAGACCGCCTGGCGCGGGGCCCAGATCCGCATGATAACAGAAGGTTACTTCGCGGCCATGCAGATCCCCCTGCTGCGCGGGCGCACGGTGCAGGCCTCGGACGTCGCGGGCGGCCCGCCCGTGGTCGTGATCAATGACGTGCTGGCCCGGCAGTTCTTTCCCGCGGACGAGGATCCCATCGGGCAGGAGCTGCTGATCGGCATCGGGCAGCCCCTGCGCGCGCGCATCATCGGCATCGTGCGTGGCGTGCGCCAGTTCGGACCGGGCACGGCGCCGGTGGCGGAGTTCTACTTCCCGGTGGCGCAGATGGCGTTCGTGAACAGCATGACCGTGGTGCTGCGGGCGCGGGGTTCGAGTGTGGCGCTGGCGGCGTCCGTGCGCGAGGCCATCAGACGGGTGGACCCGGACCAGCCGGTGGCGCAGCTGCGGCCGCTGCCCGAAGTGATGGCCGCGGCGGTGGCGCAACCGCGCTTCCGCACGCTGCTGCTGGGCGTCTTCGCCGGACTGGCCGTGCTGCTGGCAGCGCTGGGCGTGTATGGCGTGTTAGCGTGGACCGTGGCGCAGCGCACGCGCGAGATCGGCATCCGCCTGGCGCTGGGCGCGCGCGCCGGCAGCGTGGTGGGCCGCGTCGTCGCCAACGGCATGCGGCTGGCCGGACTCGGCCTGGCGCTGGGCATCGCGGGCGCGCTGGCCGCGAGCCGCCTGCTGAGCAGCATGCTGTACCAGGTGCAGCCGCGCGACATGGCGTCCTTCACGCTCAGCGTGCTGCTGATCGGCGGAGTGGCACTGGCGGCGAGCGCGCTGCCGGCCCTGCGCGCGGCGCGCGTGCACCCGGTGGTGGCGCTGCGCGAGGACTGATCGGCGCAACGTCAACGGCACGCCGGCCGGACGTACGTTGCAGGCGACGACGTGACCTCGGCTGCGCGTGCGGTTGCTGCGCCCTGCGCGGCCGCTGACTACGGTGTCAGCGTTCCGTGCGCAGCGCGCTGGCCGGTGGAATGCGTGTGGCCCGGCCTGCGGGTACGAGGCACGCCAGGAACACCACCGCGAGCAGCAGCACAGTGGCGCCCGCATAGGTGAGCGGATCTGTGGGTTGCAGCTCGAAAAGCAGTGAGCCGAGGACGCGCGCGCCGGCGAGCGCCGCGCCCAGGCCCAGGGTGGCGCCGATGATGGAGGGTGCGAGTCCTTCACGAATCACCATGCGCACCACGCGTCCGGCGCTGGCGCCCAGCGCGATGCGCACGCCGATCTCGCGCTGGCGCTGCGCCACCAGAAACGCCACCACGCCATAGAGTCCCACCGCGGCCAGCGCCACAGCCAGCGTGGCAAAGAGGGCGAGCAGCGCGAAGTAGAACGCCGGTCGCGCATTCTGCTCGTTGAAGGACTCGCTCAAGGTGCCCGCGTCACGCACCGGCATGTCGGGATCGAGCGCGTGCACCTGTGCGGGCACACTGGCGAGCGCGCTCGCCGGGTTCGCCGTGCGCAGCAGGAACGTGGGAAAGCTGGCGCCCGATTGGGCGAACGGCACGTAGACCTCGGGACTCGGCTGCTGTTTCAGATTCTCCGTGCGCACATCCTCGATCACGCCTACGATGGTGCGGGCATCGGGCTCGCGATACCCCATGGCCACACCCAGCGCCAGCGGTTTGCCGAGCGGATCCTCACCGGGAAAGAGTCGCTCCGCCAGCTTGCGATTCACGATGGCCACGGGCAGTGCGCCGTTGCGATCCGCGGCCGTAAAGGCACGACCTGCTAACACGGCGACATCGAGTGTGCTGAAGAAGTTCTCGTCCACAATGCGCAGTGCAGCCAATGGTGAGGTGCCCGGCTCGGGCGCAGGCCGGTCCGTGCGCCGCAGGCTGGACCAGAGCGAGCCATCGCTGAGCGGCGGGGCGACCACGATCGCGACCTGGCGCACGCCGGGGAGCGCCTGCAGGCGCTGCTTCAGCTGATCCGCGAAGCCCACCGCCTGATCCGGGTTCGGATATTTCGCCTGTGACAGCGTGATGGAGAACCGTGCAATCCCGTCCACGGCAAAGCCCGGGTCGATGCGCTGCATGGCGGCAAAGCTGCGCAGCAGCAGGCCGGCGCCCACTAACAGCATGAGCGAGAGCGCCACTTCCGCAATCAGCAGCAGCCCTCGACCGAAGCCCCGCCGGCTGCCGGCCGTGCGCCCGCTGTGCTCGCGCAACGTGCCCGCCACCAATGCGCGCGCCAGCTGCAGCGCGGGCACGAAGCCGAAAAGGAACGCGGTGAGAACGGTGAGGCCCACCGCGAACAGCAGCGCCGTGCCGTGCAGCCCGACCTCGCCGAGGCGGGGAATGTCATTGCGCGCGAGCAGCGGCAACGCGCGAATACCCACGCCGGCCAGGGCAATGCCGAGGGCGCCGCCGCACCCGGCCAGCACCAGGCTCTCGGTCAGCAGCTGCGCGATAATGCGCCGCCGTCCGGCGCCCAGCGCCACGCGCACCGCCAGCTCATCGCCGCGCCCGGCGCCGCGCGCGATCAGCAGGTTGGCCACATTGGCGCACGCAATCAGCAGCACCATGCCGACCGCGCCCAGCAGCACGAGCAGGGCGGCGCGCACGTCACCCACCATCGTCTCCTGCAGTCCATCCAGTCCAATGCCACGATTCTTCACGGCGGAATACTCCGCGGAAAGGTGATCCGCGAGTGTGTGCATTTCCAGCTGCGCGTGGGCCAGCGTGATGCCGGGCGCGAGCCGGCCCACCGCATTGAGGTATACGCAGCCACGGCCGCAATTCTGGTCGTTGTTGCGCACGGCGAGCCAGAGACGCGCGTGCGACGGGTAGTCGAAGCCGCGCGGCGCCACCCCCACAATGGTGTGCTCCCGGCCGTTCAACTGGAGGGTGTGGCCCACCGCACTGCGGTCGCCACCCAGCCGCTGCTGCCAGAACGCCCACGACACGACCACTCCTAACGGGCCGTTGGGAAGATCCTCCCGGTCGTTCAGCGCCCGGCCCAGCACGGGCTCGGCGCGGAAGACGCGGAAGAAGTCGGGCGTCACAATGGCGGCCTGCACGACTTCCGGCTCGCCCATTCCCGTCAGCGTGGGATTCTGTTCGGAGAACGCGGCCATCGACTCCAACGACTTCGCGGCTGCCTGCCAGTCCTTGAACACCACCGGCGAGACTGCGCCTCCCACCGGCGGCTGCGGATTGCGCCGATCGGTTTCCCACAGCAGCACCAGCCGGCTCGCATCGTCGTAGGGCAGGGAACGCAGCAGCACGCCTTCGACCACACTCCAGATGGCGGTGGTCGCGCCAATGCCCAGCGCCAGAGTCAGCACGGCAATGGCGGTGAAGCCGGGGCGGCGCCGCAGCGAGCGCAGCGCGAATCGCACGTCGTGGCGCAATGCATCCATGAATCGCTCTCCAGGCCGGCGCCGCGCTGACGCGGCGCTATCAATACCGAAGGGGCGAGGAAACGCGTCGCTCCAGCGTTCGCGCAGACCGCTGCGCAACACATCCAGGAACCAGAGCCCGCTCACCCAGGCGACCGACCACCCGCCCCGTCTCGACGCGGCACGGATGTCATCCTGGAACAGCTGCTCCATCTCCACGCGGAAGCGCTGCCGCATGGCTGCGGGCTGCGCGTACAGCGCGAGGCGGAAGAGCGTGCGGGGCAGTGCGGGCATGTGTGAGCCGCGTCAGGTGGGGCGGGTACGGCGGGCCAGCCGGTACCGGCGGGCCCAGGCAATGTCCTGCTCCAGCTGCTCGACTTCGCGCGCCACCTCGGCCCGGCCGCCGGCCGTCACGCGGTAGAAGCGGCGCACATCCGTGCCGCTCTCCGTCACCTCATCGATCCAGCCGCGCGCCAGCAGCCGCCGGATCAATGTGTAGAGCGTGCCCGGCCCCAGGTGCACCGCGCCCTGCGTGCGCTCCGCCACCGCGTCGCGGATGGCAGCGCCGTGCATGGCGCCGGCGAGCAGGGCCAGCAGGATCTGGAATTCGGAGACGGGCAGTCGTTCCATGGGTGGGGTCCTGGTTATCGACGGTCGTTATCGACCGTCGATAACTAACGGAACCCGACCCGTGCGGCAACCGCGGCGGGACGGACGGCGCGCGCGCCGGGTTCAGTCACGGCTGCTGGCGGGCGCCGCAGCCTCGCCCAGCGCCCAGCTGTAGAAAGCGCGTACATCGGTGGTGAGCTGCTGCCGTGCCGACTTCTCAATGTACATCATGTGTCCGGCGGGATAGTAGGTCAGGCGGACGCGGTCGAGCAGCTTCGGGTCGCCGCCCAGGTGCGCGAACGTGTACTCGGTGGCGCCGAAGGGCGTGGCCATGTCGAACCAGCCGTTGGCGACGAGCACGTGCAGGTGGGGGTTCTGCGTCATGGCGGCGCGCAGGCGTTCGGCCACGTTGATGCTGTTGAGGTTGGTGTAGCCGGCGGAATCCCCGCCCCAGTTCCAGGGCTGCACGCGCCCGCCCAGCAGCTCGTAGGTGAGATCGTTGTGGTAGCCCAGCTCGTCGCGCACGTAGTTGTTGAGCACGGCCGAGAACGGACCCTGGATGGCGGCGTAGCTGGGATCGTACTCGGGGCCTTCGCCGGCCATGTCGCGGTCGCGGCCGAGGAAGCGGGCATCGAGGCGGCCAATGGTGTGACCGTCGGCGCGCTCCAGCTCCTTGAAGAAGTGGGTGTCCGTGACGCGCAGGTCGGATTCCTCGAGGAAGCTCTCGCTGAGACCGGTGAAGCGCGCGAGCTGCGCCCTGATGCGCTGGCGCTCTGCAGCGGGCAGTCGGCTGCCCATCATGAGTGCGTGATTGTAGTCGCCCATCGCGAAGGCGCGCGCCTGCTGCACGGCGGCCTCGAGTCCGGCGCTCTGCAGTTCGGCGGGCAGTTTCTTGTGATACCACGCGACCGCCGTGTACGAGGGCAGGTAGAGTGCATACGGGAGGTCGTGTCCGACGGCGAACTCGAGTGTTTTCAGGTCCAGCACGGACGAGATGAGCGTGATGCCGGTGACGTACATGCCGTGGCGCTGCTGCAGGTAGTTGCCCACGCCGGCGGAGCGGAAGGTGCCGTAACTCTCGCCCGCGAGGAACTTGGGCGAGGGCCAGCGCTGGTAGCGCGTGGTGTAGAGGCGAATGAAGTCGCCGACGGAAGCGATGTCCTCCTCGATGCCCGTGAACTGGCTCTTGTCCTGACCGGCCGCCGGGCGGGAATAGCCTGTTAGGACGGGGTCGATGAAGACGAGGTCCGTGAAATCCAGCCAGGTGTCGGTGTTGTCGACGAGCCGGTACGGTGCGGGCAATGCGTCGCCTTCATCCGACAGGAGTACGCGACGCGGCCCGAGCGCGCCCATGTGCAGCCACACGGAGGATGATCCGGGACCGCCGTTGTAGGCGAAGGTAATGGGTCGGTGCGCGGCGTCGGCGACGCCATCCAGCGTATACGCCACGAAGAAGATGCTGGCGCGCAGCTTTCCATCCTCGTCCTTCATGGGCAGCACGCCGGCCCGCGAGGTGTAGCGCAGAACACGGCCGTTGAGAGTGATCTGGCGGTGTCCTTCGACAATGGTGGTGTCGGCGGGCGAGGCGGCCGGCGTCGCGGCCGGCGCAGGCGGCGCCTTCTGCTGTTGCGCGGCGGCGCTGCCGGCGAGCGTGGCGAGGGCGAGCAGCCAGGCGCCGGCGTGCCGCGTCCGGCGATGGCGGCGGGCGACTGCGTGCGGGGTGGACGCGATGCGGTGGTCGTTCATGAGCCGTCTCCATTCGGGCGCGCGGCGACGTGCCGGCGCGGGCTGCGGCGAGCACAGCGGGCAAGATCGTGGCGCGCACGCCGCTGAACAAGTCGGCGCGCAGTAACGGGAAGGGCGTCCATCCCGCGCCGGCATCGGCTCACCAGACGGGCCGGCGAGGAGGCGATCATGATGGCCATTGTTCCCCGCGCGGCGGCGGGTGCGCGCAGGCGGGCCAGGTCGGGCGCACCGTGCGCGGCGCCTGCGGACCGTGTACCTTGGCGGCGGCATTCGCAGTGAGCCGGCAGGGACGGAGCTGCTGCGAGAACCGGCCGCACCAATCGTCGGGAGACTGCGCATGCGTTTCGCCATCCTGCTTGTTTCGGCGTGGGCCGGCATGGCCGTGCCCGTCCGAGCGGTTGCACACGAATTGCCCGTCCCGTCGTCCGTTGCCATGGACACGCTGCGCGGGCGGGTCAGCGACGCGCAGGGTCAGCCGGTCGCAGGCGCGCGCGTCACGCTCATCGAGCTGAGTGGTGCGGCCGTCACCAATGCGCAGGGCACATTCGCGTTCTCCGTGCCGCGGGGGCGCTACACGCTGGTCGTGGAGCGTGCCGGATACGGCTCGGCCACACAGACCGTCACCGTGCCTGCGTCGAGTGTCGAGCTGACGCTGAGCACGAGTCCGCTGCGGCTGGATCCGGTGAACATCACCGCGACGCGTTCGCCAGCCGGCGCGGGTAACTCGCCGCTGCCGGTCACGATCATGGGGGAAGATCGGCTGCGCCGCGAACACAGTGTGTCACTGGCGCGCGCGGTTTCCCGACTCGCGGGTGTGCACGCGGTGAGCACGGGCGAACAGATCGGCAAGCCCATGCTGCGCGGACTTTCGGGCCCGCGTGTCCTGGTGCTGGAGAACGGGCACCGGCTGGAGGACTACTCGTGGAGCGATGAGGATGGGCCCTCGGTGGAGTCGCGGCTGGAGCAGCGCATCGAGGTCATTCGCGGACCGGCCAGCGTGCTCTACGGCTCGGATGCCATCGGCGGCGTGATCAATGCACTGCCGCCGGCGTTGCCGGATGCGACGGCGCGTGGTTCCTTCAGTCGCGCCGACGCCGAGGTGTATGGCGCCTCCAACAACACGGAAGTGGGCACCGCGCTGCGCTACGAGGGTGCCTCGGGCAGCCTGGGCTGGCGCGGCTTCCTGGTGGGCCGTTTCGCGGAAGATCTGAAAACGCCGGCGGGAAAACTCGATAACACGGGGTTTGGCGCCTTCAATGGCGAACTGATGGTGGGCAAGCGCTCGCGCGCGGGCACCTCCACCCTGCGCTACTCACGCTACGCCGGCGAATTCAAGCTGCTGGAAGCGAGCGGACCGCCGCCGGGGACGCAGCAGGCGGAAGAGGAAGGCGGGCCGGAGCGCAAGCTGGCCGACGATCGCCTGCAGTATGACGGCAACTATCTGATCGGGCGCTATCGACTGGAGACCAAGGCGCAGGCGCAGCGACACTTCATTGCGGAAGTGTCCGATGATCTGTCCCAGGGCGGGAACACGATCGAGACGGAGGTCTTCAACCTGGTGCTCGGCACCTACACGGCCGACGTGCTGCTGCACCACGCCAGCGATCGCCTGGCGGGTACCGTGGGCGTTTCCGGCTTCTACCAGAACAACGACACGCGCGGACTGGTGCCACTGGTGCCGGACGCGCGCACCGGCTCGGTCGCCGGTTTCGCCTTCGAGCAGTGGACCATGGGCCGGCTGAGCCTGCTGGGGGGCGGCCGGGTCGAGCACCGCAACGTGGACGCCGCTGCAAACACCACGTTAGCGCTGACGGCACAGAAGCGCGCCTACAACGTGGGCGTGGCCAATGGCGGCGCGGTGCTGCGCGTGACGCCGGCGGTGGCGCTGACGGGCAACGTGGGCCGTGCCTGGCGCGCGCCCAATCTGTTCGAGATGTTCGCCAACGGCCCCCGCCTGGGTGAGGCGAGGTACGAGGTCGGCGATCCCCGCATGACGCCGGAAACCAGTCTGAATCTGGATGGCGGCATCCGGGTCGAGAGCGGCAATGTGCGCGGCGAGCTGTCCGCCTACCACAACAGGATCAACGACTTCATCTACGTGACGCCCACCTCGCAGTTCATCGATGGCCTGCGCGTCTTCCGCTACCTGCAGGGTGACGCCACGCTGGTGGGCGGTGAAGCCTCGCTCGAGGTGCAGCCGATACCGGAACTGACACTGCGCGGCCGCTACGATCGCGTGCGCGGCGACAATGACCAGACCGGCGAGCCGCTGCCGCTGATCCCGCCCATCTACGGCGGGCTGGAAGCCGAGGTGCGGCCGCAACTGAGCTGGGCGGCGCAGCCCTACTTCGGGGTGGAGTCCGGAGATGGTGGCGGACAAGACACGCATTGCCACCGACGAGGAGGAACTCGGCGGCTACACGCTATTGCACTTCGAAGCCGGCGCTGCGTTCCAGGTCGGGCCTCGCCAGCTGCGCGTGGATCTGCGCCTGCGCAACGCCACCAACCGGCAGTACCGCAATTTCCTGAGCCGCTACAAGGAGTTTGCCGACGATCCGGGCCGCAACATCGTGGTCCGTCTCTCGATCGGCCATTGACGACGTGCGCAGCCCGCCCCGTTCACGACGGCGGCAGCGGGCTGCGCCGGCGCCGCCCGATGATCGAGTCACGAGTCACGCGGAGGTGCGCGCGCGATGGTTGATGGGTGGCTGGGGAGGGCGAAGGATCAGCTGCTGCACGGCCGCTGGCTGACGGAGTTCACGGAACGGGCGCGGTTCGAGCTGCTGCATCCGCCCGACGGTCCCGTGATCGACGTGCACGCGATGGCCGGCGCGGGCGCGGCGGCTGTGCATGACGCGCTGCTCGCGCACTATCCCCGCTCCTCCATCTATCACACCTGTTATCTCAGCCAGCCCACCATTCGTGAATTCCATGAGCGCTACGCCCGCCTGCACGAGAACACGCACGGCGCCAGCGGTCTGGACGAGGAATTCCTCGCGGCGCGTTATCTGGCCGGCGCGCTGCACCGCGGTGTGCGCGCGAAATGGCGGGTTGTCACTCTCGTGCGCGAGCCCGTGACGCGGACCATCGCGGCGTTCTTCCGGCGGTTCCCGCTCAACCATCCCGGGCTGGATGCGCATTTCCATGAGGATCCGGACAATGCGGGGAGGCTCATCGAGCTGTTCCTCGATCCCGGCGAGCAGGAGCGGCAGGTGATCTCCGAGTGGTTCGATCGCGAGGTGAAGGCGACCCTGGACATCGAGGTGTTCGCCTCGCCGTTCCCCGTCGCCGACGGCTGTGCGACCTTCCATTCGGCCGTGTGCGACCTGCTGCTGCTGCGTTACAAGGACCTGGGGACGCGCGGCGGCGAAGCGCTGCGCCGCTTTCTGGGCGCCGAGGCGCTGGAGGTTACGACCGCGGCCGGCGACGTGGAGCCCTGGGCGGAAGCACGCGAGCGCTTCGAGGCGGAAATCCAGCTGCCCCCGGCCTGGCTCGATGCCCTGCTGGAGTCACATTTTGCCCGCCACTTCTACACACCGGACGAACGCGCCGCATTCCGGGCGCACTGGTCCCGCGACTGATTCCTGACATGGCGTTAGTACAGCTCATTCGCTGCGCAGCACGCGGATGGGATCGAGGCGCAGTGCGCGCGCCAGCGGCACCAGACAGGCGAGCAGCGCGCTCAACAGCATGACGCCCGTGACGCCGGCGAAGGTCAACGGGTCGAGCGGGCTGACTTCAAACAGCAGATTGCGCAGCACGCCCGAACCCGCGAGTGCGGCGGACAGGCCCAGCGCAATGCCGGCCAGCGTCAGCGCCAAACCATGGCGCAACACCAGCAGCGCGATGACGCCGGCGCGTGCACCCAGCGCCCGGCGTATGCCCAGCTCGCGCACTCGCTCACCGACAGCGCAGGAAAGCGTGCCGTAGAGGCCGATGGCGCCGAGCAGGAGCGCCAGTGTCGCGAACACCTCGAGCAGCTGCAGCGTGAAGCGCGGTCGCGCCAGCGAGCCGTGCATTACGTCTTCCATGGTCTGGAGGCCGATCACGGGCATGCCGGCATCGAGCGAGCGCACAATGTCACGCAATGCGGGCGCGAGCGCGCCCGCGTCGCCGTCGGTACGGGCAACGAACGTCAGACCGCGCGGCGTGTAGCCCAGCGAGCCTGCGGACTGCGCCAGCGGGACGTACCAGGCGGGGCGCTGGTCGGCGTCCAGCAATGCGTAGCGCACGTCATCCACTACACCAACAACAGTGAGCCACGGCCCGCCGTCGAAACCGCTCTCCCGCAGGCGCCGGCCGAGCGGGCTCTGACCCGGCCAGAACATGCGGGCCAGCGTGCGATTCACCAGCGCGACGGGCGCAGCGCTCTGGCGGTCCGCATCGGTAAACGCGCGTCCCTCCACCACACGGGTGTGCATGGCATCCAGATAGCCCGCCGAGATCGCAATGAGGTCCCCGCTGGAAGCCGGTTCGCCCGGTGCTCGCGGTGGGCGGCCCTCGACGTCGAAATCCGTATTGCCCGGCCGCCCGTGCAGCGGAAGCGTTGACGTCGCGCCCGCAGCGCGCACGCCGGGCAGCGCGCGCATGCGTTCGCGCATGGCATCCATGAAAGCGACGACGCGACTCGAGTCCGCGTAGTCCGCGCGCGGCAGCGACAGATCCAGGCTCACCACACCGCGCACATCGAACCCGGGTTGCACGGCGGCAAGCGCGAGAAAGCTGCGCAGCACGAGACCGGCGGCGGAGACGAGCGTCATGGCCAGCGCCACCTGCGCCACCACGAGACCGCTGCGCAGGCGGGCGCGCCCGCCGCCCTGTGTGCTGCTGCGGTCGCCATCGCGCAACGCACGCTGCGGCTCGACGGCGGACGCGCGCCAGGCGGGCGCGCTGCCGGACAGCAGCGCGGCCAGCAGCGACACGGCGCTCGCGAACAGCACGACGCCGGCATCCACGCGGACGCCCGCGGCACGCGGCAGGGAACCGCCCGCGCTGGCCAGGATCGCGCCCAGCCCGGCCCGCGCGAAAAGCAGGCCCAGTGCACCGCCCAGCAGCGCGACCAGCAGGCCCTCGGTCAGGAACTGCTGCACGAGCCGGGCCCGGCCTGCGCCCAGCGCCGTGCGCACGGCTACTTCCCGGGCGCGCGCCGCGCCCCTGGCTAACAGAATGCTTGCGACATTGGCGCAGCCGATGAGCAACAGTATGCAGACTGCTCCGAGCAGCACGAAGAGCGCCGGGCGCACCGGGCCCGTGACGTCATCCGTCAGGCTGCTCAGATAGAGGAAGTGGCCGGTGTGGATGTTCGGGTACTCGATCTTCCACCGGGCCATGAGCGCGGACATTTCGCGGCTCGCGGAGACCAGCGTGCCCCCCGGCCGCAGGCGCCCCACAGCGGTGAGGAAGTGCGAGGAGCGGTTGTCGCGCACCGCCGGATCCAGGCCGAGCGTCGCCCACAGCTGCACGTTCTCATCGGGGAAGGCAAACCCCGCGGGCATCACGCCCACGACCTGCCATGGCTTGCCGTTGATGCGCACCGTACGACCAATGATAGTGGGGTCGGCGCCGAAGGCAGCGCGCCACAGCGCGTTGCCGAGAATCGCGACCGGCGCACCGCCCGGCGCATCCTCCTCCACCGTGAAACTGCGACCCAGCTCGGGCGAGACACGCAACACGGCAAACAGATTCGCTGTTATCAATGCGGCATGTACGCGAATGGGTTGGCCGTCGTCGCGCACCAGCGTGGCGCCGCTCACCTGACTGGCCGCGACATCCTCCAGCGAATGGTTCTGCGCGCGATAGTCGAAGTACTCGGGCGGCGAGAGCACGAAGCGCGGAAAATCGAAGCCGCTCTCGGGCAGGAACCGGCCCCACACCGAGACCAGACGGTCCGCCTGCGGGTAAGGGAGTGGCGCGAGCAGCACGCCCTTCACCACGCTGAACAATGCCACCGTCGCGCCCACGCCGAGCGCCAGGGTGAGCACAGCAACCAGCGACAGGCCCGGTGTGCGTCGCAGCACGCGCAGCCCGTGACCCACATCGCGCACGAAGTCCTCAATGCGGCGGGTGCCACGGGCATCACGCGTCTCCTCGCGAAACCGGTCGGCCGCGCCGAACGCGTGTGCCGCCTCGGCCCTCGCCTGCGCCGGCGTCATGCCCGCACCCACGTTCTCCGCGACCTGCGACTCCATGTGGAAACGCAGCTCGTCTTCCATTTCGCGCTCCACGCGACGCCGCAGCAGCAGCGAGCGCAGCACTTCCCACCAGCCCTGC
The DNA here is from genome assembly GCA_963798085.1 of uncultured Gemmatimonadales bacterium. Classification (GTDB taxonomy): domain Bacteria; phylum Gemmatimonadota; class Gemmatimonadetes; order Longimicrobiales; family RSA9; genus DATKCF01. Next base: position 460,293 of record CAWCRS010000008.1, read on the forward strand.
AGCCGCGACATGCTCAGCCCTCCTGTGCGGAGAAGTGCAGAATGCGGTTCACCGCGCCCGCCGCGTTCTCCCACGCCGCGGATTCCGCCGCCAGCTGCTTGCGCCCGGACGCAGTCAGCTCGTAGTAGCGCGCCCGCCGGTTGTTCGCCGTCACCCGCCACTGCGAGCGGATCCAGCCTTTCCGCTTCATGCGCTGCAGCGCCGGATACAGCGAACCCTGGTTCACATCGAACACGCCCTGCGAGAGGTCGCGGATGCGCTGGGCAATGCCCCAGCCGTGCATCGGCTCCAGCGTCAGCGTCTTCAGCACCAGCATTTCCAGCGTGCCCTGGAGCAATTCGGCGGGCGACGGCTCGGCCATGGTCGGCGGGCTCCTGTTCCTGTTGGCGGTCGACAGAAATATGGGGCCACGAGTGTAGACCGTCAACAGGAGCGGGACGGCGCGGAGCGCACGCCGGGGCGGGCAGGCTTGACGCGCGCGCCCGGGGCGCTCGATTGTTGGGCCGGAGAAGGAACGCGAAACCCGTTCGCGGCCCCCGCCATCCAATGTTTTCGGGCGCTGTCGTGATGGACGGGACCACGGGACCAGGAGGCAACATGAGAGGCTCGCGGCTGCGGCGCAGTGGGCTGCTGACCCTGCTGTTCTGCCTGTACGCGGCTGCGCCGGCGCGGGCGCAGCAGAAGCCGGCGGTCACGCCGGAAGATTACGGCAAGTTCGAGAACCTCGGCTTCGGCGGCGGCCTGTCGCCGGATGGCAAATGGCTGGCGGTTCCCATCGCGCGGGTGAACGACGAGAACGAGCTGCGCATCCACCAGGTGGCGAGCGATTCCGTGGTCATCGTGCCCAACGGCCAGCAGGTGGCGTTTTCGCGCGATGGCCGCTGGGCGGCGTGGATCATCGGCCACTCCGGGAAGGAGCTGCAGGCAGCGGAGAAGACGCACCAGACGCTGCACGCGAAGCTGGGGCTCATGAACCTGGCGACGGGCCAGCTGGAGATGGTGAACGAGATCGCCAGCTTCAGCTTCAGCGGGGACGGCCGGTTCCTGGCCATGCGCGGCTACATGGGGAAGGACCAGAAGAACAAGGGCGTGGACCTGATCGTGCGTGACCTGGCGACCGGTACTAACACATCGTTTGGTGACGCCGACGAATACGGCTGGCAGGATCAGGGGCATCAGCTGGCGTTCACCATCGATGCCGGGACGCGGGCGGGCAACGGCGTCAAGCTGTACGACCCGTCCAGCGGCGTGCTGCGCAGCCTGGATTCCGACACGGCCGGTTACAGCAGCCTGACGTGGCGTCCGAAGTCGGCAGACCTGGCCGTACTGCGGGTGCACAACGACAGCACGCGCCAGGATCCCGGGTACGTGGTGCTGGCCTGGACCGGCCTGGGCAGCCCGAAGCCCGCCGCGTACACCATGGATCCGGCGCGCCAGGCCGGCTTCCCGCCCGACATGCGTGTGGTCGACTATCGCGGCCTGGACTGGGCGAAGGATGGCAACACACTGTTATTCGGGATCAAGGAATGGCTGCCGAAGGAGAAGCCGGATTCCGCCTCGAAGAACGAGGACAGCGACAAGCCGGGCGTGGAGATCTGGCACGCGAAAGACGTCGACATCATGCCCGAGCAGAAGCTGAGCGCCACGCGCGACCGGCAGCGCAACTTCCTGTCGGCGTGGCACCCGCAGAGCGGTCGCTTCGTGCAGGTCGCCAACGACCTGACCGAAGATGCGACACCGGCGCGTGCGGGGGACCGGGCCCTGGCCATGGACGCGACGCCCTACGAGCGCGAGAAAATGTTCGCGCCCGACTATCGCGATCTCTACGTGGTCGACATGAACACGGGCGAGCGCACGGAAGTGAAGAAGCGCGTGCAGTTTCCCATGGGCATCTCGCCCAGCGGCCGTTATCTGCTGTACCTGGACCAGGGCGCGTACCAGGTCTATGACGCCGTGAAGAAGACGACGACGAACATCACGGGCAGCATCAGGACCTCGTTCGTGAATACGGACGATGATCACACGGTCAGCGAGAAACCGCCGTATGGCACGGGCGGCTGGACGACGGGCGAGGCGGGCGTGCTGCTGTACGACAAGTTCGACATCTGGGAGGTCTCGCCCGACGGGTCGAAAGCTACCCGCCTGACGGATGGCGCGGCGGACCAGGTGCGCTCGCGCATGGTCTATCTCGATCTCGATGAGGACTATCGTGATCTGTCGAAGCCCAACTACGTGGCGCTGTACGGAGAACGTACCAAGAAGTTCGGCTACGGCACCGTGCAGCGCGGCAAGCCGGAGCAGCGGCTGGTGTACGTGGATCACAATGTGAGCCGTCTGGCGAAGGCCAAGGATGCGCCGGTGTTCGCATACACCATCATGGACTTCGACGACTCGCCCGACTTCTTCGTGGGCAGCCCGGCACTGACGGACGCCCACCAGGTCACGCACACGAACGTGTTCCAGGCGGATTACGCCTGGGGTCATGCGCAGCTCGTCGACTTCAACAATGCCGAGGGCAAGCCGCTGCAGGCGTCGCTCTATTATCCGGCGAACTACGACCCCGCGAAGAAGTACCCGATGATCGTGTACATCTACGAGATCACGTCCAACACCGTACACAACTGGACCGCGCCATCGGAACGCAATCCTTACGATCCATCGGTGTGGACGGCGGAAGGCTACTTCGTGCTGCAGCCGGATATCGTGTACCGCGACCGCAATCCCGGTCTCTCCGCGGTGGACTGCATTCTGCCCGCAGTGGACCGGATCGCGTCCATGGGCCTCATCGATCCGAAGAAGGTGGGCCTCGTGGGCCACTCGTGGGGTGGCTATCAGACCGCGTTCGTGGGCACCGTAACAGACAAGTTCGCAGCCGCCGTGGCCGGCGCACCGCTCACCGAGCTGGCCAGCATGTACCTGTCGATCTACTGGAACTCGGGCGGCACCAATGCCCGCATCTTCGAGATCAGTCAGGGCCGCATGGAGGTTCCGCCCTGGCAGGACCCCACGGACTACATGAAGAATTCGGCGGTGTGGAACATTGAGAAGATGACCACGCCCATGCTGGTGACGTTCGGCGACAAGGATGGCGCCGTGGACTGGCACCAGGGCATCGAGATGTACAATGCCGCGCGCCGCGCCGACAAGGAACTCGTGCTGCTCGTGTACGAGGGCGAAAACCATGGCCTGGCGAAGAAAGCCAATCAGATCGACTATCACCGCCGCGTGATGGCCTGGTTCAATCACTACCTGCGTGGTGATCCCGCGCCCGACTGGATGACGAAGGGCGTGAAGTTCCTCGACAGGGACAAGGAGATCAAGCGCGCGATTACCACGAAGCCCATCAGTGATGGGAGCCGCCACAACTGATTTCCGGCGACGCTTCTCTTTCCAGTGCCGGCGCGGTGGGAGCCTGTCTGCCGCGCCGGTTTTTTCGTTCTGACATGTTGACGACACAAACGGAACGCAGCCGTCAGGCGTCCTGTATCTCGGTCGCAGGGGCAACTGCGCTCGCCTTGCACAAGCAGGGCCCGCGCCGCGTGGGCGCGATCGTTTGCTGCCGCACGCGATGGAGTCGAGCACCATCCATGCAATCGGAGGACGGGTGAAGCAGGGGACGCCAACGCTGCGCGGGCGTGCCATGCCGGCATTGCTGGCGGCGCTGTTCACGCTGCCCGGATACGCAGCGCCGGCGGGTACGACGCAACCGGTGCGCGCGTACACGTTCCATCACGAGAACGTGCTGGGCACATCGCTCGAGCTGACGTTCGTCAGTGCATCGGCGGACGCCGCTGTCCGGGCGGAGTCGGTGGCGCTCGCGGAGATCGAGCGTGTGCGGCGCGTGATCAGCACGTGGGACAGCACCAGCGAGGCCTCACGCCTGATCGCGACAGGTCATCTGGACCCTGCCTCACCCGAGCTGCTCGACGTGCTCCGTCTGTATGACGCGTGGCAGGCGCGCAGCGGCGGCGCCTGGTCGGCGCGGGTGGGCGAGCTGACGGCACTGTGGCGTCAGGCCGAGCGCGCGGGCCGCGCGCCATCCCCAAACACTCTGCTAGACAGGGCAGCGGCCAGCGCCGGCCCGGCCTGGCGCATCGACCCGCGCACGGGCGGGGTCACGGCGCTCACCCGCCACGCGCTCGACCTCAACTCGCTGGGCAAGGGTTACATACTGGGCCGCGCCGAGGCCGCGGTCCGTGCGGCCGTGCCCGGGGTGCGCGGTGGCCTGCTCGACATTGGCGGCGATGTCCGCACCTGGGGTGATGCGCCCGCCGGCGCTGCCGGGGCATGGCGAGTCGCGGTCGCCAACCCGCAGGATCCCGCCGACAATGCCGCGCCGCTCACACTGCTGCGCGTGCACGATGCCGCGGTGTCCAGCAGCGGCAGCTACGCGCGCGGCTTCGACATCGCTGGCCATCACTACTCGCATATCATCGATGCGCGTACCGGTCAGACCGCGGAAGGCAACAGCGGCGTTACCGTGATCGCAGCCGACAATGCCACGGCGAATGCGCTGGCCACCACACTTTCCGTGCTCTCTCCCGCGGAAGGCCTGCGCCTGGTCGCCAGCGAGCCGGGCGCGGAAGCGCTGATCATCACGGGTCAGGGCGAACAGTATCGGTCGCCGGGTTTCGCGGCGTACGAGTCGCCGCCTGCGCAGCAGTCCGCAGCCCGCGACCCCGGGCCGGGCAGCGTCACCGCGGGTGATGGAGATCAATGTGACGCCCGGCAGCTGGAACCGGCACCGCCCCTACGTCGCCGCCTGGGTGACGGACACGACGGGCCAGCACGTGCGCACGCTCGCATTCTGGGGCAACCGACCCAAGTACCAGCGTGAGCTGAGCCGCTGGTGGTCCCTGGCCGCCGGGGACTACGAGCTGATCAATGCGGTGACCCGCGCCACGCGCCCGGCGGGCAGGTACACGCTCGAGTGGGACGGCCTGGATCAGCAGGGCAAGGCTGTGCCGCCCGGACCGTACATGTTCTGGCTGGAAGCGGCGTACGAGAATGGCCCGCACAGCTACAAGTCGGTCACAGTGAGCTGTGCCGCCATGGCGGGCAGCGGCAGCATCGACGCGGCGGCCGCCTTCACGGGCGCCCAGGTGCACTGCGGAACGGGGAGTTAGGCGCCCGCGATGCATCGTCCCTACAGTCACGTCGTCAAATGGAGCCGGACCGTACACATCTACGTGACCATGTACGCGTTCGTGCTCATGATGTTCTTCGCGTTCACAGGCTTCGTGCTGAACCATGAGGACTGGTTCACCCGCCACGAAGCAGCTCCCGTGGAAACGACCGTCACGATTCCGGCGCCGCTGCTGGCTGCGCCGGACAGGCTGGGGATCGTCGAGCTGCTGCGCGCCGACTACGGCGCGGTGGGCGCGGTGTCGACGTTCGACGTCGAGCCGGACGCGCTGCACATGGAATGGCCGGGCCGGGCAGGCACACGGACGTCGAGATCGAGCGCGCCAGCGGCGAGGCACGCATCACAGTCGAGCGCCGCGGCTGGCTCGTGCGCCTGGACGACCTGCATCGCGGCAAGAACAGTGGCAGGGGCTGGAGCTGGCTGATCGACATTTCCGCCATTGCCCTGTTCGCCGGCTCGCTCACCGGCATCCTCATGTGGATCGGCCTGCCGCGGCGGCGCACGCTCGGCATCATTGCCCTGGCCGTCAGCATCGCCAGCTGCCTCGGGCTGTACTGGCTGTTCGTGCCCTGACCACAAGTCAGGCGAGCGCGCCCGAACGGCTCGGCGTCGCTGCCGCCGCGCCCAGCGGCTGATCCGCCCCGTCGCCTGATCCCCCGCCGGTTGCGTTCCGTCCCGGCCGCGCTTGCCGCGCCCCGCATTACGCCGTTAGGCTGGCGCAGCGCCGAACGCGCCGGCGTCCGATCCCAGCTGCCCCGCGAGGAACGCATGAAACAGCGAGTTGCGTTGTCGACACTCAGCTTGCTGGCGGCGACCGCGCTGCCCTGCGCGGCGAGGCGCGGGCCGGAGCACACTCGCCTGGCGAACGACGCACCCGCGGTGAGTGACGTCGCCTACGAGATCACATTCAATGCGGCGCTGGCCAGGGCGCGCATGGTGCACATCGCCATGTCGTTCACGGTGTCGGCGGCCGGTGAGGTCGGGCTGTCGCTGCCCGCGTGGACGCCGGGCGCGTACGAGATCAGCAACTTCGCGCGCAATGTCACGGCCTTCGCGGCCAATGCGGCGGACAAGCCGCTGCGCTGGGACAAGCTCGACTTCGACACGTGGCGGGTGTGGCCCACGGCTGCGGGGCGCGTGCGCGTCAGCTTCGATTTCATGGCGGACTCGCTGGACAACGCCATGGCCTGGACGCGACCCGATTTCCTGCTGCTCAACGGCACGAACGTGTTCCTGTATCCGGAAGGCGGCACGTTCGAGTTTCCGGCCACGGTCACCGTGCGGACCGAGACCGGCTGGCACATAGCCACCAGCATGCACGCGCAGGGCGCGAACACCTTTCACGAGGCGAACTACCACGATCTCGTGGACATGCCCTGGTTCATCGGCAACTTCGACCTGGACAGCATGCAGGTGGACGGACACTGGAGCCGGCTGGCCACGTATCCCGCCGGTGCGCTGGAGGGCGCGGCCCGCGACGAGTTCCGCGGGCAGATCGCGAAAATGACGCCGGCGCAGGCTGCGGTGTTCGGTGAGACCCCGTGGGACGTCTACAGCACCATGATCATCTTCGACCCGAGCTACGGCGGGGGCAGTGCGCTGGAGCACCAGAGCTCGCACGTGGGCGTCTACAACCCCGGCTTCATCGGTAACCTCGTGTTACCGCTGATCACGGCGCACGAGCAGTTCCACGCCTGGAACGTGAAGCGGCTGCGCCCGGCCGACATGTGGCCCTACCACTACAGCGCGCCGCAGCCCACGCCCTGGCTGTGGGTGAGCGAGGGGATAACCGACTATTACGCCGATCTCACAATGGTGCGCTCGGGCGTGGCGCCCGAGCCTGCCTTCTACGCCGTGACCTCGAGCAAGATCGGCTCGGTCGATCAGACGCCCGCCGTGGCGCTGGAAGACGCCTCGCTCAACGCCTGGATCCATCCGCGCGATGGCACGGACGCCATCTACTACGCCAAGGGTTCGCTGGCCGGACTGCTGCTCGACATCCAGATCCGGGACGGCAGCGACAACCGCCACTCGCTGGACGACGTGCTGCGCGAGCTGTACCGATCGGATTACCGCAACGGCAGGGGCTTCACGGGCGACGACTGGTGGTCCGCCGTCGCGCGCGCCGCCGGCGGCCGTTCCTTCGCCGACTTCTACAGCCGCTACGTGGACGGGCGGGAACCGTTTCCATGGGCGGAAACACTACCCCTCGCCGGTATGATGCTGGTCGCGGACAGCGCGTGGCAGCCGCGCATTGGCGTGCAGATCGCCGAAGACTCGAGTGGCGTGCGCGTCAATGCCGTGACGCCCGGCAGCATGGCGGAGAAGGCAGGCGTGCAGCCCGGCGACTATCTCATCTCGATCGGCGACATCGTGGTGAAGGATGTGTCCTTCGGCGACGCCTATCGCCGGCGCTACGACAGCGCGCAGGAAGGCACCGTGCTGCCCATCATGGTGCGGCGCGACGGCGGCGCGCTGACGCTCAACGGGCCGCTGCACCTGGAGCTGCAGGTCGAACGTCATGTGGAGCCGGATCCCTCGGCGGGCGCGAAGGCAGCGCGCATCCGCGCTGGCATCATCCACGGCCACACCAATGGGGCGCGGTAACGGCTCGCTAACGAGGAGTCAGGCGCGGCACCGGACTCCTAGGGTTTGAAGTCCTGATAGGCGCTGCGGCCGTCCGCCAGGTGGATGGTGACGCGGTACTGCACGCCGGCCGTGAGCACGCGCTCGGCGGAGGCGGTTTCCAGCGCGCCGGAAGGCACCACGCCCTGCGTCACGGGGGACTGGATGTTCTGATTGTTGGGGTCGGCCACGCGCCACACCACGACCGTCTCGTTCGACGTGCGCACCACATCCACCGAAAATGCCGCACCCGTGGTCCAGGTGTAGTTCGGCTGCATGCTGCCACCCACGGTGATCGAGAAGTCGCCACCCGAGCCATTGAGCGCATCCATCAGATCCGTGCACGCGGTGAGCAGCAGTGCGGGCAGCACGACGAGACACAACACACGCGGCAGCGAGCGCATCTTCCATTCCTCCCGGTCCGTCAGGTTCAGGCTTCGGTGGCACCGGCAGATCCACCGCTGCACGACCGTCGTTCGCGATCCCCGCAGCGCGGGGTAATGTAACCCCGAGCGACGGCCTCCGACCGGCGGACGAAGGCCCGGCGTGCCAACCCCGTGCCATCAGCTACCGCGCCGGGGCACGAAGCGTTCCTGCGCCGCGCCAGCGGGCGGCGCGCAAGCGGCTCAGCGCGCGTCTTCGTCCGCCGCTGCGCTACCGGCGGCGGGGTGCTCGCCGCGGCCCGCCCACGCCCTTACTTTCCGCCTGACCAATGGGGATGAACCCACAACCGTCATGGAGCTGAGCATGGCATCGGTGACCTTCACGCGCTGGAGCGACATACCCTGGGAGCGCCTGAACGAGAAGCTCGATCGCCGCCTGATCACCGGCGACTCGCTCATGCTGGCTCACGTGATGCTGCGCAAAGGCTGCGTCGTGCCTCGCCACCAGCACACGAATGAGCAGTTCACGTACATCCTGCAGGGCGTGCTCCGCTTCCGCATCGGCGAGGATGGCGGGGAAGTGATCGATGTGCACGGGGGCGAGGTGCTGCACATTCCGGCGAACGTCTGGCACGAAGCCGAGGCGCTGGAGGACACGCTCGACATGGATGTGTTCTATCCGCCGCGCGAAGACTGGCTCAAGGGAACGGACGCGTACCTGCGCGGGAAGAAGTAGCCGTGGACCTGGGACTGAAGGGCCGGGTCGCGCTGGTGGGCGGCTCGAGTCGCGGTCTGGGCCGCGCCATTGCCGAGGAGCTGGCGCTCGAGGGCGCCAACCTCGTGCTCGTGGCGCGCGGCCATGAAGCGCTCGAACGCACACGCCACGAGATTCATGCCGCTACCGGTGTGCACATCGTCGCGGTCGCGACGGACACCGCGACGCACGCCGGCGCGGAGCAGGTGATCGAAGCCGCACTGGGTGAGTTCGGTCGCGTCAATGTGCTGGTGACCAACACGGGCGGACCGCCCGCCGGGCCGTTCGAGAGTCTTGCGCCGGAAGCATGGCGCGACGCGTACGCCAACCTGCTGGAGAGCGTGCTCATCATGACGCGCGCCGTGCTGCCCGGCATGAAGCAGCGACGCTGGGGCCGCATCATCCCCATCACGTCGATCGCGGTGAAGCAGCCCATCGACGATCTCATTCTGTCCAACAGCATCCGCGCCGCCGTGACCGGGTTCGCACGCACACTGGCCAACGAAGTCGCACACTTCGGCATCACCGTCAACACCGTGATGCCGGGCTACACGCGCACCGAGCGACTCGAGCACCTCGCGGAACACGTCGCCACGCGACAGGGCCTGACCCACGCCGACCGACTGACGCTCTGGAACGCCGAGATCCCCATGCGCCGCATCGGCGAGCCCCGCGAGCTGGCCGCCCTCGTCGCCTTCCTCGCCTCCGCCCGCGCCAGCTACATCACGGGGAGCTCAATAGCCGTCGACGGCGGGTGGATCAGGTCGCTGCTGTGAGCCGGAACGGCGTTGCTGGGGCTGGTTGCTGGGGCTGGTTGCTCGGGAACCGAAACGTGCTCATAACCATGCGTTAGAGTCGATGCACCGTGACGAGCGCTCCGTTCCTGCGAGGCTTCCCTCCTCTGACAAGGCATTGTCCGTTCCCCGGCAACCAGCCCGAGCCCCAGCAACGAGATCGAATCTGTTCTGTTCCGGCCGTTCCCCAGCAGTCCAGCCCCAGCAACCAGCAACGTCCGATGAAGCCTGACGGACACGAAGCTCCACGCATAGCCTCCCTGCTGGCGAGCGCAACCGAGATCGTGGTCGCGCTGGGTCTGGAGGACCGGCTGGTCGCGATCAGTCACGAGTGCGACTATCCGGCGAGAGTGCTGGACCGGCCACGCGTGAGCCGGCCGCGCTTCGATCCGGCGGGGCTGGAGAGCGGCGCCATCGATCGCGCGGTGCGTGAGGCCATGGCCGAGCACGGGAGTGTCTACCAGATCGATGGTGAGCAGCTGGCGGCGCTCGAGCCCACGCTCATCCTCACGCAGGCCGTGTGCGAAGTGTGCGCGGTGCCCACGCCGGGCGTGCGACAGGTGGTGGAAGAGCGGCACATCCCCGCCACGGTGCTGTCCCTCGATGCACATACCGTAGACGACGTACTGCATTCCATTGTTGCCGTCGGGGCAGCGGCGGGTGTGCCGGATCAGGCGCAGCGCGTCGTGGCGGAACTGCGCGCGCGCATTGAGCGCGTGCGTGAAGCAGTTGCGCCGTTCCCGCGCCCGCGTGTGCTCGCCATTGAGTGGCTGGATCCGCCGTTCGTGCCCGGGCACTGGGGGCCGGAGATGATCGAGCTGGCTGGCGGTCTCAATCTCGCCGGCGAAGCCGGCCGGCGCTCGCAGCAGCTCGCGTGGAGTGCGCTGGCCGGGCTCGATCCCAATGTGCTGCTGATCATGCCGTGCGGCTACGGTGTGGCCGGAGCGCTGGCCGATGCGGATCGCTTCGCGGACGCGCTGCGCGCGGTTGCGCCGCGCGCGATTGCGAGCGGCAACGCCTGGGCGCTCGATGGCTCGTCGTATTTCAATCGCTCGGGCCCGCGCGTGGTCGATGGCATTGAGATCCTGGCGCGTGTGCTGCACCCGGCGCTGGGCAGTCCGCCGCCGCAGGCGGCCGTGCGCTGGCCCGCGCCGTCGCAAGACTGACCGGCGCCGCACGCAGCCGCGCGCGGCGCACGCAATCGCCTGTTACCACAACCAGACACGCGGAGAACCACGGATGCAGGCGCCAACCGGAAAGCCGGAAGCGGGACCCCTGGATCGACGGGCATTCGTCGCCTTCTTCAGTGGTATTGGTCTGGGCGGCACGCTGCTGCCGGGCGTGCTCTGGGCGCAGGCGCAGCCGCAGGGCGTGGTCACGACGGCGATGATCAGCGATGCGGAGAAGATCGCCGGCCTCGAGTTCACGGATGCGGAACGCGAGGCCATGGCCAGAGGCCTGGATCAGAATCTGCGCGCCTGGGAGCAGGTGCGCGCGGTGGAGCTGCCCAACGCCGTGAGCCCCGCCTTCATCTTCGATCCCGTGCCGCCGGGCATGGCGCTGCCGTCGGAGCGCCGCAAACTGCGTGTCAGTGATGCGCCGCGCGTCGAGCGGCCCGCCAATCTCGAGGAAGCGGCGTTCTGGAGCGTGCGCCAGCTGGCCGAGCTGGTGCGCACACGCGGCGCCACGGCTACGGAACTGACCCGGATGTACCTCGCCCGGCTGAAGCGCCACGGCCCCACGCTGCAGGCGGTGATCACGCTCACGGAAGAGCGCGCCATGGACCAGGCGAAGCGCGCCGACCAGGAGATCGCGGCCGGTCGTTATCGCGGACCCCTGCACGGCATACCGTGGGGCGCTAAGGATCTGTTTGCCGTGAGCGGCTACCGCACGACGTGGGGGGCGAAGCCGTACGCAGACCAGCTGCTCGATGTGGACGCGACGGTCGTGCAGCGGCTCGACGAAGCCGGCGCCATTCTCATTGCCAAGCTCACCCTGGGCGCGCTGGCGCAGGGCGATCAATGGTATGGCGGCCAGACGAAGAACCCGTGGAACCTGGAGCAGGGCTCGAGCGGCTCTTCCGCCGGATCCGCGGCGTGCACGGCCGCCGGCCTCGTGGGTTTCGCGCTGGGCACGGAAACGCAGGGTTCCATCGTCTCGCCGTCCACGCGCTGCGGCGTCACGGGACTGCGGCCCACGTTCGGGCGCGTCAGCCGCCATGGCGCCATGGCGCTGTGCTGGACCATGGACAAGGTGGGACCGCTCTGCCGCAGCGTGGAAGACTGCGCGCTGGTGTTCGCGGCCATTCAGGGACCGGACGGCCACGACAACACGGTGCGTGACCTGCCCTTCAACTGGGACGCGACGGTGAAGCCCGAAGGCCTGCGCGTCGGCTATCTGAAGAGCGCGTTCGACGAGGATCACGAGACGAAGGTCTTCGACGACGCGTCGCTCGCCGTGCTGCGCCGCATGGGCGTGAACCCGGTGCCGGTGGCGCTGCCCGATGCCTACCCGGTGGCGCCGCTGCGCACCATCCTGAACGTGGAATCCGCAGCCGCGTTCGACGAGCTGACACGCAGCAACCGCGACGATCTGATGGAGCGCAGCACCTGGCCCAACAGCTTCCGCACCGCGCGCCTGATCCCCGCGGTCGAGTACATCCAGGCCATGCGCCTGCGCACCCGCGTCATGGCGGCCACTAACGAAGCGTTAAAGGACATCGACGTGCTGGTGGCGCCGTCGCTGGCCGGCAATCTCGTCGCGCACACCAATCACACGGGCCACCCGTGCGTGGTCCTGCCCAGCGGCTTCCGCGAGAACGGCACGCCCGTGAGCCTCTCGTTCATCGGCCGGCTCTACGGCGAGGCGGAGGCACTGGCGCTGGCGAAGGCGTACCAGGACGCCACCGACTTCCACACGAAGCACCCGCCGCTGTTCCGCACATGAGACAGGAGCATCTCGCGGTCACGCGTCACGCCCGCCTCTGTCTCCTGGGCGAAGCCGGGCCCGGCGTGCGCGAGGTCTGGATCGCGGTCCACGGCTACGGGCAGCTGGCCGGGCGCTTCCTGCGACGCTTCGCCACGCTCGCGGACGGCACCCGCCTGATCGTCGCGCCCGAGGCGCTCAACCGCTTCTACGTCGAGGGCGGGATGGGACCGCACGGGCCGGAGACACGCGTGGGCGGCACCTGGATGACGAGCGAAGATCGGCTGGTCGACATCGACGACTACGTCGCCTACCTGGACGCCGTGCACGACTACGCGGTCCGGGGACTGGACCGGTCCGCCATGCGGGTAGTGGCGCTGGGCTTTTCGCAGGGGATGTCCACCATAGCGCGCTGGGCCGCGCGCAGTGCCGCACGGGTAGACGACCTGATCCTCTGGGCGGGGAGCTTCCCGCCCGAGATGGACGTGCGGCCGGACCTGTTTGGCGGCGCTCGCCTGTCGCTGGTCTACGGCACACAGGATCGTTACGCGAACGAGGCGATGATCCTCGGGCTGGTGCAGCGGCTGCAGGCCGGTGGTATCGATCCCGCGATCGTGCGCTATCCGGGCGGTCACGAAATCGAGCAGGCGACGCTTCGCAGTCTGGCATCGCCGGCCGCTTCGCCATAGGCCGCGGGCTTCTGCACAAGAGGCGGACGATCGGGGCGCAAGTCCGGGCCGCCGGTGTATGAAGGCCACGCCCCGCAGTCCAGGGGTCTGTCCGGAGGTCCCATCACGCATGTGCGGTACCGTGAAAAGCGATGAAGCGTAACGGCCTGCCGGCCGCCCGGCCGGCCGAGCTTCCACCCGGCTGGGCGCTGCGCCGTTACGAAGTCGCGCTGATCCTGGCCGGCTGGTCCGCGGTCGGCATCGTCTTCACCGGGCAGCTGCTGGCGTACACGGCGCAGATCGGGCTGGGCTGGTCGATCTGGCAATCGGCAGCGGTGGCGTTCACGCAGGCGACGGCGTGGGCCATGATCACCATCGTCGCCTTCGCCCTGTCCCGCCGCTTTCCGCTGGACCAGAAGCCTCGCCTGGCAAGACTGCTCATCCACACCGTTGCCAGCATGGTGCTCGCCACGATGGAAGTCGTCATCGAGTACGGGTTCGGCGTCATCGTGCGGCCCGTGCGGCCGGGTCCCTTCATGGAGGCGTTCTTCCAGGGTTTCCCGTTCAACGTGGTAGTGGTGTGGATGATGGTGGGCGTGGCGCACGGCCTCATGTTCTACCGCCGGTACCGCGAGCGTGATGCGCAAGCCGCGGCGCTGACCAGCCGGCTGGCGCTCGCGGAGCTGCAGGTGCTGAAGTCGCAGCTGCACCCGCATTTCCTGTTCAATGCACTGAACACGATTTCCGCGCTCATGCACCGGGATGTGAAGTCGGCGGACCGCATGATTGCGCGGCTCAGCGATCTGCTGCGTGCCGCTCTGGAACACACGGCGGAGCAGGAGGTCTCACTGCTGGAGGAGCTGAATTTCCTCGAGTCGTATCTGGAGATCGAACGTACCCGCCTGGCGGACCGCCTCACCATCGAGGTGGATGTGCCGCCCAACGTGCTGGATGCGCGCGTGCCGCACATGATCCTGCAGCCGCTGGTGGAGAATGCCATTCGCTACGGCGTCGCGCCGCGCGCGGCGCCCGGTCACGTCACCATCCGGGCACGTGGCCGCCGCGACATGCTGGACATCGAAGTGCTGGATGACGGTCCGGGCATGCGTCCCGGACGGTCGCCTAACGGTGGGTTGGGCCTGGCGAACACCTTCGCCCGGCTGCAGAAGCTGTACGGAGAGCAGTTCAGTTTCGAGCCGCGCAATCGCGCCGAAGGCGGGTTTCGTGTCTCGCTGTCCATTCCCTTCGACCCCATCGACGAGGACGTAGCCGCCGAGTGAGGACGCCTGTGAAGATGAGAGTTCTGATCGCCGAGGATGAGCCGCTCGCGCGCGAGCGCATCCGTGCCCTGCTGAACGAAGAGACGGACGTGGAGATCGCCGCCGAATGCCCGGACGGCCGTTCCGCGGTCAATGCCATCCGCCTGCACGATCCCGACCTGGTGTTTCTCGACGTGAACATGCCGGAGCTGAACGGTTTCAATGTGATCCGCGAGATCGGCGCCGAGGCCATGCCGCCCGTGATTTTCGTGACCGCGTACGACCAGTTCGCGGTGCAGGCCTTCGATGCGCACGCGCTGGACTACGTACTCAAGCCGTTCGATGAGGAGCGCTTTCGCACGGCCGTCGAGCGCGCGCGGGAAGCGCTGACGCGCAACAGCACGGATTCGCTGGACCGCCGCCTGAACGATCTGCTGCAGGGACTGGGCGGCCGCCCGCGCTACGTCGAGCGCCTGGCCGTGAAGTCCGGCGGCAAGATCATCTTCCTCAAGACCGAGGAAGTGACGTGGATCGGCGCCGAGGGCAACTACGCGCGGCTGCACGCCGGCAAGCGCTCCTACCTCATGCGCGAGACCATGTCCAACCTGGAGTCGAAGCTGGATCCCGGTCGCTTCATCCGTATCCACCGCTCGACCATTGTGAGCACCGATGCGATTGCCGAGCTGGAGCCACTGTTCCAGGGTGACTACGTGGTGGTGCTGCGCGATGGCACTCGCCTCACGTCCAGTCGCGGGTACCGCGGCAACCTGCAGGCGTTCATGAACGAGGGCTGACCGCGCCCGCCCGGACACACGACAACAACCGCGGCGCGTGCCGCGCATCGGAGAAGCATGAAACAGCTTGTCAGCCTGACAGCTCTGGCGATCGCGCTGGCCGCCTGCGCGGGCAACCCGCCGCTCGCCTCGACCCGGCGGCCGACGTCCACTGCGCAGGGCGCTAACAGTGCGTCAGAGAGCAGCAGCAGCGCCGCCCTGGCGCGCGCGGCCGCCACCATCACGCCGGAAGACATGTACCGGCGCATCGCCTATCTCTCCAGTGATGCGCTGGGCGGGCGTGACACGCCGAGCCCCGGCCTGGAGACGGCGGCCGCCTGGGTGGCCGATCAGTTCCGGACGTTCGGCCTGCGCCCCGCCGGCGACAGCGGCACGTACGTGCAGCGCTGGCCCTACAAGCGGTCCTCGTTCATCGTGAGCGGCACAACGCTGCGCATCGCCGCGGGCAGCAGCGCGGTGACGCCCATCATTGGCGCCGACTTCTTTCTGCTGCCGGCGGCGGGCGTCCCCGGTGCGACCGGCACACTGGTGTGGGCCGGTACCGCGCACGCAGGCCGCGCCGCACTGGGACCCGAAGTGGCGCGCAGATTCGTCGCGTTCTTTCTGCCGGGCAAGGATACCGACAAGGACTGGCAGGCTGGCATCCAGGCCGCCGCCCTGGCCGCCCTGGGCGCCGGCCCCGCGGGCGTGATCGTCATCCTCGATCCCGCGTTCGACGATGGCGAGATCAGCCAGATCGTGGGCGAGACCGCCGCCCAGGAGCTGCCCGCGTTTCTGATCGGACTCAGTTACGCCTCCGCGAAGCAGGTCTTCTCGGCCGCGGGCCAGGACCTGGATGCGCTGCGCAGCGGGAAGGCGACGACGCTGCTTCCGCTCTCCAACACCAATGTCAGCATCAGCGTGGCCCGCGAGGTGAACGAGTCGCAGCCACCCAACGTCGTCGGCATCCTCGAAGGCAGTGATCCCGCACTGCGCAACGAGTACGTCGTGGTGGGCGGCCACATGGATCACATCGGCATCGGTCCGCCCGATGCGTCCGGTGATTCCATCTTCAATGGCGCCGACGATGATGCCTCCGGCACTTCCACCATGATCGAAGTGGCACAGGCGTTCGCGTCGCTGCCGGCACGGCCCGCGCGCTCCATGATCTTCCTGGGCGTGAGCGGCGAAGAGAAAGGCCTGCTCGGATCCGCGTATTTCACGGAGCACACGCCCGTGCCCAGGGACCACATCGTCGCGGACATCAACCTGGACATGGTGGGGCGCAACGCGCCGGATACGGTCGTCGCCATTGGTCAGGACTACTCGTCGCTCGGCCCCGTGACGCAGAAGATCGCGAAGCAGCATCCCGAGCTGGGCCTGGTCGTCGCCCCCGATCTATGGCCCGAGGAAGGTCTGTTCTTCCGCAGCGATCATTTCAACTTCGCCAGGGCCGGCATCCCGGCCATCTTCTTCACCACCGGCCTGCACCCGCAGTATCACAAGCAGTCCGATGAAGTGCAGCTGATCGACGAGGACAAGGTCAGCCGTGTCGGCAGGCTCGTCTTCTACCTCGCCTGGGAGGTGGCCAACGCGCCGCAGGCGCCGAAATGGACGGCGAAGGGGCTTTCCGACGTGCGCGCCATGACCGCCAACGTGCACTGAAGCGGGTGGCGTGACTGGCGCCCGCGGTTGCGGCGGGGCCCGTCGCCTTGACAGTTGTCGTTGCCGCGGCCAGAGGCGGGTGGGTGCGAAGCAGACCTGCATAACATGACATTATCAGGGAGCCGGGCCCTTCGTGAACGGAGAGGTCGATGCGGGAGGAATTGCGGGAAGCGGTGCGCGCGCTGTGCCGGCGCTACGGCGAGGCGTACTGGCAGCGCATCGACCGCGAGCGGGCCTATCCGGAAGCGTTCGTACAGGAGCTGACCGAACAGGGCTGGCTGGCCTGCCTCATCCCCGCCGAATACGGCGGCGCCGGCCTGCACACCGCGGATGCCGGTGTCATCCTCGAGGAAGTGAACCGCTCGGGCGCGAATTCCGCCGCTTGCCACGCGCAGATGTACACCATGAGCGTACTGCTGCGCCACGGCTCGGAGCAGCAGAAGCGTGCGTATCTGCCGCGCATCGCCCGCGGTGAGCTGCGCCTGCAGGCGTTCGCCGTGACGGAGCCCGATGCCGGTTCCGATACTACCCGCATCAGCACGACAGCCGAGCGCAGCGGCGACCACTACGTGGTGCGCGGGCGCAAGGTGTTCATCTCCCGCGTGCAGCACTCCGACCTCATGATCCTGCTGGCGCGCACATCGCCGCGCGAGCAGGCGAAGAAGAAGACCGACGGCCTGAGCGTCTTCCTGGTGGATCTGCGGCAGGCCGGGAACGCCCTCAGCGTGCATCCCATCGAGACCATGATCAACCACGAGACGAACGAGGTGGTGTTCGATGGCCTCGAAGTGCCGGTGCAGAATCGCATTGGCGAGGAAGGCGAGGGCTTCACGTACATCCTGAGCGGCATGAACGCGGAGCGCATCCTGCTCGCATCGGAATCGATCGGCGATGCGCTGTTTTTCATCGACCGCGCCAGCGCGTACGCCGGCCAGCGCATCGTGTTCGACCGACCCATTGGCCGGAACCAGGGCGTGCAGTTCCCGCTGGCCGAGGCGTACATCCGGACCCGCGCGGCCGCGGCGCTGCGTGATGAAGCGGCCGCGCGCTTCGATGCCGGCGAGCCCGCCGGACCCGAGGCGAACATGTGCAAGTACGCGGCATCGGAAGCGGCGTGGCAAGCGGCGAATGCCGCCATGACCACGTTTGGCGGCTATGGCCTGAGCGCCGAATACGGCATCGAGCGCAAGTTCCGCGAGGCCCGCCTCTATCTCGTTGCGCCTGTCTCGAACAACCTGATCCTCGGCTACGTGGGCCAGCACGTGCTGGGCATGCCGAAGTCGTGGTGAGCGCGACGATGCGCTGCCGCAGCCTGCTCTTCGTCCCCGGGGACCGGCCCGACCGTCACGCGAAGGCACTGGCCGCAGGCGCGGACTTCGTGTGCATCGACCTCGAAGATGCCGTGGCGCCGCCGGCGAAGGACGCTGCGCGCGTCGTCGCCTGCGATCTGCTGCGAAACGAGCCCGCTAACGCCGCGTCAGTGGCGATCCGGGTCAACGACATCAAGACGCAGGCCGGTGTGCGCGACCTGCTCGCGCTCGGCGAGGCGGATACGCCGCCCGCTTTGCTGGTGCTGCCCAAGGTGCGCTCGGCCGCGGAGGTCGAGTGGGCGCGCGGTGTGCTGGATCCCCGCCTTCCCGTTCGCGGCATCATCGCCATCATCGAAACCGTGGAGGCGCTGGCGTGTGCTGGCGCTATCGCGCGCGCGGGTGCCGCCGCCCTGATCTTCGGCGGGACGGACCTGTCCGCGGAGCTGGGGTGCCGGCCGGAATGGGAGCCGCTGCTCTACGCACGTTCACGGGTGGTGCACGCGGCTGCGGGCGGTGGCATTCCGGCGATCGATGTGCCGCTGCTCGATTTCCAGAACACGGATCGGCTGCAGCAGGACTGCCGGCGTGCACGCGACCTCGGCTTCAGCGGCAAGGCCGCCATCCATCCGGCGCAGCTCGCGTTCATCCACGCCGCCTTCACACCCTCGGCGGCGGAGACGGCGTGGGCCCGGCGCGTACTGGAAGCCTCCGACCAGGCGCGCGGCGGCGTGGCGACACTGGACGGTCGCATGATCAATGCCGCGGTCGTCCGCTCGGCGCGGCGCATCCTCGCGCTCGCAGGCACGGATGCGAACAGCAGGACAGGTTGACCCGGGAGCGACAGCCGTGATCTCGCGCTAACGGGGGATTATCGTTTCGAGTTGAACTGCGGACGCGCATCGTTCAGAAGCCCTGGCGAACGCCGGGTCCGGTTGGTGGCGCTACCGCCAACGCATTGCTCGTCGAGCGCTGACCGGGACCGCATCACCGTGCGGGTCGTCTGCGAACGCCGGGTCTGGGGTGGTGCTACCGCTACCAGATTGCTCGTCGCGCGCTGACCGAGACCGCCTCACCGTGGGGTCTGCGCGCAACGCGGGTGGCATCGAACACTGGAAGCCCGACGCCGACGCCGACTGCAAGCTAGTGCTGCTGCCGCCGTGCGCTTCGCGGCGATTCCGTTCAGCGGCGCCGCTGGAACGAGCCGCTCCGGCAACACAGCCCCGACGACGAGGCTGCGCGACTCCTGACCCCAACCATGATCCCGGGATGACTGGCGACACGCAACCAGAGCTGCGCGACTGGATCGGGCGCACGCAAACCGAGCACGACGAGCTGGCGCTGTTTCCGGCGCGTGGCATGGCGGCGCTGCTGGACCGCGCTCCGGACGAGTTCGTGCGCGGTGCGCCGCTGCCAGTCGGCTGGCACTGGCTGTATTTCAAGCCGGTGGCGCGACAATCGGAGCTGGGTGATGACGGGCACGCGCGCCGCGGGGGATTGCTGCCGCCCGTGCAGCTGCCGCGTCGCATGTGGGCCGGCGGGCAGTTGCGCGTTCTTCAGCCGTTGCGCCTGGGCAATGCGGTCACGCGCGTGTCGACCGTGCGTGATGTCGCCAGCAAGCGGGGGCGCAGCGGCGAACTGGTGTTCGTGAGCGTGCAGCACATCGTGTCCGGAGGCAACGGGCCCGCGTGCGACGAACGGCAGGACATCGTATACCGCGAGGGCATGCGTCCCGGCGAACCGCCTCCCGGCGCGGAACTGCTCAAGCAGAAAGCCGACTGGTGCGACGAATTCCGCACGGACAGTGTCGCGCTGTTCCGCTTCTCCGCCCTGACGTTCAACGGCCATCGCATCCACTACGACCAGCGCTGGGCCAGGGACGTCGAAGGGTATCCTGACCTCGTGGTGCACGCGCCACTGCTGGCGCTGCTGCTGCTGGACGCGGCATCCCGCCACGGCGACGGGCGGGTGGTGTCCGGCTTCGAGTATCGCGCGCTGGCGCCGTTGTTCAGCGGGCAGACCGTCCTTCTGCAGGGCGCAGCCATAGACCGGACGCAGACACAAGTCTGGGCCACATCGCCGGCTGGCGGCATTGCTCTGGGTGGGGTGGTGGAATGGGGTGCCTAGGGCCCGGACCGTCTTGGCGTTCTTGGGTTATGGCTCGTCCGGGCATGCAACGCCAGCTCGGATGAACGATAAGTTAGGGCCGGAACGCGTGTGCAACATGGCCGAACCGGCCGACAACATGAGCTCGAGGGCCAGGTCAGGCGTTTGATCGGCGGCGGCTGGCCTGGAGCTGCGGGTCGCCGCGCCATCGAGACATGACGGCATGCCATACGCCGGCTCGGCTCTTTCGCGTGGGACGACCGCATGCGTCCAGCGGACAAACCCAAGAACGCCAAGACGGTCCGAGCGCCCTTGCCGCCTGCCAGCGCTCCGCCCAGCCGTCGTAGACCGACTGGGTCAGCCCTCGGTCGAACGAGCGTTGGCGGCGTTCCGGGACGCGGGGTCAGCCACCATCCGCGGCGGCCGCGCCCTTCTCTCCCTTCAGCCAGTACGAGAACCACTGGCGCAGCCGCGACAACCGGTCGACCAGGAGCCACGGTTCGCCGGTGCGCGAGAGGTCGTGCGTGGAGCGCGGGTAGCGCACGAACTCGACCGGAACGCCGCGCTTCTGCAGCGCCACGAACCACTCCTCGGCGTTGCCGATGCGCGTGCGGAAATCCTCTTCCGACTGCACCAGCAGAGTGGGCGTCTGCACTCTGTCGACGTGGCGGATGGGCGACAGGTCGTCGTATAACTTCCAGTTATCCCAGGGCTTGCCGTAGAACTCGAACTCGGTCAGTCCCTGGGCGTCGCTGGCGCCGTACCAGTAGCCCCAGTCACTGATCATGCGGTCCGCCTCCGCAGCCTTGAAGCGATTCGTCCTGGTTGTCACCCACGCGGTCATGAAGCCGCCGTACGAACCGCCCGTCACGCCCATGTGCGTCGAATCGACGTCGGGCCGCTTCGCGACGATGTCGACTGCCTTCATCAGGTCCTCGTAATCCTCCATGCCCCAGCGCCCGCGCGTCGAATAGGTGAACGGTCCGCCGTAGCCGCTCGAGCCGCGCGGGTTCGTGTACAGCACCCACATGCCGGCGCCGGCAATGCTCTGGAACTCGTCGAACCAGTTCTCACCGTACGCGGAGTGCGGACCGCCATGGATATAGAGCACGAGCGGATACTTGCGGCCCGCCTGATAGCCGTACGGCTTCATGAGCCACGCCTCGATTTCCAGTCCGCCCACTGACTTGTACGTGAAGCGCTCGGCATCGGAGAATGCGACTTCGCCGTTCAGCCGGTCGTTGAAGTGCGTGAGCTGCCGCTCGTTCCGGCCGTCGATGCCGGCGATGAACAGTTCCGTGGGGCGGGGAACACTGGTGGCGACGAAGGCGACCTTCGTGTGTGCGTCGTCATACGTCGTGCCGTTGATCTGCCGCCGGCCGCCTAACACTTCAGTCAGGCTGCCATCGCGCGTGGAGACGCGGAACAGTGCGCCGCGGCCGCCGATGTCGGCGTTCATCATGAGGTCGCCATCCGGCAGGAACTCGAACGGCCCGGGCTCGTAGGGCCAGCTGTCCGCCAGCAGGCTGCGTGGCTGTCCGCCCGCCACATCGACGACGTACAGCCGGGCCAATGCGGTGCGCTTCGCGCGATTGGTGAAGGCGATGCGCCTGCCGTCCGGCGACCACACCAGACTCCCCTCACTCCCCAGACCCGTGGTCAGGCGGCGCGGCGTACCGCCCGCGGCGGCCACCACGAAGAGGTCGGCGTCGTTGCGGTCCGCCTCGTCGCGCTTCGCGTCGTAGGGCAGCTTCGCGATCGAGTCGCGCTCTTCCTGCACCACCGAATCGGAGCGCAGCTGCGGGTCCGCCGTGAACGCGATCCACTGTCCGTCCGGCGAGATCTGGGCATCGCGGTGCGAGTACGAGGTATCGGTGAGGCGCTTGCGGGCCGTGTCGCCCACCATCTGTGTCCACAGCTGAGCCGGGCGGAAACGCCGGGCCTCGCGCGGATTCACCAGATAGCCGCGCCCGTTTGCCGACAGAGGCAGCTCCGTGTACTGCCGGCCATCGAACCGGTGCGGGTCGAGCGGCTGCGTAATGGCGCCGTAGGGCGGGCGCGACTGCGCCGGCATGGCGCCAAACGGATCGTTAGCGTTGCCACGCGCGCCCTGCGGCCCGTCCTCGCCGCCACGACCACCGCCCCGGCCACCGCGGCCGCCGCGGCCACCGGTATCGTCTGCACCGCCATCACGGGGCGCCGTGAATACCACCATGTGATGGTCCGCGGTCATGGCGCCATTCGGGTAATCGTTGATCTGCACCGCCTCGCCCGAGGGCTGATCCATGCGCAGCGCCCATGTGTTGCCGCGGCCGCCCGGCCGGTTGGACGTGAAGAACAGATACTTGCCATCGAAGGACCAGCGCGGGTTCGAGCTCTCCGTGCCGGGCGACGTGTAGCGCACGGGCTCGCCACCCGACGCGGGCACCACCCACACCTCGGAGTGACGCGCGTTCTCCGACTCGCGCACGGTCGTCACCGTGAACGCGACCAGTCGCCCATCCGGCGACATGGCAGGCGCGCTCAGCGTCGTCAGCCTGTACCAGTCGCCGGGCGTGAACGCGCGCGGCCCTTCCTGCGCGAGCGCAGGCGATGCCATGAGAACCAGGATGGCGAACGAGATCGTGATTCTGCGCATGGATGACTCCGGCGCTGGTCGACGGATTCGGGTTGATGCGGGAAGCCGGCCCGGTCTGCCCGTTGCCGGAAATATGCGCGCTCGTGGCCGAGCGTCAAATCGGCGCCCCGGCCGGGCAATTCGGCGCTAGCGGGGCGCCACGGCCGACCGTGTGAGCCGCCACATCTGCACCGCCGCCTCGCCCGAGACCAGCGCGCCCTCTACTGTGCCCGGCGGTTTCGCCGTGGCCGTCGCCTCACCCGCGAAGAACAGCGTGTCAGACACCGGCTGGTTGAGCGCTGCGGGTGCGCCCTCGCCGCCCACGAGCGCCCAGGCGTACGCGCCCCGCGTGTACGGGTCCATCAGCCAGTCGTGCACCCATGCGTGCACGAACAGGGAATCGAGGCGACGCTTCGGGATCCCGGTTTCCTGCGCCAGCTCGTCCAGGACTGTGCGCACAATGGCGTCGTGCGGGAGCGCGAGCAGTTCACCCGCGGGCGGGCCGCCCGACCACGCGACGAGCAGCGGCGCGCGTACCGGGTATTGCGTCCACCACACGTTGCAGCGGCTGCGTGGCGTGTACAGGAGGTGCGCGCGCTCCAGCGTAACACGCGTGTTATCCGGTGCTGCGCGCAGCTCTGCTTCCCAGAACAGCTCCCGGAACAGACAGGCGACCCGCACCGCCACGCCGGGCGCGAGCCGTTCCACTGCGGTGCGCATGGAGGGCGGGTCCGGATCGAAGGCGACGCCGCCCGTTTCATGCGCCGGCGTTTGCAGCACACCGACCGGCAGCGTCACGATCGCGGCGTCCGCCTCGAGCGGATTCGTCTCGCCTGCGATGGTCACGCGGACCCGACCGCGCTCCCACGCGATGCGCGTCACCACGGCGCGCAGACGAAGCGCTTCCGCCACATTGCGTGCAATGTGCTCGAGCAGTGGCGTGTATCCGGAAAGCGGCCGACCCGCGCGCCCGATCGTATCGTTGTGGGCTGGATCGCCCAGCGCGGCGAGTCCGCGCGTCCCGATGCGCGCGGAATCCGCGCCATAGAACCCTTCCACGAAGCGGCGGGCGAGCGTACGGTCCTCCGGCGTCACATCCGGCGGCAGTGCGGAAAGAAACGCGGCGAACGGGCGGTCCGGTGCGTCGCCTTCCAGCTGTTCCATCACGTAGCCAACGCGACCGAAGGCTGCTTCGGCGCGACCCAGCTCACCGTTCTGCGCCCGCCACTGCTCGCCACCTGCGTCGTAATCGGCGAGCCCGGCCTCGAGCAACAGACGACGCGTGACCGGCGCGCGGCCGTGAATGAATTCCGCACCCAGCTCGACAGGTACGGGTGAGCGGGCGTCATGCAGCGTGTGCGCGCGTCCGCCCACGCGATCCCTGGCCTCGAGCACCAGGAAGCGGGCGCCCTCCTGCTTCAGCGCGCGCGCCGCGGCCAGACCCGCTGCGCCGGCGCCCACCACGATCACATCGTACGCGTCCACGCGTCGTCCGCAGAGCCGCGGCGTGCTAGCCGGCGTCAGGCTTGTGGAGTGCGTACACACGCACGTGCTCGACATCCTCATCGTCGAGGAATACGCCCGCCACATGGTCCTCACCGATCTCGCGCACCATGAACCACGCGGGCGTCTCGACCGTGCCCAGCCAGCGGCCACCCGGGTCGAACACGCTCCAGTGTGCAGGCTGATCCACGGGCGCCGCGCGGAACATCGTGCGATTCACGGCGTGCGGCAGATCGGTGTCCATCACCCACACGTTGCGCGCGGCATCCACAAGGACATCGAGGTACGCGGGCAGGTAATCCGCGAAGACTGCTTCGCGGTACTGCTTCTCCATCGCGGCGCGCGCCTGAGACGAGAGCGAGCGGCCCGGGCGCGGCGTCAGCAGCGCATCGTGGAACGCATCCTTGTACAAGAGGCGCACGGGCGACCTCGCCCACTTGCGCCGGATCACCGTGTGCAGTGCGCCGCCCTCGCCGTAGCGCCGTAATTCGTAGTTATCGCCGAACCCGACGACCACCTCGCTGTCCGCAGCGGCAACGGAGGCCAGCGGCCCGTACACCATGGGCGCGGCCGGCTGCCCTGGCGCGATGACCAGGAAAGGCGATTCAGCGATGCTGTTGAGCACGCCCCCTGCGCGCGACACGCGCACAATCTTCATGCTGACGCGCAGGGGCCGCGTGGGTGCTCTGGGCGGGGGCTGGCCGAATGCCGGATCCGAACTGGCCACCAGCGTACCGTCCCTGAGGAAGCCGTGAAAATCGGCGACGTCCACACCCGCTGAAGGCTTGAACTCGAACGCGCGCAGCAGACTGCCGTCGGGGGCGAAGAACTGTCCGTGATTGAAGGTGTCGATCACGAGCAGTGTGTCGCCCGGACCGCTCAGCAGGATGAGGTTGTGGCGGAACTCGCCCGGGCCCTGACCGCGACGGCCGACCGTGCGCACGACAGCGCCATTCTCGTCGAAGAAACGCAGCTGCATCGAGCCCATGTCCGCGGTCACCAGGCCGCCATCGCTCAACAGGTGCACACCGCCCACGCCGTCGAACTGGTAGGCGGGCAGGCCATCCGCGCGGCCGATATCGATCCCGGGCGTGTCGGCCACGGTCCATGCCTCGCGGTCCTTCCACAGCGGTTTGTCATTCTCGACGATGCGTACGCCGGCGCTGTCGCGCACGGTCTGCGCGGCCGCGGGAGCGGCCAGCGTCAGCAGCACTAACAGAGATGTTCGCAGCATGTCCGCGGCCTCCTCTGCGTTTCCGTCTCAGCGGTGCGTGCTCACGGTCACGTGCTTGCCCATCGACATGTCCCAGTACGCTTCCGCGTTGCGGGGCATTCGGAACGAATCACTGGTCACTTCGGTGCCCGCCCCCAGCGCGTGGATGCGATAGCGGCCGGGATCACCGGTCCAGGGAAAGCCAACGGTGCGACCCGGCTCCACCGTGCCCAGCAGCGTCTCGACACCGACGTCAGGCGACATGTAGATGGTGAGCACGCTGTTGCCCGCGCCCAGGTTCGCAACGCGCACGACGGATCCGCTGGGGCCGCTGCGGCCGCCGCCGCCGCCACCACCGGTCCCGGACATGGCCCCCCCTGCGCCGCCGCCGCCGGTCCCGCCCTCGCCTCGTCCACCACCGGCGCCGCCGCTGGCGCAGGCGAGGGACAGGCCGACAATGAGGCTGCAGGCGAAACTGAACGTGCGCTTGCGTAGCATGCGGGCTCTCCGGTATCGGATGACGGGCGACGTCACTCGGATTTTCACTCTGATGGAACCAGCGCTGCTAACCGTCTGTTCCAAAACGCCGGCGCAGGGCGGTCAGCAGCTTGCCGTGCACACCGCCGAAACCGCCGTTCGACATGATCAGCACGATATCGCCGGGGCGGGCCGCGCCCGCGAGTGTGGCGGCGATCACGTCCGGTTCGACGATATGCTGCGCGGGAATGCCGGCCGCCTGCCACGCATTCACGAGCGCATGCGGGTCCAGCGCCGTATCGCGCGTGTACCGCTCGGGATGGAAGAGGCCGGCAATCACCACTTCGTCCGCCCCGCCCAATGCCTGCCGGTAGTCTTCCTGGAATTCGCGCCGCTGCGCCGTGTAGCTGCGCGGCTCGAACACGGCGACCAGTCGCCGGCCGGGATAACGCTGGCGCGTGGCGCGAATCGTCTCACGCACCGCAGTCGGATGGTGCGCGAAGTCGTCCACCACCGTGATGTCGTGCACCGTGCCACGCACTTCCATGCGGCGTCGCACGCTGCGGAAGCTGCGCAGTCCTTCCCGGATGCGCTCCGCGTCGGCGCCCGTCGCCGTGGCCGCGGCGATGGTCGCCAGCACATTGCGCACGTTGAACGCGCCCGCCAGCGGCGTCTCCACGGCGCCCCACAGCTGTCCTTCGCGGAGTACCGTGAAGGTGGTCTGCTCCGCGCCGAAGTGCGCATCCACAGCGGTCCACATGGCAGGCGACGACGTGTCCGCGGCTTCGCCGTCCCGTTTCCCAGCGCGCGCGGCGCTGGACGACCCGTCGTCGCCTGCACCCTCCGGGAACGCGAACGAGGCGACTGGCGCGAACGAAGCCGGAGCCAGCGAGCGCACCGCGGGCGAATCCCAGCCGGCCACCAGCGTCCCCCGCGACGGGATCAGGTTGATGAATCGCGAGAAGGCCCAGCGGTACGCGGTCTCGTCCCGGTAGATGTCAGCGTGGTCAAACTCGATGTTATTGACGATGGCCGTGTCCGGCAGGTAGTGCCACATCTTGGGGCCCTTGTCGAAATACGCCGTGTCGTACTCGTCGGCTTCGATCACGAAATGGCGCGAATCCGTCAGCCGGAACGAGGTCCCGAAATTCTCCGCGACACCGCCCACCAGGAAGCAGGGATTGAAGCCCGCCACCTCGAGCACCCACGCGAGCAGCGACGTGGTGGTGGTCTTGCCATGCGTCCCCGCTACCGGCAGGGAATGACGGCCGCGCAGGAATTCCTCCTTGAGCGTGGCCGCGGCGGAGGTGTAGCGCAGCTTCTCGTTGAGCAGCCATTCCAGTTCGGGATTGCCGCGCGAGATGGCGTTGCCCACCACCACGATGTCCGGGCGAGGTTGCAGGTTCCGGGGGTGGTAGCCTTCGCGGACCTCGATGCCGAGCCCCGCCAGCAGGTCGGACATGGGCGGATAGACGCCCTCGTCCGAACCGGAGACGCGGTGCCCCGCGGCCTGCAGCAGCCCGGCGAGCGCCGCCATGGCGGTCCCGCCAATGCCAATGAGGTGGTAGTGCATGGGGATGTGGTACCACCGGACCGTCTTTGCGTTCTTGGGTTCGGCCCCAGGAACTATCGCGGGACGAACCCAGCGCACGCATTCTGGCTGGAGCGGCTCCGGCCGCTATCGCGATGCCCCGTCCGGTCCGCAGAATTGCCGGCACCGTTCCGCGTGAGGCGGCGAGCATGCGTTGTCGGGTTGCACGCATGATCGAACGAGACAGTCGTGAACCCGGGCCGTGCCCGCCTGGGTTCCGCGTCGGCTGAAGTAGCCGCAATCATGTCGGTTTGGGGGCGTTCAGATTGCGGAACCGGCCATAACCCAAGAACGCCAAGACGGTCCGAAGACGATTGTGGACGTAGTCCACCACCCTTTTTAGTTTATGTGCCTTGCCACCAGCAACCTGACGCGGCGGCACGGGGCGACGACGACCCGTCCGGATTCCACCAGGATACGCGGGAGGATCATGATCGAGATCGAGATCAACGACGGTGACCGTATCGAGTGGGCGCTGAAGCAGTTCCGGCGGAAGATGCTGCGATCGGGTCTCTTCAAGGACATGAAGAGGAAGCGGTTTTACGAAAAGCCCAGCGAGGCGAGAAAGCGGAAGGCCGCGGATGCGCGGCGCCGCAGCCTGCGCGCGCGACGGCGGCGCTAGCATCCGGTTCCACACCGAGCTCTCCACGGCAATTCCGGCACAGGGCGGCGATTCCGGATCTGGCGCGACCGGGTCGCGCGGGACCGCGCCGCCCGTGAGGCGGACACCCACGGGCTCCCGTCCCGCCGGCAGCCCGATAACGGCGATGCCGCAGTAGAGACGCAATCACGACCGCGCCCGTGCGCGGCCGCCTGCTGGTGTGCGCTCGACTCTCGCCACGCTGCCAAAGCGTAATGCAGCGAACCGGTCCACAACCAACGACCTGCGGCGAGGGCTCGGGCAGATTGCGCGGGTGTTCCGTCGTGTCGCCCTCCCGCTCACCGCAGCCGTCACCGTGTGCAAGAACTCCTGCACCCCAAACCGGCGGCCTCCTCTTCGACTTTGGCGTTCTTGGCGCGACGTGGGTGGGGCGGCCATGCCGGCGGCATCGCAGCCGCGCTGCTTTCGCTCATTCCGTCGAATGTCGCTGCGTCCAGCTCTCCGAACGCATCGTCGATCCCTTCTGGCAGGCGGAGCAGAGCACGACCCGGCGTTTCGGTGGGCGGGCATCGGCCTTGGCGTGGCGCGCGGCCTGGCTCGTCAGCTCGGCGGCGACCTGACCGGGCAGAGCGCGCCCGACCAGGGCAGCAGGTTCACCCTGCGCATCCCGGCCCGCTTCGAATCGGTCCCGCCCAAGGCCTGAGCCTGGCGCGCCGATAATTCTTTCGGACACAGCCAACAGGACGACCTGATGCCCAGACACGATCCGGTGCACGACCTGGAACTCCTGATCCGGTCGCGCTACGGACTCATCGTCATCGAGACAGCGGAGGATGATCGCGCCGAGACGCTGCTGCGCCTCGTCGCCGATCACGTGTCACTGCCACTGTTCCTCTGGTCGCGCTCCAAGGGGCTGCGCCGCGATGGCGCCGTCAGCGCCGTGTACGGCACGACGGACCCGACCCAGGCGCTGGGCCACGTGTCCAGCGCACGCATGGATGCGCTCTACTACCTCGCCGGCAGCGAGGCCATCCTCGCGGATGCGGCGCTCGTGGACCGCATGCGCGAGATCGTCACCGAGCTGGGTACGCGCGCGGGCGCACTCATCCTGACCGGCGCGGCGCTCACTTTGCCGGAGTCGATCCGCCGCCTGAGCGCCACCGTCACATTGCCACCACCCGATGGCGAGGAATTCGAGCGGCTGATCCAGCGCCTGTCGCGGGACCTGCGCCAGCGCATGCGCGTGGAGGTGGCATTGACGCCGGAGGAGACCTCGCGACTGGTGACCAACCTGCGCGGGCTCACGCTGATCGAGGCGGAGAAAGTCCTGACGCGTGCCATCGTGGAAGACGGCAGGCTGGCTGCAGACGACGTCGCCGCGGTCATCGAGTTCAAGAAGGAGATCGTCGAGCGCGAGGGCGTGCTCGAGTACTACCCTGTCGAAGAAACACTCGCCAATGTCGCGGACCTTGCAGGCCTCAAGGCCTGGCTGGCCAAGCGCACCCAGTTCATCAGCGCGCCGGAAAAAGCCGAAGAGTTCGGGCTCTCCTTCCCCAAGGGCGTGCTGCTCATTGGCGTGCCCGGCTGCGGCAAGAGTCTGTGTGCACGCGCTGTCGCCATGGAATGGAAGCTGCCCCTGCTCAAGCTCGATCCCGGCCGCCTCTACAACAAGTTCATGGGCGAAAGCGAGAAGAACTTCCGTCGCGCGATGGACGCAGCCGAGCGCCTGGCGCCCTGCGTCCTCTTCATCGATGAGCTGGAAAAGGCCTTCGCTTCCGGGGACAGCGAGGATGGCGGCGTGTCGCAGCGCGTCCTGGGCACGTTCCTGTCCTGGATGCAGGACCGCTCCGGCGATGTCTTCACGGTCGCCACCGCCAACGACGTGTCGCGCCTGCCCCCCGAATTCCTGCGCAAGGGCCGCTTCGACGAGATCTTCTTCGTGGACCTGCCCAACGCCGAGGCGAGGTGCGCCATCTTCAACATCCACCTGAAAAAGCGGCACCAGGACCCGTCCGCCTTCGACGTGCAGGCGCTGGTCGCCGCCACCGACGGTTTCAGCGGCGCGGAGATCGAGCAGACCGTGGTGGCCGCGCTCTACACCGCGTTCTCCGCCCGGCAGAAGCTCGAGACCGCGCACGTCCTGCACGAGATCGCAGCCACGCGCCCGCTATCGCTGACCATGGCCGAACGCGTCAGCGCTCTGCGCGCCTGGGCGAAGGGCCGCACCGTGGGCGCTAACTAGAGCGTAGCGAACGGCGTTGCCGGGGCTGGTTGCCGGGGCTGGTGGCTCGGGAACGGCAGATCTGCTGCAACGGCGTCTCCCGTGCCGGGGCACGGGCTCGGGCTGGACTCACGAAAGGTCTGCGTTGCCGGCGGCCAGGCCAACGCTGCGGTCACCGCATTCCAGGGCAGCGGCTAACACCTCATTCGAGATGCAGAACGGCCGGACCACTGTCGCAGTCCGGCCGATAATCTTCTCCGCTCCCCCACCATGTCCCGAGGCCTGACCCGAGAAACCGATTCGCCCGCGAATCAGCCTTCCCGAGCCCGGCCCCGGCAACGCCGTTCAAACGCCTGGCACTACCACCCCGGTTGGAGCTGGAACCCGATATGGCCGCCCTTGTCGGGGCGCTGGAACGGAACGGCGTAGTATGTCTCCAGCACCAGGAAGCCGAGGATGTTCATGCGTGCGCTGATGCCGGCGCTGAATACGGGCACGCGGGCGTCGGTGTTGCGCGCGAAGGTGAAGTCCACGTTGTCGCCACTCGACCACGCGAGGCCCGCGTCGATGAAGGGGGCGATCTCGGTGGGCAGGTACGGGAAATTGATCAGCCCGAATTCCGGCACGCCGAACAGCGGCACGCGCAGTTCGAGGTTGGCTACGGCAATGCGCGAGCCGAGCAGGCGGTCGAATACCGGGCAGGAGGACTGCTGCACACTGGTCGTATGGCATTCGCTGGTGTTGAACGAGTTCTGCCCGTACCCGCGCACGAAGGTCGCGTAGCCCAGGAACACGGGGGACAGCACCTGCGTGCCGTTGCTGGCGAGGCCGCTGGCATCGGGGCCATACCGCCCGAAGTGCAGGGCGCGGAAGGCGAATGTGAACGGCTTCTTGAATATGTAATCACGATAGTCCGCCAGCAGCGTGCCGTACTTGAGCGTTCCCAGCGTAGGTGTGACCGCGAAGCGGAAGCGCTTGCCGGATACGGGTGACGTGAAGCCGTAGTACGAATTGTCACCGACGAACGCCATCGAGGTCTCGAGGAACGTGATGGGAGCGGGCGAGACCGTGTCCACGCGCACCACGTTGGTCAGCTGCTGGCCGGTGAAGGCATCGAAGTACGCCCGGTCGATCTCCGTGTTGAAGCCGTAGCGCGTGACGCCCCCGCTGAACTCCAGGCGCCGCGTCTGCGAGAACGGGTAGTACATGAGCGCCGCAGCCTGGTCGATGTAGATGCGCTGCAGCACCTGGTTCAATAACAGTGTGTTCGGGTCGCTCGGGTTCTGGTCGTAGTACGAATAGCCGGTCAGATAGGGGATGTGGCCAATGGAGGCGCCCCAGTTGAGGCGGCGCGACGCGTTGCGGTAGATGGCCTGGCCGCCAATATCCTTGAGTGTGCCGTTCGCCTGAATGGCGGTGCCGATGAATTGGTCGCCCAGCTCATCGCCGAAGAATGCGGACACGCCCCCCGCCAGCACGGCGCCGTAGTTCGAGGTGCCCACGCCGAAGGAGGGCGGCCCCAGGTAATCGAGCGAGATCTTGGGCGAGTAGTTCGTCGTCGGAAAATCGCCTGATTCCGGCAGACCCGTGTCCGGGTCGTTCAGGTACTGCGACACGATACCGCCGCCGGCCGCTTCGAGCGGCGGCAGCAGCTGCGCCGGCAGCACGCGCGGCTCCTGGCCCGCCTGCACCACCGTGCCGCACACCTGGGCGCAGTCCAGCGAATAGATGTTGTTGCCCGAGTTCTCGAACGCGGAGAACATGAGCAGCCCGGTTTCCCGCGACACCGAGATCGCGGGCGACAGCGCCGTGATGCCGCTGACGCCGGTCGCCAGGCGTGTCACCTGGAAGACCTGCTGGCTCTCGACGTTGATGCGGTAGAC
This sequence comes from uncultured Gemmatimonadales bacterium, assembly GCA_963798085.1. Taxonomy (GTDB): domain Bacteria; phylum Gemmatimonadota; class Gemmatimonadetes; order Longimicrobiales; family RSA9; genus DATKCF01. Next base: position 492,804 of record CAWCRS010000008.1, read on the forward strand.
GTCGCTGAAGCCCTCGTGATCGGAAATGAAGTAGATCTCCCTGCTGTCCGGAGACCACTGCGGATTGATGTGCTTCGCGCCGCAGAACGGATCCAGCAGACGGATCTGCTTCGTCGCCACATCCATGAGCCCGATCTGCATGGGCGCGTAGGTCAGCTGATCGAAGTTGGTGCCGCCGCGATCCGTCACCCAGGCGATGGTGTTGCCGTCCGGCGACCAGGCCGGCTGGATGTCGGCGTAACGGTCATTGGTCAGCTGCGTCACATCGTTGGTGGCTACGTCCAGGATGTACAGGTCGCTCTGACCGCCGGACATGCCGGAAAACACGATCCTGCGCCCATCAGGGGACCAGTGCGGATCGGTGACCGCGCCCACGCCGGGCGGCGAGATGTGCTTCTCGACCTTCGTCGACTCCACGTCGAGGATCTCCAGCTGGCTGTTGCCGCCGCGGAACACGACGAAGGCGAACTTCTTGCCATCGGGCGACCAGCCGCCGGACGCCTGGATGTAGCTGATTGCGTCCATGTGCTGATCGCGCTGCGGGCTGGACAGCACCTTGAGGGTCTTGCCCGTGGCTGCATTGGCGAGGATGAGATCAGGCGTGAAGAGATTGCGCCGCCCGATGAACACCACCTTGGAGCCATCCGGACTGACGGATGGCGAGATGTTCATGGCGCCGGGTTCGGGATCGTAGAGCACGCGTTTGCCCACGTCCTGCGGGCGCTGCCGGCCGGCGATGATGGGCAGATACGTCGACCGGATCGATGTGATCCAGTCCTGCGACAGCTGGGAAGAATTCACGCCCAGCACGCGCTGCAGTGCCTCTTCGAAGCCGGTGGTCGTGGCAATACGGAAGACCTCGGGCACCGCACGGTCGCCCCAGCGTCCGGCGATGTATGCCCAGAGCGCCTGACCGTAGCGGTAGGCGAAATACGGGCCGGTGGTGAGCTGCTGAATCGTCGGCAGGTCACCGCGCAGTGCGGCGTCGCGCAGCCACATCGCGGTGTGCGCGTCCTGCCGGCCCAGCGACAGATACTCGGCCATCCCTTCCACCAGCCACGACGGCAGGCGGCTGAAGCCGGCGAGTCCGCCGCCCTGCGGTGAGGAGGCGAGGTCGTACTGGAACACGTGCACCATCTCGTGGCCCAGCACGTGATCATTGTCCTGGTAGACGCCCGTGTAGGGCATGATCACGCGATTGCGCAGCCCTTCCGTGACGCCGCCCGTTTCCTCACCCAGCGCCTCATTGATGACGTTGGTCTGCTGGAAGTCGGGATGGTCGGCGTAGAAGATCAGGGGCTTCTTGTCGAACTCGTGCTGGAAGGTGCGCGAGTGGCGCGTGTACCAGCGCTCGGCCATGCGCGCGGCATCCCTGGTGACTTCCAGTTCGGCAGGGTAGTAGTGCACATCGAAGTGCGGCGTCTTCATGATGCGCCAGTTCAGGTGCTCGTACTGCACCTTCTGGCGACCGAAGTACTGTGCTGAAGCCGGTGCGGCCGTGCCGGCGAGGCAGGCCGCGACGATGGAGAGGCCGAGACCCCTTCCTCTCAGGAGAGACATCCGAACCTCCCCGCCAATGTCACTGAACGTGATTCGCATTCCATTGCGGCAGCGGCCTCGCGCACGAGTGCGTGCGTGGCGCGCGTGCCCCCCTGTAGACCTGTACAGCGACCATAATTCTAACAACGCACGACGCGTTCCTGATCGTACGCCACGCTCTGCTCCGGGCTACCGGCCGAGCGGGTCGCAACCAGATAGACACCTGCGGCCGGCCACGACCCTTAGCAGTTGGCCACAGGCGGGGATGACGTGGACCAGACGACCGCGCTCATGGTCGGAATCCAGGGGCATTCGAGGACCGCTGCAGCCCGAATCCTGCACGGGAGAGCCTGACGGATCCTGCCGTGCCGCAGGGATTCTCCCCGCACGACCCGCTCGCCTCAACTCTCCGCCCCCGCACGCCCGATACTGGAATGGACGGTCAGTGGACCGTCGGGTTCGATGGCGCAATGCAAAACCGCGGGTTTGCAGGATGCGAACGAGCCCGTAACACGTTGACCGGCACGCGCTCGCGAGAAATGCGACGCGTGGGGATCTACCCCTGCAAAGTGCAAATGGCGCAGACGCTGCGTTTGCTCAGGGTCCTTTACATCGGGCGCCTCACCATCGCGGTCGGCATCTTCGTGGCCGCGTTGTGGGCGTGGACGGACGCGCCTGCGGACGTCACGCTGATAGCCACGCTTGCGCTGCTGCTGTCTCTCGCCGTTTCCGGCATTGGTTTCTGGTACACCGATGTGCTGGGTCGCCGGCCCGGGCGCGACTTCGTCTACTGCCAGGTTCTGTTCGACACGCTGCTCGTCACCGCCATCGTCCACATCACCACGGTCAGCAACGGCCCGAGCGATTTCTCGGCACTGTACGTCCCGGTCATTGCCACGGCCGCACTGCTGCTGCCCATGCCCGGTGGTCTGCTGGTCGGCGGGCTCGCCAGCATTCTCTACATCGCGGACATTCTGTGGCTGCAGACCTTCGGCGTGAGCGTCGCGTCGCTGATGCAGGTCGGGCTCTTCGTCGTGATCGCGGGCGTCACCGCGGTGCTGGGTCACCGCTTGCGGCGAACCGGCACGGCGCTGGGCATGGCGGAGTCCGAGCTGCGCCAGCTGCGCCTGGACACGGGGGACATCCTGGCGGCGATCGACACGGGTCTCGTGACCGTGGCCGATGACGGTCGCCTCATGTACATGAATGCCGCCGCCCAGGCGATTCTCGAGCTGCGTCAGGACGACTGGCGGGGCCGCGCTGTGATCGACGCGCTGGACCGCGCCGCGCCGCAGCTGGGCACCACGATTGCCCGCACGGCGAGAACCGGCATGGCGGTGCGCCGTCTCGAGGTGCGCGTGCCGCATCCCGAAGGCGATGCCTTCCTCGCGGTACGCACCACGCTGCTGGACCGGCCCCAGCATCCATGGGTGACGGCGGTTATCCAGGACGTGACCGAACACCGGCAGATCGATGATCTGATCCGGCGTGCCGAGCGGCTGCAGGCCATTGCCGAGCTGGGCGCGTCGCTGGCGCACGAGATCAAGAATCCGCTGGCCTCCATTCGCAGCAGCATCGAGCAGCTGATGCGCAACCGTCTGGGTCAAGACGATCGCGACACACTGCAGCGCCTCGTGCTCGCGGAATCGGATCGCCTGAGCCGGCTGCTGGCAGAGTTCATGGAGTTCTCGCGTCTCGAGCTGCGTCGCTGGAAGGTGCTCGACCTGCGCGACATCGCATCGGAAGCGGTGGGCCTCGCGGCCCAGCATCCGGATACCGGCGCGGGTACGCGCATCGAGCTGGACGCGCCGCTGGATCCGCTCGTCGTCGATGGCGATCAGGACCTGCTGCACCGCGCTGTGTTCAACCTGGTGCTCAATGGTGTCCAGCACGCCGGTCCCAGCGGTCGCGTGCGCGTTCAGCTGGGCCGCGCCGATACCTTCGAAGTGCCGGCCAGCGTGCCCATCGAATCACCGGTGCGACTCACGGTCGAGGACTCGGGTCCCGGAATCCGCGAGGAAGACATCGGCCGGCTCTTCGATCCTTTCTTCACCACGCGCAACGGCGGCAACGGCCTCGGCCTCGCCATGGTGCATCGCGCCATTGAAGCGCATCGCGGCGCCATACTCGTCGACGGCAACGTCGGCCGCGGCGCCCGCTTCACAGTCTATCTTCCTGCTCACAGCAACGGTCGGAGGAACTGAGGAATGCCCGTCAAAATCATGATCGTGGACGACGAACAGTCGATCCTCGACACGCTCGGCATTCTGCTGCGCAGCGAGGGCTACACCACGCACACGTTCCAGAACGGGCGTGAAGCGATGGATCGGCTGGCCGAGATCTCGCCCGACATCGTGCTCTCCGACATTCGCATGCCCGCGCTCAGCGGCATCGATGTGCTGGAAGCCGTGCACCGCTGGGATCCGGCCGTGCCGGTGATCCTCATGACGGCGCAGGCATCACTGCAATCCGCGGTGAAGGCGGTCAACGAAGGCGCGTTCTACTACCTGCAGAAGCCGTTCGTCAACGACGAGCTGGTGGCGCTCTGCGGGCGCGCCGTGGAGACGCGTCGCCTGAAGACCGAGAACACCGAGCTGAAGAAGGAAATCCGCCGCCGCGAGCAGGGTGATGAGGCGAGGCCCATCGGCAAGAACCGCGGCTTCCTGGAGATGCTGCGCATGGCGGAAACCGTCGCACCGACCGACTCCACGGTGCTCATCACGGGCGAGAGCGGCACCGGCAAGGAAGTGCTGGCGCGTTACGTCCATCGTCTGTCGGCGCGCGAGAACGGGCCCTTCGTGTCCATCAACTGCGGCGCACTGCCCGAGAGTCTGCTCGAGTCCGAGCTGTTCGGTCACACGCGCGGCAGCTTCACGGGTGCGATCAAGGACAAGGACGGCCTCATGGTGGCCGCGCGCGGCGGCACCTTCTTCCTCGACGAAGTGGCCGAGATGTCACCCGCGCTGCAGGTGAAGTTCCTGCGCGCGCTGCAGGAGCGCGAAGTCGTGCCCGTGGGCGCCACCGAGCCGGTGAAGGTCGATGTGCGTATCATCGCCGCCACCAATCGCGACCTGGAAAAGGAGATCCGCGCGGGCCATTTCCGCAGCGACCTGTACTATCGACTCAACGTCATCACCCTGCATATTCCGCTGCTGCGGGAGCGCATGGATGACATTCCGCTGCTGGCCGAGCATTTTCTCATGAAGCTGAACCAGGGTCGCAGCAATGGACATTCGGTGCCGGCGCGTCTGAGCGACGAGGGCATGGCGGCGCTGCAGCGCTACGACTGGCCGGGCAACGTGCGCGAGCTGGAGAACGCGCTGGAGCGGGCCGCGATTCTGTCGTCCGGCGGCGAAGAGATCAGCGTCAATGCGCTGCCTCGCCGCATCACTTCGCCGGATCCTGCGCCGCTCGTGTCCGAGCGCGCGCCCACGAATCCCACGCTCGAGCTGGTCGAGCGCGCGTACATTCTGTGGGTGCTCGAGGCCGAGGGAGGCAACAAGGCAAAGGCTGCCGAAGTGCTGGGCATCGACCCGTCCACACTCTATCGCAAACTCAACCGTTACGGGGTCGCGGGTGCGGCATGACCGACGATTTCGAGAACCACTCGCGCATCAGGAGGGACCCTACCTCAATGCGGCTTAGCGTCGTCATGCCCGTCTACAACGAAGCGCCCACCGTGCAATACTCGATTGCGCGCGTGCGCTCCGTTCCCCTTTCCATCGAACTGGTGTGCATCGACGATGCCTCCACCGATGGCACACGCGCGGTCCTCGAGCAGCTGCACCAGGACGGTGTGATCGACGTGCTGCTGCTGCAGGAACAGAATCAGGGGAAGGGTGCGGCCGTGCGGCGAGGCATCCAGGCGGCCACCGGCGATGTGATCGTGATCCAGGACGCTGACCTCGAATACGATCCTTTCGAGCTGCCTCGCCTGCTCGATCCCATTCTCGATGGCCGCGCGGATGCCGTCCTGGGCAGTCGCTTCCTGGGTGGCGTGCACCGCGTCCTCTACTTCTGGCACCGTCTGGGCAACGGACTGCTGACGCTGCTGTCCAACATGCTCACGGACCTGAACGTCACGGACATGGAGACGTGCTACAAGATGGTGCGCGCGGATCTCATGAAGAGTCTGCCGCTGACGGCGGATCGCTTCGGCATCGAGCCGGAGCTGACCGCACGGCTGGCGCAGTCCCGCGCCCGCATCTACGAAGTGCCCATCAGCTATTCGGGCCGCACCTATGCCGAGGGCAAGAAGATCGGCTGGCGTGACGGCGTCGCCGCCTTCTGGCACATCGTGCGCTTCAATCTTTCGGGACCGCGCGCGCCCCTGTACAAGCCGGTACGCAGCCTGACGCCGCCGCAGCCCGGCGTGATCGCGGACCAGCCACCCGTGGTGCGCAATGCCACGCGAGGCGTGACCGGCCCGTGAACGCCAGGCTGGGGGGCATGGAAGCCCCTGCCGCCTCGAGCCGACGCACAGGCATGATGCCATGGCGGGGGTTGCGTGCGGCGCTGGGCGCAGTGCTGGCGCTGCTCGCGGTGCTCCCTCTCCATTCTCTGCTGCAGCGGCCCGAAACCGGACTGGCCGGCGCCGCGACCGCAGCCATGACACAGGCGTACACCTCGTTCGTCTGGGCCGGCTTCCTGTTCCTGCTGATTCCCGCATTCCTGGCTTGCAGGCTGTTAGAGCCGGCCGCGATGGAGCGCGCAGCCGGGCGCGCGGGCCGGTTGCTGACCGCATTGCCGGCTGGTGCGTTCGCGACACTGGCCGCGCTCATCGCCTTCGCCGCCGCGGCCGGCTTCGGCGCCCTTGTGCTGCACGGGCAGCCCAACCTGATCGATGCCATGGCGCAGCTGCTGCAGGCCCGGTACCTGGCGGCCGGGCACTGGTCCGGTCCGGGGCCGGCGCTGGGCGCGTTCTGGCAGACGCAGCAGAGCCTGTTCACACCGCACGGCTGGGTGTCGCAGTACCCGCCCGGGCACATCGTGCTGCTCACGCTGGGGCTGCGGCTGCACGCGGTGTGGGCGGTGGGCCCGTTCATGCTGGCGCTGACCGTGCTGTTCGCAACGCTCGCGGCCGGACGCCTGCTGCCGGAGCGCCCCGCGGTGGCTCGCCTGGGCGGATTGCTGGTGGCGGTCTCGCCGTTCCTGATCGCGCACGCCGGTGCCTACATGAACCACACCACGGCGGCGGCCTTCGGCGCGTTCGCAGTATGGAGCGCATTGCGCGCGGCGCGCGGCAAATGGCTGTGGGCCGTGGCGGCCGGCGCCGGTGTGGGCGCGCAGTTCGCTACCCGGCCGCTCTCGGGCGTGACGCTGGGCATCACCCTGGCCGTGTGGCTGGGGCTGTCCCATCATGATGCAGGCGACGACACTGCGTCCGCCTCCTCTTCTAACTCCGTGTCAGTACTCGCCGGGCTGGCGCTGGGCGCACTGCCGCTGCTGCTGGCCGTGGCGTTCTACAACCTGCACTTCTTCGGCTCGCCCACGCGCTTCGGCTACGACGCGGCGCTGGGGCCGGCCGGCGGGCTGGGCTTCGGCACAGACCCGTGGGGCAACACGTACGGGCCGGCCCAGGCGCTGGCCTACACATCAGCCGAGCTGAGCACGCTCGGGCTCTTCCTGCTCGAGACGCCCCTGCCGCTCGTGGCCGTGATCGGCCTGTTCCTGATGTTCGCGCCGCGGCTCTCGCGCAATGAGCGCCTGCTCGTTGCGTGGGCGACACTGCCGGTGGCGGCGCAGCTGCTCTACTGGCATCACGGCCTCTTCATGGGACCGCGCATGCTGAACGAAGTGGCGCCCGCGTGGTGTCTGCTGGCGGCGCTGGCGGGTGTGACGCTCGTCGAACGGCTGCCCGAGCGCATGGCGGCGGCCACGCAGTACTCGCCGCGCGTGCTGGGCGCGAGTCTGCTGGGCGGCGCCCTGGTCGCCGGCGTGGCCGCGCTCTCGCCGTTGCGACTGGTCAGCTACGCGCAGCACCCGGCCGCGCTCGACGCGGTCAGAGGGGCATTGTCGCCGGCACTGGTGTTCGTGCATGGCGGCTGGACCTCCCGCCTGTCCATGCGCCTCGCGGCCGCGGGCATGCGCCTCGATTCCGTGGAGAGCGCACTGCGCCAGAACCCGACGTGCGCGGTGCAGCAGTACGCCGACGCGCGCGAGCAGGGCGGCGCGCTGCCTGCCCTCGATTTCGTGCCGCGCGCGTTCCCCCTGCCGCAGTCGGTCGAGATTTCACCCGGCAACCGCATACGCATTGGCAAGGGCGAATCGCTGAGCGGCGAGTGTGCGCGCGAAGCGACCGCCGACCGCCAGGGTACCATTCGACGTGTCGCCGCTGCTCTGGCGCGGCGACCTGGCCGGGCTGGACGGGAATAACATCATGTTTGTGCGCGATCTCGGGCCCGCGGCCAACGCCCGCATGCTGGCCGCTGTGCCGCAGCGCCGGCCGTGGCTGCTGGTGCCGGCCTCGCCCGACGCCCCGCCTGCGCTGCTGCCCTACGCGCAGAGCATGAGCACGCTCTGGGGCCCGGCGGGGGAATAGCATGGCGACCATGGAACCGCTCATCGAGCCGGCAGCACACTCGCCTCCTGCAGCGCGCAGTCGGGCGCCCAGCATGCGTCAGGCCCTGGCGGGTGCGCTCGCGCTGGCGCTGATCTGCACTGGTGTGACCGCCATGGCCAGCCGGCGCAATTCGACGACGTTCGATGAGATCGTGCTGATGGCGGGCGGTGCGCGTGGCTGGGTGACCGGCGAATGGAACATCGCGCCCGAGCATCCGCCACTCATGCAGTACCTGTACGGGCTGCCCATTCACCTGACGCACCCGCAGCTGCCGGACGTCAAGGCCACACCCGACAGCAGCACCGTGCGCGACTTCAGCTTCCGCTATGTGTACTCGCGCGCCTTCTTCTGGGCCAGCGGCAACGATCCCGAGAAGCTGGCGTTCCTGGGTCGCATGATGGGTGCGATCATGGCCGGTCTGCTGGTGCTGGCCGTTTTCGGTCTGGCGCAGCGCTTCGGTCCGCTGACAGCGCTGTCAGCAGCGGCGCTCACCGCGTTCCTGCCTGACGTGCTGGCACACGGCGGTGTGGCGTATAACGACCTGCCGCTGGCGCTGGGCTATGTGCTGGGCGTCTGGGCGCTGGATGCGGCCGTGCGCCGGCCCTCGCCGTTGCGCGGCGCCGTGGCCGGGCTCGCCCTGGCATTCGCGCTCGCGGTCAAGTTCAGCGCCGTGCTGCTGGCGCCGGTCGCGCTGCTGCTCATCGTGCTGGGCGCTGTCGCGCAGCCGCGAGCGGAGCACTGGTGGCGCGACCTGTCGCTGGCGGCGCTCGCGGCGCTGGCTGCCATGTACCTGGCGCTGGTGCTCGTCTATCGCGGCGATTTCACGCTGGCCGAGATGATGTACGGGCTGCGCTACACCTTCGGGCACGTCGAGCGCGGCCACGGCGCGCCGTCCTACCTGCTGGGCAATCTCAGCGTGCGCGGCTGGTGGTACTTCTTCCCCGTGGCCTTCCTGCTGAAGACGCCCGCCGCGCTGCAGCTGCTGCTGCTCATGGCGCTGCTGGGCTTCGCGCGCACATGGCAGAAGACGAGCTGGCGCGCGCTCGCGGGCGCCGGGCTGCGTGCCCCGCTGATGGGCCTCGGCGTGTTCGCGTTCGTGCTGCTCACCTCGAATCTGGACATCGGATTCCGCTACGCGCTGCCGGCACTGCCGCTGCTCGCCATTGTCGTGGCGGCGGGCGTAACACGACTGTTTGCGGCCTCGGCGGCCAGCCCGCCGCTGCGCTACGGGCTGGCCGGACTGCTGCTCTGGTACGCCGGCTCGACGCTCTCGTACTATCCGGATTTCCTGGCGTACACCAGCGAGTACGGACACAGTCGCCAGCGCGGCGATCTGCTGCTGCTGGACTCGAGCCTGGACTGGGGTCAGGGCCTGCTGGAACTGCGTGATTTCATGCGCGCGCGCCACATTGAGCGCGTGTACCTGAGCTATTTCGGCTCGGCCATGCCCGATGGCTACGGCATCCGCTACGTGGCGCTGCCCAGCTTCTACCCGCTGCCGCGCGGGCCGCGGCCGGTCGAGCTGCCGGAGTACGCCGTGATTTCGGCGACGAATCTGCACAGCGTGTATCTGCCCGGCGACCCGCTGAAGATGTTCCGCACACGCGAGCCGGATGCCGTGATCGCGCACAGCATGTTAGTGTACAGGGTCGGCAATGCGCCCGGAAACTGACTCGCCACCGCGTGCGCCGGAAGCCGCAGCACCGGGCTCGCCGGGCGATGATTTCGTCGCCTGGAACGAGACCATGGTGGAGCGCTACGACATCGAGCGCTACTATCAGACGGCGCATCCCATCGTGCGCTGGCTCGAGCAGCGGCGGCTGGCGGCGCTGCGCGCGCTGGCGGCGGCGCAGCCGGGCGAGCGCCTGCTGGAAGTGGGCTGCGGCGCGGGTCACGTGCTGGAGCAGTTCGCGGGCACGCGGCGCACCGGCATCGATCTCTCCGCGGGCATGATGCAGCGGGCGCGCCGTCGCCTGCAGCACGATGTCAGCCTGGCGCGCGCGGCGGCGGATCGGCTGCCGTTTGCCGATGGCGCATTCGACATTGTCGTGTGTACGGAAGTGCTGGAGCACGTGCCGGACCCCGGCGTCGTGATCGGCGAGCTGGTGCGTGTGGCGGGAACCGGCGGGCGCGTCGTCGTCTCCATTCCCAACGAGCGCAACATCGACCGCATCAAACGTGCGGTTCGCGCCATTCCGGTGGTACGCACGCTGCTGCGTACACTGGCTGCCGAAGGCAACGAATGGCACCTGCACCGCTTCGACCTGGCGCTGCTGCGGCGCATCGTGCTGGGCCGGGCCACAGTAGAGCGGGTGCGCGCCATTCCCGGGCGAGGACTGCCCCTGCGTTACGCGGCGCTGCTGCGCAGCGCACCGCAAAGGAGGAGTTAGCATGACACCTCCCACTACACTGCGCGTGCAGCCGGGCACGGAAGGCTCGGCCACGCGCCCCCGCATCTCCGTGGTGGTGCCCGTCTACAACGAGGCACTCAACGTGGCTGAGCTGTACCAGCGGCTCGACGCCGTGCTCACCGAGCCGGCCGAATTCATTTTCGTGGATGATGGCAGCACGGATGAAACGTACGAGCGCCTGGTCGAGCTGGCCGCCGGCGACGCCCGTCTGCGCATCATTCGTTTCCGCCGCAATTTCGGACAGACGGCCGCGCTCTCCGCCGGCATCGACCACGCGCGTGGCGAGATCATCGTGCCCATGGATGGCGACCTGCAGAACGATCCGCGCGACATTCCTCGCCTGATCGAGAAGCTGGATGAGGGCTACGACGTGGTCAGCGGCTGGCGCGTGAAACGGCAGGACGCGTTCCGCCGGCGCCTGCCTTCGCAGATCGCCAACCGCATGATCTCCTGGATCTCGGGGGTTCGCCTGCACGACTACGGCTGCTCGCTCAAGGCGTACCGCCACAGCGTGCTGGAAGATGTGCGGCTCTATGGCGAGATGCACCGCTTCGTGCCCATCTACGCCAGCTGGCAGGGTGCGCGGGTCACCGAGATGGCGGTGGATCATCACCCGCGCACGCGGGGCAAGTCCAACTACGGCATCGAGCGCACCGTGAAAGTCGTGCTCGATCTCATTGTCGTGAAATTCCTGTCGTCGTATGCGACGAAGCCGATCTACGTCTTCGGTGGTTTTGGCGTGCTTTCCTTCCTGCTCTCGCTCATGGCCTTCGCGCTCATGGTCTACTTCAAGTACTGGGGCGGGAAGACCTTCATCCAGACGCCGCTGCCCCTGGTGGTCGTGATGTTCTTCCTGGTGGGCTGCCTGAGCGTGCTGCTGGGCCTGGTCGCGGAGCTGTCCGTGCGCACGTACTACGAATCGCAGGGCAAGCGCACGTACGCCATCCGCTCCATCGAGGGCGGCTCATGAGGGAGCGTCTCGTTCCCTACCTGATGTGCCCCGCATGCGAGGGCGATCTCGATCTGCGCGCCCGCCGTCGCGACGGCGAGCATGTCATGGAAGGCTCGCTGGCCTGCGCTGCGTGCGGCCAGGAATGGCCCGTGCGCGGCGGTATTCCCCGGCTTGCTGCCGCCGTGGCCGCACTGGAAGAGCGCACGGCCGACGCCTTCGGCTACGAATGGCTGCGCTACAACGAGCTGGCACAGCGGTATCGCCAGCAGTTCCTGGACTGGATCCGACCGGTGGACGCCTCGTTCTTTGCGGGCCGCACCGTGCTCGAGGGCGGCTGCGGCAAGGGCCGTCATACGGCGTTAGCGGCGGAGTTCGGCGCGCGCGATGTCGTGGCCATCGACCTGGGCGTGGCGGTGGAGAGCGCATTCGCCAACACACGTCATCTGCCCAATGCACACATCGTGCAGGCCGATCTCAAACGTCCACCCGTGAAGCGCGTATTCGACTACGCGTTTTCGATCGGCGTGCTGCACCATCTGCCCGAGCCGGAGGCGGGATTCCGCGCGCTGGTGTCGCGGCTGCGGCCGGGCGGCTCCATCTCGGCGTGGGTATACGGCCGTGAAGGCAACGGCTGGATCGTGCACATGGTCTCGCCCATCCGCGAGCGCGTCACCTCGCACATGCCGCACGCACCGCTCGACGTGCTGTCCGCGCTGCTCACCGTGCCGCTGTTTCTGGCGACGAAGCTCGTCTACGGTCCGTTCCGCGGGAAGCTGCTCGGGATGAAGCTGCCGTACGGCGAGTATCTCGCGTACATCGCGGCGTTTCCCTGGCGCGAGCAGCGCTCCATCGTGTTCGATCACCTGGTCGCGCCCGTCGCGTACTACATACGGCGCGAGGAGTTCGCGCAGTGGTTCGCGCGTGCCGGCCTGGAGAACCCGCGCATCGAGCATCACAACAGCAACAGCTGGCGCGGCTTCGCGCAGGTGCCGGCCGCGCGCCAGGCGCCCGTCAGCGCCGCGACGTAGCCAGCCCCATGTGCGGCATTGCAGGCTACGCGGCGCTCGACCCTCGCCGGCCACTGGATCCCGGGCCGGTGCGCGCCATGCTGCGCTGTCTCGCGCACCGCGGCCCCGACGATGAAGGCGTGCACTGCGCGCCGGGCATCGTACTGGGACATCGTCGGCTGTCCGTCATCGACCTGAGCGGCGGCCACCAGCCGCTCTTCGGCGTCACCGAGCAGACCGCGATCATCGCCAACGGCGAGATCTACAACTACCGCGAGCTGCGGCTCGATCTGGAGCGGCGAGGCCACCGTTTCCGCACCGCATCGGACACGGAAGTCGCGGCGCACGCCTACGACGCGTGGGGCCTCGACTTCCTCGAGCGGCTGGACGGCATGTTCGCGCTGGCCCTCTGGGATGGCGCGCGCCGCCGGCTGGTGCTGGCGCGCGATCGTCTGGGCGAGAAGCCGCTCTTCTGGACCCTGACAGACGGTTTGCTGCTGTTCGGTTCCGAGCTGACCGCGCTCACGGCGCACCCGGCCGTGTCGCAGGAAATCGCGCCGGCGTCGCTCTCCGCGTACCTGGCGCTCGAGTACGTACCGGCGCCCGACACCATCCTGAAGGGCGTGTGCAAGCTGGAGCCGGGCGCCATGCTGGTGCTGGAGAACGGGCGCGCGCAGCAGAAAGCGTACTGGCGCCTGGACCCGCGTGTGCGACAGCCCGTGCCGCCGTACGCCGAGGCCGTGCGCACGCTGCGCCGGCATCTGGAGCACGCGGTGGAGTCGCGGCTGGTCAGCGATGTGCCGCTGGGCATCTTCCTCTCGGGTGGCATCGATTCCAGCACGGTGGCGGCGCTGGCGGCAAGGGCGGGCGCACTGGAGACGTTCTCGATCGGCTTCGAGGAAGCCAGCTTCGACGAGAGTCGCTGGGCAAGGGAAGTGGCGCAGCGCATCGGCAGCCGGCACCACGAGCGCGTGGTGCGCGGCAGCGAGATGGCGGAGCTGGTGCCCGGCCTGGGGCGCATGCTGGACGAGCCGCTGGGCGACGCTTCCATTCTGCCTACCTCGGTGTTAGCGCGCTTCGCACGCGAGCACGTGACCGTGGCCCTGGGCGGCGATGCCGGCGATGAGCTGTTCGCGGGCTATCCCATGCACCAGGCGCAGCGCGTGGCCCGCTGGGCGAGGCTGCTGCCGTCGCCGCTGCACCGCGCCGCGGACGCAGTGGCCGCTCGCCTGCCCGTCTCGCATGGCAACTTCTCGACCGTTTTCCGGCTGCGCTCGTTCCTGCGTGGCTCGGCGGCGAGCCCGCCGTTCAATCACGCGCTCTGGATGTCCTCGTTCTCCCCCGCGGAGCAGGACGCGCTGCTCGAGCCGGAGGTGCGCGCCGCAGCGGATCCGGAGGGCGCGGCACTGCTCGCCTTCCGGCGCGCGTGGCAGGCCTCGGCCGGCGCGCCCCTGCTCGCGCGTGCGGGACATCTCGATGCCATGACCTATCTGGCGAACGACATCCTGATGAAGGTCGACCGCGCCAGCATGGCGGTGGCGCTCGAGGTGCGCGCGCCGTTCCTGGCGACGGATGTCGTGGAATTCGCATTCTCGCTGCCCGATGCGTATCGCATGCGCGGGCTCACGGGCAAACGCATCCTGCGTGATGCGGTGCGCGATCTGCTGCCGGAAAGCGTGCTGGCGCGGCCCAAGAAAGGCTTCGGCATGCCGGTCGCCGCCTGGCTCAACGGCCCGTTGCGCTCGCTCGCCGGCGATATGCTGGCGCCGGCAAGGCTGCGCAGCGCCGGCTGGTTCCGTGCCGACGTCGTCAGTGGCATGCTGCGCGATCACGCGGCGGGCCGGGCCGATCTGCGCAAGCCGCTCTGGACGCTGCTCATCTTCGAGCTGTGGCGCGAGCAGCACCTGGGCGCCCGCTCCGCCTCGCCGGAAGCGCTGCCGCTTTCCGTTTCCGCATGAAACCGCAGCCCGAGGTGCGCACGTCCGTCGGTGCCCTGGCTGTCGTCATGATGGCCATCGTGCTGTACGCCATCGCGCTGCGTAACGGCTTCGCCTACGACGACGTGCCCATCATTCTGGGCAATGCGCGGATTCAGTCCTTCAGCCAGTGGCCTGCCATCTTCACGGGCGGCTACTGGAGAGACGCCGACCTGGCGCTCTGGCGTCCGCTGACGACGCTGAGCTTCGCGCTGGACTGGTCCATCGCCGGGAATTCGGCGGCCTGGTTTCACTTCACGAATGTGTTGCTGCACGCGGGCGCCAGCCTGTTCGCGTTCCTGCTGCTGACGCGGTTCTTCTCGCCGGCGGCCGCGCTCGCGGGCGGACTGCTCTTCGCCGCGCACCCTGTGCACGTGGAAGCCGTGGCCAATGTCGTGGGTCGCGCCGAGCTGCTCTCGGGCGCATTCTTCCTGGCCTGCTGCCTGGCATGGACGGCGCCGTCGGGCGAGCCTGGGCCGCGCTCGCGCGCGCAGGTGCTGCTCATAACAGCGCTGTTCGCGCTGGCGCTGCTCTCCAAGGAGGGCGCCATCACGCTGCCCGCGGCGCTGCTGCTGATCGACGCGGCGCGGGGCGAGCTGCGGCTGCGCAGCGCCGGTGCATGGCTGCGGCGCAATGCGCTGGCGCTGGGCGCCATCGCCGTTGCCACGGTGCTGTACCTGGTGGCCCGGTATGCCGTGCTCGGCGCATTCACGCCGACCCGCGTGGATCCGTTGCTCGAAGTGGCGGCATCACCGGGCACGCGCGTGCTCACCGCGCTGCAGACCTGGCCCGTGTACCTGCGTCTTCTGTTCTTCCCCATGACACTGCTCGCGGATTACGGACCGCGTATTCTCGAGCCGGCCAGCCGTCTCACGACAGGCGGCGCGGTGGGGCTGGTGCTGCTCGCAGGCTGTGTGCTGGGCGGCGTGGCCGCACTCGCGCGCGGCGCCGGACGGACGGGTCTGGGACTGCTCTGGTTCCCGCTGACCATACTGCCCGTTTCCAATCTGCTCGTGCCCATTGGCGTGCTGGTCGCGGAGCGCACGTTGTACGTGCCTTGCCTGGCAGCGGCCATTGCCGTTGCGGGGGCGGTGGAAGTGCTGTCGCTGGTGTCGCCCGCAGCGCGACCCGCCGTGCGTGCCGCGCTGACGGCGGTGTTAGCGGCCTGCGCGCTGCGCGTGGTGACGCGCGTGCCGGAGTGGAAGTCGACGAACAGCATCCTGGTGGCGCTGGTGCGCGACCGACCGGACGCGTTCCGCGGGCACTGGCACCTGGCACGAATGGCGAGGGACGCCGACGACGTGGCCGGGGCCGTGGCGCAGTACGACACGGCGGTCGCGCTCTGGCCGCACCGCGAACGGCTGGTCATGGAAGCCGCCACGTACGCGGTGGACAAGGGCCGGCCTCGCCGGGCGTTGGTGCTGGCGGCGCTGGCCGCACGGCAGTGGCCCGCGGACGTCAACGCGCAGCGCCTGCTGGCCGCCGTCGCGCTGGATGCGGCGGACACGGCCACGGCATTGCATGCGCTGCACGATGGCCTCGCCGCGTCACCGCAGGACGCGACGCTGCTGCAAATGCGGGCGGCGCTCGACTCCGCCCAACACAGGATTACGCACCAGTGAGCGCGCGCGCTGGCCGCCGGCTGCAGGAGCTGATGGTGGCGCTCGTGGCGTTTGCCACGTACGCCAATTCGCTGGCCAATCAGTTCGCGCTGGACGACAACTCGATCATTGCGACCAACGGGCGCGTGCACCAGCTGGCGCACCAGTCGCTCATCTGGCTGACACCGTACTGGCCCGGATACGGCCAGCACCTGGGTCTCTACCGGCCCCTCACCATCTTCGGCTACGCGCTGCAGTGGGCCGCGGGCGGCGGCGGCGGTCTGGCCTTTCACGCGGTGAGCATTGTACTGCACATCGTCGTCTGCATCCTGGTGCTGGCGCTGCTGCGACGCATGGCAACACCCGGCGCGGCGCTGCTGGGCGCACTGCTGTTCGCCGTGCACCCGCTGCACACCGAAGTCGTGGCCAATGTGGTGGGTCAGGCGGAGCTGATCGCCGCGGCCGCGGTCCTGGGCGCCTGCCTGCTCCACATCGACCGCACGGACAATGTCCGCGGCAGCGGCCGCACGGCGGCCATCGTGCTGCTCTTCGTGCTCGGTCTGCTGGCCAAGGAGGGCGCAGTCGTGCTGCCGGGACTGCTGGTGGCGCTGGATTTCGGCATGTCGCGCGTCCGTCCCGTGCGCGCCAGCCTGCAGCGCTACGCCGGCGGGCAGTTCTGGCTCTTCTTCGCGCTGCTCGCTGCGCTCGCGGCCTACCTGCTCCTGCGCATCGCCGTGCTGGGTTCCATCGGCGGCGTCAATGCGGCGCCTAACCTGCCGTTTCTGCGGCATGGACACCGTTTCCTCTCCGCCCTGCGCGCGTGGCCCGAGTACGCGCGGCTGCTGGTATTTCCGATCGACCTGGTGTCGGACTACTCGCCCGGTGTAGTGCTGCCGGTCGAGCACCTGTCGCCCATGGTGCTGCTGGGCGCACTCTTGCTCGCGGGCACTCTGGCGCTGTTTCTGGCGACGCCCTGGGTACGCCGCGCCGGCCTGCCCGCCGCCTGGTTCTTCATCTCCGTGTTCCCGGTTTCCAACCTGCTGCTGCCCATCGGCGTACTGCTCGCCGAACGCATTCTCTATCTCCCCAGCGTAGCGCTCTCCATGGCGCTGGCCTTTGCGTGGGATCATTACCGTGCGCGTTTCACAGCGCGCGATCTGCGTCTGGCGGTGGGCGCCTTGTCGGCGGCGCTGCTGGCATTGGGGGTGCGCTCCGTGCTGCGCAACCCGGACTGGAAGGACACGGATGCAGTGTGGGACGCCATCGTGCGGGACCACCCCGAGTCGTATCGCTCGCAGTGGGTGAACGGATATCGCATGGCGCAGCGCGGCAACAGACAGCTGGCGCGCGGCTACTTCGAGATCGCCTACCGACTCTGGCCCGATGATGAAGTGCTGCTCGACAACCTCGCCGGCGTCTACGTCGAGCTGCGCGAGTACGAGCGCGCCGTTCCCGTGCTGGAGCACGCGCGCGCCATCAGCGACATCATTGATAACACCGAGCTATTGCTGGCCTGCGCGTACCTGGGCACGCAGCGCTGGGCCGACGCGCTGGACGCCAGCATCCGCGCCGATCGCCTGAACGGCGATCGCGCCACCGTCTTCGCGCTCCGCGCGCAGGCCTACGAAGGGGAAGTGCGCTACGACTGGGCCGCCGGCGCATGGCGAGTCGCGGCCCGCCAGCGCCACGGCAACATCCCCACGTTCTGGCTGATGCTGGCGCGTGACCTCGCACGCACCCAGCACCCGACCGCGGCCCTCGCCGCCATCGACACGGCGCGCAGTCTGATTCCGGCCACCGGCCGCCAGCTGCAGGCGACCGCGGACTCGCTGGCCGGCGCGGTCGCCGCGCACTGCTTCTCCACTACTGCCCCAACCATCCATTCCGGCGCCCCGCCGGCTGCCGCACCATGTGCCGACCCGCTCGCTGCCTGGCCGATCGTCGTGCCGTGGACTGCGCAGGAAGTTGCCAACCCCTTGCAAAATGCCACTAAGTAACGGGCTGTTGGGGCTGGCGGTGCCGTTGCTGAGATTCACGTAAAATCAGGGTGTTCAAGTAGTTACGGTAGTCCGACCAGGGCGGGACCGGGTGGGAATACCTCTTGCTCCATCCGCCTCTCGGGAAAAGCTGCCTGCCGATCCCGATCCGTAAAACTCTTTCTGGAGGACGTCGGTATGAAGCTGCGCAAAGGTTTCACCCTGATCGAGCTGCTGATTGTGATCGTGATCATCGGCATTCTGGCTGCGATCGCGATTCCGAAGTTCAGCAAGACTCGTGAGAAGGCCTATTTCAAGGCCATGATGTCCGACCTGCGCAATCTCGAGGCGCAGCAGGAGATCTACTACTCGATCCCTGCCAACAACTACCAGTACGCCGCGAACGTGACGGACCTGGTGGACTTCGCACCTTCGAGCGGCGTAAGCACCAACATCGCCGCGTCGGGCACCACCGGCTGGTCGGCGACGGCGACGCATGCCGCGCTTGCGGCCGCGACGCAGAACTGCGCGATCTACACGGGTTCGGCGGCGGCAGTCGGTCCGGCAACGACGCCGGGAATCGTGACCTGCACGGGTGAGTAATTTCGCCGGTGCTTGATCGTGGGGCGGCCCACTGGGCCGCCCCCGGGTCAAACTAGGCGAATGCTGAGGTGATGATGCCAAGGCGAAGCGGGTTTACTCTGATCGAGATTCTGATCGTGCTCGTGATCATTGCGATCCTGGCAACGATCGGTGTCAACCGATTCTGGGCAGCGAAGGACCGCAGCCTGTACGCGAGTATTCAGAGCGATCTGAGAAACATGGGCGCAGAACAGGAGATCTATTACGAGAAGAACCTGAGCTACGCCGCGGCAGTAACGGATCTGGTGGATTTCAGGAGCAGCCAGGGCGTGACGATCAACATCACATACGCGGCAGCCAATGGCTGGGCAGCGAATGCGACACACACGTCACTGGGCGGCAAGCAGTGTGGCTATTACACAGGGAACGCGCCAGCGGCGTCGGGCGCACCGGCGACCGTGAACGGCGTGGTCGACTGCAACTGATCCGAACGCACACCACCGCGGCCTTTCCGTGAGCGCAAGCCATGGGAGGGCCGCGGTTCCTCTTTCCTGAAGGCTCGCCCGCTGAGGGCGGGCCTTGCTGTCTTGCCCCGTGACGCACGCGCGTCCCATAATCGCTGCTCGCTTCCATAACCCACGCGGTCATGGCCGAACTGCAGACACTGCGACGTGAACTCATTCTGGCGCTGGCGGTGGTATTCGCCTTCGCTCTTCTGGTGTTCGCGCTTGGTGTGTTCCTGTGGCCGTCGCCGGAGGGTCTGGGTGAGCGGGCCGTCTACAACGGAGTTCTGGTGCTGGTCGTGGTTGCCATTTTCGCGCTCATCAGTCATATCGTGATCCAGCGGAGCGTGGTGCGGCCCATCCGCGAGATGGTGGCGGAGATCGAGACGATTGCCGGCGGGCAGTACGATCGGCGCCTGGCGGAAGGCGACACGCGCGAGCTGTCACGGCTCGCCGCCGCGGTCAATCACATGGCCGAACGCCTCATCACGGACCAGGCGCAGCTGGCCGCCAACATCCAGTCGCTGGACGGCACAAACCGTCTGTTGACCGAGGCGAGGGACGCCATGGTGCGCGCCGAAAAGATGGCGTCCGTGGGCCGGCTCAGCGCCGGCATTGCGCACGAAGTGGGCAATCCGCTGGGCGCGATCCTGGGGTATCTCGGACTGCTGAGCCGCAGCGCCAATGCGCAGAAGCGCGAGCTGATCGAGGCTGCGGATCGCGAGGCGAGGCGCATCGACCGCATCGTGCGCGGCCTGCTGGACTACGCCCGCCCGCGTGATACCAAATCGCTCGAGATGAATGTGAACCGTGTGCTGCATGACACACTCGAACTGATGGAAACGCAGGGCCGTTGGAGCGGAATCGAGCTGCAGGTGCAGCTGGCGCCCACCGTGCCCGCTGTCCTGGGCGACCCGTACCAGCTGCAGCAGGTGCTGGTGAACCTGCTGGTCAATGCGCTCGAATGCCATGGCGGATACGCCGCAGCCGCGCATCACCGTGAGCACGCAGGTCAAGGCGTGGGACAAGTTGCGTCCGAAGCCGGCGCGCCGGAAGGATGACCCGCCCGGCATCGATTACACACACCGGCGGCGCCTCGCGCGCGTCGGTGAGCCGTCGCTCGAACCGGCCGCATCGCAGAGCGGCAGCGTCGTCGAAATCGAAGTGGCGGACAACGGCCCCGGCATTCCCGCGGAGCTGCTCGACCAGATCTTCGAACCTTTCGTTACCACCAAGGAACCGGGCAAAGGGACCGGTCTGGGACTGGCGGTTTGCGAGCGGTTGGTCGAAACTATGGGCGGGGTTATCCGGGCAAGGAGCGCACCGGACCGTGGCGCGATCTTCACCATCATCCTGCCGGCCGCGTCACTCAACGTGAAAACGGAACCATGACGGTCCTGATCATCGACGACGAACCCGGTCTGCGTCAGACGGTCTCGCTGATCCTGGCGGACGAAGGTTACCAGGTGAACACGGCGAGCGATGGCGAGGAGGGTTTCGCCAGGGCCAAGGAGCTGGAGCCCGACATCATTCTGTGCGACGTGCGCATGCCCCGCCTTTCCGGTCTCGACTTCCTGGACCGTTATCGCGAGTTCGGCGGGCACGCCATGGTCATCGTGATGACCGCGTACGGCAGCATCGAGCTGGCCATCGATGCCATGAAGCGCGGCGCCTACGACTACCTGCCCAAGCCGTTCAGCCCCGATCAGCTGGTGCTCACGCTGAGGAAGGCGGAAGAGCGCGAGTCACTGCGCCGCGAAGTGACGCGGCTGCGCGAAGAGGTGAGCATCGAGCGGCGCTTCCGCGACATCATCGCCAAGGCGCCGGCCATGAAGAAGGCGCTCGAGGTTGCGGTCAAGGTGGCGCGGCATCCATCCTCCGTGCTCATCACCGGCGAGAGCGGTACCGGCAAGGAGCTGGTAGCCCGCCTGATCCACACCGAGAGCGACCGCGTGGACGCGCCCTTCGTGCCCGTCAACTGCGGCGCCATCCCCGAGAACCTGCTCGAGTCCGAACTCTTCGGTTACGTCAAGGGTGCCTTTACCGGCGCGGAGCGCGACAAGCCGGGCCTCTTCGAGGTGGCTTCCCACGGAACCATTTTCCTCGACGAGATCGGCGAGATGCCGGCCACGCTGCAGGTCAAGCTGCTGCGCGTGCTGCAGGAAGGGAATGTGCGACGGCTCGGTGACACCCGCACGCGCAATGTGGATGTGCGTCTCGTCTCCGCCACCAACAAGAACCTGGATGAAGAAGTCAGGTCGGGCAATTTCCGTAATGACCTGTTCTACCGCATCGCCGTCGTGCCCATCCACCTGGTGCCGCTGCGCCAGCGCAAGGAAGAGATCCCCATCATGGTGCGGCACTTCGTCGAGCAGAACAACAAGCGCCTCAAGACGTCCATTACGGGCGTTGACCAGGACGCGATGCAGCACATGCTCGACTACACATGGCCCGGCAACGTGCGCGAGCTGGAGAACACGATCGAGCGCGCCCTGGTCCTGTGCGAGTCCGACCGCATCACCCCCGATGACCTGCCCGCTAACATCACCGAACCCGTGAGTCCGCTCGACGGCGTGGACCTGCCCGACGACGAGCTGTCCGTCAAGAAACACGGCGCCGTGCTCGAGCGCCGCCTCATCCGCATCGCCCTGGAACGCACTGGGGGCAACAAGACGCGCGCCGCCGACCTGCTCGAGCTGTCCTCCCGCGCCCTCCTCTACAAGATCCGCGAATACGGGTTGGGCTAGTCCGGTCGCACTCTTCACCGCGGAGAGTGAGGTGGGCGCTGCGAACGGATTCTCTTCAGTTGTTCACCGCGGAGTGTGAGGCGGGCGCGCTGAGAAGGGAATACACGGCGGGCTGAGGCGCGCGCATCACGCCACGCTCTCTGCCGGCGAACACGGTGTTTGACAATCCGCTCCGACCAATTCGCGTTCTGCACACCCAAGGCACGGGCTCGAGGCGCTGTCCCCACTGGTTGATCCCCGCGAGCCATTCTCTCGTCCTCCTGTCCCTTGCTCAATCCGTTCAACAGAAATGATCTGTTCCGCAGTTGGCGAAGCCTTGATGAACAGACAAGCTGACGGAAATCGTGGACGGCAGGAATCCGTTCAGGTAATCACGGGCTGTTCTCTCCTTGGAGAGCGAGATCCGGCTTGAACCCCGGCCGCCTTCCGCGCCCTCCGCGGTGATGAGACGGACCGGTGCAGATGAGGCCTGACGGCAGGTCCAGATGGTGCTGCGACCGGCGGCGCCGGCGGCAGCCAGGACTTCGTGGGAGACGAGGGCGACTCGACCGGCGATCATCATCCGCAGACGCACATTGCTCATGGCAGTACGCACTCGGGGGAGTGATACGCGAAGTTCCCATCCTCGGTCGCGGCGCCGCGCAAGCCGAGGTTTCCGGCAAACGCTTGGCATGCAGCACAGGTATACGCTTTAACACGCCGTTAGCGCCACCACGCCGCCATGCGATGCCGCCTTGACCGTCAATTCCTCAGCAACGTCACCGTCGCTTTTCCGGCCCGGGCCCGCGTCGGCGGCGGGCTGTCTCGAACCGCCATTCCGGTGCCCCGCCCGGCAACGCACCCTCATGCCATGCGGAATCGAGGAATGCCTCCCGGCGCCACACTGGCGGATCTGCTGATCACGCTCGCGATCCTGGCGGTGCTGCTGGCCATGGCGGCGCCCAGGCTGGTGCGGGCCAGGGACGCGTACGCGGTGCGCGGGGCGAGGGACGCGGCGGCGTCGCTGATCGAGCGGGCGGCCGCGCTGGCGGGCATGCGCGGCGGCGCTCGCCTGCAGGTGGATCCCGGTGCCGGTGAGTTGCGCGCGGAGGCACCCCCGGGGCAGCCCGCGGGTCAGGCGCTGCGCCTGACCTTGCAGTTTGGCGTGGTGCTCTCCGTGGACGGGCACAGCGGGCCGCTGGCGCTGGACTTCGACGGGCTGGGACTGGGCAGCATTGCTAACCGCACATTACGCTTTCGGCGCGGGGGTGAAGAGGCTCGCCTTTCGCTGTCGCTGTACGGGAGGCCGCGGCAATGGTAGGCGGGGCCGGTCGCGCGGGGTTTTCCCTCGTGGAGGTGGCGGTCGCGCTGGCGCTCTTCGCCTGTGGTCTGCTGGCCGTGGCGGCGGGTGCCACGCGCGCCACGCGCTGGCTGAGCGGCGCCGACGCGGTCGATGGCGCCGGCCTGTTGGCCACGGCAGTCATGGATTCGCTGCTGCAGACGGCGCGGCCCACAGGCGGCTCGACCGTGCGTGGCCGGTACGCGCTCGCGTGGACGGCGAACAGCGCGTCAGGCAGGACCACCCTGTTGCTTGTGGTGCGGTATGCCGATGGCAGCGGCATGCGCGCGGACACATTTGGCGCACACACGGGGCGCTGGCCGGCGCCGCTCAGCCATGTGCCCTGACGCGGCGTTCCCGTCGCGCCCGGGGTCGCGCGGCCACACGCTGCCCGAACTGCTCGCGGCACTCGTGATCATGGCCGTGATCATGACGGGTGTTGCGGCCGTGTTCACGGCACAATCCCGCCTGCTGCGCTCGGCGGGCGATCGCAGCGAGCTGCTGGGTGCGCGGCACATGGCGGCCGCCATTCTGCGCCAGGAGCTGCGTGCGATTGTGCCCGTGCTGGACGGGACGCTGCTGGGTCCGGATTCGGTGGCGCTGCGCGCGTTCCGCGGGAGCGCCATCGTCTGCGCCCGGGACAGTGCTTCCGTTCAGTTGCGCTACCGCGGCGTGCGGTTGCCGGATCCCAGCAAGGATTCGCTGCTCGTTGTGGGTGCCGCCAGCGAGCAGGTGCTGGCTTTTGGCACTGTCACTGCCCCGGTGCTCTCGCTGTGTACGCCGCTCTCCGGAGAGCAGGTGCTGCGCCTTACGCCGCCACAGAGTCTGACGATCGGCAATGTCGCGCTCCTGTTCGAGCGCGGCGCGTGGTACCTGTCAAGCGGGGCGCTGCGCTACCGTCGCGGCCTGGGCGGCAGACAGCCGGTCACGGCAGACGCGTTTCTCGACGATTCCACCGATTTCGCCTGGGCGGTGCGCGCCGTCCCGGGAGACACCGCAGGCATTGCCCTGCGCCTGACGACGCAGCCGGGGCAGGGACCCGCCGCACGCCCGCTCCGACTGCGCCTGCCGCTGCTTAACAGCCGGTTGCCACTCGATTCCACCACGAGCTGTCCGTGATGCGGGCGCGTCGCGGCTACGCTCTGGTGGCGGTGATCGCGTGTCTCACCGTAATCGAGATCGCGGTGCTGGCAGTGCTGCTGGTGTGCGGCGCAGCGCGTGTGCGCGCGAACGAGTCGCTGGAGCAGGCACGCGCCCGCCTGGCAGCGGAGTCGGCCGTACGCGTCGCCGTGGCCGGCTGGGATGAGGCGGCGCTGCCTGTGAGCGCGGCCGAATTTGCCGTGCCCTGGGCCACGGGCGGTCTGCCAGGCGGCACGCAGTACGACGCGCGTGCCGAGCGCGTGTCTCGCGGCCTCTATCTGGTGCGCGGCAGCGGAATCGTCGGCGCCGGTGCCCTGCGCGCCCGGGCCGTGGCCAGTGCCCGGCTCACCGTGATTCCGCAGGACGTTCTCTGGCGTGACTTCCAGGCGGCGCTCACGGCCGCTGCTGACATCACCGTTATCAGCGCCGCAACCATCGACGGCAGCAACGCGGCCGTTCCGGCGCCACCCTGGCGTTCCTCCGACTGCCCGCCGCCCGGCTACGCGCCGGCGTGGTACCCGGGGGGCGCAGCGCGGCCTGCCATTGCGCTGGGACCCGCAGGCGTTCTGCTCAGCGGCGCTGCTTCGCTCATCGGCGCGCCCGCCGTGCTCACCGGCGCCGCTGGCGCGGGCGCCGTGGATTTCACGCAGCTGGGCGGACTGAGCTTCAGCGATCTCGCGACCATTGCGGACCGCATCGAAGCCGGGAGTGTCGGGCCGGCGCCGAGCGTCGCGGGCGGCCTGTGCGACACGGCTGCGCCCGGCAACTGGGGAGCACCGGACGACCCGGCCAGTCCGTGTTTCGGTTTCCTGCCTCTCATCTTCGCGCCCGGCGATCTCACCATAACCGGCGGCTCGGGCCAGGGAATCCTCGTAGTCGGCGGGCGGCTGACGGTTGCGGCGGGTGTGCAGTTCCGCGGCGCTGTGCTGGTCGCGGGCGCGATCTCGGCGCCCGCGTTCGAGCTGCACGGCGCGCTGCGCGTCGGCGGCGCTGCCTCGCGCGCGGGCGGGACCATCATCTATGACGCGTGCGCGCTGGGGCGCGCGTTCACGCTCGCGCCCGCGTTCCGCCGTCTCTACCGGCCGGTCCTCCGCTGGTGGCTGCCCGCTTTCTGAGCCCGGGCCTGGCAAACACAAAGTTGCGATGCGAGGGAAAAACGTATTCCGCCCGGCGCCTTCGCAGAATGCGACAAACCCTTGCAAATCGCTGACTTGACACCTGGGCACGGTTCTGGAACCGAGGCCTGTCCGACCGGCCCGGATCCGGGAGACGATGCCAGCAGAAAAACGCTGGTGGCGTGGACCCGCTCCGGGAATGGATGCCGGTCGCAGGACCGCGGACCGTCGAGCTGGCAGCAGCAGCGCCGCCCGATCGATTGCCCCTGATGCGCTAACCGCGGGCTTGCCGCACGCACGCCCGATTGCAGACGACTGTTGGCAGCGGGCCTGCAAACCCGAAGCAGGGAATCGCCGGGAGCGACAATGAAGCTTCCCCCTGTCCGTCTCGCAGCACTCATGCAGCGCCTGCGCGCTCCGTCACTCCGGATCGCAGTCGTGGCCATGCTGGTGCTTTACGGCGCCGGCTGGGCTCAGCTGCGCACGAATCGCCTGGCTAACCGCGCGCAATCCAGCGATGCCGCCACGATCCTGGCGCTCGCGGGTGTGCGTGATTTCGCGCAACAGGCTGATCCGGGCGCGCTCATGCGAATTCCCATGGGTGCCGATTCTATGGTCATGAAAGCCCGGGTGTTCGCCGGCGACGAGTCGATGGGAAGTTACGCCGTGCGCGTCTCGCACATCGGACCGTCTGATTTCCGGCTGCGCTCGACAGGTCGCCTGACGAAGGGCGCCTCTTCCATGACATGCAATCTCGACGTGTTCGTTCAGTTGAGCACAGACAACGAGCGCCCCTCCATGGGCGTGGAACAAGAACCTCTGTGCAACGGGCTGCGGCACGAATCCGCCGTCACCCGCGTTCGCAACATCGGCTCCTGAGGTAGCATGGTCTTCTTCGGCAAGAGCAAGGTCACGGCAGGACTCGACATCGGCAGCGGCATGATCAAGCTGGTCGTCGTCGATCACTCCAAGGCCCAACCAGAAATCGTGCAGGTCGCCACCTCGCCGCTCGTGCCGGACGCCATCGTCGAGGGCGAGATCATGGACCCCGTGCTGGTCGCCGAGACCATTCAGTCGCTCGTGCAAAGCGTGGGCCTCAAGAACAAGCGCGTCATTGCCGCCGTGGGCGGTCACGACGTGATCATCAAGCGCATCCAGATGGATCGCATGAGCATGGAGGACGCGCGCGAGGTGATCCGCTGGGAAGCCGAGCAGCACGTGCCCTTCGACATGGAAAACGTGCAGCTGGATTTCCAGATCCTGGATCCGGAAGGCGATGGCGCACAGATGTCGGTGCTGCTGGTCGCAGCCAAGCGCGAGCTGATCGACAACCGCATGAACCTGCTGGCCGACGCCGGCCTGCAGCCTTCGCTGATCGATGTGGAAGCCTTCGCGCTGCACAACGCCTTCGAGCAGAGCCATCCGGGCGGGCTCGAAGGTCTGGTAGCGCTGGTCAACATCGGACACGAGACCACCAACCTGAACCTGCTGCAGGAAGGCATTCCCGTACTCGTTCGCGATGTGCCGTTCGGCTCGCGCAAGGTGCGTGAGGCGCTGCAGCGCGACCGCGGCCTGACCGCCGATGAGGCGGAAGCCATTGTGCAGGGCCGCCACGACGACTCCAACGTGGGCAACGTCGTCACGGAGAGAATCGAGGAGCTGGCGGTGGGCATCGAGCGCGCCGCGGCCTTCCTCGTGGCCCAGTCCGGCGGCGCCATTAACCGCGTGTTTGTGTGCGGTGGCGGCGCCCGCATCCCGGGCCTGGTCGACGCCCTGGGCAATCGCCTCGGCATCCGCACCGAGATCGCCAATCCGCTGGCCGGCATCTCCGTGCGTCCCGACGCCATGCTGGATTCCGTCGACGAAATCGCTCCCATGCTGATGCTGCCCGTGGGGCTGGCACTCAGAAACGCCTGATCCGAGCGAGGCATAACGTGATCAAGATCAACCTGCTCCCTGGTGCGGCCAAGAAGTCGCAACGGCGGTTGCCGAGCCTGAGCGGACTCCGTCCCAAGACGGGCCTCTCGCTCCCATCCGTCGACCGCTGGGTGCTCTTTCTCGTGTTCATGTGGATCGTCGGTCCGCTGGCGACCGCATGGCTGTTCTTCGGCGTACGCAATCGCATTTCCGATCTGCAGATCGCAGTGGAGAGCGCGCGCATGGACTCGGCCCGCTACGCCGAAATGCGCGCGGCTAACGCCGTGCTCATGGCGCGCCAGGATTCGATTGCGCAGAAGCTGGAGATCATCCAGGAAATCGACGCGGGCCGTTATTCGTGGGCGCACGTGATGGACGAAATCAGCCGCGCGCTGCCTGCCTATACGTGGCTCATCAACGTGACCGCGAAGCCGAGCCCCACGCCTCTGGGCGCGCCCCGCTTCACGATCGAAGGACGTACCGGCAATACCTATGCGCTGACCGAGTTCATGCAGGAGCTCGAGGCGTCACCGTTCCTCCGCTCCATCAACCTGATGCGAACGGAGCAGGTCCACGAGGGCGAAGCCATGATCTACGCCTTCGTGCTGGAAGGTGAATACCAGACACCGCCCTCCGACCTGATCGAGACGGTGCCGATCTTCAAGGCCAGGGAAGGGGACTGAAATGGCACTGCTACCGACCGATCCGAGCAGCCAGAAGAAACTGCTCATCGGACTGGTTCCATTGCTGCTGCTGTTTGCGTACTGGCAGCTGCTGCATGGCAAGAAGACGCACGAGGCTGACAATCTCGAGCAGCGACTCGAGCAGCTGACGGCTGCGAACAACGCAGCCAAGGTGCTGGCCGCGCAGGGCGGCCCCGAGCTGGAGCGCAAGCTGGCCATCTACGAGCAGCACATGCGCCAGCTCGAGGAGCTGATTCCCAAGCGCGAGGAAGTGCCTGAACTGCTGCACAGCATGACGCAGCGGGCGCAGACCTCGGGCGTGGATCTGACCAAGATGAATCCGGAAGCCGACGATCCCGGTCCGTTCTATTCGCGGAAGATCTACGAGATCGCGGTGCGCGGGTCGTACCACAACGTGGCGACATATCTGACCGAGATCGGATCACTGTCGCGCATTGTGACACCCACGGATCTGAAGCTGGTGAAGCCAGCGGCTGCCGCGAATACCGATCGCGGCAACCCCCCGCTGGTGGAGGCGAATTTCCGCATCGTCACCTACGTCATCCCTGAGCCGGCTGCGGTGCCGGCCGATTCCACGGCTGCCCATGGCACGCACTAGACATTTCGTCTCGATCCTGGGCCTCGCCCTGGCCTCCGGCCTGGGCGCTGTGCCCGTCGCGGCGCAGGCCGCGGCTGCGGCGCCGGATGCGGCCCGACAGGCCCCCGTGCATCCGCGCAACATCCAGCTCGTGTTCGAGCGGGAGGTCTATCACTACCAGGGCGGCGGCCGGCGCGACCCGTTCAAGTCGCTCGCCAGTGACGACGCCATGGGTCCGCTCTTCGACGAGCTCAAGCTGCGCATGATCATCTTCGTCGAAAAACCCGGACAGAGCGTCGCACTGGTCATGGACGGCGCCAAGAAGTCATACCGGCTGCGCAAGGGGGATGTCGTGGGCAACGCGACCGTCCTCGACATAACGCCGGAGCATGTGGTGTTCAGCGTAGAGGATTTCGGCAATCGCCGGCAGGAAACACTGGAACTCAAGGCCAAGAACCAGAAGGAAGGAGCGTAAGGGATGATCCCGATCATCGCATTGTCGCTGGCGGTGCTTGCGCCGGACGCAGCGGTGACCGGTTTCCGCGTGCAGCCGGCCGCCGATCGCACCGAGATCGTCATCGGCGTGGATGGCCAGGTTACGGCCACTCACTTCGCACTCGAAAACCCGAACCGAATCGTCCTGGACCTGATCGGGCTCAAGCCCGTCATGCCCTCCCAGTACCGCGTGGGAAGAGGCGGTGTGGAGCGTCTGCGCATCGCGCAATTCGACCCGAACGTGGTGCGCGTCGTCGTCGACGTGAGCAATGCCGTCGACTACAAGGTGGAGCAGAGTGACGGCTCCGTCCGCATCAGCTTTCCCAACGGCGGCGGGCAGTTCGAGCCCTGGCAGTCGAGCGACCCGCCCACGCCCGTGACCGATGCCAATCGTCTGCCGCCCGTCAGTCCGCCGGCGCAGCGTGACAACACGCCGCCGCTGAACGCGAAGACGGCGCAGCAGCAGGCGACGCTGGTCACCGTGAGCTTCAGCGAGGAAAGCGTCGCCAACGTGATCAACACCTTCGCCGAGTACGCGGGCAAGAGCATCATTGCCTCGGCCGACGTGAAGGCCAAGACGATCACGGCAGACGTGCGCAATCAGCCCTGGGATGTCGCGCTGGACGCGATCCTCACGGCTAACAACCTGTACGCGAAGGAAAACGAGAACGGCGTGATCGTGATCGAGGACGGCGCCAAGCTGGCCGCCCGCGTCAACGAGGAGCCGCTCATCTCGCGCCAGTACCAGATTCTGTACGTCAGCGCCGACTCGCTCGTGCAGACGGTGGCGGCCATGCTGACGCCGACCAAGGGCAAGGTGGCGGCCAACAAGTCGTCCAACTCGCTGCTGGTCACGGACGTGCCTTCGGTGCTCGATCGCATTGAGCCGCTCATTCAGCAGCTGGACGTGCGCATGCCGCAGGTCAACATCGCGGCCACCATCGCGTTCGTCGATCGCACGGCGCTGGAAGAGCTGGGCATTTCCTACGATGTGAAAGACTCGCGCGGCAACCAGATCAACAGCCACGTGCCCGGCTACATCGACAGCAACGGCAACGGCATTCTCGAGCCCGGCGAGCAGACCAAGCAGGATGTCGTGCTGCTGGGCGGCAACTCCATCGGTGCGCTGGCTAACGCCAACTTCCCGGTGCCCAGCCCGGCCCTGCAGGTTGTCAGTTCGCTGCTGCTCGGGCGGCACACGCTGATCTCGTTCCTGGAGGCGCTGCAGCAGGTTACGCTGAGCGACATCCAGGCGAAGCCGGTCGTCACGGTGATGAACCACCGTCAGGCCGAAATCCAGGTCGGACAGCGCACGCCCATTCGCGTGATCGATCCCGGCTCGTTCAGCTCCGCCGGTGGCGCCGGTGGCGGTACCATCACGGGCGCGCGGGCCACGGTGGACTACCAGAACACCGGTGTTATTCTGCGCGTCACACCGCACGTCACCGGCGAGCAGGTACTGCTGGACATTGCCGCCGAACGTTCGGACGCCGTCCCCGGGTCCTCGGATGTAGGCTTCGTGTTCACCACACAGAACGCCAAGACGCAGGTCCTGGTGCGCGATGGCGAGACCACCGTGATCGGCGGCCTCACCATCACGGAGAAGTCGCGCGTCCGCACGGGCGTGCCGCTCCTCATGGACCTGCCCGTGCTGGGTGGGCTCTTCCGCCACACCCGTGAGTCCGAGAACAAGCGCGACCTGCTCATCATGGTCACGCCGCACATCGTCAGGGACTGAGCCATGCGCGAGGCAACCCAGAACCGGACCCCGGGTCACGCGTACCCGGAACAACCAGCGATGAATCGTATGAATCAGAAATGGGAAGCGACCGGCACGAGCCGGATAGCGCGGCGGCTCTCGGCAGTGCTGTTCGCCGGCCTGGTTCTGGTTGGCGCCTGCGAGGGTGACAACCTGTTCAGCGGCGACGTCACCGAGCTGAAGCCCCGCATCGTCAATCTCTCACTGCCGCCCGCCGCCTTCGCCGGCAGCTCCGTCAATGTGCGCGTGGACGCACAGGCCGGACGCGGTGTGGCGCAGATCGTCGTCGCACTGCGCGGCGCGCTCTCCAAGGACACGACGGTGACGATCAATCCGTCGCAGCAGCGCGTGTCCAAGGTGGTCTCGTTCGCCGTGCCCCTGGCACTGAGCGACACGGTCCTCCTGGTGGGTGCCAGCGTGATCGACGAGGCCGGTGATCAGAGCAGCCTCGTGGAAGGCGCCATTGCCGCCTTCGGTCCGCCTGTGGTCACGGCCGTGACCGGACCCAGCGGCATCCGCGCGGGTGAGCGCATCAACGTGCGTGTCACTGCGTTCGGCGCACGCAAGGTCGCGCGTCTCGATCTTTCCGCGCGCGGCGCGGTCACCACCGACACCAGCGTGATCATGTCGCCGGCACTGCCGTCCGTCGTGTCCGACATCGAGTTGCGCATACCGACCAACGTGCAGGATACGGTCATCACCCTGAACGTGACGGCGCAGGATGCGCTGGGCGCGCAGAGTGCAGCGCGCTCCGTGCTGCTGCCGCTCGCCATTGACACGCCCAGCGTGGAACTGCTGGTGCCGCCCAGCGTCGAAGCCGGACGCATTCTCACACTGGGTGTGCAGGCCAGCTCTGTCCGCCAGATCTCCGAGATTCGCGTCGAGCTGCGCGGCGGCGTTGTGAAGGACACGTCGGTCAAGGTGCTGCCCACGCGCGTGACCACACTCGAGTTCATCAATGTGGGCCTGCCCGCGTCGTTGACGAGTCCTGACATTCGCGTTCGCGCCTTCGCGCTCGACCGCGCCAACACCGTCAGTGCCACCGATGTGTTCACGGTTTCCGCACCGCAGGGCGCACCCAGCATCGTGCTCGTGGATCCGTTCGCGTCGACGCTCGAAGCCGGTGACTATGCCGACTTCCGGGTGCAGGCGATTGCGGATCGGCCTATCAAGGAGCTGCGCTTCCGCTGGCGCGGGTTCATTGCCGACTCGCTCAAGAAGTCGACGGGTGGTCCCGAAACCCGCCTGACCATTGATCCGGCCCGTACGTCGGTGGTGGAGGATGCCAGCGTGCAGACGCCCTGCCTGCGTTCGGACGGGATCTTCATGGTGCTCGTCACGGCACGTGACCAGGACGATCACCTGAGCCCCATCGTCACCGCGACGCTCTCACTGATGGGCAACCAGACCTGCCAGACGCCGGTCGACAGTGTCCCGGTCGACACGACCAGCGGACCCCGCGTCAAGCAGCGTGTACCCGCTGGCCTGCTCAAGAACAACGGCGGCTTCTCAATGGGCAGTGCGGTTCCGGCGCTTCAGGCTTCACGGAGCGTTCAGTATTTCGAGCCAGCCGCGCTCTTCGCGACGCGCGCCAGCTCGAAGCGCGGCCGCCGCGTGCGCTCCCTGCGTGCGCAGCCGTCGTCATTCCGGTCCGTCCCGCGACGCAGCTGACGCGATCGCTGGACACAGCGGGGGAACCCGCAGTATATAAGGCAGCGGCTTGACCCAATGGAGAGCCCGGTTTCGGCCGGGCTCTTCGGCTTTGCACCTCCCGTGGACAACGAGCCCGACGCCCCGACGCGACGGGCAGACGGAAACACGGAGGTGCCTGCACCTCTGAATCGCGCGAGCCAGACTGCCGGAGGCGGCGACCTCACATGCATTTCCAATTCAGGACAGCGGGGGAATCACACGGACCGGGCCTGGTCTGCCTGATCGAAGGCCTGCCCGCAGGGCTGCCCGTGTCCGTGCCGCAGCATATCGACCCGGAATTGCGGCGCCGGCAGGGTGGTCATGGCCGCGGCGATCGCATGAAGATCGAGAAGGACGGGGCCCAGCTCGTGGCGGGCGTGCGCCTCGGCGAGACGCTCGGGTCACCCATCGCACTCGTGGTCTGGAACCGGGACTGGGAGAACTGGCAGCTGCCCATGTCGGTCGAGGCCCGGCCCGAGGCGACGGACGAGCAGCTGCGCCGCGTCCACCTGCCCCGTCCCGGGCACGCGGACCTCGTGGGGGTACTGAAGTACGATCGCGATGATGCGCGTGACATTCTGGAGCGCGCCTCGGCCCGGGAAACCACCTCGCGGGTGGCGGCCGGCGCTTTTGCCAGGCGCCTGCTGGCCGAATTCGGCATTCGACTGGGCAGCCATGTCGTCATGCTGGGCGGGATCGAGGCGAAACCGCCCGGGACATGGCCCGAAGACATCAACGGACTGGCCGACGCATCGCCCGTCCGCACGCTGGACGCCGATGCCGAAAAACGCATGATCGAGGCGATCGACGCAGCGCGCGAGGCCGGTGATACGCTGGGCGGCTGCTTCGAAGTGGTCGCGACCGGCCTGCCCGTGGGACTGGGCAGCCACATTTCGTGGGACCGCAAGCTCGATGGCCGCATCGCCCAGGCCATGATGTCGATCCAGGCCATGAAGGGCGTCGAGATCGGCCTGGGCTTCGAGGCGGCGAGGCGACCGGGCTCCCGCGTGCATGACGAGATCGAGCGCGCGGACCAGCCCCGCACGGGCGGGTTCCGCCGCACGGGCAACAGCGCGGGCGGCCTGGAGGGCGGCATTACCACGGGCGAGCCGCTGGTGGTGCGGGTGGCGATGAAGCCGCTGTCCACGCTCATGAAGCCGCTGCGCAGCGTGGACCTGCGCACCGGTGATCGCGCTTCCGCCGTGCGCGAGCGCAGCGATGTCGTGGCCCTGCCCGCCGCAGGCGTGGTGGGCGAGGCAATGCTGGCCATCGTGCTGGCCGATGCGCTGCTGGAGAAGTTCGGCGGGGACAGCCTGGCGGAAATGAAGCGCAATTACGCGTCTTACCTGCGTCAGCTGGCCGAGCGCAGCGCCCGCCTTGCGGAGGGCGCGCCAGTCCTGCCCGACGCGGCGGCCGGCCACTGAGTCGCGCGTGCCGCCTGTGCCACAGAAACCGGGCGGCCTGCCGGTGCGTACCGTCGTCCTCGTCGGCTTCATGGCCGCGGGCAAGACCACGGTGGGCCGGTTGCTGGCGACGACACTCGGCTGGCGCTTCTTCGACCTCGACGAAGAGATCGAGCGTGAAACGGGCGCCACGGTTCCGGAGCTGTTCCGGACCCGGGGCGAGGCGGCGTTTCGCGCGCTCGAGCAGGCGCATGTCGCCCGGCTGTGTCGGGAGCAGGATGCAGTGCTCGCGCCCGGCGGCGGCTGGGGAGCGCGCGCGGGCGCGTTCGGTGTACTGCCAGCGGGGGCACGCAGTGTGTGGCTGCGCGTGACGGCGGCGGAAGCGGTGCGCCGCGTGCGCACGTCGGGACTGGAACGGCCGCTGCTGGCCGTGCCTGATCCCATGGACCGCGCCCGGGCTCTGCTCGCGGAGCGGGAACCGTACTACGAGAAAGCCGATTGCCGCATCAATGTCGATGGCCGCACACCGGCTGACATTGTGGCGGCCATCGTGAACTGGATCAAGCAATGACGAAGTCGGGCAAACAACTGGTTATCGTCGAATCGCCGGCCAAGGCCAGGACGATCGGCAAATACCTGGGTCCGGGCTATCGCGTCCGCGCCTCGGTGGGTCATATCCGTGACCTGCCCGAGCGCGAGCTGGGTGTGGACGTGGAGAAGGGCTTCGAGCCGCGCTACGTCACCATCCGCGGCAAGGGCAAGGTCATCCAGGAACTGCGGCGCGATGCCGAGGGCGTGGACGCGGTGCTGCTTGCCACCGACCCGGATCGCGAAGGCGAAGCCATCGCCTACCACGTGGCGGAACAGCTGGGTTACGAACCGGACGGGCGCAAGACCGATGGCGGTCCCAGCTTCCAGCGCATTCTCTTCCACGAGATCACACGCGACGCGGTCCACAAGGCACTGCGCGCTCCCGGCTCGCTGGACATGCGCAAGGTGGAAGCGCAGCAGGCGAGGCGCATCCTGGACCGGCTGGTCGGCTACCAGGCCAGTCCGCTGCTCTGGAAGCCGATCCGCCCCGGTCTTTCGGCGGGTCGGGTGCAGACCGTGGCGCTGCGCCTGATCACCGAGCGCGAAACCGAGATCCGCGCCTTCAAGGCGGAGGAGTACTGGTCGGTCACGGCACAGCTGGAGAAGGATAACGCGCTGTTCGAGGCCCGCCTGCACTTTGTCGATGGCAAGGCCTTCCGCCTCGATAACGAGGTGTCAGCAACGACGGTTGTCGACGAAGTGCGGCCTCTGCCCTTCATCGTCACCGAGCTGAAGCGGCGGGAACGCCTCAAGAACCCGCCCCCGCCCTTCACCACTTCGACGCTGCAGCAGGAAGCCGCCAAGCGACTCGGCTTCAGCGCGCAGCGCACCATGCGCACCGCGCAGCAGCTGTACGAGGGCGTGGAGATCGCCGAAGGCGCGGTGGGCCTGATCACGTACATGCGCACCGACTCGACACGCGTTTCCGCGGATGCGGTGAGCGGCGCGCGCGCGTTCATCGAGCGCGACTTCGGCAAGCGCTATCTGCCCGCCGAGCCCCGCCTGTGGATGGGCAAACAGCAGAAAGGTGCGCAGGAAGCCCACGAAGCCATCCGTCCGACCGATGCGGCCAGGCGGCCGGATCAGCTGCGCCAGTACCTGGACAAGGACCAGATCCGTCTGTACGAACTGATCTGGCTGCGCTTCGTCGCCGGCCAGATGGCGTCAGCGGTCTACGACACGACCACCGCAGATTTCGATCTGCGCGCCGCCAGCGGGCACCGCTACCTGTTCCGGGCCACCGGCTCGATCGTGAAATTCGACGGCTTCACGCGTCTGTATCAGGAGGCGACGCGAGGAAGGCGACAAGCGCACGCTCGATGATCTCGCGCCGCTGCCCGAGCTGGCCGAGAAGGATCGCTGCCGCCTGGAGCAGCTGGTACCCGCGCAGCATTTCACGCAACCGCCGCCGCGCTACACGGAAGCCAGCCTGGTGAAAGAGCTGGAGCGTCTCGGCATCGGCCGGCCCTCGACGTACGCGCAGATCATCTCCACGCTGCTCGATCGCGAATACGTCGAGACGCAGCAGAAGCGGTTCCAGCCCACGCCGCTCGGTGAGACTGTGGCGCGCGTGCTCGTGCGCGTGTTCCCCGACCTGTTCGATGTCGGTTTCACCAGTGAAATGGAAGGCGAGCTGGACCGCATCGAGGATGGCGAGCTGGATTGGCGGCACGTGCTCGACGATTTCTACAAGCCGTTCCGGCGCCAGCTCGAAGAAGGCGAAAAGAACCGCGACGACATCGTACGCGAGATCGTCGACCGGTGATGGCGACAAGACCTGCCCCGACTGCGGGCGGCCCATGGTCGTGCGCTGGAATCGCTACGGCCGCTTCCTCGGCTGCTCCGGCTACCCCGAGTGCCGCCACACCGAGCAGCTGGACCGCGAGGCCGCGCCGGAACCGAAGCTCGATCGGCGAGAAGTGCCCCGTCTGCGGCGGCGAGATGGTGGAGCGCGCAGGTCGCTTCGGTGCGTTCATCGCGTGCAGCAATTATCCGAAGTGCAAGCACACGCGGCCCCGCACGATTCCCGGACTCAAGTGCGCGCAGTGCGGCATCGGCGATGTCGCGGAAAAGCGAACGCGTCGGGGCAAACCGTTCTGGGGCTGCACGCGCTATCCCGCATGCGACTGGTCGGTGTGGGATGAGCCCGTCGCCATCCCGTGCGAGGTCTGCGATGCGCCGTTCCTCGTGCGCAAGAGCACGAAGAAGCAGGGCGAATTCCTCAAGTGCCTCAAATGCAATGCGGTGGTAGCCGACACCGGCGCAGAGCCCGCACTCGAGGCCGCGGCGGCGACCGCCTCGGCGGGAGCGGCGCCCGCGGCAGCTGGCGGGGTCGGCCTGCCAGGCGCACCGGCTGCCGGCCACGCCGTGCGCGCGACGAAACGCTCCCCTTCCCGGTCGGGTACCAAACCGAAAGCACGACGGAAAGGACACTGACTTCATGGCGAGCGCCACCGTGATCGGCGGGGGGCTGGCCGGCTGCGAGGCCGCCTGGCAGCTCGCCGGACGAGGGCACCGTGTCACCCTCGTCGAGATGCGGCCCGTGCGCACGACGCCTGCGCACCGCACCGCGAATCTCGCCGAGCTGGTGTGCACGAATTCCTTCAAGAGCACGGACCCCGGCAACGCACACGGCCTGCTGAAGCTCGAGATGGCGGACCTCGGTTCGATCCTCATCGCGGCTGCGCAGGACGCACGCGTGCCCGCCGGTTCCGCCCTGGCCGTGGATCGCACCGCATTCGCCTGCGCCATCACGGAGCGTATCGAGACCCACCCGCGCATCACCGTGGAGCGCCGGGAAGTCACGCAGCTCCCCGCCGGTCCCTGCATTGTGGCGACGGGCCCGCTCACCTCGGACAGCCTGGCACGGGATATAGCACAGCTGTTAGGCGACGACGGGTTGGCCTTCTTCGACGCGATCGCCCCGATCATCGCGTTGGAATCGATCGACACCAGTGTCGTGTACGCGGCGTCACGCTACGGCAAGGGCGAAGGGCAGGACTATCTGAACTGCCCGCTCGACAAGGAGCAGTACGCGCATTTCCTCGAGGCGCTCCGCGTGGCGGACACGTACAGCGGTCACGACTGGGAGCAGGTGCCGTACTTCGAGGGCTGTCTGCCCATCGAGGTGATGGCGGCGCGTGGCGATGACACGCTGCGCTTCGGTCCCATGCGGCCCGTAGGACTGCGCGATCCGCGCACCGGCCGCCGGCCCTGGGCCGTCGTGCAGCTGCGGCGCGAGGATCGCACGGGCCAGATGTGGAACATGGTGGGCTTCCAGACGCGACTCCGCACGGGCGAGCAGCGCCGCGTGTTCCGCATGATCCCGGGACTCGAGAACGCCGAGTTCCTGCGCACCGGCTCCATTCATCGCAATACGTATCTCAACTTTCCCGCAAGACTGCGCACGTATGGTGCACCCGGCGCGCGGCCCGACGTCATTTTCGCGGGTCAGCTGACCGGCGTTGAAGGCTATACCGAGTCGGCGGCATCAGGCATTCTCGCCGGCATCAACATGGACCGGCTGCTCCAGGGCAGGGAGCCCGTGGTGCCGCCGGCCAGCACCATGCTGGGCGCGCTGTACCGCTATCTGCACGAGGCCTCGCCCGGCGAGTTCCAGCCCATGAACTCGAACTTCGGGCTGCTCGATCCGCTGCCCGAGCCCGTGCGCGACAAGGGCGCGCGCCGGAAGCGCATCGTGGAGCGCGCGCGCGCGGAATTCAGGGAATGGGTGACACGCGCCGATGTGGCGCCGCCCACTAACGTTGCTGTTATGCGTGCGGCGCAGAGCGCAGCCCATGTGCCGGCGGATGCGATCCTGTCCTGGGCGGCCTCGCCTGCTGCGGAGACGGCGAGGCTGGCCGTCGAGCCGACATGACGCAGCCCGTCGACGTGGCGCAGTCCTCGGTCCGGCTGAACGCGTATCTGCGCAACATTGCGGACGGTCGCCAGCTGAGCGTACACACGGTCGCCGCCTACCGCCGCGACCTGCTGGAACTGTCCGCGTTCCTCGACCAGTATTTCCACACGGAGAGCTGGGACTGGGCCGGCGTCGATCGGCTGGCGTTGCGCGGTTTCCTCGGCCAGCTGGCACGGCGCCGCCTCAGCCGGCGCAGCATCGCGCGCAAGCTGTCGGCCGCGCGCTCCTTCTTCCGCTGGCTGCACCGCGAGGAATTCGTCGAGGCCAACCCTGCGCGCGCGGTGCGCTCGCCCAGGCTGGAGCGCACACTGCCCGGCTGGCTGACGCGCAGCGAGACTGACAGACTGTTCGAGGTGGCGGAGAACCGCTCGGCCGAGAACACCTTCAGTGGCGTGCGCGATCATGCCATGCTCGAGCTGTTCTACGCGGCCGGTCTGCGACTCTCCGAGCTGTGCGCACTCGATACCGTGGACGTCGATCTCGTGGGCGACCAGGTCAAGGTCAAGGGCAAGGGCCGCAAGGAGCGCATCGTGCCGCTGGGCCGCGCCGCGGTGCAGGCACTGCGTCGCTGGGAGCCTCGCCGCGCCGAAGCCGCCGCCGCCGGCGATGCCGCGGATCGCAAGGCGCTGTTCCTGTCCGCGCACGGCCGGCGCCTGTCACGCCGCCGTGTGCAGGCCATTGTGAGCGAACGACTGCACGCCGCGAGCGACGACAGCAAGCTGTCGACGCACTCGCTGCGCCACACATTCGCCACGCACATGCTCGATGAAGGCGCGGACCTGCTGGCGGTGAAGGAACTGCTGGGCCACGCCTCGCTGTCGACGACGCGCATCTACTCGCACACATCGCGCGAGCGACTCAAGCGGGTATACGAGAAGGCGCATCCCAGAGCATGAGCTGCGTTGCTGGTTGCTGGGGCTGGGGCTCGTTGCTCGGGAACGACAACAGACTGAACTGCGTTGCTGATTGCTGGTGCCCGGTCTGTGTGCTGGGGAATCGAAGGGCGATCCAGCTGTCGTGCCGCTCATTGGTTGCCCAGCAACCAGCCGGAGCAACCAGCCCCAGCAACGCCTTCAGAGGCAGGAGGAACACAATTGGGCAATGATATTTCCTTCCACGCCACCACCATTATCGCGGTCCGTCACAACGGGCGGGTTGCCCTGGGCGGGGACGGGCAGGTGACGCTGGGGGAAACGGTGATGAAGGCCACCGCACAGAAGGTGCGGCGTCTGAAGGATGGCAAGATCCTGGCGGGGTTCGCGGGATCCGTGGCGGACGCGTTCGCGCTCTTCGAGAAATTCGAGGAGAAGCTCGAGCGCTATCCGGGCAACCTGTCGCGCGCCTGCGTCGAGTTGGCCAAGGACTGGCGCACGGATCGTTTCCTGCGCCGCCTGGAGGCGCTGCTCGCCGTGGCGGATCGCAACCACCTGTTTGTCATCAGCGGCGATGGCAACGTCATCGAGCCGGATGACGACGTCATCGCCATCGGCAGCGGCGGCGGCTACGCGCTGGCCGCGGCGCGCGCGCTCAAGACGCACGCGCAGCTGGACGCGGCACAGATCGCGCGCGCGGCGCTCGAGATTGCCGCTGACATCTGCATCTTCACGAATCGCAACATCGTGGTGCTCGAGCTGGGTGAATCCGCGTGAGCACCGATCGGATGGATATGGAAACACAGACCGCACTGACGCCGGCGCCGCAGACGGAGCCGGGATGGATGGACGAGCTGACCCCGCGTCAGATCGTGACCGAGCTGGACAAGTACATCGTGGGACAGGACGCGGCCAAGCGCGCCGTCGCTATCGCGCTGCGCAATCGCTGGCGCCGCCAGCGCGTGGAAAGCGAGCTGCGCGAAGAAATCGTGCCCAACAACATCATCCTCATCGGCCCGACGGGGGTGGGCAAGACCGAGATCGCGCGCCGTCTGGCGAAGCTTTCGGCAGCGCCCTTCATCAAGGTGGAGGCTTCCAAGTTCACCGAAGTGGGCTACGTCGGGCGTGATGTCGAGTCGATGGTGCGCGACCTGGTCGACGTTGCCGTCAACATGGTGCGCGAGGAGCGCGAGGCCGACGTCGAGGAGCTCGCGCAGCAGCGCGTGGAAGATCGTCTGCTCGACCTGCTGCTGCCGTCACCGCAGGAGGGTGAGGGCAGGGCAACAGCGACCGAGGATGGGGCGGCACCCGACGCCAGCGGCATGCCGCGCGCGTTCGTCGTGGGCACCGATGGTGGTGTGCGCGAAGAGGCGCGCGAAACCGACGATGAAGAGCGCCGCGCCATACGCGAGCGCCGCGAGCGAACGCGGGAAAAGCTGCGCGCGCTGCTGCGCGACGGCAAGCTCGAGGAGCGCATGGTCGACATCGAAGTCCAGCAGTCGCCGCCCATCGAAAACATGATGCTGCCCATGGGCATGGAAGGCATGGACTTCAATATCCAGGAAATGCTCCAGGACATGCTGCCGAAGCGCAAGAAGCGGCGCACCGTGAGCGTGGCCGAGGCCCGGCGTATCCTGCTGCAGGACGAGCTGGACAAGCTGGTCGACATGGATGAAGTGGTGAACGAGTCGCTGGAACGCACGGAAGATGCGGGCATCGTCTTTCTCGATGAGATCGACAAGATCGCGGGTGAGCGCGGCGGCGCCGGTCCGGACGTGAGCCGCGAAGGCGTGCAGCGCGACCTGCTGCCCATCGTCGAGGGCAGCACCGTGCAGACCAAGTACGGCATGGTGCGCACCGATCACATCCTGTTCATCGCGGCGGGCGCATTCCACGTCTCCAAGCCGTCCGACCTGATTCCCGAACTGCAGGGCCGATTTCCCATTCGCGTGGAGCTGTCGCCGCTCACGGAAGCGGATTTCGTACGCATCCTCACCGAGCCCAAGAACGCACTGCTGCGGCAGTACCAGGCGCTCGTGGGCGCGGAAGGCGCGGACCTGCACTTCGACGAGGAGGGCGTGCGCGAGATCGCACGCATTGCCGCCGACGTGAACGACCGCATGGAGAATATCGGTGCGCGGCGCCTTCACACCGTGCTGACCCGCCTTCTCGATCAGATCCTGTTCGACCTCCCCGACGTCGGCGCCGAACGCATTGTGATCGATGGGGAACAGGTGCGCGCCCGCCTCAAGGACATCGTCGAAGACGAGGATCTCCGGAAGTACATCCTCTGAACCGTTGCTGGTTGCTTGTTGCCGGGGCTGGTTGCTGGGGAACGGCGTGAACGGATTGAACTTCGTTTCTGGGGCTCGGGCCGGGGCTGGGTGACGCATTCGCTGGAAGGGTAGCGTACCCAACCGAGGACGAGCCCGCCCATTGCCGGTTCGTTGCAGATATCTAACACGACACTATCGAACCGCCAGCCCGACGCCAGTGTCGCGCAATCAAGGCTGCCCACCGTACACTCCGTCGTTCCCGAGCCACCCGCCCCAGGAACCAGCCCCAGCAACGCAGTTCGTTCTGTTAGAGCCGTTGCCGAGCCACCAGCCCCAGCAACGAGCAACCAGCAACGCATTTGATGCGTCGTCGTTCCCAGCCCGAGCCCCGGCCCCAGCCCGAGCAACGCCGCTGAGCCCGCCCTTTTCGGCGCTCCACGCGTCCACTAGCTTGCGCCCCATGTCCAAACGCGATTTTCTGGCTCTGCCCGACTTCACGGGCGAGGAGCTGTACGAGGTGCTGGAGGTGGCGGCGCGCATGAAGCGCGGCGTCTGGGCGCCGCGCCCGCTGGAGAGGCGCACGCTGGCCATGATCTTCGAGAAAAGCTCGACGCGCACGCGCGTGTCGTTCGAGGTGGGTGCGT
Organism: uncultured Gemmatimonadales bacterium; assembly: GCA_963798085.1. Taxonomy (GTDB): domain Bacteria; phylum Gemmatimonadota; class Gemmatimonadetes; order Longimicrobiales; family RSA9; genus DATKCF01. The sequence goes on from CAWCRS010000008.1 coordinate 535,082, forward strand.
GCCAGCTGGGCGGGCACGCGCTGTTCCTCTCCTCGCGCGACATCCAGATCGGGCGCGGCGAGCCGGTCCCGGACACGGCGAGGGTACTGTCACGCTATGTCGACATGATCATGATCCGCACCTTCAGCCACGCCATGGTGGAGGACCTGGCTCGCCACGCTTCGGTACCCGTGATCAACGGACTGACCGATCTGCTGCACCCCTGCCAGGTGCTGGCAGACGTGATGACCATCCAGGAAAACCTGGGCGCGGATCTGCGGCCGCGGCGGGTGGCGTGGGTTGGTGATGGCAACAACATGGCGAACTCGTGGCTGAACGCGGCGTACAGTTTCGGCTTCGAGCTGCGCCTCGCATGCCCCGAGGGGTACCGCCCGGATCCGGCGATCCTGGCGCGCGCGAGTGGCGCCACGCGCGTGCTGCTGACGGATGATCCAGCGCAGGCAGTGGCGGGCGCAGATGTCGTCAACACCGATGTCTGGACATCCATGGGCCAGGAGAGCGAGACTGCGGCACGCCAGCGCGCGTTTGCCGGGTATCACGTCGATAACGCGCTGATGGCGAAGGCGGCTGCAGCTGCCATTTTCCTGCACTGCCTGCCCGCGCATCGCGGCGAGGAGGTGGCGGAGGAAGTAATCGAGGGAGCGCGTTCGCGCGTCTTCGATGAAGCAGAAAACCGGTTGCACGTACAGAAGGCCATCATGGCTCGCCTGATCGAGTCGGACCACGTCCAACCCCTGAACACGAACATGCCGGAATCCCTGAAACGCACGCCCATGCACGACCAGCACGTGGCGCTGGGCGCGAAGATGGTGCCGTTCGCAGGCTGGGAGATGCCCGTGCAGTACCGTACGGGCATCCTGGAAGAACATCGCGCCGTGCGCACTTCCGCCGGGCTCTTCGATGTGTCGCACATGGGTGAACTCGATGTGCGCGGCCCGCAGGCACTCGCGCTGGTGCAGCGCGTGACCACGAATGATGCGTCCACGATGAAAGTCGGGCAGGCGCAGTACGCAGTCATGTGCCGGGAAGATGGCGGCGCCATCGACGACTGCATTGTGTATCGCTTCGCCGATCACTGGATGATCGTGGTCAATGCGTCGAATCGCGACAAGGATCGCGACTGGGTGCTTGCGCACGTGGAAGATGGAGTTCAGGTGACGGATGTTTCGGACGACATCGCCCTGATCGCATTGCAGGGACCCGTCGCGCAGCGCGTGCTCGCGCGTCTCACCACCACGGATCTGGACGCCATTGCGTATTATCATTTCGCCGAAGGCGAAGTGGATGGGGTCCCCGGCATCATCAGTCGCACCGGGTATACGGGCGAGGATGGATTCGAGCTGTACGTCGCGGCGGAACTCGGGCCGCGCGTCTGGCAGAGCGTGCTGGATGCGGGCAGCGGTGAGGGCGTGATTCCGGCCGGCCTGGGTGCGCGCGATTCGCTGCGTCTCGAGATGGGCTATGCCCTCTACGGCAACGATCTCGACGAATCGCGCACACCGCTGGAAGCCGGACTCGGCTGGGTCGTCAAGCTGGACAAGGGCGATTTCCTGGGACGCGCGGCTCTCGCACGGCAGAAGGAAACAGGCGTGCGCGAGCGACTCGCCGGTTTTCAGCTCAGGGAGCGCGGCTTCCCGCGGCACGGCTATCACGTGCGCTGGAAGGGCGACCGTGTGGGCGATGTGACAAGCGGCATGCTCAGTCCATCCACAGGGCAGGGAATCGGCATGGCGTACGTGCCGCACGCTCGCCGCGAAGCCGGGCACGGAAGTGGAAGTCGAAGTGCGCGATCGCGTCACGCCCGCCGAGATCGTACGCCCACCCTTCTACAAGGAAGGCTCCATCCGGAGGTGAGGTTGGAGCCAATCCGTCTGGCGGTCCTGACGATTTCCGATGGGGTCGCGGCCGGCACGCGCGCGGACCGGAGTGGTGAACGCATTGTGCAATGGGCGACGATGCGTGGTCATCAGCTCGTGCACCGCGACGTCGTCGCGGATCAGGCCGAACGCATTGCCTCGCTGCTCGCGCAGCGCGCGGACGCCGGTGCTGTGGACCTCATCGTGACCACGGGCGGTACCGGCTTCACCGCGCGTGACGTCACGCCGGAAGCCACACAGAGCATTGTCGAGCGTGCCGCACCCGGCATTGCCGAAGCGATTCGACTTCGTGGCGGCGGGGCCACTCCCTTTGCCTGGCTGTCGCGCGGCTGCGCCGGGATCCGCGCGCACACGCTGATCGTCAATCTGCCGGGCAGCGAGTCCGGTGTCGGCGATGGCCTCGCCGTGCTGGACGAGCTGGCGGCCCACGCCGTGCAGCTGCTGCGCAACATCGACACGGGACGCCACGGGCCGGCCGATGCCTGAGACCGTACTCGTCACCACGCAGGATCTCGAGCCCGCAGTCCATCTGCGCGATGCATTCCAGACAGCCGGTTACGACGTCGAGCTGCTGACAGCCGGCGAGCGCATTGGCGACGTGGGAACACCGCTGTTAGTGGTGCTCACGAATGCGCTGGATGACAAACAGGCCCGGCGTCTCAGCCGCGAGGCCGTCGAGCGCGGCAATCTGCCCGTCATCGGCCTGTTTCCCGACGCCGCCCGCGCCACACCCGAGCTGCGCCGTCGCCTGAATCTGGCCGAGGCGTTCGTCAAACCCGTCGACCCCGCGGAAGTCGTGGTTGCCGGCCGGCGCCTGATCGAGCGCCGTCGCGTGCGCGAAGTCACCGGCATCACGGGTGAAACCGATGCCATGATCGAAGTGCTGGAGCGCGTGGTGCAGATCGCGGCCGTGAACTCGACGGTTCTGCTCACCGGCGAGAGCGGCACCGGCAAGGAGCGCGTGGCCCGCGGCATTCACGCGCTCTCGCCGCGGCGGCACCGTCCCTTCATTGCCGCGAACGTAGCCGCGCTGCCTGAAACGCTGCTCGAGTCCGAGCTGTTCGGTCATGAGAAGGGCGCGTTCACCGGCGCGGTCGGCCAGCGCAAGGGTTTCTTCGAGCTGGCCAACCGGGGCTCGCTGTTCCTCGACGAAATCGGCGAAATGCCGACGGCGACGCAGACCAAGCTGCTGCGCGTGCTCGAGGAACGCGAGTTCATGCGCCTGGGCGGGGAGCAGGAGATCAGTGTCGATGTGCGCTTCATCGCCGCCACCAACCAGGACCTGCGCCAGCTGGTGGAGATCGGGCGCTTCCGCCGCGACCTCTACTTCCGACTCAATGTGCTGCGCATCGAGCTGCCGCCGCTGCGCGAGCGGCGGGCCGATATCGCGCTGCTCATCGAGCATTTCATCGGTGAAGCCAGCCGCGAGCACGATCGCCCGCGCATCACGATATCGCCGGAAGCCATGCAGATCCTCACGGAGTATTCGTGGCCGGGCAATGTGCGCGAGCTGCGCAACCTCGTGGAGTCAATGGTGGTGCTCTCGCCGGGGAGCATCATCCGGCCGGAGGACCTGCCACGTGAGATCCGCGAGCGCCAGTCAGGCCTGTCGCTGGTGCCCGTGCCAGCGCTGGCCCAGCGTGACGGCGGCGCGTCCGCACCCGAGCTGGAGTTCATCTTCCGCACGCTCATCCAGCTCCGCATCGACGTGGAAGACCTGCGCCACCGCTTCGACGAGTATCGCGAGACGCATCCCGAGCTGGGACGCATGGCGCTGGGCTACGCGCTGCCGCCCGCCTCCGTGCTGCACGGCGCGCGCGCCATCGAGGACGTCGTGGTTCCCGAGGAGGCGGCGACCGCGGAACCGCAGGAAGCACTCGAGCCGGAGCCCGAGGAGGGCATCGTCGTCTACCGCAGCGGCATGACGCTGCAGCAGATCGAGCAGGCCGCCATCACCGCCGCGCTGCAGGAGACCAGGGGCAATCGCCGCCGTGCCGCCGAGATGCTGGGCATGGGTGAGCGGACGCTTTACCGCAAGATCAAGGCGTACGGCATTCCACTCTGAAGCGAAGCTTCGCCCGGAGCATCTAACAGATAGTCAGAATTGCGTGCAGGAAGTGCCAGCCCGGGCGGTCAGCCGCCGCCCAGGGCGCGCACGCGCGCGCGCTCCGCGTCCAGCTTCGGGATGATGCGGCTCCAGGCGTCGGTTTCGTGGGTGCCGTAGCGTACGAGAATGGGGAGGCCGTAGTTGATGGGATCGGCGAACACGTAGATCGCCTGTTCCGTGTCCTGCTGATTCAATCGCTGGCGGCCGAAGCCGCTGGTGATCTCCAGCATGGTGGCCGCTCGCTGCAGCCTGCCCTGATGTGCGAGCTGCAGGTCCTGCGGCTGGAATTCGACGTCCGCCTGGTAGCTGAAGAACGAGACCAGAAACATTTCGTTAGCGCGGCCGGGCGAGGCGGATTCCGCGTCCACCCGCCGGCTCTCCGCCAGCGAGTGCATGCGCTGGTACATGTCAGGCGCCAGCAGCCGGATGGTGCCCTCGTCGAGAGGCGTCACCTTGATCAGCAGCGGACCGGAACGCAGCGACACGGTGATGTCATCCAGCTTGAGCGTGCCCTTGCCCGCCGGCACCATGTTCCGCTGCGCGTTGCTCACCTGTGCCGACAGCGGCTGCGGCGACGGCAGGCAGGCGGCGCTCGCGATTGTCAGCCCGACGCATGCGGTACGCAGCAAACGCCGCCAATTCATACCGGACTCCGTTGCCAGGCTCAATCTCGTCCCGTTCACTTTCGTTCGAGCAGCCGTTCCACGGCCGCCAGCAGTGCGTCCCGGCCAGCACCGGTGCTGGCGGAAAACGGTACGATCTGCTCCGCGGGCAGGGCCAGCAACTTCATCGCGTCTGCCGTGTGCCGGGCGCGTTCCGCTGCGCCCAGCTTGTCCGCCTTGGTCAACGCCACCACCACGGGTAACCCGAGTGTAGACAGATACTCGAGCATCTGCCGGTCCAGTGCCGTGGGCTCGTGTCGCATGTCCACGAGCTGCACGACGCCACGCAACTCGGGTGTGCTCGTCAGATAACGCTCGATCAGCGGTTGCCACGTGCCACGCACTGCGACCGGCACGCGGGCAAATCCGTAACCCGGCAGATCGACCAGGAAGAACTCGCGTTCTCTGCCGCCCGCGCGACCTGCGAGCACGCGATAGAAGTTGATCTGCTGCGTCTTGCCCGGCGTACTCGATACCCGCGCTACGGGCGTGCGGGTCCTGCCCAGCAGCCTGTTGATCAGACTCGACTTGCCCACGTTCGAGCGACCTGCGAACGCAACCTGCGGCAGCCCGCGCGGCGCGTCGCCGCCCGGTTTTGCGATCACCGCGGCCATCTCCACTGACTTGATCTTCATGTTGACGGCAAAGGCGTTGCTGGGGCTGGTTGCTGGGGCTGGTTGCTCGGAAACGGTAAACCTATTCCGGGGGGCGGTCAATGCGCTACCGGGCAGAGACTGCGTAGCCCCAGCAACGCAGTTCTCCGTCCTTGTAGCGCCCGGCGCTGTCGCCTACCTTGCTCGCTTCGCAGGATCGACCGCTCACTCTGCAAACGGCGTCCGCCGATGGCCGCTCCTTCGGAAGTCCGGCTGGCCCGCGAGATGCGGCTGCTGGACATCACCATGATTGGAGTCGGCGCCATGATCGGCGCCGGCATTTTCGTGCTCACCGGCATTGCCGCGGGTGTCGCCGGGCCGGGCCTGCTCCTCGCCTTTCTGCTCAACGGGTTCGTCACACTGTTCGCGGCCGCTGCCTATGCCGAGCTGGGCTCTTCCTTCCACGATGCGGGCGGTGGCTATCTCTGGGTGAAGTCCGGACTGCCGGATCCCCAGGGCTTCATGAGCGGCTGGATGTCCTGGTTCGCTCACGCCGTGGCGTGCTCGCTCTATGCGCTCGGCTTCGGCGCCTACTTCGAACTGGTGCTGCACGCGCTGGGCGTTGGTGTCATCAACACGCCGTTCATTGCGCTCGACAAATGGCTCGCCGTCATCGTGGTCGCGCTCTTCGCCTGGATCAACTACCGCGGTGCATCGGAAACGGGCAAGGCCGGAAACATCGTCACGGCGGGCAAGATCCTGATCCTTGCCGTGTTCATCGGCTTCGGCATTGCCATTACACTGCGGCGTCCCGACTGGCGCGTCACATTCGATGACTTCCTCCCCAACGGCATGGGCGGCGTATTCACCGCCATGGGTCTGACGTTCATCGCGTTCGAAGGTTACGAGATCATCGCGCAGTGCAGTGAAGAGGTGCGCAATCCCAAACGCAATGTGCCGCGCGCCGTCTTCCTCTCACTGGTCATTGTCGTGCCCATTTATCTGCTGGTGGCGTTTGCGGCGCTGGGCGCGATCCGGCCGGAGGGTATGCCCAGCTGGCAATTCCTGGGCGCGCACAAGGAAACCGCGCTCGTGGACGCCGCGGCGACTTTCTTCCACGGCGGCGGCGCGATGATCCTCGTGGGCGGTCTGCTTTCCACCATGAGCGCGCTGAACGCGACCATCTATTCGTCCTCACGCGTCTCCTACGCGATGGGCCGGGACCGCAATCTGCCAGGCTGGTTCGGCATCGTGCACGCGCAGCGCAAGACGCCGCACCTCGCGATTCTGGCATCCGCGGTCCTGATCTCGTTCATGGCCGTGGCACTTCCCATCGAGGCGGTCGCGAGCGCCGCCGACATCATGTTCCTGCTGCTGTTCATCCAGGTGCTCGTCGTGCTGATTGCGCTGCGCCGCAAGCGGCCGGACCTGGATCGCGGGTTCCGCGTGCCATGGGTGCCGGTGGTGCCCATCGTCGGGATTCTGCTGCAGCTGTTCCTGGCTGTCTATCTGTTCGTCTACAGTCCGCGCGCGTGGCTCAGCGCGGCCGCGTGGATCGCGATCGGTCTCGTCGTCTTCTATGCGTACGCGCGCAGGCGGGACCGCGCCCACGCCCGGGTCGTCGCCGTGCGCGAGGCGACAGCGCGCAACGAGTACCGCATCCTGGCCTGCATCAGCAATCCCGGACACGCGCGGCACATCCTCGAGCTGTCTCGTCTGTTAGCGAAACGGTTCGATGGCGAAATCGTCGCGCTCAATGTCGTCGAGGTGCCGGATGGCGAAGTGCTGGCGCGCGGACTCGATGATGTGGATGAGGCGCAGCGGCTGCTGGAAGCCGCGATCACGGACCACGACGAGGAGCGACCGATTCGCGCGCTGGTGAAGGTCGGGCACCGGACATCGTGGGCCATCACGGAGACCGCGATCGAGGAGAACTGCAACCTGATCGTCATGGGCCGGGCACGCCGCGCCACGTTCGTGGAACGGCTGGCGGCAACCATTGTCGATCGCGTCGTGCGTAGTGCGCCGGCCCAGGTCATCGTGGTGAGCGCGGGGCGCTGGCCGGAACGCATCTCGACGATCATGCTGCCGCTGGAGCCGGGAACGCACACGGACCTGGCAGCGCGGCTTGCCTTCGACCTGGCGGGTGTGGCGGGCGCTCACGTGCGCGCCGTACGCGTGCTCCCGCTCGGCAGCGATGGTATGGCGATGGCGCGCGCCGAAACGGAAGTCGAAGCCGCGCTCGCGACCCACCGCGATGAGGCGGAGATTCGCACGATCCGGTCGGAGGACATCACGACGGGGCTCCTGGATCAGGCGCGCAGCGCGGACATCGTGCTCATGGGCGGCGCCGATGCGAGCGTGCTGGAGCAATTGTTCGCATGGCCGGTTCCGCTGGAGCTGGCAGAACACAGTGATCGGCCGGTTCTGATGGTTTACGAGATGGCAGCCGAGCCCAGCATACCGACCGCGTGAGGAGGAAGCGCCATGCAGCAGCAACCATCGCTGATCTCGGTCAAGGACCTGGTCGCGAAGCTCGCGGGCTTCGTACCGTCACTCATTGCCGGACTGCTCGTCCTCATTATCGGCCTGATCGCGTGGTGGCTGGTGGCGAAGTTCGTGGCGCGCATGCTCATCGTGCTGCGCCTCGATCGCGTGCTGTCGCGGCTGGGCTGGGGCAAGGCGCTCGCCAAGGGCGACGTGCGCCACGCGCTCTTCGATCTGGTCGGCACCATCCTGGGTGGCATCGTCTTTCTCGTGTTCCTCGACAATGCGCTCGTCATCTGGAACCTCACGGTTCTCTCACGCCTGCTCGACAGCCTGGTTGTCCTCATTCCCAACCTGGTCGTCGCGGGCGCCATCCTCGCCGTCGGCTGGGTGATCGCATCCATCGCATCACGCGCCACGCGCAACGGACTGCTGCAGTCCGGCATTGCGCAGGCCGGCCTCTTCGCGCACCTCGCGCGCGCCGCTATCCTGGTGTTTGCCACCGCCATGGCGCTCATCCAGCTCAATGTGGCGGCGACGATCGTGTCTCACGCCTTCATGATCACCTTCGGCGCGCTGGGCCTGAGCTTCGTCCTCGCCGTGGGCCTGGGCAGTCGCAAGGCGGTGGAAACAATGTGGGAGGAGATCCTGTCTCGCCGCCGCGAAGCCAGTCGTGCGTCGGGCCCGCGCACCACCGCACCACCCGCCCAGCGCGAGCCCATCGACCCCGCGCCCCGCTGACCGCGCGTTAGAAGCGCGCAGCGGCCAGCCGGCCGGTACGCACGATACCGCGCGTGAGCGTGGCCTCACGCGCGCGCCATGGTGCATTGTCGCAAGGTTCAGGAATGTCGGATCAGGCGGGACGCACAATCCCGGGACAGGACGAGCTTGACAGGTAGTCAAGCGACGCCAGGCCGGCCGTCACCGGTCGCCTGCGATATCACGGGTTCCCAGGCACCCAGCCGAGGAAATCCGTCAGCCCGGCAGTAGTCCGTTCAGCCCCAGCAACCAGCCCGGGCCCGAGTCCCTGAGCCGCCGCGGGCGGCTCAGGCCTCGCGCTTCTTGCTCTCGGGCCGCAGCACGAGCAGCGGCTGGATAGCCTTCTCGATGCACTCGGGCGTGATGACCACTTCGCGCACGTCGTGGCGTGAGGGCACATCGAACATCACGTCGCGCATCAGTTCCTCGAGCACGGCGCGCAGACCACGGGCGCCGGTGCCGCGATGCAGGGCACGACGGGCGATGGCGCGTACGGCTTCGGGATCGAAGCTGAGCCGCACTTCCTCCAGCTCGAACATCTTGTCGTACTGCTTGAGCAGCGCGTTCTTGGGCTCCTGCAGGATGCGGATGAGTGCGCCTTCGTCGAGCGCGTCCAGCGTGACGGTGACGGGCAGGCGGCCCACCAGCTCGGGGATCAGGCCGAAGCGCAGCAGATCATCGGGCTGAACGTCGGCAAAGGGATTGCGTTTGCGCTCGGCCTTGTCGCCCTCGTCACCCGTGAAGCCGATGCGCCGATGACCCGTGCGCGACTCGATGATCTTCTCCAGGCCGTCGAACGCTCCACCGCAGATAAACAGGATGTTGCGCGTGTTGATCTGGATGTACTCCTGCTGTGGATGCTTGCGTCCGCCCTGGGGCGGCACGGACGCGACCGTGCCCTCGAGGATCTTGAGCAGTGCCTGCTGCACGCCCTCGCCGGACACGTCGCGCGTGATGCTGGGGTTCTCGCTCTTGCGCGCGATCTTGTCGATCTCGTCGATGTAGACGATGCCGCGCTCGCACTCCGCAATGTTGAAGTCGGCGGCCTGCAGCAGGCGGACCAGGATGTTCTCGACATCCTCACCCACGTAGCCGGCTTCGGTCAGCGTCGTCGCATCCGCGATGGTGAAGGGCACCTGCAGCACACGCGCGAGTGTCTGCGCCAGAAGCGTCTTGCCCACGCCGGTCGGGCCGATCAGCAGGATGTTGGATTTGTCGATCTCGACGTCATCCAGCACGCCATGATGATTGATGCGCTTGTAGTGGTTGTAGACGGCGACGGCCAGCGATTTCTTGGCTTCTTCCTGGCCGATCACGTAGTCATCCAGCACCTGCTTGATCTCGTGCGGCGTGGGAATGCGCGGTACGGCTTCTGCCGCTTCGCGCTCCTCCTCCTCCGCGAGGATCTCGTTGCAGAGCGAGACGCACTCGTTGCAGATGTAGACCGAGGGTCCGGAGATGAATTTCTTGACGGACTCCTTCGACTTGCCGCAGAAGGAACAGCGGAGATGCTTTTCACTCGGCATGACTGGTTCGCCCCTGTCTATCGCCGACGGCCCTGCTCCGGACCCCTGCGCCGTTGCAAGGCAGCCTACCTCTCGTGCTTGTTCTTCTTGACGTCGTCGCCGATGACCTCGCCCTTGTGGCTCACCACCTGATCGATGATGCCGTACGTTACTGCTTCCTCCGGGCTCATGAAGCGGTCCCGGTCCACATCGTCCTGGATGCGCTCCACCGTCTGGCCCGTGTGCTTCGCCAGAATCTCGTTGAGGCGGGCGCGCGCGTACAGGATCTCCTTCGCCTGAATCTCGATATCCGCGGCCGTGCCCTGACTGCCGCCCGACGGCTGGTGGATCATGATGCGCGAGTTGGGCAGTGCGCTGCGCTTGCCGCCTGTGCCTGTTGCCAGCAGCATCGCCCCCATGGAGGCTGCCATTCCCATGCACATCGTGTTCACCGGCGCCGTCAGATACTGCATTGTGTCGTAGATCGCGAGCCCGGCATAGACGGAGCCGCCCGGCGAGTTGATGTACAGGTAGATGTCCTTGTCAGGATCTTCCGCCTGGAGAAAGAGCAGCTGCGCGATGATGATGTTGGCGACGTTGTCGTCGATGGGGCTGCCCAGGAACACGATGCGGTCCATCAGCAGGCGGCTGAATATGTCGTAGCTGCGCTCGCCGCGGCTGGTCCGCTCAATGACATAGGGGGGATAGATCGCCATGATCCTGTTCATTCGATGGTAGACAGCGTCAGCAGATAGTCGAAGACTTTCTGTTCCGTGATGTCATTCTCGATCTCATCCATGCGCCCGCTCTTGCCGAAGCGGGCGCGCACATCAGCGGGCGCACGACCGAGCTTTTCCGCGATCTCGTTGACGCGCGCCTCGACTTCATCGGGCGTGGCGTGCAGCGACTCCATCTCGGCGACGCGCTCCACCACGAGCATGCGGCGCAGCGCATCCGCCGCGGCCGGCGTAGCGGCCTGCCGCACCTCGGCAACGCGCTGCGGATCGTCCCCTTCGTTCTGCGGCACCAGACGCGCGGCGTAATCCTGCACCATCGAGTCGGGCACGTCGAACGGATTCGCTTCCACGATCTGCTGCAGCAGGCGACTCCGCACTTCCCGCTCTGCCTCGCGACCCGCTTCCTGCTCCAGGTCCGACCGCACCCTCGCCTGAAGATCCGACAGCGATGCGAAATCCCCCACACTGCGCGCGAAATCATCGTCCAGCGCGGGAACCTCAGGCCGCTTCGCCTCGATCATTTTCAGGTGGATGTCGTGCGGCTTCTCCTCACTGGAAGGATCGTCCGGCTTCTCCGGGAGATTGACCGTGAAATCGCCCTCCTGACCGGGCTGGAGCGAACGGATCACGACCTCGATCGCCGGTACCGCCTGCTTTTCGCCCAGCACCAGTTGATACGCGCGCGGCTTGCCCATCGCCTCGCCTGAGCGTGCCGTGATCTCGACGTGAACCATGTCGCCATCCGCCAGCGACTCATCCGTCAGCGGGTGCCACACGGCCTGCTGCTCACGCAGTCGCTGGACCACTGCCTCGACCTGATCCGGCAGGACGGGCTGGATGTTGCGCACGAGACGAAAGCCACCCACGCGGGCAAGCTCGATCTCGGGTCGCACCTCCAACGCTACCTGGAACGTCAAGTCCTGGCCCTTCTGGTAGTCGACTTTGCTGACCGAGCCCTGCGTGATGGGATGCAGGTTTTCGCGCTTCACGGCCTCGCGGTAGGCATCGCCAATGACGTGCTCGAGCGTCTCCTGCTCAATGGCGGCGCCGTACCGCTTCTCCAGCACCGTGGCGGGCACCTTGCCCTTGCGGAAGCCGGGGAGCCGGACCTTCTGCGCCAGCTTGGACGCGGCGTCCGCGCGGGCCCGGTCGACCCGGTCGGCAGGCACTGTGATCGTCAACTCGCGGCCCCAGGCGGTGGGTCGGTCGACAGCAATCTTCAGATCGATGGTCTCGACGGGCATTCGGGTGCGTTCGGGGAGTGCGAAAGGGGGGACTCGAACCCCCAAGGGCAGCGCCCACGGGATCCTAAGTCCCGCGCGTCTACCAGTTCCGCCACTTTCGCGGTTCGGTTACCGAGTCGTCAAAACCTAACAGCCGGTCCGCCGGGGTTCAACGCTCGGACCGTCTTGGCGTTCTTGGGTTTGGCGCAGGCTGCCATGGTGCCAGGACCGACCCAGCCATTCAGGTGCCCCAGAATCGCTATCAGATTGGTGAGTGACAGGTGCACAAATAGCAGGACGTGACAAACCCCGTTCGGCGGGAACGGGGCATGGGAAGATGGCGCACAAGGAAAGAACGCCAAGACGGTCCGGTCACCACACTCCCCTTGCACTGCAATGGGAAAGACGCGAAAATCCTCACCATCCAGTGGCCTCGAGCCCAACGCGCGACCGCGCGATACAAGCTCGAGGCATGACACGGCGGTGAACGCGCCGGGCGGAAGGGCGGACCGCCGGGCCCACCCATGCAGCGCGGCAGACTGGTTGAGTTGGAGCGAACCCGTCCGGCCCGCCGCAGGCGCTCGAGATCTCCGCCGGCAGTCCATGGCAATGGCTGAGGAGATACGCGAGCTGCGATCCAGGGGAGGCGCGACATGCGCGACATGACTGACGGCGGTGTCACGCACGGCACGCGTCCGGAGGGTCGGTCCCCGCCGGGACTCGACCGCTGGTTCGCCTGCCTCTCTCGGATCGCGACGCGCGCTCACGCCGGTTTGCGCGCAGCCGGTCGCTGTTCCCGCCGGAACGGCCCGACGACTGGCCGTCGCCGTTCATGCAGCTGCGTCACCTTCCAGGCGTCGATCGGTTGACCCGCGAACCCGCGTGCAGTGACGCACGGCTCGCCCACGCGCACCATGGCGACGGCGGGGTCCAGCGCGCGGCCGCCGCAAGCGTGCGCGGGTGCTGATGCGGCCAGCGGGCTGGCGCCGGCTGTTCCGGCTGCGTGAGGCCGAGGACCGCGTGCAGCGGGCGGTGGACGATGAGCTGGCGTTCCACGTGGAGATGCGCACGCAGAAGCTGATGACGGCGGGTCTGAGCGCGGCGGTCGCGCGGGCGCAGGCGCTGCAACAGTTCGGCGATCTGGAGGCGATGCGCCTGGAGTGCATGGACATCAATGAGCGGAGCGATCGCAGCATGAGGCGAGTACAGGCGCTGCAGGAATTCCGGCAGGACGTGGTCTACGCGCTGCGCGGGCTGCGGCACAGCAAGGCGCTGATGACGGTGGTGGTGGCTTCTCTGGTGCTGGGGATCGGCGCGAATACCGCCGTCTTCACGCTGGTGGATGCGCTGCTGCTGCGTGCGCTTCCGGTGTCGCAGCCTGGGCAGCTGGTGGTGGTGGGTGACGCGACGCAGGTCAACACGATCTCGATGGGCAGTCCGGCGCGCGACCTCTACTCGAATCCCGTCTATGAGGCTGTACGTGACAACACCCGCCACCTGGTAACCGGTCTGTTTGCAACAGGTGACCCCGGCCGGCTGGATGTGCTCCTCAGCCAGGCGGGCGGCAGCGCCGGTGGCGAACCCGACCATCCCTCCGGTCGCCTGGTGTCGGGCAACTATTTCGCGGTGCTGGGCGTGCCCGCTTTGCAGGGGCGCACGTTCAGCGAAGCGGAGGATCGCGTGCCGGGCGGCGCTCCCGTCGTCGTCATCAGCCATGCCTGGTGGCAGCACCGCCTGGGCGGCGCGCGCGACGCGGTGGGCCGCAAGCTGACCATCAACGGCTCGCCGTTCACGATCATCGGTGTGGCGCGGCGCGGCTTCAGCGGTGACATCGTGGGTCAGCCCACCGATCTCTGGGTGCCGCTCACAATGCAGCCCGTCCTCCGCCCGCACCGGCCCTGGCTGCAGAATGCCAACGTTAACTGGCTGTTATTCATGGGGCGGCTCGCCCCCGGCGTCACGCTGGAGCGGGCCCGCACCGGCCTCGCCGCTGTTGTGGACCGGGCCGTGGACGCGCAGACGCCCGGCGCTGCCGGCGGCGGCCCCGGCAGTCCGCCGCGCGATCCCATACCGGTGACCTCCGGCAGCCGCGGCTTTTCCTCGCTGCGCCCCGTCTACCAGGAATCGCTGCTCACACTGCAGGCCGCGGTGGCGCTGGTGCTGCTGGTGGTGTGCGCGAATGTGGCTAACCTGCTATTTGCGCGGGGCGCGGCCCGCCAGCGGGAGATCGGGTTGCGCGTGGCGCTGGGCGCCGGCCGCGCCCGGCTGGTGCGCCAGCTGCTGACGGAGAGCGCGCTGCTGGCCCTGTGGGGTGGACTGCTCGGCCTGATTTTCGCCTGGTGGGCCAGCCGCGCACTGCTCACGCTGGCCGGTGGCGGCGGGGCGCTCGCCCTGGAGACCCGGCCCGAGGCGCGTGTGCTGGGCTACACCGCGCTGCTCTCCCTGCTCACTGCGGTGCTCTGCGGCCTGGCGCCGTCGCTGCGCGCGTCGCGCATCGACATCGGCTCGCTGCTGCGCTCGCATTCGCGCGGTGCGTTGAGCCATGCCGATGACCGGCCCGGCCGGCGCTGGGGTGCGGGCCGGCTGCTGGTGGTAGCGCAGGTGGCGCTGTCGCTGACGTTGCTGGTGGGCACGGCCATGCTGGTGCGCACCACGCGCAACCTGGATCACGCCAACGCGGGCCTCGCCCGCGACGAGCTGGTGGTCGTCACACTGGACGCCACACCGACCGGCTACACGGGGGCGCAGCTTGCGGCGTTGTCGCGCAGCATCCTGGCGCGTGCGCGGCAGCTGCCGGGTGTGGCCGCGGCCACGTTCTCGCAGGACGGTATCTTCAGCGGCATGGATGTGCTCACCACGCTGCAGGTCGAAGGCTTCACGGCGAGGCAGAACGAAGACACGCTGGTGCACATGGACCTGGTCGCGCCCGACTACTTCAGCGTCCTGGGCGCGCACCTCGTGCGCGGGCGTGATGTCCAGGCGTCCGACGATGAGCACGCGGCGCGCGTCGCCGTGATCAACGAGACCATGGCGAAGTTCTATTTTCCCGACGGCAGCGCGCTGGGCCGCCACCTGACCATGGGTGATGCAGCGTACGAGGTCGTGGGCATCGTCGCCGACATCACGGATCACGGCCTGCGCAACGCACCGGTACGCCGCATGTACCTGCCGTACTTTCAGGCGCCCAGCGGACCACCGCCGTCACTGACGCTCGAGCTGCGTTCCAGGCAGCCGGTGCGACTGGTGAAGCCGGTGCGCGACCTGCTCGTCACGCTGCACCCGGATCTGACGGTGCTGAGCGCGAGTGTGCTCTCGCAGCTCATGCGCCAGTCGGTGGGCCAGAGCCGGCTGGTGGCGCGCGTGGTCAGTCTCTTCGGCTGCCTGGCGCTGCTGCTGGCCGCACTCGGGCTCTACGGCCTGATCACGTACGCCACCATCCGGCGCACCAGCGAGTTCGGCTTGCGCATGGCGCTGGGCGCGCCCCGTCGATCGGTCCTGCGCATGGTCCTGAGCGAAGCCATGGGCCTGGTGCTGGCGGGTGGCATCGCGGGTGTACCGCTGGCACTGACAGCCACGCGCCTCATGCGTAATCAGCTGTTTGGGGTGTCCGTGATCGATCCGCCGTCCATCGCACTGGCGCTGGCGGTCCTGTCCGCCGCGGCTGCGCTGGCTGCGTATCTGCCGGCGAGGCGGGCTGCACGCGTCGCGCCGCTGCTGGCCCTGCGTTCCGAGTAAGCGGAGGCGCCGGCAACGGCAAGGACGTCGTCGCCTGAAATCAGGGTGTGCGGATGTTGGCGATGAAGGTGCGTCCGTCCGGTCCTTCGAACAGCAGCGACACGACCTTGCCCGGGCCCGCGGCGCGCAGCAGCGTGCGCGCTTCCGCCGCGCTGCTGACATGTTGCGTTCCCACCGAGACGAGGCGCAGGCCCGGCACCACCGCTTTGCGGTCGGCGGGCGAAAGCGGTTCCACATCGGCCACGAGCACGCCGCCCGGTTCGGTGAAGCCCAGCCGTTTCGCGGTCGCCTTGTCGAGATCGGCGAGGCTGAGGCCCAGGTCCCTGGCGGGTGGTGTCGCCGGCGCTTTCGCGACCACCGTGGGCCGGAACGTCGCTTCCGAAAGCCGTACGTGGAATTGCAGTGAATCGCCGAAACGGATCACGGAGAGACGCACGGTGTCACCGGGATCGCGCTGCGCGACGAGGCGCTGCAGCTGCCCCACGCGGTCCACGCGTTTGCCATCGACGGCCACGATCACGTCGTGCCGCTCCATGCCGGCCGCGGCGGCGGGCGATGTCCCGGGCAGATCGTAGATGAGCACACCGGCGATCGCTGGCAGCCTGTAGACCTCGGCATCCTCGGGGCCGACATCGGCAATGGAAACGCCCAGCAGCGGACGGCGTACGTGCCCCTTCTCGATGAGGTCGCGCGCCACGCGCCGCGCCAGGTTCGAGGGGATGGCGAAACCGTAGCCCTGGTTGAAGCCGGTGGATGTGGCAATCGCGGTGTTAATGCCGATGACGAGTCCGCTCAGGTTCACGAGCGGGCCGCCCGAGTTCCCGGGATTGATCACGGCATCGGTCTGAATGAAGTCCTCGATGGCGAACTCGGCGGACGGATCCTCGGCATCCAGATTCTGCTCGATCACGCTGAGCGGGCGACCCTTGGCGCTGATGATGCCGCTGGTGACGGTGAAGTCGAGTGTTTCCTCATCGCCAAACCCTGGGTTACCCACGGCCAGCACCCACTCGCCCACGCGACTGTCATCGGAATCGCCCAGGCGGGCGACCGGCAGGTTGTTAGCCTGCACGCGGATCACGGCCAGGTCCGTGGTGGGGTCGGTACCGACCACGGTCGCAGCGTAGGAGCGCTTGTCCGACAGCTCGACAGTGACGCGGTCCGCGCCATCTACCACGTGGTTATTGGTGAGGATGTAGCCATCGGGTGAAAGAATGATCCCGGTGCCGCCGGCCAGCTCGGGCAGGTCTTCGTACGCGCTCGAGTCCTGCGCGTTGCCGGCGCCGTTGCTCTGTCCCTGGAAGTCGCGCAGCCAGCGGGGCACGAAAGCGCCCTCGGTGCGGCTGACCGTGCGTTCCGTCTCGATGCGCACCACGGCGGGGGTCACGGCCTGGGCAATCTGTTCGAAGGCCTGGGAAAGCTCGGCGGCCTGCCGCACGGTGCTGCTGGGCGGCACAACGGGCTGGTGGGCCGGCGCCTCCAGCGAAGCCACTTTCGCGGGGGGGCGTCGGCTGTACAACAGGCCGGCGGAGAAGCCGGAGCCCGCAATCGCCATGGTCACGACCGCAGCCACCGCGGCACGTCTGCTCGACATCATTTCTCCTGTAACCGGGCGTTGCGCGTGAAGAGTTGCTCCGCCCGCTGGCGGCGCGCCTCATGCTGGCCTTCAGGGGTCGCGCCCGTGACTCCGCAAATATAACAGGGATCTCGCATTCGAGTCATTGCCAGACTTGTGCCAGCGGCTCCGGCGTGATTGCCGCGGGCGCTCGCCGGGCCTAGTGTACGAGGCGCGCAGCAGGGGCCCGTCTGCAGGGCGACGCTGCGCTTGCATCCGCGCGCCGCCATGGGCCATCCGATCGCGCCTCCGGCAATGTCGTCCCGAGTGAGGGAGGACCCCCGTGCCCAGCCTCGAACTGCGTCCTCGTCTGGCGACCGAGATCGTGGATGCCGGCTTCCAGTTGTACCGCCGCCATTTCCAGGATCTTGTCACACTCAGCGCCGTCACGTTCTCGCCGTACATCCTCGTGCTGCTCGTGCTCACCGGCGGGCAACCCATCGACCCGAGCCAGCGCGGCGCAGCCGGGCTGCTCATTCTGCTGGGCTGGATCTTCGGTTCACTGACGGAAGCCGCCACCGTGGTCGCGGTATCCAACAGCTATCTGCACGACCGGCCCGACGTCCCCGGTGCGCTGCGCCACACGCTGCGCCGCTTCGGTACCGTCCTGTACGCCGTCTCATTGAAGTGGGGAATGGTGTCGCTCGGTCTTTTCGTCGCTGTCCTGATCAGCGTGATGGCGAGCGTCTTCGCGGTGGGCGCCGCGCGCGCCGCCGGCGGCAGCCCCGCGCCGCCCCTGTCGCTCGTGTTAGCGCTCGGCCTCACATCGTTCGTGGTGGGCGTGCCGGTGGCGCTCTGGTTCTACGCGCGCTACTTCGCGGTGCCGGCCACCATCGTGCTCGAAGGCCTGCGCGCACGCCCCGGCCTGCGCCGTTCGAGCTTTCTCTCGCGCGGCTTCAAGGGCAAGGTATACGGTGCACTCGGACTGCCCACTTTGCTCTTCACGGTGGTGCAGTTCGTGGTGCCGCTCACACTCAACTCGCTGCACGTGCCGCAGCTGTTCAGCTTCGCCATCGAGCAGTCTGCGACCGTGACCCTGTACCCGCTCATCGCGGTCATTGCGACGCTGCTGTATTACGACGCGCGCATTCGCAAGGAAGGCTTCGACATCGAGGTGATGGCCGCGGAGCTGGGGGGCACGGCGCAGTCCGCGCCCGCGGCGGGTCAGGCGAGCGCCTGATCATGCAGGTTCCCGCTGGCGCGATACGCGACACGGTGGCCGCCGTGTTCCGCGCCCGGATGTTCAATCGCGCTTCCCTGCTGCAGCGCATCGGCGCCTGGTTGTGGGACCTGCTCACGGCGCTGCTGCAGCGCATGGATACGGATCGTGTGCGACCCGGGGTCTTCTGGGTTCTCGCACTGTTCGTCCTGCTGCTCACCGCACTGCTGCTGGCGCGCGTGCTCTACGCGCTGTGGCGGGTGCGGCGGGGTCCGCGCGCAGCCCGGGAGCGTGCGGCCGGCCGCGGCGCGATCGATCCGCTGGAAGCGGCGCGTGCCTGCGCCGCGCGCGGCGACTACACCGGCGCGGCACACGCGCTGTACGCGGCACTGCTGGCCGCCATCGCGAATCGCGGTGAACTCGAGCTGCACGAATCGAAGACGATCGGCGACTATCTCCGTGATCTGGCGACGAAGTCTTCCGCGGCCCTGGCGCGCTTCCGCGAATTCGCGCGCAGCTACGAGATCGTGATCTATGGACTGGGCGGCTGCGATCGCGAGCGCTACGAGCGATTGCACGGCCTGGCATACACCATTCTGAGTCGTGGCTGAGGACGAAGCCTTCGCCGGGCGCCGTTTCACGCGCCGTCACCTGCTGCTTCTGCTGGGGGCGCTGCTGGCACTGGCACTGCTGGTCGCGCCCTGGACCAGCAGCAGCACGAGTGGTCCCGCGCTCAGCACGTACAGCGCGGATCCGGCGGGGGCGCGCGGGCTGCACGATGTGCTCCAGCGCCTGGGTTTCCCGGTGCAGCGCCGGCTCCGGCCGCTGCGCGACACACTTTCGCGGCGCGCGGTCTACGTGCTGCTCGACCCGCCCATTCCGCTCACCGCGAGCGAGCTGAACACGCTGTTAGGCGCCGTGCGGGCCGGTGCGGCCCTGCTCATCATTCCCAGCCCCCGCCTGGGCCAGGCGGATTCCCTGGGCGTGGTGCGCCAGCCGGCCGTGCCGCGGCGGCCCCCGTCCGGCTCCCGCGACAGTGCGTCTTTGCCAGAACCTGCCGTGCCGGGGACCAGCACCTGGCTCCGCTGGGTGCTGCGCCGCTACCCGGCCAGCGGCGACAGCACGCAGCGTTTCGAGCCGCCGGCGGACGCGGTCACCTTCCTGAGTGCCGAGACCGAAAAAGGCCGCCAGCCGCAGATCGTGGGTGAAGCATTCGGCGCGGGCCGCATGGTGCTGGCCAGCGATCCGGACTTCTTCCGCAACTCGGTGATCCGCCGGGGCAATGCCGCCGAGCGCGCGGTGCGTCTCATCGAGTGGCTCGTGGCGGGCGACACATCGCGCCCCATCATCTTCGACGAGTACCATCACGGTTTCGGCGCACACGCCGATGTGGTGCGCACCTCGTTCCGTGCGCTGACACACAGCGGGCCCGGCCGCATGCTGCTGCAGCTCGCGTTCGCGGGGGGCCTGCTGCTGCTGACGCTGGCCGTGCGCGCGCTGCGCCCGCGTCCGCTGCTGCGCATCGAGCGCCGTTCGCCGCTCGAGCACGTGGATGCGCTGGCGCGGGCCTATGCCGCCGTACATGCCAGCGAGCGCGCTACCCGCCTGCTGGTGCGCGGGCTGCGCCGCCGTCATGGGGGTCGCCGCGGGCCGCTGGACGAAACGGTGTATCTGAAGCAGATCGGGGAGCAGAACCCCGTCGTCGCCCTTGATGTGCAGACGCTTTCCAGGGTGCTCCAGGGTCAGGCGCCGGAATCGGCCGCCGAGCTGGCCGCCGCCATCACGCGCATCGAACAGACAATTACATCATGACGCCGGAAATCATCGCAGAGGAGCTCGGTCGCGTGCGCGCCGCCGTGGCCGGGCGCGTCATCGGCCAGGAGGCAGTCATCGATCAGGCATTGATCGTGTTCCTGGCGCGCGGGCATGCGCTGCTCGAGGGCGTGCCCGGCACGGCCAAGACGCTCCTCATCCGGGTGCTGGCCAGCGCCCTGGCCACGCGCTTCGGCCGCATCCAGTTCACGCCCGACCTGATGCCTGCCGACATCACGGGCACGAGCATCCTGCGCGAGGGCGGGCGCACGAGCGAATTCCGTGCGGGTCCGATCTTCACGGATCTGCTCCTCGCGGACGAGATCAACCGCGCGCCGGCCAAGACGCAGGCGGCGCTGCTCGAAGGCATGCAGGAGCGGCAGGTGACGAACGATGGTGTGAGCCGGCCGCTGGGCGAGCTGTTCACGGTCTACGCCACGCAGAATCCCGTCGAGTACGAGGGCACTTATCCGCTGCCCGAAGCACAGCTCGATCGCTTTCTGCTCAAGATCCGCGTCGACTATCCGTCGGCGGAGGCGGAACTGGCCATACTCGACAACTACAGCCGCGGGTTCGATGCGGAGCGCGCCAATGCCGTGCTGGCCACACCCGTCGTGGACGCCGACACCTGTCGCGCCCTGCGCAACGCTGTGGATGCCGTGCGCGTGGAGCCGGACGTGCGCGCCTATATCGCCGCCATCGTGCGGGCCACCCGTGAAGAGAGCACCCTCACGCTGGGCGGATCGCCGCGCGCGAGTGTCGCGCTGTTTCGCGTGGCGCGTGCCGCGGCGCTGCTCGCGGGTCGCGATTTCGCCACGCCGGATGACGTGAAGACGCACGCACCGGCCGCGCTCCGCCACCGTCTGCTGGTCGCGCCCGAGCTGGAGGTCGAAGGGCGCACCAGCGATGACGTGATCACAGCGCTGCTCGCGCGCGTGCCGGCGCCGCAATGATCGCGGCTGCGGCCCCCGTTCCTCCCGCCAGGCGACGCCACGGCCTGTCGCAGCGGCTGGGTACCTGGCTGCCCACACGCCGCAGTGCGCTGCTGCTGGCGCTCACCGCGCCCGTCTGGCTCTTTTCCGGAACCACCGCCGGTCTGGTCGCCGCGCTGCTCGTCAGCTGCACGGCGTTGCTGATGCTCGTGGCCGATGCGCTGTTCATACCGGGCGCCCGCATGGTGCAGGTGCGGCGCGAGCTGCCCGGGACGCTGGGACTGGGCGACACGGCGAAGGTCACGTACCGGCTGCAATCGGCCTGGCCGCGGCCGCTCGCAGTCGAGCTTAACGACCTGTTACCCGCGGGCCTGCAATGGCGCGCGCCCCTACCGGCGGACGCGCCCTGGAGGGTGGGCAGCCTGCGCCTGCCGCCGCAGGGCGAGGCGACGCTGGCGCGGGAACTGACCGGACGTGAGCGCGGCCAGCACGCACTGGGCGACGTGGTGTTGCGCCTGCGCGGGCCGCTGGGTCTCGTGCAGCGCACCCTGCGCGCGTCGCTGACCGCACGCGTGGCCGTGGTCCCTTCCATCAGCAGTGTGCGGCGCCACCGGCTGCTCGCGGTGCAGCATCGCCTGCGCGAAGCGGGCATCCGCACGATTCGCCGTCGCGGCGAGGGCAGCAGCTTCGCGAACCTGCGCGAGTACGTCGAGGGCGATGACCCGCGTCACATCGACTGGAAGGCCTGCGCGCGGCGAGGCAAGCTGATCACGCGCGAGTACTCGGTGGAGCAGGGCCAGAGCGTGGTGATCGCCGTTGATGCCGGTCGCATGATGACACAGCTGTCGGATGGCGTGAGCCGCTTCGAGCACGCGCTTGCCGCCGCCATGGTGCTGGCTGACGTGGCCACGCGCTCCGGTGATCATGTGGGTCTGCTCGTCTTCAATGACGCGCTGCGCGCCTTCGTGCCTCCCGCGAAGGGCATGCTCGCGCTGCACCGCATCCGCGACGCGCTGGTGCCGCTCGAGGCCAATCTCACCGAGCCGGACTATGCGGGCGCGTTCCGCGCACTGGCGGCGCGCCACCGGCGCCGTTCGCTCATTGTGCTGTTCACGGATGTGGTCGACGTGCGCGCCTCGCGCGCGGTGATCGCGCACACGGCGCGCAGCGCCGCGCGCCACCTGCCGCTGGTGGTCGCGCTCAAGAACGACGCGCTCGTCGCGGCCGCCCTGCCGCACGGCGATGGCGCGAGATTGTTCGAGAGCGCGGCGGCGGAGGAACTGCTGCTGGAGCGGGATGAAGCGTTGACGGCCATGCGCCGCGCGGGCGTGTCCGTGCTGGATGTGTCGCCGCGGGTCATGACCGCGGCCGTGGTGAACCGTTACCTCGCGATCAAGGCCCGGGCGCTCCTGTGACCGCCCTATCCATGCGTTAGCGCAGCTCCGGGGGCGGCGCCGACTGCCGTCCGCTGTTCCACCACAGTGCCAGCACGAGCGCGCTGCTGCCGGCGATCAGCGCCTTCAACGCGAAGGGTACATCGGTGCGCGGCGAAATCAGGCCCTCGATGGTGCCCGCGCAGACCAGCAGCAGCGTCGCCGCGCCCAGCAGTCGCAGCGCCCGGCGTCCCTCGGCGACCAGCGCTTCCCGGCGCGTGCGCGGACCCGGCAGCAGCAGCCCGCCCGCAATGAGGAAACCGCCGCCCGCCGCAATGCAGATCGCGCTCAGCTCGAAGACGCTGTGCGCGATCACGAAGTCGAGAATGATGCGCGCAATGCCATGCGTCGCGAACAGGCCGACGGCCGCGCCAATGCTGACGCCGTTGCTGATCAGCAGCAGCAGCGTGAGCACACCTGCCGTGAGACCGGAAGCAAACGCCAGGAACGTGACCTGCACGTTGTTGCGCATGATGGAGCTGGCGAGCGCAGGTCGTACGTAATCCTCGACATCAATGTAGCGCGCATCACCGGAACGGGCACGGGCGGCGTCCACTTCGGCGCGGTCGATCATGCCCGGCCCGATCAGCTCATCGATCAGTCGCGGATCGCGCGTCGTGGCGATGAAGGTGGCGGTGGCACTGGCGAAGAACAGCAGCGCGGCACTGAGAATGGGCAGCCAGGAGCGGCGCAGCTCGACAGGAATGCCCACGAACACGAAGCGCAGGAAGGCGCGCGGCGCAACGCGCTCGCGACGATAGAGCAGGTTGTGGCCGCCCGCCACGAGTCGGGAGAGGCGGAACAGCGCATCCAGCTCGCGACCGTGCGCCGCAGTGGAGAGCCGCGCGAGGTCCGTGGCGATTTCGCGGTATGCGGCAACGAAAGCGGCAACTTCCGCTCCCGACATGTGCCGCAGGCCTCGCCGTTGTGCATCGGAAAGCATGGCCGCGAAGCGGCTCCAGCGCGCTTCACCTTCGGCCAGCAGCGCGTAGCGCTCGCGCGCCGCACCCGTATCACCACGCGCACTGACACCGCTCGCCCGTGCCGCCCGCTCGCGTTGCGCCAGCTCGTGCAACGCGGGCAGGGAAGCGGGCTGCGTCGTCGCAGGCAGCTGCGCGCGGAAACGCGCTGTCAGCTGCTGTGTGAGTGCGTCCAGGCGAGCCGGATCGAGACTCGCAGCGCGTTCCAGGAATCGCTCCAGCAGGTCCAGCTCGGCATCCGTCAACGCGGCTGTCAGCTGGAGCGAGGCGGGCGTCGTCGGTTCGCCAGCGGCGGGCGCATCAGCGGATACCGGCACGATGCGCTCGCGCACCACGATCGTGCCTGCCACCTGATCACCAATGCGCTTCCCCGTGCGCGAGACCGCGAGTGCGATGAGCCCTGCCAGATACGCAATGCCTGGCTGCATGTCGAGGATGCGTGCGATATTGCGCGCCGCCGACGCGGCGAAGGAAACGGAGTAGCCGCCGTCCTGCACCACGCGCAGGCGCAGCCAGCGCTTGCCCGGCGTCTGCCCATCCCAAAGCGCCTCGAAGAGCACGTAGTAACCCCACATCGCCACGAACTGCAGAATGAGCACGACCGCGAGCACCCAGGCGCCCGTGTGGCGGGCCAGCAGTGATGCACCATGCGCACGCGAGAGCACCGGCCCCAGAACAAAGGCGTAGACGAGCCAGATGAGCAGCAGGCCGAGAAAGATGAGTCCGTAGTCGATGAGAGCGGCCGCGGCGCGCGAACCAATGCCGGCCACTGTGTAGGAGAACACCACCTGCTCGGGTGTTTCGACGGCCACCACCTCATCCAGCCCGCGGGTGGTGATCGTGTGACTGGCGGATGCGGCCGCTGAGGAACTCATGTCCGCAATTCTCCCACGCGCGCTGTCGGGCAACAGTCGCGTTCACAACGCATGAACCGCGGCTCTGGTAACCCGCCCGTCAGCAGGCCACACCGCAGTTGGTTCCCGGTCAGGACAGGTTCGGGCATTGGCCTACAGACAACACGGGGTTTCCCGGTACTTGCGTTGCCTCTCTACTATGTACAGTATGATCGACAGCAGCGCCGCACTCACCAGCACGAGCGAACTATGAACTTCGTTCAGGCGACCAGTCGGCTGATCGAGCCCGTCACGCTCGAGGATGTAGCCAAGGAGATCGGCGTCTCGCACGGGCTGCTGCGACAGTCCCGGCTGGACAAGGAGAACCGCTCCTACCGCAAGCCGCCGGATGGCTGGCAGACCGCGGTGGCGCGACTCGCTCGCAAACGAGCCGCTGAACTCGAGAGACTGGCAAAGTCCGTGGGCAGCAGCCGCTGACCGTGCGCGGGTCGCGTCGACCCGCAAACCCGTTTCAGATTCGAGTGGCCACGGTCGGCGATCAGGCGCACGGTTCCACGCACCGCGCGCCCTGCTGCTACGTGTCTCGTAACGCCACATTGGGATCGACTCTCGCCGCGCGCTGCGCCGGGATCCAGCCGGCGAACAGTGTGACCGCCACGACGGCAAGCGCAACGCCCACGTGCACGGCCGGATCCGTCCGGCTCGTGCCGTAGAGTAACCCATCCAGCAGGCGAGTAGACAGCGCGGCCAGCAGCACACCTGCGAGCAGGCCGGCACCCGCCATGCGCAGCGCCTCGCCGAGGATCATGAACTGCACGCGTCCGCGCGTGGCGCCGAGTGCGCTGCGGATCGCGATCTCGCGCACTCGCCTGCGCACTGTGTACGCCAGCACGCCGTAGATGCCGATGAGCCCCAGCACCAGACCAATGCCGGCGAAGCCCATGCTCTGCAGTGCATTGCCGCGCACGCCGCCCAGCTGCTGATCGATCCGGTCCGACATGCGCGCCGCGAACAGTGGACGGTCGGGAACGAGACGGAGCATGAGATCGCGCATGGGCCGCAATACCGTACCCGGTGTCGCGGAACGCACGAAGAAAGTCGGGAACGCGGAAGGCGCCTGTGCGAAAGGCCGGTAGATCTCCGGGCCGGGCAGCGCGACCAGTACACCCGGCTGCGCTGCCTTGTTGTCCGCCGCCACACCCACGACTGTCAGCGTTAGTGTGCTGCCGCCGGCCGCGCTGATGCGCAGTGTGCGACCCACGGGATCCTCTCCCGGCCACCAGCGCTTTGCCGCCCATTCATTCACGATGGCGACGGGCGGCGCGGCCCGCACATTGCTGCTGCTGAACGCGCGGCCGTGCAGAACGGGCACGGAAAGCGCGTCGAAGTACTGTTCGCTCACGGTGAACGCGATTTGCGGCAGCAGTGCGGGCGCGAGCGGATCATTGCGTCCTTCGACTACCACCTCGGGATTGCCGCGCGCCGCGAGCGGCGTCGTCGCCCGCAGCGCAACGGCACTCGCGCCCGGCAATTGACCCAGCTCGAGCAGGATGCGGTCGAAGAGCGGCAGGTAGATTTCCTCGACTCGCCAGGTGTGCGGCAGACTGGGACTCGCCTGCAGCACGTGCGCGGCATTGAAGCCGACATTGACACGCGCGAGACGCGCCGCCGTCCTCGCCAGCAGGCCGGCGCCGGTAAGCAGCACCACCGCGACCGCGATCTGCAGCGTGACGAACAGGCGTTGCGCATTGCGGCCCCAGCGCCCGCCGCTCGCGCTGGTCGACGTTTCGCGCAGCACCTGCGGCGCATTGGCGCGCGCCACCAGCCTGGCCGGAACGACACTGAGCAGTGCGGCCGCGAGCACGGCGAGTGCGAGCGTGCACGCGACCACGCGCGCGTCCAGACGATACTCCATGCCCGTGGGTCGGAGCGAACGCAGCACGGGCGCTGCCGCCAGCAGCGCCAGCAGCTTCCAGGCGAGCACCAGACCCACCAGTGTGCCCGCCAGCACGAGCACCATGTGCTGCGTGAATTGTTGTCGCACCAGACGCCACGGGCTCGCGCCGATGGCCATGCGCGTCACGTACTCGCGCTGCTGGTGCAGTGCGCGCACCAGTGTGAGGTTCGCCAGGTTGGCGCACGCGATGAGCAGCACGCAGCCCGCAATGAGCGCGAAGATCACATCGTGCGATGCGGTCGACGACACGTAACGCAGGCGCAGCGGCGCCGCCTGCAGCACGGTGGGCGGCGCGGGTGCCACGCCATCGCCCGTAATGGGCAACGGGACCAGAGCCGCCAGTTCCGCTCTCGCCTGCGCCAGCGTTGCGCCCGGCGCGAGGCGACCGGCCACGATGATGCTGCGAATCGATGGACGCGTGCTGGGATCGAGCGTGGGAACGTCCGGCAGCCAGAAATCCGAACCCAGCTCGAAATCGAAACCGGGTGGCATGATGCCGATCACCGTGTACTGCGTGTCGCTCAGCTTTACCGTGCGTCCAATGATGGCGGGATCCTGTCCGAACGAACGCGTCCACAGGTCGTGGCTCAGGATGGTCACCGGCTCCGCGCCCACGCGATTGTCCGCATCGGAAAACGCACGGCCACGCAGCGGGCGCACGCGCAGCAGATCGAACACGTTGGGCGAGACCACACCGCCCACCACGCCGATGGGCGCATCGCCGAGATTGAGCGACTTGCCACCCGAGGTGAACGCGACGATCGCGTCCAGTGTGCGGTACGCGTGTGGACGCAGCACCTGCGCCCACGTTTCGTAGCCCACGTTGCACGCGGTCTGACACACAGGCTGCCCGGACGACTGCGTCGCCGGCACTTCGCTGATCAGCAGCAGCCGGTCCGCATCGGGGAAGGGCAGCGCGCGGAAGCGCACGGCGTCGAGCACGCCAATGGCCGCGGCGCTGGCGCCCATGCCCAGCGCGAGCGACAACACCGCCGTCAGCACGTAACCCGGACTGCGCGAGAGCGAGCGGATCGCGAAGCGCAGGTCCCGACGCAGGTCGTCGCCTGCTCGCGGGCCGTTCCGGCCTCGCTCCGTGCGATTCATGTGCATTCAGACTCCGCCCCGCGGGGAAGCGCTCGAGGTGGGAAGGTACCGCGCACGATGGTCAGGATGCCCGCAAGTTCTCCCGCCGGCAAGCGGCCGTACGCGGAGCGTGCACCCGCCGGGACCAGCCGTGCGTGGCTGAGACCGCGCTGCGCCGGGTGCCTCAGGCTCGTGGTGCAGGCGACAACACGGCCTCGGCTCCGCGTCCGCTACGCGGGGCGAACGGCCCGCCGCGGCGCACTGGTCACCTGCCGCGTCGGGCTCTACATTCTCCGCCCCGCTCGAGCAGCAACCCCGGATGGTGGCGACACGTGAGCCTCCGTCCACACCGCGGGCGGGCAGACCCGCCGAAAATCACCGGAGAGGTTGTCATGAAGCGCTCCGCCATCGCGCTGAACCTGCTGTTTGCCACGCTCCTGCTGCTGCCTTCGTCGAGGCTTGCGGCGCAGAACCGCAACAATGCGGAACGCACCGCTACGGCCGGCGATGCATCAGGCATCAAGCCGGGACGCGCGGCTAACACGCCTGTCGATGAGGCGTACACGAAGAAGATCCACGAGTACACCACGGAGCCCTTCTTCCTCTCGCCGCTGGTCGACTACCTGCCCGCATCGAAGACGGTGCCCACCCCCGCCGTCGTGCTGGGTGACATTGCCGGAGCGCCCAACAAGCTGCCGTACTCGACCGAGGTCTACGAGTACATGCGGCTGCTGGCGAAGGCGAGCCCGCGCGTGAAGGTGTTTTCCATCGGCAAGACGGAGGAAGGGCGCGAGATGATCGCCGTGGCCGTCGCTTCCGATGCGATCATGGCGAAGCTCGACGACAACAAGGCGAAACTGGCGAAACTCGCGGATCCGCGCACCATCAACATGGACGATGCGCAGGCGGATCGCATTGCTGCGGATGCCGTGCCCGTCTACTACATCACCGGCACGATCCACTCGCCCGAGGCGGGCGCGCCCACGGCGCTCATGGAGCTGGCCTATCGCCTGGCGGTGGATGAGGGCCCGTACATTCGCAACATCCGCGATCACCTGATCACGCTGATCACGCCCATTGTCGAAGTGGATGGTCGCGACCGCCAGGTCGACCTGTTCCGCTGGCATTCTCGCCCACCCCGACGACACCTGGCCCAGCCTCATCTACTGGGGCCATTACGTGGCGCACGACAACAACCGCGATGCGATGGGGCTCACGCTCAAGCTCTCGCAGAACGTGCTCAACACCTACCTCGACTGGAAGGCGCAGGTGCTGCACGACCTGCACGAGTCCGTGCCCTACCTCTACGACAACACCATCGGCGACGGACCCTACAACGCCTGGCTCGATCCATTGCTCACCAACGAATGGCAGATGATCGGCTGGAACAACGTGCAGGAGATGACGCGGCTGGGCATGCCCGGCGTGTTCGCGTTCGGCACGTTCGACACCTGGTCGCCGGGCTATCTCATGTTCATGGCGGCGACGCACAACGGCATCAGCCGCCTGTACGAGACCTTCGGCAACGGCGGCAGCGCGGAGACGCTCGAGCGCACGCTCTCGCCCAACGAGACGGCGCGCACCTGGTACCGCCAGAATCCGCCGCTGCCGCGCGTGAAGTGGTCGCTGCGCAACAACAACAACTACGAGCAGACCGGCCTGCTGGTCTCCCTCAGCTACATTGCCAGCAACCGCCGTCTGTTTCTCAGCAACTTCTATCAGAAGAGCAAGCGCTCGATCCTGAAGGCGACCACCGAGGGCCCGGCCGCCTACGTGCTCAGCGCCCATGATCCTCGCCTCGGGGCGCAGGCGGATCTGCTGCACGTGATGCAGCTGCAGCATGTCGAGATCTCACGCGCCACCGCGGGGTTCTCCGTGACCATGCCGGTGCGCCGGCCCAGGCCGCAGCGGGGCGGCGGTGCGGGCGGAAGAGGCAGCGCGGCGGATGCGGCCGCGGCCGCGCTCGAGCAGGACACCACGCACCGCACGGAAACCCGCGAGTTCCCGGCGGGCAGCTACATCATCCGCATGGACCAGCCCTACTCGCGCATTGCCGACGCGCTGCTCGACTATCAGTACTGGAGCCCCAACGACCCGCAGAAGAATCCGTACGACGACACCGGCTGGACCTTCCCGGAAGGCTTCGCCGTGCAGGCCGTGCGTGTCACCGACAGCACCGTGCTCAAGGTGCCCATGCAGCGCGTCACCGGCGAGATCCGCGCGCCCGGCGGCGTCACCGGCAGTGGTAGCATCTTTGTTATCAATCACAATGGCGACAACGCGCTGGCCACGCTGCGCTACCGCTTCCGTGCCGCGGATTTCCAGACTGCGGAAGAAGCGTTCGATGTGAACGGCCAGAAGTTCAATCGCGGCTCCTTCATCATTCGCAACATCGCGGCGGCCGACCTCGATCGCGCGACGAAGGAGCTGGGCCTCGCCGCGCTGGCCGTCGCGTCGCCGCCGGCCGTGAAGATGCACCCGGCGAGGGCCGCGCGAGTCGCCATCCTGCACACGTGGAGCGGCACGCAGACCGAAGGCTGGTGGCGCCAGGCGTTCGACGTGCTGCAGCTGCCCTACGATTACATCAGCATACAGGATGTGGCCCGGGACGCGAACCTGAACGCGAAGTACGACGTGATCCTGTTCCCGCCCGGCGGCGGCAACGGCCAGTCCATCATTGCCGGCATGCCCATGTGGCGCAACCCAATGCCGTGGAAGAACACGCCGGAAACGCCTAACATCGGCACCTGGGCGCAGACCGACGACATCCGCCCCGGCCTCGGCTGGCAGGGCCTGGCGAACCTGCAGTCGTTCGTCTCGCGCGGCGGCGTGCTCGTGGCCGTCAACAACACCGCCGACCTCGCCGTTCAATTCGGGCTCGTGAACGGTGTGAGTACCAACCAGCCGCCACGCGGCCGCGTGACCGGCAGCCTGCTGCGCACCCGGCTGGTCGACAGTGCCAGCCCGATCGTGTACGGCGTAATCGATGACCTCGCTGTGTACAGCGATGACGGCGAGAGCTTCAGTGTCAGCAACTCACGCGGCGGTCGCGGTGGTGGCGGCGGTTTCGGTGGTGCCGCTGGCGGCCGTCCGACGGGCCGTGGCACACCGGACGATGTGGATCAGCCGCAGGGCCGGCCGCCGCTCGATCCGAAGTTCGAGGCGCCACCGCGCAAGCCGGTGCAGCCGTGGGAGGCCGCGCCCCTGACCGATGAGCAGATGCGCAACCCGCTGAACATCATCCCGCCCGATCAGCGGCCGCGCGTGGCGCTGCGCTTCAGCGACCAGCGGGACCTGCTCGTCTCCGGCCTGCTGGATGGCGGCACCGACGTCGCGCAACGCCCGGTCGTCGTGGATGCGCCACTGGACAGGGGCCACGTCGTGCTCTTCGCCAACAACCCCATCTACCGCGGCGAAACCATTGGCAGCTACTTCCTCGTGTTCAACACCATCATGAACTTCGACAACCTCAACGCCGGCCGCACCCTGGACGAGCGCTGAACACCTAACACATTGCAAGACAAACGGGCCGGCTCACTCGAGCCGGCCCGTTCTTCAAACACTACGACGTCCCGACCTGAACCCTGCCCCACCCCTGAACCCCAACCCGCGCTGCGCCTCCGACCCGTTCCCCCAACGCTTCCCGCCGTGGGGCATTGGAGCAGGGCGGCGACGCGCGACCCTACTTGTGTTCGCGGTACATCTCCGGGAACTGCTGCCGGAGATGCTCCACCTTGGGACGGTCGTTGAACACGATTTGATACGCCTGGCGTTCCATATGTAGTGCGGTACAGAATTCATCGCTGAAAGACCCGGCTAATGGTTCGCGTCGTGATATGTGCCCTGTCACGAATCGTGCACAATCCAGCACTCCTGCGTCTCACGGCGTCCGCGCCGCCGACGCGTCAGGATGCGTCTGATCTCTCTTGTCAACTCAAAGGAGTTCGCGATGTGAAATGCCTGTGAGACATGTAGCAGAGAAGGTGTGGAAGCAATTCCAGGGTCGGAGGCGAGCGAGCCGCAGGTGCGAGCGAATCCGATTCGACTTGGAAACATGACGATGCGAGCCACCCGCCTTCCGAAAGATCGTGAGGCCAGCAGAGATGGTGAAGGCATGGGCGCATGCAGCCGTCCGGATCCTTGGGGTGGTTCTGGGCATCGCCCAGAGAGAGAGAGAGAGAGAGAGAGAGAGAGAAAAACCTGAGAGCCGACGTGCGGGTCCGAGCCGCGAAGGAAGGGTGGAACCCATAGCCAGCGGCGTTGCAGGGCCGGCAGTCGTCGTCCCCCCAACCCTTCCCCGCCGTGATGCTCTGGGCGCGGCCAGGACGAGCGCGCGCCTATTTGTGTTCGCGGTACATTTCCGGGAACTGCTGCCGGAGATGCTCCACTTTGGGACGGTCGTTGAACACGATGTACGGCTGATCCGGGTGATGCTCCATGTAGTCCTGGTGGTAGGCCTCAGCCGGATAGAACGCCTCCAGCGGCACGACCTGCGTGACGATGGGGCGCGTGAAGACCTTGGCCTTCGTCAGCTGATCGATGTACGCGTGCGCCACCTTCGCCTGTTCGTCATTCATGTAGAAGATCGCGGAGCGGTACTGCGTGCCCACATCCGGCCCCTGCCGGTTGAGCTGCGTCGGATCGTGCGCCACAGAGAAGAAGATCTTGAGCAGATCCGCGTACGAGACCTGCGCCGGATCGAACGTGACCTGCACCGATTCCGCGTGGCCGGTCTCACCTGTGCTGACTTGCTCGTAATCGGGCTTCTTCACGTGGCCACCGGCGTAGCCGGAGACCGCGTCTTTCACGCCCTTCACGTGCTCGAATACGGCTTCAATGCCCCAGAAGCAGCCGCCCGCGAACACGGCCGTCTGCAGCTCGCCCGGTTGTGCGGGTAGACCCAGCAACACGGGATCGGGCAGCGGCACCGCGCCAATGGCGGACTGGCGCGTGAGCACAACGGCGCCCACGACGATGGCGCCGAAGAGGGCGGAACCGCGCAGGGTCGATCGGGACATGCGACGCTCCTTTCGGGGGATACTGACTCCGGATTTCGGATCCTGGCTACGCAATCAGAACGCCACGCAGGGCCCGAAGGTTCCACCGGCGCGTGCACTCGATGCGTCGCCT
The DNA here is from genome assembly GCA_963798085.1 of uncultured Gemmatimonadales bacterium. Lineage (GTDB taxonomy): Bacteria > Gemmatimonadota > Gemmatimonadetes > Longimicrobiales > RSA9 > DATKCF01. Next base: position 567,722 of record CAWCRS010000008.1, read on the forward strand.
GCAACCCGTTGCCGCTGTGCAATCTCCGCCGGCTCACGAAGTGCCGCCCGCTCGCTCTGCCGCAACGCCGGTGCGCGCTGGCGTGCCGCCACGGGCGGGCTGCAAACGCCGGCTGCGTTCCATGAAACGGGCCGCGCGACCGGGCGCGTGCAGCATGCGCGGCGGCTGCGCATGGTGGACGGCCGGGCCGGCGGATGCTACCGTGCCGGATCTGTCCGGCCGCACCGCCGGCCGGTCCCCCGTTCCCGCTTTCGGCCGAGGTCCCATGCTGCGCGCTCATCGTGCCGTGCTGCTGCCCGCAGCGCTAACACTCCTGTTTGCGCCCCGCCTCTCGGCTCAGTCGACTGCCACCATCGCGCAGTTCCTGAGTCCGGCATCGCCGCTCGAGATCACGTCCGCGCGCAAGGCGGACCGTGTGGCGTGGGTGGCGTACGAGCGCGGCATGCGCAACGTCTACACGGCCGCGGCACCAGACTTCCATGCCGTGCGCCTCACACGCTTCCTCGAGGATGACGGACAGGAAGTCAGCGACGTCAGTCTCTCCGATGATGGCAGCATGGCCGTATTCGTGCGCGGCTCCGCGCCTAACAGGGATGGCTGGATTGCGAACCCGCTGCACGACCCGAATGGCTCGGAGCGCGCCATCTGGGCCGTGCGCACAAGCGGCGCCATGCCTGCATGGCGGGTGGCCGAGGGCAGTTCGCCCGTGCTCTCGCCTGACGGCCGCTCCGTGCTCTTCCTGAAAGACGGACAGATCTATCACGCGCGGCTCGTGAAGGCTGCGACCGTGACAGCCATGGACACGGGCGGCGTGCCCTTCATCAACGAGTGGGGCCGGCAGAGCGATCCGCAGTGGTCGCCTGACGGCCTGCACATCAGCTTCGTGAGCGACCGCAAGAATCACGCCTTCGTCAGCGTGTACGATGTGCGCACACGGAAGGTCAGCTACGTCGCGCCCAGCGTGGACTGTGATGCGAGTCCCACATGGTCCCCGGACAGCAAGCGCATTGCGTTCGTGCGCCGGCCGGGCGTTCCCTTCGGCCGCCAGGCGCAGCAGGGCGGCGGCGGCATCGGCAATCCCACCGGACCCGCGTACAACCCCAACGCGCAGGGCAGAGGCGGACGCGGCGGCGGTGGCGCGAATCCGTTCAGCGGCTGTGCAGGCGGCGGCTTCGGTGGCTTCGGTGGGCGCGGTGGCGAAGGCCGCGGCGGGCGAGGCGGCCAGGATTCGTCCGCCATGAATCCGGTGCGGCGCATCCCCGGCATGTATGAAGCCACGTTCAAGGGCGGTTACACACTGTCGCTCATGGTGGCGGATCTGGCGACGGGCGAGGCGAAGGAGTTCTGGCACAACCAGCCCGGCGACCGGCAGTGGGCGGGCATCAACAACATCCGCTGGGCGGGCGACCACGTGGTCTTCGCGGGGCAGGTGCCGGACGACGAGTGGGATCGCTGGTTCTCGCTGCCGCTGGCGGGTGGCGAAGCGCCGCCCACGCTGCTCACCACGACGGACGGGCTGATCGAGGATAACACGTCGATAGCACTGTCGCCCGATGGTCGCACGCTCTACTACTGCACCAACGCGAACGACATCGAGCGCCGCCACATCTGGGCCGTGCCCACCGCGGGCGGCACCCCGCCGCATCAGGTCTCGACCGGCGACGGCATCGAGACGTACCCCATGCCGCTGGCCACCGGCAAGCGCCTGGCCGTTCTCTATTTCAACGCCGCACAGCCGGCGTCAGTGGCGCTCGTGGATGCGGCCGGGGGTGCGCCGAAGGTCGTGTTCCCCACGCTGGGCAAGGACTTCCCGGCCGCCGAGCACGTGACGCCGCAGATCGTGCTGACGCACGCCGAGGATGGCCTCGAGATCCATAACCAGCTGTTTATCCCGAAGAATCTGCAGCCGGGGGAAAAGCGACCGGCCATGATCTTCGTGCACGGCGGGCCGGTCCGGCAGATGCTGCCCGGCTACCACTACATGCAGTTCTACCACTGGGCGTACGCCTTCAACGAATGGCTGGCGAGTCAGGGCTACATCGTGCTGTCGATCAACTATCGCAGCGGGATTGGCTATGGCCGCTCGTTCCGCCAGGCGCCCAACACGAATGCGCGCGGCAACTCCGAGTACCAGGACGTGGTCGCGGGCGCGAAGTACCTGCAGTCGCGGCCGGACGTGGATGCCACGCGGGTCGGCATCTGGGGCCTCTCTTACGGCGGACTGCTGACATCCGAAGCCCTGGCGCGCAACTCCGACATCTTCGTGGCCGGCGCCGACCTCGCCGGCGTGCACATGTACGGCAATCAGCTGGACACGGCCAACGTCGCCTATCGCTCCTCATCCATTTCCGCGATCGACACGTGGAAATCGCCCGTGTTCCTCGTACAGGGCGATGACGATCGCAATGTCGACTTCTCGCAGACCGTCGGCCTCGTGCAGCTGCTGCGCGCGCACAACGTGTACTACGAGCTGCTCGTGATTCCCGACGACCTGCACGAGTCCCTCATCCACAGGAACTGGGTCTACACGTTCGGGCGCATTGGCGACTTCCTCAAACGCTTCGTGTGGGACAAGCAGGTGGCGGCCCAGCAATGAAGCTCGTTCTCGCTGAAAAGGGGAGAGGCCTAATGCGCAGCTTCGGCAGAGCGGCCGGCCGGCTGTCGTTCCTGGTCGCCATGATCGGGCTCATGTGCTCGCGCACACCAGTCGCCGCGCAACAAATGGCGGAGAAGCAGACGATGCCGCCCGCGGGTAGTCCCGCCACGCGCTGGTGGCACGACATCACGGTGCTCGCGCACGACAGCATGCGAGGCCGCGACACCGGCTCGGAGGAGTACCTCAAGGCCGCACACTACGTGGCCGACCAGTTCCGCGCGGCGGGTCTCGAGCCGGGCGGCACCGACGGCTACTTCCAAATGGCGCAGCTGGCTGTCGTCAGTCTGCAGCCCGGGCAGTCAGGCATCATCCTCACGACCGGCGGTCGCGCGGACACGCTGCGCATCGGCCCTGACGCGAACATCCAGGTCAACCCCAGCATGGCGCTGCGCGTGCAGGGGCCGCTCGTCTTCGTCGGCTACGGTCTGCACCTGCCCGGCGTGCGTGATGACATTGCGAACACGGATGTTCGCGGCAAGGTGGTCGTCTACCTGAACCGCATGCCTGAAGGACTCAATGCGACGATGCTGGCCCACGGCCGCTCCGCGCGTTTCGATGAGCTGCGTCGCGCGGGCGCTGTGGCCGCCATTGCGATTGCCGACGCACCCGCTGGCGGACGCCGCGGTGGTGGTGCGGGTGGCGCCGGTGCTGCCGGCGGTGGCAGAGGCGGGCCGCGCCCAGTGACCGCACTGGCCAATGATCCCGGTGCCGGCGGCATGCTCATCAACCTGCCCGCTGCCTCTGCCGGGAAGCTGTTCGCCGGTTCCGGTCACACGTACGCGGAGATGATCGCGCTCGCCGATGCGAACAAGCCTGTTCCAGTGGTCATGCTGAAACCCGAGCTGCGCGCCTGGGCGGCGCTCGACAGACAGCCACTGCAGGCGCCCAACGTGGTGGGCATCCTGCGCGGCTCGGATGTGCGCCTGAAGAACGAGTACCTCATCGTGACCGCGCACCTGGATCACGTCGGCATTGGCCGTCCCGAAAATGGCGACACCATCTACAACGGCGCGATGGACAATGCGTCGGGCGCGGCCACACTGATGCAGACGGCGCGCGCATTCCATGATGGCAATGTCAAGCCGAAGCGCTCGATCGTTTTCATGGCAGTGACAGGCGAGGAGCGCGGCCTGCTCGGTTCCGCGTATTTCGCCACGCATCCAACGGTCCCCGCGGTACAGATCGTCGCGGATCTCAACACGGACATGTTTCTGCCCATCATCCCGTTCCACGGCGTGTTCGGCTACGGCGCGGATCAGTCGGATCTGGGCAATGACCTGGCGCAGGTGCTGCAGCGACGGGGCCTCACACTGGTACCCGATCCCGAGCCGGAGCAGGTGCGCTTCATCCGCAGCGACCAGTACAGCTTCATCAAGCGGGGCATTCCCGCGCTCGCGCTCAAGGTGGGTTACACGCCGGACTCGAAGGACATGGAAACCGCCGTGGCGTGGCGCGAGTCGCGTTATCACCACGCTTCCGATGACCTTACGCAGCCCATCAACTTCGAGACGGCCGCGGGCTTCAACGCGATGTACTTCGACCTGGTGCGTACGGTGGCGGACCGGCCCACGCGGCCCGCATGGCTGCCGTCCAGCATCTTTGGCCATATCGAAAGGCCGCACACCTGAGGGGGACCGTTTCTGGGGGTGGGGATCGGGCTCGGAACCGCGGCGACAGAAAGAAGAACAGCGATCGTGCTGTCGCCGCGCAGGCGTGGAGAAACCGGACGGTGGGGTTCCGCCGCCGGCGTCATAACGAGCAGTTAGTCAGCACGCAGGGCGCGCAGTGGATCGGCCCGTGTCGCTCGCCATGCCGGGATCCATGCCGCCAGCAAGGCCACGGCGAGCAGCAGCGCACCGGCCCCGAGCAGTGCGGCGGGATCGGTGGCGCGCACTTCGAAGAGCAGTGAGCGCAACCAGTGCGATGCGGCGAGCGCGCCGGCAAGGCCCGCCACTGCACCCGCACCCGCAATGGCGCCTGCCTGCACCAGCACCTGCTTCCGCAGCTGGCCCGGCTGCGCCCCCAGCGCGGCACGGATGCCCAGCTCGCGCGTCCGCTCGCGTACGGCCGCCGACATGACGCCGTAGAGGCCGATTGCGGCCAGCAGCAGTGCGGAGAGGCCGAAGCCGGTGAGCAGCACAGTCGATAGCCTGGGCACGGCGAACTGTTTCCGCACGAGTGCGTCGACGGACTCTGCGCGCGTCAGCGTTGCTTCCGGTGCAGCGATGCGCACGGCCCGGCGCAGCGCCGGCAGCATGCTCTCCAGCGAACCGCTGGTGCGCACCGCGACCACCCCCTGGAAGAACAGCTGCCGGAAGGGGAAATAGATCGTCGGTGTGGCCTCGCGCAGGCTGCGGTAGCGGATGTCACCGGCTTCGCCCACCACCGTGATCCACGGATTCGCGGCTGTGTCCCAGACCGACCGGAACTGCTTGCCCACGGGATCTTCGCCGGGCCAGAACCGCTCTGCGATCGCTTGACTCACGACAGCTACGCGTGGCGCTTTCTCCGAGTCGGTTTCCCTGAAACCGCGACCGCGCAGCAGCGGAATCTCCATGGTGCGGAAATAGTCGGAGCCGCCCACCTCCCAGGGGATCATCGGATTGGCATTGGCTTCCGCGGCGGGCTGTCCGGCCGGCATCCAGCGACCCGTGAATACCTGCGGCCCATAGAACGGATCCGCCACAATGGGCGTGAGCGATGCAACTCCCGCTTCATTCTGTAACGCGGGAGCGACGCGATCGAAGAGCGCGATGAACTGCGCCTGAACATCGTCGCCATTCACGGGCTCGGCCAGTGTCAGGATCGAGAGGTGATCGGCGCGGTAGCCAAGACGAATCCGCGTGAGGTGATCCAGACTGCGCAGCAGCAGGCCCGCACCCGCCAGCATCATCAGTGCGAGTGCCACCTGGGATGCGACCAGGATCTGCCGCGTGCGGTGCCGCGCACGGCTGGCGTTGCCCGCCCGTCCATCCAGGCGCAACGGTGCGGCCACATTGTCACGCCAGACCGCCAGCACGGGCAGCAGGCCCGAGAGCAGCAGTGAAATCACGGTGACCACAGCCGCCAGCTCCAGCGGCGCGGCAGACAGTCGCAGCACATCGAGCCGCGGCAGCTCGGGCGGCGCCATGCCGATCAGCAGCATCAGCAACCCACGGGCCACACCCAGACCGAGCAGGCCACCGGCCACGGCCAGCACGGCGCTCTCCAGCAGCAGTGGCCGTACGACGTCGAACGCGCGCGCGCCCAGCGCCCGGCGCACCGCCACCTCGGTGCCGCGCTCGCTCGCCCGCAGCAGCACCAGGTTGCCCACATTCACGCAGGCGATGAGCAGCAGCAGCGCCACGGCGCATCCCAGCACCAGCAGCTGCGGCCGGACATCGCCTAACATTCCGTCAGGGAGCGTGCGCACCGTGGCACTGCGCAGCGTGAGGGGCGCCTCGCGGCGGGCATCCAGCTGCTGCAGGGTCGCGAGAAACTCCGTCCGCGCGGCCTCCGGACTCGCGCCCGGTGCCAGCCGCGCCACGGCATTGAGGATGGAATAGACCAGCGGCGTCCAGTACTCCGTACCCGCCGGAAACGCCAGGCCCGGTGGCGCCACACCAATGATGGACGAACTCTGCTGCGTGTACGGATTGCCCAGCGGGCGGCCGATCACACTGGAATCCGCGCCGAACTGGTCATGCCAGGTTTCATAACTCAGTACCAGCACGCTCGGCATGGTGCCGCCGGGGGTCTCATCGCGCCCGCTGAAGAAATGGCCCAGCAGCGGACGCACACCCAGCAGCTCGAAGAAGTTGCCCGTCACCCAGGCGCCCCGCAGCGTCAACGCGCGTTCGCCGTCCAGCAACGTGGAAGTGGAGGCGCCCTGATGCGCGACGCCGGCCACGCCGGCAAGCGTGCGATTCGCGCTGCCCAGTTGCTTCAGTTCGTCCTGCGACATGCCCACATCCACACCGCCCGGGTCCTGCGTGCGCAGCAGCACCACGCGCTCCGGCGCAGGCAGGGGCAGCGGCCGCAGCAGCACCGTGTCGACAACGGTGAAGAGCGCGGTCGCGAGGCCGATACCCAGGCCGAGCACCAGTACTGCCGTCAACGTGAAAGCACGCGCACGCCAGAGCCCGCGCACCGTCTGCTTCAGCTCGCGAGCCGCGCGTTCCAGCCGCGCGCCACGCCACTGCGCACGCGTCACCTCCTGGATGAGCACCACGTTGCCGAACTCGCGTATCACCGCGCGGCGCGCCGACTCCGGTTCCTCACCTCGCGCCACGCGATCGCGCACCGCCATGACAAGGTGTGAGCGGATCTCTTCGTCGAGTTCCGCATTGCGCGCGCGCCGCCCGTGCAGAAAGGGAATCCTCATGGCTGCCCGCCCGTGAATTCCGGGTTCAGTATGGACGCCATCGCGCCGGCCAGAGCCTCCCAGCGCGTCCGCTCCGCGGCCAGCCGGCGCCGGCCCGCCGGCGTGAGCCGGTACGTGCGCACGCGCTGGTTGTTGTCGGACAGCCCCCACGCAGCCACCACCAGGCGTTGCCGCTCGAGACAATGCAGAGCCGGATACAGCGAGCCCGTGTCCACGCGCAGGACATCGTCCGACCGCGACCCGATCAGCTGGGAAATCCCGTAACCGTGCTGCGGGCCCCAGCGCAGGGTCTGCAGAATGATCAGATCGAGCGTCCCCTGCAGCAGCTCAATGCGTGATGCGGCCCGGTCTTTCGGCATGCGCGTCCGGCGTCAAAGGGTGTAGACAATCTACACCCTCGCCTGGTGGACACGCCAGATTCACCGATACCGACTCCAGGACCGCCATGCATGCGCCTGCCCTGCGGTTCGCGCCCGTACGGAGCAGGCGCGGCGGAGACCGGGTCTATTCGAGCGTGCTGATCAGCGCTTCGGCGTGACGGCAGCGCTGCAGAAGTGCTTCCGCCTGCTCCACGACGAAGGACGCGGAATGGCGGGTCAGACAGTGTACGTCGCCGTAGCGGCAGTGGTACTGCATGCAGTCGCCGCAGGGCAGGTCGCCGGAATGCAGGCAGTGGGTGTGACTGCCCAGAGGCCGGGACCAGACGTGTGGACTCGAGCCGAAGAGCGCGAGCGTGGGGATCCCTGACGTCCACGCCATGTGCATGAGGCCGCAGTCTTCGCTCACCACGAGGGTGGCGCGCTGCACGATCGCCAGCGCCTGGGAGGCGGTGGTGCGACCGGTGAGATCGAGCAGTGTGGAGCCCATCCGCGTGCGCAGCTCATCGGCTCGGGGCTGCAGTGATGGCAGGCCCAGGATCGCAAAGCGTGCGGCGTGGCGCGTGCTCCACTCCTGTGCGAATGCGGACCAGTTTGCGAGCGGCCAGTTGCGCGAGGGAAATCCGCCGGCCGGACTCAGGATGACGAGCGGCTGCGTCGCATCCCATCCGGTCTGTTGCAGCAGATCGAGACCGGCCGCGCGGTCGCGCAGGGGTACGCCGGCGCGCACCTGCGTCAGGGGAAATCCCGCGGCCTCGATGGTGCGGCGTGTGCGCTCGCCCGCGCTGACCGGCGAATAGCGGTCGAACGCGCTCCATGCGGCCGGGCGCAGCGCCAGACGCAGCATTCTGCTGACACGATTGTTCTGCAGATCGAGGACGATCTCATAACGGCGACGCAGCAGGTTGGGCAGGAAACTGGCCGCGTGCAGCAACTGGCGCTTCACACTGCGGCCGCCACCGATCTGCATGACGTGATCGAAGCAGGCGACGTGTGTGGGAATGTCAGCGCATTCCTTGCGTGTGAGGAAGTCCAGCTCCGTCCCGGGCAGGGTCTCGCGGAGTGCGCGCAGCCAGGGCAGGGAGATGACGACGTCGCCCGTAGCCTGAAGGCGAATGGCGAGGATCCGGTGGGGTGGGCGCGCACGCTGCCACGGACGCGCCGCGATGGGAGAGAAGGGCGGATTGCGCAGGCTCGTCTCCGCCGTCACGCCATGCCGCCATTGTCGGACACGATCGCGTCCGCTGCGCGCAAACGTGCGGCTGCATTGCTCAACAGGCGATGCAGCGGTTCCATGCTCGAGCGCAGCTCCGCGATCTGCTGCTGCTGATCGGCTGTCACGGGGCCCGCCGCATGCGCTCGGATCCCCGTGCCAGCAGCCTCAGCGCGTCATGGACGGTGCCGGCCCGGCAGTGGCAGAACCACGGCGGTGTCCATGCCGAGATCACCGAGCTGCCTGCCCTGCCCGCGCGCAATTTCCTCCAGAAGCTTGCCGGACATGTTCACCAGGACGACGGCTTCGGCAGGGCCGGTCGCCCGCGCGATACCATCCCGGAGATGCCCCGCGCAAACCCCGCAACTGTGAGGCGTACCCACCGGCTCGAATGTCCGCACCGGCCTCCCGCTGTCAAGTCCTATGCGGCCTGTTCGGACCGCTTCACACCCGTCCAGCGATCATGGCACTGCGGGTGACGGACACGTCGGGCCGGCCCGGCGGTGTTGCACGCCTCGCCGCCGCGTCGCACCTTCCGTTCTGCCCTGGGCACTCGCCATGGAGGACCGGTTTGCCCGATGTCGCTATTCGCACCCGCGAGCTGACACGCGATTTCGCGTCCGTGCGCGCCGTCGACCGCATCGATCTCGAGGTGCCGCGCGGCATCGTTTTCGGCTTCCTCGGCCCCAACGGTGCAGGCAAAACGACTGCCATCCGCCTGCTGCTCGGGCTGCTCGATCCCAGCTCCGGCGAGGCTGAAGTGCTGGGCTTCGACACGCGCACGCAGTCCGACCAGGTGCGCGCCCGCTCCGGCGCACTGCTGGAACACACCGGTCTCTACGAGCGGCTCAGCGCCGAGGACAATCTCCGCTTCTTTGCCCGCATCGGCACCAGTCACCTGCGGCAAGCGAGGACCGCATTCGGGAACTGCTCACGCATTTCGGGCTCTGGGATCGCCGCCGCGAGGTGGTCGGCAAATGGAGCCGTGGCATGAAACAGAAAGTTGCCGTCGCCCGCGCATTGCTGCACCGTCCCGAACTGGTCTTCCTCGATGAACCCACGGCCGGTCTCGATCCCGTCGCCGCCGCCAGCCTGCGCGACGATCTGGCCTCACTGACGACCCGCGAGGGCGCCACCGTGTTCATCACGACGCACAACCTGGCCGAAGCCGAGAAGCTCTGTGGGCGGGTGGGCGTCATTCGCCGCGGCCAGCTGGTCGCCATGGGCAGCCCCGCCGAGCTGCGTTCGCGGCAGAGCGTACCCCGCCTCGAGATTACCGGCAGCGGCTTCACGCCGGAAGTGGCGACGAAGCTTGCCGCCCAACCCGATGTTACCCGTGTCCAGCGCCAGGACGACCGGCTGGTCATTGACCTGCGCGCCGGTACGGACAGTTCGCCGCTCGTTGCGCTCGTCGTGAGCGCGGGCGCACGCGTGGACGAAGTGCGCCGTGCGAGTTCCAGCCTCGAGGATGTTTTCCTGGCCCTGATGGAGGAGGAGAAGTAGATGGGCGACATCAGCACAGTCTTCTGGAAGGAATGGAAGGAAATCCGCGGCGGCAGCGGCCGCAGTCGCTTCGGCCTCGCCGTGTTCATGGTCGTGTTCGGCGTGGTGCTGCCGCTGCAGCTCAAGGAAGGCTGGGTCCGCTCGCCCCTCGCCCTCGCCTACTGGGCCTGGGTGCCGCTCTTCATGGTCACATCCGTGATCGCGGACTCCTTTGCCGGCGAACGCGAACGCCACACGCTCGAAACCCTGCTCGCCACCCGCTTGCCCGATCGCGCGATTCTGCTGGGCAAGGTCACCGCCGCACTGGCCTACGGCCTGGGCGTGGCCTGGATCAGCCTGCTGCTGGGCGTGGTCACCGTTAACATCGCGTTTGGCCACGGCCGGATCCTCTTCTATTCGCCTGACCTGCTGCTCGGCATTGTGCTGCTCGGCATCCTCTTCGCCACACTCGTTGCCGGCATTGGCATTCTCGTGTCGCTGCGCGCCGCCACCGTGCGCCAGGCACAGCAGCAGCTCAGCATTGGCATCATGGTTCTGATGTTCCTGCCGCTCTTTGCCGTGCGCGCCCTGCCCGATGCCTGGCGAGCCCGCGCCGGGCTCGCCTTCGCCCGTACCGGCCTGGTGAGCGGCCTGCTCCTCGTCGCACTGCTCGTCGCCGTCATTGATGGGCTGATCCTCGCCGCGGCCATGGCCCGCTTCCGCCGTTCCCAGCTGATCCTCGATTAGCCATGACTCGCACCGCGGCTTTCAGGCAGAGCGCCCAATCGGGCTCGCGCGGTGCGCATCCCATGCGCACGCTTGCGCATGGGCTCGTCTGGCTGCTGCTGCTGCTCCCCGCACGCGGCTTCGCACAGCAGCGCGGGAATACTGCAGGCGACACCACCGCCGACAGCACGCGCGCACAGCAGTCGTCTCTTCTCCCCGCAGCGCCCGTGGTGCTGGGTGTGGACACGGTGCTCGTGCTGCACGCACGGCTGGGTGCGTTCACGGTCACCGAACGCGCCGCCGCCATTCGCGCCCGGCTCGAGCGCGTCGCGGCCAATGCGACGGCCAACGCGGACAGCCTGCGCGTACTCGAGGAGGCGTCGACGACGGATATCGTGCTGCGCGACGTCATCCTGGTCGCTGTGACCAATGCCGATGCGGCTGCCGCAGGCACCACGCGTGCGCAGCTCGCCGCCGACTGGTCGCTGCGCATCGGCAATGCACTGCGCGCGCAGGGATTCGAGACCCGGCTGCGCACCATCGCGCTGGGCATCGTGTTCGCCCTGCTCGTGGCCATCGCCACGGTCCTCATCTTCCGTGTGGTACAGCGCGTCTTCCAGCGCCTGCGCACGACCGTCGAGCAGCGACGTCAGGCCATGCCCGGCCTGCGCGTACAGCGCCTCGAGCTGCTGTCGGGAAATCAGCTGGCTGACGCGATACTCGGCGCGCTGAGCGTGCTGCGCGTCGTGCTCATCGCGCTACTGCTCTACCTCACGCTGCCCATCATCCTGAGCTTCTTCCCGTGGACGGAGCGCTACGCGGATCCGCTCTTCGCCTGGGTGCTCAGCCCCTTCGCCCGCGTCTGGAACGCCTTCATTGCGTATCTGCCATCGCTCTTCACGATTGCCGCCATCAGCGTCGTCACCTGGTATCTGCTCCGGCTCATCCGCCTGTTCTTCACCGGCATCGAGCGTGGCAACATCAGCTTCCGGGGTTTCTTCCCCGAATGGGCCAGGCCCACCTACCAGCTGGTGCGCACGCTCGTGCTCATCTTCGCCTTCATCATGGCATGGCCCTACCTGCCGGGCAGCGATTCAGATGCGTTCAAGGGTGTGGGCGTGATGCTCGGCCTGCTGATCTCCTTCGGCTCCGCATCCGCCATCGGCAACGTCGTGGGCGGCATCGTGCTCACCTACATGCGCCCGTTCCGCGTCGGTGATCGGGTGCGCATCTCCGACACCACCGGCGATATTATCGAGAAGAACCTGCTGGTCACCCGCATCCGCACCATCAAGAACGAAGACATCACGGTCCCCAATTCCATGGTGCTGGGCAGCCACATCATCAACTACAGCGCCACTGCCGGTGTGAGCGGCGTGATTCTGCACACCACCGTAACCATCGGTTATGATGCGCCCTGGCGTCAGGTGTACGCTCTGCTGCTGGCCGCCGCGGTGAAGACGGAGGACATACTGGCGGATCCTGCGCCTTTCGTGTTTCAGCTCAGCCTGGACGACTTCTATGTCAGCTACGAGCTGAACGCCTACACCCCAGCGCCCAACCGCATGGCCGCCACCTACTCCGCGCTGCATGCCAACATCCAGGACGCCTTCAACGAAGCGGGCGTCGAGATCATGAGCCCGCACTACCGCTCGGCGAGGGACGGCAATCGCATTGCCATACCGGACGAGTACGTCAAACCCGGCTACGACGCCCCCACTTTCCGCGTACAGTCGCAACCAGCAGACCGGAGTCCGGGCGAAGCGCCTTCCAAGTGATTCGCTGACGAGGCGTCAGGCAGGCAAACGGCGACGCTGACCGGCATCGGCAGGACCGCCTGCGGTCTGAAGGCCGGCGCAACGTTGCACGGCGGGTAGTCGCCGCAGCGAAGCGGCAATGAACGAACGACTTTCCGCGGGACACCAGTCAGGGCATGCGCAATGCAATCAGCGGATCGATGCGCGTGGCGCGTCGCGCCGGCACCCAGCTCGCCACCAGTGCCACCGCGCCCAGCACCGCCGGCACCAGCAGGAACGTCAGCGTATCCCGTGGCTGCACGCCGTACAGCAGCGTGCGCATGAGTCGCGTGAGCAGCAGGGCGCCGATGATACCGGCGACGCCGCCCACCAGCACCACGACCATGCCCTGGCTCGTCACCAGTCGGGACACCTCGCCCGGCTTCGCGCCCAGCGCCATGCGAATGCCGATCTCGTGCGTGCGCCGGCTCACCGTGTAGCTGATCACGCCGTAGATGCCCACCGCCGCCAGCAGCAGTGCCACGCACGCGAACGTCACCAGCAGCACCAGATAGAAACGAGGTTGCGCGTTGGCGGCGAGGACCACGCTCTGCATGGTCTGCTCTTCCGTGACCGGCACCGCCGGATCGAGTGACCCGATGGTGCTGCGGATCACCGGCTCGAGCGCCGCGGCATCGCCGGTCGCACGCACCACGAGCGTCAGGTACGCCACGTGTGCGCCCGGACCCTCGAGGTAGAAGCGCGTCTGCAGCCAGGGAACGTAGATCTCTTCCTCCGGCGGCGCCGCCCAGTCGCTGTGCACCACATTGGGTACCACGCCCACGACCGTGAGCCAGTCCGTTTTCCCGCTCGCATCGTCCCGGTCCGTCGCAATGCGCTTGCCGATGGGGCTCTCGCCAGGCCAGTAGTGTTCCGCCACGTACTGATTGATGACGACGACGCCCGGTGCATTGACGTCATCACGCTCGCTGATGTCGCGTCCACTGGTGATGCGGATCCGCATGGTCTCGAAATAACCCGGCATTATCACGCGGTAGGTTGCGCTGGGTGTTTCACCCGGCGCCGGTCGCGGACGGCCTTCCACGCGGAACGGAAACCCCCAGATGTCGCCCGCGATGGGCAAATGGTTGATGGCGCCGGCCGACGCGACACCCGGCAGCGCGCGTACCCGCTCCAGCAGCGTGCGGAAGAAGACCAGACGGCGCCCGGGTGAGGCTTCGGCCGTGCCCGACACGGGCACGACCGCCGTGACCACGTGGCCAGGATCGAAGCCCGGGTCCAGTGTGCGCAGAGCAATGAAGCTGCGCATCATGAGACCCGCGCCCACGAGCAGCATCAGCGCCAGTGCGAACTGCGAGCCGATCAGCACGCTGCGCACATGGTTGCGCATCACGCTTTCCGTCGCGCCCCGCGCGCCCTCACGCAGACCTCCGGTCAGATCAGGACGCGCGGCCTGCAGCGCCGGCGCCAGACCGGAGAGCAGGCCCGTCGCCAGCGACACGACCAGCGCGAAGCCCAGCACGCGCACATCCAGACCGATCCCGTCCGCGCGTGGTATGCTCGTGCCCGCCAGCGCCACCAGCACGCGCACGCCCAGCAGCGCGAGCAGCACACCCAGTACGCTGCCCGCCAGCGACAACACCAGGCTCTCCGTCAGCAGCTGACGGACGAGGCGGGCACGACCCGCTCCCAGCGCCGTGCGCACCGCAACCTCGCGCTGCCGCGTGGTCGCGCGCGCCAGCTGCATGTGCGCCACGTTTGCACAGGCGATCAGCAGCACCAGTCCCACCGCACCCAGCAGCACTACCAGCGCATTGCGCACCCCGCCCACCACCTCGTCCGCCAGCGGAACGACGCGCACGTCCCGATTCGTGCCCGGATACGCGCGCTCCAGCCGGGCGGTGATGACAGCCATCGCCGCGCGTGCCTGCTGCAGCGTGCCACCAGGCCGCAGGCGAGCGAATACGCGCAGGCTGTTGTCCCCGCGGTTCGTCGAGCGCCCCGCCATGGGCAGCGGCGCCCACACCTCGGCCGCCGCCCAGAACGGTGAGAACTGGAAACTCCGCGGCATTACTCCCGCAATCGTGTAGGGCTCCCCATCCAGCGTCAGCGTGCGTCCGATGAATGCCCGCAGCGCCCGCGAATCGCCGCTGCCAGAGACCCCAGCTCAGAACCACGACATGACCGCCCGACTCGTCGTCGGCAGCGACGAAGCTGCGCCCGAGCGCAGCCGGCACACCCAGCAGCGCGAACACATCCGCGGTCACCCGCATCCCTGTCAGACGGGCGGGACGATCGCCCGCCAGCGTCGGCGACCACAGATCCGCCGCGCCCATGCGCTCGAATACGTCATTCTGCGCACGCCAGTCCAGGTAATTCGCCGAGGACACCGGGTTGTAGCCGCGGTGCAGCACCACCACCAGCCCGCCCGGATCGCGATAGGGCAGGGGACGGAGTAACACCGCGTTAACGACACTGAACACAGCCACCGTAGCGCCGCTCCCCAGCGCCAGCGCCAGCAGCGCCGTGACCGTGAAGCCCGGCGTGCGCAGCAGCGTTCGCCCGCCGTGCCGCGCATCGCGCAGCGCTGTCTCCAGCAGCGCGCCCGTGCGCTGCTCGCGTACACGTTCCTTCACCTGCTCCATGCCGCCCGTTTCCAGCAACGCCGCCCGCTTCGCCGCCTCGCCTCGCAGACCGGCCCGCAGCTTCTCTTCCGTCAGCAGCGCCACGTACCCGCGCATCTCTTCGTCCAGCTCGCGTTCCGCCCGGCCTGGCCGCGACAGCCGCCGCAGCGCGCTGTACAGCCGCGTCAACCAACGCATCACGACCTCCTCACGTCGACTCGAGCGCCGCGCCGATCGCCTGTGCGATGCGCCCCCACTCTTCTGCTTCCACCTGCAGCTGCCGCCGGCCCGCCGCGCTCAGGTGGTAATAACGCGCTCGCCGGTTGTTCTCCGATTGCCCCCACGATGCCTTCACCCAGCCCGATTCCTCCAGCCGGTAGAGCGCCGGAAACAATGAGCCCGGCTTCACGTCGAACGTGCCCTGCGTCAGCTCGCCAATGCGTCGCGCCACACCCAGTCCATGCAGCTCGCCCGGCGCCAGCGCCTTCAGGATCAGCAGGTCGAGCGTACCCTGCAGCAGTCGTGTCTGTCGTGCCATGCCTCCTCCTGCAGGATGTCGATAGGAAGATGCACGCGCTCCTATCGAATGTCAATACGTAGGACAACGCGGCGCCGGACAGGGTTGTCGCCC
>CAWCRS010000009.1:0-345868 GCA_963798085.1 uncultured Gemmatimonadales bacterium
CGGCACCGCCAGCGAACCCACCGCGTTCCCGATCCCTTGCGAACAGTCGTTTCGCCAGCGTCTGATTGATGATCACCGTGCCCGGCCCGCCGGCGCCATCCCCTGTTCTCGCTGAACTCACGCCCTGCCAGCACCGGGATCCCCATGGCGCGGAAATAGCCCGCGCTGCCGGCCCGCAGGGCGCTCAACACCGCGGCTTCCGGCTTCAGCGGGTCGGCACCACCGCAGGCATGCCCAGAATTCCTAACGAGCTGTCAGGATAGCCCGTGACTGCACCCGCAGCCTGCACCTCCGGCAGCCGGGCGATCTGCTCGAGCACGTTGCGAAACGCTGCCACCGTGTCTCGCCGGCGCCATAGCGCGCGAACGGCAGAGTGAGGTGCAGCGTGAGCAGGTGGTCCGCCTGAGCCGCTAATCCCCCGCTGCAGCAGCGCCGCGAAGCTGCGCACCACGAGTCCGCCTCCCACCAGCAGCACGATGGACAGGGCGACTTCGGCGACGACCAGCAGGGACTGCAGCCCGTGCCGGCTCAGTCCCACGATGGTGCGGCTCTGCGCGCGCAGCGCATCGCCGGGAGCCGTAGCCGCGCTGCGCAGGGAGGGCAGCAGGCCGCAGAGCACGCCGGACAGCGCGGCCGCAAACGCCGCGAACAGCAAGACCGGAAGGTCGACGCGCACTTCACCGATGCGCGGCGTGTACTGCGGCATCATGGTGGACAGCGCCTGCGTTCCGGCGCGCGCCAGGAACAGGCCCGCCAGGCCGCCCAGCAGTGCGATCAGCATGGACTCGCTAAGCACCTGTCGCGCCAGCCGCCGGCGCCCCGCGCCCAGTGCGGCGCGCAGCGCCAGCTCGTGCCGCCGCGTCGTGTTCCTGGCCAGGAATACGCTTGCGATGTTCACGCACGCCATGAGCAGCAGCACGCCCACGGCGCCCAGCAGGGCGCCGAACGCCGCGCGGTACCCGATCAGCAGCTGCTCCACAACCGGCGAGAGCTTCACGGTCCAGCCGTCATTCGTTGCCGGATAGGTCTTCGCCAACGCGCTCGCGACTGCCGTCATTCCGGCCCGGGCCTGGCCCAGCGAAACGCCCGGCTTGAGCCGCCCGATCGCACGCACGTAGCGCTGGCTGCGATCCATGGACGGATCCCAGGGATGCAGCGGCTGCCACACATTGCTCTCGCCATGATCTGCGGGAAACCGCGAGTTCGCGCGGCATCACGCCCACACCATCGGTGTAGCTCAGCCCGTTCATGCTGAAGGTTTTGCCCAGCACCTGACGGTCCGCGGCGAAATGCTTGCGCCAGAAAGCGTCACTCAGAATCAGAACCGGACCCTGCTGGCCTTCGACGTCGGCATTGTTGAAGGCGCAACCCAGCGCCGGCTTCACGCCCAGCAGCGGAAACAGATCGGGCGGCAGCTGATACGCGACGATGCGTATCGCCTCGCCGTCCACGGCGGCAAAGCCGGCGCCGTACGCGTAACCCGCCAGCGCCGCGAACGAATGGGCATCGCGGGCGGTAATCCTCCAACTCGGGCGCGGAGACGTAGACGCCACCGCCGCCGCGATAGACGTCCCCGATATCCACGAGCTGTTCCGCGTGCGCGTACGGCATTGGCTTGAGCGAGATGGCCCACGCCAGACCGAAGATCGCCGTGCTCGCGCCTATGCCCAGCGCCAGTGTCAACAGCGCTGTCAGCGAGAATGCAGGCGAGCGGCGCAGTGACCGGGCTGCGTGTCGGAGATCGTGCAACAGCGTTTCCAGGAGATGCCGGGAAGCCTGGAGCAGACTGGAGGCGCTGCGTGGTTCGTGCCCGGTCATGGGATCCTCCGCGGCGGAGTGAGGGCAGTAGTGTGAGGGCCGGTCGCGCACGTTGGACGCACAGGCGCCATACGCGCGTTACGCCCGAGTGATCCCTTGCGTTACACTGGGCGGAAGGCGGGAAATCAGGGGCGAGGCGCAGCGTTTCGCCGGTTGGGCTGGAAGCGGCCTGCTCGCGAAAGCGGTGTCAGTCGTCCAGGGATTTCGACGGCCTGTTCGACGCATACGAGTCGGTCGCGGCGCGAGAGGCATTGCGGGTGGCCTAGCGGATGTCAGCCATGATGCGGGCGGCCGGCACACACGGTTGCGGCGCTGCCCGGTGCACGACTAACGGTCTGTTTCAGCGTTCAATGCGGGCGTGCAGTGTGGATCAGAGCTGCGGGTCTCCCTCTGATGTCGAGGCGTTGCCGCCCTCCAGTACGGGCCCTGATGACCCGCGCGCATGCCGCCGCCGGCGTTCTCGCCATAGCCGGAATACAGCCGGTCGACCACATCCATACCTTCCGCGATGCGGCCGAATATGGCGAAGCCCTGTGAGTCCAGGCGCAGGTTGTCGACCAGATTGATGTAGACCTGCGTGTTGCGCGTCTCCGGCCCCGTCGTCGCAAAGGCGATGGTGCCGCGCACGTTGCTCTGCCGCGCGCTGTCATCCGCGACATGGAAGCCACGCCACACCGCGTTCACGGCCGGATCGCCATGCACGCCGAACTGCGCGATGAAACCCGCAACCACGCGGTTGATCCGTACGCCGTCGTAGTAGCCGCTGCGCACGAGCGCCCAGAACCGGTCCGCGCCCAGCGGCGCCCAGGAACGCTCCACCTCGACCATAAACACGCCGCGGCTGGTCTCGAAGCGCGCGCGATAATGCGCGGGCGCGTGGCTCGCGCCACACCGCCGCATGCAGGGTCGAGCAGCGCCGCCGGCGTGGCTGCGCCCCGCCTGGTCGCGCCGACCGCCCGCCGTACCTGTACGGCCCCGGCCAGCCCGGTGCGCACAGCCAGCCACCATGCAACGACGAACGCGAGCAGAACGACAGCATGGCACCGGCGCAAAGGCTGCCGCGTCTGCCGTGCGCGGGCGCCGTCGCCGGACGGCTAACCAGCAGCCTCTCAGCCGGAACGTGATCGGATCATCTCCAGACCTCCGTGACTGCGTTACTCTTTCGAAGCGACCGCGAGCGAAACCATACAGGAGAATCCGCGCCCGGGCCAGAATCAGCTTCGACCGTCATCTGAGGCGCACCCGGCGTGGTCAGCCTGGGGGTGGGCGCAGGCCCTCGAGGAAGTACGCAGCCAGCTCGGCGCGCCCGCCGAGGCCGGATTTCCGATAGACGGCGACGGCATGCTGACGCACCGTCCGTTCGCTTCGGGCCGTCTTCTGTGCGATGCGTTTGTGGCTGTATCCCTTCAGCACCATGCAAGAGCGCGTCTCGCGCTCGGCGTCGGTCAATCCCCAGGCACGGAATTGCTGATCGATCGCTTCCGCCAGCCCGGTGAGAAGTCGCTCGGCGCTGGCCTGCCAGGCATCCCGCTCCGCCTGGCGCACCCGCAGCAGGGCCTCCAGGCGGTTGACAGACGAAGCGCGCGTACCAGCGCCAACCCAGGTAGATGGCCACACCGAGACTCACGGCCATGGTACTCAGCTCGAACAGTACATGCGGCGTAACCCAGGACTTCGGCCGGTCCAGCACCAGGTCGATCGCCGCGCCGACCGAGATCAGCGTTACGACGACGACCAGCGTGAGCCGCACCGTCGCGGCATCCTCGGAGTGTTCAGGCAGCAACGCACCCTCCGACTAGTGTCTCGTCGGGACTCGTCCCGGCGCGTTTACGATACGGGCCCGAGCCTTCTGGAGCATCTGCCGGATGGACGCGGACCCGCCGGCGAGCGAGGCTTGCCTCGTTGTTCATGTCCTCACGATTCGGGAGGTTCCGACATGTTGCCGCATCCACTGCATCCCGCCCTCGTCCATTTCCCCATTGTCCTGGCGCTGCTCATGCCTGTCGTCATCGCCAGCGCGTGGCTGGTGGTCCACCGCACGCGCCGGTCGCGCGTCCCGTGGGCAGTCGTCGTCGGCGCCGCCGGGGCGCTGTTCCTGGCGGCCTGGCTCTCCGTGCGTACGGGCCAGCGACAGGAGGACCGGGTCGAGGCGTACGTCACACGCGGCGCTTTGCATGAGCACAAGGAAGCGGCCGAGCGGTTCCTCCTCATGGCCGGAATTGCTCTGGTGATCGCGCCGCTCGGCATGATCGGCGGCCGCCTCGGCCAGGCGGGTCGCGCCGCCACGGCCATCGCTTCCGCTATCCTCGCGTATTCCGTCGTCGGCGTCGGTCGGTCTGGCGGCCACCTCGTCTACCGCCAGGGTGCGGCGCAGGCGTACACCGCCGGCGCGACGCTCGTGAGCCGGGCAGGCACTCGGCCGAAGACGCGCTCCACCCTGCCCGGCGGGCGGGCCGGAGAGCCCTGGCGCGCCGCGGAACGCGAGGGAGAGCGAGGAGCGCGAAGCCGACCGATGAGCGGGGACCGGCGACACGCGGGGCAGTGCGCACCCCCCGCGATCGGCCGCCTGCCCGCCGTAGCGCACAGCTCCATATCAGGCCGCATCGTCGCCTGCAATGCGTGCAGGCTGAAGGCGACGATGCCGCTCCGGCTCTGCACCGCACGCCCGACGCTTGCTGGTGACACTTGCGCGCCGCGCCGGGCGGAGTACACTGGCAGGTCCACCGCGTGCCGTGTACGGCGCCGTCCGGCCGAATTCCTCAACCGCGGCCCGCGCAAGGGCCGACTCCTGCAACCATAGATCGATCGGCAGCGGCGCATCCCCTACCGAGCTGGGGTGACCATGGTCCAGGCGACTCTGGGCAGCTTTTCCCAGCTGTTCGGCAGCTTCAACGATGTCGCCGTGATCCTCGGCGTCATTGCCATTGCGTTCGTTCTGTTCTGGGAAGCCGCAATCGTCGTTTCGGCCTTTCTCGCAACGTCCTTCCGAGCGCAGGCCCCGCCGGCGGCAGAGCCGCGCTAGCCGTCATCACACCGCGCAGCATTTGCGCGCGCGGGTCCCTGACGACCGGCCTTTCCTCGGGTCTTTCTCCTGTCGTGTTCGTGTTAGCGCGATACTCCCCAAGGCCGCTGCAGTAACCATCAACGACAACCCATGCGTTAGTCCCTGCGATCGACGGGTTGCTCGCGTCGGCGTTATGCCGCCCGGAAAAGCCGGCCCTTACGCGGCCCCTGACCTCGTCCACCTCATGGTGCTGCTTCGTGACGGTGTCAGCCTCGCGGTCCGCCGACGGCCCGCGACAGCCGCCAGCCCGCCGTGGAGTGGCTGCGACATGTGCAGCCAGTCCGGCGAGCGACGCTGGTTTGCTGGCTGCAGGGATTGCATGCCGCCTGTCGATCCAGATCATGCCGCGGCCGTGCTCCAGATTGTCCCCGGCTTCGCCTGCCGCGCGCCGCCCTGACTTCGCGACCCCGATGAGGTTCACCATGCTGATGCTTCCCCGCGTTCTCCGTCCCATCCTGCCGGCGGGTTTTCTGCTGGCCGCGCTGGCCGCCGCCGGCGGTCTGCAGGCGCAGACCTTCCGTTACGGCTCGAGCCAGCCCATGCTCGCCGGCTTCGGCAACGCCGTCGCCGTGAGCGCGGGCGAGGTGTTCGTGGCGGAGTCGCGCAACTCGATGCGGCCCGGGCTGGTCTACATCTACCACAAGGGCGCTTCCGGCTGGGGCGAGGCGGCCCAGCTGAAGGCCGCGGAAGCGGCCGATGGCGACGGCTTCGGCTCCGCGCTGGCGGTGGACGGGCGCACGCTGGTGGTGGGGGCCACCACGCAAATGGCGCTGTACGTATTCACGAAGACGCCTGCCGGCGCCTGGCGCCAGGTGGCGAAGCTGAGCAGCCCCGAGACCAGTCCCAACAGCGGGTTCGGCAACGCCCTCGCCGTGAAGGGCGATGTGCTGCTGGCGGGCGTGGCCGGCGCCGATGACCGCGCCGGCGCCGTGTACGTGTACCGGCGGGATGCCGCGGGCACGTGGAGCGCCGCCGGCCGCCTGCCGGTGAGCGACCTGGCCGCGGGCGACCAGTTCGGTGCCACCGTGGCGTTCGACGGCGCGCACGCGGCGGTGGGCGCGCCCTTCCGCAACAGCCGCGTGGGTGCGGTCTACCTCTATGCCTGGCAGAAAGGCGAGTGGGGCACGCCCATGGCGTTCGGCGCGCCCGTCCTGGGCGCGGGGCGCGGCGCGCCGGGCGGACCGCCGCCGGCGGCACCGCCCGTGGGCTTCGGCGCGGCCGTCCAGCTGGATGGCGATCACCTCTTCGTGGGCGCGCCCGTGTGGGAAGGAGCCACCGGCGCCGTCTTCGCCTACCGCTGGGAGGCGCAGAGCAACCAGTGGGTCACGGACGGCCGGCTGCTCCCCTTCGACGGCGCGCCGCAGCAGCTCTTCGGCACCGCGCTGGCGGCGGCCGGCAACACCGTGTGGGTGGGCGCGCCCGCCAGCTTCTCGCCCGGCAGCGTCTACATCTTCAGCCGGCGCGCGAACGGCGGTCTGTGGAGCGGCGTGCAGCGCCTGACCGTGCCGGACACGACCCGCGGTCAGTCCTTCGCCAACGCGATCGCGCTGGGGGCCGACGTAGCGGTAGTGGGCGCCATGAGCCAGGACCACGGCGCCGGCACGGCCGTGATCTACGATCGGACAGGCGGCGCCGCGCAGCTGGTGGGCCACACGATCGCGAGCAAGGCGGAAGCACTGGCACCCATCGTCGGCGGCAAGGTCGACTGCACCAGCCGGAAGGCGAAGAACCTGTTCGACTGCAATGACGTCGACCTGCTCGGCTTCCTTCCCGTCAGCGCGATCGGCGGCGAACGCGGCATCAACCTCAACGACGACTGGGGCTGGACCGATCCCGAGACGGGCAAGGAGTACGCACTCGTGGGCCGCACGGATGGCGCGGCCTTCGTCGACATCAGTAATCCCTCACGCCCGGTCTACGTGGGGCAGCTCATGCGCACGCCCGGCGCGAATGTCAGTGCCTGGCGCGACATCAAGACCTACAAGGATCACGCGTACATCGTGTCCGATGGCGCTGGCGATCACGGCATGCAGGTCTTCGATCTGACGAAGCTGCGCCAGTACAAGGGCACACCCATCAGCTTCAAGCCGGACACCGTGTATCACAACATCCACAGCGCGCACAACATCGTGATCAACGAGGAGAGCGGCTACGCCTATGCCGTGGGCAGCAGTTCGGGTGGCGAGACGTGCGGCGGCGGACTGCACATGATCGACATCCGCGATCCCGATCATCCGAAGTTCGCGGGCTGCTTCTCCGATCCGCAGACCGGGCGCAGCAGCACTGGCTACACGCATGACGCACAGTGCGTGATGTATCACGGTCCGGACCGCGACTACCAGGGTCGCGAAATCTGCCTGGGCTCGAACGAGACCATGCTGTCCATCGCGGACGTGACCGACAAGCAGAACCCGAAGGCCATATCGCGCATTGGCTATCCCAACGTGGGTTACACGCACCAGGGCTGGCTGACCGACGATCAGCGCTACTTCCTCATGGACGATGAGCTGGACGAGATCCAGCAGATGCAGGCGGGCACGCCGCTGGCCGGCACGCGCACGCTGATCTGGGACCTCAGCGATCTGGATGACCCGCAGCTGATGAAGGAATTCCTGGGCGCCACCAAAGCTTCGGACCACAACCTCTACATCAAGGGCAACCTGGTGTTCGAGTCGGACTATGCGGCCGGACTCCGCATCCTCGACATCAGCGACATCCGGAATCCCGTCGAAGTCGCCTTCTTCGACACCAGCCCGTTCGGCGAGAACATGCCCGGCTTCTCCGGCTCCTGGAGCAACTATCCATTCTTCAAGAGCGGCAACGTCGCGGTGACCAGCATCCGTGAGGGCCTGTTCATCGTGAAGAAGCGACCGACGCGGCCGGTTTCCTGACCGCTCGTTGCGGGCTGGCCGTCCCGCGCTGGGACCGCGGGGACGGCGGGGTGCGATGGCCTGGCCCCGCCGCCCGCGCCCGGGAAAAACGCTCGACTGCGTAGCGTTGCGCGCAGACGGCCGCGTCCGATTCGGCGCGCGCCGACTGCGGCGCGATTCCGCCCCCGCCCGCTCACGTCTGGTGGCGCTCACGCATCCGGGCGCACCTGCGGCGTTTCGCGCCCACCGGTCCGTGCGAACTTCGCGGTTCTGATGGGTGTTCAAACGATCCCGGCCCCGCGTAGATTGTCCACCCCGAACGCTGGGCCGGCGGCTGCCGCCGGTCCTCTGGAGAACCTCGGTCATCACACATGAGGTCGCCATGACGAATCCTGTGCCACCATTCCGCCGCGCACTTGGCGCGCTGGCCGCGGCCTGTGCGCTCAGCGCGTCCGCGCTCGCCGCGCAGACGTATGTGTCGCCGTACTCGAGCCTGCCCGCGCTGGGCGCGTTCGGCGGCGCCGTCGCCGTGGGCAATGGCGAGCTGTTCATCGGGGAGCCACGCAATTCCATGCGCTCCGGCATGGTCTACGTGTACCGCAAGGGCGCGAGTGGCTGGGCGGAGGCGACACAGCTGAAAGCCGCCGACGCGGAGTACAGCGATGGCTTCGGTTCCGGCCTCGCCGTGGATGGCCGCACGCTCGTCGTGGGCGCATCTGCGCAGGGCGCGATCTACGTCTTCCAGAAAGACGCGGCCGGCGCCTGGAAGCAGGCCGCGAAACTGACGGCCGGTGATCCCGCCGCCAGTGAGGGCTTCGGCACTTCCCTCGCCGTCAAGGGCGATGTGCTCCTCGCCGGCGCAGCCGGTGGCCCGGTGGGCGGCTTTGGCGGCTTCGGCGGGCGAGGCGGCGCGGCAGCGGAACGGCCCGCGGGTACCGTGTACGTGTTCCGCCGCGATGCCTCGGGCACCTGGGCCGCGGCCGGCTCGATGAAGTCGCCGGACAGCACGAGTGGCGACCTGTTCGGCGCCGCGCTCGCGTTCGATGGCCTGCGCGCCGCGATTGGCGCGCCCGGCATGAGCGAGCGCGCCGGCCAGGTCTACCTCTACGAAGTGCAGAACGGCAACTGGAATGCGACCGGCTCGATCACCACGCCGGAGAATCGTCCGTTCGGCCGGCGAGGCGGAGGGCAGGGGCGCGGCGGCCCGGCGCCGGCGCCTGCGACGCCGCCCACCGGCTCGTTCGGCGCGTCCGTACGCCTCGAGAACGACCATTCTGTTCGTGGGCGCGCCGACGTACGACGCGTCCACCGGCGCGGTCTTCTCCTTCAGCTGGGACGCGCAGGCCAACGACTGGACGCCGGCCGGCCGGCTGCTGCCCTTCGAGGGCAACCCGCAGCAGCAGTTCGGCAGCGCCGTCGCTTCTTCTAACGACGCGTTATGGGTGGGCGCGCCCGGCGGCGGCGGCCGCGGCGGCAACCCCGGCGCCGTCTACATCTTCGATCGCTCGAGCGACGGCTGGAATGGTGTGCGACGACTCACCGTCCCCGATACTTCGCGGGGCGGCAGCTTCGCCACCTCACTCGCCGTGGGCAACGACGTCGCCGTCGTCGGCGCTTCCGGCCAGGACAATGGCGCCGGCACGGCCGTGATCTACGATCGCGCCGGCCGCAGCGCGCAGTGGGCGAACCACATCGTCGCCAGCAAGCCGGAAGCCATCCCCGCCATGGTCGGGAAGAAGAACGATTGCACCACGAAGAAGATCGGATTGTTCGACTGCAACGAAGTCGACCTGATGGCGTTCCTGCCGCCCACGGCCATGGGCGGCGCACGCGGTATCGGCGTCAATGACGACTGGGGCTGGACCGACCCGCAGACCAACCACGAGTACGCGCTCGTGGGGCGCACGGACGGCACCGCGTTCGTCGACATTACCGACCCGTCGCATCCCGTCTATGTGGGCCAGATGATGAAGACGAAGGGCGCGCCCGTCAGCATCTGGCGCGACATCAAGACCTACAAGAACCACGCCTATGTCGTGGCCGACGCGTCCGGCGATCACGGCGTGCAGGTCTTCGACCTGACGAAACTGCGTGAGTACAAGGGCACGCCCATCAACTTCGAGCCCGTTACCACGTACCACGACGTTCACAGCGCACACAACATCGTGATCGACGAGCAGAGCGGCTACGCCTACTCGGTCGGCAGCAGCTCGGGCGGTGAGACCTGCGGCGGCGGCCTGCACATGATCGACATCCGCGATCCCGAGCATCCGAAATTCGCCGGCTGCTTCGCCGATCCGCAGACGGGCCGCAGCAATACCGGCTACTCGCACGATGCGCAGTGCGTGATGTACCACGGCCCCGACCAGGACTACCAGAATCACGAGATCTGCGTCGGGCTGAACGAGACCATGCTGTCCATTGCTGATGTGACGGACAAGCAGAACCCGAAGGCCATTGCCCGCATCGGCTACCCCAACGTCGCCTACGCGCACCAGGGCTGGTTCACCGAGGACCAGAAGTATTTCTTCACGGATGACGAGAGCGATGAGATCGCGCAGAACCGCGCCGGCACGCCCTTCCCCGGCACGCGCACGCTCATCTGGGACTTCACCGACCTGGATGACCCGCAGCTGGCGAAGGAGTTCTTCGGCACCACCAGGGCCTCCGACCACAACCTGTACATCAAGGGCAACCTCGTGTACGAGGCTAACTACCTGTCAGGTCTGCGCATTCTCGACATCTCGGACCCCAGGAATCCGGTCGAGGTCGGCTCCTTCGACACCGTTCCCTTCGGCGACAACGTGCCCAGCATGTCCGGCGCGTGGAGCAATTACCCGTTCTTCAAGAGCGGCACCATCATCATCACCAGCGAGCGGGAAGGCCTCTTCATCGTGAAGAAGCGGCCCACGCGTCCCGTCTCCTGAGCCGCTCGTTGACTGGCAACCGCTGCAGGAAGGCAGGCACATGACACCCATGGCCAAGGCCGCCCCGCTCGGGGCGGCTCTGCTCCTCGTCCTCGCCGGCGCCGGCCCTCGCCCGGCGGCCGCGCACACCGCTTCCAACGCGCTTCACGCGGACGCGCAACCGCCCGCGGGCGTGCGCACACTCCGCCAGCAGCCGGACTACCTCTACGTCTGCAACCAGGACGGGTCCACTGTCTCCATCATCGACATGGCGAAGCTGGCCGTGGTGCAGACGGTCAAGACCACGGACATCGGTTTCGGCGAACACGCCAAGCCGCACCACGTCGTGGTCGAGCCCGATGGCTCCTTCTGGTACCTCACCCTGATCGGCGAGAACCGCGTGCTCAAGCTGTCGCGTGATAACAAGGTGGTTGGACAGGCCACCTTCGAGACACCCGGCCTCATGACCATGCTGCCGAAGAAGCACCGCATCTACGTGGGCCGCTCCATGACCGCGGTGAACCCGCCCATGCGCATCGGCCTCATCGATCCGTCCAACATGTCCATTGATGAGATCGACGTGTTCTATCCGCGGCCGCACGCGCTCGAGTCACGACCGCAGGAGGACTACGTCTATTCCGCCAGCCTGGCCGTCAACAGCATCGCCAGCGTCAACACCAGCACCAATGAAGTGAAACTGGATTCTCTGGGCGGCCCGGCGCACGCGCTCGCGCACTCCGCTGTCTCGCCGGATGGCCGGTGGATGGTCATCACTACGCACATGCCGCACATGATGGTGTTCGACCTGAGCTCGCCCGCCACACCGAAGCTGGTCAAGTCCGTGGATGTGGGCGAGCTGCCCTGGTATCCCGTGTTCTCCAGGGATGGCCGCTACGTGTATGTAGCCAACAACGGCTCCAACAGCGTGTCCGTTGTCGAATGCGAAGACGTGGGCAGTGACAAAGACGATCACGGATCCCGGCCTCTCCGAGCCCTACGGCAGCGCACGCTCGCCCGATGGCCGCTACATCTTCGTGACAGGCAACAACAGCAAGGGCGCGTACAAGCCGAAGGCCGCAGTGGCGCAGCCCAATGAAATCGGCACGCTCGTGGTCATCGACGCGGCCACGCAGACGGTGAAGAAGGTCATCGAGGTCGGCAAGGGACCCACCGGTCTCGGCGTGCGTCACGCGCCCTGATCGCTGCGCTTCATGCTGCCCGCCTCGAAACCGGCCCCCGCGCCGGTCCCGCACGGGACCGGCGCTGCTGCAAGGATACACGTTTCCCGATGGCTGCGTGCCGTGGCACTCGTGCTGTGTGCCGGCGCCGTCGTGCTCGCGGCCACACGCGCGGGTGCCCGCCGCCAGGCGCAGGGCGGCGTGCAGTGGACGCGCATGATCGACCCGTTCCCCGTGCTCGATGAGCACGGCACTGCCTATCGCTTCCCCTTCCTGGGCGGCTTCAACGTGCCTCGCCCGCAGTTCGTCGACATTGATGGCGACGGGGATCTCGACCTGATCATCCAGGAACGCACCGACGAGCTCATGCTCTTCGAGAACACGGGCACGGCGAAGCAGCCGCAGTACACGTGGCGGACCGACAAATACGAGAACCTGGATGTGGGCGAATGGGCACGCTTCGTCGACCTCGACAGAGACGGCGACCTCGACCTGCTCGCCGAAGCGAAATACAGCTACATCCGCTATTACCGTAATGAGGGCAACGCCCGGCAGCCGCGCTTCGTGCTGGCCGCCGATTCCCTGCGCGACCCCGACGGCCAGCCCATCTTCGCGGACCGCCAGAACATTCCCAACCTCAACGACATCGACTGCAACGGCCGGCCCGACCTGTTTCTGGGCCGCGTCGATGGCAGCATCACGCGGTACGAGCTGGCCGGCATCGATGCGCACGGCGTGCCCTCCTTCCGCTTCGTGACCGACCGCTGGGAAGGCATCTCCATTGTGGCCGTGATGACGGGCCTGCGACACGGCGCTAACACAATGTTCTTCGCCGATGCCGACCATGACGGTGATGCCGACCTCTTCTGGGGCGACTTCTTCGAGCCGGGCGTGCTCTACATCGAGAACGGCGGATCCTGTGCCGCGCCCTCACTGCACGCCGAACCCGTCAATGTGCGTGCCGTCAACGACTCGGTGAAGACCAGCGGCTACAACGTGCCCGTGCTCGTGGACGTGGATGGCGATGGCGACCTGGACATGGTCATGGGCGTGCTGGGCGGCGCCTACAACCCCAACCTCACCGGGTCGGACAACCTGTACTTCTACCAGCGTGATGCCGACACCCTGCGCCTGGTAACGCGACGTTATCTGTCCACCGTGGACGTGGGCAGCGAGAGCCTGGCCACGCTCGTCGACCTGGACGGCGATGGCGACCTGGACCTGCTGCTGGCCAACAAGATCGACGCCGGCCACCTCGAGAAGTCACGCGTTTACCGCTTCGAGAACACGGGTACCCGCACCTCGCCGCGCTTCGCGCTGAAAGACACACTCGACTTCCGCCCCACCTTCCACCAGGCGCCCGCCTTCGGTGACCTCGATGGCGATGGCGACCTCGACATGCTGCTCGGCACCTGGAACCAGGGCGTGGCCTTCTACCGCAACGACGGCTCCACGCGCGAAGCGCGCTTCACGCTGGTCGACTCCGCATACATCACACTGACACGCGGCAGCAACTCCACACCCGCGCTGGGCGATATCGACGGGGATGGCGATCTCGACCTGTTCATCGGCGAAGCCTCCGGCGAGATCAACTTCTATCGCAATGACGGCACACGCACCGCGCCGAAGTTTGTGCTGGTCAGCGACAAGTTCGAGGACTTCAATGTCGGCCGCCGCAGCACGCCCACGCTGGTGGACATTGATGGTGATGGCGATCTCGATCTGCTGGTCGGCGCCGAGGATGGCGGCATCTTCCTGTTCCGCAACAACGGCACGCCCAGGGCCCCGCACTTCGTCGCGGACCCATCGTTCAAGGTGCCGCTGCCGCACTTCTCCAGCCCCGCGTTCGGCGACCTGAACGGCGACGGCGTGCTCGATCTGGTCTCCGGTGGACTGGGTGGCGGCGTCGTCTACTTCCAGGGAAAGAAGCAGTAGCGGCGCAAGCGGCAAGGTGCCGCCGCGCAATTCGGGCGCCGCGCAACGCGATCGGAAGCCCGCGTTCCTACTTCCGCAGCACCTTGGCCGCGTACGCCTGCACTACCGCCAGCACGTCCGGCAATGTCCAGAGCGACAACACTTCCTCGCCGTACTCGGTCGACGTCGCGGCAATGCGCTGCAGCGCGGGTCGCCGCATCTGCGCCTTGGTCACGCGATACACGTCAGGCGAGATCTGCATGAGGTCCGCGACTACGCTGAGCGCCCGTGGCAGCAGCGCGTCCGCCGCCACGACTTCATCGACCAGGCCCCACGCCTGCGCTTCCGCCGCATTCAGCGTCGCGCCGCCCAGCACGAGGGCGCGGAAACGTGCGGGCTCGAGCGTTTCGCGCATGATCTCGATCGCCGCTGCAGGGAAGGGCACGCCCACGCGCAGCTCGGGAATGCCCACGTGCACGGGCGCGTCCACAATGATGCAGCGGTCCGCCGCACTCGCCAGCACGCAGCCGCCGGCCACCGCGTGACCGTTGACCGCCGCGACCAGCGGCCAGGGATACTCGAACACCGACTGAATGGCCTGCACCAGTACGGGCAGGAACGCGCGCGCGTATGCCACGCCGCCCGCCACCAGACGGGTGAGATCCACGCCCGCCGAAAAAATGCGGCCCCGCCCGGTGAGCACCACTGCCCTGCGCTCTGCTGACAGCTGTGTCAGCACGGCCGAAAGCGCCGCGCACAGCTCCACATCCAGCGCGTTGGCCTTGCCGTGCGCCAGTTCGACAACCGCGATCCCCTGTGCCTCCCGTACATCGATCATCCTGACACCTCGTTCTCGCAGTCGTCTGTTTGCGGCCGCCTTCTGCGGCCGGGTGGCTCGCGCACGACAACGCCCCGGACGCTGCACACTCTTGCTTCGCTGCGCCGCCGGCAATAGCGTGCGCCACACGCGGCAGCCCGCCGGCGGCGCCGCACGGGAAGCGCCGAGTCGCGGCGGCCCGACTTCCACCAACCACGCACACAACCCATGAAACTCGGCGTCTTCGCGGTGCTCTTCGGCGACCAGCCGCTCGAAGCAACGCTCGATTACGTCAGAGACCTCGGCCTGCAGGCCGTCGAGATCGGCACCGGCTGCTGGCCCGGCGACAAGCTCTGCAAGCCGGACGCGCTGCTGCGCAGCAGCACGCGCCGCAAAGCCTTCCGCAAGGCCATCGAGAGTCGCGGTCTCACCATCAGCGCGCTCTCCTGTCACGGCAATCCGCTGCATCCGCAGGCGAGAACCGCGCATCACGATCACGAAGTCTTCGAAAAGACACTGCGCCTCGCGGCCCAGCTCAATGTGGGGACCGTCGTCAATTTCAGCGGCTGCCCCGGCGGGGGACCCTCCGCCCGCCAGCCCGCATGGATCATCTCGCCCTGGCCGCCGGAATTCGCGGAAATGCTCGAGTGGCAATGGCGGGAGCGCGTCATCCCGTACTGGCGTGACGCCGCGAAGCTGGCGCACAACGCGGGCGTGCGGGTCGCGATCGAAATGCATCCCAACTTCGTCGCCTACAATCCCGAGACCATGCTGCGACTGCGCGACGTCGCGCCCCGCACCATCGGTTGCAACTTCGACCCCAGTCACATGTTCTGGCAGGGCGTGGATCCGGTCGCCGCCATTCGCGTGCTGGGCGATTCCATCTTCCACTGCCACGCCAAGGACTGCCGCATCGATACGCTCAATACGCGCATGAACGGCGTGCTCGACGCCAAGCGCTACACACGCGAGCTCGAGCGCTCGTGGATCTTCCGCACCGTGGGCTGGGGCAGTGACACACTCGTGTGGAAAGACATTGTCAGTGCCCTGCGCCTCGTCGGCTACGACCACGTACTCAGCATCGAGCACGAGGACAGCCTGATGGCTCCCGAAGAGGGGCTGAAGAAGGCCGTCGCCTTTCTTCAGGACATCGTCATCAACAGACCGGCCGGCGCCGCCTACTGGGCCTGAAGCGGGCCGCAACATGACCCCGGCCTCGCCGCCGCCTGCTGCAACGGGCGGCGAGGATGGGGACTGGGAGCATTGAGCCGGGTACCATTCGTCCTTGAACCGCGCCACTTGCGGCGCGACCGCTTGCTGCGGCCCGTCGGGCGCTGAACTTCATCCGTCACCGCGCCGGCGCCCGCCGCGCGCCACCCACTACAGCTGAGGAGACAGACATGCGCCCGACCCGTATCATCGCGCTCCCCGCACTGGCTTTCGTGCTCGGGGTAATGCCCAGCGCCGCGCAACAGCGCACAGGCGTGATGGGTGACCTGCTCGGCGACGTCAACGTCGTCGCACGCAAACTCGACCAGCTGGCCAACGCCATGCCCGCCGACAAGTACGACTGGCGCCCCGGCCCCGGCGTCCGCTCCGTGGGTGAAGTGTTCAAGCACGTGGCTTCTGATAACTACCTGCTTGCCGCCATGGCCGGTGCCCAACCACCCGCGGAAACCGGAATCACCAATGACTACCGCTCCGCCAGCGCATTCGAAAACCGCAAGATGGATCGCGCCCAGATCATTGCCGAGCTGCGCAAGTCGTTCGACTTCATCAGGAAAGCCATGAACGACACGCCCGATGCGAGCCTCGCCAATCAGGTCGACATGTTCGGCCGCAAGACCAGCCTGCAGTCCCTCTGGATCGGGGCTACCACGCACATGCACGAGCACCTCGGCCAGTCCATCGCCTACGCCCGCACCAACGGCGTAGTCCCGCCCTGGAGCCAGCAGAGCGGCGGCGGATTCTGAGGTAACCGCAGAAGCGTTGCTGGGGCTCGGGCTGGGGCTGGTTGCCGGGGAAAGGCATTGAACGGAAACGACAATGCGTTCCTGGGGCTGCTCGCCCGGGCTGGTTGCTGGGGAACGGCATCGGACGGAGCGACAAACTGCGTTCCTTGGGCCGGGGCTCGGGCCTGCGCTGGAACCAATCAACGGCTGCGCGTGTGGAGCTGATCCGCACGCGCAACCGCGCGTTAGCAGCAAGCGCATCCGTACTTCCCGGGCGACCCGCCCCAGCAACGCCGTATTCGTTGCCGTTCATTGCCGTTCGCGAGCAAGCAGCCCGAGCAATCAGCCCCAGCAACGCAGTTGATTTGCTTCTGTTGATCCGTTGGTCCATTGATCCCAGCCCCAGCCCGAGCCCCAGAAGCGCAGTCGCCGTTGACGTAAGCAAGCACCCACTTGCACACATCTGCCCAGCCGATTAGCTTCTCCGCACCATGACTCACGACCCACACGCCGTCGACAGCCGCGAACGCATACTGGTCGCGGCCGCGCACATCTTCGCCGATGCCGGCTATCGCGGCGCCACCACGCGTCGCATTGCGCAGGAAGCGGACGTCAATGAGGTGACGCTGTTCCGTCATTTCGGCTCCAAGGAAGAGCTGATCCGCGAAGCCATTGCGCACATGTCGCGGCCGGGCAATGTCTCGCGGCTTCCCGAGACGCCGGTGGATCCCGAGGCGGAGCTGACGGCGTTCGGGCGCGAGCAGCTCGAACATCTGTTTCGCGTGCGCTCGTTCATCCGCACGTGCATGGGTGAGGGCGAAGAGCGGCCCGACATCAGCTCGCGCGCCACGGACCGGCCCGTCCACGTGCACCACGAGCTGCTCACGTATCTGGGCCGGCTTCGTGACCATGGCCTGGCCGCAGCCGACGCCAATGTCGACGCGGCCGCTACCATGCTGATGGGCGCGCTGTTCTCGGACGCCATGGGACGTGACTACATGCCCCAGGCGTATTCGTATGCAATCGACGAGGCACCGGCGCGGTATGTGCGCCTGATTCTCCGTTCAGTGGGTGCGCCCCTGCGCGCACCGGTTCCGACCGCGGTGCGGAAGCGGAAGTCGAGGGAGCGAAAATGAAGCGGCAGACACGGATTTCAGGCGACCACGCGCGTCGCGGTTTCGCGGCGCGCATTTCATTCATGGCTCTCCACGCGCTGGTGGCGCTCGGCTTCTGCGCCGTTACGCTGCAGGCGCAGCAGGTGGCGACGGCCGGTGCGCGCGGGCTCTCGCTCGAGGACGCGCTGCGCATGGCCGAGGCGGCCAGCGAGCAGGTGGCCATCGCGCGCGCCGGTGTGATGCGCTCACAGGGGCAGCTGCGCCAGGCGAAGAGCGAGTACTTCCCGCAGATCTCGGGCTCGCTCTCCTACACACGCACGCTGGCCAGCGAATTCAGCGCTTTCAGCAGCAGCACACAGGACAGCACCACAACGTCCGGACCTGCCTGCGGCAGCTTCATTCCCAATCCGGCGCTTTCGTTGAACGAGCGGGTCGATTCGCTGGAAGCCGCGCTCAGGTGCCAGTCGGAAGCGAATCCGTTTTCGGCCTTCCGCAACCTGCCGTTCGGGCGGGAGAACGTGTGGAACCTGGGCCTGTCCGCCAGTCAGACGCTCTTCTCCGGCGGACGCGTGCAGGCGCAGACGCGCATAGCCTCCGCCGGGCGCAGCGTGGCCGACCTGCAGCTCACATCAGCGCGTGCGCAGCTCATGCTCAATGTGGCCAGCGCGTATTACAACGCCGCGTTAGCCGATCAGCTGCTGCAGATCTCCCAGGCCTCGCTGGCGCAGGCGGACACCACGCTCGTGCATGTGAAGCTGGCCCGGCAGCTGGGTGAGCAGCCCGAGTTCGAACTGCTGCGTGCGCAGGTGTCGCGCGATACCCAGGAGCCGCTCGTCATACAGCGACGCTCCGACCGCGACCTGGCCGTGCTGCGCCTGAAGCAGCTGCTCAATCTGCCCTCTGCAGCGCCGGTCGAGCTGACCACGGCGCTGGATGGCTCCGACATGGGCGCCGTCGTGCAGCTGGCTTCCAATGTCGTGGGCGTCGAGCTGGACACAGCCACCGCGCTGCGCTCGCCGGTGCGCCAGGCCGAGCAGGCCGTGCGCATTCAGCAGGCGCAGATGACGATCGCCCGGGCGCAGCGTCTGCCTTCGGTCGCGCTCAACATGCAGTACGGCCGCGTAGGCTACCCGCAGCAGGTCAGTCCCTTCAGCGCCGACTTCCGCACCAACTGGACGGTGGGCGCCAGCATTCAGGTGCCGCTGTTTACGGGGGGGCGCATAAGCGGCGACGCGCTGGTTGCGCGCGCCAACCTGGACGAGTCGAAGGCCAGACTGCAAATGACGCGCGAGCTGGCCACGCTCGACAACCAGGACGCGGTGCAGCACCTGGCGGCCGCCCAGGCCGCGTGGAACGCCAGCTCGGGCACGGTCGAGCAGGCCAACCGCGCGTACTCGATCGCCGAGGTGCGTTACACGGAGGGCATATCGACGCAGCTCGAGCTCACCGACTCGCGCATCCTGCTGCAGCAGGCCGAAGCGAATCGCGCACAGGCCGCCCGTGACCTGCAACTCGCGCGGCTGCGCCTGGCGCTGCTGCCGGCATTGCCCATTTCCACGGGTAGTACCAGCAACATCACGGTACCCGGGCCGTCGGTTACCAACCAGCAGCAGGCGGCACCCGCGCAGGGTACGGCGGGCGGTATTCAGGCGGGCTCAACTGCCATCACGCAGGCGGGGATCCGCGCACAGGCCACCCAGGTTCGCAACTGAGAGTCATGACGACGAGGGTTGATGGGATGAGAGGCATGATCGACAACACGCGGCTGGGCGCCCTGATGCTCCTGACACTCGGTTTGGTGGCCGGGTGCGGTGGCAGCGGCTCGCGCGCGGAACAGCCCACTGCTGACGAACCGGTGCTGGTCAGTCCCGGCAGCATCGTGATCGTGGATTCGGCGACGCTGCACAGCGGGCCCACCATCTCGGGCTCGTTGCAGCCGGAGCATGTTGCAGCGATCCGCGCCGAAATCGGTGGCTCCGTGCTGGCAACGCGCGCCGAAGCCGGCCAGCGGGTGGCGAAGGGCGACACGCTGGCGCGCATCGACGACAGCGCCATTCGCGATTCCTGGCTGTCCGCACGCAGCGGCGTTACCACGGCCGATCAGTCTGCGCAGGTGGCGCACCGCAACCTGGAGCGCACGCAGCGGCTCGCGGACGCGGGCGCGGTTTCCGAGCGCGACCTCGAGACCGCGCGCATCAACGCCTCTGCCGCGGACGCGCAGCTCGACGACGCGCGCGCCCGTCTGGCTCAGGCCGGGAAGCAGCTCGCCAGCACACGCATCACCTCACCCATCAACGGCATTGTCAGTGAGCGGGCCGTGAATGCCGGCGACATTGTCTCGCCCGGCATGCTGCTCTACTCGGTCGTCGATCCCGGCAGCATGCGCCTGGAAGCGGCCGTACCCGCCTCGCAGCTGGGCGACGTGCGCGTGGGCGCACCCGTCGAATTCTCCGTTACCGGTTACCCGGAGCGCAGCTTCACCGGTCGCATCGCGCGCGTCAATCCGGTCGTCGATCCCGCCACCGGCCAGATCGCCATCATGGCGACGCTGCCGAATCAGAGCGGCCAGCTCGTGGGCGGCGTTTTCGCACAGGGACGCGTCGGCGCCCAGACGCGGCGCGCGCTCGCGGCTCCTGCTAACGCGGTGATAGTCAATGGCGATGCCGCTACCGTCCTGCGCATCCGCGGCGGCGTGGTCGAGCGCATCAATGTCGGCCTGGGCCTGCACGATGAGCAGGCCGAGCGCTGGGCCATTATCTCCGGCCTCGAGCGAGGCGACTCCCTGCTGATGGGTGCGGCCCAGGGCTACACGCCGGGCACGCGCGTGCACGTGCAGGCGCCCGTCGAACTGTCCACGAGCCACTGAGCAGGAGGCACAGTGTTCCTCTCCGATTTCGCGATTCGCCGGCCCATCGTCACGATCGTCACCATGATCGCGCTGGTATCGTTCGGCCTCTACGCGCTCATCCAGCTCGAAGTCGACGAGTACCCCGACATCCAGAACCCGATCGTCGCGGTGTCCATACCGTATCCGGGTGCTTCGCCCAATGTCGTGGAGCGCGAGGTGGTGGACCGCATCGAAGAGGCCCTCGCCGGAATCAACGGCGTCGACCGCATGCAGTCCGCGTCCGTCGACGGCTTCGCTCAGATCGTGATCCAGTTCGTCTTCAAGAAGGGCCTGGAACAGGCGTCACAAGAGGTGCGCAATGCGATCTCCACCATCCGCGGCGATCTGCCGCAGGAGATGGAGGAGCCGATCATCACGCACTTCGATCCGACGGATGCGCCAATTCTGTCGCTCACACTGTCGTCCACCACGTTGTCCCAGGGACAGCTCACCAACATTGCGGATCCCGGCATCACGCGGGAGCTGCGCTCCCTCGAGGGCGTCGCGCAGGTAAACGTCATCGGCTCCGCCGAGCGCGAGCTGACTGTCGAACTGCGGCCCGCCGACCTCAGGGCGGCGGGCGTCAGTGTGTCGCAGGTGGTGCAGGCGATTCAGTCGCAGAATCTGGCTGCGCCTGTCGGTCGCGTGAACGGCGCTCTCGACGAGCGCACCATCCGCCTCGAGGGTCGCCTCGTGAAACCGGAAGACTTCGAGCGCCTCGTGGTGGCCGACCGCGGCGGCCAGCTGATACGGCTGGGTCAGGTCGCAAACATCCGCGATGGCGTGGAAGAACCGCGCACGGCCGCGCTGTTCAACGGCCGGCCCGCCATCGGTATCGACATTCTGAAGACGAAGGGCGCGAGTACCACCACCGTGTCCGATGAGATCAAGCAGAAGGTCGCGCAGATCCAGCCGCGGCTGCCGGAGAGCGTGAAGCTCGACATTGTGACCGACGCCGGTGTGCGCGTCAGCGCGTCCGTCACGAATGTCGAGGACATGCTGTTCGAGGGCGCGATCCTGACCGTACTCGTTGTGTTCTTCTTCCTCAATTCATGGCGCTCGACCGTCATCACGGGCCTGGCGCTGCCGATAGCGTGATCTGCCGCGTTCATTGCCGTGTGGGCATTCGGCTTCACGCTCAACACGATGTCGCTGCTCGGGCTCTCGCTCGCCATCGGCATGCTCATCGACGATGCGATCGTCGTGCGCGAAAACATCGTGCGTCACATGGAGATGGGCAAGGACCACTACCGCCGCGCACGAGGGGACCGCCGAGATCGGACTGGCGGTCACGGCGACGACGTTCTCCATCGTTGCCGTGTTCGTTCCCATCGCGTTCATGCGCGGGATCGCGGGGCAGTGGTTCGAGCCGTTCGCGCTGACGATCGCGTGCGCGGTGCTCGTGTCGCTCTTCGTGTCGTTCTCGCTCGACCCGATGCTCTCGGCGTACTGGGCGGATCCGCAGATCGAGGAACGGCAGGCGCAGCAATCCGGTGGCGCGCGCACTCGGGCGCTTCAATGCCGGTTCGATCGCCAGACCGATCGCTACAAGCGCGTGATCGGCGTGGGCGCTCGACCACCGCGTCGTCGATGGTGCTGCATCGCGATGTCCGCGACGTTCGTGGGCGCGCTCGCTCCTGCACGGGCGTCTTCGGCGGCTTCGGTTTCGTGCCTACAGCGATCGCAGCGAGGTTCAATGTGGTCGTCGAAACACCGCCCGGCTCGAACCTCGAGTACACACGCATGCAAAGTCGACGAGATCGCGCGGCTCGCTGCGCGAGCCCGAGGTGACGTACACGTACCGCACGGTCGGATCCGGCAGCGGTGCGATACTTCGGCGGCGCGCGGTCGACCAGGCCAACGTGCATGTGCGCATGTGCCGCGCAACCGAGCGGCCCATCGCAGCAGTACGAGTTCGCCGGACAGCTCCGCGACGAGATCACGCGCATCGCCGGCGCCACGGCGTGGGTGTTCTCCAGCGGCTTCGGCGGCAACAGAAGCAGATGCAGATCGAGCTGCGCGGGCCCGACGCCAACACGCTGCGGCGCTCGCCGAGCAGATGGCCGGCAGCCGTGGCCGCGGTGCCGGACGCGGTGGACGTCGGCCTTTCGACGTCCGGGCAGAAGCCCGAGCTGAACGTACGTGTCGACCGCGGCATCGCGGGCTCGATCGGGGTTACCGTCGGCCAGATCGCGCAGGCGCTGCGTCCTGCGTTCGCAGGCATCGACGCGGGTGACTGGATCGACCCGGACGGCGAGACCCGCGACGTCATGGTCCGCTTCGCGCCCGAGGCGCGACGGCGCGCCGGGGACATCCGTCGCTGCCCCTCCTGCTCGCCGTGCAGGCGCCGGACGGGCCGGCGACGGTCGTGCCGCTCGGACAGGTGGCGCACATCGACGCACGGCTCGGGCCCGGCGCAGATCGACCACCTCGATCGCCAGACGCGTCGTGACCGTGTCGAGCGCCAACGTTCGGGGCCGGCCGCTCGAGCGACGTGGGCCGCGACGTCAGGCCAGCAGCTGCGACCAGATGCACATGCCGCCCGGCTACAGGGTGGACCAGGGCGGCGAGACCGAGGAGCAGCAGGAGGTGTTCGGGCAGATCCTCGCGCCGCTCGGCTTCGCGGTCCTCCTCATGTACCTCATCCTGGTGATCCAGTTCGGCTCGTTCCTCGATCCCGATCGCGATCCTGCGTCGCTGCCGCTGTCGCTGATCGGCGTGGTGCTCGCGCTGCTCGCTGACGGGCACTACACTCAACCTGATGAGCCTGATCGGCGTGATCCTGCTGATGGGCATCGTCGCGAAGAACGCGATCCTGCTGATCGACTTCGCGAAATGGGGTCGCGAGGAGGCATGGGTCGCCGCGACGCGCTCATCGAGGCAGGCCGCATGCGGCTGCGGCCCATCCTGATGACGAGCCTCGCGCTCGTCGCGGGCATGCTGCCGGTCGCGCTCGGGCCTGGGCGAAGGCGCGGACTTCCGCGCGCCGCTCGGCCGCGCCGTGATCGGCGGCGTGATCACGTCCACGCTGCTCACGCTGCTCGTGATCCCGACCGTCTACGAGATCCTGGACGAGTGGAAGGAATGGCTGATGCACCGGGTGCTCGGGCGGAAGCCCGGCGCTGCACACGCCGCGCCCGAACTCGCCCACCAGGGCGGCGACTGACGCGCAACGTGGCCCCGCCGGCAACAAGCCGACGGGGCCATCACTTTCGCAACGGACGCACACCAGCCGTAGGCCTCGGACCGTCTTGGCGTTCTTGGGTTAGGCAGGAACTGCTATCCAACCGCCTCGGCCGGCGCCGCTGCGGCCCTCTCAGCTCCTGGATGCGCCTTCCGGCCGTCGGGCGGTCAGCGCGAGGCCGACTCAGGGGCGTCGCGCAGGCCTCACCCTGGCCGGAACCGCTATAGGTCTGCCCGCTGCCCGCAGCTAGACTCGCGAATGCTCCGAAAACCAGGAGACGCGGACCATGGCAAGAGCGGCCACAACCCAAGAACGCCAAGACGGTCCGGAGCTACTGCGCCCGCATGACCTCCACCGGATCCACACGCGCCGCCCGCCGCGCCGGCGCCCAACTCGCGCACACCGCGATACCCATGAGCACCACCGTCGCTGAGACAATCGTGAGCGGATCCGACGGGCTCACGTCGAACAGCAACGCCCGCAACGCTCGCGTCGACGCCAGGGTCAGCCCCAGCCCCACCGCCAGCCCGACCACAACAACGCCCAGCGACTGCCGCACGACCATGCCACCCACCGCCGCCGAGCGCGCACCCAGCGCCATGCGGATGCCGATCTCCACCCGCCGCTGGCCCACAATGTAGGAGATCACGCCGTAGATGCCCACCGCGCTGAGCAGCAGCGCCATCAGTGCGGCGATTCCTAACAGCGTCATGATGAACAATGTCCGCCCCAGCGACTGCGCCACAATGTCCTCCATGCTGCGGACATTGGCGAGCGGAATGTCCGGATCCATCTGTGCCAGCACGCGCCGTACATCGGGTAGCAGAGTCAGCGGCCGCGCCACAGTCGTACGCACCACCAGCGCAACCCCACGAGGGGGACTCCACAGCGGCGCGCCCGGCATGGGCATCAGCGGATAATACACGATCTCACTGGGCGCCTCGTCCAGACCGTGCGTGCGCACATCCGCAGTCACGCCCGCAACACGGTAGTACGGCGGCTCCGGTCCGTTCGGGCGCACGCCGCGGTTGCGTGCATCCGTGTTCGCCCAGAATCGCTTCGCCAGCGGCCCGCTTATCACCACCGCACCCGCATGCGCATCATTCTCCTGCCAGGTAGGCGTGTGCCCGTCCACCTTTATGCCCATAACAGTGAAGTAGCCTGGCGAAACCAGCACATTGCCCAGACACGGCGCCTGCTCACCCGGCTTCACCGGTCGGTCTTCCGCGAACACCAGCGCACAGCCATCGCCGTCGCGAATGGGTACCGCAGTGGTGACCGCCGCCGCCTGCACACCCGGCAGCGCCTGCACGCGCGTGAGGAAATCCTCGTAGAACGCGTTGACCTGCTCCCACGTCTTGTAGTGTCCGTAGGGCAGTGACAGATCAATGGCGACGACGCCCTTCGGGTCCAGGCCCGGATCCACACTGCGCAGGCGCTGGAAGCTGCGCAGCATGAGACCCGCCGCAGCCAGCAGCGCCAATGCCAGCGCCACCTGTCCGCTCACCAGTGCCGCCCGCACCAGATTCTGCCGCCGCAATGCGGACAGCCCTCGCCCGCTCTCCCGCAGCACCAGTCCCGCGTCACGCGCGGCGCGCAGCAGCGGGAACAGCCCGAACAGCAGGCCGGTGACCACCGCCAGCCCGGCCATCAGCAACACAGTGTTAAGGTGCAGCGACACTTCCTCCAGCCGTGGCAGCGCATCGGGCGCGGCTCGTGGCAGCAGCCGGATGCCGCCCCACGCCAGGCCCAGTCCCAGCGCCGCGGCCAGCACCGTGACCAGCAGGCTCTCCGCCATGTAGTGCCACACCAGGTGACTGCGCTCCGCGCCCAGCGCAGAGCGTACGGCCACCTCGCGCCGGTACACTTCGGCTCGCACGAGGAACAGGTTGGCGACATTGGCGCACGCGATGAGCAGCACGAGAGCCACCGACGCGAACAGGACCCACAGCGTGTTGGCCGCCTTGCCCAGCACATGGTCGCGCAGCGGCATCACGCCTGCCGCGAAATGGTAGTCGCGCACGAACGAGGTCGGGTACACGCTGGGAAAGAGCTCGGTGAAACGTGCGGTCAGCCGCTCCATGTCCTGCCTCGCCAATGCCAGCGTCTCGCCCGGCTTCAGGCGGGCCACCAGGGACAGATAATGCTCGTTGTGGAAAGGACCGGCGGGGTTCAGACCCAGCGGCCGCCAGATGTCCGTCTTGCGCTCCGGCAGATCCAGCCCTGCTGGCAGCACGCCCACGACCTCCCAGGGAGAGGTGTCGATGAGGATCGTGCGTCCCACAATTGTCGGATCGCCACCGTAGCGACGCATCCAGAACCCGTGTGTCAGCAGCACTACATGCGCCGCGTCCGGCCGGTCGTCATCCGCCGTCAGCAGCCGTCCCAGCGCCGGTCGCGTTCCCAGCGATGTCGCTAACCCGGCGTTTACCATGGCAATGGCGACCCGCTCCGCCTCGCCGTCGCCCGAGACACTGCCCGCAGTGGTCGCAAAGATGCCCACGGACTCGAGCGTGTGGTTGTTGTCGCGGTAATTGAAGAAGCCGGCCGGCGACACACCCCAGGGGCCACGCCCCGCGCCAGAAACCTCCGATTCCACGTACACCAGGCGCTCCGCCTGCGCGTACGGCAGCGGCCGCAGCACGACCGCATCCAGCAGCGTGTATATGGCGCCCGTCGCCCCCATTCCCAGAGCCAGCGTGACGATCGCGACCGCGGCGAATCCCGGCGCGCGCAGCAGTGTGCGCATTGCCTGGCGCACTTCGCGGCGTACGCCATCCCACCACTCGCGACGGCGTCGCTCCCGCATGGTCCGCATGTCGATCTCCTTCGTTTCCCGTAC
Source organism: uncultured Gemmatimonadales bacterium (assembly GCA_963798085.1). Taxonomy (GTDB): domain Bacteria; phylum Gemmatimonadota; class Gemmatimonadetes; order Longimicrobiales; family RSA9; genus DATKCF01. The sequence goes on from CAWCRS010000009.1 coordinate 26,548, forward strand.
GTAGCGCTCCACATCACCCAGTCGGCGTTGCGCTTCATCCTTCGCCGCACCCGGCGTCATGCCCTTCGCAATGTAGCCCTCAGTGCGCGCGGCCAAATGGTGCGCGAACTCCTCACGGATCTCTTCGTCCGTGCGCGCGCGCACCAGGCGCCCCAGTTGCGCGTAACGGTCCGGCTCGCGCTTCATGGCTTGCTCGACATTCGATCAGGCGGGAGACGCCATTACCTTCGCCACCGCTTCCACGAAGCGGCCCCACACCGCCCGCTCCTGGCGCAGCTGCTTGCGACCGTCCGCTGTCAGCGCGTAGTAGCGCGCACGCCGGTTGTTTTCCGAAAACCCCCACTCCGATTCCACCCAGCCTCGCCGTTCCATGCAATGCAGCGCAGGATACAACGACCCCTCCTCCACACGCAGCACATCCTCCGTCGTCTCCTCCAGCCACTGCGCGACGCCGTAGCCATGCTTCGCACCGCTCGCCAGTGCCTTCAGCACCAGCATGTCCAGCGTTCCCTGCAGCAGCTCGATCTGCATCGCCATGTTCCTGACCCCCCTTTCAACGCACGCGCTGTGCGCCGGGGCGACCTCGCGCCCCTCGCGCGCCTGCTCATGCTCACCCCTCGGCGGACCGGACCCACCGCCCGACACGTGCTCAAGGCCGACCACATGCGGCCGAGGCCGACGGCATTCGCGCCCCAGGCCGGCCACATGCGCCCCAGGCCGACGACATTCGCGCCCAAGGCCGGCCCCACATACACGCCGCGCAGTCGCGGCCGTGCCTCGATCACAGACTCGCACTGGCCTCGCGGCTCCACCGGCACATCACCGCTCTGGGCGCGCACGCTCACTGCCCCCAGCCTCGCGTTCTCCCATAGGACATCTATGGGGCAGACAAGGGTTGCCGTTGACCCATAGAATGTCAATGGGGAAGCCGCGAATGGACGCGGGGCAAGCGCGCACGGTTGCCGTCTCGAGCAACCATCTTCCGACACCGTGTCGCACAGCGACCGTCTGCCGGCGGATCGCGCAAGAACTCATCACGCAGCATCTAACACAACTGCCGAGCGTCCCGCGCGCCGTATCCAGCCGGATCGCGCGGCCAAGAACAGCCGTGCCCATCGGCTCAGCGCAGCCGTGCCGGCTGACTGCCGCAGATGCGCGTGACGGGTTCACGCGACGCACCGCCCCTCACTGAGCGACCAGCGGATCGTTTCCACGACAGGCGGAGAAGCGGTCGACGTTACTGCAGCGCCTCGACCCGGTCCCAATGACTGTCCGCCGCAGCCGGCACGCGACGTCGTATCCACGCGGTGCCTTCGCGACACGGCGTGCACTGCTCAGCTGCCGGCTCACACCGCTGGTCAGTTCAGCACGATCGGTGTCGCCATCGTCGCTCACACATGGGGGTCCCGCTGCCAGCATGCACGTGGACATGGTTGAACCACATGTGCACCTGGGACGATCCCGGACCGTATTGGCGTTCTTTCCTTTCGCCACGGGCGCCCATGCCAGCGACCCTGACTACTATCGAGTGACCACATTTCATCGCGTATTCGGCCACGCTCATGCTTAATGTGGCCGGAAGGAAAGAATGCCATGACGGTCCGCTAACCTTGGCAGGGTCAACGCGTCGGCAGGGTCAGCAGGTGGGCAAGGTCAGGAAGTCGCCAGGTCGGCAGGTCGCCAGGGTCGCCCAGCGACAGGGGGCCGGGGCACGGCCGCCGGAGCAATGCGACGCGGCCTCGATGCGATAACGCGCTGTCAGGCCTCGGCTGCGGCGCGCTCTTCAGCCACCAGAATGCGGCGCAGGATCTTGCCCGAGGGCGACTTGGGTATGGCATCGCGGAACTCGACGCGGCGCACCCGCTTGTAGGGCGCCACGCGCTCCGCGACATACTGCATGAGGTCGTCCGCGCTGATGTCGCGGGAGCGCACGACGAAGGCTTTGGGTACTTCGCCGGCCTCTTCGTCCGGCACACCGATCACGGCCGCGTCAGCAATAGCGGGATGGCTCAGGAGTATGGCCTCCAGCTCGGCCGGCGCAACCTGATAGCCCTTGTACTTGATCAGCTCCTTGGCGCGGTCGACAATGGTGAGGTACCCATCCTCATCGCAGCGTCCAATGTCGCCGGTCCGCAGCCAGCCGTTGGCCAGCAGCATGTTGCGCGTGGCGCCCGGGTTGTTGAAATAACCCTTCATTACCTGCGGTCCGCGCACCCACACCTCGCCCGCCACACCCGGACCCAGCTCTTCCTCTGTCGCCATGTTGACGATTCTGACTTCGGTGTTGGGAATGGGTGGGCCGACGGTTCCCGGCTTGAGCGGCCGCGGTGGCGCCGGTGCGCAGTGCGTCACCGGGCTGGTTTCCGTGAGCCCGTAGCCCTGCCGCACCTGACAGCCCAGGCGCTCGGCGCACGCCGCCTGCAGCTCCGGTCCCAGCGGCGCCGCCCCCGACATGATCCACTCCAGCTTCGAGAGATCGTACTTCTCGACCAGCGGATGCTTCGTCAGCGCCAGAATGATGGGTGGCACGAGGTTGGCGCGGGTTACGCCGTAGCGCTGCAAGATGTCGAGAAAGGGCGCCATCTCGAAGCGCGGCATGGTGACGAGAGTGCCACCGGCGCGCAGCACCAGTCCCATCACGACGACCATTCCATAGATGTGAAAGAAGGGGAGCACCGCGATCGTGACGTCTCCTGTGGCGGAGCCGTCCACCGCGAGCGTCTGCGCCACATTCGCCACCAGGTTGCGGTGCGTCAGCATCACGCCCTTGGGCATTCCCGTCGTGCCGCTGGAGTAGGGCATGACCACGACGTCGTTCTGCGGATCGATATCGACGCGGGGCGGTGGGTCCGCGGAGAAGAGCCGGACGAACGGCGTCGCCTGATCCGCATCCCCGAACGTGTAGATTTCCTCAATGGCGGACGCGCGCGCCGCCGCCTGCGCCTTCTCCACGAGCGCCGGCACGGTGATCAGGAAGCGTGCGCGCGCGTCGCTCAGCTGACGGCTGACTTCGTCGGCGGTAAACAGCGGGTTAAGGGTGGTTACCACGCCGCCGGCCCGCGCCACACCCAGGAACGCCACAGCGTACTCCGGCAGGTTGGGACTGTCCATGGCGACCACGTCGCCCTTGCGCAGGCCCCGCTGCGCCAGGCCGGCCGCCACCCGATCCACAGCATCCGCCAGCTGCCCGTACGTCAGCGTGCGACCCGTCGCTCCCTCGATCAGCGCGGGTTTGCCGCCCAGCCCGTGGGCGTGCTCCAGCACGAAGTCAGGGTAGCTCTGCTCGGGGATGTCAATGTCGGGAAGCGGACCGCGGAAGATCACATGCGCCTCGGGTGCAATGCGCGCGGCGGGGGCCGGACATCGTCGTCCGGCCCGCACACGCGCGCGTCACTCATTTCGTACCCTGTTCGCCGCCACCGCGGAAGAACGCAGCGAACGCCACAGCGCAGAGCAGCGTGATAACGGCGGGCACGAGGAACACAACGAAGTAGTTCGTGGTGCCGTTCGTGAATGCATCCTTCAGCTCACCGGCGAACAGGGCCCCGATCAGCGAGCCGAGTCCGAGCACGGCCACATTGATCAGTGCCTGCGCCGACGAGCGGATGTCGGGCGGCGCCACCATGTCCGTGTAGATGAACGCGACGACGAAGAAGAACACGTAGCAGAAGCCGTGCAGCGCCAGCGACGCGATCGACACCCACACCATCCACGGCATGGTCTTGTACAGCGGGTAGGTGAAGGCAAAGACGAAATAGCGGATGGGCCACGCGACGATGCCCACGAGCAGAGTCTTGCGCACGCCCCAGCGCGGCAGCGCCCAGGGCAGCAGGAACGCCATCACAAAGATCTCTGCCACCTGCGCGATGGTCATCCATGCCGCCACGTTGTCCGGCTGAATGCCCACGGCCACCCCGATCTCGCGCAGGAAGGGCAATGTCAGCACGTAGTACATTTGCAGCTCGGTGGCCACCACGAACGCGATCAGGAAGAAGGCGAGGTAGCTCTTGTTGCGCAGCAGCACGAGGGCCTCGCGGAACGCCAGCGGATCCCGCGCCTGCTTCGAAGGCGGCGTCGCCGGCAGTGCGAACGAGAACACTCCCAGCACCAGCGAGATCAGCCCCGACAGCATGAAGACGTCGATGAACTTCACGTCCGGCCCCAGAAACCCGCGCCACTCCGTTAACGCGAGGTTAGCGGCGATCCAGCCCAGGGTGCCCCACACGCGGATGGCGCCGAACTCGCGCTGCGGATCCTTGAGATTCTGCAGTGCCACGGAATTGGTGAGCGCGAGCGTGGGCGCGAACAGCAGCGAATAGAGCAGCAGCAGAATCAGCATCGGCCCCAGCGCGTGCTGGTAGCTCATGCCAATGAGCAGGCCGCCGCCCACCAGGTGAAACAGCGCCAGCGCCACCTGCGCCGGCATCCAGCGGTCGGCGACCTGTCCGGCCGTGAACGGCGCCAGCAGGTTCGCCAGCGGCAGCGCACTGTAGATCAGTCCGAGCGCGCGCCCGGAAAAGCCGAGTCGCTGCTCCAGCACCCCCGAGAGATCCACCGCCCAGGCACCCCAGAATGGCGTACTGCAGGAACATCATGACGCTGAGGCGAGGCTGCGAGAACGCCAGCCGGAACGAGGCCAGCAGCTCCTGCCCCAATCCCTGCGACGACTGCTTCGAGGACGTCCTGCGGGCCGACCCGTCGTCAGTCATTCCGGATCCTCCTGGTCCATCGCGGAAGCCCTGCCCGTCCCTGCCGAGCGTGTGCCCGTCGGGTGCTTCTCACCGGGGAATCGACGCAATGTGCGCCGCCTCCGCCGCTCGCCACAAGGAGCCGCGACGATGCAGGCGGCGTACTCGGAAACCTTTCGAGCATCGCATGGGCCGCTCGCAGCGCCAGACATGATAGCGGACCGCCGCCGATGCCGGTGGTGCCACAGGAACCGACGAGGGTGAAGCCGAACTTCGCGCACCAGACCCGGGCGGTATCGCGCACTGGCTGCTGCACCGCGCGAACGTCCCGATACTCCCTGACAGCGCACTAGCTGCTGGGTACGCTGAGCGACTTCATCAGGCGATAGAGAAACTCGAGACCATCGAAGTACTCCTTCACGCCCATGCGCTCATCCTTGCCGTGCGCCCGGCTGTCATCAATGTCGCCGAACAGACCGGACACGCCGTACACCGGGATGCCGGCCTGTCGCAGGTACAGTCCATCCGTCGCACCTGTGCTCATCACCGGTACCACAGGCACACCCGGCCACATCTCCTGCGTGATGCGCTCGATCGGCTGCATGATTTCCGCGGTCAGCGGCGAGGGTGGGCTCGGCTTGGCCGCGGCGATCGGTGCCACTGACACCTTGGAATCGGCGACGACGCGCGTCAGCGTCCGCTGCACTTCCGCCGGATCTGTGCCGGGCAGGATGCGGCAGTTCACCGTGGCCCTCGCCATCTGCGGCAACGCGTTCTCCGCGTGTCCACCTTCCAGCATTGTGGCGACGCATGTGGTACGCATGAGCGCGTTGTAGTACGGCTGCGCGGACAGCCTGCGCACGGCTGCCGTGTCCGGCGTGGGCCGCGCCACCGCTTTCATGTCCGCTGCCGTCTGTCCGCTTTCGATCGACGACATCCGCTCGAAGTACGTGCGCGTCACCTCGTTCAGCTGCAGCGGAAAATCGTAGCGCGCGATACGCCCCAGCCCATCCGCGAGATGGTAGATGGCGTTGTCTTTCTCCGGGCGCGAGCTGTGACCACCCTTGTTGAGTGATTCCAGACGAAACGACTGGAACACCTTCTCGCTCGCCTGTACCGCGTTCAGCAGCCTGTGTCCGTTGCGGGTCTGGCCGCCGCCACCTTCGTTGAGTGCGTACGCGGCGGCGATCAGGTCGGGGTGATTCTGTCGCAGCCAGTCGACGCCGTTGTGCTGCCCGCCTTCTTCATCCGACGTGAGCGCCAGGACAATGTCGCGGTCCGGAACGATGCCTTCCCTGCGGAAGCGGATCAGGTTGGCGACGAAGATGGCCGCCATCGCCTTGTCGTCACTCGTGCCTCGCCCGTAGTACCAGCCATCCTTTTCCGTGAAGGTAAACGGGTCCAGCGTCCAGTCCTCACGTTTCGCTTCCACCACATCGAGGTGCGCCAGCAGCAGCAGCGGCTTGCGCCCCGCGTTCGCACCCCGCAGCCGGGCCACGAGGTTGCCCTTCCGCTCGACGGGTCCAAGAACCTGGACGTCTTCTTTCGGGAAGCCCGCTGCCAGCAGCCGCGCTGCCATGGCGTTCGCCGCACGCGTGTTGTCGCCGTTCGAGTCTGTCGTGTTGATCTCGATCAGCTCCTTGTAGATGTCACGCGCCAGCTGCTGCTGCGGGTTCAGCTGGAGGGTCTGCGCTGCACCGGCCGCGGGCGCGGCCACCGCAATGGCGCAGCAGGGGAGAGCGAGCGCCACCCGCCGGAAACGTGCAGCCGGCAAACGCCGCCGCACCACCAGCGACACGACATGGGAGCAGGACATGTTGGGAGGCCTCCTGATGGGTTCGCTGGAGGATGCCTCGGGGGTGGAGGGTGACGCAACGCCGTCGGACCGTCTTGGCGTTCTTGGCTTTGGCCCAAAACACCTATCCACTGGGTGGGGCGCCGTGCCTTCCAGGCATATTGGCGACCCGCGGTGCCATGGAATTCTCGGCCGCACAGGCTAGAGTTCCTCTCGCATGGCGCAGAAAGGCCCGCGTTTCCCGAGGGTTTCGCGGGCGTTATGCCTTCCCGGAAGTCGGTTCGGGTCACATCGATAGTCGGATGGCGCACAACCCAAGAACGCCAAGACGGTCCGGGTACTATATTCCGCGCACCCACAACCCATGGACCAATGAACCCGAAAACGCGACTTCTCGTCATGACTGCCGGCCTGCTGCTGGCCGGCTCCGCTGCCGCGCAGCAGACACCCGCGCGCTGGACGCTTGCACCCTCGCTCATGCCCCAGAACTCGGGCACGCGCGCCTCCTTCATTGCCGTGTACGTGGTGAGCCGCGACACGGTCTGGGCCGCGGGCGCCCAGGGCACGTTCGCGCGCACCACCGATGGCGGCGTCACCTGGCACGCCGCCGTCGTACCGCACGCCGATTCCCTCGCCTTCCGCGATGTCCACGCCATCAACGGCACCACTGCATGGCTGCTCAGCATCGGCAACGGCAGCGCCTCCCGCATCTACCACACGCGCGATGGCGGCGCCACCTGGACCCTGCAGTTCACCAACACCGATAACAAGGCGTTCTACGACTGCTTCAGCTTCTGGGATGCGGCGCATGGCATGGCCTTCAGCGATTCCCACGATGGCGCGTTTTCCATTGTCGCAACGGACAACGGTGGCGTCAGCTGGAACCTGCTGCCGGGCGCAGCGCTGCCTGCCGCGCATGAGGGCGAGGGCGGCTTCGCCTCCAGCGGCACCTGCCTGGTCACGCGCGGCAGCGCCACGGCCTGGATCGGCACGGGCGCCAGCGCGGGCGGCGCACGGGTGTTGCGCACCACGGATCGCGGCCGCACCTGGACCGTCGCGGAAACACCCATTGTGAAGGGGAGCAGCGCCGGCATTACCACGCTCGCGTTCCGCGACGCGCAGAACGGCATGGCGCTGGGCGGCGACATCGGCAACGGCGCCTCGCACACGGATAACGCTGCTGTTACCCGCAATGGCGGCGCGCACTGGACCCTGGCGCAGGGGCCGCCTTTCGCCGGCGCCGTCTACGGCTCGGCGTTCGTACCGGGCGCGCCTCGCCCCACACTCGTAGCCGTGGGACCGGGTGGACTGGCCGTCACCACCAATGACGCCGCCACCTGGATGCCCATCGACACGCTCAACCACTGGGGCGTCGGCTTCGCTGCACCGGATGCAGGCTTTGCCGTGGGCCCGCGCGGCCGCATCACGCACATCACGCTGTTCAAGCGCACAGGATCGTAGCGGGCGCGATCCGCTAACCGTGCATTTCGCCGCCCGCGATCCGGCCGGCTGGATCCCGGCAGGTCGAGGTCTGCGGAAGCGCCGGTGTCGCCACGGTCCACGTTTGTGTCGCGGGGCAGGACGCACCGGCCCGTTCCGCGTCGAGAGCAGTGGGCGCCGGGCCGTGCGCTCGGCGGAGGCCGGGATGACCGCCTGCTGGGCCGGTGCGGGAACTGCGCGCGGTTCGGCTATCCCCGGCACGACCGTGAGCCGCTGTTCTCGAGGCGCAGCGAAGGCCCGCGGCACTCGCAGGCGCTGATCGGATGACAACCGATCAGGAGATCGCTACCATGGCCGCCGCCCACCCGCTCGCATCCTCGTCCTGTCGGATGGCATGGCTCATGTCCACCGCGAGCATCGAGCCTTCGAGCTTCAGGTTGTAGCGGTCCATGCCGCGTGTCGCGCGTCCGGAAATGAAGGTGCCATCCGGCTGGTACTTCGACTTGTGCTTGGGACACTGGAAGCGCTGATCCTGCTCCAGCCAGCGCAGCATGGTGTGCTGATGCGGACAGGAAAGCGCGAACGCGTACGCCGCGCCGTGATAGCGCACCAGAATCAGCTCATGATCACGATCGATGCTGGCGCCATCCGTTGCCGGTACGGGGAACATGACGTCCTGTGATCCGCGCACTCGCCCGTGCGTCCAGCGCACCGGCATGCCCGTCGCTTCCGCCGGGCGCGCGCCCAGGACCACCAGCAAAGCCGCCGCGACGCCCACGGCATCGCGCACGAAATCACGCCGCGTGACATCACCACTGCAGGCGCCGCAAACCTCGTCCTCGTGTTTCGACCGCTCCATCATCGACTCCGCTCCTCGCTGCCACCTCGTCATTGACCGCGGATCAACCCGCGTTCCCGTGTCGCCCGCAGCTGCCTCGCGTGCGCTCGTGCGCGCCCGCTGCGCCGTTTACGGATTCAGGCGACGATGCTTCGTCGCCTCTGCACCGCTTTCAGGCAATGATGCGTCCTCGCCTCTGCACCGCGTGCCAACGCCTTCCGTCCAAACCCGGCGTCAGTCGCGCCGGAAGGGCGGTATCATCATCAGCCAGCTCACCACAGCCGCGCTCATCAATGTGATCGCGAGCGTACGGTGCGTGCTGATGTTGCCGCCCCCTTCGCGACGGAACCCGAACCCCTCATGCTCCGATTCACCCACAGTCGCGGCCGTGAGGGCAAGCCGGCGCCGGCCGCCAGCATCAGCAGGCTGTGCGCTGTGCGCCAGCGCCGACCGCTGGGGTCGTGCCTCGCCTCGAGCAGGTTCAAACCGCCTGTTACCGTGTTCACCACGAACAGCCCGCCGATCGCGGCCGCCAGTGGCCCGTGGCTGTCGCGCGCCCAGCCCGGTGCGCTGCGGCACATTCTTCCGCAACTCTTCTCCCGCTGCGAACTGCGCCACGAAGAGCGGCAGCATTGCATAACTCGCCCAGCGGTGAATGGTGAGCCGGGTGCCATACGCATCCGAATACTCGAACAGCTTCTGCTGGTCCGTGTCCGCGGCCATGGGCCGAGGCGCCCGCGCGAATCGGTCCGGACCTGCCGTGCGGTACGCCAGCGGCCGGCACACCGTGGCCGCCGGGGTACCGCACGCCCTTGCCCTGCCGGTGTCCGCGGCCGCCGTCAACGCCCACGCCAGCGCCAGCACTACCATATCAGCCTGCTCCTCGTTCGACGGTGCGCGTCCCGCCCGCACCCTTCACTCCTGTCCCCGCCTCCCAGACACCCGGACCCGCAACTGGCCCCTACGATCGGCGTCGGCGTCGCATGATGGAAGGCGCGCACGGAGCGGCCAGACTCGTGATCGGCGGCAAGCGTCCCGCGTTTCGGCCGCGCCGGGAGGCTGTCGCAGGACCTTCTCGGGGTCGATCGTGTAATATATTGTGAAATGATAACTTAGAGATGTGGGTATGCTCCTTGCACAAGTCGGGAGCGCGTCGGGTTACGACGCAGTAACAGTCGCGGCCAAGGCCGCAAAGGGGGGAAGCATGGCACACCGTAACGGGGCTGCTCGCTGGACGTCTCTGGTGCTCGCTGCAGGCCTGGCTGGCCTGACGGCTTGCGGCCCATCCAAGGAAGTGCAGCGGCAGCTGGCCGAGCTGCAGACCGTCTCCGCAGAGAAAGACAGCCTGCTCGCGCAGGTGGCGGACGATTCCCGCCTCATGAGCGAGTTGAGCGCCGAAGTCGCGCGTGTGCAGCCCGCCAATGCCGCGGGTGTGCAGGAAGTCTCCGGCACGCCGGACCGCGAGACCATGCTCAAGAACATCAAGGACATGACGGCGCGCGTGCAGTCGAGCGAAACGCGCCTGGCGGAGAGTCAGAAGCGCATTGCCGCACTGAGCCGTGAATCCAAGACGCAGCAGGGCAAGCTGGACGAGCTTCAGAAGATGGTGACCGATTTCCAGACCACGATCGACAATCAGAAGCAGACCATCTCGTCGCTCACCGAGCAGGTGAACAGCCTGCAGCAGCAGAACGTGCAGCTGGTGGCGCAGAATCAGGATCTGACCACCCACACCACAGAGCTGACGCAGACGGTTGCGGACATGACCGCGCGTGACAACACGGCGTACTACGTGGTGGGCCGCAAGGACGATCTGGTCAAACAGGGTGTTATCACGGAGCAGGGTGGGGGCCGCGTGCTGTTCGTATTCGGCAAGCATGGCAAGACCATCGTGCCCAGCCGCGATCTCGATCCGTCGACGCTCACGAAGATCGACCGCACCGAGACCACGACGATCCCGCTGCCCGACGCGGACAAGCAGTACCGCATCGTGTCGCTGCAGGATCTGTCGGCGCTGTCCACGCCGCCCAATGACAAGGGCCGTCTCAAGGGCGAGATCCGCATCGCGGACCCCGACAAGTTCTGGGCGAACAGCAAGGTGCTGATCGTCGTACAGTCGTAACCCCGAGGGGGAACGCGTGAGGCAGGCCCTCCGGCGATTGCGGTCGCCGGAGGGCTTCGCGTTTTCGGGGTGCAGAGCCGGCACCCTGCAGCCCGCAGGCTCGCACCGGACTCGCACCGCTTCACGAGTTCCCGCACCGGGATCGCTCGCGAAAAAGCACACCAGCGCTCTGACACGCTGTTATCCGGGCGGCGACTGCTGCTGGATGCGTCGGGAGAAGCGCAGTACCTCCTCGAACAGCGCAGTCATGATATCCGCGTCGATGCCGGCCGCCTCCGCCCAGGCGCGGCGTTCGCTCAGCAGCTGCGCCTCGCGCCGCAGGTCGCGGACACCCACGCCCAGACTGGCCTTGGCCCGGCCCGCCCGCCGCGCCAGCCACGCCCGCCGCGAAAGCAGCGCCACGATTTCGCGGTCCACATCGTCGATCAGGTCCCGCACTTCACGGATTTCAGGCGACGCTTCGCCCAGATCGGGAATCGCCAGCGGCCCGGCCTGCGTCTCGTCCGCCGTCGGCCCCGCCTCCGCCAGGTTGCGGTCGATCTCGGCCAGCGTATCGAGGAAGCGACGGCGCACTTCCGGCGCGTACGGGTTGTCCAGGTGCAGGGCCGCGAACAGGTGGCCGGCATCCGAACGTACCGCTTCCACGGTGCGCAGGATGGCACGCGACGAGGGTGGCGCATTCTCCGTATCCAGGCGCATGCCCGAGTCGATCATGCCCTTCGCCACGAAGTATGCCAGTGCGTGCGTTTCCGCCATGATGCGGTCGTGCGTCTCCGCATCCAGCTCCGTCACCACACAGCCAATCGCGTGGAACAGTGCGCGCGCACGCTGCGTCGCCGGTGCCTGCGATCCCTCCGCAGCCGGTGTCAGCACGACGCGCAGCGGGCGCTCGCCCAGCGTCAGGCTGGTCGGTCCGAACAGCGGGTGCGACCCGATCCACGGCACGGCATCGCCCAGCACTTCCGCCATCGCCCGGAGCGGCAGCGTCTTCACGCTGCCCACGTCCAGCACCAGATGGCCCGCCCCCAGGTGCGGCCTCGCCTCGAGCAGCGCTCGCCGCATCGCGCCAATGGGCACCGCCAGCACGATGACACTGCTGGCCGCCGCCAGCTCGGCCGGCGAGGCCGCGCCCACCGCACCCGCTACGCCGGCAGCGTCGTAGGCGCGCACGGCAAAGCCCGATTCCGCGAACAGCTCTCCCAGCGCGTGGCCGAACCTGCCGTAGCCAATGAACCCCACCGTTTCCTGCAAAGCCTCGCTCCCGTGGCGTCGTGTTGTCGAGCGCCCGCCAAGCTAGCGTGCGGGCGGTTTCGGATGAAGCGACCAACGGCGCATCGCCAGCTGTCATGAAGAAGCTGCCATGCCAGTGTCTGCACAGCAGGGCGCGGCACCGGCGCAGCGTCCGGCTCCAGGCAGTCGACCGGAAAGCGGCCTGCGTGGTCGTCCGCTGTTGCGGGTAGCGGGCATCTACGGAAAAAGCAGTTGACAGGCCCGCAGCGCCGGCCTATCTTCTACGGGAATTTCAGTAGACACGCCGGAAGGACACCATGCCCGGATCAGGACGCAGAAAGAAACGGCTGTTCACCAACCGTGAGCTGGATGTGATGAGCATCCTCTGGCAGCTCGGACCTTCGACGGTGAGCGAGGTGCGCGAGCACCTGCCGGACGAGCTGGCGTACACATCCGTACTCTCGGCCCTGCAGACCCTGGAAGAAAAGGGTTATGTGGGTCACGAGGTGGAAGGGCGCGCTTACCGTTATCGCGCGGCTGTGGAGCCGGAGGAAGCGGGCCGCAATGCATTGGGGCGCATTCTGGACAAGGTATTCCACGGGTCGGCGGAGACACTGCTGGCCCGGCTCGTGGAGGAGCGGGAGCTGTCGCGTCCGGAGCTGGAGCGCATGCGGCAGCTGCTGGAGGAGCAACTGAGGAAGGCGAAGAACCCTCGGAGGTCCCGATGATCGCCGGCTGGATGGTGCGTATTGCGTTGATGACAGCTCTGTTGGGCGTGGCGGCATTGGCCGCCGAGCGCGTGGTGGTTCTGACGGGTGGTTCGCGACGCAGGGTATGGCTGGTCGCGCTGCTGGCTGTGCTGATGCTCCCGCTGCTCGCGTGGGTAATGCCGGGCGTGGTGCCAGCGCAGGGCCTGCTGGCCGGTGTCCGCCGCCTGTTCTACGGCAGCGGCGTCCCGGCGCCGGCCGCAGCCTGGACGGAACCGCATGCAGCGGACGCCACCGGCAGCCTGCTGCTGGCCGGTGCCTGGCTCCTCGCTGTGCTCGTGTCAGCGGTTGTGTATGGCGCGGGCTGGTGGAAGTTGCGCCGCGCCCGTCGCACATGGCGGCCGGCACAGTTCGCCGGGAGCGCCGTGCTCGTGGCGAGGCGCGCCGGGCCGGCCGCGGTCGGTCTGGTACGTCCGGCCATTGTGGTGCCGGAGTGGCTGCTGAACGCGCGCGACCGCGTGCGTCGCCTGGTATTCCTGCACGAGGCCGAGCATGTGCGCGCCGGCGATCACGCCGTGCGTGCGCTTGCGCCGCTCGTGCTCGTGACAATGCCCTGGAACCTGCCGCTCTGGTGGATGCTGCGCCGTCTGCGGCTCGCGCTCGAGGTGGACTGCGATCGTCGCGTGCTCGCGCGCGGCGTGGCTCCGGAGACGTACGGCTCGTTGCTCATCGACGTCGCCGGGCGCAGTCGATTCTCGTTTCCCTCGGTGGCGTTTGCCGCGCCGCGCTCCGGCCTGGAGCGGCGGCTGCTGGCGCTCGCGGCGGAGCGGCCGAAGCACATCGCGACCCGCGCGTGGCTGCTCGCCGGTGGCGCCATGCTCGCCGGGCTCATGGCCTGCGCGGTGCTGCCTCCGGACGGCGGCGCCAGCGACAATGCCGTGTACGTCGATGAGCCGGGAACGGTAGCGATCGCGAAACCAGCCGAGTTGCGTTTGAAGGTCAGGTCGCCGGGTTTCTTTGACAGCGGGGACGAAGTCGTAGCTCAAGCCGAGGCGAGCGCGCCTCTGCAGTTCGAGGCGAAGGCGTTCCGGAAGGTCGCGCCTGGCAGCGCGGTGCGCGTGTACGTGGATGGCCGTCGCGTCGACAGCAACAGCGTGTCAGAGCTGGACCCGGACCGCATCGACCGCGTCGAGGTCGTCAAGGGACCGAAGGCATCGGCGTCGACACCCGATGGCGCGACGGCGCCCAATGGCGTGATTCTGATCTACACGAAGAGGCGCCCGGCGCCGCAGCCGCGCGGCTCGCTGCTGCAGCGGCTCTTCGGCGGCTTCTGCTTCCTGCTCTGTCCAGCGGAGCCATCGAGATCCGCCAGGCCAATGGCGCGGACCACGCCTTTCCCGTCAACTCGCGCCGGGCCCCCGGTGCTAATGGCGCCCAGGCCCGACATGGATACGCCCGCACCAACACCGGTGCCAGGCACCGCCGCTGCGCCCGGTCCGCTCCGCTTCGACGTTGAATTGACGAGCCCGCTGGCGAGCATTCCAGTGGCTGTGACGCCTTCCGAGTTCACGATCACCATCGCGTCGCCAACGGGCCGGGTCTACGCCGCGGCGCCGGCTGCCGCCAGGCGCAGCTCTGCCTGGTCGGGATGGGTCAAGTGGTTGCCGTTCCGTGTGACAAAGCCCGAGCCGCGGACCGAGCAGCGCATCGGGTTTCCGCTGCTGCGTCTCCAGGCGCCGACCGTTGAAGTGGTGGCTCCCAGGACTGTGGTGACCGGGAAAATGATGCGGGTGAAGACCGCTCCACAACCGCTGTACAGGCTGGAGGCCATCACGGTCACCGGAACCCGGGCTCGTCTTGATTCGAAGGATGCGACGGGGCGCCGTTAGTAGACTGTTGGCGTTGGTCGCTCCGCTGTTGACGGCCGGCTGCGGCGATGCTGCGGCCGGCCGCGCGCACGGCACCGTGCGCGACAGCGCCGGCATCGCCATTGTCGAGAATCCCTCGCCCGATGACTCGGCCGCCAACACGTGGTGGTCGCTGGACGGCCCGCTCGTGGATATTGGCGGCGGCGGCAATGATGCGCACTCGCTATACCGCGTGACGGCTGCGCTGCGCCTCGCCGATGGACGGATCGCAGTCGCCAACAACGGCTCCAGTGAGCTGCGCTACTTCACAAAGGACGGCGTGCCCGCCGGGATCGCGGGCCGTGCGGGCGAAGGGCCCGGCGAGTTCCGCTCGCTGACCGCCCTTGCGCACGACGGTGATTCGGTCCTGGTGTTCGACTTTTCGCTGCGCCGCCTTTCGGTCTATGCCGACACCGGCCGCTTCGTACGATCGTTGCAGCTGGGCGCCGAATCGCCGGCCATTTTCATCGCTCGCCTGCCGGATGGATCGATCATCGGCTCGCCCTCGCTGACGGGTCCTGCCCCGCCCGGCAGTCTCCAGTCCGGCCTGATGCGACCGGATCAGCTTTTCGCGCGCTACACGGCGGATGGCCAGCGACTGGATTCGATTGGCCGGTTCCCGGGGCCGGAGCGGTTCGTTCAGGTGAACGGTGATGGTGGGCGCATTACGTCGATCAACATCTCAATGCCGCCGTTCGCGCGCATGGGCTTCTTCCTGGCGCAGGGCCCGAACCTGGTGGTGGCGCTCCAGGATAGTCCCGAGATCCGGATTTTCGGCGAGGACGGGAAGCTGCAACGCATCCTGCGCACGGGTCGCGCGCCGCAGGAGGTGACGCCGGCTCTGGTGCACGACTGGATCGAAAGCATGGTACGGGACCTGGCCCCGGACCAGCAGCAGCAGTTGCGCACGAGAAACGAGGGAATGCCCGTGCCCAAGGAAGTTCCCGCCTATGGAGAAGTCAGAGCCGATTCGGCAGGCCGGCTGTGGGTGGCGGACTACGCGCACTACCGCGAGACGGCGAAGTACTGGACCGTCTACGACCGCGAGGGTCGGGTTCAGGCGAGGCTGTCGGTACCCGATCGGTTCCGGCCGCTGGACATCGGCAGGGACTGGGTGCTCGGGCTCGCCATGGATCAGGACAATGTCGAGCACGTTCAGTTGTTCACGATCGTGACCCGCTGAAACGTCGTCGCCTTCCATCCGTGCACTGCGGGCAACCCCTCCCTGATGGATCGGCATCGAAGGCAGCGAACCAGGATCAACGGACCACCGACCCGGGGCTCACAATGAAATCCAGCATCAGGACCACGGCGTTGGCGCTGCTGTTGCCCGCCGTGTCCTTGGGGAGTGCGCGCACCGCGTACGCGCAGCAGGTCGTCAACAGCCCGAAGGAAGACAAACGGCTCACCGGCAGTGCGGCGACGCTCTTCTCGATCGGCAAGGAAGAAGGCGAGAGCTGGCAGGTTTACTCGTTCATTCCTGCTGTGACCTTCAATGCGACGGGCAACCTGTTCATACTGGACCGCGACAACGCGCGCGTGGTGGAGTTCGGTCCCGACGGGAAGTACGTGCGACAGTTCGGCAAGAAGGGGGAGGGCCCGGGCGAGTTCACGGCGCCGGTCGCCGTCGCCGCGCTGAGCGATGGCCGTCTCGCCGTGCGCGATGCGGCGCGAGGCACGATCAGCATCTTCGATGCGAATGGCACGTACAAGTCGCTCGTGCCGCAGGAGTCTGGCGTTCGACTCGGCGGCAATCTCACGGCGTATCCGCCGGGCGGATTGCTGGTGACGACCGGGGGCACCGTCATCGCCACGGGAGGCGGCCTCCCGACATTCCCGGATTCGACGCCCGTGGTCGTGGTGCCTACCGATGCCGGGAATGCGCCGGCGACAGGGAGCCAGGAGGTCCCGGCTGGCGCACTGAAGACGCGAGTTCTTTTCCAGGCGCCCGCGTTCAAGCCGACCATCTCGCAATCGGGCAGTGGCGGCAGACAGCAATTGACCATGACCGGGCCGCCCGTGTTTTCGCCCAGTTTCACGTGGGCGCCGCTGCCGGACGGCCGCGTGGTTGCCAACTGGAGCGGTGACTACGACCTGCGGGTGGCCCGTGCCGAGGGTGGAATCGGCTGGATCTACCATCGGCCGATCAGTGCGCGGAAGACGACCGACGCGGACCGCGAGCTGGCGAAGTCGCAGCGCCGCGAAGCCATGGAAAACGGCACCACGAACAACATGCGCGTCCAGGTCGTGAACGGCAGGCAGACGACGAGCTTCGGTGGCAAGATCCCGCCGCAGCAGATCGAGCAGGCGCTCGCGGGCATGACCTTCGCCGAAACCGTACCCGTCGTGCGCCGACTCAGGACCGACCCGATGGGACGGATCTGGGTGGAGCGTGATGCCGGCTCGGGCAACAAGGACTACCCCATCGATCTGCTGAACGCAAACGGCCAGTACCTGGGCACGGTCCGGGGCATGACGATGCCCGATGCGTTCGCGGCTGATGGCCGCGCCGCGTTCATCGAAACGGACGAGATGGGCGTGCAGCACGTTGTCGTGCGCCGCCTTCCGGACTGGCCGAAGTAGCGAAGCTCGTCGTGTTGAGTGCTCCGTCCCGGCCTCGGAGGGGACGGAGCATTGCACGGCACGTCTCCTGCCCCTAGTCTCTTCGAAGCCGCCGCACCATGCGCGGCTCGCGCGGCTGAACTTTCCCGACCTTCACACGGATGTCGGCCGGCGCTGGCCAGTACGCGTTCCGGGAGTGATCGTGCCCAACATCGCAGTATTTCATCCGCAGATCGTTCATTTCGTGGTTGCCGGTGTGATCCTCGGCGTCCTGTTTCGCCTGATCTCGATCACGGGCAAGCCAAAGTTCCTCAGCGTGAGCGCCAGCATCCTGATCATTCTCGGAACACTGGCCGCCGTCGCCGCCGTCAAGTCGGGCACGGATGCGCACGGCCCGGTCGAGCGCATTCCGGGCGCGCGCAACGCCGTCCAGCTGCACGAGGACGCGGGCCACACCGCGCGCAATGTGCTGTTTGCCGTGGCCGCGCTCGAGCTGCTTGCGCTCGGCCTCATGAAGAAGGAAAGCGTCGCCAGACTGGTGCGCTTTGGCGCTGCCGCGGCCGGCATTGCGGGCGCCGTGTTCGTCTACATCGCGTCGGATCGCGGCGGCGACCTCGTGTACGAGTACGCGGGTGGCGTGGGCACGCGCTCCGGCAAGCCGCAGGATGTCACGAACCTGCTCATCGCCGGCCTCTACAACCAGGCTGCCCTGGCGAGAAAGGCCGGCCGTGGCGACGAGGCGGCCCGCCTGATGGAGGAAATGGCCAGGCAGGAGCCGGACAACCCGGACGTGCGGTACGCCCTGGCGCAATCCAAGCTGCAGGATGCGAAGGACCCGCGCGCCGCGCTCGATGCGCTCAATGCGCTCATGGTGAGTCCGGACAACCGGGGCATGGACATGCGCAAAGGCATGCTGGTGGCCCAGGCGTACGAGCAGATGGGCCAGCCCGACTCGGCACGCGACGCACTCCGCGCCCTGCTGCAGCGCTACCCTGACAATGCCCGCCTGAAGGCGAGGCTCGACAGCATCAAATAGTTCGCAACGAGCAAGGTCGATCCGGCCGGCGTCGCGTCAGTGTTCGCGGCGCCGGCCGTTTTTCATGCGGATGACGCCGGGGATCAGCTGGCGGGCTGGCTGTGGCGCAACACGCGGCCGGGACGGGCAGGGCCAAACTTGCCGTTATCCACCACCGGCACGCCGTTCACCAGCACGAAGGGAATGCCTTCCGGATACTGGTGCGGTTCCTCGTAGGTGGCCTTGTCGAGGATGGTGTTCGGATCGAATACGACGATGTCCGCCCACGCTCCCGTCGCGATGCGGCCACGGTCCGCGAGTCCCAGACGGCCGGCCGGCAGCGACGTCATCTTGCGCACCGCGTCTTCCAGCGTGAGCACGTGGCGCTCGCGCACGTAGCGTGCGAGCACACGCGGAAACGTGCCGTACCAGCGCGGGTGCGGGCTGCCTTCGCCGGGCTGCACCAGCCGGCCATCCGAAGCAATCGCCGTGAGCGGATAGCGCATGATGCGCTCGACATCGCCTTCGTCCATCACATGGTAAATGGCATTGCCGCCGCCCCGTCGCATGGCTTCGATGACCAGCGCCGCGCCCACCTCCGGTGTGGCCTCCCGGCCTTCGCGACGCGCCCAGTCCGCCAGCGTCTTCCCCTCGAGGGACGGGTCCCACGGCACACGCGCCAGCTGCACGCGCGAAATGTCACCACCGCCGCGGTCGTTCTCGATGTTCCACACGATGCCGGCCATGATGCTGTCGCGCAGCACCGGGGAATCGAGACGTTTGCGGAATGCGGCATTGCCACCCGCCAGTGCCCATGTGGGGACGAGCACACTGATGCCCGTGTACGACGCCGTGTAGGGATACTGGTCCGCCATTACATCAATGCCTGCGGCGCGCGCGCTGTCGATCATGGCGAGCGTGCGCTTCGAGGCGCCCCACATCGGTTTGCCGATCACCTTGTGGTGCGTGAGCACGACCGGAATGTGCGCCTGCCTGCCGATCTCGATCGCTTCGGCAACACCTTCGATGAGGTGCATGCCTTCATCGCGCAGATGCGATGTGTAAATGCCACCGTGCGCAGCGGCGACCGCAGCCAGCGCAATGACCTCGTCGGTCTTTGCGAACGTGCCGGGCAGGTAACGCAGCCCGGTCGACAAGCCGAATGCGCCATCGGCCATGCCGCCCGCTACCAGCGCCTTCATACGTTCCAGCTCGCTTGCGGTGGGCGCGCGGTTGTCGAGTCCCATGACGCTTTCGCGAATGCTGTTGTGGCCGATCAGGAAGGCCACGTTCATGCCCAGACCCGCGGCCTGCGCGGAATCGAGATAGGGCGCGAGCGGCAGCGGCGAGGTGCCGTCGGGCCCGCCCAGCGCGGTGGTCACGCCCTGGCGCACGTGGCTCTCGGCGCCCGGCAGACGCAGCAGCGGGTCGAGGTGCGCGTGCAGATCAATGAAGCCGGGGGCCACCACCTTGCCCCGCGCATCAATGATGCGCTGCGCGCTGTCACGGGACAGGTCTGGCGCCACAGCGATAATGCGGCCGTCGCGGATGCCCACATCGGAGAGTCGCCCGGGAGTGCCCGTACCATCCACCACCGTGCCTCCGGCAATGAGCACGTCGTAGCGCGCCGCCGGTCCGCCGCCGCGACAACCGACGACGGGAAGAGCGAGCAGCAGGCCGCAGCGGAGCCATGCACGCATCGGGTCGTTCCTGTAAGGGGATGTTGGCGTGGAACCGACACGATGCGCCCGGCAGTGGCGGGGAGCAACCTCGAGCCATGGGCGCAATCCTGCGCCGTACGGTTCAGGCGACGATGTTCCGTCTGCCTCTTGCGCGCGCCGCTGTGCGCGTCGCACGCTCCTGCGCATGGAGAAGCAAGTCTCGGTGGCAGTGGCCCAGGTGGCGCCCGTTGCGCTGGACCGCGGCGCCACCACGGAGCGCGTGACGCAGTGGATCGGCGAAGCCGGGCGCCAGGGCGCGCAGCTCGTGCTGTTTCCCGAAGCCCTGATCCCCGGTTATCCGCGCGGCCTGATTTTCGGCACCCTCGTGGGTCAGCGCAGCGGCGAGGGTCGAAGCCAGTTCGCGCGCTACTTCGAGCAGTCCGTCCGCGTGCCCGGCCCGGAGACGGTCGCCATCGGCGAAGCCGCGCGCCGGGCCGGCTGCTGGGTGGCGGTGGGCGTGGTGGAGCGCGCCACCGAGCGCGCCGGCACACTCTACTGCACGCTCCTGTACTTCGCGCCCGACGGCACCCTCGCCGGCCGTCATCGCAAGCTCAAGCCCACGGCGGCGGAGCGGCTGATCTGGGGTGAAGGCGATGGCAGCACGCTGACCGCACTTGACACGCCGTTTGGCGTGATCGGCGGACTCATCTGCTGGGAAAACCTCATGCCGCTCGCGCGCATGGCCATGTACGCGAAGGGCATTGACATCTGGCTGGCGCCGACGGCGGACGCGCGCGATTCCTGGCAGGCCACCATCCGTCACATCGCCTGCGAGATGCGCGGCTTCGTGCTCTCCAGCAACCAGTACGTGACGCGCGCCATGCTGCCCGCGGCGTGGGCCGCGGCCGAGGGACCGGACCCGCTGTGCCGCGGTGGCAGCGCCATCATAGGGCCGCTGGGCGACTACCTGGCCGGCCCGCTCTGGGATGCGGAGGGACTGCTCACCGCCACGCTCGACACGGAGCAGATCGCCGGCGCGCGCTTCGACTTCAATGTCACCGGCCACTACGCGCGCCCCGACGTTTTCACCCTGCGCGTCAATGAACAACCGGCTGTTAGTGTGCAGCCGGAAGTGCAACGGGAAGTGGCGGCGGGTGCAGCAGGCGACGACGCAGCGTCGCCTGCAGTGCGTGAATCAGCGGGACCGTCCGCCGCGCCGGAACGCGCCGCGACCCGGCGCGCGATCTGAGCCGCGTCAGTCGAGCCAGCGCGCCAGGTCGCGCGCGCCGAACAGGCCCGGTGCGCCGCCCGTGTGCAGGAACAGCACGGTATCAGCCGCGTTGATGCGCCCCTGCCGGATGTGGTCAATGAGGCCGGCCATGCCCTTCGCCGTGTAGACCGGATCGAGCATCACGCCTTCCGTCCGTGCCACCAGCCGTATCGCATCCATGCAGGCGGCCGTGGGAATGGCGTAGCCGTCGCCGTAGTAGTCCTGGTCTGTGAGCAGCTCGTCCGGCGAGAGTGCGGCGTCGACACCGAGACGCGCGGCCGCCTCGGCCGCGATGCGCACGGCTCGCTCGCGTTTCTCGGCTTCGCCGCCACTCACGGCTATGCCCACGCAGCGCCAGCCCGCCGCGAACAAGCGCGTACCCAGCTCGAGGCCGGCCTGCGTGCCCCGCGAACCGCTGGCGTAGTACAGGTGGCTCGGCGAACAGCCCAGTTCGCGGAGCTGGGCGACCGTCTCGCGCACCGCGTCCACATACCCCAGCGCACCCGTGCCCGAGGAGCCGCCCAGCGCAATGACCAGCGGGCGCTCGCCCGCCGCCGTCAGTTCCTCGACGGCCTGCGAGATGCGCGCGCCCTCGCGTTCCGTGGCCGTCTTGTCGCTGCCGCCCTCGATCACGTGTACGGTGGCGCCCAGCAGGCGGTCGAGCAGCAGGTTGCCGCGCGGGTCCGCCATTCCATCCTCGGCGCTGGTCGACAGCACCAGCACGGAACGCATGCCGGCCTGCGCCGCGGCCGCCGCGGTCATGCGAGCGTGATTGGACTGCAGATCGCCCGACGTGATCAACACGGTGGCGCGCTGTTCCAGCGCTTCGCCAACCAGAAACTCGAGCTTTCTTGCCTTGTTGCCGCCCAGCACGAGATCCGTGAGATCGTCGCGCTTCAGCAGTATGCGCGGGCAGCGCCGCTCGCCGCCCAGTGCGGCTCGCAGCCGCGGCGCCTCGTGCAGCGGCGTGGGCAGGCGCGCCAGGCGGAAGCGGCGCACGGTCTCGAGCGTCTTCATGGCCGTCTTTTGCATCGGTCCGTTCTCAGAGCTGGAATTCGACGAGTTTGAAATCCGCGTGGCCCATGCGGCCGAGCTGTTCGAGTGTGCTGGCGAAAAGACCAACAATGGCATCGAGCTGCGCCGGATCCTTCATCGCACCATTCACGAAATAGCGCAGCTCGCAGACGCGCTTCTGCTTCACTCCCCGTTTGCGAAACGGCAGGATGGCAAGTCGCCCGCGCTTCACGGTGCCGAGTCCTCTGGCCACGGCTGGCAGTTGCATGATCGACTGCACCCGCCCTTCGCTGTTGCTCTTCACAATCCAGTCGCGGTCGACCCCCGGATGGCCCACGCGGATCGCCTGCATCCCGAGGAAAATGGCGAGTGCGCTGAACGGGCCGCGCGGGTATGCGCGAAACCGGAAATCGTCACGCGCGCGATAGAGCGCACGCAGGCGGGTGTACGTGTGCTGTGTCTCACCCGAAGACTGCTGGTACAGGTCGAGCACCGCGGTGACACCGCTCATGGGGATGCGCAGCCCCACAACCTTGTTCCTGCGCCGTACCACGGTCGCGTTCCAGCGGGCCGCCAGTTGCAACCACTGCTCTTCGCGGTCGAAGCGTGGCTTTCTCGTGCGTGGCATCGATCCGTTAATGTCGGGTCAGGCGAGCACGACGCCCGCTACAATGGTGCCCACGAGTGCAATCGCCAGCAGCGCCGGATAGATCAGGGAAAGCCCACCGGTCTTGAGCGCGGTCAGCCACCAGCGCTGGCCGTACACGCGGTGCAGGGCGAGGGGAAGATACAGCAGCAGCCAGAACAGCAGCAGTACCCGCAGGAATGGCCCCGCAAACAGGTTCGCGGTGAAGAGCAGGAAGGCAAAGGCGTGCAGGTGCAGCGCGAACACGAAGTGTTCCACGTAGTAGCGATGTGCGCGGAAGTAGAAGAGTGTGAGCAACAGTGCGAACACGGGCAGCAGCACGAACATCGCGGTCGGCGCGCGCTGCAGCAGGCCGGCCAGCAGCTGCCGTCCAGCCTGGGCGGGCGTGAGACCCCTCATGCGGCGCACGCGCACGAGGAAGAGACTGTCCAGGCGAGGAATCCCGGTGTCGATCATGACTTCGCGTGTCCAGTCACCATGGAAGTCACTCGCCAGTGCCTCGGGTGCGATCCAGATGCCGAAGCGTCTTGACCGTCCCGCCCGCCCGGCGGCAGCGGCGAGCGACTCGCTGGCTGCCTCCGCGCGCAGGCTGTCCGCCGCGGCGGCAATCTCCGCACCGATCGACTCGAGACTGCGCGAGCGACGGACGTGCGTGACCAGGGAAAGGGTAAGGAAGAAGACGAGGCTGGCTGCGAGATAGAGGCGGAATGGCGCGACATAGGAGGCAATGCGCCCGCTCACGTACTCGTTCGTCAGATGACCGGGCCGCAACAACAGCGCGCGCACCGTACGCGGCAACGTCGCATTGATCGAAAGCTGATCCTCCAGCACGTCGGCCAGCAGCGAGCGCATGGAGACCCGCACATTGCCTTTGCGCTGTCCGCAGTGCGGGCAGAAGCGGCCCGGACTGGTGTCGCCGCAGTTGCGGCAGGGTTCGCGGCTCCAGTCGGCGCGAGCAGCCACCAGCAGACGGGTCAGCCCGGGCAGGCTGCGGGCAGGTCCGCAACCACGGAACCACCGCTGCCCCCGAGCAAGGGACGGGCGTCCGGCTCAAGCCTGTCGTTGTGATCGCCCGATCTGCTCCGCACTGACGTCGAAATGCAGCTCAGCCGCGTGGCGCGCCCCGGCCGACCGCCCGGGCCCACGAACCGGGTCGGAGGCCGCCGTCCGTGCGGTCCACCCCGCCGGCCGGGTGGCGGGCGGCAGGTCCCGGACAGGCTTGGGGAGCGTCGGGCCGGGCGCGGCCGTGATCCTGTCACCAGCCTGGACCCGCGATCCCAAGCACTTGCAAAGCAACAGCCTGCGACACGTGCGCGCCGGTGGGCAGACCTGTGTCGTCGCTTTCGACAAGCGCATGCGCATCCCGTTACTGGAGGGGATTCCTGTACGGCGTCACGAGCGCCGATCCTTGGAACATGCGGCCCGCGCGGCGCGCCGCAACCAAGCCCCCTGGCCCCCCGCCTGTGCAAATCGTCCGCTGCCGGTCGTCGATCCTGGCAGGAGGCGGCAGCTTGTACACGTTGTGTCCGTTGGTGGCACGAACAACGAAGGAGTTCGCGATGCGGCGAGCATGGTATCTGGCAGGCTGGGGCTATGTCGCGGTTTCCGGCGCACTGGTGGTGCGGCACACACAGCATGCATCGCCTGCGCCCCGGCCGCTGCCGGCGGCCCCTTCGGCCGTGGTGATTCCACCTCTGAACATCCCCACCCGCAGGTCCGCCGCCCGCGCCGCCCGAGCCGTTGCGCCCGCCGATCGCGGTCACGACGGGTGATTCCTGGTTCGAGTCGGTGCGCCCGCGCTGCAACGCGCTGGAGGTCGAGCTGACCATGCAGAACAGCCCGCCGCCTGAAGGCTGGGAAGGGCAGGCGTGGGGCGCTTCGTGCTGGGCGGTCGCCGGAAGGCTGGACAAGGCGAAGCTCGTGCTGGATGCGCTGCCGGCGGACCAGCGCTATGCCGCGGCGGGCATCGTGTTCAACGTGGGCCACCCCATCGCGGATGCCGGCGATGATCGTTCGGCCGGTCCCATCATGCAGCTCGTCGTCGAGTATCAGCCGGACAACTACATGGCGCTGTATCACGCGGGCATGTCCTACTACGCGGTAGGCGAGCCGGCGCTGGCGAAGAAGCATCTCGAAGACTTCCTGCAGCGCTACTCGGAGCAGGATGGCTGGCGCTCGAACGCGCTGGAAGTGCTGAAGCGGCTGAACGGCGGGTGAGCGGCCATGCGCATGACGAAGAGTGACCGTTGCCTGGTGTGCGGCGCTGCGGACGCGCTGGGCCTGGGCCTGTGCGCCGACTGCGCGGGGGGCCGTACGCGCCAGGATGTGCTGGTGTTCCTGCGCCGTTCCGGCGCCGCTGAGCGCGCGGACGCCCGCGACCGACTAACCGGCATGTTAGGAGATCGCGTGGACTCGCCCGATGGCCGGCGTGTGGTGCGCGGCGACCTGCCGCTGGTGCGGCTGGCGCCGGTCATCGCGCTGCACCTGGTCGATGCGCTGGAACAGCAGGGCCTGCACACGCGCACGGTAGCGGTGCGCCAGGCGTGGACGGCAATGCCGGGACACTTCTTCCTGCTGCTGCTGGCCATACCCTTCGTGGGCGGCATGGCGAGCGCTACGGGTGTGCCCGCCCTGGCCTGGGTGAGCCCGGCACTGGCCATGGGAATGGTGCTGGTGGCGCAGCGCTCACTGCGGCCGCTGCTGCGGGCGCCGGCGGGCGGGGAGGCTGTCCCCCGCATTGACGCGGATCTGCTGGCCGCGCTGGCGCAGCTGCCGCCCGATGGGCGGGCCCGCGAGCTGCTGGCCGAGCTGCTGCGCATCTGCGCGCCCGCTGGCAGCGACGCTGGACAGCGAAGGCGATCCGGGCGCCCTGCGGCCGTCTTTAACAGAATTGTTAGGGGCTGCGTCGGCCACGGCGCTGGAAGTCGACCGGCTGGAAGCGACGGCGCTGGTAGTGGGCTCGGAGCTGGAGAAGCGACCCGATGGCAGCGAAGCGCCGCGCATGCGCGAAGCCGTGACCCGCTGCAGCACGGCGGCCGGCACGGGAATACAGCGTCTGCTGGAGGCGGTAGCCGCGGTGGCAGGGATTGCGGGCAGGGCCGCGGCCCTGGACAGCGGCGCCTCTTCCCGGCTGGCGGCACTAACGCGCGATTTGCAGCAGGATGCGGAGCAGCGCGAGGCGGCGCTGCGCGAGGTGAATCAGCTGCTGCACACCTGAAACGAGGTCAGCGGGGCGTCTCCAGCACCGGCTCCGGGGTGAAGTGCAGGGGCCGGCCATGCGCGCGCAGGGCGGGGTGCAGCGCCAGCGCCGTCGCCACCAGCAGCACCGGCGTGCACACGAGCGCGGCACTGCGTGCGCCCACGACATCACCCATGACACCCGCGCCCAGCACGCCCATTGCGCCGGTGGCCCAGGCCAGGCCCATCACGATACCGGACCCCACGGCGGCGCCCGACGGCATGATCTCCTGCGCCATGACCACGATGGGCGGGAGTAGTGCCATGCCCGTGCAGCCGGCTGCGAACGCGGCCATCAGCGCGAGCGCGGAACCGGCGGGCAGGGCCACGGCCATCAGGTGCGCGGGCAGCGAGAGCGCGGTCAGCGAGGCGAGCGCCGTGCGCCGGTCCGCGCGATCCGCGAGCATGCCGCCCAGCAGACTCCCCGCGGCCTGGCCGGCCAGGTACGATGCTCAGCATGAGGGCACCCACCGCCTCTGATGCGCCGGCCGTGCTCGCCGCAATCGGCTCCATGGTGAGATAGACCCGTTGCACGAAGGCGCTGATGGCGCTGACGCCGAACAGCAGACCCAGCGGTCCGCGCAGCAGTCGCAGGATGCCGCGCAGATCCGGTGGACTCGCGCTGCGCTGCGCGTGGGAGGGTGGCAGAATCAGGAAGAGCAGCGGTGCTGCCACGAGCGCGGGCAGCATGGCGAGCCACATGTGACCCAGACCCAGCCATGACGCGAGACCCACTGCGATGAGCGGGCCCGCCGCGTACCCTGTGGAGCCGCCGAACGAGAATACGGAATAGCGCAGCCCGCTGCCGCCCCGGCCCAGCCGCGTGGCAATGGAGGCGCCCGTGGGATGGAACGCCGCACTGCCCAGCCCGCCGAATGCGAGCAACAGCAACAGCATGCCGAACCCCGGCGCCACGCCGATCAGCGAGAGGAACACACCGGACAGCAACGGACCGATCGCCACCAGCGCGCGCGCATCGCGCCGGTCCGCCACCCAGCCCATCAGCGGCTGCAGCAGAGAGGACGCGACCGACAGCGTGGTCGTGAGCACGGCGGCCAGCGCGATCGACAGCCCGAGCTTCTGCATGATGCGTGGCAGGAGCGGATGCAGGAACGCCGAGTACGCATCGACGATGCCATGCGCCGTCGCCACCATGATGGTGAGCGCAATCGCGTGCTGCATCCCGTTCCTGGTGCGGGACATGTGCTGCCTGTCTGCAAGTCCTGGCCTCGCCGTTGGGAGCGGAGGTTCGACAGCGCGGCAAGAGACGCTGTCCAGACCAGGTTGTCCACCCCTTGTCGCCCGGTGGAGCTGGCCCCCAAAAAAGGCCCCGGAGCTTTCGCTCCGGGGCCGAAGGCGCCTCCGCCACCTGACTGATGGGAAGTTCAGTTCGTGACGGGTCGCACAGCCAGCGGGTCACCCGAGTAGTCGATGACGAGCGAAACGCGACGATTCTGCATGCCATCCGCGCCCGGTCCCTTGGCACCCGGCACGATCTGGCGATCCCGCGATTCTCCGTAGCTCACGACCTTCAGGGCGTCACCCGAAAGACCCTGCTGCACCAGATAATCCTTCACGGCGCTCGCCCGCTTCTGGCCCAGCCGCATGTTGTACGCGGTGCTGCCTGCCGGATCCGCGAACCCCTCGACCGTGACCACTGCGTTGGGATAGAAGTCCTTCACGACGCTCGCGAACTTCGTCAGCACCGGCTGATCCTGCTGCCGCAGGTCGGCGCTGTTGAACTCGAAATTCACGGGAACGTCGAAGGACAGCTGTCCCTTGAGCTGCTCGATCTGCGCGTTGAAGTCGCTGCGCAGCGTCTGCAGCTCCTGCTCGAGCGCGGCCGTCTTCTGCTCGAGCGATGACACGCGACCGTCCATCGCCGTGACTTTCTGATCCACCTGGGCCGTCTGCGCCTGCGACGCCTGATCGCCAGACTGCATTTCCTGGCGAAGCTGCGCCATTTGCGCGTCCATGTCCTTGCGCTTGGCGTAGCCACAGCCGGTCATGCCGACCAGCATCAGCACCAGTGCGCCCCGTCCTGCAATGACCAGACTGTTCCTGCGTGCCAACATTCTCGCACCTCCGTCAACATCGTCGAGTGAGAACCATCGCCCGCGCTGCCCTGACCCGAGCCGCCGTATTCCCGGGCGCGCAGCCGTTGCCGGAATCCCCGTTGTTCCGACGCGGGCGCAACGCCCGGGCTCGCGGTCGAAACGTCGAGAATCGGGTTATGCAAGCAGCATGCCCTGTCCGCCAAATCATTGTTAGTGAAATACTTACATGATGGACTCAAAAACAGGACAGGCAAGCCGCTCGGGCCCGGCAACGTCGGGCGTGAGGCCGCTCTCCGGCATGGCAACCGTAACCTGAGTTCCATGCCGCCGGCCCGAGGCGAGACGATCGCCCGCGCCGTATGCGGCGAGGCAGGCGGTGCCACGGTCCGCGGTGGGAACCTGCGCCTCGCCTCCGTACATTAAAAGACCAGCCGCGCCAGATGAGAAGTCATGATCAAGCCGGAACTTCAAGCCCGGCCGGCAGTCTGTCCGGGCAATCGACCGTTCACCCGGAACCGCGAAGGGTGTCATGCTGATCCTGAGATCCACGGGCATTCGCTCATCCGAGATCACTCCCGAATCCGTGTACCTGGACCGGCGCCGGTTTCTGGGTACGGCCGCGCTGGGCGCTGCGGCCGCGGTGCTGGGCGGTGCCAGCCCGCTGCTGGCGGAAGGGCAGCAGGGGCAGGACAAGCCCAACACCTGGGAGGACATCACCACCTACAACAACTTCTACGAGTTCGGGACCGGGAAAGGCGATCCGGCGGAGAACGCACACACGCTGAAGCCTCGACCGTGGACCGTTGTGGTGGAGGGTCTGTGCGCGAAGCCGGCGACCTACCAGCTCGAGGACTTCATCAAGCCCTTCACGCTCGAGGATCGCGTGTACCGCCATCGGTGCGTGGAAGCCTGGTCCATGGTGATCCCGTGGCGAGGCTTTCCACTGCGCAACGTGATCGAGCGGGCACAGCCCACGAGCGACCGCGAAGTACGTGGAGTTCATCACGCTGCTGGATCCGGTGCAGATGCCCGGCGAGCGCAGAGGTGTCCTGGACTGGCCCTACAACGAGGGTCTGCGACTCGATGAGGCCATGCATCCGCTGGCGCTGCTCGTGACCGGGCTGTACGGCAAGGATCTGCCGAACCAGAACGGCGCGCCGCTACGTCTGCACGTGCCCTGGAAGTACGGCTTCAAGAGCATCAAGTCGATCGTGAAGATCCGCTTCGTCGAACAGCAGCCGAACACCGCATGGATGAAGGCGGCGTCGAACGAGTACGGCTTCTACGCGAACGTGAATCCGAACGTGGACCACCCGCGCTGGAGCCAGAAGACGGAGCGTCGCATTGGCGAAGGTCTGTTCGCGCGGCGGCAGCCGACGCTGATGTTCAACGGCTATGCGGATCAGGTGGCGCAGATGTACAGGGCATGGACCTGAGGAAGTTCTTCTGAGCGTGGCAACGGGAACGCGCACCGCACCTGCCGATCAGCCTCAGTCATGAAGTCCGCCACACTCGTCCGGCGGCGTGCTCAAGCCGCTGCTCTGGGTCGGCTGTCTCACGCCACTCGGCATTCTCATCGTGCGCGGGTTCCGCCAGGATCTCACCGCGAATCCGGTCGAGATGGTGGACGAACTGGACCGGGTACAGCGCGCTCACGCTTCTGCTGGTGACGCTGGCGGTCACGCCGTTGCGGCGGCTCAGCGGGTGGAACGACGCTGATCAGGCTGCGCCGCCTCACCGGCCTGTTCGCTTTCTTCTACGTCTGCCTGCATTTCCTGACCTACATCGTGCTGGACCAGTTCTTCTACGTGGCGAACGATTGTCGAGGACGTCGACGAAGCGGCCGTACATCACGGTCGGTTTCACGGCGTTCCTGCTGCTGCTGCCGCTGGCGTTCACGTCGACACGGGAGCTGGATCCGCCGGCTGGGCAGGCGCTGGCAGACACTGCACCGCCTGGTGTACGTGGCCGCGTCGCTGGGCGTGATGCATTTCTATCTGGAAGGTCAAGCTGGACACGCGAGAGCCGCTCATCTTCGCCGGCGTCCTGCAGCGCTGTTAGGCTTCCGCCTGGCGTGGCGGCTGCTGTCCCGCGGCGAGCGTGCCCGTGCCCGCCCGCTCGCGCCCGCACCGGCATGGTGGCTGCCGTCGATTGACCGGACTCGCGCATCCGCTCCTTGCGAGGCCGGGACTGCGATGCTTGTTCGACGTGCCCGGCGGCGCTCCGGCGTTGGCGCGGGTGCCGTTGCCGTGTTTCCTTCCGGAGGTCGACTCATGCACCGCCCGCTGAAGTTCGCTCTGGTCCTTCTGCCAGGAATGGCCATTGGCCATGCGCTCGCGCCCGCATCCGCGCAGGCGCAGGGAGCGCGTCCACCGATGATGTCGGCGGTGGACAGCGCGTTCTTCCGAGGACTCCAATACCGACTCGTCGGGCCCTCACGCGGCGGGCGCGTCACCACGGTGACCGGCGTGCCCTCGCAGCCCCGCACCTTCTATATGGGGGTCGCCTGCGGCGGGCTCTTCCGCACCATGGACGGCGGCGAGACGCTGGGGCCCGATCACGGACGGCAAGGTGCCGGTCGGCTCCTCCGGCTCGGTCGCGGTCGCGGAGTCGGACCCGAACATCATCTGGTACGGCACGGGCTCCGACGGCGTCCGCAGCAACGTCTCCACCGGACGCGGGGTGTACCGCTCCACCGACGGCGGGAAGACCTGGTCATTCGCGGGGCTGTACAACGCCGGCCAGATCGGCGCGGTGCGCATCCACCCCACGGACCCGAACACGGCCTGGGTCGCGGCCTACGGCGACGCGTTCTCGAAGAACGCCGAGCGCGGGATCTTCAAGACGACGGACGGCGGGAAGACGTGGCGCAAGACGCTCTATCGTCTCGGACTCGGTCGGCGCCATGGACGTCGAACTCCAACCGGGGAACCCATACGTCGTCTACGCCTGGATGGGCCGGCTGGAGCGGAAGCCGTGGACGATCATCAGCGGCGCCGCCGCGAGGGCGGCTTCTACAAGAGCACCGACGGCGGCGACACTGGACGCAAGATCATGACGGCGGCTCCCGTCGAGCTGATCGGCAAAGGGAACCTGGCGGTCACGGCGGCCAATCCGCAGTCGCATCTACGCGCTCGTCGAGGCCAAGCCGGGCGGCGGGCTCTATCGCTCGGATGACGCGGGACAGTCATGGTCGCTGGTCAATTCCAGCGGCGCGCTGATGCAGCGGCCCTTCTATTACATGACGCTCGGCGCCGATCCCACCAACGCGGACGTCGTCTACGGCGGCGCCGAGGGGTTCTACAAGTCGACCGACGGCGGGAAGACGATGACGCCGATGCGCACGCCGCATGGCGACAACCACGACATCTGGATCAACCCGCGCGACGGGAACACGATGATCCAGTCGAACGACGGCGGCGCCAACGTCTCGTTCGACGGCGGCGCGCACGTGGTCGACGCAGATGAACCAGCCGACGTCGGAGATCTACGGCGTCTGGATGGACGACGAGTTTCCGTACCGCATCTACGGCGCGCAGCAGGACGCGACGACGGTCATCCTGATCGTCGGTCGCCAACCCGTACTCGCGCGGCGACTGGCGCAGCGGGCCGGGGTGCGAGACGGGGCCGATCATGCCGCACCCGGAGAATCCGCAACATGGTCTACGGCGCGTGCAAGGGCCAGTTCGGACGATGAACATGAAGACGGAGCAGCAGAAGAACTACTGGGTGGGCGCGCAGTCGCTGTACGGCAACCCGGCAGCGGACCTGATCTACCGCTTCCAGCGCGTGTCCCCGATGGAGACGTCGCCCAACGATCCGAAGGTGGTGTACTACGGCTCGCAGTACCTGCACCGCTCGCGCGACAAGGGGGTCACGTGGGAGAAGATCTCGCCCGACCTCACCGCGCATCCGGCGTGTTGCCAGGGCGCGAGCGGCGAGCCGATCACGCGCGACGTCACGGGCGAGGAGTTCTACAGCACGCTCTACGCGATCACCGAGTCGCCGCTGCGAGCCGGGCGTGATCTGGACGGGCTCCAACGACGGGCCCGTTCTTCCTCACGCGCGACAACGGCAAGACGTGGAAGAACATCACGCCGAAGGACCTCCCCGAGGCGGCCGCGTCGCCTGGATCGACGCCTCGCCGCACCGCCGGGGCTCGGCCTACTACGCGGTCTACCGCTACCTGCTCGGCGACTTCGCGCCGTACATCTACCGGACGGACGACTACGGCGCGACGTGGAAGCGGCTCACCGACGGGAAGAACGGCATCCCGGCCGACTGGCCCACGCGCGTGGTGCGCGAGGACCCGGACCGCGAGGGACTGCTCTACGCGGGCACGGAGTTCGGGCTGTTCATCTCGTTCGACAACGGCGGGCACTGGCAGCCGTTCCAGCTCGAACATGCCGAACGTGCCGATCAACGACATCAAGGTCTACCAGAAGGATCTGGTGGTCGCGACGCAGGGGCGCGCGATCTGGATGCTGGACGACCTGACGCCGCTGCACCAGCTGACGCCGCAGCTGGCGGCGACGGCGGCGCACCTGTTCAAGCCGCGCGACGGTTACCGCACGCGCACCGGGGCGAACATTCTGGGTCGCTGCCATGGAGTATTTCCTCCCCGGCGCTCGACGGGCTCTGTGACGCTGGACATCCTCGACAGCGGCGGCAAACTGATCCAGTCCTACAACAGCGAGGCGCCTCCTCCGTCCGGTGGCGGTCGCCGTGGTGGCGGCGGCGGTGGGGGTGGTGAGGAAGAAGGCGGCGGTGGTGGCGGGTTCGGCCGCGGTGGCTCAGCGGCAGGCCTCAATCGCGTGACGAAGAGCGCGGGCATGAACCGGTTCGTGTGGGATCCGCGTTACCCGGGTCCGCTGAGCGCGCAGGGCAGGCCCGCGGGCAACGGCCCCGTCGCGCCACCGGGACAGTACACAGCGAAGTTGACGGTGGGCGACGTGGTGCAGACGCAGTCGTTCACTCTGCTCATCGATCCGCGCATTGCCGCCGAGGGCATTACCATTGCCGATCTGCGTGCGCAGTTCGACCACAACATGAAGACGCGCGATCTGGTGAGCGATGTGAATCGCGTGGTGGCGCGCGTCGAAGCGGCGCAGAAGCGCCTGGCCAGCGCCGGCGGTGCGGCCGCCGACACCGCGAAGCAGCTCGAGCCCATCGCCGACGAACTGCTGACGCCGCCCATCCGCTACAGCAAGCCGGGGCTGCGCGACCACATCACGTACCTCAACGGCATGACCAACAGCGTGGACCAGAAAGTCGGCCGCGACGCCATCGAGCGCTATCAGACACTGCGCAAGGAACTGGATGACATGAAGGCGAAGCTGAACCGCGTGCTCGGTCCGGAAAGGCGCAGGGCGGGAATCGCGGGACCTGAGGGAGTGTGCGGCTGCCGGGTGAGCCGGCGGCGGCAGCCAACACGGTCCGACTATAGCTCCTCCCGCAGGGCCAGGGCCGGGTCGGCGCGCATGGCACGTATGGCGGGCCAGGCGCCGGCCAGCAGCGCTGCGAACAGCAGTGTCAGCAGTGCGCCGGCAAAGGTGACGGGGTCGTGGGCGGAGGTGTGGAACAGCAGCGACTGGGCAACGCGGCCGAGCGCCAGCGCCGCCACGACGCCGATGGCAATGCCGGCGCAGGTCACGGCCAGTGATCGGCCGGCCACGGTCTGCAGCAGCTGCGGATTGCTGGCGCCCAGCGCTTTGCGCACGCTCAGCTCGAAGCGACGCTGCGCCACATCGAAGGAAACCACACCGTAGAATCCCGCGCCGGCGACCAGCAGCGCCAGTGCGCTGAAGAGGCTGAGCAGTGTCGCGCCCAGGCGCCAGGAGACCATCTGCTGTTCGACACGGTCCGCCAGCAGGCTGACGTTCGCGTAGCGAACGCCGGGAATGGCGCGCGCCAGCTCCTGCAGTCGCGGGACCAGCGCTGCCAGGCTCGCCGCGTGGCTTCACCAGCACCATCCTCGCCGAGGACGGCCCGGCAGCGGGATGGTGCGGAGTCACGTAGTAGGTGTCGAACGCCTGTCGTGATGCGTCGGCGAGTGTGGCGATGCGATCACTCACGATGCCGACGACGGTCGTGCAGGACGGCGTTTCCTTGCCCTTCACGAACAGGAGGCACTCGCCCAGCGCATCGCGGCCGGGCCACACCGACTTCGCCATGCCTTCACTGACCACGACGACGGGTGGGGCCGATGCCTGATCGTCCGCATCGGTGAGGGTGCGGCCGCGCACGAGCCGCATGCCCATGGTGGTGAAGTAGTCTCTGGTCGCGGCGTAAAATGCCGGGCCTTCCGGCCCTACCGCGATGGAGTCCGGACCGGGCAGATCGATCTGCAGTGCCCACACGCCGCTGAACGGCAGGATCGACGTGATGGCAGCACTGGCGACGGTGGGCTCGGTGCGCAGCCGGTCGAGCAGTGCGTACGTGGGTGCCGCCGCCTCCTCCCCGGACACGGTTTCCGCTTCCATCTCGAGGCTCACCGCCAGCACATTGCGGGAGAAGCCGTAATCGAGTGTTTGGGCGGTGCGCAGGCTGCGCAGAAAGAGGCCGGCGCCGATCAGCAGCACGACCGAGAGCGCGGCCTGCGCACCCAGCAGGCCGCGGCGGACGAGCGCCAGCCGGCGGGTGCCGCCGCGGGCACGCAGCGCTTCCACCACATCGACGCGACTGCGCATGGCGGGGAGCAGGCTCGTGAGAATCGCGGCGAGGGTGACGAACAGCGTCGTCGCCCACACGGTGCGCCCGCCCACCGCGATCACATTGCCGGCATCGGGCAGCAGGGTGCGGATGAGCACGGGTCCGGTCAGGCCGGCCAGCAGCAGGGCCACGCCGCCGCCAATGGCCGCCATGACCAGCGTCTGCACCATGATCTGCGTGACCAGGCGGGTGCGGCTCATGCCCAGGGCGCTCTGCACCGCGTGCCGGCGCCGGCGCTGGATGGAGTGGGCTAACAGCAGGTTCGTGACATTGGCGCAGGCAATGAGCAGCACCAGCAGCGCCACCCCGCCCAGCGCGGCGGTGACCCTCGCCTCACGCGAGGGCTGGGGCCCGCGGCCGGGAACCAGGGAGGCGAGCACCACGCGGCTGTCCGCGTAGAAGTTGCGCGTCTTCTGACGACCCAGCCGGTACTTCGCGGTCGCTTCCTCCTGGGCCGCCAGCGGGGAAACGCCATCGTCCAGGCGCGCCAGCGCCGAGTACCAGTACCAGCCCCACTGCGTGGCCCAGTCGGGGCCCGATTCGATGGCCTCGGCGGTACGCATGGGAATCCACACATCGCTGGGGGCCAGCTCGGTACCCGCAAACCCGCGCGGCCCGATGCCGACCACCGTGTAACGGCCGCGCCCCAACTCGAGGTTAGTGCCGAGCACGCCGGGGTCACCGCCGAACTGCCGCTGCCAGAAGCCGTAACTCAGCACTGCGGCGGGCTCGGGCGCGCCAATGCGGTCCTCGTCTTCACGATAGAAGCGACCCAGCGCGGGCTTCAGTCCCAGCACCGGGAAGTACGCGGCGCCGGCAAACTCCGCCTTCACACGCCGGCTGCTCCGCCACGGCCCAGCGTGAGGTCCTGCTGGGCGTGACCGGCGACCGCGGCGAAAGCACGCGTCTGCTCGAACGCGGCGAGGTCGGGATACGCCAGCGCGCGCAGATAACCGGGGGCGCTGGCAAACGGCGACTTGCCGTAAATGTAGATCGCCCGCACACGCTCGGCGCCGCGCACGCCTGGCGGGGGACTGAGCAGAAGCCGGTCGAGAATCGAGAACATCATGACGTTGGCGCCAATGCCGAGCCCCAGCGTCACAGCCACCGCGGCCACGAAGCCGGGCTGGCGCGTCACCTGGCGAACGGCGTGTCCCAGCTCCTGCGCGGCGGCAGCAGACAGCACGCGCAGCCGCCGGCCGTCGTTCTCGCCTTCCCAGCGCACCTGCAGGCCGGTCACGAAGACATCCCACAGCAGCGGAGCCCAGAAGCGCATGCCGCGCGCGCGCGCCGCACCACCCACGCGCTGCACGTGCGAGGCCAGCACCTCGGCGCGGTAGCGCGCGCGGAACCAGCGCGGCAGCCAGCGACTGATCGCGCGCCAGAGCAGCGAAGCTGCGGGATCGCGCACCATCAGGCACCGCCCTTCAGTTCGCGGAGCAATGACGACTGGCGCAGCACCGCTGCGTACATGCCCAGATCCGCGGCCGCGACCCGCCGTCCTTTCGGCGTGATCCTGAAGTAGCGGCGTCGCTCATCCGCATCCGCTTCTCCCGCGGGCGCGGCCGACTCGGTCACCAGTCCCGCGGTCTCCAGCCGGTGCAGCACGCGATAGAGATTGCCGGGCCGGACGCGCATGCGCCCATCCGTGATCTCGGCAATGCGCAGCACCAGCCCGTAGCCGTGCAGTGCGCCATCACTCAGTGCTGCCAGTGTCACCACCTCAATGGGTCGGAGGTCCGCCATGTCAGCCTCGCTGTCGTCTGTGCTCCGGCTGAGTATAAATAGGCTCAACCGGAGTATGCGGCAACCGGGGAGGGACGGAACGATACGCGGCCGAGGCTGATGCGTCGCCTGCGGTGTTCATCACACGGGGCCACGGGGCCAGCGGAAGATGCACAACGGGAGCAGGTGCGGCGGGTGAGCATGGGTCCGGTGAGGTGGCTGGATCGCGCAGGCGCGTGGACCGCCACCGCCGCCGCGCGGATGGTCGATGATGAATGCCGCGGAACGGGCCGCGCGCGTCCTTGCGACCCGTTCCCGTGCGGTGCTGCTCAGCGCCGATTGCGATCCAGTGCGTCGTCGATGCGCTGCATGACATCGCGCAGGTGTGCCTGCGCGACGCGGTCGCTGGTGCGGCCAACAGCCTGTTCGGCGCGCGCGCGCAGGTCGACGAGCTGGGCGCGGGCCAGCGCGACCAGGTCCGTGCCATTCAGATCCGGCGGGCGGAAGGCGGCCGGGATCTGCGCGATGTTGGCGGGCGGCGGTGGCGGATTCACGATGGCCGCGAGGCGTGCGATATGCGCGCGCTGCAGTGCGCGCCGATAGGCATCACGCGCAGTGACCGCGGGGTCGTGCCACACGGCGACGCGCACGTCGTCGAAGAATTCCGCGAGCGGGTAGGCCTCGGGGCCGCCCGTCACTTCGTTCTCCTGCAGGCGTGCGAGACGACCGGAGGACAGCACCGAATTGAGCACGCCAGCCTGTCTGCGTGTCATTTCCTGATAGCCATCGCTGCCGATGCGCGGAAGGATGTTGCCATCGAGCAGCCACATGGGTGTCTCGAAGACCTGACGCGACAGGAAATCGAGCGCGGCCTTCTGCCGGGCCAGCGGTTCGACGTGATAGACCATGCCCGGCTGCTCGGTGGATTTGAGGTCGGCGTACACACCGCCGATGTTGGCGACGACGTGGCCCACGTAGCGTGACCATTGTGTAGTGGCTTCATCGTACAGCTCCGCCAGGTCGGTGTAGTCGTCGCCCGGCTTCGACGTCCACTGCACGAGGTTGGGCACGATCTTCTTGAGGTTGGCCATGCCGTAGTCGCTGGCTTTCACGGCATCGTCGCCCATGTCCTCCGTCTGCGCGCGCGGGTCCGCGTTCCCGGCGCCACCCTGCGGCAGGTAGCGGTACATCGGATCGTTCGCTTTCGCCAGGATCCAGCGGTTGAGCGTGGGGCGCTCCGCTTCCGGGGTTGGCGCGTTCGGGATCACGCGATA
Source organism: uncultured Gemmatimonadales bacterium (assembly GCA_963798085.1). GTDB lineage: Bacteria > Gemmatimonadota > Gemmatimonadetes > Longimicrobiales > RSA9 > DATKCF01. The sequence continues at coordinate 64,447 of CAWCRS010000009.1, forward strand.
ACCCCAGTTTATCGCGTACTGGTCGTAGGGTCCGATGTGGCGCAGAAAGTCGGTGCCCTCGAGGCCATCGCCGGGCTGCGCGATGTAGTTCTGGCGCGCGTAATCCATGATCGAGGGCGCTACGCCCATGCGCGCAGAAAACGACTTCGAGCGCAGCGAATCCACAGGATAGGAGGAGCTGGCGATCATGTTGTGCGGCAGACCGAGCGCGTGGCCGATCTCATGCGCGATCACCTGCTCCATGGCCGCACACATCAGGTTGCTGTCGATGGGCAGCGATCGGGCCAGCGGATTGGCCGCGCCGGTCTGGACCATCATCCAGTTGCGGTAGGAGCGCAGGTGGTTGTGGAACCAGACAATGTCGCTTTCAATGATTTCGCCCGTACGCGGATCGCTCGTGCTCGGGCCTTCCGCGTTGCGCGTCATGCTGGCGGCCCAGCGCACGACGTTGTAGCGCACGTCTTCGGGATCCCACTCGGGGTCCTGCTCGGGGGCGGGCGGATCCTTCGCCTGGATCGCGTTCCTGAAGCCCGCGGTCTCGAACGCCGCCTTCCAGTCCTCGACGCCGCGCTTCACGCAGGCGCGGTACTGCACGGGTGTGGCGGGGTCGAGGTAGTAGACGATCGGCTTGATCGGCTCGGCCAGCTCGCCGCGCGCGTACGCCGCGGGGTCCTTCGGCTCGAGACGCCAGCGGCGGATGAACGTCTGCGTGGCGGCCTTCTGCTCGGGCAACCCGAAATTCACGTGCTCGACGCTGAAGAAGCCGACGCGCTCGTCGGCGTAGCGCGGTCGCATGGGCTCCTTCGGCAGCAGCACGAGCGACTGGTGCATCTCCATGGACATGGTGCCGGTCTCGGCTTCCGCCGGCGGCTTCGTCGCATCGAAGGTAAGCGTGTGCTGCACCTCGACGTTCTGCGGATAGGCGCGCGCGTAATTGATGAAGCTGCGCGCCGGATCGAGACGACGCACACCCCACTGGGTGCGCTGATTCGGATCGAGACCGCTGATGGCGGGCGTGTCGCCCTCGTAGAAGTCGGTGACATCGACGACGATGCTCGTCGAGTCGGGTCCGAAAGCCTGAATCGGGAACGAGCCGATGATGGGCGCGAAGTTGTTCTCGACGACGCTCGACACGATGGCCGCCGTGTCCGCCGCCACCTGTTCGTAGGAATGCTTGCGCAATAACACGCGGTTACTCTGCCGTTCCCAGCTGACCACCTGTTCGTGCACGGAGACGCCGGCGGGCATGAGCCCGCCGATGCCGGGGGGCACCGCGGCGATGCGGCTGTTGAGCAGCATCTCGCGACCCAGCAGCTCGACCGGGATCTGGAAGAGCACCTTGTCGTTCACGCGGTACACGGTGAACAGCCCGCTGTCGGGATGCGCCGACGCCGGAATCACGTCACGGAACGGGCGAGGGCCGGTGGGCCGGGCACCGCCGGCGCGGCCTTCGCCCTGCTGTGGCGGCGTCTGCGGTGGCTGCTGCGCGGCGGCCGGCGCGTTGCGGGGGGCAGGCGAGGCGGGCGCATGGGCGCGGGTGCAGGCGCCCAGCAGAACCGCGGCGGCAAGCAGGAAAGAGTGTCGATGACTGATCATGGAAACGGACTCCGCGACTGGGGTGCGGGGATAGTGACGCTGAGAATATCGGGGCAGGCGGCCGTTGATGGAAATGAGAGCGTGTCGAAGCGCCATGCTCGCGTTTCAGGCCGTCCGCGCGCGGCGCGCAGCCGCGCGAGTCGCGGCCTCGCCTGCCCGGAGGCACCACATGCACGATCGTTCCCGATGCGGTCCGTCCATCGACCCGCGCACGCGCTTGCTCTGCAGCGGGTTGCTCGCGATGACGTTCGCTGCGATACCGCCAGGCCCGCGCGTGCCTGCCTCGCCTGCTGCCAGCATGATCATCAAGCTGGCATCCAGCTCGGTGGTCGGCGGCAACGTCCTCGGCGGCACCGTGGTGATCGATCCGGTTGCGCCGGCGGGCGGGATGGTCGTTACGCTGCGCACGTCGACGGTGGCGGTCGCCGGCTTTCTCAACCCGAAACTGGGGCCGTCCAGCGCCGTCGCCTCGACGGAGGTGGTCATTCCCGCGGGCGGGAACGCCGCGTCGTTCCAGATCAGCACGTTTGGCGTGGCGCAGGCATCCGGCGTCGACATCACGGCAGCTTCCAGCAGCACATCCGCGAACACGAGCCTCACCGTGATGCCTGCGTCCGTGCAGCGCGTCATACTGCAACCGGCGCAGGTCACCGGAGGCATCACCGTCGCGGGCCAGGTCACTCTGAATGGCGCCGCGCCCGTGAGCAAGGGCGCAACGGTCGAACTGTCGACGGGACCAAGCATTCCCGGGTCCTCGACGGCCCCGGGCGGACCACTGGCGGCTGTGCCCGCGAAGATCCCGGTTCCACCGGGCGCCAACAGCGCCTCGTTCACGGTGAAGACGACGCCGACAGACACGCGGCAATCGGTAGTCGTGGCCGCGACGCTGGGTGGCAGCGCGCAGGCGTCCCTGACCGTGCTGCCACCAACGCTCACGGGACTGTCCGTGAACCCCGGCAACGTGGTGTCCGGTGCGCAGGCGACAGGCACGGTTTCTCTGGACGGGCCCGCGCCGCCGAGTGGCTTCGCCCTGCAGATCACGACGAACAGCCCATCCGTGGTGGTGCCGCAGAGCATGATCGTTCCGGCAGGAGCGGCGACTGCGCCCTTCCCGATCCAGACCCGCCCGGTGACCAACGCCAGCGCAGCCACGGTTACTGCCTCACCCCCGGTCGCGGGCCAGATCCTGGGGGATGGCAGCGTACGCACGGTGAACCCGGCAGCGCGGAGTGCGGCGCTCACGCTGAACCCGATGCGTGTCAGCGTGCTGCAGCTGACGCCCTCATCGCCGGGCGGCGCGATCGCCGCGCTGGGGTCGGCTGTGGCGGAGTTCGGCGGCCACAGGCTGACAGGCACGGTGCAGCTGGTGGCGCCCGCGCCGTCCGCCGGCGTCGAGGTCACACTGCAATCGAGCAACAGCATCGCGCAGGTGCCCCTTTCCCTTTCCATTCCGGCGGGTCAGAGCCGCGCGACGTTCACGGTCAACACTGCATCGGTATCGCAGTCCTCCGGCGTGAACATCAGCGCGAGTGCGAAGGTCGTGGGAGCGACCGCAACGGGCAGCACGACCGCACCCAGCATCGCCGATGGCACGTCCAACACGATCAGCGTGGGTGAGGGGTCGGCCGGGCAGGCGACTGCGCTGCTCACGCTCATCCCGCTTCCCGTGCTGAAGACCGTGTTCGTTTCGCCGTCGCCGGCGGCCGGCGGCCAGCCGGTCACGCTCAGCGTGAATTTCACGGGCGCCGAACTCGTGCCGCCAACGCTGGGTGCGCCCCAGGCCCAGATCAGCGTGAGCCCGCCGGGCGTTCTCCAGCTGCCGCCGACCGTGGCGCTCGCGCGGAATGGGACCGTGCTGACCCTGGGCGGCACCACGACGGCTTCCGTTTCCGGCAGCACGCTGGCAGCGGCCGTGGATCAGACCGTGACGGTCAGCGTGTCACTCGAAGGGCACAGTGTATCCACCACGCTGCAGGTCACGGCGCCCGTGCCGCCCATTGCCTCATTCAGCCTGCGGCCCGCCACATCGAAGGGCGGTAACAACGTGTTTGGCAGCCTGACACCGGACCCGCGCATCACGGCGGTCACCAGTGTGACGCTCAGCAGCGATCACCCCGGGCTGCTGACACTGCCCGCCTCGACGACCATCGCACCGGGGCAGACCCGTCTGCTCACCATCGGCACCAGCGCAGTGAGCGCACCAACCACAGTGATCATTACCGCGACCGCCGGGACGCAGAAGATGACGGCAACGCTGATTCTCACGAGCTGACCTCGGGATCGAGGGTCGTCGACTTCCGTTGCTGCAGCGCACCCAACCGCAGTCGCGCAACTTGCCTCGCCTGATCTTCGGATGGCGTGTCCTCGGCCGACTGTTTGCGCGGGAAACGCCGCATCGAGTGAACGGCGCGGGACGCAGACGCTTTCGCCGGCCGCCGCCACCGGGCTCAACGCCGGGTGGATGACGGCGTCGATGCGTGGCCGGCCAGGATGCGCCAGCCGGCGGGCCGGTGCACGAACAGCATGGTCATCGTGCCACCGAAACTGAATGCAGGCGACGACGGGTACGCCAGCGTCGTCTGGAATTCCGTCAGCACCGACGCCACGCCGGGCACCACCGGCAGGATTTCCGTGTCCTGATACTCGTGCCGGATGCTCGTGCCCGCGGGCAGTTCTGCCATGTACTTGCGCAGGTCGCCCACCGACCGCAGCTCCACCTGGCCGTCTGTTACCCAGCGCAGGGACGCGTCATTGACATAGAGCGACGCCACCGAATCCCACTGGCCGGCCGCCGAAAACTTCTGATAGGCCGCCAGCGTGGCCTGCACGCTGTCGCGAATGGCGGCACCCTGCGCCGCGGACAGCTTCCCCGGCTCGCGGTTGCAGGCCGCCAGGATCACGAGACCCATTGCTGCCGCAGCCAGGATCGCGCGCATCGTCGTCTCTCCCACGTTGTCAGTCCTGTTCGGGTTCGCTGCTGTCGTATTGCATGGCGCCCGCGATGTTGCCCTCCGTGTCGCGGAAGAAGATCAGATGGCCGACACCGGGCAGGTGCACCCGCGGCAGCACGATGCTGCCACCACCGGCGACGATTTCCGCCGCCACTTCGTCGACATCACCCACCGCGATCGTGCACTCGAACCCAATGTTGCGCTCGCCTTCTACCCACTCGCGCCGCTTCTGCAGCGCACCTTGCACGCCCGGCTCCGGCTCCGAACCGGTGCGGATCTGGAAGAAGCCGGGCGGCCCCCATGCCGTGAAACGCCAGCCGAACACGCGCTCGTAGAAGCGCATCGCACGACCCACGTCGTCGGCATTGATGGCGAAGTGCGCGAGGTTGGCGGGTACGCGTGCGGGTCCGGGTGACATGGAGTGGCTCCTGTCGGGAGGCAGTGCGAGTGGCGCCGAACATACGTCTGTCCGCCTGTTGCTGCTAACGCTAGCTTGCCAGTTCATGTCGCGAACCCGCCAGGCTCTGGGGCCCGTCGTGCGCACGGGCGTGGTGCGCTGGAGTGTGCCCTGGAACTGGCGTTCGCGGGCCAGCGACTGGGGCCACCTGCTGTACAGCTCGCATGGCATGCTGACTGTGCAGACGGAAGCGGGCGCGTGGGTAACGCCCCCGCACGAAGCGGTGTGGCTGCCGGCGCGCACGCGCCACGGGATGGAAGCGTCGCGACCCTCGACGCTGCGCTTCCTCTACCTGCACGACAGCATTGCGAAACGCCTGCCGCGCGAGTGTCGCGCCGTTCACATTTCACCTTTGCTGCGCGAGCTGCTGCGCGAGGTCATGCGGCTGGGCACACTGAATCGCAGCGTGCTGGCGGAGCGGCATCTGCTCGAGCTGCTGCTCGATCAGCTGGTTCTGCTGCCGCGGCGCGTGGTGGAGCTGCGTATGCCGGTGGATGCGCGCGCGCTGCAGGTGGCGAACCGCATACGCGAGGCACCGGCCGAACGCCATTCGCTGGCCGACAGCGCTCGGCAGACGGGTTCCAGTACACGCACACTCGAGCGCATTTTCCGCAGTGAAACCGGGGTATCGTTCGGCGTGTGGCGCACACGAGCCCGCCTGCTGCGCTCCCTCCAGCTGCTGGCGGAGGACGAGAGCGTCACGCGCGCGGCGCTGGCCGTGGGTTATGAGAGCACGAGCGCGTTCGTCGCCGCGTTCCGACGCGCCTTTGGGACGACACCCGGGCGGTACTTTCCGGCAGCGGGTCCGCCGGGCGAGTCTTGAGACGTCGAGAGGCGTTGCTGGGGCGCCCAGAGCGGCAGCGGGATCAACTGCGGGCCTTGGGCTGGGCTGGGGAAGAGATCCATGGAAGGCGTTGCGGCTCACGCGCAGCGACGAAGCATTGTGCAACCGATACTGCGTGCTGCGCATCTCGCTTTTGCGTGCAGCCGGCTCGGGTCTGCGATCCTGTTGAGCGCGGCGACGCAGCCGCTGTCCTGGCGGCATCAGTGCGGCGCTGACTTGCGTGGCGGGCGAGGGGTGAGTCTGGGTGGGCGAGGGCCGCGGCGGGTGCGACCGTCGATGGGCACGTACTCCAGCTCCTCGCCGTCGTCGGCGCAGCGCAGCATGAGACCGCCGCGACTCATGTCGCCGCGGCCAATGAACGCAGCAGGAAAGCGGAGTCGGGCACCGAACACATCGGTCAGCGTGTCGACATACTTGCCGGTTGCGATGCTCCCCAGCAGTACGACGATCGATTGCGGCAGCAGCTGCGCGCGCAGCGCGCGGGCCGTCCGCTGCAGCGCGCTGAGGAACGCGTGCGAATCGTCGCCGATGGGGACGCGCGCGAATTCCTCGAGGTCAGCGAGCGTCGTGTGCATGTCGAGCGGCACCAGACCACGACTCGAGGTGATGACCATCGCGGGTGGTGTTCCGGGCGGTGGCGCTGCGAAGGCGTGCGCGTACTCGACCTTGCCGCGGAAGTAAAGGCCGCTGACGAACGCGAACACCTCGGACAACGGTGCGCCGCCATTGCGCACCTGCTGCGCCAGCGGGAACGCGGCTGCGTCACGCACGAGCAGGCGCGCGCGCTTGCCCAATGCGTTGGCGGGCGAGAGCAGGAATACGCGCGTCGCGCGTGCCGCTGAGTCAGAGGGCACGGCCGGCGTTCGCCGTGTCATTGGGCAATGCGCCGCAGCCATTCGCTGCGCCACAGGGCGACCGACTGGCCTGACGTCTTCTCCAGGGCTTCGATCGGGTCGCGTTCGGGGACGAGGGCGATGACGGCGGGGAGGCCCAGGCGCTCGACGAGGAATTTCACGAACGAGTGCGCGCAGCCGTAGAACAGGGGCGCGACCTCGCCGCGGCGGCTGGTGAACAGGGCCGCAGGTGTGCCGGGGCCGGGAATGTGGACGAGGATCGAATCGGCGTCAGGCTGCTGCGCGCGCTGGTGGCATACGGCATCGACATGGGCCGCGCCACCCGTGTCGAACACGTCGCCTTCAATCAGTCCCTGCTCAGCCTCAATGCGTGCAGCCACGTAATCCGGCAGGCCCTCGATCAGCCAGTCCGGCCAATTCTCCTGGATCCCCTTCGCCACGGCGGAATCCGGGTACTCATCGGCCCAGTACGGCGGCCGCGGCTGCAGCACCAGGTGCGCGGCCTCGTGCTTCCACGGCGCGAGACCTCTTTCGACGTGCCACCAGGCGATCAGGATGCCGTCGTCGCCGGTGCCGTGCGAGATGAACGTGTCCGGACTGAATGTAGTAGTTGATCCTGCGGCCCTGGAGACGATTCCAGACCAGGGCGGGCTGGAGCAGCGCTTCCACCGCGCGTACGCCACGGTCCAGGGTATCGGCAAGTGCGCGCACGCGCGCGGCCGGAACATCGCCGGGAGCCCAGACAATGACGCGCTGCCCTTCCATCTGCTGGCCATGCCCGTGCAGCCACGCAATGCGCGCGGAGTCCGGGCCGAAGGTGGATTCCCTGAGATCCGTCCCGGTCTTCTTCCCGTGGCAGCCCGCGACACCCACCATCGCCACCAGCGCGCCCAACCGCAACACGCGGTTAGAGGTGCAGCAGCGGCGCACAAACGCACGAAGCTGCCCGAGCCTCAGTAACACGACCTGACGCAGCAAGCCAAGAGGTAACCTCGCCGTTGAATCCGTTCCCCAGCAACCAGCCCCGGCAACGCAATTCAATAGGTACCCAGCCCCAGCCGAGCCCCAGCCCGAGCCCCAGCAACGACGGGACCGGTGCCAGAACTAGAACTCGAGCTTGCGGAGATACTGATAACTCGCACGCGCACTGTCGAGGGCACTGACAGGCTCATCGTGCTCGACGAAGAAATGCTCGATGCCGGCCTGCGCACGGTGGCGGAGAATGCGACGGAAGTCAATGCTGCCGCGTCCCACGTCCACCATGCGATGCGCACGATCCATGTCCTTCACGTGCACCATGGGGAAGCGGCCGGGCCAGCGCGCGAACTGCGTGAGCGGGTCGCCGCCGGCCGAGATGATCCAGAACAGGTCCATCTCGAAGCAGACCAGGTCGGGCGAGGTCTGCTCCAGGAGGACGTCCCAGGGCACGCGGCCCTCGACGGGTGCAAACTCGTAGTTATGGTTGTGGTAGGCGAAGCGCAGGCCCGCCGCCTGCGCCTGCCCGGCGGCACGATTGAAGGCAACTGCCCAGCGGCGCCAGTCGCGCAATGAGCGGCGGCGGTCCGCATCGATCCAGGCGGCGGTGATGTAGCGGCAGCCGATGGCCGCCGCATCGTCCACGGCGCGCGCCCAGTCCTTCTCCACCGTTTCCGCGGGCACGTGCGTCGAGGGCGCGCTCAGATGATGCCTCGCCAGCAGGGCGCGGATGTCCGCGGGCGCGCGTCCGAAGTACCCCGCGAACTCCACCTCATGGTAGCCAATGTCGGCGAGGCGCTGCAGCGTACCCTCGAAATCGCGCTGCATCTCGCCGCGCAACGTGTACAGCTGGATGCCGATGCGCTCGAGCCTTTCCCGCCGTAATCCGGCGGATCCCGCGGCAGCTCCCTCGCGACGAAGACCCGAGGCAATGTCGTCGCCTGTACCTTTTTCCGGAGCGTGCCGTGGCAACAGGGACGGCGCCAGCGCAGCCAGGGTGGCGTGGCTCAGAAAGTTGCGACGATCCATGGCGACCTGTTCGGCGGTTCATGGCGCTGCGGGCGCGTGACGGCAAACATGTCGAACGAACGGGAAGCGCGCCAGCGCGGGTCGCGATCGGTTTCCCTTCGCCGCGGGCGTGCCGTACATTGCCGGTCTGCCCTGTTGAACGCAGACCCTGACCTGAGCCAGGCTGTTGTGTTAGTGACGTGCTTCGCGGGAGCCCGCCCATGCCGCTGGACGCTGCGCGACTCATCGAAATGCCTGCCATGGACTCGCGCCGTACGCGGCATGTCTGAGCGGCGCAGGCGGATGCGTGCGCCTCCGGGCGAGGCGTGGCTTCCGGTGGGCGGGCGCTGGCAGTGTCCGGACTGCGGCAAACAGTTCGTCAAACCGGGACTCTCCCACTCCTGCGGCCAGGTGAGTCTGGAGCAGCACTTCGCGCAGCGGCCGCGCGCACGCGCGTTGTTCAATGCGCTGTGCGACACGCTGCAGAAGGCGGGCGGGCCGTTCCGTCTGTCGGTCGCGAAAACACGCATCGGCCTGATCAACGGGATCACATTCGCCGCAGTCATGCCCCGGAAAGACTTCGTGCGATTTCATATTCTGCTGCTGCGCCGGCTCGAATCAGCGCGCCCTGTCCGGATCGACCACTTTCCGCCCTGGTTCGTGCACACCTTCGAGCTGCGCGACGCGCACGAGCTGGACGCCGACATGCGCGGCTGGCTGCGTGAAGCGTGGTCGCTGGGCCTGAGATAAAACCCTGTTATCAGGTGTATACGACCGCTGCCGGCACCACCCGGAGCTCCGACCGCGCTGCGCATGCAGAGGGTTCGAACACCCCTGCTTGTCGTCCTGGCGGCCATCGCTGGTTGCGCTCGAGGCGCGCCAGCAGCTTCCGGTCGCATTGTCCTCGCGGACCAGCGACGGTATCCCTGCTCGCTGGTGGTCGAGCCGACCGGTATCGCGCTGCGCAGCGACGTCAACGGTACGACACCCGACGCCGGCGCTTCGGCGGCGCGCGACAGCCGCGGGCGCTTCATTACGAGCACCTCAGCGGGCGGAACACTCGCCCTGTGGACGCCCGCGGGCGTGTTCGACCGGATGCTGGCGCGGCCCGGGCGCGGGCCAGGCGAACTCGTCGGCTACGTCAATGTTTTCGTTGCCGCGGGCGACACCATCTACGCGCGCGACAACACGGCTCGGATCAGTGTGTTCGCTCCGGATGGCTCCTTCGTTCGTCGCTTTCCGGCGCGCTACGCGGGCGGAATGACTGGCAGCACGCTGTTTGGTTCGAATGGCGAGATCGTGTCTGCGGCAGCCAGCGCAGCGGCAGACTCTCGCGCCTGCTTCCACGTGTCCGATCATGAAGGGAACCACATCCGGTCCTTCGGCCAGCTCGATACCGAGGACAGCGTCGCGTTCGCGGAAAGACTGCTGACTCTCGTGTCGGACCATTCACCGCGAGGCACCCTCTGGGTGGCCGTGAGGCGGGGTTCGCCGCGCGGCTACGAGCTGCAGGAGTGGTCCATCGCGGGAACGCGACTGCGGTCCATCCACCGCAACGCATCATGGTTCCCCATCCACGAGTGGCCCGCGCCATTGCGCGAGCGACCGGGCGGCACGGTGTTCGGCGTACACGTGGACAGCCTGGGCCGGCTTCTCGTGCACGCCACGGTGCCAAACGCACGCGTGGTTGCCACCGCGCGACGGTGAGGGCACGAAGCTCGAATACTTCGATCAGCACATCGAAGTGATCGACTGCCGGAGCCTCAACCGCCCGCCACGGCGGGCACGATAATCACTTCGTCGCCATCCGCCACGGTCACTGCGAACCCGCCCCGCAGACGCACATCCTCGTCGTTCAGGTAGTACACGACGAACTCGTAGGGATTGCCCTGTGCGTCGCGCAGTCGCGGCGCCAGCGCGGGAAACCGGCTGGACACGTCGGCCACCGCTTCGCCCAGTGTTGCCCCCGCCGCCTGCAGCTCGCGCGCGCCACCCGCCAGCTCGGCCAGCACCTTCGGTAACTGTATGGTTATCGCCATCTGTCCGACTCCTCTCGTTGGTTCCGTTTCGCAAACGCCCTTCGTTGTTGCATAACGCTGTATTACAGTCCGGTGCGTCGGTTCCGGTCACAAATCAGGCGACGACGGGGCTTCATGATTCCGGCGCGCCGTGACGTCAGGCCGCTTCCGCCAGCGCCGCGACTTCGCGCAGACGGGGTGAAATAATGGGCGATTCCGGCAGCACGCTGGCCGGGACTTCCACGGTCTTGAGGCCGTTCCCCGTGATGCACAGAACGACATCGTCGTCCGGCCGGAAATGGCCGGCGGCAGCCAGGCGCAGGGCCGCGGCAACGGTGACACCACCCGCAGTTTCGGCGAACACGCCACACGTCTCGGCCAGCAGGCGGATCGCCGCGATCAGCTCCGCATCGCTCACGGCGGCCGCCCAGCCGCCGCTCTCGCGAATGGCGCGAATGGCGGTGGGTGCATCCGCGGGATTCCCGATAGCGAGCGAGCGCGCAATCGTGGCTGGAATGACGGGCTGTATGCGGCGCGGCGCCGCTCTCGACCGCGCGCACGATCGGTGCGCAGCCTTCCGCCTGTGCGCCGAAGAGGCGCGGCAGCTCGCCTTCCGCGAGTGCAGCGTCGCGCACCTCGCCGAAGCCTTTCGCGAGTTTCGTGACCAGTGAGCCGCCGGCCATGGGTGCTACCACGGCACTCGGGAATCGCCAGCCGCACTGTTCGGCGATCTCGAACGCCATCGTCTTCGAGCCTTCGCCGTAGTAGCTGCGCAGATTCACATTCACGATGCCCCAGCCGAAGCGGTCGGCAACCTGTGCGCACAGCCGGTTCACATCGTCGTAGGTACCTCGCACCCGCACCAGGCGAGGCGCATACACGACCGGTGCCGATGATCTTGCCCGGCTCGAGGTCCGCGGGAATGAAGATCCAGGCGGTGAGGCCAGCGCGCGCGGCGTGCGCCGCGACCGCATTGGCGAGGTTGCCCGTCGATGCGCAGCCGATGGTGTCGAGGTGAAAACCCGCGGCGGCATTGATGGCGCTGGAGACGACGCGATCCTTGAAGGAGAGCGATGGATGCGAGACCGCATCGTTCTTGATCCACGCGCTCGCCACGCCCAGTCTGGCCGCGAGTGCAGGCGCTTCCAGCAACGGCGTGAAGCCGCTGTCCGGCGAGTGCAGCGGTGCGCCGTCGTAGGGCAGCCACTCGGCATAGCGCCAGAGTGAAGGCGGGCGGCGCGCGATTTCGTCGCGCCCGGGCAGCGTGCGCTGCGCATCATAGACGGGTTCGAGCGGACCCAGGCAGTGGGCGCAGATGGCGAGCGGCTCCGCGGCGAAGTGCGCGCCGCACGCCTTGCAGGACAGCGGGTGAGGGACCGGGGGTATCGCCCCGCCTGTGCGCCCCGAGACGGCCACTCTGGTGGAACGATCCCTCGCCGGCTGGCAGCCGGGACGTTCACCGCCACCTCCCGCATCACTCGACCCTGTGAATGCGAGGGCAGCGGTGCCCGCCCCGGCAAATGCCGTCGTTGCTGCTGCGGTCTGCTGACTCATGCGTTAGCTCCTGTGAGGCGAGCGAGGTGGATTTCCGCCTCGCACGCGGGATCAATGGCGTAGCAGTGTTCCGGACCCGGGAAGCGACCGGCGCGCACGTCGTCCGCGTATTCGCGGAACGCGTTCTCGACCGTGCTGCCCAGATTGGCGTAGCGTTTGACGAATCGGGGTGCAATGTCGCCGACGAAGCTGCCCAGCAGATCGTGCGAGATGACGAGCTGCCCGTCGACATGCGGGCCGGCGCCAATGCCGTACAGCGGGATGCTGAGCCGTTCGCGCACGAGCGCCGCCGTCTCGGCGGGCACTGCTTCAATCAGCACCGCAAACGCGCCCGCATCCTCGAGCTGTTGCGCGGCATCAGCCAGGCGCCGTGCGGCAGCCAGAGACCGTCCCTGCACGCGATAACCGCCGAGCTGGCCGAGGCTCTGCGGCGTGAGCCCGATGTGACCCATCACCGCAATGCCGGCATCCACCATGGCGCGCACACGCGGTACCACCGCTTCGCCACCCTCGCACTTCACGGCATCGCAGCCGGCCTGACCCACGAAGGCGCCGGCACTGCGTACCGCCGTCTCATCCGATGGCTGATAGGAGAGAAATGGCAGGTCGCCGATCACGAAGGCCCGGCGCGCAGCGTGCGCAACGGCGCGTGCGAACACCAGCATCTCGGTCATCCCGATGCCGAGCGTGTTGGGCAGACCGAGCATGGTCATGGCCGCCGAGTCGCCGACCAGGAGCATGTCGACACCCGCACGGTCTGCGAATGCCGCGGTCGGATAGTCGTAGGCCGTGAGGAAAACGGCGCGTTCGCCTTTTGCCCGCTTGGCCGCGAGTGTCGCGACCGTCACCTTGCCGCCTGCCATGATTCACTCCCGCTCCGGCCGGAGCTGCATCCGTTGAAACGAGAACCGGCCGCCCGTCTTGCGCCGGGCGGCCGGTTCGTGGGTCCTGCGCTCGCACTCAGCTGCGTCCAGCGCCATCCACTCTCCGGTCGCTCGGCGACACGGCGTGACACATGTACATGGTCATCGCCATGTACCTGTGTCCGAGAGTGAGCACCACCCGCCAGCTCATGCGCGATCTCGATCCCCCAAAACAAAAAAAGCCCGCGAGCGCAGCCGCGGGCGGTCGCTTTTTAGCATTTGTTTAACGTGGCTGCAATATGCGGCAAATCGCCACGACCGAATTGTTGTGAGCGGGATGATGCAACGTCGCAGGCGCCGTGTCAATGCCTTTGCTGCCGGGCCGTGTCCGGCAACGCCACGCTCGTGCCCGCACGCGTGTAGCCCCACGGGGGCGCGGGGCGCAGCGCCGCGCGCGCGAGGTCGAAATCCACCCGGAACTGCTCGGCGCCAGCCGAACGCACAGCGTACGTCAGCCGCGTGTGCGGCACCAGCTCGAGCGTCCACAACGTGGAAGCCGCCGACGGAACCTCGTGCACGGTGTGCTCATCGGCGCGGAATTCCTGGCGTGACTTCGTGCCCTCGTTCCACGTCTCACCGCCATAACCGCTGTACTCGGTGGGGCTGCCATCGCGAGCGTGCAGCTGGTGCTTCAGCGTGAGCCCGCTGCCGGACGCGGCCACCACCCAGACGCGCGAACGATCCTCGCCCACATGGAAGGCGAGGCGCAGTTCGCGCGGGTAGCACTGCCACACCTCCAGCACCAGGGGCTGGCCGACTAACGCGCTGTCAGCGGGCGCTGCCTGTACCAGGCGACCCGGAAAGGCACGCCCGCACAGCGAGCGCAGCTGGTTCCAGAAAGCGCGCTGCACCGGGTTCGCCACTGCGGGAGGCCGGCCGCAGCCCGCGAGTACCGCCAGCAGGAAGCTCAGCGTCAGCAGCACGCCCCGGTCCCACCGTGAAGACATCCCGCTCCCTGCATCTGAGGTCCGCGTAATTCCCGTCCGCCGCACAAGTTACCGGGCGAGGCACGGCAGGTCGATGGGGCCTTTGCGTTGCCCGGCGAGTCAGAGAATGCCCCGCACGACGCATGGGGTCGCACATGACCCGACAATCCGTACCTTGACGACAAAGGAAACACCCCCCGATGCGGATACTCATAGGCGAACGTCACGAACCATGCGCCGAAGGGCGTGCGGGTCGCAGCACAGGACCCAATGGCAAGGCGCGGGGTTCGCGGGTCTGGACCGGGACGGTGCTGGTGAGGCGCGATGATGGGCTTCCCGCAGCGACACCCCCGCACACCGCCGCCGGCGGCCCGAACGACGAGAAGTCCTTAGAGACCTCAACCGTGTGTGTGCGTCCGGTGAGCCCCGTCACCCGACACATCAAGCCGAGCGCACACTCCCGGTCGCGGTGACTCTGAAGCGGCAGTCGCAGTCGCAGTAACGCCGACGAGCATCGCACACCTCACGGCGCCGGGACCAACACATCCCGGCGCCGCCCCTCCATCGCACCGCCGAGAGCGGAGAGCGCGCGGAAAACGTCCAGGGACGCAGCGCGCTGCGCGAGCTTTGCCGGGCCGCGGCAATAGCGCTCTAACGACACGTTACGCAGGGAGCGGCAGCCGGCAGCTCCGTGCGGTTCGGCTTCCCGGGTTCCGTTGAGACGGCTTCGGGAAGACGTGAACGCGGGTGGCACGAATAGGAGGTCAAGATCGACGCTGAATCGTGCCGCCGTGCAGTGCGCGCGCGACGCCGGCTGGTGGCGCGTCTTTCAACGGATCAACTGACCAGCGGATCAACGGATCACAGGCATCCGATCCAGCGCTCTCCACGCGCGGCCGCGCGTTCATGCACCTCCCGCCCTCCCCGGCGCCCTCCTCGCCCTCCGCGGTGAGGAGGGCGGACCGCGCGACTAACGCAGGGTAAGGATGGGGTCGATGCGGAGGGCGCGGCGCGCGGGCAGCCAGGTGGCGGTGGCGGCCACCAGGAGCACGAGCAGGGCAACCGCGGCGAACGTCGCTGCGTCCGTTGCGGACACGCCCCAGAGCAGGCCGGACAGGAGTCGCGTTCCGGCCAGAGCGATCACCAGCCCGATCAGCACGCCCAGCACGGCGAGCGAGAGACCCTGGCGCAGGACCAGGCGCAGCACGTCGCCTCGACTCGCACCGAGCGCCATGCGCACGCCCAGCTCACGAGCCCGCTGTGACACGGTGTAGCTGAGTACGCCGTGTACGCCGATCAGCGCCAGCAGCAGAGCCACCAGCGCGAATGCGCCCAGCAGCCGCATGGTCGAGCGTTCGCGCGCGATCGAGCGCAATACCGTGGCATCGAGCGTGGCAATGTCGAACACCGCCAGTTCGGGGTCCGTCGCGCGCACCGCGGCCAGCACCTGCGGCGCCAGGCTCAACGGGTCCGCCAATGTGTGCACCAGAATGCTCGCGGAGTTGAAGGGCGCCTGCGGCAGCGCCAGGTAAATGGCGGGCGGTGCACTGGCATCGAGGCCGTAGAAGTGCTCATTGCCCACCACACCCACGATTTCACGCGTTGCGCCCCAGAACGTCACGTGCTGACCCAGCGCCCGGCCATCCGGGAAGAAGCGACGTACGGCGGCCTGGTTCAGCAGCGCCACCTTCGGCGCCTGCGGCCCATCCCCTTCGCTCAGGTCGCGGCCGTCCAGCACCGGCACACGGAGCGTGCGCATGTAATTGGCTGTTACGGCGCGCACGGCGATCTCGGGCTGGGTCGCGACTTCGGCTTCGCGGCCCGCAATCACGAAACTGTTCGTGAAACCCGCCGCCATTGGCGAATAGGCGGACAATGCCGCCGATTGCGCGCCCGGCAGACGCGCCAGCCGTTCCAGCAGATCGGCGTAGAAGCGCTGCTGCCGCGGCCAGTTCGGGTGGATGCGATAGTCACGCGGATAGCGTGAGTCCGGCAGCTGCACTTCCATGCGCAGCACGTGATCCGCGCGGAACCCCGGGTCCACGGCGCGCAACGCCGCCACCGTGCGCACCAGCAGCGCCGCGCCCATCACCAGGACCACCGACACGGCGACTTCGGCTACCACCAGCAGGCGGCGCGCGTGCTGCCTCGCCTGCCCCGGCAATGCGCCGCGATCCGATTCGGCCTTGAGGACCGCCTGCAGATTCAGGCGCCGGGCCTGCAGCGTGGGCAGCAGACCGAAGCCGATGCCCACGAGCGCCGAGACCAGCGCGGCCACCGCGAGCACACGCACATCAATGCTCACCAGGTCCGCGCGCGGCATGTCCGCGGGCAACAGGGCGACGAGCCCGCGCAGGCCGACCCCCGCCAGCACCACACCCACCAGCGCGGAGGCCAGCGCCAGCACGAGTCCTTCCACGAGGAACTGCCGGGCCAGCCGGCCCCGGCCGGCGCCCAGGGTGGCGCGCACCGCCACTTCGCGGGCGCGCGCCACGCCCCTCGCCAGCAGCAGGTTCGCGACATTGGCACAGGCGATCAGCAGCAGCAGCCCGACACCGCCCAGCAGCACCAGCAGCGCCGGGCGGGAGCGCGCGAAGACCACGTCCAGCAGCGGCTCCACGAATACGCCGCGGCCGGCGTTGCTGCGCGCGTACTCCTGCTCCAGCCGGGCCGCCACGCCCGCCATGTCCGACTGCGCCGCCGCCAGTGCCACGCCGGGTCGCAGCCTCCCTAACACCGTGATGGGATGCGTGGCGCGCGGCAGCGACGAGGGCTGCAGCTGCGCCGGCTCCCAGATGCGCACGCCGGCATCCGGAAACTCGAGTTCCTGCGGCACCACGCCCACGATGACGCTGGCGCTGTCGTCCACCAGCAGCTCGGTGCCGATCACCGACCGTTCGCCGCCCAGGCGCTCGCGCCAGAACCGCTCCGCAACCAGCACCACGCGGGGCGCGCCCGGCAGGTCATCGGCGGCCGTGAGATCGCGGCCCAGCAGCGGCTGCACACCCAGCACCTGCAGCAGCGCGTGCGAGACGTCGGCCACGTGCACGCGCTCCGGATCACGACCGCGCTGCATCAGGTTGCGGTCCTGCGTGAGGAAGAAAGCCAGGTCCTGGAAGGAATGGCTGCGCTCGCGGAAGTCGTAATAGTCGGGCACTGACGACGGCTCACGCACCGTGCCCGAGACGCGATCGTTCTCCCAGACGATCACCAGACGCGAGGGATCGCGCCAGGGCAGGGGCCGCAACAACACACCATTAACAACGCTGAAGATCGCGGCCGCGGCCGCCATGCCCAGACCCAGCGTCAGTACGGCCACCAGGGTGAAGCCGGGGGAGGCGCGCACCCGGCGCAGCGCGTAGCGCAGATCCTGGCGCAGCTCATCGGCTCGCAGCCGGCGGCGCCGCCGCCGCTCACGCTGTGCCGCCGCCGGCACCAGAGCGGCACGGGCCCGCGCCACGTCGCCGAACTCACGCAGCGCCTCGGCCCTCGCCTCCGCGGGTGTCCGCCCGCCCGCCTCCAGCTCGCGCGCCCGCGACTCCAAATGGAAGCTCACTTCTTCGTCGACATCGCGGGCCGCGTTCTCGCGCGGCGGTCGTGGCAGCCGCAGCCAGCGCCTGAGTCCATCGAAAGCGGGCATGGTTACTCCCCGTAGAGTCTTAGGGGAACAACATGCACTGCCGCACGCAGAGCGTCAAGAAGGGCGCGGCCGATCGCGGGACGAAGTGGCGGACTGCGGGTGCGCGCCTCCCCAATCGCGGGCCGACGGGCGGGCTACTAGAATGCGCCGCGTACCCCTGCAAAGGAGCGGGCATGGCGGAAGGAACGCGATTGTGGCAGCCGGTGGCGCTGCCGCCGGGACAGCCGCAGCCGGTGGGCGCCTATTCGCCGGTCGTGCGGGCGGGCGATTTCCTGTTCGTGTCGGGGCAGGTGCCGCGCGATCCGGTATCGGGAGAGCTGCTGGGTGACAATGTGGCGTCGCAGACACGCGCCGTGGTGCGCAATGTGGCGCGTGTGCTCGGGTACGCGGGTGCGACGCTGGACGACATCGTGTCGGTCAACGCGTATCTGGCGCGCATCGAGGACTGGGACACGTTCAACACGGTGTATCGTGAGGTCATGCATGCACCGTTTCCGGCGCGCACCACGGTGGCACCGGGGCTGCACAACTGTCTGGTGGAGCTGACCGTGATCGCCTACCGGCCGGCAACATGAGCTACTTCTCGTTCGAGCATCGGCGCACGCCGCTGGCACCGCTGCCCGTGTTCCTGCGGCGGCTGGCAACCCATTTCATGCTGGCCACGACGGTGATCGGGGGCTCACTGCTGCTGGGGATGGTGGGCTACCATCTGCTGGAGCGCGAGGACTGGGTGCAATCGTTTCTGGATGCGTCCATGCTGCTGGGCGGGGAAGGTCCGCTGACATCGCCGCGCACGGAGAGTGGCAAGATCTTCGCCGGCGTGTACGCGCTCTATTCGGGGCTGGTGTTTCTGGCGTCCATCGGCATCGTCTTCGCGCCCCTGTTCCACCGTCTGCTGCACAAGCTGCACATCGAGGAAACCGAAGACACGCGCACGAACGACTGAGTCGCGCGCGGGATCAGCGGTGGCCGGGGGTGGCGGGACGTGCCCCGGCTGGCGGCGATTGCGGGTCCTGCGAGCATGGCGAGCGGCTCGCGCCACGCCCGCGCACGGACACGGTGTGGGGGCTGGCTACACAATGCCGTAGGCCAGCATGGCCTCCGCGACCTTGACGAAGCCCGCAATGTTGGCGCCGGCGACGTAATTCACCCAGCCGTTCTGCGTGCCGTGCGCAACACACTGTTCGTGGATCTTGTGCATGATGTCCTGCAGGCGGTGGTCCACGTCCTCGCGGGTCCATGACTGGCGCATCGAGTTCTGCGCCATTTCCAGGCCGGAAATGGCGACGCCGCCGGCATTGGCGGCCTTGCCCGGGCCGTAGAGGATGTGTGCATCCTCGAACAGGTGCGCTGCTTCCGTAGTAGCAGGCATGTTAGCACCCTCGGCCACGAGCTGGCAGCCATTGGCGAGCAGCGTACGAGCATCGTCGCCATCGATCTCGTTCTGGGTCGCACAGGGAAACGCGGCCTGACAGGGCACGCTCCAGGGCTTCTGGCTCCTGCGGAAGTCGACGCCGCCCCATTTGCCGAGGGCATCGAGATTGCCGCCGCGATGCGTCTTGAGGTCGATGATGTCGTCCAGCTGACCGCGCGTCAGGCCATCCTTGAAGTGCAGGAAACCACCGCGGTCCGACATGGTGAGCACGCGCGCGTCCAGGTCGAGCAGTTTTTCCGCGGCGTACTGCGCGACGTTGCCGGAGCCGGAGACCACGCAGGGCATGCCGGCAAGGTCCTGCTTGCGCGCTCCCAGCATCTCGCGGGCGAAATAGACACAACCGTAACCGGTCGCTTCCGTGCGGATGAGACTGCCGCCGAAGGCGACGGACTTGCCGGTCAGCGCGCCCGTGAACTGATTCTCCAGTCGCTTGTACTGACCGAACAGGTAGCCGATCTCGCGCCCGCCTACGCCAATGTCACCCGCCGGCACGTCCACGTCCGGGCCGATGTGCCGGTGCAGCTCGGTCATGAACGCCTGGCAGAAACGCATGGTCTCGTGCTCGGACTTGCCCTTGGGATGGAAGTCGCTGCCGCCCTTTGCGCCCCCCATGGGCAGCGTGGTCAGGCTGTTCTTGAACACCTGCTCGAACGCGAGAAACTTGAGCACACCGAGCGTCACGGAATCATCGAAGCGCAGTCCACCCTTGTACGGTCCGATGGCATTGCTCTGCTGCACGCGGAAGCCGCGGTTCACGCGCACCTGCCCCGCGTCATCCTCCCAGGTCACACGGAAGATGAGGATCCGGTCGGGCTCACAGAGCCTTTCCAGGATTCTGTTTTCCTCGTACTGGGGGTTTTCATTGATGAAAGGGACCAGCTTGGCGGCGACATCGTGGACGGCCTGGTGGAACTCGTTCTGTCCCGGATTTCGGTCCACCACCCATTTCATGAACGTGTCGAGTTCGATCATAACGCGCCATCTGCGGGGAATCCCTGACAGCAGCTGCTGGCCGGACAGGATGAGCCTTCGCTCGCGCCACGGCAATGGTACGATCCACTGGACAGGCGTCGGGATTCGCCCGATGTTCGGGACGTAATGAGCGGTTTTCCTTCCGGGACGATGCTTTCCCCGCTGCTCGAAGCACTGGCGCGCGAGGCTGCGCAGCCCATCGGACGCAAAGTCCTCGTGGGCCCTCGCCGCGGTGTGTGCCGCGAGCTGCTGCGCCAGCTCGCTCTGGCCACGGGCGGCTGGGTGGGCTTCGAGCCCGCCACGCCGCGCGACATCGCGGGCGAGCTGGTGGCGCACGAGCTGACCCGCCAGGGTCTGCGCGTCGCCGACGAGTTCGACGAGCTGGCGCTGATCGACACGGCCATCGATGAGGCGATGGCTGAACGCGGCGGCGAGGTGCTGCGCCGCTTCGTCGAAGGGGCGGGCCTGCGCGAAGCCATGGCCGCGTCCATGCGCGCGCTGCGTCTGGCTGGCGTGGATGCGCCCGTGCTGCTGCGCGCCGGTTTCCGCGACCGCGACAAGCGCGCGGCTCTGAGCCGCGTGCTCGATCGCTACGAGCGGCTGCTGCGGCGCGAGCGCACGACCGACAATGCGGGTGTGCTGCGCCTCGCGGTCAGTGCCATCGAGGCGGGCGCGGTCACGCTGCCTGAAGTGCGTTACAGCATCCTCCCGGGACAGACCCGGCGAGGGCTGACCGGTCGCCTGCTGGAGCTGCTGCTCGAGCGCGGCGCCATGCTGCTGCACGACGATGCGGTGCACGGTCTCGAGCCACCACCGGCATTGCTCGCTGCCGGCGCTGCCACCGCGTCGAGTCCGCTCTCCTGGCTGCACGCAGTCGAAGCCGCGCCCGCCGAGCCCGAAGTGCCCGTGCGGCTCGAGCTCTTCGCGGCCGGCTCCGTGAACGATGAAGTCCGTGAGGTGCTGCGTCGTGTCGTCGGTCTCGGGTTGAGCTGGGACGAGGCGGAGATCGTCGCGAGTGATCCGATGACGTACGGCGCGGCACTCGATGCGCTCGCGCGGCGGCTGGAAATCCCGGTGAGCTACGCGGCGGGTCTGCCCATTGGCCGGACGCGCACGGGTCGCGCGCTGGATGCGTACCTGCGGTGGGTACGCGACGATTTTCCGGAAGCTCTGCTGCGCACGCTGATCGCGCGCGGCGATGTCAGGGCGCCCGGCGGCAGCAGTGGCGCACTGCTGGCGAGGCGGCTGCAGCGCATGCTGATCGGCCGGGGCCGCGAGCGCTACCTGTCGGCGCTGGCGCGGGCGGAACGCCGCGCCGGCCTGCACGTGCTGCCCGATGTCGAGCGCACGCCGGAGGAGGCGGCCAGCGTACGCGCGCAGGAACAGCTGGCGCTGGCCGACCTGGGTGCCATCCTGCGCACGCTGTTCGCGGCGCTGCCGCCGGCGGCAGCGGGCCCGTCTAACACGCCTGTTATGGCGCCATCCGCCCTGGCGCGCGGCGCGCTGGCGTTTCTCGCGCTGGTGCCGGCCGAGACCGGCGTGGAAGCAACGGCGCGCGAGCGCCTGACCCGGCGTCTCACCCGGCTGGCGGACACGGCGCACCGCGCCACCACGCTGGAGGGCGCCATTGCCGTCATTGTCGCCAAGCTGGATGCACGCGTGCCGGCGCCCGCCGCGCAGGGCGCATCGCCCTGGACCTCGACGGGTGGCCGGCTGCACCTCTCGGACATCGACCACGGCGGCTGTACGGGCCGCGCGGCCACGTTCGTCGTGGGCCTGGACGCGTTGCGCTTCCCGGGCACGTCCACACACGACACGCTGCTCAACGACGAGGACCGCCGCCGTCTGGCGGAGCACCTGCCGTTCGCGCCCGTGCCCACGACCGGCGAGCGCGCCACGGAGCGCCGCCACGGCCTGGCGCGGCTGCTGGCCCGGCTGCGCGGCCGTGTAACACTGAGTTATGCGGCCTGGGAAGCGACCGAGGCGAGGACCGTGGCGCCCTCGCCCGAGCTGCTGCAGGCACTGCGACTGCAGCTGCGCGATCCGGCTGCGGACTACGAGAAACTGCACACCACGCTGGGTCGCTACGCCTCCGCGATTCCGCGGGGCGAGGGTCGCCTGGACGAGGCCGATGTGTGGCTGGGCAACCTGGAGCGCGGCGGCCTGCTGGTGGCGGGCACGGACATCGTCCGCCTCGCCTACCCCGGCCTGGACCGCGGGCTCACCGCACGCGATGCGCGCGCGGCCGGCGAATTCACCGCGTGGCACGGCCGCATCACGCCTCGGCCGCAACTCGATCCGAGGGCGCACCCCGAGCTGGTCGTTTCCGCGCACCAACTGGAAACACTGGGGACCTGTCCGCACCGCTACTTGCTGGAGTACGTGCTGCGCGCAGCGCCGCCTCAGGAAGCGGATTTCATGCCGGACCGCTGGCTGACAGCAGCTTATCGCGGAAGACTGCTGCACGCGGTCTATCGCCTGGTGCTGCAGCGGGCGCGTGCACGGCAGTGCGCACCGGAAGATGCCGCGTTCGAGACGCTCGCGCTGCTGGCGCTTGAGGAAGTCGTGGCCGAAGCCCGCGAGGACCGGCTGCCGCCGGGTGAGGCCGTTTTCGAGATGGAACTCGAAGAGCTGCGCCAGGAGATGCGCCTGTTCGTGCAGATGACGCGGGAACACGGTGCGCCCTGGGTAGAGCTGGAGATGAACTTTGGCCGGGCGAAGCAGCCAGCGGTCAATGTCGAGTTGATGAACCAGAGCATTAGCGTGACCGGAAGGGTCGACCGCATTGATCGCGAGGCCGACGGCCGGCTCGTGGTCATCGACTACAAGACCGGCAGTCCTGATGGCTTCGGCGGTCCCGACACCGTGTTCCAGGGCGGACGCCGCCTGCAGCACGCGCTCTACATGGCTGTGGCTCGCCGTGTGTTAGGCGCTGACGTAGCGCGCTCGGAGTACCATTTCCCCACCAACCGCGGCGAGATCCAGCGACTGGCCTACGAGGAAAAGCAGTTGCGCCGGGGACGCATTGTGGTCACGGCACTCCTCGACATGGTGCGTGCCGGCCACTTCTTTCCCACCGACGAACCGGAGGACTGCCGCTACTGCGCGTTCGCCCCGGTGTGCCGCGTGCGCCAGGGTTCGCGCATCGATTCGCCCATGGCGGAGTGGTCGCAGCGCTGGCGGGCGTGGCTGCCCGAGCTGTACGCGTTGCGTCAGCTGCGGGAGAAGGCGCCATGAGCGGGCCGCCCGATAACACGCAATTCGACCTGTTCCGGGGCGTGCTGCGTGCCCCGGAGCCGGCAACGGCGCAGGCGACGGCGCCCGTCCCGTCACCGGCGGGGGCTGAAGCGGAGCGTCTGCTGCCGGATGCGGCGGAACGCCGGCGCATCGCGCAGGACCTGCGCGCCAACCTGCTGGTGGAGGCGGGCGCCGGCGCCGGCAAGACCACGCAGATGGTGGAGCGCATGGTGGCACTCGTGCGCTCGGGCGTACGCGTCGACCGTATCGCCGCAGTCACCTTCACGCGCAAGGCGGCCGCGGAGCTGCGCGAGCGCTTCCAGACCGGGCTGGAGATGGCGCTGCGCGCCGCGCATCCGACTAACGCGCCATTGGCAGTTGCCTTACACGCTCGAGCCACCGCGGGTGCGGGCGGGGCGGACGGGCCGGTGCGTGACGTCGCTGGAGAGGGCGAGGAAGGCGCTCCGGTGCGTGACGCGACCGACGTCGCGTACACGCTGGACAGAGCCTTGCGCGAAATCGATCGCGCATTCATTGGCACGATTCACTCCTTCTGCGCCCGGCTGCTGCGCGAGCGGCCGCTGGAGGCGGGGGTCGATCCTGATTTCCGCGAGACGTTCACCGTCGAGCAGGAGCGGTTGAAACACGAGTATTTCGCCACGCACGTGGAACGGCTGGCCGCGGCAGGCGACGAACTGCTCGCCGATCTGGCGCGCGTGGGACTGCGGCCGGATCAGCTGCGCAAGCTGTTCGACCAGCTCACCGAGCACGCGGACGTGACGTTCGCCGCGCCGGAAGCGCCGCGACCGGATCCGGCGGCAGCGCGTCGCCTGCTCTCCGAGTTGCTCGATGAAGCCCTGACACTGCTGCCTGACAGACAGCCCGAGCGCGGCTGGGATGAACTGCAGTCCACGATCCGCAGGCTGCGCTTCTATCGCAATGTCGTGGGCTGGAACGACGACGTGCGCTTCCTGCACGGGCTGGCGGAGACGCTGGCGTCAGCGCCGCGGCCCGTGTTCCGGCGCTGGGGTGCGCAGTCCCAGCGTGATGTGCGGCGGGTGTCACAGCAGCTGCGCGACTACGCGGGGCCGCAGGGCGAGGGCGGTCGTGTGCTGCGCCAGTGGTGGGCGCACCGCTATCCCATCGCACTCCGGTTCGCGCGCGGCGCGGCGCAGGCGTTCGAGCATGAGCGCCTGCGAACTGGCGCGTTAGCGTTCCAGGATCTGCTGCTGAGCACACGCAAACTGCTGCGTGACAGCCCCAATGCACGCATCGAGCTGGGCGAGCGCTACCGGCACGTGCTGGTGGATGAGTTCCAGGACACGGACCCGGTGCAGGCCGAGGTGCTCTTCCTGCTGGCTTCGCCGCCGGACAGCGGTCCGGCCGGTGACTGGCGCCTGGCCGTGCCGCGCGAGGGCGCGCTCTTCGTGGTGGGCGATCCCAAACAGAGCATTTACAGGTTCCGCCGCGCCGACATCACGACGTACAACCAGGTGAAGCGACGTTTCCAGGAGTTCGGCGGCGTGGTGAAGCTGACGGCGAATTTCCGCTCGCGGCCCGCCATCGAGAAACTGGTGGACAGCGTGTTCCGGCAGCGCTTCCCGGCCGAGGCGACGGCGGAGCAGGCCGCGTTCGCGCCACTGCAGGTGCAGAAGCGCGAGCAGCCCGGTCGCGTGTTTTCCTATCGCCTGGTCAAGACGTCGGACCGGCCTCGCCAGGACGAGCTGGCGGCACAGGATGCGGCGCGCGTGGGCAGCTGGATCGAAACGCGCATCCGCTCGGGCGAGCGACGGCCCGGCGATTTCCTCGTGCTGACGCGCCTCAAGAAACACCTCATTGCGTACGCGCGCGAAATCGAGGCGAGGAACCTTCCCGTGCAGGTGACGGGTGGCGGCGTGGGCATCGAGGAGGAAGTCGCCGAGCTGCGCATGCTGCTTTCGGCGCTGGCGGATCCGGGCAATCCCATGCGCCTGGTGGCGGTGCTCACGGGGCTCTTCTTCGGTCTCGACTTCGAACAGCTCGCGGCGCACGTGCTGGACCGCGCGGGCCGGCTCGATTTCACGGACCTGCCGTCCTCGCCCGCAACCGAAGTCGAGCACGCGCTCGCCGCGCTGCATGCGTACTGGCGGCTGGCGAAGGAAGAGCCTGCCGACATCGTGGTCGCGACCATCGTGTACGAAATGGGACTCCTGCCGTACGCCGCGGCCGGCGAGCTGGGCGAGAGCCGCGCGGGCGCACTGCTCTTCGTGCTGGAAGCGGTGCGCGTGGCCGCGCTGGGTGGCGACGCTTCGCTCGAGGGCGCAATCATTGCCATTGATGCGGCGCTGGATGCGCGCGAAGCAGAAGCGCCGCTCGAGCCGGGCCGCGACGACGTGATTCGCGTGATGAACCTGCACCAGGCGAAGGGACTCGAGAGTGACATCGTGCTGCTGGTCTCGCCGTTCGGCGAGCGCGAGCCGGTGCCCGCACTGCACGTGCGCCGCCAGGAGTCCGGCAGTGCCGAGGGCTGGATCCTCGTGACGGAAAGCCGCCGGCGCTGGAACGACACCGTGCTGGCGAGACCCGCGGACTGGGACGAGCACGAGAGTGCGGAACTCGCGTTCGGGCGGGCGGAGGCGGATCGCCTGCTCTACGTCGCGGCGACGCGCGCGCGCGAAGAACTGGGTGTGGCGCGCTACGACGAGCCCGTACAATCGCCCTGGTCCCTCTTCTACGGGTTCCTGGACACGGAGTTCGAACAGCTCGACTTCACCATCGAGCCGCAGCCGCCGCGTGCCCGCCTCGAAGCGAGCGCGGAAGACGTGACGTCGCAGGTCGCACGCACTGATGAACGACGCAAGGCGCTCGCCACCCCCGGCTACCGCGCGGCGGCAGTGCGCACGCGCGTGAAGGGTGATGCCGCGGCTGCGCCGGAGGCGATTGTACTGCGGCCCATCAATGCGGATGACGACGGCATGGCGTGGGGCAAGCTCGTGCACGGCGCCCTGGAAGCGGCGGGTCGCGGGCGCACGGACAGCGAACTGCGGGATGCGTGTCGCGCGCTGCTGCTGGCCAGCGAGGACCGTCCCGTGGACGCCCACGGCGAGCCGCTCGAACTGGATCCGCTGCTCAATGTCGTCGCATCGGTCACGCGCTCAGCCGTGTGGCAACGCGCGCGCGCGGCCGCACGCATGCTCGTCGAAGTGCCATTCGCGCTGGCCTTGCCGGCACAGGAATACGCGGACGCATTCGTGCCTGCGGATGCGGCCGGCAAGGCGCCCACCGAAGTCATCGACGGCGTGATCGATCTGATCTTCCGCGAGGACGGTGGCTGGATCGTCGTCGACTACAAGTCCGACCGCGCGGGCGGCAACGTCGATGCAACAACGAAGGCGCAGTACCGCAGCCAGGTCGATCTCTATGGCCGCTGCTGGGCGCGGCTCACGGGCGAACCCGTCGCGCAATGCATGATCCTGTTCACCGCCGATGGCAGCACGTTATCGTGGTGACGGACCCGCAATGGTGGAAGCGATGTCGATAGGAAGCACGCTGCGCGCACTCGTGACGATGGGCCAGGGAACCGTGGTCGGGCTGGATGAGCTGCAGGCGGGGAGTGATCCCATCGCGCTGTTCCACGAATGGTTCGGCGCCGCGCGCGAGAGCGGCATACTGCTGCCCGAAGCCATGACGCTGGCCACCGCGACGAAGGAGGGCATGCCTTCCGCCCGCATGGTGCTGCTCAAGAGCGCCGACACGGATGGCTTCGTGTTCTACACCAATTACGACAGCCGCAAGGCCGGCGAGCTGGAGGCGAATCCGCAGGCGGCGCTCTGCTTCCACTGGGCCGTGCTGCAGCGCCAGGTACGCGTGGAAGGCGATGTCACGCGCGTGTCGAGCGAAGAGTCGGAGGCGTATTTCCGCACTCGTGCGCGCGGCAGCCGCATCGGCGCCTGGGCTTCGCAGCAGAGCGCAACACTGGAAGATCGCGCGCTGCTCGAGGAACGCGTGCGCCGGTACGAACAGCAGTATCCAGGCGACGACGTGCCGCTGCCTCCGTTCTGGGGCGGCTACCGCGTCGCGCCCCGCCGCATCGAGTTCTGGCAGGGTCGCGTGAGCCGCCTGCACGACCGCCTGCTGTACCTGCGCCAGCCGGACGGCTGGCGCGTGCAGCGCCTCTACCCGTAGGCCTCCTCCGCTCTCTTCACCGCGGACGACGCGGAGGCCTCGGGGTGGCGCTGAAGGAACGGCTTTCTTTGCAACGGCGACGGATTGCGGACGGATTACGGGATCACACTACGGCAGCGGGTTGCGGCCACTTTGGCGCGAGGGATCGGCAGCGGATTACAGCAGCGGGGTTGCGGCAACGGGATGCGGCGACGGATCTGCAGTGGCATAACGGTGCATTAACTCGGGATGCGCGTGGCGGGGCTGGATTGGCGGGGGCGGATCGCTGATTGACGCAGGTGAATGGGAGCAAGGCGGCAGATCGGGCGACGATCCGAAGGCAATGGACGTACGTGGCGCTTGCTGCGTGTGAAAGCGGCAGCGCTTCCGGGACAGAGGCGTGGGTGGTGCGGGGCGTGACGCGGAACGACGGTCAGCACGGGCAGCGTCTGGCGCGAGTAGACAACTGCCCGTGCGGAGCGTCACGTCGAGGCGGCGGTTGCGGGGGGCTAACTGCCTGTTCCGGAAACGGCGGCGACCAGACGGTCGAGGGCGCCCGCCATCCAGGCGTTCACGACGTCCCGTGCCGGCGGCTGCCCGGACCAGCAGGCGAGGCGCAGGGCCAGCATGCGGTGCTGCGGGCCGGCGGAGAATGCCTTCAGCTCGAGTGCACCTTCCAGCTCGTCCCAGGACAGCAGCGACTCGTGGTCGGCCAGCGCCAGCACGCGGCCGTGCAGTGGCTGTGCCAGCTCGCGCAGCTGGAAGGCGACAGGCTGATCCACCCGGTCCGGTGCAAATGATCCGTTAGTCGATGTCGGTAATGTGAGCCAGTCGGCCAGGCGCCGCGGCTCACGGAAGCAGGCCGCCGCCTGTGCCCACTCGAAGCCGGCCGGACGGGCCATGAAGTACACGGTACGCCGCCGCGCGAAGTGATTCTCGAGGTAGTACCGCAGCTGCGCCAGCGCCAGCTTCCAGCCGGAATCGATCCCCGCCCACTGGCCGTCCCATTCTTCTTCTCCAAACCCTGAGTTGGTCATCTCAATGACCGTCTCGCCGGCTTCCGTGCGCACCACGATCTCCTGCGTCATGGGCGGACGGCCGGGGAAGTTGACACGCAGTACCAGCCGCTCGCCGGGCACTGATTCGACAACCTCATGGCGCACCTCCATCCCGAAAGCGGGGAAGCGGTGCACGATGGTATCGCCCGGAACTGCCCGGCCTTCGGCTTCATCGGCGAACCACCCCTGCACGATCTGCGGGTCCGCAAAGGCACGCCACGCCTGGGTGGGTGATGCGTTCGTGCGTATCTCGCGGCGGTCGCTCCAGGCGGCGGGCGGCGCCTCACCGCTGGGCCGGGACTCGGGCCGCGAATCGGGTTGGGGCGGAGTTGGACTCACAGTGCCTCTCCTGTTCCTCGGGTTGCTGCGTTAATCGTGGGTTAATACGGCTCGGAATCGCTGCGTTCAGGCGCGATCGCGGCCGGGCCTGGCTGCAGGTGCCCTGGCGCGCGCCGGCCGCCTGCGTGCGCCCACTGCGCGCGTCATCGCGGGCGCGGGCGCGTCCACAGCGGGAGCGGGCGCGGGATGACAGAAGACGACCAGGCGGTGCGGGCGGCCCGGACCGGGCTCGCCGTCCGGCAGCCGCTCGGGACTCGTGTGGTCCCGCACGACACTCGCGATTGCTGTGCTCAACGCCGTGACGAACGCCGCACGTTGTTTCGCGGACGTGAAGCGGATGTCCGCGGCGAGCGAGAGCGCGGGCAGGGAAAGGCCTTCGCTGGATGCGGCGGCCGCGGCGCGCGCGACCTCGCTCTGCGTGCGCGCCGCCACCGCGAGCAGGTGGGTGGCCCCGGCCGATTCCAGCGCCGTGGCAGCGGGCCCCGCCGGCCCCAGCACAGCCGCACCCAGCAGGTAACCGCGGGCACTCGCGACGTAAAGGCGCTCGATCAGATTGCGCTTGCGGCGAGTGCCGGCGCGTCGCAGGAACCCCGCCTTTGCCAGCTCGCGCACATGGTAGTTCACACGCTGCCGCGGCAGCCCGAGCGCATCGGCGATGCCACTCGCCGACATGGGCACCGCGGCGTGCCGCACAATGCTCAGCCGCAGCGGGTGCAGCAGTGTGGCTGCGCGCGTTGCGTCATCGATCCATTCCAGCTCGGTGGTGCTGGCCGTGGCCACGCTTTTCATGACAGCAATCATTGCACAGAAAGTATTTCCTGTCAATAACGACGGAGGGATGGGCGGGCGCGAAGAGTCAACTCAATAGGCGGCTGCTCCCGCGGAGGCGTTGGAGGGGGCGGAGTCAACTCAGGAAGCGGGTGCACCGCGAAGGGGGCGGGAGGGGCGCGAGTCAACTGAATAAGCGGCGGCACCGCGGAGGGGGTGGGAGGGGCGCGAGTCAACTGAATAAGCGGCACCGCGGAGGGCGGGAGGGCGCGAAGTCAGCGGCACTGTGATCGGGTAACGGCACCGGATTTCGGACCGTCTTGGCATTCTTGCGTTGTGGCCGTTTCAGCGATTCCTGGGTCCCGCGCTGAAATGGCGGAGGCGGGCTTCATGGGGACGCGGGACGCGGTCGTACGCGTCCGGGACCGAAGGAAAGAATGCCAAGACGGTCCGATAAGGAGAAGGAAAGAATGCCAGGACGGTCCGATAAGGAGAAGGAAAGAATGCCAGGACGGTCCGACCAAGCAATGCGGGCAGTGAGACTGGCTCACTGCCCGCATTCTCCAGAGGCGTCGAAGGCGGCGACGTCTCCGCTCAACGCGGTGAAGAGGTCTATCGGGTTGCCGCGAGGTTTCTCACGGCGCTGGCGAGCATGCGGACGCGGGTGGCGTCGTGGGCGCCGCGGGCGTCGCTGTCGAGCTGTGTCGCCAGTTGCGTCAGTGCGGTCTGGCGCTGCGCGCCGCTGGCCTGCTGCGCGCCGGCGAGGGCCTGGCGCGCGGTGTTGATCCTGGCGCTGGCGAGGCCGTTGCCGCGCTCGAGCTGATCGAGGTAGGCACCGGCCAGCGCGAAGCTGGCGGGCCATACGAACTGTGGCTGACCCTGGGTGTTGAGGTAATCGAGGCGAACCGACTTTGCGGCGTCGATTTCATTCTGTGAGATGAAGGCGCTGGGCGTCAGCTCGAAGATGTCGAGGCCCCGTGCGATCTCGGAGCTGACCATCACCCCGTTGTACCAGTAGACGGACCACGAGCCGCCCATGGCCATGTGGGTCGAGTCCACCGGCCCGCGATCGAAGTAGGCGATCTCCTTCGGGTGCGCGGCATCGGTCCAGTCGAAGACCGAGATGCCGCCCTGATACCACGCCTGCACCATCACATCGCGGCCCGGAATCGGGAATCAGCGAGCCGTTGTGCGCCACGCAGTTTTCCTCGGGGGTCTGCGGCGCGGGCATCTTGTAATAGCTGCGGAACACCATCTTGCCGTTGATCAGCTCGAAGATGGCGTCGGCGCCCCACTCATGCCGGTCGATGCTGCGGCATTTCGGCTGTCCGCCGCCGCCCCATTCGTCGGAGAACAGCAGCTTGGTGCCGTCGTTGTTGAAGGTGGCGGAGTGCCAGTAGGAGAAATTCGAATCGGCCGCGGCAGCCAGGCGCACGGGGTGTACGGGATCACGGATGTCGAGCAGCAGGCCGTAGCCCTCGCAGGCGCCGCCGGCGAGTCCGATCGCCGGGTACAGCGTGATGTCGTGGCACTGTGTCGGCCCGGGCCGCGGGCCGGGGCCGCTCGGCTCCTCGCCGAACATGCGGGCGATCATGACAGGCAGTGCGCTGCGCAGCGCGGCGCTGTCGGCGCCGGTCGCTGGCCCGTTGCCGCTTCTCGCCTTCACGATGCTGTCGAGCATGGGGCGCACGAAGTTGTCGGGCAGGACAATCTCGGTGCCGCCGGGGATAGCGACTGTGAACGCGCCGCGGGCACGGGCCGCTGCGGCCGCTTTCGCGGAAGCCGCGACGTCCGCCGGGTTTTCGCCATGCATGGCGGGCTGCGTCAGGTCATTGAAAATGCGCGGTGAGCTGACGATCGCGGCCTGTTCCGGGTGCGCCAGCGGCACCTTGATGACTTCAATGCGGAACTTTGCCGAGGCCGGATCCTTGTCGGGCGAAGCGTCCACGCAGCCCGGCAGCTCCGCGGCCGGGCGCACACCGGCCGAGCCCGAGATGTAGACGTAGACGTTGTCCGGGTCCTTCGGGTCGACTAACACGGAGTGCGTGTGCGAGCCGCGGCAGGTCTGCACGTTGCCCACGTTGCGCGGGTGCGCGATGTCGCTGATGTCGAAGATGCGCAGTCCGCGCAGGCGGTCCTTGCTCACGGTTTCGGGTACGCCCTGCCCACCGCAGTCGAGACGTCCGGTCTGACCCTCGCCCGAGACAAACAGCAGGTTACGGTACACGGAGACGTCGCTCTGCGAAGCCGGGCAGTAGTACGCGGTCTCGATCACGGGATGTGCAGGATCGGAGATGTCCCAGACCTGGTAGCCGTTGTAGCTGCCCTGGATCGCGAACCTGCCGAGGAACGCCAGGTCGGAGTTGGTGGCGCCGAGGAAGCGTGCTGTCGGCTGCGTGCGCGAGAGGACGCGCACATTCCAGGTGGCCTCGGCCGCATCCATGAGGCCGGCGCGCAGGCCGACGCGCGGATCGGGGCTGGGCTCGCCGGCGGACACTACGCTCGCGGCGGGCGAAGGCGAGCGCGCCCCGCCCGATGATGCGCTCGAGCCGGCGCACGCCGCGAGCAGGGAGCAGGCGAGCGCGCTCAACGCGAGTCTGCGTGCGCTTCGCTGCGACGATCCATTAGTCGGATACACGTGTGCCATGGAGAATTCCTCAGTCGGGTCAAGTGAAACGGGAAAGATCGTGGAAAAAGCCTGCTACGGAGAGTGCCGCTCGATCTCAATGGCGAAGAGCATGCGCTCCATCCGTGCGATTTCCGTCGTCTGATCGACATTGACGTCGGAGGCGAACTTGAACACGAGTTCGTCCTGCCCGGCGCCGTCCGTATCGAACAGATCCTTCACCATGGCCACAGCGCCGCGGTGGTGCTGAATCATGTACTTGAGAAACAGCCGGTCGAACTCCTGCCCGCGTGCTGCATCCAGCTCCTTCATCTGGGCATCGGTCAGCATGCCGGGCATGCGCATGACGTGCTCCATGCCGTCCATCTGCATCTTCATGCCCGATGGGTTCGCATCAGGCACGGGCTGGTTCCGGTCGCGCAGCCACGTCTGCATGGTGCGGATCTCATCGGTCTGCGCATTGATGATGCGCTCGCACAGCGTGCGCACGGAGCTGCTGGCGCCGTGGCCGGGCGCCCATCCCGCCATCACGAGCGCCTGCGCGTGATGGCTGATCATGCCCGACATGAAGCGGATATCGGCGGCCGTGTACGGGTAGCGTGCGCTGTCCGCGCGAGCTTTCGCTATGGCCGACGGACTGCTGGTGCCGACGGTCGCAGGCATGGGCGCGACCGGCTCCGCTGTGCGCGCGTGATGCGCGCACGACGCCCCGAGAGCGACTGGCAGCAGCACAGTCGCGAACCGCCCGATGCGTGATACCATTACCGCGAAGCTTTCCCGGGGGACTGAAGTCGGCCTGGCGTTTGCGCCACCGGAAAATACGGTGAAGCAGGCCGCGAGGTAAGCGGTCCGGCCGGGGACTGTCGATTTCATGCCCCGTCATTCGACGCCTGTATGAGTCGGGGCCAGCCGATCCGATCGGCGGCGGGGCAGGAACCCACAACAATGGGAGACGGAAATGCGAGTCATGGTACTGGTGAAGGCGACGAAGGAGTCAGAGGCGGGCGTGCTGCCCGACGAGAAGCTCCTGACCGACATGGGCAAGTTCAATGAAGAGCTGGTGAATGCGGGCATCATGAAGGCCGGTGAAGGGCTCCAGCCAAGCTCGAATGGAGCACGCGTCCGCTTCTCGGGCGCCAGGCGGACCGTCATCGACGGACCGTTCGCCGAAGCGAAGGAGCTGATTGCGGGCTTCTGGCTCTGGGAAGTGAAGTCGCTGGCCGAGGCGATCGAGTGGGTGAAGCGTTGCCCCAACCCGATGGACGGCGACTCGGAAATCGAGATCCGGCCCGTTTTCGAGGCCGAGGACCTCGGCGAGGGCTTCACGCCCGAGTTGCGCGAACAGGAAGAAAAGCTGCGCGCCAGAGTGGCCCAGGCGAAGTAGTCCGCGGTTCAGGCGAAATGGCGCACGGGCGGCGAGATTGGACTGGCCCGGGCGATTAGTAGTCTGCAGACAAGCAAAGTGGCGCACGCGCGGCGAGGCCCGCCAGTTGGACGAAGCCGTACTGCTGCGAGCCAGGCCAGGCGAGGGAGTGATCCGCGCGCCCGGTCAGCGATTTCCGATGGGTGCGCCGCGCCTGCTCCGTTACGCGCGAGCAGGCCTCAATCGCGGGGCGGTTCCTGTAGCGGAGCCCGTTCTACTCCTGGAGCGGGAGGGAGGTCAGCCGGGGCCGCCGGTTGCAAATGCGCTGCCTCCTCCCGGATGATGTCGTTGCACAGATCCACGCAGTTGTCGCAGATGCATGCGCGTGGGCCGGAGATGAGCTTCTTCACCTCCGACTTCGATCGACCGCAGAAGGAACAGTAGTGAAAGAGGTGTCTCGCAGGCACGGGACTCCTTGGGTCCGGGGGTTCGGCGCTTCGGAGCGGGGTCCGTCGATGACACCGCCCTGCGGCAGCGAGCTCATGGAAGCGGGTCGCTGTCGGGCGTGTCGGAGGCGAGCATACCGCCCACACTCGCGCCCATGAGGTAAAGGGTTCCTGGCAGTATAAAGGATTGTAGCGGCAAACCGCCAACCGCGAAGTTCGCGCCCACCCCAAACGCGCCCCACAGCCCTAACAGCTCGGTTTGGAATTCGCGCACCGTTCCGCGCGAGCGGTGACGCCGGATCAGGTCCAGCGAGCGGGCCACCATCAGGCTCAGGGTGGCGATCACACCGATTCCCGCGCCCGGGGCACGATAAGCGAAGAAAGCGGTGGCCACGCCCAGGACGAGGCCGGACGTGGCGAGACGCAGCACGCGAATCCAGCGGTCCCGCGTGGACTGGGCGGGGAGAGTTCGGGCGGCAGCGTCCGCTGTAAGGTCATGCCCAGTCCGGCCGGCATGGGCGGGCTGCTGCGACAACTCGACCATGGCCTGCTGCACCGCTTCCTGCGAGATGCCGGCTTCCTGCGCCACCTTCCACAGCTCTTCCGCGCTGAGCGCGGCACTGCGAAGAGCATCCAGCTCTGAAGCGCGACTCAGGACCTGGCGAACTTCAGCTTCCGATAGAAGCCGATCCGGGGGAATCCGCCCACTCAGCGACATGGCCCACCTGCGGCAGAGTGCAAACGGCAGGAACTACTACATTCATAAGGAACAACCGGGGCGCGTAATCGTCAAGCCTGCCGGTCCGCTAGCACCCCCCGGCTGGCCCGCGCGCCGGACGCCAGCCGGCCGGAGTCCAGCTGCACGCGCGGCCACTTGTCCAGGGCGCCGGCGTTGATGCCGCCCGCCGGGTCCACGTTGTCGTTGGCGAAGGGCTGTACCGGCTGCACCCGACCGTCTACGCGGGCGTGCCGCAACGCAGTGTTAGCGCCACTGCCGCCCATCGAGCCGCGGTCGTTGCTCTCGTCCATGCCGACGCGCGCCATGATGCGCTGCGCGATGAAGTCCTCCCACGTCTGGCCCGACACCGCCTCGATCACCTCGCCGGCCACGCCGTAGAGCACGTTGTCGTAGGCGCAGGCGCTGCGGAAGCTGGTGGCCAGCGGGATGTACTGCAGGCGGCGCACGATCTCCTTGCGGTCCAGCGTCGACGGCGGCCACCACAGCAGGTCGCCGGCGCCCAGACCAAGGCCGCTGCGGTGGACCAGCAGGTCGCGCACCTGCAGCTGGCTGGTCACACAGGGATCCGACAGGCGGAACCAGGGCAGATACCGGATGACGGGCGCGTCCCACTGCAGCTTGCCTTCTTCCACCAGCAGGCCCAGGGCCGTGGCCGTGAAGGCCCTGGTGTTGGAGGCAATGCCAAACAGCGTGTTTGCGTCGACCGGCGAGGCGCCGCCCAGACGGCGCACGCCGTAACTCTTCGCCAGCACCAGCTGCCCGTCCTTCACGATGGCCAGCGACAGTCCCGGCCCCTCGAACGTGCGCATCACCTCGGCGACGTAGGCGTCGAGACCGGGCGGCGGCTCCGGTCCTGAGAATGGACTCGCCGTGCGGCGGTATCGGATTGCGCGACAAAGCCGCTCCGGGTTGCCTGCGCCTCGTCCGGCACGCGGCAGGCGCCGGCCGCTGCAGCTTTCACCGGCGCTGGACCGGCGTTGTCGCATACCCCTTGCTCCTCACGTAACGTAAGGTCTTAACCTCGAACGCACACGATGGCATGTGCGATACGCGGGACCACCACACACCAGGAGCCGGGTCGTGCAGAGCTGGAAGGTAGGCGAGCTGGCGAAGCGGACCGGTCTCACGGTGCGAACGCTGCACCACTACGACGAGATCGGGTTGCTGCGGCCGTCGCAGCGTTCGCGGACGGGGCACCGGCTGTACGACGAGACCGACGTCGAGCGGCTCCAGCGCATTGCATTGCTGCGGCACCTGGGTTTTTCGCTGGATCAGGTGGCGGCGGTGCTGGACGGACCGCAGGGCACGCTGGAGCGCGTGCTGGAGCGGCAGGTCGCGCATCTGCGCGACGTGATCGCGGTGGAGTCCGAGCTGTGCGACCGCGTGCAGCACATGACGCAGTGGCTGCGATCGAACGGGACGGTCTCGGTCGACGCGTTGCTCGAATTGATGGAGCGCATGATGAAAGCGGAGAGCTACTACACACCGGAGCAGCTGGAGTACCTGAAGGAGCGGCGCCAGCAGATCGGCGAGGTGCGCATGCAGGAGGCGGCCGGCGACTGGGAGAAACTGATTGCCGAAGTACGCGCCGCCATGAACGCGGGTACGGACCCGACCAGCCCCGCGGTGCAGGCACTGGGCAGGCGCTGGATGTCACTGGTGCACGAGTTCACCGGTGGCAACACTGGCGTTAACCAGTCGCTGAATCGCTTCTATGGCGACATGCTCGAGCAGCCTGGCGGTTTTTCGGGCATTGACCAGGCGATGGCCGCGTACATCGGGAAGGCCATGAAGGCGGCCCGGGAGGCTGCTGAGTAACATCGTATTAGCAGGGCCCGGGCTGGGGCCGGGGCTGAGGGCGAATATCGGTTGGCCGGCGGCGGGCGACGCCGGGGCGACCGGGTAGCGTCAGTCCCCGGCCCGCCCGCCCACGTGGTGTTACCGCCATGGCGTGCTCGCCTGGCGACCGCGGTTCCGGTATCTTGCGCTGCCGTGAGCGACTTTCAGACCCGACTGCAAGACACGCTGGGCAGCGCGTATCGCATCGAGCGAGAGCTCGGCGGCGGGGGGATGAGTCGCCTGTTTCTCGCGCACGAGGCCACGCTCCACCGCCAGGTGGTCGTAAAAGTGTTGCCGCCCGAGCTGGCCAGCGACATGAGCGTGGCGCGGTTCAAGCAGGAAATCGAGCTGGCGGCGCAGCTGCAGCATCCCCACATCGTACCGGTTCTCGGGGCGGCATCGGGCAACGATCTGTTGTACTACATCCTGCCCTACCTGCCCGACGAGTCCCTGCGGCACCGCCTGGACCGCGAGGGCCGGCTGCCCGTGGCCGCGGCCATGGTAATCCTCAATGACATCGCCGATGCGCTGGCGTACGCACACGCGCGCGGCGTCATCCATCGCGACCTCAAGCCTGAAAACATCCTGCTGGCCGCGGATCATGCCGTGCTCACGGACTTCGGCGTGGCGCGCGCGCTGGCGGAGGCGCGGTCGGGCGGGCAAATGACGACTAGTGGTTTCATCGTGGGCACGCCCGGTTACATGTCGCCGGAGCAGGCCGCGGGCGAGCGGCGGATCGATGAGCGTGCCGACATCTACGCTCTTGGCGTGTCCGGCTACGAGATGCTCGCGGGTGCGCCTCCATTCGAGGGCGCAACCGCGGCCGCGCTGCTCGCGGCACACCTCACCCGCACCCCGAAGCCGTTGCACGAAGTCCGGCCCGAGGTTCCGCGTCACGTGAGCGCGGCCATTCAGCGCGCGCTCGCCAAGGAGCCTGCGCAACGCTTTCAGAACGCGAGCGAGCTACGCCGTGCGCTTTCGCCAGACCGGTCCCGTCGGGCCTCGCCAGGAATCCGGCCTGCACGCTGGATCACCGCGTTGCTCGGGCTTGCGGTCGCGGTGACGGCGGGAAGCACGGCGTACTCGCTGCTGCACGGGCGGAAGGCCGCGCGCCTGGACGCGAACCTGATTGCGATTGCGCCGTTCAATGTGCTGGACCCGCAGCTCCAGCTTTGGCGCGAAGGGATGGTCGACCTGCTGGCGCGCAACCTGGACGGAGCCGGGCCGCTGCGCACCGTGCCGCCGACGCTTTCCATTCGACGTTTCCACGGGCGGGCGGACCCGCTCTCGGCGCAGGCGTTGGGCAACACATCCGGAGCCAGGCTCGCGGTGTTCGGGACACTCGTGCGCTCGGGACAGGACTCGGTCCGCATTACAGCAAGCATCATCGACGTGGCCAGCCGTGGCAGCCTCGGCGAAGTCGAGTTGCGCGGTGCCACGGATCGACTGGATGCGCTGGTCGATTCGGTCACTCTCGGTCTGCTGCGCGAGCTGGGGCGCACACACGCCATCGGCGCCGCGCGGCTGGCTTCGCTCGGCTCACGCTCGCTGCCCGCGCTCAAGCTGTTCCTGCAAGGCGAGCAGTTTTTCCGCCGCGCCGTGTGGGATTCCGCGCTCGTCTATGAAGAACGCGCCATCGCCAGCGACAGCAATTTCACGCTCGCGCTGCGCCGTGCGGGACTGTCGATTCAATGGGCGCGCACCAACATGGATTCCGTCGGTCGCGCCTACCTTGCCCGGGCGGGTGCGTTGAATCACGGGCTGGCGCCGCGCGACAGTGTGCTGGTTGCGGCCGACTCCGTGGCCAGCTCGATCTGGTCGCTGCGTGGCGATCTCCCATGGTGGCGTGATGTGCGGCGTCTGCTTACGACGCTCGAGAACGCCACGGCCCGCTACCCCGACGATCCGCAGATCTGGTACGAGCTGGCCGACGCGCGCGGGCACTGGGCCTATGTCCCCGGCGCCCAGCTGCCGCTGTCCGAAATCGTCCGCACGTTCGACCGCGCCATCGCGCTCGACAGCGCCTTCGCGCCCGCATACTACGACGCTATCCCGCTGACACTCGACATAGGCGACTCGGTGGCCGCACGCCGTGATATGTCGCGTTATCTCGCACTCTCGCCCACGGCCGTACAGGGGCCGGGACTGCGCCTGGCCGCCGAACTGCTGGACGCGCCGAAGCAGGCGCCCGACGCTGTCACGCGCGTGCTGGCCAATGCCTCGGAAGCGGCACTCTATGATGGCGCGGCCGTGCTGGGCCGCTGGCCCGACTCGGCCGAAGTGGCCGTGCAGATCATGCAGGAGCGGATCAGACGCGGCCTGCCCGTGTCGCCTGCGTGGCATCTGCTGCGCGGACATCTGCGCGAGGCGGCGGAACTGCTGCGCAACCGTCGGCGCAGCCTTCGGGAGGAGGGCATTCAGCTGGCGATGCTGGGTGGCTCCACGGAAGCGGCAGTGCGAACGGCGCGCGACTGGATCGCCGGGCCGACGCCGTCCTACTCGCTCGCGCTCGCCTGGTGGGCCATGGCGCACGACACCGCGTCGCTGCGCGCGGCGGTGGGTCGGGCCGACTCTACGGTGAAGGCGGCGACGTCGAGCTGGGCCGGGGACATCGCCCGCTACACGGCCGTCAGCGCGCGCGCCTGGCTGGCGCTGGCCCGCAGTGACACGGCAGAAGCCGTGCGTGTATTCGATACCGTGCCGGACACGATGTGCGCCTGGTGCTACATGATGGACGCCTGGCCGCGCGCCCGCCTGCTGGCCGCCGCCGGCCGACTGCAGGACGCCGCCGCGCTGCTCGAGGTCCAGCCCGCCGAATGGATGAACCCCATCGACATCGCGCGCGTGCTCGACCGGGCGCGCGTCCACGAACGACTCGGCAACCGTGCGCGCGCCCGCTCCGAATACACCTTCGTGGCGAACGCGTGGCGCAACGCGGACCCGGAACTGCAGCCCCTGGTGGCAGAAGCCAGAGCCGGCGCAGAGCGGTTGCGGGGTGCACTGCGTTGACATGCAGCGGCGTTGCCGGGGCTGGGGCCCGGGCTCGGGCCGGGAACTCACGAGTCTTCCCCCGCTTCAGTTGGAGACGTAGTTCAGATCCGCCGGAAGCCGTTCCCCAGCAACCAGCCCGAGCAACCAGCCCCAGCAACGCCTTTCAGGCTGTTCCTACCGCCCACCCGCCGCGGCCAGAACGAACTTGAGGACCGCCACCGGCACGTCCGTACCGGCGACGAACCGCAACACCTCGTTAGCCGCCGGCCGGCCGTTGACTTCGACGAAGATGTGGTTGAGCGGCACGGAAATCCCAATGCGGGATACGCCGCGAATGCGGCTGACGGGGCGCAGCACGCGCAGCCAGCTGGACAGCTGGGTCCACGTGTACTCGCCATGCTGCACGAGCACGCTGGCGTCGCGGCCGCAGCGGTTGGATTCCACGTAGCGGCGCAGGTACGGCGAGAGCACGTCCTTCGCCAGCTCGCTCTGCTCGAGATCCGTCAGCACCACGTTCAGGTTGCAGGCGCGGTCGAACCAGAAGCCGCCGAAGCCGGGAATCTCGGCCGACAGCTTGTCGAACAGCGAGCCATCCGGATCGCCGGCGTCCAGCGCCGCGAGATCGAGTGTGCCGCCTGCCGCAAGGTCTGCCGTGGCCAGTGCCGGCTCCTCCGGCGCTACCAGCGAGGGATTGTCCCTGCAGGCTCCGAGCATGGGCCCCAATACCAGCACCAGTGCCAGGGTCGTCGTGCGCGTTTTCATGGTGTCGCCTCCTCCTCACGGTGATGCAGTTTGCGCCGGCCCTCCGGCGCGTTCGCACTGTTGGAATCACTGGCCTGGCCGCTTTCTGACGCTCGCCCCGCCCCGCCGCAGGCGCTCGACGGAACGCGCGCACCGCATGGCTCTCACCCGTGCGCGCGGTGCTGTCAGAAGACCCGGATGCCAGTGATTCCATGAGCGGGGGGAGGACCGGGACGGGGTGTCCGATACTCAGGAAGGGGCAGAGAAACGGCGGCGAGCCGGAGCGGCATCGTCGCCTGCAATCCGCTGCCAACGCGCACCCGCAGTCAGAACGGTCTGTTACAGGCGCTGATCGGAGCCGATGGATGCGTCACGCGATCCTCATCACGCTGCTGCTGCTGTCAGGCGAGGCTGCACGAAGCCGTGCGGGCCTGCAGGCGCAGCTGCGCGCGACCGAGGGCGAGGTGGCAGGCGTGGTAGTGGACGCGGCGACGGGCGGGCCGCTGCCGCAGGTCATGGTCAGCCTCGAGCCGATGCCTTCGGGCCTCGTATCGAGCTCGGGGTCCAACACGCTGTCAGCTGCGCGCGTGACCGAAACCGATGCGCACGGCGGCTATCGCTTCGCGGGCGTAACGCCGGGACGCTACCGCTTGCGCGTGGCGCGCATTGGTTATCGGTCGACGACGCTGGACGTCAATGTGCGCCGCCCGATGGATGCGCGCGTTTCCGTCGCGCTCGAGCTGGAGCCGGTGCAGCTGGAGGCGGTGAGCGTGCACGAGTCCGCGCAGCCGCCGTTCCGCCGCGTCGCGGACCGCCTGGATGAGCCGGCCGCCGCGCGCACCCTTTTCGAGCGCGATCGCCAGGCGCAGTTCGTGACGGCGGACGCACGCGCGCTCACGTACGCCGATGTCGTCGAGAGCGTGACGCTGGGCGAGACCGACGTGTTTCGCGCGCTGCAGCGGTTCCCGGGCGTGGCCACGCGCGATGACTACACGGCCGAGCTGTGGACGCGCGGCGCGCCCTGGGCGCAGACGCGCGTGACGTTCGATGGCCAGCCGCTCTTCAATCCGGTGCACGGCGTCGGCGTATTCTCCGCTGTGCCGCCCGAGATCCTGGGCGCGGTGTTCTTCCAGCCAGGCTACCGCTCGGTTTCCATGGGCGAGGGCGCGGCTGGCGTGGTGGATCTGCGCACGCGCGGCGGCGGCGGCCACGGTGAGCTGCGCGGCGCGGCCGACGTGTCGATGGCGAGCGCGCGACTCGAGCTGGACCAGCGCCCCGCTGATCGCGTCGGCTGGATCGTGTCGGCGCGTCGTTCGTACTTCAATGTGCTGAAGGGCGGCCTCGATTTCCTGGGTGTGCCGCAGCTCGATCTGCCCTACGAATTCCACGACCTCAGCGCCCGCGTCGATGTGCAGCTGGACGCGCGCCGCTCGCTGGAGACCAGCGCACTGCTCGAGGATGACAGGCTGTTTGGCGATGTGCAGGGGATCCTGGCCAGCACGCACGCGGAGTGGGGCAACGCCGTGGCGCGCATGACCCTGCATTCGCTCATCGCCTCACTGCAGGCGACGCACACGCTGGGCATCTCGCGCTACCGCTCGAGCGTGCAGGAGGCGGGGGACAGCACACCGGACGGCCGGCCGGGCCCATGGGTCGAGCCGGCCGCCGATAACCGCGTTGTCAGCATTCGCTGGTCGACGACGCTGGAGCCGTCTTCGTCGCCGGGGCGATCGCCTGCGTGGAGCGCCGGCCTCGAAGTGGTTTCGCAGAGCCTGCACTACGACGGACCCGAACCGCGCTTCTATCCTGTGCGGCCCGACACCACCGTGCGCGTGCTGCGCGCTGACGCCGGCTGGAATGCCGGCGCCTGGTTCGAATTGCGCCGCCAGTACGCGCGGCTCACGCTGGTGCCGGGACTCAGGCTGGAGGGCGGCAGCGCCATCGCGTCCTTCAATGGCGCGGCCGGGCTGGCGGGCGTGCCGCGCACGGGCGGTGTACAGCAAGGCTCGCTGCGTGCGGCGCCGCGACTGGCCGCACGGCTTGCGCTGACACCGCTGTTATCACTCTCCGCATCG
This sequence comes from uncultured Gemmatimonadales bacterium, assembly GCA_963798085.1. Taxonomy (GTDB): domain Bacteria; phylum Gemmatimonadota; class Gemmatimonadetes; order Longimicrobiales; family RSA9; genus DATKCF01. The sequence goes on from CAWCRS010000009.1 coordinate 106,965, forward strand.
GCCGCGCGCAGCTGGCAGTACCTGCAGGCCATTGCGCTGGCGGGACCCAGTGCGCACCCGCTCTTTCACGCCAGCCAGTTCTGGCTGCTCGCAGGGGATGCCGCGCCCGCGATCCGCGCCAATGCCGTTACGCTGGGCGCGGAGCAATGGCTGGGCAGCGGCTGGCTGGCATCGGCGACCGCCTACGCGCGCCACGCGGTGGGTGTCGCGCTGCCCGATCCGAGGCCGGGCTCCACCGAGGGCCGCCCGCTGTTCGTGACCGGCGAGAACCAGGCGAGCGGACTCGAGCTGGGACTGCGTCGCGTGGCGGGTGGCTGGACCGCCGCGCTCGGCTGCACGCTGGGTCGCTCCGCGATGGAAGCGGCGGGATTGCGGTTTCCGGCCAGCACGGATCGCGCGCGCCGGCTGGACGCGACGGCATCCTTCCGCATCGGGCGCGCGCTGCAGCTGGGCGGCGCCTACTCCGCCATGAGCGGCGCGCCGTACACACGCGTGCAGACTCGGCTGCGCAACGCGGACTGTCAGGAGTTCGGCTTCGGCTGCAGCGGCCCGGCGGGTGTGGTCGAGGCGCCCAACACGCGCCGCACACCCGCGTGGCAGAGTCTGGACCTGAGCGCCACGCTGACACGGGCGTTCGGGCGCACGCAGGCGAGTCTGTACCTGCAGCTGCGCAATGTCACGGGCCGCGACAACGCGGTCACCTATTCGCACAGCTACTACACACCGGTCCGCCGGCCCGATGGCACGGGCGAAGAAATCCTCTGGCAGGATCAGTTCGAGCGTGGCCTGCCCCGCCTGCCACTGGTGGGCGCGCGTGTCACCTTCTGATCGGCAACAGACTGTTATGGACGCCGCCAGCCTGTACGCAGAGCATCACCCGGCGCTGCTCCGCTATCTGGTGCGCCTCACCGGTGACAGCGAGCTGGCGGCGGACGCGGCGCAGGAGACGTTCACCCGGCTGCTGGAGCGGCCGCCGCGCGATGAGAAGCCGCGCGCCTGGCTGTTCACGGTGGCGACCAACGTGGTGCGCGCCTGGTCCAACAGCCAGCGTCGGCGGCGCGAGCTGGTGCTGGCCAACGGCGAGCGCGCCACGGCCGGCAATGCGCCACTCTCGCCGCATGCCGCGACCGAAGCGAACGAGACACAGCGCATGGTGCGCGCCGCGCTGGACACACTGACCGACAGGGAGCGCACGGTGCTGCTCATGCGCGAGGAAGGCTTCTCGCACCGCGAGATCGCCGACGCCGTGGGCACGACCACCGGCTCGGTGGGCACCATGATTGCCCGTGCGCTGGACAGGCTGGCGGCGCGACTGCCGCTTGACGCGGAGGACCTGTGACCATGACGACGACGAATCCATCTCCGGGTCGCGCCGCGACTGACGCGGACCTGGTTCGCTACCTCGATGGCGAGCTGAGCGCAGCCGAGCGCGCCGCCCTGGAGGCCGTGCTGGCCACGGATGCGGCTTCGGCCGCACGGCTGGAGCAGCTGCGCCGGCGCAGCCGCCGCCTGCACACGCTGTTAGCCGCGGCCGATCCCGTGGCGGACACGTCCGTGCAACCCGCCGTGGACGTGCCGGAGCCGCACGCGGCAGCGCCGGCGGCTGCGGCGCGCCCGGTCCTCTCGCTGGGCGAAGTGCGGGCGGCACGCACCGGCGCCGCGGCCGGCTCGGGGCGGGTCTGGCTGCGCGCGGCCATCTTCATCGGTGTGCTGCTGACAGGTGTGTTTGCGGTGCCGCCGGTGCGCGCGTGGGTGCTGGATCGGCTGGACCATGTGCTGCATGGATCAGGCGACGCTGCCGCCGCCTCGCCTGCTCCGCTTCTGCCGGCCGTGGAACCGGATCCCGGTCTGGGCATCAGCTTCCCCGCCGCGGGCGCCAGCTTCGACATCGAGCTGACCCGTGCCCAGTCCGGCGGGCGCCTGGCGCTGCGCGCCGGCCGCGCGGATTCGGCCGGCATCGTGATCCGCGGCAATGGTGTGAGCACGCTCAAGCTGCCGCAGGGTGTGCGCATCGAGAACGCGACGGCCGCAACAGCGAGTTATACGGTGACCGTGCCCGCCAGTGCGCAGCGGGTGACGGTTCGCGTACCCGGCCGGCCACTGCTCACGTTCACACACGAGCAGCTGGCGCAGCAACCGGTGATCGAGCTGGGCCGGACGGCGCCGCCCGGGCGCTGAGACGGGCTACTTTGCGTCCACCACCGACTGGTACCTCGCCGCATCGGCGGGCCGATTCCAGTCCGTGTACAGGCGAACCAGGGTGCGCGCAGTCTGCTGCGTGTAGCCATCGCGCGGGCCGCGCTGCCGGCGCAGCGCCTCGAAACCGGAAGTCAGGAGCGGCTCCGCCTCGGCGAACTGCTGTTGCGCGGCCAGGCAGGTGCCGAGCACGACGCGCGCACGAACCACCCGCCAGTCGTCCGGCGGGTGGGCACGCGGCTCCGCCGCGTAGAGGCGGCGGAGTACGGCCTCGGCCGGCGGGCGCCGGCCCAGCGCGAGCAGCGCGTAGCCGTAGTTGAACAGCGGCTCCGCGAAACGCGGATCATCACCGGCCGAGTCCAGCGCCGTCACGGCATCGTGCAGAATGGGCTCGGCCTCCGCAAACCGATTCTGCGCGATCAATGCGGCGCCGAGGTTCCCTGCCACGAGCGCGGTCGTGACGTGCGAAGGGCCACGCAGGCGGCCATAGAGCTGCCACGCCTCGCGCAGCGGCGGCTCGGCGCGCACCGGCATGCCTGCATCGCTCAGAAAGGTCCCGTAATCATTGAGCACGCTGGCCAGGACCGCGACAGACAGCCATGGCAGCACGGGCACCGCGAGCGTGAGCATTGCGATCGTCGCGGGCGGAACCGTGACCGGCGAGGTGACCGTGTACGGCGAGCCGGTGCCGGGCACCACGGTGCAGCTGTCGGGTCAGGGCGCGACACGAACGACGACCACGGACAACGCCGGCGGCTACACGTTCACCGCCGTGCCCGCCGGCACCTGGACCGTCACGATCTTTCCGCACTACGGGAATTTCGCGTCGACGACTCGGACCGTAACCGTCGCCGCGGGGCAGACAGTGGTGGCGAATTTCGCCGGCGTGGCGCTGGTGCTGCCGGCTTCCTGACACGCTGTCAGAGCGATGGCGCGCGCCGGTCGTCGTGTGCAGGCAAGCCCGGACGAGATCGCACGCCGGCGCCGATCGCACGGCTGTGGCGATGCGCCCGGGCCGGCCGTTACGGTTCGCGCCGGCCCAGCAGCCGCTCGACTTCCTGCTGCGCGGACAGCTCGTGCACCACGTTCTCGACCTCGCGCTTCACGCGACCCAGGGCTTCCGCGTCGCGCAGGATGACAGCCCCGTGCAGGTCGGAGAGGCCCGAGATCAGCTGGCCGGTACGCGCCTCGAGGAAGTCGATGACATCGGAGAGGCCGCGCGTGCCGGCGCCGCGGTTGCCCCCCGCCTGCGACGCTTCCTGCAGCAGCTGTACCGTGCGCAGGTCGCGCTGCGTCACGTGCAGGTGCCCGACCAGTTCCGAAGTGACGCGCGCGACCGACTCGTCAATGCCCGGGTGGTTGAGGATGCGCTTCGCCATCTCTTCCGCCACGCGCAGCCGCGGATCCGTGGGCGCGCCCGCGATCTCCAGCGACATCTGGACGCGCAGCTCATCCCAGCGCCGGATGATCTCGCGCGCGACACGGGCATGGCGCATGGGCGGCAGGAAGTAGATGGTGACCAGCGCCGCCAGGAAGATGCCCCACCAGAAGATCGGGATGAACTGGTAGCCTACCTCGATGCTGGCAAACCAGTACCACGCCGAGCCCAGCCCCCCCGCCACACCCAGCCCGATGCCCAAATGCCGGATCGTCGCTTCCGCCTTCTCGACAGCCTTCGGCTTCTCCAGCTCATCCGCCGGAACCGGCCAATTCTCCTCCATGTTGGCCTCTCCTTCGGAGTTGGCGTGAGGCCCCGGGGGTCAGAGTGGCGAGGCCCATCAGGCACAGCCCAGGATGTTGTGGCTGCCCACGCAAACAACAGCATCACACAGGGGTCACAGGGGCACAGCGGGCACTGTGGACGACGACGACCTCACGCGGCACGCGGACGCTTCGGCCACCGACCCGGCAGAGGACGGATACACGTCAATGGAGTCGTCACCCGCTCCATCCCGTGATCCGTCCTCCGCACCACTGTGTCCCCTGTGTGATAACAATCCGTCAAGATCCGTTCTCAGCGTCCTCCATCGTCCTCGCGCCGGTACGCAGCGCCCTCCAGCCGCACTCCGGCCTCCTCAGCCCATCACCGCGACCCGCTGCTCTGCTCCGTGGCCACCTTCTTCTCGGTGACCAGCTCGAGGCCGAGTGTCCTGCCTTTCTTGATCGCGGGCACGCCATCGGCCATCCACACGGGCATGGGTGTGCCCTTGAGGTAATGGTCGAAGAACTGCTGCATGCGAATGGTCCAGTCCTTCCGGTTCTGCGCCTTGGTCAGGCCGTGGTCCTCACCGTTGTAGTCGAGCATCCATGTGGTCTTGCCCAGGCGGCGCAGCGCGGTGAAGTACTCGATGCCCTGGTACCAGGGCACCGCGCCGTCGGCGTCGTTGTGCATCATGAGCAGCGGCGTCTCGACCTTGTCGGCCCAGAAGATGGGCGAGTTCTCGATGAAGTGCATGGGCGCTTCCCAGAGCGTGCCGCCGATACGGCTCTGCGTCTTCTCGTACTGGAACTCGCGGCTCATGCCGGTGCCCCAGCGGATACCGCCATAGGCGCTGATCATGTCGGACACGGGCGCGCCCGCTTCGGCCGCGGCGAACAGGTTGGTGCGCGTGACGAGATAGCCGACCTGGTAGCCGCCCCAGGAGTGGCCCTGCATGCCCACGTGCTTTTCGTCGACGTAGCCCTTGCTGATCAGGCTGAGCACGCCGGGCACGATGGCCTTGAGCGCGCTCTCGCCCGGATAGCCGTGCGGTAGGGAATGTCGGGCGTGAACACGAGGTACCCGCGGCTCACGTAGAACGCGATGTTGATGCTGGAGCTGCCCGGAGTCGGCGCCACGTAGTTGTGCAGCTGGTCGGAGAGGCGCTCGTAGAAGTAGACCATCATCGGGCTACTTCTTCGAGGCATCGAAGTTCTCCGGCTTGTAGCAGCACGCCCTGCAGCATCTCGCCATCCTGGCCGGAGCGCCACTCGACCAGCTCGGACGTGCCCCAGACGTAGTCCTTCTGCTGCGGGTTGGCGTCGCTCATGCGCTTCTGGTCGCTGAAGTCGGGGCCGCTCACGTAGAGGTCCGGGAATTCCTCGAAGCTGCCGCGATTGTACAGCAGAACATTGGCGTTATCGGCCTTGCGCACACCGCCGCCGAAGCCGCCGCCGAACGATTTCGGCATCATGACCAGCTTCGAGGGCGGCGCGCCGGCGCCCAGGCGGTCGCGATAGAAGCCCGCGTCCTTGGTCTGGTAGTTGAACGCGGAGAGCAGCAACTCCTGGTTAGGCTTGATGGTCTGCTCCTCGGGATCGAGGCGCACGTAGCGCAGGCGCAGGTTCTCCCTGCGGCCCACGCCGCCCGTGATGTTCTTCGGTTCCGTCTTGCCCGTGGGGTCCACGGACCAGATGTCGTCACGGTCGTAGATCAGGAACTGGGCATCATTGTCAGTCCAGCCGGCGCTGCCGTAGGCGGGCGGCTGGTCCGGTGTGTCGTGCTCTTCCTGCTGCATGGGGAAGGGAATGGCCTTCGATACGTTGCTGACCTTGTGCGTGGCCACATCCATGACGTTCCAGTTCTCGTGATCCTCGTCCCACCAGGCCAGGTACTTGCCCGAAGGCGACAGCGCGGCGTTGCTGCCCAGGTGCTCGAGCAGCTTCTCGTGATCGCCGGTGCGCAGGTTCACGAGGTACACGTCGCTGTACGTCTGGTCCCACGAGATTTCCTTCTGGTACGGCAGGCTGTTGCGGCCCAGCGCGACATCAATGTCGCCGCGGTCGGCGAGCTGCAGGTCCGGCATCCCGGTGGACGCGAGCTGCAGGAGCCGGCCGTCCTTGAGGCTCACCATCGCCTGGTAGTTGCGACGCCGCTCCTGGTCCACCTGCTTCAGCTGCATGGGCTGCAGCAGTGGATCCGTCCACGCCCACACGTCCACCACCACCTTCTCATCGTCCGGCGTGGTGTCCTTCACTTCGGGCTCGGGCTTCGGGGCTGTGCCCAGGAAAAGGCGCAGTCCGTTGTGCGAGAAATTCGGCTCGCGGTATTCGCTCGCCGACCAGCCCTGCGGCATGCCCGGCGTGGTGGGCGCGGCCACAGCCTTCGCGGCCGCTGCCTTGCCGTCCCAGTAGAACAGGCTGAACGCCGGCTGCTCCGCCGCATAGTCGTCACGATTCGTGAGGAAGGCGACCTGTTTGCCGCCTTCATCGATCGCGATGCCCTTGTAGTCACCCTTGCCCGAAGCCAGCGCGGTCACCTGACCGCTGCCCGTGTCCAGCGCGAAGGCGCCGTCGTTACTGCCATCCTTTGTCGACGTGGTGTAGATCAGCTTCGAGCCGTCCTTCGCAAATTCATAGTTAGTGACCAGCTCAATGCGCCGTTCCTGGCCGCTCGCCAGATTGCGCAGGACCAGCGGGCTGCCATCGGCCTTGCGGTCCTTGCTCGATTGCGGCCCCGTCCCTGCGCCGGCCCCACGGCCCGCGCCGCGACCCCGCCGCCGCCCCGGCCGCCCCGGCCATTGCCGCCCCCCGCGCTGTCCGCGCCCGGCTTGACCAGCTCGTACGCCACCCATCCGCTGTTCTCGGCGGGCAGCTTGAAGTTGCGCAGCTTTTCCGCCCGCGCCACGACCTGGCCCGTGCTCAGGTCCAGGATGCCGAGCGAGTCCTGCGGCATCTGGTCCGCCTTCACCTTGTCCTTCTTCGCCTGCTTCACCGCCTCCTTCGACGGCTTGATGTGGAAGACCACGAAGCGGGCATCCTTCGTGAACTCACCCGCCTCGCCGCGTTCGATCACGTGTTCCGTGCCGCTGCCCACGCTCTTCACGTGGAGCTTCGAGTCATTGGCCTCGGAGCTGACCGTGAAGAGCACCCAGCGGCCATCCGCCGAGATCGACTGTCCCGCGATGCGGTTCCAGAATGTCGTAGTCGCTGTGGTCCAGCGGCTTCTTCGCCTGGGCCGCGAGTGCCGAAGCGGCGAACAGCGACGTCGTGAGGGAGAGGAGCAGAGTCCGGGTCGTGCGCATTGGCGCCATCCTGAGAGGAGGAGATTGGCCTTGCCGAAGCCTGAGCCGCCGGGGCGGGACGCAGGGCTGCGCAATATGAAGCAATTCTGCATTGCCCGACAAGGAAGGGCGCTATCAACGCCCGATGACGGCGTTGCTCGGGCTGGTTGCTGGGGCTGGTTGCCTGGGAACGACGGCAACGGATTCAATGGCGTTTCTGCGGCGAGGGCTGGGAACAGAGACTCGCGCTGGATCGGGAAGCCGCTCGTGCCCGTGCCCGCGTCCGACCCCTGAACCCGACCCTTGCCCTCACCCTTTCCCGACGTCGCTGCGGCTGGGCGCGGGAAAGCGCTTCATCCGTCAATTCGTTCCCCAGCCACCAGCCCGAGCAACCAGCCCCAGCAACGCCGTTCGCCAACCCGCCTTCCCAAGCCGGAAACTATCTTCTATTCTGAAGATTATGCGAAAACGCATGCAATCGCTGAGCGAGCAGGCGGCGCAGCGCGTGCCGCTGCGGCCGGCGGCGCTCGCCGTGCTCACGGCACTGGCCAGAGGGCCGCGCGCCGGGTTCGAGATCCTGGAATTCGTGAATGCGACAATGCCGGGCAGCGGCCTGTTCGGGCCGGGCACGTTCTACCGGCTGCTGCGCGAGCTGCGGCAGGAAGGCCTGGTGCAGCGTACGACGGCGCCCGGGATGGCGGCGGGCGACGAGCGGCGCACGTACAGCGAACTCACGCCGCTGGGCCAGGCGACGCTGCAGGCGGAAGCGGCGCGGCTGCGCCGCACATTCAATGCGGCGGGTTTGCTCGATCTGTTGCGTGAGGCGTGATGGCGGCGTCGAGCGCACGAGCGGTGCGGTGGTATCGTCGCCTGCTATGGCTGCTGCCGGGCCACATGCGCGAGGAGAGCGAAGCCGAGCTGGTGGAGTTGTTCGAGGGCCTTTACGCGCGGCGACAGGTTGGCCCGCTGCGCTTCTGGACGCGACTGATCTTCGACCTGATGGTGACGAGCATGGCGGAGCGATTCAGGCGGGGAGCCGGGGCGCGCGGCGCGGGGGAGCGCGGCGGGCGCGCGATCGCGCTGGACCTGCGGCTGGCATGGCGGCGTCTGGTGCGCGAGCCGGTGCAGGCGGCGCTCGGATCGCTGGGTCTGGGCATCGGTCTCGCCGCGACCGTGCTCGTGGTCACCCTGGTGCGCGGCGTACTGCTGGCGCCGCTGCCGTACCGTGACGCGGGACGCCTGGTGCGGCTGCGCGAGCAGAGTGCGAACGGGCGACTCTGGTATCCGTCATTTCCCAATATCCGCGACTGGCGCGAGCATTCGCGGGTGTTCGCGGGTGTGGGCGCCGTGAACATTCCGCAGATGACATCGGTGCTGTCCGGTTCCGTCGCGGTGCGCGCGAAAGTGGGCGGCGTCTCGCGCGGCTTCTTTCCGCTGCTCGGTGTCAACCCGGTGCGCGGTCGGCTGTTCACGGATGCGGAGAATGCGCCGGGAGGGGCCCCGGTCGCGCTGGTGAGCGCGGACTTCTGGCGGAATCAGCTCGCGGGTCGCGCGCTCGATTCGCTGACCCTGACGATCGGCGAGGAAACCTACGCCGTGGCAGGCGTGGTGCCGGCGGATTTCCGCTTTCTCGGCGAGCTGAGCGTCTGGGATGAGGCCGCCGTCTGGCTGCCCATGGAGAGACACGATCTCGGTGGCCGGCAGTCGCACGGCTATCACACGGTGGCGCGGCTGGCGCCCGGTGTGACGCTCGAGGGTGCGCGCCAGGAGATGAATCGCCTGGCCGCCGACCTGAAGCGGCGCAACGGAGAAGGCACCGAGGCGGACGCCGTACGCATGACCCTGCTCACGGATGAGATCGTGGGTGGCGTGCGCGCACCGCTCCGGCTGCTGCTCGCGGCAGCGTTTTTCGTTCTCCTGGTGACCTGCTTCAATCTGGCCGCCGCGGTGCTGGCGCGCGGGCTGGCGCGCATGCGTGAGCTGGCGGTACGCACCACACTGGGCGCGCGACGCGGCGACCTGCTCCGCTACCTGCTGCTGGAGAGCGCCGTGCTCGCTCTCCCGGGCGCGCTGACCGGCGTCGCGCTGGGTGAGGCCGGACTGCGCGCGCTGCAGAACGCAGGTTTTGACGTGCCTCGACTGGACCAGGTGCGTCTCGATGTCAGCATGCTCGGACTCACACTGCTGCTGGCGTTGCTAACCACGCTGCTGGCGGGCGTATTCCCCGCACTCGCCCTGTCGTCACGCAACCTGTGGGCGAGGCTGCGTACGCACGGTGCGACCACGGCAGCGCGCGAGCAGCGCGGTCTCTGGACCGGCTTCATCGCATTGCAGGTCGCGCTCACACTCGTGCTGCTCTGCGGCACGGGCGCGCTGCTGCACAGCTTCGAGCGACTGTTGACCCAGGACCTGGGCTACGACACGCGGCTGCTGGCCGTGGACGTTACCCTGCCGGAGACGCGTTACACCGACGCGGGCGCGCGCATCGCGTACTACACGAATGCGCTGGAGCGCATCCGCGCGCTGCCCGGCGTGCGGGCCGCGGGACTGACCAGCATGCTGCCCGACATCACCACCGCGTACACGGCTAACACGCAACTTCCTGCCCGCCCGGACCACTTCGTCTATGCAGGATTCCGCGCCGTGGATCCCGGCTACTTCGACGCGCTCGGACTGACGCACGGGAGCGGCGCGCCGCTGCTGTCGCAAGCGCGCGCTGCTGTCATCGATGCGCAGCTCGCACAGCAGTTGTGGCAGGACAAGTCGCCCATCGGCGCGGCCCTGATCAGCGGCTTTTCGAGCGACACGCTGACGGTGCTGGGAACGGTTTCTTCGCTGCGCGAGCTGGACCAGGATCACCCGGTGGGGGTCGTGTACGTCGATTTCCGCACGCAGCCACGATTCCTGTCGAACATGCACCTGGTCGTGCGGCCTGCGACCGTTGCGGTGGCGCGGGCTGTTGCCGCAGAACTGCGCGCCGTGGATCCGCTGGTGCCGACGACCATCGAGTCCATGGATCAGCGCATCGGGCGCGGGCTGGGCACGCGGCGCTTGCTGCTGCTGATCAGCGGCAGCTTTGCGGCGGTCACGCTGCTGCTGGCGGCGCTGGGCGTCCATGCCGTGGTGGCCTACGCGGTGGGCCGCGAGCGCAAGAGTGCGGCGATACGCATGATCCTGGGCGCGCGGCCCATCAGCGTAGTGCGTGTGCTGCTCGGCTTCGGCGTGCGCCCCGTTGCCGTCGGTCTCGGCCTGGGCCTGCTGCTCACCGTGCCCGCGCTGCTCACCCTGCGCTCCCAGCTCTTCGGCGTGCGCCCGCTCGACCCCCTGTCGCTGCTGGCCGGCGTACTCGTGCTCGCTGTCGTCGCCGGCCTGGCCGCGTGGCTGCCCGCGCGCGCCGTCATCGGCATCGAGCCTAACGCCGTACTACGCTCCGACTGAGCCGTTCCAGCCGCCGGGGTCTGCGCCGCGAGGGCAGGGAAGCCGGTCGGGGTCCCGGCCCGAGTCCGGCGCCCCGCCGCGCCATCAGCTGCCCGTAGCCGAAACCTTCTCCGCCGCCGGCGCCTTCAGGTAGCGGTCGTACCAGGCGAGGATGCGCGCGTGGAAGTCGCGCACATTGGCCTCGTTGTCGGTGGGCATGCCGTGGCCGCCATGCGTGTAGCTCACCCACTCGACGCGTTTGCCCAGGCGGCGCAGCGCGTAGAACATCTCCGCTGGTGGTGCGCTCGGGCACATTGGGGTCCTCGTGGCCGGTCATGAGGAGCAGAGGCGTCTTCACGCGGTCCGCGAACATCACCGCGGAATGCGCGACGTACTTCTGGGGCTGTTCCCAGAGTGATGCGCCCAGGCGGTCCTGGCTGTGCTCGGGGGCGTGGATGTTGCGCGTGCCCAGCCGCGGCGAGTCGGTATAGAAGCTGATCATGTCGACCTTGCCGGAGATGTTGATGGCCGCGGCAAAGCGGTCGGTCTGCGTGACCAGCAGGTTGGTGGCGTAACCGCCGTAGCTGGTGCCGTGCACGCCCAGCCGTTTGGGATCGGCGATGCCCATCTCGATCAGCTTGTTAGCGGCAGCCGTCACGCCCTTCTCCCACGCCTCGCCCGGGAACCCGATCTCCAGATCCACGGACGGCTGCATCACGGCGTAGCCGTTCGAGGTGAGCAGGTTGATCATGGCGTTGAAGCGGTCGTCGAAGAAGTCCTCGTAGACGATGAAGATGGTGGGCACCTTCGTGCCCTGCTGATAGTCGAGCGGATAGTTGAGCACGCCGTACATGTCGTGACCGTCGGCATCCATGTACCTGATCAGCTCGGTGCGACTGAGCTTGGGCTCGATGCCGGGGTTCGCCTGGGTGAGGCGCCGCATTGTGCTCAAGTCCGCGTCGGCGGCGTACACATCGCCCGGGTCATTGCCTTTCGCCACCGAGAGCACCATGGAGCGGCCGTCGTCGGCGAGGCGGATGCCTGTATAGTAGCGGTCATCCTTGACCAGCTCGCGCGTCTGTCCCGTGTTGCGCTGGTAGCGCATGATGCCGCGCTCCCACTTCGTGCGTGACGCGAAGCTCAGGTAGATGTCGTTCGCGTCCCTGCTCCAGGCGACGACGCTGTAGCGGGGCGCCGTCTTGTCCTCGTCGCTCTGTGGTGCGGCCAGGAACATCGAGCGCTCACCGCTCGCCGTGTTGATCAGCCAGAAGCCTTCCTTGCTGGTGGCAATCAGCCAGTCGCCTTTTTCGCTGAGTCGCACCGGTGTGAAGCGCTGCTTCTCGCGCTCCTCGCGCGCGGCCTTGCGGGCTGCGCTGTCGGTCGGCTCATCCGCGGGCTTGGGCGCGTCCACGCCCGCCAGCTTGCGCGGCTCGCCGCCTGCGACCGTGCCGAAGAAGACCTTGCCTTCCTTCGCGTACACGAAGGCCTGGCCATCGCCCGACCAGCGCAGTGTCATGCCTTTCGTGGTGGGGAACAGCGTGCGCGTTTCGCCGCCCGCCAGCGGCTTGACCAGCAGTTTGCTCTCACGGCCGAAGATCTCGTCGTAGTCGGTCTTCTTCGTAATGTCCTGTTCGTAGTGCAGCGTACCGCCGTCCGCGGTCACGGCGTAGTCGCCCAGCATGGTCTCGGGCAGCAGTTCATCGATGCGCCCGCTGTCTGCGTGATACTCGGCCGGGATCGCGACACTGCCGAGGCGGCGGATGTCGTCCCAGTCGAGGAATGGATCCTCGCTCGAGTTCACGACGAAGGGTGCGGACGTCTCTTTCTGGAAGCGCGCTGCCGCCTTCTGCTCCCATTCCTTCGTGCGCAGCGCCAGCAGCAGCGTGCGTCCATCGGCGGACCACGAAAGAGGCGGAGTTTTCGGCAAACAGGCGGTTCGACGGCGCCGGCACGGTGCGCATGCGGTTGCGGGCACGGTCCCAGAGGGTGAGGCGGAACTCGTCGCCTTCCCGGAGCATGAAGGCCAGCTGCGCGCCGTCCGGCGACCACGACCAGCCCCTGGCCTGGCGCTTATCGGGGAACAGCTTGCGACTCTCGCCGGAGCGCGTGTCCACCACCGTGATTTCCGCCACGCCGGGCGAGGTGTAGGTGGGGTCGCCAAACCGGCTGTTATCCACGCCCAGCCGGTCGCGCAGTGAGCTCAGGGTGATCACGGCCCAGCGGCCGTCCGGGCTCACATCGCCGACCGCCGCGTTGCGCACGGTCAGCACGTCGTCGACCGTGAAGCGCGTCGTCGCCTGCGCCACCTGCGCGGGCAGACTGCGTGCGTGCAGGGCCGCCAGCAGGAGAGGCAGGCCGAGCAGGATGCGGGGAGAGACGCGTGGCGAGCGCCGCATGAAAGCCTCCGTCCGGAGCAGGATGATTCGGGAGCCGTGAACGCGCGCCGCATGCCGGGGAGCATCTGTCGGACGGCGCGCGAAGGTCGAAGGTAGCGCGTTTTCGATGGGGGCGGCAACGGCGCGCGCCAGCACACGTGCGGGCGCGCGCCGCCAGCGCACCACCATGGCAGCGCAACCTCCGACCCGGCTGCAGGAGGGTTCTACCGAACTGCGGTTTCTCCCTGCCTGCGGTTCCGCCTGAGTGCGCGGCTCGGCGCCCAGAAACTGCGCGGGCGCGAGTGGCTGAGCCGACGCCGGCAGGCTATCGCGGGCGCGGTCGTGCAGCGTGCGGGCGGGAAGGTGAGGTTATCGCCAGTGTCGAGACCTGCCCGGATGGGTTCCTCACGACCGCTTCCTCACGGCTGGCGGCTACCGGCTGGGCCGTGCAGAGTGCCTGCCGGTCGGTTGCTCGCAACGGCAACAGATAGTGCGGTCGCGACGCCGGCTCGACCCGTCGCGTGCGGCGCATACGAAGCGGGCCCGCCCGAGCTGCCGGCGAGCCCCCGCCTCTAGCTCGATGTTAGGACGCGGCCGCAGCCGCGGCCTGCGTTCAGGACGCCGTGGGTTTGATGTTGGCGTTCAGCCGGAACAGGTTCTTCGGGTCGTACCGGTTCTTCAGCGCCACCAGCCGATTGTGGTTGGTGCGGTAGTTGTCCCGCACCGCCGCCGGCGTCCTGTCCGGTGTGAGATCGTTCACGTAGAAGCCGGCGGTGTAGGGTTCGAGCTTCGACCAGTACTGGCGCGACGCCTGGATGTGCGCGTTGCCGTCGTCGGCGGAATTCCAGACAGCCACGACCAGCATGTTGGCCAGCGCATCGCGCTGGACGAATGCCGTGGCATCGGGCGCCACGCGGCCAATGGCGCCCAGCCCGGACTGGAACGCGACTTCCGTCGTGCGGCCGGGATCGCCCCGGAACTCGGAGACGATCGCTGACACCAGGTCGGGCGTCATACTCGAGAGGAAGCCGCTCTTCAGATACGTCGCGATCGCTCGCGGATCCGCAATGTCGCCGGAGCGCTGGAGGACCTCGTATTCCATCGGCTTCACGTCATCGACCAGCGGCGTGCCCAGCTTGCGGATGGGCGCGAGCGCGCGATCGACACCATTGGCCGGACCGCAGTAGCACACGCCGAAGGAGAAGATGCCAGCGGCCCCGCCGGGTGGCTGCACCATGGCGGGGAGAATGTCCAGCTCGTCGGGCGCCGTCCTGAGGTAGTCGCCGTACAGGGCTATGGCGTCGCGGGCGCGCGAGATCGGGTACACGATCGTGCCGGCGTGCACTTGCCGCGACATGGGATTCAGCTGGAACTCGAAGCTGGTCACGATGCCGAAATTGCCGCCGCCGCCGCGCACGCCCCAGAAGAGGTCGGGATTCTCGCTCGCGCTGGCGTGAACGAACTGGCCATCCGCGGTCACGACGTCGACGCTCTGGAGGTTGTCGACGGCAAGGCCGAAGCGGCGCGCCACGCGGCCGAAGCCGCCGCCGGTCACGAGGCCGCCCACACCGGTGTGCGAGACCGTCCCGAGAGGCGTGACCAGATCGAACTGTGCGGTCTCGTGGTCGACGAGACTGAGCAGGCTGCCGCCCGTGACCCAGGCCCGGCGTGCACGCGGATCGACGCGCACGGCGCGGAAAGTCGAAAGGTCGATCATCATGCCCTTGTCGCACGTGGACGCGCCCGAGAAGCTGTGTCCACCGCATTTCACCGCGAGCAGCAGCCCGCGATTCTCCCGCGCGAAATTCACTGCGGCGCGGATGTCGGCCACGCCCGAGGGCTGCACGATCAGGGCGGGGTGCTTGTCGAAAGATGCGTTGAGGATGCGGCGGGCGTCATCGTACCCCTGATCGCGCGCCAGCAGCAGCCGACCGCGCAGCCGGGCCCGCAGGTCCGCAATGTCGCGCCCGCGCAGTGTGACCTGCTGCCCGTCTCCGGTTACGGCATCGATATCGGGAAGCTGTGGCTGCGAACTTCGCAGCACGGCCGCTGCGAGCGGGCGTCGTGGGAGGGACATGACTGTCGCGGCGGCGACAGCCGAGCGGAGGAAGACGCGTCGCCTCATGTGCGGCTCCCATGTCGGGGGATCGGGAGAGACAACGCAGCCTATGTCGAGTGGCGACGCAGCGCAACCCGCTGTTGGCGCGCGACCGCCGCGAACCGTCCGGCGCAGCCCGGGATTATGGGGGTGTCACGAAAAGCCGTGCGGATGGAAATCGCGGACGGCGCTCACGAGCGGAGAGATGCGATGGCGAAGCGGGACGTTGTGGCCTCGATCGAGGCCGAGTTCCGGCGCTACAAGGCGGCAGCCGAGGCGGCGATGGCACAGCTGGAGACGGAGCAGCTGACGGAGCGCGCCTCCACGACAGACAATTCGATCGCTACCATGGTCTGGCACATTGCCGGCAATCTGCATTCGCGGTTTTCCGACTTCCTCGCCAGCGACGGCGAGAAGCCGTGGCGTGATCGCGAATCGGAGTTCGAGGCCCGTGCGCCGACGCGCGAACAGCTGCTGGAGAAGTGGGAAGATGGCTGGAACATGCTGTTATCAACGGTGGCCGCACTCACGGACGACGACCTGTTCCGGATGGTGTCGATCCGCGGCGTCGCGCTGCCGGTGCACGCCGCGCTGCACCGCTCGCTGGCGCACGTCAGCTACCACGTCGGCCAGATCGTCTACCTGAGCAAGATGATGCGCAGCGATGCCTGGCAGTACCTTTCGATCCCGCCGGGCGGATCCGTGGATTACAACCGCGATCCGGCCTTCGAAAAGCCGGCGCAGCACGCGGCACGACTGGCCGCTCCCGGCTCGAAGTAACGGGCGGGCGGCGGGCGCGCGCAGCCTGGGGCGCGCGGCGATGCGGTGATGTCAGGGTTTGCGCGGCTGCCGGCTCTGGTACTGGCGCTGGCGGATGTCGACGAAGTTCTCGGCAATGTTGCGGGGAATGGAAAGGTGCTCCTGCAGCTTGCGCAGGAAGTCGCGCTCGGCTTCATCAATGGTGCCGTCGGCCAGTACTTCGGACACGGTGCGCAGGTACACCTGGCGGGCGACGTTGCGCTGGATGGCATCGCAGGTGGTGGCATCCAGCCCGAACAGGGCGCGCAGGTGCGCGATGTCGGCCAGCTCGTCATCACTGATGCGGCGATCCTCGAGGCAGTGCACGAGGTAATCGCGGTACACCACTTCCAGCTCGCCGCGGAAGTAGTTGACCGGATTCACGCGATGGACGCGGGTGATGCGATCGAGGTCGGTCTGCGTGACCGCGCGCGGCGAATCGACGCTGCCCAGCAGGTTCACCAGGTCGATCAGCGCGTTTCGGGGCAGCTTCCGCCGCAGCAGCCGTTGCGCGAACGAAGGCCGCTGCAACGCCCGCTGCGGAAACGGTGAGGAGGTCGTCGGCACGTCGTCGCCTCGAACGAAATCGGTGGTGGGGCGCTGCAAGACAGCAGCGCGGACCGGCAGGGCCGGACCGCACAGCGCGGGTCACGCACCCCCAATGTAGACCTGAAGTCGAACTACGGTCCAGTGCGCGGCCGGTTTCAGTGGCCGGTGATCTGCCGGGCGGCAAGCGGCGCATCGTGGCCGATATTCCGGAGGCCGCCGGTCGAGTCATAGTTGTGGCCGACGAAGAAGAGGTCGGGGCGGTCCGCGCTGCGCACGCGGTCCGCGCGCAGCGCGAAGCCGGCGGCATCCGTGCGCACGGAGCCCAGCACGGGCTGCAGCGCCGGCCGGAAGCCGGTGGCCAGAATCACGTCGTCGCATGCGATTTCGGTGTTATCCACGAAGCGCACGCCGCCTGCCGTGAAGCACGCGATGCCCGGCGCGACGCGCACGCGGCCGGCGCGTATGGCGTCCACCAGGTGGAAGCCGATGAGCGGGATCCGGTCCAGCGGGCCGTACGGCGGCAGGGGCAGCACGGGCCGGCCTCGCCGGGCGATGACCGCCGCGCGCAGCATGCGGACCACGAGCTGACGGGCCGGCCGCGGCAGCTCGCGCAGCAGATACGCCACGTACTGGACGGGCACGCCCAGCAGCGTGAGCGGCACCACGTTGGCGCCCGTGCGCACCGACACGACAACCCTAACGCCGGCGTTAGCCAGCTCGGCCGCGATCTCGCCGCCCGAGTTGCCGCAGCCCACCACCAGCACCCGCCGGCCCTGGAACGGCTGCGGCCGCCGGTACTCCACGGAATGGAGTATGCGACCGGTGAACGTCTGCTGCCCGTCGAAACTCGGCGTTATCGGCCAGGACACGATGCCGGTGGCCATGACCAGCGCACCGGCCTCGATCTCGCCGGCCGAAGTCGCGAGCGTCCAGCCGCCGCCGGCGCGCGGCTCGGCGCGCTGCACATCGACGCCGGTTTCGACACGCAGCGCGAAGCGCTCGCGGTACTGCTCGAGGTACTCGATGAGGTCCGTGCGCGAAGGGAAGAGCGGCGTGGCGCGCGGGAAGCGCAGACCGGGGAGCGTGGACAGGTGTTTGCCCGTGTGCAGGCGAAGGCTGTCGTAGAGATTGCGCCAGACGTGCGCGGCGGCGGGACCGCGCTCGAGCACGCGGTACGGCACGCCCCGTTCGGCCAGCGCCCGTGCCGCCGCAAGGCCGGCGGGTCCGGCCCCCACGACCACCACAGGATGCAGGCGACGCTTCCCGTTCACCCGTGCGGGCGAGGTCAGCGTGGCCGTGGCCTCAGCCATTGTAGATTTCGCCGCCCTCGCGACCGTACTCGAGCAGCACCCGCCGCGCGTCTTCACGCAAAGGGCCGGCCTCGCAGCGGATCGAGCGCGCGGCCAGGTAGTCGTACGACGACTGGAACACCGGGCCCTCGTCGAACTGCAGGCGGCCCGCATCATCGCGCGTCGCGGCCCACACCACGCGCGCCACACCGCTCCATGGCACCGCACCCAGGCACATGGCGCACGGCTCGCACGACGTGAAGAGCTCATGTGCGGGCATGCCCGCTTCACCCAGCGTGTACGAGCCGCGTCTCGCCTGCGCCAGCATCAAGGCCACGATTTCCGCGTGCAACACCGAGTTACCCAGCGGGACCACGCGGTTCATGCCCACCGCGACCAGGCGCCCCTTCCCCGCCTCGAAGATGGCCGCACCGAACGGTCCGCCCGTCCCTCGCCGCACATTCTCCCAGGAGAGCCGTATCGCCAGCTCCATGCGCTCTTCATCGCTCGCGTACCGCCGATCGAAGTCGACGCCGTCACTCACCCAGTCGGGAAGCGAGACTGTGATCGAGGTCGCAGGTTTGGCTTGCAGCATATTCGGAAGCGTTTCTCGGGCTGGGGTTCGGGTTGGGGCCGGGTAACGACTACGGAT
Organism: uncultured Gemmatimonadales bacterium; assembly: GCA_963798085.1. GTDB lineage: Bacteria > Gemmatimonadota > Gemmatimonadetes > Longimicrobiales > RSA9 > DATKCF01. The sequence continues at coordinate 125,321 of CAWCRS010000009.1, forward strand.
TCATGGCGAATGATGCGTTTGCTGCACAGGATTGAAAAGGACCCATGGGAGTCAGCCAATACGTTCTCGTCCACCCCGGCCCGCATCGCATTCGATCCGTTGAATCCCTTCCCCGGCAACCAGCCCCAGCAACCAGCGCCAGCAACGCCGTTGATCCATTGATCCGTTCCCCAGCCCGAGCCCCAGCCCCAGCCCGAGAAACGCCTTTCAACAGGCAGACAGTCACGATGAAGCCGACCTCACGATGACTCAGAGGCGCGCCACAAGGGTAGCAGTCCCCACCATGTTCACGCGCTGCGTCTTCTGCCACGTGACACTGCCGGCCAACGAGCTGGTGGAGCGGTTCCCGCATGGACGTCGCATTGCGTTCGATCCGGAGCGGGGCCGGCTCTGGGTCGTGTGTCCGGCGTGCAGCCGCTGGAACCTCGCGCCCATTGAGGAACGCTGGGAGGCGCTGGAAGAGCTGGAGCGCACCGCACGCGACCGCGGCAGACTGCTCTCGCAGACCGACAACATTGCGCTGATCCGTGCGGGTGAGATCGAACTGGTGCGCGTCGGCAAGGCGACCCGGCTGCCCGAGGAAGCGTGGTGGCGCTACGGCAGGGAGCTGCAGAAGCGACGCTCGCGGCACACGCTCGTCTCCATCCTGGAAACCAGCGCGATGGTCGGCCTCAGTCTCACCATGGGCGGCTTCTACTGGTATTACGGTGGCAGCTTCGCCAACAACTTCCTGCGCTGGCGCGAGTACGGCAGCACGGCATGGCGAGGTTATCTCCAATGCCCACGCTGTGGCAGTCTGATCGAAGAACTGAAATTCAACCAGGCCAAACGCATTGTGGTGCTGCCGGAGGCGGACGGCGTGGTGCTTGCCCTGCGCTGCCGGAATTGCGCCTACGTGGACACGTCCGGCCAGTTGCGCCTCGAGGGCAACACGGCGCAGCACGTGCTCCGGCGTGTACTCGCCTGGCAGAATTATGCAGGCGCGAGCGATGCGCAGGTGCGCGAAGCGACGCATGCCATCGAAACGGCCGGCAGCGCCGAAATGTTCACCCGCGGCATCGTGAGCACGCCTCTCACTCTGGATGAGCTGCGCAAGAAACAGAACCGCACGCGCGCCATCGGCCTGGAAATCGCCCTCAACGATGACGCCGAACGCCGACTGCTCGAGCTGGAGCTGTCGGAGCTGGAGGCGAGATGGCGGGAGGAGGAGGAGCTGGCGTCCATCGTCGACAACGAGCTGACGCCCGTGCCGGCCTTGGAGAAGTTGCGGCGAATGCTGCGTTAACGGGGAGCGTTCTGCGGGCTGGCTCACTCGACTGCCTGTCGCCCCGGAAGCGGCTGCGCTCGCCCTGGCACGGCGCTGCGGCACACCCGGGCTTCGGCGGCATCTTCGTCCTTCGCGTCGGCACCCGCAGAACCGTCTCGCCGAATCGCAGAGGCCGTGCTCGCCAGCGCCTCGTAATGATCTGTTAGAGTCTGGAGAACCGGATCGCCCGAGGCTCAACCCAACAGGATGACATTCCCATCCGGATCCCGGACGGACAGGCCATCCGGACGCTCTTCCGCACGGATACCCTTCGCCGCAAGCCGCGCGACCAGCTCCTCCCGCGCCGCGGTGGAAGGCAGCACGACTTCATAATCAATGAGGCCGGCATCGTGCGGGGACTGGGGCCGGTGGGCCCAGGTGTTGAGGCCGATGTGATGGTGGTAGCCGCCCGCGGCGACGAAGAGGGCACCGGGGAAATTGCGCTCGGTGACGGCGAAACCGAGCGCGTCGGCGTAAAAGGCTTCGGCGCGCGCCAGGTCGGTGACGTGCAGGTGCACGTGGCCCATGCGCGGCGCATCGGCTGGAGCTGCTGCGGACTGCTCGCCGGCGTGGAGCACGCTCTCCAGGTCCAGCCGCCGTGTGTACATCACGATGCGCTCGCCCTCACGGGGCCACTCGGCGCGCGGCCGGTCGGCGTACAGCTCGATGCCGTTGCCATCGGCATCCGTGAGATACGCCGCCTCACTGACGCCATGGTCAGCGAAGCCGGTGAAGGGCCAGCGCGCGTCGATCAGGCGGCGCAGTGCGCGGCCCAGCGCTCCACGGTCCGGGTACAGCAGCGCGAAGTGGTACAGGCCGAGCGTGCCTTCCGGACGCTCCTGCACGCCAGCCGCTTCCGTCAGCGCGAGCAAGGGCGTGCCCGCCGCGTCTGCGGACAGCGTGACGGACGTTGCCGGCGTGGTCGCCGGCTCCATTCCCAGCAGGCTCTGGTACAGCTGCAGTGCGTGCGCCACGGAAGCCACGCGCAGGTGCACGCGCCCAATGTGCGTGTCCGCCGGCAGCAGGTTCTGCGTTTCCAACATACCGTTAGTCCCTCATGATGCGGCTCAGCGGCGCACGCCCACCATCAGCTGCAGCCCGATATCCGGACTGTAATGCAGCAGTCCCTTGATGGCGGTCAGGGAGACAAAAGTGCGCTCGCCGCCACGCAGTCCCACGCGGATTTCGCTCAGGTCTTCATCGCCGCGCACGAAGCTGCTGTGCAGGTCGGTCTGACCGGTGAACGCGCCCGAGGAAGTGAGCGGGCCGAGTTTCGCGTCAATGTTGAAGCCGTATGTGAGCACGTCCAGCTGATCGATGCTGGCTGTGCGCGTGCCCAGGATACCCAGTCCCGCGTCCCCGCCCACGCTGAAGATGCCACCTCGCCAGCGACCACCCAGCGAGGTGAAGAAATCCGTGCGGTCGCGGTCCATGCCCGGCTCGTTGCTGGTGGTGGGCAGGCGGGTGCCGAAACGCAGCGCCACCATGCCGCGATCCTGACCGGCGAGCCGCAGCATGGTCCAGGCGAGGACGTCGCCGGCATCGTGTCGGGGCTTGCCGGTGGGCGCGTCAGTGCCCTCGATCGGCGCCTGCTCGATCTGCTGATCGTAGTAGCGACGACTCATGGCGCCGGTGAATTCCACGCCGATGCGTCCCGAGCGCCACGTGATGCGCAGGTTGCCCAGCTCGAGCAGATTGCCGTCGACGCCGGCGAGCGAGGCGCGCTGGTCGTCGAGAAAACCCAACCCCAGACCAACGGTAAAGGGCTCCGGCACATTGAAGATGTCCCACGGCATGGGTGAAGTGGGCCGCAACTGCGCGTGCGCTGGCGAGCGCATTGCGCCGCTGACGAGCAGGACGATGGCTGCGCGGGCTGCGCCACGCATCACGCGCAACGCCCATGGCCGGAGCTGATGCCGCATAATCTCCTGTTATCCGTGCTGAAGGACGCGGTCGGGGCAATGCGCCACGGACGTCGCCCAAATGGAAACTGCAATCACGGCGCGGGCCCCGTCCGGGGCACGCTGCCCCGGGCAACGAGCACGAGCCAGCCGATCACGGCGATGGCGGCAAAGCTGAACCACTGGATGGCGTAGCCCAGGTGCGGGCCCTCATCGAGCGCGGGCAGCGGGGATCTGACAGGGAGCGCGGTTACGCCCGGCACGGGCAGCAGCGACACGAGCGTGGCGCCCAGCGGATACGGAAACTGATTCCGCAGCGCAGTCTCGTCCATGGCGAACCACACCCGCCGGAAGCCGCCGCTGACCGGCGTGCCGACGCGCGCGCTCGCGGGCAGGCTGCGACGCCAGGGTTCTTCGCCCGGGAAGCGCAGGACGATTCCGGGTGTCGAGACGAGTGTCGAATCCGGCAGGTGTTCGAAATCGACGGTGGCGCCATCCGCCGCCGGCATCCAGCCGCGATCGACGAGCACGGCCTCGCCATTGTCCAGTAACAGCGGTGTCAGCACGTGCGCGCCCGGCGTGCCGCGATACGCGAGTCCGGGGAGAATGATGCTGTGCGGTGTATCCAGCCGGCCGTGCAGCAGCACGCGGCGGTAGAGCCAGCCCGCGCTGTCGCGGGGCGCGCTGCCCAGCTCCACGGGGGGCGCCGCGAGCCTCGCCTGCAACAGTGTGTTACTTGCGCGCCGCTGGCGCAGCCGGTCGAGCTGCCAGAAGCCCAGCCGCACGCAGGCGAGGGCCACCAGCAGCACGCCAATGCTTGCCAGCAGACCGCGCGTAGTGATCGATACAGGACGTTGTGCGCCTTGCGTCACCCAGCGTGGTAACCGTCTGCCCTGCTTCATGTTCCGGGCGACGATGGGTGGTCCGGCGGCAATTCCGCTGCGCCATCCTTGCCGGGGCGTCAGGTTCCGCGTGAAGCTGAAGCCGCATCGTCGACTGCGATGAACAAAGGCACCGCCAGCGTGTGCCGTCCGCCGGTGGCGCATCCCCCGCAAGCGGGGAGCGAAGCGTGCAGCGCCATCACTCGTAGGGGAAGGCCGGACACCCCGGGCGTCCATCGACAATCACCCTGGAGAACCCGCATGAGAACCGACGCGAAAACCGCCGCCGTTGTCATGTTCCTTTTTTCTGCCGCTTGCAGCCACCGCGCCGCAACGCCGGGCCCGAGTGCCGCATCGCCTGCGGCCACCCGCGAGCCGCCCGTCCTGGCTTATGCAGTGCCCTCGCCCAATCCGCTGCTCTACGACGTTGCCGATACCGGTCGCGTCTCGATGAGCTTCTCAGGCACGGATGTGGACGTCGGGTTCATGGCCAGCGCGCGCATTGAAATGCAATTCGCCGCCCAGGAGACGCCGCCGTTGCACGCAACCGTTCGTTTCACTTCCTTCTCCGGCAGCTTCACCAATTCGATGGCCGGCGACGATCAGCTGTCCAATGCAGATGCGCCCGCACCCGTGCAGCTCGAGATTACGCCGCGCGGCGCGTTCACCATCATGGGCAGTCCCGAAGTCAGCACGCGGCTGCGCCAGGTGCTGGGTGGCGACCTGGGCATGCGCCGGCTGTTCACCCGCCTGCCCGCGCGCAGCATTGCCAACGGCACGACGTGGACGGACACCCTCACGACGCGCGACGCGAACGCCGGCCTGACCACGAGCCTGACCGAGATCGTCACATCCACGCTCGCGGGCGATTCCACCGTCGAGGGTAAGCGGGTCGCGGTCATCCGCTCGAGCATTGCCGGCACCACCGAGATCGTGGGACAGACGCAGGGCGTGGAGCTGCGCCAGACACTGCACAGCACCGCCACGGCGCTCACGCTGTGGGACTGGCAGAAACACGCGATTGTGGAGCGCACCTCGAGCGGCACCGCGACCGGCAGCATGGACATGCCGGCCATGGGCATGAGCAACCTGCCCGTGAGCGGTACGACCAGGGAATGGATGCGGCTGCGCCCGAATTGACCGGTTCCGGCGGCAGGAGACGCGGTCAGCGGAGGTGTGCTCCGCCGACCGCGTGATTCACATTGCCAGTGCGGCTCGCTCAGATTCCGAGGTTGACGCGCAGCTGCACGGAGCGCGGCCTGCCGAGGGAAGCGCCGGAAAAGAATGCGCCCTTGAGCAGGTACTGGTTGTCGAAGACGTTATCCACGAATAACTGCGTGTTAACCGAAGTCCTGCCCACCCCAAAGGTGTAGCCCGCGGCGTTGTTCAGGATGAAACTCGGCGCGACGTGGATACCACTGTTGAAATTGAACAGGCCCAGGCCGATCGGGCTCGTGATGTCGGCGCCGTTGGTCAGGCCACTGCCGTAAATGCCGGTGGCGCTGAGATAGAAGCCGCGCGTCGAGTACACGGCCAATGCCAGAGCGGAAACGCGCTGGTCGTGATCAAGATCGAACCACGCGCCCGGAACGTCGGCAATGTCGGTGGGGAAGAAACCGCCCGTGACCGGACCGCGGCCGTACGCATGGTTGATGGCGAAATTGACGTAGCCGGACAGCGGGCCGGGCGGGCGGATTTCGATCGCACTCTCAATGCCGCGGATGCGCACCTGCGCCAGGTTGACCGATGTGGTGATGGCGGTTCCCGGAACCGTGTTGTCATCAATGCCGGGGGTGCTGTTCTTCGCATAGGCGGACAGCTTCGCCACCAGACCGAAAGCAAAGCGATGGATATAGCTGGCCTCGTAGAAGTGATCGCGCTCCGGCAGCGTGGGTGAGGTCGATGTCGTGTCGCCCTGCTCCGAGACCGTGGTGATCGCGCGCAGGTCCTCGATGTTGGTGGGGATGAACAGGCGGCCGTAGTAGACGTAGAACGTGTTCGAGGCATCAGGCAGCAGTGTCAGCTTGATGCGCGGGCTCACCTGGTGCTGATTGCCGGCGAAGGGCGCGATATGCGAGTCCCAGCGCACGCCGCCGCGCAGCTCGAGCCACTCGACGGGCAGCCACGCCGACTGCGCATAGACACCCAGATCATGACCTGTCAATGCGCTGTTAGAGGCCGGCCCCGTACTGCCGCCGGCACTGCTGGTGACGAAGTCCTCGTGCCCTGATGTCACGGCAGCCTGCGTCCCCGCCTTGAAATCGAGTGCGTGACTCAGCTGCAGGTTGTAGTCGATCTTCGTGCCCCAGGTACTGAAGCTGCGGCTCTCGCTGAGATTGTAGGCCGTGGTATCGGGGAAGAAGATGAAGGACGGTTCGTCGTTCAGGCCGGGCATGTAGTCCAGACTGCCGTGCCGGAAATAGAAGCCGCTGAACAGGTCGGCGCTGCGTCCGGCGAGGGAGCCGTCCGCGCCGCCGAACTGGTGGCGCCATGCCAGATTCACGAAGCTGTTGCCATCCTGCTGGCGATCGCGGATGATGCCTTCTGCCGAGTCGAAGGGCACATCGAACCTGGTGCGTGACCAGTTCGCATTGAGCGTCAGCGCATCCTGCGAGGAAGGCACGAACTGCAGTTTCCCGAAGGTGAAGGCGTCCTGGCCGTAGTTGTGGAAGTTGAGCGCGTGGTTGGCGAGTGTGTCGAACACCACGGGTTCCTGCCGCATGTCCGATTCCTGACGCGATGCGGACACCAGCCAGCCCCAGCGACCGGCGTTCGAGCTGAGATCGAGCGACTGGCCATCCGTGCCGAACGACCCGCCATACGTCGAGGCATTGAAGTGGAAGCCGCCCACGGGCACACGCGTCAGCACATTGACGACCGCCGTGTTCTTGCCGCCGTATTCGGCGTCCCAGCCACCCGTCTGGAATTCGATGCGGTTGGCGACAACGGGTGAGAACAGCTCGTTCAGGCTTCCCGAGATCCCGGCGGGTACAGGGACGCCATCGATGTAGTATGTGTACTCGGCGTGCTGGCCCCGGATGTGGACCTCGCCCGTGGGCGCACGCGCCGCGCCCACAATCGACTGCTGCAGGATCTGTGAGGTCGTGGCCGTGGGCGCGCCATGGTAGTTGTTCTGCTCGAACACCTGGTTACCACTGCGGCTGTCCACGGCAATGGGCGCGCGTGTGACGACGCTGAGCGGGCCCAGGCCGACTGGCGCCGTGGCCAGCCGGAAGGCGACGCTCACGTTCCCGCCCGTGTCACCGATGGTCACGCTCTGCTCACTCACACGGTAGCCGATCAGCCGTGCGCTCAGCGTGTAGCGACCCGGCGGCAGGTCGTGCACGATCCAGCGGCCGAACTGGTCCGCCTCGACATTCGCCACTTCCTGATCGCCTCGCCGGACGATGACATAGGCGGTGGGAAGCGGTTGTCCCGTAGTGCTGTCGCGCACGGTCCCGACGACATCGGCGTTGGGCGGGTCCAGATGTGTTCGCAGTCCGTGAATGTCAGGCGACGATGCGGTCGTCACCTTCGCGTCGGCACCCTGCGGCCGCAGCAGCGTCAGCAGGGACATGGCCAGCAGGATGATGCTCCTGCGCAGATCATGAATGCGCATGAATTCTCCCATGATTGCAGGCGCGCGGCCCGAGCGGCCGTCGCGCGGTTTCGTCCTGTGATGGCGCACTCGCGCACCCGCACGGGTGCGTGCGCGCCGATCACGCGTTCGTTGTGGGCTTGTGGATCAGGACGTGGGAGGATCGCGGGAGCGGGGCCGTGCGCGCTGCGCCGAGAGTTGCGTCGTCCGCGCACCGGGTACTTCGGCGACGCGCGTTGTTGCCGGGACCGAAATCGGAGCGGGCTGGCCCGCCAGCACACTGCTGGTCTGCAGATGCTGGCAGATGACGCAGGAGAACGGGCCCTGTGCGGGCCCATCCGGTTCGTGGGAGGCGCTGTGGCTCTCCGCGGCGCGGCTGTGGATGATGGCATCGACAGCCGGCGCAGCACCGGATACACACAGCTGGAACGCTGCGAACACCGTGGCCAGCAGGCGCCGCGGATTCTGGCGACCGGAAAGGCTGAACAACCCGTTTACCTCATGCCATTCACCAGGCGTGCGTTCTGCATCTCACCCAGCAGGACGCGCGACCGCCTGCAACCGTTGGCGCGCCCGATGTGCGCTGGAGACTGGCCGCGGCGGCCGCGCGAGAGAATCCACGTACACGCGGCCCGCGTCAGTGTTGCGAGCGATCACGCCGGTTCCGTGGCGTCGCCGAGCGCGGCCCGGATGCCGGCTGGTTCCCAGTCATATTCCATGTAGTGCGCCGCTTCGGCGGCACAATCCCAGCCGTGATAGCGCGCCACCAGATAGAGCGCCGCATCAATGCCCGCCGCCACGCCGGCCGCCACGATGAGCGGGCCGTTGTCGAGCAGGCGGCGCTGGTCGTGCACGCGGGCGCGCGGCGCCACCTCGCGCAGCAGCTCGAGTGCGCCATGGTGCGTAGTAGCATCGCACTCATCCAGCAGGCCGGCCCGGCCCAGCAGCAACGCACCCGTGCAGATCGACAGCACCGTCTCCGCCGCCGCTGCGCGTTCGCTCAGCCACTGCAGGAGCGGCCTGTTGTCCATTTCCCGCCGCGTTCCGTAGCCGCCCGGCACCACGAGCACATCGAGCCGCGGCGCGCTGTCCAGCGAATGGTGGGGATTCACGCTCAGCCCACCCCGACAGATTACCGGCCGCTCATGCTCTGCAATCGTGACGGCCTGGAACAATGCCCGCCCCTCGCGTCGTCCCGCCACCGAGAAGACCTCGAACGGCCCGCAGAAATCCAGCACCTCCACTTCATCGAAGATCAGAATGCCGACCATTCGGGTGTCGCTCATCGTTCCCCCTTTCCCCGCTGGTGGGCGGTCACTGGCGCCTGGCTGTGGACCGCGTTGCCTGGCCTGCGCTCGGCCCTGCTGGTTCAAGGATTCAACTGCGTTGCTGGCGCTCGCAACGGATCGGCGGCGTTGCTGGCGCTCCCATCGGGTCCCCGGTGTTGCTGGCGCTGGTTGCTCGGGAACGGATTTCGTAAGCAATATGCCGTCGTTTCTCCATACCTGCTTCTCTCGACCGGGTCACCGTCCCGCTGCTGAACCTGCGCCCCTCGGTGGCCCCTGCGGCCACTGTGTGATGATGAAGTTGTCCGTATCCGTGAATCCGTAGTGGCGGTTCGCCCCCGATCCCTCACTTCCCGAAGGCCCTGCCCCCTGCGCCCGCGTACACGAAGCGGAATGTGACGCACCCGGGTTCCGCACCGGGGCAGTAGTAGCTGAGGATCTGGAGGCGGGCGTAGCGGCCGTCGGCGGTGCGCACGATCCAGGTGGAGGGACGCGGCCGCAGAATATGGCTGGTCCAGCTGTAGGCGTACCAGTGTGCTATTGCGGTGTTAGTGGAATCGCCGCGCGCACTGCTGGCCGTGTAGCCGGTATCGGGCGCGACAGGCACGGAATCGAAGGGCGTGTGCTGCAACTCGCGAATGCCACCCTGGCCGGCGAAACCCGCCCCGCCGTTGGCAATGATGTGGAAGCGGCGGAACGCCAGGTCCCAGCCCAGCGGGTCGCCGGGGGGGACCACACTGCCGCGCGAGAAGTCGAAATACTGCCACACATCAGGCGACGACGCGTCGATCGTGTACGTCACCGGCCCCAGCAGGCGGTCGCCGATCTCGACTGGTTGCGGCGGTGTGGGTGTAAAGACGGGCACGGAAGGGCGGCGCAGTGTCGACGCCACGAAGATCACGACGAGCAGCAGCAGCACCGTGACGATCACGATGCGCGCGGTCCGCCCGGGCGCCGCGCCGGCCGCTGCGGGCGCCCCGGGCTCGCTCACTGCCCGCGCCCACCCGCGGTTACGACCCGACCCGCCTCAGTCAGCGATCGCGCTCGTAGCCGAGGATGCGATTCAGTCGGCTCAGGTAGAACGCCAGACCCACGGCGAGCACGCCGAAAACGAGTGAGAAGACGAGCACACCCGCCCCGCCCTCCGCGCGGAACGCACGCGCTTCGTACAGCGAGAACCCCAGGCAGAACGCGATCGCCGTGGCGATCAGAAAGCGATGAAAACTGATCAGCGACAAGACTCACCATCCTTCTCTTCACCGCGGAGAGCGCGGAGGGCGCAGGTCAATGCTGGAGTAACGGATTGTCTTCAATGTACCACGCCATCGGTCGACGTTCTATGGGTGGGAACCGCCACAGAAACGCCATCAGCGCCTCGGCCCTCCGCGATCTCCGCGGTAAAGAAGGGTCTAGTCGGTACCGACGAGCTCTTCTTCGAGGTCGTGGCTGAGGTGCTCGCGCAGTTCGGGATGTTCGTGCAGCAGATAACCGCCCATTACGAGCGCCGCGATGAGGTTGCCGACGATGATGGTCCACCACTGGATGGCATCCAGCAGCCAGGCGGCGACGATGGCGAGCAGGCCGATGAACATCACCTCGAGGGTGACGAAGAAGAGCACCATGCCCAGCAGCAGGGGCGGCTCGCGGCGGGCCGCTTCGGTCAGAGCGGACGCGATCAGGCCCACAGCCAGGAACGCGACCACGTGCAGGCCGGTGTAGCCCAGCACGGTCTCCAGGGTGATCTGCACTTCGTGCACGCCGCGGGCGCCGAAGAAGATCGCGGAGCCGAGGGCGCCGGGTGTGAAGAACATGCGGCCGTGCACCAGGTCGAGCACGAGGAACCACACCATCACGGCAACGGCGCCCAGCAGACCGGCGACCAGGCCCTCGCGGATCGTGCGGTGCTCGCGCAGCGCATCGCGCAGCCGGGCCTTGGGCCAGGGCGATGTCATGTAGAGGTAGCGCATCAGCACGGAGCCGGCGATGAGGTTGCCCGCCAGCACGGCCGGCCAGCCCAGCTCGCGCACGACATTGGTGCCGGTGACGATCACACCTGCGTAGAAGATCATGTCGAACAGCAGGAACCCGAGCACCAGGCCAAGCAGGAAGTACGGCGGGATGTGGGCCCGGTCCAGCGTCCATGACACGGCAATGCCGACCAGGATGAACACCGTGAAGTGGAACGCCGTGTACATGGCGAGCAGCACGGCGCCCGGCTGCGCACCGTGCAGGTTGAGCAGTGCACTGGCGACGAAGGTGGGCGTGTAGAACGGCGTCGCGCGGGCCAGATCGATGGCCAGGAACCAGAGCGCGAGTGCTGCGGCGCCCACGAGTCCGGCAACGGCGCCCCGGGAAACGGATCCACTCCACTTCATGCTCGCCTCCGGGTCAGCACTCCAGCAGCATTCACCGCGGCGGGCGCGGCGGATGCTGACAAAGTCGTGGAAACGACACGGCGCTGATTTCAACCATCTTTGCGTCCCGGCACCGGGGAACGCAATGCTGCAATGAGACTGTACCCGCGCTTCCGCGTGCGCCGCGGCAGCGTCAGCGGTGCGGCGGAGTCGTGCTGGACTGCTGGCGGCTCAGGCGCTGCTGCTTGATGATGAACACGGCAATGGCCACACCCAGCGCCACGGGCGGCAGTGCCATGACGACGCCACCCCAGAACATGCCGGTCATCAGTGACTGCATCACGTCGTGCATCGGATTCCTACCAGTGCTCGCGCAGCACGATCACCACGAGGATGACGGCGAGCGGGAAGGGTGCGGCCGCGAACAGCCAGAGTTTGCGCGGCTCGAACCTCAGGTGCATGTAGTACATCGCGACGAGCAGCGCCTTCCAGATGGCGAGCCCGACCAGGATGAGGATGAGAATGGTCTCGGGAAGTGCCGACAGGAACGCGACACCCAGTTCGGCCCCGGTCAGCACGCCCAGGATGACCCAGATCAGGTAGTAGTTGGGCGCCGCGTGTTTTGCCGGCTCCGCGGATGGCGAGCCATGATCCGACATGTTGGATGCCATGATCGCCTCCTAGATCAGGTAAACGATGGTGAACAGGATGATCCAGACCAGGTCCACGAAGTGCCAGTACAGTCCCATGATCTCGACACCGCCATAGCTGTTCTTCGTGTAGCCGCCTCGCCAGGCCTTGATGAGCGTGAACCAGAGGCAGAGCACGCCGATGGTCACGTGGGTTCCGTGGAAGCCGGTCATCGTGTAGAACGTGGCACCGTAGAGCGGTCCACCCAGCACGGTCTCGCCACCATGGCGGCCAACAGCGTGATAGAGCGACGCGACCGGGACGAAGCCTTCGTGCGCCAGCTTGTAGTACTCCACACCCTGAATGCCGAGGAACAGCATGCCGATCAGAGCTGTTGCCAGCAGGTATTTCTTCAGGCCGGCCTGGTTGCCCTGCTCGATTTCGGCGAACGCCTTCACCATGGTCACGCTGCTGCAGATCAGGATGAAGGTGTTGGCGGCGGTGAGCGCCACGTTCAGCACCTGGCCCGGCCGCGCGAACTGCTCGGGGTGCGCGAAGCGCAGAATGATGTACGAGCCGATCAGCGCCGTGAAGAACATCACCTCGGACAGCAGGAACACCCACATGCCCAGCTTCAGGTTGTACACACCGAAGCTGGAGTGTCCGCTCTCCATTGTGGCCGCGGCTGCAGTGCGTCATTTCTTCGTGGCTCCTTTGCGTGAGTGCTGTGTCGCGTCCACTAGTGGCCGCGTGGGGCACGGGCTGCCCCGTCGGCGGCTGCGTCTGCACAGGAAGTCGGCTTGTCCCGGGCGAGCTGTACTCGTACGGGCCGCGATAGACCGTGGGCATCGCGTCGCCCCAGTTGCCGTGCGGCGGCGGCGAGGGCGTGGTCCACTCGAGCGAATTGGCTTCCCACGGATTCGTGCCCGCCTTCTTCCCGGCGAACAAGCTCCAGAAGAAGTTGAACACGAAGATGAACTGCGACAGCGAACAGCAGGAACGCGCTGATGGAAATGAACACGTTCGTGGCTGCATCGGCTTCAGGAAATGTGCGGATACTGCGTCGGATCGTACAGCCGCCGCATCATGCCCGCCGATGCCGAGCGAGTGCATCGGGAAGAACGTCAGGTTGAAGAAGATGAACGTGAGCCAGAAGTGGATCTTGCCCAGCGTGTCGTTCATCATGCGGCCGAACATTTTTGGGAACCAGTAACTGATCGCGCCGAAGATGCCGAACAGGCTGCCGCCGAAGAGCACGTAGTGGATGTGCGCGACGACGAAGTAGGTGTCGTGCAGTGGAATGTCGACCGGCGCTGCGGCCATGAAGATGCCGGACAGCCCGCCGATCATGAACAGCGCCGACGAAGCCGACAGCGCGTACAGCATGGGCGCGTGGAAGCGGATGTTGCCGCCCCACATCGTGCCCAGCCAGTTGAACATCTTGATGGCCGAGGGCACGGCAATCATCAGGGTGGTCACCATGAAGAGGCCGCCGAGCAGCGGGTTCATGCCGCTGACGAACATGTGGTGGCCCCACACGATCCAGCCGATGAAGCCAATGCCGACGATGGCGCAGACCATCGGCGTGGTAGCCGAAGATCGGCTTGCGCGCGCCGTTGGCGATGATGTCGGAGACGAAGCCCATGCGCGGGCAGGATCAGGATGTAGACCTCGGGATGGCCGAAGAACCAGAACAGGTGCTGCCAGAGCAGCGGCTGGCCGCCGCTGGCCGGCTTGAAGAAGCCGGTGCCGAGAGTCTGATCGAAGAACTGCAGGATCAGGCCGCCCGCGAGAACCGGCACGGCCGAGCAGCATGCAGCATCGACGTGATGAACAGCGCCCACGTCGAGAGCGGCAGCCGGAACCAGGTCAGGCCCGGCGCGCGCATGTTGATCGAGCGTGGTGATGTAGTTCACCGAGCCCATGAGCGACGAGAAGCCCAGAGGATCAGCGAGGCAGTTCCCACAGTCTGCTGCCCGAGGTGCACGCCGCTGTACTCGGGACTGACGCTGAGCGGCGCATACGCCGGTCCAGCCCGGCATTGGCGGCACCGCCCACGCACGAACGAAGCTGGCCAGCATCAGCAGACCGGCCGGGCAAGGCCATCCAGAACGGACACCATGTTGAGCCGCGGGAACGCCATGTCGGGCGCGCCGATCTGCAGCGGGATCAGGAAATTCGCCCACACACCCGACAAGCAGCGGCATGATGGCGAAGAACACCATGATCGTGCCGTGCATGGTGACCAGCGCATTGTAGAACTCCGGCAGCATCACGCCACTGGTCGACCATGGTCTCGGGGAACAGCTGGCGCCGGGCAGCGGACGCGCGCGGATTGGACGGCCACGCCAGCTGCCACCGCATGGCCATGGCAAGCAGCCCGCCCACGAGCAGGAAGAACAGGCTCATGAACAGGAACTGGATGCCGATGACCTTGTGATCGGTGGAGAAGATGTACTTGCGCAGGAACGGCATTTCTTCGTGCTCCCCGTGAGCGCCGTGGGGCCGGGACTCCTGCGCCATTGCGGCGGTGCTCATGTTGTCGACTCCTCCGGTCTCTCGGTGCTCATGGCTGGTGGCTCGTCGTGGCCACCGCTGTGGGTGTAGCGGCTGGCGGGGGCGCGGCATTGCCTGCCGCGGCCAGGCGGGCGGCCTCGCTTCTCGGCGGCGGCCGCCGCCTGCTGCTGCGCGTTCCAGGACGCGAAATCGGCGGCCGAATGCACCGTCAACGCGCCCTTCATGCGGTAGTGACCCAGGCCGCACAGCTCGGCGCAGCCGATCGCGTAATCGCCGGTTTCCGTCGCCTGGAACCAGGCCTGGATGCGCATGCCCGGCACGGCATCCTGCTTCAGCCGGAAATTCGGCAGGAAGAAGGAATGGATCACGTCCTCGGACATGAGCGTGACCTGCACGGGCACACCCACCGGCACGTGCAGCTGGTTGCGGCGCACGAAATCATCGGGCGTGCCCAGCTGCCCGTCCGCGCCCGGATACGTCACGTTCCACTCGAACTGCTTGGCAGTGATGATCAGCTCGAGCCCGGGCGTGGGGAAATGCGCCGGATCCTTGATCCGCAGCCAGATGGGCCGGCTCAGGATGCCGATGTACACCATGATCAGCGCGGTGGCCGTGGTCCACAGGATTTCCATGCGGCTGTTCCCGTGCGTGTACTTCGCCCGCCGGCCGGGCCGCGCGCGGTACATGATCAGGAACGCGATCAGCAACGCCTCGACGCCGAAGAACACGACCACCACGATCCAGTTGACCAGATGGAACAGGTGGTCAATGTCGGCGCCGAACGTCGAGACATTCGTGGGGAAAGTGCCAGAAGCGATCCATGTCGCGTCTCCGTTGGCCTGGGTGCCGTGAGCGTCAGCGCTGCGCGGGCGAGGCGGGGACCGCCGCCGCCACGTGCCCGTGCCCGCCCGTCAGGTCGTGCAGGTCGATCGACTTTCGCCTTCGGCTCGACCGTCGCCATTGATGCGTTGTAGTCGAAGTTCACGGTAACAGTACCGTCAGGCGCGACCGTGATCTGCCTGGTCTGCTTGCCGTACTTCTCGTGCCACGCCTCGAGTGTGTAGTCGCCGGGCGGCACGTTGCCGATGCTGAAGCTGCCATCATCGCCGCTCACCGCGAAGTAGGGATCGGACACGACATTGATCCACATGTGCATCCAGCCGTGCACGTCGCACTTCACGGCGAACGTCTCGGGCGAACTGAACGACGTCGTGGTCACCATGGTCGTGGGCTGGCCGCGATTGAACTCGCGGTTGACCGTCGACTCGGTGTGGATGTTGTGCAGGATGCCGTCGCTGTTCTTGATGTCGACGTTCTCGCCCGCCATCACGCCCAGCACGTGCGGCACATAGATGCAGCCGTTCTGATCGATCGTGGTCTTGCCCGTGGGCGGGAACGTACCGGTCAGGCCCGCCGTGATGTGAATGAACACATTCTTGAGCTTGCCGTTGTTCGCGACCACGGTCTCTTCGGTCTGCGGCGTGGTGTGCTTGTCCGCGCAGGTCTGCTCGGCGCTCATGTCGATCGTCTTCATGGCCGGTGCCGTGCCCGCGAAATTGACGACACCACTGATGGTTCCGGCATTGGCGACTGCCGCCGGCGCTGCCGCTGCACCGCCCGCCGGTGCCGCGCCACCGCCCTGCGCTCCCTGCTGTCCACCACCGCCACCACCGCACGCCGTCAGTGCGCCCGCCAGAATCACTGCCACCGCTCCGGTGGAAATGCGTGTATCGAACATCGTGCCTCCCGTCGAGGTGGTTGGAACCGTCATCCCTTGCGCCCGCCCTCGCGTTCCCGTCGCTGCGCGCGGCCCACGGCGAAAAGACCGAGGCCCGCGGTCAGCAAGGTGGCGAGGAGCGGCGTCGCATACAACGTCCTGGGCGCAGGTTGGCCCAGATACACGAAATACCAGGTGCTGAGCGAGCCCCTCGTGCCGTGCTCGCCATTGTCGCCGTCCCATGCGAAGAAGGCCACAGGAATGGGCTGGCCGGTGGCAAAGGTCAGCGAATTCGTGGAATCCCCGGCCTGGAGCGGGCGCTTGAACACCACGCTCCACTGTCCCTGATCGAACTTCGACTGCGACGTGAGCTTGTTGCCGGCGCCCGGCAGCAGGTCAATGCGGCCCGGTCCCTTGCCCAGGTTCTCCGTGACCTGCCCGTTCATGGCCGTGCCACCCGCGGAACGGCTCTCCCAGCGCCAGAGGTACACGGGCTCGCGCGTGTTGCCCATGAAGAAGTACGGCCGCTCCATGCCTGTGGGAATGCGCTGGGGGAACCAGAGTGCGAGCGCGTCCGGCGCAGGCGGCGCCATGGCCACGGCCCCTGCGGCAGCGGCGGCGGCCGGGCCCGCTGCGGCAGCCGAGGCGGCGGCGTCGCCTTCCTTCGGTTCCATGATCTCGGTCACGCGGTTGCGCCACTGCGACCAGATCGTGTCCGGGCTGTTCGAGCGATCGTCCCACTCGACACGGAGGGCGAGGTCGGTGCCGTTGTGGACGGCCTGCACCCAGAGCCCGGTGACGGCCGGCGAGAACCAGCGCGGCTTGACGATGACCTGGCCCACCAGCGGGATCCAGAAGCGCTCGGCCGCGTGCCATGCAGAATCATCAGGCGACGACGGGACCTCACCTTCGATCTTCTTCGCCTCGATCACTTCCTTCGGTTGCGGGGTGCCGGCGGGGGCGAGGCTGCGCACGTAGTAGGCAATGCCCCAGAGGTCCTCATCGGACACCACCTTGGCGTCGAGCGCGTCCGAGAAGGAAGGCATGGGCGTGCCGTCGAGGCCCGTGCGCAGGCGACGATAGATGTCCTCCACCGTGCCGCCGCCATTGAAGTACCAGGGCTGTGTCAGATCGGCGGGCCGGATGGGCCAGTTGTTGGCATCCTTCTGCGTGGGCGCGGACGGACCATCGCCGCGGCCCGCCTGGCCGTGGCACTTGAAGCACTGCAGCGTCTGATAGCCCTTGCGCCCTTTCTCGATCATGTCGGCGCTGCTGCCCGGCTGCTTGCTGAACTGCACGAGCTGCGGCTTGTCCGTCTGGAAGAAGTGCGAAAACGTCTTGATGTACGGCGACCAGGTTCTGCCGCTCCTGCGACGCTGAGCGCATCCTTCCAGCCGGGCATGGCCGTGCCCGGCATGCCGTTGTCGATGACGTGCAGGATGTCGTCATCGGTGGGCAGCGAGCCGGAGGCCGTGACGCGGATCTGGTATTGCGCCTGCACGAAATTTCGGGGACGCGGCAACATGTAGTTGGAACCGGGCCCGTTGCCCGTGCCATCCACGCCATGGCAACCCGAGCACCATTTGTCGTACGTCGCTTTGCCCGGGGCATCCTGGGCGGTGGCGCCAGAAACCAGGAGCGCAGTTCCTAACAGCATGGTAGACAGCGCGCGAGCCCCAGCAACGTTTCTCGGGCTGGGGCTGGGGCTCGGGCTGGCAATGACACGACGATTTGCGTTCGCGGCGTGATCCTCCGGCCGGCGCGACTCCGCGCGTGCGCAAACAGCGCCTGCGAACGCTGTCCGACCAACGGTGCGCTCAGACCGTTGCGCACTGGCTGAAGAGCCGCCCCCACGCGCGGCACTGCCGCAACGCATGTCCCAGCCCCAGCCCGAGCCCCAGCCCGAGAAACGCCTCTCAAGGTTGATCACCTGGCGCCTCCCGCGGGCGCTGCTTCTTCCCACGTGCGCGGCGACCAGCCGGTCTGCTGGTAGAGGAAGATGATGACGGACCAGATCTCGTTTTCCTCAGGAAGTCTTCCCATGCGGGCATCGCGGAATTCCAGGGTGTGCCTTCGTGCGGCAGGCCGACGCCGCCCTTGGCGATGCGCCAGAACACGAAGCTCTCGGTGAGCTGCGCGATGGTGCCGTTGTCCTGGAAGTTCGCCGGGGTGGGGCTGAAGCCGTGCGCGAAGTGACCCGTGCCGTCGAGATGCGTCGCCGTGGCAGGGCAGGCAATTGTGGTAGTAGATCTTCTTGCCGTCCTCGTAGTGCTGCTGCATGGCGGCGGCATCGTTGCTGCGCAGCGGATTGGTCAGCCCGGCCAGCGTCATGGTCTTGCCGTGGAACGTGATCTGGATGCGGGCGGCGCCGGGTGGATCGAGCGCAGCGAAGGCGGCGCGGATACGGACGGGCGCACGCGACCGTACGTGATCCAGCCGACCAGCACCGGGATCAGCACCAGCAGCGCGGCGCGCCGGCTTGCGCTGTTCGGGGCGCACGAGCAGCGCGTGGATCGGCTCCTTGAACGTCGCGCCAGCGCTCTCGTCCGCGCTCACGTACAGCAGCATGCCCACGAATACGATCATGAGGTACTCGAACACGACGCTCGCGGGCGCGGGAGCGCTGTGCACGCCCAGCAGTGGCGGGATGTACGGGATCCCGAATTTGATGACGAGCCAGGCCAGCACCAGGACCATGACGGCCTGCCAGAACGGGTGCCGCAGCAGTTTCATGGCCCGAGCCTCCGCCTCTATTTCCTGCTCGCCAGGAACTGCACGAGCGCCTCCAGCTGCGTCGCATTGAACTGCTGGCCGAAGTTGGTGGGCATGATGCCCGCCACGGCCTCGAAGCCCTTCGTCTTGTCCGACTTCGGGTCCAGGATCTTGTGCCGGATCGCGTCCGCGTTCCGGCGCGATCCCACGTGATCGAAGTTGGGCGCGATGGTCTGCCCTTCGCTGCCCAGCTTGTGACAGGACAGGCACGTTTGCCGCCTTGATCAGCTCCATCGGATCCGTCGAGCCGCCCGCGAACGCGGCGCCCGCGGCCGCGGGACCGCCCGCCGCGGCACCCGCATCACCGCCCGCAGGCTGCGACTTCGCTACATCATCGCCGGTCACCGTGACCTCGCCGCCCTGCGACTCGAGGTACGCGATGAGCGACCAGATCTGCGGACCCGAGAGCGGCTTGCGCATGTCCGGCATGATCGGCTGATAGCCCGGCACCACGAACGCCGCGGGCTCGGTCAGCGAATGGTACAGGTACGCCTTGCAGTCCATCGCCCGCCACACGCTTGCCGCAACGACGCCAATGGTGCCCGTGCCCGCCTCATCCGTGAGCAGGTTGGGTGCGCGCGTGCCCAGCCCATGACACGCCGTGCAGCCGCCCGCCCCTGGAAGAGCTGCTCGCCCGCAGACACCAGCTGCTCGGGCGTCACGGTACCCTCGAAGCTCAGTTCCTGCGGCACCTCCGACTGCACCTGAGGGATGGCGTTCGCCACCAGCGTATACAGTCCGAGCAGCAGTATGACGATCGCGAAGACCTTGAGATTGACCATGTCGCCATCCAGTCGTTCTGGCTACAGAGAGAACGGATCGAGCGGTCTCTCGCCCGCGACGAGTTGTCGTTTCTCGACCATCGACGGGCGGACCCTCCCGGCACTCGCCCGGTGAATGCGTGATCGCGGGCGAGTGAAGAGTCTAGTCGCCGCCGCCGGCGCCAACGCGGCATCTCAGCGCCACCATGCGTCATGGCCGGCGTATCGCCGGCTTCTCGACCAGTCCGCCCAGCCAGAAGATGAAGGCGATGAGGCCGAGGAAGATCAGCACGCACGTGCTGATCATGGTGGCCGCGTAGCCGAGCGCCGGCGTCGCCGCCTACGGGCTCGTGTCACGCATCACTTCGTAGACGTGCCAGTGCTGGCGGATGCCGCTGCGTGCGAAGCCCATGAGCCCCATGAGCCAGGTGAACGTGACGACGAGCACGAACAGCGCGTATTGCGAACGCGCCGGCATCTCGACCCCAGCGGATCTCGCCGCGCGACTGCGCGCCCTGCCCATCAGCACATCGATCACCGTCACCATCACGATCGTCGAGATGACCGCACCGACCTGGTAGACGCTGAAGCCGATGCGCACGATCGCGCTAGACGAAGTAGCCGTAGACGCCGTAGAAGACCACGATCAGCGGCGGCCAGCCCATGAGCGCGCCCTGGATCAATGCTGCCCGTCCTCGCCCATGCCACGACCGGCGACTTGTTGGCGCGGCGGTACATCAGGAAGCGACAGGAAGGTCGTCAGGATCATGAGGTTGACGGCGGTGTTCTTCGCGCTCATGACGCCGAGTGCGCCGAGGAACGGGTGGTGTGTGCCGCCCATCAGCGCCAGCTCCTCGCGGTTGGCGATCATCGTGTGCGGCGTGGCCCACACAATGACGCCGAGCACGAGGACGCAGCAGCATCCACTTCGTGTAGGGGACGAAGCGTTCGCCGCCGGGGATCCGGCCCAGGCCGAGCCACAGGTAGTAGTTCGCGGCCAGGAAGAGGATGCCGATGAGGAACGCCTGGATGATCCACAGCCAGCTCATGAACCCGCCCATCATCGTGATGCCCATGGACTGGTTGTAGGCGTAGATCTCGCGGCCCAGCCAGTAGCCGGCGAAGGGCAGGACGAGCAGTGCGCTGATGGCGATGAAGTTGCCGATGTAGCCCATCCAGTCGTAGTGCGCGCGCTCCTCGTCGGTCTTCGCATTGAGGAATCGGACGGCTGCGTAGCCCGGCGGCGATCGCGCCGCCGAACACGACGTTGGCGATAATGCGGTGGATGTTGATCGGCATCCACGTGGCGTTCGCAATGGCGCTCCACAGCTTGACCGCGCCCGGTGACGGGTCGGGCACGGCCTCCGGCGGCGGGCTCATCATGTAGCTGAGCCAGCTGTCCGCAATGAACATCACCGTCGTGCCCCAGATATTCAGCAGAATGCCGAGGCACAGGTGTACGATCTTCTTTCCGCCCTTCTTGCAGCGGTCCCAGCCGTAGTAGTAGAGGTAGAGGGTGCCCGATTCGACGAAGAACAGGCCCACGTAGATCCACATGGTCAGCGAGAAGACGGCTGTCATGTGGCTCCAGAACTTCGGATACAGCGTGGTCAGGAAGAAGAGCAGCACGGCGCCCCAGATGGCGGTGGCGCTGTAGGCGATCACCAGCAGGCGCACGAATTCCTTGGCCAGCTTGTCGTAGCGTGGCTTCCTTCGTGCCAGATGCCGATGCCCTCGACCACGACCGCGAACATGGGCACACCCAGCACGAACGCGGCGAACATGAGGTGCAGCTCGGCCGCGATCCGAGATGGCGTTGCGAGCGCCGATCACGGGGAACTCGCGATAATCGGGCGAAGCGGCCTGCGCGGCCTGTGCCGCCTGCTGCGCCAGCAGCGGATCGGCCAGGATCACGATCAGCAGCAGCACCGCGGCGCTGCCGAGGACCAGAGCGAATGTGCGTCGATTGATCATGCGGGACCGGCTCCGTTCAGTGTCGCGTGCGCCGCCAGCGCACGGCGAAGAAAGCGGCCGCCAACACAAATCCGGTCGCAACCAGCGGCGCGTCGCGCCACATCATCCAGACCGCGCCATCAGCATCGAAGATGAAGAGAAACGACAGCGCGAAGCACACGAGCGCCAGCGCCAGCGAACCGTTGCCGCGGCCCACCCGTGACGTGGCCAACCCGTCGTCGCCTGCTCCATTCCGTGTGTGTGCCTGCATACGCTCCTGCCTGCCTTTGTGTCCGCGCCGACCCGGGCGCGTCTAACCGGGCGTTACTGCCTGAGGAAGAACGGCATGCGCTTCGAGAAGTCCACCGGCATTTCGCGGCGCACCGCTTCCATCACTTCAGGCGTGACTGCGGTGTAGCCGCGGTCGCGCGCGAACTGCTCAATGCGGGCACTCACCACGCCCCGCACGAAGCCGGGCACGCGCTCCAGTCTGGCTTTCGCTTCCGCCGACCACGCCATGGACGGACTCGCCGGCGCCTCGCCGTACGTGACCGCACGCGCGGGCTGCACCAGCGCTGCCGTGCCGCTCGGCTGGTACGCGCACGACGCGTCTTCCGCCATGAAGTCGCCGGTATCGGCATAGGCGCGCGCGCGGCAGCCGCCGCACACCAGGCGATACTCACAGCGCCCGCAACGACCCCCCGGCTCTTCGCCGCGCAGCCGCGCGAACACGGGCGACCCGTGCCACACATCAGCGAACGATTGCGCGCGCAGATCCCCGGCGACCACGGGCATGTAGGGACACGGCGTGAGCTTGCCTTCGGGCGTGATGCGGCAGTAGTGCACGCCGCACGGGCAGCGCGTGCCGTAGTTGAGCAGCGGCGATTCCGCGTCGCTCTCGTACGCGTGGCGCATCAGCTGCGGCTGGCACTTCGAGCGCACCAGCATGCGGCCGCGATACACGCGTTCGAGCTGCGCCAGCTCACGCAGCACCGCTTCGTTTTCTTCCGGCTCGAGTCCGTGCATGGCTTCGCCACGACCGGTCGCGACCAGGAAGTAGACGTTGAACGAGACCGCGCCGCGCTCCGCCGCCCACGCGGCCAGGGCGCCGATCTCATGGCGGTTCCCGCGTGTGAGCGAGGTCTGCAGCACGAAGTCGAGCTGCTCTTCCGCGAGCCGGTCGATGGCAGCAAGGTGTCGCGCAGCGCGCCGCCGCCGTGGCGGAAGCGATCGTGGTAGCGCTCGTCCAGCGAATCAATGCTGACGGCCACACCTGTGACCCCTGCCTGCCGGAGCGAACGGATGCGCTCGCTTGTGAGGCGAGTCCCGTTCGTGCCCACCACCACGGTGGCGCATTGCCTGCTCGCGTGCGCCGCAATGGTCTCGAGATCGTCGCGCAGCAGCGGCTCGCCGCCCGAAAGGATGAAGAGCGGCGCGGGTGTGAGCGCCAGGATTTCGTCCGCAATGCGCAGGCACTCGCGGGTCTGCAGTTCGCCATCCGTGGCGTGCCATGAGCCTGCCGCAATGTAGCAGTGCGCGCAGGCGAGGTTGCAGCGTCTGGTGAGGTTCCAGGCGACGACGTGCGGCAGGAATTCCGTCGGCTCGCCGGTGGTCTGCAAGGCCGGCGCGTCGCGTGTCGCCGTGGCGGACGTGCCGAAGCCGAGGCGGGCGTCCGCACTCGCGGCGGGCAGCACGGGCAAGCCCGGCTTCATGCCTGATGCTCCATTGCGCTGCGCATGCCGGGTGCGTCTGCGAATTGCGTCTCTTCGCTCAACGCGCATCGCCTCCCTGCGTGCTCATGAACTGCTCGATGGCGGCTTTCGCATCGCGCAGGCGATGCGGTCTTGAAATCGACCGGGCAGGCGCTCGCCTTCTCCGCGACATCGCGGATCGGACAACGCGTCACACCCGCCGCCTTCGCTTCCTCGATGAAGCGGCGCATCTCCGGAGTGAGGCCATCCACACCCTCCGCCGCGGCGCGCAGCTGCTTCGTCTGCAGCTCGCGGAACATCACGAGCATGGTGTCCATGTCGAATGTGTCGGCCTCGATCATGGCCTGCTTGTTCTCGTCCATCACGTGCGTGGTGACGCGCCAGAAGCTGTGCTCGCGCGCGAATTTCTCGACCGTATTGCGTGCCAGCGGCCGCGCGATGAGCGGTACCAGCTGCAGTCGCTCGAACGCTTCCCGCGTCCACACGACGGGGTCCGTGGCATTGCGCTCGCGCGTCTGCACGTGACCCGTGTACGGACACTTCACGGTGATCATGGGCGTCGCTGGCAGGGCGTCGTCGTCCAGACCTTCGACCACGGTGCGCGTCATGGCCTGCTGCGCCTTCACTTCCGCGAGCGCCAGCTCCTCCGCCGTGCCAATGCCCATGATCAGCTGCATGTGTGTGGGCAGCAGCTTGCGGATCGCCTCATCGAGGCGCTCGTTGGTGACCATGGGCAGTGCCGCAGGTCCCGCGGCGCTCGCACCATCGGCCTTGTCGTGGGCGCCGCCGGCGAAGCGCCGTTGCCGTTCAACTGCGCACCGTTGCCGTTGCCGTTCTCGTGCACCGCGTTCGCCGAAGCGTTGTTGCCGCTCGTGCCGTTCGCGCGGCCGGCCGCCTCACCGGCGTAGGTGCCGTTCGCGCCGGCGCCGTAGTTGTCGAGCACGAACTCCTCGACCGCCTTGCGCGCAATACCCAGCGCGAAGGGCGGCACGCGCAGGATGCGCACTTCCGCTTCCGGCGCCCATTCGAGACCGGTCTCGCCGTCTTCCTCGATCCAGGGAATCTCGTCGGGGCGCACATCGGTGGTGCCGATCAACAGCACGTTAGTGTCCGTCAGGCGGCACAGGTTCTCCGCCTGCGAGCCGATGTCCGTGCCCTCGATGCGGTGGCCGCCGTGGCGGGCCAGAATGAGCAGCGACGGCTGCACTTCCTCGACCCACTGCAGGATGCACTGGAACGGCTTGCCGATGAGGATCTGCGTCTTGAGCGGCACGGCGGGATGGCGCTCGTGCATCACTTCGGCGCGCTTGAGATTCGCCTGGCAGAGACTGCAGCAGGCCCTTGTCGATGATGTTGTTGTGCAGCTCTTCCTGCTCCTCGAACTTGAACACCTTCGAGGCCTGCACGGAGAGCACATCCTTGATGTTGCCGAACACGGCGTGGTGGTACTCGACATCGAACGCGGAGCAGGCATAGAGCGTGGCGTCGTACTGCTCGGCCATCTCCAGCGCCACGCGCATGGCCTTGTAGGCGTAGGACGAACCGTCGATGCAGACCATCCAGCTTGCCGCCGCGCAGCGGCCGGTCGTTGCGCACGACCAGCACGTCCTTCTCCACATTGCGCAGCACGCGCGCGGTGACGCCGCCCATCTGCGACAGTGGCTGGCGGCCGATGCCGTGCCGCCAATGCAGAGCAGGTCGTACGCGCGGCCGCTCGCAGCCGGCCAGCTTCTCGTCCTGCTCTTCGTCTTCCGCGATGAGGCGGCCGTTCTCGCCGATCTTCACATCGCTGCGCACGCTTCGCGCCGCCATCGTACTTGTCCGCGATGTTGGGATCGAAGCCGATCAGGCTGGGCAGCCGGCCCTCGCCCGCGGTTCACTTCGCGGATGATCTCCTCGTAGTTGATGCCCTCGAGGAGCTGCCGCGTCATGGGCACACCCGCCGCCTCGCACTTCTTCGACGCCTGGTCAGGAACGAGTCGGAGATGAGCTGCAGTCCCTTCTCGATCAGCTTGTCGTGGATCTTGCGCTGCTTCCGGATCTCGTCCGGCGTCTGGAAACGCGCGGGCAGCCCCGTCTCCAGCTGGCGGAAGCGGATGTCGTGCAGGCGGGCAGCGTATACGTGATTGGCGGTGATGCGGCCACCGGTGCGCGGTGCACAGCTCGATGGCGCGGTCGATGGCCAGCAGCGACTCGGTCGAATTGTCGACCGGTACAATGACTTCACGATACATGACGCCTCGCGCTCGGAGTCAACGAAAGCTCGCCCCGAAAAACGCTGCACGGGCATACACACCACCCGCGTGGCGGCGCGGTCAACTCAACGCGCCGTCCGAGCGCTCCTCGAAGCGTCTATCCCGACAGTTGCGACGTGAACGAACCTCAGATTCCCGAACTTCCATATCGGTACCAGCGCCGCAGCGCCGGCCGGATTCACTCGAGCGCCTGACTCGCCCCCGTTTGTGCGGTTGGCGAGGCCGATTCGTGCCGGGCGTCAGAACGTCGTGCTGATGTCGGGAAAAACCCGGCGGCGAAGTCGGGGGTGAGAATACCGGGCCGCTTCCGCGAGTGTCAAGGCCACGCGCACGGTGTTTTCAGGGCGAAAAACGACATTGCGCGCTACCGTCCATCGGCGCGGGCAAGGCTGCGCTGCAGGCGGGGCGCAAGCAGAGCGGTGAGTGTGATTGCCAGCAGGATCCAGGCGACGAGTGCTCGTCCGTGCACCGGCCACGTTCCGGCCTGCGCGCGGAGTGCCTCGTGCAGCGCGCGGAACGGTGCGGCCGCCTGAACGCGCGCACCCATCGAGTGCGTGACGGGTGTGCGGAAGACGCCCGAAGCGTGCAGCAGCAGCAGTGCCGCCACCGCCGCGAACAACGCGCCCTCGCCCACGGACCTGGCCAGCGCGGCGATCCACAGCCCGAGCAGGTTGCTGATGAGCAGCGATCCCAGCAGCACAGCGGGCAGGCCGATCCAGGCGATGCCGGATGCGCGCGCGGCGACCAGGATCAGCGCGCTGCCGGGAAGCAGCTGGACGAAGTCGACTGCGGCGCCCGCGAACGCCCGGCCCAGCAGCACGCCCGCCGGCGAGAGCGGCGTGAGTACGAGTCGTCGCACCAGACCGCGCTCCGCATCGCGCAATGCCGGGATGGCGGCGCCGAACGTGCCGAACAGCGTGAACAGCACCGCGTAGACCGCGGACGCGTGCACCAGCGGCGCGCCGCCCAGCGCGAGCGCCGCAACCAGCACGGAAGGCACGAAGATGTTGAGCGCGAACAGCCGGCGCCGCCGTGCACTGCGCTGCCATTCGACGCGCCAGACCAGCGGCAGCGACCGAACGCGTGAACTCATGCGTGCCCGTTTGCTGCTGGCTTCGCGATTGCGTCGTCGGTCCCGCTGCTCAGCTCTTCGCCGGTGAGGCGGCGGAACACATCGGCCAGCCCGGGCTCGCGCACGCGCACGGACAGGATACGCGCACCCGAGCGCACGAGCGCGGCGCAGATGTCGGGGAGCACGTCGGCGCCGCGCGCACTCGCGAACACGAGCCCGGATTCGCCCGGCGATGCACGCACGCCAGCGGGCAGATCCGCGGGTGGCGGAACGGGTGATGTCCAGCTCCACATCGATGCGCGTCTCGCCTGCGACGGAGCGCAGCAGCGCCTGCGCAGGCGAATCCGCGACCTTGCGACCGCGATGCAGGAACACAATGCGCGTGGCGAGCGCGGCCGCGGCCGCATCGTTCGTGGCCAGCACCACGGCCGCGCCAGCCTGTGTCCGAGATTGCAGTTCCGCCGTCAGCGCGAGCAGTGCAGCCGGGTCCAGCCCGATGGTCGGCTCGTCCAGGAGCAGCAGCGCGGGTGCATGCGCCATGGCTTCCACGAGCGCGAGCTTGCGGCGCATGCCGAACGAGTACTCGCCCGCCGCCACACCGGCATCCGCGGCCAGGCCGAACGCCGCGAGCAGCGCATCGACCGCGCGCGGGCCGGCACCGTTGGCACGAGCGAAAAAGACGGCGTTCTCGCGGCCGCTCAGCTCGTCGAAGTGGGCCGCCTCATCGGGCGCGTAGCCGAAACGACGCAGAGCCGGAGCGGCATCGTCGCCTGCAATCCGGTGCCGCGCACCACGCGACGGCGCCAGGTCACCGGCGAGGATGCGCAGCAGCGTGCTCTTGCCGGAACCGTTGGGTCCGAGCAGCGCCAGCGTTTCGCCCGCGTGCACGGTGAGGTCAATGTCGTGGAGCGCGTCGCGGCCGGAGGCAAAACGGAAGCTCGCGCGCGTGAGAGAGACGAGCGGGGAAGCCTGCGTCACGGGTCCCGGCCGCCGGCCGCCTCGCCCGCCTGCACGGCGTCACATCCCTTCCAGGCCCAGCTCGGTGCGCGCGCGATCCATGACCTCGGGCGAGATCACGGCGATGCCGTGCTCTTTCGCGTAGTCCGCGTAGATGCGCTTCACCATGCCGCGCACGAAGCCGGGCACCTTCGCGAGTCGTTCCTGCGCAGCACCATCCCACGTGACGGACAGGGCAGGCGACGCCACGGTTTCCGTTGCCGGCGCCGCTGCGGGCATGGCCGCGGCCGCGGCAGCATGCGGCGCCATCCCGCCCACTAACAGCTCGTGAGGCGACGACTCCGTGAACACATCGCTGCGCGCGTCCGCGAGCGTGCTGCGCGTCATTTCCATGGGCTGCTCGGGCACGGCGCGCCCGCCAATGCGCACGCCCAGGCTGCTCACCAGCTGCGTTTCCATGGGATTGGTGAGCATGGCGATCTCGTGGCCGCAGCGTGGACACGCGAAGACGGCGGCCAGTGTGCCATCACCCGGCACCTGGCGCTCCGCGAAGGCCATCACTTCGTCGCAACCAATGCAGAGGAATTTCATGCGGCGTTCCTGCCGCCGTTCTCGCGCTCGACGCGATCCGCGAGACGGGCGAAGGCGTGGGCCGCGGGCGAGCCGGGCGCCTGCAGCACGAAAGGTTGACCGCGATCCGTCGCCTGACCCAGCGCCGGCTCGAAGGGCACATCGGCCCACACCTCGAGTCCCGTCTCTGCGGCCAGCGCGCGCGCGCCATCCGCATCGAACAGCACGCGCGTCTCGCCGGTGGAGTCGACGTACGCAACCATGTTGGCGACAATGCCGACCGGCGAGATGTTCGCATCGCGCAGCAGGCGAGCGGACTTGGACACGACGAAGCGCGCGATCTCGGCGGGCGTCGTGACCAGCAGCGTCTGCTGCGGCTGCGGCAGCAGATCGAGCAGCCGCGCAATGCGATCCGTGCCGGGCGGCACATCGAGCAGCAGATAATCCAGCTCACCCCACACGACATCGGAGAGGAATTCGCGCAGCACGCCCGTCTCCGCGACGCCTCGCCAGATGAAGCCGTCGCCCGTGGGCGCGCGCCAGCGCAGCGGCGCGTCGTCCTCCTGCAGCAGGTCCATCGACATCACGCGCACACCGCCCGTATTCACGGCCGGCTGCACGCCCTCCTCGTCATCGCGCAGCTGTGCGCCGGCCACCCCCAGCATGCGTCCCAGCGATGGGCCGTTGAGGTCGGCATCCAGCGCACCCACAAGCGCACCGCGACTGGCGAGCGCCGTGGCCAGGTTCGCGGTGATGGCGCTCTTGCCCACGCCGCCCTTGCCGCTGAGCACGGGAATGATGGCGCGCACGCCTTCCAAACGGCGTGTCAGGCGGGCGCGCTGATCCAGCACCTGCTCGAGAATCTGCGAGCCGGTCTCGTGCGCAACTTCGTGGTAGGTACGGATCTTTCTCATGGCACCAGCTGTGCGCCGCTCTCGTCGAACAGCGTCAACGCGGAAACCGGACAGGAGCGACACGATTCGAGCAACCGCTCGCGCTCGATGGTGGCATTGCCATCGCAGAAGACGACGACGCCTTCCACGCCCATGCGGAACGTCTCCGGCGCCAGGTCGACGCAGGTCTCGAACGCAACGCAGAGGCTGCGGTCAATGCGCACGAGCAGTCCGCCGATGCTGCGTTCCTCGAAATGCTCCACCGTCGCCTGGTCCGTCAATGCGCGTGGCGAAGCGGTTCGCCCGCGATCAGGTGCGCGAGCCGGGCTCCTCGAAGGGGAACGGCAATTCCGACTGGCGTGGGCGAGCGAGGGGCGGCACGCGCGGCTTCTCCGGACGTCGCGCCGGACCCTGCCAGCCGCAGTGCACGCAGAAGCGCCACTCCGCCCAGGGAAGCACCCAGCGCAGCCAGCGCTTGCGCTGCGGGAAGGTCGAACCGAAGCAGGCCGGGCACTCGACTACCGGCCGCAACAGCAGTGCTGCGCCCAGCGCGAGCAGCAACCCGCGCAGCAGCACGAGGCCGAGAAGCACGAGAACGGCGAGTTCGGAGGGGTCCACATTCCACCTCGACGGCCACCGCACACGGTCGCGCGCGTGTGAGCGCGACCTTCAACTCGCGTACACCTTGCCGACGCGCTGCGTTCGGCGCGCATACGCACCGCACGGAACAACGGGCAAGGAGCGGACCAGCACCCCTGGACCGACTCCCACGTTCCCGTGGCAGAGCTCCACTAGTGATGCGCTGCCCTCATGATGCGCACGCCAACGATGCGGAACGCGATCTTCGCGAGCAGCGGCAGCAGCAGGACGGTCAGCGCGCAGGCGAAGATGACCGCGCCAATGGGCGGCACTACGGAGTTGAGTCCCAGGCGCAGGAGGTACCAGACCACGAGGTACAGCACCAGCGTACCCGCCAGGCCGAGCAGATGACGCCCGCCGCCACCACCTTCGATCTGGATCGGGAACCCACCCAGGTACAGTGCGGCCACGCTCCAGAACAGCGCGAGCGGTGCGAGCCAGGCGACCACGTTGACCTCCGTCAATGCGTCGGGTTGCGTTTGGTGTCGGGAAACGGCCCGCCGGACATGCCGCGGGCCGCGCGGCGAGGATCGTACGCGCTCGGCGCGCGCGTGACAAGCGGCGTGCGGGCTAGCGGGCCCGCACCATGGCTTCGCGGGCCGCAATGCGGAACCGCTCCAGCTCGGCATCGCCGTGCGCAACCGACACGAACGCCGACTCGAAGGGCGATGGTGCCAGGTAATGCCGCCCTCGAGCATGGCGCGGAAGAAGCGCGTGAAGCGCTCCCGGTCGCATGCGGCCGCGCCCTCCCAGTCCAGCACCGGCTGCGACGAAAAGAAGAAGCCGAACATGGAGCCGATCGCGGATACCACGATCGGCACACCGGCGTCGTTGGCCGCGGCCTCGAGCGCCTGCGCGGTGTTGCGCGCCGTGTCCTCGAGCGTGGGCCAGACGCCGGCCTTGTCCAGCGCCTCGAGCGTGGCCAGTCCCGCGTGCATCGTGACCGGATTGCCGGAGAGCGTGCCTGCCTGGTAGACGGGGCCGGCGGGTGCGACGCGCTCCATGATCTCGCGACGCCCGCCGAACGCACCCACCGGCAGGCCGCCGCCGATCACCTTGCCCAGCGTGGTGAGGTCCGGGGTCACGCCATACCGCGCCTGGGCGCCGCCCGGCGCGACGCGGAAGCCGGTCATCACCTCATCGAAAACCAGCAGTGCGCCATGCTCGGTGGTAATGCGACGCAGCTCCTGCAGGAACGTGGGCCGGGGCAGCACCAGACCCATGTTGCCCGCGACCGGCTCGACCAGCACGGCCGCGATCTGACCGGGATTCGCCTCGCACAACGCACGCACGGAGTCCGCATTGTTGTAGCGCGCCACGAGCGTGTCCGCGACCGTGGCCGCGGGTACACCCGGCGAGTCCGGCAGTCCCAGCGTCGCCACGCCCGAACCTGCCTGCACCAGCAGCATGTCCGCGTGCCCGTGATAACAGCCTGCAAACTTGATGAGCTTCGTGCGACCGGTGAACGCGCGCGCCACGCGGATCGTGCTCATGACCGCCTCGGTGCCCGAGCTGACGAAGCGCATGCGCTCGAGACTGGGCATACGCGACTGGATCTTCTCGGCGAGTTCGATCTCCGCTGTGGTGGGCGCGCCGAAGCTGGTGCCGCGTCTGGCTGCGTCGGCAATCGCGCGCAGGACGGCAATGTGCGCGTGACCCAGAACGAGCGGGCCCCAGGACAGGACGTAGTCGACGAAGCGGTTCCCGTCCGCGTCGATCACATACGCGCCTTCGCCCCGCTGAATGAACAGCGGGTCGCCACCGACCGAACGGAACGCGCGAACCGGCGAGTTGACGCCGCCCGGAAACAGCGCGAGCGCCTTCTGGAAGAGGCGGGCAGAGGTCTCGGTCTTCATGGGGGGAACTTAGCACCCGGACCGTCTTGGCGTTGTTGGGTTGCGGGCTGTTCCGACATGGGTGGGTCCCACCCTGCAGGTCGAACGGGCCTGGCGCCACGCCGAGCTGGGGCGTGGGGCTATTCCAGCGACTCCGCGTTGCATGGCCGGGCGCGAGGCCCGGCTCGTCCGATAGCAGGAGCGGCCGCAACCCACGAACGCCAAGACGGTCCGAAAACCGGCGTTCTGGCTCGTCTGCCCATTCCCCACCCGTTTCGCGCCATACCGCCATTCCGTTGGCGCACGTGCGCATGAAAACGGTTCCACAGCGCCACCCGGGCCCCGATTCCAGCATAGCTGCACCGGCCCTGAGGAAAGAACCGCGATCCGGCGCGGCCGCAGGCCCAACGCGGAGGCGTGGAGTAGGGCAGACCCGGACGCCGGGTGATCCGGTGAGGTGGAAGGATCAGGAACATCCCCACTGGCTGCGGAGCCATGCGCATCGAAAGCTCAGGGAGGGATACCGGAGGGGCATCAGGCGCCGCTTGTCACGGCAACGGGAGGTCCGCATGCGAGGGCTGGCGATTGTGGTTCTGCTGCTGAGCGTGGGCGCGTGCGGCGAAAGCCGGGCCGCGCGCGCGGAGCGCGAGAAGGCCGAGCGCACGGCCGCGGCGCAGGACACTGTGCGCATGGCCCAGGCTGCGTACGACCCCGCCTTCTTCGATACCATCGTATGGTCGAGGCCGGTGCTCGCGCTGCAGCGCGGGGAGGTCGTTTGGCAGGTGAGCTGCATGAAGTGCCACGGCAAGGGAGGCAAGGGCGACGCAGGCCTCGTGCTGCACGGAGACACGCTGCGTCCGCCTTCGTTCCTGGCGCCCGACTGGCGCTTCGCCACCGACCTCGAGGGTCTGCGGAAGTACATCTACGTGGGCAACGACAAGGGCATGCCGCACTGGGGCCTGACGGCTCTCCAGCTGCACGACATCGACGCCGTCGCCCGGTACATCCAGCAGACGCTGCGCGAGCATGTGGTCAGCGCGAAGGGCGCAGCCGCGAAGTAGACTCACGCGAGCACCGCGCCCGCAGGCGCGCGGGCGCACCACGCCGGCAGACTCGCCTGAGCACCGCGCCCCCAGAGCTGCCATCAGGCAGGCATTCAGACGTCACGAGTGCGACGCCTCGCCTGAGGGTCCGGACACCGGATTCGCCGCCGATCGCGTCGACGCGAGACAGGTCCGCAATGGTCAGGTGTTGCCGTACAGCTCGCCGGCGCGCCGTTGCATCTCCTCAGGCGCGACATCCTCCACGTGCGTGGCAATCCACCAGTAGTGACCGAACGGATCCTCGAACTTGCCGCCGCGATCACCGTAGAACTGGTTCTCGACAGGCCGCAGCACCTTCGCGCCTGCCGCAACGGCGCGCTCCGCCACAGCGTCCACGTCATCCACGTAGATGTGCATGACGACGGGCGAGCCGCCGATGCTGCGCGGACTCAGCACGCCCATCTCCGGATACTCGATCGGAAAGCATGATGCCGGCATTGCCGATGGACAGCTCCGCGTGCCCGATGCGGCCGCCCGGCTCCGCCAGCCGGATCACTTCCGTGGCGCCGAACGCGCGCACGTAGAAGTCGACGGCGGCGGCGCCGTCGTTCACCGTGATGTAGGGCACGAGCTGCGGGCGGTCCGTGGGAATGGGCTTCACCGGCGGCGTCATTGCGGGCACCTCCGTCAGGGTTGCTGTTGCGTTGCGTCGAGTACACCGGCCGATGGAGATCGTGCGTCAGCGGGAGGCGGTCCTGCGCGCTGGCGTGAACGTTCCCCTCACAGGCCACCGGTTCGAGTCCCGGCGAGACGGCGGCCTGGTTCGGCCGATCCACCAGACCGGAAACTCCAGAGCCTGACGCTGAAAGTTGCATCTTCACGGTCGCAGCTGCGCAGTCGCGTTCAGTCGAGGGCAACCGCCGGATCCGCAGCACACTCCGGGCAGCGCGAGGGCAATCGCCTGAACCGCAGGACACCCTGGCAGCGCGAGGGCAATCGCCGGATCCGCAGGACACTCCGGGCAGCGCGAGGGCAACCGCCCGATCCGCGGGACACCGCAGCGCGAGCGCAGTCGCAACTCCAGACGACGCGTCAGCGAAGCAGCGCAATGCCGCCGGAGTGACGGAACAAACTCAGTGTCAGGATGAGCCCTGCGAGCCGCCGTCACCGCGCGCACACACACACGGCGTACAGCACGAACGGCGACCAGCGCCTGTGCACCAGCAGCGCGATGCTTCCTGCCGCACCGGCGATGGGCGACACCAGCGTGAGGAAGAGGAAGGCCACGGATTCGAAGCGGTTCGAGGGCCGCCCGGCAAAGGTGATGCACAGCAAGCAGCCGGCAGCGACGACACTCAGCCAGAAGGGCGCGCGCCCCCCGCCGAAGCGGCGCCGCACCCATAGCGCCAGAGCGGGGGAAGACAAATACGAGAGCAAACGGATGGACGGGCGCAAACGGGATCCGTACCCAGGTGATCATGTCCACTCAGAATGTCAGACGGGCGAGCGGTCCCGCGAACACCTGACACAACAACGCACCCACCAGCGCCATCGACACACCCCAGATCAGCAGCCGGCGGAACAGCTGCGTGGCAGCGGGCCCATCGGGCACGGCGGCGAGGCACAGCGCGCCCAGTGTGCTGAGCGGCGACACGTCCACGAGCGCGGAGCCAACGTTGATGCTGAGCGCGACCGCCAGCGGGTCGCCGCCGCCCAGCTTCTGCACGAGGCCCGGCACCGTGGGCAGGAACGCGGGCAGCACCACGCCCGATGTACTGCTGTACGTCGAGATGGCGCCCGTGACGAATGCGATCACGCCGTTCACGGTGGCAGGCGACGCGAGACGGGAGAGGATGCCGGTGAAGAGGTCCATCCCCTTCGTCGCCTCCAGCAGTGCGATGAGCACGGTGACGCCGCTCACCATGATGATCACGCCCCAGGGCACGCGGCGCATCGCGGTGCCATCCACCGCGGCGCGCGCGCCGATCAGCAGCGCCACCGCAGCGAAGGCGCTGAGTCCCACATTGAGGCGCAGCAGCAGCACGCCCGCGATCCACAGCACGATCACAGCGATGGTGATGCGTTGCGCGCGGTCCAGTTTCCCGGGCGGAGCGCTGGCACCATCCGCAGCAATGCGGCCGGACAGGCGACGCCCGCCTAACGCGAAGTAAGCAGCCACCGCCACCAGCAGGTGCGCCGCCAGGTTGGCGAAGAACACCTTGCCCTCGTGTCCGCCCAGTCCCGCCTCCGCCATCCGCGAATTGGCAATCACGCCCACCGCGCTGATGGGCGAGAGGTTCCCCGCATTGGCGCCGTTCGCGACCATCAGCGCCGTCAGGAACGGCGACACGCCGGCGCGCCCGCCAATCGCCATGGCCAGCGGGGCGATCAGCGCCACACTCGAGATGGCCCCCGGTCCCACACTCGAGACCAGGCAGGCGATCAGGAAGAAGACCGCGGGCAGCAGCCGCGCATCGCCCCGGGCCAGCTGCACCGCGCGCTGCGCCAGCCGCTCCAGTGTGCCGTTGGTTTCGGCACACGCAAACAGCAGTGTTATGCCGGTGAGCGTGAGGAACAGCGACGCGGGAAAGCCGCGCATCACGCTCTCCGCGCCCAGCTTCGCCAGGTACACGCCGATCA
Organism: uncultured Gemmatimonadales bacterium; assembly: GCA_963798085.1. GTDB lineage: Bacteria > Gemmatimonadota > Gemmatimonadetes > Longimicrobiales > RSA9 > DATKCF01. The sequence continues at coordinate 160,613 of CAWCRS010000009.1, forward strand.
GCCAGGCGAACGCGATGGCGATCAGGCCCACATTGATGCGCGTCGCGATGGACAGCGCAATGGCGACGATGAGCGCCAGCAACGAGGCGAGGGCAGGCGACATGGCCTTCGGATCGGTTCGGGCGAAAGGGCGAGGCTGGTGGCGGCCCACGCTACGCGCAGGCAGCCGCGCGGACAAGGGACGCCGTCACGACCGGCACGTCTGACGGCAGGCTGTTGGCCGGAATCAGCCGGCCGCGTGAAGCATCAGCCGAAGGCGGGTGCGCTTGGAGGCGGGATGGCCGCGTCGCGCGCAGAACGCGCACACGCAACCGCCACGCAGGCTCACGTGGCGCGCAGCACCTTGCTCATGGCCGCGGCATAAGCCGACCAGTCGCCGCTCTTGTCGCTCAGCGCGCGCTTGCCTGCGCGCGTCAGACTGTAGTAGCGCGCGCGCCGATTGTTCTCCGACAGACCCCACTCCGACGAGACCCAGCCGCGATCCTCCAGCCGGTGCAGCGCCACGTACAACGCACGATCCTCGACCAGGATCGTTTCATCCGTGGTCTCGCGGATCCAGCGCGCCACATCGTAGCCGTGTCGCGCATCAGTGCCCAGCGCCTTGAGCACGAGCAGATCGAGTGTGCCCTGCAGCAGATCGAGGTTGTCGCGCATCGCTCCCCCGGAATCGTTCCGGGGAGGAACCTACGCCTCGCTGCAGCGCTGCGGCAAGGACGAGGCGGCGCGAGGCGGCTGCGCTGTGCGCCGGCGTGGCGTCCGTGATGGGGCGATGGGTCAGAGTGCGCAGCTGCCGCTGCTCAGGTGGTGGCGCAGGCCTTCCTGACCCCAGCGCATGATCACATTGTGATTCCACGTGAAGACGGGGCGGGCAACGGGAGCGAGCAGGCGCATCCATTGTCGGGTGGCATCCACGCTCCAGTCGTAGCGCACGTGTGTGGTCTCGCCTTCTTCATGCATGGTCCAGCGGCCGGTGCCGCGCAGTTCGCCCATGGCCTCGGCTTCGAGCAGCTGGTGCTGCACGACACGCGTGGTCCGCAGTTCGACGATGAGGCGATAGCGCAGGCGGCTGCGCCAGGTGAAGCGGCGGATGCTGCCGAGGCCATCGGCATCGGCGGGCCTTGTCTCCACGACACTTTCCAGGCCTCGCCACCAGGCAGGCCAGTGGAGCGGGTGGGTGATCTCTTCCCACACGGTGGCGAGCGGCGCGTCGAAGGCCCACCGGCTGATGAACGAGTATTGTGCCACGCGCGACTCCGGAGGCTGGTACTGGCGCCGATCGCGAGGAACGGCGTGCGCTCCGCCGGTTAATGTGCGCGATACCGGTACGGGCGCAAGCCGCTTGCCTTCCTTCTGGCCCCCGCCGATTCTTCCGCTCCATGCGCAATCTGCTCGTACTGCTCGCCGCCCTGCTCGCAGTGCACGCGGCGCTGTTGTTCGCGCACCCGCGCGGCGCGTTGCCCTCGCCTGCGGCTGGCGACGTGCAGGTCGGCATTGTCTTCGATGTGGGCGGTCGCGGCGACAAGTCGTTCAACGACGGCGCCTGGCTGGGTGCAGAACGCGCGATCCACGATCTGGGCGCAAAGGTGCGTTTCATCGAGCCGGGGGAAGGGTCGGACCGGGAAGCGGGATTGCGGCTGCTGGCGGCCGAGGGCATGGACCTCGTGGTGGGCGTCGGCTTCATCTTCAGCGATGATCTCACGCAGCTGGCGCGCGAGTATCCTGACACGCGGTTTGCGGGCGTCGATTACGCGTTGCAGACCGACTCGCTGGGCAATGTGATTGCGCCGCCGTCCAATCTCGCCGCCCTGAAGTTCCACGAGGAGCAGGGTTCTTTCCTGGTGGGCGCACTGGCCGCGCTGGTGGGCAAATCGAAGAAAGTCGGGTTCGTGGGCGGCATGGACATCCCGCTCATCCACAAGTTCGAGGCCGGCTATCGCGCGGGCGTGCACGCGGTCTGCCCGGACTGCACGGTGCTGGCGCAGTACGCGGGTGTGACGCCGGAAGCGTTCCGCAATCCTGGCCGCGGCAAGGAGCTGGCGCTGAGCCAGTACCAGCAGGGTGTCAACGTGATCTATCACGCATCGGGCTCGACCGGGCTGGGCGTATTCGAGGCGGCGCGCGCCACCGGCAAGCTGGCGATCGGTGTGGACGCGGATCAGTACGCGGAAGCGCCCGGCTTCGTGCTCACCTCGATGGTGAAGCAGGTGAACAACGTCGTCTATCAGGCCGTCCGCCTGGTGAAGGAAGGCACGTTCAAGGGCGGCATCTACGAGTTCGGTCTGGCAGAAGGCGGCGTGGGCTACATCTACGACGAGCACAATCGCGCGCTGATCCCGGACAGCGTGCACGCGCGGCTGGAGCAGCTGCAGGCCGACATCATTGCCGGCCGCATCCAGGTGCCGAGCACGCGATGAGTGCGGCGCAGCTTCCGCCGGCGCTGGCGGCCGAGGGCATCGTCAAGCGCTTCGGCGCAGTCGTCGCCAATCGCGAAGCATCGCTGGAAGTCGCGGCCGGCGAGATCCACGCCGTGGTGGGCGAGAACGGTGCGGGCAAGTCCACGCTGATGCGCGTGCTGAGCGGCATGTACTCGCCTGATGCCGGTCGCGTTCTCGTGAATGGCCGCGACGTTACCGGCTGGAGCGCGCGCGCTGCCATTGCCGCAGGCGTGGGCATGGTGCACCAGCATTTCATGCTTGTGCCCACGCTCACGGTGGCGGAGAACGTGATGCTCGGTCACGAGCTGCGCCGTGGCTGGCAGCTGGACCGTGCGGCGGCCGCCACCGCGGTGCAGCAGCTCAGTCAGCGCACCGGCCTTGCGGTCACGCCCACGCGACGCGTCGCGGAACTCTCCGTGGGCGAAGCGCAGCGCGTCGAAATCCTGAAGACGCTGTTTCGTGGCGCCCGCATCCTGATTCTCGATGAGCCCACCGCCGTGCTCTCGCCGCCCGAAGTGCAGGAGCTGTGGGCCGTGCTGCGGCGGCTGCGCGCCGACGGCGGCACCGTCGTGCTGATCACGCACAAGCTGGACGAGGTGATCGAGATCTCGGAGACGATCACGGTCATGCGCGCGGGTCGCACGGTGGAGCGCATGAGGACGGCGGCTGCCACGCCCGCAGTCATTGCGCGCGCCATGGTGGGCCGCGACGTGGCGCTGGTGGGCGATGCGCTGGGCCTGCAGGAAGCCGCGCTCCCGGCGGCCTCACTAACACAGGGTTCAGGCGACGCCACGGCCGCGGGCGCCGGCGTTTCCGCTGGCAGCGGGGCGCCGCCGGTATCCGGAGCACACATCGCGCCCGGCCAGGGCCTCGAGGTGCGCGAGCTGGTCGTAGCGAGCGCACGCCGCGCGCGCGAGGTGGATGGCGTGTCCTTCACCGTCCCGCCCGGCGAGATCTTCGGCATTGCGGGTGTCGAGGGCAACGGACAGACGGAGCTGATCGAGGCGCTCGCGGGACTGCGCCCGGTCGCCTCCGGCAGCATCCGGCTGAACGGCCGCGAGTGCACGCACGCGAGTGTGCGCGAACGCGCGGATGCCGGACTCTCGCACATCCCGGAGGATCGCCACCGTCGCGGCCTGGTGCTCGATTACTCGGTGGCGGACAACCTGATCCTCGGCCTGCAGCACCGCTTCACCCGCCGCGGCCGGCTGGACCGTGCGGCCATTGCGGCGAATGCGCGCGAGCGCGTGCAGCGCTTCGACATCCGCCCGCCTGACAGCGCATTACCGGCGCGCGCTCTGTCCGGCGGCAACCAGCAGAAGATCGTGATCGCGCGGGAAATGGGCCGCGATTTCAGGGTGCTGCTCGCGTCGCAGCCCACGCGCGGCGTGGACGTGGGCGCCATCGAGTTCATCCACGAGCAGCTGCGCGGTGCGCGTGACAGCCGGCAAGGCGGTGCTGCTGGTGAGCGCCGACCTGATGGAAGTGCTGGCGCTGTCCGACGCCATCGCCGTCATGTACGGTGGCCGCATGGTCACGGTGCAGCGGCGAGGCGAGGCCACGCGCGAGTCGCTGGGCGCGTGGATGACCGGTGCGGCCAGGGCAGTCGAAGCATGAGCGCGCAGCCTGCGAACAGTCCGGTCAGCGCCGCGGAGAGCGGGCCCCGTCGTCGCCTGCAATACCTGGAATCCGTGCTGCCGCCGCTCGTCGCCATCCTGATCGCGGCGGTGATCGGCGACGTGCTGATTCTCGTCTTCGGCCAGTCGCCGGCGGAAGTGTATCGCCAGCTGTTCGAGGGCACGTGGGGCAACGCCTACGGTTTCGGGCAGGTGCTCTACAAGACGACGACCCTCACCTGCACCGGTCTCGCCGTGGCCATCGGCATGCGCGCCGGTGTGTTCAACATTGGCGCGGAAAGTCAGCTGGCGGCCGGCGGCTTCAGCGCGGCCATCATGGGGCTGGCGCTGCCGCCCGGCACTCCGGTGTTGCTCGCGGTGCCGCTGTGTCTGCTCGCCGCCTGCGCGGGCGGTGGACTCGTCGGCCTGGTGCCGGGCGTGCTCAAGGCCAGGTACGGCGCCAGCGAAGTCATCGTCACGATCATGCTGAACTTCATCGTGCTGGCGCTGCTCAACTGGATCGTGGCTTCGCACCTGCACGTTCCGGAAACGCTGCACACGCCGGAGATTCACGCAGGCGGTGTGGCGCGCCTGGCGGATGTCTTTGCGGCGTTCCACGGTTCCGCCGCCAACTTCACGCTGCTCTTCGCGCTGGCCGCGGCCGCGCTGACCGGGTGGTACCTGTTCCGCACGCGTGGCGGCTACGAGCTGCGCGCCGCCGGATTGCAGCCCGATGCGGCCGAATACGGTGGCGTGAAAGTGGGGCGGGTCTGGCTGCGCGCGCTGGTGCTGGGCGGCGTCCTGGCCGGACTGGGTGGCGTTAATTTCGTGTCAGGATACAAGCACTATTACGAGGAAGGCTTTGCCGGCGGCGCCGGTTTCCTGGGCATTGCCGTGGCGCTCGTGGGTCGCAATCACCCGCTGGGTGTGGTGCTCGCGGCGTTGCTCTTCGCCACACTGTCGCAGGGCGGGCTGGCGGTGGGCGCGCTGGTGCCCAAGCAGATGGTCGATGTGCTGACCGCGGTGGTGATCATTGCGGTGGTCACGGCCATGCCCGAAGTGCGCCGCCTGCTGCGTGCGCGCCGCGCGATCCCGCCGACGGCGTCGCCGAGCACGGGCGCACGCACAGCGCCGGCGGTGCAGTCATGAGCCTGCTGGCGTTTCTGGCGCAGACCATTCGCATCGCGACGCCCTACCTGTTCGCCGCGGCCGGCGGTGTGCTGTCGGAGCGCTCGGGGGTGATCGCGCTGGGGCTCGAGGGATTCATGCTGAGCGGCGCGTTCTGCGCGGTGCTGGGCAGCTGGGCCACGGGATCACCGATCGTGGGCGCACTGTGCGGCGTGGGTGGCGGCGCACTGGCCGCGCTGCTCTACGGCCTCACCGCCATCCGCTACCGCGCCGATCAGGTCGTGACCGGCATCGCCATCAATCTGCTGGCGATTGGCGTCACGCGACTCTTCCTGAAGATGGCATTCGACAGCTCGTCGAATTCGCCGCGCGTGGCGGGCTTCGGCGGACCCCAGAGCGGCTCCGGCCTGCTGGCATCGTTCAGCAACCCGCTCGTATGGCTGGGCGTCGGCGCTATCGTCTTTGTGTGGTGGCTGCTGGCGCGCACGCCTTTCGGCTTGCGCGTGCGGGCTGCCGGCGAAAAGCCGGAGGCCGCCGCGTCGGTGGGTGTGTCCGTGGCGAAGGTGCGCTGGATCGCGGTGACGTTGTCCGGCTTGTTCGCTGCGCTGGGCGGCGTGTACCTCTCGCTCGATCAGCACCAGTTCACGGACAACATGACGGCGGGACGCGGATTCATCGCGCTCGCAGCCGTGATCTTCGGCAAATGGGAGCCGGGGAAGGCGGCCATCGCGTGTCTCCTGTTCGCGGCGGCCGAAACGCTCCAGATTCAGCTGCAGGCGCTCGAGCTGGTGCCATCGCAATTCATCGAGATGATCCCGTACGTGCTCACCATCATTGCCCTGGCCGGACTTGTCGGACGCGCCACCGCGCCCGCTGCACTGGGCCGGGTCACAGAATAGAGTCGTCGCGTGCTCGACAATGTCCGCGCCATCATTGCCGCCATGGCGGGCAGCGCCGTGCGCGGCACGCCGCTCCGCAGCATCTACGACTTCAGGCGAGGGCGTTTCGTGGTCCTCCGCGGCGCGCTGTCCGCGGACCGCGCCTTCGCGTTCGATCAGGAGCGCGACTGCCAGGTGAACGGTGCGCGCGCCGGTGGCCGCTTCGAGCTTTTCGACTACGGCCGCATGGCGTACCTGAATTTCACACTCACGGGCAACCAGCTGGCGGGCTACGACTTCGGCTCCCACCGCTACTTTTCCGGCACCGTGACCGGGGAATTCGTGCAGATCTTCGATTTCGAGCAGGCTGTTTACTGCCACTACGCGTGACGCAAAGCTGACCGGTATCGGCGCGCGGTGATTTCGAGGTGGGGAACGGCTTGACGAAACGTTTCCGGGTTCTCGTTCGCCGCCTGGGTGACACGCGTCAAAAGCGATGTTCTGGAGCGTCCGCAGCCGCGTTTCGCCGGGCGCCGGCGCCCGAGGCGACGCGCGGGCGGGTGGGCGGGTGGGCGGGCGTGACGGTATTTTGTACGTGCCTGCGCAATGCAACCGTGGGATCGGCAATCCGTGTCGGGACAACTCCCCGCTCCGGCACGATCCGGCCCGGGCATCGACCAAAGGAGAGAAGACCATGCGCCGCCTGCTCACGCTCACCACTGTACTGCTGCTGGCCGCCAGTGCCTGCAAGAAGGACTCGACCGGGCCGGATGGCAACAACGGCAACGGCAATCTGGCCAATGGTTCCATGAGTGCCACCATCAACGGCAGCGACTGGCGGGCGACCCTCTCCCTTGCCGGCACGTACAGCAGCGGAATCCTGGCCATCGCCGGCACCAACGGAACGAGTGGCACGCTGGGCATGGCGCTGTTTGCGTCGGGGACGGGTACGTTCCCGTTCACCGCTGCGAATGGCGGTAACGCCACGCTCACGGTGGGATCCAGCGCGTGGGTCGCGTCGGGAGTGACGGGCAGCGGCAGCGTGACCATCACCGCGCTCTCCTCGACAGGCGCGACCGGCACATTCACACTGTCCATGGTGCCCAGTGGCGCGGCGACGGGGAACAAGACCGTGACCAATGGTGCTTTCAACGTCAAGTTCTGAGCATCGTGAACTGACTCTGGAGGCGGCATGTCGGCATGGACGGAAGCGGTGCACAACTGGGAGCGCTGTCGCAACGGGCTGGTGGCGGAGCTGCGGGCGATAGCACCGGGTTATCTGGATGTGCGCCCCGCGTCGGGTGCGCGCACGGCGAGGGAGATTGCGGAGCACCTGTGGCAGGCGTCACAGAATCATGTGCACCGCCTCGAAACGAAGGCGCCGTTCGTGCCCGGCTCGCCTGCCCAGCACCAGCATCCGCCCGACACGGATTTCGCCACACTGCTGGCCAATGACTGGACCGGCAACCTCAAGCCGCGGCTGGAGCGCATGGAGGCCGATGCCGGTGTGATGCTGGATGGCATGTTCGGCCCGCAGACCGTGCTGTCCTACGTCTGGTTCGCGCTCTCCCACGAGTGGTATCATCGCGGCCAGGTCGCCACCTACGTCCGCCTCTCCGGCAACGTGCCCGCACTGACGCAGTTCATCATGCAGCGCCAGGCGCAGGCTCAGGCGCCGCCGGCTAACAGCTGAGCAGGAACCGCCTGCGGCCGGGAGCGGGGCGGCAGGCGGAGCGCCGCAGCCGCTGACGGGCGGGTCGTCGCAGTCCGCAGTACGGATTGCAGGCGACCCGCTCGTTCACGTTTCCGTCGCCACGCCTGCGGTCCCGCCGAGAATGCTGCGGGCGGCGCGCAGCGCTTCCACCACGCGCTCCCGATCGAGCAGGTCATCGAGTTTGAGCCGGCGTACGCGGCCGTCGCGCGCCACCACGCGGGCTTCGCGATCCTCAATGTCGATGCGATCAATGTCTGCCCACGCGCGCTTGAAGCGACGGAACGGCCGCCCGCCAATGACCATGAATTCGTCGTTGATGCGCAGCGCGCGGCGCCGGCGGCCCCGATCGCCAATGCGGCCGTGCAGCAGTCCCAGGATCAGTGTGACAATGGCGAGTGCGATGGCAGGCCGGGTCACGTGCTGGTGGGTGTACCACTGGTGCATCGCCTGCAGGGACAGCATCGCGGCGGCCAGTATGTCGTTCCAGTCGATGGCGTGCGGTGCGGCTTCACCCGCGTCTTCACCTCGCCGGACCGCGCGCACCGCGAAGAAGAGCGAGCGCAGCATGAGTGCGCCCACCAGCGCTTCGGCGGTGGCCAGCGTGAGGCCGGCGGCGCCTGTCGCGCCACCCCTGAGGCCGTGAATGCCCTGGGACAGCAGGGCGCCCGCGGGAATCAGGTCCTGCAGTTGCTGCACGAGCAGAGCGCGCTCGCGCCGGCGCGAGCGAAGCGGGACCACGATATCCGTCAAGCGCGGGCGGCCCTCCGCCGCAGGGCAGTGTCAGTTCGTGCGAACTTTCCCGTTAGCAACCTGCTCGGCCAGCTTCATGGCATTGTAGGCATTCACAATGCCGCCCGTGGCGGAGAGCTTGCCGAACGGAACCTTCTCGCCGCTCCGCGAGCCGGGCAGCAGTGCCGGATGGTCGGCGAGATTCGTGGCTGACTCCATGATGACGCGCTTCACCTCGGCTGCCGTAAGCTGCGGATAATACGCCATGATGAGCGCAGCCAGCCCGCTCACCACGGGTGCGGCCATGCTGGTGCCGTCTTCCCGCTTGGTGGCATTGCCGGGGATGGTCGAGAGGATGTCGGCGCCGGGCGCGAACACGTCGACTTCGTCGTGGCCGTAGTTGGAGAACGAAGTGGCCAGAGTATCGCCGCCCTTCCAGGAAGAGGCGCCCACTTCGATCCAGCTGGCGGCGCGGCCGCCGGCACGCAGCATCGGGTTCGGGAAGTTCTGGTTCTTCGACAGGTCCTCGCCGTCGTTGCCGGCGGCGTGAACCAGCAGCACACCCTTCGCTTCGGCATACTTCACGGCCTCGTCCACCGCAGGCTTGTACGGCGACCACGCCTTGCCGAAGCTCATGTTGATGATCTGTGCGCCGTTGTCCGCCGCGTAGCGGATGGCATTGGCCACATCCTTGTCGCGCTCATCGCCATCGGGCACGGTGCGCACCGACATGATGCGGACTGCCGGTGCAATGCCGTCAATGCCGGTGCCGTTGCCGCGGATGGCGCCAATGATGCCGGCCACGTGTGTGCCGTGCAGTGCATTCGGACCGGTGACATCATTGTTCCCGTAGTGCCGCTCGCCGGTATCGCCGTAGTTGTCGCCCACAATGCTGCGTGGATCGAAGCCCGCATTCAGGCCGTAGTCGTTCTGCGTCTGGTACTCCTTCTTCGCTTCGGCAATGTCATCGGGCGTGATGCCGTTGGCCGCCAGCTGCTGGTAGATCATCTTCGCCTGCTGCACATTGGCGGCGCTCGGATGCAGCGCATTGACGCGCTCGAGCGTGATCGAGTCCGTGCCCAGCGCCTGGCGCAGCACGGGCAGTGCGCGATCCAGGGCGCCGCCGATCATGCTGATCTGCGCGAGCGTCTGCGAAACCTCCTGCTTCTTGTCGGCGTAACTGGCGTTGATGCTGTCGCAGGGAAGCTGCGTGGCGGCGGCGCCGCCCTTCTGACACTGCACGTAAAGCCGTGTTACCTCGAACGTGTCCCAGTTCACGTCCTGCCCATCCTTGCCGCCAATGAAGTTCCAGCCGTGCACGTCATCAATGTAGCCGTTGCCGTCATCATCCTTGCCGTTGCCCGGGATCTCCTTCTCGTTCGTCCACAGGTTGGCCCTGAGATCGACGTGCGCCGTGTCCACGCCGCCATCGATCACCGCCACCACCACCGTGCGCTTCGGCTGCCTGCCCGCCAGCAGCTCCTTCTCCGCCCGCTCCGCGCCAATGCCGTACACGTGATCCGTCACCGGATCCAGCAACTGCCAGTTCGCGGCCGCCGCATGCGCGGCAGGCGCAGCCGGCGAGGGCGACGCCGCGGGCGGCGTGCGTGCCGGCTGCGCTGTCGTCTCGGGCTGCGGCTGCGGCGCCGGATTCTTCGGCCCCGCCGAGGCACAGGCGGCCAGCACGAACGGGAGCAACGCGATCAGAGTGCGCTGGGTCACGTGAGTATTCCTGAAGGAGTGGCAGTCACACCGGATGCCCGCCGGTCTCTACGGCCGCACAGCCCGGCGACAGGGTCGCCGACATAGCGCAGCGTTTGCGTGCTTTCGACCGGCGTGCCCCCGAATCTCACCCCCGCGCCCCTCCCCGACAAGTCCCGCCCTTCTCCACTCCCCACACGCCGCTTCACCACTCATTCTTCTGTACCGCAGCGGACGCAGAGGCGGGGGGCCGCCCTCCCCGCCCTCTGCGGTGAAGAGCGTAAAGAGCGATGCCGAGAAGCTGAGTGAAGAGCAGGACGATGATGATCTTGACGGCGAAGACCTGCCAGCTGGCCACATTGATGATGGGGAACACGGACAGCACGCAGTAGAGTGCGCTCATGAAGAGGCCGGACAGGGATGCGGCGCGCAGCCAGAGCGGCGGTTTCTCGGACAGGCGGCGGGCTGCGAACACGGGAATGGCGAACAGCGAGAGGTACGTAAACGCGTAGAGGATTCCGCCCGCGTTTTCGAGCAGCTGAAACGCTTCCTGCACGCCTACGCCCACCTGGCCGGCCAGCGAGAAACCGAGTGTTATGATGCCGACGAACAGAATGGAGTTGATCGGTGTGCGGAAACGCGGGTGCAGCCGCGTGAACCAGGCGGGCAGCAGGCCGTCCCAGCCGGCCACCATGGGAAGGCGGGTGTTGCCTGCGAAAATGAGCGTTACCGTACCGATCTGGCGGAGCAGCAGCAGGAAGATGAGCACGGGCACAATGAGGCTGGCGAAGCCCATGCCCTGGAAGCCGATGGTCAGCGTCTGCGGGATCGGGCTGACCAGGTCGATCCTGTCGTAGGGCACGAGCGCGAGTGTGCTGCTCGTGCCCAGGATGAACATCAGCGCAATGGCGGGCACCGCAATGAGCACGGAGCCGCGAATCGTGCGGGAGGGGTTGCGCGTCTCGCCCGCCAGGATGGCGACATACTCGAAGCCCGAGAGCGCACCCAGCGCCATCTTGCCGAAGATGTTCAGGCTCAGCGGTGTGAACGCGGGCAGTGATGCCTTCAGCGGGTGGTACGAAGTCAGCACGCCGCGACGCAGTGCGATGAGTGGCACCAGGATGAGCGCCGTGAACGTCAGAATGTGCGCCACCGCGCCCACATTCTGCAGCCATTTGCTGACGCGCAGTCCCAGCACCGACACGATGGTGACGCCCACGATGGCCAGCGTGCTGACGAGGGGCGTGTACCACCACGTGCCGGTGAACGCTGCGCCTGCCGGCCCGATCAGGTAGGACAGGTTGTTGGCCACGATCACCGCGAACGTCGCCATGATGATGATCGTATAGGCCCAGAGATTCCACGCAGTGAGGAAGCCGAGAAACTCGCCCAGTCCCTCGCGTGCCCACTGATAGAGCCCGCCCTCGAGCGGCATCAGGCGGTTCAGGTATATGACGACAGCGGCCTGGGGCAGGTAGTACAGCGAAATCGCCAGCAGCCAGAAGACGATGTGCGAAGGGCCCAGCTTGGCGGCCGTGCCCACCCAGCCCGAGCCCACCACGTAGAGGATCTGCGTCAGCGCCAGATCCGTGAGACCCAGCTCCTTGCGGAAGCCGGCGCTCTTCGCCTGGACTTCCTCAATGCGATCCGCGGTGTGCTCCCGCGCGCTCTCGCTCACAGCGTGTTACCACGGGCCGGAGCAGGGGCGGGCCCGCCCACGACCACGGCCCGCGGTGCCGCGAACACGGCTGTCAGCAGAGCGGCGCACGCCGGGCTGTCGCTGGCCATCACTCCGCGAGGCGGATGCCGCTGGTGTCGGGGAACGCGAGAATGAGCAGCGCGCCCGCCAGAAAGAATGCCGACGTCAAGCCCAGTGCCGAGCCGATGCCGACGTGCGGAATGGTGGCGAGTACGCCGATGGTGAAAGGCGCGAGCGCGCCGGCGGCACGGCCGCCATTGTAAGTGAGGCCCTGCCCGGTGGCCCTCGCCGCGGTGGGAAACAACTCGGCCAGGAACGCGCCGAACAGGCTGAAGTAGCCGTGTCCCACGAAGCCCAGCACCGGCCCCAGCACCATCAGGATGATCGGATTCCTCGCCATCTGACCGTAGATGGGCACGAGGATCGCCGCTGTAGTCAGAAACAGAATGAAGGTGAGCCTTCGGCCGATGCGATCCGCGATGAAGCCGAAGGACAGATAACCGAAATACGCGCCAATCTGCATCGGGATGATGAAGCCGATCGACTTCACCACGCTCATGCCGGCGCCGCCCTGCTCGAGGGGCCTGGCCAGGAACGACGGCAGCCAGAAGAAGAGGCCCCAGTAACCGAACTGCACACACGTGGTCAGCAATGTCGCCAGCACAGTCGTGCGCCAGAGCGAGCGACTGAACAGCACGGCGAAGGGATTGGCGCGCGCTTCCGCCTGCGCATCACGGCGGCGCCAGAGCACGGGCTCGGGCACTTTGCGCCGCACCCAGAACACGGCCAGTGCAGGCAGCGTGCCGGACAGGAACAGCCAGCGCCACGCATTCGGCCCGAGGTGCAGTGTGTCGAGGATCAGCGCCGAGAGCAGGGCCGCGAGTATGTAACCCAGCGCCCAGCCGGATTGCATGATGCTGATGGCCTTCGTGCGATGCTCGGGCGGCCACGTCTCACTCACCAGCACCGCGCCCGATGTCCACTCCCCGCCCATGCCCAGGCCCAGCAGCGAGCGCCACAGCATCAGCTGCAGCAGACTCTGCGATGTCGCGGCGCCGGCGGAGCAGAAGGAGAAGATCAGGATCGTCGCCATGAGTGCGCGTGTGCGCCCCACGCGATCCGCCACCACACCGAACAGCAGGCCGCCTGTCGCTGATGTCAGCAGTGTTACCGTGCCCAGCAGACCCGCGGCCGCATCGTCGAAACCGAAATACGTCTTGAGTCGCCCGATCGCCATCACATAGATCAGGAAATCCATGGCATCGAGCATCCAGCCGAGCTTGGCGGCGATCAGCGTTCGCCATTGCTCGCGCGTGATCGTGCGATACCACGGAACAGCAAGGGCCGGGGCGGCGGAGTGCAGCGTCGAAGGTGGCGCTTCGCTCATGATTGCAGTCTCCTGCCGCGCGGGAGCAGGCACCGGGCGGGGCGATGTCGGTGGTTACCGGCTGCCTAACCTGCGCGCCGGCCCGCAATGGGGCAAGACGAGAGCGACGCTGGTCCAGCTTCGCTCAGCGCACGCAACGCGCTGGAGCACAGCAGCGGATTACACGGATTGCAGGCGACGATTCTCGATCCAGCTCTGCACCGCGGCCGCGGCCCGTGTGGCCGAGCCGATGGTGTCGGGAATGCCGACACCATGATACGAGCTGCCGGCCAGGAACAGGCCCGGCAGCGCCGCAGCCTGCTGCTCCACGGCCGCCACGCGCTCGAGATGTCCGGGCGAGTACTGTGGCATCGCGTGCGGAAAGCGATACAGCCGGTGCCAGCGCGGTGAGGAGCCGATGCCGCTCGCCGCACGCAGCTCGGCCCGCACGAGCCGCAACGCATCCGGCTCGGCAATGTCTGCCACGCCATCGCCGGAGAGAAAGGCGCGCATGAGGAACGCTTCTGCTGGCGCGCGGTCCGCGAACTTCTGCGATGTCCATGTGCAGGCGGTCACGCGCACGCCCTCGCCGCGCCCGTTGAGATAGCCGTGACCCGGCGGCAATGCGCGCAGCGCGTCGCGATCGAATGCCAGGTGCAGCACGGCCGCCGAGCCGAATTGCACTCCCGCCAGCAACGCCGCAAGCCCGGGCGCAACGTCGCGCAGCATGCCGGCCGCGGTGTGCGCAGGCAATGCCAGCACGACGGCATCAGCGCAGATCGTGGCGCCGCGTATCGTGCGCGCATACCAGCCATCGTCCGCGAGGTCGAGCGACTGCACGGCCTCGCCGGCGCGCACGTCGCAGTCCGTCAGGGCCGCGCTCAGCGCATCAATGAGGCGGCCCATGCCGCCGCGCAGTGTGAGGAACGCGCCCAGCGGATGCGCTGTCGCGGCGCCGCCCCGGTTGCGGGCGAGACGCAGGCCGCGCAGTACGCTGCCCGCGCGCTGCTCTGCTTCCACGAGCGCGGGAAACGTCGCGCGGATGCTGAGGTTCTCGCCGCTGCCGCCGTGAATCCCGCCCAGCAGCGGCTCGATCAGCCACTCGCTGGCTTCGCGGCCGAAGCGGCGCCGGGCGAACGCCGCCACACTCTCATCACCGGTCGGCGCGCCCCGCGGCAGCACCAGGTCCAGCGCGGCGCGCAGCCGGCCCGGCCAGGAGAGCACGCGTGCCCCTAACCACGCGTCAGGACTGGCCGGCACCACGCCACTCATGCCCTCGGGCAGCGGAAACAGCTTGTTATCGCGCCGGATGCAGCTGCGCCGCCGGGCCGGCTGTGTGCCCTGCAGCGCGGCCTCGAGCCCCAGCCGGCGCAGCAGCGGCAGGATGTGCGGGCGCGTGCCCAGGAAGCTGTCCGCGCCGGCATCGACGACGAAGCCATCGAAGCGTTCGGTGACAATGCGCCCGCCCAGGCGGGTGTCCGCCTCGGCGATGACCACACGCGGCTGATCGGCAGATGAGGCCGCGGCGTGACGCAGCGGTGGTGAGGCCGTGTCGTCGCCTGCATCATGCCCGTGCAGCAGCCGATACGCAGCGGTCAGGCCGGCCAGGCCGCCGCCCACCACGAGCACACGCGGCGCTTCGCTCACAGCCAGCCCGCGTTCTGCATTTCCTCGTGCACCAGTCGCGCCAGGCCGCGCATCATGCGCGCATCATCGTTCATCATCGCGATGCGCTCGAGCTGCATGCCCAGCGCCGCGGCCTGCTCGCGGTACTCGATGTCGATGTCGAACAGGATCTCGACGTGCTCGGAGGTGAAGCCGATGGGCACGAGCAGCACGGCGTTCCCGCCGGCCGCCGCGAGCTGGTCGATGATTGCGCCCGCATCCGGGCCCAGCCACGGCTCGGGCGTCATTGCGGCCGACTGGTAGGCGAAATGGCAGGCGTGTCCGGGGAAGCGCGCGCGCACGGCCTCGAACGTGGCGCGCAGCTGGTCCGCGTAGGGATCGTCCTCCGCGAGGATGCGCTGCGGCAGGCTGTGCGCCGTGAAGACGAGCGGCACGCGATTGCGCAGATCGGCGGGGAAGCGCTGCAGCGCATCGAACACGCGCGCCTGCACAGTCTCGATATATTCGGGCAGCAGATGCCACGACTCGATCATGCGCAGATCCACGGTGGTGCCAGCCGCTCTCGCCTTGCGCTCGTAGGCGCCAATGCTCATGCGCGAGAAGTGCGGCGCCATCACCAGGCCAATGGCGCGTTCCACGCCATCCGCTTCCATGCCGTGCAGCGTGTCCCCGATGTAGGGACGCCAGTGGCGCATGCCAATGTACACGCGCGCCGGCACCGCCAGTTCGCCCAGTGCCCGTTCGAGCGCGGCGGCCTGCGCGCGCGTGCGCTCGAGGATGGGCGAGCGCCCGCCAATGCGCGCGTAGCGCTCGCGCATTTCCTCGATCACGGCGGGCGGCGTCGGGCGGTGATTGCGAACATCCATGATATACGGCTCGACATCCTCGAGGCAGTCCGGCCCGCCGTACGCCATGACCAGCACACCGATCATGCGTCGTCCTGCACGCCGGAGGACTCGTAGTGCCGCACCGTGTCGACCAGCGCCTGCACGTTCTCCAGCGGCGTTTCCGGCAGCAGGCCATGTCCGAGATTGAAGATGTGGCCGGGCCGGCCGGCGGCCTGCGGCCAGAATCGCCCGCACCCGCGCTCCACCTCGCCGCGCGGCGCGAACAGCGCGGCCGGGTCGAGATTGCCCTGCACGCCGCGGTCGTCGCCCGACGCGGCGCCAGCCTCGGCAAGCGGGACGCGCCAGTCCAGGCCGATCACAGCGCCGCCCGCCTCGCGCATCAGCGCAGCAGGCCGCCCGCGCCCACGCCGAAGTGGATGGCCGGCACGCCCGTCGCCCGCACGGCATCGAAGACGCGTGCGGAGTGCGCGAGCACGTAATCGCGATAATCATCGGGTCCGAGCCAGCCCACCCAGCTGTCGAACAGCTGGACCACGTCTCGCGCCCGCCCGCACCTGCGCCACCAGATAATCCGCTGTTACCGTGGCGAGCTTCTCGAGCAGCACGTGCAAAACCGCGGGCTCGCGATAGAGCAGTGACTTGGTGCGCAGGAACTGCCGCGACGTGCCGCCCTCGATGAGGTAACTCGCCAGCGTGAAGGGCGCGCCGGCAAAGCCGATCAGCGCCAGTTCGGGCGGCAGGCTGGCGCGCACTGGCGCAACGCCTCCAGGGTTGGTGCCAGTGCGCTCTCGATATCGACGGGCCGGAGCGCGCCACATCGCGCGCACAGCTGATGGGGTTGCGGATCACCGGTCCCTCGCCGTCGCCGAAACTCCACCTCGACGCCCATGGGCACGAGCGGCAGCAGGATGTCGGCGAACATGATGGCGGCATCCAGGCCCGAAGCGGCGCACTGGCTGGAGCTGACCTCAGTCGCCAGCTCGGGCAGCGCGCAGATCTCGAGCAGCGAATGACGGGCGCGCATGTCGCGGTATTCCGGCAGGTAGCGGCCCGCCTGTCGCATGAGCCATACCGGCGTACGCGGCAGCGCGCGCAGCCGGCAGGCATCCACCAGCAGCGGCGTCGCGGGCACTGGCATGACGGTATCGTCCATCGATACAGCCCCGCCGTTCGCCGCCAGCGGCATGCGACCGGCGCCATTGCGTTCCGGCGCGCTGTCGCTCACGGCCAGAGCGTTTCGATCCGCAGGATTGCGCAGAATGGCGGTGTGCACGGGCGTGTCTCCCTTCGTGTAGTGGCGGGCTTCGTTCAGCGCAGATCGTTGACCAGATCGAGAACTGCGCCAGATCGTCCGTCTCGTACACCACCACGAACTCCTGATCTTGCAGTCCGAATCGAGTAGAGCAGCAGCTGGCTGATCTCGCGATACTGCTTGCCGATGCGGATGTGCTCGTTCATCATGCCCTGGCGCGCGTCCCGGCTCATCAGGTACCAGTCGTCGGTCTTAACGAACGGGTACATCACCAGATACGGCTGTCGCGCGCTTCGGAAAAGGGATCGATCTCCTGGCGCGAGCGCGTCTTGGTGTACTGCGAGGGCCGCGTGTAAGCCCCAGAGCACGTCGCGCCGGTGCGCAGGTAGCGGCCGGAACGGGCGGTAACGCGCGACCATAGGCATTCGAAGAAGCGAGGCGTGGCCTGCAGGTCGCCACCGGCCAGCGCGCTCCAACGACCAGGATATCGCTCCTCTCCGCCGGGAAGCTGGTAAGGTGCACGCCGCGGCCGCCGGCGCGCAGGCCGTCCAGCCCACGGTGCGGCGCAGATCGGCGCGCGCCGCCGGCGACGAGGCCCAATAAGCTTCCGTCAAGGCGTGAGCGCGAAATGATTGAGCGAGCGCGTGCCGGCGACGACCGTTTCTGCCGGCTCGGTCAGCTGTGTTTCAGCCATGATGCCACGTCCTTTGCGTGATAGGTGATGATCATGTCGGCGCCGGCCCGCTTGATGCCCGTGAGCATTCCAGCGCAATGCGGCGCTCGTCCATCCAGCCGTTGGCGGCGGCGGCTTTGACCATGGCGTATTCGCCGCTCACGTTGTAGGCCGCCAGCGGCAGATCGGGAAAGTGATCGCGCACCTGGCGGATGATGTCGAGATAGGCCAGCGCCGGCTTGACCATGAGCAGGTCGGCGCCCTCGCGCCACATCCAGCGCGGTCTCGCGCAGCGCTTCGCGCGCATTGGCGGGGTCCATCTGGTGCGTGCGCCGGTCGCCGAATGTGGGCGCGCCCCGCGCCGCCTCGCGGAACGGCCCATAGAAGGCCGACGCGTATTTCGTCGAGTAAGACGAGGATCGGCGAGATCGTCGAAGCCCGCGCCATCGAGCCCGCGCGGATGGCGCCCACCATGCCATCGATCATGCCGGAGGGCGCCACGATATCGGCGCCGGCCTCGGCGTGCGACAGGGCCACGCGCTGCAGGATGTCGAGCGTGGCGTCATTGTCGACCTCGAGGCGGGGATCGAGCACGCCGCAGTGGCCGTGCTCGGTGTACTCGCAGAGACAGGTGTCGGCAATGGCGACGATGTCGGGACAGCGCTCGCGGATCTCGCGCAGCGCGCGCTGCACCACGCCATCGTCGACGAACGCGCCGCTGCCCTGCGCATCCTTGAGCTCCGGCAGACCGAACAGGATCACGGCGCGCAGGCCCAGTGTGGCAGCGGCCTCGGCCTGCGCCGCCGCGCGCTGCACCGAGAACTGGAACACACCCGGCATGCTGGGCACTTCACGCGCGACGTCCGGCTCGTGCGTGATGAAGATGGGCAGAATCAGGTCGTCCGTCGTGAGTCGCGTTTCCCGTACCAGCGCGCGCAGTGCTGGCGAGGCGCGCAGCCGCCGTGGGCGGCGCAACAGCCGCGAAGCCGTGCCTTGCGCGATGTCGAACGTCTGCGCTCCGGCCAGCGCGTCCCGGGCGCGCTCGTGCAGCGGTCTCATGATCGGGCCTCCTGCGCCATCGCATCCGCGGCGTGCGCGAGCATGGCGCGCACCAGTCCCGCGGTGGTGTGTTCAGCAGCCTCGACGTGTACGGCGAGGTCCGCCGCGCGCGCGGCGGCGCTGGTAACCGGGCCAATGCTGGCAATGCGCGCGTCCGCCATCGCGACGCGCCACGCATCACCCAGCACACGCTGCAGCCCGCGCACGGTCGATGGGCTCGTGAAGGTGATCCAGTCGACACCATCGTGCAGCAGGCCAGCGGCGGCGCGGGCATCAATGGCGCGTTCCACAGTCCGGTAGGCAGCGACCTCGTCGACATGCGCGCCCTGCGCGCGCAGCCGGCGGGGCAGCGCATCACCGGCAATGTCCGCACGCAGCAGCAGGAACCGCAGACCGCGCACGCGGCCCACCGCATCGGCAATGCGCTCGGCCAGATACTCGGTGGGCACAGCCGCGGGCTGCACGTGCCACGCGTCGAGCGCCTGCGTCGTAGCCGGGCCGATGGCCGCCACACGCACGGATCCAAACAGCGCATTCGCACGTCCGTCATGCAGTCCCAGCGCTTGCGCCCTCGACATGACGCTGCGCACGCCGTTCGCGCTGGTGAACACGACCCAGTCGTACGCGGCAAGGGCCGCGAGCGACTGGTCCAGCGCACGCCACGACAGGGGCGGGGCGATGTCGATGACCGGCAGCCGAACCGGCTCGGCGCCGGCGGCGCTGAGCAGCGCGCACAGCTCGCCGGCCTGCGATTCCGGCCGCGTGACCAGCACGCGAAGCCCGCGCAGATCGCTCATGGCAGCAGCGCCGCCGCGCCTTCGCGCAGCGCCTCCGTCGCAAGGCGCCGGCCCAGCGCTTCCGCCTCAGCGACCGCACCACGGCCGTGCACACGCACGCGTACGCTGCCATCCACCGCCGTGACTTCGCCACGCAGCAGGATGATACCGTCCTGCGCGCTGGCGTGAGCCGCGACCGGCAGCGAGCAGCCACCGCCCAGTCCAGCGAGGAAGGCGCGCTCGGCGGCGGTACAGGCGCGGGTGAGCGGTTCGTCAATGGCGAGCAGCTGGCCACGCACGGCATCGTCGTCCGCACGGCACTGCACGGCCAGCGCCCCCTGGCCGGGCGCGGGCAACACGAGTGCCGCGTCTAACAGCTCTGTTATGCGGGCGGCCAGACCGAGGCGCATCAGGCCGGCAGCCGCGAGAATGGTGGCATCGTACTCGCCGGCATCCACGCGGGCCACCCGCGTTTCGACATTGCCGCGGATCGAGCGGGTGACGAGATCGGGCCGCAGCGCGCGCAGCTGGGCGCTCCGCCGCGTACTCGATGTGCCCACGATCGCGCCGCCGGGCAAGGCAGCGAGCGGCGTGCCCGTGCGCGCCACCAGCGCATCACGGGCATCGGCGCGCAGGCACACGGCCGCGATGACGAGATCCTGCGGCGCCTCGACAGGCAGATCCTTGAGCGAGTGCACCGCGGCATTGATCTCACCGGCACGCAGCGCGTGTTCCAGCGCTTCGGTGAATACGCCTTTGCCGCCGATCGCGGGCAATGGGGAATGACGATCCTGATCACCGCGCGTGTGGAAGGTGCGTTCTTCGGTGCGGCAGCCGGCTGCAGTTGCGAGGCGGGCGGCGACCAGCCGCGTCTGGGCCAGAGCCAGAGAGGAAGCGCGCGTTCCCAGCCGCAGCAGCTGCGTGGCCGGGAGCGCCGTCATGATGGCGTCGCGGGGGGCGGGGGCGCATCGTCCAGCGCGAACAGGTCGCGCACGACACGCGCGTAATCGGCAGCGCGCTCACCCTCCGCCGCGCGCAGCCGCGTCGTGGCCTCGTGCAGCAGCTGCGTGATGAGCGACCGTGAGAGATGCTCGACGCGCGCGCGCGCCTCTTCATCGAGCCGGTCGAGTCCGCGCAGCGCGCGCTCCAGCTCCCGCCTGCGGATCAGCTCCGCGCGCCGGTGCAGATCACCGATCAGCGGCAGCATGACCGTGTGATTCTGCTCCAGCGCTTTCAGCTCTTCCTCGATGATGGTCTCGACGCGCGGCGCCTCATCGCGGCGCTCATCGATGTGGGCCGCAACGCGACTGCGCAGATCATTGATGCCCAGCAGCTGCAGGCCCGCCGCCGCCGCCGCCGCCGTGTCGATATTGCGCGGCACCGCGATGTCGACGAGCAGCGGCAGCGCGGCGGCGCCGCCAACGCGCGCGGCGGCAGCCAGCGTGTCGTGCGTGATGAGCGGCGCATCGCTTGCGGCGGCGGTGAACACGACTTCCGCCGCGGCCAGCAGGGCGGGCAGCTCGGCGAGCGGAGCAACGCGTGCGTCGATGCGCGCGGCCAGCGCGGCGGCACGCTCATGCGTGCGATTCGCGATCGTGATGACGGCATGCCGGCTGGCGAGTGCCTCGGCCGTGAGTGCGCCCATGCGGCCCGCGCCCACCACGAGCACACGCCGTCCCGCGAGACCGTTGACGCGCTCCGCGGCGAGGTGCACTGCGACCGTGCTCACGCTGGCGGGCTTGCGACTGATTCCGGTTTCGGCGCGCGCGCGCCGGCCGGCAATGCGCGCACTGCGTGCGATCGCTGCAAGGCGAGGCGGGCCGCCATTGCGGTGCAGCACGTCATCGAAGGCGCGCGCCACCTGGCCTGCGATCTCCGGTTCGCCGACTACCAGCGATTCCAGGCCCGCCGTCACGCGACAGAGATGCCGCGCCGCCGCCTCGCCGTGGTGCAGGTAGACGTGCGCGCCGGCGCCCTGAGCGACGTCGTCGCCTGAAAGAGTCTGTTCCAGCACGCGCTGCGCATCCGGCAGCACCGCGGACGCACACAGCGCGTAGACTTCGACGCGGTTGCAGGTGGCGAGCACGGCCAGCTCGGCGAAGGGCGGCAACGACTGCTGCTCTGCGACTGCGTGCCGGAACAATGCGCGCAGTGCAGCACAGCGCCGCATGGCCGCTTCCAGGAACGCGACGGGTGCCACGTGATGGCTCGTGCCTGCGCACAGAAGGCTCAGCGGGTCCTGCTCGGATGCCACGTGCGTTCACCTCTCGTCTGGACAGCGCGGGCGGGTAGGCTAACGGCGCATCGCCTGGCGTTGCAAGGCCCGTCGCTGCCTTGCGGCGGCCTTCCGTCCGAGGCGAACGCCGGGCGCTCTTCCACGGTAATAGCTGACCGCGCGCACGAAATCCGTATTCCACCGGTCCGGAGATTCCCAGATGACGCGATCCGTGATGTCCGGTTATGCGGCGCGCAGCTTCTTCCTCTGGATCCTCGTGCGCCTCACGGTGACCGCAGGCATCGCCCTGGCAGCGGATCCGGCAGCACGGCTCCCCGCCGCGGGCGCCGGGAGACTCGCGTGGGTCGGCATTACGCCGGCCACCGCTTTTCTCGTGGCCGCTCTCGTCGCCGCGCTGATCCTGCTCGATGTGCGCGCCCTGCGTGAGCGCACGTTCATGGCCAACATCGGCGTGGGGCTGCACGAAATCGCGGGACTGGCGTTCCTGGTGTCCGCGGCGCTCGAAGTGGTGGTGGCATCCGTGGCCAGGTTGTTCGCGTGAGTGCGCGCCCATTGCTGCGCGCGGATTCCGTGGGCAAGCGCTATGCGGATCGGCGTGTCCTCACGGCCGCCACGCTGCTGCTGCACCCGGGACGCATCACGGCGCTGCTCGGGCGCAATGGCTGCGGCAAGAGCACGCTGCTGCGCATCATCACCGGTCTGACGCGCGCGGATCACGGTAACATCGAGTTCAGGGAGCAGCGCGTGCCACGGCCCAGACTGCACCGCCTGGCCCTGGCCGGCCTGTTCTACATGCCGGAGCGCGACCTGCTGTGTCGCACGCACACGCTGTATGATCACTTCCAGCAGCTGTACGCACGTTTCGGCGCGCGCCGCGAGAACGCGCTGGCGGACGCACGGGATCGATTGCTGCCCGCGACACGGCTCAACCGGCTGCCCGACGAGCTGTCCAATGGTGAGCGGCGGCGGGCAGAGCTGGCCCTGGCGCTGGCACGGGCGCCGGATTGTCTGCTCGCGGACGAGCCATTCATGGGCCTGGCGCCAAAGGATGCCGAGGTCATGAGTGAAGCCATGCGCACGCTGGCACAGACCGGCGCCGCGGTGCTGGCCACCGGTCATGAGGTCGAGCTGCTGCTCGCTGTTGCCGACGACGTGGTGTGGCTGACCGCCGGCACGACCCACTACTTCGGTTCCGTTCGCGCCGCACTCGCGCACGATCAGCTGCGCCGCGAATACCTCGGCCCGCGTGCACCCCATCCGGCGTAACGCCTGCCCCTGCGCATGAAACGGCGCGGCGGCGCAGAGCGTTGGCGGGACTGGCGTACCCAAACACGCAGCTTGCGCCGCCGCGAACGCTTGCCCCGGACGCTGGTGTTTCGCCATCATCCAGGCACGCAGAAGGGCCAACTCCGCTGACACACCGCATCGCGCGACGGCACAATGCAACAGACCGGGCGCTCACGCAGATGCAGAACGTGTACGCCCATCAATCGGGAGGTTTTTCATGCACGCCAAACGCTGCCTGGGTGTCCTCGCCGGGATCGCGATGCTGCCCGCAGCCGTGGTCGCGCAGAGCAACTTCGAGGGCGTGGTCAGCTACACCATGAGCACCGCCATGGGCATGTCCATGGACGTCACGACCTACGTCAAGGGTGAGCTGGTGCGGCAGGAGATCAACATGAACATGGGCGGCATGGGCCCCATGGTCGCCATCACGGACACGAAGGCGGGCGTGACCAGGCTGCTGCAGCCCGCGATGAAGACCTACACCGTGATGGACATGAGCAAAATGATGCCGGGGCAGGAAGACCCTGATGCACAGATCGAAACGACCGATCGCAGCGAGACCATTGCCGGCCATTCCTGCAAACACGTGCTGATCCACACCACGAACAACGGCAACAAGGCCGACATGGATGTCTGCACCACGGGTGACCTGGGCGTATTCCTCGGTTCCAGCGTGGGCGGCGGCCGGCAGGGTGGCGCGATGATGGGTGAGAAGCTGCGCGCGGAACTGCGCAAGCGCTTCGCCAATGGCTATTTCCCGCTGAAGACCACGCTTTCGGTGGGTGGCAATGAAGTCATGACCATGACGGCGACGAAGGTCGAGAAGAAGTCGGTCAATGCCGACCTGTTCAAGGTTCCTGCGGACTACAAGGAAACAGGCGGCGGCTGAGCCTTCGCGAAGTCAATGGCTGCGCGGGCCGCACCCGCCCGCCATGTCAGGACCCCACCAAAGCATGGAAAAGCGGGCCGTTCGCATGACGCGAACGGCCCGCTTTACGATTGACGGAGTCGGATTCAGTTCGAGCCGCGGCCACCCTTGGCGCCCGGAGGCGTCGGGATGGGGAAGGGCAGGAAGCCGTCATCGGGTTCCTGCTGCGGCGGGTGCTTCACGCCGAACTCGAGTGCCAGGCCGATCGTGGCGCGCACGTTGTGCACGGCGCTGACGCCCAGGTCGACTTGCTGGAAGGAATTGTCACGGCTGAGTGTGCCGCTGCTCAGCCGGGTGAGTCGGACGCCCAGCGGTGACTGCGACATGTGGTCCGCCACCTCGAAGCGCAGACTGAGCCCGCCCGGCCCGACCGGCAGCCGCAGATCGGTACCGGCACCCATCGATACGGCGAAGCGCGTCTCGAGACCGGCGCGATCGACGCTGAACGCGAACTCGTCGAGACCGCCCCCGAGCAATGTGACGGTGCCCAGCTGAGCCCCGCTGGCTGCGAGGAACAGGGGAATCGACTCGGACGGGTCGAAGGTCACGCCGCCGGCGCCCACCATGAAGTAGGGCCGGAACCACTGCTTCCGTGAGTACTCCATCATCCCGACGATGCCCTCGACGCCGTAGGAGTACGTCTTGAGCGAGACCTGCGTCGGGTTGGTCGAGGGCGGGCCGCCTGCCGTGGGATCGCCGCGCGAAGGACCGCACCGCGGTTCGGCCGTGAGGCAGGACTCGTTGTAGGAGCCTTCGGCGCGGAAGCCCAGGCGGCCCTTCCAGTACGTGATCGCTGCGGTGGCGCCCCGGCCCGGCGCCGCTCTCAGCTCGGGCAGCAGCACTCGCCTCGCCTCCGGGCCGGTCACGCCCAGCGACTCGAAGAGGACGAGATTGCTCCAGTCCGAGGACCAGAAGTAGCCCGCCGTCGCACTGATCTCCAGACGGCGAGGTCCATCATAGGGAGTGAACAGGTCGCGCTTCTGCGCGGCAAGGGGCGCTGCGATCAGCAGCAGCGCCGCGGGTACGAAACGACGTGCGTACTGCATGGCGGGGTCCTCCGGGGAAGAGGGAAACCTGCGGCAGTCGCGCGACCCCTGTGGTCGCGTGGGCCGCCCAGTTACTGCGGCGGTCCCGACTTCCCTGTCGGGGAACACCCCACCAAGGTTGCGCAACCGGCACGACCACGGCAAGTCCCGGCTTCGGCGATCCTTCCCGTCTGGCGCTATCTCGGGCTCTCGGTGGCCGAGGCTTTTGGGGTGGGGAGGGCAGTGAACGGCGTTGCTCAGGCCGGGGCTCGGGCTGGTTGCTGGGGAACCGGCGTAAACTACCAACGTGCGTTTCTGGGGCTCGGGCTTGGGCTGGTTGTTCGGGAACAGATGAACGGATCGAACGACGCCGGCTGCAAACGCACCTGCGTCGTTGCTGTTGCGCCGTTCCCGAGCAACCAGCCCGAGCCCCGGCCCAGCCCCAGCAACGGCGTTCCATTGCTTACGACAAGCCGCGCAGGTGACCTGCATGGGACCTGAGGAAAACGATGCACTGCGTCTGCCCTCGCGCGGCGTGGCTCTGCTGCACGAGGCTTCGCGCAACAAGGGGACCGCGTTCACGCGGGAAGAGCGCGATCTGCTGGGGCTGCGCGGGTTGCTGCCGCCGCGCGTGCAGAGCATGGAACAGCAGTGTCAGCGCGTCCTCGAAAACCTGAACCAGAAGACGACGGATCTGGAGCGCTACATCTTCCTGGTGTCGCTGCAGGATCGCAACGAGACGCTGTTCTATCGCGTGGTGGTGGACCACCTGAAGGAGCTGATTCCCATCCTGTACACGCCTACCGTGGGCGCGGCGTGTCAGGCGTTCGGACACATCTTCCGGCGGCCGCGCGGGCTCTTCGTGTCGGCGGAAGATCGCGGGCAGGTGGCGGACGTGCTGCGCAACTGGCCGCACCGCGATGTGCGCATGGTCGTGGTCACTGATGGCGAGCGCATCCTCGGCCTGGGCGACCTGGGCGCTTCCGGCATGGGCATTCCCATCGGCAAGCTCTCACTCTACACGGCCTGCGCCGGCGTGGCGCCCACGCAGTGCCTGCCCGTCACACTGGACGTGGGTACCGATAACACGGCATTACACGACGACCCGCTCTACCTCGGTCTGCCGCGTCCGCGGCTGCGCGGCGAGGCCTACGAGGAGCTGGTCGACGAATTCGTGGACGCCGCGCATGACGTCTTTCCCCACGCCGTGCTGCAGCTCGAGGACTTCGCCACGGAAAACGCGTTCCGCCTGCTGGCGCGCTACCGCGAGCGCGCGCCCGTGTTCGACGACGACATCCAGGGCACCGGTGCCGTGATCCTGGCCGGACTCCAGGCCGCGGGCCGCATCACCGGGCTCCCGCTCGAGCGCAACCGCTACCTGTTCCTGGGTGCAGGGCAGGCGGCCGTGGGCATTGCTGACGCCATTGTTACGGCGCTGATGGCGGAGGGCCTGCCCGAGGCGGAGGCCCGGAGCCGCTGCTGGTTCTTCGACATTGACGGGCTCGTGGTGCGCCACCGCGTACCGCTGCCGGAGTTCGTGCGACCGTACGCCCACGATTACTCGTGGACGCGGGATCTGCTCGCGGCGATTCGCACGCTGCGGCCCACCGCGCTGATCGGCGCGACGGGAACGCCGCGCACGTTCTCACGGCCGGTCGTGGAGGCCATGGCGGGGCTGAACGAGCGACCCATCCTTTTCGCGCTCTCCAACCCGACATCGCGCGCCGAGTGCACGGCCGAGCAGGCCTACGGCTGGAGCGGCGGCCGCGCCATCTTCGCCAGCGGCGGTCCGTCCGACGCGGTCGATTTCGGTGGACGCACGTTCATGCCCGGACAGGGCAACAACGCCTGGATCTTCCCGGGCGTGGGGCTCGGCGCCATCGCAGCGGGCGCGACGCGCATCACCGACGAGATGTTCCACGCGGCCGCGAGCACACTTTCGGCCGAGGTCAGCGATGCCGACCTGGCGCTGGGTCGCATTTATCCGCCGCTCACGCGCATTCGCGAAATCTCCGCGAAGATCGCGACCGCTGTCGCGGAGCTGTGCTGGGAGCGCGGCCTGGCGCGTGACCCGCGGCCCGCCGATCCCGCGGCGCACGTGCGCGCGCTCACCTGGGAGCCGGACTATCCGCCCGTCCCCTTCGACTGACATCGGATTACAGTCCCTGGTCGTTGCTGCCGCGATCGCATTCCGGCCATCCATCCATGCCGCCGGGACCACGCAATGCGCACGCGCTACTTGTGGATGTGCAGCGTGCCCGCGCTGGAGGTGAAGGTCAGGTCGTCGAGGTCATCGGTGGGCATGTCGGCTGTGTACTTGACGTTGCCCGCGCTGCGCTGGACGGTGAAGCTGATGCGGCCACTGGCCCAGCTGCCCGTGAGCGGAAAGCCCGTGAAGTCGTTCTCGTTCACGTACTCCGTGCCCGTGAACTGGCCGGAGGTGCCGCCATCATCGTTGGAGAACAGATCGAACGTGTGGTTGGCATTGGCGACATCCTTCCAGAGGTTCGTGATGCTGATGAACGTGGAGGTCAGGCCGGCGGCATCGCCGCACGAGGCGACGGTGCCGGTGGCGAAGGCGATCGCGAGCACGGCAGTGATGCGTCGAAGCATGGGCATGATGGAACTCCTCGGAGTCGGGTGTCAGCGTGGGCGCAGCTGCTCGATCGTGCGGTTCAGCCGCACGTCGGCTGCATCGAGCGCCCGCGCATAGTCGGGCAAACGCCGCGTCAGCTCGGCAATCGCGTTGTGGGCACGGGCATCATTCGTGTGCTTCGTGGCGGCGGCCTGAATTGCGATCAGCTGCTCGTTCAACGGCAGGATGTGCTGCTGGTGCAGCGGCAGCAGCACGTTGTCCAGCAGATCGGCCAGGTCGCGGCGCGCGCCCGCGCCATCAGGCCAGTCCTGCTGCAGCGCAGTCTCGAACTGCTCGCGCTTCGGCACGACAGCCGTGTAGGCGTCGTTATAGTCGCGCACGGCGCCTTCCAGCGCATCGAGCAGCTCCTGCTTCGGTTTGTCCAGGATCGTCAGTGCCAGGCGGAACTTGGTGTTGAGATCTCTCGCCATCTGTGACCAGTGGCGCAGTGCCTCCGCCATGGCGGGATACTCCACCGCCTGGCGCTGACCGCGCGCGGTCTCATCGATCAGGTCCTCCCTGCGCAGGCGCAGCAGCTGCAGGGCTTCATCCATCTTCTGCTCAATGTGTCCGGTCTGCTCGCTCTGCACGCCGAGCTGCTGCAGCAGCTGCAGCGATTCGCGCCGGCGCTCGGCGAGGGCGCGCGTAATGGTGCGTTCGACCGGTTCACCCACGACGAGCACGACGGTCTCGTTGCCGCGCGGCACCACGATGCGCGCATCGGGCGGGTACACGACACTCCAGGGCGTGTCCTGCGGCACCAGTGTCACGGCATCGACACCCGCCGGTATCTCGAGGCGGAACTCGCCACTGCTGGACACCGTCGCGGTACCGTACTGCACGGCGCGCAGGCGAAGGCCGGTGACACTGGCCTGACCGAGGGCGACCACGCGGCCGCGCAATTGCGTTGTGCCCTGCGCGTGGGCGGAGGAAGCGGAGCAGAGGCCGAGCAGTGTCGTCGCCCACCACGCACCAGCGAGGAAACGCACGACGGCGGGCAGCGTGCGAGGCTTCCGGTCAGCCGCCGGGTACGAAACGCACCTCGAGCGGGCCTGCGGGAACCGTGATCGTGTCATCGTAGCCTGTGGTGCCGTTGCGGGTGGCGCGCAGCTGCAGGACGGTGCCGACCGGCACGGGCAGCGGTAACGCAAAGTTACCCTGCTCGTCGGTATCCGTGCCCGCCATGCCGTTGCCGAAGTCGAGATGCACACCGGCGAGGGGGTGGCCGGCGCGATCGAGCACCGAGCCATGCACCGGTGTGCGGTACTCCCGCTTCACCGCCTGGAACACGACGACGTGGCTCGGTGGCACTGCGACTCGCTGGGGCTGCTCGTCATAACCTGCAATGCGCGCCAGCAGCGTCACCGTGTCGCCGGAAAAGCGACCGGGCACGGCTGCGAACACCGCGTCACCGCCGCGATTGATCGGCTGCTGCTTTCGTTCACTGCCCAGGTCCAGCACCATTTCGCCCTGTGCGAGGGAATCGCCTTCGCCGACCGGACCGTGCACGCGCACGGTCAGCGTGAAGGGCGGTCCCGGCCGGTTGCGCGCGAGGCCGCCCAGCAATACGAGCGCGAATGCGACCGCGGACAGGCCAGGCGCCAGCACCCTCGCCTGTGAGGCACGCCACACGCGCGACCGCGCAGCGACGAGAACGCTGACAGCGGCCAGCAGGGCGAGCGTCACGAGGAGCGCGGTGTAGTGAGCCCAGCGGTGCAGCCAGAGGACGCAGGGCAGCACCAGCAGGAGAACGGCCAGCACGGGCAGCAGCGCGCGCGCCCGGCCGCGGGCAGGCTCGAGGGCGCGCAACAGGTGGTCGACGTCGCTCTCGAACCGCTCGTTAGTGATGGTGACGGCATTGCGGTCGGCGAGTGCGCGCAGCTCGACGGGCAGTGCCGAGGCGGCGGGCATGGTGGCGCCTTCCACGAGCACCGGTATGATGCGGACAGCCTGCGCCAGCGCGGTCGTGATCTCGAGGCGCACGGCATCGGCGGGATCGTCGAGACGGGCATGGCCGGTGTCACCCAGCCAGTGCGGTCCGATCACGACGAGCAGTGCTTCGCACTGCGACACGGCGAGACGCAGCCGTTCGCGGAAATCCGCACCGGCCTCGATCGTCTCGACATCCAGGAAAATGCGCGCCTCGCCGAAGCGGTCCACGAGCCGCTCACGCAGCGCGCGCGTGAAGCCGGCGCTGTCGGCGCGACGGTAGCTGATCACGATCACGGCTGTGCGGGGGCTCGACTCAGACCGCAACGCGCGCGGGAGGACGGCCCGTGCGGTTCACCTGCGCGCGCTGGAATTCGTAGGCGGACAGGCGAGCCATGGACGCGCCGGCGCCCAGCAGCGCGCCCGTCGCCTGCGCCACGAAATCCACGGCGAGACCGAGCACGACGCAGGGGAGCGCCGTCACGATTCTGCGCGCTGACACGCCATTACGGTGACCATAGCGCACGACGTGCGACAGCCGGACCAGCGGAATCGCGGGGCTGGCGGCAGCGAACGCAACGCGCTTGAGCGGCGACCAGCCGGCGGCGCGCGTGGCGGCAAAAACGCGGCCCAGATGCCACTGCACATCGAGCCACACACCGAGCCGGGAAAAGTTGGTGTGCGCCGTGGTGGCGGCGGGTTCGAAGAGGAGCGTGTGGCCGCGTCGCCGCAGATCCCAGAGCAGTACCGTTTCCGCCTCCATCAGCCGGTCGAGGTGCGCGTCCTGCTCGAGCAGAACGCTGCGTTTGTAGCTGACGTTGTGACCCGGCAGCAGATTCATGATGGCACGGCGGCCGGGCGCCAGCCAGCGGCCGTAGCCGAGGAAGAGGTCGGCCCAGCTCACGACCGTCTCGGGATTGGCGTTGCGGATGGCGGGCGCCACCGCGGCGTGCGGTTCCCGGTGCGCCTCGAGCAGCGCTTCAGCCCAGCCCGGGTCGGGGAAACAATGATCCTCCGTGAAGGCGACCACGTCGGCCCGTGCTTCCCGGATCGCCCGCGCGCGCGGCGGTCCGGATGTGGTCAGGTCGCCCGCTTCGAGCACACGCACACTGTGCAGCGCCGCGACGGCAGCGGCGTCGACCTCGAAGCGGTCAGCGCCGGGCGCGCAGATGAGCAGCTCGATACGGTGCGCGATCGTCTGGCGGCAGAGATGCGCGACGGTGGTGCGCAGCGAATCGAACGTGTCCCAGGTGGGCAGCACGACGCTGATCGCGGGTTCTTCCATGCTTGTGCGCGCCGTTTCAGTTCGGGTTCCTGCGCGGCCCCGCCGCCGAGGGGGCTGGCGTCGCAGTGAACGCGCGGCGCAGGCTCGCACCCGCGAGTCCCCCAAGATACGCGGCGTGCGCCGCCACGGTCAGCACCATCAGTGCGGCGCCGCGCCGACGGGGACGATGCTGCCACGCGTAGCGCAGCGAGCCCATGTAGAACGCGGGGTCGACGCGGACCGGGCTGCCGTCATGGCGGCGAGCGGCGCGGAAATTCTGCGCGCCCCGGCCATACGCGAAATGCTGGCGCAGGAACGAGGTCGCCCGCAGACGGTGCGCGTGGTACACGAGCGCCAGGGGCTCGCTGCGGGAAGGCCGGCCCTGCGCGTGCCAGCGCGCACAGAATTCGCGGTCCTCGCCGGCCTTGACGCCGAAGCCGGCATCGAAGCCGCCCGCGGCCCGGAACGCGGCCGTCCCTAACGCAATGTTATTGGAAGTGAAGAAGCGGTCGCGCGCGCCCTGTCCGTCGAAGTAGCGGGCCGTGTATGCCGCCAGGGCCTGGCTCGCTTCGCTGAAGAGATTGGCCCCCAGTGCGTTGCGCACCGTGCCGCCGATCAGCGCGTCCGGCGAAGTCGCGAGCGCTCCCTCGAGCACGAGCAGCCAGTCGGCGGCGGGCGCGCAATCGTCGTCCGTGAAGGCCAGCCATTTTCCCCGCGCGTTCGCGGCGCCGTGATTCCTCGCCGCCGCCGGTCCGGCGTGCGACTGCGTCAGGATACGCACGACCAGCGCATTGCCGCGGGCCACGCCTTCGGGCACACGGTCGAGTGGCGCCTCGCCACCGTCGTTCACGACGACGATTTCGAAGCCGCCGGCAGGCGGCTGCAGTGCGCCGAGCGCGGCCAGGCACTCGGCCAGGCGGGCGGGTCGGTTCCACGTGGGCACCACGACCGACCATGCGGGCGAGGGCTGGTGGCTCATGCGGCGGATCGGCGAACGGAGCGGAACGCGGACGCGACCCAGCGCTGGAAACGCTGTCGTTCGGCGGGGGTCGGCTCACCCGAGAACGCGAGCGCAGCCAGCGTCGAAATGCCCAGCGCAGCAATGCCCAGGAGTCCGGCGATGCCCGGTGCGGGCAGCAGTGTGGCTCCCGCAGCGAAAGCCGCCGTGCCCAGCAGGACGGTACGTGCCAGCGTGCCCAGCGGGAAGCGCGCGCCCGTTAGCCTGTGCGCGGCCCCACACGCTCCGGCTGCGGCGGCAATCGCGGTGCCGGCCGTGACGAGCGCCGCGCCGAGCGCGCCGGCGCGCGGCACGGCCAGCAGATAACCCAGTGTTGCGACGGGCAGCATGGGCAGGCTGAACGCAATGGTCCAGCGTGGCCGGCCGGCCGCGACCAGGATGCCGCTGGCGAGGGAGAGCAGCAGCGTGCCCACAGCGCCCAGCACGAGCGCGGCGAAGAGAGGCGAAGTCCGGCGGTAGGCGGGGCCGAACAGCGACTCGACCAGCACCGGCGAAGCGCCCGCGGCGAGCCCGGCGGCCGGCAGCAGCAGGAGTCCGAATGCGCAGCGCGCCCGTCGCGGTGGCCTGCGCACCGGCACGGTCGCCCGCGGCCAGGCGATAGCTCAGCGCCGCAATGAGTGCCGGTACGAAGGCGCTGCCCAGCAGTCCCGGCCCCAGCGCGAGGTTCTGCGCCACACCATAGGCGGCCACGGTATCCAGCGGCGTTCCTAACAGCCTGATAGCGAAGAGATCGAGACGGTCGAACAGGCGCAGGCTGATGGCGGAGACGGCGAGGGGCGCGGCAAAGGAGAGCAGACGCCGCATGGCGGCCGGGCTCACCGCGCCCCCGGCAATGCCGCCACCCACCCGCCAGCGCGCGACACCCAGCTCGACCGTCGTCGCGGCAACGATCAGCGCGGCCAGCGCGGTGAGCGGGAAGCCGAGCAGCGCGCCGCCGGCGACGAGCAGCAGGCGAGCGCACCAGCGCGTGGCCGCGACCGCCGCGCG
Source organism: uncultured Gemmatimonadales bacterium (assembly GCA_963798085.1). GTDB lineage: Bacteria > Gemmatimonadota > Gemmatimonadetes > Longimicrobiales > RSA9 > DATKCF01. The sequence continues at coordinate 193,422 of CAWCRS010000009.1, forward strand.
CTCGCCATGCCGGCCTCGCCCGATGAGCACTGCTCGCCATGCCTGCGCAGCCGTGAACAGCGGGATCTCGAGTGACAGCACACGCAGCAAAGGCGCAAGTGCGGGAACGCGCATGAGCGAGGCCGCGGGATCGGCCAGGGCAAAGACAATGATGCCGAACAGCAGGCCGGCGCCCACGTAGCAGCGAACCACCGCGCGAGCCACGCCTCGCCAGTCGGCCGGCTCGGCAACGAGCTTGTACGCCGCGCGCGAGAACAGCGAGACCACCGACCATTCCAGCCACGCAATGGCGGCCATGCCCAGAGCGAGTGCGCCGTAATCGCCTGTTCTGAGGTGCCGCGTGAGCAGGATGGTGGTGATCAATCCGGCGGGGAACGCGAGCGCCTCGGCCGCAGTCACCATGACGGTGCCACGCGCCAGGCCAATGTGCGGCCCCGGGCTCGAGGGTGGCGCATGCAATGCGGCCGGGATCGTGGACTCTTCGTCGTCGGCTACGCGGGGGCGGGTCACGGGCCGCTCTCCTGCAGGCTCGCGTGTCTCGAGGGCGAAGTGGGCGGGCGGGCGTCGACGACTTCGCGCCGACCGCTGCGCGCGGAACGCTCGGCGGCAGCGATCACGGCAAGACAGGCGAGGCCCGCATCGAGATCGGCGGCATCGGCATCCAGCCGGCGCGAGCGTACCGCGGCGACGAAGCGATCCAGCGCGATGGCGTAGCCGGGCTCGCGCAGCGGGGAGCGCCGTGCCCGCCACGCGGCAGGCAACTGCCGCAGCGCGCCCACGCGGCGCAGCATGCGAGCGGCGGCACCGCCGCCCTCGCCCGGGTTGTCGACAATGGCGACGTCCAGCGAAGTGAAGCGCGACACGGCGAGGCGTGCGCGCTCCCCGAACACCTCGATCTGGTCGTGTTCGGCGGCGGCCAGCGAGAAGAAGCCCTGCACGCGCGGGCCCTCCTCCAGCTCCAGCTCGACTAACACGGTATCATCTTCGGTGCGGCGTGACTCGATCGTGGCCTGCACGGCCACCACCTCGCGGCCGAAGAGAAAGCGCATCAGGTCAATGCGGTGCGAGCCCAGGTCGAGCAGCGCACCGCCACCCGTGGCGCGCCGGCGCTTCCAGTCCGGCACGGCCGCCGCGCCGACGCTGAAGACGGTGCGCGCAAACACGGGATTGCCGGCGCGGCCGGAGCGCAGCAGATCGCGCAGCCGGCAATGCAGCGGATTGAACCGCTCGTTGAAACCCATCATGCCAATGCGCCCGCTGGCCCGCCATGCATCCAGCACGGGCGCAGCCTCTGTCAACCCGGCTGTCAGCGGCTTCTCCAGGTACAGATCGCAGCCGGCGTGGAGGACCGCGCTCGCCGCAAGCGCGTGTTCCGCTGTGGGCAGCGCGACGATCACCGCATCCGGGCGCGACTCGGCGAGCATGTCCGCAATGGTGGCGTACGGTCGTGCGCCGCGTACCCGCGTGCTCGCTTCGGACAGCGCATCAATGTCCGCGTCGACCAGCGCGTGGATCGCGACATCAGGCCGGGCCGCGAGCAACGGAAGGTGAACCTGCCGCGCGATCGCGCCGCAGCCCGCAATGCCGACCTTCAGGCGATCCGTCATTCAGTTCGACTCGGCCCTGACCGACGTTTCCGGCGTGTGTCGCGGCCGCGAAGGTCGCAGCAGCTCGACCGCAGCGCCCAGGGCGGTTGCGGCCTGCGCCACCGCGATCAGGAATGCACAGCGCCACGCGGCCGGGTTCCACCAGCGGCGCAGCGGGTGCAGCACGAGTCGCATGTAGAACCACGGACCGGGTACGGGATGCTGTACCCGGCGGGCGGCGTGGCGCTGGCGTACACGCAGCAGGCCGCGGCCATAGCGGAAGTGCTGGCGCACGAAGCCGCTCAGGGTCAGCTCGTGGTAATGCACGACCGTCGCTTCAGGAACGAACTGCGCGTTACCACCAGACTCCTGCCAGCGCCAGCACAAGTCGTAATCTTCGCCGGCTGCATCCGGGAATTCGGGACTGAAGCCGCCAATCGCGTGGAATCCGGCCGCCGGCAGACTCAGGTTGCTCGTGCTGAACAGTCGCGCACCGTATCGGCGTGTATGCTCGCTGTACACGAAGTCCATGATCGCGTGCGTCGCAGCCGCGCCATCATTGGCGGGAACGCCGTTGCGCAGGCCGCCGCCGAGCAGTGCATCGGGCGTCGCCTCGAAACGCGTCTGCAGCCCTTGCAGCCAGTCGGGCGAGGGCTCGCAGTCATCGTCGGTAAAGGCGAGGTAGCGGCCGCTCGCGGCTTCCGCCGCGAGGTTGCGTGTCGAAGCGGGCCCCGTGTTAGCCTGCCGCACCACACGAACGGACACCGTCCGGTTCAGCTCGGACAGCAGATCGGCGTGCTGTATCGAAACGGGCATTGCACACCCATCGTCGCCCACGATCACTTCGAAGCTGGCGGGCGAAAGCGTCTGAGCCGCGAGCGCACGCAGACACGCGGCCAGTGCGTGGGGCCGGCTGAATGTGGGCACGATGGCCGAGAAGATGGGCGCGCCCGGCCGGCCTGCGGACCGTTGTCCGGTGGGCGCGAGAACAGTGCCGGTCCGCGTCATTTGCGGGCCCATCGCCACAGGTCCCGGTGCCGCCGTCGGTTCGCCATCGCCGTTCGCACCTCCGTAGCGGAGCCGCCGGTACGCGAGGGAGCCGCAGCCCGACGTTCGGGAGTAACGCAAGAATAATGGCACCGCAGCAAAGGGCAGGCCGATCGGGCCCGAGCAGGCGCCGGGCACGCCACGGTCGCCGTATGCAGGCGACGGCGCTGTTTCGGACCGGCCGGTGTCCCCCCGGGCGGCCTCGCCTGCCGGCCCTGGCGGGGCTCCACTGGAACCGGCCCGGGAACCGGCCACAACGCGACCGTGGACGCAACCGTGTACTATTCCGGAGTTGGGCGCGTCACGATTTCAGTCGACCGGCGATCTCGAAGGTATCCGGCAACTCCCTGTTTGCAAGATGAGCCCACTGTCACGGCGTGCGTTCTTCCAGATTGCCGGCACCGGCGGCGCCGTTCTGCTGCTCGGCGTCGTCGCGCGCGACCTGCACATCGCGCGCATCACGGGGCGTACCGCGGCGGGGCTCGAGCGTTTCGATTTCGGCGCCTTCCTGCGCATGGATGAAAGCGGTCGCGTCACTGTCTGGATCTCGCGTTCGGAGATGGGGCAGGGCGTCAGCACCGCGCTACCCATGCTCGTGGCAGAGGAACTGGAAATCGAGTGGTCCGCCGTGAGCATCGCGTTAGCGGACCTCGACGCCCGCCTGGGCGAGCAGGGCACGTCGGGCAGCTTCAGCATGCGCACGCTCTGGGAGCCTCTGCGCAAGGCGGGCGCGAGCGCGCGTCAGATGCTGATTGCCGCCGCTGCGGCGCGCTGGAACGTTCCGGCGGCGGAGTGTCGCGCGGCAGCAGGGCGTGTGACGCATGAGCCCGGCCGCCGCGCCGCAACCTACGGCGAGCTGGTGCGCGAAGCCGCACTGCTGCCGGTGCCGGAAGATGTGCCGCTGAAACCGCCGGAGCAGTATCGCCTGCTCGGTCGACGGCTGCCCCGCCAGGGAATGCGCGCCATCGTGCGCGGCGCTATGGAGTACGGCATCAATGTGCGCGTGCCCGGCATGCTGTTCGCCAGCGTCGAGCACCCGCCGCAGCACGGCGGGCGCATTGCGCATCTCGATGATGCGGCCGCCCTCGCGCTGCGCGGTGTGCGCTCGGTCCTGGTGATCGAGCCGTCTTCGCCGCCGCAACATCGCTGGGGCGGCGTGGCGGTCGTGGCGGAGAGTACGTGGGCCGCGTTCCAGGGACGCCGGGCGCTGCGCATCGAGTGGACCGCTCCGGCCGGCAGTGCCGGCGACAGCAGCGCGCAGCTCGATGCGGCGCTGGACCGCGCGCTCCTCGAATCCGGCAGCGTGGTTCGCAGGGAAGGCGATGCCGCGGCTGTGCTCGCGCACCCGGCGCATTGTGTCGAGGCGACGTACGCACTGCCCTTCCTGGCGCACGCCACGATGGAGCCGATGAACTGCACCGCGCACGTGACCGGCGATCGCTGCGAGGTGTGGGCGCCGACGCAGTCGCCGGGCGGCGTTGCCGGCAATGTGTCGCGGGCGCTGGGCATTGCGCGCGACCATGTGACCGTGCACGTGGTGCGCATGGGTGGAGGTTTCGGGCGACGCAGTTTCCCCGACGTTGCCGTCGAAGCCGCCCTGATCTCCCGCCATGCCGACGTGCCGGTGCAGGTCATTGGACACGCGAGGATGACATGCGCAACGACTACTACCGGCCCGCGAGCCGTCACAGACTGCGGGCGGCAATCGACAATGCGGGTCGCGTGATCGCGTGGGAGCACCGCTTCGCTTCGACCGCCATTGCCGGGTTCACGGATCCGGGCGGCCCCGCCAATGTGATGGAGCTGGGCGGCGCCGCCGATGTGCCTTTCGCGATTCCCAACGTGCGCGTCGAGTATCGCGCGGTGCCGTCGGCCATGCCGCGCGGCTGGCTGCGCTCCGTCGAGCACGGGCCCAACGCCTTCGCCGTGCAATCGTTCGTGGGCGAGCTGGCGGCTGCGACGGGCCGCGATGCGCATGCGCTGTTAGTCGAGCTGATCGGTCCGCCCCGGCTGATCCCGCCGCCGCTGGACGATGGCGGCTACTCGCTGCCGCTCGACACGGCAAGACTGCGGCGCGTCCTCGATCTCGCCGCGCAACGTGCGGGCTGGGGCTCCACCGTTCCCGCCGGCACGGGCCGCGGCATCGCCGCGCACTGCTCGCGCAGCTACGCGGCTGCCGTGGTCGATGCCTCCGTCAGCGAATCCGGAATCGTGAAAGTGCAGCGCGTGGTGTGCGCCGTCGACTGCGGCTTCGTGATCGACCCCGGCGGCGTCGAAGCAAACCTCGAAGGCGGCATCGTGTTCGCGCTCTCGGCCGCACTGGGCGGGCTGATCACGGTGGCGAACGGCGAGGTCGAGCAGGGCAACTTCGATCGCTATCCCGTGCTGCGCCTGGCAGACACGCCCTCCATTGAAGTGCACCTGACACCGAGCCAGGATCCGCCACTGGGCGTGGGCGAAGCCGCGGTGCCGCCGGTCGCGCCCGCACTGGCCAACGCCATCTTCGCCGCCACCGGCCGGCGGGTCCGACGGCTGCCCATCCTGCCGGACGATCTGCGCTGAAAGAAACGCAGCTGCGCCGCCATAACAGTCAGTTATAGCAGGCGACTGGCTGGCAGCGTGACGGTGGCGCCGCCGCCGCTCAGCCCGGACGCCGCGCGTGGCCGGCGATGCGTTCTTTCCCCGCTTCGATACAGGGTTCAAGCTCGGGATCGCCAGTCTTCAGGACGTCGAGGGAATCGGACAACCTCCCACGTTCGGCCGAGGAGCGGCAGACCCCGCAGCGCCGCTCGATCGGACCGGGCGCAGGACAAGGGTGAGACCGGGGTCGGGGGCTCGACGGCGCCAGAGAGTCGCGGTGTTGTGCGACCATTGCACGCTGTGGCGTCTGGCGCTATACATGCTCGAAACATGTATAGGCGGCCATGAACACGAAAACCTCGCGTCGGGCGCCACTCGCGCCCGCGGATTTCCACGTGCTGCTCGTGCTGCTGGAGGACGAGTTGTACGGCTACGCGATCCGCAAGGCGGTGGCACGCGAGAGCGGTGGCCGGATCGTCCCCGAGATCGGTTCGCTCTATCGCGTGCTGGCGCGCCTGATGAGTGAGGGGCTGGTGGAGGAGACGTCCCGCACGGGCGGGGGCGCAGTGCACCCGGTCGGTCGCGGAAGTATTTCCGGCTCACCGCGGCAGGCCGGGTGGCGATCAAGGCGGAAGCGAAGCGTCTGCGCGAGGTGCTGGCGCTGGCAGAGGCGAGGAACGTGCTGCCGCAGCGTGGTGGCGCGTGAGTGGCGGTGGGGGACATGGCGGCCGGGGCGGTGCCGGGCCGGGGTTGCGGACATCAGTGGCGCTGCTGGCTGTTCCGGAGTGTGCTGCGGCTCGCGCCGGGCCGGTTCCGCGACCGGTTCGGCGCCGCGATGGTGGCGGATTTCCGCGAGCAGCTGGCGGAATCGTGCGGTCCGGGCCGGCTGTCGTGGGTGCGGGTAACAGCGCGTTCGCTGGCGGATCTGCTGGGGGTGGTAGCGCGGGAGCGAATCGCGCCGGCGGTCCGCGCGGCCGGCGACCCCCCGATGGAGCGATGGGTGTGGCGCGGCTCGCGGGACGCGCTCGGGCCGGATCTGAGGATCGGGCTGCGGTCGCTCGCCCGCCGGCCGCGCTTTGTGGCGCTGGTGCTCGCCACGCTGGGTGTGGGGGTGGGTGCTAACACGGCGTTGTTCTCCATGGTGAACGCCGTGCTGCTGCGGCCGCTGCCGTTGCGCGCGCCGGACCGGCTGGTGTCGGTGTGGCAGGAGGACCTGAGCGCGGCGGCGGCAGCATGGCGGCGCCGGCGAGCCTCGATGCGTGGCGCGCGCAGGTCGCCTCGTTCGCGGCCGTGGGTGCATACGGGACTCGCCTGGGCTGGACCGTCGTGTCCGGCGGGGACGAGCCCAGGGCACTGAAGACTGCATGGGTGACGGGCAATTTCCTTGATGTCCTGGGCGTGGCGGTGTTGCGGGGTCGCACGTTCCACGACGAGGAAACGTGGAGCGACGCGGCGCCCGTCGTGATCGTGAGCGACGAGTACCGCGCGCGCCGTTTCGGGCCGGGTGTGGATGTGATCGGCAGGACGATCACGGTGGACGATGCGCAGCGTACGATCGTGGGGGTTCTGCCGGCGGGCCTGTCGTTCCCCGAGAGCGGGATCGCACTTTGGCTGCCGCTGGGCTGGGACCGGAGGCCGTGGGCGCGGCGTGGTTCCGGCAGGACCGCTTCGTGAGCGTGGTGGCGCGGCTGCGGCCGGGCGTGAGCCTCGAACGCGCGGCGTTGGAACTGTCGGTCGTGCGTCCGCCCGTCGGGGGGATCGCCTCCGTGCGCAATCGCATTGCGCCGCTGCAGGCGGCACTGGCCACTGAGGCGAGGACACCACTGCTGCTCCTCTTCGGATTCACGACGCTGCTGCTCGTATTGACATGCGCGAATCTCGCCAACCTGATGCTGCTGCGGGCAGCAGAGAGGGCGCACGAGGTCGCGGTGCGCGCAGCGCTGGGTGCGGGGCGGCGTCGCATTCTGCGCGAGCTGCTGATCGAGACGCTTCTGCTGGCGGCGGGTGGCGGGATCGCGGCACTCGTGGTGGCGCGGATCTCGATCCGCCTGCTGCACCTTCTGCGCCCGCCTGACGCGTGGCGGCTGCAGGCGGTGCCGCTCGATAGTCACGTGTTAGTATGGGCCTGTGGGGCGACGCTGGGGTGCACCGTCTTCTTCGGGATGCTGCCTGCCTGGCGAGGCCTCCGTTCCGCGGCCGGTGCGGGCACCAGCCGCATGACGACGGGCCCGCAGGGCCGGCGGGTGGCGCGCATCCTCGTGGGCAGCGAGATCGCGCTCGCGCTCGTGCTCGCCACCGGCGCCACGCTGCTGCTGCGCAGCTTCGCGGCCCTGACCCGCGTCGACGCCGGCTTCCGGACGACCGATCGCTTCGCCGCACAGCTCCTCGTTCCGCTGCGCTACAACTCGGATCCGCAGCAGCTCGCGCTCGCGGAACGCGTCACCGCGTCGCTGGCTGCGCTGCCGGGCGTGGCCGACGTCACGTACACGAGCCGGCTGCCGTTCACGGGCACGACGATCCTGATGGGCAACGTTGTGGCGGACCCGGCCGAGCCCGGCTCGGCGCCTGTGCCGGTGGGCGCGCGCACCATTGCGGACGACTATTTCCGCGTGCTGGATGTGCCGGTCGTCGAGGGGCGCGCGTTCTCGACGACCGACGGTCTCGATACCGAGCCAGTCGTCATTGTGAACGAGACGTTCCGGCGACATTACTTCCCGGCCGGACGCGCTGTGGGCGCGCGCATCACATGGGACAAGGATCCGGGCCCACGCTCCGACTGGTATCGCATCGTCGGCGTCGTGCCGGACCAGCTCCAGCTGGATCCGCGATCCGCCACGCGGCTGGAAGTATTCTTCGCGTTCCGGCAGAAGCCCGGCCGCTTCCTCAACATGCTGTTGCGGGTTCGTCCGGGTACGCGTTCGCTCGAGCCGGCGATTCGCGAGCGACTGTCCGCGGTCGACCCGGCGCTGGCCGTCTTTTCGTTCCGTTCGCTGGAATCCGTCCACGCGGAGACGCTGAGCCCCGACCGCTCGCTCACGCTGCTCACTGCGATCTTCGCCAGTGTCGCGCTCTTCCTCGCCGTGATCGGCATCCATGGCGCCACCGCCGAAACCGTCCGGCGGCGGACGAAAGAGATCGGCATCCGTGTGGCGCTGGGCGCGCAGTCCCGCGATATCGCCGGGCTCGCGCTGCGCGAGAGCGCACGGCTTGCGGGCATGGGCACGATCGCGGGCCTGGTCCTCGCTCTCGCCGGTTCCCGCATCCTGGCGAGTGTCCTCTTTGCGGTCGACGTGCACGACATCACGACCTGGATACTGGTGCCCACTGGACTTCTCATCACGGCCATTGCCGCGAGCGGCCGACCCGCGTTGCAGGCCGCGCGCATTGACCCCCTCGACGCGCTGGGCCGCGACGCAACCTGATGTCGCTGGAAACACGGGATTTCAGGCGGCGGCTGGCGCAGCAGGCCCACCGGGAGTCGCAGCTTCAGCACAGCGTCGCCGACCGCTATGCCGGTGCCGTCGGCCGCAGGTCCAGCACTTCGCCGTTGATGTACCCGGCATCGGGCGACAGCAGGAAACACGCTGTTTGAACGGCGGCTTCGGCAGCCGCCTCGCCATCCTGTGGAACGATCACGGCATTGCAGGTGATGCTGCGCCGGCCGTACTCGATGGCGATGGCGCGGGCCAGGCAGACCAGGGCCTCACACAACGATGCGGGGATGGTGGCGGGCTCGCGCGGGCAGCGCACGAACACCAGCAGCCGGCCGCCTTCACCGCCGGCCATGAACTCGTCGACCACGCGGCGGGCCACGAGGAACGCGGCGCGCAGCGGCGAGGTGAGCGCGGCATGCCACGCGGCAGTGCAGCCGCCGGTGAGTGATACATCCTTCGCGGACGTGTCGGCGAGGAGGATCATGCCGGCGGGCGTTCCCATCCCGGCGAGCACGTTGTCGAGCGCGTCGTCGACATTCTGCTCTTCCGACAGATCACGCGTGTGGCGCAGGTTTTCGGTGCGCCAGCCTTCGCGCGCGAGCGCCTCGGTCAACGCGCAGCCCAGGCCGCCGGCAGCGCCGGTCACGTCTGCGACGACCAGACCGCCGGGCGAAGCCTGCAGCATCATGCGACGCGCACAGCGCTGACGCTGGCGTCAGCGAACGTGGAGCATGCCGCGGCGGGGAACTGTCGCCGCACGCAGCGCAGCAGCACATCGCCGGGCCCGCACTGAATGAACGTCGCTACGCCCAGCGCGCGCACGGCCTCAATGCTTTCCTGGAAGAGCACCGGCGCCGTCAGCTGGCGCAGAATCGATGCGCGCACGGCACGCGCCGTGGTGAGCGGGTGCGCGGTCACATTGTCGATGACGACCGCCTGCGGATCGGCGATCGGGCAGCGCGCGACGACGGGCGCGAGCGCATCGGCCGCGGGGCGCAGCAGTTCCGAGTGCGTGGCGATGGACACCGCCAGCGGTACCACGCCGAAGCCCGCGGCATCGAGTGCGTCGCCTACCGCGTCGACGGCGGGACGCGTGCCCGAGATGACCGTCTGGTCCGGAGCGTTGTGGCAGGCCACGCCGACCACGCCGAGAGCCTGTCCCTGGCGGCACGCCGCGTACACGGCCGCGCGGTCGGCTCCCAGAATAGCGGCCATGGCGCCGCCTTCGGGCGGCATGGCGGCGGCCATTGCTCTTGCCCTTGCCTGCAGCAGCTCGAGCGCCGGCTCGAACGCAATGGCGCCGGCCGCCACCAGTGCTGCGAATTGCCCGACGCTGTGACCGATGAGCATGCGCGGCTCGATGCCCTGCGCGCGCAGCCGGAGCGCGTGCAGCACGCCGATGGTGAGGAGCGCAGGCTGGGCTAACTCCGTGTTTAGCAGTGCTTCGGCCGGTCCTTCGCGCATCAGCCGGGAGAGCGGCCGACTCAGGCGGGCATCCGCGGCCGCCAGCAGATCCTGCGCAAAAGGCGCGCTTGCCAGCGCGTCATCGAGCATGCCTGCGGCCTGACTGCCCTGGCCGGCGAAGAGCAGCGCCACGCCGTGCGGAGTCACGATGCCCGTCCCACCACGAGCGATGTGCTCAGCCCGCCGAAGCCGAAGGAGTTGGACAGGGCAATGTCAATGGGCTGTTCGCGCGCGTGGTTGGGCACGAAATCGAGATCCAGCGCCGGATCGGGGTCATCGAGGTTAATGGTCGGATGCAGCACGCCCTGCTCGAGTTGCATGACGGTGGCGACCAGCTCGACAATGCCCGCGGCGCTCAGGCAGTGACCGGTCAGGGACTTTGTCGAATTGATAGCGAGGTTCCATGCGTGGCGGCCGAACACCTCCTTGAGCGAATCCACCTCGGTGGCATCACCCAGCGGCGTGGAGGCGGCGTGTGCGTTCACATAGTCGACCTGATCGGGCGTCACGCGCGCGTCGTCCAGCGCGCCGCGAATGGCGCGCACCTGTCCGGCAATGCGCGGTTTGGGCAGCCGCGAAGCGTCCGACGCGGCGGCGCCGCCCAGCATGTGCGCCCGCAGATGGGCGCCGCGCGCCCGCGCGCTGGCTTCCGTTTCCAGCACTACGGCCGCGCCCGCGTGACTGGGGACGAAGCCCTCACGGCGCATGTCGAAGGGACGGCTGGCGCGGTTCGGCTCGTCGTTGAAGGAACGGTACGAGATGGCATCGAGCATGGCCCACGCGTGCAGCGTCACGGGGTCGACATCGCCCAGCGCGCCGGTCACTAACACGGCATCAGCACGGCCCAGGCGCAGCATGTCCATGGCCGTGAGCATGGCCACGTTGCCGCTGGCGCAGGCGTTGCCCGCCAGCAGGCTGGGTCCGCCCAGGCCGAGGATCTCGCAGACAATGGCCACGACGTCGGTGTCCATTGCCAGCACGCCGTACAGCGGGTCGATGAACTCGGGCTCCTCCTGGAAGGCGAGGTGGTTCCGGTAGGAGAAGCCCGCGACGATGTTGTTGCCGCCCGTGACATGACCCACGCGCTCGAGGTTCACCGAGCCATCGAGGATGCCGGCATCCACCGCGGCCTGGCAGGCGGCCGAGGCCGTCACCCGCCCGGAGAGCGTGCAGGCGCGCAACGAGCGCCGTGCGCGCTCGATCAGCTGCGATGGATAGCAGGCGCCCGCGCAATCCAGATGCGCAGTGAGGTCGAAGTCACTCAGGTCGCCGAGCAGCAGTGCGTACTCGTCGTCGCGCACGTTGCGGCGCCGCGAGATGCCCGACCTGCCCGCCACCAGCGAGGCGAAGAACTGGTCCGGGGTCTGCCCGATCGTGGACACGATCCCAATGCCGGTAATGACGATTCCCCGATCATGCTTCACGGCTCATACCTCCTCTGCCACGGCGAGGAACAGGACTCAGTCAGCGGACGTCACGCGCAATGCCCAGGATGTACTCACCATCCGTCCGTCTCAGCGTGCGCAGTCTCACGTACAACTGTGTTAGTGGTCCGCCCCGGCCAGGTTCGTCGCGCCCGCACGATGGCGCGGCCCGCCTCTGCATCGAATGACTCCAGCTCGACCACGTCGGGCCCGGCTGCGGGCGGCAGGCGGAGTGCCTTCCATGCGGCTTCCTTCGCCACCCACGCGCACAATCCCGCGCGCGATTCAGCGAGGCCGGACGACAGGATCAGGCGCTGCTCCCGGCGCGAGAACGCGTAGGGGCTGTGCGCGACGTCGGTCTCACGCGCCCGCTCGAGATCAATGCCAACGCGCGTGGTCGTGGGTGCACGCTTCCCGGTGCCCACCTCGCCGCGCCAGGCCAGTGCCACGGCAAGGCGTGCCGAATGGGCAATCGCCACGCGCATCCCGACCGCCCCCGCGACTTCGGGAGCGCCGTGCGCGTCGTTGCGCACCCATGCGTGCGCTGACGCAATGTCGCCCAGTCGCGCGATGGCGAGCTGTGCGGCGCGGCGCCCGAGAGCGAACTGGCGCCGCCGGCCGGCTTCATGCGCGGCAGCGGCGGCCCGCTCGTTCTCGTGCAATGGCGCTTCCAGCGCAGCGAGCGTGCGGCCGGCATCGGCGCAGAGGGCGATCGCGAACCCGGAGCTGCGTCGTCGCCTGTCAGGCAGGGCGTCAGCCACAGGCGTGGACATTCGCGATCACACCGGCTGGGTGGTGACTTCGGGTGCGTTCTCCAGCAGTGTCAGCAGGTCGCCCAGGTTCTTCGCCTGCGCGAGGTCCGTGCGCTTGATCTTGCGACGACACTGCTTCATGCTGCGCGACACGACCTCCACCATTCTCGAGCGAGTCCGCGCCGAAGTCGCGCATGGAGTGCTGCTCGGTGATCTCCTTGCCGCGGGCACCCTCGATGATCGCCTGGATGTTGCCCTTGATCACCTCGAAGATCGCTTCTCTGGTCACAGTCGCCTCCTCTGTCTCAGGTTGCGGGAACGTACGCCGAAAGCGCAGTCGCCGAGCACACCTCGCCGCGCTGCAGACACTGTCCGACCACGGTGTAGAACAGCCCATCCTCGGCGCCGGCGACGATGATCTCGACCGGTGCGCCGGGCGTGATGGGGCGCACGAAGCGCGCGCCCAGGATGTGCGTAGCCGCGACTTCCACCAGCGGCTCATCGCGCTGCAGTGCGAGGAGCAGACAGCCCGCCTGTGCCACGGCCTCCGCCTGCAGCACGCCCGGCCACAGCGGCCTTCCGGGGAAATGGCCCGCTAACACCGCAGCAGCACGGGCAATGTCGTAGCAGGCCACCATCAGGCCCGCTTCGCGGTCGAGCGCGGTCACCTGATCCACGAGCAGAAACGGATCGCGGTGCGGCAGCAGACGTTCGATGCCGGCGAGGTCGAGCAGCGGCAGCGCTGCTTCCGTTGCCGGCGGCACCAGCCGCGAGCGGCTGGCCTCGCGCAGCAGTGCTGCCACCGCATCCGGATCGAGCGGCGTCACGAGGCGGGCGGACGAGACGAGAGCCGTCACGGTGTCGTCGCCTGCAATGGGGCGGCGGATTCCGTGCGTGCCTTGTCGAACAGGAAATGCGTGGGCCCGAGCAGCGACCAGCCTTCGTCCACGACAATGACCTGTCCTGTGACCGCGTCCATCAGACCGGAGCACAGCGCCACGCATACGCCTGCCACCCGCCGCGGATCGAGCAGCATTTCCGACGCGTCGCGCGCCAGCGCATCGACCGCGGCATCGCCCAGTACGGCGCGCAGGCTGGCGGTGTCCATGAAGCCCGGCCGCACGGCATTCACGCACACGCCCTCGGAGCGCAGCCGGACAGCGAGGTAGCGGACCATCGTCTCGAGTGTGGCCTTGGCCGCGCCGGCGAGGTCGTAGCCGGGATGGCAGACGATGCCGCCGTCGCTGCTCACCGCGATCACATGGCGAGGCATTCGGGGCAGCACGTCGCGGGCCAGCTGGACCAGCTCGACCAGCGGCCACGATGAATAGCGCAGCGACAGCTCGAGCGCACCGCGCCGCAGATCGTCCAGCTCGCCGGTCACCTTGGCAAACGCGACATTACTCACGATCGCGTCGAGACGGCCGTAGCGGCGCGCGATGCCCTGCAGCAACTCGCGGGTCGAGTCGGCATCGCTGGCATCGCACTCGAGGATCCAGGGCGGAAGGCCGCCCTCGGCGCCGAATTCGGCGAGCAGCTCATCCTCGTCCGCGCTGCCCCAGCGGTGCGTCAGCACGACCTGCGCGCCACGGCGGGCGAACTCGAGGCCCACGGCCTTGCCGAAGCCGCGCGTGCCGCCCGTGATCAGCACCACCTGGTACATCGCGCCATCGTGCATCGTCATTCCTCCGCCGCCCCGGTGGGTGCACCGTACACCGCCGCAATGCGGGACTGGATTCTGGTCATGCCCATGAGCGTGATCTGCGCGCGGCGCTCCTGCTCCGCCGCGCCCAGCACGGCGTCACGACGGCGTTGCAGTATCAGCCGCTTGAGTGCGACCAGCGTCTCGCGCGGCACATCGGCGATCTCGCCCGCGATCTCGAGCGCGCGCGATCGGACATGCGTGCGCGGCAGCACTGCGTGCGCGAGTGGCGTGCCCGCGCGCGCCAGCTCGCGTCCCTTCATGAGCCGGCCTGTGAACAGCATCTCGCGCGCGAGCGGCTCGCCCATTGCCTCGGCCAGCAGCACGCTCGAGCCCATGCCGGGCGTGAAGCCGAGCGACACGAAGTTGGCGCCGTAGAGACTCTCCTCCGCGAGCAGCGTGATGTCGCAGCAGAGCGCCATGGCGAGGCCGCCGCCCAGCGCGTGGCCGGCGGCGACTGCGATCAGGGGCAGCTCGATCCCGAACAGCACACGCGGTATCTCGGCGACCAGCGCGGGCACCGCGCTCTGTGCATCGGGTCCCACCAGCAGCTCGCGGCTGCCGCCCGCCGAGAAGTAGGTCGCGCCGCCTTCGAGCAGGATCACGCGCGTGTCCGGCTCGGCCGCTGCCGCGTGCAGCACAGCGGCCAGCTCGGCGGGCGTCCAGTCGAAGTGCGACTCCGCATTCGTCGACACCGCGACCGAGAGCACGCCCGGCGAGAGGCTGCGCAGCACGGGCATCGTCATGCGACGCACTGCAGCAGCCCGCCCGTCGCCAGCAGCGCCTGCCCGTTGAAGTGACGCGACGCATCCGACGCCAGGAACAGCACGGTGCCGGCCATCTCCGCGGCCGAGCCCGCGCGCCGCTGCGGGCAGTACTCGAGCCAGAAGGCACGGGTGCGCGGGTTCAGGCCCTGCGCCAGCTCCGTGTCGACATAACCGGCGATTACCATGTTGGCGCGGATCCGGTCGCCGGCGAACTCCCGGGCAATGGCCTGCGTCATGCCCAGCAGAGCGCCCTTGCTGGCGCCGTAGCTGCTGTTGTTCGCAGTGCCCTGCTGCGCGATCGAGCCGACCGTGACGAGGGTCGCCGGCCGGCCGGCGGCGCGCGCACCGCACACCAGCTCGCGCGCCACCAGCAGACAGCCTGTCAGGTTGGTGGCGACGACACGGTCCCATTCCGCGACGCTGTGCGAGACCAGCAGCTCGGCAGCGCTCGTGCCGGCGTTGTTGATCGCCACATCGACGGGCCCGAACCGGGTCCGCGCAGTCTCGAACAGCCGCGCCACATCGTCGGCGTTCGACACATCCGCCTGCAGCGTGCACACGCGGCCTTCGCCCACGAGTGTGGCCGCCGCAGCTTCGACCTGAGAACCGCCGCGTTCGATCTGGCGCGCGCAGCACATCACGCGTGCACCCCGGCTCGCCGCTTCCAGCACAATGGCCCGGCCGATGCCGCGCGTGCCACCGGTCACGATGACAACGCGGTCTTCCAGCGCGCGCGCAGCCTGCGCGTGCCGCACGGGCGCGGTCGCGCTCACGCGGTCGCTCCCGCCAGCCAGGGCGCATCGCCCGCGACGAACCGCGCCATCCGGTCACGCGTCGCTTCACTAACGCCGAGCTTGATCGCCTCGGCGCGCGCCGCGCTAGCGTACGGCGAGTCGAACAGACAGGTATCCGCCACCACGCGCTTCACGGCGGCAATCGAGCGGGCGTCCATGCGGCGGAAACGCGCCGCGTACCTTGCGGCGGCGGCGTCGAGGTCGTCGACAACCTCATCGACGAGGCCAATGCGCAGTGCGGCTTCCGCATCGAGCGTGGGCCCGCCCATGGCGAGCCGTCGCGCGTGCGCGCTGCTGACGCGCGTACGCAGCGACACGAACGCGAACACGGGAATGAGTCCAATGAGGGCTTCGGGCAGCGCGAAGACCGCGCGTCGTGTGGCCAGCACCACGTCAGCGGCGGCGGCCACGCCCAGGCCTCCGCCCATCGCGGGGCCATCCACGAGTGCCAGCACGGGCCGCGCACAGCGACCGATCGCGGTCACCAGCTCGCCATAGCGGTCGAGGGCTTCACCCAGTGTGGCTGCCGCCGCCGTTTCGAGCAGCGGCGCGATGGTCTCGAGCGGCAGCCCCCGGCAGAACTCGCCGTCAGCGCCTTCGAGCGTCACTACGCTCGGCGCTTGCGCACCGCGCAACGCCGCTGACACGCGTGCTACGAGGTCGGGGCTCAGCCGTGGCTGGCCCTCGCCATCGCGCAGCACGAGGCGCAGCCGGTCAGCTGCGGACATAGTGACGGAAGAAGTTGTCGACACGATCCAGGACGAGCCGGTCGCGTGACTCATACGCTTCGTGGTAGCGCCACGCCGCCACGGAGCGGTCCGGAACAAAGCTGTCGGCAGTAAGGCTGCCGTACACACCGGCGGCCGCCGCATCCAGCTCCGCGACCGAGACTTCGTGACGCGCAGCCAGCGCTGCGCCGACGCGGCGCTTCGCCATGATGGCACTCGCTGTCGGCGCCACCGTGCCGCTGAGCACTTCCGCCAATGCGCCCGATCCGTAGGAGAACATGCCAATGCGCTCGCCGGCATCGCCTTCCGCGAGACTGTCGAGAATGCCGATCAGCGAGAGGAACACGCAGCCGGAGTAGGTATTGCCCACCAGTCGCGTGTAGGTGAGCGAAGGCCTGACCATGCGCTCGAAGCTGGCGGACACATCGGCATCGGACGCGTCGGGCTTGTCACCCTGCATCAGCGCGCGATGCGCCTGCTGCACCAGCCAGACCAGCGGCGTGTGGAACGCCATGTAGCGGAAATGCTGCTCGAAGCGCACCGGTCCCGCCTGGTTGCGATACTGCTCCCACGCCAGGTCGAGCATGTCGAGGTACGCCGAGACGGAACGCAGCGGATCGCCTGCTTCCTGCAACGGGCGAGGCCGGCGCAGGTCACGCACGTCATCCGCCGCGCAGCCTTCCACGGGATCGAGATTCAGAACACGCGGGTCGCTCGACACCACGATCGCCACAGACCCCTCGCCCGACGTCATCTCCGCCGGGTGATGCGGGCGGCGTCCGGCCAGATCCGTGGTGACCACGAGCGCCCGGCGGCCGCGCGCAATGCCCGAACGCACCCATGCGGCGGCCAGCTGGAGCGCAGTGACACCCGCATAACACGCGTTTTTCAGTTCGACATGCCGGCACGACGTGGACAGGCCGAGTCCCTGATGGACGTGCGTGCTGATGGGAATGCCGTAGTCCAGCGCCGTTTCGGTTGCGACCAGCAGCAGGCCGAAGCTTTCGCGGCCGGCCGCGCGCACCAGCGGATCCGCCGAGTTGACCGCCAGCGTCACGGGGTCCTCGAAAGGCGGCACCACCGACCGGCGCACGAACTGCGCGTGCCCACGCTCGCGTTCCGTCAGCCCGCGCTCGCGCGCGATCGCGTCATAACTGATGGTCAGCGGACCCGTGTACAGATTGATGTCGTCGATTCCGACCGCACCGATCATGGGCCGTGCTCCTCGCAGCGGGTGACTGCTCGCTCCCCGCAGAAGTAACGGACCCTCGGCGCGCGATTCTCACGGGGTCGTCCGCCCAGGCGTCACGCCGCGGGGAGTCCGCGACGCGTCCGGGTGGCCGCCGTGGCGCCCGGCGTCGCCGGGGACAGGCACCCGACCCCGCGAGCGCCGCCATCCATCACTGCCGGGTCGCCCTCGGGACAGGCTGGCTGTTAGGGTTGCGGGCATGTCGACATCGACGCTTCGCCTGGATTACGCCGGCCGACTGCTCTGCGTGCCGGCATTCGGCCTGCTCGCGGGTGCGCTCGCCGCACGCGCGCAGGCGCCGCTGGAAGCGCCCCGGCTGGAGACAGTCGCCACGGGCGTGTACGTGCTGCACAACCCGCGCGCCAACGAGTCCTGGCCACAGGGTAACACGGTGATAGTGGTGGGCGACCGGGCGGCGCTGGTTGTCGACGCGGACTACCTGCCCGGCACCGCACGCGCCGATATCGACATCATCCGTCGTCTCACCGACAAGCCTGTGCGCTACCTCGTCAACACGCACTGGCACTACGACCACACCAACGGCAACTACGTGTATCGCGCGGCGTTTCCGGGCCTCTCGATCATTGCGCACCCGGAGACGCGGCGACTGCTGCGCGAGAACGCGCCGCGCTACCTCGCCTCGGTACTCGCGCCCGAGTCGCCCGTGCGCAAGTCGGTGGCGAATTCGAAGAAGGTGCTGGCCGATCTCGCCGCGAAGGGCGACACGACGGGTCGCGCGCTGTACCAGCAGCGCCTGGCACAGCGCGAGCTGGAGCTGCGCGAAATTGCGCAGGTGCACGTCGACCTGCCCGACCTGCTGGTGGAACACGAATTGACGATCGACCTGGGCGGGCGCGAGGTGGTCATTCGACACCTGGGCCGGGGCAACACACCAGGCGATCTCGTGATCTGGCTGCCGCAGGAGCACATCATCGCCACGGGCGACATCGTCGTCTCACCCATGCCGTACGCCTACAACTCGAGTCCCGGCAGCTGGCTCGGCGTGCTGGATGCGATCCTCGCGCTGCAGCCGCGCGCGCTGCTGCCCGGCCACGGCGAAGTGCAGCGCCCGGCCGATGCACCAGGCGCAGCCCATGCGGGTACCGGCGCGGCGGAGCCTGCTAATGTCGCGTTCGTGCGATCGCTGGACTACACGCGCGCCGTGCGCGACATGATCGCGGATGTGGTGGACAGAGTGCGCACCGCGTATCGCGCCGGGAAAACGGAAGACGAAGCACGCGCGTCGATCGACTTCACCGCGTACCTGCGGCGCCTTGCCGGCGAGGACGAGTTCCTGCAGCAGGTGTTTACCAGCTCGATCGTGACGGCACTGGTGGACCGCGCGTGGGCGGAGGCGGGGGGCGGCACGTAGCGGAGCAGGTCGAGGACCTCAGCGCGCGTGCGTGAGAGCACGGGCGAACCGGCTGCCGCAGGGCGGGTAGCAACGGCGCACCCACACGCCGGCGGACTGCTGATGCGCCACCCGGAAAGACACGGCTGCCTCATCGGCGCGCACACTGCGCCCGCCGCACACGCGCCCTCGTGACAACCAGCCAGGCGCCCGCCAGAGCACACACGGGCAGCGTCGGCTTCCTCGAGGCCACGGCGCTGGGGATCGGCGGCATGGTTGGCGGCGGCATCTTCGCGGTGCTCGGACTCGCCGTGCAGCTGGCCGGCGGAGGCACACCACTGGCGTTTCTGCTGGGCGGCGGCGTCGCGCTGCTCA
Organism: uncultured Gemmatimonadales bacterium; assembly: GCA_963798085.1. Taxonomy (GTDB): domain Bacteria; phylum Gemmatimonadota; class Gemmatimonadetes; order Longimicrobiales; family RSA9; genus DATKCF01. The sequence continues at coordinate 212,675 of CAWCRS010000009.1, forward strand.
CGGCGTACGCGTACAGCAGGCTCTCCGTGACCTTCCCCAGCCAGGGCGGCACGGTTTCCTTTCTCAACCTCGCCTTCGGCGATGGGCCGCTCACCGGTTCGCTCAATGTGCTGCTCTGGCTCAGCTATATCATCATGTTAGCGCTATACGCATTCGCCTTCGGCAGCTACGGCGCCACCTTCTTCGCGCCGGCAGCGCGTGCGCTCTGGCAGCACATCCTGATGAGCGGCATCATCATTGCCATGGCCGCGCTCAACCTGCTGAGCACGCGCATCGTGGGCGACGTGGAAGACTGGGTGGTCGCCATCAAGCTCGTGATCCTGCTGCTCTTCGTCGGGGTGGGCATGGCCGGCGTGCAGGCGGCTCGCCTGTCACCTGCCAGCTGGGAATCACCATTCCGCCTGGCCGCCGGCGGCATGATCATCTTCGTCGCCTACGAGGGCTTCGAGCTGATTGCCAACATGGCGGCGGACGTGCGGGACGCACAGCGTACGCTGCCGCGCGCCTTCTTCACTTCCGTCGGCTTCGTCATTGCGCTCTACGTGCTGGTGGCCGCGGTGACGGTCGGCAATCTGCCCGTCGATCGTATCATTGCGGCGAAGGACTACGCGCTGGCTGCCGCCGCACGTCCGTTCCTCGGGCCGGCAGGCTTCACGCTGATTGCCGTTGCCGCAATGCTGTCCACCGCGTCCGCCATCAACGCCACACTCTACGGTTCCGCCCGCCTGAGTTACATCATGGCGAAGGATGGGGAACTGCCCGCGCAGCTGGAGCGAAAAATCTGGAACCAGCCGGCGGAGGGCCTGCTCATCACGACCGCGCTGGCGCTGCTCGCCGCCAACCTGCTCGACCTGTCCAGCATTTCGACAATGGGCAGCGCGGGATTCCTGCTTCTCTTCGCGGCCGTCAACGTTGCGGGTGTGCGACTCGCCGCACGCAGTGGTGCGCGGCCATGGATCGGCGTGCTCGGCGGCGGCGCCTGCCTGACGGCGCTCGCGGCGCTGTTGTGGCAGACCGCATCGACGCATCCTTCCCGCCTCTGGATTCTCGCGCTCCTCGTCGCGCTGGCCGTGGTCGTGGAGTTCACGTACCGGGGCATCACGGGCCGCACCATGCGCGTCGCGCGCGGTCTCGTGCCTGCAGCCGCACCGCGGAGGAGCCCGGCGGACACGCCGTCGTCGTAGCGCGCACGCTGCCGCGGTTTCGCCTGCGGGCGTCTCTGCGTACCATATTGCGATTCCGTGGATGATGATGATCGCTGAGTCGTGTGGTTGCGGCCTTCGCCGGCCTTTACACCATCGAGCGCGAGCTGGGGCGTGGTGGCATGGCGACGGTGTACCTTGCGACCGATCAGAAGCACGACCGCCGAGTCGCCATCAAGGTGCTCGACCCCGAATTCGCCAGTGTCATTGGCCCGCAGCGCTTCGTTCAGGAAATCGAGATCGCGTCTCGCCTCACGCATCCACACATCCTGCCGCTCTACGCCTCGGGCAGCGCCGACGGGCTGCTGTACTACGTCATGCCGTACGTGGATGGTGAGAGCCTGCGGGTCCGTCTCGAGCGGGAACGCAACCTGAGCCTGCAGGACGCTGTCGCGATTGTGCGCAGCGTGGCGAGTGCGCTGACACTCGCGCACCGCGAGGGTGTCATCCACCGCGACATCAAGCCCGAGAATATTCTGCTCGCGGAAGGCGAGGCGGTGGTGGCTGATTTCGGCATCGCGCGCGCCATCGGCGCTGCGGGGCCCGAGCGGATGACGGCGACCGGCCTCGTGATCGGCACGCCCGCCTACATGAGTCCGGAGCAGGTAGGCGGCGAGCGCGCGCTGGACGAGCGCAGCGACGTCTACAGTCTCGGTTGCGTTGCGTACGAGATGCTGGGCGGCCAGCCGCCATTCACGGGACCCAGCGCGCAAGCCGTGATGGCACGGCACGTCGCCGACCCGGTGCCGCCGCTGCGCACGCTGCGTCCGGGAACGCCGCTCGGTGTCGAGCGCGCCATCGAGAAGGCGCTGGCGAAAGTGCCGGCGGATCGCTTCGCCACTGCGGACGCATTCGCGGCGGCGCTCGAACGTGCCAGCACTGATGTCGCGATCGAAGCGGAACGCGGCCGCGCAGGGCGGAATCGCCGGCGCTGGGCCGCCGCACTCGTCGCCGGCGCCACATTGATCACTGCGGCGACCTGGTGGTTCCTGCGCCTCGCCGCTGCGCCGGCCATCCAGCGTTTCGCGGTGCTGCCATTCGCCGCCACCGCTGTGGACACGCAGCAGGTGTACTTCGCGGAGGGCATCCACGACGGCCTGATCTCCGAGCTGGCGCGCGATGGCCTGGGCGTCATTGCGCGCACATCCGTGATGCAGTACCGGAACACGGACAAGCCCGTGCGTGTGATCGCGCAGGAGCTCGGCGTCGATGCCGTCGTCGAAGCCTCACTGACACGCACCGCGGACAGCGTGTCGATCGAAGCCGGGCTCGTCGATGGCCGCACCGAGCAGTACCTGTGGTCGCATGTGTACGCAGGCGGCGTGCGTCAGGTCCCCGTCTTGACGCGTGACATGGCGCTCGCCATTGCGCATGCGCTTCAGCCTCGTCGCGCGCCGTCCGCAACATTGCCTGCGCCAGTCGCGGAAGTCGATCCCGAGGCATACGATGCCTACCTGAAAGGGCAGTTCCATTTGCACCGGCCCGGTCGCGAGGAGCTGGAAACTGCACGGCAGTACTTCGAGCTGGCGCTGGCCCGCGACTCGACGTACGCGCCGGCATGGGCTGGCATCAGCAGTGTCTGGGGCATTGGCCGGCAGCGCGGCTACTTCTCGCCGCAGCAGGCCACGCCACTGTCGGACTCGGCGGCGTTCCGCTCGATCGCACTGGACAGCACACTGGCCGATCCGCACTACGCGTTAGCGGAAGGCGACATGTATGCGCGCTGGGACTGGCAGGGCGCGGATCGCGAATTCCGCCGCGCCAGCGCGCTTCGCCCCGATTATGCAGAAGTGCGGGCCTTCTACGCACACCTGCTCTGCGTGCTGGGCCGGCCGCGCGAAGCGATTCAGCAGATGGACCGCGCGCTGCAGCTGGACCCGTTCGATCCATTGCTGCAATGGCTGTACGGCGCCGTGCTCACGCTCGTGGGTCGCTACGACGATGCTGCCACACTCTACCGGCGCGCGCTGCAGAGTTCACCCGACAATCCCGCTCCGGCGTGGCTGCTCTGGGTGACGCTGCATGTCGCCGGCCGCTTCGACCAGGCCTGGGTCGAAGCGCAGAACTGGGCCCGCGCAGACGGCAGTCCCGGCGTCGAGGAAGCCCTGCATTGCGGCTACCAACAGGGCGGTTATGCAGGCGCCATGCGCGCGGTCGCCGACAACCAGGCCGAGCAGTCGAAGACACGCTACGTCGAGGCCTGGAGCATCGCCATTTGGTACGCCGCTGCCGGCGACAATGAGAGGACCATCGAGTGGCTGGAGCGCGCCTTCACGGAGCACGATCCCACCATGCCCTATCTGGCCGTGCACCCTGCGTTCAAGCACGTGCACGGCGACCCGCGCTTCCAGGATCTGCTGCGCCGCATGAACCTCCCGGGCTGAGCGGACCTCGCCCGCACTGGACGCCGACACGCTGTCGCTGTACAGTGCCCGTATCGCATCGGCTTCCGCGCGGGAGAGTACCCATGGCTACCTACGCCCTCCGCATCAACGGCCGCACGCAGCAGGTCGACGTCGAGCCGGATACGCCGCTCCTCTGGGTCGTGCGTGATGCACTCGGCCTCACTGGCACCAAGTACGGCTGCGGCATTGGCCAGTGCGGCGCGTGTACCGTGCACATCGATGGCCAGCCCGTGCGCTCCTGCCGCACGGCCGTCTCGACGGTGGGCAACAAGGCGATCACCACGATCGAAGGCCTCTCCGCGGACGCCAGCCATCCGATCCAGAAAGCATGGATCGCGGAGGAAGTGCCGCAGTGCGGCTACTGCCAGTCGGGCCAGATCATGGCGGCGGCCGCACTGCTCGCGTCCAACAGGAGTCCCTCGGACGCCGAGATCGACACTGCCATGAACCGCAACATCTGCCGCTGCGGCACCTACGATCGCATCCGGCGCGCCATCCATCGCGCAGCGAAGGAGGGCTGACCATGAGCCGCAATACCAGCATGGACCGCCGCGACTTCATCCGGCTGGGCACGCTCGCGGGCAGCGGCCTGCTGCTCGGCGTCTACGTTCCGGGCGGCACCCGCCGCTGGCTGGGCGACGACGCCACCGCCGCCACCTCGCTCCAGCCTAACGCCTTCGTACAGGTCGACACGGACGGCACCGTGACCATCTGGTCGGCACGCTCCGACATGGGGCAGGGCGTACGCACCGCCATGCCCATGATCGTGGCCGATGAGCTGGATGCGGACTGGAGCACCGTGCACATCCGCCAGGCCGATGCGCACCCCACGCAGTACGGCCGCATGATGACGGTGGGCAGCTCGAGCGTGCGCGGCAACGCCTGGATGGCGCTGCGCCAGGCCGGGCGCCACCGCGCGCCAGATGCTGGTCGCCGCCGCAGCCGCGCGCTGGGGTGTGAGTGCGGCCGAGTGCCGCACCGATAACAGTCGTGTTATCCACGACGCCTCGCACCGCTCGCTCGGCTACGGCGAAGTCGCAGCAGCGGCCGCCGCACTGCCCGTACCTGCAGAGCCTCGCCTCAAGGACCCGAAGGACTTCAAGCTCATCGGCAAACGCGTGCCGCTGGTCGACACGAAAGAGAAAGTCAGCGGGCAGGCGAAGTACGGCATCGACGCGCGCACACCGGGCATGCTGTTCGCCACGGTCGTGCATCCGCCCGTCTTCGGCGACACCGTGAAGTCCTTCGACGCCAGCGCCGCGAAGGCAGTGCGCGGCGTGCGCCATGTCGTCCAGATCTCACAGGGCGTGGCCGTTGTCGGCGATAACACCTGGGCCGCGCTCAAGGGCGCGAAGGCGCTGACTGTCGAGTGGCAGAGCGGCGGCTTCGCCATGAGCAGTGACGACATTTTCGCCAGCCTGGCGCAGCTCGCGCAGAAGCCCGGCGCCGAAGCCCACAAGTCGGGCGATGCCGATGCCGGTCTCGCGCGCGCCGCTCACAAGGTCGACGCCGTCTACAAGGCGCCGTACCTGGCGCACGCGACGATGGAGCCGATGAACTGCACCGCCGATGTGCGCGCCGGATCACTGCGAGATCTGGGCGCCCACGCAGAATCCGCAGGGCACCCAGAGCGCGGCCGCGCAGATCACGGGCCTGCCTGTCGAGAAGGTCACGGTGCACGTGCCGTACCTGGGCTGCGGCTGGGGCCGCCGTTCGCGCACCGACTTCGTGCAGGACGCGGTGGAAGTGTCGAAGCAGATCGGCGCGCCGGTGCAGGTGCTCTGGACGCGCGAAGAGGATATGCGACACGACCAGTACCGTCCCGCCGCCCACGTCGAGTTCCACGGTGGCGTCGATGCCGCCGGCAGGGTCAGCGCACTGCGCGCCCGCATTGCCACGCCGCCCATCGCAGGCGGCCGCGGCCGCGTGGACGGCCCCGCCGTCGATGCCATTGCTAACACGCCGTATGCAATCCCGGACCTGGCCGTCGAGTACTGCCAGCCGGACATTGACGTGCCCGTCGGCTACTGGCGCTCCGTGGGACCGTCGCAGAACGCGTTCTTCCTCGAGAGCTTCATGGATGAGCTGGCCCACGCCGCCAACCGTGATCCGCTCGACGTGCGACTCGAGCTGCTCGCCAATGCGCCCCGCCTGCGCAACGTGCTGCAGCTGGCGGCCCAGCGAGCGGACTGGAAGACGCCGCCGCCCGCCGGTCACGCCCGCGGCATCGGCCTGGCCGAGCTGGATGGCTCCCATGTCGCGGAGATCGCAGAAGTCTCGCTGCAGAACGGCCGCGTGCGCGTGCACAAGGTCTGGTGCGTCGCCGACTGCGGCCGCGTCATGCACCCGGGCATCGTCGAAGCCCAGCTCATGGGTTCCATCATCGGTGGCCTGACCGCCGCGCTCTACGGCGAGATCACCATTGAGAAGGGCGCCGCCAAGCAGGGCAACTTCAACGACTACCGCATGGTGCGCATCAGCGAAGCGCCGGAGTACGACATTCACATCGTGGCCAGCGACGAGGAGCCGGGCGGCGCGGGAGAGCCGGGCGTGCCCCAGATCGCACCGGCCGTGGCTAACGCGCTGTTCAAGCTCACCGGCACGCGCATCCGGCAGCTGCCCATCAGTCAGCAGGCGCTGGCCTCGACACAGCAGTAGCGCGCTACTTGTTGCCGAAGGCTTTCGCCGGCACGCTGCGCAGGTGCAGCCTGGGCGCGTGCACCCCGGCGTCCGTCATGCCTGCGTACTCTCGCCGCCCAGCAGCTGGCGCACCGCATCCTGGTAGTGTCGGCCCGTATGGACGCGCGTGCCATCCGCCAGAATCACGATGTACTCGCCACGGAACCAGCGCTGCATTTCACGGATGCGTGTACGATTCACGATCGTCGAGCGATGAATGCGCAGGAAGCGCGTGGGATTCAGACGCTGCTGGAGGCTGCCCAGCGTCTCGCGCGTCGTGATGACGTTCTTGCCGACATGCAGCCGCGATTCCTTGCCGTTCGCTTCGATCCAGTCGATCTGCCGCTGCTCGACGAACAGGTGCCGGCCATCCACCTTCACGACGATCTGGCCACCGTCCACGCCGCGCAGGTCGAGCAGCGCATTCCACCAGAGCGGCGGCTCGGCCGCCCTGGCCTTGCCCAGCCGCTCGACGGCGCGCTGCACCGCCTGACCGAGCCGCTCCTCGTCGAACGGCTTGAGCAGATAGTCGCAGGCATTCACCTCGAACGCGCGCAGTGCGTACTGATCGTACGCTGTCACGAAGATCACGAGCGGCGGCGGCGCGCCGCTCATCGCTTCAATGATGTCGAAGCCGTTGAGCGTGGGGATCTGTACATCGAGGAAGATCAGATCCGGATGCTCACGACGGATCAGCTCCAGCGCGGCTTCGCCATCGGCAGCTTCTCCGACCACATCGATGACCGGCCACACGCGCAGCATCGAGCGCAGCAGCCGGCGCGCCGGCTCTTCATCATCCACTACCACGCAGCGCAGCACGCCGCTCATGCTGTGGCTCCCGGGCGCTCGGCCGCACCCATGCGCAGCGGAATGCTCAGCTGCACGCGATACCCGCCGGCCAGCGGTGCGGCTTGGAACGTGTGCGCATCGGGATAGAGCTGCTCCAGCCGGCGCGCCACATTGTCCAGACCAATGCCTCTCCCCGGAACGGCCGCCGCCGCCGCCATCGCATCACCCGATGCACCAGTCCAGTTCGTCACGCTGATGACAATGCGCCCGTTCTCGGGCCGCGCGGCAATCTCGATGCGGCCGGGCGACGGATGCGGCTCGATGCCGTGCTTCACCGCATTCTCGATCAGCGGCTGCAGCACCAGGCTGGGCACGAGCGCGGCTTCGAGCGCCTCGGGCACGGCGTACTGCACGGTCAACCGGTCATGGAAGCGCGCCAGCTGGATGTCGAGATAGCGACGCGCGAAGCTCAGCTCCTCGCGCAACTCGATCTCGTGTTCGCCCGCATGATCGATCGACATGCGCAGCAGATCGCCCAGCAATGCAAGCACACGGCGGGCCGCCAGCACGTCGCTCTCCATCAGAGCCGACACGGTGTGCAGCGTGTTGAAGAAGAAATGCGGCTGCAGCTGCGCGCGCAGGATCTGCAGTTCCGCATGCGCCAGCCTCGCCTCCAGCTGCGCCTGCCGCACCCGCCTCGCCTGCAGGTCGCGCGCGAACACGATCGCAAGGCACGCCATGGCGATCGCCGCGAACGTGAAGAGATTGAGCAGCGTGCCGCTCGAGAGACGCACGCGGAACTGCTGCCCCGGGCTCAGCGCGCGGAGACCCGGAGCGAACTGCTGGTAGTGCAGAAGGCTCGCCACGCCGCTGGCGATCACGGCCTGCACCAGCACGCAGACCGCCGCCGATAACAGCCAGACCAGTACGCCGAGTGTGGCCGGCGCGGTGCGCGTGCGCTGCACCATGGCGTAGATCCCGGGCGCGAGCACGGTCCACCCGGCCCAGTACGTCAGGTTGTTCTTCGCCATGTCCGTCCACGTGATCTCGATCGCGCGCGGACCCGCGTTGCCCGCCTGGATGGCCTTTTCCAGCACCGTGAACACCGCGGCGATCACGAGCCAGGCGAGCAGACCGGCGCCGAGAATACCGAACACACGCGCGGGACCGGTCCGCTTCATTGCACCGGTCCCGCGCGGTTCGCGTGCAGCCCCGGATTGCAGGCAGCGATAGCGTGCGTGTTCTCGATCCCTCTCAGTCGCGCCTCCCGGATATCATGCCGCAACGGCTCATTTCGACGCCACCTGCTGATCCAGTGTCATGGTCGAGCCATCCGGCCGGTTGATCACCCAGCGCACCAGGCTGGGCGGGCCATCGATCAGCCACATGGTGCCCCTCACGGTGCCATCCATTCCCAGATCCCGCAGCAGCCAGGCCTGCTTGTGAGTGGTGCCCAGTACTTCGACATCCTCCCGCCGCACGAACTGGAATAGCCGCGTCTCCAGCGTGGGCGGATTCGCCGGCCGGATCGTCGGTACACGATACACCACGCCCGTCCGCCGCGGCAGCGACTCCACGACGAGATCGATGAGCGGGCCGAAGAAGGCCGGCTGCGGCAGCGTTGCATCGATGCCGACCGCCTGGCCGCCCGGCTGCGGCATGGTTCCCCTGATGCTCGCGCCATCCACGTCGAGCGTCGGAGCCGGACCCGGCGTTGCGCCGGTGGGCCGCACGCTCAGCAGCGCCAGGGTGCGGCGGTTGAACGTGTACTCGGCACCCGGCGGGTTGCCTTCCATCTCCGAGGTGACATGCAGCAGCGGTTTGCCGGCCGTATCCGTGAAGACAAAGCGCCAGATCACGACCGGCGACTGTCTGCCCGGCATCGATTGGACGGCGCGCGACGCCGACTGCGTGTGCTTGCTGAAATCGACGTACTTCGAGCCGACCGGTACATCGACCGTGTCCACCCGCGCCGGCCGGGCCTGTTGCGCCACCAGTGGCGCCGCACTCAGGAGCAGCGCCATGGCGAGACTGTAGGGCCGTGTTAGCATGCGATCACTCCCGTGTGATGTGTAAAGGAGACTCCTGTCGGGTCAGGTCGATCCCACGGTGGCACGAGTGAGCGCGAGGTCGCTACGAAAACGGCACGAGAGGAGCACGGCAGGGCACGAAAACGCCCGGCCGGGGTGCGGGCGCGTGCCGGTGTATGGCGGTCTGCGGAGCTACGAAGTGCGCGGCGGCGTCAAATTTCAAGCCCGGTCTTCATGGTTGTGCGCGCCGCGGCAGATCTCCGGCCTGAATTGCGTGCGTTGGGCCGGCAGATCCAACGCGCGCGTCTGGCGTCTGATCCCCGATGCGCGCGCGCGGGTCAGTCGTCCGATGAAGCATCCCGGTGGCGGGTCGCGCAGTCGACCAGAATACCGGCTTCAAGCCGGCGACACACTCCGCTGCAGTGGGAGTGGGAAGCCTTCGTTGGCCAGGCGCCGCTGCCCAATCCGACCGCGCCGGCCCGCGCATCAGCGATTCGTACGCGGCATCGCCGACGGCGGTACCATGCCCAGCAACCGCATATAACTCGCCACCTGGGCGTAGTGCTCGGCGAGGTCCGTGACGAACGCGAGCAGATACGCCGAGCGCACCACGGTACGCCCGGATCCGCCGGTGGGCAGCGCATCGTTCAGTTTCGAGTCATCCACATTGGCCAGCGCACGGTCGCAGAACGCGAGTGACGCCTTGAGCCGCACCACCAGCGTGTCCTTCGGCCACTGCGCCTTCACGGTATCCGGCAGTGCGTCGCGCTCGCTCTTCGTCCGCTGCAGCCCGCCGATCGGCTCGCACAGCTGGTAGTTGGCATCCTCCAGATGTTGCGCAATGTATCCGACCGACTGCTGCACCGGTGTCGGCTTGAACCCGTACTTCGCGGCCGGAATCGAGTCGAACGCGGCCGCCAGCCAGCCGCCGTAGCGGCCCGCGAAGGACCGGAACGACATCGACGTCGCATTCGGCGTCGACTGCTGCGCCGCCAGACCCACCGGAAAGACCGCGACCGCCAGGCCGATCGCACAGATGCGCCTCATGCACGCCTCCAGAGACTGCAGATCCGTCGCTGCTGCGAGCGAAACCTTCGCTCGACCGCGTCAACCTCTCCCGCATTCGCATTCCCTGTCAATCGCGGTTCCAGCCGACTGCACCCGAAAACAGGCTGTTCGCCAATCCCCTGCCGCGTCGCAGGATCGGTCCCCACAAGCCACGTGCCCCACCTTCGGCCCCACGAAAAGAACGTGGTTTCCCAGCCCCGGTCCGAGCCCCAGCAACGCCTCTTGCGCCGCCCGCCACGATGCGCCACAATGCTCACTCCATTAGATCGGTATAGGGAAGAAGAAACGACGTGTTCTCGAAAGACGCCGCACTGCTCCAGGGCACCGTCGAGCTGCTCGTGCTCAAGCGCCTGTCATGGGGGCCCATGCACGGCTACGGCATTGCCAGCTGGATCGAGACCGCGACCGATGATGCGCTCCGCGTCGAGGAAGGCTCGCTCTATCCCGCGCTCTATCGCATGACGCGCAAGGGCTGGATCAAGGGCGAGTGGGGCGTCTCGGACAACAACCGGCGCGCGAAGTTCTATCGGCTGACCAGAGCGGGGCGGCGTCAGTTCGAGGAGCAGGCGACCGGCTGGCGCCGGCTGACGGAGGCCGTCAACCGCGCCGTCACGTCCACCGATCTGCCCGACGGAGCGCGTGTCTGATGGCGCAGCACTGGCGGCGCTGGCGCAGCGTGTTCCAGCGGAACCCCAATGCGGAGCTGGATGAGGAGCTGCGCTTCCACATCGAGCAGCGCACACGCGATTACATGGCGCGCGGCATGGATGCAGACTCCGCGCGCCGCGCGGCGCTCGAGCGCCTGGGCGATCTGGAGCGCGTGCGCGGTGCGTGCACGTCGCTGCTCGCCGCCGAACGACGCAGCGAGGCGAGGCGGTGGTGGCTGAACCTCTCGTGGCTGGATGTGAAGCTGGGCGTGCGCATGCTCGCGAAGTATCCGGTCCTTTCCCTCGTGTCCGTGGTGGGGATGGCGGTCGCGATTGCGATCGGCGCGGGCTATTTCGCGGCCATCGGCGCCATGCTCGATACCCGCCTGCCGTTCCCTGACGGCGACCGTATTGTCGGCGTCCGCGACCCGACCCGTCCGCTCGATCACCGTCAGGACCTCGAGACGGTGCAGGACTTCCTGGTCTGGCGCGATGCATTGAAATCGGTGCGCGACGTCAGCGCATTCCGCACGGAGCGCCGCAACCTGATTCGCACGGCTGGCCGCACCGAACTGGTCAATGTCGCCGCGATCACCGCTTCCGGCCTGCAGCTGACACACGTGACGCCCACGCTCGGCCGCTCACTCGAGCCACGCAATGAACGCCCGGGCGCGCCACCCGTGATCGTGATCGCGTACGAGGAGTGGCAGCGTCGCTTCGATGCGGATCCGGACATCCTCCGCCGCACGATCCGCCTTGGGCAGACACAATACACGGTAGTGGGCGTGATGCCCGCACGCTTCGGGTTCCCCATACAACATCGTTATTGGGTACCGCTGCAGCTGAACGCGGCGGAGTACGCGGCGGGTGGCGGTCCGCCGCTGACCGTGTTCGGTCGCCTGGCGCCCGGATTCACGCTCGCCCAGGCCAATGCGGAGCTGGCGACGATGGCGGAGCGAATGGCTGCCGCGTTCCCGCAGACGCACGCGCACCTCCGCCCCCGTCTGCTGCCGTACACGCACGCGCTGCTGAACATTGAAGGCCCCACCATGGCGCTCGCCCTGCGCGCGCTCCAGCTCGTGGTCAGTCTGTTGCTCGTCATCGTGTCCGTGAATGTCGCCATTCTGGTGTATGCGCGGACCATTACGCGTAGTAGCGAGATCGCCGTGCGCAATGCACTGGGCGCGAGTCGCCGGCGTGTGATAACGCAGCTGTTCGCGGAAGCGCTCGTGCTCTCCGGCATCTCGGCGGCGCTGGGCCTCGCGCTGACCGGAACGGCACTGGCGATATTCGACAGTTATGTGCGGCGCGAGACCGACGTGGCGCAGCCCTTCTGGATCCATTTCGGCCTGTCGCCCGGCCTCATCCTCTATGTCGCGCTGCTGGCTCTCCTGGCGGGCGCCATTGTGGGCGTGGTTCCCGCCCTGCGAGCGACCGCAGGGCGCGTGCAGCCTGCGCTGCAACAGCTGTCGAGCCGCGCATCGGCCATGCAGCTGGGCCGGACCTGGACGGCTTTCATTATCGTGCAGCTCGCGGTGGTCGTGGCCGCCCTGCCCTGCGCCGCCAACTTCGCGGGGGCGTCACTGCAGCTGGGTACCGTCACGCCTGCAGCGGCGTCTAACAGCATGTTGAACGCAGTGCTGGCCGGCGCTCCTCCGGCCACGGCCGGGGCAACCATCCCGGCAGACGGGAACGCGGCCTCCGTACGGCAGGCCGCACACAGCGCCGACCTGGTGCGGCGGCTGGAAGCCGAGCCCGACGTCGCCGGCGTCGCCCTGTCCCGCTGGTTCCCCGGCCGGGAGGCGTGGACCGGCATCGAGGTCGAGGGCTCCACCGCGCAGTACACGCGCATCAACCAGGTGGATCTCCGCCTCTTCGACGTCTTCGATGTTCCGGTGCTGGTGGGCCGCACATTCACGCCCGCGGATGCGCGCCCGGCTGCGACGGCCATCGTGGTCAACACGGTGTTGGCGGAGCGCATCGCGGGCGGCGCGAATGTGCTGGGGCGCCGGGTCCGCTTGCGGCACGCGGCAGGCGACGATACGCCGCCCGGACCCTGGCTCGAGATCGTTGGTATCGTGCCCGATTCTGGTGACCGCTTTGCCGCGGCCAACACCTTCGACGGCGAGCGCCCGAGCCTGTACCAGCCACTGCCGCCCGACCCGCCATTACCGCTGAGCCTCACCATTCGCACGCGCGGCAGTTCGCCTGCCGCATTCGCCGGCCGCCTGCGCGACCTCACGGCGGCCGTCGATCCCGAGCTCACCCTCGATCGGCTGCAGCCGGTGGCGCAGACGTTCGAGCACGATCAACAGGCCTTTGGCTGGCTTTCGCTGGGCATCATCGCGGTAATGGCGAGCGTGCTACTGCTCTCCGCAGCGGGGGTCTACGCGCTCATGTCCTTCACCGTCGGACGCCGCCGGCGAGAGATCGGCATCCGTTCCGCACTGGGCGCGGATCCCCGGCGCCTGCTGACAGGCGTGTTCGCACGGGCCAGCGCCCAGCTCGGCGCCGGCATTCTCGGTGGCCTGCTGCTCACCGGCGTGCTCGACCGCATTGCGGGGGGTGGCCTCATGGGCGGCCGCGCGCTCGTGCTGCTCCCGGCGGTATCCGCGCTCATGCTCGTGGTGGGTCTGGCCGCCGCGCTCGGACCCGCCCGCCGCGGACTCGCCGTGCAGCCCACGGAGGCGCTGCGCGAGGAGTAGCGGTAATCCCGGGCCACAACCGGCGGGCGACTCATGACGGAGGACTCGCGAGTCTGCGCCCCAGCAGAACTCAGTCACCTGTGGGCGAAAGCCCCGCCTTCTCGACCATGAGCACGACTCTGCGCGCGCGGGCATGCGGGCACGGCGCGGGCTGCGCGTCCAGCCGATGGAAGCGTTGCCCGAGGACAAGCCGGGTGGTCGTGGGGTTTGCCTGCACTGGCCGCGACGTTGCATGATCGGAGACGGAAGCCGCATTCGCAGATAAGGAATCCGTACCAGGAAGCGGCGTATTGCGCCGGAGCGCGAGGGAGACATGGAGCAGCGTGAACTCGGTAACAGCGGACTCAGGGTTTCGGCTCTCGGACTCGGCTGCATGGGCCTGAGCCACGGCTTTGGTCCGCCGACCGAAAGACAGCAGGCGATTTCGCTCATCCGAACGGCAGTAGAGCGGGGCGTCACGTTGTTCGATACCGCGGAGGTGTACGGGCCGTTCACGAACGAGGCTCTCGTGGGCGAGGCGCTCGCGCCGGTCCGCGATCAGGTAGTGATCGCGAGCAAGTTCGGCTGGGATGTGAATCCAGAGACGGGCGAGCAGAGCGGCGGCGTCAACAGCCGTCCCGAGCACATCAGGCGCGCGATCGAAGGTATGCTGAAGCGGCTGCGAGTGGAGACCATTGACCTGCTCTACCAGCACCGCGTCGACCCGGCCGTGCCCATCGAGGAGGTGGCGGGAACAGTGCAGGAACTGATCCAGGCGGGCAAGGTCAGGCATTTCGGTCTCTCGGAAGCGGGCGCGCAGACCATCCGGCGCGCTCATGCCGTGCAGCCCGTAACGGCGCTGCAGAGCGAGTACTCGCTCTGGTGGCGGGAACCCGAGGACGCGATCCTCCCGACCCTGGCGGAGCTCGGCATCGGATTCGTTCCGTTCAGCCCGCTGGGCAAGGGCTTTCTGACGGGAAAAATCGACCAGAACACCACGTTCAGCGGCAGCGACTTCCGCAACATCATCCCGCGCTTCACGGCAGAGAACCGCCAGTCTAACCAATCGTTAGTGGAGCAGCTGAAGCGCATCGCGGCGGAGAAACAGGTCACGCCCGCGCAGATCGCCCTCGCCTGGCTGCTGGCGCAGCAGCCGTGGATCGTGCCCATCCCCGGCACCACGAAGGTGCACCGCCTCGAGGAGAACCTCGGCGCAGTCGACGTACAGCTGACGCCCGACGACCTGCGGGAGATCGAGAGCGCCACCTCATCGACCACCGTGCAGGGTGCGCGCTACCCCGCGCGCCTGCAGGGGTTGATCGACCGCTGATTCCGGAGACTGCTCAGGAAGCTGCCGGCTCCGCCACGTAGATCTCGCCGCCCGCCTCCCGGAACTCCTTCGCCTTCTCCGCCATGCCCGACTGTGCGTAGTCGCGGATGTCCTGCGTGATCTTCATGGAACAGAATTTCGGGCCGCACATTGAGCAGAAGTGCGCGACCTTGGCGCCTTCCGCCGGCAGTGTCGCGTCATGGTACGACCGCGCGGTGACCGGGTCCAGCGCCAGGTTGAACTGGTCCTCCCAGCGGAACTCGAAGCGGGCCTTCGACAGCGCATCGTCCCACTCGCGTGCGCCCGCATGTCCCTTCGCCAGGTCTGCCGCGTGCGCGGCAATGCGGTAGGCGATCACGCCCGCCTTCACGTCGTCGCGGTCGGGCAGGCCCAGGTGCTCCTTGGGTGTCACATAACACAGCATTGCGGTGCCGTACCAGCCGATCATGGCCGCGCCGATGGCGCTCGTGATGTGGTCGTAGCCGGGCGCAATGTCGGTGGTCAGCGGGCCCAGCGTGTAGAAGGGTGCTTCCTGACACCACTCCAGCTGCTTGTCCATGTTCTCGCGGATCGAGATGCATGGGAATGTGGCCCGGGCCTTCGTTCATGGTCTGCACATCGAACGCCCAGGCCATGCGATTCAGCTCGCCCTGCGTGCGCAGCTCCGCGAACTGCGCCTCGTCGTTGGCATCCGCGATGGAGCCGGGGCGCAGGCCGTCACCCAGCGAGAACGACACGTCGTACGCCCGCATGATCTCGCAGATCTCGCGGAAATGCGTGTAGGTGAAGTTCTCCTGATGGTGCGCCAGGCACCATTTGGCCAGGATGGAGCCGCCGCGACTGACAATGCCGGTCACCCGGTTCGCGGTCAGCGGGATGTAGCGCAGCAGCACGCCCGCGTGCACCGTGAAATAGTCGACGCCCTGTTCCGCCTGTTCGACGAGCGTATCGCGGTACACTTCCCAGGTCAGGTCCTCCGCCACACCGCCGGCCCTCTCCAGTGCCTGGTAGATGGGCACGGTGCCGATGGGCACGGGCGAGTTGCGCAGGATCCACTCGCGCGTTTCGTGGATGTCACGGCCGGTCGAAAGGTCCATCACCGTATCCGCGCCCCAGAGGATGGCCCAGCGCAGCTTCTCGACTTCCTCCTCGATGGTCGAGGTAACCGCGCTGTTACCAATGTTGGCGTTGATCTTCACCTTGAAGTTGCGGCCGATGATCATCGGCTCCAGCTCGGGATGATTGATGTTCGCGGGAATGATGGCGCGGCCGCGCGCGACTTCGGCGCACACGAACTCCGCCGGCATGCCCTCGCGGATGGCAATGAACTCCATCTCGGGTGTGATCTCGCCCTGCCGCGCGTAGTGCAGCTGCGTCACGGCCTGGCCCTGCCTGGCCCGCCGCACCGGGCCGCCAGCCGTGCGTTCCCGGATCCAGTCCTCGCGCACGCGGGGCAGGCCCTCGCGAACATCGAAGTTCTGCGGGCCGCTGGTGTCGTACACGCGCAGCGGCGGCTCACCGCCCGTCAGCCGGATCTCGCGCATGGGCACGCGCATACCGCGCGGTCCCTCGACGTGCACCTTCGCCGAGCCGGGGAACGCGCTCTCGAAATCCGCACGCGTCAGCGGCTCGTTCTGCCGTCGCCGGTGTCTGCCGTGCGCGTTGTTCGTGCCGTTCGTGCCATTCGCTGCCGATCCGTCAGTGGTCGGGACCGGAACAATGGGCAGTGTCGTCGCCTCACTCGTTGCAGCAGAGCCGGAGTTGCTCATGGAAGCCTCACGATCGAGTACGGCGAAGGGCGGGCGGAAACAGAAACGCCACCTCGAGGCGAGGCGGCGAATGCAGGAAGGGCATCCATGCTCCGTCGCCGCGCTCCCTACGCCGGTGTAAGCCGGATCAGGTTCCAAGGGTGTGTCTCAATCCCCGAAGGGATACCCCTGGCGGCTCCACGAAACTAGCTTGCCCGCCTCGCGCCGGTCAATGATTCAGCCCTCGCCGGCGGCAGCGCGTGTCCATTCCGGCAGGCATGGGCCGCACGCCCGCCGCCATCCGCTGCAACGGCTTGCGCGCCGACGCCGTCACACAAGCAACGACACCCGTGAGCGAGGCGAAGCGTGACACGACATGGCCGGCACACGCTGACTTTGCTGTTTGTGATTCTCGTGAGCGCCTGCAGTGGCGCGGTGCACGATGCCGCCGACAGGGCCGAGGTTCCGCATCGCACGGGCTCACAGGAGCTGCTCATTGGCGATGAGGCTTCAGGCGATACGGTGACGTTCGCCCGCATCTCGGGAATCGCCACCGACTCGCAGGGCCGGATCTTCGTCGCCGATGTGCAGGATGACGTGATACGCGTGTTCGCGCCCGACGGCCGCCTGCTGTTCCACTTCGGGCGCAACGGCGGCGGTCCCGGTGAATTCAGCGGCGTGTGCTGCCTGGGCATTGATGCGCAGGGCCGGCTCTGGGCGCGGGACGGTGGCAACGGCCGCTACGACGTGTTCGCGTTGCGCACCGACAGCGCCGCGCCGCTCTTCACCGTACGCATGGCGAATCTCGATCAGAACTACTGGGCGCCCGTCCAGTTCGATTCCGCCGGCCGCCTGGTCGACACCGGCCACAGCGTGCGCGACAGCCATCCTGATCTCATGCATTTCCACCTTGACACCGCAGGCGTCGTGCGGGACTCCGTCCGTATACCGGCGGTGCCATTCGACAGCCTGGGCGTGAAGACGGTGAATCTCAAGGTGAGCGGCGGCGTGGCCACGCGGTTCCTGTATCCGCCGTACGGCCCGAACGATCTGGTGGCGCACGGCCCGCTGGGCCAGTACGCACGCGCGGTGTCTTCGTCCTACCGCGTGTCCTGGTTCGACGCGCAGGGCAGGCTGATACGCGTCATAGAACAGCCGCACCAGGAAGGTCCGCTGCTGGATGCGGACGAGCGTGCCCGCGCCGAGAAGCAGGTTGCCGATGCGGCCAAGCGCTTCAGCCTGTCCGCCGGCGATCGCTTCGCCGTGCCCGCGCGCAAGCAGCCGCTCGCCGGCCTCTGGTTCGATGAGCACGGCCGCGTGTGGGTACAGCGCAGCACGTCTGCGAAGCTGCCCCGCCAGGCCAATGTCTGGGACCGCGACGGTAACCTCGTGTTTACGGCTGAATGGCCCGCAGGCACGGACCTCGGCTATACCTCGACGATCGGCGATCCCGTGGCGCTCGCCGTCGCCGCGGACTCCCTCGGCGTGCAGCGCGTCGTCCGCCTGCGCTGGCGGTGAGGCCAAGGCCGCCGTAACCGGTCGTTAGAACGAAGACCGGCGAGGCGCCGCTCCGGACGGGCTCGCGGACTCCATGAGTCCCGCCCGTCACTCCATGCGCAGTGTGTGCAGCGGATCCACTCTCGCGGCGCGCAGCGCGGGCGCCAGCGCGGCCATCAGCGCGATGCCCAGCAGCAGCACGACCACGGCAACGCACGTCAACGGATCCATCGGGCGCACGCCGTAGACCAGTCCCTCCAGGCTGGCGGACAGCAGTGCTGCCAGCAGCAGTCCGCCGGCCAGGCCAATGCCGGCGAGCACTGCCGCCTCTCCCAGGATGCCGCCCACCACCTGCCGGGCGCGCGCGCCCAGCGCCATGCGTACGCCGATCTCGCGACTGCGCGCCGCCACCGACCACGCGATCACGCCGTAGACACCCACCGCCGCCAGGAACAGCGCCACGGCCGCGAACACGCTGAGCAGCAGCATCGTGAAGTGACGCGTCCCCAGCGAAGCCGACAGCACCTGCTCCATGGACTGCGAGTTCTCGATGGCCACGCCACGTTCCAGCTCGTGGATGGCCGGCTGCAGCGCTGCGCTGACGGCCGCCGGTGCGACTGTCGTCTTCACGACCAGCGTCATCGAGCGGAACGACGTGTAGGCGCTGCGGAAGCCCTGCGCGTGCGGTACGTACCAGACCGGGCGTGTCTCACGATCCAGACCGTAGTGGCGCACGTCGCGTGCGATGCCCACGATCTCCATCCACGGACTGCCGGGCACGAAGGCCCGCATGCGTCTGCCGATGGGGTCTTCGCCCGGGAACAGCGCCTTCGCCATCGCTTCGCTGATGATCACGACGAACGGCGAGTTGGCTCCATCCCGATCGTTGAACGCGCGGCCGCGCACGAGCTGCAGGCCCATGACGCGGAAGTAGTCGGGTGTTATCTGCTCGATGTCCGCGGCCGGCGCTTCGCCCACCGTAGCCGCCTCGCGGCCCTCGATCTGCAGCGACCAGGTACTGATGCCCTGCGTGAGCGGCAGGTTCGAAATGGCCGCCGCCGCCGTGACACCGGGCAGGGCGGCGGTGCGCTGCAGCAGCTGCTGATAGAACCCGACCAGCTCGGGCGGCGGCTGGTAGCGCGCGCCGGGCGGCGTCAGGCGCAGGGTCAGCACGTGGTCCGTCTGAATGCCCGGATCCACGCCGTAGAGATTGGCGAGGGTGCGCAGCAGCACGCCCGCCCCCAGCACCAGTGCCACCGCCAGTGCCAGCTGCAGCACGACGAGCCCGCGCCGGCCCGCCTGTCGGGCGCGACCGCCAATGCGCCCGGTGCCGCCTTCCTTCATCGCCTCCGCCGGATCCGTCCTGGCGGCGCCCAGTGCGGGCAGCGTGCCGAACGCCAGACCGGTGAGCAGCACCAGCCCGGAGGAAAAGACGAGCACCACGGGGTTGATGCCGATGACCTCGAGGCGAGGAATCGATGCCGGAGCGAGCTCGCGCAGCGCGCGCACGCCCAGCCACGCCAGCAGCAGGCCGAGTCCGCCGCCCGCCGCCGCCAGCCAGCCGCTCTCCGCAAGCGTCAGCCGCACGAGGCGGCCGGAACGGGCGCCCAGCGCCGCGCGCACCGCCAGCTCGCGGCGCTTCGCTTCGCCGCGCGCTAACAGCAGATTCGCAACGTTGACGCAGGCAATGGCCAGCACCAGAGCCACCGCGCCCAGCAGCACCAGCAAGGCGCCGCGCACCCGGCCCACGACGCTCTCGCGCAGCGTGCGCGCCCGCACGCGGTAACCCCATTGCTGGTAGAACTCCGGATAGGTCTTTGCCGAACTCGCGGCCAGCGCGTCCAGGCGGGCACCGGCCCGCTCGACGCTGACACCCGCCTGCAGCCGGGCGACCACCTCGAGATGATGATTGTTGCGCGCCCACGGATTTACCGTGTCCAGCTGCAGCGGCACCCACGCCTGCACTTCGGGATCCGGAAACACGAAGCCTCGCGGCATCACACCCACCACCACGACCGGGCGGTCGTTCAGGCGCACAGTCCTGCCGATCGCATCGCTGCTGCCGCCGAACAGCTGCTGCCACAGCGACCAGGAGATCACGGCTACGCGCGGCGCGCCGCGCGTGTCTTCCTCGCGCGTGAACACGCGTCCCAGCACCGGCTTCACGCCCAGCACCGGCATCAGATCGGCGGCGGCCAGCAGCGTCTCGATGCGGCGTGGCTCGGCCGAGTCACCCAGGATGGGCTCGGCCCAGTCGTACGCGGCCACACCCTGCAGCACATCGTTCAGCCGCCGGAAATCGAGATACTCCGGCTCCGAGTTGCTGAACCAGTTGCCGTCCCGGCCGCCCGCATTCAGCGTCACCAGCCGCTCGGCGTGCGCGTAGGGCAGGGGGTGCAGCAGCACACCATCCACAACGCTGAAGATCGCCGTGGTCGCGCCCACGCCGAACGCCAGCGTCAGCACCGCAAGAAAGCTGAGCAGCGGCGTCGCCAGGACGCGACGCAGACCGTACCGGACATCGTCGCCTGCCGTGCCGTTCATCCGTGTTTTCCGCGGTGTCCCGCGCCTCCGCATGGGTTCCGCCTGCCGCACCGAACGCCGCAGTCGCAGCGGATGCGAGCGCAGCAGCTCGCTCCAGTACCAGAGTCCCGCGCGCCAGGCGCCCCGCGCCGCACGCTCCGCGGCATGACGCTCGGCCAGGTCGCCCAGAAACGGCTCGCGCAGCTCCGCCGGTAACAGCCGTGTCAGCAGCCAGCGGGCGCCCGCCGGCGGTCGCTCACGAGCCATGGGAGCCGGACGCCGCAGCGCCCCCCGGCGCCAGCCCATCCCACATGCGGGCCAGCGTCTCCCGCGCCGAGCGCAGCGCCGTGATGCCCGCGCGCTCCACCCGGTAGTGCCGCCGCGGCTTGCCACCCCGCACGGGCGTCGGATCACCCAGCCACGAGCTGACCAGCCCCTTGTTCTCCAGCCGCATCAGCGTGACGTAGACCGTGCCCAGCGAAATCCGCCGCTTCGCCCGCACTGCCAGCTCCCGCTGTATGGCCGCGCCATACGCCTCGCCCTCGAGACGCAGCACCGCCAGCATGATCAGCTGCTCGAGTTCGCCCAGTGACGGCATGGTTGTCCTGGCTCCGTGTTAGTAGTGGAAACTGCGTTGCCCCGGCAACCAGCCCCGGCAACACAGTTCTCCAAGACACTATTCCGACCTCAGCGTCCGCGCCGGTTCCGTGGCAGCCGCGCGCCAGCCGGGGACCAGGCAGGCCAGTACAGCGACGATCAGCGTGCCCGCGAACACTGCTGTCAGCGTCGCCGGATCGCCCGGCTTCACGCCGAAGAGCAGGGTGCGCAGCAGCCGGCTGGCGGCCAGCGCGCCCGCCACGCCCAGTACGGCGCCCCCGAGGCCCAGCCACACGCCCTCGCGCAGCACCATGAGCAACACAGCGCGCGGGCGCGCGCCCAGCGCCAGCCGGATGCCGATCTCGCGCCGCCGGTGATTCACCGCCCACGAGAGAATGCCGTAAATGCCAATGGCCGCAAGCGTGAGCGCCAGCCCGGCAAATACGGCAAGCACGAACATGACCAGGCGAGGCGGATCGGCGGGGGCGGCCAGCACGTGCTGCAGTGGCTGCGCATCCGCCAGCGGCAGCGTCGGATCGATGCGGTGGACTTCTGCGCTCAGTGTGCGCAGCAGCGAAGCGGCATCGCCCGCGCCCCGCACGTAGAGGTGCATTCTGAGGAATGGGAACTGCCGGAACGTGAAGAAGACCGCTGGCTCGGGAGCGCTCGCTAATGACGTGTTCATGACGTCGCGCACCACACCGATGATCTGGTGGTCGCGCGCGGGCTTGATGCGCTGACCCAGTGGGCCAATGGCGACCGTCACAATGTCGATGTGCCGGCCAATGGGGTCCTGATCCGCGAAATACCGCCTCGCCAGCGCTTCGTTGATCACCACCACGGAGGGGCGCGTGCTGTCGTCCTGCGCCTCGAACGTGCGACCACGCACCAGCGGCACACGCAGCGCCTCGAACCAGCCTTCATCCACCGTGTGAAACTGCGCTTCGGGTTCCTTGCCCTCCACGACGGGTTCACCCGGCAGCAGGAACGTCGAGCGCCAGCCCGGCTGCAGCGGCAGGAAATTCGAGGTGGCCGCCGCGCCGATCTGCGGCTGCTGGCGCAGATTCGTGAGCAGCGCGTCGTAGAAGCGCACTACCGCGCCCCAGTCCTTGTAGGTGCCGCCCGGCAGTGAGAGATCGGCTGTCGCCACCGAGGTCGGGATCGAGACCCGAATTCACGTGCAGCATGCTCGCCACGCTGCGGATCAGCAGCGACGCGCCCGAGAGCAGCATCACGGCGAGCGCGACTTCCGCCGCCACCAGCAGACTGCGCATGCGGCCGCCCGCGCCGCCGCTGCCCGCGCCGCGCGAGGCGCGCAACGCGTTGCGCATGTGCGTGCGCGAGAGCACGAACGCGGGCGCCAGACCGAAGGCCAGCGCCGTCGCCACCGAGAGCAGCAGCGCGAAACCCAGCACGCTCGCGTTGACACCCACCTGCTCCGCGCGCGGAATCTCGACCGGCGTCCACGCCAGGAAAGCGCGTACGCCGCCCACGGCCACCAGCGTGCCCAGCAGCGCGCCCGCCCCGGCCAGCAGCAGGCTCTCGATGAGCAGCTGGCCCAGCAGGCGCAGCCGGCTGGCGCCCAGCGCCGAGCGCACCGCCACCTCCGTGGTCCGCGCCGTGGCCCTCGCCAACAGCAGGTTAGCCACGTTGATGCACGCGATCAGCAGCAGCAGGCCGGCCGCGCCCAGCAGCACCAGCAGCGCCGGCCGGAACACGCCCGTCACCTCGACGTCCAGCGGCGTGGCGCGCACGCCCCGGCCCAGGTTGCTGTCGCGATACTCCCGCTCCAGCCGCGTGCCCAGCGCCGCCAGCTCCGCGTTGGCCCGCTCCAGCGTCACGCCCGGCCGCAGCCGCGCCACTGCCTGCATGAAGTGCGCGTAGCGTGAGTGCGCGGCCAGATTCCAGCTCAGCCGCCGCCAGACGTCGGTCGTTTCGGGGAACTGGAAGCCCGGCGGCATCACGCCCACGATCGTGAAGGGCCGGCCGTTCAGCCGCACCGTGCGGCCCAGCACCGTCTGCGCGCCCGCGAACCGCGTCCGCCAGAGGCGATGGCTGATCACCACTTCGCTCTCGTTGCCGTACAGCGTCGAATCGCGCGGGAACGCACGCCCCACGGCCGGATGCACGCCCAGCACGTCGAAGAAATTCTCCGAAACCTCGATCGTCGAGACGCGGATGGGCTCGCCCGCGTCATCCGCCAGGTTGTACTCGGGACGCCACCACGCCGCGGCATCCTCGAACACGCGGTCCAGCCCGCGATAGTCGAGGAAATTCACCGGCGAGATCGGCTCGTGCGTCAGCGACTTCGGCCGGTTCGTCTCCCACAGCATCACCAGCCGGTCCGGCTGCGCGAACGGCAGCGGCCGCAGCACCACGCCCTCTACCACGCTGAACACCGCGGTTCCGGCTCCCGTGCCCAGACCCAGGGTCAACACCGCCGCCGCCGTGAACGCCGGTGTTCGCAGCAGCCCGCGCATGCCCTGTCGCGTGTCCCGCCACACCGCATCCAGCAGTCGATCCGCCATGCTCCGCCTCCGCCGTGGGTCCGGTTCGCGATTCCCGCCCGCCGCCAGCGCCGCCTGACGCGTCGCCCGGCGCAGCGCCAGCGGCCGCGATCGCAGCACCTCCAGCCAGTACCACGCGTGCGCCGCCCGCCGCCCGCGCTCCCGCAGCACCACCGCGTAGCGCTCCGCCAGGTCGCCCGTGAACGACGCCCGCAACGACTCCGGCAGCCACTGCTCGATCAGCCATCGCGCCATGCCTGGCGGTGTGCCGCGCACGTCGATTGCCTCCGTCCGTGGTGCGTATGACGATTATTTTGACATCGTCGATTATACCAAGGGTTGCATCCCGCCACCACGCTGGCCCTTGCACGCACTGCGCCACGCCCGTTCCTTGGTGTGGGCGACGACGTGGCCTCCGGGTTCCGGCGCCGGCCGCAGGCGGCGCCTCGGTCCGCCATCGGGCGAGGGAGCGACGGTGGGGCAGGCCAATGTCCGGCCGCCGCGCGATCACACGCACAACGGATGGGCGAGATGAGCCGTTACGATTTCCTGATCGATACCTACGACACGGAGCGCATCAAGACGTTGAGCATCTGGTCGCAGTTCGACGATGCGGACCTGGAGTTCCGGCCCGAGCCGCGTGCGCGCACGCCGCACGAGCACATGGTGCACCAGTGCGTGGGCGAGGACCTGTGGATGCGCAGCATGCTGGGCATCGAGCTGAGCGAACCGGCGCTGCCGCAGGCGGAGGGGCGCCTCGACTTCATTCGCCGCTACGCACGCTCCTCGGCGCAGCGCGCGGAGCAGCTGCGTCGCATGACGTACGCGTGGTGGGAGCAGACCACGCAGTTCTTCGACGTGGAGCGTTCGCGTGCGTGGGTGCTGACGCGGCGCATCGCGCACACCGCGCATCATCGCGGGCAGCTGACCACGTACCTGCGCCTGCTGGGGCGGGACCTGTACTCGACGTACGGCCCGACCGCGGACACGGGCGGTCTGCTGCAGAACCAGGCGCACGTCATCTACCGCTACGCATCGATCGACGAGCTGCTGCAAGCGGAAGCGACGGGTGGTCGTCATCGGCCGTTGCCCGGTCCGGGCGCGAAGAACCCGACCGAACGCCCGCGCGGCTGACGCGCTGCGCTCCTTACACGGAATCGAGGCGACCGTCCTGGCCCGCACGCCGCTGTTCCGACTGGTGCGCCGCGCACTGGCGCAGGCGGGCGCGGCCAACCGTGCGGATCGGACGACGGCCGAATTCCTGGAGCAGCAGCGCGCGCAGGCGCTTGCGCCCATCACGCGCCGTCGCTTCGTCGGCATCTCCGCGGCGGGTGCGGCCGCGACACTGGCCGGCTGCGCCACGACAGGGGCGGGCCGCGCGCCACGTTCGGACCCCGTGCTCATTGTCGGCGCCGGCATTGCCGGGCTGACGGCTGCGCAGCGACTGCGCCAGGCCGGTGTTCCGGTGCGCGTATTCGAAGCACAGAATCGCGTGGGCGGGCGCATGTTCAGCCTGCGCGACTTCTTCGCCGACGGGCAGGTGTGCGAGCTGGGCGGCGAGCTGATCGACACGAACCACGCGCACATCCGCGCGCTCGCCGCCGAGCTGGAGCTGCCGCTCGATGATCTGTCGCAGGAGGCGCCGGATGTGGCCACGGACTTCTGGTATTTCGGCGGCGCGCGGCGCACGGAGATCGAGCTGGTCGATGGCTTCCGCCCCATGGCCGCGCGCCTGGCCGCCGATAATGATACGTTAGGCGGCGACGTCACCTGGCGTACCCCCGTGCATGCCGCCGCCCTGGACCGGCTCACCATTGACGAGTGGCTGGAGCGCAACGACGTGAACGGCTGGCTGCGCGACCTCTTCCGCGTCGCCTACACGACCGAGTACGGCCTGGAGACGGACCAGCAGTCCGCGCTCAACCTGCTGCTGCTGATCGACAGCGATCCCTCGCCGTTCCGCATCTTCGGCGAGAGCGATGAGCGCTTCCACGTGCGCGGCGGCAATGACAGCATACCGCGCCGGCTCGCGGAACGGCTCGAGGACGCCATCGAGCCGGCCACCGTGCTGGAGGCCGTGCGCGTGCGTGCCGGTGGCGACATCGTGTGCAGCTTCAAGCGGAACAGCGGCGGCTTCGACGCGGCCTCGCCGGATGTCATTCTCGCGCTGCCGTTCACGTTGTTGCGTCAGGTGCGCATCGATGCCGTGCTGCCTCCCGCCAAGCGCCGCGTCATCGACGAGCTGGGCTACGGCACCAACGCCAAACTCATGGTTGGGTTTTCCAGCCGGCTCTGGCGCGAGCGCTATCGCTCGAACGGCAGCGTCTTCAGTGATCTGCCCTTCCAGCTGACCTGGGAGACCAGTCGCGCACAGCCGGGCGCGGCCGGCATCCTCACGAATTTCACGGGCGGGCATCACGGTGAGGAGCTGGGCGCCGGCACACCCGCCGCGCGTGCCGCCGACCTGGTGCGCGACCTCGAGCACGTGTTCCCCGGCATCGCGGCGCAGCGCGCGGGCATGCGGGAAGTGCGCATGCACTGGCCCACGCATCCGTGGACGCAGGGCAGCTACTCCTGTTATCGGCCGGGACAGTGGACCGCGTTCCGCGGGATCGAAGGGGAGCCCGTGGGCCGGCTGTATTTCGCAGGTGAACACTGTTCGCTCGCGGCGCAGGGATTCATGGAAGGCGGGTGCGAGACGGGTGAACGTGTGGCGCGGGAAGTGTTGCGCGCGCGTGGCAGACGCGTGGGTGCAAAGTCTCGGCGAGGCCTGCTGCTGGCCGGCACGCGGGCAGTAATGGGGCGAGTCACAGCTTGACGCGCCCGGCTCGACCCGGTATCCATCGGCTCATGCTGAACGCACGGGTTCGCTGGCGTGCACGCTGTCTGCGCATGGCACTGGGTGCGGCCTTCCTGGTCCGCCCCCTCGTCATGCAGCCGTTCATGATGGCGGACAATGCCGCCGCCATGGCGGGCGGCAGCATGGCACGGCATGCGGGCACGATGCCGGGCATGGATCCGATGCGCGCGCCCGCCGCAACACCGGCGGCGCACGAGCACGACGGCTCGGACCACGGTCAGAGTCACGACCACGGCGGCGGCGACTGCTGCTGCCCCGCATGCGTCGGCGCCTGCGCCCTGCTGGCGCCCGAAAACGCAGTCGATACCGCCGCGCGCGTTCCGTTCGCGCGTATCGTTGTTACGCCTGTCGGTCGCGCCACGGGCCGCCGGCTGCCTCGCCGGGCGATTCGCTACCTGCTCCCTCTCGCCATTGGTCCCCCAGCGCTCCACGCCTGATCACGACTGAGGGGACGCCTCCCGCGTCCGCCTGTGCCGGCGGTCGTTTCCGTCGTGCACACAACAGTGATTTTCGAGCAATAAAATGTCGCCTCGAACAGCGTGGAGATCAGCATGCCATTGCGATCGCCGTTTCTCGTGCTGCTGCTGCTGGCGCCGTGCGTACCGCACGCACTCGCCGCGCAGGTGCCGCCACCTGTACGCCGGGACACCATGCATCAGCACGGTGACTCGCTGTCCCGGCCCGTCGTGCCGCTGCGCGAAATCACCGTGGCCGCCACTCGCGCACGCCGCGACGAGCCCATGGGCGCGACGCAGGTCACGCCGCTGGAGCTGCAGCGTACGCCCTCGATCGACACTTATGAGCTGCTGCGCCAGACTGCGGGCCTCGAGGTGCACGACCAGGGACAGGGCCCCGGCTTTGCCTCCGATGCTTCCCTGCGTGGCTTCAGCTCCGACCATTCCACCGACCTCGCGCTCTGGATCGACGGCGTGCCCATCAACGAGCCGGTGAACGGCCACGCCGAGGGCTACAACGACTGGAACCTGCTCTTCCCGGAGGCCGTGAGCAGCATTGACGTGATCAAGGGCCCGTCCAGTCCGCTCTATGGTAATTTCGCGTTAGCGGGCGCCGTCAACGTGCGTACCCTCGAGCGCATGCAGGGCAGCCGCGCCTGGCTCTCGGGCGGCGCATACGGCCGCGCCGAAGGCGGTCTCATGGCGGGTTTCGATCACGGCACGTCGGGCGGCGTGTTCGGGTTCCGTGGCCAGCGGGAGGACGGCTGGCGCCCCAACAGCCGCAATACGCTGGGCCAGGGCCATGCCCGTCTGGTGCAGGCGCTTTCCGCCAGCACCACGCTGGATGCCGGCCTCGAGCTGTACGGCGCCGGCTGGGACTCGCCCGGCTTCCTGACACTCGACCAGTTCAATGACAACCAGTTCGATCTCGTGTCCGATCCCACCGATGGCGGTTACAAGCGGCACGCGCAGGAGCGCGTCAGCCTGCGCACGCTGCTGCCCGACGGTGTGCTGTGGCGCACGACGCTCTACGGCACGCAGGGTCGCTGGCAGCTGTTCCTCACCACGCCGCCCGAAGGCGGCGGCGAAGAGGGCACCGGCAGTCAGACCGAAGAAGAAGATCATCGCTACGGTTTCGGCCTGACCAGCGCGCTGACCACCGTGCGCGGTCGCGTGGAAGCCACGGCCGGTGTGGAAGGACGCTGGGATCACTCCGACTACGAGAACTGGCTGACCACGCACCGCGTGCGTGACGAAGCGCAGGCCGATGTGGTGGCGCACCAGGTTTCGGGTGCGGCGTTCGTCGAAAGCCTCATCGACGTGACCCGGCATTTCCGACTCACCGCCGGCGGCCGCTACGATGTGCTCGGCACGCGCTCCACGCCACAGGGCGCGACCGAAACGCTGAGTGACACGAAGGCCCTGCTCTCACCCAAGCTGGGTGCACTGCTGCACCTGCGCCACGGAGCCGAGCTCTACGTCAATGCTTCGCGCGGCTTCCGTCAGACGGATGGCGTGATCGACGACCCGACACTGCCGTTCATCACGGCGTGGGCGTACGAGAGCGGCCTGAAGCTGGACGCCGGCCGCGTAAGCGCCGATGTCGCCCTGTTCCGCATGGATGTGAGCAACGAGCAGACATTCGACCCGATAACACTTGCGTCGACGAGTGGCGGACGCAGCCGCCGGCAGGGTGTCGAGCTGGGACTGCGCGCCGATCTCTCCGATGCGCTGTCGCTGGATGGCGACTGGACCTTCAACGACGCGAAGTACCGCGAGCTGGTCACCGAAGACGGCGACACGCTTTCCGGCGCACGCGTCTTCAACACCGCCAAGTACGTCGGCTCGGCGGCGCTGCAGCTGGAGCCTCCCGCATCCATCTGGAACGTGCGCCTGGGCACAAACGTGGTCGGGCCGTACACGCCGTTCGATGAGCCCGGCACCGTGGTCTCCGCCTACGGGCTGCTGCACGTGAGTGGGGGCGTACGCATCCAGCGCGCGCTGCTCGAACTGGGTGTGCGCAACATGCTGGATCACAAATACGCCGAGCTGCGCGCGGGTGGCTTCGTTTCGCCCGGACAGCCACGCTCCGTGTATGCCACGCTGCGGTACGCGTTCTAGCAGTCCGTAACCGGAATTTCCGCTACGGTCGAGCGCCGCGACTGGCGCCCGCGCGCCACGGGGCCGCATATACAGGTGGAGACGGTCCACGGGCGGGTTCTCGACCATGCGGGGGCGCCATGCGATTCAGCAGGTTGTTGTGCGGGGGGGCGGTACTGGCAGTGCTGGCGTGCAATCGCGTGCCTCGCCGTGACGGCAGAATCGAGCTGAACATCGGCTCGGGCGCGGGCGATGCGCCCGAGCGCATTGGCGAGGTATCAGGGCTCGCGCAGGACAGCGCGGGTCGCATTTGGATCGCCGAGCCGCTGGCCAGTGAAGTGCGGGTGTTCGGTCGCGACGGCGCTTTCCTGTTCGCCTTCGGCGGGCGAGGCGAGGCTCAGGGTCAGCTGGACACACCCTGCTGCATCAACTTCGACGCGCAGGGCCGGCTCTGGGTCCACGACGTGGGCAATGCCCGATACACGGTGTTTGCCCCGGGCGCATCCGGGGCGACACCGCTGTTCTCCGTTCCCAGCATCAAAGTCGATCGCACGTTCCGCGCACCCATCCGTTTCGATGCCCAGGGCCAGCTCATCGATGTGCGCCCCGGCGCAGCCACGGGCGGTGGTGGCTTCCTGCTCTTCCGCGTCGACACCACGGGCGCCACGCACGGCTTCACGCAGATCCCCGATGCACCCTCCGACAGCCTGGGCGTGATAACACTGCGCAACCGTGGCGACCTGGTCTTCATCCATCTGCCCTTCGGGCCTCATCTGCTCGTCGCCTACGCGCCCGACGGCGGCTTCGCCCGCGCCCTTTCGCAGTACTATCGCGTGGCCTGGTACGACGCGCGCGCCACATTCCTGCGCCGACTCGAGGAAAGCGGGCACGGACCCGTGCTGGAACAGGATCAGCGCACCGAGGCGGCCCGTCAGATCACCGCCGATGCGCGTCAGTCCGGCATGGACCCCGCCGAGCTGGCCGCGGTCGTACCGCTGCGCAACCAGAATGCTGGCCGGCCTCTGGTTCGACCGCGCCGGCCAGTTGTGGGTCGAGCGCGTCGCACGCGTGGGCCAGCCCCGCCATGCCGACGTGTACGATCCGTCGGGTAACAAGGTGTTTACGGCAAGGTGGCCGAAGGAAGTGGATTTCTCGAAAGTGAACTGGATGGGCGCGGACTACGCACTCGGCATCATGCCTGACACCACCGGCATCACGCACGTCGTGCGCGTCGTCTGGCATTGAACCCGCGGCGCACGAACCCGCGGGCTGATCCCCGCTGCCGTAGCGGCAGCAACAGCGGTCCCGGTTCCTGTCCGTTGCGTCGACAGCGCGCCATCAGGTGAAGTCGGCAGGCGACGCGCTGCCGACAGTGTGACGCCCGGCGCAGCCTCAGCGCAGGCCCACGGTCCCGCGCACGGACGCGATCAGGCGCGCGGGGTCGTAGCCGGTGCCGTCCTTGAAGACGATCTCCACGTTCTCCACATCCGCAATGCGCGTGGCGGGATCACCGCGCACGACAATGAGGTCGGCGGCCTTGCCGACCGCAATGGAGCCGGTGTGGTCCTGCACGCCCAGGAACGTGGCGCCATTGAGCGTCGCCACACGCACGGCCTCCACGGGAGAGAGCCCCGCCTCGACCAGAAGTTCGACCTCGCGCTGATTCGAGAATCCGGCCACCACCCCGCCGTAGCCCGTGGGGTCCGTACCCGAAACCAGCAGACCGCCCGCGCGCACGTACGCGACCTCCATGTCCATCATGTTGCGGAAACGCCGTCGCGCCTCGCTCAATGTGTCCGGTGCAATGCGCGAGAACTGGCGCAGATACTGGTCGCGCACATCGGGCAGCATCGCATCCAGCGCGCGATCCGGCGCGCGCGGCCGGCCGGGCACGGTGGTCTCGAATATCGTGAGCGTCGACGTGATGGCGACGTGCGCGCGCACCAGGTCCTGGATCAGGCTGCGCGCCGCATCGCCCTGCGGGTCGAGTTGCGTGAGTGAGGCGCTGGCGCCGCCCGGACAGCGGTCCGGCTGCTTGTCCGTAACGAAATCCGTGCTGGCAAAGAAGCCGTGCTCCAGATTGTCGATCCCGATCGCCGCTGCCTCACGATACGTGACCGAACACAGATGCCCCGTCACTTTGAGTCCGCGGCGGTGCGCTTCTGCCACCACGGCGCGCAGCTCATCACGCGTGATGTGCATGTACGCCTTGAACGACGTGAACCCCTCATCCGCCCAGTACGCCGTCATGCGCTGAGCGTCCGCCACATCGCGCAGTGCCTTCACTGCCGGTATGGGCAGGCCGGGGCCGTTCAGATAAGGCAATGTCAGGAACATCTTCGGTCCGGGTGTCGCGCCTTCATCGATCGACTTCTTGATGTTGACGTCGGCGTACGGCACCATGCTGCCGCCCGTGCGGATCGTCGTCGCGCCGCCCGCCAGGTACAGCCGCGGGAAACTGTAGCCCAGCTCGTTGTACATCGCATTGCCGGCCGGATAGAACATGTGTTCGTGCAGCATGACAAAACCCGGCAGCACCGTGCGCCCCGCCAGATCAATGACTTCCGCGCCGGCCAGCGACGCACCTGCTGCATCGCCTGCGTACACGATCACGCCGTCCCGGATCACGATCGTCTGGTTCGCCTTCGCAGGAGAGCCCGTGCCATCAATGACCCGCACATTGGTGAGCGCGATCGTCGGCGCACTCGTGCGCACGAACGCCTGCACCTGCGGCCCCAGCGTTCGCTGTCCCCGTACCGGCGCAGCCAGCCCCAGCCATACCACAGTGAGCAGACAGGTCTGCCACAGCACGAATCGACAATGCACGCGCATGGAGAATCCAGCCTCGTCTGATGGAAGAATGTCAGCGCAAGATAAAGCCGGCATCCGATCCGCACAGCAGGCGAGGGACACAACGCCTCCTGCGTTGCACCACTGCCAGCTGCTAGTGCCCGGTTATCAATCCGCGCAACGGAAAAGGGCCGGGACCCAACTCGTCCCAGCCCCCGGCCCCAGCCCGCCGTTCAGTCCGATCCCGGCCCCAGCCCGAGCCCCAGCCCGCCGTTCATCCGTTCCCGAGCAACCAGCCCCAGCAACGTCTTCCAGCAGTTCAATCAATACCGCGGCACCGCAGGATCGACCTCGTCGGACCATGCGAGGATCCCGCCCTTGAGGTTCCAGAGCCGGCGGAAGCCCGCGTCACGCAGCTGGCGGAGTGCCTTGCCGCTGCGCGCGCCCGAGCGGCAGTACAGCACGATTTCGTCGGCGCTGCTCAGCTCGTTCATGTGCTCGGGCAACGTGCCAAGCGGGATCAGTCGTGCGCCATACAGTCCGAGATTGCCGATTTCCCATTCGTGCGGCTCCCGCACATCGACGAGGACCAGCGGCTCCTCTCTGTCGAGGCGCTGCTTCAGCGTCGTCGCCGTGATCTCCGGGATAGTCTTCTGCTCGGCCTCTTCCGCCGCGTGTGCCTGCGGGATGCCGCAGAACTCATCGTAGTCGATGAGGCCGGTGAGCGTGGGGTGCTCGCCGCAGATCGGGCAATTGGGATCCTTGCGCACCTTCAGCTCGCGGAACCGCATGGCCAGCGCATCGAACAGCAGCAGCCGGCCGATCATGGCGTTGCCGCGATCGATGATGAGCTTGATGCCCTCGAGCGCCTGCAGCGTACCGACGATGCCGGGCAGCACACCCAGCACGCCGCCCTCGGCGCAGCTGGGCACCAGTCCGGGCGGCGGCGGTTCGCGGAAGAGGCAGCGGTAGCACGGCCCCTCCTTCGCGTAGAATACGGAGAGCTGCCCCTCGAAGCGGAAAATCGAGCCGTAAACATTGGGTTTGCCCAGCAGCACACAGGCATCATTGACGAGGTACCGTGTGGGGAAATTGTCGGTGCCATCGATCACGATATCCCAGGGCTCGAGGATCTCCAGCGCATTGTCGCTGCGCAGCGGCGTCTCATGCCCGATCACATCAATGTGCGGATTGATGTCGAGCAGCCGGTCGCGCGCGGATGCGATCTTGGGCCGGCCCACATCCTTCGTGCCGTGCAGCACCTGGCGCTGCAGGTTGGTTTCGTCGACGACATCGAAGTCCACGATCCCAATGGTGCCCACACCCGCCGCGGCGAGGTAGAGACCCAGCGGCGAGCCCAGACCGCCCGCGCCCACGCACAGGACCTTCGCCGCCTTCAGCCGCTTCTGCCCCTCCATGCCCACTTCCGGCATGATCGAGATGGCGGCTGTAGCGGCGGATCTCCTCCGCCGACAATGCGACATCACCCGCGCGTGCCGCGAGCAATGCCGAGAGTAATGTCGCCTCTTCCAATGCGGTTCCCCCTGTTGCCCCGCCGGCAATGCTGGGCACAATGGTAATGGTGTCGCCCTCGTGGATGCGCGCAGCCGCGCCACCCAGCGCGCGCGCGTCATCCTCGTTGATGTACGCGTTCACGAAATTGCGCAGACTGCCGCGCTCATCATAGAGGTGCGGCCGGAGCGATGGATGCTGCGTCACCAATGCTCCAGCGCCTCGCCCACCGTGGCCGCCGCAACACTGACCTCCTGTCCGCCGCCCGCGTACTGTTTCAGCGCCGCCGGTATCCGTATGGTCACGCTCATTCTGACCCCGCAGTCTCGTGTCTCAGTCCTCGACGTGCATGACTTCTTCTGCGAACGACGACCGGTCCTCCGCCATGCGCCAGGCTCTGGTCTCCGCCGGCTCACCCTGACGCACGCTGACGATCAGGTAGGTATACCACGGCCACGAGTGCTCGAGGTCGAAAGCCGAAGGCGATGCCGGATGGTCGGGGTGCGAGTGGTAGAAGCCCACGATCTCGAGGTCATCACGCGCGGCCGCGCGCTCGATCTGCAGCATGGCATCGGGGGGAATCAGGTAGCGCCGCTCGCGCTCATCCGTGCGCGCGTTCGCCACACTCGCCACGCCCGCAATGCGGCGCATGGCGCCGTCCTGATCACGGCCCAGCAGCACGCCGCAGATCTCCTCGGGATAACCGTCCCTTGCGGCCTCACGAATGACCGCGAGATGCAGCTGCTCAATGCGTATCAATCCAGGCTCCCGTCGCTCAGGGTCTCAGCAAACCCGTATTCAGCAATCGGCCGGCCGCTTCATGCGCCCGGTCCGTTCTCGGCGCGCAGCCAGGCTTCCGAGAGGTAGCGCTCGCCCGAGTCCGGCAGCAGCGTGGCGATCACCGAATGCACCGGCGCTTCCGCGGCAACGCGCAGCGCGGCCACGACGTTGGCGCCGCCCGATACGCCCGCCAGCAGGCCCTCTTCGCGCGCCAGCCGACGGGCCATCCGCTGCGCATCCTCGGTCTCGATCTCCATCATCCGATCCGCCAGCGAAGGGTCGTAAATGCCCGGCACGATCGCCGTGGGCATGTGCTTCAGACCTTCCAGCCCGTGAAACGACGAAGCCGGCTGCACCGCGATGAGCACGATGTCATCACGGTACATGCGCAGCCGGCGGCCCGTCCCCACGAAGGTGCCGCTCGTACCCAGGCCGGCCACGAAATGCGTGATGCGACCGCGCGTCTGCTGCCACAGCTCGTAACCCGTGCCCTCGAAATGCGACTGCACGTTCGCCCGATTGTTGTACTGGTCCGCGTAGAAGTAGCGCTCCGGAAACTCTGCGGCACGCCGTCTTGCCTCACGGATGGCGCCGTCCGATCCGAATTCCGCCGGCGTGATCACGAGCCGCGCGCCGTACGCCCGCAGCATCTGCTTGCGCTCCTCACTGGCTGTTGCCGGCAGGCAGATCTCGCAGCCGTAGCCGCGTTCCGCGCACAACATGGCGTATGCGATCCCGGTGTTACCCGAGCTGGCGTCGAGGAGTGTGCGACCGGCACGCAGCAATCCCTGCCGCTCGGCCGCACGCACGATCGCCAGCGCCGGCCTCGCCTTCACACTGCCGCCGGGATTCTGCCCTTCCAGCTTGACCAGCACGCGCGCACCACCCGCCGGAGCCAGGCGCTGCAGCGGCACCAGCGGTGTGTGGCCAATGGCCGCCTCCAGCCGGCCAGCGGGCTCATCCAGCTCGGAGATGACGACGTGGGGCATGGATGACATCGTCGCGTACTCCAGGAAAAAAGAACGGCCGCGGGCTTCAGAATATCTGGCCCACGGCCGCTGGGTTCGGAGAACCGACCGCCCCCTGAATGGGCGGCCTCAGCCGTCGGCCCCAGGGGCGCCGCATCATGGCGCCCAGGCTCGAACAACAGCAGCTGCGACGGCAATCGTGCATCACGTTTTTCGGTCCCCGCCAGGTTTCACGAGCGGGCCCATCCGGCACCCGCTTCACAGCCCTTCAAACCCGCGCGCCGCGATTCCGGTTCCAGACCTTCGCCAGTGTCGGCAACACATCCTGCCGCCGCGTCGCTCGCCGCAGCACGATCTCGCTCCCCGCGCGCGTCCGCTGATCGAGTTCGCTGGCCTCTGCACGTCGACAGGGTCAGCCGTACGGATTTGCTCACACCGGGGTCACAGGGGGACTGAGGGGCGCAGTTCGGGGCTGCGGCTGGCCGTCCGCGAGGGGCTTGGTGAGGCAGTTCGATTTTCCGCATCCCCGGCAACCCGCCGGGACGTGGAGCTGCAATTCGAGGTGATGTCGGCCGGCGCGGCGCCCGCTAACTCAACGTTACAACCGCCGCCCGGCCATCCCTCTGCTCTCCGGGTGGACGGAGAGGTCAGGCGGTCTTGCGCTCGAACGCGGCGGCTTTCACCTCGCTGCGCGACAGGCCCTTCTGCTTGCGCCACGCCATCTCGTCGGTGTAGGCGTCAGCGAAGAACTGCGCCACCTCGTCGGCCGGTGTCGCGATCATGGGGGCAGTGGGCCGCTCCCGCGTGAACCGCAGGTGCAGCGCGGCGGGTGTCAGTCCGGGTGCACGCACCTTCGTGCGT
This sequence comes from uncultured Gemmatimonadales bacterium, assembly GCA_963798085.1. Lineage (GTDB taxonomy): Bacteria > Gemmatimonadota > Gemmatimonadetes > Longimicrobiales > RSA9 > DATKCF01. The sequence continues at coordinate 248,707 of CAWCRS010000009.1, forward strand.
CCCGGATGCTCGTCCAGTCCGCCGCCCATGCGGGCATTCGTCACCGTGAAGCTGGTGCCGTCCTGGTAGCGGCAGCAGAATGTCGCAGAACACGCCCGCCTGCGGATGCTCGTAGACCACCGCGATCGCCGCCTCATCCTCTTTCACGAGAAAGTGCAGGGGCAGGTTCTTCATCTCGGGTACGGTGAAGCTGCCCGCCGCCACGAAGCCTCGCCGCTGCAGGGATTCCACCGCCGACCTCGCCTCGGGCCTGGCGGGGGGGCCGCTGGCAGGATTCAGCGTGATCGCATCCGGCTGACTCGCCAGCGCCGCCTTGCCGATCGCATTCCCCGCCACCGCGACCACCAGCCTGTGGAACAGGTCCGGCCGCAGCTTGATGATGGCGTAGATGAGGCAGAGGATACCGATCCAGAGAAGATCGCGACTCATGGCCGTTTCCGCGTCCGCAGCACGGGTCACCCGGGGAACGGGCGTATGGTCCCAGTATCGACAGCGCCCGGATACGGGGTGAATCGCGACTGGAACGCCCCCAGCCGCTTCACCATGCCTATCCGACTGCAATCGCCAGTCGAAAAACCGTTCTCGATCTCCGGCCAGCCCGACTCCCAGGGTCGTTCCCAGCAACCAGCCCGAGCCCCAGCCCAAGCGACGCCGTTGCAGTCCGCCTGCCCAACCCTCATGGAAAAACGCCTCATTGCGATGCGCCCGACCGCGAGTCCAGATTCGGCGGTCGCCAACCAGTCGGGTGGCGATCCCGCAAGGAATCAACGCCTGGAAAGCGAGCGGAACCGCAGTGCTGACGCTGGGTGGACCCGGGGTCTCGATCCGGCTGGGACACTGGCACGAGCCGGTCGTCTGCGATGGCGAAGACACCCGCCAGACAGCGCTCCGCTTCGGGGATCTCGTGGAGGCGACGACGCTGCTTCGCGCCTTCGTCGAAACGCCGCTCGCATGGCAGGGCCTGCGCCAGCTGCTGACTGAAGCCGCGCCCTCCGAGACTGGCGTCCACGACGTCGCATCGGACAGCGTGCAGCGCGCCGCCGAACTGCTGCTCGAGGGCCGCCTGCAGGCGTTGCGCTGTGAGCGTGAGTTCTGGGCCGAATCGGTAATTGGCCCGGAGCCACGCCCGGAACCCGAGCCGCCTCGCCCGGCGCCGCCTCCGCCCGGACCCCGGCGCGAGCCTGCGCCTGTGCTCTCCTTCTACGAGGTGGCACTGCTGGATGAGCTGGAAGCGGGCATTGCCGGCGTGACGCTCGAGCTGAACACGCCGGGCGGCCGGCGCCAGCTGAAGACGGACGGTTCGGGCAAGGTGCGCATCGACAACGAGCCGCCCGGGCAGGGCACGGCGCGCATTGCCAGCGCCACGCAGCTGGCGCAGGCGCTGCAGGACCGCCTGTCGCGGCCCGTCCGTAACAAGCCGTTACCAGAACCGGCCAATGACCTCGTGATCGTGACACCCGCGAAGGCAGCGGGCACCGTGTCGTTCCCTGATGCTCGACCGCAGCGCATCATGATCGTGGCGCGCACCAACGTCGTGTCCGCCACGACGAGTCAGGCGTGGGGCGACCTCGCGCCCGCCGACGACGGCGGACCCTGGGATTTCGCGCAGGACCTGTGCAGTCTGCTCAAGCTGTGCTCCACCGGCGAAGGCACCGGCACCGTGATCGGGCAGCGCCCCCTCGACCCGCTCGAGCCCCCCGAAGCATCGCCCTCGCCCGACCCGCTGCCCAATACACTCTGGCCTTCGCCGGATACCTGCATCGCACAACCGGACGACACGTTCGCGACCCTTGCACAGCGTTACCTCGGTGATGCGGAGCGCGGCAGCGAGATCCAGCAGCGGAATCCGCTGCTGGCCGCGCTCGCGCTGTTCGCGCCCATTCCGCCGGGAACACCCGTGCTGATGCCGTCCGGTTCAATGCCTTCGTTCATGCAGTCCTCGTCGCCAGGCGAATGGCCCGCGGCCGAGGCGGCGCCGCAATCGCCCTGGCTCAATGTCGACGTCGAATGCGCTGCACGACGACCTTTTCAACAGCGCGTACGACGCGGTGATCAGCACCTTGAGCGGCGCGCTCGAGGAACCGCCGCCGCCGCCCCCGCCGGACTGGCCGCCGCCTGTTGGCGAATCGGTCGAGTTCGCCAACCAAATGCTGGTTCTGGCAATGCAGGGCTACGTGGACTCACCCATCGAGCCCGAGGAGCCGGCGTGAACCCGTCGCCTCGATCGGGAACGGGGCTCAGCGTGATCCGGCCGCCTTCATGACCATTCGCCTGCAGGTCCAGTGGCCCAACGCAGACCACCCGCTGCTGCAGGGCGTGTCCGTCGACATGACCATCGATGGCTCGCCCAACCTGCCCATCTCGGCGACACCGGGTAAGATCCTGTTTGATATCGACGAGGGCAGTTCGCACGTTCTGCTCAAGGTGAAGTTCGAGCCTACCCTGCCGATCCCCGATCTGGAAACGGTTCCGATCGAAGTGCTGAGCGCGGACCAGGCCTGGAACGTCGAAGGCAACACGCTGCGTCCGGACCCGACACCGTTCCACCTCGAAGACGGCGAGATCATCCTGCAGAATGTCCACCCGCTCATTGACACGATCAGTGCCGGCAACGCGGCCTCGGGTGTGACCATTGCCGAAGTGCGTACGGAGTATGTGGACTCTACCGACATCTGGGGCCTGGTCGCGAATGGCTATTTCCTGAGCGAGTACACGGCGGACAAGGAGCCCGGCATCAACCTGGTGTCGATAGCGGCCACAGGAAAACGAGGGCCGCCGCTCTGGTTCGCGAACTTCCCGACAGGCCTGATGCCGCCCACGCCGGAAGTCGGCACGTTCATTTTCTTCCGGCCCACCATGCAGTACGACTACAGCACGGCATGGGACAAGCGGCACGGCGGCGACTGGGGACAGTCGCTGCTGAACCGGTACATGCTGGCCGGCGGCGATCCCAATGTTCCGGTCATACGCTGGTACACGAGCTTGATGGATCGTCCCGGCGGCGCCATGTGGCTGATCCGCGATGCCTATGCACTGCGCTGTTCCATGCAGAGCGCCATGCTGAAGAGTGGCCGGCCCATCGTCGCGCTGCATCCCTGGCCCACGGGCGGTACGAATTTCGGCGACGCAATGAATGCCAACCTGCCCGAGGCGCTGCGCGGGATTCTGCGGATGCTGCGCGGCCTGGGTTACGTCGGCATCAATCACCCGGCCATCGTGCCCGGACGGGTCGGCATTGGCGGTTTCAGCGCGGGTGGCAGGCCCGTGTTCGCGTCGCTCCTGGCGAATCGCACACTGGTCAAGGAGCTGTATCTCTGGGACCCGATGGGTCTCGCTGCGGTGGCGCCATTCATCATTCAGTGGGCACGACACACGCCGGATTTCCGACTGCACATGACCGGGCTCAACGCCTACGCTTCGATGATGGGCATCTACAACGCCGTACGCGCGGGTGTGAGCGGTGAGGCCGGCGATCTTTTTCTGTCCGCGCAGCCCCAGGACCAGCGCTTCTGGAACCCCGTCGACAAAGGCGGCAGTCCCTACTGGAACTTCGTGATCCAGGAACATCCCGAGATGCAGCACGACTGGAGCGTCATGCACCAGTTCATGATGTTCGGAGGCAGCGAGATCCAGGTGAACGAAGCCAACAAGATCGACAACAACGTGACCTGGTTCGAGAAGTTTCTGAACGCGTCGGGATTCTGAAGCAGAGCCGTCGCCTGAAATACGAAAGGGGGTACGCGCCTCTCGGCACGCACCCCCTGATGCTGCCATTCCCGCGCCGGACTCAGTGCATCGTGGTTTCCTGCGAGGGCAGCCGGGTCTCGGGGAACACGAGTGATCCCTTCTCCAGACTCGCGCCGCGCAGGGCCAGCGCCAGCACCTCGCCCAGATCGCGCACCGTGTGGAACTTCATCTGCGCGTGCACCTCGCGCGGCAGATCATCGAGATACGCCTCGTTGTCCTTGGGCAGAATGATTTCGCGGATCCCGGCACGGTAGGCGCCGAGCACTTTCTCCTTCAGCCCGCCGATGGGCAGCACGCGACCGGTGAGCGTGATTTCGCCGGTCATGGAAACGTCGCTGCGCACGGGTCGCGCCGACAACGCGGACACGATCGCCGTCGCCATTGTCACGCCCGCCGACGGACCATCCTTGGGAATGGCGCCGGCCGGCACGTGAATGTGCAGCTCGACTGTCCTTCAGATTCTCCTCCGGAATGCCCAGCCGGTCGTAATGCGTCTTGGCGTACGTAAGCGCCGCACGCGCGGACTCCTTCATCACGTCGCCCAGCTGTCCGGTGAGAATCAGTCCATCGCGGCCCTTGGCCACGCTGGCTTCGACGAACATGATGTCACCGCCCACGGGCGTGTAGAACATGCCTGTTGCGACGCCCACCATGTCTTCGCCCGCCGCCCGCTCCGGATGGACCCTCGCGCGGCCCAGCAGGTCATCCATGTCAGCTGGTCGATCGTCACGTGCTCCGACTTCGCCGGCCGCAATGCGACGCGCCGCCTTGCGCGCGACCTTGCCCAGCTCGCGCTCGAGTTGGCGCACGCCGGCTTCGCGCGTGTACTCACTGATCACGGTCTCCAGGCGCCGTGTCCGTGACATCGATCTGCTCCTCACCCAGCCCGTTCTCATCGCGCTGGCGAGGAATCAGGTAACGGCGTGCGATCTCCTTCTTCTCCAGCTCGGTGTAGCCGGTGAACTCGACCGTCTCCATGCGGTCGAGCAGCGGCGCCGGGATCTGATCCCGGTAGTTCGCCGTGGCAATGAACAGCACCTCGGACAGATCGAACGGCAGACCGAGGTAATGGTCGACGAACGAGTGGTTCTGCGCCGGATCGAGCACCTCGAGCAGTGCCGCCGAGGGATCGCCCTGCAGACTGACACCGAGCTTGTCGACCTCGTCGAGCAGGAACACGGGATTCTTGGTGGCTGCCTGGCGCAGGCCCTGGATGATGCGGCCCGGCATGGCACCCACGTAGGTACGCCGGTGTCCGCGGATGTCGGCTTCATCGCGCGCGCCGCCCAGGGCGATGCGCACGTACTTGCGCGAGAGCGCGCGCGCAATCGACTTGGCGATGGATGTCTTGCCCACACCCGGCGGTCCCACGAAGAGCAGGATCGGTCCGCGACCCACCGCCTTCGCCTTCGCGCGCACCTCGCTCTTGTGCGACCTCCTTCACGCCCTCGCCCTTGCCGAACTCGTCCAGCGGACCAATCTCCTCGGCGCCGCCGTTCTTCGAACTTCGGCGGCGCGACACCTGCGTCTCTTCCTCCACTTCGACCTTCAGCTTCTCCTCTTCCGCAGCCTCCCTCGCCGCCCGCTCCATCTGGCAGCTTGCGCACGGCCAGGAACTCGAGAATGCGATCCTTCACATCTTCGAGACCGTAATGGTCCTCCTCGAGGATGCGCTCGGCTTCGGGCAGATCGATCTTGTCTTCCGTGCGCTCGTTCCAGGGCAGCTCGGCGACCAGCTCGAGATACGTACGCACCACCTGGTATTCCGCGGACTGCGGGTTCGTGCGCCGCAGTCTGCCCAACTCGCGCTCGATCTCGGTCCTGGCTTCGGGCGGAAGCTCGAGGGAGTGCAGGCGCTCCTCCAGCTCCTCGATCTCGGAGCCTTCGTCCTCTTCACCCAGCTCTTTCTGAATCGCCTTCATCTGTTCGCGCAGCACCATCTCGCGCTGCTTCTCGCCCAGCTCTTCCTGCACCTTCTGCTGGATCTCCTGCTGCGCCTCGAGGCGCACGAGATCGCGCTCCACGCCGACGAGCACGCGGCGCATGCGCTCGGGCACGGGAAACAGCTCGAGCAGCTGCTGCTTCTCGCCCGCGGGCATGTCCAGATAGAAGGCGACGAGGTCCGCGAACGCGCCCGGCTCCTCGACACCCTGTACGATCTGCGCCAGCGCCTCGCGGGGCATGCCGCGACGCCGGCCCAGCTCGACCGCGCGCTCACGCAGCTCGCGATCGAGTGCGATCACCGCAGGCTCGTACGGCTTCGACGGCTCCTGCGGATCGATGACCCAGATGTCGGCCTCGAGCATGGAATCACCCTTGCGCGTGTACGTAAGGGCCTTCGCACGCTTTTCGCCGTGAATCAGTACCTGGAGTCCGCCCGTCGAGCGCTGCACCTGCACCACGCGCACGATCACACCCATTTCGTACAGCACTTCGGGAACGGCCTCGTCTACGTTCTCCCGCTGGCAGGCCGCGAACAGCAGGCGGTCGCCATCGAGCACTTTTTCGATTGCTTCCAGCGTGCCCGGCCGGCCGGCACTGATAGGAAGCGCCACGCCGGGGAACACGACGGTCTCCCGCATGGGGAGCACGGGCATTTTCAGTCGCTCAGCCATTGTTCTTCTTCAGTTGAAAGTCCGGTCCCGCCGACACGGCAGTATCCGGATGAGTCTCGACAGCAGGGAGCAGGAATCTTGCCATCCGCGGTGGCTTTTCTTTCACGCGTGTTATTGCTGGAGATGCACGCGGCGAGGCGCGAAGCCGGGTCGCCGCGGGTTCGAGCGTGAGGCTGGCTGCGCGTCGCGCACGGTGCCGAATGCCGGCCGATTTGGCAAGGATCGCCGCGCGACTGTCTGCGCGGCAGGCGAGCAGCGGCTCGCGATTCGTGCGGCCGTGAATCGTGACGCAGGAGCGGTCCGTGCAACCGCGCCGCGTCAGCGGATCAGATCGCCGATGCGACTCCAGCGGATGTGATTGAAGAGCGGAATCGGACCCAGTGCGTTACGGTCGTAGGAGAAGTAGAGCACGACGGCCTTGCCCTTCATCCACGACGGATCGACGAAGCCCCAGTAGCGCGAGTCGAGGCTCTCATCGCGGTTGTCGCCCATGACGAAGTACTTCCCCAGCGGCACGACGAGCGGGCCCCAGTTGTCGCGCGTGGGCTGATACGTGCGCGGATCGATGGTGTCCGCGAGGTAGCTCGACTGCCAGCCCATCCAGTTGGGTGCGGGTGCGTCGCCCGTCGGATCGGTGTGCCGCACATAGGGCTCGATTTGAGCCACGCCGTCGATCGATAACACACCGTCCTTCATCGACAGCGTGTCGCCCGGCATGCCGATGAGTCGCTTCACCAGATCGATCGGCTCGTGGTGCCCGCGGAACACGATGACATCACCGCGCTGCGGATGCGTGTAGCCGGGCAGATGCATGTGCGTGCCGGGAATGGTCGCGCCGTACGCCGACTTGCTGAGCACGAGGAAGTCACCCACCAGCAGGGTGTTTTCCATCGAACCCGATGTGATGGTGAAGGTCTGGATCAGGAAGGTGCGCAGCACGAGGAACAGCACGAAGCCCATCGCCAGCGACTTGGTCCACTCCCACGCCACGTGCCCAATGGTTTGCCGTGCCCCCGCCGCGGGCGCCGGCTGTCCGGCCGACATTCTGCGTGCCGTGCTGACCCGCCTGCCGCGATTCGTCGCCATCCCGTGGCCTCGATCTGCTCTGGAACATGGTCGTACGGTCCGCGACGAGCGGGCGCACGCGAAACGATACGCCATAATGCAGATGATGTTTCAAACGCGCGACGCGCAGCGCGATGCTCGGGGCGGGTTGCCTGCAATCGCGTGCGGGATGGCCAGGGCGGCGAATACGCGTGAATCGTTCCTGGCCTCGGGGGAAAAGGGTCAGAGGAGGGGGAGCGTTCAGGGGTCGAGCGCGGACAAGGGCACCCGTTCAGGGGAGAGGGCGGGGAGCTGTGGCCAGTTCAAATGAACCGTCCTGCTCTCGAGGATTCCGATTTACCCGAACGCAGCCGTGAGCTGTCGCTGCTTCTCGCATTGTCCGACACGGCGTGAGCAGAGGCGCGCGGGTGACGACTGCCGGCGGCGACGGAATCCGAGCGGGCGGAAAGTGCGGCCAGCGCACCCACCCCGACCCCTCAACGGGTGCCCGTGCCCGCGCTCGACCTCTGAACCCGACCGCTCCCCTGACCCCGGCCCCTGCGCAGCCGCCACCCACCACCATCCAGAAGCCTGCCCGAAAAAAACGGGAGGCACCGCCGCGCCTGCGACGATGCCTCCATCCCCCTTCTCCCCCACCAACTGTGCCGCATCATGCGGCGTGCCCACCATTTCCGAACCGAGGGGACACCGTCCTCGGGTGTCCGGCCTCATCACCGGCACGGCGCGCCGTTCTGGTCGGCGCCGCTCGCATGGAGCGTCTGTCCGTGTCGCCAGGCCCGCGTCGGCGAGGCATACTCCCGTTGGCTCGTGTCCGGACGCGGGTCATTACAAGACCGGTGCCGCTTCCTGCGTGACCTGCGGCCAGACCCGGCGCGGGTCGCCTCCAGTATTTGTTAAGTAATTTGTATCAAACGATTTAACTGCATGCGACAACACGGATCCCGGGGCTGCTATGGCGATGCCGGAGCGGTTGCCAGAGCCTGCCGGCGGGCTTCGCGGCTGGCGTCGTGCAAATACCGTTGCAAAGCGCCATGAAATCCCGGTCCGGGTCCGGGTCAGCGCGGCACGGTGCCGCGGCGGCGCAGGCAACCGGCCGGGCGGCGGCGTTGCGATTCGGGGAGAGGCCAGCCATTCTCCGCCAACACCTCCTGCCGAGGAAGAACCGTCATGTCCACGATGGAAGCGAGGGTCGTGCGGGCCCCGCGGGGACCAGTCCGGCGTTGCCGCGGCTGGGCTCAGGAAGCGGCGTTGCGCATGCTCATGAACAATCTGGATCCGGACGTGGCGGAGCGTCCGGAGGACCTGGTCGTGTATGGTGGCACGGGCAAGGCTGCCCGTGACTGGGAGTGTTTCGATGCGATCGTGCGCTGTCTGGAGAAGCTGGAGAACGACGAGACGCTGTTAGTCCAGTCGGGCAAACCGGTGGGCATCTTCCGCACGCATCGCCACGCGCCGCGTGTGCTGATCGCCAACGCCAATCTCGTGGGTGACTGGGCGACATGGGAGAATTTCCGCGAGCTGGAGCGAGCGGGGCTCACGATGTACGGGCAGATGACGGCGGGCTCGTGGATCTACATCGGCACGCAGGGCATTCTGCAGGGCACGTACGAGACGTTCGCTGCCCTGGCGAGGAAGCACTTCGGCGGGACCTTGCGCGGGCGCTGGGTGCTGAGCGGCGGCATGGGTGGCATGGGTGGAGCACAGCCGCTCGCCGTGACCATGAACGAAGGCGCGATTCTGGTGGTGGAAGCCAATGCGCGCCGCATCGAACGACGCCTTGCGAGCGGCTACTGCGACCGCATGACGCACAGCCTGGACGAGGCACTGGAATGGATGCAGAGTGCGGTGCGTCGCGGGCAGGCGCTTTCCGTCGGGCTGGTGGGCAACTGCGCGGAAGTGCTGCCCACGCTGGTGCTGCGCGGTGTGGTGCCCGACGTGGTGACGGATCAGACATCGGCGCACGATGAGCTGCGCGGCTACTACCCGGCCGGTTACAGCATCGAGGAAGCGGACGCGCTGCGTGAGCACGCGCCTGATACCTACGTGCGGCGCAGCCTCGAATCCATTCGCGTGCACTGCGCGGCCATGGTCGCACTGATGCGCAAGGGCGCCATAACATTCGATTACGGCAACAACCTGCGCGGCCAGGCGCTGCGCGCCGGATACAGCGATGCGTTCGCCTTTCCGGGCTTCGTTCCGGCCTACATCCGCCCGCTGTTCTGCGAAGGCAAGGGCCCGTTCCGCTGGGCCGCGCTCTCCGGCGATCCGCTGGACATCCAGCGCACGGATGAGCTGGTGCTGCGCCTCTTCCCGCAGGACGAACCTCTGCGCCGCTGGATCCAGATGGCGCAGCAGAAGGTGAAGTTCCAGGGCCTGCCCGCGCGCATCTGCTGGCTGGGCATGGGCGACCGCGCGAAATTCGGCGTCGCGCTCAATGACCTGGTCACCAACGGCGTGGTGAAGGCGCCTCTGGTCATTGGCCGCGATCACCTCGACACCGGTTCCGTCGCATCGCCCTACCGCGAGACGGAAGACATGCGCGATGGCAGCGATGCCATTGCCGACTGGCCGGTGTTGAATGCGCTCCTCAACACCGCGTCCGGCGCCAGCTGGGTCTCGTTCCATCAGGGTGGCGGCGTGGGCATCGGCAAGTCGCTGCACGCGGGCCAGGTGCTCGTGGCGGATGGCACTGCGGAGATGCGCGAGCGCATCGAGCGCGTGCTGACCAACGATCCCGGCCTGGGCGTAGCCCGCCATGCCGACGCCGGCTACCCGCTGGCCATCGAGACCGCGCGGCAGCACGGTGTCCGGATTCCCATGGTGGAGTAGCCGTGACCCGACTGCGTTGCTGGTTGCTCGTTGCCGGGGCTGGTTGCCCGGGAACGAATTGAACGGATCCGGAGGCGTTGCTGGGGCTGGGGCTCGGGCTGGGGCTGGGGATTGCATCGTGCGCTTCGAACACGTGGTTAGGTTACCGTCCGGGCCCCAGAAGCGCGGGTTGATCTGATGAATCCCTTCCCGGGCAACCAGCCCCAGCAACCAGCAACCAGCAACCAGCAACGCTGTCCGACAACGCTGAAAAGGCGAGACCCCGAGTGCAGGCCCTGATCCCCGATCTCCTCTACGTCGACGGGCGGTTCCGGCGGGATTTCGCGGTGGAGTTTTCGCCGACGACGGGGCTCATCACGCGGGTGGTGGAATCGAAGGAGCTGTTCGCCAACGGCGTCGCGGACGGCGGGCCCATGCTGCGCCTGCGCGATCGCGCGCTGCTGCCGGGCTTCGTGAACGCGCATTCGCACGCGTTCCAGCGCGTGATCCGCGGGAAAGGCCAGTGGCGGCCGGTGGATCGCGAGAAGTCCGACTTCTGGACGTGGCGTGAAGCCATGTACGGAGCGGCGCTGTCACTGACACCGGAGGATGTATTCGAGGTTTCGCGCTTCTGCTTCATCGAGATGCTGTGCGCGGGCTACACGACGGTGGGCGAGTTCCACTACCTGCACCGCGCGGAGGATGGGCAGCCGTACGACTCGCCCGGCGAGCTGGCGCACCGCGTGATCGCCGCGGCGGAAGATGCGGGCATCCGCATCTGCCTGCTCAACACGGCGTACGCGTGCGGCGGCATTGGCCAGGCACTGCAGCCGGAGCAGCGGCGCTTCGCCACGCCCGATCTGGAAGCCTATCTCACGGACACGGTGGAGCTGGCGGACCTTGCGGGCAAGCGGCCGCTGGTAACCGTGGGTGTTGCGCCGCACAGCCTGCGCGCAGTTCCGAAAGCGTGGCTGGGGCCGATGCATTCGCTGGCGTTCGGTCTGGGCGCGCCGCTGCACATGCACGTGAGCGAGCAGCCGGCGGAAGTCAGCGCGTGTCTCGAGGTGTACGGTCGCCGTCCCATCGAACTGCTGGCCGAAAGCGGCATGATCGACCAGCACTTCACCGCGATTCACGCGACGCACCTCACCTTCCGCGAAGTCGAACTGCTGGGCACACCCGGCCCCACGGTATGCGCGTGTCCCAGCACGGAGCGTGATCTGGGCGACGGCTTTCTTCCCGGCAGAGAGCTGATCGAAGCGGGCGCGCGCATTGCGCTCGGCACGGACAGTCAGACGCTGATCGATCCGCTGGGCGAGATGCGGCTGCTCGAGTATCACGAGCGCCTGCGCCGCCAGCGGCGCACGGTGCTGACGCAGCCGGTGGGCAGCGCGCGCATGGAAGTGGCGCCCACACTTCTGGAAATGGGAACAGCCGCGGGCGCGCGCGCGTTGCATCTTCCGGCGGGCCGGATCGCGCGTGATGCGTGCGCGGACTTCGTCGCCATTGATCTGGGACATCGCGCGCTGGAGGGCTGGACGGACGAAAACCTGGATGCGTTTCTCGCGTTGTGCGCACCGCCGGATGTCGTAAGCGACGTGTGGGTGGGCGGACTGCAGCGCGTGCAGGGTGGCCGGCATCGCCTGGACCGCGAGAGCGCTGCGGCGTTTCGCGGGGTAGCAGCACGTATTGCGGGTTGAAGTGTCGCTGGAATTTCTGTCACAGGTTGCCGCAACATGAGTGGATTCCGCCTCGGCTCCATTTTCGACTTCGAGATCCGCATCGACTTCTCGTGGTTCGTGATCTTCTTCCTCATCCTGTGGTCGTTCTCGACGGGCGTCTTTCCCGCACAGGTACCCGGTTACTCGCGCACGGTCTACCTGCTGATGGGGGGTGCGGGCGCGCTGCTCTTCTTCGCATCGCTGCTGGGCCATGAGCTGTCCCATTCGCTGATCGCGAAACGCAAGGGCATCGTCGTGGAAGGCATCACGCTGTTCATCTTCGGCGGCGTGGCGAGGACGCGATCGGAGGCGACGACGCCGGGCGACGAGTTCGCGATTGCGGGTGTCGGCCCGCTGGCCAGCCTGATTATCGCCGCCGCGCTCTACGGCCTGTCCGTGCTGGGCGCGCGCGTCGGCATCAGCAGCGCCGTCAATGCGGTGCTCGAGTACCTGGCGCTGCTCAACCTGGTGCTCGCGATTTTCAACCTGCTGCCCGGTTTTCCGCTGGATGGCGGGCGCCTGTTCCGCGCCATCGTCTGGAAGCTGACGGGCAGCCTCGACCGGGCCACACGCGCGGCGACGGCGGGCGGACGACTGCTCGGATGGGCGCTCGTGCTCTGGGGCGCCGTGCAGGCGCTCTACCAGAACAACTGGGTAGGCGGCATCTGGCTCGTGTTCATCGGGTGGTACCTGCGCAATGCCGCGGTGGTGAGCTATCAGCAGCATCGCATCCAGGATGTGCTTAGCGGGGTGAGCGCGGCGCAGACGATGTCGCCATCGCCGCAGACCGTGACGCCCGACATCACGCTGCAGCAGCTGATGGACGACGTGTTCATGCGCAGCCGCTTCGTTGCGTTTCCCGTGGTCGAGGACGGCAGGCCCATAGGTCTGGTGACGCTGCATCAGCTGCGCGAGGTACCACGCGACGAGTGGGCGTACGTGCAGGTTCGCCATGTCATGCTGCCGCTCGAGCCGCAGCTCGTCGTGAGTCCGGAAGAGAGCATGATGACCGTGATGGATCGGCTGCGCGCGTCGCCGGCCAGCCGCGTGCTGGTCATGTCGGACGGTCAACTCGTCGGCATCATTACGGCACGCGATGTGGCGCACTGGCTGGAACGCGCACGCCAGATACAGGATGTGCGTTCGTGAGCGACCGGTCGCGTCGAGCCGGCATGTTCATTCCCGCAGCGCAGCTGCCGGATGGTTTCGTGGACCAGCTGCACGAGTCGAGCGCGCATCCGGTGCAGCCCAGGCCGGCGGCGACGGTCGTGCTCATGCGCGACGGCGAGGCGGGTCCCGAAGTGCTGCTCCAGCGGCGCACGCGCAACGTGGGTTTCGTGCCGGGCGCCTGGGTCTTTCCTGGTGGGCGGGTCGACGCCGCGGATGGCGATCCCGCGCTCTGGACAGGTCAGAGCCCGCCGCTGGAACCGGCACCGGAGTACTGGGCGGCCGCGCTGCGCGAGCTGTTCGAGGAAGCCGGTATCCTGCTGGCGCAGAACGAGCGCGGCGAGTACGCTCCTGACACACGCGATGCCGCGATGAACGAGTCACGCGCCGCACTGCTCGCGAATCGCGTGACCCTGCACCGTGTACTGGAGGAGCGCCGACTGCGCATCGCACTCGAGCCGATGGTCTATTTTTCTCACTGGATCACACCGCTACCCGAGCCCCGTCGCTACGACACGCGTTTCTTCCTCGCCGCGCTGCCGCCTGGCCGCACGGCCACGGCGAACGTGCATGAGACCAGCGCCAGCGCCTGGCTCACGCCGGCCGCCGCGCTGCAGCAGTTCGCCGATGGACGCCTGCCGATGGTGTTTCCCACGGTGCGCACGCTCGAGGGCCTGGCCGGATTCGCTCACGTAAACGCGGCGCTGCAGGCTCTGCGCGGCCGATCGGTGACACCGGTGCTGCCCCGGCTCGTGCGCACCATCGAGGGCGTTTCGCTGCTGGTGGATGAGGCTTCTGCTGGAGGGAACGAGGAGGATCATGACGGAGCGTAGGCCCGCGACGGTGGGCGAGTTGAAGAAGAGCGGTTATCAGCCGCGATCCGTGAAGGATGAGCTGCGCATCAACCTGATCTGCCGACTGCGCCGCGGCGACGCACTCTTCCCCGGCATCGTCGGCTACGAAGACACGGTGATTCCACAGATCATCAATGCACTGCTGGCGCGGCAGAACTTCATTCTGCTGGGTCTGCGCGGACAGGCGAAGAGCCGCATCATCCGGCAGCTTGCCGACCTGCTGGATGCCGAGACGCCGATCATTGCGGGCAGTGAGATCAACGACGATCCGCTGCAGCCCATCTCGAAGCATGCGCGCATGCTGCTCGAGGAGATGGGTGACGAAGCGCCCATCGCCTGGGTGCCGCGCGATGCGCGCTTCGTCGAGAAGCTGGCCACGCCGGATGTGACGATCGCCGACATCATCGGTGATGTCGATCCCATTCGCGCCGCGCGCGGCGGCCATGTGCTCGCCGATGAGCTGACCATCCATTACGGGCTGCTGCCGCGCGCCAACCGCGGCATTTTCGCGCTCAACGAGTTGCCCGACCTGGCTGGCAAGATCCAGGTGGGCCTCTTCAACATCATGCAGGAAGGCGACATCCAGATCAAAGGCTACCCGGTGCGACTGCCGCTCGATGTGCTGCTCGTTTTCACCGCGAATCCGGAAGACTACACGGCGAGAGGCAAGATCATTACGCCGCTCAAGGACCGCATCGGTGCGGAGGTGATGACGCACTACCCGGAAGGCATCGAGGCAGGCGTGCGCATCACTGCACAGGAAGCCTGGCTGGCGCGTGACACGGACGGCGCACCCATCATCATTCCGGAATTCGTGGCCGAGACGATTGAGCGCGTGGCTTTCCTGGCGCGCAAGGACAAGCGCGTGGACCAGCGCTCCGGTGTGAGTCAGCGCATGCCCATCAGCGTGCTGGAGAACGCGGTCTCCAACGCCGAACGGCGCGCGCTCTCCTGCCGCGAAACGGAAATCGTGCCTCGCCCGTCGGACATTTACGCCGCACTGCCCTCGATCACCGGCAAGATCGAGCTGGAGTACGAGGGCGAACTGATCGGTGCGGACAAGATCGCGCGCGAGCTGGTCAGCTCGGCCGCCGGCGAAACCTTCTCGGCATGGGGGGGCGAAGCCGCAGCCGATCCGCTGGAGGAAGTCGTCGATTACTTCGAGCGCGGCGGCGTGCTGCAGGTGGGTGATACGGCCAGCGGTCCGGCATCGCTCGAGGGCTTCCAGACGGTGCCCGGACTCCTCGATGCGGTGGACCGCGTGGGCTGGCGCAAGGCGGATTCGCCCGGCTGGACCGTCGCCGCATGTGAAATGGTGCTGGAAGCGCTCGTTGCGGAACGACGCATCTCGCGCAGCGAGGGCGGCAACTACGGCCGCGCGCCGCGCCGAGGTCCGTCGCCCGGCAAGCCACCGTTCGACGTGTGAACGAAAGCGGCGGCGCCAGCGCGCCACCGCCATCACGCGCGGCTCTCCAGGCGCCGGCGGAACGCGAGTGTTCCGCCGGCGCTTTTCATTTCGCGACGCTGCGTTTGACGGCTGCGGATTTCGCCACCCGTCCTGTGAAGCCTGCAACGAGAGTGGCGCGCTACTCGTGTTCGTGCTGCGCAGGCATGCTCCTGCGCTGCGCAGCGGCGGGACGGAGTGAAGCGAACAGGGCGAAGCCGGGCGCGCGCTCGCGACCATAGATGTCGGCGATCTGCGTGGGCACGAAGCTGAGCGATGCACGCCCGCCGATGCCCGCCTCCGCGCTGCCCATGCGCACGCGCAGCTGATAGCCGGCCGACAATTCCGCAACACGCAGGCGCCGCGGGTTCGCAATGTGGTCGTGGGAGCCGTCCTCGTGCTCGATGATGGTGATGCGCGGATCATCGCGCTGCGCGTACTCGGCGCGCGCGAAGAACGTGTGGCGCATAGTTGGCGACAGCGCGGTCTCGAACAGCGCGGCACTGAGCGGCAGGAAGCCGTCGTGCATGTGCGCGGCGCCCACGGTCGTAGCCCACTGTCCCTCTCCCAGTGGCTGGTTCTGCGATGCGCTGAGCGTGATCATGCGCAGGGTGCTGCCCGCGCCCGGATAATGCGACACCGTGCTGTGGATACGGCCAGCCGAAGCCTGCAGCGACCAGTGCGCCGCAGGATTGTACGAGAGGCGGGCGGACTGCGAATGCAGCGGCGCGAGAGATGGCGCGAAGCGGTCGCCGTTCACGGGTTCGCCATTGAAGATGGAGCCTTCCAGCTTCCAGCGGCTCGCCACCAGGCCGGCCGTGACCACACCATCGGCGACGTGTGCGGGATTCAGCTCGTGGTCGGTAATGGGCGATACCGGATCGAACGCGGCCGAGGCCCTGTGCACGGAGGAGACGGGTCCGAGGGCGGGTTCGCCGGCCAGGCCGCCGTAGAGCAGCAGGCCCAGCCGCCCGCTAACAGGTTGTTCCCAGCGCGCGGCCAGTTCCATGAGCGGCGGATGCGGGTGCTGGTACTCGCGCACGCCATCCGTGGAGCAGAGCGGGCCCGCCGAAAAGAGCAGGGGATAGCCGCAGCTTCCCAGGGTCAGCGTTTCCATGCTGCCCATGGCCGTCAGGGCGAGCGAACCGCCCAGCGCTGCGCGGCTGGCGCCCAGCATGAGCCAGTTGGCGCTGCCCAGCCGGGCGCTGCCCTTCGTCGAAGTTTCGCGCACGTATCCGAAGAACACGGAGCCGTGCAGCATCAGCTGCCAGCCACCCAGGCGGCCATGCAGCGCATCCATGGGCGTGGCATCGGGCTGCCAGCTGGTGCCCGAAGCCAGGCGGGTCGCCGGGGTGGTGGACTCACGACTGGCGCCGTTCTGAGCCAGCTGCGCCCGCAGCGGCGGCGGCAGAAACAGCAGCGCCGCGGCCGGGATGACGCCGCCTGCGGAGACCCGCAGCGTCAGCCGGACCACGGCGCCGCGCAGCGTGCCGCGGCAGCGCCGGCTGCCGCGCTGCATCATGGCCGGCTACCTGGTCACGACCTGGCCGCGGATCTCGCCCGCCGCATTGGTCACCGTGTGATAGTTGACGTACGCATGGCCGTTGCGCAGCAGCGTCAACACGGAGTCCACCGTGACGCCGGTCTTGATGGTGAAGCTGCTGGAGGGAAACGTACCGCTGCTCAACACGCCGTTAGTCACGTTGACGCCCGGCGCCGCCGCCGCGAACAGCGTCACCAGCACGCCCACGGCCGTGTTGCTGTCAGCCGGGCCGTGGATGTGCGCCGCCGTGGCGCCGGTCAGGTTGGTCGCGTTCAGCGTGAAGGTCACGGTGCCATCGGCATTGTTGGTGAAGGTGGCCGTGCCGGTGGCGTTGCTGTTGATGGCGGTGGGCTTCTCGTTGGCGCCGTTCAGCGTGGCCGTGAACTGCTCCTTCGCCGGCTCCGTGTTGCTGTCCTTGCAGCCGAGTGAGAACGCGACCAGGCTGGTGAGCAGCGCGGAAAGCAGGGGACGATGCGACATGAAGTCTCTCCTGTGAGCGATGGTCAAGAATGGGCGGGCATTGGCCTACTCCACCACGACGACGCCGCGCATGAACTGCGCATGAGGAATGCAGTGATAGTCGTAGCGACCGGGCTGACTGAACACGAAGCTGAAGATGGAGCCGGTCGTGAGCGAAGGTGAGTTCCACAGCCCTGTGTCCGAGGTGGTGGTGTGCGCGTCGATGCTGGACACCTCGCAGTCCACCCAGGTGACGCGCGTACCGGCGGGCACGTGCAGCTCCTCCGGATGAAAGGCGAAATCCTTGAGCGCCACCACGGCGCCGACCGCGCCGATGACCGGGGAGTCGAGACGGAGCCGGCAGTCGCCGGCGGCGGGACCGACGACAGCGCCGGGCTGATCGGAAAAGCAGCCGAGCAGCAGTGTGGCGATGCCGGTGAAGGCGAGCAGCACGCCGGTAGTCCATGGCCGCCGCGTGTGCAGGCGGTACCTCGCCCGCTGCGGGCAAGGGCGGGTCGAGCAGAGATGACGCAGGGGCTGATCCATGAGTGCGTTGTCGACTGTTCCAGTACAGTATTCGCCGTGCGACGCGTTGCCGTGCACGACAACGCGTGCATGGTGCGGCCTCGCGGGACTGGTCATCACAAACGTGCGAACCACGAAAACCTGACTCCGCATTTCCACCCGACCACGCGGGTAACGCGGGGGACGCTGACCGCGAGCCCCTGTAATCCCTGGTTAGGGGGCGCGCCTGCGGCGGAACCGTGCGCGTCAGCACGCGCGGAGCGTCGGGCAACGACGATCAGTCTGGAAAGCGTGTACGGCGAAGTGCCGCACCGGAGAATCCGTCCACCGTGATATGACCGTGCACACGCGAGGGCGCAGCACCGCGTCGCGCGCGGCAGAGATGGACGGACGGCGCCAAAAGGCACGTCGGCCGCAGTGAAGAACGTTCGAGAGAATGCGAAGCTGACTGTGTGGCGCGGGCCGCATGAAAACGCGGCGCCTGTCAAGGTCGCGCGGACCGTCTCGACCGCATACTCTTCCGGGGCGCAAGGCGGCGGCTCGCAACCGTTCCGGAGGGGAGGTCGACGATGACGCCTGACGATTCACACCGCAGACCGCATCGCACCGAATACTACATGGGCATTGCCATCGCCGTGCGGCGGCGGGCGAACTGCATTGGCAACCGCGTGGGCGCGGTGCTGGTGCGCGAGGATCGCATCATCTCGACCGGCTACAACGGCACGCCGCAGCACATGCGCAACTGCGATGAGGGCGGGTGCGAGCGCTGCGCCAACCGCGATCGCTACCCGTCGGCGACGAGCTACGACCTCTGCATCTGCGTGCACGCCGAGCAGAATGCGCTGCTGAGCGCGGCGCGCTTCGGCATTCCAGTGGAAGGCTCCGTGCTGTACACCACGCTGCGGCCGTGCTTCAACTGCGCGAAGGAGCTGCTGCAGGCGAGGGTGCACGCGGTGTATTACCTGCACGACTGGAAGCCGCCGGCCGATGATCTGGGCCAGCAGTATCAGCTCCTGGAGCAGCGCTTTCCGGGTGGCGTGGCAAAGATCGACATGGCGGATGCGGATGCGACGTGGGCGCTGTCGTCACTGCGCGAAGCCGGGAGCGGCGGCCCGGCAGCTTCGCCGGCGGATGCAAAGTCAGGATGACGGCGCGTCGTCGCCTGAAGTGAGATGGCGAGTCAGTGCGGCCAGGCCTTCAGGATGAGCAGCACCAGCGCACCGACGAGGGCGAGGAAGATGGCCTGGCTCAGGATTCGGCGCACCGCATGCGGACCGAACAGACCGGAGCCGGTGCGATCACCGTTGCGGAATGCGAGCGTGAAGTGCGTCTCGACGGGCACCGGTCGATTGCCGAAGCCCACGGTTTCGAGGGACTGATCCACGAGCGCGCGGTCTTCCGGTGAGAGCTGGCGGGAATCCGTGAACACCCGTGTCTGAAAGCCGGTTCGCCACGGTCCTTTTTCCAGCAGGTCCGGCACGCCGTTGCCGTTACGATCCTGCATCAGGTTCATGGCTTCCTGAAACCGTGCACGCACGTCGGCCGGCATCTCATCCGGACTGGCGTACTCGACGCCATTGAAAACGATCGCAGGCTTCATGGGTCCATTCCTCCCTGTCGAAGGATCGGTCCTGCCGGGCGCGCGCATGAGTTGCGGTGAGGCCGCGTGACGGCGCCGCGGCGCAGTGCCGGGCTGCTGCTGTACCGCTGGGGCAGGGACGGGCCGGAGGTGCTGCTGGCGCACCCCGGCGGCCCGTTCTGGGCGAAAAAGGATGCCGGCGCCTGGACCATACCCAAAGGGGAGCTGAAGCCGGATGAAGATGCGCTTGCCGCCGCGCGCCGCGAATTCGAGGAGGAGACTGGCATCCGCGCGAGCGGTCCGTTCCTGGATCTGGGCGAGATCCGGCAGAAGGCGGGCAAGGTCGTGCAGGCATGGGCTTCGGGGGGCGACGCCGATCCCGCACGCATCGTCTCGAATACCGTGCGACTGGAGTGGCCGCGCGGCTCCGGCCGCTGGCTGGAGTTCCCGGAAATCGATCGCGGCGCCTGGTTCGGCATGGCGGAGGCAAAGCGCAGGATCAATCCCGCCCAGGCGCTGTTTCTCGATCGGCTGGCCGAGCGAATCGGCGAAGGCGGCGAGGGCGCATAGTAGCAGCGTCGTCGCCTGCCATCCGATTTCAGGCGACGACGCGCTGTCCGATTCCGGGACGGATACCGCCTGCGGCGAACGCACGGCCGCCTGCCCGGGGTTGCTTCCAATATGCCAAGATCAATGCACACAACGGCTTGACATTGCAGTCGCGGACGGCACGGCCCGTGCCCGAGGGGAAGCCACCGTGAGCAGGTTCGCGCGCGCCGTGCTGCGGCCGGCCCAGCCATTGGGCCGGGACCCGAGCTTCCGAGGAAATCATGGACGCATTCCGGCAGGATCTGCGTTTCGCCTGGCGCACGCTGCTATCGCGGCGAGGCTTCACGCTCGTGGCTGTGCTGACGCTGGCGCTGGGGATCGGCGCGACGACCGCAATCTTCAGCGTGGTGCACGGCGTGCTGCTGCGGCCGTTGCCGTATGCACAGTCGGACCGGCTGGTGCACGTGTGGCAGTCGGCGAAGGACAGTCCGCCGGGCGAACGGCTGCTTTCGCATCCCAACTTCCAGGACGTGGGCGCCGAGGCACGCAGCATCGAGTCGATTTCGCAGGTCGATGGCGTCAACCTGACGGTGAGCGCGGATGGTGGCGCGGAGCTGGTGCGTGGTGGTGAGGTGAGCGACGGTTTCTTTCACGTCTTCCGCGCGCCGCTGCTGCTGGGTCGCGAGTTCACGGCACTGGAGGATCGGTACCAGGGTCCGCTGGTGGCCGTGATAAGCGAGGGTTATTGGCGCGAACG
Source organism: uncultured Gemmatimonadales bacterium (assembly GCA_963798085.1). Taxonomy (GTDB): domain Bacteria; phylum Gemmatimonadota; class Gemmatimonadetes; order Longimicrobiales; family RSA9; genus DATKCF01. Next base: position 269,540 of record CAWCRS010000009.1, read on the forward strand.
ACTGGGCGCGCGCTCCGACGTGGTGGGCTCCACCATCCGCATCGGCGGCGCCGACCACGAGATCGTGGGCGTGGTGCGGGCCGGATTCTCGTATCCCGATGACGCGAGGATCTGGGTGCCCGTGCAGAACAACGATGAAGGCTGCGGCCGCGGCTGCGTGACGCACGTGGCGGTGGCGCGTCTGGCGGCGGGCGCAACGCTGGGGCAGGCGAATGCGGAACTCGCAGCGCTGCACGCGCGACTGGAGAAGGCATATCCGCGCTCCAGCGCGGGGGGCGCACTGGTCGCGGCTTCCATGCGCAGCGTCGTGGTGGGCGACGTGCAGCCGGCGCTGGTCATCGTGCTGGGCGCGGTGCTCATGGTGCTGCTGATCGCCTGCGCCAACGTGGCGAATCTGCAGCTGGTGCGGGGGAACGGGCGGGTCACGGAGATTGCGGTGCGGTCGACACTGGGTGCGAACCGGCGCCGGCTGCTGTCGCAGCTGCTGACGGAGAGCGCGCTGCTGGCGGTGCTGGGCGCAGTGGCGGGCGTGGCGCTGGCCGCGTGGGGCGTGGATGCGCTGCGCCGACTGGCGCCATCGGATATTCCGCGGCTGGATGAAGTGCGCCTGGACGCGATAACACTACTGTTTGCAAGCGCCCTGGCCGGTGCCAGCGCCCTGCTGTTCGGGCTGGCGCCCGCGCTGAACCTGTCGCGCGTCGAGCTGGCGACCGCGCTGCGGCGGGGCGGGCGAGGCGATGTGAACGCGGGCCGCAGCGGCGTGGGGCGGTCGGCGATCCTGGCGGCAGAGACCGCGCTCTCCGTGATCCTGCTGCTGGGTGCGGGTCTCATGGTGCGCAGCATGGTACGGCTGACACGCGTGCAACCCGGTTTCGACACGCGGGGGGTCATGCAGTTCCGCCTCTCGTTGCCGGACGCGCGCTACCCGACGCCGGACGATAACGTGCTGTTCATGGACCGCGTGCGGGAGGAGCTGTCGGCGGTGCCGGGCATCGACAGTGTGGGCATCATGGTGGCGGCGCCGCTCACCGGCATCTCGCTGCACGGCGGTTTCACGCGCACGGACCAGCCTCCTCCCGAGCCCGGCAGGGGGCCGCAGATCAACTACCGGGTGACGGACGGGTACGGGGCTGCCATGCTGCACGTGCGCCTGCTCCAGGGGCGCGGCTTCAGCCCGGCGGACCGCCACGGCGGGCAAGGCGTTGCGCTGATCAGCCAGAGCACGGCGCAGCAGTACTTTCCGGGCGAGGACGCGGTGGGCAAGGTGATACAGCTGCACATCTCGACCGGCTACGAAGAGGACGCGCCGCGCACCATTGTGGGCGTGTTCGCGGATGTGCGCGCCGGCCGGCTCAGTGCCTCGCCGCAGCCGGAGTTGTGGATCCCCTACGCGCAGGCCGGCTCGAGCTTTCCTAACGTGCTGCTACGCGGCTCGCTGGGCCGGCGTGCGATGATCGAGAGTGCCCGCGGTGTGCTCCGCAGCCTGGACCCGGAGCTGCCGCTGATCCGGCCGGTGCCGCTCGATACCTTCGTTGCCGAACAGCTGGCGCAGCCGCGTTTCTATCTGCTGCTGCTGGGACTGTTCGCGGTACTGGCGGTGGCGCTGGCGGCGGTCGGCATCTTCGGCGTGGTGGCGTTCGCGGTGTCGCAGCGCACGCGCGAGATCGGGGTGCGCATTGCCCTGGGCGCGCGCATCGAGCAGGTGATCCGGCTGGTCATGCTGCAGGGGCTGCGCCCGGCCGTGGCGGGTGTCATCATCGGGTTGCTGGGTGGCCTTGCCGGCACACGCCTGATGCAGGCATTGCTCTATGACGTGGCGCCGCGCGATCCTGTGACGTTCGCGCTCGTGCCGCTGGTGCTGCTGGCCGTGGTCGGCCTGGCGTGTGCGCTGCCGGCAAGGCGAGCGACGCGCATTCCGCCCTCCGTGGCGCTGCGCTCCGAATGACCGGACCACGGCGGCGCGAGTCATGATCGCGCGTCGCAGTTCGTTGTGGGCGCAGGCTGAACGGCTGAATTATGCAATGAGGCGAATTCGATGAGTCTGTCCATGGACCTGCGCGTGGCGCTGCGCGGGCGTGCGTCGAGACCCGGCCCTTTCCCTGATCGCGGTGCTGGTGCTGGGGCTGGGCATCGGACTCACCGCGGCGATGTTCAGCGTGGTGCGCAGCCTGGCGCTGCGCGGTCTGCCGGTGCCGGAAGGCCAGCGCATCGTCGACATCGAGCGGCGGCCGCACGGCGCGACCGGCGAAGGCTGGGGCGTACAGCCACGCGACTGGGTGGCGTGGCAGGAGCAGCAGCACACGCTGGAAGGCCTTGCCATCTATTCAACGAACACGGTGGCCGTGCGCGTGGACCGCGGCGCGTGGCGTTATCCGGCCGCGCAGGTGAGCGCCAATGCGTTCGAGCTGTTGCGCGTGCACGCGGCGCTGGGACGCACCTTCCGCACGGGCGATGATGCGGAAGGCGCGGATCCCGTGGTCGTGCTGGGTCACGATCTGTGGCGCGACCGCTTCGACTCCGATCCCGGCGCGGTGGGCCGCACCCTCTTCGTCGACGGCGTGGCGCACGTCGTGATTGGCGTGATGCCCGCCGGCTTCCGCTTCCCTTCCAGCGAAGATCTGTGGCTGCCGTTCGTGATTCCGGCCAGCGCGGTGACGTCCACGAGCTTCCCCAGCTTTGGCGTGTTCGCGCGGCTGGCGCCCGGCGTTTCGCGCCGTCAGGCGAGCGCTGATTTCGCGGTGATCGCGGCGCGGCTGGAAGCGCAGTACCCGGCGACGAACCACAACATGGGTGTCGCCATCAAGTCCTTCACGGCTCGCGCCATGGGTGAAGCCGCAATCGCGCAGATGCTGGTGATCCTGGGCGCCGTCGGCCTGGTCCTGCTGATCGCGTGCGCGAACGTGGCCAACCTGCAGCTGGTGCGCGCGATTCATCGCATGCGCGACCTCTCCGTGCGCGCATCACTGGGCGCCACCCGCGGCCGGCTCATGGCGCAGGCGCTCACGGAGTCGACCGTGCTGGCGCTGCTGGGCGCCGCGCTGGGCGTGCTGGTGGCGCTGGCCGCCACCGGCGGTCTGCGCCACTGGCTCACGAGCCGCCTGCCCTACTGGGCCGTGTTCCGGCTGGATGGCATGACTCTGCTGTTCGTGATGGCCGTGGCGCTCGGCGCCGGCCTGCTCGCGGGTGCGCTGCCTGCACTGAAGGCGGGGCGCGCCTCAATGCACGATGCGCTGCGCGATGAGGCGAGAGGCTCGACCGGATTCCACTCTGGTCGCGCCATGCAGACGCTGGTCGTGCTCGAGATCGCGCTCTCGCTGGCACTCATGGTTGCGACCGGACTCATGCTGCAGGCAGTGCGTCGCGTGCGTGACGTGCGCGCCGGCTTCGCTGTGGATCGGACGGTGACCGCGCAGGTGACGGTGCCCGACGCGTGGGATGCGGCGGCCCGCCTGCGTTTCGCGGTGAGCCTGCAGACAGCCCTGACGCAGGCGCCGGGCGTGGCTACGGCGGTGCTTGCCTCGAATCTGCCGACCACGCGCGCGAACACGACGCGCTACGCGCTCCAGGGCCAGGCGTACGACGAGGATCGCGCCATGCCGTACGCGCGGCTGGTGTCCGTGTCGCCGGGCTTCTTCGAGCAGTTTGGTGCGGCGGCGCGGGCCGGCCGGTTGTTCGACAGCCATGATGGCGCGGCGGGCGAGCCGGTCGCCATCATCAACCAGCGGCTGGCAAACACGCTGTTCGGGAGCGCCGATCCGCTGGGCCGGAGCATTCGCACGGGTGGCAGGGAGTCGCAGCAGCCGTGGCGTCGCATTGTGGGCGTGGTGCCCAACCTGTGGATCGCCGGACTGGATGCGTTCCCGGACCGCAATCCGGCGGGCATCTACGTGCCGCTGGCACAGCAGCCGCCGGCCACGCTGGCGATCGCGCTGCAGGTACGGGGCGAGACCGCGGCACCTGCGGCCGCGATTCGCGAGGCGGTGGCAGCGCTGGCGCCGGATGTGCCCGTGTACGACAGCAAGCTCATGGGCGAAGTGATCGAGGATAACAGCTGGTTCTACGGCATGGCGGCCACACTCGTGGGCACGTGCGGCGTGGCCGCAATGCTGCTCGCCACCATCGGACTGTACGGCGTGATCGCGTTCACGGTGGGCCGGCGCACACGCGAGTTCGGCATCCGCATGGCGGTGGGTGCGCGGCCCGGCAGCATTGTGGCGCTGGTGCTGCGGCGAGGCTGGCTGCAGACGGGCATTGGCATGACACTGGGTTTCGCACTGGCGGCTGTGATTGGTGGCGGCCTGAGTACACTCGTGTTCGAGGTGAACCCGCACGATCCCGTGGTTTTTGCCACATTCGGCCTGCTGCTGATCCTGGTGAACATGACCGCCACGCTGGCGCCTGCGCTGCGCGCCGCGCGCATCGATCCGCTGCAGGCGCTGCGCTCGGAATAGCACGACCGTGCCGCGCCCGGTCGTCACGGTGTACGGCGGGGGCGGCGCCGGCGGCAGTGGCCGCAACAGCGTGTTTGCCGCCGCGGCCGCCTGGGCCACGGGACGGAATCCCTGGGCGCGTCTGGGGCTGCTGCTCGGCATGACATGGGTGTTCTGGCGGCATCTGCGGGACACCGGCTACAACAGCCTGCTGGGCGGCCTCAACCTCGGCATCCACGAGCTGGGCCACGTGGTATTCTCGCCCTTCGGGCAGTTCCTCGCGATTGCCGGCGGTACCCTCCTGCAGTGCGCGGCACCCATCATTGCCGGTGTTCTCTTCTGGCGGCAGCGGGATTATTTCGCGATCGCTTTCGCACTCTGCTGGCTGGGCACGAACTTCTTCGCCATTGCGCCGTACGCCGCGGACGCCATCGTGCAGGAGCTGCCACTGGTGTCCGTGGGCTCGGGCGAGCCGATTCACGACTGGGGCTACATGCTGGGGCGTCTGGGCTGGATGCATCACGCCACCACCGTGGGCGGTCTGTTCCGCGCGGCGGGCGCCAGCGCCATGCTGTGCGGGCTGCTGGCTGGAGGCTGGCTGGTGTGGCAGAATGCTGCGCACGCGCGAGGAGGCACATGAGAACACGACCAGGCCGTGACGCTTCAGGTCAGAAGCGGAACCCGAAGCGGCGTCGTCGCCTGCTCCTGCTGTTTCCGGGACTGCTGGCCGCACTGGCGCTGCGCGGTCCCTCACCCGGGCCAGCGGGTGTGCCTGACAAGGAGTCAGGCGACCGGCGGCTTCCGCTGGCCGGCGCCGCGCTGCGCACTTCCAGCGGGCGCCTGCTGCGCGCCGATGTGGTGGCGAGCGGGCTGGACACGCCCTGGGATCTGGCGTGGGGCCCGGACGGCGCGCTCTGGTTCACGGAGCGGCCGGGGCGGGTGTCGCGGCTGGACCTGGCGACCCGCCGGGTCACGCGGGTGGCGGACATTGCGGTGGTCGAGTCGGGCGAGAGCGGACTCCTGGGCATGGCCTTCCATCCCGACTTTCCCAGCCAGCCGTACGTGTACTTCGCGCACTCCTACCGCGGCCTGACCGGCATCAGGAACCGGCTGATCCGCATGACCTGGCGCAGCGGCAGGCTGGAGGACCCGAAGACGCTGCTGGAGGGCATCAATGGCGGCGGCATCCACAACGGCTCCCGCCTCACCGTCGGGCCGGATCGCATGCTGTACATGACCACCGGCGATGCCGGCAACGGGGATCACGCGCAGGACAAACAGTCGCTTAACGGCAAGATCCTGCGCCTCACGCTGGATGGCCGGTCCCCGCCCGACAATCCTTTCGGCAGCGCCGTCTGGACCTGGGGCCACCGCAATCCGCAGGGCATTGCGTTCCGGCCGGGCACGGCGGAGCTGTACGAGACCGAGCACGGGCCCAGCGATGCCGACGAAGTCAACCGCATCGAGAAGGGTCGCAATTACGGCTGGCCCGAGGTGCACGGCGCCTGCGACCGCGCCGACGAGGTGGAGTTCTGCCGCACGCACGAGGTAATGGAGCCGATCACCGAATACACCCCCACCATCGGCATTTCCGGCCTCGCCTTCTATGATAACACTGTTGTTAGCGGCTGGCAGGGCAGCATGCTGTACACCTCGCTGGTCGGCCGCAAGCTCATCCGCCTGGTGCTCACGGGCGACGGCCGCCATGCGGCGAGCCAGGAGATCGTCATCAACGGCCAGTACGGCCGCCTGCGTGATGTGCTGGTGGCGCCCGACGGCGCCGTCTACATCGCGACCAGCAACAAGGACGGCCGCGGCACCCCCGCCCCCGGCGACGACCGCATCATCCGCATTACTCCATAGCTCTCTTCACCTCGGAGAGCGCGGTGGGCGTGGAGGCTGCTGCGCATGTGGGAGCGCCGAGGGCGATTGAACGGACGGATTGCTGGTTTACCGCGAAGTGCACGGAGGGCGCAGGCTGCAGAAACGGGCGGGCGGGGCGTGGAGCGAGCCGTGAGCCTTGCGATGAGCGCCTCGACTGGCGGGGTGCGCGGGTGAATGCCACTGGACTTCGGAGTTGCGGCAGCAGGTTTGCTGCCATCCACCCTTCAACCTGGTGAGCTGCAATGCGCGCGTACGCACGAGTTCCGGCCATGGTGCTGCTCGTCGGTTTCACTGCCAGTCTGCTCGCGCGACGGGCGAGCGCACAGACGGCGGCGCAGAACGACAGCGCGGCGGCGGCCGCGTTGAAGGCGAAGTCGCTGCCGCTGATCGCGACGCGCACGCTCGATTTCACGACGGACGAAGGTTCCTGGATCTCGCTCAATGTGTCGCGCGACGGGAACACGATCGTGTTCGAGCTGCTGGGCGATCTCTACACGCTGCCGATCGCGGGGGGCACGGCCACGCGTATTACCAGCGGACTCGCGTACGACATGCAGCCGCGCTTCTCGCCGGACGGCCGGCGCATCGTCTTCATCAGCGATCGCAATGGCGCGGAGAACGTGTGGATCGCGGATGCGGATGGGTCGCACGCGCGTGCGCTCACGACCACCGAGCGCGACAGTTACATGTCGCCGGTCTGGACGCCGGATGGCCAGTACGTGATTGCCGCGAAGGGCGCGCAGCTGTGGCTCTACCATCACGAGCGTGGTTCCGGTCTGCAGCTCACGGGCAATCGCGGTGCCGGTGCAACCGCCGCACCCGGTGCGCCCGGACAGGCCGCACCCGCACTGCTCGGCCCCGCTTTCGGCAGTGACCCGCGCATCCTCTGGGTCAACGTGCGCGGTTCGGTTACGAGCGGCTTTGCGGCTGCGGCGCGCGAGCCGTGGGATGATGATTTCGATCCCGCCGATGCGCGCAGCTCGGCGCGCGTGGTAGGGCCGTACCAGATCGGGCAGTACGACCGCGAGAACGGGCGGCTTCGCTTGCGCACGCACGAGATGGAAGGCGCGTTCCGGCCGGTGCCCAGCCCGGATGGAAGGTGGCTGGTCTACACGACGCGCTACGATGCGCGCGAGGCGCTCAAGCTGCTCGACCTCGGCACCGGCGAGGAACGCTGGCTGGTGATGGATGTGCAGCGCAATGACAGCGACGGCGGCGGTTCGCGCGATCGCAATGTCTACCCGGGCTCGGCGTTCACGCCCGACTCGCGCTTCCTGATCACGAGTTATGGCGGGAAGATCTGGCGCGTGGCCGTACCCACGGGTGAAGCGACGCAGATCCCGTTCAGCGCGCACGTGCAGCAGCAGATGGGAGCGCTCTCGCACTTCGAGTATCCCATCAACGATTCGGTGCTGACCGTGACGCAGATCCGCGGCGCGCGTCCCTCGCCCGATGGCCGGCGGGTGGTGTTTGCAGCGCTGGACCACCTCTGGATCGCGGACCTGCCGGCCGGCCGCGGCGGGCCGCCCGCCGACAACGAACCGCATGCGACGATTCGCGACGCCACCCGTCTGACAGCGTCCGCGGATGTCGAGCACGCTCCCGTGTGGTCGCCGGATGGCCAGTACATCGCATGGATCACCTGGAACGACTCCACAGGCGGCGACATCTGGCGCATGCGCGCGAGTGGCGCAGGACAGCCCGAGAAGCTGACCCGCAGTCCGGCGTTCTACGACAGGCTCGCGTACTCGCGCGATGGCTCACGACTCATCGCGGTGCGCGGCTCGAAGATGCACCGCATGCGCACGCTCGAGGACTTCGGCAACAACGACGCTTCGGCGGAACTGGAGTACGCCTGGATGCCCGCCGGCGGCGGCGACATGCAGCGCATCGCCTGGGTGGGGAGCGGCGCGACACAGGAAGGCCGCAATGAGCCACACATCGGACCGGACTCGTCGCGCATCTATGTGTGGGCCGGCAGCGAAGGTCTCATCTCAATGCGTTACGACGGCACCGACATCCGCACGGTAGTGAAGGTGAGCGCGCCGCCGCAGCCGGGGAGCACGGGGCCCGCGCCACCGCCGGAGGAGGTGCTGCTCTCGCCCGACGGCACGCGTGCGCTGGTGTACGCCAACCGCAATGTCTACATGATCACGGTGCCACCGGTGGCCGGTGACGCGCCGGCGGTCTCGGTGGCGGCGTCGTCTTCGGTGCCGACCTGGCGACTTACCCGCATTGGCGGCGACTTCATTGGCTGGCGCCAGGACGGCGCCGTGGCCTACTACTCCATCGGTCGCAGCCTCTTCCTCTACGACATCGCCATGGCGGACTCGCTGCACGCCGATTCGCTGGCGCGCGCGCGCGCTGACACGGCGAGGACCCGCGCAGCCGGCGATTCGGCCGCGGCCGGCGCACGGGCACGACCGGCGTACGAGCCGCACCGTGTCAATGTCGAGATCACCGCAAGGAAGGACAAGCCCGGCGGAACGCTGGTGCTGCGCGGCGCCCGCATCATCACCATGAAGGGCGACGAGATCATCCCGTCCGGGGACATCGTGATCCGCGACAACCGCATCGCCGCAGTGGGCGCGCGCGGCAAGGTCGCGGTGCCTGCGAACGCACGTGTTATCGACGTGAGCGGCAAGACCATAATTCCCGGCTACGTCGACATCCACGCGCACACCTGGGTGGCGTGGGGCGTGCACCGCAGCCAGGTCTCGCAGTTCATGGCGCAGCTGGCGTACGGCGTGACCACGCAGCGCGACCCGCAGACATCGTCGGAGGACATCCTCACCTACAGCGACCGCATGGAGATGGGCGAGCTGATCGGACCTCGCCTGTACTCGACCGGCCCGGGCATCTTCGCCTCGGACAACATCCACAACCTGGCGGAAGCCCGCGACGTGGTGCGCCGCTACGCGGATTATTTCAACACGCACACGATCAAGCAGTACCTGGTGGGGGACCGCAAGGTGCGGCAGTGGGTGATCATGGCGGCGCGTGAGCTGGGACTGACACCGACCACCGAGGGCGGCTCCAACTTCACGATGAACCTCACGCTCATGCAGGACGGCTACGCCGGACTCGAGCACGCGCTGCCCATCAGCCCATTCTACAACAATGTGGTCCAGCTGGAGCGCACCAGTGGCATCACCTACACACCCACACTGATCGTGAGTTATGGCGGGCCGTGGGGCCGCGACTACTACCTCACCCGCACCAACATCGACGAGAACGCGAAGCTGCACCACTTCACACCACACGATGAGCTGGACAAGTGGCAGACCGCGACGTTCAACCGCACGGACCAGTACGTCTACACGCTGCACGCGCAGCAGCTCAAGAAGGTGGTGGAAGCGGGCGGCCGCGTGGGCCTCGGCTCACACGGCGAGGTGCAGGGGATCGGCGTGCACTGGGAACTGTGGATGATCGGCTCGGGCGGCATGCGGCCGCATGATGTTCTGCGCATCGCCACACTGTACAGCGCGGACGCGATCGGCTTGAGCCGGGACATCGGTTCGCTCGAGCCCGGCAAGCTGGCGGACCTGCAGATTCTCGACGCCAACCCGCTCGACAAGCTCGAGAACAGTACGTCGATTCACTATGTGATGAAGAACGGGCGGCTGTACGAGGCCGCCACGCTGAACGAAGTCTGGCCGCGGCAGCGGGTGCTGCCCACGCAGTGGTGGTGGCGGGTGGAGCCCCGGTAGCCGGACCGTCTTGGCGTTCTTGGGTTAGGCCTGATCAGACATGCGACCCGGCCTCAAGCCTTCCCGCCTGCCATGCCCGCGGCGCGGCCAGCCATGGAGATCGGGGGTCCAGGCGGTAGAATTACGCGTCCACGCACAATGCTCCGGCACGAAAGTGCTGCACATCCGGGCTGCGACGCGTGGAATCGCTCGTTCGCAGGCGTTCTTGAGGCACAGGCATGGGAGCAGCGGCCACAACCCAAGAACGCCAAGACGGTCCGGAACCTCAGCGCGACACGCCAAAGGTGCCGCGCACACCCACCCCGTTGCTCCACTCGCCCTGCACTCTTCCGCCGTTGACCTCGCCGTCCAGCAGCCACTCGTCGCCGCCCGTGCGCTTGAGCCGCAGGTGCACCCGACCATTCGCTGCCGACCCCGTCAGCTCGCCGCCTGACTGCTCTACGCTCGCCCGGCTACCTACCCTCTTGGACAGGATGAGCCGGTAGTTGCCGCTGACCTGCCCGTTCGCGTCGATCAGCGTGAGGGTGAGCGCGCCACCATCATAGGCCGGGTGACTCAGCGTGCCCTGCCAGGTCCCGCTCACGTCCGGCTCCGTCTCCGGACCGCTCATGTCCTTGCACGCACCAGTCACCGCCACCGCCAGCACCAGCATCCACAGATTCCGTCGCGCCCGCATCGGTCGGCTCCTTCGAGAGTAGTCTCAGCGTCTTCTACTCAGAAGGGCGACAGAACCCGGGCTCCACCCTCATCGCGGGCAGATCGCGGTGTCCGTGACCGACCGACGGACGGCCAGGAACGGGCGACCGCGTACGCCGGACCCTCCTCCGCCAGCCTGGCCTCCGCGGCTGCCCGGCCAACTGCTGCCACCGGAAAAGCCGAGTCGCGCTCACTCGTCCCGTGGAACGCAGCCACGCGCTCGTCCAGTTGTCTATAACATAGTGTTATAGGGAGACCGTTCGCGCAACCACGCGGAGATCTCCGCCGGCCGCATTCAGTCCAGGCGAGGACGCCTGCACCGGCACTTCTGACATCGTGTTACAAGCGGGACACGCGCACACGCAACCAGGCAGAGGTCGCCTCACAACGTTCGCGGCAATCCCCAGCCGGTCATCCTGCCGGCACTTCTGACATCGTGTCATAAGCAGGGAACGTGCACACGCAACCAGGCGGAGACCCAGGCACTTCTGACATCGTGTTACAGGTGCCGCGCACGCACACACACTACTGCCCGATTTCTGGTGGTTCCGTGATTGGGGCAGCGCGTCCTTGACGCAGTCAGCGATTCCTTGCCGCCTTGCCCGGCGCGCGCAGCGCACTCGGCGGTGAAGCCACCGCAGGGAGGAGCCGGTGGAGGATAGCATCGGCCGGGGCGTGGACGGCGGCGGGCAGCGGCAGGGAGATCGCATCAACGAAGGCGTTGGGTTCGCGCAGGCGGAGGCTCAGCACGTCGCCCGATCACGAATAGCTCATGAACTTCGACCACGGGGACAGGTAGCCCAGGTTGAGGAGGCCATTCTGGCGCAGCTCCAGGCGGCTGCGGGCCCGCAGCAGGGCAGCCGTGGCGGCACTGAGCCCCGCGAGATCGAGACCAATGCCGGAAAGACTGAAATCGTGGCCGATGAATTTGCTGAGTATGTGCCCGCTGATGGACACGCCCAGGAGCACGACGCCGAGCCGAAGGTGCGAGCGCTGCGGCGTCGGGCCGGCATCGAGGAGGAGGGCACCGGACCCGAGGCGGCGGCGTCGCCATTGCACCAGGTCGCGGGCCTCCAGGACGGCTGCGGCCAAACCGAGCGCGGCACCGAAGCGCTGCAGTACGCCGGGGGTGATCGTATGGTGGCGGGCCAGCAGGATCCCCGCGAGTACGGCGACGCTGGGCAGCAGCAAGGTCAAGCCCAGGACGACTCTGGCTCGTTTGTTGACGCGGCGCCAGACGCCTCGCAGAGAAAACGCGAGAGCGCCCGCCATTGCTACCGCCGCAAGCAGCATTACACCCATGTTGTGCACCCCGGGGGAACAACCATGCCTGCCTGACTCGACGGGCAGCGAGTGTGTCCTTCCCGAAGCCGGGGAGCGAACGGGCCGTGGCCCGGCTGAAACGGACGGCGGGACCCGGCCGTAATGGCGGGTCAGTTCCCCGGACCCGCTCAGACGACGAGGCTCGATGAACGCGCTGCTGAAGGACCTGCGCTACGGTGCGCGCATGATCCGCAAGACGCCGGGCGCATCGCTCATCGCGGTCATTGCGCTGGCGCTGGGCATCGGCCTGACCACGCTGATGTTCAGCATCGTGTACGGCGCGCTCATCCGGGGCCTGCCCTTCGAGCACAGTGAACGCCTGGTCAACATCAACCGCGTGCGCAAGGATCGCGGCAACGTGGGCATTTTCGCGCCCGACTTCGCCGACTGGAGCGCACAGCAGCGCTCCTTCGAGGAGCTGGGCGCCTACGCCGGCACATCCATCACGCTGTCGAGCGGCGACGCGCCGCGGCGCGTGAGAGGCGCGTACGTGTCAGCCAGCCTGTTCCGCGTGCTGCGCGTGCATCCACTGATGGGTCGCGTGTTCACGGATGAAGACGACCGGTCCGGCTCACCTGACATGCTGATCATCGGCTACGACGTGTGGCAGAGTGATTTCGCCGGCGATCCCGGCATCATCGGCAGGTCCGTGCGCATGAACGGCATCGATGCCGTGATCGTCGGCGTCATGCCGCGCGGTTTCGGCTTCCCCGACACGCAGAGCGCGTGGGTGCCATTGCGCCTGGATCCGGCGCGGACGGAGCGGGGCAGGGGCATGTCGGTGGGCGTCGTGGGCCGGCTGCGGGCCGCGGTGAGCATGGCGCAGGCGACGGCGGACATGGAGGCCATCGCGCAGCGCCAGGCGAGCGCGTATCCGGTCACGAACCAGGACATCACCGTCAGACTGCAGACCTCGCAGCAGGCGAGACTGGGCCGGGACGAGCGCACCGTGCTCTACACGATGCTGGGCGCCGTGCTGTTCGTGCTGCTCATTGCCTGCGCCAATGTGGCGAATCTGCTGATCGGCAGGGCCATGGTGCGCACGCGCGAGATCGGCGTGCGCACCGCGCTGGGCGCATTCGAAACTGCGTGTGATGAGCCAGTTCCTCACGGAATCGCTGGCGCTGGCCATCGCCGGTGCCGCCATCGGTGTGGTGATCGCGGCGGTCGGCATCCGCGCGTTCAATGGCGCGATTGCAGGCGTCAATCCACCGTTCTGGCTGAAGATCGCGCTGGACACGCCGTCACTGCTCTGTGCCAGCGCCGCCACGGTGCTGGCCACGCTGGCGGCGGGCTCCATTCCCGCCGTGCAGGCGGCCACCGCGAACACGCACGACATCCTGAAGGATGAGTCGCGCGGCAGCTCGAGCTTCAGACTGGGCAACCTGAGCCGCGTCCTGGTGATGGCGGAAATGGCGCTGTCGGTCGGGCTGCTCGTAGGTGCCGGCCTCATGATCAAGAGCGTGGTCAAACTGGAAACAATCGATCTCGGCTTCGACGCAAGGCACACGCTGAATGCACGCATGATCATGTCCGACACCATCTACAACGACCGCGAGCGCCGCCTGCGCCTGGCCACGGACCTGCTGACACGCGTGTCAGCAATGCCGGGTGTCACCGCGGCCACGCTCACCACGTCCGCGCCGGGCATGGGTGGCGGCAGCAACCTCTTCGCACTGGAGGGCGTCACCTACGCCACCGATCGCGACTACCCGTCGGCGCCCGGCGCCACTATCGCGCCCGGGTTCTTCGCCACGCTGGGCTTCAGGGTCATCGGTGGCCGCGAATTCACGGCGGACGATCGCGACGGCACGCTGCCCGTTGTGGTCGTCAATCAGTCGTTCGAGCGACGCTGGTTCCCGGGGCAGAGCGCGCTGGGCAAGCGCCTGCGCTTCGGCACCAACATCGCCGGCAACCCGAACCCGTGGATGACGATCGTGGGCGTGGTCCCCGATCTCTATGTCACTGCCGTGGACGAACAGGTGCACGAAGGTCTGTACCGGCCGATTGCGCAGGCGGGCCCGCGCGGCCTCACGGTGCTGGCACTGACGCGCGCGAAGCCGGCATCGCTCGTGAATGCGCTGCGCGGCGTCGTCGCCGATGTGGATCCCAACCTGGCGCTGGATCAGCTGGGTTCGCTCGAGGAAGTCATCCAGCAGGAGAACTGGTACTACGCCGTGTTCGGTGCGCTGTTCGTCGCGTTCGGCGGCGCTGCTCTCTTCCTTGCCTCGATCGGGCTGTACGGCGTCATGTCGTTCGCCGTGAGCCGGCGGCGGCGCGAGATGGGTGTGCGCATGGCCGTGGGTGCGGACGCGCGCGACGTGGTGCGCCTGGTCCTGCGACAGGGCATGACACAAACCGCCATCGGCCTCATTGTGGGAACCGCTTTTGCGCTTTTCGTGTCGAAACTGCTGGCGGCCATCCTCTTCCAGGTGCAGCCCCGCGATCCGGTGATCTTCGCGTCCATCATTGCAGTACTGCTGCTCACCGCCGTGCTGGCGTGCTGGATCCCGGCCCTGCGCGCGGCCCGCGTGGACCCCCTGGAAGCTCTGCGCTACGAGTAGCCCGGCCCGCCCGTGCGCGCTACCGCTGTCGCGCGCGGTTGCCCGCAGGGTGGCGGGGGCGTACGTTGCAACGCCCCGTCGTTGCGATTGTCGGCGCGGGTTACAGCAAATGTCTCCAGCGCGAGAATCGAGAACATCCACACGGCATGCTGAGCATCCGCGAGGTGTCACGCATCCTGGACGTGTCCGAGCGCACGGTGCAGCGCTGGATCCGCTCCGGTGATCTGCCCGCCAGCCGGCAGCGCGAACAGGCACTGATCAATCCCGTCGACCTGCTGGAGTGGGCTTCCGCGCGGGGCGTCGAGCTGTCGCCCGAGCTGAGCCAGCAGTGGGCCGTGCCCGAGCTGCCCTCGCTCTACGACGCCCTTGCGGCAGGCGGCATTCACACGGACGTACCGGGGCACAGCAAGGACACGGTGCTGCGCGCCGTGGCCCGGCGCCTGCCGCTGCGCAACGAGGACGAGAAGGAGTTCGTGCTGCAGGGCATGCTGGCCCGCGAAGCGCTCGGTTCCACTGCGATCGGCGGCGGTGTCGCCATTCCCCACGTGCGCAACCCCATCATCCTGCACGTCACCCGACCCGCCGTGATGCTATCGTTCCTGGAGAACGAGATCGATTTCGGCGCCCTGGATGGGCAGCCGGTCACGGTCCTGTTCACAGTCGTCAGTCCCACCGTGCGCCTGCACCTGCACCTGCTGTCGCGCCTCGGTTTCGTGCTGCACGATGCCGATGTGCGGCGGTTGCTGGGTGAGCGTGCCTCACCCGCCGCCGTGCTGGAACGCGTGCGCTGTGTGGAGGCGGCACTGCCCGGCCGGGATGGACTGGACGGCCACGTCTCCACCAACGGGCCGGCACAGGCGAGCTAATGCTGCTGGCGGGCGCGTTCCTGGCACTCCTGCTGGGCGCGGTCCTCTCGCTGGTCTTCGGCCGTGATGCGCTGACCCGCGCCCGACTGGGCGTGGCCGGCGCCGTCACTGCATCGCTGCTGGGTCTGGCCGCCTGCCTGCCCCCGCTCATCTCTGCCGGCGCCGTGGTCTACCACGTTGCGTGGTCCGTGCCCCGTGGCTCCTTCACGCTGGTGCTCGATCCCCTGGCGGCGTTCTTCCTGCTGATCACGTTCCTGCTGACACCCCTGACCGCGTGGTACGGCGGGCGCTACCTGCGCGAGCAGGCGCACGCACCGCGCGCCACGTGGTTCTTCTGGAACCTGCTGATCGCGGCGATTGCGCTGGTGCTGCTGGCGGGTAACGCAGTGTTATTCCTGGTCGCATGGGAAGTGATGACCATCGCCTCCTTCTTCCTGGTCACGACGGAGGATGAGCGGCTCGAGGTGCGACGCGCGGGCTGGATCTACCTGATCGCCGCGCACATTGGCACGGCCTTCCTGATGGTGTTCTTCCTGCTGGCCGGCGGCAGCGCGGGTTCGCTCGATTTCGCGGCGCTCGGCGGCCACGCGCTGGTGGCGCCGGGTCTGCTGTTCGCACTGGCGCTGGTGGGTTTCGGCGCCAAGGCCGGACTCGTGCCCCTGCACGTGTGGCTGCCCGAAGCGCACCCGGCGGCGCCCAGTCACGTGTCCGCCCTGATGTCGGGTGTGCTGATTGCGACCGGCATGTACGGTATTCTGCGCGCCCTCGTGCTGGCCGGCCCGCTGGCGCCCGCATGGGGACCGGCCCTGATCGTGATCGGCGCACTGAGCGGACTGGTGGGCGTGGTGTTCGCGCTCGCGCAGGATGACATGAAGCGCGCTCTCGCATACTCGAGTGTCGAGAACATGGGGATTGCGCTGCTCGGCATCGGCGCGGGCGTGACCGGACTGAGCCGCGGCTCGCCCGTGCTGGCCGAGATCGGCTTCGGCGCTGCCCTGCTGCACGTGCTGAATCATGCGTGCTTCAAGGGACTGCTGTTCCTGGGCGCGGGCGCAGTGCGCCAGGCAACGGGCCAGACGGGAATCGACCGGCTGGGTGGCCTGCTGCGACGCATGCCGCGCACCGGCCTCGCCTTTCTCGTGGGGTGCGCTGCCATCACGGGCCTGCCGCCGCTCAATGGCTTCAGCAGCGAATTCCTCACGTTCCTCGCGGGACTGCGCATCGTCCGCGACATGCCGCCGGGCACGCGCTGGGCCGGCATCATCCTGGTGTGCGCGCTGGCCGCGGTGAGCGGCCTGGCCGTGGCACTGTTCGCGAAGTTGTTCGGCAGCGCATTCCTGGGCACGCCGCGCAGCGCGGCTGCGGCGCAGGCGCGCGAGGCGCACGTCGATCTGCGCACGCCGCTGCTCATCCTGGCAGCCGCGTGTGTGCTGCTGGGTCTCTTCCCGATCGTGGGCGTGCGTGCCGCGGCCGGTGCGGTGGGGCGGCTGGCGGGGCGGCCGCTCGATACCCGGACAGCCACACTGCTGCTCAGTACGCGGCTGCTGGGTAACGCCGTGTTGGGACTGAGCGCTCTGCTCGCACTGTGCGCCGGCCTGCGCTGGTCGCTCGTGCGACGACGCGAACGTCAGATCTCCGTCACCTGGGGCTGCGGTTATGCCGGGACGGTGGAACGCGCGCAGTACAGCGCATCATCGCTGGTGGCACCACTGGTCGCGTTCCTGGGCGGGGTGCTGCCCAGTGAGACGACAAGGGTGGCGCCGCCCCACGGCCTGTTCCCGGACACGGCAACGCTGCATGCGGGCGCCGCCGACGTATTCACGCAGCGCATGTACGGTCCCTCCTTCCAGTGGCTGAGCCGCTCCTTCCGCAGGCTGCGCATCGTGCAGCACGGCCGCCTGCACTGGTACCTGCTGTACGTGTTCCTCACGCTGCTGCTCATGCTGCTGATCGAGTTCGGCCAATGGTGATCCGCAGCCTGCTGCCGCCGCTGCTGGGCCTGGCCGGCGCGCCCCTGCTGCTTGGCACGATCAACAAGCTGAAGGCCGCGTTCGTGGGCCGCACGGGCGCACCCCTGACACAGCCGTATCACGACCTGGCCCGCCTGCTGCGCAAAAATCTGGTGTACAGCAGCACGACGACGTGGCTGTTCCGCGCGCTTCCCGCAGTCTCGCTTGCGGCCGGCGTGGCTGTCGTGCTGCTCCTGCCGGCACTGGGACAGCGCCCGCCGTTTTCCTTCCCTGCCGACTTCCTGGTTCTGGCCGGTGCCCTGGCGCTGAGTCGCGCGAGCACGGTGTTAGCGGCGCTGGACACGGGATCGAGTTTCGAGGGCATGGGCGCCAGCCGCGAGCTGTTCATCGCCGCCCTGGCCGAGCCGGCGTTCTTCCTGGTGCTGCTGGTGCTGGTGACCCGGAGCGGGGAGCTGTCATGGCGGGCATGCTGGGTCCGGCGCTGACCGCGCACGGGTCAGGCGAGGCTGCCGCTCTGCTGCTGGCGGGCGGGGCCTTGCTGCTGCTGCTGCTCGCCGAGAACTCGCGTGTGCCGGTCGATGATCCGACGACGCATCTCGAGCTGACCATGATTCACGAAGTCATGGTACTGGACCATGCCGGGCCCGATCTGGCGTTCATCCTGTACGGCGCCATGCTCAAGTTGTGGCTGTTCGCGGCGCTGCTGGTCGATCTCGCGCTTCCGGTGGGCGGCCTGCCCGCGCTGCCTGGCGCGCTGCTCTTCCTGGCGGGCATGGCGCTCAGCGCGCTGCTGGTGGCGCTGGTGGAGTCGAGCATGGCACGACTGCGGCTGGCGCGCGTGCCCCAGCTCCTGATCGCGGCATCCGTGCTGGCCGCGTTCTCCCTCCTGCTATCGGCGAGTTAGCATGCAGCCGCTGCTGGAGACCCTGCTCATCGGCATTGTGCTGGTGAACCTGTCCATCCTGGGGTCGAGCCGGCTGGCCGGCTGCATCCGGCTGGTGGCGGTGCAGGGGGTGCTGGCCGGGCTGCTGCCCGCACTGCTGGGCACCACCGCGAGCGGCGCACGCGCCTTTGTCATGGTCGTGGTGGCCATGGGCGTGAAGGGGTTTCTGATGCCGTGGCTGCTGACGCGCGCGATCCGCGAAGCCAACGTACGCCGCGAGGTGGAGCCGTTCGTCGGTTTCAGCGCGTCCGTCGTGCTGGGAGCGCTGCTCACCGCCGCCGGGTTCGCGCTGGCCGCGCAGCTGCCACACCAGGGACCGGTGCAGGCGCCGCTCCTGGTGCCGGTGGCGTTCGCCACGCTGCTGAATGGCGCGCTGCTGATGGTGACACGGCGCAAGGCGATCATGCAGGTGCTGGGTTACCTGGTGCTGGAGAACGGCATCTTCCTGTTCGGCCAGAGCCTGGCGACGGAACTGCCCACACCCGTCGAGCTGGGCATCCTGCTCGACCTGCTGGTGGGCGTGTTCGTGATGGGCATCGCCATCTTCCGCATCAACCGCGAGTTCGACAGCACGGCCGTGCACCACCTGGCGGAGCTGAAGGACTGATGCTGCCGGCGCTCGTGCTGCTTCCCGCGCTGGCGGGCGTGCTCGCGTTCTTCGCGCGCTCGGCCCGGGTGCGCGCCAACACGCTGCTGGGCGGTGCCCTCACGCACGCCCTGCTGACCGCCGTAGTGGCGTGGCGGCGGCCAGGACCAATGCTGGGCGGCTGGCTGCAGCTGGACGCGATCGGCCTGCTGTTCCTGGCCATTGTGAGCGTGTTGTTCCTCGTGGTGGTGCTGTACCTGGGCGTGCGGCGCACGCCGGACGAGCAAAGGCCGGAGCGCACGTTCGCGGCCTGCCTGCTGTGGTTCGCCGCATCCATGTCCCTGGTGACCATCAGCCATCATCTCGGTCTGCTCTGGGCGGCAGTGGAGGCGACGACACTCGCCAGTGCTCCGCTCATTTATCACCATCACAGCCGCCGCTCGCTCGAGGCGGCGTGGAAGTATCTGCTGATCTGCTCCGTCGGTATCGCGCTGGCACTCATGGGCACGTTCCTGCTGGCTCTGTCGGCGGCGGGCGGCGCCGTGCCGCACGGCGATCCGCTGCTGCTCCAGCGTCTGGTCGCCGCGGGACCTCGCCTGGATGGACCCGTGCTGCGCGCCGCGTTCGTGTTCCTGCTGGTCGGCTACGGCACCAAGATGGGACTCGCGCCGCTGCACACGTGGCTGCCCGATGCGCACAGTGAAGCGCCATCGCCGGCATCGGCGCTGCTCTCGGGGGCACTCCTGAATTGCGCGTTCCTGGCACTGCTGCGCGGCTGGCAGGTCGTGGCCGCCGCCGGCATGCAGGCGTTTGCCGCGCGCTGGCTCGTGCTCTTCGGCCTGCTCTCCATGGCGCTGGCCGGCGCGCTCATCCTGGGACAGCGCGACTACAAGCGCATGCTCGCCTACTCGAGCGTCGAGCACATCGGCATCCTGGCGCTGGGTCTGGGAGCGGGGGGTGGCGCCGCGTTCGGCGTGCTGCTGCACGCGCTGAATCACTCGCTGGCCAAGGGCCTGCTGTTCCTGACCGCGGGCAACATCCTGCTTGCCTATGACACGAAAAGCAGCCGCAATGTGCGCGGTGTGCTGTCCGCCCGTCCGCTGACCGGCGTGCTCTGGCTGGCGGGATTCCTCGCCATCGCGGGCATGCCGCCATTCGGCCTGTTCCTCAGCGAATTCAGCATCCTGCGCGCACTGCTGGACCAGCAGCGCTTCCTCGTGGCCACGCTGTTCCTGGCACTGCTCGCCGTGGTGTTCGCGGGGCTGTCCTCCATCATGCTGCGCATGGCACAGGGAAAGCCTTCCGAGGTCGTGCCGGTGCCCGGCCGGGAGCGCTGGAACACGCTGTTATCACCCGCGCTGCTGGCCGTCGCCGTCCTGCTGCTTGGCCTGTACCTGCCACCCCAGCTCGACCGGCTGCTGCACGACGCCGCCGCCATCCTGCAGGCAGCGCCATGAGCACCCGCCGCACGCTCCGGCTGCACAACGGTCAGGCGTTCGATACCGCCCTGCTGCCCGAACTGTCGATCGCCGAATTCACCGGGTTCGTGACCAGCCGTTGTCGCGAAGGCGAAAGGCTGGTGACGCTCTTCGGCTGGCAGGAACCCGATCCCGCGAACGACCGGGCGCGCACCCGGCTCGCCGTGGTGCTGGCCAGCGATCAGAGCGGACAGCTGGAAGTGCTGTGCTGCACGGTTGCAGGGCATCAGTACACATCGCTCACGCCCGACGTGGCCGCAGCCGCACGCTTCGAGCGCGAGATCCGCGAGCAGCTGGGCATCGTGCCAGTGGACCACCCCTGGCTCAAACCACTGCGCAGCCAGCCACCGCTATATCCCGGTCTCCGGCCCCTGCACAATGCGGCGGTCGAGATCGGCGTCGACTATCCCTTCTTCCGCATGGAAGGCGAGGCAATACACGAGGTCGCGGTAGGCCCGGTGCACGCGGGCATCATCGAGCCCGGACACTTCCGCTTCCAGTGCTACGGCGAGCGCGTGTTCCACCTCGAGATAATGCTGGGTTATCAGCACCGCGGCATCGAGCGCGCACTGCTGGGCGGTCCGCAGCGCAATTCCGCCGTGCAGATCGAGGAGCTGGCCGGCGACACCACCGTGGGCCACAGCATGGCGTGGGCCCAGGCGCTGGAAGCGCTGGCCGCGTGCGACGTGCCCCTGCGCGCCCAGGCGCTGCGCGCGCTCGCGCTCGAACTCGAGCGCCTGGCCAACCACACCGGTGACATCGGCGCACTCGCCGGCAATGTCGCGTTCCTGCCCACGGCGGCCTACTGCGGGCGCATTCGCGGCAGTTTCCTCAACATGACGGCGCTGCTGTGCGGGAACCGTTTCGGTCGCGGCTTCATCCGGCCCGGCGGCGTCGCCTTCGATATCGATGGCGGAGATGTGCTGCAGCTGCAGGCTGCGCTCAATGCGGCGAGCCACGATCTGCACATTGCCGTCGAGCTGTTCTTCGAGACCGGATCGGTCGTCGACCGGCTCGAAGGCACCGGACCGGTGACGCCCGAGCTGTGTCAGGAGCTGGGTGTCGTGGGTCCGGCCGCCCGCGCCTGCGGCATCGCCCGCGACGTGCGCCACGACCACGCCCACGGCATGTACCGCCTGGCGCACATTCCCACCGCCACCGTGGAAGGCGGTGACGTGTACGCGCGTGCCATGGTGCGCTGGCTGGAGATGCAGCGCTCGCTGGCATTCATTCGCGAGCTGCTCGCGGGCTTGCCACCCGGACCGTCCAGCGTGCCCATGCCGGGTCTGCTGCCCAATCTGGGCACCATTTCCCTTGTCGAAGCCTGGCGCGGTGAGATCGCGCACATCGCCATGACCAATGCACACGGCCGCTTTCTGCGCTACAAGATCACCGACCCCTCGTTTCACAACTGGCCGGCACTCGAAATCGCAATGCGCGGCCAGCAGATTCGGACTTTCCGCTCTGCAACAAGAGCTTCAATCTTTCCTATTCGGGGGCGGATCTTTGAATGCGGAATGCGTTGGAGTTGCTGAGGCTGGGGCTGGGGCTCGGGCTGGGGACGAATTGAAATGCGTTGCCTGGGGGCTGGTTGCTGGGGCTGGTTGCTCGGGAACGGCAGCAACGGATACAGCGTGCAGCTGCCCTGGTAGGGCTGGCACGGGGGACGGACTGCATGCGTTTGCGGCGGCTGGTTGCTCCACGGCATCAACGGAAACCGCCCGCACGGAGTTGTTCGGGATGCTGTCTGGGAATGGCGCGGCAGGCTGCCGCCGTCTACGCCATCGACGTTCGCACGAAGCGGCGACCAGAGCCATGCTGCCCATGGAAAGCACTGGATTGAGGCTCGACAGCAGCGGGTGGTCTTGCGACAGGCGCCGGGCCGCGGGGTGGGACCGGGGCGGAAATCGAGACGCGTCGCGGGCGAAGGGTGGGACAACATTGGCTTGCACTGCAGGGCCGTTGCCCGGGAGCACCCGGGAACATCGTGGAGGTGGCGGACGCGACCTGCGCACGCCTGCACCGAATTCTGTGTTAGTACGATGATCGAGGTTCAGGCCGTGGATCGGTGGCCCGCGCACGCCGGGCAGACCCTGAACGCGTCGAGGGGGAACCGTTTGAGAAAGGTCGAACCGCGGCGCCGGTTTTCTTCCGTCGGGGCGCGACAGCGCGTGCGCGACACCCGCCTCACGGCAGCCGTGCGCAATCGTGCAGAGGGCGCGGGAGCCGCGCTGTTTCCCAGCCCCGGTCCCGAGGTCAGCCCCGGCCCCGGCGCCAGTGCCAGCCCCAGCCCGGGGCAGGCCGTCCAGTCCGTCTTGCCATACCCGGGCAACCAGCCCCGGCAACGAGTTCCAGCAACGACGCCGGCTCCATGTTAGAGATTCTGCGGGCTCGTCTCGACCAGGGGCATCGCACGATCCGGTTTCCGCCCGAGGATGCCGGGCTGCCGGAGCGCTACCGGGGCAGGCCGGTGATCGGCGAGGGGCCGTGCCCGGACGGCTGCGACGAGTGCCGTGAGGCCTGTCCGACCGAAGCGATCGTGATCGAAGGCGGAGGCGTTCAGCTCGACCTGGGTCGCTGCGTCTTCTGCGGCGCATGCGAGGCCGCATGTCCGGCAGGGGTCATCACGTTTGGCCAGGACTATCGCATGGCAACACGCACGCGCCAGGATCTCGTCGTGCGCGCAGACGCCGAATACCCGCTCGCAATGGAACTCGACAAGCATATGCGTCGCCTCTTCGGACGCTCACTCAAGCTGCGACAGGTCTCGGCGGGCGGCTCCGGGGCCGAAGAAGCAGACTGCAACGTGCTGAACACCGTCGTATTCGACCTCGCTCGCTTCGGCATCCAGTTCGTCGCCTCGCCTCGCCACGCTGACGGACTGCTGGTCACCGGACCCGTCTCGCGCAATATGCGCCGCGCGCTCGAGCTGACCTGGGAAGCGCTGCCTTCACCCCGCCTGGTCATCGCGGTGGGCGCCTCCGCGATCAGTGGCGGTCCCTGGCGCGGCCAGCCCGCTGTCCTCGACGGCGTCAGCGCCATTCTGCCTGTCGATCTCTACATTCCGGGTTTTCCGCCACATCCTCTTACGATCCTCAATGGGCTTCTTCGGCTTCTCTCTCACCGCGGAGTGCGCTGAGGGCGCAGAGAGCGGCTCCGGAGAGATCAGGCCGGGGGCGGGAACAGATTCTGTTGATCTGGTTTCACCCGGAGGCCGGTGAGGACGCGGAGGATGCAGGGCCACTCTGGTGTTTGTGTCTGGTTCTTTCAGCATGTCACCAGAGGTCAATGTCTTTTCTTTCGCATTTGGCAGAGGCCGATCTCATGCTTGGACGTTGGTGTGCTCGGTCACGGGCGCGCGAAGTCAACGGCGTCCACGCGCGAGCCTGCGCAACGCGGATGCGCTGACGCTCGAGCTATCGCTGGGGAGTGCGGCGCGTTGCGGTGCGGGCCGGGCCGCGCGGATGAAGGTGTGATCGTGTTAAGGCACTGTTAAATGGTCGCGCACGGAGCCGCCAATGGTGGCAGCGCGCTCGACCCTCTCGCCTCACGTGGGCGTCTGCGCGTGACGGGAGGCTTGACGCTCAGACTTCAGGCAGGGACATTTCTGCTGCACCGCGTCAGACAGGGCAGGCTGCTGCGCTGCAGCACTGCCGCACGGTCACCGTCAATCGAGCTGAGAGAGTCGCCAGGGCATGCCGCTCTTCATGGACCGTCACGATATTCGCAATGCAACGGCCGAGGCTGTTGCCGCGGCGCACCAGCGGGATCTCATCGTCCAGGCGAGCCATGCGTGCAAAGCTCTCACCTACTGGTTCGATGAGGACCGCGGGACGGCTTTCTGCCTCATTGAAGGACCTACCGAAGCAGCCGTTCGTGCCATGCACCGCGAAGCGCACGGCCTCATTCCCAACGTCGTCGTGGAAGTCGATCCCGCGGCTGTTGCCGGCTTCCTGGGACGCGTCACTGATCCCAATGACGCAGTGGCGAACCCGATCCGCGAGGCAGGGTTCCGGGCACTGATGTTCACCGACATGGTGAACTCCACACTGATCACGAACACACTCGGCGACGACAGGGCACAATCGGTTCTGGCGAAGCACAATGAGATTGTGCGGAGGACGCTGCTGAGCCACGGCGGGCGCGAAATCGACCGGGCCGGTGACGGCTTCCTGATATCCTTTTCGTCCGCCGCGCAAGCCGTGGCGTGTGCCGTGTCAATGCAGCGTGCGTTCCAGGACTACAATGCCGATGCCGCCCGTCCCGCCGACATCCAGGTGCGCATTGCGCTGGGGGCGGGCGAACCGATCGCCGACGGAGAATCGCTGTTTGGTTCCGTGGTCAACCTGACCGCGCGCATCTGCGCTCACGCTGGCGCGGGCGAGATCCTGGCTACACGCGTCGTCCGCGATCTCTGCACCGGCAAGCCGTTCACCTTCCTGCCAGCCGGCGCTCTGGAACTCAAGGGTTTCGCCGATCCGATCGAAGTGCACCGCGTCGACTGGACCGCCTGATCCAGACCATCCGCTGAGCATCGCGCTACGGCACGATGATCCCACGGCGGGCGAAGTCACTCCCGGAGTCAGCGGTGAGGCGTTCGCGCCCCGCCGGAGCCGCCGGCACCACGCGCTTCGCCGCCCCATGAACGCCAGCTCGTGGTCAAGCACCGACCACATCAGGAGCCGCAACCCGCATTGAGCAATTAGTCCGCCCGCCCGGACCGTCCTGGCATTCTCGCGTTCCGGCCGCGTGCGCTATCGAAGCATGCGGCTTCGCGCCGCAAACGGCGTGTTACAGGACACACGCATGGCGGTACCGGCCACAACCCAAGATTTCAAAGACGGTCCGGCGATTCAGTCGAGGAGCGCCACGCTCTTGACGCGTGCGTACACGTCCAGGCCCGCGGTGATGCCGAGGCGCTGGCAGGAGTGGCGGGTGATGAGAGCGAGCAGGCCGGGTTCGCGGCTGGCGCCGGTCATGCGCACCAGGACTTCGCCGGGTAAGGTCTCGCGCAGCTCGGCGACGCGCACCGAGAACTGATTCATGATCGTCGTGAGGGGCTCCGTCGCGAGACTGAGCGACACGTCGCTGGCTTCGATCTGGAGGCGGACGCGGCGGCCCGGCTCCCGCTGCTGCCGGCGCACCCAGACGGGACCCCACGGGCCGTCCAGCAGGGTGAGCGCGTTTGCCTCGTCGTGTTCGCGCACCACCGCGTCCACGACGACCGCCGCCTGGTCTCCCCGCGCCTGCGCGAAGTCCAGCTGTCCGATCACGGAGCCCGTCGGACCGGCAGCACGCACGCGTCCATCGACCAGCCAGATCATGTGATCCGCGAGCCGGCCCACCTCGGCCAGCGCATGACTGACATAAATGATGGGAATGGACAATCGCTCCGGCAGCCGCTGCAGGTAGGGCAGTATCTCGAGGCGGCTGCTTTCATCGGTTGCGGAGAGCGGCTCATCCATGAGCAGCAGCCGCGGGCTCGCGAGCAGGGCACGCGTGATGGCCACACGCTGGCGTTCGCCACCGGAAAGCCCGGCGGGAGAACGCGACAGCAGCGGCTCGACTCCGAGCCATTCCACCGCATCATCCCAGGCTATGCAATGCGCGGGCGCGCGGCGCCACGCGTAACGCAGATTGCCCCGCACGTCGAGGTGCGCGAACAGGTCGGCTTCCTGGAAGACGTAACCCACCGAGCGGCGGTGCGCGGGCAGAAAGCGGTTGTCCTCGGTATCCTGCCACACCTCGTCGCCGACTCGGAGGAACCCATCCGCGACGCGTTCCAGGCCCGCGATGCAGCGCAGCAGTGTGGTTTTGCCCGCGCCCGACGGTCCAAACAATCCGGTTACACCACGCGCCGGACAACCCAGTGTCGCATCCAGCTCGAAGCGACCTCTCGCCAGACGGAATCTCGCCTCGAGACCGCTGCGGCCGGCCGCGCCGCCATCGGGCGAGGACGAAGACGTGACGGGCATCGTCGCCTGATCCCCACTCACAGACGAGGCGCCTCGAAGCGCCGGCCGCCCAGCGCGTACACCACCAGCAGCACGAGGAAGGAAAACAGCAGCAGGCCCGCCGCCAGCGTGTGTGCCTGTCCATAGCGCACGGCCTCGACATCGTTGTACAGCGCAATGGAGACCACCTGTGTGCGACCCGGTATGTTGCCGCCCAGCATCAGCACCACGCCGAACTCGCCCATGGTATGAGCGAAGGCCAGCACCGCGGCCGTGAAGAAACCGGGTCTCGCCTGCGGCAATGCGACCGAGAAGAAGCGATCGAGCGGGGAGGCGCGCAGTGTCGCCGCCACTTCGAGCGGGCGACTGCCGATTGCGAGAAACGAATTCTGCAGGGGCTGCACGACGAAAGGCAGGGAATAGAGCACGGAGCCGATCACCAGGCCGCTGAACGAGAACACCAGCCGGTCACCGCCCAATCGTTCCCAGACGCTGCCCACAGGGCCGGCCGGGCCTAACAGCACCAGCAGATAGAACCCGAGCAGCGTGGGCGGCAGCACCAGGGGCAGCGCGCATAGCGCCTCGATCACGGCACGCGCCCGGGTCCGCGTGCGCGCCAGCCACCAGGCCAGTGGCGTGCCCAGCACCAGCAGCACGGCCGTCGTCACGGACGCGAGCTTGACGCTCACGATGACGGCGCGCAGGTCGGCCGGATCAAAGGCGATCATGGGTGCGGTCGCCCGGCTGACAGTGTGTTATGGAAGCCGCGGCGTGACGCTTCACGTGCCGATTCGACCTGGAAGGCTGCTTGCGGCGCCGGCGCGTCCGCGCCTGCTGTGGCTGCCGTGACGACCCATTCGCCGGTTGCCGGGTCACGTGGCCTGGCTCTGCAGAACGCGTGCATCAGCGGGTGCCGTACCCGAACGATTCGATGAGCCGCCTGGCCACGTCGCCGCGCAGGAAGTCCAGGTACGCGCGCGCCGCGGGATGGTCGCGGCCGGGCAGGAGCAGGACCGCGTCCTGCGCAAGGGGCTCATGGTACTCGGCGGGCACCAGCCAGTACGTGTGCTCCGGCTCGTGGATTACCTGCGACCACGCGACGAAGCCCAGCTCCGCCGCGCCCGACTTCACGAACTGCAGCGTCTGCGTGAGGCTCTCGCCGCGCACGAGGCGGGCGGCAATCGCATCGTACAGACCCAGAATGCCGCAGCACCTGCATGGCCGCCACACCGTAGGGCGCCGTCTCCGGGTTGGCGATGGCAATGTGGCGAAACCGCCCGCTGCGCAGATCCTCGCCGGCCGCGCGGACGGAATCGAGCGACGGGCCGTACAGCGCGAGTCGCCCGACCGCGTACGTGAAACGCGAGCCCGCCACCGCGTAGCCATCACGCTCCAGCAGCGCGGGCCGCTCGCTGTCCGCCGACAGGAACACGTCGAAGGGGGCACCGTTGCGCGCCTGCGCGTAGAGCAGCCCGCTCGAGCCCACGCTGCTCACCACACGCTGGCCCGATCCCGCCCTGAACTTCGCCGCCAGCTGCTCCTGCACCACTGCGAAATTCGCGGCCACCGCCACTCTCACCTCTGCGGCCACCGCCACCCTCACCTCTGCGGCCACCGCCACCCTCACCTCTGACGACTCGCGCGCTCCCGCGTATGCGTGAGCGCGCGTACCCGGACCGTCGCGCCGTCCGGCGCCCGATGTGCCGAGCCCGAGCAGCAGCAGGAACACGCTGTGCCGCGCAGCAGCGCGCCCGCAGCGGAAGGTCGCGCGGACAGAGGTGGACACGGCTGCAGCGACACGGGCCGGCGCGCAGGCGGAGAGCCCAGCCGCGCGCGCCCGGGCGCGGCCTGACAGGCTGCCAGGCGGCCGGCGGCGGCGCCACGCGCGGATTCCTGCTGCCGCCATCACGCCAGTTCGCCGGTGCGTGCGGCGTTGTAACCCGGCAGGCCCGCCACCAGCGCTGCGTGCGCGCGTGACCGCAGACAATCGAGCAGCGCGACAATGCGCGGATCCTGCTCCTCCGCTTCCGCGAAGAACAGGTCGTAATCCTCCTGGCGCACGGGCAGGAACTCGAGACCACCCTCGCGCGCCGCCAGCTCCACGCACACACCCGCCTGCGCCCAGCCCGTGCGGATCGTCTCCACCACACCGCGATGATCCGATGCGATGCGGCGCAGCCCTTCAGGCTCCGGCTCGCGGCCCTCGAGAATCAGTTCCAGGCATTTGCGGGCGCCCGAGCCTTCTTCGCGGCCCACCCAGCGCAGCGTGGCACCCACCGCCGCGCCCACCGAGTCGACTGCCAGTCCCGGCAGCAGCGCGATACCCTCGGTCCAGCGCGCAACGTGCACACGACGGTAGCCCGGCCCTAACAGTTCCTTGACAACGATATCGTTGTCCGCAGCATCGTCGCCCAGATGAACGCCGGCCGCATGCACCAGCCCGGCCCGCAGCAGCCCGAGCGCACGCCGGCTGGAACGCAGCAGCGCCAGCACCCGGAAGCCGTGCGCCCTCGCCAGCGCTCCCGCCAGCAGGCCCACCGCCGGATCGCAGCCTGCTAACAGCAGCGTTCGGGATGGATCCGCGGACAACGCCAGCGCCTGGCCCGTGAGCCCATCGTGCGGCACGGCGCCGGCCGCCGTGGCCTCGACCGGAACGCGCAGCACACGCCCACCCACCTGCGCCAGCCAGTACCTCGCCTCCCGCCCGGGCGACCACGCCCACGGCGCCTCCTCGTGTTCGTTCTCCGCCAGCCGGAACAACGACTCCACGCGCATCCCCAGCGCGCTCGCCAGCGCCAGCGCCGCCGCGGCTGACGGGATCAGGCGACCCGTCTCCACGGCGCTCACTTCGGCCCGTGACAGGTGCGCGCGCGCCGCCAGCTCACCTTGCGCCCAGCCGCGCGCGATTCGCTCCTCGCGCACCCGGTTTCGGAATCCCTTGCTTGTCATGATCCTATCAGAGTTGATACGATGCTGAACGATGACGCGCAAGTTCGGCCCTCCGCCTTACTATCCTGCCCGCACCACATCCCATGCCCCGGCAAAGGAGAAGACCGGCATGGCTGGACCCGACCGGACGGCAGCCTCGCCGGCCAGTGCACTCGCCGCCCACGACGGCGAGCCCCACGGCCGTTACCTGGCGCTGCTCTGCCTGGGCGCGCTGGGCGTCGTGTACGGGGACATCGGCACCAGTCCGCTGTACGCGATCCGCGAGTGCTTCTTCGGCGAGTATGCCGTGCCGCCCACGCACGCCAACGTGATGGGTGTGCTGTCGCTGATCTTCTGGTCGCTGATCCTGGTGATTTCCGTGAAGTACCTGGGCGTGGTGCTGCGCGCCGACAACCGCGGCGAGGGCGGCATTCTGGCGCTGATGGCACTGGCGCGTCCGGAGCACAGCGCGCCCGGCCGGCGCGTGAGCCTGATCATCGGGCTGGGCCTGTTCGGCGCCGCGCTGCTCTACGGTGATGGCATGATCACGCCGGCCATTTCCGTGCTCAGCGCGATCGAGGGCCTGGAAGTCGCAACGCCCATCTTCGCGCCCTACGTCGTGCCCCTGACTATCATCGTGTTAGTACTGCTCTTCCTCGTGCAGCGGCGCGGCACGGGTGGCGTGGGTGTCATGTTCGGCCCGGTGACGCTGGCGTGGTTCGCGGTCATCTCGGCGCTCGGCATCTGGCAGCATCGTGCGCGGGCCGGAAGTACTGCTGGCGGTGAGTCCGACGTACGCCATCAATTTCTTCCTGCGCAACCACATGCACGGCTTCGTCGTGCTGGCCGCGGTATTCCTCGTGGTCACGGGAGGCGAGGCGCTGTACGCGGACATGGGACATTTCGGGCGGCGCCCCATCCGGCTGAGCTGGTTCATCGTGGTGCTGCCGGCGCTGCTGCTCAACTACTTCGGCCAGGGCTCACTGCTGCTGCAGAATGCGACGACGGTGCACAACCCCTTCTTCCGGCTGGCGCCCACCTGGGCGCTCTATCCGCTCGTGGTGCTGGCCACCGCCGCCGCGGTCATTGCCTCACAGGCTGTGATCTCGGGTGCGTTCTCGCTCACGATGCAGGCCGTGCAGCTGGGCTATCTGCCACGGGTCGAAATCGACCACACGTCGGCGCGCGAGCGCGGCCAGATCTACGTGCCGCCCGTCAACTGGATCCTCATGCTCGCCTGCATCGGCCTGGTCCTGGGTTTTCGCTCATCCAGCAATCTCGCGGCTGCCTACGGTGTGGCCGTCACCACCACGATGGTGATTACGACCGTGCTGCTCTACGTCGTGGGACGACAGCGCTGGCACTGGCGCACCGCGCGGGCTCTGCCCATCACGCTCGGCTTCCTGGCCCTCGACGTGTCGTTCTTCGGCGCCAACGTGATCAAGATTCCGCACGGCGGCTGGTTCGCACTGGCGGTGGCCGGTTTCATTTACCTGCTCATGACCACGTGGAAACGCGGTCGCGCCATCCTCGCGCAGCGGCTGCGTGATGCATCGACGCCGCTCGAGGACGTGCTGGCCGGCCTGAGTCGCGATGGCCCGCACCGCGTGCGCGGCACCGCCGTGTTCATGACCGGCCACTCGCAGGGCACGCCGCCCGCGCTGCTGCACAACCTGAAACACAACCAGGTGCTGCACGAGCAGGTGGTCCTCCTCACCATCGTGACCGAGGACATCCCGCACGTCGCGCTCAGCGATCGTTTCACTGTACAGGAACTGGGGCAGGGCTTCTTCCGCGTCGTCGCACACTACGGTTTCATGGAAGAGCCCGACGTGCCCCAGCTGTTCCAGCTGGCGCGTGAGCGCGGCCTCAAGACCGAGCTGATGCGCACCACCTTCTTCCTCGGCCGCGAGCGCATCATCTCGCGCAAGCGCCGCGGGCTCGGCCGACTGCGCGACAATCTCTTCGCCGTCATGTCCCAGAACGCCCAGGGAGCGACCTCATTCTTCCGCATCCCCCCTAACCGCGTGGTAGAGCTGGGCGCCCAGATCGAGATCTGACTGGAACTACGACTGCGCTTCTGGGCTGGGGCTCGGGCTGGTTGCTCGGAACGGACGTACGGATCCAACGGCGTTGCTTGGACTGGGGCTCGGGCCGGTTGCTCGGGAACGGACGTACGGATCCAACGGCGTTGCTTGGGCTGGGGCCCGGGCAACGCTGTTCCAGACCCATGACAGCCGCCACTCACCCCAACCAGTCTTGACGCAAAGGCAGCTCCCCCGCATATATCGCCACCCGGTATATCGCCACCCGATTGAGGTCCGCCATGATCCGTTCGCGACGCGCACCCGATCCGCGGGAACTGCTGCCACTCACGCCCGCCGCGTTCCACATTCTGCTCGCGTTGCTGGACAACGATCTGCACGGCTACGCCATCATGCGCGCGGTGCAGGAGCGATCATCCGGCGAGGTGCGATTGGGGCCGGGCACACTGTACGGCGCCATCAAGCGGCTGCTGGACCAGCACGTCGTGGAGGAACTCGCGGAGCGACCCGAGCCGGATCAGGATGACGAGCGTCGTCGCTATTACCGGCTGACCGCATTCGGCAGGCAGGTGCTGGCCGCCGAGGCGGACCGGCTGGAGGCGCTGGTCAGGGCGGTGCGCGCGCGCAAGCTGCAGCCGCGCACGCGGCCGTCCTGAACGGTTGCCTGAACACGTCGTTATCGAATGCCCGTGCCGCGCTCCGCTGACCCGCGTTTCAGCCTTCCGGTCTACCGGCTGCTGCTGCGCGTGTATCCCCGGCCTTTCCGCGCCCGTTTCGGGTCCCTGATGCAGGCGACGTTTCGCGATGCCGTTCTGGACGCGCGTCACCGGGCCGGCGCCCGCGGCGTGGCCGCACTCTGGCTGCACACCCTCCGGGACCTGGTCCGCTCCGCCACACGCGAACGCCTGGAGTCTTTAACTGCACTGTTTGGGAAGGCTGTGAAGCCTCGCCCTGCTGCCACGACCGGGAACGACGATGCGGTCTGGAACCACGATCCCCAGCCACCAGCCCCAGCCCCGGCAACCAGAAACCGACACGGAGTGTCAGGCATGGCCACGCTGCTGCAGGACCTGCGTTACGCGTTTGTCACCCTGTCGCGGCAGCGCGCCTTCTCGGTGATCGCGGTGCTGACGCTGGCGCTGGGGATTGGCGCGAACGTCACGCTGTTTTCGCTCGTGGACCACGTGCTGCTGCAGCGCCTGCCGTTCCGCGAGCCGGACCGGCTGGTGCGCATCTACGGCACGTATCCGCCGCTGCACCAGACGCGCGAGAATGTTTCGCCACTCGATGTGCTGGACTGGCGCGAACAGGCGAAATCGCTGGCCGGCGTGTCCATGGGAACGGGCATGTCGATGGCGCTGGCGGGTGCCGGCGACCCGGTCATGGTGCAGGTGGGGGCCGTCTCCGCCAACTGGTTCGATGTCCTCGGTGTCAGCCCGATTCTGGGTCGCGGGTTCACGCCGGAGGAGGAGGTGGCGGGCAAACATCGTGTTGCGCTGCTGACGGACGGCTTGTGGCGCAGCCGCTTCGGCGCCGATCCGGGTGTCGTGGGCCGCATGGTGAAGCTGCAGGGCGCCGACTACCAGGTGATCGGTGTGCTGCCGCGGGACTTCGAGTCGCCGGTTCCCACAGCGGCTGGTGATCCGGTGATGTACCGGCCGCTCGTGATCAACCGCGATCCGGGCGCACGGGGCGGGCATTATCTGCTTTCGATTGCGCGGCTGCGGCCGGGCGTATCGCTGAACTCGGCGCGCACCGAGATGAACGCAATCACGCAGCGCCTGGCGGCCGCCTACCCCGTGTTCAATACCGATCGCGGCGGCGTGAACATGGTACCGCTGCGTGAGACGATTGCCGCCGGCGCCCGCCGTCCGTTGGTCGTGCTCTTCGGCGCGGTCGCGTTTCTGCTCTTCATCGCGTGCGCCAACGTGGCCAACCTGCTGCTGGCTCGGGCCTCGACCCGGCAGCGTGAGATCGCCGTCCGCACGGCCCTGGGGGCGCGCCGCAGCCGCATCCTGCGTCAGCTGTTCACGGAGAACCTGCTGCTCGCACTGCTGGCCGGCGTTGTCGGCCTTGCCCTGGCCATGGGTGCCCTGCGCGTCGTGCCGGCGCTGGCGGCCGGCAATCTGCCGCGCACCGCGAGTCTGGCGCTGGACGCGCGCGTCGTCTGGTTCGCGCTGGGGACCGTGCTGCTGACAGCGCTGTTATTCGGCATGGCGCCGGCCCGCCGGACGGCGCGCGCCAATGTGCAGAGCGCCCTGCGTGACGGCGGGCGAGGCGTGACGCAGGGCGGCGGGCGCCATCTGCGCAGCGCGCTGGTCATGGGCGAGGTAGCGATGTCGCTTGTGCTGCTGGTGGGCGCCGCACTGCTGACGCGCAGTTTCGATCGACTGCTGTCCGTGGACGGGGGCTTCGATCGACGCCACGCACTGACAGCGTCGTTGTCGCTGCCCGGCGCCACCTATCCCGAGACGCCGCAGATCCTGGCATTCTGGGATGGCGTGCTGCAACGGATTGGCGCACTGCCCGGTGTCACCGCGGTGGGCGGCATCAACATGATGCCGCTCTCGGGCAGCTACTCGTGCGACAGCTTCGCGCTCGATGACCGCGCCCCGCCGCCCGCCGGGCAGGAGCCGTGTGCCGAGTCACGCCGCGCCTCGCCCGATTACTTCAATGCCATGGGTATCGCGCTCCTGAGGGGTCGCTTCTTCAACGCGACGGACCGTGCCGGCGGGGTGCCCGCGGTCATCATCGATCAGTCGATGGCGCAGCAGTGGTGGCCCGGACAGGACGCCCTGGGCAAGCGCATCAAGTGGGGCGACTTCACCGCCGACGAACCGTGGCGCACCGTCGTGGGCGTGGTTGCCGATGTGAAGCACTTCGGCCTGGACGCGGCGACCCGTCCGGAGATCTACATGCCACTCGCGCAGGAGGCCTCCGCCGGACTGACGCTGGTGGTGCGCACCACCGGCGATCCCGACGCACTGGCGGTTGGCCTGCGCGCCGCCGTGCACGCCCAGGACCCGGACCTGCCCGTGTCCAGGCTGCTCACGCTGCAACAGATCGTTAGTAATTCCGTGGCGGGCCCGCGCTTCCGCACCATACTCCTGGCGGCGTTCGCGGGCACTGCCCTGCTTCTCTCGCTGGTGGGGTTGTACGGCGTGCTGGCTTTCGCCGTGGCGCAGCGCCGGCACGAATTCGGCATTCGCATGGCCGTCGGCGCCGCCCGCGGTGACGTGCTGCGCATGGTGCTGCGCCAGGCCGTGGGTCTGGTGCTGGGCGGCCTGTTCATGGGCGTGCCCGTGGCGCTGCTGGGCACGCGTGCGCTGCGCGGCCTGCTGTTCGGCATCGGTGCCGGCGACGCGGCCAGCTTCGCGGTGGCGGGCCTGTCCCTGCTGCTGGTGGGCCTGCTGGCCAGCTGGCTGCCGGCACGCCGGGCCACGCGCGTCGACCCCATGATCGCCTTGCGCGATATATGACAACACCGCGTTATCCGCGCGCGGCGGGCCTTTCATTCCGCCTGTACCGGTGGCTGCTGGCGCTCTACCCGCGCGGTTTCCGCGAGCGCTTCCGCGCCCTGATGCAGGCGACGTTCCGCGATGCGGTCCAGGAGGCGCTGCAGCGTGCCGGCCCTTCCGGGCTGGCCGGCCTCTGGCTGCGCACGCTCACCGATCTCGTGCGCTCCGCCGTACGCGAACACCTCGACGCCCTGACCGGCCGCACGGCCGCCGATCCGTTCGCAAACGCGCGCGATGGGCGCGACAATGCCTGGATCTACGATCCCCAGCAACCAGCCCCAGCCCCAGCAACCAGCCACGCTTCTCTCAGGAAAAGCATGTCGACCTTCACGCAGGACTCGCGCTACGGTCTGCGCACGCTGTTGCGCCGGCCCGGCTTCAGCTTCATTGCCGTGCTGACACTGGCACTCGGCATCGGTGCGAACAGCGCCTTGTTCAGCGTGGTGCAGTCCGTGCTGCTGACGCCGCTGCCCTACAGGGACCCGCAGCAGATCGCCATGATCTGGAGTCGCTGGAAAGGTTTCGACAAGACGTGGGTGTCGGAGGAGGAGTACCAGAACTACCGTGCGACGGTACACAGCTTCAGCGACCTTGCCATTTTCGAGCAGTACCAGGCCAATATCACGGAGGGTGACAACCCTGCGCTCGTGCCCGTCATGCGCTTCTCGCCCAACCTCATGAATATGCTGGGCGTGGCGCCGGCGCTGGGGCGCAGCTTCCTGGCGGAGGAGGCGCCGCTGCAGGGCAACCCCGCCAATGTCGTGATGCTGAGCTGGGAGCTGTGGCAGCAGCGCTTCGCGGGCGATCCGGGGGTGCTGGGCCGCAAGCTCAGCATCAACGGCGAGCCGTACGAGATCGTGGGCGTGATGCCGGCCGGTTTCCGCCTGCCCCTCGACTACAAGACGGATCGTCCCACGCGTCTCTGGCTCCCGCACGCGCTCAGCGTGCCGCCCGGGCCGTTGCCCAAGACAGGCACCAGTCACGGCTCGTACGTGATCGGCCGCCTGCGGCCCGGTGTCACGGCCGCTGCCGCTAATGCAGAGTTAGAGCAGCTGTCGGCGCGCCTCGACGAGGAAGGGTACTACCCGCCTGACTGGCACTTCCAGGCCTTTGCCGTGAGTGCTGCCGATGAAGTGGCGGGTGCCATGCGCCCGGCGCTGCTGGTGCTGCTGGGTGCTGTGGGTCTGGTGCTGCTCATTGCCTGCGCCAACGTGGCCAACCTGCTGCTGGTGCGAGGTGAGGACCGGCGGCGCGAGATGGCCGTGCGATCCGCGCTCGGCGCGAATCGCGGCCGGCTGGTGCGCCAGCTGCTGGCCGAGAATCTGCTGTTATCACTGACCGGTGGTGGGGCCGGCATCGCACTCGCCTGGGCAGGCGTGGCGGCGCTGCGTTACATCGCGCCGGCCAACCTGGCGCGCGTGCCCGAGACCGCCATCGACGGCGGCGTCCTCGCCTTCACCGCGCTGTTGTCCGTTGCCACGGCGCTGATCTTCGGCCTGCTGCCCGCGCTGCAGGTGGCGAGGGCCAACGCGCAGGCCGTACTGCGTGAGGGCGGGCGCGCCAATACGGCCGGGCGCGCGCGCCATCGCGTGCGTCGCATGCTGGTCGCCGGCGAAGTCGCGCTGGCCGTGATGCTGGCCGCGGGTGCCGGCCTCATGCTGCGCAGCTTCTGGAAGCTGGTCGACATCGATCCCGGTTTCCACGCGCAGAACGTGCTCACCATGCGCCTCTCCACACCGGCCGCATTCTACACGGACGACGCCGCGGTCACGTCGTTCTACAGTCAGCTGCTCGAGCGCGTGCGCGCGCTGCCCGGCGTCCGGTCGGCGGGCCTCATACGCGTGCTGCCCATCGATCAGGAGATCGGTGATTCCTGCGTGGGCGTCGATGGCTACACGCCACCGCCCGGCGAATGTCCGGCCAGCGACTGGCAGGCCGCCAGCGATGGGTACTTCGAAACCATGGGCACCCGTCTCATTGAAGGCCGCTTCATCGAAGCGGCAGATACGCATGATGCGCCGCAGGTGATGGTCGTGAACCAGGCGTTCGTGCACCGCTACATCGCCGATGGCCAGGCGATCGGCAAACGTGTGACGTTCAGCTTCCTGCAGAATCCCCGGCCGCAGACGATCGTCGGCGTGGTCGCCGATATGCACCACAACGGCCTCACGGGCGTGGTAAAGCCCGCGTTCTTCCGGCCGCACGCGCAGTGGGCGGTCAGCACCGGTTTCCCGCAACGCAGCATGGCGCTGGTGGTGCGCACCAGCGGCAACACGCGCGCGATGATCCCGAGCGTGCGCGCGCAGATCCGCGCACTGGATCCGCGCCTGCCGGTCTCCGGCGAGCAGCTGATGCAGGATGTCCTCGCGCGCGCGGTGGCACAGCCCCGCTTCACGCTCGTGCTGCTCATGGTGTTCGGCGGGCTGGCCCTGTCACTGGCTGTCGTCGGCATCTATGGCGTGGTCTCGTACGCGGTCGCCGCCAGCCGTCAGGAGCTGGGCATTCGCATGGCGCTGGGCGCGGCGCCGCGCAGCGTCGTGTGGCTCTCGCTGCGCGAAGGCCTGGGCCACGCACTGGGCGGCGTACTGATCGGCACCGTGGGAGCACTGGGCGCGACACGCATCATGCAGTCGATCGTCTACAACGTGCCCACCACCGACCCGACCACGTACGCGTCCGTCGCGCTGATCGGGCTGCTGGCGGCATTTCTGGCCAGCTACATACCCGCGCGACGTGCCTCGCGCACGGACCCGCTCGTGGCGTTGCGCACCGAGTGAGGCCCGCAGCGGACTGCGGATCGTCGCTGGGTTGCCTCACTCGGCCTTTCGCAACGCAACCAGCGGATCCAGTCGCGCCGCCTGCAGCGCGGGCAGCAGACAGGCGAGCAGCGCGATGGAGAGCACGAGCGCAGTGACCGCGGCGTAGGTCAGCGGATCGCGCGTATGGACGCCATACAGCAGCGAGCCCAGAACACGCGTTGTCGCCAATGCA
This sequence comes from uncultured Gemmatimonadales bacterium, assembly GCA_963798085.1. GTDB lineage: Bacteria > Gemmatimonadota > Gemmatimonadetes > Longimicrobiales > RSA9 > DATKCF01. Next base: position 307,426 of record CAWCRS010000009.1, read on the forward strand.
CCGAGCAGCCCGGCGGCGATGCCGCCGAGCATCAGCGCAACGTTCTGACGCAGGATCATCCAGGTCACGCCGCGCGGCCGCGCACCCACGGCCATGCGCACGCCGATCTCGGCAGTGCGCCGGCTCACGCCGCAGGAAATCACGCCGTAGATGCCGATCACGCCCAGCATCATGGCGACCGTCGCGGCAATGAACAGCAGCGTCATCGTGAACGCCATTTGTGCGCGGCCCTGCGCCAGCAGACCGTCCAGCGTGGTGACATGCGCGACCGCGATCGCTGGATCCACGGTGGCGACTTCGCGGCGCACTGCATTGAGCACGGACAGCGGGGCGACGGCGGTGCGCACGACGTACGCCAGCTCCTGCGGGCGAGGCAGCCAGTTGAGCGTATCGACGAGCGGGTAGTAGAGTGATGCGGCCGGCTGCTTCTCGGTCAGCGACAACGCCGGCAGATTCGGCACCACGCCCACGACGGTGAACCAGGGCATCCCGGTTCCACCGGTTTCGGGCGCCACGCGCTGTCCGACCGGGTCCTCGCCCGGGAAATAGCGGTCTGCGAGCGCGCAGTCGATCACCACTGCGCCGCTGCGCTGCTCGAGATCCGCGCGCTCCAGCACGCGGCCGGCGATCGCGTGAATGCCCATGGTCTCGAACCAGCCCGGCGCCACACGACGCATGGATACCATGGGCCGGATCTCGGAAGACGGCGCGGGTTTGCCCTGTACCGCGATGGGGTCCCAGAAGCAAAGGCCATCGAGCGGCAGACACGTCGAACCGGAGACGGAGCGCACGCCCGGCAGCGCCGCAATGCGCTGCATGATGCGATCGTGCGTGTCGGCAACGCGCGTGACATCGGCGTACCCGGGGCCGGCCAGACCAATGCGGAAAACGAGTGCGTCTTCCGTCTGGAAGCCGGGATTCTGGTTCCTCAGCGCACGGAAGCTCCGGATCATCAGCCCGGAGCCCACCAGCAGTACCAGCGCCAGCGCCACCTGACCGGCCATTAGCAGATGTCGTGCGCGCATGCGCGGCGCCGACGCGGTCAGGGCGCGGCCACCTTCGTGCAGCACGGGCGCCAGCGCGCGCTGCCGCCGCGCCAGCGGCAGCAGCGCGAAGAGCAGCGTGCTGAGCAGCGCCAGGCATACACTGAAGCCCAGCACGACGATGTCCAGACGCACCTCGTGCAGCCTTGGCAGATCGCGCGGGCCGTAGCGTGCGAGCAGGCGCACACCCAGCCAGGCGCCGCCCAGACCGAGCGCTGCGCCCGCGCCGCTCAGCAATGCGCTCTCTGCGGCGTAGAACATCATGATGCCTCGCCGGCCCGCGCCCAGAGCGCGGCGCACGGCATCTTCGCGCTGCCGCCTCTCGGAACGCACCAGGAACAGGTTGGCGACATTGGCGCACGCCACGAGCAGCACGATGCCCACCGCCGCCAGCAGGATCCAGAGTGTGCGCTGCACGGCGCCGCCCACCACGTGCTCGAGCAGCGGCACGGGTTGCGCCGCCAGCCCGGCTTTCTTCAGGATGTCGGTAACAGGGCGTTTGTCCGGGTAGATCTCCGGCAGCTGTGCGATCAGGTGGTCCAGGTCGGTGCGCACGTCGGCGAGGGACACGCCCGGCCGCAGTCGGGCCACGCCATCGTAGCCGAACCCCAGCACGCGCGGGTTGGCTGCGTCGATCACGGCGGGGACGTAGATGTCCGTGCGCGGATCAGGAAAATCGAACGCGGGCGGCATAACACCGATCACCTGGCTGGCGCCGCCATTCAGGATGACATTGCGGCCGATGATGCCGGGGTCGCCGCCGTAGCGCCGCAGCCAGAGACCGTGGCTGAGAACCACCACGCGGTCGCCATCGGGCGTGCCCTCCCGTTCGTCGAACCAGCGGCCCAGCCGCGGCGACACCTGCAGCACATGGGTCAGGGAGGGCGTGGCGAACGTCATGCGCACGCGCTGCGCGCTGCCGTTGTCGCTGAGCGTGCCTTCCCCGGAGGGATAGAGGGCCACGCTCTCCAGCGTGCGGCTGTGCCGCGCGTAGTGCAGGTACAGGCCCTCCGTCATGTTGACATCGGTCTGGCCCGGGAAACCGGGCGCCGAGTGCCCCAGCCAGACCAGTTGCTCCGAGCCGGGCCACGGCAGCGGCCGCAGCACTACCCGGTACACCACGCTGAAAATCGCGATGTTCGCGCCCAGTGCTAACGCAAGTGTCAGCACAGTGGCCAGTGTGAACGCAGGACTGCGCGCCAGCCGTCGCAGCGCATGGCGAAGTTCGCGTGCGCTGGCCCGTACCATCGAATCGTGCGTTCCGCCGGATCGCGGCTGACGCCGTCGGCCGCGTCGTCGCTCCCGCCATGCGGAGAGCAGCACGGCGCCCAGCTCGCGCGCCCAGAAGCGCAGCCGCCCGATGGCCGCGCGCTCTTCACCAATGCGTTGTGCCATCATTGCTTCCATCGCGGATTGGTATTCTTCCAGGAACGGGCGGGGGTGCAGCGCGAGGACGCGCAGCCACGCATGGTGCGCGGCGCGCTCGAGTGCGTTCTGCGCGCGGCCGTGCGGCGCGCTCACGAGCCCCCGCCTTCCGTTTCCGTGCGCAGCGAAGGCATCGCGTGGCTCAATCGCGTTGCAGCGCGCTGAGCGGATCCAGCCGCGCGGCCCGTCTCGCGGGCAGCCAGCACGCGCCCAGCGCCATGAGCAGAACCAGCACCGTCACCGCGAACCAGGTCGCGGGATCGTGCGCGCCCACGCGAAACAGCAGTACCGCGATCAGGCGCGACGAAGCCAGCCCGCACAGGAGACCCGCCGCAATCCCGACCGATGTGATGGCGGCACCCTGGCGCAGGATCATGCCGGCGACAGCGCGCGGCTCGGCGCCCAGGGCCAGACGAACGCCGATCTCGCTCGCGCGCTGACTCACGCCGTACGCCATGACACCGTAAATGCCAACCAGGCCGAGCAGCAGAGCCATGCCGGCGGCAGTGGCCAGCAGGATCTGTTCGAAGGTCCACTGCGCGCGCGCGCCCGACAGCACATCCGAGAGCGGTTCCGCGAGAGCCACGCTCATGGCCGGCTCCGTCTCGCGCACCGCAGCCCGCACACTGTTCAGCAGTGATGCTGCAGGCGAAGCGGTGCGCAGCACGAAGGACATCACCTGCAGCAACGGACCTGTGTCCTGATCGGAGAGCGGGAAATACACGGTGGCGTCGGCGCTGTCTCGGAGCGACAGCCCCGGCGTGTTGTCGACCACACCCACGACCGTGAACCAGTGCGGGTCCCTCTCCTCATCGTCCGGATAGATCCGCTGGCCCACGGGATCGAGCCTCGCGAAAAAGCGGTCGGCAAGCGCGCGATTGATGACCACGGCGTTCGTCGCACCGTTGTCATCCTGTGGTCCGAGGAAGCGACCCGCGCGCAGGCGCATGCCCAGAACCTCGAAGAAACCGGAGGCCACACGACGCATGGCGACCACGCGCGGCGAGGCGCCCGCGGGCAGCGGCTGATCCGCGATCTGCAGCGCATCGTTGTAGGCGCACGGGCCGAGCGGCGGACACGTGGTCGCGGTTGCCAGACGCACGCCGGGCAACGCACGCAGCCGGTCGAGCACGCGCGCATCGCTCGCCGCCGCGCGCAGCCTGGCCTCGTGACTGAACTGGTTCGACTGCTGCAGGTGCGTGCGCACCAGCACCGCTTCGCTCGCGTCGAAGCCCAGATCCATGCGCAGCAGCTTCAGGAAACTGCGTGTCAGCAGACCGGATGCCAGCAGCAGCACCAGCACCATCGCCACCTGTGCGCCCATCAGCACGTGGCGCACACGCATGTGCGACCGGCTGGTGGTGGCGCCGCGACCCCCCTCGCGCAGCGCCAGCGCCGACCATCGGCCCAGGCGCAGCATGGGCAGCAGGCTCAGGAACGATCCCGCCAGCACGGTGAGCAATGCGGTCAATGCGACGACGCCCGCGTCCACGCGCACTTCGTCGAGACGCGGCAGGTCGCGCGGACCGACGGCGAGCAGCACGTGCACAGCGCCATAGCCGAGCAGCAGGCCCGCACCGCCGCTGATCAGGGAGAGCCAGGCGCTCTCTGCCAGAAAGGAGAGAGCTACGCCTGTCCGTCCCGCACCCAGCGCGCGACGCACGGCCACTTCCCGCCGCCTCGCCTCCGCTCGCACCAGAAACAGGTTGGCGACATTGGCACAGCCCACGAGCAGCACGATGGCGACTGCGCCCAGCAGCACCCACAGCACGCTCGCAATGCTGCCAACAACGTGTTGTCTGAGCGTCACCGCGACCGAGCGCAGGCGCAGCGGGCCCAGGAACTCCGCGATGTCGGCATTGCCGGGAAACGCGGCGGGCAGACCCGCGATGAGCCGGTCCACCTCCGCGCGCAACTCGGCCACCGTGACCCCGGGCGCCATGCGCGCCACCGCCTTGTAGTTGAGGCCGCGCATGCGCAGGTTCGCGGTGTCCAGGCGAAGCGGCACGTACAACGCCGACTGCGCATCAGGGAATGCGAAGCCGGGGGGCATGACGCCAATGATCTCGCACGCGCCCACACCGGTACGCAGTGTCCGCCCGAGCACCGCCGGATCGCTGCCCATCTGCTGCACCCACTCGCCATGGCTCAGCACCACCACGCATGGCTCGCCATTGCGCTGCACGCCCTCCGCGTCGCTGAACCAGCGGCCCAGCCGGGGTGTCACGCGCAGCACCCGCCCCAGCGAGGGCGAGGCAAACACCGCGTTAACGCGCCGCACATCGCTCTGGCCGGCCACAGCCAGTTCGCCCGACTGGTACAGGGCCAGATCCTCGAGCGTGTGCGCGTTGCGGTGAAGATGCCAGGCCAGCGCCTCCGACAGGGGCACGCCCGCTTCCATGCGCAGGCCGGGCGCGGCCAGGTCCAGGTAGACGATGCGATCGGATGCGGGATAGGGGAGGGGCTCGAGCAGCACACGCCGCACCAGCGTGTAGATCGCCGCGTTGGCGGCCAGCGCCAGGGCGAGCGTCAGCCCCGCCGCCAGGCTGAAGGCAGGCGAGCGCAGCAGTCGGCGCGCGGCGAAGCGCAGCTCCAGCGCCAGCCGCCCCGCGCCACCGCCACGGCGAGGGCCACGCGCAGGCAATGTCGCTGCACCCGCCGCCTGACCCACGAGACGGCGCAACCCCGCGCCCACAGCGCTCATCAGCTCGCGCGACCAGAGTCGCAGTACGCGACCACCGCCCGTGGCTCGCGCTTCGTCCAGACGGCGCACGAACATCTCGTGCATGGCATCGCCATACGCTTCGCGGAGTTCCCGCGGATAGAAGCGCAGCAGCAGCAGCCAGAGGCGGGGACGCATGCGCTACTCCGCGCGCAACGCGGTGGCGGGATCCAGTCGGGCGGCGCGCCTCGCCGGCAGCCAGCAGGCCAGCAGAGCGACTGCGAACAGGATGGCACTGACGCGCAGATAGGTGACCGGATCGTGCGCGCTCACGCGGAACAGCAGCGCATTCATCAGGCGACTCGTGGCAACCGAAGCCGCGAGTCCGATGAACAGACCCGACAACACGACTGCCGTTCCCTGACGCACGATCATGCGACTCACGTCGCCCGGCCGCGCGCCCAGCGCCAGGCGCACGCCGATCTCGCTGCGACGCTGGCTCACGGCGTAGGAAATCACGCCGTAGACGCCCACCAGGCCGAGCAGCAGCGCCACGCTGGCGGCGATCGCCAGCAGCGCCAGCGTGAAGGCCGCCTGCGCGCGCGCCTCACCCAGGCTGTCCTCCAGCGTGCGCACGCGCGCCAGCGGGACGCGCGCATCGATGGCCTGCAGCTCGTGCTGTACCGCGTCCACGAGCGACAGCGGTGGCACGGCCGTGCGCACGACGTAGCCCATGCTGGTGATCGATGGCCCTTCATTCGAGCCGTCGCGCAGCGGAAAGTAGAGAATGCCCACCGGCTGGCTCTCGGTCAGCGTGGTCGTCGCCGTGTTGCCGACCACGCCCACCACCGTGAACCATGCCGGGCTGGTGGCGCCGATGTCCGGGAAAATGCGCTGCCCGATGGGGTCCCGGCCCGCAAAATAGAGGTTGGCGAGCGCCTGGTTGATGACCACGGCGCGCGTGGCATGATCCTCGTCGCCGGACTCGAAGGCGCGCCCGCGCAGCACGCGCGTCCCCATGGCGGAGAAATAACCCGCTGTTACCCGGCGCATGGCAATGACGGGCGGAATCTCGCCCTGGCGCAGCACCACGCCGTCGACCTTCATCGGGTCGCCCCAGCAGAATCCATCCAGGGGCAGGCAGGTTGCTGCCGCCGCCGAACGCACACCGGGCAGCGACCGCAGGTGCTCCAGCAGCGTGTGGTGCAGCAGGGCCTCGCGGTCGCGGTCGCGGGCCGGATAATCGTGTTCCGGCAGACCCACCTCGAAGACCAGTGCACTGTTCGCGTCGAAGCCTGGATCCTGATGCCGGATCTGCAGGAAGCTCTTCGCCATCAGACCGCACGCCACGAGCAGCAGCGCAGCCAGCGCCATCTGTCCCGCGATCAGGAAATGACGCAGGCGCATGCGCTGGCGACTCGTCGTGTTGGCGCGGCCCGCCTCGCGCAGCGATGCCGACTCCGCACGGCCGCTCGCCACGCGCATCAGCGCCGCCGTCGCAAACACCACGGTGCAGGCCAGCGCCAGCAGGGCGGCAAAGACGAAGATGACCAGGTCCAGGTGCACTTCGTGCAGCCGCGGCAGTCCCGCGGGACCGTGGCGCACGAGCAGCTTCACAGCCAGCTGCGCTACCCCCATGCCCAGCAGCCACGCGCCCAGCGACAGCAGCGCGCTCTCCGCGAGGAAATGCAGGGCAATGCCTCGCCGGCCGGCGCCCAGCGCACGCCGCACCGCGACCTCACGCGACCGTGCCTCGGCGCGCACCAGGAAGAGATTCGCAACGTTGCCGCACGCCACCAGCAGCACGATCGCGACGGACCCGAGCAGCAGCCACAGCGTGCGCTCGATGCTGCCCGTGATCTGCTGTTTCAGCGGAATTGCGGTCGAGTGCATGTGCGCATCACGCGTGATGGCGATGGCGGTGGGATTGCCCGGATGGGCGCCGGCGAACGTCGCGATCGCGCGGTCCACATCGGTGCGCACATCCGCAACGGTCATTCCCGGTTTCATGCGCGCTACGCCCACCCAGTTGAAGCCGCCCACACGCGGATTGGCGGTGTCGTACACGGCCGGTATCCACAGATCCGTAGCGGGATCCGGAAACGCGAACGACGCCGACATCACACCCACGACTTCGTGCGGCATGCCGTTCACCAGGATCGACTGCCCCAGCACATCGGTCCTGCCGGCGAAACGCCGCTGCCAGAGCCCATGACTCAGCACCACGACTGCGGGCGAGCCGGGCGTGCCCTCACTCGACTGGAACCAGCGACCCAGCTGCGGCTGCGATCGCAATACGCGCAGCAGTGTGGGCGTCGCCGTGGTGATGCGCAGGCGCTCAGGCTCCCCGCCCGCCTGCACCGGATAACTCTGGCTCCAGTACATGGCGATGCTCTCGAGCGTGTGCGTGCGCTGCAGGAAATGCTCGTACAGCGCTTCCGTGAGGCCCAGACCGGTGGGAATGTTGAGGCCGGGTGCGCCCTGCTCCAGAGCTAACAGCTGGTTGGACTGCGGCCAGGGCAGCGGGCGCAGGACGATGCGGCGCACCAGCGTGAAGATCGCGGTGTTCGCGCCCAGGGCCAGACCCAGCGACAGCAGGGCCGCCGCCGTGAAGCCAGGCGAACGCAGCAGGCGGCGCAGAGCGTGCCGCAGCTCGCGCCTCAGTGAATCGCGTGCCCGGGCGCCGCGCGGCTGACCGGGCTCCCCCGCCTGGCGCGTTTGGCCGCCCCGCTCGCGCACCGCGGAGTTCAGCAGTCCCAGCGACTCGCGCAGCCAGAGCCGCAGCGTGGCGCGCCGCCCTTGGCGGCGCGCGTCCGCCATGCGCGCCACGAACGTTTCCTCCATGGCTGTAGCGTATTCCTCGCGAAACGAGAGCGGGAACAGACGCAGCAGCATGATCCAGGCACGCGGGGCTCGAGGCCGCGTCGTCGCATCCGGCACAGGACCGGGGACCCACGCTTCACGCATCGTACTTGCCCTACGCGCCCGTGCGCGCCGCCGAGGGATACAGCTTCTTCTCGCGTGCCGCCGACACGAGCGCCTCCAGCCGCTCCGCCTCCTGCGATGCCGCGCGGCGACCCGCGGGCGTGAGCTGGAAGTATTTGCGACGCGCGTCGGGCGACGGCTCCGGTGGCTTCTTCACGGCCGCGATGAGGCCGTCATCCGCCAGGCGCTTGAGCGCCTGATAGAGCGCGCCCGTGGTGGGATCCAGTCGCCCGGCCGATCGCGCCTGCACTTCCTTGCCAATGGCGTAGCCGTGCGAGGGGCCCTCCCCCAGCGCGAGCAGGATATGGAACGCCAGGTCGCCGAGAAGGGGCGGTTGTGGTGCGCTGCTGCGAGGCGTCATGGTTCATCCTTTGGGCAGTACTATAGTAGTTGACACTATAGTAGCCAGGACAGAACCAGCACGCAAGACCGCCGTGCCCCGCGTGGCCGGTACGCGCCACAGCCCGCGCATGGGGAGAAAACGAGACGCCGTCGATTGCCCGCGACCGCGCACGGCACTATGGTGCAAACCATGCGCACCGGCACGTTGCCGGTACCGTGCCGGATGCGGCCGAAGATGGCTGGATGCCTGCGGGAAGGAGCAGAAGAACATGTCGAGCAAACGGATCATTACGGTTCTGGTGTCCGGGTTCGCAATCGGGCTGGCGGGTGTCGCGCCGGTTCGCGCGCAGGACGTGCAGTGGTCGACCTGGAGCAAGGTCGACATGGGCGGGTTCCTGGGCACCATGGCAAGGTTTTTCGGCGGTAAGACAGAACACGTGGACACGACCTATCTCAAGGGCGCGCGCATGCGCTCGAACACCGAGAAGCATGCCAGCATTGTGGACCTCGCCGATGGCCGCTTCATCGACATTCGACCACGAAGCGAAAACGTACACGGTGCTGACCACGGCGCAGCTGCAGGAGTACATGCAGCAGGCCCAGGCGAAGCAGCGGTCGGCCATGGCGCAGGCGCAGGCGGAGCAGAAGCAGAAGGAAGCGCAGAAGCCGGCGAATGACTCCGTGAAGACGGAAGTGAAGGTCGACCTGAAGGTGGACCGGACGGGTGAGAAACAGAAGATCGCGGGCTATGATGCGGAGCGCGTGTTCATGACCGTCACAACCGACGTCACGGTGACGCCGCAGCAGGGCGAGAACGCGGGCGAGAAGCAGGATGCGGGACGCATGGTGCTGCTCATGGATTCGTGGAACGCGAAGAATGCTCCGCCCGAGCAGGCCATGAAGGCGATGATGGAGAAGATGGGACCGGCGGTGCGCCAGCAGAGTCAGAAGTCGGCGGAAGCCGTGCTCGGCATGGTGACGTCGGATCCCAATGCGAAGGATGCCATGGAGAAGGCGCTGGCGGAGGCGGAGAAGGCCGGCGGCTTCGAGATGAAGGGCACCATGTACGTGGTGCTGGTGCCCGCGGGCATGACCTTCGATCGCCAGCTGGCGCTGGGCGAAGCCGAGAAGAAGGGCGAAGCGAAGAAGCCCGGTCTGGGCGGGCTGCTCAAGAATGCGCTCGCCAACAAGGAGCCGGAGAAGAAGGAAGAGAAGAGCGAGCCGCGTCAGGTCACCATGTTCCGCGTGCTCTCCGAGGTGCGCGAGATCAGGACGACCAGCCTGTCGGCATCCATTTTCGAGCCGCCCGCGGGATACAAGGAGTTGAAGTTCAACCCGGGCACGAGCTGACGACGCGGGTGAGCGGCGCCGCGTGACGCCGATCCGCATCTGACAGCCTGTTAGGGGCCGGCCCGGCGCGCGATTGCCGGGCCGGTTCTGTGATGGAACCGCGCCCGCGCCCGCGGCCTGCCCCCGCAGCGGACGGAGCGCTCGCCGGGCGACACGATTGCCCCGCGCCACGCGTTGCAGGGGAGGCCGGAAACCGGGATGAAGGACCGCCAGGATGCTTTCGGTCACGCGTTGCGCGACCAGCTGACGGGCAGCGATGCCGTCGAGCTGATCGAGCGCGATGACGGTTACATTGATGTCTCCGCCCCGGCCCTCGCCTACTTCGCGCCGCCCGCACAGTGGCGCGAGCCGGCTCTGCAGGCGCTCGCGGAGTGCCGCGGCCGCGTGCTCGATGTCGGCTGCGGCGCCGGACGCTTCGCGCTGGCGCTGCAGGAGCGCGGGCACGAAGTCGTCGCCATTGATGTGTCGCCGCTGGCCGTCGAGGTGTGCCGCCTGCGCGGTGTGCGCGACGCGCGCGTGCTCCCTCTGCGCAGGGTGAGCCGCCGGCTGGGGATCTTCGACACGGTGGCGATGATGGGCAACAACTTCGGTCTGTTCGGCAGCGCGCGCGAACTGCACCGTAGCCTGGCGCGTCTTCACCGCATGACATTGGGAGTCGGCCGCATCGTGGCGGAGAGCATGGATCCGCTGGCGACAGTGGAGGCCGCGCACCTCGAGTATCACGAGCGCAACCGGCGCAAAGGGCGACTTCCCGGCCAGATCCACATGCGTGTACGTTATCATCAGTATTGCGGTCCGTGGTTCGACTATCTGTTCGTTTCCCGCAGCGAGATGACGGAGCTGCTCGAGGACACTGACTGGCGAGTGGCCAGCATCCTGGAATCCGGAGGACCCGTCTATGTGGCCATCCTCGAAAAGCGGCAGGCGACGTCCTGACCTGCGCTGCCGGCGCGCCGGCCTGCTGGCCTGCTGCCTCGTGCTCGCCGGCGCGGCCTGCGGCAATGTCAACGATCCGATCGAGTTCCAGTACACGGTCGAAGAAGTCGCCAGCGCCGACCTGCCGCAGTACGATGTCACGAAACTCTACGCGGCACGCCAGAACACCACGAACATAGACTCCCTGCTGAACGTGCTGGTCGGCGCGAAGATGCCGGTGAGCGAAATCTGGCTGCCCCTGAGCGACGCCTGCGCTTCCGCCGGGGATCCGGTGGGTCCTCACCTGACAGTGGTGCTGGAGGATCCGCGCAGCGCGATGTCCAACTTCAATTTCGATCCGGGCAACGGCATCCGCGCCTGTACCATGACGGTGCGGCGCTACGTGCTGGTCGTACGCTTTCCTTGAGCGAACCGCTGCGTCGAAGCGCCCCCGGCATCGCGCTCGCGGGCGCGACGTTGCTGACGTTCGCCTGTGGTCCGCGGTCGCCCGATGCGCCCGTCATTGTGCGCGACAGCGCGGGCATCACCCTCGTACAGAACTACGCCCCCGTGTGGGACGATCGCGCCGCCTGGCGCGTAACCACAGCACCCGACATTCGCATTGCCGCAGCCGGCGACAGCGGTGGTCTGCGTGAAGTCATGGGCGCGCTGCGCCTGCCGGACGCGCGCATCGTGGTGGCCAGCGGCGCCACGCGCGAGCTGCACTTCTACGACGTGCTGGGCCACTACCGCAGCACGGCCGGTGGTGAGGGCGAGGGCCCGGGTCAGTTCCGTACGCTCGCCCGGCTGGCGCTGCTGCCGCCCGATTCGCTGCTGGCGTGGGACCCGCAGCGGGCGCGTGTATCCGTGTTCACTTCTAACGGCGAGTTTGGGCGGGCGTTTGGCGTGCCGCCGCTGCTGCCGGCTGAAGCCGGTGCTGTCGCCGGCGCTTTCGCGGATGGCTCGATTCTGCTGCTGGGCCGCCGCGTACTCGGCATGGGTGACGACGCGACCGGTTCCAGCCGCGATTCGGTGACGGCGTATCATCTGTCCCGGGATGGCGCGCGTCTGGACACGCTGGGTCGCTTTCCCGTCGAAGAGCGCTTCACCTTCGCGGGCGAGGGCGGCAATGTGATGGCCCCCCCACCGTTCTCGCCCGAGGGCATCTTCGCCGCCGCCGGCGACCACCTGCTCTATGGCTGGAGCAGCGGCTGGCAGATCCAGGTGCTGGCGCCGGATGGGCGCTTGCTCCGCAGCGTGCGCAGCAGCGATCCTCTGCCGCGCGTCACCCGCGTGGATACCGCGGCCGAGCGCGCGGCGAGGCTCGCGCCGCTGCGCGAGGCCAGCTCGCGTGCCCGCATGAACGCGATGCTGGATGCGGCGCCCTGGCCCCGGCTCATGCCCGCGTTCCGCAACATCGTGGTGGACGACGCGGGTGATGCCTGGGTCGAGCACTACCGCCGCCCCGGCGATGCGCAGCCACGCTGGACGGTGTTCGATCGCACCGGTCGCATGCTGGGCACGCTGACCACGCCGCCGGGACTCCAGATCCTGCAGATCGGCGCGGACTTCGTGCTGGGCGCGGTCACCGACTCACTCGGTGTCGCGACCGTCCAGCTGCACGCACTGGCGCGCAACGCACACTGACAACCGGCGGTCCGCACGAGCCATGAACTCGCGAAACCCGACGCTGCGCTTCCTCGGCACTGCCGCCGTGCTCGTGCTCGCTGCCCTGGCGCTCGATCGCTGGGCGTACGAGCACATCGTGTACGCGCGCGTCTACGAGCAGGACTGGGGCCGCATGCTGCGCAGCATGGGGTTCCTGCCGTTCTGGATGTGTGGGGCGCTGGCGCTGGTGCTGAACGACGGGCCGCGGCGCACGGCGCATGCGCTGTATCCCGCGCTCATGCGCGGCTGGCTGCTGTTCGCGGCGCCGGCGGCTTCGGGCATCACGGGTGAGCTTCTCAAGCTGGTGTTCCGGCGCGAGCGGCCGGGCAGTCATGCGGGGCACTACGTGTTCCGCTCCTTCGCGGACCGGCCGTTCCACTCCGGTGGCCTGGCGCTGCCCAGCAGTCACGCCGTCGTCGCGTTTGGAGCGGCGACGATGCTCTCCCGTCTCTTCCCCCGCGCCCGACCCGTCTGGTACGCGCTGGCCATCGGCTGCGGCATCACGCGTGTGCTGGCACAGGCGCACTTCGTCAGCGACGTCGTGGTAGCCGCGCTGGTCGCATGGCTGGTCACCGCCTGGCTCTGGCGGTGGCACACACGCCGGCTGCAGCGCAGTGGACCCGCGGCGGCATCGTCGCCTGATCCGATCCCCGCAGCCGCGGATTGAGCGACGACGCGCAGCGTCAGCCCCGGCTCTCATCCGCCGCCGGACGCCTGCGGCGGCGTACCAGCAGGAAGGCGGGCAGGCTCATGGCCAGGAGCAGCAGGACTTGCACGCTGTTAGCGGGATCCCCCAGCACCGCGGCGATCAGGAAGGCCACCGACCCGGCCAGCGCCGTGCCCGTCGTGAAGGGATAGCCCCAGGCCCGCCAGGGCCGAACCATGTCAGGCTCGCGGCGGCGCAGCACGAAGACGGAAAGAAAGGACAGCGCGTAGTTCGCGACGAAGAAGAACGCCAGCTTGGCCAGCACGGCTTCGAACGTATTGGTGATGACGAAAACCAGGGCCACGGCCGTGCCCATCAGCAGCGCCGCAGCAGGTGTGCCGCCACGGTTCACGCGTGCGATCGATTGGGGCAGCATGCCGTCGCGGCTCATGGCGAGGGGCACGCGCGACGCCATGAGCTGGAGGGCGTTCACACCGGCCAGCAGGGAAACGATCATGAGCACGCGGATGATGGTGTCGCCCCGCATACCGAAGACCGCACGCGTGGCGGTCGCGGCGACGAAAGGATCGCCCGCCATGCGTCCCATCGGCACCACGCGCAGGAACGCGATATTGAGAGAAAGGTAGATGACCAGCACCAGCAGCACGCCGCCCAGCATGGCGCGCGGAATGTCACGTCCCGGATTCCTGACTTCCTCGGCGAAGTAGAGTGCGCCGGTCCAGCCGTCGTACGTGAACACCACAGACTGAAAGCTCACGACGAAGGCGCTGAACAGCACGAAGCCGTGCGGCACGGCTGGCGTTTCTGACACAGCGTTAGCGGCGTGCGGCAGCAGCAGGATGCCGCCCACGAGCAGCAGCAGCGCGAGCGTCTTGAGCAGGCTGGTCAGCTGCTGCGCGAAATCGCCCGCACGTATGCCTCGCCACTGGAGCACCGCGAAACCGAGTATCACAGCGCACGCCGTCCAGGTTTCGCGACCGGCAAGGCCGGGCAGCAGCGGCGCGCTGTACTCGCCAATGACGATGGCCATGGCGGCGGTGCTGCCGCAGGTGGACACCCAGTCGCTCCAGCCCACGATGAAACCCGGGTACGCGCCCAGCGCGTGCCGCACGTAGACATACTGCCCGCCCGAGCGCGGCAGCATGACGCCCAGCTCGGCGAGCGAGATGGCGCCGAGCAGCGCGTAGAGGCCGCCCAGAATCCAGACGAGGAGGAACAGCGTCGGCGAAGGCAGTCGAGCCGCGATCTCGCCCGGTGTACGCAGGATGCCCGCGCCAATGGTGTTGCCGACGATCACGGCGAGACCGAAGGCCACGCCCAGCACGCGCAGCAGGTGGCCGCGCGAGACCGCATCAGGCACGACGTCGCTCACGCGCCTGGCGCGCGGCTCTGCCTCCATGACAGCTGCCCCGAATGGAAGTAACGCGCAGAAGGATGCCGGCGCGCGGCGAGAGATTGCGCGCCGGCGAATGGGCGGAGATTACGTCGTCGACTCGGGTATGGCCAGCGGCGGCGTGCTCGCTGGAGTCGCCGCCTCCTCGCGCAGCAGGTCCGCCAGGCTGGACGCATCGATGGGCCGGCTGTAGTGGTAGCCCTGACCGAGCGGACAGCCCATCTCCTGCAGCATGCGCAGTTGTGTCTCGGTCTCGATACCTTCCGCGATCACGTCCAGGCGCAGGTCACGGCCGAGCGCTACGACCGTGCGCACAATGGCCGCAAGCTTCGCATCGTTGGCCATGCCCTGCGTGAAGCCCATCTCGATCTTCAGGCTGTCGACATCGAGATCGCGCAGATAGCGCAGCGAAGAGTAGCCGGTACCGAAGTCATCGACGCTGACGCTGGTGCCCAGCTGACGCAGTGCCTGCAGCCGGCCCGGGTGCTGCACGGCGACGGTTTCGGTCACTTCGAGGTGCAGGCGCGACGGATCCACGTCGTGCTTCTCGAGCAGCAGCGTCAGTCGCGCCGGGAATTCGCGATCCTCGAGCTGGCGCGCGGAGATGTTGACCAGCAGTCGCGTATCCTGCGCCAGGCCTGCGGCGAGCCAGCCGGCCAGGTCGCGGCAGGCACGATCGAGGATCCACTCGCCGAGCTGCGCAATCAGGCCGTATTCCTCGGCCAGCGGAATGAACTCCGCCGGCGAAACCATGCCGCGCTCGGGATGGCGCCAGCGGGCCAGCACTTCGACGCCCCAGAGCGTGCCGCTGCGAATGTCCACCACCGGCTGGTACTCCGTGCTCAGCTGATCCTCCTCGATGGCGCGGCGCAGCTCCTGCTGCTGGCGGATGCGTGCACTGCCGTCCTGATCCACGGCGGGATCGAAGATGTGGTAGCGCGTGCCGGGCCGGCGCTTCGCCTGGTACATCGCGGCGTCGCCCTTGCGCACGAGGTCTTCCGCGGAACGGCCGGCCGGCCGCTCCGCATCGGGAACGCCCTGATAGATCGCGGCGCCCACGCTCGCTTCGATCTCCAGACGGTGGCCGTCCACCTGCAGCGGCGTACGCAGCGCGGCCGTCACGCGCTCCAGGATGTGCGTCAGCTGCGCGGGCCCGCTCAGCCGCTCGATGATCACCGTGAACTCGTCACCACCAATGCGCGCGACCGTGTCTTCCTCGCGGAAGCACGCCAGCAGCCGGCGCGCCACCTGCTGTATGGCGCGGTCGCCCGCGTTGTGGCCGTGTCCGTCGTTGATGGTCTTGAAGCGATCGAGGTCGAGGTAGATAATGGCGAGTTTGCTGCCCGTGCGGTCCGCCTGCGAGACAGCGTGCTCCAGCCGGTCGCGGAACAGCGCCAGGTTGGGCAGTCCCGTGAGCCAGTCGTGGAACGCAAGGTGCTGCAGCTCCTCCTCGAAACGCTTGCGCGCCGTTACGTCGCGCGCAATGGCCTGATAGCCCAGCAGGCGGCCCCGATCATCCCAGCGCGGCACCGCGTTCAGCTGCACTTCCACCGGATTGCCTTCCCGCGTGCGGCCGGAAACCTCGAAGTCACGCACCACACCCCGCTCGCGGATGGCCTGGAAGAAACGTTCGCGTGCGCGCGGATCGATGGCCATGACCAGTGCGCTCTGCCCGGACAGCTCGTCGCGCGACCAGCCCAGCAGTCGCTCGCAGGACGGATTCGCGTCAATAATGCGCAGCTCGGGGTCGGTCACCAGAATGGCATCCAGCGACTGCTCGAACAGATCGCGGAAGCGCTGCTCACTCTCGTGCAGCGCGGCTTCCGTGCGGCGTCGCTCACTGATGTCCTGCTTGATGGCGACGAAGTGCGTGATGCTGCCGTCCCGCTTGACCGGCGTGATGCTCTGCTCTTCCACGTACAGCGTGCCATCGCGCCGCCGGTTCACGATTTCGCCGCGCCACACCTGCCCCGACAGGATGGTGCTCCACAACTCTTCGTAGAAGGGCGGCTTCATCAGACCGGAACGCAGCAGGCGGGTGCTGCGACCGACAGCCTCCTCGGGCGCGTAGCCGGTGATCACGCTGAAGGCGGCGTTCACCCACTGGATCGTGCCGCTCAGATCCGTGATGACAACGGCGTTCGCAGTGGCTTCCAGGGCATCCTGCAGCACACGCAGCTGTTCGTCCGCGTCCTTGCGCTGCGAGATATTGAGCAGCAGGACAATGCCATCGCCGCTGCCATCCTGAAACAGCTCGCCCAGGGCGAGGCACCAGACGAGGCTGCCATCCTTGCGTACCAGCTGCAGCTCACGCGTGCGCGTCGTCTCGCCGCCAGTGCGCAACTCGCGCAGGCGCAGCGCGTCGGCCTCCTGGTGCTCGCGCAGCCGCAGGTCGCTCAGCGTCAGGCCCGCTTCCAGTTCGGAACGCTCGTAGCCGAGCAGATTGAGAAACGCGTCATTAGCGTCCAGCACGCGCCCATCGATGTTCCACAGCGCGATGGCTGCAACATCCGAACTGAGCAGCTCGCGCGTGGCCAGCTGCAGGCGCTCCGAGTCACGCCGCGATTCCGCGCGACACGCTTCGGCTATGCGCAGCCAGTCATCGACGGACGCGGACGCCGGCGCCAATGTGCCGTTCCGCGGGGACGCAGGCCACTGGGCTTCGTCCGGTCTCCTGTGCGAAGAACCGCCGGTTTCTGCGCCCTCCCGCGGGGCGCCATTACGCCAGGAAAGAATGCTCATCCAGCTCCCGGTCAATGCCAGAGGTAGTGCGGCACGGCCTGCCGCCAGCGCAGATGAAAAATCGGACAGAGCACGCTACACCCCGTCCGCACCCTCGCACGGTTAGTCAACGCTGCCACAACTGAGGATCGGCCGGTCTCCGCGATATCCATGAGAGGAAGTTCGTCCGGAGGGTCGGATCGGGACCTACGCCCCTGCGGGGATTCCCCTACACGCGGGCCGCACGCTCCGGCCGCATCCCTTGCGGCGACCCGGCCCGGCCGCGACTCTGCCCGCTCAACTCGATCCGGAGCCTTGCAATGCGACTCGCGCGCCACCTGGCGGGCACCCTGCTCCTCGGGCTCGTTCCCGCAGCTGCCTGCGCCCAGTCCAGCGACTCACTGCGCCTCCAGCGGGAGACTCTGGCGCGCGCCCAGGAGTACCTGCGCATCAACACCGTCAATCCGCCCGGCAACGAGAGCGCGACGGTCGACTGGTTCAAGCGCATCTTCGACGCCGAGGGCATCCATTACGAGACCGCCGAATCGGCGCCCGGTCGCGGCAATATCCGGGCAGTACTCGATGGCGGACCCGAGCCCGCGCTGATCCTGCTGCACCACATGGATGTCGTTCCCGCCGACGCGCGCTTCTGGGTGGTGGACCCGCTCTCCGCGACGATCCGGGATGGAATGCTCTACGGCCGCGGCGCGCTCGACACCAAGACGCTCGGCATTTTCCAGCTGGAGGCATTCCTCGAGCTGCACCGCGCCGGCCGGCCCCTGCGCCGGCCCGTGATCTTCATGGCCACCGCCGATGAGGAGGCGGGCGGCAACTTCGGTGTGGGCTGGCTGGTCAGGAACCGGCCTGCCTGGTTCCAGGGAGCAGGCCTGCTGCTGAACGAGGGCGGTAGCGGCTCGCAGAGCGGCAACAAGCAGGTGTTCGAGATCGAAGTGACGCAGAAGGTGCCGCTCTGGTTGCGATTGACGGCGCACGGCGAGCCCGGTCATGGTTCCATGCCGCGCGTGGAAACCGCAGTGACCCGCCTGCTGCGCGCTCTCGACAACCTGCGCCGCTACCAGTTCGAGCCGCGCATCGTGCCCGCCGTGGAATCGTACTTCCGCGGTCGCGCCGCGGCCGGCATCGGCCCCTTCGCCGATCGCATCGGCAACATCCGCCAGGCCATCGACGATACCGCGTTCCTCACCCGCCTGCAGGCGGCCAGCCCCTTCCTCGCCGCGCTGACGCGCAACACCTGCTCGATCACCCGCCTCGAAGGCTCGAGCAAGATCAACGTGATACCGCCCGAGGCCAGCGCCGAGCTGGACTGCCGGCTGCTGCCCGATCAGGACGCAACGCGCTTCATCACCACGCTTCAGGGCGTGCTCGCCGACACCACGATTCACGTGGAGAAGATCATGGGCTTCACGGCCGCCGTCTCCACCACGGACACCGATCTGTACCGCACACTCGAACGCATCACGCAGGAGCGCTTTCCCGCCGCGGCCGTGCTGCCCTCGGTGCAGACCGGCTTCACCGACAGCCACTTCCTGCGCGACCTGGGCATCGTCTGCTATGGCTACAGCCCCATCGTGATCCCGGCCAGCGATGAGAGCGGCGTGCACGGCAACAACGAGCGCATCTCGCTCGAGAACGTACGGCGAGGCGTGCTCATCATGTCCGAGGTGCTGAAGGCGGTGGCCTGGTGAACGCTACGCCCGCTGCCGCCACGGCTGCGCGCGCCGCCCGCACTAACGGGCCATTACGGCTGCTCCGACTGCTGCTGGCGCTGCTGGGAATCGGCCTGATCACGGGCGGGGCGCTGCTGCTCCTCGCTCCGCCCGACACCGTGCTCGAGCACGTCTACGGCACGTTCACCGTTGGCATCGACCCGCGCTCCCGCGCCATCAGCGTGGCCGTGCTGCGCCAGCTGGCCGCGCTCCTCATCCTGCTGGGTGCCGGACTCCTGGCCATGGCGCGCGACCCGATCCGCCACCGTCCCGTGCTCCTCGCCTTCCTCGCCGGCCTCGTCGTGGTGGCACTTACACCGCTCCGCTCGTTCTACGAGCTGGGCCTCGCCCGGACCGGGCGCCAGGCCAGCGAATTCTGGGTCGTGGCGACGACGTGGGTCCTGCTCGCTGCCTTCGTCCTCATGCTCCTGAGCCTGTCCGGCCGACGCCGCCCTTGACGTTTTCTGCGCGCCTATGCTACTTTCGCAGCATTATGCTACGTTTGTAGCACTTGACGGAGGTAGCGTGCGTATGGCTGGGCAGACGAGGCAGGCGCCATGGCGGGCCGGGCCGGCAGGGCGGCGGTGGTCAGGGGCGGCGCGGATGGCGGCGCTGGCCGCACTCGCGGCGCTGGTAGCGGGCGCCCCGCAGGTGGCGGCGCAGAGTAGTGTGCACACCAGCACGTCGGGTGGTACGGCCTTCGGCTGCAAGCCGGGACCCTCGAACCGGCACAACACGAGCGTCAATCAGAACGACGACGTGATGACGCTGCACTGGGTGGATGGCGCGTGCGACGTGAAGGTGCGCATCGAGGGCAAGCTCGAGTTCAACGACGACTTCACCAATGTGGCGCGTCTCACGCGCGGCGGTCTGGCCCGTTTCGACGTGGACGATGGGACGACCGAGCGGCGCCTCGACATCACACGCGGGCAGCGGCGGCCAGCTGGAGTACGCGTATCGCGTGGATGGCCGCGCGACGGCGTTCGACGCGGCGGCCCGCGACTGGTTCGGCGCCGTGCTCCTGGATCTGTTCCGCCGCACGGGCCTGGCGGCGCAGGAGCGGGCCGCGTGGCTGACGCGGACCAGGGGGCCGGACGCGGTGCTCGCGGAAATCGATCTGCTGCAGGGCGACTGGCTGCGCCGGCAGTACTTCACCGCGCTGCTGAAGGAGAATCTGGACGCGGCCACCGTGCAGCGCACGTTGCGCAAGGCCGGGACGACGCTGAAGTCCGACTACGATCGTGCGGAGCTGCTGGTGGCGGTGGCAGACCGCTTCACGCTGGATGGCGCCACGCGCGATGCGTACCTGGAAGCGGAGCGCGGCATCGGCTCGGATTACGACCAGCGCCGCGTGCTGACAGCCGTGTTGACAAAGGGCCGGCTGACATCGGAGCAGGTGGCGGCTGTGATCGACGCCGCGGCCACGGTGAACTCGGACTACGACCGGGCCGAGCTGCTGATCCAGGTTACCGGCCAGGACCTGAGCAGTGCGGCCGCGCGCGACGCGTGGCTGCGCGCCACTACCGGCATTCGTTCCGACTACGATCACCGGCGCGTGCTCTGCGCGCTGCTGGCGCGCGAGAAGCTGAACGCAACGCAGATGGCGATGCTGCTGAGCTCGGCGAAGACGATCAAATCGGATTTCGACCTGGCGGAAGCTGCTGGTGCAGGTGGCGTCGCTGGGGCCGGTAGAAGGCGAGGTACGCGACCGGTTCATGGACGCGCTGGATACCATTGGCTCGTCCTACGACTACGGGCGTGTGGCGTCGGCGCTGCTCGGTGGCGATCGTGCGAGGTCGCGGCGCAACGGAGGCGGCAGGTAATGCGCTGGGGCCACGACCTGAGCCGGCGCGAGCGGCAGATCATGGATGTGATCTACGAGCGTGCCGAAGCCACGGTCTCGGAGGTGCTCACGGACCTGCCTGACCCGCCCTCGTACTCCGCAGTGCGCGCCATGCTGCGCAAGCTCGAGGAAAAAGGGCACCTGACACACGACGTGATGGGCCCGCGCTACGTCTACAAGCCGGTGGTGCCGCGCGAGACGGTGCAGGACTCGGCGCTGGAGCGTGTGATGCGCACGTTCTTCAATGGCTCGGCCAGTCGCACGGTGCAGGCGATTCTGGATACGCAGGCGGCCGAGATGCTCCGATGACGGAGCTGGCCGAACTGGCGGAACTGGTGGACCGCGCCCGCAGGCGGGGGCGCTGATGAGCATGCTGCCAGACACGCTGTCAGAGGCCGGCACCGGCGTGATGCTGGCGGCCAGTGTGGCGCTCAAGGGCGCGGCCATCCTGCTGCTGACCGCGCTGCTCGTGCGGCTTGCGCGCGGCGCCTCGGCCGCGCTGCGCCACCTTCTCTGGAGCGCCGCCCTCTGCGCACTGCTGGCGCTGCCGCTCCTCACTCGCCTGACGCCCGCCTGGACGGTGGCGCTGCTGCCCGCCTCGAACGGTACGCAACCAGCGCTCGCTTTCTCTAACGAATCGTTAGGTGCAGGCGGGGACGCGGGCGCGGGCCAGCGCGGGACCGTGGCTGCCGCGCGCACGACCGGCGCGCCATCCCGGGCCGGCACAGGCGACGCTACTGCCGTGGCGGGGTCGATGCTGAATCGTGTCGTCACCCATTCATCAACGGATGCAGGCGACGACCTGCGTCCGCGTTCCTTCGCCTGGCGCCTGCCGCCCGGTGACGTCCTGCTGCTGGGGTGGGCGGTGGGCGCGGCGCTGCTGCTGCTGCCGCTGCTCCTGGTGACGTTGCGGGTGCGGCGCTACGCCGCAAGCGCGCCTGCCGTCCGCTCGCCCGCCGTGCTGGCGCAGGTGCAGGCCGTGCGTGCCGCGTTGCGCGTGCGCGGGCCGGTGCGCGTCATCGAAGGGCCGCGCGGCGCCATGCCCATGACCTGGGGCGTGATCCGGCCCGTGGTCCTGCTGCCGGCGGGCGCCGATCAATGGCCTCGCCCCCGATTGCTCGCGGTGCTGCGGCATGAGCTGGCGCATGTGGCCCGCCACGACGCGCTGACACAGCTGTTCGGCGAGCTGGCCTGCGCACTGCACTGGTTCGATCCACTCGTGTGGGTGGCGGTGCGCCGCCAGCGCATCGAGCGCGAGCACGCCTGTGACGACCTCGTGCTCGCCAGTGGATCGCGTCCATTCCGACTATGCCGCCGAGCTGATGGACCTGGCGCGCTCGATGCGCACCACGCGCTCCGCATCGCTCGCGGCCATGGCCATGGCCAGGCGGCCCGGTCTCCGTGATCGCCTGACGGCGGTACTGGACGACCACCGGCCGCACGGCCAGGTCACCCGCCGGCTGGCAGCCGCCGTCGCCGCCCTGTCGCTTCTGCTGGTGGCGCCGCTGGCCGCACTCGTGCCTGTCCCGCGCACGCCTGCGCCCGCTGACACCGGCAACAATGCCGCGCCGACCGCGCCACCCACGTCGCCGCCGGACGCCGGTTCGCGCCAGGCGACCGTTTCGCAGCTCGCGGATCGCCTGCCGGCTGCACCCGCCTCGCCGTCCGGCGTGTCGGGACTGACATCCGCGCTGGCGACACCGGTTCCCGAGCCGCTGGCGCCGAAGTTCGCGAGCGCAGTCCCGCCTGTCGCGGCCATGCAGCCGGCGGCACCGCCGCCGTCAGTGCCGCAATCCGCGGCCCCGCCCGACGCCGACCTGATCGTGCGCCTCCTGCGCCAGGCCGTCCGCCACCGCCTGAGCGATTCCGACTTCGGCAATCTGCTCGTGCAGATCGGCGGCGAGCCCGGGCTTCACGAGTCCGCCGCGGAAGCCGCGTACCTCGAGGCAATCGCCAGCATCCATTCCGACTACGACAGAGGCCGCTCGCTGCGCGCGCTGCTCGGCTCCGGCGGCACGCTGGCGGATGCCATGCTCGCCGCGCGCGGCGCCAGGCTGATAACAGCCGATTACGAGTGCGCCGAGCTGCTCGTCACCCTTGCCCGCCGGAGCAATGCGACGCCGGAGCTGCGGGCGGCCATCATGGATGCGCTCGACACCGTGCAATCGACGTACGATCACGCGCGCGTCGCGGACGCGCTCGTTCGCAACCGCCGGCAATAACGCCTGCCCGCGCAGGCGCGTGGCGGACACGAGCATGAGAAGGGTGCGCCGGGCGCCGGGCACGCGAGAGGTCTCGCAGCAGAGTGTGCCGGTGGTGGGCGTCGCGAAGAACTCCGCCACATGAAATTCGCCCGGCTGCCGCTGCTCGCTGCGCAGTCCGTATCCGGTTCTGCCGGCGCCACCGGCGGGCGAAGGCGTCGAGGTGAAGTACGATGCGGTGATGCCGCGCGCTGTGAGGAGGGCCACGGTCGCGATCATCGGATCGGTGCCGAGATTGCCGGCCATGCCGTTCACCGCGACCGGTGCGAACGATTCGCTGCCCTGGAAGTCGAGCAGCGGAATAGCCGAATGGCTGGCGTAGTTGGTGGCGCGCCGCAGGATCATCCGCTGCACCGCGTAGTTGCTGCCATTGTTACCGGTACGGGCAGCGACCAGGTCGCGCGCTCCGTCGGCAACCCCTTCCAGCGTGAATGACAGCCCCTCGCCAGGGTCGTGCGGAACGGAGGCGCCGCCGAGCGCCAGAGTCCAGAAGGTCAGCTGCGGACTGCCGACGGAGCCGACCGTGCCCATGAGTTGCTTCGGGCCCGTCTGCTCGTTGACTGCGCACGGGCCGGGCCCGGTCACCATCGCCCTCACCTCGGCTCCGCTGAAGTAATTCACGGTCGTCTGGTAGTTCGTGCCGTTCCGGTTCACAATGGCCAGTCCGCTATTCGCGCCCACCGCAAGAGTGAATGAGTTGTTAGAGCCACTCACAGATGCTGCGACGGTGACGTCGAGCGTCGCCGCCGTGCCGCTTACGCCGGGTGGATTGGGCGTAACGGTGATTCCACCCGGCGCGCCGCTCGCGGCGAGCTGCACCACACCGCTGAACCCGTTGTTGCGCGTGATCGTCACGTTCGAGCTCGCGGTTCCGCCCTGCGGCACGTTGAGCGGTGCCGGATTTCGCCGTCGTCAACCCAGTGTTAACGCTGGTGCCGCGGCAGAGCCGTTCGCGCCGGACGTGAACGCCGCCGCCCCACGCCACAACCAGCCATCTAAAGTGCGAAGAACCAGCCGCCGAGACATGAAGGTTGGTACGCCGCAATGATTCCAGGAGCCTCAATGGGAATTCGTGGAGACTTTCGCCCGCAGCCAGCAGGCCTGCCGGGTCCGTCACTGTTCTCCCATGACAGCGTTCTGGCGCGCATGGCGCGCGGCAACTGCCAGCCGACGGACGATGACTTCGCCGAGCTGCAGAAGCTGGCCCGGACCGGCAATCGCGCGGAACGCCGGGCGGCCGCGAAACAACTGAAGAAGCGCGGCATGGCAGCGCCTGCTGCAGCGCCGCGGGTGCCGGCATCAAAGCCTGTCGTCGCGTCTGCCAGGCCCGTCAGGGTCGCAGCCGTGGCACCGGCTGCGCCGGTGCAGGCTCCAGCGCTGCAGGCGACCGCGGCGAAGCAGCGCGCGGCAAAGCAGGAACGCTCGAAACAGGAGACTGCGAAGCAGGCGCAGGCACAGAAGCCCCGCCTGGTGTCGAAGGCCCCGCCGGAAAAGGCAGTCACGAAGAAGGCCGCGGCGAACAAGCCCACGGCGGGGAAGACCGCCGCAGGGAAGCCTGCCGCGAAGAAGGCTGAGCCCGCGAAGCGCGCGCCGCGAAAACCCGCTGTGAAACCGCTCGCGGCGAAGAAGACCGCCGTCAGGAAGGCGGCGGCGAGGAAGACGCCGGCAAGGACCACCCGCGGCAAGCAGGAACCATCCCGGCGAAGTCGGCCGGCCGCCTGACCGGCGAGCGCTGTGAGGGGCAGGTTCGACTCACCGCGCTGACGAGCAGGGCCCTGGACCAGGAGCCTGCACCGTTGCGCCGCTGAGGAGGGGACGCAGATCCTTTCAGGGCGCCATCACCAGAAACCCCGCGACCCCTGTCGACCCTGGATCAGCCTGTCGCTTCATCGCCCCTGTCCGAGGCCGCACGCACGCGCGCAGTGAGCTCGCGCTCTTCGCGCAGTCCTTCGACGGTCGCCTCGGCCTGCCTCAGAAGGAACTGCAGCGAGCCCGCCTTCTCGACCGCGTGATCGATGATGACCTTCTGCGCCTGGATGACGGAGAGACTGGATCGTACGTCGACCAGCAACGCCTCGGCGCGGGAAAGGCGAGCCTCCGCTCTGGCCATGTCGCGCTTCCGCTCCTCGAGTGCCGTGGTCATTTCGCGCACCTCGCGCAGCTGGCTGACCACTCCGTCGAGCGACCCGCGATTCTCCCGGATTTCCTGCTGCGCCGCCGCGATCGCGCGCACATCGGCAGTCGTCTTCTCCGCCAGCACGAACATGCGGTCGATATCGGCCTGCAGCGACTCGATCGTGCCCTGCCGTACGGTGAGCTGCTCCAGCGAGCGGGCGATTTCCTGCTCGACCCGCTCCCATGCGGCGAGCCGATCCTCGAACTGACCGATCCGCTTTTCGAAGAACTGCAGGCCGGAGACGCGATCCTCGAGCCGGGCCGCGAGCTCTTCGACGTGCGCAGTCTGGCGCTCGGCGGAAGCGAGCGCGTCTGACAGCTTGTTAGACCGCTCGCCGAGCTGCTGCGCGGCGGCGGCGGCCTCCTGACGCAGCTCGGACGCCTTCTGCAGCTCCTTCGCGGCTTCCTCCACGGCCTGCTGCCGCTGTTCGATCTCCTGGCGCAGCGTGCGCGTGCGCTCGGCAAGCGTCTCGACCGATTCGCACCGGGCCTCCAGACCCGTGACGTTCTTCGCGATCTCGGCGCTCTGCCGCCCTGCCTGCTGCACGCTGGATACGAGCGAAGCAATGCTCTTGCCCAGCCGCTCCGCTTCCCCGGCCTGTGCCCCGAGTCCGACGAAGCGCTGCTCCGCTCCATCCATGCGGGCTCCGAGGTCGCGACCGCGCTCGTCCAGCGCGCTCGACAGGCTGCCCAGCTCGGTGAGACGTCGGTGCATTTCCTCGACGAACTCGCGCCGTGACTCGATCGCAGCCGTGCCTTCCGTCACCCATTGCACCTGCTTCTGCACGGTTGCGACGGTGGGAGCGGACCGGAGCACGTCGGCAATGCGTTCCTGCAACTCGACGACGGAACCGTTCACCGCCTCCAGCCAGCCGCGCGTGTCCGACTGCTCGCTGCGGAATCGCGCCAGCTCGCTCGCCGCGATCCGCATCTGTTCGAGCGTGTCCTTCACCAGGGCATGGGTGCCCTGCAGCTGCTCGAGGTCGCGCAACGCAGCCTCGACGGCGGGTCGCGACGCCTCGATTCGCGTCACCCGCTCGACCGTGTCCCTCGAGGTCCGGGCCGTGTCGTCGAGTTCGCGACGCAGCGTGGCGATCCGGCCGGACTCGACGTCCAGGCGACTGACATCCGTGGCGATGGCCTCCAGGCGAACGGCCAGAGCCTGAGTCCGGCCGTGGAGCGCCTCCACGGCCTGTCCCGAGTCGGCCATCGTCGCGAAGCGGGTCTCGAAGTCCGAAAGCGCGGCGCGCAGGTCGGCGACGCGCTGGCTGGCCAGTTCCAGACCTCGCCCCTCGAAATCGAAACGCTCGACGGCTTTCCCGACATCCTCGCGCGCCGCGCCCAGCTCCGCCCGCATCTGACGGATCTGCTCGTCGCTCTCCTGCTGCAGCTGCCGGCTCTCGGTCGCACGCTGCGTGACGAGGTCGTGAAGCGACTGCAACCCGGCAAACCCTTCCTTCAGTGCCGCCAGCGACTTCGCCGTCTCCTGCTGTTTGCGCGCACCGTCATCCAGCTTGCGGATCGCGTAGTCGAGTGCATCGGCGCGCGCGATCGTTCGCTCGATGATCTCCTGCTGCGCCTGCAATGCCGAGCTCTTCTGCGTCACGGTGTCGCCCAGCGCCTTCAGCGTGTCGAGGCTGCGCTTCACGTCGTCCGCCGTGCTCTGGACGCCATCCAGCTCCCTGACCGCCTGCTCGACCTCCGCGACGCGACGCTCCTTCTCGTGCAGCGTCCTGGAGAAATCTTCGTGGCGGCGTTCGATGGCTTCGATTCTCGATGTCGTGACGTTCTGCGTGTCCGCGACGCGGCCGTGCTGCTCCAGCAACCTCGCGAGCTGGTCGCCCACGCCGCCGATCTGCTTGCGCAGGCCGTCGGCTTCGCTGCGCAGTTCCTGGAACGGCGATTCCATTTCGAGGAACGGCACGATCTGATCCCGGAGATCCGTCGCCTGATCGAGCTTCCTTGTCAGATCCTCGAGCAGGGTGCGTGTGCGTTCCGCGTCGCTGCCGGCGTGGGCGAGTTTCGCTTCCAGCTTGCGCTGGTTCTGTCCGAGTCGCTCGGCTCCTTCATCCAGCGTCTGGTAGAGCTCGCCGATGCGCTCGGCCCTGGCCAGCTGGCCGTCCAGCGCCGCGAGACGCGTCGTGACGGCGTCGACATCGGTTGCCGCCTTGGCCAGCGGCTCGCCGACATGCTGAACGCGGTCCAGCATCGACTCGGCGTTGCGAACGAGTGATTCGCACTGGCTGCGCTCCTGGCGTATCGCATCCAGGATCTCGCGCATTTCGTCCGTCAACTCGTCTCTGGAGCTGTTCCCGAGGAATCCTCTGAGGATCGTGGCCATGCCGGCATCTCCCTGTAAACGGACTGTCGTGCCCGGCTCGTGGAACCGGGCTGGCGACACTGCGCGATGCTGTCGGGGCGGTTTTTCGACCTCAGTGAAGGAAGCTGGAAGTCGAAGTCACAGGAGCGCAGGTGGCAATCGGCGGGCCGTTGCGGATGCACGCGCAGGCCTGTGCGGCACGGCCCGGATTCCCGCACGCAACGACGTCGCCGGACACCGCTCCGGAACACGCGATGCGCGACCCGCGCGGATTTCGCGACGCCTCGCCCGGCGGACTCCGCTGCCCCGCGGCGCTCGGCAGAAGGCGCCAACAATCTTCAGCGCGCAGACAAAATCTTCTCAGTTTCCGATCGCTGCGCTTGCTGGATCCGCCGCTTGACGCGCGCCGCCGGCGGTGGTACTTTGCAACACGAAGTACTTTCGATATTGCCCGGGTAGCAGCAGGGAGCTGTGGCCGCTGACACTCGTGTCAGCCATCGAGAGACGGTCATGAAGAAAGCGACGATTCTCGGCGAGGCGTTCGCCGCCTCGTTCCTCACTCTCGTCCTCACCGCGTGCCACCGCGACACTCGGCGAGACGCGGAGTCTGCGGCAGCCACATTGGCTGCAGCAACCCCGACGTCAACGGCAATGAACGCCACGGCGACGGCCCGCGACGGCTTCCTCTACGGCCGCATCACCCTGAATGACGGCACCGCGTACGAGGGACGATTGCGCTGGGGCGTCGACGAGGAGGCGTTGTGGAGCAACTACTTCAACGGCGCCAGGGCGAAGAACGCCTGGGCCGCCCTTGTGCCTCAGGACCAGCTGCCGCGGGAGCATCAGTCGATTGGCTTCTTCGGGATCGAGCTCGTCGGCTGGCAGAACAAGGTGAACCTCGGCCGGCCCTTCATGGCGCGCTTCGGCGACATCGCGCGCATCGAGCCGCGCGGCAGGGATCTGCGGGTCATTCTGAAGAGCGGCACTGTGGTTCACCTCGATCGCTACGGCGCCGACGACATGAACGACGGCGTGCGCGTGTGGGACCCCAGCCGCGGCGTCGTGGACATCAGCGAATGGCGCATCCGCAGCATCGAGTTTCTTTCTAACACGCAGTTTGGCACGGTTCCGGACCCGCTGTACGGTACCGTGCACACCCGGCAGGGGGATTTCACCGGCCTCGTGCAGTGGGACCGCGAGCAGTGCCTCGGCTCCGACGTGCTCCACGGCCGGATCGCCCACGGTGAGCTGCGCCTGCGTTTCGACAGCATCCGCTCGATCGCGCGCCGCTCGCGCAGCAGCGTCACGGTGACGCTGCTCGACGGCCGCGGGATCGCGATGTCCGGCACCCGCGCTGTCGGCCAGGGCAACCGCGGGCTCTACGTCGACGACCCGCGCTACGGCCGCGTGCTGGTCTCCTGGGATGCCTTCGAGCGCGTCGACTTCAGTCCCGGCGGCGGCGCTCCCGGCTACCACGCCTACGCCCCGGGCCGCCCGCTCACGGGCACCGTCACCACCCGCTCCGGCCGCCACCTTGCGGGCCGCCTGGTCTACGACCTCGACGAGAGCGAGACGACGGAAACGCTCGACGCTCCCTCGCAGGGCGTCGACTACACGATTCCCTTCAGCCGCATCGCGTCGATCCTGCTGCCCGGCAGGGAAGCGCACAGCGCCCAGCGCGCTAACGTGATGTTAACAACCGGCGAGGTGCTGCCGCTGGAGCTGAGCGGCGACCTGGGCCGGTGGAATGGCGGCATGCTGATCTTTCTCGCCGGCCGCCAGCGCCCCGAGTACGTGCCCTGGGCGGACGTGCAGCAGGTCGACTTCGACGACGCGCCGGAGAGGTAGCTGCCGAGACGCGATTCGAACCGGCCGCCGCGCCGGTCAAGGCGTCAGACGGTGCCGAGGTACTCGTGCACCGCGCTGATCGTTGCCGAACCCTCGCCCACGGCCGCCGCCACGCGCTTGCCCGAGCCACGCCGGGCGTCGCCCACCGCGAAGATGCCGGGCACGCTGGTCTCGAACAGGAACGGGTCGCGGTCCGCTGTCCATCCTTTCGGCCGGTGACCGTCCACCAGCACTTCGCGACCGGTCAGGACGAAGCCCTGCGGGTCGAGCGCGACCAGCTCGGCCACCATTTCCGTGCGCGGCGCGCTGCCGATGAAGATGAAAAGGGCGGCGGCCGGGAGCGTGCGCGTCGCGCCAGTGACAGTGTCCTGGACGTCGATGGCCTCCAGCCGGCCGTTGCCGCTGACGCTGGCAACAACGGTGTTAGGCAGAACGATGATGTTTGCGGTCTCGCTGATGCGGTCCACGAGGTACTGCGACATGGAAGCGCGCAGGTCGCCGCCGCGCAGCAGCATGGTCACGGTCCTCGCCTGGCGTGAGAAGAACATCGCGCCCTGTCCCGCCGAGTTCGCGCCGCCCACGACGCAGACGTCCCGGTCGCGGTAGAGCGGGGCTTCGCTGAGGGCGGACCCGTAGAAGACGCCCGCGCCCACGCGTTCCTCGAGCCCGGGCACCTCGAGGCGCCGGACCTCCATGCCACTCGCGATCACGACGGCGTAGCAACTCAACTCGGTGCCGTCGGCCAGCACGACCACGCGGTACGGGTCGTTGCGCCGGACGCGCACGACGTCCTGCGCCGACAGGATCTCGGCGCCGAACCGCTTCGCCTGGGCGGCTGCGCGGCGGGCGAGCTCCGCGCCCGTCACTCCATCGGGAAAGCCGAGGTAGTTCTCGATGAACGAGCTGGTGCCGGCCTGGCCGCCGGGCGCCGCGCGCTCGACGAGCAGTGTCACCAGTCCCTCGGACGCGCCATACACGGCAGCCGCGAGACCGGCCGGACCGCCACCCACGATGACGAGGTCGTAGAACTTCTGCCTGGGCCGCGTGTCGAGGTTGGATTTCTCTGCGAGCTGGCGAAAGTCCGGCTGCACCAGGGTTGTCCCGTCCGGATAGAAGACGACCGGCAGGTGCGACAGGTCCGGATCGATCGTCTCGACGAGCGCGCGCATGGAGGTGTCCGTGTCGACGTCGCACCACAGGTAGGGAACCTGATTGGCGGACAGGAAGCGCTTGACCGCGTAGGTGGCAGGCGACAACGCCCTGCCCGCCACGCGGATCCCCTCGACGAGCGGTCCCGCACTGGCGCTCCATTCGTCGAGCAGCTTGTCAATGTGCGGGTAGAGCAGCTCCTCCGGTGGCTGCCACGGCTTGACGAGGTAGCGGTCCAGCCGGATCTCGTTGATCGCCGTGACGGCGCTCTGCGTGTCCGCGTATGCCGTGAGCAGAACGCGACGCGCGCCCGGATACATCTCGAGCGCCCGCACGAGGAACTCCGTCCCTTTCATCTCCGGCATGCGCTCGTCCACGACGAAGAGAGCCACGGGCACGCCGCGTCGCTTCAGCTCGGTGGTGACCTGGAGCGCCTCACCGCCCGACCTGGCCTTCACGACCTTGTAGTCCCGTCCGTAGCGCCCTCTCAGGTCGCGGCCGACGGCACTCAGGACCTCGGCGTCGTCGTCGACCGCCAGCAGTACCGGCCGGATCATGACTCTTGGGCTACGGGCGACGTCGGCTCACCGCTCCGAGCCAGCGGCAGGGTCACGCGGAATTCGGTCCGACCGGGACGGGAGTCGAAGTCAATGTCCCCGCCGTGACCCCGGACATGCGTCCGTGCGATGTCCAGGCCCAGACCCGTACCCTTGCCCGGCGACTTCGTGGTGAAGAAGGGATCGAAGATCTTCTCCTGGTGCTCGGGCGCGATGCCCGGGCCGTCGTCGATCACGCGTACCACCAGCACATGGCCCTCGGGCTTGGCGGTGACCGCCACGTGGCCGCCCAGGTCGACGGCATCGAGCGCATTGTCGAGGACGTTCATCCAGACCTGCTCGAGCTCGCCGCCGATCGCGTGCACACGCGGCAGCGACGGGGCGACGTCGATCTTCACGCTCACCGACTTGTCCCTCGCCTTGTGGCCGAGGACCATCACCGTGTCGCGCAACCCCTGCTCCACGTCGATCGCCTCGGACACCGGTGCGCGATCCATGTGCGTGAGCCGCTTCATCGCGCTGACCAGGTCCGTGATCTTCGCCGCCGCGCGCTCATTCTCGCGGGCCAGCATGCGCACCATGCAGCCGGCTGCCGACCAGTCCAGTGCGGCGTCGAGCGCATCGCCTTCCAGGTATCCGGCCAGCTCGTCGAGCGCGTCCAGTGTGACCGCTGTCTCGGCGAGTGCTTCGACGGCGCTTTCATCGAGACCGTGCGCCTGGAGCCACCCGGCGATCTCGTCCTCACGGTCGGAACGCTCGAGCGGAGACATCGACACGACCGGCGGCCTGAGCATGCACGCGTTGCGCACCCGGTCGACCGCTGCGAGCTGCTCCTCGGTGAGGCCCGCCAGCGCGAGTGCGCGGGCAGCGCGGTCCGCATCCGCCATGCTCGTCTGCAACAGCAACGCGCTCCTGGCCACGGCCGAGGCCGGATTGTTCAGCTCATGGGCCAGACCCGCGGACAGCTTCCCGAGTGAGACCAGCTTCTCGTCCTGCAGGTCGCTGGATTTGAATACACGAGTCCGGTCGATCATCACGTGCACACACGCCGCCGTGATGTTCGGGCACTCGCGGATCAGCTCGGGAAAGAAGCTCGCGGCGAGCTCGAGCGTTTCCACTGCCGTGCTCGCAACGCTGTCGCCCAGTG
Organism: uncultured Gemmatimonadales bacterium; assembly: GCA_963798085.1. GTDB lineage: Bacteria > Gemmatimonadota > Gemmatimonadetes > Longimicrobiales > RSA9 > DATKCF01. The sequence goes on from CAWCRS010000009.1 coordinate 339,624, forward strand.
CGACCTTCATTCGCGAGAACGGGAGCACACCGGTCAGGTCACCCTCCTGCCAGTCCATGACCCTGCGTGCGCTGCCGCCGCGGTCCACCCAGGTGGAGAAATGCCCGCTCAGGACGACCTCGAGTCCCAGCTTGTCCGACGAGTATTCCTCTCCCTTGTGGACGATGATGTCGCCTGGCTCGAACCGGCGCAGGACGGCGCGGGCGGCAAGCCATTCGAGCTCGGCTTCGGGCACGCCGCCGACGGTGCGGTGCCGGCGGAGGCGTTCGATGATATCGAGAGCAGGCGAGGGGAGCGTGGCGGTCATCTCATCCATTGAGCACCGTGTGCGTTACTGCGAACACGGCACAAACCTATGGCTTCGACGGTCTGCCGGGCCAGCGGCCGCCCGGGCAGGCGGCGGGCATGCGTCGCACGAGCCCGACACCAATGTCGAAGATACCGGGCGACCGTGCTGGCGGCGGCGAGCACAGGGTTCAGGCGAGGCAGCTCGCCGTCCATGTAATTCCAGGTCAGGGTCGGTCGGTCACCGGAACCGGATGGCAGGACCGGTCGTGTGTGGCGTCGTCAGAGATGCGCTGCTGGGTGGCCAGCCTGGCGTCGAGTGAAGCTCAATGCCGCTGAGTTGCCTGAACTGTCTGCGATCATACCCTTCATGTGGTCCGAATCGAGGACCACACCGCTGTAGGTCTGCGTCAGCCCATAGTCCCGCTGGATGGTTAACGTGATGTTGGGCCGGGCATAGGAGCCGCTGAGTTGCAGCGTGCCTGACCTGCCGGCCTCGATCGCGTAGGTGCCGCCACCTGAGATCGTACTGCCATCTTGTGTGATCTCGAGCACGAGGCTGACCCCCGGCACACTGGTGTTTTCGCTCCACGTTCCCTGTACGTCGTCCGGCGGCGCCACAGCGTCGCGGCAGGCAAGGGACGGGAGGCTGAGGAAGAGGAGCAGGATCGCGGATCGCATGGGCGCATTCCTCCAGTACGGTAGCCCTGGTAATGGGGCAGTCGTCAGCACCGCAGTCCCCGAAGTTCAATGCACGGAGTCACGAACCGATCTGCCTGGGTAACGCTCGAAGGGGCGCTGCCGTGACCGTCTTCCGGGTCAGCGTTTCCGGGATGACATCGCCGAAGCGATCCAACCTCAATGTACCAGGCCTTGAGCCGTCTGGAAACGGAACCGGCCTCATCCACCGGTTAACCCGAGGTTAGCGGATGTGCTCGGGCCGTGGTTGCGCCGCGAAACGAATCGCAGCAACGAGCTCCGGCGGATCCGGACGCGATCAGCGGGTGTAGGCCTCCAGTATCGCAGCCAGGGCTGAGTACCGTACGAGCCATGACTCCGGAGACCGCGTCGGGCCCCTGCATTCACTGGCAACAGTCCGCGCGCCAACCGGTTCGTTCATGGCGAGGAGCCGCGCGGCAATGCTTCCAAGGGCAACTGCCGTTCCGCGGCCGTTGCACGGCGGATTGATGTAACCCGCCGCGTGCAATGCGCTCCAGGCTCTCGCCAACGTTCGCTTTGCCGGCATCTGCTGCTGATTCTGCAGCTCGGTGTCTGCCACCGTCATGAAAGCCTGCGCTTTGTCAGGTGAAGGCGCCATGGCATCCAGGATCCTCGCAGCTTTCAGTTTCCGGGACGAAGCGAGATGTTGACGCAAGGCATCCGAAAGCCCCTGCCCCGGAACCAGATTCGTCGCGTCGCGGAACACGCGCAGCCTTGGTTCGCGGGCGACGGTCGGACTGGCACGCGCCATCTCGATCAGACCCGCCTGCAACGCGGCCGCGATCGGTTCGTCTTCGCGAGCGTAGGAAATGAAGGCGGCGATTGCTGCATTGTCCGCAGCCGCCGTTTGTGATGTTCGCTCGATCATTTCGCCAGCTCGTTGCGAAACTGTCGCCAGCGGAAGGATTCCATCAGAAGCTTCAGCGCAGCATTGCCCGGACGGCAAATGCGACGGCCATGCCTGCGTAATTCCCCGCAGCATTGCCGAGCATGCCGACGGCAATGCCCGGGAGGATCAGGTCGGGCCGGCGTCGCGCGCTGGCGAGCGCCATTGCGGTCGCGGATCCGCCGACGTTGGCCTGCGATGCGATCGCGAGCAGGTCACCGTTCAGCCGCAGCAGCCGGCCAATGCCGAAGATGATGATGCCGTGAATGGCGACCACGCCCGCGGCAAAGTAGAAGATCGATGGTCCGACTTCGACAATGCGCGCGATCACCGACTTCGCGCCGTTGCTGGCGAGGAAGAGCAGGAGCAGGAAGTTGCCGACGACGACGCTGCCGGCGAAGCGTCGCACATAGGCCACGTGCGCGAGGCCGAGTGCGAGTGTGGTGAGCCAGAGCACCTTGGGCACCGCGGGCAGCCATCCGGCGAGCAGTTCCGACAGCCAGATGACGCCGAGCGCCACAGTCGCGAGTCCGGCGAAATCCGTCAGCGTCATCGCGACACCACTGCTGCTCAGCTTCGCCTGCATGGAATCGGGATCGGAAACGGCAGGCTGCGGCGCGGCGGCCGCGCGTGGCGACCCGCCCGACCCGCTTCGCCGGTCCATCAGCTCCGGGATCACGAGGCAGGCGACGAGCCAGATCGCGGTGATGATGACATCCGCCGCGACGCCGGCCGAGAAGAGGTCGGGACGCGTGCCCAGCTCCGTGCCCACAGCGGCGAAGTTCATCCCACCACCGATGTACGTGGCAGTGAACTGCCCGGAGAGTTTCCACGTGTCGGGGCCGATCGCCGCGTGCACGAGCAGCGCCGACACCGCTGCGCCGATCCCCGATCCAACCGCGCCGATGGCGAATGCGACGAGCATCGGCGTGCCCGCGTCGCGGATGGACTTGAGGTTGACATTGAGCAGAATGAGCACAATGCCGGCGAGCACGCCCTGTCCCATCAGGAAGTCGTAGACGGGGGACGCGCCGGGGATGACACCGGTGTTCGACAGCACGAGCGCGACGAGGATGGCGGTGGCGGCCGAGCCGACCTTGGCGAACGCCTTCACGTTCCGCTCGAGCCACAGCGCGACGAGGACGACAGCGGCGAGCGCGAAGAGCGTGAGTACCGGATTCATGCGCATGCGTGATGACTAGAACCCGCGTGTCGCGTCGTACTGGTTGCGCAGCGGCTGGCCGGCCAGGAAGAGACGCAGGTTCTCGCAGAACAGGTCGGTGATGCGCTCGTTCTCGCGCTGCGATGTGCTGGCCGAGTGCGGATAGATCAGGACGTTCTCCATTTCCCAGAGCGGACTCGTTGCCGGCAGCGGCTCCTCGCGAAACACATCGAGCCCCGCGCCCAGCAGGTGACCGGAACGGAGCGATTCGATCAGCGCCGCCTCGTCGACCAGCGCACCGCGTCCAATGTTGATGAACACCGCACCTGCCGGCAGCAGCGCCAGCTCGCGCGCGCCGATCATGCCCTCGGTCTCCGCCGTGCGCGGCGCGATGAGCACGAGATTCTGCGCGAGCGGCAGCACGTGCGCCAGCTCGCTGCGGGCCGTACAGCTCGTCGAGGTGCAGCGACGCCGCCGTCGCAGTGCCGACGGTGCGCTTCACGCCAATGACGCGCATGCCCAGCGTGCTCGCCACGCGCGCGATCTCGCGGCCCACGCCGCCCATGCCCACGATCACGAGCGTCTGGCCGCGCAGGTCGGAGGTGGCGAAGCGTTCCCAGTGCTTCGCGCGCTGCTCGCGCAGCGCGTGCGGCAGTCGCTTGTGGAACGCGAACAGCACCATGAAGCAGAACTCCATGAGCGGCTGTGCGTGTACGCCCGCGCACGTCGTCAGTGTCACGTGTGGCAGGCTCTGGTGCAGGCCCATGCGTGCGACGAATTCGCCGATACCGGCACTCGTCGCCTGAATCCATTGCAGCCGTGGTGCCAGCGTGTGCAGCTCGCGCGCGTTGGCGCGGTCGAAGTCGAAGAGGATTTCCGCGCGGGCCAGCAGTGCGCGCCACTGCGCTTCCTGTTCCGGCGTGCGCGTGAACGGCGCGCCGCTGTGGTCGGCCGCGTAGCGCGGCGGCGCCAGCAGCGTCGGCTCACAGAGCACCTCGAGTCGCTCGTCGACCTGACGGATGCGTGCGACGTGCTCCGGTTCCAGGTAGCTCGCAATGAGGATGGTTCGCTTCATTGAGTGATCAGGCGGCAAACAGTGCCGTTCATGATGAGCGACACAATGCGCGCCGCACGGCGGAGCGCGCAAACCGACAACCGTTGGGGCCCGGATGGAAGGCGGGATTCAGGGTGGGATGACGGGAGCCATGGGCGGCCCCCTTGATTTCAGCGTTATGGTACTGCATCATGGTACCATGACCCGGCACGAGGATACGCTCGAAAAGATCCGTCGCCTCAATCCGGGGGTGCATTGGAAGAGGGTGGAGGCGTGCCTCAGGTGGCTTGGCGCGGAATCGTACGAGGGCTCCGGATCGACCGTCACGTTCGTTCTCGACGGTCGGAAGCTGACGGTGGACCGGCCACACCCGCGCAAGGAATGCGGCATGGGTCTGGTAAAGCGCGTGCGGAGTTATCTCGAATCCCCTGGGCGGCTCTGAATCGGCAGGAGGTACCATGATCGAGTACAAGGGTTATATGGGTGTCGTCGAGTTCGACCCGGAGCTGCGCCTGTTCACCGGGCACGTGGTCGATCTGCGCGACGAGATCTACTTCGAGGGCGACACTGTGGACGCGCTGGACGCGTCGATGCGGCGTACGGTGGACCATTATCTATCGGTTTGCAAGCAGCGTGGGGAAGAACCCGAGCGCCCGTTTTCGGGCAAGCTTAATGTTCGCCTGGGATCCGATCTGCACAGGGCTGCGGCGCTGGCGGCCGCTGCTGAAGGAGAGAGTCTCAACAACTGGCTTGTTCGAGTCGTCGATTCCGCCGCACATGAGGCGGTCACGAGAACAGTGCGGCGAAGCCATGCGAAGCGAGCAGTTACGAAGAGCGCCAAACGGAGTCGGCGATCACGCGGGAGCTGACGGGTGGGCGCTCGTCCGGTGCCATTGCTGCGCCAGCGATACAGGGCCAACGTCCGCCTTGCCTGGCCAGGGAAATCGCGTGATGGCGGGCTCCATCGCTGCGAAACATGCCGCAGCAGCCGGGGCAGCGCGGTGAACGCACCGAACGCGGCCGGCCACTCACGCGTTTGGCGCGTTAGCCGCGCAAAAACGCGGTCAAAGAACCAAACGCGCGACCGGTCAAAGGGGATTTGGGGCGATTGCCGCGCCTCGCGCGGCTTCCGGACCCAATCGTGAAATCGTGATACCACGTTTGGTGCCGTGGCCGCGTTTCAGCCGTCGTGTCACCGTTTGCGTTCGTTGTGAAGCTCGCGCGACAGGCGCGCACCCGGCTTGCTCCGGGCCTCGACGGAATCGTTCGGAAGGCTGACGCTGCCGCGATGATGCCGGGCGTCATGGGTCGATGTGCCCGCCGAATACCGCCGGCACGCTGAGCTCGAGAGCGGGTGTGGCAGGCGACGGCTGCCAGCGCAGAATCTCGTCGCAGATGTCCGGTCCGGCATCCGCCGACAGCCCGTAGCGCTCGATGCGTCGCGCCTCCGGGTCGACCACCCAGTACTCGGGCACGCCGAAGTCGCGGTAGCGGAGCGGCTTCTTCAGGCGGTCGATCCGCTTCGAGTGCGGCGAGAGCACTTCCACGACGAGTGCGGGCGGCGATTCCACGCCCCGGTCCGACAGCTCGGCGCCGGGCGGCACGAAGACCATGTCCGGGCGCAGGAACTGGCCGGACACGAACAGCACGTCCACATCCCAGAGCACCTCGCCGATTCGATGCTCGTCCACATAGTCGCTCAGAAAGCGGAAGAGTCTGGCCGCGGCCCGCTGGTGTGGGATCCCCGGAGCCGGCGTCACGCACACTTCCCCATTGATGACCTCGTAGTGATTGCCGTCGTCCGGCAGGCGGGCGTATTCCGCGTACGTCCACTCGGGTGTGGCTCCCGTCGACTGCGCCATGGTGATCATCCGGTAAGGGTGCAGTGGTTGCCGGGGCGCCGACATGGCGCTCCGCGACATTTCCCCGAACCATAGCCTCGCCCGTCCGCCGGAGGCGAGGACTTCGCACTGAAGAGTGGCCGCGGCTTCAGCGACAGCGACCGCATTGATACGGAGCCCGTGGCGGTGGTGAACGAGACCGCGGCGCGGCAGTTCTGGCCGGGCCAGTCCGCCATTGGCAAATGGATCGAGTACGCGCAGGACACGACCGGTCACAGGGTGCGACGCCGTGTCGTC
>CAWCRS010000010.1:0-179898 GCA_963798085.1 uncultured Gemmatimonadales bacterium
CAACGCTTGGGCAAAGCGGCAGCGAGGTACCGCTCGGCGAGCTCAGCGGCCCAACTGCCATCCACCTGCGACAGCCTAATGAGGCCGACGTGCGGACAGCGCTCGCGGGACGCGGCATTGAACCCGGCAGCAACCCACCAAGCGAGCACTGTCGAAAGCCGACCGGTCAGCGTCGAGCCATCCACGATATCGGCCGAAATCTGAGCACCGGCGTGCGATACGACGGACTTCGCCATCCGTGGTCGGCGTGATCCTCCGGCGACGCGCTGTAGCCTGCATCGAGGAAGTGCATTGCTGTCGGGCGATTCTGGGCCGTTCGACAAGCTCAGAATCCCTCACGGGGAAGCCACTTTCGATCATCCACAGGCCCGGCACCCACGCGACCTTGAATGTCGGGATAGCGCATGCGACCGCGTGCGCACCCCTCCACCGCGCGCACCTGTGCCCAGCGACCAGGCTTGAATCAGCAAGGTTCTGCTCGGAAACTTGCGATGCGCGTCCGCCATCCACTTGTCCAGCCACGTTCGCTTATTCCACCAGTCGCCGGTTTCTTCCCGTCGCTCAGGGCGTCGACAACATGCTATTGATGTAGGAATCCAAACCCGCGGTAAACCATGAGTTCCCGCGTGACGTCGTGTCGCGCGGCAGCAGGCGCTCCGCGTACCGGCGCAGAATGTATTTCGGCCCGGTTGCGTCGGATCTTCATGTGGCGGCGGCAGCGTGAGCGAGAACTCGACCAGTTCGTGATCGAGGAACGGGACGCGACCCTCGATGCCGCTGGCCATGGTCATCTCGTCCTGCTTTATCAAGGATGTCGTCGGGCAGCCAGTGGTCGAACTGCAGGTGCAGCGCCCGATTCAGGAAGGGCGCGGCCGTGCTGTCGCCGCCGATCGTGTCCACTCTGCAGGGCCGTGGCCGTTCAGGGGTTGCGCCGGAACTCTCGTCCAGTAGAGGCCCGCGGTGTTGCTGTGCGTCGAACAGCGAGATCAGGTGCAGGTACGCCTCGGGCAGGTGCTCGGGCTCCGACGAGCGCCTAGGAAGTCGAGGGACCTTGAGCTTGCCGCGCTCGCCCAGGCTCGCCGGATAATCGAAGGCAAAGGGTTCAGGACGTTCGCGGGCGTGGCGCGGAGCGCGGGTGCGAGCAGGCCGCGGCGCAGCGGACCGGGCACCGCGTGCGCCAGACGATTGCCCATCAGCAGCGCGCGATGGAACAGGTAGCCGCCCAGCGTCTCGTCCGCGCCTTCGCCTGTCAGCACCACCGTTACCTGCTTCTTGGCCTCGCGAGACAGCAGGTACATGGGGATGACGATGGCATCGCCGATCGGCTCATCCAGATGCCAGACAATGCGCGGCAGCAACGCGACGTCCTCCACGCCGCAGGCGATCTCCGTGTGCCGGCAGCCGAGCAGCTTTGCTGTCCTGGCCGCATCGGTCAGCTCGTCATGCTCGTAGTCGAAGCCGACCGTGAACGTGCGCACCGGCTGCTGCGTCAGCTTCGACATCGCGGCGACGATCACACTCGAGTCCAGGCCGCCGCTCAGGTATGCGCCCAGGGGCACATTGGAGATGAGGCGACGCTGGATGCTGCGCTCGAAGCGCTCCGCGAACTCCTCGAGGTAGTCGTCCTCACTGCGCGTGAACGGCCCCTCGTACAGCCGTGGCTCCCAGTACCGTGTGAACGTGGCGCGGCCATCGCGCACCACCGCGTAGTGGCCCGCCGGGAACTTGCGGATCTCGCGGAACAGCGTGCCCGGCCCCGGCACATAACGCAGTGCAAGGTAGGCGTGGACGGCGGCGGGATCGAGCGTGAGCTCCGTCGCCTGACAGGCCAGCAGCGATTTCAGCTCGGACGCGAACAGAAAGCGGCCGCGCTGCTCCATGTAGTAGATGGGCTTGATGCCGACGCGGTCCCTCGCCACCAGCAGCTGCTGCCGGCGCGCGTCCCACAACGCAAATCCGAACATGCCGATCAGCCGGCTCACGCACGCCGGCCCCAGGTCCTCGTACAGGTGCACGATGACTTCGGTGTCCGACTTCGTGCGGAACGTGTGACCGCGCGCGTGCAGCTCCTCGCGCAGCTCGCGGTAGTTGTAGATCTCGCCGTTCAGGATGACTTCGATCGAGCCATCCTCATTGGCGATCGGCTGGTCGCCGCTCGTCAGATCGATGATGGCCAGACGACGAAAGCCGAGACTGGTCTGGTCGCGAATCATCTCGCCGGCACTGTCCGGGCCCCGGTGATGGATCCGCTCCATCATCGCGTGCAGCAGCGCGTCGTCGCGAAAACCGGTGAAGCCGCAGATGCCGCACATGCTCAGTTCAGCTCCAGCACGCGTTCCACGGTGACGCCTTCGCTCAGCTGCGCCGGATCGATGCGCCAGGCCTCGGCCGGTTCGCGCGAAGCGGACACCGCGTCCAGGTCGTTGTTCACGAAATAGCGCGACGATCCCATGTGGATCGTGGTGAAGAGCGCGCCGCGCTCGAGGCTGGTCAGGCTGCCCTCGTGATCGCCTTTCAGCTGGTCGCGGATGACAATGCGGTTCGCGGTCAGCTCGACCGTGCGCTGGAACGCGACGTCGAGCGTGCGCTTCCGGTAGATGAGAACGCGCACGAGCTGCTGCTTGAGCCAGCGACCGGCGCCGGCAAAGCGGCCGACCGTGAGACTGAACGCGCGGAACGCCAGGAAGCGCAGCGGGCTCATCACCGGACGTGCCGCCTGCGCCAGCTTGCCTTCGACGACCACGTGGCCGCCATCCACGCGCACGTTCCGCTTCGTGTCCTGATACTGCGTCGATGCAACCCGGCCGTTGAACGTGCGGCCGGCCCAGCCGCAGTCGCTGAGCAGCAGCCTGCGCGATGCGCGGTCCCAGACCTTCACCACGCCGCCCTTGGCCGTGCCGATGTACGCGTCGTAGCGCGCGTGGCGGATGCGCGCAATGCCTGCGCCCGGATACCAGAGCAGCCCTTCCGCGGCATCCGGCTCGCACGGCTCGGCGCGCGCCGCGCCGGAAGCGGCCGCACGGTACGCAAACACGATGTTATTGAGCAGCGGGAAGTAGTTCCACGCATCCACGCCGGGCAGTCCCGCGGCGGCGGCACCCGGCACACTGTCGCGCATGCGCCCGGAGATCCAGGCAGCCCCGCCGTGGCGCGACGCAAACATGTCGAACGCCGCCGGATAGTACGTCTGCGTGTTGCGGCTGGTGTACTCGCCGCCCAGGCTGCCATCCGGATGGATGAAGTGCGCGAGGAACGTCATTGATCGCTCGATGGACGTGGCCAGCGCGTCGTCGCCTGACAGCTGCCAGAGCCGCGCGAGATAGAAGCTGCCGTGCGTCTGGTAGCCGGGGTCCGCGCCGCCATACTCGTCGTACCAGCCTTCCGGCGACTGCCGCTCCAGGATGCGATTCTGGAAATAGCGGCTGCGCCCCTCGAAGCGCGCATCGCCCGTGACGCGATAGATGTGGTACAGTGCGGCCGCGGCCGCGGCGAGGTGGTTGGAGAGGAAGCCGTGGGTCTCGTCGTTGTGCAGCAGCCAGCCGCCGGCGCGCGCCAGCGACTCGCGCGTGCGCGCCAGTGTCGCGGCCGGCACCATCGTCGCCCAGCATGTCCAGCGCTTCCGCAATGTAGAAGCTGCTGAACGAGGTTGCGGCCAGCGAGCGCTCGAACGGATACGCCTCGTCGAAGCTGCCATCACGATGCTGGATGCGGGTCCACCAGTCGAGCGCCAGGCCGATCCACTCGAGCAGCGCGGGGTTGCCCACAAACGCGCTGTCAGGCAGATGCCGGGTGTAGAGGAACGCGAGATAGCAGACGCCTTCCTGGAAGCGGGAGCCCGGGAAGTCCGTGAACTTCCACGCCCAGAACGTGCGGTCCATGCAGCCGGCCGTGCGACTGTTGCCATCGCGGTCCATGAAGCCGAGCACGCGCGGCGCCTCGCGCAACAGCATGTTTGCCAGTGTGGCGGTGTACTGCGCATCGCGCTCGTCCACGTCAGCCCATGGTCTCCGCGGGCGGCACCTCGACCGGCGCGCCGCAATCGAGACTCCTGTGAATGGCGAAGGTCGCCGCGGTCACGCCCAGGATGCTGTCCACGCTCATGGGCATGGGTCCGCCCGTGCGCAGCGCGTTCACGAACGCCGCCACCTCTTCTCCGTGACCCTTCGCCTGGTTCAGCAGACGATGGCGCTTGCGGCGGTTGCCCGAATACAGGGTCAGTGCGCGATAGTTGTCCAGCAGCGCACTGCGCTGGCCGCCAAACACCTCGAAGTATTCCTTGGCCAGACCGGGATCGCCATCCGCAAGGTAATGGATGGCGCCGACCGAACCGTCCGCCATGGTCAGCGTGATCGTCACACTGTCGCGACGGTGCGCCGGCTCGCGCGAGTAGCGGATCTCCTCCGCGTGCACGCGCACGGGCAGCGAGTCCGTCAGGTAACTCGATGTGTCCACGAAATGGCAGACCTCGCCCAGTACGCGACCACCGCCGTGCACCGGATCGAACACCCAGTTATCAGGCGAGAAGAGCCCGGCATTCACGCGGTAGCTGACGAACAGCGGATATGCGCGCTGCGCGAAAAAGCCGTGACAGCGGCGGGCCAGCGGCGCGAAGCGGCGGTTGAAGCCCACCATCAGGCGGGGATTCTCCAGCGACTGCAGCAGGCGGGCCAGCTCGCCAAAGCTCTCCTCCGTGATGGCCAGCGGCTTCTCCACGAAGACCGCCTTGCCGGCACGCAGCGCCGCTGCCACCAGGCCCGCGTGCTGGTCGTGCCGCGTGGCAATGAGCACGGCGTCGATGTCGGCGTCATTGATGACCTCCGCCGCATCGCTCGTGCAGTACTTCGCCTTGTAGACTTCGGCCACCTTGCGACTGGTGAGGCCGGTCGCCGTGCACACGGCATTGATGCGCACACCGCTCTGCTTCGCGAAGGCCGGCAGCAGCACGGCCTTGGCGAACTGGCCCGCGCCGATCACGCCCAGACGGATCGTATCGAGACGCGCCGAAGTGCGCGGCGCAGACGCGGCCCCCGACCTCGCGCCATCCGCGGCGATCGGCACGCGTGCGGAAACCGCGGCATCGGCTGGATAGTCGAGCAGGATGGCGATAGCGCGTTCGTTGTTCTCGCCCGTAACGAGCTGATAGGCCGGCTCGACGTTGTCGATCGGAAAGCGATGCGTCACCAGCGGCGCGACGCTGACCTGGCCCGATGCCATCAGCTCGAGGAACGAATGCATGTTGCGCTGCTCGGTCCAGCGCACGTAGGGCAACGGGTAGTCCTTCCCGTGCAGCTCGTAGGCCGGGTCGTAGCGGCCGGGTCCGTAGCTGCGGCTGACCACGAGCGACAGTTCCTTCTCGAAGTACGGCCGACGCTTGATCGCCATGCCCACATCGCCGACCACGACGACGCGTCCCTTGAGCCGCGAGATATCGGCGGCATCGCCCAGCGGCCGGTCGGACTTCGTGGCCGCGCACACGAGCACAGCGTCCGCGCCCGCGCCATCACTGAACGCGGCCACTGCGGGCCGCAGCGCGGACGGATCGCTCACGCCCTGATGCGCGCCCAGCTGCATGGCCAGCTCGACCTTGGCGGGATCGATGTCGTACGCCAGCACGCGCGCACCGGTGCAGCGCGCGATCTGCAGACAGATCTGACCCACGAGTCCGAGGCCCAGCACCACCACGCGCTCACCCAGCTCGAGCTGCGCGAGCCGCACACCCTGCATGGCAATGGCGCCCAGCGTGACGAAGCACGCATCGTCGAAGGAAAGGCCGGCGGGCAGTTTGGCCGCGAGATTGCGCGGCACGTAGTCGATCTCGGCGTGATTGGCGAAATTGAGACCCGCGCACGCCACGGCATCGCCCACCGCGAAGCCGCTCGCCTCCGCACCCACCGCCAGCACCTCGCCGGCGCACGAGTAGCCCAGCGGAATCGGCGACGCGATCAGGTTGCGCACCACCTTGTACGTGTTCCAGTAGCCTTCCTGCTTCGCCTTGTTGAGCACCTTCCTGGCCAGGTCCGGCCGTTCCTTCGCCTTGCCGACAGGTGTCTTCTTCGCCAGTGCGATAACAGCGCGTTCGGTGCCGATGCTGATGAGCGAACGGCGCACGCGCACCAGCACACCGCCCGGCTGCAATGCGGGCGGCGGCACATCGGCAACGCTCACGCGCCCGCTCTTGAGATCCTGGAGTACGGCCTTCATCCGCGCAGCTCTCCCTCGAGTTCTGTCGCCTGCTTCACCAGCTTTTGCGTGTCCGTCAGTGTGAACGAGCGCCGCACGCGTTCCAGCATGCGCCGGCAGGCGTCGCCTTTGCTCGCGCCGCTCCGGTGCGACAGCGTGTAAAGCCGCTGGCCCCACCCGCGCAGCATGGACGCGGGCAGCGCATCGGCGAAATCGATCAGGTGGAACAGCAATACGAGCGGCGCGGCCCCGTGTCGCGACACGCCCCAGTCGAAGTATCGGAAACCGAGCACCAGGCTGTACGACGCATGAAACGGGAACGGCAGCGGCCGGTATGCGGGCAGCGTCAGCTCCAGCAGTCCCGCGCGATCAGCGGCGCGCCCGGACCGCCGCGCATTGCCCGACGGTGCCTCGGCGTGCACTACCCCCGCGACGCCTGGAATCGTACGCACACCGCTGGTACGCCAGAACGCCGCGTCCAGTCCCGGCACCTCGCGACCCGGCAGAATCGACGAGTCCCACGTGTAGCCTGCCTCCGCGGCCAGCGCCAGCGATTCCGCATCGATCGAGAAGAAGGGCGCCCGGAATCCCGCGGCGGTAACACCGAGTTCGCGCGCGAGGATGGCGCGGCTCTCGACCAGCTCGCGCCGCTTGCCCGCCTGGTCCAGCTCGCGCAGCGGCGTGTGGGTCACCGAGTGAGACGCGATCTCGTGGCCGCGCGCCACGATTTCCTTCAGCAGCGCCGCCTTGCGCGCGTCCGCCAGGTCCTCCGCGATCACGAAGAACGTGGCGCGCACGCCCAGTGCATCGAACACCTCGAGCGCGCGCGGCACACCCGTCTCGTAGACCGGGTCCACCGCTTCCCGCCAGGGCCAGCCGCGCAGGCGGAAGATGTGCGCGGCGCCGTCGAGGTCGAGGTGCACAACGCACGGTCGCTCCCCGCCCCTGCCGGCACGCGCTTCGTGCGCGTCGCTCATGCGCTCCGCTGTGTGCGTGACGGTCACCCGATCCATCGCGTGACGGCGTGGCCCACCGCATCGACGACACGCAGTGGCAGCCGTTTCCACACGCCTTTGGCCAGACCATACCCCTCGAAGTAGCCGCCGGCCTCCGGCGGCTTCGTGCGCAGCGGCAGCACGTACGTGTGCACGGGCAGGCTGGGTCCGCCCCAGCCTTCCTTCCACTTGATCAGTCCCGCATCCGCCACCCACGTGATGCCGCAGTTGAAGCCCGTGCAGCCGCGCTCCGCCGCGTCGGTCAGCGCACGCCACCACAGCGCGGGCCCGGCATTCAGCTTCAGCGCTTCGCTCGTGCTGTGCGCACTGCAGCGCGCGAATGTCACGTGGTCATCGCCCATGACCAGCAGCCCGCCCACGGTGCGCCCTTCGTGCCGGGCGAGGTACAGTCGCCAGGTGTCGCGGGCCAGGTCGTGGAGTGCCTGGAAGAAAGGCCAGCCCGCCTGCGGCGCGCTCATGGCACGCCCGGTCTCGAGATACGCCCGCCGAAACGCGCGCAGCTCTTCGAGCGTCGTCGCCTCGACGATTTCCACGCCCTGCTTCGCCGCCTTGCGCACGCGCTGCCGATGTCCGTGCTCGGCCTGCGTCAGCTCCAGACCGTCGAGCGGAATCTGCGTGGTGACCAGCCCGGAGTCGACGTGCACGAAACCGAGTGTCAGCAGCTCGGGGGCGACGTCGTGATGCCGGATCTCGACGTACTTCGCGCCTTCCGCCTTCGCCTGCTCCACTGCCGCACGCACCAGTGCCAGACGGGTGTCTGCATTGGCGGTCAGCGGCAGGCCGCTGTACATCTGGTACGCCATGGCGATGACCTTGCTGCCCAGCAGCGGCAGGCGCATGACCGTCACCGGGAACACACCCGTGATGGTCTCGCCCTGCAGCGCCACGTGGTAGCGCTGCTCGTGGCCGTACGCGCTGCGCCAGCACGGCGCCCCATTCGGGCGCGTGGAACACGGTGCTGTCCGCCCGTTCTCGCAGAAACTGCCTGAGCGCTGGATGCTGATCCTGCGTTAGCGTGGCGATGCGCATGGCGACAGGCTCCGGGCGGGTGACTCGCGGGCGCGTGGTGCTCATGAGGCGTGCGGCGCGCCTTCCTCGCGCATGCGCCGAGGCGCCGTGGCCTGGCCGCTCACGTACAGCGCCGCGCCCAGCGTGGCGAGGGGCAGCATGCCCACGCGCCAGAGCACCAGCAGCACGGCGCCACCGTGGTAGCCCAGCAGGGCGAACAGCCGGTCGAACGCCGCTTCGCCCACGCCCATGCCGCCGGGCGTCAGCGGGATCGCGTTCGCTAACAGACCTGTCATCGACAGCAGACACACCACGCGCCAGGGCGCCGCCGGCATGATCACGCTGGCCAGCACGATGTACATGGCGGCTGTGCCCATATGACCGGCGAACGAGATGAGACCGGCCAGCAGCACGGCGCGCTTGCGGTCGCGGAACTCGTGCACTGCATCGGCGGCGCGTTCCAGGTAGTGACGCAGCGGCAGGCGCTGCATGATCCACCGGTAGAAGCCGCTGGCGCGCACCCGCGTCGACCATGCGAGCGCGCCCAGCAACAGGATCGCGCTCAGGGCACCCGCGGCCACCACCACAAGCGCCTGCAGCACCGGCTGGCTCGCGACGATGTCGTGGTTGTACGCCATCAGCAGCAGGACCAGGACGAGCACCGCGGACAGCGCAAGGACGCGGTCCACCACCAGCAGCGTCGCCACCTCGACGCCTCGCCGGCGGTTGTCCCGCGCCAGGTACCAGAGCTTCACGACATTGCCGCCCGTGCCGCCGGGAATGCAGAAGTTGAAGAAGTTGCCCACGGGCACCACACGATAGGCGGTCTGCCAGCTGAGCTTGAGGCCGGCCGCGCGGAACAGCACGCGCAGGCGCTCCGCTTCCACGGCCGCGCCGAAGATCGAGAAGCCCACCAGCACGGCCAGCAGCCAGGGCGCGGACAGCACAGGCGTGATCGCGCCCAGCCCGGTCCGGCTCAGCACCCAGGCCAGCAGCCCGAGCCCGAACGCGACCCGGAGCCCGGTCGACAGACGCTTCCACACAGCTTTCAGCGATACCTCCCGGAGCTTTGCGCGGCCCGCGGCCCCGATAAGGCCACGCACGCATGGCACTTCCCGGCGCCGCTGGTCAACAAGAAACGGGCCCGCCCCGAGCGCGTTTTCGCGTCGCGCCGAGCCCCCCTTCCCCGGGGCGCCGCCACCGCTTCCGCGACAGCTGATGCGCTATCGCAACATGCGGCGGTGCGCGGATTTCCGCACGCTTCGCGATTCCGGGCAAACAAGTCCCGGCTACTCATGGCGCTGACCCGGACTGCGCACCAGACCGGGAGGCCTGCCCCCCGGTGACGCGTGGCAGCCCGTTCGGCTAATTGCGCGCGATCCGCCCGATTGTGAGCCGATCCGTTTCCGGCGACCCCTGCAATTCGCCCGAGCGCTCCGGACGGCTCGAACCCTTGCGACGAGGCGGATTCCGGCATGGGGTCAGGCCGGCTGGCTACTCCGTTCGCCGGACGGGCATTTCTTTCCCGATCCCGGGCTCGGGCAGAACGCAAAACATTCGCGTTCACAAGCACTTCCGGGCATGCACCCGAATTGCCCTGCGGTCTCCGCGCAGCCGCACTCCCGCGGCCTCCCCCGGCCAACCCAGGGACACCCGATGATCAGGCTTTTCGCAAAAGGGCGCGTGGAAGGATCCGGAAAGCGCCTGGGCATTGTCGAGGAGCTGGAACTGCTGTGGCGCCGGAGCCGCCTGGCGCTCTTCGGAGTTCCGGTTCTCGTCGTCTTCGGGCTCGGTGTCGGTCAGCTGCTCAAGGGTGCACTGTCGCTGCGCGAAGGCGAGCCCGCCCGGGTTCTCAGCGCGGAGGAAAGGGCGGCACCCGATCTCGCCGATGTGAGCCAGGACGCGGAACGCGTGCGCAGTGCCGGCTTCCGCACCGCCGCGTTCGTCCACACCTACCAGGATGAAGTGGCGCCGGTCGAGCAGGTGCTGCTCAACCGCGGTGTGAACGGCAGCACGGCGCGGCAGGTCGCGTGGCCTCTGGTCGAGCAGTCGAAGGAGAACGGCGTCGACCCGGCGACCGTCCTCTCCGTCATGCTGATCGAGAGTGCGGGCAAGCCGGACGCGCGCAGCTCGGTAGGCGCGCGCGGCCTCATGCAGGTGATGCCCGCATGGGCGGGCTATTGGCGCGGCTGCGGCCGAAACCTCTTCGCCATCGAGGACAACCTCTGCCACGGCACGCGCATCCTCGCCCTCTACCTCGATCAGCATCGCGGCGACGAGCGCCAGGCGTTGCTCGGCTATAACGGCTGTGTGCGCGGCGTGAACACGCCCAACTGCCGGGCCTATCCCGAAAAGGTGGCGAGCGTACGGCGTGAGGTGCGCAGCGAGCTGGCGCGCGCGAAGTCGCGTTCCCATGCCCGCGCGGATGCCACGCAATAACAGACCATTACGGACCCGAAGGCCTCCTGAACCGAAGGGCCGGATCGAAGCGCCCCGCTTCGCCCGGCCCTTTCTCATTGCAGCCGACGACGACCAGACCGCGTTTGTTCGGCATGGCATGGACAGGACCCACGGGCTATTGCACGCGGTCCAGCCGGTAAAGCCGGACCGACTCGACATCGAGTGCATCGCGATAGATGCCGAGAACGTAGTCCTGGCCGATTTCTGTGACATGGAGGTTGCCGGGCAGCGATCCTGTTCCTGACCAGATCCTGCCCGGATCGAATACGAGCCACGTTCGCGTCACAGAGCCGGCGGCCGGCTGGCGTACCCTCGCGGCGTGAATACGCCCAACTGCCGGGCCTGTCCCGAGAAGGTGGCGAGCGTACGTGAGGTGCGCAGCGAGCTGGCACGGGCGCGGGGTCGGTCGGTTCCGGCGGAGGCTACGCAGTAGGCGACGATTCTACTCAGCACACGCGCCGTTCACGACGGTGGGTCGCATCCTTCCGCTCCCATCAATGTGGTAATGCCACCTTGAGTATCCGTCCGCGATCGTTGTCTACCAGGTACGCGCGGTGGCCTGATGGATCGATCGCGAATGCGGTCACTCCGTTCAGCGCCTGGATCCGGTAGCACCTTTCGACGGTTCCATCCTTCTGCTTCAACCGCCACACTGTGATGTGTTTGCGGAGCGGGGAACCCAGAATCCATAGATCGGCGGTGCTGGTCTGAATGTCTGCGATGAACTGCGGTGGATAAAAACGCCTGACGTTCGGCTCGTCGAGGTTGAGTTGGATATACTCCTGGCGCAACTGCTCGTCGCCCGGCTCTGACAGCGTGTCAGCCCATTCCAGGTCGCCCGTTGATGCATACCGCAGAACAACCGGAGAGGCTTTCATTGCCAGATAGACTGAGCCGTCGGCGGATCGGGCCGCTACCACATTGTTCTGGAACAGCGCCGGCAAACGCCCATGCTGCAGGTCCGCTCGCATATCGCCGGGTGTGAAGCCCGGTGGCAACGGAACGGCCACACCGAAACCGCGCACCTTCTTCCCGTGGTTGTCGAGCAATACGGCGAGACCGTCGTGGAAGCCGCCGGTTGCAGTCAGGACGCTGCCGCGCGCATCGATCGTGCTGCTGCTCGCGTACGCGTCTGTTTCCGCAGGATACATCACGACGCGCTGATCGCTCTTGCTGATCAATACCATTCGGGAGTTCCCCGCGTCGTAAATCTGCAACGTGTCCTGGCGTTCACTTACCGCGGTTGGCCCCCTGAACTCCATCGGCCCGTCACCCTCTCGACCCAGTGTGGTTGCCGAGCCTGCTGCGGTGTCGATCATCAGGATGCGATTGTTCCTGGAATCGGCTGCATACAAGCGGCCGTCTGCACCTAGCGCCAAGTCTGCGATCTCGCCAATCACTTCCCGATCCGATGCAACGAGTTCGGTGACGGCGCCCGCCTCGACGTCGACCGACTGCGTCACTTCCGAACCGGCCTTGACGCATGCGCTGGACAAGTACACATATGTCAACGTGAGAACGCATCCGGCAATGCTCAGCCAGAAAGCTGCGGGTCTGATTGCAGACCCTTTCTGCGTCGCTTACAGAACGAAGCCCCGCAGGCGGATGTCCCCACCGCATACTGTTTCCCCCTGACACTGATCGCTCCCAAGGGCCGTTCCGCCTTCACCAAGCCCCGCGGGGTCCATTGCTACGACAGACAAGCATACTGCCGCGGCTCAATGTTAAATTGAGTGCCGACGAACCGGTTCACCGCTGGGCACGATGCACAACTCCTTACACGACGTCAAGCACCCTGCTAAGGAACCGTGACATAATAAGTGATTGATATGACCGAGGGCGCCCGGGGCGGATCGTATAGTTCCAGTCGCCGTGAAAGGTGTGGCGCTCGAGCTTGATCCTGGCGAGTTGCTGGTCCGTGATCTTGACGCCGAGAGGATAGGAGCCGTGATCGATGTCCGAACGGATCCTGAGGCCGGAAGTGGTCGTGGTGGATCCGATGAGACTGACGATGGCGGCGAGACTCACGAGCGGTTTCCCTCTCCAGTTCATGGCGATGTAGGAGAAGAGCCTGTGCTCGATCTTGTTCCACTTGCTTGTTCCGGGAGGGAAGTGGCAGACGGTGATCGAGAGACCTGTTCGGCTGGCGAGCTTGTGGAGTTCCTATTTTCCAGAGTCGGACGCGGGATCCAGCGCTATGTGTTTCCACCCGGCGCAAGGCGCGGACCGGCGGAACGCCGAAGCGTCGTCGCAGATGGCGGACGATCGCGCGGTAACTACCACCATACGCATGATCACGGCGCAGAATCTCGCACACCAGACGCGCCTGTACGGGCCGCCCCGAACCGGTAACACGGCTGTCATCCAGCCGCTGCAGGATCGCACCGATCGTTTCCTCGAACCCATCCACGCCCGTCGGCTTGCGCTTCCGCCCATCCACTACAATGCCTGCAGCCTGCTGCCGAAAACGGTACCGCAGTGCTACTTCTGTCACGCCCAGCTGCGCGGCCAGCTTCCGCATGGGAGTCCTGCGTCGCACCATCTCCGTCCCTACCATGATCTGCTCCTTCGTGAGCTTCGCCATGGAATCTCCGGATCGAGGGTCCTCGATACGGAGCGTGCCCGCACGGGCACCGTCAACGGTCGGTGCGCAAGTCTTCGTGTCCCCAGACCTCCAATCTGGACCAGGCTCCTACAGAAGTCTCGAAGGAGTTCAAGGTCTCGGACCAGACGTTGCGCAACTGGGTGCAGCAGGCGGAGCGGGATGCGGGTCGGCGCAATGACGGACTGACGAGCCTGGAGCAGGAAGAGCTGAAGCGGTTGCGGCGCGAAAACAAGCAGCGCGTCGAGCGGGAGATCCTGGCAAAAGCCGCGGCCTGGTTCGCTCGGGAGACCGATGCGGTACCGTCCAAGTCTACCCATTCGTGAGAGCTCACCAGGCCATGTATCCGATTGCCACAATGTGTCGCGTGCTGGAGGTCTCCACCAGCGGCTACTATGCGTGGTGCAAGCGCTCGCTGCCGCGGCGGGCGCAGCGTGATGCGGAACTGACGGCGCAGATTCGCCAGGTCCATGCGGAATCCGACGCATTTACGGGCGGCCGCGCGTACACGCGGAGCTGCGCGACGCGGGCGTGGCCGTGGCGGCGAAGCGAATCGGGCGACTGATGCGCGAAGCGGGACTGCAGGGAGTGAGTCGGCGTCGCAAGGTGATAACGACAATACGTGCGCCGCACGACCGACCCGCACCGGATCTGGTGCAGCGGAAATTCGAAGCGACCGGTCCGGATCAGCTGTGGGTGGCCGACATCACGTACATCCCCACGCAGCACTCGACACTCTACCTGGCGGTGGTGCTGGACGTGTGGAGTCGGCGGATCGTCGGCTGGGCCATGGCGACGCATCTGCGGAGTGAGCTGGTGGTCAAGGCGTTGGACATGGCGATCGAGCAGCGTCGGCCGAAGAACGTGATTCACCATTCGGACCAGGGGAGTCAGTACACGTCTCTCGCCTTCGGTCAGCGCTGCCGCGACGCAGGCGTACGGCCGTCGATGGGCAGTGTCGGGGACTGTTATCATAACGCGATGTGCGAGAGTTTCTTCGCCACGCTCGAGTGCGAGCTGCTGGATCGCTATCGCTTTCACTCGCCTGCCGAGGCCCAGACCGCAATCTTCCGTTTCATCGAGGGCTGGTACAACACCCGTCGGCGGCATTCCGCGCTCGGTCAGCGCTCGCCGATGAACTTCGAAAACACCGTTCGGCCCGCCGCATGACGAAACCTTCGACCGCCCAGGGGGAGTGCTGCGATACCTTCCCCGCCAACAACTCGCGTCATACGCGATTCTGGAGGCTCGCTCCACTGACCAACTCCTCCTCACGGCAGAACACAAGGGGCGCCGCGCGCCTTCCGCGCTTCGGCTCACGCGACGGTGGGGAGGCTGCATCAACTGATACAATGGCATATTCTCATGCCGAGAGATCCCAATCATTCACTGTCCACGAAATCGGGACAGGCTCAAACTTCTCACGAACTTGTAGTCAGGCGATAGCAGGGACAATGAGCCAGTACCCTGA
Source organism: uncultured Gemmatimonadales bacterium (assembly GCA_963798085.1). Taxonomy (GTDB): domain Bacteria; phylum Gemmatimonadota; class Gemmatimonadetes; order Longimicrobiales; family RSA9; genus DATKCF01. The sequence goes on from CAWCRS010000010.1 coordinate 14,738, forward strand.
TCGAACACGAACAACGTGTCGCCAATGCCGACTGTTACGAAGCTGATCTGCATGAATTCGCCAGGCCCTTGCCTTGATGGCCCACCGTGCGCACGTATCGACCAACGCTGTCAAATACCAGCAGCACCAGAGCAATCGTGTTGCGGAGGTAGTACCGTCCGCGGCTGTCTCGGGGAAGGAAGAAAGGGCGAGTGACACCGCCGTTCTCTTCTCCACCGCTGCGCAGAATCACCTCCGGGCGCAGGATCATTCTGCAGCGACAATTGGTCGCCGGGTGCAGTTGCACAACCGGGAACGAGTCACTCGACGCCTGTTGCATAGCCCGGCCGTTTACGGCAAGGAGTAGCGAGAGTGGAAACCAGGTCGTGAGAGTAAGAAAGGATCGCATCATGACTCACCTGCCTCGATCATGGTCAGTCGGAGTCGCCATTCGCATGCCTGATATCGAAGCTGTTTGCTGCACCGGCCTGTTGCGTTCCTGTGGCCGCGGTGCTGAGGATGCCTCACCCGCTGGGGCGCGCTGATGGCTGCTCAACGCGAATGCGAGTCAGGCGGTTGCATCATGCCTGGTTCTCACCGATGTCGATCGTCAACCAGAACCAGTCTCGTCAATGCGCTTACCGTATCTGAACCGCGCATCACGGCGACGCTGAGCTGGTAGCGGCCAGGCTCCATGGCCGCCTTCAAGGATCTCTCGACTCCAACTACGCCACTCGCATCGGGTTGCGATTGCTCGACAAAAGCGAAGTCGAGAACTCGGCGCTCGCCGAATACCGCCTTCAATTTCGCTAACAGGCCACCACTGCTGACCGGCGCCATGGTGACACGGGTGCGGATGGAATCTCCCTGCCGGACGCCATAAACCTCATAGTACATCCTGAAGATACTATCGGCCGCCACACGGTGGCCAGGCAATGGTGTCACTTTGGTGGATCCTCGCCGCAAGCCCTCTCCGCCCGTCATCTCACCGATCACAATGTCGCTGATCGCAAGGCCATTGCCGAACGCGGGAATCGCCCGGGATTCCGAAATGATTGCTCCCTGGTCAGCATCGTAACCATTTCTCAGCGCCAGAATGCACCACGGCGTCATCTGCCGGGTGGACTCGCATGGGTAGAATGATACGGATCCGCTGCTCCGGTGCGAGCGCGTGATCCGTGACGAAATTGAGGGTCGTGTCCGCACGTTCCACGCTCTGGGTCGCGGCGTCCGCCACCGCCACGCTCACGTCAAGCCGATATTCGAATTGTCCGTGTTCTTGAATGGCGGTCAGCTCATTGCCACGAACCATGAGCCCGGCCACGAAGTCCGTCCCATTCGCGGCGCCCTTGAACGCGTACAACGAACTCGAAATGCCCACGGGATCAGCAAAATGAGGGGTCGCGGCTTCGGAGGCGAGGACCCGCGCAACTTCCTGCTGCGCCTCCTGCTGTCGCGCCAACTGCTCCATACGTATCGCAGGCAGTTCACTCGCCAGTTGATGCTGCTTCACAATGAAGAGGCAGCGAGTTGCCTCGGCCGCGGCCGACGGATCAAACAGCCCAAGTCTGACACCATAATCCATGACCGCACTCTGGAAGTGGTTCTCCCAGCCAGAAATGGGCGGATCTCCTCGAAGATAGCGCTGCTCACCCCGGATTCCATCCTCGCCATACATGTAAAAGAACGGATCACAGGTGGCCGGAGCCGTGAGTACGAAATCCGGGTAGTCGCTTGTCTTTCGAAATTCAACGATTGTGCCGCCATTGATCGCGCCATACGCCCATGCTTCCTTGCCGGCACCCGTCGGGCCGGATGGCGCTCGGATCACCTCATCCGGTTCGCCATATCTTATGAACACAAGTCCGCGATCATCATAGGGAAACCGCAGGTACAAGGAGTCACGGATCAGTGATTCGTCAGGTCGCGCGCCGCGATGCGCAAGACGCAAGTAGTTGCGCATGGCGATCTTCAGGCGCCGGAAATGCTCACCCAGACGGCCAGCGACGGTCCGGCCAGCCGTCGATGCGCGCCATTCCCACTTCGTTCTTATCCATGATCTCTCTGCGTCCGGCAGCAGCCTGCCACGTTCGCGTTCTTCTTCCGAGGTCAGCAGTGGAGCAATGTCTTCCCGGTATCGATACAATGCTTCCTCAGTGGCCATTGAAAGCCCGTGCAAGTAGGCGTCGCCACCTTCGCTGCTCTCCGGATCCATCTGAAGCAGAGCCACACCTCTGGCCCGCCAACCAGAAGCATCACCCAAACCTGCAGCCTTCATTGGACCTGTCCCGATTCCGTGGACGGTTGAGTGTTTGGGTTGCCTGCTGCCGGCGCATGGCAATCCGTTCTGCTGTTGTTGATATGATGGATCCGTTTGCTGCCTGGGGTCCGAGCGAAGGCGAGGAGACCGCGCACGGCGCGGCCGCCCGCGGAAGGTGCCTTGTCGCGAGCCTCCAGAATCGCGTGTACGGGCCGGGAGCGGCCGGGAAGGTATCCCAGCACCCCCCGAATCGGCGGTGCGTGCGACTCACGCGGCTGACCCATGCAGTCGCTCGAAGTTCATGGGTGAGCGTTGACCCAGCGCAGAATGGCGCCGGTGCGGATTGTACCAGCCTTCGATGAAATGGAACACCGCTGTTTCGGCTTCCGCCGGCGTGCGAAAGCGGTAGCGGTCGAGCAACTCGCACTCGAGCGTGGCAAAGAAGCTTTCGCACAGCGCGTTGTCGTAGCAGTCGCCCACGCTGCCCATCGAGGGACGCACGCCGGCCTCGCGACAACGCTGACCAAATGCCAGCGACGTGTACTGACTGCCCTGATCGGAGTGATGGATCACGGCGTGCGGACGCCGCTGCATGAGCGCCATGTTCATCGCCGCCACTACCAGTTCACTGCGCAGGTGTGTGGCCATGGCCCAGCCCACCACCCGTCGACTCCACACGTCCACCACCACCGCCAGATACAGCATCCCGCTCCAGGTCGAAATGTACGTGATGTCGGCCACCCAGAGCTGATCCGGCCCCGTCGCCTTGAACTGACGGTCCACCAGATCCGGTGCCGGTCGGCTGTCCGCATCGCGCACGGTCGTGACTACCTTGCGTCGACGGCTTACGCCTTCCAGCCCTTCTTCCCGCATCAGGCGGCCCACGCGCTTGGGGGACACCGCCTCACCGTCATCCTGCAACTCCGCGTGCACACGCGGGCGGCCGTACGTCCCGTCCGACCGCTCGTGGATCTCGCGTATGCGCTGTTTCAACTGCGCGTCGCGCTCGGCTCGCGCCGACGCCCGACGCTCGAACCATGCATAGTACCCGCTGGTGGAGACCTCCAGCACGCGGCACATGGTGGCAATCGGATACATGGCCTGGTGGGCTCTCACGAATCGGTAGACCTCGACGGCACCGCATCGGTCTCCCGAGCGAACCAGGCCGCGGCTTTTGCCAGGATCTCCCGCTCGACGCGCAACTGCTTGTTCTCGCGCCGCAGCCGCTTCAGCTCCGCCAGCTCCTCGCTGGTCGGCCCTTCACGGCGGCCCGCATCCCGATCCGCCTGCTTCACCCAGTTGCGAAGTGACTGCTCCGACACCTTGAATTCCTTCGCCAGCTCTCCGATCGAGCGACCCGCCCGGGCCAGGTCGATAAGCCGACTACGGAATTCCAAGGGATACGACCGTCGTTTCGACATTGTGGACTCCTTTCTCTACCCAAGAGAGTAAGTGTCCACGAAACCGGGTCAACTCCACATGGCGGTAGTTGCCGCGTCATCGAATCTACCCAGAGCAATCTGGACTTCAGAAAGCGCCGTCCATGGACCGGGATTGCTTGTGGTGACTCTTGCCAGCCTTTCGAGGACGGTTTCGGCTTCGCGCAGTGTAGTTGAATTGCGAGTCGCCAACCCAAGTGCGGCCAGCTCCACACCCAGTTCCGGAGCCGCCCATTCACGCAGCACTTCGCCGAGCAGGCGGCGGCCTTCCATTTCCGCGTTGCTCGCCTGGTACGCCGGCCGGTAGTTGATGCCCTCGGCGCCCGGGGGCTGAACCTCTACTCCACGGATCAGAGCCAGTGCCAATGCAGCCTTGAGAGCGAGATCCGATTTCGAGGCGGCCCACGCCCGGCGCAATTCCACTACCGCATTTCTGGATTTCCCGGAGTCGCACTGATCAACCCATTCTGATAACAATGTCAGTCCCGCTCGACCCTGCTCGAGCGCCAACCCCTTTGTTGTTGCGTTGAGACGGGCCCGGACGAGGGCAACTGCATTGGGCTCACCCGCAGACCCCACGACGGGCCAGCCGCACGTCGCTGCACTGTAGGACGGCGCTCGATTCTGGCCCATTCCGGGTGATGCCGTCACGACCATTGTCAGGGCGAACACGGCCGTTGCGCAGATCCTGCCTGGAGGCCTGTCACGAAAGAACTGACTCATACGGTCTTTGCCGAAATCGATCGGATCATGTTATTCCGGTCGTCCTGAATTGGATACCGCCCAACGAGGGCACGCATCATCTGCGCGCAGGTACCCGCGACGCCCATGGATACTTCCCGACATTGTGTTCGGAGCGGTGCAATGCCGCCATGGCGCGGCGGCAGCCTGCTTCCGGGCCGCCCATAGTCGTCGCGAGCTGTTCGTCAGGCCCCGTCCTCTCTGCCACGGCCCGATCCCGCCCCGCAGCATTTACAGATGGCAATAAACATACGGGATTGCCTCAAATCAATCAACTATTTCGTTGCGATCCAAGTTCGTCGTGGGGTACATCCTGGCGATCGGCCCTTGACTGAACACAGTCTTATCGGTCCAGGTACATTGGCATCTCAGCGGTTAATCCTGCGCCGTCAGATCAGATATGAAATTGAGGATATGGCTCATTTCGCGCGGCATACAAGAACCTACCACCAGCGTCTACTGCGATCGCAATCATTGCTTCACCAAGGCTGAGGATGCGTTCCAAATCACCGCTTGCGCCGAAGACATACAATGTGTCACCGTAATAGGCGGCCCGGCCAGTGCTTTTATTGCTTGCCCCGAGTACAGGCAGTAGATATGGTGCGAATTAGCAGCAATGTCCGTGAAGGCCCATGTTGTTTCAGGTGCATGCTGAAACACCGGCTGCCCGGAACGGCCGATCATGATTCTATAGCGACGCGCCACTCCTTGGCCTACTTCAGTGGTGTGGAGTAGATGACCAGTATGATCGTACAACTCAAGACGCGGATAGAATTGGTACGCCACCGCTAACACAGAAGTATCACCAATAAACGTTATCGTTGTCCGATTGAGGTTCGTTCGCGCGAAAGCGGTCGGGGTTCAGCAGTTGCCAGCCCCAGTTGGCGATCTTGGTTAGGCGATCACCTGAAAATAGGTAAACACGGAAGAGACTGGGCTCGCTGAAGAAGCCGTTCGCGACTAGTACTAACTTGCACAAGATCGCGTTATCATGTAAATAGGGGTCCACAGTATTCACTCCTTGCGGAGCGAGCACCATGGGCCGGGCGACCGAGATCGTATTGACGGTGCAGCAGCGGCAGACGCTGGAAGCGTGGAGCCGCAGCAAGGTCATGGAGTTTCGCTATGTGGAGCGCGCTCGCATCATCCTCGATGCGGCGCGCGGGGAGAGCACGAGCGCGATTGCGCGACGGCATCAAGGTGCGCCCCGCGACCGTGAGCAAGTGGCGGCTTCGTTTCGCGGCGCAGGGTGTGAAGGGCCTGACCGACGCGGCGCGGACGGGGGCGCCAGCCGCCTACGACGAGGACACCGAGCGGCGCATCCTGGCGCAACTGGATGAACCGGCGCCGCGCGGTTTTGCGCAGTGGAACGGGCGGTTGGTGGCGGAAACGCTGGGCGATGTGTCGCAGGCCCACGTCTGGCGGGTACTGCGCAAGCACCAGATCCAACTGCAACGGCGCCGGAGCTGGTGCATCAGCACGGACCCCGAGTTCGGTCCCAAGGCGGCCGATATCATTGCGCTGTACCTGAACCCACCCGAAAACGCGATCGTGCTGAGTATCGATGAAAAGCCGCACATCCAGGCTCTGGAGCGGGCTCAGGGCTACCTGCGGCTGCCGAATGGCCGCGCGATCAGCGGCTTCAGCCACGACTACCAGCGTCACGGAACCACCACGTTGTTCGCTGCCCTCGATGTGTTCACGGGTCAGATCAGGGCCGGGCACTACCAGCGCCGCCGCCGCCGGGAATTCCTCCACTTCATGAACGAGGTTGTCGCGGACTATCCGGCCGACGTGGATATCTATGTGACCTGGACAACCTGAGTACGCACAAGCCCAGGCACGACCACTGGCTCGCACGGCACAAGAACGTCCACTTCCACTACACTCCCACCCACGCCAGTTGGATGAACCAGGTGGAATTCTGGTTCAGCATCATGGCGCGCGCGGCACTTCGGGGCGCCAGCTTCACATCACCGGAGCAGCTCCGCGAAGCCATTGATGCATTCGTCGCCGTCTACAACCCCCGGGCCACGCCCTTCGAATGGCGCAAGGAAGTGGTACACCCGGTGCCGCTCAAGCACCGTTACGCTGACTTGTGCAAGTAAGTACTAGGGTATCACCGATCCAGGTTGGCTGGAACATGACCCGATCCAAGGGCACCGTCGCGTCGGGCACTGTGTTTCGCAGCGGAAAGCGCTGTGCCCGGCCACCGCCAATGTCGAAAATCCAGAGATACTTACCTACCACCTGCACATGTTGTGGTGCAATGAATTCTCCGGGTCCAAGTCTGCCGACGGCCAAACCAAGAGAGCGCGGTGCGTCTCCTCAGGTCCAGAAAACTTGACAAACGCTGACGGTCGGCTGTTCCAGCGTCACCAACGTTGTATCGTCCACGATTTGGATGTCTCGAATGAACGAGAAGGTCAAGCTATCACCAATGACTCCGATTGGCTGCCCGACAATTGCAGGAACAGGGTCCGCAGTGGTATCCGTCGGCCGACAGACTGAATGCGGTCAGAAAGGGCTGGCCCTTCCCACATACAGAGGCAAGGCAGGTGAGAAGGGCCGTGCCGATGCGCAATGAACGTTTGGCGACGATCTTCAGGCGCACGCTGTGGCGTCACAGTAGTGGGGGAGAGTCCATTCCGGCACACTCATACCAGAAGTACTGCCCATCGTCGTCATTCGGGAAGCCCCCACTACAATAGACTATCCAATTCCCGAAGTTGTAGGCGATCCATGCCCCATTGTAACAGAATTCGCCTGGAGCGCCAATGCAGTCACCAGACTCTTCCGCACAAACATCATTGGCTCCCAGCATGCCCAGTGCTGAACCTGCGCGGCTGCCGCGCGGCACGAAGAGCATCAAGAGAGGAATCGCAACCACGAAAGGGTCCTGCGCATTTTGAGCCTCCTTGCGCTAAAAGGTAATAGAGTGATAGAAGGAGTCCGGCAGCGCTCTGACCGCGAGCCGACAAAGCAAGCATATGCGAACGTCAAGGGCAAGTTTCGTCGCTTTTCTTGCGTTTTGCCGACCACCAGATTTCATTCTGGCGCGCGGATCGCAGCAGTAAACCTGCGATCCTTTGTGCTCTCAGTTCGCTCGCCATCTGAAGGACATGCCGGCGAGATTGTGAGCCGCGCGGGCCACTGTGGACGCATCGCAGCCGAGGCGAGCAGCTATCTCGGGAATCGGCTGGCCTGAAGCCCGCAGCTCTAGGCCGCGGAGAAACATGTCCCAGCGTAGGAGTTCGCGCGGCAGATGACCTGTGTCGCGCTGCAGATGTTCGGCAAGGCGAGATGCCTCACAGCCAATCGCAGACGCGAGATCCGGGACCGATTCTATCCGCGACGGATTCTCGAAAATCAGCGCAACCGCTTTCCGGCTAATTTCCGAATGGCACCGGCGTGCGAGTGCGCGCGCCACGCTTGCGCGGTCGCGGCCATGAACTCCTCAACGACCGCCAGCAACTGGTCCAGTTGCTTCAGCGCAAGAAACCGATCAAGCCGCACGCCGTGTCGAGCCAGCGTGTCGATGTTCCGAGCCCCGAGCCGGCAAACAACCGCCAGTTGCAGCATGGGGTGGTGCGTGGGCAGATTGTGTAGTTTGCGAAGCAGGGTGGTATCGTCCAGGTAGCGCTTGACAACGATCAGCCCCGCCGCAGACGAGATCCGCTGCTCGACCTCGGCCCAGTTGTCAATGACCTCGGCCTTGCGGTAGAGGTGCGCGCGCACCTCGGGAAGCACATTGTCGGGAGCGTATGCGACCACCATAGTGCACCTGCCGCCACGCGTCGGGGGTGCGGTCTGCCGCCGGGGTGGCGCGACCGAATTCATGCACGGCAGGCCAATGATACCCCCCCGAAAAGCGGATGGGCAGTTTTCACCTGTTTAGCGCCGACATACCCGAAAGGCGCCGTCTCCGGTGCGCGGACCGCTCGGTCAGGCCCGCGTAAATCGCGCTCGATCGGGGATTCCCCGTTCACCTGGACCGCGTCGCCCCGTATTCCGTAAGCGGCTCTAACGCCGCAAACGATCACCTTCACGAGATTCCTGGACGCTCCGGCACTCGGCCCGGCCGTGCCTTCCAGCCGCGACAGCTCGACCGCCACTACACCACGCGCCACCACGGCACGGCTAACACGCCTTTCGGGAGCCAGAACGTCTCCTCACCCCCCTGCAGGAGCAGCGCGGCATGCACGCGGTCGCCGTACTCGGCGGCGAACGTGAGCAGGTGGCGCGCGTCGGAGTGCGCGGGGCGTGTCGTCGCCTTCACCTCTACCGGGAGGAGTCCCCTGCCGTGCTCGATCACAAAATCGACCTCTTCACCATTCACCGTGCGCCAGAAAAGGACCTCAGGCTTCGGAATCGTGGTGTCGCGCCACACGATGAGATCGATGAGCCCGAGATTCTCCAGATGGGCACCGACGGGATCAATGGTGCCCGCAACGTGCAGGGCGAGCGCGACGTCGGCCCAGTACAGCTTCGGACTTTTGATCAAGCGCTTCGTTCGATTCACCGCACAGGGCGGTATGCGTACGATCTGGTACGACGTTTCGAGCAGGTTCAGCCAGCGGTGCGCGGTGGGTCGGGAGACCGCGACGTCCCGTGCTAACTCGGCCTGGCTCAGCACCGTGCCGTTCGCAGCGCCGCAGCGTGAACGATTGTCGTTCATGGCTCGACCGAAAACCCCCTCTCAATGGCAGGGCGCCGCAAAATTGGCCCGGCCTCAGCCGAGTGTCACATTGTCGTACATGAAGACGACCACCGTTACGATCCGTCTGGACGATCGGTTGCAGAAGGAGCTCGACCAGCTGTGCCGGCACTTGGGACGCACTCGCAGTGAGGTCGTTCGGGACGCGCTGCGACGGCAGTTGTCGCTGGCGCGTTTTGAACGCAATCGTCGGCGTCTGCTGCCCTGCGCGGAGGCGGCTGGCTACCTGACCGATGAGGATGTGTTCCGCGACGTTTCGTGAGGATTTTCTTCGACACGATTGTCCTGGTCAGTGCGCACACCGCCCGGGGTCTCAGTGCGGACCTGATGCGACTGGTACTGGGCGAGCACGAGTTCCTTACCGGAGAGGTCAATCTGGAGGAACTGCGTCGCGTGCTTGCACAGCGATTCCGGGTCGCGCCACGGGTCATCGCTCAGATCGAGCGTGACCTGCGCGCGGAACAGATCATCGCGCGACCCGCAGAGCCGAGCATCCTGCCGCGCACCGATCCTGCCGATCGTTGGGTACTGGCTTCGGCATTGGCTGGAGGCGCCGATATCCTGGTGATGGGTGACCGGCATCTTCTGGATGTCGACTCGGAGGCAACGCTGGAGATCCTGAGCCCTCGAGCCTGTTGGGAACGGCTCCGAGGTTCAGTCGAGAAGTCCAGTGAACGGGACGCGTCCTGACGCTTGCCTGGATCTGCAATTACACAGAACGCGTCGCCCCGTACTCCTCGAGCAGGCTGGCGGCGGCGTGCATGCCGCGCAGGTAGTTGTCCACGCTCATCCATTCGTCCGGCGCGTGCGCGTTCTCGCCCGGCAGGCCGAAGCCCATCAGCAGGACGGGCGCCTGCAGCACGCGTTCGAACTCCGAGACAATGGGGATGGACCCGCCCTCGCCGGCGTAGACCACGGGCCGGCCGAAAGCCGCCTGCAGCGCGCGTGCGGCCGCATCGTAGATGGGTCCTTCCAGGCGGGCCCGCCACGGCTTGCCGCCGTGCATGATCTCGATCTCGACGTGCACACCCTCGGGCGCGACACGGCGCACGTGCTCGACGAACAGCTGCTGGATACGCGCCGGTTCCTGGTCCGGCACCAGCCGGCAGCTGACCTTGGCCATGGCCTTTGCCGGCAGCACGGTCTTGGAGCCCTCGGCCGTGTAGCCTGATAACAGGCCGTTAACCTCGCATGTCGGGCGCGTCCACACGCGTTCGAACGTGGTGTAGCCAGCTTCGCCCGCCAGCATGCTGGCGCCCGTTTCCAGGCGGAACTTCTCCCCGTCGAAGGGGAGCTTGCGGATGCGATCGCCGAATTCGGGCGAGGCACGCAGATTGTCGTAGAAGCCGGGAATCGCGACGTGCCAGTTCTCGTCGTGGAAGGACGCAATGATGCGCGCCAGTGCGGTGGCCGGGTTGATCACCGTGCCACCGTAGCTGCCCGAGTGCAGGTCGGTGGCCGGACCCTGCACGCGCACTTCGAAATACGCCAGGCCGCGCAGCGATGCGCCGATCGTGGGGATGCCGGCGCCCAGCATGGACGAGTCCGAAATGACGACGGCATCGGCGGCCAGGCGCTCGGCGTTCTGCTCGACGAACGGCATGAGGTTGGCGCTGCCCACTTCTTCTTCGCCCTCGGCAATGAGCACGACATTCACGGGCAGCCGGCCGTGCGTGCGCAGGTGCGATTCGATCGCCTTCACGTGCAGGTAGAGCTGACCCTTGTCGTCCACCGAGCCGCGCGCGTAGATGCGGCCGTTGCGCAGCGTGGGCTCGAAGGGTGGCGAACTCCACAGCTCGAGCGGCTCCGGTGGCTGCACATCGTAGTGGCCGTAGATCAGCAGTGTGGGCAGGTGCGTGCCGCCCGCCCGCCATTCACCCAGCACGATGGGGTGGCCGGCCGTCTCGTGCACACTGGCTTCCAGTCCGGCTTCGCGCATGCGCTCCGCCAGCCAGTCGGCCGCATGGCGAGTGTCCGCCCGGTGCTCGGAGCGCGCTGACACGCTGGGAATGCGCAGGAACTCGAACAGCTCCTCGGTGAGTCTGGCTTCGTGATGGTCGATCCATTCCTGCGTGTTCATCATTCACGCCCTCCGGCCGGGCCCTGGCCCAGCAGCTCGCGCAGCAGCGCATCCGCGCCGTCAATGTTGCGCAGCGCTTCCACAATGCCGGCGGCGTGCACGGCCACCGTCCGACCGGTTTCGCTGCGGAACAGGAACTCGTTGGGCAGCTGCTCAATGTTGCCATCGAACACCAGACCCACAACGCGACCCTGCTCATCGATCATGGGACTGCCGCTGTTGCCGCCCGTGATGTCGGTGGTGGACACGAAGTCGAGCGGCGTCGTCATGTCGACGGACTTCGTGGCCCGCGAGAAAGCCGTGGGCAGCGTCCAGGGCATGGCGTTGCCGAACTCTACGGAGCGCGCCCACATGCCGTAGAACGTGGTGAACGGCGGCGCAAACGTGCCGTTATAGGCATACCGCTCGATGCGGCCGTCAGAGATGCGCAGCGTGAACGTGGCGTCAGGCGGCAGGCTCGTGCCGTACACGGCAAACAGGGCCTTGGCCAGACGTTGCTTCTGCACCGTCTCTGCGGCCTGCACGGTGCGCCATTTCTCCGTCAGCTGGGCGTTCATGGCCGCCGCGTCCCGGGCCAGCGCCACCAGCGGATCGGTGGCTGCGTCCAGTGCGGCCGGCCCGCCCTGCATGATCTGCTTGCGGAACGCCGCATCCAGAATGTGCGTGCTGCCCGAGAGACGCTGGGTCGCTTCATCTACGCTCTCGTCCGGCTTGAACAACATGTTATAGAACGGGTCTTCGGGCGTCAGCCAGCTGTGCGCCAGCTCCAGCTGGCGCTGCAGCGTGGACCACGCGAACTGCGGGTCGATGGGCTGCGCCGCTTCGAGCTGCCCCTGCATCTGCTGCGCATTGGCGCCACGGAACGAGTTGCTGCGCTGCGCTTCCGGTTTCGCCATCTCGCGCACCCAGCTCACCAGCTCGGACGCGTACACCAGCTCGGGCGCACCCACGAGCTGCAGGTTGGACATGTTGAGGCGGGGGCTGACCGCGAGTTTGTCCTTCTGGATGTCCTCGAGCCGGTTCCAGACATCGCCATACTGCGCGGTCAGCTGGGCAGCCGCTTTCACGCGGTCGCGGAATTCGCGTTCCCAGCGCAGCTTGGTTCCCGCCAGCAGCGTGTCGCGCAATCCCTCCAGCTCACCGCGATACGCCTTCAGGCTGTTCTCGACCTCGAACAGCTCCTGCCGGATCTCGGTCTCCGCCTGCGGATTGGCGCGCGCGTAGGATTCGAGCATGTCCCGCTGCGCGCTGAGCAGCTGGATCAGGAACGGATGGCGGTACACACGCTCGTACATCAGCTGCGACATCGTGATCAGGCGACTGGTCGAACCGGGATTCCCGGTGACGAACACGGTTTCGCCTTCGCGCGCGCCTTCCGGACGGAAGCGGAAATACTGCGGCGTCCGCGCGGGCGTCGAGCCGTCGCTCGCGTAGGCGCGCACGAAGCTGACATCGAGGTCGTAGCGCGGATACGTGAAGTTGTCCGGATCGCCGCCGAAGAAGCCCGCCTGCAGCTCCGGCGCGAACACCAGTTTCACGGGCTGCCAGCGCTTGTACTGGTAGAGCTGGTATTGCCCGCCCTGGAACAGCGACACCACCTGGCACGTGTTGCTGGTCCTGGCCTTGCACTCGGCTTCGATCTGCTGTGTCGCGCGCTGAATCGATTCCGCGATCTGCGTGTCACTGCCGCCCGCGGGCGAGGCGGCCTGCACGCGCGCGGTCACATCCTCAATGGCCACGAGCTGATCCAGGAACAGATCCGGACACAGTCGCTCTTCCTGCCGTGTCTTCGCCTGGAATCCCTTGACCACATAGTCCGAGCCGGGCGACGAATTCGCTTCCACGCACTCGCGCGCGCAGTGGTGATTCGTCATGACCAGACCGTCGGGCGAAACGAAGGATGCGGAGCAGATCTCGCCGAAGCGCACGGAGGAAAGGCGAACGTGCTCCAGCCAGTCGGGTGTCGCCGTGAAGTTGTATTGCTTCTTCCAGTAGTCGAGCGGAGGATTCTCGAAGGTCCACATGGTGCCCAGTTCACGGCCCGTCAGCGTCACGCGATCCGCGACGCGCTGCGCGCCCTCCGACGGTTCCAGCGAGAACCGTCCGGGCGCCGTCGCCTGCGGCGTGGCCGCTGCCGTTGCCGCGGGCGCCACGGGTCGCGCCGTCGTGGGTCCCGCTGCGGGCGCCTGTCCCGAGGAGGCGCAGCCGGCCAGCACGAAGACGACGAGGACTGCCCGGTAGCCGGGCGACCCTGGGTGCTTCATGGCGAACTCCGGGAAACGGAAAAGCACTGTTATCAAGCCGCGCGCGCCGCGGCCGTCGTACGAACCCGCGAACACTTACTGTGCCGGGTTCGTCGAGGTTCGGGAATCTGTTGCCGCCGCCCCTGACTGCGCCAGATAGGCAGCCACCGCAGGGGGCAGCTGCGCCGCCGTCGTCGCCTGTATGCAGTGCAGCGGCTCCGTGCTGCTGAGCGTGTGCACGTACAGGGGCAGGCTCTCGTTCCCGTGCGCCAGCAGATCGGCCGCGGCCTTCGCGGTATACGTGTCGTCCAGGCGCAGGCCCGCCGCGGCGAATGCGGCCGTAGCCTGCGCGCCCGCCTCCGTGGGTTTGCCGTAGCCCCGGCCGATCTGTTCGTGACGCAGCTCGACCGTGCGCAGCGCACGCTCCACCGGCACCGCAATCCCGGCGCGCTGCAGGATTCCGGCCGCACCGCGCACCAGGCTGGCGAGCGCCCGCTCGTTGGTGACCAGGCGGCTGGTAATGCGAGTGGCCGCAATGGGCACATCCAGACCCGCGAGCGTGAGTCCGATGGCCAGACCGCCGGCCGTGCCCAGCGTTCCGGCCGCTACATGAATCACGGTGGGTTTCGGGCACTCGCCGCGCTGTATCTGCTCGGCCAGCTCGAGTCCCGCATCGACCCAGCCCATTGTGCCCAGCGCATCGGAGCCGCCGGGCGCAATGACGAACGGCCTTTCCCGCCGGTGCGCGATCCTCGCCTGCAGCATGGCCACCGGCACCATCTCCATGCGCGCCAGCCAGCGGATGTCCGCACCCAGCGCCTGGTCCATCAGCAGGATGTTGCGCACATGCGGCGTGAGCGGCTGCGGGAACAGCACGATCGTGACCTCGAATCCCGCAGCGCGTCCGTGCGCGGTGGTGGCCAGCGCGTGATGCGAACCCGCGGCGCCCACCGTAATGAGCCGCATCGACTGCCGCCGTCGTGCTTCCGCCAGCAGGTACTCGAGCTTGCGCACCTTGTTACCACCATACAGTCCGGCGGAAAGATCATCGCGCTTCACGAGAATCGTGCGTGTGCGTCCGTCACGGCCCTCGATTGCCACGCTGTCGATGCGTGTGGGAAAGCGACCCAGTGGCGTCCACGGCAGGTACTGCTGCAGGGCCGGGTAGCGACGGAACAGCGCGCGCGGCAGCTCGCTCATGCTGCGAAGCTACAGTCGCCAGGCCGCGCCGGCGACCGGTGGTGCGCGGAGCGCGCGTGCGATACGATTCGCCGATGACGGATCCCTCCCCGGATCGCGGAACGCTGCGCCAGGCACTGCTGCGCGGCAATGTGCTGTGGCTCAGCATCGTGTCGCTGCTCAACGACACGGCCAGCGAGATGATCTATCCGCTGCTGCCGCTCTTCCTCGTACAGACACTGGGTGCGGGCACCGCTTTCCTGGGCCTGGTGGAAGGCGTGGCGGAGAGCGCCTCCAGCCTGTTCAAGCTGGCCAGCGGCTGGATCTCGGATCGCGCGCATCGCCGCAAGCCGCTGATCGTCGGCGGCTACGCGCTGGCCGCCGCCATTCGCCCTCTGATTGCGCTCGTCACTGCGCCCTGGCAGGTGCTCGCCATCCGCTTCACCGATCGCGTGGGCAAGGGTGCCCGCACCGCACCACGCGACGCGCTGCTCGCCGCATCCGTCGCGCCGGAGATGCGTGGCCGCGCCTTCGGCTTCCATCGCGCCGCGGATCACGCCGGCGCCGTACTCGGTCCGCTGCTGGCCGCTCTCCTGCTGCTGGTGTTCGCCGATCGCATGCGCCCGGTCTTCGCGCTGGCCGCTGTGCCCGGTGCGCTCACGCTGCTGGTGCTGCTGCTCCGCGTACGGGAGTCAGGCGACGACGCCGCCTCGCCTTCCGGCCGCACATTGCCGGTGATGCCGCCGCCGGCTCCGGGCGGCGCAGCGCCCGTGATAACAGGTGTGTTCGCACGCTACCTGGTGGTGCTCGCCATCTTCACGCTGGGCAATGCCACCGATGCCTTCCTGCTGCTGCGCGCCAGCACGCTGGGCGTGGCGGAAGCGGCCATTCCGCTGCTCTGGGGACTGCACCACGTGAGCAAGATGACGTGGAGCCTGCCCGGCGGTGCGCTGGCCGACCGGTATGGCCCGCGGCCCGCGATCATCGGCGGCTGGCTGGTGTACGCGCTGACCTATGCCGGCTTCGCGCTGGCCTCCACAGCCTGGCACGTGTGGGCACTGTTTGTCGTGTACGGCCTGTTCTACGGACTTACCGAATCACCCGAGAAAGCGCTGGTCGCCTCGCTCGCGCCCGCGGACCGGCGCGGTTCCGCGTTCGGTGCCTATCACGCTGTTATCGGCTTCGTGGCGCTGCCCGCCAGCATTCTCTTCGGCGTGCTCTGGCAGAAGGCGGGGGTGAGCATTGCCTTCTTCACGGGCAGCGGGATGGCCCTGCTGGCGGCGATTCTGCTGCTCGCGCTCGTGCCTGCACGGGGTGGGCGCACCGCCTCCGCATGACACCCCACCCGGACAGCCCGCTGGCTCGCTCGTTCGTGGTGGTGCTGAACGAGACGCAGGACATCGTGAACATCGCGGGCACGGTGCGCGCCATGATGAACATGGGACTGGAGCAGCTGCGTCTGGTCCGCCCGGCCATTTACGACGCGCACCGCATTGCCGGCATCGCCCATGGCGCGGAGCCGCTGCTGGAGCGCGTCGCATTCTTCGATACGCTGGCGGATGCGCTGAAGGATACGGGCCGCGTCGTCGGTACCACGGCGAGGCGGCGCACGGCCACCTACGTCTGGCAGCACCCGCGGGAGGCCGCACCGGAACTGATCGCGCTGGCGCCTTCCCTGCAGGGGCCCATTGCCCTGGTCTTTGGCCGCGAAGACAAGGGTCTGGCCAACGAAGAGCTGGATCTTTGCGACCTGCTGCTCGTCGTCCCCACGGACCCCGGCCACACTTCTCTCAATCTCGCGCAGGCGGTGCTGCTGGTCGCGTACGAGCTGCAGCTGGCCGCGGCGGCGCGCAGTGCACTTCCCCGCCCCAAGCGTCGCGCCGGTCCGGCCTCGCCGCAGGAGATGACAGCGATGTTCGCGGACACGCACACCGCGCTCGAGACCATCGAGTTCTTCAAGGCGAGGAATGCGCCCATGGTGATGCGCACGGTGCGCGCCATCCTCAGGCGCTCGCAGCTCAATGCGCGCGAGGTCAAGCTGCTGCGCGCCATGGCCATCGAGGTGCGCAAGTATTTCGAGCGCCTCAGGAATCGTTGACCAGGCGCGTTCCGCGCAGCAGCTTGGCCACCTGCCCCACCACGGCCGGGATCAGCGAGAACACGGCGATGAAGAGCCAGTCGTTGAGCGGCAGCAGCGCCGTGTTCAGCACCAGGCGCAGCGGCGGAATCAGCACGGTGGACACCTGCAGCGCCACGGTGACCACGACCGCGGCCACGGCCCAGCGGTTGGCCAGCATGCGACGGGCGCGCACGACCGGGGCACGGCTGCGCGCATTGCCCAGATGGAAGATCTGCGACAGCGCCAGCGTCATGAAACAGATTGTTACCGCGTGCGGCGCATCCCTGGCCTCGGCCCACAGGAACGCGCCCAGCGAACTCGTCGTGATGATCGCCGCGTGCGCCGCGATGCGCAGCAGGAACGCGCGTGAGAGCAGCGCTCCCTGCGGATTGCGCGGCGGCCGCTTCATGATGTCCGGGTCCGCCGGCTCGAGCGCCAGCGCCAGCGCCGGGAAGGTGTCCGTCACCAGGTTCATCCACAGGATCTGCAGCGGCGTCAGCGGCAGCGGGAAGCCGGCCAGCAGCGCCACCATCAGCACGAGTACCTCGGCCAGATTGCAGCTGAACAGGAAGAACACGAACTTGCGGATGTTGTCGTAGATGACGCGGCCTTCCTCGATGGCCGCGCTCACGGTCTCGAAACGATCATCGGTCAGCACCACGTCGGATGCCTCCCTCGCCACATCGGTGCCGCGCATTCCCATGGCCACGCCGATGTTGGACCGCTTCAGCGCCGCCGCATCATTGACACCATCGCCCAGCATGGCGACGATCTCGCCGCGGCTCATGAGCGCGCCCACAATGCGCAGCTTCTCTTCCGGGCTGACGCGCGCGAAGGCGCCCACCTGACCGGCGACGCGCACCAGCTCGTCATCACCCATGGCGCGCAGCTCGCGGCCGTCCAGCGTGATGTCGCCCGGACGCAGCAGTCCCAGCGTGCGCGCGATCGCTTCCGCGGTGGGACGCTGATCGCCCGTGATCATCACCGTACGGATGCCTGCCTCGTGGAAGCGCGCCACCGTTTCCCGCACGCCAGGCACGGCCGGATCGATCATGCCGGCCAGAGCCACGAAGACGCGGTCCCCCTCAATGCCATCCGCGATCATGGCCTTTTCCGCCTCGCTCATGTCGCGGTCACTGCTCGCCCGCTCGGCGGCTGCGGGCGTGGCCGCTTCGCCTTCCGGGACCAGCCCGAGCGCCAGCACGCGCAGGCCGGCCTCTGCTAACGCGCTGTTGGAAGCCCGCAGGCGCTCGCGTGCGGCCGCATCCATGGGCCGGATGCGTCCGCCCGCGAGCTGGTGCGTGGCGCGCTCGACCGCACGGCCCGGATCACCCTTGAGGAAAAAAACGGAGCCGCCCTCCGGTGTGCGGTGGCGCGTCGCCATGTAGCGCCGTTCGCTCGTGAACGGCACGGCGCCCTCCTCGGGCCACCGGGCCAGCAGGTCGGCGCGCTCCATACCGGCGCGCCGGCCGGCCACCAGCAGCGCCGCTTCCGTGGGATCGCCGTGCACCACCCACTCGCCGTTCTCCACATCCAGGCGGGCGCGGTTGGCCAGCACGGCAATGCGCAGCGCGGTCGCGAGTCCATCGTGCGCCAGCGGATCATGCGCTGGCCGTTCACGCGGAACTCGCCTCCCGGCTCATAGCCGTGACCCAGCACGTCGACTTCGAGGTCGGGCAGCCAGAATCGCGTCACCGCCATCTGACCGGCCGTCAGCGTGCCCGTCTTGTCGGTGCAGATGGTGGTCGCGGAGCCCAGCGCTTCCACCGCGGGCAGGCGCCGGATCAGCGCATTGCGCCGGGCCATGCGGCGCAGTCCCAAACCCAGTGTTATGGTAGCGACCGCGGGCAGCCCTTCCGGCACCGCGGCAATGGCCAGCGCAATGCCGGCCTCGATCATTTCGAGCACGGGAAACCGCGCACCACGCCCAGCAGCACAATCAGACCCGCGATGCCCAGCGTCAGCCAGACCAGGCGCCGGCCCAGTGTGTCCAGGCGTTCTTCCAGCGGCGTGCGCTCTTCGCCCAGCGCACTCGTGAGCCGGCCAATGCGGCCGACTTCGGTCTCGCCGCCCGTGGCCGTCACCACGGCCTGCGCATGACCCGCCACCACGATCGTCGACTTGTAGATCATGCTGCTGCGGTCGGCCACGGCTGCATCGGCATCGGCGACCCGTGATGCGTTCTTTTCGGCCGCAACCGACTCACCAGTCAGCGCGGCTTCGTTGACACGCAACTCGTCGCCGCGCAGCAGCCGGGCATCCGCGGGCACAGCCTGGCCCGCTTCCAGTACGATCACATCGCCTGGCACCAGCTCGCGCGCATCGAGAAACACCGTGCGCCCGTCGCGCAATGCCGTGGCGTGCGGCACTTCCAGACCCAGCAGCGCCTCCATGGCGCGCCGGGCGCGCAGCTCGACCAGAAAACCGATGAGCGTGTTGATCACCAGCACCGCGACAATGGCGCCGGCCTCGAGGTGATCGCTCATGACGAGTGCCAGCACGGCGGCCACGAACAGCAGCGCCACCACCACACTGCGCAGCTGCTCCCACAGGATGTACCACGCCGAGGTGGGCGGCGTGGTTTCCAGCACGTTGGGCCCGTGCTGCTGCAGGCGTGCGGCCGCTTCGCTGCGGCTCAGGCCGTCAGCCGTCGACTGCAGGCGGACCAGCACATCCTGCGCCTCCAGCGCGTGCCAGGCGGGTCGCGCCGGCTCGGTGTCACTCACAGGCTTCGTGGTCAGGGGGCAGCGCCGATCGCGAAAACGCGCACGGCAATGAAATACAGCGAGAAGTTGATGAGCGCGGCAAACAGCAGGTTAAGCCATATTCCGGCCTTCGCCATCATGGGAATGGTCAGCCGGCCGGTGCCGAACACCAGTGCATTGGGCGGTGTGCCCGCGGGCAGCATGAAGGAAAGGCCGGCAGCCGCCGCCGCCGGAATCGCCAGCAGCAGCGGATCGCGACCCATGCCCACCGCCACCGCTGCAACCAGCGGCAGGAACGTGGCGGCCGTCGCCGTGTTGCTGGTCAGTTCCGTGAAGAAGATCACCACCAGGGTGACCATCAGCGTGAGGGCCAGCACAGGCCAATGTCCCAGTGCCGCCATGCCATGACCGATGGCGTCCGACAGGCCCGTGCTCTGGATGGCGCTGGCGATGGAGAGTCCGCCGCCGAACAGCACCAGCACGGACCAGGGCATACGCTCCGCGTCGCGCCAGTGCAGTGCGAATTCGCCCCGGCGCCAGTTCACGGGAATGAGAAAGAGCAGCATGCCGCCCGTCATGCCAATGCCTGCATCGGAAACATTGGGGAGCACGCGCTCGAGCAGTGGCTGGAGAATCCAGGCCAGCGCGGTGAGGCCGGCCACCGTGGCCACGACCTTCTCGGCGCGTGACATTGGACCCAGCGCCTCTGCCTGCCGCTCGATCATCTCGCGCGCACCCTCGATCTCGCGCGAGCCGGTGGGGTGTAACACGCGTGTCAGCAGGAGCCACGCCAGCGGCACGCCCACCAGCACAATGGGCACACCCACCAGCATCCATTGCGCGAAACCCACCTCGCGGTGATACGTCTGGGACATGAAGCCCTTCAGCAGCGCCGTGGGCGGCGTGCCGATCAGCGTGCCTACGCCGCCAATGCTGGCTGCGTAGGAAAGGCCCAGCAGCAGCGCGATGGAGAAATTGCGATGACGCTGCTTGTCGTCACCCGCGCTCTGCTCCACCGTGTGAATCACGGATGTGGCCATGGGCAGAAGCATCACGACGGTCGCCGTGTTGCTGACCCACATGCTGATGAACGCGGTGGCGGCCATGAATCCGCCCACCAGGTTGGCCGGCTTCGTGCCCACCGCGCGAATGATCGCCACCGCCAGCCTGCGATGCAGTCCCGAACTCTCCAGACCTGCAGCCAGCAGGAACCCGCCCATGAACAGATAGATCACGGGATTCGCGTAGGGCGAAGCCGCCTGTTCGATTTTCGCAATGCCGAGCGGTGGGAAGAGCACGAGCGGCAGCAGCGCGGTGGCGTAGATGGGCAGTGCTTCGGTGATCCACCAGATCGCCATGAGGCTGCCCGCGGCGGCGGTTCGCCATGCGGCGGGACTCAGCCCCGCCGGCGGATGCAGGCTCAGCATGACGATCATCACGGCCGCACCGACGAACAGGCCGGCACGCTCGTGCCTCGCCGGCCCCGTCTTCTCCGCGCTCGTTCCCGTCACGCCGTTTTCGCTCCCTCCGCCCCGGCAACTGTTCGCCGCCTGCCGCAACCGCGGGCTATCTTACGCGCCACCCGCCGTTCGCGGAAAGCCGGCAGGAGCCAACGACATGTCGCCCGAGAACACGCCCTGGGTCAGCGACGAGAATGCCGCGCTGCTCACCGACCTGTACGAGCTGACCATGCTGCAGGCCTACTGGCGCGAGCGCATGCATGAGGAGGCCGTGTTCAGCCTGTACGTCCGGCGCCTGCCGGCGGAACGCAATTACGTGCTGGCCTGCGGGCTGGATGATGTGCTGCGTTATCTCGAGCGCCTCCATTTCGACGCGCCCGCGCTCGATTACCTCGCCTCGCTCGGCCAGTTCCAGCCGGCGTTCCTCGACTGGCTCGCGCATTTCCGCTTCACTGGCGATGTCTGGGCAGTCCCCGAAGGCACGCCTCTGTTCGCCGAAGAACCCGATCCTCGAGATCGTGGCGCCCCTGCCCGAGGCACAGATCGCCGAGACCTTCGTCATGAACCAGGTCCACTTCCAGACTGTTGCCGCGAGCAAGGCGGCCCGCGTGGTGCACGCCGCGCAGGGCCGCACCGTGATCGACTTCGGCCTGCGACGCATGCACGCCGCCGATGCCGGCATCAAGGGCGCGCGCGCCTTCTGGATCGCCGGCGTCGCCGGTACCAGCAATGTGCTCGCCGGCCGCATCTACGACATCCCCGTGGCCGGCACCATGGCGCACAGCTACGTGCAGGCGCATGAGCACGAGGCCGACGCCTTCCGCCAGTTCGCCGCGCTCTATCCGCACACCACACTCCTCGTGGACACGTACGACACGCTGGCCGGCGTGCAGCGTGTGGTAGAGCTTGCGCAGGAGCTGGGTGATGCCTTCGCCATCAGCGCTGTGCGCCTCGATTCCGGTGACCTGGGCGCGCTCGCCATCGCCGCCAGGCGCATCCTGGATGATGCCGGGTTGCAGGCTGTCGAGCTGTTCGCCAGCGGTGCTCTCGACGAACATGCGATCCGCGCGCTGCTCGCGCGCGGCGCACCCATCAACGGCTTCGGTGTCGGGTCGCTCATGGGCACGTCTGCCGATGTGCCCCATCTCGACATCGCCTTCAAGCTCTCCAGCTACGCCGGCCGCGGCCGCGTCAAACTCTCTGTTGGCAAACGCATCCTGCCCGGCCGCAAGCAGGTGTTCCGCAGGGAGAACGACGGTGAGCCGGTGCGGGATGTCATTGCCCTGGCGGATGAGATGCTGGAGGGCCGGCCGCTGCTGGCGCAGGTGATGCGCCAGGGTGAACGCCTGCCCGCGGGCGTGGTCACGCTCGCCGACTCGCGCGCACTGGCGCAACGCGAGCTGTCGTCACTGCCGGAGCGCGTGCGCGATCTCACGCCCGCGCAGCCGCCCTACACCGTGATGCTGAGCGAAAAGCTGGAAGCACTCTGGCATGAGGTCTCGCGTCGCGCAGCGGATTGAAGGCGACGCGTGCGCCTCCACCTTGTCCTCGCGAATCCGGCATCACACGATTCCCAGTGCTGCCGGCAGTGCGTCCAGTGAGGTTTGCGCGTACTTCGCCTGTGCGCGCACTTCTGCGCTGGCGAGACCGGCGCGATCGTGCAGGTAGACGTGCATGCCGGCATGGACGGCGCCGCCCACATCGAAAGGCGAGCCCGCTACGAAGAGCGTGCGCCGGGGCGGCGTGCCCAGCGCCTCGATGCCCGCGCGATACGCGGCCGCGGTCGGCTTGTACCAGCCGCAGCGCTCGGCGGAAACCACCGCGTTGAAAGGGACGCCCACACGCGCGGCCGCGCGCTCTGCCAGCGCCTCGGAGCAGTTCGTGAGCACCGCGATCGGCACATGCGCCGCCACCGCACGCAGCACGGCACCGGCCTCCGCCCACGGCTGCAGCGCATCCCACCGTGCATCCAGATCGTACGCGAGGCTGGCATCCAGCCCCGCGCGCTGCGCCGCTTCGGCGACCAGCGTCAGATAATCGCGATACCGGCCCGTGGCGTAGGTACGCTCGAGATAGGCCATTCGCCAGCGCCGCCCGGTTGCGGCATCACCGGCAATGGCGTTCCACAACGACCACGAATCCAGCAACGCGCTGAGAAGATCGAACAGCACCGCGTCGTAATGGCGAGTGTATATTTCCACGTGTTGTGGGGACCGCAGGGTGACGCGTCGCGATTCGCGGCGCATGGATCGAACGACCGCACGGTAACGCGACACGCGTGCAAGCGTCCAGAGGATTCCCGTGTACGCAACCTGTCTTTTCTGCAGTCAGCCGCTCGGTGCCAACGAGGTCATCGAATCGTTCCCCGTCGGCCGGCGCCTTGCCTTCGACGGCGAGAAGGGCCGGCTGTGGGTCGTGTGCCGCAAGTGCGAGCGCTGGAACCTCTCGCCCATTGAGGAGCGCTGGGAAGCACTGGAGGAATGCGAGAAGCTGTTCCGCGTGACCCGCACGCGCGTCTCCACCGAACAGATCGGCCTCGCCCGCCTCGCTGAAGGACTCGAGCTGGTGCGCATCGGTCGGCCCATGCGCCCCGAATTCGCGGCCTGGCGCTACGGCGACCAGTTCGGCCGGCGCCGCAAGCGCGCCATCCTCTACGGCGCCGGCGCGGCGGTCGTGTTCGGCGGCATTGTCATTGGCGGCGCCTTCACGGGCGCACTCAGCGCCGGCCTGCTCTCGCAGTCCGGCAACTGGGTCAACATGTGGATCAACGGCCGCGTGCTGGTAAAGCTGCGTACGGAGAGCGGCCGCGTGATCAAGCTGAGGAATCCGGATCTGCAGCAGACCCGCATTCTTCCCGGTGACGAAGCGGGCGCACTCACCGTGAGTGTAGGCAAAGGCAAGCATCTCGAAGTGTTCCAGGGCCCGGAAGCCGAACGCGTCGCCAGCATCGTCGTCCCCAAGCTCAACCGCACAGGCGGCAACTCCGGCATGGTCCGCGACGCCGTGAGCCAGATCGAATTGCACGGCGGGCCGGAAGCCTTCCTGCACGCCACCGTGCGTCGCAGCCTGGGCAGCGCCATTGCCGGAACGCCCATGGCCGAAGTCGTACGCACCAGCGCAGCCACCCGCCGCGACCGCACCGGCGTCGTCTCCAGCCTGCCCCGGCCCACCCGCCTCGCCATTGAAATGGCGCTGCACGAGGAACGCGAGCGGCGCGCCCTCGAAGGCGAGCTCACGCTGCTCGAAGAAGCCTGGCGCGATGCCGAGGAAGTCGCTGCCATCAGTGACGACCTCGTGCTGCCGCCCGGAGCCCGCGACTTCATCGCGAGAGAAAAAGGAGTTCCCTGAGGACAAGCGCGTCACCTTCGCAGCGTTGCGATTCCATGCAAACTCCTGACGGATTGTTTTCACACAGGGGCCACAGGGTCATCGGAGGACGGATCTGACCCATTACTTCGGCACTCGGTCTTCGGGAGTTCACGGAGGGCGCTGCGGACGGATCAACCAACAGCAGTTTCACACAGCGGCCTCAGAGAACCAGAGGACCGATCGTGTCTGAACCTTTTTCCTGGCGGCCATGACGCGATCGGAATCGGACAAAAAGATCCACAATGCAGAGCCGGCCTGAAATCGCGGCCGAGGACGGCGCTCATCCGTGGAATTCAGTACCTGAATCCCCGCCCCTGACAACCCCGCAGCGCTCCTCAGTCCCCACACTTCGCCTCCAGAATCCGTTTCAGCAATCCGTCCTCAGTACCCCTGTGGCCTCTGTGTGAGAACAATCTGTTAGTCGGTTATCCCTTCTCTGCCCCCTCGCGCGGCGGTGCATCAGGCAGGAACCGCCTCCCGCTCCCGTCCCACCACCGGCGCAGTCCTCGTGTTGAACCGGTAGCCGGCCCAGATGAGCAGCAGCCCGATCAGCTCGGTGACGTACAGCACTTCGGTGTGGCCCATGCGCGTGGCGGTGCCGCCAATGCCGGGGAGGATGGCGCCGGTCGCGATCAGGGCGTTGCCGATGGCGCGCTGGCGGGTGGCGGGATCGTGACGGTAGCGCAGTGCGCTGTGGATGGCGCCGCCTATGAGAAAGATCGCCGCATAGGAATTGAGGAAGGGGCTGAACATGCGTACCCAGTGCCACTGGATGACATGACCCGTCAGGTGGTACGGCGTAACCAGCGCGTACTCGATGGGCGTCAGCAGCACGCACGTGGCGGCGACCAGGAAGTACAGTGTCACCACGATGGTGAGGCTGTGCGCGGTACGGCGGGAGAACAGCAGGTAGACGGTGCCCTGCGCGAGTGGTGCGGCGCCCAGCAGTGCTCCGGAAATGTACCAGGCGCGGAAGATGGGCTCGTGCCAGCCCAGCAACGTGGTGAGCGCTTCCGTGAGCGTGCCCACGCCGTACACCAGGATGCCCGCCGCCCACCACAGCAGGTGCGGCCCGGAGCGGCGCACCCGCCAGCGCCGGAAATGCGGAGTGCGAACGGGATCGCGATCAGTGTCGTCAGGATGGGGATGAACGATACCGGGTCGCGCAACGGTCTCAGAACCCCACGTCGAGGCTCAGCGTCAGTCGGCGCCGCGGCTCGGGTCGGAAGAAGCTGGCGTTGGTGAATTCCGCGTACAGCCGGTTGGTCAGATTCTCCACCGCGAGGCCGATGCGCTGCGTCGTCCCGCCGCGGTGCAGCGCGAGGCTGGCGCGCACGCTGTGTGTCGTGAACGAAGGCAGCACGTCGCCCAGCGGGTTGTCCACCAGCACCACGTCCCTGCGCGGCCCGTTGTGCCGCACCTCGTACTCCGCCCAGATGCGGTTGCCGTTATCGTGATAACGCAGTGTTCCAGTGATCTTGCTGGAGAAGCTGTCACCGATCGGATTGCTGGGATCCAGCTCGTCCTGCGAGTCGATGTACGTGTAGCCGCCCAGCACGGAGAAGCCGCCCGCCACCAGCGCCTCGCCCGACAGCTCGACGCCGCGGAACAGCAGGCGATCGACGTTCACGTTCTGGTACGCCGGGAATCCCTGAATCGTGTCGCCCGTGGGCTGGATGCGGATGCCATCACGCATGCGGTTGCGGAAGGCGAAGGCTTCGACCGCGATGCGCCGGTCGCGAAAGCGCACGCCGGCATCGAAATCGAGGCTGGTCTCCGGGCGCAGATCCGGGCTGCGCACCTGGAAGCCGTTGCCCTCGGGTGTCGGTCCCTCGAAGAACCACTCGATCAGGTTGGGCGCACGGAAGGCCCGGCCCACGGTTCCCACCAGCGTGATCTGTGAGGTCAGCGCATACATCAGGTTGGCCGAGCCCACCACCGTGTTGCGCGACTTCGAGGTCAGGCCCGCCGGCACACCCTGCCCTGCCTGCGCGTTGGCATGCACGCCCTGCGCGCGTGCGCCCGCGATCAGTGTCGCGCGGCCCGCGTTCAGCTCGCTCTGCGCGAAACCGCCCACACTGCTGTATGTGGCGTCCGGGACCTGCGGTGCGGTGCTGATGTCGGTCTGTGTCGGACCGAAGCCGATCACCGACGTCACGCTCGAATCGTTGTTGGCGGAACGGTCCCGGAAGAAGTCCATGCCGTACGTGAACAGCACACCCTGCGTGGCCAGCTTCCTGGCTTCGATGCGGGTGCCAATGGTCTTGAGGTCGCTGAAGTTGTACGTGTCGATCTTCACACCCGCGCCGGGCGGCGCCTGCGGGCCGAAGCCCTGGAACAGGTTGAAGGTCAGAGTGCGCGCGTTGTCCTGCCAGTAGCCCACGACGTCGAGACGATCCACGATGGGCAGGCGCAGGTCGGCCCCGCCATAACCCATGGTTACACGCGTGAAATGCTGGTAAGGATAGCGAATGTCGATGAGCGGCTGCTCCGGCGCGTAGGCATTGGGATCCACGAAGCCGAAGCCGGCATCTTCCGAATCGTAGCGCTCGACGCGCGTGTACAGTGAGTGACCATCGGCCGGCTGCCAGCCCAGGCGCACGGCCGCGTTCCAGTCACGGATGCCCGTGGCCTGCACCGTGGTGGCGCTGTCGAAACGGATGCTGCCGAAGGTGCCGGAAGGCGCTCGGTAATTGCCGGCATGGCGGAGTCCGCCCGTGGCGCTGAAGTCGAACGCGCCGGAGCGACCGAAGAGCGCGGCACTGCCCCGCTGCTGATCCTCTTCCTCGCCGTAGCCGTAGCCGAGTGTGCCGTGGATGCCGTCGCGCACCGGACGGCGCGTGATGATGTTGACCACGCCGCCAATGGCGTCGGTGCCGTAGAGCACGGAAGCGGGACCGCGCACCACTTCCACACGCTCGACCTGTCCGGGATCCACCAGCGAGGGCACCTCACCGAAATCCTGCTGGCGGCGCGAATTGTTGAGGCGTACGCCATCCTCCAGCAGCAGGATGCGCTGGCCGCGCTGCCCGCGGATCACCGGCCGGGGCTGCTGTACGCCGACGCCGTTCACGTCCAGGCCGGGCAGGTCGCGAAACAGGTCTGTCACGGTGTTAGGCCGCGTGCGCCGCAGTGTCATGCTGTCCACCACCGACACCGGCGCCGGCGTGCGGAACACCGGCCGCGGTGAGCGCGTGGCTGTCACGACCAGCGGATCTACACGGAAGACAAGCGTGTCCTTGTGGGTGGTGTCCGGCGGATTGACCTGCTGCGCTCCGCCCGGTGCGGCGCCCACCGCCACGAGCAGGATGGGAAAGGCCAGCAGCGGGCGCAGCTGTGACACTCGCATGGTGTTACCTCGGTGAGCAGTACAATGCCACACGCGCGTGCGCGGAGTGACGCGGCCCAAATTATGTGTTGGGAAGCAGCTTCTGCGATTCGGAGGACTACAGATCGAGCGGTCCGGAGGCCTACGTAGAGGAAAACCTTTCGTGGCCTCAGGGATTGTCTAGCTCGTGATGCCCGCCTCCATGGCAAAGCGCGTGAGGCCGGCCACCGTGCGGATGCGCAATTTCCGCATGATGCTCTCGCGGTGTGTTTCCACCGTGCGATGGCTGATGCCGAACTCTTCCGCGATTTCGCGACTGGTGCGACCGGCCGCCACGCGCGTCAGCACTTCGCGTTCGCGTGGCGTCAACTGTTCCAGCCGGTCGCGGCTCGATTCTCTCGCCGCCTCATCGCGCAGCGCCGAGCTGAGCTGCTGCGTGACGCGGGTGCTGAACGCTTCGCGGCCTTCCGCCACGGCGCGCACCGCGTCCCGCACTTCCGCGGGACCCGCGCTCTTGAGCAGATAGCCATCCGCCCCCGCACGCACCGCGCCGAGCACGTACTCCGGATGATCGTGCATGCTGAGGATGAGCACGTTGGTGCGGGCGGGCCGGTCGCGCAGCTTCTGCAGCACATCGATGCCGGAAAGTCGGGGCATGGTGATGTCGAGGATGGCCACATCCGGATCATGCTCCTCGATCAGCGCCAATGCTTCCTCGCCGTTGGTTGCCTCCGCCACCACGCGGAATCCCTCCATGGCTTCGAGCACGGTTCGGATACCTTCCCGCACCACGGCATGGTCGTCCGCCACCAGCACGCGAATCATGGTTTCGCTCATCGTCCAGCTCCATTGGCGACGGGAAGTGTGACCGACAGCTCGACGCCGCTGTGGTCGCGACGACGCACGGCAAGCTCGCCGCCGAGCAGCGAAACGCGTTCGCGCATGCCTTCGAGACCGGCGCCGCCGGACACCAGATCACCGTGCGGTCCGACGCCGCTGGTGTCAGCCAGGCCCCGGCCATTGTCGCGCACGTGCAGGTGCACGTGTGCGTCCTGGTGTACCAGCTCCACATCCACGCGGCTCGCGGAAGCGTGCCTCGCCACATTGGACAGCGCTTCCTGCAGGGCGCGGAACAACGCCAGCTCTGCGTCCTGACTGATGGAAGGCAGCGTTGCCGGCGCCACGAAACGCACATCGAGCGGGTGGCGTTCGACGAATTCGTCGATGAGGCCGCGCAACGCCGCCAGCAGTCCGAGATCATCCAGCAGTGGCGGCCGCAGTCGATCCGTGACCGCGCGAATGCTCTCGATGCCATCGCCGACGAGCGACAGCGCACGGTCCAGGCGAGGCACGATGGCGGGACTGGCACTCTCGCGCAGCAGGCCCAGCTGCATGTTGACGGCCGCGAACACCTGCGCGGTTTCATCGTGCAGCTCGCGGGACAGGCGACGGCGCTCTTCTTCGTGCTGGTGCACCATGCGCGCAGCCAGGTGCTCCAGTTCCGCGGTCCGTGCCTGCAGGCCGCGCTGCAGCTCGGCGTTTTCGAGCGCTGCGCCGAACTGTCTGCCCAGCGCGACGAGGAAGTCGGTGTCGAGCGCTGCGAACGGGTCTCTCGCCTGCGCCACGAGGACGAGCGCGCCGCGTACGCCGGCGCGGCTCAGAATGGGCAGGGCCGCAATGTAGGGATGCTGCACGGAAGAGCGCGCGCCCACCGCATTCGCGCTCCGCACCACGGGCCGGCCGCTGTGCAGCGCTTCAGAGACGACCTGCGCCGCGTCGTGGTCGGGCGCGCCGCTCTCCCACGCGGCGCAGGCGCCGCGCGCGTGCACGGTAACGGCATCGTCGCCTTCATTCAGCACGAGCGCACTGCCTTTCACAGCGGGCAGCGCCATGGCCCGTTCGAGCAGCGCGTGCGCCAGGTCTTCCACTCTTCCACCCGCCTGCATGTGGCCGGACAGTGCCGAGAGCGCACGGATGCCGCCGTGCAGCTCCTCACCCACAATGAGCATGATGCCGGCGCCCATCGCCAGCTCGAACAGGATGTCGATGTAGTAGCCGAACGGGTCCCAAATGCCGCGCGCACGCAGGAACGGATAGTCGAGATGGTGCAGCCCCCAGAGCATCAGCGCGATGCCCAGCAGCAGCGACGCAGCTGAACCGGCGCGGCGCCAGTGACGCAGGAATACCAGTCCCGTCCACAGCGTCGCGATGCTGAGGAATGCGACGGCGGGTGCCGCCGCCAGCATGAAGTTTTCCATGCGATAGATCGCGATGTACGACCATGCGACGGGGAACGCGGCGAAGAGGATGAGCCAGGGGCGCCAGCCCACGCCCTGCGAAAAGGAGAGTGCGGCCCAGAGCAGCGCGAGTGCGGTGAGGCCGGTCACGACCTGGTGCCAGTACAGCCAGATGCGGGCGCCCGTCAGCAGGAAGACAATGATGGCGCCCAGGCGCAGCGAATAGAGCAGCCACGCGCCGGCCCAGATCGCGAAATACATTCTTGCGGTAGCGCCGGTACAGCAGGAAGCACACACCGGCCAGCGCCACCGTGATGGTCGTCTGCAGGAATGCCGCCGCCAGCTCCGAGAGCGACGCCGGGATCAACGGTTGCATGCTCTCAAACGAACGGATTGCGGCTGGAACGGCAACTGCGTTTCGCTCGGGCTGGCGCTGCTCAGTTGACGCGCGGCGTTGCCGGGGCTGGCAGCCCGGAACGAATCAACGGGTGAAGGCTGGACGCGCAACGCGCATCCAACACGGCGTTACCCGCCGGCGATCTCCCTGACTCCCTCCACCAGCCTTTCGACTTCCTCGGCGCTGCTGTAGCAGGCGCAGCCGGCTCGGACCAGGCCTTCATCGCCGAGACCCAGCCGCTCGACGACCGTGGCGGCGTAGAAGTCGCCGTGTGATACGAACACGCCTCGCGCCGCCAGGCGGCTGGCCACTTCGGAGGAGGGCACACCCTCCAGGGTGAAAGCCGCGGTTGGTGTGCGCGGCCGGTCGGGCGGCGGGCCGTAGCGTCGCACCCCGCGCACTTCGCCCAGACCCTGCCACATGCGCGCGAACAACGACTGCGAGCGCGCGTGCAGCGCGTGGAACGCCGACTCCAGCCTCGCCCTCCGGTCTGCGCCTGTGCCCAGCCCTGCGAGGAAATCCACGGCGGCGGCGGCACCGGCCATGCCTTCGTGATTCTGTGTGCCGGTCTCGAGCCGTTCGGGACCTTCGTTCGGTGCGGGCTCGAGCTTCGGCACATCGAGCAGCGGGACCTGTGCGGCGCGCACGGCGAGCACACCCACGTGCGGACCGTAGAACTTGTAGGCCGAGCAGGCCAGCATGTCGCAGTCGAGCGCGTGGAAGTCGGGAAGCACGTGCGGCGCGGAGTGCACCGCATCCACGAAGCTCAGCGCGCCCACGGAGCGCGCCATCGCGATGATGGCGGGAAGGTCGTTGACCGTGCCGAGCGCGTTCGATGCGCCGCCAATCGCAACCAGGCGAGTACGCCGGCCAATGCTGCGCTCCAGGTCGGCGCGCTCCAGCTCGCCGGTGGCCGGGTCGAGGCGCACGTGACGCACCTGCACTCCGCGCTCGCGCTCGAGTGCGGTCCAGGGCGCAATGTTGGCGTGGTGGTCGAGCTGCGTGACGACAACCTCGTCGCCCGCACCCCACACCCGGCCCAGCGCTCTCGCCACGTGGAAGGTGAGCGTGGTCATGTTGGGCCCGAAGGCGATCTCGCCCGCGTCGGCGCCCAGAAAATCCGCCATGGCCGCGCGCGCGTCCGCTATGATCGCATCGGTCTCGGCGCTGGTCGGGTAGTGCCAGTGGGTGTTGGCGTTGTGATGGTAGAGGTATTCGGCCATTGCATCGACCACGACGCGCGGCGTCTGCGTGCCGCCCGGGCAGTCGAAGTACGCCACCGGCCGGCCATTCTCGCGCCGCTCCAGCGCGGGAAACTGCGAGCGGATCTGCTCCAGCAATGCCACGCGCGCGGCTGGCGCGTTCACGGTAGCCATGATGGCAGAAACCCGGTCCGAGGAAGTGCGTGCGCCGCCACGGGCGGCGCTGCGCGGCGCATCTTCACGCGTGCGGTGATTCGGGGCAAGGTGGGCCGGGTGCGTGCGAAACTTCGATCCCTGAAAAGACGAAACGGCCGCAACTGCTGCGACCGTTCGCCTCGTCCGTAGCGCTCTCCCCGGAGTTCCCGCTCGCTACGGATCAACATCTGTCGCGAATGCTTCACGCACGATCTTTGCCATTCCTCGATTCATTTGTGCATTTCATTCTCTTGCTTCGAGTTGCCGCATCCACCCGAAAAACGCGGCGCGTGCCGCTCCGGAAACTTCTTTCGTTGCGCACCCCGCCGACGCGCCACCTTCTGCCCTCCCCCATGTCGCAACCGCGCTGTCAACCCCGTGGCGTCATCACGCCCGCCAGCCATGCTCAGTCGCACCGGACAAACGAGCCGCGACCTGTCCCCAGCCGTTCCCGTCCGCCCCGGAACATGGACCAGCCGCCAGGCGGATCGCCTTCCGCTCCTCCGCGAACTCACCGTTCGCCAGACCAGCCGCACAAATGCCGCGCAAACAAAAAGAGCGACCACTCGCGTGATCGCCCTTTTCGTTCCGTAGCGCTCTCCCCGTTGTTCCCGCTCGCCACGGAAGACCATGTTGTATCGGCCCGTGGAAGCAGCTTTTCTGCCAGATTCTGCCCGCGCGCGCCAGACTCAACGCCAGCAATGGATTAGCCGTGTTTTGCGGGGCTCGCCAGCGGGTCGGGAACGCGCAAAGTTTTTCTGCCGTCCGCTCCTTTGTTCTCAGCGCGAGCGTGGGCGCCGCTGCTGCGCGGCCATTTCCACCAGTCTGCGCAGTTCCTTGATCGGCTCGGGACTGTCATCGACCTGAAGCCGCAATACCACGTCATTGTGCAGCCAAACGCCGGCATCCTTCTTCACGATCAGCATGGCGGCGGACTCCATGCCGCGTTTGTCGCCGCCGGCCAGCTGACCTGCCTCGAGGGCGGCCAGCAACCGGAACGAGAGATGGCCGGTCGTCTCTTCGAAGGCCTTGACCATGCCATCCACGACGGCCGGCCCTGCCAGGATGTTGCCCTGCGCCGTGCAGAAGGTGCCCGCCTTCGAGCAGCGCTTGTCGCCGGCCCACGTCGTGGCCTGCGGTCCTGTGTAGGCGGCGGCAGTGCCCTTCGCGTCCATCACGGCGAACTGGCGGCCGAGCTTGGTCCAGTTCTTGGGGTCGGGATCGGGATCATTGTCCCAGACCTGCTTGATGATGTCCGCGGGAGCCATTCCCTTGCGCAGGAGCGCGATTGCCTGCGGGCCGTAGCTGACATCGACGATGGCCTGGGTGGCGACCGCACCCACGCCGGCTTCCGCCCAGAGCACGCCATTGCCCACCGAGAACACGCGCGACTGCACGGCGCCGCCGACCTCGCCGGTTTCCGGGTCGTAGCCCAGGATCGAGAACGTGGCGACGGGCGGCCACGGCATGCCGGGCTTCATGCCCGGGTGTTCGCGCACGGTGCTGCGGGGTGCGCCGCAGGCCAGCGTCAGCAGAGTGGCTGCGGTCGCGGAGCGGAGCGTGATCTTCATCGTCGCCTCGATTCAGGGCTGTATGGTGGCGTGAATGGTGGAGTCCAGCCGTGCGAAATTCTGGCGCAGGTACGCGTTGCCGCCCTTCGCCATGCACGTCTGGTCGGGCCCCGCGCCCTGGGGCGGGCCTTCGCCGTACTCGCTGTTCAAGCTGTTCACGACATCCATGCCCTCGGCAATCCTGCCGATGGGCGAGAAACCCATGCCGTCCAGCTGCGCGTTGTCGGCGAGGTTGATGAAGATCTGGGTCGTGCGCGAAGCCGGGCCGGCAGTGGCGAATGTAACAGTGCCGGGCGCATTGCTGTGCGCCACGGAATCGTCCGGCAGCTTCTGGTCATCCCATGCCTTTTCGATGGCCGGAACGCCGCTCATGCCGAACTGCACGACGAAGCCGGGCACGACGCGGAAGAAGCGTGTGCCATCGTAGAAGCCGTTGCGCACGAGGCCGTAGAAGCGGTCCGCGCCACGCGGCGACCACGCCCGGATGACATCGATGGCGAAGGCGCCCTTCGAGGTCTCGAAGCGCGCGCGGAAGCTGTCCGGCGCGGTCGTGCTGAACGCCGGGCCCGTGGGCTGCAGCAGCGCCTGCTGTTCGGCGCTCGCGGCCGGAGCCGCGATAGCGGGGCAGCCGCTGTTGTCAGCGACGCTGGCGCCTCCGCCGCTGTCGCCCGCGCATGCCGCCAGGAAATGCAGCAGCGCCAGACAGGACGCCAGAGGGATCGTCCGCTGCGGGATCGTGCCTGCGACGTTTCGCTTCATGGCTCGCATTGCCTAACGTGAGAGTTTGGCGTCACTGACCCAGGCCAGAGACGCGATGCGCCAGTGTCCATCGAGGCGTACCAGGGTGAACGCATCAATGCCGCTCCAGTGCTGCGCCGGTGTGCTGTCGCTGTACTGTGCGTCGTAGTGCGCCCACACGATGGCCAGCTCACTCGTCGCGCGCACTTCGCTGGACGTCATGTGCTCCTCGAAGATGGTTTTGCGGCCGGCGCCCTGCGGCGCCTGGCGCACGAACTCGGCGACCGGCATGACCAGCACGCGCGATTCATCCTCGCCCGGCGGCGGCCACACCATTGAGACGGTGGCGCCGGGCCAGAAGTACGACTCGTAGCGTGGCCAGTTGCGTGCATTCAGATCGGCGTAATACTGCTGCACGAGCGCGAGCACCTGATCGCGCACGGAGTCCGGCGTCGCTGACACGGCCGACGGCGGCGGCGCCGGTTCGCCCGCGGGCTGCGACGGCCCGCAGGAAAGCGGCGGCACCGTGACGGCCGCCACCACGCCGAGAAGTATGACCGCTATGCGCATGCGCGCGACGATTCCACTGTTGCGGCGGGCCGGGACGCGGCGCGCCGATCATTCTGCCTTTGCGGAGGCGCGAACTTAGCGCGACAGCGGCCCGTGTGGAAGAGAGCCTTTCCGTGACGCGCCCGGTGGCCCACTTTTCCGCGACTCGCTGTTCCCGATCCTGTTGAAGCGGAATGCATGAGTGAGCCTGACGTGAAGGCCGCGCCGGCAGGCGGGCTCGCGTACAAGTGGAAAGTCCTGATCTCCGTCGTGTTCGGCGCCTTCATGGTGGTGCTGGATACGACGGCGGTGAACGTCGCGTTCCAGACTCTGCGCCGTGAGTATGCCGCCGGGCTGAGCGAAGCGCAGTGGACGCTCAGTCTCTACGTGCTGGCGCTGGGCATTGCGACGCCGGTCGCCGGTTTCCTCGCCGATCGTTTCGGCATCAAGCGCACGTATATCATCGGGCTGGCCGGTTTCGTTCTCGGCTCGTTCCTCTGCGGCATTGCGCCCAGCCTGTGGCTGCTGGTGGCGGCGCGCGGGCTGCAGGGACTGAGTGGCGGCATGGCGCTGCCGCTGGGCTCGGCGCTGCTGCTGCGCGCGTTCCCGCCCGGCGAGCAGGGCAAGGCGCTGGGCCTGTTCGGTGTGGCCATGGTGTTCGCGCCCGCGCTCGGTCCCATTCTGGGCGGCGTGCTGGTGGACGCCGGACTCTGGCGCTGGATCTTCTTCATCAACGTGCCCATTGGCCTGCTGGGCGTGACGCTCGCATCACGGTTCCTGCGCGAGGAACGCAGTCACCGCGAGCATCACATGGACTGGATCGGACTGCTGTGCGGAGATGATCGGCTTCGGTGCGGTGCTGTACGCTGCGTCGCTCGCCGAAGTGCGCGGCTGGACGAATCCGGAGGTGGTACGCTGGTTCGCGATCGGTGGCGCGGGTCTCGCCGCGTTCGCGGTGGTCGAGCTGTTCGTGGCGAAGGATCCGCTGCTCGATCTGCGACTCTTCTCCAATCGCACGTTCATGGTGGCGTGCTTCGTGGGGTGGGTCACCGTGGTCGCGCTGTTCGGCGCCGAGTTCCTGCTGCCCGTGTACCTGCAGGCGGTACGCGGACGCACCGCGCTGCACGCGGGACTCATTCTGCTGCCCATGGCGGCAGCGGCCGGCATCGCGACACCGACGGCCGGCCGCCTCTATGACCGCATCGGACCCCGCGCCTTGCTGGTGGGCGGCTTTTCGCTGCTCGTGATCAACACCTGGCAGTTCTCGCAGCTCGACGGCGCGACACCCATCGCCTGGATCATCCTGCTGCTGATCCTGCGCGGCACAGCGCTGGGCATGAGTGTGCAGACGACAATGGTCACCGCACTGTCCGTCGTTACCGGTCCGGCCCTGCCGCGCGGCGCCTCGCTGGTGAATGCGACACGCAACGTCGTGCAATCGATCGGCGTGGCCCTGCTGGCCACGGTGCTCGCGGCGGGACTGTCACCCACGACGCGGCGAGTGCAGCTGGCCGCGCAGTCGTCCGGGCTGGGCGGCGTGTGCGAATCCGTCGAACCTGCCGGCGGCGGCGCGACCCGGCCGGCGAGCCCGCCGCCGTTTCCCGCTGATGTGCTGAGCCGCGCCTGCGACGAAAGCATTGCGGGCTTCAGCAACGCCTATCGGCTCACCTTCTATGCCGCACTGCTGTCACTCACGCTGGGCGCCCTGCTGCCCGGCTGGCCGGGCGAGTGGGGCGGCCGGAAGAGTGCCGCGCACCACGAGCGCGACGCCGACGCCATGCAGCCGGTCGCCTGATCCATGATCCGCGTCTGGCCCGGCTCACCGCATCCCCTGGGCGCGACCTGGGACGGCGAAGGCGTGAACTTCGCCCTGTTCAGCGGCAATGCCACCGCTGTGGACCTCTGTCTGTTCGAGCACACGACCAATGTCGCGGAAATCCAGCGCGTTCGCCTGACCGAACGCACGGATCGCGTGTGGCACGCCTATCTGCCCGATGTGCGGCCCGGACAGCTCTATGCCTTCCGCGTGCACGGCCCCTACGCGCCCGGGAGCGGCGACCGCTTCAACCCGAACAAGCTGTTAATCGACCCCTATGCCCGCGCCATCGCGGGCGGTGTCGTCTGGAGCGATGCGCTGTTCGGGTACCAGGCCGGCTCGGCCCAGGAGGATCTGTCGTTCGACACGCGCGACAGCGCACCGGGCGTGCCCAGGTGCGTGGTGGTCGACGATTCCTTTCCCTGGGGCGACGATGAGTCGCCACGCACACCGTGGCACCGCACCATCATCTACGAGTGCCACGTGAAGGGCATGACCATGCTGCACCCGGATGTGCCGGAACACCTGCGCGGCACGTATCTGGGCCTGGCCGCGGACCCCATCATCGAGCACCTGCAGTCGCTGCATGTCACCGCGCTCGAGCTGATGCCCGTGCACCACGCGGTCTCGGAGCGCCGCCTGGTCGAGAACGGACTCACCAACTACTGGGGCTACAACTCCATCGGCTTCTTCGCGCCCGACTCCCGCCTCGCCACTGGTTACCTGGGCCGTCAGGTCACGGAATTCAAGTCCATGGTGAAGCGACTGCACCGCGCGGGCATCGAAGTGATTCTGGACGTGGTCTACAATCACACGGCGGAAGGTGGCCGGCTGGGTCCCACGCTGTCGTTTCGTGGCATCGACAATCCATCCTACTACCGCCTGGATCCGGAGCAGCCGCGCAACTACGT
The DNA here is from genome assembly GCA_963798085.1 of uncultured Gemmatimonadales bacterium. Classification (GTDB taxonomy): domain Bacteria; phylum Gemmatimonadota; class Gemmatimonadetes; order Longimicrobiales; family RSA9; genus DATKCF01. The sequence goes on from CAWCRS010000010.1 coordinate 51,973, forward strand.
CGATTTCACGGGCACGGGCAACACGCTGAATGTGCCGCACCCGCGCGCCATGCAGCTGGTGATGGACAGCCTGCGCTACTGGGTGCTCGAGATGCACGTGGACGGATTCCGCTTCGACCTGGCGTCGGCGCTGGCGAGGGAGCTGTACCAGGTGAACCGGCTGGGACGCTTCTTCGACATTATCCGGCAGGACCCGATCATCTCGCGTGTGAAGCTGATCGCGGAGCCGTGGGACCTGGGCGATGGCGGCTATCAGGTCGGCAACTTCCCGGTGGGCTGGGCCGAATGGAACGGCAAGTACCGCGACAGTGTGCGCCGGTTCTGGCGAGGCGATTCCGGGCAGGTGGCGGATCTCGCGTACCGGCTCTCGGGCAGCAGCGACCTGTACAGCAATGCGGAGCGCAGTCCGCACGCGAGCATCAACTACTCGACCGCGCACGATGGCATGACGCTCGACGACCTGGTCTCGTACGAGCGCAAGCACAACGAGTCCAACCTGGAAGACAACCGGGATGGCACGAACGCCAACTGGTCGCGCAACTGGGGCGTCGAGGGGTCGACGCAGGAAGAGGAGATCCTCGAGCTGCGCGCACGCATCAAGCGCAACTTCATGGCCACGCTCGCCTTTTCGCAGGGCGTGCCCATGCTGTCGCACGGCGATGAGCTGGGACGCACGCAGAGCGGCAACAACAACGCGTACTGCCACGACAGCGAGCTGACCTGGGTGCGCTGGGACCTGGACACGCGCGAGCGCCGCTTCCTGCATTTCGTGCGGCGGGTATTCGAGGTACGTGCCCGCAACGCCGTGTTAAGACGGCGCACGTTCTTCCATGGTGAGCCCATTGTGCCGTCGGGCCTGAAGGATCTGGCGTGGCTGCACCCGGACGGGCGAGAGATGACGGAGGCGGACTGGCGTGAGGAGCGGCAGCATGCGCTGGGCATGCTGATTCACGGCCGGGCCACGGATGAGCGTGATGAGCGGGGCCGCCTGGCCGTCGGAGAGACCGTGCTGTTCGTGCTGAACGGCGGTGCGCGCGCCAGGCGCTTCGTGCTGCCCGTCCTGGTGGAGCCCGGCCACTGGATCGAGACGGTGAACACCACGCGCTCCGCCGAGCGGCCCATTCGCGCCAATGCCATCAGCATCGCTGCGTACTCGTGCGTCCTTCTCACGTTCGCGCGTTTCATACCGGCGGGCTGAGCGCCTTCGACAAACGCATTCGGGATCGTGCCAGGCAGGCCTCTACTTCGCGCACTCGCCGACCGCGCCGGGATCAGCCCCGAGTTCACGGACAACCGGGGCAAACTCTGTGTTACGTCGGATGCGACGCGCGCGCTGCTGCTGGCCGCCATGGGCTGGGATGCGTCCAGCGAGGCGGCCGTCGCGCATGCGCTGGAGGCACTGCGCGAGCGCGCGGATACACCGCGCCTCGCGCGCGTGGAGCGACCTGCGCCCCTCGAGCTGCGCCTGCCCAATGGTGCAGAACGCAGCATCGAGTGGTCGCTCGAACTGGAAGCGGCAGACGGCGGCACGACGCGCGCCGAGGGACGCGCCGGTATCCGGAAGGGGCAGCGTCGCCTGCGCCTGCCCGTGGAATCGCCGCGTGTGGCCGGCTACTACACAATGCGCGCGACACTGGGCGACGCGCCGGCCGTTACGCAATTCCTGATCGTCTCGCCAGCCACGTGCACTCGCCTCGAAAAGCGCATTGCTGCTCGCCGCTTCGGCATTGTCGCCAACCTGTACACGCTGCGCACGCGCACCAACTGGGGCGCGGGCGACTTCACGGATCTGGAAGCGCTGGCGCAGTACAGCGCGCACGTGGGCGGCGTCTTCGTCGGCCTGAATCCGCTGCACGCCCTGCGCAATCGCGGCATGTGGGTCAGTCCGTACAGTCCCTCGAGCCGGCTCTTTCGCAATGCGCTGTACGTGGACGTCGCACGCGTGCCGGAGCTGGCGGACTCGCCCGCGACGCAGACACTGCTGGCCTCGCCGGAGTGGCGGGCGGAGCTGGAGCGACTGCGGGCGCTGCGTGGCGTCGATTACGAAGGTGTGATGCGCCTCAAGCGCGCCGCGCTGGAATCGCTGCACGGCGTGTTCCTCGCCCTGCCCGCGGGCTCACCCCGCCGCACCGCGTACGACGCGTTCCAGCTGCGGCACGGCGCAACGCTGCGCGATTTCGCCACGTTTCAGGCGCTGGAAGAGCGATTCGCGCAGACCGGCGAGACGCGACTCGACTGGCGCACATGGCCGGCGCCGTTCCACGATCCCGCGTCGCCTGCCGTACGCGAATTCCGTGACAATGCGGCGCAGCGCATCGCGTTCCATCTCTGGGTGCAGTTCGAGCTGGATCGTCAGCTCGCGGAGGTGGCGCAGCGCGCGCAGGAAGCGGGCCTCGCGCTCGGCCTGTATGGCGATCTCGCGATCGGCTCGTCGCCGGGCGGCGCGGATCACTGGATGTTTCCGGGCCTGTTCGTGGATGGCGCGTACGTGGGCGCGCCACCCAATGCGTTCAGCGAAGTGGGCCAGGACTGGGGCCTGCCGCCCGTGCACCCGTTGCGCCTCGCGCAGGACGGGTTCCGTTACTGGCGACTGCTGATCCGCAACGCGCTCGAACATTTCGGCGCATTGCGCATCGATCACGTCATGGGCCTGTTCCGCCAGTACTGGGTGCCGGCGGGTCACAAGGCGACGGAGGGAGCCTACGTCCGCTTCCCCTCGGCCGCATTGCTGGCAGTGCTCGCCATCGAGAGTCAGCGGCGAGGTGCCATCATCATTGGTGAAGACCTGGGCACGGTGCCGCGTGGAGTACCGGCCGCACTCGCACGACTCGGCATCCTGTCCTCGCGCGTGCTCTACTTCGAGCGCGACAAGCGCGGTGCTTTCAAGCCGGCGAAAGCGTATTCGCGGCGCGCGCTGGTCACGGCTAACACGCACGATCACGCGCCGCTGGCAGGCTTCTGGACCGGTCGCGACATCGAGCTGCGGCGCGCCGCCGAGTCGCTGCCGGACGAAGCGTCATGGCGACTTGCCGTGCAGGAGCGCGCGCGCGACAGAGAAGCTTTGCTGGCCCGCCTCGGCGCGGAGCACATTCTGCCCGCGGGCGCGCACCCTGACACGAGCGAATTCACGACTGCCGTGCACCGTTTTCTCGCGCACACGCCCTCGCCGCTGCTGGGCATTGCGCTGGACGACCTGGCGGGCGAGCTGGAACCGGTGAACATCCCGGGCGTGACGGCGGAGCGCTACCGGAGCTGGACGCGACGCATGCACATCTCGCTCGAAGCACTGGCGGGCAGCGCCAGCGCCATCCGCGCGCTGAGCGGACTGCGCAGCCGCCTGGCGACGGGTGGGAAGCGCGCAGCGCGGCAGGACCCGCCCGGGTGAAGAGCGCGACCATTGCCAGCCGCGCGGCCGCGGCCTACCATGCCCGCGACCTCGACCGGAGACCGCAATCATGGTCCGTCGCCTGCGTGCCATCCCGCTGCTGCTGCTCCTTGCCGCCGCTCCACTCACTGCGCAGAGCGTGCCCACGCCGCGCGAGCATTTCGGTTTCGACATTGGCGAGAACCGCAAGCTCGCGGACTGGAAACAGCTCACTGCGTACTACGAGAAGGTCGCGAAAGCCAGCCCGCGGGTGAAACTGGACACGATCGGCACGACCACGAAGGGCCTGCCTTTCGTGATGCTCACGATCACCAGCGAGCAGAATCAGGCGAAGCTGGCCGAGCTGCGGGACATCCAGCTGCGGCTCGCGGATCCTCGCCGCATCAGCGGACCGCAGGAGCTGGAGCGGCTGCTGCAGCAGGGTCGCAACGTGGTGCTCATCACGCACAGCATTCACTCGACGGAAGTGGGCGGCGCGCAGACGGCGGCGCGCGTGATCTACAAGCTGGCGTCGTCGAACGACGCGCAGGTCCGCGAGATCCTCGACAACGTCATCCTGCTCGATGTCCCCTCGCTCAACCCGGACGGTACGCAGTGGGTGAACGAGTGGTACATGAAGTACGCGGGCACGGATTTCGACGGCACCGCGCCACCCTGGCTGTATCACTTCTACACGGGCCACGACAACAATCGCGACTGGTACGCCTTCACGCAGAAGGAAACGCAGGCCACGGTGCTGAAGGCGCACAATGCGTGGCATCCCGAGATCGTGAACGACATTCACCAGATGGGCGGCACCGGCGCGCGCATGTACATGCCACCCTACATCGACCCGGTGGAGCCCAACGTCGATCCGGCAATCATCGCGGCAGTCAACGGCCTCGGCACTTCCATGGCGGCGGAGCTGACGGCGGAGGGCAAGGCGGGAGTCGTGATCGATGCCATCTACGACGCATGGACGCCGGCGCGCGCGTATCAGCATTACCACGGCGGCGTGCGCATCCTCACGGAAACCGCGTCGGCGCGCATTGCCACGCCCATCAATGTGAAGAAGGAATCGATCCGTGGCGGGCGGGAATACGAAGCCAGCGAGAGCAGCTGGAAGTATCCGCTGCCGTGGTGGGGCGGCGAGTGGGGTCTCTCGAACATCGTCGACTATCAGGAAGCCGGCATCTGGGCGCTGCTCTCGCACGCCGCGAAGAATCGCCGCTACTGGCTGGAAAACTTCTACCACATCAACCAGCGCGCGGTGGATGGCTGGCCGCAGTGGCCGGCCGCGTGGGTGATTCCGGCGGATCAGGCGAATCGCGCCGGCCTTTCCTTCGCCCTTCGCATCCTGACCATGGCCGACGTCGAAGTGCACCGCGCAACCGCGCCCTTCTCCGTCACCATTGATCGTGGTCGCACGCTGCTGCCCGCATGGCCCGACAGCATGAAGCACTCGTTTCCGGCCGGCTCGTACGTGATTCCCATGAAGCAGCCGTACGCGTCCTTCGCGGAGACCATGCTCGAGGTGCAGCACTATCCCGATCTGCGCGAGTTCCCCGGCGGACCGCCGAAGCAGCCGTACAATGTGACCGCGCACACACTGCCGCTGCTCATGAATTTCCTGGCGGTACCCGTGCAGCAGTTCGACGGGCAGGCGCCGCCGCTCTCGGATGCGATTCCGCTGCAGGAGTGGCAGTTCGAGGCGCCGGCCGCGCTGCGCGGCCGCAATGCGCCCCGCATCGGGCTCTACAAGTCGTGGCAGGAGTCGCAGGAGAGCGGCTGGACCCGCTGGATGTTCGACGTGAACCAGCTGGGGTACGACACGATCAAGGACACGCGCATGCGCGCCGGGAATCTGCGCAAGGACTATGACGTGATCCTGCTGCAGTCGCAGTCACCCGGCTCGATCCGCAACGGCAACGAGGAAGGCTCGCTGCCTGCCGAATACACGGGCGGCATCGGCGACGAGGGGACGGAAGCGCTCAAGCAGTTCGTGCAGCAGGGCGGCCGCCTGGTCGCCATCGAGGACGCCACGGAGTTCGCCATCGACCTGTTCGGCATCAACGTATCCAGCGCCGTGGCCGGGTTGCGACCGCAGGACTTCTACGTACCCGGCTCCATCGTCAGGATGACCATGGATACGACGCGCGCGCTGGCCGCGGGTGTTGCCGACACCGTGTACGCCTGGTACTGGGACGCCAGCCGCTCCTTCAATGTGCGCGACCCCGATGTTCATGTAATCGCGCGTTATGGACCGGACAACCCGGTCGTTTCCGGGTGGATCCTCGGCCCTGAACGGCTGGCCAATCGTCCGGCATTGCTGGAGAAGACCGTGGGCCAGGGTTCGGTGGTGCTGTTCGGCTTCCAGCCCAATTATCGCGGCCACAGCGTCTCGACCTGGCCCCTGTTGTGGAATGCGCTGACCGTACCGCGAAAACGGTGATGCCATGATCGATGCACTGAAGCGCATGAACGGCCACATCGCCTGGGCCGACAACCGCATTCTGGAGGCGCTGCGGCACGCCGGCGACGCCTCGCCGCGTGCCCTGGAAATCTTCGCGCACGTGCTGGGCTCGGAGCACGTGTGGCTCACGCGCATGCTGGGCACGAGCGCGCGCGTGGCCGTGTGGCCCGCATACGACGTCGACCAGTGCGCCGAGCTGGCGGCCGCGAATCACGAGGCCGCCGCCGCGTTCCTCGACTCGCTGGATGACGAATCCGTCGAGCGCTCCGTGCACTACCGCAACAGCGCGGGCGCCGCGTTCGACTCGAAGCTCTCGGACATCCTCATGCATATGGCGCTGCACGGCGCGTATCACCGCGGCCAGGTGAACCTGCTGCTGCGCGGTGCGGGCGCCGAGCCCATGCCCACGGACTACATCGCGCTCTCCCGCGGCGCGCCCGCGGCCACGCGCACACCGTAGCGCTCAGGCTCGGGCATGCAGGAGCCGCTGGCATGAGCGACAAAGTGCAGCTCGGGATTCGCTCGGCGCGGCTCGGACTCATCGTTAATGCCGCACTGGTGAGCATCAAGGTTACCGCCGGACTGCTCGGCAACTCCTACGCGCTGGTTGCCGACGGCGTCGAGTCCGGCACGGATGTGTTCTCCTCGCTCATCGTCTGGCGAGGCATCTCGATATCGGCACGCTCGGCCAATGAGCAGTTCCATTTCGGCTACGGCAAGGCGGAAACGCTCTCGGCCGCCGCCGTTTCGCTCATGCTGCTGGCGGCCGCCGCCGGCATTGCCATCGAAGCCGTACGCGAGATCGCCTCACCGCATCACGGGCCCGCTGCCTTCACGCTGATCGTTCTGGTCGCGGTGATTGCCACCAAGGAGCTGCTGTTCCGCAAGGTGCGCGCGGTCAGCGGCGACCTGAGCAGCCGCGCCCTCGAAGCCAATGCCTGGCACCATCGCTCCAATGCCATCACATCGACAGCCGCATTCGTGGGCATCAGTCTGGCCCTGATCGGTGGCCCCGCATGGGCACCCGCCGACGATTGGGCCGCACTCTTCGCATCCTTCGTGATCGCGTTCAACGGCGCCCGCCTGCTGCGCCCCGCCGTGATCGACCTGATGGACCGCGCGCCCGACGCACCCGTGCTCGACCTGGTACGGCGCCTGGCCGGCGGCGTGCCCGGCGTGCTTGCCGTCGAGAAGATCCAGGCAAGGCGAGGCGGCATGGGCTACCTCGTCGTCATCCACGTGCAAGCCGACCCCCACCTGCCCCTGCGCGATGCCCACAGGCTCGGTGGCCGCGTACGCAGCGCCCTCCGCCAGGACGACACCATTATCGACGCCTTCGTCCACATGGAGCCCTACGAGTCACTCACCGCAGAGGGCGCTGTGGACGCAGAGGAAACGTAGGGAGATTCTCGCAGTGGTGCCTCGACCCTCCGCGTTCTCACGCGCTCTGCGCGGTGGAGGTAGTCAGGAGTTGTGAGCGTTTGGATTCGAGGGACTGCATCAGCTGGTCGAACGATTCGGCGAACTTCCTGACGCCGTCCCGCTGCAGCTCCTCGGTGACGTCGTGCATGTCGATGCCCAGGCTGGCGAGCTGCACCAGGCTGTGGCGGGCTCCATCCACAGCTTCGGTCAGCGTCACGCGGGCGGTGCCGTGGTCGAGGAACGCGTCGATGGTCTCCGGTGGTACGGTGTTGACCGTCTCGGGACCGATCAGGCCGTCGACGTACTTGGTGTCAGGGTAGTCCGGATTCTTGGTGCTGGTGCTGCCGAAGAGCACACGCTGCGCACGCGCGCCGCGCGCGGCCAGCGCGCTGAAGGCCGGGCCGTGGAAGACCTGGAGGAAACTCTGGTACGCCAACTTCGCGTTAGCAATGGCGGCAACACCGCGCAGGGCACGCGCTGCGGGTGTGCCCATGGCCTCCAGTTTCCTGTCGATCAGCGTGTCCACGCGGCTGACGAAGAAGGAGGCGACCGACGCGATACGGCGGGGGTCCGCGGTGCGGCGCAGGCCGCGCAGATACGCATCGGCGACGGCATTGTAGTGCGCCAGCGAGAACATGAGCGTGGCGTTGACGTTGATGCCGGCCGCGAAGAGTTCCTCCATGGCGGGCACGCCTTCGGGCGTGGCCGGGATCTTGATCATGACGTTGGGCCGGTTCGTCTCGGCCCACAGGCGCTTCGCCTCCTGCACACTGCCGGCCGTGTCGTGGGCAAGGTGCGGCGAGACTTCCAGGCTCACATAGCCGTCATCGCCGCCTGATTCGTCCCACACCGGCCGCAGCACATCGGCGGCCTCCTGGATGTCCGTGATGGCAAGCTGCTCGAACAGCGCGGCCACCGGCGTCTCCGCATCCGCATGGATCGCCGCGCGCAGGTCGGCGTCGTATTCCGTACCGCCGCTGATCGCCTTCTCGAAGATCAATGGATTGCTGGTCACGCCGCGCAGGCCGCCATCGACGAGCTGCTTCAGCTCGCCTTTGCGCACCAGATTGCGGCGAATGAAATCGAGCCACACAGACTGACCGAGTGCGTGCAGGTCCTTCATGCTCGGCATTTGATCGCTCCTGGTCGGGAGAATCCGATCCCGCGTCCGTACCTTCGGTGGGCGCCGCCCTGCGGCATCCCCCCGGCGGTCATCTGACTATACCCCTTCCCCCCGCACGGTGTCCACCGCCCCAGCACCCAGCGCAGCTCGGCGAAGGTCAATGTGTGCCCGACCGAGCCCGCCGCAGGTCGTTGTCACCCAGCCCGCGCGGTAATCCGTCCTCAGTCCCGCTGCGGCCACTGCGTGAGCCATCCGTTCTCCGCGCCCTCGCCTGCCGCCCCTCGAGCAGCCTCTAACAGCGAGCTAGTAGCATGAAATGGGCTGCGACGGAGAGGCACACGGGGTGTGCGCGGTGGCCTGGCGTCAGGATGAGAGAAGGCCCGGTGCCAGCAACCGGCACCGGGCCCCCCGACGCAGCTCCTTGTGCAGCCTCAGGAAGCGCGGCGACCCTCGTGGCTGGCGGCAGGCGATGCGGGTGCCGCCTCGTCGTCGGCCGCGCTCTCGTCCACCATGTCCTCTTCCTCGACCGGCATTTCGTAGAGGCGTTCCAGCAGACCGTGGTAGAGCGGCTCGTACAGGCCCTCGCGCAGCGCCAGCTCGCGGACGTACGTGCGCGCCAGCTCGGCCGGGCCGGTCTGCGGGTCCGCAGATTCGCAGAGACCCAGCAGGTTTTCGACGTGAATGCGCAGCAGCTTGCTCTCCACGTGCCCGCCATGCAGCTCCACCCACTCGCGGAAGGCGTAGTTGCGCCGGCCGCTGAGGCGCTTGCGGATGCGCTCCACCAGCGATGCCGTGATGTCCCACTCGACGGCCCCGTCGATTGCTACGAACGTGTTAGGCAGCTGCGTCACGTCCGTATTGGAGACCTGGCCGAGGTACACCAGCACGCGATTGCGCAGCGCCTGCAGGTCGATCTCCGACAGGTAGTGCAGACGCGCGTAGATCACGAGCAGCTGCGGCGCCGCCACTTCGCCCTGGCCGCGCCGGATCAGCTCCAGCACGAACCGGAAATGGGCATCGCCCAGCCGCTGTCGCGCCACCGCCAGCGCCACGTTCAGATTGGTCGCCTGCGCCTGTGCGGCGCTCGCGGACCGCTGCTTCCGGCTCATAGACCCCTGGGGGTGCACTTCGGGTGGGAACAACGAGGTGCATACCAGCTTGGCAAGCCACATGCCCGGCCACTGTGCCGCGTGGTCGGCTTCCTGCTCGTTCCCGGGCCAGGCTGTGTTCTAGCCATGCAAGGTATTACGCCCCAAATGAATACGGGTTTCAGACGACGGCCTTTCCTCGTCTTTGCCGGCGCTTCTCCGCCCGGACCAGCCCACCGCCGGCCGTAGTCCCCGGGCACCGGAAGTGTTGGCCCGGCGCAACCGTCAACCCACTGCTCGCCTTCGCGATGCGGTGATGCTGTCCCTCGGTATCGGCAGGTCGCGCACCAGCCTGCAGGCGAAGCGCAGGCAGAGGTGGCGGTTCCGGGCGGGCGCGGGCGGGGTCGGACGAGCACGGAGACGGCCGACCGGCATCATCACACGCCCCAGCGACGCTACAGGGCGAGCATTTGCCTTCCCACGAGGTATTTCGAGTTGCGGTCCTGGCGGTAAGGCAGGCCGGCGGTCACCGAGCGCGCGGCCATGTCGTGTTCGGCGGCGTACTTGACCTCGACGATGGCCACACCGGGCACGACCGAGCGCGAGAGCAACGAGGTCCAGCCGGAGCGTACGCGATAGAACTCGATGTCCGTGTCGACGGTGATGCGGAAGCGGCCGCAGGCGGAGAGGTAGTAGCGGCGGCGGTAATGGTTGAGCAGTGTCGGTGCGAACAGCCGGATTATCGCGGTCGCCTCTTCTGCATCGGCCGAGCGGGCCAGCCAGGCGCGCGTGCGATCCGGCTCGAGCAGCTCGTCGAAGCAGGCATCGGCCAGGGCATGGCGCGCTTTCCGGCCCAGCGTATTGGTCTTCACCTTCAACTCGAGCCAGGGCTGGCTCACGGGGTCCTGCAGCGGACCGTACCAGCGCAGGCGCACTTTCGTGCGGTCGCCCATGCCGGCCTCGCTCTCGGCGTACAGGCGATGGTCCGGCGTGTCGAAGTAGAGGCTGTTGACCCAGCGCTCGTAGTAGACCTCGGAGAAGAGCGCCGGGTGCAGCCGCAGCACCAGGGCGATGGCCTGCTGGTTCGCGCCCGGCCCGCTGACCACGAACTTGCGCTCGTAGCGCAGGCTCTCCGGATTCTCTTCGCGGATCATGAGCCGGGATCGACGCGCTTCAGCACATCCGTGGATGCAGTGCCCACGGGTGTGCCGCTCACCATGATCTCGGACTCGCGATCGCGCAGGTACAGCGTCTGGATGTTGCGCAGGATCGCGCGCACGGACTGCAGGTGGCCACCGCCGAACTCGGGCTTCTTGCGGTACGCGGCGAAACCATACCGTGAGTCCGTGACGGTGACGTTCTCCAGCGTCGCCACGGACAGGTCCTTGGCGGCCACACCCACATTGACGTGATGGAACTCGGAACGCGCGATCATGGCGCGCGAGTTCTCGCCCACACTGACGCCCTTGTCACCGGCACTGTCCACGCGCACGCCGGTAACGTGCACCACGGTGCCCGACACGTCAATGGCGTCATTGCCGATGTGCATGAAGTGCGTGTCCGTGACCGTGCCCTCGCCGAAGTCGACGTCGAAGGCGTCACTCGTGGTGCGTGCGAACGTGGAGCGCTCGATGTGGAACGGGCTGCGCACGGCATTGAGCGCGTCTTCCGAGCGATTGCCTTCGAAGGTGCTGGCGTGGACCTCCAGCGGCGACTGATAGAACGTGACCGCGCCCGAGAGCGTCCAGCCCTGCTCGGATGGATTGCTCAGGTTGCGGAAGACGACGTGCTCGAGCAGCGAGCGGTCGCCTGCATTGAGCACCACGACACCCCGGCCGCTGGAGTCGGGCGCGTCAATCAGCACGGGATCGTTTTCCTCGCCCGTGAAATCGAGCGGCGACCAGGAGATGATGCTGGCGCCATGCGTGAGATGCAGGTGTACGCCGGGTCCGGCATGAATGCGGTAGCCGGCGGGAAAGATCAGGTCCTCGTGCAGCGTCCAGTTGCCCGGCTCGAGCGCCATGACGTGCTGCTTCTCATCCACGTGCACGAACGGGAAGCTGGCCGCATTCGGCGGAGCGCGCGGCGGATCCATTACCATGGCCGCGGCGCCCGTGGGTCGTGGCTCGGTGAATACGCTGTCCTCCAGCTCCGCGTGCGTGCCCACGACCACAGTGGCAACGTGGATGCTCTGCGCGACCGTGTCCGACCAGTGCACGCCGGCGGGCAGTGGCACGCGCAGACGGACGTACTGCACCAGTGACGAATCGGAGCGACCACTGAGCGGCAGCGGGTGATCCAGGCTGACAGTCTGTTGGGCAATGCGCACACCGGTCACCTGGACGGGCAGCGCCTGGATGTTGCCCACATCGAGAATGCACCGTGTCGCCGTGCTCGCCCGTCACGTATGCGTGCACACGCTTCACCGGGAACAGCATGCGGTGGAGGTAGTCTGCGTTGTTGAGCAGCACGCTGCGGCTGAAGTCGACTTCCGGGTTGCTGCGCCGGATTATTTCCAGGCGCCGATCAATGTCGGGAGCGAGCGAGTCCAGCAGGCTCGCCATCCAGGCGCGCTTCGAGACGCGCTCAATGGAGGTGAGATAGGAGCGTTGCACGGCAGTGTCGCTGAACAGCAGCTCCCAGAAGCGCGCGTCGTACCAGGACGCCTGCGGATCGAGGCGTGCGTTCTGCGCCAGCGTCAGGGCAATGCGCGTCAGGCGGTCGCCGCCATCCGCATCGAAGCCGATGGGCTCGAGGCGGGTGGTGATGGGATTGTAGTAGAACCGGATGTTGCGCCAGTTGGCGCCGTGCTCGCTGCCCATCAGCTCGTTGATGGCGACGAAGCGACCCAGCGCATCCACATCGAAGGTCTGCGTGGCGTTGAGGCGACCGTCGCGGAAACCCTCCAGCAGGTTCACGGCCTTCAGGTACAGCGGCAGGAATGTCGAGTCCTCGAGGTAGCGTCCGGTCTCGAAGGCATCGACGTCGCTCGACAGGAACGAGCCGGAGCCCGCGCGCTGCTCGACGCCCGCCATGCTGACATCGTGATGGTGCAGCAGCTCGGCCCAGGAAAGGTCCTCGTTGAAGCGGACAATGGGCCCTTCCCGCCGGCGATTGCCTTCGACCAGTCGCTTCTCGAAGTGCTCCTCGATGGCGTATGTCCCCAGGTCGCGGCCGTTCACGGTCACGTCAATGAAATCGTAGCGCAGGCCGATCAGGCCCTCCCGCCGGAGCGTCTGGTGGTAGATCCACTCGTACAGGTAGTTGCGCGTCTTGGGATGCTGCAGCGAAAACTGCTTCATGCCGAACAGCGTCTGCTCGCCGCGCACCACCACGCGCAGCGACCAGCGGTCCGTGTTCCAGTGATCGCTGAGATCGCCCTTGAGCCGCAGCTTCACCTTCAGGATCTGGTCGCCGTGGCGGATGGTGGCGGGCACGAAGTCGGCATCCGAGGAGATCAGCACGCCGGCGGCCAGAGCTTCCTGCCGCCGCGCCGCGATCTTCAGGTAATCCTCGTGCTTGATGTCAATGGTGATATGGTCGGGCTCGACCATGTGCGCGCGTATGGAGCGCGTCGTGTAGCGCAGCCGATCGTGGGCCCAGCGCACGCCGTTCTGCAGGAGGTGCGAGCGGTACACCAGTGCGCCCGCCACGAGCAACAACAGCGTGTAAGCCAGAACGGAGGCCAGGCGCCGGTCAGAGAGGACGCGCTGCCCCGCGCTGCGCAGCCGCGGAATCGGATCGGGTGACTTGATCTCCATCAGATCTGCGTCGAGCTGTCGAGGAACGAAAGGCGCATGCGTCCGTTCAGCTGCTGCAGCTCGGCGCGGCTTTCTTCCACCGCCTGATAGCGGGGGAACTCGACCTGGAACGTGGCTTCCACCATGTCGGGTGTGCTGTCGAAGCGCGCCAGATTGAGCGATGTCGCGTGCCGCTCGAGCACCTGCACAATGCGGCTCAGGTCGCCGCCATCGGGCTGACCGCTGGCCACCGTGAGCCAGAGATTGGCGCGTCGCTCACGGCCCAGGTAATAACGCGAGATTACCAGGACCAGCGTGATCAGCAGGATGGCCACCACCGTGATGGCGCGCTGCCCGGCGCCGCAGCCCAGACCAATGGCAATGGTGAGGAACAGGTAGGCCAGCTCTTCCGGATCCTTGATCGCCGTGCGGAAGCGCACAATGGAGAGCGCGCCCACCAGACCCAGTGACAGGGCCAGTGACGACTTCACCACGGTGATCACCAGCGTGGTGGTCAGCGCGATGAACAGGAAGTTGCGTGCGAATACCCGCCGGTTCGATACCGAGGTGCCGAAGCGGACGTAGACGGCGGCCACGATGAGCGCCAGCGTCGCCGCCAGTCCGAGATTGATCAGAAAGTCGAGGATGGCCACCTCGGCGTTCTGCGTGGTGAGCAGCGTCTGGATATTCTGGCCCTGAATCATGAGCACCTCGGTTCGAATTCAGACATCCCGGGAAGCGCGCGCGAATCGGGCGCCGCCCGCTACGCCGGCAGCGAAACAGAGCACCGCGATGAGCGCGATGCCGAAGAGCCGCCGCCGCCCGCCCGCCACTGCGAGCAGGCGTGTCAGCGAGCCCGTCCGCTGGTTCCGGCTCGCGCTGTCCGGTGTGGTCACCCGACGGAAAGTCTCGGGCAGAAACTCGTTGGAAGTGAGCGCGGCCACGGTGCGCACATCGTAGTCCACGTGCGTGCCGCTCACACGCACCAGCAGGAACGTGGGGAATTCCGCATAGCGATGCCCGTTCTCGCGCCGCTCGCGCAGCTCGGATGCCGTGTGCGGATACTCGAAGTTCGACTGCAAATACTCAATGCCGTCGCGCGTCGTGTGCGAGAACGTGCCGATCGGGCCGCGATCGCCAGCAAACACCGCACGTACGTTGTGTCCCACGAGCAGCGGGTGCTCCGTGCGCCACCAGGGCGCATTCGCCTTCCACCACAGCTGATGGTGCATCAGCACGAACACATTGCGCGGAGCGGGCGCGCGCGTCACTTCCTGGCGCAGGAACTCGATCTCCGCGGGGTCATCAATACTGTCACGAACCGCGATCGCCGAACGCCGCGGCGGCATGGGCGCATTGCCCTGCGGCACGAACACGGTGCTGAGCAGGAGGAAGCGCGTACCGCGGAAGTCGATCGACTGCGGCAGCCGGCCGTAGCGCTCGAACCGAATGTCGCGGGTGACGGGATCGTGCAGGTCGTGATTGCCGGGAACGCGATAGATGGGCGCGCCCACAGTGGCGAGTGCGCTGTCCAGTGCGGCCCAGTCGTGCCGGATGATGGCGGGATCCGCCATCGAATCGATCTGGTTGCCGGCAATCAGATCGCCGCCCAGGAAGATCAGGTCGGGCCGGATCTCGCGCAGCCGCGCAACCAACTCCGTGAGGCGGGGATTGAGCGCACCATCCTCGGCGCCACGCACGTGCCCGATGACCACGAACGAGAACACACTGTCATTGCGCTGCGCGTGAAGCGGAGAGGACAGCACGGCGGCGAGAAACAGAGTGGACAAAGCCGCGGCGAACGTGCCGTGAAATGCGCGAGGACCGGCGCGGGTCCGATCGGGCGCGCGCCGCGAGCGCTGGACTCCGGATCGGCGGAGCGAGCGACCGGCGCTGCTGTCTACAGCATTGTTTGGCAAATGCAGAGCACCATCCTTCGTGGCCGACACCGGCACAACCTCTACCGGTGGATTTCTCCCGGCCTTACCCCAGCCCGCTGTTCGCGCAGCGGCGTGGCCCGGCAGCGGGCCGCAGCGCCCGTCAGGGCAAGCAGCGTGCCCTGCGCAGATCCGGAAAACCGCAGGGACATGCCGGATTCCGCGCACAACCGCGCCTGCACTGCTCGTGACTTGTTGCCGGGGGATGCCGTCAGTGTAACGTGGTTGCCACGTACGGGGCGAGTATCCCGTTGCGAAACCGCAACACCGCCAGAGCCAACGAGATTCGCGCGCAGGCAGTCAGGCCGCGATGGGGCGCGGCCCGGCGCATTGCGGTCAGTGCGCGCTTCCGGCCGCTTCCGCGACCTGCACGTTCACGCCCTGCAGCTCCAGCTCGCTCATGGGCTGCCACAGCTGGAAGATCGGGAAGCGACGCACGAACCAGCTGATGGACGCGACGAGCAATCCGCCGAACAGCAGCAGCGGTCCCAGCTCCGGCCAGCCGAGCGGCAGGTCCGCCGCGCCCATGTGGAGCGACGGATAGACCAGCATGTAGCGCTCGAACCAGAGGCCGGTGAGGATGATGCCGCCGAACATCGTGAGGACGCGCGGCGTGCGCTTCGGTGTGGCGCCCAGCAGCCCGAAGAACGGCACCACGAAGATCAATGTGAACACCAGCTTCGCGATGATGCCGAACGGGGCGAGGAAGCGGTGGATCACGAAGCTCTGCTCGCCGGGCAGCAGACCGTACCAGATGACAATGTACTGCGAGAAGAAGAGGTAACCCCAGAAGATCACGAAACCGAACGTGAGCTTCCCCAGGTCGTGATACTGCGATATCGACACCGCATCGGGCATCCCCAGCTTGCGCGTGATCAGCAGTGTGGCAATGCCGGTCGCAGCCAGGCCACCCAGCAGGCCGGCCATGAAGTAGTACGGACCGATCAGGGTGCTGAACCAGTGCGCTTCGAGGGACATGACGAAGTCCCACGCCACGATACTGAAGGCCGCGGCCCACACCAGTGCAATGGCGGGCGCCAGCTTTGCCAGGCGACGATGCGCCAGAGCCTCTTCCGCTTCCTGTCCTCGCCAGCCGCGTGTCATGGATTCGTAGACGGCGGCCAGCCTGCCGCTCACCTGATTGCGCACCAGCCCGATGTCCGGGCGCAGCGCCCACCACGCGAACAGCAGTGACATCTGACAGAGCACGGCCAGCAGCACCACGTTGCGCACCACGAGGAACGGCAGATTGAGATACGCCTTCGGGCTCGCGTTGGGATCGCCCAGCCAGGGGAATATGTGCGAAGCGCCGAAGAACAGCGGAATCACGCCCAGGAACGCGAAAGGCAGGAATGCCGAGAAGCTGAGCGCGATGCGGCGCAGACGGCGCGACCACGCGCCGCGCGTGATCGTCACCATCACCGCCACCATCATCGCGCCCTGCGAGATGCTCAGGAAGTAGAGCCAGTTGAACAGGTACGCGTGCCAGGCGCGGTCCGTGTCCGTGAAGAGGGCGGCCACGAAGAGGCCGAGACCGATGAGGATCAGCGCAATCGCCGTGGCGTTGGCCTTCGGCGTGGCGTCGAAGCGCGCGATGGGCGTGTCGTTCTCGTGGGCTGCGTGCGCCATGCCTCAGTTCCCTCCGGTCCTGCCGGTCGCGGCCGGCGCGACGCCCTGCAGTGTGCGCAGATAACTGACGATTGCCCAGCGCTCGCGGAACGTGGTGCGCGGGCCATACGGCGGCATGATGCCGCTGCGCGCCACGGTGATCATGCCGTACAGATAGCCGTCGGGTCGCTCCACGGTCAGCGGCAGCGTCAGGTTGGCCGCGACGGGCGGATACTTCAGCTCCTTGGGGTCCTTCTGCACGATGGGGCCATCGCCGTGGCCGGTCACGCCGTGGCAGGGCAGACAGTTGCGCTCGTACATCTTGCGACCGAGAGCGAGAAAGCTGGAATCCACCGTGAACGGGTTGCGCCCGTGCGGGCCCGTGGCGAAAGCACGCAGGCCGGCATCCAATGGCTCGATCGCGGGCATCACGCTGCCGGCCGGCGACTCGTAGGGCACTGCGCCCGGCGGCGCCGGCCGCGTGGCCTCGTAGGGATCGAACGAGGGCGCGCTCTGCATGTACGACAGGAACGGGATCTTGCGCAGCGCATACTCAATGCGCGTACAGCTGCTGCCCGCCACGGCGAGCAGCGCGACCGCGATCAGCCTCGCCTCACGACGCACCGGCCACCTCCCGGCTCTGCTCGCGGATCTCAATGGCGCCCGCATCACGCAGGATGCTGCGCACTTCCGCGGCGCGCGCCGCGGGCGGCTCGACGTAGATCCCGTAGTGGTCGGAGGAGAAGCTGGCGTCGTAGACCACCAGCGGCTTGCGATAGGGCCAGTGGTTCAGGATGAACAGGCCCAGCACGGTGGACAGCGCGCCGAACAGCACGGTCAGCTCGAACGCAATGATCACCCACGCCGGCAGCGAGATGGTGGGCTTGCCACCTGTTATCAGCGGCCAGTCCAGCGAAGTCCACGTGGGCAGCGCGAAACCGGTGGCAGTGCCGGTCAGGCCGCCCACGAGCGTGAAAACGCGAACCGAGCTGTTAGGCTGGTGCAGCGCGTGCTCGAGATTGTGATCCGGCGCCGGCGAATAGACCGTCAGCCGCTTGTGACCCGCCTCGCGCAGACTGTCGATGGCGTCCACGGTCGCGTCCGCCGCATCGAAGACGGCCAGCATGCCCCCGGGTGTGTTCATTGCGCGGGCTCCTTCAGCGCGGCGGTCTTCCTGCGCCCCAGCCGCAACGGCGCGGGCAGCACTTCCTTCAGCTCCGCCACCGACACCGCCGGCAGCACCCGCAGGAACAGCAGGAACCACATGAAGAACCAGGCGAAGCTCGCGGCCAGCACCGACATCTCGACCCATGTGGGCCGGTACGTGCGCCACTGCCATGGCTCGTATTCGTGCGACAGGCTGGTCACAATGATCACGAAGCGCTCGAACCACATGCCAATGTTGATGAACAGCGTGATCACGAAGAGCGCGGGAATGCTGGTGCGCACCTTCTTCGACCAGAGCAGCAGGGGCACCACCATGTTGCAGAAGAGCATGATGCCGGTGGCCCACCAGTAGTTGAAGCGAATGGCGCCCGTGATGTACTGACCCTCCCAGTGCGCCGGCTCGCCGCTGTACCAGGTCAGGAATACCTCGGCGAGGTAGGCGTATCCCACGATCAGGCCCGTGAGCAGGATCATCTTGGCCATGGCATCGAAGTGCTTGGCCGTGAAGTACTGCTCGAGGCCGAAGATCTTGCGCAGCGGAATCACGATGGTGATGACCATCGCCAGACCGCTGAAGATGGCGCCGGCCACGAAGTACGGTGCGAAGATCGTGGAGTGCCAGCCGGGCACGATCGGAGACGGCGAAGTCCCAGGACACGACGGAGTGCACCGACAGCACCAGCGGTGTGGCGAACGCAGCGAGGTAGAGGTAGGCCTTGTTGAAGTGGCGCCACTCGTTGTTGGTGCCTCGCCAGCCGAAGGACAACACGCGGTAGAGCTTCTTGCGCCAGGGTACCGTGGTCGCGTCGCGGGCGGCCGCGACATCCGGGATCATGCCGATGAAGAAGAACGTGGCGCTGACGGTGAAGTATGTGCCCACCGCGAACACGTCCCAGAGCAGCGGCCCGCGGAAGTTGGGCCAGATGTAGCGCTGGTTCGGGTACGGCAGGAGGAAATAGAAGACCCAGGGGCGGCCCAGGTGGATGATGGGGAAGAGGCCCGCCGTCATCACGGCGAACACGGTCATGGCCTCGGCCACCCGGTAGATGGACTGCCTCCAGCGCGCGCGGAACAGGTAGAGGATCGCCGAGATCAGCGTGCCCGAGTGTGCAATGCCCACCCAGAACACGAAGCTGGTGATGTCGACGCCCCAGCCCTCCGGGTTCGTGAGTCCCCAGACACCGATGCCGACGACGACTTCGAGCAGGAACGCGAAGATGCCCCATGCCAGCACCGTCAGCACGCAGGCCAGCAGTATGAAGTACCCGCGGCCCGGCTTGCTCAGGAGCTTGAGCACATCGCGATTGACTTCGCCGTACTTCTCGATCCCCGGGTGTGTCTCGGAACGCAGCACAGTCGCCATATCGATCAGGCCTCCGAGCCCACGATCTTGCGCAGGTACGTGACGGCCGATTGCGTGTTCAGGTCCTCGAAGACGCGATAGCCGCGGCCGGAATTGGCGGCGTGCGCGACGCGCGAGTTGCGGTCGCGAATGTTGCCGAACACGATGGCGTCACCGGGACAGGTCTGGGCGCACGCCGGCACGATCTCGCCGTCGCTGACACCGCGGTTATCGAGGCGGGCCTGGTTCTCGGCATCGCGGATGCGCTGCACGCAGAACGTGCACTTCTCCATTACGCCCTTCTCGCGCACCGTGACATCGGGATTCAGCTGCCAGTTGAGCGGCTCCGGCCAGGAATAGGTGAACCAGTTGAAGTAGCGCACCTTGTACGGGCAGTTGTTGGCGCAGTAGCGCGTGCCCACGCAGCGGTTGTAGACCTGCGCGTTGAGCCCGTCCGGCGTGTGATACGAGGCGAACACCGGACACACGGGCTCGCACGGAGCGTTGCCGCACTGCTGGCACAGCATGGGCAGGAAGTGCGTGCGCAGGACGCCGTCCTCGGTCTCCATGTAGCGTTCCAGACGGATCCACTGCAGCGCGCGGCCCTTGGCCACCATCTCCGGACCCACCATGCCGATGTTGTTCTCGGCATAACACGCTGTTACACAGGCACTGCAGCCGGTGCAGCGCTCCAGGTCGATGACCATGGCCCAGCGCGGGCGGTCCTTCGAGTATTCGCCATAGAACGTGCCGGGCGGCGGATAGCCGGCCGGCGATGCATCCATTTCCGCGGGGCGGAAGCCGCCCGCGTCCTGCAGCTCGGTGACCCGTGCATCCAGCGGGTGCACGTTCTCTTCGCCGCCCGCCGGCGCTGCGGCTGCAGGCGGGCGCTCGGCAACGCCGGCACCGGTGATGACGGCGAGTCCGCGCTTCGTGTCCTCGGCGCGCGCTTCCGTGATGGACCAGGCGCGGGCCACTTCGCGGCCGGCCTGATCCTCCTGCACGTTGGTCTTGATGGGGCGCTCGTATTCGCCCGTGGCGCGCACCGCGACGCGCGATTGCTGCCAGACCAGCGCGCCGGACACGCCCTCCACCGTGGCGTCCAGCAGGCGCACCGCGTTGACGCCGCGGCCCGTTGCGTAGGCGCCGAAGCCTTCGTGCCCCTGCCCCAGCTGGATCGCGATGATGTCCTGGCGCATGGCGGGATTGCGCCACGCGGGCGCGCGCACGCTGCCAGCGCTGGTCGTGACTTCCAGGATGTGGCCGGTGTCCACGCCCATCGTGTCGGCGACATCAGGATGGACCTCGATCCACGACGACCAGCAGAACTTGCTGATGGGATCGGCCAGCTCCTGCAGCCACGGCCGGTTGGCCATGCGCCCGTCGAAGTACTTGTAGGACGGGTAGACGAGCAGGTACGGATTGCTGTTGTCGCCGGTGTAGGAAGCGGCCGCGAAGTTGATCTGCGCGAGTCCGCCCGCAGCTCAACGGCGGAGTCGACGACGCGGCTGCAGGTGCGGTCACGAACCCGACCTGCAGCGTCGCCATCCACCATTCCTCGAACGGCTGACCGCCACCTGCGGACGGGTACACCTCGCGCTGCCAGAGCGCGCGCAGGTAGTCGTAGAAGGTCGCCGCCTGTGTGGACAGCGTGGCGCCTGCGCGCTTCGCGGTGGCGAGCAGCACATCACCGATCTGCTTGCTGTTGAACGCGGGTGTCATCACCGGCTGCACCAGCGACAGTCACGCCCGTGCGCGGCACCACATCGCCCCATGACTCGAGGAAGTGGTGGTCGGGCAGCAGCAGGTGCGCGTGCTCGCTGGTGTCGTCCGGATAGGGCGAGAAGCTGGCAATGAACGGCACCTTGCCCAGCGCGGCGGCAACGTTGTCGGCAGTGGGCAGCGCGTACAGCGGATTCGGCCCGTACACGAGCAGTGCGCCCACCTGCCCCGCATTCATGCGGGCCAGCAGCGCCTTCATGTCGGCGTAGGAGCCGGTGGTGGTGCCCCATCGTTCGCGGCGATCCAGGCGCACGGTACGGCCAATGTTGCCGGCCACGCTGTTGAGCACGGCCACGCTGGCCGCGACCGCAGTGGCGGCGCCGTGCATGGAGGCGATGCCCGGACCGACAGCAAGGGACTGGCCGCCATTGGCGAACTCACGGGCCAGCGCGCGCAGCCGGTCCGACGAAATGCCGGCCGCCTGCGCATTGGCCTCGACATCGACAGTGCCCAGCAACTGCGCGGCGCCACCCGCACTCGCGCCGCCATCCACGATCAGGCGGGCCATGGCCAGCGCGACGAGGTGCTCGGTCCCGGGGCGCACGGCCAGCCACTCGTCGGCGTTCATGTCGGTGAGCGACTGGTGCGGCGATATCGAGACCAGCCGGCCGCGCGTGCCACGGTCGTAGGCGTGGCTCTGCACGAAGCCGTGCATGTAATCGACGGGCGAGAGCCAGGTCTCGAGGAAGTCGGCCCCGAACGTCAGCACCACATTCGCGTGCTGGAAGTCGTGCACCGGATACGCATCGATGCCGAAGAGCAGACGGTACGCGGTGCGCACGGGCTCGAGCGCAAACGGTTCGAAGCGCACGCGGTCCACACCCAGCGCCTTGCACCAGTCGTCGATCAGCGCGTCCAGCGAGCCGTTCATGCCTTCCGTGAGGAAGACCGCCTTGCCGCGATTCTGGGCCAGGGCCTCGGTAAGCCGCTGTTCGGCGGCGTCCCAGGTCAGCGCTTCCAGTCCGTTCGCGCCGCGCGCCAGCGCCTGCGGCACTCGGTCCGGGTTGTACAGCCCGTGCAGCGACGCCTGGCCGCGCGCGCACAGTTTGCCGTGGGAAACGGGCGAGAGCGGGTTGCCCTCCGCCTTGATGGCGCGACCTTCGCGGGTGCGAACGTCCATGCCGCACCCGGCGGGGCACTCGCGGCAGGTGGTGCGGTACCACGTCGAGATTCCCGGGACGATCTGGTCATCGGGGATCACATACGGAATCAGCTTCTCGGCCGAGCCCCTGGCGCAGCCGGCGAGGCTGGCGCCGGCGCCGGTTACGCCGAGAACCTTGAGGAACTGTCGTCGCTCGAGAGCGTTGGCCATGAATTCGCTCCGGCCCTCAGTAATGGCAGACGGCGCAATCCGTCCGTACCTGCTTCTGGCGATGGCACTGCACGCACCATCCCATCCACAGGTTCTGATTGAGGCGGATCGTGCGCATGGTTTCGACGGGGCCGTGACACTGCTGGCAGGTCAGCCCCGCGTTCAGGTGACGCATGTGCGGAAAGTGGGCGTGATCGGGCAGCTTGTAGATGCGCACCCAGGGAATGGGCTGCTTCTGGTTCCAGTAGGCAACCAGCTGCCTGATGCCCGTGCTGTCGCGGCGGAACAACGGCTGGCCCGCGGCGATATGGCAACCGGCACACACCTGCACGGCGGGCATTCCGGCGTCCACGGAACGGTCCGCCGAGTAATGGCAGTACTCACAGGGGATCTGGTTCAGACCCGCGTGCAAGTCGTGCGGAAAGGCGATCGGCTGCTGCGCGGGAGGGCTGCCGAACGGGGCGAGGGATGCCGCGATGACTCCGGTGCCCGCGAGAGCTACGGCCCCGGCCAGGCCGTACGCGGCCCATCTCATATTGACCATCGCGTATCCGGTTGTCTTGTCGGATCCATCGTACCCGGGGACCAGCGCTGCGCGAGGCGCGCGCCCGCCCCGTCTCGCGGGCGGCAGGATATCGCGTGCCTCCGGCCCGCGCAAGGCGACGCCGGGTATAGTGCAGGACACCGCCGCGTGCCGGGGGCCGCTGCCTTCGAGATCGCCGGTCGCGGTTGTCCCGGCGTTGCCCCGGCCGCAAGTTCAGGCCGGTAACTTCCAGCATCAGTTGTGCAGGGCAGATGCGTCCATGACAAGCGACGACGCGCGTTGCGCTGTGTGTGCACGATATGAGCATGAGTGTGCCGGCACAGGCGGCGCATTTTCCGGGATTTGCTACAGGACAGGAAGCCGCGCATGATCGGAACAAGAACATGGCTGCTCGCGCTCATCGCTGTTGCCGTCGCGGCGTGTGCGACGCTGCACGGCGGCGGGGACAGCGGAGAGAGTCGTCTGCAGCAGGGTCTCAGCGCGCTGGCGCGCCGCGACTATGCGGCGGCCGCTGCGCCGCTGGATGTGGCCAGCCGCTCATCGAAGCCCGAGATCGCGCGCTCTGCGCTGCTGCTGCTCGCCATCATGCAGATGGATCCGGCGAACCCGGACCGGCAGCCCGATGCCGCGCTCGAGGGCGTGGCCCGCCTGCGCGCCAGTGGCATTCCCGCCGATCACGAACAGGTGATCGGCGATGCACTGGAGCGCGTGCTGCGGCAGACGCGCGATCTGCAGAGCGGCCTGGCCGCGGCTCAGGCGCAGCGCGATACGGCGTTCGCACGCATCGATTCACTGCAGCTGCAGCTGGGAAGCATGACCGCCGCGCGCGATGCGGCCACCCGGCGCGCATCACAGCTGGAGCAGACGGGCGCCGATTGCGACAAGGAGCTGCAGAAGAAGACGCAGGAGCTGGAGCGCATCAAGCGCGCGATTCGCGGATGAGAGAAAACGGGTCATGACGCTACGTCGTCGCCTCAGCCTCACCATTGCCGGCATCGTCGTGCTGCTGGTGCTGCCGTCGCTGTACGGCGTCAGCCAGCTGCGCACACTGCGCGACCTGGCGCGGCTGCAGCGGCAGAACTACGGCAACGCGCACATCGCCCTGGGCGCCGTACAGTCCAACCTGCTCGAGCTGGCCCGCTCGGCCACGCAATACAATGTCGAACCGGACGCGGACCGTCTGGCTGCCATGCTGAAGGCGCTGGATGTGGCGCGCGGTGAGATCACGAAGCTCAAGTCCGGCTACCCGGTGGCGGCACAGCGGACCGACACGCACATCGACAGCATTGGTGTGGCCGTGCGCCGGCTGCAGCTGCTGATGGATGCGGATCGCAAGGATGACGCGACCGGGTACCTGGACACGCTGAAGGCGCTGGTCACCGGCACCGACCCGATCCTGCGCGATGTCTCGACGGAAATCGACCAGCGCAGCCAGCAGAACCTGGACGAAGCCGGCGCCATCAGCACGCGCGCCGCCGTCAGCTCACTGATCGCGTTGTTCATCTGTCTTGCCGTGGCCGCTGCGCTGGGCGCCTGGACCACCCGCGCCCTGACGCAGCCTGTCATTCGCCTGCGCAATGCCGTGGCCGTGGTGGCCGACGGCGATTTCACGGTGCCGCGCGACCTTGCCTACAGCCGCGCCGACGAGATCGGTTCGCTCTCGCGCTCCTTCCGCGCGATGACGCACCGGCTGAGCGATCTCGATCGCCTGAAAGCCGAGTTCCTGAGCTTCGCCACACACGAGCTGCGCACGCCTCTTAACGTCGTGTCAGGGTACGCCGATCTGTTGCGCGACGGCACCTACGGCGACCTCTCGCCGTCGCAGACAGAGGCGCTCGAGGCGATTCGCGATCAGACGCGCGTCATTGCACAGCTGGTCAACCAGCTGCTGGACATCGGCCGGCTGGAGGCGGGCGGCCTGCGGCTGCATGTGCGCGAGGTCGCCTCCGCCGAGCTGTTCCAGCGCATCGAGCGCGCTTTCTCGCCGCTGGCGCAAAAGAAGGAAATCACGCTGAGCGTGTACATCGACGAGACAGTGCCGGCAACGCTCGATGTGGACGCGGACCGCCTGAGCGATCAGGTGCTGGGCAACCTGCTGTCGAACGCGCTCAAGTTCACACCGGAGCATGGCGATGTGCGCGTACTGGTGCACCGTGACGAGCAGGACCTGACCATCGAAGTGTCGGACACCGGTCCCGGCATTCCCGAGGACAAGCTGCCGCACATTTTCGAGAAGTACTATCAGGTGAGCGACGAGGCGAGGCGGCGAGGCGCCGGGCTCGGCCTCTCCATTGCGCGCGATGTGGTGCGGGCGCATGGCGGCACCATCGAGGCGGAAAGCACGCCGGGCCAGGGCACGACATTCCGCGTGCGACTGCGCGTCGGCGCGGGCAGCAGGCACGAAGCGTTCGTCGCCAGCTCCGCCTGATCCATCACATTCCCGAAAACCACTGCGCAGTCTCGCCTCCGTTGACGGCGGGGACTGACAATTGCGCGGCTGGCCACAACTGCCGCCGCCTGATCCTTCACTCCGATACTGGTGTAGGAGTGCAACTTCGCCGGGCGCGCACAGCACGCGATTCTGGGGTGTAGCTCAATGGCAGAGCGGCCGGCTGTTAACCGGCAGGTTGCAGGTTCGAGTCCTGCCGCCCCAGCTCCAGTTCCGTCAGCGGTGCAGCCCGCGCGCTGGCGCGCCCGCGAATCCGGGTTATCCTTCCCGTCATACGCAACGGAAGCTGCACACCCCCGAACCCTGGCAACCGTCGCGCGCTCCCCATGATTGCGCTGGTCATCGCCGATGATCAAACGCTCCTGCGCGAAGGCGTGCGCAGGATAGTGGCGGAGCACGCCGATATCGAGGTGGTGGGCGAAGCGACGAGCGCGGACGCGCTGCTGGCGTTGCTGGGCACCACGCAGGCCAATGTGCTGCTCCTCGATGTGAATCTGCCCGGCCCCGGCGTGCGGCGACTGATGCTCGACCTGCGGCAGCGGCGGCGCCGGCCCCGCGTGCTCGCGCTGAGCGGCAATCCCGACCGACGTCACGCACTCGCCGTACTGCGCGCGGGCGCGGCCGGTTACCTCACCACATACCACTCTGGCGCGCGTCTCATCGAAGCGATCCGCCTGGTAGCCGCGGGCCGGCGCGTCCATCTGGAATCACCCGAGCGCTTCGAGGGCTCACGCGCACGCGACTGGCCCGAAGGCCTCTCCGACCGCGAGCGCGAAGTGCTGCGCCTGCTGAGCGGCGGCCAGACCGGCCGCGAGGTGGCCCAGCAGCTGGGTCTCAGCCCCAAGACCGTCAGCACCTACCGCACCCGCATCATGGAGAAGCTGCGCCTGCACAGCACCGCGGACCTCGTGCGGTACGCCCTCGAGAAGGGACTGGGCGAGGACTGAGCTGCGTTCTCCCCGCCATGTCGCGCTCGGTCGTGTGTGGGTTCAGGGCACGATGGCGGTGGCTTCGATCTCGAGCAGCGCGCCTGCCTCGAGCAGCCCTGCCACCTGCACCAGCGATGTCGCCGGATAATGCCCCGCGAAGCGCTCGCGGAACGCGGCGCCCAGCGCGGCGCGCGCGGCGGTGTAGTCAGCGAGACTGGTCACGTACCACGTCAGCCGCACCACGTGTCGCGCCTCGCCGCCGCCCGCGCGCACCACCGCCAGCACGTTGTCCAGCGCCTGCGCCGCCTGGCGCGCGAAATCCTGTGTTGCGAACATGTGTGTCAGCGGATCCCAGCCCACCTGTCCGGCCACGTGCAGCGCGGTGCCGCGCGCGGCCACGCCTTCCGAGTAGCCGGACGGACGCGGCCAGCCTTCGGGACGGAGCACAACGGACGCAGGCGACGACGGGTCGTCCGCCTCTCTGCGCGCGCCGGGCCGCCCGCTCACGCCGTCTCTTCGCGCAGGCGGAAGCGCTGCAGCTTGCCCGTCTGCGTACGGGGCAGTGAGGCCCGGAACACGACTCGCCTGGGATACTTGTAGGGCGCGATGCCGGCCTTCACATGGTCCTGCAGCTGTTTCGCCAGGGCCTCATCCGGATTCCAGCCCGGCCGCAGCACGACGAACGCCGTCACCACCTGTCCGCGCTGCTCGTCGGGCAGCCCCACCACCGCGCACTCCTGCACGCAGGCGTGCTCTAACAGCACGTTTTCGATTTCCGGCCCGGCAATGTTGTAGCCTGCGGAAATGATCAGATCGTCGGTCCTCGCCTGGTACCAGAAGTAGCCGTCGTCGTCCATGATGTAGGCGTCACCCGTGAGGTTCCAGCCAGCCTGCACGTAGGCGCGCTGCCGCTCTTCATCGGCGAGGTAGCGGCAGCCGGTGGGCCCGCGCACGGCGAGTCGGCCCACGGCGCCGGGCGGCAGCGGCTGCCCCTCTTCATCGATGATCCTCGCCTGATAGCCGGGCACCACGCGGCCCGTGCTGCCCGGTCGGATCTCGTCTTCACGCGCACTGATGAAGATATGCAGGAGCTCGGTGGAGCCAATGCCATCGATGATGGGCAGGCCGGTGGCGTTCTGCCACAGCTCGAACGTGGCACGCGGCAGGGTCTCGCCCGCGGACGCGCACTTGCGGAGACGGCTGAGGTCATGGCTCGCCACATTGGGCGCCATGGCACGATACGCGGTGGGCGCCGTGAAGCACACCGTCGCGCCGTGCTGCGCCATGCCCGCCAGCAGGCTGGGTGGCGAACCATCCTCGAGCAGCAGTGTGGACGCGCCAATGCGCAGCGGGAACAGCAGCAGTCCGCCCAGGCCGTACGTGAACGCCAGTGATGGCGAGCCGCAGAAAATATCGTCGGGTGTGGGCCGCAGCGTGTGCCTGGGCCAGCAGTCGCAGGCAGCCAGGATGTCGCGATGGAAATGCATGGTGCCCTTGGGCACACCCGTCGTCCCCGAGGTGAACGCCAGCATGGCCACATCGTCCGCGGCCGTGTCCACGCTGGCGAAATGCGCGGGCTTGCCGCGCATGCGGGCCTCGAGGCCGTCACCATCCGTCGTATTGCAGGCGACGATGCGTCGCAGCGTTTCCGCCGTGGCCGCGGCCTTTTCGATTTCGTCCAGCAGCCGGGCATCGCACAAGGCGAGCGAGATGCACGCCCGGTCCGCGATCACCGCCAGCTCGCGCGCGCGCAGCAGCGGCATGGTGGCGACGCAGATGCCGCCTGCCTTGAGCACCGCCAGCCAGCACGCTGCTAACATTTCGTTATTGGGCAGGCGCAGCAGCACGCGGTTGCCCGGCACCAGACCCAGGTCTTCGACCAGAACGTGCGCGATGCGATTGGCCTGCGCGAGCAGCTCGCGGTAGGTCAGGACGCCAGCGCCGGAGCGTACCGCGACGCGCTCGCCGCGGCCCTCCGCCACGTGCCGGTCGAGCAGCTCCGCGGCCGCATTGATGCGTTCGGGATACCGCAGGTCGGGCAGGCCCGAGAAGTCGAGCACCGGCCACAATGCGCGCGGCGGCAGGTGATCCGCGGCAAACGTGTCGACGTGCGCGCTGGCAGTCGCGCGCGACTGGTTCATCCCTTCCTCCGCATCAGGTGGCGGCCTTCAGCACCTGTCCCGCGATCACCAGCTTCTGGATTTCGCTGGTGCCCTCGTAATGCGCAGCGCGCGCACTTCGCGATAGAGCCGCTCCACTACTTCGCCCCGTACCACACCTCGCCCGCCCAGGAGCTGCACCGCGGCATCGACCACGCGCTGCGCCGCTTCCGTCGCCTGCAGCTTGGCCATGGCGGCCTCACGCGAGGCACGGCCCTCGCCCTGGTCCTGCGCCCACGCCGCACGGTAGACGAGCAGCGCACTGGCATCAATGTCCAGCGCCATGTCCGCGACGCGCGCGGCCGTGAGCTGGTGCTCGGCCAGCACCCGCCCGAAGGCGCGACGGCTCAGCACCCACGCGAGCGCTTCCGACAGTGCACGCCGGGCAAAGCCCAGCGCGGCCGCGCCCACGGTCGGACGGAACACATTCAGCGTGCCCAGTGCGATGCGCATGCCATCACCGGGCGCACCGATCATGTGGGAGGCGGGCACCACACACTCGTGGAGCGCCAGCGAACCCAGCACGTGCGGCGCTGCCGCCTCGATGCGCGCCGTGACTTCGAGCCCGGGATTGTCGGCGTCGACCATGAATGCGACGAAGGGCCGGTCGGTCTGGCCCTCCATGCGACAGAATACCACGTAATGGTGCGCGATACCGGCATTCGAGATCCACGTTTTCGCGCCGTTGATCACCCAATGATCCCCTTGATGTTTCGCCGCCGTCTGCATGGCCGCAACGTCCGACCCCGCCGACGCCTCCGACAGCGCGAACGCCCCAATGCGCTCCCCCGCCAGCACCGGCGGCAGATACGCGCGTCGCAACGCGTCCGAGCCGAACAGCGTGACCGGCCCCGTGCCCAGCCCCTGCATGGCGAACGCGAAATCGGCGAGGCCCAATGCGGCCGCGAGCGCCTCGCGAATCAGGCAGAGCGAGCGCACATCGAGCCGTTCGCGCAGCCCGCCCCAGGCTGCGGGCACCACGTAGCGCAGCCACCCATCCCGGCCCAGCTGCCCGACGAAACGCCGGCACACCGCATCCACATCGTCGCCTGCATCGTTTTCGTCCCCGACTTCCGCCGCCGCCCACGCCGCCACCTCCCGCGCCAGCTTCGCATGCGCCGCGTCGAAGAACGGCCACATAAGGTAGCTCTCGTCACCGATCATCATGCTTTTCGGCCTCGTGGCTGTCCCTTAACAGACTGTCAGGGAACGCCATTGCCGGGGCTGGTTGCGCCATGACGGACGGCGTTGCTGGCGCTGGTTGCTGGGGCTGGTTGCTCGGGAACGGATGAACAACCGCTCGGCGCGGCACGAGGCACTGCAGCGGTTTCAAATGAGCCGTGCGCCATTCCATTCCGTTCCCCCGCAACCTGCCCAGGCAGGTTCCTGCCCGCATCCCCAGCCACGCAGTCGATCTCCGTCCCCCGGGCCAGCCCCGCGACGCTCTACAATCCGTTCCGAGCACCAGCCCCCGGCAACCAGCCCCCGCAACGCCGTGAGTAACAATCAGTTTCCCTCGAAAACGGGCTTCCGCTTCTCGACGAACGCGTGGTACGCGCGCACGAAGTCCTCGCTCTGCATGCAGATGGCCTGGGCTTCTGCTTCCGCGTCGATGGCGCGGTCCACGCTCATGTCCCACTCCTGGTGCAGGCAGCGCTTGGTGATGCCGTGCGCGAACGTGGGCCCCTTCGCGAGGTCGCGCGCCAGGGCATTCGCTGCATCCTGCAGTGCGTCGGGCGCGACGAGCCGGTTGTAGAAGCCCCAGCGCTCGGCTTCTTCGCCGCTCAGCGAGCGGCCCGTGTAGAGCAGCTCGCTGGCGCGGCCCTGGCCGATGATGCGCGGCAGCAGCGCACACGCACCCATGTCCGCGCCCGAAAGACCCACGCGTGTGAACAGGAACGCAACCTTGCTCCTGGCCGTGCCGATACGGAGGTCGCTGGCCATGGCCAGGATGGCGCCCGCGCCGACGCACGTGCCATCGATCGCGGCGATGATGGGCTGCGGGCAGGTGCGCATGGCCTTCACCACATCGCCGGTCATGCGCGTGAATGCCAGCAGCTCGTCGATCGCGCCCCGGCCGCGCATCTCGACGAGCGGCCCGATGATGTCGTGCACGTCGCCGCCGGAGCAGAAATTGTCGCCATCGCCGGTGATAACAACGATGTTGACATCGTCGAAATCGCGCAGCTGGCGGAAGGTGTCGCGCAGCTCCGCGTAGGATGCGAACGTCAGCGGGTTCCTGCGCTCGGGCCGGCTCAGTGTGACCGTGGCAATGCCGCCGTCCACGGCCCAGCGGAAGCTGTGCGGAGCGATGTCGGTGCCGCGCATGAGCGCTCAGGCGGGCGTGAGGGCGAGTACGCGCAGCGGACTGCCGCTGCCGTTGACGATCTTGAGCGGCGCGGCAATGACGATGGCGCCGCGGGCGGGCAGCTGATCGAGGTTGCAGAGACTGGCCAGCCCGAACTTGCCGTTACCGTGCATGAAGGTGTGGTTGGGGAATGGCGGGTCGAAGGTGCCGGCCTGGCCGGCATCGGTGCCGATGGTCTCCACGCCCACGCCCAGGATGTCGCGCTCTGTGGCGAGCAGCAGCGTCGCTTCCTTCGAGAAGCCGGGACTGTGCGGCCCCTTGTCGTCGGCATTGAGGAACGAATTCGCATCCCGCCGCTTGCTCCAGTCCGTGCGCAGCAGCACCCACGCGCCGCCGCCGATTCTGCCGTGCTGCTGCTCCCACTGCGCGATGCGCTCGGGCGTCACCAGGAAATCCGGGTTGGCCTTCGATTCCGCGGCAATGTCGATCACGCAGGCGGGTCCAATGAAGCGGCGTGCCGGAATCGTGTCGCACGTGTTATCCGGCAGCTCGCGGCCGGTGACCCAGTGCACGGGCGCGTCGAAGTGCGTGCCCGTGTGCTCGCCCAGCTCGAGTGTGTTCCAGTACCACCCGGGACCGCGACTGTCGTACCGCGAGATCTCGGTGATCGTGAGGCCGGGCGATGGCGCGAAGATGGGCGGCAGTCCGATGACGGGCGTGTCGGGCCCGAGCGGCTGCGTGAGATCCACAATCCTGAGCGCGCCACTGGCCAGGGCATCGACGAGCTGCTCGAGCAACGCGGGCATGAGTTCCGTCCGTGTGAGTGAGCGGATGAGGTGCGGCAGCCGATCGCGGCGAATCTAGACGACGTCACGCGCTCGTGTCCAATGGTCGGGCCGCCGTCCGCATGCGGGACATGCCGTCCCGCGTCCGGGGTGTGAGGGCGGCCCGCACCAACTCGCCGTACGGCGGCAGTGTGTTGCGCCGGCAGGAGTTGCGAGACACGCACGGCATGGCTCGCTTCTTCCGCTGAGAGGTGGGTTCCCCACAATGGCTCTCCACCGCCCCGGAGGCATGATGCGCCTGCACCTCCTGTACGACCTGCGTCTCTCTGTGCGCAGTCTGCGAAAGAGCCCCGGCTTCGCTGCGGTGGCGGTGCTCACGTTCGCGCTGGGCATTGGGCTCAACAGCGTGATCTTCAGCATGATCAATCCGTTCGTGATCCGGCCGCTGCCCGTACCCGCCGCCGCGCAGCTCGTGGTGGTGGGCCAGCAGGATGAGCAGCTGTCGTTCCCTGTCGAGGTCGATTATCAGGACTATCTCGCGCTGCGTGATGGCGACGACGCGTTCGCCAGTCTCACCGCGCACATCACCTACGCGGCGGACCTCAGTGGCGATGGTCCCGCCGAGCGCATCTGGGTGCAGGAAACCAGTGCCAACCTCTTCGAGACGCTGGGGCTGCGCGCCGCCATCGGCCGCACCTTCGTCACGGGCGATGATGCGGCGCCCCAGAGCCGGCCGCTGCTGGTCCTGACCGATGCGTTCTGGCGTCGTCGCTTCGCCGCCGATCCAGCGGTCATTGGCCGCACGCTGCGTTTCAACGGCAGCCCGGTGACCATTGCGGGAGTGCTGCCACCCGGCTTCATCGGTCTGCGCAGCGGCATGCGGATGGATGCGTTCGTGCCGCTGAACCAGGTCGCGCCCGGCTGGGGCCGCGCGATATCGGAGCGCGGCGCTGCATCCGTGGAGGTGCTGGGCCGTCTGCGCGACGGGCACTCGCTGGCGCAGGCGAAGCAGCAGGCCGCCGTGATCGGACAGCGTCTCGGGGCCACGTTTCCGCAGACGAATCGCGGCCGCTCCTTCGTGCTGGTGCCCGAGACGCGCGCGCGCCCCGCACTCGCCGTGGCTGCCACTACCCAGCGCGCAGCCGGCATCTTCCTCGGTCTCGTCGGCATGGTGCTGCTGATCGCGTGCGTGAATGTCGCCAATCTGATGCTGGCGAAGGCGACGACGCGGCAGCGGGATCTCGCGCTGCGCGCCGCGCTCGGTGCGGGCCGCCTGCGTCTGGTGCGACAGGCGCTGGCCGAGAGCCTGCTGCTGGCCGCACTCGGCGGCGGCGGCGCGATCCTGCTCGCCAGCTGGGCCGCGTCCGCACTGGGCCGCCTGCACGTGGCGATCGATGCGCCCCTGGCATTCGCGGTACCCATTGACTGGCGTGTGTTCGCGTTCACACTCGCCGCGACGCTCGGCGCAGGCCTCATCGCCGCGCTGCTGCCCGCGCTGCAGGTGGCGCGCACGTCGCCGGCCGAGGCCATGCGGCACGGACAGCGCAGCGTGCTGTCGGGCGCGGGCGGCAGGACGCGCGCGTTCCTCGTCTCCGCACAGGTCGCGACCTCCGTGGTCGTGCTCATCTCCGCACTGCTGGTGCAGCGCAGTGTGCGCGGCGCGGCGAGGCTGGATCTGGGCTTCCAGCCGGATCACGTGCTGCTGCTGTCCGTGGATCCGTCCAATCGCGGTTATTCCTTCGCGCAGTCCACGCAGTTCTTTAACGAACTGTTAAGGAAGGCACGCGCCACACCCGGTGTGCAGGCCGCCGCGGTGGGTCGCAACATCCCGTTCGGCTACAGCAACAGCAACGCCAATGTCTACGCGGACGGTGCCCCCGTCACACCCGAGTCACGGCGCCTGATCTTCTACAGTACGGTGAGCGGCAGCTTCTTCCAGACACTGCGGCTGCCGCTGCGGGAGGGCCGGGACTTCAGTGCCGGCGACGACTCCACTGCGGCGCGGGTCGCCATCGTCAATCAGCGCATGGCGACGCTGCTCTGGCCGGGGAACAGCGCCCTGGGCCGGCGTTTCCGCGCCAGCGTCAGCGGCCCGCTGTACGAGGTGGTGGGCGTGGCAGGCGACTGGAAATACAACTGGCTGAAGGAAACGGCGCAGCCGTTCTTCTTCCTGCCCGCGGCGCAGAACGGTCTCGGGTACGCGATCCTCTACGTGCGCACGACTGGCGACCCGCTGGCGCTGGCACCGGCACTGCGCGCCATCATCAGCGGCCTGGATCCGGGTCTGCCGGTGTTCGACGTGCGCAGCATGGAGCAGCATCTGCGCGACGGCCGCGCGCTCGGACTCCTGCGCCTGGGCGGGCTCTTTGCCGCCCTCTTCGGCAGCCTCGCCCTCGCCATTGCCAGCATTGGCGTGTACGGCGTGGTGTCCTTCGCCACCAGCCGGCGTACGCGCGAGATCGCACTGCGCATGGCGCTGGGTGCGGCGGCCGGCGACATCCGCCAGCTCGTGGTACGCCAGACACTGCTCATGTGCGGCGCCGGCATCGGCGCCGGTGGACTGCTGACACTGCTGTTCGCGAGACTGCTGTCCACGCTGCTGTTTGGTGTGGGACCCGCCGACCCGCTCAGCTACGGTTCGGTCTGCGCGCTGCTGCTGGCGATCGCCCTGCTGGCCAGCTGGCTGCCCGCGCGGCGCGCGCAGCGCGTTCAGCCGGTTACAGCGCTGCAGGAGGAATAGCCGACACGTTCCACTCCTCACCGGAGAACATGCCGACCGCCTGGTTGCGCGAAGACGCGGGCGGAGGGCGTCCCTTCACGGATCGTGAACAGCCGGCGTCCGCGGCGCGGCGCTCAGCGTTGCGACCGCAGCCCGCTCAGATGGCGCGCGAACTGGAAACGATTCTCCAGCAGGGTGAGGTCGGTGACGAAGCCGGCCGTGCCCGTGGGCGGCGTGTACTGCGCTTCGACCTTGGCGACGATGCTCGTCAGCGCCTGCGCGGCGCTGGCGGCCTCGACCGCTGCCGCCAGCTCCTCGGGTGTGCTCACCCTCGCCGTGTGCGGTACGCCCGCGCCCGCCGCCATGGCGGCAATGTCGCTGCCCGTCGAGGTGGCCGTGGGGAACCCACCGACGCTCAGCAGGCTCTCGTTGTCGAACACGATGTGCAGCAGATTGCGCGGGCGGTAGCGCGCCAGCGTGGTGAGCCCGCCGAGGTTCATGAGCACACTCCCATCGCCATCCAGCACGATGACCGGCAGCTCCGGCCGGCACAACGCGATCCCCAGCCCCAGCGACAATGCCAACCCCATCGCGTGCTGCAGGTAGAAGAAATTCGGCCGATGCCCCAGCGACTGCAGCTCCGCCGCCACCGCTCCCATGATGGTGACCACAATGCTGCGTTCCAGCCGGGGATAGATGGCTTGTAGCCCTTCCAGGCGTTTCATCGGGGTTTCAGCACGGTTGGTGTCGAGCAGGGTCCGGACGGCGTAGCTGGGGCTCGGGCTGGTTGCTCGGGAACGGATGGATCGGATGGCGTTGCCGGGGCTGAACGCCGGGGCTGGTTGCTGGTACAACGGGCAACGGACGACAGGCGTTGCCGGGGCTGGTCGCTGGCGCTGGTTGCCCGGGAACCGACCTGGCAAGTGCGAGTGACGTGATTCTCCATCGCCAACCCTGGCCGCCCGCTGCCGCACCCGGCTGGTAACCAGGCGTTAGAAAAGCTCATGGCCCTCACTCCCATTGGCCGATCCCCCTCCGCAAGCAACGCCGACCGTTCGCTCATCTGTTCCCCAGCCCACCCGGAAACGCCTTCCAATCCCCTGCGCTGTCCCCAGCAACCAGCCCCAGCAACGCATTCGATCTGTTGCCCGCCCGAGCCCGAACCCGAGCCCCAGCCACAGCCCCAGAATCCGTTAGTCCTCCCACATGAGATCGCGGCAGAGCAACAGCGCGACGGGGCGCAGTGCGGCGTACGCGAGCGTGATGCCCTTGCGGATGCGGTGCTCGACGTGGTCGCGGTTGTCCAGGAGTGAATACGGGATGCGCAGGGCTTCGAGCACATGCTCGGTAACACCGCCGCCTTCCGTCTGCCACGGGTCGCGCTCGCCGAATTCGCCGCGATGGCTGATCAGCAGGAGCAGCGGGATGCGATAGAGCTGCGCGCCCGACACGATGCCGTTCACCGAGGCGAGGAAGCCGTGGTTCTGCATGAGCATGGCGGAGCGCACACCCGCCAGGTGCGCGCCCATCGAGATGCCAACGCCTTCCTCTTCCTTCGCCAGGCGCACGAGGATCATGTCCGGATCCTCTTCCGCCATGCGGATGAGATGCACCAGCCAGGTCTCCGGCAGTGCGGACGTCAACCGCACACCGCAGGC
Organism: uncultured Gemmatimonadales bacterium; assembly: GCA_963798085.1. Lineage (GTDB taxonomy): Bacteria > Gemmatimonadota > Gemmatimonadetes > Longimicrobiales > RSA9 > DATKCF01. The sequence continues at coordinate 87,882 of CAWCRS010000010.1, forward strand.
CTTCAGCGCGTCATACACGATGCGTGAGCTGTCGACGGAGACCGGCATCTCTTTATGGCGCCTTTCTGCGAATGCGAGCATCCTAGCGTCGCGGCGCCTGGAAGTGCAACCGCGGGGCAGATCGGACTGCGTTGCCGGGGCTGGTTGCTGGGGCTCGTTGCTGGGGAACGGCATCAACGGATCTGAACTGCGTTGCCGGGGCTGGTTGCTCGGGCTGGTTGCTGGGGAACGGCCGGCACGGATTGGCACTGCGCCTACTTGGGCTGGTTGCTGGAAACCGCAGAAACGGAATGAACGGCGGTTGCTTGCGCTGGTTGCTGGAAACGGCAGAAACGGAATGAGCGGCGTTGCTTGCGCTGGTTGCCGGGAATGGCAAACAAGGAGTGAATCGCGCTTGCCGCGCGGCCCGTGCCCGGAGCGTCGGACAAGGGACTTGAACAGGCTGTTAGCGATGCAGTGTGCGCCGGCATCGTTGTCGTTTGCACGTGCGCCGTTCCCCGGCAACCAGCCCGAGCCCCAGCCCCGGCAACGTCGTTCAATTCCGTTCCGGCCGTTCCCCAGCAACCAGTCCGAGCAACCAGCCCCAGCAACGCAGTTCAGATCCGTTGATGCCGTTCCCCAGCAACCAGCCCCGGCAACGCCGTATCAACCCCCTTTCCGGCGCGACCTGAATCCGTCAAGCTGAAGCCTTCCATCGGCGCACTGGAGAAAAGAGGGGACTTGAGAGTTGCGATCATCGGCGGTGGGCCGGCGGGGCTCTACCTGGCGCTGCTGCTGAAGCAGGCAGACGCGGCGCACGAGATCACCGTGCTGGAGCGGAATCGCGCGGATGACACGTTCGGCTGGGGCGTCGTCTTCTCGGACCAGACGCTGGACAACCTGCGGCGAGCCGATGCGGAGACCTATCGCGAGATAACCCGACATTTCGCGCACTGGGACGACATCGACATCCACGTGCGCGGCCGCACCATCACGTCCAGCGGCCACGGCTTCAGCGGCATCGCCCGCAAGCGGCTGCTGCACATCCTGCAGGAGCGCGCGCGTGCGCTGGGCGTGCGCCTGCGCTTCCGGTGCGACGTGGGGGACGAATCGCAGCTCGCGGAACTGGGCATCGTCGCCCCCGACCTGATCGTGGCCGCGGACGGCGCCAACAGCCAGGTGCGCCGCCGGCACGCCGCGCAATTCCAGACCACGGTCGACGTGCGCACGCAGGCGCACTACGTCTGGCTGGGCACGCGGCTGCGCTTCGATGCCTTCACCTTCATCTTCGTCGAAAACGAGCATGGCGTGTTCCAGATGCATGGCTACCGCTTCGACGACGACTGGTCCACGTTCATTGTCGAGTGTGACGATGCGTCCTGGCGCGCCGCCGGCTTCGATCGCATGGACGCGCACCAGACCGTGGGCGCCTGTGAAGTCCTGTTCGCGCGCTGGCTGCACGGCCATCCGCTGGAGAGCAACGCGACCCACCAGTCCGCCTCGCCCTGGCTGAGCTTTCCGCGCGTCACGAACGAGCACTGGTTCCATGGGCGCAACGTGCTCGTGGGCGATGCCGCGCACACCGCGCACTTCTCCATTGGTTCCGGCACCAAGCTCGCGCTCGAGGACGCCATTGTTCTCGCCCGCGAGCTGCAGGGCGTCAACGATGCGCGCGATAATGGCGCCGTGCAGGCCGCATTGCAGCGCTATCAGGACCAGCGCCGCACGGAGGCCCTGCGCCTGCAGAATGCCGCGCGCAATTCCATGGAGTGGTTCGAGAATGTGAAGCGCTACATCAACCTCGATCCCGAGCAGTTCGCCTATTCCCTGCTCACGCGCTCACAGCGCGTGAGCCACGAGAATCTCCGCCTGCGCGACCGGGAATACCTCGAAGGCGTGGAGCGCTGGTTCGCCAGCCAGGCCACCCGCCAGGCAAACGCCGCGTTAGAAGCGACTTCTGCATCCCGTCTGCATGCAGGCGATGCAGCCGACACGTCGGGGCACACCCCCGTCCCCAGCCCCAGCCCTCCCCCTCCCATGTTCACGCCGTTCCGCCTGCGCGGGCTCCTGCTGGACAACCGCGTCGTCGTTTCGCCGATGGATATGTACAGCGCGGAAGACGGCATGCCCAACGATTTCCACCTCGTGCACCTGGGCAGCCTCGCGCTGGGCGGCGCGGCACTGCTGTTCACCGAGATGACGTGCGTCTCGCGCGAAGGTCGTATTTCACCGGGCTGCACGGGCATGTACCTGCCGCAGCACGCAGGCGAGTGGACGCGCATCGTCGACTTCGTGCATCGCTGGTCGCCTGCGAAGCTCGCATTGCAGCTGGGACACTCCGGACGCAAAGGCTCGACGCAGCTGATGTGGGAAGCGATGGATGAGCCGCTGCCTGACGGCAACTGGGAGACCCTCGCCCCCTCGCCCATTCCCTGGACCGAGCGCAACGCCATCCCGCGCGTCATGCACCGCGCCGACATGGAACGCGTAACAGCGGAGTTCGTGCGCGCCGCGGAAATGGGCGCCGGCTGCGGCTTCGACATGCTCGAGTTGCACTGCGCGCACGGCTACCTGCTTTCCAGCTTCCTCACGCCAGTGAGCAACCAGCGCACTGATGCGTACGGCGGCTCGCTGGAAAACCGGCTGCGCTACCCGCTCGAGGTGCTGCGCGCACTGCGCGCGAGCTGGCCTGCCAGCCTGCCGATCTCCGTGCGCATCTCGGCCACGGACTGGCTGGACGGCGGCATCACCGGCGATGATGCGGTAGCCATGGCCAGGGCGTTCGGGCGGGCGGGCGCGGACATCATTCACGTGTCGACGGGCCAGACATCGCCTTTGTCGCGACCGGTGTACGGGCGCATGTTCCAGACGCCGTACAGCGATCGCATCCGCAACGAGACGGGCCTGCCGACCATTGCGGTGGGCAACATCACGGAGCCGGACCAGATCAATGCGATCGTGGCGGCGGGACGTGCCGACCTGTGCGCCCTGGCGCGGCCGCATCTGGCCGACCCGCACTGGACGCAACGCGCGGCGGCGGAGCTGGGCTGGACCGGGCAGTGGTGGCCATCGCCGTATCTGACCGGCAAGCGGCAGCTCGAGCGGCTGATTGCGCGCCGCCGGGAAATGGAGCAGGCCGAGCGCAGCGCCGCCGGCGAGGAGGAACGGGAATGAACACGGTGTTAGAGGGAAGCGGCGCCGGGCTGCCCGCTGGCCGCTTTCTCCTGGGCCGGCACGCGCTGGTCACGGGCGGCGGTCGCGGCATCGGCGCCGCCATTGCGCACGCGCTCGCGCGCGCCGGTGCGGACATCAGTCTGCTGGGCCGGAGCGAGCCCGACCTGCAGGCGGAGGCGTCCCGCCTGGCGGCGCAGCACGGCGTGAACACGGCGGCACTGCGCGCCGATGTGACTGCAGACGACAATGTCCGGTCCGCGTTCGCGGCCGCCGCGCAGCGTTTCGGCCCCGTCCAGGTTCTGGTGAACAACGCGGGTCAGGCGGAGGGCGCCCCGCTGACGCAGACGACGCGCGAGCTTTGGGACCGCATGCTGGCTGTCAATCTCACGGCCGCGTTCACGTGCGCGAAGCTGGTTCTGCCGGGCATGCTGGCGGCGGGTAGCGGCCGCATCGTGAATGTCGGCTCGACGGCGGGATTGCGCGGCGTGGCGCGCATTGCGGCGTACTCGGCCGCCAAGCACGGGCTGGTAGGCTTGACGCGCTCGCTGGCGCTGGAAGTGGCCAAACAGGGCGTTACGGTGAACGTGGTGTGTCCGGGCTACGTGGACACCGCCATGGCGCAGCGCGCGGTGAACGCGGTAATGACCGGAACCGGCCGTTCCGCGGAGGAAGCGACGCAGCTCGTCACGCGGCCCAGCGCATTCAACCGGCTGCTCGCGCCGGAAGAGGTGGCGGGCGTCGTCGCCTGGCTCTGTTCCCCCAATGCGGCGACCGTGACCGGACAGGCCATCGTCATTGGTGGCGACGTGGTCTGATCAGCGGCCCGCCGGCTCCTCATCGAAAGCCGCATCGAACTCGTCCACCCAGGCCGTGGCGGTGCCGCCCGGCAGGCGGGGCTTCCCCTTCAGCTCCGAGTCGAAGCTGGCCAGTGCGCGCCGCGAATCCTCTGCCGCCGTGTCGCCGGTATCATAGACAATGGCGCCCACCTGCTGCTGCTCGAGACGCAGTCTGGCGCGCATCTCATCCGCTGCCGCGAGCGCGGCGCGCAGCTGGGGAAAGCGATAACGCAGCGTACCATCGTCCTCCGCCTCGACGCCGGCATCGAACTCCACGGCCAGCCGCTGCAGCTCCTCATTAACTGTCTGTTCCGTGAGGTTCGGATCTTCCAGCGCCTTGCGCGCCCATGCGGTGGCGCCCGCCACACTGGTGGCATGGCCTTCGATGCCCGCTTCCGAGATCACGCCCAGCAGCACCTTGCGCAGGTTCTCGCGCGAACGCGCGGCATTGGCGCGGCGCAGTGCGGCCCGCCGGAACAGTGGAACGGCGAAGAAGATGGCGCTGAACGTGAGCGGCACCCACACGAGGAATCCCCATGCCAGCGGACCCTCCAGGCCCAGCCGCGGGAAGATGAACAACGGCGAGGTCGCCGCGGCGACGAGATTGAAGCCGTTCAGCCCGGCTATGAGCGCATCGGTTGCCGCCTTGTTGCCGGTGGCGGCCCGGGCACGCTCGAGTCGACGCCAGGCAGGCTCTGCCGGACGCGCGTGCACGCGCCCGTGCGCGCTCAGCAGCAGTTCCGGGAACACATAGGCCAGCTCGCCCTTCTCCGAGACGCGCACATCCCCATTGAACGCGCTCACCAGCCTGGCCATTTCTTCCGCGGCCTGTGCGCTGGTCATGCCCGTGTGCTGCACCAGCTCCGTCGTGGTGATCACGCCGCGGCGGCTGCGAATCATCTCGACCAGCGCGCGGTCGCGCGCCGCCGGTGTGACGTGCGGCTCATCCGGACCGAACACGAAGGCAAACACCTTCTTGTAGAACGGCACTTTCGTGCCTCGCCGCTGCTCGTGGCGGTATCCGTAGTAGGGCCGCCCATAGCGCCAGTCGCGTGTCCAGAACAGATACCAGATCCAGAACGTGGGAATGCGCATGCCGCGGCTGCTGCGCCGGTTGCCGCCGCCCTGGCGGTTGCCGTTGCCGGAGAGCACGGCCATCATGGCAGCGACGAGCAGCGCCACGAAGACCACGAAGTAGACGACGAGCATCACGACGATCCACGCCTTGAACGCGCCCGTGAGGAATCGCTTCGCGCCTCGCTTGAAGCGCGACCACCACGATTCCCGGTCGCGCCGCATCAGCTTCGGTTCGAATTCGTAGACCAGGTCGCCCTTGTCGCTTACTGCGAGGTGGCCGCGGTAAGTGCCCAGCAGCTCGCGCAACGTCTGCTCGGTCTGCTCGCGCGGCAGACCCGTTTCGGCGACGACATCGCCCACGGTCGCGCGTCCGCGCAGATTGCGCAGCGCACGCAGCACCGGTGTCTCTTCCAGGACGTCGGGTCGTTCGACTACGGTTTCCATCCGCTCACTCCGTGCTCCTCGAGTGCAGTGTCGTACCGCGTGCTTTTTTCTCTGGCGGCCGAGCGACACAGCCCTGTTCCATACGTCCGGATACCCCGAATGGTTCGCGCGGCGCGTGAATCCGGGCGGATTCGATCACGGTTCCGCGACGCTGCAGCCCCCGCGACTTGACCCCGGCCCCGGCTTGCGGCACTCTGCACGCCTCTCGCGCGCCGCGTCGGGGAGAGCGCCCCGCCCGGTGCACCACCGTCCGGAGATAACGCGTCATGAGCCTGGAACTCCGCATCGAGGGCCTTTCCAAGACATACCCCGGTGGCGCGCGTGCGCTCACCGATGTCTCGCTGGAAGTGCCCACCGGCATGTTCGGCCTGCTCGGCCCCAATGGCGCCGGCAAGTCCACGCTCATGCGCACCATTGCCACATTGCAGGAGCCCGATGCGGGGCGCATCACACTCGACGGCCTCGACGTGCTGCGGCAGAAGGATGAGGTGCGTCGCATGCTCGGCTACCTGCCGCAGGAGTTCGGTGTCTACCCGCGTGTTTCCGGCGAGGAGATGCTCGACCACATCGCGGTGCTCAAGGGTCTGGCCGACCGGCGGCAGCGCCGCGACGTCGTGCAGCACCTGCTGCGCCAGACGAACCTCTGGGAGGCGAGGCGCAAGAAGCTGGGCACGTACTCGGGCGGCATGAAGCAGCGTTTCGGCATCGCGCAGGCGCTCCTGGGCGATCCCCGGCTGATCATCGCCGACGAGCCCACCGCCGGCCTCGATCCCGCGGAACGCAATCGCTTCCTCAATCTTCTGAGCGAGATCGGTGAGAACATCATTGTCATTCTTTCCACCCACATTGTGGCCAATGTGACGGACCTGTGCAGCCGCATGGCGATTCTCTCGCACGGGCGGGTGCTGCTCAGCGGCAGTCCGACGGATGCGATCGAATGCGCTGCGCGGGCGAGTGTGGCAACGGGTGGTGCCGCGCGAGCAGCTGGCCCGGTATCAGGCGGAGCTCGACGTCATCTCGACACACCTGCTGGCGGGCCGACAGGTGATTCACGTGCTCGCCGACGCACAGCCGGATGATGGCTTCGAGCCGGTCACGCCGGATCTCGAGGATGTGTACTTCTCCACCCTGGGCGCCGCCGACCGGCGCCTGGCGGCGTGAGGCCGTCGTGTTCCGCAACATCTTCGGCTTCGAGCTGCGCTACCACACGCGCTCCGCACTGTTCTGGCTGGGCTCGCTGCTCTTCTTCCTCATCATCTTCGGTGCCGTAACCAGCGATTTCGTGCAGGTGGGCGGGGCCATTGGCAACGTCAACCGCAACTCGCCCTACGTGATCCTGCTGTTCATGGCGTTCGCCAGTGTGGCCAGCGTATTCGTGACCACAGCCTTCGTGGCCGGCGCGGTACTGCGCGACGAGGAGTTCCGCACGCAGGAGATCCTGTACGCCACGCGTGTCACCCGCATCGCCTACGTGTTCGGGCGATTCACGGGCGCCTACAGCGCGGCGCTGCTCATGGCCGCCGCGGTGATTCCCGCGATCGTGATCGGCAGTCTGATGCCGTGGCTCGAGCCGGAGCGCGTGGGCCCGTTCCTGTGGCAGCCCTACGTCTGGGGCATGCTGGTGATGGTCGTGCCTAACATGCTGCTCATGAGCGCGCTGTTCTTCGGCCTGGCCACGCTCACGCGCAGCCTGATGTACACGTACGTGGGGCTGGTGGGCCTCTTCGTCGGCTACGGCCTGGCCGGCAGCTTCGTGCGCAACCTCGACAAGCAGGGCATCGCCACACTGCTGGACCCGTTCGGCGGTGCATCGCTCGGCCTGGTCACCAAGTACTGGACCACGGTCGAGCGCAACACGCTGGTGCCGCCCCTGTCCGGCGCCATCCTGTATAACCGGCTGCTCTGGCTGGGCGTGTCGCTCGCCATCCTGGCGCTCACGTACAACCGCTTCTCGTTCTCGGTGTCCCGCGCGCGGCACAGCAGGCGGTCGCCCGAAGCCGCCGGGCAGGCGGTGCTGCCCATTGTCGCACCGGTGCGGCCGGCGGCGGCGCCGGCCACGGCAGCGAGGTCCTTCGCCGGCGCTGCGCGCCGGCGCGCATTCCTGCATCTCACGCTCATGGAGACCCGGCGCGTCGTGCGCAGCCTGCCGTTCCTGATCATCCTCGCCTTCGGCGTGCTCAACGTGCTGGGCTCGGCATCAGCGCTGGATGAGCAGCGCGGTACGCCCATCTATCCGGTGACGCACGTAATGCTCGACGCGAACGCCTCTGCTTTCCTGTTTTTTGTATTCATCATCCTCGTGCTCTATGCGGGCGAGCTGGTCTGGCGCGATCGCGGCAGCAACACCGCCGATGTGATCGATGCCCTGCCCATCTCGAACCTGCTGTTATGGAGCTCCAGGCTGGTCGCCCTGCTGAGCGTCGTCGTGCTGGTGCTCTGCATCGGCATTGCGGCGGGCATCGGCTTCCAGGCCTGGCATGGCTATACCCACTTCGAGCTGCCACTGTACTTCAAGGGCATGTTCCTGGTGAACGGCATCCCGTTCCTGCAGCTCGCCGTCCTCGCCTTCTTCATCCAGGTGGTGACCGGCAACAAATACATGGGCTTCCTGCTCATGGTGCTGTACTTCATCAGCCTGCCCATCCTCTCGGCGCTGCACTTCGAGCACAACCTGTACCGCTACGCCAACACACCGAGCGACACGTACTCCGACATGAACGGCTACGGCCACTTCGTGGCGCCGCTCCTGTGGTTCTCCGTCTACTGGAGCTTTGCCGCGCTCATCCTCGTGGGACTGTGCCACCTGTTCTGGGTGCGCGGCCGCGAGACAGCCCTGCGCATGCGCCTGCGTCTCGCGCGACTGCGACTGCGCCCGCGTGTGCTGGCCTATCTGCTGGTTTCGCTGGCGGGGTTCATGGTCACGGGCGGCTTCATCTACTACAACACCGACATCCTGAACCACTACACGCCTTCCAACGTGCTGCTGGACCGGCAGGCACACTACGAGAAGGCCTTCAGGCAGTACGAGAAGCTGCCACAGCCGAAGATCGTGTCCGTCTACGCCGACGTGGACATCTATCCGGAGCGGCGCGCCGTGGACATCCGCGGGCGTTACGTCATGCGCAACAAGACGACACAGCCCATTCAGGCGCTGCATGTCATCGTCAATCCGCGCGTGCAGATCCGCCGCCTGGAAGTGCCCGGCAAGGTGAGCGAGACCACGGACTCACTGGCAGGCTACCACATCATTACGCTGGCACAGCCACTGCTGCCGGGCGACGACCTCACCGTGCCCTTCGAGCTGAGCCTCGCCGAGCACGGCTTCGTGAATGGCAACTCCAACACGCAACCTGGTCTACAACGGCACGTTCTTCAACAACTTCGACTATTTCCCGCACATCGGCTACGAGCACGGACTGGAAATCGGCGACCCCAACGAGCGCCGCCGCCGCGGTCTGCCGCCGCCGGAGCGTATGCCGAAGCTCGAAGACGATTCGGCGCGCATGAACAACTACATCACCCGCGAGTCCGACTGGATCGATTTCGAGACCACCGTCAGCACCAGTGCCGATCAGATCGCGCTGGCGCCCGGCTACCTGCAGAAGGAATGGGTGGAAAACGGACGGCACTACTTTCACTACAAGATGGACGCACCCATCCTCGGCTTCTTCGCGTACCTGTCCGCGCGCTGGCAGGTCAAACGGGACTCGTGGAATGGCGTCGCCATCGAGATCTATTACGACGCACACCACGCGTACAACGTGGACCGCATGATCGATGCGGTGAAGAAGTCGCTCGCCTATTACACGGCCAACTTCGGACCGTACCAGCATCGCCAGGTGCGCATCGTCGAATTCCCGCGCTACGCAAACTTCGCGCAGTCGTTTCCCAACACGATCCCCTACTCCGAAGGCATCGGCTTCATCGCGAAAATCCAGAAACCCGACGATATCGACTTCGTCTTCTACGTCACGGCCCACGAGGTGGCACACCAGTGGTGGGCGCACCAGGTGATCGGCGGCAACGTGCAGGGCGCGACCGTCACCTCCGAGACCATGGCGCAGTACTCCGCGCTCATGGTCATGGAGAAGGAGTACGGCCCCGACCTGATGCGCCGCTTCCTGAAATACGAGCTGGATGGCTACCTGCGCGGCCGAGGCGGCGAACGCATCGAGGAGCTGCCGCTGCTGCGCGTCGAGAACCAGCCGTACATCCACTACAACAAGGGCAGCCTCATCATGTACGCCCTGCGTGACTACGTCGGCGAAGCCCCGCTGGATCACGCCCTGGCGGAATACATCAAGCGCGTCCGGTTCCAGCAGCCGCCCTACACCACATCACGGGAGCTGTTCGCCGCCATCCGCGCCGCCGCGCCACAACAGCAGGCGCTGTTCGACGACTTCTTCGACCACATCGTGCTCTACGACAACCGCGCCTCCAGCGCCAGCTGGACGCGCCGGCCCGACGGCAGGTATGCCGTGCACCTCACTGTGGGCGCACGCAAATACCGCGCGTCCGGCCAGGGCGCCGAGACCGAGGCAGCCGTCGACGACTGGATCGACATCGGCGTGTTCGGCGCGAAACAGCCCGGCGGCCCCGACCCCGGCAAACCCCTGCTCTTCGAAAAACACCACATTACGGCGAGCAGCACCGTCATCGACGTGATCGTCGACGAGGAGCCGAAACGCGCCGGCATCGACCCGTACAACAAGCTCATCGACCGCAATCCGGACAACAACATCACCACTGTCAGCGCTGCAGCCACAGGCACGCCGGCCGCCGGACGGTGAAGGACGTGCCCTGCCGCTGCAACGGCCCTGTCGGCCTCACACACGCGGATTCTTCGGGGGAGGGGTCGGGTTGAGGGGTCGGACGCGGGCGCGCGCGCGCGTTGCGGGATGGGGAAGGCGGGAGGGGGAGGGAGGTGCGGCCGGTTCTTGCTGCCGATATGATTTGTGTTGACAAAGCAAAATATATGGTCTATCCTCGACAGCACGAACACCTGGACGGAGTCTGATGCCGACGACTGATGTGGAGCGCGTGATGACGTTCTATCCGCGCATCTTCTTCGCCTGTCACACGCGCCACGTGCGGCACACGGAGTCGGGTGCGCTGCTCACGTCGCATCAGGCGAGCATCCTGGATCATCTGGATGAGCAGCATCCGATGAAGCTGGGCGAGCTGGCGGATCACATGGGTGTCACGCCGGGGACGATGTCGATCCATGTGGAGCGGCTGGTGCGCATGGGTTTCGTGAGTCGGCGGCGCAGCGACGCGGATGCGCGGCAGGTGGAGCTGCGGCTCACCGGGGACGGTGCGAGCGTGCGCGATGACAAGTCAGTGCTCGACGCATCTCTGGTGGATCGCATGCTCGCGCAATTGACGGCGGCCGAGCGGCGCGCCGCGATCAGGGGTCTGTCACTGCTGGCCAGGGCGGCAACCGCATCGCTGGCGGCCGGTGTGAAGAGGCGCCGGCAGGCCGGTTGATGGGGGGCTCGCCGTCACGAGGGAGGAGCGCATGCGCTGGATCTTGTGGACTGTGGCCGTTGTCGTCGGTCTGGTTGCGGCCACTGCGATTGTCGGATTGTTCCGGCCGAAGCGTCACACCGCGCGCACGCAGTCGCAGCTGGGCAAGGCGCCGGACGCCGTGTGGCGTGTGCTCGCGGATTACGAGCACTGGAGTGAGTGGCAGCCTGACGTGAAGCGCGTCGAGCGGCTGGCCGATCACGACGGCCACACCATGCTGAAGATGGTGGGCGGCTGGGGCGACATGCCCACGGAGATCACGGTGTCCGAGCCGCCGCGGCGGATGGTGACGGAAGTGGATGGCGGCGCCTTCCGCGGCCGCTGGACGTACGAACTGGAGCCGACGGCGTCGGGTGGGTCACGCGTGACCATCACGGAAGAAGGCGAGGTTGATAATCCGCTGTTCCGAGCGATGATGCTCTTTCACGACAATTACGCGACAATGTTCGGCTACCATCGCGCGCTGGGGACGCGCCTCGGCGAGACTGTGCAGCCCGTGAAAGCCGATCTCGTCTCGAACTGACGACGCTTTCAGTCGCGAGCACGGCCAGTCCTCGTATCATCGAGTGTGATGCTGTGGCTGCAGCGCGTCCTCGCGCAGCACGGCATCCAGCGTGCCGACCAGGCGATTGGCGTCGTCGCAGCCGAAGACCAGCGGCGGCTTGATCTTGAGCACGTTGTGGAACGGTCCGTCGGTGCTGATCAGGATGCCTGACTCGCGCATGCGGTTGGCGACGTGGGCTGCGTGCCGGCCGGCGGGCTCGCGCGTTGCGCGGTCACGCACCAGCTCGACACCCACATAGAGCCCGCGGCCGCGCACGTCGCCGATCCGCTCGTGCGTCCGCATCAGCGCACGCAGTCCTGCCTGCAGCTGCTCGCCGGTGCGCAGCGCGTTGCTCTGCAGCTGCTCGACCTCGATCACATCCAGCACCGCCATGCCTACCGCGCACGACACCGGGTTTCCACCGAAGGTGTTGAAGTACTCCATGCCGTTGGCGAATAATGCGGCGATTGCAGGCGACGTGATCACCGCGCCCAGCGGGTGCCCGTTGCCGATGGGTTTACCGACGGTGACAATGTCCGGGAGCGCGTTCTGCTCCTGGAACGCCCAGAAGTGAGAGCCAACGCGGCCCATTCCAGTCTGCACCTCATCCGCCACGCACACGCCGCCCGCCGCGCGCACCGCGGCGAATGCTTGAGCGAGGAACCCCGCGGGCGGCACGATCTGGCCGGCGCATCCGGGCAGCGCCTCGGCGAAGAACGCGCCAATGGGCCGACCCGCCTCCCGTGCCTCGGCCATCGCCCTTTCGACGGCAGCCGCGTACAGGTGACCGGCCTCCGCATCGTTGCCGCGGAACGGACCGCGATAAGGATCGGGCGCGGGCGCGACGTGCACGTGCGCCGCGCGTCCCTCTCCGCCGGGTCCGTTGAACTTGTAGGGACTCAGCTCGATGAGCGCGCTGGTGTTGCCGTGGTACGCGCCGTCCAGCACCAGCACGTCGTGTCGCGCCGTATGCGCCCTCGCCATGCGCAGGGCCAGCTCGTTGGCTTCGCTGCCGGAGCAGACGAAGAAGCAGACGCGCAGCGGTTCCGGCAGTGTCGCGCTCAGTCGCTCGGCGTAGCGCACGAGGTTCTCGTGCAGGTAGCGCGTGTTGGTGTTCAGCACGCGGCTCTGGCGCTCGAGGGCCGCGACCACGTGCGGATGGCAGTGGCCGACATGCGCCACGTTGTTGACGGCGTCGAGGAAGGGCTGGCCGGCTTCGTCGTACAGGAACTGACGCCAGCCGCGCACCATGGTGAGCGGCCTGCGGTAGGCAATGCTGAGCGCGCTGCCAATGCTGCGGTCGCGCCGTTGCCGCAGCGTGCCGGCATCGGGCGAAGCGGCCGGGTGCAACCCGGGCAGTCTTAACAGCAGGTTGGGATCGGGCGAGAGCGCCAGCCACAGCGCGCGCTGGCCGGGGCGGGCCACACCGGGAAAGGTGCCTTCGAACCCGAACAGATCGGTGACCACCTGCACGTGCAGGTGCGGCGGCCAGCCGCCGTTGCCCGGCTGCCGGCCCACCTCGCCAATGCGCTGTCCGCGCTCGACCGGTTCCCCCGCCCGCAGCCCGGACAGGCAGTCCGGTGACAGGTGACCGTACAGCGTCCAGAAGGTCAGGCCATCGGCAACCGTGTGGCGCAGGATGATGGTGGGGCCGTAGTCGAGCAGGCCGGCATTGTCCTGTACACTCTCCACAATGCCGGCGAGTGGTGCGAACACGTCTGTTCCGGCCGTGACGAACAGGTCGATGCCCAGGTGCACGGTCCGCCATTCGGGTCCGTGCGCAGTTTCCACGCGGAACGCATCCGTCGTGTACCAGCGCCTGACTTCATCGTAGCGCCCGATGCCGATGTCGGCGCCTGCCGCGTGCATGGCGCCGAAGATGGCGCGATCCCACCCGCCCAGGTCGCTCGCATCGGCGGGTCCTTCCGGAAGCGTGTCCGCAATGCCCAGCTCGAGAGTCAGCAGCTCCGGCGCCGCCGGCGGAACGCCGAGTACGGGAAAGGCATCGTCGCCTTCGTTCTTCAACCACTGGGAAACGCGTACCGCGTGAGCGCTGGGCGGCAGCCCGCAGGCCTGGCGCAGCACGCAGGCGGCGAAGCGCGGGTGCACGCCGGCCAGGCGCTCGAGGCAGGCCCAGGCCGGCGCCTCGCTCACAGACAGGTAGACATTCTCCGGATGCTGGCGCCGCTGTTCCGCGGACAGCACGACGCTCATGCAGAGACGCAGGCAGAGCAGCGGGAAGAGCGCCTCGATTTCCACTTCCGGCAGCGGGCAAACAGCGTGATAGCCATGCACCACATGCGCGGCCGTGCTCACCGGATCCGGAGAGTCCAATGCTGCGTACGCGGCGGCAATGGCCACTTCACCGGCGATCCAGGAGTGCATCACATCGCCGAAATCGAGCAGGCCGGTGACCCCGATCGGCTTCTGCGGATCGTCCGCGTCCAGCTCGCCGACCAGGATGTTGTAGTCGTTACCATCACCATGGATCACGCCCGTGCGCAATGCTGCGAACCGATCGCCGGACATATCGAACAGTTGCAGAAACGACTCGACGCGGGCGCGGCGCACGCGATCGGAGATGGCACCCAGGTGGGTGGCAATCACGGTGCGGCCCTGGCGCAGATCCCAGTACAGCTCGCGCTGCGCGCCCGGGTGGGTGAATCCCTCGAGCGCGCGATCCACCTCGCCCATCAGCGCGCCCACAGCGGTGAGCAAATCCGGTGTCAGGGGTCGCGTCCCTGCGAGTGGCCGTCCCGGCACCCAGTCGAGCAGGCGCACCGCGTGGGTTGCACCGGCCGCCGTGGTGAACCGGCCGGTCGCTTCGCCGGCGTGCGTGCGCAGCAGGCGAGGAAAGCGGAACCGCGAGGTCACGCCGGCCAGGCGATCGAGCAGCTGGTTCTGGCAGTCCAGCAGGCCGGGGTCTTCATTGGTCTGCGAGAACTTGAGCACGAAGTCGCCGCGCTCCGTGCGCAGCCGGAAATTCTGATCGCGCTCCGAGGGCAGAGGCTCCGGCGTCGCCTGCAATCCGTAGAGCTGGAACGCCACCGTGGCCGCTTCCAGGGCGCTCAACCGGGGCGGCCTGTGCCCCTCGCCGGTCGGACTAACAGTGGATTCAATGCCCGCCAGGGCGCGGCCTGCGCCCGTGCTCATGCGCCAGACCGCTGCGCTGTCAGACGGGCCGACATTCCACTGCGAAGCGGCCCGCTGGCAGTGTGCCGGGAGCGGTCGCCGTGAGACCGGTGGCGCGGGCCAGAGGCATGAATTCGTCGAGCACCCAATGGCATCCATGGCGGGGCGACAGAGCGGCCTGAAGCTGCGCTTCGGCCCTGGTCGCGTCAAATGACAAGCACATGGCAGACGAGAACTCGCTCGGGATGCAGGCGGGGGTGCTTCCCTGCAATTGCCTGAACTTCAGCCGGGCGGGCGGGCGGGGGAAGGGTGCGCAAGTCGTTGGCGCCGACGCCTCACAGCATGTCGGGTTGCATATCTACGGGGGATTCCCTACCGTGCCGGAGAGGAAAACCTAATGTCGCGCCGTGTTGCGGCGTCTAACTTGACGCTCAAGCTGTGGGAACGAGGCTCGTGCGCACGATGCCTGAGGGCAGGCGTGGCCGGCCCGGGTTCTGCGGTTCGGACTGCCGAACGACAATCCGAGCGGCTTCCCGAGCACTTCGGGAGGGAGCATGTGGCTGGCTCCGCGCGTGTTGTGGAATGCTGGTCTCCGGTGGGTCACTGACGCTCTCGCGGGCGGACCGATCGTCGACCGTGCTGCAGTGCATGCGCTCCTGAAACACCTGCTCATCCATCCTGTTGCCATTCCATTCGTCGCCAATCCGTTGCTGGATCTGCCATGCATTGCGCTTCTGCAGGCAACGCACGAGCGGCCAGCGCGGTGCGCCATATCAGCACGACCGGCTGCCTGCCGGCCGCTCTTCGGAAGGGAGGGCGTACATGTATAGGGGTCGATGGAGTCTGGCTGCAGGTGCGCTCGTGTTTTCCGGACTGCTGGCTTCCGCCTGCGTGCGTACGGAGCGGGTGCTGGTGGACATTCCGCCCTACGAGAATCCGCCCACTGCCGCGCAGGGCTTCCTGGGTTACACCAACAGTGCGACCTCCAAACAGCCCGTTTGCGGCAACTGCCACATCGGCCACTTCGAGGCGTGGAAGGGCACGCGGCATGCCAGCGCCTGGACGGACCTGCAGGCCAGCGGGCATGCGACCAATGCCTGCAACAACTGCCATTCCGTGAGCGCGAACGGCAATCGGGTCACTGACTCCCTGGTTGCGTATGCGGCCACGAAGGACAAGCGGTACCAGGATGTGCAGTGTGAGAACTGCCATGGACCGGGGCTCGAGCATGTGACCAACCCGGACGCGACGCAGCCGCTGGCGTCCATCGTGGTGGGGACCGATCTCACCAGCGGTTGTGGCGAGTGTCATCGGGGAACGCACACGCCGTTCATCGAGGAGTGGACGCAGTCCGCTCACAACAACAAGCACGCGTCGCCGCAGACCAACGCCTCGTGCGTGCAGTGCCACGAGGCGCGCGGCATCTTCGCTGCCTGGGGCGTGAACACCAACTATCTGGAGAAGAACCAGACGACGCCGATCAACATCGGGTGTCCGGTCTGCCACGACCCGCACGAACGGCGCAATCCGCATCAGCTCCGGTTCCCGATCAGCGATCCCAATGTCGACACCAACCTGTGCATGAAGTGTCATCACCGCCGGAGTGAGCCTGACCCGACCAAGGCCTCTTCCGGGCCGCACTCGCCGCAGGGGCCCCTGCTCCTGGGCGAGAGCGTCGGCTGGGTACCCCCTAACTTCACCTACACGGACAAGATCATCGGCACCCACGGCACGGAGGCGAACCCCGAGCTCTGCGCCGGCTGTCACGTCAGCGCTTTCAATGTGACGGACCCGGCCAGCGGCAACCTGGTGTTCCACGCCACCGGTCACCTGTTCAATGCGATCCCCTGCCTGGATTCGCAGGGAAAGCCGACGACATCCGACACCTGCCAGCTCTCCGAGCGCACGTTCAAGGCCTGTGCCGCGAGCAGCTGTCACGGCACCGAGAGCGCAGCCCGCTCCGCGCTCACGGTGGCCCGCGGTCGCATTGACGATCTGGTCACTTCGCTCAACGCGCTGCTGAGCCGCGTCCCCAAGACGGAATTCGACGATAACGACGGCAAGCTGACGACAGCGGAGGGCGCCAAGTTCAATTCGGCGCTGGGCGCAATGGACGGCGCACCCATCCACAATCCGTTCCTGGTGGAGGCGCTGCTCACGGCCAGTATCAAGCAGGTCATGACCGATTACGGGCTGCAGGCTCCGCCCAGCCTCATCCTGGAGGACGTGCTGAGGGTGGAGGCCAGGCAGTAAAGCAGCCCCGGATCGACGCAGACGAGCACACCCTGTTCGCAGGGAGGGACCTCGTATCAGCGATGAGGCAGGCATCGCGGGCGGTGGCCGTCCTGGCGCTGGCACTAACCGCGTGTCAGAAGGCCGCCGCCCCTCCGGCGCAGGCTGGTGCTGATTCGACCGCGGCAGCCGCGGCAACGGACACGGCGCCGGCCAGGGCGATCACGCCCATTCCCTTCGTCATGCGCACGAACCCGAACCGGTTCGCGCACTACGCGCATCGTGGCGTCTCCTGCAGCACCTGTCACCCGGCGGTACCCGGCCACGGCAGGCACGGCGCGCTGGCCTGCTCCGAGTGCCACGAGCAGATCGGCGCCACCGCGACGGCAGCGCCGGTTACTTCCGTCGAGTGCAACGCCTGCCATCACGCCGCCGACCAGGCACGACCCTGCCTCGAGTGTCACGGCAGCGCACCGGCGGGCCCACTCGCCGTGCGCACGGCAGTGCGCGTGTCGGTGCGCCCGGCCACGGAGGAGCGCAGCCTCACCTTTGATCACGCGCGGCATCAGAGTCTGGCCTGTGGTGAATGCCATGCGGACAAGCCGCACGTGGGTGCGCCCCGACCCTGCAGCGCGTGTCATGATCGGCATCACCGGCCCGATGCGCAGTGTTCGTCGTGTCACCAGGCGGCGCTGCTGCCCATGCATGATCGCTCAGCCCACCGTGGCTGCGGGGGCAGTGGCTGCCATCAGGATCCGGTGGTAGCCAGCCTGCCGCTGACCCGTCCGGTGTGTCTCGTGTGTCATCGCGATCGGCAGGATCACGAGCCCGGCGAGAATTGCGCACGCTGCCATCTCCTGAGCACAGGCGACGGACCGCGCAGCATTCCGGCCGCGCCGCGCGGGGAAGGGCGTTGATGCGACACCGCTCGAGCCTGGTGTTCGCCCTGGCTCTCTGGTCCGTCGCGGCCTCACGCGCAACTGCACAGAGCGCGCGCATTACCGGTGTGACCAGCATGCAGTACGTGCAGCTGCGTCCACTCGTGGAAGACAGTGTGTCCGTGCTGGACGCCATCGGTGATGGCCTCATCCGGCGCACGGCGAATGGACAGCTGGTGCGCTGCGTGACCGGTGTGCCGTACTGCCAGTTCACGCGCTCGGCGGCACGCACGGAAGTCGTACCCGTGATCCAGGACATCACGGTGAGCGCATGGGGCATTGGTCGCGGCGTACGCGTGTATGCGCAGCTGCGCACACGCGCCGCCGTGGGCGGTCGCAACGAACTCTGGCCGCAGGCGAATGATGCATTCGATGCACTCTCCGCATATGTCGAGCTGGATCGCACGCGCTTCCGTTTGCGGGGCGGCCGGCAATGGAAGACGTCGGGACTCGGCTACTACAACTTCAATGGTGCGTCGGTGCTGTTGCGCGCGCTGCCCGGCCTTTCTCTGGAGGCCTTTGGAGGCTGGAGCCTGGTTCGTGGTATCAACGAGCCCCTTACCAGCGAGTCGCTGACGGCGATCGAGGCATTCGCACCGAATGCGCGGTCCCTTCTCCTGGGCGCGCAGGCAAGCTACCGGCCGGCGGCTTCACTCGGCCTGGGCGCACTCTACCAGCGCGAGATCCGCAGTGACCGTCTCGGCCTGTACACGGAGCGTCTGGCCACCAATGGCGTGTGGCGCTGGCGGCGCGGCTCCGTCAGCGCATCCATGCAGGCTGATCTCGCATCCCGCGAAGTGAATGATCGGGCGGTTGACCACCCGCTTCATTGTAAGCGACGCCATCAGTGCCAGCGCATTCGTGCGCACATACCGCCCGTTCTTCGAGCTGTGGACCATCTGGGGCGCGTTCGAGCCGGTCGGCTTCACGGAAGCGGGTGTTGGCGGATCATGGCAGGACCCGAAGAACGCACTCGTGCTGAACCTCGACGTCGCGCGTCGCGGGTACGCGGACACGCACACCAGCACGGCCTTCGGCACCTACGAATCATCGGGCTGGACCGCCGCAGCGACCGGGTCGCTGCGGGCAAGGCGCGACTGGTTGGTGCAGGGTGATTATCGCATTGACTTCGGCTTCGGCGCCTCGCGCAGTGAGGCGAGCCTGCGCGTCCAGCGTGACATCGCGGATGGCACGTATGTAGGCGCCAGCGTCATGGGATTCCAGCAGCAGTTCGAGTTCCGGGTGGCTGATGGCACCGTGTTCGGTGCGGGCGCCGATGGTGCCCTGCGACTGGGGCCGCGCACACGGCTGAGCGCTTCCCTGTTGAACTACTGGCATCGCGGCACCAGCGGATTGCCTGACGTGGACTGGGGTCAGTTGCGCGGGCGGCTGCAGTTCGAGTGGACCATCGGGCCGGAGCCGGGAGTACGCCTGGCCGGCGGAGGTACCCAATGACGTCGCGCGCGGGCATCATCACCGTCGCGCTCCTGCTTGCCACCGGCGTCTCGGCGCAGCAGCGCCCGCCCGCGCAGGACACCTTCCCGCATCTCACACACGCGCGACTGTTCCCGTTGTGCGATGCGTGTCACGCGGGCATCAGCAGTGGCGTCCGGGCGGATGCGTTCCCGACGCCAGCGAATTGCGCGTCGTGCCATGATGGGCAGCGCGTGCGCCGGGTTTCGTGGTCGGGACGGGCGGCGCGTGCGTCCAACCTGAATTTCGCGCATCCCCGGCACATCCTCGCGATCCGCAACGCGGGGGACTCGCTGGATTGCGCCGGCTGTCACTCCACGGGGGATACGGCGCGCATGGCGGTCGGCCCGCCGGATCCGAACGCCTGCACGGGCTGCCACGCGCACCAGGCGCCCGGGCACCTGAGTCCGGGGCGCGATTGTTCGACCTGCCATCTCCCGCTCACGGCCGCGACATCCCTGAGCGCTGCGCGCGTGTCGGCTTTCCCGAAACCCGCCAGCCACCAGGCGCCCGACTTCCTGCTTCAGCACGCGCCGGGTTCCGCCGTGGACCGGACTTCGTGTGCGACCTGCCATGCCCGCGAGAGCTGCGCCCGCTGCCACCTCAATGCGGATTCGGTTCCGGCTATCGCTGCGTTAGGCCGCGATGCGCGCGTGGCGGCTCTGGCACGCGACAGAGCCCCCGTATACCCGCAGCCGGCCAGTCACAGCACTTCGGTATGGCGTGCGAAGCACGGCGCGGAGGCGGTCGCGAACGTGGCGCAATGCGCGAACTGCCACGCGAGGTCGAGCTGCACCGCGTGCCATCGCGACCGGGCGCCGCCCGAGGTGAGCCGCCTGCCGGTGTCAGGCGAGGCCGATCAGCGGGGCGTCGTGCTTCCGGCCCGGGTCACGCAGATCCACCCCGCAGGCTTCGTGAAGCTGCATGGGCCGGAAGCCGCCACCATGGAAACTTCCTGCCAGGCGTGTCACGCTTCGGCGTTCTGCGAGAAGTGTCACGCCGGGCCGGTTTCGCCCTCCTTCCACGCACCCAACTTCCTTGCGCGGCACGGGCCCGATGTCTATGCCAATGACATCGAGTGCACATCCTGTCACAACCCCGAGGTCTTCTGCCGCGCGTGTCATGCGGGGTCGGGACTGGCGTCGAGGGGACGCCTGGGCGTCGCCTTCCATACGGCGAATCCGCTCTGGATCGTGGGCCACGGCGGCGCTGCGCGGCAGGGGCTCGAAGGGTGCGCATCGTGCCACCAGCAGTCGTTCTGCACGCAATGCCATTCCGCGACCGCGGGCTGGCGCATCAATCCGCACGGTCCCGGCTTCAACGCGGCGCAGATCGAGAAGGCCAATCCTCTGACCTGTCGCCTTTGTCACGCGGGAGGCCCACCGCGATGACGCAACAGCTCGCCGCATCCCGCGGCAAGGAACGCGCTGTGCGTTGCCGCTTCGCGCGCCGCGCGCGCGGGCTGATCCGGCTCGCGCTCCCGTTCCTTCTGCTTTCGAGCGCGAGCACGACCGTGTCGGCACAGCAGCTGCGGCCGGAGCGGTGCGCGGAGTGCCACAGCAAGCTGAGTGACGATCGGCTCTCGAAGCCCGCTCGCCTTTTCCCGACCGACATTCACGCGCAGAAGGGGTTCGGCTGTCTGGCCTGCCACGGCGGCGCCGCAGGTCACGACGCGGCCGCCGGCTTCCTCAGCAAGCCGGAACGCCGGGACATCCCCCGCCTGTGCGGTCAGTGTCACTCCGATGCGCAGTACATGAAGCAGTTCAACCCCGCGCTGCGCACGGATCAGGTGTCGGAGTACTGGACGTCGGTGCACGGGCATCGGCTCGCGGAAGCGAACGACCCGAACGTGGCGACCTGCGTGGACTGCCACCGCGTGCACGAGATCCGGCCGCCCAACGATCCGAAGTCCAGCGTGTTCCCGCTGAATGTGGCCGAGACCTGCGGCCATTGCCACGCCGACGACAAACGCATGGCGCAGTACAGGATACCGACCGATCAACTGAGCAAGTGGCGACAGAGCGTGCACGGGCGGCTGATGTCGGAGAAGGAAGACCTCTCGGCGCCGACCTGCAACGATTGTCACGGCAATCATGGCGCAACGCCGCCCGGCATCGGCTCCATCCGCAATGTGTGCGGCCAGTGTCACGCCACTAACGCCGATTTCTTCAGCGCAAGTGGTCACGTCGAGATCTTCGAAAAGGCGGGATTGCCCGGCTGCGAGACCTGCCACAGCAATCACGCGATCATGCCGGTGAGTGACGATATCCTGGTGCGGCGCAATGACGAGGTCTGCCGCCGCTGTCATGCTCAGAATGACACGCTCGGCGGCGAGTTTCGCGCCATGGCGCTGTTGCTCGATTCGCTGAAGACCAGCTTCGATGAGAGCCAGCAGATTCTGCGCGACGCCGCCAATGGCGGAATGGAAGTCAGCCAGGCGCAATTCGAGCTGGAGGATGTGAACAACGCGCTCACCAAGGCGCGTTCGTCCATCCACACATTCCATGTCGAACCCGTCAGAACGAATGTGGAAGCCGGCCTCAAGCTCACGGCCGCCGGCATCGCGCGTGGCCGCGACGCGCTGGGCGAGCATACGTTCCGCCGCCAGGGCCTGGCCCTGAGCGGTCTCGTGATTCTGCTGCTCATTACGGGCCTGCTTCTGAAGATCCGGCAACTCGAAGCGCGCAGCGCGCACGCCAACGGTGCAGCGGGCAGCCTGGAGGAGGACACGCATGGCTGACAGAAAAGCTGAACGGGTTACGCGCAAGCATTTCGTCGACTGGCTGATCGGCTCCAGCCTGGGCGGATTCCTGGTCGCCGTATTCTATCCGGTCACGCGCTACCTGATTCCGCCGCCGGTGAAAGAGGCGTCCGTCGGGTCTGTCACGGCGCCGTTCCAGCCCGGCGACCTGCCGGCGAATTCCGGCAAGATCTTCAAGTTCGGCAACGTGCCGGGCATCCTCGTCCGCACGCCGGCGGGTGAACTGCGCGCATTCTCGGCGCGCTGCACGCATCTCGCCTGCACGGTGCAGTATCGTGACGACCTGAGTCAGATCTGGTGCGCGTGTCACAACGGTCATTATGACCTGAACGGGCGCAATGTGGCTGGTCCTCCGCCACGCCCGCTCGAATCCTACGACGTCGCCGTGCACGGCAACGAAATCGTCGTGCGGCGCCGGGCCTGACGGCAGCCATGGTACGCGAGCGATTCTCCGCACTGATCCACTGGCTGGACAACCGCATTGGGGTCAGCGGCCTGGCGCCGCTGGCGCGCAAGAAGAAGGTGCCGGTGCACCGCCACACGTTCTGGTACTACATGGGCGGGATGCTGGTCTTTCTGTTCATGCTGCAGGTTTCCACGGGCGTGCTTCTCCTGTTCTACTACCGTCCCAGTGCCGAGCACGCGTACGAATCCGTGCAGTTCCTGATGGCGGAAGTGAAGTTCGGCTGGCTGGTGCGGTCGATTCACGCGTGGGGCGCGAACCTCATGATCTTCATGATCTTCGTGCACCTGTTCAGCGTGATGCTGCTCAAGGCCTATCGCAGCCCGCGCGAGCTGACGTGGCTGTCCGGCGCCCTGCTGCTCATGGTGGCTCTCGGCCTGGGCTTCACCGGTTATCTGCTGCCCTGGAACACACTCTCCTTCTTCGCCACACGCGTGGGCACCGAAATACCCGGTGTGCTGCCCGGGGTCGGCCAGTTCATCCGCCAGTTCCTGCGCGGCGGCGAGGACATCAGCGGCGCCACGCTCACGCGCTTCTATGCGCTGCACGTCTCGGTGCTGCCGGGAATGGCCATCATGCTCATCGGCCTGCACGTGCTGCTGGTGCAGAAGCACGGCATGAGCGTGCCGCCCGGCGTGGAGAAGCAGGGCGGGAAAATGCGCAGCATTCCCTTCTTCCCTAACTTCCTGTTACGCGACCTGGTGGGCTGGCTGTCCGCGCTCACCATTCTGGCCGCGCTGGCGGCGTTCTGGCCGGCCGAGCTGGGTCAGAAGGCGGATCCCTTCGCGCCGGCCCCCGCCGGCATCCGGCCCGAATGGTACTTCATGTTCCTGTTTCAGACGCTGAAATACCTGCCCGCGAAGATTCTGGGAATCGATGGCGAGCTGATCGGCATCGCGGGATCCGGCATCGCGGCGGTCGTGCTGCTGATCGTTCCCTTCGTGGATCGCCGCTCCAGCAGGCTCTGGACCTTCGTGGCCTGGGGCGCCCTCCTGTACATCATCGTGCTGACCACGCTCGGCTACATGGCCAATCCGGAGAGCTGACGCGTCACGCCGACTGCAGGTGACGGTGGCGCATCGCCAGGTGCAGCAGCACGACTTCGACGGGCAAGGCGGCCCATATGGTGATGCCCAGTGCCAGCAGCGCCGCGCCGGCGGCTGACACACGCGCATTCGTCCACCAGATTTCGGGACGGATGATCACCAGTGCAACCAGCAGCACGGTGAATGTCGTGATGCCCAGCACTGCGCCCCAGCGCCGCTCCGGCCAGCGTTGCACGGCATTGCTCACCGCACGCCACGCTTCACGCGCACACCAGCCGCACACCACCGCTCCCGCCACCCAGCCGAGTGCCGCCCCACCGATCAGGAACGGCTGGTGTACTGCGATCGCCCAGCGCGAGATGGAGATCCACAGCGTGATCATGAAGCTCACGAGAACGGCAGGAATGGCCCAGATCAGGCCTGCAATCGCCGCAGCAGCAGCGCGACGCCGGCTCATATCCGCGGACCGACCAAGGACACCGAGCACGCTGCCGTGAAGCAGGCCGAGCAACGTCCCCGCAAGGAACATGAACTGCGTGACATCGGCGCCGGCGGTGACGACGAGCGGATTGATCATGGCGGGCAGAGCGACCAGAAAGCCGCCCAGGACAATGCCCCCTGCCATGCCCGACGCCAAAACAAGACGGCCCGGCAGGCCGGGGCCGGAGATCAGGCAGGCGCGAACTTCTGAGGCGAACTTCGCAGACCTCGTCTCGTCCATGGTACCCTCCGAATGCTCACGCGTCCTCCCTGACCGCTCGCGTCAACGCGAGCCGCCCTCTATGCGGACGCTGGGATCCATTCGTCGGGTCGCTGGCGTCAACCACCGCACCGCTCCCCACACCGTAGCCACCCCATGCCAGACTGAAACCTGAACGCCCCCGGGGGTGCGCCCCGGCGCGCTCCGTACCGTCGTTTACGACGCGAGCCGGGCGGCGACAGCCGACACGGCGAAGTGTCCATGGCGCGACGCCACGCTACGTTGTATCATGATGCGCCTGCTCGCGCCATGGCAAGCAGCGCCGCCAGGCGCTGCGCAGCGTGAAATGTCACTGTTAGGTGAAGTGGATCCGTCGTTGGGCCGCACCTTGACGCATTTCTCAGGACAATACGTTGATTCCATTACATTCGTGACGCGGTGAGTTTGCAGTGGCTTCGGACCACCATCTCTCACGTTGCCTGCGGCTTCACCGCTGCTCTTCAGCCGACTAGCGTGTGCACCGAGCTCAAGAGCAGCCTGACACCCTTCGGCCGTGGGTGGACCGACCCGCTTTGCTCGGAATGAAAGCCATTCCGTATGGCTTGTGCCGTCGAAGTTGTTCTGCTCGACCGCTCCAGCAATTCCCTCGCCGGTGTGGCGGCCTCGCAGGTATTGCGCCGCATCCGGTGATCCATAGACCTGCACCCATATCTGACCGTTGCGTTCCCTCCATTCTGAAAACCCTGCCGGAAGGATCCCGCCGTAGAATTCCCGGCCATGGACGGTGGCCCGGCTCCGATCGAAGCCGAAGCACATGTTCGGCTGGGCGTCCGCCGAGGGCATGAGCCAGCGAGACTCCTCAAGTACGCGGCGGACCAGCTCGGCCGGGAGTGATGACAGGTCCAACGGGCTTGAGCCGAGAACGAATCGACCGCTGGCGATCGTGTCGGCTGCCGCATCATCGCTGCTGAGCACTTGAAACGTGTACTCGCCAGCGATGCCCTGTGGAGGCTGTGCGGCTACCAGTCCGAAAACGGGCTGAACAGCGATAAGTACTGCCTGAGCGAGTGTCATGGTAGACCGCCTTGAGAAGCGCTATCTGGTCTGCGGCTTTCATGCCTGCCGGAGTCTCTGATGCGGATCAGACCAACCGACGAATCACGACCGCGCGTGCCGCTATACTCTACGTGAATCCTGCCAGAAGGATCCATTTCACCTGAAAGCGCAGTTTACGAAGTCTCGCGCGGCGGCAGTATCAGCATATCGTCGAAACTCCGTCGCAATCAGCCTACCTGCCGGGTCAGGGACTGGAGTACCGGAGCGCCGCCGCCATTCCGTGCCACCTGCGCCGCCATTTCGGCGGCACCTCATTAACACTTTGTTATAGAGGCGGCAGGCGGCCGCTGCTGGTTTGCGCCGGCGGCGCCTCGACTCTTTCCGGGCCCGCGCATTGCTCCGTGCCCGCGACAGTTCTACCTTGCACATACCGGATCGCGCTCGGCCCAGGATGATCCGTGCGCGTTCCGGGGCAATCGCAACGCCCACCGCCCTGGATATCATGCGACGACTGCGACCTCGACCTCCGTACGCATCCGTCCTGCTCCTCGCCGTGACACTGGCCGCGGCCTGTGCAGCGCGGCAGACACCCGCACGCACGGCGCCCTCGCCACAGCCGGCCGCGGCAACGCTGTACCAGCCTTCCCGCGCGCTGGGTGCGCTGTTCCGCGATGTGCAGCTGAGCCGCACGTTTCCGGACTCGAAGACATTCGTGGATGCGAGACCCAGGCTGCCCGCGCCCGAAATCGACGCGCGCTACGACTCCGCGCGCGATGCTGCCGGCTTCGACCTGCATGCGTTCGTCGCACAGTACTTCGTCCTGCCACAGTCGCGTGCGACCGCGTTCCACACGGACTCGTCGAATTCCATGGAGCAGCACATCCGCGCGCTGTGGCCGGTGCTCACGCGCCCGGCCGATTCCGCACACGTGCGTTCTTCCCTGATTCCACTGCCGCACCCCTACGTGGTGCCGGGCGGTCGGTTCCGCGAGATCTACTACTGGGACTCGTACTTCACGATGCTCGGGCTGGTGACCAGCCAGCGCACGGACCTGATGCGTGACATGCTCGACAATTTCGCGTACCTGATCGCGCGCTTCGGGCATATCCCGAATGGCAATCGCACGTACTATTTGAGCCGCAGCCAGCCACCGTACTTCGGCGCCATGGTAGCGCTCTATGCGGCGGCCACCGACACAGCGAGTGCGCTGCCGTATCTGGGTGCGCTGGAGGCGGAGCACGCATTCTGGATGGATGGTGCGGATCGTATCTCGCCGGGCCAAGCCTACCGTCGCGTGGTGCGCCTGCCCGATGGCTCGCTGCTCAACCGCTACTGGGATGACCTTCCGGAGCCGCGACCCGAATCGTACCGCGAAGACCATGCACTGGCACAGCAGCTTCCCGCAGACCGGCGCGCGGCGTTCTATCGCAATATGCGCGCTGCCGCGGAGAGCGGCTGGGACTTCTCCAGCCGCTGGATGCGCGATCCCGCGGACCTGCGTTCCCTGGAAACCACAGAACTCGCGCCGGTCGATCTGAACAGCCTGTTATACTGCAGCGAGCGCGTCAGCGCGGCGCTGCGCACGTTTCGCCATGGCCCCGGCAATGCCGCAGTGGCGCAGCGCTTCGCCGCGGCGGCGGCTGAGCGGCGGCGCGCACTGCTGGCCGCCGCATGGGATCCGGCGGACAGCTTCTTCTACGATGTGCGCTGGCGCAGCGCTGCGCGTGTCACCGATCGGCCGACCATGGCGGCTGCGGCGCCGCTGTACTTCGGTCTGGCCACGCTGGCGCAGGGCCGCGCTGTGGCGGCACGGCTGGAGCGGAATTTCCTGAAGCCCGGCGGCTTCGTGACTACAGGCATCCGCTCCGGCCAGCAGTGGGATGCGCCCAACGGCTGGGCGCCTCTGCAATGGCTGGCCGTCGAAGGGCTGCGGCGCTACGGCCGCGCGGCTCTGGCGGACACGGCCCGGGCGCGCTGGCTCGCCCTCAATCGCAGGACGTATCAGGCGACCGGCCGCATGACCGAGAAATACGATGTCACCGACCTCCAGCGCCCTGCGGGCGGCGGCGAGTACCCCACGCAGGATGGCTTCGGCTGGACCAACGGCGTGGACCTCGCCTTCTCCATCGGCTTCCCGTTCCCGATGGGGTCCGGCGAGCAGCGCGACCGCCCGCGCCGGCCGACTCGCCGGGCCCGGGCGGCGTTGCGTCTTACACCTCGAGCCGGTCCTGCGGCCTCGCCACGAGCAGGTAGAGCGCGGGCATCAGCAGGATACTGATGAACAGACGGGAGAACAGACCGCTCACGATCACCATGGCGAACGGCCGTTGCGAGTCGGTACCCACGCCGTGCGACAGCGCCGCGGGCAGCAGGCCGAGTGCCGCCACGAGCGCGGTCATCATGATGGGACGAAGACGCAGCACGGCCGCTTCGCGCGTCGCCTGGAAGATGCCCGCGCCTTCCTTGCGCAGCTCGTTGGCGTAGGAGATGTAGACCACGGCCGTCTGCACGGACACGCCGAACAGTGCGATGAAACCGATGCCCGACGACACCGAGAAAGGCGTGTGTGTGAGCCAGAGAATGATCAGCCCGCCAATGGGCGCCGAGAGCACCACGCCGATGACCGTGATGAGCGGGAACTTGAAGTTGGAGTAGAGCGCGAACAGCAGCAGGAAGATCACGAAGAGCGCCAGTGGCAGCACGATCTGCAGCTGCCGGCGTGACGCCTGGTACTCCTGATACTCGCCGCCCCAGACAATGTGGTATCCGGCCGGGAGCTTGACCTGCTGACTCACCTGGCGCTGTGCATCCTGCACTGCACCGGCCAGATCGCGCCCCTCGACGGAATACTGGATGCCGATGAAGCGCCCATTGTCCTGGCGGTAGATGAAGGACGCGCCGTTCGCGACCTTGATGTCGGCCAGCTCCTTGAGCGGGATGTGCTGGCCATCGGGCGTGGCTACCAGGATGTTGCCGATCGCCTCCGGCGTTTCGCGGAAGCGCGGCTCGAGGCGCACGACCAGATCGAACACCCGCTCACCCTGCACGACGTCGCTCGCGGAGACACCGCCCACCGCGGCTTCGATCAGCTTGTTGATGTCATCGACATTCAGCCCGTAACGCGCAATGCGTGCGCGGTCCGGCGTAACCGTCAGGCTGGGCTGTCCCAGCTCCTGCACCAGCGTCAGCTCACGGATGCCGTCGACGCCGCCCAGCACACGCTTGATCTGCTTGCCCGTGGTCTCGAGCGTATCGAGGTCGGGTCCGAAGACTTTCACGTCGAGTGCGCTCTTCAGGCCGGTCTCTGCTTCGTCGACTGCATCCTCCGCAGGCTGCGTGTAGTTGAAGATGATGCCCGGGTACTGCCGCAGCTTCTGATCGATCGCAGCGATCAGTTCGCTCTTGTCGTGATACTTGCCGTGCCACTGGCCGTACGGCTTGAGGCCCACGAAGAACTCGGCATTGAAAAAACCCGTGGGGTCCGTGCCGTCATCGGGCCGCCCGTGCTCATCCGTGACGTTGGTGACCTCATCGAACGACTTCAGAATGGCGCGGAACTGCGGTACCAGTGCGGACGACTCGTCGAACGAGATGGTGTAGGGCATGGTGGCGCGCACCCAGAGCGAGCCTTCGTCGAGGTGCGGCATGAATTCCGCCCCAATGCCGGGAATGAGCAGCAGCGATGCGCCGAAGATGGCGACGGACAGTGCGACGGTGAGGCGAGGCCGGGCGAGGCACCAGTCGAGCGTCGCTGCATAGCGCTCCTTCACCCATTCGAATATCGGGTTGCGGCGCTCGCGCACGCCGTGGCGCAGCACCCACGCGCACAGCACGGGGATCAGCGTGAGTGTTGCAATCAGTGCACCGACCAGTGCATAGATCGTGGTGTCCGCCATCGGCCGGAACAGCTTTCCCGACGGACCGGTCAGCGCGTAGATCGGCAGGAACCCGGCCACGATCACCGCCACCGCGTAGAAGATCGGGCGATCCACTTCGCCCGCGGCCGCGACGATCACATCGCGAACGCTGTACTCGGTGCCGTGCCGCAGTGCCAGTTGCCGATGGATGTTCTCGACCATCACCACGGTGCCGTCGACCAGGATGCCGAAATCGATGGCGCCGATGGACAGCAGGTTCGCCGGGATGTTGCGCAGGTCCAGGCAGATGAACGCGAACAGCAGCGCGATCGGGATGGCGGCCGCGACGATCAGACCGGAGCGCAGGTCGTAGAGGAAAAACACCAGCACCACAATGACCAGCACAATGCCGCGCAGCAGGTTGTCTTCCACCGTGTGCGTGGTCAGGTCCACGAGATTGCTGCGGTCGTAGAAGGGGTGGATTCTGACGTCGCGTGGCAGCAGCGAGTCGTTCAGCTGCCGGGTCTTCGCTTCCACCGCCTTGAGCACGGTCTGCGCCTGCTCGCCCTTGCGCATGAGGATGACGCCTTCGACGGCGTCATTGCGGTCATTGAAGCCGAACTGGCCGAGACGGGGCGCGTGGCCGATCGCGACCCTGCCCACATCCTTCACCAGCACGGGCGTGCCGCTGTGCGTCGCCAGCACGACGTTGCCGATATCCTCCAGCGTGCTGATGCGTCCCAGACCGCGTACGTAGTAGAACTGCCCGCCTTCCGAGTAGAAGCCGCCGCCCGTGTTGCTGTTGTTAGCGCTCAGCGCGTCGACGACATTGCCCACGGAGAGTCCTGTCGCGGCCAGGCGCGCGGGATCGAGGAGCACCTGGTACTGCATGGTCTCGCCGCCCAGCGGCGAGTCATCGGCAACGCCGGCCACCGAGCGGTACTGCCGCACGATGAACCAGTCGTTCAGGATCTTCAGGTCCATGGCCGACTGGTCGGGACTGTCCAGCACGTAGCGGTAGACCAGGCCGGAAGGCGAGAAGAGCGGATCGACGCCGGGACTCACGCCTTCCGGGATCTCGGCGTCGGGCAGGCGTTCGAACACCTGCTCGCGCGCGAAGTAGCTGTCCGTGCCATCCTCGAACGTCATGCGGATGGAGGACAGTCCATACAGCGAGATCGAGCGGATGATGCGCATCTTCGGGATGCCGTTCATTTCCGTCTCGATGGGAACTGTAATAAGGCGTTCGACTTCCTCCGCCGCGTGCCCGGGCCACTGTGTCGTGACTTCGACCAGGGGAGGCGAGAGATCCGGATACGCGTCCACGGGCAGGCGTCTGAACGACCAGATGCCGGCCCCGATCAGCAGCAGACTGAACAGCCCGACCAGGAACTGCTGGCGCAGTGACGCGGCGACAATGCCGTTGATGAGCGACGCGGCGCGCGACTCGTGTCTTTCCTCGCTCACTGGTTGGCTGCGAACTGCAGGAACAGTCCGCCCTCCGTGACAATGGAATCCCCCGCCGCGAGTCCTGACTTGATCTCGTAGCGATCCCCCAGGCGCAGCCCCAGCTGGACCGGCTTGCGGGTGAAGCCCTCCGCGGTCTGCTGAAAGACAAACGGCAGGTTATCACTGTCGCGCAGCACGGCCGATACCGGGATCAGCAGGCCGCTGCGTTCCCGCCTCGAGTGCAGCGTCACGCGCACGTACATCGCTTTCTTCAGGAGACCATCGCGGTTGGTCGTTGCGATGCGCACGCCTGTGGCGCGCGTGTCCGCGTCCACCTCGGCGGCCACGTAGTCGACCCGCCCGTGGAACGCCTCACCGCCCAGGGTCAGCGTGATGTCGGCCGGGTCGCCGACGTGCACGTCCGCGAGATCACTCTCGAACACGTTCGCCATCACCCACACGGTCGACATCTCCGCGATCGTGAAGCACGGCGTACTGCCCGCCTGCAGCAGCTGTCCCGGTGTCACCAGGCGCTCCACCACTTCGCCCGCAATGGGTGCGCGAATCACGCCGTGTGCATTGACCACGGGCTGGCCGTGCTGAATCGCACTCACGGTGGCGGAGTCCGCGCCCAGCGCGCGCAGCCCCTCGAGTGCGGCGTCGCGGTCCGCTGCGGCCGACGACGCATCCGTTTCCGCCTGCTCGAGGTCCTGCCTCGCCAGCGCGTCATTGGCGAACAGTGCCGAATCGCGGTGCACTACGCGCTGCGCGTTCAGCAGTGCGACCTCGGCCTTGCGGTACGCCGCGATGTTGTCCGCAAAATCGGGTGACGCGACGTAGGCGAGAGGATCACCGGCCGCCACACGTGCGCCGGGCTCGACCAGCAGATTCGTCACCGGGCCCGAAATCGAAGAGAGCACCTGCGTGCTCCTGTCGCCATCGAAATCCACGGTGCCCGTCACGTCGACCGCCGGCGTGAAGCGCGCACTCGCGACCGGCGCGATGTGGAAGCGCGACCGCTGCGCATCCGTCAACTGGCCTGCCACCGCCGGATCGGCGCCCTCCGGCGTATCACCCCTGCCGCCGCACGCCGCGGCAACGACTACCACGCAGAGCAGTGCTGCGGAGAGGCGTGCACCGTCCGCCCGCGAGGATTCAGTTCTCATGAGTATCTCCATTGCCGATGCTGTCGAGTGCAACGCCCACAGCCCGTTCGAGGTCGGCGCGCGCATCATTCGCGGCTCCCAGTGCCTCCGCGTATTGGCTTTCTGCGTCCAGCAGTGTGCGGCGGGTGTCGAGCACTTCCAGTGCGGATGAACCGCCCAGGCCATAGCTCACGGTCGCAATGCGAAAGGCTTCGCGCGCCTCGGGCAGCAGCTGGTCGCGAATGTAGATCGCCTGCTGCAGTGCCGTGGCGGCCGTGGCGTACGCGGTGCGCACGTCTTCGTCCACCTGCGCTGTAAGATCGTGATCGTCCGCTTCCAGCTGCCGCTCGAAGTGCTTGGCCTCCGCCACTTCGCCGGCCTGGTGGTTCCAGAAGAACAGCGGCACGCTGATGCCGATCCCTGTGGTGAAGCTGTTGGGTGCCCCCGACGCCACGTTCTTCTGTACCGAGATGTCAATGTCGGGCAGCCAGTACGACCGGGCCAGCGACGTGGCCGAATGCGCGCCGGCTCGCTGCCGGGCCATGCCCAGCAGCTCGGGACGCCGCTGCAGCGCGAGCTGCTCCAGCACCGCCAGCTGCGGGATCGCCTCCGGTACGACCAGCGAATCCGCCGCCTCGAGCGACGCCCCGAGGATGCGACCCATGATGCGATTCAGCGCCGAGCGCGCGTTGGCCACGTCACGCGTGTTGGCGATCAACGCGTTCTCGGCCTGTGCCAGGTCCACTTGCGCCTTGATCACATCGAGTCGCGCGACACTGCCCTGATTGAAGCGCGCCGTGGTCTTGTCCACGAACTGCTGCGCCAGTCCCCGGCTCTCCTGCAGATCGCTCTGGTGCTGCAGTGCGACGAGCAGCGCGTCGTACGACTGCGCGGCGCTCGCCGCCGTCTGCTGACGCAGCTGTTCGTACGAGAATTCCGCCGTTGCCACATCGGCGCTCCCCACGCGATGCCGCAGCACGAACTTGCTGGGAAATGGCACCAGCACGTCGAGGCCGAGATCGCTCCCGCCGTTGACGCCGGGGCGGCGCAGATTCGATTCGCCCACCACATCGGCGGAGAACGCGGGATCAGGGAACGCGGTGGCCTCGGCGCGTCGGGCCCTCGCCTGCTCGATCTGCTCGCGCGCCGACGCGAGCGACGGGTTGTGCGCCAGTGCGCTGTCGATGGCCTGCCGTCGGGTGAGCGTCAGGGGCGGCCCCTGCTGCGCCCGCACGACGGGCGGCAACGCGAGCAGGGCCGCCAGCCCGAGCGCGGCGGAAATGCGCGATTTCCTCAACGAACGCCTCCGGATGGTCGGTACGTGCAACCCGGATGCTCCCGCGGGAGCTCCGGTCGGTGCACTACTGCGCTACTTCGACAATGTGAGTGGCTGCGTCAGACGGGAGACGGTGGGGCGCGGGAAGGAGGTTGCCGCCCAATGGGGGCGCGCGCCGTGATGTGACTGGAAGAAGCAATACGCCGCACGACGCGCGTGATGCACTCCCGCGTCGCTTGCGCTACTGGAAGCGTGGACTGCGCCGAGCTGGGGGTGAAGCCCAGCATGCAGTGATCGGCGTGGGTCGCAACGCCCACCGCAGACTCGACGTTCGCTCCGGGCGAGTGCGCTGCGCTCCCGCCATGGAAGAGAACCGCGTCGAGCCCGCCGAAGCCGACCTCGCCCAGGAAGAAGACCGTGGCGAGGAACAGACCGTTGATGGAACGGCGGAGCCGCTGCGACATGGGCCCGTGGTACACGGCCGACCCCGAAATGAGCCTCAGCGTCATGAGTGGCTGTATTTCCCCGTCCACCGGGCCGGCTGTTACAAGGCGGCCGCCGGTCGCTTCAATCGCCGCCGACCTCCGGCAATCCCGCTGCACGCAGTCGCGCGTTGAGTGCGGGAAGGTCACGCGTCCGGACCCCCTGCCAGCGCGCGAGCAGCTGACCGAAGGCCGCGGTCTCACTGGTGATGGCCGCGACCAGCTGCGTGGTGGGCGTGACATCCGCGTCCTGCAGCATCTCCATGAGCGAAGCGAGCTGGCCGGCCACCGCCGCGAGCCCGGGCGCGCCGCCGCCGCCGCGACCGCCGCGGCCGCGGCCACCACCGCCCGCGCCTTCGACCGCCGCCGCCGCGGCATCGACTTCATTCACCTGCGTGAGCAGCTCGCCGGTCGCCCGGCCGCGCAGGTCGTTGAGCTGTGCGCGGACCGTACGCACCTGCTGCTGTGCGGCCGAGTCCTGCCGCAGCGCGCGGTAGAGCTGCAGGCTCATTTGGTACTGCCGCTGCCACACCAGCGGCGAGGTCTTCACGCGCGGATCCATGCGCACGGTCAGTGGCGCCTGCTGCGTCGTGCCATTGACAGTCAGGCGCACCGTGTACGTGCCGGGGAGTACCCACGGGCCCAGCGGCTGCGGCGCCGTGTTGTGCGGTGTCGCCGAAATGGAGAAGCTGACGTTGTCCGCCGCGCCCGGCGGCGGCGACCAGTGCAGATCCCAGACGAATCTGTGCATGCCCGGTTCGCCCGACAGGATGCGCGTGGGCCGGATCCACCACGAGGGTACGTTGCCGATGTCCGTGATCTCGATCGGCTTGTCGTCGCTGCTGTATCGCCGAACGACCTGTTGCTGCGCGTCCAGAATCTCGAGCACGACAGGACCATGCGCGGCCGACGCCAGCGAGTAGTCGATCAGCGCCCCATCCGGCGGATTCTCGCCGGCCGGCTCATCGGGCGGCAGCGGCGTGTCCGGCCACTGGTCCCAGCGGAAACGGTACGCAGCGCCCGGACGGTACAGATGTACAGCAGCGGTGGTCGTGGTCGCATTCATCTGCCGCAGCGGCGAGATGTCGTCGAGGATCCAGAAGGAGCGGCCGTGGGTGCCCAGCACCACATCGTTGTCCTTGATCACGAGATCGCGGATCGAAGTCGCGGGCATGTTCAGACGCAGCGACTGCCAGTGGTCGCCATCATCGAAGGACACGTAAACAGCCTGTTCGGTGCCCGCGAACAGCAGGCCGCGGCGCACACGATCTTCCCGCACCACGTTGACGACGCCGCCGTCGGGAATCCCGTTGGTAATCTGCTGCCAGGTCTTCCCGCCGTCGTGCGTGCGCCAGAGGTGCGGGCGCAGGTCATCGATGCGAATGGTGTTGACGGCGGCGTACGCCGTCAGCGAGTCGAAGCGGCCCGCATCCATGATGGAGATCTTGCTCCAGGGCGTCGCCTTCAGCTTCCGGCGGCGTCACATCCTTCCACGTCTTCCCTGCATCGAAGGTCACGTGGATGAGACCATCATCGCTGCCCGCCCAGATCACGTTCGTGGTGCGGTACGAAGGTGCGATGGTGTAGATCACGCCCGGGTGCCGACCCCTGGCCGCGGCGGTATTCGCGTACACGCCCACGCTCGCCGGCAGCACGCTGTCAGTGCGCGTCAGGTCCGGACTGATCTGCGTCCAGCTCTGACCACCCGTCGTCGTCTTCCACACCGTGTTGGACGCGAAGTACAGGATATGCGGATCGACGGTCGAGAACACCAGCGGCGCGGTGCGCAGCGTGCGATAGTCGCCGGCGCCGCCGCTGCGGCCCACGCGCGGCGACACGTTCTGCACCTGCCCGGTACGCCGGTCGTAGCGCGAGACCTTGCCGCCATAGACGATGTCCGGGTCGAGCGGATCGGGCGCCACGTAGCCGTACTCCTCGACGCCCACCGGATGCCACTCGCTGAACGTGATGCGGCCATCATCACTGCGACTCTGCACACACACCGAGCCGCTCTCCTGCTGCCCGCTGCACACGCGATAGGGGAAGGCATTGTCGGTCATCACGTGATACATCTGACGCGGTGGGCTGGTTGTACCACGAGCTGAACGTCTCGCCGCCGTTCACCGTGATGATCGCGCCCTGGTCCGACGCGATGAGAATGATGTCCGGGTTCTTCGGGTTGATCCACAGGCGGTGGTAATCATCACCGCCGGGCGCGCCGCGGAACGCCTTCCACGTGCGCCCGCCGTCCATGGACTTCCAGGAGACGACACTGCCCGTGTAGACAATGTCCGGGTTCATGGGATCGACCTTTACTTCCGCGAAGTCCGACGGCCGCGAGGCGGCGCGCGCGTCGTCCGTGATGCGGCGCCAGCTCTCCCCGGCGTCGTCGCTGCGGTAGACCCAGCCCTGGCCGTCGGATCTCGACGGTGGCGTACAGCCGGCGACGGGTCGCTGGGCGCGACGGTGATGCCGATGCGGCCGAGTCCGTCTGCGAAGGTGGGCAGGCCCTGCGTCAGCGGGCGCCAGGTGTCGCCGCCATCCGTCGACTTGAAAATACCGCTGTTAGGCCCCGTGAACGCCGCATTCTCCCACGGTCCCTGCCGCGCCTGCCATAACACGGCATACACAGTGTTGGCGTCGCGCGGATCGAACGCCAGATCGACGGCGCCCGTGTCTTCATCCTTGTACAGCACCTTCTGGAACGTGCGCCCGCCGTCCACCGAGCGGTACACGCCACGCTCCGCATTGGGACCGTACGGGTGACCGAGCACGGCGACGAAGAGCCGGTCGGGATTCGCCGGATCGATGATGATCTGCGGAATCTGCTGCCCATCGCGCAGCCCGAGATGCGTCCACGTCCTTCCCGCATCGGTCGACTTGTAGATGCCGTCGCCCGTCGCCAGGTCGGGCCGCTGCAGACCTTCGCCGCTGCCCACGACACGATGTCGGGATTCGATGGCGCCACCGCGATCGCGCCAATGGAGCCGTTCGGCTCATCATCGAAGATCGGATTCCACGTACGTCCATAATCCGTCGTCTTCCACACGCCGCCGTTCACCACGCCCATATAGAACACGTTCGGCTGGTCCGGCACGCCCGCGGCGGCTTTCGTCCGCCCGCCCCGATGCGGGCCGATCATGCGCCAGCGCAGCTCGCGCAGCTGCGCCCCGTCCACCGACTGCGCCGACGCAACCGTCGTGTGGCAGGCAACGAATGCCAGCGCCAGACTCACGGGCGCGGCGGCGCGCAGGTATGCACGCATGAGGTGTGACTCCGTGATCGGTGTACCGCCAGCCGCGCGGCCGCGCGGGCCGGCCGCCTCATGCTACCGTGCGCCCACGCGCCCCGGCAACCGCAGCGGCTCCCCGTCGTTGCGCTGGCGGCAGCGCACTTGCCCGCCGCGGTCTCTTATCATACGATGTCAGATGAAAACCCTGACATCGTCAGCAGGACAACCATGCCGACTACCGAAATACAGGGAGAGTTCGAACATCAGGTGCTGCTGGCCGCACTGCGCCTGGGCAATGCCGCGTTCACTGCCGCCATCGTGCTGGAGCTGGAGGACAAGTCACAGCGTTCCGTGGCGCCGGCCGCGGTATACGTGGCGCTGCGGCGGCTGGAGAAGAAGAAGCTGGTGCGTTCCGCGCTGCGCACGGGAGACGACCATGGACAGCTGCGCGAGCGGCGTTTCTTCCTGGTTACCAGTCATGGCGTGGATGCGCTGCGTGCGACGCGGGCCCGGCTGGGCCGGCTCTGGTCGGGTCTGGAAACGATTCTGGCGGAGCGCTGACCATGTCTGTCTCGTCGCGGGACGTGCAGCCGCCGCGCTTGATGCGCTGGCTGCTGGGCCGGCTGCTGCCCCGCCGGGAGCGTGCGAATCTGCTCGGCGAGCTGGCGGACCTCTACCGGCACCGGCAGCAACGCGAAGGTCGCACGCGCGCGCAACTCTGGTATGCCTGGCACACACTGGCGTTTCCGCTGCGGCTGCGTGTGGAAGCGCTGCTGGATGGGTTGCGGTCATCGGCCGGCCTCGTGGAATCGAGCGGCCGCGACCTGCGGCAGGGCGCGCGTCTGCTGCTGCGCCGTCCCGGCTATGCGCTGGCCAACATCGTCACGCTGGCCATCGGGCTGGGTGGTCTGGCCACGGTCTACTGCGCCGCAAACTGGGTGTTATTGCGACCCGTGCCCGGCGTGCGGGCTGCCGGCTCGCTGGTCACGGTGCAGCTCGAGGTGAAATCGGAGGGCAGCCCGGCGTTTCCGGTTTCCGATCCGGATCTGCGCACGCTGGCGGAGCGCAGCCACGCGCTGAGCGGTCTGGTCGGAAGCTTCGAGGCGGATGTCAACGCCAGCCTCGCGGCCGGTGGCGAACCCCGCCGGCTGAGGGCCGCAGCCGTGAGCGCGGGCTGGTTTCAGCTGCTGGGTGTGCGCGCGGTGCTGGGCCGTGTCTTCGCCGAAGAGGGTCCGGATGCCGGCGCTGGCGTGGTGATCAGTCAACAGCTCTGGCGGGAGGCGTGGGCCGGCTCGCCGGGTGCGCTGGGCAGCACCATTCGCGTGAATGCGCGACCGTTCGTCGTGATCGGCGTCGCTCCCTCCGGCTTTCACGGCGCCGAGCTTCCGGGCGAGGTGCAGCTGTGGCTGTCAGGCGAAGCGCTGCCGGTCATTGATCCGGGCCTCAGGCGGGACGTTCTCGAGGACCGCGGTGTGGCGATCTGGACGGGACTCGTGGGCCGGCTGGCGGCCGGCGCCAGCGCGGACCAGATACCCGCGGAAGGCGCCGCGACCATGGCGGCAGTACGGGCTGCGTACCGGCGCCACTCGTACTACGCGGATTATGTGTTGCGTGCCTACCCGGGTGTGGGCCTGTCACCCCGCCTGCGTCAACCGGTGCGGCGCACGCTGTCGCTGCTGGCCGGCGCCGCCGTATTCCTGCTGCTGCTGGCGCTGGCGAATGTCACAAACCTGGCGTTAGTACACGGCGCGGCGCGTGCCGGCGATGCGGCCGTGCATGCCGCGCTGGGCGCCAGCCGCTGGCGTCTGGGGCGGCGCGTACTCGCCGAACAGCTGCTGCTGGGCCTGGCCGGTGGCGCGGGCGGTGTTCTGGTGGCTGGCGTCGTGACCCGCGGCTTCGGCCACGCCAGCCTGTCGGCGCTGGGCGCCTCGCTGGAAGGCATTCGCCTGGATGGGCGCGTGGTGACGTTCACCATGGCCGCCGCGCTCTCGAGCACGCTGTTAGCGGGCGCCCTGCCGGCCGTGGCCGGCGGCGCCGGCCGGCTGCTGCCCGCGCTGAGCGGCCGGCGCCAGGGCCTGCGCCGCACGGGGCGGGTGCAGTCCGCGCTCGTCGTGTTGCAGGTCACGCTGTCTCTGCTGCTGGTCGTGGGCGCGGGCCTGCTGGTCCGCAGCGTGATCAGACTGCGCAATGCGGACCCGGGCTTCGAGCCGGACCGTGCACTGGGCTTTTCCCTGGCGCCGGAGCTTCAGGGATACGACGCGGCGGGCCGGCGTGAGCTCATGGCGAGCGTGGAAGCCGGCCTCGCCGGCCAGCCCGGTGTGCTCGCGATGGGCTTCGTGGCGCCAGCGCCCATCCGACCGTACTACGTGACCATCGCCGTTTTCCCCAGCGAAGGCACGTGGGAAACGAGTCACATCATTGGCGCACAGTTGCAGGTCACGGCCGGCTTCCTGGCCGCGGCCGGTGCGCATCTGCTGGCGGGCCGTCAATTCGAGCCGGACGAAGACCGTCGTGTTGCCGCCGGCGAGGATCCGGTCGTCATCATTTCCCGGTCCGTGGCGAGGACCGCATGGCCGGGTCTCGCGCCGGCGGACGTGATCGGGCGCAAGCTTTCCCGACCGGACGGAAAGGCCGCGCCGATGCGCGTGGTCGGCGTGATCGACGACATGCGGCTGATGGGTGTGGCCGCCACGGTACCGCCCGTGATCGTGTTGCCCTGGGAAGGCGGCATCGACAGCGAGGTGAACGGTTGGGTGCGCGTGCGCGGGCGGCCGCGTGATTTCGCTTCGCTCGTGCGCGGCGTCGTCAGCGGGCTGGATGCGGCGCTGCCCGTCTATCGTGTGCGTGGTGTGCGGGCGGATCTCGACGATCTCGTCATCGAGCAGCGCGTCGTGACCTGGCTCGCGGTTGGCCTGGCGCTGGTTGGATTGTTCCTCGCCGGTGTCGGGCTGCACGGCGTACTCGGCTACGCGGTCACGCAACGCCGCCGCGAGATCGGTGTGCGCGCCGCGCTCGGTGCCGGAACGGGACGGATCATGGGCCGCCTGATCCGCGATGGCCTGGTGTTGAGCGGTTGCGGTATTGTTCTCGGCGGCGCCGGCGCCCTCGCGCTCACGCGCGTACTCGCAGCTCGCCTCTTCCAGATCACGCCGCTGGATCCGCTCGCCTGGGCCGCAGGCATGGCGCTGCTCACGCTGATGACGGTGCTTGCCGTCTGGGCACCCGTACGCCGCTCGCTCCGCATCTCGCCGCGCGAAGCGCTGTCCGCGGAGTGAATCGGGCTTGCGCTTGGGCTGGGGCTTGGGGGAACGGCGGCTGCGGATTGCTGACTGCGCCCTGCACAGTGACGCCGCCCCGTCGATGAACGACGGGACTGCTACCGCCCCGCGGCCTTCCCGGGCCAGCGTGGGTCCGGCAGCCCGGTGACCCCGCCGGTGCGGGGGTTCACCTCGATCGCGTTGAGGCGGGCGAAGTAGCTCGCAGCGGAGCGCGGGACGACGGTCCAGCCGAGCGCGCGCAGTCCGTCCTCCACCCGCTCGCTCCACGCCGCGCCCGGGCGACGCTCGAGCACGATTGTGTTTTCC
Source organism: uncultured Gemmatimonadales bacterium (assembly GCA_963798085.1). GTDB lineage: Bacteria > Gemmatimonadota > Gemmatimonadetes > Longimicrobiales > RSA9 > DATKCF01. The sequence continues at coordinate 128,288 of CAWCRS010000010.1, forward strand.
GAGACATGGAAGCGCGGCGCGGCCAGTGCAGCACCTAGCGGCTCGCCGTCCATCGCGTGGGACAGTGTCTCGACCAGACCGGAGATGATGCGCCGCGCGCCGGCGCCGCCGATCACATAGCGCACTGTTAGTCCCTGCAGGACGATCATTGGCGACTCGGAGGACCAGGGCCGCTCGCCGGGGTGAAGGTCTCCGAGGTAACCCATGGTGGCCGCGTAGACGAAGCCGAGTCCTGGTGTGGCCACGCGCGAGCCGAGGATCGGTCCGACCGACTGCGTCAGCGCCACGGCCATGCGGCGGCGGTCCACAACCGAGACATGCGTCGTGAATGGCGGTTCGCCGTCGTCGCGGGCGCCCGCGGGTACCCGCCCGGTGCGGATGCCGACGGCGCGCTGCTCCGCCAGGGCCGCCGATGTGAGCCAGGCCGCGTGCTCTTCGGCGCTGCCATGCTGGGCTTCGCGATCATCGAATGCGGCGGAAAGTGCCCGCGCCACCCCGTCGACCCACCGCACCGAATCCGTGTCCTCGAGCTTCAGCCGCTCGACGATCTGCAATGCCTCAATGGTCGTCGCGCCGGACGCAGGGAGATAGGTGCCGATCAGGTCGAAGCCGCGGTAGCGGCCGCGCGCGATGATCGACTCGGTGGGCGCGTACGACGCGAGGTCGGTGGCGCGCAGCCAGCCGCCGTGCGCGCGCATATCCGCGTCGATCGCCGCGGCGATCCTGCCGCGATAGAACGCGTCGACTCCACCTTCGGCGATCGTGCGCAGTGTGGCGGCGAGCGCGGGCTGACGGAATCGTTCTCCCGCCGCCCAGGGCGTGCCGTCCGGCTTCAGGAATGCCGCGGCTGATCCCGCGAACTCGCGCAGCCGCGCAGCTTCGTCGGCGATCCTCACGGCTTCCGGCGCGGGCAGCGCAAAGCCTTCCTCGGCAAGCCGGATCGCCGGCGCGAGCACGCGTGCGAGCGGCCAGGAGCCGCGTCGCTCGAGCGCCGCCGCCAGCACCGCGACCGTGCCGGGAATCCCGATCGTGACGTACCCGTACGCGTCTTCGTCGCTCACGCCGCCCGGATAGGCGAGGGGCACCTCGGTGGTGCCGTCCAGCCCGACAACGTCGCCTGTGGGCGTGCGCATCAGGATCTGCGAGCGGCCGCCGATCCCGGACATGGTCGGCTCTACGACCGCGAGCGTGAACGCGGTGGCGACCGCGGCATCCACGGCGTTCCCGCCCTCCGCGAGCACACGCGCCCCGACGTCGCTCGCGAGCGGCGCGCCGCTGACGACCACGCCGGCGTCGTTCCGCCCGGCCGGCGTTGCGGGCGGCGGCGAGGGGGTGCAGGCGCCGAGCAGCAAACCCGCGAGCGCGACACTGCCGACGACGGGCCTCAAGGCGACGCCGCCTCCTGCGTCAGCGTGGCGCGCAGATCCACGGCCACGGCGCGATCGGAGCAGGCAAACACAGGGTTAGACTCGATGTCGGCGATTTCGGGCTCCGCCATCAGGCACGCGCCGAGCGCGAGCGCGAGGTCCGCGATCGCGTCGAGGTCCGCGGGCGCGCCGGCGCGCGGAGACGTCAAGAGAGATGAAGCGCGCAGCTCCGCCAGCGCGGAGCGCACGTCGTCGCGGGTCGCCGGCAGCAGCCGGAGCACGACGTCGCCGATCGCTTCCACCGCGATGCCGCCGATCCCCAGCGCGAGCAGCGGCCCGAACGACGGGTCACGGCGGGCGCCGACGATCAGCTCAACGACGGGAGGCGGCAGCATCGGCGAGACGAGCACGCCTTCGAATCCGGCCCGGGTCCCCCGCCCTGCTGCCCACAGCTCCACCGCGTCGCGCACCTCGGCGAAAACGCGAGCCGCATTGGCGGCGGCCACGCGCAGCCGCACGCCGCCGGCTTCCGTCTTGTGCAACACGCCTGATGCGACGACGCGCACCGCCACTTCGCCGCCCAGCTGCGCTGCCGCCGTCTCGGCGTCTTCCGCGCTCGCGCAGAAGCGCGCGTCAACGAGTGGAACGCCGTGGCGCATGGCGAGCGCGCGGGCTTCCGTCTCGAGAAGCGCCGTCCTTCCCGCCGCTCGCGCGTGCGCGATCCCATCATCCGAAACGTCCTCGGACCGGGCGCCTGGAACCGGTAGCGGCGCGAGGGCCGGGCGCGCGAGCGCGCGCCCCCTCGTCGCAAGCGCGGCGACCGCTGCGCACGCGGCTTCGAGCGAGCCGGCGACCGGCACTTCCGCGCGCCGCAGCTCCCGCAGCGCCGCCGACTCCGAAGCGTGGTAGAGCGTGTGCACGACGAGCGCACGGCCGCTCCCGCGGGCCGCCGCGGCCATCGCCTTCGCCGCCTCGATCTCCGCCGCTTCGAGCGATGGCGCGAAGCGGATCGCGTAGCCGCCGAACAGACCGACGAGCAGCACGCCGCCCACGCCCGGATCCGCGACGAGCGTGCGCAGCGCGTCGGCGAAGAGCGCGGGATTGCGGTCCGTCGCGCCCGCGACATCCACGGGGTTGTGCACTGCGGCGGCAGGGCCGAGCAGCGCGCGCAGCCGTTCGCTCGTTTTCGGAGCGAGCCGCGCGAGTGGCGCGCCCACCGTGGCGAATGCGTCCGCCGCGAGCGTGGCGTGACCGCCGCCGTCGGAGAGAATGGCGATGTCGCCGGTGAACGCGGGCTGCCATGCAAGCGCGGTGGCGACTGCGCGCAGTTCGTCCGTGCGCGCCATCTCGATGACGCCCGCCGCGCACAGCGCGGCCTTCATCACGGCGGCACCGGAGGCGAGCGCGCCCGTGTGTGAGCGAGCGGCGCGCGAGCCGGCCGCGGAGCGCCCGCCGGCGAGCAGCGCCACCGGCTTCACGCGCGCGGCGCGCGCCGCGGCTTCGACGAACGCGCGTCCGTGTTCGAAGGATTCGCCGTACATGATGATGGCGCGGACGTGCGCGTCCGTCCGCAGGTCATCGAGCACATCGTGCCAGCGGATGTCCGCCATGTTTCCGAGCCCGACGCACGCGGCGAAGCCCTCGCCGCCGTCGCGTGCGGCGGCGCTGATCTGTTCTAACAGTATATTACCGGACTGCACGACCAGCGCCAGGCCGCCCGCGGGCACGTCGCGCATGCCGATGAGATTGAGTCCGAGCGGCAGGTACAGCAGCCCGGAGGTGTTGGGACCGAGCACGCGGATGTCGCAGCGCGCGGCCACGGCCCGTACGCGCGCCTCCAGCTCCGCGCCCTCGCCGCCGGACTCCCGGAACCCGAGCGCGAGAACCACGGCCGCGCGCACGCCGCGACCCGCGCACTCCGCCAGGATCCCGGGCGCCGACGCGGCCGGCGTGCACAGCACTGCGAGGTCGGTCGCTTCGGGAATCTCGGCGATGGTGCGCAGCACCGGCAGCCCGAGGATCTCGCCGCCACGTGGGTTGACGGGGTGGATGCGCCCGGGATACCCCGCCTCCTGCAGCGCGCGAATGATCTGGTAGCCGCGCTTCGCCGGATCCGGGGAGGCGCCGATGATCGCTAGCGCGCGCGGCCGCAGCAGCGCGTCGAGGCCTTGTCCGCCGGCAGCCGCGTTCGGGACCGCTTCCGGACGTGCGCGGCCGGTCGCCTCTGCGTTACCCGCGTTCACGGCGCCCGCGGCCGCCTCAGCGGCCGGTGTAGCGCGGCTCTCGCTTCTCATGGAACGCGCGGATGCCTTCCTTCCAGTCCTCCGTGCCCATGATCGCGTCGAGCGCGAGCGCTTCGCGGCGCAGCACCTCGGCGCGTTGCATGAAGGGAGCCCGTGCTAACAGCCGTTTTGCAAGGCGAACCGACGCGGGCGCCAGCGACGCGACGCGCTCCGCCCATTCCAGCGCGGCACCCAGCACCTGCTCCGCCGGCAACGAGAGGTTGGCGAGGCCCATGGCGGCCGCGTCGTCGCCACCGATGAAGTCTGCAAGCAGCAGCAGCTCGCGCGCTTTCGCGAAGCCGACGCGCCGCTCCAGCGTGTACGTGACGCCGCCGCCCACGAACGTGCCCAGCGCGAGCTCCGGGAAGCGCAGCTTTGCTTCGCTGGCGACCACGATCAGGTCGCAGGAGAGCGCGAGCTCGAGGCCGCCGCCGATCGCGTGGCCGTTGACTGCGGCGATCACAGGCTTCGCGCACGTCTGGATGCGTGCGTTCGCGCGCTGCGCCGCGCGGATGTAGGCGCGCCGCTCCGCGCGCGCAGGATCCCCGCCCGCGTGCGCCTTCAGGTCCGCGCCCACACAGAAGGCGCGGCCGGCACCCGCGAGTACCGCGGCACGCAGACTGTCGTCTCGCTCGAGATCGTCGAGCGCGCCCAGCAGCGCGCGATAGAGCGGCAGGCTCACTGCGTTGAGGCGGTGGGGCCGGTTGAGCGTGAGCAGCAGCACCGCGCCGCGGCGCTCGACCAGCACCGGCGCAGCGCCCTCTCCGCTCTGCGCTGATAACTCTCTGTTACTCTCGGCCTCGCTCATCGCGGCGTCGCGCGTGCGGGCGCCGAACGGGTGCCGCCTGCGCGCGGAATCGGCTGGCCGGCCAGAATGCCGGTCGCCTTGCCGTCTCGCACCGCGAACTTCCCGTTGACCAGGATGTGCACCATGCCCTCGGAGAAGTGGTGCGGATCCTCGTACGTGGCCACGTCGCGCAGCCGGGACCAGTCGATCACCAGGATGTCGGCGTAGAAGCCGGGTCGGATCAGGCCTCGCCCGGGCAGGTTGAAGAACTCCGTCGCCAGCGACGTCATGCCGCGGATCGCGAAGGGCAGCGAAATGACCGCATCCTGCTTCACGAACAGCCGCAGTTTCTGCGGGAACGCGCCATAGGCGCGCGGGTGCGTGATGCCACCCTTCGGGTCGGGCGTACGCCCGTCCGTGCACGTCATCATCCACTCGCGCGTAGCCAGAAAGCGCGTGTTAGCCGCGTCGTAGAGGTCGCGGTTCATCACCGCCGCGTTGCCTTCGCTCAGCAGCGTCTGGACGACTTTCGGGACGGACTGCTCGCGCTCCGCCGCGACCTGCGCCAGCGTCTTGCCGTTCAGGTCGGGCCGCGGGTCGACGAACTGGATCTTCTCCGCACCGCCGCGCATCTGCAGCATTTCCATCGTCTGCCTGTAGATGCTGTCGCGGAGTACCGCATCCGCGTAGCGCGCGCGAATCGAGTCGCTGCCGCCGCTCAATGCCCAGCGCGGCAGCGTGTACGCCATCAGGTTGCTCTGCGTCGCGGTGTACGGGTGCTGCGCCGCCATCACGTTCACGCCGCGCGCGCGCGCCGAGTCGATCAGCGCCGCGCCCTCCGGCGCGCGCCCGTAGTTCTGCACGCCCTGCGCGTTGAAGTGGCTGAAGATCACGGGGGTGCCGGCGCGCTCGCCGATCGCGATCGCCTCGCGGATCGAGTTCAGGTAACCGAACGACGGGTAGAGCGCTCCGAGGTCGCGGTCGTGCGTGTCGTAGATGCCACCGTACTCGGCCGCCACGCGGTTCAGTGCGACGACCTCGTCGGTGGACGTATAGAACTGCGGCACGTAGAACAGCCCGGTCGACAGACCGATCGCGCCCGCCTCCATCCCCTTGCGCACGTACGCCTTCATGCGGTCCAGCTCGGACGGCGTCGGGTGCCGGGCCTGGCGGCCGAGGACGGACTCGCGTGCGGGACCCAGCCCCACGTATGTGGCCGCGTTGATCGCCATGCCCTGGCGGCGCCAGCGCGCGAACGTGGCGGTAATGTCGTTCGTGCCGTCGCCGTCCACGCCCACGATCACGGTCGTGATCCCCTGATAGAGCTGCGGCAGCGCCTGGCGGCCGTACTCCGAGTCGAGGTCCGCGTGGCTGTGTGCGTCGATGAAGCCCGGCGTCACGAGCAGCCCGGTCGCGTCTACCGTGTCCCTGGCAACGACGCCCGCCGCATGCGCGTTCCCGACGAAGACGATCCGGTCCCCCGTCACGCCCACGTCTGCCGGGATCCACGGGTTGCCGCCGCCATCGATCACATGGCCATTGGCGATGAGGATGTCGACACGGGTCTGGGCGTGCAGTGGCGCCGCCAGCAGGACAAAAGCGAGGAGGTGTGGTCGGCGCATTCGACGGCTCCGCTTCGGTGAGCGCGCCAAGATAGGCGCACGTGCCCGCGACGCGACAGCCCTTGATGCTTGTGGTGACCGCTCCGCGCACGTTCGCGGGGTCGGACTGAATTCGATCTGCAAGCACTGCGACCGGCTCTTCGAGATCACGCCGACCGGCCCGGTCGCACCGAATGGGACACGGTCTGCGCCATCGCGCTCATGGCAGCAGGTACGCGATCTGGCGTGCGGTCACGGGCCGAGCTGGAGCAGGCAGCGCAGCGCGGCGCGGTGCGCGGCAGGTTCGGATGCGAACGACGCGTAGAGCGCCGTCACGAGGTCGCGCCAGCGAAGCAGCTCGCGGCGAAACGAACGACAATGGTGCTGAACCTCGACGCTCAGGTTTACGAGCCGAGCACACGCTCGCAGCTTGACCGAAGCGACGCTCTGCGCGTCGTGTCCAGAAGCGCGGATCCGCGCTGCATCTCGTTGGCGATCATCAGGATCTGCTGATCGAGATCGAAGGCGGCCCAGCGCTCGGCCGTGAGCCCGGCATGCTGCGTCATGTCATGCCTCGCCCTGGCCGATCCGCTCATGCACCAGTCCCCGGATCGCGTGCCGCAAGGCCTCGTCAATGAAGTAGCGATCGACGAGTGCCCGTAGCCCCATCACGATCGATCCGTCCCTTGAACGAGAGCGATTCCCGGAATTTCGTCGCCCACGATTTTCTCCCGATATGCATGCGGGTCAGGCCGCATCTCGAGCGGCAATCCAATGGAGGATACAGCCGGGAGCCGGGGCTCACGAGCCGCGCCGGTCCTGTCGCCAGGTCCTGACCGGCGCTTCACCTCCACGAGCCCTCCTTTGCCCTGGGCGAGATCGGCCGCCGCGCGACTCAGCACGCGGGATCCGGCAACCGGTGCTGGCCGGCGCGCGAACGCCCGGTCCGAATCCCGCCTCCGTTGCCACGAACCGTCCGGCTGCCGGCGAGTGGCCTCGCGCGCGCACAGCCCCGCCCCTACATTGCCCGCGTGTTCTCTGACTTCCGGAGGGTGGAGTGAAGAACGTTCGGACTCTGGCGCTTGCGGTGGGCGGCATGGCGGCACTGGCGCTGCCGCTGCAGGCCCAGCAGACGGCCGAGGAAGTGAAGCCGCTCGAGGTGGGCGCGACTGCGCCCGACTTCGCGGTGCCCGGCGCCACACGCTACGGCGTGCTGAAGGACCAGATCCACCTCAGCGATTTCAAGGGCAAGACCGTCGTCCTCGCCTTCTTCTTCAAGGCAAGGACACGAGGCTGAACGATCCAAATGCACGCGTACCGTGATCAGTACGCGCAGATCTTCCACACCGGCCAGAACGTCGTGCTGCTCGCCCTCAGCGCCGATCCGGTCGACGAGCTGTACGCCTGGGCAAGGGACGACCAGTTCCAGTTCCTGTTCGGCAGCGACAAGGATTTGACGGTCGGCAAGCTGTACGGCGCGTACGATCCTCGCCGGCCGACCATGACGAACCGCAACCTGTTCGTGGTTGGACCCGACGGGAAGATCGCGTATCGCGCCGTCCCGTTCCACGAGGTGGATCCGCAGGCTTACACGGAGTTAGGAGATGCGGTCAGGAAACTGCTGCCGCCGGACACCACGGGAGGCGGCTTCCACTGATATATCCGGACCCCACCCGGCGCCGCGCTGCACGAAAAACAGGCACGCGGCGCCACGAAGAGGGCCACGCCGTCCCACGGACCGCGTGGCCTTCTCTTTTGGCGGCTCGCCAGCACTTCGCTCACTCCCCCTGCAAACCCCTGGAGCTGCCGGCCATGCGCGCGCATCCACTCGTATGTCAGGCGACGATTCTCTTCCCGTTCCAGCGCATCGCATGCGCCGGTGTCTTGCCACCGCCGGAGTCCAATGGCGAGGCCGCCGTGTCACATGCCCGGGCTGGGCGTGGGCTCGGCGCGCGTGGCAAGGATGCTCAGCGCCAGGATGATGCCGCCGATGGTGATCGCGGCATCGGCCACGTTGAACACGAGAGGAAAGAAGGGGAAGAGCAGAAAGTCGGTGACGCCGCCGTGGGCAATGCGGTCGCCCAGATTGCCCAGCGCGCCGCCCACCACGAGCGCGATGCCGAGTTGCACGCGTGCGTCGGAGCTGGCTCGCGCCAGCCGCACCAGCAGGAAGACAGCCGCGCAGGCCGCCGCGATGAGCAGCGGCGTACGCCAGATGGCGCCGCTCCCGTTGAGAATGCTGAAGGCGACACCGCGGTTCTGCAGGTGCACGAGGTACAGCCAGCCGTTCACCACGGCCACCTGCTGGTGCATTGCGATGCGGTTCAGGATCAGGAACTTCGACCACCAGTCCGCCGCCACCACCGCCACGGTCAGCCAGCCTATCCAGCGGCTCCAGCGTGGAATCATGCGCTTGTGCTCCTGTCAGTGTCCCTGGTGGTTCGTTCTGACACGCTGTTCGCGTTCTTCGCGTCCGCCGTTGCGCGCCATCGTCGCCTGCAGCAGTCCCGCATACCGACGTGATGGAACCGCGCTTTCGATCTGCACGCGAATGGAATCCCGCTTCACGGGCAAGGCTTGCAGCGTGATGGGCTGCAGCTCGGTCGAGGCAGTCACCGTAATGCTCGCGAGCGTGCGCTGGTAACCGGGCGCCGAAGCCGTCAGTCGGTATACGCCGCTGACGGGAACCGTGAAGCGGAAGCGGCCCGCGCTGTCCGTCTGCACGCGGTCGCCGCTGCTGCTGTCGGCGGCGATCAGGTCGACCTGCGCGGACGCGAGCGGTGCGGACCGCGCGTCCACCACACGGCCCGAGATCACGATCGCGCGCTCCGCCGGGCCGTGTGCGAAACGCAGGTCCAGCTGCATGATGCTGTCTGCGGTGAGGAAACGCTGCGGCGGCGAGGTCACACTGTCCACTGTGATGCGCACCAGGATGTTGCGGTCCGTGGGCAGCGAGCAGACGTGGTAGCGTCCCTGCTCGTCGGTTAGCGCGGCGGTATCGCGATGCCTGACGGCAAGGCTGGACGGGATGCCGGCGAAGCTGTCCCAGAGAAAATGCAGCTCGGCGCCGCCCAGGCGCTGGCCGGACGCGGAATCGCGCACCACGCCGTAGACGCGGCTCTCGCGTTGCGCGCGGTCCGCGGGCGGCGGGCAGTCGGCCAGCACACTGCGTCGGATCGGCGGCAGCGCCACGCGGGTCGCGGTCGTCGAATCCGCTGCCACACGCACCGGCACGCCCGCTGCGGGATACGCGGGCAGCGAATCCAGTCGCGGATGACCCAGCGTGAGGGTGTAGAGACCGGCCGGCACGTCATTGATGCGGAAGCGGCCCTGGCCATCGGTGGTGGCGCGCATGGCCGTCCCCTCCAGGCTGACCGTCGCTCCCGCTAACGCAACATTACGGGTGCTGTCGAACGCCTCACCCGCGATGCTGCCCGGACTGGCCAGCACCCAGCGCTGCCCGGCAGCGGCGGCGGCAACGACTTCCCCGCCCTGCTCCGCGAACTGCTTGATGTGCGGCGGCCCCACCAGTGACCCCATGCGCACGGAATTGATCGCGTAGGGCACGCGGATCAGCCAGCGGCTCACCAGCCAGGCGCCGTTGGGCAGCATGCGGAACTCGACGCGGCCCGATGCCTGGTCGGCGTAGGGCACATCGTCCGCATCCGTGTAGCGGATCTCGATGAAGTCGAGGTGCTGCGTGTGCGCGTCCAGCCAGGCCACGCCGCTCACGCCCGCCTTCTGCCTGGATCCGCCGGCGGGCGTGAACTCCACGCCCAGCAGCTGGCCGTGGTCGGAGCGCGTCAGCGAGAAACAGTGCGAGGTCTCGAACTCGGAGGAGAGCAGCACCGCCGCGGAGGGCGCGTAGTAGCTGTAGTCGGAGCCGCTGCGGCGGATGTAGCCGTTCTGCAGGAGGTCGGCGGCGGGCAGGCTCACGAACGGCTCACCCAGCCGGGACGCGAAGCGCTGCAGCGACTGGTGCAGCGTGACATCCTGGTCGCTCACCACACGGTCGAACGTGTAGCCATCGTACATCACGACGCGCTGCCGGCTCACGATCGCCGAGTTCGCCAGCGCGCTCCGGGCCGCGTTCCACACGCGCAGGATGTCCGATGCCGAGGAGCGGATGGCGCAGGTCCGCTGCTTCCTCACATCGATCACATCCAGCGTCAGCGGTTCCACATCCAGGGCAATGTCGAAATGCCGCGTGCCGCCCGGTTCCATGCGGAAGCGTTCGCCCAGCGCCGTCCGATAACCGAGTGTTTGCACGCGCAGCCGCACCCGGCCCGTGTCCGCCACGTTCAGCAGGAACTCGCCCTGCTCGTTGCTGAGCGTCTGCAGCAGCGACCTGTCGCTGGCACCCAGCAGCTCGACCACCGCCGACGGCAGCGCCCGCCCCGACGCCCGATCCGTCACCCGCCCCGTAACCCGCTGCCCCGCCACCGGCCCGCCATGCAGGAGCGCGAGCAGCACGATGCACGCAGCGCACAACCGGCCCCCGCCGCCAGGGCGAGAGGAGCGCCAGTCGCGTTTCAGGAGTCGAACCGGATCACCAGGCCGCAAGTGCACGAATCCGAAGGAAGGTAAACGAAGGCGCCAGAGCACCGCATGAATACGCCCACCCCGAAGGAGAATCAACCCGCCGCAGGAGGAACGTGGCCGCCCTAACAGTCTGCTAGAACGAAAATGCGGTCCGTTCTCCCAGCCAGCCGGAGAAAGTCAGCGCCAATCCGTTATCGCCGTTCCCCGGCAACCAGCCCAAGCCACCAGCCCGGCAACGCAGTCCAATCCGTAAGTCGCCGTTCCAGGCCCGAGCCCGAGCCCCAGCCCGAGCAACGCAGTTCAATCCGTAAATCGCCGTTCCCAGCCCGAGCCCCAGCCCGAGCACCGCGAAAGGGACGGTCAGTGCCCCAGCAGCTTCCCCACCGCTTCCACGAGCTTCTGCCGGTCGCCCGAACCCGTGTACGCCACCTTGCCGCTCGGCATCGAGGATCACGATGTACGAGGTGGCGGGCGCATCGTAGGCGCGCACGGCGGCGCCCTTCGCGTCGAAGAACACCTTGCCCGGCAGCGTGTGCGTCTCCAGATGGCGCTTGATCTGCCGCGGCGTCTGGTTCACGCCCACGCCGATGAACAGGATCTCGAGGTTGTCGCCGAACTGCTTCTTCGCGGCGCTCAGCTGCGGCTCGAGGGCCCGGCAGAGCGGACACCACGTCGCCCAGAACTCGAGCAGCACGGGTCGCTTGCCGAGGAACTGCTGCAGGTCCACCGCGTTGCCGTCCAGGTCCTCGACCTGCGCCGCGACGGGTGTCGTGCCGATGGGCAGACCCACGTCCTGCGCCCTGGCCGGTCCGGCCAGCGCCAGCGAGCCGGCCAGTGCGAGCGCGCCGATCCCCGCCGGCCAGCGGAACGGGAAGCGTCGCCTGACATCCGTTGCGGCTGACATCACAGCACCATCCCCATCTGCACGAAGTAGTACTCGGCCATGGCGATCATCACGATCGCGGCGAGCCGCTTGATCCACAGCATCCAGGCGCCTGAGCGCGGCAACCTCGCCAGCAACCCGCTCGACAGTCCCACGCCCACGAGCAGCGCGGTCATGCCCAGCGAAAACACGAACAGGTAGACGAAGCCGAGCACTGCGCTCTGCGTGCCTGCCACCCAGGTGAGCACCGCGGCGAATGCAGGCGCGCCGCAGGGCGCCGCTACAATGCCCGAGGTGGCGCCCAGCAGGAATACGCCGGCCAGCGAACCGCCGCGCAGTGAGCCGGCCCAGCGCGCCAGCCTGCCGGGCACATTGACCGGGATGACGTCCAGCATAGCCAACCCGAAAATCAGCAGCAGGTTCCCCGTGATGAAGCGGGCCCACGGGCTGGCCGAGACGGTGCCGAAGAGGGAACCGGTGAGGCCGGCAGCGAGACCGAGGATGGCGTAGAACAGCGCGAGACCGAGGACGTAGGCCGCGGTGAGAGCCACGGTTCGCCCGCGCGACGCGCCCGCCGTACTGCCGCCCATGATGCCGGCGGTGATGGGGATCATCGGGTAAATGCAGGGCGTCAGGCTGGTGAGCACGCCGGCGCCGAAGAGTGTGGCGAGTGCCAGCAGTGGCCGGTGCTGCAGCGACTCGGCCAGTGCGCCGGACTGGAGCAGAGCGCCCGGGCCCGTGACTAGCACAAGGTTAGGCCGGCGCGCGGCAGCATGGGGGTCGCCGCAACGGCCCGGCGCATCAGTGTCGCTTCAGCAGCCGGTAGACGAGGAGCAGCGCCAGCGCCCCCGCGGTGGCCACCAGGATGCTGCGGACGTCGAAACCGGTGACACTGCCGAAGCCCATGCGTGTGGCGACGGCGCCGCCCAGCAGTGCGCCGGCCACGCCGATCAGGATCGTGACGATCAGACCGCCCGGGTCTTTCCCGGGCATCAGAAACTTGGCGAGCGCACCGACAATGAGGCCGAGCCCGATCCAGGCGAAGAAGCTCATGTGCGGAGACGGCCGCTCAATGGATGCGCACTTCTTCCCAGTGACGGTAGCGCCACAGGGTACCGCCCAGGAACGCGCCCAGGACCGTGCTGCCGCCGATGACGCCCATGGCAAAGGCAGGCTTGCGTGGCGAGTGCGCGGAGATGGTGCCGGTGCGTCCATTGCCCAGATCCTTCGCTTCCTCGGCCATGGCCCCGATGGCCATGGACCCGAGACCCAGAAAGAAACCCCACTTGGCGCCGCGGTACATGCGTTCCGGGGCGCCGGCAATGCCGCCATCGCGTTCCAGCCTGCGCAGTTCGGGAATGGCGAAGTTGTGCACGTCGGCGCCTGTCTGCAGCGCGATGCTGTCCGGGTTCACGGTCTGCACCACACCCTCCGTCGTGTGGCCGAAGCGCGTGGTGGCGCGTGCCAGTGTGCCCGGCGTGATGCTGACAGCCGGACGCGCTGCCGGCGGAGCCGCCTTGGGTGCGGTGTTGGCGTAGTTGCCGCGACGCGTCCACACGAGCACTACGCCGCAAGCGTTCTGGTACTGCAGCGGCGCGCGCGTTCCCGAGTACACTTCGATGCCCTCGATCTCGCTGACATTCACGATGTCCCACGCATCGACCTTGTGGTCACCGGGGCCCGGATTCTGTCCGACGTAGTTGTTCTCGCGGAACAACTGGCCGTCGAGATAGAGGTCGGGCTCGCAGCCGGGCAGGCCGCCAGGCGCCTGGCTGAACGCCTGCGTGTCGTTGGTGGGTCGATTCAGGCGAACGTGCCGCCGGCCGGGATCGAGCGTGTACACGCGCACCATGGGTACGATCTGGAGAATGTCGGTCAGCGCGTTGGGCTGTTTCTTCTCGATGTCGTCGCGCGAGAAGAAGCTGCCGCCCGGCGAGCTTTCCTCGCGCTCGTAGAACCCGCTCGCCTGGAGCCAGCCGGAGCGCACCGACACCTCGATCGGTGTCAGGGGAACCGCTTTCTGCGTCAGCGTGATAACAATCTCGTTAGTCTGTCCCGCTCGCAGCATCATGGAATCGGACCGCGTGGCGTAACCGAGCATTTCGACGATCACGGTGTTGCGCCCTGCCGGTGCGCCGGAGATGGTGAAGCGCCCCAGGGCGTCCGTCACTGCGCTGGCGCCGCCTTCGCCGTCAATGCGCACCAGCGCGCCCGCGACGGGACGACGATTCTCCTGATCGAGGACGTGGCCGAGGAGGAGCACGGCCGGCGTCGGCGTTTGCTGCGCTGCAATGTGTCCCGCGAAGAGGAATCCCAGCAGTACTGTCACGAGCCTGCAGATGGCGCGGCGTTGCCTCATGCCGTCACGGTCTCCGAAGCGCCCGCACTGGCGGGAGCTGAACAGGAAGAGCGCCGGTCGCGCGCAGGAACCGGAAACGGTCCCCTGCGCTGGCCGGCGCATCGCTAATCCGGACTTGAATAGTTAACCCCGGCGCCATCCGCGGGGCAAGCTCGCCGGCCCCTTGCGGACTGTAACTATGTCTCGACATCGACCCAGCGGACGAGCTCGCGCAGCGGACCGGCGCCATCGTGGTGCCATGTGGGTGGCGGCCAGGGCATGCGCGCAAAATCGGTGATGCGGGTGGCGCCCGCGCGTGCCAGCGCGTCCGCCAGGGCTGGCCCGCGTGCGCCCACGCCTTCCATGGCAACGGTCTGCAGATATCCGCGCACGGGCTCGATCAGGGATGGCACTTCAGCTACGCTCGACACCCGCTTGATGCGCACGGTGCGATTCAGGCAGGATGCCTCGAAGCGGGCATCGGCTTCGTAGATGACGGTCCAGCCGTTGCCCGTCAGCAGCTCGATCTCCTCGCCCGCAATGGCGCGGAACTCGGCGGCGCCGCGTGTTTCGTGGATGGCCGCGGCTTCGGCGGGCGAGAGCACACCGCGCGGCAGCTCGGCCGCGACTGCCTCCAGCGCGGCGGCCAGGCAGTGCGCGAAGCCGCGCGCGCCGATCCCCGCCTCCTCGACATACACGATGTGCGGTGAAACGCACCCCTGCTGATCGAACAGCGATACCGCCCATGCAACGCGTGCCGCTGCCGTGTTAGCCAATTCCGGCGAGGCGAGTGCGTCGCCGCCCAGCAGACCGATGGACACACGCGGACCGTGGTCGATCACGCGCGTCGTAGCCGGCGCGCGACTGCGCATGGCGCGCACCGCATCCCCACCGCCATAGACCACGATGGCATCCGCCGCCGTCACCGCCTCATCCTCGACGAGCGACTGCCCTCCGGGCCAATAGGTCACAGCCAGACAGTCGGCCAGTCCGCTGTCCACCGAAGCCAGAGCGCGGGCAAACAGCACTGTCAGGAGCGGGTCGCCGGACGCGGTCTTGCCCAGCATCGCGCCCTTGACCAGCAGTGTGCGCACCAGCGCGGTCACGGCCACGCCCGGCACACTGCCGGAGAACACGTGGAAGGCCAGGCGAGGACCGAGAGCCCGTGTGTGTACGCCGTGCCGTCTCTGGTAGCCGTCCAGCACGTGACCCGGCAGCTCGCTGTCCAGCAGATGCAGCAGCGCCGCTTCGCTCCAGTCGTCGCTGAAGCGATCCAGCAGCAGGCGGATCATGGCCGGCGAATAGCCCGTGATTTGCGGCAGCGCACGCTCTGCCAGCTGGCGCAACGCGTCATCGGGTTGCGCCAGACGGTGCGCCGCGCGACCCAGGCAATGCGCAATGGCGGCCGCCGGCAGCGGCTCGAGCGCAATGCGCCGCGACGCTTCCATCCTGGCCAGCAGTGCGGTCAGTGCGCCTTCGCGCAGAACGGGGAAACGCAGCGTCACACCCCGGCCGTACTCGCGCACCTCCCACGCTGTCACATCATCTGCTGTGAGACCCGGCAGATGGAACGCGTCGATCACCGTGCTGCCGGTGCCGACATCGCGGTGCGGTGCGGGCGAGGCGCTCACCGAGTTCATGCCCTTCCCTCGGCCTGCGCTGTGGTCTGCATGCCACGCTCCTGCAATGCGAGCAGCAGTTCATCCATCGCCAGCGAACAGCCGCGCGGCTCCGCACCAGCCGCGCGACCCAGCACGCGGAATCCGTCATCGACCAGAATGCCCATGTCCTCGGTCTGCACGGCAAGGACCGAGCCGAGGTTGGCCAGATCGACGTGGCGCAGCAGGCCAGTGGCGCCCGCCGGCAGCGGCTCCAGTGTTTCCGGGTCCACGACCAGCGTGCGCACCCACGGCGGCGCCAGCTTGCGGCGGTTCCCCGCGGCACCCGACCGGACGCGCTCGAACAGCGTGCTGTCGTAGAACTGCGAGCACAGCTCGGTCATGCCGTACTCGTTGACGCAGTGCGTGGGCGGGATGGCGCAGCGCTCGAGGTAGAGCGCGCGCAGCGCGTCCTCGCCGACGTCGCGACCGCGACCCTTGAAGCCGCCCGTGTCCATGAGACGCGAGCCCGCGGGCAGCCGATAGCGACGCTGCTTCGCCAGCAGCTCGTCCGTCCAGTGCACGAACGCGGAGGCGGTGCCCAGCAGACACACCGGCTCGCCCGCGCGCTGCGCCTCGTGCAGCGCTTCGTCCAGCGTGTCGCCGGCAATGCCGTGCGCCGTGGATGCGAACCAGCCGCTGCGCCGCGACCCCAGCTGTTCCATCACCGTGGCGATCATGTGCGCGAGTGACGAGTCCGGCAGATCGCGGGGGGGCGGCACCAGTGAGAACATGGCAAGGCGAGCGCCGTCGGGCAGCACCATGGCCGCAAAGGCGGGCAGCAGCGAACAATGGTAGAGCGACAGATCCAGCACGTAATGCGAGCCGCGGCGCTGCTCACCGCGCGTCGTGCCGCTGGTACGGAACACGGCCTCGGCATCCGCTGCCCGGCCCGCCACTAACACCGCATGCTTGAAGGCGGCCGTGGGCACGGCCGGAATATCCAGCCAGCTGGTGACGCGGTCGGGTGTGCGGCCGCGGCGCTCGCAGTACGCGGCATAGGGCCGGTTGCGCTCGAACTGCCACGCGAATGCGGCCGTCGCCAGCGCATTGAACTGCGCGTCCTCCAGGCGGGTGCCGGGTGGCCTGGCCAGCGCCGCATCCAGAGCCGCGAGCAGCGCACGCGGTGGTGTGACCGGGCTCATTCAGCCGACGCGGAAGCGTTCACTCTTCGCCTCCACTCTGCGAGTGGGCAGACCGAGCAGCTTGATAAGCAGGCGTTTGGCGCCTTCGCCCACGGCATCGCCCAGCGAGCGCTGGCCGCTGACCGCCGGCCCCAGCTCGCCGCGCAGCCAGCGCTCGAGATCGTCCAGGTCGGACGAGGACAGCGTCTCGATCTGCAGGGTGGCTGTGTAGTAATACTGCCCCGGCTTGCGGGGCGCGATCGTCATCGGATACTCGGACTCGATCGACTCCCGCGCCGCCGCCCAGCTGGGATACCGCAGTGCGTTGCCGCGCGGCGGCCGCACAATGTACTGGCCTTCGAGCGGCTCGTACAGCAGCACCGTCGTCCAGTTCTCTGTGGACTCAATGTTATCAATGAAGCCGTCGTGCCAGAGTTCGACGCGCACCTGCACGCGGATGGGCAGGCCGCCGCGGATCGCTTCTTCCAGGGCCGCGTCATTCAGCACACTGCCCACACGCACCACGGCGTGCGCGGCGGCGCCATTCGCGTGAATGGCGAGGGGCGGCTGCTGGCCGCCCGGGCCCGCCCACCGCGGCGCGCCCGCGCTCAGCAGCAGAAACGCGGCGATCCGCGCGGCGCCCGTCAAAGCCTGCGGCCGAGTCGCACGAAGAAGTTGAGGCCCTGGCCGGACCCGGACAGCGGCACACCCCAGTAGAGGCCGAAGCCGGCCAGGCGGAGCCCGATGCCCGCATCCGCCGCGAAGTCGGTCTGACCCCGGCCGCGACCCGCCAGTGCATCCGGTTCGTTCCAGGCGCGGCCCGCATCGAAGAACACGAGCCAGCGGACGGCGTGCTCAATGTTGAGGCTGCGACCCACCATCTCCGCCTTGCGCGAGAGCCAGGGGAAATTCGCCTGGTACTCCAGCTGCACCAGCGCCACGCGATCACAGCCGTACCAGGGAAAGAATGGCGCGCCGTTCAGCGCCGCGGGGTGATCGCGGGCGCCGCAGTCGAATTCGTAGAGGTGATAGCCGGGCAGGTCGCCTTCACCGCCCAGCGCGTACTGTCGCTGCGGCGGCAGTGATGAGCCATCCGCGGAACCCGCGGCCCACGCACGCACCGCCATGCGCGAGCCCGGACCGAGTCGCACATAGCGGCGGATGTCGATCGACGCGATGGTGAAGCGTTCGCGCGATTCCAGCGCCGCGCTGACCAGGCTGTCACTGCGCGGCGCGGTCAGCGCCGGCTGGTGCAGTCGCCCGCCAACACCCTGTTCCAGACCCAGCTGGATCTGCCAGCCCGTGGCAGGATCAATGACTTCGTTGCGCGTATCGAACTGCCCGTGCACGCTCACGCTGCGCAGGCGGCCCTGCGCGATGGCCGGCTGCGGCCGCCACGGATCCGCGTTGTCGAACAGCGACCACGGACTGCCCGGCGTGACCGAGTGATGGTCTTCTTCGCGGTACTCAATGGTGACGTCGTGTGGCCAGCCCGCGCGCGCGAGACGCACGTACGCGGCCCAGCCCTGCTGCTCGTAGGCGTCGCGGAAATCGCGGTGCAGCACGAACGTGGAGAGCGCGTTCTCGCGATCCGTGAGGCCCTTGTCTTCGATGGGCGTAATGTCGTCGAACAGGCGCAAGCCGATTCTCGCAGTGTGCCCGCCGCCCAGGAACTGCTCGGCCCGCACGGCATAGCCCATCTGATCGGGATCAATGCGCAGGCCCGCAGCGCTGCGATACACGGCGAAGCCTTCCAGCGTCGTCGGATTCGAGCGGCCAATGCGCACGCGCGGGCCAATGGACACCGGGAGTCCCTCGACCCGGTTGTAATCCCGCCTCGCGGCAACGAGGAAGTCCGTGCGTCCGAAGCCGAACTCACGACCCGCCGACAGCTCCGGCTCCAGCGCGGCCGGAGCGTAGACCAGCACATCGTTGTCGTGGCGGAAACGCAGCGGCTCGCGGTAGTGGGCAAGACCGCCGCCAATGCGCGCGAGGTCCTGCCCGGAGATGGAGCCGCCGACGACAGTCACGGAGCCGGTGATCTCCGCGCCGCTCTCCAGGTGCAGGTCTCCGTTGATGACGACGAGGTCGCCTTCCACTCTGCCGGCCACACTGAGCGGCCCGCCCAGTACCGCGACCGGCGCACGCACCACGCTGCCCGCCGCCAGCCGGCTTTCCCCACTGAGCCGGACGGTGCCTGCGTCGTTGTAGAAGGCGACGACGCGCTCGGCCACGGTGTCGGCGAGCTGCGCCAGTGCCTCTCCCTGCGCCAGCGCCGGTGCCGGTCGCGCCAGCGGCAGCAGCGCCAGTGCGCAGACGCCGAACCACTTCGTCGCACGTTTCATGGATCGATCCCCAGCCGGCGCATCCGGCGGTAGAGGTTGG
The DNA here is from genome assembly GCA_963798085.1 of uncultured Gemmatimonadales bacterium. Taxonomy (GTDB): domain Bacteria; phylum Gemmatimonadota; class Gemmatimonadetes; order Longimicrobiales; family RSA9; genus DATKCF01. Next base: position 147,255 of record CAWCRS010000010.1, read on the forward strand.
GACGGTCGGTGCGCAGTCGCCGGGCCGCTTCGGCCACACTGCCGCCCGCATCCTGCAAAGAGCGTGTGATCACACGCCGCTCGAACGCATCCAGGCGTGCACCCAGCGGCAGCCCGTCATCGGCCGCGTCCGCGGCAGCCGGCGTCGCCTCCGCAACGAGTCCGCTCAGCGCCTGCGCGTCCACGGTGCCGCCCGTGTGCAGGATGGTCACCCGCTCGCAGACATTGGCCAGCTCGCGCACATTGCCGGGCCAGGCGTACGCCGCCAGCGCCCGTAATGCTTCGTTAGTAAGCGCCGGCGGCGTCAGGCCCGCGCGCTGGCGCAGCTGCGCGAAGAAATGCGCCACCAGCTCGGGAATGTCCTGCGGCCGCTCGCGCAGCGCCGGCAGATGGATGCGCACCACGTTGAGGCGGTAGAACAGGTCGCGGCGGAAGCGCCCGCTGTCCATTTCCGCGCGCAGGTCACGGTTGGTCGCGGCGATCACCCGCACATCGAGGGTGATGGCCCGCTCCGCGCCCAGCCGCTCAATGGTGCCGGACTCCAGAACGCGCAGCAGCTTGGCCTGCGCCGCCTCGCCCAGGTCCGCCACTTCGTCCAGCAGCAGTGTGCCGTTCTGCGCCAGTTCGAAGCGGCCGCGGCGCAGCTCGGTCGCGCCCGTGAACGCGCCCCGCTCGTGCCCGAACATTTCGGACTCCACCAGATCGCGCGGAATGGCGGCGCAGTTCACGCGCACGAAGGGCCGCGCGCTGCGCAGCAATGCACCGTGCAGCGCATTGGCGGCCACTTCCTTGCCCGCGCCACTCTCCCCGGTCAGCAGCACGCGCGCATCGGTGCGTGCCACCTGTGCAATTACTTCGCGCACGGCCTGCATGGCCGGGCTCGAACCCACCAGCATGCTGCCCGCGCCGTGGTCCGCCGTCAGTGTGCGCGCCAGCTCGCGCGCCCGGCGCAGCTCGACGGCGCCGTCCAGCGCCAGCAGCAGGGCCTCCGGCGAAAGCGGCTTTTCCAGGAAATGGAACGCACCCGTACGCGTGGCGCGCACGGCATCGGAAAGCGTGGCACGCCCGCTCATCATGACGACGGGCACATCGGGCCAGCGGCCGCGCAGCTGTTCCAGCAGAGCGAGTCCCGTGGTGCCGGGAAGGGCAAGGTCGAGAAGAACGGTCTCGGGCTCGGCAGTGTGCATCGCGTCGAGCGCGGAAGACGCATCGCCGGCCACGACCACCGAGTGTCCTTCCGCCTCCAGCAGCCCGGCGAGCATCCGCCGGATGTTCGCCTCATCGTCCACGACCAGGATCCTGGCCATGCGCGGAAGCGAGGTCAGCCGGTCATCGGCCGACGATCAGATCCGCGACGATCGGCGAGCCCGAGTTCGTCAGCGTGCGGGCTGTGCGACACGCAATGCGCGCCGAAGGCCCGAAGAGAAGGCGGACATTGCTCTCTGCGGGAGGCGGCGCATTCGGGCCCGCACACTCGCGCGCGCTGCCGTACGCAGCACGCAGCAGTGCCACCACGGAATCCGCGGCCTCCGGCGACGGCCCCGTGACGGCCAGCACGATTGCCGCGTTGGCTCCCACATCCGTGGCCACATAGGAGAGCAGTGTCCGTACCGCCTCGCGCAGATCACTGCGCGCGGAAATCCCCACCAGCATGAGATCCAGCTGGCGGTTCTTGGCGATCTCGTAGAGGGCATCGTGCATGTGCATGCGCGAGCCATCGCCCACACCCAGCACGATCGAGGTGTCGCCCAGGATCTTCAGGTTCGTGAGGAACGCCTTGGCGGTGGGCTCGGTGTGGCCCGGCCCGCTCAGCGCCAGACCGGTCTCGTGCGAGACATCGGCGAACCAGGCGCTGTCCTCCGTGGCAGTGACCAACACAATGTTAGCACCGGCGTCCTTCACCACCTGCGCCGCCTGCGCGGCCGTGGACCCCGCCGGCGCTTCCCAGGCCAGCGTGTGGTATTCCTCGGGTTTGGGCCCACCCAGCCGAACCGAGCAGCCGGTCAGGGCCAGCAGCAGCACAGAGCGCATCGCGTACTTGAGCACGTCAGCCTCTCGTCATCGTGGTTTCCAGGGCGCCCGGTTCGCCCGGCAGACGGATCACGAACTCCGCGCCTCGACCATGGCGATTGCGCGCGGTCGCGGTTCCGCCGTGCGCGGCAGTCACCTGCCGCACAATGGCCAGACCCAGACCTGTGCCTTTCCGCTTGAAGCTGCGGTCCGGTTCGAAAATAGCCTCCGTCTGCCCGTCAGGGATGCCGGGGCCGTTGTCGGCCACCACCACCTCGACGGCGTCACCCTCCACCGCACACGCGCGCACGTCGATAACACCGTCGTCCTGGCTCACCGCTTCCACCGCATTGCGGATGACGTTGCGGAACGCGCGCTGCAGCGCGTCGTGATGCCCGTGCACGAAGGTGCCTGCGGGTACATCGAGCGAGCGCCGGATGCCGTCCGGCACATCCGTGCGCAGCAATCCGTCCAGCAGCTCGTGCATATCCACGGCGGCCAGTGGACCGAGCGCCGGCTGGCCCAGCGCAGCAAAGCCGCGGGCCAGGTCATCGAGACGCTGCGTTTCCTCGCGAATGATGCCGGCGATCTCGCGCAGCCCTGCGTCCTGCTGTGCCGCCCGCTCCACGCGGTGGGCCGCCAGACGCAGCGGCGTCAGTGGATTCTTCATTTCGTGCGCCACCCGCCGGGCCATTTCCCCCCAGGCGCGGGTGCGCTCGGCATCCAGCTCGCGGCGATGCGCCTCAGCGATCTGTCCTGACGCCTCGCGCAGAGCGCCGCGCAGCACCTGTACCTCGTGGGGTTCGCTCGCCTCTGTGCGATCGGGCGGAGGCAGCGGCTCGCTGCGACCCAGGCGGCCCGCCCACGCGACCAGATCCTCGATGGGATGCGCCAGGTCCCGTGCCAGTCGACGGCTCAGCAGCAGGGCCACGCTCGCCAGCAGCAGCACCAGTGCCCCAATGACCAGAGGCGCCGCGGCCGCCGCACGCTCGCCCAGATACTGCCAGCGCCTCGCCTGTACCAGCGACTGCGACAACTCCGCCCGGTGGCGCTCGGCCGCGGCCGCGAGAGCGGTATCGCCGGGCGTTTTTTCAGCCGCCTCGATCAGCGCCCGGCCCGATACCGCTACCTGGTTCCAGGGCCCGAGCGTGCCCAGCCAGCGCAGCGAGCGCGCACCCGCCAGCAGGGACGCCGCCAGCACCAGCAATGCGGGCAGCAACGCCAGCACCGCCAGCCAGCGGAAGAGTTTGTACTCGAGACGCTTTGGTCGCAGCGTGACCCGCCCCTGACTGATTCTCGCTTGTGCCCCTGCTCCGTGCGGCGGCGCAACTCGGCTCCGTCGCGTCCGATACTCCAAATATACGACACTGTTCGCCGCGTCTGCCCTGACGTCGCAGCCGGCGTGTCACGCACCGGCGCGAGACCGGCGGCCCGGACCTTTCCGGCTGGCGCAGACGTACGTCCGGAGTGCAGGCTTGTAGCGGGAATGAGCGCGCTGTGGCGCACGGGCACTCGAACTGGCCCGTCACTTCCAACGCGGGAAGTCGCGAGCCGCCGTCCCCGGCAACAGGAGAGCCGGGTCCGTTGGCGCCGAAGCAGGCAGGAACCGCATGATCGTACCCAACATTCGCTCGTCGTTCGGTCGCCAGGAGGCCGCATTCCTCATCTGGCTGCTGGCCCGCGGCGAGGAACAGGAACGCGAGCGTCTGGAGGCGAGGCTCGGCGACGAGGGCCTCGATCCGCTGCTCGATGATCCGCGCACCTTCAATGCGGTGCTCGCGGGTCGCGAATTCAGCAGTGCGTCGGCACAGCTCGTCTTTTATCTGCTCGTGCGCCATGCGCTGCTCGAGGACGGCATCGCCGACCGCGTCCTCGCCGACTACCTGACAGCGTTGCTCGTCACCTTCGGCCATGCAGGCCGCGCCTTCCGCGTGGAAGATGGCGAGCAGGAGTTCCACCACCTGGTCGACATCGTGATGGCGGCCGGCGACTCGACCGGCGCGCGTGCATTCCAGCTGCGCGCGCACCTGGGCGAGTTCGCACTCTGGCTGAGCGGGCTGTTTCCGGACCACATTACCGCGCGCGTGCAGCGGCGAGGCGCACCCGGAATCGACTACTACGAAGAACTGGGTTCGCAGGGATACCGCATGGCCGCCCGTTACGCCGATGCGGAGAGTCACGGCCTGGACCGTCTCTATCTCACGTGCGCGGATGGCTTCCCTTCGCTGCGCACGGCCCTGAACCGCATCGCGGACCGCCACCTGTTCCCGGCCACCGGCGACCGAATTGAACGGCTGCTTCGCCAGGTGGCGGACAATTTCCGCGACACGCACGGCCCGCGCACGCACTGATTCCGAGACTTCTCCCACGCTCCCGGGGGCGTCGTGAAGACAGAGGTTCGTCCGGCTCGACTCGACCTGCGCGCCGCCAGCGCGCCCGACAATGCGACCCTCGCCGTGTGCCCGCACTGCTGGGAAGTGAACCTGCGCCCGCTCCGGCTCTGCGGCCGCTGCGGCGGCGACATGCACACACTGCTGCAGGAATCCGGTGGTCTGCGCGCAACGGCGGCCGTGCAGAGCCCGTTGCCCGTGCGCGTACGCGCTCGTCTGACGCCGCTGCAGCGCGCCATTGTGCTCGCGGTCGTCGTGCTGCTGATGCTCGTGCAGGTGCTGAGCGCCATCTATGCTTCCGCATGGCGGCCCGTGACGCTGCCCGCGGCACCGCCCGCCCCGATTCCGTTTCGCGGCCTGCCCTGACGCGCGGCGATGGGCCCGTCTGCTGCCAGCACGCGCAGCAGCGGTGTCACTTCCTGCAGTGTCGTCCGGCCCGTGCGCACTTTCGCCCATGCATCCTCGGCCAGCGTGACCATGCCTGCGGACCGGCCCGCTTCACGCAAGGCATCCGCGCTCCGGCCCCTCGCCAGCAGCTCCCGTACGCGGCGATCCACGAGCAGCAGCTCGAACAGACCCACCCTCCCGCGATAACCCGAGTTCTCGCAGCAATGGCAGCCCACCGCTTCGTGAACGACGACAGGCTGTGCGGGCAGTCCCAGTGCAGCCAGCTCTTCCGCCGGGGCGAGTCGCTCGCGCGCGCAGTGCGCACAAAGCCGGCGCGCCAGGCGCTGCGCCAGCACTCCGATCAACCCGGCAGCAACGAGCCAGGGAGCCGCCCCCATGTCGGCCAGCCGCGTGGCCGCCGATGGCGCATCGTTCGTGTGCACCGTGGACAGCACCGAATGCCCGGTCATGGCCGCCGCCATCGCGGTCTCGACGGTTTCCTTGTCGCGCAACTCGCCCACCATGATCGCATCCGGATCCTGGCGCAGAACGGCGCGCAGCGCTGCTGCGAAGCTGAGGCCCGAGCGTTTGTGCACCTGCACCTGCGTCAGTCCCTCGAGCCGGTACTCGACCGGATCCTCCAGCGTGGTGATGTTGCGCTGCCGACGGTCCAGCCCGCTCAGCGCCGCGTACAGCGTGGTGGTCTTGCCACTGCCCGTCGGGCCCGTGACCAGGATCACGCCGTGGCTCGTCTGCAGCAGGCGAGCGAAGCGCGCCTGCGTAACCGCGTCGAAGCCCAGTTCGTCGAGCGTGCGGCCCGCGTTGCGTGGATCCAGAATGCGGATCACGATCTTCTCGCCGCCCTGCGCCGGCAGCGTGGAAACGCGCAGCCCCAGCTCCCGGCCCTGCACGCTCACAGCGGCGCGACCATCCTGCGGCCGGCGCTTCACGGCAATGTCCATGTCGGCCATCACCTTGACTCGTGACGCGAACCCGCCGGCCGCGTGCGCAGGCAGCACCAGCAGCTCGCGCAGCACGCCATCGACTCGCACCCGTACGCGCAGCGAGTCCGCCGCGGGCTCAATGTGCACATCGCTGGCGCCCGCCTGCACCGCGCGCGTCAGCACCAGCTCGACCAGCGCGACAATGGGCGCGGCTTCCGAAGCACGCCGCAGCGCCGCGACCTCGGCCGCCTCGCGCGTCTCCGTGCGCTGCCGCCGGCTGCGGCCGGCCAATGCGCGTGACGATCGCCTCGACTTCGCCCGCGTGATACGCACCCAGCGCGGTCTCCACGGAGCGCGGTGAAGCGACGAGCGGCTCGACCCGCCGCCCGGTCCGGAACTGCAGGTCGTCGATCGCCTCCGCGTCCAGCGGGTCCGCCATGGCGACCCGCAGCCGCCGCTCATCCCCCGCCATGGGCACCACCCGGAGTCGTGACGCCAGCTTGAACTCGACCATGCGCAGCGCCTGCGGATCCGCGCGTATGGGCGGCGCCGCGTACTCGAGGCGCAGCTGCGTCGCGAGTGCCTTCGCCACGGCCTCCGGATCCACGCCTCGCCGGATCAGCAGCTGGCCCAGCCGCTCACGCGTCTGCCGCTGCTCCACCAGCGCCGCATCCAGGACCTCCCTGTCCAGGACGCCGGCCGCCAGCAGCAGCTGCCCGAGCACACGCGCTTGCGATCCGGTCATCAGACTCCTGGCGACGACGTTCGGCCGGCATCCGTCGAACCACAGTGTGCCGGCGCGCTCAGAGTGCACTCGGGGGTGGGGCAGTGGAATGCGCGGAATGCGCCAATGTTGGTGCGCGCGCCGGCGCTGCGCCGCTACCTTCCGCAGAGTCATGATCGAGCTGGCGGAAGTCACCAAGCGTTACGGCGGCGCCGCGCGAGGCGGCAATGACGCGCTCCGCGCTCTGTCCCTGCGCATCGCGCGGGGCGAAGCCGTCGGCATCGTCGGCCCCAATGGCGCCGGCAAGAGCACACTCCTCGGCCTCGTGCTCGGGTTCCTGCGGCCCACCGCGGGCAGACTCACGATCGACACGAAGGCGCCACGCGACTGGGTGCGCCGGAACGGCGCGGCCTGGCTGCCCGAGCGCTTCGCCCTGCCGCCCGAATGGCGGGTGCGCGCGGCGCTGGCCGCCTTTGCCCGGCTGGAAGGATTGTCAGGCGACGACGCCGCCCGCGCCGCCGGCGCTGCGCTCGCGCGCTTCGGCCTGGAAGCGCATGGCGAGCGGCGCGCCGGCACACTCTCGCGCGGACTGCTCCAGCGCACCGGTCTGGCCCAGGCGACGCTCGTCCCGCGCACCCTGGTCGTTCTCGACGAGCCCACCGAAGGCCTCGATCCACACGGCCGGTTTCTCCTGCGCGAAAGCGTGGCCGCCATGCGGGCCACCGGCGCCACCGTGCTGATCGCCAGCCACGACCTGGGGGAGCTGGAACGCATCGTGGATCGCGCGCTGCTGCTGGAGAGCGGCCGCGTGCGCGAGTCCCTCGCGCTGGCCGGGCGCCCGCCCGGTACGCTGCTGAACTACGAGTTAGGGCTGGCCGCGGAGGCGAGCGCCGTGCACGAGCTGTTCCCCGGCGCCCGCCGCCTGGACGGCCCCGCACCCGCGGGCGCTCCTGTCCGATACCACGTGGAAGTGCGCGATGCCGCCGACCTGAGCGCGCGGCTGGCCGCGCTGCTCGCGGCCGGCGGAGTGGTGCAGGCGCTGCTGCCGGTCAGCCCCTCGCTCGAACAGCGTGTCAGGCAGGCCCTGGAAACACCCGCCCCACCGCCAGCGGCGGCGGAGGAGGAGCTGTCGTGAAACGACTGGCTCTGCTGCCACTCGCGTTCGCTGCGTTGCGGCGCCGGCTGCTCGTGCTGCTCGCCTTCGGTGCGGTGATGCTGGCGGCCGCGTTCGCCGCGCGCGCCCTGACCGGCAGCGGCGAGCACGCCGAGATGGACCGCTTCTTCGAGCTGGGCGGCGCCACACTGGCGTCCGCCTTCATCGTGTTCGGCTGGCTCATCGGCCGCATCCCGCTCATCGCCACACTCGTGCTGCTGTCCGGCGTCTTCAGCCAGGACCGCGCCATCGGCCTGACACGACTTTACGGTGCGCGACCCGTGTCGCCCGTGTCCGTGTACGGCACACGCGTAGCCGGACTCGCTCTCGCCGCGTTCCTGCTCAGTGCGCTGTTGCTGCCGCTCTTCGATCTGATCCTGCTCGGCCACTGGGGCGGCCTGGCGACACTCGTCCTGGCCGCTGCTTACGTGCTGACCTACAGCGCCCTCACCGCGCTGCTCTCCCTGTTCACACGCGCCGACGCCTGGCTGGCACTGCTGCTCGGCATCCTGGCCACCACGTGGCACGCCCTGCGCACCGCCGGCCGCCTGGATGGTGTGCCTCCCGGCGGCCGCGAATTCGTCACCCTCATCCTGCCGCCGCACGGCTCCCTGCTCGCGCTGGAGAACGCCTTCGGCAACGTACAGCCCATCCCGTGGTCCGCGTTCGGGTACGTGTGCGTCTATGCGGCGGTCCTGCTCATCGCGGGCGGGATCCTGGTCGGCGCCCGCGACCTCTGAGGTGGGAGGCAGGCGGAGGGAGGGAATCCCGTGGACGGTGCTGGTGCCGCCCATCCCGGCACGTTGTCTGGCGTGCCTCCGCTCATTGGTGGGTTCCTGCAAACGGATTGTCTCACACGGAGGGCACAGACTAACGGATCATTATCACACAGAGGTCGAACGGAGGGCACGGGGGCAGACAGAGGACGGATTGTTGCGCCCTGGGGTTGGGGGGCGCCCGAGTCAGTGCGGGGTAGGCGACTCTGCAGGCCCCCAACTGACACCTCGCATGAGCCGATCCGTCCTCTGTCTGCCCCCGTGGCCCCCGTTCACCTCTGTGTGATAATGATCTGTTATGATTCGATGCTCCGGCCAGCTCGGTGCTTCCCGCGCTGTGCATGGGTCAGGCCGTGACGCCGCGGAAACGCCCTGACCCCGATCGCTCTCTTCATCCCGATGCCCATCCGTCCTCGGATCCCCTGTGGCCTCTGTGTGAGAACAATCCGGCAATCCGTAATCTGTTGCACGCGGCTGTCCTGACGTGTGGGAATGCGTGGGCACACGGCGAGTCGGCTGGCGTGGCACGCCAGAGGCCCGCAGAGCCGTGACCCGTCGACCGGGTCCTCGTTGAACCTCCTCGCCGGAATCGGGCCCCTCGCTCCCTCGGACTCCCGGACTCACGCGCGCAGCGCGTTGAGCAGCGCAGGCGCCACGCCGGTGATTGCGGACAGGCTGCGGAAGTCGAGATGGCCTCGGCCGACGATCAGGCCGAGGGCTGGATTGAGGGTGTGGCCGGTGGACGCGTCCTCGAGGTTGCCGTGATCGCTGGCCACGAAGAGGAGCACGTCGTCATCCAGCATTTCTGTCAGGCCGCCGAGGAACTCGTCCACCAGGCGCAGGGCGGCGCTGGCGGCGGGCAGCGATTTGCGGTGGCCGGCGTAGTCGGTCGAGTAGTGCGCGAACAGTGTGAGGTCGTGATTGCCCGCGATGCGGGCGAGGTTGCGGCCGGCGGTGCGCGCATCGATGAGGGGCACTTCGCTGTGACCGAGGCCGTCGCGCCAGCCTTCGTTGGTGATCTCGCTGGCAACCGCATCGCCGCGTGCCAGCGCATTGGCGTGGCGCACCAGAAGTCCGGCTCCGGCGGCGGCCAGCGGCGGCCCGGCGTTGCGGAAGCGCGTCTCCCAGCGCGAGCGCTTCGACGTGCGGCTGGCCGCGACGCGCGGCGCCCCTGAAGCGGCTTCACCGGCATCGCCATCGCGTGCAGCGTCGGATTCGCTCGGTGCAATGTGCCGTGCACTGTGCGCGCTGCGCTGGCTTCCGGCGCCCGGGTCGCCGGGGCCGGGCCGCCTTCACCGTCGAACGGATAGGCGTTGGCGAACGCGACGCGCAGGCCGGCGCGTTGCGCGATGGCGAGCAGACTTTCCCGTCGCACGAGCGGCTGCAGCGGCGCCGGTACCCAGGGACCGAAGTGTCGCCCGAAATCCCGTACCGCATTATGGCCGGTGAGCAGTGCCGCCTGGCCGGTGCCGCTCTGCGGTGTACCCTCGACGCCCAGGCGAGCGTCCAGTCCCAGCAGCGTGGCGCGCGCGGCATGGATGGGCGCACGGTCGAGGACGAGCGGCTGGCCGTCCAGCAGATCCGAGAGGAAACGTGGCGGTGTCGCGACGAACGCGTTCTTCCTCGCATCCGCCTCACCGAGGCCCACCCCATCCAGGAACACCAGCAACGCCCGCACTCTGCTCCCGCCTCGCGACCGCAAACTCTGCTCGTGTAGCAGGTCGCGGAGCGCGCGGACCTGCCGCCAACTGTGACAGGGTCACGCGCCGGCGGGACGCTGGCAAGGGCAGGGCGGCGGGAGCGGGAGCTGGCGCGCTGCGCAGTGCGCTGCCTGCGCGCGTTCAGTCGATGCGCAGCGCCTCGCCTGGTGGAATGCGCGTGGCGCGCCAGCCTGGCACCAGACACGCCGTCACACCCACGAGCGCCAGCACCACGGTCACCGCGGTGAACGTCAACGAGTCCGAGGGCCGGAGGCCGTAGAGCAGCGAGCCCAGCACGCGCGAAACCAGGAGCGCCGCGACCAGGCCGGCGGCCAGGCCCAGCAGCAGCACGCCCATGCCTTCGCGCAGCACCAGGCGCAGGATGCCGGGGCGGCCGGCGCCCAGCGCCAGACGCACGCCGAACTCATGGGTGCGCCGTAACACACTGTTGGCGACGACACCGTAGATGCCCATGGTGGCCAGTACCAGTGCGCCCAGCGCGAAACCCAGCAGCAGCACCAGGCTGAGCCGGTGCTGGCCCAGCGAGGTGCGCACCACGTCCGTCATGGGATGCGCATCGGCCAGTGGAATGCCCGCGTCGAGTTCGCGCAGCGCAGCCCTGGCATCCGCCAGCAGCGCACGCGGATCGCCCTGCGTGCGCAAGGCGAACGTCATGGCCGGCATGGGCTGCTGGCCCAGCGGCATGTATACCTGGCCCAGATCGTCGGCAAACACGTTGTAGAAGCGGGCCTGGCGCACCACGCCCACGACGGTCAGGGTGTCGCGATTCAGCACCATGCGCTGACCGGCGGCGGGCGAGGCCGGATAGAAGCGGCGCGCCAGTGTTTCATCGATGACGGCCACGGGCGGGCTGCCCGCCACATCGCGTGCCTCGATGAAGCGACCCTCGACCAGTCGCATGCCCATCGCCTTCTGATAATCTTCTGTTACCGAGAAATAGTCGATCAGCGGATAATCCGCATCGCGGTCGCCGGTATTGCCGGGCGCAGCCGGGAAGCTCACCGCCGTCTGGTTCGTGGTGGAGGCGAGCGGCAGCGCATTGATGGCGCCCGCCTGCTGCACGCCGGGCAGGGTGGCGAGCCGCGCGCGCAGTCGCTCGTCGAAGGCGACCGCGCTGGCGCCATCCGGATAGTGGTCGGGCTCGAGCGGAACGCGGAACGTCAGCACGCCACTCGCCTGGAACCCGGGATCCACGTGCAGCAGTGTCACCAGGCTGCGGCCCAGCAGGGCGGCGCCCACCAGCAGCACCAGCGACAGCGCCACCTGCACCACGACGAGCAAGGCCCGCGTGCGCACCGCCGCGGCCGTGCCGCCCGTGCGCGCGCCCGTCTCGCGCAGGACGGACCACACCGGCCGGCCCGCCACGCGCCACGCCGGCGCCAGGGCCGCGACCACGCCCATGAGCAAACACGCTGTCAGTGTGATGGCGATGACGCCACCGTCGACATCGATGGCCTCGATGCGCGGCAATGAAGTCGGCGCCAGCGCCAGCAGCGAACGCACGGCCCAGGGCGAGGCCGCGAGACCGAGGAGGCTGCCCGCGCCGCACACAATGACGCCCTCCGCAACCAGATCGAGCACCGACGTGAAGCGGCCGGCGCCCAATGCGCCGCGCACGGCAACATCGCGCGCACGGTCCGCCGCCCGCCCGACCAGCAGTGTGGCCAGGTTCGCGGCCAGCGCCAGCAGCAGGAACAGGCCGGCGCCGAAAAGCGCGCCCAGAGCGGGCCGCACGCCGTGCACCAGGTCCTCGCGCAGCTGAATACTCCACAGACGCAATCCCCGGTGCGCGAAAAACTCCGCGTCCAGCTGCTGCGCCACGGCATCGATGACCGCTTCGACGCGACCCTCCGCGCCCGGCCGGATCCTTGCCATGGCGGCGAACATGCCGGCTCTGGGCGAGCGCGTCGCCAGGTCCGTCTGCAGCGTGGCGTAAAGATCGGCGGGCTGCGGGTCGCCCTGACTGGCGTGCATCTCGAAGCGGAACCCGCGCGGCATGACGCCGATCACGCGCTGCGGCTCGCCGCTCAGCAGCACATCCCGGCCGACAATGCCCGGGTCGCCGCCGAACCGGCGCTGCCACAACGCGTAGCTGAGTACCACGACGGGCGCGGCAGTCGTGTCCGACTCGCCCGCCGCGAAGCCCCGGCCGAGGAGCGGCCGCACGCCCAGCACGGAGAAGAAGTTGTCGGTCGCCATGATGAGCGAGATCTGCTCGGGCGCGCCGCCACGCGTGTCGTTCAGATTGCTCTCGCCGGAGCGGAAGGCGACGATGCCATCGAACACTTCGCTGTGCTCACGCAGCCGCGCGATATCCGGCCCCCCCAGCCAGCCTCGCCCGAAATGGAACCACGTGTAATTGCGCCAGATCCACACCAGGCGGCCCGGATCGCGGTAGGGCAGCGGCTCCAGCAGTACGCCGCGCACCACGCTCAGCACGGAGGCAAAGGCGAGTGCGCCGAAACCCACCGACAGCACCGTGACCAGTGCGAACGTCGGCGTGCGCAGCAGACGGCGTGCCACCATGGCGGAAGGCGCGACCCAGCCGGGCCAGCAGCGCCGCCGTCCGCCGGCGTACACTAACATGCTGTTTGGAGCGCCCGCCGGCACGCTCCAGCAGCCCGCTGCCCAGCGCCTCGAGCAGCGCAATGGGCAGCGCGAGCCACCGCAGCAGCCCGCGGCGTTCCCGGTGCAGGGCACGCCGGCGGTCGCGAAACGCCTCCACCATCTCCTCACCGAAGCGCTCGCGAAAAGCCGGAGGCCAGGCGCGCAGCACCGCGCGGAACAGGCGCTCCGCCAGCCCGCGTTGTTCGCGCGCGCTCATCGCCCGCCGCCGGCCGTGCCCAGCACGCCGCTGTCGCGCGCCGCGCGCACCAGTGCGTCCAGCCGCTCCGCTTCCGCGCGGATCACACGCTGGCCCAGCGCGGTGATGCCGTAGTAGTTGCGCCGCTCATCGTCGTCCTCCGCGAGCGGCCGCCGCTCCGTGCCCGCGATCAGTTCCGCCTCCACCAGCCGCCGCAGCGCGCGGTACAGCGTGCCAATGCCCCAGCGCACCGCATCGCCCGTGCGGTCCGCGGCATCGCGCAGGATGCCGTACCCGTGGCGCTCGCCACCGGCCAGGCTCAGCAGGATCTGGAACTCGATGGGCCGGAGCGGCAGGAACCGCTCGATGTCTTGCGCACTCGCCTGATGCTTCATTGGCCTCTCCCTGCTCGGAGCCCGCAGCCACAGGCGAGCGGGCCAGGCTGGCCCTCGGCCGGCTGCCGGCTTGCACCGGCCTGTCGTGTGGCCGCTTCAATCCGAATTGTCGCGCGGCGCATGCATCCGCGGCGCATATATGCGTCACACATATAATACGGCTCCCGTTCCGTCAAGAGCCAGGGGGCAGCCGGACAGCGGCAGCCGGGCCGCGACACACCTCTCGACGCCCCGCCTGCCGGCCACGCCGCTCTTGACCGGCGCCCCGGCGGGTGCCAAATATCTGACAGGCTGCCAAAAATTTGACATTCAATCCCGATACCCGTGACGCTGGAACGAAGCCGGACCGAATTGAGTCGCCGCGAGCGGCAGATCATGGACGTGATCTACCGGCGAGGCCGGGCGACCGTGGCGGAAGTACGCGAAGAGCTGGCCGACCCGCCCAGCTATTCCGCCGTGCGGACGCTGCTGGGCCTGCTCGAGCAGAAGCGGCACCTGCGCCACGAGCAGGATGGGCCGCGCTATGTGTACCTGCCCACCGTGGACCGGGAGAAGGCGCAGCGCTCGGCGCTGCGGCACCTGGTGCGCACGTTCTTCGACGGTTCGACCGAGCGTGCCATGGCGGCGCTGCTGGACCTGAATGACGCGCAGCTGAGCGGTCCGGCGCTGGAGCGGCTGGAGCAGATGCTGGCGCTGGCCCGCGAACAGGGCCGTTAGCAGAGCATGGCGGCGACGCTGAGCACCTGGCTGGCCGGCGCAACGCACGCGGCCGCGTGGTCGGCACTGCTGCTGGAGGCCACGGTCAAGGGCACGCTGCTTCTCGTCCTCGCCTTGCTCGCCATGCGTCCTCTGCAGCGCGCCAGTGCGGCGGTGCGTCACTGGATCTGGACGCTGGCCGCCGCGGCCGTGGTGGCGCTGCCGCTGCTCAGCGTGCTGCTGCCCGTCTGGCGCGTTCCGCTGTTCCCCGACAGCAGTCTCTGGTCGTATGCGGTGGCCAAGGTGGGACGCACGGATGCAGGCGACGATGTGAGGCCCGCTCCTGCGCCCGTTTCCCGCTCTGCGCCCGCGTCCGACGCCGGCCGGCCCGATGCCATCATGCCGGGGTCGCCGGTGGGACCACGCGCGCAACCGGCGACGGCACTTCCGACGGCACTTCCGCCGCACGCTCCGTGGCGCGCGCTGCTGGTGCTGCTCTGGGCCGCAGGCGCGCTGCTGTCGAGCGCATGGCTGGCGCTGGGCAATGCACGGGCGCGGCGCCTGGTGCGTGAGGCGACACCCCTGCGCAGCGGTCGTCTGCCTCCGCTGGTGCAGCGGCTGCGCCGGCGCATCGGCCTGAACGCGCCGGTCACACTGCTGCGCAGCAAACACGCGATTACACCGCTCACGCTGGGCGTGCTGCAACCGGTACTGCTGGTACCGCCGGAGGCGGAAGGCTGGTCGCGTGGCCGCCTGCGCGTCGTGCTGCTGCACGAGCTGGCCCACGTCAAGCGCTACGACTGCCTGGCCCAGCGCGCGGCCGATCTGGCGTGCGCGCTCTACTGGTTCCACCCCGCGGTGTGGTACTCCGCACGCCGCCTGCGCAGCGAGCGGGAACGGGCCTGCGATGACTGCGTGCTGCGCACGGGTGTGCGACCCTCCGATTACGCCGGTCACCTGCTCGCGCTGGCGCGCACGTTCCGGGCGCGGGTGCCGCGACCTGCCGTCGCCATGGCGCAGCGCTCACGACTCGAGGAGCGCGTGCAGGCGATCCTCGACCCGCAGGTGCGGCACGATCCCCCGTCACGACTCGGCTTCGTGGCCGCCACCCTGCTCATTGCACTGCTGGTGCTGCCCCTGGCGGCACTGGATCCGGCACCCGGCCTGCAGGCTTCCTCGCGGCTCAGCGTGCAGCCCCCGGTGCAGGTCGGTCCGTCCACAGTGCCGCCCACACCCCTCGATCGCGGACCCCCGCTCTCGATGATGCACTGACCTTTTGACTCTGCTGACATTCGTGTCAGCAGGTGTCCGGCTGTGTCCCTGTGTGCCAATTTTTTGGCAGGAGGAGACGGTGAGTCTGTTCACGAAGAAGAGCTTTGCGACATTGCGCGCCGATGCGGAGGGCAGCGACCTGCGGCGCGCGCTCGGACCGGTCGAGCTCACGACGCTGGGCATTGGTGCCGTGATCGGCGCAGGCATTTTCGTGATCACGGGAAACGCCGCCGCACAGTTTGCCGGGCCGGGCATCGTGCTTTCGTTCCTGGTGGTGGGCGTGGCATGCGCGTTCGCGGGACTGTGTTATGCGGAGTTTGCCAGCATGATCCCGGTAGCGGGCAGTGCTTACACGTACGCGTACGCAACCCTGGGCGAGCTCTTCGCGTGGATCATCGGCTGGGATCTGATTCTGGAGTATGCGCTGTCGGCGGCGACGGTGGCCGCGGGCTGGTCGGGCACCGTGAGCAGTCTGCTGCACGGCTTCGGCATTGATCTGCCGGCGCGCTTCGCGGCTGCGCGCGGCACGGCCGTGACGCTGGCCAATGGCACGACCGTGCAGGCGGTCTTCGATGTGCCCGCCGCGCTCATCGTGCTGGCCGCGTCGGCGCTGCTGATCGTGGGCATCCGCGAGTCGGCAGGAGCTAACACGGTGATCGTGATGATCAAGGTGGCGGTGATCCTGCTGTTCATCGGCTTCGGCGCCGCTTTCGTGAAGCCGGGCAACTGGCACCCCTTCGTGCCGCCCAACGCCGGCGAATTCGGCCACTTCGGCTGGAGCGGCGTGCTGCGCGGTGCGGGCGTGATCTTTTTCGCGTACATCGGCTTCGATGCGGTTTCCACCGCGGCGCAGGAAGCGAAGAATCCGAAGCGCGATCTGCCCATTGGCATCCTCGCTTCGCTGGCCATCTGCACGGTGCTGTACATCGCCGTATCGCTGGTGCTGACCGGCATTGTGCCCTACCCGCAGCTGACGGGACCCACGCCGATCGCTGTGGGCATCGATGCCACCGGGCTGACGTGGCTGAGCCCGATCATCAAGGCGGGTGCGCTGCTCGGACTGACCAGCGTAATCCTGGTGACGCTGCTCGGGCAGTCGCGTGTGTTCTACTCGATGAGCCACGACGGACTGCTGCCCGACGTGTTTCAGCGCACGCACCCACGCTTCCGCACGCCGCACATCGCCACCATGCTCACGGGTGCTGTCGTGGCGGTGGCTGCGGGCATCTTTCCGCTGAGTGTGCTCAGCGTTCTGGTGAGCATGGGAACGCTGCTGGCGTTCGCCATTGTGTGCATCAGTGTGCTGGTGCTGCGGCGCACATCACCGGAGCTGGAGCGCCCGTTCCGCACTCCGCTCGTGCCGTGGGTGCCGCTGCTGGGGGCGGGCTCGTGCTTCTTCTTCATGACGGGGCTGCCGCGTGCCACGTGGGAGCGGCTCGTGATCTGGCTGGCCATCGGCCTCGCGATCTACTTCTTCTTCGGCCGGGCCGGCGCGGCCGCGGCGCGTGCGCGGAATGCCGCGCTGCGGGCGGGCAGTGCGCGCGGTGCGGAGAGCGGCGCACCATCGCATTGAGCGACCGCAGACGATGGCCACGCTCGAGACCCTGAGCGGTGCGGCTGCCGCTGACCGCCACGCGCCGGTATCCGGGGAAGACCTGGTTCGAGCTGGAGCACGTGGGTGAGCCGAGCCGCTGGAACACGCTGCGCGCGCTGCGCGTGCTGC
Source organism: uncultured Gemmatimonadales bacterium (assembly GCA_963798085.1). Taxonomy (GTDB): domain Bacteria; phylum Gemmatimonadota; class Gemmatimonadetes; order Longimicrobiales; family RSA9; genus DATKCF01. The sequence goes on from CAWCRS010000010.1 coordinate 164,248, forward strand.
AGTGGTGGGATCGCAGCGGCGAGGGCCAGCGCCGGGTGCAGCCGCGATAACAGCCTGTCAGTCGCCGCCGGACAGCAGGCGGCGCGCCGCCGTCACGCTGATGCCGCTGACATCGATCGCCTTGAGGCGGCCGCGCTCACCCGACGCGATGCGGAGCGCCGAGCGCGCCACGTCCAGCCGCTTCGCCAGGAAGCGCAGCAGCGCGTCGTTCGCCTCCCCTTCCACCGGCGGCGCCGCCAGCCGGATCTTCAGCGCGCCCGCAAGCACACCGGCGACTTCCGTGCGTGACGCACGCGGCTGCACCCGCACCCGCATGCGCACGCCATCCCCCGTTACCTCCACCCAATCAGCCATGAGTTCCCGGGCAACCAGCCCCAGCAACGAGCAACCAGCAACGCCGTCAAGTCAGGTGATGGGCTTCTGCTTCTTCTCCGGCGGCTTGATCGGATCCAGTCCCTTCGACTTGAGCAGCTTGTTGAATTGCTCGAGGTCCGTGCGGATGAGGACGTCGAGGCGGTTGAGCTGCACGTCCAGCTGCGATGACAGATCGGCCAGAACCTCGTAGGACTGTTTCGTGGGACGGCCGTCCACGCCTTCCACGGCGCCCATCAGCGCGGCGATCTTGTTGTTCAGCTTGATGGGGAAGTTGAGCGGGTCCTGGCTGCTGCGGTTGCGGTACTGGTAGATCTCGCCCTCCACACCGGTGAATTTCTCTTCGAGTGCCTGGCCGGGCGCCTTGACGCTGGCGTTCTTGCCGATGCGATCATCGACCTGCGTCTTGATGTCGCGGATGTTGATAACGGCATCGTTAGCGTCACTGGAACGGTCGCGGACCTTCATCGCGAGGTCGAACTGGGCCTGCAGGTCAGCCGCGCTGACACTGGCGAGGCGAGCGGCCTTGCCGATCTCGAAGCTCTGCGCCTGCGCCGGCTGGCCGTCCACCGTGAGGCGGGCGCTGTAGCCGCCGGGCAGTGCGCGCGGGCCATTGGTGCCGGCGGCCCACATGATGAGGCCGTCGAACGTGGTGGCGCCCGGATAGCGCATGTCCCACGCGAAGCGGTGTGCCCCGGCGGTCAGCCCCAGCCTCCCGCCGCCGAAACCGCCTCGCCCGCCGCGGCCGCCGCCGCCGCCGCCGCCCCCTTCTTCATCACCGCCGGCTTCGCCACCCCCCGCGCCGCGGCCGCCGCCACGCCCGCCTCTTCCACCCCGCCCGCCCGCCTGCGCGGTGTCGGGCGCCGTGTAGGACCGGATGACGCTGCCGCGCGCATCGAGAATGTCCAGCGTGACCTTCTGCGCCGGCGCCTTCAGGTAGTAATTGATCGTTACCGCCTGGTCGCGCCCGCGCTCGACGGGCGTCGGCTTGAACAGATGGAAGGCTTCGGCCATCACCGCGGGCGTCAGCTGCCGCAGCTGGCTCATGTCGTCCATGATGTACGCGGACCGGCCGTGCGTGGCGATCACCAGGTCGTTGCCGTTGATCAGCAGGTCGGGTACCTGCACATCGGGCAGGTTGCGACGGAAGTCCTGCCAGTGCGCGCCGTTGTCGAAGGAGATGTCAGATGCCGTGCTCGGTGCCTGCGAAGAGCAGCTCGGGCCGCACCGGGTCCTCCCGCACGACGTGCACGAAGTCGCCCGCTGCGATGCCGTTGATGGTCTTGACCCAGGTCTGACCGTAGTCGTCCGTGCGATAGATGTAGGGCGCGCGGTCATCGAGCTGGTAGCGCTTGGCGGCGACGTAGGCCGTGCCCGCCCGGTGCGGCGACACTTCGATCATGCTGATGCGCGCGAACTCGGGCAGATCCTTCGGCGTCACGTTGCTCCACGTCCTGCCGTGATCGCGCGTGATGCTGATCACGCCGTCGTCGCTGCCCGTCCAGATGGTATTCGCGTCGTGCGGCGATGGCGCCACGGTGAAGATGACGGCGTAGGTCTCGACGCCCGTGTTGTCCTTGGTGATCGGGCCGCCCGATGACCCCATGGTCTTCGGATCATGGCGAGTCAGGTCGGGACTGATCTGCTCCCAGCTCATGCCGTCGTTGCGGGTCATGAACAGGTGCTGGGATGCGACGTACAGCTCCTTCGGCCCGGTGCGCGAGTAGACGATCGGGTAGGTCCACTGGAAGCGCTCCTTCATGTCGTCGGACGCGTGGCCCATGGGATTGTCGGGCCAGACGTCCACGGTCTGCTCGTTGCCGGTGGCGAAGTCGTAGCGCGTGAGCAGGCCGCCGTAGCTGCCGGCGAAGAAGATGTCCGGGTGCTCCGGATCGTTCGCAATGTAGCCGCTCTCGCCGCCGCCCACCTGCACGATGTCGGCGATCTGGTTCCAGCCGCGGCTGGGCACGCACGCCGTGCTGTTGTCCTGCTGCGCGCCGCACACCCAGTAGGGATCGTGCCCCGTGGTAATGACGTGATAGAGCTGCGCCGTGGGGAAGTCCTGGTCGGTCCAGGTCTGGCCGCCGTTGACCGAGACGTTGGCGCCGCCGTCATTGGACTCGATCATGCGCTCCGGATCATTGGGCGCGATCCACAGGTCGTGGTTGTCGCCGTGCGGCGGGCGCAGCTGCTGGTTGAAGGTCTTGCCGCCGTCGCGCGAGCGGTAGGCGCCCGTGTTGAGCACGTAGACGATGTCCCTGTTCTTCGGGTCGGCGTAAATGCGCGTGTAGTAGAACGCGCGCTGGCGCAGGTTGCGGTCGTCATTGGTGCGTTCCCACGTCTGGCCGCCATTCTCGGAGCGGAACACGCCGCCCTCCTCGGCCTCGACAATGGCGAACACACGGTTCGGATCGGGCGATACGGCTACACCGATCTTGCCGATGATGCCCGCGGGCATGCCCTGATTGCGCGTCAGCTCGGTCCACGTGTCGCCGCCATCCGTGGTCTTGAAGAGGCCGCTGCCGGGGCCGCCGCTGTACATGCCCCACGAGGTGCGGTACACCTCCCACAAGCTGGCATACAGCGTGTTAGGATTGGATGGGTCGATCGACCAGGTCCTCGGCTCCGGCCTTGTCGCTGCGGAAGAGCACGCGCTGCCAGCTGGCGCCGCCATCCTTCGAGCGGTACACGCCGCGCTCGGGATTGGGGCCGTAGGCGTGACCCAGCACCGCGGCATACACGATGTCGCAGTTCGCCGGGTTAATGCGGATGCGGGCGATGGTCTGGCTCTCGGGCAGGCCCATGTGCTTCCACGTCTTGCCGGCGTCGGTGGACTTGTAGACGCCATCGCCCTGCATGATGTTGCCGCGGAACTCGGACTCGCCCATGCCAATGTACACGACATCGGGATTCGCGTCGCAGACCTGCACGGCGCCCACGGATGAGCTGGTGAGCTGGCCATCGGTGACGGGCCGCCACGTGGTGCCGCCGTCGGTTGTCTTCCAGAGGCCGCCGCCGGTGGCGCCGAAGTAGTACTCGTTGGGGCGGCTGGCGCTGCCCGCCGAGGCGGTCGAGCGTCCGCCGCGCACCGGTCCGACATTGCGGAAGCTGAGCCCGCCGAACCAGGTGGTGTCCCGGAGCGCGGTCTGCATCGCGGCCTGCGCCGCAGCCGGGCTGTTGGCGGCGGGTGTCGAGGCCGCGCCGAAGATGGCGACGCCAATGGCGGCGCTCCGGATCAGCCCGGTGCGCGTGGTGATGGAAAGCATGGTCTGTCTCCCGAGTACGCTGACACGCGGCGAGCGGGCCGGTCCGTGGCCCGGCGGGTCGCCTGTGGAATACTGTGTGGTACGCTCCCATGTTACCGGCGGCGTGGGGTGTGTCAAGCCTGAGCGACCGCGCCCGCACCGCGCGTGTTACCGTCCCTCATCGACTGCTTGCTCGCTTCCGGCCGCTTGCGCATCATGCCGCAGCCCGGCTTTCGGAATGCTGCACGCCCGCCTGGGCAATTCCCTTCGACAGAGCGAGGTGTATCGTGCGTGTCCGCATCGCGTTCCCCGCAGCACTGCTGCTCGTCGCCTCGTCCGGGCGCGCACAGAATCCGCCCTGGCGACTGCCGCCCGAGCAGGTGAAGACCATCGTCGATCACGTGCGCGCCGGACGCAATCTGCAACCCGCGCAGTGGCCCGGCGGCGCGCGCGTCGCGGTGATTCTTTCTTTCAATGTCGACAATGAAACGCCCACGCTGGCCGGCATGCAGGACGCGCGCACCGTATCGGTCAGCTCGCTGTCGCGCGGCGAGTACGGCGCGCGCATCGGCCTGCACCGCGTGCTCGATGTGCTGGACCGCGACCACATTCCCGCGACCTTCTTCATTCCCGCAATGAGTCTCGAGCTGCACCCGGAGATGGCGGACTCGATCAAGCGCTACGGCCGCCACGAGTTCGGCGTGCACGGCTGGATCCACGAGCAGAACACGAGCCTCGCCGCGGATGAAGAAACGGAACTCATCCGCAAGGCACGCGATGACCTGGAGCGGCTCACGGGCATGCGGCCGGTCGGCTATCGCGCGCCCTCGTGGAATTTCAGCCCCAACACATTGCACATGCTGCGCGAGCTGGGTTTCCTCTACGATACGTCGCTCATGTCCGATGACCGTGCGTACGAGCTGCTGGAAGACAATCAGGCGACCGGCGTGGTCGAGCTGCCGGTGGAATGGATCCTCACGGAGTCCGTACTGTTCGATCCGCGCGGCAGCAACTACGCATCGCCGCGCGATGTGCTGCAGGTCTACATCGACGAGTTCGACAAGGCGTGGGAGGAGCACGGCATGTTCATTCTCACCACGCACCCGCACCTGATCGGCCATCGCTCGCGCATCCTCGTGCTCGAGAAGCTCATCGAGCACATGAAGACGAAGGGCGGCGTGTGGTTCACGACGGGCAAGGCGGCGGCGGAGTACGTGAACAAGAATGGCGGGCACGCGCTGAGGCTCAGCGGCGCAGCTCGATCCAGGTGGCGCTGGCGCTGCCCACGAGGCGGCGCCGGCTGTCGAACAGTGCGGTGGCGACGTGGTGCTTTCTGCCCTCGTGCGCCAGGGGCCAGCCGATCACAATGCAGGCCTCGCCGGGGTCGACCAATGCGGTCACGTGCGCGGTGAAGCGACCCAGCACGGCGGGCCCGGGGTTGCTGCCGAATGGCGGCCGCGAATCCGCCCGGGCAATCCAGGGCGGCCCAGAGGAAGGCCTTGCGAACAGCGCCGTTCGCATCGGCCAGATCCGCGGAGGGAGTCCAGACCGAAGCAACAGCCGTTGCATCGGGCAGTCTGCCCGCGAATATGCGCAGTCCATCACCCCGGGCGCGGGCGGGTCCGCACACGAAGCAGTGCGGGAACGGGTGCTCGGCGGCAGTCGGATAACTGCGCATTGCGGCTTCGGCCTGTGCCCGTGAAGGCGGCGCCGGCACACGCAGGTCGAGCGCAGCGGGAACCACTTCCGCGACCACATCGTCGCCTGCCATCAGACGTGTGAGGTGCGGCGAACGCTCCACGCGCAGTGTCGTGTCGAGGGGCACCGCCTGGCGCAGCGTGATCTGCAGCGGCTGCGCAGCGGCACCCGCCAGCAAGCCGCCAATGTAGCCGCCATTCGCCCGATCCGCTGGCCCGCAGAAGCGAGGTTCCACGACGAGCAGCTCAGCGGGATGAACCATCATGTCGCGCGGCGGGCATGAGGGCGAAACGCAGCCGGGGTACGGCCCGACTCAGCCCGGTTTCGTGAGAGCGGGCGTCTCGGAGCTGCCACTGGTGAGCTGGCGCTGGAATTCCTGCTCCTCGATCACGCGCTGCATGGTGCGCTCAATGCGCTCGAGCCGGTCTTCGGTTTCCGCCAGGCGCTGTGCCATGGGCTCCATCGCAACCGCTGTCTTCTGCATTTCCGCGTGCTTCAACACCGCCGCAATGACGGGCTGCACAATGAAGCGACCGATCACCGCGACGAGTGGAATCCCCAGCGCGATGATGGGGATGAAGACGCCCACTGTTCCAGGATCCATTTGCCGCTCCAATCGCCAGGCGGAGGTTGCTCGTGCCAGTGGTTTGCGCTGCTGCGCCGCGACGGCTGCGGTGCAGTTGGTTGTCCCCTGCAACGCGGCGCATTCGCACTCAAGATAACGGCGGGCGCCCCGGCCACGAAACCGCGCGGGCGCGCTGGCGGGCCACGCTGCGTGTTGCGGCCGGGGCAGCGACCGGGCATCTTGCGAGCCCCGTTTGCCCGGGACCCGCAGTGCTCTCAACCCCCGCCCACCCAGGACGAGGACAGTCATGAGACGGACATTGCTGTGTGCGCTGGCGCTGACCCTGCGGGCCGCGGCGGTGAGCGCGCAGGACAGTGTTTCCTACGTCGTTCGCTTTCCCAATGCCGTTCACCACGAGGCGAGCATCACCGCCACCTTCACGCACCTGCCCGCCGCGCCGCTGCAGCTGCGCATGAGCCGCTCCTCACCGGGCCGCTACGCCCTGCACGAGTTCGCGAAGAATGTCTATTCCGTGACTGCGGAGGATGGGCGAGGCCGCGCGCTGACGCTGACGCGGCCGGATCCGTACGGCTGGGACGCGGCCGGCCATGACGGCACGGTGCGCGTGACCTACACGCTGTTTGGCGATCGCGCGGATGGCACGTATGCGGGCATCGACCTGAACCACGCGCACCTGAACATGCCGGCCACCTTCATGTGGGCGCGCGGTCTCATGCAGCGGCCCATTCGCGTGACCTTCGAGCCGCCCGCCGGCTCGGGCTGGAAAGTGGCGACGCAGCTGCGTCCCACGAACGCGGCCACCACCTTCACCGCGCCCGATCTGCAGTACTTCATGGACAGTCCCACGGAGCTGTCGGATTTCCGGCTGCGCGACTGGCAGGTGATGTCGGGCGGAAAGACGTACACGATCCGTATCGCGCTGCACGATCCCGGCACGGACCAGGAGCTGGATCGCTACACCGACATGGCGAAGAAAGTCGTCGCCGAAGAAGAAGCCGTGTTCGGCGAGTTCCCCGCCTACGATGTGGGCACGTACACGTTCATCGCCTGCTACGGCCCCTGGGCCGCGGGCGATGGCATGGAGCATCGCAATTCGACATCGCTCACCAGCGGCGGCACGCTGGCTAACAACATGATGGGGAACCTGAGCACGCTGTCGCACGAGTACTTCCACTCCTGGAACATGGAGCGCATCCGGGCGCGCGCCATCGAGCCGTTCGACTTCGAGCGCGCCGACATGTCGGGCGAGCTGTGGTTCGGCGAGGGCTTCACGCAGTACTACACGCAGCTCTTCCTGCGGCGGGCCGGGCTGATCGACGACGATCAGTACATTGCCACCCTCAACGGCACCATCAACACGGTGGTGAACGCGCCGGGCCGGCGCTTCTTCAGTGCGGTGGGCATGAGCCGGCAGGCGCCCTTCATCGATGCGGCCGTTTCCATCGACCCGACGAACCAGCTCAACACGTTCATCTCGTACTACACGTACGGCGCGGCCATCGCGCTGGGCCTGGACTTCACGCTGCGCACGCGCTTCCACAAGTCGGTGGACGACCTGATGCTCGCCATGTGGCTGCGCCACGGCAGGCCGGAGAAGCCGTACACGCTGGACGACATCCGCGCCGCACTGGCGCAGGTGAGCGGCGATGCGGCCTTCGCCGGCGATTACTTCAACCGCTACATGGCAGGCCAGGAGATCGTCGACTATGCGAGCCTGCTGGCCGGCGCCGGTGTTCTGGTGCGCAAGGCCAATCCCGGCCACGCGACGCTTGGCCCTGCGTTCCTGCAGGTGCAGAACGGGCGCGTCACGTTCGGTGCGGGCACCGCCGTGGGCACGCCCTGGTACGACGCGGGCCTCGAGCGCGGCGACCCGCTGGCGTCGCTGGATGGCACGGACATCACGTCGGTCGAGCAGCTGAACGAGCTGATCGCGCAGCATCAGCCGGGGCAGCGTGTCGCGGTCACCTGGCTGAATCGCGGCATTCCGCGCACCGGCAGCATCACATTCGTGGAGGATCCTCAACTCGAGGTGCTGAGCTACGAGCGCGCGGGCATGCCCGTCACCGATGCCATGCGCCGCATGCGCTCGGAGTGGCTGGACTCGAAGGCGGCGCGCTGAGCCCTTCGCCTCAGGGCAGCTTCACCTCCAGCAGCACTTCCTGGTTGCACGATGGACACGTGAGGGTGCGCTGGCCCGTCAGCCGGCCCGCCGGTGTGCTGAGCGCCGCGCCGCAGCGCGGGCAGGTCGCATCCATGGTGAGCAGCGTGTAATGCTCCGTCATGCGCCGCTGCGCGAGCACGGCGCCGGTTCCCAGCGCGCCCAGCGCCCACGGGAAATGCGGCGGTACGAGTGCCACGACGGGCGTCACGCCCAGTCCGATCGCCAGTGACAGCAGGCCGCGCGTGGCACGCCACGAGCGACTGCGTTCGAGTGCCTCAATGCGTGCTTCCTTCACGGGAAAACCGAACGCCTCGACTTTTCCGTTCAGCACGATTTTCGATGAATCCGTCATCTTGCTCGTTCCCTTCCCCCGGTTCTGTCAGAAACTCGACGCGCAATGCGTCGTCTGGGAGAGGCGCGCTCTCGCCCCGCGGAGCGACAGGCGCCGGCGCGAGTATAACATCGGCGGCCGGCTCTCTGCCGGGCGCCTGTCTCCCCGCTGCGGGCCGGTTCGCGGGTGACTGCACCGGTCCGGTCCCGTGCGGGCCGTGCGCGGCGGGATTGCGGCGCGGAGATCAGGGAACGACGTCGCCGGCGTGTCGTTTCATTGGGCAGCGCAGACCTGCCAGCCGCTTGCAGGCCGAGCGGCCGGCGCCCCATCATGCCACCGGACCGGCCGCGCTGACGCGTCCGGCAGCGTGCAAGCAGGAGTACAGACATGCGCAGTGATCGGATTCTCGTTACCGCTTCTCTCGTGGCACTGTGCGCCTCGTCGCTGGCGGCACAGAGCTACAAGGGCAAGGGGCCGGAGGCGACGCAGAAGTTCGCGTTGACCGAAGGCCGCGCGGTGTTCGAAATGAGTGTGCGCGGCGATGGCCCGTTCGCGGTCCGCCTGCTGGATGAAGCGGGCAACGTGGTGGGCGAGCTGGCAAAGGGTGATGGCGTCTTCGGCGGCTCCAATGTGCTCGCGATCCCGAAGACGGGCATGTACCAGTTCGACGTCAGCGCGCCCGGCGACTGGGACGTGCGGCTGGTCAGCAATTCGCCGATACTCACGACGAACACCGATCCGGAAGCCGCGAGCGCCGTGGCCGCGGGCAAGACCAATGGGTCGAAACCGGGCACCTTCGGCTGGTTGTCGCGCGGTTTCCTCGGTGGCCTCGTGGCCGGTCCCATCGGCACTGCGCTCATGGTGAACTCAGCCGGCAACCACGCGGACAGGACGGCCCAGAATGCGACGTCCGCGCTTTCCCAGGGCGATGCCGCGTACCGTGTCTCCTATCAGCAGGGTTACGGCGCGCAGCTGCGGCTGCGCCAGCAGCGCTCCGCCGCAGTCGGCGGACTGGTCGGCTCTGCAGGGCTCGCGGCGGTGCTGATCCACGTGATTCACCTGAAGCACAGCACCGACACGAGCAGCGGCGGCGACAACGGCGGCACCACACCCTTCCTCGTCGTGCCGCTGCTGCGCTTCCACTACTGACTTCGGCGCCCGGCCGCGGCCAGCCGCCGCGGCGCCCGTTTGCGCCTGATCGCAGAACGGCCCGTCCCGCGGATCCTGCGCAGGACGGGCCGTTAATGTCAGGTCAGGCGACGATGCTACTTCACCCGCCGTGAGCGACGCCGCAGGAAATCCCGCATCACGTACTCGCCCAGCGTCATCGTGTTCGTGAAGTACGCCTTGCCCCGCGCCATCTGACAGACGGTTGCCACGAAGTGCACGAGCGCGGGGTCCCTCGCCAGCATGAACGTGTTGATCAGGATGCCGCTCTTCCGGCACGCGCCCACCTCGCGCAGCGTCTCGCGGATCACGCGCGGATCGAGGCCCGCGGGGTTCTTGTAGACGCGACCGTCCGGCAGTGTAATGGCGGAGGGCTTGCCATCCGTGATCATGACGATCTGCCGCATGTCCTTCTTCTGCGCGAGCAGCAGGCGACGCGCCAGCTTGATGCCTTCCGCGGTATTCGTGTGGTACGGTCCCACCTTCGTCTGTGCCAGCTCGCCGAACGGGATCTCGCGCGCGCGGTCGCCGAACGTGACGACGCGCAGCGAGTCGCCCGGATACTGCGTACGGATCAGAATGCGACAACGCCAGCGCCACCTTCTTCGCCGGTGTGAACCGGTCTTCGCCGTAGAGAATCATCGAGTGCGAGATGTCGAGCAGCAGCACGGTCGCGCACGAGCTGCGATACTCCGCCTGGTGCACCATGAGGTCGGAGTATTCGAGATCGAGCGGCACCCTCGGACCCTGGCGCGCGAGCGCGTTCTTCAGCGTGCCGGGAATGTCGAGGTTCATGGTGTCGCCGAACTCGTAGGGCCGGGCCGCGGCACTCGCCTCGATGCCGGTGTCCAGGTGCGCCGTGTCGTGCGCGCCGTAGCTCGAGTGGCCGATGGCCGACAGCAGATGACGCAGCGTGCGGTAGCCGAGGAAGTCGACGCCCTTCTGCGTCAGGTTGAACTCGACCTGCTGCGCCGCCTGCCTGCCCTCGTCGATCATGCCGCCACCCTCCGGCATCTCGACGTGGCCGCCCGGCAGCAGCGGCGCATTGCCCAGATTGATGTAGCCTTCCTCGACGAGCTTCTTCACCAGGTCATTGAGCAGCTCGGCGATCTGCTTGCGCACCTCCGCGTCACCATCGCCCTCGCCACGCAGCTCGCTGAGCATCTCGGGCGTGAGCTGGCCGCTCTCGATGAGCGCCTGCAGCAGCGCTTCCTTCAGCGCATCGAGCGAGCGATCTTCGTTGTCGCCGGACCAGCCCCACCACGGGTGAAAATGGGGGCCGCCCTCGAAGCCGCTCTGCAGCAGGAAATCGGCGAGTCGCTCGAGCAGGTCCTGGATGTTGAGCGCGTCGAGGACCGTGCCGCTGTACTTCGAATAGGTCGTGAACTTCATGAGCCACCATCAGTGACGGGAAAGGCGAGGGTGCTGCCCGGGGCGCAGGTCCGCGCGCTGCGCCGTTCCCTGCTCGCCTGGTTCGACGAGCGGCGCCGCGATCTGCCGTGGCGCCGCGCGACCGATCCGTACCACATCTGGGTCTCCGAGGTCATGCTGCAGCAGACGCGCGTGGAGACGGTCATCCCCTACTACGAGCGCTGGCTGGCGCGGTTCCCCACGATCAATGCGCTGGCCAGTGCCGCGACCGACGATGTGCTGCATGCCTGGCAGGGCCTCGGCTACTACTCGCGTGCCCGTAATCTACAGCGCGCGGCGCGTGTCGTCAGGGAAGTCCATGGCGGTCAGCTGCCGGCGGACCCTCGGCGAACTGCGGGCACTGCCGGGCGTGGGGCGGTACACGGCGGGTGCGCTCGCGTCGATCGTGCATGGGTTGCCGGAGCCGGCGGTGGACGGGAATGCGCGGCGGGTGCTGTGTCGTCTGCTTGGTTCAGGCGACGTTACTCGCGTCCGCGCTCGAGTCGTTTGCTGCGGAGCTCGTCTCTCCGGAACGTCCGGGTGCGTTCAACCAGGCGCTCATGGAGGTGGGCTCACGCGTGTGCACGCCGCGGAATCCCTCGTGTGGAGTCTGTCCTTTAAGTTCGTTTTGTCTGGCGTATGGGCGGGGGACGCAGGAGCTCCGTCCTGCATCCCGTCGGCCTGGCGAGGTGCCTTCGTTCGACATCGGGACGGCGGTCGTGCGGTCGCGGTGACCGCGTGCTGGTGGTGCGGCGGCCGGATCGTGGGTTGCTGGCGGGGATGTGGGAGTTTCCGGGCGTTGAGCTGCGGGCTGGGGAGGGGGTGAGGGCGGGAGCGCGGCGGGCGGCGCTTGGGGCGGGGGTCAGGGTCGGGCGCGGGGGGCGGTTGCTTGGGGCGGTGCCGCACGCGTTCAGCCACCGTCGGGAGACGTATCACGCGGTGTTGTTTACGTTGTCGTCTGGGCAGGTTGCGGTCGAGGGCGCTGCCGGGGATGTTCTGTGGGCGCCCCTGAGCGAGTTGGAGGAATTGGCTATGGGGCGGGCGCAGCGGCGGGTGGCGGAACTTGGCCTCGGGTGAGTTCGGCGGGGTATTCTGCGTCAAGGCGGTTGTGACAGGCGAAATGAACGCTCACACGGTTCAGCCCTGGCGTCAGCGTGGCGCGACGTTGGTTGATTCTCGGCGTCATCGTGCGGCGAGCCGGAGGGCGTGCGCGTTCCGTTGGCCGGCTATCTGCACCAGTCTGGCCAATCGGTACGATAACGCGTGGTTATTCGCTCAAGTGCGGTTAACTGAAATCCCCTTTTGGCCCATTTGCAGAAATGCGAGGAGACCCAGGTAAGATCCCACGTCGGCAATGTGCGCTGGCAGGCGTTGCAGAAGACGTAGTCCTTGGGTCCAAACTCCGGTTAATCGGAGGCTTCTAATTGTATGGATCCGCTCGCAATGCAAGTCTGCCTTGAGTACCGGCCTCGAGATCGATCGGACCAGGAGTGTTGTCGTGTGTGCGGTTCGATTGACCAACCGGCCGCTGCAAGTGGGGGCATGTGCTGACGACTCTAGCGGCAGTCCTGGGCATCTACCGCCTTCTCCCGCCGGGTGTGCGGTCTACTGTCAATGCCACGTGCAGCGCGTTGTTTGAACAGGTCGTTCAGGCTGCCGGTTCAACTGCAATATCTCAATGCGTGGCTCCGGCGAAACGAGAAAAGTGAGGTCATGTCTGGCGCGTGCCGTCGGCCTGACCTTAGCCAAGTACCCGGACCTCGATACCATCGCGTTGGCAACTGACTTTCGGCACCCCCCGCTCAGTGATGAAGTCCTCCGCGTGTTAGTCGACCCAGAGAGCGAACTCGACGAGGCGCGCGTTAGGGCCGCGTTCGACTCTTCTCCATATGATCTTCCCGCGATTGGCCTCGACGGTGTGGTCGTGCTGGATGAGATCCGGACTACATTCATGGAAGGGCTTCGGCGCGACCCGGCGACGAGAAACCTATGGGCGAGCGTTACACTTGCTGGCATCCGGGGCGATGTGCGCGCTCTCCGCGATGCCCAAGAGCTGAGAGACCAGAAAATAGGGTCCGGATCTTCGCTACTTACTCCCGATGAGTTCTTTGCCCCATGGCTTTCGCCTGGTCGCGTCTTTAGTCACGAGTGGCAATTGGTTGGGCGGGAAGACATTCAAGAGCAGTTGGTCGGATTCTCCAGCGTGGCGTGTCAGCACCGCGTCGCCATACTGCCCGGACGGGGTGGCATCGGGAAGACACGGCTACTCCTTGCTGTGGCTCGCGTCCTCGGGAGGGAGACTCCTGCCGCGGTGGTCCGTTTCGTGGCCGACGGGCAGCTTGTCAGCGCAGAGGATATCGCCACGCTTCCTCGGGGGACGGTGCTATTTCTCGACGACGGCCACAGGCGCCAGGATCTTGATATCATCCTTGCCGCCGTACTGAGGGCACGCCACGCACCCAGGCTGGTGATTTCCACGAGACCCTACGGAGTCGCAGCAATCCACGGTCACCTGGCGCGACTCGGATTTGACCTGGGTGAGATTCGAGTCTTGGACGAGTTACGAGAACTGAGCCGGGATGAGTCCGTCGTTCTCGCTCGGCAAGCTCTCGGGCCGACGCACGATCATTTGGCAGAAGCGCTCGCGCGGATTACCGGCGACTCGCCGCTCGTTACGGTGGTTGGCGGCAGGCTTCTCGCCGAAGAAGCGCTTCCACCTGGAATGCTCTCCCACCACCAACAATTCCGGCAGTCCGTGTTGGCTCGGATGGCGAATGAATACGCCAACGCGATTGACGATCTCGTCGACCGGATTCTAGCACGCCGTATCCTCGAACTGATTGCAGCGCTCGGCTCGTTCCGAGTAGATAGTGAACAACTGCTCCATCGTGCCGCTGCCTTTCTTGACATGCAGGCTGACGAGTTGAAGAGAGTCGTGGGAGCTCTTGAGGAGGCGGGCGTCCTCGTGCGGCGAGGAAGTGCCCTCAGGATAACGCCTGACGTGCTCTCTGACTTTCTATATCACCGCGCAGCGGTCACCGGCGAGAAGGCAACCGGTTTCGTTGACCGCGTCTATTCGACTTTCGCAGACCTGGCGGGTCCGCAGATCCTTAGCGGGCTTGCCGAATTGGACTGGCGGGTACGTGAGTCCGATACGGCGGAGATCGACCTACTAGAAGCGGTGTGGGCCTCTGTAATCGCGGAGTTCCTGACCGCTTCCTACTACGGGCGGGTTGAGATCCTCAGGCTGCTCCGAGGAGTGACGCTCTACCAACCGAAACGGGTGCTGGAGTTGGTTGAGTTGGCTCTGCGCGAGGAATGTTGCTCCCCAGGCCGATCAGCCTGCGTTCGCGGACCTGGCGTGGACCCAGACGAGCGTGCTTCATGCGATTCCGCCGCTCCTACAGGGGGTGGCGTACCATCCGGATTATCGAGATAGAGCGCTCGATCTCCTCTGGGTCATCGCCAAAGCTGATAGCCGTGAGCTCAATCCAAACCCAGAGCATCCCATTCGAGTGTTGGCTGACCTAGCGAGCTATAACACTCAGCGCCTCGAAATGATGTCGTCGGTAGTCGACGCGGTCGAGCGGTGGTTGGCAGCGTCTGACGTGCATGACTGTGCCTACTCGGTTCTGGATGTCGTCGACCCAATGTTGGAGAAGGCCGGCAGCTGCACGGAGGCGCAGGGTCACCAGATCGCCTTTCATCCCTATTTCGTGAATCCGGAAACCACGAAGGACGTACGGCGTCGCGCCCTCGCCATCGTAGATCAATGCCTTGAAGCGCCTTCTCTCAAGGTAGTGCTTCGCGCCGTCAGTTCATTGAGAGACGCCCTTAGGCGTCCAATGGGGCACTTTGGCCTTTCTGCAGACGACGATCTCCACGAACGGTGGCTTCCCGAGCAGCGTGCGGTTGTTGATAGACTCAGACTCGTAATCGACTCGCAGCCGGACCCACTTGTTGTGATCGCCGTGTGTGATGCAGTCTCCTGGCAGGCTCGCTATGAGTCACACGAGGAACTCAGGGATGCGGCAAGGGAGATAATCTCTGCCGTGCCATGGTCCTTTGACTTGGGGATGACGAAGCACTTGACGGGCGGCCATTTCCGCCTGGAGTTGAAAGGCGAGACGGAGCCACATTGGGAAGAGGAGTCCGAGGACTGGCGTGCGCAGGAGGCCCGTATGGATGTCGAGCGCCAGCATCTCGTGGACGAGTTCGTCACTCTGTATCCAGAGGCATCGGACGGTGCTGAGTGGGTTGAAGATAGGCTCGTAGCTATCAATGAGGCTGGCGAGCAATGCGCCGGGGGAGAGCTTCTCGCCAAGCTCTCGGAGCGGCACGCTGCGTATGGCGCCGATCTTGTTCGCCGCGTGATGAATGATGTCTCCTCGGCCTTGACCGAATACTTAGGTGCTCTCATGGTTGGTCTACGACGCACCGACAATGCGACAACATTCTCCTTCTGCAAAGAGGTGGCAACCAACGACGAACCGCGGCTGCGCGCTTCCGCGGCCTTCGTGTGTCGTCAGGCAATGCGGGATCCAACGCCGGCCAACGATTGGGTGTCGATTCTAAGGCAGCTGTTGCGTGACCAGAACGGGTGGGTCGTGAGGACCGCTCTCCATGCACTGTTGATCCTGAGCGAGAGGGATGCGGCGCTGGCGGAGGAATTAGCTCTGGA
>CAWCRS010000011.1:0-8569 GCA_963798085.1 uncultured Gemmatimonadales bacterium
TTCGCGTCACGGCCGACGAGCCCGGCGGTGATTCATGACAATCCGGCGCCTTAACTTTACCGGTTGCCAACGAATACACCGATCAGACGTTGTCGTGAGTGTCGATGACACAGCGGTGGCTCCGTCGTTTACTCTGGCCTATTCACTGGACGACTATGCGTTCCCCGGTAACGCGTGCGTAGTGGTCGAGGCGCAGGCACATTGGACATTGATGCGCTTCAATTGTGGGACCATAGACGTACCCTCTTTGGACAGACCATTTGTGCTCGAAGCCTTTGATGTGCCTGACGGAATAATCTTTCGACTCAAGGTTATTGGCACGGGTAACGATGCCGGGCTCATCCTTGGAGAGGCTGACAGGATACGCCCTGCCGATTGCGACGGGCGCGATGAAGCCCGCTCTCTGTTGGCTGTACAGCCGGCCGACCTTGGTCAGGTGGTGTGGCGACTATCTTTCGCCGGGCCTGTACCACTCTTGCAAATAAATGAGAGAATAGCCGACTGGCGAAGCTTCATGCGGCGGACTGAGGTTAAGGCGTTGCTTGTGCCTGAGTTGTACAGACAGCTATTACGTGAGGCGCAAAGAAACATGTCAGACGCCGAAGCGCAAGACACTTGGCAGGCTGCGGTGCTGGCCATGGTTTCGCCAGCTGCCGGACTCTGCCCCTCTGCAACGGATGATGAGTCTGTTGAAGCTTGGATTGATGATGCCGTGAGACTTTTCGCTGGCAAGCATAAATTTTTGCGTGCCCTCACGAGTTGGACGGGAATGGACGAATGAGAATGGACTGTCGGTCTTTCAATGAGCAGGGGATGAGTGCTGCGGCGAGTATCCTCGAGGATCTTCGTGTTCGGCCTGAAGGTGATAGACCCGTTGATCTGCTTGCCGATCCGGGCCTGACGGAAATTGTTGGTGCATCACTGGAATTACCGAATCAAAGCTTCGCGAGTCGATGGCTTCTTGCCGTCTGGCTATACCGCGAACTTGGGAAAGCCCTTCCAAACACGGCTCAACTGCATGTTCCGGGCTTCTGGACCTGGCTGGCGTTCTTTCTTCTTCCGATTATTCGCCCACCTGGCACGAAAGTAGGCGAGGATGCCCGGTATATTCTGAACAAGGATGATTACCGGAAGCGCTACCGACACCTTGTGGCAGGGCCGTACTATGTATTCTTGGCTCACGAATCGGAACCACACATTGTGCGGGGCTTGCTTGCAACCGCACCACAGGCGCCAGGCGATCTGTACGAGCAGTTCGCATCGCGTCAGGAGCTGATTACAAGCTCCGCCATCATGCATGTTGTGAATCAAATGTACTTCGACCAAGAAAGTGGAACACTCAAACGTGGAGCGAGCACGAGCGCCCACAGGTTGGCGGCCGTACTGATGCAATATGACGTGACGTACGACTTTGCTGTAATCCCGCCGGACCGCCTGATGCATATGCTGCCAAGGGAATTCCGGCGGTTCATGCCAACGTAGCTGACCTGCCCTTAGGCGGCCTCCGACGAGCCGTTTGCATGTCGAGATCTTGCGTTTGCTGCCGTCTGGACGTAATGTCCAAAACATGACCCAGCGAGAACCAGACCCCCAGCGCCCATCCCCCGACGTGGAGACCCTGCGCAACCTGCGCATCGTAGCAGGGCTTTCGCAATCCGATCTGGCCATCCAGACGGGCTACAGCCTGAAAACCATCTCCCGCTGGGAGCTTGGCCACGGAGCCCCGAGACGAGCCGTAATCGATTACCTGCAACGACTTACGGCCACGAAGCAGAGTGGCTCGGGCCAGCGGCGCTTCCGATTCATTGACCTGTTCGCGGGTATCGGCGGCCTCCGGCTCCCCTTCGATCGCATGGGCGGGGAATGCGTCTTCACGAGCGAGTGGGACCCCTACGCCCAGAGAACGTACCGCGAGAACTTCGGCTGCGATCACCCAGTGGTCGGGGACATCAGAAGCGTCCCAGCGGACCACATCCCGCCGCATGACCTGCTGCTGGCCGGGTTCCCCTGCCAGCCGTTCTCGATCGCGGGGGTCAGCAAGAAGAACGCGCTGGGCCGTCCCCACGGGTTCGCCTGCGAGACCCAGGGGACACTGTTCTTCGAGGTTGCGCGCATCCTCGAGCACCACCGCCCAGCGGTGTTCGTCCTCGAGAACGTCAAGAACCTGAAGAGCCACGACGGTGGTCGCACCTTCAAGGTCATCATGGACGTTCTGCGGAAGGAGCTGGGCTACTACGTGAAGGAGCAGATCATCGACGCGAAGGGGTTCGTGCCCCAGCACCGGGAGCGGATCTTCATCGTCGGGCTCCGTGATTCCAACGATTTCGACTGGAGCCGGCTGGAGCGGCCCGATCCCATGGCGGGGCCGCGCCTCGGCTCCGTGCTCCACCCAGAGGATGGATCGGGAAGGCCGGAGCCACCCTTCACGGACGAGCGCGGGCGTGTTGCAGACCGGTATTACCTCACGCCGAAGCTCTGGGCCTACCTCCAGGCATATGCCGAGAAGCATCGGAGCAAGGGCAACGGATTCGGGTACGGTCTGGTCGGGCGGCGCGACTTTGCCCGGACCCTATCGGCGCGGTATTACAAGGATGGCGCGGAGATCCTGATCCGGACGCGTCGTCGCGTCCCTCGAAGGTTGACGCCGAGAGAATGCGCGCGCCTGATGGGTTTCGATGCGCCCGGCCGCTCAGAATGGAAGATCCCAGTGTCTGACACGCGTGCGTACAAGCAGTTCGGCAACGCCGTCGTTGTGCCAGTGGTGGAAGAGGTCGCTCGACTCCTCAGGCCCTGGTTGCTGGGTGAACCGTCACCGGGCGTTCAGCTCGAACTTTCGCTTCCACGGCCTGCTGCCGCCTGATGGCTGACATCGTCGATGCTGCGACGCGCAGCAGGATGATGTCAGGGATCCGCGGCAAGGACACCAGGCCAGAACGAACCGTACGAAGCTCCCTTCACAAATCGGGTCTCCGCTTCCGGATCCATCGGAAGGACCTGCCTGGAACGCCCGACATCGTGCTCCCTCGATACAACGCGGTCATTCTCGTGCATGGCTGCTTCTGGCACCGACACCCTCATTGCAGGTTCGCCTACACCCCAGCCAGCCGCCGCGAATTCTGGACTGCCAAGTTCGACGAGAACGTCGCCCGGGAT
This sequence comes from uncultured Gemmatimonadales bacterium, assembly GCA_963798085.1. Lineage (GTDB taxonomy): Bacteria > Gemmatimonadota > Gemmatimonadetes > Longimicrobiales > RSA9 > DATKCF01. Next base: position 3,154 of record CAWCRS010000011.1, read on the forward strand.
CGGCAGAAGCAGAAGCGGCTGCGCGATCTGGGCTGGCGTGTGTTCGTGGTGTGGGAATGCGAGGTCGGTGACGCGCGCAGGCTCGAGGAGTTGCAGACAGAAATCCGCGGTGGGCGGAAGCCGAGGGGTGCCCTCGGTCGCCACGACATCAACCGAAGCAGATAAACGCCCACCGCATGCCCTTCGGGCCGTTCTTCGCCGCCAAACAGCTGAAGCCCGTCGAGGTAGACTTCGACGTCTCGAGACAGCGAGAATTCAATGCGGGCCGCCTGCGAAAGCTGCTTGGCTTCACGGGTGGTGACGTCACGGGTCGGCTCATCCTCGTGGTGCACTATGCAGACGACGCCGACGCCGAGACGCAGGACACCACATACACGCTCTACCAGTCACGCGCAGGCCAGCCGCGATCTGCCGAATGGCGGCTCTATCCGCACACAGGATTGGTTCGAAGACTGGCCGAGCCGGGCGATCTCTTGCTGCTCTATCGCCACACGGACGCAGACGACACGCTGTACGCGGTAATCGCGAGGAAGGGCACCCGGTTCGAGAGCGAACTCCGTCGCGCGCTCGAACTCGGCGACACGCGAACGATCCAGCAATTCGTCGGGATCACGCCTCCGGCACCAACTACGGACTCCGCGCACCAGCTTGGACTTCAACTCATCGCTCCGAGGCCGGACGACATCGTCGCTTCGCATCCACTCCTGAAACGTTCCATCGCCGACGGCAAGCTGCCTTCGGCCCGGGAAATGGCGAACGCGGCGCACGAGATGGTCACAAATGCCCACGGTACTGGGCTCGATCCCGACGAATTCATACAGCGAGCTCTCGGGGCGGAGTCTGCACTGTTCTACGCCATCGAGCAGAAGATCGGGCAGGCGGAACTCGATCAGATCCTGGAGTCGGGTGGAATACTCGACGCCATCCTGAAATTCGCACTGAGCAAGCACCAGGCCCGCAAGGCACGGCGTGGCCTGAGTCTGCAGAACCACCTCGAGAAGCTCTTGCGCGAGTACCGGATCCCCTTCACTGCTCAATGCGAAACGGAGAACGGGTCGGTCCCCGACTTCATCATCCCGGGCTGCAAGGAATATCACGACCCAGCCTTTCCGGCTGACTCGTTACGAATGGTGGGATGCAAATCGAGGATCCGCGAACGCTGGTCGCAGTACGCCAGGGAGGCACTCCGCATCGATCTGAAGTATCACTGTTCGGTCGACACGGATCTCACGGACGAGCTGATCGGCAAGATGGAATCGCACGGCCTCCGTCTCTTCATGCCTCGCAGCATCATCGAAACGTCGTACGCCGGGCGCTCGACGGCGGACAGGATCGGCACAATCACCGACCTCATCAACGAACTGAGATCTGCAACCACGGGGGTGCTGTGACTGCCGGTCAATGCTCGTCTGGATAGCCACATGTCGAAACTGGGCTGGATTCTCGACACGTCATCAAGACATGTCGAACCATTCCACAGGTCGCCAGGAGCATGGTGACTCACGCGATTACTCCCTAATGCGCGATCGAATAAAACGCTCCGAGCACCGCCCCGTAAAGCACATGCGCCACGACGATGGACACCGCCGTGTGATACCCGTAGTTCAACGCCAGAAACCCCGGTGGCTCGAGCTGGCGCACGACGGTCGGACCCTGCTGCTCGCTCGCCATGCGCGGATGCAGACCCGGCAACAGGTGCATCAGGACGCTCAGCACGAACAACGCCTGCACCAGCCCGACGCCCACGCCGATCCACCAGGTCGCGCGGCCCCATGCGTGGAACAGGGCGACATACAGCAGCGAGAACGCCCAGCCGTTCAGCAGGTGCACGCCGAAGCCCAGCAGCTTGGCGCGATCGCGGTTGGGCGTGAAGGCGGCGCCCAGCATGTAGGGCAGGTTCATGCGCGTCAGCCGCAGCCCCTGACTGCTGGCCAACACTGTTGTCAGTACGAGTGTGGCCACAAAGCCCCACAACAACCAGCTGCCCCAGTTCATACTCTCGCCTCCTGCTTCTCCGCTCCCGGCCGCGGCGAGGGGACGTCGCGGCGGCGGGGTTGCGCGCCCTGCTTGCGGCGGGCGAGCGATACGGCGGCATTGATCAGGCCGACATGGGTGAACGCCTGCGGGAAATTGCCCAGTGCATCACCGGTGTCGGGGTCGATCTCCTCCGCGAACAGGCCCACGTCATTGGCGTAACCGCAAAGTCGCTCGAACATGTCGTGCGCCTGCTGCGCGCTGCCGCCACCCAGCGCCAGATACTCCGCAGCCCAGAAGCCACACACGCCGAACGCGCCCTCGCCGGGCGAATCGCTGCTGCGGTAGCGATACAGCAGCGGGCCGGCGCCCAGCTCCTGACGGACACGCGCGTACGTCGCGCGCATGCGGTCCGACGCGGCGTCCTCGAAACCGTACCACGGCAGCAGCAGCAGCGTCGCATCCACACTGTCACCATCGAGCTGACTGACGTAGCTGTCTAACTCGCTGTTCCAGGCGCGCGTGAGCACGTCGCGGCGGATCTGCTCGCGATTCTCCCGGAATTCTGCGACGGGCGCATGATCGAGGTGACCCTGCTCCTGCAGCTGCAGCAGGCGGTCGAGCGCGGTCCAGCACAACACGCGCGAGTGCGTGTGGTGCGCCATGCCGTGTCGCGGTTCCCAGATGCCGTTGTCCGGCTGGTTCCAGTGCTTGCACACGTACTCGCCGAAGCGGCGGAGCACCTTCTGCGTTTCGCGGTCCAGTGCGCCACCCTCGCCGAGGAAATGCGTGACCGCGTCGATCACCTCACCATACACATCGAGCTGGAGCTGCTGCACGGCGGCATTGCCGATGCGCACCGGACGCGATCCACGATAGCCCGCCAGATTGTCGAGGACGTGTTCCCGGATCGTGCGGGCGCCGTGCACGTCGTAGAGTACGCGCAGCTCGGGCTGCGACAAGCGCGTCGCCTGCAGCAGCCAGTCGACGAATGCATGCGCCTCATCCGCGCAACCAATGGCATAGAGCGCACGCACGGTGAGCGACGCGTCGCGCAGCCAGCAGAAGCGATAGTCCCAGTTGAGTTCGCCGCCAATGCGCTCGGGCAGTGATGTGGTGGGCGCGGCCACGACCGCACCGGAGGGCGCGTAGACCAGCAGCTTGAGCGCGAGCGCACTGCGCATCACGCGGTCGCGACACGGCCCGTCATAGTTCACGCGCGCGGCCCAGCCGCGCCACCAGGCGAGGCTGCGTTCGATCGCCTCGCGCGAGCGCTCGCCCAGCGGCGGCAGCACGCCGATCCAGTCGTGCGCCAGCGCCAGCGACGCGTCCACCACCTCACCCGCGCGCAGCCGCATCCGCCCGCGCGCCTCCCCTTCGTCATTCACGTCGAGCGGGATCCCGCTGCGCAGCACCAGCATCCCGGCAGCCGTATCCAGGCGCAGCCCGAGCTTGCCGGCGAGCCGCAACCGCCCACGGCCACGACCGTAGTCGGGCCGCGGCACGAAAACCATCTCCAGCTCCACCTCGCCCTGCACGCATTGGGCGACGCGCAGGATCTCGTGCTCGGGCAGCACTAACCGTCGCTTATCCGGCTCCGATGCGACCGGCATGAGGTCCGTGAGCACAACGGTGCCGGTGTCCGTCTCCATGCGCGTTTCCAGAACATTCGTGTCATCAATGTAGCGGCGCCGGGTGCGGAACGGTGCGACCGGCGCGAGCCGCCAGAAGCCGGCGCGCGGGTCGAGCAGTGCGCCGAAGAGCGATGGGCTGTCGAAGCGCGGCCAGCAAAGCCAGTCGACTGAGCCGTCGCGGCTGATGAGCGCAATGCTGCGGCCGTCGCCGATGGCGGCGTAGTCCTGGATTCGCGGCGAGGCACGGTGTTCGGTGTGACTCGGCATGACTGAACCTTACGGCCAGTCCCGTGCCAGCGCGTCGGATCGGTCCGTGGAGTGGCGTACAGGTGCACACGATCGGGTTGGGGCCGGACTGGAACTACGCAATTGCCCACGCGTGGTCGAGAATAGGCAGAATGAACGCGAGGTGCGCATGAGCTCGGAACTGTACAGCGTGTTATCCGCGGGTCCGCTGGCGCTGGTCGGCGCCGTGATTGCGGTGCCGATCTACTACGCGGCGTACCGGCGAACGCCGCGTTCCGGCGAGCGCATCTCGCCGGCGCGCTATCTGCTCACGATCGTCCTCGCCGGCACGGTGGGCGGCGGCGTCGGGATGATGGCGGGGATCGCCGTGGCCTGTGCTCCCGCCAATGCCGGCAACCTGTGCGGGCTGACGGGCGTGTTCGGCACGGGCCCGCTGCTCTCCGCCGTGGCGATCCTGGGCAGCGCCCACTTCCAGACACGCAGCGCGCGCGAACGTACCTGACCCTCCCGCAGGGGTGAGTTCGCTGGACGGCCCCCTCGCCGGAATCTAGCTTGGGCGGCGATGAAGATCCCCAGCCGCACGTATCCGGCGGTCCTCACCCGAAACGATCAGCCGCACCCATCCGGCGCTCGCGGCCCGGAGGTGACGTGAGCGGTATTCCGGACGGCCTCCGCCAGGCGCTTGCCAGCCGCTACACGATCGAGCGCGAGCTGGGGGCAGGTGGCACGGCGCGCGTCTACGAGGCGGACGATATCCGGCACGGGCGCAAGGTCGCGATCAAGGTACTGCGTCCGGAGCTGGCGGCGGCGCTGGGCCCGGAACGTTTCCTGCGCGAGATCGAGACCACCGCGAAACTGCATCACCCGCACATCCTGCCACTCTACGATTCCGGTGAAGCGGACGGCTTCCTGTATTTCGTGATGCCACTCGTGGAGGGCGAGACGTTGCGCTCGCGGCTGCAACGCGAGCGACAGCTGCCGGTGGATGCGGCGCTGCAGATCGCGCGCGAAGTGGCGGACGCACTGGGCTACGCGCACAGCCGCGGCGTCATCCACCGCGACGTCAAGCCGGAGAACATCCTGCTCGAGCACGGCCATGCGCTGTTAATGGACTTCGGCATCACCCGTCTGCTGCGCGACTCGAGCGATACCGTGCTCACCCGATCGGGTATGGCGCCGGGCACCCCACTGTACATGAGTCCGGAGCAGGCGGCGGGCGAAAGCGCGACGGACGGGCGCAGCGATCTCTACAGTCTGGCGTGCACACTGTACGAGATGCTGGCGGGGCAGCCACCGTTCCGCGGGCCAGGCGTTGAGCGCCTGTTCCACCAGCATGTGATGGAGACGCCGCCGCCGATCGCGCGGTTCCGGCCTGCAGTGCCCGCCGAGGTGGCGGCCGCGCTGCAACGTGCACTGGCCAAGAGTCCGGCCGACCGGTTCAGCACCATGGCGGCATTCACCGACGCGCTGTCACGACGGCCCGCTGCCACTGCGGCGCTGCCCTCGGTTGCGGTACTGCCGTTCGTGAGCCTGAGCGCTGATCCGGAGAACGAGTACTTCGC
>CAWCRS010000012.1:0-96985 GCA_963798085.1 uncultured Gemmatimonadales bacterium
GCAAGCGATCACGCTTTGGAGCAGTACGCCACACGTCTGGAACGCGACCGCAGTGCAAACCGGCTTCGCTACAGCCCAGCCCTTGGCCTGACGACGAGCACGCTGCGGACGAGGCCCTATCGGGCGAACACCAACTTTGGCTCGGACGGGTAGCCGCTACGTTGCGGCCCGTGAACTCAGCGTGCACGAACAGGTCGCGGGGATCAAGCTCGCGTGGCCCAACTTCGTTCACGAGGCTGGAGACGGCCGTTTGGTCAGCCGTGGGAAGCTGCGGCCCACTCCAGCTATCCGGGAGTACGCGGTCCGCATCGAGTATGCGCCTAGAGAGTACCCGCGAGTGTTTGTGGTAGACCCTGCGCTTTCGCCACGCGAGCCAAACGGCAAGATACCGCACGTGTATCCGGGACGACGGCCCTGCATCTTCTACCCGAAAGTACGTGAGTGGACGAGCGGAATGCGAATCTCTGAGACGATCGTTCCTTGGCTAATGCGTTGGTTATTTCACTACGAGATTTGGTCGGTCGCTGGCGTGTGGTACGGTGGCGGGATAGAGCATCGAGGCAACAATGACGAGTGAGAGCTCAGTCCCTTTTCGCATCCTCAGTCTCAATGGTGGCGGAAATAAGGGCACGTACACTGCGGCGGTTCTTGCCGGGATCGAGGAAATCACCAGGAAACGTATTGTTGACCACTTCGACCTTATCGTCGGGACTTCGACGGGCGGCATCGTCGCGTTGGCTCTCGGGATAGGTTTGCCAGCAGGTGATATCCTTCGCTTTTACGAAGAGAAGGGCCCATCGATATTCCCGTTGGTCGGTGTTCAGGGCCGGCTTTGGGCGATGCTTCGGCATATGTTCAGGTCGAAGCATTCAATTGAGCCTCTTCGTTCGGCACTCGCAAACGTGCTTGGTGATCACGTCGTGGGCGATTCGCTTACCAGGCTGGTGCTCGTCTCATACGACGGGTCGAGCGGCGACGTTTACATGATCAAGACCGCGCATCATCCGCGTTTCAAGAATGACTACTCAATGCGAGCCATCGACGCGGCGTTAGCGACTTCCGCCGCCCCGACTTTCTTGCCGGCGTTTGTTCGACGAATGGTACCAAGCTGGTTGACGGTGGCGTGTGGGCAAATTGCCCGGCAGCGGTCGCGGTGACCGAGGCAATGACGGTCTTGGGACAGCGGTCCGGCGAATTTGACTTGTTAAGTGTCGGCACGACAGAGAGTCCGTTGCATGTGTCAAGACGCAAGCTTGCTGGCGGTATCCTTCAATGGGCACTGTTCGGACCGGACCTGCTCCTACAGGCCCAGGCTAAGGGAGCGCTCGCGCAAGCGAAGCTTCTTACGGGCGCGGCAGATCGAATGCTTCGACTCAACGAGGTCGTTGAGCCGAAGCGGTTTTCGCTCGACAATCCATCAAGCATCCAGGACTTAAAGGCGCTGGGGATGAAGGCAGCGCGACACTACGGGAGGATTGTGGCGGAGCGCTTCCTTGCGGCGCCTGTCTCAGAGTTTGTGCCATATCATGGTCCGCGCTCTGAGGCCGCGGTCTCCAACGCTGCAATGGATCACCGGCAAGCACCGACACGGCAGATTGACCGCGGCGCGCCTTCGTAGCGAGATTCACAGAGACGAATGTCGAATACAATGCCGCTCCTGCAGCGCCCCTGTCCTGATTTCTCTACAAGCCTGTCCTCAATACTCACTGCGACTCCGCAGCCCTTTTCCGCCAGAGCACCCTGTTTCAGCTAACGTCTCTGCTGTTCACGACGTGCCGGAGCCGACCGCAAGGGCGGCGCAGGCATGTCCGCGCCCTTCACAGGGCGACTCGCGTCGGCCACTGCGCGGCCGGCGGCCGACAGGCCGCCGTGCGTGAAATACCGTGTTAGGTGACGTTGGACCCACCCTTCTGAAGCGCGCCCTCTGGGCTGCGTTGCGAGACCTACGGGTCCGGGAATTCACGACGCCATTCATCACCAGGGCGCTCGTGGCCGCGTGCAAGTTCTCGCAATAGGTCTTAAGGTGCTTCCACTTCGCCTGCGGAACCGCTGAGAGGTTATGCGCAAGCGCAAGCGACGAGCGCATGGCAGTCCGAGCGTTTTCGTATCGAAACGCGGAGAAGCGCCATTCCGTCGCTCTGCCAAGAACCGCGTTGTGGACGAGTAGCCGCGAATCTGCAGGCGGGTGCACCGCCCAATCGCGAAAGCGGAAAATCTCTCGGATTCCCTCTCGGAGTCCACGGTAATCCTGGCGGTTCGCCAAGGTGAATGCCAGGCGAAATACTTCGCTCGTTTGCTTCCATCTTGCCGTCTGGTTCTTGGCCCAAGCGGCTTGGTGCAGCGCAGGCACATCAATGCGTTCCTTGACATGTGAATACAGGGCGTCAATGGAGATGGCGGCAGCTGTTACTGCCTGCATTGATGCGTGGAATTCAGCCTCGAGGAGAGGATATGCTTCTTTCGCCTGCCCTGTGGCTGCCACCTCGAGCGCCAGCCGAGCACGTCTTGCCGCCGCGACATGCCCGGTGCCGATTCTTAGCCAGTGCCGGACCAAGTCCATTCTCAGAGCGAAGCCATCATGCTCGACCCTGAAGGCGCCGTCTGCTGGCACGATGATTCGAAACCCTTGAATGGACAGATCTGCTCCGTCTGGAACTATGATGCCAGCGGCGTTGGCTCTCGCGCTGGGAGCCGGCTTGGCGGCCTGCGGCGGTTCGTCGGAAATGCTCATTGGCATCGATCTCTTGGGTGCTTCGACTTTCGAGGCTAATGGACTACGTACTGCTCGCGGCGATCGATGGATATGGCCCAACGTTCGCATACAGTTCCCGGGGAACGATTCCCACTTGCCTTGAGGCGGCTACCTCCCCCGGCCGATCATCTGTGCTGACGAAGCCTCCTTCGTTGTTACTTGGCATGCACGCGCTGTGGGTCCAATGTCACCTAACGTGAGTAAGTTCACGAACCCGCGGGAGCCGGGCGAAGCACGGCGCAGCGGGTTCCCGGCCTTTCACAGTCTACCCCTTTCACAGCCCGCCGGGCCAGACGCGCGAAGCGCGGCGCCGCGTGAACTGATTGTTATCTGCCGTAGGTCCGTACGCCCTACGGACGCAGCAGAGTTGCCGAGAAACCGCCGCACAGACACGTAATGGACGCGTCTCGTCCACCCTGCTTCAGGACTCGGTAGAGACCTCGGCATTGCGGACACCTCAGCGCGTCGAAAAGGTCCCGCATCGCTTCTATCACCGGCCGAAGGTCATTCGGTGTAAGGTCCAGCCATCGATTGTAGTGGACGGCGGGATTCACTGCCCACTGTTCGGCCTGAGTCCGGTCATAGATCTGACCTACGACGCCCTCACGTTCCCCCAGCGCAATGGCGTCGGCGGCGTTGTTCCACCGCTCTGCCGCCTGGCGAGCTTCCTTGAGGAGCTTACGAAACCTAGCCACCGCAGCTGGCATCACAGCTCCGAGATCCCATCTCGCATCCGCTCTGTACGGTACCAACGCCTCCAATGCCTCGCAAACACTTGAGAAGTACTCCTCGGAGCCCCGGCGCAGCTTAGCTGCAGCGCCGGCAACATCCCGTTCGGCTAGTGCTGCCTCGATCTGCTCCCACTGATCTGGGTCCTGTTGTACGTGCGGCCCAGCTTCGATACTCCAATCGAAGAACTCAATCTGCGTTCTTGTAGCTCCACTTGCTTTGAGCTGATAGGCCCACGTCCGATCGTGCGTTGTGATTAGGAACTGCTTGTCCGGAAACTCGTGGGCAAGAAGGTCCGCTACGTTACGTCGGTGATCAGCGTCCACGGACATTACTACGTCATCGAGGATGATTAGCTGGAATGCGTCCCGTCCAAGCCACTCGGCCAGGGCGAGGAATAGACACAACCCCATACTGTCTTGGTGGCCCTCGCTGTGGAGGGCGTGCGGGGGGTGCTGACCATGACCCATGAACTCCACCGTCATGCCCAAGCCAGCCGCCCCAGGCCGGAGTTCGGCGGTGAAACCGGTTTCATTCTCGCCGTGAATTCGCTGATATAGCGCCACGAATCTGGCGCATACATTATCATACAGGGCACCAAGCACTTCCGTTCGTTGCGCTTGGTATGCCTCCAAGGTCGCGTGTGCGCGCCGAGCGGCCCTTCGTGCGCCGTCTAACCGGCGGCGGACCTCAAGACGCGCACCAAGTGCCTCTCCAGTTGCCGTAAGCAGGTCCCAAGCATCCTGGGCTGGGTTTCTCAGGGGTGTCCGAGCTTCCGCGCGGCTCACGAGTTCGTCAATGTTGCCGAGGTCGTCCACTGCGTCCAATAACTCAGAGATACTGACGCCCACGACGGCGTACTGCTCGAGTGGCACTGTCAGGGCCTCGATCAACTGCGCAATTCGGGTGATGGCTCGAGGCGCAACTCCTGACTGCGCAGCATCGAGGACGGTCGCAGCTTCATTCAGCTGCTCTGCCGATGCTTCAGCACGTGCCAGCTGCGATCTAGCCCGACCTGCGAGATCGTCAATTGTACGAAGGGCCGCCTGCACCTCCGACGTCTGTTGTGCCCGTTCGGCAAGGGCTGCGCGCAGCTGACCCGGTGCCCAGGCCGCACCACAGAGCGGGCACTCACCAGTCTCCGGAATGAAGGATATTCCGAGGTGAATAAGTCTCGCCGAATCGACGACGCGTGCATAACCCGGGACACTCCGAACGGAAGCGATCGCTTGCTGGAGCTGGCTGTCCAGCTCGCGAAGTTCGTTCCTTCCCTCAGCGTTCGTAGAATGGGACAAACCTGCGGCAGCGGCGCGCACGGAATCGGTGCTTGGACCCAACGCACGCGTGCCTTCCGGCCTTATTATGTCCCGCCGAAGATCGCCCTCGGCAGCAGCGAGTGCTTCACCACCTAGCATCGCGCGGGCCCGGTTAACAGCCTCAAGCATCTCCGTCTCGTCGACACGGGCCACGCCGGCCGCAGCCGCAACGCGTGCCTCCTGCCGCTCGAGCTCCGCGGTGATCACTGCCGCGGAGCGCTCGAGATCTCCCTTTGCACGCACGAGTCGTTGGCGAACGGCCTCGATTCCGGTGAGGTCAAGGACTGCCTGGACGGCATCGGCTCTGTCGCGCGGTTCCGCCGTGATAAACCTCAGGAGCTCCCTCCTGGTCAGGACGTGCTGGCCGTGCTCGGCGTGCGGCAGAGCTGCTAGGAGTGCCGCTCGCGCGTTGTCCTCGCACACTAATACGGTGGGACTTGCCACGCAGCGACTGATCTCGATCGGATGCGCCACCCCAGGGATTGTCACATGCGCTCGCACAATGGCATGTTCGGGATCCGATCGAATGTGAGGCCCATGTCTATTTAGGCTCAATCCGCCACTTCCACGGCCCGTAAGCCGACCGATCTTCCCGGTGAGCAGAAAATCGACCGCATCTACAATCGTGCTCTTGCCTGAACCATTTGGACCGAGGATGACCAAGTTCTGGCCATTTGCGACCACCTTCAGACTGCGAATGCCACGAAAATGCGCGATTTCAAGCGTTTCGATTTTCATCTATCCCCTCAACAAACAGGGCGGTGAGCGCCTCGAGCTGCCTGGCTGTGCCTGCCGGCAGAATGTCCTGCAGGCGTCCGAGTTCCTCTTCGGTAAAGAGGTCGGTCCGACGCACACTCTCGATTGTCTTGGCTATGATGATCGCGGCTAGGTCGTTCGGCCGAGGCTCTGCCTCACGCTGTGTCATGACCCTCCTTGCCGGACTGCCCGGTTAGGACCTATGGCAGATAACGTACAAGCGGTTCACGACGTGCCGGAGCCGACCGTCAGGGCGGCGCAGGCATGTCCCGGCCTTGCAGGCGCGTGTCACTTCGGATTGCCCGCCGGGCCGGCAGCCGGCAGGCTGCCGTGCGTGAAATGACGTGTTAGAAGACGTGATCCACCGCTGCCTGACCGGCCCTCGCGCCCAATCTCGGGCGACCCGTTACTATTAATTCAGGCCCAGTCGCTCAGAGGATGCCGTCAGGATCGGACACCCATCGGCAATCTTGGGTCGACCGACGGGCCACGCTGGACCAGGACTGCCTGCAGACCGGCACGCCTCGCTCCCTCCAAGTCATCCAGGACCGTATCCCCAACATGCAGCGTCCGATTGGCAGTCACCTCCAGCCGCCTGCACGCCTCTTCGAAGATCGCCGGGTTCCGGTTTGGCGCTTCCAACTTCAGCCAATAGCAGATGACCGCATCCAGCATACCCCCAATGCCGAGTTCCGTACAGGAAGTGCGACAGCCCACACTGCCAGTTGGAGACGACGGCTGTGGCAATGCCAGCCGCGCGTAGCGCCCTAAGAACCCGGGGCACTTCCGGGTACGGGGCGTGCACCAGGCTGCTCGGCCCGAGCACGTGCCAAATGGCAAGGGCGGAGTGGCCGCGTCCGCATTCGCGCCTTGGCACGTTCAAGCGCCGAAACAGGCCGCTCGACCAAGCGAACCAGGTGCTCCGATCTCGGCTCGGGCGCGAGATCGGGCGAGTACTCCCGGCCGTGGGGCTCGAAGACATCATAGAGTACCTGGTGCTCCCAGGGGTCCGACGCCAGGCCTTGCGCTCCAGGTACTGCATCAGGATGGCGCCCCTGCCGCGACCGGTCCGGTGGTCTGCAAGCGTCTTGTAGAAGTCCAGGCAAACCGCGTCAACCCGCATGACTTGACCTCGCGCCGATAGCCTTCGTGTGACCGCTTGGCTCGGCTACCACGGATCCCACATCTGAACAGGGCCTGCACGCTTCAGATCGGGGGGTGGATCATGTCTGCTAACGTGATGGCGGTTCATGACGCGCCGGAGCCGCGGGCGGCGCAGGCGTGTCCACGCCCCTCCCAAGCTATTCGCCTCGGCCATTGCGCGGCCAGCCGCGCGAACGCGCGGCGCCGCATGAACTAGCGTGTTAGCTGTTGGGCGCGCCCTTCCAAGCGCGCTGCCGCGGCACGAGCTCTGATCAGCCTTTCCCAAGACACCGTTGCCGCTCAATGACAACGCCGCGCCAGCGGGCGGAGCTGACCGGTATCGCGGCTGCCCCGTTCCAAAACGCCGCGCCAGCGGGCGCCGCTTGCCGACAGCGGGAGGACCGCCTCGGCCACGCAGACCGCCAACCCAAATTCCGTTTCAAGATCCGTTGCAACGCCTTTTTCAGCTAACGTGATGGGGGTTCATGACGTGCCGGAGCCGACCGCCAGGGCGGCGCAGGCATGTCCACGCCCTTCCCGAGCGACCGCCTCGGCCATTGCGCGGCCAGCCGCGCGAACGCGCGGCGCCGCATGAACTAGCGTGTTAGCTGTTGGGCGCGCCCTTCCAAGCGCGCTACCGCGGCACGAGCTCTATCACCTTTCCAGACACCGTTGCCGCTCAATGACCGCCGCGCCAGCGGCGGCTGACCTGCATCGCGCTGCCCCGTTCCAAACGCCGCGCCAGCGGCGCCGCTTGCCGACAGCGAGGCCGCCTCGGCCACGCGACCGCCAACCCAAATTCCGTTCAGATCCGTTGCGCGCCTTTCAGCTAACGTTGAATGGGTGTGGCGGGGCATGTTAATGCCGAGTTGCCGGGTTTGTGGATAGGCGCGTTAGTGGAACTGAATTTGATGGGTGACGGAGCGCGCTGCAAGGGACGGCGGTGGATGGCGGGAGGGTTGACGGGTTGGATGGTGATGGGGCAGCCGTCCAAGGTGCTGGGGCAATGGTGGATACCGACTGACGCACGGGTTGGGGAGGTCAGTTCAGGTGCATCGGGCGGGATCTGAATGCGTGGAAGAAACCGCGGGTGGCGGCGCTTTCTCTGAGCGGTGGCGCGCGGCACTGACGTGAACCTGGTCGTGATAATGGAGCTGTTAGGGCGAGGTGCGAAAAGAGTCGTGGCTAGGGGTGCGAGCGATTGGGAGGTCTGGGTGGAGGTGGGGGTGAAAGAGACGGCGGGGGTGGTGGGGGCAGGGCGGGAGGGTCGGGGGTGTCGAGGGGGCTGCGGATGTTGCCGAGGTCGCGGCGGCTCACATGGGTGTAGATCTGGGTGGTCTTGGGGCTGGCGTGGCCGAGGAGTTCCTGGATGTATCGGAGGTCGGTACCGGCTTCGAGGAGGTGTGTGGCGAAGCTGTGGCGGAGTGTGTGGGCGGTTGCATGGGTGCCAATGCCGGCCTGTGTGCGGGCGTTCTCGACGACTTTCTGGGCGGAGCGGACTGCGAGGTGGCGAGTGGGCGGGGTGCCGGGGAAGAGCCAGCTGACAGGCGACCATGTGCGCATGTACTCGCGGATCGCGTCGAGTGCGCGGTCGGAGAGGAGGGTGTAGCGGTCCTTGCGACCCTTGGCGGCGCGGACGCGGATGAGTCCGCGGGCGGGGTCAATGTCTTCGACTCTCAGGCGTACGACCTCGCCGACGCGCAGTCCTGCGGAATAGAGGAGCATGAGAAGGGCGCGGTGCTTGGGGTTCAAGGACACGCGCACAATGCGCGCGGCATCGGCGCGACCGAGCACGGCGGGCAGGTTGCGGTCGGGGCGCGGACGGGGGATGCCGTTCAGGAAGTGGGCACTGTCCAGGACGTGGGTGAAGAAGAAGCGGAGTGCGCTAACTGCCTGTGAGTGGTAGGACGTGGAGACGTTGTCCCGTTCGACGCGCTCGAGGAAGTACGCGCGCACGTGATCCGCGTTGAGGGCAGGCGCTTCGGCGCGGGCGTGCCGCAGGAAGGCGCGTGTGTGGTGGAGGTAGGCACGGCGGGTGCGGAAGCTGTGTCGCCTGAGCGTCATCTCCTCACCGAGGCGGGCCAGCAGCTCGGATTCGCCGGGTGCTGGCGGCAGCGTTGCAATGGAGCGGCGTTTTGCGGGGCTGGCGCGGGACGACACGGCGGCGCGGTCAGCGGTGAGTGGCGATGTTGGAGCGGGGCGTACTTGCGGCGTCTGTGGCGTGTCGCCCTGGCGTGCGATCTCGATAATGCGGCGCACGGCGAGTCTCGCGGCAGGCGTGTCGGCCAGGATCCAGCAACGTTCCGGGTTGCTCCACACGCGGTCCGGCAGCATGCGGAGAACTGCGCGGGCGCGAGGGGTGTCATCGCAGGCGAGGGCAATGCGTCCGTCGGGTCGGAGCCAGACGCGCGGCTCGCCGGCTGCCGGAGCCAGCCGGGCTGTCGCGGCGGAGGCGCGATGCTGCGCCGCGGTCTGTTTCGCTGATGAAGCGACCTGTGCAGCAGTGGCGCGATCGACAGGCGGACGTGCGGATGAGACGCCGGGTTCGGTGCGCGACGCGCGCGGCGCGGGTCTGGCGGGCACGGATTTGTGGTCATTGCGATCGTGGTCATTGCGATCGTGGTCATTGCGATCGTGGTCATTGCGAGCGTGGTCATTGCGCGCGCGGTCGTGGTGTGCGGGAGTCGATGGCGCGTCGGGTCGGGGTCGCGAGGATGTCGCAGGCGAAGCGGGTGGCAGCGTCGCAGTCAGCCGTTCGCGTTGAACCGGATCGGGCGATGCGGTTCGAGGCGGGACGGGTGGCGGAGGCGGTGTCGTCGCCTGATATCCGTGCCGTGGCAGGGATTGCCGTTGCGGTGGCAAGGGGCGTGTGGTTGGCGGTTCTGCCGCCGGTGTGCGGCCGGCCGCCGGTGCGCGTGCGGCGCGGGCTGGAGTGGCGGGTGGAGGCACGGGACCGGCTTCGGGGCGTTGGAGCGACGCGGCCGGCGTGGCTTCTAACGCTGTGCTTGTATCGGGCGCGAGCGCGCGACGCGGCACGGCATCGTGCTGTGCGGGTGCGCGGGTCGAGGCGAGGGGCGGGATCGCCTGTACAGTTGCATCGGTCGGCAATGGTCGATGCTGGCGGGCCAGCCGGTCGGCCGGGTCCGGCGGAGGCGGTGTGGCCGCCTGGTGTCCGGCATGGGACGGTTGAGGCGGTTGCGGAGGCGACCGCCGGGTGTGCGGCGTCTGCGGTGGCACTTTGCGAGCCGCTCCCGCTGTGTGGGTGGCTGCAAGCGAAGCGGTCGACGTCGCTGGCAAGGCCAGTGGTGGGGCCGCGGCGTCGGGGCCTGGCAGTGCTGTGGCGGGCGCGGGTTCTAACGCGGTGCTTGGGTCCGTCGTTCGTGTGACCGGCGGCGTCGCATCCGGCTCCATGTGTACGCGCACCGTGCAGTGTGGAACGAACGGCGGTTGCGACGCATCGGGCAGCAGCGGTCGGCGGCGCCAGGATGTGCGGTGCGGCGGATCGGGCTGCGGTGCGGCTGCGGGCGCAGCGGGCTGCGCGGGGCCGGGGATTGTCGCCGCGGGTGGCGCAGCAGGCGACTTCGTGCCGTCGGTTTCGGCTTGTGCCGGTGGCGAGCCGGTCCGGGCAGCAGCTGGGCGAGTGTCAGGCATCCTGTCCCCGTGTGTGCAGTGCGGCCAGGAGTTTGTGCGATACGAGGGGGCAGAGCCATGGCTGGGCGGGTCGCGAACGAGTGCGCGCTGCGAGTGTCGGCGCCATGGTGTCGCGGTCGGGATGTCGATCGCTGGTCTGCCACGGGGCGGGCGTCGGCAAGACCGGCGTCCAGCGGAATTCGAGACGAAATCGCACATCACCCGGCGAATCGCCTCGCCGGCGCGGCATTGAAGGTGCGCATGATCCATCAGTGGCGCGGGCACGACAGCCGCGGCGGGCCGACTCCTTCGGTGCACATCGGTGCGCGTTGCCGAGGCCCGCGGCTGTGTCCCGGGACATGCGTGGAGACGGGTCGACGCGCCACTGAACGACGCCAACTGAACGACGCGCCAACTGAACGACGCGCCAACTGAACGACGCGCCACTGAACGACGCGCCACTTGAATGACGCGACACTGAACGACGCGCCACTGAACGACGCGCCACTGAACGACGCGCCACTGAATGACGCGCCACTGAACAATATGCATGGCGTGATCGGTGCGGGCCTCGAGGCGGACGGGACGGCTCCAGGTCGCAGAATCGAGACCGTCGCCTTCAATGTGTAATGGACTGTTATGGCGGCCGCCATCACCTCGTCGCCCATGGAGCCGGTGAACCGCCGCCTGTACGCCCGGCGTGTAACCCGCTGGCAGTCAGTGTCGTGCCCGATCGTGCGGAGCAGTGCTGGCAGGCTTCTGCGTCGAGTTGATTGACGCGGATACCACGGGCGAGAAGCGGTCCGTGGCCTCCGTCCGGCGTGTGAAACAGTGCAACCCGGGAACCGGGGTGCATCCGGGCATCAAATGGCGAACCACGCCAGACCGTCCGGCGTGAAGCCGCCGTCGAGAAGACGAGCGACGTTGGGGTGCTCGAGCGTCGCGAGGATGCGGCGCGGTGGAAGCTCCTGTCGCAACGCGAACGAGATCCGCCGATCGCACTCCCTGACAGCGTCCGGGGACCATACGGTGCACACCAGACCATATGTTGCAACCATCGGCCGGCAAGCCGGAAATCGTGGGACATCGTACGTGGCGGTACGCGCGACGGTTGAATGGAAGGAAACCGGGGTTGAACGAGGAGGTGTGGGAGGATTCACGTGGGGACGAGTGGGCTGTATCTCGACGCCACTTGTGCATTCGGCCGCAGCGGCAGACCGCCCGGCGCGTTGCACCTCCTCGAAACGGCGCTGCTAATCCTTTGTCGGCTCGCCTTGCCGGATCGGCTGCGGCCGCGGCCTCGGTGCGAGTTGTCCGGTTACAGTCACGGCGAACCGGCTGGTGCCCGCGGGTGTCGCCGTCTGTTCACGCGGGACATTACCCGCTCTGCCCCTGTGAGCCCTGCTCATTCTGCGCCTCCCACATCAGCTGCCTCTCGCTGCCGCTCTCCCCATAATCAATCCGTACATCGGCCTGCCCTGTGACCGGGACGGTGATCAGCCTTGTTCCCAGTCGATCTCGCACTCTTCGACGCCCGTCCATTCGAGGAAGCGATCCACCGGACTTACGCCGCAGAGGCGCCTGAAGAGATTGCGGTCGCGGCTAACGTCACGATCTACGCCGCAGAGTCGCCTGAAGAGATTGCGGTCGCGGCTAACGTCACGATCTACGCCGCAGAGTCGCCTGAAGAGATTGCGGTCGCGGCTGACGTCGCGGATCAAGGCCGCAGAGGCGCCTGAAGCGATTGCGTCGCGGCTGACGTCGCGGATCAAGGCCGCAGAGGCGCCTGAAGACATTGCGTCGCGGCTGACGTCGCACTGCATCCAGTCCATGCTGCGTGTCCACCCACGAAGCCGTGATGCGCCGCACTTCCTTGTCGAGTGGTGCGCAGAAGCGCGATTGCTTCGGGCCATTCCCCTGAGTCAGTTTTCCGTAAGACCGGGCGAGGCGTTCGTCACGGGGCCGTTTCGTAGCGCGTACGGAGGTCTGCAGCTTGAGGCGGCGTATTCCGCACTTCCTTGTCGAGTGGTACGCAGAAGCGATTGCTTCGGGCCAATCCACCGAGTCAGTTTTCCGTAAGACCGGGCGAGGCGTTCGTCACGGGGCCGTTTCGTGGCGTGTACGGAGGTCTGCAGCTTGAGGCGGCGTATTCCGCCACGCATGCACGGTGCAATGTATCGTGAGGCGCGGATCTGGCGTCTTTCGTCGAGAGGTGCGGATGCGAATGCAGCTGGCCGTTCTGGTGCTGCTGCTGCCGAGCGCGGCGCGGGCGCAGACCTCGCCTGGCGCCGTCGGCGCGAGCGGGTCGTTCTTCGCTCTTTCGGTGGGCGACCTGGAGGCGAGCACGCGGTGGTACACCGAGAAGCTGGGTCTGCACGTCGTGATGCGGGCGCCCGCGGCGAACGGAGTCGCGGTGACAGTGCTGGAGGCGGACGGACTCCTGGTGGAGCTGGTGCACAACGACAATGCGCGAGGCCTGAACAGCACGGGTACGCGATCCGAACCATCGCTCACGCACGGCTATTTCAAGGTGGGGTTCCTGGTGGGGGACCTGGACGCGACGCTGGCACTGCTGCGTTCGCGGGGCGTGCGGGTCGCAGTCGGTCCGTACCCGGCGACGGCGACGCAACGCGCCAATGCCATCATCGAGGACAATGCCGGCAATCTGATCCAGCTGTTCGGCAGACGTACAGGCGAACGGTGATCCCGGACGACGTTGGTGAGTCGGTCGCAGAATGGTGGTGGCACCCGAGGCCACGGCTAACGCGGTGCTTGCCCAGTTCCGGAGAACGCGGACTGCGAGCCATCCGCCGGCTGCGGTGCATCAGACCACGCAAAGCGACCTGCCAGTCCGGATCGAACCTGACGAACGGCACGCCCGCGCGCGCTTCGCCAGGATGCCGCGCCGCCCAGAGCGGCCCTTCCGCCTGTCGACGAACGGCCTTGATGCGAGCTGGCGGTCGCGACGCTTTCTTACGCGCGGTCAGAGCGCGCCGACCAGGTGGAAGAGGATCTGCGCGTCGCTGCTTCCTGTGCTGCGCGCACCGGGCGCGGGACGGGTCCTCCGGCATGAACCGCGTTGATCGAGAGCGGAATGGCGGCGATATGGCCGGGGCCAGTCAGGGGTGTGCACGACCGGGCATACTCCGCCGTCCATGGCGTGTCCGCACTGCAGGTGAGCCGCTATCTTTAGGAGAAATCCTGACTTTGTCTTCACGCGCAAGTGTCCTGGACCATGTGTCACCCCCGGATCTGTCCGGGCCTGTCGGTACTGGCGTTGCGCTGCAAAGGGGAGCCGGCGGGCACCTTTGTGATCGATGGGTAGCCGCAACAATGCGTGGAACTTGCGCTGAGCCCGCTGGCGATCACAATCACGGTGATGGATTCGGTACGGCTGAAGCTCGACGCCCGTTTTGCCGGAGTCGTACAGTCGGCGGGATCACGGAATGAACCGGGCGGTGTACGATGGGCGGATTGCCCGTCCGGGCGTTGTCACGGACACATCGAGCTGGGTGGTCGCCTGTGCGCCGGGGCAGACGACCGTCGAGATTCGCGCCGTCGTGGATCGGGACATTGCCGCGGGGATCGGCAATCACTGTCATTCCGCAAGACCTGACGGCCGTGCCGAGCGAACTGCGCGACGAGCGCTGATGGCGTCGCGGGCGACCGCCATTGAAGGGATGCGGGATAGAGGCTCGACCGGAACCGGATGCGCGGGTTGTGCGAATCGCACCACGGTCGTGGCTCGAAATCTGAAGCTCGCGACAAGGTTGGGTTGCCGGAGCCGGATGCGCGGGTTGTGCGAATCGCACCACGGTAGTGGCTCGAGATCTGAAGTTCGCAACAAGGTTGGGTGGCCGGAACGGATGCGCGGGTTGTGCGAATCGCACCATGGTAGTGGCTCGAAGATCTGAAGCTCGCGACAAGATTGGGTGGCCGGACCACCGCTGACTCCCGGATAGGGCCAGGCACATGACACAGGAGCGAAGAGTCGTTCGCGGAGATTCCGCAGCTGCGGCCGCCGCGCTGCGTGTGGCATTCGCGTCGGGCAGGAGCGAGGCCGTCGCGGAACTCGTTGGCAGGACCTACACGATGGAGAAAGTGTCGGCGGAAGAGTTCGTCCTGCGGCAGCCGACCGATGCGGCCGGCGGGCGTGTCATCCTGGGGGGCGCGAACAGACCTGGCGCGTACCCGGAAGACATTCCGTATCTGGCTGACGAAGTGGTGATGTTGAGCACCCGACAGTCCGCCATGATGGCCCTCTGGTGGCTGCAGCAGGAGCCAATGGCCGCGCTCGCCGAACTGGATCGGCAGAGCCTTGCAGCGGGCTGGGCGCGTGAGGGCAATGCATTGACGCCGGCGACAGACGTGGTGCGTCAAATGTACCGCAAGGGCGAACTCGTGCGGCACATCACGACGGGTCCGGGCCTCGTGAGTCTGCGACAGGCGCACGCTGAGCACACGAATCGCGTCTGACGAGCGGCGACGTGGCCGCCGTCGTACGACATCTCGATCTGCACGAGTCTGGGGTGTCACGGGAACGGACAATGGAAACAGTACAGCGCAAAGTGTTGCCGGCCGGAGCAAGGTCGATTGCGGGCCGCACGGTGTGGACTCTGGCCACGGCAGCGGTCGTGGTGCTGGGGCCGGCGTGCGGCGGCCGGTCACAGGAACCCGTGCCACAGTCGCAGACGCGCAGGATTCCCACGCTGTACGCGGCCAACCGCTTCGTTGCGCTGCCTGTCGCGCTCAGTGGCGACACACTCAAGCTGTTCACGGACACGGGCGGTGGACTGTTCCTGTACAAGGCGGTAACGGCGCGTTATCGTCTGGCTGTGGACAGTGCCGGCCGGGTGCGGCTGCCCGCATTCCGCGATGGGCTGGGTGTTCCCGAGCCGCTGGGGTCGGAGAAGGGACTGCTGTTCACACTGGACGAAGCGCAGCGCGGTTTCCGCGACTGGGATGGCATGCTCGGCCAGCAGTGGTTCGCGGATCGAGTCTGGACATTCGACTATCCCGGCAAACAGCTGCTCCTCTGGTCCGATCCGGCCGCGCACACCGTTGCGGACGGCGGCCACACGGTGATGCTGGGATTCAAGCACAATGCGGACGGGCGGCGTGCGCTCTCGTTTCCGCGCATTCGCGTCGAGATCGATGGCGACTCGCTCGACCTGCTCTTCGACACGGGGGCAACCGTCGTGCTGCCGCCACCGGCGCTCGCGCTGCTGGCCGATCGCGGCGAGGCAGAGCGCGCCACGAGCTTCATCACTTCGAGCACCATGGCACGCTGGCGGGTGAGGCATCCGGACTGGAAGGTGATTCCGAACGCGGACGAGAACGTGCCGAACATGTCGATGATCGAGGTGGCGGCGATCTCGGTGGCCGGATACACGGTGGGCCCGGTATGGTTCACGGAGCGTCCCGACCGGAATTTCCACGAGTACATGTCGCAGTTCATGGATCAGCGTGTGGAGGGCGCACTCGGTGGTTCCGCACTGCAGTATTTCCGCGTGACCGTGGATTACTCGAAGGCCACCGCGACTTTTGTGCGCTCCTGAGACAGCCGGCAGTCACAGCCAGGGACTGACAGTGCGGGCGCATGCCCTCGCCCTGCCTCGCGAAGGCCGGCAATCTGGCGCAGGGGGTATCCTGCCTCAACAGAATCTGCCGCCTCCCTTTCATTCCGCGGGCAGACCGTCATAGAATGGGCGTGTTCGACAGCGCTGTCTAACGCGGTGCTCGATACGGACCCGGCCGACCCTCATGATGCGGACGGGATCCACCACCCGGCCATGGCGAGCATTCATGAAGGAACTTCCGATTGCCTGTTCGCTGTCAACACAGTCGCTCGCCGGGCGCCGTTCGGCATTGCACGATCTTGCGTCGCAGATCGTGGAGCGGCGCGTGAGCGAGAAGTCGTTCGCCGCCCGTTTCGAGACGTCACCGGGCATACTGCCGGATCTTGTCAGGTTCATCAGCGCCGAGCGCGACTGCTGCCTCTTTCTGCGGTTCGAGATCGTTGCCGAGGAAGACCACGGGCCGATCTGGCTCTCGGTCGCCGGACCGCCCGGGACCGGCTCGTTCGTGCAGGACATGCTGGCGACGAGTCAGCCCCCTGATCAACAGTGACCAGCCGGCGGAGGCTGCCGCATGCGTGAGCCCCATGTCGTGGGTATGATGGTGGTGCTGATCGTCATGCAAGTCGCGTGGCTGCTGTGTCGCTCGAGCGTGCGTCCTCGACCGCCAGGATGGCTTCTTCCCTGATCTCATGGAGCCAGCCGGGCAGTGACAGGCCGATGTCGGGCTCGCCGCCGACAGTCCGCCAATGGTCTACCGTGGAGTTCTCAGCCGCCGCGCCTGCGCGCGGCGTGATGGCAGGTTGCGCCGCCGCATTCGCCGCAGTGTCACACTGACGCCCGTGACGGGGCAGCTGCTGGACGCGTACCGGCGGCGGGTGCGCAGCTACTGGGACGGAGCCGGGCAAAGGGCGGGCAACAGCGTGGAATCCCCGGCAATGGCGCGTGAAGGCGACGTGCTGTGGAGCGAGCTGCCAAAGCGACTGGATTCCGCCGATCGATCGGCCCCGCAGCGCGTCAGGACGTGCGGTTCGAGACCACGGACACAGACACGCGGGACGGGAAACGCGCGGAACGCTGGATGCGCTGTGTCGCCTTCACGAAGTCCGATTCCTTCGCCTGGAAGATGTTGGGCACGAACGTCTGCGGATTGCGGTCGATGATCGGGAACCAGGAGCTCTGGACCTGCACCATGATGCGGTGGCCGCGGCGGAACGTGTAGTCCTGCGTGTGCAGATCGACCCTGTACTCGAGCACGGAATCGGCACGAATGGGCTGCGGCTTCTCGCAACCCTTGCGGTAGCGGCCGCGGAACACGTCGTTGGAGACCATGAGCTGATAGCCGGCCATGGACCAGTTGTCGGGCAGTGATCTCGGGATAGACGTCGATCAGCTTGACGATCCAGTCGCTATCGGTGCCGGTGGTGGCGGCGAAGAGGTGGGCGACGATGTCGCCGGCAATGGTGACATCGTCCGTCGAGCGGGTCGCTTTCCCATGAGAGCACGTCGGGTCGGTCATCGACGAAACGCTGATCCTCGAGCAGCCAGGTGCGCCAGCTCGAGCCCGCGGGAAAATACGTCGGCTGGATGGGCCGATGGCGGTAGGGCACCGGGTGCGCGGGATCGGAGACGTAGCTGTCGAACGCGTTCGTCGCATCGGTGCGCGGCGCATCGAACGACAGCTTGCCGTCCGCGTGGAAATAGAGGTTGCGCGCTTCGACCTGCTGCTTCGGCGGCCACGCGTCCCAGCGACGCCACTGGTTCGTGCCCGTCTCGAACGTCAAGGCTTCGGGCAGGTCCGAGCCTGCCCTTGTCCTTGAGCCAGAGCGCGAACCAGGGCGCCTGGATGTCGTGGCGGAAATACTCGGCGGTGTTGCTGCCGAAATGCGAGCGGGCCCAGAGCTTCTCGCCCGTGCCCCGCGACCAGCCGCCGTGGTTCCACGGGCCGACGACCAGATAGTTGATGCCTCGCGTGTCGATTGTCTCGAGCGCCTCGTAGATGCGCGACCGGCCCGTAGAAGTCCTCCTGGTCCCACCAGCCGGCGACGTTCAGCGTCGGCACGTTGACCGCCGCGATGTGGGGGATCAGCGTCTGGCGCTGCCAGAACGCGTCGTAGTCGGGGTGCGCGACATAGTCGTTCCAGGTCGGGATCTGCGCCGTGCAGGTACACTCGTGTTGACATTCGCCAGCGGCCGAGCGCGAGGTACCAGTCGTAGGTGTCATAGCGATCGAAGTGGAACTGCTGCGTCTCCTTGGCCGCTCTCCATCATGGCGGCGTACTCGAAGCCGTAGCTGAGACGGAACGCGCCATTGTGGTGGAAGTCGTCGCCGAGCCACATGTCGGCCGGCGAGGCCTGCGGCGAGATCGCCTTGAGCGCGGGGTGCGGCTTCGAGGGCACCCATGATCGTGGTCCAGCCGTCGTAGGAGACGCCGAGCATGCCGACCCGGCCATTGTTGCGCGGGCACGTTCTTCAGCAGCCAGTCGATCGTGTCGTACGTGTCGGTTCCCTCGTCGATGCAGCTGGATGCGGCACCTGCCGGCGCAGGCGGGGCGCTGCATCACGAACTGGCCTTCCGAGCCGAACTTTCCGCGAATGTCCTGGAACACGAAGATGTAGCCGTCATCGGCGAGGTCCTTCAGGTACGCACCGAAGTTGCCGGCCGAGCCTTCGATGCCGTAGGGCGTCCGCTTCATGATGAAGGGCAGCGGGCCGCTCCGCGTCCTTCGGCGTGAAGATCTTCGTGTGCAGGCGGACGCCGTCGCGCGCGGGTACCATGACATCGGTCACCGTGAAGCGGGCGGCGGGATCGGTGCCCTGCGCGCTGGCGTAATACGGCGTCAGGGCGGCACCGGCGGGCAGCGCGACGAGCAAGAGCAGACGGAGGATCCGCGAGGGCGGCGATCCATGTGCGCGCGGTGGCATTGGGTACCTCGGGCGATCGGAGGTGCGTGTCGATCGAGTCGCCGGCAATGTTAGCGGGTGGGCGACGCGGGTGCGAGTGGACGGGAGGCGCGAAGGGTGAAGGGTGAGGGCGCGCGAGGCGCGGGCCACCGTGGCAACATCGAAGTATCGCATTGACCTCGATCAGCGCGCGTGAGGAGAGGCGCGTGAGGAGCGAGGAAGGAGGGCGCGGAGGACGGCGGGTTTCGCACGGAGGGAACGGACAGAGGGACGGGGGGCACTGAGGACGGATTGGGGGGATTGCGGGGCGGGTGGGCGGGCGAGGGGTACGATGGTGGGCGTGTGTGCGGGTCGCCGGGTCTGGCTTGTGAGTGATGAAGGCGGCGCGTATGGTGCGCGCGGGTGCGGGTGCGTGGCGAGAACTGACACGCGGAATGTTGCGCAGGAGATGGAAGAGTGTCGTCGCCTGCAATGAGAAAACAGGCGGAGCTCGACTCCGCTGGAAATGGAGATCACAGTGATGCATGGTGGACGGTTCCGGAATATTGCGCTGGTAGTGGCGCTGGCGGGCTGGGGTGTTGCATGCTCGGGCGACAAGGGCAGCGGCGGCGCGGGTGGCGCGGGGACGGCGTCGGGAACGGCACAGATCGCGAAGCTACCGCCGGGCAGAGGCGATGGTGGGAGTGCGGAAGTGACAACGCAGTTCGCGCCCGACCTGGGCGTGGATCTGGGGTTCATGGCCAGGGTCGGTTCCGGGCTGTACCTGCGTGATCTGCAACCGGGCACGGGAGACAGGGCGAAAGCGGGCGAGCTGGTTACGCTGCAGTACACGGCGTGGCTGCCGAACGGCGTGCGGATCGAGACAAGCCGGGAGTCAGGGAAGTCACCGATGGAGTTTGTGCTGGGTACGGATCAGCAGATCGCGGGGCTGACCGAGGGTGTGAACGGCATGCAGGTGGGCGGGCGGCGCATGCTGGTGGTGCCGCCATCGCTGGCATACGGCGATCGTGGCGTGCCCGGCATCATTCCGCCTAACAGCACATTGGTGTTCGATCTGGAGCTGGTCGCGGTCAAGTAGGGCTTCCGCGAACGGGGGTGGACATGGCAGGAAACGCGATGGTGCCGGAGGCCAGGGCGAGGCCGTGTGGAAATTACGGTGCGTCAGGGCATGCGCCCGGCATTGGGTTGCGCAGTGGCGGATACGACGAAGGGCGGTTCCTGCAGCATCTGCGTGCAGCGGTGCGACAGGCGAAGCGGCTACTGGTGCTGGCGCTTGCCGGGGTGGGCGTGCTGGCCATGCCACGGCAGGTGCGGGCGCAGGCGACACAGACTGCGCAGACCGAAGACACGAAAGCGGTCGTCGCGGTCGTCGAGCGGTTCTTCCAGGGCATGCTGCAGCGGGATACGGCACTGATGCGCAGCACGGTGGACCCGAGTGCGCGGCTCATGGCGTCGACCACGCGGGACGGGCACACGACCATCAGCGCGCTGCCGATGGACCGGTTCATCGCCTCCACGGCGTCGCGGCAGGGCGAGGGCGCGAACGAGCAGATCCATGCGCCGGAGGTACACGTCGATGGCGACCTGGCGCAGGTCTGGACCTTCTACACGCTGCACGTGGGCGAGCGCTTCATCCACTGCGGTACGGACGCGTTCCAGCTGATGCGCACCGAGACGGGCTGGAAGATCGTGAATGTCGCGGACACGCGGCGGACGACCAACTGCGAAGTGCCGGGCAAGCAGTAGAACCGAGGGTGCCGCGCCGGCGCGGGTCGCCGGCCGACGTCAGCCGGCTGCCACTTTCCTCGTTGGCGGGTACGTCGACCCGTCCACCATCTGTCGATCGGAGCCAGCCCGCTAACAGCCCACTAGCGGACCGTGGTGGCGGGCGCGCGGTCGGGCGCCGGGGGTGCGGGCCCGGCGGCCGGTGCGGGCCCGGCAGCGAGCGCAGGCTCCACGCTTCCTGACACGCGATTCCGCAACGTCCATTCTTCGGTGATCAGACGAACCCCACGCTGGCGGGTGAAATACGCCCATGCCCACTGCGTCATCACGAGCAGACGGTTGCGGAAGCCGATCAGATAGAGCACATGGATGAAAGCCCAGGCGAGCCAGGCGAGGAGGCCGGAGAAGTGGGCGAAGCCGGCGTCGGCGACGGCGCGGGCACGGCCAATGGTCGCGAGCAGGCCCTTGTCGTGATAGTGGAAGCCGGTGCGCGGCCGGCCGCTCAGGTCGCCCGCGATCATGTGCGCGACGTGACGACCCATCTGCATGGCGCCCGGCGCAACACCGGGCACGACAACATCACCGGAGCGGGCGTGCGCCAGGTCGCCGATCACGAAGACTTCGGGATGGCCGGGGATGGAGCAGTCGGGCTCGACAATGACCCTGCCGGCATTGTCGAGCGGCACGCCCAGCGCGCGACCCAGCGGTGAGGCTTCGACGCCGGCGCCCCAGAAGGTGTTGGTCGCGGGGATGCGCTCCTCGCCCGCCATAACAATCTGTTTGTCGACACAGGTGACGAAGGTTCGCGTGCGCACCTCGACACCCAGCGCCTCCAGTTGCGTCCTCGCCTTTGCGGAGAGGTCTGGCGGGAAGGCGGGAAGGATGCGGTCGCCTCCCTCCAGCAGCACGACCCTCGCCATGCGCGTGTCGATTGCGCGGAACTCGCGCGGCAGACTCTGGAACGCGATCTCGGCCATGGCGCCCGCCAGCTCGACACCGGTCGGACCACCGCCCACGATCACAAAGGTGGTGAGCGCACGACGCTTCTCGCGATCGGTCTCGCGCTCGGCCGCTTCGAACGCGCCCAGGAAGCGACGGCGTATCTCGATCGCATCCTCAATGGTCTTGAGACCGGGCGCGTTCTGCTCCCACTCGTTGTGACCGAAATACGCGTGGCGGGCACCGGTCGCGACAATCAGCCAGTCGTAGGCAACATCGGTGTCATCAGCCAGACGCACCGTGCGGCCCGCAGTATCGATGTCCACGACCTCGCCCAGCCAGACACGCGCGTTCTTCTGGCGCTGCAGAATGTTGCGCAGCGGACTGGCAATGTCACCGGGTGAAAGGGACGCGGTCGCGACCTGATAAAGCAGCGGCTGGAAGAGATGGAAGTTGCGGCGATCGATCAGCGTAATGTCGACCGGCGCGCGGCGCAGCGCGCGCACACAATAGAGACCGCCGAAGCCACCACCGATCACGACGACACGACGCCGCTTCGATTCGCTGTCCATGATCACCTCGCCTCCCCCTCATGGCCTGCTACGGGAAGTGCCGGTCAACGGTCGTCCGCGCCCTTCTCATGCCCCATTCAGTGTAATGCCCGGTGGTGTGGTTGTGTTTCTTTGTGCTGCGGGGGCGGGGGGCGTTTGTCGCGGATCCCGGCCTTTCTTGATGCGGGCAGGGGGCGGCGGGGTTGAGGGGTCGGACGCGGGCGCGGGCACGCGTTGAGGGGTGGCGTTGCGGGAAATGGTGGGGCCAAGGGGAGCGGCGGGAAATGGGGGGTTGAGGGGTCGGACGCGGGCGCGGGCACCCGTTGACGGGTCGGCTGGAGGGTCAGGTCGGGATATGCGATGCGGTGGTTGAGCCATGAAGATCGGGGCCGGAAATGCGGGTTGCGGGGGTCGCCATTCAAGGTGGGCTGGGGGGCCGGGTGTTCTGTCGTGGGTGGTGAGGATGCTGGGTACGGGCGAATCCGGTGGGGGAGCTGCGGGGCGAGGCTGCCGGACGGGCGTGGCCGTCCGGCATTGCTGTTGGTGTCAGTTCGCGGGAATCCGCAGGGTCTGGCCGGCGGCAATCCGCGAGGAACGGAGACCGTTCAGGCGCTTGAGCTGGGTCACGCTAATGCCGTGTTCGTGGGCGATGGACCACAGCGTGTCGCCGGGATTCACTTCGTAGTTGTCGGCCGGGCGACGGGTGCGCGCGACCGTGCGTGTGGCGGACGCGGGCGCATCGGCGGCGGCCAGGCCGGCACCCGTTGCGGCCGGTGAAACAGCGCTGTTCGCAGGGCCGGGTCCGGCGGCGACCTTCGTGTCGGCGACTTTCGTGTCGGCGACCTTCGTGTCCGCGGTCCTGGCATCGCTGGTCGCTGCCGGCTTGTCATTGGCGGCAAGCTGGGAATCGAGCTGCTGCACCCAGGTCAGGTACTGCTGCGGGAAGACGGCAACATGATAGTGCGAAGGCCGGTGCTCACGCGTGACATCGAGCACGCCCGTCTTTTCCAGACCGAGCAGCGTCTTTTCCAGCCAGCGGCGGCACTTCGATGAGCGGCTCACGCGCAGATCGACCGCCATGCCGGCAGGATGAACAGACTGTTCGGAGGCATTGCGCGGCTGTTCGTCCGTGGGCCGCGTCAGGCTGGTGATGACGAGGTCCTCGCCGCACGCGGTCACATACTGCGCGGAGAGCCGCTCGACGAAGGTGCGGACGGCGGGCCGCGCATAGGGGAACGAGACGTCATCGGCCAGCTCGTAGTTGGGGCCGCCCTTGATCGGGACGAGCAGGCCGAGCTGGATGAATTTCTCGACGTCGCGGACGCTCTCGAGAAATGAATAGTCGTGCTCCATCGCGACCGTGTACTGGCGGTCGACAGACGCGGGCGAACCCTTGAGCGTCTGGGCAGGTAGCGACGAGGCCGCGGATGCGGCCAGCACAGCGCAGGCGCTGAGGGTGGCGATGGCTCGTTCCATCACTCGAAACTGGTTGTTCGTACGCGTTGAGCCGACCGCATCATTGCGGCGGCTCGGCGGACTGCGGAAGGCAGGGGGAACTGCTTCCGACGCCCGGAGCACCCGGGTGTCATCGGCACGCGGATGGCGACGATCCGCTCCCCTTTGGTTCGGGGTTGACCGCTGACTCGAATAGAATAAGGCCAACCGCTGACCCTGTCCAGACTTCCGTGATCTGCACCTGTCTGACAGTATCGACCGGGTCAGGGGTTGCTTGAAGGGGGTTTCCAGAGCGAAAGGGTGGGGCTCGCGAGTTGAATCGATGCGCTGCGACCTCTGGTCACGAGCCGGATGAACCGGGATGTGATCCAGCGGAAGTGCGTGCGGTCTTCCGAGCCCGGTGACGGATGCCTACGGGCTGGGAGAATGAACGGATTTACGGCGAACGGATCAAGTCGATATCACACAGGGGACACGGGGGACGCGGGTCCGGTGTGTATGGCGACGGAGGACGTTGCCGGGGATGGAAACCTGGGAGGCGCGAGGTTGCGTGGGCGTGGTTAGCGTGGGTGTGCGTGGACCGGTGGCTTGTGCGAGGAACGTTTGCCCTGCGCGCACGCGTTGCAGATGACGCGCATAATTCGTGTTATTGGCAGCGTGTGAGGGCTTGGGTGGTTGAGTTCGTGAGAGGAATGCGTCGTGCCCATGGGATCGCGGGCGGTTCTCACGAACCGGTGCTTTATCGCGACCGTGGTGAGGATGGGCGGTTGAGTTCGTGAGAAGGGCTCGTGCCAATGGATCGCGGGCGCTTTATCACGAACCGTTGCGGGCTTTGGGGGCACCAGATTCTCGCGATACACGTGCGAGGACTGGCGCAGCTTCGTGCGTTTCGCCGTCGGTCGGGAGGGACAGAAGCGTGGAATGGGACCGGTACAGGAAACAGAATCGTCGACTGCAATACGATGAACTGACGAACGGCGAATGAGCGAGGACGTGCCGGACGGCGAGGGCGGCGAAGGGGGTGGGCGCCGCGATGTGGCGGCGGCGGCCGCGGCGATGTCGGCGGCGGCGCAGGCGAGGGTGCGGGGGGCGCTGCTGGCGCTGTTCGGGCGCGCGCTGCGGCATCGGAATTTCCGGCTGTTCACGATCGGGCAGACGCTGTCGCTGGTGGGCACCTGGATGCAGCAGGTGGCAGTCAGCTGGCTGGTCTATCGGCTGACGGGCTCGGCGTTTCTGCTGGGGCTGGTCGCGTTCGTCAGTCAGGGGCCGGTGTTCCTGCTGTCGCCGCTGGCGGGGGTGCTGGCGGACCGTCACGACAAGCGCACGATCGTGCTGGTCACGCAGACGGTCATGATGGTGCAGGCCTTTCTGCTGGCGGGTCTGGTACTGACGCAGCGGGCGACGGTGGGCTGGATCATCCCGCTGATGGCGGTGCTGGGCGCGGCCACCGGGTTCGATATCCCGGCGAGACAGGCGTTCCTTGTAGAAATGGTGGGCGACCGGGACGACCTGCCCAACGCGATCGCGCTGAATTCCTCGATGTTCAATGCGGCCCGGCTGGTGGGGCCGGCGATTGCGGGGCTGCTGGTGGCGGCCGTGGGCGAGGGGCTGTGCATCCTGGTCAACGCGGTGAGCTACGTTGCGGTGCTGGTGGCGCTGCTGGCGATGCGGCTGCCGGAACGGGGGCCGCGGGGGCACGCGACGCCCGTGCTGGAGGGGCTGACGGAGGGGTTCCGGTACGCCTACGGTTTCCAGCCAATGCGGTCGATCCTTCAACTGGTAGCGTTCGTAAGTCTCGTCGCTGTGCCGACCTCGGTGCTGTTGCCGGTCATCGCCACGAAGGTGCTGGGTGGGGGTGCTGGCACGCTCGGTTTTCTGGTTGCCGCGCAGGGGCTGGGGGCACTGGCGGGCGCGCTCTATCTGGCATCACGCAGCAGTGTCCGGGGCCTGAGCGGAGTGATCGTGTGGTCCGCGGCACTGTTTGGCGCGTCGCTCATCGTGGTCGGAATCTCGCGGCTGCACGTGCTGTCACTGGCAGGACTGGCGCTGTCGGGGTTCGGCATGATGGTGCAGATGGCGTCGAGCAACACGGTACTTCAGACGATCGTCGATGATGACAAGCGGGGCCGTATCATGAGCCTCTACAGCATGGCATACACGGGTGTGAGTCCGCTGGGCAGCCTGCTGGTGGGGGCGGCCGCGGGCGCGATCGGTGCGCCGGTGGCCATTGCGCTTGGCGGCATTGGCTGTCTGATCGCAACCCTGCTGTTCGCGCGCGAGCGACCGGCGCTGCGCGATGCGGTGCGTCCCATCTACGTCCGCCTCGGCATCATGCCGGAAGTCGCGCGCGGAATTCAGGCATCCACGCAGAACGTCACGCCCTCACCCGATGGCGACTGAGCGCGCAGCCCCGCCCGGGCTGTTCAGCCGGCTGCGGCGGACGGCGAGGTCGCTGGATGCCGAGACCGAGCGTCGCTATCGCGAGCTGGTGGAAGCATCGGGTGCCATCCTGTGCGAAGTCGCGCCTCCTGATTTCAGCGTGCAGTACATCAGTCCCGCAGCGGAATCGCTGCTGGGACTCCCGCCCGCGGCCTGGCTGGGTGATGGCGATGGGTGGAAGCGGCTGCTGCACTCGGGCGATGCCGAGCGGCTGCTGACCACGATGCGACTGGCCCTGCACGCGGGCCAGCCGTTCGAGGAGCTGGTGCGCGGTCTGAAGGCGGACGGTCAGGTCGTGTGGCTGCACTGCACCGGCCGCGTCACACCACTCGATGCACCTCGCCCTCGCCTGCTGATGACGTTCACCGATGTGACGCACGCGAAGCTCGCGGAAGCGAACGCGCAGGAGAACGAGCGACGCGTGCGCGTGCTGCTCGATGAGCTGGGCGACATCCTGCTGGTGCACGACATGGAGGGTCGCATCATCGAAGCGAATCGCACGGCCTGCGATGCGCTGGGGTACGCGCGCGCGGATCTGCTCGAGCTGCGCGTGCAGGATGTGCAGCTCGACTTCGAGCTGGAGCGGGCGCAGGCGGTGTGGCGCGCACTGGAAGCGGGTCGCAGCGTCACGGTGGAAGCGGAGTACAGGCGACGCGACAGCTTCACGTTTCCGGTGGAAATCCGTCTGGGTCTCGTGCAATGGCCGGGACAGGCGCTGGTATCGGTGATCGCGCGCGACTCGAGCGAGCGTCGCCACCTCGAACAGCAGCTGCGGCAGTCACAGAAGATGGAAGCAGTCGGGCGCCTGGCGGGTGGCGTGGCGCACGACTTCAACAACCTGCTCACGGCCATCAAGGGGCACGCGGCGCTGCTGCTCGATGGCGAAGTCGACAACCAGGCGAAGAGCGATCTGATGGAGATCACGCGCGCGGCGGATCGCGCGGCCGTGCTGACACGCAAGTTACTCGCGTTCAGCCGGCAGCAGATCTTCGCGCCCGAGACGCTCGATCTGAATCGCATTGTTCTGGACGCGAGCCGGCTGCTGCGGCCGCTGCTGGGCGAGTCGATCGATTTTCGCACCGAGCTGGGCCGCGTAGGCCGCGTGATCGCGGATCACGGACAGATCGAGCAGGTGCTGGTGAATCTGGTGGTGAATGCGCGCGATGCACTGACGCAGGGCGGCCAGCTGACCATTGCGACGGAAAACCTGGATGTGGATGAGGCGAGGCCGTGGCGGCACGGTTTCGTGCGCCAGGGCGGGTACGCGCTGCTGCGCGTGACGGACACGGGTCACGGCATGGATGAGCGAACCATCGCACGCATCTTCGAGCCGTTCTTCACCACCAAGGAAAAAGGACGCGGCAGCGGGCTCGGTCTCTCCATCGCGTACGGCATCATCAAGCAGAGCGGCGGCTATCTCATCGCGGAGAGCGAACCCGGCCGCGGCTCGACGTTCCTGGTGCTGCTGCCGCGCAAGGAATCGGATGGTGCGGCCCCGGGCGCGGGCGCGCAGCGCGAGCCGGGCAACGGCCGCGTCGTGCTGGTGGTGGAAGACGAAGCGCCCGTGCGCTCGCTCGTGTGCCGCGTGCTCGAGCGCGAAGGGTACCTGGTACTGCAGGCGACGACGGGTGAAGAAGCGCTGCTGCAGGCCCGCTCGTTC
Organism: uncultured Gemmatimonadales bacterium; assembly: GCA_963798085.1. Lineage (GTDB taxonomy): Bacteria > Gemmatimonadota > Gemmatimonadetes > Longimicrobiales > RSA9 > DATKCF01. Next base: position 27,577 of record CAWCRS010000012.1, read on the forward strand.
GAGGGCCGCCTGGACCTGGTGCTGTGCGACATGGTGCTGCCCGGGATGGATGGCCAGCAACTGACGCGCGTGCTGTGCGAAGAGCGGCCGGAGACGCGCGCCATTCTGCTGTCCGGCTACCGCGACGAATCGGAGCCCGTATCCACCACGGATTCGGGTGTCACCATCCGCATGGACAAGCCGTTCACCCCGGCTGAACTGTTGCGCCGTCTGCAGGAAATCCTGGGAGAATAGTCGGAGCGCGCGACCGGGTTGTGCGACCGCGCGACCGGCCCTATCGTTAGCCCCTGCTCCAAGCGGAACCCCGATTGCAGCGACAGGTTACGAGATCCGTCGCTGCGGGCGGGAACGTGCGCGCGGACGACCCCACGGACGACGTGATGGAGGCAAGTCCAATGAACCGGTTCCACGGGCTGACCCTGTTGGTCGCGCTCAGCACGGCGATGCCCGGCGCCGTGCTCGCGCAGAAGAACTCGGACAGCAAGTACACGAAGGACGCCAGCAAATACCTGGCGATGGCCATGGTGCGCAGTGACAAGGCCTCGCGCACGCAGATGTACCAGCAGGCGCTGGCCGCGCTGCAGGAAGGCTTCACGAAGGACGCGGACAACGCCAAGCTCTGGTTCACTGCGGGCCAGGCGTACGTGGGACTCGGCGACTACATCGCGGCCGACTCCTGCTTCAGCAAGGCCGAGAAGATGGTGCCTTCGCTGAAGGAAGAGATCGATGGCGAGCGTGAGTCCGGCTGGATGGCCGCCTTCCAGGACGGCGTCGATCTGATGGACCAGCAGCAGTACGAGAAAGCGCTGAGCACACTCGAGGCGGCGCAGAAGCTGTACGACAAGCGACCCGAGGCGCTGCTCAACATTGGCAGCATCCAGGCCAACCTGGGCCACCCGGATGAAGCCGAGAAGGCGTTCCAGGAAGCGATCAAGGCCGCACAGGGCGAGCTGGTCGCCAAACTCGACTCGGGCTCCCAGGTGACATGGAAGCGCTACGTCGAGATGGCGACGATCAACATTGCGCAGATCCGCGGCACCAAGGGCGTCGACGAATTCCAGGCCAACAACTACGACGGCGCCGCGGAAGCGTTCAAGAAGGCGATCGAGGTCAATCCCTATTCGCGCGACTACCTGTTCAACTACGTGCAGGCGAGGTACGCGAAAGCGACGAAGTACGAGGACGAGGTCGAGCAGGATCCCTCGAAGGCGGCACAATACAAGCAGCCGCTGATCGATCTGTACAGCGAGCTGAAGACCGAGATCCCCAAGGTCCGCGAGTACGATCCGACCAACGAGAGCCTGATGCTCGTGCTGCAGCGCGCCACGCGCCGGGAAGGCGAGCTGAAAGGCGACACCGCCACGGCGCGCAATGCGGCACTCGTGATCCTCACCACACTGGACTCGATCCCCGTCGAAGTGACCGACCTCGCCATCTCCGCGGAAGACACCATTGCTTCCGTCACGGGCAAGGTAAAGAACAAGAAGCTGGCGCCTAACACGCCGGTTACAGTGAAGATCTCGCTGCTGGGCTATCAGGGCAGCAACATCGGCGAGATGACCGTGACCGTGAATGTGGGTGACAAGGACTCGAGCACCCCCTTCGAGCAGAAAGGCGCGATCAGCGGCCAGGTCGCCGGGTGGAAGTACCGGATTACCAGCTAGTTTTTCGGTTGCAGTCGCAGGGGCCGGGAGCGCGGGAAATCGCGCTCCCGGCTTTTTTTCTTGCGGGGGCGGGGCTGGCGGAGGGGGTGGGTTCAGGGGTCGGACGCGGGCAAGGGCACCCGTTGGGGGGTGGGGCCTGGGGCCGCGCCTCCGTGCATGCCCAGCCCTGACCATGATCCCCTCCCCCGGCCCGTAAACGCTCCCCCTCCTCCGCCTCGGACGCAGCTCCGTTCCCATCTCCCTTCCCGTCCCCATTCCAGGAAACCGACGGGCCGGATGTCGCTGTCGACAACAGTCCGCACAGGAGACGACAGCGGGGCAGGGAGAAGGAGAGGGGCCGGGAGAGGGGTCCGAGGCGGAGGAGCGGGAGTGTTTACGGGAATGGGCACGGGCATTCAGTGCAACGGCCCCCACCCCCTCCCCTCAACGGGTGCCCTTGTCCGCGTCCGACCCCCGACCCCAATCCCTCCCCTTACCCTTTCCCCGGAAGAAAACAAGGCTTCCGCCTTCTCGCTAACGCGCGGGCAGAGGAGCGCGTCAGATACAGTCCGACACACGGAGAAGCCGTGCGCCGGGAGGGAACTCCACTACTCAACAGGAAGGGCATTATGCTCAGGCGGTCATTGATCGCACTCGCGTTCCTCGCAGTTCCGACCATGGCGTTCGCGCAGGGTGGCGGTGGCATGGGCGGAGGTGGGCAGGGCCGTGGGATGGGCGCAATGAGTCCCATCAAGGTTGTGATCGATCATGCGGCGGACCTCAAGCTGACCGCCGACCAGACGAAGAAGCTGGAAGACCTCGACAAGAGCCTCGCCGAGCAGAACAAGCAGCCGATGGCGGATATGCAGAAGGCGCGCGAGGCGCAGGATCGCGATGCCATGATGGCAGCGCGGCAGACCATGACCAAGAACAACCAGGCCGCGCAGGAGAAGCTCAAGGACATTCTCAACGCCGATCAGCTGGAAGCGGCCACGAAGGCGATCCAGGATGCAATGCCACAGCGCGGGCGCCGTGGTGGCGGCGGCGGTCACTGAGGCGGCGCGGTACTGACACAGCATTAACGTGTGTGCGCCGGCGCCGGCTCCCGAGGTCTCACGTCCGAGACGCGAGAGACGCGCATCCGGTGCCGGTGCGCCACGTTTTCACGACCTGACAGGTCCGGGACGTTCCGGTTTCCCACATAGATGAGGTCGCCCATGCTCACGCGCATGCGGTGGTGGCTGGTCGCTGTCCTGCTGATTCTCCCGCGCACGCTCGCCGCCCAGAGCACAACCGACATTCTCGCGGGCAAGGTCACCGGCCCTGATGGCAAGCCCATCGCCGGCGCCGCCGTAACCGCGACATCGCTCGACCTGGGCACGACACGCTCCGTAGTGACCGATGCGAAGGGTCACTACATGATCGTGTTTCCCGATGGCGGCGGGCGCTTCACCGTGAAAGTCAGCTTCCTCGGCCTCGCCGATCGCAACTCGATCGTGATGCGCCAGGCGGATGAGGAAGTGCTGCTGACGGACTTTCCCATGAGCGTGCAGGCGATCCAGCTGGCCGGCATCGATGTCAACGGGCGGCGGCCCCCTTCCACGCAGGGTGATGCGGGACAGAGGGGTGAGGATCTCTCGAGCGCCATGCTGCAGCGGCTGCCGCTCCCGGATTTCGATCCGACGACGCTGGCCCTGCTCGCTGCCGGCGTGATCCAGACGCTCAACGACTCGATCAACGGGATGGGCGGCTTTTCGGTCGCAGGCATGCGCGATGCGCTGAACCAGATCACACTCGATGGCATGTCGGTGGGCTCCCTGCTCACGGGCGGGAGCAGCCTGGAAGTGCCGGTCGAAGGACTGCGGCGCACACAGGTGGTGACCAGCACGTTCGACGTGTCGCGCGGCGGCTTCGCCGGCGGCCAGGTGGCCATGACCACGGCGAGGGGCGCGAACCGTGCGACGGGCTCATTCACCTACCAGCTGCGCGATGCGGCGCTGCAGGGCAATGCCGGCAGCTCCGCGCTGGGCAACGCCTCGACGCAGCACCAGCTGAGCGGCGGCATTGGCGGGCCGCTGCTGCGCAACAAGCTGTTCTACCAGGTGTCGTTCACGCTGCGGCGTCGCATTAACGATCTGTTTGCGCTGGAGACGGCGGACCCGCTGTCGGCCACGCGCACGGGCGCCAGCCCCGACTCCATCGACCGCTTCCTGCAGATCCTGGGCGGCACCTACAACTTCCCGCTGCAGGGCATGACCGGCGCCTACACCAGCCTGAACAACTCGCTGGCGCTGCAGACGCGCGTCGACTACAACCTGACGCCGCGCCACACGCTGATGGGCCGCTTCAACGGCAACCTCGTGGGCGCGGACAGTGTGCGCATCTCACCGCTCGATCTGCGCCAGAACGGCGGCGACCAGGACTCGAACCGGCGCGATGGCGCGCTGCAGCTGATCTCGCGACTGGGCGGGACATGGACCAACGACCTGACCCTGACAGGCTCTTACAGCCGCGCCTGGACGCTGCCCTTCATCTGAGCTGCCGCAGGGATCGGTGCGCATTTCCTCCGATCTCGCGGGCACACGCTCGGTGTCCAGCCTGACGTTCGGCGGGGACCGCTCCATGCCCACTCAGAACTGGGAGCGCCAGTTCCAGCTGCGCGATGAAGTGGGCTTCCTGTACAACCTGGTGCACCGCGTGAAGGTGGGCGCCCAGGTGGGCCGCGACCAGTTTTCCAACCGTTCCAGCGACAACTATCTGGGCACGTTCACCTTCAATTCGCTGGACGATTTCCAGAACAACCTGCCGGCCTCGTACACGCGCTCGCTCACCACGCGTGACCGCTCCGGTGGCGGCACCACGGCGGGCGCATGGCTGAGCGACACCTGGCGCCCGACGAATCCGCTGCAGCTGACCATGGGCGCGCGCGTCGACTACTCGGGCTTCGATGAGCGGCCGCCCTACAATCCGGCAGTCGATCAGGCCTTCGGCCATCGCACGGACCTGTTCCCCAGCGATGTGCACGTCAGTCCCCGCCTCGGCTTCAGCTACCGGTTGAGCAAACTCAATACGCCGGCCCGTGTGCTGCGCGGCGGCATTGGCGAGTTCCGCGGCAATGCGCCGTTCAACCTGTTCTCCTCCGCATTGCAGCAGACGGGTCTGGCCGGCAGTGAGCTGACGCTCAACTGTATTGGCGAGGCGCGTGCCGGTACCCGACTGGTCCAGCTACCTGAACGACGCCTCGACGATTCCGACGGCGTGTCTGGATGGCGGGCTGGGCGTGCCCAGTGCGCAATCGTCGCGTGCACCCACGGTGACGGTCTTCAATCCGGGCTTCAATGCGCCCAGCTCGTGGCGCGCGAACCTGGGCTACCAGCAGCAGATCGGGCGGCTGATCACGGCCAACATCGACTACACGTACTCGCTGGGCGTCGACCTCTACGGCGTGCGCGACCTGAACCTGAACGAGGCTAACACGTTCCTGCTCGCGTCCGAGGGGAATCGCATGTTCTTCGGCGACCCGACGGCGATCGTCTCGACGACGGGCCAGGTGTCGTCGCGCGCCTCGCGCGTGGACACGTCCTTCGCGGGTGTGTACGAATACGATTCACACCTGCGCTCGACCTCGCACCAGGTGACCATGCGCCTGAGCGGCATGCTGCCGAAGCGCATCAGCTTCCAGGGCAGCTACACGCTGGGCTTCGCGCGCGACCAGTCTTCGTTCTCGGGTGGCAACGGCTCCGCAGGCTTCTCGGCCGCGACCACCGGTGGCGATCCCAACATCTCGGAGTGGGGCACCAGCAGCAACGACCGGCGCCACGCCTTCTCGCTGATTCTCGGTTATCCGTTCGCGCGCTGGGGCCAGGTCACACTGGTGGGCCGCCTGACTTCGGGCTCGCCCTACACACCGCTCGTGGGCGGCGACATCAACGGCGATGGCTCGCGCAACGACCGCGCCTTCATCTTCAATCCCGCGTCGGCGGCCGACACGGCCATTGCCAACGGCATGACCCGGCTGCTCGATGTAGTGCCCGCCGATGCACGCGCCTGTCTGCAGTCGCAGTTCGGCCGCATTGCGGGTCGCAACAGCTGCCGCAACGCATGGAGCCAGTCGCTGGACATGCGCTTCGTGCTCTCGCCCAACATGCCGCAGCTGGGCCGGCGTCTGGAAATATCCGCTGACCTGAGCAACGTGCCGGCGGCGGTGGACCAGCTGGTGCACGGCCGCAGTGATCTGCACGGCTGGGGCCAGAACCCGCGCGCCGATGCGACGCTGCTCTACCCGCGCGGCTGGGATCCGGGCACGAACAGCTTCAAGTACGAGGTTAACGAGCTGTTTGGACAGTCGCGCACCACGCGCTTCGGCAACGGCGCTCCCTTCCAGGTGGTGCTGCAGGCCAGACTGTCCGTGGGCGTGCAGCAGAATCTGGGCGGCGCCATGGGCGCGATCGCCTTCGGTGGCGGCGGGGACGGCGGCGGCCGTGGCGGCCGCGGTGGCGGCGGCTTCGGTGGGGGCGGTGGCTTTGGCGGTGGCCGCGGCGGCCAGGGCGGCGCCGCGGATGGCGCGGCCGGCAACGCGGCGACCGGCGCCGATGGTCAGCCGGCAGGTCGCGGCAACGTCGATCCGAGTGCCATGGCCACACGCATGCTGAACAATCCGGTGCACACGCTGATCGGCCTGAAGGACTCCCTGAAGCTGAGCGATGCGCAGCTGGCGCAGCTCCAGGTCATTTCCGACACACTGAACGGCAAGCTGGCGCCCGTGATCGAAGAAGTGCGCAAGGCGCTGGCAGAAAGCCGCGACACGACGAACGCAGCCAACACCGCGAATGCACAGCGTGGCGGACGCGGTGGACAGGGTGGCGGTCGTGGCGGTCGCTTCGGTGAAGCCTTCCAGGCACTGCAGCCGAAGATCGACAAGGCGAGAGACCGCATCACGGATGCCGTGAAGCAGTCGAAGAAGGTGCTCACCAAGGATCAGTGGAAGAAAGTGCCGCAGAACATCAAGAACCTGCTCGACAATGGCGGCGGCTTCGGCCCCGGCGGCTTTGGCGGCGGCTTCGGTGGTGGTGGTGGCGGCGGCGGTGGAGGTGGACGGCGAGGCGGCGGCGGCTGATCGCACGACGCCACTGGCGTAATCGCGGCCGCGTTCCGCATGCTTCATCAGGCGCGCCGGTTCCTCGAGGACCGGCGCGCTTTCGTCAGCCCGCGCAAACCCGCATAGTCACGCATGTCGAGCACTCTCGCGCGTACGATCAACTTCCGCGATTTCGCCCTGCTCGTGGTGGGCGCGGTCATCGGCTCGGGCATTTTCCTGACACCCGGCATCGTGCTCACCCAGGTGCACGGTGATGTCGGGCTGGCGCTGGCTGTCTGGCTGCTGGGTGGCGTGCTGTGCCTGCTGGGCGCGCTGACGTACGGCGAGCTGGGCGCGATGAAGCCGGAAGCGGGCGGACTCTACGTGTTCCTGCGCGATGCGTTCGGCCCCTTCGCCGCATTCCTCTTCGGCTGGACGCTGTTCCTCGCGATGGCGCCCGGCGCCGTTGCTACACTCGCCAACGCCTTCGTCGACTACCTGGGCGCACTGGTTCCGCTCGCACCGGTCGCCAGCAAGGCCATCGCCATCGGCATGGTGGTGCTGCTCGCAGTGCTCAACATCCGCGGCACTCGCCAGAGCACAGGCGTGAACGGCGTCGCCACTGCGGTGAAGGCCACGGCGCTGCTGGTGATGAGCGCCGCACTGATCGCGCGCGGCCCGGGCCTCTCCGCGCAGGGCGCTTCGCTGGCCATTGGCTCATTGCGTTTCGGCATGCTGCCCGCCATCGCCACTGCCATGATCAGCGTACTCTGGTCCTACGAAGGCTGGCAGTGGGCCACGTTCTCGGTGGGCGAAACCGTCAATCCGCAGCGCACGTTTCCGCGCGGCATGGCGATGGGCACACTGACGCTCGTGGTGCTCTACGTACTCGCCAACATCGGGTACGTCGCGGCGCTCGGGCCGGCGGATGTGATGAGCAGCAGGAGCGTCGCGGCGGCCGCGGTGTCACGGCTCTTCGGACCGGCGGCCGGCAAGGTCATCGCCATTCCCATCCTGATCGCGATCTTCAGTGCCGCAAACGTGGTGGTGCTGACATCGTCGCGCGTGTTCTTCGCCATGGCGAGAGACGGGCTGTTCTTCCGGCGCCTGGGCGAGCTGCATCCGCGCTTCGGCACGCCCCACTTCTCCATCGCGGCCTTCTGCCTGTGGGCCATGCTGCTGGCGGTGGCCGGCAACTTCCAGCAGCTGCTCACCTACGTCGTGTTCACCGGCTGGATCTTCTACGCGCTGGCCGCCGCAGCCTGCTTCCGGATGCGGCGGCTGGAGCCGCAGGCGACACGTCCATTCCGCGTACCCGGCTATCCGCTGACGCCGCTGCTCTTCATACTGAGCGCGGGCGCCATCGTGCTGAATACCGTGTTAGCGCAGCCGCTGCAGGGCCTGGCCGGCCTGGGCGTGGTATTCAGCGGCGCGCCCGCCTTCCTGCTCTGGCGCAATCGTCGTTGACCTGAGACCCGGACGGTTCCGAGATGGCCGAGCCCTTCCGCTACCGCTGGTTCGCGGCAGGCGACTGGAACGCCTGCTTCGCACTGCTGCTCGACAACATGGTCAACCTGGTGGTCCTGACCAGTCTGCTGACGGGCGTGTTCGGATTCCCCGCCGACGTGATCTACACGAAGATGATCCCGGGCACGGCGCTGGGTGTGCTCGTGGGTGATGCCATCTACACATGGCTGGCCGTGCGCCTGGCGAGGCAGCTGCGGCGCCAGGAAGTGACGGCCATGCCGCTGGGCCTGGACACGCCCTCGACCATTGGCATGGCGCTCGTCGTGCTGGGCCCGGCCTTCACCGGACTGCGCGCCGACTTCACGGCCGCAGGCATGGCGCCGGCCAATGCCGTGCAGCGGGCCGCGCTGGGCGCCTGGGCGGTGGGCATCGCGGTGATGCTCATCATGGGCGTGGTAAAGCTGGTGTTAGCCTTTGCCGGCGAGTGGGTGCGGCGCAACGTGCCCGTGGCCGGGCTGCTGGGCTCGATCGGCGGAATCGGCCTGGCGCTGCTCGCGTTCCTGCCGTTCATCGACATCTTCCGCGCGCCCGTGGTGGGCATGGTGGCGCTGGGTCTCGTGCTCTACACACTGGTGGCGCACATCGAATTGCCGGGCCGGCTGCCGGGCGCGGCCATGGCCGTGCTCGTCGGCGCGGCACTCTACTACGTGCTGGGGCCCGCCGGCCTGCTGGGCGCCACCACATACCACGCACCCGCCCTTACACTGCGCTTCACACTGCCTCTGCCCAGCCTCGCCGGATTCGGTGCACTGCGCGACGCGCTGCCCTACCTGCCCGTCGCGATTCCCTTCGGATTGCTGACCATTGTGGGCGGCATCAATGTGACGGAGAGCGCACGCGCGGCGGGCGACACGTACGAGACGCGCGAGATCCTGCTCACGGAGGCATTCGCCACACTGGTTGCCGGCCTGTTCGGCGGCGTGGCGCAATCCACGCCCTACATCGGCCATCCCGCGTACAAGCAAATGGGCGCGCGTGCCGGCTATACGCTGCTGACCGGTCTGGTCGTGGGCTTCGGCGGCGTGCTCGGCTACATCTCGTTCGTCGCGGACGCGTTGCCCGTCGTCGCGGTGGTGCCGCTGCTGGTGTTCATCGGACTCGAGATCACCGCGCAGGCGTTTCAGGCGCCGCCGTCACGTCACGCACCCGCCGTCGCCTTCTCCTTCCTGCCCATCCTCGCCTACCTGCTGCTGATCCGGCAGGATGCGGTGCTCGGCGGACTGCAGGGCGGCATTGCTGCGGCCGCGGCGCAGCTGGGCACCCAGGCGGACACCATGCGCCGCATCGTGCAGGACGTGGCCGCGCAGAACAACGCGGACACGATCGTGGGTCTCGGCCACGGCTTCATCCTGACCGCAATGTTATGGGGTTCGTTCTTCGCGCTGATCATCGATCGCGCACTTCGGCGGGCCGCCCTCTTCCTGGCGGTGGCCGGCGGGCTCACGCTCTTCGGCGTGATCCATTCGGCGGCGCCCAGCGGGGCGCTGTATCTGCCCTGGCGCTCGCCTTCACCGATGGCGCTGCACTGGGCGGCCGGCTACTTCGCGCTGGCCGCGCTGCTGGTCGGGCTGTCGCTCACGCGCGGCGCCCGGGCCGCGCACGCGACCGAAATGGCGGGTTAGGAAAGAGGTTGGGGCCGGGCGTTTATGGCCTCGCGCAGCGCCCGGCCCCAGGAGGGGACTCGGTACTACTCGTAACGGAGCGCGACAATCGGGTCGAGTCTCGCCGCGCGCCTTGCGGGCCAGATTCCGAAGAACAGGCCCACACCCCCGGAGAACGCGATCGCCATGAGCACCGACTGTGGTGACACGGCGGTGTTCCAGCCGGCCGACGACCTGAGGATCGCAGCCGTGCCCATGCCGGCGCTGACACCCAGAATGCCACCGGCAATGCACAGCGTCAGCGCCTCGACCAGGAACTGGAACATGATATCCCTGCGGCGCGCGCCCAGCGCCTTGCGCACGCCGATCTCACGCGTACGCTCGGTGACGGACACGAGCATGATGTTCATGATGCCGATCCCGCCCACGAGCAGCGAAATCAGCGCAATGCCTGCCAGCAGCATGGTGAACGTCTGCGTGGTCTCCTGGAAAATGTTCACCAGCGAAGCCTGGTCGCGAATGCTGAAGTTGCTCGCCTGCCCGGGCTGAATGCGCTGCTGCCGGCGCAGCGCCTTGTCGATGTCCGCGATCGTGGGCTCCATCGTTTCCGGCGTGACCGACTGCACGTAGATCGATGAGACGCGGTCCGTGCCGAAGGCGCGGAAGCGGGCCGTGGCCAGCGGGATGTAGATGGTCTGGTCCGGATTGAAGAAGCCGCTCTGCTGGCCCTTCGCCGCGAGCATGCCGATCACCTCGAAGGGCGTGCCCTTGATCTTGATCGTCGTTCCGACGAGGCTCGCGGTCACCACGTTCAGGCGGGTGCCCAGGTCACTGCCGATCACGGCCACACGACGGCGACCACGCTCCTCGCCGTCCGTGAACGTGCGGCCCAGCTCGATCTGCAGGTTCTGGATCTCGAAGTACGATGGCCACACGCCGACCGTCTGCAAGCTCGCGTTAGCCGTGCCGTTCGTGACCTGGAGCCGCCGCTGCATTTCCGGCGACACCGCCTTGATGTAGCGGCCCTCCGTGAGGATCGCCTGCGCGCCATCCGCGGTGAGCTTGCTGTCACCGCGGTCGACGCCACCCATGAACTGCTGGCCCGGGCTCACCGTCAGCACGTTGGGACCCAGGCGCTGCAGCTGCGCGGCCACCTGCCGCCGCGCCCCTTCGCCCAGCGCCAGCATTGCGATCACCGCGCCAATGCCGATGATGATGCCGAGCATCGTCAGGAACGAGCGGAGCTTGTTGGCACGGATCGCCGACAGCGCCACCAGAATCGTTTCACCAATGAGCATGCTTACCTCCCACCACGACCACCGCCACCGCCGCCGCCACCACCACCCGGGCCACGACCACCACCGCCCGGGCCTGTCGAGGCGCCAGGGATGGGACCATTGCTGGTGGCACGCTTGCGCATGTTGTCGAGGAATTCCTGCTGCGCCGCCTGCAGCCGCGCGACCGAGATGATCACCACGTTCTCGCCCGGCTCGACGCCGCGGATCACTTCCGTGTCGTCGAAGTCATTGACACCCAGTGTGACGCTGCGCGGCTCGTAGCCGGTCGCGGTCTTGACGAACAGCACGGCCGGGTGCGTGTCACCCTGTCGTGGACGGCCCCCATTGCCGCCACCCCGACCTTCGCCGTTGCCACCGCCACGACGCCCACCACCGTTGCCGCGGCCACCATCGGCACCCGCCGGCCGGCACTCGCGCAACTTCGTGCGATCTGCCTCGCTGATGTTCTGGAAGCCACCATCACGCACCTTCTGCATGAGCGCGGTGCAATCCGCGCTCGCCGCGCCGGCGGCCGGCGCCTGGCCGGTCGGCGTCGTGGGATGCGCCGCGGAATCACCCGGCTGCTGCGGCTCGCCCGCGCCCGCATCGGCCACCGGACCTTTGCCGTTGCGCAGAGCCGTGCGCACCTGCTCTTCCGTCATGCCCAGCACCAGGCCGGCGGCCGGCGCGTCACGCGTGCTGACCACCGCGGAGTTGGGGACCACGATCACGTTGGCACGGTGCGCAACCTGGATCTCGACATCCGCGTTCATGCCCACCTTGAGCAGGCCTTCGCTGTTGTCCAGCTCGACCAGCACAGGGAACATGGTGACGTTCTGATCGATGACGGCCTGCGGCTCGATCTTCTTTACCTGGCCGTTGAAGCGCCGCTGCGGATAGGCCTCGACCGACACGCTCACCGGCAGGCCCGGCTGGATCTTGCCCAGGTCGGTTTCATCCACGAGCGCCTTCACCTGCATGGTCGAGAGATCGGCCATCGTCATCAGCGTCGTGCCGCCCGATACGTTCTGGCTGGCCGACGCGATGATCGTCCCGACTTCGACCGTGCGTGTGATGATCGTGCCCGCACTGGGCGCCGTGATGCGCACGTCCTTCTGCTTCTCCTCGGCGAGCTGCAGCGCCGTCTTCGCCTTGACGAGCGCGGCCCTGGAGTTGGCCTCGTCCAGCTTGGCCGATTCCAGCTCCTGCTCGGTCGCCACGTTCGCCTTGCGCAGCTCTTCGGTGCGCGCACGTTGCGCGACCGATGTCGTCAGCCTGGCCTCCGCCACGTCGGCATCGGCCTTGGCCTGCTCATATGCGTTGTTCACGTCGCGGGGATCGATCTCCGCGAGCAGGTCACCGGAGTTGACGTGGATCCCGGTCTCCACGGGCAGCTTCAGGACTTCGCCGGACGCCTTGGACTTCACCTCGACCACGCGGATCGGCTGGATCGTGCCCGATGCTTCCGCCTTGATGTCGAGATCACGACGCTCGACTGTGGCGAACTCGGGCGCGGCCGCCGACTTCTGCTCAGCCTGCCCCTTGTTGCCGCAGCCCCACGCCGTAACCGTGGTGACCATGAGCGCCGCTGCAAACGTGCAGCGCATTCCTCTGTTCAAGATCCACCTCCCAGGGTGTACATCGGCCCCGCCTCAGGGCAGGGACCGCCAGTATGCGTTGCTAACGGTTGCTTACAGTTCCCTGCCGACCAGTGATTCCAGCTGCGCCCGCGCCACCAGGTAGTCGTAACGCGCGCGGATCAGGTTGAGCTGTGCGCTCACCAGTGAAGCCTGCGACGTGATCTGGTCGAGAATCGTCGCCGCGCCCAGCTGATACCGGGTCTGGTTCACGCGCAGGTCTTCCTGCGCCACATCCACTGCCTGACGGGCAATGGTGATCTGCTGCTCGGCGAGGCGCACCGCATCAATGGCACTGCGCACACTCGCCCTCGCCTGCCGGCGGGCATCTTCCAGCTGCGCCTGCGAATTGCGCAGATTCACGCGCGCCCGCTCGTTCGTATCCTCGCGACTGAATCGGTCGAACAGATTGTAGGACAGCGAGAGACTCGTGCTCCAGCTGCGGTTCAGGTGCGTGAACGACGGGTTGTCGTTGTTGAACGTGTAGTTGCCCGACGCGCGCAGTGAGGGGAAATAGGCGGCGCGCGCGACACTCACGCCCGCATCCGTGGCGCGCACGGACGCCTGCGCGGTCACCACGGCAGGCGACTGATCGATGGCAAGCTTCACCAGCTCGTCATCGCTGAGCGGCAGTGGCTGCGGCTCGGTGTTCGTGCTGAGGTCCACCGCGACCGGCCCGTCAATGCCGATCATGGCGCCCAGCCTGTAGGAATCGGCGCGCCGCGCGTTCTGCGCCTGCAGCAGCGCCTGCTGCGCCTGCATGGCGGCGAGCTGCGCACGCAGCGAGTCGGAGCGTGTGGCCGAGCCCACCGCGAGCCGCTGCTCGGCTGCGCGCAGGCCCTGCATGGCCTGATCGAGCGCGGCCTGCTGCGACCGAATCGTCTCTTCGTCGCGAATCACGTTGAAGTAGGTCGACTTGGTGTCCAGCACGACCTGGAAACGCTGCTGCACGAGGGACGCTTCCGCGGACGCCGTGTTGGCGCGGTTCTGGTTCAGCTGCGCGCCGCGGCGGAAACCGGTGAACAGGTCGATGCTCGACGAGATGTTGGCGTTGTAGCTGTCATTCGAGCCGCTGCTGACCACCGTGTTGGTGGTCGGGTTGAAGCGCGAGTTGCTGGACAGCGAGGCGCCGCTGCCGAACGAGAGGTTGGGCAGGAACGCACCCATGGCCGTGCGTTCGGCGGATTCCGATGTGGCGATCGTGCCCTGGCGCTGAACCATGGTGGGGTTCACGCGCAACGCCAGCTCAATGGCTTCGGACAGGGTGACCGTTCGCGTCTGCTGCGCCGTGCTCTCCTGCTGTGCACCGGCGGACGCCGCAAAAACCAGCAAGGCGAGCGGCACTGCCGCGCGCGTCGTCGTCTTCATTTTCCGTATTCCCATCATGGGTGCCGTGGTGGCCCGAACGGGCCGCGTCCATCGCGGCCGCCCTGGCGGTTGTCTCCGTTCTGCTGCGGCGTACCGCAGCGCTGCCTGCGCTCCTCGCGGCGCACTGAATCACGGCGCGCCCACTCGGTGCGACGGCGGTCCATCTCGGTCCGCTGCTCGGGCGTCAGGATGGTGCGGATGTCGGCGCGAGTACCCTCGATGATCGAGTCCCAGCGCGGGCGATACGACTGCCAGAGCGAATCCGTGCGCGTGCGCGACTTCTGCAGCACGCCCTGGATCTGTGCGCTCTGCCCGTCGGACAGACCGAGGTCGTCGTAGGGCGTGTGGCCGGACGCCGGCCGGCCGCAGTCATCCACCCGCCGATCCGGCTGCTGCGTGCGCGGATCCGGATCCTTGCTGCGACGCACGCGTTCCACCGCTACGCCGCCCATGGCACCGGCCGCGAATGTCAGCAGCAGCGCGACTACGCCCAGCAGCTGGAGCCGACCGCCCTTGGCCAGACTCACTGGTTGCCGCCCTCCAGAGCGACGAGCAGGTCAGCGGTCGTGGGCGAGCGGCCCTCTTCGAGCCATGCCTGGACCGGCTCGTTCACGCCGATCACACGCACCACCGGCACCCACGTCTGCTGCGGGCGGATGAGTGCGAGCGCGCCGCCGGACAGCGCGGCCACGATCGAAGCGGCGGCCAGCGCGGGCCACGCCCAGCGACCCAGCAGGCCCAGTACGCCGGTGCGCGATGCGCGCCATGCCAGTTCCGGGGCGGCCTGCTGCCGGATGGCGCTGAGAAGCGCCTCCCAGTGCACCGCGTCCGTCGACGGATCCAGTGGCGAAAGATCCAGCCGATCCTCGTCCATTCAATCCTCCTTGCGGGTCTCTTCGACGCCGAGACGCTCGCGTACGGCACGACGAGCCTGAAACAACGTGTATCGCACGGTCCCTTCCTTCATGCCCAGCGCTTCGCCGATTTCGCGATGGCGCCAGCCTTCCAGATCATGCAGCAGGAGTACTTCGCGCTGCTTGTGCGGCAGCGGCTCCATCGCATCCAGCAATCTCTTCCGCAAGTTGGCCCGATCGAGGTCCGTGCCCGGATCGCCCGGGCTGCGCAACCCGGCTGCCCACTCCAGGGGCTCGCTGCGGCGGACCCGCCGCTTGCGGTGCAGACTGATCGCGCGATTGTGCACGATCCGCATGAGCCACGCGGCGAAACGGTCCGGCTGACAGCTGTCGATCCGTTCGAGCGCAGAGATGAACGCGTCCTGCACCACATCCTCAGCGTCCGCCTGCTCGAGCACTACGCTCAACGCGACCGCGTATGCCGGTCGCAGGTACCGCCGGGTCAGTTCATCGAAGGCGCTCGCGTCTCCGCCGCGGGCCCGCTCTACGAGAACTTCGTCCGGTTGCCGCATCGACTGTCTATTGACGCACGGGGCGGTTATAGCGTTGGCGCGCAGCGGCGGCCCGCCGCGAGGCCCGACCGCCTGCCGCCCGGCCCGTGGCAGGACCGACGCGCCAGCCGGCGGCGCGCACTACCCGCCTGCCTGTCCGCGACCCTGCCATCCGCCTCAGCGATTGATCTCCACAGCCGGGTCCGACCCCTTGAGGAAGCGTTCCAGATAGCGGAAATAGATGTGCATCATCAGCAGGTAACTCTGCGCGTTGTACGCGGCGCCGTGCGCGCCCGGCGGGAAAATGCGCAGGTCCACATCCTTGCCCGCATTGGTGAACGCCGTCAGCATGTGCATGGTGTTCACCGGGTGCACATTGTCATCCATCATGGAGTGCACGAGCAGCAGCCGGCCGTGCAGTTTGTCGGCGAGGTCCACCGCCGAGCTCTGCGCGTAGCCCTTCTCGTTGTCGCTCAGCGTGCTCATGTAGCGCTCGGTGTAGATGGTGTCGTAGAGACGCCAGTCGCTCACCGGTGAATTGGCAATGCCCAGCGTGAACGCGTCCGGGTACGCGAGCATTGTGTAGAGCGTGCTGTAACCGCCATAGCTGGTGCCCATGATGGCCATGTGCGAGCCATCGACCCAGGACTGCTTTGCCAGCCACTGCGCGGCCTCCGCAAAGTCGTGCGCTTCGTACCTGCCCAGCGATTTGTAGACGACTTTCATGAAATCGCGACTGTAGTTGGCCGTGCCGCGATTGTTGAGGCCCACGACGATGTAGCCCTGCTGCGCCAGCCACTGGTCCCAGCCACTGCTGTCGAAGGCGTTGTAGACCTGCTGCGAGCCGGGCCCGCCGTAGATGGCCATGACCACGGGATAACGCTTCGTGGAATCGAACGGCACGGGCCGCACCATCGAGCCATCGAGGCGGGCACCATCCGACGTGGTGAAGCTGAACAGCCGCATGGGCGAGTAGGTGTGCCCGCTCAGCCACGTGCTGACAGCCGTGTTAGCCTCCAGCACGGAAATGCGCCTGCCGGCACTCGACCACAGCTCGACCCGCCGCGGCTGCGTGGTGCTGGACCAGCTGTCAATGTAGAAGCGCGCGTTCGGCCCCATGTCAATGCTGTGCCGGCCGGGCGGCGTGGTGATGCGCTGCTGCCCCGTGCCATCGAAACGGATCGACCAGAGCTGCCGCTCCAGGGGCGAAGGCTGCGTCAATGTGTAATAGACTGTTCGGTTCTTCACGTCGATGCCTTCGACGCGCGTGACCGTCCAGTCGCCTTTCGTCACCTGCCCCAGCAGGCGGCCGGCGTAGTCGTAGCGGTAAATGTGCTGGTGGCCGTCGCGGTCGGAGATCCAGAAGAACTCGCGCAGGCCCGCCGGGAACGTGACCAGGTCGTTCACACCGGCATAGAAGTCGTAGACATCGATCCACGTGTCCGACGTCTGCGTCAGCACCAGACGGCCCTCGCCCGTGCCCACATCGAAGAAGTACAGCTTCATGGTGTTCTGCGGGCGATTCAGCGTCATGAGCGCGAGCGTGTCGCGCGCGCCCGTCCAGTACATGCGCGGAATGTAGTACTCGCCCGCTTCGTGCGGATCCAGCCAGACCCGATTGCCGCTGCTCACATCGACCACACCAATGCGGACATTCGCGTTGCGGTCGCCGGGCTGCGGAATGCGCAGCGGCTCCCACTCGGGATGCGGGCCGGCGAAATCGCTCAGCTGGATGAAGGGCTCCGGACTCTCGTCCACCTGCCAGAAGGCGATGTGGCGCGAGTCCGGCGACCAGTTCCACGCCTGCGCCTGGCCGAACTCTTCTTCGTAGACCCAGTCGAAATGGCCGTTGTACGTGGTCTCCGTGGCGTCACGAGTCAGCTGCTGCTCGTGTGCGTTCGCCAGGTCGGACACGAACAGATTGCCGCCGCGCTCGTAACCGAGAATTGCGCCATCGGGCGACAGCTCGGCCGTGCGCGCGCCCCTGGTTGCCAGCTCCAGCGCGCGATTCGCCGGCGTGTAGATGTAGTAGTCCGACGTGCCGGAGCGGCGGAACAGCTGCTGGAAGTTGGCCTGGAAAACCAGGTGCTTCGAGTCCGCCGACCACTGGAACGCCTCGTAGCGGAAGGGCTGCGTGGTTCCCGGGAAGTTGAGACCCGAGCCATCGAAGAGCAGGGTGTCGCGGCCGCTCGCCGGATCCAGCACACGGATCTCGGAGCGGCCCGACTGCGCATTGCGGGTCACATAGCTGAAGCGGTTGCCACCCTCGATCCAGTTCACGTTCTGCGGACCGGCGCCGCCGGACAGCGCACCGCTCGCACCCAGCGCTTCGTCGAGGGACGCGAAGCGCTGTTGCTGCGCGGCGGCCGGGGCCACGCCAATGGCACACAATGTCAGGGAGAGCAGCAGGCGATTCATCTGCATCTTCTTCGTTCCCGTCTCCGTTGATTCGGTTGCAAAGCCAGGGTGCAGCCGGGATTCGCGGACGCGGAACGCGAGATGATGCGACACGCTCAGCGCGTGCCCGGCCCGGCCCTCCTCGCGCGCGAATCCGCGTTCATGCCGGGGGAACTATCCGCTACGACGTCGCGGCTGTCCATACGTTGTTGGTGCGATTGATGTCGACGAGTCGATGATCGGGATCGAGCTCGATCTTCGCCGGCCGCTTGCCCACGAACGTGTAGTGGCGCACGTAGTGCGCGGCGTCCATGCTCCACACCTCGGCCGGGTAGTCGAAGTCCTCCACGGTGCCGTCGCTGAGCGTGATGCGCGCACGGATGGGCAGCACGCCGCGCTCGTGGTTGCCGTAGACCACGGTGACTGTGGTGGTGTCGCCTTCCTGCGCTACCGCCACCGAATCGAGCGCCTGATCGAAGCGCTGGTTCTGCTCGAACCACTCGCGCCAGAACCAGTCGAGCCTGCGGCCGGATCCGTCTTCCATGGTGCGGAAGAAATCGGCGGGCGTCGGATGCTTGTAGGCCCAGCGCCGGATGTAGAGGCGGAACGCGTCGTCGAATGCTTCCGGCCCCAGGATCTCCTGGCGCAGCAGCTGCAGCCCGACCGACGGCTTGTAGTACGCCTCGATGCCCAGCATGGGCGGATCGATGCGATCCGGCGGGCGATCCACGGGCTGATCGAAGTGCCGGGCCATGGCCTGCTCGATCAGCATGCGCTCGCGACCCGCGCGCTCCATCTGATCGCCACGGTCCGGATAGCGCTTCGCTTCGGAGAAGGTGTTGATGAAGGTGTTGAAGCCCTCGTCCTGCCACATGTACAGGCGCTCGTTGCTGCCCACGATCATGGGGAACCAGTTATGGCCGATCTCGTGGGTGATCACATTGTAGAGGTCGGGCCGGTCCTGGCCGTTCGCTTCCATGGCCAGCATCGGGTACTCCATGCCGCTGATGGGCCCCTCGACCGCCGAGATCTGCGGGTACGGATACGGGAACCAGCGCGTCGAATACTCCTCGATCGACATCCTCGCCTGGTCCGCGCCATCACTCCAGTTCGCGGCAGCCGCCGGACGGTAGTAGGCCTGGGCCAGGATACCATGCCAGCTGGAGGCATCCCACTGGTACTCAGGCGACGCCGCCCATGCCACGTCCCGTACGTTGTCCGCCCTGAACTTCCACGTCAGCATCCCGCTCGCGCGCGGGCGGGCGCTGCCATCCTTCAGCTCGGCGGCCGTCACGATCGCGACCGGCGTGTCCGACTTCGCCGCCTTCGCCAGGCGGGCGATCTGTGCGGGCGTCAGCACTTCGATCGCGTTGGTGAGCATGCCCGTGCCCGCCACGATGTAGCCTGCGGGCACCGTGACGTCGTACGTGAAGTCGCCGTACTCGAGGTAGAACTCGCCCTGTCCCAGATAGGGCTCGAAGTTCCAGCCGTGCACGTCGTCGTAGACCGCGACGCGCGGATACCACTGCGCCAGCTCGAACAATGGACCATCGCGACCCATGCGGTCGGCGCCGTGTTCGGGCACCTCGAAATGCCAGGCCACCTCCAGCGTGGCGGTGGCGCCGGGCGCGAGCGGCTGCGCCAGGTCCACCTTCATCACCGTGCCGTTCGCGCGCGACTCGAGCGGGACGGCGCGGCCCGGCTTGCCCGGCGCACCCGGCAGCCGCTGCACCAGCCGGTCCATCATGTCGCCACCCTCGAAACCGCGCGCGCCGAAGCGTGCCTCCTCCGGAAAGACGTAGGAGTTCAGCGAATTGCGCTTGAACGCGTTCTGCTCGACCTGCAGCCAGAGGAAGGACAGCGTGTCCGGCGAGTGGTTCGTGTACCGCAGCGTCAGCTCGCCCTTGAGCGACTTCGACGCCGTGTCGAGCGTCGCCTTCAGTGCGTAGTCGGCGCGGTTCTGCCAGTAGCGCGGGCCCGGTGCGCCGGAAGCGGATCGATAGAGATTCGGGTCGCGCAGGCGCAGGGGCGCGAAGATCGACGTGTCGCCTACAGCCTGAAACGACTTGGCCTGTGCCGCCTGCGTGCTGCCTGTCTGTCCGCTCGTGCCCTGGGCGGCGACGCCGGTCGCCAGCACGAGCACCAGCAAAATGCCCACATGCGATGCGCGCATGAAGCTCTCCTTGTGCCACCCAGATTCATTCGGGGTGGCGAGCACATACACAGCGTAAGGCTGGTCGTTCCTGCGGGTTGGCGGACGGCAATTGCATACCTTGCCGTATACGATACCTCCGCGTAGCTTCCCCGTATGAGCCGCAATCTCGACCACTTCGGCCAGAACGACCACGCGGGCACCCACCCCGGTGTCACGTTCGCCGCCGCGCGCGCCGAAGTCGCCAGCGAGGTACGGCCCCTCGTGAGCGCCGCCGATCTGGTCGCATGCGTTCGACTGCAGCAGCTGACCTGGGGACCCGGCTATCGGGACACCGTGCCGGCCTCCGTGCTCAAGGTCTCGCAGAAGGTGGGCGGCCTGGCCGCCGGCGCGTTTGCCGTCGATGGCGAGCTGCTGGGCTTCGTCTATGGGTTGACCGGGCTCGATCCGCAGGGTCGGATCGTGCACTGGTCACACATGCTCGCGGTGCATCCGGCGTGGCGAGATCACGGCATTGGCCGGCGCCTGAAGCAGTACCAGCGCGAGTACCTGCGTGAGCTGGGCGTCGAGGTGATGCACTGGTCGTTCGATCCGCTGGTGGCGAGGAACGCGCACCTGAATGTGAACGTGCTGGGCGCCCGCCTGGTGGAGTACGTCCCCGACATGTACGCGGACACGGGCAGTGACCTGCACACGTTCGGCACGGACCGCTGGGTCGCGGAATGGCCTGTGAGTCCGCTGGCAGGCGCGCTGCCGGAAGCTGTGGCCGGGCACCGCCAGGCGCCGGTGTGGTCCGGCCACAGCGATGGCGCCGGCGGCAACGGCGGGAGTCATGGTGAGGTCGACGCCCCGCCGCCTGTGGTGCGTGTGGAGATCCCGCTGGACGCGGAGACGGCCGGGCCGACCGCACTGCCCGAGCTGCTGGGCTGGCGCCAGCGCACGCGCGCGGCGTTCCTCTGCCTGCTGGGCCGCGGCTATGGCGTCCGGAGCTTCTACCGGGACGCCGGCCGCTGCTTCTACGTGCTGACCCGATCCTCCAGCTGACGTGCTGCGCCTCGAGCGGATCCGCCGGCGCGAGATCCGGCTGCCGCTGCGCGAGCCCTTCCGCATTTCCTCCGGCGAGGTGACCGAACGACGCATCCTCCTCGTGGAACTGGAGGATGCGGACGGCGTGCGTGTGTGGGCCGAGTCCGTGGCCGGCGAATTCCCCAACTACAGTCCCGAGACTGTAGACACGGCGTTTCTGGCGCTGGAGCGCTGGATCGTGCCGCGTCTGCTGGGTCGCGAGCTGCAGGGCCCGGAAGCTGTGCACGCCCTGCTCGAGGCGGACTTCCGCGGCCATCGCATGGCCAAGGCCGCGGTCGAGATGGGCTGCTGGGTGCTGGAGGCGGCGCGTCGCGGCGAGCCACTGGCGCGCGTGCTGGGCGGTACGCGCGAGCGCATCGAGGTCGGGATCTCGCTGGGCATCCAGCGCTCCCCGGCGGCGCTCGTCGAGCGGGCGGCGGCGGCGCTGGCCGAGGGCTACCACAAGATCAAGATGAAAATCGCGCCCGGCTCCGACCTGCAGTTCGTGGGCGCTGCGCGCGAGGCGCTGGGCCCGGCGGCGCCACTCATGGCGGACGCCAACAACGCCTACGACCTGAGCGATGCCGACCGGCTTGCGGGGCTGGACGCTTTCGGCCTGCTCATGATCGAGCAGCCACTCGATACCGAGGACCTGGCCCGACACGCCGAGTTGCAACGGCGGCTGCGCACACCCATCTGCCTGGATGAGTCGATCACGTCGCTGCGCCGCGCGGAGGACATGGTGCGGCTGGGCAGCGGCCGCATCGTCAACATCAAGCCGGGCCGCGTGGGCGGCTTCGCCGAGTCCATTGCCATCCACGACTTCTGCCGGGCGCACGGCGTACCCGTGTGGTGTGGTGGCATGCTGGAGAGCGGCATCGGCCGCGCCTGCAACGTGGCACTGGCCTCGCTGTCCGGCTTCACCATCCCGGGCGACCTCTCGCCCAGCGCGCGCTACTGGCAGCGCGACATCGTGGTGCCCGAATGGACCATGTCCGCCGAGGGCACCGTGACCGTACCGCTCGACCGCCCTGGCCTTGGCGTCGAGGTCGATGAGGACCGGGTGGATGACCTGACGGTTCGCATCGAAGGGTGAACATCGTTGCCTGGGCTGGCTGCTCGGGCCGGTGGCTCGGCAACAATGATGGAATTCCCTGCGCCCCACAACGCGGTTCCGTGCCTGTCTGATCCGATCCTGAGCAAGGGACCAGCCCGAGCAACCAGCCCGAGCAACGAGCCCCAGCAACGGTTTACAGCCGTCTGGCTTCAGTCCGCCGGCCAGGCGCCGATACCGGTGGGAGAGGGCGCGGCCGCTGGTCGGTGGTCGGGGTGGCCGGGTGTACCGGCAGGGCCCAGTATGTCTGCGTTCTCTGAGCCGTTCCGCAAGCACGAAGAGACCGGGCGATGAAGTGGCAGTTCGAGCGGGCGTATTACCGCATTGAGTATCCCATTTTCGAGCGGCCGTGGTTCGACATCGGCGGCAGGATCCACGATGTCGTCGACTGCTCGGAGGCAGGATTGCGCTACCGACTCGCGGGCGCAGCGGGCGGGCCGCCGAAGATCGGCGACACCATCAGCGGCCAGCTGCGCTTTCGCCGGGGCGAGCAGGTGGAAGTCGCCGGCCGCGTCGTGCGCGTCCAGGACGGCCAGATCGCCCTCAACCTCGACCCGCCCGGCATTCCCCTCAAGATCATCTTCGATGAGCAGCGGTTCATACTCAAGAAGTATCCGCAAAGACAATAGCCATAGAACAGAACGCGTTGCTGGGGCTGGTTGCTGGGGCTGGTTGCTCGGGAACGGCTACGGATTCAACGGCGTTGCTTTGCGGTGGTCGCTCGGACTGGTTGCCGGGAAACAGACAGGACAGCTGCGGCAAACCGTCATGGGCTCCGCGTACTAACGCGCGGTTTGGTCAACCGCGAAACCTGTCCAGCATGTGAGCGCGCTCCCATTATCCGTTGTGGCTCCCGAGCCACAAGCCCGAGCGACCAGCCCCAGCAACGCCGTTTCCGTCGCTATTGTTGCCGTTGTCGCGGTTCAACTGACGGGCTTGGGCAGCGGGCCCTGGCGCGTGGCGGCTTCCCAGGCAATGACGGCCATGACGATCGAGGACTGCACGAGGTCCTCGGGGCGGACGCGTTCGTAGAAGTCGGTGTTGGTGTGATGGGTGCGGGTGTCGTAGTCCGTGTAGTCCTTGATGGTGTTGAAGCCGGGCACACCGGCGGCGATGAAGCTGAGGTGGTCGGTGGCGCCGATGTGGTCGAGGACGTTCCTGCGCATGCCGAGGTCGCGCAGCGGCGCGAGCCAGGCGTCGAAGATGGGCTTGATGGCGGTGTTCTCCTCGAGGTAGTAGCCGTAGATGGGACCGGTGCCGGGATCCGAGTTGAGGTAGAGGTACAAGTGGTCGCGGGCGGCGCGGTTGGCGGGACCTTCGAGGTGCTGGTGCACCCAGGCCTTGCTGCCCAGCAGGCCTTCCTCTTCCCCGCCCCACAGCGCGAAGCGGATGGTCCGCCGGGGCTGCACGCCGGTCGCCTTCAGGATGCGCAACGCCTCCATCAGCTCGGCGGCATCATCGGCATTGTCCGTGGCGCCGGTGGCGGAATGCCAGGAGTCGAGGTGTGCGCCCAGCATGACGACCTCGTCCTTCAGCGCGGGATCGGTGCCCGGGATCTCCGCGATGACGTTGTACGCATTGCGATCCTGCTCGTGGTAGCGCGTGCCCAGCTCGACGCGTACGCGCGGCGGGCGGTCACTCTGCGCGAGTCGCACTAACATGTTGTAATGCTCGGACGCCACGATGATGGCGGGCACGGCGTCATCCGGCGTGGCACGGTTGCCCAGCACGAACAGTGTGCCGTGCTGGCCCGCATTGGGCCGCAGCACGACGGCGGCGCCGGCCTGCTGGAGCAGCGCGGTCATTTCGCGCAGCGGAGTCTTCGGGTTGTTGGGCGGATTGCGCGGCTGGCCGATGGGCACACGCGCGTCGCTGCTGCTGGGCTGGAGCCGGTCTTCGGTGATGAAGCGGGTCTGCGGCGGCAGCGCCAGCACGATGGCGCCGCGCAGCTTCGCGCTCAGCGCCGTGATCTCCTCCGCCGTGCGATCGCCGACATAGATGGGTTCACCTTCGATGACGCCGTGTGTCGATGGCGTCCACGCCTCGGGGTAGCCGATCAGCGGAAAATAGCGCGGCGAGGTCAACTCGAGTGTGAGCTTTTCGAGAGTCCAGCCGCGGCCGAACTCCCACGGTTCCAGGTGCGCATTGCCGGCGCCCCAGGATGCGAGCTGGCCGCGCGTCCAGTCGGCCGCCTGCCTGAACGCGGGCGAGCCCGTGAGACGTGGGCCAATGATGTTGGTGAGCATGTTGAAGGTCTCGAGCACGTGCGAATGATCGAGACCCTCGGCGCGGATGCGCGCGATCGTCGCGCTGTCGGCGCGTGCCTGTGCGCACAGACCGGGCGCGTGCGCGGTCGTGATGAGGATGAGGCAGCAGGCGACGATGCGCTTCATGGTGCGCTCCTTTTCCGCGGGGAAGAGGCAGGGCCGGCGCACCGTGTCAATCGCCCCGGTGGCTGCCGCCTTCCAGCTGAAAGTAGTACGTGGCGCCCTGTTCCGGATCGACTTCGGCCCATACACGGCCGCCGTGACGCTGGACAATGCGCTGCACGAGCACGAGGCCGACCATGCCGCCGGCGGCATCGCCGGATGCGTCCAGTCGGGTGCCACCGGAGAATGCTTTTTCAATGCGGTGCCGGTCGTGGCCCTCGCCATTGTCGCGCACGAACAGGATCGCCGGCATTCCGTCCGTGCAGCCGATCTCAATGTGCGGTTGCGGCCGGCCGCGCGTGTGCGCCAGCGCGTTGGACAGCAGATCCATGTAGACCTGCCGGAGCAGTGCCGGGTCGGCGAACACGGTGGGCAGGCGGCCGATTTCCACCTCGACCCGCCGGCCATCCATCTCCGCGCGCAGGTCGGCCAGCGCGGCGCGCGCAATGTCCCCCGCCGGAACACGGCGCCGCTCGAGGGGCTGCCTTCCCACCCGCGCAAAAGCGAGCAGGTCCTCGGTGAGGCGGCCCATGTGCGAAGCCGCGGCATGGATGCGCTGGCCGGCAGCGTGCACGGCCGCCGGCAGCGCGGTTCCCACGTCTTCCCCCAGCTCACGCGCATAACCGTCGATGGCGTGCACGGCCGCGGCCAGTTCCCGCGACACGGACCAGGAGAACGACTCCAGCTCCGTGTTAGCCTCGCTCAGCGCCAGCGTACGCTCGCTCACCCGTCGCTCCAGCTCCTGCTCGGACATCTTGCGCGCGGTGACGTCCACGCTGGAGCCGATATAGCCGAGGAACTCGCCACTCGGGTTGTACCGCGGTGTGCCGTGATCGGTGATCCAGCGATAGGCGCCGTCATTTCGCAGCAGACGGTACTCGAGGACGAAATCCTCGCGTGCTTCGACGGCCCGGCTGTACGTGTCGAGGCAGTACTGCAGGTCCTCCGGGTGCACCCCACCCATCCAGCCGTTGCCCAGCTCCTGCTCGATCGAGCGGCCGCGGAATTCGAGCCAGCGCGCGTTGAAGAAGGTGCAGCTGCCCTCGGGTGTGGACGTGCGGATCATCACGGGCGCGGTGTCGGCGATGTGCTGGAACCTGGCCTCGCTCTCGCGCAGACTGTGTTCCGCTCGCTGCCGCTCGGTAATGTCGCGCAGGTGGGCGGTGAACACGGGCTCGCCGTCGACGTGCGTCGCGGTGATGCCCAGCTCGATGGGAAACTCGCTGCCATCGGCGCGCATGCCTGTGAGTTCCAGCCGCTGTCCCAGGATGTGCGCCTCGCCGGTGGCGACGTAGCTGCCGAACCGCTCGTTGTGCGCGCCGCGCAGCTGAGGCGGGATGATCATCTCCGCGATGGGCCGCCCGATCACGTCCTGCCGGCGCCGGCCGAAGGTGCGTTCGGCGGCCGGATTGAATTCGGTGATGCAGCCACGGCGGTCCGCCGTGATAATGCAGTCGATGGCGCTTTCGATGATGGCGCTCTTGCGCGCTTCACTGTGGCGCAGGGCGTTGCGGGAAAGTTCGGAGAGGTGGCCCGCGTCCTCGGCCTGCAGGCGGGCCTCCGATTCGCGGTGTGTCATGCCGAACAGCAGCAGGCTGACGACCACACCGCCCACGGACACGGCGGCCGCCAGGCGGCCTCGCCCGTACATGGCGTCAAAAGCGGGTCGCGAAGCAATGGTCACCAGCCAGCGGCGCCCCGGCATGGAAATGGTCCGGCGCGTTGCATACGTGGAGCGGTAGCCGTTGTCGGCGGCGGCACCCGGCGAGCGGTAAAGGAGCGCGTCGGCAACGGGAAGCGTGTCGTCGTATACGGAGAAATCGGCCCATTTCTCAGGGCCATCGCCGAAAATGGCGCTGAACAGGTCGTTAGCACGGAAGGGACCGTAGACGTAGCCCTGCAGGCTGTCCCGCCTGGCCTCGGGTGTCGACGGCAGGCCGCCGTTGCGATAGACGGGGACGTAGATGAGGAAGCCGGGCTGCCTTGGTTCGACCGTCTCCTGCACCAGCGTGACCGCGCCGGAAAGGGTGGGCATGCCCGTATCGCGAGCCCGTTCCATGGCCGCGCGGCGCACGGGCTGGGTGGACATGTCGTATCCGATTGCGGCCTGGTTGCGCGTATCAGGCGGCTCGAGATAGACGATGGCGTGGTACTCGGCGCGCGCCACCGAGTCGGGCCAGACATGGAAACCGGGCCAGGCATCGGCGCGCACGCTGCGGGTCAGTGAGTCGAGTGCGGCGGGCGCCACGCGTACGGAGTAGCCCACGCCCTGAATGCCGGGATACCACAGCATCAGACGCAGCCGTTTGACGTAGGCGTGGAACGCGGCACGGTCAATGTCGCCGCGACTGGCCAGCAGCGCGGCGCCGCCCCGCAGCATGGCAATGTGCGCTTCGATGCGCGTGACGATGCGGGTCTGGATCTGGTCGGCACTCTCGTCGAGGGAGCGCGCCGCCTCAATGCGGCGGCCCTGCGCGGCGTAGTACGAGACGAGAGTGGTCAGGCCGAGTGACGCGACCAGTACGACCCAGGGCAGCCGCAGGCCTGCGCTCCGCAGTGCACCCGGCGGAGGCGCGGCCCGACCTTCTGCGCGTGACGGGTTTGCCCCGCGCCGGTGGCGAGGAGTCTCATCGGGGGGTTCAGGCGTTGACGCCAGTGCTTCGTTCTGCGGAGGCAAAGCTGGTTACAAGCGGCCGACGCCCACCTGGTGGATGCGAAACACGGTGTTGTCGAGAGAGTTTGCCCTGAGCGCATCATGCCGGGCGACGACGGGTGGCGCAAGGGCAGCGTCACCCCGAGTGGCTGCTACCAGGCCCCGCGTTCACCGAGGTGCGCAATGACACGCGCCAGACGGTCCGCCGCATTGCGCCAGTTGGAACGCACGGCGATCTGCGCACCTTCCGCGTCGGCGGTTTCAATGGCGCGGATGGTGACGTCGTGCTCGCGCACCGACATGCCCATTTCCTCGACGAGCGCGCTGATGTACAGGCGGATATAGCGTTCGGACTGCGGCTTGATGGCGTCGTGCAGCGCCATGACGCGCGCGCCGCCGCCCATTTCGACATACGTGCGGTGGAACCGCTGATCCAGGTCGAAGATGGCGCGCATGTCCGGCTCGGGACTGGAAGCCGCGGCCTCGAGCGTGTGATTGATGTCGTCGAGCGCGGTGACCAATGTCCTGCGGTCTTCGGGCGAGCGCTGCGCCGCCCGCCACGCCGCCAGCCCTTCGACTTCACCGACGATCTGGAACAGCTCGCGTGCATCCTCCTGCGTGAGCGGCGCGACGGCGAGGCGGGACTGGGCGCCCGTTCCGGCAGCGACCACATAGCCCTCCTGCTGCAGACGCTGGAGCGCGGCGCGCACCGGCGTGCGGCTCACACTCAGGCGAGTCGCTACATCGGCTTCAATGATGCGTGTGCCGGGCGCAATGCGGCCCCATACGATCAGCTCGCGGAGCTGCTCGAAGACGCGGGTGCCACGATCGGTGCCCGGTGAGCGCCTCGGGGGACGGCGTCCGGTTCCGGTTCGGCTGGCCATGCGTTCCACTCCCGGGTCAGAATGTCAATGGCGGCATCACCAGCGGCGTACGCTGCCCCGCGTTCGGCGCAGCCCTACCAGAATGCCACGCTCGCCCAGGCGCTCGATCACCTGGGTGAGCCGATCGCCCGCGTTACGCCAGTTGGTCAATACGGACTCCTTCGCCAGCGGCGTGTTGCCACTGGCAATGGCGCGCACGATGACCTCGTGGTCTTCCACCGACTTGTGGATCTCGTCGATGAGCGAGCTGATGTAGAGTCGTACATAGCGCTCGGCCTGCGGCTTGACCGCCTGGTGCAGCGCGCGCAGCCGCGGGCCGGCCCCCGCTTCCATGAAGCAGCAATGAAACGCCTGGTCGAGATCGAAAATGACGTGCGGATCGGGCTCGCGCTGGCGCGTGGTGCGCCCCAGCTCGGCATTGATCGCGCGCAGTGCATCACTCACGCGGGCACGCTCCGCCTCCGGCCGTTCCGCCGCCCATCTCGCCGCCAGTGCTTCGACTTCGGAAACAATGGCGAACAGCTCGCGCGCATCATCGATCGTGAGCGGCGCAATCGACAGACGCGTCTGCTGCCCGTTGTCTGCCGCCACAATGTAGCCTTCCTGGAGCAGGCGCTGCAAGGCGCTGCGTACGGGCGTGCGGCTGACGCCGAGACGCGTCGCGATATCCGTCTCGATGATGCGCGAGCCGGGCGCCAGCTTGCCCGAATGATCAGCTCGCGCAGCTGCAGGTATGCCTGCACCACGCGATCGCCGCGCTGTCGCTGTGCGCCGCCATTGCGCTTCCCTCGCGCGCGACCGGACTTGCCTTTCATCAGACCCGCTCTCCCCTGCCTTTTCGCTGTGGATCGCTGGTGCACGGCCATCCGCGTGTGCCTCCATCGAAAACGCTGAAACTCCATGCCATGGACGGCCGTGAAGGCATCGTTGCGCCCGCCGCCGGGTGATCGGGCGCGCACGGCGCCCGCCTGCGATTCGGCGCTGCCTGGGCACGAATTCGCTTGTGCCGCCTCTTGCCGGCGGCTCTGAGCGCACGCGGACAACCCGCGGGGATGACCCCTTGCGCACGACCGGCGGCAGGGACCTCGTGCCTGCCGGCGGGGAGAGGCCAGCGGGCGCAGGGTTGCCTCCGGTGTGCAGAAACAGACATGCTAGCAACTAACGCGGCCGTAGGGCAACCATGGACCCCTCCGGCCGGTGCAGCGCCGGCGGCGGAAGGGACGGTAGACTGAAATCCCGTCGTCGCTTAACACTGTGCGCCCAGTGGGCGTCTCTTGCATCAGATCATTGCCACAGACACGGGCCGGTAGAGCATGGTGACAAGAAACGGGCACGTTTACCTGGACGCGCGCATGCTCCTTGGCGCTCTGGTGGCCGCACTGCTGCCTGCCAGTGCGCTCGCGCAGAAGCCGGCGCCCTCGCCGCAGGACACGGTGGCGGCGCTCCAGCTGCTCAGGCGGGCCACGTTCGGCGTACGGCCGGAGGATCTGACGCAGGTGCTGGAGCAGGGACGGGCCGCGTGGCTCGACCGGCAGCTGCACCCGGACCGCGTCCATGACGACGACCTGAGCGACCGGCTCGATCCCTTCCCTGCGGCAGCTGCGCCCATCATGCAGCTGGTTCGCCAGTACACGCCTCCAAGGCCGCCGCCGGCGCCTGGCGATTCCATGGGCAGGCGGCAGCTGACACCGGACGAGCAACGCATGCGCGCGGAGCAGAACCCGCAGCGCATCCTGTTCGACATGGTGGGCGCCAAGCTGGTGCGCGCGGTATGGTCCGAGCGCCAGCTGGAAGAGGTGATGACCGATTTCTGGTTCAATCACTTCAACGTGTATTTCCTGAAGGGGCAGGATCGCTACCTCGTCAGCGACTACGAACGCACGGCCATCCGGCCGCACGTGTTCGGCAGGTTCGAGGACATGCTGCGCGCCACGGCGCAGCATCCCGCCATGCTGTTCTACCTGGACAACTGGACCAGTTCGGCGCCGGACAGCAATGCGCAGGATGGGCGAGGCCGGGAGCAGCGGGAGCAGCTGCTCGAGCGGCTGCGCAGCATGTCCCCCGAGCAGCGCGCGCAGCTCGTGCGCAACGGCCGCATCACGCAGCAGCAGCTGGACCGCCTGGAGCAGAGCAACTTCCAGCTGCCGCCGCAGCGCGAGCGTGGCATCAACGAGAACTATGCGCGCGAGCTGATGGAGCTGCACACGCTGGGCGTGGACGGCGGCTACACGCAGGATGACGTGATCAACGTGGCGCGCGCGTTCACCGGCTGGACCTTCCAGGCGGGCGCATTGCGCGCGGGTGGTCCCGGCGCGGCGGGAATGCGGCCGAACGGCCGGCCCGGTCTGCGGGGCGGGCGCGCCGGCCTGGGCGGACGTGGCCGCCGGGCGCTGCCGCCCATGGGCGGTCCCGACATGATGATGGGCCCGCCGGCCGATGCCGGCTTCGTGTTCCGCCCCGAGCTGCACGACCGGGGTGAGAAACTGGTGTTAGGAAAGAAGCTGAAGGCGGGACGCGGCATGGAGGACGGCGAGGATGTACTGCACCTGCTGGCGACGCAGCCGGCCACGGCGAAGCACATTGCCGGCGAAATGATCCAGTGGTTCGTGTCGGACACGCCGGATCCGGCCTTCGTGGATGAGCTGGCCGCGGTGTTCACGAAGACCAATGGCGACCTGCGCGAGGTGACGCGGGCGCTGTTCACTTCGCCGCGCTTCTACGACGCGAAGAACGTGAACGCGAAGATCAAGTCGCCTTTCGAACTGGTGGCCAGTGCATTGCGCGTGACCCGCTCGGACGTGGGGCCCTCGCGCGCGCTGGCGGGCATGCTGCGCAACCTGGGCGAGCTGCCCTACGGCGAGATCGCGCCCACGGGCTATCCGGGCGCTTCGCAGGAATGGGTGAACAGCGGGTCCATGCTGAACCGCATGAATTTCGCGCTGGGTCTGGCATCAGGGCGCATGGATGGCGTGCGTCCCAGCTACTCGCGCATCGGGCTGCGGCCCGGCAGCGACCCTGACGCGGTGTTAGGGGACATGCTGGCCGCCCTCATGCCGGGCGTGCGCACGGACGCGCTGGCTGCGGACATCCGCGCCGATCTGGCGCAGCAGGCGGCCAATCCCAATGCCACCCCGCGCATGCTGGCGGGCCGGGCCCTGGCCCTGGCGCTGGGGTCCTCCGAATTCCAGCGTCGCTGACGCTTCAACGGGAGTCAGAAGATGGGTTCGATCTCTCGCCGTGTCTTCTTCCGCAGCGGCTCGCTGGCGCTGCTGGCGCTGGGCATGCCCCCGCGTTTCCTGGAACGCTCGCTGCTCGCAGAAACACGCGCCGCGGCGCGCAAGAAGACACTGATCTGCATTTTCCAGCGGGGCGCAGTGGACGGTCTCAACATGGTGGTGCCGTACGGCGAGAAGGCGTACTACGCGCGCCGCCGTTCCATCGCGGTGCCGGCACCACGGTCCGGCGGCAATGGCGCGGTCGACCTGGACGGGTTCTTCGGACTGCACCCCGCGCTGGCGCCGGTGCACGACCTCTTTGCGCGCAAGGAGCTGGCGATCGTGCATGCGGTGGGCTCACCGAATCCGACGCGCTCGCATTTTGACGCGCAAGACTTCATGGAAACCGCTGCGCCGGGCATGAAGGCGACGCGCGACGGCTGGCTGAACCGCGTGCTCAGCCACACCGGCGCGGGCTGCAGCTGCGGCACGGACGGGCGCACACTGGCGGACCCGCAGGCGCACGCCGCCGATCACGCGGCGGGCCAGGTCGCCATGGCGACATCGGCCAATGAGACGCTGCGCGGTGTTGCCATGGGCGCGGCGCTGCCGGTTTCGCTGCGCGGCCCGCACCCGGCGCTGGCCATCGACGACCTGTCGCGCTTCGGTGTGGCGGGCGGCCGCGATCCTTCGCTGGAGAGCGCGTTCCAGCGGCAGTACCACGAGGGCGGCGACCTGATCAGCAGTGCGGCGGACGAGGCGTTCGAGGCGATCCGCATTCTGAAGGCGGCGAATCTTTCGCAGTACCAGCCCGCGGCGGGCGTGCAGTATCCGCCGGGCGATTTCGGTCGCTCGCTCAGCCAGATCGCGCAGCTGATCAAGTCGGGCGTGGGCGTCGAGATCGCGTTCGCGGACATAGGCGGCTGGGACACGCACCAGGCGCAGGGCGGCGCGGACGGACAGCTGGCGCGGCGTCTCGAGGAGCTGGGCCGGGGACTGCGCGCGCTCTACGACGACCTGGGCGACCGCATGGATGATGTGGTGCTGCTGACCATGTCCGAGTTCGGCCGCACGGTGGCGGAGAACGGCTCGGGTGGCACGGACCACGGCCACGCCAACTGCATGCTGGTGATGGGCGGCAGTGTGCGCGGCGGGAAGGTGCTGGGCGAGTGGCCGGGCCTCGAGCCGGAGCAGCTCTACGAGGGCCGCGATCTGGCGCTGACCACGGATTTCCGCGACGTGTTCGCCGAGATCGTGGCGAGGCACCTGGGGACGGCGCAGCTGGCCGAGGTCTTCCCCGGGCACACGGTGGACGAGAAGAAGTTCCGCGGACTGCTGGGCTGACAGCCTGTCAGGTCCGCAGGCGAGAGGGCCGCCCGGCGCTGCGCCGCGGCGGCCCTCTGCGCGTCTGTTCCAAACAACTCGTTAGCGGGGCACGGTCACGTGGTAGCGGACAATGTGCTCGACGTCCAGCGAATCGCGGCTGAGCGCCCAGATGGTATCACCGCGAATCACCGGGCGCGGATAGGTGGAGAAGCCGCGGGGGGCGTGCACCATGCCCACGTAGTGGCCGTCGGGCTGGAACACGTCGAAAGCGACCGGCTCGCGGTAGCGTGGCTGCCGGGGCGGCGGCGGGCCGTTGCCAGTTCTCGCGCGCGGTTCCGCATCGAGTTCCGCAGCGGGGATGCGCTCACCGGGCTGTGACAGCTGCACCCAAATGCGCCCATCCTCGGCGACGAGCAGCGATATGTAGGGCGGCTTGGTGTCCGGAATGCCCGGTCCGTTCCATTTCCAGTCCGGCACCATGCTGCGCATGTTCGCGGTGGCGCTGTTCTCGGCATCCGCCTTCTCGTCCGCACTCACCGGCACGAGGTCCAGGACGCGTTCGAATGCGACGGGGGTGGCTGCCGTCCATGAGCTGAATCGAGTACAATGTGCTGACGCCGCCCACGAAGTAGCCGAGCGGGCTGAACGTCCATTGCGCGGCCGGGCTGAAGGGCACGTTGTTGACCATGGTCGACGTGTTCTTGCCGGTCCGGTCCGATTTCTGGGCGCTGATCTCCGGCGCGTCGTAGTGCCAGTCGGGCACGGGAATGGTGTCCAGCGCCTGGCCGGCTGGCGAGTACTTCACCAGCGACGTCTTCCAGGGTGGCTTGCTGCCGAAGTCGATCGACGGGCTGTACGCGAATCCGGCGGTATCGACGAACATGGGTGTGGAGGTCTGGAAGCCGCCGCGATAGCGCCACTCGCCGCGCGGCTCGCCCTCGGGCGACCACAGCTGGAAGCGCGCATTGCCCTGGTCGCGCAGCACGATGCTGCCATCGTGCAGGATGGCCATGCCGCCGTCGGATGACTTGTACTCGCCCGGCCCCCCGCCCTGATGGCCGATCGTCATCACGTACCTGCCCTCACGATCGTACTTGCGGAGCGCCGGCACCTGCGCGTCGTACACGTAGATGAAGCCCTCACGGTCGACGACCATGCCGCGGATGTCGCCGAGCAGGTACTGGTCGTCGCCTTCCATTACGCCGATCGCCATGTCCTGCGTGAGGGAAACCGGTCCGGGCCATACGCCACCGGAGACGGTGCGCACCACCACCGTATCGCCCACCGTGTCGACCTGCGCCTCCCACTGCGAGGCGGCGCCCGCCTTTTCGGTGCACGCGTACCCGAGGCCTGCGGCGAGGACAGTGAGGGTGGCGAGGACGGCGGAAGAGGAGGGGCGAGAGGGTCGGGGTGGCATCGCTCATCTCCGGGTTCGGGGCGGGGACGGGGGGCAACCTATTGGTCACCGGTGGTGGCGGCAATGGTTGCGGGGGCGCGCGATCACCGCGCGCGAGGACACGGAGGACGGTGGGGGGTCGGAGGACAGATTTACGGAATATCACACAGAGGTTCACGGAGGATCGGGGGGCTCAGAGGACGGATTTACGGATCTATCACACAGAGGTTCACGGAGGGTCGGGGGGCTCAGAGGACGGATTTACACTTACACCGGGATCTATCACACAGAGGTTCACGGAGGATCGGGGGGCTCAGAGGACGGATTTACAGATCTATCACACAGAGGTTTAACGGAGGGTCACGGGGGGTTCAGAGGACGGATGACGGAACGGCGGGAGGATCGGAAACTGTGCAACATTTTGTTAGGTGAATTACTGAACGCGTGACCTGGAACTCAGGGATGGGTTGCGTTGAATCCGTTGAAAAATGACTTATCTGGTGGCACGATGCTCCGTCGGGACGCTCGACCCTCCTCCGCTCGATCCGTACGACCGTGTGAGAATTGGGTGCATTGCCTGAGGGAAGCCCTGATGCAGAAACAGCGCCCCTCCGATGCCCCTGTGCGCCCTGTGTGAGAGAATCCGTTCTCTGCGTCGTCTCCGTCTTCCGCCCAACCTCCAGCAGCCGGTTGCCGGTGCCGCGCACCTCCGGGTCCTCACCGCAGGTCGATGAACTTCTTGTAGACGAGGTCGCCGTAGGTGGCGTAGCCGCCGCTGCGGAACTCCTCCACGAACGTGCTCATGTTCTGTAGCAGCTGGGTGCTGTAGTAGCCGGGCACGGCCTGGGGGTGGCCGTAGATGCGGCCGAAGAGGGAGCGGATCATGACGGTGCGGTCATTGAACGGCAGGGTGGCGACGCTCTGTGCGAAGCGATCGAATACGCGGTCCTGCCAGAGATAGAACTCGACGTTGGACAGGTAGAAGGCGGAGAGGCTTTCGCCGCGTTCGCGCAGGTAGGCGCCGATCTCGCGTAGCGCATGATCGCCGGCGAAGTCGCCGGTGACGGGGATGAGCAGGTTCTTGGTCTCGAGTGTGCGCAGGTACTGGTAGCCATCTTCGGTGGCGAGCCAGGCGTCCTGGTGGCCGGCGCGGTCCGTCTCGAGCAGCAGCTGGCGGTAGGTGGGATAGGACGCACGCGGCGGCCGGCCATGACTGGCGTAGCGCAACTCGAGGCCGGCATCGAAGAACGTCGCATACAATCTGATGACTGTGGCGAGGTCTTCCTCGGAGAGCGGCAGACCGTAGTGCTGCACGGCCTGGACGACCGCCTTGCTGGTGGCATCGAAGCGTTTGCGATCGGGCGGCATCACATCGACGTACTCGACCAGATCGTTGATGGCGGTCTTGTGCCAGGTCGAAGGGTCGCGCGGCGGCTGGCGGCCGAACAGCAGGCAGAGGTATTCGATGCGCGTGGGCGCTTTCTGCATGAGCGCCTTGAAGAGGAAGTGCTCGAGCAGGTTGTCGCGGCGGATGTCGAGGATGAACGCGATGCGCGGGCGAATGGCCGTGATGTAGGAGAAGTTCTGGTCGGGCCCCACGCCCAGGTACGCGCCACCCACGACATTGAGCGCGCGCATCTTGCCGATCACGTGCAGGTACGACGCCTCGTTCGAGATGATGTTGTCGGTATCGAAGTAGCCGCCGGGCTCGGAGATGCGCTGGATCAGGCGGCCGTATGCGCTGTCGCTGAGCGCCTCGGGCAGTCGCTCCTGCGCCTGCGTCAGCGTGGGCATGGGCGAGGCGTGCCGCTCGTGCGGCAGGAACGTGGCGGCCGCAGCGAAGCCGGCAAGCGCCAGGATGGTGACGAGAGCGCGTCGCGTCAGCACTGCATTTCTCCGGCGAGCATGCCGTACACGACGACATCATGGAACTCGCCCCACTTCAGGACGTGGTGGCGCAGCACGCCTTCGGGACGCATGCCGATCTTCTGCATGACCCGACCGGATGCCGGATTGACGCTGAAGTGTCGTGCCAGGATGCGATGCAGGCGCAGTGTGGTGAAGCCGAAGCCGACGAGCGAGTGTGCGGCCTCGGTCGCGTAGCCGTTGCCCCAGTACGGCCGGCCGATCCAGTATCCCAGCTCGGCATGCTGGTGCGCGCGATCGATCTGCAGGCCGACGGCGCCGACCAGCTGGCGATCGTCGCGCTTCACGACGGCGCACATCATGGCACGTTCCGCGGCCCAGCGATCGGGATGCGTGGCGATCCAGCTCTCGGCCATTCCGGGCTCGTACGGGTGCGGGATGTTCTGCGTGGTGCGCGCAATGTCACGATCGCCGGCCAGGCAATGGACGACGGGCGCATCCGCGATCACGAACGGTCGCAGCTGCAGGCGCCGGGTTTCGAGTATCGGCTGGTCCATGCGATCGGAACTGGTTGCTGCAACTCCGGAACGTTTGGCGGCCGCCGTCAGCGACGACAGCAGCGCCACGACTTGCTGCCCTGCGGGCTCGACACGCGGAAGCGCCGATCCGGACTCTTCGCTCGGGGGGCAAGGCCCCGACAGAGAGGTAACCGCACCGTCCCCGACCGCGCAATGTCTGTTTCCCGTACACAGACGCGGGCACAGGGGATCCTGTTAGAGCGCAGCCCTGACGCAGCACGTCACACGCGGCGGCGCGGGCGGCGGCAATCCCGGATGCGCTGCGGCCGGCGGCGAGGCGGGCGCGCATCCGATCCCGGCGCGGTATCTTTCCCGCCATTCACCTCGACTTGCCGGCCGTAAGCGCGCGGCCGAGTCAAACCGGTCCGCGGGCGAGTGGAATGCGGAACAACGCAAGTGCGGACCGGGTTCCCTGCTTGAGCTCAGCGAGGGGTGTGGATGCAAGACGAGACAATGGTCAGCGATGAACTCGGACGGCGGGGCTTCGAGCTGGAAGCTTTGCCGTGGCTGGAAGCCGTCTACCGCTTCAGTCTGCGGCTCACAGGCAACGAATCCGAGGCTGAGGACCTGACGCAGGAGACGTTTCTGCGCGCGTACCGGCACTGGTCCACCTACACACCGGGCACGAGCTGTCGCTCATGGCTCTTCACGATCTGTCGCAACGCCTTCCTGCGGGGACGGGAGCAGCGCGATCGCAGGCGGGAGTCGCTGGAGAGCGAGCTGGACGTCGCCGTCGAAGCCCTCGCATCCGCCGAGATCCTGGGGGAGATCCGACAGGAGGATCCGGAACGGCAATTCTTCGATTCCTTCGTGGATGCCGAAATCGATGCGGCAGTGGCAAGGCTGCCATTCGAATTCCGTGATGCCGTGATCCTGAGCGATCTCGAAGGACTCAGCTACAACGAGGTCGCGGATGTGCTCGACATCCCGGTGGGCACGGTCAAGAGCCGACTCTATCGTGGGCGCCGGCTGCTGGCGAGCGCGCTGCGCGATTACGCGACGGAGATGGGCTATCTCCGTGGGGGGGCGCGATGAACGAAACGCGAAGGATCAGCTGCCGCGAGGCGGTCGAACGACTCTGGGCGTACATCGATGGCGAACTGGGCGAGCCTGATGCGCGCTGCGTCGAAAAGCATCTGTCCGCCTGCCGCGGCTGCTACCCGCAATACGATTTCCAGCGCGCGTTCTCCGAATTCCTGCGCCAGCACGAGAACGTACCCGTTCCGGCCAGCCTGCGGCGGCGCGTGTTCCTCGCCCTGCTCGAAGAAGACCGCAAGCAGAGCGAGGAGACGCTCCAGTGAGGGCACGGGCCGGTCGCGCCCTGGCGGCTGCGGCGCTGGCCAGCGCGCTGGGCACCGCGGCGGCACGCGCACAGACGCTGGACGTGACCGGAACCGGTTACGATCGCGGCAGTGCGAATGCGCCGGTTTTCATCGTCGAGTTCGGCGACTTCGGCTGCTCCGCGTGCGCCAAATTCCACCGCGACACCTTCGCCGCGCTCAATCAGGAGTTCATTGCCACAGGGAAGGTGCGCTGGAAGTTCGTGCCCTTCGTCATGGGCTCGTTCC
Source organism: uncultured Gemmatimonadales bacterium (assembly GCA_963798085.1). GTDB lineage: Bacteria > Gemmatimonadota > Gemmatimonadetes > Longimicrobiales > RSA9 > DATKCF01. The sequence goes on from CAWCRS010000012.1 coordinate 65,755, forward strand.
CGAATTCCGGGGCGGCCGCGCGTGCCGCCATCTGTGCGGGCGACCAGGATGCCTTCTGGTCGATGCACGATCTGCTGTACGACAGGCAGCCCGAGTGGAACAAGCTCTCCAATCCGCGCGCGCAGATGGAGACTTTCGCCAGACAGCTGAATCTGGATCCGGCGAAGTTCCATGCCTGCTATACGAAGGACTCGCCCAGGGAGCGCGTGGGCCACAACAACCAGCTCGCTAACACACTGCAAGTGCGCGCCACGCCTACGTTCTTCGTCAACGGCCGCCGCGCGGTGGGCGCCCTGCCCATCGACATGTGGCGGCGCATCGTGGCGCAGGTCGCGGCCGGCGGCTGAGCCGGGCTTCAGCGCGTCCCGGACGGGACCGGCGCCGCGGCCGGGCGCACATTGATGCGCACGGAATCGCGCGCGCCGTCGGGCCATTCGGCGGAAACCTCGTGTCGACCTTCCGCAATGGGCCAGCGCGCGCCCATGAAGGGCCGGCCATCAATGCGCCAGCGCACGCCGTCCGCGGGCAATGCGGCGAGCGGCAGTGTCGCGAACTCGGGGCGCACACCCACCGGCACCTCGTACACGTCGCCATCCTGCGGGGATACTATGCGCCGACGGACGTCCGGCAGCGTGCGTGACTCCGGCTGCGTGGCGTAGCCGCGTGTGCTGCTGACAGCGATGTTCGCAGGCTCGCCGGCGGCCGCAGCACCGTTGCGCAGGACAGGCGACGATGGGTGGTCGGCGTCCTCGAGCGACAGCCACTCCGCGTACTCGGGCGGCAGCGTAGTGCGGCCCGCACGCTGCCAGTCATCGCTGCGCGTGGGCGGGGTGCCGGGCAGGAACCACTCGACCAGGGAGGCGCACCCGGGCGTGGCGCGCAGGCCGGACAGCGCGCACACGGGCTCGGCTTCAGCGCCCACGGCCGCGGGCGTGGGCAGCGCGCCGGGCGCGTAGCGCCGGGCCACCTGCAGCACGGCGCGATAGAGCAGCGGGCCGGCGCCCGATATGCCGCTGACACCCTGCATGGGCGAGCCGCTGAAATTACCGACCCACACCGCCACCGTGAAGTTCGCGGTCGTGGTAACAGCCCAGTTATCGGTGAAGTGGCGGCTCGTGCCCGTCTTGGATGCGGCCGGGAAGGCATAATCGAGCGGCGTTTCCACACCGAAGCCGGGAATCCTCGCCACCGGATCCTGCAGGATGTCGAGCACCAGCGCGGCGGCACCGCCGCTCATGAAGCGACGCGGCTGTGCCATGCCCGGCGTGGCGCGCGGCGTGCTGACAGCAATGTCAGCAGAGGCGCCGCGCCCTGCCGGCAGCGCCGCATCGGTGAGCCAGCGCACGGGCCGCCAGACGCCGCCGCCGGCAATGCCGCGGTAGCCGTTGGCCAGCTCCAGCAGCGTGACTTCGCCGTTGCCCAGAGCAAGGCCCAGACCGTAGGTGTCTGCGCTGCGGTCCAGTGATGCGAACCCGGCTGTTCGCAGGGTCGCGAGCAGTGCGGGCGCGCCCAGCTGATCGGCCAGCCACACGGCCGGCACATTGAACGAGCTGGCCAGCGCGACGCGGGCGCGCACCGGTCCGCGGAAGCGGCGGTCGTAGTTCTGCGGTCGATACGGCCCGGTGGTTGTCGACCAGGTGTGCGGCACATCGGGCAGCACGGATGCCGGCGTCCAGCCGCGATCGAAGGCGAGGCCGTAGAGGAACGGCTTCAGGGCGGAGCCCGGCTGGCGGCGGGAGATCACCATGTCGACCTGGCCCGCGGTATCCGCGAAGAAATCGGGCGAGCCCACCCAGGCGAGGATGTCACCCGAGCGATTGTCCAGCACCACCGCGGCCGCCTGGCGCGCCGAACGATCGTGCAGCGTGGCGACGGTGTGTCGCACTTCGGCTTCGATCGCCTGCTGCAGGTCGAGATCGAGCGTAGTGTGCAGTGTGCCCGTGGCGCTGCCCGCGCGCTGCAGCAGCTGCGTCGTGAAATGCGGGGCCGCGAAACGATTCGTGTTTCCGGGCGACAGCACCGGCTCGTGGCGAGCCCGCTGCGCATCGGCGGGTGTGGCGTAGCCGAGGGCGCGCATGCGGTCGAGCACGAGGTCGCGGCGGGCGCGCGCGTGATCCGGAGACACGAGCGGGTTCTCGCGCGATGGCAGGTGCGCGAGGCCGGCGAGCATGGCGGCCTGGCCGAGGCTGACGTCGGAGGCCTGTGCGCCGAAGTAGAGGCGCGCGGCCGCGGCCACGCCCACGGCGCCCTGCCCCAGCGGCACGCGATTCAGATAGGTCTCGAGGATCCGGCTCTTGTCGAGGTGCGCTTCCAGGCGCAGTGCCCAGAGCGTCTGGCGCAGCTTGCCGGTCCAGCCGCGACCGATGGGCCGCAGCAGTCTTGCCGTCTGCATCGTCAGCGTGGACGCACCCGAGACGACGTAGCCGCCCTTCACGTTGTCGCGCAGCGCGCGCAGCACCGCGCGCCCATCGACACCATGATGCTGGAAGAAGCGATGGTCTTCCGCGGCCAGGAACGCCTGGATGATCTCGGGATCCAGCGCCGCCAGCGGCATCCAGCCGCCGCGCGCACCTTCATCGGAACGCGTGGTGCGGAGCAGCAGACCATGACGGTCGCGCAGCTCCAGGCTGGGCACGGGTCCGGGGGACGCCACGCGGGCGGGCAGCGGCCACGCAATCCACGCGGCCGCCGCGAGCAGCGCGACGGCCAGCAGACCGCCTGCTGACAACGTTGTTTGCAGCAACCGCCTGCGCGTCCGGGCGCCCAACCGATAACGCATGGTTATTTGCCGGCCGCGCGCGTGACCGTGAACGTGCTGCCGCCGGTGCGGCCGTTGACGCCGCGGTTGTACATCTCCTCCGACCAGGCCGGGGGCACGATGAAGGTGCCGGCCGTGGTGGCGCGCGCCAGGTAGGTGGCCGTATACGTGCCCTTCCACAGCACGGTCGCGGAATAGACGACGCGGTCGTCGCGCAGTTCGCGGTGGTCGAACGGCGACCACAGGCCCGCGTCCCACGAGCCGTACCACCAGCCCTCGCCTTCCGGCCAGTCCTGCTGCCCGGGCTGATAGTCGGGGAACGTCACACCCGGCGCCGCGACCGTGCGCAGACTCAGGTCGACGGGCTCGAGGCCGGCAGGCAGCGCGTCGTCGACCACGACGAAGTGGCGCTCATCGGGCACGGTGACGCGCAGGCGGACGCGCACCAGATCGCCTTCCGCCACGCTCACGGTGGGCTGCTTCGTGTCCACACGCTCGTACCAGCGCTCGACGACAATGCCGCGATACACCGGATCGACCGGCGGCGTCTTCGGCACTTCCGTGACCGTGGCGAAGAAGTATGCGGGCACGCCCGCGGCGCTCGAACCGGACGACTGCGCGTTCAGACTCAGGCGCACGACGCGCTCGCCCCTGTCGTTCTTCGAGACCAGCTTCGCGAGGGAGAGCGTGGTGTCGTGCAGTGTAGCGTGCTCACCCACGCCCTCGAGCGTGGTGCTGAACAGGTTGCCCTTCGGGCCACGCACGGTGATGCGCGCACTGCCGGCATTGCGGTCGAAGCGCTGGTAATCCGAAAGTGCGAGCACGGTCCAGCCCAGGTCCTGCGTGTTCCACTCGAGCTTCGCGTCGATGCGGCCGTGGTCGACCAGCGTCTCGACCAGGGGTCCGACGAGCGGGTGATCGGGCTGCACGGCGAGCGTGGCCTGGAGCAGCAGCGCAGCCGGGCGCGCAAGCGAATAGAAGTAGTGGCCGTCGTGCGCGGTCGAGGGCAGCACAGCCCGCCTGCCTTCGACGTTCACGGTGGCCCAGATGCTTTCGAGCAGCGAGCGGGCCGTGCGCGCGTCGCGGCGGCGGGCGAAAAGTGTGGCCAGCTGCACGCGATCTTCCCAGCGCAGTCTGGCCGCCTGCTGCAGCAGCGAATTCTCGATGGCGACATCGGGCCGGCCCATGCGGCTCAGGAAATCGGCGGCGGCCACGTGCTCGCTGAGTTTGCCGCGCAAGTCACGGAACCACCACGCCACGGGACTGCGCACCCACTCCTCATCGTGCAGGCTGCTGCCCAGGTAATCGGCCAGGCGTTCCAACACCGTGCTATCGACGGGCACGCCCGCATTCCGGGCCTCGAGCAGCACGCGGCCGGCGTACGCGGAGAGCCATGGGCTGCTCCAGTCGCTGGCGCTCCAGTAGCCAATGCTGCCATTGGAGGTCTGCCGGCGTGCCAGTGTGCGCACCGCGGTCTGCACGTCGGCCTCGAGTGCCGCTGCCTGCGAGTCCAGGCCGAGCTGCCTGCGCGCGCGGTACAGGGCGACCACGGGGAGCGCAACGCTCGAGATCTGCTCGGTGCAGTACCAGGGATAGACGCGCAGCGATGTGCGGGCGCCATCGATCACCGCGAGCACGGACGAGCCGAAGCTCACGCTGAGCGTCGAGCGCGCCGGATCCACGTCGTCGCGTACAGTGAATTCCGCAGTAGCCGTGTCCTTGAGCACACCCGCGAGCGTGGCCGCGAGCGGGTGGTACGACGGCCGGATGGGAATGCCGACGGCAACCGCATCGCGATCCCCGGCAGCGGCGGCTTCGAACTGGAAATGCGCACTGTCCCCGGCGAGTGCGCGGAAATCGAAGCGCACCTCGACGCCGCGGCCGGCAGCGAGCTGATCCGTTTTCCGGTTCTTCCCGTCCAGCCTGATGCCGGTGGCATTCGCGTCGACCTGCACGCGCGGCGTGCCGCCCGCGCGCTGATTGACGACAACACCCGCGGTGAAGCGATCGCCCTCGCGCACGAAGCGCGGCAGCGCCGGTCGCGCCAGCAAAGGTCGTGTTACCAGGATCGCGGACTGACCCGAGCCGTACAGATCGCCCGCAGTGATGGCGACGGCCATCACGCGGAACGTGGTCAGGTTGTCGGGCAGCTTCGCGGCGGCCAGCGCGTGGCCGGCATGGTCCGTGATCACGGAGCCGAGGAAGAACGCGGTGGTCTGGAAACGCGAGCGCAGAATGCCGGCCAGCTCGGAGCCGCCGCCGCCGCCCGCCGCCCGCCTGCCCTTGAGTCCCTCGGGAATCTGCGGCGCCACGCTCACGAGGTTGCTGGCCAGGCGCACGCCCAGCCCGCGCTCGGCGTAGAGCAGGCTCACGGGATCGGGCAGCTGATAGCCGGTCAGCGCGAGCACACCCTCATCCACCGCCCAGAGCGTGACCTCCGACTGCTGCGGCCTGCCGGCCGCATCCTTCACGTCGAGCGCGACGCGGGCGCTGTCGCCCGGCCCGTACTCGACCGGGCCGGCGCCCGCACTACTAACACCGGGTTTGGGCTGTGGCTGGACCGCCACGGTGAGGCGCTTGACGGAGGGCAGCACGCGCAGTTCGGCATAACCGACTCGAATCGTGGGCCGGCCCGGATCATCGAGCGGACCGGGCGGCGCGCTGCGGCCGCGCGCGACAATGATGGATACGTACACATTGGGCGCGTACGCGTCAGTGATGGGAAACCGGAGCGTGGTGGCGCCCGAGGTAATGCGTATGCGACGCGACTCCATGACGTGCTCGCGCTCGACGGTCACCCACGCTTCCGCATCGGTGAAGGGTGACGCGAAGAAGACCGTGGCGGTGTCGCCCACATCGTAGGTCGGCTTGTCGGCGACGACATCCATCTTGAGCTTCGACTGGTCGTTCCAGGGCACCCAGTCGCGCCCGGAAGCCCAGCGCATCAGACTCGTGGTGGCGACGTGACCGGCGTCGTCGCGTGCCGTGAACGTGATGGTGTAGCTGCCGCCCGAGGGCGGCGTGAAGGTGCAGGGTACCGGATCCGCCGCGGTACGCACTGCGCAGTGCGCCACCGTGTCGGCAACCCAGCCACCGATTTCATCGACCTGGCCATCGCGTGTGCGACGCACCGTGTGCCATTCGCGGCGCACGATCACGCCTTCGACGCTGATGCCGCTCAACCGCTCGCCCTGCGGGCGCACGGTGATCAGTTCCAGCGTCACCGGCTGGTCCGCGGTCCAGAACCAGCGATTGCCGCTGGTGCGCGCGCCGATGTAGAAGCTGGCGGGATGCACGGTCATGCTCACGCCCGCGGACACCGTCTGACGGTTCGCGTCCGTGACCGTGGCCGTGACCGTGGCGGTCGCCGGCCGGCCATCCGGTGTCGGCGGCAGCGGAATGCGCAACTGGCGCTGGCCGCCCGCATCGAGCGTGTCGCTGCCCTGCGCCGAGACCTGCAGCGACTGATTCTCTTCCCACCAGTTGGCGCTGGCGCCCACCGTGAAGTTCTCGGCGCCGGGAATACTCACGCCCCATGGCTGCGGTGTCAGGCGCAGGTACCAGCTGATCGGGGAGTGGGCCATGGGTGCGCCGAACAGGTAGCGCGCGCTCAGATTGACCCGCGCGGTGTCGCCTTCTAACAGCGTGTTCGAGCCGGCGGTAGCGTCCAGCAGGAATTCCGGCGGCCGGTACTCCGCCACCTGATAGCTGGTGTTGTCCAGCGTCTTCCACTGGCCGCGCAGCCGGCTGCGGATCTCGATCGTGTACCAGCCCAGCTGCAGGTCCGGCGAGAGGCGCAGGCGGGCGTCCGCAGTGCCGAACGCGGACAGCGTCACCGTCGTGTCGCGCAGGACGCCGCCCTCGCGGTCGTGGAAGATCCACTGCAGCGAATCGCCCGGTACGGCGCGCAGCTGCCCGAGCGTGCCGCGGCGCACGATGGCCTTGGCGTACACCGATTCGCCGGGGCGGTAGATGCCGCGCTCCGTGAACAGCGCGGCCGCGGCGGGCTCGCGCTGCATCGCGAAGGCGCCGCCAATGCTGAAGCGCCAGGGCGCGAGGTCCGGGTCCCACGCGTTGACGCCGACGAGCGCGCGATCCTCACTGGTGCGGGCGACGACGTAGCCTTCGAGTCCGAAGCAGTCTTCACACGTCTCGTCGCCGTCCGCGTTCGGGCGAGGCGGCTGGAAGCGCAGCTCGGCCAGACCACGCGCGTCCGTCGTACCCGTGGCGAGCACGCGGCCCTTTGCATCGTGCAGCTCGACGGCGACGCCATTGCGCGGCAGGCCATCGTTCACGCCGGTGACCCAGACCACCCCTTCGTCGACTCCAATGCGCGCGTGCACACCCAGGTTCGTGACCTGCACCAGTGCTATGGGCCTGTTAGCGCGTGCCATGCTGTCCAGCTGCGTACTGCCGATCTGCACGGCGACCAGCGTACCGCCGGCGCGGGCCGCGCTCTGCGGCAGCGGCACGCCGCTGATGCGACGCTCGTCGCGGCCGCTGCTGACGGAAATCCTGCGCGTGACCGCGCCCGCCTGCAGCGCGCGCCACGGCTCCTGCCAGCCCCACTCACGCGCCAGGAACTGCGACTCCATGCTGTCGGGCACGACCACCGACGTGACGGTGAGCGTGTCGACGTTCACGTGCTGAACGGCGAGTGTGCGCAGACCCTCGCGCTCCACCAGCATGCGACCATAGTCGTAGGAAACCGCCGGCGAGTACCCGGTCGTGCGGAACGGCTGCACCGTCACACCGGTCAGCGTCTGCGCGAAGACATCCCTGGCGGACGCGTCGATCACGACCGCGTACGATGTGCGCGGCTCCAGCTGGGCATCGAGAACCCACTCCGTGGACTCGTCACTGCTGTCGCGCACGGTGAACGGTTGGGCCGGTATGATGCGCAGGTGTCGCAGCACTTCGCTGCCGCGCACGGGCGTGGAGAAGACAATGCGCACGGGTCCCGTCGGGCAGAACACGGCGCCGGCCAGCGCGCAATCCGCGCGCCGCGCGCGGAACGGGCCGTACGTGCGGAACGTCCACGCCAGCAGCGGACTGTTGGGACTGCCTGCCTGGGCGGGCAGCCGCAGCACGACCGCGCAATCGAGGGGCAACGGCGTGACGGGCGTCAGCTCGACGACGCGTCGCAGATCACGACTCGTGTCCGGCATCGGGCCATTGAGTCCGGTCCAGCGGAAATAGCCGGGATCGCCTGCGCCAATCGGATGCTGATCGCGCGCACGCAACGCGATGACAGTACCGCCGCAGGAACGATCCAGCAGGGCAGATGCGCGCGCCGCGAAGGACGGCAGGTCCACGGGCGCGCTGAGCAGCACGCGGAACACGGGCTGTGCGGGCAGGTACAGCGCGCGGCCGCCCCCGGAGGCGGGATCACCCGCGAGCACGGTGGGCGGGCTCACGCGGAATGTGTACGTGTACGGCTGCTCCAACGCACTGCCGTCCATCGCCTGGAAGCGCGCCGCAATGGTCACCGTGTAGCTGGCGCCGGGTGTGAACGGGCGATCCGGCGTGAAGCGCAGCGTGAGCGGATCGCGCCACTCGACGTTGCCGGCAACTGCAGGCGAGATGCCGAAGATGCTGCGCGCGCTGATGCTCTCGTCGAGACCGCCGGCAACGGGTCGGTCGAATGTGATCGTGACATCCGCAGCCGGACTCGCGGGCGATGCGGGCGTGGCGCGCAGCACGCGCAACGGCCCGGCCGCCGGCGCCACCAGGTTCAGCGCGGCAAAGAGGATTGCAAAGCGAAGGGTGGACATGGCTGGTTACCTCCGGGGCGGCCAACGCTGGCGAGCCGTGCGGCCCAAACTGCGGACAGGCAGCAGCCTGGCGTTCACCAGGCTCGCGGTGAACCGTAACCGAAGTATCGGACGCGTCTGTCGCCACGCGATGCCCGGTTGCGGCTTCCCATCCCTGTCGTGACGCGCCCGCCGTGGCGGTCCGCGCGTCGTTCACGTATTCTTGTTTCCAGTCTGCGACGCGACGCTCTCGCCCGCGCAAATTCGAACTCGACGCAATGCTGCTGCGGCTCCGCACAAATTCCACGTGCGGTCGCCAGGCAATGGCATTTGCCCCGTTCCCGATGCGCGCTGCGTGTCTGCGTTCGACGCTGCCCATACGAATATGCATTTTTGATGCCGTGGGGAGGGAATCCGATGGCGGAGTCGAAGGTGAGCGGAGCCACGGGCACGCCGGATGATGCCGGCGTTCGCGCAACCGATGCCGGGGACAGCACAACAGAATCGAAATCGACCGGCTCCACCGCTCGCCGCCGCAGCCGACCTCGCCGCAGCACCGCCGCCAGCCGCAAAGGCGCCCGCAAGGACGCCAGTACCTCGCACGCCGCACCGCCATCGACAGGCGCGCGCAAGTGGCGCGCACGCAAGCGCACGGAAAGCGTGGTGTCGGCCGCACCGCCATCGCCGGCAACGCCCGCGGCAGAGGATCGCGCGCGCGTGAGCGCGAGCCGCACCATCCTCGTGCCTGCCGGCGTGCTTTTCAGCGCATGGCAGGACACGCGCTATCGCCGGCGCTGGCTGGGCGATGGCGACTTCATCGTGCGCGCCGCGGTGCCCGGTCGTTCACTGAGCATCGCGTGGGAAGATGGGAGCCCGGTCGAAGTGCAGTTCCACGCAAGGGGCGTGGAGCGAACGCAGGTGACGATCGAGCAGGTCGCGCCCGACAACGCCGGCGAGGTTGCCCGATTGAAGGAACGGTGGAAGGAGAGGCTGGGGCGGTTGAAGGAGGTCCTGGAGAGTTGAGGGCGGCGCGGTTGCCGGGGGGTGGGTGGGTGTCAGGTTGCGGCTGGCTGTCGGCGGGTCCGGTGTCGGGTTCCAGGGCGAGGGCGCTGGGAACGGATCAACGGCATCATCATCACACAGAGGTGAACGGCGGGGGACGGAGGTTGGGGAGGACGGAGTACGGAAGTGGGTGAGGCGGGGGGAAAGACTCGTGGCGGGGATGTTGAATGGGAAGGTGAGGACGGAACGAGTCTCGGGGAAGGAGCAGAACGATGCGTGGCGTTGTCGCTTGTGGTCTGTTGCTGCTGCTGGGAATGCCGTTGCGGGCGCAGGGGCCGGCGAAGGGGGTGTTTCCGGAGGGGTACCGGGTGCGGCCGGATGATGCGCAGGCGAGTGTGTCAAACACGGTGTTTGTGGCGATGGCGCCGGGCTGGCACATCACGACGGGGCCGGCGGCGGTGCTCTATTCCTCTTCGAATACGGCGAGTGGCGCGTTCCGGCTGAGCAGCGAGAGCTACCTGTTCGATCCGGGCGCACGCAACGAGGCGTACGGCGTGGTGCTGGGGGCGAGGGGACTCGAGGGCGGGCAGCCGTCGTACGTGGCGTTCGTGATCCGGCGCTCGGGTGAGTTCGCGGTGCTGCGGTGTGAAGGCGGCCGGACGGGCGCGCTGGTGCCTTGGTCGGCGAGCGCGGCGATCGTGCGCTTCCAGGGTGGCAGCGAGGGCACGACGGCGAAGAACGTGCTGCAGGTGGACGCGGGCGCCGATTCGGTGCGCTTCCTCGTGAACGATCAGCGGGTGGCGGCGCTGGCGAGAGGGCGAGTCGCGGTGGATGGCGTCGTGGGGCTGCGCGTGGGAGAGAACGTCAACCTGCACGTGACCAGCCTGGACGTCAGCGCCCGCTGAGCTGCGGGGGTGCTTGCGGCACGCGGGTCTTGCGAGCGCGCGCGGGTGGGCCCTACATACCCGCCCATGCCAATGGAGCGGGTGGGCCGCGGCGAGTGGATCACGAAGACGGAGTTCCACGACCGCCTGATGCGCTGGTACCGCGAGACGCGCGAGCCGCTGGTGGGTGATGGCGATGCGGACGCGCGCACGGCGTGGATCTGGGTGCGCGACGGTCATCGGCTCGTGCGCCTGTTCGCGGACACCACCCGCCAGGCGGTGGGCGAATACCTGGCGCTGTTGCGCCAGCATCGGGGTGTGGCCGACTGGCACGTCGTTCCCAGTGCGACCGGCCAGCTCACCAAGATCGTATTCGGCCCGGCGCGTACCGCACTGGATGGCTTCCACCTGTACATTGACGCCCGCACCCGGCCGGCGCGCGACCGCTGAAGCGTCCCTCGCCGTGCGAACACGCGTGTTATTTGCCTGTCGCGTGCCAGGCCTTGAGCACTTCCGCCTCTCGCTCGGCCGGGATGCCGGACTTCAGCGTCTTCTGCCTTTCTTCGGGCCGCGAGTAGTGGAACTCGAGCGTTGCCTGCGCGGTGTCCGCCAGTGTGCGCCACGTGGCGCCGGCCGCGATCTCGCGTGACAGGTCGAACCTCGCGAAACCCTCGAAGCCGGGCGTAGGCGGACGCCACACGGGCATTCTCGGCGTACGGCCGGATCTTGTTCTGCTGCAGGAAATCGAGCGGCACCCACGTCCAGCTCAACGGCGCCTTCGTGATCGCGGCAATGCCGTAGAGCATTTCCGCCATGGATCGGCCATTCTTCGGACCCACACCCATGAACGTGCCGAACGTGTGCTGCTCGCAGAGACGCACGGCCCAGTCGCACAGGTCGCGCACATTGATGATCTGCACGCGATCGACATCGGGATTGCCGGGCGCCATGATCTCGCCGCCACGGTCGATGCGCGCGGGCCAGTAGGTGAAGCGGTCCGTGTCATCGCCGGGGCCAACGATCAGGCCGGGGCGGACAATCGTCGTGCGCTCGCCGAAGATGCGCTTCGCTTCCTTCTCCGCTTCAGCCTTGGCCAAGCCATACGGCCTCGTCTTCCCGGGGCTCCAGTTGGGCGTCGTCTCGGGCGTATAGACCGGCGCGTCCACGGTCGCCGGCACCATGCTCAGGTCGCGATAGACAGAGCGCGTCGAGATGAAGAGGTACTGGCCCGCATGATCCTTCAGCAGTGTGGCCGCATCGCGCACCCACTCGGGCGCGGTGCCGGCTGACGCGGAGTTATCAATGACCGCATCCCACGTGCGACCCTTGAGCGACGCGAGGTCGCCGGTATCGCGGTCACCCGTCAGCTCCTCGACGCCGGGGAACATGCCCGGGTGCTTGCCGCGGTTGAAGATGGTGACCTCGTGGCCACGCTCGAGCGCGTAGCGCACCTCATGCGGGCCAATGAAGCCGGTGCCGCCGAGGATGAGCAGTTTGATCTTGCGCGGCGGATCAGGCGGGCGCACCGCATCTGGGGCCTCGGCAGCGACGCCGGATGCGCCGAACGCGGGCTTGATGCCCAGTCCCAGAGCGCCGCCCGCGGCGGCGGTGATGCGGATGAACTGCCTCCGATTGGTGCTCATCGCTTGTCCTCGTGGCCTCGGGTGGGAGCCGTGCGCAGCAGCCGGCGGGCAAATCTCTCGCCTGTTCCACGCTTCGTCAAATCTCATCGCACAGCGGAGGGCGCCGAGGGGAGCGGAGGGCGCTGAGGACGGATTTGCGGATCATCATCACACAGAGGCTGAACGGAGGAGCGGGGGGCTCGGAGGACGGATTTACGGATCAACGTCACACGGAGGTTCAACGGAGGAGCGAAGGCCGCTGAGGACAGATCGACGGATCACTGACGCGAGGAGGTTGGGTGGTCACGGATCTCAGGGCGTGGGATCAACGACTGAACGGATTCAAGGGGATCACTGTCACGAGGAGGTCTTGTGGTGGGGGATTCAGGAAAGGGGATCACGCGACTGAACGGATTCGATGGATCCCTGGTCGGGAGCGAATGTGGCAGAACGCGGATCGCGATGCGGGAGACAACGGATGGGCGACCGGAAGTATCCATTCCGTGTGAACGAATCGGATGATGTGGCTGGAACTGAGCGCCTGGCTCGGGGCGGCGAAGGGGCGCGAGGTGGAGGGGACGGGCGCGCGGCGGACTGAAACTCCGGCGCGTGCTGCGCCGTTGATTCAGGCAGAGTTGGTGGCGCACTGCGTGTGCGGGCAGCACTTTCCCCTCCTGATGGCTTGGCAGTCTTCGCGTCGTTGCGGTGAGTGAGGGTATGGACGGCTTTGTGAAGGACTTCCGGTATGCGTTCCGGCGCATCGCGAAGAGTCGGGGGTTTTCGGCGCTCGTGGTGCTCACGCTGGCACTCGGGATGGGCGCGAACACTGCCATTTTCAGTGTGGTGGACGCGGTGCTGCTGCGGCCGTTGCCGTATTTGAACCCGGACCGGCTGGTCACCATTGAGCACCATTATCCGGGCCTCGGCCTGGATGCACCGGTTTCGGCGGTGGGCTTTCGTGATTATCGCGACCGGACGCACAGTTTCGCGTCGGTGGCGGTGCAGTCACCGTGGGGCGCGAACCTGACGGGATACGGCGAACCGGTGCGCATCGCGGCTTCACGAGCGAGCGCGCAGTATTTCTCCACGCTCGGCGTGGCGCCGGCGCTGGGGCGCACGTTTCTCCCGGAGGAAGACGAGCCGGGCCGGCACTACGTGGCCGTGCTGTCGTGGGGGCTATGGCAGAGGCAGTTCGGCGGCGCGGCGGACATCCTGGGCAAGTCCATCTCGCTGAACGGGGAACCCTACCTGATCATTGGCGTGATGCCGGCCGGATTCCGCAGCTTCTTCGGCCGCACCACGGAGCTGTGGGTGCCGCTGGCCCTCACGGCGCAGCAGTTCGCGCAGGGTTACACCAACGAATACCTGTCACTGACGGCGAGACTCAAGCCGGGCGCGACCGTCGAGCAAGCGGCCGCCGAGATGCACCAGTTCGCGGAAACGCTGAAACAGGAACGGCCCGACCAGTTCCCCAGGGACTGGTCGCTCAAGGTCACATCCCTCGATGAAAAGGCCACCGGCAACATCCGGCCGGCACTGCTGGTGCTGCTGGGCGCGGTGGGCTTTGTGCTGCTGATCGCCTGCGCCAATGTGGCTAACCTGCTGTTGGCTCGTGCGGCGGGCCGGCTCAAGGAAGTGGCGGTGCGGCTGGCACTGGGCGCACGGCGCTGGCAGCTGATCCGGCAGCTGCTGGCGGAGAGCACCGTGCTGGCCCTGGCCGGCGGTCTGCTGGGTGCGTTCCTCGCCTGGGCCGGCATTCGCGCACTCACGCGCGCACTGGACGTCTCGGCACTGCTGGGCCAGAACGTTGCCGTGGACGGCAAGGTGCTGGCCTTCACGGGCCTCCTGGCACTGGCCACGGGCATCCTGTTCGGCATGGCACCGGCGCTGCAGAGCACGAAGACCGACGTGCAGGAAACACTGCGTGAAGGCGGCCGCGGCGGCGCCGCCGACCGGTCGGGCCAGACAATGCGCCGGCTATTCGTGGTGGCGGAATTCGGCCTGGCACTCTCGCTGCTGGCCGGGGCCGGCCTGCTCATGCGCAGCTTCGCCCGCCTCGAGGGCGTGGACCCCGGCTTCGCTCCTGACAACCTGTTAACGGCGACCGTGGCGCTGCCCGCCACGAAGTATCCGAACGACACGGTACGCGTCGCATTCTTCGACCGCCTGCTGGCGCAGCTGGCGGCTGTGCCCGGCGTGCGCGCCGTGGGCACGACGCAGGTGCTGCCCTTCGGCGGCTCCTGGTCGACCAACAGCTTCAGCGTCGAGGGCTACACTGTGCCGCAGGGACAGAACGGGCCCTGGGGCGATCTGCGCATTGTCAGCCCGACGTACGCGCAGGCCATGAAGATTCCGCTGCTCAAGGGGCGTTTCCTCAGCGACCAGGACGGTCTCAATGCGCCACGCGTCGTGGTAATCGACGAAGAGATGGCGAAGCGCTACTGGCCGGATGCCGATCCCATCGGCAAGCGCATCACGTTCAGCGACCCCGGCGATCCGAACGCCGTGTGGTGGCAGGTGGTGGGCGTCGTGGGGCACACCGCGCACGAAGGACTGGATGCCGAACGGCGCTCGCAACGCTACTACTCCTACCGCCAGCTGCCCGTGAGCGCGGCATCCGTCGTGGTACGCACGCAGGGCAACACCCTGCAGTACGTCAGCGCCCTGCGTCTGGCTCTGCACAATGTCGACGCCGAGCAGCCGCTTTCGAACATCGCCCCCATGAGCGACCTGATCGACCGCTCCGTCGGGCAGCGCCGGCTGGCCATGCTGCTGCTCATTGTCTTCGCCACCATCGGCCTGCTGCTCGCCGCAACCGGCATCTATGGCGTCATGTCGTACAACGTGACGCAGCGCGCACAGGAGATGGGCGTGCGCATGGCGCTGGGCGCCGGCCGCCGCGATGTGCTCGCCATCGTCATGAAACAGGGCCTCGCCCTGGCCGGCACCGGCACCGCCATCGGTCTGCTGGGCGGACTCGCACTTACCCGCGCGCTGAAGAGTCAGCTCTTCGGAATCCAGGCGACCGACCCGGTCACGTTCGCCGCCGTCACCCTGCTGCTCGTGGCGATCGGCGCGTTCGCGACCGCACTCCCCGCCTGGCGGGCCACCCGCCTCGACCCCATCCAATCCCTCCGGTAATGTGCGTCCCCCCGCGCTCACGGCGGTGGAAGAACAATGGAAGAGACGACAGCGAAGCGGGTGAGGTTGTTGGGGTGGTCTTCGATGTCGTACGCGAGGATGGCGAGGCCGTGCCGGGCGGCCGCGGCGCGGCTGGCAATGGCGGCCAGGGCGGGGTCGCCGCTCTGGGCTACGATGCGGGCGGCACCGGCGGTGTCGTGGACCTCGACGGCTTCGACGTTGTCGAGTCCGGACAGCAGGGCGTGGCATTGCCGCAGGGCCACGGGGTGCGAGAGGACGCGGCGCACACCGTCGAGGGGTGCGCCCGGCAGGGCCAGCAGGCACTGGTGGATGCCGCGCACCAGCTCCCGTATCACACGCAGGCCGCGCGCCTCTAACACGGCGTTCAGATTGGTGATGGGTCCGGCAATGGAGTTCTCAATGGGCAGCACGCCGTAGTCGGCGTGGCCCCGCATCACGGCCTCGGCCACGGCGTCGAAGTCGGGCTGTGGCAGCGTGATGGCGCCGGCGCAGAACACCAGCGCGGCCTCTTCGCTGAACGCGCCAGGCTCGCCCTGATAGGCAATGCGCGGTCTCGTTTCCGAGCGGTGCGCGGCGCCGGGTACACTGCCCGGTGTGTGCGCGCGCGCCGGCTTGCGTTCGCTGGCCCACGCCTCACGGATCTGTCTCACGACTCCTCCATCTGGGCGCGGCGGCACAGCCCGATCAATTGCCAGAAAATGTCGCGAACGATTTCGGCATCAATCCCGTGCGCACTCGCCTGGTTCGCGGCGCGACGTACGACGGCGGCTTCCTGTGCCGGATCGAGTGCGGGCAGCGCCGCACTGCGTTTGCTCTGGCCGACCGCGCGCGCCAGGCGCCTGCGCTCGGCAATCAGCGCGATGAACTGCGCATCGATGGCCTCGATTGCGGCGCGCAGGTCGTGCAGCCCGGGGCCGGCAGCGGCGGTGCTGATGACGCCCGCCGCCCGATCGCCGGAAAGGGAGTCGCCGCTCATGCGGCAGCCTCTTTCTGCAGCGCACGCACAGGTCGGGCCACGGTGCGTCCGATCGCGTGGGCGACGGCTTCCACGCCGCCCATCATGTGCGCGAAGGCGCGCGCGTCGAGCGATTGCTCACCATCGGAAAGTGCGGCTGCGGGCCGCGGGTGCACTTCCACGATCAGGCCATCCCCGCCCGCGGCGATCGCGGCCAGGGCGAGCGACGGAACCAGCTCGGCGCGACCGGCCGCGTGACTGGGATCGACGATCACGGGCAAATGGCTTTCCCTGCGCAGCACGGCAATGGCGCCGACATTCGAGCGTATTGCGCGTCGCGCTCTCGAATGTGCGAATGCCGCGCTCGCACAGGATGACCTGCGTGTTGCCGCGCACGAGGATGTACTCCGCCGCGAGCAACAGCTCTTTCACCGTCGCGGCCATGCCGCGCTTCAGCAGGATGGGCCGGCGGATGCGGCCCAGCTCGGAGAGCAGTGCGAAGTTCTGCATGTTGCGCGCACCCACCTGCAGCATATCCGCGTGCGCGGCCACGCGCTCGATCTGGCGCGCGTCCATGACCTCCGTGACCACGGGCATGCGTGTCTCGGCGCGCACCCGCGCCAGCATGGCCAGCGCGCTTTCACCCAGACCCTGGAACGACCAGGGCGAACTGCGTGGCTTGAATGCACCGCCTCGCAGCAGCGTGGCGCCCGCCGCCTGCACGGCTCTGGCCGTGTCGCGCAGCATGTCCAGACCTTCCACCGAGCACGGACCGGCAATGACGACGACGGCTGACGCGCCGAAGACCGTACCCGCATCGTCGCCTGCTCTGACGAGGGTCTGCCGCGTATTGAATCTGCGCGACGCGAGCATGCAGTCCGCGTCGGGCAGCGTGCTCTGCACGGCGGGCGGCGCGGCGCGACCGGCCCACGGCAGGGCCGCAGCGTCGTCCGCATCCGGGCAGGCAACAACGGTGTTAGAGCCATTCCCGGCGATGCGCGTGCGCAGGCCCATCGCCTCGAGCCGCTCGCGCGCATCATCGATCTCGTCCGCAGTGGCATCACTTCGCATCACGATCAGCATGACGTTGTTCCGCGCGCCACGGCAGCCGTCGCGCGCCCTCCAGCAGGGGGCAACAAAAAAAGCCCGTGGTTTTCCACGGGCTCGGTTCGGGCTTGTCTGTACGCTCGGTCAGCGCGACACAACGCCTCCACCACGGCCCGTGACACGGGTCGCGTAAAAGTAGTAATAGAAAAAGGCGCGTGCGCTTTGCATGATGCTGTTATGGATGACGCCGCGTGGCGCAATTGTCAAGCCAGGCACCCTCGCTCCCGCATGCGCGTGCGTACCCCGGCCGCGCAGGGGTCGACGTCATTCCGCCGCCCTGGCGGCCGGACGACCGCGACGTTTCGCCAGCCAGCCGTCGATGCTGAACGCGCCCGGTCCCGCGACGAAGTAGAAGAGGAACACCCACGCGTAGATGGCCACGACCTCGCCGCGGTTGACCCAGGGCCAGAAGCCGCGCGGCGCGTGCATCCAGAAGTAGGTGACGGCCATCTCGCCGGACACAATGAA
Source organism: uncultured Gemmatimonadales bacterium (assembly GCA_963798085.1). Classification (GTDB taxonomy): domain Bacteria; phylum Gemmatimonadota; class Gemmatimonadetes; order Longimicrobiales; family RSA9; genus DATKCF01. Next base: position 83,466 of record CAWCRS010000012.1, read on the forward strand.
GGCGGCGGGTCGCGTGAACAGACCGAGCATGAGCAGCGCGCCGCCGCACAGCTCGATGATGCCCGCGGCGCCGAACCGCGTGTGCAGATCCGCCGTGCCGTGATTTGCGCCGAAACCGCCGAACCATCCGAGGATCTTCTGCGCACCATGCGAAAAATACAGGAATGCCACCACAATGCGCGTGAGTCCCTGAACGATGCGCAGTTCCGCTGTGCTTCTGGCGCTCAACTTCACCTCCGTACCGAATGAGCGTCGTAACAGTCATCGCGCGCGACGGTCACGGCGAGACGTACACGGTACCGCCCTTCATGACGAACTTCACGTGGCGCAGCGCCGTGATGTCACGGGTGGGATCGCCTTCGAACGCGGCCAGGTCCGCGAGCATGCCCGCCTTCACCTGACCCACGCGATCGGCGAGGTGGAAGGCGCGCGCATTCGTCAATGTCGCGGCAATCATGGCGGCGGGCGCACTCATGCCGTAGTCGACCAGCAGCTCCAGTTCGCGCTCGTTGGTGCCGTGCGTGAACACACCCACATCGCCGCCCACCAGGATCTCGACACCGGAATCGAGCGCGGCCTTGACGCTCTCGCGCTTGCGCTTGATGCGCTCGGGCTCGGGATCGCCGCGATGCCAGCCGCTGTACTGCAGAATGGCATCACCGGCGGCGACGGTCGGGCAGAAGAAGATGCCTTTCTGCTTCATCAGCGCGAACACCTCGGCATCGCCGTTGTCGCCATGCTCAATGGTTTCGACGCCCGCCATGGCAGCGCGCCGCATGCCCTCCTTGGTTGCGGCGTGCGCGACAACGCCGCGGCCGGAACTGCGCGCCACCTGCACGACGAGCGACAGCTCTTCCTCGGTGAACGTGGGCATGGCCTGGCCATTCGGGCCCCAGCGGTAATCCGCGTACACCTTGACCTGGTCCACGCCATTGCCGATCTGGCGGCGCACGGTCTTCACCAGCGCATCCACGCCATCGGCTTCGTCCGCGCCCAGCGGAATGTGCGCATCGGGAATGAAGCCGGACGGTCCGTAGCTGCCCGTTGCGACAATGGCGGGACCGGCGACGAGCATGCGTGGTCCCGGGATCACGCCCTTCTCGACGGCCGCGCGCAGACCCACATCGGCGTAGCCGGCGCCCTCGGTGCCCAGATCACGCGTCGTCGTAAAACCCGCCATTAGCGTGTTCTTCAGGTGCACGGTGGCGCGCGCCACACGCTCGCCGATCGACTCGTGCAGCACCTGGTCATTCCACGACACTTCGTTGTACGGGTGGAGCAGCATGTGCGAGTGCGCTTCGATGAGTCCGGGCGTCAGCGTGGTGCCGCGCAGTGCAATCGTCTTCGCACCGGCCGGCGCATGCACCTCCGACGCAGGACCGACGGCGGCGATGCGCGTGCCCGTGACCAGCACGACCCAGCCATCGTGCGGCTGTGCGTTCACGCCATCGAATACGCGGTCCGGCTGCAGCAGAAACGATTCCTCGTTCTGAGGCGCACCGCGGCCACGCTGTGCTTCCACGTTCACGGTTGCCAGCAGTGTGAGCGTTGCCGCCAGGGCCAGGCTCGCGCGGCAGACTCGCCCGCGCGGCACCCGGCGAGGCTGCTGCCTCGGGTTCCGCATAGTGCGCTCCGGTGAAGACACTGGATTGTAAACACAATGCGACAACTTCCGTGTCATCCGCTGCGCCGTCAATGGCGCCGACTGTCGTGCGGGTCCAGTGCGCGGCGCAGCGGCGCACCTGCGGTCTGATTCCGGTCTGTCCGGACCCCATCATGCGCGAAACGTTCGCGCCCGATGGCCGCTGGCGGGGCACGGTCGGGGCGCCCGCGCGCCTCGCCGTGTTCGAGGCGGCAGCGGCTGCGTGAGCGGCGTCCGGCATGATGACACCGCGCCGGGCGCGTGCGCATTCACCGCCCGCGGGATGCTGCACGATGATGCGTTCGACCCGTCGCGGCGCTCAAGTCCTGACGCCGTGCAGCGCGGGCGGCAAGCGCCTCACGCAGCAGTCTAACCCGAAGTTTGCAGCGGACCGATGCGACGTTTACGGAATATGCGACGCAGCTGCTTCACGTGCGCGCCGCGATTCAGGTTCAGGTCCGCGTCGATGATGGCGCGGGCGCCGCGCGCGAATGTGGTGAAGCCGTCCTGCTGGAAGTGGCTCTCGATGATGATGGCATCGGCAATGTTCCGGCCCAGCGCCCGGCGTATGTCCCACAGCGTCGCCGACCAGATGCGGCCGTTGTCGTGCTCATCGCCGCGCGGCTTGAAGTCATTGAAGGTGAGGGGCTCGTCCAGGCGGCGCTCGCAGGGCGGGTCCGCGCCCTGGTCCAGCCCGTCCAGCAGGCCGTCCCAGCTCATCACGCTGTTGCGATAGTGCTCGGGCTTCTTCTCGGCAAAGAAGCTGCCCGCGAAGTAGTCGCCGAAGCCCTCGCCCATGGCCGCCGATTCCTTCGACTGGCCGAAGTCCGGACAGATGGCATCCTGTATGGCATGGCCGAACTCGTGCAGGATGGTCTCGCCGTCCTCGGCGTCGTCAATGGCACCCGTGCCGTACGTGATCATGTGCTCGTACGGGCTGTACCAGGAGTTGTCCTCGCGCGTGCCATTGACGTCCACCTTCATGGGTGCCCGGAAGATGCGACGGCGGCCGCGATAACCCAGCCGCTCGAGGTAGCGCATGGCGCTGTCAATGTGGTAGTACGCCATGACTTCCTCGAAACCGCGGTCCTTCGAGTCGAGCTGGAACACGAGGTTAGCGCGACGCACGCGCTGCTTCGGCGGCGTGGGCTTCGTGGTCACGTTCTCGCCTTCGAGCCGGCCGTTGCCGGAGAGGCCGCGCAGCACGACCGTGCGGTAGGTTTCGGGTGGTGGCTGCCGCACGCGGCCGCCGGGCGTCACCAGCGTCTCGAAGCCGCCCAGTGCAATTACGGGGCTGGGATCGAACACGCGGCCGCGGCCGTTCACGGCGGACAGGTTGTCGTATTTCTGGATGATGCCGCCGGTGCGCGCGTTCACGTAGACGATCCACTCCTGCGCGGGTGCCGGGCGGCGGCGCGCAATGCGCACGCGCCACACCGGAACCAGATGCGTGCGCTGCGGAAACCACAGGCGCTCCCGCCGCTGCACTTTGCCGCGTCCGCCTCGCCGGGCGCGCGGCAGCGCGCGCAGCGCACGGTGCTGAGCATCGTCGCCTGAAATCCGGAAGTCAGTCTTTGCGGGAAGCAGTGGCGCGGGCAGTGCGCGGTTCTTGGCGAAGTAGACGCGGCCCGCGTTGTCCATGTGTACGGTGACGTAGGCACGGTGCACAGGCAGTCCGAGATGTTGCTGCTGGAATATGAGGTGGTGTGCGCCCAGGCTCTCGATCGGGCGAGGCGGGCCGAGGCCGGCGAGGCCGGGCTCGAGCGCGAACAACTCGCTGTTGGCGAGCAGGAACGCGTGCGCGACATCGAGCGGGGCGCGGGGACTGCCACGCGTGCGGAAATCCCAGATTTCCTTGGGTGTACCGTACCACTCCCCTGGTTCCTGGCGGAACTCGCCTCGGCGCAGGGCATGCATGTTCGCCTCCGACGGTCGTGAGCCAGTTGCAAGCTACGTCTCGCCTGCGGCCGGCGCACCGTGCGCCACAGGGGAACGCCGCTGCCTGGCGCGAGTACATGGAAGGGCGCAACCCTGCGTGCCGGCGGAAACAACCGCGGCCGAAACGAATCGCACGCGGCCCCGGCGGCGCGCCGGTTTCGTGCCATGCAAGGCGGGTGATTGCGACGGCCTGATCGCAGAAACAATGGCGCATGGAAACCATCCGCATTCCCAACGAAGTCACCTACTCGCCGATCTCGCTCACCGACATCGCCATGGCCGCGCCCATCCTGTCGCAGCTGGTGCTGGGCGCCACCCTGCCGGGCGCGGCACTGCAGGCCGCGGCGCTGACGGTCTATGCGGGCAGCGCCATCCAGGACTGGGTCGAGCGCTGGGGCGTGCGCCGCATCGAGTTCCTCACCGAGTTCGGCGCCGACCTGAAGCATCTCGAGGAAATGCCGGTAGTGATACGCGAAGCCGAGATGCAGGTGCTTGCCGATCGCCTGAATGCGGGCTACACCACGCAGCGCATCGAACTGCATGAGCTGGCGAAGCGCGTGGACCGTTATCTCACGGCTTATATCGCGAGCATCACCGGGCAGCGCGTGGAGACCAGCACGGAAGTGCGCACGTTCTCCATGGCCGGGATGATCTTTCCTTTCGCGCTGGGCGCGGCGGACATTCTTTCAGGCGACGTCTCGATCTTCCGTGATACCGGCGTTTTTCAGCCGCACATCGTGGCCCACGAGTTCGCGCACCGCAAAGGCTACTGGCGCGAGCTGGACGCTCAGGCGCTGGCCTACCTCGCGCTTACGTCGTCAGGCGAGCCCGCACTCGTGCAGTCCGCACTCTGCGAACGGCTGAACCGTGACCTGCGCGCGCTCACCGGCGATGACGATGTCGCGTACGAGCAGCGCGTGCGCGCGTTGAGCCTGCGCGCCGAGCTGGAGCCCGAGTTCCTCGAGCTGCGCGCCGACCCCGGCGAGCTGGGCCGCCCCATCTCCGACGCCATGCGCACCGTCTACGACATGCGCATGAAGCTTACCGGTCAGAACGGCATCTCCGACTACGACGTGGGCTTCACCAACTTCCTCTACACCTTCGAGACCAGCACCACCTCCCGGCAGCGGCCTCCACAGGGCAGTACTCTTCGCCGCGGAGAGCGCTGAGGGCGCGGAGAATCGCGCTGAGAACAGCATTTGTTTTTTCAACGGACAACAGATTGGTGAGTGCTGCTCCGGGGTGAATCCTCGGCGATGGCGGCGCATGGGGCGCTGCCAACAGCCGTTTTTTTCAACGGACCAGAGACGCGTAGATCCGGGCTCTGCGGAAATCCCCGCCCAACGCCGCGAAGGGCGCTGCAACGGTTGTTGCTTTTCAAAGGATAACAGGTGCGTAGTTCCAGTGCCCCCCGATTCCCCTGCAATGGCGCTCGGAGCGTGCTGGAGAGTAATTCGGGCGGACGGCTGTTCCCGTGTACGTACCTGCTGCGCGCCCTCCGCGAGCCTCATGAAGTACAGCTGCCGTCCTTCTCGCCGTCCGCGAACGCTGTGGAGATACAAGCGTCGTCCTCCGCGCCATCCTGGTTGTTACTGAATCTGCCATGCAATATCCTTCGGGAGACTTTGTTTGGCGGTAGGGAGAGGCGGATCCGCCTCGGCGCGCCCTGGCCTCCGCGCTTTCCGCGGTGAACGACGGGAGAGGAATGAAGAGGACGCTGGGGAGGAAGGCGGCGCGTGCGGCGCAGCTGGCGCTGATGCGCAGCATGCGTGTGACGCGGCGGCTCGTGCGGCCGCGGCGCAAGGAGCCGGGCGCGGCGCCGGGCACGCTGGTACACACCGGGCCCCGGCGGGTCGACAAGACGGTGATGCACCTGCTGCGCTATAGTCCTCAGACTTTCGAGGAAAGCAATGTCATCTCGCCGGACGAGTGCTTCCCTTCGCGTGGCGATGGCACGGTAACCTGGCTCAATGTCGATGGCCTGCACGACACCGAGCGGCTGGCGGACCTGGGGCGTCTCGCGGGGCTGCACCCGCTCGTGCTCGAGGATATCGTGAGCATTGGCCAGAGGCCCAAGCAGGAGGCCTACGACGGCCAGCACTACCTCGTGCTGCGCATGCTCAACTTCGACCGCGAAAAGCGGCTGATCGAGGAAGAACAGATCAGCATCATCGTGGGCCGCGATTATGTGATCTCGTTCCAGGAAGCGCCAGGCAATGTGTGGGACCCGATTCGCGATCGGCTGCGCACCGGCAAGGGCCAGGCGAGACAGCGCGGCGCGGATTACCTGGCTTACGCGCTGATGGACGCGATCGTCGACGAGTACTTCGCGGTCGTGGAAACCGTTGGCGATGAGCTGGAGCGGCTCGAGGCGGAGGTCATGGAAGCGCCGCTGCGCTCGACCATCGCGCACATCCATCACCTCAAGGGTGAGCTGCTGATCCTGCGCAAGGCGGTCTGGCCGCTGCGCGATGTGTTCAATTCGCTGATCCGGGACGAGAGCGAACTGTTCGCGGACGCCACCAAGTTCTTCCTGCGCGACGCCTACGATCACGCGGTGCAGGTGATCGACACCGTCGAAACCATGCGCGATGTCACGGCCGGCCTCATCGACCTCTACCTCTCCAGCGTCAGCAACAAGAATGAACGAGATCATGAAGGTGCTGACGCTGATCGCCACACTGTTCATTCCGCTGACGTTCCTGGTGGGCGTGTACGGCATGAACTTCCACTACATGCCGGAACTGCAGATGCGGTGGGCCTACCCCACGCTGTGGGCGATCATGCTCGCGATCGCTCTGTTCATGATCATCTGGTTCAAGCGGAAATCCTGGCTCTGATGGGTCGGCCGCGATGAAGGATCGGAAAGCGCCGGCGCCGCCGCGCAAGGGCCGTCAATCCAGGTCGCAGCCGCCCGCGAAGCAGCCTGTCCCCCCACCTCGCCCGGCGCCGCGCACGCGACCGTCTTCGCCCGCACCGCCAGGCCGCCGCGGCCACTAACGCGGGGTTACCCCCGGGCAGCAGCTCGGCGAGCCGGCGAGGCGGCGGCGGGAGATCGGCCTGCGTCTGGCGCTCGGCGTCACACCCATCGGCGTGTTTCGCCTCGTCCTGGGACAGACCCTGCGACGCGCCGCTGCGGGCATTGCACTGGGCGTCGCCGGTGCGCTGCTGGGCGGTCGGGCACTTGCCGGCCTGCTGTTCGGCGTGACGCCGAACAGCCCGTTGCTCCTGACCGCCGTGGCGGTGCTGCTCATCATCACCAGCAGCGCGGCCTGCCTGTTCCCGGCGTGGCGCGCCGCGCGCTTCGATCCGGGCGCGGCACTGTCGGAGAGTAGCGTCCGACAACACCGCTCCGGCAGTAGCGCTTTCTTTCTGCACTCGGCCAACACGGCCGACTGTAGAGGCATGAATCAGACGGGGCCACGCATTGAGCGCAGCCCCGTCTTTGCCTTGGTTCTATCGGCTGTAGTGGCGATCCCGGCGATCGCCGGGCGGTGGTCGCTTGTGTCTCAGAGGATCCCGCGGCCCCGTCGCGGCCTGAGTCGGGCAACCGAGTCGGGTGCCAGGCGAGGGATCGCACGGAACCGGCCACGCATGGCAGCCGGCGGTGCGACGCCCGCGCGCGGCGCCATTCTTCCGGGCGCCGCCGCGCGAGGCAGGGCCGGCGCGAAACGGCCGCGCTGCATGGGAACAACCACGCGCGGCACGCGTGGTGAGGCCGGCGCCATGGGCGTCATGTTCAGCCGTGGCACGGCGAGGCGCGGGGCGACCAGGCCCTGCCGGCCCCCCGGCATCACGCGCCCTGCCATGCCCGGACCGAGCTGGCCACGCCTCCGCATCCGCGCACGGGCCCCGGCAGCACCGGTCCGGCGCTGCCGCACGGCGGCACGGGCGCGTGTGCCCAGCCGCTGCCGCTGCTGGTCTGTAAGCGTCGAGTTGACGCCCTGACGCAGACTGCGCGCCGACTCCTGCATCTCGGCTGCGCAGCGAACGGAGCTGTTCGCGCTGATCGTCGCTCAGCGAGCCCTGTCCACGCGACTCGCGTAGCTTCTGCAACTGATCGCGCATGCTCTGACGGCTCGCGTCGAAGTTCTTCGACAACTCCTCGAGCCGGTTCACCTGATCGTCCGTCAGACCCAACTGCCTACGCCGTTCGATCAGCGCCCTCGCCATGTCGCCGCGGGCACCCATCCCGGCACCTGCGCGCTGCGCCCGCACCTGCCCGGCCAACGCGGCCGGCAGCAGCGCGAGTAACAGCGCGAGCATCGTCGCCTTCTTCATACTGCTATCCCTCTGGCTTGACGTAATGGCACGGGTCTCCACCCATGCCTTTACTCCTTGGAATGCAGGAAACGGGCAGAGCGTTAGCTTTTACGCGTGCCATCCGCCCCGTCGAGAGGCGCGCGGTGTCCGGCCCGGCTGGCCCGGCGCCTCGTCATTCTGCGCCTTTCATGCGTGCGGGCTCGCGGCCGGGCGGGTGCCGCACAAACTCGCGTTACCAGCCACCACCGGCTCAGATTCAGATCGTCCCCAGCGGAGAGAGCTTCATGCGCGTGCGCGTTCTGGCTGCCCTGATGTCAGTCTTGCCCGCGGTTGCGGGGTGCTCGGGCCTGTTCTCCGGCGTGGGCCGGTCGGCTTCGCAAGGCGTGCTCAGCGGATTCCATGATTATGCGACGCATCAGCCGACGGCCGACTCGCTGCGCGCCACCATCGATTCCGCCGCCGCCTTCGCGAGCGGCGCCATCGGCAAGTACCTGCAGCCGCGGCTGGACACGACCGTGGGCCACGTGCTGGATCGCGCCAACGGCAGCCTGAACCAGCTGGAGGCGACCGTCAATCGCCTGCAGGACACGACCGTCGCCCGCCTCAACGGCTCGCTCAACGACGCCGTGAACGACCTGATCCGCAACAGCACACGCACGGCAGGCGAGAGCGGCCGGGAACAGGCTAACGCGCTGTTGAAGGACCTGCGCACCGGCTTCGAGAACGACCTGGGGCCTGCGCTCACACGCACCGTCGCCAGCATCGTCGACACCATGACCGCGCACCTGGCCGTGAATCTCCGCGGCGAGCTGATGCGCGCCCTCGCCAATGCCGCCGACACCATTGCCGCGAAAGCCGCCGCTTCGGCCGTCACGGCCGGCAACAGGAGCGTCGAGCAGACGCCCACCGTGCGCAACCTGAAACGCTGGGGCCCGTGGGCGGTCGTCGCGATCCTGGCCGGATCCGTCGGCTGGTACTGGTACAGCCGCCGGCGCACCGAAAAAGCACTGGAAGCCGTCGCGACCGCCATCCGCGACAACGGCAATGACGACATCCGCGGCGACATCAAGACCGAAGCTCTGCGGCGCAATGTCGAGCCGTGGCTCAATGAGTTTCTCAAGAAGAAGGGGTATCTCAAGACGGCCTAGCAGGGCATTGCGGGGCTCAGCGGATTCAGCGGCGTTGCCGAGGCTTGGGCCGGGACACGTCGGACCGTCCTGGCATTCGCGGGCTGTGGCGCGACGAACGTCGGACCGTCCTGGCACTCTTGCGTTGTGGCTCGACGAACGTCGGACCGTCCTGGACACTCTTGCGTTGTGGCTCGACGAACGTCGGACCGTCCTGGCATTCCTGGGTTGTGGCTCGGCCGAACGTCGGACCGTCCTGGCATTCTTTGGTTGTGGCTCGACGAACGTCGGACCGTCCTGGACATCTTGCGTTGTGGCTCGGCCGAACGTCGGACCGTCCTGGCGTTCTTTGGTTGTGGCTCGACAACGCAGCGCGAGGGCGCGTGCGAGAATCGAGTGACCGGTTTTCATTCGTGTACGGGACGCTCCCGTGGCGCCACCGGCCGGAAGGAAAGAATGCCAGGACGGTCCGATAGACGGCCTTGCCAGGGACGCGTGGCGGGGGCTGGTTGCAGGGGGAAACGACGGACCGTCTTGGCGTTCTTGGGTTGTGGCTCGACAACGCAGCGCGAGGGCGCGTGCGAGAATCGAGTGACCGGTTTTCATGCGTGTACGGGACGCTCCCGCGGCGCAACCGGCCGGAAGGAAAGAATGCCAGGACGGTCCGATAGACGGCCTTGCCAGGGACCGCGTGGCGGGGGCTGGTTGCAGGGGGAAACGACGGACCGTCTTGGCGTTCTTGGGTTGTGGCTCGACAACGCAGCGCGAGGGCGCGTGCGAGAATCGAGTGACCGGTTTTCATGCGTGTACGGGACGCTCCCGCGGCGCAACCGGCCGGAAGGAAAGAATGCCAGGACGGTCCGATAGACCGCGTGGCGGGGGTTTTGTTGCTGGGACACCGATCAAACGGCGACAACGGGAGGCGAGATGACACAGGAAACCGTGCTTGGCCCGGGCAACGGGGCGGTGGACTACCTGCTCGTGCTGCTGGTGTATGCCTGCCTTTTCGTAATCATGCGTTATGCCAATCCGCGCGTGGACCCGGAATTCCGCAAGACGGCGTGGACGCTGGGACTCGGCTGGGCAGTCTGTGTCTTCATTGCGAATTATCTGCTGTACCGCGCGGGCGTCATGAGCTTCCTGCCCTGGCTCAACAATTTCTGGCACACGTTCCCGTGGATCGGATTCTGCCTGGCTTTCGCGTACAACGAGGCGAGGAAGCATCCGCTGCTGGAGCAGCTGGCGATCTTTGCCATCTTCAGCTTCATCGTGAAGTGGGCCGAGCACACCCTCCTCGGCACCTGGGAGCACGACAACTTCTTCGGCATCCATGGCAACATCGCGTACATCACGGGCTGGAGCCTGGCCGACGGTCTCTACCCGGTGGTGTCCGTCCTGGCGCTGAAAATCGTGAGCAAGTTCATACCCGGGCTGATCGTTCCAGACCTCAAGGCCAACGGGATCATCTAGAACGCCGTTTCCCGTGTTGCGGCTCGGGCCGGACTCAGGCTGGGACAACGGATCGGACCGCTTTGGCATTCTTGGGTTCCGGCCCGAACGACTACGCTGACGACTCGCGCAGGTATCGACTGACCGATCCTCATGCGCGCACGGGACGCGTCCATGGTGGCACCGGCCAGAAGGAAAGAATGCCAAGACGGTCCGACAGCGACCATATCGGACCGCCTTGGCATTCTTGGGTTCCGGCCCGAACGACTACGCTGACGACTCGCGCAGGTATCGACTGACCGATCCTCATGCGCGCACGGGACGCGTCCATGGTGGCACCGGCCAGAAGGAAAGAATGCCAAGACGGTCCGTTATCCCCAGCAACGCCGTTGCCAGACGCCCCAAGCACCCCCCACGTTCCGCAGACACAAGCAGAGGAGCGCTGAAGCGTGCAGAGAACAGAGATGCTGCGCCGGCTGGCGGCGCGCTCGCAGGCCTGCGACTTCGTCATCATTGGTGGAGGCGCGACGGGTGTGGGCGTGGCGATTGATGCAGCGGCGAGGGGCTATCGCGTCGCGCTGTTCGAGCAGGCAGACTTCGGCAAGGGCACGTCCAGCCGCAGCACCAAGCTGATCCATGGCGGCGTGCGCTATCTGCAGCAGGGCAACATCCCCCTCGTGATGGAAGCGCTGAAGGAGCGCGGCATCCTGCGGCAGAACGCGCCGCACCTGGTGCACGACCTGCCTTTCGTGGTTCCCAACTACGCCTGGTGGGAAGCGCCGTTCTATGGCATCGGCATGCGTGTGTACAATGCACTGGCCGGCAAGTACGGCTTCGGGCCATCGCGCAACCTCTCCCGCGAGGAAGTGATCGCGCGCATCCCCACGATCGAGACGGAAGGCCTGAGAGGCGGCGTCGTCTATCATGACGGGCAGTTCGATGATGCGCGGCTATTGATCAACATGGCGGAAACCGCTGCGGAGCAGGGCGCCGTGCTCCTCAATTACGCGCCGGTCACGGCCCTGCTGCGCGACGACGAGGGCTACGTGAACGGCGTGAGCGTGCGTGATCTCGAGACCGGCGAGACGCTGGACGTGCGCGGGCGCGTCGTGATCAATGCAACCGGCGTGTTCGCGGACGGTATCCGCCGCATGGACGAGCCCGATGCCTCGCCCGTGATCAGACCCAGCCAGGGCGTGCACATCGTGCTGGACCGCTCGTTCCTGCCCGGCGAGAGCGCCATCATGGTGCCGCACACCGCCGATCGCCGCATCCTCTTCGCCATTCCCTGGCACGGTCGTGTGCTGATCGGCACGACGGACACACCCGTGACGGAGGTGTCGCTCGAGCCGCGACCGCTCGAGGAGGAGGTGACGTTCCTGCTGGAGCACGCCGTGCGCTACCTGACGAAGGATCCCACGCGCGCCGACGTGCTGAGCGTGTTTGCCGGCCTGCGCCCGCTCGTCGACCACGGCGAGCAGGACACGGCGGCCGTTTCGCGCGAGCACTCCGTGCTCGTCTCGCACGCCGGCCTGGTCACAGTGGCTGGCGGCAAGTGGACGACGTACCGGCGCATGGCGGAAGACACGGTGGATCATGCCGCCACACTCGCCGGCCTCGAGCCGCGCGCCTGCGTCACGCGCGAACTGGACATACACGGCATTCACCGCCACGCCGACCAGTTCGGCGCACTCGCGCAGTACGGCTCCAATGCGCTGGGTGTCGAGGCGCTGTGCGCGACTAACGCCGAGCTTGGCGAGCTCCTGCACGAGCGGCTCGCAGTGCGCGCGGGCGAGGTGCTGTGGGCGGTGCGAAACGGGATGGCGCGCACCGTGGACGACTTTCTGGCCCGCCGCACGCGCTCGCTGCTGCTCGATGCCCGGGCCGCGCAGGAAATGGCGCCGCGCGTGGCCACGCTGATGGCCGCGGAGCTGGGCCGCGATGAGGCCTGGCGCGCGGCCCAGATCAGCGGCTTTCAGGCCCTCGCGGGGCATTACCTGCTCACCTGAGGTCGCAGCGTCGCGATCCAGTCCCCCGCCCGCGACGGTCCGCCCCGGCCGGCCCGCTCCGCATCCCAGCCACGTTGTCGCCGGACCGTGTTGCCGCCATCATCCTTCTATCCAGGCACATTCTGTTGCGAACTCCCCCGAGCCCCATGAGGCCGACACCTTGCCGTCTCCTCCATCCGTAACGACTCGCCTGCGCGTGAACGGCAAGGATTTCGAGGTCAGCAGCGAGCCGGACACGCCGCTGCTCTGGGTGCTGCGCGACGAGCTGGGTCTGACCGGCACCAAGTTCGGTTGTGGCATGGCGCCTGCGGCGCCTGCACCGTGCACATCGATGGACAGCGCCGCGCGCGCCTGCATCACGCCGCTCTCCGATGCCGCCGCAACACGAGGTGACAACGATCGAAGGCCTGGCCGGCGCCGGCCTGCACGCCGTGCAGCGCGCCTGGATTGCGGAGGATGTACCGCAGTGCGGCTACTGTCAGGCGGGCCAGATCATGAGTGCCGCGGCGCTGCTGGCACAGCATCCGGCGCCCACCGATGATGACATCGATCGCGCCATGGCCGGCAATCTCTGCCGCTGTGGCACGTACCAGCGTATCCGCGCCGCCATCAAACGCGCCGCGCGCGAGGGTACATGAGCCCGCTGGCCCGCCGCGATTTCGTGCGCCTGACCGCGCTCGCCGGCGGCGGGCTGCTCGTTTCCGTGGCGCTGCCCGCGTGCGTGCGCAACCCGGACGCGCAGGCTGCGCCCGTGGTCAACGGCGCAGGCGACGCCGGGCCCGCACTTGCCGGCGCGTCCGCCCCGGCCGCGGCCACCGCCGCGCTCACCGCGTATTTCCGCATCGAGCCGGACGGCGCTATCACCGTGTTAGCCCCCAAGATCGGAGATGGGTCAGGGCACCTGGACTTCGCTGCCCATGATCCTGGCCGATGAGCTGGATGCGGACTGGTCGCGCGTCACCATTGTGCCGGCGCCGCTGGATGAGCAGACGTACGACTGGCAGGGCGCGGGCGGCAGCACCAGCGTGTGGGAGGGCTGGCTGCCTCTGCGCACGGCGGCGGCCGGCGCGCGCGAGCTGCTGAAACAGGTGG